>NZ_CP012673.1:6462500-11950000 GCF_002950945.1 Sorangium cellulosum
CGTCAGCGCCCTGCTGCGGCCCGGCGTGGTCACGTACACCGCGACGCGGTGGGGGGCGCTGCTCGATCCGCGGCTCATCCCGCCCGGCGAGCGGGCCCCGCGAGGCTCGGATTGTTACCGCTTCGCGCTCACCCACCCCGCCGTGGACATCGCGCTGTGCGGCGCGAAGACGACCGACGAGCTGCGCGAGGCCCTCGCGGCGCTCGAGCGCGGGCCCATGTCCGCCGACGAGCTCGCGTGGATGAAGCGCGTCGGCGCGGGTGTGCGCTCGGCGTCCGCGAGCCGGTCCGGCAACCCGCTCATCTACCTCCTCGATCGGTGGACGCGCGTGGCCGACCCGGGCGGGCGCACGGCGCCAGAGCCGCACGCGACGCTGAGCGACGAGGACCGGCGGTCCATGAACGGCGTCCCCGTGAACGGCGTGCACGACTGAGGCGGAGCGCGCCGGCGCGGCCCCAGCCGTCTGCGCGCCCCGGCGCGCTCAGGCGCGTGTATCCTTGTCGACGACCACACGCGGCGACATCTCCGTCAGGGTCGCGCCGCCCTTCATGCCGAAGTCGAGCGTGCGGATCGGGAACGGGATCGTGATGTCGTTCGCGTCGAACGCCTCCTTCACACGCATGACGAGATCGCTCCGCGCGCGGAGGTAATCGTCCTGCGTCCGGAAAGGGATCCAGATGCGGAGGGTGAAGTTGATCGAGCTGTCGCCGAACGCCTCGTAGAAGAGCTCGACGTCCCGCGTCACGTCGCGCCCCTGGACCTGCCGCGCGGCGTCCAGGGCCACGCGCCGCACCTTCTCCAGGTCGTCGCCGTACGAGACCCCCACGGCGAGATCCACGCGGCGAGTTCCCGTGTCGGTGTAGTTGATGAGCTTGGTCGTGAAGATCTCCTTGTTGGGGATCATCACCGCCTGCCCCTCCAGCGTGCGGATGGTCGTGGTGCGGATCCGGATCCGCTCGGCGATCCCGAGGGTGTCGTTCGTCTCGATGAGATCCCCCTCGCGGAAGGGGAAACGTACGGCAAGGTAGACGCCGGCGATGAAGTTTGCGGCGAGGTCCTGGAAAGCAAAGCCGAGCGCGAGGCCGACGATGCCGGCGCCGGCGAGGAGCGACGTCGCGGTCTTCTCCAGGTCGAGGATGCCGAGGGCGATCATGAGGCCGCCCGCGAGCACCGCCATGCTCGCGAGCCAGGAGACCAGAGCGCCCACGCTGTGGGGCGTGTGCAGCCGCCCGAGCGCCGCGTAGACGAGCCGCCGCGCGACCCGCGCCAGGCCCCAGGCGACGGTCACCACCACGAGGGCGACGACCATGTTCGGGAACATGGCGATCAGCGCGTCGACCCACAGCGACACCCTCGCCACGAGCGTCGCCGAGACATCCGAGAGGTCGGCCGCCATCCGCGTCACGAGGCGACGCATACGCCCAGGGGACGACGACGTCGAGCCTCCTCGCGCGGCGAGGCGGGGGCCACGCGCCGGTGATCCGCCGGGCACTTTCCCGGGCACGGCAACGGGCCGCACAGCTCCGTGTCAGGCAGCTTACGAGGCTTTCGGCCAGGCAGCAGAACCCCGGGAAGAGGAGAATTCGCGTGGGACGGAGATAATTCATACGTCCCGTGACGATTCAGCAACAAGGCAGAAGCACACGGCTGGTAGTGTGCGTGCCGTGCAGGGGGAGGCCGTAGAACGTGAGTGAGCTTGTTCACCTGGCGCCGTTGCCGACACCACTTCACTGGGAGGTGCCGCCCAGGAGCTGGAGCGCCGCGAAGGCATCGAGCCTGACCGTCACGACGGGCGCCAAGACCGATCTCTTCCTCGATCCGGAGGGCGCCACGGCGGCGCTGAACGCGCCGCGCCTGCTCGGGACCCCGCAGGGAGATTTCCTCGCCAGCGCGCGGGTGACCGTGGGCTTCTCGGCGCCCTACGACGCCGGCGTGCTGCTGCTCTGGGCGCACGAGCGCGCGTGGGCCAAGCTCTGCTTCGAGCTCTCCCCGGAGGGCGAGCCCACGGTCGTCGCGGTGGTGACCCGTGGCCTGTCGAACGACCGCCACGTCTTCACCGTCGACGGCGACCACGCGTGGCTGCGTGTCTCGCGGCTCGGGCGGGTCTGCGCCTTTCACGCCTCCACCGACGGATCGACATGGCACCTCGTCCGCTGCTTCTCGCTCGGCAGCGCGACGGAGCTCGCCGTCGGCTTCTCGGCCCAGTCGCCGATCGGCGACGGGTGCACCGCGATCTTCGACGACATCCGCTTCACGCCGCGCCGCGTCGGGGACCTCCGCAGCGGAGACGCCGCGAGCGACCTCCCGCCGCGCCGGCACGGCGCCCCGCAGGACGAGGACACCCTCGCCGAGGGCGTGCTGGCGCGGGCCAGTCAGATCCCGCCGTTGACCGGGATCACCTTGCCGCTCACGTAGGTGTTGTGGAGGGCGAGCCAGGTGATGGCGCGCGCCGCCTCGTCCGGCTTGCCCAGGCGGCGCAGGGCCGAGAACGCGAGGTAGTCCTTGCGGAGGTCGTCGCCGAGCGCCGACGACAGCCCGGCGTCGAGCAGGCCGAGCGCCACCATGTTGACCCGGACCTTCTCGGGGCCCAGCTCCTTCGCGAGCGCCATGGCCGTCGCCGCGATCATCCCCTGGCTCGCCGCGAACGCGACCGGGACCGGCAGCGACTGGGCGCGGTCGAGCCCCCCGACGAGCACGATCTCCCCGCCGCCGCGCCGCGCCATGAACGCCCCGAGCTCGCGCGCGACCAGGAAGGCGGCGCGGGCGTTCGAGGCGTAGGACCGATCCCACGCCTCATCCGAGAGCTCCAGCGCCGGCGTGGCGTCGAGCGTGCCCGCGCACTGGATCGCCGCGGCGGGGGCCGGCTCCTCCGCGCCCATCCGGCCGACGAACGCCCGGAGCGCGGCGGCGTCGGTGAGATCGAGGCGCACGGCGCGGAAGCCGAGCTCGCGCGAGAGCTCGGCGGCGCGGTCCTCGCGCCGGCAGTAGGTGAACGTGGCGCTCGCCCCGCGCGCGGCGAGCGCGCGCAGCACCGCGGCGCCGACCGCGCCCGTGCCCCCGAAGACGACGGCGTGTCTCATGTGAGGCCCTCCACGTACGCGAACGCCTCGGCCGCGGCGTCGACGAACCGATCGAGCGTCTCGCGCGGGATGTCGAACCGGGGCTGCAAGCGGAAGATCGTCCAGTCGTGGCCGCAGGTGAAGCAGAAGAAGCCGCGGCGGTAGAGGCGGTGGCACACGAGCGGCGACGCCACCGACTGGTGCGCGAGATCGGGGAAGCCGAGGTGCTCGAAGGAGAGCCACGGATGATCCGGCGGGTTCATCTGGACGCCGAGCATGAGGCCCACGCCGCGCACCTCGCGGAAGAGCGGGCTCGACCCGAGCGCCGCCTCCAGGCGCTCGCGCAGGTGCACGCCCGTCCGGCGGATGTACTCGATGAGCTCGTCCGTGATCAGGTCGAGCGTGGCGAGCCCCGCGACCATCGAGAGCGCGTTGTAGCCCATCGTGTTGTTGTGGCTCTCGCCGGCGGCGAACTCCCTGCCGTAGGCGCGCACGAAGAGGTCGCGCTTCGTCATCATCGCCGAGAGCGGCAGGAGGCCACCCCCGAGCTGCTTCGCCATGAGGACCACGTCCGGGCGGCGCGGCCACGACTCGGTCGCGAGGAAGCCGCGCCCCGAGCGGCCGATGCCGGTCTGTACCTCGTCGGCGATGAGCAGCGCGCCGTGCTTCGCCGTGAGGTCGCAGAGCGCCTCGACGAACGGCGGCGGCAGCTCGCGCACGCCGCCCTCGCCCTGGACGGGCTCCACGAGCACCGCGGCGACGTCGCCGCCGGCGAGCACCCGGGCGAGCGCGTCGACGTCGCCGAACGGGATCGACGTGGCGCCCTGCAGGAGGGGCACGAACGGATCGCGGAGGTAGCCCTCCGCCATGAACGAGACGCTGCCGTAAGAGCAGCCGTGGTAGGCGCCGGTCAGCCCGACGAGCACGGGCTTCCTGGTGAGGGCGCGGGCGAGCTTGAGCGACGCCTCCACGGCGTCGCTGCCCGTGCACCCGAAGAAGACGTTGTCGTAGTGCCCGGTCCGCTCGCAGAGGCGGCGCGCGAGGCGGCCCGCGAACGGGTTGACGCGCGACGGGTACCAGGAGGGCGCGTCGGAGTCGAGGAAGGCGCGCACGGCGCGGGCGACGGCCGGGTTCCTGTGGCCGAAGGCCTGGGTGCCGTGGAAGTCCTCGATGACGAGGCCCTCGCTGTCGACGAGCAGGCCGCCCTCGGCGCGCACGACCCGGATCGGCTCGCGCGCGAGCTTCGCCCGCTGGGCGATGAGCGGGTTCACGAAGGCGCGGTACTCGTCGAAGCCGTCGCGGAGGATGTCGTCGTAGGCGTCCACGTCAGAGCCCTCCGTCGGCGACGAGCTTGGCGGCGCTCATGAGCGCGCTCTCCTCGGACGAGAGGAACACCGCGAGCTCGGCGATCTCGTCGACGCGGCCGAGGCGCCGCAGGCCGGAGTGCGCGACGTACTCGGCCTGGCGGTGCTGCGGGAGGCCCTGCGCCATGCCCTCCTCGAGCAGGCCGGGGCCGAGGAGGTTCACGCGCACGCCGTGCCGGCCGACCTCGCGGGCGAGCGCCTCGGTGAGGCCGCGCAGCGCGGACTTCGAGGCGGCGTAGTGGACCGGCGCCTCGATCACGCGCTCGGACGCGAAGTTGCCGATGTTGAGGATGACGCCGCGCTTCTCGCGGATCATGAACCGCAGCGCGGCGCGGCTCATCAGGTAAGCGCCCTTCACGTTGACGTCCATGACGAGGTCCCAGTCCTCCTCCTCGAGCAGGGAGATGGGCAGGACCTGGGTGACGCCGGCGTTGTTGACCAGCACGTCGATGCCGCCCCAGGCGCGGTGCAGCGCGGCGAGGGTGTCCCGGGCGTGGGCGGCGTCGGCCACGGAGCCCTTGAAGACGAGCGGCGCGGCGCCCGCCGCGGCGATCTGGCGGGTCGCCTCCGCGGCGTCGGCGTCGTCCGTCGAGTAGGTGAACGCGACGCGCGCGCCGTGCCTGGTGAACGCGAGCGCGATCGCGCGGCCGAGCCCGCGCGAGCCGCCCGTGACGAGGCAACGCGCGCCGGGGAGGAGCCGCTCCGGGGCGCTCACGGCGCCTCCCGGCGGGGCGCGGAGTTGAGGAGCGGGAGAGAGCGCCTCCCGCCGGATCGATCCGACCACGTCCTGGGCGCGCTCATGAACCTCGGCTCCTTCTCGCGGTACAGCACGTTGTAATTGCAGACGGGCACCGTGCGGCCGTCGGCGTAGCAGTTGCTGTCGCAGCACTGGTAGGCGCGCTCGACGTCGAACGTCTCCTCGTCCATGTGCGAGTGGACGTAGACCGCCTTGACCGCGCGCTCGCTGATCCGGAGGGCCTCCTCCCGGCGGAGCGGCTTCCTCGCCGGGAACAGCGCGCGCAGGAGGCCGTTCAAGAGGCCGAGCGCGCGCTCGTCGCCGCCGCGCGACCAGAGCGCGTCGATCGCGTCCTGCATCGCGCGCTCGAGGCGCGCGCTCGGCTCCAGGTAAAGGTGGTCCCCGAGGCAGGCGTAGAGCACCTCGCGGCTCATGAACCGGGTGAACGGGATCGGCGGGCCGCCGCCGGGATCCAGGAGCAGGTAGGCGATCTGGTAGCAGAGCGGGTGCGCGCACGGCGACGGGATGAAGTCCTCCGGCGACAGCAGCCCGGAGGTGGTCTCGGCGATGCGCTCCAGGACCTCGATCGTCGAGATGCGCCCGCCGCGGTCGAAGCCCGCGCCGCTCTGGCCGGTGAAGGTCATCGAGTGGACCTCGAGGTGGCGGACGCAGCCGAGCCGGAGGCCGAGGTCGATGATGCGGCCGATCTCGTGGTCGTTGTGGCCGCGGGTCATCACCGGGATGAGCGTCGTGTCCACGCCGGCGGCGTCGAGCCGCTCCAGGCAGGCGAGCTTCTTGTCGACGCTCCGCACGCCGTTCAGGGCCTTGTCCGTGGCGTCCTCGAACGTGTCGAACGAGAGCGCGATGCGCGCGCCGAGCTCCGCGAGGCGCCGGAGCAGCGCGTCGTTCCTGAGCAGGCCGAAGCCGTGGCTGCAGATGCTCACGCGGTGGATGCCGGCGTCCCTGCACATCGCGACGAGCTCGGGCAGCTCGGGGTGGAGCGTGGGCTCGCCGCCCGTGAGGTTGATGAGGTCGAGGTCGCCCCCGGAGCCGGCGACCAGGTGGCGGAGCACGTCCCCGAACTCGGCCTTGCTCATGAAGAACGCGCCGTCGTTCTTGTTGTGCACGTAGCACATGGGGCAATCGAGGTCGCAGGCGCTCGTGATCGTGACGACCGGCATCCTGACCCGCTGGGCGTGGCCCTCGCAGGGGCCGCAGTCGAACGGGCAGCCGTGCTCGATCGGGCGCCGCGGCGCGGGCGGCGGGGACGCGATCGGCACGATCGCGCGCGTCGCCTCGTACCAGGCCGCGCTCGTCGAGATCCTCACGTCGCGCGGGCCGTGCTCGGGGCACGCCTTGCGCATCCAGACCTCGCCCGACGGCGTCGCCACGACCCGGGCGCCGACCGCGATCTTGCACGCCGGGCACAGGCTCGTGGTCTCATGGATCAGCCGATCGGTCGCCATGAGGCGAGGAGGATATCAGGGCCGCCCGAGCTGGTAAGCTTTCGTGCATGGCAGGCGCGCCGGAC
Source organism: Sorangium cellulosum (assembly GCF_002950945.1). Lineage (GTDB taxonomy): Bacteria > Myxococcota_A > Polyangia > Polyangiales > Polyangiaceae > Sorangium > Sorangium cellulosum_E. Next base: position 6,469,191 of record NZ_CP012673.1, read on the forward strand.
GAGATCGTGGCCGTCGAGTCGCTCACCAAGACCTTCGGCGGCGTCGCGGCGCTCTCGGACGTGAGCTTCCGCGTGCGAGGGCCGGGCCTCGTCGGCATCCTCGGGCCGAACGGCGCCGGCAAGACGACGCTGCTCGACATCCTCGAGGGCCTCAGCGAGCCGACGCGCGGCGCGGTCCGCGTCTTCGGCGCGCCCGTGCCCCCCTACCCTCGGCGGCGGGTCGGCGTGGTCATGCAGAAGGAGGTGCAGCTCGAGCGCTGCACGACGCGGGAGTACGCGGGCCTCTTCGCGGCGATCTACGGCGTCAAGGACGGGGCCGGCCGGATCCTCGAGCGCGCGCGGCTCACCCCGCGCGCGGCCGTGCCCATGGCGCGCCTCTCGGGCGGGGAGGCGGCGCGCCTCTTCCTCGCCACCGCGCTCGTGCACGAGCCCGAGCTGCTGTTCCTGGACGAGCCCACGGCGCCGCTCGATCCGGCCAGCAAGCAGGAGATCGGCGAGATGCTGCGCGCCGTGTCGCGCGAGCGGACAGTGCTCATGACGACCCACGACCTGCGCGAGGCGGACGGTTTGTGCGACCACCTGCTCTTCCTCGTCGGCGGCAAGCTCCGGGCGAGCGGCCCGCGGGACGAGCTCGTCGCCGCGGTGCCCGAGGGCCGCCGCAGCGGCCTCGGGGTCGAGGACGCGTTCTTCCACTTCTGCGCGGTCCGGATGCGCCACGGCGAGGCGGAGGAGACACGGTGAACGCGTTCTGGGCGCTCGCGCGCCTCCGGCTGCTCGACGTGCTGCGCAGCCCGACCTCGAGCAGCTTCGTGCTGCTCTTCCCGGTCGTCCTCCTCGTCGTGGTGGGGCTCGTGTTCATGAACGGGCACCCGTTCGAGGAGCGGACGATCGCGGTCCTCTCGTCGCCTCCCGGCGATGACCGCGCGATCGCGGCGCTCGGCGAGGAGGTCGCGGCGGCGCGGCGCGTGCACGTGGGGAGCGAGGCCGAGGGGCTCTCGCAGCTGCGCGCGCGGACCGCGAGCGCGGTCCTCGTGCTCCCTGGCGGCGGCGCTGCCTGCCGCGTGATCGTGGGTCCCCGCGACCGGCTGTTCGGGCGCGGCATCGCCGCGTCGGCCGGCGCGCGGGCCGAGCTCTCCGTCGTGGAGCTCCCGCGCTGGGGGTACGTTCACTACCTCTTCCCGGGCATCCTCACGTTCAGCGTCATGGTCGCGGGCCTGTTCGCGACCGGCTACACGATGGTGCTCTACCGGCAGAACCGCTTCCTGAAGAAGCTCGCGACGACGCCCATGCCCAGGGTGACGTTCGTCGGGGCGCAGATCGCGGCGCGATCCGTCCTCGTCCTCGCGCAGATCGCCCTCGTCGCCGCGGCCGGCGCGCTGCTCTTCGACGTGCCGTTCACCGCCGTCTCGGCCCTCTGGGCGGCCCTGGTGTCGCTGCTCGGCCTGCTCGCGTTCATGGGGGCGGGCTTCGTGCTCGCCTGCGTCATCAAGACCGAGGACCTGGTGGTCGACATCGTGAGCGCGGTGAACTTCCCGGTCGTCTTCCTCTCGGAGATCTTCTTCCCGCTCGACGCCTTGCCGCGCCCGCTCGCCGCCCTGGGAGCCGCCCTGCCGAGCACGCAGATGGTGCGGCTCACCCGGGAGACGTTGCTCTTCGGCGTCACCGATCCCGGCCAGCTCGCCGGGGGGATCGCCGTCCTCGTCGGATGGACGGTGGCGACGTTCGCGCTCAGCCTCTGGCTGTTCCGGTGGCACCGCTGAGGCGCGGGGGCCGGCAGCCGCCGTGCGCCGGCGCTCGCGCGGCCTCCGATTTCGCCGCTGCTTCACAATTGCGCTCAGCGCGCTCCGACGTGCGTGTCGGCCGGCGGCTTCGGGGAAAAAACGCCTATTTGTGATTGGTTGGAAGGCGATAGCCACACAGGGAGACGGCCGCGCTCACCTTCGTCGCGCACGCCCTTTGTTCCCATCTCATCGCTTGGAGGAATCGCATGTTCATGCAGTCGAGCGTTCGATCTGCCGCTTGCAGGATGGCTGCCCGCGTGTCCTGGGTGGCGCTGTTCACCGTCGCTTGCAGCGCCGATCCGGCGACGTCCGGGCTCGATGGCAGCACGGGAACGAGCGGCGCGGGCGGCGCCGGCGCCGCGGGCGGCAGCTCGCAGGCCTCGGCGGGGGGTGCTGGAGGTTCGGGCGCAGCGGGCGGCGCGCCCGCCGACGCGACGGGATCGGCGGGAGCGACGGGCTCGGGCGGCGATCCGGGCAGCGGCGGCGCCGGGGCAGGCGGCGCGGGGCCGCTGCCGGACATCACGATCTGGATCGCGGGCGACTCGACGGTCGCCAATGGGCAGACCCCCTGCCCTGCGGGCTGGGGTGGTCAGCTCGACGCGCTCTTCGACGAGCGCGTCACGGTGGTGAACAGCGCCGTCGGCGGCCGCAGCGTGCGCACCTGGCTCTACCACGTGCAGAACACCATGGATGACACGGGCGAGTGCGCGCTCACCCGCGACGCGAGCGGCGAGCCCCTGCTCCAGGACAGGTGGGTTCAGATGCTCGACGGCATGAAGCCGGGCGACTACCTGTTCATCCAGTTCGGCATCAACGACGGCTCGCGCACCTGCGATCGGCACGTGGGGCTCGACGCATTCAAGGCGAGCTACGGAATGATGGCTCTCGCGGCCCAGGAGCGAGGCGCGCAGCCGGTGTTCGTGACGCCCGTGAGCGCGATCGCCTGCAATGGGAGCACGGCCCGGGGGACCCGCGGCGGTTATGTCACCGCGACCCACGAAGCGGGCAGAGAGCACGGCGTGCCGGTGATTGATCTTCACGAGCTGAGCGTCGCGCTGTACAACTCTCTGAGCTTCTGTCCGGTTCCTGGAGGCGATGTGAGCGCGACGACCGCAGGACCCGTCGGCGAGTTCTTCTGCGACGATCACACGCATTTTGCGCGCTCCGGCGCGGAGCAGATCGCCAGGGTCGTCGCCGGAGCCATTCGCGATCAGGCTCTCGGCCTGGCTGCGTACCTCGAGTGAAGCCGCGCCGGCGCGCGCTGACGGACGCGAGGAACGAGATCCTCAGCAGCGGGTATTGCGCGCTGCGGCGATTGTCGTCCTGGCCCGCCGTGGGTTCCCTGCCGGGAGGCGCGCGGACGATCACCGGGGAGGCGGTGGGGCGACGGGCGCTCGCCGCCGGACCGGGGTCGAGCCGAGCATGCCGCCGTCGCGTCGCGTATTGCGATGAAGCTAGCGCCCTCGCGCCGTCAAATGATATCACCGCTGCACGGCTCGCTTTGTAGCTAGGCTCGACCGCTCCAGCACCAAGGCATCAGCGCAGCATCCCACCTCTTCGCACCTGGTGTCTTGACGGAGATCAGAAATCGCTTGTTCACCCGCCGCGAGAGGCCTGGCGCGGGCGCGCCGAGGACCGCCACTTCTGGCCTCATGGCAAGGACGCGATGGACAACAGGCTCGCCTCGGTCTCGTGTACGACGCTGCTGAACGGCACGCCCACGCCGCTGGCGTTGCTCTCCGGCACGGGCGAGGTGGTCGCCTGCAACCCAGCCTGGGAGCAGTGCGTGGGTCCGCCCGGTCTGGTCCTCGATCGCGTCCACGAGGACGATCGCGGCGAGCTGTCGGCGCGGCTCACGGCGGCGCGCGACGCCGCGGGCAGCATCTCCGCGGGGGCGCGCCTCGTCGACGCCCGCGGCGAGGTGATCCCGCTGCGATGGACGCTGTGGCGGGCCGACGACGCGGGGCTCTGGGCCGCCGTGAAGCCCGATCGCGAGGCGTGGGAGACGCAGGCGCGCGTCCTCGTCGACGTGTTCCAGACCATGGATGCGGTGATCTGGGCCTGCGACCGGGCGGGCACGCTCCGCGTCTCCGACGGCAACGGGCTCGCGCACTTCGGGATCAAGCCAGGTCAGCTCGTCGGAATGAGCATGCGCGATCTCTACGGCGAGGGCGCGCAGGTCCTCGATCTGTGCAAGCGCGTGCTCGCCGGGGAGACGGTCCGCACGGACACCGTGGCCGACGGCGTGCACTGGATCGTGCACTATGCGCCCCGACGCGGCGATGACGGCGAGATCGACGGCGTCCAGACGTTCGGCATCAACCTGGCCGATCACGTCACCCTCGCCGCGCAGGCGGAGCTGCTCCGCACGTGCATCGACAGCATGCCGATCATCATCTGGGCGTTCGACAAGGACGGCATCTGCATGGTGGCGCAAGGCGGGGCGCTCGCGCAGGTCGACGCGATAGAGCGCAACGGGATAGGCAAGCACATGCTCGAGCTCTGCGGCGACACGGGCGAGGTGCGCGCGGCCTTCCAGCTCGCCCTCTCCGGAGAGATCGCGCACGCCGAGCAGCTCCGGCACGACAGGATCTGGCGGACCAGGTTCGTCCCCCAGAAGGACGTCCTCGGCGAGATCATCGGCGTCGGCGCCATCAGCGAGGACGTCACGCAGCAGCGCCGCGTCGATCAGCAGCTGCGGGAGCAGCTGCGGCTCACCCAGGATCAGCAGGAGTCGATCGCGCGGCTGTCGAGCCCGATCATCGAGGTCTGGCAGGACGTGCTCATCGTCCCGCTGATCGGCGCGGTCGACGCGGATCGCGCGGCGATGGTGATGGATTCGCTGCTCGCGAGCGTCGTGGAGAGGCAGGCGTCGTTCGCCATCCTCGACCTCACGGGGCTCGATTCGGTCGACACGACGACGGCGCAGCACCTGATCAAGATCATCAATGGATTGACGCTGCTCGGCTGCCGGGGCGTGGTCACGGGCATCCGCCCGCCGGTGGCGCAGACGATGGTCGGGCTGGGCTTCGATCTCTCGCAGGTGTGCACGCTCCGCAGCCTGAAGGAGGCGCTCCGCTGGTGCATGCGCGAGGCGCGGCGCGGCTGAGGCCTCGCGCCGCGCCGGGGGTGCCGCGCGCCGGGGCGCGGCGCTCGCTCAGCCGGGGCTCGACGGATCCGCGGGATCCGTGCCGGCGTCGCGCTCGTCGCCGTCGCGGATTCCATCGCTGTCGCGGTCGATGCCGCACCGCGCGCCCGAGCCGGGCGGCATGCACGTGTAGGTCACCGGCTGCCCGGTGAGGACGGAGAACCAGCGCAGCCCGAGATCGCTCACCGGCGGGGCCGCGCTGCGATCCGTGGTGAACTGGCCACCTCCCACATAAAGCAGGCCGAGCTCCTCGAAGAGGAACGGGAGCTTCGCCACGAGGTCGCACTCCTCGGCCTCGGCGCGCGAGACGAGGAGGTCGATCCGCGGCCAGGCCGCCGCCGCGTTGCGCGCGCCGAGCGTGACCTGCTGCCCGACGATCGGCGCCAGGTTCGAATCGAAGGCGAGCATGAAGTCCACGGCTTGCCGGCGCAGGATCTCCCCGGACGCGTCGAGCGGGAAGCCGTTCGGCGTGAAGCCGCTCTCCTCGAACCCGATCGCCTGGTGGAAGCGGAAGAGCGTGTCCATGACGCCGTCGTGCATGAACCCGAAGCCGCGGATCTGGTCGCCCATGAACTCGTTATCTCCCGGATGGAAGAGGCTCGGGACCGCGGCCATGCCGAACATGCCGATCTTCTGGTACAGGTTGCGCAGGTGAGGGTTCTTGAAGCTCTGGCCGTTCTCCTGCCCGACGCTCGCGCCGTCGGTCCCGAAGAAGCCGGGGAACGGCTCGCCGGCGCCGGCGTTCGCGCCGGGATCCAGGCTATGGCAGGACGCGCACGAGAACGTGCCGTCGACGCCCTCGCGGACGAAGTGATCGCGCCCAGCCTGCTGGCCTTGGGTGAGGGAGTTGTCGAGGCTCCGGATCGGGTTCGGCGGATACGTCAGCTGGAGGGTGAAATCGGCGAACGCCTCCATGTCGTCGTCGGGGATGGGCGCGTGCCGGCCGAGCAGGTTCGTGAAGCCGACCTGGAACCGCTTGAACGCCGCGCGCTCGTCGAATGACCCGCCGTCCGGCTGCGCGGAGGGCTCGTCGTTGCCGGCCGTGCGGTCGCCGCGCCAGTGCATCGGCCCGTGGTTGGCGAGCCCGCGCAGGCTCTGGGTCGTCATCGGCCCCTTCATGGGCTTCAGCGTGGTGTCGGCGGGGAACGGCGGGTTGATGCTGGTGAACGGCCCGGGGTTCGTCTGGGTGACGTCGTCCGGATTGCCGAGGTCCCACGCCAGGCTGTCGAGATCGCCGAAGACGTGACAGCTCGCGCACGACGAGTCGCCGTGGCTCGACGTGAAGCTCGCGTCATGGAGGAACACCCGCCCGCGGACCACGCTCTCCGGCTCGGGGTTGTGGAGCGGGAGGTGCGCGATCTCGGCGCGCGCGGCGGTGTCGATGATCGAGACGGAGTTGTCGAAGCGCGTGAGCACGTACAGCCGGCCGCGCGGCGGATCGAGCGCGAGCCCGCTCGGCCCGCCGCCGCTGACCGGGATCTGGCTCGCGACGCTCGGCGTGAAGGTGTCGCTCTCCAGCTCGGCCGTCTTGAAGACCCCGATCTTGCTCGATCCGAACGCGGCGACGTAGAGCTTCGAGCCGTCAGGGGTCACCGCCATATCGAGCGGCGTGGCCAGGCTCTTGGCGTTCTCCGGGTTGGGTACGGGAGCGCAGCACGTCCCGTAGTCGATGTGTTTGTTCAGGTGTCGCGGCAGGGCCGAGCCGCCGCCCAGCACGGTGATCCGGCTCTCGTGCAGGTGTCCTCGGACGCTCGATCCGGCGAAGGTGCCCGGGCCCTCGAAGCGATCGAGGTTGAACGCCTCGGTGTTGGAGACATAGACCTTCCCGTTCACCGGGTTGACGACCATGTTGTAGAGGACGGTCCCCACGCCGGTGAAGAAGCCGGCGCTGCCGGGGCGCTGGCGCGGCGGGTTCGCCGTGGCGTCGATGACGAAGACGTCCTTGTCGGGCAGCGAGAACCTGATCGCGTGGTCCCAGGTGCGGCCCGCGACGTCGACCCAGTGGGCGCCGTCGTGCTGAACGATGAGCGACGTGTTCGGCTGCGGCTCGCCGAGGAAGTTGGTGAGCGGCGGCGGCAGCCCGCCGCCCTCCTCCACGAGCACGCGGTGCACGGCGGTCGTGCGGTTGCCGGTGTGGAAGCCGGCGGCGTAGACCGAGGCCCCGTCCGGGCTGACCGCGAGCGCCCTCGGGGTGTCGGTGAACAGGGTGAGGATCGTGAGGGGCGCCCCTCCGAGCGAGGTGTCGTTCACGACGGCGTTCGCGTCGAACACCCAGACGTCCGCGCGGCCGATCCCGGGCGTCGTCAGCTGCGGATCGAAGGGCGCGTTCTGGCCCCGGTGGGCGGCGGTGATGAACGCGCGCGAGCGCCCGGGGCCCCCGAAGACGATATCGCGCGGCTCGTCCCCGACGAGGAACGTGCGCACGATTCTCGGGCGGGAGGGAAACGAGACGTCGACGACGCTGACGCTGTCGGAGAGGTGATTGACGACCCAGACCTCGCTGTCGCTGCGCGCGGCGACGGCGACGGGCTCCAGGCCCACGCTCACGGACGAGAGGTGCGAGAGGCCGCCCGGCGTGGCGCGGAAGATCTCCAGGCGGTTGTCGGGCGTATTGGCGGCGAGGAGCAGCGTGCGGTTCGGCGAGAGCGCGAGCGGCCTTACCTGGCCGCTCTCGAAGAGGGTGTAAGACGGCGCCGCCTCCGCTCCTCGCCCGGCGAGGAGGGCTACGAGGACGGCGGTGGCGATGAGAATGGAATGGGGAGCGCGTGGATGACGATGTGGGAGCATCCTGACCTCCTTACGAACGGGGTAGAATGAAGTATCCCTTCAGCATAGAACCGCATGGCGGCGCCCGGGAATCAAGTGTTTCGTGTACCCGTCGAGGCGAGAATGAATGACAGCGCACGGTTGTCGGCGAGGGGGTGCTCGCGCCGCTCCTGCTGCACGGCGAACGCGATATCGCCGAGGGCGCGGCGAGCCGCGAGCCATTCGCGACTTCGGGGAGATGTCGCTCGGCTCACCGAGGAGCTGGTAGGGCGGGATCCAATGCGTCTTGGCCTCTGCGATGGCCATCATCTCGCTCGCCACGGCGTCGGGCGCCTGGGCGCCCATCATGGTGATCGAGAGGGCGAGGAGCACACCGTAGAACAAGCTCCCGGCGAGGTTCGCGGCGAAGACCGCGGCGAAGTTGCGGAGGACCTGCGCCGCGCTGCGGCACTTCTCCAGGAGCACCACCGGCAGCAGCGCGAAATTGCCCGTCACGAGCTCCAGCCCGAGCAGGACGATGATCACGGAGCCGATGGGGAAGATGAGCGCTCCAGCGATGGGCAGGCCGGTCTGAGGTGCCAGGGAGTCCTCTGCGCCGGAGGACTGGAGTGGCACGGCCACGGCGGGGCTCGCGAGCGCGCGGGCTCGACGCTCTCGGCATCACCCACAGGGGGTGAGGCGCCGCTCGCGGCAAGGAACAGCGACGTTCGCGGCCGCGCCTCGCGCGGCGAGCCCTAGGCTTCTCGCTGCCGCTCGAGCCGCTCCCGCATCACGTTGGGGATCCTCCCCGCTACCTCGATAGCCCTCGCGAGCGCCGCCTGCGCTTCCTCGCGGCGGCCGCGCCGGGTTAGGGCCCGCGCCCGCGCCTCGATCACCTCGATCTGCTCCTGGCCCACCGAGTGCCGGGCGGACCGCTCCTCGAGCTCGTCCCACGCCGCGTCGCTCGCGTCCCGCGTCGCCAGATCGATCATCGACCACTGCACCTCTTCCGAGGGGGCCATCTCCATGCCCTCGCGCCCGGCGGCGGACGCCCTCGCCTGCTGGGCCCGGATCGCCTCGATGATCTCCCGCGCCCTCTCCTCCTCGCCCCAGTAGAGGAGCAGCCTCGCCAGGAGCAGCTGCACCACCGGCCGCGCCTCCTCCCCCCGCTGGTGGCGCTCCAGGGACACGGCCCGCTCCACGTGCGGCATCGCCGCTTCCAGGTTGCCCATCAGGTAGAGGTACTCGCCCAGGTTGAACTCCCCCACGAGCTCCAGCATCCCGAGACCCAGCTCGCGCGAGATCGCGAGCAGACGACACAGGTCCAGGATCATCCCCTCGGTGTCCCCGAGGCACGCGCGCAGCAGCGCCCGGCTATTAATCGCCGGCCCGAGGTGCACAAGGTCGCCGCGGGCCTCGCACATCCGGATGACCCGATCCAGCGCCGCCCCTGCCTCGTCCAGCTTGCCCAGCCCCTGGTAGATGAAGCCCAGCAGGAGCAACGACACCACCAGCGTCTCGTAGCCCTCGTCGCCCAGCCCTTCTGCCTGCGCCACCGCGCGCTCGAACTGCTGCGCCGCTTCCTCCTCGCGGCTCTCGCGATGCAGCGAGCGCGCCACCCCCATCGAGAGCCGCGCCGCCAGCGCGGGCGGCAGCTCGCCGCGCGCGAGCGCCCTCGCCTCCTCGACGCGCTGCTTCGATTGGCCGTAGTCGTCCATCCAGTCGAGCGCAGTGGCCTCGTCGAGCAGGATCTCGATCTGCTCGATCACGTCGCCTTCCTCGACCGCCATCTCTCGCGCGCGATCGAGATCCCCGAGCGCGTCGTGGTAGCGACCCAGCCGGTAGCGCATCAGCCCCCGGCCCCGGTACGCCGTCCTCCGCCGTGCCCCGCGCTCCGGGGCCGGCTGCGCGAGCGCGCGGCTGTAGTGGAGCTCCGCCTCCACGTAGGCGTGCCGCGCCCGCGCCCGCTCGGCCATCGCGAGGTATGCCTCCTCCGCCACGTCCGCGAGCCCCGCCTCGGCCGCGTGGTGCGCGATCTTGAACCGCCGCTGCTCCCGCCCCTCGTGGGTCGCCTCGCGGTGGTGTTCGTACGCCGCCAGGTGGATCCACCGCCGCTCGGACGCGGCGACGTCGTGCGCGACGGCCTCCCGCACCAGCGCGTGCCGGAAGCGCAGCACGCCCTTCCGATCGCCGACCAGCACGCCCGCCTTCAGCAACCGCTCGGTCCCGACGCGCGCGTCGAGCGGGAAGGCCGCGCCGTCGCCGCGGAGATCCAGCTGGTGCAGCACGCCCGCGATCTCGTCGACCGACACCTCGGCGCCGAGCAGCGAGACGAGCCGCGCGTGCGCCCCGAGCGCCGGCCCGAGCGCCGCGATCTCCGCCTGCGCCAGCGGATCGAGCGCCGGCAACGCAGGGAGGCGATCGAGCTCGTCGGTCGCCAGGTACCACGCATCGCCCCGCCGGTGCCTGCGCAGGATCCCCTCGCGCTTGAGCCCGTGCACGAGCTCCACGAGAAGCAACGGCACCCGCTGCGAGCGCTCGAGCAGGCGATCGATCGCCGGCTCCGGCACGTCCCGCGCGGGCAGGAGCAGCCGCCGGCAGAGCGTCCGCGCGCTCTCGTCGTCCAGCGGCTCGATCCGCAAGGCCTCACGCCGGGCCGCGCGCTCGCCCCAGGAAGGGTGCGCCTCGGCAAACGCCGGGCGCCCCATCGCGCAGATCCACAGCGGCGCCGCCCCGTCCGCGAGCGCCGCGTACTCCAGCGCCGCGAGCGTCGCGTCATGGGCGAAGTGCGCGTCGTCGAGGAGGATGACCACGGGCGCAGCGGCCGCGCGCCGGCGCAGGCACTCGCCCGCCGCCCGGACGCGCGCCGAGCGCAGCGCGCCGGGCGCGGCCCTGAGCGCCTCGAGCTCGGGGAAGACCTGGACTCCCATCTGCTCGTCCACCCATCCAAGCGCCATCGCGAGCCCCGAGCCGAGCTCGTCGGCGAGCCCCAGGCCGAGCCGCTCCTCGAGCGCCGCGCGGACGCCGCTCTTCGGGGGCTCCTCGGGCACGCCGAGCGCCTCGCGCACGAGCTCGTGGAGCGTCGCGTCCAGGGCGCCGCTCGTCGGCTCCCGCCCGCGCAGCTCGATGATCTGGGCGTGCGGCAGCCGCTCCCGGAGCTGCTTGCCGAGCTCGATGAAGAGGCAGCTCTTCCCGTGGCCGGGCCCGCCCGTCACCGAGACGACGGTGGGCTGCTTCAGGCGGAGCGCGTCCTCGGCGCTCTGCAGGAGCTGATCGAGGATCTCGCGACGGCCGACGAACGCGCCGGGGCTCGTCGCTTCGCGCGCCTCGTCCTCGGCGCCCGGCGGGAGATCGTCGCCCGCCGCGGCGTGCGACCGCTCCGGGAGCGCGGCCGACGCCTCGGGCGTGAGGAACGGCCCCGTCGGCCCGGAGGCGGAGGGCCACCGCTCGGCGCGCGAGAAGAGCGGGCTCAGGAAGCGCCGCGCCCCGTCCGGGCGCGCCTGGATCGACACGGGCGCGAGATCGATGAGGACCCGCTCGCACATCCCGCCTCGCAGCAGCTCGTCGGCCGCCCGCTGCGCGCGGCGCGCCGCGCCCGCCGCGCCCTCCTGGCCGAAGACGCCCACGTAACGCGCGCCGGAGGCGTGCGCGAGCTCGCCGCCGAACGCCCGGAGCCTGCGCTGCACGGCGACGCGGTCGGCCGCGCTCTCGAAGAACAGGAGCCCCATCGCGCGGCGCTCGATGCCGGCCACGGAGCGCGGCGCCTCGCGCTCGCTCGCCATGAGCTCGTCCCCGAGCGCGCGCTCCAGCGCGACGCGGAGCTCGGTCGCGCTCGCGAACCGCTCGCTCCGCTCCTTGGCCAGGCAGCGGTGCACCACCTCCTCGAGCGCCCGCGGTACGGCCGCGCGGGCGGACAGGCGCGGCGGTCTGCGGCTCCGATGGTCCTCCAGCACCGCCGCGCGCGGCCCCCAGAATGGGGGCCGGCCCGCGAAGAGCTCGTACAGGATGACGCCCATCGCGTAGATGTCCGCGCGCGCGTCGAGATCGGCGCCCCCGGCGGACTGCTCCGGCGCCATGTACTCCGCCGTCCCGACGGCGAGGTCCTCGTCCTGCCCGTCGTAGCGCCGCCCCACGACGCGGGCGATGCCGAAGTCGATGAGGGTCGCCTTATCCTGATCGACGAGGATGTTCTCGGGCTTGAGGTCGCAGTGCACGTAGCCGCGCGCGTGCACGGCCTCGAGGGTGGCGAGCGTTGCGAGCGCGAGCTGGGCGGCCTCGTCGAGCTGCGGCGCGGGTCGCGCCGCGAGCCGGGCGGCGAGCGTGGGCGCGGCGATGTGCTCGATCACCACGTAGGGCGAGCCGTCGTCCAGCGTCCCCCGCGCGTGCACGGCCGGCACGTACGGGGGCCCGATGGCCGAGAGCGCCTCGATCTCGCCCTGGAGGCGCTGGCCTGCGTCGCGGCGGGCGGCGCGCGCGAGCTTGATGGCCACGCGCGCCCCGCCGCCCTCGGGCTCGGCCTCGAACACGACGCCGAAGCCGCCCTGCCCCAGCGTCCTGCGGGTCCAGTAGCCGGCGAAGCGAGGCAGGACGACGGGGACGACGTCCGTGATGTCCGGCGGGATCGACGACGGGCCGGAGGTAGGCCGAGCGGACGGCGTGCACTCGGGGCACGCGCCCTGGTTCCGCCGCCCGCACGCCGGACAGCGCCCCGCCTGCGGGGTCGCGCGTTCCGGCGCCTTGTCTCGCAGGGCTTCCGAGCCCATTCACGCTCCTAGGGGGCGGGCGGCAAGAACGAGGTCATCACGATGTCCGTGCGCACCCAGGGCGAGACCGAAGGATTCTCGAGACACCCCCTATAGTAGCCCGCCTCGGCGTCCGTGTTGGTGCAAAGCGTGTCGCAGGAGCCCACGATCACCATCGAGCCACACTGCTGGACGGTCGTGGCTCCGGTCGTCGGGTTGACGCTGAGCTGACCGGCCGCACAGTCGCGCTGCAGCTGGCGCGCGCGCGCGACGCCTGATGGTGAGTAGCAGGCCCGCAGAAAGGGTGCCTGCGTCGTGGAGAACACGTTGCCCCAGAACGCGCCCTCCCTCACCGGAAAGGTCGTGCGCTCCGTCGAGGTCGAGGTCATCTCGTTGTTGCGTAGGGAGATCCTCACCGAGACACCGTACCGGTTCATCCGCGCGGCGAGGCAGGCCGTGATCTGGCTCTGAACATATGTGTTGTTGCCGAGGGGGGTGCTCTTCCACCAGGACGCGTATCCGAGCTCGCCGCGGTAGACCTCCGAGCGGACGACCCCGCTGCTGTCGGTCCATGAGAACGAGAACGTCTGGTCAGGGCGCAGCGCACAGCCCACGGTGTAGCGCAGGAGCTCCCTCGACAGGGTGCCATTTGGCCCCGGATCCTTGATGGCCGTCAGCGCGTTCGGGGTCAGCGCGTTCGGGGTCAGCGCGTTCGGGGTCAGCGCGTTCGGGGTCAGCGCGTTCGGGGTCAGCGCGTTCGGGGTCAGCGCGTTCGGGAGGTTTCCGTTGTCGCTCTCGAGCGCGCTCTCGGCCTCTTCGAGCAGCGCTTCCGGTTCAGCATCGAGCTCGGCGCCGATGCAGGCAGTGGTAACCAGAGGTACGACGAGGATTGCAGCGAGACGCGTACAGCAAGGTTCCATGACGGTCTCCCCCTTTCATCGCTGGGTTCTTGAGACAAGGTCGAGCTATGGGAAAGTTTAAGTTACCATCCGGAAACGCTCCTGTATATGGCTTCGTAAGACTTCATGAACAAAACTTGTCATTCCATCAAAAAACTATCGCTCAGCTGAACGCACGCGGCGCACGCGGCGCACGCGACAGGACGCACGCAACGCGCGCGCAGGTGGTACGATGCCGACGCACCCATACGAAGAGGCGGTATGACCGACGAAGAGGACAAGACCAGGACCTTTGTGTATTCTGAAAGGTTCTCCGCGCGCGGCGAGCTCCCGCCGGGCACCATCGCCGGCGAGTACATGCTCGAGGAGTTCATCGCGCGGGGCGGCTGCGGCGCGGTCTACTCGGCGCGGCACCTCCGCTCGGGGAGGCGGGCCGCCGTCAAGGTGCTGGACGAGGCGGTTGTCCACGCGCCCCGCGTGATCGAGCGGTTCGCGCGCGAGATCGAGGCCTTACGCAGGATCTCCCACCCGAACATCGTCGAGATCTACGAGGTCGGCGAGCTCGATGATCACCGGCCCTTCTATGCGATGGAGCGCCTCGAGGGCCAGACGCTCGACGCGCTCATCAAGGCCGAGAGGCGGCTCGCGCTCCGCGATGTGCTGGAGCTGATGGATCCTGTTTGCGCGGCGCTGGAGGCGGCGCACACGGCAGGGATCATCCACCGGGACGTCAAGGCCAGCAATATCTTCATCTGCTCGGATTCGCCGCGCACCGTGAAGCTGCTCGATTTCGGCATCGCCAAGATGATGGCTCCCGAGGAGAGCTCAACCTGGTTCACCACCGCCGGGCGTATGCCCGGGACACCCTCGATCATGGCCCCGGAGCAGATCCTGGGCGGACCCATCGACGCGCGGGTGGATATCTATGCGCTTGGAGTACTTCTCCACCGCATGCTGGTGGGTCGATTACCATTCCATACCCTGGACGCGGACGAGATGGTGCGGATGCACCTGGAGGAGACGCCGCTGCCCCCGAGCGCGCGGGTCCCGCTGCCTCCCGGGCTCGACGCGGTGGTGCTGCGGTGCATGGAGAAGCGGCGGGAGCGGCGCTTCGGCTCGGTCGACGAGCTGATGAGCGCGCTCCGGGACGCGATCGGCGGGCCCTCGTCGGGGGTGCAGAGTGGCCCTGATCCGACGCAGCGCGCGGTGGCAGTGTACCTGGAGGTCCGGACGCGCGGCAGAGCCGACGAGTTCGACGAGGCGCTGGCCGTCGACATCGGGCAGGTGCTCGACCTCGGCGAGGCGCAGCTCTCGGGTGCGGGGTTCATCCTGGTGTCGATCACCGGCAACGAGGTGCTCGGCGTCCGCCTGCTCCCGGCGACGGCGGACGAGGAGCGGCAGGAGCGGCGCGCGGCGCTCGAGGTCGCGGCGGCGGTGCACGAGGCGCTCGCCCGGCGCACAGGGGCGGACCCCCGCGTTCACGTCAATGTGTGCGTGCACGTGGGCGAGGTGCAGGCGCGCTCGGCAGCGCAGCCCGAGATCACCGGCGGCGCGCTCCTCTGCGCGGGGCAGTGGGCGCCGGCGGCCGAGGTGCAAGGGGTGTTCGCGACGCCGAGCGCCACCGAGGGCCTCGCCTCCCCTCCCTGACGCCAGCACCTCGGCGCCGGACGCGGGCTGAGGGAGACGGGGCGTGGTCGATCTACGCCCGATCTACTCCCGATTACTCCCGATTACTTCTGGGCTCCGGCGCCCGCGGCCATGCACCACTTGAGCCCTTCCTGCAGGTCGCGCAGCGTGGTGATGCGGCCGAGGTCCATGCCCAGCGACACGACCGTCTGGGCCACCGCCGGGCGGATGCTGGTCACGACCAGGCGCGCCCCGAGGAGCTCCACCGCGCGCACGATCCGGATCAGGTGATCGGCGGTGCTCGTGTCCACCGCGTCGACCGCGGTCAGGTCGATGATCACATGGCGCGTCTGGCCGGCGACGATGGCGCCGAGGAGCCGCTCCATCAGCGCGGACGCGCGCTGGCTGTCGAGCCCGCCCATGACCGGGACCGTCAGCACGCCGTCCCAGACCTGGATGATCGGCGCGACCATCGTGCAGAGCGCCGTCTCCTGCTGCTGGATGAGCTGCAGCTTCTCGCGCAGCGCCGCCTCGGTCCTCTCCCGCTCGGCGACCTCCTTCTTCAGCGACTCCAGCGCGACCGCGAGATCCGTGCTCGTGGCCCGACCCGCCTCGAGCAGCTCCGCGAGCCGCGCCTCGGCCGTCTTGTCGGTCTGGCGGATCAGGAACTCGTCGTACGCATCGCCCTTCGCCTCGAACGCCGTCTGTTCAGCCCAGCAAGGGACGCCGAACAAGCGCTCGGTCATGCCGGCCATCTTGCCGGCCGTCATGGCACACCCCCAGCTTACCCCCAGCGACCGCTGGTAGATCGATTCCCAGTTGTTGTAGGCGCGATACCGCGCCTCGCGGCGCTCGCGGTCCAGGGCCACGATCTCCCAGCGTCCCCACCCGGCCGGCAGCGAGATCTTGTTCACCAGCCGGAACCCCTCCTCGAAGGTCGGCTGCGTGCTGAGGATGGACCAGTCGCCATCGACGCTCTGCCGCCCGCCGAGCTGGAGGCACAGGTTGAAGCGCTCGGCGCCGACCATCGCCACCATGCCCGACATCAGGCCGGCCACCGAGCTCGGGATCCACATGCTCAGCGTTGGCATACCGGCCCACAGGTTCAGGCCCTTGTCCAGATCCCACTCGATGTCGAAGCCCGCGATCGTGATTTTAGGGTTGTCCATACGTTCCGTCGTCGTGCCGCCAGCATGGCACACACGGCCCTGCCTGTTCCACGGTCGGCGATCGCGCCGCGCGCGAGGTGCGCCCCGCCGGGGCGTCGGGAGGCGACGCGGCCGCGCCGCTCCCGGCGCGCGGCCTCCTCGCTGGATGGCCACGCTCACCCAGGGCTGGATGGTCCGGGCCGCCCGGTTTCTGGGCGCGGGGGGGATCATCACGGGCATCCGATCGAACGTCGTCCAGACCATGATCGCCCTCGGGCTCGACCTCACCAGCGTCACGACGGTGGGCAACCTCCGGGCCGGCCTCAAGCTGTGCCTGCGGCGCATGGCCGCCGCAGGTACGAGCCCAGCCTGAGGGCGTGACGCAGGGGCCCAACGCTGAATCGACGGCAGCCCGAGCTCGCCCCTGATCCCCCGCACCTCGTCCGTGAGGGGCGCCGAGCGAGCGTCGACGCAAGCGACCCTCTGTCATCTTGGCCGCACCGCGTGGCGCACCGTGGCACAGGGGGTTGCCGGAGCGCCGCCGATACCGTAGCTGCCGGCTCGAACAAGCTGGCACCCCCCTTGCTAAAATTCGGGGGAATGAACACCTTCTCTCGATTTGGGATGCTCTGTGGAGCCGCGGTGTGGATCGCAGCGTGTGGGGCAGAGGGCCCGACCGGGAGAGAGCTCGGAGGGAGCTCGATCCCTGAGCCGCCCGGCGGGGCGGGCACGCCGGACGACACGGCGAACGATCCCGGAAATCCAGCGCAGACCGCGTCGTCTGAGCTCCGGCTCCGCGTCCCCGACGGAACCCGCGTGACCCTCGACAGCGTGCGCGTGAGCTCGGGCTCGCCGGCGGTGATGGACGTCCAGAGCGCGACGGGGCCGACCATCGTGGTGCCTCGCGCCGGCGCAGCGCTCGTGTCCGTGGTGGCCGTGGACGAGGACGGCGAGGTGCTCGACGCGAGCACGAGCGGCGCGGGGTGCGCCGTCCCGGCCCTCGGCGAGGAGCGCGTGCTCGTGGTGCCGGACGCCTACGCGAGCATTCAGGAGGCGATCGACGCCGCCGCCTACGGCGATACCGTCTTCGTCCAGCCGGGAGAGTACCACGAGCACCTCCGCCTGCGCTCGGGCGTGAGGCTGGTCGGCGCGGGCGCCGCGGCGACGGTGCTCGACGGAAAGGGGCTGGGCGAAAACCTCATCGATTACACGGGCGCCCAGAACGCGGTCGTCCGAGGCTTCACGCTGCGGAACGTGGGACGGGCCGAGGGCTGCGCGCAGGACGACGTGCTGGCCTGCAGCGGCAACTGGTACGCCGCCGCCGTCTACGCCGACGGGCACACCTTGCCGTCGAACGACTGCGATCGCCCGTCGCTGCTCCTCACGCAGAGCGTCATCGAGGGCAACAAGATCGGCGTGATGCTCTACCATCACGCGCTCGCCGTGGTCTGGAACAACGTGTTCCTCCACAACACACATGCCTTCGTGGCGAATCACCTGCAGGATCACGCCGTCGTGGCCCAGAACGTGTTCTACGGGAACAGCGCGCACGCGCTCGCCGCGGGCGCCGCGGAGCTCGACGTCCTCAACAACGTGCTCGTGGCGAACGGCGTCGCGCTCGAGCAGGAGTACGTGCAGCGCGGGCGCGTGCGGTGCAACGTGCTCTTCGACAACGACAGCACGGGCAACGTGATCGTGCCCGGCGAGGACGGGAACCTCGTCGCGGATCCGCTGCTCGCGGGTCTGCTCGCCGGCGACTTCCACCCGGCGGCCGGGTCGCCGGCGCTGACGGCCGGCTGCCTCGGTGAGGACGAGGTCGAGAGCGTCGCCGCGGGCGCGCACGGGGGTCCGCTGGGTGCCTGGTGAGGTGCGGGGCGCGACCGCTGCCCTTCACCTCTCCTCCTTCCTCGCCGTCCTTCCTCTCTCCCCTCCCCTTCATGCCGCCCGTACGCCGTATGCTGCCCTGACCCTCGCCATCCGTAAGGAGATCCATTCATGAAGCTGCTGCGGCCTCGCGCTTTCCTGCCCGTGCTGGTCATGTTCGCCTTACCCGCCTGCGCGGACGACGACCCTCCGAGCGAGACCGGGCTGTCGTGCGGCCCCGGCACCAAGGAGGTCGCCGGCGTGTGTGTGCCGGCGACGACGGACCCAGGCCTCACCTGCGGCGAGGGCACGGCGGACGTCGACGGGGTGTGCGTCCCGACGGGGACGAATCCAGGCCTCACCTGCGGCGAGGGCACGGCGGACGTCGACGGGGTGTGCGTGCCGACAGCGCTCCAGCCCGGTCACTTCCTGAGCCCGCTGGTGCAGCTCCAGAACCTGCACGAGGTCGGGAGCCACACGGACGAGGTGCACATCCGCGAGGACAACCTGCTCCTCAATTGCAGCTACACGTTCAACGTCATCGACGCCGAGGACGCCGCCAACATGGACGTGCTCGCGGGGGGTCTCAGGCACACCATCCCCGGCGACACCCGCACCCCTGGATGCAAGCACCTCGCGTGGGACGACCACCTCGTCTTCACGACGCACCTCGGCAACATCCGGAACCCGGCCTTCCTCAGCGGCTGGGATATCCGCGATCCCGAGGCGCCGGTGCAGCTCCCCGTGCTGCAGGAGCCGGGGGTCAGCTACGAGGGCGTCGACGTCGCGAACCACAACATCTTCGTGGGGCTGCACGGCAATGGCCTCGGCGTCTACAACTACGACAGCGCGACCGGGTTCACGCGCGTCGGCAGCCTGGGCGGCTTCACGAACGCGTGGGGCATCGCCGCGCGCGACAACCATGTCTTCGTCGCCGACGGCGTGGACGGGCTCGTCACGGTCGACGCGACGGACCCCGCGAATCCGGTCGAGCTCGGCCGCGTGGCGACCGGCGGCCAGGCCAAGGGCGTCGTCGTGGAGGGCGACTTCGCCTACGTGGCGGCGGGCTCGGCGGGCGTCGCCGTGGTCGACATCTCGGATCTCGAGGCGCCGGTCGTGGTCGGACGCGCCGAGATGCCCGGGACCCCGCTCCGCCTCGCCTACGCCGAGGGCCGCCTCTTCGTCGCCGCGTGGAACGACGTGCGCGTCTACGACGTGTCCACGCCCGCCAGCCCGGAGTTCATCGCGGCCGTGCGCATCCCGAGGGAGTTCGAGTACGAGGATCCCAACCGCGAACTCCCGACGATGCGCACCTTCGGCGTCGCCGCCCGGGGCCAGGACGTGTTCATCGGCACCTGGGAGAACCCGTATTCCTACCGCATCGAGCCGGACCGCGTCGCCCCCAACATCCGCCTCCCGGAGGCGGCTGCCCGGATCGACTTCGGACCGGTCGCCGCCGGAAAGACGAAGACCCTGCCGCTCGAGGTCACGAACCAGGGGACCGCGCCGCTCACGCTGGTGGACACCTGGGTCAGCGGCTCGGCGTTCAGCGTCGCGCCGCGCCAGGCCCGGATCCAGCCCGGCGAGAAGCTCGAGCTCAGCCTGACGTACAGCGCCTCGGCGGCGGACGAGGAGATCGGCTATCTCCACATCGTCTCGGACGACCCCGCGGCCCCGGTGCGCAAGGCCTACCTCGTCGGCAACGCGCCCGGCGTGAGCGTCGGCGCGCCCCTGCCCGCGACCACGGGCACGATGCTGGACGGCTCCACGTGGACCTCGGAGGAATCGGCGGGGAGCGTGCTCTTGCTCACCTACTTCGCCACCTTCTGCCCGGTCTGCGCCAACCACCTGCCGGACACCGAGGAGCGCTTCTGGCAGAAGTACAAGGACCAGGGGCTGCAGATCGTGGCGCTGAATCCGAGGGAGTCGGTCGAGCAGATCGGCCAGGTGCAGACGTACTGCGACAACATCAAGGTCACCTTCCCGGTCGGGCTCGAGGAGACCGCGAGCACGTACAGCGCGGTGACGTCGAACTTCCCCGGACCCAACCCCTTCCCGGTCGACGTGATCGTCGGGAAGGACGGCATCGTCCGGTACGCCACCCACGAGTACGACCCGGATGCGATGACGGCGGTCATCGAGCAGGCGCTCGCCGAATGACCAGCCGCGTTTTGATCCTGCTGGCCGCGCTCATTGCGTCCGCGTGTGACGGAGGCGGCGGCTCCACGAGCGGCACGGGGCACGCCGGCGGCGGCGGCGGCGCAGCCGGCGGCGGTGCCGGGGACGAGGCAGCAGCGACAAGCGGCGGCGCCGGCGGCGAGGCAGCAGCGACAAGCGGCGGCGCCGGCGGCGACGGCGCGGCGGGGGGCGCTGGCTCAGGGGGGTCCCCGGCGGGGCTGGGCGTGACCGGCGTGCTCACAGACGAAGGAGGGCAGCCGATCGGCGGTGCCCCCGTGCTGCTGTGCAACACCAGGGTCTGCTACACGGACAGCTCGGGGGCGGACGGTCGCTTCACCTTCCGGTTCGACGCGAAGCTGCCAGTCGATTTCGTGGTGAAGTCGATGGAGGACGCGGAGACGGCGCCGCGCCGGGGCGTGACCCTGTTCCCGCTGCACTTCGTCGATGCGGTCACCGTCGACGCAGGACCGCTCTTCGTGCCGGAGCTGCCCGCGGGCGCCGTCCCTGACCCGAGCCGAGGTGAGCCGCAGATCCTGGAGGTCGGCGATGGTCTCCGGCTCACCGCGCGATGCGCCGACCTCCTCGCGCCGCTCGGCGCGTCGCTCCACGACATCGCGGCCCGGAGGATCCCGCCGGAGCGTGTTCCCGCACTCCCCGATCTCGGCGGAGAGGAGCTCGTGGCGGTGTACGCAATGTACCCATTCGGGACGACGACGAGCGGCTCGCTCATCGGAGTTCAGGCGCCCTCGGATCTCGCGCCGGGGACGCGCGTGCGCTTCCGGAGCATGAGCACGTACGACGGCAAGCTCTCGGCGCCCGTCGCCGGGGAGGCCGACGGCGCGGTCGTCAAGACGGCGCCGCTCTCCGGGATAGACGAGCTGACCTGGCTCGTGATCTCCAGGTAGTTGCCTGCGGGCTCGCGGCGGGGCCCCAGGCCTCGAGGGGCGCAGCTCGGGCATGACGGTGGAGCGACCTCCGGGGCTGACGATCGGGTGATGGCGACGAGGACGTGCGGCCACGTAGCTTCCTGGAGTCACCTCGGAGGTACCGGATGCGATCGTGGACGTGGCTTTCGCTCCTCGCTGTCCCTGCGCTCACGGCGTGCGCGGCGGTCGCTGACGCGCCGCCCAGCGCGCGGGGTGGTGAGGAAACAAGCGGGGCCGGCGGTGGCGGCGGCAGGGTCGGCGGTAGCGATCTGCCCCGTTCCTGCGGAACCCTCGAGCTCGCGGAGCCCTCGCTGCGCCTCGCGGAGAGGGACACCGACCTGCTCGACCCGCAGTGGGTGATCGGGGCCGGGGCGGACGCTCCGCTCTATCTCTACGCCGCCGCCACGACGCCCTCCTCGGGTCGGGTCCTCCAGCGCGCCACCCTGGATCCCTGGTCCGAGCAGCCCGCCACGTTCAGCGAGCCCACGCTGGTGCTGGACAGCAGGCGCGCGCCCGTCCACGGCAACGCCTTCGCGGTGGCGCCGCTCCGGCCGTCTTACGATTCCAACTACGAATCCATCGTCTTCTACCGCGAGCACAGCAAACAGCAGCAGGTGGACTACCTGCCGCCGGTGTTCCAGTTCCGGGCCACGCCCGCCTGGAGCCACGGCGGCCCGCCAGCCGCTCCGGCCTGGGAGCAGGACATCGGCGAGTATCCCGGAGATCGCATCGTGACGCTGCGTCCGAACGATTCAGGGACGGCCCACCTCGCGATCTTGGAGCTAGAGGAGCCTGGCCCGCGGTACTCGCTGATGCGCACCCTCCTGACGAACACGGTGCACCACTCGAGCACGATCTTCACCCTCGGGTGCGCAACAACGCCCATCGCGTTCGACGCGGCGTGGGATCAAGGTAGCTGGCTCTTCGGCGCCGCGCTGGGCGCGCCCACGGCGTGGGAGTCCGGGTGGCAGCCGTGCGATGTGAGGTATCCGGGGGTGGGACCGGCCAAGACCATCTACCTGGGACGGCACTTCCGGGACGAGAGCGGCTCCGGCACGATCACCTCGAACGAGGCGATCTCCGAGGCTGCGCCTGTCGCGCGCCTCCGCGTGGCCCCCCGGCCGGACGGCGCGTGGCTCGCCTGGAGCCTCGCGCCGGTCGAGGATGCTCCGGGCGCGCTGCGCGTCGCGCGTATGACCCGTTCGGCCAGCGCCGCGCTGCCTCCCGTCACGGTCCCCTCGTGCTTCTCGCTCGTCCCGGGCTCGCTGGCCGCCGAGCAGGTCGAGGGAGATCTGGTGGTCGCGGTCGTCGAGACGTCCACCGATGGCAGCGACAGGATCGTGCTCCGCCGGCTGAACGCGGGCGGCGAGGTGACCTGGATGAAAACCGTGTACCCGACCGGGAAGGTGGAAGGCAGCCTGGCGATGGTCGCGCAGGGCGGCCGGGGGCTCCTGCTCGCATGGGCGGAGAGGTCGTCGAGCGCGTCCGCTGCGCAGCTGCGGGCGGCGCGCTTCGACTGTGCGGAGGAGTCCGGCGCCATTCCTGCCTGCGACGTCGAGGCTCCCATCCCTCGTTGACGGCGCCGATCGGGACGGCGCTGATCGGCCGCGCCGCCGCCGCTCACCGGCCGCGGAACGACCCCGCGTCGCGCGCGTGCCCCTCGCGCAGCGTGCGCCCGATGCAGTGCTTGAGACCCGCCTGGAGGTCCGAGAGCGTCGTGATCTCGGCGAGGTCGAGCCCGAGCGAGACCATCGTCTGGGCGACGCTCGGCCGGATCCCCGTGATGATGCCCTCCGCACCGAGGAGCCGGATCGCGCGGACGAGATCGACGAGGTAACTCGCGGTCTTCGTGTCGACGGCCTCGACCCCGGTCAGGTCGAGGAGCGCGTAGCGGGCCTGCGTGCGCACGACCGCCTGGAGAAGGCTGTCCATCACGTCCGCGGTCCTCGCGCTGTCGACCATGCCGATCATCGGGAGCGCCAGCACGCCGCTCCAGACCTGGAGGATGGGCGTCGAGAGCTGACGGATGATCTGCTGCTGCCGCTCGATGATCGCCAGCCGTTCCCGGAGCTCCAGCACCGCGCGCCGCGACTCGGTGAGATCGAGGGTGATGCCGATCACCACGTCCACCTCGCCGCGCTCGTCCTGGACCGGGATAAACCAGTTCTCGATGGGCCTGCCGTGGCCTTCCGAGACGTTGTGGACCTGCTCCCCGCGAAGGGCGCGGCGCAACCCCACGGTCTCGTGCTCGTTGAAGAGGTCGAAGTTGTTCAGCCCGACGAACTGGCCCGGCTTCACGCCGGACGGCGCGAGGCCCTTGCCGTCCAGGTAGGTGAACACGCCATGGCGGTCGGAGGCCCAGACGATGATATCGAGGTTGTCGACGAGGGCGCGGAGGATCCGCTGCTGCTCCACGTGGCGCCGGGACGCCTCGACCTCGGCCGTCACGTCGCGGCCGATGCAGAGAACGCCCGCGACCTCGCCCCGGGGACCGAGCACGCGGTGGTGAGCCCACGCGCACGTCACGTGGCCCCCGTCGCCCCGGACATGACGCAAGCGCCGCTCCCCGGTGTCCTCCGCGAGCAGCCGCCGCCACACCCCCTCCTCCTCGGGCGTGGGGAGCAGCTCGGCGATGGATCGGCCGATCGCTTCCTGCCCCGGGAAGCCGAGCTGCCGAGCGGCGCCCTCATTCCACGCCGTGATCGCCAGATCCAGCCCGTACTCGACCACCGCGAGCGGCGATCGCGCGAGAGTGTCCACGTGTTACCTCATGTTCAGGAGCGCCGCTCGCAGGGCGCCGGCGGTCGTCCGGCGACGTGCGTGCAATGCAGCGCCGGGTGGCGCCCGGCACTGGCGGAGGTCGTCATGACGGCCAGGCGGACCCAGTGGATGGAAAGCAAAACGATTCCAAGATGTCAAGGAATCGCAGCGGCGCACCGGATCCCGTGCCGCCGGGCGAAGCGTCCGGGTAATCGTGGAGGTCGACGGCGTCGCGTCACGGCTTCAATTGCAGGTACTCGAAGGCGCGACCGCCTGGGTGAGACACGACGAACGCGCGGCCGGAAGGCACGTCGGTCCTCGGCGAGAGGACGGTGGTCCGCGGCGAGAGGCGCTCCCAAAACGCGTCAAGATCGTCGACGACGAAGATGCCAGCGACCTGCCGGGGGACGGCGAGCGCCGCCTCGTCCGGAGCGCTGAGGACGACGATCGGCCCGAGCCACGTCAGGTGGAAGCCGGCGTGGTCGAACACCATCTTCACGGAGAGGCCGAGCGCCTCCCGGTACTGGGCGACCGTCGCGTCGTGGTCTTCAGCGATGATTGGCGTAATCACATCGAGGATCTTCATGCCGCACACTCTAGCGACCGATCACGCCGGGACGTATACTCACTCGGGAGTGAGCGCGGCCGAGGATCCATGCCGGTGACACGCAAGACGACGTCGTCCAACTTCCAGAACCAGCAGGCGCTCGCCGGCGCATGCACCCTGAATGACACGCTCTATCGCGTCGGAATGCGGTGGAAGATGCAGATCCTGTTCTTCATCCACGGCGGCGCGGGCAACTTCGGGGCGCTGAAGAAGCGGCTGCCGAGCATCTCGGATCAGGTCCTCGGCAAGCGGCTGCGCGAGCTCACGGCCGAGGGGCTCGTCCTCAAGCTCGAGACGATGGATGCGGATCCGGGCGCGCGTGCCGGCGCGAAGGGCCCGTCGCGGACGAGCTACGCCGTGACCCGGAGAGGCGCGGCGCTGCTGCGGATCATGGAGAGCCTCTGCGCGTGGGAGGCCGAGGGCTCGAAGCGTCGCTGACCCGCAGGGCCGGCCGGCGTCGCCGGCGGGAGGCGCCCGGGCCGGGGCGCTCCTCGGCCCTGAGGTCTCCCGTCTGGCCGCGTCTGGTCGTCACGCGAAGATGGCTCAGGGCGGGCAGGCGCGCCCCCAGACGACCGTGGCGGCGATCGTGCCGGAGACGATGCCCGCCGGGCGGTGCGCGAGGACGAGGTCGCGGACGCAGCGAGCCGCTCGTCCGGCGGCGCGGGGCGCGCCGGAGGCGACGCAGGCGCAGCCGTCGAGGGGTATCGGCGAGCGGAGGGGCCTCACGGTTCCCGGCGCCACCGGCGAGACGCTCACGCCGCCGCGCGGACGGGCGGCCGGCGGAGCGCGGCGCCCTGGGATCGGCTTCGGCGGCGGAACGCGCCCGGCGCCTCTCCCGTGTGCCGCTTGAAGGCGCGGCTGAACGCGAACTCCGAGTCGTACCCGACCTCGGCCGCGATGGCGGCCAGCGAGCCGTCGCCCTCGGCGAGCATCTCGGCCGCGCGCTGCATGCGGAGCTCCGCGAGATGCCGGAGCGGCGGCACGCCGAGCTCGGCGAGGAAACGCCGCGCGAACGCCGCGCGGGAGAGGCCCGCCGCCCTCGCGAGCGCCTCGATGGTCCAGCGCTCCGCCGGCCTCTCCTGCATGAGCTGGAGCACCCGGGCGACGCGCCGATCGAAGGCGCGCGCCGCCTGGCCTTCGCGCGCGCGCTCATGGCAGTGCAGCGCGTAGGCGAGCAGCGGGTCGAGCAGCGAATGCGCCAGCCGCTCCTGCCCGGCGGAAGGATCCGCGAGCGCGGCGCGCAGCAGGCTCACGACGGCCGAGAGGCCCTGCATGCGCCGCACGCTGGCGGCTGGGAGGTGCACCACGGGCGCGAGGGCGGCGAGCGCCCCGCCGGGCGCGACGGCGTAGGAGGCGGAGAGCAGCTCGGCCGGCGCGGGAGCGGCGCCGGAGGGCGGCGCGACGCAGCGGAGGCTCTGCTCGTGGGGTCCCGCGCCGCGCGCGCCGCCCCCGAGGAGAACGAGGTCGCCGGGCTCGAGAGCGAGGTCGCGCACCCCGTCCTGGGAGAGGTGAAAGGCGCCTTGCACGACGACGTGGAGGCTCGGCGGATCGCCCGCGACCACACGCCAGGGCGGCGCCCCATGACGCCGGGAGACCGCCACGCCCCGAGGAAGCTGCCGCTCCGTCTCGTCCGCCATGGCTCATCGTGGCCCGGGCCGCGGCCGCTCGTCCAGCGCCCGTTCGTGGATCGAGACGCGCGGGCATGACTCCGCGCTTCGCGGTCATGGCGCGCGGGCGGGAGCGGCCGGAAGCTCGGGCCCATGATGCGCTTCGATTCGAACCCGAACGACGAACAGATGCTCCCCCGCGTGTTGCCTGAGCGGGTCCACAGCAGCCTGCTGAAGAGCCGGACGGTCCTGATCTTCGGGGAGATCACGAGCGAGCTGGCGCAGGCGACGACGGCGCAGCTCCTCGCCCTCGCGAGCGAGAGCGAGGAGCCGATCCGGGTCGTGATCCACTCGCCGGGAGGGCACGTGGAGTCGGGGGATACGATCCACGACGTGATTCGCTTCATCCGGCCCGAGATCAAGATGATCGGCACCGGCTGGGTCGCCAGCGCGGGCGCGCTGATCTTCATCGCCGCGCGGCGGGAGAACCGGTTCGCGTTGCCGAACACGCGCTTCCTCTTGCACCAGCCGCTCGGCGGCGTGCGCGGCCCGGCGTCGGACATCGAGATCGAGGCGGCCCAGATCATGGCCGCGCGCGAGCGGCTCAACCGCCTCTTCGCCGAGGCGACCGGGCGGGAGCCCGCGAAGATCGCGCAGGAGACCGAGCGCAACCTGTGGATGACGGCGCGCCAGGCCCAGGAGTACGGCCTCGTGCATCGCGTGATCGAGAGCGCGCTGGACGTCTGAGCGTGCCGCGCGGCGCTCGGCGGTGAATCTGGATCAGAAAATTACATATCCCCGAGGCGGGTCGCGTCGGGCAACCTCGGTCGCGTCGGGCAACCTCGGTCGCGTCGGGCAACCTCGGTCGCGTCGCTCCGTGAGCGAGTGTTGCATGTTCTCTACACCTCCTCTGCCAGACGCTTGCGCAGCCGCCCGAGGATCTCGGGCGTGCCTTGCACCGTGACGAGCCTCGTCTCCCCGTATTCCTCCGAGACGACCCGCACGTCCTTGCGCGCGTCCGCGAGGACCCCCTGCGCCTTGTACGGAACCTCGAACGACTCGGTGACGAGCATTCGGTCGAAGAACGAGACGACGCGGTCGCGCAACCGCTCCCCGTCCTCTCCGCTGTGGGCGCAGAGCTGGATCCCGTGTGGGAGCTCGCTGGCCAGGGCGGCTCGCTCCGCGGCGTCGAGCCGATCGATCTTGTTGAGCAGCAGCCAGGCCGGCGTCTCCGACGCGCCGATCTCCGCGACGACCTCTCGGGTAACACGGATGTGCTCGCGGAAGTCCGGGTCGGAGGCGTCGACCACGTGAAGGAGGAGCCAGGCCTCGTGGGCCTCGTCGAGCGTCGATCGGAAGGACGCCACGAGCGCGTGCGGAAGACGGCGGATGAAGCCCACGGTGTCCGCGAGCAGAATCGGCGGCGTGGAGCCCGGCGAGAGCGGGCGTACCGTCGTTTCGAGCGTCGCGAACAGCTTGTCCTCCACGAGCACTTCGCTGCCGGTCAACCGCCTCATGACGGCCGACTTCCCCGCGTTCGTGTAGCCGATGAGCGCAACCCTGAAGGTCTCTGCCCGCCTCCGCCGCTTCGTGGCCGCGCCGGTGTGTGCCCTCCCGAGCTCACGACGGGCCGCGGCGATACGATCGCGGAGGCGCTGCTTGGCCAGCTCGACGTTGGTGTGCCCGCGCGACGCGCGCCCGCCACCGCCCTCGCGATCGCCGAGCGCGTGGTCGTCGCGGACGCGCGGCAGCTCGTATTGCAGGCGCGCCAGCTCCACCTCGAGCCGCGCCTCGCGGGTCCGGGCACGACGCTCGAACACGCGGAGGATGACCGCCGCGCGGTCGAGCACCTCGACGCCCGTGGCGATCTCGAGGTTCCGCTGCTGTCCCGGGCTGAGCTCATCGTCCACGACGACGAGATCGGCCCCGGCGAAGGCCCCCGGCGACGTGCTCCGCCGCGGCGGCGCGGGCCCCCGGGGCACCTCGCCCGGGCCCCCGGTGAGCGCGGCGATCTCCCGGAGCTTCCCCTCGCCGAGGTACGTCGAGGCGCTGCGGCTGGGCCGCTTCTGGGTGACGGTGGCCGCAGCGGCGATCCCGAGCCCGTGCAGGAGCTGCGTGAGCTCGGCGATCGAGCGCTCGAGCTCGCGCTCGCTCACCTCGGGGACCTGCACGGCAACGACGATGGCTTTGCGACCTTGGACGCTCGGGTGTTCATGTTCTGGATGCCTGGAAACGGACATGGCGGTGACCTCCGGGGACGAAGTCCTGGGAGGCCCGGAGCGAGTTCATGGCCGCGCGACGCGAGGCTCCATGCCATGCAGTCCATGCAGGAGAGCCGAGCGGTTTCCCACGGCACGCACACGCGCCCTGACCTCCCGTCGAGGAAGCAGGACGGAGAGGCAGCGCAGCCAGGCAGGCGCGCGCGCACCGGGCGCGAACGGGGCCTGACGTGAGCGCTGCCGAGCTCAGCGCAGCCGAATGGAGGCGATCGCCATGGCCCCATGATGCCAAGCGCCGGCGCTCACGCCAACCACGAACTTCCGCCCATGGATAAGTTATTTAGCTTACACAAACCGGATCGGGTCGCTCGACCTGGATCAGTCGAGTCGCTCCGGAAAAAAAACGTCGTGCCGATGTCGAGGGAGGGCCGGCGGCTCCGACATCCCCGTGTAGCGCCGAGAACGGCGGCACATCACGAGGACGAGGACCCCATGAACACCACCATCGAAGCCATCCAAGGATCGCTCACCGTCACGACCGCGCCCGCCCCGGGTCGGACCACGCTCCGCAGCGTCGGCGCCGTACTCGGCGGCCTCGTGTCGACCTTCATCGTCACCACGGCCGTGGATCTGGCGTTGCACGCCTCCGACGTCTTCCCGCCGCACGGCGAGCGGATGGCCGACGCGCTGTTCGTGCTGGCCCTCGCCTACCGGTTCGTCTTCAACGCCGCCGGCAGCTATGTCGCGGCCCGGCTCGCTCCGACGCGCCCGATGCGTCACGCGCTCGCGCTCGGCGTCGTGGGCGTCGCCGTCAGCATCCTCGGCGCCGTCATGATGTGGGAGTTCGGGCCCGCCTGGTACTCGATCGCGAACATCGCGATCGCGCTGCCGTGCGCCTGGGTCGGCGCACGACTGCGAGGCGTTCGCTCCTGAGGAGAGGGAGATCAGGAAGCATCGCTGTCCGGACCCTCTCGCAAGTGGGCACGGATGCGGCCCTCATTCGAGTACAAGCGGAACACGCTCGAAGGTAAATAGAAGGGAGGAAGAACGGAGAGGAGTGCCGGAGTGACGAGCAAGGGGAGCGATGGTCTCGGGCTGTGTTGCATCAACGTCGGGGTCACGTTCGCCCGCGGCGCGCTCGGCGCAGGGATCGCCAGCGGAGCCGACGGCGGCGACATCGAGCCCGCGGCCGTCGGTTTGCTGTTCGGCGGCTGCCTTGGCCTGCTCACGGCCAACATCGTCGACATCGCCGTCTTCGCGTACGAGGAGCACGAGGCGGAGTGCTACGATGACATCCGCCTCCGGCTCGCGCCCCAGGTCGGCTTCGCGCCCGGCGGCGCCACCTTCGGCCTCGCCCGCACCTTCTGAGAATGCAAGGATCGCTCAAGAGACCCTGGGTGGCCTGTCCGCCCACGAACCGCTCGACTCGAGGCTCGATGCACCATCTCCGGACGCTGGCGGTCATCTGGAGCGCCGCGCTGGCGACGCTGCTCGGCTGCAGCGACGTCGCCGACCCGCTCGACGCGCGCGCCCTGCGGCGGCACTTCCCCGAGCAGGCGGACGCCATCCTGCAAGGGCCGGTCGCCTTCACCCAGGCGGGCGACGAGTTCGAGGCGCTGCGGCCCGTCGATGCGCTCGCCGACCCGTCCGGCGCGACCGGGCTGCGCGCTCATTTCCCGAGCGACGGCGGCGGCGTCCTCCGCTTTCCCTTGCCGGACGGCTCCGAGGCGCAGGTGCGCGAGCTCGGCGCTGCGGGAGACGGCGAGGTCGCGGAGAACGCGATGGCCTATCCACGCGCGGGCGGGACCTCGTTCTGGACCGCCCTGGAGGACGGCTACGAGGAATGGCTGCTGCTCGAGCCGGGCGCGGTGCGGCGCGACGCGCCCGTCGCCGCCTGGCAGGTCGACGGCGCGACGCTGCGACAAGAGGGCGAGGCCGTGGAGGTGGCCGACGCGCGCGGGGCAGCCCAGCTCCACGTGACGGCGCCGGAGGCGTATGCGGCGGGCGGGAGGCCGATCGGGACACGCCTCGTCGCGCGCGGAGAGCAGATCGAGCTGTGGCTGGACGCCGAGGGGGAGACCGCGCTGGTGGATCCGCGCTGGAAGCTCAAGAGGAAGATGAGCACGCGCCGCGCCGGGCCCACCGCCACGCTGCTGCAGGACGGGAGGGTGCTCGTCGCCGGCGCGTATGGCCCAGACGGACCGAAGGCGAGCTCCGAGGTGTTCGACCCGGAGTCCGACACATGGTCGCCGCCTACCACCATGCTCACCGGCCGTTACCGCCATACCGCGACGGCGCTCAAGGACGGACGGGTGCTCGTCGCCGGCGGCGTCGAGAGTTCCATCCACGGCCCCGCGCTGAGCAGCGCCGAGGTGTTCGACCCGGCCTCCGGAACGTGGTCGCAGGTCGGTCCCATGTCCACCGCCCGCTACGCCCATACCGCGACACGGCTGCTGGACGGACGGGTGCTCGTCCTGGGTGGGGTGAACGTGTCTGGCGCTGCAGATAACGATGGTCCTGATGACAGCGGGAGCGCCGCTCCTGAGGAGAGAAGAGTGCTCGACGCTGTCGAGGTGTTCGATCCGGTCTCAGGCGCGTGGTCGGCGCTCGATCCCATGCCCACCGCCCGCTACGCGCACAGCGCCACGCTGCTGTCGGACGGGCGGGTGCTCGTCGCCGGCGGATATGACGATGTAGACCCGCTCGACGCCGCCGAGGTGTTCGACCCGGTCTCGGGCGCGTGGTCGGCGCTCGACGCCATGCCCGCCGCCCGTGGTTTTCACACCGCGACGCGGCTGCGGGATGGGCGGGTGCTCGTCGCCGGCGGCTATGGCGATATGGGGCTGCTCGGCACGGCCGACGTGTTCGACCCAGCCGGCGACTCGTGGTCCCCGATCGAGGCGACCATGGCGGTCGCGCGCACCGAGCATTCTGCCACACGGCTGCGGGATGGACGCGTGCTCGTCGCCGGCGGCAATGACGGTACGGGACCGCTCTACGCCGCCGAGGTGTTCGATCCGGCCGCGGGTTCGTGGAAGCTGACCGGTCCCACGGTCATCGCGCGTTCCCAGTCTGCCGCGGTGTTGCTGCGAGACGGACGGGTGCTCGTCGCCGGTGGCGGAGGCCAGCAATCGGCGCTCGACAGCGCGGAGGTGTACGACCCGGCGTCCAGCACGTGGCTCTCCGCCAATTCCATGATCGCAGCCCGCTCCCACCACTCCGCCACGCCGCTGCGGGATGGGCGGGTGCTCGTCACGGGCGGCATCGGCGAGTCCGGCACCGAGGAGATCCTCAGGAACGCCGAGGTGTACGACCCGGCCTCCGGCGCGTGGCAACCCGTCGCGTCCATGAGCACCGCCCGGTACGGGCATATCGTGGCGCCGCTGCCGGACGGGCGGCTGCTCGTCGCCGGCGGCGGCCGCACGTTGCAGGAGGCCGAGACGATAGAGAGCACAGCCGAGGTGTTCGACCCGGCCTCCGGCGCGTGGCAATCCGCTGCGCCCATGAACACCGCCCGTCTTGGACACCGCGTGACGCCGCTGCCGGATGGGCGGCTGCTCGTCACCGGAGGGCGTGGCCACGAAGGGCCGCTCGACAGCAGCGAGCTGTTCGATCCGAGTTCCGGCAAGTGGCGGTACCTCCCGCGCATGGCGAGCGCACGCTACTGGCATATCGCGGCGGCGCTGCCGGACGGACGGCTGCTCGTCGCCGGGGGTTATGGCGTCGAAGGTGCGATCGGCAGCAGCGAGGTGCTCGACCTGGCATCCGACACCTGGTTGCCCTTCGGACGTATGGTCGTGGGCCGTGGTGAGGGCAGCGTGACGCCGCTGCCGGACGGACGGCTGCTCGCCGCCGGAGGTTTTGGTGTCGAAGGCGTGCTCGCCAGCGTCGAGGCGCTCGATCCTGCCTTCGGCACATGGCTGCCCCTCGCGCCCATGCCCATCGTTCGCACAGCACACACCGCGACGCCGCTCGCCGGCGGCTGGGTGCTCGTCGCCGGCGGAGGCAGCTTCCTCGACGTGGATCCCATCCAGGTCGACAACGCCGAGACGTTCGACCCGGTCTCCGGCAGGTGGTCGCCCATGGAGTCCATGCACACCCCGCGATATTGGCACACCGCCACGCCGCTGCCGGACGGGCGGATCCTCGTCGCCGGCGGCGTCGGCAACGGCTCGACGATTCAAAGCGCGGCCGAGCTGTTCCAGCAAATGCCAGACGGCAGCGCCTGCGCGACGGCGGCGGAATGTCGGAGCGGCTTCTGCGCCGATGGTGTCTGCTGCGACCGGCCCTGCAATATCTATCTCTGCGAGGCGTGCGCGGATCACCGCGGCGCGTCCGAGGATGGCGTCTGCACGCCGCTGCACCCCGATTACCCGCCCTACGCCTGCTCGCCCGCGACCGGGCAGCGGATGAAGCCCTGCAAATCGGTCCACAGCTGCGTCGAAGGGTTCGGCTGCGATGACGCGGGCGATTGCGTGCCGCCGCCTCCGAACGGCGGTTACCTCGACGCGGGCGGCTGCCACGTCGCGCCCCGCGCGGCAGCGCAGCGGGGCGCGCGCGGCCCGCTGGAGCTCGGCGCGCTGGCGCTCACGGTCCTCGCCGCCGCGCTGCGCCGGCGCTGCAGAGCCTCGGCACGACCGGCATGACGAGCCGCGCTGGCCCGCCCGGTCACCGCGGGGGGGCCGGGGGCGCGTCGCCCTTCGCGCCGCTCCTCTTGAAGAGCATCGAGACGTTCGCGGCGTTGAGCGCGGAGACGAACGCCTGCATCTCGGTGGCGTCGAGGTAGGTCACGAACCGGCAGATCCGGCCGCCTCGCGCCTCGCACACGGTGGCGCCGCGCACGTGGAACGCCTCCTGGTTGATCGTGTTGATGGTGCGCATCTCGCATATCGCCACCTCGCCCTGCTCCAGCAGGTGGCCGATCTCGTGCTGCGTGCGCAGCCCGGCCGAGAGCATCCCCTCGAGCGCGCCCTTGATGGTGGCGGCGGTGCCCGTCACCTCGATGCCGGGGAAGCGGGCCTCGGCGTCGTCGGTGAAGAGCTCCTCGAGGAGCGCCGGGTTCGGCTCATCCATGGCCCGGTAAAAGATGCGGAGCAGCTCTGCGGGTGTCCTTGTCGTTGTGTCCACGCGATCCTCCACCTGGCGCCAGCGCGCGCGGTGAATGTAGCCCACGACGCGTGTCCCGGTCGAGGAGGGTAATTTCCTGTCGGGGCCGCCATCCCGGTCGACGCCGCACGAGGTGCCCCCAGCGTGTCCCACGATCCGCGCCGCGCGTGCGTCACTCTGCCCCCTCCGAGTCCCACCTCTCCTCGAGGATCACGAGAAATCTTTGGTCGAGGGCCTGGTCCGGAAGCTGCTCTGCCCGGAGCCGAGCCGCGCGGCTCGGTCGGTCGAGGACGCGCGGCGATCATGGGCCGTCGAGGGGCCGCCGGGCGTCGGTTCGCGCATCGCGCCCGGCGTGCCGGCGGCGCTCGGCGGGCTCTGCCTTGAAGCGACGAGGAGAACTTCATCATGCGATCAGGCACTCTTTACCGCAGCACCCGGCGGAGGATCGGAGCGAGCCTCTTGCTCCTGGCCTCGGCCGGGGCGCTGATACCCTTCGCCACGACGCGCGGCAGCCTTGCCCGGGACGCTCCGAGCCGCCCGGCCGAGCCACCGCCCTCTCATCACCGCGACATGGCGCGCGCGCTGACCATGGATCATCAGCTCGTCCGGTCCGATTTCATCGGCGTCGTCAGGGTCGTCGGCCTCCGCGAGGAGGCCGAGGAAGAGACGGTGATCGTCGATCTGGTCGTGGAGGACACCTGGTTCAGCCGCTGGGAGAAGGAGGCTGCGCTCACGGTCGGCGTCGCCTCGGACCACTGGGGCGCGTACCGCGGACTCATCGCGAAGGACGAGAAGCTCGTGGTCCTCCTCGCCGGGGGGCCCTTCACCACGGCGCCCTTCACCTTCCACGAGAAGAGCGTGTTCGCCGTGCACGAGGACGGCACCCTCACCTGCGCTTCAGGCAATCCCCTCTTCGCCGTCCACCACGGCGGGTTCGTGTGCTCGGTCAAGGAGTACATGCCGACGGCGCCGCTCACCCTCGAGGAGATGCGGCGGGACACTCTCCGCGCCCGCAAGCGCGCCGCAGTGCACCTGTCGTCGCTCGACGCGCAGATCGAGGCGCTCTCCCGTCCTCTTCAGCTCTTCCCCGTCGACGAACAGCAGATCGACCGCAGCCGGATCGAGAACGAGGTGTACCGATGAGCACGCTGAGCAAGATCGTCGCGGGGACCCTCTCGGCGGCCGCCGCGCTCGCGCTCGGGCCCCGCGCGGCGCACGCGTATGCGTACCTCTACGGCGGCTTCGGCTGCAGCGGCGCTCCCTACCACGTCTCCGGCGACCGCGGCGTCTGGCCGCGCTGCCCCGACGCCGCCACGGGCACCCTGGGGCTCGAGTCCGGCTACTCGTCCGACATCACCGCGGGCGCGTTCTGGTCGTGGCAGGCGCTCAACACCGCGAACCCCGAGATCTTCCTCCACCGCGGGAGCGGCTGCGTCACGAACGCCGTGCCTTCCGGGGACGGCGTGAGCGTCGCCTGGCTCTCCTCGAGCGCCTTCAGCTACGGCCGGATGACCCCCCAGGTGAACTGCGGCTTCTTCGGCGCGCCCGACATCACCGCGCTCGACATCGAGGTCAACTCATCGCAGTTCTCGAAGCACATCAACTGCCGTTACTCCGAGGTGACGCAGGACGGGACCTGGGTCCATGAGCTCGGCCACGCCTACGGGCAAGCTCATTTCGACGACTGGCTCTCGACGATGAACTCGTACCAGAACGACATCTCGAGCTGCCGCGAGGACCGCGCCATGCGCCCCTCGTCGGACGCGC
This sequence comes from Sorangium cellulosum, assembly GCF_002950945.1. GTDB lineage: Bacteria > Myxococcota_A > Polyangia > Polyangiales > Polyangiaceae > Sorangium > Sorangium cellulosum_E. The sequence goes on from NZ_CP012673.1 coordinate 6,504,313, forward strand.
AGCACGGCCAGAAGCACCACCCCCTCTACGGCGGTCTACCCGCCGGGGTGGACGTCGGCGGCACCGCGACCTCGGGCGCCGGCTGCAACCTCGCGACACAGGCGTACTGCGCCCACGCCCCGGGATGGACGGTGAACATCCCCGCCGGCGCGACCACGTTCACCGGCAGCGTGCATTATACCTCGATGAACATGCGGGACGCGTTCCCGGGCGGGCACATCCCGGTCGCGGTGTGGCTCTCGGCCGACAACTACGTGAGCGCCGGCGACGCCCGCGTCCTCAACATCGCCCAGTTCGACACCTTCGGGGGCGCCATCTACGAGTACGAGTTCAACTTCGCCTTCAATCCCGCGGTGATCCCGGTGGGGCAGACGTGGTGCGCGCTCGTGCAGTGGGACCCCGACCGCGCCGTCGCCGAGGTCGACGAGAGCGATAACGTCATCGATACCAACTACTGCTTCCGCCGCCTGTAGAGAGAGAGGCCACCATGAAACGATGGATGATGGGGATTCTGGCGCTCACCCTGGTGGGCTGCGGGCAGGCGACGGAGGAGCCTCTGGACAGCGGCTCGCTCCCCCTGGAGGGCGCGGCGATGACCGCGGCCGAGGCGGTCCCGAGCTTCACCGAGGCGGTGTTCTCGGTGGACGGGGTCGAGCAGGCCGTCTACGGGACGTTCCTGCTGCAGGTCACGGACGGCGGGCCGGCGCGTTATGTCTTCAGCGCCGCGAGCCGCGACAACCGCCTCTCTCTGAGCGGCGGGTTCGATCTCTCCGGCGAGCTCGCGCCGCGCCCGGCGGCCGACAAGAGCCTGACGTCGCGCTACGAAGGCAAGGGCGATCGCGGCTTCGCGTGGATCTTCGACAACCGCGGGACCTTCCGGGTCACGGAGGGCAACGGGGACAAACGCGCCGCGCGGGAGTACATGATCCGGTCGCTCACCGTCCAGGTCGACGGGAACGGCGCGCTCTCGGCCGAGCTCCGCGGCGTCGAAAGCAAGCGGCTCGACGCCAAGGCGCGGCGCATCCTGCCGGGCGAGGACCGGGTGATCACCGTGCGGGGCCGCCTCGTCGGGGCGTGCCAGACCCGCCTCCGGCCGCAGGATCCGATGAGCCCGGTGGTCGCCGATCCGCGGAATAGCAGCCCGGAGTGCCAGGCGCTGCTCTCGCAGCTCTGATCGCGGAGCCCTCGCCGGGCGGAGCGCCCCCGGGGCGTCGGCGGCCGGACCTCTCGCCGGCGTAGCATCCGCGCGGCAACCTGGGTACGGAGGGCCCATGCCGCGCATCCTCTCTCCCGGGCGGAACGTATGGTGCGAGCGGCCGGTGCAAAGCGCCGGCCTGCTCATCGACGGCTCCGATTACTACCGTGCCTTCTACGACGCGGCGCTCCGGGCGCGTCGCTACATCCTGCTGTCGGGCTGGCAGTTCGACAGCGATGCGTGCCTGCTCCGCGGGGAGGAAGCCGAGGGCGCGCCCGGGCCGGTGACGCTGCTCAAGTTCCTGGACAGCCTCTGCGAGCGGACGCCCGAGCTCCAGATCTACATCCTCGCCTGGGACTTCCACGTGGTCTTCGCGATCGAGCGCGAGTGGCTCCAGAAGATCGTCTTCGAATGGACGACGAACGAGCGGCTGCGCTTCCGCTTCGACAGCAGCCATGTGGACAAGGGCTGTCACCACCAGAAGTTCGCCGTCATCGACGGCGAGCTCTCTTTTCTCGGGGGGCTGGATCTCTGCAACGACCGCTGGGACACCCGGAGGCATCTGGAGAAGAACCCGCTCCGGCTGAGCCGCGGCGAGCCGCACAAGCCGTTCCACGATGTCCAGGCCTACCTCCAGGGCCGCGAGGTGAGCGGCAGCCTCGCGGAGCTCTTCACGGCGCGCTGGAGCGCCGCCTGCGGTGAGCCGATCGAGCTCCCGGAGCCCGGGGGCGCGACGTTCGGCGACGACTACGCGCCGGAGAGCGCGGTCCGGCTCGCGTCCAGGCGGGTGGCGCTGAGCCGGACCGACCCGCGGGGGGCGCCCACCGGGGTTGAGGGATGCCGGGAGGTCTGCGAGCTCTATGTGGATGCGATCGCCCTCGCGGAGCGGTCGATCTACATCGAGACGCAGTACTTCAGCTCGCGCGAGGTGAGCGAGGCGCTGATCCGGCGCTTGCAGAGGGGCGGTGGGGCGCCGCTGCAGGTCGTCATCGTGCTCAACATGCGCGCCGAGACGCTGAAGGAAGAGGTGGCGGTCGGGCTCGCCCAGGCGAAGGTCATCGACGACCTGCGCAGGGCGGCGGAGGGTAGCGGCCACGCGCTCGGCATCTACTACACGGTGCCGGCGCACGAGGGCGAGGGCGAGCCGCCGCGAGCAACCTACATCCACTCCAAGGTGATGATCGTGGACGACCGCTTCCTCAACGTGGGTTCGGCCAACCTGACGAACCGGAGTTGCGCGATCGACACGGAGCTCAATGCCTCCTTCGAGACGGAGGATCCCGGCGACGGGCTCGGCCGCTCGATCTGCGCTGCCCGGCTCGGGCTCATGGCCGAGCACCTCGGCGTGGACGATCTCCGCTGCGGCGGGGATCTGGTAGCCGAGCTGGACGATCGCGCGGGCCGGCGCGACGGGCGGCTGCGGATCCACCCGTCCCCGGACGAGAAGCAGCGCGCGGTGCTCGCGGTGGTCGATCCGCAGGCGCTGCCGTTTGACCCGAACGCCATTGAGGACGACGAGGAGGACGATCGATCGATCTTCACCCACGGGCTCGGCGCCTTGTGGCGGCGGCTCGTGAGCGACCGCGACGATAGGAAGTAGACCCCCGGCCGGCGATCCCGCAACCACCCCACCCAGGTTGCGACCCCGGACGATCCGACCCAGGTTGCGGAGTAGATAGATAGTAGATAGCGGAGTAGATAGAAGTAGAAGGGTAGGGAGGGGCCCGGACGCCCCACCCGGGTTGACCCAACCCAACCCACCCGACCCGGGTTGCGATTCAGCAGGCCTCAGCAGGCCAGCAGCAGGCAGGATCCGCCGTTCCTCGCGGCGCTTGGCCCCACTTCGCCGCCCGGCCACGACGACCCATCTTCGCCCTCGACCAGGCTCATCTTCCCGGAACGGTCCTGCTCGGTCCAGCAGAGCCTCAGGCGCATGGCATTCGTGCGCGCTCTGCAGGCACGGCTCATGCGCTTCTCCGCGCAATGCTACGTGGAAGCTCAGCGGTCCGCTCCGCCTCCTCCCAACGCACATTCCCATGACGGCGCGTCGAATCCGTCGTCCGTACCTGCCCTCTCGCTGTAGCGCTCCTGCGCGCGGTACTACGTGGCGTGCACCACATCGTTCACACTGGCGCCGTGGAATGTGCGCATCCACCACGTCCCCGCCGGAAATACCGCACTGCGAACGCCAGAACACCATTGTTCGAGCGCCACGTGATACGAGGCGCGAAACGCACGCACGGCCGCCGCAGCAGTTCGCCATGCGCCTCCCTGCTGACGGCCTACCGCGAACGTCGGATTGCGCTCACGCAGCGCCTCGAAGCTCGTGGCTCGCTGGTAAGGCGAGATCTTGCTGGCTCGCTCGGCACCCAAGAAGCGGCCCCCTTGCCGATCCACCTCTGCTCGTGCCTGCGCTTCCAGTCGCCCCAGCTCGGAGGCTACCTGACCGCGAAAGCCATCGGCGTCATGCTGCTCGACAGCGGGCGGCAGCGCGAGCTGGAGCGTCACTTCCTCGCTCCACTGTGGGTTTTTCGGGTTGAAATAGGCCGAGGGACGCGCCGCGCGCAGCGCGCCACGTCCGATCTCATCCACATCCACTTTGACGCCAGGCCATTCTCTCGCACGCCGGACGAGGCCAGCCGCTACTGGATTCGCGAGCACGTAGGCGATCTTCTCCACCACCGCCGCGTGCGTCAGGAGCCGTACCACACTCGTGGTCTCGTGGTCCCATACCGCCCCTTCCCACTTGCGCAGCACCTTCGTACCGAGCGCTACGATGCGGTGAAAGAATTGCAAGAAGCGCGGAAGGACGCCTTGCGCATCGGTCACGACGAGGTGCAGGTGGGTCGACATCGCGCAAAGGGCATGGATCTGAACGCCATAGCGGCGGGCCGAGACAGCAAGGACATAGACCAATAGCTGGTTGATTGCCGCGTCGGGCCGGAAGAGGAGGTGCCGGCGCACGACGCGACGGGTGATGAGGTAAGTGGCGCCTGGAACGATCTCGCGAGGCTGGCTCATAGCCGGAGCACATAGACAAGTGTTGTGCCGTGGACTGGCGCGAAACATTTCGCGTACTTGCCCGCGCCCCCTGGGTGGCGGATGCGGATTTCCGCCAGTTTCCGCCATGCTCATCAACCTGGGCTGGGTCGCGGTCGGGTCACGGGTCGCGGGTCGCCACGCCATGCTCATCAACCTGGGCCGGGTCGCGCGGTCGCGGTCGACGCGCAACCTGGGTCACCCCACGCGCCGCCTGCGCCGCCGCCCGCGCAACCTGGGTCACCCCACGCGCGACGCAACCTGGGTCGGGTCGCGGGTCGCGGGTCGAGCTCGAGGATCTCGTCGAGGCCCGCGCCCTTGCCCGAGCAAGCGGATGACCCGGTACTTCCCGTCGTAGAGCTGTCCGATCAAGACATCGATAGCGTAAAGGAGGCGAGCGTCCGGAAGCAACAGTCGTTCGCCGGAGCTGGTCTCCGGCCCCTGACCGCGGCACGAGCGAGCTGGACGGGTCTGGATACCAAAGCATCCACCATCGAAGGGTCCGCCATCGCCCGAGATCCTGCGGGACCGCAGAGCTCGGGAGCGCCTCATCAGGCGGGGCCGGTCTGGCGGCAATTCGTCCGTGGGGGACGAGGTGCTACTCCGCTGGCGCCGCTCCGCCTCCGCCGTCCGCCGGCGCCCCGAGCCGGCGCGCCGCCACGATGCAGATCGCCTCGACGGTGATCAGCGAGAACAGCTGCCGCGGCGTCACCCGCGCCTTGTCCTCCACCGCCGCGAGCGCCGGGAGCCAGCCCTCGAGCCGGCTCACCACCGCCTCCGTGAGGAACCCCTCCTTCATCACCTCGGGCGACGAGAAATCGAGGCGCGTGATGAAGTTGAACTCGCTCTCTCGCGCGCGGATGTGCAGCTCGTGGTCGACCATGAACACGATGTCGACGAAATCGAGCGAGTCGGCGCCGAGGTCGTCGATGAGGCGGCTCTCGAGCGCGACGTCCTCGGGCGCCACGGCGAGGCTCTCCACGATGCAGCGCTTCACTGCCTCGACCACGTGGGGAGGGATGTCCACCCTGGCTGCGTCCGTCATCGAATCCACCTCGTGACCTTGCTCCCGGCCTTGCGCTCCGTGGGCCTCGGCTCGCCGGCGGCGTAGCCGAGCGCCACGAGCGCGACGATACCCCAGCTCACCGGCACGCCGAGGATCTCCTTGAGCCGCCCCGCCGCGAGCAGCGGCCCCGTCATCGCCGACGCGCCCAGGCCGGCGTCGTGCGCCGCGAGCAGCAAGCTCATCAGGGCGAGCGACGCCCCGACGAGCCCCGAGTCGCGCTCCAGGACCACCACCGCCTCGTGGAGCTCCGCCGGCAGCGACGGCGACACCAGGTTGGAGAGGACCGTGTGCCCGCGGAAGATCGGCGCGATCACGACCGGCGCCCCCTCGAACCGCGTGAAGTAGTCGCCGTAGGCCGCGAAGGCCTCCTGGCTGCCCATCGGCACGTGCTCCGCCACCGTCGCCACCGCCTCGCGCACGGCGGCCGCCATCGCCGCGATCACCTCCGGCTTCTTCACGACCACGAACCGCCACGGCTGCTTGTTGCTGGCCGACGGCGCGGTCACGGCGAGCTCGATCAGCCGCTCGACGACCTCGTCCGGCGGCGGCTCGGGGCGGAAGCTGCGCACGCTGCGGCGGGAGCGCAGGAGCTCGTCGAGCGTCATCCGACCGCGTAACCTCCGTCGACCGTCGCCACCGCGCCGGTGACGTACGCGGCGCGGTCGCTCAGCAGGAACGCCGCGTACCCCGCGACCTCGTCCGGCGCCGCGATCCGCCGCTGCGGCACGCGCGCGACGACCTCGTCGCCGGCGAGCGCGCGCGTCGCGCCCAGCATCTCCGTGTCGATCGCGCCGGGCCGCAGGCAGACCACACGCACGCCCTTCTTCGCGTACTCGACCGCGAGCGCGCGCGTGAGCGCCTCGATCCCCCCCTTCGCGGCCGCGTACGCCGCCTGGCCGCGGGCGGGGCGGACCGCCGCGACCGAGCTCACGTTGAGCAGGACGCCGCGCCTCCGCCGCATCATGCCCGGCAGCACGGCGCGGGCGCACACCATGGGGCCGAGCAGGTTCGTCTCGAGCTGCGCCCGGAGCTGCTCCACGTCGCTCGCCACGAGCAGCCCCGTCGCGACGGCCCCGGCGTTGTTCACCCAGCCGTCGATCGGGCCCACCTCCGCCTCGAACCGCTCCACCGCCGCCGCCGCCGCCGCCGCGTCGGTCACGTCGAACCCGAGCGCGAGCGCGCGCCCGCCGGGCTGCGCCTCGATCGCGCGCGCGACCCCCTCCGCCTCCCCTGCCCGCTCGCGGTACCCGATCCCGACGCCCGCCGCGCCCTCCCGCGCGCACGCGAGCGCGATCGCCCGACCGAGCCCCCGGCTCGCGCCCGTCACCACGACCCGTTTGCCCTCGAGCAGCGGGCTCACGCGCCGATCGCCTCCGGGTGGCGGAGCACGATCGACGCGTTGTGCCCGCCGAACCCGTACGAGCTCGAGAGCACGTGGCGCTGGCGGTACACACGCGCCTCGTTCGGCACGTAGTCGAGGTCGCACTCCGGGTCCGGCTCGTGGAGGTTGATCGTCGGGTGCACCGCGCCGCGGAGCATGCACACGATCGCGGCCGCCGCCTCGACCGCGCCGGAGGCCGAGATCAGGTGGCCGATCATCGACTTGGTCGCCGAGACCGGGACGCGGCGCGCCCGCTCGCCCAGGAGCCGCTTGATCGCGAGCGTCTCGGCGGGATCGTTCTTCGGCGTGCCCGTCCCGTGGGCGTTGATCGCGTCGACCTCGTCCGGGCCGATCCCCGCGTCGGCGAGCGCGCGCGACATGGCCAGGAACGCGCCGCGCCCCTCGGGGTGTGGATCGCTGATCTTGTACGCGTCGAAGCTGCTCCCGTACCCCGCGACCTCCGCGAGCACCCGCGCGCCGCGCGCCCGCGCGTCCTCGAGCCGCTCGAGCACGAGCACGGCTGCCCCCTCCCCCATCACGAACCCGTCCCGCGTCCGATCGAACGGCCGCGACGCGATCTCGGGCCGGTCGTTGCGGAGGCTCGTGGCCTGCAGGGCGCAGAACCCCGCGACGCCGAGCGGGTTGATCATCGAGTCGGTGCCGCCCGCGAGCACGACGCGGCGGCGCCCCGTCGCGACGAGCCGGTACGCCGCGCCCACCGCGTCGGTCCCCGCGGCGCAGGCCGAGACGTGCACGAGCGGCGGCGCGGCGAGGCCGAACCGGTGGCTGATCGCGTGCACGCAGATCTCCGCCGGCGTCTGCATGAAGCCGAGCCGCGCGGCGAGCCCCTCCGGCAGCGCGAAGCCCGGGCGCCGGGCCGCCGCGAGGTGATCCATGTTGAAGAGCTCGAGGCCGACCCCCATGCTGACGCCCGCGTCCGCGCGCGGCGCGCCGCCGCCGAGAGGCAGCCCCGACGCCTCGACCGCGCTCCGCGCCGCCGCGAGCGCGAACGCGATCTTGCGATCGCCGAGCGGCACCTCGGCCGGCAGCGGCGCCTGCCCGGCGATACGTGTGGGCAAGGTGGAAGCGTCGAACAGTGTAATTTTGCTCACACCGCTCTTCCCGGCGAGCAGCGCGTCTCCGAAGGTGTCGACGTGGTCGCCGAGCGGCGACACGAGGCCGATGCCCGTCACGACCACGGGGTGGCGCGCGGTCACGACGCCCTCCGGATCCAGCGGCTCTCCGCGGTGATGCCGTCGCGCCCCTCGAGGTGGTGGACGAGCTCGACGGCGCCGCCGTGCCACGCGCGCGCGAGCGCCACGAGGGGCGACGCGGGACCGAGCTCTGCGTCGATCGGCGCCGCCGGCCCGAGCGCCGCGCCCGTCGCCTCGGCTGCGCCGCCGCGGCCTTCGGTCGACGCACGCGCGACCGCGACCGTCTCCCGCTTCTCCGGCGCGCTGGCGAGCGGGTCGAACGGCGTGTACCCGACCGCGAGCGACGCGAGCTCGCCCGCCACCCTCGCCCCTCGCCGCGCGGCGTGGTCCTCGCGCTCCAGGACGACCGCGGCCGACGCGTCGAAGAGCTGGTCGGGCGGGACCGGCCCGTCGATGCGCCGCATGTGGTGCTCGACGAGGTAGTTGCGCTGGTGCGCTACCCCGACGACGAGCGCCACGTCGACCTCGCCCCGCGCGAGCGCCTGCACCGCCTCCTCGAGCGCGAGGTAGAGCTGCCCCGCGCTCGGGTAGAGCACGGCGTACGGCCCCTCCACGCCGAAGTTCGCGGCGACGTGGTAGGCCGGCATGTTGGGCAGGCACCGGAACGCGAGCAGCGGGTGCGCGCGTGTGTACCCCTCGGCGCCGAAGCGCGCGGGGCTGAAGTCGCCGCGTTCGTCGAGCGATCCCTCGAGCACCGGCGCGATGTCGCGCTCCAGGAACGGGATGTAGCCGACCGCGAGGTAGAGCCCCGTGCGCTCGCCCGGCAGCGCGAACGGCGCTCCCGTCGCGCCCGGCAGCGCGCCCGCGAGGCCCGCCGACGCGAGCGCCCGCCCCGCGCTCACCACCGCGAGCGCGTCCTGGAGCCCGAGGTACTTCTTGCTCTTCTTCTCGCGCAGGAACGGCGCCGGATCACACGGCTCGCCGGGCGCGAGCACGACGGACGCGAGGCCGGTCACGAGCGTCGTCACGGCAGCCACACCTTCTGCGGCAGCTCGCGCGTCCAGAGCGCGTAGAGGTACCGGCGCTGCGCGTGCACCCGCTCCGACGCGACCGCCTTCAGCACGAACGTGAGCGTCGCCCGCATGCACCGCTCCCCGCGGACGTCCGCGCCGACCGCGAGCTTCGCCGCGGCGTCGAGCGACTGCGACAGCTCCGCGAACAGCTCGACGCTGTCGCCCGGCTGCGCCGCGCGGTAGAACTTCGCCCGGTCGATCTGCGCGAGCAGCGCCCGGCGCGGCTCCTCGGACGGTCTGTTCTCCGTCACCTCGACGAGGAACCCCGCGAGCTGCGCCGCCGCCTCGACGAGCAGCGCCCCCGGGTAGATCGGGTAGTCGGGGAAATGGTCGTGCAGGACCTCGTCGGTCAACGTCACGGCCTTGAGCCCGCGCGCGCTGCGGCCGGGCTCGACGGAGGTGATCCGGTCGAGGAGGATGTAACGCATCAGGGGGTGCTGGCCCTCCCGGCCATGTCGCCCGCGGCGGCCCGGCGCGGCGACCGGAGCCACGCGGCGAGCGCGCGGTCCACCGCGAAGAACGTGAGCGCCGCCCCGGCGAGCATCAGGGCGAAGTACTGGTCGTAACGCGGGAACGCCGCCTCCCAGCCCGCCCAGACGCGGTGGGCGAGGTTCACGTTCGGCCCGGGGGGCGTCACCGCGCGGGTCAGCGCGACGAGGGCGAGCATCGCCGCCGTCGCCTTCAGCCAGGCGAGCCGCGGCAGCCCGAGCTCCCGCACCGCGAGCGCGGCGACGATCGGGCAGAGCACGTGCGGCAGGAACGTGGTCAGGATGACGCCGCTGCCCGTGGCCACGTCGAGCGCCCACATCGGCGTGCCGAACGCGAGCCACAGCGCCGCGACCGCGGCGAGCCCCGGCCGCGCCAGAAAGCAGCCGGCGGCGAGCAGCAGCGGCGCGACGTTGCACATCCAGAGCAGATCGTACGGCGAGCCCCGCCGCACGTGGTTCCCCCCGTGCACGAGGAACGCGACCGCGGCCAGCCCGCCCAGCACCCGGAGCCGCGCCGGGGGCGCCGCCATCAGAGGCCCCCGTCGACCACCAGGGTCTGGCCGGTCACGTAGGTGTTCTCGAGCGAGAGCCACGCCGCGAGCGCCGCCACCTCCTCGACCTTGCCGAGGCGGCGCAGGCCGCAGTGCTTGAGGTACTCGCGCCGCAGATCGTCCGGCAACGTGCGCGACGCGCCCGCCTCGAGCACGCCGGGCGCGATCAGGTTCACGCGCACGCCGCGCTGGCCGAACGGCTTCGCGAGGCTGATCGCGAGCCCGGCGAGCGCCGCCTTCGAGACCGCGTACGGGACCGGCGACCGCACCGGCTTGATGCCGTCGACCGACCCGAACAGGACGACGTTCCCGCCGCGATCGAAGTGCGGCAAGAGGCTCCGCGCGGCCGCGAAGGCGCTGGTCACGTTGACCGCGAGCACGCCCGCGAACCCGTCCAGGCAGACCTCCTCGAGCGCGTCGAACGCCGGCGGCTCGATCGAGGACGCCCGCACCGCGCAGTGCGCGAACGCGTCCACGCCCCCGAGCCTGCGCGCGAGCACGTCCGCGGCCTCGGCCGCGGCGCGCGGATCGGCGAGGTCGACCTCGAGCGCGGTCACCCCCGGGAACACGCGCGTCAATTCCTCAGCAATTTCGCGCCCTTGCCGGTACGTGAACGCCACGTGTGCCCCCGCCCGGGCGAGCTCCGCGACCAGCGCGCGCCCGACCGTGCCGGAGCCGCCGAGGACCACGCAGCGGCGCGGCTGCTCCGCCGCGGCGCCGGCCGTCACACGCCCCCGTCGGCCAGCACCGTGGCGCCGGTCATGTAGCCGTTGCGATCGGACACGAGGAACGCCGCGAGCTCGGCGACCTCGCGGAGGGTGCCGACGCGGCCGAGCGCGTTGTGCTTCAGGTAGTCGGCGAGGCGGTGCTCGGGCAGGTTGCGGCCGACGCCGTCCTCGAGCAGCCCGGGCGCGAGGCAGAGGACGCGGATCCCGTGGCGCGCGACCTCCTTGGCCATCGCCTCGGTCATCCCCTTCAGGCCGGCCTTGCTCGCGCAGTAGTGGATGGGCGCGTCGATCATCCGCACCCCGGCGAGCGACCCGATGTTGAGCACGACCCCGCGCTTTTTCCGGATCATCGACCGGAGGACCTCGCGCGCGGTCAGGTACGCGCCCTTCAGGTTCAGGTCGAGCACGTGATCGAAGTCCTGCTCCTCGAGCAGCGCGAGCGGCAGGTTCTGCGACACGCCCGCGTTGTTCACGAGCACGTCGACCCCGCCCCACGCCTCCTCGACCGCGCGCAACGCCGCCCGCGTCGCGCCCGCGTCGAGCACGCTCGCGCGGAACGCCCGCGCCTCCCCGCCGGCCGCCGCGATCTCCTCGCAGAGGCGCCGCGCGCCCTCCTCGCTCTTCGTGTAGGTGAAGGCCACCCGGGCCCCGTGGCGCGCGAACGTCGCGCAGATCTCCCGGCCGAGGCCGCGCCCGCCGCCGGTCACGATCGCGCGCTTCCCGGCGAGCAGCCCGGTCACGTCTTGCCCCAGATCTGCGGCGCGCCGACCGGCCCGGCGTAGCGCGGGTCCCTGTCGCGGTAGAGGTTGTTGTACGCGCAGCCGGGCATGAGCCGCCCGTCGGGGAGCGCGTAGTGGGTGCAGCACTTCTTGATGCGGTCGACCTCGAAGGTGTGCACGTCCATGAAGGCGTGGATGAAGACGGTCTTCACCAGCCCCTCGCCGATGTGCAGCCGCTCCTCGAGCTCGAGGGCGCGCTCCTCGGGATACATGAGGAAGATCGCCTTCCGCAGCACGCCGAGGATCCGGTCGCAGTCGGGCACCTGGCCGGAGCTCGTCCACATCTGGTCGATCGCGTCGCGCAGGGCGCCCTCGAACTGATCGTCGGGGCGGATGGTGCCGCGGTTCGCCAGGAGCTCGAGGTAGCGGTCGAGCTCGAGGAACCTCGGGAACGGGATGAACTCGCCGTCGACCTTGAGCAGGTAGGTGAGCGCGAAGCAGCTCGGGTGGGAGCACGGCAGCGGCAAGAAATCGCTCTTCCTGAGCAGCCCCGTCTGCTCCTCCGCCGCGCGGACGACGTCGGGGATGGTCATGACGTCGAGCGGATCGTGCGGGGCGAAGTGGGCGCCGCCGTACCCGGTATAGGCCGCGGGCTGGAACGTGAGCGACAGGATGAAGTCGTTCTCGTAGAGCAGCCGGATGCAGTCGCCGATGCGGTCGTCGTTCACGCCGCGCGCCACGGTCGACACGAGCGTGGTGCGCACGCCGGCCTTCTTCAGGTTGGCGAGCGCCTTCTCCCGCGCGGCGGCCTGGTCGCCGCCGCCGCGCAGGACGCGCAGGGCCGGGTTGTTGAGCGCGTCGAGCTGGAGGCTCACGTACACCTTGCGCCGGGCGAGCTCCTCGCAGAACGTGTAGTCGCTCGCGCAGCGCAGGCCGTTCGTCGAGATGGAGACCCGCGCGATCTCGGTCTTCGCCCGGGCCATGTCGAGCAGCTCGAGGAACTCGGGGTGGAGCGTCGGCTCGCCGCCGGAGAGGTTGATCGTCTCGAGCTGCCCCTCCTTGGCCACGATGCCGTCGAGCACGCGCCCGAACTCCTCGCGGGTCATGTTGTAGTTGTGCCGGTTCTGCACGATGCAGATGGGGCACTCGAGGTTGCAATGGTTCGTGATCTCGATGATCGGCAGGCAGGAGTGCTGCTCGTGGTCCGGGCAGAGGCCGCAGTCGTCCGGACAGCCGCGCTCGACCGCCGTCGCGTACTGGAGCGGCCGCGAGCCCTCCTTCACGTAGGTGAGCGACCGGAGGAACCAGTCCGCGTCGCCGGAGATGAGCGCCTCGCTCTGCCCGTGCTCGGGGCACTGCTTGCGCAGGTACACCTTGCCGCCGCGCAGGATCCTCACCCCGTCGACGGCCCGCTTGCACTGCGGGCACAGCCCCCGCGAGAAGGAGTGGAAGACCTCGCGGCCGTGCGCGTCCGGCGTGAACGTGAACTTCCGGTCGATCAGCGATATCAGGGGCAGCTTCGTGCTCATGGCGGCACCTTGAGGAGCGGGAGGGAGCGCTTGCCGGCCGGCGCCGGGGCCGCCGCGAGCAGCGGGTGCGGCGCCGTCCGCCCCATGCGGGCGAGCATGTCGGGGTCGGCGAAGCGCGCGTCGTTCTCGCGGTAAAGGACGTTGTACGAGCAGGTCGGGATGTTGCTGCCGTCGACCTCGGGCACGCCGATGCTGCACTTCATCACGCGGGCGACGTCGAAGCTCTCCTCGTCCATGTGCGAGTGGATGTAGATCGCCTTGGTCGCGCGCTCGGCGATCTTCTGCCGCTGCTCCATGGAGAGGGGCTTGCCCGGCGGGAACATCTCCTTGAGCAGGCGCCGCAGCGTCCGGAGCAGCGCCTCGCTCTCGGGCAGCCGGTCCGGATCGGCCCAGAGCTCGTCCATGGCGGTGCGCAGCGCCTCCTCGACCTGCTCGCGGGGCTGGATGTAGAGGGAGTCCCCGAGCAGCTCGAAGAGCTTCGCGCGGCCGACGAAGCGCGCGAACGGCACGAACCCGCCGCCGTCGAGCGCGAGCAGGTAGCAGATCGAATAACAGTGCGGGTGGGCGAGCGGCGACGGCACGAAGTCGCGCGCCGCGATGGCGCCGCCGGTGTGCTCCTCGAGCAGCCGGTGCAGATCCGGCGTGGTGATGCGCGCCGCGCGATCGAACCCGGCGCCGCCCTGGCCCGTGAACGTGAGCGTGTGCAGCTCGAGCGACACGATGTTGGGCTTCGCCATCATCCGGTCGAAGAGCTTGCCCACGTCCTTGTCGTTCAGGCCGGCCGCGACCGCGGGCAGGAGCGTGGTCGTGACGTCGTGTTTCTCGAGCAAATCGAGCGCCTCGAGCTTGGCCTTCACCGTGTTGGCGCCGAGCATCAGCTGGTCGACCTGCGGATCGAACGTGTCGAGCGACAGGACGATGCGCGCCCGGGCCGCGGCGAGCTCGCGGACGTACTCCTCGTTCCTCAGCCGGAGGCCGTTGGTCGAGATGGTGAGGCGGCGGATGCCCGCCTCGGACGCCATCCGGAGCAGCCGCGGCAGCTCGGGGTGCATCGTCGGCTCGCCGCCCGTGAAGTTGATGATGTCGATCTCGTCGTGCTGCGCGCGCAGGTGGCCGAGGATCGCGGCGAACTCGCCCTCGCTCAGCTGGTGCGCCCCCTCGTTCTTGTTCACCGTGTAGCAGATGGGGCAGTCGAGGTTGCACGCCGACGTGATGGGGACGACCGGCATGTACACCTTCTGCTGGTGCGAGGCGCACGGCCCGCAGTCGAAGGGACAGCCGCTCCGCACGGCGTGGATCTCGCCGCGCGGCGGCGTGTGCGGCGCGACGAACGAGAGCGCGTCGAGGTACCAGTCGACGCTGGAGGAGACGAGCACCCGCTGGTGGCCGTGCTCGCGACAGAACTTGTCGAAGTACACCGCCCCGCCCGCAAACTGGATCTTGGCGTCGACCGCCTGCTTGCAGGTCTTGCAGAGGCTCTTCGTGGTCGAATAGTAGACGTGCTCCGTGGGCTGTCGCTCGTTCACCGCGCCCGCCGCCCCTGCCCCCGCCCCGCAGATCGCCACGGTCGACATGGCGACCAGAAGTACCTGGCCTGGTCGGGCGGCGCAACGTTTCGGCGGGGCCCGCCGCCGGCGCGGCGGCCGCGGCGGGAGCGGTTTGGCCCGGGATCACCAGAGCGCGTCTCGCGATCCTCTCTTCACGATAGGATGGTGTGATGAGGGTACGACGATGCGCAGGTCTGTCCGCGCTCGCGCTGCTGGCGGCCGTGGCGTGCGGAAGCGACCAGGCCTACTGGGGCGACGATCCCTCCGCGGGCTCGTGCCAGGAGGGCGACGTGAGGCTCGAGCTCGATGTGGGCTACCACGTGTGCTTGAGGTCGTGCGGCGAGCCGGGCGGATGCCCCGCGGGCTACGCGTGCGAGGACACCGGCGGCGGCGTCACGGCCTGTGTCCGCTCGTGCAACGTCGACTGGGAGTGCCTGGGGCTCGGCGCGTGCAACACCAGGCTGGGCTTCTGCACGTTGCCCGGGTCGAGCTGCGGCGAGGGCATCGACGGCGACGAGTACGGGCCCGGGGACTGCACGGGCCAGGGCGGAGGAACGGGTTGCCTCACGGTGAGCTGCCATGACACGGCGGGGAACGACGCAGCGATCTACTGCGCGCGCCGCGACGAAGAACCGCTCTGCCTCGACGCCCCCGAGGTGGTCTGCGCGGCCGCGCTGGCGGGCACGGGGACGATCGAGGGCGACACGGAGCTCGGCAAGAACACGTTCTCGACCACGTGCGGCGACGGCGACACGGGAGAGGGGCAGGAGCAACTCTACGTGTACACCGCGCCCGTCGAGCGGTCCGGGCAGCCGGGCAGGCTCACTCTCCGGCTCCGGCCGCGCGAGGGCCACGTGATGTACGTCCGGAGGCAATGCACCTCTCAGACGCTCGCCTGCGCGGCGCTGGAGGCCGGCGAGCTCGACGTCCCCCTCGTCGCGGGAGAGTCGTTGATCGTCTTCGTCGACGCGGTGAGCAGCGGCGAAGAAGGGACTTACTGGCTGGATTTCACGTTCACGCCGGATAGCCTCTGAGCGCCGAGCGACGCCGGGCCCTGGGCGTGTGACCGCCCCTCCGTCGCTCCGCGAGGGCGCGGGCGCGCTGGCCGGAGGCGCTCCCTCAGTATTTGTAGTGGATTCCGAGGCCCGGGGCGATCGCCAGCAGGAAGCGGCCGGCGAGCGTCTCGCCGGAGAAGTACGCCCCTCCGTCCGTCGAGGTGCTGACCTGGTGGGCTGCGTCCCAGCGCGGGCGGGACACGCTGAAGAGCAGCAGCGTCTCGACGCCCACGCTCAGCTCGGCGCGGGGGTGCAGGGAGATGCCGAGTCGGAGCTCGGGAGCGAGGTAGACGAACGGGGCAGACGACGTCACCTCCGCCGGTCCAACCTGGTACTCCTGCTCACCGAGGAACTTCCCCGTCCTCGCATCGGAGACGGAGCCGATGAGCGCGCCGGCGCCGAGGCGGAGGTGGACGGGGAAGTCGTCGCCGACCGCCAGCCCGGCGAAGGCGCCGGCGAGCACGCCCCGGAGCGACAGCGCGTCGTCGGCGGTGCCTTGATCGGCCAGCAGCTGTCTGGTCCGCCGCGCGGAGGTACGCCGGCCGGCCACCGTCTGTCCGCCGTCGAGGTAGCCGAGCGACACGCCGAGCTCGAGGCCGGACTCGAGCACATAGCCGCCGCGAGCGACGCCGAGGCCGCCGAGGCCGACGCCCTCGTCGCAGCGCCCGAAGCACGAGCCGGCGACGTCGCCGCCGAGGCTCGGCGTGAGCCAGAGCCCTGCGCCGAGCTCGGCCGCGAGCCGGCCCGGCCGCCGCGCTCTGTGGAGCCGCCAGCGCGGAGCGTCCAGATCCAGCTCGAGCGCGACGCGGACGACGTGGCGCCTGCCCTCGGTGAGGTGCACGTTCAGCTTCCTGGTCACGAACCCCGGCGCCGACACCTCGATGTCGTGCTCCCCGGGGCGGAGCCGCCCCTCCCACGCCCCCTCCGCGAGGACCACCGCATCGAGCGCCACGCTCGCATCGTCAGGCGCGGCCTGGATCCGGAGGAACGACGACACGTCCTCCGCCGACGGCGTCACCGCGCTGAGCTGGTTGTGCCGCACCGTCACCCGGATCGGCTCCGTCCCGGCGTCGCCGTCGCCTCGGAGCACGACCGTGTGCTCGCCGGCCTCGACCTCGCCCTCCCAGGGCGTCCTGCCGACCAGGTTGCCGTCGACGAGCACGTCCATCTCCTGTCCGTGCCGCTCGGCCACGCGGAGGCGCCCGCCGCGCCCCGGCGCGCGGCGTCGCGGCGCGATCGCGCGCATCCGCGCCGCGACGCGCACGGTGCGTCCGCCGGCGACGTCGACGCGGATCTGCAGCGGCTCGAAGCCTTCCTTGTCGACGTGCACGACGTGGCTGCCCGCCGGGACGCGGAGCGGCGCGAGCAACGGGTAGTCGCCGCGCCGCTGCCCGCCGACCGAGATGGACGCGCCCGGCTCCGCGTGCTCGATCTCGATGGTGCCGACGAGGCCGCGCAGCTCCAGCACCTCGCGCTGGACGGCGGTCCTGGCCTCGGCCGGCAGCGCGTTCCCGAAATCGCGCAGGAGGATCTCGAAGAGCTCGAGCGCCTCGTCGAAGCGGTGGAGCTTCCTGAGGCACGTGGCGGCCCCGGAGGTCGCGCTGCGGTTCGGGTAGAGCTCCGTCGACGCGAGGAACTCGGCGAGCGCGGGGCCAAAGGCGCCCGCTTCGTAAAGCTTCCTTCCTTTGTAGAAGCGCGCCTCCGCCTCGGCCCTCCGGTCGGGCGCGCTCTCGCCGGCTGCGGGCGCGCTGTCGCCGGCGGGAGCTGCGCTTGCGCCCTCGCCGGCGGGAGGTGCGCTCTCACCGGCGGGAGGCGCGCTCGGCGCGGGCACGGCGGGTTCTGCAGGCGCCGCGGTGCCCGCAGGCTGGCCGAGCGCGTCCCCGGGCCTCGAGACGAGCGCGAGCGCGACGAGCAAGGCCGCGGGCCGTCGCGCGGTCATCCAGTGCATCGCGCGAGCGTAAACCAAGAGCCCTGACCGCACCTTGTGCGCCCAGGCTAGAACACCGATCACGTTGATCGAACGAGAAATGAACCGCCAAGGACGCCAAGGCGCCAAGGACGCCAAGATAATATCTTCTTCTTGGCGTCCTTGGCGCCTTGGCGTCCTTGGCGGTTCGAACTTCTGCTCGTTTCAGGCTGGTTCAACCCGTTTGCCCTTCTAGTTGAAGCTCTCGGGAACCAGCGGGTCGCCCGCCGCGGTGCGCGCCGGCGGCGGCGCCGGCGCCTTCGGCTTCGGCTTCGGCGGCGCAGGGGCCTTGGCGGCCGGCTTGCTCGCCGGCCCGGCCGTCGCCGCGGCGAGCGCCAGCCGGGGAGGAGAGGCGCCGGCCGCGGTCACGTGCACCACGCCCGTCAGCTCGCTCTTCCCGTTGAAGATCCGGACGCGATGCGCGCTCCCGAGCGCGCCCACGATCTCCACTTCCCCTCCCTCGACCCGCGCCGGCCAGCCGTCGACCTCGACCGACACGTCCCCCGGCATGACGGCGACCTTGACGCGCCGGACGGCAGGCACGCCGGCGAGCTCTGACGTCGCGCTCGCGGGCGGCGCGGCGGCGCTGGCCGCACTCACCGCCGGCGCGATGGCCGCGCTGCTCGCGCTCGCCGCCGGCGCGATGGCCTGCGCGGTCTCCCGGGGCGCCGACATCGCGTAAAGGCCGACCGCGCCGAGCCCGAGGGTGCCCGCGACCGCCGCGATCGCGGGCGCGCCGAGGCGCCCGCGGCTCGGACGTTCTCCCGCGCCCCGCGCCTCGGGGGCCGCGAGGCCGCGCTCGCGGGTGCTCATGGCGACGGCCGTCGGGCCGGTCGTCGCGGTCCCGCCGGCCGCGGCGACGCTCTCGGCCAAACGATCCGGATCGGACGGGGGCGCCTCCGCCGTCGTCTCGTTCCCTTCGACCTGCTGCGCGCCCGCGGCGACGCGCACGATCCGCCGGCCCGGGTCGCTCGCGGAGCTCGCCGTCGCGAGCTTCGGCGCGATCGTGGCGCGGGTCGACTCGCCGACGGGGACGAGCAGCTCCTCGCGCAGGTCCACGCCGCCGGGCAGGAGCGCCCGGAGCGCATCCAGCATGGCCGCGGCGCTGGCGAAGCGCGCGCCGGCGTCGAGCCGGAGGGCGCCGTGGACCACGGCCGCCACCTCCGGCTGCACCCAGGGCGCGACCTCCTGGAGGGGGCGAGGGACCTCCGTGCAGATGGCCATGATGAGCTCGCCGAACGCGTCGATCTCCTCGTGGGGGGCCTTGCCCGCGAGCGCGCGGTAGAGCACCACGCCGAGCGACCAGATGTCGGTGTGGACGTCGACGTCCTTCAGGCCCCGCGCTTGCTCCGGCGACATGTAGAGCGGCGACCCCAGCAGCCCGCCGCTGCGGGTGAGGCCCGTCGTGATGTGGCCGCCCTGCGACGGGTCGGGCTTGATCTTGGCGATGCCGAAATCGAGCAGCTTGACCAGGATCTCGCCCCCGCCGCGGCGGGCGAGGAAGATGTTGGCGGGCTTGATGTCCCGGTGGATGACGCGCGCCTCGTGGGCCTTCTGAAGGCCGAGGCAGATCTGCGCCGCGACGCGTAAAGCGGCGTCGGGGTCCAGGGCGCCGACCCGCGTCAGGAGTTGCTGGAGGTCTTCCCCCTCGAGCAGCTCCATGACGAGATACGGGGCCCTGGTCGCGGGGTCGGTCTGCGCGTCGAGCACCCGGACGATGTGCTCGGTATCGATCGTTCCGGTCGCCCTCGCCTCGCGCTGGAAGCGGACAACGCCGTTGCTGCCGCGGTGCAGGGCGCCGGTGTCGATGCACTTGATCGCGACGCGCTCGCCGCCGTCGAGCCGCTCCGCCTCGTAGACGGACCCCATGCCGCCCTGGCCGAGCAGGCGGAGGAGCCGGTAGTTCCCGCCAAGGATCTCTCCGATCAAGGAGCGATCAGACTAGAGGAGCGGGCCGCGCGGTCGCAACATCGACCGCCGGCGGGCTCGTCGGGCGCGGCGCGGGCTCGCCGGGGAATTTCCCCGCGCGCGTTTCCTGACTAGCCTCGCGTCATGTCTCGCCTCACCGCTCTCTTCCTCGTCATTGCTCTCCCTGGCTGCGGCGGGGCCGCACGTGAGCCCGAGCCGGTCGACCCCAAGCCGGCGCCGGTCGCGACCCAGCCCGAGCCCGAGCCCGAGCCGCCGCTCGACGACGCGCCGATGCTCGACGTGACCTCGGCGCAGCCGACGGAGGTCCTGCTGGACGGCAAGCCCATCGGGACGACGCCGATCACCGGCCGCAAGGTCGCGCCGGGGTCGCACGAGGTGACCTTCGTGGACCCGGAGCGCGGCAACCGGACCATGATGGTCACCCTTGAGCCCGGCGACGCGAAGACGGTCCAGTCGGACCCGCCACCTTCCATCGTGGAGATGGGCGGCGGCGACAAGGACAAGGACAAGGACAAGGACAAGGAAGGCGATAAGAAGAAGTAGCCGCCGCGCCTGCGCTGGCGCCCCTGTCCGGACGTGCAAAGCTCCGCCGCGGTCGACAAGGAGGTCTCCGTGGCAAGCTTGTTCGAGTCGTTTCGCTTGAAGGACGTCACGCTGCGCAATCGCGTGGTCGTCTCGCCGATGTGCCAGTACTCCTCTGTGAACGGGTATGCCACCGACTGGCACCTCGTTCATCTGGGCTCGATGGCGAGGGGTGGAGTCGGTCTCGCCATCGCCGAGGCGACGGCGGTGTCCCCGGAGGGCCGCATCAGCCCGCGGGACGCCGGGCTGTGGGAAGATGGGCAGATCGAGCCCCTCAAGCGGATCGTCGCGTTCGTCAAGGAGCAGGGCGCGGTCCCGGGGATCCAGCTCGCCCACGCCGGGAGGAAGGCGAGCGCGAACCGCCCCTGGGAGGGCGACGATCACCTCACGCGGGAGGAGGGCGCCTGGGAGACGCTGGCGCCCTCGGCGAAGGCGTTCGGCGCGAACCTCCCCCAGGTGCCGAAGGAGATGTCGAGGGCCGATATCGCGCGGGTGAGGGGCGATTTCGTCGCCGCGGCCCGCCGGGCCGTGGAAGCAGGGTATGAGTGGCTCGAGCTGCATTACGCGCACGGCTACCTGGCGCACAGCTTCTACTCGCCGCTCTCGAACGCGCGCACCGACGAGTATGGCGGGAGCTTCGAGAACCGGACCCGCTTCCTGGTCGAGACGTTCGAGGCGGTGCGGGAGGTCTGGCCGGAGCGCCTGCCGCTCACCGTCCGGCTCTCGATCACGGACTGGGTGGACGGCGGCGTCACGGTCGAGGAGTCGATCGAGCTGACGAGGCGGCTCAAGGCGTCCGGCCTCGACCTGCTCGACGTGAGCCACGGCTTCGTGGTGCCTGACGGCAAGATCCCGTGGGGCCCAGGCTTTTTGCTCCCGCACGCGGGGCGCGTCCGCAAGGAGGCGGGCGTCCCGGTCGCCGGCGGCTGGTTCATCAACGAGCCCGAGCAGGCCGAGGCGGCGATAAAGGAAGGTCAGGCCGACCTCATCGTGCTGGCGCACGCCCTGCTGGACGATCCGCACTGGGCTTATCACGCGGCGAAGAAGCTCGGCGTCGAGCAGCCGTACAAGATACTCCCTCCGCCGTACGGTCACTGGCTGAAGCGCTGAGCGGTCCGCAGCGCGCTGTGCCGAGCGCGCGAAAAACGCGATGCGCCGCGCGTGCCCCGCCAAGTCCGGCGGGCACGGTGTAGGGTCGAGGCGTGTTACCTCTTGCCGATGGACTTCATCGATGCACGGCAGAGGAGACTCCGCATCTTGCCACTGTGCTCACTCGTCGATCGTCGCGCGCGTTCGCCCCCCCGATCACGGCGGCCGCTGAAGCCGGCGTGTGAGCGCCTCGACGAGAAAGTCGCGGAACGCCGCGACGCGGTGGGGCAGGTACCTCGCCGAGGGGTACACGAGGTGCAACGGCGCCCCCTGGTCCACGTGCGACGGGAGCACACGCACGAGGCGGCCCCGCGTGACCTCGCGGGCGCACAGGAACGTCGGGAGCAGGCCGATGCCGACGCCCCCCAGCACCGCGCGCCGCGCGAAGCTGAGCTCGTCGACGGAGACGGGCCCCTCGACCTCCACCGTCTCTTCCCCCGCGGGCCCCCGCAGCGTCCACGCGGCGCGGCCGCGCGTCGCCCGGAAGAGGACGCACCTGTGGGAGGCCAGGTCGCCGACGCGCTCGGGGACCCCGGCGCGCTCGAGGTACCGAGGCGAGGCGTACAGCGCGTCCTCCACCTGCCCGATCTTCCGCGCGATGAGCGAGCCGTCGCGGAGCGGCCCGGCCCTGAGCGCCATGTCGAAGCCTTCCTCCACGAGGTCCACGACCCGCCCCGTGAGCACGACGTCGAAGCGCACGGCCGGATGGCGCCGCACGAAGCGCGCGACCACGGGCTCGAGCATCGCGATCCCGACGTCGACGGGCGCGGTGATGCGGAGGGTGCCGCGCACCACGGCCTCCAGATCGGCGACCAGCGCGGCGGCCTCCTCGAGGCTCGCGACGCCGCGCGACGCCCGCTCGTAGAACGCCGCGCCGGCCTCCGTGAGCCGCACGCTGCGCGTCGAGCGGTGCAGGAGCCGCGCGCCGAGCGCCTCCTCGAGCAGCGCGACCGAGCGGCTGACCGAGGACTTCGGCAGCCCGAGCACCCTGGCCGCCGCGGTGAAGCCCTGCTCGTCGACGACACGCACGAAGACGGCGATGCGGTTGTAGTCCATTGTTCGCCTCTGGAGAACAGCCCGTTCTCAGACGCCAGTCTAGTGCATCTGCGAGCAACGATGCATGGTCTCTCCTGTGACGCACGGCCCGCGCGCTCCGGAAGACCGGGGGCGCGGCGGGCCCCCCTACCCTCTTCCGAGAAGGACAACGAGCCATGGACACCACGACCACGACCAGCACCCCCAGCGCGATCCCCTCCCAGGCTGCCCGGTGGACGATCGACGCCGCCCATACGAGCGTCTCGTTCTCCGTACGCCACATGATGATCTCGAACGTGCGCGGCGAGTTCGCGGGCGTCGCCGGCGAGGTCACCTACGATCCGCGGCGCCCCGAGGCGTCGAAGGTCTCCGTCACGATCGACGTGGCGTCGATCCACACGCGAGACGAGAAGCGCGACGCGCACCTCCGGAGCGCCGACTTCTTCGACGTCGAGAAGCACCCGACGATGACCTTCGTCGCGAAGAGCGTCCGCCCCCGCGGCGACGGGCTCGAGCTCGTCGGCGACCTGACGATCCGCGACACCACGCGCGAGGTGACGCTCGCGGTCAGCGAGATCTCGGGCGAGAACACGGATCCGTGGGGCAACCGCCGGCTCGGCGCGACGGCCACGACGAAGATCCGCCGGAGCGATTACGGGATGAACTTCAACGCCATCCTCGAGACCGGCGGCGTCCTCGTGGGCGACGAGATCGCGATCAGCCTCGATGTGCAGCTGATCAAACAGGCGTGACGCCGCGCGACGAAGCGGCCCGGCGCGGAGCGTTCTATCGAGCCGCCGCTGCGGCGCCGGCGAGGAGGGGGAGCCCGGCGCACCAGTCGAGCACCTCGGAGAACCGACGTTCGACGAGGACGCCGAAGAGCGGGTCGCGCGCGAGCTTGGCCTGGGTGGTCGCCGGGCTCGAGAGGCCGCAGAGGAAACGCGCCGCCTGGCGAGGGTGACCGAGGGCGGCCGCGTGGGCCACGCGCAGCGCCGTGAACGCGGCGACGTCGAGCCCCGCGGGCATCGGCGGCGCGCGCGGCGGCTCCGGCAGCCTCAGGGCGACCCCGGTGCGGCAGAAGGTGCAACGTCCACACGCGGCGTCGAGGCGCTCGCCGAAGTACGCGGCGAGCGCGGCGGCGTAGCAGCGCTCCGACGTGAACAGCTCGAGCACCTGCCGCACGCGCGCGATCTCCGCGTCCTCGCGCCTCGCGAACCGCGCGAGGAGCTCGCCGACGAGGGCGCCCGCGTCGTCCGCCGGGGCGACACGCACGAAGCGGTGCCGGATGTCCGACGCCTTGAGCTCCGCGAGCCCCTGCCGCTCGAGGTACTCGAGCGCGCGCACCACCCGCTCGCGCGGCTGCTCCAGCGCGGCGGCGGCGGCGGCCGGGTCGATCGCGTACAGGACGCGCCCCTTCTTCGCGTGGCGGAAGAGCGCCTCGAGGAACCGCGCCGGCTCGCCCTTCACCGACGCGACCACCTCGTCGAGCTCGCGGTGGAGCCGCACCTCGTAGCCGGCGTAGAACGGCGTGAGCTGCCGGACCGCGCCCATCAGCTCGAGGTAGGTCAGCGCGGTGCGGAGCACGAGCGGCCGGACGTCGTGGCGCGTCGAGAGCGCGTGCAGGGCGAGCTCCACCTGGGGCGCGTCGAGCACGGCGCCGACCACCCCGTGCAGCGCTTCCGCGGTCGGCGTATCGCCGTAGGCGAAGTTCTCGAGGACCGGTAGATCCTCGCCGCACAGGAAGAGCTCGACCGCCGAGGGCGCCTGATCCCGGCCGGCGCGGCCGATCTCCTGGCTATAACTCTCGAGGCTCTTCGGAAGATTGTAATGGTCGACATAACGCACGTCGGCCTTGTCGATCCCCATCCCGAACGCGATGGTGGCGACCACGATGCCGCGGTCGCTCTGCATCCACTCGTCCTGCACACGCGCGCGCTCCGCCGCGTCCATCCCGGCGTGGTACGCGCGCGCCGGCAGCCCCGCCGAGGCGAGCGCCTCGGCCACGCGCTCGGCGGTCCTCTGGAGCGTGACATAGACGATGGTGGAGCCGGGCGGCCGGGATCTCACGCGCTCGATCAGGATCCGATCGCGCGCGGGCGCGCTCGCCGCCGTCGCGCGGAGCTCGAGGTTCGCCCGGTAGAAGCCGGTGACGACCGCGTGCTCCTCCCGGATGCCGAACGTGGCGCAGACGTCGCGCACGACCCCGGGCGTCGCGGTGGCCGTCAGCGCGAGCACACGCGGCACGCCGAGCGCCCGGGCGGTGTCCGCGAGCCTCAGGTAATCGGGGCGGAAGTTGTGTCCCCACTCCGAGATGCAGTGGGCCTCGTCCACCGCGAACAGGGCGATCTTGAGGTCTTTCAGCAGCGCCATGAACCGCTCGCTCACGAACCGCTCGGGGGCGACATAGAGCAGCTTCGTCTTGCCCGAGCGCAGATCCCTGTGCGCCTCCGCCGCCTCGTCGGCCGACAGCGACGAGTCGAGCCGGACCGCGGCGACGCCGCGCGCCGTGAGAAAATCGATCTGATCCTTCATCAGCGCGATCAGCGGAGAGATGACGATCGTGACCCCGTCGAGGAGGAGCGCGGGGAGCTGGTAGCAGAGCGACTTGCCGCCGCCGGTCGGGAAGACCGCGAGCGCGCTGTGGCCCGAGAGCAAGGCATCCATGACCGCGCGCTGGCCTGGGCGGAGCTCGCGGAACCCGAACCGGGCCTCGAGGACGTCGAGCAGATCCGGGCGGGGAGGTGTGGGGTGGTCCAAGGGGGCATCCTACACATCCTTCGCGCCGGGGGGGACAGCTCGTCTATCCTCCCCGTCATGACCAAGCGCAGCAGGAGCGGGCGCCTCGCGCCGGCGGACGACGTGTTCGCCGCGAGGAAGCGAAAGCCGGTCCCGCACGAGTTCGTGCTCGAGGCGCTCGCGCCGCTCGGCCCCGTGACGCGGCCGATGTTCGGGTGCACGGCCGTCTACGTGGAGGAGAAGATCGTCCTCATCCTGCGCGACAAACCCGAGCCTTCTCCGGACAACGGGGTCTGGCTCGCCACGACGGAGGAGCACCACGCGGCCCTGCGCCCGGAGTTCCCGAGCATGCGGTCCATCGAGGTGCTCGGCGCCGGCGTGACCGGCTGGCAGGTGCTCCCGGCCGACGCGCCCGACTTCGAGGAGGCCGCGCTGCGGGCCTGCGCGCTCATCCGGGCGGGCGATCCGCGCATCGGGAAGGTGCCGGGAGAGCGGCGGGCGCGGGGCGCCGCGGCGGCGGGCGGGGCCAGGGCGGCAGCGGCGGCGAGGAAGGCGGCCGCGAAGAAGCCGGAGACCGCGGCCGCGAAGAAGCGCGGGAACGCGACGCCCAAGAAGAGAAGCTGAACGGAGGGTCGAGCACGTCGCCGCGCGGGCTCCAGCGCTCGCGACGGGGTGAGACCAGACATCCTCCGCGCCCATGCTCGCGCGCAGCGCACGTCGTGCACGTTACATTCGTAACAGGCGTGAGGTGACGCCCGTGCATTTGCTAACCGGCTGGATCCTCGGAGCACGCGAGCACGAGGCATTGTGACCTGGCACGCCCGGTGCTCGCGCTCGAGCGTCGCTGAGCAACTCGGCCCCTCGCGTCGGCCCTGCGTCCATGTGCAGGCGCATCGCCCTCGCGTGTGGACCGGCGTGTACGCTCGGCAAGGAGGTTATATAATGCTCCGAGCTCTCATGAGGACCATCGCCGTGGGCATCGCTGCTGTGGTCGCCGGCTGTGTAGCAGGCGCCCAGGACGACGCCGCGGACGAGTCGTTCGTCGAGGAGATCGCGTCTCATGACGAGGCGCTCGTCTACTGCTCCACCGACTGCGACTGTGGCGGCCGTCAATACGTCTGCGTGGCAGGAGTGTGCCATGCCGACTTCGGCCCCTACCCCGAGTGCCGCTGTGACGCGCAGTGCGCCATGGGACAGACCTGCGTCAACGGAGGCTGCCAGGGCACACCCACGGCCATCTGTCATTGCGAGCACTACGGTTCGCCGTTCGACGATATCTGTGAGGCGTATCCGCAGGGCGGACAGTACGAGTACTATTTCGAGCCCATCGGCGACGCGGTGATATGGTCTTCCTCCATCGATAACCCGGGCGCCCATTATGCGTGCCCCCATCACTCGTCCAGGCCTTGCATGATCACCGTGACGGTCGTCGGGCCCACTGGCTCGTCCAGCGCCCTCTGCCATGGCCACTGAGGCCTGCTGCTACGAAGCCGCCCTGTCGAGGACCTGCCCGGCTCGCCACCCGGGCGCCGTCCCCGCGCGCGCCCCGACGGGCGTGGCCGCGAGCAGCGGCGCCCCGCCCGAGAGCGCGAGCGTCCGCGGCGTGCGCACGCCCGCGAGCAGGCCGACGCCGAGCGCGGTCGCCGCCGAGGCCAGCGCCGGCACCATCCACGCGGGCGCCCAGGGGCTCCTGTAGCGCCACGCGCGCAAGATGCGGCGCGTGTACGAGGCGCGGCGCGACGGATGGAGCGGCGGGCCAGCCAGGCCGCGGCGCGGGAGCCGTCCCCTCCCCTGTCGCCCGCCATGGTCCGCCGCGCTAAGGTGCGCGCCATGGGAAGCGCCGCCGTCCGCCAGCGCATGAGCGCCGCAGAGTACCTCGCGTGGGAGCGCGAGCAGCCCGCCAAGCACGAGTACCACCTCGGCGACGTCTTCGCGATGGCCGGCGGCAGCCCGCGGCATAACTTCCTGTCAAACGCCGCCGGCGCAGAGCTCCGCGCAGGCGTGCGGGGCACCGGGTGCCATGTGCTCTCGTCCGATCAGCGCATCTCGGCCAGACAAGGTGAGCGCTACGTCTATGCGGATGTGGTGGTGGTGTGCGGCGGCGTGCAGACGGAGCCAGGCGCCAGCGATGTCCTCTCGAACCCCACCGCCGTCGTGGAGGTCCTCTCGCGCAGCACCGAGGCCTTCGACCGCGGCGCGAAATGGGAAGTGTACCAGCGCCTCTCGTCCCTGACGGATTATCTGCTCGTCTCCCAGTGGCAGGTGCGTATCGAGCACTATCAGCGCGAGGGGGATGGCTCCTGGCGATATCGCGTGCTCGAGCGGGGCGATACGATCGCGCTGGCGAACGGCGCGCATGTCTCGGTCGACGCCATCTATGACGGCGCCTTCGGCCTGGAGGCGGACTGACCGCGCAGCGGGAGGCCAGAGGCCCACGTCCACGAGGCTGGGCGCATCACCGCGGCGCCGCAGATCAGCTCAAAAAAAACATACAGCGTGACTGTACGCTGAGACGGCCTCCACGAGGCCCAGGAACGAGCCCGGCTTGCGGGCTCGCCCGCATCCGCCCCGGCGGGTCGAACCAGGTCGCATGGATTTACGCGTCCACGACGCGCTGCGCGACCATGGCCTACCGCGCTCACCAATGAGGACGCGCGCGGACGACGGACGACGGACGGCGGACGGCGGACGATGACCGACTGATTGTAACGAGAAATGCGCTCGCCGCGCTCCGCCAGCTTGCATCACACTCCCGTGTTATAGACATCACACTTTATTCTCTTGCGAAAGGGACCGGCGATGACCGATAAGGGAAATAGTGTCCCTTGGGTGGAAGAGGAGCTGGCTGCTATGGCGTTCACTCTCCCTTGCATCGAAGCCTCGGACTGGAGAACGTTCGAGCTGCTCCAGCTCGTCATCGACACCATCCCCGATCCAATCTTTGTCAAAGATCGACAACACCGCTGGATCGCCTGCAACCAGGGCTTCTGCGCCCTGATCGGGCAACGTTATGAAGATCTGATCGGCCGCAGTGACCCGGATTACTGGCCGAAGGAACAGGCCGAGATCTTCTGGCGCTACGACGATGTGGTCTTCGATAGCGGCCAGCCGAACGAAAACGAGGAGACCGCCACGGGGGCGGACGGGGTGACGCGCACGATCTGGACGCGCAAGTTCCCGATGCGGAATGCGCAGCGCGAGGTGGTCGGCCTGTGCGGGTTCATCACCGACATCACCGACCTGAAGCAGCGGCACCTCGACGCCGAGCGGTTCGCGGCGGAGAACCGGGAGCAGCGCGCGCTCATCGACGCGCAGGCGGCGCTGCTCGGTCGCATGGCGATGCCGGTCCTCCAGGTCTGGCAGGGGATCCTGCTCATGCCGTTCGTCGGGGAGATCAACGATCGGCGCGCCGTCCAGGCGCTCGAGAGCCTGCTCGGGGCCATCGTGGACCGGGGCGCGGAGTTCGTGATCCTCGACGTCACCGGCGTGCCGGTGATCGACGCCGCGGTGGCGCGTCACCTGGTGCGCGCCGCGCAGGCGGCGGATCTGCTCGGCTGCCGGAGCGTGATGGTGGGCATCAGCCCGGAGACCGCCAGGATGCTGGTCGGCCTCGAGGTCGACCTCAGCCGGATCACCACGCAGGGCTCGCTCCAGAGCGGGCTCGCCTACGCGATGGCGCGCCTCAACGCGCAGCGGGCGGCCGTTCAGGGTCGGCCGCTCGGCTAGCCGCGGGGGCTCGGGCGCGCCTCAGCGCCCGCCCTGGATCCACGCCGCGACGGCCTCGCGGTCCGCCTCGGAGAAGTCGAACCCCGGCGGCGGCATGTCGCGCTCGACGATCACCCGCTGCTGGATCGCCGTCCGGCGCGACACCCACGTCGCATAGGTGGACAGATCGATCCCCGCCGGCCCCCCCGGCTGATGGCACCGGCTGCACGCGGCCTCCATGATCGGCCGGATCCGCTGCTCCCAGAGCGCGCCCTCGTCGCCCTGCGACGTGTCGGCCGAGAACCGGAGGAGCTCGCCCCCGGCGATGGCCCACACGTCGCCCGTGCTCGCCTCGATCAACCGGGCATCCAGCGGGAGCCCGAGCCCGGTCGATCGAACCACCACGCCGGCCGAGAGCAGGCCGAGCTCGGGGCCGACGGCCAGCCACACGCGGTCGCCGGACGTCACCAGGCCGTGGATCGAGGCGCCCGCCTCCTCGACCTCGTAGAGCAGCGCCAGCGCGCCGTCCTGGTCCTCGCCGTACAGCGAGGTCGCGGTCGAGGCTAGCAGCCGGCCCTCCGGGTCGAAGGCGACGTGGGCCGCGCCGGGCAACGTGAAGGTCGTCACCTGGCCGGCGGCCGGATCGAAGGCCTGGACGACGCCGGAGCCCGCCATCGCGACCCGGCCGTCCTCGCTCCCGGCCAGGCTCTCGAACGGCGCCGTCGCGTAGCGCGTGACCTTCTCGCCGTCCGCGACCGCCACGCCCTCGGCGAGCCCGAACACCGCGCTCCCGCCGCTCGCCGCGGCGGCGAGCACGACGTCCCGCTCGAGCCCGTAACGCGCCGAGATGCCCTCGACCCCGACCCGCGGCTGGATCCGGTAGACGCCGCCCTCGGCGTCGATCCCGACGGTCCAGCGGCCGCCGCCGCCGTCACCCGCGGGGATCACGGCGGACGTGCGCCAGGCGACCTTCGTGGGGTCGGTGCTCGCGACCTCGCCGTGCTCGAGCACCAGGGCGCCCTTGCTCCCGAGCACCACGACCGTCTCGCTGCCGTCGACGACACTCGCGACCTCCCCGACCGCCGCGTCCGCCCGGTTCCAGACGACCGGCTGGACGACGAGCACCGCGCCGGGATCCGGATCCTGGCCGGGATCCGGATCGGCCTCGTGATCCTGGTCCTCTGGCCCGGGCGCCGGCGCGCCGGGCTCGTGCTCACCACACCCCGCCGCGAGCAGCACGCCGAGGACGATGCCGAGGAGCAACCGCCAGCGGGCCGCGCTCATGTCGCCAGGAGCTCGGGCATGCTCTCCCCGTCCCGCAGGTACTTGCTCGGCTCGATGCCGAAGGCGCCGAGGAACGTCGCGAGCACGTCCGCGGGGCTGA
Source organism: Sorangium cellulosum (assembly GCF_002950945.1). Classification (GTDB taxonomy): domain Bacteria; phylum Myxococcota_A; class Polyangia; order Polyangiales; family Polyangiaceae; genus Sorangium; species Sorangium cellulosum_E. The sequence goes on from NZ_CP012673.1 coordinate 6,534,324, forward strand.
TGGGCCGCTCGCCGTCCGAGAACGCCCGCGTCGTCACGGGCAGGAGCTGCTCCTCGTCGCTCTTGCCCACGAGGAAGCCGCCCCTGAACCGGGGCGAGAGGATGAGCGCCGAGTTGTTCGGGTAGTGATCGCGCCCGCCCGCGGAGTTCATCATCGGGCCGCGGCAGAACTCGCTGATCACGAGGATGTGTGTGTGATCCGAGAGCCGCTCGCCGTCGAGCGTCGGGTGCGGCGACACGTCGAGCGCCTGCACGAGCGCCGCGATCAGGTCGAACGCCTCCTGGAGCATGAGCGCGTGGTTCTGGTAGTTGCCCGTGTGTGTGTCGAAGCCCTGGAGGCCGAAGCTCGCGCACCGCACCACGTCGCGCTTCAGCGCCTCCACCGCGAACGCCGCGCTGACCGCCTCCGCGCCGTGGAACCTGCCGCCGTAGTCGAACCCCGGCTGCGCGCGCCGGAGCTCGCTCGCCGTGAACACGTCGCGGAGGTCGTTCGCGAGGATCCTCTGCAGCGACTCGTACTGGAGGGACAGCCCCTCGTAGACCTCGGGGTAATACGCCACCTCCGCGAGATCCCGGGCCTCCTGGACGAGGAGCTCGGAGATCGCGCCGCGCTCCTCGGCGCGGTCGTACCGGGTCGATCGCGTCAGCGACTTGCCGATGGCGCCGATCGAGTCGACGAGCACGGGCGTCGCGCGGCGGTCGAGGTTCTCGCCGACGAACCACGACGGGAAACGCGCCGAGACCAGCGGGAAGAGAGCCCCGAGGCCGAGCTCGTTGGCGAGGATCGTGTCGATGCTCGGCGACACGGCGCGGCTGCCGACCAGGTGCTGGCCCGTCGCCGAGAACACGGTGCCGTCGGGGTGGCTGACCGTGTTCATGGCGATGCCGTTCACGAGGGTGAGCCGGTCGTGGAGCTCCGCGAGAGCGCCGATCGCGGGGCCGAAGACGAGGTTGCTGCCGGGAGGCCGGACGGGCTCGAAGGTGGACGCGCCCGCCTCGAGGGGCCGGTCGACCCAGCGGCGGAGGCCCTCGGTCCTCAGGTTCTCGGTGCTGGGCGGGTCGACGAGGCCCCGCCGCTCGTTGCGCGGATCGGACCAGAGGAGCACGTCCCAGCCGCCGGCGATGTCGATGAAGATGAAGTACTCGTGCTCTCCGCCGGGCGGCGCGGCGAGCGCGCGCAGCACCGGAGAGCCGGCGGCCGCGAGCGCCGCGGCGCCGGTCAGCGCCTTGAGGAACGTCCTGCGGTTCGAGCAACATGCCATAGGGTCGGCTCCTCAGTAGAGGACGAACTCCGGATGACGGACGAGCCCGTAACAGACGGCGGACCACGCCGCCTGCTGGGGGCTGAAGCGTGAGGCCGGCGCCCCGGTCTGGGTGCGCCGCGCGAGGATGTCGCGGAAGACCGCGCGGAAGCGGCTCGTGCGATCGGTCGGGGCGAGGGCCGCCGGGTAGCCGAGGAAGGTCCGGTGCAGGACGTCGAAGCGCTCGGCGAACTCGGCGTCCGTCGGCGGCGCGGGCGTCATGTCGAAGGCGAACACGCGGCGCGCCGCGATGGCCGGCGGCGGCGGGCTGCTCCGGAGCTCGACCTCCGCCTTGCGGACGCAGAGGGCGATGCCGAGCCGCTCGAAGGTCGCCAGCATCAGCGTGTTCGTGTGCGCCTGGCGGCTCACGTCGAGCTTGTAGTCGGGCAGGCCGAGCGAGCTCTGGTAATCCGCCCAGCGATCGAACACCGAGCCCGCGTCGTCGCCGCGCGCGATGGCCTCGACCTCGAGGGGCGTGAGATCGTCGCCGAAGAACCGCAGGTAGCTCTGCAGGAACACCTCCGCCGGGACGACACGCGGCCCCTGCTTGGGCGTGTGGTCCTGGAGATCGGCGTGGCCGGGGATGGCCGCCGCGGGCACGCCCACGATCGGCGCCTCGGTCGGCGCCTGCGTCGGCGTGGGGGTCGACGTCGAGGTCGGCGCGGGGGCCTGGGTCCCCGCGGGATCCGGCTTGCTGGTCGAGCAGCCCGCGAGCAGGGCGAGCGCCGCGGCGAGCGGGAGGATCGCGGCGGTCATCGCGAGCCCCCGTTGCGCCAGGCGGCCGGCGAGAGGTTGTTCGCGTCCTTGTAGGCGGCCGCGCGCACGAGCGCGCGCACCAGCGGTTTCATGCGGTAATCGCCGCCCACGAACGCCTGCTCCACCTGGGCGAGCAGCGCCGCGTCGTCGCCGGTGACGGGCCGGCCGAGGAACGACGACGTGACCTTCTCCGCGACGCAGGGGGCGAACCGCTCGGAGCTCACGATGTACCGGCCGAGCCCCGCCGGCCCCTCCTCCGCGTGTTCGTGCGACCCGTACGCGCCGCGCAGGCTGGACGAGGTCTCGCTGGTGAACGCCGGATCGTAGAAGTTGTCGCAGCCGCGCTGGGCGTCGCCGCCGGCGGGCGCGCCGCACTTGTCGCTCTCGAGGGGGAACACCGCGCCGGGCAGGAAGGTCCAGTCGCTCTCGACGACGCGGCTGAAGTAGGCGGCGAGCGGATCGAGCGAGACGTGGCAGCCCGAGCAGCCCGGGCGAATCATGAGGTTCGACTCGTTCGAGGGCGGCAGCTTCGTCTCGGTCGAGACGAACTCGCTGCAGAGAAAGACGTTGTAGAGCGCGTGCGCGCGGCCGCGGCGCGAGCCGTACTTCGTCAGGAAGATTGGCATGGTCATGAGGCCCGAGGCGAGCGGGCCGCGGTCCTCGACCTTGACCCAGGCCGCGGTGTCGTGGGGCAGGAGGTCCCGCGGCGCGCGGTCCGGCTCGAAGAGCGAGACCGGGTTGACGTAGCCGAAGAGCTGGCCGCTCAGGTAATCGGCGCTGCCGAACTCGCCGCCGCAGCAGGTGGAGGGCGCGATCCACTGGTAGAACTGCGAGAGCGGGCCGTTCACGTACGTGTATTTCGCCGTGAGGACCTCCCGGAAGTCGCGGTCCTCGGCGACGACGCGCTCCAGGAACTGCACGGCCTCCTGGCCCCACCAGAAGCGCGACCAGGCGCCGGTGAACTCCGGATCGACCACGGTGGGCCGCTCGGCGCCGATCGGCGCGGCGAGCGGCACGGTGAACCCGCGCCGCTCGAGGAACGGGCCTGCGGTGGGCAAGCAGCGCTCGAGGCCGGGGCCGCAGCCGCACTCGTGGGCGAGGGTGACCGAGGTGCCGCTCAGGCAGTCGATCGGCTCGTTCGGGTGCGCCCGCGTGTACTCCGTGTCGTACGGCAGGGGGAGGATCCGGTCGTACGGCGGCGGCGTCCCGAGCGGCTGGGGCCTGCGCCCGGTGACGAAGACGGCGCCGCGCAGCGCGGTCTGCGCCTCTTCCCGGCAGACGCGTACGGCCTCGACGGGCGTCGTGCCGTCCGGCTCGAAGAGCAGCTCGTTCGTCGGGGTGAAGTTCGGGTAACGCCGCGACCAGGTCGCCGGGTCATACCGGTCGATCGGCTCGGGTGAGTGGTAGTCGCGGTAGAGCCACCAGGGCCGCACGAGCACGGTGTTCCGGTCGAGCACCTCCTGCGAGACGGGGACGGCCGTGCCGATGCCGGCGGCGTACTTGGGGAACTGGAGCCCCGTCTCCGCCTTGGTGAAGCAGAAGTCGCCGTCCGTCTCCGGGCGCTGGCGCCGCTGGAGCAGGCGGAAGTAGACGAACATGGGTTTGCCGTCGGGGCCCAGGATCTCGTGGCGGCGGAGGAGCGACGCCTTGGGCACGAACTGGAACGATGGCCCGACGTCGAGGCGCAGGAGATCCATGTAGATGCGGCGGATCCGCTCGGCGTACGCGCGCTGATCGAGGCGGGCGTCGATCCACGCGTCGAGGTCGAACCCCGGCGACTCGAGCGCGGCGATCTCCTCGCGGGTCGGCATCCTCCCCTGGAGATCGATGGACAGGGCCCGGAAATGGCGATAGTCGCCCAGGCTCGGCGCCGCCGCCGCGCTCCTGCCGAGCAGGGCCACGGGGAGCAGGAGGGCCGCGGTTCGGCTGGCTCGTCGCATGGAGTGCTCCTAAGTGACCGGATTGAAAGGAAAATCCGTCGAGATCGGCCGCGGCGCGGGGGCGGAGATCTATCGCTCGCGCTCGCCGCATCGAACCACGTGGGATGCCTTCTCCCCACAGAAGGCGCAGGCGCGAGCTCTCCCCCGTCGCGTCGCGATTCGCTGCCTTGTCCTTGAAATACGACCGTTTCCCGGGGATCGTCAAGCGCCGTCTGCGGAAACATCTCGCCTCAATGCCCATCCTGCGACGACGGATCAGCGGTATGTCTCTGTGCATTTCGTTGTGCCTCGGATGCGCTGCGGCGGCGCATCGGAATGTCCGGACGGGCAATCGTGGGGTGAGACGCCGGGGCCGGTGTGGGTTATGAAGGCCGTGTGACGGCGCGTTCGGAGAGGACGTATATCGATGATGATCTGCGCGGGGCGCTCGAGAGAGAGGAGTCGCCGCCCCTGGAGCTGACGCTCGAGCTCGCGCGGACCGAGGCCGCGGGGGACGCGTACGCGTTCCGCTTCCAGGCGCAGACGTACAACGTGCGCTGGGAGAATGGCACTTACGCGGAAGCCGAGCTCAGGTGGGACGACGCGCTGCTCGCGGATCTCGCCGCGCTCCAGCGGACACGGCCGGATCCTGCCGCGCGCGCCCGCCTCGGCGAGCTCTTGCGTACGTTCCTCAGCGGAGACGAGTGGCAGACGCGCGAGAAGGAGATTACCTCGGCGGTAAAGAGCGGTCGCGCCATCCATCTGACGATCCGCGCTGCGGCCGCTGAGCTCTACGCCCTGCCCTGGGAGCTGCTCTGCCTCCGCGCGACGGGCGAGCACCTCGGCGAGCTGAACCGCTGTCTCTTGCGGTACGAGTGGCCTGGCACGGAGACGGCCACTCCTGTGCCGGATCCGCCGGCGGGAGGAGGGCGCCTCCTCTTTGCCTGGTCCGCCGCGGGCGGGGCCGTGCCGGCCGTCGAGCACCTCGACGCGATTCGCCGCGCTGCGGCCAGAGGGCACCATGCGTTCGACGAGGGGCGCGACGTCGTGGCCGGCGTGTCGACGTCGCGCCTGCGCGAGGCGCTCGCCGGATCGCCCGTGGTCGTGCTGCATGTCCTCTGTCACGGGGGGCGGCTCGCGTCGGACACGGAGGCGTACGGCCTCGTCTGGAATGGGGCGGAGCCTGGGGACGCGCCGGAGGTGATCGACGCGGCTGCACTGCGCCGGCTGCTCAAGCCGCACGTGGGCGCGCTGCGGCTGGTGGTGCTGATGGCCTGTCACGGGGCGAACACGGGGGAGCCTGGCAATGCGCTCGGCGGGGTGGCGCAGGCGCTGCACCGGATCGGCATCCCCGCGGTGGTGGCGTCGCGGCGGCCGGTATCGGTCGAGGGATCGATCGCGCTCACGGAAGTGCTCTACGAGCGGCTGCTCGTGCAGCTCGCGGCGCTGGAGGAGGCGTTCCTCTGCGCGCGCGAGGAGCTCGCCACGGACTATGCGAGCGGAGATTGGGCCTCCGTCCAGCTCTACGCCCGCGCGGCGGACGGGCCGGATCACCGGCCCTTCGTCATCCGGCCGTACCGGGGCCTGCTCGCGTTTCACGAAGAGCACGCGCGCTGCTTCTTCGGGCGGCAGCGCGAGATCGACGAGGCGGTGGGCAAGCTGTCGGAGCTCATCGAGGGGGACGCCGCCGGCGAGTCGCGCTTCGTGATCGTCACGGGCGCGTCGGGGACGGGCAAATCGTCGCTGGTCCTCGCCGGCGTCGCGCCGGCGCTGCAAGCGAGGGACGGGGGCCGATGGCGCGTGGTCCCCATGCGGCCGCGCAATGGCATGGGGGGGATCGAGGCCGCGCTCGCTTCGCGAGTACACGCGCCGCTGTTGCTCATCGTCGATCAATTCGAGGAGATCTTCACCGATCTCGCCGATCTGGCGGCGCGCGTCGCGTTCGTGCAGCGGCTCTGGACGCTCGCGGGCGATCCCGCCTCGGGGGTAAGCGTGATCGCCACCCTGCGTGTCGACTTTCTCGGTCGCTGCAGCGAGATACAGCTCGGCGAGGGCGAGCGCGACCTCGAGGAGGTGGCGTACGACGAGGCGCACCGGGTCTTCGTGCGCCGGATGAAGCGGGACTCCCTGCGCGAGATCATCCTGGAGCCGTCCGCGCAGGTAGGCCTCCTGTTCGAAGAGGGGCTCGTCGCGCAGGTGCTGAAGGATGCGGGGGACGAGCCCGGGGCGCTGCCGCTCGTCGAGTACACGCTCGATCAGGCGTGGCAGGCTCGGGTGCGGGAGGGCTCACGATACCGGCTCACGTGGGCGGCATACGAAGGGATCGGCCGCGTGGCAGGCGCGCTGGCGAAGAAGGCCGATGGGATCATCGCGGGGCTCGACGAGGTGCGGCGGCGGGCGGCGCGGCGGCTCCTGGTGCAGCTCGTCGACACTCGAGAGGATGCGCTCCTCGACACGCGGCGGCGGCTGGCGAAGACCCAGCTGCGGCCTGGACCGGGCGCGGAGGCGGCCGTCTTCGGCGAGGTGCTCGAGGCGCTGGCGCGCGAGCGGCTGGTGGTGGCGAGCGAGGACGAGTGGAGCGGGACGGCCGGCGGCGAGAGAGAAGAACGGGCGACGATGATCGAGATCGCCCATGAGCAGCTCATCCGGAGCTGGGGCCAGCTGCGCGCGTGGATGGCTGAAGACCGGAGGATGATCGCGGAGGTCAGGCAGCTCGAGACGTGGGTCGTGGAGGCCAGGCAGTACGAGCACCTCCTGGAAGCCAAGAGGCTCGCGGTCGCGCAGGAGCTCCTCAGAAAATATGAGCATGAGCTCACGTCCGATGCGCGTGAGCTCATCCGACGGAGCGAGGAGGAAGAGGAACGGAAGACCCGTGAGGCGGAGGCACAGCGACAGCGTGAGCTGGCCCACGCGCGGCGGTTACGTGACGCCCTGCTGATGGCCAGCACCCGCGAGCTCCTCGCGCGCGGAGATCCCACGATGGCGAGCAGGCTGCTCCTTGAAGTCGCCGACCCAGATGGAGCACCCGGATGGGTGGAGCTCACACACCACGTGCTGACCGCGGGGGTGTGCAAAACGGTGTTCCGCGGCCACGAGGCACTGGTCGGCTCCGTGGCGTTCAGCCCGGATGGTGAGCGCGTCGTCACCGCTTCCAAAGATCGCACCGCCCGGGTGTGGAACGCCTCCGATGGCAGCCAGATCGCGCTCCTCGTGGGACACGAGGCGGCAGTCAACTCTGCGGCGTTCAGCCCGGATGGTGAGCGCGTCGTCACCGCTTCCGGAGATTGCACCGCCCGGGTGTGGAACGCCTCCGATGGCAGCCAGATCGCGCTCCTCGTGGGACACGCGTCGACGGTCTCCTCCGCGGCGTTCAGCCCGGATGGTGAGCGCGTCGTCACCGCGTCCAAGGATGGAACCGCCGGCATGTGGAACGCCTCCAGTGGTAGCCAGATCACGCTCCTCGTGGGACACGCGTCGACGCTCTCCTCCGCGGCGTTCAGCCCGGATGGCGAGCGCATCGTCACCGCGTCGGACGACAAGACCGCCCGGGTGTGGAGTGCAGCCGAAGGCAAAGAACTCACGCTCCTCAGGGGACACGAGAGTAGCGTCGTCTCCGCGGCGTTCTGCCCGTATGGTGAGCGCGTCGTCACCGCGTCCGACGATAAGACGGCTCGGGTGTGGAACGCCGCCGACGGTAGCCAGCTCACGCTGCTCAGAGGACACGAAGGTTGGGTCTGCTCCGCGGCATTCAGCCCGGATGGTCACCGCGTCTTCACCGCGTCCACGGATGGGACCGCCCGGGTGTGGAACGCCGGCATAGAAGAACCGTTCGCGATCCTCACTGGATACGAAGATACGTTAGGCACCACAGCGTTCAGCCCGGATGGTGAGCACGTCGTCACCGCGTCCTTGGACAGGACTGCGCGGGTGAGGAACGCCGCCGACGGACGGCAAATCGCGCTCCTGGATGGGCACGAGGGTGCGGTCTGCTCCGCCGCGTTCAGCCCGGATGGTGAGCGCGTCGTCACCGCGTCCGACGATAAGACGGCTCGGGTGTGGAGCGCCTCCGACGGACGACAAATCGCGCTCCTGATTGGACACGACGACGAGGTCAACTCTGCAGCGTTCAGCCCAGATGGTCAGCGCATCGTCACCGCGTCCGATGACATGACGGCTCGGGTGTGGAACGCCGCTGAGGGACGCGAGAGCGCGCTCCTCGTGGGACATGAGGCTAAGCTCAGATCCGCAGCATTCAGCCCGGACGGCCAGCGTGTCGTCACCGCGTCCGCCGATAAGACGGCTCGGGTGTGGAGCGCCTCCGACGGACGACAAATCGCGCTCCTGATTGGACACTTCGGCGGCGTCCACTCTGCAGCGTTCAGCCCGGATGGTCAGCGCGTCGTCACCGCGTCCTGGGATCATACCACCCGGGTGTGGAACGCAACGGATGCGAGGAGGCTTACGCTCATTCAGGGTCACAAGTCTGTGGTGCTGTCCGCGGCGTTCAGCCCGGATGGCCAGCGCATCGTCACTACGTCCTGGGATCATACCATCCGGGTGTGGAACGCCAATGGTGGCGAACAGCTCGCGGTCTTTAGGGGTTTAACCCTGTCCGCGGTCGAGTCGGCGGCGTTCAGCCCGGATGGCCACCGCATCATCACCGCGTACCGGGGTGGTACCGTGCGGGTGTGGGCAGTCTCCGGTCCACCGCTCCGAAAGGTCCTCGCGGAAGCGACCACGGCGTGCCTCTCCCCCGAAATGCGCCAGGCCTACCTCGGTGAAACCGAGGCCGAGGCGCGCGCCGGGTATGAGGCCTGCGAGCGCAGCCACGGCCGGCTCCCCGCCCCGCCGCGCTGACCCCCCGCTCCCGCTATGAGCCTGCCACGAAGAACCCGGCCACGAAGGCAGGGCGCCCGTGCGCCATCACGTGCTTGGAGCCACGGTGGCCGGCGCACCAGGCTGTTCCGCCGCCTCTCCTCAGCCCTTGATGAACGCCAGCACCTCGGCGTTGAACTCCGCCGCGCGGGTCTGCGCGAGGCCGTGGTCACCCCCTGCAAACACCTTCAGCGTCGCCTTCGGCGCGATCTTCGCCGCCTTCACCGCCGACGCCTGGATCGGCACGATCTGGTCGTCGTCTCCGTGGACGATCAGCGTCGGCACGTCGATCTTCTTCAGATCCTCGCTGTAGTCGACCTCCGAGAACTCGCGGATGCAGTCGAGCTGCCCCTTGATGCCGCCCATCATCCCCTGAAGCCAGAAGGCCTCGCGCAGCCCCTCGGAGATCTTCGCCCCCTGCCGGTTGTAGCCGTAGAACGGTATCGTCAGGTCCTTGAAGAACTGCGAGCGGTTCTCGAACGTGCCCTTGCGGATCCCGTCGAACACCTCGATCGGCGTCCCCTCGGGGTTCTCCGCGGTCTTCAGCATCAGCGGCGGGACGGCGCCGACGAGCACGACCTTCGCGACGCGGCGCGTGCCGTGGCGGCCGACGTAGTGGGCGACCTCGCCGCCGCCCGTGGAGTGGCCGACGAGCACGAGGTCGCGGAGGTCGAGCGCCTCGATGAGCTCCGCCAGGTCGTCGGCGTACTGGTCCATGTGGTTGCCGTCCCAGGTCTGGTCCGAGCGACCATGGCTGCGCCGATCATGCGCGACGACCCGGTAGCCCTGCTGGCCGAAATAAGCCATCTGGGTGTCCCACGCGTCGGCGCTGAGCGGCCAGCCGTGGGAGAACAGGATGGGCTGACCCTTGCCCCAGTCCTTGTAAAAGATCTTCGTGCCATCCTTGGTGGTGATCGTCGGCATGGTTTGTTCCTCGTCTGCCTTGTTGCCTCGCCCGCCTCGACGCGTCGTCCGCCGGGCTCCTCCGATCGGGCGCGGGCAGCGGACCGCCCGAGATCCGGTGAGCGGCTGCGCTCAGGCACCAGAACGAACACGATCCAGGCGGCAGCCGCAAGCAAAGAACCACGCGGGCTCGCCGTCCTCGGCGATAACATTCGTGTGGTGTATCCATTCCCTCATTCCGGCGGCCCGGTCGCGTGCGCGGGGCCTGTCCCGATGCTGGAGGGAGGGGATGGTGCGCGGAGGGGAACGATGGTAGTTTCCGCAGCCCGTGCCGGCTGCGTCGCCCGCGCTCTCCCTCCGCGCTGCCCGAGCGGCCGCGAGCGCGGTCGCCTGCGCGCTCCTCGCGCTCCCGGCGGCGGCGAACGAGCCTCGCGCCGCCCGCAGGCCGCTGCTCGTCCTCGCCGCGTTCCCGAGCGCTGACAGCATCGACAAGCGCGCCATCGACCTTGTCGCGGCCCATATCCGCCCCCTCGGCGTCCGCCTCCAGGTCGTCCGTCCGGGCGCGCCGAGGCCCGCGCCGCAAAGGCTCCTCCCCCACGCCCGCGCGCTCGCCGAGGCGTGGGACGCGCGGGGCGTGCTCTGGATCGACACCGGATCGAGAGGCGAGCTCGCCCTGTACGTGGTCGAGCGCGACGGCGATCGGATCTACCGCCGCCGCATCCCCGTCCCGCCCGGGCAGACCGCGACGGCCCTCGAGTCGCTCGCGAACATCGCGGGCGCCGTCGCCGAGGAGCTCCGCGAGGGGCGAGTCGCCGCGTTAACCGAGGTGGACGTCGCCGCGGCCGTACCGGGTCCAGCGGCTCCGCCTGCGCCGTCGACGGCCACAGCGCCCTCGACGGCCCCTGCGCTCACCGCGCCCCCTGCTGCGGCCGCGGACGCGGCGCCTGGCCTGCCGGCGCCTGCGGTCGCGGCCCAGCCGGCGGCTCACCACGCGCCGAGCCGGCTGCCCGCGCTCGGCGTCCTCGTCGGCTACACCGGCGCGAGCTTCAGCCGAGAGGCGCCCTGGCAGAGCGCCGCCGCGCTCCGCGCCACCTGGGCGCCGGTGGATCCCGTCGTCGTCGGCCTGGGCTACGAGCTCATGCCCTCGCTCACCCTCGGCGACGAGCGGCTCGCGTTCGACCTCGCACGTCACCCGGTGTTCGCGACCGGCCAGGTCCGGCTCCGCCTCCCGCTCGGCCTCGACCTGCAGCTCGGCGCCCGCGCCAGCGTCGATGTCGTCCAGCGCATCCCGCAGCGCAGCGCGCTGCCGCCGCCGCCGCCCCCGCTGCCGTGGGCCCACGCGCCGCCGCCCCCGCGGCGGCGGGACCACGTGCCTCTGGCCCCGCCGCCGCGGGACCATGCGCCGCTGGGCGTCCCCTCCTGGCCGTCGCCGCAGGAGCGTCCGCCGCCGCTGCCTCCGCCGGAGACCCGGACCGACGTGCTCGTCAGCGTCGCGCCGGTCGCCGAGCTCGGGTATCCGCTCGCCGCGTGGCTTCGCCTCAAGGCGATGCTGGGCGTGGACTTCCTCCTGAACCGGCCTGACAGCTCCGTGCACCCGGGCCTCGCGTTCGAGCCCCACCCGGTGCGGATCCTCGCCGGCCTCGGGCTGGAGCTCGGCGTCGCCTTCCCGGCCTCGCCTGGCTCGCCGGCCCCGCCGACCGCCGCGGGCGTGGCCAGGGGAGGCGCGCCGGCGCCGCATGAGCCGACACCGAAAGAAAATTGACCCGGTGCGGGCCGCGCGCCGCACCAGGTCGCGGCAATGGACGCCGCGCATGCAGGGGCTCTCCGCACGAGCCTCGGACGTCTGCCCGAGCCGCGGCTGGCCAGCGCCATGACGCGCCCCGCTCCCGACCCGCCCCCCGCCGCGGCCGCGCCGCTCGATCTCGAGCGGATGCGCCGCGCCGGCGCGGGGAACCCGGAAGCCCAGGCGTGGCTCATGACGCACGTGATCGCGCGGGTCCGCCGGATCGCGCGGGCGTTCCTCCGCAGCTCCGCCGACGCCGACGACGCCGCGCAGCTCGCCCTGCTCGCGATCCTCGAGAGCGCCTCGACCTACCGCGGCGAGGCCGCCGTCGAGGCCTGGGCCCGGCGCATCGCCGTGCGGACGATCCTCCGTTACGTCAGGCAGCAGCGCCGGGACGGCGCGCCGGTCGCCCCGGAGAGCGCGATCGACGAGGAGGTCGCCCAGGCGCCGCACCAACCCCCCTTCGAGTCCCTCCCGCGCGAGGCGCGCGTGTACCTCGACGCGTTGCCGGAGGCGCAGCGCGACGTGATCCTCCTGCACCACGCGCTCGATTACTCCATCGAGGAGATCGCGGTGATGACGGAGGTCAGCCCCGACACGGTGAAGAGCCGGCTGCGCCTCGGGATCGGCGCGTTACGCAAGCAGGTGCGCCAGGACATAGCCGTCGGCCGGAAGAGGGCATCATGACAGGCACGCCGAACCCCGAGATCGATCTGGACCGCCTGCCGGCCCTCCTCGCCGCCGAGGCGCGCGGCGAGGTGCTCTGCCCGGAGGACCTGGTGCTCCTCCGCCGCGCCGAGCAGGAGGACCCCGAGCTCCGCGGCGAGGCGCCGCTCTGGGCGGCGCTCGGCAGGCTCGGTGACGCGCGCGGCGACGGCCGCGAGCTCAGCGACGCGGCCATGCTGGAGCGGGTGCTCGCGCGCGCCCGCGGCGAGCCCGCGCCCGCGAGCGCGGCGAGGCCACGCGCGGCGCCGCGGCCGACGGTGCGGCGCGGGGTCGCGGGCGCGATCGCCGGCGCGGCCGCCGCGGCGACCCTGCTGGTCGCGCTCGCGGCGGAGCTGGTCGACGGCCCTGCGCCGGCGCCCGCGCCGGGCGGCAGCGAGGCGGTGGATCCAGGCGGCGCGCCGCAGGCAGCCCCGGGCCTCGCCGCGCCGGCGCCGGCGGACGAGCCTCCGCCCGGCGCCGCCGTGCCCCCGCCCGGCGCCCCCGCGCTCGCGGCAGAGCCTCCGCCCGGCGCCGCGGTGCCCCCGCCCGGCGCCGCCGTGCCCCCGTCCGGCGCCGCCGTGCCCCCGTCCGGCGCCGCCGCGCCCGCGAGCGAGCCCGCGGCCACCGGCGCGGCCGAGGCCCGGGATCGCGCCCCGCAGCCGCCCAGGACGCGCCCGGAGGAGCCCGCGTCGACCGCCGAAGCGCTGCTCCTGCACGCGCAGGCCCGGCTCGCGCAGGGCAAGAGCGCCGAGGCCAGCGCCGCATACCGCGCCCTGCTCGCACAGCACCCGTCCAGCCCCGAGGCGCGGGCCGCGCTGGTGTCGCTCGGACAGATCGCGCTCCGCCAGGGCAAGGCGGCGGAAGCGCTCGGCTACTTCGAGCGCTACCTCGCCGGCGCCGGCGGCTCCCTCGGCGCGGAGGCCCGCGTCGGGCGCGTGCAGTGCCTGCGCCGGCTCGGGCGGACGGCCGACGAGCGCGTGGCCATCGCCGATTTCCTCTCCCGTCATCGCGAGAGCGTCCACGCGCCGCGGCTGCGCGCCCGCCTGTCCGAGCTCGACGGCAAGTGAGCGCAGCGACGTAGCGCGATCTCCGCCCGAGACGTGCGCCGAGCCCGACCCCGGAGAATGCGGCAAACGCCGGCACAGGCGCGGGGGGAGCAACATCTCATCCCTCCGAGGCGACCCCCCGCAAAAAGATTGACCCCCGATCGCAGGAACCCGCCACCTGGTCATCCAGATGTCACCCAAAGTTTGCTTGATTGTAAAATTCCACGCGCGAGGCGGATGGCGCGTCAGCGTCCTTGGCGCGCTCGCTGGCCTCCTGTCTCTCGGCTGCTCGACCTCCGCCGCTGACGGCAACGGCGCTCCGGACGCCGGGCTCCCGGATGGATCCCCGGCGCCGAACGGATCGACCGGCGACCCCACGCGCCTCGTCGGCAGCTTCCAGGTGCGCTCGTCGCCTGCCGCGGAGCCGGCGGACGGCGCGCCGGAGGCGTCCGGCAGCACGTCGGTGCTCGGAAAGATCTACGACGGGCCCACGCCTGCCCAGCTCGTCTGGGAGGTGGACGCCGAGGAGGGTCCCTGTCAGCTCCTCACGCCGCGAGTCCCGTTCTGCAACCAGCCCTGCGGGGGCAGCGCCGTGTGCGTGGAGGACGACACGTGCCAGGCCTACCCGGCCGCGCACAGCGCCGGCGACGTGACCGTGACCGGCCTGAGCCTCGAGTCGGGCGAGGCGTCCCTCGTGATGAAGCCCACGGCGAACAACTACCAGCCGCCCGCCGGCGTGAAGCTCCGTTACCCGCCCGCCGAGGAGGGCCAGGCGATCCGCTTCGAGGCGAGCGGCGATTACTTCAGCGCCTTCACGCTGGAAGCCAGGGGCGTGCTCCCCCTCGATCTCCTGAACGACACGATCCTCCTCGAGCCCGACCAGGCCTTGCAGCTCACGTGGGCTCCGCCGGGGCAGGCCGGCATCTCCACGATCCACGTGAAGCTCGATATCAGCCATCACGGCGGCACGAAGGGGATGCTCGAGTGCGCCGCCGAGGACACCGGGTCGCTCGACCTGCCGGCGGCGCTCGTCACGCGGCTGCTCGACCTCGGCGCGGCGGGCTTCCCGTCGATCGCCGTCACGCGCAGGGCCGTCGGCTCCGCGACGATCGCGGCCGGCCGGGTCGATCTGGTCATCTCGTCCCTGGTCGAGCGGCCGGTGGAGATCCCGGGGCTCACCTCGTGCAACGACACCTCGCAGTGCCCCGAGGGCCAGACCTGCCAGACCGATCTCACTTGCCAGTGACCCTCGCCGGCTCACGGCGCGACGCACACCCAGGCTTCACCACAAGAAGGAACTAGCCATCATGACACGAGCTTATCGCCCCTTGCTGCTCCCCCTCACCCTCGCGCTGTGCGCGCACGCGCTCGGCTGCTCCGGCTCGGACACGGACACCCCGGGCGAGGACGCGACCGCCACGTCGTCGAGCTCCGCCGGCGGCAACCCGACCGGCGGCACCGCGACCACCGGCGGCGGCACCGCGACCACCGGCGGCGGCAACCCGACCGGCGGCACCGCGACCACCGGCGGCGACACGGCGACCACCGGCGGCGGGACGACCGAGAAATTCAGCTTCTTCGTGACCAGCCTCGTCGCCATGCGGGAGCTGTCGGGCTCGCAGGACGGCTTCGGGGGCGACCTCCGCTTCGGCGAGACCGGCCCGGGCGCCGGCCTCCGCGGCGCCGACAAGATCTGCGCGACGATCGCCGAGAAGAGCCTCCCGGGCGCGGGGAGCAAGACGTGGCGCGCGTTCCTGAGCGCCGTCGCCGGCGAGGACGGCAATCAGGTCGACGCGATCGATCGGATCGGCGAGGGGCCCTGGTACGACCGGCTCGGCCGGCTCGTCGCCAGCAACAAGCAGGAGCTGCTCAACGACCGCCCCGTCGGGGCCGACGAGGCGATCATGGACGATCTGCCGAACGAGGACGGCGTCCCCAACCACCAGCCCGATCCGAGCCAGCCCGAGGTGGACAACCACGACACCATGACGGGAACCAACGAGCAAGGGCGGCTCTACGGCGCCACCGCGACGTGCAAGGACTGGACGAGCGCGGCGGGCGACAGGAGCGAGGGGACCCCGCGCCTCGGGCACTCGTGGCCCAGGAACTTCGGCGGCAGACCCGGCGGCGGCGGCCCTGGCGGCGACATCAACATGGCGCGCTGGACGTCGGCGCACGACGCGGCGGGGTGTTCCCCGGGCGTCAACCTCGTCGACACGGGCGGGCCGCAGGCGGGATCGACCAGCGTCGGCTCCGGCGGCGGGTACGGCGGCATCTATTGCTTCGCGCTGACGCCCTGACGCGGGCGCCCCGGCGCGCGCAGCTCCCGGTCAGCCACTCTTCTCAGGAGAATCCATGTACCAACGCAATCGCATCACGTCGATCCTCGCGCTCGCTCTGGCCGCGGCGACGCTGCCGGCAGCGTGCGGCGGCTCGGGCGGCACCGGCCCGGCCCCAGAGGTCTGCGAACGCAAGGGCGACGACGCGTCGACCGAGTTCCTGGAGCGCGTGGGATGCGCCGCGGACTTCGAGGCGCTCGCGTCGGCGCCCATCGACGCCAACCTGCCCGGGGCGCGGTCGGTCAAGGTCGCCCTGGATCAGGCCGACCAGAACGCCCTGTATTTCCAGAACAGCGTGCTCTACCCGATCCACCACGACTTCGTCTCGACGCACCTCTCCGGCGACGGGCTGCCCTACGTCCCTCCCCTCGCCGACTTCAACGCGACCGAGTACTTCACGCCGGATCGCCGCTTCATCCTGGGCGCCGTCACCCATTACCAAGGTCCGGGCAGGTGGGCGCTCGAGATCTCCCCCTACGACACCGCGTCGGCCGACATGATCGCCGCCCTGTTCAGGGCGGTCCAGGGGGCCTCCTTCTTCGGGCCTGAGCTCGCGTTCCACCCCACGTCGGAGGCCGTCGCGGTCGAGGCCGGGAAGCTCCCCTCCGACATCCCCGTGGTCAGCACCGGCGACCTCTACGCCGAGATCGACTACCAGCCGCTCTCGCTCGGCACGGCGGTAGGGCGGCTCCACTTCGCGAAGGCGGCGGATCTCGACGACGAGTACCTCTCCCACCAGGACATCGTCGTGCTCGACGAGGCGCCGAACGACATCTCGGTCGTCCAGGGGATCATCACGGAGGAGTTCCAGACGCCGCTCTCGCACGTCAACGTGCTCTCCCAGAACCGGCGCACGCCCAACATGGGGCTGCGCGGCGCGATGAGCCACCCCGAGCTGCTCGCGCTGAAGGACAAGCTGGTCGAGCTCACCGCGGGCGCGTCGTCCTGGAGCGTCCGCGAGGTCACCGAGGCGGAGGCCGAGGCGTTCTGGGAGGCGCACAAGCCCACCCCGGTCACGCTCCCCGAGCTGGATCTGACGGTCACCGAGCTGACCGACATCGAGGAGGTGACCCCCGACCCGGCGAACGGCGAGCCGCTCCGGGACGCGATCAAGACGGCGGTCCTCGCCTTCGGCGGCAAGGCGGCCCACTACTCGATCCTGGCCAGGATCCCTGATGTACCGATCCAGAAGGCGTTCGCGATCCCGGTCTATTACTACGACCTGTTCATGAAGCAGAACGGCTTCTACGACCGGATCGAGGCGCTGCTCGCCGACCCGCAGTTCACCACCGATCCGGCGGCCCGCGACGAGGAGCTGAAGGCGCTCCGCGACGCCATGAAGGCCGCGCCTATCGACGCCGATTTCCAGGCGCTCCTCCAGGCGAAGATCGAGGCGGAGTACCCCGGGCACCCGATGCGCTTCCGCACCAGCACGAACAGCGAGGATCTCGAGGGGTTCCCGTGCGCCGGCTGCTACGACTCGAACACCGGCGATCCGGCCGACTGGGAGGACGTCCTCGACGCCATCCGCAAGACCTACGCGAGCGCCTGGAAGCTCCGCACCTTCGATGAGCGCACCTATTACGGGATCGATCACAGATCCATCGGGATGGCCTTGCTCGTCCACCACAACTTCCCGGACGAGGAGGCGAACGGCGTGGCCGTGACCAACAACCCGTTCGACACCGCCGGGGTGCAGCCTGCGTTCTACGTCAACGTGCAGACGGGCGGCGACGTGGAGGTCGTGGCGCCGCCCGCCGGCGTGACGAACGACGAGTTCCTCTACTTCTTCAGCCAGCCGAACCAGCCGGTCACGTACCTGACCCACTCGAGCCTCATGCCGGAGGGCCAGACGGTGCTCTCGGCCGCGCAGGTCCATCAGCTCGGCGTGGCGCTCGACGCCATCCACGCCCGGTTCTCCCCCGCTTACGGGCCCGCCGCGGGCAACAGCGGCTGGTACGCGATGGACGTGGAGTTCAAGTTCGACGACGACGCGAGCCCGGGCGAGCCGCCGACGCTCTACATCAAGCAGGCGCGCCCCTACCCCGGCCGCGGAGCCGCCGTCCAGGCGCCATGACGCGCCGCGCGCGCCCGGGCGGACCACACCTCGCGGCCGCCGCGCGGCGGCACCTCGCGTGCCGCGCTATCGCCTCACCGTAATTCTCCAGCCTGCGCACGTCCGCACGTCCGCACGTCCGCACGATGAACAACGGGCTGATCAATTCTCACAGGAGCGGGAATGTCGCAACATCGACGCTTCAGCGCGACCAGCGCCCGCTGCAGCCCGACGCGAGACCACCTGCACGCGCTGGGACCACCCACAAAGGGACACATGTCAAACCATGTCAACCCGAGTGAGCAGGCGTCTCGCGTTGTATTCGCATGCCCCTCCGCAGAAGCATGTTGCTACAGGCTGGATCGAAGGGATACGCTGTGAGTTTAACATGAGCCGTCGGCGAGGCAGTGACCTGGATCGTCCGTCCGACATGCGGCCGGGGCCCATACGCCATGAGAGCGCGATGGTCGAGCGCCGCGAACCGGCCTCCTCGCCTCGGACCGTGCCGCCGCCTGCACCTTCGCGTCCCGCCCCGCCCAGCGACGGTGCGCCTCAATCACGGCCGGCCCAGTCGCGCAAGGTGCGGACGATCGACGTGCTCGTTCAGGGGGCGACCGTGGAGCTCTTCCATTTCTACGGCGTCGCGATCGCGCCGGTGGACGCCGGAGAGCTCCGCGAGGAGGCGCGGGGCCACCTCGCGCCCACGAGCACGGTGACCTTCCATGCGCCAGGCTTCTCCGGGGTGCTGGCCCTGTCCGCGAACCCTGGCGTGTACCGCGCCATGACGGAGCTGCCGCCCATGCTCGAGGGCATCGACGACTGGATGCGCGAGGTCGCCAACCAGCTCATGGGAAAGGTGAAGAGCCGGCTCGCCAGGTTCCAGATAGCGCTTCACACCGAGCTGCCGCAGCTGCGCCTGCCGGTCGACCTGGAGCGCCGGACCCGGACCTGCAAGCAGCATTTCGCCTACGCGTTCCGGACCTTGAAGGGCGAGGTGTTCGTCACGCTGAGCGGCGACTTCGATGAGGGCTCGCTCGTGTTCTCGAACGCATCCCCGCTCCCCCTCGACGGCAAAGTAATCCTCTTCTGAGCGGCGGTCGCCCGCTTCGGATACGGGCCCATCTCGACGTTTTCGGTGCTCAGCGCACAGGAGTGCGCTTCCGCGCCGAAAACGCCGATCTGGGCCCGTCTCCTGTGCGGGCGACCGCCGCTCTGGGACGCATTATCAGAGATGGAGGAAAAGCGCGCTAGGAGGCGCCGGAGCCGGCGCCGCCTGCACCGCCGGCGCCGCCTGCACCACCGGCGCCAGCGTCGCCGCCGGCGCCGCCGGTGCCGCCGGTGCCTGTGGCGCCGCCGGTGCCCGTGGCGCTGCCGGTGGAGCCGGTTGGGGGCGGCGGCGGCAAGGGATCCCAGCACGCGTTGCCGATGACCGCCTGGCCCGGATCACAGGGGTCCGAATCCCAGCATCCCACGAGCATCGCCGCGCAGGCGGCGCCAAGGGCGACGACCAGGGCCCCGCAGCGGGCGGACGGCATGATGCTAGAACACCGATCACGTTGAGGAACGAGAGATGAACCGCCAAGGCGCCAAGGGCGCCAAGATATTTTCTTCTCCTTCTTGGCGTCCTTGGCGCCTTGGCGGTTCGAAAATCTGCTCGTTTCAGACGGGTTCAACCCGTTTGTCGCTCTAGACGGGTGGATGTCCATCGTTCGTTCCTCTCTCCACGGGCTCACGGCGGCACGACCTGGCCGTCGCGGATGCGCGCGATCACCTTGACGGAGGGGTTGACGTCGCTCGCGGCGATGTACCCGATACCGCCAGCCTCCTCGCCGACGATGCGGAGGACGGCGCTCGGACTCGATACCTTGCGCGGCGGCCGCTCGCCGCCGCGGATCTTCCGGTCGATCCAGTAACGGGCGACGCCCTCGGGATCTAGGCCCAGCACCGCCGTGTCGAAGCGCTGCCGCAGCGGGGAGTCCTCGGGGAGGTTCACCGGCACCGCCGACCTGCCGTACCAGTCGGTCCGCGTCGTCTGGAAGATCGGGCGGAGCGTGTCGCGCCCCGCCGCCCGGACAGGGTTGGCCTGGTTGACGACGACGACGATCTCTTCCTCCACCGCGAAGGACGAGGCAGACGGGGTCATGCCGAGCAGGGCCAGGAGGAGCAGAAGGGATAAACGCTTCATTTTTGCGTCGAACCTCTCTCAGAAGGCCAGGATCAGGCGAGCCAGCACGTTCGTGGTGTGGAAGTCGGGCGCCGAGCTCTCCTCACGCAGGATGGTCGTGATCGTGTGCAGCACCTGGCTCCGAAGCGTGACGTCCGGGGTGATGTAGAAGTTCAGACCGCCGCCGAACTGGAGGAGGGTGTCGCTCGAGTAGATCGGCGCGTGCAGGGCGGCGCCGGTGACGAACGGCTCCATGTTCAGGAAATCCAGTCGGTGAGCCGCCACGGCATACGTGGAGGTCTTCCAGGCGTCCGGCGCGTAGACACCGAACCCGCCCTCGCGTTTCCCTTCGTCGTAGAGCACGCGGACGACCGCCGCCTCCGCGCGCAGGCGCGTCTTCCCGATGTCGAGCGAGACGTCGCCGGCTCCGGTGTACTCCCGGAACGACCACGTCGAATGGATGTCCGTGCTGCCCTCCAGGAACTTGTAATCGACGACCCAGTCGCGGGCCCTGCTCGCGATGAACGACGCCCCGAGCTTCAACGTCAGCTTGCCGGGGTCCTCGTAGGTGGCGTGCAGGCGGCCGCCGAAACCGCGGTTGTCGTCAAAGGCGAAAGGCGCGTTCTCGTTGCGCCCGTTGCTCACGTAGGCGTTGTACCCGAGCTCCCACGCGCCCGTGAACGTGCTGCCGTAGAGCATGAGCCCGGTCTGCCGCGTGGGAAACAGGCGCGATGAGATGAAAAAGGGAATGGCGGCGGTGATGAGCACCGGGCTCCCGTGGTCGACGTTGTAGATGCCGATCGGGGTGAAGAACTGCCCGACGCGCACCTTGAAGAGGTTGAAGCGCGTCCAGTCGACGTGGGCGCGCTCGATCGACACCAGCCCGCCATAGACGGCCGGCGAGCCGAACGCGGTCGCGGTCGAGTCGAAGGCCCCGAACGGCTGCGTGCTCACCCGGGCATCCACGCCGGGCGGCGGCGGCGTCACCGGCACCGGGGCGCCGCCGGGCGCGGTCGTGAACCGCAGCTCCCCGAGGAAGCGGAAGTGGTCGCTCGGCTGCGCGTCGAGGTAGAGGTTGAAATTCCCCACGACGAAGTTCAGGGCGTTCGCCTGCGGGAGGGCGGCCGCAAGGGCCGAGTTCTCCGGGATCCACATGCGCTGGACGCCGACGTCGATGAACCCGTAGATCCGGAGCAGCTCCCTGCCGTCGTCGTCCTCCGGCGCCACCTGCGCGTCCTCGAGCGCCGCGAGGCGCTTCTCGAGCTCGGCAGCGCGCTTCTCCGACGCGGCGAGCCGCGCCTCGACGGCGGTCTCTCCGGTCGCGGCGGGCGCGGCGGGCGCGGCGGCGGCGACACCCGCTCCGGTCGCGGCGGGGGGCTCCGGGGCAGGGCCGGCGCCAGGGCTCTGCGCGTGCGCGAGCGTCGCCGTGACGAGCACTCCTCCGAGGGCGGCGCTCGAAGCGCATCCGAGGCGCCATGCCCGCGCCCGCCGCCGTCCACTCCGAACCATCATCATCTCTTGCTCCCTGATCGCAGAGCCTCGCTGCGCCGCTCGATCGAGCCGCACACGCTCTTGCAGACTCGCGACCTGCACGCGTAGCGTACACAGGAACGAGAGAAGGTGGAGCCTCGACGTGCTCCGACACACCTCCGGTGCTCGCAGCGAGCCAAACGTCACGGCAGGGAAGAGCCTCGTTCAGGAGAACGCACATGGTACGCGAGAGATGATCGATGACGGCTCTGGAGAGAGGCGCCCCCGTGGTAGGGTGCGGCGCTCCCTCGCCCCGTGATCGACGTGAGAGCGCGGCGCGGGTGCTCAGGTGTTGGCGGAGCCCCTCCTTGTGAAGCACACGAGAGTCCAGCGACCTTCAGGCCGCAGCGGCCAACCCGAGGGGACGGGTATGCATGCCGAGATTGCGTAAAGCCTCGATTCGGTTGAAGCTGTGGGCGCTCGCCGGGGTGCCCGTGGCAGGCGCCCTGCTGCTGGCGGCGATGATCGTCGGCGACGCGCGGCAGCAGGCGGCGAGGGCGGCGGCGATCGGCTCGCTCGAGGATCTCGCGCAGCTCTCGTCGTTCATGGCGCAGCCGCTGCACGCGCTCCAGAAGGAGCGGGCGTGGACCGCGCTCGTGGAGGGGCTGGAGGTCCGGCCTCCGGACGGGGACGCGCGGGACGCTGAAGACGCGCAGGGCGCGATGCGGCCGTTCGATCGCGCCGCGGCGCTCGCGCGCGCGAGCGGCCAGCTCAGGGCCGCTCGGGCCGCGACGGACGAGAGCCTCGCCCGCCTCGACGCGTTCCTGGCCGAGCGCGACCTCGCCAGGCTGCCGCCCCGGGTCGCCCGCGATCACGCCGAGGCGCACGCCCGCGTCGGCGAGCTCGACGCCTTCCGGAGCCAGGCCGACGCGAAGGTGGCGCCGCTCGACAACGTGCTGAAGCTCTATGACGGCATCAACGCGAGCCTGATCCGGGCGAACGCCGGGCTCTCCGAGCTGAGCGACGAGGGCGAGCTCCTGCGCAACATCCAGTCGCTCGTCGCGGTGCAGGAGTTCGCCGAGCGCGCGAGCCGCCAGCACGCGCTGCTCGCGCACACCTTCGCGTCCACGCAGTTCGAGCCCGGCGCCTTCAAGACGCTGGTGACGCTGATGACGGAGGAGCAGCTCTATCACGAGGTGTTCCTCGCCAACGCGTCGGAGGCGGCGCGGGCGCTCTACGAGGCCTCGCGCTCGGACCCGCGCGTGCGGCGCGCCGACGACCTGCGCGGCGCCGCGATCGCGTCGACGGACGAGGCGCTGTCCGTCGACCATGACGCGTGGATCGAGGCGCAGCAGGCGCTCGTCGACCAGCTCGCCGAGATCGAGCGCGAGGCGCTCACCGGCATGCGGGGCGCGGCGGCGACCAAGGCCGCGAACACGCGTCGGACGGTGCGCAACGGGGTCCTCGTCTCGACGTTCGTGCTCCTCGTGTCGGTCGCGCTCGCGTTCGTGCTCGTGCGGGGGATCTCCCGGTCGCTCGAGGTCCTCGGCGAGGCCGCGGCCCACGTCCGGCGGACGCGCGACTACACGACGCGCGCCCGCAAGACCGCCGACGACGAGTTCGGGGCCCTCACGGACGCCTTCAACGAGATGCTGGCGGGCATCCAGGCCCGCGACGAGGCCCTCGAGAGCCACCGTCAGAACCTCGAGGCCACCGTCGCCGAGCGGACGTGTGAGCTCGAGAAGCGCAACCGGGAGATGCGCCTCGTGCTCGACAACGTCGATCAGGCGCTCGTGACCATCCGCCGGGACGGCACGATGGAGCCCGCGCGCTCCGCCGCCTTCGAGCGCCTCTTCGGGGCGCCGACGCCCGAGGAGCACTTCGCCGACCGCATCGCCGGCCACGACCCCCGGGCGCGCGCGTTCCTCAGGATGGGGTGGGAGGCCGCGAACGAGGACTTCCTCCCGCTCGAGGTCGTGCTCGACCAGCTCCCGAAGGCCCTGCAGCGCGACGGCCGCCACCTCACGCTCGGCTTCAAGCCGATCCTGTCCGGAGAGGGCCAGTTCGGCGGCGCGCTGATGGTGATCACGGACGTCACCGCCACGATGGACTCCTTGCGAGAGTACGAGCAGCAGCGCGAGTACATCCAGGTGTTCGAGCGCGCCGTGAAGGATCGGCTCGGCCTGCTCGGGTTCGTGAACGACACGAGCACGCTCGTCGACGCGGTGAGCGCGCGGACCATCGCCGAGGTGGACCACGTGATGCGCCTCGTGCACACGATCAAGGGCAACGCCGGGCTCTGGGGCGTGACGAGCGTGGCGAAGGTGGCGCACGAGATCGAGAGCTTCGTCGTCGAGGAGCGCTCGCTGCCGTCCGACGAGCAGATCCGCGCGCTCAGGGAAGCGTGGAGCGCGTTCGTGTCGCGCGTGAGCGGCCTGCTCGCGTCGACGGCGCAGGCGTCGCGCGCGGACGTCGGCCACGAGGAGATCGAGAGCTTGCTCGAGCTGGTGCGCCAGCGCCGCGACCACGCCGAGCTGGAGCGGGCCGTCGGCGCGCTCCGCGACGAGCGGACCGAGGTGCGGCTCAACCGGATGAAGGACCAGGCCGAGACGCTGGCGCGCAAGCTCGGCAAGCCGAGGCCCGAGGTGCGCATCGACGCCGGGGGCGTCCGGCTCCCCGCGGCGCGCTTCGCCGCGATGTGGCAGGCGCTGGGCCACGTCGTGCGCAACGTGATGGACCACGGGATCGAGCGGCCGGGGGTGCGCGAGGCGGCCGGCAAGCCGCCGAGGGGCACGCTCACGCTCCGCTCGCGCGCGACGGCCGACGAGATCGTCATCGAGATCGGCGACGACGGCGCGGGCATCGACTGGGAGCGCGTGCGCGAGAAGGCCGCGGCGCTCGGGCTGCCGAGCGCCACGCGGCGGGATCTCGAGGCCGCGCTGTTCTCCCCCGGCTTCAGCACCGCCGAGCAGGTCACGGACGTCTCCGGCCGCGGCGTCGGCCTCGGCGTCGCCCTCCACGAGTGCCGGCGGCTCGCCGGCCGGGTGGAGACCGAGACGGAGCTCGGCAAGGGGACGACCTTCCGCTTCCGGTTCCCCCGGGAGCTGCACGAGCCCGCCGCCCCGCCCGCGGGGGGGCCGCCCTCCAGCCCGCCGCCGCCGAGCGCGCGGGGCGCGCTCCAGCCCGCCGCTCCGCGCGGCGCATCGAGCCCGGGCCTCTCGCCGGGCGGCGCCGGCGGAGCGCCGAGCGGGGGCCAACCAGGCCGGGTGACGCAGTGAGCGCATCGACAATGCAGAGCGAGATTTCGAGGAGATCGAGATGAATTCGGAGAGCTGGCACCGCATCTACGAGGAGCTTGCGGCGTCGTGCGTCCACCTGTTTCGCGACAACGGCGTCGAGATCCGGCTGCTGGAGAGCGCGGAGCCGGAGGCCACGCCGGGCAACGCGGTGGTCTCCTTCATCGGCTTCACGGGGGATCACCTCCGCGGGAGCCTGACGATCGTCGCCCCGGTGGCGCTCATCACGCGCTGCCACCCGCTGCGAGAGCGGCGCGCGCTCGACGAGGACATGGTGTGCGACTGGGCGAGCGAGCTCGCGAACCAGCTCCTCGGGCGGGTGAAGAACCGCCTCCGCCACCTCGGGCTGATCATCGTGCTCTCGACGCCGAGCGCGGCGATCGGCGATCACCTGCGCGCGAGGGAGGAGCAGGGCGAGGGCTTCCGGCGGCTCCTGTTCGACGCGGGGACCGACCGGCTCGCCGTGCTCTTCGACGCGATCGCCCCCGACACGGCGCTCGAGCTCGAGGAAGTGGACATGCCCGATCCGCAGCGCGAGGGCGAGGTGCTGCTGTTCTGAGCCGCGGGGCCGCACGCGCCCAAGGAGACACGACAGATGCCCAAGAAGATTCTTCTCGTCGAGGATTCAAGCACGGTCCGCCAGCAGGTCGGCATCCTGCTGTCGGGGGCGGGCTACAGCACCGTGGAGGCGGACAACGGCCGGGATGCGGTCGCCGCGGTGACCGCCCACGCCGGGGACCTGGCCATGATCATCGCGGACGTGAACATGCCGGTGATGAACGGCATCGAGATGCTCCACAGCCTGCGCGAGAAGAACCTCGCGTCCGGCGTGCCGATCCTCATGCTCACCACCGAGGGGCAGCCCGAGCTCATCGAGAAGGCCCGGAAGGCCGGCGCGAAGGGCTGGATCATCAAGCCCTTCAAGGCCGACCTCCTACTCGCCGCGGTGAAGAAGCTCGCCGGCGAGCCCTGAGCCTCGGGCCGCGGCGGCAGGCGCCGCCGAGCGCGCCGCGCCGCAGGGGAACACCTCGCTGCGGCGCGGGCGCCGGGCGCCGCGTCCGACGTTACTGGGCCGATCCGTACCTCCAGCACAACCCGATCGCGACGAGCGGCGTCGCCACGCTCAGGAATCTGATGCGCGGGATCGTCTCGTCGTCGTCGTTCAGCTACCAGCGCCTGCGCACGTTCGCCGAGTGCGATCTGGTGGTCGTGCAGGGCCGCTACTCGGGGACCGGCGTGATCTTCGACATGTTCCGCGTGAAGGACGAGAAGATCATGGAGCACTGGGACTCGCGGCGCGTGGTGCCCGGCTCGACGATGAGCGGGCTCGAGATCTTCTAGCGGCGCGTGCCGGGCACGGCCTGTCACCCGGGGTCGACACGGCGCGCTCGCGCGATCAAAAGCACCGCACGACGCGCTCTTCGACCGCGTGCAGCGGGTCGAAGACAGCGTGCGTCGCTCCCACCTTCACCGCTGGATCCGCGGCGAGCGCCGCGCGCACAGCGTCGCCGAGCCGGCCGGTGTCGGTCGAGATCACGCGCGTCGTGCGCCCCCTGCCCGCGGAGCCATGATAGGCGCACAAGAGCAGATCCGGCGCGTGCCAGAAGCTTCGCACCTGGTCCGACGCGACGTCATCCCGCACGGCGCCGAGCGCGCCGCCGATCTGCTCGCCCATGTCCGCCGCGATCTCCACCGCGGAGAGCCGCATGGCCGCGAAGGCGTGCTCCAGGGCGAGGCCTTCGAGGAACGAACGCGCCGACGCCGCCGCCGGCTCGACCATATCGAGCTCCCGGACGTGCGCGTACAAGAGGCCATCCTCAGCCGCGTAGAGCCTGACCCCACCCGCGTCTCCGACCGGCAGGAGCGAAAGGGCGTTCCATCGCCAGCGGGTGTGGGGAAAGTCTCCCTCCACCTGGAGACCGCCGGGGTGGGGCGGATCGCTACCGCCACGCACGCCGAGCGCGTCGTGGACCTGGAGCATGTGGAGCGGGCCGTACCCGTTCCCCTCGGGTCCGTTCTCGAAGACGAACCCGCCCATCCACGACTCGAACTCGAGCGCGGCGTGCAGGACTGGCAGATCCCGACCGCGGAGGGTGGCCGAAAGCGCCTCGTGAGAGCAGGCCTTCCGCGGGTCGCGCTGGAGCCATTGCGCGTCGAGGTAGGCACACGCGCGCGCCGAGGCGCGACCTGCGAGGTGCGCGGACGCCAGCATCCGCTGGTCGAGGACGACCTTGTCCATCGCGAAGACGCCGCGCTCGACCGTCGCGCCCTTCTCATCGCGCACGCGCTGCACGATGGCGGATCCCTCGATCACCAGCTCTCCTGAGCACGCGTCGGTCGGAGCGGCATACGAAAGCGCGATAGGCGCCTCCGCGACGTCCGCCGGCTGCTCGCGCCGGACGTCCTCCGCGGCGCGTGTCGCCGCCGCCGTGGGCCTGACCTGGGCCGGCAACCCGAGGCGCGCGAGGACTTCGAACAGCGGCGGCAGCGCCGCGGCGTCGCGGACGAAGATGGTGGTTGCCTCTGCGAGCGGCCGCTCCCACTGCCCGTCGAGGAGGACGACGTGGGCGCCGGACCAGCACACGCAGAGCTCGTCCGACGCGGGATCGAGCCGGGGGACGGCGAGCGCTTCGGCGAGCGCCGCCCCGACCCGGCGGGGGACCTCGAGGGTCCACGGCGCCGTTCCGTCCTTCGCCGCGAGGCGCTCGACGTGGGCGACCGGCGAGGCGGCGAGCGGGACCCACAACGCGCCGCGCTGCCTGGCGAGCCGGCCCTGCGCATCCATGTAGAGCCGCGTGTTTCCGGAGCGGTTCTTCCCGACGAGCACATACGTCCCCTCGTCGCGGCGGACGACGGCCCAGCTCTGCCATGGGGCGTTGATCTGGGCGGTCCCGAAACAAACGTCGCCGACCTCCAGGAGACAGCTGCTGCCGAGAGGGACGGCGCCGTCCTCGACCATGCGCGCGAGCCGCTCCTCCCAGGCGATGTGGGCCTCGAGGACGGGCGCGCGCTGCTTGCGCAGCCACTTCACGAGGGCGCTCCGGGTCCAGCCCCGCGCCCCGCGCCCCGCGCGCCGGAGGAACGCGGCGGTTGTGTCGGAGAACGGGCTCATGTGCCGGGCACGCGCTGCCAGCCGGCGTCCTCGTTGTGCGTCCAGACGCCGAGGTTCTGCTGGGGGAACGGGTGCGGCGCTGGATAGTTTTGAGTGCCCAGCTGGGGGCCCTGCTGGATCTTCCCCATGCCCGGCTGCACGGGGCGCGTCGCGGGCACGGCCGCGTTGGTGCCGGCGTTCGCTGCTGCGTTCTGCATGAACTGCTCCGATGCCCGGCTGGTACGGACGTTGTCTTGCGGGTTGCGCGAGGGCCCGACCCCGGTCTCGCGCCCGGGCGCGACGAGGTTGTTCGGCGGGGTGCGATTGCCCAGCGTCCAGAGCCGGGCGATCATCTGGCTGCAGTTGGGGCATGCGGCGGCGGCGCCCTGCTCGTCAGCGCTGGAGATGGCGTTCGGGCCGGCGCGCTCGACCTCGCCGAGCGCATCGTGCAAGTTCTGCTGCCAGGCCGTGTCGCCGGGATGTGTCGGGTAACACATCCGCCCGGTGCGCCGCTGATATTCGTAGAGCCGCTCGCTCAGCGCCGCGGGCTCCGAGCACGAGCCGGGCGGCGGGCTGAACCGCTGGGCGAGCTCCGGGTCGCGGGCGTCGCTCGGCGGCAACGCGGCCACGACGGCCGGGTGAAGCGGAAAGGCGCCGCCGCTCGCCCCCTCCGCGGGGCGGTTCGGTTTGCCGTTCGCCCGGGTGCTGTTCACCGTCGACCGCATCGAGCCGTCGAGGTCCACCCAGCGGAGCGGGAAGCCATCGACGTACGCGTACGGCTTGAGCGAGCCTTCCAGGCTGCGCGGCTCGGGGCTCAAGAACTGGCCCGTCTCGGGATCGTAGTAGCGCTGGCCATTGTAAAAGAGCCCCGTCTCGACGTCCTCGTACTGCCCCTGATAACGAAGCGTGGTGCGCGCGGCGCTCGTCCTGCCCCAGAGCGAATGCTCGATCGTCTCGACCACGTTCCCGCGCGCATCGATGAGCGCCTCGGGGAAGCCGTTCTGGCGCGAGCATACGTAGAACAGCCAAGGCTCCTCGCGTCGCCCGAGCGCGTCGGAGATCACGTCGCGCTGCGCGAGCGGCATCACGCTCCCGGGCTCGTAGGCATAGAGGCGCTCGCGCACGGCGGCGGCGCCGTCCTGAAGTCGCTCCTCACGCTCGGCCACGAGCGCGGGGCCGTCCCAGCGAAAGCGCGTTTCCACGACGAGATCGTCGCCGCGCCGGACGCGCTTCTGGATCCTCCGCGCGAACGCGTCATAGGTGAAATCGACGGTCGTTCCGTCGGCCAGCCGAACAGCCGCGAGCAGCCCGCGGCCATCCCAGGTGTACGTCGTCGTGCCGGCGTCGTCCCGCTTCTCCAGCAGGCGCCCGGCCGGGTCGTACCGGTACTCGATGTTGGCGCGACGCAGCAGGCGCCCGCCGCTCCCGTAGCTGCACGCCTGCCCTCCGAAGACCGCGCCGGCTGCGTCGTAGCGATACGCCTCCCGCGAGCGGCCGTCGACCACCACCTCGAGGACGCGGCCGAGGGCGTCGTAACGGAGCTCCTGCGAGCCGCCCCGGACCGCGTCATGGGCCCAGGTCAGGTGACCGCCCGGCGAGTAACCATACCGCCGCTCGAACGTGCGGCCGCGGCGGGGGCCGACCCATTCAGGCTGCCCTTGCGGCACCGAGGGGCCCGCCGCAGGTGCGCCGATCGAGACCGAGGTAACGCGGCCCAGCGGATCCACCTCGCTCTGGATGGTGCCGCCCTCGGGCAGGACCCGCGCCCGCTCCCACATGGCGTCGCGTTCCATGCGCACCGTGGCGCCGCCGGCCAGCGTCACCCCCACCGGACGCCCCATGACGTCCCAGGCGACGTGGACCTCGTGCCCCTCCGACGTGGACGTGGCCACGCGATCCCCCGCGGCGCTGAAGGAGCTCGAGACCGCGTACGTCTCGCCGAACGCGCGGAGCACCTCCTTGACGATCCGCCCGCGCACGTCGTACTCGAACGACGACTCGACATCTCCCACCGACGCGCGCACGAGCCGTCCGGCCTCGTCGTATTCAAGCCTCTCTCGAGTGTCATCCGCGTACGCGCGCTCGACGGGGCGCCCCTCGGGATCGTGGACGATCTCCGTCCTGTCCTGGCCCTCCACATCCATGCTCGTGATGCGACCGTTCAGATCATGGCCGTAACGCACCCGCCGACCGTCGAACGTCCTCTCCGCCACGACCCAGCCGGCCCCGTTGCGCTCTATCCGGTGCTCGTCGCCGCGCTCGTCGAGGATAGCGACGAGGTTCTGCTCCCGATCGTACCGGTAGCGCACCACCGAGCCGTCGTGCCTGCGGAGCTCGTGCACGAGCCTGTAGCCGCCCCAGAGCAGCTCGGTCACCCGGCCGTCGGCGTCGACGGCGCGACACAGGTTGCCGTCGGCATCGTAGTCGAACGTCTCCACCGCGCCGGTGGGATGTACGATGGCCGTGAGCAAGCCCCGCGGGTCGTACTGGTACCGCGTCTCGGCGTCGAGCTCGTCCGTATAACCGATGATCTTGCCGAAGAAATCATAACGGACACGCCGCGAGGCGCCGTTCGGCTCCGTGATTTCAATGCGGTTGCCCAATCCATCGTAACGTAGCGCCGTCGCAGCGCCGCCCGAGACCACGGCGCTCGCGAGCTGTCCGGTCTTCGCATAGGTGTACTCGGCGACGAGCCCCAGATCGTCGGCGACCAGCGCGACGCGGCCGCGGGCGTCGCGCTCGAACCGCACGGCGTCCGCGAGCGGCCCGACCACCTCGGCGAGGGCGCCGTCGGCGTAGCGGTACCTCGTGACGGCGCCGGTGGGGCTCACGGCGGCGAGCAGGCGGCCGTCCGCGTCGCGCTCGAACCGCTGCACGGCGTGGAGCGGATCCTCGTACAGCGTGAGCGCTCCCGCCGCGTCGAACTGCTTCGTGTGGACGCCGCCCCCGATCACGGCCCTGTCGCACCTGCCTCCTGCGCCGCTATAACGCTCCACGCTGAGCGAGGTCACGAGCTCCAGATACCCGTCGTCGTACCGGTTGATCTTGGCGTGCAGCAGCCCCTTCGCCTTCGTCTCTCCATCGGCAAGCTTCGAGGGAACGCCCGCGTCGAGCCACAGGGCCTCGCGGCCAGGGGAGTGGGCCCAGGTCTCGATGCAGCGCCCGCGCTTGTCATAGCGGTACTCGACCCGCAGGCCTCCCGCCGAGGTGGTCGACGTGAGCAGGCCGTCCGCCTCGTACTCGTAGCGCACCTCGCCGCCGATCGCGTCGACGGCGCGCACGAGGAGGTTGCGATCGTACTCGTAGCGCCGAGACGAGACCCACGCGCCGGCCGAAGCGTCGAAGACCTCAAAGGCCGCGATATGGCCGTCACGCAATCTCCGGACACGAACCCTGCGCCCGACAGCATCGGTGATCCCCCAGAGCATCGGCCCGAAGTAGACCAGTTCGATCACGTTCCCGTCCGCGTCGACGACCCGCGTGGGCACGAACCGGGAAGGAATGCCCTCCATCGGTCTGAACAGCCATCCGAGGCCCTCGTCGTCGACCAGCAAGAACCCTCCCGGCTGCCGGGTGAGCTTGCCGAAGGCGAGCCGGATCCCCTCCTCCGACAGGCGGTCCAGCCGGACGCTCGTGCCCCAGGGGGTGTGCACGACGACGCTGCGGCGCCGCTGCTCGATTTCCCAGGCGAGCGAGTGGGTCCAGCCGAGCCCGAGGCCGACGTCCCGCGCGCGCACCTCGCTCGAGTACACGCGGCGCACGACGAGCGGCATCGGCCCGGCGAGCGCGAGATCGACGCTCGGCAGCGTGTAGACGCGGCC
The DNA here is from genome assembly GCF_002950945.1 of Sorangium cellulosum. Classification (GTDB taxonomy): domain Bacteria; phylum Myxococcota_A; class Polyangia; order Polyangiales; family Polyangiaceae; genus Sorangium; species Sorangium cellulosum_E. The sequence goes on from NZ_CP012673.1 coordinate 6,565,848, forward strand.
GGTGAGCACGTCCACCGGATCGCCCGCGGCCGTTCCGCCTGGCCCGTGCTTCGGGTTCGGACAACGTCCCTGGCTGCCCTGCCCGCAGGTCCCGGCCCCCTTGCCGCCGCCGTCTGCGCCGTTCCCGCCGTTCTTGCCGCTGCCGCCCTGCTGCCCGGCCGCGCCGCGGCCGGGGCCGCCGCCGGATCCGCCGCCGGCGCCTCCTCCGCCCATCACGAAGACGCCGGGGTTCATGCCGGGAATGGCAGGGATGTTCGGAACCGGTGCAGTTCGCATCTGTGCGCTCGTTGGTCCTTGCCCCGAGGATGCTATCGAAGGCCTCGGCGGCGCAGCAAGGACGCTCGGCCGCGCCGTCCTCTGAGGCACGTCGTCAACGCGAGGAGCGGCCGCGCAGCATCCATCGCAGGCGGGCCCTGATCGCGTTGCGCTCACCGGCGCAACGACCCCGGCGAAGGGCCAGTTGGTCCGCTCGCCGCCGCGGGGTTTCACCTCGGGCAGCCGGTGTGGCAGCATGCGGGCCGGAGGAAACCCGACCGTGCGTCTCGGAATCGACTTTGGAACCACGCGGACCGTGGTCGCGTGCTGCGACCGCGGGAACTACCCCGTCATCAGCTTCCAGGATGCCGCGGGGGACACCGTGGACTTCTACCCCTCCGTCGCCGCCGAGCGGGGCGGCGAGCTCAGGTTCGGCTTCGACGCCCTCGCGGTCGCCTCGGACCCGGAGTGGACCGTGCTCCGGTCGTTCAAGCGCGTGCTCTCGGGCCCGCGCGCCTCGCCGGACTTCGAGGTCGAGATCGGCAGCACCACGCTGCGTGTGCTCGACCTCCTGACGCTGTTCCTGAGGTCGCTCCGCGACGCCGTGCTCCACCGGTCGAACCGGCCGAAGAAGAAGCAAGACGACGGGCGCCTCATCTCGGTCGTCGCCACCCCGGCGAACGCCCACGGGACGCAGCGCTTCGTGACGCTCGACGCCTTCCGCCGCGCCGGCTTCGAGGTCATCGCGCTCCTGAACGAGCCCTCGGCCGCGGGCTTCGAGTACACCCACCGGCACCGGAGCACGATCACCTCGAAGCGCGAGCACATCATCGTCTACGACCTCGGGGGCGGGACGTTCGACGCGTCGCTCGTGCACATGACCGGGCGCAGCCACGACGCCGTGGCCACCGCGGGGCTGAACCACCTCGGCGGCGACGACTTCGACACGGCGCTGGCCTCGATGGCGCTGGAGGCGGCCCAGGTCGCGCCCGAGGCGCTGCCGGCGCGCGCGCTCGCGGCGCTCGCGGACCAGTGCCGCGAGGCGAAGGAGCGCCTCAACCCGAACTCCCGGCGCATCGTGATCGACCTCGAGAGCTGCCTCGGCGACCTCGCGCCCGCCAGCGAGGTGACGATCGCGGCCTCCGACTTCTACGACCGCTGCGCGCCGCTCGTGGAGGAGACGATCTCCGCGATGCAGCCGGTGATGGCGCGCCTCGACGCCGGCGCGGGCGACGCGCTCGCCGAGATCGCGGGGATCTACGTGGTCGGCGGGGCGAGCTCGCTGCCGATCGTGGCCCGGGCGCTGCGCGACCGCTTCGGGCGGCGCGTCCACCGGTCCCCCTACCCCTCGGCGGCGATCGCGATGGGCCTCGCGATCGCCGTCGACGAGGACGCCGGCTTCGAGCTCTCCGACCGGCTCTCTCGCCACTTCGGGGTCTTCCGGGAGAGCTGCGGCGGGGACGAGGTCGTCTTCGATCCGATCTTCGACCGGGAGGCGCGCATCCCGTCGAGCCACGAGGCGCCGGTCGTCTCGCGCCGCGTCTACCGGGCGGCGCACAACGTCGGCCGCTACCGGTTCGTCGAGTGCGCCGCGCTCGACCGGCTCGGCGTGCCGCACGGGGACATCACGGCGTTCAACGAGGTGGTGTTCCCCTTCGAGCGCGGGCTGCGCGACCGCGCCGGCGAGCTCGCGGCCGAGCCCGTCCAGCGCCTGCTCGGCGAGGGCCCGCTGATCGAGGAGCAGTACGCGATCACGCCGCACGGGATCGTCGAGGTCACGATCACCGACGTGGAGGCGGGGTACCGGCGCATCTACCAGGTCGGGGCCTGACGGCGCCGCGCGCTGCCGGGGCCGACCGGTACCGCCGCGGCGCGGGCGCGGGGCGCGAGGTCACCCGAGCAGCCGGCGAGGTCACCCGAGCAGCCGGCGCACCACCTCGAGCACGATGGGCAGGCTGAGCACCGCCCCGAGCGTCGTCACGACCGCAGTCCCGGCGGCGAGCTGCCCGTCGCAGCCGTACCGGGCGGCGACGATCACCGAGACCATCGACGTGGGCATGGCGGATTGCAGGACCGCCACCTCGGCGGTGGTCCGCTCCAGGCCGAGCGCGAGGGCCGCCCCGAACGCGACCGCGGGGGACACGAGGAGCTTCACGGCGGCGAAGGCCACGAGCGGCCGCACCCGGCCGTGGAGCGAGCGCAGATCGAGGCTGAGGCCGAGCGCGAGGAACACGAGGGTCGGGGTCGCGCTCCCGAGCGCGTCGAGCGCCCGCTCCACCCAGGTCGGCAGCGGGATGGGCAACGCGTGCAGCGCGAGGCCGATCGCGATCGAGGCGACGGCCGGCTGCCGGAGCAGCTGGAGCAGGCTGCGTGCGTCCACGGCGCCGCCCGTGCCCATGCGCGCGGCGAGCGCGACGCCGAAGGTCCAGAGCATCACCATGGTGACGATGGTGTCGATGAGGATCGCCGTCCCCGCCGCGCCGCCCGCGTCGCCGTAGAGGGCCAGCACGACGGGCACGCCGAGGAAGCCGGTGTTGGAGAAGCTGCCGACGAGGCCGGCGGCGCCCTGGGCGGCGCGCGGCAGCCCGAGCGCCCGCGCGACGGCGACGCCGGCGAAGGCGCACGCGAAGAGCGCGACGGTCGAGGCGGCGACCGCGCCCCAGGCGCCCGCGCCGATGCCCGCGCGGCGCAGCACGGTGATGACCAGCGCGGGCGTGGTGACGTCGATGACCAGCCGGTGAAGCGCGGCCGCGTCCGTCTGTCCGGCGCGGCCCGCGGCGCGCAGGAGCACGCCGACGCCGAGCACCGCGAACAGAGCCAGGAGCTGAGAGACCAGATCGCCCGTCGGCACGCGCGGCCTTGTAGCTCGGCCGGGGGCGACGTCCAGCGCTCTCGTCGCTGACGCGGCCTGCCGGCTCGCGGGTCACCGCGCGCGTTTTGCTGGCGTCTCGGCAGGGGCCCGCGGGGACGCGCCGTCGTCGGCCGCGGCAGGGCAGCTCTCGGCGGTCTCGCCGGTGCAGCACTCGGCCTGGTTGGCGCCGAACAGCGGGCAACGGCTGTTCACGCAGGCCGCGTGGCCATGGATGTAGGCGAGGGGCGATGTGCAAAGAGGGCAGTGCATGGGTGGATTCCGCGTGGGGGGAGTGGGTGATACGTGGGGCCCCCCGCGAGCCATCGTCGTGTTCGTCTATCGTGCTCGTCTTTCGTCTTTCGTCTTTCGTCTTTCGTGCTCGTCTTTCGTGCTCGTGCTCGTGCACGATTCTGCCGTCTCCCGCTCCTCACTCTTCCGCAGCACATGCTCGTAAGACGCTTCGAGCGAGCACGAGCACGAGCACGAGCACGAGAGAGGGGGACGAGGGACGGAAGACGGAAGACGGGAGACGGGAGACGGAAGACGGGAGACGGAAGACGGGAGGTGGAGGCCCCTTGCGGGCTGCGGTCGCGGGGGCCCTTGTGTCAAATGCTCACGGCACGAGGTCCTGCACGGCCTGGATCACCGCCTGGGCGTTCATCCCGAGGCGATCCAGCACGATGTCGCCGGGCGCGCTCGTCCCGTAACGGTCGATCCCGAGCGCGAGGCCCTTCGAGCCGACCCACTGGTGCCAGCCGAAGGTGACGCCGGCCTCGATGGACACGCGCCGCGTGCACGCCGCCGGGAGCACGGCCTCGCGGTAGGTGCGGTCCTGGCGCGCGAACCGCTCGACGCAGGGCATCGACACGACGCGGACGCCGGCCCCGAGCTTCTTCGCGGCCTCGACGGCGTGCTGCACCTCGCTGCCCGTCGCGATCAGGATGGTCTCCAGCGCCGCCGTCTCCTTCACCAGGATATACGCCCCGCGCCGGACACCCTCGCGCTTCGTCGCGGCGTCGCCCGGCAAGAGCGGGACGGCCTGCCGCGTCAGCGCGAGGACCGTGGGGTGATCCGTCCGCTCCAGGGCGGCGATCCAGGCGCCGGCGGTCTCCTCGGCGTCGGCCGGCCGGATGACGTCCAGGTCCACGATGGCGCGCAGCCCGGCCACCGTCTCGACCGGCTGGTGGGTCGGCCCGTCCTCGCCCACCCCCACCGAGTCGTGCGTGAAGATGTAGATGACCGGCAGGTGCGACAGCGCGGCGAGCCGGATGCTCGGCCGCAGGTAGTCGGCGAACACGAGGAACGTCGCGCCGCTCGGGCGAACGCCGCCGTGGTAGGCGATGCCGTTCATGATCGCCCCCATGCCGTGCTCGCGGATGCCCGCGCGGATGTTCCGGCCCGCGAGGTGCTCCGGATCGAAATCGGTGCTCGACGCGATGTAGTTGAACGTCGAGCCGTACAGGTCGGCGCTCGCGCCGATGAGCGAAGGCACGGCGCCGGCCACGGCCTGCAGCACGGTCTCGCCCGCCTTGCGCGTCGCGACCTTGGTGCCCGCGGCGAAGGCCGGGACACGCGCGTCGAGGTCCGCCGGCACCTTCTTCGCGAGGGCGTCGTCGAGCTGCTGCGCGAGCTCCGGGTTCTTCTCCCGCCAGGCCGCGAACGTCGCCTCCCACGCCGCCCGCGCCTTGCCGAGCACCTCCCTGCGGCCGGCGAAGAACTGCTTCACCTCCTCGCTCACGTAGAAGTGCTCCGGAGGCAGCCCGAGGTTCTTGCGCGCGGCGTCCACGAACTTGGCGCCGCCCTCGCCGTGGGCCTTCTGCGTGCCGGCGACCTCGGGGATCCCCTTGCCGATCAGGGTGTGGGCGATGACGAACTTGGGCTTGCCGCTCTTCGACGCCCGCGCCTGGCTGAGCACCTTGTGCACGGCCTCCAGATCATTGCCCTGCTCGACGCGGAGCACCTCGAAGCCGTAGGCCTCGAAGCGCTTGCCCGTGTCCTCGCTCTGCGTCTTCGCGGCCATCGCGTCGAGCGTGACGTCGTTCGCGTCGTAGATGAGGACCAGGTTGTCGAGCTTGAAGTGCCCGGCGAAGGAAGCCGCCTCGGCGGCCACGCCCTCCTGGAGACACCCGTCGCCGGCGAGGCAGTAGACGGTGAGGTCGAAGATCGTGTGCTCCTTCGTGTTGTAGCGGGCGGCCAGCATCTTGGCGGCCACCGCGTGCCCCACCGCGTTGCCCACGCCCTGGCCGAGCGGGCCCGTCGTCGCCTCGACACCCTCGGTGTAGTGGTACTCGGGGTGGCCAGGCGTCTTCGACTCCCACTGACGGAAGCGGCGGATGTCGTCGATGGACACCGGGTACCCCGCGAGGTGCAGCCATCCGTAAAGGAACATGCTGCCGTGGCCGGCGGACAGGACGAAGCGGTCGCGGTTCAGCCAGTGCGGTTCGCTCGGGTCGTGGCGGAGGAGGTCGCCATACAGGACAGCGCCGATCTCGGCGGCGCCGAGCGGGAGGCCGAGGTGACCGGACGAGCAGGCGTGGACGGCGTCCATGGCGAGGCCGCGGGCCATCGTGCACGCGGCGGCGAGCTTGGCGAAATCAGGCATGGCGCGCACTCTAACCTACTTCGCCGCGAAACGCGCCCCTTCGCTCACCCTCCTCGCTCCCGCTCCAGCCCCCTCGCCCCCCCCGGATGGCGTCCGGCCTCGTCACCCGGCGGAGGTCCGCCGGCGTCGCCGGCAGAGGCGGCATGGCGGCAATGGACGCTGGCGTCCCGGGTTGCGATGATGCGGCGGCATGGCGCGCATCCTCCTCGCCGACGACGATGCGTCGCTGCTCGACGTGCTCGCCCTCGCGTTCGAGGAGGCCGGGCACGCGACGTTGACCGCGCGCGATGGGACCACGGCGCTCGCCCTGATCCGCAAGGAGCGGCCCGACGCCGCGGTGTGCGACGTCAACATGCCCGGCGTGGACGGGTTCTCCCTCTGCCGGCGCCTGCGCGAGCAGGGCGACCTCGTGCCGCTCATCCTGCTCACCTCGCGCGACAGCGAGATCGACGAGACGCTCGGCCTCGACCTCGGCGCCGACGACTACATCGCGAAGCCGTTCAGCATGCGTGTCCTGCTCGCGCGCGTGAGCTCGCTGCTGCGCCGGGAGGCCGCGCGCCGGAGGACCGAGGCGGCGCCCGCGTCGGTCGGGAGCGGCCCGCTCGAGCTGTCGCCCGACCGGCTCGAGGTCCTCTTCCACGGCCAGGCCATCGTCACGACCGTGACCGAGTTCCGGCTGCTCGAGGCGCTGGTCCGCCGCCCCGGCGTCGTGCTCTCGCGCGCGCGGCTGCTCGCGATCGTCCGCGGGGACGACACCGTGGTCATCGATCGCATCGTCGACACCTACGTGCGGCGGCTGCGGCGGAAGCTCGAGCAGGTGGACCCCACGTTCGATCGGATCGAGACCGTCGTCGGCGCCGGCTACCGCTTCCGCGCCTATGGCAGCTGAGCCCGGCGCGCGCGGCGGCACGCCTCCCTTCTTCCGCTCCCTGCGCCTCCGGACGACGGCGCTCGTCGTCGCCGTGCTGCTCGCGCCGATGCTCTTCGTCTTCGCCTTCCTGCTCGTCGAGCGGCGCGCCTGGTCGCGCGTGCTCGGCAACGCCGATTTCGCCGCCCGCGAGGCGGCCGCGGCGCTCGACGCGCTGGGCGGCGCCTCGCCCGGCGACCCCCGCGTCCACGCGCGCCTGGACGCCCTGGCGAGGACGCACCTGCTCCGGCTCCGGCTGGTCGACGCCGCGGGCGAGGTCGTCGCCGACGCCGATCACGATCGAGGCACCGACCTCGGCCAGCGCGTCGGCGATCTCCTCCTCGGCGCGATCGAGGCCGAGGCCCTCGACGCCTTCGACGCCGCCCTCGGGCCCCTCGGGCAGCGCCCCGAGCTCGCCGAGGCGCGGCGCGGGCTCGCCGCGCGCGGCTGCGAGTTCTCGAAGAGCGCCACGCTGCTCGTGTGCCACGCGGTGAACGCGAGCCGGAGCGGGTACGTCCACGCGCAGGACAGCTCGCGCAGGCCCGCCGCGCACCTCCTGTACCTGCGCGGCGCGCTGCCGCGGCTCGTCGCGATCACCCTGCCGCTGTCGCTGCTGCTCGCGCTCTGGCTCTCGCGCAGCTTCGTGCGCCCGCTCGAGGCGCTCCGGCGGCGCGCGCTCGCCAAGATCCACGAGCCGACACCGCGGGCCGATCTCCCGCTCCAGGGGCCGGCCGAGCTCCAGGACCTCGCCGCGGCGTTCAACGCCCTCTTGGCCACGCTCGAGGAGCGCCGCGGGGCGAACGAGGCGTTCGTCGCCGATCTGGTCCACGAGCTCAAGAACCCGGTCGCCGCCATCCGGGGCTGCGCGGACGCGCTCGCCGACGCCCCCGCCGAGCGGGAGCGGGCCGCACGGCTCTCGCGGCTGCTCAAGGAGTCGAGCCACCGGCTCGACGCGCTCGTCAGCCAGTTCCTCGAGCTCGCCCGCGCCGAGGCCGGGATGCCGCACGAGGAGCGGTCGCGCGTCGATCTCGCCGCGCTCGCCCGGGGGATCGTGGACTCCATGGCCGACGACGGGCGCTTCCCCGGCGTCCGCTTCGCCGTGTCCGGCGCCGCGCGCGCGGAGGTCGTCGGCGTCGCGTACCGCCTCGAGTCCGTCCTCCGCAACCTGCTCGAGAACGCGGCGTCGTTCTCGGGGCCCGGCGGCGAGGTGCACGTCGCGATCGCCGCGCGTGACGACCGGCGCGTCGAGGCGACCGTCTCCGACACCGGGCCCGGCATCGCGGAGGAGGCCCTCCACAGGGTCTTCCAGCGCTTCTTCACGACGCGCGGGGGCGAGCGCGGCAGCGGCCTCGGGCTCGCGCTCGTCCGCGCCGTCGTCGAGGCGCACGGCGGGAGCGTGAGCGCCTCGTCCACCCCCGGGCGGGGCGCCACCTTCCGCGTCGAGCTGCCCCTCGCGCCGCCGCCCTGAGCGGCCTCGTTCACACCGTTTTGACACGGGGAGCGCGATCCTTTCATCCGGGGTCCGCGGGGCGCTCGAGGCCGCTCGGTACACCTCCCGGGTGCTACCGCTCCTGCCGCTCCCCCTCACCACACAGGTCTTCCTCGTCGTCCTCGCGCTGGGCGCGGCCTCGGCCGCGCTGCTCGCTCGAGAGCTCTTCCGGACCCGCGTTGCGCGCGCCCTGCTCGCCGCCGCGTACGTGATCCCGGCGATCGGCCTCGCGCTCTGGGACGCCGGGCGCGAGCCCTGGGCCGCCTTGGGCGTCCGCCTCGCGTGGACCGGGCTCATCGTCCTCGCGCCCGCCGCGGCGCTCCTCTTCGTCGCGGCGCTGATCTTCCGCGGGCTCGCCGCGCTCCGCCGCGGGCTCGCCGCGCTCCGCCGCCCGCGCCCCGCCGCCCGCGTCCCACCCGCGCCGGACGGCTCGCGCCGGGCCCTGGTCCAGGCCTCCCTCTCGGTCCTGCCCGCCGCCGCCGCGTCCGCGAGCCTCCGCGGGCTCACGAACGCGCCGGACGAGCCGCGCGTCCGGCTTGTCAGGATGCGCTTCCGTGGCCTGCACCCCGACCTCGAGGGCCTCAGGATCCTCCAGCTGAGCGATCTCCACCTCGGGGTGTCGAAGCGCGTCGAGCACCTCGAGGCCTCGCTCCGGCGCGTCGCGCCGCTCGCGCCCGATCTCATCGTCCTGACCGGCGACGTGGCCGACGACCTCGGAGAGTTGAAGGCCGCGCTCGACGCCGTGCACCGGCACCGGCCTCGGCTGGGCGCCTTCGCCGCCCTCGGCAACCACGAGTACCTGCACGACATCCGGCGCACGCGCCCCCTCTACGAGCAGAGCCCCGTGCCGCTCCTCGTCGACCGCGGCGTCACGCTCTCGGTCGGCCGCGCCAGGCTGCACATCGCCGGCGCGGACGATCCCGTGGTGCTGGGCGGCGAGGGGCTCTGGCGCGCGCTCGAGCGCTCCGTCGCGCGCTGCCGCGACGGCGCCCCCGACGACGCGTTCCGGCTGCTCCTGTGCCACCGCCCCGAGGGGTTCCGCGCCGCGGCGGAGCGAGGGTTCCACCTGACGCTGGCCGGGCACACACACGGCGGGCAGATAGGCCTCCTCGGCCGCAGCGCGTTCCAGTCCCTCTGGCCCGAAGACTACCTCTGGGGCACGTACACCCGCGGGGAGAGCCGGCTGTACACGACGTCCGGCTTCGGCCACTGGTTCCCGTTCCGGCTCGGCTGCCCCACCGAGGCGCCGATCATCGTGCTCGAGCGCGCGTGAGCGCGGGGGGCGATCCCGTGAAGAGCCCTTGTCGGCGATCGATTGCCGCCATGGCGCACATTGCACCACCCGCCGATCTGCCGATCGAAATAGACAGCGCCAGCGAGATCACTCGATCGTGCGGGATTGTCCAGATCCCACCGGAACAGGCACACGACAACCGTGCAGCATCGTCGACCCCGGCGTCCGTGCCTCCGCGGCGAGGCACGGCGGCGAGGCGGGCGCGCGGCGGCGTGGTGAACTGAGGCGCTTTTGCTCCTCGCGGCGCCCACTGAGGCGCTTTTGCTCCGGTCGACGATCGCAGCCCAACCACGTCGAGCAAGAAAGAGCGCTGGTACGCCGGCTGCACGCGCGAAAACGCGATCATCCTGCTTGCCGACGGGAATGTCCAGTCACGAGACCACCAGATTCTCCGAAAATTCTCGCCCTGCCGCAAACGATTGATAATGGACGGCGTTCAGTCAATTCATTGACGCGCTGAACAGGCGATCGGCCGGGAGAGCTCTGCAGCTCAGCGCGAAGAGTCGCGACCTCCTCGTGAAGGGATGCTCGTCGGACGAGGTCGTTGCGTGCCCGGTCGAGTATGATAGGAGAAGCGGGCTTCACCGGCGTAGCCGCGATCGACTTCGATTGTCAAAATCCGCCGCGGGCCGGGTCAGGCGAGATCGTACGAGATGGTGCCGAGACGTCGCATCAGCCTCGTGTATGGCTGTCCATTCGGTGAGCACAACGCACCGCCAACATAGATGGGACGATCATGAAGACACGTAAACGATCACGGTATTGGATGACCGGAATGGCCACGCTGGCGCTCCTCCCCGCCGGCTGCCTCGAGGGCTCCGGCGAGGTCGTGGAGGAGCTCGGCGAAGGCGACGCGCCGCTCGTGACGAGCGCGCCGCTGATCGGCGTCGCGTCCGGGCGCTGCCTCGACGTCAGCGGGAGGAGCACATCGCCGGGAGCTCGCCTGCAAATCTACGACTGCAATGGAGGGGACAACCAGGGCTTCAACTTCACAGCCGCCGGTGAGCTCCAGGTCTACGGCGGGACCCTGTGCGTCGAGGCGCCGGCCACCGCAGGGTCCAGGGTGGTGACCGCCAGTTGCAACGGCCAGGCCCGCCAGAAATGGACGATGAACACGGACGGCACCATCGTCAATCAGCAGTCCAGGTTGTGCATGGACGTCGAGGGACGGCGGACGGCCAGCGGCTCGCCCGTCGTCGTGTGGAGCTGCAACGGCCAGACGAACCAGAAGTGGTCGATGCCCGCGTCGGCGGACACCCAGCCGCCGACGCCCCCTTCCGGCCTGAGGACCAGCAACGTGACGTGCACCTCGGCGACGCTGTCCTGGTCGGCGTCGACCGACGACGTCGGCGTCGCGGGTTACGACATCTACCACGACGGCCAGCACATGACGTCGGTGTCCGGCTCCACGCTGTCGACGAGCATCACCCTGGTGCCGGGCGCGCAGTGGGGGCTCTACGTCAACGCGCGCGACGCCGCGGGCAATGTCTCCCAGGCGAGCGCCACGCTGACGCTCTCCGTGCCGCACTGCGAGGCCGACACGCAGCCTCCGACGGCCCCGAGCGGCCTGACCGGCAGCGCCTCCGGGACCAGCGTGACGCTCCGGTGGAACGCGTCGACCGACAACATCGCGGTCACGGCGTACGACGTCTACCGCAATGGCGCCAAGGTCGGCACGGCCTCTGGCACAGCCTCGAGCCCCCCGGCGACGACCTTCGCCGACAGCGGGCTCTCGGCGGCGACGGCCTACACGTACCACGTGATCGCGCGCGACGCGCAGAGCAACGCCTCGCCCGCGAGCGGCTCCATCTCGGTGACCACGGGGGCCGCCTGCAGCACGGCGATCTGTGAGGTCGTCCAGGTCGCCACGGACAACGATGTCCCGTGGGGCCTCGCCCCGCTGCCGGACGGCACGATCGTTTACAGCCGGAGGGACGCCGACGACATCATCCACCTCAACCCGAGCACCGGCGCGAAGACCACGCTCGGCACGGTGCCGAACGTCTCGGGCACGGACGGCGAGGGCGGCCTGATGGGGCTGGCCATCGCGCCGACGTTCGCGACCGACGGCTGGCTGTACATCATGCACACGTCGCCCTCGGACAACCGGATCGTGCGCATCAAGATCGTCAGCAACAGGCTCGACACGTCCACGCACCAGGTGCTGGTCTCTGGCCTGCCGCGCAACAAGTACCACAACGGCGGCCGGCTGCGGTTCGGGCCGGATGGCAAGCTCTACGCCTCGACGGGCGACGCGCAGAACGCGAACCTCGCGCAGGACACGAGCAGCCTCGCCGGGAAGATCCTGCGGATCGAGGCCGACGGCCGCGTCCCGTCGGACAACCCCTTCGCGAACTACGTTTGGAGTTACGGGCACCGGAACCCGCAGGGGCTGGCGTTCGACTCCGAGGGCCGGCTGTGGGAGCAGGAGTTCGGCAACAGCAGGATGGATGAGACCAACCTCATCCAGAGAGGCGGCAACTACGGCTGGCCGAACTGCGAGGGGACCGTATCGAACGGCGGCAGCGGCTGCAGCACGCCGGGCTACATCGCGCCCAAGCTCACGTACTCCACCGCCGAGGGCTCGTGCAGCGGGATCGCGATCGTGGACGACGTCTTCTACGCCGCGTGCCAGCGGGGAGCGCGGCTGTACCGCGCGGTCATCAGCGGGACCAGCCTCACCAACGTGCAGCAGTTCTTCAACGGCACCTACGGTCGCCTCCGCACCGTGGAGCCGGCCATCGATGGCAACCTCTGGCTGACGACCACCAACACCGGGGACAAGGACAGCGTCCCCAACAACAGCAACGAGCGGATCTTCCGCGTCATCCTGGGCGGCTGAGGGCGCCTACCGACGCGTTCCAGCCCCCTCACCGCTTCCGCCGCCGCCGCGCGGGGAGACCGGCCTCGGCCGGTGGCCGCTCCTGTCGCGCGTGGAAGAGGCGCAGCAGCCAGATGTCCGATCCCGGATCGGCTGCGTCCACGAGGTACCAGACGACGAAGGGGAGCTTGCGGAGGAGGATCTTGCGGACGACGGTCTGGTCGCCGTCGTGCTTCGCCTCGGCAGGGCCAAGCCCAGGAAAGCGGGCCACGAGCTCGATGGCCTCGTCGAGGCCGGTCCGCAGTCGCTCTACCCACTCGATCCCGCGGTTCTCTTGCAGCCAGCGCACCTGATCGCGGAGGTCACGGGCGAACTCCCGGCGGAAGCGGACGCGGCGGCCCACGCGGATCCCCGGCCTAGCGGGCGCGAGGACGACGGGCGCCGCGAAGCGCCTCGTCGAAGATGGAGTCGATCTCCTGGCGCGAGGCCTCGTCGTGGTCTCCCGCCTTCATCCGCTCCCAGACCGACCAGACCTGGGCGCGCTGCCACTCCTCCGCCCGGCTGAGCTGCTCCGCGTCGTCGAGCTCCTGGACGCGCTCGCTGAGGAGCGCGCGGATCGCGGGGGAGAGCTTGAGGCCGCGCCTCCTGGCCTCGGCCTGGACCCGCTCCCGGAGGTCAGCCGGGAGCACCACACTGACGGGGCCGCTGTCCTCATCCGGGCCACGCCCCGCCGGACCGCCCTCCTCGCCTCGGACCTTCCTCGCCGCTGCCGCCGCCTTCATCGCTGTTCCTCTCGCATGCAGGATAGTGAAATCCACTACGTCGAGCAAGCTGGGGGCTCGGCGCCCTGCCCGAGGCAGGCTGGTTCCGCCCGGCGCGCGAAACACGAGCCGCCGAGCACGTCCGCCGCGCCCCGGCGCGTGGACTACGGCCGCGGCGCGCGGGGCCACACCATGACGGCCGCGCCGGCGAGGCAGATCGCGGCGCCGATCCAGTCCCGGAGGTCGGGGAGCTTCCGGTCGACGCCCCACCCCCACAGCATCGAGAGCGCGATGAACACGGCGCCATACGCGGCATAGATGCGGCCGAACGGGTGCTCCGCCGCCTGCATCACGGGGACGACGCCGTAGGCCGCGAGGGCGGCGAACCCGGCAACGCCGAGGAGCGGGCTGCGCTGGTCGCGGAGCCAGAGCCACACGAGGTACCCGCCGCCGATCTCCAGCAGACCCGCGACGAGGAACAGGAGCGCGGCGCGCATGCGGCGAGCCTACCAGGAAAGGGCGCCAGCAAGCCGTGCTGGCGGCGCGGACGGCGTGAAGGCAGTACGGTAAGGACCGCCGGAGAACACCATGAAGATTCGCTCCCTCTCGCTCGTGATCTGCGCCCTCGGCCTCGGCCTCGGCGGCGCGGCGTGCTCCAAGGAAACGCCGAGCGCGGCCAAGGCCACGCCCGAGCCTCAGGGCGCCGCCGAGCAGGCGCCCGCCAGCGCGGCCCACGCGCCCAGCGACGTCAAGCCCGGGTCCCACGAGGACTGGTGCGGCGAACACGCGGTGCCCGAGTCGCAGTGCAGCCGCTGCAATCCGGAGCTGATCCCGGCCTTCAAGGCGACCGGCGACTGGTGCGCCGAGCACGGCCTGCCCGAGTCGCAGTGCCTGAAGTGCAATCCCGATCTGAAGATCGTCCGGCCGCCGAAGGGAAGCTGACATGCTCCGCCGCGTCGACGTCCGCGCCGCCGCGCTCCTCGGCCTCGCCGCCCTGGCCGCGGCGTGCGGGAACCAGCGGACCGACAGGGCCACCGAGGAGCCGAAGAACGCCGGCGCGCCGGCCCCGGCGGCCCCCGCCGCGGCGCCGGCCGAGGGCGGCCTGTGCAAGGAGCACGGCGTGCTCCAGGCGCTCTGCACGAAGTGCAACCCGCGCCTCGCGCCCGTCTTCCAGGCCAGGGGCGACTGGTGCGCGGAGCACGAGCTCCCCGAGTCGATCTGCCCGATCTGCCACCCCGAGCGCGGCGGAAAGCCGGCCGCCGACGTGACCCGCGACGGCGCGCCGGCCGACGGGACCAAGGTCAAGCTCAGGACCAAGGACACGGCCCGGCTCGCCGGCATCCGCACCGAGAAGGCGGTCGAGCGGCAAGGCGGCGGCGGCATCCCCGCGACCGCCCGGATCGTCTACGACGCGCTCAAGGTCGCCGAGATCAACGCCCGCGCGCCCGGGGTCGTCCAGAAGCTCCACGTCGACGTGGGATCGGAGGTCGCGAAGGGCGCGCCGCTCGCGGTCATCGACAGCGCCCACGTCGGCGCGGACAGGTCGCGGCTCGCCGGCGCCCTCTCGCGCCTCAGGGCCGCCGAGGAGGACCTCGCGCGCGAGGAGCAGCTCGAGAAGGAAGGGATCGCGTCGCGCCGGAGCGTGCTCGCCGCCCAGCAGGAGGTCGCCGCCGCGCGCGCGGAGCACGCCTCGCTCGCCGCCTCCCTCGCCGTCGTCGGGGCGAGCGCGGGCGGGGGCAGCGGCTACACGCTCGCGAGCCCGCTCGCGGGCGTCGTGACCCAGCGGCGGGCCACCGTGGGCAGGCTGGTCGGCGTCGAGGAGACGCTGTTCGAGGTGGTCGACACCTCGAGCATGTGGGCCGAGCTCGACGTCCCGGAGACCGAGCTCCCGGCCGTGTCGCTGAAGCAGCCCGTCGTCGTCCAGGTCGACGGCCTCGAGGGGCGCGAGCTCCGCGGGGAGATCACCTACGTCGCGCCGGCCATCGACCCGGCGACGCGCACCGCCAAGGCGCGCGTGCCGCTCGCGAACCCGGGCGGCGCGCTGCGGGCCAACATGTTCGGCCGCGCGCGCATCCTCGCCCCCGCGCGCGCCGCGGTCATGGTGCCGCGCGCCGCCGTCCAGCGCGCGCGGACCGCGAAGCTCGTCTTCGTCCGGCTCGCGGACGACCAGTTCGAGGCGCGGCGCGTCGAGATCGGGGCGACCGAGGGCGACCTCGTCGAGCTGGTGAAGGGCGTGCGCCCGGGCGAGGAGGTCGCGACCGAGGGGAGCTTCCTGCTCAAGACCGAGACGCTCAAGGAGAGCATCGGCGCCGGCTGCTGCGAGGCGGACTGATCCGCGGCCATGCTGGACGCGCTCATCACCTGGTCGCTCCGCCACCGGCTCGTCGTGATCCTCGCGGCGATCGGCCTCGCGCTCGCGGGCGCCCTCGCCTTCCGCCGCCTGCCGATCGACGCCTTTCCCGACACGACGCCGGTGCAGGTGCAGATCAACACCGTCGCCCCTGCCCTCTCGCCCGTCGAGATCGAGCGCCAGATCTCGGCGCCCGTGGAGCAGGCGATCTCGGGGCTGCCGGGGCTCGAGGAGGTCCGCTCGCTCTCCCGCTTCGGCCTCTCCCAGGTCACGGTCCGCTTCGAGGACGGCACCGACATCTACCTGGCCCGCCAGGTGGTCCTGGAGCGCGTGCAGGCGGTGGCGCTGCCGCCGGGCATCGAGCGCCCGCGGCTCGGCCCGGTCGCCACGGGGCTCGGCGAGGTGCTCCACTACGTGGTCACGAGCAAGGACAGGCCGCTGAGCGAGCTGCGCGCGATCCACGACTGGGTCGTCGCGCCGCAGCTCCGGTCGGTGCGCGGCGTCGCCGAGGTCAACGCCTGGGGCGGCGACGAGCGCCAGATCCAGGTCCTCGCCGATCCGGCGGAGCTCACGGCGCGGGGGCTCTCGCTGGGCGACCTCGGCGAGGCCCTCGAGCGCAACAACGCCAACGTGGGCGGCGGCACCCTGGACCAGGCCGGCGAGTCGATCCTGATCCAGGGGATCGGCATCGCGACGCGCGCGCGCGACATCGAGGACATCGTGGTCGCCGCGAAGGGCGGGGCGCCGATCCGGGTCCGCGACGTGGCCCGCGTGGTCGAGGGGCGCGAGATCCGGCGGGGCGCGGTCACCGCCGACGGCCGCGGCGAGGTCGTGCTCGGCCTCGGTTTCATGCTGATGGGCGAGAACAGCCACGACGTCACGACGCGGCTGAAGGCGCGCCTCGAGGAGGTCAAGAAGAGCCTGCCGCCCGGCGTCGACGTGGCGGTCGTCTACGACCGGACCGAGCTCATCGACCGGGTGCTCGGCACGGTGCAGAGGAACCTGATCGAGGGCGCGCTCCTCGTCGTCGCGGTGCTGTTCGCCTTTCTCGGCAACCTCCGCGCGGGCCTGATCGTGGCCTCGGCGATCCCCCTGTCGATGCTCTTCGCCGGGAGCCTCATGCTGCGCGCGGGCGTCGCGGGGAGCCTGATGAGCCTCGGCGCGATCGACTTCGGGCTGGTCGTCGACAGCTCGGTGATCATGGTCGAGAACTCGGTCCGGCGGCTCTCGGAGGATCAGGGCCAGCGCAGCGCCGCGGAGGTCGTGCGCGACGCGTCGCTCGAGGTCCGCCGGCCGACGATGTTCGGCGAGCTCATCATCATGATCGTGTACCTGCCGATCCTCGCGCTCGAGGGCGCCGAGGGGAAGCTCTTCCGGCCGATGGCGATCACGGTGATCTTCGCGCTGGCCGGCTCGATGCTCCTGTCGCTCACGCTCATGCCGGCGCTGGCGAGCCTGCTCCTGCCGCGCCGCGCGCGCGAGCGCGAGAACGTGGTCGTGCGCCTCCTCAAGCGGGCGTACCTGCCCCTCCTGCGGGGCGCGCTGCGGCGGCGCGCGCTGGTGCTCGGGGGCGCCGCGCTGCTGCTCGGCGGCGCGGCCTTCCTCTCGACCCGGCTCGGCGCCGAGTTCGTGCCGCGGCTCATGGAGGGGACGATCGTCGCCAACACGGTGCGGCTCTCGGGCGTGTCCGTGGGCGAGTCGGTCCGCTACGGCACGCACATCGAGCAGGTCCTGCTGGAGAGGTTCCCGGACGAGATCGCGCGCGTCTGGACGCGCACGGGCACGGCGGAGGTGGCGACGGATCCGATGGGGCTCGAGCTCTCCGACGTGTTCGTCACGCTGACGCCGCGCGAGCGCTGGAAGCGCGGGGCGACGCAGGACGAGCTCGTCCAGGCGATGGAGGCGGAGCTCGCGGGGCTGCCGGGCATGCGCGTCATCTACACGCAGCCGATCGAGATGCGGCTGAACGAGATGGTCGCGGGGATCAGGGCCGATCTCGGGGTGAAGCTGTTCGGCGACGATCTCGACACGCTGAAGCAGAAGGCGCGCGAGATCGAGGCCGCGCTCAAGAAGATCCCGGGCGCCGCGGACGTGGTGACCGAGCAGGTCACGGGGCAGCCCGTGCTCGAGGTCGAGGTCGACCGCGACGCGATCGCGCGGCACGGCATCGCGGCGGCCGACGTGCTCGACGTCGTCGCGGCGCTCGGCGGCCGGGAGGTGGGGTACATCCAGGAGGGCGAGCGGCGGTTCCCGGTCGCGCTGCGCATCGACGACCGCTACCGCGAGGACCCCGCCGCGATCGGGCGCATCCTGGTCGCGGCGGCGGGCGGCGAGCGCATCCCGCTCGGGCGGCTCGCGAAGATCCGCATGACCGAGGGCCCGGCGACCATCCAGAGGGAGTGGGCGAAGCGCCGGATCGTGGTGCAGGCGAACGTCCGCGGTCGCGACGTGGGCAGCTTCGTGGAGGAGGCGCGGGCGAGGCTCGGCCGCGAGGTCGATCTCCCGGCGGGTTACTACGTCCGCTTCGGCGGGCAGTTCGAGCACCTGGAGCGCGCAGCGGCGCGCCTCGGCGTGGTGGTGCCCGTCGCGCTGGGGCTGATCCTGACGCTGCTCTACTTCACGTACGGGCGGCTGCTCGACGCCGTCCGCGTGTTCACCGGGGTGCCGTTCGCCGCGATCGGCGGGGTCGCCGCGCTCTGGCTGCGCGGGTTGCCCTTCAGCATCTCCGCGGGGGTCGGGTTCGTGGCGCTGTCGGGGGTCGCGGTGCTCGGGGACATGGTGCTCGTGTCCACGCTCCGCCAGCTCGTCTCGTCCGGCGTCCCGGTGCGCCGGGCCATCGAGCTCGCGGCCGAGCGGCGCCTGCGCCCGGTCCTGATGACGGCGCTGGTCGCCGCCCTCGGCTTCGTGCCGATGGCGATGAGCACGGGCGTCGGGGCCGAGGTGCAGCGCCCGCTCGCGACGGTCGTGATCGGCGGGGTGGTCTCGTCGACGCTGCTCACGCTGTTCGTGCTGCCGGTGCTCTACAGCATGACGGGCGACTCGCGCGGCGAGCAGGCCGCCGCGGCGCCGAGCGCAGCGGCGCCGGAGGCCGCCGGAGGGCCGCCGCGCGCCGCGGAGGCCCTGGTGCCTGCGGCGGAGCACGGGAGCGGGGCGGCGCGGCTGGCGGAGAAGCTCCGCGAGCTCGGCGTCGATCCCGACACGCTGAAGTAGCGGTCGAGTCCCACGCTCGAGTCGCTCAAGGCGCCTCGCGCGAGGCGCTCACGCATCCAACGCTCCCCTCGGTCCATGGCGGAGCAACCTCTCGACGTCGTGTGCGCCTCCGGCGCTGGCCCTCCTCTTGCTGCTCGTCCACACGGCACCCGGGCGCTTCCCTGGAGGGGTGGACGTCGCCGGCTCGGTGACGCGGGCGAACGCGCGGACCCCTGACAGGCCTGTCCGGGCTCGTGCCAGAAAAGGAACAGAATACCATGTCGCTTCGACTCGGTTCGCTTGCTCTCTCGGCCGCGGCCGCGCTCTCCGCGGTCGCCCTTTACCCCGGCCATGCCGAGGCGTGCGGGGGCTGCTTCGTGGGGGACCAGGAGACCACCGTGGTCTCCGCGCACCGGATGGCGCTCGCCATCTCGCCCGCCCAGACGGTGCTCTGGGACCAGATCCAGTATGCCGGCTCGCCCTCGGAGTTCGCGTGGGTGCTGCCGGTCAAGCCGGGCGCGCGCCTGGAGATCTCGACCGACGCCTGGTTCGAGGCGCTCGACGCCGCCACGTCGACCCGGGTGCTGCCGGCGCTGTCGTCGTGCGGCTTCGGGGACGGCGACTCCGGCGGGTGCGGCTGCGACGGCCTCGCCCTGGGAGGGATGTCCGATGCGACGGCGTCGGAAGGCGTCGGTGCGCCGCCGCCGGTGACCGTCGTGCACCAGGAGACCGTCGGCCCGTACGCCACGGTGACCCTCCGCTCCGAGGACCCGGAGGCGCTCACCCGCTGGCTCTGGGACCACGGCTACGCGATCCCCGAGGACATCCAGCCGATCATCGACGCCTACACGGACGAGGGCTTCGACTTCATCGCCCTGCGGCTCGCGCCGGGCAACGGCGTGCAGCAGATGGCGCCCGTCCGCGTGGTCTCGCCCGGCGCCTCGCCGGTGCTGCCGTTGCGCATGGTGGCGGGCGGCACCGGGGCGAACGTGGCGATCACCCTCTTCGTGATCGGCGAGGGGCGCTGGGAAGCGGAGAACTTCGGGAACGCGCAGCTCACCGCGGCGGACATCACCTGGGACTTCAAGACGGAATCGTCCGACTACGCCGAGCGACGCGAGGAGGCGCTCGCGAAGAACGACGGGCGCACCTGGCTCACGAGCTTCGCCAAGCAGGGCGCGTTGCTCTCGGAGCAGTTCAGCGGTGCGCTGATGCAGACGGTCCCGTATACCGCCGACAGCGGGCGGAGCGTCTTCACGATCGCCGATCTTTACGTGGCGCAGGGCGTGACCGAGCTCACCGTGGCCGAGGCGAACTTCTCCAGCTGCCAGAGCGCGTTCGCCCGGCACGCTGACCAGGACAACCTCGTCGAGGATCCGCCGTGCGAATGGGTGCCGGGCGGCGGCGGGGAGACCGGCGGCGGGGCCGGCGGCAGCGGCAGCGGCAGCGGGGCCGGCGGCAGCGGCGGCGGCGGGGCCGGCGGCAGCGGCGGGGCCGGCGGCAGCGGCGGGGCCGGCGGCAGCAATGGCGGGGGCGGCGGCGCTGGTGGTGGCGGTGAAGCTGGCGGGGCCGGCGGCGGTGGGGGTGGTGGCGTCGAGGTGTGCGGCGCCGTGACCCCCGGCAATCTCGATGCGCGGGCGCTCGTCTGCGGGCCGCTCGATGACGTCGCGGTGGCGCTCACGGGCATGCACCCGAAGGACGTGTGGGTGACGCGGCTCGAGGCGTTCCTGCCGCGGGAGGCGCTCGCGGAGGACCTGCAGATCGCCCCCGTCGCCTCGCAGTCCTCGGTCGACAACTGGATGCAGGCCGGCAAGGCGCAGAACGATCCTTGCGCGAGCAGCGCCATCGCTCCGCTCCTCGGCAAGCTCCCTCCGCAGGACGGGGGCGGACCTGCTTCCCGTGAGCGCACGCGCCAGATGATGATCGCGTTCGGCGCAGCGATCGCGCTGGCGGCCCTGGCGCGGCGCGCGCTGCGGCCCGCCGTCTCGGCCGCAGGCGCCCGCGCGCTGCGGTAGGGGGCTTGGCTGATCCGGACCGCTCGACGAGCAGGCGGCGGCCCGCCGCGAGCGCGATGAGGACTGCGGGCCGGCGGACGAGATGAGCTCACCGCTTCATCGAAGCCCGCCGGCCCAGCAGCGATGAACCCGGCTAGTTCCGAGCGTCACAAGTCTGGCCAGGGATCCCGAGAGATTCAACGCAAAGGCGCAAAGGGCGCAAAGGCGCAAACCAGAATTTCTCTGTATTTTTGCGCCTTTGCGTTGAATCTCTCTTCTCTCGCCGCGATCCCTGCCAAGAGTTCTGACAGGCGGAACTAGGTGTCTCCCCTCCTCCGCTGCCGGCGCCGGTCTCCGCTCCTCCGGCGCTGGTCTCCGCTCCTCCGCCGCCGCCGGTTCCTGTCCCGGACGACGACTCCGGGCTGAGCACGGCATCCCGTTGATCGCGCGGCCGTGGATCATCGGGACGCGGGCGCCATCGCGGCCCGGGGGGAGCCGGAGCGCCGGCGTGTGGGCTCGCATCGAGAGCGGGTATCGAACGATGCTGCGCGCTTGACAGGGCAAGGACGGGTATGCGAGGCGACCTGCTGCGCGCGGCGCTCGGCGGCGATGACAGAGATGACGCAGAGGCGGCCGGGGCCGGCGGCGCGCTCAGGAGGACCCATGGCCGACATGCTCGTCAATCTGCTCCAGCTGCCGCCGCTCGATCCGCTGATCGACGGCATGCGCCAGGCCGGCGTCGTCGTGCGGCGGGCGGCGCCGCACGAGATCACGCGCGTCCGGCGGTTCGTCGAGGAGCATTTCTCGACGGTCTGGGCCGATGAGATCAGCGTCGGATACGCCAACAAGCCTGTCAGCGTGTTCCTCGCGATCCGCGAGGGCGAGGTCATCGGCTTCTCGGCCTACGAGTGTACCCGCCGCGGCTTCTTCGGCCCCACCGGCGTCGCCGGGCACGCGCGCGGCAAGGGCGTCGGCCTCGCGCTGCTCGTCGCCTCGCTTCACGGGCTCGCGCAGATGGGTTACGCCTACGGCATCATCGGCGGCGTCGGGCCAGCCGAGTTCTACACGCGCGCCGTCGGCGCGACGCTCATCCCGGATTCCACGCCGGGGATCTACGCCGATCCGCTGAGCGACGCGGGCCCTCCCAGCAGCGCGAAGCCGTCGCGCTGACGCCCGCGATCCGCGCTGCCCGCGCGCCCTCGCCGCGCCGGTCGCTGCTCGCGCCCGCGTCGTCCCCGACGCCGCGGGCGGGGCGCCATCACCGCGCGTCCTCCACCCATCCAGCCATCCAGGAGAATCCCTGCCGCAGGCGGCTCCGCAGCACTACAGAATCCCCTGACACCCCTCGGTCCATGACTGACAGGCAATTGCGCCGCAGCGCGCACTTGCCTTCAGATTGCGCCCTTCAGCTCGGTTCAAACTGGATGGCCGCCACGGATTTCGATTGTCTACCACACAACCGTCTCTATAGTTGGACGTAGCTCTGTTCCTGTACGTTCGTCCTGGTCCGAACAGGGCGCGCCGGAGTCGTTGTCTCCGGCGCGACGGAAGAGCGGAGAGGTGGATGTCGAGCATCGTCAAATGGGTGTCGGATCTCCTGAGCGTGCCCTGGGCGACGCGGCCGCTCGCTCCGATGATGCGCGGCCGCTCGAGCATCCTCGTCCTGCACCGCTTCGCGGATCCGGACCGCGGCATCGTCGGCCTGGATCCGCGCGTGCTCCGGCGTGCGCTCGAGTTTCTCCGGCGCGAGCGGTATCCGGTGGTGTCGCTCGAGAGGATCTTCCGCGGCCTCGCGGGCGAGGCGCCGCCGCTCGATCGGGCCGTCGCCTTCACGCTGGACGACGGCACCATCGATCAGGCGGAGGTGGCCGCGCCGATCTTCGCCGAGTTCGACTGCCCGGCGACCATCTTCGTCGTGACCGACTTCCTCGACGGCAAGCAGTGGTGCTGGTGGCACCGCGTCGAGTACGTGTTCGAGGCGACGCGGCGCCGCGAGCTCCGGGTCGCGCTGGGCGGCGAGCTCGTCGCCTACCGCCTGGACGAGGCAGCCAGGCGGCCGCGGCTCGCGCGGGACTTCATGGAGCGGTGCAAGCGAGTCCCTGAGGCCGAGAAGCTCCGCGCCATCGAGCGGCTCGCCGCCGCCGCCGAAGTCGAGCTCCCGGCGCGCCCGCCCGCGCGTTATGCGCCCATGTCCTGGGACGATGTCCGCGCCTGGGAAGCGCGCGGCATCACGTTCGGGCCCCACACGCTCACGCACCCGGTGCTCTCCCGGACGGACGACGCGCAATCCGAGCGCGAGATCGCCGGGTCGTGGGCGCGCCTCTCGGCCGAGGCCAGGCGTCCGGTCCCCGTCTTCTGTTATCCGAACGGGCACACGGGCCGCGATTTCGGCCCGCGCGAGGCGGCCACGCTGCGCCGGCTCCGCTTCCGCGGCGCGGTCACGAACTGGCCGCACGACTGGGTGAGCGCCGAGGATTTCCAGCGCTCGCCCGACGCCCCGTTCGCCGTTCCCCGCGTCGATTTCGGCATGGATCATCGCGGCTTCGTCGGCTCGGTGTCCGGCCTCTGGCGGACGAAGCAGGTGATCCGCATGCAGCTCGAGATGTCGCGCCCGGAGGCCGCACGTGCGCCCAGGGCGGCGCCCCAGGGCGCGCCGGCGGCAGCGCGGGCCGAGGCGCAACAGCCTGCGACGGACCCGCCGGCGGGACATCAGCCCGCGCTACAGCGGCCCGCGGTACACCCGCTCGCCGCACAGCAGCCCGCGCTACACCCGATCGCGGGACACCAGCCCGCGCTGCACCGCCCGCTGCCGGCAGGCGACCTGATCGGCGGCGCGCCCGCCGCGAGCGGCACGGCCCCTTGACGGGCCCCGGCCGCGCGATGAAACATGGCGTCCCCGCGCTCCCCGGAGGCCAAGATGAAGCTCTATTTCAGCCCTGGTGCCTGTTCCCTCTCCCCGCATATCGCCCTGCGCGAGGCGGGTCTCGAGTTCGACCTCGAGCAGGTCCACCTCGGCACGAAGAAGACGAAGACAGGCACTGATTTCACCCAGATCAACCCGAAGGGCTACGTGCCCGCGCTCGAGCTCGACACCGGCGAGGTGCTCACGGAGGGGCCGGCGATCGTCCAGTACATCGCCGATCAGAGGCCCGAGTCCGGCCTCGCCCCGCCCGCCGGCACGCTGCAGCGCTACCGGCTCCAGGAGTGGCTGAACTTCATCAGCACCGAGCTGCACAAGCAGTTCAGCCCCCTGTTCGGCCCGAAGACGGAAGAGCAGCAGAAGGACGCCGCCAGGGCCTATATAGGCCGCCGCTTCGACCACGTGGCGCAGCGCCTCGAGAGCAATTCCTACCTCATGGGCGAGCAGTTCACGGTGGCGGACGCCTACCTCTTCACCGTGCTCACCTGGACGAACTTCGCCGGGATCGACCTGGGCCGCTGGCCTGCCCTCGCCCGGTTCGCCGAGCGCGTCGGCGCCCGCCCCGCCGTGCAGGCCGCGCTGCAGGCCGAGAAGACCAGGTAGACGCCCGGGGACACGTGCGGCGCCTCGTGTTGTGGTCGAGGTGTCATGGCGTGATCGGCGCGGGCGCCGGGCGGCGCGCAGCCCACGGCGTGCCGGGGAGACGAGCCTGCGCCGGCGCGGGGACGGCCGGCGCAGGGACGTGCCTCAGGCGGACAGCTGCGCCTGCGCCCGGCGCAGCCCGATGACCTGCGCCTCCGCGAAGGCCGCCACGATGAGCGCCTGCGCCGCGACGAAGGTGACCCCGAGCGCCGTCGGATCGAACCAGCCGAGGGCGAGCAGGAGCACGCTGTCGATCACCCAGAGCGCATTGACGGCGACGACGGCCAGGACCGCGGTGCGGCCCGGCCGCGCGCGTGTGCCCAGCCAGGCGACGAGCGCCGCGAACGGCAGCAGGCTCGCGCCGGCCCCGCGGAGCAGCGCCTCGGGCAGGCCAACGAGGCCGGCGAGCGGCGCCGCGCCCGCGAGCATCAGCAGGCCGGTCGCGCCGCTGACCACGGCATCGGCGAGGAGCGCGCGGCGGAGGAAACGAGGAGAGTTGATGAAGGACATGGTGGGCTCCTTTCGTCGCGATCCAGGGCGCAGCCGCCCCTCTGCGGACGAGATCTCCCTTCGGCAGGGAGCGCCGCGCCCGCGGTGCGGACGCGCAACCACCATGCAGTCCTCACGACAGGAGATCGATTACCTCGGAGGTAATGGGCCGCGCTCGCGCGCGTGGTAGGGTCAGGGCGCGATGACGAGCGCACAGCGGCAGGTCGGGGATCTTCTGCGCGCCTGGCGCCAGCGCCGGCGCATGAGCCAGCTCGACCTCGCGTGTGAGGCCGACATCTCCACGCGCCACCTCAGCTTTCTCGAGACGGGCCGCGCGCAGCCGAGCCGCGACATGGTGGTCCTGCTCGCGGAGCGGCTCGACGTGCCCCTGCGCGACCGCAACCAGCTCCTGGTCGCGGCGGGGTACGCGCCGCTCTACCCCGAGCGCAGCCTCGACGATCCCGCGCTCGCGGCGGCGCGCAGGGCGGTCGAGCTCGTGCTCGCCGGGCACGAGCCGTACCCGGCGATCGCCATCGACCGGCACTGGCACCTCGTCGCGGCGAACGGCGCGATCGGGCCGCTCCTGGCCGGCGCCGCCCCGGATCTCCTCCGCCCGCCGGTCAACGTGCTGCGCCTGAGCTTGCACCCGGCGGGCATCGCGCCGCGCATCGAGAACCTGCCGGAGTGGCGCGGGCACCTCCTCGGCCGCCTGCGCCGGCAGGTCGAGATCAGCGGGGATCCCGGGCTCGAGAAGCTGCTCGCGGAGCTCGAAGTGTACCCCGTGGCGGACGGGTCGAGGCGGGCGGAGGCGGCGCGCGGGCACGACCACGCGCCCATCGCGGTGCCGCTCCGGTTCCGCACCGAGGCGGGGACGTTGAGCTTCCTCAGCACGACGATGGTCTTCGGAACGCCGGTGGACGTCACGTTGTCCGAACTCGCGGTCGAGTCGTTCTTCCCTGCGGACCAGGCGACCGCGGAGGCGCTGCGCGGCTCAGCTCACCGTTGCAAGGCGATGTCGTAACGCTTCTTGGAGACGGCGCGGGACGGCGCCTTTCGCGCCGGTGACGGCGCCGCCTTCGGCCGAGCGGGCCGCTGGACGGGCCGCTTCCAGCGGCTCTTCTGGGTCGGCCGCGCCGCCTTGGCCTCCGGCGCGGGCTGGGCCGGCGTCACGTGGACCGGCTGCTCGGGCTCCGGGCTCGGGAGCAGCGCCGCCGGCGCCACCACCGCCGCCGGCGCCACCACATGCGCGGCGAGGGTCGCGTCGCCGACGTCCGGCAGGCTCTCCTCGCCGCGGAGGGGCGCGGCGGCGAGCGCGGTGCCGTCCGTCGTGGGGGCCACGTGCCGGAGGGCCATGAACATGCCGGATCCGACGAGCAGCGCGACGCAGGCGGCGACCGTGGCGAGCCGCGCCGGCGTCGCCCGGCGCCCTTTTCGGCTGCGCGTCGTCGTCATCACCGTCGTCGTGGACTCGACGTCCTCGTCCTTGCCGCGAGGCGGCGCCGCGACCCCGGCCGGCGCGGCCGGCGGCCCCCCGGGCGCCGCGCCCTCCTGCAGGCTCACGGGCCGCGTCTGGACCAGGCTCGGCGCGACCACGTCGGGCACCGCCGCCACCACGCCCGACGCCGCCGTCGCGACCCGCTCTGCCAGGGCGGGCGCCTCGACGGCCGGCTCGCGCGGCGCGAGCGCCCGCTCCAGCGCGTCGGCCATCTCCTTCGCGGACCCGAAGCGCGCGCTCGGGTCGTTCTGCAGGGTGCGCCGCATCCAGTCGTCCAGGGCGGGCGGCGCGTCGGGCCGGAGCGCGCTCGGCAGCGGATAGTTGCCCGCGTGCACGAAGAGCGTGAGCGCCGCGAGCGTCTCGCCCGTGAACGGGACCCGCCCGGTGATCGCGTGGTACGCGACGATGCCGAGCGACCAGAGATCCGCGCGGAAATCGGCGTCCCTCGAGCTGAGGAGCTGCTCCGGGCTCATGTAAAGCGGCGTCCCGACGACGTTGTCCGTCGAGGTCACGCGCAGGTCCCGCGCGCGCCGGGCGATGCCGAAGTCGAGCACCTTGACGAAGGTCTCCCCGTCCACCTTCGTGAGGAACAGGTTGTCCGGCTTGATGTCGCGGTGGACGATGCCCATCCGGTGCGCCTGGCCGAGCGCCTTGGCCGTCTGCGAGACGATCCGCGCGACCTCGTCGAGCGGCAGCTTGCCCACGCGGCGAATGCGGGCCCTGAGGTCCTCGCCGCGGAGGAGCTCCATCGCGATGTACGGCGTGCCGTCCGCCGTCAGCCCGTGCTCGATCACCCGCGCGACATGGGGGCTGCTCAGCTGCGCCGCCGCCACCGCCTCGCGCCGGAACCGCTCCACGTAGCCGGCGTCCGCCGCGAACTCGGGAGACATGAACTTGACGGCGACCCGCGCCCGCAGCGGGAGGCGATCGGCAACCCAGATGCTCCCCATCCCGCCGCGTCGGAGCACGCTCACGAGGCGAAGCGAGGGGGTCACCATCTGTCCGGCGTGCAGGGCCATACCTCTGCGACTCCCTTCCCCTGAAAGGCCAGAGCCGGTGTATCCGTCAGCTCCAGCTGGCAATGCGCGTAAATAGATCCCTACGTCGTCTCCAGTGGTTCTGCAAGAGAAACAAATTCCATCGTCCATCGCACATGTCGCATGTCCTCGCGTCGACAATGCACAATGCGATCGCGCCGCGCTCCGCCAGAGACCAACACGCGGACGCCGCCTCGCGCGCCGCGCGAGCCGACACGCGCTCGACGAACGATCACATCGGCGCGGAGACACGCCGGCCATGCGTGGATGTCGGTGCATGGGCGCATGAGCGCAGCTCGCGGTGCGTCCGCGCGTGGCTGCGCCGGCGCGCAGCCTTCCCGGCGCCTCCCGGCGCGTCGATTCATGGGCGCATCGACAGAGGATCAGCAGGGGTGACCTCGGCTGGCCGGAGCGCTGCACAGGGCTGCTGGAGGCCGCGATCGCGCAGGCCCAGGCGACGGAGCTGCGCCGCGCGGCCGACCTTTGATACGCTCCCCGGAAGCGAATGCTCGCCCTCAAGAACCGCACGCCGTTCGCGGCCGCGATCGTGCCGGGCCTCGACCGGGAGGATTACGATACCGCGACCGTCTTGGTCAAAGGCACCTTCTCGCTCCGGAGCGGGGCGCGGCGGCTGCCGATCGCCGACGAGCAGGCGCCCATCACCCGGGGGGACGAGCACCACGGCGACCCGGCGACGTCGAGCATCCGGCGCGAGTCGGACACCTGCCCCGCCAAGCCGGGCGCCGACATCGTCCTCACCGGCCACGCCTACGCGCCGCCCCGGAAGGCCGAGAGCGTCGACGTGGCGCTCTCGGTGGGCAGGCTCCGCAAGGTGGTGCGCGTCTTCGGGGATCGCCGCTGGTTCCGCGCGGCCGGGCGCTTCGGCATCTCGCGCCCGCTCCCGTTCGACCGCATGCCGCTCGTGTACGAGCGCGCCTTCGGCGGGGCCGACACCTCGGATCCCGATCCCACGAACCACGTCGTCGAGCGGCGCAACCCGGTCGGGACAGGGCTCTCGACCGGCCAAGACGAGGAGCAGGTGGAGCGCGTGCTCCTGCCCAACCTCGAGGACCCCGCGCAGCTCATCGAGTCTCCCGGCGACAGGCCGCCGCCGGCGGGTTTCGGCGTCATCGGGCGGGCCTGGCTCCCCCGCGCCCTGCACGCCGGCACATACGACGACGCGTGGAGAGCGGAGCGGTTTCCCTTCCTCCCGGCCGATTTCGACGAGCGGTATCACCAGGCCGCCCACCCCGACCTGATCGCGCCCGCGCCGCTCGCCGGCGGCGAGCCCGTCGTCGTCCAGAACGCGTCGGAGCTCGGCGAGCTCCGCTTCTCGGTCCCCGACGTCCGCCTCACGATCACGACCAGGATCAAGGGGGTGAAGAGGGACCATGTGCCCCGCCTCGACACCCTCCACATCGAGCCGGACGAGCGCCGCGTCGTCGCCTGCTTCCGGATCACGTTCCGCTGCCCGCGCAGCTTCCTGTACCTTGAGGAAGTGCTGATCCGCGAGGCCGCGCGATGACGTCTCTGCCGCCCCGCGCGCGCCCAGGCGGCAGCCCGGCGCCGGCCCACGGCGTGCTGCGGCCGCCGCTCGCGATCACCGGCCTCGGCGTGGCCACCTCGGTCGGGCTCGGCGCCGCGCAGACCGCCGCCTCGGTGCGCGCCGGCCTCGCGAACCTGCACGAGCACACGTTCTTCCTGCCCACGACGCGCGATCCCGGCTGGGACGACGACGAGCCGCTCCTCTGCGGCGCGGTGCCCGGCGTCGACCCGTTCCTCTCCGGGCCGAGCCGGCTCGTCGAGCTCGCCGCCCTGGCGCTCCAGGACCTCGTGTCGACCTCGGGTCTCCGGCGGCGCGACCTCGCGAGCGCGGCCCTGCTCGTCGCGCTCCCCGGCCTCGACGACGCCGTCCGCGCCTGGGGCCTCGACGCGCTCTTCGTCCCGGATCTGCTCCGCCGCGCCGGGCTCGCGCCGTTCCCGACGACACGTGTCCTCCACGCCGGGCAGACCGGCATGCTCGAGCTCGCCGGCGTCGCCGCGTCCCTCCTCCAGGCGAGGACGGTCGAGCTTTGCCTCGTGCTCGGCGTCGACTCGTACCTCAGCCGCGACCGGCTCGATCTGCTCGACGGCGCCTACCGGCTCCGGACGACGCGCAACGTCGACGGGTTCCTGCCGGGCGAGGGCGCGTCGGTGCTCGCGCTCGAGCCGCGGAGCCGGGCCGAGGCGCGCGGCGCCGAGGTGCTCGTGTCGCTCGAGGCGCTCGGGTTCGGCGACGAGCCGCGCCCCATCGGCGGGGATCGGCAGAGCTCGGGCGCGGGCCTGCGCGAGGCGCTGCGCGCCGTGCTCGGCGCGGACGCGGGCGGCGAGGCCGCGGCCGGCGGCGCCGCGCCGTGGGTCTTCTGCGACCTCAACGGCGAGAGCTACCGCTGTTTCGAGTGGGGCCTCATGATGGCCCGGTTCGGCGAGCGGCTCGCGTCGGTCCGGCGGCTCGTGCACCCGGCCGACTGCTTCGGCGACATCGGGGCCGCGACCGCGGGCGCGCTGCTCGCCTGCGTCGCCGCCGCCTCGCGGCGCGGCTACGCGACCGCGCGCGAGGCGACCCTGTTCTGCGCGTCCGACGGCGGCCGGAGGGCCGCGGCGCGCGTCACCTGCTGAGGATCCGGAGGATCGAGGAGCGAGCATGCCCGCGACGGTGAACGTGAACATGAGGACGGTCGTGCACGCGTCGAGCAACGGGATCGCCACCGCGTTCCCCGATGTGTGCAAGACGCCCGCCCCGCCCGCCCCGCCCGTCCCGATCCCCTACCCCAACATCGCCCAGTCGAGCGACACGGCGAGCGGGAGCCAGGACGTGAAGATGGATGGCAATCCCATCATGCTCCAGGGCTCGAATTTCTCGACGAGCACGGGGGACGAGGCGGGGTCGCTCGGGGGCGTCGTGTCGAGCACCACCAAGGGGAAGGCGGAGTTCATCTGTTACTCCTTCGACGTGAAGGTCGAGGGCAAGCCCGTCCCTCGCCTCGGCGACATGATGATCCAGAACAAGCAGAGCGCCCCCAACACGCCTCCCCTCCCCGAGGTGCAGCCGCCGGCGGTCGCGCTGGTCATGGACCAGGACAGCGAGGAGGACGAGGATCAGGACATCGAGGCCATCGAGATCGCGGAGTAGAAGACGATGCCGAACCTCCTTCAGTGGGTGAACCTCGACCGGGACAACAAGTTCGTCGAGGACGAGGTGACGTCGATCGAGCGCCTCGGCCCCGTCCGTTTCGAGGTCACGTTCAAGAAGAGCAAGGCGGCGCGCTTCCGGATCCGCACGGTGCCCGTGAGCGAGCCGAGCACGTACACGCCCACCGAGGTGGCGCGGAACCAGAACTTCAAGATCCGGCACGCGCGCACGCAGACGAACGCGGGCCGGAGGAAGGTCAAGATCACGGAGGACGTGTTCCTGCCGGCCGCCGGCGGCAACAGCTACAAGCTGCAGGCCAAGTACAGGAACAAGGTCAAGGAGTCGCGCGTCGTCGAGACGCGGCGGAAGATCCACTATCAGCCCGTCGCGATGGCGACGACGCCGGTCCCCAACATGGGCCCGACGGAGGCGTACTACGGGGGCCTCTTCCTGCTGCTCAAGAGCAAGGGAGGGAACGGGACGATCCCCTTCAAGACGAACGTCCGCGTCGACGACTGGGCGTCCGGGCGGCTCCCGCTGATCCAGGCGGTGAAGGGCGCCTACACCATCGACAACTACAAGCCGTGGGCGTTCGCCGCCGTGTACGTGAACATGATCGCGAGCCGGCAGGAGAAGGAGTTTCTGCCGGCGACGTCGCCCGTGTACAACGTGGGCGCGCGCATCTCCAACTGGGGCTCGCAGCAGATCTCCTTCCAGCTCCCGGGGGGGACGTACCTCTGGTGGGGCCTGGAGCCGGCGGACGACGCCGCGAACGGGGGCAAGGGGGTGTGGCTCGTCTCGAACAGCTGCAAGTTCATCGAGTCGGGCGGCGCGGTGCACAACATCCCGGACGCGAACGTCACGATCGACCTCACGGTCACGAGGAGCGCGCTCGGCGGGTACAGCAAGCTGAACATCGAGATCCCGGTCCACGTCCGGGACTTCTGGAGCGGCAAGTCGGGCCGGATCGGCATCAAGCTCAAGGTGGTGAAGGGGTTCTCCGGTGGGTACTCCGAGCCGCAGATCAACATCATCACGGTGGCGAAGCGGGCCTGGTGGGACGAGAACAGCGACACGAAGCGCCTCCAGATCCTGTGCCACGAGATGGGCCACAAGTTCGGGATGGTGCCCGAGGGGCTCGGCGCGGGGCTGGACGCGGGCGCGCACCTCTACGGGGGCTCGCTGAACCCGGCCGCGAACCAGAAGGGCCACCAGGGTCCGCACTGCGAGAACGGGGCGGTGTACACGCCGGGCGGCGCGCCGGCGCCGTGGATCGGCTCGCCCGCGTGTGTGATGTTCGGCGCGACGTCCTGTTACAACACGGCGGCGGCCGGGCACCTCGCGGCGCCGTCGACCTTCTGCGGCGACTGCGAGCCGCAGGTGAAGAAGCTCGACCTCGACGGCCGCGGGCTCGCGGGGTTCACCAACTCGGTGACGTCGTACTGAGGGCCGGCCCGGTGCGTTTGCTCCCGCCGGTCCGGTCGGGCAGGAGGATGCTCCTCGCGGTCCTCCCGCTCGTCCTCGTGTCCGCCTGCTCGGGCGGGTGTGGCGGCGCGGAGCGCAGGGCGCCGGCGGGCGCGGGCGAGCAGGCGAGGGCGGGCGCGGGCGAGAGGCCGGAGAGCGAGGGAAGAGGTGAGCCGATGGCGCATGTCATCAACCGCAAGTGTGATTTCAGCAAGGTGACTGCGCAGCTCGAGAGCAACGAGTGCACGCCGCAGATCGACGGGTTCGATTTCGAGGGTCTGCTCATCAACACGCCCGAAGAGGTGGTGTTCGAGGGGGCGGGGAACCTCTCGCGCGCGGGCGGGAGGTTCGTGCTGTGCGGCGCGTGCAGGTTCAAGCAGAGCTTCATGAACCTCCGCGGCCATTTCGTGGATCAGATCCTCTTCGTGGCCGTCAACGCGAGGACGCACGAGGCCTACTCGGGGAAGCTCGAGACGGTCCCGAACGCGATTCCGAGCCCTGATCCGGACGACGGGCTCGATCCCGACATGCTGATCGGGGAGGTCTTCAACCCGGATCTCGGGGAGCTCCTGGGCTTGCCTGCGGAGGAGGCGGAGTACATCGTCTACGCGACGATCGGGCCGTACCGGTCGAACACGCTCACCACGCGGGTCCGGCCGAGGAAGGCGCCGTGATGGAGGAGGTCCGTCTCCCCAGCACGCGCGCCGCGCAGGCGACGCCGTCGGCGCCGCAGGGCTTCACCGGGGTGCTCATCGCGGCGCCGGGCGTCGTGCCCTCGCGAGGGCGGATGATCGTGAGCGGGCTGTACGTGCTTCCCGAGCAGGAGGCGGCGCGGATCGACGAGAGGCTTCACCGTGCGCTCGTGTCGGTCGTCACGGTGGGCGAGGCGTTCAGCGTGTCGAATCCCTTCCGGGGGGTGCTCCTGTTCGATGATGATGAGGAGCGGTCGGCGTGGGGGCGGAGGGGTTATTTTCAGTTCGACGCGCTTCCCGAGAGGAGAGAGCTGTTCCCGGGGGATTATTACATCACGGTGTCGCTGGGGCGGTGGCTCTCGAACGTGGTCCGCGTCCTCGTGCGCTGAGCACTAGCCCTACTTTCGCAAAACGCACCCCCGAGGCTTACGAAGGCGCTGGTTTCTAGGCGCTGAGCACTCTGCTCTCCTAGCCCTACTTTCGCGAAACGCACCCCACGAGGCTTACGAAGGCGCTGGCTTTCTAGGCGTTGAGCTCTCTGCTGGCCTAGACGCAGAAACACCGGGGAGCCAGCGGTCGAGCGGGCAAGCCCTGGGCTTCGAGGTAGGAGCGGACCGCGGCGGCGTGCTCAGGGGAGGCGCGCGGCTTCGATATCGGCCCGCACGGAAGCTCAGGCTGCGTAGGATGGCAAAGCGGTGACGACGTCGAGTAGCCGCTCGCTGTGCCGGCGACATCGTCCTTGACACGCCGGCCGGGTGCATGCGAGATGGCGGCCGTGGGGGAATCACGTCCGTATAACCGGAGAACCGGGGGGCTCTTTTGTCATGTGGCGCTGGCATGCGCCGCATGCTGCGCGGCATGGTTCTGATACCCTGCCGGCCGAACCCGTCGCCGGGCGCCCGCCGATGCGGGCGCCCCTGCTCGACGAGGCCTTCCTGCTCCGGCAAATCACCGCGATAGCCTAGGAGAATGACGAGTGGCAGACGCCCAAGCTACGATGCACACGTTCCGTGTCCTCAACTCCGATGGATCCGTGTTCGGCGAAGGCAGCTTTACCTTCGAAGGCACGTCCACCGGCGGCGAAATCGCTCACGCGAGCGGCGCAGCCGCTGGCAGCGGGTCCAGGCTGACGGCCTTCTCGTACCGCGATCCCGTCGTCGGAACGATGGGCCTGCGCAATGTCCTCACCTTCAACTTCGTCGACGGCGATGAGGCCACGTCCCGCTTCCTCTTCGATCTCGGAGATCCTCCTGAGAACGTTCGCGGCCTCGTCGCGGGCACGGCCTCGCCGGGCCGGCATGGTCATGTGTCCACCCATCGGGGGCCGGGAGGCGCGCTGAACTGCCAGGGCAAGAGGCTCGAGTTCCCCGAGCGGGGCGGCGCGACGCCGGCCCGCAAGGGCGACGAGACGCAGAGCAAGCCTGCGGTGGATCTGGTCGTGGTCATCGACACCAGCTCGTCCATGGCGGACGAGGCGGACCTGCTCAGCAAGGCGATCAGCGCAGCCATCACGGCCACCCAGTCGACCTCCCCGTCGGACCTGCGCGTCACCTACCTGGGCATCGAAGGCACGTTCAAGAAGACGCGCTTCGAAACCACCGTGCGCAACTACCTGACCCAGACGGCGAAGGTCGACGCCTCGTTGCTCAGGGGGCGCACCCACGAGAACCTCACGGAGGCGCAGAAGAAGGCGTTCGATCCCAAGGAGGACGGAGCGCGGGCGATCGAGGACGTCGCCACGCATTTCGACTGGCGGCCCGGCGCCGTCCGCAGCGTCTTCTTCCTGAGCGACGAGCCGCTCGAAGGCGGCCTCTCCGCCACAGGGCAGGATCAGGAAGACATCGAAGCTGCGAGCCGCGCCATCGAGGTCGCCAGGAGGACCGGGACGCGCGTCCATATGTACATGGGCACGGGGAAATTCAGCAGCGACGCCCGGAAACACGAGCGGATCCTCAAGGAGATCGAGGCGGAGTACGCTCGCGTGGCCCGGGAGACCGGCGGGCAGTTCTTCCCCGCCAGGGCGGGGCTGAGCGAGTTCCAGGCGATGCTCGAGAAGGTGCTCCGCAGCAGCAACGCGCGCGCCGACGCGTTCGAAGGGGCGGTCGCGCCGAAGCTCTACGACGTCGGCGCGGGGCGCGGCAAGGTCGAGTGGGACGGCAAGAAGCTCACGCTCACCGCGTCGGGCACGTCCTTCAAGGATGTGATCGTCGACGGATTCAGCTACCTCGCCGTGCCCCTCGACGACGACGGGGCGATCACGGTGCGGGTTTCGTCTCTCGACAGGAAGGACCCGGACGTCACGGTGGGTGTTCAGGTGCGTGAGACCCTCGACAATGACTCACGCTACGTCATGGTCCACTGGGGAGGAGACGGATACGCCCACTGCTCATGGCGTGATGAGGTGAGGGGGGTCTCGAAGCGCCACGCCCCGAGGTCGAACGTCGGTCTCCCGCTCTGGCTGCGGATCGAGCGCAAAGGAGATGAGTTCATCTGCTCGGTGAGCAGGGACGAGAACGGCGAGAAGCTCGAGGAGATCGCGCGGCTCACCATGGTCATGACCCGCCATGTTCAACTCGGCGTCGCGCTGTCCTCGAGCTCCAAAGAGGCCGCGACGGCCGTCCTCGATCGGTGCTCCGTCGCGCGCCCGGAGGCCCCTCGGGAGCTCTCCCCGCTCGCCGAGTGGTTCGGCCCGGCGGGCGCTCCGCAGCTCCATGACATCGGCCACGGGATCGGCAAGTGGGAGTGGGACGGTCACACGATCAGGTTCAGGGCCGTCGGTACGGAGCGCTACAACTTCACCGTCGACGATTGCAGCTTCCTCGCCGTGCCCTTCAGCGGCGACGGACAGCTGACCGTGCGGGTGCTGCGGTTGGACAGCACGCACGTCTTCACGAAGGTGGGTGTGCAGATACGTGAGACCCTCGAGAAGGGCTCACGACTTGCCATGATCGGATGGGAGCCGCAGCACATCGCGTGCCACTACCGCTGGGAGCAGGAAGAATACACGCACATTCCTTACATCGATTCGCCCAGGCTACCCGCGTGGATACGGGTCGTGCGCAAGGGAAACGAGCTCACCTGCTGGTACTCCACCGACGGCGAGAGGTTCACTCAGCTCGATTCGGCCAGGACCATCCTCATGACGCGGCAGGTCTACGCTGGCATTATCCTGTCCTCGCTCGCCCCGAGGACCACCACCGCGGTTCTTGATCGGTACTCCCTCGAGTCCCTCTAGGCTCTGTCTGGAGAAGTCGCGAGTGGCCCGAGCCCAGGGAGAGCGAGGATACCTCCGTCGGCGCTTCGGACATCACTCGTCCTCGACGGCGTTGATGATCCCGTCGAAGAACTCCGCGCTGCCGACCGCGTCGATCATCCGGTTCCACCCGATCTCGTCGAACGGGGTCGGCAGGCCGTGGTTGGTCAAGAGCACCCCGAACAGCTCGCGGCGGCGGTCGATCCACAGGAAGGTCCCCGTGCCGCCGGCCTTGCCGTAAGAGCCGCGCGCAAGGCGCATCCCGCCGGTGGAGAAGCGGCGCGTCCCTAGCTCCCAGCCATACCCCTTCGGCGTGAGCAGGAGGTTCGCCATCGGGGAGACGTCGGTGTCCTCCGCCCTGATCCCGGGGGTCTGGTTGCTCACCATCGCGCCGGCGAGCTCGCGGCTCAGGATCCGCACGCCGCCGTACCTGCCGCCGTTCAGGAGCATCTGGCTGAAGATCGCGAGATCCCGCGCCGTCGTGAAGACGCCGTCGCAGCCCGCGATCCCGCCGAGCGCGTAGTCCTGCTCGTCCTGCACCTCGCCGCGGACGACGCGGCCCCGGAGCTCCGAGTAACCCGTCGCCGCCGTCCGCGGGATCAGCGCCGCCGACGGGTTGAACGTCGTGTCGCGCATGCCGAGCGGGCCCCAGATGCGCGCCTTCGCGAACGTATCGAGATCCGTGCCCGCGGCGGCCTCGATCACCTGCCCGAGCAGGCGGTACGTGAGATCGCTGTACAGCACCTGCGCGCCAGGCGTGTACTCGAGCGGCTCCTCGGCCATGCGCCGCCAGGGGTCGTCGCAGCCGGGCTCGTCCAGGAAATGGACGTCGATCGGCAGCCCGGCCGTGTACCGGAGCATGTCGTGCACCGTGATGTCGTCCTTGCCGCTCCCCGCGAACTCCGGCACGAAGTCGACGATCCGATCGTTCAGCCGCAGCACGCCGTCCTGGACGAGGATCAACGCCGCGGTCGCGGTCGCGACGACCTTCGTGATCGAGAGCACGTCGAACAGCGTGTCGAGCGTGACCGGCTCGTCCTCGCCGCGGACCCGCGTGCCGAACGCCCGGTGCCCGACGATCCTGCCCTGCCGCGCAATCAAGGCGACCGCGCCGGGGAACAGGCCGTCTTTCACCCGGCGCTCGAGGCGCGCGAACACGTCCTCGACCCGATCGGCGCTCATGCCGACGCTCTCAGGGCGCCCGGGGACGAGCTCCTCGCAGGCCGGCACGTGCGCCTCGGCCACCCGGGCCGAAAGCACCGCCGGCGCGACGGCGGCCATCGCCGCCACGCGGCCCAGTCCTTGAAGAAGATGGCGACGGTTCAAAGATCCATGGTCAGTGCACATGTTCGCTCCTGATAGGTGAAGGGCGAGCCGCGCCGCGGCGGGGGACACGCGCGGGCGTCACGCGCGCCGTCCTCGGGATCGGCGGCGCTGCCTGCGCGCGGCGACCGGCGCGTCGATGGCGACGGCCGGTCAGAGGCGGACCGAGCAGGACGTGTGCCGAGAGGCGAGCCCAGCCTTTCGCGCCGCGCCACGCCGCCGCCGCGCCTCCGTCCCGGCGGCCGCGGCGCCAATCGCGCAACCGCTTGCACGATCGGCGTCGACCTGCACGATTCGTGCAGATTCGTGCAGATCGTCACGCGGCGCCGCGTAGGATGTGCTCGTGGACGACGGCTTTCCCGGCGGCGAGGCGCGGGGCTCGGGCGCGGCGCTCCGGCTCGCGATCGTGGCGGGCAGCACGATCGCCTTCGCGCCCCTGCCGCCCCGGGGCGCCGTCGTGCTCGGCCGCGACGAGGGGTGCGACGTGCGCATCGACGACCGCTCGGTCTCGCGGCGGCACGCCGTCCTCCACGTCGGCCCGCCGCTCCGGATCGAGGACCTCGGGAGCGCCAACGGCACCTTCGTCGGCGAGCAGCAGCTCCCGGCGGTGACCGCGGGGACCCACCGCCTGCGGCGCCTCTCGGGGGACGGCGCCGAGGTCGGCCTCGGCGAGCGCGTCAACCTCGGCGCGACGACCATCGTGGTCTGCCACGCGCCGGCAGGGCCGGCCGAGCAGCAAGACCGCGCCGCCGCGCCCGCGGACGTCGTGGTGCGGGCCCCGGCGATGCTCGCGCTCTACGAGCAGGCCGCCCGCGCCGCGCGGAGCCCCATCAGCGTGCTCATCCTCGGCGAGACGGGGGTCGGCAAGGAGGTGCTCGCCCGGACCCTGCACGCGCTCTCGCCGCGCGCCGGCGGGCCCTACGTCGAGCTGAACTGCGCCGCGCTGCCGCCGTCGCTGCTCGAGGGCGAGCTCTTCGGGCACGAGAAGAGCGCCTTCACGGGCGCGAGCCAGGCGCGCCCGGGCCTCATCGAGTCCGCCGACGGCGGCACGCTCTTCCTGGACGAGATCGGCGAGCTGCCGCTCGCCTTCCAGGTGAAGCTGCTCCGCGTGCTCGAGGACCGGAAGGTGCTCCGCCTCGGCGGCCGCACGCCCCGCCGGATCGACCTCCGCTTCGTGGCGGCGACCAACCGCGACATCGAGGCGGAGGTCGCGCGCGGCGCCTTCCGCCAGGACCTCTACTTCCGCCTGAACGGCATCTCGCTCGTCGTCCCGCCGCTGCGCGAGCGCGTCGCCGAGATCGCCCCGCTCGCCGGCAAGTTCCTCGAGGAGGCGTGCCGTCAGCTCGGCCAGCGCCGCGCGCCCGGCCTCTCGACGGAGGCGCTCGGCGTGCTCGAGGCGTACACGTGGCCGGGGAACGTGCGCGAGCTGCGCAACGTGATCGAGCGCGCGGCCGTCCTGTGCGCGGGCGACATGGTCCTGCCGGCCGACCTGCCGCCGCACCTCCAGTGCATCTCCAGGCTGTCTCTGACCGGCGCCGGCGCCGGCGACGCCGCGGGCGCGCGCCCGGGGCCCGGGGGCGACACACGCGGCTCCAGGCCGCCGCCGCCGCCCGACGAGCCCCGCGGCTCCAGGCCGCCGCCCCCGCCCGACGAGCCTCGCGGCTCCAGGCCGCCGCCTCCGCCCGACGAGCCCCGCGGCTCCAGGCCGCCGCCCCCGCCCGGCGGCGAGGGCGCCGAGGGCCCCGGGGCGCTCGCGGCGGCCGCCGCGCCGCCGCCGGGCGCCGACGCCATGGCGAGGCTGCGGCTCGAGATGAAGGCGCTCGACCGCCAGCGTGTCCTCGAGGCCCTCGAGCAGTCCGCGGGCAACCAGACGCGCGCCGCGAAGCTGCTCGGCATCTCGCTCCGCACCCTGATCAACCGCATCGACGAGTACGGCATCCCGCGGCCGCGGAAGCGGCCCTCGTGAGCGCTCACGCGCGCGACGCGGGCGCCGCGCCCTCGGCTTCCTGATCGCTCACGCGCTCGACGCGAGCGCCACGCCCTCGGCGCCCAGCGTGCCGGACGCCTGCGCGTGGATGCCCCGGAGCGCCGCGTCGACG
Source organism: Sorangium cellulosum (assembly GCF_002950945.1). Lineage (GTDB taxonomy): Bacteria > Myxococcota_A > Polyangia > Polyangiales > Polyangiaceae > Sorangium > Sorangium cellulosum_E. Next base: position 6,604,947 of record NZ_CP012673.1, read on the forward strand.
TCCCGCTCCGCGCCGAGGGCGAGCCCGCGCTCCGCGAGCGCGATCGCGGCGGCCGGGTCGCTCCCGGCCAGCGCCTGCTCGGCCGCGTGCAGGTAGAGCTCCACCGCGAGCCGCGGCTCGCCGCCCCGCTCGAAGTGCTCGGCGAGCACCTTGGAGTCGTGCTCCCCCGCCTGCAGGAGCCACTCGGCCGCGAGCCGGTGGCCGAGCGCGCGGTCGTGCTCCGGGAGCATCGCGTAGCAGCCGTCGCGGATCAGCGCGTGCCGGAACGCGTATTCCTCCTGGTCCGAGAAGCGGCTCTGCTCGCGCCGCTCGAGCAGCTCGCGCTGGAGCATCCAGGGCAGCCAGTCGACCGCCAGGGTCGAGCCCTCCGCGTCGCCGAGCAGGGCGAGCGCCCCCCGCTTCCAGAACGTCTCGCCGAAGACGCTCGCCGCCCGGAGCAGCCGGCGCGCCTCCGCGGGGATGGCGTCGAGCCGCGCCTCGACCATGCCCAGGATCGTCTCCGGCAGCCGGTCCGCGCGCCCCTCCGCCACCGCCCGGATGAGCTCCTCCAGGTAGAAGGCGTTGCCGCTCGCGCGCTCGACCAGGCGCGCCACCTCCGAGGGCGGCAGCCCGTCGCCGAGCATCTGCCGCACGAGCTCCTCGGCGGCGCGGCGCGGGAGCGCGCCGAGCGTGATCTCGTGGATCTCGCTGCCCTCCCAGAGGATGGGGAACGCCTTGCGCACCTCGACGCGCGCCAGGTAGAGCACCGCGAACGGCCGGTCGCGGAGCTCCCGGAGGGCGCGGGAGATGAGCTTGAGCGACGCGGCGTCGCCCCACTGGATGTCCTCGAGCACGAGCAGGTAAGGCCCCGCCGCGCACGCCGCCTCCATGAAGGCGAGGTAGGCGAGCGGGATCTGGTCGGCCATCAGCGCCGGGCGCTGCCGCGCCTCGTGGAACCTCTCGTCGGCCTCGCTCGGGAAGGGCGTACCGACGATCTCGCCGAGGAAGGCGGCGATCCGCGTCCGGTCGCCCGGCGCGAGCGCCGGGGCGCGCGCGACGAGCGAGAGGAGCCGCTCGCGCTGCGCCGCGGCGGGCTCGCCGCCGGTGATCCCGGCCGCGCTCCGGAGCGCGGAGCCGAGCAGCGAGAACGGCGAGCCCGCGCTCAGCGAGTCGCCGCGGCCGACCGCGAGCGTGAGCTCGGGGTGCCGCTCGCGCAGGACCTCGACGAGCTCGTAGCGCAGGCGGGACTTGCCGATCCCGGGCGGCCCGGTGATCAGGATGGCGCGGGGCTCGGGGCCGCCGAAGCTGTCTTCCAGGAGCTCGCGCAGGTTCCGGAGCTCGCGGTCGCGGCCGACATAGGGGCTCGGCTTGCCGAGCAGCGTGCGCGCCGTGCGGCCGACCTCGCGCTCCTGGAGCAGGAGGAAGGTGCCGGACCGCGCGGCCTCGATCTCGAACCGCGCGTCGAGCAGCGCGCGGGTCACGTCGTCGATCCGCACGGGCGCGGGCGCCCGCTCGGCGCACGCCTCGTGCTCCGCGAGGGCGAGCAGCGCGGCCGCGCGGTCCATGACGGGCCCGACCGGGAGGCTGCCGGTCTGCTCGGCGCGGCCGGTCGCGAGCACGACGGAGGCGCCGGGCAGGAGCTCGCCGAGCTTCAGGGCGCACCGCGCCGCGCGCGCGGCCTGCTCGATGGCGTCGCCCTCGCCCGCGACGGAGAGGAGGAGCGTGCCGTCGGCGAGCGTGTCCACCCGCGCCCGGAACGGCTGCGCGCTCGTGTGGAGCCGCGTCGAGAGCTCGGGCGGCTGCGCGGCGACGAGCGTGCTGGCCGAGCCCTCCGCGGGCCCGTGCCGCATGTCCTTCGCGGCCACCATGGAGAGCAGCCGGAGCTCGCCCGTCGTGATCGCCTCGTAGAGCACGGGCGCCGCGGAGAGGCCGCTGCTCGGGTCGCGCGCGAGGGCGTCGAGCGCCTCGAGCACGGCCGAGCCGTCGCGCGGCCGCCGCTCCGGGTCCTTCGCGAGCATGCGGGCGACGAAGTCGTCGAGCTCCTGCGGCAGCTCGGGCCGGAGGTGCCGCACGCGCGGCGGGTCCTCCATGAGGAGCTTCGCGAGCAGGGCCATCACGTGCTGGCCCTGGAACGCCGGCCTGCCCGTGAGGCACTCGAAGAGCACCGCGCCCAGCGAGAAGATGTCCGCGCGCGCGTCGAGGCGGTCCCGCTCGCCCGTGGCCTGCTCCGGCGCCATGTACCCCGGGGTCCCCATCACCGAGCCGGTGCGCGTGAGCGGCCCGATGGTGCGTTTCATCAGGGCGATGCCGAAGTCGAGCACCTTGAGGCCCGAGACCTCGCCGCCCACGAGCAGGAGGTTGCCCGGCTTGACGTCGCGGTGGACGACGCCGCGCGCGTGCGCCGCCGCGAGCGCCTCGGCGGCGGCGCGGAGCAGGGCGAGGCACTCGTCGAGGTCGAGCCGCTGCCGGGCGAGGCGCTGGGCGAGGCTCTCCCCGTCGAGCCACTCCATGGCGAGGAAGGGCGCGCCGTCGGGGGTGATGCCGTGCGCGACGTGCCGGACGATCCTCGGGTGGTCGAGGTCGGCGAGGATCCGGGCCTCGTGTTCGAAGCGGTGCACGGCGCTCCGGTCGGGCTGCCCGATCAGCTTGAGCGCGACGGGCGTGCCCGTGGTCCGGTCGAGGGCGCGGTAGACCGTCCCCATGCCGCCGGAGGCTGCGACGCGCTCGAGCTCGAAGCGGCCGTTGATGACCTCACCCGGGCGCATGGGGCGGAGGATGCACCGGCGTCGAGCCGTCTTCAACGGTCCGTCACGGTCGCGTCGGCGGGGTCGTCCGGTCGATCTCGCCGCGTCGCGCGCGCCGCGCCGGCGAGCCTCTCCCGCCGCGTGTGCCGCGCCGGCGAGCCTCTTCCGCCGCGTGCGCCGAGCCGGCGAGCCGGCGAGCGCGCGCGACAGCAGAGGGCGATCACCCCGGGGGCGTGGCCCACGCGGCGCCCACAGGGGATCACGGTCTGCGACGCCGGCATCACGCGCGGCTCAAGGGAAGACCGGGAGCGGCAGGGTGTGGCGCCTGCTCGGATCGCGCAAGGTGTCACGGACGTGCGCGATGGTGCGCGCATGCTCGGGCGAGGGCGCGCGCTCCGCGAGGCGCTCCGCGCTCGGATCACCGTCCCAGGCGTCCTGCGTGCCGAGGTAGGCCGCGCTGAGGCTCGGATCGACGTCGAACACGAGGGGCAGGATCTCGTCGGTGCACGACGTGTCCAGCGTCGCCCCGGGATCGGTGAAGAACTGGACCGTGAGCTCCAGGAAGCACGAGCCGCCCTGGAGGTCGGTCGGGCTCTCGAGGCTGTGGGGGGTCCGCGGCAGCGTCACGAACGTCGTGTCCGGGCCCGCGAGCTGGCGCTGCACGAGGGCCGCTTCCGTGGCGGGGATGAAGTCGAGCTCCCCGTGGACGAGCAGCAGGGGGGCGCTCGCCGTGGCCCACTGCGACGCGTAGGCGTCGGGGGTGTAGCGCGGCCAGCTCTCGTGGAGCGCGGTGGCATTGTCCGTCCGCCCGAGGGCCACGTTGGCGTGAGCGAGGAAGTCCTCCACCTCGGAGAGGGGCGGAGGCGGGTCGGCCCAGAGCTCCGACAGGGCGATGTTGTTGCCGAGCACCGGGGAATAGAGCCGCAGGGCCGCCGGGAGCGGATCGGGCATGGGCGCGAACACGAGCCCCCGGAGGTGAGTGAACGCGTTGACGTCGGCGGGAGCGCACCGGTTCAGCCGGTGGATCAGCGCGGGGACGAGCGGCCGCAGCGCCCACGAATACAGGAACTGCGCGAACAGGGTCTGGAAGACCTGCCGGTCATAGCCGAGGGCCGCCACCTCCGGGCAGGCGCCTTCGCCGAACGCGTCCAGGGTCTGCGTCATCGTCGCCCACGGGTCCGCGCCGAGGTTGTCCGAGCAGGGCGGGTCGGCGCCGCACGCCTCCATGTACCGCCGGCCGAGGTCGTTGAGCGAGACATCGAGGTCGGAGAGGCGCGTGCGGATGGCCAGCGCGGCGAGCGACACGGCGGTCGGCTGATCGGGATAGAGCTGGAGGTACCGGTGGCCCCAGGCCGTTCCGTACGAGGCGCCGAAGACGAAGACGTCGCTGCCCGGGGCGCGCGTCCGCCCGATGATCTCGCCGACGTCGCGCGCGGCGTTCGTGATGTCGAACGCCTTGATGTCCTCGCCCAGCTCGGCCTTGATCTGCGGCAGGCAGGCGACCACCTCGGCGTCGGAGATGTAGGCGCCGGACTCGCTCTCCGGCGTCTCCGCGTCCGGGCAGCCGAGGCGGCTCGATCGGCCGGTGCCGCGGTGGTCGGGCATGTACATGTCGAGCGTCGGGTCGACGCCGGCGAGGAGCTGCACGAGCGGCTCGAAATCGGCGCCCGAGTAGCCCGGCCCGCCGTTCAGGAGCCAGAGCTGGCCGCGGCTCGGCTGCGTGGCGGCGAGCTTCCGCTTGACGAAGAAGGTGATGGCCTTGCCTTCCGGCTCGTCCCACCGGAGCGGGACGGGGATCTCCGCGCACTCGGCGTCCTCGCCGGCGCCGTCGGTGAAGAGCGGACAGGGCGTCCAAGCGATGTTATCGCTGTCGCTGCCGCTGCCGCCGCCGACGCCCCCTCCCCCGGCGCCGCCGACGCCCCCTCCCCCGGCGCCGCCGCCACCGCCGCCACTCCCGCTCGTCGAGGACGTCGACGAGTCGGTTCCGCCGGGATCCTCGTCGTCACCACATCCCAGCACCCCTTGAGCAAGCAAAATGCACATCGCTCCGCAAGCCAGACTCGCTCTCATGCTCGAACTCCCTGACGATCGTGCTGCCCCGCACGCCGCGTGAAAGGCAACCGTGAACCTCTCGGCACGCCGCTGCGGCCCGCGCCGACAAACCTGGGTTCGTCGCGCCGGTCGCTCCGGTACGAGCGTCATACCAGTCAGCGGCACGTCGATGGGTCGGTCGGCAGCATCTCGCCGCCGCACGGGGCGCAGCCGCCGGGATCGACGGCCATGTATCCGAAGCGGGTGACCGCCGCTCTTCTAGAACACCGATCACGTTGAGGAACGAGAGATGAACCGCCAAGGCGCCAAGGGCGCCAAGATATTTTCTTCTCCTTCTTGGCGTCCTTGGCGCCTTGGCGGTTCGAAAATCTGCTCGTTTCAGACGGGTTCAACCCGTTTGTCGCTCTAGGAGAGCAGCCTCAGGTAGGCGTACCCCTCTTCGGCGAGGTCCAGCGAGGAGAGCCCGTCCTGGTCGGTGCCCGGGACGAGGTAGACCGCGTCGGCCTTGACCGTGGCGAAGCTCAGCGCCGGGATGGCGCCGAGCAGGTTCCCGAAGGTCTGGCGCGTGAAGTACTCGCGTTCGGGCATGTCGCAGCGCGCGGCCAGGATATCGTCGCTGGTGCTCCCCTCTTCGAGGAGGAAGATCAGCGAGGCGATCACGAACTCCTTCTCGTTGGAGATGCGGTGCAGCTCGTCCGCGACGTCGTCGATCTCCTCTGGTTCGGTGGCGATGCTGCCCTCGATCTCGCTGCACCAGGTCTCGAACTGGCGCTCGGCGTCCCGGCCGCGGATGAGGTCCCAGAAGCCCCGCTCGAAGGAGGCCATGCCCTCGTTCAAGACGCTGGTCAGGCTCTTGTAAAAGGCGCGCTTCTCGACGAGCGAGACCTCGGAGGGCGACGTCGTGATGATCTGGTGCAGCCGGGCCCGCAGGTTGTCCCCCGGATAGGTCTTGAGCACCACCTGGATGGCAAAGAAGGTGTATCCCATGATGACTCCTGTGAGGCCTGGGGGGTCTTCGAGAGCGCGGGGCGCGCGCCCTCCCCTAGAGCATCGATCAGCTTGAAACGCCCGAGAATGAAGAGATTCGAACCACAGAGGCACAGAGGGCACAGAGTTGTTTTGTTGTTCCTCTGTGTCCTCTGTGCCTCTGTGGTTCATTTTCCCGGGGTTTCATCCCGTTCGGTGTCCTAGGCGCCAAACGAGACGCCGCGCCCGAAAGAGCCGCTCCGCCCCCCCGTGTACGAGGGGGCGCTCGGGTGGTAGCTGGAGCTCGACGAAACGCGCCCGAAGCCGCTGGGCTTCTGCTTGCCGACCCCGCTCACGGCGCCGCCCACCGCGCGGCTGGAGAAGACCGTGGGCCGGAGCTTGGGGGCGAAGTCCGCGCCCCGTGACAGCGGGCGCACCGGGGGCATCGCGTACGCGCTGCGCGGGGTGCTGTACCAGCCGTAGCTCCCCCAGAAGGCCGGGTGCGAGAGGTACGAGCCGCCGTAGAAGAAGATCAGCGGCACGCCCGTACGCACCGGGGGCGCGACCGCGGCGCTCTGGCTCGGCGCAGCGAAGGGCCCGCTCGCCAGGGCCGCCAGGTCCTCGGAGGAGGCGCGGCTGAAGTCATGCAAGGACAGGAGCTTCGTGTCCACGCCCGCCGCCTGGTACGCGACGATATCCTCGTTGAGGTCGTCGGCCTCCTGGAGCTCGGGCCCCGCCTGGTCGTTGATGTAGAGGACGTGCTTGACGCCGAGCGCCTTCAGGCGCTCGGCGCTCGGCAACCTGGCGACGTAGCGGTTGTCGAAGGTGTTTGGATCGTCGGTGTAGGGGTTGAGACGCTGGCTGTCCACGACGAAGAGCGGGGGCGCGGAGCGCGGGCGCACGGGGGCCGACTCCGCCAGCAGCGGGGCATAGAAGAGGGCCGCGCCCAGGACCAGGTGCGAGGGGACCACGCCGGCCGGGTGGGGCCAGTTGTCGAACAGGAAGACCGGCTCGAAGAGCTCGGCGAGCGCGGCCGCGAAGGCGACCGCCTGAGGTCCGGGCAGGTCGACTACCAGGGCGATATCGCGCGGCGAAGAGGCCTCCTGAAAGAGCGAGAGCAGGGCGCGGGCCTTGTCGAAGGCCGCATCCATCTCGGGCGTGTCGACGGGGCGCACCTGGGTGAGCAGGGCGGCGTTGTTGGGGTCGGTGGCCGCCTGGAACAAGGTCGGCACGTAATATGGCTTCAGCTCGGCCTGGGTGGGGGCGAGCCGGGACGAGAGCGACCGCAGCGTCGTCCCGTCAGGGGTCTGGCCGCGCGCGTCCTGGCTCACGGCGCCCGGGAAGTGGAGGACCTTGTTCATGGCGCCCACGTCCCAGCCCTCCTCGCGCTGGAGCTCGAGGGCGTCGACGGCGCTCTGCATACCGGGGTCGTCGCTGTCGCCGACGGTGAGGACGAGGCCGGCCAGGAGCCCGGCGCTCAGCACACCTCCGCCGATCCAGAGCATGGACTTGAGGGCGTTGCGCCGGTTGAAGGGGTCGGGATCGGCCTGCAGCTCGTCCTGCCACCAGCGAGCCCCGGTCAGGTCCGGCTTGTTGATGAAGGCCTTGCGCGAGAAGGGCTTATCTTGGCTCATGGTCCCTCGGGAGGAGCAGGGCGGGAGCGCACTGCGCATGGGTGTCGGTGCGGCCCGCCTGCTGCCGGACAAAGAGGCCGCTGGCCTGGCCCGCGATGAGGTAGACGCCGTAGTTCGTGGACTCGCCGGGGCGCTCGCCCTGGGCCTCGAAGTAGCGCTGGGCCACCCAGCGCGTCGGGATGGCCAGGCGCAGCGCCGCCTCCCAGTCGCTCGGGGAGATGTCCCGGCCGATCACCACCTCATCGCCCTCGCAGCCATAGTCGGATTTCAACACCCAGCGATCCTTCTCGCGCCGCAGCTCTTCCAGGGGGGCCGCCTCCAGGCGCACCGTGTACGGGAGATAGCGGGCGAGGTTGGTTCGGGTGTGGGCGGGGAGGCGGTCTCTCTCCTCCCAGAGGAGGGCGAGGGCGCGCTTGTTCTGGGTGAGCACGGCACCGAAGGGGTTCACGACCGCGGCCTGGCCGCGCAGGCTGGCGCTGAGGAGCACGTCGAGCGCGCGGGCCAGCGGGGCCTCGTCAGGGTAGCCCGGGTCGGAGGTCCAGACCGGCAGGCGCTCGCCCCACCAGTCGGTCTTGTAGTGGCGGACAAAGACGTCGCAGGGCTCCCCGAAGAGCCCGGCGCGCCCCCCGGGCAAGGCCTGGAGGTTGTAAGGCGAGCCGGTGCGCACCTCCCAGCCCTGGTCCACGAACCAGCGCTGATAGAGCAAGACGAGGGAGAGATCCTCGGTCATCTCGGTCGGATACAGGATACCCACGCGGCGCGGCGCGTGCCCGGTGTCGCGCTCCGTGAGCTGCGCGACGAGCTGACAGAAGCGGGGTCCGAGGTCCTCGTTGAGGTCCACGTGGCCGGGGTGGTCCGCGTGGGCGAGCGCCCCGCCGAGGACCGCCTCGGCCTGGCCGCTCGGGGTGTCGCTGTTGAGCTCACAGACCTGGGGGCCCTGGGCGGTGAGGAAGACGTCGGCGCGGGCGATACCGTGCCAGCGGGGCGCGGCGCTGATCCACATGAGCCGCTGGAAAGGGCTGAGGGCGAGGCGGTCGAGGAGGGCTGGCTCCGCGGCGCAGCGCATGGCGAGCTGGTGGTGGGCCTCGGCGACGGCCTCGGCCGCAGCGTAGAGGGCATCGCGCTGGGCCGGCGAGAACAGCACCGGGGCCTGGCGAAAGCGCGGGGCGCCGTCAATCCAGGGGTCGGTGAGGATGCCGGTCCCGGTGAGGCGGCGCGCGTAGTCTTCGTAGCCGCTCACGGCCCGCTCCGGGGGGCGAGGCGGCGCCGGGGCAAGAGGTTCATGAGATCTCGTCGTACGTGGAACGCTCCGGCCAGAGAAGGGGAACTCGCCTCGGGGGCGAAGCAGGGCGTCCGCGTGGACCTCTCCGAGCGCGATGGCGCGGGGAAAACAGTCTGGTCCGGGTAGCTGAGCTTGCCTCCGGCACCGGACACGGTCTGGCCGGGGTAGCTGAGCTTGCCTCCGGCATCGGATACGGTCTGGTCCGGGTAGCTGAGCTTGCCTCCGGCACCGGACACGGTCTGGCCGGGGTAGCTGAGCTTGCCTCCGGCACCGGACACGGTCTGGTCCGGGTAGCTGAGCTTGCCTCGCAGCACCGGACACGGTCTGGCCGGGGTAGCTGAGCTTGCCTCCGGCACCGGACACGGTCTGGCCGGGGTAGCTGAGCTTGCCTCCGGCACCGGGCACGGTCTGGTCCGGGTAGCTGAGGGTAGTGCTGCACTTTGGATCTGAGTGCTGCACTTTGACTCCGGGCCTCGCCTGACGGGCTAAGTTCGGCCGGAAGTAGTGCAGCCCGCGTCGGCGCCAACCGACCGGGCTGCGTGGCCGAACCCCGCGACAACGAGGTCCGACGATGCAGTTGTACCTGATCCCACCCGACGGTGGGCAAGGCGGACGTGTACCCACACGCCGCGGCCCCGATCCACGTCCTTGACCCCCGCGGAGGCGATGCGCCTCCGCGCCGCGCTGCGCAACCTGCGCGTGCTCTTTGGCAGCTGGGCATGCCTCGCTGCCGCCATGGCCGTCCCCAAGACGACCGTGACCAACTTCGTGTACGGCTCGCACCCGACCACGACGCACGGCCTCGCTGCGAAGGCTGCGCGTGCCGCAGGCGTGCCCGTCGAGCGCCTGCTGGGCCGCCCCGTCGCCGCTGACCGCTGCCCAGCCTGCGGGAGGAGCGGGTGACGAAGCCGCGGAAGGGGGCGCAGAGCCCGCCTGCCGCACGACATCCCAGGAAGAAGCCGACGATGCAGGCGATCCTCGCCGAGCGCGGCATCGTCCGCGCGACGCTGCGCGGCGTCCCGGCTCGCGACCGCGACGACGTGGAGGCCGAGGTCTTCCTTGCGGCGTGGCGCTCCGTGCGGCGAGGGAAGTACCGACCCGACCCGAAGCAGAAGCCGCGGGATGCGCTCCGCGTCTGGCTGCACGGCATCGCCTGGAGGCAGGCGGCCAAGTACTTCGACAGCGCCTACGTCCGCCGCGTCGTGCTCGACACGCAGCCGATCGGCAGGCTCCGCGGCATCGTCGGCGTGAGCCTCGACGCGCAGGTGGAAGCGCGCGACCTGCTCAGGGCGATCGGCAGGCTCAAGCCGGAGCATCAGGCGATCCTCCTGGCCGTCGACAGCCCGGAGAGCATGGTCGAGTACGCCCGGCGCCGCGGCATGAACCCGAACAGCGCCGCGACCCGGCTCAAGATCGCCCGGGAAGCGCTCTTCCTCTCGCTGCGGAGGTGGAGGAGGTGCCGATGAACTTCAACATCCGCGATCCGAAGCACCGCATGGAGGTCACCTTCCCCGGGCGACCCATCACGCGGCGCGTCTCGCCCGATGACATCGAGCGCTACCTGAAGGCTAAGGGCTACGAGTCGGCCCGCTCCGCGGAGCGCGACTGGCCGCGCGACATCGCCTACTTCCGAGCGTCACAAGTCTGGCCAGGGATCCCGAGAGATTTCAACGCAAAGGCGCAAAGGGCGCAAAGGCGCAAACCAGAATTTCTCTGTATTTTTGCGCCTTTGCGCCTTTGCGCCTTTGCGTTAAAATCTCTCTTCTCTCGCCGCGATCCCTGCCAAAACTTCTGACAGGCGGAACTACATGTGGTGGCCGCCGAAGTGGCCGGAGCCTGGATCCCCGCCGCCCCACATCGCGCCCACCTTCGTCCGGGGTCCGCGGCTGTGCTCGCAGCCGATGGAGGAGGTCATCGAGGCCATCGCCCACAACGAGAACCGCTCCCCCGCCGAGGTCCTCCGCGAGATCGCCGTCATGGCGCAGATGGCCGACGAATAGCCCGCCTCTCCCCCGCGCTCATCGCTCCCACCTCTCGCTCATCCCGCCACCCCAACACCCTGAACGTCTGCCGCTGAACGGGCGAAGTGTAGCACCGCCGTTGGCGCTGGCTGAACGTTAGTACGCATGAAGCGAATTCGATTCGTTGGGCAGAACATCACAGAGCGAGAGCGCCAGATAATTAATGCGCTGATCGATGTGCACAGCAAAGCCATGCTTTCGGCGTTTGGCATCAATCAAGCCACTGCTGGCTACACGGACGAACAGACTCGGATGGTGTTGGAGATGACCAAGGAGTTTGGCGAGCAGTACTTCCCCGACGTCAAGTTCTGGAGCGAGTGACTCCCGACGCCGCGTCCGCGAGATTTCGCAGCGCCATGGCTTCGTTGCACCCACACGGCGCCGTTTGAGATGTTGGGTGTCCGAGCAGATGATCGAGGCGCCAAACCTTCCTCCCGAGTTCCGCTTGAGCTGCCCTCACCTCGTCCATGGCCTTCAGCACGTCTTCTCTGCTGCCCCACGGTGTTGCTCTAGCAAAGTCCCTTCGGGCCTCGATGAGCAGGTTAACGGCGTTATTTGCAAAATCAAAACTGCACTCACAGCTCATTGAACTTCACCTATTGGAGTCCGACGTGGACGAATACACTGAATCTAACATCAGGAAAATCGTGAAACTGCTGCACAAAGAGGCGATGTCTCACGGTGGCGCCTTTGAGCGGAATGCGATATACGACGCCTGTGCGGCCATTGGTATTAACGAGAAGGAGTGGGGTACGTACGAATTGCGACTAACGCGTTACGGTTGGGCGCAACAGTGGGGCGCGTCCAAATTCGCCCTGACGAACAAGTCGGTGATGGTCGTCGAGGCTGAGGACTAGCCGCATACTCATTCAAATAAGTTCAGCTGCACCATGCGCCTAGGTTGCGGCGTGGGCGGCGGCTCTGACGGCGGCATCGGCTCCGGCTTGGTCTCGGCGCCCGGCGCAGGGGCCACAGGCGCAGCCGGCGCGCTCCCGACCAATCGAAGGAACCCGCGCCCGTTCGGCAGGGCCCTGGCGGGCGCCGTGGGCGTCCCGGCAGGCGGCTCGGGCAGCCTGAGCGCCTTCGGCTTCGGCGGCTCCGTCGGCGTCTCGGCGAGCGCCGCCGTGACGAGCTCCTCGAAGCCCAACACGTGGTCGGTCGCCCTCGAGTTCCGGCGGCATGCCATGCTGCCGCTGCCCGTCCTCACCTTCAGCCGGCCCGGCGAGCCGGGGCATCACGTGCTCGGCGCCTGCCCGCTGCGCGCCGGCGACGTGGTGCGGGTCCTCGCCATCGACGCCAATCCGGCGCCGGCCTCGCCTGCGGCTGGTCGGTCAGCGCCTTCCGGTCTGGCGGGAGGCCAGCGTCGCGGTGCGTGTCACTGGGCGCGTGCCGGACGGGATCGAGTTCCGCCTCGATCGGACGCGCGTGCTCCTCTAGGGTGTCGCGGTGCTGCCCGGGGCTCGCGTCGTCCGGCGACGGGTTGGGCGCCGGGCGCGGCGGGTCGTGCGGCGATCCGGGCGGGCGCGGCTAATCCTCGTCCCCGAGCCCGCGGGCGCGCCGCTCGCGGGCCCGACCCTCGTCTAGCCAGCATCGGGCGTAGACGAAGAGGGCGAGCGGAAGCCCGAGGTGCACCCACGAGTACCCACCCGGCTCTGGCGGCGCGGACAGGGCGGCGGCTATTAGAGCGCCGCCGGAGGCGAAGATGCCCAGGGTTCGCGGGATCGGGTGCATGCCATCCCCCGGGTCAGAAGAAGGCGCACATGAGCGTGAGGGTCCCGAAGCCTGCATCCGACCAGAGGTTGCAGTGCTTCTCGGCGCGCGGATCCCTTGCCCTGGGGCAGATCCCGCGCGTGGCGATGAGGGTCGACCCCAAGACGAAGGCCGCGCATCCCAGCGAAAGCGGGCTCAATCGCTGCTGAGCCTCGCCGATGGGCTCGGCCCCTTCCGAGACGGGCACGGCGCTCTGCTCTTGGGTGGGGTCGCCGCCGAGCATCGAGGCGCAGGGCACATCGGCGAAGGCGCCCGGCTCGAGCGGGTCGAAGATGCGGACCGCCGCGCCGGGGCGGTCGGCGCACGCCGCGGCGAGCTCGTACCGCCCGGCCGCCACGATCTGCGGGATCGCGGGCCCCTCCGGGTCGAGGCTCAGCTCGAAGTGGTGCGGCGGAAGGCCGGCCTCCTCCGCTCCGCCCTCCTCTCCCGCCGCGTTCGGTTCGTCCGCTGCTCCGCAGGCCGGCGCTCCGATGAGCGCAGCCATGGCCAGGCCGATCCTGGTGTGCATGTACCACCTCCACGCGATGCATTCCGTCGCGCGCGGAACGTTGCTGCGAACGGCATGCCATGGCGTGTACCAGCGCTCTCGTGAGCTCAGGGCAGGGTGAAGTCGTCGAGCTCGTCCCGTTGGCCGAGGCCATCGCGACCATCGCCAAGAACGAAGGGCGCGCCCCGAGCGCCGTCCTGCGGGAGATCGCCCGTCATGGCGAAGGCTGAGGGCGGCGGGTAACGCGCCTCTCCACGTCTTCTTCGCCTTCATCGCTCCCACCTCTCGCCCATCACACCACAGACACGCCATGAACGCGCGCCGCTGGACAGGTGGCTAGTTACACCGTGAGCCGCTGGGCGATATACACGCCTGATGGCCAAAGGCGGCAAGAGCAAAGGTTCAGGGACTGCAAAGATAGCGTGCTGGAACTGCGAAGGCCCCGTGGAAGTGCGCGGCGACATGTTGGTCGCCGGAACCCATCCCCCATGCGCGTGCGGGCAGGAAATGAGCGCTATGGCTCTCTTGAAGGCCATGCACAGCGCGTCGCAAGCTTCGCTGAAGTTGCCAACGCCGAAGTTCAACATGCCACCTGCGTCGGCCACCGAACTGGCAAGGACCGGTGCACTCACCAAGCACATCCAGGCGCTAAACGAGGCAGAGAGGCCGCACAAAGACCGCATAGACAAGCTATCAGCGCTCAATGCCACGTTTGTAAAACTCATGAAAAAGCATCAGAAGGTGTAGGCTCTTAATCCTGCATATAGACGCAGCCATCTTCACCATTGCGCACACGCCTCTGATGTCATTGAGCGTGGCGCGCGTCCATGCCAATAGCATGGCGGCCTCCTCCTCGGCTGATGGACGCATGGCGGGCTCATCGCGCTTCGAGCCCGATGCCGCGCAGCGCCGCCGCTTCGTCCAGTACGGCGCGCGCCGCTGCGTAGACGTCGAGGTCTTCGCCCACGGGCCCACTCATCGCGCACCCCCGTCACAACGCCACACGGCTATGACACCGGCTGTCCTAGCGCCCCCTCTTCCGCGCCGTCCCGAGCGGTTTTCCCGCTGAAAATCGCTATAATCAGAGAACCTTAGACGAAAGCGCCCCGCCTCCGGTTGCGACCCGAAGGCAGGGCGGCAGAAGCCGAGCGGTGCGACCCGTCCGACGTCCTGGCAGACCGGATCGTGGGCCCTCCGCCGGAGAAAGGCAAGGGTCCCGTGGCGAACGTGCTCCCGGCGGAGAAGCGCGTGCGTGTCCTGGCTGCCCTGCTGGATGGCAACAGCATCCGGGCGACCGAGCGCATGACCGAGGTCAACCACCGCACCATCACGCGCCTCCTGCTGGCGCTCGGAGCGGGCGCGGCGCGGCTGCATGACCGCCTCGTGCGTGACGTGCAGTGCAGCCTCGTGCAGGTCGACGAAATCTGGTCCTTCATCCAGAAGAAGCAGTCTCGGGTCACCGAGGCTGACCCGCCCGAGGTGGGCGAGGCGTACACCTTCGTCGCCATCGACGCGACGAGCCGCATGGTCATCTCCTGGCGTGTCGGCAAGCGCGACCAGACGACCACGGACGCCTTCGTCGCTGACCTGCGCGCCCGCATGCTGGTCATGCCGCAGTTGACCAGCGACGGCTTCGCGCCGTACATCCCCGCCGTCGGGGCGTCCTTCGGGACGAGCATCGACTACATGCAGACGGTCAAGAACTACCGATCCGGCAGCCGCGGGCGCCGCGACGACCACCGCTACGAGCCGCCGCGTGACCCGTTCATAACGAAGTCCGTGGTCTACGGCGCGCCCGACCGGGCCAAGGCGTCGACGTCCTACGTGGAGCGCCTGAACGGCTCCACGCGCCACAGCAACGGCCGGATGCGCCGGCTCTGCTGCGCCTTCTCGAAGAAGGGCGGGCACCACGCCGCCGCCGTGGCGTTGAACTACGTGGCGTACAACCTGACGCGCGTCGTGCGCACGCTGCGCGTCACGCCCGCGATGCAGGCCGGCATCACCGACCACGTGTGGACGCTGGACGAGCTGCTGGACACGCTCCTGACCGAGGCGGAGGGCCCTGCGCCCGAGGCAAAGCCGCTCACTCATCGCGAGCCCTCCGCGCCAGCGAGGCCGCTTCCTGGCGGTCGTGGCTTCCTGCGCCTCGTGGCCGAGCCGACGCCCGCCCTGAAGAAGCGCCGGAGCGAGCCTCCGCCTCCGGCATCCCCGCCGGTCCAGGCCGCGCCGCCTCCGCCGCCCGAGGCTCCCCGCGGGTCGGTGCAGTTGTCGCTGTTCGATCCCCCGGAGGAGTCGTGAGTGCTGCACTTCGCTTCCGCAGAGTGCTGCACTTTGAACGCGAGTGCTGTACTTCGGGCCAAAGTGCAGCACCACCAGCTGAGCTTGCCTCCGGCACCGGACACGGTCTGGTCCGGGTAGCTGAGCTTGCCTCCGGTACCGGACACGGTCCACCCCGGGCAGCGGAGGCCCCCTGCCCGAGCTGGCGCTGGGCCCGTTCTACCCTCGCCTGCGGCCGCGCCGCGCGAGCGCGAGGCCGGCGATCGCCCCGGCCAGCGCGGCGAGGCCGCTCCCCGACGGGGCCGCGCCGCCAGCGCTGCACCCGAGCGCGGCCGGCGCCCCGTCGCCCGACACGTCACCGGCAACGTCGGAGGCGGGCTCCTCGCCCGACAGCACCGGCATGGCGTCGGGCTCCTGGCGGCGCCACAGCGCCACCGGAGCCTCCTCCAGCGCCTCGTCGGCAGCCAGCCCGGCGGCGAGCTCCTCGCGGCCGCCGGGGTCCACCACCGCATCAACACGCAACGCCTCGCCCGGCGCCGCGAGGCGCGAGCCGCCGGCCGTGCTCGTCACCCGGAACAACGTGTCGCCGAGCGTCACGTGGAAGCTGCCGTCGAGCCAGCGCCCGTGCCCGAGATCGCTGCTGATCGCCTCGGGCTCGGCGCCCGGGCGGCCGATGTACCGCGTCCTCCCGTTGAGGAACAGCACCTCTCCGGAGTCGCTGAGGCCGTCATGGCCGATCCGGAGCTTCTGCTGGTCGAACAGGCTCGACGTCGTGAACGCGCTGAGCTGGTGCTGCTCGCCGTCCGGGGTCCGCACCCACACCTGGTTCACGGCCCCGTCGCCCCGCAGGAAGCCGGCGTACCCCGCGTGCAAGAGCAGCCCCGCGGAGGTGGCGGTGTTCGAGTCGCCGAGGAACACCTCCGCTCCATCCGCCGTGTACAGGTAACTCGAGCTCACGTTCCCGTTCCACCACCGGCCAACCACGTTCGTTCCGTCGGTGATCGGCCGCTGCAGGTTGCCCGCGTGGTTCCCGATGCGACCCACGCCCAGGCGGCGGATCCAGGGCTCCTCGTACGAGCCGTAATAGACGTCGCCGGACGCCGAGATGTCGGCCTGGAACGGCGACGTGCTCCCCGGCCGGTTCCAGATGGAGGTGTTGATGCCCGTCGACAGCCGGTGCACATACCCGTTGTCCTCGCTGTTCCTGGTCCACACGACCAGATCGCCGTTCACCGCGTCGAGCCTGGCGTCCGCCGCGATCCTGCGCCATGTCCCGTCATGCCACGCGAAGATGCGGCCCGTCCCCGACTGGATCACGGCGCCGGACGGCGTGAGCGCTCCATAGGTCGCGGTCCCGGTGGGATCCGGCGGGAGCGTCGAGGCCCACGTGATCTGCTGGGTGGCGCGGTCGGCCACGCCGATCCGCTGAAAGCGATCGTGGAACAGGATCCGGGTCGCGTCGACGTCGAGGATGAGGCCCGGCGCGGTCGCCACGGCGGTGAGCTTCGGGCTCGACTCGGCGTAGAGGGGCCCGACCCTTTGCCTGTACTCGGCACCCATGTTGAGCCTGCCATCGAGCAAGGCGGTGAGCACCTCCCCCGGCTGGACCGCGCGATTCAGGGAGATCTTGAGATAGAGCGTTCCTGACGGTGCGTCCGCCGGGCGAGTGCGGCATCCCTCCCCAACGTACTGCCCCTCGCCATAGACGGTGGCGCAAGCGCGCTCGCACGAGTAGGGCGCTATCGCGGCGCACTCCATGTAGATATCCGGGCGCCCGGAGATGACGCTGTGCGGGCGCGGGCTCGTCATCCGCAAGAGCGGAGGCGAGTGTTTGTGCACGGTCCTCTCCACCGTCGCCACGTCGCCCAGCAGGCTGTACGCGCGGATCGTCAGGAGATGGGGGCCGTGGGCGAGGCCGCTGATGTCGAAGTTCCCCTCGAAGTAGCCGCTGTCCGCCGGCGCGAGCGCGGTCGTCACCCCCCCGATCTCCGCGTCGACCAGGTAGATCCCATCGGCCGCGGCCGCGTAGACGCGCAGGAGGAACGTGTCGTAGTGGGTGGGCAGACCGGACCCGGATGCGGGGGAGTTGTCCGTCACCCTGATGTCGCCGAGGGATACCTGGGCCCGAACGGCCCCGGCCGCGAGCAGCACCACGGATCCGAGGGCGAAGCTGGTCAAGTTGCGAAGATGTGTCATGGGGTTCCTCCTACAGGTTCCGGCTTCGATGCGCGCACGTCCCGCCGCATTCACGGCGCGGGCGCGGGGCACCACGCGCGCTCGAGCAGCGCGGGCCCGCTCCGCCCGCGAGGTCCACGTCCGCCGTGACGCCCTCCGGCGGGACCGCGGTGCTCGTCCGCCGCAATCGGGCGACCTCCTTGACGGCGCGCGGCGCCTCATGGGAGCGTCCGCCATCCACACCGACGCGCGTCTTCCCGAGGCGCGCTGCCCGTTGCGCAGGGCGCTGCTCGGTCCAGGCGGTCCTGCCGCGACAGGGCACCTCGTCGGGAATCGAGGAGCGTTCATGCTGTCGCCGCGCGATACTCCCCCTCCTTCCTCCCCGCCCCCTCCGAGGGTTCACGCGGCGTGTGTGGGCGTCGTGGGCGGCGCCTGCGTCGCGCTCACCTTGCTCGTCATCCGGAAGATCACCGTCCCCTGGTTCGCGCTGGAGGCGGGCCTGATCCTCGCCATCCTCGCCGTCGCCGTCGCGGCCCGCAGCCCGGCGCTGCGCGTCTCCCTCCCCCTCGGCGTCCTCCCTCTCTCGTACCTCTTCTTCCAGGCGACCTTGTCTGCGATGATGTTTCCCGACATCGCCTTTTTCTGGAACGCAGGGCGTGAGTGGCTGCCGGGCATCATGAAGATGCTCGCGCTCCGGTCCGCCCTCGCCGGCTGCCTCGGGGCGCTGTTCTTCGCCGCCATGGCGAGCACCATGGTCCACGTGCCGTCGCGCGCGCTCCACGCGGCGAGCGTCGCCGTCCTCGCGCTGACCACGGGCCTCGTCGCCGTGTCCACCGTTCGCGCCGCGAGAGAGCCCGATCCGGAGCATCACCTCGCGTCCCTTCCGAGCCTCGGAGTCATCCCGCCCGTCGAAGGGGAGCCGTCGCTCATCGAGAAGGGCCCGCCGGACCCGTCCGGAACGCCCATCGCGACGCGCATCCATGACGTGACCATCGGCGGGCTCGGCGTGCGCCGGTTGTGCCCGAGCCTCGTCGAGAGGTGCTTCCTCGACGTGAAACACGCCGGGGAGCCGTTCGACGTTCGCCTCGTGGCGTGGCTGTCCCAGCGGACCTCGTATCCGGCGGCCGGCGACGCGGCGGCCTGCGAGCACCAGCCGAGGTGGGTCGATCCCGGCGCGACGCTCGCCGTCCGAGAGGCGTCTCCGCTCGTCCACGAGGCGTCGTCGCTCACCGGGCGTCGCGAGCTCGACGCGCTGCTCGTGCTCGATGGCACCCTCCACAACGCGCCCCGCGGCGGGGAGGCGGGCCCGGTCGTCCTCACGCCGCCGCGGTTCTCTGCGACGGCCGTGTCCATGCGCCACCTCGCGGCCATGCTCGGCGCGCACAGGCGCGCGATCGCCGTCGCGGCCTGCGGTGTGATCCTCGCCGCGGCGCTCCTCGGCCACCGCCGCCGCGTCGGCAGCGCGCTCGCGCGGATCGCGCGCGCGAGGGTCGCGGTGCTCGGGCAGGACGGGTGGCTCGACTTCGCGGACGGCTCGCCTCCCGTGCGCGCCGGGGACCGCGGGCTGCCGGTCGGACCGGTCGTCGTCCTCGAGCCGGGCTCCGCCGGCGCCTACCGCGGAGGGGCGCTCCCCGAGGGCGGGATCGTCGCCGGAGCGCAGGCCGACCTCCTCGCGCAAGGGCGCGCGCGGATCGCGCAGATCGACGTCGTTGTCTTCTTCGTCGCGGTGCTCGCCGCGCTGCCGCTCCTGACCGCCGCGGTCACCCTGAACCTCTGGTAGGCCGCGGTGGAGGCGCTGGCCGACCTCGCGGAGGCACTCGCCACGATCCCTGAGCCCGCCGTCGAGCGAAGCGTCGTCGCACCAGGCTCAGAGCCCGATCACGGCGATGGGGACGTTCACCTTCGGGCTGCCATTGCCGAGCTGGCCGGCGCCCGCGCTGCCCCAGGTCGAGGCCATGCCCGCCTGGCGCAGCGCCGCGGTGTGGGAGCTACCGGCGCTGATGCCCACCGCGTCGGCGAGGTTCGTGATGGGCACCGGCGTCAGCACATCGCCGGTCGCGCCGTTTCCGAGCTGCATGCTGTCGCCGTCACCCCAGCAGAATGCGCCCCCGGCCGCCGTGACCGCGCAGGTGTGCCTGTAGCCCGCGCTCACCTGCACGGCGTCGACGAGGCTCGAGACCGCGAAGGGAATGGTGGCGCTCGTCGTCGTGCCGTTCCCGAGGCGTCCGTCGGTGCCGTTGCCCCAGCAGCTCACGGCGCCCGTGCGGTGGACGGCGCACGTGTGCCAGGCCCCGGCGTCGATCGAGATCGCGTCGCTCATCCCCAGGACATCGACCGGTATCGACGAGGTCGCCATGGTCGCGTTTCCGAGCTGTCCGCTCGTCCCCTGGCCCCAGCACGAGACGGCGCCTGACTCGCGCAAAACGCACGTGTGATAGCTGCCGGCCGCGACGTCGACGGCGTCGGTGATGTGGAGCACGGCGATGGGCGAGTTTCGGTACGCCGTGGACCCATCCCCGAGCTGTCCGTCGATGCCGGTACCCCAGCAGAGCACTTGCCCGTTCTCACGCACGGCGCACGTGTGCAAGCGGCCCGCGCTGATCGCGACGGCATCCGACACGCCCGACACCGCGACGGGTGAGGTGCTGATCGCGTACACGCCGTTTCCGAGCTGCCCGTCGGTCCCCCGGCCCCAGCAGCGAGCCTCCCCGCTCTGCAGCAGGGCGCATGTGTGGCTTTCGCCCGCGCTGACCTGAACAGCATCGGTCACGCCGAGCACGCTGGCAGGGGTCGTCCGGTCCACGGTGGAGCCGTTTCCGAGCTGCCCATTGATGCCTGCACCCCAGCACGCGACCTGGCCGTTCGAGCGCAGCGCGCACGTATGCCAGGAACCCGCGGCGATCTGCGTCGCGTCTTCCAGCGTCACGACGTCGACCGGCGCCGGCGCGGTGCCGGTCGACCCGTTCCCGAGCTGCCCAGCCCCTGCGTTCCCCCAGCAGCGGATCTCCCCGGCGGCCAGCACCGCGCACGCGTGGCGCGAGCCGGCCGTCACGGCGCGCGCGTCGCTGAGGCCCACCACGTCGGCGCCGGCCATGCTCGTGGCGAACGCGCCCTGTCCGAGCTGGCCATCGACCCCGTACCCCCAGCACCGGACCGTGCCGTCCCGGCGCAGCGCGCACGTATGGCCCAAGAGCAGATCCGAGCCCGCTTCATTCACCCCGTTGCTCGCCTCGATCGCGACGGCATCCGCCAGGTTCGACACCGCGACGGGCGTGAACATGTCGGTCGTGCTGCCGTTGCCGAGCTGGCCGCTGGACCCTCGGCCCCAGCAGACGGCGCTGCCGTTCGCCCGCAGCGCGCAGCTGTACCCCCAGCCGGAGGATATCGTGGTCGCGTCGCTCAGGCCGAAGACGGGGACGGGCGTCGTCTGATGCGTGGCGAGGCCGTTGCCGAGCTGGCCCGCGGTGCCTGCGCCCCAGCACACGACGGCGCCGGTCGCGCGCAGCGCGCACGTGTGGGCGCCGCCCGCGTCGATCGCGATGGCGTCGTCGAGGCCGGAGACGGTGACCGGCGTCGTCGCATTCGCCGCGGACCCGTTGCCGAGCCTGCCGGCGGTGCCGGAGCCCCAGCACACGACGGCGCCGGTCGCGCGCAGCGCGCACGAGTGATCGACCGACACGTCGATGGCCACCGCGTCGTCGAGGCCGGAGACGGTGACCGGCGTCGTCGCATTCGCCGTGGACCCGTTGCCGAGCCTGCCGGCGGTGCCGGAGCCCCAGCACACGACGGCGCCGGTCGCGCGCAGCGCGCACGAATGGTAGGAGCCGACCGCGACGGAGACGGCGTCGTCCAGGCTCGAGACCCACGTCGGGGTGCCTGACGACCTCGTGGTGCCGTTGCCGAGCTGGCCGCTCTCGCCGCTGCCCCAGCAGGCGACCTGCCCGTTCACGACGGCGCACGTGTCCGACGCGCCCGCGCTGATCGTGCGCCTCTCGCACGCGCCGTCGTCGACCCAGAGCCCTTCGACGCAGCTCGTGCGCTGGATGCCGCCGGGGCACATGGCAAGTTCCAGGTCGCCGTCGACGCACGAATCGGGGTCGACGCACGCGCCCGCATCCACCCACGCCCCCAGCGTGCAGACCTGCGCCTGACGTCCGCGCCCGTTGAGCCCGCACGCGACGTCCTGGGTCGCGCCGTTCGCGCAGACGTCGGGATCGACGCAGGCGCCGCCGTCGTGCCATTGCCCCGCCGTGCAGACCTGGGGCATCGAGCCGGCCCCGTTGAGCCCGCACGCGACGTCCTGGGTCGCGCCGTTCGCGCAGACGTCGGGATCGACGCAGGCGCCGTCGTCCTGCCATTGCCCCGCCGTGCAGACCTGGGGTACCGAGCCGGCCCCGTTCAGCCCGCAGGCGACCTGCCGCGCGGTGCCCGCCTCGCATTCATCCGGATCGACGCAGGCGCCCGGCACCCAGGCGCCGCCGGCGCAGACGGAGGTCTGCGTCCCGGCACCGTTGAGGCCACACGGCTCACGCCGCTCGGCTCCGTTGACGCACACGTCGGGGTCAACGCAGGCGCCGTCGTCGACCCAGACGCCATCCGCGCAGATCTGCGGTTGCTCGCCGTTGCCATTGAGGCCGCACGGGATGCTCTGCGACGCGCCGGCCGTGCAGCCGGGATCGGCGCCGCCGCCGCCGTCGCCGCCCGAGCCTCCCGAGCCGCCGTCGCCGCCAGCGCTGGTGGTGCTGGTCGTGCCAGTGCCCCCGGTGCCGCCCGAGCCGCCGTCGCCGCCCGAGCCTCCCGAGCCTCCCGAGCCGCCGTCGCCGCCAGCGCTGGTGGTGCTGGTCGTGCCAGTGCCCCCGGTGCCGCCCGAGCCGCCGTCGCCGCCCGAGCCTCCCGAGCCGCCGTCGCCGCCAGCGCTGGTGGTGCTGGTCGTGCCAGTGCCCCCGGTGCCGCCCGAGCCGCCGTCGCCGCCCGAGCCGCCGTCGCCGCCCGAGCCGCCAGCGCTGGTGGTGGTGGTCGTGCCAGTGCCCCCGGTGCCGCCGTCCGACTGGCCGTCGTCGCCGCACGCCACGGCGACCAGCGCGATGAGCGCGACGAGCCCCCGCGCGAACAGCACGCGATGCGCGCTCCGCTCTCCTACCGTCCCGCCGTTAGCGATGCGCGGGCGCCTACGCGTGAACATGGCGAACTCCTCCCAAGGATAGGTGGTCAGTAACGCTGGGAAATTTCCCGGCGTCAATGCCTACCACGGTAGGAGGGATCGCGATGTCCGCGCCGTGCTACGGGCGTACGCGGTGCAGCTCGGCGTCGCCCCGGGGTTCGATCCGGGGTTTGGCCCGGGATTCCGGGGTACGTGACGGCGGATCGCGCCCCCTCGGGAGCCCGCGGCCGAAGCCAGGCCCGACGGCGACGGCCGCCCCGCGCCCGGCGTCGTCGGCATCAGCCGGTCTGCGGGTGGGTCCGCCCATGGCCACGGCTGGACGGAGACGCTGGTCCGGCGTCGCGCGGCCGAGTTTTCCGGCGCTCCAGGAAGCGCCGCCAGCCCTCCTGGTCGCGGAGGATCTCCGGCTTCACGAGGAGCACGACGAGCCGCCCGTCGCGCGCGGGGAAGTCGGTGCGGAAGGGGACGAACTGTCTGTTGCGCACGATGACGCTGCTGATGAACAGGTGCGGGAGGTGCGTCGGCCAACCGTCGAGCTCCAGGACGACACGGAGGAGGACGGCATCGCCCTCCACCAGTCGAGGCCGCACCTCGAAGCGGACGTCGTGCGCGTCCTGGCGGAGCTCGATCTCGGGCGAGGGCGCGTGCTGCGGGGGGAGCAGGTGTTCACCCCGCCTGATCTCGACATCGGCGGACACGTTGTCGGTGGCGAGCACGTGCATCGCCGACAGCACGCGGACGCCCCGGTCCGTGGCGATCTCCTCGAAGCTCTTCCCCGCGAGGCGGGTCACGTCGTCCGGGTGCATGTCGATCAGCATCGCTTCGACGAACACCCGAGGAGGCGATTCGGCCGGCTGCGGCGAGCGCGCCGGCGCTGGCTCTCGCGAGCCACAGGACATGATCAGCACGGCAAACATGGCTGCAACAAGAGCGTTTCGCATCGGGACTCCCGCAGAGCACGTCCTGTGCCGGCCGCACGCTCTCGTGAAACGCGCGCCTGAGTGCGCCCATGCTGCGCCCGGGAGGACAAGCTGTCGGACCGAGCACACTCGCCGCGACGACTTGTCATCTCGATCTCGCCCCTGGGGGATACCCCGACCTCGCCGCCGGGAGGTACCGACGCTGAAGCAGCGCGAGGCGCAGCGCCGGGTGGAGAAGGCGGTCGAGAGGATGGCCGCGGGGACGAAGGACCGGAACGCGAAGTGCGCGCGGTAAGCCGGCGCGGGATCTCACTGGCGCGGCAGCATGCCCTGCGTCTGCCAGCTCGCGTCGATGAAGTGGGTCGGAGGCTCTCCCGTGTACGAAGCGCCGTTCATCAGCCAGATCGCGCCGAGCCCATCGGTGCGCCGCCAGAGGATGTCGGAGCGGCCATCCTGGTTGAAATCGGACACGCCCTGGACCTGCCACTCCAGACCAGGATTCGAGCCGGGAACGTTCTGCCACGTCGGGTAACCCGCGCCCCGATCGGAGCCGCTGAACCAGATCGCCAGCGCGCCGTCGACGTACCGCCACAGGAGGTCGGATTTGCCGTCTCCGTCGAAATCACCAGCCCCCTCGATGTTCCAGGTCAAGCCTGGGTTCTGCCCGCCAGGATAGAACTCCCCGGTGTAGATGCTGCCGACCATGAGCCAGACGGAGACCTGCCCGCTTTCGTGACGCCACGCGATGTCCCCGTAGCCATCGCCGTTGAAGTCGCCCACGGCCTTGATCTGCCAGTCCGGTCCGACGACCCCGCCCTGGTTGCGCCAGCTCGGCGCCGCATGGTAGCCGACGTCGCCCGCGGCCTTCGGCCGGAGCCACATCGCGAGGCTGCCGTCCGGGAGGCGCCACAGGACGTCGGAGGCTCTGTCGCCGTCGAAATCGGCGATGCCCTGGAGCTCGGTGCCCGACACCACGTACCCCGGGTTGAGCTCGTCGACGATGAGCCCATCCTGGAGGAAAGAAATGGTGATCCTGCCTGATGTCACCTGCGGCTCTTCCCAGAGGACGTCGCTGTCGCCATCCCCGTCGAAATCGCCCGTGCCCAGCACCCGAGCGCTCGGCGGAATGGCGTCCGTGTCGGTCTGGCCCGAGATCACCCCGTTCTCCATATGCGCGATTCGCACCTCCCCAGCGGCGTTCCGCAGGAGGATGTCCGTGGTCCGGGACCGCTCGAGCGGCGTGGCGCCGCCCGAGGAGATTCGCCCATCGGCCTTCACCCGCACGTCGCACTTGCCGTCGTGGTTGAAGTCGCCGAAGTCGAGCTCCGACGCGCCCAGCGTGGACGCGTTCAGGTACCGGTAGCCGTTGTAGCCGTTCAGGGCGCCGCCGGCGGAGTACCACCAGTTCGCGCCGTCCGCCGAGAAGGTGTCGTTGATCCCGTCGCCGTCGAAGTCGCAGATGCTGCCGAAGCCTGTCGTCCGGGCGCCGAAGGTGTTGTCCCGATGGACGAGGCTGCCGTATCCCGGGACCGAATCCGATTGCGACATCGCGGCGCCCCGGTCCCAGAAGAAGTGCCCCCACTCGTCGGCATGCGCGAACGCGTTGCGGGTCACCTCCATGCGATCGGTGGGCGACCCGCGCAGCAAGACGCCGAGGCCCGCGGTGTAGTGGATCGCGTTGTAGCGGATATCCATGTACTGGCCGGCGATGCCGCAGTAGCCGTCGGCGCCCCAGCAATCGTCCTGGCCGTGCATGTCGATCTGGTGCGTCTGGATGTCGATCCCGAAGATGACCTCGTGCTGGCCGCCGCCGGACCCCACGAAGTTGCGGTAGGCGAAGTACCCGGTTCCGTGCTCGCCGTCGCCCGCGATGGCGTGGCGATTGGAGTTGAACATGTTCCTCTCGATCAGCGCGTACGCCCCGTCGCCGACCTCCACGCCGTACCCCTCGCCGATCCGCTGGTTGTCGTGGATCGCGTTGTCGTGGATGCGCACGGCGCCCACGCCGTTGCTCTTGGAGATCCGCTCCCGGAGGTCCTTCACGACCAGGGCCGCGACGTGCCAGCCGGAGAGGTCGCTGTTGTCGATCTCGACGTTGAGGCTCGAGTTCACGGAGATCCCGACGGAGTCGGGGCTGCTCTCCTCGGCCACGGACAGGTCGGCGCCCTGCAGCCGGATCCCGCTGATCCGCACGTTGTCGGTATCCAGGTAATCGCCGATCACGAAGAGCCGGCGGGGGTACGTCGTCGTGAACAGGAGCGGGCCTGGGTCCTTCGCGGTGCGCCCGCCGAGGATCTGCACGCCCGGATAGAGGTGGATGTCCTCTCGATGGCTCAGATCGAGGCTGACGTGGTTCTGGATGTGGACCACGGCGTTCGTGCTCTCCTCGCTGCTGATCGCCTGGACGAACGTGGCCACTTGGTCGCTCGACGTGATCGTGACGTTGATCCGCCCGTGCTCGTCCTTGGGGAGCAGGACCTTCACCGGGACGCTCCAGGATCGCGAAGCGCCGCCGAGACGGACCGTCAGCGTCCACGTGCCGCTCGCTTTCGGCGTGATGACCTGCGAGCCCGTCGCCGAGATCGTGCCGGCTACGCCCGTGATCTTCCTCGTGGCCGAGGCGCAGCCCGTCACGTTCCAGCGCAGCGTCGTGCTCTCCCCCAGCGTGACGGTGGACGGCGACGCAGAGAACGACGCTCTCACTTGCTGGAGGCAAGGCGATGGCTCCTGCTCCCCCGGCGGGTCGTCGTCGACCGCCAGCGCGGGCGTCGACCAGGTGAGCGCTGCGGCGCCCGCGAGCTGGAGGAGCGTCGCTGTACCCAGCAACGCCGAACGTGAGATGAAGGTGCTACCTATACAACGCACGAGATGTGACATGTTCCCTCGCTGTACGCCACGGAGCCGCTTCAGCCATGCCGGCCACGACCGGAAGGCCGGCGTGCCGCAGAGCAACGGTCGTACCCAGCCGGTCGACGGGCGTCGGATCCCTGACCTCTCGGGCCGGGAGGCGGTCCTGGCCCGCGCAAATCAGTCCATCCAGCGCAGGTCCAGGCGGCTCCGGGGTGCTCCGGCTGAGCGAGGAGCTGCCCATTGAGCGGATTCTCGCGCATCGAGCGCGTGGCGGCGCCCATGTGGCGTTCGCAACCGGCGGCGCGGGCCGTCAGGCCTCGTCGTCCCGAGGTAGGCTCAGCGCTCCTCGATGTCCGAGGGCACGGGCGGGTTCACCTCGTAGTGATTCAACACGCGCTGAACGAGCCCCCACCCGGGCGCGCGGCCGTCCCCCCTCGCTCGCCAGCGCACGCGCCGCGGCCGTGATCCGCGAGTCCATCGGGATCCCGACACACTTGTTACTCCCACGGCGCGATGCCCGGTCGTACATCTCTCACGAGCACCGACCAGCACGTCGTGTCGAGAACGGTTCGAACGGCGATGGACACCCAAGGGAGAGAAGAGCGATGACGACGCACATCACCGGGACACGTGAAGAGTGGCTGGCCGCGCGGCTCGAGCTGCTCAAGGCGGAGAAGGAGCTCACGCGGCGCAGCGACGAGCTCTCGCGGCGACGTCAGGAGCTGCCGTGGGTCCGGGTCGACAAGCAGTACCGGTTCGAGACCGAGGAAGGCAGCGCCTCGCTGTCAGACCTCTTCCGAGGGCGCTCACAGCTCCTCGTCTACCATTTCATGTTCGGGCCCGACTACAAGGCGGGTTGTGTGTCCTGCTCGGCGATCGCGGACGGGTTCAACGGCATCGCCGTCCACCTGGCGAACCACGACGTCACGCTCTCGGCGGTGTCGCGGGCGCCGCTCGCGAAGCTCCTGGCGTACAGGCAGCGGATGGGGTGGACGTTTCCCTGGGCGTCCTCGGGCGACAGCGGCTTCAACTTCGACTTCAACGTCGCGTTCACCGAGGAGCAACAGCGCGAGGGGACCGTCGAATACAACTTTGAGCGCGCCGGCCACGCGATGGACGCGACACCGGTCCCGCTGCCCGTCGCCCAGTCCGCGGCCATGACCGGGACCGACGTGCCCACCTACTCGCTCGACAGGCCGGGCCTGAGCGCGTTCGTGCTCGAGGACGGCGCCGTCTACCACACCTATTCCGCCTATGCGCGCGGATTGGACGGCCTCTGGGGCATGTACCAGTGGCTCGACCGCGCGCCCAAAGGGCGCAACGAGGCGGGCATCTGGTTCCGCCGCCACGACGAGTACGACCAGCGCTGAGCCAAGGCGACGACGGGGGGACGGCTGCCGTCGCCGGCCTCGGCTGCTCCTCGCCTCGCGCCGCAGGCGAACGAGTAGCGCCACCCGCGCGGCGTAACCAGTCCGGCCGGCAGTATCGAGCGCGCCACCAACACACGCTCGGCGGCTCGGCACACCCGGCGCCCATCGAGGCGCAGAGAATTCCTCGATCAGGCGCATGAACCCACGTCCCTGCCTCGTCGCGAGGGCGAGGACTTCTCAGCTCGCACGCTCACGCAGGTTGCTTTATAGTCGCACGGGTCACGCGAGGGGGGAGACGCGTATGACTCGGGCGGAAGCGACGGAGGTCCACCGCTGCGGTCGCTTTCTGCTGCACAGGCAGGCGATCGCTGGCAGGACGATCGTGGAGAAGACCGCCCGGGGGAGCCCTCGGGCCCAGGGCGCGGCGGCGCTCCTGCTCCGGGAGCACGCCTTCCTGCGCCGGCTCGACGTGCCCGGGGTCGCGCGGCCGCTCGCGCTGGAGGGCCCGGCGGGCGCGCCCGTGCTCGTCCTCGAGGACGCAGGCCCCGAGGACCTCGAGCGGCGGCTCGCCCGGGGGCCGCTCGCGCTGGACGTGTTCTTCGACGTCGCCATCGCGCTCGCCGACACCTGCGCGCGCATCCACGCGAGCGGCGTGGTTCACCGCGCGATCGCCCCCGGCCGTGTGGTCCTCGGCGCCGGCGGGCAGGTCACCCTCGTCCACTTCGTGGACGCGGCCGAGCTCACGAGCGTGCCCGGCGCGGTGAAGCTCGATCAGCTCGCGGCGCTGCCCTTCATGTCCCCCGAGCAGCTCGGGCGGATGGACCGGTTCGTCGACTGGCGATCCGACCTGTACGCGCTCGGGGCGACCTTCCACGCCATGCTCACCGGCGCGCCGCCGTTTCAGGACCCCGATCCGCTCGCGCTCGTGCACGCCCACATGGCGAGGAGCCCCGTGCCCGCGCACGTCGTGAGCCCCCACGTCCCGGCGACGCTCTCCGAGCTCGTGCAGCGGCTCCTCGCCAAGATGCCGGAGCTGCGGTACCAGAGCGCCGAGTGCCTGGCCCAGGACCTCCGCGAGGTGCGGAGGCGCTGGTCGACCGCGGGCGCCGTCGAGCCGTTCGAGCTCGGCCGCCTCGACCTGGCGCAGCGGCTCCCGCTGCCCGAGCGCCTGGTCGGGCGCGACAGCGAGCTTGCCGCGCTGCGCGGCGCGCTCGCCAGCGTGTCGTCCGGCGGGACGGAGCTCGCGCTCGTGACCGGGGAGGCAGGCGTCGGGAAGACCGCCCTCGTCAAGGCGCTGCAGGCCACCGTCGCCGGGCAGGGCGGGCGGTTCATCGAGGGCAAGTTCGATCTGCGCGCCGCGAACGTGCCCTATGCGTCCCTGGCGGAGGCGCTCCGCGCCCTCGCGGCCGCGCTCCGCGCCGAGCCGGAGGAGAGCCGCGCGCAGCTCAGGAAGGCGGTGGGCGAGCGGTGCACTCCGCTCGCCGAGCTCTGCCCGGAGCTCGCCGAGCTCGTCGCGGCGTCGCCCGAGGCGCCCGCCATGGATCCGATGCGCGCGGAGAGCCTGTTCCTCCTCGCGATCCAGGACTTCGTGCGCGCGGTGGCCAGCCAGCGGCCGCCGCTCGCGATCTTCTTCGACGACATCCAGTGGACGGACGCCGCGTCGCTCCGCGTCCTCCGCGCCCTGGCCGCAGATCCGGGCAGCAAACACGTGCTCCTGCTCGCCGCGTACCGGTCCCGGGAGGTCGGCCCTGAACATCCGCTCCACAGGACCATCGAGGAGCTCCGCCAGGCGAAGGCCGTCCCGATCACCCACCTCGCGCTCGGCCCGCTCGACGTCGATGCGGTCGTCGCGCTGCTCGCCGACGCGCTCCGCTGCGAGCCGGAGCAGGCCCGGCCGCTCGCGGCGCTCCTCCTCGCCAAGACCGCGGGCAACCCCTTCTTCCTCCGCCAGCTCCTCCGATCGCTCCAGGAGAAAGGGCTGCTGCTCTTCCACGCGCACGCGAGCCGCTCGACATGGACATGGGATCTCGGCCGGATCGAGCGGATCGGGGTCACCGACAACGTGGTCCAGCTGATGACGGAGTCCGTCCGCAAGCTGCCCGAGGAGGCGCAGGAGCTCCTGCAGATCGCCGCGTGCATCGGCAGGCGCGCGGAGCTCAGGACCATCGCGGCGGTGTCAGGCCGATCCCTCGACGAGGCGACGGCATCGCTCGGCCAGCCGCTCCGCGAGGGGCTCGTCGTGCCCGACAGCGCGCGCGAGCGCGAGGGGGAGCTCGCGGTCCGGTTCGCTCACGATCGCGTCCAGCAGACGGCCTACGAGCTCGTGCCGGAGGCGCGGCGGAGGCGGCTGCACCTGGAGATCGGACGCTTCCTCGAGGCCTCCTGCGGCGACGGGGCGGAGGGCGCGCTGTTCGACGCCGCGGACCAGCTGAACCTCGGCGCCGCGCTGCTCGACGCGGCGCAGCGGGACCGCCTCGCGCGGCTCAACCACCGCGCCGGCGTCAAGGCGCGCCGCGCCGCGGCCTTCGGCCCGGCGCTCGCGTACTTCCGCAGCGGCCTCCGCCTGCTGCCGGAGGACGCCTCTCGCTCGCGCTACGAGCTCTGGTTCTCCCTCCACCGCGACGCCGCGGAGTGCGCCGCGCTGACCGATCAGCACGCGATGGCCCGCGCGCTCGTGGAGAAAGGGCTCCGCCACGCGGCGTCGATCCCCGAGAGGGTCGAGCTGGAGGCGCTCCGGATCATGAGCGCGACGATCACCGGCGAGCACGATCTGGCGCTCCGCTGGGGGCGCGACGCGCTGCGCGCCGCCTTCGGGGTCGAGCTGCCCGCGGCGGATCTCGACGGGGAGATCGCGGCGCAGCGGCGGGCCATCGCCGAGCACCTCGCGGCGCGCTCGCCCGAGTCGCTCGTCGACCTCCCCCGCGTGACCAGGCCAGAACAGCGCGCTCGCATGAGGCTCTTCGCCGAGATGGTGGCCCCCGCCTGGTTCGCGGACCGGAAGCAGCTGGTGCTCCTCACCTCGCTCGGCGTCCGCTTCGCGCTGGAGCACGGCAACTCGAGCGAGTCGATCCTCCCCTACGCAGGGCACGCGATGATCCTGGCGGCCGAGGGCGAGCTCCAGAGCGCCCAGGGCTTCGGCCGGCTCGCCGTGGAGCTCGCGCGCACGTTCGAGGATCGCGCCCAGGAGACGATCGCCCGGTACATGTACACCGAGTTCATCCACCCCTGGGTCGCGCCGCTCGCCTCGAGCGCGGCGCCGCTCCGGGAGATCGTCGCCCTGGGTCTGTCGTCCGGCGAGCTCCGCTTCTCGTCCTACGCGCTCACGGGGCTCGTGGTGCAGTCGTACGCCGCAGGGGTGGAGCTCGATCGCGTGCTGGTCAATCTGAACGATGGGCTCGCGTTCAGCCGACAGACTGGCAACCAGTCGACGCTCTTCTACCAGCTCGCCTACCGGCAGACCATCCGGTGCCTCAAGGGGCTGACGAGGCGCCGGAGCGCGGCGGACGACGCCGAGTTCGACGAGCGGGCCTTCCTCGAGGCGGCGCAGGGGGAGCCGCCGGCGAGGTGCGTGTATCACATCATGCGCCTCAAGGCCTCTTACCTGTTCCGGGACCTGGCCCAGGCCACCGCGCACTCCGACGCGGCGGCCCCGTACCTGCACTTCATCGGCGGCTACATCCCCGAGTGCCAGCACGCGCTGTTCACCGCGCTCACGCTGCTGTGGCGGTGCGACGGGGCCGCAGCGCGAGAGCGGGCCGCGCTGCTCGCGCGCGTGGCCGACCTGCTGCAGCTCCTGCGAAGGTGGGAGTCGGGCTGCGCAGAGAACTTCCGCCCGAGGCGCCTCCTGGTCGACGCCGAGCTCGCCCGCGTCGAGCGCGACTTCGAGGTCGCCGCCGCGCGGTATGACGAGGCCATCGAGGCGGCGACGCACGGAAGGTTGCTCCACCTCGCGGCGCTCGGCAACGAGCTGGCCGGACGCTTCTACCATGGGCTCGGGCGGGCCCGGGTCGCGGCCCTGTACCTGCGCGCCGCGCGGCAGGGGTTCGCCCGCTGGGGGGCCACGGAGAAGGCCCGCGCGCTCGCGGACGAGTTCGGGCTCGGCGAGTCCGACGACGAGCCCGAGCTCGGCGAGGAGCGCCTGCCGGCGGCCGCCCTCGACGCGCTCAGCTTGCTCAAGGCCGCGGAGACCCTCTCGGGCGAGATCGTGCTCGATCGGCTGCTCGAGAAGCTCCTGGGCGTCTGCCTGGAGGCCGCCGGCGCGCAGCGCGGGGCGCTCGTGCTCGAAGAAGAGGGGGAGCTCTTCGTGCGGGCCGTGGGGTCCGTCGCGGCCCCCGTCTCCCTCGAGCGCACGCCGCTCTCCCGGTCGCGCGAGGTCCCGCAGCGGGTCGTCGAGCGCGCGTACAGCACGCGGGAGATCCTCGTGCTCGACGACGCAGCCAGCGAGCCGGAGCGCGACCGCGCTCATCACTTCGCCGAGGGCGCATCGGGGTCGGTCCTGGTCCTGCCCATCCAGCGGAAGGAGACGCGGCTCGGGGTGGTCTACCTCGAGAACAACCTCACCATGTGCGCGTTCACGCGAGCCCGCGTCCACGTGCTGGAGCTCCTCTCGGACCAGATCGCGATCGCCCTCGAGAACGCCCGCCTCTACCGCGAGGCGCAGCACGCGGTGCGCGTTCGTGACGAGTTCCTCAGCGTCGCGTCGCACGAGCTCAGGACGCCTGTCACCTCCCTGCGCCTCGACCTCCAGGCGCTGCTCCGCCGGGACCGCCACACGTCCGAGGAGCGCCTCGGGCGCGCCCTGCAACGGATGGATCGGCAGGTGCACCGCCTCGTCCGGCTGATCGAGGATCTGCTGGACGTGTCGCAGCTCGACACTGGCCGGCTGAAGCTGCACGTCGAGAAGGTCGACCTCGCGAAGGTCGTGGACGATGTCCTGGAGCGGCTCACCGAGCGCATCGCGCAGTCGGGCTCGCCCGTGAGCGTGCGCGCCGAGCCGTCCGTGGTGGGGTCGTGGGACCGGAGCCGGCTGGAGCAGGTCGTGTCGAACCTGCTCGACAACGCCCTCAAGTTCGGCGCGGGCAGGCCGATCGAGGTCTCGGTCGCGCAGAAGGACGGCACGGCAGAGCTCGTGGTGCAGGATCAGGGCATCGGGATCCCGCCAGGGCGGCTCCCTCACGTGTTCGAGCGGTTCGAGCGCGCCGTGTCGAGCCGCCACTTCGGGGGGCTCGGGCTCGGGCTCCACGTCGTGAAGAGCATCGTGGAGGCGCTCGGTGGGGCGGTGCGCGGGGAAAGCCGGCCGGGCGAGGGGTCGCGGTTCACGGTGGAGCTGCCCTGCGAGCCGCCGGCGGCAAGCCGGGCGGCGCCGGCGGCGCTCGGCCATAGCTGATGGACAAGCAAGTCGATGTCGTGGTCGTAGGCGCCGGCCCGGTCGGGCTCCTGCTCGCGATCGAGCTCAAGCTGGGCGGCGCCGGTGTGATGGTGCTGGAGCGGCTCACCGCGCCAAGCGTCGCCATCAAGGGGACTTCAGTCGGACCGCTCGGCGTGGAGGCGCTCCAGCGCCGGAGCATGGGCCCGGCGCTCGCCGAGGCGGAAGATCGCAACTTCGCGGCCATGGGACCGGTGGGCGTAGAGAGGCGGGCGCAGGCACACAGGTCCAGGGGGCATTTCGCCCTTGTCCCTCTCCGATCAGACGCAGTGGGCGAGCCCGAACGGTGCATGCTCTGGGTGAACCAGCAGGGCCTGGAGGTGATCCTGGGCGCGCGGGCGGCCGCGCTCGACCTAGAACACCGATCACGTTGAGGAACGAGAGATGAACCGCCAAGGCGCCAAGGGCGCCAAGATATTTTCTTCTCCTTCTTGGCGTCCTTGGCGCCTTGGCGGTTCGAAAATCTGCTCGTTTCAGACGGGTTCAACCCGTTTGTCGCTCTAGAGGTACGGCGCGGGTGCGAGGTCACGGGCTTGGAGCAGCATGACGATGGCGTCGCGCTCCACTGGGCTTCCCCGGACGGGCCGGAGCATGCGCGCTGCGCCTGGCTGGTCGGATGTGACGGAGGGCGCAGCTCGATCCGCAAGATGGCCGGTTTTGCCTTCCCCGGTACGCCGCCGAGCCAGTTCATGTACCAGGCCGTGCTCGACCTCGACCACCCCGAGCGCCTGCCGCGCGGGTCGACCCGCACGCCGGAGGGCGTCGTCATGAATGGACCTCGGCCTCGCTGGCTTGCGCTGCACGACTTCAGCGGTCCGCCGGCTGATCGCAATGCGCCCGTCACGCGCGAGGAGATCGAAGGCGTGCTGCGCCGAATCAGCGGCGCGGATGTCCGCGTGACGGCGATGGATCAGGCGAATCGCTTCACGGACAGCGCACGTCTGGTCGACACGTACCGCCGGGATCGCGTCCTGCTCGCGGGTGATGCGGCGCACATTCATTCGTCCGCGGGCGGCCAGGGGCTGAGCCTTGGGCTGGTCGACGCGGCCAACCTCGGCTGGAAGCTCGCCGGCGATCGCTCGGTCGGTCGCGCTGACGTTCGAACATCACTGTTCGCGGAGATGGCGGAAGGCGAAGGCATATTGCTCGACGCGTCTCCTGACGGGCACGCGGCCGGTCTCGCCGCCGGGTTCACGCGGGTGCGCTGCTTACCGGCCGACGCAGGCCCGTCGATGCTGATCCGCCCCGACGGGTGCATTGCTTGGGCCGGCGACGTGGGGGACGCCGAGGGGCTGGTGGACGCGCTTGAGCGCTGGTTCGCGTCCGCCGCTCCCCGGCCAGGCGGCTTCCAGGAACGGTCATGCTCGGCCGGGCCATCGTCCTCCGCGCCGTCGCGATCGGAGCCGCGAACGTAGCCGACGACGTCACCACGTCCGTCGTCTGCTCGAAGCTCAGCGACTTCGTCTTCGGTGACCAGCACGGCTGCGCCTTACGCCCCGACGGCACCCTCACCTGCTGGGGCGACGACACCTACGGTCAACGGTCCGCGCCCGAAGGCAAGTACCACCAGCTCACCGCCGGCACCTGGTTCACGTGCGCCCTGCGCGACAGCGACGACTCCGAAGCCTGCTGGGGCGTCATCGTGCGTTGACGGCAGCGTTGCCCTAGCTCCGCTCGCCGAGCAGCGCGTCCAGCTTCTGATAACAGGCTTCCATGCCCTGATCCATGCCGGAAGCGAGCGCGCCGTCGCGGTCTTCTTTCGAGTCGTAGGTTTGCGTGATGCTCATCGCAGTGGCGGCGCCCTGATCGGCGAACTGGTGCTTTTCCACGAGCGAGCCAACCGTCTGGCCCGACCCCAATGCCATCGTTTCCGTGTGAACGGCGTGCTCGTGCAGGGCCACCTCCGTGAATTCGCCCCGGAGTGTCATGACCGCATTGGCTTCATCGCTCTTCCACGCCACCGAGAGCTTGCCGCCCACGCGCGCATCACACTCGCAGGTGGTCAAGGTCCAGCCCGGTGGCGGCAGCATCCAGCGACGCATCCTGTCCGGAGTGAACATGGCCTCCCACACCAGCCGACGAGGCGCGTTGAACGTGCGGGTGAGGACGATGGTGGTGTCCGTGGGGGTTGAGATTTGCAGGCCTTGGGGTGAAGTGGTGTTCATGGTGTTGTGACTCGTGACAGACGACCGAGAGGGGTCGGAATGGGTTGAATGGCGGTGAGACGCTCAGGTCCGGCGGGCACGCGCTCGCTCCTCGGACGTCATCTCATCGAGCAGCGAGTCCAGCGCTTCGAAGCGGGCCTCCCAGTGCTGTCGGAACGACTCGGTCCAGAGCGTCGCTTCCTTGAGCGGCGCGGCCTCCAGGCGGCAGAAATGCTGCCGGCCTTCGACGCGGCGCCGGATGAGCTTGGCGTGCTCCAGCACGCGCACGTGCTTGGTGGCCGCCGGGAAAGTCATTTTCAGGGGCGCGGCCAGCTCGCTGAGGTTGCGCTCCCCGCCCGAGAGTTGCCGGATGATCGCCCGCCGGGCCGGGTGGGCCAGGGCGTGAAACACGAGGTCCAGCCGGGGCGAGCAATCTAAAACCATATGGTTTACTATACCAAACGGTTTCACGAGATCAACCACGAAGATCGTCCCGCGCGCACGGTCGGCGTCACTCGCCGAAAATTTCCCGCAGGTGCGGGTTGAGCAGCTTGCCCTGCGGCGTGTAGGTAAAAGAAGCCGGATTGCAGCGCGAGGAAGTGTAGCGCAGCAAACCGAAAGGGTGGGGCCGCGAGCGTCGTGATGGCTCGGTCCTGGGTCGAAAGAGCGTGGTCCGGGCGGCGCCGAGCGCGCTACGGGGCGCATCGGCGTGCCGTGGGCACACATGTCCGTCCGGGTGTTGGTCTGGCCCGGGAGGCGCGTCGCGAGACGTTATGCGGCGTCACCGGGCGCCTTGCGGCGCAGAACGGTGCTCTTCCAGTACGGCGGCCCTCGGTTGGCCAGGTCACCCGCCTGGGCAGGGCGCGCCCGCGCGGGCCCACGTCTCCCACGCAGCGACGAACTCGGCGTACGGCGTCGGGACAGGCGTGCGCCCGGCGCCAGGGTTCCAGCCCCAGGTCAGGAGCGGATCCTCGAGGTGGGCGCGCAGCGCCTTCATGTCCTTGCCGCCGTTGCGCGCGGGATCCTTGATCTGCTCGCACAGCGCCCCCGGGGCGACGCCGACGAACACCATCGGCATCTCGGGCGGCGGCATGTGCCAGCCCTTCGCGACGCCGGGCGGCACGTGCATGCCGAAGCTGTTCGGCGGGTTCGTCGGCCCGTGGCACGTCGTGCACTCGGCGCCGGCCATGCCGTGGCCCGTCGGACCGCGGAGCACGAGCTGGTTGTGCGGGCGGCCCTCGTCGCCCTGCAGCGGCACGTCGCCGGCAGGGTGGCAGTTCTGACAGCGAGGGTGCTGGAGGACGCCGCGCACGGTCTCGAACGCGGCGAGGCCGGCCTCGCGGTCGGCCGGCGACGGCGCGGGGGCCTGCGAGGCCCCGGGCGTCTGACCCCCGCACGCGGCGAGGAGCAAGGCGAGAACAAGAGAGGATCGGATCATGGTCAGGTGCACCTAGGCGAGGCGAAGCGGGAGGGAGCGCAGCCGCTGCTTGGTCAACGCGAACACCGCGTTTGCGACGGCAGGCGCGATCGGCGCGGTGGCGGGCTCCCCGATGCCGCCCATCTTCGCCTCGCTCGGGATGATATGGACCGCGATGCGCGGCATATCGAACATCCGGAGCATCGGATAGTCGTGGAAGTTGCTCTCCTGCACCTGCCCGTCGACGATGTTGAGCTTGCCGTAGAGCGCCGCCGTGAGGCCGAACGCGACGCTGCCCTGGATCTGCGCCTCGACGCCGAGCGGGTTCACCGCGGTGCCGCAATCGACGCTGCAGGTGACCGCGTGCACGCGGACGCGCCCCTTTTCGATCGAGACCTCGGCGACCTCGGCGACGATGGAGCCGAACGACTCGTGCATCGCGAGCCCGCGCGCCCTGCCCTGCGCGGGCGCGGTGCCCCAGCCGGCCTTCTCGGCGGCGACCTTGAGCGCGTTCGCGTGCCGCGGCTTGTCCTTGAGCAGCTCGAGGCGGTACACGAGCGGATCCTGGCCGGCGGCGTGCGCCAGCTCGTCGATCATGCTCTCCATCGCGAAGGCCGTGTGTGTGTTGCCGACCGAGCGCCACCAGAGCACGGTGACCGGCGTCCTCGGCGAGTGCAGCGACACGCGGAGCGCGGGTGTCCGCGCGATATAAGGCGACTCGGCGATCCCTTCCACCGAGGTGTGGTCGATGCCGTTCTTGGTGACGAACGGCTCGAGCGGCGTGCCGGCGACGATCGACTGGCCCACGACCCGGTGCTCCCACGCCGCCGGCATGCCGCGCGCGTCGAGGCCGACCTGGATCCGGTGGACGTACGCGGGGCGGTAATAGCCGCCGCGCATGTCGTCCTCGCGCGTCCACACCACCTTGACCGGCACGCCGGCGGCCTTCGCGACGAGCACGGCCTCCCCGACGAAATCCGCGACGGGGCTGGCGCGCCGCCCGAAGCCGCCGCCGAGGAACGTCGTGTGGATCTGGACCTTGTCGGGCGTCGTGCCGAGGATCTTCGCCGCGGCCATCTGGTCGCCGGTCTGGAACTGCGTGCCGGTCCAGATCTCGCAGCCATCGCCGTCGATCTTGACCGTGCAGTTGAGCGGCTCCATGGGCGCGTGCGCGAGGTAGGGCACGTCGTACTCCGCCTCGATCCGGGACTTGGCCGCGGTCATCGCGTCCTCGACCTTGCCGACCTGCGCGACGAGCGCGCCGGGCGTCCGCGCCTGCGCGCGGAAGTCGGCGAGCAGCTTGGCGGAGTCGGCCCCGCCCCCCTCGGGCTTCGTCCACTCGGCGCGGAGCGCGTCGCGCCCGAGCTTGGCGGCCCAGAAATGCGCGGCGACGACGGCCACGCCGTTCGCGGTGGGGACGACCTTCTCGACGCCGGGCACCTTGAGGGCGTCCGCGGCGTCGTACTTGACGAGCTTGGCCCCGAACGCGGGCGGGCGGAGCACCACGGCGGTGCGCAGCCCGGGGAACTGCACGTCCATCCCGAACTGCGCCTTGCCCGTGATCTTCTCCGGCGTGTCGAGGCGGCGCACGAGGGTGCCGATCAGCTTCCAGTCCTTGGGGTCCTTCAGCTTCACCCTGGCCGGCGGCTTCAGCTTCATCGCCTCCTCGGCGAGCTGGCCATAGGTCAGCTTGTCCTTGCCGTGGGTGACGACCCCCTTCGCGGCGACACACGCCGCGGGCGAGACCTTCCACCGGGCGGCCGCCGCGCGCACCAGCATGTCCTTCGCCATCGCGCCGACGGTGCGATACCGCTCGAACTCGCCGTTCGTGCTCGTCGAGCCCCCGGTCATCTGGAAGCGCATCAGCGGATGGCCATAGACCGGCGCGGCCGGCGCGTGCTCCGACCGCACCTTCGACCAGTCGCACTCGAGCTCCTCGGCGATCAGCATCGCGAGCCCGGTCCAGATGCCCTGGCCCATCTCGGAGTGCGCGAGCACCACGGTCACGGAGTCGTCCGTTCCGATGCGCACGAACGCGTTCGGCGACAGCGGGGGCGGCTGCGCCTCCTTCGGCGCGGCGCGGACGCCCTGCGGTACGTAGAAGCTGAGGACGAGCCCGGCCGCCGAGCCCGCGGTCGCCTGCAAGAAGCCACGCCGGGAGACGGTCACTTGCCACCTCGCTTGATGAGCTGCGACGCGAGGTGCACCGCCTCGCGCACACGCACATAGGTGCCGCACCGACACACGTTTCCGGACAGCGCCGCGTCGATGTCGGCGTCGCTCGGATCAGGCTTCTGCCGGAGCAACGCGGCCGCGGTCATGATCTGCCCGGACTGGCAGTACCCACACTGGACGACGTCGGCCTGCGTCCACGCCTGCTGCACCGCGTGAGACCCGTCGGCCGACAGGCCCTCGATCGTCGTCACTTTGCGGGCCCCGACACTCGACACCGGCAGGACGCAGGATCGAGCCGGTTTGCCGTCGATGTGGACGGTGCAGGCGCCGCACTGGGCCATCCCACAGCCGTATTTCGTGCCGGTCAATCCCAGCAGATCCCGGAGGACCCAGAGCAGAGGCATGTCCGGAGCGGCATCGACCTCACGAACAACGCCGTTGATATCGAGTTTCATGGCCGTCCAGGCAATACTTTTGCGTCGATGCGCCGTCAAGCAACGGCGCTCGTTTTTCGCCCGGGACATTGGTCCGCGGCTTGCTGTCGTCCTGTCGGCCCGCGGCTTGTCGTCGCCCGAATGGCGCGCAGGAGGCGACCTCATGGCGCCGCAGGAGCGACGGCGCTCAGGGGCGCCCGAGCGCGCCCCGTGGCTTCCAGTGACGACGAACGCTCTGGCCGACGCGGCGTGAACGGAACATGATGGCGGCCGCATGAACGAGCTTGAACGGATCGTGCGGGAAGCGGCGACCCTGGTGGCGGAGCGGTCGCCGTTCCTGCTCGCGACCGTCGTGCGGGTGTCGGGGTCGTCGTACCGGCGCCCCGGCGCGCGGATGCTGGTCGCGGGCGATCGCTGGTTATCGGGATGTGTGAGCGGCGGCTGCCTCGAGGGCGACGTGATGCTCCGCGGAGAGCACCGGTGTCGCGACGGCGCCGTGGTGGTCACCTACGACTCGACCACCGAAGACGGAGAGGCGTGGGGGGTGGGGCTGGGCTGCAACGGGGTCGTCGATGTCCTTCTCGAGCACGTCGAGGCCGGAGCGACCCACGACGCGCTCACGTTCGCGGGCGCCTGCTTCGCCGAGGAGACCACGGGCACGCTGGTCACGGTGATCCACTCGACGGCCGGCGCGGTCCGGGTCGGCGCGCGCCTCGCGTTCGGCCCGCCGTGTGCGCTCGTGCACCCGGTGACCGATCCGGCCGCGCGCGCCGCGATCGAGCGGGCGGCGCGTGGTCCGGCCGGCGTCGTGGAGCTCGACGGGCTGGGGATCACCGTGCTCGTCGAGAAGATCGCGCCGTCGCCGCAGCTCTTCGTGCTCGGGGGCGGCCACGACGTGGTGTCCATCGTCACGCTCGCCAAGTCGGTCGGATTCCGGGTCACGGTGGCTTCACCCACCCTCCGCCAGGGCTCCCGGTTCGCCGCCGCGGATCGGGTCCTCTCGACCGGCGGCGCGATGGATCGCCTCCGCGCGCTCATCGACGCGGCGGCCGAGCCGTACGTCGTGATCATGCATCATCAGCGCACGCCGGATCGCGACGCGCTCGCGGCCGCCCTCGCGTCGCGCGCCCGCTACATCGGCGTGCTCGGGCCCGCGCGCCGCACGCGCGATCTGCTCGCCGAGCTCGGCCCGGGCCCCGGCGACGACCCGCGGCTCCACGCGCCGATCGGGCTCGATCTCGGCGCCGAGACGCCCGAGCAGATCGCGCTCTCGGTCGTGGGCGAGCTCCAGGCCGTCGCGCGCCGGGCGCAGGGGGGGAAGCTCCGCGACCGCGTCCGGCCGCTGCACGCGGGCCTTTCGCTGGCCGTGCTCGCCGCCGGCGGCTCGCGCCGCCTCGGGCGACCCAAGCAGCTCGTGGAGCTCGACGGGGCGCCGCTCGTCCGCCGCGTGGCGACGGCGTGTGTCGAGGCGCGTTCCGGACCGGTCGGCGTCGTGCTCGGCGCCCACGCCGGCGCGGTCGCGCGCGCGCTCGGCGATCTGGGGGTCGCGCAGATCGAGAACGAGGGATGGGAGGAGGGCATCGCCTCGTCGATCCGCGCCGCGGTCCGGTGGGCGGAGGCCTCGAGGGCCGACGCGCTCCTGATCGCGCTCGCGGATCAGCCGCTGATCACGGTCGAGCACCTCACGGCATTGCGGAATGCCTGGCTCGCGGGCGCGCCGATCGCCGCGTCGCGGTTCAGCGGGGTCGTGGGCGCGCCGGCGGTGTTCGACCGATCGCGCTGGGACGCCCTCGCGCGCCTCGAAGGAGACCAGGGCGCCGGCCGGCTGCTGCGCGCCGAGGGCGTCGTGGCGATCGACTGGGCGGGCGGGGCGATCGACGTCGATACGGCCGACGACGTGCGCGCGCTCGGCGGCCAGGCGCCGGCGGCTCAGCCGAGCTGCTGAGCCGCCGCCGCGTTCTGGCCCGGTGAGCTGCCGCCCTCAGCGGCTACGGCGCGCTCGGCCCTGTCCATCTCTCTCCTCCATGGCGCGCCCTCGACAAGCGACAAGCGGCGCCGGCTCGCGATACCGCACGTGTCCCGTCACGGGTCAACTCTCCTCTGCGCCTGCCGTCCTCCCGAGTCCGCGAGATCGCCTCGGTCGCGATGAGGCCTGACCGGCGGATGCTCCTGGCAGCGATCGCCCTGCCTCGGTAAGCTCCACGCGATTCCAGCCCTGAAGGAGGGTTGCTCCCGATGAAGAAGATCGACATCGCTCAGGCCCCGACCCGCATTGGCACCGCGTATCCGCCGCCGTACGACGCCCCGTGCCGCGAGCGGACGCGGTGGCGGCTCGGCAAGGCGGCGGGGTTGACGCAGTTCGGCGTCAACCTGCTGCGCCTGCCCCCCGGCCAGTGGTCGAGCCAGCGCCACTGGCACCATGGTGAAGACGAGTTCGTCATGGTGCTGGAGGGCGAGGTGGTGCTGGTCACGGACGGGGGCGAAGAGGTGCTGCGCGCGGGCGACTGCGCCGGGTTCCGCGCGGGAGATCCCGACGGACACCACCTGCAGAACCGCTCGGATCGCGAGGCCGTGCTGCTGGAGGTCGGCTCGAGCCTCCCCGGCGATGTGGCCGAGTACCCCGACATCGACCTGCGCGCCCTGCCCGAAGGCTACGTCCGCAAGGACGGGACGCCTTATGACTCCAAGAGGGTACGCTGAGGCTCCTCGCGCAGGGAAATGTCGCCGGCCTGGCGGCTGCCGACGCACGTGGACGGCTCGCGATGCCCCGGGACCTCGGTCATGCGGCCATGGCCGCGAAGGCGGCCTCCGCGCCGACCTTGCCGCGCACCACCGCGCCGCCGCGCCGCTCGAAGTCGACGTGGCCGGTGTGGAACGACGTGTACATCTCGCGGTAGAGCGCCGCCATGGCCGGGGACACGCCGAGCGACGTCAGGATGGGCTCCGCCTGCTCGACGGGCAGCGGCACGACGTGCGCCTCCCTGCCGAGGAGGGCGTTGCCGAGCGCACGCGCGATCGCCTCGGGGGTGTAGTCCTCCGGCCCGGTGAGCTCGACGACCTGCCGGCCCGCGGGCCCGGCGAGGAGGCGCTCCGCCGCGACCCGGCCGATGTCCTCGGTCGCGACCATCGGGAACGCGCGGCCCGGCTGGAGGAAGCTCGGGAGCACGCCGTCGCCCTTCACGGCCGCGAACGCCGAGCGCCAGTTCTCGAGGAAGTACGAGGGCCGGACGAACGTGACGTCCCGCGCCGCGGCGGAGAGCTTCTGCTCGGCGTAGTGCACCGTCAGGATCGGCCCGGTCCGATCCGGGTGGTGCGCTGCGATCGACGAGAGGAACACGACGTGCGGGACCGCGCTCGCCGCGACCGCCCGCGCCATGGCGTCGACCTGGGAGCGGCTCTCCGTGAGGGGATCGGAGGAGGTGACCGAGGGGGGGCTCAGCAGGTAGGCGCCCTTCACGCCGTCGAGCGCCCTCGCGAGCGCGACCGCGTCGTCGAGCTGCGCGACCGCGACGTCGGCTCCCCTCGCCTTCCACGCCTCCCCCTTGGCGGCGTCGCGGACGATGACCCGCACCGCCTGCCCGGCGGCGAGGAGCTCGCGCGCGACCACGGACCCGGTGTTCCCAGTAACTCCAGCGACAGCGAACATGGATGTCTCCTTTCGAGCGGTTGTCGAGCGATGGACGCGCGGGCGTTTCCCCGGCGGGCGCCTCGCCGCGCGCTCGACGTGGAGACGTTTTGCGCTTTCTCCGGTCAGTCCTCCAATGCATGATTGGTATACGCATCATGACTGCGGCGCATCTCTCCGGGATCGACCTGAACCTGCTCGTGGCGCTGGACGCGCTCCTTCGCGAGGCGCACGTGACCCGCGCCGCGGCGCGGATCGGCCTCACCCAGTCGGCGATGAGCCGGTCGCTCGCGCGGCTGCGGGAGGTGCTCGGCGATCCGCTGCTCGTGCGCACCGGCCGCGGGATGCGCCTCACGCCGCGCGCCGAGCGGCTCGCCCCCGCGCTCGGGCGTGTCCTCGCGGAGATCGCGGCCGTGATCGAGGACGGGCCCAGGTTCGATCCGCGCACCTCGACGCGCACCTTCGCGCTCATCTCGGCCGACTTCGGCGAGGCGCTCCTCCTGCCGCCCCTGGTCGAGCGGTTGACCCGCGAGGCGCCCGGCGTCGACATCGACGCCCGGGGGAACTTGCAGGATTCGTTCGGCGCGCTCGAGGCGGGGGAGCTCGACTTCGCGCTCCTGGCGCAGCGAGCGGCGCGGCCCGCCATCGTCTGGACACCGCTGTACCCGGAGCGCTTCGTGTGCCTCGTCCGCGAGGGGCACCCGGCGGCCTCGCGCAAGCTCACGGCCGAGCAGTTCGCCGCGATACCGCAGGTGCTGGTGGCGCCCGAGGGGAGGCCGGGGAGCGTGATCGACGAGGTCCTCGCGGGGATGGGCCTGCGGCGCCGGGTGGCGGTGCGGGTGGCGAGCTTCATCGCGGCGCCGGAGATCGTGGCGAGATCGGACCTGATGGTGACGCTGCCCGAGCGGATCGCCGCGAGGGCGCAGCGCCACCTGCCGCTCTGCGCG
The DNA here is from genome assembly GCF_002950945.1 of Sorangium cellulosum. Lineage (GTDB taxonomy): Bacteria > Myxococcota_A > Polyangia > Polyangiales > Polyangiaceae > Sorangium > Sorangium cellulosum_E. The sequence continues at coordinate 6,648,802 of NZ_CP012673.1, forward strand.
ATGGCGCTGCCGTTCAAGGTGAAGGGGTTCACGATGGGGCTCGCGTGGCACGAGCGGATGCGGCAGGACCCGGGGCACGCCTGGTTCCGGGCGCTGGCCGCGTCGGTCGGGCAGGAGCTCAAGCGGAGGCGGGCGGAGGAGAGGCGGTAGCGTCAGAGAGGACAGGCCGCGCAAAGCCGCTCCGATTCTTAAGAGCTCGCCGTCAATGACCCGCCGTTGTGGGATGTCGCATCCCCGGCGCTTCGATCGCGGCGCCGCTGCGGTCCTCATCGAGGCGTGTGGACGACGGCTCGCCGCCGGGCAACACTGCGCTCCATGGCACAGGCGGTCGTGCACACGCGGATGTCGGAGCAGGAGTACCTGGAATTCGAGCGCTCCTCGCCAGACAAACACGAGTACGCGGACGGCGAGGTCTTCGCGATGGCGGGCGGCACGCTGGAGCACAGCGCGATCGCCACGAGCCTGCTCGCGGAGCTCCGGATCCCGCTCCTCGGCCGAGGGTGCCGGGTGCTCACCTCGGACATGCGTATCAAGATCCAGGCGACTGGCCGCTACGTGTACCCCGATGGCTCGGTCGTCTGCACGCGGCCCGAGTTCACCGACGAGAAGCGCGACACGCTGCTCAACCCGCGCGTGATCATCGAGGTCCTCTCGGACTCGACCGAGGCCTACGACCGCGGAGACAAATTCGCCGGGTACCGGACGATCGCGTCCGTCGAGGAGTACGTGCTCGCCTCGCAGAGAGCGCCGCGGATCGAGGTGTTCTCACGGCAGCAGGACGGGAGCTGGTCGCTCCGGATCTACGGCCCGGGCGAGCGCGCGGCGCTCGTTTCCCTCGGCTTCGCGCTCGAGGTCGACCGGGTTTACACTGACGTCTTCGCGCCAGACGCGGCGTGAAGTGCGTCCTCGGGGTCACCCCCCCAGCGCCGCCCGCTGCCGAGCGCCCGGCGCCCTCACCTCGAACACCGGCCCTTTCCTCGTCCTCACCGCCAGTTCCTCGGCGGCGCCCGCCCGGCGCGGCTGCGTCCCTTCCCTCACGACCTCCCGGAGCACGTCCGCCGTCATCGGCCTCCCGCCGAGGTGCCTCACCCCCCTCGGCATCCCGGCGATCGCCGCCTGACAGCGGGCGGTGAGCGCACCCACGTCAGGCCAAGGCAAGTGCTCGTCCGGATCCATCGCGACGTTGTCATCCCCCGGATCCTCGCTCGGCCCGGCGGAGAACCCCTCCGGCGCCTTGCCCGCGAGTGCCCCCTTCACGGCGAGCCCCGTGATCGCGCTCACCCCCTCAGCCGCGATCCGCGCGAGCGCCGGCACCCGGGCCGCGCGCAGCAAGAACTGCAGCGCCCCCGCGTCCGCGAGCGCCGCCGCGCCGAGGCACGCGAACCGCGCGCACTCGGGCCGCGCGCCGAGCGCCTCCAGCCAGCCGAGGCCCGCCGCCGGATCCACCAGCCGCATCGCGAGCGAGACCGCCCTCTCGGCGAATGGCCCCCCGCCCACTGCGAACGGCCAGAGCCCCTCCACCGCGCCGGGGTGGCCGAACAGCCCGCTCGTCCACGTCGCCCAGAAGCGACACGCCTCGTCCGCGGCACTCATGTCATGCGCCACCTGCGCCGCCAGGTCCGCCCGGTAGAGCTCCCCCGCAGCGCGCAACGCGCGCGAGCGCAACCCGACATCACCCTCGTACAGCCCCTGCTCGAGCGCCGCCCCCGGATCCCGCCGGTGCGCCGCACACCCCGCGAGGCCGATCCTCCGAAGCAGCGGCGGACAGCCCACGTCGAGGAACCCCGGAAGCAGCGGCGCGAGCGCCTCCCACGGGGTCCACCCGAGCGCGGCGACGAGCTCGTCGAGGCGCGCCGGCTCCTCCGCCGCGAGATCGAGCAGCCGCGCGATGCCGCGGATCTGCCGCCCCTCGAGCGCGAGCACCAGCGCGACGAAGAGCCCGCCGTTTCGCTCCTCCGCGAGCGCCGCGCTCGCCGCCTTCCACCCCTCGGCGCCGGCCACGCGCAGCCCGTCGATCTGCGCCTCCAGACGCTCGTCGAGCTCGCACAGCGACGCGAGCGTGTAATGGGGCGCCCGCACCGCGCCCTCGCGACGGAACCACAAGAACGCCGCGACCGAGGCGTGCTGTTCGACCAGGGAGACGATCATGGAGGGAGGGAGGGAAAGAGCGCCGCGCGCCTCAGTTGATGTTCACGGCCGAGCCCTTGATCTTCACCGCCGCCGCGGCCTCCATCTCGACGGGGCCGTCCGACGCGATGATCACCTTGCTGGCCGCCTTGACGAGCACCTTGCCGGTGCCCTCCACCTTGATGTCCTTCCCCTTCACCGTGACGTCGCCGCTCTTGTCGATCACCACCGTCGCGTCGCCGCAGGTGATCGTGATCTTCTCCTTCACCTCGATCTTCTGCTCTCCCCCGACGCTGACCGACTCGTCCTTTCCGATCGTGATCGCGGCCGTCCCGGTCACGTCGGTCTTGAGGTCCGCGCCGACGCTCACCTTCTTGTCCTTGCCGACCGTCTCCACGCTCTCGGCGCCGACGTTCTCCTCCTTGCCCGCGCCGATCCCCACGGAGAGCTTGCCGCCGACGTTCACCGTGGCCGGGCCGCCCACGCTCGCGTTCGCCCCGGCGGTGATCGCCGCGATGAACGCGCCGCCGATGTTCTTCGTCGCGTTGGCGCCGATGTCCTGCGACTCGTTCCCGGCGATCGCCTCGACGTGGTTGCCGCCGACGTTGATCGACTTGTCGTTGCCGACGTCCTCGCTCTGGTTCCGCTCGACCTTCTTCTTCCGGTCGTTCCCGACCGAGAGCTGCTCGTCGTGGCCGACCTCCTGCGTCTTGTCGTTCTCGACGCGGATGTTCCAGTCCTTCTGGGCGTGCAGGTAGACCTCCTCCGCGCCGAGCTTGTCCTCGAACCTGAGCTCGTTGGAGCCGCCGCTGTCAGGCGACGAGTTGCTCCGCAGCGTGCTCTTCGTCTTCTCCGCGGGCAGCGGGTACGGCGGCACGTTCAGCCCGTGGTAGACGCGGCCCACGATGAGCGGCCGATCCGGGTCGCCCTCGAGGAAGTCCACGACCACCTCGTGGCCGATCCGCGGGATCCACATCGCGCCATAACCGGCTCCGGCCCAGACCTGGCTCACCCGGATCCAGCAGGAGCTCTTCTCGTCGCGCTTCCCGGCGCGGTCCCAGTGGAACTGCACCTTCACCCGGCCGTGCTCGTCGACATGGATCTCCTCGCCAGAAGGGCCGGTGACGATCGCCGTCTGGACGCCGCGCATGAACGGCCGCGGGGTCCGGCGCGGCGGCCGGAAGAGGACGTCGTCGGGGATGATCTCGAAGCGGTTCTCGTAGCTCTTCACGATCTCGCGGGTGTCCGCCATCTGCGGCGCCACGCCGGTGTGGTGGACGCGGGTCACGAGGTACCGCCGGTTCATGGCGTCGCGCGGGTGCTCGGACAGCGTGAACGCATATCCCGGCGTGAGGCGGGCACACCCGCTCTCCCCCGCGCCCCACCTCCGGAACGCCTCCCACTCGCCGAGGCGGACCTTGCTGAGCGCCGCGCCGCCGTCGGGTAGCTCGAACTCGCCGGGGTAGTCGTAGACCTCGAGCTCGCTCTCCGCCGCGCCGGCCGCGGTGGACATGAGAGAGAGGCCCGGCTTCTTGAAGTTGAAGTCGGTCACCGAGACCTTGCCCGGCCTGAGCTCACGCCCGAAGACGAAGCGCGACACGCTCTCGCCCCGCGCCATCGCCCCGAGCGGCGGGCGGTACGCGACCGTCTCCGGAGCGACGATGTCCACGTACTGCTTCGCGTCCGCGATCACGAGCGTGTGGGCGTCCTCGCCGTGCTCGAAGTAATAGAACATGCCCTCCTGCTCCATCAGGCGGCTCACGAACGCCCAGTCCGACTCGCGGTACTGCACGCTGTACTCGCGCGTCGTGTACGAGCCCTGGAGCGCGAGGCGGTAGCCGTCGACGGCCGCGGCGGCGAAGACGGCCTCGATGATCTCGGCCGCCGTCTTCTCCTGGAAGATGCGCGCGTCATGGCGGTAGAGCAGCCGGAACACCGCGGGCACGAGCGAGACGCGGTAGACCGCGGACCTGTCGGTCAGCTCGCCGGCCTCGATGTGGCTGACGATGCCGCCGACGTACCGGGGGGCCTGCTCCGCCGTGGTGATGGTGAGCGTGGCCTTGGCGCCGATGATCCCCTCGGGATCGAGGTCGCCCTGGGGGGTCGTGACCTCGATCTGGAAGGCGTAGAGCTCCGAGATCCCCTCGCTCCCTTCGAAGGAAGCGACCGAGAGCGCAGCGCTCACGCCGTCGATGGAGAGCGCAAAGGTGGTGTGGTCGCTGGAGCCTGGCATGGGAGATCACCTCGTGCCGCGTGGGCGTTCCGATCCGGAGGACGTGAGGGGTCGAGCTCGGGGGAGCGAGGGCCGCGCGGCGCCCATCACGGGAACCTCGCGTCGCCGGGCGCCGGGGAGAGCCCGGCACGGGCCGCGGCGGCCAGGAACGAGGCGCCGAGCGGGCCGGCGGGCGCAGGCTCCTCCGGCGGCGCGGAGGCGCCGGGATCGTCGCCGGCGTAGGTGATCTCGGGCAGCGGCGGCGCCTCGAACGGCTCCACCCTGGGCGGCCCGGGCGCGCGGTGCATCGCCGAGGCAGGGAGCACGCCGCCGGGCGCCGCGGCGGGGGCCGGCCCCTCCGGGCCGCGGGCCGCGCGCTCGAACGGCGTCGCCGGCGGCAGCGGGGCGCCCGCTGGGGCCGGCGCGGCGGCGGGGCGGCCACCGACAAACGGCAGCGCCGGCGCGGCGCCGGGCGGCGGTATCGCCGGCGCGGCGCCGGGCACCGGCATCGCCGGCGCGGCGCCGGCGAACGGCATCACCGGCGCGGCGCTGCGCCGGAAGATCTCGTCCAGGCTCATGTCCAGGGTCGCGGATCTGCCGCGGTCGTCGTCGGCAGGCTCGCTCGGCCGGGGCGCGCTCGCCGCCGGCCGGGGCGACTGGAACGGCAGCGCGTTGCCCCTCCCCCGCTCGACGGCGACGGCGTCGGTGCTCACCGTCGACGCGTACCGCGCCGCGCGCTCCGCGGCCGCCGCAGCGGCGGCCGAGCGGCCCGGCGGGAACACGACCGGCTGCCCCGGGAGCGCCACGCCCGCGTGGATCTCCAGCGCCGCGAGCGCCTCCTCGCCGGCCACGGCGACGCTCCCGCGCCAGACGATCGCACACGTCCTCCGCTCCGCGTCGAGGATCGCCATGTCGGCCACCATCGCGATCGGCACACCCGACACGAGATCTCCCGAGGGGCCATAGAGCCGCGCGACCCCGGAGGCGTTCGGCAGGTGCGATTGCAGCCGCGGCCGGTCGGCGAAGAACCCCTCGAGCACGAACCACTCGTCGCCGCGGAAGGGGGCCATCCGCTGGTCGGGCGGCGCGGCCTGGTAGTAGCCCCAGGGGAAGCCGTCCGGCAGGACGACGATCCGCTGATCGAGGTGCCGCGGGTCGAAGCCGCCGAGGATCTGCCGCCGCACCGGCCAGCCCCGCGCGACGGGGCCGAAGCCCGCCGGCCGGCCGCCGTGCTCGGGGTAGAAGATCCGGACGCGCGCGGGATCCCGGGAGCCCACCGGGTTGTCCGGGTACCCGGGGCCGCCGACGGCGGCCTCGTACACGAGCGGCTGGCGCGCGATCGGCGCGACGTGGCCCGCGGCGTCCGCCGGCCCCTGCGCCACGAGGCGCTTGTCGAGGAGCGGGCGCCCGTCCCTCGCCACGAGCAGCCGCACCGGCAGGCGCGGCGCGGGCACACCCCCCGGAGCACACGCGCTCCCCGTGACCAGGACGTCGGCGCGCGCGAGGTACGGCGCCGTCTCCGCCGCCGCCGCGAGGCTCCGCGGAGGCGGCCCGGCGTGCGGCTCGTCGGCCCGCACCACGGGCAGCGGGGCGACGAGCGCCATGGGCCCGTCCGGGACCAGGGCGAACGTCGCCTTGACCACGGCGGCGACGCGGAGCTGCCCGGCGGCGGCGAACGCGACCGTGGCCACGGCCACCCGGCCGATCGGCGCAATCCGCATCGGATCGAGGGAGGGCGTCATCCGGGTCACGGGGGCGCGAAGGCGATCTGCAGGAGCAGGGTGATCGGGTGGACATGAAACACCGTCTCCGCGCCGGGGAGCGAGCCCTTTCCGGACTGCACCTCCGACCAGAAGCGGTACTTGTTGTAGGCGTCCCCGAGCGCGTCGCGGTCCACGTCCTTCATGAACCCGAACGAGCTCGATTTCGCGAGCGCGTCCTTCCAGTCGAGGGCGAAGGCGTGCGGCATCTTGAGCACCACGCTCCGGAACCGGCCGCGATCCGGATCGCCCTTGATCGCGTCGAGATCGGCGTCGAGTAGGACGCCGTCCACCGGCGGCTTGACGAGCTTCGCCGCGACGAGCTTCTCGACGAGGTCCTTGCGATCGGCGGCCTTCGCGGCGTCCGAGGCGTCGAGCAGGGCATACCCGGCGTCGGTGAGCAGGTTCGCCTCCGAGAACGTCTCCAGGCGGAACGAGGCGCCGATGCCCGCGAGCGAGGCGTCGGTCGGCGCCTTGGCGATCTTGCCGAGCACGTCCCCGCCGAAGACCCGGATCGGGCTCTCGAGGCCGATGACGTCATGGCTCGAGAGCGCCGACGCGAGCGCCGCGTCGGCGGCGTGGACCTTGGCCACCGCGACGCCGCCGCGCGAGGTGTAGACGTAGGCGTCCGGCGGCGACGCGAGCTGGATGACCTTGGAGCCCGCCGGCGCGGTCGGGTCGAGCGTCTTCGGATCGAGCTCCACCCCCGTGGTCTCCGCCCGCTCGCCGGGCGCGAGGTTGCCCTTCGGGGTGAGCGCGCCGGGCGGCGCGGCGTTGTGGAGGTAGACCGGGCTCGGCGCGAGCGCCTCCACGTGGTCCTTGGTCCTCACGTGGAGCGCCCGGCGCCAGGCCACCTCCGCCGCCGACGACGGGACCTCCGCGTCGAGGTGCATCGTCAGGCTGTAGAAGACCTTGTCCTTCCACGTGTGCTTGATCAGCACGAAGTTGCGCGAGCCGTGAGGCTCGGCGTCCTCCGCCTCGCCCGCGCGGCAGCCGACGATCTCGCCGTCGAACATCGCCCGGATCTTGTCCCCGGCGGCGCCCGGCACATGGACGCCGCCGTGCCACGTGCGCGCCTTCCCGATCGGGTAGACACCGCCCTTGCCGACCTCGATCCTCTGGAAATGCGGGGCGCTCGGCGCGACCTTCGGGTCCAGCCCGCCGCCGAGATCCACGGGGTACGACAGCCCGGCGCGGTGAGAATACAGGGGCTTCACGGCGTCCTCGTCCGTCTTGACGAAGTCGTCCTTCTCGCGGCCGCGCCGCCTCGCCGTGTCGACGTGCACGGCGAACGGCGCCGCGGGGGCCGGCGCGCCGAGCCGCCCCTCGGCGATGCTCACGCGGTCGGGCTCGTGCCACCGCAGCTGGAAGCCGCACTTCGCGAGCGCGACGCCGCGGATGCGCGCGCACTCCGGGCACGGGGAGCCGCCCGCCTCGACGCAGGTGCCGGCGTGGATGAACTGGATCGATTTGCCGAGGTGGAGCGTGGACCGCCGGTGCTTCCAGCGGGAATCGTCGGTGACATGGTAGTTGTCGTGCCAGCAGCGGTACCCGGCCTTCACCACGATCTGCTGGACCGCCGCGCGGTGCATGAGCGCGCGCGCCGCCCAGAGCACGGCCTTGTCGATGCCGTCGTGCTCCTCCATGTCGTAGACATCGAGCGTCTCGCCCGCGTGCGCCGTCCCGTCGAGGAGGAACTTGCCCGCGAACCGCTTCTTGCCGAAGCCCGAGCACTTGCCCTCGTCCGGGTGCTTGTCGCAGCGGCAGAGGATGGGACCGTCGTTCGTGCCGCGGGCGCAAGGGCACGCGAGGTCGGCGACGAAGATCGGGTGTTCGCCCGCCTCGCGGTCGATCGCCCGGTAGGTGCCCACGTCGACGACCCCGGTGATCGGCAGGCCGTGGGCCTTCTGGAAGCGCTTCACGGCGTCGCGTGTGGTGCCGTCGTACTCGCCGTTCACGCGCACGGGGTCCATCACCTGGCCGATGCCGTCGCCGTCGCTGCCCGAGCCCCAGCCGATGAGCTTGATCTGGAGCTCCCAGACGTCGCGGCCCTTGCCGATCCCCGGCTCGAGGACACGCGTGCCGTAGTCGGGGCTGGCCGGGCGGCTCAATGTCCGTGGCCCTCCGGCGAGAAGAACAGCGATCCGTCGGCCGCGAAGCCGGCGAACGTCGTCTGCTCGCGGAGCGCGCCGGCGTGCGGGCACCGCGCGGGGCCGCGCGCGGCGTCGCGGATCATCCCGAGCGGGGAGCCGTCGAGCGGGCCGGCGAAGAGGCGCCCGAGCTCGTCGACGAGGGCGAGCTGCGGCCGGCCGTCCCAGTCGACCTCCAGCGCGACCTCCCGCGCCCGGAGCGCGCGCTCGCCGCCCTCGGCCACGACGGAGGGCCAGCCGCGGGCGGGGGCGAACGGGACCACCGCGGCGGCGCCGCCGGCGAGCGGGAGCCGGACGAGCGCGACGCGGTTCGGCTGGGTCCGGTTCGACTCGAGCAGCAGCACGACCTGCGGCGCGCCGGGGCGCTGATCCACCGTCACGGCGAGCACCTCGTTGGGGCTCGTGCGGAGCACGCGCTCGGGGCTCACGACGGCGCCGGACTCGTCCACGTCGACACGCGCGACCCGCGTCGTCGCGCCGTCGTCGGAGACGAGGATCACCGCGATCGCGCCGGTGGCCGCGAAGGCACACGCGCTCCTCCGCGGCAGCGCGGCGAGCGGCACGGTCCAGGCCGCGGGCGGCGGCGCCTTCGGGCGCGCGGAGACGCCCGTGAGCGCGGGGCGGCCGCCCGCGAGGCCGGTGGCGAGGAAGACGGCGTGCCCCCGGTCCGGGAAACGCGGCACCGGGACCGCGCCGGCCACGGGGAGCGGGATCGGCCCGCTGCGCCACGCCGGCGCGCCGAGGCTGTGCTGGTGGAGCTCGACCTGCCCGCCGGCCGCCACGGCCACCCAGCCGAGCCAGGTGGTCATCGCGTCGGGCGGCGCCGCGCCGACCGCGATCGCGGCGCCCGGCGGGACGGCGCCGAACGAGCGGCCCGCGCTCTGCGGCGCGGCGTGGGTGCTGCCGGAGGCGCGCGCGAACAGCTCGGGCGCGGACGTGTCCGACGGGACCGCGATCCACGCGAGCACGGTCGAGAGGCGCTGGGCGGACTCGTAGCCGAGCGCGCACGCCTCGACGCCGGCGGGGATCACCTCGAAGGGGACACGCCCCGACGAGACGGGCGTCGCGGAGGCAGGATCCGCGGTGTGGACGACCTCGAGCGCGTAGCGCCCCGGGCGCAGGGGGTTCATGAAGTGCCAGAGCTCGACCGGGAGCGGCTGCTCCTCGCCGGGGCCGAGGGTCACGGTCGCGGGCGGCGCCTCCGTGGGCTCGCCCATGTGGCCGGCGAGCCGCTCCTGGAGGTCGCGCGGGCTGCCCTCGGCGAGCAGCTGCCCGGACGCGTCGTAGGCGCGGACCACGGGCGTCCAGGTGTTGTCGTTCAGCGACGTCACCTGCCTCGGCGCGCCCGCGCCGTTGCGGAGCGTGACGTCGAAGAGCGCGCTCTGCTCCGGGATGAGCCGGCTCCAGCCGGCGCGCGCCGCCTGGAGCACCACGGCGCCCTCGGGCTTGCCGTTCGCGCTCACGGGCGACCTCGCCTCGGCTGACGCGGGCGACGCGGGCCGCTGCTCCGGGGCAGCGGCGGGCTGCTCCGACGCGGCGCCCGAGCAGCCGCGGGTGATGCAGCCTCCGGAGATCGCGAGGAGCGCGAGCGCCGCGGCGCCCGTCCAGGCCCTCCGGCGGCCGCTGTCAGAACACATCCGGGTGCGTCCAGTTGCAAGGGAGGACCTCGTCGTTCCAGCCGCGCATCTTGAGCAGGCACTTCGCGCAGAAGAGGCTGCGCGCGCCGGTGTTGATGTTGATGTTCGGGCCGGTCGCGCCCCCCGGCATCGGCACCGCGTACGCCTGGTTGTAATATCCCATCTTGCACGCGTGGTAGCCGTGATCGTGGTGCTTCCAGCACGAGTTGCCCACGGAGCCCGTCGAGAAGTGGCAGAGGTGCACGGAGTGCCCCATCTCGTGCTCGAACGTGTCGGGGTTGCCCCCCGCGGTCGAGAAGTACGACTGCCCGTTGCCGCGGCAGAAGCCGGCCACGGTCACCGCGGCGGTCGTCATGCCGCCCGCGCCGTTGTTCCAGATGTCGAGGAACATGTTGGGCCAGCGGAGCACGCTCATCACGCGCGGCGGGTTCACCTGCGGCGTCAGCGCGTCGAGCTGGGCGTGGGTCACGGCGCGCACCGTCCGCATCACCCACGCGTGGTAGGCGGCGGCCGACGTCCCCACCGGCGACAGCGGGATCGCGGCGACGCCCACGTTGAGCGGCGGATCCGGGTCGAGGGGCGCGAGCGCGGCGATCGCCCCCTGGGCCGCCGCCATCGCGGCCGCCGGGGTCGTGCCGGCGGGCAGCGCCGCGATCGCGTTGGAGACCGCCTGCCGGCGGTTCGCCGGGATCCCGGGCGGGAGCAGCACGCGGTAGTGGTCCCAGCGCACGACCTCGTTCCTCACGTCGGCGTTGCTGGCGAGCGCGACGTGCCCGGCGCCGAACACCCCGGCCTGCCCGTTGTGCGTGGCGCGGAACGTCCCGAGGGCCACGTCCTGGTGGGGGTCGTTGCCGGCGACGGCGGGCGGGACGACCCACTCGTTGAAGGCGTGATCTGCGAGCGTGTTGAGGTTGGCGACGTTCATGCTCGCGCCGTCGCCGGGGTGCGCCCGGCCGGCGAGCAGCGCGTCCGCGATCCCGACCCCGACCGCGAGCCCGTTCGTCCCCGGCGCCGGCAGCTTCTGCGAGCTCGCGATGGTGCAGACCCGCCAGACGGTCATGACGCCGGTCCGCGCCGTGATCGGGGGCTTCTCGGCGCCGGCCGCGGCGGGCGCGGCGCGCGAGGCGACGAACCCGGGATCACGCGCGTAGGGGCAGGGCTCGACGTCGGCGACGAGCCGGTAGCTGTCGCCCGCGACGACCGACGGCGAGAACAGGATCCCGGCGAGCCCCAGCTGCGTCCCCGACGTGGCCGCGTACGACAGCACGCGCTCGCGCGCGTCGCCGGCGCCGTCCGGATCGAGCTTGATATCCGCGGTGTAGGGGAACGCGTTCGCGCCCTTGCCGACGATCGGCTCCGTGCCGGCGGGCGCGCCGGAGAACCGGTCGAGCAGCGCCGCGTTCGGCGTGGCGGCGCCGCGGATGCCGCCGTAGTGCGCGTGGGTGTTGTCGCCGGGCGGGAACACCGCCCACCGCGCGATCGCCGCCCCGTGCGCCGCGGCGGGGCCCCGCAGGACCCAGACGACGTCGTCCTTCTTCGTGAGCCCGGCGCGCAGCGTGATCGTGTTGGCGTCCGGCTCGGTGTAGTCCGCGCTCGCGCCGAGCGTGAGCCTGGCGCGGTTCAGGTACACGACGAGCTCGTTGCTGCCGGGCACGTACGCCTGCGTGGTGACGAGATCCTGGTCGCCGTCGGCGGCGATGACGAAGCGCTGCTGCCAGTAGGTGATCACCGGCGTTCCGCCCGACTGGTAGGGCGTGTCGTGCGCGCCGCGTTTGACGCACATCGCGGCGTTCGCGAGGTACGTCGCCTCCGGGGTGCCGCCCGTGTACAGGGCGGCGCTGTACTCGTCCTCGGCGCGCACGTCGAAGCGCAGCGGCCCGAGCGCCTCCTTCTCGAACAGGCCGAAGTCCGGTGAGCTGTTCTTCGAGGCGTCGCGGCTCGTGAGCCGCGCCTCGATCTCGACCGGGATCTCGGGCCGGGTGTAGATCGCGGCGTCGATCTGGAACTTCGTCGGCCCGCCGTCCATGTACGCGTCCTGGACGCGGTGGCTCCACGTCGGGTTCGCGGCGAGCGGCGTGGTGTTGGTGCGCCCCTGGTTGAGCGAGTCGCCCAGCGTGTTGTGGCGGACGGTGGCCACCCGGATCCGGCCCGTCTCGCCCTCGACCGGCAGGCGCCCTGCGGCCGCGAAGGCGCCGTTCGGCTGCGCCGGCTCGATCCCGAGCAGGTCGTCCAGGGCCGCCTGCACGCCGCCGGCGAGGCCGGCCTGGGTCCGGATGCGGACGCTCTGGATCCGCACCTCGAACGAGGCCTCCGCGACGGCGACCTTGCCGCGGCCGCTCCCGCGCGGATCCTTCACGGCGCCCTCGTCGGGGCCGATGATCACGCGGACGCGGTACGGCGAGAACTCCGGCGTGATGTACTTGCCGGCGAGCACACCGTCGCTCGCCTTGCCGTCCCAGCCGCTCCAGGTGATGTCTCCGGCCGAAGGGGTGAAATCCTCGGTGTAGAGCGGCTTGTCCGACGGGTAGCGCTCCCCCCAGATCTCGTACCGCCCGGCCTTGGCGGCGCCGCCCGCGTCGTCCACCGCGAGCTTGACGCTGAGCTTCTCCTGCTTCGGCACGAAGGCCGCGTCGACGCCCGAGGGATCGATCGCGACGCGGTAGCCGCTCACCTTGAGCGGGCCCGACGTGAGGCGGCGGCGGACGGTGAGCTGGCCGTTCGCGGGCGACGGCTTCTGCCGGAGGACGGCGTCGAAGGTGAACTCCACGGCGCCCTGGGGGTTCGGGGCCTTCCACGTCGCCTTGAACAGCTCGCCGTCGGCCGCGCCCTTCAGCACGTCGACGTGCCCGCTGTCGCCCGAGATCTCGAAGAACACCTCGAGCCCGGCCTCGAGGTCCTTCCCCGTGCAGCTGAGCTCCACCTCGGCGCCGGGGCTCGCCTCGGCGGTCGACCACGCGGGCTTCTCGAAGACGAGCGGCTTGAGGTTGACCGTCGTGACCATCGCGCCTCCCCTGCCCTAGACCACGAACGCCGGCGGCGCGAGGTCCACGAGGAGGACCGGCGACGGCCCCGAGACGAGCTTCCCCACCGCCGCCTGGAACACGAGCTCTCCGGTCCCGGCCGGAAGGCCCTTGTCCTTCAGATCGATCGCCACCTTGTGGTCGAGCTTCGACGCCTTGATCGCGACCCCGGTGATCGTGTCGATCGCGATCCCGCCGTCCCTCGTCGAGATCCGGAGCTCGACCGCGGCGTTGTCGGGCACGTTCTCGGTGCGCACCGAGAGCTGCACCTCCTCGCCGTGGTAGCAGCGCTTGCGCGACCAGAACACCTGAGCGACCTTGGGCACGGTGCCGAGGTTGGTCGTGTCGTGCGGCCCCTTAAAGGTCATCGGCCACGCCCTCTGGCAGGTACAGCGCCCGCGTCGATCCGTCCTGCTCCTCGAGCTTCATGTACGCCCCGGCGTGCTCCGGGAGGTCGATCCAGGCGAGCCGATCGCCAACGCGCGCCCAGACCGCGGCCTTGCCGCCCGAGACCTTGGTGGTGGTCCGGTAGCCGCTCGTGAAGCAGGCGATCAGGGTCGTGTCGGCGAGCGGGCCCTTGTCGTCCTTCAGCTCGAACTCGTGTTTCCTCAGGATCGGGACGCGCGGGCTGAGCGCCGCGGCCTGCTCGATCTTCGCGAGGAAGACGACCTTGCCGCCGACGACGTCCTTCACCGCGTCCTCGGCGGGCGTCCACTCCGCCTCCAGCGCGCCGTTCGCCGCGGTCTTGCCGTCCACGGAGGCGATCTTCTCGCCGGCGAGGCCCCGGTAATCGTAGATCTCGAACGTGCCCGCGGTCCCCTCCGGGAACCCGGACGACGCTGCGAGCAGCTCCACGGGCATGCCCACGTGGACCTTGCTGTCGCCCCACCGCGCCTCGGAGACGAGCTTGAGCGCGAGGCGGTAGTCGCCCGGCGGCACGGACGACTCCTTGACTCGCCCGTCCGCGCCGAGGAGGCCCTCCTTGGTGGTACCGTCCGGGTAGAAGAGGACGTATTTGACGTCCGAAATCGGGTCGCCGAACGGGTCGGTGATCTCGAACTCGACCTCGTGGACGACCTTCCGTTCGGGCTCCTGCCGGTCCTCGTCCTCGCTGACGGAGTTGGCCTCCGGCGCGAGGGTGCGGCGCGAGATCTCGGCGCGCAGCGCGCCGCGCGCGAGCTCGCGCGCGAGCTCGTCCAGCACCTCGGCGTCGCTCCAGCCGGCGAGCACGTCGCGGCCCGGGCGCGCCGCGAGCACGCTCCGGAGCGCGGCGAGGTGGAGGGGGTTCGCGGCGATGCGATCGAGCAGCGCGCGGGCGCCCTCGCGGCCCCCGAGGCGCGGCGTCCGCCCGCCGCCCAGCGGGGCGAGCTCGCGCCGCGACGCGAGCGCGACGCCCTCCAGCGCGCCGCGCCAGAGCCTCATCGCGGCACCGCCGGCGCGGCGCGCGCAGAGGTCGCCGGGCGCGCAGGGCGAGGCGTGGCGAGGGTCATCGTGATCGAGGCTATCGCCGCCGCGCGCCGCATGGCAAGCGCGCATCCCGGGAGCGGCCGGGAGGCGAGCCGGCGCACGGGGCGGGGTGGGCCGGGTGCGACCCGGGAGGCAGGAGCCGGCGGTCGCGCATGTGCCTACAGGCTGCTTCGGAGCGTCACAAGTCTGGCCAGGGATCTCGAGAGAATTCAACGCAAAGGCGCAAAGGCGCAAAGGCGAAACCAGAATTTCTCTGTATTTTTGCGCCTTTGCGCCTTTGCGCCTTTGCGTTGAATTCTCCCCTCTCTCGCAGTGATCCCTGCCAAGACTTCTGACAGGCGGAACCAGGCGAGACCTCCTGGGCGCCGGCTCGCCGAAAGGGTTCACCAGTATGCCCAGCCGGCTCGCGCGTTCTGGAGATGTTCATCAGTAAACGCCATCAGCATGGTCGCAGAGCAATGATATCAATGCCACCCAATGGCACCTTGAGCGATCATGGAATCAATGCTCGCCCCCCGAAACAGTATTTTGCTCCCCTCACAACCACTGACATCCATCACTGATCTTCTAGGTGCTTTCCTTGAATCTACCGAGCGCGAGATCGCGTCTCTCGCGCGCCTCGCTCATGCGGAGCAAGCACGGCGCTTCAGCGCGGCCCGACCCTCCCGCTCCCGCCCCACCCGCGCCCGCCCCCTCCCCGTCGCACAGCAGGCCCCTCAGCTCGGCTCCGCTCGGCCGCCAGGCCCGCCACCGTCGGCCCCTCCGATCCTGCCGGCTCCCGGCCCTCCCGGGTACCGGCTCACTGGAAGAATTCACCAGGCCGCCTCCCCGGCAGGCTCGCCTCGACGCGCGCGGACATCCCGGCGCGCGGTCAGCCAGGAGACAGCCAGCCAGGCCAGCCAGGAGACAGCAGATCCGACCGCGCCACCTGCGAAGAGCCAGGCGGTCGAGGTGCGATAAAAAGTGGACGGGCGGCGTCATCCCTCGCTGACCCGACGCGCGCAGGCGTAGAATCCCCGGAACCATGAGCCGATCGCCCTCCGACAAGGACCTGCACCCGAAGGCACCGAGCAACGCCGTGCCCTCGCGAGCGGCCCCGCCGGAGCCGGCCCCGCCGCGCCAGAACAGCACCGGCGTGCCGCCCGCGCCCGCGCCGATGCGCAGCGGCGGCAGCTACATGCCGCCCCCGCTCGGCGCGCCGCCCTCGACCCGCGGCAGCACCCTCCCGCCGCCGCAAAGCGGGCCGTCCCCGGCGCGCGGCAGCCACTTCCCGAACGACGCGCGCGGCTTCCGCGATCGGCCCGGCGCCGCCGCCTCGCACGGCAGCCACGTCCCGCCGGACGCGCGCGGCTTCCGCGATCGGCCGAGCGCCGCCCGCAACATCCCCGCGTCGCACGACCCGTTCGCCACCTGGGACGCGCCGGAGGCGCAGTCCTCCGCCGGGGTCTCGACCCTGCCCCCGTCCGAGCCGGCGAGCACGCGGGCGCCGGAGCGGGGGCCTGAGCGCGCGCTGGACGGCGCACGCCGCGAGGAGCCGCCGACCCTCCCGCCCGGGCGCGGCCAGGGGCCGGCCTCGTCGCCGGGCAGGCGCCTCCCCGCCGGCGGGCCGGTCTCCACACCCATACCGAGCACGCGGCCGGCCCCCCACCGCGAGCCGCCGGGCGCGGCGCAGCGGTTCCACGAGGCCCCGAGCACGAGCCCCGACCCGTACACGCCGATCAACCAGATCCTCGGCTACACGCGCCTGCTCGTGGCGTCGCTGCAGGGCAAGGTCGCGCCGCAGCACATCCAGGACATCCGCAACATCGAGGAGGCCTCGCGCAAGCTGCTCGGCATCGTGCAGGCGATGGAGAACGGCGAGGACATGGCGCCCGCGAGCGCGCGGGTCAACGTCCCCTCCTCGCACGAGGAGCCCATCGCCCACGTGGAGCTCGAGGGCGGCGGGCGCGGGAGCATCCTCGTCGTCGACGACAGCCGGGGCAACCGCGACGTCCTCTGCCGCATGCTCCAGAACAACGGCTACCGCACCGCCGCCGCCGAGGACGGCCCGCGCGCGCTCGCGCTCGCCGCGCGCGAGCGCTTCGACGCCGTGCTGCTCGACGTGAACATGCCCGGCATCAGCGGCCTCGGCGTGCTCTCCGCCCTGCGCCAGACCCGCTCGCAGGCGGAGCTGCCGGTGATCATGGTGACCACGCGCGGCGCGAGCGAGGACGTCGTGGAGTCGCTCAAGCTCGGCGCGAACGACCACGTCACGAAGCCGATCGACTTCGACATCCTGCTCGGGCGCCTCGACACGCAGCTCACGCTGAAGCGCTCGCGCGAGCAGCTCTCGCAGGTCGCCGCCGAGCTCGCCGTGAAGAGCGAGTTCATCCGCAAGACCTTCGGCCGCTACCTGAGCGACGACGTGGTGAACCGCCTGCTCTCCTCGCCCGAGGCGCAGCTGCTCGGCGGCGAGGAGCGCGAGGTCACCATCCTGATGACCGACCTGCGCAGCTTCACCACGATGACCGAGAAGATGCCGGCCGACGTCGTGATGCGGCTCCTGAACGGCTATCTCGGGGAGATGGCGCGCATCATCGTCGCCCGCGGCGGGACGATCATCGAGTTCATCGGCGACGCGATCCTCGCGCTCTTCGGCGCCCCCTTCCCCGCCGGCGACGACGCCCGCCGCGCGGTCGCCTGCGCGATCGAGATGCAGATCGCGATGGACGCGGTGAACGACCGGAACGCCACGGAGGGCCTGCCCATGCTCCAGATGGGCATCGGGCTCAACACCGGCCCGGTCATCGTGGGCAACATCGGCTCCGAGGCGCGGACCAAGTACGGCGTCGTCGGCCCCCAGGTCAACCTGACGTCCCGCATCGAGTCGTGCACCGTCGGCCGCCAGATCCTCATCGCGGACAGCACGCGCCGCGCGGCCGGCCCGGGCCTTTTGCTCGGCCAGAGCCACGCGCTGTCGGTCAAGGGCTTCTCGGGCCGCGTGCTGGCGCACGAGCTCCTCGGCCTCGAGACCCCCGAGCGGCTCTACCTGCCCGAGCGGCGGGTCGAGATCCTCCCGCTGCCGTCGCCGCTCCCGGTCTCGTGCGCGCGCCTCGCCGGCAAGCGCGTGGACGGCGAGCTGCAGTCCGCGTTCATCCTCGGCCTCTCGCCTTCCGGCGCCGTGCTGCGCCTCGCCCCGCGCCCCGCGCCGTTCACCAACCTGCAGATCTACCTGTACGGCGCGCTCGCCGATCAGCTCGGCGGCGAGCTGCACGCGAAGGTGATCGAGTCCGAGGCGCGCTCGGAGGACGTCGTGCGCATCCACTTCACGTCCTCGCCGCCGGGCCTCGCCGCGCTCGTGCAGGAGCTCCACCGCGCGGAGGCGTGATGCGCCCCCGGGGACCCGCGCTCGCGCCGCTCGCGCCCATCGCGCCGCTGGGGCCCCTCGACCCCCTGGCGGCGCTGGTCCTGGTGGCCGCCCTGATGGCCGCGTGCGCCGGCGACCCGGCGCCCGCTCCCGGATCAGAGGTCGGCGCCGGGGCGGGCGCGGGCGGCAGCGCGCCCGTGTTCCCGTGCCCGCCGGGCGAGGCGGAGGTGGGCGCGGGCTGCGAGCCGGCGGGGGTCCCGCCGGGGCGGTGCGGCAGCGGCTTCGCGCCCGACGGGGCGCAGGGCTGCGCGCCGATCCTGCCGGAGGAGCCGTGCCCGCCGGGCCAGATGGCGGTGCCCGGCGAGGCGGCGTGCCGCGAGGTCGCCCCGTGCGGGGCGGGCCGGTGGGGCGACGCGCCGATCGACGAGGCGACCCAGTTCGTCGACGCGGCCTACGCCGGGCAGGACAGCGACGGCACGGAGGCGAGGCCGTGGACGTCGATCCAGGACGCGATCCTCCGCGCGGACGAGGGCGCCCTCGTCGCGATCGCGGCGGGCAGCTACGCCGAGGAGGTGACGATCCAGGGGGACCCGGTGCGGCTCTGGGGCCGGTGCCCCGAGCTCGTCGAGATCGTCGGGCCGCCCGGGGCGATGGCCCTCACCGTCGACAGGGGCGCGAGCGCGACGGAGATCCGGAGCCTCGCCGTCCGCGGGCAGGACATCGGCATCGGCGTGGTGAACGCGACCGACGTCGTGATCGAGCGGGTCTGGGTGCACGAGACGGGCGACGTCGGCCTGCTCGCCGCGGGGCTGAACACCGCCACGAGCGTCGCGCTGCGCGGATCGCTGGTGGAGCACACCGCGGGCGCCGCCGTGGCCGTGATGGACGCCGACGTGAGGCTGGAGGGCACGGTCCTGCGCGACGTCGACGTGGGCACCGCGGACGTGTTCGAGGGCCACTCCATGGCCATGCAGGTCGAGTCCTTCAACCGCCGCGCCAGCGGGACCGTGCGGTCCGTGGTCGTCGAGCGCGTCGGCGGGCTCGGGATCCGGTTCTCGAGCGCGGACGGCGTCGTCGAGGACAGCGTCTTTCGCGACGTCGCGTGGCAGTCGGCAGACCGGCCGGGCGCCGCGCTCGCGGCGACGCACGCGGAGGGGCTCGAGCCGGGGACCCTCGCGGTCCGGGGCAGCCTCGTGGAGCGGAGCCAGACCGCCGCCATCGCGCTCATCGGCGCCGACGTGCACATCGAGGCCACCGTGGTGCGCGACACGGGGCCGGACCTGACCGAGGGCGCGTCGGGCATCGGGGTCGGCATCATCGTCGCGCCGAGCACGGTCGACACGCACCCCGTCCGCGCGACGATCCGGCACTCCCTGGTCGAGCAGAGCCATGTGCGGGGCGTCGGGCTCCACGGCGCCGAGGTGGAGATCGACGGCCTGCGCGTACGGGGCGTCGTCCCGTCCCAGCCGGACCTCGGCGGGGGGATCGAGATCCAGCACGATCAGCGGCGCGCGAACGTCGCGCTGCGCGGCAGCGTGGTGGAGGACGCCTACGGCGCCGGGATCGCCGTCTTCAGCTCCGACGTGACGGTGGACTCCACGGTCGTGCGCGACACGAGGCCGCTGCCGAGCCGGGACTTCGGGCGCGGCATCAACGTCTCGCCGATACCCGGCCTCGGAGAGCGCGGGAGCGTGAGGCTGCGCAACGCGCGGCTCGAGCGGAACCTGGACGGCGGCCTCGTCGTCATCGACTCGGACGCGACCGTCGAGTCGACCGCGATCGTCGACACGCTCGGGCGGGCGCTGGACGGCACGAACGGCTGCGGCATCATCGCGTACAACGACGAGACCGGGCAGGCGAACGTCCTCCTGCAGGACAGCGTCATCGAGCGCAGCGCCGGGTCGGGCGTCTTCAACATCGGCGCGACCGTGAAGATCGCGTCGACGACCTTCACGTGCGAGCCGCTCGACCTCGCGACGCACGTCGACGAGGGCTACGCGGCGGTCTACGAGGACCTGGGCGGGAACACCTGCGGCTGCGAGGGCCGGACGATCGCCTGCCAGACGAAGCCGTCGCGGTTCGAGCCGCCGAGGGCGCTCCCGCCGGCGGTGGTGCCGTCGATCGAGCCCTGACGCGCCGGGGTCCGCGGCCGGCCGAACCGCGCGCCCGCCGTCGCTCAGCGCGCCTGTTCGCCCTGGCCGGGCGCGCCCCACCCCTCGCGCGCGACGAGCGCCGCGACGTGCGCGTGCACCTCGTCCCGGATCTCGCGGACCCGCTCGATCGGCTTGCCCTTGGGGTCTTCCAGCGGCCAGTCCTCGCGGCGGAGCCCCGGCACGGCGGGGCAGGTCTCGCCGCACCCCATGGTGACGAGCAGCGCCGCCTCGGCCGCCAGCTCGTCGGTGAGCTTCCGGGGCTTCGCCGAGGAGAGGTCGATCCCGACCTCCGCCATCGCGGCGAGCACCTCGGGGTGGACGCGCTGCCCCGGCTCGGTGCCGGCCGAGACCGCGCGGGCCGCGGCGGGGTTCGCGAGGGCGTTGAGCCACGCGGCGGCCATCTGCGAGCGGCCCGCGTTGTGAATGCAGGCGAAGAGCACGAGCTTCATCGGGGATCCTCCGGAGTCACACGATCGACCACGCGATCGGCCACCTTGGGCAATGCAGGGACGAGCCAGCGAAACAGGAGCGTCGCCGCGCCGGCGCCGGCGAGCTGCGCGACGATGAACCCCGGCACGTCGGCGGGGCGGATCCCCGCGAACGTGTCGCTCGCGGCCCTGGCGAGCGTGACCGCCGGGTTCGCGAAGGAGGTCGACGAGGTGAACCAGTACGCGGCCGTGATGTAGGCGCCGACCGCGAACGGGACCGCCTCCGCGCGCCGCCGGACGGCGCCCCAGATGACGGCGAGCAGCCCGAACGTAGCGACGAGCTCGCTCGCCATCTGCGCGAGGCCCGAGCGCGCGTGGCGGGAGATCGAGAAGACGGGCTCCTCGAACATGACGTGCGCCGCCGCGACGCCCGCGAAGGCGCCGGCGATCTGCGCCGCGACGTAGGCCGGCACCTCCGACCAGGGCAACCCGCGCTGGCTCGCGTCCGCGAGCGAGACGGCGGGGTTGAAGTGAGCGCCCGAGATCGGCCCGAGCGCCAGGATGAGCGCCACGAGCGCCGCCCCCGTCGCGATCGTGTTGGCGAGCAGGGCGATCGCGACGTTCCCGCCGGCGAGCCGTTCGCCCATGATGCCGGAGCCGATCACGGTCGCGAGCAGAAGGGCCGTCCCGAGCGCCTCGGCGACGGCCCTCCGGGCGAGATCAGGGCGCGGCATCGCCGAGCTTCGAGGGGACGCAGCACGACGGCGCGCAGCACGCCGCCTCGCTCTTGGCGGGCGCGGCGGCCTTCGTGGGCTGGCTCCCCATCACGTCCGCGTCGCCCTTCACGACGAAGACCTCCCACGAGTTGCCGTCGGGGTCCTCGATCCAGACCTTGTCCTGCACCGCGAAGCAACAGGCCGTGTCCTCCTCCGTGAACGTCTTGAGCTCCGCGGCCTCGAAGCGGCGCTTGGCCTCGATCACGTCCTCCGTGCTCGCCACCTGGACGCCGAAGTGGCTCGCGTTCACGCCCGTGCGCGGCGCCTCCTGCATCGTGAGGTTCAGGGCCGGCGAGGAGAGGTCGAACTTGGCGTAACCGGGGCGGCGCTTCGTCGCGCTCACGCCGAACGCCCTCTCGTAGAACCCGACGGAAGCATCGATGTTGGACACGTTGAGCGAGATATGGGGTTTCAGCACGTTCATGGGTGTACTCCTTCGAATAGTGTCGAACCAACCGGGCAGAAAGAAGAGCGGCGTGGCAGCCTGTGCCGCGCTCGCTTCTTCGAGAATAATCGAAACAGCAGGGCAAAAAAATAGCGCTCAGCAGCACGTTGTGCCGCGCTTGCAGCAATCCTCCCAGAGGTACGACGTGAGGGTGCGCAGCGCCTCGTAATCGGCGCTGTAGTAGTGGAACGTCCCTTCCTCTCGCGATTTCAGGACACCGGCGTCGACGAGCCGCTTCAGGTGGTGGCTCAGCGTCGAGGCAGCGAGCTTGACGTGCTCCTGGATCTCGCCGGCGGGCGCGCCCTCCGGGCCGGACTGGACCACGAAGCGCAGGACGTTCAGGCGCACCGGATGACCCAGCGCGGCGAGCTGCTCGGCGTGGCGGTCCAGCTTCGACGGCACGCGCTACTTCTAACATTCTCGAAGCAGCGGCGCAAGGAGGGTTCGTGCGAGTTCACGCGAGTTCGGGGCGGACCGCCGGAGCGCGCCGGTGAAGTTGCCCGGCGCTCCGGAGGCCAGACCGCTGGCCTCGTCCGTCGAGCCGCGCCGTCAGGCGTCAGCGGCGTACGGGCAGCCGCGGCGCGCCGTGGCGGCCGCCGCGGGTTGCGCCTGCCCTGCCGGCCGCGCGCGCGTCGCGCTCACCGGCTCCCGCCGCCGGCAGATCATGCGCATTCCGTTCACGGGCTGCAGCGAGATGAAACCGCGGCAGCGCGGGTCGAACCCGGGGACCAGCTGGAGCCGATACCGCTGCAGCGCCATCGCCACCATGATCTTGCCCTCGAGCTGCCCCATGAACTCGCCGAGGCAGATGCGCTGTCCGGCGCCGAACGGAATGAAGGCGAGCTTGTCGTCCGCGCTCCGCCGGTAGTTGGCGAACCGCTCGGGGTTGAACCGCAGCGGCTCGCTCCAGAAGTCCGGATGCCGGTGCGTGACCCACGGGACGATGGCCACCGTCGACCCCGCGGCGACGTGGTAGCCGCCGATCACGTCGTCCTCCACCGGGCTGCGGAGGATGAACGGCACCGACGGCAGGAGCCGGAGGCACTCGTTGAACACCATGGCGAGGTAAGGCATCGACTCGAAGTCCTTCGCCGTGGGGGCCCGGCCGCCGAGGACGTCGTCGATCTCCTCGGTGAGCCGGGCGCAGACCTCGGGGTGCTTCGCGAGCAGGTAAAGCGCCCAGCTGGCGGTCACGCTCGACGTCTCGTGCCCGACCATGAGGATGGTCTTGATCTCGTCCCGCAGCTGCGCGCGGTCCATCGTCGCGCCGGTCTCGGGGTCCACCGAGCTCATGAGCCGCACGAGCACGTTGTCCTCGCCGACCGCGCTCCGCTCGTAGCCGTCGATGATGCCGTCGATCACGCGGTGCACGCGGTCCATCGCCCGGCGGAAGCGCACGTGGCTGGGCAGCGGCCAGGACAGGGGCGGGTTGACCAGCGAGTACATGCGCTGGAG
The DNA here is from genome assembly GCF_002950945.1 of Sorangium cellulosum. Taxonomy (GTDB): domain Bacteria; phylum Myxococcota_A; class Polyangia; order Polyangiales; family Polyangiaceae; genus Sorangium; species Sorangium cellulosum_E. The sequence goes on from NZ_CP012673.1 coordinate 6,671,778, forward strand.
GGCGATCGAGAGCGCGAACTTGAACGCCTCGCGGACCGTATCCGTGTGCTGCTCCAGCGCGGCGCCGAAGAAGGCCTCGCCCGCGATGCCGAACGTCACGTCCATCATGTCGTCGTTGACGTCGCGCTCGAACTCGGCCGGCTGGGCGTCCCAGCGGCGGAGGAGCGCCTCCATGTGCTTGACGATGATGGGCACGAACTTGAGCGTGTTCGCGTGGTTGAACTGGGGCTGCACGTGCCGGCGCTGGCGCCGCCAGAGCTCGCCTTCGCTGTTCACGAGGCCCCAGCCCAGCACGGGGACGAGCTCGTGGTACCGCTTGCCCTTGGGGTAGTTCCGGATGTTCGCGCGGAGGACGTGTGCGATGTCGTTCGGGTGGAACGCCATGATGAAGTCCTCGGCGCCGGGCGACTTGAGGCGCACGACGTCGCCATACCGCGCGAAGAGATCCTCGTAATAGCTCATGTCGCCGGTCCTGAAGTTCGCCAGGTAACGCAGGCTGACGAGCGGGCCGGGGCCCGGGGGCTGCCGATCAACAATACGACTCATGACTCCTCCAGTGCGAAACAACACGGACCAGCGACGACGTTGCCAGTCGTCAGATGCACAACGAGCCCCCGGCGTCGACGGTGACGGTCGCGCCGTTGATCCTGCGCGCCCCGTCCGAGAGGAGGAGCAGGACCGCGTCGGCCACGTCGTCCTCGGTGCAGAGCTGGCCGCCCGGCGTGCGCGACTCCCAGTACGGGAGGATGCGCTCGTGATCCGGGTAGTTGCTCGTGACGTGGCCGTAGATCGGCCCGGCGGAGACGCAGTTGACCTGCACGTTGCGCGGCGCGAGCTCGACGGCGAGCGCGCGCGTGAGCGACTCCACCGCGGCCTTCACGGCGCCCATGGCGCCGAAGTGCTCGAGGTACCGCGACGACCCGTTCGACGACAGCGCGACGATCCGGCCGCCGCCGTGGCGCTCCATGAGCCGCGCCGCGCGGAGCGCGCACTGGTGGTAGCCGATGACGTTCGTGCGGAACGCGAGCTCCCAGTGCTCCGGGGTCGTCTGCTCGAGCGGGCCGAAGCGGCCGTTCGACGCGTTGCTGACGAAGTAATGCAGCTCGCCCACGTCGCGCGCGATCGCCTCGAAGAGCTTCTCGATGTGCGCGGCGTTCGCGACCGAGCCCCAGAGGTGCACCGCGTCGCCGCCGGCGCTCCGGATCTCGTCGGCCACGGCCTCGCCGTCGTCCCGCGAGTGGAAGCTGTTGACCACGACCCGCGCGCCGGCGCGCCCGAGCTTCGCCGCGATCGCGCGGCCGACGCCGCGGCTCGATCCCGTCACGAGGACCGTCTTGCCCGCGAGCCCGGCCTCCGCGCCCGGCGCCGGGCGCCGCGCGGCCGCCGGAGCCGCCGGCGCGCGCGCCGCGACGGCCAGCGAGGCCGGCGCGGGCGGCGCGGCGTCGAGGAGGCGCGCGAGCTCGCCGACCGTGTGGACCTCGTCGAGCGCCCCCGCGAGGGCGTCCGGCAAGGCGCCGCGCTGCCGGAGGAGCGCGCGGACCTCGTCGCGCCGGCGGCGGTCGATCCCGAGGTCGTCCTCGAGCCGCGCGTCGGGGACGAGCAGCTCCACCGGGTGGCGCGTCGCATCCGCGAGCGCCTGGACCACGACGCGCAGCGCCTCGCCTGCGGCCGCGGACGGCGGCCCTGCGATCACGGCGGGCCGGACGGACCCGGGGGGCGCACCCGCGTCGGCGCGCACGTGGCCGTTCGTGTGGCCATTGACGGGCCCATGGCCGTTCGTGTGGCCATTGACCGCCCCATGCCCATTTGTGTGGCCATTGAACGAACCGTGACCGTTGGCCGAACCGTGGCCATTCGTGTGGCCATTGACCGCCCCGTGGCCGTTCGCATGACCATTGACGGCCGCGTGGCCATCCGCGCGACCGGCGTCGTCCACGCCGCCGCTCCGCGGCCCGTCGCCGGGCTGGGCCGCGAGCGTTCGCGCGAGGAAGTCGCTGACGCGGGCCACCGTGCGCAGCTCGTCGGGCGTCGCCTTGAGCGCGTCCGGCAGGCCGAACTCCGCGCGCAGCGTCGCGAGGATCTCGCCGCGCTTCACCGAGTCGATGCCGAGGTCCTGCTCCAGGTCGGCGCCGGCGACGACGACCTCATCGGGGTAACGCGTCATGCGAACGAAGACCGAGCGGACATGTTCCAGCAGATCGTGAGCTTGCATCGTCAAAACCTCGTGGTTGGTGAGAGCCATTCATCCCAGAGCGGCGGCGTGCGAGACCGGGACGGCCGCGACGAGCGCGAACGCGCCCGTCAGCACCGCCCGGCCGAAGAACCGCCCGCCGCGCGCGGTCAGATCGAAGGTGCGAACCGAAGGCTGCGCGAGGCGCGCGCCCTCCGGCGGGAACGCGACGTCGATGTCGCGGAAGGAGAAGCGCTCCGGCAGAGCGAGCGCCCCCGTCTTGTAGAGCGCCTCCTTCGCGCTCCAGAGCAGCGTCTCGAGCGCGGCGCGATCGGCGCCCGCCGCGGCGCCGCGCGCGAGCCCCTCGCGCTCGCGCGGCGTGAAGTGCTCGTCGGCGAACTCGGCCCCGCGCGCGTCGACGCGCTCGACGTCCACCCCGACCGCGCCCTCCGTGGTGACCGCGGCCGCCGCGAGGTCGCCCGCGTGGGAGAGCGACAGCGCGAGCGCGCCGTCCTCGAACCGCGGCGGCCAGCCGTCGGGGCCGGAGACCGCGCAGGCGAGGTAGTCCGCGCGCGGGTGGGCCTCGAGCGAGGCCACGTCCAGCGCGACCAGCGGCGCGCCGCGGCCGGCGGCGAGCTCCAGGCGCAGCCACTTCGCCGCGACGCGCGCGCACGCGGACTGCGCCCTCCGCGCGGCGACGCGCTGGGCCGCGCACGCCCGGCGCTCGGCGTCGGTCAGGTAGGACCCGACGCGCGCCGCCGTCGCGGCGTCCACCCGGGCGAGGGCGATCGCGAGCGGCCGCATCACCGGGCCTCCAGCGGCAGCGGCGCCGCCTGGCGCACGTCCGCGGGCGCGCGCCCGACGACGTGGCCCTCGAGCCCCTCGACGTCGAGCAGCACGCCGCCCGCCGGGTCGAGCGCCTGCGCCCACGCGCTCAGCACGCGGTCGTCCGCGCCCGGCGGGACCGTGGCCACGAGCCGGACCGGGGCGCCCCCGTCGCGGATCGCGAGGTCGTTCTCGACCGCGCCGAAGCGGATCCGCGCGACGCCGCCCGCGGCGCACACCGGGAACCCGCCGCCGTCGTCGCGGCGCAGCGTGCCCAGCGTGAGCAGCGCGTCGAGCAGGAGGAACGGCGTCGCGGCCCCGCGCAGCCGCTCGAGCGCGCGGTCGCTCGTGACGCGGAGCTGGCCGGCCTTGAGCGCGGCGCCGAGCACGAACGAGCCGACGTGATCGAACCAGCCCGCGTGCCGGATCGGCGCGCCGGGCCTCGCGTAGGGATCGCGGACCGTCGGCCCGGAGACCCGCCCTGCGTGCCGCGGCGTCAGGTCGTCGCGCGCCGGGCCGAGCTCGACGACGCAGGTCGCGAACACGACGTCCGCGCGCAGGACCACGCCGGACCGGTGGACGAAATCGCCGCGCACCTCGACGGCGCACGCGGCGCGGCCGCCGCCGAGCTGCTCGCGGCGCGTCGTCACCGTGCGCACCTCGCGCGCCCCGTCGTCGGGCAGGCGCAGGAACTCGAGGAAACGCACGTCGCGGACCTCGCGGACGCGCGCGCCGCCACCCCCCGCGGTCGCGAGCGCGTGCCGGACGGCGAGCTCGACGAGGAAGGCGCCGGCCGCGACCGCGCTCTCGCGCGCCCGGTGGTCGGCGAGCCACGGATCGACGCGCGGGTCGAGCGTCCAGGTGAGGCTCGGCGGGCTCGCCGGCGCGCCGCCCGCCGCGATCCGCGGGCTGAACCGCTCGATCTCGCTGTCCGTGAGCAGGACCTGCGCCGCGCCGACGGGCCGCTCGGCCACGAGCTCGAGGAAGATCTGCTTCCCCTCCTCGGGCTCGATCCCCCGGAGCCCGCGCGCCGCGCCGAGCGCGCTGTACTCGGACCCGGCGGTCATGCCGACGCCGTTCCAGCCGAGCCACGCGACGCTCGACCACCGGCCGGCGCCCGGCTCGGCCGCGAAGTACGCCGCGGCGCGGTTCATCGCCTCGTTGGCCGCGCCGTAGTCGGGCTGCCCGTCGTTCCCGAGCACGCTGAACGCCGACGTGACCAGGTGGACGTGCGGGCGCGCGGCGGGCAGGTGGCGCGCGAGCGCGCGGCGGAGGTGGGAGAGCCCCGCGAGCTTCGTGTCCACGATGCGCTCGAACAGCTCGAGGGATTTCGAGGGGAGCCGGCTCGACACCTGGATGCCGGCGCCGTGCACGACCAGATCGACCCGGCCGTACGCCGCCGCGACCGCCGCGACCGCGCGGTCGACGTCCTCGACGCGCGTGACGTCGACCGCGTGGTAGTCGACGCGGCCGCCGCCGCGCGCGCGCAGGCGCTCGAGCACCTGGTGCGCCTCGCGCGCCGCCCGGACGCGCGCGTAGCGCTCGCGCAGCGCGCCCATCTTGAGGCTCCGGTCCTCGCGCAGCGCCTCCGCGTAGAAATCCCGCTCGTAGGCGTCGAGCTCGGCGTCGGTCATCGCGAGCGCGCGCGGGGGCGCGTCGGTGAGCCGCGAGCGGCCGAGCAGCACGGCGCGGCAGCCGAAGCGCTCGAGCAGGCCCTCGACGAGCAGCGCCGTGATGCCGCGCGCGCCGCCCGTGACGAGCGCGACGGCGTCCGGGCCGAGGGGCGCGGCCGCGCTCGCCGCCGGCCCCGCGGCGGCGCGGGCGAGCTGCACCACGTGCCGCGCGCCGCCCAGGTAGACCACCTCCTCGGGCGTGGCCGGCCGGGCGCGCCGCCACTCCTCGCGGAGCGCGCCGAGCGCCGCCGCGACCTCGCCCGCGTCGGTGTGGACGACCCGCACGTCGCCGCCCGGCAGCTCGCGCGCCAGCGACTTCACGAAGCCCCCCACCGCGCCGCTGTCCGGCGAGAGCCGCGCGGACGGGCCCACGGCGCCGAGGACGACGGCCGCGAAGGCCACGTCGCCGCGCCCGATGGCGTCGTAGTAGCGCCGCGCCGCGCCGAACAGCGCGCGCAGCGCCGGCCGGTACGAGCCCGGCCCGCCGTCGACGAACGCGCGCGCGTCCGCCGCGCGGGAGAGCACGACGACCGCGTCGACGTCATCGGGCGCGAGGGCCGCGAGCGACGCGCCGAGCCGCTGCTCGTCGCGCGCGTCGATCGCGCCCGCGTCGGGCGCCGCCTCGCCGGCGATCGCGAGCACACGCGCGCCGCCCGCCCGCCGCACGTCCGCGGCCAGCGCCGCGTCGGCGCACACATAGAGGACGCGGGACGGGGCGCGCGCCGCGGGCCCGGCCGCCGGCGCGCGCACGACCTCGGGGACGAAGGTGTGGATCGGCGTCCCCGTCGCGAAGCCCGCGGCCGCGGCCGCGGGCGCGACCTCGACGGCGCGGGGGTCGGACGGCCAGCGGACGAGCGCGGGCCCGCCCGCGCGCGCGCCGCGGATCGCCGCGAGCAGCTCGACGGCGCCCTCGGCCCCGCGCAGCCGCGCGCGCGCCTGGCCCGGGCTGCTGACCGCGAGCTCGCGGCCGGGGGGACCGTCCGGGCGCTCGTCGACGCGGAGGCGCGCGAGCACCGGCCAGGCGTTGCGCGCGGCCGTCGCCTCGGTGCACAGCGCGACGAGCAGCGCCGCCTCGCCCACCGGCCGCGGGTCCGACGTCGCGGACGCGCCGGCCGCGACCTCGTCGCGGAACGCGTTGACCGCCCCCGCGAGCACGACGTCGCAGTCCTCGTCGAGCACGAGGTCGGCAGCCGCGAGCGCGTCGAGCAGGGAGGTCGCGGAGGTGTCGACCACGAAGTTCGGCCCGCGCAGGCCGAAGGCGTTCGCGACGCGCCCGGAGATGATGTTGGGCATGTTGCCCGGCTGCGTGTACGGCCCCGTCGCGGGCGAGCCCGCTCGGAGGGCCTCGACCACCTCGCCGGCGAGCGCGGGGCTCACGCCGCGCGCCCGGAGCGCCCGCGCCACGCGATCGCCGAAGATCCGCTCGTTCGCGCGCGCGCCGCGGCGCGTCTTGCCCTCGTGGCCGACGACGACGCCGATGCGGTCGCTCATCTCGCGCGCGGGCAGCGCCGCGAGCGCGCGCTCCGCGGCCATGGCCGCGAGCAGCTGCGTCGGGTCCATCGCCTCGACGGCGTCCGGGAGCACCTTCGCGCGGGCCGGGAGCCGGAGCGCGCGCTCGTCGAAGGCGAGGGCGTCCGTGGGCGCGTCCGCGGGCGCGCCGCCGGCGCCGGGGAACACGGCCCCCACGCCGACGACGCACAGCGCGCGGCGCGCCTCTCTCGCGCGCCGGCGCGGCGCGCGGCGGTCGGGCCGGGGCTCCTCGACGACGAGGTGCGCGTTGGTGCCGCCGAAGCCGAAGCTGTCGAGCCCGGCGCGCCGGGGGCCGCCGTCCGCGGGGCTCCACGGGGTGGCCGCCCGCGGGATGACGAACGGCGAGCGCGCCAGATCGATGCGCGCGCTCGGCGCCTGGAACCCGTGCTGCGGGAACAACGTCCGCTCCCGCATCGCGAGCACGACCTTGATCAGCGACGCGACGCCGGCGGTCCACCCCGGGTGGCCGAGCAGCGACTTCACGCTGCCGAGGGCGATGCGCGGCGCGCCCGCGTCCCCGGCGAACACCTCCTCGAGCGCCTGGAACTCGGTGGCGTCGCCGACGGGCGTCGCGGTGGCGTGCGCCTCGACGTACTGCACGGAGCGCGGCGCGACGCCCGCCCGCGCGTAGGCGCGCCGCATCGCCAGGGTCTGCCCGGCGCGCTGCGGCACCGTGACCGACGGGCTCGGGCCGTCGCTCGACACGCCGCTGCCGAGCAGCACCGCGTCGACCTGGTCGCCGCGGGCCACGGCGTCGTCGAGCCGCTCGAGCACGACGACCGCGGCGCCCTCGCCGAACACGACGCCATCGGCCGAGGCGTCGAACGGGCGGCTCCCGGTCGCCGAGAGCCCGCCGAACTGCGAGAACTGGCACGCGTTCGTCGGCCCCGGCTGGTAGGCGCCGCCGGCGATCACCACGTCGGCGAGGCCGCGGCGCAGCATCGCGGCGCCGAGGTGCACCGCGTGCATCGACGACGCGCAGGCCGCGTCGACGACCATCGTGCGCACGCCGTCCCCGACGACGTCCCGCACGACGCGCGCGAGCGGCTCGAGGTGCCCGCGGCACGCCGCGCGCCGCTCCGGGTCGAGGCCGAGCTCGTCGGCCAGCGCGCCCACCACCGCCGCGCGGGCCTCCGCGTCCGCGCGGGCGCCGGCGAGCGCCCGCTCGACGCCGAGCAGCAGCGTCGCCTCGTCGTGCTCGATCGAGCCGTCCGCCGTCGACCCGAGCAGGCACGCGACGCGCAGCGTCCCGCGATCGCGGAGCACGGCCGCGCGCGCCTTCGCCTCGGCGAGCGCACACGCCAGCATGCGTGTGGTCTTGGGCAGCCGCTCGAGGGTCCCGGCGTCGTACCCGGTGCGCTCGGCGTACGGCCCGAGCGCGTCGACCGCGCCGATCAGCAGGCTGTACGTCTTGTCGGCGGCCCGGCCGGGGCTCAGGAAGTCGGACCTGAGCTCCGGGCGTCGCTCGCCGCTGTCGACGATCCCGCTCGTGCCGGCGAGCAGCTGCGCGAGGTAGGCCTCGACGCCGCCGGCCCCCGGCAGCACCGCGCCCATGCCGACGATCGCGATCGGCTCGACCTTCTCCGTGTCGGCCGCGTCCTCCTCCGGCCCCGCTGCCGCGGCGGCTTCCTCCTGCGGGCCCGCCGCGGCGGGCGCGTCCTGCGGCGCCGGCGCGGGCGCGGCGTCCGCGCGCGGGCGGCGGGCGTCCCCGCCCCCTCCGGGGAGCGGCGCGACGTCCGTCAGCGCGTACCCCGCCGCGCGCAGCGCCTCCACGACGCGCCGGTGCTCGGCTACGACGTCCTCTCCGGCGCGGAACGTCGAGATGGTCCGCAGGCCGGGCTCCCTGGGCGCGCTCCGCCGCACGAGCGTCGCCAGGGTGCTGCCGCCGCCGCACTCGATGAAGGTGCGGACGCCGGCGCCGGTCAGGTCGCGCACGGCCGCCCCGAAGTCGAGCGGCGTCACGAGGTGCATGGGGAGCAGCCGCGCGGGCGCGAGCGGCCCCTCGCCGTACTCCACGCGGTCGATCGGCGAGTACGTGGCCAGCGCCGGCCGCGCCGTGGGGGCGCGCTGGAGCGCGCTCGCGAACGGGCCCACGGCCGGCGCGAGCAGGGGCGAATGGAACGGGTAGCGGCTCGCGAGCACGGTCGCGCGGACGCCCGCGCTCGCGAGCCGGCGCTCGAGCGCCGCGATGCCGTCCGCCGTCCCCGACGCGACCGCCTGGTCGGCCGCGTTCACCACCGCCACGAACACGTCGTCCCGCCCCAGCGCCTGCACCTCGTCGCGCAGCCGCTCCTCGCCGGCGTGCGCTGCGAGCATGCGGCCATGCGGCGCGCCGCGGAGGGCGAGCACCCGCCGGCACACGACCTCGGCGGCCGTCGCGAGGGAGAACGCCCCGCCCGCGGCCAGCGCGGCGATCTCCCCGAGGCTGTGCCCCGCCACGACGTCGGCCTTCAGCCCGGCGGACCGGAGCAGCGCGGCGGCGACGTAGTCCTGGACGAGGATCCCGAGCTGATCCAGGTCGGCGCACGCCTCGAGGGCGGCCCGCGCCTCCGCCTCCCCGGCGGTCACGAGCGCCGCGAGCGACGCGCCGAGCAGCTCGCGCGCCGCGGGCTCCGCCGCGTCGACGGCCGTGCGCGCCTCCGCGAAGCGCGCGTGGAGCGCGCGCAGCAGCCCTGGATCGAACGAGCCTTGGCCGGGCAGGAGCAGCGCGACCTTCGCGGCGCCCCCCCGCGCGGCCTCGCCTCCCCGCGCGGCCTCGCCCGCCGCGCCGGGCGCCGGCTCGTCTTCCTGGGCCCACGCCTTGTGGTGCGGGCGCGCCTCGTGCAACGGGCCGCGCGCGACCTCGGCCGCGTGCCGGCGGAGGTGCTCGGGGAAGAGCTCGCGCAGCGCCGAGCCGCCGCGCAGGGCGAGATCGACGAAGCGCCGGTGCAGGATGTGCTCGTCGAGGGCCCCGACGTGTGTCGTGAGCGACCTCGGCAGCGGCGCGAGCTCGTCGCTCGTCGCGGAGACGGCGACGACGCGCTGGTAGCCGCACGCCACGGGCTCGCCGTCGAAGCGGACCGTGCGGAAGTAGCCGTACGCGCTCGATCGCGTCATCTCGCCGAGGGTCATGAAGATCGCGACGCGCTCGCCCACGCGGACCGGCGCCAGGTTCCGGCTGTAGCCCTCGGTGGTGAGCAGCCGTATCGCCCCGCGGTCTTCCTCGTGCGGGATCGTGCCGTCCGCGGCCTCGGCGAAATACAGTGTTTCGCGCGCGATGCACTGGAAGCGGAAGTTCGTGAGGTAGTGGTGGCTCCCGTAGGCCATCGTGTCTTCGAACTTCACGCAGTACGGAACGACGAAATACGCGCCCATGAGTTACTCTCCCGGAGCCCGCCCGCGCGCGGCGGCACACGCCGGCACCACGTCTCAGCCGGCGTTTCGTGCCTGTTTCACCGCGGCACCGTTCGGACCTTCAAATATGTGTACCTACACCTAAACGCACGCAGCGCGCCCGCGGCCGCCGCCTTTGCCGCCGGCGCGTGCCGGCGTGCGGGCGCTCGCCCCGGCGCCTGCGCGGCCCGTGCGAACCCCATGGATGGCGATGAGCCGCGAGGATCAGCGTGCGCAGCGGGCCGAAAGGGCCCGCGCGGAGCGGCCGCGTCGAGCCGACGAGGCAGCGCCGCATCGTCGAGATAGGTGTACCTACACCTGTACGGATGTCAAGCAGTACCAAGCCTGAGGCTGGCGGTTCCGCTCGAAACCGTGTATATACACTTGTGGTCGATTTTGCCCGCGCCTCCCAGATCATCGCGAGCCAGTGCGCGCTCGTGCGCGTGCGGCGCGCGTCGCGCGCGCTGACGCGGCTCTACGACGAGAGCCTGCGGCCGGTGGGCCTCGAGGCGACGCAGCTCACGCTGCTCGTCGCGGTCGCGACGTGCGGCGACGAGGGCGTGACCATCGGGGCGCTCGCGGACGGGCTGGTCATGGACCGCACGACGCTCACGAGGAACCTCGTGCCGCTGGAGAGGGCCGGCCTGCTCCGGGTGGCGCGCGCGCCCGACGATGCGCGCGTCCGCCTCATCTTCCTGACGCGCCAGGGCGAGCGCGCCATCGAGGCGGCGTTCCCGCTGTGGGAGCGGACCCAGCACCACGTGCGCGAGGGCCTCGGCCCGAGCAAGGCCGACGAGCTCCGCGAGGAGCTCGGCCGCGTCGTGGCCGTGGCCACGCGGGCCGACAAGCCATCACCGCCGGCGCGGCCCGACAGGCCATCACCGCCCGCGCGGTCGAGTAAACGCAAGGCGAAGTGACCGCGCGCTCGGGTGTGAAGCGCCGAGGACCGCCGTGGTAGGTTCAGCGCATGACCTCGCGCGCGACCCGCCGGAAGGGCGTCACCACGGAGCTGATGGCCCGCGCGGACGAGGTGGTGTTCGGGCGCTTCCGCGTCGAGGTGATCAAGGGCCCGGATCTCGGCGCCTCGCACGTCGCGGGCGCGCCGGAGCTCGGCGTCGGCACCGCGCCCACGAACCAGCTCGTCCTGACCGACAGGTCCGTGTCGCGGCATCATTGCGAGATCACCGTCACCCCGCGGGGGTATCTCCTGCGCGACCTCGACAGCACCAACGGCACGACGGTCTCGGGCGTCCGCGTCGAGGCGGCGTACCTGCAGTCGGGCGCCACGATCGACGTGGGCGACACGCGGCTCCGCTTCGAGGCGCTCACGGACACGATCCGCGAGCCGCTGGCCGACGAAGAGCACCTCGGGTCGATGCTCGGCCAGAGCACCGAGATGCGCCGCCTCTTCGCCGTGCTGCCGAAGATCGCCGCGTCGAGCACGACCGTGCTCCTCGAGGGCGAGACGGGCTCCGGCAAGGGCCTGCTCGCCGAGCTCATCCACCAGCAGAGCCCGCGCGCCGCGAGGCCGTTCGTCGTCATCGACTGCGGCGCCATCCCGCCCTCGCTGATCGAGGCGGAGCTGTTCGGCCACGAGAAGGGCGCCTTCACGGACGCCCAGGCGGCGCGGGCCGGCGCCTTCGAGGCCGCGCGCGGCGGCACCGTGCTGCTCGACGAGATCGGCGAGCTCCGCCTCGACCTCCAGCCGAAGCTCCTGCGCGCCCTCGAGGAGCGGATGATCCGGCGTATCGGCAGCGTGCTCCCCGTCCGCCTCGACGTCCGGCTCATCGCCGCGACCAACCGCGACCTCCGGCAGGAGGTGAACCGCGGGACCTTCCGTTCGGACCTGTTCTACCGGCTGAACGTCGTCCGGCTCCACCTCCCGCCGCTGCGCGATCGGCCCGAGGACATCCCGCTCCTGGCCGCGCACTTCTACCGCCAGTTCACCGACGGCGGCGAGCCGCCCGCGGAGCTCGTCGAGGCGCTGCTGCGCCACGACTGGCCCGGGAACGTGCGCGAGCTCCGCAGCGCCGTCGAGCGCGCGGTGCTCCTCGGCGATCCGAGCCTCTGGCGCGAAGGCCGGCGCGGCGCGCGCCCGGCGAGCCACGGCGACGCCGGCGACGACGACCTCGATCCCGCCGAGGCCTCGCTCCCGTTCCGCGAAGGTAAAGAGCAGGTGATTGCGCGCTGGGAGCGGGCCTACCTGCGGGCGCTCATCCGGTCGAACGAGGGCAACCTCTCGCGCGCGGCGCGGGCGGCGCGGATGGACAGGAACCACCTGCGCGAGCTGCTCCGCCGCCACGGGATCTCGGCGGCGGACACGTGATGTTCAAACGGCATGTGCCCGCGCCCGCGCCGGGACGGCGCGCCGAGCCGCCCGCTCCGCGCCGCCGCGCCCGGGCTCAGAGATCGAAATACGGCAGCCCGCCCCCGGCGATCACCCGGTGGATGAACATCCCCGTCCCGGCGGAGCCCGCCCCGTAATCGGCGGAGACGCGCGCGAGGTCCTCGCCGGGGAACGCGAGGCCGGGCGGCCGCTTGAGCGCGAACCGCATCACCCTGTCGGCGAGCCCGCGTGCCTCTTCCATGTAGCCCTCCTCTCCCGTGCGGCGGTGCAGGTCCACGAGGAAGTTCCCGATCCCGGCCATGCCCGAGAAGTTCGCGGGGGAGGAGGGGATGCCGCGCTCGATCTGACGGGCGATCTTCCGGGCCGCCTCGAGATAACGCTCCTCCCCCAGCGCCGCATGGAACCGCAGCGCGACGGCGCCGACCCCGGCGCTGCCGCTCCTCCAGGAGGTGCACGGCGCGCGCTCATCGGCGGCGGATCGCCGGCGCGCCACGCTCGCGTGCGCCTCTCCTCCGGGGCTCGCGAGATCGTGGTCGAGCAGCGCTCGTGCGACCTCGAGGTGCTCTGCGTGCCCGGTCACCCGGTAGAGCCGCAGCAGGAAATAGCCGACGCCGGCGGGCCCGTGCGCGAGGCCGTGGTAGGCGGCGGCCGTGTCCTCGTGGAAGCCTCCTCCCCTGCCCCGCTGGAGCCTCGGCTGGATCTGGTCGAACGCGTCCACCGCATTCCTGAGGTACCTCTCGTCGCCGAGCTGCGTGAAGAAGAAGAGGTTCGCGAGGCCCCACCCGGCCGCCCCGTGGAACATGTCGGCGATCTCGAAGAGGATCGGCGACCTCGCCGCGGAGTCCATGAGCGCCTCGGCCTCCCTGCGCAGCCCGAGCTCCAGGAGCGTCCACGCGATCCCCGAGCTGCCCATGTAGAGCCCGGGCGCGTGGCGCTCGTCCCCGCTCCGGGACGCCTTCCACGCGAGCGCGTCGAGGAACACCCCGGGGACCTCGCCTCGCGTGCGCTTCAGGAAGAGCGCGATCCCGGACGCCCCGTGGGCGACGCTCAGCGGGCTCGTCGTGTAGCGCCGGTAGTCTGTCGGCAGATCCAGGGGATCGTCGCCGCTCTGGATCTGGGCCACGAGGTGGCTCCCGATCGCGGCCACGACCTTCCGGAGGTCTTCATTGCTCCGGCGGGCCGGCGCGGGCTTTTCCTGCGCCGTCTTCTCGGCGCTCCCCGGAGGCGCAGCGCAGCGCGCGTCGTCCTGTCGCAGGGGTGAGGCGGGGCCGGGCGGCCGCTCGTCCGGGATCCTGTGGCCACCGGCGGTCCGGCGGGGAGCGAGCGGCTCACCGCACGTGTCGGTCCGCCGCTCAGCCCTGAAGGCACCGTGATAATAGAAGAGCACCTGGATGTCCTCGGTTCGTTCGTCGGAGCGGAGGCGCGCCTCCTGGAGATGAAAACAGGGGCCCCTCCGGGGGTTCATGTCGGAGGAGCCCCTAAGCAGGCTGCGATGTACCAGGCTGTGAAGTGGCTGTCTCTTGACGTGGCGAGCGACAGAGGAGGACGCCGAGGCCCGAGCCCCCAAGGAAGAGCGAGGCTCATGACAGGAGGAGCTCCACCGCTGCTGCCGGCGGCTCCTCCTGAACATCGAGAGCTCCTCCAGCGCCAAGACCCTCTTCGCGCAGTCGACCTCCTTCGCTTGCGGTACGCTGGTGTGGCCTCGGGGCCGCGCGGCGGGCTCCCGCTCCAGGCTGTGACCCGCGAGCGAGCGCGGGCAGCAGCATGGAGCGAGCGCCGTCTCCCCGAGACCGCTCGTTCGGGGACGCCCGGTGGATAGAGCACATGGTGTGCCGCACTGCGACGAGGCGCGAGGAGCGGCCCCGGAGCTCGCCAGAAGCGCGGATTTCACCGGATGTGTCCCGGACTGCGCGGTCAAATCGACAATAGAGGCGGAAAATTACAGCGATTGCGGTGCCTACTGCAGTCAGCACTGCTGCATGCTCGAGCACGCACCCGGCGTTCGCCCCGTCCTGGGCGACGCCCCGAGGCGGCTCCCCTTGAGCGCTGGGCGCCGCGCGGCGAGGGTGCCCCCATGGCCCGGCGCGCGATCGCGCGCGCTCGCCGGCGGAGGGCGGCTATCTCGCCGCGCCCGCATCGCCGCCCGAGGGCGACAGACGTTCTGCATCGTGCGCTGCATGTGACTCACGTGAATCACACGAAGCACGCAAGTCACGTGAACCGCGCGAGTCAAGCGAATCACACGCATCACGCACACCATGCGAATCAGGGGGATCAGGGGAACCAGGGGGATCAGAGGGATCAGAGGGATCAGAGGGATCAGGGTGTGCAGCGCGCTCCGTATAAAACAATGTTAATTCGTTGCGGAACCCAGGAATCGCGGTAAAGGCATACGGGTGGGGTGATCCCGTCACCCCGGAGGAGACATCATGAGGAGATTGGTTCATATCGCGCTGTGTTCCGTCATGCTCTCGCTCGGGATCGGCTGCATGGTGGCGGCCGACCCTGCCGGCGAGCCGGAGCGCGACGGCGAGGTGGCCGCCGAGGTCGCCGGCGAGGAGCTCGTCGGGGAGAGCGACGAGGCGGTCGTGCGCGGCATCCCCGCCCCGTGCGGCACCACGTCCTGTGGGAGCGGGACGTTCTGCTGCAACTCGAGCTGTGGGATCTGCGCGCCGCTGGGCGGCTCGTGCACGCAGCAGTACTGCCCGCCGCTGGAGTAGCTGCGGAGTCTGGCGCGAGGGGCGGGCGGCTTCAGGAGGGCGGTCCGCCCGCGGTCGCCGGGCGGACGAGCGCGAGGGCGTCGGACAGGATCCAGAGGCCCAGGCCGATCAAGACGAACGGCAGCGCCGTCCGGCCATAACGCCGGATCCGGCTGCCGAGGACCGGGTGGTTCACGAGGGCGTGGCCGAGCGCGCACCACGCGACGGTCATGACGCCGAACACCGCCGCGTGGAGGGGGATGAGCCGCGGGGCGCTCGAGAACATCGGGATATAGACGCCGAGGTTGTCCCCGCCGTTCGCGACGGTCACGCTGGCCACCGCGAGCGCCTTCCAGCGCGAGGCGGCGCCGCGCGGCGCGCCCTCGGCGGACTCGGCCTCTTCTTCCTCGCCGTCCTCTGCGCCGCGGCCGCGCCGGAGCGCCCACAGGCCGCGCAGGCCGAGCCCGAGGGGGGCGAGGCCGAGCAGCCCTATCCACCCTTCCGGCACGCGGAGCGCGAGCAGCGCGCACGCGGCGCTCACCAGGACGAGCGCCGCCATGCCGAGCAGCTGGCCGGCGACGATCTGGCGCGGGGTGAAGCCTGGATCCGAGAAGAAGGCCGAGAGCAGGAGGATGTCGTCCACGTTCGTGGACACGAACACGACGACGCTCACCCCGAGGGCCGGAAGGATCTGCTCCATGGCGCGCCGGGGGCGTAGCACCTCCCCGGCGCGATGGGCCCCCGGCGAGCGACCCGGCGCCCGTTCGTGATGCCCGCCGGCGTCGCGGTGCCCGCCGCGGGAGCCCGCGCGGTCCGTTTGCGGTAGACCGTGACGGCCGGGAGGAGCGCGCGACGGCACGGGGCGACAGGACACCGGCCCGGAGCTCGTGGAAGGAGACACCATGGCAACGATTCCCCAGCCGCCGGAGCCGACACGAGCGCCGGCCGCGCCGCGCGCCCGGGCGGATCTCCCGGTGCTCGGGATGACCTGCGCGGCGTGTGTGCGCCGCGTCGAGAGGGCGCTGCGCGCGGCGCCGGGTGTCCAGGAGGCCACGGTCAACCTCGTGACCCAGCGGGCGACCGTCACCTACGACGCGCAGGCGACCGCCCCGGCCGCGCTCGCCCGCGCCATCGTGGAGGCCGGGTACGAGGTGCCCGACGTGCCCGAGCCCGAGCCCCCGGCCGGGGCGACCGAGGCCGCGCCGCTGGCCGATGGCTCTGCGGCGGCGCCGCTGGCAGGTCCCGCGGTCGCGCCGCTGGCAGGTCCCGCGGTCGCGCCGCTGGCAGGTCCCGCGGTCGCGCCGCCGGCTAGCCCCGCGGTCGCGCCGCCGGCCGGTGGCCCCGGAGCCGCGCCGTCGCCGCGCCCGCGCCCCACCGCGTCCCAGCGCGCCGCGGCCATGGCCGAGGCCGAGATCGAGGAGCAGCGGGCGCTCCGGCGCGACGTCGCGCTCGCGGCGCTGCTCACCGCGCCGCTGCTCGTCGTCGGCATGTCCCACGGCGCCATCCCGGCGCTCGAGGGGCCCGCCGGCCGCTGGCTGCAGCTCGCGCTCGCGACGGTCGTGGTCCTCGGCCCCGGGCGCCGGTTCTTTCGCCTGGCCTGGGGCGCGCTCCGGCACCGCGCCGCGGACATGAACACCCTCGTGAGCCTCGGCACCGGCGCGGCCTGGCTCTACTCGGCCGCCGCCGTCGTGACGCCCGGCCTGTTCCCGCACGCCGCGCACGGCCACGCGCCGGCCGTCTACTTCGAGGCCGCGGCCGCGATCGTCACCTTCGTGCTGCTCGGCAAGCTCCTGGAGACGCGCGCGCGGAGGCGCCTCGCCGACGCCGTGCGTGGGCTCGTGGCGCTGCAGCCGAAGGCCGCGCGGCGCGTCCGCGGCGACGCCGAGGAGGAGGTGCCCGCCGCCGCCCTCGCGCCGGGCGACCTCGTGCTGGTGCGGCCTGGCGAGCGCATCGCGACCGACGGCGAGGTGGTCCGCGGCGCGTCCGCGGTCGACGAGTCGATGCTCACCGGCGAGAGCATGCCCGTCGACAAGGCCGCGGGCTCGCCCGTCTTCGGCGGCACCCTCAACCAGGGCGGTGCCATCACGTTCCGCGTCACGAGGACCGGGGCGGACACCGCGCTCGCGCGCATCGTCGAGGCCGTCGAGCAGGCGCAGGGCTCTCGCGCGCCGATCGCGCGGCTGGCCGACGTCGTGAGCGGCGTCTTCGTGCCGATCGTCCTCGGCGTCGCGACGGTCACCCTGATCGCGTGGCTCGCCGTCGATCCCACGTCCTCGGGCCTCGCCGCCGCCGTCGAGCGCTTCGTCGCGGTGCTCGTCATCGCCTGCCCCTGCGCGCTCGGCCTGGCGACGCCGGCGGCCGTGGCTGTCGGGACCGGGCGCGGCGCGGAGCTCGGCGTGCTCGTCAAGGGCGGCGCGGCGCTCGAGGCGGCGAGCCGTATCGACATGATCTTGCTGGACAAAACCGGGACGCTCACCTCGGGCCGCCCCGAGCTCACCGACGTGGTCAGCGCCGCCCCTTCCGGCGAGGCGGAGCTCCTCGGCCTCGTGGCGGCCGCGGAGCACGGGAGCGAGCACCCGGTCGCCCGGGCGATCGTCGAGGGCGCCCGCGGCCGCGGCGTCGTCCTCGCGCCCGCCTCGGAGTTCCGGTCGGAGATCGGCCACGGCATCGAGGCGCACGTCGCCGGCCGGCTCGTGCGCGTCGGCACGGCGGCGTGGCTGCGCCGGGCGGGCGTCGACGCGGGCGCGCTCGAGGCGGAGGCCGAGCGCCTGGCCGGGCGGGGCCGCACGCCGTCGTTCGTCGCCGTCGACGGGCGCCTCGCGGGGCTCGTGGCGGTCGCCGATCGCCCGACCGAGGCGGCGCGGCGCGCGATCGCGGCGGTGAAGCAGCTCGGCGTCGACGCGGCGATGGTGACCGGCGACCGCGCGGGCGCCGCGCGCGGCGTCGCGGACGAGCTCGGCATCGGCCTCGTGTTTGCCGAGGTGAAGCCGGAGGACAAGGCGCGGATCGTCGCCGAGCAGCGCGCCGCCGGCCGCACGGTGGCGATGGTGGGCGACGGCATCAACGACGCCCCCGCGCTGGCCAGCGCGGACGTGGGCATCGCGCTCGGCAGCGGCACGGACATCGCGCTGGCGTCGGCCGACGTGGCGCTCCTGCGCGGCGGGATCGCCGGCCTGCCGGTGGCGCTCGGGCTCGCGCGCGCCACGCTGCGCACCATCCGCCAGAACCTGTTCTGGGCGTTCGTCTACAACGTGATCGGCATCCCGATCGCGGCGGGCCTGCTCTACCCGCTGACCGGGTGGCAGCTCTCGCCGGTCCTCGCGAGCGCGGCGATGTCGCTGTCGAGCGTCTCGGTGCTCGGCAACTCGCTGCGGCTGCGCACCTTCGGCCGCTAGCCGAGCACCTCGGCGAGCGTCGCCGCCGTGAGCCCACGGTCGAACCAGCGATCGAGCTGGGGGAGATCGGCGGCCTGGACGCGCGCGACGGCGTCATCGGGCAACGCGCCGAACCGGCCCCGCAGCAGCTTCAGCAACATGTCGCGTTGCCCCTCCTGACGGCCCTTCCGGAGCCCTTCCTGGCGCCCTCGCTCGATGAGCTGCTCTCCAGCTGTCACGACCGCGTCCCTGCCTTCCTCGCCCACGATCAGGAGGAGCGTCTGGACGACCTCCTCCGGCGGGCGCTTCTCGTTCCGGAGCAAAATATACCGAAAGATCGCGGCGAGCGCAGCCGCGCCGTTCGGCGACCGCAGCACCTCGCGCACGAGGTCGAGCCAGCCAGCGAGCTGCTCGATGAGCTCGTCAGGCCTGCGCGCATGACGGAAGCAGAACAGCGCCAGCCGGCCGACGGCGCTCATCGCACGGCTGCGGAGCTCCTCGTCGCTCGTGCGGCTGATGTCGTCGAGCAGGAAGCGGAAGCGCGGGACATGGGGCGCCAGCACCGCGAGCATCTCCTCGTTCACGTCGAGGACGTCCTCGAACGACGTGGCCGCAGTCCAGCCGTCCTCGCTGTGGTGGAGCACGAGCGGTCGGACTTACGCGAATGGGGGCTACGCCGTGCCAAAAACAGCCGCGATGACGTCCCTCTTGATCGGGAATGCACGGCGATGAGCGGCACGGCTCATCGGGTCACAGCCGAGGGGGCGGCGACCGCTCTCTGCATGGCGCGCATGGAGCCGCGGGCAAACCGCGCCTGGAGCCGGCGGGCGTACGGATAACCGAGCTTCGCGAGGACGTGGTTCGGCCGCGAGACAGCGAAGATCTCGTAGCCGACCTCTCCGGACTGCTCGTGGTGCTCGACGACGAAGCGCTCCTCGCCGCGCTCGCCGTGCTCCTCGAGAGTGCCGTACGCGAAGCCGAACCTGCGCACGGGGCCGCTCGTCTCGTCGATGGTGTAAACAATCCGGCACGCGTTGAGCCAGTGGAAGCCGAGCACACGGACGAGGATGCCCACGGTGACGCCGGCCTCGATCGGAGCGTCGGGATAACAGAGCTCGACCCAGCCGAGCCGGAAGTGCTCCCAGCGCCGCAGCGCCTCCGCCGCGCGGGCGAAGAGCGCGGCGCCCTGGCCGAGGACCGTGTGGTGGCGGTCGAGGTTGGAGCCGGCGGGCGGTCGGCCGCGGCGCGCGTCCGGCCCGGTGCAGCCGACCTCCGCGTACGAGAGCGGCCTCCCCGCCTGGCGGTCGAGGAAGGCACGGATCGCCGCGTCAGAGGGCATGGAAAATGTAATCACGAGGTCGACTATACCCTGCGCCCGCGCGCGCGTACGCGCGGGCCCCCGCGCCCCTGCGCGAACAAGAGTCGCTCCACTACGCAGTCGCCCAGCATCGTCCCTGCTTTATGGGGACGTGAGACCCCCGGGGAGGGAGCCCCTCCCGCCCCCCAGGGCCAAGCTCCGCCAGCGCGCCGCTACCGATACGCCGGCACGCCGCTCGCCGCGGCGATGTTGTACTTCCGACGTGCCCACGCCGCGACCTCCGCGACCTGCCGCTCGACCGGCGTCGCCGACCAGCCGAACGCTGCGCGGAAGCGCGCGTCGTCGAGCACGTAAGGGACGTCCCACTGGTACGCCATCTCGGCCACCTCGCGCATGAACGGTGAGAACACCCCCGCCACGCGCAGCACGAAACGCGGGAGCCGCGACACCTTGACGTCGAGCCCGAGGGCGCGGCCGAGGCGCCGCGCGAGCGCCCGCGTGCTCTCCGCCGGCTCCGTCGGCAGGTGCCAGATGTGGCCCATCGCCTCCTCGCGCTCGCCCAGCGTCACGAGGCCCCGCGCGACGTCCTCCACGTACGTATAGGCGTGGGGCATGTCGGGATCCCCCATGCACTCCACCGCTTTGCCGGCGAGCGCGCGCGTGTAGAAGCGCTCGCCCCACGCGGACAGCGGCACGTCGCGGCCGAAGAAATCGCTCGCGCGCCCGATCGCCACCCGCACGTCGCCCCGGCGCTGCGCCGACAGACGCAGCGCCTCCAGCTCGACGCGCAGCGCGCCCTTCTTGCTGCACGGAGCGCGCGGCGAGTCCTCGCGCATGGGCCCGTCGGGCGCCCCGTACATGTACAGGCAGTCCAGGGCGACGAGCCTCGCGCCCGCCTTGCTCGCGCCGTGCAGGGCGCCCCGGGCGATGGGGAGCAGCTGCTCGGCCCAGAGGTGATACGGCGGGTTCATGCAATCGTAGACCACGCTGGCCCCGCGCGTGGCCTCCTCCGCGAACGCGAGATCGGTGATGTTCCCGTACACCCGCGTCAGCCCGGGGCGCTCGATCGAGGGCGCGCCCTGCGCACGTCGCGTGCGCTGCACGAGCCGCACGCGGTGGCCCTGCGCGAGCAGGAGGTCGGCGACGCGCGGCCCGATCTGGCCGGCGCCGAGCACCACGTGGAGGCGGGAGGACGAGGCGTCGAGGTGCGCTGCGTTGTTCATGAAGCCAGGATGGCTATTGCAACCGCGCAACACAACGCCCATAAACGCAATCGATGGGCGCAAAAATGCAAGACCTCTCCGCGGGGCGCTGGGACGACGTGCGCATCTTCCTGGCGGTGCACCGGCACCGGAGCCTCGGCCAGGCGGGCGCGCGGCTCGATCTCGACACCTCCACCGTGAGCCGGCGGCTCTCGGCGCTCGAGGAGGCGCTCGGCGGCCGCCTGTTCGAGCGCACGCGCGGCGGCCTCCTGCCGACGCACCTCGCCGCGCTGGTGCTGCCCGCCGCCGAGGCCGTGGAGGCGGCCCACGCGCGCCTCGTGCGCGACGCGCACAGCGTGGAGACCGAGGCCGAGGGCGTGGTGCGGCTGAGCGTCGCGCCGGGCATGGCCGACGTGTTCATCGCGCCGGCCCTGGTGCGCCTGCGCGCGCGGCACCCGAGGCTCCGCATCGAGCTCGACGCGTCGACGCGGGTGCTCGACCTGACGCGCCACGAGGCCGATCTGGCCCTGCGCTCGGTGCCGCCCGAGGGCGCCGAGCTGATCGTCACCAAGATCCTGACCGCGCGCTGGATCGTCGCGGCGTCGCCCGCGCACGCAAAGCGGCTCGGCCGGGTCGCGAGCTGGTCGAGCCTGCCGTGGATCGCCTGGGATCACGACTACGCGAGCTTCGGCCCGAGCCAGTGGCTGAGGCGCCACGCGAGCGGGGCCGAGGTCGTGCTGCGCACGAACCACCTCGGCGCGCAGCTCGCGGCGGCCGCCTCGGGCCTCGGCGTCGTGCTCGCGCCGGCGCCCTACGTCGCCTCGCGCGCGCTCGCGCCGGTCCGCTTCGCGAAGCCCCTCGCCGGCAGCGCCGCGGAGTGGCCGTCGGACGACCTCTGGCTCGTCGGCCACCGCGCCATGCGCGAGGTGCCGCGCGTGGCGGCGGTGTGGAGCTTCCTCCTGGAGGAGCTCCGGCCTCACGGCGAGGCCCGGGGCCAGGGGCGCGAGGGCGGACGTGCTGGCGACGGCGCGCAGGGGGCGCGGAGGTCGCAGGCGCCGCGGGGCGCGCGAGCCTCCCGGTCCCCGCGCTCGATCAGGTCGACGTCACCGTGATCCGCTCGACGCCGATCCGGATCTGGCCGGTCCCGGGCCGCCGGGCCACGATCGCGGCCGCGCCGTGGATGCCGAGGGCGCCGAGCTGCTTGCGCGCGCGGCAGATGTCCACGTTGAGCTTCAGCTCGTCGATCGCCAGCATGCGGCAGAGCGTCTTCCGGTCCACCCAGCCGCGATCGCGGGGCGGAGCGCCCTCCTCCGCGAGCCAGAGGCGCGCCAGCGTGAGCAGGAGGTAGTGGTAGCTCCTCGGCGCGAGCGGGATCGCGCGATCGCCGGCGACGACGGCCAGCTCCACGTGCTCCTCGTCGCGGCTCACCGCGAAGCGCAGCGCGACCGCGTCGAGCGCGACGCCGGCGGCGTTCTCGACCGTCGCGCTCGTGCCCGAGGGGAGCTCCAGCCGAAAGCCCTCGCCGCCCACCACGACGAGCTCGTCGTCCGCGACGGGCTCGGTCGCGTGCTCCCGCTCGGCCATCCAGCGGCCGGCGGCGTCCTCGTAGATGGTCACCTCGGGCTCGGCCTCGCTGGGCAGCGCGAGCACCCCGCCCTCGGCCGCGCGGATCTCCCCGGTCGTCGCGTGGCGCGCGCACGCCCGCGGGCAGGACGCGTCCACGAGCACGAACCCGAGCGGCGTCCCGCCCAGCGTCACGGCCGCCCCCTGCTCCAGCGCGACGCGCTCGCCCGCCGAGAGCCGGCGGCCCCCGACGAATGTTCCGTTGCGGCTGCCGAGATCGCGCAGCTCCCAGCGGCCGTCGATCCAGCGGAGGAGCGCGTGCTCGCCCGAGATCCGCGCGTCGTCGAGGCGGAGATCACACGACGCGTGGCGGCCGATCAGGCAGCGCGTCCCCAGGCTGCGCCGCCTCCCCGCCTCGATCTCCTCAAGGGCGCCCATCGCGGCCGCGAGCCTATCGGCGCCCTCCGCGCGCCGCAATCGACCGCGCTCGATTATCATCGCGCCGTGCCCTCGCGCATCGAACCGACCCCCACCCTCGACGCGGGCGAGGCGCCGCCCGGATCGCCGGCCGCGCCCCAGCCGCGCGCGCGGCTGCCCGGGCGCTACGAGGATCTCGGGCGCATCGCGTCCGGCGCGTCGGGCGAGGTGCGGCGCGTGCGGGACCTGCACCTCCGCCGCGTGCTCGCGATGAAGCTCCTCCATTTCGAGCACGTGGACAGCCCCCGCATGCGCGCGCGCTTCCTCGCCGAGGCGGAGATCACGGCGGGCCTCCAGCACCCCGGGATCGTGGCCGTGCACGACCGCGGCGAGCTCGACGACGGGCGCCTGTGGTTCACGATGAAGGCCGTCGAGGGCCGCACGTTCGGCGCCGTGATCGAGGAGCTCCACGCCGCGAAGCGGCCCGAGGGGTTCCGGCCGGCGCCGTCCGGGTGGACGTTCCGCCGCGCGCTCGACGCGTTCGTCCGCGTGGCGCAGGCCGTGGCGTACGCGCACCGCGAGGGCGTCGTGCACCGCGACCTCAAGCCGGCGAACCTGATGGTCGGCGAGCTCGGCGAGGTCCTCGTGATGGACTGGGGCCTCGCGCGGCGCGTCGCGGATCGCGCGCCGGACGAGCCGGCGCCGGCCCGCGCGGCGGAGATCGCGGGGGAGCCCGAGCGGACGCGCGACGGCGACGTGCTGGGGACGCCCGCGTACATGCCGCCGGAGCAGGCGCGGGGGCAGCCGCACCTGCACGGGCCGGAGAGCGACGTGTATTCGCTCGGCGCCATCCTGTACCACCTGCTCGCGGGGAGGCCGCCGTACGAGCCGGCCGGGCTGCACACCTTCCTGCAGGTGGCCGAGACGCTCCCTGCGCCGCTCGCCGAGGCGGCGCGCGCGGGGCCCCCGCTCCCGGCCGACCTCGTGGCGATCTGCGAGCGCGCCATGCAGCGGTCGATCGGGGCGCGCTACCCGGACGCCGCGGCCATGGCGGAGGAGATCGTGGCCTTCCTCGACGGGGCGCGGCGGCGGGAGCAGGCGCTCGCGATCGTGGAGCGGACGCGCGCGGGGGAGCCCGCGATCGCGGACCTGCGCGCGCGCGCGGCGCGGCTCGCCGAGGAGGCGCTCGCGCGGGCCGCGTCGGTCGAGCGCCTGGATCCGGTCGAGCGGAAGCGGCCGGTGTGGGCGCTGGAGGACGAGGCCGCGCGCCTCTCGCGCGATGCGGCGCTGCGCGAGACGGACTGGCTCACGGGGATGCACGGGGCGCTCAGCCTGGATCCGGAGCTGCCGGAGGCGCACGCGGCGCTCGCGGACCACTACCGGGCGCGCCTCGTCGAGGCCGAGCGCGGCCACCAGGGCGAGGAGGCGGCCCGCTGCGAGGCGCTGCTCCGGGCCCACGATCGGGGGCGGCACGCGGCCTTCCTGCGGGCCGAGGGGGCGCTCACGCTGGTGACCGATCCCGCGGGGGCGCGCGTGACCTTGTACCGCTACGTCGAGCGGGATCGGCGGCTCGTGCCGGAGGAGGTGGGCGAGCTCGGCCCGACGCCGCTCCGGGAGGTGCGGCTCGCGCGGGGCAGCTACCTGCTCGTCGTGCGCGCGGAGGGGCGCGCCGAGGTGCGGTACCCGGCGCTGATCGAGCGGGACGAGCACTGGGACGGCGCCCCGCCCGGAGAGCGGGAGCCGTGCCCGATCCGGCTCCCCCGGCGCGGGGAGATCGGGGACGACGAGGTGTACGTGCCCGCGGGGTACACGTGGATCGGCGGCGATCCCGAGGCCACGGACAGCCTGCCGCGCCGGCGGGTCTGGGTCGACGCCTTCGCGATCGGGCGCTTTCCGGTGACGAACCGGGAGTACCTCGTATTCCTCAACAATCTCGTCGCCCGGGGCCACGAGGAGCTCGCGCTGGCCGCTTGTCCGCGCTCGGTCGGGGTGTCGGGCGAGGCGGACGAGCGACGCGCGCTCGTGCAGGAGGCCTCCGGCGCGTTCTTCCTGGCCGGAGACGAGATGGACGCGCAGTGGGAGGCGGACTGGCCGGTGGCGCTGATCGACTGGCACGACGCCGCGGCCTACACGCGCTGGCTCGCGGAGCGGACAGGGCGAGCGTACCGGCTGCCCGGGGAGATCGAGCGGGAGAAGGCGGCGCGGGGGGCGGACGGGCGGTTCTTCCCGTGGGGCAACCGCGGCGACGCGACCTTCGCGTGTGTGATCGAGAGCCACGAGCGCCGGCCATCGCGGCGGCCGGTGAGCGCCTACCCCGGCGACGAGAGCCCGTACGGGGTGCAGGGGCTCGCGGGCAACGTGCGCGACTACTGCCTGGAGGCGTGGCGGCGGGAGGGGCCGCCGGTCGTCGGAGACCGGGGCGCGATCGCGCCCGCGGCGGCGGACGATCCCGCGTACCGGAGCGTGCGTGGCGGGGCCTGGCTCAGCCCGATCGCGCTCGCCCGGGCCGCGGGCCGCTTCGGCAACCGGGCGTGGGATCGGCGGGCGACGATCGGCTTCCGGGTGGCGCGGGCGTTGCCCTGACGCGCGCTACGAGGCGTCTTCCTTGCTGAAATAGGCGCTCTGCCCCGACGGAGCCGTCACACCGGCGTTGCTGGCTTGCCGGGTGAACGTCCCGTTCGGCGCGATGCGCCCCGCGGTTCCGGTCGTCGGGAGAAGTTGGTACCAGGTGATGGAGTCGAGCGCGTCCCCGCTCGGGTTCGTCACGAACCGGATATAGATCGTGTTCCCGGACGAGCTCGTGCCCTTGTAGAGCGCGCCCTTCTTCGCCAGCGGATCCTTGCTCGTGGCCGTGATCTGGGTCCAGCCGTTCCCATCGTGCCTGTCGAACGTCTGCCCGGCCGCGGGCGGCGAGAAGGAGCTCCCGGGCGAGAAATCGACGAACGAGACGCTGAGGTCCTGCGATGCGAGGTCGGCCAGGTTGCCAGTCTGCACATACCAGTACTCGGTGCCGGCGTTGAACTGGTCGTTGCCGCTCGAGAACGACTGGTTGACCACGGCGAGCTGGGCGAGCTGAGCCTGGTTGACGAATGTCATCGTGAAGAGGCGATGCTGGACCGTCGTCTTGTTGCCACCGTCGACCTCCAGGGGCAGCGGCGACCTGCGCGCGGCGCCTTTGTCCCCGGAGCACTGGAACTGAGCGTTCTCTACCATCTCTGCCTCCATGTTCGAGAGTGATCCCGACAGCGGCGCGCCCGGGCGCCCCTGCTCCCCCTCCCATTCGACGCGGGCGACCTTATCAACGCCGAACGCGCCGGGGTATTTCTCGGTATTTCAGCGCCTCCTCGCGCCGGGCCGGCTCCATTACAGATCGATCGGCACGGGGATGACGAGCAGCGGGACGATGTTCGCGGAGGCCGTTACCTGCTGCGCCCAGGTGGAGCCGCCGGCGCTCCAGCCGGCGTCGATATCGAAGGCGACCGCGCGCTCGCGGGCGCCTTCACTATCGATGAGGATGCCCGGGCCAGAGGCGCGCCCGATCGCGGTGCCCGGCGGGATCTGCACCACCGAGAACATCAGGAGCACCCGCTGCACGGGCACGAGGATCTGGAGGTTGTTGCCGTGGAGCGGGAACACGCAGCTCGGCGAGGAGACGCCGCCCTGCGCCGGCGCGAGGCCACACGCGAGGGGGGTCACCGTCCGGTTCTCGATGGAGAGGGCGCCGGGCACGCCGCCGCGGACGACGGTCCCGGTGCCTTTCGCGTCCTCCACCTCGAGCGTCTCGCCGGCGGCGATCGCGTATGAGGCGGCGGCGTGGATCGAGGCCCCCCGGGCGACGGTCCCGAAGGAGGTGTACGCCTCGAACCGCTCGGTCCACGACACCTCGGTGCGGAGCGAGTAGTCGCTCGTCTGGAGCCAGACGAGCGGCAGACCCGCCCGGTCGGAGCCCCCGACGGCCATGAACCCGTACAGGGAGAAGCCGGACGCCGAGAGGGCGCGGACGGTCTCCGCGCTCATGGCGATGGTCACGCGGCGGGCGCCGCTCGGGGCGTCCGCCGGGCAGGTCCTGGATCGGGGGCGCGACACGGGCGGGCGGCGCGGATCAGATCTGCCGCGCCTCCAGGGTCTTCATGGAGAGCGACGTGGTCGACTCGATCAGCAGCGGCGCGATGTCGGCGCTCGCCTGGACGGTCTGCGCCCAGGAACCGCCGCCCCAGCTCCAGCCCTTGTTGATGTCGAAGCTCACGGCGCGCTCGGTGACGCCGGTCAGGTGGATCAGGATCCCCTGGCTGAACGCCTTGTAAATCACCGTCCCCGTGTTGATCTGGAGCGTGGCGAAGCTCAGCAGCACGAGCTCGATCGGCGCCATGACGTCCAGCCCGTTGCCGTAGAGCGGGAACGCGCAGAGCGGGGTGGCGGTCGGCGTGCCGCCGACGTCCTGCACCTGCGAGATGCCGCAGGCGAACTGGGTCGTCGTCTGGTTGAGGATGGAGATGGCCCCCGGGGTGCCTCCCTGGACCACAGCCCCGGTGCCCTTCGGGTCCTGGACTTGCAGCGTCTGGCCCAGGTCGATGTCGTACGCCGCGCTCGCCTTGATCTGCCCCTTCGGGATGATGGAGCTGAGCGATGTGTACGCCTGGAACTGCTCCTCCCAGGAGACATGCGTGGCGAGGGAGAAGGTGTCCGTCTGGAACCAGACGAGCGGCGCGCCGCCCTTCATCGTGGTCTGCACGCCCTTGAAGCCATAGAGGTAATAACCGCTGTTGCTCAGCGCGTTCACGGTGTTCTGGTCCATCGCGATGTCGATCGCGTAGCTCGTGGCCCCGAGCCTCTCCTCCGCGGGCTTGCACGGCTCCTCCGCGAGGGCGGGTTGTACGCTCGAGATCTGGATGTCGACGGTGATCGGCGCGGTCGGGTAGTGCGCGTTCAGCTCGCGGGTCTTCACGTTCTGCTGGTTGATCAGGTTGACGTTCGTGTCGACGACGAGGACGTTCCGGTCCTTGTCGGGGCCGATCGCGGCGACGGGCCAGGTGGAATGCTGTCCGTTGGCGAAGGTGTACGTGACCGTGAAGGCCGAGGGGTCGCGGTTCGGGAGGTTCTGGACGAGGGTCAGACGGAATTGCATGATGGATGTCTCCGCTTCGCCGCCCTCGCGGACGGCGTATCACGTGGTTCGACGCTGGTTCACCCGGGGTCCACCCGGCGGCGGGACGCTTGAGTTATCAAGGCCGCACCTCCGATGTAAGCGCTCGCGGAGCGTCTGGGTATTTCACGCCATTTCAGTAGGCTGGGGCTCCAAGTAGTCAGGCGCAATCCACTGCACTTCCCGCAGCTCGCCCCTCAATCAGGTTGACAGGCGGCGCAGTAGGATGCGATCTGCTCGCGTCTATTCCGCCCTGAACGTCAGTGAATTCAGCACACCTGGCATTCAGTGCCCCAGCCCTCCTCCGCTGCCTTTAGCCCACGATGTCGAGACCCCTCCCCCATCACTCGGCGGCTCGAGCTCTCTCGCGCGCCGCGCTCCCGTGCCCCTCTCCGCCGACTGCCTCGTCCGGCGCGGGCATCGACCTCCGGAGCGGACGCGCCGCAGTCCGGCCGCGGCGCCCGCGGCCGCTCGCGAGGCGCGCGTGGGTTGCCGCCCTGCTCCTCGCGGCGTCCGGTTGCGAGTCGCTCGCGCCCGCCGGGCCGCCGCGTGAGGCCCCCGCGGCGCAGGCGCGGCTGGAGCTGCACGCCGACGACGCCGAGGTCTGGGCCTTCAGCGCGCGCATCCAGGGCGCCCTCGCCGGGCCGGGCTCGCTGGAGGACTGCGCGGTGCGGGTGGGCGATGACGTCTTTCCCGCGGCGATCGAAGAGCGGCAGTTCTTCGCGGACGTCCCGCTGCTCGAGGGCGACAACGAGATCTCCGCCCGCTGCCGAGAGACCCTCTCGGGCGACCTCGCGTCGCCGCCCGTCACCTACCACGTCAGGCTGCGCGACGCGCCCAGGGCCCTCGCCCGCTCGGCGTTCGCCGAAGGCAAGCTCGTCCTCGACGCGACGGGCAGCGAGCCCGGCGAGCGCTCGCGCGCCGAGATCGTCGGCTTCGAGTGGCTCCGCCTGCGCGGCGCGCTCTCGGCGCCGGAACCCCTCGGAGCGGGCCCTCGCCTCGAGCTGCCGGCGCCCGACGCCGGCGCTCCGGCGCTGTACGAGCTCAGGGTGCGCGACGAGCGCGGCCGCGGCGACGTCGCGCGCGTCGCGGCACCGCCCGGAGATCCCGCTCGGGCGAACGCGCCGACATGGATTGACGAGGCCGTCGTGTACGGCGTCGTGCCGCCCTTCTTCGGCGCGCCGCCGCTCGACAGCGTCCGCGCCGCCCTCCCCGCGCTCGCGGAGCTCGGCGTGAACGCGCTCTGGCTGTCGCCGCTCTTCGCCACGCCGCCGGGCGACTTCGGGTATGCCGTCACCGACTACTTCGACGTGCGGCCCGACTACGGGACAGCGCAGGATCTCGAGGAGCTCGTGGACGAGGCGCACCGGCTCGGCCTCCGCGTGCTGCTCGATCTCGTTCCGAACCACACCTCGGCGAAGCACCCGTACTTCCAGCACGCCGAGCAGCGCAAGACGCGCTCCCACACGTTCACGTTCTACGATCGCGACGCCGCCGGGGAGCCCACCCACTATTTCGACTGGGAGCACCTGCCGAACCTCAATTACGACAGCCCCGAGGTGGAGCGCTGGATGCTCGAGGTGTCCTTGCACTGGGTGCGGCGGTTCGGCATCGATGGATATCGCGTCGACGCCGCCTGGGGCATCCGGCAGCGGCGGCCCGAGCTCTGGTCCACCTGGGCCGCCGAGCTCCGGCGCGTCAACCCGGAGCTCTTGTTGATCGCCGAGGCCTCCGCGCGCGATCCCTATTACGTGGAGCACGGGTTCGACGCGGCCTACGACTGGACCGAGGAGCTCGGGCACTGGGCCTGGGAAGGTGTGTTCGACGCGCCGCGCGGCGTCGCGGCGCGGCTCGGCGCGGCGCTCGCGGCGACGGCGGCGAGCACCCCGCGCCCCGAGCGCGCGCTGCGGTTCATCAACAACAACGACACCGGCGCCCGCTTCATCACCCGCCACGGACCAGGGCTGACGCGCGTGGCCGCGGCGGCGCTGCTGACGCTCCCGGGCATTCCGTGCATCTACTCGTTCGACGAGCTCGGCGCCGAGTTCGAGCCCTATGGCGGCCTCACGCCGGTCTCGCGGCCCGCGCCCGGCGATCTCGCCCGGCATTACGAGCAGCTGATCCGGCTCCGGCGGTCCACGGCGGCGCTCCGCTCCCCCGGGCTCCTCACCGTGCATGCCGGGCCCGACGACGAGGTCTTCGCTTACCTCAGGTACGGCGACGACACGTCGCGCTTCGCGCTGGTGGTGCTGAACTTCAGCGGCGAGCCGGTGAAACGTACGCTCGCCCTCCCGAAGGCGTTCGCCGACAGCGCACGCGGCGGCCTGCGCGACGGCCTGAGCGGCACGACCGCGCGCCTCCAGGCGGATTCCCTCGCGCTGGATCTCGAGGCCTGGGACGTCCAGGTGTTCATGCCGCGATAGGACAGCAGGGCCCCGCGCCAGGCCCACACAGGCGCTTCAGGGCGCGGCTCCGGCCCTGTCGCCCGCGCGCGCGGCGTGGGGCCACCCGTGGGCGTCGAGGAAGTGGAGCAGCGCCGGGTCGTCGGCGGAGAGCGGGGGCAGGTACTCCGCGACGCGCTCGCGGCGCCACCACGCGCCGCTGCCGTCGCCGGCGCGGGTGAAGCTGTACCGGTAGAGCTCGGCCCGGATGTACCGGGGCGGCGCGCCGGGAAAGGGGTTCTTCGCGAGGAGGCGCTGCGCGCCCGGATCGCCCGCGAGCAGCTTGTAGATGAAGTGGACGAGCCACGGCTCGCTCTCGTAGCTCCCGAACGCCGCGAACCAGATCTGCCAGTCGAGGCGGTAATGGTACGGCGTGATGAGGCACGGGCGCCGGCGCACGTCCCCGGGCTTGCACGGTAGATCGTACTCGAGCCACCGCGTCCCCTCGCCGAGCGCCTCGTCGCTCGTGCCCTCCAGGATCACCTCGTAACGCTCCCGCCCCACGCTGCCGAAGGCGCCATAGGTGTTCACCAGCGCGAGCTTGTCGAACGACGCGTTCATCGCCTGCCGCGGCGAGAGCAGGTTGGAGACCGGCCCCACGCTCAGGCAGAGCACCACGATCGCGAGCACGACCGCCGCGCCCCGGTGCGCCCGCGAGGGGGTGAGCGCTGCGGCGAGCTCCGCGGCGCGCTCCCTGAGCCTCGCCGGGAAGAGCCGCCCGAGGGCGCCGTCGTCGAAGCAGGCGATCGCGGGCACGATGGTCAGCCAGTTGAGGAACGAGAGGTTGCCGCTCAGGATCAAGATCACCTGGAACAGCACCAGGAACACGCCCGCGACGTGGCGCGCGGGCCGCGGGCCGAAGGCGAACCAGGGGACGACGAGCTCCACGAGGTGGTTGAAGAGCACGCCGAGCATGTGCAGCTGCCTCGGGAGCTGGTGGATGAAATAGCTCAGCGGGCTCGGGACCGGCTGCGTCTCGTAGTGATAGACAAGGCAGGTCAGGTCGCGCCAGCACGGGTCGCCCCGGAGCTTGATGAGCCCGGCGCCGAGCATGATCCGGAAGATGAGCCAGCGGTACAGCCAGATCACGACGACCGGCGGCGGCGGCGACCGGAAGGGCCGGAATCCGCGCAGGGGACAGAGGAAGATGGCCAGAAAGCCAGTCTCCGCGAGCTGGAGCTCCCAGCCGTAGCCGTAGAAGACCTGCCCGATCCGCACGAACGAGAGGTAAAGCGCCCAGAGCGCGGCCTGGACGAGCGCGTTGGTGACGCCGGCGCACACCGCGAGCGACAGCGCGACGCCGGTCCATGCCGCGGCGTGGAGGGCGCCGTCCGAGGCGCCGAGCCACACGAAGAGCGTCGGCAGCCGGCGAAACGCCTGGAGGGGCGAGCCGCCGCTCATCGCGAGCAGGCGCCCGAGGAACCGGTCGGCCGGCAGGAGCCCGTCGTGGCCCAGGAGCGGCCCGAGCTGCAGGGCGAGCGAGAGGAAGGCGATGAAGTAGACGAAGCCGAGGAGACGGAGCAGGACGAAGCGCGTCAGGAGGTATGTCCGCGGCGGGCCGAGGAAACGGCGGAGCGGGTGGCTCCGGAGGCGCTGGAGGAGGGCGCGGTCCTCTGCGTCGGCCTCGTCGGCGGGACGAGCGGCGAGCGGCGGTGCTTCGGGAGCCATCGGGCGCGGGAGGATACCCCTCCCGCGCGGCGCTCATCCACCCCGCTTCAGGGTGGCCTCGATGAGCCCGTGCGGCTCGTCCACGGGGACGAAGATCTCGTTGTCATTGCTGAGCCCGAAGGGCGCCAGGTCGACGAGCAGGCAGTGCTTGTTGGGCAGCGACAGGCTCACCTCGGTGATGGCGGGGCACGCCGCGAGCACCGCCTCGGCCAGCGCGTGGATCGTGTGCTGCACCGAGAGGCTGTGGTGCTCGGCGAACGTCTCGAGCAGGGCGCGGCGGGCGCCCTCCCACGTCGTCGTGGGGGACACGTCGCGGCTCGCCGTGCGCCAGCGCGCGACCATGACGGTCGCGAGGATGCGGTCTCCGGTCTCCTTGAGCGTGGTGTACTGGTCCCGCGGGAAACCCGAGAAGGCCGAGCCGGTGGTCTTGAGGACGAGCAGATCGGCGATGCCGGACGCGACGTCGATCCCGGAAGAGGCCGCCGCGGTGATCTCCGCGGTGCGGCGCTCCCGGCCGGCGCGGTGGAAGGCGTGCCGGTGCGGCGCGCCGCCGGCCTCGATGCGCGACCAGACGTTCTCCGCGATCGCGATCCTCACCCGGCGCGTGTGCGCCTTCTGGAGGAAATGCTCGGCGAGCAGCGCGCCGAAGTCCTCGATCGGCTCGACCGGGTGGCCCTTGGCGAGCGCGTACACGGTGTTCTTCATCGTGTCCGTGGGCAGCACCTTGCTGTTGTCGCCCTCGGTGTAAGCATCGTCGAAATCGCCCTCGAGCTGGATGTCGACGTCGATATCGGTGAGCTCGTGCTGCCCCTCGGCGCGGCGGATCTTGACCAGCCGCACCCTGGATTTTCCGTAGCTGTTTCGTACCAAGGAGATCGACATCGCTCTTCAGCTCCCGCGTCAGGCAACGACGTTTCCGCGCAATGCGCGGTGACACTGTACCGTGGACCGGGCGTGAGAAGAAGACTATCCTGGGCTCTTTCTGGTGCAGGAGCGAACGCATGCGACGAATCAGGGCTTGGTTATCCATCTTGACATCTGCGACCCTCGCGCTGGGGGCCTGCGGCGGGGACGACGGCGAAGGAGGCGGCGGCAACGGCGGTGACACGAGCAGCAGCTCGATCTCCGCTGGCGGCGGTGGTGGTGGTGGCGGCGGCGACGGCGGCTCCGGTGGCGGCGACGGCGGCTCCGGTGGCGGCGACGGCGGCTCCGGCGGCCTCGGCGGCTCCGGTGGCGATGGCGGCGCGGGTGGCGGCGACGGCGGCTCCGGCGGCCTCGGCGGCTCCGGTGGCGGCGACGGCGGCTCCGGGACGCCCCCGGCCGGCGAGGACTGGACCCGCGACATCCTCTCGACGGCGCTCGATCTCGACATCACCACGCTCGCGGGCAAGGCGACCATCGTCCTCGCGCCATCCGACAGCACGGCCGCGTCGTTCGAGGTCGGCGACCTCGAGATCACGTCGGTCCAGGATCCGTCCGGCGCCCTCGAGTACGAGCTGCGGCCCGGACAGCTCCACGTCGGCGTGCCGTCGACCGGGAGCAACGCCACCCTCGTCATCGACTACACCTTCAAGCCGCACGCGAGCTTCGACGGGTGGATGCCGGAACAGGGGGTCTCGCTCCTGTGGCCGAATTTCTGCGGCAACCTGTTTCCTTGCAAGTCGGACCCGTCGGAAGGCGTGATCTTCACGATGCACGTCACCGGCGTGCCGGAGGGCATGACGGCGATCTATCCCGATAGAATTCCGGTCGCGGCGCCCTCCTACATGCCTGCGATCGCCGTCGCCGAGTTCATCAAGCTGGAGCTCGGCACGACGCCGGGCGGCACACACGTGAACGTCTGGCACCTGCCCGGCGAGGAGGCGAACGCGGCGAGCGGCGCCGCGCACCTCGTCGAGGTGTTCGATTTCCTGGAGACCACGTACGGCCCCTACCCGTTCGGCAGCAGCGTCGGGCCCGTCTCGGCCGACTGGGGCGGCGGGGCCTACGGCGGCATGGAGCACCACCCGTTCTGGCACGTCGCGAGCAGCGCTCTCGCCAGCGAGGACGTCACCGCGCACGAGGCGGCGCACGGCTGGTTCGGCAACGGCGTGCGCATCGCCTGCTGGGAGGACTTCGTCCTCTCCGAAGGCACCGCCACCTACCTCGCAGCGCACGCGCTGGAGCAGGTCGGCGTCGATGCCTGGGCCGACTACGAATGCCAGCTCAAGACGATCTGCGATCCCGAGGGGACCAGGAACACCATCGCGCTGCCGGACACCTGCAACGAGATCGACATCCTCACCCACCCGCTCTGGTCGAACGTCCCTTACATGAAGGGCGCGTTCTTCTTCCGTCAGGTCGCGGAGGTGATCGGCGCCGGCGTCCTCGATCAGGCCCTCCGCGAGTTCTACCTGACCAACGTGGGCGACGCCGCGCGGATGCAGGACCTCCTCGATCACATCGAGACCTCGACCGACAGCGACGGAGCCGCCGCGGTGGACGCGCTCGCCACCGAATGGCTCCGCACGCGCGATTGCCCGGTCGACCTCGCGACCCTGTGCCCCGAAGCTGCGCCCTGAAGGGACCCTGAAGGAGAAGGAGCGCCAGGAGACGCCGTGGCTCTCCCGGCGTTTCCCCGCGCCCCTCCCCTCGCCCGCGCTCTCCCTCCGGGACTACCAGGTCACCGTGTCATTGACCGCGATCTCACCGGACGCGGGGGTGTTCAGCGTGCGGTTCCCGCCGCCCGGCAGGCTCTCCCAGGTCACGGTGCCATTCGCGTTCTTGCAATAGTACTTGTACAGGATACCGCTGCTCGCCGGCAGGTTGACGTGGTTCGTCCAGACCGGGTAGCTCGTCGGGTCGACCGGGATGCCGAGATCGGTGTTCCACATGCCCAGCGACGCGGTGTTGCCGGTCACGTACATGTGCTGGCCGACCACGGTGCTGGCGGTGACGTTGACCGTCACGCTGACCTCGCCCGCCGCGGGCGGGACCCTGCAGTTGTTGTAGCGGCCGCAGACCACCGACGGGATGTCGACGATCTTGCCCGCCTCGATCGACGCGAGCAGGGTGATGTACTCG
The DNA here is from genome assembly GCF_002950945.1 of Sorangium cellulosum. Taxonomy (GTDB): domain Bacteria; phylum Myxococcota_A; class Polyangia; order Polyangiales; family Polyangiaceae; genus Sorangium; species Sorangium cellulosum_E. Next base: position 6,706,583 of record NZ_CP012673.1, read on the forward strand.
CCCATCGCCCAGTTGAGGGGGCTCATCGACTTGGTCGGGGTGCCGGGCACGAAGGGCTCGGGCGTGGTGACCTGCCAGCCGGTGATGTTCGCCGTGTTGTTCCACACCTGCTCCGGGATGAAGCCCTCCGGCGTCGAGAACGCCTTCACCGTGGTCAGGAACGGGCTGCCGGCGACGCCGTGACCGGTGCCCGCGATCTCGAACATGCCGCGCTCGGCCGTGAAGATGGGCCAGAGCCGGCCGCGGCCGGTGCCGTCGTAGCCGGTGCCGTCGTTCTTCTCGCCGTAACCGTCGTAGTTGTAGCGGAACCAGGCGTCGCCCTTGCCCGCGATGGTCTGCTTCAAGATCGCGTCGTACTCCGGAATCGTGTCCAGGATCGCCGGGTCGTCCGCACGTTTCACCCCCATCCGCACGAGCTCGAGGAACCCGCCGTCCACGATGTAGCGCTGGTCGTGTGTGCCGCCGCCGTTGCCGTGCGTGGACGGAACCTCCGCGTCCGGCCCGGACACCGGCTCGTACACCGCGGGACCGGCGCCGGTGTTGCGCTTCGACGACGGGTTGATCCGGATATAGTACCTGCCGTTGCCGTGGTAGCCGGTCGTGGTGAAGGTCCAGCGATCGATGCTCTGCTGCCAGTAGTCGGCCGCGGCCAGGTAGCGGGCGGCGCTCGCGGCGTCGCCGTTCCCGCGGGCGATCACGGCGGCGCACACGAGGCCGGCGATCTCCGCCGCGATGGTCGACGGCGAGTAGCCGTAGTTCTCCTCCCACCGCTCCTGCTGCGTCCACGGGCCGGTGCTCACGATGTAGTCGGCGGTCCTCTTGATCTTCGGCCATAGGGGATCGTACACCGCCCGGCCGAGGCGCCAGGCGAGGATGATCGGCATCGCCTGCTCATCCATCTGCGTGCCCTGCCAGTACTGCCAGCCGCTCACCCAGGCGTTCTGCGGGAAGCGGCCGACACGGCTGTAGCCTTGAGGACAGCCGGGGGCGTTGTACTCGCCGGCGCCGCAGTCGCTCGTCTGCTGCAGGGTGTTGAACAGGTAGTTGACCACCGACTTCGCCGTATTCGTGTCTCCGGCCGTCACGAGCGCGTTCGCGAACTTGAACAGGTCGCGCGGCCAGACCAGGTGGTATCCGCCGTTGTTGCCGTCGCCGCTGATCTCGCCCCACGGCGTGCCCATGCCGGCGATCATCGCGCCGTTCGACTTGTCCTGGATCGTCTTGAGCGCCATCGCCGCGAGGTAATACTGGTCGTCGGCGGTGCCGCCCTGGCTATTGAGCGTCCTCGTGTAGCTGTCCCACCCGCTGTCGTAGGTGGTTTGCAGGGTGCCGAGGGTGCTGCCGAGGGTCGCGTTCGTGGTGGCCGTCGCCTCGGTCTCCGTCGCGCCGAAGCCGAGCACCACGTCGAACGAGACGCTGGTGGCGGCGCTGCTGCCGAGGTCGATCCAGCCCAGCTGCGCCACATTGCCGCCGCTCGCCAGGCCGTGTCGCCAGTCCATGGTCCTGTCGGCGCTGCCGCCGAGGAGGTCGGTCCAGCCGTCCGTCGCGCCGACGAAGCCGCTCGACACCATTGCAGCGCCGCCCACCACCTTCCACGGGCGCGACGTGGCGAGCGCCGAGGCGCGGCCGTTCTCCGAGGCGACGAGCAGCGTGCGCGACCCGACCGCCACGGTCTTCGACGTGTCGCCCGCCCCCGAGTTGTCCATCGCCGGGTTGTGGAGCAGGTACAGGTTGAACTGGGTGACGTTCTTGCCGCCCAGCGCGTCGAACTTGACGCGCTGGATCAGCGCATGACGCGCCGGATCGGTGAAGATGGTCTTCGTGATCCGCCAGTTGTGACCGCTGTTGCTGGTCGTCGCCTGCCACCGCATGGAGCGTTTGTTCGGCTGGGTGACCGTGTAACTCTGCAGCTTCTCCTCGTCGACGAAGGTCTTGGCCGTGTCCCCGACGAGGAACTGCAGGTCCACCGTGTTGACCGTGTCGAGCACCGGGTAGAACACCTCGGACACAATGCCGCGATGCCCGGTGAAGTACACACGGGAGGCCGCGCTCGCCGAGGTGCCGAGGAAGGATTTCTCGGCCGGTCCCCACACCGAGGCCACGCCCGTGCCCGCCGCCGGGAAACCGAAGCCGGCGCCCCTGGGCTTGAGTCCGCCCTCGAGCTCCGGGCTCTCTCGCCCGGCCCCGAAGGAAGGATCTCCCCCCGGTGTCGGCTCCTCACCGGGCGTGGGCTCCTCACCGGGCGTGGGCTCCTCCTCGGAGGCGCAGCCCGATAGCCCCAGCATCGTCAGGAAAATTACCGCTCCACAAGAATATCGAGTCCGCATCACGCCGTCCCTTCCCGCCTGGCGGCCATCGTGTGAGCCCTCATTACGATCGCCACAAGCTCTGGAATTTATTGATGTTTCTACCTGGCGCCGACGGGCCGTCGCTCGCGCATTGCCGCGATCTGCTCGCTGCTGCTCCGCGTAGAACGCCAGCGGCCGGCAGCTTAGCACGCGATCTACCGGCGCCTCACCGGCGCCATGTCGCGCCCATCGCCGGGGCGGCGCCGTCGGACCTCGACGGCAGGAACGTGAGCTATGCAACAGGCACCCCGGTCAGGCCGCCGCTCGAGGGAGGAGCGACCTTGACCGGGGCGTTCGACTGGCTCGTGAGCCGGCGCGGCGCAGCGCGCGCGGGTGGGAGTTATCTTCTGGAGAGGGGGGCAATCCGGGGCCGATCCGCCGCATACGGACGGACGTTGATCCCGGTAGAGCGCATGAGCAGGCCGATGACGCCGCCGAAGACGAGGTGACCGATGAGGGTCGAGGCCAGGTTCTTCGGCGTGAGCTCGAACAGGATCTGCTCGCCGCGCGGGGCGAGCAGCAACGTGAGGACCAGACACGACCAGACGGCGACGCCGTAAACGAGCGCCGACTGGACGACGTCGCGACGCCGCGCGACGAGCGGGTACACCATGACGAACGCGAGGCCCATGCCCCCGCCGTTGCCGAGCCAGCGCCAGGTGTAGCCGAGCGCCGTGTGCGGCTCTTCCCGGTGGAGCAGGAGCGCGCCGATGTTGGGCACGAAATCGCTCCAGTCGCCGAGCAGGCTAAAGGGCGCCCGCGTCACGTCGTACATCAGCACCCCCGCGATGGCGAACAGGTAACCTCGCGCGGCGACCCGGCCATAACGCGGGTACCAGAGGCCGAGCGCGACGGCGGTGATGAACGAGGGGATCACCACCGTGACCGTCGTGATGTGCAGCGGCGCGAGCCCGAAGATCGCGAGCGCGAGGGACGCGATCGGCGCGAAGCCGAGCACGCCGAACGACAGGGGAAGCCAGATGTCCCGGCGCTGCTGCACGAGGGAGAGGAGGGCCGAGAGCAGCGCGGCGAGCTCGTCGCGGTCCGAGACCGGCGCGCCCGCAAACGCGGGCGCCATGCGCGAGGAGCTCGGCGCGTCGGCGAGCGCGCGAGAACGGTGGGAGACAGGCCCAGATGGAAGCGGGGTGTTCATGAGAACCTCCGTACAGAGTGGATCAAGCCCATGCTGCTGCGCTGATCGCGCAGCGCCCCCGCGTCGCAGCAGCACATCCGCAGGAGACGACGAGGCCACCGCCACCCCGTCGAGCAGAACCGCCCGACCCCGCAGCGCGACCTCGCAGGAGCACCTCTGGCAGGTTGCGTGCCGACAATGTAGGACGCGCTCGGACCTCTCCTGCGGCGTCTTCTCGATCGGCGCAGCGGCCCAGGAGCCATGGGGAAACACCGATTGGCCGGCCAGTGGCCGGCCAAGACCAACACCACAGCGCGTGATGGCACACCGTGCTTCGATGCGTGAGCGCCTGATCGCCGTGTCACACGGGTGCGAGAACCGAGCGACGGCCAGCTGGCCACGGCGCCCGTCTCTACTGCACGTCAGTGAATCTGCGCGGAGAGGTGATCAAGAGCTTGGGTACGGGCGCGCGTCCGGTTCGTGCTCACCGACCTCCAGGCGATCGAGGAGGATCCATGTTCTGCCGTTGGTCCCCTGCGTGGGGGTGTCGACGCCGGCCGCGCGCCGGCCGCGCTCAGGCGCCGACCATCTTGCGACGCGCCCCCGCGTAACGCCGCACCAGCTCGTCGGCGACGACGCCGCTCAGGATGACGGCGCCGATGACGGCGTACTCGATCTGGGTCGGCACACCCAGCATGTTGATCGCGTTGCGCAAGACCTGCATCAGCGCGGTGCCGAGGATGACGCCCAGCACCGAGCCCTCCCCGCCCCGCAGGCTGAAGCCCCCGAGCACGGCCGCCGCGATCGCATAGAGCTCGTAGAAGTTGCCGAAGTCGACCGGCTGGGCCGAGTTGACCTCGAGGGCGAACAGCATGCCTCCGACGCAGGAGAGCAGCGCGCACAGGACGTAGGCGAGGATCGTCATCGCGTCGGTGTTGACCCCGCTGTAGCGCGCCGCCTGCTCGTTGCGGCCGAGCGCCATGAGGTAACGGCCGTAGATGGTGCGCCTCAGGAACACCGAGGTCGCGAGCACGATCGCGAGGAAGAGCAGGAACGGCATCGGGACGTCGATCCACGTGATCACGTCGAGGCGCGTCCTCGCGCCGGTGAACGGGTTCACCGCGTAGGGGCTGAGCCCGCCCTCGGCGATCCACGAGAGGAACGGCACCGGGACGGAGAACGGGGTGCCGACCGACAGGTAACGCAGCGACTCGTGACCGACGCCGAACCCCTGGGTCAGATCGCCGGTGATCCCGCGCGCCGTGCCGCGGTAGAGCAGCAGCCCGCACAGGGTGACCACGAACGGCTGAAGCCGGAGCTTCGTGATGAGCAGCCCGTGCGCGAGCCCGATGCAGAGGGCAATGACGAGCAGCAGGGGCACCGCCAGCGCGGCCGGCCATTTGTGCACCGCGAGCAGCCACGGCAGCAGGGAGCCCGCGAGCGCCACGACCGAGCCGATCGACAGGTCGATCCCGCCGGTCATGATGACGAGGCCCGCCCCGACGCTGAGGATGCCGAACAGCGCCGTGCGCCGGATCAGGTTCTCCAGGTTGTCGGCGAGGAGGAACCGGTTGTTCATCAGCGCCGTGGCGAGGGACACCACGACGAGCAGCCAGAGGACGCCGAAGACCTTGCGCCGCGCGTCGGGCAAGAGCGGCGCGGCGCCGCGCGCTCGGGGTTCAGATCGCGTGATCACGGGAACGGTCCTCCACTCTCGATCCGGCCTCGCACGCCGCGCTCACGCCGCGGCGTCGCTGCCCGTCGCGAGATCCATGATCGCCTCCTCGCTCAGCTCGGCCCGGCCGAGCTCCCCGGCGATGCGCCCTTCGTGCATCACGAGCGCACGATCGGACATCCCCATCACCTCTTCCATGTCGCTGGACACGAACAGGATCGCCATGCCGCTCGCGGCGAATCGCTCCATCAGCTGGTATATCTCGTGCTTCGCGCCGACGTCAATGCCGCGGGTCGGCTCGTCCATCAGGAGCACGCGCGGCGCCATCGCGAGCCACTTGCCGATGACCACCTTCTGCTGGTTCCCGCCGGAGAGGTGCTGTACCGGCTCTTCGTCGCTCGGCGTCCTCACGTCGAGATCGCGGACCATCTGCGCGGAGATCCGGCGCTCCCCCCGCCAGTCCAGGAAGCCGTAGCGGTGCGACCTGCGCAGGTTCGGGAGGCTCATGTTGTGGCGAATGGCCATCTCCAGGATGATCCCCTGCTCCTGGCGATCCTCCGGGACCAGGCCGATCCCGGCGGCGATGGCGTCGCGCGGGGTGCGCGGGGCGAGCTCGCGCCCGGCCACGCGGACGGCGCCGGCGACGGCCGGCGTGACGCCGAACAGCGTCTTGAGCAGCGACGTGCGCCCCGCGCCGAGCAGCCCCGCCACGCCGACGATCTCGCCGGCGCGGACCGTGAAGTGGAGGGCGTGCTCGGGGTGCCTCGGCGTCCTCAGGCCCTCCGCGGCGAGCGCCGGCTCGCCCGGCGGGTGCGGCACGTGCGGATAGAACTGCGAGAGGTCGCGGCCCACCATCAGCTTCACGATGCGATCGTGGGTCATCTGCTCGCGAGGCAGCTCGCCCGCGTTCTCGCCGTCGCGCAGCACGAGCACGCGATCGCACAGCGCCTTCACCTCGCCGAGGCGGTGAGAGATGTAAAGGACGCTGATGCCCTTGTCGCGCAGCTCCCGCACGACCCGGAAGAGGTTGTCGGCCTCGTGCCGGCTCAGGCACGACGTGGGCTCGTCCATGATGAGCACCCGGGCGTCGGCCGAGAGCGCCTTCGCGATCTCGACGAGGTGCCGCTGCCCGAGGGAGAGGCCGCCGACGATCGCGCGCGGCGCGTGATCCAGGCCGACCCGGGCGAGGACGGCCCGCGCCTCGCGCTCGATCCTGTGCTCGTCGATGAACCCGCCCCGCCGCGGCTCCCGGCCGAGGAAGATGTTCGCCGCGATGTCGAGGTTCTCCGCCAGGTTGAGCTCCTGGTGGATCAGCGCGATGCCGCAGGCGAGCGCGCCCCGCACCGAGCCGAGCGCGACGGGGCGCCCGTCGAGCAGGACGTCGCCGGCGTCGGGCGCCTCGACGCCGGCGAGGATCTTCATGAGCGTGCTCTTGCCGGCGCCGTTCTCGCCGACGATGCCGAGCACCTCGCCGCGGCCGAGCGCGAGGTGCACGTCGCGGAGCGCCAGCACGCCGGGGAATCGCTTCGTCAAGCCGCGCGCTTCGAGCAGCGGGGACGGGCCTTCGGCGGGCGAGGAGGCGGTCATGCGCGTCAGGGGTCGAGGGGCCGGGGGAGCCGGGGCGCCGCGAGGGCGCCCCCAGCGCGGGAGATCACTCGGAGACCGCCGCGTGTTTCTTCAGGTCGGCCCAGAACGGCTCCAGGTTGTCCTTGCGGATCGTCCGGACCGGCACGGCGATGAACTTGTTCTCCGGCACCACGGAGGTGTCGCCGCGCACGATCGCCGCGAGCACGCGCACCGACTCCTTGCCGTACATGTACGGGTTCTGCACCACGGTGCCGACGGTCTCGCCGTCCTTGATCGCCTGCAGCGTCGCGTCCTGCTCGTCGAAGCCGACGACCTGGACCTTGCCCATCTTCCCCGCCTGCTTGAGCGCCTCCAGCAAGGCCGGCGTGTGGTACGCGTTCAGGCCGATGAGCCCCACGAGATCGGCGTGCGCCAACATCATGTCTTCGGCGTTGCTCTTGGCCTTCGCGGCGTCGATCTGGTCGGTCAACGTCGCGACGATGGTGTACTTCTGGCCCTTGATCTCCTGCCCCATCGGGTCCATGCCCGCGCTCGTGTCCTCTCGCCCGAGCAGCTCGTCGAGCACGCCCTGCCGGCGCTTCCTGGCGTTGTCCCCCTCGATGCGCCCGACGAAGATCGCCACCTTCCCGCCGGCGGGGATGGCCTCTTTCACGAGCTGGCCCGCCATCCGGCCAGCGACGTAGTTGTCGATACCGATGTACACGAGGCGGTCGCTCTTGGGTGCGTCCGAGTCCTGCGTGATGAGCTTGGTCTTCGCGGCCGCCTTGTTGAGGAGGGGAACCTGGTTCTCCGCGTCGATCGGGCTGATCGCGATGCCGTCGACGCCGCGGATGAGCAGGTCCTCGACCCGGCGCATCTGGTCGTTGACGTCGCCGGGCATCACGACGCTCACGTCGGCGTTGTACTCCTTCGCGCCGTCGCGCACGCCCTTCTCCGCGATGGTCCAGAACGGCGCGACGCCGTTCGTGATGTAGGCGAGCTTCGGCTTCGCGCCCGGCGCGGGCCCCGCCGCGGGCCCCGCCGCCGGCGCCGCGCCGCCGCCCTCGCAGCCGAGGGCCGCGAGCCCCGCCGCGACGCAGATCCCCACGATGAACCGACGACCGATGCTCTCCAACATGGCTTCGCCCCTCCGGCGCTGAGCAGCCGCCCGCCCCATCTCCTCCGTGCACCTCCCCAGGTGACCGCACGGCGCGTGATGAGGCCGGCCCCCCGGCTGATCTTCGGCGCCATCATGCGCGATCCGCGCGAGATGTGTCCACACGATTCGACCCGGCTCCGCTGCGTCAGACGAACGCCGCGCCCGAGCGCCCCACCGCGTAGGCGATGCCGCTTTGCAGCGTGCCTCGGATGACGATGCGACTCATGTCGACGTCGAGCCCGACGAGCGCCCGCGCGACCTCGCCGCGGACGCCCGTCAGGACGGCCTGGGCGCCAAGCAACCGGAGCGCGTTCGCCGCGTTCAGCAGGGCGTTCGCGACGCGCTGATCGGCGCCCTTGATCCCGGTCACATCGATGATGACGACCCGGGCGCTGCTCCGCGTCGCGCCCTCCAGCAGCGTCTCCAGCACGTCCTCGGCGCGGTCCTCGTCCAGCGTGCCGACGAGCGGCATCACCATGACGTCCTTCGTGATCGGGACGAGCGGGGTCGACAGCTCCGAGATCTTCTCCTGCTGGAACCGGATGATCTCCTCCTGGAGCTCGGCGCGCGCCGCCTCGGCGCGCTCGCGCTCGCCGAGCTCGTGGGTGAGGCGCGCGTTGATCTCCTGGAGCTCCTCGCGCTGCGCGCGCAGGCGATCGTTCGCCTGCGAGAGCTCCTCGGTCCGCTGCTTCACTTCCCGCTCGAGCCGGTCGTTCGCCTGCCGCAGCTCGGCGCTCACGGCCTCGAGGTTCGCGTAGAGGAGCGCGTTCTCCAGCGCCACGGCCGCCTGCGACGAGAGGAGCCGCAGGAGCTCGGTGCGGTCGGCGGTGAAGACGTGCTCGGCGAGGTGGTTCTCCAGGTAGAGCACGCCGCTCAACCTCCCCTGGTGGAGCAGCGGCAAGGCCAGGATCGACTTCGGCCGGCGCGAGATCACGTGAGGATCGCCGGCGAGGCGCGGATCGTCCGCCGCGCGGCCGATCACGACCGCCTCGCGCGAGCGCGCGACGTAGTGCACGACCGGGCGGGCCAGATCGGCGCGCTCCTCCACGGGAGTCGCGAGCCCCAGGCTCACGACGTCGGGATCGATCGAGATCATCGCCCGGACCGTCAGCGCCTCTCCGCGCGCGAGGATCAGGAAGCCCCGGCTCGCCCCGGCGCTCTTGATCACGATGCGCAGCACCTGATCGAGCACCTTGTCGAGCACGATCTCGCTCGAGATGGCCTGCGCGGTCCGGAGGACCGTGGCGAGATCGAAGGTCTCGCCGGCGGTGAGCGCCCCGGAGCCGGCCTCCGCCGCCGCGGGCGCGGAGTTCGGCGGCGGCGCGTTGCTCTGGAGCGAGGCGAGCAGCGGCGCGTGCTCCTCGCGGAGCGCCCGCACCTTGGCGCCCGCGCCCCAGCGGTCGTACAGGTAGGCCGCCTTGCGCAGGAACATCCCGGCGAACTCGGTCCTCCCCCGGGCGAGCCAGAACCTGCCGTAAAGCTCGTTCCCGAGGGCCTGGTTGTTGATGTATTCCGCCTGCCTCGCGGCCTCGATGCCCTGCTCGTAGAGGTCCATGGCGTCGGTCGGCCGCCCCTCGATACGGGCCTGCTCGGCGAGCAAGAGGAGGTATTTGTGCTGGGTGTTCTCCGGCCCGGCGTCGGCCCAGCGCTTCATCCGATCCAGGAGCCGGGCGAGGTGCTCCTCGTGCTCCCGCCGCTCCTCGTCGCCGGCGGCGTCCCAGAGGGCGAACCGCATGAGCGCCGCGTAGAACGTCGCCTCGGGCACCTTCGCGTGCGTGGGCAAGGCGCCCTCGACGACGGAGAGCTCCGGCAGGAGCTCGGGGAAGCTCGCCCGGTCGCGGAAGAGATAGGCGTTCCGGATCTTGGCATAATGGAGCCAGGCCATGTGGTACGGCGAGCCGCCGTGCTTCTCGGCGTAGGACGCCTCCTGGAACGTCGCGTCGTCGAAGCTGAGCCGGCTCTTCGTGAGCCCTTGCAGGCACCGGATCGGCTGGATCACGCCCGCGAGGAGGATGTCGATGATATCGTGGCTCCGCGCGCGCTCCAGGAAGGCGAGGTGCCCCTCGGTCAGCTTCGAGAGCTCCGGGAGGGGCATCCCGTAGGTGAGCCTGTCCGAGCCGCTCTGGCTGATCATGTAGCCCATGGCCGTCCAGTCGCCGGCCTGGAGCCCGAGCTGGTAGACGCGCTCGTAATAGGCATCGGCCCTCCGCAGGTGCTGCGTCCAGCTGTGGACGTCCGCGGAGAAGATGTGGTATGTCTTGGCCCTGAGCACGAGGTTGTCGAGCTGATCGGCCAGGCTGACGGCCATCCGGCCGAACCGGTACGCGGTCCTGTACTCGCCGAGCAGCGGGCCCACCACCATCCCGTACGCGACGTAGCCGAACGCGGACATATCGCAGTTCCCGTGCTGGAGCGAGATCGTGACCATCTTCGCGATGGCGAGGTTCGCGAGCGTCTGATCGCTGGAGTTGTACGCCCCGAAGAACAGGCCCTGGAGCAGCTCCAGCATCACCGGGTGCTCGACGCTGGTCATCCTCGGGATATGGGCGAGCTCCTCGATGCTCCGTCCGCCGAGCAGCGTGGGCACCGCCTTGAGCTCCTCATCGAGCATCGCGGCGACGTCCTCCCGCGCCTCGGGGATGGAGCAGCCGAGCAGCCTGAGCCCGGCCTTCTGGACGAGGGTCGCCTCGTGGTTGCGCCACTGGAAGAGGTACTGATTCGCCTGCACGAGGAGGATCGAGACCTTGTCCATCGGCGTCCGGGCGTGCGCGAGCGCCGCGGCGCAGAGCCGCTCCGCCTCGGCGAAGTCGCCGCAGAGGGACTCGATCTCGGCGCGCTCCCGGTGGAGCGCGAGGGCGAGCTCGTAATACCCCGCGAAGCCGTCCTCGGGCAGGAGATCCATCCCGGTCCGGAGGTAGCTCGCGGCGGCCTCGTAGGCGGTGGCCGCCTTGGCCTTCTTGCCGGCGGCGAGGTTCAGCGCGGCGGCCTCGGCCCGCTCCTCGGGGGAGCGCACGAGGGGGGCGCCGATGTTGATGTGGTTCACGATGTCGAAGAGGGCCTCTTCGCGGGCGGCCCCCTCGGCGCTGGCGAGCATGAGCCGCCCGATCCGCAGGTGGACCTCTCGCTTGCGGTTCTCCTCGATGAGCGAGTAGGCCGCCTGCTGGACGCGGTCGTGCAGGAAGCGGTAATGGACGCGCCAGTCGAGGCCGGTCCGCGCCTCGGCGTCGCCCGCGTGCGCGAGGCGGTAGTCGGCGTCCACGGGCGTGATCAGGCCCTCCTGCAGGACCTTCCACAGCGCGGCCACGGTCTCGTGCGGCGGCCGCTCGTCGATGACCGCGAGCGTGCGCAGGTCGAACTGGTGCCCGATGCACGCCGCGAGCTTGAGGACGCGCACGAGATCGGGCTCGAGCTCCCGGATCTTGCGCGCCATGAAATCGACGACGTTGTCGGTGACGGGGCGGCTCCGGATCCTATCGAGGTCCCACGTCCACGCGCCCGCCTCGAACCGGAGCAGGCCCTCGACGTGCAGGGCGCCGAGGAACTGCCGCACGAAGAACGGGTTGCTCCGGGTCCGGTCGAACACCACCCGGGCGAGCGGCTCGACGTCGGCCCGGACGGCGGAGAGGGCGTCCGCGAGCAGCGCGACCACGTCGGCGAGGGCGAGCGGCTTGAGCGTGATCTCGCCGATCCGCGCGCCCGCCCGCTCGATCTCGCTCAGGGCGAGGCGCAGCGGGTGCCCCTCGTGCACCTCGTTGTCGCGGTAGGCGCCGATCACGAGCAGGTGGGCGCGCTCCGGGTCGGCGGCGAGGACCTGGAGCAGCTTGAGCGAGGCCGGGTCGGCCCACTGCAGGTCGTCGAGGAAGAGCACGAGGGGGTGCTCGGCGCGCGCGAAGACGCGGACGAACGCCTTGAAGATCGCGTGGAAGCGGCCCTGCGACTCCGCCGGCCCGAGCGGCGGCGCCGGGGGTTGAGGGCCGACGATCCACTGGAGCTCGGGGATGATGTCGACGAGGAGCTGGCCGCTGCTCCCCAGCGCGAGGTGGAGATCGCCGCGCCAGCGCGAGAGCCGCTCCGGCCGCTCGGTGAGGACGTGCCGGATGAGCTCGCGGAACGCCCGCGCCAGGGAGGCGTACGGGACGCTCCGGTTCAGCTGCTCGAACTTCCCCGCGGCGAAGTAGCCCCCGCGCTCGGCGATGGCCTTGTGGATCTCGTTCACGAGGGCCGACTTGCCCATGCCCGAGTACCCCGACACGAGGACGAGCTCGCCGGCGCCGCCCGCGGCGCGCTGGAAGGCGGCGAGCAGCGCGCGCTCCTCCTCGGCGCGGCCGTAGAGCTTCTGCGGGATGCGCAGCGTATCGGGGATATCGCGCCGGCCGAGCGCGAACGGCTCGATGGTGCCCGTGGCCGAGAGCTGCCGGAGGCACAGGTCGAGGTCGGCCGCGACCCCGTAGGCGCTCTGATACCGGTCCTCCGCGTTCTTGGCGAGGAGCTTCATCACGATGCGGGAGACCGCCTCGGGCACGCCGGGCGCGCGCTGGTGCGGCGGGGCGGGCGTCCGCGCGATGTGGCCGTGGATGAGATCCATCGGCTCGCTCTCGCCGAAGGGCAAGGCGCCGGTGAGCATCTCGTAGAAGGTCACGCCGAGCGAGTAGAGGTCGGTGCGGCGATCGATGACGCGGTTCATCCGGCCGGTCTGCTCGGGCGACATGTAGGCGAGCGTGCCCTCGAGCGCCTCGGGGCTGATCGCCTGCTGCGTCTCCTGCGGGAGGAGCGTGGCGATTCCGAAGCACATGAAGTGGACATCGAGGGTGTCGGGGTCGACCAGGATGTTGTGCGGCTTGACGTCCTTGTGAATCACCTTGTGGCGGTGGATCTCGTCGAGGACCCGGGCGGCCGAGAGGGCGATCGTCAAGGCCGCCTTGAGGTCGAGCGGGGCGGCGCGCAGGAGGTCGTGCAGCGTCCGGCCGGTCGGCCGCTCGAGCACGAGGGCGGCGCCGTGCTCGTTCTCCTCGAGCGCGTGCGTCTTGACCACGCCGTCGACGTCGAGCGCGCGGAGCACGTTGTACTCGTGCCGGAGCGAGGCGAGCGCGCGCGCGCTCGGGAACTCGCTCTTCAGGACCTTGACCACGACGGGGAGCTGCTCGGCGCCCCAGAAGCCTTCGAAGACAGCGACGCTCGTGTCGCTGTAGATCTCTTTGCCCAGGGAATACGAAGGAGACAGCATTTCACCTCGCCGACATGCTTGGCCGCCCGCCAGCGCAGCCACGCCGGGGATCGTGCCGCAGGCTTACCACAGACGACACCGGGCGGGCGCGTCGGGAGGCTCGCGCCCTCGCAGGGCGGCGGCGTCGCGCCGACGCCGCGGCGCGACGGGGCGCGGCGGGCGGCTATGCGGGGGGCGCGGCGCGACGGCCGCGCGGCCGTCGCCATGGGGACCCGCGAGGAGAAGACGGAGCCGGCGGTCTGCGCGCGCCCCCCGGCACAGCCGCGCGCGCCGCCGGGCGCAGGACGTGGAGTGGCTTGGTGGGCGCATGAATCTCCGTGACGATCCGTGATCGCGTGCGCGAGGGGCGTCGACGCACGTGCGTTCACCGCACATTCGCACTCCGGGCGATTCCTGTCTAGATCGCTTGTTCCAGGATCATCGCCGGAAGCGAGGGCGCCTATTCACCCACCTGCGACACTCCAGCGCTTTGTGGTGCCGCCCGCGTGAGCCTGGGCACGGCGCGCCGCGCTGGAGCCGAGCCCGGCGGCTGTCGCGCTGGCGGGTCTGCCGCGGCGCTCCATGCGGCGCGGGCCCACGTCGGTCATCGGGAAAGGGGAAGTAGCCAGTCTCATCAGGACCGGAACAGGCGCAGAGCGCCGGAGCATCGATGTCGATAAAGGCCCGCGGGCGCGCCGTCGATGGAGCGATATCGACCGCGGGCGGCGGCGCTCGGGCAGCGGATGGATGCCCCGGCCGGAGCGGACGTGTCGGCCGGGGGCGGCGGGCGCCGGAGGCCGCCGGGTGTGCGCCGCGCCGCCTGGTCCCGCCGTCCGCGCCCGTTGACCCGGGGTGGGCGGGCGAGTGAACATCGTGCGTTCCCTTGCCCCTCCTCGCGACACGCCACCTCACCGCGCTCGTCGCGCTCGCCGCGAGCGCGTGCTCGAGCGGCCCCGCGGCCGGCCCGGACGCGGGGCCTGCCTCGACCGGCAGCGCGGTCGCTCCCGCCGGGCCCACGGCGCCGCCCCCGGCCGCGGCCGCGCCCTTGCCCGCTCCCGTCCGCGAGGGCGGCGCGCTCGCCCGCGCGGCGGGGGAGGACGCCCTCTACGTGGCCGACGAGGACCACGGCGTGCTGCGCGTCGTGCCGCTGCCGCTCGACCCGGCGCGGCCGGGGGTGGGCGTGCCCGCGCCGGGCAGGCCCGCGCAGGTGCTCGCGCTCGGCGGGCAGGAGCGCCGCGTGCTCGCCACGGTCCGCGACCCGGGGCTGCTGCTCATCCTGCGGCCGGACCCGGCGGCGGGCCTCGTCGAGGTGGGCCGTGTCCCGCTGCCGGCCGACGCGTGGGGGATCGCGGTCACGCCCGACGAGAGGACCGCGATCGTGACGTCGGCGTGGACCCACAAGGTCTCGGCCGTGGACCTCGAGACCGCGCGGATCCGGTGGACCGTCGACGTCGGCCGCGAGCCGCGCGGCGTCGCCGTGCTGCCCGACGGCGGCGCCGCGTACGTGAGCCACCTCGTCGGCGCGGATCTCACGCGCATCGACGGCCTCGGCGGGGCGCCCGCGGTGCGGCGCGTCGCCCTGCCCGCGGCGCCGCTGCGCGCCCCGTCGGGCGAGCGGCTGGCCGCCTCGCTGGGCTACGCGGTGGCGCTCTCCGAGGACGGGCGGCGCCTGTTCGCGGCGCGGCACGCGCTCGGCGCCATGGGCCACGCCGCCTGGTTCGGCGCCGCGACCGTGGACGTGCTGATCACCGGCCGCGACGAGCCGCTCGCCCCGCCGCACCACGGCAACCTGCCGGTGCTCAGGTCGGCGTTCGCGGAGCAGGTGATCACGCCGGAGAGCGTCATCACCCTGCCGGGCGCGAGCGTCACGCCCGTCACGCAGCCGCGCGCCGTGGCCTACCGCAAGCGCGCGCGCACGCTGCTCGTCGCGGGCGAGGGCGACGACCTCGTGCTCGAGGTGGACGCGACCGCGGTGGATCCCACGCTGGCGGTCGCGGCGCGGTACCAGGTCGGCGGCCGCTACGATCCACACATCCACGTGGCGGGCGCCTGCGGCGCGCCGACCGGCCTTGCGCTCTCGGCGGACGAGGCGACGGCGTGGGTGTTCTGCCGCTCAACCGGCGACGTGGCGTCGATCCGGCTGCACGACGCGGCGGCGCCGGCTGCGGCCCCTCCAGGGAGCGCTGCCGCGGCGACGACGGCCGGCCCCGGGAGCGCGGCCGCCGCGGGGGGGCCGCCCCTGGAAGGCCCGGCGGCGCTGGTGCACGTCGCCGACGATCCGCTCGGCCCCGAGGTCGCGAAGGGCCGCCGGCTCTTCTACAGCGCGCTCGACGCCACGGTGAGCGGCAATCTCGGGTGTGCGGGCTGCCACCCCGAGGGGCGCGACGACGGGTACGTCTGGCGCGAGGCCACGTTCAGCACCGCCGACGGCGAGCACGCGAACTTCGTCGGACGGCCGGAGAACATCCCCGAGGTCGCCAGGAAGAAGGGGTACCCGCGGCGCACGCCGATGCTCGCCGGCAACGTCGGCGCGGCCGGGCCGTACGGGTGGCACGGCGAGAACGAGGATCTCCTCGGGAGGCTCCAGGCCGGCATGGCGCTGCACCGCTGGGGTGGGCTGCCGATCGATCACACGCCGGCGGGCCTCGGGGCGCGGGCGACCTACCTCGCGATGTTCGTGCGCCGCGGCCTCGTGACGCCGCCGCGATCCGGGGCGGGGTCGGACGAGCGCGTGAAGCGCGGCCGGGACATCTTCCACAGCGACGAGGCGAAGTGCGCCCGCTGTCACGTGCCGACGAGCGATTACACCGATCGCACGGCGTACCCGATGCCGAAGCGGCCGCCGCCTCCGGGGTACGACGAGGATCCGCGCCTCGAGTACAAGACGCCCTCGCTGCGCTTCGTGGGCGGGCGGCCCCCGTACCTGCACGACGGTCGCGCCGGCACGCTCGCGGAGCTCATCGAGAAGAACGCCGACTGGATGGGCAAGACCAGCCACCTCTCGCCCGAGGATCGGGCGGCGCTCGCGGCCTTCCTGGAGACGTTATGAAGCCGCGCTTCGCCCTGATCGGCGCGATGGCCGCCGGCGTGGCCGGGATCCTGGCGGCGGCGCCCGGCGTGCCCGGCGCGCAGCAGGCAGGCGCGCCTCGAGCCGCCGCGCCCGGCGCGCCGCAAGCCGCCGCGCCCGGCGCGCCGCAAGCCGCCGCGCCGGGCGCACCGCAAGCCGCCGCGTCCCAGACCGCCGCGTCGGATGCCGGCGAGGAGCGCCCGCTCGACGCCGAGCCGTTCCCGGCCGAGCCGTCCAAGCAGCCCACCGCCGCCGAGTGGAAGGCGGCGCCGCGCGTCCGGCTCTCCCGCGTCGGTCCCGCGGCGGCGGGCTGCCGCGCCTACCGCGCGAGGGAGTGGCTGCGCCTCCGCTGTCCTGAGCTCACCGTCTCCGCGATCTCGCTGCTCGGCGGCAAGACCGAGGGCGTGGCCTTCTGGATCGATCCGCCCCGGGGCGGCAGCGAGCTCCCTCGCGGCGGCGAGGTGATGTTCCCGATCCGCCGCGGCGATCGGCGGGTGATCCAGATCCTGACCTTCGGCCCGGGGTACGACGGGCCGTTCACCTTGTTGCCCGCGATCGTCGTCCAGGAGCACTGGCTGGAAGGCGACCCGGCGCCGACCGTGACCGCCTCCTAGAACACCGATCACGTTGAGGAACGAGAGATGAACCGCCAAGGCGCCAAGGGCGCCAAGATATTTTCTTCTCCTTCTTGGCGTCCTTGGCGCCTTGGCGGTTCGAAAATCTGCTCGTTTCAGACGGGTTCAACCCGTTTGTCGCTCTAGACACCATGCGATCCTCCACCACACCCGCCCTCTCCCTCCCCTCGTTGCTCCTCGCTGCCGCCTCGTGCGGCGTCCTCTCCGCCGCATGCGGCGCTTCTCCGACGGCGCCCGACGGCTCCCCGCCCGCCGGACCGGCGAACGCCACGGCTGGCGCGGCGACCTCCCCCTCGCCGACGCTCCAACCCGGGACGGCCGCGGCCCAACCCGGGACGGCCGCGGCCCAACCCGGGACGGCCGCCGCGCAAACCGGCAGCGAGCCGGCCGCCGCCTCCGCCGCCCCGGCGACGCCCTCGGACGGCTGCCCGGACGGCATGGCCCGGGTCCCCGGGGGGAGCTTCGTGATGGGCCCGCTCAAGGTGAAGGCCACCGTGGCCGACCTGTGCATGGACAGGACCGAGGTCACCGCCGAGGCCTACGCCGAGTGTGTCAAGGCCGGCAAGTGCACGGATACACTGGCGAATTGCGCCAAGGAGGCGTCGACCTACGGCGTGGCCGGCAAGGAGAAGCAGCCGATGGTCTGCGTCGACTTCACGCAGGCCGAGGCCTACTGCACGGCGCAGGGCAAGCGGCTGCCGCGAGACGACGAGTGGGAGTGGGCCGCCCGCGGCGGCGAGGAGGCGCGGCCGTACCCGTGGGGCCCCGAGGCCCCGAAGGATCAGCTCTGCTGGTCCGGCGGCGGCACCGTGCGCAAGACCGCGTGCGACGTCGGCAGCTTCCCCGCGGGCGCCACCCCGCAGGGCATCCAGGACCTCGCCGGCAACGTCTTCGAGTGGACCAAGAGCGCCAACGATGGCAGCGGCAAGATGCGCGTCGCCCGCGGCGGCAGCTGGCGCGACGGCATCCCGCCGCTCGTCAGGACGGCGCGGCCGGGCGGCTTCGAGGTCACTTACCGGTGCGGCTTCCTCGGGATCCGCTGCGTCGTCGAGCCGCCGGCGCAGGCCGCCAAGTAGCTCTTCGCATCGCCGGCCGTCTGGCGCTCCTGCGGTCGCGCGGCGCGCTCACGTCGCGGGCGCGGCGGCAGGAGCGCTGGCCGGCGCCTCCGCGTGTTCACGACGCGTCGGGAGCGGAGAGCCAGGTCGCCAGCGCCTCGGGCGTGAACGAGAGCACCACCTCCCCCACCCGGTCCTGCCCCACGCGGTCGAGCCGCTCCGCGAGCGCGGCGTGCTCCGCCTCGGTCAGCGGCCGGCCGAGCCGCATCGCGCACAGCCGGACCGTCATCTGAAGCTCCCCGCGCTCCTCCGCCTCTTTGATCGCCTCTTGGATCCCCTCTTTGATCCTCCGCGCGGTGAACTGCTCGAACCATTCCCGGGTTTCCACGATCAAATCCCTCTCTTCCGCCGGCAGCGCAGGAAGGAGATCCTCCGGCACCTCGAAGCTTAGCCGAACGAGCCACGGCAGCGCCACCCGTCGCTCCCACGCGTCCTCGGGCAGCTCCGCCAGGTCCCGCAGCGCCGCTCGCCTCACCCGCGCCGAGCCGAGCAGCCGCAGGAGCACGGTGCTCCTCGCGCGCGGCAGCTCGGCGATCACCACGATCCGGACCCGCCACCCCGGCGCCGGCAGGCCGTACAGGCCCTCCGGCCCGGCGGCGTCCTGCACGAACCCGAACTCGCGCAGCACCCCGTCGGGCCGCCCGGCGCTCAGCAGCCACGTCGCCGGCACCGGCAGCTGGCGCTCGGCGCGCAGCTCGAGCGTGTGGTGCCACTGGTACCGCTTGCGCATGCAGCCGTGGAACTCGGCCGGATCCAGCGCGGCGCTGAAGACCTCGACCATCCCCGGCTCCGACGCCATCGAGCGCAGCAGGCCGGGCTCGATCTCGGGGTGGGCGCGCAGCTGCTCCGGATCGGGCACGTGCCAGACGTCGATCCGTTGGGCGTCGCCGGGCGGCACCTCCACCTCGGTCTCGGCCGACCCCACGAGCACGAAGACATCCCGGAGGATGTTCTTGCCGAGCTGATCCAGACGGAAGTACATCGCCGGCCGCCCCTACCACGGCGCAGACCGACGGGACACTTCGCGGCGGCGCCCGGGTACCCGCCCGCCTGGCGGCTTGCGTCTCTGCCCTGTACACCACACGTCCGCTCCAAGGAACATGCACACCGACGAACCGTACCTGATGCCCTCCTACGTCAAGCTCCTCGTCGCCGACGCGGAGCGCTCCGCCTCGTTCTACGGGCTGCTCGGCTTCACCCGCGTCCACCAGGATCCGGTGTTCGTCCACCTGCGCTGGGCGCGGTACGCCGACCTCTTCCTCGTCGCGACCCCGCCGGGCGTCGCGCTCGCGGGGCAGCGCGGCGTCGGCGTCATCGTCTGCTTCAGCGCCACCGGCGATCTCGCCATCGAGACCATCGCGGCGCGCGCCACGGCGGCCGGCGCGGCCGTGGATGGGCCGCGCGAGCAGCCCTGGCACACCCGGGAGGCCGTGATCACCGATCCCGACGGATACCGCCTCTGCTTCGTCGAGCCGAGCACGGCCGTCGTGGTGTGATCGCGCGCCCGCGCCGGGAGCCACGGCGCGTCACGCGACACGACAGCGCAACAGCACCAACAAGGCGCTGCCCCATTCCACGCAATGCTCGCCTCTTCAACGTGGATCGATTGCGTCGCGCACGACGAGAGCCAGCGCGCGTGCGGGTCCGACGGGGCGCTCGATTCGAGAGGTCGCCGCGCGCTGCGCGACGGCGGCGCCTCGATCGCGAGCTGAGGTCGCCTGATCAGGCGTCTCCCGACCACACAGCGCGCGACAAGCGACTGCACCCCGGCCCTCGACTTCGGGGATGATCCGCCACTGGACATCGGCCGCCGCCCGTCTCAGGCTCTCGCTCGAGCGCGAGGCTCTTAGTCTGAGGAGGAATCATGCAGATCGACTTCGACATGCCGGTGGTCGCCGACGGCGGCCTCGATGCGGGCGTGCTCGACCGGGTCCTCGTCGACCGGGAGCGAGGCGTCCTGACCCACGTGGTGCTCCGCTCCCCGCTCGCGAGCGAGGAGCTGCTCGTCTCGATGGACCTCGTGCAGGGCACCGCGGAGGGGCGCCTCCGCCTGCGATCCGGCCGAGACGAGCTCATCGCGCTGCCTCGGTACTACGAGGGACGGACGACCGCGCAGCCGCAGGGGCGCGTCGACACCTCGCTCGTCCCGCAGCCGCCCGAGCGGCGGCAGGAGCTGGAGGACGCGCTGGGCGTCACCGGAGATACGGTCGAGCTCGGCCCCGAGACGCGGGTGATGACCGCCGACGAGGCCGAGGTGCAGCTCATGGGCGTCGGCGCGAACGATCCCGGCAACGACATCTCGCGCCTCCACGTGCGTGGCCCCGCGGGCGCCGAGGCCTACTTCCCCGCGTCCTGGATCGACGTGATGCGCGAGGACGTGGTGGCGCTCACGGTGACACGCGATGACGTCCTGCGGGCGCACCCCTCTCCCCGGCTGCCGGACGGGAAGCTCACGGACCTCGAGGGCCTCTCCGGCATGGGCGGGCTCGACGGCGACACGCCCGAGGAGGTGTTCGGCGAGGACTTCGTCGACGAGCTCCGCGGCAAGGGCGGCATGGTGCTCAACGTGCCCGGGGCCAGGGGCCCGGCGGAGCCGGCGGATGGCCGAGCGGCCGAGCCCGTCGACGCGGGCGCGGCCGGCAGCGCGGAGCGACGGCACCCGCCGCGCGGGTAGGTCGACGGCCCGGCGAGACGGCGCCGATGCGCGCCGCGGCGCCGCGCCCGGGTGGACTCCACGCCTCCAGCGCCCCAATCGCGCTTCGCCCGCGGCGGACCGCGGCATCACGTCGAACCCGCCGGAGCCTTGACAGCGATGCTCGCGCGTGCTCGTCTCCGCGCGAAATGGACCCGCACGACAAGGGGCCGAGCCCGGACGCCCGCACCGCCAGCGTCCTGGATCCGGCCGCGGTGGCGGAGACGTTCCGCCGCGAGATCCGGGCGCAGCTCGCCGCGCTGCCGGAGCCGCTGTTCCTGGTCGGCGTGCTCGCGGCGGATCACGGCCCTTCGTACACGTACGCGGAGTACACGCGGAAGGCGTGCGAGGACGTGGGGGTGCGCTTCGAGATCCGCCATGCCACGCGGCTCAGCGCCGAGACCGCCATCCGCTCGGCGAACGAGGACCGGGGCGTACACGGGATCATGGTGTACTATCCGATCTTCGGCACCGAGCAGGACGTGTACCTGCGGGACACCGTCGATCCGTCCAAGGACATCGAGGGTCTGCACACGTTCTGGGCACGTTGCCTGTACGAGAACAAGCGCTTCCTCGATGAGGGCAAGGGCAGAAAGGCGATCCTGCCCTGCACCCCGCTCGCCATCCTCAAGCTGGTCGAGGCAGCGGGCTTCTTCGGCGGCGGGGAGCGGCCGCTCGAGGGCCGGAGCGTGTGCATCTTCAACCGCAGCGAGGTGGTCGGGAGGCCGCTCGCGAGCATGATGGCGCACGACGGGGCCCACGTGACGTCGTTCGACATCGACGGTCCGCTGCTCTTCGTCCCCAGCGCCTCCGGCGACTCCCACGAGGTGCACGAGACGACCGTGGACCGGGCGAGCGCGCTGCGGCAGGCGGACATCGTCGTGACCGGCGTTCCGTCGCGGAGCTTCCCCCATGTGCAGGCCGCCGAGATCCGCGAGGGCAGCCTGTGTATCAACTTCTCCACCTTCAAGAACTTCAGCGACGACATCCAGAGCAAGGCCAAGGTGTTCGTGCCCCGCGTCGGTCCCATGACGGTGACCATGGCGATCCGCAACAGCCTGCGGCTCTACAGGAACGCCCACCGGGGCGGGTGAGCCGCGGCCCGGGCGCCGCGGGCCCGGGACATCGCCGCGCGCGCGACGCCGCCTCGGCGCGCCGGCGTCAGCCCCCGGTCCACACCGGCGTGTGCTCGCGCGCCCACGCCTCGAACGTCCTCGGCTTTCGCCCCATCACGCGCTCGACGGTGTCGGTCTGCACCGCGGCGTTCCCCGCGCGGATGCGCTCGATGAGCTCGCCCAGGGCCGCCGCGAGCGACGCGGGCATCCCGGCCTCGATCATCCTCCGCTTGACGGCGTCGACCGAGATGTCCACGCGCCGGAGCGGCATGCCGAGCACACTGCACGTCCACCCGGAGGTGAGCGTGGAGATGGTCTGCACCGACCGCGTGGTCGACCTCGTCGCCGAGGGGTTCGACGCCGCGCTGCGGTTCGGGGTGCCCAGCGACACGTCGCTCGTCGCGCGCCGCGTCGGGGTCCTCCCGCGTTACCTCGTGGCCGCGCCCGCGTACCTCGCGCGGCGCGGCGCCCCACGCGCGCCGGCGGATCTCGCGGACCACGACGCGCTCGTCTTCCACGGGGCGCGCCCGGGGGAGCCGCCCGGCGCGCGGTGGGTGCTGCACCGCGGCCCGCGGCGCGCGGAGGTGCACGTCACGCCGCGGGCCATCGCGAACAGCCGCGACGCCTTGCACCACCTCGCGCTCGCCGGCCTCGGCGTCGCGACGCTGCCCGCCCTCCGCTGCGAGCGCGACCTCGACGAGGGCCGGCTCGCGCGGGTGCTCGAGGAGTGGAGCCCGATCGACGCGGCGCTCCACGTGGTCTATCCGGGGACACGGCACCTCTCGCCGAAGGTCAAGGTGTTCCTCGACCTCGTGCGCGAGCGCATGGCCCCGCTGCTGCGCGACCGGCGCGGGGCCGGCAAGGCAGGCCGCTGAACACGCCCGCGCGTCGGCGGCTCATCTCCACGGGAGCGGCCGTCCTGGTCTCCCGCGTCAGCAATCCTTGGTGGGATTGTTGACACGTGTGGTCAAGGATCGACGCGGAGGACGGCGATGTCCGACTCGCCGCTCGAGGTGAGCACCTCGCCTCCGAAATCCGCCTCGCCCATGAACTCCGCGGCGAGGAACACGGCCTTCCGGGTGGCCGCGACCATCGCCTTGCGCTCGTCGTCGGGGCCACCATAGCTGCGCGCCCACAGCGGCGTGCCGCCAGGCGGCCCGGAGGGGTCGGACCCGAGCCCCAGACGGGCGAGCCAGATGTCCCGCATTCCCTTGCTCGTGAGCTCGGTGTCCCCGAACTTCGTCGTGCCGGCGAACGTCCCGGCCAGGAAGACCATGTCGCCCACGACGGCGACGCTCGACACGTCCGCGTTCGGGAAGCTGGTGAACCACTTGAGCTGGCCCCTCTCCGAGAAGCGGGCGACGAACACGTCGCGCTCCGTGAAGGCGGCCCTCGTCTCTCCCTGGATCGTGAGCGAGCCCGAGAAGGTGCCGGCGGCCACGGCGCCGCTGAACCCGTCGGGCGCGACGGGGAAGTAGGGGTAATCGCTGAACTCCGCTGCCACCGTCGGGGTCGAGGAGTAACTCTTCAGCGCCAGGGCGCCCAGCGACGTCTCTGTCCTGCCGTACATCACGAACGCTTCACGGTAGCCCGACGTCGCCGCGACGCCGCCCACACGCTCGTAGATGCTGTTGCCCACGGCGAGGCGCCAGGCGAGCTGGCCCGCGGCGTCAAAGGCCCCGAGGTGCGTGCCGGCCGCGTCGTCCAGGGTCAGGCATCCCCCTGCCATGACGCTGAACACGAGCAGGGTGCCATCCGGCGCGAACGAGACGTCTCCGTGCTCGCTCGTCTCGTAGCCGGCATGACCGCCGCACGGGGACACCCACTTCGGCGTTCCGTCCGGCATCAGCGAGAAGGCCACGAGGCCGCTCGCCAGCTTTCCTTCGATCACGGTCTGGTCCCCGTCCGGCGCGAACAGGGCCACCCCGAGCTCACCGGTGGGCGCGACGTCGATTCCGACGTTGAACGTGATCCCGTAGCGCTTTGCCCAGAGCGGGGCGCCCTCGGACGACAGCCTCGCCAGGTACGCAGGGCGGTCGAAGCCGGGGATGTCCGGCGACGACGCGAGGGCCGTCTGGCCGAACGTCATCGTGCCCTCGTACTGGCCGAGGAGGTACACGTTCCCCTCGGCGTCGGCGGCGATGTCGCCGATCTCCTGGGACGCTGGATCGCCGAAGGCCCGTGCCCAGACGATCTCGCCGCAGGCGCTCCCGTCGCAGTCCTCGTCGCCCGGGGCTGCGCAGTCCTCGGCCGCCGGCAGCACCTGCCCCTCGCAGGCTGCCGCCTCGTCGCCGCAGGCGCGCGTGCCGGCCTTGCACAGCCCGACGCCCTCCGTCCCCGGCTCGCCGTCGTAGCAGGCGATCTCCTGGCCGGGCTCACACGGGACGTCCCCGCCGCCGGCGGTCCCAGCGCCGCCAGCGCCCCCGGCGCCGCCGGCGCCGCCGCTCGCGGTGTCGCGCTCCACATCGTGGATGCCGATCAGCGCGCCGCAGCCGCCGAGCGCGACGCAGGCGCCGAGCGCGACGCAAGCAAGGGCGAGCGGCGATCTGGAAAGCCGAGGATTTCGTTCGTGGATCGGGATCATGATCGCCGAGTGTACGACAATCCCGTGCCGTCCACACCGCCGCGGAGCCGGGCCTGGCGCGCGCTGAAGGCGGACTCCACGCCTCGCCTCGCAGCCGCTCCAGTCCGCCCGCCCGAAGCCCGGCCAGGGATGTCCGGCCTTCGGCGCCGCGACGGTCTTGTGCTTCCCCGGCGACGCACCACATCATCGACTCGGCCCTGGCGGGCGGCCGGGGATCCGGCACCCTCACCGTGATCCCCAAGGGACTCTGACTCGCCTTTTTGCCCTAGGCGTCGCGCTGTAGACACCGGGCGAGATCAGCCTGAACGTCGACGGCCGCTGCTCAGTTTGCGTCGACAGACACCTCTGAGCCATCGTACGCGACGACCCGATCTGCGGCCGCAGTGACATCGACGCCGGCGCCATGATTGGAGCCTACCCATACGATATTGAACGTCCTACTGGCCCGCATCCCGCCGTAGCTACCCGTCCTTGCGCCAATGGTCAGCTTCTTGGAAGACTCGTCCCACGTAAATGGAATTGTAGAGTATTCGCCATTCTCATAGTCATAACCGTCGCCCTCGTCCTCGTAGAGAGTGAAGGACCCGTCTTGGCCTTTGTAGATCCGGATCTCCAGCGGGTCGATGCTCTGCGTTGCGTACTGAATGATGGGACCCATGGGGACAATCGAGCCAGCTTTGACGAAGAGCGGAATATCGCTCAGCGGCGCGGGGACCGAAGCCGTACGCCCGCCGTCTGTCGTCGAGCCTGTCCAGAAGTCGTACCAGGTCCCCACGGGGAGATAGACGGAGCGGCTGGTAGCGCCCGCGGTGGTCACTGGATTGACCAGGAAGGCAGGGCCGAACAGGAACTGATCCTTGATGTCGAACACCTTCTCGTCGTTGGGATAGTCGAAGACCAGGTGCCGCATCATGGTGTAGCCGTCGCTGGTCACCTTCCATGCCAACGAGTAGATGTAAGGCATCAACCGATAGCGCAGATTGTCGATCTTGAGGAGATTCGCCTTGGTGGCGGCGCTCCAGCTGTTGCTGTACAGCTCCCTCGATCCGCCTCCGTGTATCCGGAAGATCGGGGAGAAGGCTCCATACTGAAACCAGCGGGTAAAGAGCTCATTATTCGCGCTGGTGGTCCAGTCCACGTTGTGGCCCCAGTACCCGCCTATATCGGTGGTCCAGTACGGCATCCCCGCGAGCGAAAAATTGAGCCCCGCAGGGATCTGCTTGGTATAGGTCGCAAAATCACTTTGGATGTCTCCCGACCAGCACGTCGTGGCATATCGCTGCTGGCCGGCAAAGGCGCTGCGGCTGAGGACGTAGACTCGCTTCTGCTTCTGGCCGATGCTGCGCCAATGCTCGTACAACCCCTCGGCGTGTCCCAGGGGATAAGCGTTCACGTACAGCGCCCCCTTGCCGAGCGCGGTGTCAGCCGTCCGCACGTCGACGGGGTCCGGATAGCCCTGAGGTTCGGTGTTGTCGGCCCAGATGCCGTCCCATCCGTGCGGCCCCAGCAGGCGCTCATGGATCTGCTTGTACACCAGCTCTCTGGCGGCGGGGTTGAGCGTATCATAGAAATGGTGTGTGCCGCCGCTGGGGAGCAGGGCTCCAATCTGATCGAGCGCCCTGTAGTTGTCCAGCTCTCCCGCCTTCCTCTCCATATTTACACGCTGATACAGCGGCCAGATCGATATCATCGTATGGACGTTGGCCTCGTGCATGTCGGCGACGAGAGACGCCGGATCCGGATAGCGGCTCGGATCCATGAAGTGGGAGCCCCACGCGTACGGAGTCCAGTAATCCCAGTCTTGAACGATGCAGTCAACCGGAATGTCGTTGTCCCGATATCCATCCTTGACCCTCAACAGCTCAGACTGGCTGCTGTACTTGTCCTTCGACTGGAAGAGCCCGTAAGCCCACTTCGGGAACAACGGAGCTGCGCCGGTCGCGGCGCGGTAGTCGGCGACGACCCGATCGATGCTCGGGCCATAGAAGAAATAGTAATCCACCATTTCTCCGGCTTCGGACGTATAGCTGTACTTGGTGTTATTGGACTCGGTCCCGTCGAAGTTCGAGGTGGAATAGTTGTCCCAGAAGACCCCGTAGCCCTTGTTGGACACCAACACCGGGACGTTGATCTCCGTATTGACGTTGATGATGCGCCGGGTCGTTCCCTTGCGATTCATCACGTTGTCCTGGTGCTGACCAAGACCAAACAAGGCTTCGTCGGCGGGCGAGCCGAAGACGGTCTCGACGCGGTTCGTGCTGACCCCCTCGACGGTCACGGGCGTCAAAGACTTGCTATCTTCCGACAAGATGACGTTGTCGTTCAGGTCGACATAGGTGACCAGACCGCTCGTCGTGTCGACGTTGGCCTTCAAGCGTGAGGTGGTGATGGTCACGGTCCCCGAGCTCTCAGTGACGCAGAAGCTCGGCGTGCCCCACTTGTTGTTGACAGACAGAGAGGTCTTGTCAGGGAGTGAAGGAGCAGCGGCGTACTGGACTCTGATGATGCTCTCGTTGCAAACCTCCAGCCTCAGCAGGCCGGTTTCCAGGTTGAAGGTGACGCCTCTGGCGTCGGCGTCGTAGACCCCAGTCTCCGGCGGTGCAGGCGGGCACTCTAGCTGGTCGCCGCCTCCTTGGCCTCCGGAACCGCCGTCGCCGCCGCCGCCGCCGCCGCCGCCGACCCCGGACGTGCCAGCGGTGCTACTCGCCGTGCCACCGGCCCCCGGACCGGAGTCGGACCCGCCCGAGCACGCTCCGGCAAGCGGCAAGAGACCGACCAGAAGCGCGCATAGATAACGATTGCTCAGTGTTCGCATGACCCCTCGCGAGCGACAAAATCCACATCAGCTCTCAGCGAAATCAACGATTGCCAGCTGCGAAGCGCGGACGGAGCGCAGCCCTGCAGCCGTGATGAAGAAGTGCAATAAGCCGGTGCGCACGTAGACTCCCAGATGGCTCAGACGAATCGCCGGACGGGACCGATGGAATGAAACCGGTGCGTCCTAGGACACCGATCACGTTGATCGAGCGAGAAATGAACCGCCAAGGCGCCAAGAACGCCAAGATAATATCTTCTTCTTGGCGTTCTTGGCGTCCTTGGCGCCTTGGCGTCCTTGGCGTCCTTGGCGGTTCGAACTTCTGCTCGTTTCAGGCTGGTTCAACCCGTTCGCCCTTCTAGGAGGGTCTGAGCACAGCCTACAGCGGCATAGGTATTCCGTTCCCAACGGTTACCATCCCGCCACTTCGCCTGCATCGCCGGATTTTCGAAGAAATCATCCCCGGTGGATAACACCCAGGATTTCACGCCAGTCATCGAGTAAGCGAGCTTTGCCGTGTCCTCTGGTGGATCACCCTGACAAAACGCCAATTGCCATCGGTCAGCAGTCGGTTCCGCGACGCCGAGCAAAATCTATCGATATCAAAATCGACCAAGATCGATCGGATTGACGAAGGTCGCGGGGCGCAGGACGACCCGAGCAAGACGAGGCAACATTTGCCCCCGCGGCCACAATGTGAGCGTTCACATTCCCGCCGTCAACATGAATCGACTGGCCCGGAGATCCTCGATCCCGAGGGAGCTGGCGGGGCTCCTCCGGAGCGCCGCGTCATGAGGGGCGGGCGGCACGTGAAGCCCAACACGGCGCGGGCATGTCCCGCCAGTTGGATCGAGATCCAGTGGCGTTCTGTTCGAGATCGTGAGAGTTCGCGGGCGGACCCGATCCCACGGAGGTCAGTGACCGTAGATTTCGAGTCCGATGTGTGCACCTGCATAACGAGGCCTGATGTTATTCGCTCGATGGTGCCGGGAGAACTTCCCGCCGCACGGCGGAATGGCAGAGCCTCGCCATTGGAGGCGGGCGCCATTTCACGCGAGGGTCGATGTCCATGACTCTCCGGGCTCGGGCGGTGATCGCCACGCCGACTGGCTCCCTTGCGGCGCGGGCTTCGACGAGGAGCGGCACCGCCGCGTGTGGTCCTTGGTTGCCCGCGAGATCGCGGGCAACATGCCGGTGAAGCGGCGGGCGGCCCCCACCATGGCGGCGGCGCCGCCGCGAGATCCCTCTTGAGTCGCGCCCGGACACCAACGACGTTGCGCGGCCCGACATGGCGAGCGACGTCCAGGCAGCCCCCCCCGTCCTCCCCGAGCCCCCCTTCGCGACGCGGTCCGACCTGCTCGCCTGGCTGTCCCAGCACGGCGTCGCGCACCTCGCCCGGCTGAACCTCGAGGCCGTCGCGCCGCGCGTCGATCCCGCCCTCTGGCCCGAGCTGCACGTGCTCGGCGCGCGGCGGCGCCTCATCGAGCTCGCGAGCGCCGAGGCGCTCTCGCGCTCGGTCGAGTGGCTGCCGCCGTCGCGCCTCCGCGACGTGCTGCCGCCCCTGGTCGCCCGTTTCCTGGAGGACGAGCGCGACGGCGCGGCGGAGGCGCGCGCCGCGGCCCCCGCGCTGCTCCAGCCGCCCGAGGAGCCGCGGGCCCTCCCCGTCCACGCGCGGCTGTGCGCCCTGCGCGCGCGCCTGCCGGCCTCGGTCGCCCCGCGCCCCGCGCGGTCGCTGCGCGCCGGCGCGCTGCACGTCGACGCGGCGCTGCCCGGCTTCCGCTTCGAGGACCCGCTGCCCTTCGAGGCGCACCCGCCCGCGGCGTTCGGGTTCATCCGGCCCGCGGCCCGGCTGGTCCTCGCCGAGGGGGCGCTCCGCGCCGAGTGCACCTGCGGCGCGAGCGACTGCGTGCACGTGCTCGCGGCCATCGACGCGGCGCTGCTCTGGCTGCGCCAGCCCCCCACCGAGGCCTTCTTCCGGGCGCTCGAGGAGCTCGGGCGGCCCGCCTGGGAGCGCACCCTGCTCGCGCTCGACCGGGCCCTCGAGGAGAGCCCCGCGGCGCGCGCCGGCGTCGAGCTCGTCTTCCGGCTCGACGTCCTCGGCGACGCCGGCGTCGAGGTCGCGCCCTACGTCCACCGGCTCGGCAAGAAGGGCCAGCGCGGCGCGGGCACCCGGATCACCCGGCGGCGCCTCCTCCACGAGCACGGCGCGCGGCTCTCCCCCGAGGACGCCCGCGCCGCGGCCCTCCTGCCCGACGGCGACGGGCTCGCGTCGCGGGCGCTGCTCGAGGCGCTCGTCGGCCACCCGCGGCTCGTGCTCGGCGACGCGCCCGACTGCCCCGTGCGCGTCGAGCGCGCGCCGGTCGGCCTCGTCGCGGAGGAGCGGAGCGGCGCGGTGCGGGTGAGCGCGGGCGTCGAGGGCACCGCGCTGCCCCCTGCCCTGCTCGAGCGCGTGCGCAAGGCCGGGCCCGAGGACGTCGTCTTCCTCTGGGACTGGGACAAGGGCGCGCGCCGGCTCACGCTGCTCGACGTCAAGGCCGAGCTCCGGGCGCTGCTCGGCGTGCTCGTCCGCGAGGGCAACCTGTTCCCGCCCGAGAGCCACGGCGCCCTGCTCACCGCGCTCGCGAAGTGGGCCCAGCGCGTGCCGGTCGCCATGCCCCGCAGCGTGATGGGCGAGTCGGTCCCCGCCGAGGTGCTGCCGGTGCTGCGGCTCGTCGCCCACGCCCACGGCGCCGTGGAGGTGGAGCTCCGCGTGCGGGCGCTCGCCGACGGCCCGGCGCTCGTGCCCGGCCGGGGCGCGCGCGACGTCCACCTGCGGCGCGGGGACCGGGCCCTGCACGCGGTGCGCGACCTCCGCCGGGAAGAGGACGTCGCGCGGGCGCTCGCCGCCGAGCTCCCGCTCGGCGGGGCCGAAGCGCTGGAGCAGCAGCCGTTCCAGTTCCGCTTCCCGAGCGCGCACGGGGCGCTCGACCTGCTCGCCGCCTGCGCGCGGCGCGAGCCTCCGCCGGAGCTCGAGTGGGTCGGCAAGCCGGTGCGCGCGTTGCCCAGCGGCGGCCCCCAGGCGCTCAAGGTGGTCCTCGAGCGGCGGCGCGTGTGGTTCGGCGCGCTCGGCGGCCTGAGCGTCGAGGGCGAGCGGGTGGAGCTGGCCCGGCTGCTCGACGCGGCGCGGCGCAAGGAGCGCTACGTCGAGGTCGAGGCGCACACCTACGTCGAGCTGGACGAGGCCCTGCGCCGCCACCTCGAGCGCCTGGCCGATCACGCCCACGTCTCGCGGCACGGGGTCGAGGTGGGCCCGTCGGCCGCCGAGGCGCTGCGGGCCCTCGAGGCGGACGGCGCCGCGCTCGAGGCGGACGCCGCCTTCCGGCAGCTCCTCGATCGCGTCGCGGCGGCGAGCGCGCTCTCGCCCGCCGTCCCCGCGGCGCTCACGGCCGACCTCCGCCCTTACCAGCGCGACGGCTTCCGCTGGCTCGCGCGGCTCGCGCGCGCCGGCGCGGGCGGCGTGCTCGCCGACGACATGGGCCTCGGCAAGACCGTGCAGGCCCTGGCCCTGCTGCTCGACCGGAGCGCGCTCGGCCCGGCGCTCGTCGTCGCCCCCACGTCGGTCGCCTTCAACTGGCGGGACGAGGCGCAGACCTTCGCGCCGTCCCTGCGCCTCGCGCTCTACGCGGACGCCGCCGACCGCGGCGAGGCGCTCGCGCAGCTCGGCCCGGGCGACGTGCTGGTGCTCAGCTACGGCCTGCTCGTGCGCGACGCGGAGCTGCTCGCCGCCCAGCGCTTCGCCACCGTCGTCTTCGACGAGGCCCAGGGCCTCAAGAACGCGACCACCCAGCGCGTCCGGGCCGCGAGGTCGTTACAAGCAGACTTCAAATTTGCGCTCTCGGGCACACCGCTCGAGAACCACCTCGGCGAGCTCTGGAGCCTCTTCGCCGTTGTTTTCCCCGGCCTCCTGGGCAGCTGGGAGTCGTTCCGCGGCCGCTACGCCGCGCCGATCGAGCGGGACGCGGACCCCGCGGCGGCGCCCGCGCTCGCGCGCGTGCTCGCCCCCTTCCTCCTGCGCCGGACCAAGGCCCAGGTCGAGGCCGAGCTGCCGGCGCGCACCGAGGTGCGCGTGCCGGTCGTGCTCTCGAGCGCCGAGTGGCAGCTCTACGAGGACGCGCGCCTCGCCGCGCTCTCCGACCTCGAGACGCGCAGGTCGGTCCTGCGCGAGCAGGAGCGGCGCGTCGAGGTGCTCGCGGCGCTCACCCGCCTGCGGCTGCTCGCGTCGCACCCGCGCCTCTACGACGCGCGATCGGAGCTGGCCTCGTCCAAGCTCGCGCGCCTCATGGAGCTCGTCGACGAGCTCCGCGCCGAGGGGCAGCGCGCCCTCGTGTTCAGCCAGTTCACCGCGCACCTCGCGCTCGTGCGCGCCGCGCTCGAGGCGCGCGGCATAGACTACGTCTACCTCGACGGGAAGACGCCGCGGAAGGCGCGGGAGGAGCGGGTGCGCACGTTCCAGGACGGGACGGCGCCGCTCTTCCTCATCTCGCTCAGGGCGGGGGGCTTCGGCATCAACCTCACCGCCGCCACCAACGTCATCCACCTCGACCCGTGGTGGAACCCGGCCGTCGAGGACCAGGCCTCGGACCGCGCGCACCGCCTGGGTCAGGACCGGCCGGTCACCATCTATCGACTCGTGGCGCTCGGGACCATCGAGGAGCAGATGCTGTCGCTGCACGCGCAGAAGCGCTCGCTCGTGGCCCAGGTCCTGAGCGGCAAGGAGAGGGCGGGCAAGCTCTCGACAGAAGAGCTCGCCAATCTCCTGTCGGAGCGCCTGCGCGGGCCGGGCGGCGACGATCCCGAGTCGTCCCATGCGCCCGGCCCTCCAGCGTGGCAAGACAGCCATCCTCGCTTCGCGGCGATGGAGCTGGAAGTGCCCCGCTGAGCCAGCCTTCAAGGAGCGTGACGGTGAATCCCCTGCCCAAGATGGATCGTGCGCACGACGTGCTTCACGAGCAGTTTCAGAGCCTCGACCCGATCTTCAAGCCCCGGAACGTCGCCGTCATCGGAGCGACCGAGAACAGCGGCGCCGTCGGCCGCACGCTCCTCTGGAACCTGATCAGCAACCCGTTCGGCGGGACGGTCTTCCCGGTGAACCCCAAGCGGTCGAGCGTGCTCGGGATCAAGGCGTACCCGAACATCGCCGCCGTGCCCGCCAAGGTGGATCTGGCGGTGATCGTCACGCCGGCCTCGACCGTGCCGGGCCTGCTCGGCGAGTGTGTCGACGCCGGCGTCCGCGGCGCGATCATCATCTCGGCCGGGTTCAAGGAGATGGGCCCGCCGGGCATCCAGCTCGAGCGGCAGATCATGGAGCGCGCCCGCGGGAAGATGCGCATCATCGGCCCGAACTGCCTGGGCGTCATGAACCCGATCGGCGGGCTCAACGCCACGTTCGCCAAGGGGCAGGCGCGGCCGGGCAAGGTGGCGTTCATCAGCCAGTCCGGCGCGCTCTGCACGGCGGTGCTCGACTGGAGCCTCCGGGAGCAGGTCGGCTTCAGCGCGTTCGTCAGCGTCGGCTCGATGCTCGACGTCGGCTGGGGCGACCTCGTCGACTACCTCGGCAACGACCCCAAGACGAACAGCATCCTGATCTACATGGAGTCGATCGGCGACGCGCGATCGTTCCTGTCGGCCGCCCGCGAGGTGGCGCTGAACAAGCCGATCATCGTGATCAAACCCGGCCGCAGCGAGGCCGCGGCCAAGGCGGCGGCGTCGCACACCGGCTCGCTCACCGGCTCGGACGAGGTGCTCGAGGCGGCGTTCCGGCGCGTGGGCGTGCTGCGGGTCGGCGAGATCGCGGATCTCTTCTCCATGGCCGAGACGCTGGCGAAGCAGCCCCGGCCGCGCGGCGACCGGCTCTGCATCGTGACGAACGCCGGCGGCCCGGGCGTGCTGGCGACCGACGCGCTCGTCGCGAACGGCGGCGAGCTGGCGCCGCTCTCGCCGGAGACCCTGGGCGAGCTGAGCGGCTTCTTGCCCGCCGCCTGGAGCCGCAACAACCCGGTGGACGTGCTCGGCGATGCGGGTGCCGACCGTTACGCGCGGGCGCTCGAGGTCTGCGCCAGGGACCCGAACAACGACGGCGTGCTCGTCATCCTCACCCCGCAGGACATGACCGAATCCACGCAGACCGCCGAGGCCCTGCGCAAGCATGCGCACATCGAGGGCAAGCCGGTCCTGGCCAGCTGGATGGGCGGCGCGGAGGTGGAGGCGGGCCGGACGATCCTCGCCCGCGCCGGCGTCCCGACGTTCGACTACCCCGACATCGCCGCGCGCGCGTTCTGTTCCATGGTCCGCTACGCGGACAACCTGCGCGCGCTCTACGAGACGCCGAGCATGGATGAGCACGCGCGCGACGTCGATCGCGAGAAGGCCAGGGCGCTCGTCGACGGCGTCCGCGCGTCGGGCCGGACGTTGATGGATGAGTTCGAGTCGAAGCAGCTCATGGCGGCTTACGGCATCCCGACGGTGCAGACCGCCGTCGCGAGGAGCGTCGAGGAGGCCTCCGCGACGGCGACGCAGATGGGGTATCCGATCGTCCTCAAGCTCTACAGCGCGACGATCACACACAAGACCGACGTGGGCGGCGTGAAGCTGAACCTGCCCGACGACGCCGCGGTCCGCCGGGCCTTCGAGGAGATCCGCGAGGGCGTCACGCAGAAGGCCGGCGCCGAGCACTTCCAGGGCGTGACGGTCCAGCCGATGGTCTCGCTGAAGGACACTTACGAGATCATCCTCGGCAGCTCGGTGGATCCGCAGTTCGGTCCGGTGCTCCTGTTCGGGGCCGGCGGGCAGCTCGTCGAGGTCTTCAAGGACCGCGCGCTCGGCCTGCCGCCGCTCAACGCGACGCTGGCCCGGCGCATGATGGAGCAGACCAAGATCCACCACGCCCTGAAGGGCGTGCGCGGCAGGAAGCCGGTGGACCTCGCGGCGCTCGAGCACCTGCTCGTGCGGTTCTCTCAGATGGTGATCGAGCAGCGATGGATCCGCGAGATCGACATCAACCCGCTCGCCGTCAGCGACGAGCGGATGATCGCGCTCGACGCGCGGGTCGTCCTGCACCCGTCGGACACGCCGGAGTCGGCGCTCCCGAGGTCGGCGATCCGCGAGTACCCGACCCAGTACGTGACGGAGCTCGAGGGCAAGGACGGGCAGACGTTCACGATCCGCCCGATCCGCCCCGAGGACGAGCCGCTGCTGGTCAAGTTCCACCAGGGGCTCTCCGAGCGGACCGTGCGGCTCCGGTATTTCCACCCGATGCAGCTCGACCTGCGCACCGCCCACGAGCGGCTGACCCGCGTCTGCTTCGCCGACTACGACCGCGAGATGGCGCTGGTGGTCGAGAGGCCGCCCGCGGGCGGCGCGGACCGCGAGATCATCGGCGTCGGCCGCCTGAGCAAGCTGCCGGGCACCAACGACTCGGAGTTCGCCCTGCTGATCAGCGACCAGCACCAGCGGCAGGGGCTCGGGGCCAGGCTGCTCGGGATGCTCGTGCAGATCGCCCGCGACGAGGGGCTCTCCCGCATCGGCGCCGACATCCTGGGCGAGAACGTGGAGATGCAGCGCGTGGCGCAGAAGCTCGGGTTCAAGCTGACGCGCGATCTGGAGGACTCGACGCTGCGGGCGGAGCTCGTTCTCTAATCGGCTCTCGTCGCGCGGGCCGCGGCGGCGCCGCAGGAGCCGCTCCTTCGCGGGGTGGCCGGCAAGCTCACCGCGGCGGTGGAGGCGATGCAGGGCGCTCCGGCGGAGGAGGAGGCTGCGGCACGCGAGGCGGCGGCGCGGCAGCGGGCGCGTTGGGCGGCGCGGCAGCGGGCGCTGCCGGCTCCTCGGGAGGCTCGTTCGTGGCGATGTACGAGAACGTGAGCAGCAGGTTGTTCTGGATCTGGAACAGGTCGACGAGCTGCGGCTGCCGGATGGCCTTGAACTGATAGTCGAGCGACGCCCACTCGATGAGCTTGAAGGACAGCTTGCCGAAGATCTCCACGTTGGTCAGGTCGGCCGTCCCGGGCTGCTCTCCGCGCGTCGGATCGATCATCGCGAGCTCCGCCGGCGTGAGATCGGTGTGCACGAGGGGCGCCATCACCTCGACGCCCACCCGGTAGGTGACGCGCTTCTGCGCCAGACCGCCCCAGACGCCGACGACGCCCTCGAGGCCGAGCTGGTTGAAGTTCGACAGCTCCCTCACCTCCACGACCGTGGGCGTCCTGACGGGATTGTCGTTGATCACCAGCTGGTTCGCGCCGATCGTCTCGCGCACTCCGACGCCCAGGCGCGCCTCGACGTTGAGGACGCGGCTCGTCACCGGCCGCGCGAACACGCCGGCCGACTCCTTGAAGAGCGTCGGCCGGAACGGGTCCGAGAGCCGCAGCCGGTTCAGCCCGTCAGCGGCGCCGCCGACGCTGTCCACGCGCCCGTCAGGCCGGGTGATCGCATAAGAGAAACCGGCGGGCCGCACGTCGACCCCCGCGAAGATCGAGCTCTGGATCGAGAACCGCCCGAACACGCCGGCCCAGTCGATGATATGATAGAGATAGACCGACTCGGCCAAGAGGCTGTCCGACGACTTGACGAACTCCGGGATCACCGGCGTGCGCGTGGCGCCCTCGCCAAGGGTGAGGAGGTTGCGGAACTCGTGGCTCCCATGGTTGTACTCGGCGCTGCCGTCGAACTGCAGGCCGACCGTGACCGCGGAGCCGGTCGGCTGCCCGACCACGTCCTGGTTGTCGATGAAGTTGGCGTTCGCCCCGGCGCCGACCTTCCAGATCCACCCCGCTGCCCGCTTGCTCCCTTCCCTGAAATCCACGACGAACCTCGCCCTTGGCCCCTCGGCCTTCGGCGCCTTGGCCTTCGGCGGTGGCTCCGCCGCGGCGACGCCCGCGAGCAGGCAGATGGACATGAACAGCGATGTCACAGGAGCAGAGAGGGCTCGTAGCATTCCGGGTCACCAACCTCCGCGCGCATGGAACCGCAAGAGCGGCGTCCATGTCAATCCACATGGCGGCAGCGAAGTGCGGGGCTCCGCGCGCGTACCGGACCAGCGCTTGCAGGTCCGAGGGCACGCCGCGCTGCTCCCCCGGCAGCCCACCCGTCCCGCTCTCCTCCCACGCCGTCCCACGGCCGCGTCCTGCTCGCCTCGCCCCGCGAGAAGGAGGGGGCGCGCGCCGCGCTTCTACATCGCCTCCCTCGGGCCACGTGCGGCGCCGGGCGCCGGCGTCGCACGTCCCGGAGCTCCCCTCGAGCTCCCCGTGGCCTCTGCCGACGTGGAGGGCACCGCGCGCCCCTGGCTGGCGCGTGAGGGAGGGCGACATCTCGCGGACGGCCAACAAGGCATGAGCTTGCCTTACACACGATGATATGTTAGTGGCGCTGAAAATCGAGTCGCGTCCCTGCTCGGCGCAGGGGGGTCCGGCATCAGACGGGGAGATGCTTTGTTTATTTCTCACAAATACAAGGCGATTTTCGTTCATATCCAGCGGACGGGAGGGAATTCGATCCAGAAGATCTTCGAGGAGTTCGATCCAGATCTGATCGAGACGGTTCCGGTCGATCCGTCGAAGAATCGAACGAAGCACTGCTACATTTCGGACATCAAGGCCGCCGTCGACGAAGCCGTCTTCGAGCGTTACGTCAAGTTCTGCGTCGTGAGGAACCCCTTCGATCGCATGGTGTCGTGGTACTCTCATTTCAAGGATAGAGGGAACGACGAGGACGCGCGGATCAGGCTGAACCAGGGCGACAGAGCCCTGAGGATGTACTACCGCGGCCTGAAGATCCTAGGACGGAACAGCGAGCTCTCGGCCGCCTATACGAAGCTATGGCTGAGGTTCTCCCGGATGTTCAAGCGATTCGAGCCAGGCAGCGCGGAGGAGGTGGCGATCCGGTTCGCCGCGATCGGAGAGCGCGTGATGAGCGAGGTCAACAAGAACGCGTCCAGCTTCGAGGAGTTCGTGATGCTCCCGAGAGACTACCCGGGCGGCATCTTCGAGCGGTTCTACATCGACCAGGCGGAGTACGCCTCGCACGACGGCCGCCTGGCCATGGACAGGATCCTGAAGGTCGAGAGCCTCTCCCAGGATTTCGAGGCGCTGGCCGAGCAGATCGGCTTCGAGGGCAGGCTCCCCCATGTGAACAGGTCGAGCCGCAAGGCGCGTTATCAAGAGTACTACAACGAGAAGACGAGGGCGATCGTCGCCGAGAGATTCAGGCGAGACTGCGAATACTTCGGTTACAGCTTCTGAGCTCGGCTGGCGCGTCCGGCGCACCCGCGGAAGGGCCGTCGTGCCTCGCGGGCCGCGCGCGGCGCGCTGTCGCGCTCGCTGCCCGGAGGGCGCCCCGAGCGAGCACCTCCCCGCGCGGCGAGCCTCGCCCGGCCGCCTCTTGGCCTCGCCGGCGGCCCTGGATGAGCTGCCCAGGCGCTCCGCTGGTCGAGGCCTCAGATCGGCCAGGATCCCGCCCCAACAAGCGGATTGGGGCTAGCCTCGCGCCGCGAGGAGCGTGTACCATGCCGCCGGGGCGCGACGGGGATCGGACAGGACCTCACGCGTCAGCCCCGCACCTCCACAGCAAGCGCTATCACCGCAATGACGCTCGTCGACCTGATCACCAGCGAAGCCGCAGCCGAACGTAAACGCCTCCTCGTCGCTGCGAGCCTGGCCGGGATTGCGAACTCGCTCGTCATCCTCTTCGTGAACCTGGCGGTGCACTCGGACGACAGCAGCGGCCTGCGCATGTTCGCCATGTTCGTGCTGGCGATCGTGCTGTTCGTCCTCGCGGCCCGGCATACCTGCCACCGGACGGTGCACATCATCGAGTCCGCGCTCCAGCGCATCAAGACCAGGATCGTGGACAAGATCGAGCGGGCGGAGCTCCAGGGGCTCGAGCGCCTCGGGACCGCGGAAATCTACGATCGGATCACCGAGAACGTGTCGGTCGTCTCCGACGCGGCGGGGCCGATCGCGCTCTGCTTGCAGTCGCTGTGCATCCTCGCGTTCGGGACGGTCTACCTCGCCTGGCTCTCCCTCACGGCCTTCGTCGTCGTCGCCGCGATCGCCACGATCGGCATCATCATCTATCTCTCCAACAGGAAAGAGATCAAGCGTTGCCTGCGAGAGGCGGCGAAGACGCGGGTCGTCTTCTTCGACCTGCTCACGGACCTGCTCGACGGCTTCAAGGAGGCCAAGTTCAGCCGCCGGCGCAGCCGCGAGCTCCGTGACGACATCGTGCAGACCTCCGACGGCCTCCGCCTGCTCACGGCGAAGGCGAACATCCTCTTCAACGAAAACGCGATCTTCTCGACCTGCCTCCTCTTCGCGGTGCTGGGCGGGCTCATCTTCGTCCTCCCCCGGTACATCGCCGTCGACGCCACGCTGCTCAGCCAGCTCGTCGCGGGCGTCATCTTCGTCTGGGGTCCACTCGGGCTGATGCTCAACACCTCCCAGGCGTATATCCGATCCAACGTGGCCCTCTCCCAGATCGAGGCGCTGGAGGAGAAGCTCGATGCGGCCACGCGCGAGGCGGCGTCCTCGGACGCCGAGGACCCCTGGAAGGGCCGCTTCGCCGCGCTCGAGGCGAGCCATGTCGAGTACGACTACGGCCCGCAGAACGGCGGCGGCGGGTTTCGCATCGGCCCGCTGAGCCTGACCGTGACCGCGGGAGAGGTCGTGTTCATCGTGGGCGGCAACGGGAGCGGCAAGTCGACGTTCATGAAGGTCCTCACAGGCCTGTACCCGCCGAGCGCCGGCGCCGTGCGCGTCGATGGAATCCTCGTCCAGCCGAACAACGTGGCGCCGTACCGCGAGATGATCTCGGCGATCTACTCGGACTTCCACCTCTTCGCGAAGCTCTACGGCCTGCTCGGCGTCGAGGAGGCGTCGGTGCACCGCCTGCTCGCGCAGATGCAGCTCGACGGCAAGACGTCGTTCGCGAAGCAGCGCTTCACGCGGCGCGACCTGTCCACCGGCCAGCGCAAGCGGCTCGCCATGATCGTGGCGCTCCTCGAGGATCGGCCGATCTATGTCTTCGACGAGTGGGCCGCGGATCAGGATCCCGAGTTCCGCAAGTACTTCTACGAGGACCTGCTCCCTTCGCTGAAGCGACAGGGCAAGACGGTCATCGCGGTGAGCCACGACGATCGCTACTTCCGGTGCGCGGATCGCGTGGTGACGATGGAATCCGGGAAGATCCGGTCGATCGATCGAATGGCCACCGGCCCCGCGCAGGCGGACGCCGGGCCCGTCGCGTGACCATGGGACACTTCTCCAGCACACGGAATCGCCATGCACTTCGCTCCGCTCATCGTCATCGGCCTGCCGATCCTCACCCTCATCGCCGTCGGCCTCCTCGGCAGCACGCGGCGCATCCGGTGGTGGGGGGCGATCCTCGTCTCCCTCGTGCTGACGCCCGTGGGGGGGCTCATCGCGGCGATCCTCTCCGGGCCGCAGCGACAGAGGCGCAAGGCTCCCCCCCGGCTGGAGCGCCCCTGAGGTCGTAACGTTTCCGTCACCGGAGGCTGACCATGCCCAACTACGAGCCCCTGGACGACATCGAGGACAAGCCCACCTTACGGGAGCGGATCGCGGCCTGGCTGCTGGGGGTGCAGACCCTCGTCTACATGCTGGTGGTCCTCCTGCTGCTCGCGCTCGGGTTCCTGTGGCCTCGCGTGTTCATCAGCGTCCCGTCCGGACATCGCGGCGTCCTGTACCGGTACTTCGCGGGCGGCACGGTGGTGGACCCGCAAAAGATATTTGGCGAAGGGCTGCACGTCGTCGCGCCGTGGAACTCGGTGACCAACTACGAGATCCGCTTGCAGCAGAAGAGGCTGACGTTCAGCGTCCTCAGCGACGAGGGGCTCGATCTGAGCGTCGAGGTGGTGGTGCGCTACCACCCGCGGCAGGACATGCTGGGTTATCTCCAGCGGGACATCGGGCCCGAGTATTTCGACCGCCTCATCCGGCCCGACGCCGAGGCCCATGTGCGACGCACGTTCGGCAGCCGGCCTGCCTATGAAATCTACTCGAGCGCGCGCGACCTGCTCCAGGAGCTCGGGAACATCCCGGCGCTCGGCCGCGTCCAGAAGACGGACGCCGGCGAGGAGGCGTTCCCCTATATCGTCATCGAGGAGCTGAAGCTCGTCGACATCGAGCTCCCGCGGATGGTCCAGGACGCCATCAAGGAGAGATTCCGGCAGGAGCAGCTCCTCCTGGAGTACAGGTACAAGCTCGAGCGGGAGGAGCAGGAGGCCGAGCGCAAGCGCACCGAGGCCGCCGGGATCCGCGATTACAACCTCATCGCGGGCAACGTCTCCCCCGATCTCCTGCGCTGGCGCGGCATCGACGCCACGCTCGAGCTCGCGAGCTCGCAGAACGCGAAGGTCGTCGTGCTCGGCGGCGGACAAGGAGGGATCCCGCTCATGCTGAACTTCGTCGACAGCCCGATCGGCGCGCCGGCCGCCACGCCGCCCGCCGGGGGGGCGCCCGCGCCGGCGGGCAACACGGCGCCCGCGCCGGCGGGCAACGCGGCGCCCGCGAGGGCGAGCGGCGGCGCCTTGCCCCCCGCGCCCGCGGCCCCGCCCGCGCCCCAGACGGCCGCCGAGAACGCCGCGCCGGGAGCGATCAAGACGCCTCCGCCCGCCGCGCCCGCGCCGGCCAGCCCCTGACGGCGCGCGCTCAATACCTTCCGGTCGCGTCCTGCCAGATCCCGATGAGCTCGTGGATGGCATCGCCGTCGAGGCCCGGCGGCTCCCTCAGGTCAGGATCGAGCTCGACGCCGTAACGACGCAGGTCCAAGAAGGGGTTCTCGTCCACATCGCTCGCGCGGATCGAGACATCCGGGTTCGCCGGGCGGAACCCGTACTGGATCGCCTTCTCCTGCATCTCCTCTGCCAGCAAGAAGTCGAGCCACCTGCTCGCGGCCTGTCTCTGAGCCGGGTCAGGCCTGATGAACACCGCCGGGTGCTCGTTCACGATGGTGGGCTGCGGATAGATGATGCGCGCGTCGCGGAGGGTGCTCTCGTGAGCGCCGAGCCGCTTCAGCGCGGGGAGCGTGAGGTGCTCGTAGGTCATCACGCCGTCGTAGCGCCCCGGGCCCACGTTGATCATCGACTCCGTGAGGAGCCGCGCGGACTCCGGCGCTTCGTCGAGGCCACCCTCGCATCGCCCGAGCGCTTGCCTCAGGCTGTCCTTGCGCTCCGCGAGCGCGCGGGCGAACGCGCCGCGCAGGTGCTCGCTCCCCGTGAGCCCTCCTCCCGCCGAGCCCTGCGCAGGCGCGTCGCTGCCCTCCAGCGCGGCCCGCTCCTTCGGGGGCAAGACGTAAGCGTAGGCCATGAGGTACAACGTCTCGAGCCCCGACGCCGCGCGGGTCGGTGAGGTATGGCCGAATTTCACCCGACCCCATCGCTCGATCTCCTGGAGCGTCGGGAAGGGCGCCTCGTAAGCAGGCTTGATCGGGGTGCGCGTCTTCGGGGCCACCGCAGGCTTCTTCGCCGGCGGCGGCGTGAGCGGGCCGTACCAGTCGATCCAGCGCCCCGGCACCCGGTCTTCGAGGGCGACCTTGGAGAGCTCCGCGTCCCTCGGGACCAGGGCGCACGGGATCTGCCACCATGGCCCCTCCTCGCTGCGCCCCGATCGCAGGATGGCTTCGAGCACCTGGTATCGATCATGCCACACGAGCACGACCAGCGGCGACCGCGCGAGGGATCTCGCCTCGCTGCCGTCCAGGAGCTCGCCGGCGTCGGGCACCTCGCTCGATCGCTGCTTCCAGCGCGCGGCGAGGTACTGGACGACGATGTCGTCGGCCGGCGCCCACAGCGTGGGCAGCTCGTTCTTCTGCTGCTTGTACTTCGGCTCGAGATAGGCGTCGATGATCGCATCGGCCGATTCGATGTCGCCCATCGCGGTGAGCTTGACCTGGATGTTCGGGCAGCGCCGCGCGAACCGCTCGGCCGCGTATTCCAGCCAGGACCTCTTGTCCTCGCTGTAGACCATGTTGACGATCAGCGGGCGCCCGTTCACGTCGCGCGGCCCACAGTCCGCGCGGAAGGCCTCGACGTCGACGAACTGGGGGGGGGCGGGCATGCCGCGGGCGAGGTTGCCGCCTCGGGACACGTAACCCACCAGGGCGCCGAGGACGCCGAGCGCGACGGCGGCCTTGAGCGCCTCGCGCGCGATGCTCGGCCCCGAGGGGGCGTCGTGTTCGGTCTCTCCGGGAATTCTGGCCACGTCGAGAGGAGGCTACCCAGAACGCGTCATCGCTGGCAACGACAACCCGCCGGGCGGCCGGCGCTCCGCTCCCGGGAGCGGGGCCGCGAGGCGCCCGCCGCGGGCGCTGGCAGGACAGAGGGGTGCTCGCGAGACGGGCGTCCGTACGAGGGATCCAGGGAGGGTCCGGGACACCAGGGCGCCCCGGCGCGGCTCACCCGGCAGAGAGGCCTGGTAGCCCTCGGCCGCGGTCGGGCCGCACGCGACGCCCGTTCGATACAGCCTAGTGGACGCGGCCCACGGCCGCCTTGGCCTTCTCGTACTCCAGGTTGAAGTGAGCGCGCATCGCTTGGGGGTTGAAGTCGAGGAGCGTCCCGCCCGACTCGAAGTGCATCATGAAGATCTTGCCCGTGGCGTGGGTAAATGCGCCCGCGAAGACAGGCACGGAGACGGCGCCGAGGGTCGAGCCGATGACGGGGAGGAACTTGGAGATGCTGAACCCGATCGCGGTCCCCAGCCCCACGCTCCCGAGGCCGGTGAGCAGCGCGCCGGTGATCTTCTTGGCGAGGGACGAGCTGAAGCTCACTCCATAGAGGTCAGAGAGCTCCTTCAGCATCTTGACCTGCACACCGGTGATCGAGACGATATCGAAGAGCGGGATAGGGACGATGCCCGCTCCGAGCGCCCAGAGCACGTTCCGATGAACGATCCCCTCCGCCTGGCCGACGCGCGAGCTGAGCTCGCTCGGGCTCGGGCTCGCCTTGGACTCGACCTTGTACTCGTGCTTGGTCTCGTATTTGACCCCCTCGCTGGTCTCGGTCTTGACCTCCTCCTTGAACTCCTTCTTTCCGGGCTCGTTCACTTGGGTGGTATACACGGTCTCGGTGGACATTGTTCATCACTCCTACTGTGCGTAGTTTGAAAACCGAAGAGGGGATGCTCCTGGGTAGGCGATTCGGCTCGGCGTCGCCCTGAGCGGCGGCGTCCGGGTGCATGTGCCAAGTGGCACGCGTATTGCTACGGAGCTTGTCGTGACCATCCACTATTGCGGACGTATCGCTCGCCGGCGATGACCTCGCCGGCCGCATCGCGCGGCGTCGCGGCGTCGAAGGGGCGGCGGCGACGCTCCTCGGCGGCTTCATGGGGGTCGGCTCGGCGATGGTCACGGCGGTCTTCTCGCGTGGATGGCGTCCCTGGGTGCCCTGCGGACACCGGTGCCGGTCAGTATTCCGGGACATCGCCGGTGGATCAACAAAGAATCGACCCTTGTTGACGCCCGATCGCGTCTTCGGAGACCGACCTGGGGCAATCTGCTCCAGTCCCTCGCGGCCAAACGTTACCGTGCTCAGCGCGGCAGCAGCGATGGCGCACCCCTCGTGTGCGCGGATCCTGCCGTGGGGCCGAGGCGCGGGGGCCGACAGCGCTGACGCTGCGGATCGCTGCCCCATGCCGAAGCAGCATCGGGAGACTCCTTGCGGCGCCGTCGGGCTATCCACGCGTGACCGGTCCGTCATCCATCACGATTCGTCCTGGCAGGAGCCTGTGCGGGGAGCGGTGGACGACGCGCCTTTAGAGCTGCGGGGCGACGAGCGCGGTCTGGGTGAGGCTCAGGGGGAACGTCTCGACGAGGTGGGCGACGGCGATACCTTCTTGGAGCCGCATGACGTAGCTGCGCCGCACCGCGCGGGTCGCGGGCGACAGGCCGTCGAACAGAAGGCAGAGGTCTCCGAGGCTCTGGTCGGCCCCGAGCAGGTCGGTCCGCGTGACACGGACCTGCGCAGTTTGAAGGAGCCGTCCGAACGGAACGTCCGAGGAGAGCAGCCCTCTTCGGACCGCGAGCGGCAGCTGGCACAGAGCGATGCTGGCCGTGGCATGCAAGTACGCGCGGCCTGACGGCGTGCCGCGCAGCAAGACCGCTCGAAGGAGGATCTCCTCGCCGGGAGACCAGAGCCCGCGGTAGAGCGCCACGTCGCTGCGCTCGACCACGGTGAGCACCTGATGCAGCACCTGAGCTCGGATGGACTCGCCGACAAGCTGCTCGAGGAGCGTTGTCACGTTGAGGACGGGGGGGTCAGCGGCGTCGGGCCAGAGGAGACGGGTCGACATGCAGGCATCCTTGCGGGGCGGAGAGTCGGGCGGACCGGGAGGCTGCATGGGTGGGATGCCGCTGAAGAAGGGGGACAGCACACACCCTGAACCAGTGTCACTGAGCCTCCGCGATAACGGAGGATCCGGTGACGCACGACGACCGCCTGCGCATCGCGATTTGCGCTGTTCCTGAGGAGCGGTCTGTTCCACGGCTCGCCTCCTGAGCCGGTGGAGCGGGCGAGATACGTGGCGCACGCCATGGATGACCGGCGCCCGCACGCCGGTGCGCTCGTCATCCTGTCACTTCTGCGGCTGGAACACCGAGGATCCAAACAGCGGCGACCGTATCCCAGGATTTTTTTCATTTCAAGCTTGCTGAACGACCCCGCTGTAGGTCAGGCGATCACCTGCTCGGCGCCCTCGGTAGGCTGGCCCGTCGGGCGGCGG
Source organism: Sorangium cellulosum (assembly GCF_002950945.1). Taxonomy (GTDB): domain Bacteria; phylum Myxococcota_A; class Polyangia; order Polyangiales; family Polyangiaceae; genus Sorangium; species Sorangium cellulosum_E. The sequence goes on from NZ_CP012673.1 coordinate 6,751,451, forward strand.
TGACGCGCCGATTCTGCCGGGCGGGAGAGCGGCCCGCTGTGATTCGAACGTCGGTCGTCCTGCCGATGACACCTCGTCGGCTGTCGTGATGGACGGCTGGTCCTCGGGTGAATGCGCGATGAAGGACGCAGCGACGCGACGGTGAACACCCGTTGAATCCAGGGAAGAGCCCGCGCCCCTGCCGGTGGGAACCGCCCGGGAGCGCGGCGGCCGGCGTCAGCGCACCTTGCCGTCGCCTCGACCGGAGGGCGCGGTGTGGCGGCGATAGACGCGGGGGCTCACCCCGACGAGCCGTCGGAACAGCTTCTCGAAATAGCTCAGATCGGCGAAGCCCACGGCGATCGCCACGTCGGTGATCCGCTGACGGCTGCTCTCGAGCAGCTGCTTCGCCCGCTCGACGCGGAGCCGTCCGAGGAAGGGCTTGAAGCTCATGCCCAGCGAGCTCTTGAACAGGTACGACAGGTGCGAGGCGCTGACGCGGGCGTGGCGCGCGAGCTGCGCGAGCGCGATCGGCTCGACGTAGTGCTCGCCGAGGTAGACGAGCGCCCGCCCGAGCCCGTCATGCAGCGTGGGCAGCTGCGAGGAGTCCTTCGCCAGGACCATGCGCGCCCACCGGCACGCCGCCTCGTCCAGCGGCGGATGATGGAGCCGCGGCGCCGCGCCCTTCCCGCCGTGTCCCCCGACGGCGCGCGCCGGGGCGGACGCGATCCACGGCGTGTGCTCGAGGATGTCCGCGCGGCGGATGGGCTCGGCGCCCGTCATCACGGCGAGGCGCACGACGGCGCGCTCGAGCTCCGCGAGGTTCTCGGGCCAGGCGTACGCCTGGCAAGCGCCGATGAGCTCCTCCGTGCTCTTCCGGTCCCACGGGTGGCCGTAGCGGTGAAGCACCCAGGCCACGAGCGCCTCGATGTCCTCCCGCCGGGCGCGGAGGGGCGGCAAGGAGATCGACAGGAAATCGAGCCTCATGAGCAGCGGCTTCGAGAACTGTCCCTCCCTGACGAGGCCGTGCAGATCGCTCGTCGAGGCGCCGATGATCCGCGGCAGCGCGCGGCGCTCGCCAGCGCTCCCCGCGAGGCTCTGCCCTGCGCGCAGGAGCTCGAGGAGCCCCGACTGCGCCGGCGGCGGGAGCTCGTCGACGCCGTCGACGAGGAGCGTGCCGCCGCGCGCCTGCTCGAACCAGCGCGACAGCCGCGCGAGCGCGTCGCCCTGGAGCTGGCCCGGGTCATGGACCACGACGAAGGGGCCGCCGCGGTCGGGTCCGAGGCTGTGGAGCGAGGCGGCGACGATCTCCTTCTCCGTCCCGAGCTCGCCCTGGATCAGCACCGGGAGCCGGCTCGCTGCCGCCCGCTCGATGAAGGTGTCCACCGCGCGGACCGCCGCGCTCACGCCGATGAGCATCGCCGGCTCGCCGAGGCGCTCCTCGGCCCAGCGCTCCACCTCGTGGCGCTTGACGAGCGACGCCGAGGCGCGGCTCACCGACCGGCAGAGCGACGCGGCGTCCGCCTCCTGGCCGAGGTCGGCCCCGAGCGAGAGACGGAGCTCGCCGATGGAGGCGCCGCCATACACGATCGGCTCCGTGATCGCGGGCGCCTGCGCTGCCGGCGCCAGGCTGGCGAGGCGCGGCGCGTCGGGAGCGTCCACCCAGCGCAGATGCAGATCGCGGCCGCTGCGCCTCAGCGCGAGGGTGCCGTGAGCGCGCAGCCAGAGCGACCCCTCGAGCGCTCCGGTGGCCTCGGCGAGCGAGCGCAGGAGCCGCTCGAGCAGGCGCGCGAGCGTCGGCAGGGGTCGATAGGCGGCGCGGAGCAGCTCCTCCGCGGCCTCGTTCGCGCTGGAGAGGGTGGCGCCAGAAGAACGAGCGGCCATGTCAAGCCTCCTGCCGTGGACGCTGCGGAGGAGCGTGACGCTCGGGCCCGCCGCGCCGGGTGCGGCGGGAATCTCGGACATCCGCGCCGCTTGCCGCTATGACGCGCTATTTCTCGCTATTTCACGCCGTCGAGCCGCGGCCCCTCGCGCGTCCAGGGATCGAGGCAAAAGTCCCGCGAGGTGCCCCCGAGCCCTCTCACCCCGTAAGGGCTCTCGTCCGGCGGGGTCTCCTGCACGCTCGCGATCGAGCGGGCACCGCCGTCGCTCTCGATCACCCGAACGAACCGGGCGTCGAGGTGGTTGCCGCAGGGAGAGACGCGCCCGTCGGCGCCGCGCGCGGCCCGCTCTCGCTCGAGCTCGCTGGGGAGCCGCCACGGACGACCGTGGCCCCCGGCGGCTCCGTCACCAGCGACAGCTCCCCCGCGGCGCGCAGGAACGCCGCGTGTTTGCGCCGATCATGCGCGCGGAGGAGGGCCTCGAAGCAGAGCGCGTCGGCCTTGCGCTGCGCGCGCTCGGCTTCGGCCAGGCGCCCCCGATAGTGATCGGCGAGCGCGGCGTGGGCGTCGGGGAGCTCCGGATCGACGCCGAGCGCGCCGTGGATCCGGGCGAGCCACTCGGCCTCGCGCAGCGCCGCCTCGGCGGCGAGCGCCTCGGCGTCGTCCTCGCGCGCCCAGCCCCGTTGCCTCGTGTCGAGCGGAGTGCCCGGCCGCGCCGCCGCGAGCAGCGCCTGCGCCTCCGCCTTCGCGCGCGCGGCCCCCTCGCGGCAGGCCGCGATGCCGGGCAGGAACGCCTGCGCTCTCCGCACCGCGCGCAGCGCCTGTTCCTGTCGTGAGCTGCGGTCGAGCCATGAAGAGATCTCCTCGGCGAGGGCGGAGGCGTTCGGGTAGCGGGCCGCGATCTCCCGGGCCATCGCCCGCGAACAGATGGCCGCGAGCTCCGCCGGCGGCTGCGGCCCGCCGCGCGCTGCCTCGGTGACCGGCAGCGGCGGGCCCGCGAGGATCTGCCGGACAGGCATGAAGCCTGATGTCCTGTAGGGAGGCTGACCGGAGAGCAGGTGATAGAGGACGGCGCCGAGCGCATAGACATCGCTTTGCGGGCTGTGGAGCCGATGCCGCCCTGCCGCCTGCTCAGGCGGCATGTACGCGGGCGTGCCGAGCACGTCGCCCTCGCACGTCAGCCTGGGGTCGTTCGCGGCGCGGGCCTGGAACGCCACGGCCTCGCCGCTCGGCGCCGCGTCCTCGGCGGCGCGGCGCGCCAGCCCCCAATCCATCACCAGCACCTCCCCGAGCTCACCCACCATCAGGTTTGCCGGCTTGAGATCCCGGTGCACCACCCCCTGGCGGTGCGCGTAGGCCACGGCCTCTGCGACGCGGGCGAACGCGGTGACGGCGTGCCGGAACGTCCAGCCCGACGGGCCTGGCCGGAAGCCCGCGGGCGACCTTATGGCGTGGAGCTCCGCGAGCGCCGCTTCGAACGTGCGCCCCCGCACCTCCTGCATCGTGAACCAGAGTCGCCCGTCCGCGAGCTCCCCGCGGTCATAGACGGCCACGATGGCCGGGTGCTGGAGCCCTGCCGTGATCTCCGCCTCGTTGAGGAAGCGCGCGCGCACCCGCGGGTGATCCACGTACTCAAACCGGAGCAGCTTCATGGCGATCATCCGTCGGAAGAGGCGATCGCGCACGCGCCTCACCTCACCGAATGAGCCAGACGCGATAGGTCCGACGTCCTCGTACCGACCGGGCAGGGAGACCGTGCCGTCGAGCGCGAGCGCCGCCTCGCCAGAGCCGAGGAAGGTTGGAGTAGCGCTCATGGTCATCGGGATGGAGCCTGAGGGGCCTAATGGGTCCTATTTTTGTTCCATGATGCTTGCCGGCCGTGTACCTTGCCCAGGTCGCGCGTGGGCATCCTCAAGCAGCTACCGATCGAGCGGCGATTCACCCTCGGACCTCGATGTCTCGTCGGGCGGCACCCCGCCTGTGACCTGCGTTTCGACGATCTGCGCGTCTCCTGGGAGCACGCCGTCCTGCGCTGGATCAATGGATGTTGGGAGCTGCGGGATCTCGGCAGCCGCAATGGCACCTTCGTCGACGGCCGGCGGCTCAAGCCGGGCGAGCGGGTCGCGCTCGCGACGGGGGAGGCCGTCGGGCTCGGCGGCGCTGCCAGCAGCTTCGCCCTGGTGGACGGGGGAGGGCCGGCGCCGGGCGCGCGCCATCGCTCCTCCGGCGCGTACCGGTGCGCCGCCGATCACGTGCTCGTGCTTCCGTGCGAGGAGCGGCCCATCGTGACCGTCTATGAGGACTGCGCCGGGCGCTGGGTGGCGGAGCACGAGGAGCGGCTCGATGTCGTCCAGGACCACGATCTCGTCGTGGTCGACGGCGAGCCGTGGGTGCTCGAGTTACCCACGGGCCTCCGGGCGACCTGGGAGGCTTCGGCCGGCTTGACGATCGAGCTCGTGGGGCTCCGGATCGCGGCGAGCCGCGACGAGGAGCACGTCGAGGTCACCGTCGTCCACGACGCCGGCGCCTTTCAGCTGTCGCCCCGGAGCTACCATTACCTCCTCCTCGTCCTCGCCCGCCTCGTCCTCGAAGACACGCAGGCGTCGGCCGCCGAGCGCGGATGGGTGGACCGAGACGCGCTGTGCCGGATGCTGTCGATCGACGCGCTCAAGCTCAACCTGGACGTCTGCCGGCTCCGCAAGCAGCTCGGTGAGGCGGGGGTGCACGGGGCCGCCGGGATCGTCGAGCGGCGGCCGGCGACTGGGCAGCTCCGGCTCGGGATCTCGCGTGTCGAGGTGGCCTCGCTCTGACGCGCGCGCGCCACCCGATCCGCGCGCCGCGGCGGATTCCAATTGACGCCGGCCTGCCTTGCTTGGTAAGTGCATGACGCAGTGCCCCACGCTGCAGCGAGGGCCAGGTTTCCAGGGCGAGCGGTCTTTACAGTCAAGCGATGGGGGGTCCTTCGACATGATGCGTGAGGTTTCCACGGCGAACGCGCTCGACTGGCAAGCGGAGGCTGTACTGGATCCGACCATTCGATTCCTGCGGTCTCCCTCGGCGCATGTGACCGAGCCACAGCGCATCTTCCTCACCGGGGCGACTGGCTTTCTGGGCGCGTTCGTGCTGGACGAGCTCCTGCGCACCAGCAAGGCAGATATCTACTGTCTCGTTCGAGAGGATGAGAACGCACGAGCAGCCGAGAGGCTCCGCGCTCACATCGAGCGGCTCGGCCTCCGGGCCGCGTCGTGCGAGGGCCGCATCATCCCCGTCGCAGGAGATCTCTCCCTGCCCCTCCTCGGCCTACCGCGACCGCGGTTCGACGCCCTGGCCGAGGAGCTGGACGTGATTTATCACGTCGGGGGACAGGTCAACTTCTTCCTCCCTTACACGGCGCTGCGCGCGGCGAACGTCCAGGGTACCCAGGAAATCCTCCGGCTGGCGGGGAGCGGCCCGACCAAACCGGTGCATTACACCTCCTCGATGGCCGTGTTCTTCGGTCGGGCCCACCTCGAGGCCGGCCGCGTGAGCGAGCTGGACACGCCCGTCCTCGATCCCGGGGTCAAGAGCGGGTACACCCGCAGCAAATGGATCGCGGAGCAGCTCGTGGCGGCGGCCAGAGAGCGAGGGTTACCCGCCGCCATCTACCGCACGACCCGCATCACAGGGCACAGCCTGACGGGCGTCACGAGCAACTGGAGAGACCTGCTGAACCGCCTGCTCAAAGGGTGTATCCTCCTGGGCTCGGCTCCGAGCTTGACGATCGACGTCTCGATGGTCCCGGTCGACTACGTGAGCCGGGCCATGGTCTGTCTGTCGAGGCAGCCGAGGTCGCTCGGGCGCGCGTTTCACCTGTTCCATCCGCGGCCGATCCCCTGGCGCGACCTCCTCCAGATGGTCCGCGCGTCCGGCTACCCGCTGGTCGAGGTCGACCATGACGAGTGGCTCCTCAGGCTGAAGCGGGCGGCTGCGACCGATCATCCAGAACGGGAGTCTCTCGCGCAGCTCTGGATGCTCCTGAGCTCTCCGAACAGCCTGCTGGTCAAGAAGCCGCAGTACGACGCCCCCCACTCGCGGGAAGGGCTGGAAGGGACGGATATCGTCTGTCCCCCGATCGACGAGGCCCTCATCGGGGCGTACGTCTCTTTCTTTCAGCGGAGCGGCTACTTCCCGCTCCCTGGCACGTGAGGAGCGGTATCTGGCGTGAACTCTCGATCCTTTCGTTATGCTCTCTTGTTCGCGCTCGCGCTCAGCGAGGTGCTGCCGATCGCGCTCCTGTCGCAGGCCCTCCCGGTGCTGATGCGCCGGAGCGGGGCGTCGATGCAGGAGATCGGGTTCCTGTTCCTGGCGATGTTCCCCTGGTCGCTCAAGGCGCTGTTCGCGCCGCTCATCGACAGGCTGGGCGCGCGATCCACGTTCGGCCGCTACCGCGGCTGGCTCCTGTTCGCGCACCCGCTCATCCTGATCACCCTGGTCGTGGGCTCGTTCTTCGACATCCCGGAGCTGCTCCTGCACCACCGCGCCGCCGCGACGGCGGCGCTGCTCTGGCTCACCACGGTTTGCGCCCTGGCGGACGCGGCGTCGCACGGCTTGGCGGTCGGCTTGCTCTCCGCCGAGGAGCGGGGCCTCGGCAACGGCCTGCAGACCGCGGGGCTCATGGCCGGTCAGCTGGTCGGCGGCGGGCTGATGGTGATCCTCGTCGGGCAGCTCGGCTGGCAGCCGGCGCTCCTCATCACCTCGGCGCTCCTCTTGCTGCCGCTCCCCGGCATCGCGCTCTACAAGGAGAGACCCGTGGATCCGTCGCGGATCATCACGCCGCGCGAGGTGCTGGCCCTCTTCCGGCAGCCACGCATGGGGCGGTGGCTGCTCGTGGTGGCGGCGATGCCGATCGGCGTGTCCTTGATGACCCCGGCCCTCGAGGTGATGCTCGTGGATCGCGGCCTCTCGCTCAAGGAGATCGGGCTGGCGATGGGGATCCTGTCCGGGATCGCCGGAGCCGTCGGCGGGCTCCTCGGAGGGTTCGCCGTGAAGCGGATCGGGCGGGAGCGCTCCTTCTACGCGCTCGGCGTCTTCTGCAGCCTGTGCCTCGGGCTGGTGCTCCTGCACAGCGTGGCCGTCGAGCGCGCGTTCCTGTACTTCGTGATCTCGGTGCCCGTCGTCGGCATCATGGCGCGCGCGACGATGCTCCACGTGCTCATGATGGACAGGAGCCGCCTCCACGTCGCCAGCACGGACTTCACCATCCAGTACACCGTGCAGCACGTCAGCAGGCTGCTCTGGGCGAGCGCCGGCGCCTTCGTCGCCGGACACTTCGGCGCGACGAGCGTCTTCGTCCTGGCGCCGGTGCTCACGCTCGCCGCGATGGGTCTGGCCGCTTGGCTGCTCGATCGCGCCGACTTCGAGCCGTCCCTGTCCCTCGACGAGGGCGGACCAGCGAAGGCTCATGAGGCCGCGCCCGCCTCGCCGCTCAAGGACGTATCCTAGCGCGCAGGGAGTCAGCTCGTGCAGCGGGCCGCGGTCCATCGGGGTCCATCCTTGGCGGTTCAGGGAGAGCCGACGGTCGCGCCCCGCTCTTGCGGCATGTATCGCTGGTAATCGCGCGCGGTGCCGCCGCGGCGCACGGCTGCGGCCATCGCGCGCAGCGCAGGGCCGGTGTGCGCGTAGAACATCTTGTAGCCCTCGCACAGGTGGTTCAGGCCGGGGTCTCCGTCCGGCGTCTGCTTGACGCGGTGAGCGGGGCAGCCCCCGTAGCAGAACTTCACGAAGTCGCACTCTCGGCAGTACCGCGGCAAGGTGTCGAGTTTGTCCTGCCCGAACCGCGCCTGCTGCGGCCCGTCCACGAGCACGGACAGGTGCTTCTTCGTGAGGTTGCCGAGCAGGTGCTCGGGCGTCACGAAGTGGTCGCAGCTGTACAGATCTCCGTTGTGCTCGACGGCGAGCGCCCGCCCGCAGGTGCGCGCGTGCACGCACAGCGTCGACGGGAACCCCAGGGTGATCCCCAGCATCATGTCGAAGTGCTGGACGAAGATCTCGCCGACGTCCTCCGCGATCCACGCGTCCCACACCGCGGTCAGGAACCGGCCCCACTGCTCCGGCTCGACCGCCCGGTCCGTGAGCTTGCCGTCCCTGTGCTCCACGATGGGGATGAGCTGCATGAAGCGCGAGCCGATCTCCTTCAGGAAGCGATAGACGCTGGCCCCGTGATCGCCGTTGTCGCGCTGCACCACGGTGAGCGTGTTGAACTCCACGTTGTTGCGCTTCAGGGCCTCGAGCCCCTTCATCACGCGCTTCCAGGTGCCGCGGCCCTCCAGGTCGAGGCGGTAGCGGTCGTGCTTCCGCTCGGGCCCGTCGATCGAGATGCCCACGAGGAAGCCCTCGTCGCGCAGGAACGCGCACCACGCGTCGTCGAGGAGCATGCCGTTCGTCTGCAGCGAGTTGGTCACGCGCTGGCCGGGGCGCGCGTGTTTCTTCTGCAGCGCCACCGCGCGCCGGAAGAAATCGATCCCCATCAGCGTGGGCTCGCCGCCTTGCCACGAGAAGCCGACCTCCTCCGCGGTGGGCGGCTGGGCCTCGATGTACTGCTGGACGTAGCGCTCGAGCACGTCGTCCGCCATGCGGAAGGAGCCGCGGGCGGGGTAGTCGTACAGGCGCTCCTTGTCCAGGTAGAAGCAATACTCGCAGTTGATGTTGCAGATCGCGCCGATCGGCTTGGTGATGATGTGGAAGGGCGCGCGCGCTGTCTGTTGATCAGGTGTCATAAACTCTCCGGGTTTGCGAGACTGTTGGAGGCCGGCTCCGCCCGGCGGAGCGCGTCGGGCGGAGGCTCCTGCTGAAATCCATGCCTGGTGGACGCTCTCGACCGAGCCGATCTCAGCCCGCGGCGAGCCTCGCAGCGTGATGTGCGTCAGCCCCGTGCCGCACACCGCGTCGCCCCCCGGCTCGCCGGACGGATGGATCCGGTGATCGGAGCGTCCAAGGACAGCGAGACTCGCTGCCTCAGCGTCTTGCCCACGACGGCCATCCCCGCACGCGGATTGCCGGTCGCGGCGGGCCTGGCAAGTGTTGTTTTACCGATGACGACTCGGAGTTGATTGGCGAGAACCACGAAAAATCACGCTCGGTTCCTGGACGATGCGGCGCAGATCACGGCGCCCGCGCGCCGCGGAGCTCCGCGCGTGGCCGGCGCGGCCGGGCGCGCTGCGCGGATCGACGAAATCTGCCGGCGTTTCCGGAGCGGCGCCGGGTGCTCGCTCGCCAGCCGAAAGCAGGGCGATACAACGGAATGCGGTCAGATCGCGCACGGGGTAAGAGCGCGCATGCGGCGTCACGGACGCGAGCGCGCTGCGCGTCCCACGCGCAGGCAGCGGGCCCATCGACCGGAGCGCCCGTGGAGCTCTGGGAGTCATCGCTGGCGGCGCCGCGGCGGCGCGCCTCTTGCCGGGCCCGCCGCGGGCGAGCGCCGTCCGCCGAGGGTTTGTCGGCGCTCCTCGGAAACCGCGTGAATTTGGACAGCCCGGGTTGTGGGGGGCGCGAGCCGGCGAGGTCTCGCCGGTCACCTGGGGGTAAGTCAGCGCGGCCGGCCGCGCGGCGGCAGGCGCGCTTCCGAGAGCGCCGCCGAAGAAAAGTAACGCATCCAGGACGCGAAGAAGTTGGCCCTTGTCCGACGCTCTCGTCACCGCCCGCGTCGAGCTCCATGACGGCGCCGACGACGGGCGGCGAGGAGCTTGGACATGGACTCGATCTGGATGGCCATCGCACCGGGCCCGCGGGCAACGCGCGTGATCGCGATGCAGGGAGCGAGCGAGACGCTGCTGAAGTGTTACTGAGCACCGTCGTTGATGCCGATGGTGCGCTTGTCGATCCAGCTCTTTGATGGCGGGGCGGCCGGCCCACCGCAGCGCACCATCGCTGAGGCGGATCATGGTCGATGGCGACGTTGTCCGGGGGCGGCAAGCTGCCAGGGCGTTCCCCGGCCATGCATTGCGCCAAGCCCCCCATCGCCGATAATTCCGAGCTCCGTCAACTGCGAAGCGCGCAGGGTTGGGGCGAGAACGCTGCCATTCGCCTTTCGAGCAAGGTCCGGTCCGCCGGGGGTCCACCCCGAATTCGCGGCCAATGTCACCTACCCTCGGGCTGGCAGGCCGCCCCGGTCAGAGCGTCTGGAAGTACAGGTTGTACTGCCCGTCGTTGATCAGCGCCATGCTGCGCAGGTCGGAGTTGGCCGGAGCCCCGACGATGGTGCCGCGGCTGAGGTACGTGTAGCAGCCCTGCGCCGCCTGGTAGATGCCCTGGTAGACCGTCGTGTTGCTGCCGATCTGGAGGGCCGCGACGCCGTATTGCTGGCCGTCGAAGAGGACGGCCCACCGCCCCCAGTCGGCGTCGGCGGGGAAGCCGGTCACCGGGATGGTGGCCGGGATCGAGCTCTGGCCGTAACTCCAGGTCCCCGTGCGGAGGTCCAGCGTCGCGCGGTAGAGCACCGGCTCCCGGCCGAGGCGGCGCATGCACAGGTGATACGATTCCCCGTCCGAGAGCATCCCGAAGTAGCTGGTGTCGGTGTCCGCCGGGAAGCCGGCGAGGCGCATCGTCGTCATGCCGAGGTGTCCGTATACAAGCGAGGTGCCATCGTAGGCGAACGCGTACAGAGCGTCGGTGGTGGTGCCCTGGAAGCAGCAGAAGCGGTAGGTCTGGCCGTCGAAGAGCAGCGACCAGCGGGTCAGATCGGCGTCCTTCGGCGCGCCTCTGATCGGGATGTTGAACGGCTGCTGGATACCATATTTGTAGTTGAACGAGGCGTCCGCCGTGAGCTGGTTCAACGACGGCGGGTTCGCCGAGTGGGGCGTCGCGGGCATCGGCGGGAAGACCAGCGGCGGTCGAGCCGGGTAGTTGGCCGAGACCAGCTCCGCGGGCACGCCGCCGTCCAGGCGCTCTCTGGCCATCACCTGATAGAGCTCCCTGATCTTGCCGGCATAGGACGAATCATCCATGCTGAGCAAATGGTCTATCTGCACACCGGGGTCTTTCGGATCATCCACGAGCTTGCACAGCTCCCATCTGTAGATGTCGGCCGTCCCGTCGTCGTGGTAGTCCGGCGTTGTCCCGTTCGTTGGGTCGTTCACCGGGCGCCGGTAACAACTGAGCTTGTAGGTGCCGTCGGAGACCGAGGCGTGCTTGGGGACGTTGCCCTGCGTCTTGACGGGAAACTGCTGGCTGAAGAGGTAGGACCGCACGGGGCCCGCGGTCTTCTTGAGGTACGGCTTCATGCTGGACGAGTCCGTCGCCGGACCGGCGCTCGCCCCGGCGATGTCGAGGGTCGTCCTGTAGATATCCATGATGTGGGCCAGGCCGTCGCTGTTCGTAGCGATCACCGAGCTGTCGAGGTAGCACGGGGCGCCGCCGGTGAGCTTGCCGCCGTCGGCGACGATCATCGGCACGTGCATCCCGCCGATGTGCCACCAGCCCTTGTCGTCGCGCGGGACACCATCGAGGTCCACGGTCGTGGCCGGGTCCGCGTCCTGCGTGCCGTTGTCCCCCACGAAGAAGATGACGGTGTTCGCGAGCTGCGTCTTGAGCGCCGGATCGTTCAGGAGCTGGCCGAGGTAGTAGTCCATCGACTCGATCATCGCGATGAACATCTGCTGTGGCGTGGGGTTGTCCGGCAGCGTGATGTGGTACGTGCCCTTGGGCGGGACGTGGTAGGGGTCGTGAGGCATGGTGATGGTCAGCGCCACCAGCCACGGCTGCGTCTGCGCCTTGATCCACGCGCCGGCCGATGTGATCTGATCCGCCGTCGCATAGAGGTCCTTGCGCTTGAACGGCGCGGAGTCCACCTCCCTGGTCTTCGCCGCCAGATCGTCGATGTTCTTTTCCCAGGCGTAATAGCTCACATCCGGCTGAGCATCGGCGAACCTCGGCTCGCAAACGCTCTCGAGGTAGGCGCGGAGCTGCGGGATGAGGGCGTCGCGCTTGGCCTTCTCGTTCTGGCTCGTGCATCCGGTGAGGCTCTGGAGACTGAAGCGGCTGGGGCTTTGCAGGCTCGGATTGTTCGACAGGTCCACGTCGTAGCAGTTCTTCGCGACCGGGCGCACGCCACCCCCGTAGATGCCCTCGAAGTGGTCCCAGCCCCAGTCGGTCGGAGTCTGCCCCGCCACCTTAGTGTCCGTGGGCTTATTCGGGCTCCCCAGATCCCATTTCCCGAACATGGCACAGCGGTAGCTCGGCTTCTGGCTCTTCAACACCTGCGCGAGCATCGGCATGGGGGAGTTGGTGTCCGTGGTCTTCGCGCGCAGCGGATAGCCCGAGGGCTCGGGGTAGCCGACGTTCGTCTTCCACGGGTTCAGCCCCGTGAACAGGCTGGCCCGCGTCGGTGAGCACACGGGTTGTGCCCACGCGCGGGTGAAGTGGATCCCGCTCTGGAGCAGCTTCCCCAGCGTCGGCAGAGGCGAGGGCGCCTGCGCCGCATACTGGTAGTCGGTCTTGCCGATCTTGGCGATGACCTGGCCATTGTTGATCCGGAGCGCGTCGACCCCGAGATCGTCGGCGACGATGATCAGAATATTCGGTGTGGACATAGCTTATCCTCCATCGCCTCCCCGGTGCCTCCTGAGCCTCCCGAGGATGCGGGTTACGGTTCTACCGATCGCGACCCGGAGTTGATTGGCAGAAGCCATCAAAGATCACGCTCGGCTTATGGAACAAGCGGCGCCGATCACGATGATCGCGCGCCGCTGAGCTCCGCGCGTGTCCGGCGCGACCGGAAGCGCAGCGCGGGCAGGCGGGATCGCCGCCATTTCCGGCGCGGCACCGAGGGTGGGCTCCACGTCGAAAGGAGGCCGAAATGACGGGATGCGGCCTGATCGCGCGCACCGTACAATCAGGCGAACTCGCGGTTCGCGCGCCGCGTATAGGGAAAGCCTCATGTGACCGCCCACGGAGCTGCCGCGGTGGAGACGACATCTCTTCTGACGCACGAAGTGAGCGACTGTCGCTGATCACACCACAACCGCGTTCGACCAGCTCACGTCGACTCCTGCCGGGTGCATCCGGAGGCGGCGCCCCGCCCGGCGGAGCTGGCTCGCCAGAGGGCTTTTCTCTGCGCAGCGCGGGCTCGGCTCCCTCTCCTGCGTACACGCTTCGTCCGGATTTCGTCGTTTTGACCTGCCTCCGCCCGGGGAGCTCCACCTCGGTGCCGCGCCGGAAAGGGCGGCAGCGCACGTCGATCCGCGCAGCGCTCCCGGCCGCGCCGGCACGCGCGGAGCTCCGCTGCCCACCGGCGTCATGATCCACACCGCATTATTTGGAGAACTGGCGTGGTTTTTGGTCGATTCTTCCAATCAAAGATCGGCCGTGCTCGGTAAATAGAACGGTGCCAGGCCCGCCTCGCTGGGCGGGACGCGGACACCGAAGCTTGCCGATGAGCGCTGCTGGAGAGGGCGCTGCTGAGGACAGCGACATGGGGCGCTGCCGTCATGGTGTCCCCGGAGCTCGGCGTCGCCGCGCCCGGGGCGCGCGGCGCTCCTCCAGGATCACAGGATCACGCGCTTTGATGAGCGTTCACCTAGCAACACTCCAACAGACTGCGCAGCGTGCTGGTGTGGGGGAATTGTCGTCATGTGGCTAGAGATCGAGCTGGACACCAGCCATCAAGGCGTGCGCGTCAGCGCGCGCGGTAGCCGCGGCGAGCGCCCGCCGGCGCGCACGCTGCTCCCCGAGCAGGGCATCGACGCGCTCCAGGCGTTCGCGAGCAGGGTCGGACGCGCGATCCGGGGAGGAAAACCGCTCGACGCCGCCGCCATCGACGAGTCGCAGACGCTCCACGGCGAGCTCATCGACGGCGAGCTGCGGGACGTCCTCGTCCGCCTCGGCGAGGCGGCGAAGGAGAAACGGCTGCTCGTGCGTCTCTTCGCCCGCGATCGCGCGCTCCAGCTCATCCCGTGGGAAGCCCTCTGCCGCCCCGGGACGTCCGAGGGCTTCTGGGGCACCGACCCCAGGCTGCTGCTCGCCCGCGGCGTCGAGTCGTCGGAGCCGTGGGAGCCGCGCGAGGTCCGCGGCGCCGTCCGCGTCCTCGCCATCGCGCCCGGCAGCGACGAGCGGGCCCTCACCGCGTTGAGAGAGGCGCTCGCGGAATCGATCGCGTCGGGCGACGTCGAGTGGCTGGATCCCATCGCCGGCCCCGACATCAGCCCGCGCGTGCTCTTCGATCGGCTCCGGCGGGGCAAGACGCCCCACGTCGTCCACTTCCTCGGCCACGGCGGCGTCGATCTGTCCGGCAAGCCCGTGCTGCGCGTGGCCGACGACGAGGACGGCGAGGAGGTGTGGGTCACCGCAGAGGCGCTCGGGCGGGAGCTCAGCGCGAGCTTCTGCGAGGAGCTGCGCCTCGTGCTGCTCGAGGCGTGCGAGGGCGCCAAGGCCGGCGCGTTCGGCAGCGCCGCCGAGATCCTGGCGAGGGCGGGCGCGGACGCGGTCGTGGCGCACCTCTGGCCGGTGAAGGCCGACGCGGCGCGCGTCTGCTCGTCGGAGATCTACCGCGCGCTGACGGCCGCCGACCGGACGTGCGGCGACATCGGCGCCGCCGTGGCCGCGGCGCGCAGGACGCTCCTCGCGAGGAGCGCGGAGGCGTTCTCGCCCGTCCTGTACCTGCGCGGCTCGGACTCGGTGATCTTCAGCTTCGAGGGGCGGCGCGTCTCGAAGCCAGCGGCGAAGCGGGGCTCGAAGCGCCTCGCGCCCGCCCTCCAGAGCCTGCTCGAGGGTGCCTTCACGATGGTCGTCGGCGATGTCGACGACGATCGCAGAACGCTCCAGCAGGAGATCACGAGCTTCATGCAGGAGAACGGGGACGCGCATGTCGAGGGCCTTCCGCTGAGCACGCTCACCCAGCGCTGCGTGCTCCGCTTCGGTCACGAGGTCCTCCATTCCCTCTTCCAGCAGTCGCTCACGCAGTCACCTACCGCTGAGGTCCCGCCGCTCATCGAGGCGCTCGCGCGCTTCGTCCGGCCCGGCGTCCACGTCACGCTCCTGTGGAGGCCGCACCTCGAGCGCGCCATCGCGGCGCAGCACCCGCAGCGCACGGTGTACGCGATCCAGCCGTCGATGGCGGAGACGAGCGGCAAGCCGCGCGTCGTCAAGCGCGCGGCCGGGGCGACGTCGTGGAAGATGGATCCGCTCCTGCCGAGGCACTTCGATCTCGCGAACGAGATCGTCGTGCTCCGGCTTTACGGGGGCTACTCCGTCGAGACGCGGTCCATCTTCTCGCCGCCCATCCTCACCGAGGACGATCACATCCACGGGCTGCTCGGCGCCGAGGGGCTGCGGCCGCCCTCGTGGATGGAAGAGCTGCTCGCGCGGCCCAGGATCCAGCCCGGGCTCTTCGTCGGGCTGTCCATCCTGGATTGGCGCCACAGGATGCTCCTGCGCTGGCTCTATGACCAGCGCTCCGCGCCCAAGGACAGCCTGGCCCTCCTGACGCCCGACGCCGAGCCCGGCGAGGTGGAGATCTGGCACAGCGGCGGAGGGCTGCCCGGCGCCGCCCGCATCACGGCCATCACCGAGGACCCGGCGCAGCTCGCGCCGCTGCTCGCGGACCTCGGTCCGGCGGAGGCGCGATGAGCGCTCTGGTCACCAACCCCTTCCCCGGACCGCAGCCGTACCGCGCCTCGGATCGGGAGCGGTTCTACGGGCGCGGGGACATGGCCCGCGCGCTCGAGAGCAGCGTCCTCGCGAGCCGCTGCGTCACCGTGTACGGGCCGTCCGGCGCCGGCAAGTCGTCGCTCGTTCAGGCCGCGGTCCTGCCGGCGCTCATCGAGGCCCACGAGGTCCGCGTCGTGCTGGTGGACGGCTGGCCGGAAGGCGAGGACGCCTCGCGCTGGCTGGCGAGCAAGACGTACGCCGGGACAGGCCTCGGCGAGGTGCCGGGCGACATGTCGCCGCGGGAGGCCATCTTGACGGCCGCGCAGCGGATCGCGCGGCGATCGGAGCGGCTGCTGGTCATCTACCTCGATCAGGTCGAGCAGCTCCTCTACCCGGGCCGGGACCCCGAGCTCACCGAGGCGCTCTTCGCGTGCGTGGACCAGCTCGCGCAGCTGCCGCTCGGAAACACGCGCTTGATGCTCTCGCTCCGCGAGGACTACCTGGGCCGCTTCCGCGATCGCCTGCGCGATCGGCGGCGGCTGCTGGACCACGGCTTTCGCGTAGGTCCGCTCACGGTGGCCGAGCTGACGGAGGCCATGTGCCAGACGGCGGCAGCGGGGGAGCCTCCGCAGGTGTGGTCGAGCGACGCGCTGCGGAAGCTGATGCTCCAGGTGCGCGTGCCCGGGCAGGCGGCCTCCGACCGGGCCGAGGCGGTGGCCGCGTACGCGCAGATCGTGTGCCGGGCGTTGTTTCAGCAGCGCGCCCAGGGAGGCAGCGCGACCGATGAGGTCGAGGCCGAGCCCATCCTGCGCGGCTACCTGCAGACGACGCTCGAGGAGCTCGGGCCCCGTCGGGAGGCGGCGCAGCGGCTGCTCGAGGAGCACCTCGTCACCCCGGACGGCGGCAGGACGCTGCGCGTGGAGAAGGAGCTGCTCCGGATCCTGCCCGCCGAGGAGCTGTCGCCGATCCTGGAGGCGCTCGAGCGGGCGGCCATCCTCCACGCGGGAGAGCACCAGGGGAGCCGCTACTTCGAGCTCGGCCACGACTGGCTCGCCAGGATGGTGAACGAGCAACGGGAGCAGCGGCTGCGCGAAGCGGAGCAGCGGCGGCGCGAGCAGGAGCAGCAGGAGCGCTTCCTGCGGGAGCGCGCCGAGGCCGAGGCGAGGCTCGCGAAGGAGCGCGCGCGGCGGCGCGTCCTCGTGGCGATCGCGTCGGCGGCGGCCACGGGCGTCGCCGGCGCGCTCGGCTACTGGGCGTGGCAGGAGCGGGTCGCGAAGGAGAGGGCGCACGTCGCGGTCGAGGAGACCAGGCAGCGCGCCGAGGCCAAGGCGAGCGAGGCGCTGGACGCCAAGGTCGAGTCGGGGGTCCGCGAGCTGAACGGTCGCGGCCAGATCTCGATGGCGCTGAAGCTCCTGAGCGAGGCGAAGCACCCCGAGGAGCAGCGCGGCTGGGTGGGGCTCGCCAGCGACACGCTGAGCGAGAACGCGCTGCGCGCCAGCCTGCGCGGCCACGAGGGACCGCTCACCGCGGCGTCCTGGAGCCCGGACGGCAAGCGCGTCCTCACGGCCTCCGAGGACGGCACGGCGCGCGTGTGGCGCGCCGACGGCACCGGGGAGCCCGTGGTGCTCCCGCACCCCGGCGCGGCCGTCCTCTCCGCCACGTGGAGCCCGGACGGCGAGCGCGTCCTCACGGCCTCCGAGGATGGGACGGCGCGCGTGTGGCGCGCCGACGGCGCCGGGCAGCCCGCTGCCCTGAAGGGCCACGGGGGGCCCGTGGTGTCGGCGGCCTGGAGCCGTGACGGCCAGCGCGTGATCACGGTGTCACGCGACGGCACGGCGCGGGTCCACGCGGCGAGCGGGGCCGGCGAGCCGCTCGTGCTGGGGGGCGGCGAGGCCCCCGTCTCGTGCGCGGCGTTCCATCCAGACGGGGCGCGGTTCCTGACGGGCTCCGCGGACGGGACGGTGCGGCTGTGGAGCGCCGACGCCACGCGCGCCACAGACCTCAGGGGCCACGAGGACGCGGTGGTCTCCCTTGCCGTGAGCCCCGACGGCAAGCGCGTCGCGACGGCCTCGCGCGACGGCACGGCCCGCGTCTGGGACGTCGAGGGCACGGGCGCGTCCGTCCTGCTGCAGGGCCACACGGGCGCCGTCCTTCACGTGGCGTGGAGCGCCGACGGCGCGCGCGTGGCGACCGGCTCCGCCGACGGGACCGCGCGCGTGTGGCCCGGAGGCGGCAAGCTGGTGCCGCCGATCGTCCTCAAGGGGCACGCGCAGTCCGTGGTCCACGTCGCGTTCCGGCCGGACGGGACGCACCTGGCCACGGCCTCGAGCGACAGGACCGCGCGGCTGTGGCCGCTGGACGGCAGCGACCCGCTCGTCCTGCGCGAGCACGACGCCCCCGTCCGAGCGGTGGCGTGGAGCCCCGACGGGTCGCGGGTGATCACCGCGGCCGGCGCGGACCCCGCAGGGCCGACCAGCGATCACACGGCGAAGGTGTGGAGCACGGAGCCGCTGGAACGGCTCCGGCGCGAGCGGCGCGGCGCGGGCGCCGTTCGTTCCGTGTCCCTCGACGCTGCCGGAGAGCTCGCCGTCTCGGCGTACGTCGACGACAGCGTGCGCCTCTGGCGCGTCGACGGCGACGAGAGGCCGGTCGTGCTCAAGGGGCACGACGCGCCGGTCACGAGCGTGGCCCTGAGCGCGGACGGCAAGCACCTCGTCACATCGTCCGCGGACAAGACCGCGCGCATCTACCGCACGAAGGGCGAGAGGGAGACCGTCGTTGTCCGGCGGCACGACGCCGAGGTGTCCTTCGCCGCCTGGAGCCCCGAGGGCCAGCGCGTGGTCACGCTGTCGGCGGACAGGGCGGCGCAGGTGTGGCTCGCCGATGGCTCGGGGATCACCCTGCTGGTGAAGCATCACGAGGACCGGCTGACCTGGGCGGCGTGGAGCCCGGATGGCACGCGCATCGCGACGACCTCCCTGGATCACACCGCGCGCGTGTGGAAGGTCGGCAGCACGGACGCGCCGGTCGTGCTCCGGGGACACGAGGGCGGCGTGCTCGCCGCGGCCTGGAGCCCTGACGGGAAGCGCATCGTCACCGCCTCCGAGGACAGGACGGCGCGGGTCTGGGACGCGGACAGCGGCGAGGAGCTCGCCGCGCAACGGGGGCACCAGGGCGCGGTGCTCCGCGCGATCTGGAGCCCCGACGGGCAACGCGTCGCCACCTCGTCGGCGGACAACGACGTCCTCCTCTGGAACGCCGACGCAACGGGCACGCCCATCGCGCTCGAGTCGAGGGTGCCTGTCCTCGCGATGAGGTTCCTCGAGGGCGGGCGGATTCTCCTCGGCGTGGCGTCGGACGGCACCACACACGTGTGGGTCACCGACGTCGGCACGCTGCGCGAGCGCCTGGCGACGGCGCATACGGACTGCCTGCCCGCGGACATGCGCGCCCTCTACCTCGGCGAGACGCCGGACGAGGCGCGAGCGCGCCACGACCGATGCGAGACGTCGTTCCAGAGGGCACCGGCTGCGGTGAGGGCCGCCGCGACGACGGCGCGCGCTCCGGCCGAGCCTCCGCCCTCGGCCTCGGCCTCGGCCGAGCCTCCGCCCGCGCCCTCGGCCTCGGCCGAGCCTCCGCCCGCGCCCTCGGCCTCGGCCGAGCCTCCGCCCGCGCCCTCGGCCTCGGCCGAGCCTCCGCCCGCGCCCTCGGCCTCGGTCGAGCCGTCGGTGCGTCCCGTGCACGCGGTGCCGGCGCCGCCCCCGCGGCGTCGCCCGCGGCCTCCTCCGGCGCAGCCCGCGGCGGCCCCCCGTCCCGGTGGGAGCGCCTTCAAGCCTCCCGGAGGAACCAAGCTGGAGTGACATGCACATGAATCGATCGTTCGTGGTCCTTGCGTGTTTGCTGATACCGCTCGTGCAGGCGAGGTCCGCGCTCGCGGACAAGGCGGCAGACCTGTTCACGGAGGGGAGCAAAGCCGCCGAGGAGAGAGACTGGGACATGTGCCGCGCGAAGCTCGTCGAAGCGTGGGGGATCAGACAGCACTGGCGGATCGCGGCGAACCTGGGCGCGTGCGAGGTGAACCTGGGCATGTATCGGGACGCCGCGGAGCACCTCTCGAGCGGGCTGCGCGCGCTGCCAGCGGACGTCGGAGCAGACACGCGCGGCGAGCTCACGGCGCTGCTGGAGGAGGCCTCGAAGAACATCGTGACGCTCACGATCAAGACCGATCCGCCGGACGCCGAAGTGCTCCTCGACGGGAAGTCGCTCGGGCGAGGGCCTTTTGAGCGGCCGGTGCTCATCGACGCGCGGACGTATGCCATCGAGATCCGGGCGGAGGCGCGAACGCCGTTCAAGGGAACGATAGAAGGGCGCGCCGGCCAGAGAGAAGTCGTGGACCGGCGGCTCGATCCGGTGGAAGCGCCGCCGGCGCCGGCGGCGGTAGCGCCGCCGCTGCCCTCGAGGCGGGCGGCGCCGCCGGCCGTACCGGTCTGGCGCGTGGCGCCGGACGCGGCGGGGCCGTCGGTCGTCCCGCTGGTTGTCGGGAGCGCCGCCGCGGTGGTCGCGGTGGGCATGAGCGTGGGGCTGTCGATTGCCGCCGATGCCAAGGCCGAGGACGCGCGGGTGGCGGCGCGCGGCCTGGACCCGTCGGCGTGCGACGCCCCCCCGCAGAATCCGGCTGCCTGCAGGGCGCTGGAGGACGCGCTCTGCGCCAAGGATTCGCTGACCCGCGGCGCAGCCGCGAGCTTCGTGGTCGGAGGGGCCCTCATGCTGGGGACCATCGGCCTCGCGGCGTGGGATCGATGGCGCGCCCGCGGCGGCCTGACGGTGCGCGCAGCGCCGGCGGTCGGGACGTCCGGAGGCGGCGTGACCCTAGCGGGGTCGTGGTGACGAGGCCGACCTCCGAGGCGCGGCCCGTCTCCTCGCCTCCCCTGTTCACCGAAGACGATCACATCCACACCCCAGGAACCAGTCCATGCGAACCCTGATCATCAGCGATCTGCACCTCGGCAACGGCGGTGACTACGATGTCTTCGCGGGAGAGCAAGAGCTCCCCGCGCTCCTCGACCGGTTCACCTCGCCGCCGACCCGCGTCCTCGTGAACGGCGACGGGGTCGATTTCCTCATGAACGAGGACGAGCTCGAGCTCGACGTGGCCCGCGCCGTGGCGCAGGCCAGGGCCTGCGCGGAGAGCCGCGCCACGAAGGCCGTATTCGCCGCGTTCGGCCGCGTCCTCGCGGCCGGCGGCCAGGTCGTGTTCCGCCTCGGCAACCACGACGTGGAGCTCGCGTTGCCCGAGGTCCAGGACGTCTTTCGCTCGGCCCTCGGGCAGCCGCCCGCCGTCGCCGCGCGCCTCTCGTTCCAGCTCGGAGAGGCGCCGGACGTGCTCGACGTCGGCGGGGCCAGGATCCTCGTGACCCACGGCGAGCACAACGACCCCTGGAACATCGTCCATTACAAGGGGCTCTCGAGCGCGGGGGCCGCGCAGCGGGCCTCGTTCTCCTACGCACCCGGCTCGATCCTCGTGAAGCAGTACCTGAACCCGCTCACCCGCGAGTTCGGGCTCCGCTTCGCGAACCTGCTCAAGCCCGATTTCCAGGGCGGCACGCTCACGGCGCTCGCCGTCGCGCCGTCCGCGATGAAGCTCTTGTTCCAGCGCTCCTCGGCGAGCCTCTGCTGGCAGCTCTTCCGGAAGATGAGCGGGCCCGCCGCGTTCGCCGGCGAGGAGGACCTCGGCCTGGCCGATCGGGTCGCGGACGCGGGCCTCACGTCGGAGGAGCAGGAGGCCATGGAGGCGCTGGTCGGGGACGGGGCGGCCGCCTTCTCCGACGAGGACGACGACGGCGTGCTCGGCCGGGCGAGGCTCAAGCTCGGCCGGGCCGGGCTCAAGCTCTACGCGAGGCTCCAGCGGAAGCTCACCGGCAAGGCGGGCGACACGTACTTCGAGCTCGAGCCCGACGAGGCAGAGTGGACAGAGGCCAAGCGGCTCGCCGCCAAGTTCGGGGCGAGCGCGGTGATCCTCGGCCACACCCACGCGGCGCGCTGGAAGCACGAGGGCGGCCTCCTCTTCGCCAACACCGGCACATGGATCTGGCTGATGCAGCTCCCATCGTTCGACGCAGGCGACGACGTATGGGCGGAGTTCCTCGCCGAGGTGAAGAAGAACCCCCGCCTCTCCCCCGAGCGCCAGCGGCTCGCCCGGACGATCAGCCGGTTCACCGCGGTCAGCATCGACGAAGCGCCGGGCGGGGGCGCAGCCGTCTCGCTCCTCGAGTGCGATCGCGCCTCGGGGGTTCGCACGCTGGGAGAGGCCCGCGTCCCGGCGGCCTCCTGACCCATGATCGAGCCGGACGAGGCCCTGCACCCGCCTGGCCCGCCTCGTCGACGGCTCCCGGGCCGAGGACCGAGGACGCTGGGACCCAGGGCGGCGCAAGACCCATCGAAGAGGAGGACACCATGAGCACACGAGAAGATGAACTCGACACCGCGGACCTCGGCGATCCGGGACCGCTCCCCCTCTGGGAGGACATGGTCTCCTCCGAGCCGGAGCTGCCCGACGACTACACCGAGGCGCCCCAGAGCTTCGACGACGCGCCCCCGCCGCAGCTCGTGCGCACGATCAACCTGCTCCCCATCCCCGAGCACGGCGTGCGCGGCCCCGAGGACGTCGAGGGGATCGCGGCGCACATCCTCGCCCGGGCGAGAGAGGGGCTCGGCGACCTCTTCGCGCACGAGGACTACGCCGGTTACGAGGGCGAGCCGACCGAGGCCTGGGCGCGCGCGATCGCCGAGCACCAGACGGGGATCCCGTACACCATGCCCGCCTACTTCTACGGCTCGCAGAAGAAGGTCGCCGAGGGCGTCGCGCGCCAGGGTCGTTATCCGCTGGTGGGCCAGTGCCAGCAATCGGTGACGACGGCGCTCTGCATCGGCGGATGGGACGGCGGGGCGAACGGCGACATCGGCGCGGGCAAGGACTCGCAGCCCTACTGCGCGAGGCTCGGCAAGGGCTGGACGGACGTGCCCCTCGACCTGAAGAAATGGCCCGACGAGCTCTGGGCCGACGTGAAGGTGGGCTCCTGCCTGTTCTGGTCCGCCGACGCCGTCGGCTCCGGCCATGTGGTCCTGGTCATCCGCAAGCACCCCGTCGACCGGAAATGGCAGATCTGGGACACGGGCACGTCATTCCACGATCCGAGCAATCACCTGACCGCGGCGAGGCAGGCGCGGATGCTGTGGGAGTCCCACTGGTGGGACTTCATCCCGAAGTCGCTCTCGAACGGCAGCTGGCCGTTCCGGGGCATCGGGCTGATCTCGGGGCTGGGCCCGCTGAAATCGGACCTTCGGCCCCGGGGGCGCGCGCGCCTGCTCCTCCAGCGCCGGAGCGACAAGGCGCTGCTCTTCAGGTCCGCGTGGATCGACATGGAAGCTGAACGGCTGCCCATCTCGTGGCTGCTCCGCGGCCTGCGAGGCGCGCCGTTCTCGGACCGGATCGAGGCCACCTTCTGCGTCAACTCGCCGCCTGGCCTGGCGAAGGGCTCCCCCGGGGGGACGCCGCTGCTCGACTGCACGGTCGACGCGAAGGGCAACGCGCGGATGTCCTGGAGCTGGCAGTGGAAGCGGGGCTATCACGAGCGGAAGAACCCCGCCGCCTGGCAGCCCGACGCGCCCCTCCTCGCTGGAGCCGAGGACGCCGGGAAGCCCCAGGCGGTCTCCTCGCCGGAGGCCCCGGGCAGGGCGGAGCCGGATCCGTACGCGGAGGCGGAGGCCGAGCTGCGGTCGAGGGGCGAGCGGCGCGCGCGGGGCATCCTCCGGAGCGCGCAGCTCTCGGGTGTCGAGGAGCTCGAGAGGGTCGCCGGCGGCAGGGGCGCGATCAAGCAAGGCGCGCGTGGAGCGGGGGCCAGGGCGATCCAGGAGGCGCTGATCGCGCTCGGGTTCCAGGTGCCCGGCGGCGCCGATGGGGCCTTCGGCAAGGGGACGGCCGACGCGCTGAAGAGCTTCCAGGCGCAGGCGGGCCTCGGCGCCGACGGCGTGGCCGGTGCGGGGACGCTCGAGGTGCTGGATCAACGCCTGCAAGGCCCGCCGCGGACATCGGTCGGCCAGCTGAAGGGGACGACAGAGCCATGCAAACAGTGAAGGATCTTCAGCTGCTCCTGACGCCCTACGATGACAGGGAGCCCGTCTTGAAGGACGGGCTCTCCAGCGAGGCGGCGGCGCAGCAGGACGCGGCGGGCAAGAGGGAGAGCACGCTCGAGCATTTCTGGGAGGAGACGGGCGATCCGGACGATCTCGAGGCGCAGCGCTGGGGGGTGATCGCGCCCGAAGGCGCCGCGGGGGACCGGCTCATCGCGTTGATTCAGCCCCTCATCGACGCCCGGCGAGAGGCGCAGGACGGCCACGAGGTGAAGATCTACCGCGTGCCGCCCGCGATGTCGCCGGAGGACGCGGCCCGCTGGCGCAAGCAGCACTTCGACGTCAGCGTGGAGCTCGCGCGCGATCTGCCCCGTTACCAGCTCCTCCTCGGCGATCTCCACGAGGTGCCGCTCGCTCTCCAGCAATACCAGTCCACCGACGGCTTCGTCGGACGGCTCTGCTTCCGGGAGGAGCGCGAGTACGAAGCGTACGTCGACAAGGTGCTTCGCCGCGAGCGGGCGCGCGCCGAGATCGCCGGGAGCGCGAAGTTCTACACCGTACATGACGGCACCGCCGCCACGATGTCAGGGTACAGGTCGCTGACGCTGCCGGCGCTCGTGCAGCTCAAGAAGTACAGGCTCGACGCGGCCGACCTCGGAGACCAGGAGGCGCCCTCTCCGGACGAGTTTCTGGAGGCGGTGCGGAGCCCGGAGCCCACGGTGCTGTTCACCGTCAGCCACGGCGCCGGCGCGCCGCGCGGCGGGTGGAAGAGCGAGGGCGATCAGCGCGACCGGCAAGGGGCGATGAGCTTCGGGCGCGAGGGCAAGCTGAGCGGCGGCGATCTCGGCGACGGCCCGTTCTTGCCGGGCGGGATCTGGTTCATGCTGGCGTGTTACGGCGGCGGGACGCCGGACGTCAGCGCGTACCGGCACTGGCTCGACCGGCTCAAGCAGAGCGGCCAGTTCGGCGGCCAGGCGCAGTCGGTGCTCGCGGGGCTCCCGCAGAGCGGGCAGCGGCCGTTCATCGCCCGGCTGCCCCAGGCGGCGCTGACCAACCCGGACGGGCCGCTCGCCGTGATGGGGCACATCGATCTGGCGTGGACCTACAGCTTCGAGGAGAGGGACACCGGAAAGGCGGTGTCGCGTCCCTCGAAGTTCGTGGACGTCATTCGCACGGCCCTGGAGACGAGCCGGGTGGGGAGCTCGTTCCGGGAGCTCTTGAAGGCGTCGCTCCTCACGAACGCCGAGCTCACCAGCCTCTACGACAGGGCGGAGAGGGAGGGCGCCGCGCACGCGCCGGACCCGGCGCGGCTCGGTCACCTGTGGATGCTGCGGCAGGATCTCTCGGGCTATGTCCTGCTCGGCGACCCGGCGGTGCGGCTGCCGGCGGTGCGCAGGCGCCTGAAGAAGGACGCGGCGAGCAAGGCCGAGCCCAGGGCGCCCGAGGTCCAGTCGGGGGCGGCGGCGAACGCCGCGGCGTCGTCCTTCGCGGAGGTGCGGGCAGAGGGCCCGCCGAAGCTGCCGCCCGACATGGACATCGACGACGTGGAGAGGGCCATCGGAAAGGTCCTCTCCGGCAGCCCCATCAACGCGGTGGCCGGCGAGCACGGCGTCGAGCCGGCGAAGCTGCGTGAGCTCAAGGACATCTACAAAGCGGCCGGGCGCGCCGCGCTCGGCGTGAAGTGATCTAGAGCGATAAACGGGTTGAACCAGCCTGAAACGAGCAGAATCTTGAACCGCCAAGGCGCCAAGGACGCCAAGAAAACGATGATATCTTGGCGTCCTTGGCGTCCTTGGCGCCTTGGCGGCTCATTTCTCGCTCGATCAACGTGAACGGAGGCTGCGATGGCTGCTCCCCACGACGACAACCGACTGGACCTCTTGCTCGCGGACGCGGAGGAGCGCCGGCCCGTCCTCGAGGAGGGGCTCCCCGGAGAGGCTGCCCAGCGCGGGCCGAGACCCAGGGAGAAAGACAGCTTCGACCGGAAGAGGACGGACGCGGATCCGAACGACCTCACGCTCCAGCGGTGGGCCGTCGTCGCGCCCAGGGGCAGGGAGGGCAACCAGCTCCTCGAGGCCGTCGCGCCGCTGATCCGGCTGCGCGAGGCGGAGCAGGGCGCGCCCGCGACGATCTACCGCGTGCCGCCGGACATGGACGCCCGGGAGGCCCTGGCGTGGCGGGAGAGCGAGTGCTGGAAGGACGACGTCCCGGAGGACGAGTGGCCGTACTACCTGCTCCTGCTCGGCGATCTGCATCATGTTTCCCTGGAGCTCCAGCACACGCTCGCGAGCGGCGCGCTGGTCGGACGCGTCCATTTCGAGCATGCAGGCGAGCTCGATCTCGACGGCTACGCCGCGTACGCGCAGAAGGTCGCGCGCTACGCGCGGGAAGGCAGCACGCCCGAGCCCTCGCCGGACATGTTGTTCTTCGCGGCGCCGGACGGCTCGACGGCCACACACGCCGGCGACACGAAGCTCGTCGCGCCGAGCCTCGCGGCCGTCCAGGAAGGCAAGGACAAGGGGCGCTTCCCCGTGGCCGCGGTGCGCGGCATCGACGCCGAGACCACCGACGAGCTGCTCGCCGCCGGGGCCTCCGGGCGGCCGTCGGTGCTCCTGTCCGTCAGCCACGGTCTCGGGCCGCCGCGCCGCGGCTTCCGCTCGGAGGAGGAGCAGCAGCGGCGGCAGGGGGCGCTCCTGCTCGGCCGGGGCGAGGTGCTCGACGCCGAGCGGATGCGGGGGCAGCGGTTCCTGCCGGGCGGCCTGTGGTTCTGTCTGGCCTGCTTCGGCGCGGGGACGCCGAGCGCGAGCGCGTACCACGCCTGGCTCTCGCAGCTCGCGAAGGAGGGCGCCTACGGCGGCAAGGCCGAGCTCGTGCTGCAAGGCCTCCCGGCGCCCGGCCATCGCCCGTTCGTGGCGGCCATGCCCCAGGCGGCGCTGGCCAACCCGGAGGGGCCGCTCGCCGTCATCGGTCACATGGACCTCGCGTGGACCTACAGCTTCTCGAGCGCGAGCAACGCCTCGGAGAGCCGCAAGTCGCGCATCCTGTCCGCGCTCCAGGTCATGGCCCGCGGGAGCCGCGCGGGCGTCGCCCTGGGAGCGCTGCTCCAGTCCTATGGTGAGGCGAACGACGCCCTGATGGCGAGCTACCAGCTCGAGGCGAGCGCCCGCGCCGACGGCAGGCCAGATCCCACGGATCGCGTCGACCGGGCGCACCTCTGGATGCTGCGCAACGACCTCCGCGGTTACGTGCTGCTCGGCGATCCCGCGGCGCGGCTGCCGCTCCGGCAGAACGCGCTCCGCGGGCCGGCGCCCGAGGCTCCGGGCGCTCTCCTCCCCTCCCCTCGCGCCGAGGCGCCGGCGGCCGCTCCTCCGTTCGCGCAGCCGGACGTCGCCGAGGCCGTCCCGCTCGACGTGAAGGTGGCGGCGGTGGACGCGCTCTTCGGCGGGGACGAGCCGCCCCGCGCCATCGCGGCGCGCGCGGGCGTCTCGCTGGCGACGCTGTGGGGCTGGGTCGATGTGTACCGGGCCGGGGGTCGATCGCGGCTCGGCGGGTGACCGCGCCGCGCGCGGGCGCGCGAGGCACGGCCCG
Organism: Sorangium cellulosum; assembly: GCF_002950945.1. GTDB lineage: Bacteria > Myxococcota_A > Polyangia > Polyangiales > Polyangiaceae > Sorangium > Sorangium cellulosum_E. The sequence goes on from NZ_CP012673.1 coordinate 6,778,648, forward strand.
CCTCGTGCGCCTCAGATCCCCGAGAGCGCCTCCTCCAGGCTCAGCGCCCCCTCCCGGGCCACCTCCTCCGCCGGCGGCGCGGCGCGCAGGAGCGCGCCGAGGTCCCCGCCTTCCGCCTCGCTGAAGGTCGGGAGCAGCAGCGCGCTCTGCGACTCGACATAACGCTGCTTGAGCGCCTCAGCGATGCGGCGTCGATCAACCTGCGTCAGCTCCGGCGCCTTGAGCGCCGCCACGATCGCCTGCCGCAGGCAGGACTCGGCCCTGCCCTTGTTCCCCTCGCCCAGCGCGTCGAGCATCTCCGCATACGGCTCGGCGATGGACCGGAGCTGATCCCAGTCGTCGCGCTCGGTGAGGAGCTCCAGGCGGAGGAGCATGTGATCGAAGCCGGTGAGCGGGGTGTGGTCCTTCGCGCCGCCCACGTACAGCCGATCGTCCACGACCCACAGGCTGTCCGGGCGGAGCTGCCCGGCCGTGGCCCGGATCGCGGCGATGTAGGTTGAACGGAGGTCGCGCCCGGCGTAGGACCCGATGACGCCGACGTGCAGGCGGCCGCCCGCGTCGCCGGAGACGAGCTCCTGGATGCCCGCCCCGAGCGGCGCGGCGAGCGCCAGGGCCGCAGAGATCTGCGGCGCGGCGAGCAGCGCCGAGAACGCGCTCAAGGTCTTCAGGAACCCGCCGAGGTAGTCCTTGCCGGGGAGCGAGAGGAGGCCGACCTGGATCGAGACGGCGCCGCCGTGAAAAGGCAACGTCGGCGTGAGCAGGCGGTTGCGGCTGATGATGTTCGCCGCCCCCTCCTCGGCCCCGAGGGTGTTCGTGTCGGCGATGCCAGGGATCACGAGCCCCGGCCTGCCGCCGAAGTCGAGCTGGACCAGGCTGTGGACGGCGGGGATCTGCTCCTTCATCCAGGCGACTTCCTTCGAGAGGTGCATGTCGGCGAGCCAGAGGCGGAAGTAGTGCACTCCCGCCTTGGCCGGCGCAGGGTCGAGGGTCTGGCCCACGACCCGCGCAGGATCGATCCGCACGTGAAGGGATTGCTGTCGGTCCTTCTCGAAGCAGTCCTTGACCGCCGTCCAGCTCGCCATGTCCGCCTCCGCTCCGACGCGCGCTCGGCGCGGCGGCGCGGGTGCCGGCCCGGCAGCGGCGCCCCGCGACGCACGGCGCTCGGCGCTCCGTCCGTCGCGGCGGGCCTGGCGTCGTTCGTTTTACCGATCTACGCCCATCGTTGACTGGAAGAACCTACACAGAGCCACGCCGGTCGTCAGGGCTGCTTGATCACCCACAGGGCTCGATTGTAGTAGTTGGCGTCGGCGCCGACGGCCTTGGGGCTCTCGAACCCGGACGACGCCAGCCACCCGCCCTCCGCTCCGCGCTCGCGCGAGAGCGCCGGCCCATCGGAGAACGCGTAGCGCTTGGTCTCGTAGTTCGCTATCAGGAAAGCGCTGCCCTGCGGCTGAAACACCCACAGCGCCATGTTGTAGTAGTTGGCGTCGGCGCCGACGAGCTTGGGGCTCTCGAACCCGGACGACGCCAGCCACCCGCCCTCCGCCCCGCGCGGGCCTGACAACGGATGGCCAGTGGAGAACAGGTATCGCTTGGTCTCGAGATTCTCGATCAGGTAGCATTCACCCGCCTTGCGGATGATCCAGAGCGCCCGATTGTAATAGTTGGCGTCGGCGCCGACGACGTTGGGGGAAGGCCCCCACCCGCCTTCCGCTCCGCGCTCGCGCGAGAGCGCCGGTCCGTCCGAGAACAGATATCGCTTGCTCTCCACGTTCTCGATGAGGACGGGCTTGTCGAGAAACGCCGGAGGAAACACGAACAACGACTTTCTGATGGCCGGGAAGCTGCTCTTGGGATCATCGTACGGACGCTCGCGGGCCAGCACGCCGTGGAGCTCGATGAGCTTGTCCTGATATGCCAGATCGGTGACCGTGTAGGACCCGTCGGGGTTTGGCGCGAGCGCGTCGATCGGCTTTTGCTTCAACGATCCCGGGATCTTCGGATCGGGGACGAGGCACGAGAACTTGTAGTCGAGCACGATGGCCGTCGTGGGTTGCGAGGACCGATCCACGGGGACCCCGCTGGCGTTCACCAGCAGATCGCAGGTGAGCTTGTACTGGCTCGCGGTGTCGCTGACCGTCGCGCCGACCCGCGGCGCGTTGACGCCCGGGCCGGGCTTGACGAACAGCTGGCTGAAGTTGTGCGTGCGCGTCGGCTTGCGCACGCTCTCGTCGAGGTGCGGGACGAAGCTGATCGAATCGAGGGCCGGGTTCGGCGACAGCCCGGCGATCTCGACAGCGGTGTTGTAGACGTCGATGATGTGCACGGGCGCGCGGACCGAGCGCGGCGCCGTCTTCACGTAGCAGGGCGCCCCGCCCATCATCAGGCCGCCATCGGCGACGATCATCGGCACGTGGACGCCCCCGATCGACGACGTGGCCTTGTCATCACCGATCTCCTCGTCGATGCTGACGGACCGAGCGTCAGGATCGAAGTCCTGCGTGCCGTTGTCGCAGACGAAGATCACGACGGTGTTGGCGAGCTGGCCCGAGATCGCGGTGAGCAGATCGTTCACGTAGTAATCGATCGACTCGACCATCGCGACCAGCATTTCCTGGATGGTGGGCTTGGTGGGATCCTTGATGGTCGTGGCTTTGAAGGTGTGCGGCGGCGGCAGGTGCCAGGGATCGTGCGGGGCGACGAGGTTGAGCGCGACGCACCACGGCCCTTGGTTCGCGAGGATCCACCGCTTGGCGTCTTCGACCTGATCCTCGGTGATGTAGATGTGTTTACGATCCGCCGGACCGAGCGGAGGCTTCGCCTTCCCGTCGGCCCCGACCGTGTCCTTCTCCCAGATGTAGTTGCGCAGGTCGGGGTTGTTGTTCAGGAACGTCGCGTCGTACTTGGCCGCGAGCGCCCTGGCGGCGGCCTCGCACTTCGCCCGCTCGGTGCTGTCCGTGGGGTTCTTGAGCCGCGCGAAGTCGACCTGCGAAGGCCCTTTCGGATCGAAGCCGTACTGCGTGATTCCATCCGGCCGCACTCCGCCGCGGAAGATCCCCGCGAAGGTATGCCATCCCCACTCGACCGGCGTCTTCCTGGTGCCGAGGTCCCACTTGCCGAACATCGCGCACTTGTAGCCGACCATCGACTGCGCGAGCGTCTGGACGTTCTGGCCCGTGACCGTCTGAGACACGAGGTTGTCGTCGCCGCCGCTCGGAAAGCCCAGCCCGGTCTTCCACGGCTGCACACCGGTCCACAAGCTCGCCCGCGTCGGTGTACACACCGGCTGCGCCCAGGCGTTCTCGAAGTGCACGCCGGCCTTGAGGAGGCGGCCGAAGGTCGGCAGCGTGACCGGACCGGCGACGCCGTTCTTGCTGTTGACCTGGGCGGACACGGTCTTGGCACCAGCGTTGATGCGAAGCACGTCGACGCCGAGGTCGTCCGCGAGGATGATCAGAATATTCGGTTTTGCCATGAGCCGAAGTACCTATCGAGGTTGGAGTTCGTGAGCCATCTGTGCCCGTGCGACAGGCATCCACTGTATGTTGAAGCCGGTGGCCGCTTGCCCTGTCGGTACCTGCGCTGTTCTCCTGACGGTCTCCTGACGGGGGCGGGAACCGAAGATCGATACGACTCGATCGCGTTGATAGCGAATCGCCGCTCTCACCTCAGGTGACAGCGCGTCGCGCCGCGATGTATGTCGGCCCGATGGCGACGTGGCGCCGAGGACCTTCGGAGCCGTCCCTTGATGCAGACGGTGCTCGGAATGTCCGCGGACATCGAGATTGACAGCTTCAGTGCCCGGCCCGGCAGCGGTCATCCGCGGCGTTCGGGTTCCAGTGTTCCGTCGGCCGCGACGGACCCTACATGGACTGTTTTACCGATCGCGACCCAGAGTTGATTGGCGAAACCCATCAAAAATCACGCTCGGGCTCTGGATGATGCGGCGCAGGTCACGATGAACCTGCGGCGCGGAGCTCCGCGTGCGGACGGCGCGGCCGCGAGCGTCGCGTGGATCGGCGGGAGCTGCCGGCTCTTCCGGCGCGGCGCCGGGGATGATCTCTCCGACCGAAAACAGGTCGAAACGAGGGAGTGCGGTGAGATCACGCACGCGAGGTGACGTTCTGATCACCGCCCTGGCCGCGCCCGGTCCGTCAGGGGAGCCACGCTCCGTTGAACCACTTGTGCATGAGCGCGTCGTCCGGGCCCCGGGTGAAGACATCGATGCGGCGATCGCCCCAGGACACGGCCCCAGGGCCGGACGTCATGCCGCCGCCGAGCGACTTCCAGGCGCTCCAGGTTCCATTGAAGTATTTGTGCATGAGCGTGTCGTCCTTGCCACGCGCGAAGACATCGAGCCGGCGGGGTGCCCACGCGCATACGGCGGGCTCGCCGGTCGACGGGACGAGGCCGAGCGACCCCCAGCTGCTCCACGTCCCGTTGAAGTACTTCTGGAAGAGCTCGCCGTTCTGGCCATGCGCGACGACATCGATACGGCCCTCACCCCAGGACACGGCCGCAGGCGCGGACGACAGCTCGCCGCCGAGCGACTTCCAGTCGCGCCAGGTCCCGTCGAAATATTTGTGCAAGAGCTCGTTGTCCTGGCCGCGGGCGAAGACGTCGAGCCGGCCGGATGCCCATGAGCACACTGCGGGCTTCGACGTCAATGCACCACCGAGCGACTCCCAGGGGCTCCAGGTCCCGTCGAAGTACTTGTGCATGAGCGTGTTGTCCTGGCCGCGCGCGAAGACATCGATGCGGCGGTTACCCCAGGACACGGCCGCGGGGCCGGACGTCAAGGCGCCGCCGAGCGACTTCCAGGGGCTCCACGTCCCGTCGAAGTACTTCTGGAAGAGCGTGTTGTCCTTGCCGCGCACGAAGACGTCGAGCCGTCCGGACGCCCACGAGCACACGGCGGGCGTCGAGTTCAGGTCGCCGCCGAGCGATTCCCAGCTGGATTCCAGCTTCAGGGCCGGGAACTGCAGCGGGTCTCGCGGCTGGCCCGGGTCCAAGGCGACGTCCTCTTCTTTTCTCCCGCCGTCCAGGCGGTGCTTCTTCATCTCCTCGAAGAGCCTCTTGGCCACCGCGCGGGAGGTCGGATCGTCGGCGAAGTGCTCGATCTCCTTCTCGCGGAGGGCGCCGACGATGGTCTCGTGCGGCACGAGCTCGTAGAGCGCGTACTCGTACTCGTCCTTGAGCTCGTCCGTGTCGACGAACTTCGACCGGGCGCAGCTGAGCAGGTGTTTGCCGTCGCTGATGAGCGCGAACTTCTCGGTCGTCCTCTGCACCCCTGGTGCATACGTGTGGTAGCCGAACTGCTGACTGAAGTTGAACTCCCGCTTCTCGCCGCTTCCGCCCTTCAGGTAATGCTTCAGGCTGATCGAGTCGAGCCCCGTGGGGGCGCTCGTCCCGGCGATGGCGGCGCAGGTCTTGAAGAGGTCGATGACGTGGACGAGATCGCGCGTGGTGCCGCCGATCGCGTCGCTGCTGAGGTAGCACGGCTTGCCCGCGAACATGGACCCGCCGTCGACGATGATCATCGGCACGTGCACGGCCCCGATGTGCGGTGTGGCCTTGTCCTCGGCGTCTGCGTCGAGCAGCGCTTCGCCCCGATCCGGATCGGCGTCCTGCGTGCCGTTGTCCCCGACGAACACGATCACGGTGTTCTTGAGCTGCTCCCGGATCTCCGGCTCCGTCGAGTTCAGGAGCTTGCCGATGTAGAAATCCATCGACTCGACCATGGCCACGAACATCTCCTGGATCGTCGGCGCCTCGGGGTTGGCGAACTCGATGGTGTACGAATCCTTCGGCGGGACGTGGAAGGGATCATGGGGTATCGTGAGCGTCAGCGCGGCGCACCAGGGCGAGCCGAGCGCCTGCTTGAGCCAGTTCTTGGCGGACTCGATCTGGTCCAGCGTCGCGTACATGTGGGCGCGATCGATGGGGGAACGATCGTAGTGCATCTTGCCCGAGACGTCGTCCTCGTAGCATTTCTCCCAGATGTAGTACTGGACGTCGGGCTGCTTCTCCACGAAGCCGGGGTTGACCTTCTTGAGGTACTCCCTGACCGCCACCCCCACATCCTTGCGCTTCTGCGCGAATGTGGTCTTATCGACCTCGGGTGACACAGCGGCCCTCTCCGGGGCGGGCGCGGCCGGCGTGAGGTCGCTGAGCTCGAGGCGCCCCCGGGCGTATCCATATTTGAGGCCGACGACGCGGAAGCCCCCCTCGAGGATCCCCGCGAACCGCTCCCAGCCCCAGTCCCACGGGGTCTTCTTGGGGCTGTACTTCTCCTCAGGCTTCGCCTCGGACCTCTTCTCGCCCGGGGCCAGCTGCCCGAGGTGCCACTTGCCGAACATCCCGCAGCGGTAGTTCGCTTTCGTCAGGACCTGCGCCAGGCTGCGGACCTGGGCGCCGGACTTGGGGCTGTCGTCGAGGGTGCTCTTGCCGCTCGGACTCGGGTAGCCCACCCCGGTCCTCCAGGGCTGCAGCCCTGTGAAGAGGCTGCCGCGGGTCGCCGAGCACACGGGCTGCGCCCAGGCGCGGGAGAAGTGCATCCCGTGCTGGAGCAGCTTCTCCAGGTTCTCGAGCCGCTTGGGCCCCGCTTTCTTGCCGTCCGGCCCGACGATCTGGACGGTGACCTTGCCGGTCTCGTGGTTGACGCGGACCGCGTCGGCGCCGAGATCGTCGGCGACGATCAGCAGGATGTTCGGCGTGCCCGTCGCGCTCGCGAGGCCGACGATCTCGGCCCGCGACAGCGCTGCGCTGTAGATCTCGAGATCCCTGATCTTCCCGGCGAAGTAGAGCTGCCCCGCTCCTCCCGCCACCCCCCGGCACCCCAGGTAGAGCGGGGAGTCGTTCTTGGTCTTCCCGGTGGTCGTGTCGGGGGCGCTGTCCTCGAGCTTGCCGTCGACGTACAGCTCGAGCACGCCGTTCCCGTCCTTGGTCCTGCGGACGAAGGCGACGTGGTGGAACTTGCCGTCGTCGAGCACGGTCGTCGACCGGACGCCCGGGTTGTTTTGCCCGTCGTAGCGCGCTGCGAAGATCTTGCCACGATTGGCCCCCCCCGTGGAGTAGCGAACCACGAAGGGGTAGCCGCCCGTACCCGACCACTTCTCGACGATGTCCGCTTCATCGGCCTGCTGGTTCGGATGCTCCGGCTCGGGACACACCCAGACGGCGACGGTGAAGTCCTGTTCCCGCCCGAAGTTGACCTTGTCGGAGTTGGCGATCTTTCGATGCTGCGTCTTGCCGTCGAACGTCAGCGTCTCGTCGCCGATCGGGCGATATGCTGTCGTGCTGTCTGCCATGTGTCGTGTTCTCCTGCCTGGCTATGCGTGATGGCTCTCCGCGCCCGGCGGGCGATCTCGAGCGAGCGGGTGGAGCTCGGGCGCCCGCGAGCCTCGCGCCTCGGGCATGCCGGCCCTGCGGCGCTCGTGCCGCTGGAGGACCTTTGTGCCCGGGTGACTGGGCTGCGGATCGGATCGTCGCCGGACGTCGAGAGTGACTGCTCCCGTGCCCTGCCCAGCTGCGGTTACCCGCAGGCCCTGGTTCGAACATGCCGTTCATCACGGCGGGCTCGACGAGGATCGTTTTACAGATCGCGCCCCGACGATAATTGGCGGGATCCATCAAACTTCGCGCTCGGATGCCGATAAAGGCGGCGCGGCGCGCGGCGCCGCGGCGCCGGGCAGAGCTCCGCGGCCGGCAGGCGCCGCCGCCGGCGCGGCGCGGATCGACGTCAGCGCTGGCGTTTCCGGCGCGGCCCCGGGGGCGCGCTGCCGGGCGGAGAGCCGGGCGAATCGACGGGATGCGGGCAGATCACCCCCCCCGCAGAGGAGGCGGGCAGCGTCACCCAGCGCTCATGAACGAGCGCTGCCGGGCGAGAGCCGCTGCGGCTCGCGGGACCTTGCGTACTCCGCGTCTGCGCCGACTACAGGGGGAGGCACATTGTGATGAGGAAGGCTGGCGACCGACGAACCGACACAGGTGACCATCACGATCGACGACGGAGTAAAGCCGACAGAGGTGAAGATCGACTCATACTCCACCTCCCATGATGTCCCGGTGCTGGGGTTGACGTTCGACACCCCGTACACCGTATCGGTGACGGTGACGGACCAGGCTGGCAACAGAACGGAGGCGGGCAGCGGATCCATCCCGCCGATCTCCCCGCCGGAGCTGTTCCCGCCCATCGAGAAGATCGTCACAGGGAGCGCGGAAGCCGAGCAGGGGTTCGTGCTGTTCACGCCGGCCTCGACGACCGTCGAGAACGACACCATGCCCGTCGGATATGTCGTCATCGTCGACAATAACGGGGACGTTGTCTGGTTTCACGAGGCGCCTGCGGCCACGGAGGTGCTGCGCCTGAGCAACGGCAACTTGCTCATTCAGTCCGCTCCGGAGCATCACACCTCGATGCTCGATGATGGACAACCACAACTTCGAGGCCATAGCGCCGGACCCACCGCTCCCCGCCGCCGACAACAACAGCCGAGTGGCGGAGTACTCCGTGCAGAACGGCGGTGTGCAGATGGTCTGGGAGTACGAGTACCCGATCGTGCCGGGGGACGAGGTCGACACGAACCTGTACTCGTCCGCCGTGGGCAGCGCTCTGGAGATGCCCCGGACCGGCAACGTCCTGATCGACTTCGGCGGCATCTGCAAGGTTCCAGACGAATCCATCAAACCGCCGGGCGAGACCGGCAGCCCCGGGGAGCCGTCCGACAACAACAACAGGTGCAAGCACTGGGGTCGCATCATCGAGGTGAAGCACGACGACTCGAAGAAGGTGGTCTTCGATATACGCGTGGGCGATGACGACCTGACGCGTACGGTGGGCTGGTATGTGTACCGCGCCATGAAGCTTCGCTGCCTTCATCCGGGCTCGCCGGCGTGTTAGCCAGCGAGCCCGGGCCCGCCACGGGGTTGGGCCTCCGAGGGACCCGCTCGACCGAATGTGATACCGCTTCCTCGCCGGCCTGCGAGGCGCAGGGGGCTCACCCTGGCGTCGGTGCCCCGGCGCGCGGCCGCGCCCCTCCGGGGTGGGTGAGCAGCTCTCCGAGGGCTCGGCTCGTCGTCTCCATGTAAGCAGGGCGGACGATGCCGAAGTGATCGCCAGGGAGGCCTTGCACGCTCGCGAGCGCCCTGTGGGCGGCCCATCCGTAGTCCTGGGGCGCGTCCTCGCGGAGCGCCGACACGCGCAGCAGGTGCACGGGGACGTCCGGCATCCGCAGCGTCCAGCTGTCGAGCATCCCCAGGTGTGCTTCCTGGCTGTCCAGGATGGCGCGCAGGGTCGACTCCACATCGGTGCTCGCGAGGTCCGCGGTCGATATCGACGCCGCGACCCGTTGAATCGCCTGCTCCTCTGACAGTCCCTGGAGCGTCGCAGCATCCACGTCGAGACCCCAGACGCGGGCGACCCGGCACAGCGCGGCGGCCCGGTCGAAGGGCCCCGGCGAGGGGTTGGCCGATCCGGGCGCCTCGGTCTCCAGCATGATCACCTGCTCGACATCGGCGCCAGCGTCCTCCAGCTGTACCGCCAGCTCGAGGGCCGAGAGCCCACCAAAGCAGTACCCGACCAGGGCGAGCGGTCCACCGGAGGTCTGGGTCATGATCCCCTGCGCGTACTGCGCGCACAGCTCCGCCATCGTCCTTGGCATTCCTCCGAGCCCTGCGTGAGCAGGCGTCGTCAGGCCCACCACGGGCCGCCTGCCGCCGATCGCGTGAGCCAGGCGCATCATGTGAGCCGAGAGATGGCCGCCCACCGCGGGCACGAGCACGATCGTACCCGGCTCCGAGCCATCGACGAGCGGGACCACGCAGGAGCGAGGCCGCGGCCGTGCGGCGGGCGACGCGGCGAGCGGCGCCCCGGCTCCCCGGACGGCATCGTCGACGCGCTCCGCCAGCGCGCCGAGCGTCGGCGCACTGAACAACGTCTCCAGCGGCAGCTTCACATGGAACGCCTCACGCAGCCGCGACATCACCCGCGTGGCCAGGAACGAATCGCCCCCGAGCGTGAAGAAGTTGTCGTGGACGCCGACCGAATCAACGCCCAGGGCACTCCCGAAGATCCCGGCGATGGTTCGTTCGATCTCGTTGCGTGGCGCCACGGACGCCGGCCCCCCCGCCGGGCCGCGGGCCGGGCGAGGCCATCGCCGGCGCGGGGGCCTCGGGCTCGGCGGCGCGCGCGGCCGCGAGGCCGGCGGAGGTCGGCTCGATCCAGTGGCGCTTCCTCTCGAACGGATACGTGGGCAGCTCGACCCGACGCCGCCGCTCGCGCGCGCTGAACCCTGCCCAGTCGATCTCGACCCCCGCGAGCCAGAGCTGCCCCAGCGCCTCCAGCATGGACGCGACGTCCGAGCGCTGCTCGGCCCTCGCGTGACGCAACGACGAGACGACGGCGCGCTCCTTCGCTGCCGGCTGCTGCCTCGAAAGCGCGCTCAGCGTCGCGCCGGGGCCCACCTCGAGCAGGAGCGCGCCGCGATCCTCGAGCAGCCGCTCGACGCCGTCGGCGAAGCGCACCGTCCTGCGCAGGTGCTGCGCCCAGTACTCGGGCGACGTCGCCTCGCTCGCCTCGATCCACGTGCCCGTCAGGTTCGAAATGTACGGAACCTCGGGCGGTCGCAGCCTCACCTCGCGGACCGCGGCGATGAACGGCTCCAGGATGGAGTCCATCATCGACGAGTGGAACGCGTGAGAGACCCGGAGTCGACTGTGCTTCACCTCCTTCGCGCTGAGCGTCGCCTCGCAGGCACGGATGGCCTCCGCCGTCCCCGAGATCACGCAATGCGACGGCCCGTTGACGGCGGCGAGCGCGCAGCCCGGGCCGAGCAGCGCTTCGATGTCGCCTTGCGGCAGAGCGACGGCGAGCATGGCCCCCCTCGGCAGGCGTTGCATCAGCTGGCCTCGCGTGGCGACCAGCCGGAGGGCCTGCTCGAGCGGCAGCACACCGCCCAGGCAGGCCGCCACGAACTCACCCAGGCTGTGGCCGATCATCGCGTCGGGACGCACGCCCCAGCTCTCCCACAGACGCGCGAGCGCGTACTCGACGACGAAGATGGCGGGCTGGGCGAGCTGGGTCTCGTCGAGCTTCCTCGACATCGTCTCGACCTGATCGTCGGCCGGATACAGCAGATCGACCAGGGAGAGGCCGAGCTGAGGCTCGAGGATCTCCGCGCAGCGCCTGACCTCCTCGCGGAAGACGGGCTCCGTCATGTACAGGTCGCGCGCCATGTTCACGTGCTGCGCGCCCTGCCCCGGGAAGAGGAACCGCACGGCCGGGCTCCGCTCCGCCTTCACCGACCGGAACAGCCGAGCCGGGTCGCGCTCCTTGAGGGCCCTCGCGGCATCCTGCAGGCCGTGGCTCACCACGACCTGCCGGTGCTCGAACGCCTGGCGGCCCCTTTGCAGCGTGTACGCCACGTCCGCCGCGCTCAGGGTCGGGTGTCGCTCCAGGTGCTGCGCGAGCCGCCCGGTGGCCGCGTCGAGCGCCGCGTCGGTCTTCGCCGAGAGCACGAAGAGCTGATGGCGGCGCGACGGGCCAGAGGGAGCTGCGGGCGGCGCCTCTTCGAGGACCACGTGTGCGTTCGTTCCCCCGATACCGAAGGAGCTCACCCCGGCCCGCCGGGGCGCCCCGTCCGTGGTCCACGCGCGGAGCGTCGTGCTAACGTAGAACGGGCCGCCGTCGAAGTCGATGCGCGGGTTCGGGCGCTCGAAGTGGAGGCTCGGCGGCAACCGCCCATGCTCGAGCGAGAGGACGGTCTTGATGAGCCCCGCCACGCCCGCAGCGTCGCCGAGGTGGCCGATGTTGGTCTTCACCGAGCCGATCGCGCACGTCCGTCGCTCGAGCGGGCCCTGCGCGAGGAACGCCTCGTTGAGCGCCGAGATCTCGATGGGATCGCCCACCGCCGTGCCCGTCCCGTGCGCTTCGACATAGCTGATCGTTCGAGGCTCCACGTCCGCGACAGCCATGGCTTCCGCGATGACCGCGGCCTGGCCGCTCACGCTGGGCGCCGTATAGCTCACCTTCGCGGAGCCGTCGTTGTTGATCGCCGAGCCCAGGACGACGGCGTGGATGACGTCTCCGTCCGCAACCGCGTCTTCGAGTCGTTTCAGCAGGACCGCGCCGACGCCGTTCCCCGCCACCGTCCCGAGGGCGCCGGCGTCGAACGCGCGGCAATGGCCGTCCGGCGAGCCGATGCCGCCCTCGACGTAGAGGTATCCCTGCTTCTGCGGCACCAGCACCCCGGCGCCGCCGGCGAGGGCCATGTCGCACTCGAGGTTCAGCAGGCTCTGGCACGCCACGTGGACCGCGACGAGCGACGTCGAGCACGCCGTGGTGACAGCGAGGCTGGGCCCTCTCAGGTTCAGCTTGTAGGATGTCCGCGTCGGCAAGAACGTCGTGGCGGCTCCCGTCATGAGCTGGAAGCTGTCCGTCGAGCTGGAGAGCTCCTGGTTTCTGAGGACGTTGTTGATGAAATACGAGCTCATCGTGGCGCCTGCATAGACGCCGATGCGGCCTGGGTACTTGCTCGTGTCGTACCCTGCCCGCTCGATGGCCTCCCAGGCACACTCCAGGAACAGGCGGTGCTGCGGGTCCATGAGCTGGGCCTCCCGCGCGCTGTAGCCGAAGAACGCGGCGTCGAACAGCTCGACGCCCTGCAGCAGCCCGCCGGCCTTCACGTAGCGCTCATCGCGGTACACGGCCGGGTCGACGCCGGTGGCCGCCACCTCCTCCTCGGAGAAGAACGCGATCGACTCGACGCCGGCGCAGAGGTTGCTCCAGAGCTCTCCCACGGTCTGCGCCCCTGGAAAGCGGCCGGCGATGCTGATGATTGCTATCTTGTCCATCGTGAAACCTGCTGTGGGCGAGGCCGTGCTTTCGCCTCGTTCAAGGCTGCCTGTCGGTCTTGCGCTGCCTGCGTCGCTCGACCGCGGACCGCCTGTCCTTCGCGCGGGTCGTCGCCTCGTCGACGTGGCGCTCCGCTGCGGCTCCCTGGGACAGGTATGTCTCCAGGGCGCTGATGGTCGGGTACTTGAACAGGGCGACGATCGGGATCTCGACGGCGAAGCGCTCCCGGAGCTTGGCCGCGAGCTGGATCGTGAGGAGCGAGTTGCCGCCGAGCTCGAAGAAGTTGTCGGAGGTGCCCACGCGGTCGAGGCGCAGCACGTCCGCCCAGATCCCGGCCAGCACCTCTGCCACCGGCGTGCGTGGGACCGCGAGGGCGCGCTCCTCGGCCGCCCGCTGCCGCGCCGGCGCCGGCAGCGCCTTGCGGTCCACCTTGCCGTTGGGCGTCAACGGCAGCGCTGAGAGCTCGACGAACGCCGCGGGCACCATGTACTCCGGGAGCTTGTTTTGCAGGTAGCTGCGCAGCTCGTCCGCCGCGAGGGCGCGCGCCTCGCGTGGCGCGAGGTACGCCACGAGGCGCTTGTCCCCGGGCGCGTCCTCGCGCGCCAGCACCACCGCCTCGCGCACCGAAGGGTGCTGGCCCAGCGCGGACTCGATCTCGCCCAGCTCGACGCGGTAGCCGCGGAGCTTGACCTGGTCATCGAGCCGCCCCAGGAACTCGATGTTGCCGTCGGGGCGGTAGCGCCCGAGATCGCCGGTCTTGTAGAGGCGCGCGGCCGGATCTCGAGAGAAAGGATCGGGGATGAACCTCTCTCGGGTGAGCTCAGGGCGGTTGAGATAACCGCGCGCCAGCCCCACGCCTCCGATGTGCAGCTCGCCGGGGACGCCCACCGGTACGGGCTGCAGGTGCCCGTCCAGGAGATAGACCTCCACATTGGCGATCGGACGGCCGATCACCGGAGGGAGCAGCTCGCTCGAGCACTCCGCCACGGTCGCACACACGGTCGCTTCCGTCGGGCCGTACTGGTTGACGAGGCGTCCGTGCTTGGCCCACGCAGCGGCTGCCTCTGCCGGAGCGGCTTCACCTCCGACGACGACGGTCGAGAGAGAGGGGAAGCCGTCGGGCGACAGCGCCGTCAGGATCGCCGCCGGGACCACGGCGACGTTGATGGCGTCCCTCCGGACCCACTGCATCAAGGCGGCTGGGTCGCGCGTCTGCTCCAGCCTGCCGATGTGCAGCGACGCGCCGTGGCACAGCGTCACGAAGATCTCCAGGACCGAGACGTCGAAGCTGAGGGACACGAACTGCAGCACCCGGCTCAGGGCGCCGATGTCCAGGGCCCTCGCCTGCGCGGCGACGAGGTTGCAGGCGCTGCGATGCTCGACGGCGATGCCCTTGGGACGGCCCGTGGAGCCGGAGGTATACAGGACGTAGGCGAGGCTCCGGGGCGTGGAGATGGAGGGTAGGTCCTCGCGAGGCAGGGACGAGGGCGCAGCGACCTCCTCGAGCACGAGGCAGGGCTCCCGCTCCGCCGGCAGGCGGCCGCGCAGGGCGCGCTGCACCAGGACGGCCGAGGGGCGCCCGTCCTCCAGCATGAAGGCCAGGCGCTCCTGCGGATACTCCGGGTCCAGCGGCAGATAGGCTCCGCCGGCCTTGAGGATCCCGAGGAGCCCCACCACCATCTCGATCGAGCGCTCCACGCACAGCCCCACGAGCCTATCGGGACCGACCCCCAGCGAGCGCAGCCGGTGCGCCAGCTGGTTGGCTCGCGCGTTGAGCTCCCGGTACGAGAGCTGCTGGTCACCGAAGACCACCGCCGCCGCGTCCGGCGTCCGCGCCGCCTGCTCCTCGAAGAGCTGGTGAATGCACCTGTCCTCCGGATAAGGCGCCTGTGTCTGGTTCCACGCCACGACGATCCGCTGCCGCTCGGCCTCGGTCAAGAGCGGCAGCTCTCCGATGGTCCGGCGCGGATCCTCGACGACCCCGGCCAGGAGCGTCGCATAATGTCCGCACAGCCGCTCCACGGTCTGTCTCTCGAACAGGTCGCTGGCGTACTCCACCACGACCTCAAGGCCCTCTTCGTCCTGCTCCTGCACGAACAGCCCCAGATCGAACCTCGCCGTCTCGTGGTCCACCTCCACGGCGGACACCTCCAGGTCCGGGAGATGGATCGGCTCCCTCGGCGTGTTCTCCAGCATGAACATGACCTGGAACAGCGGGTTGCGGCTCAGGTCTCGTTTCACCCCGAGCTCGTCCACCAGCCGGTCGAAAGGGATGTCCTGGTGCGCATACGCCTCCAGGCACTCACGCCGCACGCGACCCAGGAGCTCCAGGAACGTGGGGTTTTCTCCCAGCCGTGTCCGCAGCGCCAGCGTGTTGGCGAAGAAGCCGATCAGCGGCTCCATCTCCTCCCGGGTCCGGTTGGCGATCATCAAGCCGATGCAGAAATCTTCCTGTCTGCTGTAGCGGCCGAGCAGCACCTGGAAGGCCCCTAGCAGGACCATGAACAGCGTCACCCCTTGCTCCCGCGCCAGCTGCTTGAGCGTGGAGGCGAGCCGAGGCTCCATCGCGAGACGGCTCCAGCCGCCGCGGTGGCTCGGGACAGGCGGCCTGGGGTGGTCCTTGGGCAGCTCCAGCGCCGGGCAGTCCTGCAGCTGCTCCCGCCAGTACGTCAGGTGCTGCTCCAGGCGCTCGCCCTGGAGATACCCCCGCTGCCAGGCCGCCACGTCCGCGAACTGCACCCGGAGCTCCGGCAACGGACAGCCCCGCTGCGCGCGGAACGCCGCGTACAGCGCCTCGAGCTCCCGGTACAGAACGCCCAGGGACCAGCCGTCCGACACCATGTGGTGCATCGTCAGCAGCAGGACATGGTGCTCCTCGTGGATGCGCAGCACCGAGGTGCGGAAGAGCGGCCCCGTCCGCAGGCAGAAGGGCTTCGCGGTCTCGGCCTGCGCCAGCCGGCGCACCTCCGACTCCAGCGCGTCTTCCGTCTCTCCCTTGACCTCGACGATCGGCAGCGGCCATGCATCCGGGGCTGGCTGCACCACCTGCACGGGCTCCTCGCCCCGGATCTCGAGCGTCGTGCGCAGCGCCTCGTGGCGGCGCACGATCTCCCCGAGCGCCCGCGCGAGCGCCCCGCGGTCGAGCCGCCCGCGCAGGCGCAGGGCCGCGGGCACGTTGTACACGGAGCGCCCCGGATCGAGCTGGTCCAGGAACCACAGCCGCTGCTGCCCGAACGACAGCGGCAGCGGGGCGTCCCGGGACGCGCGCACGATCCGGTCCGCCTCGTGTGCAGGCGGCGCGCCCTTCAGGCTGGCGATCACCTGGCCGAGCGCCTCGACCGACGGCGCCTCGAACAACGCGCGCAGCGGCAGCTCGACGCCCAGCGCGCTGCGCAGGCGCGAGATCACCTGGGTCGCCAGCAGCGAATGGCCCCCCAGCGCGAAGAAGTCGTCGTGGAGGCCCACGCGGTCGACGAGCAGCACCTGCGCGAAGATCTCCGCCACCGCCTGCTCCATCGGCGAGCGCGGCGCCACGTAGCCGTCCAGCGGGCGCTGCGGCGCTGGCGCCGGCAGCGCCTTGCGATCGACCTTGCCGTTGGGGGTCAGGGGCAGCGCGCCCAGGAGGACGATGGCCGAAGGCACCATGTACTCGGGCACCTTCTGTTGAAGGAAGCTCCTGAGCGTCGCCGCCATCTCCCGCTCCTGCGTGCCCCGCAGCGGGTTGCTCACGTGGTCGCCGAGGCGCAGGCCGGAGAGCTCGGAGCGGCTCGGCCACAGCCCTGGCCGCAGCGCGCCGTTGTCCCGCTCCCAGAGCGCGTCCATGATTCCTGGGCCTCGCTGCTCGGACCACCGGATGCGGACCCGGTAGCCCAGCCGCTCGCCGAGGCGCCACAGCGACTCCGGGTCGATGGCGGTCTCTAGGGCCGCTGCGTCCGGGGACAGGTCCTCGTGGCCCGCCAGGCGCCGGCTCTCCACCGCGTCCCTGTACACCCGCGCGTTGGGCACCCCGAGCAGCTCCGCGCTGGCAGGGCGGTTGTCCAGGAGCCACCGCTCGAGGCCCTCCACGCTGTCGCTCGCCGCGCTCCACGTCTTGCGCGCCTCGATCTGCACGGGAGGCGGCGCCTCGCCCACGTACAGCACCGCGTCGTAGCGATAACGGTTCATCTCGTGGTCGCCCTCGCCGCGCTTGAGGTAGACCTCCGCGTGGCTCAGCCCCTCTATCTGGGCGCAGAGCCAGCGCAGGGCCACGGGCGCGACCAGGAGCTCTTCCTCCTCCGCGATCGCCCGCCGCGCCTCACACAAGGCCGCCTCCGAGATCTCCCCTCCATGGCGGTGGCGCTGCACCGAGACATGAAACGCTTCCAGGAGGTCCCGGTTGCGAATGTCTCCCAGGAAGATCGCGCCCGCGGGCCTCACGGCGCGCGCCGCTCCCTCGAGCACCTCGCGGAGGTAGCTGGCGCTCGGGAAGCACTGCACGACCGAGTTGAGGATCACCACGTCGAAGTGGCCCGCGGGGATGCCGCCGAACGCCGCGGCCTCCCGTTGCTCCAGGCGGACGTGTCCGTGCCCGAGCGACGCCACGACGGTCCGCAGCTCGTCCACCGCCGCCGCGGAGAGATCGGTGCCCAGATACTCCGTGCAGCGTGGGGCCAGCGGGAGCAGGAGCAGACCGGAGCCGCAGCCGATCTCCCAGACGCGGGACGGCCGGAGCGCGACGATGCGATCGAGCGTGCGATCGCGCCATTCGCGCATCTCTGCTTCGGGGATCGGCCCCTGCGTGTAGCTGCTGTTCCAGCCCGTGATGCGGAACATCGGGTCCGCCCGATCTTGGCCGTGGAGGTAGGCTTGCTCGGAGCTCGCGCGCCAGGCCGAGACATGAGCGCTCTCCTGCGCATGGATCGCCTCGGGAGCAACGGGGCTCTTGGTCCGGACGACGTAGGCGACGAGACGCTTGTCGCCGGGGGCGTCCTCGCGGGCGAGCACCGCGCAGGCGCCCACCGCGGGGTGCGAGCAGAGCACCGACTCGATCTCGCCGAGCTCGACCCGGTAGCCGCGGATCTTGACCTGGTGGTCGATGCGCCCGAGGAGCTCGATGGTGCCGTCCGGCAGAGAGCGGCCGAGGTCGCCGGTCTTGTACAGCCGTGCGGCGGGCTCGCCGGAGAAGGGGTTCGGGACGAACCTCTGCGCGCTCAGCTCGGGCCGGTTCACGTAGCCGCGGGCGAGCCCCGCCCCGCCGATGTGCAGCTCACCGGCCACGCCCGCAGGCACCGGCTGCATTCGCTCGTCCAGGATATGCAGCTCGGCCCCCGGGATGGGCCGCCCGATGGGCACGCTGCGCCCGGCCGCGGCGGCCGCGGGGATGTGGTGCACGGAGCTCCACACCGTCGCCTCGGTCGGGCCGTACTCGTTGTACAGGGCCGCCCGAGGCCCCCGCTGCTGGTGCGCCGCCACCAGGCTGGGGGGGATGCTCTCGCCGCCCAGCACGACCGTGGTCAGCGACGACAGCGCCTCGCGGGCGCCCGGCTGCTCCAGGGCGAGGGCGTACAGCGACGGCACGCACAGAAGGTGGGTGATGCGCTCGGCCGCGATCAGCGCCGTCAGCCCTTCGGGGTCGGTGCTCAGCGACTCGGGCGCCAGCACCAGCGCGCCGCCCGAGCACAGCGCCCAGAAGATCTGCGCCGTGGAGATATCGAAGGCCAGCGAGGAGACCAGCAGCAGCCGGCTGACCGGCTCGGTATACACCTCTAGCCGGGCGCCGGTCGAGTGCACCAGGTTGTGGTGGGTGACCGCCACGCCCTTGGGCTGGCCGGTCGAGCCCGAGGTGTAGATGACGTAGCTCAGGTGCTGCGGCGTCGCTCGACGGCAGCCCTGGCCCTCGCCCTCGTCCGCGAGGAGCCGCCCGTCGCCGTCGAGCCACAGCAGCCGAGCGCTGCTCGGCGGCAGCCGCTCGGCCAGCCGCGCCTGCGACAGCAGCAGCCCGGCGCCAGCGTCCTTGAGCATGAACGCGAGCCGGTCCCGCGGGTACCCAGGGTCGAGCGGCAGGTACGCCCCGCCCGCCTTCAGGATGCCGAGCAGCCCGACCACCATCTCGGCCGACCGCTCCATGCACACGCCCACCACCACGTCGGGGCCGACGCCCATCGCGCGCAGCCGGGCTGCCAGCAGGTCGGCCCGAGCGTCGAGCTCCCGGTACGTCAGCTGCTGGCCGCCCGAGACCACCGCCACCGCCTCCGGCCCGCGCTCCACCTGCGCCTCGAACAGCTCGTGGATGCACCTGTCCTCGGCCAGCCCCGCCGCCCCCTGGCTCCACGGCACGACGACCTCGTGCCGCTCCGCCTGGGGCATGTCCTGTGGCGCCGCGGTGGTCGCCGTCGGGTAAGCTGCGCTGTGGCTTGCGGGCGAGATTGACATGGCGGCTTGTTCCCTTGGGTCAGGCGTTCAACGCAGGTGGGGCGAGCGGCGCCGCATCACGAGATGAAGCCGCCCGCTCTCATGGTCAGCAGGCTGTCTTTCGCCGCGTCCTCGCGGCGCCCGAGGTCCGCGTCGCCGTGCGCCGTCGAGACGAAGAACGTCGTCCCATCGAACGCGTACGCGCCGCGCATCCTCCGGTGAGGGATCCGTATCCACATCGGAGGAGAGAGCATGAAGCGGAAGGATAACGAGCGCGCCGTCCGATGAGGTCCCCCTTGACCTCTGGCAGTTTGAGTGGCGCTGGAGAGCAGTGCCTTCGGCGTTCGTGCATGAGCGGGCAGCATCCGCACGAGTGGTGCGCAGTGTCGTAGCTGAGTCTGTTTCTTGTCAAGACTTTCCTTACCTCCCGCCATGACCGCGAGCCCCCTCCATGATGGCCGGCGTCGTTGAGCAGACGTCCTCACCATCAACCAGCATGCTCGATGCGAGGGACTGGGCCACCAGCGAGGCTGCGCGGCAATACCCCTCAAAGTTGCCGCTCGGGTTCCGCAAGAGTGGCGCGGAGCGCGGCGCCGCGGCGTGGACAGAGGTCCGCTCCCGGCAGACGGGGGTCGAGGGCGCAGCGCGGATCGACGCCATCGCCGGTCTTTTCCCGGCCGAGATCAGGACGAAACGACGGGATGCGGGCAGATCGCTTGACGAGTCCTTGAAGGACGCACGGAGAGCGTGGTAGACGTCGGCCCTCACACAGCGATTTGGCTACCGGCGCGGGCCTCCTCGAGACCCGGAACAACCCGCTGATAGGAAGCAGAGCCCATGAAAAGACGCTACGTGTGGCAGACCCGGCTCATCGCCGCCGCCGGCGTGCTCCTCGTTGCCCCGGCGCTCGCGGCAGAAGGCGTCCTCACCGGCACGGTCATCGACACGGCGACGAAGCGCCCGGCCGAGGATGTGGTCGTCACGGCGACGTCCCCTGCCCTCCAGCTGGAGCAGACGGTCGTCACCGACGGCGCCGGGCGGTTCCGGATCCCCCACCTGCCGCCGGGCGTCTACACGCTCCGGCTGGAGAAGGAGGCGTACCGGCCGCTGAGCCGCACCGGCATCGAGCTCCGCATCGACACCACCCTGCGCGTGGACAGCGAGCTGCTCCCGGAGGCCATCCAGTCGGAGGAGATCGTCGTCGTCGCCGGCGCGCCCGCGGTGGACATCGGCTCGAGCGCGACCGGGGCCCACGTCAACTCGGACTTCGTGAGCCGGCTGCCCGTGAACCCCACGAGCGGCAAGGGGGCCCTGACGCGCTCCTTCGAGTCGCTGGCCGAGGCGGCGCCGGGGGTCCAGGCGGATCAGTTCGGCGCGTCCATCAGCGGGACCTCGTCGCCCGAGAACCAGTATGCGATCGACGGCCTCTCCGTGAACAGCCCGGCCCTCGGCATCCTGGGCACGCCGCTCGCCCTGGATTTCGTGAAAGAGGTCCACGTGATCACGGGCGGCTACATGCCGGAGTACGGCCGCGCGATCGGCGGCTACCTCGACGTGGCGACGAAGACGGGATCGAACGAGCTCCACGGCTCCTTCTTCTTCAGCACCACGCCCGGGATCCTCGCGGGATCGCCGGCGCCCGTGAAACACGAGGGGAACACGATCAGCACCGCGACGACGCTCTCCTCGATCCAGAGCTACGGCGCCGAGATCGGCGGCCCGTTCATCAGGGACAAGCTCTGGTTCTACGCCGGCGTCGTGACCTCCTTCGCGCGCTATCGCCTCGAGCGGAACCTGAACATCCTCCGCGAGCAAGACGGAGCGCCCGTGATCGAAGACGGCTTCACGCAGACCGACGTGATCCCGGGCACGCAGCAGATCTACTACGCCACCCAGCGCAGCATCAGCTACATCGGCAAGCTGACCTACCTCGTCAACCA
The DNA here is from genome assembly GCF_002950945.1 of Sorangium cellulosum. Lineage (GTDB taxonomy): Bacteria > Myxococcota_A > Polyangia > Polyangiales > Polyangiaceae > Sorangium > Sorangium cellulosum_E. The sequence continues at coordinate 6,799,831 of NZ_CP012673.1, forward strand.
GGACAACACCATCACCCTGTCGTTCTTCGGCGCGCCCACGACGTCGGGCGGTGATGGCACCTTCGGGCTCAGGGCGAGGGACGGCATGGTGGAGCTCAACACCCCGCAGAGCAACGGGCTCATCAACGGGAGCTTCAGCGCCCTCGCCCGCCGCTACGTCGCGAGCCCCACCGACGTCGCGCTGAAGTGGTCGTCCGCGTTCAACAACAAGACGCTGCTGCTCGACACGACGCTCGGATGGCACCACGAGGAGAGCGCGGTCCGCGCCGCGGACGGCACGCGGCTCGCGAGCGGAGAGGGCCTGTCCAGCACCTCGACCGTGCTCTGGCGGCGGACCGCGCCAGGCCCTTACTCGATCACCGACTTCGAGGCGTCCGACGCCACGCAGGCGTGCGTCGCCGGCGGCGTCGCAGGCTCCACGCGATGTCCGGTGTCCGTCTACTACAGCGGCGGTCCGGGCGTCCTCGACGAGGCCAGCCTCGATCGTTACCAGGGCAAGAGCGTGCTCACGAGCTTCTTCCCCGCCCTCGGGCAGCACCTGGTCAAGGCCGGCATCGACATCGAGGTGATGCGCTACGCGCACAGCCGGGGCATCTCAGGCGTCGTCCGCTACGCCGAGATCGGCAACGGGTCGACGGTGACCGATCTGCGGTACGGGTTCCTGAGCGGCCCGGACGACGCGGTGAGCCTCCCGTCGCTCGACACCACCTCGAAATCGATCACGATCGGCGGGTTCGCGCAGGACAGCTGGAGCATCCTGGACCGCGTCACCCTGAACGTCGGCCTCCGTTATGACGCGCAGCTCCTCTACAGGCACGGCGGCGACCTCGCGATGAGCCTCCCGAGCCAGTGGTCGCCGCGCCTGGGCGTGATCTACGACCCCACGCAGGCCGGCCGCGCCAAGCTGTTCGCCAACTTCGCTCGGTTCTACCAGAGCGTCCCGCTCAACATGGTCGATCGCAGGATCCCGGGCGAGCAGCAGATCCGCTCTTATTACCCGCGGGCCACGTGCGAGCTCGAGGACCTCTCCCCGGAGGAGGCGTGCGCTCCGGGGGGGCGCCGCGGCACGGCGGGGCCCACGCCGCCCTTCGAGCCCAACCGGCGGTGGACCCGGGTCGTCGGCGAGAGCACCCCGCTCGACCCGGACATCGAGCCGCAGTCCGCGGACGAGATCGTCGTCGGCGGAGAGTACGAGATCCTGCCCAGGCTCGTGGTCGGGGCCCAGTACACGAAGCGCTACCAGAACTACGTGATCGAGGACATGAGCCGCGACGAGGGGGGCCAGTACTTCATCGGCAACCCCGGCTACGGCGTCGCCAAGGACATCCCGAAGGCCGTCCGAGATTACGACGCGGGCACGTTCTACGTGCAGAAGAGCTTCGCCGACACCTGGCTCGCGCAAGCGAGCTATACGATCTCGTACCTGCGCGGCAACTGGGTCGGTCTCTTCCGGCCGGAGACGGGGCAGCTCGAGCCCAACGTCAGCACGGACTTCGATATGGTCTCTCTCCTGCCCAACCTGCAGGGGCCGTTGCCCGGGGATCGCACCCACCAGATCAAGCTCTTCGGCGCCAAGGACATCCTCTTCGAGAACGGCGTGATCCTCAACCTGGGCGCGTCCTACCGCGCTCGCTCCGGCAAGCCGACGTCGTACTACGGCGCCCATCCGCTCTACGGGCTCGATACCGTCTACGTCCTGCCGCGAGGCAGCGGCGAGCGCCTCCCCTGGGTCCACGACATCGACGCCCACATCGGGGTGGGGGTGCGGCTGGCCAGGGAGAGCACGCTCCTCGTCTCGGTCGACTCGTTCAACCTGTTCAACTTCCAAGGGGTCACCGCGACGGACGAGCGCTACACGCGGGACACGGTCCTGCCGATCAGCGGCGGCACCCCGAAGGATCTCGGCAAGCTCCGCAACGCCGACGGCGCCCCGTTCGACCCGAGCCACAAGAACCCGAACTTCGGCAACCCCGTCGCGCACCAGCCGCCGCGCACCTTCCGGCTCAACGCGAAGGTGACCTTCTGAGCGCGCGCTGAGCTCCGATCCCGGCGGCGCCGCGCAGCGAGCCCCGCCGCTGCGCCTCTTCGTGGTCGCCGCCAGGGCGCGTTCCGCGCACACGACGGGGGCACGGCGCGCTCTCGCAGCGCGCGCCGGGTCGAGGCGGTGGTGGGGGTGGCCACGACGGCGCTGGCCGGGGCTTTCGTCGATTTTACCAAATTTCGCCGGTTCGACCTGAGCGCGCGCGATCAGCGCTGCGCCGGAGAGGCGGATCACGCCCATCGATGCGCAGTTCGCCGCTCCGCGCGGAGCGTCGCGGCCGCCCCATTGTTCCGGATCGAAGCCGGATAATTCGTGGGTTCGGCCGAGTATGCCCGAGCTCCTCTCCTGTAAACATCGGGCGTCGCTTAACCAGCGAGGAGAGCAGAGCCATGTCAATGCATGCGATTCCGTTTCGCCCGATCGGCAGCGCGACGCTGTCGTTCGATGGCAAGAGCCAGTACGAGACGATCCCCAACTGCAACGAGATCAATTTCTCGCGCGAGCAGGACTTCACCGTCGCCGCTCGGATATCCGCGAACCCGGTGCAGAACCAGAGCTACGGCGAGCATGGCGTAATTGAAAAATTGAACGCGGCCGGGCCTTACCCTTTCGTGATTCGCTACTTCAGCCAAGGGCCCGATCTGGGCAGGATCCTGGTAGCCCATTGCGACGGCAAGGAATATCCTCTCATCAAATCAAAGACGTTGTTCAATGACGGCAAATTTCACCACGTCGCCTTTGTCCGCCAGACCGAGAATGGCAAGGGCATGCTCTACCTGTACATCGACGGAAAGCTCGAGGGAACCCATCTCGATGTAACCACCGGCGAAACCCAGAATAACTCGCCGCTGTATCTGGGGTGCCGCGGGTCGGGCGCTGCCGGAAACCTCTACTTCGCCGGACAGATCAAAGACCTGGAGATCTACAGCGTCGGGTTGGCGCAGAACGAGGTCGCCGCCCTGGCCGCCCAGAAGCCGAACCTCTTGCTCATCCTCGCCGACGACCTCGGCGTCGATGCGCTCCGGATCGACGACGCGACCGGTCATGTCACGGTCGCGCTCGACGGGTCTGATGAAAACGCCCGGGTCCCCCGGAGGCTGCCCAACCTGGAGAGGCTGCTCAACAGCGGGCTGCATTTTACCCGCGCCTGGGCTCAACCCACGTGTTCGCCTACCCGGGGCAGCCTCTTCACCGGGTTACACCCCTGGAAGACCGGGGTGGGGTTTCCCAGTCCTCCAGGCAACGACACCCTCGCGACGAAGCCGAAGTCCGGAAAGACGATCGTGAGCCTGGCAGAGGCCCTGAGGGGCGCTGGCTACCGCTGCGGTATGTTCGGGAAGTGGGATCTGGGAGAGCCCATGCTCACCCCGCCTCCCACAGGATTTCGCCCGATCGGTGGCGAGACGCTGTCGTTTGATGGCAAGAGCCAGCACCGCGCGATCACCAGCTCCGAGGAGATCAATTTCGCGCGCGAACAGGACTTCACCGTCGCGGCCTGGATACGCGCGGAGCCGGTGCAAGGCGCAGAAGAGTCTGACATCATTGAAAAATGGGATCAGAACGGGCCTTATCCTTTCGTGATTCGCTACCTCAGCCAAGGGGCCGATCTGGGCAAGATCGTGGTCGCCCGATACGACGGCACGAACAACCCTGGCATCAAATCGACGACCTCGATCAATGACAGCAAGTTTCATCACGTCACCTTTGTCCGCCGGACCGAGAACGGCAAGGGCACGCTCTACCTGTACATCGACGGAAAGCTCGAGGGGAGCAACCCCGATACAACCACCGGCAACACCGAGAACAGCTCGCCGCTGTACCTGGGGTGCCGCGGCGGCTTCGCCTTTTTCTTTGCCGGACAGATCAAAGATCTGCAGCTCTTCCACAGAGGGTTGACGCAGACGGAGGTCGCCAGCATCTCGACCAAGAGGACCCCGCTCGATTGGGGCTGGGACCGCTTCGAGGGATTCTTCGAGGGCGGTTTTCGACCTGTCTCCAACCTGCACTATGGCTACTCCAGGGAGCAGACGGAGTTCCGCTCCATGACGCTCAGCACCCTCGATACGAAGCCGGAGGGCTACAACGCGCCGCTGACCGCGTTCGAAACGAGCGAGCGCACGGCGGAGAACGCCTTGGTGAAGTCGAGGTGCGCGGAGTACCTTCGCGCGGCCGCCCCCGACATCGGCGAGAAGCAGCCGGATATACGCTACTATATCTGGAAGAAGAGCTTCGAGGACAGGCCCACGGGTGTCAGGCTGTTCGCTCGCCCCGCCACCGAGCGCACGCACATGTATGCCACCCGAGACCAGGTCTACGCGGCCAAGGATTGGATCCGGCAAATGCTCGGCGCCCCCTGGTGCGTCGCGCTGACGCTCGCGACGCCCCATGATCCCTATCACGTCCCGCCCACGGAGTCCTTTACCATCGAGTTCAAGGATCCCGCGAATCCGACGGTTCATGAGATGTTCATCGCGATGGTCGAATCGATGGACTTCTACATCGGCAAGCTCTTGAACTCCGAGGAGCCGGAGATCAGGGAGCAGCTGAGGAACACCGTCGTCGTCTTCGTGACAGACAACGGTACGCAAGACACGAATCCGGACAACAGAGCCCAGCTCCTCGACAAGGACAAAGGCGACGACAAGAACTCGCCGTATATCGGGGCGGTTCATGTGCCGATGATCATCGCCGATGGCGGGGCGCTGCTCGGATGCAGGCCCTGCTATCTCAGCGGCGCCGGCGACAAGGCCGCGGTGCATGGAGTCTGCAAAGACCTCGTTCATATCGTGGACATCTACAAGACGTTCACCGATATTGCAGGTGTGGAGGCTCCCTGGGCCGAGGACTCGCAGAGCCTGAAGCCGTACCTGCAGAGCACCAGCGTCGTGCCGCGGAAGTACAACTTCGGCCAGCAGTACCCCAAGACGGATGACAGGGTCACGCCCAAGTTCTCGTCGATCACCGATGGCACCTACAAGCTCAGCTGGATACGGAGGCTGTCCGAGATCGTTGATGGGGGAGCGAAGGACGGGTATGACTATGTATTCAGCAAGCTCGAGCCGCACGACACGGCGAAGGGAGCCTTGAAGGAGACGCCGATCCCGGACTTCCGGAAGGATCCCACTCTCCTCGCGAAGGCGAAGGAGCTCCACGCGGAGATGTCGAAGCAGCGCCTGGATGCAGGGGACACCGAGGATACGCAGCGCGACCCGCTGCCCTTCCCGCCGTTGTGACCGCGCCGCCCTGAACCGCCGAGGCGCCTCCGTCGACGGCCCGATCCTCGACGGCGGGCGTGTACGGCGCGAAGCTGGGCGCCGTGAAGCCCAGGCTCCACGGCGCCCAGCCCTGCACGCTCGGCGGCGTTCTCCTCAGCGGGATTTCTGACGCGCGGAGCTAGGACGCTTTCGGATGGGCGAGCAGCTCCAGCAGGATGCGGGTCGTGTTCTCGACGTGAGGGGGCCGCACGATGGCGAAGTGGTCTCCAGGAACGCAGTGCACGCCCGCGAGCGCGGTGTAGGCGCCCCACCCATAATCCGGCGGCATGTCCTCGGGCGGCTCCGACGCGCGCACCAGGTGGACCGGAGCCTTCGGCATCCGCGGCTTCCACCGGTCGAGCATCGTGATGTGCCCATCCTGGCTGTCCAGGATGGCGCGCAAGGTCCACTCCGCGTCGTCGCTCGCGAGGTCCGAGGACGTGATGGACGCGACGACCCGCCGGATCGCCTGCTCCTCGGACAGGCCCACGAGCGCCGCGGGATCCACCTTGATCCCCCAGAGGCCGGCGATCCGGCGCAGCGCCGCGCTCCTGTCGAAGGGGCCCGGCGTGGGCTTCACCAGCCAGGGGGCCGGCGCCTCCAGCAGGATCACCTGCGCGACGTCGCGTCCAGCGCCTTCCAGAGAGAGCGCCATCTCCAGGGCCGAGAAGCCACCATAGCAGTAACCGACAAGGGAGAACGGGCCGGCGGGAACCTGGGTCAGGGCCTCCTCGGTGTACCGCCCGCACAGCGCCTCCAGCGTCGCAGGCATCCTCCCAGCCCCTGCGTGCGGGGGCGTGGTGACACCCAGGACCGGGCGCCGCCCGCCCATCCCGTGCGCCAGCCGTATCATGTGCGCAGAGACATAGCCGCCCACCGCAGGGATGAGCACGATCGCGCCTGGCTGCGAGCCGCTGACGAGCGGAGCCACGCAGGCGCGCGGCGGGCGCCGATCCTGCTCGTTCGCCCGCTCGGCCGTGCTCGACGGCCTGCGCGCGTCGGAGGCGCAATGGGCGATGAGCCGCCGCAACGACGACATGAGCTGCTCCGCGAGCCGCTCCACCGTCGAGGCGTCATGGACTGCAGGGCTGTATGTCAGGCCGAGCTGCAGCCGCCCCTGAGAGACGCCGCCGTTGATGGACAGGGCATGGCGGAGCCTGTTCCTCCGGCTCTCCCCGGGACCGATGGGCTCGAACGCCGGCGAGAGCAGCGATTGCCCCGACGCTGCCATGTCGAGCTGGCCCAGGTAGTTGAACAGCACCGGCGCCTGCACGGAGAGCGATGCCCGCACGGACGCGTCGGGGTGCAGGTGCCGGAGCCAACCGTGACCGGCCCCGCGCAGCGGCACCGACCGGAGCTGCTCCTTGACGGACGTGAGCAGCGACGAGGCTGCCGTGTCCGCCGGCGCCTGCAACCAGACCGGAAAGAGCGAGGTGAACCAGCCGACGGTGCGTGAGACGTCGAGGCCGTCGACGAGCTGCTCGCGGCCGTGCCCCTCGAGCTCCACGCAGACGGTATCGACACCACACCACGCGCTCAGCACCTCGGTGAGCGCCGAGAGCAGGACGTCGTTGACCTCCGTGCGGTACGCCGCGCCCACGTCCCGGAGCAGCGCTGTCGTCTCGGACGTCGAGAGCTGCACCGCGATCGTCCGGCTCTGACCGATCGTCCCGAGCGAGGCCTCGCGGTCGACGGGCAGCCTGGCCACGGGACGGCGACACTGTGCTTGCCAGTAGCCGAGCTGATCGGACAGCCCACCGCGCTCCACCCACCCGTGGAGGCGCTCGGACCATTCGCGGAACGAGGTCGTCTTGGCGCCGAGCCGCGGCGGCTCCCCCGACAGCAGCTGAAGGGCCGCGTGCTCGAGGTCCTCGTGCAGCACGCGCCACGACACGCCGTCCACCACGAGGTGGTGAATGACCAGCAAGAGCCGCGCTCCCGCCTCGCCCAGGTCGAGCCACGCCGCGCGCGCGAGCGGCCCGGCCTCGAGCGACAACCCCTCCTGGAGCGCGCTGGCCGCCGCCTCCACCGCGGCGGCTCGCTCCTGCGCCCCGACCCGCGACAGATCCACCCTCTCGAGCGGGAGCTCCCCCTCCGCTGCGTGCTGCTGCGCCCACCCGGCCTCCGACCGCGGATAGCGCAGCCGCAGCGCGTCGTGCTGCCGCATGACGGCGGCCAGCGCCGGCGCCGCGATCTCCGGCGACAGCGGCGCCGCCGCCGTCCAGAGCATCGCCTGGTTGAAATGGTGGGGCTCGGCGGGCTCGGCGTCGAGGAACCAGCGCTGGATCGGGGTCAAAGGCACGTCGCCCACGACCTGCCCTTGCTCCACCTCGACCGCGCTCGATCGGCGCGCCACCCGGGCGAGACCAGCGATGGTCTGGTGCTCGAACAGGTCCCTCACGGTGAAGTGAAGCCCCTCGCGCTTGCACCGCCCGACGACCTGAAGGGCGAGGATGGAATCGCCTCCGAGCAAGAAGAAGTTGTCGCGGATCCCGACGGCAGCGAGCCGCAGCACCTTGGCCCATACGTCCGCCAGCACCCGCTCCACGTCGGTCCGAGGCGGCTCGTGGGAAGCGCCGTCGGCCTCGCCCGTGCCCTCCGGTTCGGGCAGGGCTTTGCGATCGACCTTGCCGTTCGGCGTGAGCGGCAGCGCCTCGAGCCACACGAAGGCAGAGGGCAGCATGTAGTCGGGCAGCGTCGCGCGCAGGTGGCCCCGCAGCGCGCCCGCGGAGCACGCGCTGTCCGCGCGGACGACGTAGGCGACGAGCCGCCTGTCGCCGGGAGCGTCCTCCCGCGCCGCCACCGCCGCGTCGCGCACCGCGGGGTGGTTCCTCAGCGCGGCCTCGATCTCGCCGAGCTCGACCCGGTAGCCGCGGATCTTGACCTGATGGTCGAGCCGCCCGAGGAACTCGATGTTGCCGTCCGGGAGGAAGCGCCCGAGATCGCCGGTCCTGTACAGCTTCGCCGAGGGGTCGGCGGAGAAGGGGCTCGGGATGAACTTCTGCGCGCTCAGCCCGGGTCGACGCAGATAACCGCGCGCGACGCCGGCGCCGCCGATGTGGAGCTCCCCGGGCACGCCCACCGGGACGGGCTGGAGGTGGCGGTCCAGGAGGTAGAGCTCGGCGCCCGGGATGGGGCGCCCGATCGGCACGCTGCGGCCAGGGCTGTCGGCCGCGGTGATGTGGTGGACGCTGCTCCAGACGGTCGCTTCGGTGGGCCCGTACTCGTTGAAGAGCGCAGCGCGAGGTGCCCGCTCCCGATGCGCGGCGACCAGGCTCCACGGGATGGCCTCGCCGCCGAGGACCACCGTGGTGAGCGACGAGAGCGCCTCGCTCGCGCCGGGCTGCGCCAGGGCAAAGGCGTAGAGCGACGGCACGCAGAGCAGGTGGCTGACGCGCTGGGCCGCGATCAGCGAGGTCAAGCCCTCTGGATCGCTGCTGAAGGCGTCGGGCGCGAGCACGAGCGCGCCGCCCGAGCACAACGTCCAGAAGATCTGGGCGGTGGAGATGTCGAAGCCGAGCGAGGAGACCAGCAGCAGGCGGCGGACGGGCTCGGGATAAACGTGCAGGCGGGCCGAGGTCGAGTGCACCAGGTTGCGGTGGGTGACCGCGACGCCCTTGGGCTGCCCCGTCGAGCCCGACGTGTAGATGACGTAGCTCAGATCCAGGGGTGTCGCCGCGCACGCGGGATCGATCGAATGCTCGCCGTCCGTGGCTTCCTGGCCGGCGTCGACGAGGAGCAGCCGGGCGCGGCAAGAGGGCAGGCGCCCGGCGAGGCTGGCCTGCGAGAGCAGGAGCTGGGCCTCGGCGTCGTCGAGCATGAAGGCCAGGCGGTCCTGGGGATACGCCGGGTCGAGCGGCAGGTAGGCGCCGCCGGCCTTGAGGACGCCCAGGAGCCCGATGAGCATCTCGGGCGAGCGCTCCATGCACACGCCGACGAGCACGCCGGGGGCGACGCCCATCTCGCGCAGGCGGTGGGCGAGCCGGCTCGACCGGGCGTCGAGCTCCCGGTACGTCAGCTGCCGGTCGCCCGAGATCGCCGCCGCCGCGTCCGGCGTCCGCGCCGCCTGCGCCTCGAACAGCTGGTGGATGCAAAGGTCCTCGGGACGGGGCGCCTCCGTCTGGTTCCACGCCACGACGATCTGCTGCCGCTCCGCCTCGGTCAGGAGCGGCAGCTCCTCGATGCCGCGGTGTGGGTTCTCGACGATCCCCTCCAGCAGCCTCGCGTAGTGGCCGCTCAGCCGCTCCGCCGTCTCCCGGTCGAACAGGTCGGTCGCGTACTCCATCGCTCCGAGCAGGCTCCCGTCCTCCTGCTCCACGAACCGCAGCGACAGATCGAACTGCGTCGCGTCGCTCGGCACCTCCAGGGACGACACCACAAGGCCCGGCAGCGCCATCTCCTCCCCCGCCCTGTTCTGCAGGGTGAACATCGTCTGGTAGACCGGGTTCCGGCTCATGTCCCGCCGGACGCCGAGCTCCTCCACCAGCCGGTCGAAGGGCACGTTGGGGTGTGCATAGGCCTCCAGGCACACGCGCCGCACGCGCCCGAGCACCTCCGCGAACGTCGGGTTCCCTCCGAGCTGCGTCCGCAGCGGGAGCGTGTTGAGGAACAGGCCGATGAGCGGCTCCATCTCCGCGCGTGTCCGGTTCGCGATCGGCGTGCCCGTGCAGACCTCCTCCTGCCCGCTGTATCGGGAGAGCAGGACCTGAAACGCCGCCAGCAGCGTCATGAACAGCGTGGCCCCTTGCTGCTGCGTCACGCGCTGGAGCCTGGAGGCGAGCTCGGGCCGAAGCGTCAGGCTCACGCTGCTCCCGCGGAAGGTGAACACGGGCGGGCGGGGATGGTCGAGGGGGAGCTCCAGCGGGGCGCAGCCCGCGAGCTGCCGCTTCCAGTACGACAGCTCCCGCTCGATCCGCCCGCCCGGGAGATAGCCCCGCTGCCAGGCGGCCACGTCGGCCACCTGCACCTGGAGCTCCGGGAGCGGGGACGGCTGCTCGGCGCAGAAGGCGCTGTACAGGGCCGAGAGCTCGCGGGACACCACCCTCGTCGACCAGCCGTCATAGACGATGTGATGCATCGAGAGCAGCAGGACATGGTGCGTCTCGTGGCAACGCAACAGCACGGTCCGGAAGAGCGGCCCCCGCTCTGTATCGAAGGGCTTCGCCGTCTCGACCTGCAGCTGCCGGAGCAGCTCCGCGTCCCCATCCACGGCGGGCGCCGAGCCTCCCGTCACCTCCAGGATCGGCAGCGGCCAGGGCTCCGGCGCGGCGCGCACCACCTGGACCACGGTGTCTCCGCGGCCCTCGAAGGTGGTGCGAAGCGCCTCGTGGCGGCGGACGATCTCGCCGAGCGCCCGCCGCAAGGCCGGGACGTTCAGCGCGCCGCGCAGCCGCAGGGCGACGGCGATGTTGTAGACGGAGCGGCCCGGGGCCATCCTGTCCAGGAACCACATCCACTGCTGGGCGAACGATGGCTGCAGAGGGGCCTCTCGCGAGACGCGCGCGATCGGGTCTGCGAGGTGCAGCGGCAGGGCCGCCTGCGAGGCGGAGAGGGCCTGGCCGAGCGCCTCGACCGAGGGCGCTTCGAACAGGGTTTGCAGCGGCACCTCCATGCCGAGCGCGCCGCGGATGCGGGTGACCACCTGAGCGGCCAGCAGCGACTGGCCACCCAGGGCGAAGAAGTCGTCGTGGACGCCCACGCGGTCGAGGCGCAGCACCCGCGCGAAGATCTCCGCCAGCGTCTGCTCCAGCGGCGAGCGCGGCGCCACGTAGTGATCGAGCGAGCGCTGCTGCGCCGGCGCCGGCAGCGCGCTGCGATCCACCTTGCCGTTGGGGGTCAAGGGCAACACATCCAGCAGGACGACGGCCGAGGGCACCATGTACTCGGGCACCTTCTGCTGGAGGAAGCCCCTGAGAGCGGACACCATCTCTCGCTCCTGCGCGCCGCGCAGCGGATTGCTCACGTGGTCGTCGAGGCGCACCCCGGAGAGCTCGGCGCGGCTCGGCCACAGGCGGAGCGGCAGGCTGCCGTCGTCCCTCTCCCAGAGCACGTCCATGTACGCTGGACCGCGCTCCTCGGACCACCGGACGCGGACCCGGTATCCCAGCCGCTCGCCGAGGCGCCACAGCGACTCCGGGTCCACCGCGGTCTCCGGCTTCGCGGCCTCCGGAGGGAGGCCCTCGGAGCCCCACAGGCGCTGGCTCTCGCTCGCGTCCGTGTAGACCCGCGCGTTCGGGATCCCGACGAGCTCCGCGGCGGCGGGCCGCTCTGCGAGGAGCCATTGCCCGAAGCCTTCCACGGTGTCGCTCGCCGGGCGCCACGCCCTGCGCGCCTCGATCTGCACGGGCGGCGGCGCCTGGCCCACGTACAGCACCGCGTCGTAGCGATAACGGTTCATCTCGTTGTCGCCCTCGCCGCGCTTGAGGCACACCTCCGCGTGGCTCAGCCCCTCGATCTGGGCGCAGAGCGAGCGCAGGGCCACGGGCGCGACCAGGAGCTCCTCCTCCTCCTCGATCGCCCGCCGCGCCTCGCGCAGGGCCGCCTCCGAGAGCTCGCCTCCATGGCGGTGGCGCTGCACCGAGACATGAAATGCCTCCAGGAGGTCCCGGTTGCGAATGTCTCCCAGGAAGATCGCGCCCCCGGGCGCGACGGCGCGCGCCGCTCCCTCGAGCACGTCGCGGAGGTAGCTGGCGCTCGGGAAGCACTGCACCACCGAGTTGAGGATCACCACGTCGAAGTGCCCCTCGGGGATGCCGCTGAACGCCGCGGCTTCCCTCCGCTCCAGCCGGACGTGTCCGAGGCCGAGCGACGCCACGACCGCCTGCAGCTCGCCGATCGCGGCCGCCGAGAGGTCGGTGCCCAGGTACTCCGCGCACCGCGGGGCCAGCGGGAGCAGGAGCAGACCGGCGCCGCAGCCGATCTCCCAGACCCTGGCCGGCCGGAGCGCGGCGATGCGCCCCAGCGTGCGATCGCGCCACTCGCGCATCTCTGCTTCGGGGATCGGCCGCTGCGTGTAGCTGCTGTTCCAGCCCGTGATGCGGAACAGGGGGTCCGCGCTGTCCGTCCCGTGGAGATAGGCCTGCTCGGAGCTCGCGCGCCAGGCCGAGACGTGCTCGCTCTCCTGCACACGCCGCGCGTCGAGCGCGGCAGCATCCTTGCTCCGGACCACGTAGGCGACGAGGCGCTTGTCGCCGGGGACGTCCTCGCGGGCGAGCACCGCGCAGGCCCCCACCTCCGGGTGGGAGCAGAGCACGGACTCGATCTCGCCGAGCTCGATCCGGTAGCCGCGGATCTTGACCTGGTGGTCGAGCCGCCCGAGGAACTCGATGTTGCCGTCCGGGAGGAGACGCCCGAGGTCGCCGGTCCTGTACAGCCTGGCGGAGGGATCGGCAGAGAAGGGATCCGGGATGAACTTCTGCGCGCTCAGCTCAGGCCGATGCAGGTAGCCGCGCGCGACGCCGGCGCCGCCGATGTAAAGCTCCCCGGGCGCGCCTGTGGGGACCGGCTGCATCCGCTCGTCCAGGAGGTAAATCTCGGTACGCGGGATGGGGCGCCCGATCGGCACGCTGCGACCAGCGCCGTGCGCCTCTGTGATCCGGCAGACGCTGCTCCACACGGTGGCCTCGGTCGGGCCGTACTCGTTGAACAGGGCGGCGTGTGCTGCCCGCTCCTGGTGCTCCGCGACCAGGTTGAGCGGTATGGTCTCCCCACCCAGGATGACGGTGGTGAGCGACGAGAGCGCTTCCCTCGCGCCAGGCTGCGCCAGGGCGAAGGCGTAGAGCGACGGTACACAGAGCAGGTGGCTGACGCGCCGGGCAGCGATCAACGCCGCCACGCCTTCCGGGTTCTTGCTGAAGGAGTCGGGCGCGAGCACGAGCGCGCCGCCCGAGCACAACGCCCAGAAGATCTGGGCGGTCGAGATGTCGAAGCCGAACGAGGAGACCAGCAGCAGGCGGCGGACCGGCTCGGGATAGACGAGCAGACGCGCCGTGGTCGAGTGCACCAGGTTGCGGTGGGTGACCGCGACGCCCTTGGGCTGCCCCGTCGAGCCCGACGTGTAGATGACGTAGCTCAGGTCCAGGGGTGTCGCCGCGCACGCGGGATTCATCGAATGCCCGCTCGCCATGGCCTGCCAGTCGCTGTCGACGCAGAGCAGCCGAGCGCGGCCAGACGGCAAGCGCCCGGCGAGGCTGGCCTGCGAGAGCAGGATGGGCGCCCCGGCGTCGTCGAGCATGAAGGCCAGGCGGTCCTGGGGATACGCCGGGTCGAGCGGCAGGTAGGCGCCGCCGGCCTTGAGGACGCCCAGGAGCCCGACGAGCATCTCGGGCGAGCGCTCCATGCAAACGCCGACGAGCACGCCCGGGGCGACGCCCATCTCGCGCAGGCGATGAGCGAGCTCGTTGGCCCGGGCGTCGAGCTCCCGGTACGTCAGCTGCCGGTCGCCCGAGATCACCGCCGCCGCGTCCGGCGTCCGCGCCGCCTGCGCCTCGAACAGCTGGTGGATGCAGAGATCCTCGGGAAACGCCGCGACAGCCTGATCCCGCGGCGAGACGACCCGGTGCCGCTCCGCCTCGAGCAACCTCGAGGTCTCCTCGGTGATCGGCGTGAGGTCAGCGTTCCTCTGGCTCACATGCGAGGTCGACATGGTGCTTGTTCTCTCGGGTCGGGCGTTCAACGCAGAAGGGCCGAGCGGCGCAGGCTCACGGGATGAAGCCGCCCGCCCTCATGGTCAGCAGGCTGTCTTTCACCGCGTCCTCGAGCCGCCCGAGGTCAGCGTCGCTGTGCGCCGTCGAGACGAAGAAGGTCATCCCGTCGAACGCGTACGCCCCGCGCATCCTCAGGTGAGGGATCAAGATCCACATCGCAGGAGAGAGCATGAAGCGGAACATCGACCCGAAGCGCTCGACGCGCACGGGCATGGCCTGCTCTGTCAGCCAGCGGCTCATGCGCTCGACGAGCTCGGCGGTCCTCTGGTTGAGCCCTTCCTGCAGGCCGTTGCCCTCCGCCTCGAGGCGCGTCGCCACGGCGTGCGCCGCCGCCATGGTCATCGGGTTCTTCGTGAACGTCCCGGCGAACCAGATCTTGTCGACGGCAGGCCAGCTGTCGTCGTCGCAGCTCCACCTGCCGCCGTCGACCTGGTCCATGAAGCGCGCCGCGCCCGCCACCGCCCCGATGGGCATGCCGCCGCCGATGATCTTCCCGTACGTCGCGAGATCGGCGCGGATGTCGAAGTGTGCCTGCGAGCCCCCCTGATGGATGCGGAACCCGAGCAGGATGTCGTCGAAGATGAGCGCGATGTCCTTGTCGCGGGTGAGGCTGCGCAGCTGCCTCAAGAACTCTGCCGGCTGCGCCGCGGGGCTCCTCGCCTGCACGGGCTCCACGAGCACGCAGGCGAGCTTGTCCGCGTGCTCGGCGATCAGCTCCAGGCTGCGCGGCGCGCCGTACTCGAGCACGAGGGTGTCCTTCTGCTGGCTCGAAGAGAGGCCGCGGCCGGCGTTGATCGCGGGCAGCGCCGCGTCGTACGAGCCGTGATAGGACTGAGAGAACACCGCGACCGTGTCGCGCTTCGTCGCGGCGCGCGCGAGGCGGATCGCCCCCATGATCGCCTCGGCGCCCGTGTTGCAGAGCGCGACCCGCTCGGCGCCCGTCATCCTCGCGATCGCGGCGGCGACGTCGTTCGCTCGATCGGACTGGAACCCGATCGGCATCCCCCGGTCGAGCTGGCGCCGCAGCGCCTCGTCCAGGAACGCCGGGCGATGGCCGAAGAGGTGCACGCCGAAGCCCAGGCAGAAGTCGATGTACCGGTTGCCGTCGATGTCCCAGGTGGCGGCGCCTTCGCAGCGCTCGGCCACGATCGGGTAGCGGAGCTTCCTGGTCGCAAGCCAGATCTCCCTGACGCCGGGGGGCTGGTGCAGGAAGAAGCCTTGCGAGGAGCGCGCGTCGGAGAGGGCGGGCCAGGTCTCTTCCCTCCTCTTCAACGAGGAGCGCGTCCGCTGCGTGTACTCGTCGATGAAGGTCGTGAGGTAACGCTTCTGGTCCTCATTGAGGGAGATCGTCTGCATGTGTCGTCGCCTTTGCTGTCGTTGGTTCGAGGGAAGGCAGGAGCGCCGCGAGCTCCTGCTCGTGTCGCCGCCACTTGTCGGGAGAAGGCGCCGACAGCGTCACGCGCGACAGCGGCAGGACGCCGGACGTCGCCTTCTCGACCTCCTCGTCCCACCGGAGCCCGGCGAGCTTGCCGATCGAGAGGAGCACCTCCCCCGGGCGCCGGATCAGCTCATCGTAGCTCACCCTGCGCCACGAGGACGCGGGCAGCGCTGCGAGGTCCTCCTCGATCGCGGCGTTGGCCGCCTTCCACTGGTAGGCCGCGATCTCCACGAGCGAGCGGCCCTCGAGGGACGACCACCCGGGGGGCAGGAGGAAGCTCCAGTCCCGGTAGGGCCAGCCAGGCATCCCCCGGTACGCGAGGAAGCGGCGCGACCGCCAGCCCTCGACCAGGCTGCTGATGTTCTCCCTCGGATCCCGGACGAGATAGACGAAGAGCGCGTCCGGGAAGACCGCGCGCAGGAAGGGGATACGCAGGGCGTTCGCGGGGGTCTTCTCCAGAAATCGCAGCCTGCCGGGGCGCTCGTGGGCCGGCCGATCGAGGTAGCGCTGTCCCCTGCGATCCACGAGCTGCCGCGCGAAGCCTTCCCGCAGCGCGCCGGCGACGCCCGGCGAGGCGTCGGCCTCGGTCAGCCTGTCCGAGCTGTAGCCCCTGGCCGCGGGGTGGAGCTCGGGGATCGCCCGGAGGATCTCGTGGCTCTCCCCGCCGATGGTCCAGACATCGGGGAAGCGGGACAGCAGATCGAACAGGAGCGTGCTGCCGGACCGCGGCGCGGCGACGACGAAGAGGGGGCGCTCGAACTCCGGGCACCCGAGGGGCTCGGCGTCCGTGCTCCTCTTCGTGGTGGCGGGCCGGTCGAACCGCCTCGGCGCAGGCGGCGACATCCACAGCATCGTGTCGATGACGGCGGCAGCCTTCATCCCCGCGCTCTTCGGCGCGAGCTTCGGCATGACCCGCTCCCGGACGTCCAGGATGATGTCCTGATAGGCGAGCTCGCCCGTGCTCTGGTGTCCGAAGCGGCGGAACGCCGCCCCCCATCGCCTCCGGATCTGTTCGATGGTCTCGACGAAGGCGAGGCGCTCTGCGTCCGTCATCGGCCGCCGGCCCGGGTCGGCGAGGATCTCCTCGGTCAGCGCGGCGACCTCCTCCTCGCTCAGCACCTCGAAGCGGTAGGGCTCCAGGGCCAGCGAGCCGCCCTGCTCACGGAGGAGGCCAGCGGGATCTCTCGTCTCCACGATCAGGTGCACACAGCTCTCCCCGGAGGGGTTGTGCAGCCTGTGGGGCCTCGTGTTATCGAAGATCCAGGCCTCTCCCGCGGCCATGTGGGCGATCTCGCCTCCGCAGGAGAGCGTGACCGCCGCGCTCGTGACCAGCGGGATGCAGACAGGGGCCCGCCGGAACCAGTGGTAGTTCCACTCCTCGGCCTCCGGCGGCTCGGTCGCGCCCGCGAGCCGCACGAGGCGGCTCCGGGCCACAGGCACCCCCAGGGCGCCCATGACCTCCTCGAGGTAAGGGCAGCGCCCCAGCGCCGCCGTCGGCCGCGCAGGGCCGGCGAGGGCGAGCTCGTGGTTCGCCGAGCCTCCCGCCGTCACGAGCGGGATGGCCGAGCTGCCCAGCGCACCGCTCGGGCAGGGAATCCAGTCTCTCTCGCCGAACCGGGCGAGCTCCGCGGCGAGCCGCGCTGGATCGAAGCGCCGAGGCACCCGCTCGAGCACGCGCGCAAGCTTCATGAAACTTCCCAGCGCAGCCAGGCTGTGTCCATGGCGCTGCCTCTCCAGGCATGGGCGAGCGCCTCCGCGTCGGCCTTGGCGATCGGCTCGACCATGTAGACGCGGCTGTCCGGTCCGAAGTTGAGCTTCTTGCGTGGCTCTCCGCCGCGGAGCTCGATCACGTAGTTGTCGCCGTCCGCCTCCTTCGGGCCGGGCGCCAGGGGGTTCATGACGATCCGGCGGTTGCCTGCCACGAGCAGGCGCTCGCCCGCGAGGACCGCGTCCTGGATCCAGGGCGACGACACCGGGATCTGCCCTTCGCGCTGCAGGTCCCGGTCGAGCAGCACCACGGCGCCGCCCTCCGTGTCGGACAGCATGTAGCCGCCCGTGGCCCGGCGCCGGATCGCGTGGGGCCGCCGGAGACCGCCGAGCACGACGTCCACCCGACCGCTCCGGCGGTCGATGCGCACGAGCTCGCCCGTCGTGAAGAGCGTGGCCAGCACGGTGTGCTCATCGATGAGGATGGCCGAGTTGGGGTGGGTCGTCAGCGCCGCCGGCAGGTACCGCCGGTTGTAGTTGTGCGATCGATCGAAGCTCTGCCCCAGCCGGAAGCGCTTGCCGTCATAGCCATGCTCGAACAGGAAGAACTCCCACACGAGCTCTCCGCGTTCATCGATCTCTGCCAGGAGGTCCGTCCCGGAGCTCGTGACCAGGAGGCCGCGGGAGGTCCTCTCGAGGGTGTGCAGGTGGTTGAACCAGCGGTGCCGGCGCCGACCGACGATCTCAGGCCCGGCGAGGGTCGCGATCTCGTCCTGATCCCAGAGCGCGACGTGGAGCTTCCCGCTTTCCAGGAGGAAGCCGGTGGGCTTCGGGAGCTCGAGCCCGCCGAGGATGCGCCCCCCGTCCCAGTCGACGAGCAGGAGAAAGCCGGAGGCCGCGTTGAAGACAGGCGAGCGCTCGAGCTCGACGGAGGTGGCCACGTCGACGAGGCGCCTCTTGGCCGCCTGCGCCTCCTCGTACACGGCTGTCCACTGCCGGATGACGACGCTGATCAGACAGTGCATGAAACCACCGGAGCCCCCGGGGCTGCGGACGCCTCTGCCGTTTCCAGCGCGGCGGCGAGGCGGTGGCCCACGTAGTCGCCCCAGAGGATGCCTTTCCGGGTCAGCGAGAGCGCGTCCGGCGTCACCTCCACGAGCCCGTCGGCGGCGAGCGCCTCGACGGTGGGTCCACACAGGGACAGCACGTCGAAGCCATAGCGGCGCTGGAACTCCTTGCGATCGAAGCGGATGAGCTTCATCCCGAGCGCCACGTCGCGGGTCATGAGGTCGCGCGCCGTCAGCCGGCAGCCGCGGGCGAGCGGCAGCTTGCCCTCCTCGACGAGCGCGACGTAGCGCGGCAGCTCGCTGGTGTTCTGCAGGGCGTGGCCGCGCAGGAGGCCGAACGCGGAGACGCCGAACCCGTAGGTCTCCCGGCCCTGCCACGAGCTCGTGGCGTGCTGCTGCATGTAGCCGCCGCCCTTGGTGAAGGTGAAGAAATTCACAGGGAGATAGCCGGCCTTCTCGAAGCGCTCGATCGCATGGGCGGTGAAGCGCAGCTCGTCCTCGTCCGACGGCAGCGTCAGGCTCTTGTGCTTGATGTCGCTGTAATACCCGGCGTTGGCGTACACCTCCGTCTTGTAGACGGTCAGCGAGTGCGCGCCGCTCTCGATCGCGCGCTCCACGCTGTAAGCCCAGAGCTCGTCGGTGTCGCCGGCCAGCCCGCTCATGAGGTCCACGTTGACCACGGCGCCGGTGCTCTTGGCGAGCTCGATCGCCTTGAACGCCTGCTCTTCCGTGTCCACCCGCCCGGTCTTCTTGACGACCTCGTCGGCGAAGGACTGGATGCCCATGCTGATGCGGTTGACCCCGAGGGCCTTGAGGTGGTCCGCCTTGCTCGGTATCAGCGTGACGGGCTCGGCCTCCACGGTGATCTCGGGCTCCTCCAGCTGGAAGTGCTGATGGATCACCTCCCAGATGCGGCTCATGTTGTCCTTGGAGAGCACGGTCGGGGTCCCGCCGCCGAAGTAGATGGTCTTGACCGGCTGCTCCCCGAGGTGGAAGTGCCGCGCCGCGTGCTCGATCTCCCGGCACAGGGCCGACACGTACCGATCGATCTCCGCCTTGCGGTTGTCGCCCAGGGTGGTGACCTTGTAGAAGCAGTACGCACAGCGCTGGATGCAGTACGGCACATGGATGTAGAGGTTCAGCGGGCGGGGCTCGATGAACCGCTCGATCGCCTCAGGGCGCCAGTACCGGAAGGGCGGGTAGTTGGTCAGGAAGCCTTTGCGGGTCGGCTCGCTGCTCGAGATCTGGAGGGTGGTGCTCACTGGATGGCTCCGTTGTGGCGCTCGGTGTCCTGCATCATGGCGTGGACGTGCTGGGCGAGGACCGTGAGGTTGGCGAAGACGTCGCTGTTCAGGTTCTGGGTGGAGAAGGTGGCGCCGAAGCGCTCCTCGATGCGGGTGATGAACTCGAACAGCACCATCGAATCGAGCATCAGGCCCCCTTCCAGCAGCGGCACCGTGGGATCGATGTCCTTCTCCTCGATGCGCACGTCGAGCTCGTGGGCGATCATCCTCGTGAGCTCTGCGACGATGCTCTGCACGGCGTCCGGAGCGGTCGACGGCATGGGCGTCTGGATGGAGGGAGCGTCAGCTCTGGCGGTGTCCATGATCGGGGCTTGCCTCGTGGGGTGAATGGGGAGCGGGGGCGGCGCGCTGCAGGGCCCTGCGGTCCAGCTTGCCGCTCGGCAAAAGGGGCAGAGACGGGAGCAGGCATATCTCGTCGGGGACGGCGTAGGCCGGCAGGGCTCCCTGGCAGGCGCGGCGCAGGCCGCCCGGCTCGATTTCGACCCCCGCGCGCGGCGTGCAGAAGGCGACGATGCCCCGGCCGCGCCTCGTCTCGCCGGCGACGACGACCGCGGCTCGCTCGACGCCCGCGAGCCGCTCCAGGGCCCGCTCCACCTCGGCCAGCATCACGAGCCGGCCATCGCGCTTCACCGCATGATCACCGCGGCCGAGCACCTCCAGGAGGCCGTCTGGATGGAGGCGGCCGAGGTCCCGCGTTGCGTACCCGCCTGCCTGGGCGTCGGCGGCGCGGGACAGGGGCTCGCCGTCGCTGTCCACGTAGCCCTCGAAGCCATACGGGTGAGCGCAGAAGAGATCGCCCGGGGAGCCGTCCCCCTCCGCCGAGCCCGGCTGTGGCTCGAGGTGCAGCGTGACGCCGGGGAGCGGCCGGCCCACCGTCGTCGCGCGAGGTCCTTCCGTCTCGCGGGCGTCGGCCGCGCAGATGACTCCCATCTCGGTGGAGCCGTACAGGTTGACCACGCGCCGAAACAGCGCCTCGGCCTTCTCGAATGCTTCGGGGCTGAGCTTGTCGCCAGCCACCACGACATGGCGGTAGTGACCGAGCGCGTCGCGCGGCCGGAGCAGCATGGCGCAGAGGTTCGGGGACAGGAAAGCGACCGTGGGCCGGAAGCTCCGCTCGCGCTCCATGTACCGGAGGAGGTTCGCCCCTTCGAGCAGCTCGACGCTCGCGCCCACCGACATCGCCGGGAGGAAACCAGCCCCGAGGCCGTACATGTGAGCCAGGGGCACCGGGATGAGGACACGATCCGCGACGTCGAGGGCCAGGCGCTCCACCGCGTTGAGGGCGTTGCCCAGCAGGCCCTCATGGGTGTGCACGACCAGCTTGGGGGAATCGAGGCTGCCCGAGGTGCGCAGGAGGAGACGGCCGCGGCGGAGCGGCGAGCCTTCGGGCAGCGGGCGATGGTCCTCGACCGCGCGGAGCTCGAGGAACGTCTCTGGCCGCAGGAGAGAGACAGGCCCCCGACGGCCCTCCGCGAGCGGGCTCCGCACGCTGATCCTGTGGCGGAGGAACCTGGGCAGCGGCTGAGCAGGCGCCGTGGGGCCCGGCGCGGGCAAGAACGCGAAGCTCGCGCCCCGGGAGAGCAGGGCGAGCAGCGTGAGCGCGCCCGGCACCGAGTTGACGCTCTCCAGCGCCAGCATGTCGTCCGCCGCAATACCGTGCTCCCCGAGGAACGCCTCGATGGCAGCGAGGGCAGAGTCGATGGTCGCCCAATCGACCTGCAGCGTGCCGTCCGACAAAGTGCTCCCTTGGCGGCGGGCAGCATGAATAACGCTCGAGATGAGCGTCTTGGGCGTTCGCGCGTTGACAGGCAGCATCAGGGCGAGTGGCGCGCAGTGTCGATGACGTGTGCGCGTCGTGTCAAGCCCTTCGTCGACATCCGTTATAGCGGACACCAGGCGGACCGATTCTGCATCGATCCTATCACGACGATGCGTTGGACGCAGAGCGCCCCGCGGCGCACGTTCGTGGCGCTCAGGAGGTCTCCAGATGAAGCTCTAATTTTTCCCCGCTCGCATGCTCTCTCGCCACGCGCATCGCGCTCTACGAGGCCGGCGCCGGCGCCTCGTACGTCGAGGTCGACTCGAAGGCGAAGCGGACCGAAGACGGCGCCGACTTCCGCGCGATCCACCCGCTCGGGCTCGTGCCCGCGCTCGAGCTCGAGGGCGGCGAGGTCCTCACCGAGAACGCGGCGATCCTCCAGCTCGTCCGGCCCCGGTCCGTCGCAGCGGACTCCGCCCCCGCGGATCGGGTCGCGCCGCCGGCGCGCCTTCCCTGCCCCACACGGCCCCTCTACACTGGCATGGGCATTGCTAACATCCACCTCAACCGGCCAGCACCCCGGTGCGGGGCCGTGGGAGGGCTCTTTGCCCATGTCGATTCGACACGTCGTTTTCCTGTCCATCGCGCTCGCCCAGGCCGCGTGTCCTCCTCCTCCTGTGCCCGAGCCTCGGAGGGACTGCCCCAAGGAGCCGAACTGCGGGCAGTGCGCCTCCCAGGGCGGCTGCGGCTGGTGTGATGGCCAGTGCATCGCGCTCGGCATCACGGCGTGCGAGAGCCCGGCCACCAGCCCGGACATGTGCCCGCCGCCCGTCGTCACGAGCGCTCCGTGAGCCCCGGTCCACGCCCCCTGAACCCACCTGAAGGGACATTCCTCATGTCGATCAAAGAAGCCATCGCTCCGGAGAGCTACGAGCGGCTCAGGACCACCCTGGCCAAGACGTTCCCCGACACGACGCAGATCACCGACGCCGTGGTGGACAGCGCCGTGGAGGCCATGTGGCGCGACTACCGGCCCGAGTACGCGCAGATGGGCGTCCCGCCGCCGCCGCCCGCCGGCCCCGAGGCCTTCGGCGAGTCGTGGGTCGACGCCACGAAGTCCGGGTTCCCGATCTATCTCGCGCACGCGACCCACCACCGCACGCTGAAGAAGGGCAGCGTCACGCCGATGCAGTCCAGGTTCATGGGCAACCTCCCCGTCGTGCGCGTCACCTTGCCGCCGAAGCTCACCGGCACGCGCGACCACGTGATCTCGACGCCGCTCGGCGAGGTGTACCTGGGCGGCGATCACCTGGTCGGCTCGATCGAGCTCATCGCCAGCAAGTACGCCGGCAAGGCTCACCTCGGCTACACGCCCGAGCGCGTCGACCTGATCACCCCGGCGCGGCTCAACGGGATGCGGTTCGGCGCGATCGCCATGTACCTGGGCTACCGGCACATGCACGACCCGAAGCCCTCGTTTTACCTGCTCGAGGCCGGGACCGCGATGGGCGAGGCGAAGGTGCTCTACTTCGGCAAGACGATCGACACCACGATCGTGCAGACCTCCTGGTACGACCCCACGCCCTACTCGTCGCCGAACAACACGTACCGCGGCCACATCGGCGTCGATGGCGTCGACCCGGTCCACCTCGACGTCCAGGCCTTCGAGCCCGGCCATACGAGCCCCTATATCGAGGTGAGCGTCGCCTACGAGCGGGTCACCGCGCTCTCCGTCCCCTGGCCTGGAGACCTGGTCCTCGGAGCGACCCAGCGCGTCGCCTTGATCGGGCAGACCATGGGTGTCCCCTCGGGCATCCCGCTGGAGGGATTGTGGGCGATCGCCGGCTCGCACCTGCGCTGGATCCAGATTCCCACGATGGGCACCGGCAACACGCCGCGTTGAGCGAGCGTCTGCACACAAAGGCAGGTTACAGGCACCCAGGAAGTCCGGACCGCGCCGGTTGGCTGCGTTCACATTCCGACCGGGATGGATTTTTACCGAGTGACTTCCCTTCAGGGCGTCGCTCTTTGCTGCCGGACTCCGGAGTACCCCTAGCACTGGCGCGGTTGGACCCGAGTTCAGACGCTCTAAACGTTTGACGCGCGCCTTCAGGAGTGCATATGGGTGCCGAGAGCCGTCTCGGTCGCCATGGCTGCGTTCACATTCCGACTGGGGCGGATTTTTGAGCAACGTTCCTTCAGGGAGTCGGCCTTTGCTGCCGGGCCCCGGAGCACCATCAGCGCTGGCGCAGTGCCAGCGAGGAGCAGACGATGAAACGACGCGGCGCACCCGTCATGGCGATTCTCCTGGCTGGGTCCCTGGTCGCGGCCTGCGGTGAGAGCGAAGATCTGGAGTCCACGCTCACCATCGAGACCAGCGGTGAGGGCAAAGGCACGACCGATCCCGGGCCAGGGACCTACACGCACAGGTCTGGCAGCTGGATCACCGTGACCGCGACGCCCGCTCCGGGCTACAACTTCCTTGGATGGAGCGGCGCCGACACCGGGCTGGACAACCCGGCGAGGTTCACCCTGGGCGCGGACACGAAGCCGACGGCCCTGTTCGGCGCCGCGTTCAGCCCGACGACCTACCAGAACCCGGTGCTGCCCGGCGATCACCCGGACATGAACATCTACCGGGAAGGCGACGACTTCTACCTGGTCGGGTCGAACTTTCACATGATGCCCGCCTTCGAGATCCTGCACTCGACGGATCTCGTGCACTGGGAGCGCGTGACCCGGGTGGTCCACTCCACCGCGGCCGCGCTGGACGAGCAGACCGGCCCTGGCCAGGGCACGTGGGGCGGCTACATCGTCAAGGCCGGCGATGTGTACCGGGTCTACTACGCCATCAAGGCCACGCAGTATTTCTCCTCGGCGCCGAGCCTCTCGGGCCCGTGGTCGGAGCCGAAGAAGGTCGACATCTTCCCCTACACGCCGCCCGGGAGCGACACCGCGTACGAGCGAGGGACCGGCTCCGACAACTCGGTGTTCATCGATCCCGAGAGCGGCAAGACCTTCATGATCATCAAGAACGGCCTGTGCAAATGGGACGCGGACCACCCGAACGACTTCGGCATCAACCTGGTCACGGAGATCGATCCCGAGACCGGGATGCTGCTGCCGGAGTCCACCATCGATCTGAGCTTCATCAACTGGGACCAGGAGACCGGCGGCTGCGGGGACTTCAGCAACGCTGACTGGAGCAAGTGGGCCGAGGGGCCGACCATGGCCAAGCGCGGCGACTGGTACTACTACTTCGTGTCGACCCACACGGCCTGCGGCGGCCAGCTGCACGCCTGGGCCTCGAAGAAGCTGGTCGGCAGCACCCCCGAGGACTGGCACTGGCTCGGCTACGTCCTGACCGGCGAGGAGCCGTACGCCGGGGTGCAGCACACCACCGCGCCGTTCGAGCTCGAGGACGGCACCTGGTGGGCCTTCGCCCACTCGTACGACTGCACCAAGGTGGGCACCCAGGACTGGAAGAACGGCGAGTGGATGGGGCTGGGGCGCGAGGGGCTGCTCCTGTCGATGACCTGGGACGAGCAGGAGGTCGATGGGGAGACCATCCCGGTCCCGAAGTACACGACCGAGGTGCGCGATCTGCCGGCGCCCAACCTGCCGACGAGCGGCGTGCCGTTCCTGCTGCCCGTGAACGACGAGTTCTCGTCGGACAAGATCGACCCCACCTGGACCACCTTCGGCCGGTCGGAGGACAAGTACTCGGTGACGGACCGCCCGGGCTGGCTGCGGATCGAGCCGGGCGCCGGGGAGACCACGCACGTGGTGCAGAAGGACACGTTGCATTCGAGCAGCATGGTCGTGAAGCTGCAGTTCAAGCCCAAGGCCGAGGGCGACGCGGCCGGCGTGCGCGTGGGCAACGGCTACTGGCAGGACGAGCAGGTGCTCGCGGCCCCGACGTGGATGACCAGCGGCGAAGGCTTCATGCTCCCCGCGATCATGGACGTCTCCGTGGCGCGGGTCATGGAGGACAAGACCGACAAGATCCGGTTCTCGTTCCGCTCGCGCTCGGTGAAGCCCCTGAGCGAAGGGGCAAGCGCGTACACCGAGCTCGCGGAGCCGGTCGTCGTGGGCGGGTCCGTCCCGGCCCCCGAGGGCGCGACGGTCTGGCTGAAGCTGGTCCGCACGGGCCACAAGGCCACGGGCTGGTTCAGCGTCGATCGGCTCGACTGGACGCAGGTGGGCCCCGAGATCGACGTCTCCGCGCTCGACCAGTTCTACGCCATGGCCCACACCTGGATCGGCAACCAGGCTGGCATGTTCGCGACCAACAGGAGCGCTGAGTTCGACCTGTTCACGTACCGGGACGGATTCACCCGGATCCCGGCTGCAGAGGCGAACCAGCAGTCGGGCACCAGCGTCGCCTCGAGCAAGTCGGCAGGTCCGGTGCTGGGCGGGCTGGAGAACGGCGACTGGGCCCTGTATGGCAGCGTCGATCTGGGCAGCGGCGGCGTGCACGCGAAGGCGATCCAGCTGAAGGCCTCGAGCGCCGGCCAGGGCGGTACGGTGGAGGTCTGGATCGATCCGCTGGCCGGCGGCTCGGCCATCGGCACCTGCAACATCCCCGGCACGGGCGAGTGGGAGGCGTGGGAGCACACCACGTGTGATGTGAAGCCCACCGCGGGCACCCACGAGGTCTATTTGAAGGTGACCGGCGGCGCGGGCGAGCTGATGCGCCTCGCGTCGCTGCGTTTCCTGCCCTCCAACTGACCTGTCGGCCACGGGCGGCGAAGGCGGTCCGCGGGGCCGCCGGCGGCGTCGTGGCCCTCGCCGTCGACTCCGCCGCGGGCGCGGCGGGTGTGCCTCCTGGGCTTCGGCGCGTCGGTCGTGGTAGGGGGCGCGGATGCACCGCCGCCCTCACCCAGCCGCGTCCGTTGCGGCCCTCCTCCTCCTCAGCAGCAGCTGCAGCACCACGCCCGACGCTGCCGCGCCTGGCAGCGGCGGCCCGCGCGATCCCGCAGGCCGCGCGCAGGCCGCCCACGCGGGCCACGGCCCCGCACACGAGCAGCCAGGCGCCGGCCATGCGGAGCACGCAGGCCACACCGCCCACGGCGCAGGGCACGCCCACGGCGCAGGGCACACCCACGGCGCAGGGCCGCTCGTGCACCGGTTCGAGCGGGCCGAGGACTGGGTGCCCGAGTTCGAGGGTCCCGAGCGCGACGCCTGGCAGAAGCCCGCGGAGGTCGTCGCCGCCATGCGGATCACCCCCGGCATGCGGGTCGCCGATCTCGGCGCCGGTACGGGCTACTTCCTGCCGCACCTGTCCCGCGCGGTCGGGCCGACCGGCGCGGTGATCGGCCTGGACATCGAGCGGGACATGGTCCGCTACATGACGGAGCGCGCCGCCCGCGAGCGGCTCGGCAACGTCACCGCGCGCCAGATCAGCCCCGACGCTCCCGGGCTGGATGCCGGCTCGGTCGACCGCATCCTCGTGGTCAACACCTGGCATCACATCCCGGACCGCCCCGCGTATGCGGCGAAGCTCAAGGCCGCGCTCCGTCCGGACGGCGCGGTGGTCGTCGTCGACTTCACCGAGGCCGCGCGCCACGGCCCCCCGAAGGAGCACCGCATCACCGCCGAGGCCGTCTCCGCCGAGCTCCGCGCCGGCGGCCTCGTGCCCCAGGTCGCCGCGGAGGACCTCCCCGAGCAGTACATCGTCGTGGGCAGGCGCGCCGACGCGAGCGCCGCGCGCTGACACGAACGCGGCGCGCTGACGCCCGAGGAGCGCCCGTCAGCTCGCCGCCCCGGCGTCAGCCAGCCATCGGCGTCAGCCAGCCATCGTGGGTTGGGTGCGTGGGCGCGTCACTGCCCGAGGTAAGCAGCCACGTCCGCGGGACGCCCCTTGGCGTGAGCGATCAGCGCCTCGAGGCCCCTGTCGAAGTCCTCGGGCGACGCGAGGTGCGTGTGCCCCTCGATCTCGCCCTCCGGCCCGACGACGTACGGCGCGATCAGGTCGTGCGCCGCCTTGAACCACGCCTCGGCGGCGACCGGCTCGTACTCCTCCTGCGCGGCCTGCGCCACGTGGTCGCGGTACACCTCGAGGTACACCGGATCATCCAGCAGGTAGCGGATGAGCGGCCAGTGCTCGTCCACGCCCTCCATCGAGAGGGGCAGCGCCGGCATCGGGGTCCCTCCGCCCGCCTCGGGGTCGATGAACGCGAAGGTGTGGTCCCACGGGATCCACGTGAATTGCCCGTTCGTGTTCGGGTCCGAGTAGAGGTAGTAGTTGTGCGGCAGGCGGCCGTACACGTCCCAGTCCTCGATCACCGCGTTCAGCGCCAACCAGTGCAGGAAGCCGTCGACGTCGAGGCGCTTCTCGAGCCCCGCGCGCCAGGCGGCGGCGTCGGTCCGGTCGGCGTGCAGCGCGTCGAACAGCGCGCGCGCGTCCGTGTAATCGGCCTCTTCCTCGTGGTTCTCCTTGACGAGGGAGTCGGGGTCCCAGGTCTCCCACCGCGCGCCGGTGCCGTCGGGCTTGTAGACGTTGCCCTTGTGACCGCCGAAATGCTTGTCGAGGAACGAGTCGTCCGACGGGATCTCGATCCCGGTGTACAGCCCGAAATAGATCGGCCCCTCCCCGTGATCGACGAAGACCCGGTAGAACGCGGTCGCGGGCGCCGGGATCCCCGCCTTGGCGAAGATGTCGGTGCCGAGCTTCTCGCGCAGGAGCGACGGATCCAGGTAGCTGCTGGTGAACGCCAGCCCGTCGAACCCGTAGAAGCGCTGGTTCTTCGACTCGGGGTAGGTGTCCTCGAACCTGTCGAAGTTGAGCCGCAGCGGCAGCTTCCAGTTCCCCGTCATCCAGGGCATGAGCAGGCTGACGTTGCCCCTGAAGCGGATGCCGACGTGCTGCCACGTCCGGCCCTCGGTGGCGACGTCGCACTCGACGTAGATCGGCGAGCGCGGGAAATGGTCGACGCTGCTGATGAGCCCCGGATCGCCGCCGCCCGGCCCGCCCGGCGCGGGCGGCATGCAGGCCAGGCCGGCCGGGAGCTCCGTGCACGTCCCCTGGGTGTCGGTGCCGAAGATCGAGATCGTGCAGGCGTCGGACGCCGCGAGCCCATTGCAGGCGTCGATCCAGTCCTGCGGCGGCTCGAATTCGCCGGGCTCCTGCGGCTTCGGCTGGCACGTCAGGCCGCCGGGCAGCTCCGAGCACGTCCCCTCGGTGTCCGACCCGAAGATCTCGATCGTGCAGTCGTCGCCGACCACGAGCCCGTTGCAGGCGTCGACCCACTCCTGCGGCGGCTCGAACCCGCCGGGCCCCCCGGCCTGCGCGCCGAACTCGCCGATCATGGACGTGATGTCGTCGACCATCTCCTGCCACCGCTCGGGCGCGATGGTGATGTCGATGCGGGGAACCCGGTCCTGCGGGAACGCGAGGGCGTAATCGGGCTGCTCCTTGGGGACGTCGACCTCGCCGCCGCCTCCGCCCGTGTTTCCCCCATCCGAGCCACCCCCACCCGTGCCGCCGCTCGTGCCGCCGCTCGCGCCGGTGCCCGTCCCGGCGGGGCTGGATTCGGTTCCTCCACAGCCCTGGAGGGGCGCGGCGGCCAACACGGCAAACGGCAACACGTAACGCAGGTTTCGTAATCTCATCGGCCACTCCTTAAGCGCAGCAGTCCGATGGCGATCTTATGTCATCCACGCAGCGTTCGTGTGACAAATGCACGCTCCGGAGACACCGCTCACACCGCGCTCCAGGCTGGAGGTGCCCGTGAGAGGGGCCATGAGTTCAGCCCGTCCAGAAAAACGCAGGTTGGAGAGAAAACCCCTCGAAACGAGGCGAATTTTGCGGGGACACGGGACGAGCGTCTCGACGATCCCTCACCGCGGGACGACGCGAGCAGCACGCCTGGAAATGGTCCTGTCGATGTCAAGGCAATTCGGATCGCCGGTGGTCCTGCCCCGGCGTCGACCCGCTGGCGGCGGCGCCTTCAGCGGTGCGCGATCAGCCCCATCATCTCGAACGGGTTCGCCTCGTACTCCTCCGGCGTCACGAAGTCCTCGACCTCGAGCCACTGCACCAGAGGCCGGCATTCATCCACCTTCCACGGCGACACGAGCGTCGTCATCTCCTCGGGTGTGCGCGGGTACACGCTCATCCCCGCGAGGGACGCCGCGCCGTTCAGCTGGGTCCCCGCCGAGACGGCGCGCGACACGGCGAAGCTGATGGCCAGCACGCTGCCAGGGGCGCAGAACGCGTGCAGCTTTCGCAGGAGGTCGCCCGCGTGCACGTCGTTCAACATGTACATGATGCCGATGCACCCCACCGCGAGGCGGCGCTGTGCGCCGAAGAACTCCGCCGCCGTCGCGAGCAAGGGCGACGGCTCGCGCAGATCGGCCTGGACGTAGCGCATGGTTGGCTTGTCAGCCAGGATCTTCTCGCCGTAGATCACGCTCACCGGATCGATGTCCGAGAACAGGATACGCGCCTCGGGCAGGTAGTCGTTGAGGTGGCCCTGCGTCGGCAGCCCCGAGGCGAGATCGAGCACGTCCGTGATGCCCACATCGGACCATCGCTGCCCGATGAGCTGGATGAACCAGCGGTTGAGCTTCGCCCATTTCGGATAGCTCGGCAGGATCTTCAAGATGGCCGTGGCGGCCTGGCGATCGACCTCGTAGTTGTGGTGCCCTCCGAGGACGTAGTCATAAACGCGACCGACGTGCGGCTTGCTGGTATCGATCTCCATCGTTCCCTCCTGAAGTGAATCGCGGCGCGCTCGTCAGCGGCCGCGGTACCCGTGAGTAGACCTGCGCTGCGAGAGCGGGCTGCTGGAGACCTCGAGCCCTTCCCGACGCAGCGCGTAGACGATGCCGCTTTGAAGGTTGGCCAGGACGACGATGCCCGCGAGGTCGACGCTGTGCTCGCAGAGGGCGCGGGCGATCTCGGGGCGGATGCCGACCAGCACCGGGTGGGCGCCGAGGAGCTCGAGCGCGCGCGCGGTGCGCACGAGCGCGGCGACGACCTCCCCGTCCACGGCCGGCACGCCGGTCACGTCCAGGATCGCGGTGTGCACTTGCCGCTCCACCACGGTTCGCAGCAGGAACTCGGTGATCCTGGCCGCCCGCTCGGCGTCGATCTTCCCGATGAGCGGCAGCACCACGATGTGGTCGTACACGGGCATGATCGGCGTCGAGAGCTCGAGGATGATGCGGCGAAGCTCGTTCTCGCGGTTGTGTATCGCGCTCTCGA
Organism: Sorangium cellulosum; assembly: GCF_002950945.1. Classification (GTDB taxonomy): domain Bacteria; phylum Myxococcota_A; class Polyangia; order Polyangiales; family Polyangiaceae; genus Sorangium; species Sorangium cellulosum_E. The sequence continues at coordinate 6,830,317 of NZ_CP012673.1, forward strand.
GCGCGAGCTGCATCTCGTCGCGCTGGACGCCGATCTCGCGGCGCTCCCTCTCCGCCACCGCGTCCACGAGCAGCGTCAGGTAGTCGTTCACGCGCGCCACGTGCTCCAGCGCCTCGGGCGTCCTTCCGGGGAGGCGCGCCATCACCTCGCGCACGAGGGTGCGGCTCAGCCCGAGCAGGGCGCGCAGCCCGAGCCCCTGGTGACCGAGTTTGTCCCCGAGCGACAGGACGGGGCCCGTGTCGCCCGTGGAGATGAAATGGAGCAGCTCGGTGAGGATCTGCTGTGCGACCTGCGGCAGCCGGAATGGCGGGAGGCCGCTCCGGTTGTGCACGGCGTTGTCCTTGAGCGCCTTCGTCGCGCCCTTCGTCAGCGCCTGGTGCTCGGGGTCGATCCAGCTCTGCATACAAGCTCCGCGTTCTTCGCCTTGGCGATGCCATGTCGCATCGGCGCTCAGGGAGTAGGAGACAGCCCACCTTCGGACCGCGCACGCTTGTCAGGGGCCACCCTGGGGTGGATCTCGGCGCCGCGCCGCGATCCGCTCGCTGCGAAGACGAAATGTCGTGATTGTGCAAGGCCCCCCACGAGATGCGGACGCGCGCCCCCGAACCGTGCAGGCATCCTATCAGTGTCCCGGACGGCTGGGCTCGATTGCAAGCGCCACGTGCAGCGGAGCTCCCGTCACACCAGGTGAGCCTGCACCTCGAATCACGTGCTTCTCCCCGGATGTACCCAGAGCGGCCCACACCTCCAGCACGAGCTCGACCGCGTGCCCGTGTGTGCCCGTGCGCCCCCGCGCCGCGTGCCCGCGCGTGCCCGCGCGGCGCACCAGCGCCGGCGGAGCCTCCAGGAGCGCGCTCTCGCCGCCGGTCAGCCCAGGAGGCCCCGCTCGGTCAACCAGAGCGTCGCGCCGGCGCGGCTGTAAAGGCCGAGCTTGTCGTAGGCGTGGGCGACGTGATGCTGCACGGTCTTCTCCGAGATGCGAAGGACGAAGGCGATCTCGCGGTTGGTCTTGCCGGCGCCGACGAGCCGCAGCACCTCCAGCTCGCGCGCCGTGAGCGCCCTTCGTGGCCGGACGGGCCGACCGCGCCCGGCGCCGGCGTGATCACCGCGCGGGGGAGCGCTCGGAACAGGGTCGGTGGCGAGCAAGTAGCCGTACGTCGTTCCGCGTCCGCCCATAAGGCGATGCGTCCAGACGGGGTTGGCGCAATAGAGCTCCAGCATCTCCTTCGTGTACCCGATCACGAAGTACTCGAAATAAGGGTGCCAGGCTGGGAGGTCACGGACCCGAAACTCGATGCCGGAATCGCTCAGGGTCGCCTCGGAGCGGCTGTCCGTCTCGGCGAAGTACCGATGCCAGACGTTCTGAATGGTCGCGACCAGCGACGTGATCTCCGGATCCTGGACGAGGCGCTGCAGCGGACCGTCGACGAGCGCCCACCGAGCCGACTCGGCCCCGAGCTCGATGAGCGCGTCCTTGCCCTCCGGATAGAAGCGCCGCACGAGCTCGTCATGGAACGCGAGGAACTCGGGCAGCGGAACCAGGCTGCTGGCCGTGATCGGCTGCCTGAACCACGGGTTGGCCAGCGCCACGTCGCGAAAGAGGCCGCGCCACGCCTCCGAGCCGAACCTCCGGCTCACCAGGGTCTTCCGCGTCAGGATTGTGGTTCCGCTGACCTTCATAACAGGCTGGTCGGCTCCTGCCCTGAACGACGGGGCCGCCCAGGAAGCAAGGATCGCAAGATATCAACCGCCAGTATGGACGATCGGAGCGTCAGCGGTCAACGCGCGAGGTCGCTCGCCAAGCGGCAGCCGCGATCACGACGGTGTAACAGGAGCAGATTCTTTCGACGGCGCTGCAGGCCGAACGTTTCGCGGCCGCGGCGCAGCGTCATTGCGTCGAGGATTCCTGCGAACACTCACCGACCAGCCGCAGCCACCTCACGGCGGCACCGGGACGATGGCACCCTGAAATGAGGGAGTTTCGCGGGCGCGTTGCGCCTCGAGAACGGACGGCGTGGGCTACGGCAGGGTGTGCCGTTTCAGCGCGGGCCAGCCGACGCTGGCGTTGCCGGGCTCGTGACTACCACCCTGCTTCGTGCAAAGAGACACTTCGACGCCGTCCTGGCAGGTGGAGTAGGTCGAGCAGCCCTGGCCATCCTCGGCCGAGGGCGAGCCGGTGCATCCGTTGATCTCGGCCCACGTCTCGAAGGTCGACTTCGCGCCGAGGAACGTGATGGGCATGCCCCGCACCACCGAGGAATATCCGCCGGCGTAGGGCACGACGGGATCCGAGGTGCTCCGGAACGAGATCACGCTGATGGGACGTGACGGATTGCAGCCGTCCACGTTCTCCTCCAGGAGGTCGAAGGCGGCGGGCGCCACCGCCGCGAACACATCGGCCGCGTGGCAAGCGAGGTAGTGAGACATCCCGCCGCCCATGGAGAAGCCGACGGCATAGATGCGCTTCGGATCGATGCAGGCGGTCTCCTGAATCTGGGCGACCATGGCCCTGGCGAAGGCCACGTCGTCGGTGTCGGCCACGCAGCAGGGGCCCACGTTCCAGGCGCCGCCCGACGGTCCGGACTGGCCGCTGGGAAAGGCCATGATCACCCCTTCTGGATCGGTCTGCGCCGGATAGGGCGACCCCGACCGCTCCGACGGGCCAGAGCCGCCGAGAGGGTGGAAGTCCACGACGAGCGGCACCGGCCTAGTGCCGTCGTACGCGGCAGGGACGTGCAAGACGTAGCTGCGGCTCGAGGAGCCCACCGCGACCGTCACGTTCGTGTCGCCGGCTCTCAGCGCGGGCGACGGACAGGTGATGCTCACGTCGCCGCCGCCGGTGCCGCTGCCCCCGGCGCCCGCGCCCCCGGTCGCGCTTCCGCCGGTGCCGCTCCCGCCGGTGCCGCTCCCGCCGGTCGAGGCCGTCGTGCCCCCCGACGCGGCGCTGCCGCCGCTGCCCGAGGTGCTGCTCGCGCTGGGATCGTCGCCGGAGCCGCCGCTGCCACCGCCGCCGCTCGTGGTCCCGCCGCCGCCGCTGCCGCAGCCCCAGAGGGCAACCCCGAGCGCTCCTGCCAGCAGAACCCGCATTGGCAAACTCGTTCGTCCGTTCATCATTGGTCAGCACCTCGTTCCGAGGGGTGTCGAGAAAGTTATCCGGTGATTGGGCCACGTCCTCCAGGGCTTGAGGCGCCGGCCCAGATCGATAGCCGCCCGTCTTCATCACCTGACGCAGGTGACCGCAACGAGCTCATACCCGAGAACGCGGGCTCCTGGCATAGGCATACTGGCCTATGCCTCGATGCGAGTCGTCGCGCCCGCGCGGGTGGATTGGGCGATCCTCGCGCGTCCGGCGGCGGGGATCGAGGAGCTGACCGGCAAAGGGCTCAATCAGCGCCCGCGGCGCACTGTCCCCAGGCTGTGCAGCTGAGGCCCGCGGCGCACGCGCCGCACGTCCCGCCGCACCTGTCGTCGCCGCACGACGCGCCCGTGCAGTCCGGCTGGCATGCGTGGTCCGCCGTGCCGAGGTAGAGATCGTCGATGTATACCTCGGCGCCCCCGGCGCTGCTCGCGCCGTCGTTTCCGAGGTCGATCTCGAGCTTGTAGGTGTCGGCGGTCGGGGGCGTGAAGCTCGGCGGGCTGCAGGTCGACCACGCCGTCCCGACGTCGCAGTCGAAGGCGGCGATGGTCGTCCAGGGATCATGCGCCAGCGCGATCTTGACGGGCACGACGCGGGGCGCGCTCGCCCTGAGGTCCACCCGCCACGTGTACTCCGTGGCGGCTGCCAGCGGGAAGCCCTCCTGCCGGACCTGCACGTTCCACGGCTGCGTGCCGCCGTTGTCGATGCGCACCCACTGCACGTACCCGTGGTCGCCGCCCTCGTCGACGATCTCGGTGAGGCCGCCGCCGCCCTCGAAGAAGATGTCGCTGCGGTGGTACGTGTGGTCCTCGTTGAACCCGCAGTTCTTGATGAGGTTGTCGGGCTCGCCGTCGCCATCGCCGTCCTGGCAGGCGGCGGACGGCGGCCTGGGGTACCCCGAGGCGCGGTGATACCAGCGAACGTAGTCGACCTCGAGCTTGGCCAGATCGCCCTGCGTCGCCCAGTCGACGTCGATGCACGACGCCGCGGTCTCGTCGCATTTGCCGTCCACACACGCGGCGCCGTTCGCGCACTGCGCGGCTGAGGAGCAGACTCGGTCCTTCCAGCCGAGGCAGCCGAGCTCGCCGCCCACGGCGAGGTTCATGATGAGGTACATGGGCTGGCGGTACTCGGTCGCGCCCTCTCCGATGCTGAACACACAGGCCGGCGTCCCGCCGTCCTGCGGCAGGTCGTCGATGTAGATCGCGAAGTGGTCCTCGTCCCAGAGGAATCCCCACGTGTGCCAGGCGTGGTAGTCGACGGTCACGCCGTCCCAGGTCGACCGCGCGCCGCCCACGTCGGCGTCGCACTTCGCGTCGCCGCCGTTGGGCCACGCGCTGCAGGCGTTCGGCTCCCAGCCGCCGGGGTTCGCCGCGAGCTCCCCCGCCTCGGGCCGCTCGCGCCAGAGCGCGTTGAACCCCATGGCCTTGTTGTCGGGGTACAGGGCGGGGTTCTCCTTGATCTGGGTGTACTCCATCACGTCGATCTCGCCGTTCATCGGCCATCCGACGCTGTCGTCCACCCCTCCATCCTTGAGGGCGCCGTTCGCGCCGAGCAGCCAGATGGCGGGCCACAGGCCGTTCGGCGGGACGTCCCCCGCCGCGAGCTCGGCGAAGGGCATACGCGCCCGGAACTCGAGGTAGCCGTACCGGAGCTCGACCTTCTCGTCCGTGCTGAGGCGGCCGGACGTATACGACATCCCGTTGGCGGGCGGGTTGGCGATGCCGGTGTGCGGTGCGCACTCGTCGTGATCCCAGACGCCGTTCTGGTTCTGGTCGCTCAGGCAATAGCCGTCCATGCAGGTCCCGTTCGCGTCGCAGTCCGCGGCGCCCGCGCACGTCTTCCAGACCACGCAATCGAGGGGCTCTTGCCGCGCGAGCAAGGTGAGCTTTCCGTCCTCAACGCAGTAGTTCCAGGTGTCGGGGTGGTCGGTGCACTCGCGGTTCGTGTAGGCCTGCTGCTCGAAGTTGACGCCCAGGTTTTCTTTGCTCCAGAACCCGGAGTTGATCTGCGATCTCGGCTGGCCTGCGCCGAGATCGCCGCCGAAGTCGTCGGCCCATGTAAGGGTGTGCGTCTCGCCGTGGATGACGATCGACGGGCCGGCAGGCTCGCTGCCGCCGGCTCCGCTGCCCGCACCACCGCCGCCGCTGTCCGCACCACCACCACCGCCGCTGCCTGTGGTCGCCTGCGTCGCATCACCCGTGCTCGAGGTGGTCCCGGTGGGCTCGCCGCGGCTGTCCCCATCCCCGCAGCCGAACACGACGAGGCCGAGCGCGAGCCCGCCGTAACCGACGGCCCCCGGTAGCCAGGTGGTTGCGCGGGTGCACGCGCGTCGTCCATGATAGTTCCCGTCGCGGTTTTTGTTGCGCATGGCGCAACCATACACAAGACGAAGAGCGTGCTCCAGGTTCAACGAGGAGCCCCCGGAGAGCGTTGCCCCAGGCCCTCGCCGGAGCCACCAGAGAAACATGACATCTCCACACACGTCAGCTTGAATGTCGACGCCCTCGCGGTCCTCACCACGTCTCGACGAGGACCTCTCTGCTCCTGCGGCTCCGCACGAAGCGGCGAGGCGCACGATCGCGGCAATGAAGGAGAAGTGTCCACGGCGACATATCTCCTCGTTCTGACTGTCGGCGAGCTTCGCCGTCAACATGTCAGCGAGTTATGCAGCGGTTACGAGTCTGCCCCGAAAGCGCATCCCGGCTGACCATGACGCGCCGCGACGACGCGTGGCGCCCTTCGGGGCGAGCTCAGGAGTGCTTACGACGCGGTCGCAAAACTTCGATTTTATTAAATTCATTCACCCATCACATCTCGCCTTGAAAGTCCCGGGATCGAAGCCTTTCCCTTTGATCTGAAGGGGGCCGAGAGGTATACTTTCTCTCTCACCACACCTTGGTCGTGATCTATGAAACTTCAATTCTCAATAATCGCCACCGCAACAATCGTCGCCATGCTGTCACCTCTTGCAGGCTGCTCGGGAGGCTCGGGAGGTTCTGACGGTGGAGGCGGCTCGGCAGCCGAAGGCACGGGCGGGGCTGGCGGGACGGGCACCACAGGGGTCACCAGCAGCTCGACCGCCGAAGGAACCGGTACTGGCGGCTCGACGGCCCCTCCCACCTTTGACACGATCCGGGCGGTCGTCGTGCAAGCGAACTGCGCCGATTCGAGCTGCCACAACGGCGAGGCGGAACCGAGACTGCAGGACGACGACACTCTCTACACGACCCTGACCACACACGTGTCCGTGGCCTGCGGCAACATTCCGGTCGTCACCCCCGGCGATCCAGAGCGGAGCGCCCTCGTCAAGCTCATCAAGGGACCTTGCGGGGAGGTCGAGCGCATGCCCCGCGGCTGCGTCTCCGAACCCGTCTCAGAATACAATTGCCTGCCCCAAGAATACATCGACGCGATCGAGCAGTGGGTCGCCGACGGCGCGCCCCACTGAGCGGTCGAGGCGTGGGCGTAGGCTCTGTCTGCCGAATGTCGCGAGCGGCCCGAGCCTAGAACACCGCTCACGTTGCTCGAGCGAAAAATGAACCGGTAGAGTAGCGGGGGCCGGCGTTTCCGCCGGCTACCCCGCCCTCGTCACACCGGACGTGCGGATTTCCCGCATCCGGCGTTCCCGGACACGTCACCATGAGCATGCGCAGTCCAGCCACGAGCCGCTCATGGCGCGATCAGACCGAGGTCATGAACGTGCTTGAACAAGCTCACCCCTACGGGAGGCCGATAGGGACGTTGGCTGCGGCGCTGGAGGTGTCGGACCATGCGCTGCTCGGCGAATCGGACGAGTTTCCTGCGCGCTTTCGCTGGTTGTCCCTTGGAGAAGTAGCCAAGCCAGCCGCGCAACAGCGCGTTGACCCGTTCCACGACGTCCTTGATGGGCATCCAGCAAAATCGCACGCTGGTGAGCTCGCGCAGTTTGTCCCGCGCTCGCTGCTGTGCCTTGCTCGAGGCCTCTGCTCGCCAGTACCGCGGCCCGTCACCTGGTCGGTGGCTGCGGCTCCATCGGAACGTGTAGCCGAGGAAATTGAGCGTGGCGTCCTCGTCCTTCATCTGCACGACCTGCGTCTTTTCTCGGTTGATCACCAAACCGAGCCGCCGCTCGATCTTCTCCTCGACGAACCCGACGATGCGGTGATCGATGAACCTCGCCATAACGACGAAGTCGTCGGCATACCTCACCAGCCGCGCTTTCGCCCAGGTCGCCGGACCGTTCTTGGAAAAGAACGCCCGATCGAACCAGTGAAGGAACGCGTTGGCTAGCAGCGGTGAGATCACGCCCCCTTGCGGGACGCCGCTCCCCGGCCGCCGCGGCGGACCCTTCCCTTCCTGGACGGGTGCCCGCAAGAACAGACGGATGAGGCGGAGCATCGACCCGTCGGCGAGCCGTGTTTCGAGCCCCTTCATCAGCTTGTCATGCGGGATCGAATCGAAGTAGTCTTGCAGATCCGCGTCATACACCGCCGTGTAGCCCTCGCGAAGGTTCGCTTGGACCTCGTCGATCGCTCCATGGGCTGACCGCTTAGGCCGAAACCCGTACGAGCAGTCCAGGAAATCCGCGTCGAAGATTGGTTCCAGGAGGAGCAGCGCCGCGGTCTGCACCACGCGATCACGGATCGTCGGGATGCCGAGCGGGCGCTGCTTTCCGTTAGCCTTCGGGATGTAGACACGCTTCACCGGCTGGGGACGGTACGTCTTCGCGCGCAGTTCCTCGCGGATGACCGCGAGGAACGATGCAGCGCCACCCTCCGCATTCACGATCTGGTTCATCGTGATGCCGTCGACACCCGGTGTTTCACAGCCGTCGCTGGCTGCCACCGTCGCGATCGCCGTCTCCAGCACGTCCACCCGTAGCAGGTGGCCGTAGAGCGCATAGAACCGGAACTCCGGCTGCTGCTTGGCCTTCTGGCCGAGCTTGAACCGCAGGGCGGCGAGTTTCGGAGGCATCGGTCCACGTGGGTCCTTGCGGGCCTGGTCGACCGCAGTCTCCTGTTCCGTAGTGGGATCGTCACGATCCAATCGGCTCTCCTCTCATTGGTTCATGCGTGTGTCCGGCAGGGCCCCTTCGCTCCACGGTCGTTACCCGCTTCGTCGCTACTATGAGCCCCGCCGACTTCCGACGCCGCCGCTTGCCGGTTACCCGGGGCGTTGGGTTCCACCCACGGTCGTCGGATCTCTCAGGTTCCTGGCTTGACTTTCGGCGTGCGCTGCCCCCAACCATCCCGGGAAGCCCGGCGCCTGTACGTGCCCGTTGCTACGTCGCCGGTGACAGACCGCCCAGCCTTGGGGAGGAAGGCCACTTCCGTCGTTTGTAACGAGACCGAATCGGGTTCATTGCTTGCGGCCCACGCCTTCGGCTTCCAGGGCTTCGACGCTCAGGTTACCCCAAGCCGCCGCCTGGTCGCCTACATGTCGAACGGGCAATTCACATGGCCAACACCTCACAGTTGACGAGTCAAGTCAGGCTTGGCCTGACGCACCCAAGGCGCGGAGGACACCAAGACATCTTCTTCTTGGCGTCCTCCGCGCCTTGGCGGGTCGATCGGGCAGGATGGTCTTCTCTGGGCGGAGCTTCCCCCTGACAGCTCGCGCCCGTGCTGGGCGCACCAAGGAAAAGGCCCCTCCCGAAGGAGGGGCCTTTTGCATCGTCTCGCTCGATCCGGTCGACCCGGCGCAGGCGACAATCAGCCGCTCGCGCGAAGCTCCTTGAACTCTCCCGGATTCTTGATGGATGCCGCATTGCTCTCGTTGGCGAAGAGCTTGGTGTCGTCGTACTTGCCGAAGTGAGTCACCTCTGCCGTGCCACCCTTCGCCGGGAAGCCGTCCGCGCCGGCCTTCACGCCGATGGCGTTCATCAGGTTGCAGAAGTACTTGTTGATCGGCGCGTTGGCGATATCCGCCGGCGTCCCGGTCCCATCCAGGTCGGCGTTGCTGACGTCCCCGTCGCCCGGTCCGCAAGCCCCCTCGCTGTTGCCGCGGGTCAGGTCAGCCTTGCCGTCGAACACGTTCACGGCCTGGCCGACCTTGAAGTAGCCTCCGCAGCTCCCCGCCTGGATGATCGGAAGGTTGTTGAGGTTGTGGCTGTTGCCGTCCGAATCTTCCTGGAACCAGACGGTCGCGGTGTTGTCGAGGAGCTTCCCGTCGCCCTCGTCGAAGCTGTCGAGCCGACCGACGAGGTAAGCAAACTTCTTCGCGTACCAGTCATCGATCTGCGCGATCATGTCGTTCACGCCGGCAAGGCAATCCCCGCCCATGAAGGCGGTGCCAATCCGGTGAGAGATGCCGTGGGTGTCCTTCTCGTGGTTTACGCCGTCCCACTTGAAGATCATGGTCCCGGGGAACTTCATGAAGATGACGCGGTTCTGGTCGCAGATGGCCGTGAGCACCGCGAGATCCATCATGATGTTCGTCGACTTCGACAGGTCGACGCCGAGGCCGCCGCCTTGCGACGCCGCCTGCACGGTCTGGCTCGTCAAGCCGAGCGCCGCCGCGGTCTCCTCGCTGCACTGGGCCCTGACCGTGCCCGTCGTCTGGTGGAGGAGATCCATCCAGTCAGCGAGCTTCTGCTTGTCCGCCTGGCTCATGTCGTACCTCTGGAGGGTCGACAGGTCGTCGCGCACGATGTCGATGACGCTCTTGCCGCGGACCACCTTGTACGTGTCCGGCGACATGGATCCCTGACCGAAGAGGTTCGTGAGATTGTTGAAGATCGTCGTCGGAGACCCGATGCCCGAGAAGATCTCACCGGGCTTGCGGTACGAGAAGTTCGACATGGAGTCGGTCCTCACCCCGCCGATCTGCATCAGGAGGGGGTCCACTCCATTGGGGTTGACCTGCTCCGCGCAGACGTGATCGAGCGAACGACCGGTCGACTTGGCGCCGAACTTGTCGCTCTCGGGCGTCACCGGGTAGCAGGTGAAGTACGATCCCATGACCTGCGTGTGGGGATCGTTGTTCTGGCCGTGGGTCCTCCCGAAGCTCCACTCGTTCATCGCCCGGATGCCGCGGGGCATGAGGAGCTTGGACGCATAGGGGGCGAGGTGCTTGAGCGTCGTCGCCTCGTAATCGGCGGCGGTCAGCGCGCCATGCGACTTCGCCGGGAACCATCGGTTCGTCAGGCAGCCATAGTGCGTGAAGAGCACGATCAGCCGCTTCGGAGCTCCGCCGCCGGCCGGCTGCGCCTCTGCTTCACGCTCCGCGACGGAGCTCAAGAAAGGTGCAGCAACAGCGGCTCCACCCAGGCCTCGGAGAAAGATTCTGCGGGTCAGATTCTTCGTCATGTTCGTACTTCCTTCTCAGTTTCCACGGACTCGCAGACGGAAAGAATCTGCTTGGGTAAGATCAGCGAGTAGATTGACGATGGTATAACCGTCGTTGGACAGCTTGGCGTTGAGCCCATCAACGACGCAGGCGTCCTTCGAGTTCGGCGTCCGTCCAGTGGCGAAGGCGACCCACTGCTCGGCATAGTGGCGCTTGGCGACCGGGCCAGCACCGAGCTCGGTCATCAGCTCGGCGGGCGTCGTGATCTTCTTGATGTTGTTCTCGCCGAAGAAGACGTCGCCGGTCGTGTCGAGCTGACCACCGAGCGGATCGACGGTCTGCACCTTGCCGATGGAGTCGAACCTCTCGAGCACGAAGCCCGGCGGATTGACCATGGCGCTGTGACACTCGACGCACCCCCCCGGGGAGGTCAGCGCCTCGATGACCTGACGCTGCGTGGTGAAGTTACCCTCGGGGAGCGGCGTCTCCTCCGCACCGGGCGCCGGCTGCAGGGGGACCCCGAGCAGCTTCGTCGTGATGAACGCGCCCCGGAGGATCGGGCTCGTGGAGGCGTAGCTCGAGTAGGAGCTCAAGAAACCAACGCGGGTCAAGAAGCCCGGCCGCTCGTTCGGGTCGAGCTCCACCCGCGTCAGCTCCGTGCCGTAGTCCGCGGCCTTGAGCCCGTAGAGCGGAGCGGTGTCCTTGTTGACGTAAGCGACGTTGCTCAGGAAGATGTCCTTGAACGACCCACCCTGGAACGTCACCTCCTCGAAGAAGGCGTCGATCTCCGCCATCATGGGAGCGACCACGTCCGGGGAGTACTCGGGGTACTTGGTCGTGTCGTGTTCGAGGGTCGCCCAGTGCGCCCCCGGCCGAATGTCCGCGTAAACACGATGGAAGGTGGCCACGAGCGGCGCCGTCTTCTCCCGGTTCCCGATCATCCGCTGCGCCTGCGCCAGGATCTGCTCCTTGGTGGTGAGCTGGCCGGCGTCGGCCGCGGCGTTCAGCTCGTCATCCGGAACGGAATCCCAGAGCAGGAACGAGAGCCTCGTCGCCACTTCGTGGTTGGAGAGCTTGTAAGCGCCGCCTTCCTTATCCTCCGCGAGCTCGGGGAGCATGAGGAACGAGGGCGAGGCGAGGAAGGCGTAAAGGATGGCCTCAGCGATCTCCGCGGGCGTGCCCTGCGGCTCCAGCGTGGCGAGCCGCATGAAGCGCTGCACCTCTTCGTCCGTCACAGGACGGCGGAAAGCCTTGCGACCGAACGTGCGAATCGTCGTCTCCAGGCACCCCGCGGCCGCCGGATCACAGCTGATGAACCTGGACTTGTTCGGCCCGGCCATCACCTCGGCGGCGACACGTTCGGCAGCCACGAGGTAGGAGTTCCACGCGATGTCGTTCAGGCTGCCCTCTTGGTCGGGAACGAGGAGCGCGGACGGCGGGTTGTTGCCTTCGCTCGCCAGGCCCTCGACGCCGAGCAGATCCTTCACCACCGCGTCGTACTCCCGGTTCAACAGGCGCGGGAGCTGGGTCGTCGTCGGGATGCCAGGGATGCAGACGTCCGGGTCCCCTGGGTCCTCAGTGTCCCCCGGACCGACGGGGTTATCCTCCTCGCCAGCGTCGGCGATGTCGCCGGTGCAGCCAGCGAGGAAAGCCAATGAGGTGATAAAAATCGTCGTACCGATGTACGATAGGTGCCGTAACGTTCGCATACCGTGACTATTCCCGGACCGTGTCGAAGTGATCACTGGAGCAGCCCGGAAGGCTGCGGCTGTGGACGAGCTCGAAGCTAGCCCTCGGCGAGCTCACCGGTGTCGTGCCGATCGTTTCCTTTGGCGGCGTGATAGTGAAGCACCGGCGTACGAGCGGCGCGCTGATCCGCGCTTTGATCTCGAGGGCCGTGCCTCCGCCCGGCGAGGCGGCGGCGTGCACGACGCCTCGGCGCTCCACCACGGTCGCACGGCAGCGTCCGCCGCGAGTCCACCTGTCAGTTGTCCGGACGGCGAGCGCGCCGCTCAGGTCGGTGCCACGCGGCCGTTGCCAACCTCTTTAAGGAGTGTCCGACGAGAGCCCGTTCGGCCGCCGGAGACCGGCACTCCTTGTGCGAACGCGCTTCCTTCACGAATCCAGTACATCGAAAAATGTGCAAGCAAGCCACCCGAGCCTCGAGTCGATCGTGGACGGACGCACTGCACGACCCGTGATGGGGTGACTACGCCCCTGGAGTCGTGAGCGAGCTCCCCCACCCCACCGGACCAAGATGTGGTTCGAAGAGGTCCTGGCCCGGCCGGGCGCATCGAGTCGCTCGTCGAGATGACCCGCGTGGCGGCCGCCGAGGAAACGACGGTTATCGCGGAGGAGGACCCGGGAGTCGCCGGTTGACGGGAACGCTCATGGTCCAGGCTCCAGGAGGTTGGCGCTTGCCTGTGGGAAGCCAAGCCGCTAGCGTGAGCCGCTAGAAAACCACTCTCCCTGGACCTCGCCCTCCGCACAACGATGCAATCGAAGTCCTTCCTCGTCATTGGGGCTGTCGCTCTCGTCCTCCCTCTCGCATGCTCGGGGAGCCCCCGTGATGTTGGCGCGGGCGCCGGCGGGAACGGGCCCGGCAGCGGCGGGGACACTTCCAGCGGCGGCTCATCGGCGAGCGGTGGAGCCCTCCCGCCCGCTGGCGGGGCCACGAACAGCGGAGGCGCGGGCGGCGGCGAGGCGGGAGCTGGCTCGATCGGCCCGGAAACGAGCGGGGGCGGAGCGGGCGGGGACCCCGGCGAGGCGCTGCTCTTCGTGCCGGAAGGCTTGTCCAACACCGAGCTGGACGGGCAAGAAGGGGGGCTCACGCTGGTGGCCTTCACCCTGGCGCAGGGGGCGACCGGCCCCGAGCTCTACGCCGCCGTCAGGAATGACGGGGAGACCCCGGCCTGTGACCCCGGCATGATCGTTCACTTCATCGACAAGGCCGAGCAGCTCGTGACAACCTGGGGCGGTGGATTGCGGAGTGGGCAGCTCTATCAGCTGAGCGACGGCTCCGGCGTGATCATTCCTTGCGTCGCCCCGGGCGAGATCGCGATGGCTGCCTCGACGGATCTTCCCGGCGACATCGCGATCGAGGAGCTCGGGTACTTGAAGCACGAGTTTCCGGCCTTCACCGTGGACGTTGTTCCCCTCGATGCCATCACCGTCAGCGGCGTGGAGACCGTCCGCAGGGGCGCCGGGAGCGCCTACACGGGCACGCTCGAGAACGGGCTCGATGTAGCGGTGAGCGACCCCGAGATAACGGTCTTTCCCGTGAATCGAGTCGGACGGCCGCTGGGCGTGGCGACGAGCAGCGCAGCTGCCGATATTCCCCCCGGCGGGACCTGGACCTTCGAGACGACGACGGTGGACGATCTCGGCGTTGATCACGTCGTGTGCCCGACCGTCTCGGCTCCTCCTTAGAAGAAGCGTCAGTCGACCTCTCCGTGGGCGAAGTGCACCCAGCCCGCGCCCCGAGGCATTACGCAAACCACCCCGGCCTACAGCGCGGCCAGCATCAGCGCGTCAGCCGATCGTCTCCGGCACGTGCTGCACGACAACATGGGGCATAATGCTACATCAATGAGCCGCAAAACGGCATCTTTCCAGTGCTACGGATTATCGCTCTCCTGGCAGGAAGTGATAACGAATGAGCACTGGCGTTGACGGACCTGCGCGACAGCGGCTACGATTGCTCAGGATCGCCGCGTCCTCCTGACGGTGGCGGCGCTGTGCTCATCAGCCTGGGGCGAGACGCCGTGAAGGAGCTCGATACGCCGGTACATGTGGGAGACGTCCTGCTCGACAAGTACACGGTGGAGCGCGTACTCGGCCGTGGCGGGATGGGGATGGTCGTGGCGGCGCGCCACCGTGAGCTCGGGGAGCTCTTCGCCATCAAGCTCCTCCTGCCCCGGGCGCTCGCCGACGCCCAGGCCGCGGAGCTGTTCCTGCGCGAGGCGCGCGCCGCGGTGCAGCTGAAGGGCGAGCACATCGTCCGCGTCCACGACGTCGGCAAGCTCGAGACCGGCGCCCCCTACATGGTGATGGAGCACCTCGTCGGGGGCGACCTCCAGCAGATCGTCTTTGAGCGCGGGCCGCTGCCCGTTCGCGAGGCGGTGGACTACGTCCTGCAGGTCTGCGACGCGCTGGCCGAGGCGCACGCCCAGGGGCTCGTGCACCGCGACCTCAAGCCGGCCAACCTGTTCCTCACGCGCCGGACGAACGGGGCGCCGTTCGTCAAGGTGCTCGACTTCGGCATCTCCAAGCGGATCAAGCCCGACGCCACGGATCTGACCAACACCCTCGTCCTGCTCGGCTCCCCTTTCTACATGGCGCCAGAGCAGATGAGGCGCGCCAAGCACGTGGACACCCGGAGCGACGTCTGGTCGATGGGCGTGGTCCTGCACCATCTGGTGACGGGGAGGATGCCCTTTCCCGCAGAGACGCTGACGGAGGTGGTGGCGCGCGTGCTGCAAGAGGAGCCGATCCCGCCCAGCCGGCAGCGACCGGGGCTCCCCGACGAGCTGGACACGGTGGTGGCGCTGTGCCTGCAAAAGCGGCCGGAGCACCGGTTTCAGGCGATCGAAGAGCTGGCCGCCGCGCTCCGCGTGCTCACTTCCGTCGACGGGCCGGATCCCGCGGCGCCTGCGACCATGAGATCGTGCACCGACGCGGCGCCGGCGCTGGCGGACACGCAGGCCGCGCTGGACCCGACGTCCGTGCGCACGTCGCGGCCCACGGCGGAAGCGCCGGCGCCAAGCTGGGGACACGGTATGGCGCCGTCCCTCCTGGAGTCCGTCGAGCGCGCGGGGCCGGCGGCGCGCTCGAGCGACCGGGCGTGGAGCAGGCTGCGCGGGTTCCCCCGGAGGGCGTCGGTTGCGGGCGCGGCGCTGGCCGCGCTCGCAATCGGGATCGGCTGGCTGCCCTTATCACAGCAGCAGCGGTCCGCTCCGGCAGCAGCGGCAATCGCGGCGCAGGAGATCCCCGCTGCCGTCGTGCCCTCGGCCGGATACGAGGTCCCTGCCCCGGCCACGACGGACACCGCGACGCCCAGCGCTGTCGATGGCTCCCCGCCGCCGGCGCCGCCTCCGAGCGCCTCCGCGCCGTTGGCGCCGGACGGGCCGGCGAGCTCGTCGAGCGCGCCGCTGCGGCGGAGAGCGCCGGCGGCGCGCCGCCTGGGCCCGGCGCCGGCCCGGGGGCCCAGCACGACGGCGGCGGGCGCGGCCGGCGCCACGACCGCGGCGCCGGCGATGCCGCCCAGGAAGTACGAGGGAATCTACTGAGCGCGTGCCCGCACGGCATCCCAAGCCCGACCCACGGGAGGAGTAAAGCACTGATGTTCTCAGCGGATCGAGGCGCGCACGTGCTCGCCCCAATCGCACTTGCCGCGGCCCTGCTCGTGCCCGGCCCGGCGCACGCCCAGGAGGTCGACAGGCACGCCGCCGTGACCGCCCAGGCGCTTTACGATCAGGCCACCGCGGAGATGGATGCCGGGAGCTTCGCGAGCGCGTGCAGCAAGCTGGAGGAGGTCACGCGGCTCGTGCCGGACGGGCTGGGCGCCAAGCTGACGCTGGGCCAGTGCTACGAGGCGTGGGGAAAGCTCGCGAGCGCCTGGGCGCAGTACACGATCGTCGAGGCCCTGGCGGCCAAGGCGGGGCAGGCGGAGCGATCGGCGCGCGCGGGCGCGTGGGCCGCGGCGCTCAAGCCCAGGCTCGCGACGCTGACGGTCGACGTCCCGGAGGCGCTGCGGGCCTACCCAGGGCTCGAGATCACGCGCGACGGCGTGCAGCTCGGCCAGGCGCAGTGGGGCGCGTCGCTGCCGGTGGACACGGGAGAGCACGAGATCGTGGCGACGGCGAGGAACCGCAAGCCGTGGAAGCGGTCCGCCGTCGTGACGGCCGACGGCGAGGCGGTGTCGGTGGCGATCCCCGCCCTGGAGCCCGACGGGCTCGACGCGCCTGCGATCGCGCCACGAAGGCCGCGCTCCGCGACGGGGGGCGCCCAGCGCACGGCGGGCCTCGTGGTCGGCGGAGCGGGGCTGCTCGCAGCCGGCATCGGCGTGTTCTTCGGGGTTCGCGCGGTGGTCAAGCTGAACGAGAGCAATACGGCTGGCCATTGCCACGATGGAAACATCTGCGATGACATCGGGTACGAGGCGCGCGAGCAGGCCGTCGCGGCAGGCGACGTGAGCACGGTGCTGCTCCTCGCCGGCGGCGCCGTGCTCGCCGGCGGCGTCACGCTGTTCCTGACGGCGCCGGCGCCGGAGCGTCCGGGCGCGCACATCGCCCTGGGGCCGCGCGGGATCACCCTGCGAGGGGGCTTCTGATGCGACGTCGCCAGCGCAGGACGGACGGCGGAGCCATGGCGCGTATGCCTTTGGCGGCGGCAGCCGGCGCGCTCTGCGCCGCCGCGGTATGGCCCGGATGTAATGCCATCGTCGGGATCGAGGCGCCCGTGCGAGAGGACGCCACGGCGGCGACGGAGGCCGGCAGCGGGAGCGCTGGAGCCGGCGGCGCTCAGCCTGACTGTACCCTCCTGGAGGTATCGCCGGAGGAGACCCTGGAGCTGTCGATGATCGACGACATGGAGGATGGAAACATCGGCATCCTCAAGGGTGACGGCGCGACCCCTCGGCAGGGGGCCTGGTTCACGTACAGCGACGGCTCCGAGGGCGGAGCGCAAGAACCTTCCGACCTGGCCGAGCTCGTCGCGGCGATGATGCCTGCGCGCGGCGACAGCGAGAGAGCCGTGCACACGAGCGGCAATGATCTTTTTACCAAGTGGGGAGCCGGCACCGGCTTTCGTTTGAACGGCGCCTATTACGACGCCACCGACTACCGTGGCATCACCTTCTGGGCCCGCGCCGAGGAAGGGTCGCCCACGGGTCTGTCCGTGACGTTCGTCGATCAGCAGACCGATCCGGGCGGCGGGATCTGCGGCGACAAGAAGGGTCAGGTGCCCTGCTTCGACCACTTCCACACGAGTGTCCCCCTGACGTCCGACTGGAAGCACTTCAAGGTTCCTGTCGGGTGTCTCGTCCAGACGGGATATGGCCTCTTCGAGGCGCCCGCGCAGGACAGGATCCAGGCCATACAGTTCAGCTTCGGTCCGGGCCAGGCCTTCGACTTCTGGATCGACGACGTCGCGTTCTACAAATGACGACAGGTCAGCTCCACGCGTACTCGCGGTGGAACCCCTTGATCGCGGTGAGGGTCAAGAGCCCCTGCCCCTGGAAGAACCGCTCGTACAGGTCGCCGAACGGGGCCCGATCGACCGTCTTGTCCTTCAGCCCGAAGCACCACTCGGCGTTCAAATCCAGGATCTCGTCGTAGCGGGGCACGTCCAGGCGCACCCGCCGGCTCAGCCGACCGGCGATGTCCATGGTGTCCAGGATCTGGCGCGCGCTCGCAGGGACCAGCCCGCTGAAGAACTCCGAGGAGCAGCCAGAGCCGTAGGAGAACATCCCGACGCGGTTGCTGGGCCCGAGAGGAGCGCTCGCGATGACGCCACAGAGGGCGAGGAACACCGTGCCTGCGTAGATGTTGCCCACCTCGGTGCAGTAGTGCAGCGACGGCGCGACCCGCTTGCGGAAGTCCTCCTCGATCTCGGCCGCGCCTGCGCCCTGCATCCGACGCATCATTCGCCGGTGTGCGCCCTTGACCATCCCCGCGAACGGGGTGTGAAAGGCCAAGTAATCGAAGGTATCGCGGAAGCTGGCCCCCTCGACGTGGTTCGCATATTCCTTGAAGCTCTTCTCGAGGCAGTCCAGGTACGAGAGCAGGGACAGGTCCGGATCCCCCGTCTCCAGCTCGGCCATGGGACGGCAGACGTCCATCACTTCGTAGCTGTGGCGGCCGCTCGCGCCGGGATCGATCTCCCAGAGGACGGGGCGATCGCTGATCAGCATGGCGACCGCGCCCGCAGCTTGTGCGGGCTCGGCGTAGGTGTCCCTCGCGACCGCACGGGCGATGTCCGTGCAGATCAAGAGCACCTTGGATCCCGGCGAAAAGCCGGACGCCGCGATGGCGCAGGCGACCTGCAAGGAGCCAGCGCCGGCGTAGCAGGCCTGCTTCACCTCCATCAGCCGGCAGTTGGGATGGAGGCCGAGCAAGTCGTGGACGTAGGTGCTGAGCGACTTCCCGAAATCGACAGGCGACTCGGTCACCGTGATCACCGTCTCGATCCGGTTCCGCTCCTCGGGCGTCAGGCGATCGATGAACGGTTTCGCTGCGTTCACCGCATACGTGACCGCATCCTCGCAGGGCAGCCCGACCGACTTCTTGTTCATGTTCAGGTTGTCGAGGCGGCTGACGTCCAGCTTCCTCGCCTCGAACATGTCCTTGACGGAGACGTATGTCGGCCCCGCATACAGGTTGATCGCCTCGATCCCGACCCGTGTATTTCGCATGATCTTCACGCTCCGCTATGATCTTTGCCTGGGAGGCAGCGAGATGCGTCGAGGCGCGATCGGCGCC
The DNA here is from genome assembly GCF_002950945.1 of Sorangium cellulosum. Lineage (GTDB taxonomy): Bacteria > Myxococcota_A > Polyangia > Polyangiales > Polyangiaceae > Sorangium > Sorangium cellulosum_E. Next base: position 6,849,202 of record NZ_CP012673.1, read on the forward strand.
GGCGACAGCGGCTGGAGGACCGCCTCCTTCGGCCCCAGCCGCAGGGGCTGTCGCCGGATCGGCGCCGGCGTGTCGGCCTGCGTCCTCTGGCGCATCTCGAGCTCTGCAGCCAGGACCCGCGGCAGCGCGGCGAGCTTTCGACCCGCGAGCTCTCGCTTCAGCACGACGAGCGACTCCCTCGGCTTCTCCGCCAGCCGGCGCGCGATCGCCAGCGCCTCGGCCCCGACCTCCGCCTTTGGCCGCACGGCGAGCGACACCCCGCGTTCGCGCAGCTCGCGGCCGGTATACGAGCGTCCGAGGAACATCATCTCCGTCGCGAGCGGCCCTCCGAGCTGCTCCTTCAAGACGAAGGTGGCGCCCAGGCCGGGCGTGATCCCGAAGTTCATGGAGCTCGCGCTGTAGGTGCTCTCCTCCGCCAGCACGACCACGTCGGCGAAGAGCCCGAAGCAGAGGCCGGCGCCCGCCGCGTGTCCCTGCATGGCCGCGATGACGGGGACATCGCAGCGCAGGAGCCCCTCGCAGAGGAACGGATGCCCCGAGAAGGGCGCCTTGCCGTCGTCGACATCGGGGAGACCGGCCTCCGCGCCCCCAGTCAAAAAGACATCCTCCCGCCCTTCGAGCACGACGACCTTGATCTCCGGCCGCGCGACGATCTCCTGGAAACGAGCGACCAGCGCGAGCACCACGGCCTCGGAGAGCGCGTTGTGGTGCGCGGGATCGTCCACCTGCACCCAGGCGATCGCCCCGTCGATGAGCCGCAGTCTCACCGCGTCGCCCGCCGGGGCTCGGGTCCGCCACGCCCGCTCCGTCGAACCCACGACGTCGCCGGACGTCGCATCCAGACGGTGTGAGGTGTCTCGCGAGGCGCTGTCGCGCGCGGCCAACGCCGGCTTGCCGTGGTCTACATCCATCGACGCTTCCCTTGTGGGCTTGTGGGCTTGTGGGCTTCCGGGCTGCTCGTCCGGTCGGGCCTGACCGGGAGGCGGGGCGCTAGCCAGCGCCTGTCAGCAGGCGTAGGGCAGCGCTCGCTGGATCGGTGAGGGCCTTGACCGTGAACACATCAGCGATCCTCACGCCGTCGCGGCGGCGGGACAGGGTCGACCACATCCGCAGGTGATCCGGGCCGCTCGCATCCACCCTTCGGAGCTGGAAGGTGAGCTCGTCACCCGCATCGGCGTTACCGTAGTAGTAGACGTCCCGGGCCATCGGAGCGACCTCGAGCGCAGCGTCGCGCTCGTACCCTGCCTTCCGCAGGCGCTCGTTGAGGAACAGCCGCTCGCAGACGTCGTGGATCCGCGGGTAGGACGCGAAGTAGAGGAGGCTCGCGCCGTTGAAATCGTGGTACGGGTTCACCGTGTAGGTACGGGCATCCACGTCGCGATCGACCCAGTCGAACGCCGTCCCGCCGAGCTCCAGCACGGTGTCTCGGACAGGCTCCGTCGCCTCCAGCGCGAGGCCCTTGATCTTCTGATATCCCTGCCCGAAGGGCGGCAAGATCGAGTGGCTATGGCAGCGCGATCGCGCGATCTGCTGGGGCGTCGCTCGGGCCAGGGACTTGTTGTCGGTAGCTCGCGTGATGAAGACGCTCGCCATCTCGACCCGGACCTCGCCCGCGGCGCCGAGGAACGTCTGCTCGCTGAAGAAACGTTTGTCCCCGAACCGGCTCAGCGCGCCGGTGACGGTGAGGGTCTCGTTCTCGGCGTACCGGGTCAGGGGGATGGTGCTCTCCATCCGGATCCGCATGAAGCTGGCGTAGAGCCGCTCGCCCCCGCGGTCCGCGAGCTGCCCCGACGGCACGCCCAGATCGCCGCAGAGCATGCGCCAGTGGATGTCACCGGCCTCCTTCAAGAGCCATCGTTCGGACAGCCCCTCGAACAACATCTGAGGCATGCCCAGGGTGTACGTGGCTCGGTAATCGAAGCCCTGGGACGACGTCCCCTGAGGTCCGGTCTGCGACTCGGTCAACTGCTGCGACTCGGTGAACGACGGATCGACTGCCATAACGCTCTCATGGTGCCGCTCAGGACCGCCGCCCCCGCGGCGAGCCTGGCCGGCCTCCCTCCCATGGAAATGTGCCGTGTCGGACGAAGTTCTCTATCGCGCCGCGGACCTCCGGGTCGTTCATGGCGCGGTCGGTCTCCTGCATGGCGCGGGCCTCCTGGGCCTCCGCGATCCCCGCGATGTCGCCGAAGTAGCGCTTGATGCGCCCCAGGGTGCTCGGCGTGAGCCGGGAGACCTTCAGCCACAGCCGTCGCTGCACCTCCTCGGGTCGCTCCGTGACCTCGTCCACGAGGCCGATGTCGAGCGCTTGCGAGGCGGTCAGGTTCTCGGTGGTCAGGCACAGCCGCTTCGTGTGATGCAGGCCGATCCGGCGCGACAGGTGCAACCCCACGCACGCTGGGACCAGCCCCCACAGCGCCTCCGGGAGGCCGAAGGTCGAGCGCGGGGTGGCGACGACGACGTCGCTGACCGCCACGAAGCCGAGCCCGCCTGCGCGGACCTGACCATCGACGCTGGCCACGACCACGGCGGGGAGCGATCCGAGCCGGCGCAGCGCGTCCATGTAGGCCGCAGATCCCTCGGGCCCGCGGCGATCGAGCCCGTCCTCGAAATCGAGGCCGCTGGAGAAGTAGCCCTGCTGGCCCTCGAGCACGACCATCCGGCACGACGGGTCGCGCTGCGCCTCGTCCAGCGCGTGAGCGAGCTCCCCCAGGAGACGGGAGTTGAAGCTGTTCCTCTGCTCCGCCCGGTCGAAGACGACAGTCCGGCGGCCCTCGGCGACGTGGACCCGGAGCGTCTGGTAACTCGTCTCGATCCCGAGGTGGCTCATCCTGAAGCTCCGCAGCGAGGCCGGCGCTCAGCCCGAATGCGCCCGGTACACCAGATCGACCAACCCGCCAATGTCGCGGACCTTGCCGAGCTCCACCAGCGGGATGCTGATGCCGAGCTCGTCGGAGAGCGACGTCGCGATGTCGGCGCGATCGACCGAATCGGCGCCCAGATCTTTCAGGGTCACGCCGAGGGAGATTCGGTCCTGCGTGACGCCGGGAATCACGCGTACGATGTGTTGCTTGAGCAGAGCAAAGATTTCTTCCCGCGTCATACCGTCCTTTCAAACGCTGGCGACGTGACGTCGAACTCGATGCCAGCGAGGAGGGAGTTCATGCTGAGGTCTCGGCGAGCCAGCATGAGCAAAGGCGATTCCTGCATCCGGGATCGCCGAACTCATATCACACGCGGTCGAGCCGCTCAATCGGGTTCTGCGCACCGCGCTCCCCTCACCTGCCCTCACCACCTCGCTGCGCGCGCGGCCTGCACCGGCGATGCCCGAGCTCAGGGATCGGCGATCTTCAAGAGCTGCTTGCCCCGGTTCTCGCCCGCGAAGAGCCGGCGAAGCGCCTTCGGGGCGTTCTCCAGCCCCTCCTGGACATCGACATGATCCTTGATCTGCTCCGCCGCGACCCACGCGCTCAGGTCTTTGACAGCCTCGCCGAAGCGCTTGGCATAATCGATGATAACGAAGCCCTCCATCCTGCCGCGCTGGATGATGAGGTTCATGTAGTTCCTCGGCCCGCGCGGGAGCTCCGCGGCGCCGTAGCTGGAGATGGCGCCGCAGAGCACCACCCGCCCCCGGAAGGCGAGCTCCGCGAGGGCGGCGTCGAGGATGGGACCACCCACGTTGTCGAAGTAGACGTCGATGCCGTTCGGGCACAGCTCCCGGAGGCGGGTCCGGACGTCCTCGGACTTGTAGTCGATGGCGCCGGTGAAGCGGGCCTCTCGGAGGAGCCATGCGCATTTCTCGGCGCCGCCCGCGATGCCGATCACGCGGCATCGCTTGATCCTGGCGATCTGCCCGACGACCGAGCCCGTCGCGCCGGCTGCCCCGGAGACGACCACCGTCTCGCCCTCCACGACGCGCCCGACGTCGAGCAGCCCGAAGTACGCCGTGAGCCCGGTGAGCCCGAGCGTGCTCAGCGCCCGCGTGATCGGCATGCCCGGCGGGAGCTTGGTGACCCCCCCCGGCGACCGTGGCGTCCACCAGCGCGTAATCCTGCCAGCCGAACAGGCCTTGCACCAGATCGCCGCGAGCATAACCAGGGTGCCTGGAGTCCACGACGCGCGCCACGGCGAGGGAGCGCATGACATCGCCGATGCGGACAGCAGGGAGGTAGGTGTCGTGCGCGATCCACTCGCGCTGGGTCGGGTCGATCGAGAAGTAGAGGTTGCGGACCAGGATCTGACCGCTCGCCGCGGGCGCGGGGATGGGCTCCTCCACCCAGCGGAAGAGGCGATCATCGACAGGTCCAGCGGTACGTGCAGCCAGGCGCCACTGTCGATTGATGCCCTGTGTCATCGCGCGCGGCTTCATATCATGAAGCCGCATGCGCCGCAACGGCGAGCGCCTCGGCCGGTGAAGATGTCGCGGTGGGGTCGGTGATCCGCGAGCGCGGGCCGTCGACTACAGGAGAACGCTCACGGGTTCAGCATCGGAACGCGGATCAGCCGCCGCAGCTGGACCTGCTTCGAGCCCGTCCGCGCGGACCGGATGAGATTGGGCCCGAAGTCGAGGGCCCAGCCATCACGGCGCTTGTGCGACGAGCGCTCGTGCCGATTGAGGTAGGCCTGGGCCATCGCGAGGTGCGCCTGGGCGAAGGCGCGGACCCACCGCTCCGGCTGCTTGAGCAGCGTCGAGCGCTTGCGCTTGCTCCCCTTGTCCTGCCGGTAGACCTCGAGAGAGGTCGCCGTGCCTCCTCCCGGCGCTGCGTTGAGGACGACGATCTTGCGGACTGCTTTGTGAAATTCTCTTGCCATTCGTGCCTCCCTGATGCTCTCTTTACTGCCGAGAAAATTCAGCGTACCACAATGAAGCGCGTTCCACGCAAAAGTGCGACGGATCGCGATTGTCAGCGGGACGTTTTTGCCGGAACGGAATCCGCATCGTCACCTGGCGGGGTCGGCTCAGGCCGTTGATCGATCGACCGCGCAGGGGGGGCGTCTCCGAACCTCTCGACGCAACGAAGGTCCTCGGAGCAAGCAGCGGACGCGACCGATCATATTAAGGAGGCCACGATGACCGTCACCTACAACGTATCCACCTCGACAGCCACCCCCGCCACGACCGCCGCGGACCCCTTGTCCTCTGCGACGTTCGTCGACCTCGGCAAGCAGAAGCGCAAGGATATCAAGCGGTTGCGGAAAGGCCAAGGCCCGCTCGCGCAGGCCGTGATCGACACCGTCGCCGAGCTGAAGGCATCTGGCAGCGCGCTCAGCGGGCCGGTCGTCGTCGTCGTCGAGGAGAAGGCGCGGAAGGGTCTGCGCTTCTTCTGACGGTCGACGCCGTGGCCGTGCGCGGTCCCGCAATCCCGCCGTCACATAAAGTTCACTGAGCTCGCCGCGGCTCCCCAAAGCGAGACCCGAGGCAGCAGTCATGGCCTGGCGGCTGAGGACGAGCACGTCGCGGCGCCGGGGCAGCCCGTCGGGTCCTGGCGCGGACCGTCCTGCAGGACTGCTTCCTCACGCCCCCTCCTGTACTACCCTCCAGATCCGTGTTCGCTATAGTCGCGATCGCGTTCGCCCCGTTGGTGCACGGGATGGTTCCCTGTCGACGGGAACACGGCTAGGGGGCGGCTACGCATCGGGGTGAACGAACGCTTGCCACGGGGATGCACAGGGATCTTCACATGAACAGCAGGTTGATCGGCGGGCTGAAGGACAGCCCGTGGTTCTTTCGCGTGGTCGCGCGGCCGGATGCGCCGGTCCGCCTCTTTTGCTTCCCTTATGCCGGCAAGGGCGCCTCGGTGTACATGCACTGGGCAGAGGCCCTGCCCGGCGTGGACGTGGTCCCGATCCAGCTCCCGGGCCGCGAGAACCGCATCAAGGAGCGGCCTGCCGAGCTGCTCTCTCCGCTGGCCGAGGAGATCGTCGGCGCGATGGCGCCGCTGCTCGATCGCCCCTTCGCGGTCTTCGGGCACAGCATGGGGAGCCTCCTCGCCTTCGAGGTCGTGCGGCGGGTGCGCGCCCGGTACCGGCAGGAGCCGTTGCACCTGTTCGTGTCGGGCCGCGGCGCGCCGCACCTGCCGCCTCGGTCGGCCGATCTGCACAGGCTCCCGGACGCCGAGTTCGCCGCCGCGATCCAGAGCACGTACGGCGGGATCCCGGACGTCATCCGAGGCGACCCGGAGCTGCTGCGCATGTTCCTCCCGGCGCTGCGCGCCGACCTGGGCATGCTGCATTCCTATGCCTTCGAGCCCGGGCCCAAGCTCTCGTGCCCGACCAGCGTCTTCGGCGGCGATCGCGATCCACACGCCCGCGTCGACGAGCTCCGCGCGTGGGAGGAGCTGGTCGAGGGGCCGTTCCGCCTGCGCATGTTCGAAGGCGATCATTTCTTCGTGAACAGCCAGCGCGCTGCGCTCGTGCGCGCGATCGCAGCAGAGCTCGATCCGGTCGTCCGAGGCGGCGAGAGCCGCCCCAGCGCGGCGGCCGGAGCGGACACCCAAGAGGCACGGCAGACGCGCACCGTCTTTGTGTTCCCAGGGCAAGGTTCGCAGGCGAGAGGCATGGGCAAGGCGCACTTCGACGCCTTCCCGCGTCAGGTGGCCGAGGCCGAGGAGATCCTCGGCTACTCGCTCCGCCGGCTATGCCTCGAGGATCCAGCGCGCGAGCTGAGCCAGACGCAGTACACCCAGCCCGCGGTGTTCGTCGTCAGCGCGCTCGCCTACCTCGCGCGCCTCGACGGCGGTGGGGCGCTGCCCGACGCGGTCGCTGGCCACAGCCTCGGCGAGTACACGGCGCTCTTCGCGGCCGGCGTCTTCGACTTCGCGACCGGCGTCCGCCTGGTTCGCCGGCGTGGCGAGCTGATGAGCCAGGCCGAGGGCGGAGGCATGGCCGCGGTGATCGGGCTGCCGATCGACGCGATCCGCCTCGCGCTCGAGGGCGCGGGGCTCGGCAGGCTCGAGGCCGTCAACCTCAACAGCCCGCGCCAGACGGTGCTCGCCGGCGCCCTGGAGGACATCCAGCAGGCGGGCCCTGTGCTCACGGCGGCCAAGGCGCGCTACGTGCAGCTGAAGGTGAGCGCTGCGTTCCACTCGCGCTACATGGAGCAAGCGCAGCGCGACTTCGCCGCGTTCGTGGCCGGCTTCCGCTTCGCGCGGCCGCGGATCCCGGTGATCGCGAACTGCACGGCGAGGCCGTACCCTGACGACGAGGCGGGGATCCGCGATCTCCTCGTGCGGCAGATCACGAGCCCCGTGCGCTGGTACGAGACGATCTCGTACCTGCTCGCGTCGCCGGGCGTCGCGTTCGAGGAGATCGGCCCCGGCAACGTCCTCACGCGGCTCATCACCGAGATCCGCGAGGAGCCGCTGCCGATCGACGCCTCCGCGCGCGGCGCGACGCCGCGCGACGTCGCGCCTCCGTCCGCGCCGCACGCCTCATCGCCGCGCGACGTTGCCGTCGCGCCTCCGCCCGCGCCGCACGCCTCATCGCCGCGCGACGTTGCCGTCGCGCCTCCGCCCGCGCCGCACGCCTCATCGCCGCGCGACGTTGCCGTCGCGCCTCCGCCCGCGCCGCGGCCTTCGCTCCCGCGCGATGGAATCGTCTTCCTCTACACCGGGCAGGGCTCGCAGTACTTCGGGATGGGCGCCGGGCTCTACGAGGACGACCCCACGTTCCGCGCGGTCATCGACCGCTGCTCCACGCTCGCCGCGCCGCACATCGGCGGCTCGCTCGCCGACATCCTCTACCGGGCGCCGAAGCCGTTCGCTGCGTTCGATCGGCTGCTTCACACGAACCCCGCGCTCTTCGCCGTGGGCTGCGCGCTCACGCGCGCCCTCGAGGTGCACGGCGTCCGCCCCGACGCCGTGCTCGGCTACGGTGTCGGCGAGTACGCGGCCGCGGTCGCCGCCGGCGCCCTCAGCCTCGACGACGGCCTCGCGCTCTCGATCGAGCAAGCCCGCCTGCTCGACGAGCGCGCGCGCAGCGGCGCGATGCTCGCCGTCTTCGACAGCCCCGAGATCATCGCGCGCCACCCGTCCGTGTTCTCCGGCTGCGAGCTCGCGGGCGTCAGCTTCCAGCGGCACTTCGTCATCAGCGGCCCGGCACCCCAGATCGCCGAGGCGACGCGGAGCCTGAAGGCGCTCGGCATCGTGACCTTCCCGCTCCCGATCCACCACGCGCTGCACTCGTCGCTGATGGACGACATCGAGATCCCGTTCCGGCGCTTCGCTGGCCGGCTCGCGCTCAGGCCCCCGCGCGTCGCCATCTTCTCGCCCGCCGCCGGGAGCTTTCTGCCCGAGGTCACGACCGACACGCTGTGGCGCGCGTGCAGGGCGCCGGCCGCGTTCTCCAGCGCCATCGACGCGCTCGAGGCCCACCGGGTCCGCCGTTACGTCGATGTCGGCCCGTCGGGCACGCTCGCGAGCTTCATCAAGCACAAGCTCGGAGACGGCTCGCGCACGGTCACGCTGCTCACGCGCTTCGGTGCAGACCCGAGATCCGTCGAGGCAACGGCGAAGGATCTCTCCTCGCGCGCGCCGACGCCAGGCCACAGCCCCGACACGAGCTTCCGCGGACGAGGGGAGCATCGCCTCTAGCGACGCCGAGATCACACGACGGACGCGCGGCCACGCCTCGCTGCCCGCGGGCGCGTAGAAGCGTGGACGAAACCGTCGATGGACGGGTGAAGCTCAGCCCCACGGGCGAGAAGACAACGGCGCCGGACGCACGTAGAGTGGCGCCCGCCTGCAAGGGACCACCCTTCAGGTCCCAGTCTTCACAAGAGGGGGAGCATAATCGATGAGCGATCGCAACGACGATGCGACGGACGCGGCGTACACCCGGCTGCTCGTGGGCAAGTGGCAAGGCGATGAGACAAGCAAGCCGATGGATTGGCATCACATCACGATCTTCAATGCTGACGGCACATGGCTCGGCTTCGGGGCCGGCGAGAAGAACGGCGTCTTCCAGCCGTTCTTCAACAGCGGGACCTGGTCCGTCAAGGCTTCGTGCGTGAGCCTCAAGGTGGAGGAGTCGCCCATGATGCCGTCGCTCGTAGGGCAGGAGCTCAGCTACGTCACCCTCTCGGTCGACGCGAACGCGTGGGTCTGGAAGACCTCCGCGGGGAGCGTGATCACGAGCCGTCGCTTCGGCAAATCCTGAGCCCCGGCGGGCTGCGTGCCCGCAGCGTCGTGATCCGCGCCTCCACGGCGACGTCCTCGACGACGACATCTCCCCCCACCTCCGCCGATGCAGAAGCGGGCCGATGGATGGTCATGGCGGAGAGGAACCACCGTGGATCACCTCGGCGACGCAGGACCGCATGGTTCCGCCGAGACACAAACTTGCCATGCAGGTGACATCGTCGGCCGGCGCCCTTAAGATGGGTGATTGTCTGCAGGGATTTTTTCTGCAGACCTCAGACGAGAGTCTGCGTACCAGAGGGGAGCCTGACGATGAGCGATCTCGGAGACGACGCGAAGGATGCAGAGTACACCCGGCTGCTCGTGGGCAAGTGGAAAGGCGACGAGCTGGATAAGGGAATCCAGTGGCACTACATCACGATCTACAACCCCGACAGCACCCACTCGGGTTTCGGAGCCGGCCTGAAGAACGGCTCGTCCATGCCGTTCCACAGCAGCGGCAGGTGGTTCGTCAAGCACTCGCGCCTGCACGTCTGGGTGGAGGCATCACCCACCCTGCCCGCGGCCGAGAAGCAAGAGTTCATTTACCCGATCGTCTCGGTCGACGAGAAGGCGTTCCGCTGGGAGAGCACGATCGGGGAGGTGTTCACCCACCACCGCGTCGGGTGACCCGAGGCCGAAGCGCCGCGCCGGCCGCAGGCCGCGCGGGTCCGCCCCTCAGGCTTCCCTTGCGCCCGGGTCGGCGGGCGAGCGCTCCACCGCCGGAGGGAGCTTGTGGCCCGCGCCGAAGCGGTGCGCGAGCACCCGGGCCATCATCCCCGGCGTGAGGATCGCGCCCGAGGGGCGGACCATGTGCATGACCTCCATCATGACGCGGGCGACGTCCGGCTGGTGCGCTGCCGCCTCGACGACGAGATCGCCATAGGACCGGAAGAGGCTCCCCGGCCATCCAACGAGGAACTTGCCCAGGATCCCCGCCTGATCCAGGCCCCGGGTCTGCGGCCACGCCGCGTCGCCGCCGACGGCGAGCCGCCACGTCTCCTCGTTCAGCTTCGCCAGCCGCTTCTGGAAGCGGCGTCCGAAATCGCGCAGGTCGCCGCCGGGCCGGGCGCGCCGGTGACGCGCGAGCTCGGCGCCGAGCGCGAGCGCGCCGAGCGCCGCGCTCGTGATGCCCTGTCCGTAAATCGGGTTGAGCGCGCACACCGAGTCCCCGACGAGGACGAAGCCGCCCGGAAAGCGGCTCAGCCGCTCGTAGTGCCGCAGCCGGTTCTCCGTCGATCCGCTGCGGTTCACCGGGCCGACCGGCTCCGCCTGCGAGAGGGCCTCGAAGAGCGCAGGGCTCGGCAGCGTGCGCGCGAAGGCGCGGAAGCTCGCCTCGTCGCCCGGGGGCTCGTCGTCCCCCATCGTGGCGAAGCAGACGAACCAGCGGTTGCCCTCGACCCGGAAGATCGCGCCGCTCCGCGGCTGGTGGGGCGCGCGGGGCATGGTCGAGAGGAGGTTCCACGACGGCGAGAAGTCCGGCCTCGGCGTGTAGAGCTGGCACGTGTAGCTGAGCGCGCTGTCGATCACGGTCTCGGCGGGGGCTTCGAAGCCGAGCTCCTTCAGCCAGGCAGCGGCCCGCGACCCGCGGCCGCAGGCGTCGACGACGAGGTCGCCCGCGAGGCGCTCGCCGGCTCCGCCGTCCTGCTGCAGCAAGACGCCGGTCACGGCGCCGCCGTCCTCGCTCGGCGTGAGCCCGACCACGCGGCGTCCCTCTAGGAACGAGACGCCCGACGCCGCGAGGTAGCGGCGGATGTGGTGGTCGAGCAGCGGCCTCGTGCACGCGCGCACGACGAGCTGCGAGTCGAACGGCGCGAGCGCCCCGCCGCGGAAGAACAGCGTGGCGCCGCGGCCGTAGTCGAAGGTGATCGCGCCGTCCTTCTCCAGATCCGCGCCGAGGTCGGGGAAGAGCCGCTCGAGCTCCTGCCTCCCGCGCGTGAGGACGATATGGATGTGCCGGCTCTGCGGGACCCCCCGCCGGGGCGTGGGCTCCGACGGGTAGTGGTCCCGCTCGACGACCGTCACCCGCGCGAAATGCTCCTTGAGCGTGCGGGCCACGACCAGCCCGGCCATGCTCCCGCCGACGACGATTGCGTGGCCCAACGCAGGCTGCATTCAGACCTCCACCCGACTCGACCCCTGCCCACCAGGCAGCCGGACCGGCGGCTTCTTGGCGCGCGCGACGAGGCGCTGCTGCTTCACGATGGCGAAGAGGGCGAGGATCCCGAGAGCAATCCAATACCTGCGCCCCACGTGCGGCACCTTGTCGACGAGGTTGATGATCCACCCTTCTTCCCCGAGGAGGGGCGCGGCGATCTCCCGCTCGTGCTGGCGCAAGTACACTAGGCCCATCGTGGCCGCGACGACGACGATCGCGGTACGGATGAACTTGCCCACCGAGAGGATGATCTCCTCGACGATGCTCCGGCCCCCCATGAACACGAAGAGGCGCTCCCGGAAGCGCGGCAGCACGATGGACGCATAACCGCCGATTCGCTGCGGGAGCCCGACGAGCGCCGCGAGCGCTTGGCGGTTCCCGCGGCGGGTCGCCTTTACATAATACGACTTGAGGAGCTTCGGATAATTGACCTTCGGGTAGAGGGCGCCGATGGTCATGTCGAGCGTGTGGTACGTCCTGCCGAGCTTCAGCATGCTCCAGTTCACGCGCATGCGGTGGCGCATGAGGATCTTGCCGACCTCGTCGGAGCTGCTCGCGAGCGAGCGCTGGTGGACGGGCAGCGATCGCCTGCGCGTGCGCGCGTACCAGGAGCGCATGCACGCAACCACCTCGAACTTGACCGCCTGGATGTCGATGACCGGGAGCTCGCCGCTCAGCCAGAGCATCATGTCGACCGCCTCGCTGAAGTTCTGGCGCGCGAGCGCCATGAGGTAGAGCCGGTACGCCGAGATGAACTCCGTGTCGAACGTGCCGACCGTCCCGAAGTCGAGGAAGGCGATCCGGCTGTCGCGGAGCAGCACGACGTTCCCCGGGTGGATGTCGCCGTGGCAGAGGTTGTCCTCGAACATCTGCCGCATGAGCGAGTGGCAGAGCGTCTTCACGACCTTCTTGCAAGAGATGTTGTTCTCCTCGCACCACGCGCGCGCCCGCGCCGGGTCGGAGCGGCTGACGCGGAGGTACTCGGCCACGGATACGCCGTGGATGAACTCCATCACGAGGACGCGGTCGTTGCACAGCCTGTCGAACGGCCGCGGGACATAGATCTTGTGCTTCTTGAGCGTCCTTCGGATGTCCCGGATCGCGGCGAGCTCGTGCCGGTAATCGAGCTCGTCCTCGAGCACCTCCTGCACCTCCTTGAGCATCCCCTTCCACCCGAACCGCTCGCCGATGCCGAAGCGCTCGAACGTGTTGAACACGAACGAGATCCAGGCGAAGTCCTTGTGGAAATACTCCACGGCGTACGGCTTCTGCACCTTGATCGCGACCCAGACGCCGTTCCTGCGGAGCCGCGCCTTGTGGACCTGCGACAGGGACGCCGCGGCGGCGGGGACGTCATCGAACTCTTCGAAGGTCTGCTCCAGCGGATGGCCGAGGCAGTCTTCGATCATGCGCCGGGCGACGTCGCTCGGGAAGCCGAAGCTCCGCTCCTGCAGGTTGGCGAGCTCGTCGCAGAACTCGTTCGAGAAGAGGTCCGTGCGCATCGACAGGACCTGGCCCAGCTTGATCCAGAGCCCCCCGAGGTTCTCGAGGTAGACCCGGGTCAGCCTCGCCACCTGGACCGGCCGGCTGCGGAGCGGGATGAGGCGCAAGACGAAGACGAAGGTCCTGTACATGAGGTACAGCACCCGGAAGCGCGACGGCTTGCTGACAGGGTAGATCTCGACGGGCCTCTCCCGGCCGTCGGTCGCGATCTTCGTCGGGATGAACTTCGCTGGGAGCAGGGAAGACGGCGGCTCCATCGGCGGGCCGAAGTCGCCGACCTTCAGCGCGGCCGGAACCCAGACCGGCCGCTTCACCTCGCCGTTCGTCTTCTCGTCCGGCACCTCCACCACGATGTCGTCGGCGGCCGCGGACAGGAGGGACTTGATGTTGATCACGCCCGACAGGCCGAGGAGATGCACGTAGGCGTCGACGTGCTGGTAGAGCATCTCGGAGATGAAGCTGTCGCTCCCCTTGCGCACGGCGCCGACGAGCTTGACGGCGTCCTTCTGGATGTGCTGGTAAACGAGGCTCTCGGTCGTGAGGCGCTTGATCACGTTGTCGAACGACATGGTGATCAGCTTGCCCGTGGCGATGGTGGGCTCGTAGATGCGCGAGATGATGTCCATCTCCGAGGCGATGCCGGTGTAAGGCACGATGTCGAGCGAGTTCGCCACCCGGTCGGCCCGCCCCGCGAGCTGCGCGTCCGAGTGGGCGGCGAAGTCCGCGTTGCCAGCGGGGATCGCGGCGAGGGTCGTCGTCCAGAGGGTCGCCTTGCGCCCGGGGTCCCAGCGCAGGGTCTCGGGGACCTCGTCCGTCCCCTGCAGGTCGGCGAGGCACAGCGCCAGCGTCCCGGCCAGCGCGCCGCCGAGGCTGTGCCCGGTGACGTCGATACGCACCGGGCCGCGCGCCTTGGCGACGCGCTCCTTGAGGAACTCGATCAGCGTCTTGCCGCTGCCGGGGAGCTCGTCGGGCGCGTGGATGGCGAGGATCTCCTCGATCCCCTTGTCGACGCCCTTCGAGATCTTGGGCTTCAGCCCTTGCGCCGGCTTGCCGTAAGGCCAGTCGACCATCGTGAAGATGTCGTTGACCTCGTTCACGTTCTCGATGGAGAAGGGGTTCGTGCCGCGGATGACCACGGCGAAGCGGTTCTTCTCCTTCAGGTGCTCGACGACGAAGACGAGGCGATCGTCGATGAACGACGCGAGCTTCGAGTTGACGACGCCCGGGCCCCACACGATCTTCCAGCGGCCGCGGACCGGCTCGAGCTCGTTCAGGAAGCGCTGGACCAGGAGGAACATCCTGGCGACATCGATGGTCGCGAGGCCGATCATCCCCACGTAGGAGATGTACGCGAGCGTCAGCATCTCCTGCCGGTGCCGGAGGAGCTCCTGGGCGCCGGCGGACGCGCTCTGCGTCTTTTTCTTCGGCGGTGTCGTCTCGATCTGCGACTGGGTCATTATACCACCTGGACCTGAAGGTCAGCGGCGCTTCCCGGGTTCTTCTCTCTGAGGACCCTCTCGCTCTCGACCTCCGCGATGGCGGCCTGGAGCAACGGCAGGGCGACGGCGAGCGCCGGGGGGCTCATCATCTGGCCGTGCCCCGCGGGGCACTCCACCACGTGGAGCTCGGACCGGACGATGTCTCGCCACGGGCTGAGATAATCGTAGCCGTCGATGTAGGCGTTGGTCCCCTCCTGCGACCGGAAGTAGAGCACGTCCGAGGCCGTGTAGGGAGCGGGATGATAGGTCACGTACGCCTCGGATGCGTAGTCGTTCACCTCGCTGGCGCCCCGCAGGAAAGCGAAGATCTCATCCGGCGAGAGCTGCATGCGCCCCCGCTCGCCGACGAGCGCGGCGAGGCGGGCGAGGTGCAGCCGGGGCGGTACGCCCTCGAGGTCCGCGGGGGTGATCACCTGGCTCCCCTCTCCGCGGCCGGTGAGATAATTGGCGAGGATGAGCTTGATCTCGGAGGCGTTCGCGGGATCTTGCGTGATCTCGTAGATACGCCGCGTCGGCGGGTAGGTGTCGAAGAGGACGAGCTTGGCGATGTGCGCCCCGCGCCGCGCGAGGAGGTGCGCCATCTCGAGCGCCACGAGGCCGCCGAACGAGTAGCCGCCGAGCAGGTAGGGCCCGCGCGGCGCGATCGCGGTCACGCAGTCGGCGTAATAGGCCGCCATGTCCTCGAGCCTCGAGAAGGGCAGTCGCTTTCCGTCGTTGCCGCGCGCCTTGAAGGCGTAGAGCGGGTAGTCGGGGCCGAGCGCCGAGGCGAGGCCGACGAACGACTCGGCGAAGCCGAAGGAGCCCGGTACCCAGAACGAAGGCGGCCTCGCGCCCTTGCTGTTGAACGCGACCACCTCCGGCGGGAGCGACGGCGCCGCGGGGAGGCTCGCGGGCGGATCGGCAGGGAGGCTCGCGGCCGCGGGCTCGACCCGGGGAGACGACGGCCGCGCCGCCTGCTTCTCGAGGAGGTGCTCGGCCATCGAGCGCAGCGTCGGGTGCTCGAAGAACGCCGCGTGATCGAGATCGAGATCGGCGAACTCCTCGTTGATGCGCTTGATGAAGCTCGCGACGTTGATCGAGTCCATGCCGAAGCGCACGAGCGCCTCGTCGTCGCGCAGCAGCTCAGGGGCGATGTCGAGCTGCTCGGAGGCGATGCGCCTCAGCGTGGCGATGAGCCCGTCGAGCGTCGCCGCGGGCCGGCTCCCGTTCGCGGAGGGCAGCGGCGGCTCCGGGCGCGGGCCCGGCGTCCGGGGCGCGGTGTCCTCGGGCCCCGGGGCGGCCAGCGGCCGCGGGCCGGAGGCGCCGAGGAACTGGTCGAGCCGAGCCCGATCCGTGGGCACCGCGACCATGATCTGGCGCACGCCGGCCGCGAGCACGTCCTCGAAGACCTGCAGGCCAGCGTCGGCCTCGAGGTAGCTCATGCCGGAGAACCGCAGGGCGAGCTCCTCGTCGGCCGCGTCGAGGTGGAAGCCGCCCTCGCGCCAGAGCGGCCAGTTGATCGAGACCGTCCGGCCCGCCCTGCGGCCGGCGGCGCGGTGGTGCTCGCGCGCGTCGGCGAAGGCGTCGATGAAGCGGTTGCCGATCGCGTAGTCGCACTGGCCCATGTCGCCGAGGAGCACCGACGTCGACGAGAAGAGGGCGAAGAAGTCGAGCGGGTCGCCGCGGGTGAGCCGGTCGAGCAGGAGGGTCCCCTCGATCTTCGGCGCGAGCGTCTCCCGGATCTCCGCGTAGCGCTTGCGCGTGACGAGGCGCTTGTTCGCGGTCCCCGCGACGTGGAGCACGCCGTGGAGCCCGCCGAACTGCGCGCGCGCCGCGTCGAGCGCCCGGGCCATCGCGGCCTCGTCGGCGACGTCCGCCTCGAGGTAGAGCGCCTCGCCTCCGGCGCGCCGGATCTCGTCGAGCAGCTCGCGCCGGCCCGCGTCGAGCGGCGATCGGCCGACGAGCGCGAGCCGCGCGTGGTAGCGCGCCGCGAGGTACAACGCGAAGGTCCGGCCGAGGCCTCCGGCGCCGCCGGTGACGAGGTAGACGCCGCGCTCCCGGAGCAGGCTCTCGGCCGCGCGCCCGATCGCGGCGGGCACCGCGCGCCGGACCTCGCGCTGGCCGCCGCGGTAACGCACCTCGCCGTCGCCGTCGCCCTCGAGGAGCTCACGCGCGATGGCGTCGCCGAGCCCGGACGCCGCGCCGTCGCTCGGCGCGACGCGGACGACGGTGACCGAGGCGTTCGGCAGGACGGGCCGCAGCGAAGCGCAGTAGCCGGCCACCGCCTGGAGCAGGGCCGCGCGCGGGCCCTCTCCGCCCTCGTACGCGAACACGATCCGGCGGAGGTGGTTCTTCTTCTGGAGGGCGGCGTAGGCGTGCGCGAGGAAGAAGATCGGGCCCACGCCGCCCTCGATCCCGGCGTCGACCGCGGCCTGCGCGAGGTCCTCGTCCGGCTCCTCCGCCGCGGCGGGGCGCGCCCACGCCACGACGACGCTCGCCGGGACCTCGCCGCGCTCCGAGAGGGCCCTGAGCAGCCGCTCGTAGTCGTCGGCGCACGCCGGGCGGATCTCCCAGCGGTCAGGCGCGAGCTCGCGGAAGTCCTCGCCCGGCCTGACCTCGACGACCGCCGCTCCCCGCTGCTCGAGGTGCGACCGCGCGCCGTCGTCGCCGGCGTCGCGCGTGAACAGCAGCACCGGACCGCTGCCGTGGCGGGGCGAGCTCGCGGGGCGCGCTGGAGCGCTCGACCACGCGAGGTCGTAATAGACGACCTCCTGCGCGGCCGCGTGCGCCGCGCCCTTGCCGTTCTTCTTGGTGGGGTGGTCCGCCGAGGGCGCTGCGTCGCGGGCGCCGCCGGCCGCGGGGGCGCGCGGCGACGGCGAGGACGTGACCGGCGACGGCGAGGACGTGACCGGCGACGGCGAGGACGTGACCGGCGACGGCGAGGACGTGAGCGCCGAGGACTCGGTCTCGCCCGCGTCGTCGATCCAGCAGCGGATCCGGGCGAACGGGTACGTGGGGAGCGACACGCGGCGCGGGGGGATCGGATGGAGGCCCGCAAAGTCCACGGGCACGCCGGCCACCCACGCGCTCGCCAGCGCCTCGAGACCACCTGGCCCTGCTGAGCCGCCTGGCTCGGGCGCCTTCGCGCGCGAGGCCGATCCTTCGACCGCGCCCGCGAGGTAGTCGACGCCCCGCCCCTCGCCCCGGAGGAACTGGCGCAGCCGGCGGAAGAGCGCCTGCTTGGTCGGCACGACCGCAGCGAAGCGGAACTCCATCGGCTCGCGACCGACCTGCAAGGTGTAGGCGATCTCGTCGAGCGTCACGTCGTCGTCGCCCTCGCCGAGGAACGAGAGCAAGCGCTCGGCGTAGGCCCTGAGCCGGTCCTCGGACTTGGCCGAGAGGACGATGAGCTGCGGGGCCGCCGCGCCGGGCTGGGCTGGCTGGCGCTCGACGTGGTGCTCCTCGAGCACGAGGTGAGCGTTGGCGCCGCCCATGCCGAAGGAGCTCACGCCCGCGACCCGCGGCAGCGCGCGGCCCGCGGCGTCGTGCGGGGCCTCCCACGGGCGAGGCGCGTCGAGGATGTAGAACGGCGTCCCGTCGAGCTTGATGAACGGGTTGAGCTCCTCGAAATGCAGGGTCGCGGGGAGGAAGCGGTGCTTGAGCGCGAGCAGCACCTTGAAGATCGCCGCGATCCCCGCGGCCGGCTCGAGGTGCCCGACGTTGCTCTTGACCGAGGCGATGCCGATGTGCGGCGCGGAGGGGCGCTGGCCCCGGGCGCGGTAGAGCCGGTCGAACGCCTTCTTGAGGCCGTCGACCTCGATGGGATCGCCGATGGCCGTGCCGGTGCCGTGGGCCTCGATGTAGCCGACGGCCCGCGGGTCGATCGCCGCGGCCTCGTGGACCTCCGCGACGAGGTCGGCCTGCGCGCGCGGGTTCGGCGCGGTCAGCGAGCGCGCGCGCCCGCCGTGGTTCTCGCCGCTCGCGCGGATCACCGCGTAGACGGGGTTCTTGTCGGCGAGCGCCCGCGAGAGCGGCTTGAGCAGGAGCGCGCCCACGCCCTCGCCGCGGACGGTGCCCGTCGCGTGCCTGTCGAACGCGCGGCAGCGGTGATCGCGGCTCAGCACGCCTGCCTTCTCGAAGAACAGGCTCTGCATGGGGCTCAGCATGACGTTCACGCCGCCCACGATCGCCGCCTCGCACCCCTCGTGCTGGATCGCCTTCACCGCGCGGTGCACGGCGATGGTCGCGCTCGAGCAGCCCGTGTCCACGGGCTGGCTCGGCCCGTGGACGTCGAGGAGGTAGGAGATCCGGTTCGGGAGCATGCAGACGGAGTTGCCGATGGGGGCGTGGGCCTCCATCTCGTGGAGGCGCTCCCGCACGAGGTCCGCGTAGTCGGTGTTCATCACGCCGACGAAGACGGCGGCGCGTGTGCCCGCGAGGTCGGACGGCTTGTGCCCTGCGTCCTCGATCGCCTTCCACGTGTGCTCCAGGAGCAGGCGGTGCTGCGGATCCATGAGGGCGGCTTCGCGGGGCGAGATCCCGAAGAACAGGGGGTCGAACTGGTCCACGCCGGGCATGAACCCGCCCCACCTCGAGGCCTCGCCGTGGTCCTGCCAGCGCCAGCGTGACGCTGGCGTCTCGGTGATGAGCGCGCGCCCGGCATAGAGGTTCTCCCAGAAGGCCTGGAGATCCTCGGAGCTCGGCATCGCGCCGCTGATGCCCACGATCGCGACCGGCTCGACGGCCGGCACCGCGAAGCGCGATGCGACCAGCTCGACGACCGGCGCCGCTGCGGGAACGGCGAACGGCGCCGCTGCGGGAACGGCGGCCGGCGCCGCTGCGGGAACGGCGAACGGCGCCGCTGCGGGAACGGCGGCCGGCGCCGCTGCGGGAACGGCGGCCGGCGCCGCTGCGGGAACGGCGAACGGCGCCGCTGCGGGAACCGCAGCGGGCGACACGACCGCCTCGGCGCGCGGTGCCGCAGGGCGCTCGGCGACCAGCGTGGAGGCCGGGGAGCGCTCGCCCTCGCTGGCAGGCGTCGCCGCCGCGCGCACAGCCGGCCCGCTCGCGCTGGCCTGCGCCGCGAACGCGGCCGGGAACGCCTCGAGCAGGTGCTTCGACAGCGCGGCCAGCGTCCGGTGCTCGAAGAACGCCGTCGGCATCAGCTCGACGCCGTAGCGCCGGTTGATCGCGTTCGTGAACTCGATGAGGCTGATCGACTCGAACCCGTACTCGACGAGCTCCGTGTCGAGGTCCATCTCCGACCGGTCCTGCTTGAGGAGCTGCGCGGCCAGATCGAGGAGCTCACGGCCGAGCGCGGCCGCCGGGTGATCCGCGTCCGGCGACGGCGCGATCGCGGCGGGTCCGGCGGAGGACGCCGCGGGCGCTGCCCCGGCCTCGGGCGCGCCGAGCTGCCGGTCGATCACGTACCTCGCGATCCGCTCGCGCTCGCCAGCGAGCACGAGGACGTGCGGCCACGGGGCCGAGAGCGCGCGCTCGAAGGCCTCGATCCCTGGACGGGCGGTGAGGGGCTCGACGCCGAGCGTCCGGCGCAGCCACTCGATGACGCTCGCGTCGACGGCGCCCACGCCCCCCTGCCAGAGAGGCCATCCGATCGATCGCGAGCTGCCCGACCGCTCGCCCCGCTTCCGGGCCTCTTCCCGCAGGGCGGCGAAGTGGTCCATGAAGCCGTTCGCGAAGGCATAGTCAGCCTGGGCGGGCGTCCCGAGCTCCGTCGCCGTGGACGAGAACGTCGCGAAGAAGTCGAGCGGCTCGCCGCGCGTCGCCGCGTCGAGGTGCACCGTCCCGAGCACCTTGGCGGCGACGACCTCCTCGATCGCGCCCCGCGGGCGCTCGGCCACGTACCCCTCGGTGAGGACGCCGGCCGCGTGGATCACGGCGTGGATGTCGCCGAAGCGGGCCCGCGCCTGCGCGACCGCCGCGACGACGTCGTCGCGCTTCGCGAGATCGGCCTGGAGGTAGAGCGCCTCGCCGCCGAGCGCCTCGAGCGACGCGATCAGCTGGCGATGGCGCTCCGCCGGGGCCGACCTGCCGAGGAGGACGAGCCTCGCCGCGGCGCTCTCGGCGAGGTGGCGCGCGACGATCTGGCCGAGCGCGCCAGCCCCCCCGGCGAGGAGGACCACGCCCCCGCGCCGGAGCGCGCCCTGCCCTGCCGGTCGATCCCCGCGTCGATCCTCGCCCTGGTCCCCGCGCAGATCGCGGGCGCGCAGCCGCCGGGTCCACCGCTGCCCCGCCTCGACGCGGACGGCGGCGTCGCCTCGGCCGGCCTGGGCGAGCTCGGCGAGCACGAGCTCGGCGAGCTGCGAGGGCGAGGGCGAGCCCACGATCGCGAGCGTCTTGGCCACGCGCGAGGGGCCCTCGAGGTTGGCGGACAGGGCCCAGCTCGAGAGGGCATCGGCGAGGGGCCGCGGCCGAGCGTCCAGAGCGCGGTGGACGTGGAGGAGCTGGATCGGTTGGCCCTTCTGCGCCGCGAGCGCCTGGCCCAGCGCGGAGAGGGTGTAGAGGCCCGCCTCGAGCCCGGCCCGGAGCGCCGCCTCGTCGAGCTCGGCGCGATCCTCGGCCCACGTGCACACGACGCTCCGGGGCAGGACGCCGCCCGCCGCGAGGGCCTCGACGAGCTGGCGGAAGCTCTCGACCTCTCCTGGCACGACGGTGAACGTGCTCTCGCCGGTCCGCGCGAACGCAGGCCCGGGGCTCACGAGCACCACCTGGCGCTGCGCGCCGCCGGCTCCGCCGAGGCGCTGCCGGAGCGCCTCGGCGAGCTCGCCTCCGGCGTCGAGGAGCAGGACCGGCCCCAGCGCCTCGGAGCGCGCTGCGGGCGCGGA
This sequence comes from Sorangium cellulosum, assembly GCF_002950945.1. Lineage (GTDB taxonomy): Bacteria > Myxococcota_A > Polyangia > Polyangiales > Polyangiaceae > Sorangium > Sorangium cellulosum_E. Next base: position 6,870,362 of record NZ_CP012673.1, read on the forward strand.
GAGCGGCGACGGCACCCACTCGGGCGTGTAGTAGAGGAGCGCCGGCTCCGCGGCGGCGCCCGCGCGGCCCGCGTCCGCCGCGGCGCCTGCGCTGCGCGCCGCCGTCGCGGCGCCCGCGCGCGGCGCCTCGGCGCCCGCGCGCGGCGCCTCGGCGAGCCATCGATCGACCACCCGGAAGGCGGCCCCGGCGAGCTTCGCCAGGGGAGCTCCGTCCGCGTCGAGGATATCGATGTCCAGCTTGACGATGGACGCGCCCTCCTGCGGCCGCCCCTGGGCGAGCCGCGCGTGCGCGTACGCGCGCCGCGGGAACGGCCGGAAGATCTCGACCGCGTCGACGGAGAACGGGAAGAAGAGCCAGCGGAGCCCGGTCTCGGCGTCTCTGCCGAAGCTCACCACGACCTGCACCGCGCCGTCGAGGAGCGCGGGGTGCATGAAGAACCCGCCGGGCTCGGCGTCGAGGTGAGGCGGCAGGGCGAGCTCGGCGAGCACCTCTCGGTCGCCGCTCCAAAGCCCCACGATGGAGCGGAGGCTCGGGCCGATCCTCACCGCGGCCCTGTCCGCCCCGCGCTCGGGGTAACACTCCCCGGCGGACCGGTGGGCCGGGCAGCGGCGCTCGATGGCGCGAAGGTCGACGGGGGGCTGCGCGACGGCCGCCGGCGGGCCGTAGTCGAGCCGCCCCTGCACGTGTGTCTCCGTGGCCCCGTCGCGCGAGGAGCGAACCTCGAAGAGCGCCCCGGGCCCGTCCAGGCGGAGGACGACCTCGATCTCACGCGGACCACCGTCGAGGGCGATCGGCTTGACCCAGACCACCTGGCGGAGCCCCCGGACGGGCTTGCCCTCGGAGAGCTCACCGGCGGCCCGGACCATCTCGAGGAGGACGACGCCCGGCAGCACGGGTCGACCGTCGATGATGTGATCGCGGAGGTAGAACTCGTCCCCGCGGAGCTCCACGCGGAAGCGCTTGGAGCCGTCCGACGCAGCGGCGCGCTCGAAGGGGAACGGCAGCGGCGCCGCCGCCCCCTCCGCGCTCGTCGCGGCGGCGGGCAGGCGCGGGGCCTCGACCGTCGGGATCCAGTACCGCCTCCGCTCGAAGGGGTACGTGGGGAGCGGGATGCGCCGCGGCGTCGCGCCCGCGTAGAGCAGGCTCCAGTCGATCGGCACCCCTTCGACCCACAGGCGCGCGAGCTTGGAGACGCGCCGGTTCTCGAGCGCCGCGCGCAGGAACGCCGCGCCCTCCTCGCCTTCGAGGAGCGACCCCGAGGCCGGCCCGCTCTTCTTGACCTCGCCTGAGACCCACTCCACGTCGCCGTGGCGCCCGGCGAGGAAGCCCTCGAGGCCCCGCTCCAGCTCGTCGAGGCTGCTCACGACGACCGCGAGGCGCGCGCTCATCGGCTGGCGCCCGACCTGGAGGGTGTACGCGACATCCTCGACGGCGATGGCGTCGCGCCGCCGGCGCACGTGGCCGAGGAGCGCCTCCGCATACGCGCGGAGGGCGTGCTCGCTCTTGGCCGAGAGCACCACGACGGCCGGGAGAGCTGCGCGCGCCGCAGGGCGCAGATCGGCCGGGGCCTCCTCGACGATGACATGGGCGTTCACGCCGCCCGCGCCGAACGAGCTCAGGCCCGCCCGCCGCGGGGCCCCGTCCGCAGGGCGCCACGCGGCGAGGCGCCGCGCGACGTAGAACGGCGTGGTGTCGAGCTGCAAGTCCTCGCTCACCTGCTCGGCGTGGAGGGACGGGGCGATCTGCCGGTGCTCGAGCTCCAGCATCAGCTTGGTGAGCCCCGCGATCCCGGCGGCGGCCTCGAGGTGGCCGATGTTGGTCTTCACCGCGCCGAGGGCGCAGAAGCTCCGCTCGGCGGTGTGCTCGAGGAACGCGCTCGTCAGCCCGCGCACCTCGATGGGATCCCCGAGGGCCGTGCCCGTTCCATGGGCCTCGACGCAGGTGATGGTGCTGGCGTCGACGGCGGCGTCCCGGAGGGCCTCGCGGATGAGCTGCGCGTGGGCGTTCGGGTTCGGGACCGTGTAGCTGTTGGTCTTGCCGCCGTGGTTGACGGCGCTGCCCTTGATCACGCCGTAGATGTGATCGCCGTCGCGGATCGCCGCGTCGAGCGGCTTGAGGAGCACGGCGCCGACCCCCTCGCCCGGGACGAAGCCGTCCGCGCCGACGCCGAAGGCGTGGCACCGGCCCGTGGGCGACAGCATGTGCAGCTGGCACATGTTCACGTACTTCGAGGGGTGCAGGTACAGGTTGACGCCCCCGACGAGCGCCATGCGGCACTCCCCGCGCCGCAGGCTCTGGATCGCGAAGTGCACGGCGACGAGCGACGACGAGCACGCGGTGTCCACCGGGACGCTCGGGCCGGTGAGGTCGAACAGGTACGAGACGCGGTTCGCGATCGACCACGGCGCCGAGACCGGCGTCACGAGGTTGCCCTTTTGCCACTCCTCCGGGCCGTAGAGCAGGTACGTGTTCGTCGTGACCCCCACGAACACGCCGACCGGCGCGCCCCGGTCGTCCGGGGAGAGCGCGCGCAGCCGCTCGCGGGTGTACCCGGCGTCCTCGAACGTGGCCCACGCGGTCTCGAGGAAGAGGCGCTCCTGCGGGTCCATCACCTCGGCCTCGCGCGGCGAGATGCCGAAGAACTTCGCGTCGAAGAGGTCGACGCCGTCGAGGAAGCCGCCCCACTTGCAGTAGATCGCGCCCTCGCGGCTGCGCTCGGGGTCCGCGTCGTAGCGGGGGACGGATCGCCAGCGGCCGGCCGGGATCTCCGTCACGGAGTCCCTGCCCTCGGCCAGGTTCCCCCAGAAGGTCTCGAGGTCGTCCGCCCCCGGATACCGGCCGAACATGCCGATGACAGCGATGTCTCCGGCGCCCGCTGGCGCGCTGTCGCGCGCGCCCGCCGGCGAGATTTCGAACGAGCGCGCGCGCGACAGCGCGCCGGCGGGCGGGGCCTCCGCCGGGGGCGAGGCCTCCGCCGCAGGCAGGGCTCCCCTGGCCGGCTCTCCAGCGCGCGGCCCGAGCGCCCGGCGAAGAACCTCGGCGTGGTGGCGGGCGAGGTAGTCCGAGAGGCTCCGGAGGTTATCGTGCTCGAAGAGGAGGGTCCTCGGCAGGGCGCCGACGATCGCGTCGAGCTGGACGTTGAACTCCTTGATGGTGACGGAGTCGACGCCGTAATCGGTGAAGCTCACCTCCGGGTCGATCTCCTCGGGCGCGAGCTGGGTCGCCTTGGCCATCACGCGCCGGAGGAGCTGCTCCACCTCGCGGCGCAGCGACGCGACCTCGGCGCTGCCGGCGTCGCCCCGGCCCGCGTCCGGCGATCGCCGCGCCGGCGCGGGCGTCTGCTCGGCCAGCGTGGCCTCGAGCTTCTGCGCGTCGCCGTAGAGGACCACGTAGCGCGCCGGGCCTCCGCGCAGCGCCTCGTCGAGCGCCCGGAGCCCGACGCCGCTCGGCATCGGGAGCAGGCCCGCCTGGCGGCGGAACGCCTCGACGTCGGCGTCCGCGAGGCGCATGCCCCCGTCTCGCCAGTACGGCCAGTTGAGCGAGACCGTCCGCCCCCGCCGCTCGCCTCGGGCGCGGCGCGCCTCCCGGTCGGCCGCGAAGGCGTCGAGGAAGGCGTTCGCGTAGGCGTAGTCCGCTTGCCCCGGGTTGCCGAGCACGGCCGCGAGCGACGAGAACAGGACGAAGAGGTCGAGATCGGCGCCCGCGGTCGCCTGATCGAGGTGCAGCGCCCCGAGGACCTTCGGGCCGAGGACGGCGTCGACGTCGTCCTTGCGCTTGTTCCGGACGAGCGCGTCCCGGTGGAGGCCGGCGGCGTGGAAGATGCCGTCGATGCGCCCGAAGCGCTCGCGCGCCAGGGCGATCAGCCGCTCGACGTCGGCGCGGCGGGCGAGATCCGCCTGCGCGTAGAGCGCCTCGCCGCCTTGCGCGCGGACGCGGGCGAGCAGCGCGTCCGTCCTGTCGCTCGCGCTGGAGCGGCCGGCGAGCACGAGGCGCGCCCCCGCGGTGCGGGCGAGGTGCTCGACGAGCACGGCGCCGATGCCGCCGGCGCCGCCCGTGACGAGGTAAACGCCGCCGCGGCGGAGGAGCGGGGCCTCGCGCTCCGGCCGCGCGGGCGCAGCCGGCGGCGCGACGACGAAGCGGCGCTGGAGCCGGCGATCGCCGTCGTAACGAACGGCGGCGCCGCCGGGGTCGATCGCGGCGAGCTCCGCGAGGAGGACGTCGAGGTGCGCCGCGGACCACCGCTCGGCCGCGAGCGCGACGGTCTTCAGCCGGAGCGCCGGCGCCTCGGCGCCGAGCGTCCGGGCGAAGCCGGAGAGGGCGGCGAGCACCGGATCCGGCGCGCCGCTGCGGAGCGGGACAGGGCAGACGATCGGCAGCGGCCGCCGCTGCGAGGTCCTGGCGAGCGCGCGGCAGAGCGCGAAGACCGAGCGAGGGCCCGCGTCGAGGCGCGCCTCGATCCCGACCTCGTCGCCTGCCTCGGCGGCCGGGAGGAAGAGGACCGCCGAGAGCGGCCTCGACGCCCGGTGCAAGGCGGCGATCAGCCGCTCGAAGTCCTCGTCGTGCCCGGGCCGGACGGTGAAACGGTCGTCTCCCACCTCGCCGAAGGCCTCCCCGGGCTCGACGAGGACGACGCGCCGCCCGGGCCCCGCAGCGCGGGCCTGGAGCGCTCTCCACGGCGCCTCGCTGGGCGCGAAGAGGAGCAGGTCGCCCTCCGGGAGGTCCACTCCCGCCGAGGGCGCCGGCGCGGGGAGCGGCGCGCTCGCCCAGTCTTCCTGGAGCAGCCGGAGCTCGCCCGCTTCCCCCTCGGGCGAGGCCTCCGCGGAGGGCGCGCTCGGCGCCGCCTGCGCTGGCGCGGCCGCTGCGGCCTGGGACGGCCAGGGCAGCCAGTAGCGCTCGCGCGCGAAGGGGTAGGTCGGGAGCGGGACGCGCGCTCCGCCTTCGGGGTGGAGGTGGCGCCAGTCAGGGACGTGTCCCCGGAGGTAGAGATCCCCGAGCACCATGAGCGCGCCCCGGCGGCCCTCTGCCGCGAGGCCGTCGCGGTGGAGGTGCCGGGCGACGCGGTCTTCTGCGGCCTTGAAGGCTGCGCTCGTGGCCCTGTCGAGCGACGGCGCGACCGCCCCGGCGCCTGCGCCCTCGAGGCGGCGGATCAGGTCGCTCTCGCTGTCGACCACGAGGGCCAGGCGCCTCTGGAAGTGCGCGCGGCCCCGGTGCAGGGTGTAGGCGACGTCGGCCAGGGCGTGGCGGCCAGCGTCTTCGAGGAGCCAGCGCCTCAGATCGTCGGCGCGGGAGCGCAGCGCCTCCTCCGTCTTCGCCGAGAGCAGGATGAGGTGGGGTCCCTGGGGCGAACGCGATCCCTTGCGCGGGGCAGGCGGCTCCTCCACGACCGCGTGCGCGTTGGTGCCGCTGAACCCGAAGGAGCTCACGGCGGCGCGGCGGGGGAGCCCGCCCGGAGGCCACGCGCGAAGCGCGGTGTTCACGAAGAAGGGGCTGTCCTGGAGGTTTATGAGGTGGTTCTCGCGCGAGAAGCCCGCGGCCGGCGGGAGCTGCCCGTGCTCGAAGCACAAGAGGATCTTGATGACGCCCGCGAGCCCCGCGGCCGAGAGCGGATGGCCGATGTTGGCCTTCAAGGAGCCGATCGGGCAGAACCGGCGCCTCCGCGTGAACTGCTCGAACGCCTCGGTGAGCGCGTGGATCTCGATCGGATCCCCGAGGGCCGTGCCTGTTCCATGCGCCTCGACATAACCGATGGTCTCGGGATCGACCGCGCCCCGGCGGTAGACGTCCGTGATGAGCGCGGTCTGGGCAGCGCCGCTCGGCGCGCTGATACCGCTGCTCCGGCCGTCCTGGTTGATGCCTGAGCTCCTGATGACCCCTCGGATGTGATCGCCGTCGGCGAGCGCCGCGTGGAGGGGCTTGAGCAGGACCGCGCAGACGCCCTCGCCGAGCACGACCCCGTCGGCGCGGTCATCGAACGGCCGGCACGCGGGGCTCGGCGAGAGCGCGCCAGCGCTGCTGAGCGCCTGGTAGATGCCGGGGCTGGTCATCAGCTCGACGCCGCCCACGAGGGCCATCTCGCACGTGCCGCCGAGGAGGCTCTCGCACGCGAGGTGGAGGGCGACCATCGACGAGGAGCAGGCGGTGTTGATGGGGAGGCTCGGCCCGCGCAGGTTGAGGAAATAGGAGAGCCGCGCGGGGAGCATCGAGATGTCGTTGCCGCTCATGGCGTGCCCCTCGAGGTCCTCGCCGAGGCGCTGCAGGCGGATGAGGTAATCGGCGATCTTGCAGCCGACGAACACGCCGCAGCGCGCGCCGTCGAGATCGCGGTCGGAGTAACCGGCGTCCTCGAAGGTCTTCCAGCTCTCCTCGAGGAAGAGGCGCTGCTGGGGGTCCATGTAGACCGCGTCTCGCGGCGTGATGCGGAAGAAGCGGGGATCGAAGGCGTCGACGTCGTCGATGAACCCGCCCCATTTGCTGATGCTCTTGCCGCGCGCCTTCGGGTCCGGGTCGTAGAGCGCGCCTGCGTCCCAGCGCGACGGCGGGACCTCTCCGGTGGAGACGCGCCCTTCGACCAGGTTGGCCCAGTATTGACGCAGATCGTTCGCGCCCGGGAACCGGCCCGACATCCCGATGATTGCGATTTCCCTGGTGTGCATCGGCTCAACTCGCTCGCTCATCGCTGGCTGGTCTCCTCACTGAGCGCTGCTTCTGGACAGCTCGAGCAGCCCGTCGAGCTCGACGGACTCACCGCTCCCGAGGCGCCTCAGCAGATCGCCCAGCTCCTCGTCGCTCCCGGTCTCGGCGACCGGCGACGTCGAGAAGTGCGCCACGGCAGGGGCTGATGGCGGTCCGGCGGAGGCGAACGGTGACGCGGGGGCAAGAGCCGCCGGCGCGGGGGCAAGAGCCGCCGGCGCGGGGGCAAGAGCCGCCGGCGCAGGGGCAGGAGCCGCCGGCGCGGGGGCAAGAGCCGCCGGCGCAGGGGCAGGAGCCGCCGGCGCGGAGGCGGTCTTCATGAGGTGATCGAGGAGCATGCGCGGCGTCGTGAGGCTGAAGAGATCGGTCGTCTTCAGCCGCACATCGAGCTCCTTGTTGAGGTTGTTGATGATGTCGACACCCATGATGGAGTCGACGCCCATCTCCAGGAACGGCTGATCCAGATCCAGCTTGTCACGGTCGATCTGCAGGACGTTGCAGAGGCTGTCGATCACGAACCTCTCGATCCGGGCCTCCCTCTCGCCCGCGCGCGGCGGCGGCGCTGCCGGCGGCGGCGCGGCCTTGATTTCAGGCGCGGCCGGCTGCGCTGCAGGCAGCTCCGCGCGCGGCGGCGCTGCGACCGGCGGCGGCGCGGCCTTGATTTCAGGAGCGGCCGGCTGCCGCGCGGGCAGGTCCGCGCGCTCGGCGACCAGCACGGCCTGGTACCACGCGTCGGGCGACCCATCGCCCTCGCCGAACGCGCCGCCCACGGTGAAGCCCTCCTCCCGGAGGAGCCGGAACCACGTGCTGACGTTCGAGATCGGCGAGTGGGGGATCCGCTGCTCGGGGTCCGTGTAGAGCCACCATCCGTCGAGGCAGCCGAAGATGATGGTGAGCAGGTCCAGGTTCCGCGTCACCTCGTAGAGGACCATCAAGCCGCCCGGCTTGAGGAGCGACCGGGCGTGCCGGATCGTGCCGCGGATGTTCCGCGTGGCGTGCAGGACGTTGGCCGCGATCACCATGTCGTAGCTGCCCGCCGAGAAGCCCTGCTCGACGACGTCGCGCTCGATGTCGAGCACGCGGCCCTCGAGGAACGGGTGCGCGGGCTTGAACCGCCGCTGCGCGAGCGCGATGAAGGCGCGCGAGAGATCGGTGAACGTGTAGCTGATGCGGTCCTTGAACCGCCCGCTCGCCTTGAGGACGGGCCCGGTCGTGCTCCCGGTGCCGCCGCCGATCTCGACGATCGCGACCCGCTCGCCGGGCGGGAGCTCGGCGAGCCGCGCGCCGACGTAGGCCTCGAAGACCGTGGCGACGAGGCCGTTGAAGTACGCGGCCGTCGTGTTGCCGCCGTAGATGTTCTCCAGGTTGGACGGGTCCGCGAACAGCACGTCCGTGGCCGGGACCTCGCCGCGGAGGATCTCCGGCAGGCGCTGCGCGCACAGGCTCACCACCTTGAGCTGCGACTTCACCTCGGGGAAGCGCTGCAAGAGGCGCTCGCGCCCCTGATCGAGCGAGGCGAGCGTCCCGCTCGCGACGAGGCGATCGATCTCGCCGGTGGAGACGAGCTCCCCCGCGTGCCGCGTCACGAAGCCCGCCTTCTCGAGGATGGTCAGCAGCGCGTCGAACTGGCGCTGCCGCGCCGGCACGATGCGCAGGTCCGCGGCGAGCCGGGCGGGCTCGTAACGCTCTCCGCGCCCGAGCAGGCGGCCCATCCTCTGGAACGCGTCGAGCAGCAGGAGGTGCACGAACGGCTCCAGCTCGTCCGACGCGCTCCGGAGCCTCTCGACCAGGGCGGGATCGGGCGGCGGGATGATCGCGGGCAGCTCCGGGAGGATCGACCTCCGCGCGGGGGCGAGGGGTCCGGAAGGCAGCGGCTCCGGCGCGCGAGGCTCGGGCTGGGGCGGCGCGGCGTGGCCCGCGACGATGCCGACCTGCTCCCTGCCGTGCTCGTCGAGCGCCATGCACAGGAACTGACCAGCGCGGCGATCGAGCACGCGGCGGAGCGCCTCGATGCCATCCTCCGGCGCGAAGAAGCTGACCCCCTGCCCTTCGAGGCGCGCCCTTCCGGCCGGGTCGATCTCGTTGACGTCCCACACGCCCCAGTTCACGAGCAGGACGGGGAACGGCGCGCGGCCGATGAGCGAGCACACGTAGGCGTCCTCGAAGGTGCTGGCCGCGGCGTAGTGGCTCCGCCCCTCGGTGCAGGCGAAGGAGAGCGCCGACGAGAAGAACGCCATGAAGTCGAGCGGCTCGTCGCGGAGGCTCTCGTAGAAGGCGACGCTGCCCACGACCTTGGGCGCGAGCACCGCGCGCAGGCTCTGCTCGTCGAGCTCCCTCAGCGTCTCGCGCGACAGCACCAGGCCGGAGTGGAAGGCGCCCGCGATGCGGCCGAAGCGCGCCCGAGCCACCGAGACCGCGCCGCGCATGCTGTCGAGATCGGCGGCGTCGGCCCGCACGTACAGCGCCTCGCCCCCGGCGGCCTCGATCTCCGACAGGAGCCGCCGCCGCGCCTCATCGAGCGGGCTGCGGCCCACGATGACGAGGCGCGCCTTGTAGCGCCGCGCGAGGTCGCGGCAGAGCTCCCTCCCGACGCCGCCGGCCCCGCCCAGGATCAGGTAAACACCCCGATCGCGGTACACCGGCGCCGCCGGCTCCGGCATCGCCACCTGGAACAGCCGCCGGACCCAGCGGCGCCCGCCGCGGATCGCGATCGGCTCGCCGGTCAACATCGGCGGCTCGCGCCGGAGCGGCTGGAGCCGCGCCGCGAGCTCGTCGGCCGATCGCAGATCCGAAAGGTCGTGGAGATCGAGATCGATCGAGGTCACCCGCGCCGTCGGGAACTCCTGGGAGAGGGTCATCGCGAAGCCGTGGAGCTCCGCGAAGTGGGGCCTCGCCGCGTCCTCGGCCCGGACGCGGTGGACGTTGGCCATCGCGATCTTGATCTCGATCGGCGTCCGCCCGAGCGCGCCGTGCGCGATGAGCGCGCGCGACAGCCGGTAGAGCGCGATGACGCCGAGCTCCGTGCTGCGGCTCACCGCGCGCGGATCCAGCGGCAGCGGCTCGTTGCCAGCGCGCAGGCCGCCGAGGAAGTAGACCGTGTGGAGGGCGCCGATGCCGCGGCCCTGGAGCGACGCGAGCAGGTTGGACCAGCCCGCCGGATCCGACGCGTCGACCTCGAACGGTCCGTCGGGCCGGTGGCCGTTCGGGGCGCTCAGCGTGACCGCGATCGTGCGCCGGCCGGGGTGCCACGCCTCGATGACACGCACCGCCGCCGAGAGCCCCTCGGGGATCACGACGAGCACCACCCCGTCGCGGTCCTCGGGCAAGGAGCCCCGGAAGATCGGCCGGATCGGGCGCAGGTCAGGCGAGGCCTCGTCGAGCGGCGCGGGCAGCCAGCGGGGCTCGTAGCAGAGCTCCTCGACCCGGTACCTCGGCGCGCGCTGGGCGCGGGCAGGCGGCGCGTCCACCACGGCGGCGGTCGCGGCGTCGACGGCGGCGCCGACCCAGTGGCGCTCCCGCTCGAACGGGTAGAGGGGCAGCGCGACCTTCGCCGGCAGGGGATCCCGGTAGAGCTGCTGCCACGCGATCTCGCCGCCCGCGACCCAGAGGCGCGAAAGCTCCCGGGCGCGCTCGGGCGTGAGCTCCTGGAAGCCGGGAGCGGCGAGCGCGGGCGCGCCGCCGCCGACGTCGTCGCGCCGGCCGAGGAGCCCTGAGACGAGCGACCGGCCGTCCTCCCTGCCGTCGAGGTAGGCCGAGAGCTGCGCCACGAGCTCGTCGACGCTGGAGGCGACGACGGCGAGCCGCGCCGGCATCGGCGTCCGGCAGACCTGCAGCGTGAAGGCGATCTCGTCGAGGCCGGGCAGGTCCGCGGCGCCGCGGCGCTTCGCGAGGAAGGCGCGCAGCGCTTCGGCGTAGGCCCGCAGCCGCTCCTCGGTGCGCGCGGACAGGACGACGATCTGGACGGCCTCGGGCCGCCGGAGCGGCTTCGGGGCCACGTGCTCCTCGACGACGACATGGCAGTTCGTGCCGCTGAACCCGAAGGAGCTGACCGCGGCGCGCCTCGGCCCGCCCGCGGGCTGCTGCCAGGGGTGGAGCCGATCGCTCACGTAGAACGGGCTCTCGTCGAGCTTGGTGTGCCGGTTCGGCCGCGCGAAGTGCAGCGACGGCGGGATCTCCCGGTGGCGCATCGCGAGCAGCGCCTTGATGAGGCTCACGACGCCAGCGGCGCCCGAGGTGTGGCCGATGTTGCTCTTGACCGACCCGATCGCGCAGACCCGCCGGCGATCGGTGGACCTGCGGAACGCGGACGTGAGGGCGGCGATCTCGATCGGATCCCCGAGGGGGGTGCCCGTCCCGTGCGCCTCGATCAGGGAGATGCTCTCGGGGTCGATCCCGGCCTTGCGCCACACGTCGAGCAGCAGCGCCTCCTGCGAGGCGGCGCTCGGCGCGGTGATGCCGTTCGTGCGCCCGTCCTGGTTCATGCCGGAGGCGCGGATGATCCCGTCGATGCGGTCGCCATCGCGGAGCGCGTCCTCGAGCCGCTTGAGGACCACGGCGCCGACGGCCTCGCCCGGGACGATCCCGTCGGCGCCGTCGTCGAACGCACGGCACTGGCCGGTCGGCGAGAGCATGCCGGCGCGGCTCATCATGATGTACGGCCGCACCGTCAGGTACAGCGTGACCCCGCCGGCGATCATGAGGTCCGCCTCGCCGGTGACGAGCTCCTGGCAGGCCTTGTGGACGGCCACGAGCGACGAGGAGCACGCGGTGTCGAGGCTCACCGCCCCGCCCTTGAGGTCGAGGAAGTAGGCGATGCGCGCGGCGAGGATCGAGGTCGCGTTGCCGATCATCGCGTGCGCGCGGTACTGGTCGTCGCCGCCCGACTCCCGGAGGATGTCCTGGTAGTCGCCGCCGAGCACCCCGATGCAGACGCCGCAGCGCGCGCCGCGGGCCTTGCGCGCGTAGCCGGCGTCCTCGAGCGCGGCCCAGCACGCCTCGAGCATCAGCCGCTGCTGCGGGTCCATCAGCCGACCCTCGGCCGGCGCGATCCCGAAGAAGCCGCCGTCGAACCGGTCGACGCCCTCGAGGAAGCCGCCCCACTTGCTGAGGGTCTTGATGGAGTCGCTCGACGCGCCCGCCTCGTAGTAACGCTTGGCGTCCCACCGGTCGCCCGGGACCTCCCGGACCGACTCGACGCCGCCGCGCAGGTTCTCCCAGAACGAGAAGACGTCGCCGGCGCCAGGGAAGCGGCCGGCCATGCCGATGACCGCGACGCACCCGGACGAGGGCGCGGCGGCGCGCGCTTCGTGGTGCTCTGCGGCGCGCGGCGCGGGCCGCCGCTCGGCGTAGATCTTGGCGACGTGGCGGGACAGGTCCCGCACGCTGGCGTGGTCGTAGAGGGCGTGGACCTCGAGCGAGAGGCCGAGCTCGCGGTTGATGCTCTCGAGGACCTGCAGGCCCTGGAGCGAGTCGACCCCGAAGTCGGCGAAGCGCGCGTCGATGTCGAGCTCGTGCGGCTGCATGCGCAGCACGCCGCGCACGATCTCCGCGACCCGGGCGGCGACGTCGGCGACCGGCGCCGAGGCCTCCCGCGCGCCGGCGGCGGGCGACGACGCCCGCGAAAGGGGCGCGGCGCCCCGGATCACCTCGCTGTAGCTGCGCGAGCCCACGAAGGCGGCGAGGTTCTCCTCCGCGACCGCGGCCTCGGCCTCGTCGGGGCGGGACTTCCGGAGCGTCAGGGCGACGTAGCGGAACAGGCCCAGGGCGAGCGCCTTGCCGAAGCGCAGCCACCCGCGGTGCATCGGGGCGACCTGCTCGAGCGCGGGGTGCGCCCGGTGCAGCGCCGCGAGGTTCTCCTCGAAGCGGGGATCGTCGAGGAAGTTCGCCACCTCGCGGCTCGCGTCGACGCAGGACTCCACGCGCAGCCCCGAGCGCGCGAGGCAGCGGGCGAGCTCCGCCTCGGTCGAGGTGTAATGCCCGAGCTCCGGCTTGTGCACGGGCGCCGCCGTCCTCGCCACGACGTCGGCGAGCAGGACGCGGCCCGAGTCGCTGAGGTGCCGGGCGATGTTGGAGAACAGGCCGTCCTTGTCCTGGATGTGGACCCCGACCTCGAACCCGATGACGAGGTCGTAGCGGCCCGGGAACGGCGTCCGGGAGCTGTCCGCCTCGTGCACGCACACGCGATCGGAGAGCCCCGCGGCGTCGATGCGCCGGCGCGCGACCTCGACCTGCCGGGAGGTGATGTTGAACCCGTCGGCGCGGAGGTTCGGGTAGGCCCGCGCCAGCGTCATGAGGTCGGTCCCGAGCCCGCAGCCGATGTCGAGCGCGCGCGTCGCCCGCGTCAGGTCGACGCCGCGGAAGAGCATCTGCTTGAGCTCTTGCTGCTTCTCGAGGGCGAGCCGGTAATGCTCGGCGTGGCGCTCCGGATCGGCGAAGGTCAGCACCCACGAGAAGCCGTCGACGCGCTCGGTGAACGGGGCGAGGATCAGGTGGTCGTTCGCGCCGCTGCTGCTCGAGACGTCGAGCGCGGACAGCACATGGTTGTAGTAGCCGGCGGCGGCGTTCCCGCCCGCCGCCGCGGCCGGCGCCTCCGCCGCCGCCCTGGCGGGCAGCGCCTCTGCGGCCCTCGTCGGCAGCGGCCCTGCGGCCCCCGCCGGCAGCGGCCCTGCGGCCGTGACCACGGCGTCGTCGTGCGGCCAGCAGCGGCGCCGCTCGAACGGGTAGGTCGGGAGCCGGAGCCGCCGCCCGGGCGGCCCGCTGGTCAGGCCGAGCGCGTCGGCCGACGCCCCCTTCACGAAGCGCCGCGCCGCCTCCTCGAGGTCCCGCGGCGGCGGGCTCGCGGCGGCCGCGCCGTGGCCGTCGTCCGCGGCCGCGGTCCCGGCGAACGTCGGGCACGCGGGCCGCTGGCCAGCGGCGAGCGCGCCGAGCGCCGCCGCGAGCTGCTCCTTGCTCTCGACGACCAGCGCGAGCCGCTCGGCGAAGTGCTCGCGCCCGATCGTGAGGGTCCACGCGAGGTCGCCGAGCCGGATCGGCTCCGCCTCCTGCGCCGCCTCGGTAACGAGGAAGCGATGCAGCCGGCGCACCTGCTCGACGAGGCCGTCGCGCGTCCGCGCGGTCAGGAGCACGAGCTCCGCGCGCGGGGCGCGGGCGCCGAGCTCGGCGCTCGCCCGGGGCGCGCCCGCCTCGGCCTCCAGGACAACGTGCACCATGGTGCCGCCCACGCCGACGGAGCTGATGCCGGCGCGGCGCACCGCGCGCGTCCCGCCCGCGCCGCCTTCGACCCACACGGGCTCCCACGGCGTCGGCTCGCTCGGCAAGGCGAGCGTCGAGCGCGCGAGGTTGACCTCCGGGTTGAGGCGATCGGGGAAGCGCACCGGCGCGACGCGCCCGTGCCGCATCTGCAGGAGCACCGCGGTGAGCTGCGCGACGCCGGAGGCGCCCTCGGAGTGGCCGAGGTGCCCGCTCAGGGCGCTGACCGCGCAGCGGAGGCCGCGCGCCGCGGCCTTGCCGCCGTAGACCTGCTGCAGGGCCGCCCACTCCGCGGCGTCGGCCAGGGAGGAGCCGGTCGCCTGCACCTCGACGAGCCCGACGGTGCCCGGATCCACGGCGCTCTGCGCGAGCGCCTCCGCCGCCACGGCGGCCTGCTCCTTGGGCGAGGGCAGCGACGCGCCGCCCCCCTTGCCCTTGTGCCGGATCTTGGATCCGAGGATCACCGCGTGGACCGGATCGCCGTCGCGGAGCGCGTCGCGCAGCGGCTTCAGCACGACGACGCCGACGCCCTCGCCCGGGATGAACCCGTCCCCGTCGGCCGCGTAGACGCCGCGGTCCGGCCGCGCGCCGAGCAGCCTCGCGCGGCTCAGGTTCACGAACTTGGAGGGGTGCAGGTACAGGTTGGCGCCGCCGACGAGCGCTGCCTCGCAGTCCCCGGAGCGGATGCTCTGGCAGGCGAGGTGGAGCGCCACGAGCGACGACGAGCACGCGGTGTCGACCGCGAAGCTCGGCCCCAGGAGATCGAAGAAGATCGACAGGCGGTTCGCGACGCGGAAGTGGGCGCCGTCGAGCGCGGGGGCCCCGCGGCTGTCCTGCTCGCGGGTGAGCAGCGGGTAGGTGTGCGTCGTCATGCCCACGAACACGCCGACCGGGCGGCCCCGCAGGCTGGAGGGGCGAATGGCGGCGTCCTCGAGCGCCTCCCAGGCGGTCTCCAGGAGGAGCCGCTCCTCGGGGCTGGCCTGCTCGGCCTCGAGGGGCGTCATCTGGAAGAACAGCGGATCGAAGCGGTCCACGCCCTCGAGGAACGCCCCCGAGGCGCGCTGCCCGTCGGCCGTGCGCCACCGCTCGGCGGGGACGGCCGTGATGCCGCTCTGCCCGGCGAGGAGGCGCTGCCACAGCTCCCCCGGGTTGCGCGCGCCGGGGTAGCGGCCGGCGATCCCGATGACGGCGATCGCGTCGTCGTCGCGCGAGGTCGCGGCGGGCGCGGGCGCCCGGCGCGGCTCGGGCCGCAGGCCGCCGTCGAAGGCCAGAGGGTCCTGGCGCTCGACCGGGATCGCCGGGGCGGCCGCCTGCTGCGCGCTGCCGGCCCCTCGGTCATCGCCGGCCGCTCCGGCGCCGCTGGCCGCGGCCTCGCCGCCTCCGCGGCGCCCGAGGACCGAAAGGACCCGCTCGCGGTGCTCCGCGAGCAGGAACGACGAGAGCGCCTGCACGCTCGGGTGGGCCAGCACCGTGGCCGGCGAGATCTCGGCGATGTCCTCTTCCAGCCGGGCCTTGAGGTGGCTGAGGACGATCGAGTCGAACCCGTAATCGGCGAAGGCCACGTTCGGCGCGATGCTCTCCCTGGGCCTCCCCGTCACGTCGGCGATGAGGTCGCAGACGTACGCCTCGGTGCGGCGCTGCAGATCGCCGCCGCGGCTCGCGTCGTCGCTCCGCGCGGCGGCGTCGCTCCGCGCGCCGGCGAGGCGCTCGCCGAGCGCGGCGCCGCCGAGCAGATCGTCGGCGCGGTCGAGGCGCCCGTAGAGCACCACGACCTGGCTCGAGTCCGCGCGCAGCGCGCGCTCGAAGGCCTCGATCCCCTTGTGGGTGGGCAGCTGCGCGACGCCGGTCTGGGCGCGGACGTGGTCGGCGAGGACCTGCTCGACGCGCGTGCCGCCCTCCTCCCAGAGGGGCCAGTCGACCGAGAGCGACTTCCCGCGGCGCTTGCCTTCGGCCCGCAGGCGCTCCCGGTAGCCCATGTACTCGTCCTGGAAGCCGGTCGCGAACACGTAGTCCGTCTGCGTCGCGCTCCCGATGAGCCCCGCCAGCGAGGAGGTGACCGCGAACCAGTCGAGCGGATCGTCGCTGGTCGCCTCGTCGAGGAGGACGGTGCCGTGGACCTTCGGCGCGAGCACGGCCTCGATGTCCTCGGCGCGCTTGTGCGCCAGGTGGCCGTCGCGCTGCACCATCGCGCAGTGCAGGACGCCGTGGATCTCGCCGAGGAACGCCCTCGCCTCGCGGAGGAGCGCCGCCACGTCCTCGCGGCGCGACACGTCGGCGCGGACGTACCGGACGCGCCTGCCAGCGCGCTCGTGCGCGGCGAGCTCCGCGCGGAGCGCGGGGTCGGGCTCGGAGCGCCCGCAGAGCACGAGGCGCGCGTCGAACCGCTCGGCGAGGTGGCGCGCGAAGAGGCGGCCGACGCCCTTGCTGGCGCCGGCGATGACGTAGGCGCCGCCCATGCGGATCGCGGGCGCCCCGTCGCGCCGCGGCGCGGGCCCGCTGCGGGAGAACCGCCGCGCGAGCCTCCGGCCGTCGCGGAGCCAGACCTCGGGCGCGGCGTCCCGCGTCTCCTCCCAGATCCTGTCCGCGAGCGCCTCGGGCGCGCCGACGACGTGGACGACGCGCGCGATGACGCGCGAGCTCTCCGAGCGCAAGCTCCTCGCGAGGGCGGCGAGCGGGGCGTAGAGCGGCAGCGACGCGGGATCTTCCCGCGACGGCTGCCGGTCCACGACGAGCAGCTGGGTCGACGCGGCCGACGTGCGGGCGAGCAGGGCCTGGCAGAGGGCGACGACGGGGTAGAGGCCGGCGTTGAGCTGGCGCCGGATCGCCCACTCGCCGCTGCCCGGCGGCGCAGCCGCGGGGCACAGCAGGATGTGCGTCGGGGTCGCCCCGCGCGCTTCGAGCGCGTCGAGCAGCCTCTCCCAATCGTCTCGCCGGGTGGCGTCGACCTCGTAGCGCCCGTCCTCGAGGGCGTGGAACGCGCTGCCGAGGAGGGCGTGGGTGAACTTCCAGGCCGGCTGCACGCGCGCCACGACGGCGCGCAGCGCCTCGGCGAAGCGCCCGTCGGCGTCGAGGACGAGGACGGAGCCCCCCGGCAAGGCGCCGCCGTCCGCGGGCAGCGGCGCTTCCCGCCAGGCCGGCTCGAAGAGCGCGAGCTCCGCCCCGGGTGAGGGCGGCGGAGGCGGCATCGCTCCGTGACCCATCGACCCGCTCGCGGCGCCGCCCGCCGCGCCATTGGCGCCGCCCGCCGCGCCGTTGGCGCCGCTGCCGGCTGCCAGCGCCACCGGCGCTGCCGCCGCCGGCGCCCAGCCGTGCTCGCCCGCGCCGTTCTCGCCGCTGCTCGCCGCCAGCGCCACCGGCGCTGCCGCTGCACGCGCCACCGGCGCTGCCGCTGCACGCGCCACCGGCGCTGCCGCTGCACGCGCCACCGGCGCTGCTTCTGCCAGCGCCACCGGCGCTGCCGCCACCGGCGCCCAGCCGTGCTCGCCTGCGCCGTTCTCGCCGCCGCCTGGCGCGGCCTCGCCGCGGGCAGGGCGGATCCAGTGCCGCGCGCTGGCGAAGGGGTAGCCCGGCAGCGGCGTGCGCCGCCGCGCCTGGCCGCGCCACAGCGCGGGCCATGCGATCGAGGCGCCGCTGATCCAGCGGCGGCCGAGCTCCTCGAGCTCCTGCGCGCTCCGCGGCTCCCCGGGATCGAGGGCCTCGGCCGTGACCTTCGCGGCGACGCTGGCGAGGACGCCGGAGCCAGGATCGCCGCGCAGCCAGCCGCGCAGCCGCGCGGCGAGCTCCGACAGATCCGAGGCCACCACGGCGAGGCGCGCGGCGAACGGCTCCCGCCCCACCTGGAGGGTGTACGCAACGTCCGCGGGCTCGCGGGGCCCCCGCGGCGCCGGCTGCTCGAGGTGCTCGGCCAGGGCCTCCGCGTACGCGCGCAGGCGCTCGTCGCTCACCGCCGAGAGCACGAAGAGGTGCGGCCCCTCGGCGCGGCGCTCGGCCAGCGGCGCCTCCGGCGGCACGTACTCCTCGACGAGGACGTGGGCGTTGCTGCCGCCCGCGCCGAACGCGCTCAGGCCCGCCCGGCGCGGGAGCGTCTGGCGGACGCCGTCGCGCTCCTCGCTCCGCGGTGCCCAGGGCGCGAGCTCCCGCTGGACCTGGAAGGGCACAGAGGCCCAGTCGACGTTCGGGTTGAGGCGATCGGCGTGAATCGAAGGAACGAGCTTTCCGTGCTGCATCTGGAGGATGACCTTGGTGAGGCCGGCGATGCCGGCCGCGGACTCGAGGTGCCCGATGTTGGACTTCACCGATCCGAGGGCGCAGGCCGGGCCGCGCGAGGGCTGCCCTCCAAAGGCCGTCGCCAGGCCGCGGATCTCGATAGGGTCGCCGAGGGCGGTGCCGGTGCCGTGGGCCTCGACGTACCCGACCGTGCCCGGATCCCAGCCGGCCGCCCGGAGCGCCTCGCCCACGACCTCAGCCTGCGCCGTGGGGTTCGGGACCGTGTAGCCGTTGGAGCGACCGCCGTGGTTGACGCGCGAGGTGACGATGGTCGCGTAGATGGTGTCGCCGTCGGCGATGGCCTTCGACAGCGGCTTGAGCA
This sequence comes from Sorangium cellulosum, assembly GCF_002950945.1. Classification (GTDB taxonomy): domain Bacteria; phylum Myxococcota_A; class Polyangia; order Polyangiales; family Polyangiaceae; genus Sorangium; species Sorangium cellulosum_E. The sequence continues at coordinate 6,888,889 of NZ_CP012673.1, forward strand.
GCACGGCGCCGACGCCCTCGCCGGGGACGTAGCCGTCGCCGCCCGCGCCGAAGCTCCTGCACCGCCCGTCGGTCGCCCCGAAGCCTCCCTGCCCGAGGAGGAGGAACTTGTGGGGGTGCAGCGACAGGTTCACGCCGCCGACTAGCGCGGCGTCGCACTCCCCGTTCCGGATGCTGCCGACGGCGAGGTGAAGCGCCGTGAGCGACGAGGAGCACATGGTGTCGACCGCGAGGCTCGGGCCGCGCAGGTCGAGCACGTGGGAGACCCGGTTCGCGATCGAGGCGAACGACGACCCGGGCGGCATGCCGTCCGCCCCGGCCTCGCCCCCCGTGACGAGGGGGTACTCGCCGTACATCACGCCGACGAAGACGCCGACGCGCGCGCCGCGCAGGCTGGCCCGCGTGTAGCCAGCGTCCTCGACGGCATGCCAGGCGGTCTCGAGGAACAGGCGCTCCTGCGGATCGAGGATCTGGGCCTCCCGCGGCGTGACCATGAAGAACTGCGCGTCGAAGCGATCGACGCCGTCGAGGAAGCCGCCCCAGCGCAGGTAGGTCTTCCCCGGCTTGTGGCGCGTGGGGTCGTAGTACGCGGAGTGATCCCAGCGATCGGCGGGGATCTCGCGGATGCAGTCCCGGCCTTCCGCGAGGTTGCGCCAGAACGCGGCCAGATCGTTCGCCATCGGGTATCGCCCGCTCATCCCGACGATGGCGATCGGCTCGTCGGTCCCGCTCGAGCGCCGGCGGGCCGGCGCGTCGCCCGGACCGACCATGGCGGCCGGACCGACGGCGGCCGGACCGAGCGTGGTCGCCGGCGCCCTGGACGCGGCGGGCGGAGCCTGCGCAGCGGAGGTCGCCGCGCTCTCGGCGGCGCTCGACGGCTCGGGCGACCTCGGGGCGAAGGCCCGGAGGCACGCCTCCCGGCGGTGCGCCATCAGGTAGCGCCCCAGCTCTGCGACCGACGGGTACTCGAAGAACAAGGTCTTTGGCAGCTCACCGAACGTGCGCTCAAGCGCTTGCGTCATGTGCATCACCATCACGGAATCGATACCCAGCTTGTGAAACGGCTCCCGCGCGTCGATCTCCTCGGGGCGCAGGCTCACCTCCACCGCGACGACCTCCTTGATGAGGCGCTCGATCGCGGCGATCGGGACGTCGTCACCGCCGCGCGCGGCGCCGCCGCCGAGCGCAACGTCGCTGCCGCTCGGAGCGTCGCCCCGTGAAGCAGCGCCGCCCCCCCGCGCCTCGGGCAGCGGCGGCGCCGCCCTCCGATCGCGCGAGCGCCACGCCGTCCGGATCTGCGCCGCGTCGCCGTCGACGACGAGGAGCTGCGGCGCGCCGAGCCCGAGCCCCGCCTCGAACGCCTCGTAGCCCCGATCCGGCGTGAGCGGGACCAGCCCTGCCTCGTCCCGCAGGCGCTGCTTCGTCGCAGGGTCGACCGGCATCCCGGCCACGTCCCACGCGGACCAGACGAAGGAGACGGTCTGCCCCCGCCGCTCGCCCTGCGATCGGCGCCGCTCGCGCACGCCAGCGAGGTGGTCGAGGAAGCTGTTCGCGTAGGCGTAGTCCGCCTGGCCCGGGTTCCCGCGCACGACCGTCCACGACGAGCAGAGGGCGAAGAAGTCGAGCCGCTCGTCGCGCGTCGCCTCGTCGAGGTGCAGGGCGCCGAGGATCTTCGGGGCGAGCACCGCCATCATCTCGGCCGGCGCCTTGCGGAGGAAGAGGCTGTCGCGGATCGTGCCCGCCGCGTGCACGACGCCGTCGATCGACCCGAACCGCGCCCGGGCCGCGTCGATGAGCCGCCGCACCGCGGCGCCGTCGCGCACGTCGGCGGGGACGTAGAGCGCCTCGCCCCCGAGCGCCCTGAGCGCCTCGAGGGCCCGCTCGACGCGCTCGTCCGCCGGCGAGCGGCCGCAGAGGACGAGGCGCGCCGCGAGCCGCGCCGCGAGCCGCTCCGCGAGCGCGCTGGCGATGCCCCCGAGGCCCCCCGTGATCACGTACACGCCCCGGCGCTTGAGGAGCGCCGCCGGTCCCGTCGTCGGTCGCACCTCGTCCCAGGCGCGCATCTGCCGCGCCCCGGCGCGGTACGAGACCGTGCGCTCCTCGTCCGGAGCAGCGGCCTCGCGCAAGAGCAGCGCGGCGCTCTCCTCCGCGCTCGCCGACGCGGGCAGCGCGACGACGCGCAGGTGCAGGCGGGGATCCTCCAGCGCCACGCACTTGCCGAGCTCGCCGAAGGCCGCGACCTCTGGGGCGAGCTCCTCGCCCGCGCCCTGGATCGCGCAGAGGACGCGGACATCCTCGGAGCCGGCGGCCAGGAGCGCGCGGCACCAGAGGACCACGGACGAGAAATCGCCCTCGAGCCACGCCAGAGCGGCGGCGGCGTCGATGCTCGTGCGCTCGTCCCAGCGGAAGACGACGACGCGGGGAGCGCGCCCTCGCCTCGCCTGCGCGTCGAGGAGCGCGCGGAGATCCTCCTCGCAGGTCGGCCTCACGGTCCACCGGTCCTCGCCCTCGAGGCAGGCGTCGCCCGGCACCACCAGCGTCGCGGAGCACCCGCGCGCCCGGAGGGCGCGGACCAGCCGATCGTCGCGATCGACGACGAGCACGTCGCCGGCCGGCGGCTCCGCCGGCGGCGCGGTCAGCGGCGCGAGGCGCCACACGGGGCGCAGGAAGAGCCGGTCCGGCGCACTCGGCCCAGGGCGAGGCTCGATCCGCCGCACCTCGACGTCATCGATCGAGAGCAGCAGGCGGCCCGCGGCGTCGGCCATGCGGATGCGGAACCTCAAGGCGCCGTCGCCCTCGCGACCGCGGCCCCGAGGCCCGGCGAACGTGACGTGCGCCGCGCACGACCGAGGCCACGGCGTCGCCCAGGCCGCGCCGGAGATCGAGGACGGGACGTACAGGGCCGGCGCCCCGCCGAGCTCCTCGACCAGCGGGGCGATGGCGTGCAGCGCGCCGTCGAGCAGCGCGGGGTGCAGGAGGAGCTGCTCGTCGCCCTCCTCCACCGAGGGGAGCGACAGCTCCGCCAGCACCTCGCCCGCGCCGGAGAGCAGCCGCTCGATGACCCGGTGGGCGGGTCCGACGTGGAGCCCGACGCCCTCGAAGCGCTCGTAGCAGACCTCCCCGGCGAGCGCGGTCGGGCAGCGCGCGCGGATCGCGTCGAGGTCGAGCCCCGCGCCCGCGTCGAGCGCGGCCGCGTGGTCCCCCGAGAGGAGCGAGCCCCGGGCGTGCACGCGGCGATCGCCGTCCGGCCCGAGCGTGTAGAGCTCCGCCTCGACGACGCCGCCTGCGGCAGCGAGCCGCGTCCGCAGCACGACGGGCGCCTCCGCGACGACGAGCGGCGAGGACCAGCGGAACGAGCGGGCGCCCCACGCCTGCGCCCCTGCCTGCGCCGACGCGGCGCGGGCGATCTCGAGCAAGGCCGCGCCGGGCAGCACCCCCTGGCCGCCGAGGCGGTGGTCGCGGAGGAAGCGCGACCTCTCGTCGAGCCGGGTCAAGAGCTCGCACGCCTCGAGCGTGGAGGCGTTCTCGTCGAGCAGGGGGTGCAGCCGCGCGCCCGCGGAGGCCGCCCCGCGCTCGCCGCCCCGCGCGCGCGGCGCGATCCAGTACCTCGTCCTGGCGAACGGATACGCCGGCAAGGAGAGCACCCGGCGCCCGCGGCTCTCGGGCAGCAGGCGGAAGTCGACGTCCGCGCCCTTCACCCAGAGCTCGGCCAGGCGCGCGCGGTCGCCCCGGGCGACGAGGCCCTCGATGACAGGGCGGAGCTCGTCGCCGTCGAGCGGGAGGGCGTCCCCCTCGGCGAGGACATGGAAGAGGGGTCGCTCGGCGCTCGCGTCGCCGCGCGCGAAGCGCGAGAGCGCGTCGCGGAGCTCCTCGAGGGAGCTCGCGAGCACCACGAGGCGCGCCTCCATCGCCTCGCGCCCGACCTGGAGCGAGTAGGCGATGTCGGCCAGGTCGGGCCTCGATCCCGACGCCGGCCCCTCCGCGAGGTGTCGGTCGAGCCACGCGGCGAGGTTCTCCGCGTGCGCCCGGAGCCGCTCCTCGTTCCTCGCGGACAGGGGGACGATCGCCGGCGAGGACGGCGGAGCCGGCGCGATCGCGGCGGCCCCGGCCGCGCCGGCGGTGAGCTCCTCGACGACGACGTGCGCGCCCTCGGGGATGAACTCCTCGACGACGACGTGCGCGTTCGCGCCCCCGGCGCCGAACGAGCTGATCCCGGCCCTGCGCGGGGCCACGCGGCGCTCCCCCTGCCCCTCGATGACGGGGCGCTGCCACGGGCCGGCCTCGCGCTGCAGGCGGAACGGCGTGCGCTCGAAGTCGATCCGCGGGTTCGGCGGATCGGCGTGCAGCGTGGGCACGAACTCGCGGTGCCGCATCATCAGGATCACCTTCGTGAGCCCGACGATGCCCGCCGCAGACTCGAGGTGCCCGACGTTCGACTTGACCGTGCCGATCGCGCAGGAGCCGCGGCCGGCGGCCTCGCGCCCGTACGCCTCGGCGAGGCCGGCGATCTCGATGGGATCGCCGAGATCGGTGCCGGTGCCGTGCGCCTCGACGTAGCTCACCGTCCGGGCGTCGACGCCCGTGGCCTCGAGCGCATCCGCGATGGCCCGCGCCTGGGCGCGCGGGTTCGGCACGGTATACCCGCTCGTCCTGCCCCCCGCGCTGAGGGCCGAGCCCAGGATGACAGCGTCGATCCGATCGCCGTCCTCGAGGCTCTTCTTCAGCGGCTTGAGGAGCACCGCGCCCACCCCTTCGCCGTCGACGAAGCCGTCGGCCCCGGCGCCGAAGCTCCTCGAGCGGCCGGCGCGGGAGAGCATGTTCATCGCCTGGAGGCGGAGGAGGTGGAGCGGGTGGAGCACCAGGTTCACGCCGCCGGCGATGGCCATCTCGCACTCGCCGCGCCGCAGGCTCTCGCAGGCGAGGTGCACGGCCGTGAGCGACGACGAGCAGGCCGTGTCGACCGCCATGCTCGGCCCGTAGAGGTCGAAGGCGTACGAGACCCGGTTGGCGATCGACCAGAACGACGCGAGGCCGTCGGACGCCGCGTCGCGCGCGCTGGGATCGCCGCCGGCGAGCTCGTAGTGGGCGTTCATGACGCCGACGAAGACGCCGACGCGGCCGCCGAGCGCCTCGATCCGCCGGCGGGGGTAACCCGCGTCCTCGAAGAGCGACCAGGCGGTCTCGAGGAAGAGCCGCTCCTGCGGGTCCATCCGGGCGGCCTCCCGCGGCGAGATGTGGAAGAGGCGCGCGTCGAAGGCGTCGACCGCGTCGAGGAAGCCTCCGGACGGGACGCGCACGTCGCTCGGCGCGGCCTCGGGGACGAGGCGCTCCCACTGCGGCCGCCGGTCGAGCGGCAGCTCGCGGATGCAGTCCCGCCCGGCCTTGAGGTTGTCCCAGAAGGCCTCGAGGTGCGCGGCCATGGGATAACGGCCGCTCATGCCGATGACCGCGATGGGCTCGCTCCGGCCGGCCTCCAGCCTGGGCCCTCGGGAGGCGGCCACACCGCTCGAGGCCGCCGCGAGCGGCTGCGCGGGTGCGGCTGCGGGCGCGCGCGCCGGCGCCGCGGCGGAGCTGCTCACGCCGAGCAGCTCGCCGAGCCGCGCCGCGTGGTGGGCGCAGAGGTGATCGGCCAGGGCATCGATCGTCTGCAGCTCGAAGAGCAGGCTCGAGGAGAGCGGCCCGAGATCCTTCTCGAGCTCCTTCATGAGCTGGAGCACGAGGAGCGAGTCGATGCCGTAGCGATCGAAGCGCGCCTTCGGGTCGATGCGCGCGGCGCTCAGCCGGAGCGGCCCCGAGAAGACCCGCCGCAGGTAGTCGATCGTCCGCTCGCGCAGCTCGGGCGCCTGGGAGCGCGCCTCCGCGGCCGGGCCTCGCGGCCGCTGCGCCTTCGGCGCCGCGTCGTCGCGCTGGCCTCCCGCGTCGGTCTGGACGGTCGCCGGCTCTCTGGCCGGCAGGGCGCGGAAGGAGGCGCCGCGGACCCGCGCGAGCACCTCCCCGTCCAGCCCCAGGACCGCGATGTAGAACCGATCCGGCCCCGACGCCCGGACGTAGGCGAAGCCGCGCAGCCCGAGCCGCGCCGACACCTCGATCGCCTCCATGGCCACGGGGACGCGCGGCCCGCGCCCGTCCTCCTCGCGCTCGGCGATGAGCCCGGCCACCGCCTGGATCGCAGCGTCGATCACCATGGCAGGCAGCCGGTAGGACGCGGCCTCTCGCTCCACCTCCGCCGGGAAGGCGATCTCGGCCAGCGCCTCGCCCTTGCCGACGAACAGGCGCGCGATGCCGCGGAAGCAGGGGCCGTACTCCACCCCGGCCGCCCCGAAGCGCCGGTACAGATCGTCCCCCTCGACGACGAGGTGCGCGCAGCGCGCCCGGATGTCTTCGATCGGCTGGCGCTCGGCACCGCCGCGCGGCGCGCGGGTCGCGAGCAGCCCGGTCGCGTGCACGACGGGCTGATCCTCGGCCCCGCTCTCGACGCGGAACGCGAGGTGATCGCCGGCTTGCTCGAGGGCGACGCGGATCTCGCGCTGCTCGTCGACCCAGCAGACGTTCGAGAAGACGAGGTCCTCGACGCGGATCGCGCCCGGGTCCGCCTCGCCGGCGAGCGAAGCAGCCGCCGCGATCGCGAGCTCCACGTACGCGATCCCGGCCACGGCGGGGCGCCCGCTCACGCGGTGATCGCGCGTCAGGGGGTCCGCGGGCCGCAGGGTCTTGCGGAAGACGCCCCCGCGCTGCCCAGGGTGCGCCGCGGGCTCGGCTCCACCGAGCGAGGCCGCGGCCCGAGCGGGCCCGGCCGGCGCCGCGGCTGGCTGCCCCGCCTGGGCAGATCCCGCCGGCGCCTCGGCTGGATGCGCCGTGGCCCAGTACCGCTCCCGCGCGAAGGGGTAGTGGGGCAGCGGGAGCAGCGGGGGCCGCTCGCCGATCACCTCCCGCCACGCGACGTCGAGGCCGCCCGCCCAGGCGCGCGCGAGCTCGTCGAGCCGGCCCTGCTGGAGGAGCTCCTCGGCGCGCCGCTCCGCGTCCCCGGCGAGAGGCGCGGCGTCCCGCGAATCGCCGGACAGCGCCCCGGTGAAGAGGCCCTCCGCGTCCGACCCGCGCGCGAGGTAACGCTCCAGGCCGCCGATCACGTCGTCGATCGAGCCGGCGACGAACGCGAGCCGGTGCTCGAGCACCTCGCGCCCCACCATGAGGGTGTAGGCGAGGCGCGCGAGGAGCGCCGTCGCGCCGCCCGGGCCCTCGCGCCGCGCCGCCTCCCGGACGAAGCCGAGGACCCGCTGCGCGAGCTCGGAGAGCTGCGGCGCCGTGGCGGCCGAGAGGAGGATGAGGCGCAGGCCGGGGGCGCACTGAGCCGCCGGCCGCGGCCGGTGCTCCTCGACGAGGAGGTGCGCGTTGGAGCCGCCGGCGCCAAAGGAGCTCACCGCCGCGCGCCGCGGCTCCTCGCCCGCGGCGGTGGCGTGGGCCCTCCAGGGCGCGGCCTCCTGCTGGACGAAGAAGGGGGAGCGCGCGAAGTCGATCTTGGGGTTCGTGCGGGACGCGTGGAGCGAGGGCGCGAGCTCGCCGTGCTCGAGCTGGAGAAGGACCTTGGTGAGGCCCGCGATGCCGGCGGCGGCCTCGAGGTGCCCGATGTTCGTCTTCGCGCTCCCGATGGCGCAGAAGCCGACCGCGTCGGTGAAGCGCCGGTAGGCGCGCGTGAGGCCCGCGATCTCGATCGGATCGCCGAGATCGGTCCCGGTGCCGTGCGCCTCGATGTAGCTGATCGATCGCGGATCGACGCCGGCCTGCTCGAGCGCCTCGGCGATGACCTCGGCCTGCGCGATCGGGTTCGGGACCGTGTAGCCGCTGGTCTTGCCCCCGGCGTTGATCGCCGAGCCCCGGATCACCGCGCGGATGCGGTCGCCGTCGAGCAGGGCGTCCGCGAGGGGCTTCAGCAGCACCGCGCCTGCGCCCTCGCCGTCGACGAAGCCGTCTGCGCCGGCGCCGAACACCTTGGCCCGGCCCTCGGCGGAGAGCATCCGCATGCGGCTGAGGCGCATGTAGTGCAGCGGGTGCAGGATCAGGTTCACGCCCCCGGCGAGGGCCGCCCGGCACTCGCCGGCGGCGAGGCTCTGGCAGGCCAGGTGGATCGCGGTGAGCGACGAGGAGCAGGCCGTGTCGACCGCGACGCTCGGGCCGGTGAAGTCGAAGCAGTAGGAGACCCGGTTGGCGACGGCGTGGAAGTCGGAGTACGCGTGCATCTCGGCGCCGCGCGCGAACGCCTCGGCGCTGAGCCGGCCGTAGTTGCCGTTCATCACGCCGGCGAACACGCCCACCTTGCCGGATCGCGACAGGCTCCTCCGGGTGTAGCCGGCGTCCTCGAGCGTCTCCCACGCGATCTCGAGGAAGATGCGCTCCTGCGGATCCATCGCCTCCGCCTCGCGCGGCGAGATGTTGAAGAGCAGCGGGTCGAAGCGATCCACGCCTTCAAGGAACCCGCCGCGCTTCGTGTAGTAGCGGCAGAGCGCGTCGGGATCGGGATCGAAGTAGCGGTCCGCCTCCCAGCGGTCGGCGGGGATCTCCCCGATGCAGCTCTCGCCGCTCCTGAGGCGCTCCCAGAAGGTCGCGAGGTCGGGCGCCTTGGGGTACCGGCCGGCCACCCCGACGATGGCGATGGCCGTGGGCGCTCGCCCGGCCGAGCGCTGCTCGAGCAGCCGAGCGAGAAGTTCGCGCTTTTTATCCATGTCGTCGTCCATCACTGACCCGACCGTCCCCCGTTCAAGGTTGCGCCGGTGTGCATAAGGTCGCTGAGCAGGCTCTCGACCTGCTGATCGGAGAGCTGCGCGATCCGCCGACGCAGGTCGCGCTCGCCGCGCGGGTCGCGCTCGGCACGCAGGTCGCGCTGGTCGCGCTCGGCACGCAGGTCGCGCTCGGCGCGCGGATCGCGCCGGAGCCCCGCGGCAGCTCCGTCGTCTTCGCCGTCGCCGCCGTGCGGCCGCGGCGAGGGCGAGCTCGGGATGTGCCCCTCGCCGGGCGCCGCCTCCTGCGCCGCGGCCGCTCGGCCCGGCTCGACGCCGAGCACCTTCTCGAGCGCGGCGCGGTGCTCGGCCAGCAAGTACGCGGCGAGGCGCGCGGCGGTGTTGTGCTCGAAGAGCATCGTCGCCGGGAGCGGGCCCAGATCGCGCTCGAAGCGGGCGTTGATCTCCTGGCTGACCAGCGAGTCGATCCCGTAGCGCTCCAGGGTCGCGTCGTGCCGGATCTTGGCCGGGTCGCTCTTCAGGATCTCGCCGAGCACGCGGGTGACGTACCCGAGCGCGGGCCGGTGGAGATCGCCGCCCGCGCCCGTCGTCCCGGCGGCCGGTCGGCCCGGCTCCACGGCCGGTCGATCCGCCTCCGCGTAGGGCGCGGCGCCGCGGGCCGCCGCGGCGAGCGGGGCCGCGCGGCGCCCCTCCGCCTGCCGCAGCCGCGCCGGATCACGCGCGGCGACGAGGACGACCTGGGCTGCGTCCTCCGGACGGACGCCCGGCAGCGCGAGGGCCCGCGCGCCCGAGAAGCCGCTCTCCTCGAGGGCGCGCTCCCACAAGGCGACGCTGAGCAGCGGCGCCCAGGGGAGCCGCTCGTCCTCGTAGAGCCACCAGCCGGTCGTCAGGCCGAACGTCAGCGTGGCGAAGTCCCGGCGCCGGCAGCCCTCGTTCAGCACGAGCAGCCCGCCGGGCCGGAGGAGCGCCCCGATCTCGCGGAGCGTCCTGCCGATGCGGCGCGTCGCGTGGACCGCGTTGCTGGCGAACACCACGTCGACCGTGCCGAGCGGCACCACGGTCGTCTCGCTCGCCCGCTCGGCGTCGACCACCTCGAACTCCACGAAAGGATAGGTCGCGGCGAAGCGGGAGCGCCCGAACTCCGCGAAGCCGCGGGAGACGTCGGTGTAGAGGTACCGGACGCGCGCGGCGTGCGGCCGCAGCGCCTCGAGGACGAAGGCGGTCGTGCCCCCGGTGCCGGCCCCGACCTCGAGGACGGTGACGACGGCCGCAGGATCCTCGGCGAGCCGCGCCCGGACCGACGCCTCGACGACGCTCGCCGTGAGGCGGTTGAAGTGGTCGACGACCGCGTTGCCCCGGTAGATGCCCTCGACGCGCGACATCCCCCCTCCAGGGAAGAGCACCGCCATGTGGTCCTTCTCGCCGCTCACCACGGCCGGGAACGCGTCCACGCAGGCCTCGAGCAGCGAGACCGCCGCGCCGGCCTCCGGGTGATCGTCGAGCAGGCGCGCGCGCGCCGCGTCGAGGCGGGGCTCGGCCTCGCCGTCCGCGCGCACGACCTCGACGGCGTCGCCGTCGAGGCGCAGCACGCCAGCGCGCTCGAGCACGTCGAGCGACGCCTCGAAGAGCCGGCCGTAGCCGTCCAGCACGCGCAGCCTGCGGCGGAGCTCGTCGCGGCGGAGGCGCGCCGGCCCGGCGGGCAGCGCGCCCGCCCGGGCCAGGCTCTCGCGCAGCATGCGCGCCGCGAGGCGCTCGATCGCGGCCGCGGCCGACTCGTAGCGATCGATGGCCCGGGCGTCGACCGCGGGGAGCGCGGCCGACTCGATGATCCGGTCCACCCGGGGCGGCGGGAGGGGCGCTCCGCGCTCGCCGCGGGCGTCGCCGTCGCCGCCGCCGTGAGCCTCGCTGCTGCCGCTCTCCTCGCGGTCGCCGCGGAGCAGATCGAGGCGCTCGCCGATCGTCCTGTCAGCCCGGATCGCCATCACCTGCACGAGGTCGTGGGCCAGGATGCGGCGGACCGCCTCCACGCCCTCCTCGGGGCGGATCGACCCGATCCCCATGGCCGCCATGCGCGCCGCGACCTCGGTGTTCGCGACGATGCCCACGGTGCCCCAGTAGCCCCAGTTGACGACCCGCACCGGGAACGGCGCGCGGCGCGCGACGGACTGCGCGAAGGCGTCCTCGAACGTCGACGCGGCCGCGTAGTTGCCCTGCCCGGCGCTCCCCGCGAACGACTGCGCCGACGAGAAGAAGACGAGGAAGTCGAGCGCCTCTCCCGCGAGCGCCTCGACGAGGTTCACCGCGCCGTCGACCTTGGGGCCGAGCACCGCGCGGAGCTCGGCCTCGGTCATCCGGAGCAGGGAGCGATCCTCGAGCACGATCGCCGAGTGCACGGCGCCGTCGATCCGGCCGAACCGCTGCCGCGCGCGCGCGACCGCCTCGTCCATCGCGCGCCGCGAGGTCGCGTCGACCTCGAGGTAGAGCACGTCGCCGCCGGCGCGGCGGATCTCGTCCATGTCGCGGCGCCGCGCGTCGTCGAGGGGGCTCCGCCCGAGCCACACGAGCCGCGCGGCGTAGCGCGCCGCGAGGTCGCGGCTCAGCGCGAGGCCGATGCCCTTGGCGCCGCCGAGGATGAGGTAGACGCCCCCGCGACGGAGCGGCGCCTCGGGCCGCGGCGAGAGCGCGACCTTCTCGAGCACGCGCACGAAGCGCCGGCCGTCGCGCAGCGCCACGTCCTCGCCGCCCCGCTGCGGGGGCTCGCGAAAGAGCGCCGCGAGCAGCGCCCCCCAGCCGTCCGGCCCCGGTGAAGGCCTCGCGCCCTCCAGGCCGAGATCCGCGCACGACACGTCCCACCCGGAGAGCTCCTTGGCGATCGCCTTGGCGAGGCCGTGGACCCCCGCGGCGCGCGCGTCGAGCGCCTCCCGTCCGGTCACCGGGTGCACGTCGTTGGTCGCGACCACGAGGCGGAGGGGGTCGCGATGGAGACCCGCGCTGAAGAGCCCCTTGATCAGCCGGAACAGGGTGATGACGCTCCGCTCCTCGACCTCGCGGAGGTCCAGCGCGCCCCGGCCGGGGGCGAGGAGGCCGCCGAGGAAGTAGATGCAGTCGATGCGCCCGGCGCGGGTGAGCAGATCCTCCAGCGCGGCGGTGCATCCGCCGGGATCGCTCGCCGGGATCTCGATCGAATCGGGCGCCCGCCGGAGGTGGCGCGCGCCGAGCACCACCTCGCCGATCGCAGCGCCCGGGTGGAGCGCGGCGACGGCCTGCTTCAGCCCGAGCCGCTCGTCGGCGTGGACGACGAGGACGCTCCGCGGCGCGGCGCGCTGCGGGAGCGAGGCCCCGTCGTGCGGCTGCTCGATCCACCGCGGCGCGTAGAAGAAGTCGGCCAGGGGATCGCGCCACGGCCGCAGCGAGACGTCCCGCAGCGCGGCGCACACCTCGCCTCGGGGATCGAGCAGCGTGACGTGGAACCGCCGGTCGCCCGAGAGCTCGAGGTAGGAGAAGCCGGCCGCGCCCACGGGCCGGTAGACCGCCACCTCCTCCGCCGAGAAGGGCAAGAGCGCCTGCCCCTCCTCCGCGTCGAGGACGAAGCCGGCGATCGCCTGCAGCGCCGCGTCCGCGATCGCCGGGTCGAGCCGGTAGCGCTCGCGGCCCTCCGCCTCCGACGGCAGCCGCAGGACGCCGAGCGCCTCGCGGCGGTTGCCGGAGACCTCCTCGAGCGCCCGGTAGTCGCCCCGGTACTCGATGCCGAGCCCCGCGTACTGCGCGTAGATCTCCTCGCGGGCGAGGCGGCGCGCGGCGCGGCCGCGGACGCCGTCGAGGTCCACGCCGCTCGGCGGGGTCGGGCCTCCCGGGTGCGCTTCTCCCTGGGCGTGGACAACGCGCTCCCCGGGCCCGCCGCTCGTCACCTCGAAGAGGATCTGGCCCCTGTCGTCGCGCAGCCGCACCGCGACCTCGACGAGGTCGCCGACGGCGAGGGGGCGGAGCCACCGCACCCGCCGCAGGGTCCACGCCGCCTCCTCGCCCGCGGCCGACAGCGCGGCGAGCACGAGTTCGAGGTACGCCACCGCGGGCAGGATGGCCTGGCCCTGCACCCGGTGGTCGCGCACGACCGGGGCGTCAGGCGAGAAGGTCTTCCGGAAGACGAGGCCCTCGCCCAGGCTGCCGCGGAGGTCCGCGCCGTCGAGGAGCGGGTGGGCGCCGGCGCGCGCCGCGGGCGCGCTGCTCCTCGGGGCCTCGTCGTCGATCCAGTAGCGGTCGCCCTGGAAGGGGTAGGTCGGCAGGGCGATGCGGAGCGCGTCCTCGCCCGCGAAGATCGCCGCCCAGTCCGGGTCGTGCCCGCCGACATACGCCTCGGCCACCTCGAGCAACGCCGCGCGGCGCTCGTCCTCGGAGCCGCCGGCGGCCGCGCACGCGGCCTCGGCGCGCGCGCCGAGCGCGCGGGCCGCGCGCAGCTTCGCGTGGTCCGAGGGCACCTCGCCGCGGCGCGCGTCCGGGGGCGCCTCGCCGGAGAGCGCCGCCGCGAGCGACGCCCGGAGCTCGCGCCCGTCGCGCGCGACGAAGGCGTTGCGGAGCTCGAAGTGGCTGCGCCCGGCGGCGAGCGTGAAGCTCACGTCGCCGAGCCACACGCCGTCGCCTTGCGCGCGGAGCCACGCGAGCAGGTCCTCGGACCGGCGCCGGAGGGCGGCCTCGTCCTTCGCCGAGAGGACGACGAGGTGGGGGCGGCGGCGCGCGCCGCGCCGCTCGCGCGCCGGCGGCTCCGCGAGGACCACGTGCGCGTTGGTGCCGCTGAACCCGAACGAGCTGAGGGCGGCGATGCGCGGGGCGTCGCCGCGCCGCTCCCACGGCGCGAGCGCGGTGTTGACGTAGAACGGGCTCTTCTCGAAGTCGATGTGCGGGTTCGGCGCGTCGAAGTGGAGCGACGGCGGGATCTGCCGGTGACGCATCGCGAGCGCCACCTTGATCACCGACGCGACGCCGGCCGCCATGTTCGCGTGACCGATGTTCGTCTTGACCGACCCGATGGGGCAGCGCGCGCGCCCGTCGCCAGGCGCCGGGAACGCGTCCTTGAGGGCCTTCAGCTCGATGGGATCGCCGAGCGGCGTCCCGGTCCCGTGCGCCTCCACGTACGAGATCTGGCCGGGGTCGACGCCGGCGCGGCGGTAGACCTCGAGCTCGAGCGCGGTCTGGGAGCGCGCGCTCGGCGCCGAGATGCCGTTGGTCTTGCCGTCCTGGTTCGCGCCGATCGCCTTGATGACCGCGTGGATCGGGTCGCCGTCGGCGAGCGCGCGCGCGAGGGGCTTGAGGACGACGACGCCCGCGCCTTCGCTCATGACGATGCCGTCCGCCGCGCTGCTGAACGAGGCGCATTTGCCGGTCGGCGAGAGCACCGAGGCGTTGCTCGAGACGATGAGGAAATCGGGGGCGAGCATCAGGGTGACCCCGCCCGCGATCGCCATGGAGCACTCGCCCGAGAGCAGGCTCTGGCAGGCGAGCCAGATGGCGACGAGGGACGACGAGCAGGCCGTGTCCACGGCGACGGCCGGGCCCTTCAGATCGAGGTGGTAGGCGATGCGCGCGGCGAGCACGCTGTTCGACAGGCCGGTCAGCGCGTGCGCTGTCTTGCGGCCGCGCGCCCGCTCCACGTAGTCGCGCGCGCTGGCGCCGACGAACACGCCGCACCGGCTGCCGGCGAGGCGGCGATCCGAGCAGCCGGCGTCCTCGAGCGCCTTCCAGGCCTCCTCGAGGAAGAGGCGCTGCTCGGGGGCCATCATCTCGGCTTCCTTCGGCGAGACGTGGAAGAAGGCGGCGTCGAACCGGTCGATGTCCGCGAGGAAGCCGCCCCACTTGCAGTACGTCCGGCCGGGGGCGCGGGGGTCCGGATCGAAGACCTTGGCCACGTCGAAGCGCTCGGGCGGGACCTCGGTCACGCTGTCGACGCCCTGGGCGAGGTTGCGCCAGAACCGGTCGAGGTCGGGGGCGCCGGGGAAGCGCCCGGACATGCCGATGATCGCGATGTCGTCGTTCGCGGTCGCCGTCGCCGGAGCGGGCGCGGGCGACACGGCGGCGCTCTGCGGAGGCTCCGCCGCGGCAAGCGGCGCGGGCGGGGGGGCCGCCGCGGCAGGCGGCGCGGGCGGGGGGGCCGCCGCGGCAGGCGGCGCGGGCGGGGGGGCCGCCGCGTGCGCGGCGTCGGCGCTGCGCAGCGGCTCTGCTGCGGGCGAGGCGGACGGCGGCGCCGCCGCCGGGGCGGAGCGCTCCTCGAGCAGCGGCCGGCCAGCCTTCACGAGATCGGCCTCGACCCGCTCCGCCAGCGCCTTCAGCGTCGGGTGATCGTAGAGCGCGATCGCCTCGAGGCTCAGGCCGAAGGTGCGGTTGATGTCGCGGATGATCTCGACGCCGCTGATGGAGTCGATCCCCAGCTCCTGGAAAGGCAGCTCTGCGTCGACGTCGTCCGCGATCTCGAGCGCATCCGACAGCACACCCCGGAGCCTTCGGAGGATGGCCGCGCGCGCGTCCTCGCCGGCGATCATCGCGTCGCCGGCCGCGGGCAGCGTCGCAGCCTCACGCGCCGGCGGCGGTGCCGCAGCAGCGGCAGCGGCCGGCGGCGGTGCCACAGCGACCGGCGGCGCCGCAGCTTCGCGCGCGGCCGGCGGCGCCGCAGCTTCGCGCGCGGCCGGCGGCGTCGCAGCTTCGCGCGCGACCGGCGGCGCCGCAGCTTTGCGCGCGACCGGCGGCGCCGCGCCAGCGGACGGCTGCAGGCTCGCCTTGGCGAAGTGCTCTCGGATGCGCTGGCGCACCTCGGGGATCGCGAAGGTCTGCCGGTGCATCTCGATCTCCGCGGCGATCACGCGGGGGAGCGCGGCAAGGGTGCGACCGGCGAGCTCCTGCTTCAGGACGACGAGCGCCTCCCGAGGCTTCTCGGCCAGCCGGCGCGCGATGGCGAGCGCCTCCGCATGGACCTCGGCCGACGGGCGGAAGATGGGCGACGAGCGCCGCTCCCTCAGCTCACGCCCGGTGAACGAGCGCGCGACGTACATCATCTCGGTCGCGAGCGGGCCCCCGAAGCGCTCGGCGAGGATGAACGTCGCGCCGAGCCCCGGCGTGAAGCCGTAGCTCATGAAGTTGGCGCCGTAGACCGCCTCCTCGGCCATCAAGACGATATCGGCGTAAAGGCCGAAGCACAGGCCCGCGCCGAGCGCATGCCCCTGCAGCGCGGCGATCACCGGGACCTTGCAGCGCAAGAGGCCCTCGTAGAGGAACGGCAGGTCGGAGTACTTCGCGTTCCCGTCCGCGATGTCGATCAAGCCCTCCTCGGTGCCGCCCATCATGAAGACGTTGCCGCGGCCCGTGAGGACCACCGCCTTGATGTCGTCGCGCGCCTCGATCTCGCGAAAACGCGCGAGCAGACCGAGGACGAGCCCCTCCGAGAACATGTTCCGGTGGGCCACGTCGTTCATCTCGATCCAGGCGATCGCGCCGTCGATGATCTGCAGGGTCACCTCGTCGCCCTGGTAAGAGAGCGCCCGGCGCTCCCAGATCTCCGCCGACGTGGGGCCTGGCGCGCGCTCGAGCTTCCCGTTCCCGTCGCGCGCGCCCCGCTCCGCGCTCGACGACACGTCCCGCTCCGCGCTCGACGACACGTCCCGCTCCGCGCTCGACGACACGTCCCGCTCCGCGCTCGACGACACGTCGAACCAGTACCGGGGCCCGCGGAAGGGGTACGCCGGGAGAGACACCCGGCGAGGCCGCGGCTCGCCCGCGAAGAGGCCCTCCCAGGCGATCTGCGCCCCGCCG
This sequence comes from Sorangium cellulosum, assembly GCF_002950945.1. Lineage (GTDB taxonomy): Bacteria > Myxococcota_A > Polyangia > Polyangiales > Polyangiaceae > Sorangium > Sorangium cellulosum_E. Next base: position 6,905,414 of record NZ_CP012673.1, read on the forward strand.
GTCCAGAGGCGCGCTAGCGCGGCGAGATCGCGCTCGGCGAGGGCACGCGAGGCCGCCGCCCCGTCGCCCTCCGCCGGCGCGGTCCGCCGCCCGGCGCGGCCGCGGTGGACGCCCGGGTGGCTCGGATCGCCGCCGGACGCCGCGCGCAGCTTCTCGATGAGCTCCTCGTGCGTGCTGGCGGCGATCGCGAGCCGCCACTCGAGCTCCTCCCGCCCGAGCATCAGCGTGAACGCGACGTCGCGCAGCGAGGGCAGCGCCTCGCCAGCGCGCGCCCGCCGGCGCCCGAGGTGCGCGGCGAGCGACGCCGCGAGGTCGGTGAGGCGCGCCTCGTCCCGGGCCGACAGCACGAAGAGCTGCGGCCCGGCGTCGTCGCTCGCCGGAGCCGGCGCCCCGACGTGCTCCTCGATCACCACGTGGGCGTTGGCGCCGCCGAACCCGAAGGAGCTCACGCCCGCGCGCCGCGGCGTGAGGCCGCCGCCCGGCGCGGCGAGGCGCTGCCACGGGCGCGTCCGCTCGACGGCGTAGAAGGGGGTCCCCTCGATCTGGAGGTAGGGGTTGAGCTCGACGAGGTGCGGGTTGCCCGGCAGCACCCCGTTGCGCATCGACAGGACCACCTTGATCACGCCGGCGATGCCGGCGGCCGGCTCGAGGTGGCCGATGTTGGTCTTCACGGACCCGAGGCCGCAGCTCGCGGCGGCGCCCGTGCGCCCGAAGGCCTTCTTGAGCCCCTCGACCTCGACCGGATCGCCGAGCTTGGTGCCCGTCCCGTGCAGCTCGACGTACGTGACGGTCTCGGGGGCCACGCCTGCGTCCTCGTACGCGGCCTGGAGGAGCGCGGCTTGCGCGTCCGCGTTGGGCGCCGTCAGCGAGTGGGCGCGACCGCCGTGGTTGACCGCGGCGCCGCGCAGGATCGCGAGGATCGGATCGCCGTCGGCGAGCGCCGCGGACAGCGGCTTGAGGAAGAGGACGCCCACGCCCTCGCCCTTGACGAACCCGTCCGCGCTCGCGTCGAGGGTGCGGCACCTTCCGCGCGGCGACAGGACCTCGAGCTGGCTCGCGCCGATCATGGTCGACGGCGCGAGCATCAGGCTGACGCCGCCCGCGAGCGCCGCCTCGCACTCGCCCGCCCGGAGCGCGCGAATGGCGCGGTTCAGCGCGACGAGGCTCGCGGAGCAGGCGGTGTCGACCGCCTCGCTCGGGCCGCGCAGGTCGAGCGTGTACGAGACGCGGTTCGGGACCATCGTGTGCGCGTTGCCCGTGACCACCTGCGCCCGGTAATCGCCGCGCGAGGCCAGGAGCATCTGGTAGTCGTTGAACTGTACGCCGGCGAACACGCCGACGGCGCGTCCGGCGAGCTCCGACGGGCGGTGCCCCGAGGACTCGACCGCTCTCCACGCGTGCTCGAGGAACAGGCGCTGCTGCGGGTCCATCAGCTTGGCCTCGAGCGGCGAGATGCGGAAGAAGGCGGCGTCGAAGCGGTCGGCGTCGGCGATGAACCCGCCCCACTTCGAGGTCGAGCGGCCGCGCTCTGCGCCGAAGTGCGCGCGCCAGTCCCATCGCTCCTGAGGCACCTCGGCGATCAGGTCATGCTCCGCCGCGAGGTGCTCCCAGAGCTCGTCGAGATCCCGCGCGCCCGGGAACACGCCGCTCATCCCCACGATGGCGATGTCGCGGCCGTCGAGCTCCGCGCCCCCGCGAAGGGGGGCCCTTCCGGCCTCGCACGGGCGCGCCTCCACCGCGGGCGCTTCCGCCTCGTGCGGGCGCGCCTCCACCGCGGGCGCTTCCGCCTCGTGCGGGCGCGCCTCCACCGCGGGCGCTTCCGCCTCGTGCGGGCGCGCCTCCACCGCGGGCGCTTCCGCCTCGCGCGGGCGCGCTTCGAGGCGGAGCGCTGAACCGAACGTCTCTACCAGGAAGGCCGCGAGGCTCCGCACGGTGTTGTGGCTGAAGAACACCGTCGGGAGGACCTCGACCCCGTAGCGCCTGCTCATTCGATCGGCGAGCTCCGTAAGCATGAGCGAGTCGAAGCCGAGCTCCCCGAGATGTTCGTCGGGCTGGCCGATGCTCACTTTGAAGTGCGTGGCGATGATTCCGCAGAGATCCGCCTCGATCTGCGCCGGCGCCGGGATCGCCGCCCCGGTCTGGCCAGCGCGCGCCCCGCCGTCCACGGCGGCGGAGCCCGCAGCAGCAGCGGCCGCGGGAGCCGCTTGCGCGGCGGCCGAAGCGGCCGCGGCGGGCGGCCGCGCGCGCGGCGCGGAGAGGCCCAGGATCGGCGCGAGCAGCGACAGATCGCCGACGAGCGGCATCACCTGCGTCGGCCCGCCCGCGAGGATCGCGTCGAACGCCTCGAGGCCGTCGCGCTCCTCGACCAGGGCGAGCCCCGAGGAGCGCAGGTACCGCTGCTCCAGGTCCGGGGCGAAGCGCATGCCCCCGTCGCGCCAGAGCGGCCAGGCGATCGACGCGGAGCGCCCGCGGCGCAGGCCGCGCCGGCGCAGCCCCTCGCGGTGCGCGCAGTACACGTCCATGAACCGGTTGGCGACCGCATAGTCGCCCTGGCCCATGTCCCCGAGCCACGACGAGGCCGAGGAGAAGGCGACGAAGAAATCGAGCGGATCGCCCGCGGTCGCGGCGTCGATCGCCCTCACGCCCTCGATCTTCGGCCGCAGCGTCGCCAGGAAGTCCGCGTGGCTCTTGTCGGTCAGCACGCGCCCCGTGATCGCGCCCGCGGCGTGGATGACGCCGCACAGCGGGCCGAAGCGCCGCCTCGCCTCCGAGAGCGCCCCCTCGACCTCGTGCAGCCGCGTGACGTCGGCCGTCCGGTACAGGACCTCGGCGCCGAGGCCCTCGATCGACGCGAGCTCGGCGCGCAGCCGCTCGTCGAGCGGGGAGCGGCCGATCAGCAGCAGCCGCGCCCGGCACTGCCGCGCGAGGTGGCGCGCGAAGATCCGCCCGAGCCCGCCGGCGCCTCCCGTGATGAGGTAGTGCCCGCGCTCGCGGAGCGCCGCGCCCTCCTCGGAGGGGATCGGCTCGGCCGGGGCGAGGCGGCGCACATGGCGCTCGCCGCCGTCGTACGCGACCTCCCGGTGCGGATCCCCCGCCGCGTCGGCGAGCTCCTGGTCGAGCAGGTCCGCGAGCCTTCGCTCGTCGAGATCCCCGGGCAAGAGCAGCGACAGAAAGCGGACCTGCGGCAGCAGCGGCCGGAGCGATCGGCCGTAGGCCGCGGCAGCCTCGCTGAACGGCTGGTCGTCCGCGCGGACGTCGAGGTCGCCGCGGCAGACGACGACGAGCCGCGTCTCGGATCGAAGCGCCTCGAGCCGAGCCGGCGCTGCGCACATGGCGCGGGCGAGCAACGCCGCAGCGCCGATCCCGTGGGCGAGCGCCCGCTCCACGCCGGCCGCGTCCGCCGGTGCGAACGACGGCTGCCTCCACGGCCAGAGGAGCACGACGGCAGCGGGCCCGCTCCCCGATCCGGCGAGGTGCGCCCAGAGCTGCCGGTAGTCGTCCGGGTTGCTCGGATCGATCGCGAGCGCATCGGGCGCCGAGATCTCGAAGCGCGCCCCCGGCCGGACCCAGAGGACCCGGCGGCCGCTGCCGGCGCTGCGGGCCTGCTCCTCGCGCGCCAGCCGGCCGTCGAGATCGAAGAGCACGAGATCGCCGCCCGCCTGCGCTCTGGCCGCAGCGCTCGGCGCGGGGACGCGCTCCCAGCGGGGGCCGAAGTAGGCGATCCGGCCGCCGCCATCCCGCGCGGGCGGGACCGGCCGCGGCGCGGCCGCAGCGCGCGGTGAGGCCGCAGCGCGCGGCGTGGCCTCCGCTCGCGGCGTGGCCGCTGCGCCCGGCGAGGCCTCGGCAGAAGGCTCTGCCCAGAAGCGCTGGCGCACGAACGGGTAGGTCGGCAAGGAGACCGCGCGACCCTCTCCGGGGAAGGCGCGGTCCCAGGCGACGTCGGTGCCCGCGGCGTAGAGCTCGGCGAGCGCAACGCTCTTCTTGTGCTGCTCGTCCGGAGGCAGCGCGCCGCCGCCGAGCTCGCGGCAGAGCGAGGCGGAGAGCTCGTCGAGCGCGCTGCGCAGCCCCGCAGCGGGCCCCCTCCCCTCGCCCATCATGCAGCGCGGATGCCGCCCCTCCTGCTCCACGGCCCGGATCGCCTCGAGGAGCTCCGCTGCGTCGCGGACGACGAAGGCGGCGCGGTGGGCGTGGTGGGCCCTGCGGCGCTGCAGCGTGTGGACCACATCGCCGAGGTGCTGCGGGGCGGACGCCTCGAGCCAGCGACCGAGATCGGCGATGCGCCGGCGCAAGGCGTCGGGCTGCCTCGCCGACAGGGGAACGACCCACGAGAGGGGCTTGCGGGCCGCTGGCACGAGCGAGCGCTCGGGCGGCTCCGCCAGGACGAGGTGCGCGTTGGTGCCCCCGAACCCGAAGGAGCTCACGGCCATCCGCCGCGGGCCCCGGTCGCGGGACCACGCCCGCAGCTCGGTGTTCACGAAGAACGGGCTCGCGCCGAAGTCGATCGCGGGGTTCGGGGCGCTGAAGTGGAGCGACGGCGGGATCTGACCGTGCCGGAGGCAGAGCAGGCCCTTCAGCAGGCCGCCGATGCCCGCCGCCGTGGCAGCGTGCCCGATGTTGGTCTTCACCGAGCCGAGGGCGCAGTACCCGCGCTCGTCCGTGAACCCGCGGAACGCCCGGGTCAGCCCCTCCACCTCGATCGGATCGCCGAGCCGCGTCCCGGTGCCGTGCGCCTCGACGTAGGTGATGGTGGCCGGATCGATCCCGCCCCGCTCGTACACCTCGCGGAGCAGCGCGGCCTGGGACTCGACGCTCGGCGCGATGATCCCGTTCGTCCTGCCGTCCTGGTTGACGCCCGAGCCGAGGATGACGCCGTGGATCACGTCGCCGTCGCGCAGCGCGGCGTCGAGCCGCTTGAGCACCACGGCGCCGACCCCTTCGCCGGGCACGAAGCCGTCGGCGTCCGCAGCGAACGCCTTGCAGCGCCCCACGGGCGACAGCATCCGCGCGTTGCTCGCCAGGATGTGGAAGGTCGGGGTGACGTTGAGGAACGCCCCGCCCGCGATCGCGAGGTCGCTCTCGCCGGAGAGCAGGCTCCGGCAGGCGAGGTGAACCGCGACGAGCGACGACGAGCACGCGGTGTCGACCGCGAGCGAGACGCCCTTCATGTCGAGGAAGTAGGACAGGCGCGAGGCGAGGACCGAGGCCGTGTTCCCCCAGAACGCCTGCGCGCCCTTCGGGATCTGGAGCTCGAGCATGCGGTTCAGGTAGTCGCCGGCCCCGGCGCCGACGAAGACGCCGCACCGCGCGCCTCGGACGGCATCGGTCGCGTAACCTGCGTCCTCGAGCGCGGCGTAGGCCTCCTCCAGGAAGAGCCGGTGCTGCGGGTCCGAGAGCTCGGCCTCGCGCCCGGTGATCCCGAAGAACGCCGCGTCGAACAGGTCGATGTCGTCGAGGAAGCCGCCCTCGACGCAGTAGGAGCGATCGAGCCGGTCCGGATCGGGGTCGCAGATCACCTGCGCGTCCCAGCGCTCCGGGGGCGCCCGCCGGATGGCGCACGTGCCGCTCGCGAGCAGGCGCCAGAACTCGGCCAGATCCCGCGCTCCCGGGAACCGACCCGACATCCCGATGACGGCGATCGCGCCCTCGCCAGCGCCCGGCGCGCGTGCCGGCGCGCCGCTGGCCTGCGCGGCGGCCGCGGTGATCGGCGCGGGCGGCGCGGCGGCGATCATCGCGCGCGGCTCCGCCGCCGTGAGCGGCTCGGCGACCACCACGCGCGGCTCGGCCGCAGCGCCGCCCGCGTCCGCCGGGGTAGCCGTCCCGGCGAGGTCGCCCGCGGCGCCCGCGCGCGGCGCCCCGGCGAGCTCCTCCGCGAGGTGGATCGCGAGCTCGATGACGCTCTTGTGCTCGAAGAGGGCCGTCGGGAGCAGCTTGGTCCCCAGGATCCGGTTGGTCCGCTCGACCAGCTCCACCGCGATGATCGAGTCGACGCCGTAGTCCGCGAACGGCTGGCGAACATCCACGTCGTCCGGCTTCATCCGCAGCGCGGCGCAGATCTGCCCGACGAGCTCGCGCACGATCGGCTCTGCGGCCTCGGGCGCTCGGGCCTGGGCAGCGGCCTGCCGGGCGGCGCGCGGCCTGCGCGGCGCAGCGGGCTGCGAAGAGCTCGCGCGCGCGAGGGGGCCGGCGCTCTCCGCGACCAGGACCGCCTGGTACGGCTCGGCGCCGTCGAGGGCAGGCGCCGTGAGCGCCGATGCCCGAGAGAAGCCGAGGTCGCGGAGGAGCTTCTGCCAGCCGCCCACGCCGAGGAGCGGTCCATCGGGGGAGCGGCGGTCGTCCTCCGACCTCCACCACCCGTCGAGCAGGCCGAAGGTCATCGTGAGGAACAGCTGCAGGCGCGTCGCCTCGCTCACGACGAGCCAGCCGCCCGGCTCGAGGAGGTCCCTCGCATGGCTTGTGGCCTGCTCCACGTTCCGCGTCGCGTGCAGGACGTTGGCGGCGAGGACGACATCGAAGCTGCCCGCCGAGAAGCCCTGCTCCTCGATGTCCGCTTCGATGTCGAGCGGCGCGAAGCGGACGAAGGGGTGCGTCTGGCCGAGCCGCTCCTCCGCCCGGCGCAGCAGGCCGCGGGAGATGTCGGTGTAGACGTACTCGACGCGATCGCGGAAGGGCGCGATCGCGCCGAGCACCGGCGCGCTGGTGCCCCCGGTGCCGGCCCCCACCTCGAGGATGCGGACGCGCCGGCCCGGCTCGAGCGCGGAGGCCCGCTGCGCGACGAACGCGCGCACGGCCGCCGCGACGGCCTCGTTGAACGGAACGATCAAGGCGTTATCGCCGTACACCGCCTCGACGAGGTGGCTCGAGCCTCCCGGGAACACGACCTCGGTCGGCGTGACCACGCCGCGCAGCACCGCGATGAGATGCGCAGCGCAGCGCGAGAGGAAGGCCAGGTGGGCCGCGATGGAAGGCGACGCCGCGGCGAGGCGCTCCGCTTCGAGCGCGGGGTCCCATGCGCTCGGTGCGGGAGGCGCGCCTGCGGCGCGGGCGGCGTTCAGCAGGGCCGAGAGCAGCCGCTCGCGCGCGGGCGAGACGCCGAGCGAGCGGCGGACGGCGTCGCGGTCGGCGCCTCCCGGCCCCGCCGGGTCGACCCCGGCGCTGCGCAGCGTGTGAAGGAGCAGCCGCTGCGCGAAGGACTCGAGCTCCGCCAGCGCGCTCTGGTGAACCGCCGCATCGACGGCGCGCAGCCGGGACTGTGCCGGCGACAAGGTCGCATCGAGCGACGACGGCGCCGAGGACGGCTCCTCGCGGGCCGCGGCTCCCTCGTCGCGGGCCGCGGCTCCCTCGCGAGCGGAAGCGGGGGCGCGCAGCGCAACGCCGAGGAGCCGGACGCAGACAGCGCCGGCGTCGTCGGTGACGATCACGTCGAAGCGCTGCTCGCCGGTGCGCCGGGCGTACGTCCACCCGCTGCGCCCCGGCCGGCGCCAGATCTCGGCGCGCCCCAGGGAGAAGACCATCTGGCCCGAGCCCTCGGCGACGAGGGCCGCGAGGGTCTGGATCGCCCCCTCGATCACCGCGCTCGGCACCGCGCTCGGCACCGCGCTCGCCGCGGCGCCTGGCAGCGCGTCGGCCCCGGTCGCCGGCGCGCGATCGAGGCGGTAGCGCCCGAGGGCCTCGCCCGCGCCCCGCCCGACGTGCATGAGCACGCGCAAGGCGGGGCTGTACTCGACGCCGGCGTCGGACAGCATGTGATAGAGCTCGGCCGCAGAGAGCTCGCTGGCGCAGCGCTGCTCGAGCTCGTCGAGGGGCAAGGGCAGCGGCGCCGCGCCCTCCGCCTCGAGCGACAGCGCGCCGCGCGCGCACACGATCCCGCGGTCGTCCTGGATCTCCAGCGCCCAGCCTCGCTCCTGCTGCGCGGCGACGACGCGGACGGTGACCTCGCCGCGCGCGCACGACAGCGGCCGCAGGAACACGAGCTTCTCGAGCGCGCACCACTCCGCCGAGAGCGAGCGCGCCGCCGTGAGCGCCCGCTCGACGAGCGCCGACGCGGGCATGACCGCTGCGCCCCGGATCGTGTGATCCTTCAGCACGGGATCGCCGGCGCGGTAGGTGGTCCGCAGGAGCTCGCGCGGCTCGCGCGCCCGCGCCACCTCGCCGGAGGCCAGCGCCTCGCGGGGCGGTTGCTCCCGGGGATCTCCTTCCAGCAAGCCCCCTCCCCGGCTCCCGCCGTCCCGCAGGGCGCCCTCTCCAGCAGGCAGGCCCTCGCCCGCCCGCCTGAGGCGGCCCGCCTCCCCTTGCTCGAAGAGCCAGTGGCGGCGCCGCTCGAAGGGATACCCCGGCAGAGAGACCCGGCGCGGCAGCGGCTCGCCGGCGTAGAGCCGCGCCCAGGCCACGTTCTCGCCTTCCACCCACCGCCGGGCCAGGGCCTTCCACTGCCGATCGGCGATGAGCTTCGCCTGCTCTTCCTGCTCCTCCGCGCTCGGACCGGCGATCGCGGTCTTCACCGTGCGCTTCGGGACCTCGCCGAGGAGCACGCCGGAGGCTCGCGCCTCGCCGGACGCGATCGCGCGAAGGGCGGACAGCGCCGACGCGAGATCCGAGACGACCGCGGCGGCGCGGCACTCCCACGACGCGCGCGAGACCTGCAAGGTGAACGCGAGATCCCGCAAGGTGGGCGCGGAGCCGGCCTCGACGTCGCGCCGCAGGGAGCGCTCGAGCCGCGAAGCGTACGCGCGCAAGCGCTCCTCGGTCCGGGCCGAGAGCACGAGCAGGCGCGGGCCCGCGTCCGCCGGCGCCGCTTCCTCGCGCGCCGGGGGCTCCTCCACGACGACGTGCGCGTTGACGCCCCCGTACCCGAAGGCGCTGATCCCTGCCCGGCGCGGGGCGCGCCCCGCGCGCGGTCCAGGCGCGCCGGGCCACGCGATCGTCCGATCGAGCAGGTAGAACGGGCTGCCGTCGAGCTCGAGGTGCGGGTTCGGCGCGCCCGAGGTCGCGTTCCTCGGGAGCGTTCCGTGCTTCATCGCGAGCAGCACCTTGGCGAGCGACGCCATGCCCGACGCGGTCTCGAGGCTGCCCACGTTCGTCTTCACGGAGCCGACCGCGCAGCGCGGGCGCTCCGGGGCCGGGAGCCCAAGGCTCCGGTAGAGCTCCTCGAAGGCGCGCTTGAGCCCGAGGATCTCGACCTGATCCGCGAGGTCCGAGCCGATGCCGTAGGCCTCGATGAGCCCGATGGTGGACGGATCGACGCCCGCGCTCCTGTAGGCGCGGACGAGCACGTCGACCTGCGCGTCGAGCCGCGGAGAGATCAGCGTCCCCGAGCGGCCGTTGTGGTTGATCGCCGACCCGCGGAGGACGCCGCGGATGGGATCCCTGTCCGCGATCGCCCTCGAGAGCGGCTTGAGCAGGACCGCGCCAGCGCCCTCGCCGCGCACGAAGCCGTCGGCCCCGGCCGCGAACGCATTGCAGCGCCCCGTCGGGCTCAGCATGCCTGCCTTCTGGAAGGCGTCCGACACCCGCGAGTGCAGGATGAGGTTCACGCCGCCCGCGATCGCCATCTCGCAGTCGCCCCGGTGGATCGCCTCGACGGCGCGGTGGAGGGCGACGAGCGCGCTGGAGCACGCGGTGTTCACCGGCTCGCTCGGCCCGTTCAGCCCGAGGAGGAACGAGACGCGGTTCGCGAGGATGGCGTGCGCGAGCCCGGTGGCCATGTAGGCGTCGGCGTCGACGCCGGCCTCCATGGCGAGGTCGAGGTAGTCGGTGGTCGCGACGCCGACGAAGACGCCGGTCCGGCTGTCCGCGAGCGCGCGCGGGTCGTAGCCGGCGTCCTCGACGACGTGCCAGGCGGTCTGGAGAAAGAGCCGCTGCTGCGGATCCATGAGCTCCGCCTCGCGCGGCGTGATCCCGAAGAACGCGGCGTCGAACGCATCCACGCCGTCGAGGAACGCCCCCCAGGCCACCTCCGAGCGCCGACCTCCGCCGATCGGCGCGAGGTGGTACGTCGCCCTGGCGATCCGCTCGGCCGGGATCCGCGTGATCAGGGTGTCGCCGGCGAGGAGGTGCGCCCAGAACTCCTCGACGTCCTCGCTGGCGGGCAGGACGGCGCTCAGGCCGATGATGGCGATGTCGTCGCGCCCGGGGCCCGCCGTGCCGGAGAGGGCGCTCTCCCGAGCGCTGGGCTCCTGTGCCTTCGTCGAGGTCGGCTCACTCGCGGCCTGCGCCGGCCGCTCGTCGCCCCAGAGCGCCTCGAGGTCGCTCATCAGCGCACCTCCGCCGGAGGCGACCTGGTGCACACGCCTGTCCAACTCGCTACCACCCGCGCCGGGCGCTGCCGCGTGTGCGCCGTTGGTGTTGCCTGCGTCGCGCGCCGGCGCCGGCTCCGGCGCGCCGCCCTGGCCCTCGAGCGCGCGCGCGATCCGGTCCGCATACCGCTCGACGAGGTGGCCCGCGAGAGCGCCCAGATCCCGGTATTCGAAGAAGACGGTGGGAGCCAGCTTGATGCCGAAGATCGCCTCGAAACGGGCGATGAAATCGGCGGCCAGGACCGAGCTGAGCCCGTATTCGGCCACAGGCTGGCTGAGGTCGACCTCCCCGACGTCGAGCTTCAAGACCTCCGCAGCCAAGCTGCGCAATCGCTCGGTGAATCGTGGCCCGAGCGGCTGGGTCTCGCGGTCGTGGGCGCCGTTTTGCCTATGGATTTCCCGTGTTTTCATGAGGTGTCTGGAGTGGAGTGACAGCCACGCTGGACCCGCTCGGCGCGTCCGTGGCAGCCACCTCGAGCTTGGCGCGGAAGAAGCTGATCGCCCTGATCATCTTCCAGAGGTCGACCTCGAACGCGTGGCGATCGCTGCGAAGGAAATTCTGCTCGCCCAGATCCGGGTCAGGCCCGCTCACCAGCGCACGGAACCGGCGGAACCCCGGCGTTTGCTGCTCCCGGGCGCGCAGGTAGGCGGCGAGGAGGTTGCCCATCGCGTTGACGACGTTGCCGAGCCCCGCGGCCGCGTTGACGAAACCCACCAGGAAGAGGTTGTCGTACTCGCGATGGAACATGCGCAAAAACATGTCCGGACGACCGTTCGTCCATCGGAGATGGCGCTCGTCCAGGAAAGGGAAGTGCGGAGTATAGCCAGTGGCGTAGAGGATACAATCCACTTCGACGGCGCTACCGTCCGTGAACGTCACCCGCCGGCCGTCGAGCGAAGCGACGTCCCTCTTGGGTACGATATCGCCCTGGCCGACGTGGCAGAGGTAATGAGAATTGATGACAGGATGCGCCTGATCGATCCGGTATTCGGGTGCCCCTAGGCCGTAGTCGGCCGGATCGAAGCCGGCGAGCTTGAAGACCCGGCTCACGTGGGGCCAGACGTCGACCCCCTCCCCGAGCCGCCGCGGCAGGTCCATCAGCCACTCCTGGGTCGGGCGGCCTTCGATGAACTTCGGCATGAAGTAGTACGGGCGCCGCATGCTGTGGAAGACGGCGGCCGCGGCGGAGCAGACGTCCACCGCGATGTCGCAGCCGGAGTTGCCGCCTCCGATGATGAGGACCCGCTTGCCCCGCAGGCTGCTCGAGCTGCGGTAGTCGGCCGTGTGCAGCGTCTCCCCCGTGAACGTGCCCGGGAGATCGGGGTACTTGGGCTTTCGCTGCAGCCCGTTGGCGACGACGACGCCCCGGTAGAGCCGCGCGTCGCCGTCGGACGTCACGACCCGCCACGCGTCCCCCTCGGGCTCGATCCGCTCGACCGAGGTGCGGAGGCGCGCCCGGTCGTACAGCCCGAAGTGACGGGCCATGTCGCGCAGGTAGCGGAGGAACATCCGGCGATCCGGGTAATGGGGGTACTCCTCCGGCATCGGATAGTCGCTGAACTGCGTGTTGAGCTTCGACGAGATGAGGTGTGTGCTCTCGTAGACGCGCCCGCTCGGCGCGCCGAAGTTCCAGACGCCGCCGAAGTCGTCCTCGCGCTCGATGATCTCGACCGGGACGCCGCGCTGGAGCAGGCACTTGGCCGTGCCGATGCCGGTCGGCCCTCCACCGATGATGCAGTAGGCGTCCGCGCGCCGCCCGAGCGCGGGCGCCTTGACGGAGGGTCGCGCGGGCTTCGCCTCGGGCGCAGCGGCGCTCCGGGCGGGCTCGTCCGCCGGGCGCCGGGGCGCCCAGCACCGCCGCCGCGCGAAGGGATAGGTCGGCAGCGACACGCGCCGCGGCCGGCCGCTCCGGGGCAGGGCCGTCCAGTCCACCTCGTCCTGCGACGAGACCCAGCGCGCCGCCAGCAGGGCGAGCTCGGGCTCGGACAGCGGGCGGCCCATCGCGAGGAGGCCGGCGCTTTCGGGCGCGCCGCCCGCGCCTTCCGGCGCGCCGGGAGGCGGCGCCTCGCCGGGGCTGCCGAGGTACATCCCCTGGATCGCGCGTTCGCCCGCGACGAAACGCGCGAGGCTGTCTTCCCAGCGCGCGATGTCGGTCGCGACGATCGCGAGGCGCCGGTCGAGCGGCTCGCGGCCGACCTGGAGGGTGTAGGCGATGTCGGCGAGCGACGGCAGCGGCTCGCCCGAGCGCCGCGCGCGGGCGATGAAGCCGAGCAGGCTCTGCGCATACGCGACGAGGCGCTCCTCGGTCGCGGCGGAGAGCGGCAAGAGCTCGGGCGAACCCGCGCCCGCTCGCGGCGCCGCGCCCTCGTCCGCGAGGTGCTCCTCGACCACGACGTGCGCGTTCGCGCCGCCCGCGCCGAAGGAGCTCAGCCCCGCGCGCCGCGGGTGCCCGCCCCGAGCGCCGCTCGCGGGGTGCTCCCACGGCGCGAGCTCGCGCTGCACCCAGAGGGGCAGCGCCCCGAAGTCGACGTTCCGGTTCAGCGTGTCGGCGTGGATCGAGGGGACGAGGAGGCGGTGGCGGAGCTGGAGGAGCACCTTGGTGAGCCCCGCGATCCCCGCGGCCGACTCGAGGTGGCCGATGTTCGACTTGACCGACCCGACGGCGCAGAGCGGGCCGCCTGGCCTCGCGCCGCCGAGCGCGCGGGCGAGCGCGCGGAGCTCGATGGGGTCGCCGAGCGCCGTGCCCGTGCCGTGCGCCTCGATGTAGCCGAGCGTCGCCGGGTCGATGCCGCTCGTCTCGAGGGCCTCGCGGATGAGCGCGGCCTGCGCGTCGGGGTTCGGCACGGTGTACCCGTGGGTCATCCCGCCGTGGTTCAGCGCCGCGCCCTTGATCACCCCGTAGATGTGATCGCCGTCGGCGACGGCGCGGCGGAGCGGCTTGAGGACCACCGCGCCGACCCCTTCCCCTGGCACGTAGCCGTCGCCCCCCTCGCCGAACGACCGGCACCGCCCGTCGGACGAGAGGAACTTCTGCTGGGCGAGGTAGACGAACTTGTTCGGGTGCAACGAGAGGTTCACGCCGCCGGCGATGGCGGCGTGGCACTCGCCCCGCGAGAGGCTCTGGCAGGCCAGGATCACCGCGGTGAGCGACGACGAGCACATCGTGTCGACCGCCATGCTCGGGCCGGTCGCGTCGAGCGCGAAGGACACGCGGTTCGCGATCGAGGCGAACGAGGACGACAGCCGGAGCCCCCGGCCGTCCGCCCCTTGCCCGACGCCGTAGAGCTGGTAGTCGCTCCACATCACGCCGGCGAAGACGCCGATGCGCCGATCGAACGCGCGGCGCGCGGTCGACCGGCTGTAGCCGGCGTCCTCGAGCGCCGCCCAGGCGATCTCGAGGAAGAGGCGCTCCTGGGGGTCCATCACCTCCGCCTCGCGCGGGGCGATGTGGAAGAAGAGCGGATCGAACATGTCGTGATCCGCGACGAAGCCGCCCCACTTGCCGTGGGGCCGCTCGGTCCGGCTCGGATCCATGTCGGCGTAGCGGGCGACATCCCAGCGCTCCGGCGGGATCTCCTCGATGCAGTCGCGCCCCTCGACGAGGTTCTGCCAGAACGTGTCCAGATCGGGCGCCTTCGGGTACCGGCCGGCGAGGCCGATGATGGCGATGTCCTCGAACGCGCGCGCCCGGTCCGGCGTCGGGCCCGCGCCCTCCGGGCCGGGGTGCACCGAGGTTGCGGCGGCCGGCGCCGAGGTCGCGACCGGCGCCGAGGTTGCGGCCGGCTCCGCGGCCGGCGTCGAGGTCGCGGCGGCCGGCGCCGGCCTCGCAGCGGAGAGCGCGGCGAGCTTCGCGCCATGCTCCGCGACGAGGCAGCGCGCGAGCGAGGCGAGGCTCTGGTGCTCGAAGAGGAGGGTCTTCGGCAGCTCGCCGAGATCGTCCTCGAGGCGGCTCGTGATCCGCGCCGCCATCATGGAGTCGATGCCGTAACGCTCGAACGGCTCGTCGGGGCGCAGGCGGCTCGCCGGGATCTGGAGCAGCTCGGCGAAGCGCTCCTGGAGGAGCCGCTCGGCCGCGGCGTGGAGCTCGGCGCCCACCGCGCGCTCAGCGCCCCCGGCGCCCGCCGATGCGACCGGCGCGGAGGCGGGGCCGGCCAGCGCATGCTCGCGGAAGCCGGAGAGGAACACGCGCATCGTCGCCTCCCGGCCGTACATCACGGAGAGCGACGGGCCGGGCCGCTGGAGGCACGCGCGGAGCGCGGCGAGGCCCGCCTCGGCCGGCATGGGAAGCAGCCCCGCGACGGCGGCCATCCGCTCGCGCACCGGCCCTGGGATGGCGAAGCCGCCCTCGGCCCACAGCGGCCAGTCGACGGCGAGCGTGCGGCCGCTGCGCGCGCCCTCGCTGCAGCGCGCCTCCCGCCACGCCGCGAAGCCCGCGAGGAAGCGGTTCGCGTAGGCGTAGTCCGCCTGGCCCTCGTTGCCGGTGAGGCCCGCGAGCGAGGAGAAGAGCACGAACAGATCGAGCGGGCCGTCCGCAACGGCCTCGTCGAGGTGCACGGCGCCGAGCACCTTGGCCCGGAGCACCGCCTCGACGTCGCGCTCGGCCTTCCGCGCGAGCAGGCCGTCACGGAGCACCCCCGCGGCGTGGACGACGCCGTGCAGCGCGCCGTGCCGATCCCTCGCCTGCTCGACCGCGGCGCGCACGTCCTCGCGACGGGTGACGTCGACCCGGGTGTAGGTCGCGCTCCCGCCGAGCCGCTTCAGTCCATCGAGCCATCGCTGCGCGTCGCCGCCCAGCTCGGAGCGCCCGAGCAGGACGAGGCGCGCCTCGGCCTCGCGCGCCAGGTGCTCGGCCACGACCCGCCCGATCCCTCCAGCGCCGCCGGCGACGAGGTAGACCCCGCCCCTCCGCCACGGCGACGGGGCGGCGCCGCCGGCCTGCGGACGCCACTCGGCGAGGTCGCGGACCTGGCGCTGCCCCTCGGCGTACCGGATCTCCCGGGCGAGCGGCGCGGCCGCCGCCCACTCGCGCAGCACGACGTCGGAGATCTCCTCGGGGCCGGCGCTCGGGGCGCCGTCGAGCGCGATGAGCTGCGCGGCGCACGCCGGCTGCTCCAGCGTCAGGGTCCGGAGCAAGCCGGCGAGCGCCTCGAAGAACGGGGCGGACGTGTCCCTGCTGCCGGCGCGGACGCACATCAGGCGGACGCCCGCGCCGAGGCGCGAGAGCGCGCGGCTCAGCCGGTAGAAAGGCAGCGCCCTGCGCCGGAGGGCGTCCTCCGCGCCCTCACCGCTCCACCCCGGGGGTGAGCCCAGGCGCGAGGGCCAGCAGGCGACGATGAGCTCGGGCCGCGCGCGCTCGATCGCCCGCTCGAGCCCGGGATCCTCGTCGCCTTCACCGCGCTCGGCGAGGGAGATCCGCGCGACGTCCGGCGCGCCGCCGGGAGACAGGCGGCCGAGGCGCGAGGCGAGCGCGTCGCGCAGGCCATCGTCATCGTCGCCGTCGATCACGAGCACCCGGCGGGGGGCCCGCGCCGACGGATCAGCGCCCGGATCCATGCTGCGCCAGACCGGCTCGAAGAAGAGCGACGACGCGCCGCCTGCCGCCGCCGCCTCCCGGGCGAGCGCCCTCGGCGCCGGCGCCTCCGCGCGGGCCACGGTGAAGTGATCCATCTGCGCGAGGACCCGGCCGGTCGCGTCGGCGAACGCCAGCGAGAAGCGCAGGTACCGCCCTGCCTCCGGGCCGCTCCTGGCGATGTGCACGAACGCGGCGCGGCCGAGCGGCTCGTACCACGTGAAGCCCTCGAGGGAGAACGGGCGGAAGGGCGCCGGCTCGTCGCTCGGCAGCAAGGCGACGAGCGCCTGCCAGGCGCCGTCGATGATCGACGGGAGCAGGACGAGCCCGTCTCCCTCGAGGTCCCCATCGAGGCCGGGCTCGAAGGCCGCGAGCGCCTCGTCGCCCGATCGCAGCACCTCCTTGAGCGCGCGGAGCGCAGGCCCGAAGGCGAGCCCGTGCCCGAGGAGCCGCGACCGGCAGGCGTCACCGGACAGGCGCTCCGGGAGCCGGCGCCGGATCGACGCGAGATCCAGGGGCGGCGGCGCGTGCGCTGGCGCCGGCGAGAGCTGCAGGTCGACGTGGACCGCGCGGCCCTCTCCGCTCGTCATCTGGCACCGCAGCGCGCCCCCTGCCGGCTGCGGCTCCAGGTGGATCGCCACGGCCACGGGCCCGGCCGCTACCTGGAGCGGCTGCAGCCACGTCGCGCTGGAGATGCGCCGCACCTCGGCGCCCGCCTGCGCAGCAGCGGCCCGCGCCATCTCGAGGAACACCGCGCCCGGAGCCGTGGGCTGCCCCCACACGAGGTGATCGCGCACCCAGGCGTCGCCGGGCGTGAACGTCTTCTCGAAGAGGGGCGCTCCGCCGTTCGCGAGGCGCCGGTCGACGAGGGGGTGCGCGCCTCCGCGCTCGCTGCGCGGCTCGCCGGCGGACCGGCGGCGAGCGCCTCGCGGCCAGTAGCGCTCCTGCGCGAACGGGTACGCGGGGAGCCGGACGCGGCGGAAGTCCCCCGCCTGGAAGAGCGCGCGGAGCTCCGCGTCGGCGCCGCGCACGTAGAGCTCCGCGAGCTCCACCATCAGGGCCCCCCGGTCCCGAGCGGCCTCCTCCAGCTCCGCGACGATCCGGCGGCAGCGCTCGCCGTCGACCGCCCGCGCGCGCGGGTCCTCCGAGCGCGCGCCGCGCCGGGCGCGCGCCACCGGGCGGCCCGCGAGCTCGTCCTCCAGCTGCGCCGCGAGCTCGTCGAGATCGCGGGCCACCAGCGCGAGCCGCTCGGGGTGGTGGCTCCGGCCCGAGAGCAGCGTGAAGCTCACGTCGCCGGCGCGGTGCTCGCGGCCGTGGCGCTGGATCCAGGCGAGGAGATCGCCGCTCCTCCGCCGGAGCGCCTCCCCCGTGGTCGCGGAGAGGCAGAAGCAGAAGGGCTCGCGGCCGGACGGCTCGCCCGAGCGCGCCGGCATCGGCGGCGGCTCCTCGATGACGGCGTGCGCGTTCGTGCCGCTGAAGCCGAAGGAGCTGACGGCCGCGCGGCGCGGGCGGCGCGGGTCGCCGGAAGGCGGCCACGGCCTGAGCTCCGTGTTGACGAAGAACGGGCTGCCCTCCAGGTCGATGCGCGGGTTGAGCCGCTCGAAGTGGAGCGTGGGCGGGAGCGCCCGGCGCTCGATCGCGAGCAGCGCCTTCAGCACGCCGGCGACGCCGGCCGCGGTGACGGTGTGCCCGATGTTCGTCTTGACCGAGCCGACGGCGCAGGCGCGCGGCGCGCCGGCGTCGCTGCGGAAGGCGCGGGTCAGCGCCGACATCTCGATGGGATCGCCGAGCGGCGTGCCGGTCCCGTGGCATTCCATGAGCTCGATCGTCCCGGGATCGACGCCGCCCGCCTCGTGGACGGACTCGAGGAGCGCCACCTGCGCGGCGGCGCTCGGCGCGGTGATGCCGCTCGTCCTGCCGTCCTGGTTCACGCCGGTCGCCACGATGACGCCCCGGATGAGGTCGCGGTCCGCGAGCGCTCGAGCGAGCGGCTTGAGGACGAGGACGCCGACCCCCTCGCCGGGGACGAAGCCGTCCGCGCCCTCGTCGAAGGTCCGGCAGCGCCCGTTCGGCGAGAGCATCCCCGCGCGGCTGGCGAGCACGTGGAAGCGCGGCGTGGTGTTCACGAACGCCCCGCCGACCAGCGCGAGGTCGCACTCGCCGCCGCGCAGGCTCTGGCAGGCGTAATGGAGCGCCACGAGCGACGAGGAGCAGGCGGTGCCGATCGTGAGCGTCGGGCCCTTGAGGTTGAGCAGGTAAGCGAGCCGCGCGGCGCCGATCGAGGCCTCGTTGCCGGTGAAGGTGTGGGCCTCGATGCGCTCGCCGGCCGCCCCGAGGACGTCGTCGTAGTCGCCCGGCGCAGCGCCGAGGAAGATCCCGCAGCGCTGCCCGTCGAGGCTGGACGGCGCGATGGCCGCGTCCTCGAGCGCCTTCCAGCTCTCCTCGAGGAAGAGCCGCTGCTGGGGGTCCATCAGCACCGCCTCGGCGCCCGAGATGCGGAAGAAGAGCGGGTCGAAGCGGTCGATGTCCTCGAGGTAGCCGCCGTAGAGGGCCGCGGGGGCCACGTCGTCCCCGGCGCCCGGGATATCGCGGATCGCGATCGGCCAGTCTTCGACCCGCGCGCGGGTCACCGAGCAGACGCCGGCCGCGAGGTTGCGCCAGAAGGCCTCGAGGTCCGCCGCGCCCGGGAACCGCCCGGAGGCGCCGACGATGGCGATGGGCTCCAGCTCCGGCCGCTCGGCGCGCGCCGCGCCCGCCGCCCCGAGCTCGGGCGACGGCCCTCGGGGCTCGCGCGAGGCCGCCGCGCGCTCGGGCGAGGCCGCCGCGCGCTCGCGGTCGAGCGCCACGCCGGTCACGACGACCTTGCCGACGTTGCGGGCGCCGTCGAGGTAGCGGTAGGCCTCGCGCCAGTCGTCGAACGCGAACGTCCGGCCGACGTTCGGTCGGAGCCGCCCGGCCTCGACGAGCGCGACCATCTCCTCGAGCGCGCGGCGCACGCGCGCAGGGCGCGAGAGGAGCGTGCGCCTGAGGTCGACGCTGACGATCGACTGGTTCGCGACGAGGCGGGAGAGGTCCACCGCGCGCGCCTGCTGCAAGGCGGTCATCGCGATCTCGACGTAACGCCCGCCGGGGGCGAGGAGGTCGAGCCCCTTCTGCAGGGCGTCGCCCGGCAGCATGTTGAGCACGATGTCGACCCCCTGGCCCCCGGTCCGCTCGGAGATCGCCCTGGCGAAATCCGTGGCTCGGTAGTCGATGGCGAGCGCGACCCCCTGCCTGCGCAGGTGCTCGCATTTCTCTGCGGAGCCGGCGGTGGCGAAGATCTCGAGGCCGCGCTGCTGGGCGAGCTGGACCGCCATGGCCCCGACGCCGCCCGCGGCGGTCTGGATGAGGATGCGCTCTCCGGCGACGGGCGCCGCGAGCTCCAGGGCGGCGTGGGCGGTCACGAACGCCACCGGGAGCGCTGCGGCCTCGTCGAAGCGGAGCCCGCGGGGCTTCTTCACCGTGACGATCGCCGGCGTGTTGACCAGCGCGGCGTGCCCGCCGAGCGCGGCGCCCGTGAGGGCGACGACCTCGTCGCCAGGCCGGAGCCCATCGACCTCGCTGCCCACCCGGTGGACGGTCCCGGCGACCTCGAAGCCGGGCACGAAGGGGTACTCCGGCATCGTGGGGTAGAGCCCCCGCACGCAGAGCAGATCGCCGAAGTTCAGGGCGAAGGCGTGGACCCGGATCTGGACTTCCCCCGGCCCCGGAGGGCCGACCACGACCGGCTCGACGTGCACGTCGTCGATGCTCCCGGGCATGTGGAGCACGACGCCGGGGCAAGTCTCCCCGCGCGCCGCGATCGCGCGGGGCACACGCGCCACGACGCTCGCTTCGGCCGGCGGCGCCGGCCGCGCGGGCGGCTCTTCCCTGCGCTCCGCCGACGCCGACCGCGCGGGCGGCTCTTCCCTGCGCTCCGCCGGCGCCGGCCGCGCGGGCGGCTCTGCCACGCCCAGGCGGGCGCGGAGCGCGGCGGGGTGGGCCGCGCACAGGTGCTCGGCGAGCGCGGCGGCGGTCGGGAACTCGAAGAGGCTCGTGGTCTTGAGCGGCAGCCCCATCGCCCTGGAGAGCCCCTGCGCGACGTCCGCGCCGACGATCGAGTCCACGCCGAGCTCGGCGAACGGACGCTCCGCGTCGATGCCGGCCGGGGCGCGCTGGGTCGCGCGCGCGAGCTCGCCGAGGACCAGCTCGAGCACCGCGGCCTTCAGCGAGGCCGCGCTGTCAGCGCCCGCCCGCTCGGGCGCGGGCTCGGAGCGGCGCGCCTCGGGCCGCTCCGCGCGGGCCGCGGCGGGCGCGGGAGCCCGCGCGGCGACCGCCCCGTCGCTCTCGGCGGCGATGAGGCACTGCGCCAGCGGCTCGTGCTCGTCGCCGGTGAGGCTCGCCGCCTGGATCGCGCGAAAGCCTCGCTCGGCGAGCTCGCGCCGCCAGCGCGCCACGTCGAGCAGCGGCGCGTGGGGCAGGCGCCGCTCCGGATCGGTGAAGCGCCACCACCCGTCGAGGAGCCCGAACGTCAGCGTCGTGAAGAGCTGCACCTCGCGCGTCTCGCAGAGGAGGAGGTGCCCGCCGGCCGCGAGCAGCCACTTCAGGTGGCGCAGGGTCTCGGCCACGTCGCGCGTCGCGTGCAGGACGTTCGCCGCGAGGACGATGTCCGCCGATCCGCGGTCGAAGCCCTGGTCCTCGGGGTGCGCCTCGATGTCGAGCCTCGCGAAGCGCATCGGCGCGTGACGCGGGCCGAAGCGCTCCTCGCCGAGGCGCAGGAAGGCCGGCGAGACGTCGGTGTAGACGTACTCGACGCGGCCGGGCGCGCCCGCGAGCGCGGCGATCACGTGCCCCGTGGTGCCGCCGGTGCCCGCGCCGACCTCGATGAGGCGGATCGGCGACGTCGAGGAGGCGGCGCGGCGCGCGACGATCTCGCGCACCGCGCTGGCGGCGGCGCGTCCGTACGCGCCCACGGCGCCTTCCCGGTACACGCGCTCGACGTGGGGCCGCGTCTCGGGGGCGAAGAGCACGTCGGTCGCGAGCCGCTCGCCCCGCACGACCGACGGCAGCGCCTCGATGCACGCGCCGAGGAGCCGCGCGTGCGGCAGGAGATCGGGGTGGCGCCGCTCGAACGCGGCGAAGCCCTCGACGAGCGCGCGGTGGGAGCGGCGCGCGAGGTGCTCCCGGCTGCGCTCGCTGAGGCGGAGCGACCCGCCGGCACCCTCGAGGTGGCCGGCGCGCCGGAGGAGCTCGAGCATCGCGTCGGCGAGCCGCTCGAACCCTGGGGCCGGCGCGAGCCGCTCGCGCAGGCCGGCGCGCGCGGGCGAGGAGGCGCCCTCGCCGAGCGCGCCGAGCGCCTCGAGGGCCTCGATCAGCCCGAGGCCTCCGAGCTCCTCGAGCTCGCGGAACGCCTCCACCTGCCTGGCGAGCGCCGGCGCGTCCTCGCTCGCCCGCGCCAGCGACGAGAGGTCCAGCGCGCCCTCGCTCGCCCGCGCCGGGGCGCCGGCCGCGACCGGGGCGCCTTCGCGGACGCCGAAGTCCGCGAGCGCCGCGCGGTCGGCGCGGAGGGCGACGACCTCGTCGATCGGCGAGGCCAGGATCCGCGCGATGGCGTCGACGCCCTCGGCCGGGGAGATGGGCCGGATGCCGAGCCGCGCGAGCTTCCGCAGCCAGCCCTCGCCAGCGACGACGCCCGTCTCGCCCCAGAACCCCCAGCTGACGACCTGGACGCGGCGCCCCGCTTTGCGGAGGCGCGCGGCGAGCGACTCCTGAAAGGTGCAGCCCGCGGCGTAGTTCCCCTGCCCCGCGTTGCCCCGGTACGAGATCGCCGACGAGTAGAAGACCGTGAAGTCGAGCGGCTCGCGCGCGGTCACCGCCGCGAGCACGACCGAGGCCTGCACCTTGGGCGCCAGCGCGGCCCGGAACGCGGCGTCGTCCATGCCCTCGAGGGGCCGATCCGCGAGCTCGACCGCGGAGTGCACGACCCCGTTGATCGGCCCGAACGTGTCCCAGACCTCCCGGACCGCGCGCTCCATGTCGGCCCGGGAGGCGCCGTCGGCCTGGCAGTAGAGCACCTCGCCGCCAGCGCTCCGGACCCGCTCGAGCCGGCGCGACAGCTCCGCGTCGAGGGGCCGCCGCCCGACCACCGCGACGCGCGCGCGCGCGCGCTCCGCGAAGAGCACCGCGGTCTCCAGGCCGATGCCCGAGGCGCCGCCGAGGATGAGGTAGACGCCGCGGGGCCTGAGCGCGAGCTCGCCGCGCTCGAGGCGCAGCGGCTCGAGCGCGCGGGCGAGGTGGACGCCGCCGCGGATCGCGGTGACCGCGAAGGGCGGGAGATCGCGCCGCGTCATCGCCGAGACGAGCGCGTCGTCCGCCTCGATGACGGCGGGCAGATCGGCGCACGTGACGCGCAGGGCCGGGTGCTCGCGCGCGATGGAGAGGGCGAGCCCGACGACCGACGCCCCGTGGGGCACGACCTCGTCGGCGGGAGAGACCGCGAACGCGCCGTTCGTGAACGCCCGGATCGCGGTCCCGTCCCGGAGCAAGCTCTTCCGGTCGAGCGCCTGCACGAAGCGCAGCAAGGTGAGCGCGCCGCGCGCCTGGCAGCGCTCGATCGCGTCGAGGTCGTCGGGCGGGCTCGCCGGGTCCGACAGCGCGCCGAGGAAGTAGAGCGCGCGCACGCCGCCGAGGCCGTCGAGGCACCTCGCGAGGCCCTCGGCGTCCGCCGGCGCCAGCGTCCATTCGCGGGGCGAGACCGGCGCGGTGTGATCGCCGAGGACGATCACCCGCGCCTGCTCTCCGCGGTGCTCGGCCGCGATCCGCAGCATCAGGTCGCGCTGGGGCGCGAGCCCGACGAGCAGGACGCTGCCCTCCCCTGCCTCCGGGACCACGTCGTCGCGGCGCTCGAGCGGCCGGAAGGCCGGGCGATAGAACATCCCCGGCCGCGCGGCGCGGCGGCGGACGATCGCGAGCCCGCGCAGCGCCGCGCAGACGGCGCCAGCGCCGTCGAGGATCTCGAGGTCGAAGCAATCGGCGCCGGCGCCGCCGCGGGCGACGTGCACGAAGCCCTCGCGGGGCAGCGGGGCGTGGACCTCGATCAGGGCGAGCTCCGCCGGCAGCGGCGCCCCGTACGCCTCGAGGTCGAGGAGCGCCGACGCGGTCTGCAGCGCGCCGTCGAGGATGTCCGGCCGGAGGGGCGACGCCCCGGGCTCGCGCGCGCGGTCGCCGGGGGCGGGCTGCGGCGCCTCGAGCGCGCCGAGGGCCTCGCGGTCGCTCCACGACAGCCGCCGGAGCACGCGGTAGGTCGCGCCGTAGTCGAGGCCGACGAGGCCGAGGGCGCTGTAGCGCGCGGCCGCGCCCTCGCGCGCGGCGCAGCGCGCCTCGATCGCCGCGACGTCGCGTCGCTCCGGCGCGCCGCCGGTCGCGGGGCGCGGGTCGACGATCCCGCGGCAAGAGACCTCTCGCCCCGCGCCGCCGGGGACCGTGAAGATCTCGAAGGCGAGCTCGTCGCCGCGCGGCGTGAGCTCGACGTGGCAGGCGAGCGCCGCGCCCGCCGCGCTCTCCAGCGGGCGGATCCACGAGACCTCGCGCAGCCGGATTGGCGCCGCTCCGCCGGCGCGCGCGACCGCGGCGACGAGGTCGAGGGTCAGGGCCGCGGGCGCGATCGGCCGCCCGTCCACGACGTGGTCGCGGAGGCGCGGGTCCGAGGGCTCGATCTCGATCAGGGTGCAGCGCCCCTCGTGCAGCGGGCACGGGCGCCCGATCGCGGGGCGGGCGGCGCCGGGCGCCGCGCCCTCGCGCGCCGAGGGCGCGGGCGAGCGCAGGCCGGGCAGCCAGTACCGATGCCGGGCGAACGGGTACGTCGGCAGCGGGATGCGCCGGCCCTGCGCGCCCGGATCTGCAGCCGCCCAGTCGACGTCGCCGCCGTGGACCCAGCGCGACGCGATCTCGGCCGGGGCCGCCGCCTCGCCGCCGTCGCTGCGCGCGACGGCGGCTTCTTCCTTCCGCTCGCTGACCTCGCCGCGGAGCACGCCGGGCGCCTCCTCTACGCCGCGCGCGACCGCGTCGAGGCCGGCGATGAGCGCGTCGAGATCGGCGGCGATCACGGCCGCCCGGCTCGCCATCGGCTCCCTCCCGATCTGGAGCGTGTGCGCCACGTCACGGAGGTCCACGCTGCCGCGGCGCTCGGCGAGGAAGCTCGCCAGCGCGCCGGCCATCTCCCGCAGCCGCTCGGGGTTCTTCGCGGACAGCGGGACGACGGCGGGCCCAGTCGTTTGAGCGTCTCGGACGGGATCCTCGGGGGCGAGGCGCTCCTCGAGCACCACGTGGGCGTTCGCTCCTCCGAACCCGAACGAGCTCACGCCCGCGCGGCGGGGCTGGGGGTTGCCGTCCGCGTCGCGCAGCCGCTCCCACGGCTGGCTCTTGTCGACGACGAACAGCGGTTTCCCCTCGAGCTTGATGCGCGGATTGATGCGCCGGAAGCGCGGCATCCCGGGCCGGACGCCGTGCTGGAAGGCGAGCAGGACCTTGATGACGCCCGCGATGCCGGCGGCCGCCTCGGCATGACCGATGTTGGCCTTGATCGATCCGATACCGCAGGTCGGCTTCTCGGGTTGCGCCGCGCCGGAGCCCCTGGCGAGCTGGCCGAAGGCGCGGAGCAGGCCGTGCATCTCGATGGGATCGCCGAGCGGCGTCCCCGTCCCGTGCGCCTCGATGTACCCGAGGGTCTCTGGCGAGACGCCGGCCCGCTTCCAGGCCGCCGCGAGGACCCTCGACTGCGCGAACGTGTTGGGCGCGGTCAACGTCCGGGCGCGGCCTCCGTGGTTCACGGCGGACCCCTTGATGACGCCGTAGATGAAGTCGCGATCGTGGAGCGCGCGCTCGAGCGGCTTGAGGAGCACGAGGCCTGCGCCTTCGGCGCGCACGTACCCGTCGGCGTCGGCGTCGAAGGTATTGCACAGCCCCGCGCTCGACAGCATCCCGAGCTTGGCCATGGAGACGTAGCGCTCGCCGCACGCGAGGAGATTCACGCCGCCTGCCAGCGCCATCCCGCACTCGCCGCGCCGCAGGCTGCTCACCGCCTCATGGATGGCGTAGAGCGAGCTCGAGCAGGCGGTGTCGGTGGAGACGCTCGGACCATGCAGGTCGAGCTCATAGGAGATCCTGTTCGGAACGATGGTGTTGGCGGTCCCGGTGAGCGTGTGGCCGCCGATGGTCTCGCCGCAGCGATCCTGGAGCTCCTTGTAGTCATAGTTGCAGACGCCGACGAAGATGCCGACGTTCGTGCCCTTCACGCGGGAGGCCGGGTAGCCGGCATCCTCGAGGCACGCCCAGGCCAGCTGCAGCATGATCCGCTGCTGCGGGTCCATCGCGTGGGCCTCGCGCGGCGAGATGCTGAAGAACTCCGGGTCGAAGAGGTCGATCTCGTCGAGGAACCCACCCCAGCGGAGCGGGCTCCCGTTCTCCTCGAGACCTGCTTCTCGGCAGAGGCTCCGCCAGTCCCATCGTGCGGAGGGGATCTCGTCGACGCTTACGACAGACGCCTCGATGTTGCGCCAGTAGGCGCGGTGGTCGGCTGCCCCGGGAAATCTGCACGCGATACCGATGACCGCGACGTCTTCAGGTTCGACGTGGGCCTCACCTTCGTGGCTCGGAACCATTGCGGGGGGAATCTTGCACACCGAGATGGAAATGAACCGACTTGACTTTCCTAAGCCAGTTCACAAAAGACAAAAATTCCAGCAATTACGTGCACTTAGGTGCCATCACAACGCACCGTGATGCCCCCCGAGCGCCTCGCAGGTACAGGGCTACGCCGAAATTTTTGCGACTGGGCATCCAGGAGCGGTCAAGCGGCCTCGACAAATGTCGCACTCGGTAAGATAAAGAGGTCTCCCACGGCCGGGTTCGGTGGATCGGGTGGCGCTTCAACGAATTGTCAAACAACCGTCAAGCAGTTGTTAATTACTGTTAAAAACCGCCACCTGTTATTAACGACTGTTGGCCGCTCGATCTACGAAAGCAGCGATCTCGACGTGAGCTCCCTTGTTCGCGAGCCGCGCGTTTGACCTCTGTCAGTTTTGTGATCGCGCTCCTGCGTCGGCGATCCACGGGATGGAGGCGAGCCCATGGCGTCGGGAGATCTCCTCGGTTGCACGAGGGAGCACGGCCAGCGCGGCGCAGAGCGCGGCATATCCAGCCAGGCGCTCGGGCGGTCCCGGAGGTTGAAAGCCCCCCTCGCCTGCACTACGTCAAGGCGAAACCACGGGACGACCTTCTCCGTGGGCCTCCCCCGATCCACGCTGAACCGACGTATGACCGACCTGCGTAAGCTCGGCGGGATCCTCCCAGCCGCCCTCCTCCTCCTCGGCGCGTGCCGCGCCGCGCCCGACGCGCCGCCGCCGCCGCCGCCCGAGGTCAGCGTCATCGAGGTCAAGAGGGAGCCCGTCACCCTGCGCGACGAGCTCCCCGGCCGCGTCGCCCCCCTCCGCCTGGCGCAGGTGCGCGCGCGTGTCGCGGGCGTCGTCCTGAAGCGCAGCTTCGCCGAAGGGAGCGAGGTCAACGAGGGACAGACGCTCTTCGTGATCGACCCCGCGCCCTTCAAGGCCGCCGTCGACAGCGCCCTCGCCGCCCTCGTCAAAGGGCAGGCCAACCTCGGCCTGGCCGAGGCGCGAGCGAAGCGCGCCACCGCGCTCGTGCGGGAGGGGCTGGTCAGCCGCGAGGCGTACGACGACGCGATGGCGGCGCAGGCCGTGGCCCACGCCGAGATCGCCCAGGCGCGCTCGGCGCTCGCGCTGGCCCGCCTGAACCTCGGCTACGCGACCGTGACGGCGCCGATCAGCGGCAGGATCGGCGGCGCGCTCGTCACCGAAGGCGCGCTCGTCGGCCAGGCCGAGGCGACGCCGCTCGCCGTCATCCAGCAGATCGACACGGTCTACATCGACATCAAGCAGCCCGCCTCGCAGCTCACGCGCCTGCGCCGCGCCGCGCTGGACGGCGCGCCCGAGGGCGAGGCGGGCGAACATGCCGCGATCCTCGTGCTCGATGACGGGGTCGAGTACCGCGAGAAGGGCGAGCTGCTCTTCTCCGACATCAGCGTCGATCCCGGCACCGGCGAGGTGACGCTGCGCGCGCGCTTCCCGAACCCGAGCCGCCTGCTCTTGCCCGGCATGTTCGTGCGCGTGAAGCTCGCCAAGCACGTCGACCAGGCGGGCCTCACGGTGCCTCAGCAAGCGGTCGGGCGTGACGGCGGCGGCAACGCGACGGTCGTTGTCGTCCAGCCCGACGGCAAGACGGCCGTGCGTTACATCCAGACGGGCGGCGTCGATCGCGACCGCTACATCGTCACCGCCGGCCTGAACGCCGGCGACAAGGTCGTGGTCGAGGGCCACCAGAAGGCCGCCCCGGGCGCCGAGGTCCGCGCCGTCCCCTTCACCCCCGCGCCCGCGACCTCGGCCGTCGCTCCTGGCCCCGGGGCCTCGGCGATCACGCCCGCGCCCACGTCCTCGGCGGCGCGCTGACACGAGCGGAGCAGATCGAGGCCAGCATGTCGCGCTTCTTCATCGACCGGCCCATCTTCGCGGTGGTCATCGCGATGTTCATCGCGCTCCTCGGGGCGATCGCGTTGCCGCGGCTCCCCGTGACGCAGTACCCGTCGGTCGCGCCGCCGACCGTCTCCATCTATGCGAGCTACCCTGGCGCGACGCCGCAGACGCTCGACCAGAGCGTCGTCAGCCTGATCGAGCGCGAGCTGAGCAGCGCCAAGCGCCTGCTCTACTTCCAGTCGTCGAGCGACACCTCCGGGGCGGCCCAGATCACCGCGACCTTCCTGCCCGGCACCGACCCCGATCTCGCGCAGATCGACGTCCAGAACCGGCTCAAGGCGGTCGAGCCCCGCCTGCCCGCGGCCGTGAGGCAGTACGGCCTCTTCGTCGAGGCCTCGACGTCGAGCTTCCTGATGATCGTCAGCCTGTCGTCGCGCGACGGCAGCCTGAGCCCCACAGCGCTCGGCGACATCCTCGTCCGCTCCGTCATCGACGAGATCAAGCGGGTCCCGGGCGTCGGGCGCGTGCAGCTCTGGACCAGCGAGCGCGCGATGCGGATCTGGATCGATCCGACCAGGCTCGCGGCGCTCGCGCTCTCGCCCGCCGACGTGTCGGCCGCGATCGCCGCGCAGAACGTCCAGTTCGCGTCGGGCCGCATCGGCGACCTGCCGAGCCCGCCGACGCAGCAGATCAGCGCCACGCTCATCGCCGAGGGGCAGCTCGCGACGCCCGAGGACTTCGGGGCGATCGTGCTCCGCGCGAAGCCCGACGGGTCGCGCGTGCTCCTCCGCGACGTCGCGACGATCGAGATCGGCGCGCAGAACATGGCGTCGTCGTCGCGGAGCAACGGCAAGCCCGACGCCGCGATCGGCATCCAGCTCGCGATCGGCGCGAACGCGATGAAGACCTCCGACCTCGTGCGCGCCCGCATGGAGGAGCTCTCGCGGGGCCTGCCGCCCAACGTGACCTACAGCGTGCCCTACGACACGGCGCCCTTCGTCAGGATCTCGGTGCACAAGGTGATCGAGACCCTGGTCGAGGCCATGGTGCTCGTGTTCGTCGTGATGTTCCTGTTCCTGCAGAACATCCGCTACACGCTCATCCCGGCGATCGTGGTGCCGCTCGCGCTGCTCGGCACGTGCGCGGTGATGCTCCTCGCCGGCGCGTCGATCAACATGCTGAGCCTGTTCGGGATGGTGCTCGCGATCGGCATCATCGTCGACGACGCGATCGTCGTCGTCGAGAACGTCGAGCGGCTGATGGCCGAGGAGGGGCTGTCCCCGCGCGAGGCGACGCGGAAGGCGATGGCGGAGATCTCGGGCGCCGTCATCGGCATCACGCTCGTGCTCTCGGCGGTGTTCGTGCCGATGGCGTTCGCGTCAGGCTCGGTGGGCGCGATCTACCGGCAGTTCTCGATGTCGATGGCGGTCTCGATCCTGTTCTCGGCGTTCCTCGCGCTGACGCTGACGCCGGCGCTCTGCGTGGTCTTGCTGAGGCCCGTCCCCGCCGGCCACGCGAGGCGCCGCGGCGCGCTAGGCCGGTTCAACGCCGGCTTCGAGCGGCTCACCTCCGGCTACCGGCGGTGGGTCGCGGGCTCGCTCGACAAGCGCCCTCGAATGCTCCTCGGGTTCGCGATCCTCGTCGCGACGCTCGGCCTGCTCTACGCCCGGCTGCCGACCGCCTTCCTTCCGGAGGAGGATCAGGGGCTCGTGATCGTCGACGTGCAGCTCCCGCCCGAGGCCACGCAGCACCGCACGCTGAGGGTGGTCGAGCAGGTGGAGGCGCACTACCTCGGCCGCCCCGCGATCGGCAGCGTCGCGTCCTTCCCGGGCTTCAGCTTCTCGGGGTCGGGGCAGAACGTGGCGATGATCTTCCTGACCATGAAAGACTGGAGCGAGCGCCCTGACGGCGCGACGGCCCAGTCGGAGGCCGCGCTGGCGAACGAGAAGCTCAGCCAGATCCGCGACGGCGTGGTGTACAGCCTGGTGCCGCCGCCGATCATGGAGCTCAGCAGCACCTCGGGCTTCAGCCTGAAGCTGCAGGACCGGGGCGGGCGCGGGAACGAGGCGCTCGTGGCGGCGCAGCAGCGGCTGATCGAGCTCGCCGCGGGCAGCCCCGTGCTCGCGCAGGTGCGCGCCGAGGCGCAGGCCGACGCCGCGCAGCTCCGGCTGCGGATCGACCGCCAGAAGGCGAGCGCGCTCGGCGTGAGCTTCGAGCGCGGGGCCGCGGTGCTGTCGACGGCGCTGAGCCCGACGTACGTGAATGACTTCCCCAACCAGGGGCGGCTGCAGCAGGTGATCGTGCAGGCCCACGCGGCGAGCCGGATGCAGATCGAGGACGTGCTGAAGTTATCCGTGCCCAACGACGCCGGTCAGATGGTGCCGCTCTCCGCGTTCGCGACGGCGGCGTGGGAGCGCGGCCCGCTCCAGCTCGCGCGCTTCAACGGGTTTCCGGCCACCGGGATCAGCGGCGCGCCGGCGCCCGGGCGGAGCAGCGGCGAGGCGATGGCCGAGATCGAGCGCCTGGCCGCGCAGCTGCCGCCCGGGTTCGGGGTGGAGTGGACAGGGCAGTCGTACCAGGAGCGGCTGTCGGGGGCCGAGGCGCCGGCGCTGCTCGCGCTGTCGCTGGTCGTGGTGTTCCTGGTGCTGGCGGCGCTCTACGAGAGCTTCGCGATCCCGCTCTCGGTGATCCTCGTGGTGCCGCTCGGGGTGGTGGGCGCGGTGCTGGCGATGACGGTGCGCGGGCTGCCGAACGACGTGTTCTTCAAGGTCGGGCTGATCACCATCATGGGGCTGTCGGCGAAGAACGCGATCCTGATCATCGAGTTCGCAAAGAGCCTGCACGAGCAGGGCAAGAGCGTGCGGGAGGCGGCGATCGAGGCGGCGCGCCTGCGCTTCCGGCCGATCCTGATGACGTCGCTCGCGTTCATCCTGGGCGTGATGCCCCTCGTGTTCGCGAGGAACGCGGGCTCCGCCACGCAGCACGCCATCGGGACGGGGGTGTTCGGCGGCATGCTCACCGCGACGGTGTTCAGCATCTTCTTCGCGCCGCTGTTCTTCGTGCTGGTCAGCCGCCTGCGGGGCGAGAGGGCGGCGGGCGACCCGCGAGCGGGCAAGGAGCCCCCGGAGAGCCGGAGCTCGCCGGTGATCCCTGTCTCCTGAGGACACGCGTCGCGACCGCTGAGTCAACCGCGGCGCGGCGGCGCGCCTCCTGGCGGCCTCATGCGCTCTCTTCCAGCCGCAGCGCCGCGCCCGGACAGATGCTCACCGCCTCGCGCACCGCGCGGTATTGCTCCGGCGGCGGCGCCTCGTCGAGCAGCACCACGATCCCGTCATCGCGCTGATCGAAGACCTTCGGCGCGACCATCACGCATTGCCCCGCGCCACAGCACTTTTCGTGTTCCACGAGCACGCGCATCCTCATGACGCACCTTCTTCATGTTGGATTTGCTCTTCTGGGAGCTTCGCCGCCGCCTTTGACATCAGCGCCTATCCCCAGGTGACCGGGAACTCGTGCATACCGTACACGGTGGCGTCGTCCTTGAATGACAGCTCCTCCTCGCGCACGGCAGAGCGCAGCGTGGGGATCCGGCGGAACAGCGTGTCGATGACGATCTGCAGCTCGATCCGGGCCAGGCTCTGACCGAGGCACTGATGCGGGCCGAAGCCGAAGGCGACGTGGTTCCGGGCGCCACGCTCGACGTAGAGCTCGTTTGCCTTCTCGAAGACCTCTGGATCGCGGTTGCCCGTATTCGCCAGCACGACGACGCCTTCCCCGGCCCGGATGAGCGCGCCACCGAGCTCCACGTCCTCGATGGCGACCCGAGCGACGGCGGACTCCGCAATGGTGAAGTAGCGCAGCAGCTCCTCGACAGCCACGGGTGTCTTGGCGGGGTCTTGCCGGAGGACCGCGAGCTCCTCGGGGTGCTTCAGCAGCACCAGCGTGCTCAGCGAGATCATGTTCGCGGTGGTCTCGTGCCCCGCGAGCAAGAGGAGGAACGACAGGTTGACCATCGCCTCGCGATCGTAAGCGCCCTCCTCGCGCAGCTTGACGATCTGGCGGCCGAGCAAGTCGTCGGTGGGGCTCTGCTCCTTGGCGGTCACCAGCTTGTCGAGATAAGCCAGGAGCTCGAAGAAGGAGCGCGCCTGCTCTTCGGGTGACGATTTACGACTCACGAGCGTCGTGGAGCGCGTCTGAAAGAACTCATGATCGGCGTAAGGCACGCCGAGCAGCTCGCAGATCACCAACGAAGGCACCGGCAGGGACAACGCCCGCACCAGGTCGACCGGGCGGGGCCCGGCCAGCATGGCGTCGATGTGCTCGTCCACGATCTCTTGGATGCGCGGCGCGAGCGCGGCCATCCGCTTGACGGAGAACTCACCGACCACGGCCCGGCGCGCCGACGCGTGCTCTTGCCCGTCCATGTCGAGCAGCAGCGGCTTCGAGATCAGCGGCGGCGGCGGCTCCGGGGACAGGTGGGGGAAGCTGGGATGGCGCCGGTTGGCGCTGAACCGTGGGTCGGACAGGACCGTCCGGATGTCCTCGTGCCGGGTGACGGCCCAGGCCGTCGCGCCCGACGGCAGCTTGACCTTGGCGACGGGGGCCTCTCTTCGGAGCTGTTCATGCTGCGCAGGCGGCGCGTAAGGGCAGGTCCTGCTGATGGCGAGCGTCGGAATGGCATCGGCGGTCATGGTTCCTCCTCGGTTCGTCGGATGCGGCAGGGAGAAGTCCGGTCAGCTCTCGCGTAAGGCTAGCCGATCGGCTAGCCAGGCGCAAGCCGATCGGCTAGCGTGAGCTTTCCGATCGGCTAGCTCCGCGACCGCTTCAGACGCCCGCGGTAGATGCGTTCGATCCTCTGCCGCATCGCACAGATATGCGCTGCTTCTCTGCGCTACCGCACGCGGTGCTGGTCGACCAGCACCTGGATCTCCTCATCCGTGAGGGTGTGATCCGTGCCTTTCACCTTCGCCAGGATCGCGTCGACGAGCTCTTTCGACGGCTCGATCTTCCGCTGGCGCAGCCAGTAGTCCACGTTGGAGGCGCCGGACATGTAGCCCACGCCGATCTCCTGCTTGCGCCCGAACATCCCCGCCGGCACGCCCGAGTAGATGCGATCCGCGAGCCACGCGTCGCCCTTCGACTCGGCCTTGATGATCGCCGCCGCGTGCACGCCGGTCGCCGTGCGGAATGCGTCGCGACCCACCAGCGGGTAGTTGATCGGCACTTGCCAGCCGACCGCGTCCGCCGCGGTCGTGCAGTACTCGATCAGGTGCGTGAGGTCCTGGTGCTCGAGCAGCCCGAGGAGCTTCAGGTTGAGCAGGATGAGCTCCATCGCCGCGTTGCCCACGCGCTCGCCGATCCCCAGCGCTGTGCCGTGCACGCGATCCGCCCCGAACTCCAGGGCCCACAGCGCGTTCTCCAGCGCCAGCCCGCGGTCGTTGTGCCCGTGCCAGTCGATCCTCACCGACGCGCCGGATCCGGCCACGATCGCCTGCGTGAAGCCGATTAGATTGCGCACACCGTCCGGTGTCGCATACCCGACGGTGTCGCACAGGCACAGCCGCGAGGCGCCGTGATCGATCGCGACCTTGAACAGCGTCGCCAGCACGTCCGGCCGCGAGCGCGTCGTGTCCTCCGTGCCGTACGCCACTGGCAGCCCCGCCTTCGCGCCCACGTCGATCGCCTCTGCGCTCCGCTGCGCGATCAAGCTGACGTCCCACGCCTCCATGAGCTCTTGGATCGGGCTCGATTCGATGAAAGCGTAGACCTCCACCGGCATCCCGGCGCGCTGCGAGATCTCGATCATGCGCGTGATGTCGGACACGACAGTTCGGCCAGCGCACGCCACACGGATCGGCAGCCTGTTCTCCGTGATCTCGCGGCACATCCGCAGCACGTCGTCGAACGCCCGCTGCGAGCTGCCCGGCAGGCCGATGTCCGCCACGTGGATGCCCACCTTCGCCATCAGGTGCAGCAGCTTGAGCTTGTCCTCGATGCTCGGCTCCGCGACCGAAGGGCTCTGCAGGCCATCGCGCAATGTCTCGTCGAAGAGCGTGATGTCCTTTGGGATGGGTCGACCTCGACGGCCGACCTCGTTCCAGTCGTAGACGAGATCGTTGTGCGGGGAGCCAGCAGCGGTCATAGCGATGTAGTGTTCTGTCTCTCCTGGCAGGTGACAGCCTCGCCGCCGTGATTACTCATAGCCTGCAAGGAGCCTTATTCCGAAGCGAGCCCGTCGCCAACACCGCAGCGAGCAGAAGGTGACGGCTTGCGAAGACCCATTCAGCTGCTCATCCACCGCAACCGAGTCGTACACCTCAACGGGAAGCGCACGGACAAACTTTTTCGCGATCTCCTGGCCGGCTTCGGAGAGATCCGGCTGATTGAATTTCGTCGCGAAGCTATAGGGATCCAGGAAGGGTGTGTCCCCCAAACTGACGTGGAATGATTGGACTTTCGCCGCATGGCAGCCGCTTGCCGTGACAAAATTCCACGGGGCGTGAGAGTTTGTCTCAAGCATGGGGCAACACGCGGAAGCTACCGCGCGGGCTCTTCACTGCTGGCTCAGCGCGAGCCATGACGCCGCACCCTGAAGGCGCGGCCAAGTGCGCCTGACAATAGCCGGCTGAATCCGGCTGCTTGAGGGTTGCGAAGAGTCTCCACTCTTGGATGCACGAGGAGGTGGGGCCACTTCGAGGTCGCCAAAGGGCCCTTGCGGCGGGGAGAGAGCTCGCAATTCGAGGTTCGACTCAGATCTCGGTGGTCACCTTCATGTACGGTGGAAACTCTTGCACGAAGGAGAAATCGTTCTCGAGGACGTGCTTTCCCCCCTCCCTCGCGACCTCCCTGAACCCGGCGAACTTGTAGGTCAGATACATGGAGCGGTTGCGGTCCGTCGGCACGAACTCCGCGCGGAGCCTGACCCCGGCGTCGCGCGCGCGCCGGATGACGTGGTTGAGCAGCACCGTCCCGACGCCCCGCGAAATGACACGGCACGACATGAGCAGCAACTTGAGCGTCCACACCTCGGGTTCACGCGCGACCAGCGCGAGCCCGATCTTGCCGTAGGTGCCATACCGGTCCTCTAGCCCCGCGATCAAGAGATCGTGAGCCGGAGACTCGCGAAGCCTCGCGAGCTCGTCGTAGGAATACGTGTATCCAGTCGCGTTGAGCTGGTTCGTACGGACGGTCAGCTCCTCGGCCCGCTTCAGGTCCTCCTCGCGGGCGCGCGCGATGACGAAGCGCATGTCGAGCGAGGCCAAGAACTCGTCCGGGCTCCCCTGGTGCGACTCCTCGACGACCTTCCGCTGGAGGTCCGCGAGATACATCTTGCGGCGCGCGCGCGAGTCCTCCGTGACGAAGCGCGGCTTCATCTCGGCGAGCTCCGGCAGCGCGGCGGCATCCACCGCGTCGTAGCAACGGACGCTCGGGTGCGCGAAGCGGACCTCATCGCGCTCGAAGGGCTGGTCGTCCACGAAGGCGATCGCGTCCAGGCCGAAGTTCAGCGCCTGGGCCGCCGCCTTCACCGACGCCGACTTGCTCCCCCAGTTGATCTGCGGGTACAGGAAGTACTCCTCGATGCCAAGCTCGCGGAGCTTGGCCATGGCCACTTCCGGCTCGTTCCGGCTGGCGATCGATTGCAAGATGCCGCGCTCGTCCAGCATCCGAATCGTCCGCAAGACATCCTCACGCAACGTGACCTGCGGGTCTTCGAGCAGCACGCCGTCCCAGAGGGTGTTGTCCAGATCCCAGACCACGCACTTCACGGTCGACTTCTCGCTGCGACCGATCACCGGCTCGCTCGCTGCAGCGGTCATAGCACTCCTCGTCATGGCTCCTTCGACGGCGCCGCCGGCCCACGGCGCCCCGCCCCGCCGTGCTCCAGATACGCATACTCCGCGATCGTGATCTGTTGAATCTGAGAGCTCCCCTCGATGATCTCCATGATCCTCGCGTCGCCGAGGAGGCGCTGGAGCGGGTAGTCAGCGCTGCACCCGTTGGCGCCGTGGAGCTGCACCGCGTCGCCGGCGGCGCGGACCGCGGCGGTCGACGCGAAGTACTTGGCCATCGCCGTCGCCGAGAGCGCGCCGGGATCTCGGCGGTCACGCAGGCGGCCGGCCTCCATGCACAGCATCTCCGAAGCGTGCAGGTCCGTGAACATGTCGCTGATCATCCGCCGGACGAGCTGGTGCTCCTTCAGCGGCGCGCCGAATTGCTCGCGGCGGCTCGTGTACGCGACGCAGGCCTCGACGCACGCCCGGAGGATGCCCACGCAGCCCCACGCGACGGTGTACCGGCCCAGATCGAGCGCGACGGAGGCGACCTGCGTGATGCCCAAACCTCGCCGCCCCACCACGTGGTCGGCCTCCACGCGGCATCCATCGAGATGCACGCTCGCGGTCATCGACGCGCGGATGCCCAGCAGATCGCGGATCGGCTCGGTCCGGAGGCCCGGCCGACCGCGCTCGACGAGGACGGCCGTGGGCCCTTCCTCGGTGCGCCCGAAGACGAGGAAGAGGTCGGCGATCTCGCCGTACGTGATCCACCTCTTCTCGCCGTCGATCACGAGATCGGTCCCCTGGGCGGCGATCCGCGTCGTGACGCTCTTGGCGTCGCTGCCGACGCCCGGCTCGGACAGCGCGAGCGCCCCGATCCGGCGACCCGACGCGAGCTCCGGCAGCCACCGTTCTCGCTGCGCGCGGGTGCCCCACCGGAGGATCGCCAGCGCCACCATCGTGTGGACGGTGAGCAGGCTGCGCACCGACGAGCAGCCGCGGGCGAGCTCCGCCGCGAGGAGCCCGAGCGTCACGGCGTCCTCGCCGGCACCCCCGAACTCCTTGGGGATGGAGATGCCGAGGTACCCGCGCTCGGCGAGGAGCGCGATGAGCTCCGGCGGCGTCCGCTGGGCCCGGTGGAACGCGTCGGCGAACGGCGCGACGTGCTCGTCGACGAAACCCTGAAACTCGACGCGTCGCGCTTCGTGCTCGGGGGCGAGGGACAGGGTCATCGGAGCTCCACGATGGATTGCGCTATGCCGGCCTCACGCCGGCACCGAGACCTTGCGCTCGACGAACCCGAGCAGGCTCCGGATGGAGCGGAAGTTGTCGAGCTCCATGTCCTCGTTCTCGACGACGATGCCGAACTCGTGCTCCACGAAGTTAACCAGCTGGAGCGCGAACATCGAGTTGACGAACCCGAGCTTGAAGATGTCCTCGTCGTCCGCGAGCTCGTGACCCGGGAAGAACTTGGCGAGATACGTCTTGATCTTCTGCTTCATTTGCGCTTCGCTCATCGTCCTGCCGCGCCTGGTCACTCGTAGGTGTAAAACCCGCGGCCTGACTTCCGGCCGTGGAGCCCCGCGTCCACCATCTTCTTGAGCAGCGGGCACGGGCGGTACTTGTCGTCGTTGAAGCTCTCGTAGAGGACCTCGATGGAATAGAGGATCGTATCGAGCCCGATGAGGTCGGCCGTCTCGAGCGGCCCCATCTTGTGCTCGAAGCACCCCTTGAAGATGCGATCCACGTCGGCCGCGCTCGCGACCTGATCCTGGACCAGGAAGATCGCCTCGTTGATGGTCAGCATCAACACGCGGTTCGACACGAACCCCGGCGCGTCCTCGACGACGACGCACGTCTTGCCCATCTCGGCGAGGAAGCGCTTGGCGGCGCCCAGCGTCTCGGGGGACGTGTGGAAGCCGCGGATCACCTCGACCATCGGCTTGAGCGGGACCGGGTTCATGAAGTGCATGCCGACCACCTGCGAAGGACGCTTCGTGACCGAGCCTATCCGTGTGATCGAGATGGCAGAGGTGTCCGCCGCGAAGATGATCTCCGGCCGGCAGACGCCCTCAAGGCGGGCGTAGACCTCGCGCTTGATATCCCATTTCTCGGTCACGTTCTCGACCACGAAATCGGCGCCGGCGAGGCGCCCATAATCGGTCGTGAACGCCACGCGCTCGAGCACCGCCTTCGGATCCCCGGCGCGCTTCTTGTCCTCGGCGCTGCCGAAGAGCGTGACGGCGCGCAGGCCGTTCCGGATCCCCATTCGCGCCCGCGCGAGGGCCGCCTCCGAGACGTCGACCAAGACCACGTCGTGGCCGCTTTGCGCGAGGCTCTGGGCGACGCCGACGCCCATGACGCCCGCGCCGACGACTCCGACCACCGGGTACTGCAATTCAGCAGAGCGATCCATCAAACTCCCTCTCGAAGGGCGTAGATGTTGCGGATGTTCGTCCCGACGTAGAGCTCGTCCTGCTCGGCGATGACCTTGAAGCCGTGGCGCTCGAACAAGGACGAGAGCTTCGCGACGCGACCGTCGGCGTCGTGCGCCTCGAGCACGATCTGCGAGAACTTGGGCCAGTCGGCGTCGTCGATCCCCTCGATGACCTCGAGCTCGCACTTCTGAACGTCGATCTTCATGAGATCGACCCGCTCGATGCGCTGCTCGCGGAGGACGTCGCTCAGGCGCCGGAGCTTGGCCGTGAAGGTGACGGCCTCGAACCGGACGTCGAGCAGCTCCTCCGTGTACCCGTCCATCTGAGCGACCTCTGCGGCGCCGCCCCGGCGCTGGTTGTCCATGATCGCCTTGAGGTTGTGCCGCTCCTCCGTCTCATTGGGGTAGAACGAGGACATGCCGGCGCTCCGCGGATAGAAGGTGAACGGCGCGTCGCGCTCGCGATCCGACAGGCCGAGATTGAACAGGGTCGCCCGGACGCCGTGCAGCGCGACGTTGCGGCTCAGGATCTCGAAGAGCGGAGGCGCCGGCTCGAAGGAGAAGACGCGGACGTCCTTCGCCTCGGTGTGGGCGAACAGCGTGAAGAGGCCGATGTTCCCGCCCACGTCGAGGACGCACGCCCCGTCGCGAATGCGAATGCCGTGCTTCACGTACGAGCGGTGCGCGAAGATGTCATCGTAGAAGTGCCGCGTCTCGGCCTCGTTCTGATGAGCGACGGAGAGGCCGTTCGGCAGGCGGAAGAGCGGCGCCCGGGGCGCGTCCGGCGCCGCCGCCGCGGGGCGCGCCGCGGCGGTAGGAGCGCTGGTCGTGACCGGCGCGGCGCGGCCTTGCGTGGCCGCGCCGGGGCGAGCGCCGGCGCCTCGCAAGCCGTCGATCGCCGCCGCCATGTCCGCCAGCGTCGATGTTTGGTAGACGCGCCGGAGCGGCAGCTTCACGCGCAGCGACTTGGACACCCGATCGATGAGGCGCGTCGCGAGGAGCGAGTTGCCCCCGAGCCGGAAGAAGTCGGCGTCGCGCGTCGGCGGCTCGCAGCGCAGGAGGGTCTGCCAGAGGGCGGCGAGCTCGCGCTCCGTGGCCGTCGATGGCGCCTCGGACTGCGCCGAGGGAGAGGGCTCCTCGGCCGCCGGAGCGGGGGCGGCGCGGCCTGGCTCGGCCGCCGCCTGAGCGATCG
The DNA here is from genome assembly GCF_002950945.1 of Sorangium cellulosum. Lineage (GTDB taxonomy): Bacteria > Myxococcota_A > Polyangia > Polyangiales > Polyangiaceae > Sorangium > Sorangium cellulosum_E. The sequence continues at coordinate 6,944,241 of NZ_CP012673.1, forward strand.
GCTCCACGGAGGTCGTCGTTCGGTCCCCCTCGATGGCGGCTCCGCCGAGCCACAGGCGGCTCACGGCCTTCAGCAGGACGGACACGTCCGACTCCGCATCGTAGGCGTGCCGCATCGAGGCGACGATCGTCCGCGGCGGCGACGCCGCTCGGCCGCTCGACGCCGGGCCGGCCCCCTTCGCGGCGAGCGTCGCGAGGCTGCTCAACGTCTGCCCGGGCCCGACCTCCAGGAAGACCCCGCAGTCGAGCGCGCGGAGCCCGTCCGCGAACCGCACGGGCCGGCACAGGTGTGTCGCCCAGTACGCCGGATCCGTCGCCTCGGCGGCGGTGATCCGCGCGCCGGTGACGTTCGAGATGTAGGGTGTCCGGGGGGGCCTCCGGGTGAAGCCCGCCACGATGCGCGTCACGCGCTCCGCGATCGGCTCCATCATCCTGGAGTGGAACGCGTGCGACGACTGGACGCGCCGGAGGGTGACGCCCCGCTCCCGGAGCCGCGCCTCGAGGCGCTGCACCTCCTCGACCGGGCCGCTCACGACGCAGAAATCCGGGCCGTTGACCGCGGACAGCGAGAGGTGCGCGCCGAGCAGCGGCGTGAGCTCCTCCTCCGAGAGCATGACGGCGAGCATCGCTCCCGCAGGGAGCGACTCGATGAGCTCGGCGCGACGGGCGACGAGCGCGAGCGAGTCCTCGAGCGAGAGCACACCGGCGAGGCACGCGGCGACGTACTCCCCCAGGCTGTAGCCGAGCATGACGTCGGGGAGCACGCCCCACGCGCGCCACTGCTCCGCGAGCGCGTACTCGATGACGAAGAGGGCCGGCTGCGCGTGCCGTGTCTCGTTGAGCCGGCGCTCCTCTTCGCTCGGCGCCTCGCCCCCGCGCCCGAGCATGCGTCGCAGATCGAGCCCCTGGCCCGGCGCCGCGCCCGCCGCCGCGGAGCTCGCGCGCGCCTTCGCGTACATCACCGTACGGATGTCGACGCCGAGCTCGGGGGCGAGGAGCGCGGCGCAGCGATCGACCTGCTCGCGGAAGACCGGGAATGCGCCGTACAGATCACGCCCCATCGAGAGGTAGTGATCCCCGAGGCCGGGCAGGAGGAACGCGACGGAGGGGGCCGCCGTCGCCGCTGCCGAGGCTTCACGCGCCACGACCGCCCTCGTGGCGCCGTTCAGCAGCAGCGCCCCGCGATGCGGCGCGGGCCTCGCCCCTGACGTGTAGAGGCGAATGAGCGCGTCAGACTCGCACAGGGACGCGAGGCGACCCGCGAGGCCATCCAGGCTCGCCGCGAGCTCGTCCGAGGTCGCCGCGGCGACCAGCGCGAGCCGGAGATCGTTGCTTGTTTCCGGCCTGCTTGGCCGTGCTGATCCGTTCGTCTCGAGGGAAGCAGTGGTCATGCGGGAGCTCTGGAATTTTACAATCGATGTCTGCGCCGCGGCCCGATCGCCGGCCGTTCTGATGCATCAGGAAACTTCGCAGTCAAGGAGGGGGAACCATGAGCGGCATTCCGCAACACGCAAGGGCATGCAAGTCGATTTTCACGGCATACCGGTTGCGTGACCCGCTCGGCCCGGACCGGAGAGCCGCGCCGCGACGCACCGTCGCCTAGTCACGTTTCTTAACGAGAACTGTCGCGGCCTCTTTTCACACTTCTTAACACAACTTGCGAGGGTGGGACTCTATGGTTCCCGGCGCTCGCCAATGAGAGAAGTTGTTTTGTACTCGACCGCCTCGCGGCCGACGGTCGACGGTATCAAGCATTGGCTCCGCGCGCGCATCGCCGCCTCGACCCGGCTCGAGCCGCACGAGATCCTCGTCGACGCTCCGTTCGCGAGCTACGGCGTCAACTCGGTGCTGGCGCTGAAGATAGCGAACGAGCTCGGCGACCTAGTTGGGCGCCGCGTGAGCGCCACCGCCTTTTGGGAGCACCCGACCGTCGAGGCGCTCGCAAAACACGCAGCCACACCCGCGTCGCGGCGCCGGGCGGACTCGGCAGCATCCGCGGCCGGGACCGGAGGAGACACGAGCGACGATCCGCTCGCGATCGTCGGGATGGCGTGCCGGTTCCCGAAGGCGCCGGACCTCGACGCATTCTGGCGGCTCCTGGCCGACGGCGTCGACGCCACCCGTGAGGTCCCGGCCGAGCGCTGGGACTCGACCGCGTACTACGACGAAGATCCCGAGGCGCCGGGGAAGGCGATCAGCCGGCGAGCCGCGCTCCTCGATCAGGTGGACCAGTTCGATCCGATGGCCTTCGGCATCTCGCCGCGCGAGGCGGAGGCGCTCGATCCGATGCAGCGCCTCGCGCTGGAGCTGTCGTGGGAGGCCCTCGAGCACGCCGGCATCCCGCCGGTGTCGCTGCACGGGAGCGCGACCGGCGTCTTCTTCGGCTCGATGTGGCGCGACTGGGCGGAGCTCACGCTCGACGATCTCGAGGGGATGAGCGCGCACCGCGCGACCGGCCAGGCGCCGAACATGATCGCGAACCGCGTCTCCTACGTGCTCGGGCTGCGCGGGCCGAGCGTCGTGCTCGACACCGCCTGCTCCTCCTCGCTCGTGGCGCTGCACTTCGCGGCGCACAGCCTGCGCAGCGGCGAGGCGAGCGTCGCGATCGTCGGTGGTGTGAACTTGCTCCTCGCGCCGGACAAGATGGTCTTCGTCTCGAAGACCGGCGCCCTCTCGCCGGACGGTCGCTGCAAGGCGTTCGGCGCGCGCGCCGACGGGGTGGGCCGCGGCGAGGGCGGCGGCGTCGTCATCCTCAAGCGGCTCTCGCACGCCGAGCGGGACGGCGACCGCATCCACGCGCTCGTGCGCGCCACGGCGGTCAACAACGACGGCGCGAGCTACGGCCTGACCGCGCCGAGCCCGGAGGCCCAGGAGGCCATGCTCCGGGAGGCCTACGCGCGCGCGGGCGTCGCGCCGGAGCGCGTCCACTACGTCGAGGCGCACGGGACGGGCACCATCCTCGGCGATCCGATCGAGGCGAAGGCCCTGGGCGCCGTCCTCGGCGGCGAGCGCTCCGCCGAGGGTCGCCTGCTCGTCGGCTCGGTCAAGACGAACATCGCGCACACGGAGGCCGCGGCCGGGATCGCAGGGGTCATCAAGACCGTCCTCGCGATGAAGCACCGGCAGGTTCCCCCGTCGCTCAACGCCGAGCCGCCGAACCCGCACATCCCGTTCGACGCGCTCGCCCTCCGCGTCCCCTCCTCGCTCGAGCCCTGGCCCGCCGCCGACCACGAGCCGGCGCTCGCCGGCGTGAGCGCCTTCGGCTGGGGGGGAACGAACGCGCACGCCGTCCTCGAGGGGCCGCCGCCCGCGCCTCGGCTCCTGCGCGTCTCGGCGCCGACGGAGGACCTCCTCCGTGAACGCGCGCGCGCGCTGCACGGCGAGCTCTCGGCGAGCCCGGGGTCGGGCCCGATCTCCGAGGCCGTGAGCGCCGCCGCGGACGGGCCGCATCGCCTGGCCGCGGTCGTCCGCTCGCCCGCCGAGGCGGGCCGGGCGCTCGATCGGTTCCTCGCCGGCGCGCCCCACGCGGGGCTCGCGTCCGGGTGCGCTGCCGCGCGCCCGAGGGTGGTGTTCGTCTTCTCGCCGCTCGGCTCGCAGTGGGTCGGCATGGGCCGGAGGCTCCTCGAGAGCGAGCCGGTGTTCCGCGCGTCCCTGATGCGGAGCGATCGCGCGCTCGCCCCGCTGCTCGGCCGGTCGATCGTCGCGGACCTCGTGCGGCCCGCGCCCCCGGACCGCTTCGACGACGTCGTGTTCGCGCAGCCGCTGCTCTTCGCGGTGCAGACGGCGCTGGCCGAGGCGCTGCGCGCCCACGGGACCGAGCCGGACGCGGTCGTCGGGCACAGCGCCGGGGAGGTGGCGGCGGCGCACGTCGCCGGCGCGCTCACGCTCGAAGACGCCGCGCGCGTGATTCACCACTACAGCCGCGTGCAGTCGCCGACCTCCGGCCGCGGCGCGATGGCGCTCGTCGACCTGCCGCCCAGCGCCGTGGAGCCGGCGCTCGCGCCGTACGCGGGCCGCGTCGAGATCGCGGGGACGAACAGCCGGAGCTCCACGGTGATCTCCGGGGAAGCGGCCGGGGTGCACGCCCTCGTGGACGCCTGGAAGCAAGGCGGCGTCGGCGTGAACCTCATCCGCGTCGACGTGGCCGGCCACAGCCCGCTCATGTCCCCGCCGCTGCTCGACGACCTGGAGCGGTCGCTCCACGACATTCAGCCTCGGCGCGCGCGGATCCCGCTCTTCTCGGCGGTGGACGCCGCCCGGATCGAGGGGGGCGAGGTCGACGGCGCGTACTGGGCGAGGAACCTTCGCCACCCCGTCCGGTTCGGGCCGGTCGTGGAGCAGCTCCTCGACGGTCACGACGTGTTCGTCGAGATCGGCCCGCACCCCGTCCTCGCGGCCGCGCTCGCGGCGAACATCCAGGAGCGCGGGGCCTCCGCGCAGTGCGTCGCGTCGCTTCGCCGGAGCGATGACGAGCGCCTTTCGCTCCTCGAGGCGCGGGCAAAGCTCTTCGTGCTCGGCGTGGAAGGCGCGCCTGCGGCGGGGGCCCCGCGGCGGGCGGCGCCGGGCGATGCTGCCGCGCCGGCGCTCCCGGTCCTGCTCTCGGCCAAGAGCGAGGCCGCGCTGCGGGCGCAAGCGGCGCGGCTGCGCGAGCACCTCGTCGCGCACCCCGATCTCGGGCTCCTCGACGTCGCCTACTCCCTCGCCGCGACCCGCTCGCACCTCGAGCACCGCGCGGCGCTCGTCGCCCGCGACCGGGCCGGGCTCGTCGGCGCGCTCGACGCGCTCTCGGAAGGGGTGCCGACGCCGGCGGCCGTCGTCGGGCAGCGCGCGGGCGACGGCAAGCTCGTCTTCGTCTTCCCGGGGCAAGGCTCGCAGTGGGCGAACATGGCCCGGTCGCTGCTCGAGAGCTCCGCCGTCTTCCGGGAGCAGCTCGAAGCGTGCGAGCGCGCGCTGGCTCCGCACATCGACTGGTCGCTGCTCGCGGTGCTGCGCGCGGAGGACGGCGCGCCGTCGCTCGGTCGCATCGACGTCGTGCAGCCCGCCCTGTTCGCGGTGATGGTCTCGCTCGCCGCGCTCTGGCGCTCGGTGGGCGTCGAGCCCGACGCCGTGGTCGGCAACAGCCAGGGCGAGATCGCCGCCGCCTACGTCGCGGGCGCGCTGTCGCTCGACGACGCCGCCAAGGTCGTGGCGCGCCGGAGCCGCGTGCTCACTCGGCTCGTAGGGAGGGGCGCGATGGCCGTGGTGGAGATGCCCGCCGCCGAGCTCGCCGAGCGGATCCATCGCTGGGGCGAGCGGTTGGCCGTCGCGGGCATCAACAGCCCTCATTCCACCACCGTCTCCGGCGACCCTGACGCGATCGACGCGATGGTCGCCGAGCTCGCGTCGGCGCAGGTCTTCGCCCGCAAGGTGCGCACCGACTGCGCCACCCACTGGGCTCAGGTGGAGACGATCCGCGACGAGGTCATGGACCGGCTCACGGGCGTCGAGGCGCGCTCATCCACCGTCCCGCTCTACTCGACGGTGAGCGGGGACAAACTCGACGGCGCCGAGATGGATGCCTCCTACTGGTATCAGAACATGAGGCAGCCGGTCCGCTTCGCGGACGCCGCGCAGAGGCTGCTCTCGGACGGCCATCGCGCCTTCATCGAGATCAGCCCCCACCCGGTGCTCACCCTCGCGCTCAAGGAGACGCTCGACGGGGCCCATGCCCTCACCACGGTCGTCGGCTCGCTGCGCCGCGACGAGGGCGATCTCGGGCGCTTCCTCCTCTCCGTCGGCGAGCTGCATACCCGCGGGCTGGCCGTCGATTGGGAGGCGTTCTTCCAGCCTCTCCACCCGCGACGCGTGGAGCTCCCCACGTACGCCTTCCAGCGTCAGCGCTACTGGCCCGACGGGGTGACGCCGACCCGCACGGCCGCCGCGCCCAGCCGCCGCGCGCCGGGGGGCGACCGCCTCGCGCGGGCCGAGGTGGCGGGCGCCGTGGCCAGCGGCGCGGCCGAGGTCTCCGTCGCCGAGCGCCTGCGCGCGCTCTCGCCTGCCGACCGCGAGCGCGCCTTGCTCGACGTCGTGCGCGCAGAGGCCGCGGGCATCCTGAGGATCCCGCCGATCGCGCTCGAGCCGCACCGTCGCCTGCAGGAGGTCGGGCTCGACTCGCTGATGGCGGTGGAGCTGCGCAAGGCGCTCGCTCGGCGCGTAGGGGTCACGCTGCCGGCGACGCTGGCCATCGACTTCCCGACGCCCGCAGGCATCGCGGAGCACCTCGGCGCTCGTGTCGGCGCGTCGAGCGCGGCGGCCGACGATGTCGATCCGGCGTGGGAGGCCGTCGCGAAGAGCGCGCGCGGCGGGTCGGCCGACGACGAGCAGGCGCGGATCCTCCCGCTCTCGCTCGGGCAGGAGCGCCTGTGGTTCCTGAGCCGACTCGCCCCGGAGGGGGCTCAGTACAACGAGCTCCTCGCGCTGCGGGTGACCGGGCCGCTCGACGTCGACCTCTTGCGACGATCGCTCGCCGTGCTCGTGAAGCGCCACGAGGCGCTCCGCACGGCGTTCCCCGAGGTCGCCGTGTTCCCGGACAGGCACGAGGCGCCGCGCGCGCTGATCGCTCCGGACGGCCCCGTCCCCCTCGAGGTCGTGGACCTCCGGACGGAGGCGAAGAGCGAGGAGGAGCTCGCGCGCCTCGCGGCGGACTTCCGCCGTCGCGCCTTCGACGTGACGCGCGGGCCGCTCTGGCGCGCGCTCGCCGTCACGCACGACGACGGCGCGCACACGCTGCTGATCGTCAAGCACCACCTCGTCACCGACGCCCTCTCCGCCGCCGTGTTCGGCGCGGAGCTCGTCCGTCTCTACGGGAGCGCCGCCGACGCGAGCGTGCTCCCCCGCCTCGATCATCAGTACTCCGACTTCGTCCGCTACCAGCGGAGGCGCGCCGCGGGGGCGGCGTACCAGGCGAGCGTCGCATGGTGGCGAGAGCGCCTGGCCGGGCTCCAGCGCCTCGACCTCCCGTACCGCGCCGCCTCCCGAGCGGCGCACGGCCCGAGCCACCGCGGCGACGCCGTGCGCGTCGCCCTGCCTGCAGCGCTCAACCAGGCGGTCCGCGAGTTCGCGCGGCGCCACGGGTGCACGCTGTTCGAGGTGCTGCTCGCGGCGTGGGCGAGCGTCCTTCAGCGGCTCTCCGGCCAGCCCGACGTCGCCGTCGGGACGATGGCGGCCAACCGGACTCGAAGCGAGCTCGACAGCGTCCTCGGCTTCTTCGTCAACACGCTCGTCCTGCGCTGCGATCTCGCGGAGCGCCCCACCTTCGCCGAGCTCGTACGCCGGATGCAGGGCACCGTGCACGACGCGCTGAGGCACGAGGGCGTCGACTTCGGCGACGTGGTGCGCGCGCACGGCGGGGCGCGAGGCCAGGAGCTGAGCCCCCTCGTCCAGACCGTGTTGAACGTGATCCCGCCCCTGTCCCAGCTCGGCGAGATCGACCCCGGGCGGTGGGCGCTCGCGGCCGAGGGCTGGCTGCCGCCGAGCCAAGGCGCGAAGTTCGACCTCTCGCTCGAGCTCTTCGAGGGCACGGACGACCTGTGCGGCAACCTCGAGTACGCGACGGACCTGTTCGATCGCGGCACGATCGAGCGGATCGCGCGCCACTTCCTGGCGCTCCTCGAGGCCGGTATCGGGGCGCCGGACGTCGCCGCCGTCGCGCTGCCGATGCTCACGGCGCCCGAGCGGCACGAGATGCTCGCGACCTGGAACGAGACGTCACGGACCATCCCGCAGGAGTGCGTCCATCGCCTGTTCGAGCAGCAGGCCGCGCGCGCGCCGGGCGCGACGGCGCTCGTGTTCCAGGACCAGCGCCTCTCCTACGCCGAGCTCGACGCGCGCGCGAACCAGCTCGCGCACCACCTCCTCGTGCTCGGCGCGCAGTCCGGCGTCGGGATCGGGCCGGGCGTCGTCGTGGGCGTGTGCCTGGAGCGCTCGCTCGACATGGTGATCGCCCTCCTGGCGATCCTGAAGACGGGCGCCGCCTACCTCCCGCTCGACCCCTCCTACCCGGCGGACCGGCTGGCGTTCATCCTCGACGACGCGCGCGCGCCGCTGCTCGTGACGAGCAGCGACGTCCCCACGCCGTCGGGCCACCACGCGGCCCGCCTCGTCCTGCTCGATCGCGAGCGGGAGGCGATCCGAGGGCGGGCCGCGACCGCGCCCGAGGTCGCCGTGAACGGCGAGGATCTCGCGTACGTCATCTACACCTCCGGCTCCACCGGCAAGCCGAAGGGCGTCGAGGTGCTCCACCGCGGCCTCGTGAACGTCACGGCGCACTTCGCCGAGGAGCTCGACGTCGCGCCGAGCGACACGATGCTCGCCCTGACCTCCCTGGCGTTCGACATCGCCGGGCTCGAGATCTACCTGCCGCTCACGCAGGGCGCGGCGTGCCGGCTGCTCTCACGGGAGCAGGCGTCGGACGGTTTCCTCCTCGAGCAGGAGGTCGAGCAGGCGACGCTCATGCAGGCGACGCCGGCGACGTGGCACCTGCTCCTCGATTCGGGGTGGAAGGGGGCGCCGCACCTGCGCGCCGTGTGCGGGGGAGAGGCGCTCTCGTGGCACCTGGCCGCGCAGCTCGCCGAGCGTACCCAGCGCGTGTTCAACGCCTACGGGCCGACGGAGACCACGATCTGGTCGACGCTCTGGCGCGTGGATCCGCAGCGCGGCAGCGTGAGCCTGGGGCGGCCGATCGCCAACACGCGGGTCTACGTGCTCGACGCGAACATGCAGCCGGTCCCGGTCGGGGTGCCGGGCGAGCTGTTCATCGGCGGGGCCGGCGTCGCGCGAGGTTATCGCGGGCGCGCCGAGCTCACGGCGGAGAGGTTCCTCTCAGATCCCTTCGCGCTCGAGCCGGACCAGCGCATGTACAGGACCGGCGATCGCGTGAAGTGGAGCGCCGACGGTACCCTGGATTTCCTCGATCGGCTCGATCATCAGGTCAAGCTCCGCGGATTCCGCATCGAGCTCGGCGAGATCGAGCACGCGCTCGGGACCCACCCGGGCGTGGCCCGCTCGGCGGTCGTCGTGAAGAACGCCGGGCTGAACGCTCGACTCGTCGCCTATTACGTCGCGCGAGACGGCCTGTCGATCGGGGGCGAAGATCTGCGCGCGCACCTCGAGGCGACGCTGCCAGAGCCGATGGTTCCATCGGTCCTGGTGCCGCTCTCGGCGCTGCCGCTCACGCCGAACGGCAAGGTGGACCGCCTGGCGCTCGGCGCGATGGAGCTCCCGAGCGCCGAGGAAGCGGGGGCGCCCGCCGCGCCCCGGGACGACATAGAGCAGGCGCTCGCCGAGGTCTGGCGCGACGTGCTCGACGTGCCCGCCGTCAAGGCCGGTCGGACGTTCTTCGAGCAAGGTGGGAATTCGTTGCAGCTCGTCCGCGTGCAGAAGCGCCTCTGGGTGGATCTGGACGTCAAGATGACCATCGCAGAGCTCTTTGCCTATCCGACCCTCGAGGCGCTGGCGGACCACCTTCGCCAGCGGCAGAGCGCAGCGATGGGAGCGTCCCTCGCGCCGAGCGCGCCGGCCTCGGCCGACCCTGCACCGCGAGACCGCATGCGCGAGCTCGAGGCGCTGTCGCTGGCCGAGCTCCAGCGCACCGTCAAAGAGGGGCTGCGCGGAATATTGTCTGAGGACGACATGCTGTAACCGCCTCCGCGGCGTCACGGGGGCTGGGGATACACCTCGCGGCGGCGCGACAGTGGCGACGGTGCGGTCAGCCGCAACGGGAGATGCATTTTCGATGATGTTTGGACGCGACGAGCTGTTGGCGATCGAAAAATTGAAGCTCCGCGTCCGCCAGCTCGAGTCGGAGCGGAGCGAGCCGATCGCCATTGTCGGCGCTTCGTGCCGAATGCCTGGCTGCGACGCGCCGGAGGAGCTGTGGAGGCTGCTCGACGAGGGGGCCGACGCCGTCACCAGCCTGCCGCTTCCGGACGGCGAGCCGATGCCGTGCGGGGTCGTGGATGACGTGGAGTCGTTCGACGCCGAGTTCTTCCGGATCGCGCCGCGCGAGGCCTCGCGCATGGATGCGCGCCAGCGCCTCGCGCTCGAGGTGAGCTGGGAGGCGCTGGAGCGCGCGGGTATCCCGGCCACGGCCCTCGAGGGGCAGCGCGTCGGCGTGTACGTCGGGGCCTCGGGGCTGTCCCGCCTGCCGGAGGCGAACCCCGACAGCCACGATATCACCGGGAACCTCGCGGCCGTCGTCGCCGGACGCATCAGCTACTCCCTCGGCCTGCGCGGGCCGTGCCTGTCCGTGGATACCGCGTGCTCGTCGTCCCTGGTCGCGGTGCACCTCGCTTGCCGCGCGCTCCGCGCGGGCGAGTGCGCGATCGCGCTCGCGGGCGGCGTGAGCGTCTTCTCGCGCGACCCGCGAGAGCTCGAGTCCTGGGCGGCCGTCGGGCACTTCTCCAAGGGGGGGAGGTGCAGGCCGTTCGACGCGTCGGCGGACGGGATCGTCGGGAGCGATGGCTGCGCGATCGTCGTGCTGAAGCGCCTGAGCGTCGCCGCGCGGGACGGGGACCCGATCCTGGCGGTCATCCGGGGGAGCGCGATCAACCACGACGGGCGGGCGCAGGGGCTCACGGTGCCGAGCGGGGTCGCCCAGGAGGAGGTGATCCGGCGGGCGCTCGCCGACGCGCGCGCCGACGCGCGCGGCGTCGAGTACGTCGAGTGCCACGGGACCGGGACGACCCTCGGCGATCCGATCGAGGTGCAAGCGCTGGGCAACGTGTTCGGCGAGCGAGGCGGCCGGGATCGTCCGGTCATCGTCGGGTCCCTCAAGGGGAACTTCGGCCACGCGGACGCCGCAGCCGGGATCGCCGGGTTGTTGAAGGTGGCCCTCGCGCTCAAGCACGGCCGCATCCCGAAGAGCCTGCACTTCCGAGCGCCCAATCCCCACATCCCGTGGTCTGCGCTGCCGGTGGAGGTCGCGGCCGAGCCGCTGCCGTGGCCGCGCAACGGGAAGCCTCGCCTCGCCGGTGTGAGCTCCTTCGGGATCAGCGGGACGAACGCGCACGTCGTCCTCGAGGAGGCCCCCGCCTGCGAGATGTCCGGCGGGTCCGTCGGCGCCGCCCGCGACGGGGATGCCTCCCGGCCGCACGTGTTCCCGGCGCTTTTGTCCGGGAAGACCGAGGAGGCGCTCCTCGCCCAGGCGCGCCGCCTGCACGAGCACCTCGCCGCGCGGCCCGATCTCGATCCCGTGGACGTCGCCTACTCGCTCGCGACCAGCCGCACGCACTTCGAGCACCGCGCGGTGATGGTCGCCCGTGATCGGGACACGTTGATCGCGGCCCTCCGATCGCTCGCCGACGGGCAGCCGGGGGAAGGGACCGTCGTCGCCCAGAGCGTCGCTGGCGCCGGCAAGCGGGTCTTCGTCTTTCCCGGCCAGGGCTCGCAGTGGCCGTCCATGGCGCGCCGGCTGATGGAGAGCTCGCGCGTGTTTCGCGAGCAGATCGAGGCCTGCACGCGCGCGTTCGCCCCTTACGACGACGGCTCGCTGCGCGCCTTCCTCCAGGGAGAGCCCGACGCCGCGTCGCCCAACGCCGCGTCGCCCAACGCCGCGTCGCCCAACGCCGCGTCGCCCAACACCGCGTCGATCGAGCGCGTCGACGTGGTGCAGCCGGCGCTCTTCTCGGTGATGGTGGCGCTGGCCGCGCTGTGGCGCGCCGCGGGCGTGGAGCCCGACGCGGTGGTCGGCCACAGCCAGGGGGAGATCGTCGCCGCCCACGTGGCGGGCGCGCTGTCGCTCGAGGACGCCGCCAGGGTGGTCGCCCTGCGGAGCCGCGCGATCACGCGGCTCGCGGGCAAGGGGGCCATGGCCGCGGTGGAGCTCGGGGTCGACGCGCTCAAGGGGCGCCTCGAGCGCTTCGGCGAGCGGCTCGCCGTGGCCGCCGTCAACAGCCCTCAGGCCACCCTGGTCTCGGGGGATCCCGAGGCGATCGACGCGCTCCTCGACGAGCTGTCCGGAGCGCAGATCTTCGCGCGCAAGGTGCGCGTCGACTACGCCTCGCACAGCGCCCAGGTGGAGACGATCGAGGCCGAGCTTCGGGCGGAGCTCGCCCACATCGCGCCGCGCGCGTCGAGGATCCCTATGTACTCGACGGTCACCGGCGCCCCGGTGGACGGCGCGGAGCTCGACGGGGCCTACTGGTACCGGAACCTCCGCGAGACGGTCCGCTTCGACGAGGCCGCTCGGCGCCTCCTCTCGGACGGATACCGGAGCTTCGTCGAGGTCAGCCCGCACCCGGTGCTCGCGCTCGCCCTGCGCGAGACGATCGAGCGCGCCGGGGCTATCGCGGCCGCCGTCACATCGCTTCGTCGCGACGAGGGGGACCTCGCGCGGTTCGTCCTCTCGCTCGGGGAGCTCCACGCGCGCGGCGGGCACGTGGACTGGACGGCGTTCTTCGCTCCGGCGCGCCCGCAGCGCGTCGAGCTGCCGACCTACACGTTCCAACGGCAACACTTCCGCGTTGACACGGTGCGTAAGGCCGACGTGACCTCGGCGGGCCTCGTGCCCGCCGATCACCCGCTGCTGGGCGCGGCCATCGCGCTGGCGGACGGCGGGTTCCTGTTCACCGGACGCCTCCGGCTGTCGGAGCACCCCTGGCTGTCGGGCCACCGGATCTTCGGCGCGGCCGTCCTGCCGAGCACGGGGCTCGTGGAGCTCGCGCTCGCCGCCGCCCACCGCGTGGGGCTCGACGTCGTCGAAGAGCTGGCGCTGGAGGCGCCGCTCGCCCTCCCCACCGGCGGCGCGGTCGTCGTTCAACTCGCGGTCGGCGCGCCGGACGATGCGGGTCGACGGTCGCTGACGCTCCACGCGCGCTCGGAGGGCGACCTGCACGACGCCCCGTGGACGAGGCATGCCAGCGGCACGCTCGGTCCGGCGTCGGACACGCCGGCGTCCGACCTCGCTCCCGATCTGCGCGCCTGGCCACCGCCGGGCGCCGACGAGGTGCACGTCGGCGCGTTCTACGAGCGCATCGCAGAGGCCGGGCTCTCGTACGGACCGGATTTCCGGGGCATCGGCGCGGTCTTCCGGCGCGGCGCAGAGCTCTTCGTCGACGTCGAGCTCCCGGAGAGCACGGCGCGCGACGCGGGGCGCTTCGCGCTGCATCCGGCGCTGCTCGACGCCGCCATGCAAGCGCTCACCCTGGAGAGCCTGCACGAGGCCGCGGAGGTCTCGATGCCCTTCTCGTGGAGCGGCGTGTCGCTGCGCGCCGTCGGCGCGAGCAGGCTGCGGGCTCGCTTCGAGCGCGGCGCGGGCTCGGTCTCGCTCGCGCTCGCGGACGCCGCCGGTGAGCCGCTGGGCCGCGTGGAGGCGCTCACGGCCCGGCCCGTATCGCGCGAGCTCCTGCGCGGCGCGCTCGCGCCCCGCCGCGGGTCGCTGTTCCGCCTGGAGTGGACCGAGCTCCCGAGCGCCGCTGCGCCGCCGCACGATCAGCGCTGGGCGCTCGTGGGGGACGACGTCGCGCTCGCCGCGGCGTCGAGCCCGGGCTCGGCGCTCGAGCGCTACGCCGATCTCGCCGCGCTGAGGCGCGCGCTGGACGAGGGGGCTCCGGCGCCCGACGTCGTCGCCGTCCCGCTCGTCGCGCGCACGGACGCTGCGGAGGGGATCTCCGCCGTCCACGACGCGACGGCCAGGGCGCTCACGCTGCTGCAGGCGTGGCTTTCCGACGAGCGCCTCGCCTCCTTCCGCCTCGTCGTGCTCACGCGCGGGGCGGTCGCGACGCGCCGTGAGGAGGGGGTCGCGGACCTCGTCCATGCGCCGCTCTGGGGGCTCGTCCGCGCGGCGCAGGCCGAGAACCCGCAGCACGCCATCCTGCTCGTCGACCTCGACGACACCGAAGCTTCGCGGCGCGCCCTGCGCGGCGCGCTCGACACCTCGGAGAGCTCGGACAAGGAGCTCGCCCTGCGCAACGGACGACGCCTCGTCCCGCGGCTCGCGCGAGCCCACGCCGCGGAGCCCGCTGCGCGGCCGCTGGATCCGAACGGCACGGTGCTCGTCACGGGGGGCACGGGGACGCTCGGCGCGCTGGTCGCGCGGCATCTCGTCGCGCATCACGGGGTCAAGCACCTCGTCCTCCTCTCCCGCCGAGGCCCCGCCGCTCCGGGCGCGGACACGCTCGCGCGCGCTCTCGAGGGCGCAGGCGCCTCCGTCACCGTCGCGGCGTGCGACGCCGCGGACCGCGCCGCCCTCGAGCGCGTCCTGGCACGGGTCGCTCGTGAGCATCCGCTCACGGCCGTCGTCCACGCCGCCGGCGCGCTCGATGACGGCGTCGTCGGCGCGCTCACCCCCGCGCGGCTCCAGGCGGTCCTGCGGGCCAAGATCGACGCCGCGGTCCACCTGCACGAGCTCACCGAAGAGCTCGATCTCTCCGCGTTCGTGCTCTTCTCCTCGTTCGCGGGCGTCGTGGGGAGCCCTGGCCTCGCGAGCTACGCGGCGGCCAACGTCTTCCTCGACGCGCTCGCGCATCGCCGTCACGCGCGGGGGCTCCCCGCGACGGCGATCGCGTGGAGCTACTGGGATCAGAAGACGGGGTTCAGCGCCCACGTGACCGACGCGGGGCGGCGCCGGATGGCGGCCGTCGGCCTGCGCCCGCTCGCCGCTGACGAAGGGCTCGCCCTCCTCGACACGGCCATCGCCCGAGCCGACGCCGCGCTCGTCGCGGCGCCCTTCGACGCCACAGCCCTCGGCGCGCGCGCGGAGGCGCTGCCCCCCGTGCTGCGAGGCCTCGCCCGCGCCGGCGGCTCTCGACCGATCGCCGCGAGCGCCGTGGACGCGTCGTCCCTCAAGCAGCGCCTGCTCGCGCTTCCTCCGGCCGAGCGTGCGCGCGCGCTGCTCGACGTCGTGCGCCGCCACGCCGCGGCCGTCCTCGGCGTCGCGTCGCCGAGCGCGATCGAGCCCCATCGTCCGCTGCGGGAGCGGGGGCTCGATTCGCTCATGGCGCTCGAGATCCGCAACCGGCTCTCCGCGGCGACGGGCCTGCGGCTCCGCGCCACGTTGCTCTTCGATCACCCGACGCCCGACGCGCTGACGAGCATGCTGCTCGGCGAGCTCCTCTCGGGTGAGGAGCCTCGCGACCCGGTGGGCGCGGAGCTCGACGCCGTCGAGCGCACGCTCTCCGCGCTCCACGCGCGCGACGGCGTGCGCGAGGCGCTCACGAGGCGACTGCAAGCGCTCCTGAAGGCGTGGACGGCCGGCGGCGACGCCCCCGACGACGCGACGCTCGCCGAGAAGGTCGACACCGCCAACGTCGACGAGCTCCTTCGCATCCTCGACCAGAAGTTCGGAGAACCCGTAGATGTCCGGAGTTAGCGAGACGAAGCTCACCGAGTATTTGCGGCGTCTGACCCACGAGCTTCACCGCGCCGAGGCGCGCCTGCGCGCGAGCGAAGAGAAGGCGCGCGAGCCGATCGCCGTCGTCGCGATCGGGTGCCGCTACCCGGGCGGCGTGCGCACGCCCGAGGATCTGTGGCGGATTCTCCAGGACGGGACGGACGTCGTCTCGGGCTTCCCCGACAACCGCGGGTGGGACCTCGAGTCGCTCTACGATCCCGATCCCGACGTCCCCGGGAAGGTCTACACGCGACAGGGGGGCTTCCTCTACGACGCCGACCTGTTCGACCCCGCGTTCTTCGGCATCAGCCCGCGGGAGGCGCGCGCCGTCGATCCGCAGCAGCGCCTGCTCCTCGAGACGTCGTGGGAAGCGCTCGAGCGCTCCGGGATCGATCCCGAGACGCTCCAAGGCTCGGCGACGGGCGTCTTCGTCGGCGTTACCTACAACGACTACAGCCTGCTCGAAGCGCCTGACGAGCTCGAGGGCTACGTCGGCCTCGGCAGCGCGCCCAGCGTGGCGTCGGGGCGCATCGCGTACACGTTCGGGCTGAACGGCCCCACGGTCACGGTCGACACGGCGTGCAGCTCGTCGATGGTGGCGATCCACCTCGCGTGCCAGGCGCTGCGCCTCGGCGAATGCTCCCTCGCGCTCGCGGGCGGCGTCACGGTGATGGCGACGCCCGCGGTCTTCATCGCGTACAGCCGGCAACGGGGCCTCTCGCTGGACGGCCGGTGCCGCGCGTTCTCGGCGGAGGCGAGCGGCGCGGGCTGGTCCGAAGGCGCCGGTATGTTGCTGCTCGAGCGCCTGTCTGATGCGAAGCGGAACGGTCATCCCGTCCTCGCGGTCCTGCGTGGGTCGGCGCTCAACCAGGACGGCAAGAGCCAGGGGCTGACGGCGCCGAGCGGCCCGGCGCAGGAGCGCGTGATCCGACAGGCGCTCGAGAACGCGCGCATCGCTGCGCAAGACGTGGACGTGGTCGAGGCTCACGGCACGGGCACCACGCTGGGCGATCCCATCGAGGCGCACGCCCTGATCGCGACCTACGGCCAGGCGCGCTCACGCGAGCGTCCTCTGTGGCTCGGGAGCCTGAAATCCAACCTCGGGCACCCGCAGGCGGCCGGCGGCGTGGGCGGCGTCATCAAGATGGTGCTCGCGCTGCAGCACGGCGTCTTGCCGAAGACGCTGCACGCCGAGAACCCGTCCCCTCACATCGACTGGTCGTCCGGATCGATCAGGCTCTTGACCGACGCCGTCCCCTGGGTCGCAGGCGACCGGCCGCGCCGCGCCGGCGTCTCCTCGTTCGGGGCGAGCGGCACGAACGCGCACGTCATCGTCGAAGAGGCGCCGCGCGAGGATGCGCCGGAAGCCGAGGCGCCGGCGGAGGAGGCGAGCGCGGGGCGTGCGTGGGTGCCGGTGCTGCTGTCGGCGAGGAGCGAGGCGTCGCTGAGGGCGCAGGCGGCGCGGCTGCGCGAGCACCTGGCGGCGCGGCCCGAGCTTTCGCTGGTCGACGTCGCGTACTCGCTGGCCACGAGCCGCTCGCGGTTCGAGCACCGCGCCGTGGTCGTGGCGCGCGACCGAGCCGAGCTCACCCCGGCCCTGGAGGCGCTCGCCGAAGGCCGCGCGACGCCCAGCGCCGTCGTCGGGCAACACACCGAGGGCGGCAAGGTCGTCTTCGTCTTCCCGGGGCAAGGCTCGCAGTGGCGCGAGATGGGCCGCGCCCTGCTCCAGACGTCGAGCGTCTTTCGCGAGCAGCTCCAAGCGTGCGAGCGCGCGCTCGCGCCCCATGTCGACTGGTCGCTGCTCGGCCTCGTGCGCGGCGAGCTCGACGTCGGCGGTGACGCGCCGTGGCTCGATCGCATCGATGTCGTGCAGCCCGCGCTGTTCGCCGTCATGGTCTCGCTGGCCGCGCTCTGGCGCTCGCTCGGCGTCGAGCCCGACGCCGTCGTGGGCCATAGCCAGGGGGAGATCGCGGCCGCCTACGTCGCCGGCGCCCTGTCGCTCGAGGACGCCGCCAGGGTCGTCGCCGTGCGCAGCCGCATGCTCACCCGCCTGGCCGGAAAGGGGGCCATGGCCGCCGTCCAGCTCGGCGTGGACCCGTTGCGCGCGCACCTCGAGCCCTATGGCGAGCGCCTGGCGGTCGCCGCCATCAACAGCCCCACCGCCACCCTGGTCGCCGGCGACCGCGACGCGGTCGACGCGCTGCTCGCCTCGCTGGGAGCCGCGGAGCTCTTCGCCCGCAAGGTCCGCGTCGACTACGCCTCGCACTGCGCGCACATCGACGAGGTCGCGGCTGAGCTCCACGCCGAGCTCGCCGGCGTCGCCCCACGACCGGGGCGCGTGCCGCTCTACTCCACCGTCAATGCCGCGCGCCTCGACGGAGCTGAGCTCGACGCCCGCTACTGGGTGCGCAACCTGCGCTGCACCGTCCGCTTCCAGGACGCCACCCAGGCCCTGCTCGGCGACGGCCATCGCGCCTTCGTCGAGGTCAGCCCCCACCCGGTCCTGACGGTTGCCCTGCACGAGACGCTCGAGCACGCCCACGCCGCCGTGGTCGGGTCGCTGCGCCGCGATGACGGCGACCTCGGCCGCATGCTCCTCTCGCTCGGCGAGCTGCACGTCCACGGCCTGCCCCTCGACTGGGAGGCCTTCTTCCGGCCGCTGCGGCCCCGCCGCGTGGACGTGCCCACCTACGCCTTCCACAGGCAGCGCTTCTGGCTCGACGCACCGGAAGGCAAACACGCCGAGGCTGCTGCGATTGCCTCCGACGCCCTCGCCTCGGACGAGGGCGCGTTCTGGCACGCCGTCGACCGCGGGGACGTCGACGCGCTCACCGCCGCCCTGCACGTCCACGACGAGCAGCACCGCGCCGCCCTGACCGCCCTCTTGCCCACGCTCTCGATGTGGCGCCGGCAGCGCCAGGAGCAGCGCTCGCTGGACGCGTGGCGCTACCGCACGGCCTGGAGACCCATCGACCACCGCGCCGCGGCGGCCGAGCTGTCGGGCACCTGGCTCGTCGTGCTCCCCGCGTGCCTCGACGGCCACGAGCTCACCGGCACGCTGACCGGCGCGCTCCAGGCGCGCGGGGCGAGCGTCGCCGCGGTGTGCGTCGGCGCCGCCGACATCGACCGCGCCCAGCTGGTCGCGCGGCTGCGCGAGGCGCTGCCCGAAGGCCAGCGCGTGCGCGGCGTGCTCTCGCTCGCTGCCTTCGACGAGGCGCCGCTCGCTTCCCACCCCAGCGTGCCGGCGGGGCTGGCGCTCACCCTCGCGCTCGTCCAGGCGCTCGGCGACGCCGGCCTCGACGCCCGCCTGTGGCTGCTCACCCGAGGCGCCGTGTCGACCGGCCGCTCCGACCCGCTCGCCTCCGCCGTCCAGGCGATGACCTGGGGGATGGGCCGCGTCGTCGCCCTCGAGCACCCCGAGCGCTGGGGCGGGCTCGTCGACCTCCCTTCGACGCTCGATTCAAGGGCCCTCGACCGCTTGCTCGCCGTGCTCGCAACCCCCGGCGACGACGACCAGCTCGCCCTGCGCGCGACGGGGTGGTTCGCCCGACGGCTCGTACGCGCGCCGCTGGGCGACGCCGCCCCGGCGCGCACGTTCGCGCCCAGAGGCACCGTCCTCGTCACCGGCGGCGGGGCGACGCCCGGCAGCGACGACGCCGTTCACAGCGCGCGCGCCATCCACGCCGCCCGGTGGCTCGCACGACATGGCGCAGAGCACCTCGTCCTTGCCAGCCGCCTCCCCCATGACGAGGGCCTGCGTGCCGAGCTGGCGGCCCTCGGCGCGCGCGTCACCCTCGTCCACTGCGATGTCGCCGACCGCGCCGCGCTCGATGCGCTGCTCGGCCAGCTCGAGGCCCAGGGCTCTCCGGTACAGACCGTCGTCCACGCCGAAGACTTCGCCGTCGAGGCCTCCCTCGCCCTCACCACGCTCGCCCATCTGGCCGCCGCCCTCGACGCAAAGGCCGCACCCGCGCTGCACCTGCACCAGCTGCTCGAGCACCGCTCGCTCGACGCCTTCGTCCTGTTCTCCTCCGCCGCATCCTCCTGGGGCAGCGCTGCGCAGGGCGCCTACGCCGCCGCCTGCGCCTTCGTCGACGCCCTCGCCCTCCGACGACGCGACCTCGGCCTCACCGCCACCGCCGTCGCCTGGGGCGCATGGGCCGATCACGCCGCCCCGGACGAGCGCGCGTCCTTCTCGCACTCCCGCGGCGTCGTCGCCATCGACGCGGAGCTCGCCCTCGCGGCGCTCGGCCAGGCGCTCGATCACGACGAGACCCACCTCACCGTCGCCGACGTCAACTGGGCTCGGCTGGCCCCTGCCTTCGCCACCACCCGTGCGCAGCCCCTGTTCGCCGAGATCCCGGAGGCGCTGCGCGCGCTCGAAGCAGCCGCAGGCGCCCCGTCGCCCGACGACTCCGCGCTGCTCGCCATGCTGCGCCCGCTGTCCGAGGCCGACCGCGGGCGCCAGCTGCGCTCCCTCGTGCTCGCCGACACCGCCGCCGTCCTCGGTCACGCCGACCCCACCGCGATCGAGCCTCGCAAGGGCTTCTTCGACCTGGGCCTCGACTCGCTCATGGCCGTCGAGCTCCGGCGCCGCCTTCAGAAAACCACCGGCCTCAAGCTCCCGACCACCCTCGCCTTCGACCACCCCACGCCCGAGCACGTCGCCACCTTCTTGCGCGAGGCGCTCGCCCCGGCCCTCGGCGAGATCGCGCCGCTCGCGGGCGACGGCGACCGCGCGAGCCTCGTCGGGCGCGCTCCGAGCGACGAGCCCGTGGCGATCGTGGGGCTCGCGCTGCGCCTGCCCGGCGGCGTCGACGCTCCGGACGGGCT
Source organism: Sorangium cellulosum (assembly GCF_002950945.1). Lineage (GTDB taxonomy): Bacteria > Myxococcota_A > Polyangia > Polyangiales > Polyangiaceae > Sorangium > Sorangium cellulosum_E. The sequence goes on from NZ_CP012673.1 coordinate 6,964,440, forward strand.
GTGGACCCTGCTGGAGCGAGGGGTCGACGCCGTGGCGCCCATCACCCGCTGGGACGCCGATGCGTTCTACGACCCCGACCCCGACGCGCTCCGAAAGAGCTACGTCCGCGACGCCGCGATGCTCGAGCGCGTCGACCTGTTCGACGCCGCCTTCTTCGGCATCAGCCCGCGCGAGGCCAAGCACGTCGACCCCCAGCACCGGCTCCTGCTCGAGGCCTCCTGGCAAGCCCTCGAGCACGCCGGCGTCGTCCCCACCTCCCTCAAGGACTCCAGGACCGGCGTCTTCGTCGGGATCAGCACAGGGGATTACACCTCGCTGCGGGACGTGACGGAAGAGAGGGACGCCTACGCGATCCTCGGGACCCACGCCTCGTTTGCCGCAGGGCGACTGGCCTTCACGCTGGGGCTGCAGGGGCCGGCGCTCTCCATCGACACCGCCTGCTCGTCGTCGCTCGTCGCGCTCCACCTCGCCTGCCAGTCGCTCCGGCGCGGCGAGTGCGACCTCGCGCTGGCGGCAGGCGTCAACGTGATGCTCTCGCCCGAAGGGTTCGTCTTCCTGTCCCGCGCGCGCGCCCTCGCCCCCGACGGGCGCTCGAAGGCGTTCTCGGCAAGCGCCGACGGGTATGGCCGCGGCGAGGGCGTCGTCGTCGTCGCCCTCGAGCGGCTGCGGGACGCGCGCGCGCATGGGCACAAGGTGCTGGCCCTGGTCCGCGGCAGCGCCGTTAACCACGACGGCGCCTCCAGCGGCATCACCGCGCCGAGCGGCTCTTCCCAGCAGAAGGTCCTGCGCGCGGCGCTCCTGGACGCCGGCGTCCAGCCCAAGGACGTCGACGTCGTCGAGTGCCACGGCACCGGCACCTCGCTCGGCGACCCCATCGAGGTCCAAGCGCTCGGCGCCGTCTACGGCCAGGCGCGCCCGGCCGAACGGCCCCTGCGGCTCGGCGCCATCAAGACCAACATCGGCCACCTCGAGGCCGCCGCTGGCCTCGCTGGCGTCGCCAAGCTCGTCGCCTCCTTCCACCACGACGCGCTGCCGCCCACGCTCCACACCACCCCGCGCAACCCCCACATCGAGTGGGACGCCTTGCCCGTCGAGGTCGTCGATCAGCTGCTGCCCTGGCCTCGACACCAGGACGGCACACCGCGCCGCGCCGGCGTCTCCTCGTTCGGCATCTCGGGCACCAATGCTCACGTCATCCTCGAGGAGCCGCCGCACGAGCTCAGCGCCACCGAGGCACCGCGCGAAGCGCTTCTGCCCGCGCTGCCGGTGCTGGTGTCGGCCAGGAGCGAGGCCGCGCTGCGCGCGCAGGCCGCGCGGCTGCGCGAGCACCTCGCCGCCCGTGACCAGCTCGAGCTGCTCGACGTCGCCTACGCGCTCGCCACCGCCCGCGCCCACTTCGACCACCGCGCTGCCCTCGTCGTCCACGACCGCCGCGAGCTGCTCGACGCCCTCGACGCGCTCGCCGCGGGGCAGCCCGCCCAAGGCGCCGTGCTCGGACACAGCCGCACCGGTGGAAAGCTCGCCGTCCTGTTCACCGGGCAGGGCAGCCAGCGCCACGGCATGGGCCGCGCCCTCTACGACGCCTTTCCCGTCTTCCGCGACGCCCTCGACGCCGCCTGCGCCCACTTCGATGCCGAGCTGGCCCGCCCCCTGCGCGACGTCCTCTTCCACCACGACCCCGACCACCACGACCCCGACGCCCTGCTCGAGCAGACCGGCTTCACCCAGCCCGCCCTCTTCGCCCTGGAGCTGGCCCTCTACCGCCTGGTCGAGTCGCTCGGCGTGCGCCCCGACCTGCTCATCGGCCACTCCATCGGCGAGCTGGTCGCCGCCCACGTCGCCGGCGTGTTGTCCCTGCAGGACGCCTGCACCCTCGTCTCCGCGCGCGCACGGCTGATGCAGCAGCTGCCCGCCGGCGGCCTCATGGTCACCCTCCAGGCCGACGAACACGAGGTCCTCGCCGCCCTCGCCCCCTGGCAGGGCCGCGTCGACATCGCCGCCCTCAACGGCCCGGCCTCCACCGTCGTCAGCGGCGACCACGACGCCGTGCTCCAGCTCGCCGCCGCCTTCCAGGCGCAGGGGCGAAAGACCTCCCGCCTGCGCGTCAGCCACGCCTTCCACTCCCATCACATGGACGGCATGCTCGACGCCTTTGCCCGCGTCGCACGCGGGCTCTCCTTCCACCCACCGCGCATCCCCATCGTCTCCAACGTCACCGGCGCACTCGCTCTGCCCCGCGACCTCGCCTCTCCCGACTACTGGGTCCGCCACGTCCGGCATGCGGTGCGCTTCCTCGATGGCGTCCGCTCCCTGCACCAGCTCGGCGCGCGCACCTTCCTCGAGCTCGGCCCCCACGGCGTGCTCGCTCCCCTGGCACAGAGCGCGCTCCCCGAAGACGCCGCAGACCTCGCCGCCTTCCTCCCCGCGCTGCGCAAGGACCGCCACGACCTCGACGCCCTGCTCGCCGCCCTCGCTGGCCTGCACACCCGTGGCCTCGCCCTCGACTGGCCTGCCTTCTTCCTGCCGGCCCAGCCACGCCCCGTCGACCTGCCCACCTACGCCTTCCAGCGCGAGCGCTTCTGGCTCGATGCGCCCAAGGCGCGGCGCGCAGACGTCACCTCCGCAGGCCTCACCTCCGCCGACCACCCCCTGCTCGGCGCCGCCGTCCCCCTCGCCGACTCCGACGGCTTCCTCTTCACCGGACGCCTGGCCATCGCCGACCAGCCCTGGCTCGCAGGCCACGCTGTCTTCGGCTCCCCCATCCTGCCAGGCACCGCCTTCATTGAGCTTGCGCTCGCAGCCGCCCACCGCACCGGCCTCGACCGCATCGACGAGCTCACCCTCGAAGCCCCTCTCCCCCTGCCCCTGCACGGCGCCGTCCTGCTGCAGCTGACCGTGGGCGCACCCGACACCGACGGGCGCCGCTCGCTCGCCGTCCACGCTCGCCCCGAGGGCGCAGACCACGACGCCCCCTGGACCAAACACGCCACCGCCCTGCTTGCGCCCGCCCCCGCGGACGCCTCGGCCTTCGCCTTCGACCTGCGCGCGTGGCCGCCCGCCGGCGCCACCCCCCTCTCCATCGACGGCCTCTACCAGCGCCTCGCCGACGCAGGCCTCGCCTACGGCCCCGACTTCCAGGGCCTGCGCCGCGTCTGGAAGCGCGGCGACGAGCTCTTCGCCGACGTCGAGCTCCCCGAGCCCACCGCCACCAGCGCCGAGCGCTTCGCCCTCCACCCCGCCCTCCTCGACGCCGCGCTGCACGCGCCCATCGTCGAGGCCGTTCGCGACGCCGGCGACGTCGCCCTGCCGTTCTCGTGGCGCGGCTTCTCGCTGCGCGCGATCGGCGCATCCACCCTGCGCGTCCGCTTCGAGCGTGAGACCGGACAGAACGCCATCGCGCTGTCGATCGCCGACGCCACCGGCGCACCGGTCGCGCGCGCCGAGGCGCTCACCAGCCGGCCTGCATCGCCCGAACAGCTCCGCGGCGCGGTCGGCTCGGAGCACGACGCGCTGCTGCGCGTCGAGTGGACCGCGCTGCGCGCGCCCCTCGCGCCCCGGAACGCGGACGCGAGGGGCGTCCGCTGGGCGCTCCTCGGCGTGCACGATGCCGACCTGGCGCCCGCCATCGAAGAGAGCGGCTCACCGGTCGATCGCTTCGCCGACGTCGCCGCGCTTCGAAGCGCGCTCGACGACGGCGCAGCGCTGCCCGAGGTCGTCGTCCTGCAGAGCTTCGCGGGCGCCACGTACGCCGCGGACGCCGCGACCGTGATCCCGGCCGCGCATGACGCCGCGGCGCAGGCGCTCGCGCTGCTGCAAGCGTGGCTCGCCGACGAGCGCTTCGCCTCGAGCCGCCTCGTCGTGCTCACCCGAGGCGCGGTGGCCACAGACCCGCAGGACGACGTGCCCGATCTGGTCCACGCGCCCCTGTGGGGCCTGGTCCGCTCCGCCCAGACCGAGAACCCCGACCGCCCCATCCTCCTCGTCGACATCGACGGCGCCGACGCGTCGCGCCGCGCGCTGCCGTCCGTCCTCGATGCCGGCGAGCCTCAGCTCGCGCTGCGCCAGGGCAAGGCGCTCGTCCCGCGGCTTTCGCGCCTGACGCCGCCGTCTCAGCCGGCGCCACGCCCCCTCGACCCCGAGGGCACCGTGCTCATCACCGGAGGCACAGGCACCCTCGGCGCGCTCGTCGCGCGCCACCTCGTCCTGCGCCATGGCGCAAAGCACCTCGTGCTCGCCTCGCGACGCGGGCACGACACCCCCGGCGCCGACCTCTTGCTGCGAAACCTCGAGGCCGACGGCGCCCGCGTCACCATCGCCGCCTGCGATGCCGCCGACCGTCGCTCGCTCGAGGCGCTCTTCGCCGCCATCCCGCCCGACCGCCCGCTCACCGCCGTCGTCCACACCGCCGGCACCATCGACGACGGCGTCCTCACCTCGCTCTCGCCCGAGCGCCTCCACGCCGTCTTGCGCGCAAAGCTCGACGCCGCGCTCCACCTGCACGAGCTCACCCGAGGCCTCGACCTCGCCGCGTTCGTCCTCTTCTCGTCGCTCGCCGGCGTGCTCGGCAGCCCAGGACAGGCCAACTACGCGGCCGCCAATGCCTTCCTCGACGCGCTCGCCCAGCATCGCCGCGCCCGCGGGCTGCCCGCCCTCTCGCTCGACTGGGGCGCGTGGGCCGACGCGAGCGGCATGACCGCCCACCTCTCCGAGGCGGACCGGCGGCGCATCGCGCGCGGCGGCCTGCTCTCGCTCTCCGCCGACGAAGGGCTCGCGCTCTTCGACGCGTCCCTCGCGCGGCACGACGCCGCCCTCGTCCCGGCGCGCCTCGACGCGGGCGCCTTCCGCGCTCGCGCCGACGCGCTGCCCGCCATGCTCCGCGGCCTGTTCCGCGCGCGCGCTCCGCGGCCCCTCGCGTCGAGCACGGCCGCCGCCGCGTCGCTCGAGCAGCGGCTGCGCTCGATGTCGGCATCCGACCGCGAACAAGCGCTCCTGGAGATCGTCCGCACCCAGGTCGTCCCCGTCCTCGGGATGTCCTCGGCGAGCGCGATCGAGCCTCACCGGCCGCTCCAGGAGCTCGGGCTCGACTCGCTCATAGCCCTCGAGGTGCGGAGCCGCCTCACGGCCGCCACCGGATTGCGGCTCCACGCGACGCTGCTCTTCGATCATCCGACGCCCGCGGCGCTGGCCCGGTTTCTGGCGACGGAGCTCCTCGGTCGCGAGGAGGAGCCGGTCCCCGCGGTCAAGGCAGAGCGGACCGAGCACGATCCCATCGCCATCGTGGGGATCGGGTGCCGCTACCCCGGCGGCGTGCGCACGCCCGACGATCTCTGGCGGCTCCTGTGCGACGGGCAGGACGCGATCGGTCGCTTCCCCAGCGAGCGCGGCTGGAGGGTCGACGAGCTCTACGACCCCGACCCCGCGGCGAGCGGAAAGACCTACGCCCGCGAGGGCGGCTTCATCTACGACGCCGACGAGTTCGATCCGGGCTTCTTCGGCATCAGCCCGCGCGAGACGCTCGCGATCGACCCGCAGCAGCGCCTCCTGCTCGAGACGTCGTGGGAGAGCCTCGAGCGCGCGGGCATCGACCCGGCGACGCTCCACGGCTCGCAGACCGGCGTCTTCGTCGGCGTCATGTACAACGACTACGGCGCGCGCCTGCTCGACGCCCCGGACGACCTCGAGGGCTACGTGGGGATCGGCAGCTCCGCGAGCGTGGCCTCCGGCCGCATCGCCTACGCGTTCGGCCTGCACGGTCCCACGGTCACGGTCGACACCGCGTGCAGCTCGTCGCTCGTCGCCATCCACCTCGCCTCGCAGGCGTTGCGCCACGGCGAATGCTCGCTGGCGCTCGCCGGCGGGGTCACGGTGATGGCCACGCCCGCGGCCTTCATCGCGTCGAGCCGCCAGCGCGGGCTGGCGGCGGACGGGCGCTGCAAGTCGTTCTCGGCCGAGGCTGACGGCGTCGGGTGGTCCGAGGGGGCCGGGATCCTCGTGCTCGAGCGCCTCTCCGACGCCCGGCGCAACGGCCACCCCATCCTGGCGATCCTGCGTGGATCGTCGGTCAATCAGGACGGCAAGAGCCAGGGGCTCACCGCGCCGAACGGCCCCGCGCAAGAGCGCGTGATCCGTCAGGCGCTCGACAGCGCCGGGCTCGCGCCCAAGGACATCGACGCCGTCGAGGCCCACGGCACCGGCACCACCCTGGGCGATCCCATCGAGGCCCAGGCGCTCCTGGCCACGTACGGCAGGGCCCATCCCGCCGACGCGCCCCTTTGGCTCGGAAGCCTCAAGTCGAATCTGGGGCACACGCAGGCCGCGGCCGGCGTCGGTGGCGTCATCAAGATGGTGCTCGCGCTGCAGCACGAGCAGCTGCCGAAGACGCTGCACGCCGAGCACCCCTCGCCGCACATCGACTGGTCGTCCGGCGGCGTCCAGCTCCTGAACGACGCCGTGCCGTGGCGCGCGAACGGGCGCCCGCGGCGCGCGGGGGTCTCCTCGTTCGGGATCTCGGGCACCAACGCCCATGTCATCCTCGAGGAGCCGCCGCGCGAGACCCCGGCGCTCGAAGCCCGCCCCCCCCGCGCCGCCCGCGCTGCCGGTGCTGGTGTCAGCCAGGAGCGAGGCCGCGCTGCGCGCGCAGGCCGCGCGGCTGCGCGAGCACCTCGCCGCCCGTGAGCAGCTCGAGCTGCTCGACGTCGCCTACGCGCTCGCCACCGCCCGCGCCCAGTTCGACCACCGCGCTGCCCTCGTCGTCCACGACCGCCGCGAGCTGCTCGACGCCCTCGACGCGCTCGCCGCGGGACAGCCCGCCCAGGGCGCCGTGCTCGGACACAGCCGCCCCGAGGGAAAGCTGGCCGTCCTGTTCACCGGGCAGGGCAGCCAGCGCCACGGCATGGGCCGCGCCCTCTACGACGCCTTCCCCGTCTTCCGCGACGCCCTCGACGCCGCCTGCGCCCACTTCGACGCCGACCTGGCCCGCCCCCTGCGCGACGTCCTCTTCCACCACGACCCCGACGCCCTGCTCGAGCAGACCGGCTTCACCCAGCCCGCCCTCTTCGCCCTGGAGCTGGCCCTCTACCGCCTCGTCGAGTCGCTCGGCGTGCGCCCCGACCTGCTCATCGGCCACTCCATCGGCGAGCTGGTCGCCGCCCACGTCGCCGGCGTGTTGTCCCTGCAGGACGCCTGCACCCTCGTCTCCGCGCGCGCACGGCTCATGCAGCAGCTGCCCGCCGGTGGCCTCATGGTCACCCTCCAGGCCGACGAAGACGAGGTCCTCGCCGCCCTCGCCCCCTGGCAGGGCCGCGTCGACATCGCCGCCCTCAACGGCCCGGCCTCCACCGTCGTCAGCGGCGACCACGACGCCGTTCTCCAGCTCGCCGCCGCCTTCCAGGCGCAGGGGCGAAAGACCTCACGCCTGCGCGTCAGCCACGCCTTCCACTCCCACCACATGGACGGCATGCTCGACGCCTTTGCCCGCGTCGCACGCGGGCTCTCCTTCCACCCACCGCGCATCCCCATCGTCTCCAACGTCACCGGCGCACTCGCTCTGCCCCGCGACCTCGCCTCTCCCGACTACTGGGTCCGCCACGTCCGGCATGCGGTGCGCTTCCTCGATGGCGTCCGCTCGCTGCACCAGCTCGGCGCGCGCACCTTCCTCGAGCTCGGCCCCCACGGCGTGCTCGCTCCCCTCGCCCAGAGCGCCCTGCCCGAAGACGCCGCAGAGCAGGCCGCCTTCCTCCCCGCGCTGCGCAAGGATCGAGACGACCTCGACGCCCTGCTCGCCGCCCTCGCTGGCCTGCACACCCGTGGCCTCGCCCTCGACTGGCCTGCCTTCTTCCTGCCGGCCCAGCCACGCCCCGTCGACCTGCCCACCTACGCCTTCCAGCGCGAGCGCTTCTGGCTCGATGCCCCCAAGGCGCGGCGCGCAGACGTCACCTCCGCAGGCCTCACCTCCGCCGACCACCCCCTGCTCGGCGCCGCCGTCACCCTCGCCGACTCCGACGGCTTCCTCTTCACCGGACGCCTGGCCATCGCCGACCAGCCCTGGCTCGCAGGCCACGCTGTCTTCGGCTCCCCCATCCTGCCAGGCACCGCCTTCATTGAGCTTGCGCTCGCAGCCGCCCACCGCACCGGCCTCGACCGCATCGACGAGCTCACCCTCGAAGCCCCTCTCCCCCTGCCCCTGCACGGCGCCGTCCTGCTGCAGCTGACCGTGGGCGCACCCGACACCGACGGACGCCGCTCGCTCGCCGTCCACGCTCGCCCTGAGGCCGCAGACCACGACGCCCCCTGGACCAAACACGCCACCGCCCTGCTTGCGCCCGCCCCCGCGGACGCCTCGGCCTTCGCCTTCGACCTGCGCGCGTGGCCGCCCGCCGGCGCCACGCCTCTGCCCATCGACGGCCTCTACCAGCGCCTCGCCGACGCAGGCCTCGCCTACGGCCCCGACTTCCAGGGCCTGCGCCGCGTCTGGAAGCGCGGCGACGAGCTCTTCGCCGACGTCGAGCTCCCCGAGCCCACCGCCACCAGCGCCGAGCGCTTCGCCCTCCACCCCGCCCTCCTCGACGCCGCCCTGCACGCGCTCGTCGTCGACGGCCGCGGCGACGCCGAGATCGCGCTCCCCTTCGCGTGGAGCAGCGTCTCGCTGGCCGCCGTCGGCGCGCCTGCGCTGCGCGTGCGCTTCGACGGGAGCCCCGAGGCGAGGAGCACGAGCTCGATCGGGCTCGCCATCGCCGACGCGCGCGGGGAGCCGCTGGCGCGCATCGAGGCGCTCACCACGCGGCCGGCGTCCCCTGAGCAGCTTCGTGGCTCGGCGCTCGACGCGCTCCTGCACGTCGCGTGGACGGACCTGCCGGGCTCGGTGCCGGCCGCGCCCCCCGCACGCGTGGTCGTCCTGGGCGACAGCGATGCAGGCCTCACGCCCGCGCTGCAAGCGAGCGGCTCGCACGTCGTTCGCTACGCTGACGTCGACGCGCTTCGAAGCGCGCTGGACGACGGCGCCGCGCTCCCGGACATGGCCGTCGCCCCCTTCCTGTCCGACGGCGCGCCTGCGGACCTGATCGCCGCGGCGCACGACGCGGCCGAGCGAGCGCTGTCGCTGCTGCGCGCGTGGCTCGCCGACGAGCGTCTCGCGTCGTGCCGCCTCGTCGTGCTCACCCGAGGCGCCGTCGCGACGCAGCCCGAGGAGGACGTGACCGGGCTCGTTCACGCGCCGCTCTGGGGGTTGGTCCGCTCGGCGCAGAACGAGAACGCCGGCGCTGCGATCGTCCTCGTCGACATCGACGGCGCCGACGCGTCGCGGCGCGCGCTGCTCTCCGTCGCCGACCAGGGCGAGCCCCAGCTGGCGCTGCGCCAGGGCAAGGCGCTGGCCCCGCGGCTCGCGCGCGTGACGCCGCCGTCTCAGCCAGCGCCCCGCCCGCTCGATCCCGAGGGCACGGTGCTCATCACCGGAGGCACAGGCACCCTCGGCGCGCTCGTCGCGCGCCACCTGGTCCGCGCCCGCGGCGTCAAGCACCTCGTCCTCGCGTCGCGAGCGGGCGCCGCCGCCCCCGGGGCGGACACCCTGAAGCGCGAGCTCGAGACCGCGGGCGCCCGCGTCACGCTCGCGGCGTGCGACGCCGCTGACCGCCGCTCGCTGGAGGCGCTCTTCGCCTCCATCCCGCGCGACCGCCCGCTTACCGCCGTCGTCCACGCCGCCGGCACGATCGACGACGGCGTCCTCACCTCGCTCTCGCCCGAGCGCCTCCACGCCGTCTTGCGGGCCAAGCTCGACGCCTCCGTGCACCTGCACGAGCTCACGCGGGAGCGCGACGTGGTCGCCTTCGTCCTCTTCTCGTCGCTCGCCGGCGTCCTCGGCGCCGCGGGGCAGGCCAACTACGCGGCCGCGAACGTCTTCCTCGACGCGCTCGCCCAGCACCGCCGCGCCCGGGGCCTCCCGGCCACCTCGCTCGACTGGGGTTTCTGGAGCGAGGCGAGCGGCATGACCGCTCACCTCTCCGCGGCGGACCGGCGCCGCTTCGCGCGCGCCGGCCTGCTCCCCCTCGCGGCGGACGAAGGGCTCGCCCTCCTCGACGCCGCCCTCGACCGGCCCGAAGCGGCCCTCGTCGCCGCGCGCTTCGACGCGAGCGCGCTCAGGGCTCAGTCCGACGCGCTGCCTCCGCTGCTCCGCGGCCTCGTCGCTTCCCGCGCCGCTCGGCCGCGCGCGGCGAGCGCTGCCGCGGCGGCGTCGCTCGAGCAGCGCCTGCGCGCGCTGTCCCCCTCGGAGCGCGCCGAGGCGCTCCTCGAGCTGGTCCGCGCGCACATCGCTCCGGTCCTCGGGCTCGCGTCGCCGGCGGCGCTCGATCCCGATCGCCCCCTCCAGGAGCTCGGCCTCGACTCCCTCATGGCGGTCGAGCTGCGAAACCGGCTCACGGCGGCGACGGGCGCGCGGCTCCACGCGGCCGTGCTCTTCGACCACCCGACGGCGCACTCGCTGGCCGACCTCCTCGCAAAGAAGCTCCTGCCGCACGAGACGGAAGCCCATCTGCCGATCATCATGGAACTCGATCGACTCGAGAGCTCGCTGCTCGCCCTCCCCCCGGACGACGTCGCGCGCATGAAGGTCGCCATGCACCTGCGGTCCTTGCTCTCGAGGTGGAGCTCGCCTCCGCGCGACGAGGCCGCGGTCGCCAGCACGGATTTCGAGTCCGCGACGGACGAAGAGCTCTTCGCGTCGCTCGACAAGGGTTTTGCAGAGGTCCAGTCATGAGCCGAGAGACGAGCCGGGCGAACGACGCCGAAGAGAAGCTCCGCGCCTACCTCAAGCAGGCGATGAGCGAGCTCCGCGATACACACCAGCGCCTCCGGAGCGTCGAAGAGAAGGCGCGCGAGCCGATCGCCGTCGTGGCGATGGCGTGCCGCTACCCCGGCGGCGTCCGCAGCCCGGAGGATCTCTGGGACGTCCTGCGCGACGGCCGCGACGCCATCTCTCCCTTCCCCGACAACCGCGGGTGGAGCGCCGACGCGCTCTACGACGACGACCCGGACGCGAAGGGCAAGATCTACGCGCGCGAGGGGGGGTTCCTCCACGACGCCGACCTGTTCGATCCCGCCTTCTTCGGGATCAGCCCGCGCGAGACGCTCGCCGTCGATCCGCAGCAGCGCCTCTTGCTGGAAGCGTCGTGGGAGGCGTTCGAGCGCGCCGGCATCGACCCCACGGCCGTCCAGGGCTCGCAGACCGGCGTCTTCGTCGGCGTCATGTACAACGACTACGCCACGCGCCTCGTCGAGGTCCCCGAGGACATCGAGGGGTACGTGGGCACGGGCAGCTCGCCGAGCGTCGCCTCCGGGCGCATCGCGTACTCGTTCGGGCTGCACGGGCCCACCGTCACGATCGACACCGCGTGCAGCTCGTCGCTCGTCGCCGTCCACCTGGCATGCCAGGCGCTCCGCCAGGGCGAGTGCTCGCTCGCGCTCGCCGGCGGCGTCACCGTGATGGCCACGCCGGCGGCCCTCATCGGCCTGAGCCGGCAGCGCGTCCTCGCGCGCGACGGTCGCTGCAAGTCGTTCGCCGCCGAGGCCGACGGCGCCGGCTGGGGCGAGGGCGCCGGGATGCTCCTGCTCGAGCGCCTGTCCGACGCGAAGCGGAACGGCCACCCCGTCCTCGCCGTCCTGCGCAGCTCGGCGGTGAACCAGGACGGCAAGAGCCAGGGGCTGTCGGCGCCGAACGGCCCGGCGCAGGAGCGCGTCATCCTCCAGGCGCTCGACGCCGCGCGGCTCACGGCCGAGGACATCGACGCGGTCGAGGCGCACGGCACCGGCACGACGCTCGGCGATCCCATCGAGGCCCACGCCATCCTGGCGACCTACGGTCAGGCCCACTCGAAGGACAGGCCGCTCTGGCTCGGGAGCCTCAAGTCCAACCTCGGACACACGCAGGCGGCAGCCGGCGTCGGCGGCGTCATCAAGATGGTGCTCGCCCTCCAGCACGGGCTCTTGCCGAAGACGCTGCACGCCGACCGTCCGTCCCCGCGCATCGACTGGTCGTCCGGCACCGTCCGGCTCCTGAACGAAGCCGTGCCGTGGCGCGCGGACGGTCGCCCGCGCCGCGCGGGGGTCTCCTCGTTCGGCATCTCGGGCACGAACGCCCACGTGATCGTCGAGGAGGCGCCCGCCGACGCGCCCGCCGAGGCCACGGTCGACGCTCGCCCTGCGCCGCTCGCGACGCCCGTGCTGCTGTCGGCCAAGAGCGAGGCGGCGCTACGCGCGCAGGCCGAGCGGCTGCGCGAGCACCTGGTGGCGCACCCCGAGCTGTCGCTGGTGGACGTGGCCGCGTCGCTGGCGACGACGCGCGCGCACTTCGAGCACCGCGCCGCCCTGGTGGCCTGCGACCGCGCCGAGCTGCTCGGCGCGCTCGGGACCTTCGCCCAGGGCATGCCCACCCCCGCGGCCGTCATGGGCCAGCGCGCCGGCCACGGCAAGGTCGTCTTCGTCTTCCCCGGCCAAGGCTCGCAGTGGCTCGGCATGGCCCGCTCGCTCTTCGACTCCTCCGCCGTCTTCCGCGACTCCCTCGAGGCCTGCGCGCGCGCCTTCACCCCCTACGTCGACCGCTCGCTGCTCGCCGTCTTGCGCGGCGACGAGGGCGCCGACCCCTCCGCCCTGGACCGCACCGACCTCGTCCAGCCGGCCCTGTTCGCCGTCATGGTCTCGCTCGCCGCGCTCTGGCGCTCGGTGGGCGTCGAGCCCGACGCCGTCGTCGGCCACAGCCAGGGCGAGCTCGCCGCCGCCTACGTCGCCGGCGCGCTCGACCTCGACGACGCGGCCCGCATCGTGGCGCTGCGCAGCCGCACGTTGACCAAGCTCGCCGGCAAGGGCGCCATGGTCGCCGTCGAGCTCGGCGTCGACGCCCTCCGCCCGCACCTGCACCCCTTCGGCGAGCGGCTCGCCGTGGCCGCCATCAACAGCCCGAGCGCCACCATCGTCTCCGGCGACGTCGATGCCGCCGACGCCCTGCTCGCGGCGCTCGCCCAGGCCCAGATCTTCGCCCGCAAGGTGCGGGTCGATTACGCCTCTCACAGCGCCCAGATCGACGCCATCGAGCCCGAGCTCACCTCGGAGCTGGCCGCCATCACCCCGCGCCCTGGCCGCGTCCCGCTCTACTCCACCGTCACCGGCGCCCGGCTCGACGGCGCTCAGCTCGACGCCGCCTACTGGGTCCGCAACCTCCGGCACACCGTCCGCTTCGCCGAGGCCACCGAGAGCCTGCTGGCCAGCGGACATCGCGCTTTCGTCGAGGTCAGCCCCCACCCGGTGCTCACGCTCGCGCTCAAGGAGACCCTCGAGCGGGCCAGCCATCCAACCGCCGTCGTGGGCACGCTCCGCCGCGACGACGGCGCTCTGACCCGCTTTCTGCTCTCGCTGGGCGAGCTGCACACGCGCGGCCAGCCCCTGGACTGGAACGCCTTCTTCCGCCCCTTGCTGCCCCGCAGCGTCGACCTGCCCACCTACGCCTTCCAGCGCGAGCGCTTCTGGCTCGACGCCCCCAACGCCCAGCGCGCCGACGTGGCCGCCGCCGGGCTCGCGGCCGCCGACCACCCGCTGCTCGGCGCCGCCGTCGCCCTCGCCGACTCCGACACGCACCTGTTCACAGGTCGCCTGTCGCTCGCCGACCAGCCGTGGCTCGCTGGCCACGCCGTCTTCGGCAACGTGCTGGTCCCCGGCACCGCCTTCGTCGAGCTCGCCCTGGTCGCCGCCCACCGCGTCGGCCTCGACCGCCTCGACGAGCTCACCCTCGAAGCGCCGCTCGCCCTGCCCGCACGCGGCGCCGTGCTGCTGCAGATGGCGGTCGCGGCGCCCGACCAGACAGGCCGCCGCTCGCTCTCCATCCACGCCCGCGCAGAGCACGCCCCCCACGACGCACCCTGGACGCGCCACGCCAGCGGCACCCTCGCGCCGGCCACCTCGACGGCCTCGTCCGACTTCGACCTGCGCGCCTGGCCCCCGCCCGGCGCGACGGCCCTGCCGCTCGACGGCCTCTACCCGCGCCTCGCAGCGGCGGGCCTCGCCTACGGCGACGCCTTCCAGGGGCTGCGCGCGGCGTGGAAGCGCGGCGACGATCTCTTCGCCGAGGTCCAGCTACCCGACGCCGCCCACAAGGACGCCGGGCGCTTCGCCCTGCATCCGGCCCTCCTCGACGCCGCGCTGCACGCGCTCGCCGCCGAGAGCCTCGAGGAGGCCACCGAGGTCGCGCTCCCCTTCGCGTGGAGCGGCGTGTCGCTGCACGCCGTCGGCGCGTCGACGCTGCGCGTGCGCTTCGATCGCGCGCCGCGCGCCGCGCGTCCGGCGGGCGCCCTGTCGCTGATGGTCGCCGACGCGCACGGCGAGCCGATCGCTCGTGTCGAGGCGCTCACGGGGCGGCCCATCTCGGCGGAGCAGCTCCGCGGCGCGCTGTCGTCCCACGACGACGCGCTCTCGGTCGTCGAATGGATCGAGCTGCCCGGCGGCACCCCCGCCGCGACGCCCGCGCGCTGGGCGTTCGTGGGCCCGGCCGAGCTCGTGGGCCCGGCCGATCCCGCGCCCGCGGCGGCGCGAGCCGCGGGCCCCCCGCGCGTCGAGCGCCACGCCGATCTCACCGCGCTGAAGCGCGCCCTCGACGACGGCGCCGCCTTGCCGGACGTCGTCGTCGTCCGCTTCGCCTCGGACGCTGCCGCGATCTCGGCCGCCGGGGCGGAAGGCGTGATCTCCGCCGCCCATCACGCGGCCGAGCGCGCGCTCGACGTCCTGCAGACGTGGCTGGCCGACGAGCGGCTCGTCGCGTCCCACCTCGTCGTGCTCACGCGCGGCGCCGTCGCGGCGCAGCCCGACGAGGACGTGCCCGACCTCGTCCACGCGCCCCTCTGGGGGCTGGTCCGCACCGCGCAGGCCGAGAGCCCCGGCGTCCCCATCGCCCTCGTCGACACCGACGACGGCGAAGCGTCGAGCGCGGCGCTCTTCGGGGCCCTCGACGCGAGCGAGCCTCAGCTCGCCCTGCGCGACGGGCGGCGCCTCGCCCCGCGGCTCGCCGCCGCGCGCGGGAAGGACGCGCTGGTCCCGCCCGCGGCGCCGGCGTGGCGCCTTCACATCCCGGCCAAGGGCACCCTCGAGAGCCTCGCGCTCGTCCCGTACCCCGAGGCGATGGCGCCCCTCGGCGACGGGCAAGTGCGCGTCGCCGTGCGCGCCGCCGGGATGAACTTCCGCGACGTGCTCGACGCGCTCGGCATGTACCCCGGCGACCCCGGGCCGCTCGGCGGCGAGGGGGCGGGCGTCGTCCTCGAGGTCGGCCCAGGCGTCCGCAAGTTCGCCCCTGGCGACCGGGTCGTCGGGGTCCTCCGCGCGGGCTTCGCGCCCGTCGCGGTGACCGATCAGCGCGTGCTCGCCCGCATGCCCGAAGGGTGGTCGTTCCTCGAGGCGGCCGGGATCCCGATCGTCTACTTGACCGCGTACTACGGCCTCGTCGACCTCGCCCGCCTGCAGCCCGGCGAGCGCATCGTCATCCACGCCGCGGCCGGCGGCGTCGGGATCGCGGCGACGCAGATCGCGCGCCACCTGGGCGCCGAGGTCTTCGCGACGGCGAGCCCCGGCAAATGGGGGACGCTGCGCGCGCTCGGCTTCGACGCCGCGCACATCGCGTCGTCGCGCGCGCTCGACTTCGAGCGGCAGTTCCTGGACGCGACGGGCGGGGCCGGGGTCGACGTCGTCCTCGATTGCCTCGCGCGCGAGTTCGTGGACGCCTCGCTTCGCCTCCTGCCCCGGGGCGGCCGCTTCATCGAGATGGGCAAGACGGACATCCGCGACGCGGGCGACGTCGCCGCCCGTCACCCGGGCGTCGCGTACCGGGCCTTCGATCTCGTGGAAGCCGGGCCCGAGCGCATCGAGGAGATGCTCGCCGAGCTCATGGCCCTGTTCGAGCGCGGCGCGCTCCGTCCGCCCCCCACCGCGGCGCGGGACATCCGAAACGCCCCGCGCGCCTTCCGTTCGCTCGCCCAGGCGCGCCACGTCGGCAAGGTCGTCCTCACGGTGCCGCGGCCCCTCGATCCCGAGGGCACGGTGCTCGTCACCGGCGGCACCGGGACGCTGGGCGCCCTCCTGGCGCGGCACCTCGTGCGCGCGCACGGCGTGCGACACCTCCTCCTCGCGTCGCGGCAGGGCGCTCTGGCCCCGGGCGCCGAGGCGCTCGCGCGCGAGCTCGGCGCGGCGGGCGCTCGCGTCACCGTCGCGGCGTGCGACGCCGCCGACCGCTCGGCGCTGGAGGCGCTGCTCGGCGGCATCCCGCGCGAGCACCCGCTCACCGCCGTCGTCCACGCCGCCGGCGCGCTCGACGACGGCCTCCTCGGCGCGCTCACCCCGGAGCGGCTTCGCCCGGTCCTGCGCGCCAAGGTCGACGCGGCCCTCCACCTCCACGAGCTCACCGCGCCGCTCGACCTCTCCGCGTTCGTCCTCTTCTCATCGCTGTCGGGCGTGCTCGGCGGCCCGGGCCAGGCCAACTACGCCGCCGCGAACGCGTTCCTGGACGCGCTCGCGCAGCACCGCCGGGCCCGCGGGCTCCCGGCGATCTCGCTCGACTGGGGCTACTGGAAAGAGCGGACCGGGTTGACCGCGCACCTCACCGAGGCCGACCTCGATCGGATGGCGCGAGGCGGCGTCGTTCCGCTCGCCTCCGACGAGGGGCTCGCGCTGTTCGACGCCGCGCTCGCTCGGCCGGAGCCCGCGATCGCCGCGGCGCGCTTCGACGCGGTCGCCCTCCGCGCGCGCGCCGACGTGTTGCCCCCGCTGCTCCGGGGGCTCGTGCGCGTCCGCCCTGCGCGGCGCGTCGCCGCGAACGCCCCGGGGGCCTCCTCGCTCCAGCAGCGCCTCCTCGCGCTCCCCGCGGCCGATCGCGCGCGCGCGCTGCTCGACGTCGTGGGCGCGGCCGTCGCGACCGTCCTCGGCATCGGCTCGCACGCCGAGCTCAAGGGCGATCGGCCGCTCCAGGAGCTCGGGCTCGATTCGCTGATGGCGCTCGAGCTCCGCAACCGCCTCGCCGCGGCGACGGGGCTCCGCCTGCACGCGACGCTCCTCTTCGACTACCCGACGCCGGACGCGCTGGCGGGGTTCCTCGTCAAGCAGCTGCTCGGCGACGACGCGAAGGCGGCGCGCGCCCTCGCGCCGCGCGGCCCGGAACCGGCGGACGACGCGATCGCGATCGTGGCGATGGGCTGCCGCTTTCCCGGCGGCGTCCGCAGCCCGGAAGATCTCTGGCGCCTGCTCGCCAACGGCGAGGACGCCATCGCGCCCTTCCCCGACAACCGCGGCTGGGACGTCGAGGCGCTCTACGACCCCGACCCGGACGCCCCCGGCAAGACCTACACGCGCGAGGGGGGCTTCCTCTACGACGCCGACCTGTTCGATCCCGCCTTCTTCGGCATCAGCCCCCGCGAGGCGCTCGCGATCGATCCGCAGCAGCGCCTGCTCCTCGAGACGTCCTGGGAGGCCTTCGAGCGCGCGGGCATCGATCCGACGACCCTCCAGGGCTCGCAGACCGGCGTCTTCGCCGGCGTCATCTACAACGACTACAGCCGCCTCGAGGCGCCCGCCGACCTGGAGGGGTACGTCGGCCTGGGGAGCTCGGCGAGCGTGGCGTCCGGGCGCGTCGCTTACACCTTCGGGCTGCACGGCCCGACGATGACCGTGGACACGGCGTGCAGCTCGTCGCTCGTCGCCATCCACCTCGCGTGCCAGGCGCTCCGCCAGGGCGAGTGCTCCCTGGCGCTCGCCGGCGGCGTCTCGGTCATGGCGACGCCAGGCACGTTCGTCGCGTTCAGCCGTCAGCGCGGGCAGGCCCCCGACGGCCGCTGCAAGTCGTTCTCCGCCGACGCGGACGGCGCGGGCTGGGCGGAAGGCGCCGGCATGTTGCTGCTCGAGCGGCTGTCCGACGCCGAGCGCAACGGCCACCCGATCCTGGCGGTCCTCCGGGGCTCCGCGGTCAATCAAGACGGCAAGAGCCAGGGGCTCACGGCCCCGAACGGCCCCGCGCAAGAGCGCGTCATCCTGGCCGCCCTCGACAGCGCGCACCTCGCCCCCGAGGACGTCGACGCCGTCGAGGCGCACGGCACCGGGACGACGCTCGGCGACCCGATCGAGGCCCAGGCGCTCTTTGCCACGTACGGGCGCGCCCGTGCCAAGGACAGGCCGCTCTGGCTCGGGAGCCTCAAGTCCAACCTGGGCCACGCCCAGGCGGCCGCCGGCGTGGGCGGCGTCATCAAGATGGTGCTCGCGATGCAGCACGGCGTGCTGCCCAGGACGCTGCACGCCGCGAGCCCGTCGCCGCACGTCGACTGGTCGCCGGGCACCATCCGGCTCCTGACCGAGCCCGTCGCCTGGACGTCCGAGGGGCGCCCTCGCCGCGCCGGCGTCTCCTCGTTCGGCGTGTCGGGCACGAACGCGCACCTCGTGCTCGAGGAGGCGCCGCCGAGGGCGAGCGTCGAGGAGCGCGCCGCGCCTCGCCCTGCGCTCGCGGCGGTCCCGGTGATGCTGTCGGCCAGGAGCGAGGCGGCGCTGCGCGGCCAGGCGGAGCGGCTGGGCGCGCACCTCGACGCCCACCCCGAAATCGAGCTCGTCGACCTCGCGTACTCGCTCGCCAAAACCCGCGCGCGCTTCGATCACCGCGCCGTGCTCGTCGCGCACGACCGCGCCGCGCTCCTGGCGGGCCTCGCGGCCGTCGCCGAAGGGCGCGCCGCCGCCGGCGCGGTCGTCGGTCGAAGCGCGCCGCCCGGCAAGCGCGTCTTCGTCTTCCCGGGGCAGGGCTCGCAGTGGAGCGGGATGGCCCGCGCGCTCCTCGAGACGTCCGACGTCTTCCGCGAGCAGATCGAGGCGTGCGAGCGCGCGTTCGCGCCGTACGTCGACTGGTCGCTGCTCGGGGTGCTCCGCGAGAGCGGGGCCGAGGCGTCGCTCGAGCGCGTCGACGTCGTGCAGCCGGCGCTCTTCGCCGTGATGATCGCGCTCGCCGCGCTGTGGCGCTCGATGGGCGTCGAGCCCGACGCGGTGGTCGGGCACAGCCAGGGGGAGATCGCGGCGGCGTACGTCGCCGGCGCGCTCTCGCTCGAGGACGCGGCCAAGGTCGTCGTCCTGCGGAGCCGCGCCCTCAGGCAGCTCTCCGGCCGCGGGGGGATCGCCGCCGTCGAGCTCGGCGTCGACAAGCTCGAGGCGCACCTCGCCCCCTTCGGGGCGCGCCTCGCGATCGCCGCGATCAACAGCCCGCAGTCCACGCTCGTCTCGGGCGATCTCGACGCCATCGAGGCGCTGCTCGCGGGGCTCGCCGCCGAGCAGATCTTCGCGCGCAAGGTGCGCGTCGATTACGCGTCGCACTGCGCGCACGTCGAGGCCGTCCGGGACGAGCTCGCGGCGTCGCTGCGCGGGATCGCGCCGCGCGCAGCGTCCGTTCCGCTCTACTCCACCGTGGACGACGCGCGGCTCGACGGGGCCGAGCTCGACGCGTCGTACTGGTACCGCAACCTCCGGCAGACGGTCCGCTTCGCGGAGGCGACCGAGCGCCTCCTCGCGGACGGGCATCGCTTCTTCGTCGAGGTGAGCCCTCACCCGGTGCTCGCCCTCGCGCTCGACGAGACGCTCGCGCGCTCCGCGTCGCCCGCGGCGGTCGTCGCCTCGATCCGCCGCGACGAGGGGGATCTCGCGCGGATGCTCCTGTCCCTCGGGGAGCTCGAGGCCCGCGGCGGGCGTGTGGACTGGGACGTGTTCTTCCGGCCGTCGCGCCCCCGCCGCGTCGACCTGCCGACCTACGCGTTCGAGCGCGCCCGGTTCTGGCTGGAGACGCGCAGGCGCCGCGCCGCCGACCTCGCCTCCGCCGGCCTTTCGTCGGCCGAGCACCCGCTGCTCGGGGCGACCGTCGAGCTCGCGGACACGGGCGGGCTCGTCTTCACGGGCCGCCTGTCCCGCGCCGAGCAGCCGTGGCTCGCCGGGCACGAGGTGTTCGGCACGGCGCTCCTGCCCGGCTCGGCGTTCGTCGAGCTCGCGCTCGTCGCCGCCCACCGCGTGGGGCTCGATCGCGTCGAGGAGCTCACGATGGAGGCGGCCCTGCCGCTGCCCGCGCGCGGCGACGTGCTGGTGCAGCTCGCCGTCTCCGCGCCGGACGACACGGGGCGAAGGGCGCTCGCGCTGTTCGCGCGCCCCGGAGGGTCGGAGGACGCCGCGTGGGCGCGGCACGCGAGCGGAACGCTCGCGCCGGCGGCCGACGGTGAGCGCGACGTGTCCGGCGATCTGCGCGCGTGGCCGCCGCCCGGCGCGACGGCCTTGCCGGTCGACGGGCTGTACGCGCGCCTCGCCGGCATGGGGCTCGTCTACGGCGCGGAGCTAAAGGGGCTGCGCGCCGTCTGGAAGCGCGGCGAGGAGCTCTTCGCCGAGGTCGGGCTGCCGGACGCGATCGCCAAGGAGGCGCCTCATTTCGCGCTGCACCCCGCGCTGCTCGACGCGGCGCTGCACGCGCTCTTCGTCGACACCTCGGCCGACGCCTCGGCCGACGCCGGAGGCGCGGCGCGCCGCCCGTTCGCGTGGAGCGGGGTGTCGCTCCGCGCTGTCGGCGCGTCCGCGCTGCGCGTGCGCTTCGAGCCGACGCGGGCGCCCGAGGAGCGCGACGCGGTCTCGTTCGTCATGGCGGACGGCGCCGGCGAGCCGCTCGGTCGCGTGGAGGCGCTCACGACGCGGCCGATCTCCTCCGAGCAGCTCCGCGGCGCCGCCTCGGCGTCGCACGACGCGCTGCTCCGGGTCGCCTGGACCGAGCTGCCCGGGGCCGATCCGTCGACCGCGGCGCAACCCGAGCGGTGGGCCCTCGTCGGGGCCGACCCGCTCGGCGTCGCGGCCGCGATCGGGGCCGCGACCTCGGCCGTCGACCGGCACGACGACCTTGCGGCCCTGAGGGACGCGCTCGATCGGGGCGCGCCGCCTCCGGCCGTCGTCGTCGCGCCGCTCGTCTCGGTCGCTGGCACGTCGGACCTGATCGCCGACGCGCACGGCGCGACCGCCCGGGCCCTCGCGCTCGTGCAAGGCTGGCTCGCCGACGATCGCCTCGCCTCGTGCCGCCTCGTCGTGCTCACGCGGCGCGCCATCGGGACGCGCGCCGACGAGGACGTCCTCGATCTGGTCCACGCCCCCGTCTGGGGCCTCGTCCGGTCCGCGCAGACCGAGAACCCCGGTGCGACGATCCTCGTCGTCGACGTCGACGATCGCGAGGCGTCCCTCCGCGCGCTCCCGGCCGTCCTCGACGCGGGCGAGGCGCAGCTCGCCGTGCGCGAGGGCCGCCGGCTCGCGCCGCGGCTCGCGCGCTTGCCCGCCGGGTCCCCCGACGCCGCCTCGAGCGCCCGGGCGCTCGATCCGGAAGGGACGGTGCTCGTCACCGGAGGCACGGGCACGCTCGGCGCCCTCGCCGCTCGCCGTCTGGTGCAGCGCCACGGCGTCAAGCGCCTGCTCCTGACCTCGCGGAGGGGGCCCGACGCGCCCGGCGCCGACGCGCTCCTTCGCGATCTCGAGGCGGCCGGCGCCCGCGTCACGATCGTCGCCTGCGACGTCGCGGACCGCTCGGCGCTCGAAGCGCTCCTCGCCTCCGTTCCGCGCGAGCACCCGCTCACCGCGGTCGTGCACACCGCCGGCGTCCTCGACGACGGCGTCGTGGGCTCGCTCACCCCGGAGCGGCTCAGCGTCGTCCTCCGGGCCAAGCTCGACGCCGCCGTTCATCTGCACGAGCTGACGCGGGCGCAGGGCCTTTCGGCGTTCGTGCTGTACTCCTCGCTCGCCGGCCTCGTCGGAGGCCCCGGCCTCGCCAGCTACGCCGCGGCCAACGTCTTCCTCGACGCGCTCGCGCAGCACCGCAAGGCGCGCGGGCTCCCCGGGCTCTCGCTCGAGTGGAGCTACTGGGACCAGAAGACCGGCTTCAGCGCGCGCGTCTCCGACGCCGGACTGCGCCGCATGGCCCAGGTCGGCCTGCGCCCCCTCTCCACGGAAGAGGGCCTCGCCCTCCTCGACGCCTCCCTTGCCCGCCCGGAGGCCGTGCTCGTCCCGGCGCGCTTCGATACGGCCGCGCTGCGCGCGCACGCCGACGCGCTGGCGCCCCTGTTCCGCGGCCTCGTCCGCGCCCGGACAGCCCGTCCGCTCGCCGCGAGCCGGGCGGCGTCCTCGCTCAAGGAGCGCCTGGTCGGCCTCGCCCCGCCCGACCGCGAGCGCGCGCTGCTCGACGTCGTCCGCGCGGAGGTCGCGGCCGTCCTCGGCATGGCCTCGCCCGGCGCGCTCGACGCGGACCGCCCCCTCCAGGAGCTCGGCCTCGACTCGCTCATGGCGCTCGAGATCCGCAACCGGCTCGCCGCCGTCAGCGGGTTGCGGCTCCCCGCGACCGTCGTCTTCAACTACCCAACGCCCGCCGCGCTGAGGGACCTCCTGCTCGGGCAGCTCAAGCTCCCCGGGCAGCCTGCGGCGGGCGCGCAACGGAGCCCGCGGGGCGCGCACGACGCCTCTTCGCACGACCCGATCGCGATCGTCGCGATCGGCTGCCGCTTCCCCGGCGGGGCGCGGACCCCGGAGGAGCTCTGGCGCATCTTGCGCGACGGCGAGGACGCCATCTCCGGGATGCCCGAGGGGCGCGGCTGGACGCTGGACGCGCTGAACGCCGACGACGCGCCGGGCGCCGCCGGCGAAGGCGCGCGCGCCCCGCTCGAAGGGGGCTTCCTCGCGGACGCGGACCGCTTCGACCCCGCGTTCTTCGGGATCAGCCCGCGTGAGGCGCTCGCCATGGACCCCCAGCAGCGCCTGCTGCTCGAGACCTCGTGGGAGGCGTTCGAGCGCGCGGGGATCGATCCGGCCGCCCTGCAAGGGTCCCCCACGGGCGTCTTCGTCGGCGTGATCAACAACGGGTATGGCGGCGGGCCGCGCGAGATCCCCGACGACCTCAAGACGTATATCGGCCTCGGGACCACGGCGAGCGTCGCCTCGGGACGCATCGCCTACACGTTCGGGCTCGAGGGCCCGGCGATCAGCGTCGACACGGCCTGCAGCTCCTCGCTCGTGGCGATCCACCTCGCCTGCCGCGCGCTGCGCGCCGGCGAGTGCGCCCTCGCGCTCGCGGGCGGCGTGTCGGTCATGCCGTCGCAGGAGACGTTCCGCGGGCTCGCCTTCCTGAACGCCGGCGCGCCCGACGGACGCTGCAAGTCGTTCGCCGCCGAGGCCGACGGCGCGGGCTGGGGCGAAGGCGCCGGCGTGCTGCTCCTGGAGCGGCTGTCCGACGCGAAGCGGAACGGCCACCCCGTGCTCGCCCTCGTGCGCGGCTCCGCGGTCAACCAGGACGGCAAGAGCCAGGGGCTCACCGCCCCCAACGGGCCCGCGCAGGAGCGGGTCATCGGACAGGCGCTCGATGACGCGCGGGTCGCGCCCGAGGACATCGGTGCGGTCGAGGCGCACGGCACCGGCACGACGCTCGGCGATCCCATCGAGGCGCAAGCGCTGCTGGCGACGTACGGCGCCGCCCATTCGAAGGACAGGCCCCTGTGGCTCGGGAGCCTCAAGTCCAACCTCGGACACACGCAGGCGGCGGCCGGCGTGGCGGGCGTCATCAAGATGGTGCTCGCCCTCCAGCACGGGCTCTTGCCGAAGACGCTGCACGCCGAGCGCCCGTCGCCCCACATCGACTGGTCCTCCGGGGCCGTCCGCCTCTTGAACGAGCCCGTCCCCTGGCGCGGAGGCGAGGCGCCGCGCCGTGCGGGCGTCTCCTCCTTCGGGGTGAGCGGCACGAACGCGCACGTCATCCTCGAGGAGGCGCCGCGGGTGGCCGAGGCCGACCCGTCGACGGAGGCGGACCGGCCTTCGCCGCCGGCCGTGCCGCTGCTGCTGTCGGCCAAGAGCGAGGCGGCGCTGCGCGCGCAGGCCGAGCGGCTGCGCGAGCACCTGGTGGCGCACCCCGAGCTGTCGCTGGTGGACGTGGCCGCGTCGCTGGCGACGACGCGCGCGCACTTCGAGCACCGCGCCGCCCTGGTGGCCTGCGACCGCGCCGAGCTGCTCGGCGCGCTCGGGACCTTCGCCCAGGGCATGCCCACCCCCGCGGCCGTCATGGGCCAGCGCGCCGGCCACGGCAAGGTCGTCTTCGTCTTCCCCGGCCAAGGCTCGCAGTGGCTCGGCATGGCCCGCTCGCTCTTCGACTCCTCCGCCGTCTTCCGCGACTCCCTCGAGGCCTGCGCGCGCGCCTTCACCCCCTACGTCGACCGCTCGCTGCTCGCCGTCTTGCGCGGCGACGAGGGCGCCGACCCCTCCGCCCTGGACCGCACCGACCTCGTCCAGCCGGCCCTGTTCGCCGTCATGGTCTCGCTCGCCGCGCTCTGGCGCTCGGTGGGCGTCGAGCCCGACGCCGTCGTCGGCCACAGCCAGGGCGAGCTCGCCGCCGCCTACGTCGCCGGCGCGCTCGACCTCGACGACGCGGCCCGCATCGTGGCGCTGCGCAGCCGCACGTTGACCAAGCTCGCCGGCAAGGGCGCCATGGTCGCCGTCGAGCTCGGCGTCGACGCCCTCCGCCCGCACCTGCACCCCTTCGGCGAGCGGCTCGCCGTGGCCGCCATCAACAGCCCGAGCGCCACCATCGTCTCCGGCGACGTCGATGCCGCCGACGCCCTGCTCGCGGCGCTCGCCCAGGCCCAGATCTTCGCCCGCAAGGTGCGGGTCGATTACGCCTCTCACAGCGCCCAGATCGACGCCATCGAGCCCGAGCTCACCTCGGAGCTGGCCGCCATCACCCCGCGCCCTGGCCGCGTCCCGCTCTACTCCACCGTCACCGGCGCCCGGCTCGACGGCGCTCAGCTCGACGCCGCCTACTGGGTCCGCAACCTCCGGCACACCGTCCGCTTCGCCGAGGCCACCGAGAGCCTGCTGGCCAGCGGACATCGCGCTTTCGTCGAGGTCAGCCCCCACCCGGTGCTCACGCTCGCGCTCAAGGAGACCCTCGAGCGGGCCAGCCATCCAACCGCCGTCGTGGGCACGCTCCGCCGCGACGACGGCGCTCTGACCCGCTTTCTGCTCTCGCTGGGCGAGCTGCACACGCGCGGCCAGCCCCTGGACTGGAACGCCTTCTTCCGCCCCTTGCTGCCCCGCAGCGTCGACCTGCCCACCTACGCCTTCCAGCGCGAGCGCTTCTGGCTCGACGCCCCCAACGCCCAGCGCGCCGACGTGGCCGCCGCCGGGCTCGCGGCCGCCGACCACCCGCTGCTCGGCGCCGCCGTCGCCCTCGCCGACTCCGACACGCACCTGTTCACAGGTCGCCTGTCGCTCGCCGACCAGCCGTGGCTCGCTGGCCACGCCGTCTTCGGCAACGTGCTGGTCCCCGGCACCGCCTTCGTCGAGCTCGCCCTGGTCGCCGCCCACCGCGTCGGCCTCGACCGCCTCGACGAGCTCACCCTCGAAGCGCCGCTCGCCCTGCCCGCACGCGGCGCCGTGCTGCTGCAGATGGCGGTCGCGGCGCCCGACCAGACAGGCCGCCGCTCGCTCTCCATCCACGCCCGCGCAGAGCACGCCCCCCACGACGCACCCTGGACGCGCCACGCCAGCGGCACCCTCGCGCCGGCCACCTCGACGGCCTCGTCCGACTTCGACCTGCGCGCCTGGCCCCCGCCCGGCGCGACGGCCCTGCCGCTCGACGGCCTCTACCCGCGCCTCGCAGCGGCGGGCCTCGCCTACGGCGACGCGTTCCAGGGGCTGCGCGCGGCGTGGAAGCGCGGCGACGATCTCTTCGCCGAGGTCCAGCTGCCCGACGCCGCCCACAAGGACGCCGCGCGCTTCGCGCTCCATCCGGCGCTCCTCGACGCCGCGCTGCACGCGCTCACCGTCGAGGGGCTCCACGGCGCAGGCGACGTCGCGCTCCCCTTCGCGTGGAGCGGCGTGTCGCTCCGCGCGGTCGGCGCTTCCACCTTGCGGGTCCGCTTCGAGCGCGCGCAGCCCGGCGGCGGAGCGACGGGAGCCGTCGCGCTCGCCGTCGCCGATGCGGCCGGCGAGCCGGTCGCTCGCGCGGAGGCGCTCACCACCCGGCCCGTGTCCTCCGCGCAGCTGCGGGGCGCGCTCTCGAGCCGCGACGACGCGCTGCTGCACCTCGCGTGGGTGGCGCTCCCGAGCCTCGCCTCGCCGCCGCCGCCGCCGGCGACGGAGCGCTGGGCGCTCGTGGGCGAGGACGATCTCGCCCTCGCGCCCGCGCTCGCCGCCGGCGCCGCGCCGATCGATCGCCACGCCGATCTCGACGCGCTGAAGCGCGCCCTCGACGAGGGCGCCTCACGGCCCGACGTCGTCGTCGTTCCGCTCGTCGCCCGCGGCGAGGCCCGAGACCTGATCGTCGCCGCCCACGAGGCCACGGGCCGCGCGCTGGCGCTGCTCCAGGGCTGGCTCGCCGACGAGCGCTTCGCGTCGTGCCGCCTCGTCGTGCTCACGCGAGGGGCGGTGCCGACGCGCGCCGACGAGGACGTCTCGGACCTGGCTCACGCGCCCGCGTGGGGCCTCGTCCGCGCCGCCCAGGCCGAGAACCCTCACCAGGCCATCGTGCTCGTCGACATCGACGACGCGGAGGCCTCTCGACGCGCGCTGCGCTCCGTCTTCGACGCGCCGGAGCCGCAGCTCGCGCTGCGCGACGGCGAGCGGCTCGCGCCGCGGCTCGCGCGGCTCTCGTCCCCCGCGGAGCCGGTGGCCGGAGCGCGCCCGCGGCGAGCGCTCGACCCGGAAGGGACGGTCCTCATCACGGGCGGGACCGGCGCGCTCGGCTCCCTCGTGGCGCGCCACGTCGTCCGGGCGCACGGCGTGAAGCACCTCGTCCTCGTGTCGCGGCAGGGCCGCGCCGCGCCCGGCGCCGACGCGCTCGAGCGGGAGCTCGCGTCCGCGGGCGCGCGCGTGACCACCGCCGCGTGCGACGCCGCCGACCGCGGCGCGCTCCGAGCGGTCCTCGACGCGATCCCGCGGGAGCACCCGCTCACCGCCGTCATCCACACGGCCGGCGTGCTCGACGACGGCGTCGTCGGCGCGCTCTCCCCGGAGCGGCTTCGCCCGGTCCTGCGCGCCAAGGTCGACGCGGCCCTCCACCTCCACGAGCTCACCCGGTCGCGCGATCTGGCCGCGTTCGTCCTCTTCTCCTCGCTCGCCGGCGTGCTCGGCAGCCCGGGTCAGGCCAACTACGCGGCCGCGAACGTCTTCCTCGACGCGCTCGCCCACCACCGCGCCGCCCGCGGCCTCCCGGCCCTCTCGCTCGACTGGGGCGCCTGGGCTGACCGGACCGGCCTGACCGCGCACCTCTCGGACGCCGACCTCCGGCGCATGGCGCGCGCCGGGGTGCGCCCCCTCGCCGCCGAGGAGGGGCTCGCGCTGCTCGACGCCGCGCTCGCCCGACCCGAAGCCACCCTCGTGGCCGCGCGCCTCGACCTCGCGGCGCTGCAGGCGCACGGCGGCGCCTTGCCGCCGGTCTTCCGAGGCCTCGTCCGCGTGCGCCGCGAGCACCCGGCGGCCACCAACACCGCCACCGCCTCCTCCCTCAAGGAGCGCCTGCGCGCGCTGCCTCCGCCCGACCGCGAGCGCGCCCTGCTCGACGTGGTCCGCGTCCAGGCCGCTCCCGTCCTCGGCCTCGCGCACGCGAGCGCCCTCGACGCGAACCGCCCCCTGAACGAGCTCGGGCTCGACTCGCTCATGGCCCTCGAGCTGCGAAACCGCCTGACGGCGACCACCGGCCTGCGGCTCCCCGCCACGCTGCTCTTCGATTACCCCACCCCCGCGGCGCTCGCCAAGCGGCTGCTCGGCGATCTGCTGGAGGACGACGCCGCGACGCCGGCCCCGATCTTCGCGGAGCTCGACAGGCTCGAGGGCGCGCTCGCCGCGATGGCCACGAACGACACCGTGCGCGAGGGCCTCACGCTGCGCCTGCAGGGGCTGCTGACGAAGTGGATGTCTCTCCAGGCGGCGTCGGGCGGCGCCGATCTCGCGGAGAAGCTGGACGCCGCCACGGACGACGAGCTCTTCCGCCTGATCGACAACGTGAGGACCGAGGTAGTGGCATGAGCGGCATCGAGGAGAAGCTTCGGGACTACGTCAAGCAGCTGACGCTTGACCTCCAGCAGAGCCACCAGCGCCTGCGAAAGGCCGAAGAGCGATGGCGCGAGCCGATCGCCATCGTGGCGATGGGGTGCCGCTACCCGGGAGGCGTACGCGCCCCCGAAGACCTCTGGCGGCTGCTGCGCGAGGAGCGCGACGTCATCGCCGGGTTCCCCGACAACCGCGGATGGCCCCTCGACGTCTACGATCCCGATCCGGAGGCCGCCGGCAAGACCTACGCGCGCGAGGGCGGCTTCCTCTACGACGCCGATCTCTTCGACCCGGCCTTCTTCGGCATCAGCCCCCGCGAGGCGCTCGCCGTCGATCCCCAGCAGCGCCTCCTGCTCGAGACGTCGTGGGAGACGTTCGAGCGCGCCGGCATCGACCCCCTCACCCTGCAGGGCTCGCAGACCGGCGTCTTCGTCAGCGTCATCTACAACGACTACGGCACGCGCTTGCTCCACGTGCCCGACGACCTCGAGGGGTACGTCGGCATGGGGAGCTCCGCGAGCGTCGCCTCCGGGCGCATCGCCTACACCTTCGGACTGCACGGCCCCACCGTCACGATCGACACGGCGTGCAGCTCCTCGCTCGTCGCCATTCACCTCGCCTGCCAGGCGCTCCGCCAAGGGGAGTGCTCCCTCGCGCTCGCCGGTGGCTCCACGGTGATGGCGACCCCGGGCGTCTTCATCGCGTTCAGCCGCCAGCGCGGGCTCGCGCGCGACGGCCGCTGCAAGTCGTTCTCCGCCGAGGCGAACGGCGCCGGCTGGGGGGAAGGCGCCGGGATGCTGCTCCTGGAGCGCCTGTCCGACGCGAAGCGAAACGGCCACCCCATCCTCGCCGTCCTGCGCGGCTCCGCGGTCAACCAGGACGGCAAGAGCCAGGGGCTCGCCGCGCCCAACGGACCGGCGCAAGAGCGCGTCATCCGGCAGGCGCTCGACGGCGCCCGCCTCGCGCCGGAGGACGTCGACGCCGTCGAGGCGCACGGCACCGGCACCAAGCTCGGCGATCCCATCGAGGCGCAGGCCCTCCTCGCGACCTACGGACGATCCCATTCGGCGGACAGGCCCCTCTGGCTCGGGAGCCTCAAATCGAACCTCGGACACACGCAGGCGGCGGCCGGCGTGGCCGGCGTCATCAAGATGGTGCTCGCCCTGCGCCACGGGCTCTTGCCGAAGACGCTCCACGCCGCGAACCCGTCGCCTCACATCGATTGGTCCTCGGGCGACGTCCGCCTCCTGAACGACGCGATCCCGTGGTCCGAGGGCGGTCGCCCGCGCCGGGCCGGCGTCTCGTCCTTCGGCGCCAGCGGCACGAACGCCCACGTCATCCTCGAGGAGGCGCCGCGCGACGCCGAGGCCGAGGCCGAGGCCGAGCGGCCGTCCGTCCCCGCGCTCCCCTTCCTGCTCTCGGCGAAGAACGAGGGCGCGCTGCGCGCGCAGGCAGACCGGCTGCGCGAGCACCTCGTCGCTCATCCCGATCTCGCGCCCGTCGACGTCGCGTACTCGCTCGCGACGACGCGATCGCAGCTCGACCATCGCGCCGCGTTCGTCGCCCGCGATCGCGCCGAGCTCCTCGGGGCGCTCGAGGCCTTCGCCCAGGGCCTCCCCGCGGAGGCTGCCGTCGTCGGGCAACGCACCGCCGAGGGGAAGCTCGTCTTCGTCTTCCCCGGACAGGGCTCGCAGTGGCTCGGGATGGCCCGCGCGCTGCTCGAGACCTCGCCGGTGTTCCGCCAGCAGATCGAGGCGTGCGAGCGCGCGTTCGCTCCCTACGTCGGCGCGCCCCTCGCCGCCGTGCTGCGCAGCGACGCCGAGGGCACGGGCGGCGCGTCGCTCGACCGGATCGACGTCGTGCAGCCCGCGCTGTTCGCGGTCATGGTGTCGCTCGCCGCGCTCTGGCGCTCCGTCGGCGTCCAGCCCGACGCGGTCGTCGGCCACAGCCAGGGCGAGGTCGCCGCGGCGTACGTCGCCGGGGCCCTGTCGCTCGACGACGCCGCGCGGATCGTGGCGGTGCGCAGCCGCGCGCTCGCGCGCTTCGCCGGCCAGGGCGCGATGGCCGCGGTGGAGCTGCCGCTCGCGGCGCTCGAGCCGCACCTCGCGCGCTTCGGCCGGCGCCTGTCCGTCGCCGCCATCAACAGCCCGAGCGCCACCACGGTGTCCGGCGAGCCCGACGCCGTCGACGAGCTGCTCCGCGCGCTCGAGGCGGAGCAGATCTTCGCGCTCAAGCTGCGCGTCGACGTGGCGTCCCACTGCGCGCAGATCGAGGGCATGCGCGAGCAGCTCCTCCAGGAGCTCCGCGGCATCGAGCCGCGGGAGAGCCAGGTCCCGCTCTACTCGACGGTCAGAGGCGAGAAGCTCGCCGGCGCCGAGCTCGGCGCCGCGTACTGGTACGAGAACCTGCTGCAGCCCGTCCGCTTCGCGGACACCACCCAGGCCCTCCTCGGCGACGCGCACCGCTTCTTCGTCGAGGTGAGCCCCCACCCGGTGCTGATGCTGCCGCTCGAGGAGACCCTCGAGGCCTCCGGTCTCCCCGCGGCGGTCGTGGGCTCGCTCTGGCAGGACGAGGGGGATTTCGCGCGCTTCCTCTCGTCCCTCGGCGAGCTCCACGCGCGCGGACACGCCGTCGACTGGCGCGCGTTCTTCGAGCCCCTGCAGGCGCGTCGCGTCGATCTGCCCACGTACGCCTTCCAGCGCGAGCGCTTCTGGCTCGACGCGCCCAGGGCGCAGCGCGCCGACCTGGCCGGGGCCGGGCTGGCTCCGGCCGACCACCCGCTGCTCGGGGCCGCCGTCGCCCTGGCCGAGAGCGACGGCCACCTCTTCACCGGGCGCTTGTCCCTGGCCGATCACCCGTGGCTCGCCGGCCACGCCGTGTTCGGCACGGTGCTCGTGCCTGGCACGATGTTCCTGGAGCTCGCGCTCGTCGCGGCCCATCGCGTCGGGCTCGAGGACGTCGACGAGCTCACGCTGGAAGCCCCGCTCGCGCTCCTCGCCGAGGGGGCCACGCTCGTGCAGGTGTCGGTCAGCGCGCCCGACGAGGCGGGCCGAAGGGCGCTCCACGTCTACGCCCGCGCCGAGGGCGCGCCGCACGGCGCGCCGTGGACGCGGCACGCGAGCGGCAAGCTCGCGCCCGCCGCCGCGCGGGCCAAGGCGGCGCCGTTCGACTTCGAGCTGCGCGCGTGGCCGCCGCCCGGCGCGACCGCGGTGGCGACGGGCGACCTCTACGCGCGTCTGGCCGAGGCGGGGGTGACGTACGGCGGCGCCTTCCGGGGGCTGCGCGCGGCGTGGACGCGCGGCGAGGCCCTGTTCGCGGAGGTCGAGCTCCCGGAGCCCTTCGCCAGGGAGGCCGGCCGCTTCGCGCTGCACCCCGCGCTCCTCGACGCCGCCTTGCACGCGCTCACGCTGGGCGGCCCGGACGACGCCGCCGGCCTCACGCTCCCCTTCGCGTGGGACGGCGTGTCGCTGCGCGCGGTCGGCGCCTCGACGCTGCGCGTCCGGTTCGATCGCGGCGGCGCGAGCGGCGCGCCCTCGCTCGCGCTGGCCGACGCCTCCGGCGAGCCGCTGGCGCGCGTCGAGGCGTTCACGCGTCGCCCGGTGTCGCGCGAGCAGCTCCGCGGCGCGCTCGAGGAGCGAGACCGCGCGCTCTTGCAGGTCGAGTGGACGGCGCTCCCGAGCGCCGCCTCCGCCGCGGATCCCGCGGCGCCGGCGGCGAGGTCGCGCGCGCCCGCCCCGCGGCGGGCCGAGCGCTGGGCGCTGCTCGGCGTCGAGGACGCGAACCTTTCGCCCGCGCTCCAGGCGAGCGGCGCGCGGCCCGAGCGCTACGCCGATCTCGCCGCGCTGGAGGGCGCGCTCGACGCCGGCGCCGCGCTGCCCGACGTCGTCGTGGCCGCGTTCGTCTCGCCCGCGCGGCCGCCGTCCGCCGTCGCGCCGGGCGCCCCCGCGCGCGCCGGCGGCGCGGACCTGATCTCCGCGGCGCACCGCGCGACCGCCCAGGCGCTCGCGTTCCTGCAGGCCTGGCTCGCCGACGAGCGCCTCGCCGCCTGCCGCCTCGTCGTCCTCACCCGACACGCCGTCGCCACGCGCGCCGACGAGGACGTGTCGGATCTGGCCCACGCGGCGGTGTGGGGCCTCGTCCGCGCCGCGCAGGCCGAGAACCCTCAGCATCCGCTCTTCCTCGTGGACATCGACGACGCCGAGGCCTCGCGGCGCGCGCTGCGCTCGGTCTCCGAGGCGCTCGACGCCGCCGAGCCCCAGCTCGCCTTGCGGCGCGGGTCGCGCCTCGTCGCGCGGCTCGCGCGCCTCTCGCCGGACGCGCGGCGCGCGGACGCCGGGCCGGCGCCGCGCCCGATGAACCCGGAGGGGACGGTGCTCATCACGGGAGGCACCGGCACGCTCGGGTCCCTCGTCGCCCGTCACCTCGTCCGCGCGCGCGGCGTGAAGCACCTCCTCCTCACGTCGCGGCAGGGGCCCGCGGCTCCCGGCGCCGACGCGCTCGCGCGCGACCTCGAGTCCGCCGGCGCGCGCGTCACCGTCGCGGCGTGCGACGCCTCGGACCGCCACGCCGTCGAAGCGCTCCTCCGCTCGGTCCCGCGCGAGCACCCGCTCACGGCGGTCATCCACACGGCCGGCGTGCTCGACGACGGCGTCCTCGGCGCGCTCTCCCCCGAGCGCCTCCGCCCGGTCCTCTGCGCCAAGCTCGACGCGGCCGTGCACCTGCACGAGCTCACCGCGTCGCTCGACATCTCCACCTTCGTCCTGTTCTCGTCGCTCGCGGGCGTCCTCGGCGGGCCCGGTCAGGCCAACTACGCCGCCGCGAACGCCTTCCTGGACGCCTTCGCGCACCACCGCGCGGCGCGCGGCCTCCCGGCCCTCTCCGTCGACTGGGGCTCCTGGGCCGACAAGACCGGCCTCACCGCGCACCTGTCCGACGCCGACCTGCGGCGCATGGAGCGCGGCGGGCTGCGCCCCCTCTCCGCCGCGGAGGGGCTCGCCCTCCTCGACGCCGCGCTCGCTCGACCCGAAGCGGCGCTCGTCGCGGCGCGCTTCGACCCTGCCGCGCTAAAGGCGCAGGCCGACCGCCTGCCGCCGCTGTTCCGGGGGCTCGTCCGCGCCCGGCGCGCGCACGCGGTGGCGACGAACACGACCGCCGCCTCCTCGGCCAAAGACCGCCTGCTCGCGCTCCCCGCCCCGGATCGCGAGCGCGCGATGCTCGACCTGGTTCGCACCCACGCCGCGCCCGTCCTCGGCCTCGCGTCGCCGGGCGGCCTCGACGCGCACCGCCCGCTCCAGGAGCTCGGCCTCGACTCCCTCATGGCCCTCGAGCTGCGAAACCGGCTCAGCGCCGCGACGGGCTTGCGCCTGCCCGTGACGCTCCTCCTCGAGTTCCCCACGATCGAGAAGGCGAGCCGGAAGCTCCTCGAGCTGCTCGGCGAGGCGCAGGGCCCGGATCCCGGCGCGGCGTCCGCTCCCGACGAGGGCTCCGTCGCGCGCGCGGCGTCGCTCGAAGGCGGAGAGCAGGCGATGGTCGCGACCGCCAAGGAGCTCTGGCAGCTGGGCGAGGGCGATCTGGGCTCGACGCTCCTGACGCTCTCCTCGCGCATCCGCCAGGTCCGCGAGGCCAAGACGGGCGCGTCGGCCCCGCGCGCTTCGAGCCCCGTCCGGCTGAGCGAGGGGGACGGCACCCTGCCGGCGCTGCTGTGCCTGCCTCCCATCCCCTCCGTATCCACGGTCATCGCGTACGCGCCCTTCGCGTCCAGCCTGGCGGGGCGTTGCGACGTGTGGGCCCTCTCGTATCCGGGTTATGGGCCCGACGAGGCGCTCCCGGCCGACCGCGCCGCGCTCCTCCAGGCGCTCACCGACGACGTGCTCCAGGCCGCCGCGGGTGCGCCGTTCGCGCTCGTGGCGCTCTCGTCCGGCGGCTGGGTCGCGCACACGCTGGCGAGCCATCTGGAGAGCATCGGCGTCCCTCCGGCGGCCGTGGTGCTCATCGACACGTACGTCGCCGGCGACATCACCCCCGGAATCGCGACGACGTTCCTCGATATCTGGGTGAAGAGCTTCGCGCATGTGCCGCGCACCGACGACGAGCTCACGGCGTACGGGTGGTACATGGAGCTGTTCGACCGCTGGACGCCCACGCCGATCCGCGCCCCCACGCTGTTCGTGCGCAGCACGGATCCCGTCCCGGGGACGGAGGGCGAGCAAACGGCGGCCGGGAACGACTGGCGACCGTCCTGGAAGCAGCCGCATACGCTGGTCGACGTTCCCGGGGACCATTTCAACATCCTGTCGGAGCACGCCACCTCGACGGCCCAGTCCATCCACGATTGGCTCGTCGCCTTGCCGAAGGGGGCCGACGACGGCGCGGCGGTGGCCGCCGCGCACCCGTCGCCCGACCGAGATCAGCGGCCTGCGCGGCGCGCGAAGCGAGGCGCGCCCAAGACAGGAGAGAACCGGGCGTACCTCTTCTATCGACCGCGCGATTTCACGCTCTACCTGTTCTCGCTGCTGCTCGTCGCCGTCTTCGGCTGGTACGCGCTCCCGAGCTCGTCCGCCTGGATGTTCCTCGTCGCCGGCTTGCTCTGCATGGGCGTCACGTTCGTCCTGAAGCACGGCGTCGAGCTCGACCTGAGCGCGTTCGCGGAGATCGCCCGCGGTCTCGCGAGGTATCCGGGCCAGTTGCTCTCACGCCTCTGGCTCGCCCGGCGACGCCACGTCGCCCGGGTCGCCCTGTTCGGGGGCGTGCTCGCCGCCGAGTCCATGCTCGCGCACCGGCTCGGAACGGGCTCGTTCTGGCTGCGGCCGTTCCCGTTCCTGCCGGTCGTCCTCGGGTACTTCGGCGTCCTGACCGCGTTCCGTACTGCCATCTTCGTGGCCCACCTGCGCCGCCCTGCGCACGTCCGCGCGATCCTTGAAGGGTCGGACTGGAGCCGCGAGCTCAAAGGCGTGGACGTGAGAATCCACACCGTCCAGGCCTACGTCGCGGGCCTCATCACCCATGCCTGCGCGCTGCTCCCGGGCATTCTCTTCTGGCAGCTGACCGGCCCCACGTACTTCCGAGAGGCCGCGCTGCTCGTCGGCTCGTTCCTCTTCGTCGCGCCGTGGTGGGCGGCCCGCGAGCGCATGCGGCGAACGGGCACGCCGTTCTCCGTCGGGGCGCTCCTCTTGAATGCCTTCATCCTGGTGCCGACGGACGAGATCGACGCTCCGCTGTACCGCGACCATCAGAGGTCGCACGCGTCACGGTTCGAGTTCACGGTGCTCCACGGACACCACCACGACAGCATGCCGACGGCGCTCATCGGCGGCCCGGGCCAGGGCTTCGGGGAAGCCCTCCACGAGGCGCTCTCGACGCTCCTGTTCCTCCAGGGCACGATCTTCAGCCTCACGTTCCTGACGCTCAGCTACGTCTTCGACATGGTCGCGCACCAGTACATCCCGGGGGTCTTTCCGTACTCCAAGTTCGTGGTCGGCGCGCAGATTCACCACGTCGTGCACCACTACGGGAGCGTCAAACCGCTCGGCCTCTCCGGACCGCCGTACAAGCGGGACGTCGACACCGGCTACTCGCCGGACAACCGCCGCGTGCGGTGGTTCCTGGACGTCGCGCGCCGCTACGAGCACCTCGACGGCGCCCTGTACGCGCGTTTCCCGAAGCTGCCCGGCGCCCCTTCGCCGACCAGGCCGACGGGGGTCGAGCCCCCGAGCCGAGCCGAGGCGTCGCCTTCCACCTGAGACCCTGCCCGATGGCGCTGGCCCCCCACAGCGGTGTTCGATCTCGACGATGCTGAGCGTGAGCTTCGCCCCGCCGGGCTACGCGATGGGGCGTATCAAGACGAGCGCGCGCCCAGGCCCGGACGCTCGGCGCCCACCAGCGCGACCAGCTTGCCGGCATGCGCAGACGATGCCTGGGTCGCTTGCGCCAGCGGGATCTCTTCAAAGGGGAAGACGCGAGAGACCACCGGCCGCACCCGCCCATCCGCCACGAGCTGGTTGGCACGGGCAGCATCCCAGGAGTTTGCGAAATGCGAGCCGATGATGGTCTTCTGCCGCATCCAGAGATAGCGCACGTCGAAATTCAGATCGTAGCCGGTGGTCGCGCCGCAGATGACCACCCGGCCGAACTTGCTGCACACGAACACGCTTGTGGCGAAGGTCTGCTGTCCGACGTGCTCGAAGACGAGATCCGGATCGCGCCCTCCGGTGAGGTCCCGGATGGCAGCGCCGAACCTCCGCCTGCCCTCGTGGCTCGTGAGGTCATGATGGCGGCGATCCACGATCAGGGTCGCCCCGAGAGACCGGCAGACCTCGGCTTTCTCGGGAGACGAGACGACGCAGACGGGGGTGGCGCCCGCCATCAGCGCGAGCTGGATTGCGAAGACCCCGAGCCCGCCCGAAGCGCCCCAGACGAGGACGATCTCTCCCGGCTGGAGCTGGCCTCTCGTGAACAGCATGCGGTACGCGGTGAACAGGCAGAGCCCGTACGACGCCGACGCCTCCCAGGTGAGGCGCGTCGGCTTGGGCAGGAGCTGCTGTGCCTGCACGACGGCATAGGGCGCGAAGGAGCCGTAGTTGACCTCGTAACCCCAGATTTTCTGATGGTCGCACGCCAGGGGATCCCGACCATTACAGGCCGCGCACTGACCGCAGCTCATGTTGCAGTGGAGCACCACCTCGTCGCCAGGCTTCCACCGGGCGACACCCCGGCCAACGTCGACCACGATGCCGGAGGCGTCGCTCCCCGTGATGTGGAAGTCATGACCGGTCTTCAACCTGGACAGGCTGACCGGCTCCCCGCGGCAGACCCAGACGCCGTTGTAGTTGATGCCCGCGGCCATGACGGCCACGACGACCTCGCCGTCTTTGGGCCGGGGCACCGCCACGGTCTCCAGCCGCATCGCCTGCTCAGGGTCACCATGGCGTTCCTCTCGGATAACCCAGGCCTTCATCTCCCGCGGCACGGAAGGTCGCTCTCGTTCTTGCATCGTGTCACCCAGGCTCGAAGAATTCATCTGCGGAGGAAGCGCGCAGGAGAGCCGCAAGAGCTCAAGAATGCAGGGCCGCCAGGAACTGTAACACGCCTGCGTCCGTTGCGGCAATTTCTTTCAGGTGATCCTGATTGGCTCCTGGGCTTCGTCGTATGCGTATCGTATGCGTGTCTCGTCACCATTTTACCTTCGAGCGCTCCCTACGCAACGTAAATCCGTGCTGATCGGCGGCGAGTGAAGTAGGACGCTCCGCGAGCAGCCGAGTAGGCGCCCCTCGATGCGCTCGGGCCAAACGGCGCCGGGAAGACCAACCTGATCGAGGCAATCGCGCTGCTCGGTGCGGCAGCGCAGGGCCATGTGGACCCCGACGCCTTGAACGCACGCGGGGGGCGGGTGACGCGGACCCAGCAACGCACCCTCCTCGGGAAGTCAGCGCGCCGGCAGACGGAGGTGATCATCGATGCGTGGGCCGAGGAGGCCCGCTACGAAGCCAGGCTCCAGGAACCCAGGACTTGGTCGTGTTGATGCGACTGAGCGGATAGCTCGGAGCCACGGTCAGGATCTCCTGCGAGTAGAGCTCGGGGTCGAGCCCGTGCATGGAGCGCGAACGCCGCCTCCTTACCCGCCCCCGCTTTGAACGCCTTGAAGAAGCGCCTTCGCGCGTGACTCCAGCAGGGGCTCCCCTGTCCTTGTCCCCTGCCCTGGAGATAGCCGAGCACGAGCGCCGCGCCGTCAAGGCGCTCTGTCTCCGTCGATCCCAGTCGATCGTACGCCAGCCGGTGGCGTGTGCGACGATGCCCACCAGATCGGCGCTCATCCCCGCCTTGGTAAGAAAAAAGCAACCCTTCGCGGCAACAGCGTGCATCAAGGCACTGCAATCCCCTGCGCCGTCGATGCGTACGTAGAGGACCGCGCTCGGAGCTGCGGTGCGCACGCGATTGATGCACTCCTCGACGAAGGGCACATCGGCTTCACCGAAACTCGTGTCACCGGGTCGCAGCTTGGCTCCGACGATGGCGTCGACCTCGGCGACGCGTGCCAGAATCGGATGATAGCTCGGCCGGCCGTGGTAGCGCGGGTTCGGGCCCGGCAGTGCCCCCTGCTGCATCCCGAAGAGCGGCTCTACGGTCGTATCGACGTCGATGTGCACGAAGCGGTGCTTTCGGCGAGCAACGAGGGCGAGCCCATGGTCGACGACCATGCTGTGCAGCGCTTCGAGTGCATCCTCATCGAAGCGGCACAGGTCCCGGTAGATAGTGTCGATGCTCGGGACGGTCCCGCCGGCGAGGTGCACAAAGAGCGGGTCGACCGCGAGCGCCTCGATGCCGAAGACGCGCTCCTCACACCGGGGGCTGGGAAGCAACCGGCCAGGCGAGCCCAGATCAGCCCGCGGGAGCTTACGCCCTGCGCCCGCCTCGGGCGCCTGAAGTCGACCCTGCGGGACGGACCCTGCGGGACGGTGCGGAGGCCCTCGTACCCCGGGCACAGCGAAGGGCGCGATCGCGGCCGGTCACCCGGCGGCGTCAGGTCGGGGCGGGATGGCCCGAGCGACGCGTCGTGTCAAATCCCGGAGCGCTGCGTCCGTGTTGCCCGGCAGATGAACCCACGAACCTCATCGAGCTCGGCTGGCTGCGGGACGCGGAAGGCAAGCTGACGGTCGCGCACGACGTGGTCACCGATCAGCTGCTCGAACAGGCGCTGCGCACCACGAACGACGCCGGCGGGGTCTGCGGCTTCGTCTCCTTGTGTCCCAGGACCAGCTGGTGTTATGTAAACGAAGGGATGTGTGCTGATGGAGGTTGGCCATCGGGAACGCGTTTGCACGGGCTAACCACCCGGCGGGGTCTGCGGCTTCGTCTCCCTGTGTCCCAGGACCAGCGCTGATCAACAGAATGAGCCGCCACGAGAGACGTGGCCGGTGGCGGAACGGGAAGCGCCCAAGCTGAATCACGTACATCCGGATGCCATGAATGCTGCGACGAGAGCCCGTGAGGCAGCCACGATGACGGTCCCCTCGCAGGGCGCGCCGGCAGGAGCCGGGCTGGTCTCGTGCATCATGCCGACCTTCAACCGGCGTGCCTTCGTGCCGCAGGCCATCGCTTGCTTTCTGGCTCAGGACTACGAGCCGAGAGAGCTGATCATCCTGGACGACGGCAGCGACCCGGTGGCCGATCTGGTGCCCTCCGACGCGCGGATTCGCTACAGGCGCCTCTCGCGACGCCTGAACGTGGGCCAGAAGCGCAACCTGGCCTGCGCCGAAGCTCGCGGCGAGATCATCGTGCACTGGGATGACGATGACTGGAGCGCTCCCTTTCGAATCAGCTACCAGGTCGCGGAGCTTATCGGTGTTCAGGCAGACCTGTGCGGAGCTGCGCGCATCCTGTACTGGGACGAAGAGCATGACCGGGCCTGGTGGTACAGCAACGCGAGCACCCCGCGCTTTCTCGCCGGCAACACGCTGTGTTACACGCGCGCGCACTGGTCGCGGCGGCGCTTCGCGCCGGTGCAGGTCGGCGAGGACGTACGGTTTGTGCGCGCCTCGGCCGATGCGAAGCAGGTCGTCCTGACGCGTGCGGACTTCCTGGTCGCCCGCATCCACCGCGACAACGTGAGCCCCAAGCGCACTGTGAGCCCGACCTGGCAACGCGCCGAAGTCGAGGAGGTCCGGCGCATCGTGGGGGTGCAGGAGAGCACGCCGGAGGCCGTCCGGTCCGACAGCACCGCGAGCGTACCGCTCGTGTCCTGCATCATGCCCACGTTCCAGCGACGCCCCTTCGTCCCGCTGGCCATCACGTACTTCCAGCGCCAGACCTACCCGAACCTCGAGCTGATCGTGGTGGACGACGGCCCGAGCGTGCGCGACCTGATGCCCGCCGATCCGCGCGTTCGCTACCTGCGCTTGCCCACGCGCTGGTCTATCGGGGCCAAACGCAACCTGGCTGTGCAGAAGGCTCGCGGACAGATCATCGTGCACTGGGACGACGACGACTGGCACGCGCCGACGCGCGTAGCGACCCAGGTCGCACCGATCCTGGCAGGCCAGGCCGACGCGACGTATCTGGACATGCAGCTCGTGTTGAGCCTGCGCGACGCGCAGCTCGCGCGCTGCACGCCCGCGCTGCACACCCAGCTCCACGGGCACGGCGGCTGTCCGGGCACGCTGGCGTTCAGGCGTGCG
Source organism: Sorangium cellulosum (assembly GCF_002950945.1). GTDB lineage: Bacteria > Myxococcota_A > Polyangia > Polyangiales > Polyangiaceae > Sorangium > Sorangium cellulosum_E. Next base: position 7,004,694 of record NZ_CP012673.1, read on the forward strand.
CTCTGGGGCAAGGCGCGCTACCCGGCAGTGCAGGTCGCCGAGGACGTGTCGTTCATCCGCCAGCTCGCGCGCGGCGGGGCGCGCATTGAGCGCCTGCGCGACGAGCGACAGTTCGTCGTCGTGCGTCACGCGGCCAACACCTGGGATGCCGGGCGCGACTGGGGAGCCGCGCTGGTCGAGGCAGGTCCGGAGGATCTCGCCGCGCTCTCGCCGGACTGGTCGCACTACGAGCGTCTGCATGCGGAGCTCGCGCTGCCGCGCCCCCTCGACAGGCGGACGCCCCCGGCCAGCCGCGCCAGCGCTCCGTTTCCCGACGCGGCCGTGGTCATCAGTCTCGCCCGGAGCAGTGCCAGACGCGCACACATGCAAGCGCAGCTCGCGGCCCTGGGTCATGGGCTGCGCGGAGAGCTGCTCGAAGCGGTCGACGGGCGCACGCTCGACCTCGCCGCCTTTCGCGAGGCCGCCTGGCTGCGCGAGGCGCGCTGGCTGCGCCGGGAGCTGCGGCCGGGCGAGGTAGGCTGCTGGCTGTCGCACCTCGAGGCGCTGCAGACGCTCGTCGCGCGCGACCTCGACTGCGGTCTCGTGCTCGAGGACGACGTGTGCCTCGTGCCGGACTTTCCGCGAACGCTGAGCGAGCGGCTCGCGGCGCTGCGTCAGGCCGGAAGCGGCTATCACGTGCTGATGCTCGACTGTTACGAAGGCCGCGGAAGCTGGGCTCCCCGCGCCACACGAAGCCTGCTGCCCGGCGGGTTCTTCCAGCTCGGTGTCTCCGCCCGCGGGTGTCCTGGCGCACGCGCCTATCTGGTGACGCGCGACGGGGCGCGGCGGCTGCTTCGGCGCCTGTGCTCGGGCCCCATCGACCAGCCGTTCGACGAGGTGCTGCGGGAGCAGTCCGAGCGTGGCTTGCGCGTCTTGTGCGCCCATCCCTCCCTGATCCATGGCTCCGGTCACGATTCGCTGATCATCGAGGCAGCTGCGCCTTCCACGGCCGCGCGGCTCGAGCCCGCGCAGTACCTCGCCACCGTCGAGCGCCATGCCCGAAGCTCCTGGTGGAAGAGTCCTCCGCGTGAAGGGGCTCCCCTGCGCCGCGCGACGCCGTCGGTCGCCCCCGACGAGCCACCACGCGTGCTCTTGCTCGTCTGGGAGCGAGACTGGCTGGGCACCCTGCGCCTGCCCAGGGCGCTGGCCGACGCGGGAGCGAGTCCCTGCGCCCTGGCGCCGGAAGAGAGCGCGCTGCTCGCCGCCTCCGAGCTCGCCGCCCAGCGCAGCTACGCGGCGCGCCCCGAGGCATGTCGCAGCGCGCTGCTCGCGGCCTGCCATGCCTTGCGTCCCGTGCTGATTCTGCCCTGCGACGATCGATCCGCTCACCTCCTGGCCCAGCTGCTCACGGACGCCCTGGCCGGCAAGCGGCGCCTGGACCCGCGCCTGCTCAGCCTGCTGCGCCGCTCGCTCGGTACCGGGCCCTATCTCGAGCGGGTGACGCGCGTCGGCTTCGCGCGCATCGCGCGCCGGGCGGGCGTCCGCCTGCCGGATCAGCGCGACGTGCGTGCGCGCGCCGAAGCGGAGGTCGCGGCCGCGCTGCTCGGAGGGCCCGTGGTGCTCAAGCGCGACGAGGGGTCGTCGGCTGGAGCGGGCGTGCGGGTGGCGAGTGGCCCGGACGAGCTGCAGCGCGCCTGGTTCGAGCTCTTCACGAGCGACCAGGGCAATGCCGTGCTGCAGCGCCACGTCGCGGGCATGCCTGCCATGGCCACGTTCGCCGCCTTCGAAGGTCACCTGCTCGGCGTGCTCGCCGCGGAGAAGACCGAGACCCACGGACCGCTCGGTCCCTCGCGGGTGACCACGTTCGTGAACGATGAGCTCATGGTCGAGATGACCCGGCGGTTCGCGCGCGAGGCAGGGTTCACCGGCATCGGCAGCCTCGACTTCATCCGCAGTCCCGAACACGGACCGGTGGCCATCGAATTCAACCCGCGTCCCACGCCTCTCGCGAGCCGCGGGGCGGAAGTCGGGATGGACTTGTTCGGGGCGCTGATGATGCGCCTGCGAGGCGGGCGCGTGCCTGGCGCGACCGGGCGGAGGAGCGCTTGAACCGAGCCGGCTCGACACGAGCGCCCGGCGCTGCTCAGCGCTTACATTCAGATTTCGCGACGTTCACTACGACCGGTCCGGCGGATCCTTTCTCTTGCCTGGAAACAGCGTCGTATAACCCATGTAGACTAGCAATGCTACGACCGGAAGGAGCAACACGCAGAACCCCGCAACAAGAAGATACAGCGCGCTGCTTTGCAGGCCGGGATGGTTCGTCTTGAGGCCGATCACTTTGGCGGCCGCTGATGAGACCATCAACGTGCCGGCCGCGGCTATGACGACTTTTTCGATTCTCATTTGAATTCACCGAAACTCGGGCAGCAGGCTCTGCTGAGCTTCCTCTTCGGCAGGGGTTGGCGCGACGACGGCGGGCGCGAGGGCAGAGGTGTCGATGCTGGAGATCGCCGGCCCCGGGAACGCGAACGGCAGGGGAGCGGCGCCGTTATTGGATTCAGGTGAGCCCGGGAGGACGAAGGCCAGGGGAGCATCTTCCAGGGACGTCACCGCGCTGCTCTGGGTCGAGCCTGGCACGAGGATGTCGACCGCCAGGCTCCCGAGCTCGGGGCCCGTCTTCGCTATGGCGACAACCGTGGCATCGAAGCCGTAGAAGAACAGCTGATTCGTTGCCGGGCCTAACCTCGTGAAGACGCCGGTGGTCAGATCGATTGATCCCGCTCCGGCCGTGTACACGGTTCCCGACAGGCGTTGCCAGGCCGTGGCTGGTCCGATGACGGTCGGGACTCTGAACGCACTGGCCGCCGCTTGCGGTACCGTGATGGCAGTGGTGGCCTGGCTCGGAAGGAGCCCTGTCCTCAAGAAGAGACCGGTGCCGGAGGCCTCGGCGAGCGACGCCGACCCGGCGTAGATGGTGCCTCCTCTGCCGAGCGTCTGGGTCGTGGTGATCGCCGCGGCGCTCTCGGCCGTCGTCAGGTGCACGAGCCCTTCCGCCGCAGCGGGGGCCGTCCGCGTGAGCGCGCCCGCGCCGAAGGTCCCGACGATGCTGATTCCCGCGTCGGCGAGGTTGGCGCTCCGGCGACTTACGCCTGCACGCTGCAGGCCTGTCGACGTCAGGGTGTCGGTCTGTTCCCCCGAGATCGCCTGCCGTGCCCCCGCGATCGTCGTGTCCGCGCCATGCGCGGTGACGGCGACGCCTGCGGCGATGATCAGCACGCCGACGCCGAACTCGGCCGTCGCCGCTCCAACTCCGATGAGGCCGATGCCTGCCGCCGTCTCGAGCGCGCCGCCGACGGCCTTAACGCCTCCCAGGATGTGGTCCCAGGCTCCCTGTCCGTTGGGATCCGTCAACGCCGTCGGTCGATTGCGAACATAGACGAAGAGGTTCAACCCGTCGACGAAGCCCGCCGGATCCGCGCTCGTCCACCTCCCCAGCCACGGCGCGTAGTACCTCGCCCCGTGGTAGTAGAGCCCCGTCTCCTCGTCCCGCTCCTTGCCAGTGTACCTGTATCGCTTCGCGCTGACCTCCACCCCGCTGCGCGCCGACCAGTACGCCGTCGTCCCATACGGGTGATACTCCTCGTAGGTGATCGCGAGCCCGTCCTCGTCGCATTCGAGCAGCGCCGAGTCGAGTTGATTCGTGTACTGGAACCGTATCCGCGGCGCGCCCCTGCCCGCGGGCTCCTTCACGTCGACGGTCTTGGTCTCGACCATCGCGACCCGCCGCATGTCGTCCATCACGTGCAGCGTCTGCCGCTCGAGCAGGACGCCGCTCTGGTCGCGCTTTCTGTAGACCTCGTAGCCACCAAGGTAAATGCGCTCCTCCACGAGCGTCCCGATGCGCTCGACGACCTTGCGCACACGCTCGCCCGAGCCGTCGTACGTGTAGAACGCCGTCCCCCCGCCGCCAAGGTCTGCGCGGCGCATCCGGTCGGTGTGTGTGTACGCCACCGCTGCAAGGTGCGGCATCGCGACCATGTTGCCGTTCGCGTCATGCACGTACTTCGCAGCATACGGCCTCGTGGCGGCGTCACCGGGCAGGCTCGTCGAATGCAGCCGGTTCGATTGTCCGTCCCCCGCTCCCCCGCCGTACCTGTACCGCCGCGTCCACGACCCTGGTGCGCCGAGTTTGTCGTGGATGAACTCCAGAATATTGCCAACACCGTCGTAAACGAACCGCTCTTCGTACCTGCGCAGGGCCTGGATATCGTTCGGGTGCGGGAGTTGCTGCAGCGGCATATCGTTCTGGTCACGCTGGATCTCGCCGCCGTGGCCGCGATGCTCGCGACCATTGGCCCTCGTGAGCCGGTAGAGCGCATCGTACTCGTACGCCGACGACGGTTCGACGAACGCGCCCCCGAAGAACACTGTCTGCTGCGCCGTATCCTCGACTGCGACGACGTTGCCGACGCAGTCGTACGTGTAAAAGAGATTCTGGAGGACAACGCCGTCCGACGCGCGCGTCGTCTTGAGGCGCGTGAGACGAAACGTGAGCGGGTCGTACGTGTACGCGGTCGTCGTCCCATTGCTGTACGCGATCCGCTCCCGTTGCCCCTTGGCGTTGTAGTCGATGTTGAGGATGAAACGCGCTGGCTGATCAGCGCCGCGCACGTGCACGTCAAGCCTCTCGAGCAGGCCCACCTCGTTGTAGGTCGGTACGACCTTGGAGTCGTCGGGGGCCGTCGCCGACGTCAACCGATTGAGGGCATCATACGCGAAGCTCTTGGAGAAGCTCTCCGCCCCGAGCAAAGCTTCCGCGCCTCCGAGCGCAGCCCCCGGCACCTCGAGCGCGCCAAGCGGCGACCAGTCTGGCTCTTCTTGGTAGGCGCGCGCGAGCGTCCGCATCGAGCTCAACAGGTTGCCCTTGAAGTCGAACGACTCCGTTCGCAAGAGCCCCGCCCCGTCAAACGTGAGCACCGCCCGTCCCCGGAGGTTCTGCTCCTCGGGATTCGTGTAGCTCTCGCCGTAGATGATGCGGGTCGCGAGTTGTTCGTCCTCGGCCCCCTTCTGCACATGCACGTGCGTGGGCCGACGCAAGGCGTCGTACGTCTGCCGCACGCGATGCCCCACGGCATCCCACGCGCGCAACGGGGCGCCGGCCACGTCGCTCAAGCGTCGCCGCTCCCCCGCATCGATGGAGCTCTCTCGGAGCACCTGGCCGTCGATGCCATAGACGTAGCGCATGCAGACGCGATCGAGCGCGTCGGTGATGGAGAGGGCCTGGCCTTCGATGTCGAGCTCGGTCCGCGTGGCGAGCATCGTGGTCGGCGCAAGCCGATCGAGAACCAAAAAGGGCCTACCCAGCGCGTCGAGCTTGGTCGTGGTGGGCGTCTCTCGGTGCGCAAACGTGAGCCTGGCCGCTCGCTGCTCTTCCGGACTCGGCTCCGATGCCGCGTTCGCCCGCCGCGTGGCGAACCACGCGTTGCCAAGATCCGAAACCGTGTCGTTCTCATCGAACGCCGTCTGCTCCCACGGCGTGAAGCTCACCCGCCGAAGACCTCCGTGCGGCAGCGTCGTCCGGATCAGCCGGCCCGGAGGATCGTAGAAGAGCACAGGGGTGACGCCCCAGCGCACGAGCTCGTCCTCGTCCTCGAACTCGGGCGTCGACGAGAAGAACGGCTCGTACTGCTTGACGGGGTTGCCTTTGTTATTGACCACCGTCTTGCCTGAGCCCACCCAGCGCTCTTCCGTGAACCCCAGGACGAGCTCACCATGCGCGTCCTTGAGAAGCTTGCCGTCTGCGCCTCGCAGCGGTGCCTCGCCTGGCTCGGCCCGGAGCTTGGCCATCGCCACGCGGCCGGAGCCGTCCGAATAGGTGTACGTCTCCTGCCAGCGCGTGTTGGCCAAGCCGTGCTGCTCGCGGGCTTTTGTATGGACCAAGCTCGGCAGCTTGCCGCCGCTGTCCTTCCAGCGGAAGAGATCGTACTCGAGCACCGTCGTTGGGTCGTCGAGCGTGTCTCCGTCGGACGAACCTTCCTTGCCCATCACCGCCGTCGCGACCACCAAACCGAGCGCATCGAACTTGACCGCGATGCGATTTCCGTTCGGGTCGGTGATCATCGCGGGGCCCAGCACGCGGTAGTTGTTCTGCGCCCGCACCACGTTGTGCGCGGCATCCTCGACCCGTTCGATCAGGAGCGCGTGCTCGTCGTACGCGACGGTGGCCACATTGCCGAACGGGTCGATGAACTCGGTCGGCAGGAAGAACCGGCTCGGGTCGGGGACGGCGCGCCCGGCGGGCGCCCACCAATTCCGGTCCCCATCGAGATGGACATATCCGCCCTCGTGCAGGACCGCATCGGTCACCCGCCCAACCTCGCCGTTGAACGCCTGCTCCAAGAGACCTGGCGTGAGCGCGAGTCGATAGCTCTCGTAGGGTATCGCGCGCGTGTCCGCCTTTCCGAAGGGGAGCGGATTCGGCAGGTTCTCCGAGTCGTAGTACCGCGACCGCGTGTGCTCGACGAGGCGCTTCTCGAACCCAGAGGTCGGCCGCTCTTCGTACGAGAGCACCTTGGCCTTCCTCGCCGCCATTCGAACCTCTTCGAACGACAGCACGCCTTTTGCAGGAGCTGCGAGACCCGTGAGCTCATAGCTGCGCGTCTCGAGCGGCACGCCCAAGCGGCGCCCTCCGCTCTCGACGTTGGCATATGTGTTCTCGGTGACCGTGACCCAGAGCCGCGCTTGCTCTGGCTCCGTGGGGACGCGCCGCGGATACCCGATCGCCGCCGCTTGGGTCACATTGCCGAACGGGTCGATCTCAAGCACGATCTCGTGCTGCATCCGTGGATCGCTCGGGCTCCGCTCGTAGTGCAGGGTGATGCGGTGCCGCGGATGCACGTAGAAAACCGCGTGGGACTTCGCGTCCGAGTGCTGGAGCAGCCGCAGCTCGTAGTCTCGCTCGAAGACCGAGTACGGATGGATGCTCTCGGGCTTGCCATCCTCGGCGTAGACCTCTTGCCGCAAGATCTGACCTCGGAGCGCGCGCGCCGCTTCGCGCTCTTCGTGCACCGAAAGACCTTCGGGAAGACGCGTATCGGCAAGCAGCGGCGCGCCCGGATCGCGCCCGTAATACTCCTTGGCCAAGGCGAGCTCGAGCCGTTCGCGCTCGAGCCATGCACCTGTATGAAACCAAGTGACCGTGCGAACAGGCGGCACATCGAGGAGCTCTTCGGTCCCTTCATGCTCGAAGTCGACTTCCGGAAAGAGCCCCTTGCCGTGATCTGTGCTGAATGACTCCGCGTCCCATTGCTCGACACAAGCGAACCCCCGGAACTCGCGCTCGTAGCCATCGAAGAATCCGTGGTGGTAAGCGAAGCTCGTAACGAGCTTCGTTTTGGCCACATGATCGACATACTCCGCACGCTCGACAACATGAACGGGGAATGCGAGCCGCGTCAGCCAGGGGCGTCCGTCGGCCTTGTCCTTCAAATAAAACCTGGTCGATGGAGCATAGGCAAGGCGTGTTTCCGCGCCCAGGTTGTTCACGATCGACTCGAGGACGTGCGGCTTTTTGCCGTTCATCAGGTCAATGTAGAGGAGCGGACGCGTTTGGTTGGCTGGTCCTGGCGATGACCACACCAGACAGGCGGTGCCCTGACCGAGCAAGTCCACGATGCTGAGGTACGAAAGCGAATCAACCGCGGGAAGTGATTCGATGCGCTCCGCCATCGAGAGCCCGTTGCCCGCCTCGTTGAAATAAATGCGAATTCCGTCGCGACCCAGGTACAAAAGGTCGCTGGTGCCCGATCCGTCGATATCGGCGAACCGAACGCGCCTCGGGTCGAACTGGTCAGCGTGGTCGAACCGGGGACTGCGACTCAGTGTAACCTTGCGACCGAAGCGCCCGTAGCCGAGGTTCGGCCAGTAGCAAACCTCGCCGTCGCGCACGCGCACGATGTCGACCAAGCCGTCGCCGCTCATGTCAGCGAGCTGGATGGTTTCGGCGCCATCGGCGAAAACGATAGCCGCACCCTTTTGTTCGTCTTTCGGCTTGGAGACCCTCGCCCCAGGCTCGAAGCCGTCCTTGCCGCGCGAGCGGTACCAGAGGAACGCCTCGTGCTCCGTGATAAGCACGTCGGGCAGCCCGTCGCCATCAAGATCGAGAAAGCGCAGGTTTGGGTCGTTCCAGTTGATGTTCGGTACGCTCTTGAGAGCGACGAACGGCGTGAAACCAGCTTCGGGCGTCCACTCGAAGTATCCGGACAGAGCCGGCGCGTACTGGACGAGATCCAGGTTCCCGTCGCCCCCCAGATCGGTGAGCTGCTGGACGCCGCCGCGCAGATCGGCCGCCGATGGGAGCGAGCGCAAGAGCGTGGGCGCGCCGAGGTGACCTTCTCCGAAGTTTGATTTGTAAAACCAGGCGCGCTCGGTGTGGATGAGCACACCGGGAATGCCTTCGCCGTCCAGGTCGACCCACTGCGCGCTGGCGCCTTCTACGCCAGCCGAGATCCCTTCGAGACTCTCGCGATCGACCGTGCGGAGGTCGTCGTGCAAGATTGGTCGCGTGTAGCCGAGATCGAGCGGCGGGAGCGTGGCGCGCTCGTACGTGCCGGTATCGGGATCCCGCTTGTAGCCTGCCTGGGTGATCGCGGCGAGATAGGTGGTCGACGCTCCTTCGTCGTAAGCGAAGTCGGTAGAACGCACGAGGCATGGCGCCTCGCCAAGCTCGGAAAAACGGTGGAACGTTAGCACACGGCGACAGAGTCGGTACGTTCGGATTTCGAACGTCGCGCGGTAAGTGGAAAACGGATCTTTACGGACGAGCCACGGCCTCGTTTCCGCCGGCGTCGGAGCAGCATCGTCGTGCTCGCCGTAGTCGAAGACCACCTCGAACAGGTAAGCGTCAGGCGCGCGCGGCGCCGGAGCGCCCCGATCGACCAGGGGAACACGATTGCCGTATTGGATGCGCTTGACGTAACGCTGCGCGGTTGCGCGAAGCATCAGCGTTTCGTCTGCGCGTTCCTCGAACCGATTCGACTCGCTCGCGTCGCCGGGATCCACGCCGGCGTCGTCTTCCGATTTGTATATATAACGCGCGACATTGCCCCGATCGTCTCGTGTCTCTTCGAGCAACCACGAAAAGATTCGATCGGGGTGCTCCGGATCGGCAATACGGGCCTCTCGGCTTTGCCCATACACGTTGAGCACGTTCTCGCTCGTCGTGACGCGCCAATGGATCTCGAGGTTGACCTTGTGCGTCCAACGCTCAATGCGTGCGAAATACCCCTCGGTGCGCGGGCGATAGCGCCGAACGAGATATTCGCCCTCTTGTATCACTTCGATCTTGGTGCCTTCACCATCCTTCACGCGGACCGGGACCAGGTCCTCGGCGCCGGAAAGAACAAAGACGTCGGATTCCTCGTCATCTGCGTAGCGCGGAAGCCCCTTGTCGGTCTTGCGTGTGATGGAAGGTGTGGAGTACTGCCAGCCAATGCCGTGGGGTCCATTTCCTGCGCCCGAATCGTAGCGAAGCGCGAGCCCGAGCTCGAAGCCCGTGCGCCCCGACGTTGCGATGGGCACGCTGAGCGAGCCCGTGCCGGTCACCGGGTTCGTCGAGAACTTCTCACCGATACCGCGGATGGCGCCTCCGCCTTTGGGAAGCGAGAGCGTGGGTACCAGCTTTCTTTGCCCCTGGGGGTCGGCCGCGGTCCCCGAAAGAGCTGCGCTCGAGCCGTCGGAGGATGCTCGCTGTGACGGGCGAGGTCCTCCCGTCTGATCGGGATCTTTCTGCACGGTGGGCTCCTACCGCTTCTGGGAATGCCGAGGATCGCCGAAGTGCGAGCGTTCCCCGCAGATCACGAACAAGTTCTCGAGCACTCCGATTTCTCGGGAACGCAAAATGCGCAGCTTAGTCGATTGTCTCATGGAACGAGCTCGCCCCCGAAACGTGTGCAGTACGTCGGTGTCCCGCGAGGGACGCGCGACACCTCTTCGCGCTCTGCGCGGCCATCGCGGCGGCTGGGCACCAGTCCTGCTGTACGAGGCGTGCGTTCGTCACTCGACGTCATGGCGAACCTCCCGCTGGCAAACTCGCGGACGGGAGGCGTTCGGCGCGGTAGCCGCACAGCACGTAGGCGCGCGCCACCTTGCCGACGCGCTCCGGGAAGCGCAGCTCCGCGACCGTGCACTCCTCGGGCGGAACCGGCAGCTCCACCGTCAGCGCACCGTGGTAGAGACCCGGCCACGCTTCGCTCGCGACGCAGTCGATGTGGAGGAGACGGCAGCCGCAGTCCTGGCAGTCAGCTTCGCCGCAGCCGCATCCATGGGGATCCTTCACGGACAGCACCAGCGTGTGGCTCGCGCGCGCGTCGCTGACGACCTCGGCGCACGGGCGCGTGCACTCGCCCCGGACCGCCCTGGGCTGCTCGAGCTCGAACAGCAGCTCGAGGCGCACCACGTGGAGCTCCCGCTGCCCCGGCAGGAATGCGAACGAGTCGCGCCCCCAGCGCAGCTCCAGGGTGCGCGGCCCGCCGGCCTTCGGCTTGTGCGGCGTGGACAGGCGCGCCCACAGGTCTGGCCACTCGCGCCGGACCTCGAACAGCCGCACCCCGCCGTCGGGAAGCGCACGGCTTGCGCTCGCGCGGGCGGCGGCAGCCAGCACGCTGCCACCCTCGCGGGCCGTGTAGCGCAGGTGCATGACGCAGTCGCTCAGCGTGTCGAGGTCGAAGTAGTTGTTCTCGAGCGGCAGCTCGATGCGCCAGCGGCTCACCGCTCCCTCGTACTCGAAGGGGAGGTAGCGCGGATCGGCGAAGCTCACCTCGAACAACCCCGCATCGTTCTGCCCGCTGGAGGTCGCGATGGCGCTGTGCGCGCCGTAGCGCTGTACCACGCGCGAGTCGCCGGGCAGCACCGCGTACGCATCGGCGAGCGGCGTGGGAGCGGACGCGAGCTGGACTGAACTGTCGTGGCAGGCGCACGGGTCCGGCGTGGGCACGACGGGAGGCTCGTCGCAGCACCTGCCGTCAGGCCCGCGCAGGCGAGGATCCACGCGGATGCGGCTCGAGAGCAGCGTCAAACGGCACTGGATGCCCTGGTAGGGTCCGGTGACGCAGGGCAGCGTCAACGAGACGCTGCGGATCCGCCGCATGTAGTGCCCGGGATAGTCCAGATCGAACAGCCACTCCGGCAGCTCGATCTCCGTGCAGCCCGTGGTCTTGAGCTGCATCAAGAAGACCGGCGAGAAGCAGCGCAGCGAGATATGCTTGGTCAGCTCGTACTCGCGCAGGTTCTTGCACAGGTAGGCGCTCTCCATCTGGCGCAGGGCCACGCTCAGCCTCTCCCCGGCGAGCAGCCCCTCGTGAAGATCGTCCCAGGGGGCGGTGGGGAGGAAGCAATCGCTCTCGTGGCCGAGCTCCAGATTGTAGGCGCGCTGGGCCATACGCGCTTCGTGCAGCGCGACCTCGTACAGCTGGTGGTAGAGCGCCGCCGTCTCCTTCTGCAGCCACAGATACAGCTCGTGGCTCGTGAACTTGTCGCGCAGGAAGTCCTGCACTTCGCCCACCTGCTCGAGCTGGCGCTGCTGGTTGTTGAGCTCGCGCAGGGCCATGTCGCGCCTGCGCTCGGCTCCGAGGCGCTGCCGCTCGATCTGCTCGATCTCGAGATCGAGCACCTCGACCTGGTGGCGCCAGTCGTCCTCACGCCGGGCCCACCCGCCCTCGGTCAAGCGCAGGCCCGCGGTGGCGGTCAGGATGTCGGACGTGGTGCGTGCGATGCGGGCCACGGCCTGGAACACGTAGGCGATCTTGCTGCCGAGCGGCAGCGTGGTGAAGTTCACCGTGCCGACGTGCACGTCGGGGATGAAATGCATGATCTCCGCCACGATCTCCGACACGTTGCCCGCCGTGCGCACGCCGTTGGCAGCCTCCGTCAGATCCTGGAAGTCACGCTCGCCGGTGTTCAGGCCCGCGTCGATCAGGCCCTGGGTGTAGCGCCTGCGGGTCTGCGCGATCTGCTTGGCGAAGTCGAGGGCCTGCACCTGCCAGTCCGTCTCGCGCCACTGGTTCTTGCGGATGTCCAGCGCAAGGCTCAGGATCTGGCGCTCGTGGGTGGCCCGGAGCGAGCTCAGGTACTCCGCGTCGCCCTTCTCGAAGGCCGACAGCAAGGCCGCGCCCAGATTGCGCGTCTCGTTGGCCAGCTCGAGCGCCTTGGGCAGGCGGTTGGCCAGACGGTAGAGGCCGCCGTGCAGGCAGCACAGGCCCTCGTCGTCGCAGGACGACTCGCTCGCTCGCCAGCCGTCGAACAGCGCCTGCTCCCCGAAGTACGGCAGGTCGCGCTGCGGCTTGCCGTTCTGCAGGCGACGCCCGCTGAGGCAGGCGTGGACCAGCGCACGTCGGTCCGCGACGCGCTCGTACAGCGCCAGAAGGCGCGGATTGAGCGGCACGCCCTCGGCGAAGAAGGTGGTGACCGTCTGCACGCTATCGTCCTCGCCTTCGCTGCTGCTCGCCACCGTCTTGGGCGCGGGGCCGAGCAGGCGTGCCGCACTGTCGAGTACCACGCGCGCCTGCTGGAACGACTCCGGCGTGTTCACACGCAGCAAGCTGTCGGCCCAGGCCAGCGAGGTCTCGAGCCAGCTCAGATATAGCGCACGCCGCCGGGCGCGTGGCGCGCTGACTTCACCGCTGCCGCAGCAGGTTCCTCGCTCGTCGCCATCCTGCCCGTCTGGGCACCAGGCGGCATCCTCGTGCACGGAGGCCGCCGCGGCATACCAGCCGAGCGCGGCCTGGTAGCGGCAGTGCGCGCGCAGGCTGCCCGCCGCCACCACCGAGAGCGAAAAGACCAGGGTGGGATACAGCGGCGCGCCAGGCGTGTGGTGCAAGAAGTACGGGTAGGCCGCGAGCTCGTTGAAGAACGGCCCGGGCTCCTCCGGATCCTCCAGGAGAGGCAGGACCTCGGCGCTGTCCGTGACCAGGTCGTAGCGGAAGCCCGGTGCATCCCCGCCGTGCAGCCCCGTGGCATTCACCTCGGCCCCGGGGTCCGCGGGAGCGCCTATGCTCAGCGGCGCGCCCTCGCGCACCACCTCGAACTTGAGTGAGTCCGCGAAGCGCCCGACCAGCTGGAGAGTAAGGTCGCGCGTGGTCACGTCGGCGGCGAGGCGCAGGCCGTCGCTGGAGCGGCGCGGCTGCTTGAGCTCGCCGTTGTGCACCCGCGCCCAGCACAGGTGCAGCGTCGGGTGTCCCTTCCAGTCAAGCAGGGTCGGCAGATCCTCAGGGGAGCGCCACGCGGAGGCGGGTCCACTCCCCTCGGGCGCGGCCTCGGTGGAGCTGACGTTGGCATCCTGGGTGACGGGCGCGAAGTGCTTCGCGTCCGTCAGCCAGAAGTAATACTCATCGAGCGTGGGCGGGTGGATCGTACCGCACTGCACGCAGCAGCCCGGAAGCGGCTCGTGGACGCGATAGGTGTTGGATGCAGGCGGATCGCCAGCCGCCGCCACGCGCAGAAAGCGAGCGCCGAGCCGGATGGCAGACTCGATCCAGAGCGGCAGACGCTCGCCGTGCTCGAGCTGGAGCACGGTGACGACATCGTTCGGCGGGCTCACCGCCGACGGCAAGCCGGAACGGTTGACGTCGCTCAGCCAGGTCGGACGACCGTGCCGATCGCGCGTGCCCATGAGGCCGAGCGCCTCGACCTGCGGCGGATGCACGAAGCGCGTCACCGAGGGCTCGCGCGCCTGCACCAAGGCGTGCCCCGGCGCGGGCGGAGGCGTGGGGGCCTCGAACTGGGTCAGGCTGGCCGGCGTCGCAATGCTCAGGTTGGTCGAGCGCAGCTGATCCTCGAACAATCGGAAGCCCTCCGAGCGGCGCGACGTGGCGAGCTCGTCCCACTCGATCCAGTTCTCCCGGTAGAAGACGCGCCCCTTGCACGCCTGCCAGATCACCAGGGTCTTGAACCGGCGCTCCCACACGAGCGGCAGCTCCGCAGGGGCCAGCCAGTCGGGCTCGAGCCCGAGCAGGGTGCGCCGCACGAAGGCCTGCACGGCGCTCACGGCCTCCTCGATGCGGCTGGCACGCTGGCACAGTCCCGCCTCCACGTCGATCAGCAGCAGGTCGGACAGATCGCGCGGATTCCGGGCAAACCCGCCCCACGGCAGGGCGACGCGATCGAGCCGGCACAGGTAGGCGAGCAGCGCTGCCCGGGCGCTCTCGCGCAGCGGATCGTTCAGGGAACCCAGCTCGAGGTACCGGCGCGGCTGGCCGTTCTCCAGATAGCCGCGGCGGACGAACCGCGTGAGGTTCTCCGTGCCGCCCGAGGCGGCCGGGTTATCCGCGGCCCAGCGATCGGGCTGCGCGAGGCGAATGTCCTCCACGGTGAACTTGCGGCGCACCCTCTCCAGCAGCAGCTCTGCGTGGAAGATGCGCACCGGCCAGCGCTCGTTCTCCAGGTCGGAGCCCGTGCCGCTCAGGGAGAAGTCCGGATCGTAGCGAAGCACCAGCGGCGCATGGGACAGGTCCACGCCGATGTGCCGCAACAGATGGGCGGGGTCGTCCGGGTGCCGCTCCGCCGCCTCGTGGAACAGCAGCCAGGCAGGGCGTTCGGGCGCCGTGTTGGCCCGCGTGCGCAGCATGGTGTAGTCGAAGATCCGCTCCCACCAGTCGAACAGGGCCTGCGCGCGCGGCCGCGACGGGTGCTGGCGCTGGTCGCCGGCGGGCGGATGGTAGTTGTCGTCGACCGGCAGCAAGTCGAAGTCGAGCCAGGCGCGGTGCGGCGCGAAGGCTCCGCCACTCGGGTAGAAGGTGATGCCGGCGAAGCTCTCGGCCTTGGACAGCAGGTAACCGAGCTCGCTCTGGCCGTCGTCCGCGCTGGGCTCGGCGTGGAGACCATGGCGCCAGGCGAACAGGAGCGCCCGGAAGGCGCGCTGATAGGTGCGCCGGACGTCCCGCAGCGTGCTGTAGTAGCGCTCGTTCAAGTACGCTGCGGGCTCGACGAAGCCGTCCTGACGCGACCCGATGCCGGCCCCCAGACGGACATTTTTGGCGGCCACGTACAGCTTGTCGTTCGGAATGGCCACGACCTGGTCTGCGGAGTCGGGCCCCTCGTAGGCCAGCTCGAAGCCGGTCTGGCGCGCCAGCGTCGACTCGGCACGCTCGAAGGCCGGAGGGCATGCGATGAGCTCGATCGTCAGGTCGTAGGCGCCGCGGCGCAGCGAAAGGGAGTCGCTGCACGAACTCGACGCAGGGTCGCCGTCCCAGTGATGGCTGAGCAGCACCCAGCTGCGCTGTCCGCGCCGCAGGCTCACGCGCCAGCGCAGGTGTCCGGGGCACTCGGGCAAAGGAGTCTCGCCGTCGGGACGCGGAACGCCGGCGTGGAACGTGTAGTCACCGCCCTGCTCGACCAACAGCACGCCGTTCCAGGTCACGGCGAAGCCCTGGGCGCCCCCGAGCGCAGTGCCGTCGTCGTTGCGCAGGGCAAAGCCGTTGCGCACGCCCACGAACTCGCCCTGCGCCGCGCTCAGCGCGAGGTCCAGCGCCGGCAGCACGGTGGGCACCGGCGCATTCCAGAAGTCGCGCGCCTCGCCGAAGGCGCGGCTCGGGGAGCGCAGCTCGCGGTAGAGCACGTCGGCGCTCGCGCCCGCTGCGAACGCTCGGTATTCGCCGAGCAGGCCCGTGCCCACCAGACCGACCAGCGCGGAAAGCGCGCCCGCCTGGGCAGGGTCGGACCAGGTCAGCACGGGAGGAACGCCCGAGTCCGCTTCCCAGGCGCTCAGCGCGAAGTTCTCGTCCGCGAACAGGTGCCGGAGCACGAGCTTCGCGAGTTGGTCTCCGCCCTTCCGCGGCTCGCCCGTGACGCTGGCGACGTGCTCGGAGAGGTGCTGCGCGATCAGCACGGCACGCCGCTGAAACACGGCGAACGCGCGCTGGAAGAAGGCGAAGCGCGCCGCTTCGTCCGGCCCTTCGATCAGCGATCGCTCGGCCTCGCCGAAGTCGGGGAACAGAAAGGCGAAGCGCGCGAGCTCGCGGCGCGGAGCGAAGTACAGCGCACGCACCGCCTCCTGCTCGGCGGAGCCCTCGGCGGCCGTGCGAAGCTGCCGGATGCGCTGCAGCTTCTCCAGGACGGCTTGATCGGTGAGCGGGATGCTCACGCCCAGCTCTTTGCGGACCGGGTCGTAGTCGAACGGGCCGTCCGGGCTGTTCCACATGCCCGGCGAGGTGTTCGAGAGCGGAACCCGGTAGCTGCTGGCGGCCGTGGCCCCAGGCGCTCCGCCGGTGCCGTGCAGCACGTGCGGGAAGAAGTGACGCGCCAGCGAGAGGAGCGGCTCTCCGGAGGCGTCGGTGGAGAGCCCGAAATCGTCGCGCAGCGAGCGCACGATGTACGTCCACCCGAGCTTCTGCGCGTGTTCGTCGTCGACCTCCACCTCCAGCAGCTTGCGGCGCAGACGCCACAGGCTGCCCTCGCACGCGTCATCCGGTGTGGCCAGTGGATCTTCGCGCGCCTCGTTGTCGGGCTGAAGCGGCAAGGGATCCTCGCCGGCCAGGTGCGGCTCGCTGCGCAACGCGAACAGCAGATCCCCGATGGCGAAGCGCGAGGCATAGATCTTCTGCAGGACCTCGACGAAGCGCAGGGTATGGCTCGGCCTGGCGAACCAGGTGTGAGCGCTCACGGCGGGATCGAAGCCGGCCAGCGCGGAGAGCGGGTCGAGGTTCTCGCTCAGCAGCTTGAGGAACCGAGGCGAGCGGGCGGCGCAGTGGTGCTTCTTGCGGGCGCACTCGCCGATGCGCTCGATCACGTGGCCCACGGCCCAGGCCCACTTGGAATGCTCCGGCCCCCGCCACAGCGCGAGCAGATGCAGGTGCAGACCCGAGACCGCGGCCGATCCCTCGCGCGAATCGCGCAAGCGCAGGGCGAGGTCGTCGCACAGCATCTGGAAGGCCACGAGCTGGCGCAGGAAGTCCGGGTTCAGCTCCCCCGAGCCCGAGCTCAGGCCCAGCTCGCGCGCGATCTCCCCGAACTCGGCCAGCGCGTAGCGGGCGCACGGGAGCGCCTGGAGCTTGCGCCACAGACGCACGAAGATGGCGATGCGCCGGAGGCTTTCGCTCAGACCTTCCTGTCCGGAGCGAATGACCAGCCGGTAGTCGTCGGGACAGCACGGCTCGCAAGCGGGCAAGTCGGGGCTCGGAGGCGAGAGCGGCCCGTCGATGCCGATGTCCACGAAGCCGAGCTGGGCGAGCTCCACCAGCTCGCAGTAGTCGAGCCCCAGGCGCGAGAGAAAGCTCGGCAGCGGGAGCACCTCGCCCGGAAAGCTCTCGCCCCCGGGCGACCCGTACAGCTCCGCGGTGGACGGCGCGCCCTCCCCGCCCGTGAACAGCGTGCTCTCCTCCGGAGTGATGCCGAGGTATTCGCAGGCGATCTCGAAGCGCACCGGATAGCGCCACTGGTGCGCGGGGAAGCCGGTGGGCTCGGGAGCGCCAGGGCGCAGCACGAACTCGGTGATGTCGCGCCGGAAGACGCGCATGATCTCGAAGCGACTCGTGCACAGCCGGCGCAGATACGCGCGCACGATGGCCAGCGGCTCCGAGTAAGGAAGATTCGGGGCCGAGAAGTCGGTCTTCAGCACCTCGTAGGCCGCGGGCAAGGCGACCGGAGTGGCAGGCGAGGAGTGCTCGGGCAGCACGCCGAAGAGGAGCACGGGATCGTGCGCCGCGGGGTCGGCCTGGTGGGCCGGCGTCGCCAGCAGGTGATGGTGCAGGCTCGTTTGACTCGTGTCGTGGACGGCGCCCGCGGGCTGGGCGGTGCCCACGGCGACCTCGGTCACCAGGCGCTCCAGGCTCTCGTTGACCAGATCGACGACGGGAAGGCACACGTTCGTGTTGGCCCAGGTGGCGAGGAGCTCGCCCACGGGCCCCCGGCGCGCCGCGACCAGCTCCGACAGCGTGACCTCGCTCGCCTCGCCCGACTCGAACGCCTCGTCGCCCCGGCAGGTCGAGCGATCCGAGATCTGCAGGAGCTCCTGCAGATAGGCCACCGGGCCGAGGCTCGAGCGGTGCGCAGGCGGCACGCAGTTGACCAGCTGGCCATCCGGATTGATCGGCCGGAACGGTGTGGCGCCCGGCGGCTCGTCTCGATCGCTTCCGCCGGCCTCCTCGTGGAGCATGTCCGCGATCGGATAGGCCACCGTCCCCACCAGGCTCGCGCGAAAGTCGGCCAGCGTCAGCGCTGCGATTCGAGCGCGGCTGGTGAAGCCACGCGCGTAGAGCGCTTCCATGACCGAGAACTGGAAGCTCGGCGGGTTCACTCCCTGGGTGAGTGTGAAGAGCTCGCTCAGGGCCTCGGCCGCCGCGCGCAGCCAGGCGCGCGCCGCCTCGTCGGCCGGAAACACGTCCAGCAACGCCTGCTCGAAGGCCGCACCCGAGGGCGTGATCGGCAGCCCGCCCAGCGCGTCCAGGAGCTTGCCCAGCGGATCGGCCGGCGACGGCCCGAACGTGGGCACCTCGGACGGCTGGGCCTGCACCAGGCTGGTCCCGCCCAGGCTGAAGTCGAAGAAGCGTTCGAGCCGGCGCACGAACGCCCGGACGCGCTCCTGGGTAGTGCCAGGCAGGGTGTTGGCTGGGAGCAGCGACGGATCGTTCTCGAACAGCTCGGACCACTGATCGAGCGTCACCGCGACCAGCTCCTCCACCGTATCGGCTCCGAGCTCGTTCCGAAGCGCATCGACTAGGGCGGACGGGTCCTGTTGCTCGGTGATCACCGCCAGGAGCAGGCGCAGGTGCGCGCGCAGCAGCGGCTGGACCGTCACCTCGTTCTGCCAGAACTCACGGATGTCGCGCGACGGCGCGCCTGCGGAGGGAAAGGTGAGCCACGCCCTCACCAGCGCGTCGACCTGCGCCTCCACCAGATAGCGTGATCCCGTGCGCATCCCGAGCAAGCGCAGCCGGCGCGCGGCATGGTAGCGGGAGATGCTGCCGACGGCGGGAACGGCCGTGGGCGTCGCGGGCTCGGCGATCACCCCGCGATCGAAGGCCGCCTCCAGCAGGCTCACGTTCTGCGCCTCGCTCTTGGCGGTGACGCTACGGTAACGTGTCTCGAACGAGACAGCCGCCGGAAGCTCCGCGGTGAGCGCGTAGAAAAACTCCGCGGGAACCACGAAGTCTGGCCCGTTGACCAGTAGCACCTCGACGTCGCGCACCTTGCCGGTGGGCGACACGTTCGGGTCGAGCCGCACCGGCACCGTGAGCCCCACGAGGTCCGCCTGGATGCTGCGCTGCTCGCAGCGCAGGGCCGCGGCCAGCGCCACCACGTACCCAGTCAGCAGCTGGGCACGAGCATCGTGGGTCGCCTCGTAGGACAGGAGATTGGCCTCGAACTGACGCCTGGCATTGCGATTGCCGTCGCTGGATGCCTGAGGCTCCGTGTACAGAAACGCCAGATTTCCCGTCGCCGGTCCCGCGAACGGAAAGAGCGTGCGCTCGTAAACCAGCTCGAAGGCCACGTGACGACACTGCGCGGCCGTGAGATCCTCGATCGCCGGACTCGGTGTGGCCCCGCTGTTCTCGTGCTGAAGCACCAGCCGCACCGCCGTCAACAGATCGGCGAAGTTCGGCGGAGAGCCGTCCGAGGGCAGCTCCACGTGCGCGTCGGTGGGGTCGATCTCCCGTCCGGGCGGCGGCAGCGTGAGGTACAGGCTCGTCGGCTCAAGCAGCGGATAATCCGCCTTGTTCGCCAGCTCGGCCGCCGTCAGCGTGACCTGAGGTGTGTTGTAGTGGACACGGATGTTCGCGATCCGGCTGCCATTGCGCTCCACCCGCAGCCAGACATCCGGGTCCTCGTGCTCGGGCCAGGGCGCAATCAGCTCGATCACCGCTGTGGCCACCGCGGCCGGCTCCGGTGCGATGGCCGGCACGTAGGTGTGCTGCACGATGCGGGTGGTGGCCACGCTGCTCGTGAAGGACGCTTGGCCCAGCTGCCGCACGCCTGCGCTCGTGGGCGAAGGCGCTCCGAGCGACAAATCCACGGCAGTGATCACCAGGTCTGCCAGGAAATCCCCGAACCCCACTCCACTGACCGGCTCCTCGGGATGAAGACGGATGATGATCGCTTTCGGCATGAGTCCCTCGTCCTTTTGCTTATACATAGGGTCGGATCGATCCGCGAGCCGAAAGACGAGCTGCCAGGGCGAGCGGCGACGCGCGACGCAACGGCGCAACCCGCGCCGCCCATTCCGACGACGCTGCGGCGCGGCGACCGCGCGCGGCCCTCCCAGCGGAAAAGGCGTGCGCTGCGGGGACGGCGCCGCAAGGCCCGCCCGCGGCAGTCGAGCGGTATTCGTGGGACGAGCTGCGAGGCGAGATATCGCCCCAAGGCTTCGTGATCACGCGCTTTTTCGTCCAGCGGATCGGCCGGGTCGTGTGAGACGAGATCCGCGCCCAAACCCGCGATCTCCATAGCGAAAAGAGCGGATTGGTCCCCAGCGCCGAGGAGGTGCGAATTCCGGCGCGATCCGGCCGCGCGTTCGGGCCTGAGCCGGCTGCCCGTTCCGAGGGCACCCGGCCAGCGATTCCGGCGACCCGGCCATCCGTTCCGACTGCACCCGGCCGCCGACGCCCAGGGTTGACGGGACGGGCAGTGGGTCGTCGATATGGACGGGCCACGCGGGTGGACACGTCGCTGGCAGGCGCTGTTGTGGACCGAATACCAGCAGGCGGTGGCGGCGTGGCCGTCGGGGCACAGGCCCTACCAGTACAGCCAGTTCCGCGACCTGTACGAGGCGCACCGGTCGAAGATCCAACCATTGATGCGTCAGGTGCATCGTGGAGGGGGAAAAGGCATTTCTTGATTTCTCGGGCAGGAAACCGCGACTCCTCGACGCGACGGCGGGCGAGGCGACGGAAGTGGAGCTGTTCGTGATGGTGCTCGGGGCGAGCAACTACACGTACCAGGACCAGCTTTCAGCGCTGGAGGCCCGCCTCCGGGCAGCCAAGGTGGCGCCATCTGCCCTCGATCTGGAACTCCGGCGGCTGGAGAAGGAGGCTCGTCAGCGCCTGGGGGACCTGCGGGCGACGCTGGAGCGGAACCCCGAGGAAGCCCGGAAGGCGCCCGAGACGATCCTCGGAGGCCCGCTGCGGTTCACGCCCATCGAGACCCCGGAGGGCAAGCGCTACCGGATCGAGGGCGTCGTCGCCCTGGAAGCCGTCGTCGCCGTCGAGGGCAACGAGGCGCGTGCAGTACAGGCAGCGTCCCCAGCGGGATTCGGAACGTTGGGACAGCCGGCGGCGCGGCCTTCGCCGCCCGATCTGGCCGAGCTGCAGCCGGTTTCCATGGGGTTCGCGGCGTGAGGCCCCCCTCCCCCACCCTCGCCGCTCGGCTGGGCCCGTCCGTCCTCGTGCCCGGGGGCCGGACGGCAACCAGCCGAGCGTACCCAGCAATTCCAGCATGGTCCTGCGTTCACCTGCGACCGTCCCGGACACCTGACGGCGGCCAGGCGGGATGGCCCGGTGGGGCGCATTACGCCCCGGCGCGGCCCGGAGCGCCGTCGCAGCAGGTCCTCCGCGGTGGCAGATCGAGGCGGCGCAGCGAGGGATGGACCTTGACTGCCCGGCGTGCGTCATGAGCGAGAACTCGGCGATCGAGTGGACGGACCACACATTCAACCCCTGGTGGGGCTGCACGAAGATCTCACCGGCCTGTGCCCATTGTTACGCCGAGACGTGGTCGAAGCGGCTCCGGCTCCCAATCTGGGGCCAGCACGCCGACCGGCGTTTCTTCGGCGAAGCGCACTGGGACGGGCCTCTCGCCTGGAACGAGAAGGCGGCACGCGAGGGGCAGCGCAGGCGCGTCTTCTGCGCGTCGATGGCGGACGTGTTCGAGGACCGCGCCGATCTCGATCCGTGGCGTGCCCGCCAGTGGAAGCTCATCGGGGCGACGCCGTGGCTCGACTGGTTGTTGCTCACCAAGAGGCCGGAGAACGTGGGCGCCATGGTCCCGTGGGGATCCAACTGGCCCGCGAACGTTTGGCTCGGCACGACCGTGGAGAACGCCGATTGGGCGGCGAAGAGGATCCCGGCGCTGCTCCAACACTCGGCTGTGATCCGCTTCTTGTCGTGCGAGCCCCTCCTCGGCCCGATCGACCTGAGCCCGTGGATGGGCGAGATTGACTGGGTGATCGTCGGCGGCGAGAGCGGGCACGGTGCGCGACCGATGCGTCCTGTGTGGGCGCGGAGCCTGCGCGATCAGTGCGCGACGGCGGGGGTCCCCTTCTTCTTCAAGCAGTGGGGCGACATCCGACCGGCAACGTCGAGCGACCCGAAGGCCCGGCGCATCGTGTTGCCGGACGTCGAGGGCGATGCGGAGGTGGTGATGGAGCGCGTCGGTAAGAAGAACGCTGGCCGCGAGCTGGACGGGCGGACCTGGAACGACGTGCCGATCGCGGTGCAGAGACGTGGCCTCGCAGCCACGCCCTCAGACGCTGCGGTCCCGCAAGAACAGCCGCGGCGGCGCGTGTCCGTCCTGACGGAGCTGCCGCCTCCACACGCGCCCGACGAGCCTGCCGCTGAGGAGCAGCACGGACGCCGGCGGCGCCGCCACGAGGAGCAGCAGCACCAGCAGCAAGCGGGCGGGGGCCAACCCGATGGCGCATCGGATGACACACGGCGCGGCGGCCGAGGTTCTGACGGCGACGCGCACCTTGCAGCGTTTGAACCTCGGCTGCAGAAGGAGCTCGTCGTGAAGAAGGCAGCTCGAAGTCCTCACGGGATGGCGAAGCGGGTCCCTCGCGGCGCGCAGCGCCGTCAGCGCGCGGACTTCGCCATCGACAAGGAGATCGCCGCGCTGATCCCGAGCCTCTCGCCTGAAGAGCTCGCGCAGCTCGAGCGCAGCATCCTGACCGAGGGCTGCCGCGAGGCGCTCACCGTTTGGGATGACGGGCGCAGGAAGATCCTGCTCGATGGGCACAACCGCTGCCGCATCTGCCGCCGCCACGGGGTGCCGTACACGATCAAGGTCATCAAGCTCGCGGACCGCGATGCAGCGATCCAGTGGGTCGCGGAGCACCAGCTCGGGCGACGAAACCTCACGCCTGAGGCGTACGCCTTTCTGCGGGGGAAGTTGTACAACGGCATGAAGCACCAGGGTTCCCGCAGCGACCTGACCTCTGGGCAGAGTGCCCAGAAGTCGACGACCGCGCAGCAGATCGCGGCGCGGTACAAGGTCGACGAGAAGACGATCCGCAGGGACGGTCGCTTCGCCGCGCAGCTCGACGCGCTCGCCGACGCCGTCGGCGCGGACATCAAGGACGAGGTGCTCACGCGCGGGGCGCGCGTCTCGCGCGCCGACGTCGCGCGCCTTCTCCAGCTCGACGAGCAGACCCGTGGTCGAGTCGTCGCACAGGTGAGGCAAGGAGCTCGCGCCTCCGCGCTGCTGCGCGAGGCGAGGCGAGGCGTCGACGAGGACGTGCACGAAGAGCCGGAGCAGATGCGGCAAGGCGTCGACCGCGATCGATCGAACGTCGCCGTCGAAGACACCCTGGAGCAGATCGCGCTCGTCGAACGCGCCCTGCGCAACACGCCGCCCGGCAGCCTCTCCCAGGAGCTGATCGTCCGTACCAGCGCGTCGCTGAAGGCTCTTGACGCAGCCCTCGCGACGCATCGCCGGGCCGCGGTACCGCAGCAGCAGCATCGACCGCGTGCGGACATCACGGGCGCCGTCGCGGCCGTGATCGAGCTTCAGAAGATCCTGGTCGCCGACGATGCACTGAAGATCCCCGAGCTGGGGCTCGAGGAGCTTCGCGAGGGCGAGGCGCTCGTCGAGCCCCTCGCGGACCTGGCGAGGGCGATGGCCCGGCTCTCTCGTCCGCATCGCAGGCAGCGCCGAGGCACTCCTCGACGGCCGGTCACCTTCCCGAACTTCGTGAAGGAGTTACAACCCATTTTGCCCCCGAACAGTGCGCTCGCCCGAGAGCACGGGGACGTGCTGCGCGTTTTCGAGGTGTTTGCTCTTGCAAAGAGGTACCTGTCCACGATCGAGCCGGCGCTCGAGCTCGCGTACAACCAGCACGCGACGATGCGTGCCGACAATCCGTCGAGCGCCGGGATCTGCGATGCGATCGAGCGGTACATCGAGCACGGCCAAGTCCTGGCTGCGGGGCGATACACGCTTTTCCACTACCTTGAGGAGCATGGCGTATCCCCGGCGCTCTTTCGCGCCGCAGAGGCAGCCTTCGTCGAAGAAGTGAGGGAGGGCACGCGCGCCGCGTTCGCCTCCTTGGGTGAGAAGTCAAAGCGTTCGCCGAGCCCCGCTCAGAACGCGCCCGCCGCAAGCAGTTCCCTCCAGTTGCCGATCACCGCGCCCGTCGACGAGCCCGCGCTCAATGAGCTGTGCGAGATCGTTCGGGACTGCGTCGCGGCCACAAGTCAGGGCTGCGAGAGGCTTGCCGAGATGTACCACGGGCAGCCCGTGCCGCTCAGCGTCCAGGAGGTCTGGCACGAGGCCAACGAGCTGGCGCAGCAGTGCCGTCCGCTGCTTGACGGCACTTTCACTCACGCCGACCACTTGCGCGCCTGGGGCGTCGATCCGTCGATGTCTGCTGCCAGCCCGGCGGTGCCGGTGAGCAACACGGGCAGCGCTGCGCAGTGCACCGAGCCGCCCCTGCTACCTCCAGCGCGACAGCAGGCGGCGCAGCAGCGGCCAGAGGCACCACACTCCAGCGAAGACACGCACACCGGACCGCTGAAGCTGCTCCTCGCCGTCGCGCGGAAAGAGTTCGGCGTGATGCTCGGTAGCTACGGGGCGCATGGTCTGCGGGAGCGGGTCGAACAAGAGATCCGGAAGACGAACTGGCCGGAGGACGTGCAGGAGGCCGTGCTCCAACATTTCTGGTCCATCGCAGGCAAGTCTGCGCCGGCAGGGCCACCGCTATCCGACGGCCTCGAGCTGTCTGCCCCTGTGCCCGCCGCGCGGATCACGAGGTCCCCCAAGTGGATGCGTCGCTGAAGGTTGCCCACCTCGCCCGCGGCGGGCGCCCCTGGACCTTCGCCGCCACGATGACATCCCCCTCCTTGCCACGGCCGCGTCCGACGGCAGAGGCGCCGATCGGGCCCGCTGCCGAGCGATCGCTGCTCCTGCGGCCCGGCGAGCGCGGGCCGCGCGGCACATGCCCGCCGCGAGTTGCGCGAAGCCTGCCGCTCCCAGCGGTCCACGCGGCGCCGCAGTGCTACGCGGCTTTGATTCGCGCCAGATGCAGACCCGCCCCGTGCCTGCTGACTCTCCGGACTGGACCTCTGCCGTCCCTCTCCTGCGGTAGGATGGCCGCCATGCGAACCTCACCCGCCAAGCGGATCCCGTGATCGTCCCATGCTTCACCTGCACCTGTCCCGGCGCCTCGGGCGCCTAGGCCGAGCCCGCTCCCCGTCGCGCGGAGCCGTCCGCTGATGCGCTCCTTCCCCAAGCGGTTCAACTTCAGCCCCGACACCTGGGCCGGTCCGCGCGCGGCCACGTTCCACCGGCGTGAGGACGCATTCCAGCAGCTCGTGGGCGACGCGCTCCGCGAGGAGTTCGGGGCCGGCGTCCGCGTCATGCCCACCGAGGGACGGGACGGCGGTATCGACGTGCTCCTAGAGAACGACGCGCGCCTGCCCTTCGTTTCGCGAGACCTGGCCGGGCCGGTGATCGTCGAGTGCAAGGACAACGACGACGCCCGTGGACGCGCCTTCGAGAACGTGCGCGCGGCATGGAAGAAGGTGGAGGAGAAGCTCGCGAAGCAGTCCGCGGCGGGGTGGCCCGGCACGTACCGCCCCTGGGCGACCGCGCGCACGTACCTCTACCTCACGAGCGCGGCGCTACCGAACCAGGACGCCCGCAACCGGCTCCAGCATGACGTCGAGCAGTTCTTCCAGCGCTTGCGCCGGGATGGCAGGACCACGATCGAGCACCCGGTCGTTGCCGACTGGACCGACCTGTGCTCGCTCCTCGACCGGAACCCGCGCCTCGCCGATCGCTGGCTCGGCCTCGGCCGGCTGTCGCTGCGCTCGCAAGCGGAGCAGCTCGCCTCCCTCGGGGGCGTGAGCCGTTACCTCGTGGATTTGCCGTTCATCGCTCCAGGCCGGGAGAGCCAGACCCATCCTGACCGCCTGCTGGCCCACGTTCTCGAGCGCGCCGGCGAGGATCGCGGCGTGCTGCTCGTCGGCGCGGGCGGCGTCGGCAAGACCCGGACGCTCCTCGAGGTGGGCCAGCGCGCCGATGCCCAAGGGTGGAGAGTGCTCCACGTCCTCTCGGGCGAGCCGCCGCTGAGCTCCTCGGACCTGATCCAGGAGGTCGTGGACGGGCGACGGGACACCCTCGTCATCTGCGACTACTTCGATCAGCGCGCCCTTGATGTCGTATCGATTCGACAGCGTCTCTTGCCCGCGGCGCGCCAGCGCGGGTTCAAGGTGGCGATCCTCGCCTCTGCGCGTACGCCGCGCGACGCGCGGCGCAGCAGGAACCCGGACTTTTTCGCCGTTGTGCGTCTCGCCCTTGAGACGGAGCAGGCGCAGCGCCTCGCAGGCACCATGGAGCAGCAGATCGCCCCTCAGGCTGTCCGCATGCTGGGGGAGGAGAAGGTTCGCAAGCTCACCGGCGATCAGCCGATGATCGCGCTGCTCGTGCTCAAGGAGCTCGAGCGGCTCGCGGCCACGAGGAAGCTCACCCGTGCGCAGGACACCACGGTCCGGCCCGGCGAGCTCCGCCACTGGCTCGAGCGCCGCCTCGCGGAGGACGAGCTCGTCGCCGACGCCGGTTCCTCGCGCTGGGACGAGGAGGCGACGTCCCACGTCCTCGGCGCCGCAGCAGCGCTGGCGTTCTGCCCAGCGCGCCCGAAGCACGTCTACGCGGTGATCACCTGCGTCATCGCCGAGGAGAACAAGGCCAAGGCGGCGGACCAGGCGGAGCGAATCGTCCAGAACCTCATCGAGCTCGGCTGGCTGCGGAACGCGGAAGGCAAGCTGACGGTCGCGCACGACGTGGTCACCGATCAGCTGCTCGAACAGGCGCTGCGTACCACGAGCGACGCCGTGCGCAGGCATGCTCTTCGGCGGTTGCTCCGGCCGTGCGCGAAGTCGCCTGCCGTGCTTGCGCGGTTCGCGACCGCGCTCCGGCGCGTCATCGCCGCGGGGGGCCCGTTTATGCGGGAGCTGGAGCGGCGCGCGCAGGCGTGGCTCAGGAAGGCGTCCCCTGCGCTGGGCAGGATGCTCGCTGGCGCGTCGGCGTCGAAGTCCTCCGCGGCGCTGTGGGCCATGCTCCGTGGATCGCCATGGAAGCAGACGACGACCGCGTGCTGGGATCAGATCGTCGCCCCGTGGCTCGTCCGCCATGGCGCGTCGAGCGACGCGTGGCCCCCGCTCTACGCCCTCTGCATTCGGAAGAACCTGCCCGAGCCGTACGCCGCGCGCGCGCTGGAGGCCGCCATCGCCTGGATCGAGCAGCACCACGAGGACGAGCACGCCGCCAGCATCCTCCTCATGCTCCTCGACCGGCCGGACCTCGGGTCCGCGATTGCCTCTCGGCTGTTCGAACTGGCCTGGCCCTGGTATGAGCGGCACCGGCAGAGGCCCTCGGCAGCGCTCGTGCTCGGCGGGCTCCTCGAGCGCACGGAGGCGCCGCCTGCACTCATCGAGCGCCTTGGACCGGAGACGCTTCGCTGGTGGATCGAGCACCCGGAGGTCGAAGAGGCCGGGCTCCCGCTCGGCATGCTGCTCCGGCGAGAGGACACCAGCTCTGCGCTGAGCCAGCGGGTCGAGGGCGCGTCCTGGGAGTGGCTCGAGCGGCATCGCGACGCGCAGACCGCCGGCTACGTCCTCCACGGGCTCTTGCTGACCTGCGACGAAGAATCCGCCCGCTGGCACCGGGCCGTCGATGCCGCGCTCCGCTGGCTCAAAATCCACGCTGACACCGCAGAGGGCGGGCTCGTGCTCGGCAGCCTTCTCCTGAGAGGAGAGTCGATCCCGGAGCAGCTTCCCGCCGTGCTCGACGCCGCGTGGGCATGGTTCAAGCGGCGCAGACGTTCGTTCCGCGTCTCGTTCATCCTGCCCGGGCTGCTCACGACGAGCGCGCTCGATCCGGACAGGTTCGTTCAGGCGGCGAAGATCGCGCTCGGCTGGGTCGCGGCCTACGACAGGTATCCACAGGCAAGAATCCTCGTCCACCTGGTCTCCCGACGCGGCGATCTCGACCCGGAGCGCGCCGGTGCGATCGACCGTGAAGCGTGCAGTATCCTGCAGAAGGGTCCGGACATGTCACTCTCCGGCCTCCTCCTCGGTATGCTGCTGGAACGCGGCACGCTGCCCGACGATGTCGCAGCCAGGGTGGCCGAGCTGGCGTTGGGCTGGCTCGAGAAGAACGTCGGCGGCGAGCTGCACTGGCTGGTGCTGGCAACCAGCATCGCCTGCCCACACGTCGACGTCACGGACGCGCGCCGGCTCGCGGCCGACGCCATCGCGCAGGCGGAGTCCGGAGCTGTACGGAACGTGGACGGCGCGGTGCTGGGGAGCATCATCCACCGCATCGGCATCGAGACATCGCTCCTTCAGCGCGCGTCGGCGCAGATGGCGCAGTGGTTCGACGGTCACGCGTCCGACCTCGCCGCAATCCAGGCCTATCGCCTGCTGCTCGGGCGCCCGGATCTCGATCCGGGCCTCATGGCGCGACTCGTCGAGGGCGCGCAGCTCTGGCTGGAACAGCACGGCGATATGTTGGGGGCTGTCGCCGTCATCGCGCCGCTCCTCGCGCGCGAGGACCTGACGCCGGAGATCCGGGCTCGCGCCGAGACGACGGCGATAACATGGCTCGAGCAGCACAACCCGCGGTTCGAGGCAGTCGACATCATCAACGTCCTGCTCGCGACATCCCGCACAATAAACAAACCTGGCATTTCGATCGTCGCAGCCGCGAGAGAATGGCTGCAATGGCATTCAAGGCGTCCGCTGGCATCGTCGCTGATAGCGAATCTCATTCCGCCGTCAGCAGAACCGGCCAGCCCAGAGGATATCCAGCACGCCCTCTCCTGGCTGGAAGCACACGGCGACAAGCCAGATGCTTTCGATCTTCTGCTGAGGTTGTCCGCGCGCCGCGACCTGAGCCCGCGCTCCGCGAGCGTCGTGGTCTCCACAGGTCTGTCCTGGCTCTCCGCTCACCCACACGCGGAGCTGGCCGCACCCCTGATTTACACGCTGTTGGTCAGACCAGAGATAGACGCATCGGTCGTCGTCCAGCTGGTATCCAGAGCAACCGACTGGCTCGACACGCACGAGCTCTCGGAGGCCTCCGGATACGCGCTGGCAGCCGTGATGTTCGCCGCTCAAAGGCGACCAGAACTCGCACACAGCGTCGACGGGCGCGGACCGCTCGGGGCGGTAGAATGGCTGCGAGACCATGCGAGCACGCACATCGCGGGTCCGGTCATAGCGCTCCTCTACAGCAGAAAAAACCTCACAAGGACAACGCTCGCCGCGGCAGCGACGAGCGTGAAACAATGGCTCGGCGAGCACGCGCACCGGGAAGAGTCATTGTGGCCCCTGGCGGCGCTTCTGCAACACAGGAACCTGCCACGCGGACTCGCGAGAAGGGTGGTCCAGAAAGCGGTCGAGTGGATAGACCATCACACGCACGTCGGAGACGCCTACGCGATACTACACGAGTTGTTTGGCCGCGATCTGCGTGACGAAGACTTCCGCACTGTCTTCCTGGCGGCGCTGCGATGGCTCGGGGAACACGTCGACACTCCGGAGGGCCAGCAACTGTTGCGCCTCGTCTTCAGCCAAGCTTCACCCGAGGAGAGCGGGGCAACTGAAGGCCAGGACTTTGTCGAGTCGCTCGTGGATACTTTGGCCTCGTCCGTGGAGGGCGAGGGCTTCGAGGATGCCTGCCGGGCCCTGCCGGCGCTACTCGTGGAGGCTGCGCGGAGCAGAGCACCAGCGCTGGAGCGAAGAGCTCGGGTCCTGGTTGCGCGAGCGCTCCGCGACCGGCGGATGCACCGAGAGCTGCGGCGCCGCATGGCCGGGGCGTGTCAACGGCTGCTCGAGGCGGACGCGTGGCCGGACCGAGCGCGCGCCCTCCAGTTGCTGAGCGAGCTAGGTTTGGCGCCAGCGCTGGAGGACTAACAGAAGGCGCGTAGCACATCCGTCTGACCTGGCGCGACCGCCGGTGAACATCGCCCCCGCCAGCCGGCCAGCAACGTCCTGAGGGCCCCCGGGTTCACGGGCTTCGTCCGGTGGACGTTGAAGCCCGCCTCCGTCGCCCGTCGCTTGTCGTCCTGCTGCCCCGGCCGGTCCGTACGATGAGACCATCTGCTCCTCCGCCCCCCGCAGCCGGACCGGGGACTCGCTCCCCTTGCCTGGGCCGCCGCCCCTCGCCGTGACACGCCCGGCGTGCAGCTCGACCAGCCTGGGACAAGCGAAAGTCCGATCCCGAGGCCGTCGCACGATCGCTCGAGCGCCCGGTACGCCTGGGAGGACATCTGGAAGAGGCCCGGGAGCTGCTAGGCGGCGATCCCGATGGCGGTGTCCGCCCCTGCCGCTCGACTGAGAGCCGGATGCGGCCGCCATCTTACGCACGGGTCGCCTCACCCGAGTCGGGTTACGTCCAGGCTGCCGGTCGCTTCCGCGGCGGCAACAGCCATGGGCGCCGAGGTGGCAACCGGCGTCGCGCTGATGACAACGGCCCGTCATTCAGGGACGCCTCGCGAGGACATGCCCGGGCACCGGCACCGGGAATGTGCGCGAACAGTATTGCCAGCGCTTAGGAGTAGGGGTACATACAGACGCTTACAACGCGTGGAGGGGTTGCATGATGGATGGCACGCTCAGCCACGTGCTCCTTGCGGGCAGCGGTCTGCCCGGCGACGTACGGGTCCAGTCCTACGAGGCGCACGAGGCGGTGTCGCTGCCGTACGCGGTCCACGTTGAGCTCGCGACCAGCGACCCGTCGTTCCGCATCGACGAGTGCCTCCAGCGCCGGATGGTGCTCGAGGTCGGGGACGGACAGGGGGGCGTCCGATACTACGACGGCCTCCCGGACCGCGTCGGCTTCCTCGCGTACCGAGGTGGCGAGTTCTTCTTTCGCATGCGACTCCGCCCCGCGTTGGCCGCGCTCGAGCACCGCGAGGGATCGCGCATCTTCCAGGACAAGACCCCGGTCGACGTCGTCAAGACCATCCTGGCCGAGGCCGGCGTCGACACGGACGTGGAATGGCGGCTCCGGCAGACCTACGCCCCGCGCGAGTTTCTCTGCCAGTACCGCGAGACGGAGATGAACTTCGTCCACCGCATCCTCGAGGACGAGGGCATCTTCTACTTCTTTCTCCACTCGCCCGACGGCCACAAGCTTGTCTTCTGCGACGACCCCGCCGCCTTCGCGCAGGAAGAGGGCACCCCGCCCGTCGTGCTCGCGCCGCGCCAGGGCGGGGTCGCGGGGACACAGCCCCTTCTTGAATTCCGCCGCGAGAAGACGCTGCGCGCTACCGAGGTGGTGCTGCGCGACTACGACTTCGAGAAGCCCGAGCTACCCCCTACGGCGACGACCCCCGCACCAGGTCCGTGGTCCATCCGCCACTTCCAATACCCGGGCGGCTTCACCTCGAGCGCCGAGGGATCGCGCCGGTCGCGGGGCCGTATCAGCTCGCTGCGCGGTGACGTGGACGTCTGCCGCGGGAGGAGCCGCGCGGCAGGCCTCCGCTGCGGCGCGCCGATGACGGTCGAGGGGGCCAACGAGCCGTTCCTGAATGGCGAGTTCGTCGCGGTAGAGCTGCGATCGCGAGGTCGCAGCGGCGAGGATGCGTGCGAGAACGAGTTCGCCGCCGTCCCCAAGGGCGCGCCCTTCGCCGCGCCCCTGCGCGCGAAGAAGCCCAGGATCCGCGGCATCCAGACGGCCGTCGTGACGGGCCCCTCGAACGAGCCCCAGTCGATCCACGTCGACAAGTACGGGCGCGTCAAGGTCCGATTCCTCTGGGATCGCTCCGGCAAGCAGGACGACACGTCGAGCTGCTGGCTGCGCGTCTCGCAGCTCGGCCTCGGCGGCTCGATGGTGCTGCCGCGCGTGGGCTGGGAGGTCTCGGTCGCGTTCCTCGACGGCGACCCCGATCGGCCGATCGTCCTCGGCCGTGCCTACAACGCCGAGACCCCCCCGCCCTACGCCCAGCCGGGCGCCGCGGCCGATTCCTCGCTGAAGAGCATGGCGACCCCGGGCGGCGCCGGACACAACGAAATCAAGATGAGCGACACCGCCGGCAAGCAAGGAATGTCGATCTCGTCGCAGAAGGACCTCAATATCTCGTCCGGCAACGACAAGAACGAGACCGTCGCGGTGAACGAAGATCACAGCGTCGGTGGCAACTACAATGTGACCGTCGGCGCGAACGAGACGACCTCGGTGTCGGCGAACCAGTCGATCGATGTCGGCAACGCGCTCCAGGTCAAGGTGACGGGCGCGCAGAGCGTCACGGTCGGGGGCAACGAGCAGGCGCATGCGAAGTGCGATTACGTCGAGAAGGTCGGCGGCACCCGCGACTACAGCGTTGGCGGTAACCAGATCACCATCTCGTGCGGCGTCCGCCAGAACATCACCGGAGCCTTCAAGCGCGACGTCGGCGCGGTGCAGGCCAACGTCTCGCTCGCGTCGATCGACGACAACATGCTGGCGACGTACGACGAGAAGGTCGGGGCGGTGGCCGTGCAGCTGGTGAGGGGCGTCGCCGTCGAGAGCGTCGCCACAACCAAGGACCAGACCTCGACCGCGGCCGAGCTCCACGTCGTGCCCGCGCTGTCTACGTCGGCGAAGGGCGTGAAGCAGCTCATCGGCGGCGTGCACCTGCGGAAGATCGGCGGCGATTTCGTGGTGCAAGCGCCGAGGATCGTCCTCGGCGGCGGCGTCGGCAAGTTCAACGCCGGCGGCAGCTCGGTGAACCTCAACGGCGGTCCGGTGGTCCTCAAGGGCTCGAAGATCTCGATTGACGCGGGCGCGATCGTCAAGCTGGCATCGAACCTCAAGATAGGCTGAGCGGAGCGGGGCGATGGCAAGTCTGGTCGATCTCGAGCACGAGCTCACCGTCGACGGCGCGGGGTACCACGTCCTGTGGATCGAGGCGCACGAGCCGCTCGACGACATCGGCGTGGTGCGCTGCGAGATCACCGACCACGCGGGCGGGCCGGCGCCGGCGGCGCTCGTGGGAAAAACGCTGTTGATCACGCTGTCCCGCCCGGGCGGGGAACAGGAACGGAAGCTAGTCGGCTACGTGGTCGAGGCCGAGAGCACCACGTCCCGAGGCGACGAGGAGACCGGGGTCCGGGTCACCGCGCGGCCGCGGATCTTCCGCCTCACCCAGCGCACGGACTGCCGCATCTTCCAGGACATGCCGGCGCCGGAGATCGTGAAGAAGGTCCTCGTGGGCGCCGGCGTCCCCGAGGATGCCCAGCGATGGCAGCTCGCGGGCACCTACCCGAAGCGCGCCTATACGGCGCAGTACCGCGAGACCGACTTCGAGTTCATCCGACGCCTCCTGTCCGAGGAGGGGATCGCGTTCGCTGTCGACTCGAGCTCCGGGGCCGATGTGGTCGCGCTCTTCGACGCGGATCTCGGCGACATCGACGGCGACAAGACGATCCCCCATCGCCCCGGCGACGGCCTGAACGCGCCCGGGGATGCGATCGGAGTGGTCTCCTGCGAGACCTCGACCGCGCCGGGCAAGGTTCACCTGCGCGACTACGATTTCGAGCACCCGCGCGTCAAGCTCGACGCCAATGCGGAGGGAGACGACGACTCTGAGAGAGCGCTGGAGGTCTATCACTACCCCGGTCGCTTCAAGGTCCCTGCCGCGGGCGACCATCTCGCGGAGGTGCTCCTCCAGTCGCTCCGGGCACGCCGGGAGACCGTCTCCGCGTCGACGAACACCCTGCGGCTCCACCCCGGCCGCCAGTTCGAGCTGGAGGACCACCCCTACGCGCCGCTCAACCGCGAGTACCTGGTGCTCGGCGTGAGGTTGGCCCTGGACCTGCGGAGCAACGCGCACCAGCGCCAGGGCGAGGTCGGCGAGAGGGTGCGCCTCTCCTTCTCCGCGATCCCCGCCGCCACGAGGTACCGTCCGCCGCGCGTGCCGCACGCGGTGGCCGCGCCCGGGGCCCAGGTCGCGGTGACGACGGGGCCGGCGGGAAAGGAGATCCACACCGACGCGCACGGCCGCGTGAAGGTGCTCTTCCCGTGGGACCGCCTCGGCAAGCCCGACGACTCGTCGAGCCTCTGGATCCGCACCTGCCAGATCCCGCTCGGGGGAGGCATGCTGACGCCGCGCGTCGGCTGGGAAGTCTACCTCAACTTCACCGACGGTGATCCCGATCTGCCGTTCGTCTTCGGGCGCTTGTACAACGGCAAGACACCGCCCCCCTACCCGCTCCCGCAACACAAGACGCGCACGGCCTTCCAGACGGCGACCACGCCGGGAGGCGGGTCGAGCAACGAGATCCGGATGGACGACAAGGCGGGCTCGGAGGAGATGTTCATCAACGCCTCGAAGGACGCCACCGTCTCCGCGGGAAACAACGCGACGGAGACCGTCGGCAACAACGAGACCCGATCCATCGGCGCGAACCATGCGCTGTCCGTGACCGACAGCATGTCGGCCAGCATCGGCGCGAATCAAGCGATCTCGGTCGGCGCGGACCAGACGATCCATGTCTCGACCTTCATGGCCGACGATGTGGGGAGCCACTCGCTCTCGATCGGCGGCAACCGTGATCTCAAGGCGGGCGGCGACCACAAGCGCACGGTCACCAGCGCGTCGACGCTGACCATCGGGGGCATGCAGGTGGATCTCGTCGCCGGATCGGCCGACGAGAACGGCCTGGCCACGATGGACGACAAGGTCGGCGCGGCGCTGATCGAGCTCACGGCGTCGGGCCGCACGGTCACGGTGAAGGAGAGCAGGACGGAGACGGTGGGCGCGGCGAAGGTGATCCTCAGCGGAGGCGGGCGGGCAGTGGACGTCGGGACGGGCCTCAAGCAGAAGGTCGCGGGCGCGGTGCTCAACAAGATCGGCGGCGACCGCGCCGACACTACCGAGGGCGACTTCCTCGAAGTGGCGGGCGGAGCGCAGCTCATCAAGGCAACCAACGTCGTCTTTCATGCGGACCAGCTCCTCAGCGTCGTCATGGGTGCCTCGACGATCACGCTGACGCCAGCGTCCGTGTCGATCGCGGGCGCCAAGATCACGATCGACGGCGAGTGCGACGAGGTGGCCCTCCTCGTGACGGACAACTGACCATGGAGAACCGGTCGATCAGCGTCCTCTTCCAGGCCGGCCCGCTCGCGTCACAGCATGTGGTCGGCTTCCGCCTCGAGCGCCGCCTCGGGCAGCTCACCGTGGCCGAGATCGAGGTGCGCTCGGCCGCCTATGCGGAGCCGGACGATCTCCTCGGATCGCCGGCGCGCCTCGCCTTCGGCCGCGACGAGGTCGAGCACGATCTCTCGGGCGTGGTGATGAGCGTGGCGATGGTCGCGTCTCCAGAGGACGGGAGCCGTTCCGAGCTCGTCTATCGTCTGCGCGTGACGTCGATGCTCGGGCTCCTGGAGCGGCAGGTAGATTGCCGCATCTTCCAGAGCATGGACGTGAAGGAGATCGTATCCGCCGTCCTGCGGGACCACGGCATCGGCGATGAGCGCCAGTCGTGGAATCTCGTGGCGAGCTACCCGAAGCGGGAGTATTGCGTCCAGTACAACGAGAGCGCGCTCGCCTTCGTCTCGAGGCTCCTCGAGGAAGAGGGCATCTATTTCTTCTCGGACACGAACAACGACGGCGAGGTTATCGTGTTTGAGGACGACAGCACGACGAGCGAGCCGCTCCAGGGCGACCGGCGGCTCTCTTACCGCTACGGTGCAGGCCTGGAGGGGAGCGAGGACGCGGTCGGTGTCATCACCCAGCGGCACCGCACGGCCACGGGGAAGGTCACGCTCCGCGACTACGACTTCAAGAAGCCCAACGTCGATCTCACCGTCACGGCTACCGCCGACAGGGACGCCGATCTCGAGAGCTACGATTACCCCGGCCTGTACACGAAGGCGAGCGAGGGCACCCGTCTCGCCGAGGTCCGCCTGCAGGCCCTGCAGGCCGGGCGGGTGTCGCTCGAGCTCGATTCCGGCTGCCTGCGCCTCGCCCCGGGCCGCTGGATCGAGCTGAGCGAGACGCCGAACGATCTCGACGGCGCCTACTTCATCACCGGCACCGTGCACGAGCTCACCCTGGGCGTGTACCGGGGGCTCGCCACGGTGATCCCGAAGGCGGTGAAGTTCCGCACGCCGCAGCGCACCCCGACGCCGCGCATTGACGGCCCGCAGACCGCGCAGGTGGTCGCCCCGCCGGGCTCGCCCGCGGAGGAGATCCACACCGACGCGCACGGTCGCTGCAAGGTCCGGTTCCACTGGGATCGGTACGGTAAGCAGGACGACAGCGCGTCGTGCTGGATCCGCGTCGCGCAGCCGCAGACGAGCGGATCGATGGTCCTGCCGCGCGTCGGCTGGGAGGTCATCGTGGAGTTCCTCGAGGGCAACCCCGACCGGCCCATCGTGACGGGTCGCGTCTTCAACGGGCGCTTCATGCCGCCGTATGCGCTGCCCGAGGGCAAGTCGCGGACGGCGATCAAGACGGCCTCGTCGCCGGGCGGCGGCGGCGCGAGCGAGATCCGCATGGAGGACAAGGCCGGCAGCGAGGAGATCAAGATCCAGGCGCAGAAGAACACGACGATCGCGACCGGGAACAACAAGACGAAGTCGACGGGCGCCAACGAGACCAAGAACGTCAAGGTCAACGCGGAGCTCACGGTCGGCGGCGACCAGGCCATCAAGATCACGAATGGCTACAAGAACACGGTGGTCACCGCGCAGGACGTGTCGGTCGGCGGCAACCGCACGGTCGAGGTCAACGCCGTGTACGGGCTCACGTCGGCGGGAGCGAGCGAGACGTCTGTCGGCGGCAACCAGATGGAGATGGATGGTGACCCCATCCAGGCGCTGCTCTCGCTCGCCGAGCAGGCCCTCGTCGCGGCGGCCAAGGCCGAGGCGGCGAGAGCGCTCCAGCAGCTCGATCAGGCCGTCTCGTCGAAGGTCAGCCAGTTGATGGGCGCCGTCGGGGGCCTGCAGGGCACGGCCGGCCAGATCGGCGCCTCCATGGATGCGGTCAGCAGGGGCAACCTCGGCGCCGCGTCGGGCGCGCTCAGCGCGGCGTCGAGGTTGCCGACCCCGGCCGCGTTCGGGGCGTCGCTCGCCGGCGGAGCCGCCGCGGGCGGCGGGCTTTCCGCGTTCCAGACGGCGAACCTCCAGGTCGGGCTCAACTCCCTGGTCCGCAGCGCCCTCGACCGGGGCAACGCCGCGCTGGGAGAGGCGCTGGGGCTCGAAGGCGCGGGCGGCGGCGGGGCGTCGCTGGCGAACATGGCGGGCCCCGAAGGGGCCGTGGCCGGGAATTCCGCGAGCGATAGCGCGACTGGGCCCGGCCATGCCATCAATGTCTGCTCCTCCACCCACCACGAGGAGGTCGGGAGCATCAAGGCGACCATCGCCGCGGCGGGGATCCACACCACCATCAAGGGCGCCCGCACCCAGGAGATCGGCGCGGCGCGCGTCGAGTTGGTCGGCGGGACCCGGGCCGAGTCGTGCCTCGCCGACAAGACCGAGAAGGCCGTGGGCCTCGTCGTGCTCAGCAAGGGTCCGGAGACGGAGAACGTCGGAGGCAGCCGGTCGACCATGGTGGGCGGAGCGATCCTCGAGAAGATCGGCGGATCGAGCACCGTGCTGGCCACCGGCCAGGCCACGTTCGTCGGCGCGTTCCACAAGGTGGATGCCTCGAGCGCGATCGTGCTCAAGTGCGGAGAGAGCGAGGTGGTCATCGACGGCGGCGGCATCGCCATCAAGGCGGCGGCGGTCACCATCACCGCGCCGAACGTCACGCTGACGAAATCGGTCTCCGAGGCGTGAGTCGGCCATGGACGCTCCCAACCTCAACAACCAGACCGAGTTCGTCGCCAGGCCGGTTCTGCTCCTGGCAAAGGACGGCGAGCGCCTGGTCCTGATCGTCAAGGCGACGTTCACCGGGGTGCGTGGGGAGAGTGAGCTCGAACGCGCGCCGCGGGCCGAGCGGCGCGGAATCCGCGGAGCGGACGTGCCGTGGGGTGAGCCCGAGAAGAGCAGCATCAAGTACCCGTCGGACCTCTGCATCGCGAAGCCCGGGACGGACGTGATCGTGGTCGCTGCAGCCCATGCTCCGGGCGGGAAGGCGGTGCCGTCGTTCGATGCCGGGGTGCGTGTCGGGCGGTTGGAGAAGACGATACGGGTGTTTGGTCTCCGTGTCTGGGAGGCCAACGGAGCGGGGCTGTCCGCGCCTCGCCCCACGGCGGGCATCGAGGTGCGGTACGACTACGCCTGGGGAGGGATCGACGTGAGCGATCCCGCGAGGCCCGTCGAGGAGCCGCGAAACCCGGTTGGCATGGGGATCGCGCGGGACCCGTCTTCGCTGACGCACAGGCCCGCTCCGCTCATCGAGGATCCGCTGCACCCGATCACCTCGGTGCGGACGCGGCCGCCTCCGGCCGGGCTCGGTGCGTTTGGACGGCACTGGGAGCCGAGGCGTCGCTTCCTCGGAACGCATGACGCGCGCTGGCTCGAGGAGCGCGCGCCGCTCCTGCCCCTCGATCACGACGACCGGGCGAACCTCTGTGCATCGCCGGGGCTCACGGCGGTCCCGCCTCTCGTCGGCGGCGAGGACCTGGCGCTGTTGAACCTCACCCCTGGCGGCGGCACGCTGAGCGTTCGCTTGCCGAGGATCCGGATCGCCGCGAGCCTGCTCGCCGCCGGGCGGGATCCGCAGACGCTGACGCCCTACCTCGATACGCTCGTGATCGATACGCTGGATGTGCCCGGAAGCGCCGACGTCGTGGTGGAGCTCGTCTGGCGCGCCGCGTTCCGGCCGCCGCGCCGGATGAAGGACGCGAAGATCGTCGTGACCGAGGAGGAGGTCGCGTGAGCGCCGTCACGGTGGCGAACGTCGGCGCGAGAACCGCGGTGGGTCTGAACGCCCGACAGACGGGGTTCCTCCTCCGGGCGGGCTTCCCGGCCATGGCGGAGGCGCCCCTCGCCGACGCGGCGGGCGAGGCGATCACGATGGCGTTCGTGCCGACCCTCGACGGGCGGCTCGTCGGCGCCGAGCGGCTCGCCGCGCTGGCGCGGGCGCCTCTCGAGGAGGCCGTGGCGCCGATCCGCGACGTCCCGGCGGAGGTCCACGTCGCGGTCGATGAGGGGTGCAGCGAGGGCCCGCTGGCCATCGCGTTGCTCGAGGCGCTGGTGAAGCGTGTCATGCCGGCGGCGCGCGTGACGGTCCAGGCTCGTGGAGAGGCCGGACCAGGAGCGTTCCTGCCGCCGGCGATCCGGGCGCTCGAGACGCGCCGTGCGAACGCCGTCGTCATCGGGGGCGTCCACAGCGACTACTCCCCTCACTCCATCACCGCGCTGGAAGCGAGCGGGCGGCTGTTCTCGCGCGACAACCTCGACGCCCGCATCCCTGGCGAGGCGGCCGCGTTCTTCGTGCTGATGCGCACGGCGGATGTAGCCCGTCTGAAGCTCGCACCTCTCGCGCACGTGATCGGCGTGGGCACAGGTCGCGAGCGCGCGCGGCTAGACAATGACGAACCGGCGTACGAGGCGCTCGGGCTGACGGCCGCGGTCCGACAGGCGACAGAGCCGCTCATGGCGGATGGGCGCACTGCCGGCTGGATCTTGACGGATCTGACCGGCGAGATGCGGCGACAGTGCGAATGGCAGAGCGTGTTCGTGCGCGCGCAGAAGGTGCTCGGGAGGCCCTATCTCATTGAATCTCCTGCGCAGCGGATCGGCTACCTCGGGGCGGCTGCGACGCCGCTCTTCGTAGCGATGACCGCGACGGCATGGAAGCACGGGTACGCGCCCTCGCCGATCGCGCTGACGATGGCCGGGAACGACGGTGGAGATCGGGTCGCGGTGGTGCTGGGGAAGCATTGAGGGACCGGGAGGCGAGGCGATGAGTGTCACGGCGGTCATGATGGATTGCATCACGGAGAAGTCCGGTCACACGATGACCCCATGTGCCGTCAGCGTATGCACCACGCCGGCGGCCCCGAGCCCCATCCCGGTGCCCTATCCGGTGGTGGCGAACTCCACCGAAGGGGTGAAGGACGCCCCGGTGCGCACCAAGATGGGCGGCGCGAAGATCGTCACGGTGGGGGCATGCTTCAAGGCGTGCCACGGCAACGAGCCGGGGACGATGAAGGAGGTCGTGAGCCTGAACACCGGCGGGCCGGCGTTCATCGTGATGGGGGCGCCGATCGTGCTCGTGGAGCTGGGCATGGTGGGGATCACGGGGAGCCCGGGATTCCTCAACAAGGGAGGGGGCTGAGCCATGGCCACGTCACCTGCGCCGGATGCGGCGGCCCCGCCGGGGATGTGCCCGGGGATCGCGGTCCTGGGGGGCGGCGGCGGG
This sequence comes from Sorangium cellulosum, assembly GCF_002950945.1. Lineage (GTDB taxonomy): Bacteria > Myxococcota_A > Polyangia > Polyangiales > Polyangiaceae > Sorangium > Sorangium cellulosum_E. The sequence continues at coordinate 7,045,177 of NZ_CP012673.1, forward strand.
AGCGGTGATGGGGATGGCGACGGGAGCGGCGGCAGTGGGGGTGCGGGCGGCGGCGGCAAGGGGAACGGGGAGGGCGGGGAGGGCGACGGGAAGAACTCCGGGACGTGCGGGGCCGGGGCCAACGGCGGTTGCACGAACTGCAAGAGCTCGCAGTCGCGCGGTGATCCGGTCGACGTGGTCACGGGCGGGGTTCACACGATTCCCAAGCTCGATTTCCGGCTGCCGGGCAGCTTCGACCTGGAGTTTTTGCGAAGCTTCACGAACCACCGTCGCACGCGAGACGTCGGTCTGGGCCTCGGATGGAATCACAGCCTTGCCTGGTCGCTGGACGTCGGCCGAAGGCACACGACGGTGCGCGCCGGCGACGGCCGCGTCGTCGAACTGCCGCGGCTCGAGGTTGGCCAGGAAGCGATCCTCGGCGGCTGGGGGATCCGGCGGACGCAGCGGCGCTACGTCGTTCGTCCTGGCAACGAGTTCATCCACTTCTTCGAGCCGGTGGCGCCGGGGTCGAGCCACCACAAGCTCGTCGGCGTAGCCTACCGGAATCGGGGGATCATCTCGCTCCACCACGACCATCAGGGCCGGCTCGTCGAGGTCATCGACACAGCCAAGCGCGCCATCCTGTTCGCCTGGAATGCGGGCGGGCACATCGAATCGATTCGCGTGCCCCAGCCCAGCGGTCCAACCATCACCTTCGCACGCTACGAGTATGACGACCGCCGGCGCCTCGTCGCTGCCATCGATGCCGACGGCCACGCCACGCGCTACGGCTACGACGAGGACGACCGCCTTCTTTGGCTCGAGTACCCGAGCGGCATCACCTTCCGCTTTCGTTACGGCCATGACGACCGCTGCGTGGAGACGTGGGGCGAGTACCCGGACGGGAAGGATCCCGCGCTTGCGCCCGACGCCCCGGCCATGCTGCACGACGGCAAGCGGGCGAAGGGCATCTATCACTGCCGGTTCGAGTACGGCCGCGGCTACAGTGAGGTCGTCGACTCGGTGCGGCTCCAGCGTTTCGAGGCAGGGCCCGACGGGCAAGTTGCGAAGGCCGTCAGCGCGCGCGGCGGCGTGACGGACCGCGTGTTCGACGAAAGCGGCAACACCGTCGCGCTGACCGATCCGAACGCAGCAACCTGGACTTGGCGCTACGATGCGCTGGGCCTCGTCGTGGAGGAGTCCGATCCCGAGGGGCACGCGTTCCGCTTTGCGCGGGATGCTGGTGGGCGTCCGTGCGAGATCGTCAATCCCGCGGGAGGCGTCACCACGATCCAACGCGACGCGTTCGGGGAGGTCGTGCTCGTCAGAGATCCAGCCGGCGGGACCCTCCAGTTCACGCTCGACGACTCGGGATTGGTGACAAAAGTCATCGACCAGCGTGGGGGCCAGCACCGGTTCGAGTACGATGCGCATCACAACTGCGTCGCTCGCACCTTCCCGAACGGCGCAACCTACCGTTCTGCATACGACTGGTGGGGCCGGCTCGTGGCCGAGACAAACCCGCTCGGCGCGCAGACCCGATACGAGTACACAGACTCGGGCAAGCTCGTCGGCGTCACGGACGCCCTCGGGAGGCGCACCACGCTCACCTACGATTCGATGGGGAATCTGTCTGCGCAGACCGAGCCAGACGGCACGACCACCCGCTGGGAGTACGCAGGCCTTGACTGGCTGTACCGCGTCGAGTACCCCGATCGGACCGAGCTGCGACTACAGTACAACCGCGAGGGCTGGCTCACGCGGGTCATCAACGAGCGCGGCGAAAAGCATGAGCTCGAGTACGAGCGGGGCGGCTCCGTCACCCTCGAGCGCGACTTCCACGGCACGGTCACCCGCTATGGGTACGATCTTCGCGGCGACCTCGTCTGGGTCGATCGTGGTCAAGGCCGCCACGTGATCGAGCGCAGCGCCATCGGACAGGTCGTCAAGGAGACTGCGCCCGACGACTCGGTGCAGGAGTTCCAGTACGACACGATGGGCGCGCTTGTCGCCGCGACCAGCGGCAACGTCTCGTTCTCGTTCGTGCGCGACGTGCTTGGCCATGTCGTACGCGAAGAGCACCGCATCGGCGCGCGCCAGTACACGGTCGACACACAGCGCAACATCGCCGGCGATCGGATCGGGGTCAGCACGTCGCTTGGCCATCAGCTCGAGTTGCGGCGTGACGTGAACGGGCGCGTGCGCGAGCTCTCGGACCAGCGAGGGCGCGCCCTCGCCATCGATCTCAGCCCGCACGGATACCCGGTGCGGCGTGAGCTCGCCGAGGGCGCGGAGTTGCTCGACACCTACGACGCCGAGGGTCGGCTCCAGTGGCGAAGGCTGGTCCCCGTAGGCGGCGCAGCAGCCCCGGCACCCGGGCAGCCCGCCTGGGTTGGCGCGCGATCGGGTGCGATTGAGCGCTACTACGAATACACGCCGGTCGACGAGGTCCGGAGTGTGTCGAGCAGCGACGGCAGCTCCGTCGAGTACGAGTATGATGTCCGAAGGAGGCTTCGCCGCCGACGTGACAACACCGGTGCGACCGAGCAATACCGCGTCGACGCGACTTCGAACTACTACGAGGACGGGCCCAACGTGCCGGGTCGCCGGTACGGCAAGGGCAACCAGCTCCTCCAGCGAGGGAACGTCGAGTACCGATACGATGACCGCGGCCAGCTCGCCGAGAAGCGCGTCGATGGCCAGGTGTGGCGGTTCGAGTGGAACGCCTGGGGGCAGCTCGCGGCGGTGGCTTGCCCGGATGGAAGGCGGCTGGAGTACGACTACGACCCGTTCTCGAGGCGTATGGCCAAGCGCGTCCTTTCGGGAAACGACGTGCTCAGCGAGCAGCACTACGTCTGGGACCTGACTTCGCTGCTGCACGAGGTGTCGGTAGATCGGTCGCCCAGGCCCGCGGCGCGCCGGACGTATCTGTACGAGGAAGAGCGCAGCGCGACGCCCGTCGGGCATCGCGATGACGATAGCTCGTCGTGGGTCTACTACGTCCTCGATCTGACGGGCGCACCCAACGCGCTGGTCAGCCCTTCGGGGAAGATCCTTGGCCGGATGGATCGCTCGACCTGGGGACGGAGCGCACCGCGGCCCGGCTCGACGGCGATGACGAACGTCCGGTTCGCCGGGCAGATCGAGGACGAGGAGACCGGCCTCTTCTACAACCGGTACCGGTACTACGATCCGGACGCGGCGCGGTACATCGGGCCCGACCCGGCAGGGATCGAGGCGGGGCTCAACCTGTACCGGTACGGGCCGAACCCGGTGGGATGGGCGGACCCCCTGGGATTGGTCACCGCACCGCATCGGATGACGGTGGGAAAGCACCAGGGTTTCAAGCCCGGTGATATGAACAGCGCGGCGGACCGACAAGCAGGTCGGTACGTGTCAGGAAGCGGTACCTGTCCGCCGGAGCTCGACAGCCTGACCGATCCCATCGGTGAAAAGGATGGCCCTGGACACCACACCGAGCAGAAGTTCTGCCATGATTTGCTCGAGGCGACCAGCAAAGCAGGAAAGAACAAGGGGCGGGATCTCAAGCAGCCGTACTCTCTGCAAGGCAACTATCCTCCGTGCCCCAACTGCCACGCCGCGATGATGCGGACGGCGAAGGAAACCGGGGCCGACATCACCTACAACTGGGGAGGCAACTCGGTCACGTACCAGGGAGGCACTGGAAATCCGACGAACGTGCAAGGGGCGAACGCGAACTCCCTCATGGGAGCCTACAGCGGCATTCAGTTGTCCGATGGTGGGCGGAACAGGGCGGGCACGACGCCGGGTGAGTACTGGGGAGCCACGGGGATCACCAGTGGCGCGCACGATGCGTACGACAACATGATGAGGAGCGAAGGTCATACCAAGTAGCAACATGCGCCAAGAAGTCATGGACAAATGGTCGCGGCTCCGCGGCCGATACGGGTTCGCCACACGCATCCCCGTGCGCGTCGAGCAGCTTGCCTCGCCAGACCACTTCACCCGATACGACGCGTGGGCGACGCTCGCCGACGTGCTGGTCGGCGAGGCCGCATGGTTCAGCGCGAGCGGCCCGGCGCTCGGGATGATCCTCGATACCGTCGCCGACGCCCCTGAGCCCGATCTGCCGCTCCTCATCGCGGGTGAAGTCCTCGGCGGAGGGCGGCTCAGGTGGCTCTGGGACGCCGAGCGTGTGGACCCTCCTCGGGACGTCTCGGAGCGTGCTCTCGATCACCGAGACAGCCTCGTCCGATGGCTCGCGGACGGCCGCGCGGGTGCAGGCGCCGCGATGGTGCTCGCGATGCTCGTTCCAGCCGATCCAGCGCTGCGTCCGGTGCTCGAAGCGTGCATCTTCTCGTCCGCTCCCGCCGCGGTGCGCGCGAGCGCCGTGCTCGGACTATGTCGCGCCGGTGCTTCCGCACCACCCTGGCTTTTGGCGCTCTCGGGGGACGCCGAACAGCCTCCGCTCGTTCGTGGCGCGGCAGCCCTTGCCCGCGCGCGTCTCGAGGCGACGCCCCTCGCCGCGTTGGCCGGGGGGCTCGCGGACTGGCTCGCCTGGGAGCCCGAAGGCGACGAGCGGCTGCCCTGGTTCGACATCGTGCGCACCGACCGGCCGCCCTTCGGGTTCGACGCCGGCCTGCCCGAGGGTCCTGCGCGGGCCGCCTGGGAAGTCAACCGCCTCCGGGGGCCCGGAGGAATCGACGAACTGGTGTGCGTCGTCAACGATCTCCTGCCTGCAACGGACAGCCCCGGGGTCGCGACCCAGGCGGCTCGGATCTTGATTGAAGCGGAGGGCTGGCGCCGGTACTCGGCCGAGCAGATCGTCGATCCGACCGAGCTTCCCAGCCGCGAGCAGGAGGCCATGCGGGCGCTGGCGCGCTGCGATCTCGCGCTGCCGGGGGGCGGATATGGGCTGGCTCCTTCCGGCCCCTGCCGGCGTCGCTGGATCGGCCTCGAGCCGCCTGGCCCGCTGGAGCGGCCCCACCAGACCGCGGACGGGCGAACGGTGCCTCTGTGGCGCGCGTGGTGGGAGTGGCAGAAGGATTCGGACGAGCCCATGCCCGAGATGACGCTCTCGGCCCACGATCGCTGGGAAGCGTGGGTTCAGGGCAGTGCATCGTACGATTTCTGGGTGCCCTCGATGGATCTCGTGGAAGAGGAGCTCGCGCGCGTGCCTCACGACGACGAGCTGTTTGGGCGCATCGCGCGCCTGGCCGACGAGTTCGCCGCCCGCGCGCGCGCGGCGAGACGCTGTCGGGAGATCTGGTTGCTCAGAGGGGAAGCAGGTGCGCTGCTGCTGTTGCCAGTCGTACGAGCCGGCCGGCCGATCGACTCAAGCTGGGATGACCTCGTTCCTGTTCTCATCGAGCCTCAAGGCCGGGAGATCTTGAGCGCGGTCCCGGCCCCGCGCCGCGAGGCCATTTTGCACCGTTTCGTCGCCGCACGTCAGGATCCAGGCGCGATGGCGGCGGTGGCCTCGCTGCGCGATCTGGCGCCGCCCGAGCGCAGCGGCGAATAGCGACTGGTCTAGCGGGCACAAAGTCGAATCGCTGCAGGCGGATGACGGTATCGACGACCCGGCAGCGCGCCGAAGACCTCCACGTCGGAGACGAGCACTGGACCAAAGCCTCCGCTGCGGATGACGCCATCATCGCCCGGGCGTGCCGTGCCGGGTGCGGCGCTGTCGCGCGGATCATCCCGGACGCTGACAGCCCATTGCTTGACGTCCAGCTCGTCGAGACCAAAGCGCGAACGCAAGGCATCTGCGTACGAAGCGAGCGCGCCCATGTACCATTCGAACAGCCCGAGCACGAGGCGACTTCGGCCCCCGTCACGCAGGCACCACTCGATCTCCGCCTCCGAGGGGAGGCGAAGCGAGAGATTCGATGCAAGCTCGATGGCCGACGAGAAATCGGTCTCGACGAGATGTCTCCGTTCGAGCGCGCCGCGCGGCATTTGGATGGTTCCCGCGTCGCGCGTGGACAGCAGGCGACGCGCGACGAGAAAGGGAGCGACACGAACCCGGCGCGGCGGCCCGAGATCCTTGCGAAGCGAGTCCGCGTCTTCTGCGAGGTAGACTGTCCAGTCCGCAAAGTAGCTCGCGGCCCTGAGGTCTTCTTCCGTCAACCCCATCTCGAATTCCCCACCGGGCACCGCGACGAAATCGAGCCCCGTCGGTAGATGCCTGAGGGGCAGGCTGTCTTCCGCCAGGGTAGGCGTGCCCGGCGACCAGTCCGGACCGAGGTGCTTGCAGAGCTCGTGGAGGGCTGCCACCCGCTCGTCCAGCCCGCTGGCACAGAACACGTCGATATCTTCGAGCAGAGGTCTGCCGGACGCCATGGTCATCGTGGTCTCGGCGGAGAGCGTAGCGCCACCCCGGTCCCCCGATCCAGCTCGTGCCGGACTCTCGCCCGCAACCGGAGGAACTCGGCCCGCGTGGCCCCCGTGGAGAGCTGCGCTCCGGTGATCGCCAGGGCACGAGCCAGCGGGCGCAACGGCTCGTCGTCCACGGGGATCAGCGCGCGAAGTCTTTCCACGAGCCGTGCTCCCCCATCACCCAGCGCTCGCAGGCCCAGAAGCGCCGCCGCGGCGGTCCAGTCGTCCTGCGCATCGAGCAGCAAGGTGAGCCTCCTTTGCCGCTCCTCGACGGGCCACGATCCACGCGCGACGACGAGCGCAGCGGCCACCTGGAACCCGTGAACCCACCGGACCGGGTCGGACGCGGGCGGCAGATCCAGCGGGTGCGCCATGGCGTCGACGACGTGCTGCGCATCGCCGATGGAGAGCGCAATCTCGCCCGCTCTCGCTACCCAGGTCGTCCAGTCGAACCGCTCCCGTGTCAGCGCACCCACGGCCTGGAGGACGCTGTCGGGAGGGCGATCGACGGCCGGGCCCCCGCCATCCGGAGGAGGGCGCCAGAGAGGCCCGAATGCAGCAGGGCCGGCATGATCGACGAGCAGCTGCCCGCGGCGGCCCACCCGAGCGAGCGCCTGCACGAACGACACGTGAGCCGAGGGAGCGAGCGGGCGGTCTGCTCGCACGCGGATCACCAGCTGCTTGTCTGCATCCGTCTCGGGAGCGCGTTCCAGGATGGATCGAACGACGGCCACCACCGGATCGACGGGATCGCTCAACCGGCTCTCGTAGGCGGAGAGATCTGCTTCCAGGATCCTGGCACGCACCTCCACCGCCGGGTCAGACGGGGAGCCGCACACCTTCGGGAGATCGCCGGCCTTACCGCCAAGCGCCTGAGCGTAAGCAAGAGAGCTCCGGGCCCAGTCCGAGGACTCGTCGAGCGCGAGGGCGCGCTCGTAAGCCGCCGCAGCCTCCTCGGGCCGGCCATCGTCCAGGTAGGCGTCACCGAGATCGAGGTAGGTCGATGGCTCTGCCGGGCGCGCCGCGACGGCTTGCTCCAGCGCACGCACCTGCTCCCCCCGACAACCGAGGTCGCGAAGGATGGCCGCCCGCTCGACGGCAAGCTCCCATCCGGCCTCGTCGCCCAGCAAGGCGATGGCCTCGTCCGCCCGCTCGAGGACGCGCAGCACGCGCGCCTCGGCGACGATCAAAGCGCTATTCACGGGGTGCTCCCTTCGCATCCGCCGTGCGACGCGGAGCGCCGCTTCGAGGTTCGTGCGCGCTCCCTCGCCGCGCTCACCTGCGAGGCGGAGGGCGTCGGTCAGCGCCACCAGGCCTCTGGCCACGGTCTCCGGGAGGACAGACCGCGCGCTCCTCGAAGGGTCGATCCACTCCACGGCCCACGGCAAGAACGGCGTCTCCGGACTGAACTCCACCGCGTCGAAGAGGTGCCGCAGCGCCTCTTCGACCCGTCCGAGCTGCGCGAGGACCCGCGCGCGCACCGCATACAACCCGAAGAAGGCTCCATCGTGCGGCAGTTGTACGAGCAGGAGGGGCCCCTTGGCCCTGCCCACGATCCGGTCGAGCAGATGGAGGTACGGCTCGTGGAGCGGCTTCAGGGCAATCGCGGCCGACACCTGCTGGATCGCCAGCCGGAGGTCCTTGTGCTCGAGCGCCCAGCGAGCCGCCGCTGCGTAGTCGGCGTCGGTGGGGTTCTCGACGTACCCTTTTCCACCGGGCAGAGCACCGGATCTCTGCTGCAAGCGACCCATGAGGATCACGCTACCCGATCGGGACCCGGCGCGTCTCCTCTGCATTGGCCTGGAGGCGCTTCGCCCCACGCGCTGCGCGGCGCCGTCGCGAGCAGCAGGCCGCCGAGATGTCGATCGAGGTGACGGACGGAGACGCGAAAGTCGGTGATCATCACATCCCCAGGAGCAGGTGCCACCGCGCGACACGCCGCCGGAGTCGCCCGTGGACGGGTTGGCGGTATCGGCGATGCCGCTGCGCCTTTGGTGAAGCACACGGATGGCGGCGTATGCGGGCGTATGAGGAGCGACTGTTTTGACGTCGGCAGGGCGGCAGCCCGAGATCTCTGAGCAGGTGAGCATGCGCGTCCTCTATGTTGGTGGATCGCGCCTGGCTGTCTGCTCCGCCTCGGGGCAGCCCGCACCTCGACCCGCGGAAGCTCGCGACGAGCACGGTCGGCGTGGGCTCACCGCGCGTTCGGCCGCCCCCAGGACCCAGGCGGCTCCGCCGAAGCCCGCACGAGTGATGCCCAGGCCTCGAGGCTCCGCTCCTGGGTATGCACGAAATCATACGGGTCGAACCGCGTCAGCTTCCCCGTCCGCGCGGCGAGCTCGCGGTGCAGCCGCCGCCGATCTTCCGGCGATACAGGCAGCCGGTCCAGCTCGTAGAGCGAAACCGACGGCGAGTACGCCTGCCCCCGCCGCACCCGGAGCCTGGGAGCGTAGCGGCCCGCGTGCGCCGCCCAGTAGGCCCTCCACCTCACCGGGTCCGTCGAGGGCACCTCGAGCGTCTCGGCGGAGCCTGCCGACGGCAGGTCCCTCGGGTGGCTCACCAGCGCGGCGAGCGACGGGCGCCCGCGCGGCGGCTCGGGATCCGGGTCCACGACGTCGACCGCCTCGAGCGCCTCGGGCATTACCTCGATGTGGTCGACCAGGTTCGCGCCGAGCATCCGGTCCAGCGCCGCTCCGGCCGCGAGCTTCGTCTCCTGCTCCTCCGCCTCCAGCAGGTGCAGCAGTGCCGGCACGGCGCCCACCCACCCTGCCCATCCCACCGCCTCCACCGAGGCCGGCGTGGGCTTCGCCTGCATGCGCCCGAGCAGCGCTCGCGCGTCGTCCTCCCCGCCCACGATCGCGAGCCGCACCAGCGCCCTGTCGCCGAGCGCCCCGTCCGCGGCCGCCCGCGCCGCGGCGGCCGCCCGCGGGTGCGCCGCGAGCGCCATGGCGTCGAGCGCCGCGGCCTGCAGGTGCACGTCGCCCTGCGCGAGCGCGCGTCCGAGGGCCCGCTCGAGCCCGGGGTGCCGCGTGGCCGCGAGCGCCGGCAGCGCGAGCGCGAGGACGCGCGGGTCCTCCTCCTCCGCCAGCGCGGCGAGTTCCTCGGACTCCAGCCATCCACGGTGCGCGAGCACCTCGACGGCGATGGCCCGGCACCCGGGCTCGGTGGAGGCGTACAGCGAGCGCAGCGCGCTCCGAGCGAACGGGTTCGGCGCGAGCTTCATCGCCGCGGCGAACGCCTCGGCCACGGCGGGATCGTTGGGCCCGAAGCGGTGGAGCACGCGCTCGGCGCACGCGAGCGCGTCGCGGCCCTCGATGCAGCCGCCGATCATCGCGATCGCGAACATGCTCATCGAATTGGCCACCGGAGCATCCATCGCCATCGGCTCGACATGAGCCATCGCGACGGGGCCGAGCGCCGCGAGCGCGTCGATGGCGTTGATCAAGCGCGCCTCCAGGGCCTGGCACGCGCGCCAGTCGTCGCCGGGGAGCGGCGTGCGCTGGAGGCCGAGCATGCCGATCTCGTCGAAGCACTCGCGCGCCCAGCGCCGCACGAAGGCGCCCTCGTCCAGCGGCGGCGGCGGGGCGAAGGCGAAGCCGGGGGGCACCTCCACGGGCGCCTCGACCTTCGCCGTGGCCGCGGGCGGCGCCTTGAGGCGCCCTGTGAGCGCCTGCGCTCGATCCTGCGTCATGCGACGCGCCTTCTCGGCCACCGCGGCGAGCTCCTCGAACGTCGTGGGCTCCGGCAGGTCGATCACCGCCGCTTCCTCCTCGGGCTCGGGGACCGGCGGCGCGCGGAACGACGGCATGAGCGAGGCCCGCTCGATCGTGTGCAGCGGCGGCAGGGTGGAGCCGGCCTGGAGCTCCACGGCGGCGCGTCCGGCGAGCGGCACGCGCGGGAATCGCCCCTCGGCGCCAACGAGCTCTGCACACGCTTCGCGCAAGGCCACGAGCGCTCCCTGCAGGCCCGCCCGCGCCACCAGGATCGCCGCGTCCCAGAGGCGCGCGTGCGCCACACCGATCGCTGTAGGCCGGTCCGCGCGCCCGTCGAATACGTCGTACATCGCCGCGAGGCCTTGCTCGATGCGGCGCGCAGCCGGCGCAAGGTGCGCGCTGGGCTCGACGTGATCCTCGATCGACCGGGCGGCCGCGTGGGCGCGGTCGTGCGCTCGCTCCAGGTGGGTCATCCAGACCGACGCGGGGTCGGCCGCAGCGGCCTCGGTACGCATCGACCCTGGTTTCTAGCTGCTCCCGGTCGGCGCGGCGACTAGAATCCCGCCGTGGATCTCGACATCGAAGCGTACGCGCAGATCATGGCCGAGCTGTCGGCGGCCGGACCAGCGCGCGCCGAGGTGCTCGCGCGACGCGGTCTCGATGAGGACCGATGGGAGGCGCTCGACACCGCGTGGCAGGTCCGCCTTTCCGCGGCCCTCGACGAGGCGGGAGACGGCATCTCCCCGCTCCTCTCGGCGTACGCGGCCGCGTACGAGGCCGCGCAGAGCGGGCGCTCTCCGCCGATCTCTCTCGATCAGTTCGCGCAGGTAACGCGTCTGATGCAGGCGAGCGGTGACGCGCAAGCGGCCCTCGCCCGCGCAGGCGTGACGATGGCCGATTACGTCCAGGGTAGCCAGCACTGGAGTCGGCGAATCGTGGAGGATCCCGAGCTGGAGCGCCGGTTCGAAGCGGCGTTGCGCGGGCGCTGAGCGCGGAGCTCTTCGCTCACCCTGACAGAACCGGCGTCAGCGAATAGGATGGGACCGATGGGCACGGTGGTGACGCTCGAACGCTATGCGGAGATGCGCGCTGAGATGGACACGGGGATGCTGCGTGACGAGGTGCTGGCGCGCACCGGGTTGACGATCGACGATTGGATAGACACGCAGCAGACGTGGCTGGAGAGGATGGGTACGGAGCTCGAGCGCGGCCGCTTCGAGCTGACGAACCGATACACGCAGGCTTTCCTCGAGCGGCAGCGCGCCCTGCAGGCAGCTGCCGTTCCTGCTCCTGTTCCGGCCCCCGCGTCTTCACCTGTTCCGTCCGCCACGACGACGCCGTTGCCCCTGAGCATCGCGCCGCCAATGCCCCCTGTCGTGGTCGCGCCGGTTCTGCCCCTGCCTGCGATATCATCCCCCTTCGCGACACCGCCCAGCTCGCGGTCTCCCTTCGTGACCCCACCCCCCGAGGCTTATCCGCCGGCACCTCCAACGGTGGAGCACGATGTGGCTCGGACAGTTTGTGCGCCGCCCTCCGCGGTCGCGCGCGGGGTGCTCCCGTTCGCAACGGGTCCACAGGGCCCCAACGCGCCTAAGCTGAACGCACCGCCTGGCGATCTCGGTGAATGCATGACCCTGCCCATCGATGGAGGAGCGCGTCGCTCTGGCGATGCCTTGCCGTTCAAGGACGCGCCCTTGACCGCGCGCCACGTGCGCCCAGGCGCGCATGGCGAGCCAGACCTCAATGAGCATGCTGCTTCACAAACCGCCATGCTGGGCCCTAACACGCCGAGCCAGACCGCGCCGCCTGGCGATCTCGGTGAATGCATGACCCTGCCCATCGATGGAGGGGCGCGTCGCTCTGGCGATGCCTTGCCGTTCAAGGACGCGCCCTTGGCTGCGCGCCACGTGCCTCCAGGCGCGCATGACGAGCCAGACCTTGATGAGCATGCTGCTTCACAAACCGCCATGCTAGCTCCCGTGGCCTTTGCAGGCAGAGCGCTTCCTTTTTCGTCACCAACCGGATCGCCCCAGGTGCCACGGCGCTCACCATCGGCCCCCGACCTGCCCGCGCCCCGATCAGGCGCTGGCGTGCTTCCTTTCGTGCAGGGCTCTCCGTCAGCACCGCATCCCGATCCAGCGGCATCAGGCGGAGCAACAACCGGCGGTCATTCCGCGGAGATGTTGAAGTATATCCACAGCATATCGCTCGCCCAGTACGCAGAGATCTGCGCCACAGTCACGGCGCTGCCTGATCAGTTCGTCCAGATCCTCAACCACTACAAGATGGATGCGCACGCTTGGACGGCGCTCCATGCGGTCTGGCAAGAGCGCTTTCAGCGCGATCCGACGCTCAGGCCGCGCTGGCAGGCGCTGGTCGAGTCGGCTTTATCGCGCCGAAAGCGGTGAGCAGGGGTTGCGGAAAGTTCGCTGACGGCGAGACTCGCATGCACTTCCTGGAGCGCGTCCACAAGGATTAGCTCCCGGCGCATCATTTTTGGGTCACGAGGACGAGCGCGGCCGGAGAAAGCAAGCTCTCGGGCTGGGGCACGGGCTTCCATGCATACACCCCGCCGCGGGCCGCGAGCCTCTCGGGGACGAACCCTACCTGCGCCAGCGCCGCGTCGATCCCCACGTCGAGGATCGGGGCGCTCGCGACATGACGGCCGCTGGAGTTGCCGTAGAAACGGCCCGAGGGATCGATCATGGCGTACGAGTCGGTCATGGCCTCGTTGTCCTCCGCGATGGGATTCAGCGCCTCTGCTTCGAGGTGGCGGTGGCGCGCCACGAACGCGCGGAACTGGTCGCCGTCGATCAGGAGATCCTCGACGGAGCCGTCGTTCTGCCCCGCCACAGGCAGCACCTGGAACACCTTCCACCGCGCCGGACGCACGCGCCGGATGCGTATTCCGGGCCGACGTGACGGCCGATTCCGAGAGCACGTGACGGCTCGTTCCGAGGGGACGTGACCGGGCGTTCCGGGCCACCCGACGGGGGGTTCCGACACACCTGACGGCTCGTTCCGACGCACGTGACGGGCCGTTCCGAGGGACGTGACGGACCGTTCCGACGGGCGTGACGGCCCACAGGCGGCGCTCGCGGTCGCAGCCTCATCGCGTACATGGGCGCGATGTCGGAGCGGCTATCGATGCGTAAGGTTCGAGAGATTTTGAGGCTCAAGTTCGAGTGCAAGCGCAGCCGAGCGGAGATCGCGGCAGCGGCTTGCGTCGGCGAGAGCACGGTCAGCGGCTACCTGGCGCGAGCGGAGAAGGCGGGACTGACCTGGGAGGTCGCCCGAGAGATGACCGACGCGGAGATCGAGTCGCGGCTGTTCCGCGACGTCGGCCGCAACGAGCCGCCCGCGCGCGTACCGATCGACTTTTCCTGGGTGCACCGCGAGCTGTCGAAGCCGTGCGTCACGCTGCAGACGCTCTGGCTCGAGTACCGCGAAGCGAGCGCGGCACAGGCTCCGCTGAAGCCCTACGAGTACAGCCGGTTCTGCGACCTGTACGCGGGCTGGAAGAAGAAGCTCGGCCTCGTGATGCGTCAGGTTCACCGCGCCGGCGAGAAGGTCTTCATCGACTACTCGGGAAGGAAGCCGCACCTGGTCGATCGGACGACCGGCGAGGCGACCGAGGTCGAGCTGTTCGTGGCGGTGCTCGGCGCGAGCAACTACACGTACGCCGAGGCGACGCGCTCGCAGAAGCTCGCCGACTTCGTCGGCTCGACGGTGCGAATGTTCGAGTACTTCGGCGGCGTGCCCGAGGTGCTCGTCCCCGACCAGCTCCGCAGCGCGGTCTCGGGGCCGGATCGGTACGAGCCGGACATCAACCCGACCTACCTCGAGATGGCGCGGCACTACGGCGTGACGGTCATCCCGGCTCGGCCCCGAAAGCCGCGCGACAAGGCGAAGGTCGAGGGCGGCGTGCTCATCGCGCAGCGCTGGATCCTCGCCTCGCTCCGACACAGGACCTTCTTCAGCCTCGCCGAGCTCAACGACGCGATCGCATCGCTGCTGGAGCGGCTGAACGCGCGGCCATTCCAGCGGCTCGACGGCTGCCGGCGCACGGCATTCGAGACCATCGACAAGCCCGTGATGCGTCCGCTGCCGGCGCGGCGCTACGAGATCGCCGACTGGAAGCACGCCAAGGTCAACATCGACTACTGCGTCTGCTACGACGACCGGCTCTACAGCGCGCCGTACACGCTGGTCGGTGCGCGCGTTGAGATCCGAGCGACGGCCTCGGTCGTGGAGCTGTTCCACGACGGCGTGCGCGTCGCATCGCACGCGCGCAGCTACGGGCGGAAGGGCACGGCCGTGATCGTGGACGAGCATCGCCCCAGGGCCCATCGCGACTACGGCAAGTGGCCGCCGGAGCGCGTGGTGGCGTGGGCCGAGACGATCGGCCCGAATGTCGGCGAGCTCGCGCGTGCGGTCATGCGCCACCGTACCCACCCGGAGACGGGCTACCGGACGTGCCTGGGCGTGATCCGGCTCGCGGACAAGTACGGGCGTGGGCGTGTCGACGCTGCGTGCGCGCGTGCGCTTCGCATCAGCAGCCCCACTGCCAAGAGCGTGACCGCGATCCTCAGGAACGGCCTCGACCGCGTGCCGCCGGTCGAGCCGCCGCCCCGGGGGGCCTTGGCGCACGAGAACATCCGCGGTGCTGAGTACTTCGACAAGGAGGAGAGGAGTGATCTTGGAAGAGACGATTCAGAAGCTGGTCGAGTTGAAGCTGAACGCGATGGCGGCGATGCTGAGAGAGAGGGCGGCTGCACCGGCGACGGAGCCGCTCTCCACTGACGAGATGATCGGGCTGCTCGTCGACCGCGAGTGGACGGCGCGCGAGAACAAGCGGCTCCATCGCCTGTTGAAGGATGCGCGGGTGCCATCGGACGCGTGCATGGAGGACTTCTCCTGCGAGGCGGGGCGTGGAGTGGACCGGTCCTTCGCCCGGGTGCTGGGCTCCTGTCAGTGGGTCCGAGCGAAGCAGAACGTGATCGTGCTGGGAGCGACCGGGGCCGGGAAGAGCTTTCTCGGCGGCGCGCTCGCGCAGGCGGCGTGCAGACAGGGCTTCCGCGCCCTCGTCATCCGTACCCCGCGCTTGCTCCAGCAGCTCGCGGTCGCGCGTGCTGACGGGACGTACGCGAACGCCCTCGCGCGCCTCGCCAAGGTGGCCGTGTTGGTCCTCGACGACTTTCTCCTCGCGCCCATGACCGACGTCGAGAGGCGCGATTTGCTCGAGGTCCTCGAGGATAGATACGACAGGTCGTCAACTGTGATCACCTCGCAGATCCCGACGAAAAGTTGGCATCAAGCGATCGGTGAAGCGAGTATCGCAGACGCGATCTGCGACCGCGTTGTCCACAACGCGCACCTGGTGACGCTGCGCGGTGACTCGATGCGAAAGAAGAAGGCGGTGGCTCCCGAGGTGACCGAGACGAAGACCTGACCGCGCTCGTCGCTACGCTCCGGTCCACGTCACGCCGGACTGGGCCGTCGCGTCGCTCCGGAACGAGCCGTCACGTCCGTCGGAATACGCACGCCGGACGAGCTCGGACATGTCCTCCTCCCAGGTGAGCCTTGTGACGACGGTGTTGAGCTTGATGCGCACGCCCCGCCTCCGCGCCTCATCGACCAGGGCCAGAACCTTCTGGACGTAGGCCCCTGAACCTCGCCCCAGCGCGGCCTGCGCCTCCTCCCTCGCCGAGTCGATCGAGAACCCCAGCCAGTCGAGGTCGGAGGCTTGGCCGTCGAGAATGTTCGCCAAGCGGGCGCCGTTCGTGATGACGCAGGTCACGAAGCCGAGGCGGCGCGCCTCGGCCAGGATCTCGCCGAAGCGCGGGTGGAGCGTCGGCTCCCCGCCGGCGAAGGTCAGCTTCTTGCATCCGGCATCGCGCAGGAGGCGCAGCAGCCGGAAGGCGTCATCGACGGCGAGACTCTCGCGAACGTCGCGGAAGGTGGCGAAGCAGAAGCGGCAACGCAGGTTGCAGGGCTTGTAGATGTGGTAATTGACGGCGACGATCTTCATAGGTGGCTCCTCGGCAGGCCCGGCGGATCGCTCCGGGCACGCCGATAGCCCCGTTCAAGCCGGAGTTTCCCCGTTTGCTGGCGCCTCCAGCACCAGAACCGCGGCGATCGCGGTGGCCTGCTCGACCGCCTCGCGCAGGGTGGTCCCAGTCGGCGCGCCGATGAGCGCGAGGAGCAGCACCGGCGCCTCGTCGGCCTCGAGCATCCAGGTCCGCTCCGGGAGCGACCCGTCTTGATCCCTGCACAGGTAGCGCACGTCGATGGCAGCCTGCCCCTCAGCCGCGCGCAGCGTGACGCGCTCGCCGCGCGGCATGTGGACCGGAACGATTCGCCCCCACGCCGGTCGCACCACCTCGGCCGGTTCCCGCTCGTCGGACGGGCCGAGCATGGGGTCGACCAAGGTCTGGAACTGCGCGTCAGGGAAATCGAGCGAGAGCTCGACATCGAGCGGCGTGCGCGCGCGGCGGGAGAGCGCCGTGACCTGCCGCATCGCACGGGCGAGCCATGCTCTTCCGCGGACCGCACCGGCGATCGCATCGAGACGCCGCCTTCGCGCGACCGCCGCACGCCACGCCTCGGCGCCGCCGGGCTGTATCACCAGGCCCTCCCATGCATGCTCATCGGCGGCCTCGGACAGGCCGAGGACCAGCGCGTCCAGGGTGCCGGCATCCGGAAGATGGCTCATGTGTATTCCTCCTGGTCCGCCCCGCTGCGCACCTCGTCGATGCGCGCGCGGAGCGCCATATCCCCCTCGATTTCCAGCGCGTGCAGTGTCGTCAGGCTCAGCGATTTCCTGGTGAGCTCCGAGGTGAGCAGGCCGCGCACCGTGTCGATGTCGGCGCGCGCCCGATCGAGGCAGCGGTGCAGGAACGAGCCAGCGCCCTGCTTCCGGAGCACGCTGACCTGACGCGGGCCGCGCACGCCGAAGCGGGCGAGCTCGCCGCAGACATCCCGGTCCGGCACCCGGTAAGGCGGCCTGTCCGGGCAACCGGACAAGCTGGTGATCTCCAGCGCGAGGTCCGCCGCCGCGCTGGACGCAGCGGGAACGAGCTGGAGAAAGCAGCACAGGAACCGGAACATCGCGTCGTGGGTGTGGATGCTGCGCTGCTTCTTCGAGCGACGCTCCGCGGCCTCGGAGAGCTCACCGCGCTCGCGCCAGCCGAACCAGTCGCGCCGGAGCCGTTTGGTGCCCTCCAGCCAGTAGCCGACGAGGTCAGCGCACGTGCGTTCGCGGAACGAGGGGAGCGCGCCGGCGAGCGCCCGGCCGAAGTCGAGCACCTCCGCGTCGGGCTCCGCTTGTGCCGCGGGCAACTCCTCCGGAGGAGTTGCGCTTCGGGGGCGCTTCGCGGCGGCAAGGATATGACGAAAGCCCGGCAGTCCAACCTTCTGGCTGAGCCAGAAACGGACCTCGGTGAAGAGGCGGAAGCTGCGCGAGCCGTTCCGCAGCTTCGTGGGGTCAATATTCCCGGTCGCAAAGCGCGTAATCGCCCACTCGACCGCCTCGAAGACCTGTTCGTCTCCACGGAAGCCGAAGGCCGCGAGGTTGACGTAAGGCTCGGCGTCGAGGAACGCTTCGAACGCCGCCTCCAGCAGGAAACGGATTTCCTCGCCCCGCTCCTCGACGAGCCGCTGGCGCCCTTCGCAAGTGAAATCCTCGATCGGTTCGTATCCTTTCAGGTCCCGTTTCATGGCTTCATCCTTCAAGCCAACCCCACCAGCGGAACGCCGCGAGGTGCGCAGGGCAACAAGCCTCCTCGAGTATCTCGGGGACGGAGAGGCCCGCGAGGGAGGGCGCGTCCGCGCGCATCGCGAACGCGACAACCGACTCGGAGCGCAGCCCGGCGTCCCGCGCCGCGGCGCGGCGGGCCTCGTCGACCCATCCGAGCGCGTCGCCGGGGCTCCACGTGCCGGAAGCCGCGCCGCGCCACTGCCGGAGGATCTCGGCGGACCACTCGAGCGCCGCGGCGAGCGCGGCGGGACCGTTCATGCCTCCCGCCCTCCGCGCGACGCCGAAACGCTCGCAAACGAGGGCCTTGACCAGATCGGGCACCGGCCATGCGAGGTCGAGCGCTCCCACCGCCCCGGAGAGCAGGAAGCTCCGGGCAAGCCCAGGGATCTGATCGCGGTCATCGCGCAGGATCGCCTCCACCGGCCCGCTCCCGGAAGTCGCGCCCCAGATCTCCACCTCGCAGCGCGGGAGGAAGAGGCGCCGCGTATTCTTCTCGCTGAAGTGCCGCTGTCCTTCGAGGGTCAGGCACGCCAGCGCCGGGCTCGTGGTCACGGCGCTGCCCGCGCCGTAGAGGCGCAGCGAGCGCAGCGTACGGGCGATGGGCTCGAGCTGATCCACCTCGACGATCGTCGTGGTCACTTCGCGCGGCGGGCGGAGGATCCGGGGCTCGAACCACCGGCGAAGCGTCTCGACCGCGCTCTCGCCGAAGGACGTGTCTCCCGCGGCGCGCTGCCGGCCGAGCAGGCACGCATCGCGGCTCCCCTCCTCGCGCACGCGCGCAAGGCCGAGCGACGGCAGGTGCAGCACGGCCGCGCGTTCGAAGAGCGGGC
Source organism: Sorangium cellulosum (assembly GCF_002950945.1). Classification (GTDB taxonomy): domain Bacteria; phylum Myxococcota_A; class Polyangia; order Polyangiales; family Polyangiaceae; genus Sorangium; species Sorangium cellulosum_E. Next base: position 7,063,818 of record NZ_CP012673.1, read on the forward strand.
GGCCACCGACCACGACGCCCAGGAGGGGCAGCGGGCGCAAGGAGCCGGGCGCGAGCACGGCGATCCGCTGGGCACCGCCGTCGAGCGCCGGCCCGAGCACCTTGTCGAGCACGGGACCGAGCCGCTCCTGCAATGCGCCCCAGAACTCGTGCCGCTCGCCGGCGACGCCGCGAGCCGGCGTCGCGTCAGCAGCGGTCAGCGCGTGCATCTCGGCGAGGAAGTGGCGTACCTGCCAGCCCGCCTCGACATCCGTGAGATGCCCCCGCTGCTGCATGCGTTCGTCAGCATTCCAGACGGTCGCCGCGATGAGGCGCCCCTCGGGGCCGAGCGCCATGCCAAGAACGACTGTCCCCGGCGGGAGGCGGCGGAGGAGGCGCTCTCCGTCGTCCAGGCGGATACCCGGATCGATCGCCTGTGCGATCGGCACGTCGGGGAGCGGGGCTCCGGAGAGGCGCATAGCCTCCTCGTGATCGCGGAGGGTCTTCCAGAGGCCTTCGACCGCTCGGGTGAGCTCCTCCGCGTTACCCGCCGCGCCGAAAGCGGCGATCTTCGCGTCGCGACGCGCGGTGAGATCGGCGAGTGACCAGGGCAGCAGATCGATGTCCCACTCGAATCTGCGCACGATCTCCTCCGACGAGCACCGGAAGGGATCGAGCCTGTGCGGCTGAACGCGCGCCGGGGAGCCATGGAGCCGCTCCAGATCCGGAAGTAGCGCGGCTTGCTCCAAGCGGTCGAGCAACATCTCCCGGTCGCGGACGCACTCCCAGAACCCAGCGAGCGGACTGCCAGGCGCGGGCTCGAACAGGCGGACCCACCGCGAGAGCGCCACGAGCCGTAGATCGGCCGCGAAGTTCAGCTGCGCGATGAGCTGCGAAGCGAGCTTCTCCGATGGCGCCCGGCGCGCGTATGACTCGAGGACTAGGCTGGAGAGGCGCCGGTAGGCAGCCCCGAGTGTCCCGCTCGATCGCCAGAGCGGCCAGCGATCGTCATCGCAGTAGCCCCAGAGGTTCCCTTCGATCGCGTTGAAGCAACGGTGCACGCGCTGCTCGAACGAGGCGGCCTCGTGCAGTTCAGCGTCCTCGTGCTCCAGGATGGCGGTGAACGTCTCGCGCGCGAGCTCTCGAGCGGTGAGCAGCCCCGGCCCACTGAGCGGGAGCGCAACAGGCTCGCGCGCGTGCTGACCGAGCAGGGCGACGGCACTGCGCAGGCGGAAGCCGCAGGCCGCGAGACCACGCTTCCACTTGGGGGACTCGACACGGGGGCGCGCGCAGGCGAGGCACACCTCGACCGCATCGGGCAGCAACGTCGGCGCGATGAGCGCCAGCTCACACGCGGCGGCCAGCGTTCGCAGGCCCTCGTAGCCGTCCGGCACCTCCCCGCGGATCACCGGCGCCACCTGCTCCCAGGCGCAGCGAAGCGCCGCCTCGAACCCGTCCGCTGTCCGGACGCCGCCGTCGCCAGCGTCGAGGAAATCGACCCAGGCGCGGGCGGTGCGCGCATGAACGCCGTCCGGCGCGCCTTCGAGCATCCGGCGCGCGCGGGCCACGGCGACAGGCGGCGGCCGCATCAGGGCGAGTTCCATTCCGTTCAGGGCCTCGCCACGCGCGACATCGATCCAGAGCCACGCCGCCTCCAGCGACAGCCGCTGGCGCGCCAGCTTCTGCTGCTTCGCACCTTTGGTCGTCTGCTCCAGGGACGCGATCGCCTCGTGCAGCCAGGCGAGCCCGCAGAGCAGGTTGAGACGGTGCGACGAGACCACGCGGTCGCGGTAGAGGCGCGCCACATGGATCGCCTGGTCCGGGGTTGGCCCCGCGCCGCGCTCCAGCGCCGTGGCCTCCGCGAGCTGCTTCTCCTGCCAATCGTCGTAGCTCAAGGGCTCTGCGCCGGCCTCTTCTGGCCTCTCCGAGAGCAGCCGCTCGACTTCCTGCTGCTCCGCGGGGGTGAGCGGCCGTCCATGGTCCGCGGTCCATGGCGCGCTCGGGCGCCGCTCGGCCACCCCGACGAAGCGGAACCCGGCCCACGAGAGCGGGTTGGCGAGCCTTGCGAGGAGGCGCTCCACCTTCTCCATCGAGCGCCCGCCCGCGGGCGCTGGCCCGAGGAGCGCGTCCACATCGGCCTCGTCGACGGGCGCCCCGAGCCCGAGCTGCCGGACGAAATCCCGGAGAGCCTCCCGAGGGGGCATGCAGCGCAGGCGCTCCCCCAGGGCGCGCACGCCCTCGTCACGCCACCAGCGCTGGGCGTCGGCGAGGGCGCGCGGTGCCGCGCGACCTTCGAGTAGCCCGCGACGGTAGCGATGCACGAGGCATGCAGTAACCAGATCCGGCACGCGCCACAGTGTCCCGATCGCGCTGCGCACGCCGACGTTCAGTAGCTCGTTGTCCAGCCCAAACGTCTCGTCGACGGCCGGTGTCAAGACATCGTAGGGCAGGTTCACGCCGGACTGGCAGGCCCAGAGCTCGACACGCTCGATGCCGACCCAGCGCGCGTCGAGCCGAGAGCGATCGAGGGCTCCGTCTTGAAGCTGGATCTCGGGGCCGAGCTCTCCCTCGTGGCAACCATGGGTATAGAAGCAGACCACGTCCGCCTGGCGCGTCGCCTCCAGCACCCGATCGACGGTTGCCTCAGCGTCTATGAGCCGCCGCTCGCCCGGGAGCGCGACGTCGAGCGCGATGCCGTGGTGACATGTCTGACCCGGCGCGACCGTGAGCAATCCGGCGCGCGGCCGGTGGGGTGACTGCCGATCGAACAGCGGCGTCAGGCAGGGCATGCAAGTGACGGCGTCGAAACGGTCGAGCAGGGTACCGCCTGCCGGCCCGACCGCGGCGAGCGGGAGGAACGAGGCCATGAACGACGGCAGGACCACGGCTTGCGCCATGCGCCGAGGCGGCAGCGCAGGGCTGAGGTCGAGCGCAAGCAGATCCGCTGCGATGTCCTGGGCGGGCGCGTGCTCCGGATCCCGCTGGTGCAGCGCGAGGCGGCTGTGCAGGTGCTCCGGGACGCGCACACGATGGGACCGCGCCACGAGCTCGTCTCCCTCGAGCCAGACGGCGAGGACGAGCAGGTCCGTGGTGAGGCTCAGCCGGATCAGCGCGTGGTCGCGGTGCTCCCGCAGCAGATCGCGCAACAGGTCGGCGCCCAGCCGGTAGACCCACGGCCGGCCGTACGGGTTGGCCTCGGGCGCGATCTCGATGAGCCGGCTCTCGATGCGCTCGGCCTCCGCCTTGACCTGCTCCGCGCGCCGCCGCAGGTACCCCGCCGGATCCGAGCGCTGCGCGGCGCGGTCGAGCTCGGCCAGCACGGCGTCCGTGTTGCATGTCATCCCGCCGAGGTCGAACCCCCGCGCCTCCGCGTCCGCCCGCGCCTCGCGGAGCGATGCTCGCACGAGCTGCACGTAATTACGGCGGTGGTCGTCCGGCACGAGCGCCAGCCGGTCGCTCAGGGTCTCGAGCTCCACGGCGAGCGCACCGGTGCTCGCGTGCCGGTCCTTCAGCGCGCGCCCGACGGCGCTCGCGGGGCGCAGACAGTACATGTCGGAGGCCTCGCTGAACCGGGTTCCAGACGTGTACTCGAGCGTGATGAACGCCTCGAGCACATCGCCCTCCTCGACGTACAACCGGGCGGCGAGGTGCGCGGCCTCCTGCGCCTCCGAGACCCGCATGTACGCGGAGTGCGTGGCCATGGCCTCATGCCATGCGCCCATGGCGTCTTGGACGAGGCGGTGGAGCACCCGCAGCGCCTCCTGGCGGAGCCCCGCACGCCGATAGGCGTCCGCCAGCTCGCGTAGCCCCTCGGAAGTGAGGCGCGCCGCGCGCACGCCGCGGAGCTGCACGAGGGCCTCGTCGCGCAGCGCGGTGCCTGACGCCAGCAGCGCGCCGGCGAGCGCGAGGCGCGCTCGGTCGATCCATTCCGGGTGCGCGATCCCGACCGCCTCCCGGAGCTGCGCGATCGCACGCTGCCTATCGCCACTCGCGTCGCGGCGGAGGCGCTTCTGCGCGGCGTGCACGAGGATGCGGGACAGCACATCGTCGCCGCTCCCGTGGTCCTCTGGGCTTGTGATGCTCCGCGCGTACTCCTCGGCCTGGTCCATGCGCAGGATCGCGTCGTTCCAGCGGTCCTGCTGGTCATCGAGGTTCGCCCAGTTGTGGAGATAGCTGGCCATGGCCTCCCACGCGATGTGGCCGCCCTGGCGTGCGATCGTGACGGCCTCCTCGAACAGCCGCGCCGCCTCGTCGAGGAGCTGCGTCTGACGCGGCTCTCCCAGCGGTTCCTTCGCGATGTGGCGGAGGCAGGATGCCAGGCCGTTGCGCACCTTCGCCGCGCGATGGGGATCGCGCTGCAACGCCGGCGAGGCGAGTGCCCTCCGGTAGAGTCCCTCGGCGGCGGTCAGATTCGCGAGCCGCACCCCGGTGCGGCGTCGCGTGTAGGACTCCGCCAGATCGTACCAGCACATCGCCGCCGCGGGGCTCTGGTCACCCTCGGCGTGCAAGGAGGCTGCCTCCTCGTATAGCCTGAAGGCGTTCTCGCCTTGGCCGAGGCGGAAGAGCCTGAGCGCCTTCTGACGCAGGGCCCAGGACCTCCGGCCGAGCGGGGTGGAGCACACCTCCTCCTCGAAGGTGATCCTTCTGCCCAGAGTGATCCAGGAAGCGAGCGAATCCTGACGAGATGGGCGGTGCGGCATGGGCGTCCTTTCTGCGTGGGGCTCCGACATAGCGCTCGCCGCCGGAAAGTTTCCCCGAATACGCCTGGGGCCGGCCGACGCCACCCAGGTCCAGCATCGCCGACGCCAGCGTGAGGCTCAAGCGGCCGGACATATCGACGATGATCGTGCAGCTACTGCCACAAACGTCGCTCGCCGGCGTTGCCGCGGCGAGATCTACCCACATCCATCGCGGTGCGCCGCTTGCGGCGGCTCTTCTGTAACGCAAGCGCTACGGCGGATGCGCTCACCTTGCCGCTGCGCCGCCTCCGCACGCCGGCCTCATTGGTCGCCAGTTATTCGATCATCACGTCAGGTCCCCTCCGTCCGGTCTCGCCGTTCTTGCCGGTGCCCTGCCGTTGCTCTCGCATCGAACGGCAAGAGTATCTCCGCAGCCCGCTCCGCGTCCGGATATGGTTACCCGAACGGCTACGGCGGGCACGACGAGGCGGCGCGAACTTTCGAGGAGCGCATCCGGGTGCGCCGGGTCGCGTACTACGCGGCAGTACGCGCCGTGGACCATCCGCGCGTTGTGCTCGTCGTGATTGCCGAAGGCGATCGTACCATCATCGTCACCGCAGGCCCGCTCCAGCGGCTATACTTCACCGGGCAGACCCCGAGAGCCTGCGCCTCGCGCGAACTGTGCGCCGCCTCAGGGTAACGGCCTGCAGAAGCGCCGCACTTGACGACGCGGCGGTGAACCGGACGTGCTCATCCGGAGGTCGAGGACCCGCACGAAAACTCTCCGCTTGATGCTTACGACCCCAGCCCTGGTGCGCTGGTGCTCGCCGACAGGCCGCGCCCCGTCCGCGTCATCCGCCCGGGGCACCGCGCTGGTGGATGCGCCTCCCGCGCCCGAGAGGCTGCACGTCCGTTACTGCGACGGCGACAGCTTCGCCGGCACCCTCACTCTTTCGTCATCCACGGGCCTCCCGGTCGAGACAGCCGGGCAGGCCAGGTCGCGCGTCGCCGCGGTGCTTCGAGGTGCGCACGATCGCTTGCGTCCGCGTGTCTTGTGTTCCGCCGGATACCCGAGAAGCTCGCCGCGCCGGCGACACTCGGTCGCCTGGCTACTCCTTCGCAAAACCAACGGCGGACAAGACTTTGATCTTATTGTTCGCGCGACCTGCGTGCCGCTCGGCAGCAACACGAAGAGCCTCCGGCGTGATCTGGCCGTGCGCCTTCGATGCTTGATCAACATCGATGAGGAACGCAGGAAAGAATTCCCGCACTTCCCTACCGCTTAGACTCGTGTTCGACCCAGTAATCGTCAAGGCGAGTTGCTCGCGGAGAAGTACCCAGATCGCGTCCTCGCAGGCCCCCGAGCAGATAGCGAGGAACACGGCTTTGTCGTTGAGGTTCATCGGTACCGCGTTCGCCAGGAACCAGTTGGTCCTCAAGTCGCCGATCCGCAGAACGGCTGCATCTCCGGGCTTACGCGGCGGGGCCCCGTGCGACACGAGCAGCAGGCCGTTCCAGCCGTCCGTTGCGTGTCCGCGAAAGACATCATCGAAAGTGCCCACATTCATAGGCAGATACGGGGACTCTCCTACCAGGGAGATGCCAACCGCCTTCAGCGTCGCACACAGGTCCCGCGTCATGGCGTGCTCCCAACCATCTCGATTCTTCGAAGCATCAACGACGAGTAGTGAGAGCGGTCCTGGGGTGGCAGTGTTGATCAGTGTCATAGCGAGCAGACTAACGTGGCATGGTGCACGCGCAAGGAGAAAACCGCCAGATACTCGACACAGACGATCCCCAAGCGTATATACTCGCCCTTCCGAGGCACCTCCGAACCATCCGGCGGGTCAACCCCCGGTGTCAGAGCATATATACACTGGAGAAGTGCTCCCCTCAGGGCACCTCCACGACCCTCCGCGCCAGGAACCGGAGCTCTAGCTCCTCCGGCAGGCATGGCTGGAACTTCGATAACATCCCTCTCGCGCACCCAGCCGCGTGCCGCCGCGCGTCCGCCTCCGTGATCGCCCCCGCAGCCGACAGCGCGCGCGTCGCCTCGCGCACCGCCACCACCGACTGCGCCGCCCCGCCACGAAGCTTGATCGCGCGATTCCCGGGAATCACCTGCTCGCCCAGTCGCTCCTCGAGCAGCCGCGCCAGCAGATTGTTTGCTCTCCCTCCGAGGAACGTGTGCCACACGATCTCGCTCGGCCCCTCCACGATCGGCATCGGCGCCTCCTCGAGGAACCCATGGCTCGCACGCTCGGCGCGCATCACCTCGCGGGCACGCTTCGTCCACCATGGGTCCTCGGCTGCATCGAGCAGCGTCCGGCGGAGCTCCTCGCAGAGACGCCGCGCGAGGAGCCTCGGCTTCCCCAGCCAGTTCAGATGCTTGCCGTCCGGAGCGGGGACGACGTCGCAGATCCCTTTCTTCCAGTCGACGTGCGAGATCTGCCACGGGCGTCCCCCCAGCACGAAGCAGCTCGCGGGCGGCAACACCTGAAGGAACACGGCATCCACAGAGCCGACGTCTCGAGGACCCCACCTCACCTGCAACAAGGGCGGCGCCTCGAAGACGGCGTAGAGCGCCTGGAAGTTCTTCCGGCCGTAGAGCGCCTCGCCCCTGGACCCCAGGATGAGCCGGCCATCCGCTGCGACGACGATTCCAGCCGAGAGCATCTGCCCGAGGAGCATCTCACGCTCGCGCGCGGTCACCTCCGCGAAGCACGCCGCGCCCGCGACCCAGGCCCAGACGTCCGCCAGCGGGACGCCCCCTTCCTGGAGGCACAGGGCGAGGACCTGCTGCGCGAGCACGTGGAAGGCCGCGCACTCCGGCTGCACGGGTTCGACGTACCCGCTCGCCCAGAGCCGAAGCAGCGCTGCCGCCACCACGAGCTCGCTCTCCTTGGTGCACAGGAGCGTGGCGCGCGGCCTGGTCCCTGGTCGCCGGCCGGTGCGGCCCATCCGCTGGAGGAAGCTCGCCACGGAGGGCGGCGCGTCGACCTGATACACCGTGTCGAGATCGCCGACGTCGATGCCGAGCTCCATCGTCGATGTCGCGACGATCACGCAGTTCTGGCCCGACTCGAACGCGCGCTCCGAGGCCCGTCGCTCATCGGCCGACAGGGACGAGTGCATGAGAAAGGTGGTCACGCCTGCGGCCTGGAGCGCCTCGCCGAGCTGCTCCACGCGGCGCCGGCTGTCCACGAAGGCGAGCCGCTTCTTCCCCGGGTCGAGCTGGGCGATCACCTTGGCGGCGTTGGAGAGGCTGCCCACCCAGTCGAGGTGTACCTCGGGCGACGCCGAGGGCTTCGGCGGATCGACGAGCCGCGCTGGGCGGCGGCTCGTGCCCCCCAGCCACGCGAGGATTTCCGCGGGGTTGCCCACCGTGGCCGACAGCCCGATGCGCTGGATATCCCGTCCGGCGTGGCGCTGGAGCCGTTCGAGCAGCGCGACGAGGTGCGCACCGCGATCATCAGCGGCAAAGGCGTGCACCTCGTCGATCACGACCGCTTCGAGGCTGCGAAAGAGCCTGCGGCTCGGGACACGGCGGCTCACCAGCATCACCTCGAGCGACTCGGGTGTCGTCATGAGGATGTCCGCGGGATTCTCGATGAACCGCGCGCGCACGCTCGGGCTGACGTCGCCGTGCCACTTGAACACGCGCCGCGACACCATGCCCGCGATCTGCGTGAGCCGTGCCTCCTGGTTGTTGAGCAGCGCCTTGATCGGGCAGAGATACAGGACGCTCGGTGCGCTCCAGTCCTCGGTATGCATCCGCGAGAGCAGCGGCAAGAACGAAGCCTCGGTCTTGCCGCCGGCCGTCGGCGCCAGCACGACGCAGTTATCGCCGTCGAGGACGGCGTGCGCGGTGAGCTCTTGCACCGGCCGTAGCCCCGAGAAGCCGAGCGTGTGGACGATGTGGTAGCGGACGGCTGGCGAGAGACGATCGAAGGCACTCCGGTTCGGCGGCTGGGCAGCGTCCAGCGTTGCCGGACCCTGCCCCGCCCCCGGGACCTCCTCAGCCATCGTCGTCCCCATCTGCGCGCGCGCCGCCCATCTCTAGGACGATGTCGTCCGGGCTCCTCGCGATCCCGGCGGCGGCCGCCTCTTCCGCCGTCATCTCTGCCGCCGAGATCTTCAGATCGAGGTGCTCCGTGGGCTCAAAGTCCTCGAACTGGTCCACGCGGTCGAGCACGCGATCCACGAGCTTCTTCAGGAACAGGCGCGGGGCAATGCCCGTCTTCTGGCCGAGCTTGCCGGTGACCTGGCGAGCGACCGCGCGCAGGACCTCATCGGTCACCTTTGCCTGGATTCGCTCGGGGTGGTCGGCCGGGTAGAGGCTCCGGACCCGCTTCGCCACCTCGACGAGGCGCTCCTCGTCGAACGGGAGCAGGCGCACCTGCACCGCCTTCGGGTTGTCGAAGCGCGTGTCCTCGTCAAAGTCGGTATGAAGCCGCTCGGCGAGCGCCGGGGCGCGCCGCACGCCCTGGGGGCCGTCGAAGAACGCCGGCGTGCCGGTGATGAGCAGGTAGAGCCCTGGGTAGGCGTCGCGCCCAATCGCGTCGATGAGCTGGCGCAGCGCGTTCAGGCTCTTCTCACGGCTGTCCCCGCGCACGCGCTGGATCGTCTCGACCTCGTCGAGCACGAACATGAGCCCGGGGCGTCCGGTCTGCTTGAGGAGGAGGAGTAGCCCGCGAAGGAACGCGAGGGCGCCGGTGTGATCCAGATCGGCCTTGAGGTTGGCCTTGCGCTTGATCGAGGTCCCGACGTGCGGCTGCCCCATCAGCCAGGCGATGAGCCCCTCGAACGTCGCGTCGTCCTCCTCGAGGCGCGCCCGGTGCGCGGCCCGCAGCGCCGACGAGAACGCCGGTTGATCCGCGGCGACCTCGACCAGCCTCTCCTCTAGGCGTTCGGCCACACGCTCGTGGAAGCGCGCCGGGTCCGACGAGAGCTCGGCCTCGGCCGCGAGGACCTCCTCCTCCAGATCGAAGAACCACTTCTCGATGAGCTGCCGGAACGCCCCCCGATCGCGCTCCTTGGTCCGCAGGTGCTCGAGCGCACGCCGGTAGACCGTCTCGAGCCTGTAGAGCGGCGTGTCGACCTCGCTCACCTGCACCTCGGTGACGGCCATATCGAGGGCGAGCGCGCGGGCCGCGAAGTGCCGCGAGAAGAACGTCTTACCCGCACCGTAGTCGCCGCGCACCGCCTTGAATCGGCTGCGGCCCGTGGTGCACTCGCGCAGTTCCTCGACGATCGCCTTCTCGAAGCGATCGAGCCCGACGGCAAGGTACTCCAGCCCCTTCTCCGGGACCGTACCGGTCCGGAGCGTGTGGACAATGTCCTTGCGGCGGGCCTTCGACGGGAGCTCGAGATCAGCCATCACCCTCCTCCAGGAAGATGGCGCGGAGGAGGTGCTCGTCGAGCAGGATGTTCTGGCCCTTACGGTCCATCGAGATCACGAGCTCCTGGTCGACATTGAGCACCCGCTCCAGGCGGCTCAGGAACCCGGGGACACGCACACCCTTGCCCGCCGTGTCGATCTTCAGCTCCACGGCGAAACGATCCCGCGTCATGCGCCCGCCATAGCGCAGGAGCAGCGCGATCGCCCTCTTCACGTCCTCGCGGTAGGCCTCCTCGGTCTCGCGGATCTGCTGGCGGAAGAGCGCCGACTTGAAGAGCGCCTCGCTGAGCTCTGGCCGCGCGGCGGCTACGGGCCCGAGCGCCGCCGCCGCGCCTTTCGACTCCGCAGGCGGCCCGAACGGCAGGAGCGCCTGTGCCGGCGGCGCAGGCCGCGGCGGAGGAGCCGGGGGCGCAGGCCGCGGCAGAGGAGCCATGGCCGGCGCAGGCGGCTGCGGGGCCGCAGACGGCTGCGGGGCCGCAGACGCCTCGCGCTCGTCGAGGTCGGCGCTCGCGCTCGGGGCGCGCTCACGGCTCCAGAACGGCGGCGGCTCGAGGGGCGCCTCGACGACGTCGAGCGCCGCGAGCTCGGGCAGGAGCCCTCTCGGCGCGAGCAGCACCGCGGGCGCGATCGCCTCCGACAGGCTCGCCCCGCCGTGCTCGCCAGCGTGGAGCACCGACGTGTAGCGCACCGTCTCGTGCACGGCGACCGCCACGCGATCCACGCCTGCCGGCGTCACGAACGCGCCGGCCGGCAGCTCGATCTCGTCCGGCATCGCGGGCTCCGAGGGACCGAGGGCGCGGTAGCGCGCCCCGGACTCGCTCTCCTCCCCTGCCCTCCCCGCGCTCCGGACCACGGCGCCGACGAAGCGTTGCGAGCTGATATTGCCGTGATCGCTCACGAGGAGCACGAGGCGCCCGGTGCTCTCGGCCGCGTCGAGGAGGGCTCGGAGCGGCCGGATGGTCTCGGTCGAGAGCGCCACGCGGAGCTGCGCCGAGCCTTTGAGCTGGTCGTCGATCGCGTTCACCACAACGGCCACGATGCGCTGGTCTCCGCGCACGATCTGCGAGGCGTCGTCCGAGAGCCCACCGCCTGCGCCCAGGATGTCGCTCCGGAGCAGGACGCTGGGCGACTCTCCCATCCGCACGATAACCGGGTGGTGCGCGAGACGATCCCCGTCCCGCCCCGTATCGAGGCTGTCGCCCCTCGTCATCGCGCGCCCCGCGAAGAGCGCGCTCCGGCTCAGCTTCGTGAGCGTCGGGACGTGGGCCAGCACCGGCAGGAGGCGCCCGCGCGACACCGGCACGAAGGACGTGCGCGCGATGGAGCGCCAGAGCTCCGCGACGTTCGCGCCGCTCATGCCGTCCATGCAGAGGACGAGCAGCCGCAGATCCTCCTGCTGCTCCAGCAGGGAGAGCCCCATCCGCGCCAGCACGTCCTCGATGAGCAACAGCTCCGCGCTGCGCCCATCGAGGAGCGCGGCGCCGCGCAGCACTCCACGATCTCCCTTCTTGCCGACCAGCTGCGCGTAAGCGCGCGCGAACCGCGCGTCGAGCGCATCGCGAACGTGATCCACCCGCTGGACGAGCGGCGCGAGGCCCTTGCCGAACGGCCCCGCGCCGTCGGAGCGCACGATCTGGCGCGCCCAGTCGACGTACCCGCCGACCGTGGCCTGGAACGTGGCGAGGCCAATCACCTCGGCGTGCGGCGAGGCGGCGCTTTGCGGCTCGGGCTCGCCGAGGAACGCGGCCAGGCGCGCGGCCATCTCGACCTGCTCTTCGAGCCGCTCGTCGCCGTGCGCGGCATCGTGCGCGAGGAGCTGCGCAGCCGCATCGTCGACGGCCTCGATCGCTCGCCTCGCGGACGCGACGTCCGCAGCGCCGGCACAGGCCGCGACCGCCTCGACGAACGCCTTGCACCGGTGCTCGAACACGAACGGCAGGCGGTTCGACCCGAGCGCGAGCGGCCGCACCTGCTCTGCGCCCAGGATGCTCTCCGCCTCCCCCAGGATTGCGCGCCGCAGCGGATCGTGGCCGTCGCCCGCCAGCCTCTGCCATACGAGCGGGACCAGGTAGCCGAGATCCACGAGCACCCTCGAGAGCCCAGGGATGCGTTCTTTGCCGAGGACGGACCGGAGCGGATGCCCCTGCGTCTGCAGCACGCGCATCTCGAGCACCGTGGTGAGGAGCGTGAAGCTCGGCCCCTTCGCCTCGTTGAGCACCGCGCGCGTCGCCTCGCCGACGATCGCCATCGCCGCGAGCTCCACGACGGCGTCCTCGAGCCAGGCCGCGAGGATGAGCGGCGCGCTGGGCCCCATTCGGCGCCCGAGCACGTCGGTGACCTCCTCCCGCGCGCCCTTGACCGCCGCGAGCAGGCCGCCCAGCGCATTGCCGCGGCGATCGCGGTCGAGCAGCGTCGCCGCGAAGAGCTGCGCCTCCGTCTCGATCCCCTCGAGCCCCAGCCGGTCCCGCAGGAAGACGAGCCACGCGTCGTCGAGATCGATGCTCGGGGCGTCCCCGCGCCCGTACACGCGCGTCCCCTCGCGCTGCGCCACGCCGCGCAGCTTGCTGTTGGTGAGGCGCGGCGTCCCGCTCCTCGCCCCGAACCGCCGCGGGAGCAGCCACTCGATCTGCGGCCACCAGAGCCGGCCGCCCGCGAGCATCGCCTCGAGGTCGCGCGGGAGCTGGCGCGAAAACGGCACGACGTAGACGGCGGGATCGTCCCCCTCGCGCTCGCGCGCGAGCTTTCGCCGAAGGTCGAGCTCCCCCGAGGTGGCGACCACGCGGAATCGCTGCTCCTCGCCGTTCACCTTCGCCGAGACCGTGGCGCCGTCGTCCGGAGGCTCGGCGAGGCGCGCGTAGATCGCCGAGCGCAGGGTGCGGTGCTGGCGCTGGTGGAGCTGCTCCAGCTCCCTCCGGATCGGATCGCGCGCGAGCGCCGGTGCCTCCGGCGCTCCGATCTCCGCCGGCGCTGCCGGGCGCGCGGCCGTCATCCGCCCTCTCCGTCGAGGATCTCGATGGTCACGCGGATCCGCTTACCGCTCTCGAGCTTCGCGCGGAGCTCCGCCATCAGCCCCTCCACCTCACGCGCTTCGTGCAGCATCACCTGCGTCGTGCGCGTTTCCTGCGGCGGCGTCACTATCTGCGACGATACGCCCCTCGGCTGCGAGGCCACCTGCGGCTCGGGCGGTGGAGGGGTCACCTTCACCGGAAGCTCGGGTTCCGGCTCGGGCGGCGGGGGCGGCGGCGGCGGCGGAAGGCCCACGAGGATCTGCGTGATCTTCGCGGCCGCCATCTCGAGCGCCGGTCGCAGCTCCTCGACGTTCTCGTCGCGCACGAGGGCGCCCCGCACGCGATCCATCACCTGCACGACCGTCTCCTTGCGGGCCGGATCCGCCTCGAGCCTGCGCCCTGCCTCGATCGGCGCCCTGAGATTCTGCGCGCGCAGCGTCTCCCGGAGCGCCTCGACGCGGCGCGGGCCGGCCATGTGCGTGATGGCCGTGGTGCGCGCCGGATCCCAAGAAAACCGCGCGAGCGACTCGACCACGTCCTTGGCGCTGGCCGTCGCCGACACCGCGCTCGCGAGCTCGTGCAGCTTGCGCAGCACCTCGCCCCGCTGGGTCGCCTCGACGTCGCTGGCGACGCCCGCCATGCGCTGCCACTCCCCCAGCGCGGCCACAGCCTCCGCGAGGCGCTTCGTGTCGAGGCTCACGGCCTTCTGCTTCACCGCGCCCGCGAGCTCGTCCACGCGCTGCGGCGTCAGCGCCTTGCCGCCGAGCGTGACCCCGAGCAGCTCGGCCGCGCCGAGCGAGCGCTGCCAGACCTGCTGCCCTGGCAGCTCCACGGGCACGAGGGCCGTGTCATCCGTCAGCTTGCCGATGAGCCCGGGGACGGGGTTCCCGTGGGCGAAGAGCCTGAGCGGCCGGGTCGCGGCCTTCGCGTAGGCGAGCACGAGGAAGTGCTCCACCTCGTGGGAGAGCTCCATCAGCTCGTCCGGATCGAGCGCCGCGCGCACCGCGCCCACCGAGAGCGGGCCCTTGTGGTTCGCGAGGTTTCTCGTCACCTGGTCGAGGATGCCGCCCGCGTAGCTCACGTCCTCCTCGATGATCCGCACGATGCCGAGGTGCTCGGCCGCGGCGATGGCGCGCAGCTCCTCGCTCTGGGCCTTGTCGAACTTCGCCTTCCGGTCGGGGGTATCGAGCAGCCGGTCGAGCAGCTCCAGCACCGCCTCGAGCCGCGCTTTCGTAGGTTGCTTACCGAACACCGGGTGGCGCGGCGCCCGCGTCTCGAGCGCCTGATCGAGCACTACCTTCAGCGCCTTGTCGAAGAGCCCATCGGCCGGCACCGTGAGCTTCGTGTCGCGCCGGAGCAGGTGCACCTGCCGCTCGGGCGCGAGGCCCGACGCGAGGAGCGCGTCGAAGGCGTGGTCCACGCCGTACGCGCTCGCGAGGGCGTTCTCCACCTGCGCGCGCTTGAGCTCACGCTGCTGCTCCAGGGTCGAGCGCACCCGACCGAGCTCGTCCATGCTCACCCACGGGATGCGGCTCGCGAGGTCGTGGTCTCCCCGGAGCTCGTAGAGCCCGTCCAGCGTCGCGAGGTCCGCGAGCGCCTGCCGGGTGTCCTCGTTCAGGAAGGCGGGCAGCCACACCACGGTGGGCAGCCCCCGGGCCGCGTCCTTGTCGGAGAGCCCCTCGATGAGCTGCATGACGCGCTGCTCGTCGTCGCGCGGGCTGTAGCCCATCTCGTCGAACGGGTAGTCGATGACCACGCGCAGGTCCTCGTCCTCCCCGGGGCGGAAGACGTTGTCGTTCGCGAGGCGCGTGTTGTCGTAGACGAACCCAACGCGCCACTTGCGCCCGCGCCATTCGTGGGAGCGCGTGCCCATCTGGTCCTTGCGCGCGACGCCCATCCTCTCGAAGAGGATGTCGCGCACGCGGACGCGGCGGCGGTGCTCGTTGCCGAGGTCGCGGCAGTAGTCAAGGATGCGCCGCACGTCGACCGTATCGAGCACCCCCCGCACCTCGGGGTTGCCCTCGCCTTTAGCGTGCACCGCGGGCGTCACGCTCGCCCACTCGCGCACGAGCGTCGTCGCCATCGCGGTCTCCTGGTTAGGCACCTTCGACTTGAGCGTGCCGCTGTTCAGGTACACCAAGCTCGCCGCGGTCAGGTTCTTGAGCACCGGCGTGTTCGGCACGATGCCCTGGAGCAGCACCGTCTTGGCGATGCGCGTCTGGTTCCGGCATGCCTTCTCCGCGCAGCCCGCGCAGCCGAGGCGCGCGTCGAAGTCCTCCCGCAGGAGCTGGCACCGCTCGGGCGTGTCGGTCTTGTTCTTCTTGCGGATGTGCGGGAGCAGGTCCCCCTCGTAGATGCGCCGTGCCTGCTCGTAGAGCCGCTGGATCGCGGGCAGGTCGCTCGTCTGCCCGTGCGCCACCACGTCGAAGAGGTCGCCCACCGGCACGACCTTGCCGAGCTCGAAGTCGGGCAGGTAACGCACGAGCAGGTGCGTGAGCTCGCGCAGCGCGGTGCGGTCGCGCTGGAGCGTCGCGCTCAATGCGACCATCACCTCCACGAGCGCGGGGGTGAACGGGTACACGCGGCGGAAGTCGTCGGCGTCGCCCTGGTTGCCGTTGAGCTGGCGGAAGTCCTGCGCGAACGTGCGCTTGTACGTCTCGAACGCCGCGTCGAGCTCGGTCTTGGCATGGGGGCCTGTGGTCCGGAGCACGCGCTTCTCGATGATGCGCGGCAGGTCCTTGTCCTCGAGCGAGATCGTCTCGAACCGGTCCTTCCAGAACGAGAGCTGGTCCTTGAACACGACCTCGTCGCGTCCCACCGCGAGCTTGCCCACCATCTCCGAGAGGTCACGCTGCCGGGCGGCGAAGGTCAGGAACGGCAGCGCGGGCGGGTAGTCGCCGTGCTCGACCAGCGTTGAGACCTTCGGCGTCTCCAGCGCAAGCTTCTTGGGGTCCTGGAACGCGGAGAGCCAGAGGACGAGCTCGTCGAGGAACAGGACCACGCCCTCGTACCCGAGGCCCTGCAGGTGCTCGGCGAGGATCTGCAGGCCCGGACCCAGCTTCACGAACGCGGAGCTCGCCACCACGCCCTCGAACCACGGCGTCTTGGCGAGCTCCCCGGCGAGGTCCCGCGCCTCCTTGGACTGGGGCGCGGCGATGACCCGCTCGAAGCGCGCCCGGTCCCACCCGCCGATGTCCCCCCACTCGCCGGCTTCCGCGGCGCCCTGGTTCGAGGGGAACGCCCTGAAGAACTTCGCGTCGCCGAGGTCGTCGAGCAGCCGCCGCGCGCTCTCGAAGAGCTTCTGCGATTCGAAGAGCGCCGGCGCCGGGGCGCCCGGGTGTAGCCGCGAGAGCTCCTCCACCGCCGCGCCGAAGACGATCTCCTCCAGCGTCGTCGCCCCGCGGCTGATGCACTGCACGTGCAGGCGGAAGAGCTTTTTTCCAATGACCCCGGGCGAGAACTTCTTCCGGTGCGCCTGCAGCTCGGGGTGGACCGAGTACACGGCCATGTCGTCCGCGAGCAGCAGGCTGAGCACGTTCATGAAGTGCGACTTGCCGCTGCCGAAGCTGCCGTGGACCCAGGTGAACACGCTGCGGCGGTCCCCGAGGCCCCGGCGGACGTTGTCGAGGGCGCGCTCCAGGTTGCGGGCGATGGACGGGGTGACCACGTACGCGCCGAGGACCGCCTCGTTGCGCTCGGTCGACGCGGTGCGGTCGATCTGGTGGACGAAGTCCACCGTCTTGACGTCCTCGGGGATCTGGAAATATCGGCGGAGGGGTGCTTCGGACATAGTTCCGGGGGGCTCTCAGGGGGTGCGGTGTGCCTCGGCGGTGCCGAAAACAGGGACGGCCACGCTTCGGCAGGCTCGGGCCTCGCCCTGCCCGAGGGGCTGAGGATAGGCGACGCGGCCGCTCTGGCTCAATTCGAGAGCGTCACACGTGCGGGAGGGGCGGCGGTGAACGACATCGCAGGACAGGCTGCTGTGCCGGCGCCGGACCGGCCTGAGCGTCACGCCTCGCCCTCTCCCACCGACACCAGCCGCGGCCGCTTCTTCCGCTCCACGAGGCGACCGGACTCGACGAGGGCGTCGATCGTCTTCTTGAGCGCGGCCGCGGACAGCCCGAGCCGCTCGCCGAGCGCGGCTGGGGCGACGCCCGAACCCTGGTCGAGCGCGCGCACGGCGTCCACCGCTGCGTCGAACGAGGCCTCGCCGTTCTTCTTGCCGCGGCCCGCGGGCGGGAGCTCCAGGGAGAGCTGCTCGTCGCCGCTCGCCGCGGCCTTCGGCGCGTTGCCCGCCGCCTTGCGCCCGCGCCCGCCCGAGCGCGCGGGCCGGCGGTAGGCGCGCGCATCGTCGACCGACACCTCGAGCCGCCGGGCCTGCTCGGACACGTAGGCATCGAAGGCGTCCGCGGTCTCGCCGTCCTCGTCGTGCCACCGGCGCACCCAGGGGAGCAGGTCGGCCATGGTCTGGAGGAGCGGCATGAGCTTGTCGCGCACGGCCGCATCGCGAAGGAGCTTTTCGTCTGTCGCGGCCACGGCGGCGCCGAGTTCCTCTTCGCGGGCCTGCCGCGTGGCGCGCGGGATGAGCTCGTGGCCGTGGAGGCCGATCTCTTCTTGCCAGAGCTCGATGGCGGCCTGGAGCTGCTCGAGGTGCGTCCAGCCGGCCCAGCCGTAAACGAGGCCCGCCTTGCCGGTGGCGCCGGGCGGCGGGGTGGCCGTCGGGTAGGCGATGAAGCGCTCCTTGGGGACGTCGAGCTTGCCGCGCAGGCGCCAGACTGTGGCGGCGTTCTCGAAGTCTTTCTGGTCGTACTTGCGAGGAACGTCGATGGAGACCTTTTCGCCGGCGTCCTCGCGGCGCTGGAGATCCCAGGTCTTTTCCCAGAGGGCACGCTTCTCGAGGCCAGACTCGGTGTAGCGCTGGCACTTGGCGGCAACGACGGCTTCTTTCGCGAGGAGGTCGCCGAGAACGGCTTCAAGGTCGTAGTTGCTGGAGCCGGTGAGGACCTCGGCGACGGCGCGGACTTTGGAATCCTGGTGGAGCGTGTGGGCGAGGGCGCGAACGGGGAGTGGGCGGGGATCGGGGCGGTCGTGCAGGGCAGCTTCGGCGCGCTCGAGGAGCCAGGACTCGCAAGCATCACGCACGTCAACAGGGCGGAACGACTCCCGGTAAGTACGTTTGAAAGCCGGTTGCTCGAGCAGCTTGAGCCACGGACTCTTCTCAATCGCGTCCAGCCTTCGGAGGTCGAGAGTGCTCAGCGCTTGGTTGGCCACGATCTCGGGCTCGGGAAGCCGACAGAGCTGAAAATATCGTCTGCTGCCGACCTCTTTGATGATGCGGCGAGCGAACAGGACGTCCGACACTCGCTCGCCCGGAGATCGCGGCGTCCCATCTCCTGCAGTGAGGTCAGGCGAACATAGCCCGAGGGCTGCATAAACCTGCCAGTCCAGCTCCTCCTGCATACCTCGAATGCAGCGCTCGGTACTTTGCCGACGCAAAGCAAACTCATCAATCCAGCGCGACAGCGCCTCTGGCTGTGTAGACAGACAGACATCTAGGGCACGCTCATCCAGGCATCCACTAACCCAACGCTCCCCGAACTCACTGAGCTTCCGCGCGAAGCTTGCGAGCACCGAATTTGGTTGCAAGGCGACAGCGGGCAGAGGTGCGGAACCAAGGGTACCACTGGTGAATTCAAAAAAGCGCTCCCATTCCTCCGCAGTCGTACCACCCCCTTCGCCACGGTTACCTCGATCAAAGCACTCTTGCTTCATCCAGAAGCATGCCGCAGAGCTATTCAGGTAGCCGAGCAGTGCCAGATGCTCCTCCTCGGTCGCGCCCTCCGGCAGCTTGATGATGGGTGCGGTACGATTAAAAACCTTTCCACCCCGATCGAGAACGAAGTGATTGTGGGTGGCAACGAAGGCAAAGACGATGGAGGACGGAGAACGAAGCTTATCCTTCACGAGAACGGCGTACTCAGTCCAGTGAAAGCCACGCTGCTCGATCGTCTTACCAAAATATATACCCGACCGCCGGTTTGCGCGAAACGGCCATAGATGCCGCTCAACGGAGGGCTCAAGCCGATATCTTCCGTTCGGCTCATATGAAAACACGCAAGCCTTATCTTGACACGTCCAGTCGCGCACACCGTCGCCTTCGACAAACAGTCGAATGGCACAAGGCTCAATACCCCAACGACGGAGCACTCCACCATCATGAGCGGTATAAAGGTCATCCTCGCCGGTCACGGCCATCACCCCAGCTGCTGCAACAACCTCGCCCAGCCGCTTTTCCGCGCGTTCCTCTAGCAATTCCTTTAGTTCGAGAGCGCCACCCCCACCAAAACTCCACGGGTGACGGGCCAGTTTCTCACGGTCAACGTCGGCCACAGAGATGTACTCGTCCTGGTAACCCACGTCTCCGTGATGCGCAACGATTGAGGACCAGACCTTACCTTCCGCAGGCATCTCAGGCGTCGTCGGCTCACCGCGGCTGCCCATAGTGACACGCACCTGCGAGGCCATCGGTCGCCGCGCGCGGCCGAAGAGGATCACGGTCGGCGTCCCGTGCCCAGGGATATAAGCCCCGGAAGTGTCAATGACCTCGGCAAGATCGACCTTGGGCAGCACTTCCGCGATCAGCGCTTTTCCGAAATCGCGCTTCATAAAAGAGTTAGACGTAATCTGCCCAGTATAAGCCCCATCGTTCCCGAGCTGGAAGATCCGCTCGGCAAACGGCACGGACAGGGCATATTTACCAGCCGCCGCAGTGTACCGCGCGCGAACCAGCTCTCGCTTCGTCGCATCCTTCTCGGAGATGTAAGGCGGGTTCGCCACAATCACATCGAAGCGGGTCTTACCCAGCAGCCGATCCGCCTCGGGATCGAAGAACGAGAACGCCCCCCGCTCGAAGCCTGCCTGCTTGATGTCCTGCCCCTGCTGCGCCAGCACATCCCCGAACGTGGCCTGCAACTCCCTCAACCCCGCCAGCAGCGCATCGCCGACATACACCTTGATCCCCAGCTCAGTCGGAACGTTCTCAAGTCTGGGAATCCTCGCCTTATCCAGGTAGCTCAGCAGCAGCCGGAAGCGCGCCACCGCTGCCGCATAGGGATTCAGGTCGATCCCATGCACCTGGCCCAGCGCCTTCCGCGCACTCTCTTCATACGACATGCCGGGCTCGACCCGCCGCCGCGCCTCGAATAGCCGGTCATACGCCCCCAGCAGCAGATGCCCCGACCCGCACGCCGGATCCAGCACGGTCACCGCGATCCCCCGCTCCCGGATCGCCGGATCCAGCGTATTGTCCAGAATGAACCGCTCCACGAACTCCGGCGTCTGCAGCAGCGCATACCGCTTGCGCACGTCCTCGTTCAGGTTCTGGTACAGATCCCCCAGATACCGCGTCGACGCCCCGTCGTGCTCCTCCTCCCCCTCGGGCCGGCCGAACGAGAAGCGCAGCTTACCGCCCGCCATCGCGCGCAGTTCGTCGAGCAGATCGCCGAGCGCCCGCGACGTGGGCCCGAGCCGCCAGAGCGGCGCATGCCCCGGCCCGAACACCTCGCGCCCGCCCGGGAGCTGGGAGCTCGCGTCGAAGATGTGCAGCAGGTAATCGCGCTCGCCCAGGTACTTGAACTGCGCCCGGAACTGCGAGAGCCGGTCCGAGGCGCCGGGCCCCGCGAGGCGGTGCGGGAGGTAGCCGCGGTCCTCCAGCGTGCGGGCGAAGACGGTACAGAGCACCCAGCTCGCCGCGACCTGGTCGCAGAAGGCGTCGCGGTAGGACTCGAAGGGCTCGCCGGTGCGGCTGCTCGCGCGGTCCGCCGCGTGCGCGTCGCGCAGCGACGGCTCGACGCGCGGGTCGGCCGCGCGCGCGCGGAGGTCTTCGGCGAGGCGGCGGTGCGCCTTGGCCATAGCGCGGACAAGCGCGTCGGGGTCGGCGAGCGGCGGGAGGGAGGCAGGGGTGTTCATGCGCGCTGGGCAGGGAGGCTCGTGGAGCTGATGGTGCGGCGCTCGGCATGGCGTTCCAGCCACGCGGCGGGCACGTCGAGGATCTCGTGCGGCAGCAGGCCGGGCACGGGGACGAGGAAGGTGCCGGGCGAGGCGCCGACATGCGGGGCGACGTCGGCGGCGACCTCGACGACGGCGCCCTCGCCGGCGTACACGGGGAGGACGACGAACGTCGCGGCGCGCGCGGGCATGGACGCCGGGGCGCGGTGGCCGGCGGCGAGCTCGGCGACCGCGGAGAGCAGGTCGTAGCGCCCGAGCAGGCCGAGGCGGGTGAGCACGAGCAGGCGCGGCCAGGCGAGGACCGCCTCGACCGTGCTCGCCGCGGCGAGGCGCATGAGCTCGAGGAGGCGCGGCCACGCCGGGCCGTCGGGGCCACGGTCGTCCGCGGCGATGGCCGGCGCGAGGCCGCTCTTGAGCTTCTTTTCCGTCGCGACGGCCTCGGCGGCGCCGATGAGCAGGGCGTCGGCGAAGCGCATGTCGCCGCCCAGACGCCGGGCCACGGCACGGGCGACGACATCGGCGTTGGGAGCGCCGCGCGCGAGGGGGCGGCCGTCGCCGGCGCGCTCACCGCGCCAGAGGAGCACGCGGAAGGCGCCCTCACGCCGCGCGCGCTGGATCTCCTCGTCGAAGACGCGCACGGCCGTGGCGCCGGCGACGTCGCCCTCGGCGCGCTCACGGCGCGGCTGGAACGGGATCTCGGCCGCGGTCGCGGCAGGCGCCGCGACGATGGGCGGCGGCGAGGGCGCAGGCTCCGCGACCGAGCTGCTGGTCGAGCGGAGGGTGCCGAGCTCGGTCGAACCGTGGAGCAGCGTGCGCTCCCGCGGGATGAGCGCGCCCTCCTGGGCGTCGAAGCGCAGGCCGAGCTTGGCGGCGAGCGCCTCGATCAGCGTCGGATCTCTGGGGAGCTCGGCGCACTCGGGGTAGCGGGCGCGCACGCGGCGCTGGAGCTCGTCGGGATCGATCCTGCCCGCGATCGCCGCGGCGCTGAGGAGGAGCGCGCGCTCGGCGGGCAGGCCCACGGGGTAGAGCTCGCCGCGCACGGAGAGGCGCGCGCGCTCGGCGGTGGCGGCCGCGAGCGCGACGAGGGCGCGGTCCGGCAGCGCGCGGGCTTGCTCGGCGCGCGGGGCGTCGACGCGGGCCGTCTCGCCGAGCGCCTCGCGCAGGCGCGCGGCGGCCGTGGCCTCGGCCACCACGTTGCCGCCGTCGACGAGCGCGTCGGCCTCCTTGCCCAGCGCCTCGGCGAGCTCGAAGCCGCCGCGGTCCCAGGCGACGAGCGCCTCGCCCGCGCGCGGGGCGGCGGCGCCCTTGCCGACGCGGCGGAGGCGGAGGCGCGCATCATCAGGCCCGCCGAGGCGCGACGCGTCGATCTCGGTGACGGCGCGGACCAGCGCCTCCGCGGCGCACTGCGCGGCGTCCAGGGAGAGGTCCAGCTCGGGCGGGAACGCTTCCATGACCGCAGCGGCGGCGCGCCCGAGGGGAGCGACGCCCGCGCTCGCGGCGAGGGCGCCCTGGACCGCGGCAAAGACGCGCTCGAGCACGGCGAGCTCGCGCAGCTTGACCGGAGGCGCGCCGGCGGGGTTCGCCGCCTGGACCTCGCCGAGCCAGCGCTCGCGCGCCTTGCCGAGGTCGATGGAGACCAGCGCCCGTGTCTTGCCCGCGGCCTTCGCGAGCTCGAGCATCGACCCGTGGCGGGGGAAGCCGGCGACGTCCTCCAGCCCGAGGTACTGCCGCACCCGCCGCAGCGACGCGGACCCGCCCTTGCCGTGGCTCGGTGCGATGAGCTCGATGACCGCGCCGAGCGTGGTGGGCGGCCGCTCTGCGTCGACGAGGCCCTCGAGCCACGCGATGAGGTCCCTCGCGGCCTCGGGCGCGCCCTCCTTCCGCGCTCGAGCGACGAGGTTCTTCACCTGCTTCTCGGGCGCGGAGGCGACGGCGACCGAGTCGACGAGGCCGGCCTCGACGAGGCGCCGCGAGAGCGCTGGGCTCAACCGGCGCGCAGGACGGCCCGCGGAAGCGGAGCCCCGCCCCACGTCCTCCGGGCCCGTGGAAGGAGCATCCTCCCCGGTGCCCGCCGGGCCCACGGAGACGTAGCTGCCGCCCGTGTCCTCCAGGTCCTCGTCGACGCGATAGCGCGCGCCGGTGAAGCCCCGGAAGAACGGCGGCGGGACGTCGCTCACGCTGATCTCGAGGTGCTTGCGCACGAGCTCGGCGAGATCCACGAGCGAGCGCGCCGTCTTCGCCCCCACGCCGCGCACGCCGCCGAGGCGGTTGCTCGAGAGCTGCGCGAGATCGTGGAGGGAGTAGATGCCCATGCGATCGAGCGCGTTGCGCTGGCGCGTGGAGAGGGGGAGCGCGTCGACGCGCGCCTCGGCGCCGAGGCCCGTGAGGTCGGCGGCCTGGAGCACGGGCTCGTCCGCGCCGCGGCTGTCGTGCTCCGGCACCTTGTGCAGGGCCTTGATGAAGGCGTCCCGCATGTCGTCCGCCGTCGGGAAGCGCTCGCTCGCGGTCAGCCGGAACGCGCGCTCGAAGAAGCGCACCAGTCCGTCGCGCACGTCGGCGTCGAGGCGATCGGACTCGACGCGGACGGCGGTCTGGCCGGGTCGCGCGCCTAGAAGGGGCGCCGGGCGGACGCCGGTGAACATCTCGTGGAGCGTGACCGCAGCGGCCCAGCGGTCTGCCGCGTCATCCCAGCGGCCGCGGGCAGCGAGCTCCGGGTCCTTGTAGGCCGGGGTGCCGATGGCGAGATCGTCGGCGGGGCGCTGGGAGAGCGAGAAGTCGAAGAGGAGGAGCCGCTTCTTGCCCTTCTCGGTGCCCGACGTCAGGCCGATGTTGGCGGGCTTGATATCGCGGTGCTGCACCCCCGCCTCCTCGAGGCTGCGCAGGGCCGTGAGCAGGTCCTCACCCCAGCGGCGCGCGTAATCGAGCGAGAGCGCGCCCTCGGCGCGGATCTCGTCGGCGAGCGTGCGCTCGCCCGCGAACTGCACGAGGAGGCAGGTGCGACCGGCGAGGGTGCGCGTGTCGACGAGGTGCGCGATGCGGTCGACGCCCGGAATGCGGCGGAGGCGCGCCAGTACCTCGCCCTCGCGGGCGATGCGCGCGTCATGCGCGTCGGAGAGCGGCACCTTGAGGGCGACCTCACCCTCGGTCGGGTGCTTCACCTTGAAGACACGCGCGGTGGCGCCGCTGCCGAGCTCGCCGAGGACCTCGAGGTCGCCGCCGAGGAGGGTGCCTTTGCCGGAGTCGAGCGGGTCGATCTCGGGCGCGGGCTGCGCCGCGACGGGCGGCGGCGCCGCGATGGGCGGCACCTCCGGCGCCGTGAGCGCTTCCTCGAGGAAGTACACGAAGTCGAGCGGCGTTGGGAAGTCGTGGACGCGCTCGGTCGGGTCGAGCGACGTGGCGCTCCGGAGGACGAGGTCGAGGTTCTTCGCGCCCGCCGGGAACAGGTCGTCACGGACCGCGGAGATGACGAGGCCGCCGTCGCGGGCGAGGCGCTGCGCGAGCTCGGCCGAGGTCGCGGCGGGGGGCTCTTCGGCAAGGAGATAGTAGGCGAGCGCGCCGAGCGAGAAGACGTCGCTCGCGGCGGTGGCCGGCGAGCCGAGCGCGATCTCGGGCGCCTCGTAAAGGCTCGCCGAGGCGCCGGCGAGGCGTGTGAAGAGGCGGGGGCTCTCGCTGGCCGGGTCGCCTCCGGCGGCGAGCGCGAAGCGGGTGAGCTTCACCTCGAGCGCCGCCTTGCCACGGTGGACGAGGACAGCCTCCGGCGAGAGCGCGCCGTGCACGATGTCGTTGCGATGGCAGAACGCGAGCGCGTCGGCGACGCGGCGAAGAATGGCGAGCTTGTCGTCGACGACCAGGTCGGAGCGGCCATCGCTCTGGCGGTGCTCCTTGACGACGGCCTCCAGCGTCTTGCCCGGGAAGCCGCGGAAGACGAGCGCGGGACCGAGCGGGCCCCTGGGCTCGAACTGCTCGAGGGCGAGGATGTCCGGGTGGTCGCTGAGGTCGAGCAAGAGCTTCGCCTCGCGCTCGACGCGGTGGTCGAGCCGCTGCGCGAGGGCGCGGTCGCCCCGGGGCACGAGGTACGAGCGCACGCGGCAGCGGGGCCCGAGGCCGTGCGGCTCGGCCCAGTGGTCCTGGTAATCGGGCCCTTCCTCGACGAGCGCCTTGAGATCGAAGCGGCCGTCGAGCACGGTGAGGGGCTTGTCGATCTTCCCGAGCCCGAACTCGCTGCTCGTGAGCACGCGGCGGAGGGCCTTGAGCGTGTCGTGGGTGTTGGCGCGACGAGGGAGATCGTCCCGCGCCCCGGGGAACCTCGCCTGACGGAGGGCGTCGCCGAGCTCCTGCCGGCCGACGACGACGTGCGTGCGCGCGGCGTCGTGCTCCCCCAGCTTGATCCCCTCGGCGTGCGTGAGCCAGACGAGCGACTCGAACCACAGGCCGCCGAGCCTGTCGGCGACGTCCCGCCCGAGGCGCCGCGCGACCCCCCTTACGCGGGCCATCAGGGCATTCTTCTTGGTTTCGAGCAGCGGCAGCGGGTGATCGACCACCTCGCGCCCGCGCTGGGCAGACCACGTGACGAGGTGCCGCGCGTCGCCCTCGATCACCTCGCCGCGCCACGACTTCATCTCGACGATGTAAAGGCAGTGCGCCGTCATCGCGATGGCGTCGATCTCGTAGCGGCGCCCGTCGTCGGTCTGGAACGAGAAGAGCGCATAGCCGCCGTGCGGCCCGTAGGTGGGCAGCGCCGTGGCGAGCCAGTCGAGGCCCTCCTGCTCGTGCCGGTGCGGCGTCGTGCCGATGAGCTCGAAGTGCGAAGATCGGATCGTTGTCACGGACGCTCCCGCTACGCTCCCGCGAGGTCGAGGGTCTCCTCCACACCGAGCGCCGCCGCGAGCGCCTGCGCCGCCTCGACCTCGCTGGTGTCCGCGTCCGGCGAGCGCAGGAGCAGGCGTGCCCGCGCGATGCCGAGCCGCTGCTTCTCCCGCTCGGCCCACGCTGTGGCCGTTTCGTCCGGCCGGCGAGGCGAAACGAGGAGCGGCGCGCCCTTGTCGAGCTGGAGCGCGCAGGCGATGCCGAGGATGTGCCGGCTCTCCGGCCCGTCGCCCACCGCGACCACCTGCGTGCGCACCGAGAGCCGCTCGCCGCGCAGGAACGCGCGTGCCACCTCGGCCACGGCACGCGGCCCGACGACGACGACGTTCGTCGACGGCGAGAGGCGTTCCGGGAGGCGTGGATCCACGGCGTCCGCGCCTCCGCCGATCCCCCACGCCGCGAGGGCTTGCGCGAGCGCCTCGGCCGCGCTCGGTGGGGCGGTGCGGGCTGCGAACAGCCCCTCGATGACCTTCGCGGGCGGCCGCTCGAACCCCGTTCCCCACGGGTCGTCGTCGTACCAGCCCGGGAGGCGGAACACCGGGCCGGGGGCGAACGCTGCCGGGTAGAGCATCGCGAAGTTGCGAAGGACGAGGTCACAGCGGACCGCGGTCGGCAGGTCGCTGCCGTAGGCCCGCCATGCTGCATCCGCATCGGCGTCCAGCACCCGGTGGTCGTTCTCCCCGTCGATAAGCCGAGCCGCCGCGAGCGCGGCTCGGTAGAAGCACATGGCCTGGTCTTGGGTCGGCAGCGCGTGGGTCATGAGGGGCAGGAGGGGGGCAGGATAGAGCGGATCCAGGGGGCGCGGAAAGAGTGTGGGCGAGCCGAGCGAGCAGGATGGGGCGTACCGGGACCGCCCACGGGGCACGCCATGTCATCCTGGCCGCGCATGCGCTGACTCGCGCGCACGCGGACATGGTCTCCAGAATGCGGGCGGTGCGTGGAATTACTCCCGCTGCGCGAGGTGCCCGACGGCATGGGGGAGCACGCTCTTTCCTTCGAGCGCACGAGCATGCCCTTCGACGAGCAGTGATGTCACGGTGCGATACACACCATGATGCACTCAAACTCCGGCCATTCGCGGAGATAAGAACGGTGAAGGAGAACTCCGCTACACGAGATCGCACTCCATGAGCAATTCCAAGCTTTTCATCAAGATCCTGCGCATTGCGGCGGCCGTCCTCACAATGGTCGCCCAGATCATCCTGGCCTGCATGGGCTGATCGCCCAGGCGATGCCTGCCCACCGTGACCTTCGCTTGGGTCGCCCGCATCGATCCCCGTCCACCTCGAACCGCGCCGTCAACAGCGCTCAGGAGAAATCCATGTCCGAGATCACCGAGAACACTCCCTCCCCTGTCCCCTACGTCCTCCGCGTGTTCACGAACGAGGCCGTGAAGAAGGGCGCCGCCGCCGCGGTCGCCGGCCTCTTGGTCGCGGCCGTGTCGGAAGCGATCTGGCCGTCGCGGTGAGCGAGCTGATCGGCGAGGCCCTGCTGGAACTGCTCCGGCAGGGTCTGCCCCGGCGCATGCCCACGGCCGCGGAGATGCTCGACTGGCTCCGGGAGGCGGCTACCCCGCCCCCGGGCGTCGAGCTCTTCAGCGCCGACGGCGCGGCGTTCACCGGCATTGTGATCGTCGACCGGAACCGGCCGATCTTCATGCTCGCCGCACGGCAGGGCCCGGCGCCGCGCATCCACATGGGTCCGTCCGCGCCGCCCAGCGCTCCGCGCTACGGCTCGCCGTACGGCCAGCGGTTGCTGTTCGACGAAGATGACGAGCCCTACTGGCGGGACGGCCATGCGGGCTGGCCGCGGTGACGACCTCGGGGCCGAGCACCCAGGCGTTCCGCTCGGGGGCGAGCTCGCGGCACCGGAAGCCGAGCTGCTCCGCACCGTCCTGCGGAGCCGGCGCATCGCGGACCGGCTCGCCCGCGCCCCCGGCGGCTGGAGAGACCTGAGCGAGCACGAGCTGGAGCAGCTCCGGCTCACGAAGGTCCAGCGCCGCGCCGTCCTGGCGTTGCAGCAGCTCGTTCGCAGCGGCCACCCCTCGCTGCCGAAGCACAAGTTCTCGTGCTCGGCGGACATCGCCCGCATCTACGCCGACCGGCTGGGCGGGCTCGTCTACGAGGTGATGCTCGGTCTCGCGCTCAACGGCCGGAACGAGTTCATGGCCGAGCTCGAACTGGCGCGGGGCGGGAGGCACGGCGCGGCGCTCACCGTCGCCGATGCGCTGCGGCCGGTCGTCCGTGCCGGCGCCAGCGCGTTCGTCCTCGTGCACAACCACCCGGGTGGGGATCCGACGCCCAGCCCGGAGGACATCGCGCTCACGACGGCGATGAAGAGGGCGGCTGACCTCGTGAGCATTCCTCTGGTCGACCACATCATCATCGGAGGTCGAGGCGGAGGATTCAGCTCCATGCTCGACCTCTGCATCATCCAGTAAGCAGACTGCCGACAAAACGTATCGACGGCATCGTCGCGCTGCGCTGGCCCACAGCAGCGCTGACGCCCCTCTTGCAAATCCTGACCCCGCAGGGCGCCCGCTGGCACGAGCTCTCGTGCTCCGGGCGCCTTTCCATTCTCAGAGAAAGGAACATCTCATGCGCATCAACGGTCGTACGCTCCGCCCCTCGACGCTCGCCGAGCGCCGTCTGCTCCTGTCGCTCGGCACCGCCTCGCTGCGCGTGCCGCGCAGCATGAATCCGTTTGCCGTCGCCCGGCGGCTGCGCCGCGCCGCGCTGGGCAACAGCCCCGATCACGACTTCGCCCGCGACCTGGTCAAGGCGAAGAAGCGGACCGACCAGCTTCCGGTGCCCTCGCCGGACCTGGATCTTCCGGAGCCCACGAACCCCGACGAGGGCGTGATCGTCCATGGCCGGGCGGCGTAGCGGCCTGGCTGGCCTGGAGCGCGTTCTTCGCGCAATCGAGCCCGGGTCGCACAACATCGGGGATTACGTCGCCGAGCACGACGAGGAGCTCGCGGTGCTGCTCGGTGTTGACGCCAGCGAGTTCCGGGCGCTGGCCGGCCAGCTCGATGAAGAGGCGGCTCCCGGGGTTCGCGCGCTCCTCCAGCAACGAGCTGAAGCCCGCACGCTGCGCCATCAGGCTGCCCGTCGCGATGCCGTCTTGGCGGCAGCCCAGCGGCTTGCCATGACCGCAGTCTGGCGGGAAAGCGCGGCTCTGCTGGACATGAGCCTCCTCCTCGGCGACCTGCTCTCGGATGTGACGATCCAGCACATCAGCCTGGTGAGCCGTGTCTTCGCGGCACATCTGCCCCGCAAGAAGCTGGTCGAGGTCGCAGATGTGCTTCCGAGGCAGTTCGCTGATCTGGTGACCTGGGTGGACCGGAATGGGCTTCACTTCCGGTGGCGTCAGGGGCGGGGCGGGCTGAGCCTCTACTCGCAGGTGGTGCCAGCCAGCGAGTCCGCCCACGTCCTCCACGTCAGCATCCCGGCTCCTGTCCTCAGGAAGCACCGGCCAGCTCCAGCTTCAGCTTCCCCGGGGCATCGCAGCCAAGACGCCCCGCGCCCCGTGCCCGCGAACGCAGCGCCCGCTGCCGCTCGCACCACGGGATGGCTCGCAGAGGCTCTCACCGAAGCTGTGTTCTCGGCCTAGCCATCACCGCGGTCCATCGTCGTCTGGTGGACCGCTGCTCTGGGCAGCGTGCGGGTCGTTCCGCGCAGCGCCCGCTTCTTCTCCGCCACCGCACACTCACTCTCCACGACAAGGAGTCCACACCATGAACAGCGCACCAGCGACGCTCGAGCGCGCCCAGCGGCGGCTCGCAGCCGCGGGAGGTCGCCACATCGGCGATCTCATCTCCTGGAACACCGACCGCATCGATGTGACGCGCGAGGCCGCTCGCCGCGTCTTCGCGACCGAGGGGCTCGGCCACCTCATCCCGGACATGGATCCGGCCACCGCGCTCTCGCGCGCCGCGGCCGAGGTGAAGCGCCCGTCCGGCATCCTCGTCCGGCCCTTCGCGCGTCCCAAGGGCGACACGAGCGCCGCCGTGGGCATCTACGTGCAGAAGACCCGCGAGGGCGAGGCCGGCGACGAGTACGTCTGCGGCGCACGCTGCCGAGTCGACCGGCACACGGGCACCATCGTCGGCCTGCCGCCCGACGGCGCGCCGCCCATCGCTGAGGCGCTCGCGCACGCCGAAGCCATGGCCGCCCACGGAAACCACCTCGTCACGCATGCGGAGACGCGGGACATCTCCTTCGCCATGGTCGCGACGGCCAAGGCGCTCTCCGGCGTGCCGCTGCGGGATCGAGGTGGGTTCTACCTGCTTCCGCCGTCCACGTGCGGTGCCTGGCTCCGGCTCCGGCCCGGCCTCGAGCAGCTCGGCGTGAAGCCGATTCGGATCGAGATGCACGACGCGCCCGACAATGTCGCCGTCGCCAGGGCGGCGGCGCAGGGCGCGCTGGAGGCGGACGTCGCGGAGCTCATCGCCGACCTCGACAAGGCGGCGTCCGATGGCATGCGCCAGAACGCGCTGGCGCGGCGGGTCGAGCTCTGCAAGGAGCTCACGGCCAAAGCCGAGCTCTACCGCGGCGTCCTGGCCGGTGTCGCCGACCGGATCACCGCGCGGGTCAAAGAGCTCCAGCACAGCTTCCAGCTCCAGCTCGACGGCGGAGATGGCGTGTCGTTCACCATCCCCGTGGTCAACGACTGAGAAAGCCGGGATTGCCGAAGGGGAAACGCCTCGCCGTGGGTGACGCCGCGGCGAGGCACCGGCGCAGCATACCCGCTGCGCAGATACACGAGGTGCTGATGAAGTCGACGACCAACAACTCGGTGGATATGACGTCTGTGCGGCACAGGTTCCGGACCGTGCGTGACAGCTTGCTTTCCGCCTTCCGGGAGCGCGAGAACGCGGTCGAGTGCATCCTGCTCGCTGCCCTCTCGGGCAATCACGCGCTGCTCGTGGGTCCTCCGGGCACGGCGAAGAGCGCCCTGTTCTTCGGGTTCCTGTCCTGCTTCCCCGATGCGCGGAAGTTCCAGACGCTGGTCACCAAGTTCGGGACCGAGGACGAGTACTTCGGGCCGGTGAAGCTCAGCGCCCTGAAGAACGATCTCTGGGAGCGCAACCTCGACGGCCGACTCGCCGGGGTCGAGTGCGCCTTCCTCGACGAGGTGTTCAAGGGGTCGGACTCGGTGCTCAACGCCTTCCTGTCGGCGATGAACGAGCGGCTCTACAAGGGCCGGCCGATCCCGCTGCGGATGCTGGTCGGCGCCTCGAACGAGCTGCCCGAGGAGGAGAACCTGGCGGCGGTGTACGACCGGTTCTTGCTGCGGGACTTGGTGGAGTACGTGCAGGCGGACGCAACCTGGATGCAGCTCGTCGCGACGCCGCCCGCCTACACGGCGTCGGCCCAGATCAAGCTCGCCGAGTGGGACGCGGCGCGGGCGGACGTCGGCCGGGTGACGCTGCCCGAGCGCATCGTGCAGGAGCTCCTCCGGATCCGGAACGAGCTCAAGGCGAACGGGATCGTCGTCTCCGACCGGCGCTGGATCGCGCTCACCCGCGTGCTCCGCGCTGCCGCCTGGCTCGACGACTGCGCCGAGGTCGAGCTGGACCACCTCGCCGTGCTCCGGTACGGCCTCTGGCAGAAGCCGGACGATCGTGCGCGGGTCATCGCCGTACTCGACACAGTGGACCGGAGCGCGGTGGCGAAGGCAATCAACGTCGTCGACGAAGCCCTGCGCGCCTACGCACATCGGCCGACGGAGGCGGCGGCCTACCTGGAGGCGCTCCCCAAGCTCGCCGCCGACATCACGGACGCGGCCAAGCGGGTGCAGGAGCAGCTTAAGGAGGGCGTGTCCCGCCGGGCGCAGGCGCGTATCCAGCCGAAGCTCGACGAGCTGAAGAAGGTCCACGACGCGCTCAAGGCCGACCTGGCGAAGCGCTACGCCCTGTAGGAGGTCGCGATGGGGACCTTCCTCCAGGCTCGGCGCGCACACCGCGCCGTGGCGGTCGCAGCGGACCAGGATGCCGCTGCGGCCGGGGACCTCTGGAACGCGATCGTCGGGGCAGGAAGCGAACCGCTCGCGGGTTCCTTCGCCGAGGCGGTGCAGGATACCGCACCGGTGGAGCACGCCGCGCTACTCGCGTCCGACGACGTGGCGGCGGCGTACGCCTTCGAGCGGCTGTGGGGCTGCCTCCCTACCCTGCCCCCGAGGGCCTCGCCGTTCGAGCTGCGCGGCGTCGCCCGGGAGACGTGGGTGGCCTTCGATGCGCAGGCCCGGCGCACGGAGCACCTGGCCGGGGGGTTTGGCTGGGACGTCAGCGCGGCGTGGACCCACGCTCGCGACGTCGAGCTCGCCCACGGGGACCTCCACCAGGTCGAGCGTATCGCTCGCCTCGCTGGCCGCATGTACGCGGCACTGCGAGGGGCCCGAGCCAGCCGGGTCCACGGCGTGCCCGCGGAAGTCTACTCGGTCGAGCAGGGCAACGACGTGTCCCGTCTGCTGCCGGCCGAGCAGGTCCTGCTCATGGATCCCGTCCTGGAGACGGTCGTCCTGGAGCGGATCGCCTCCCGGCGGGCCGCGCAGTACGCCGTCCGAGGCGAGGCGAAGAAGTCGAAGGGGCCGCTGGTGATCGCGCTCGACGAGTCCGGGAGCATGCATGCTGTCCGGAACGAGTGGGCGAAAGCCGCGACGGTCGCGCTCTGCCGGGTCGCGTTCGACGAGAAGCGGCCGGTTGCCGTGGTCCACTACTCGACCTCTACCGTGGTGCAGGCCATCAAGCCCGGCGACACGGAGGCGGTACTGCGGATGGTGCGTCACTTCCTCGGCGGGGGAACGGCCATCGGCCTCGCGCTCGGCATGGCCGTGCAGCAGGTCCGGCAGCTCGCCCGGCGGGGTCATCAGGGCGCCGACATCATCCTCGTCACCGACGGCGTGGACGGGGACCAGACGGCTCAGGAAGCGGCCCTCCGCGAGGGTCTGGCGCTCGGGGTGCGGCTCTGGACGGTGGCCATCGAGTGCGAGGTGCCCGAGACGTCACCGCTCCGGGCCAAGGCCGCGCACTACATGCGCCTCGGCGGCGCAGAGCTCGCGAAAGGCGAGAGCGTCTCTCTCCTGGCCGGCGCCACGTAATCCCAACCGGAGGAAAACAAGATGCCGGACAACGACGAGCTCGAGTTCGAGGTCATCGAGGCGTACACGCGCGCCCAGGCCATCGCGGATGGCACCCTGATGGAGGTGACGTCAACGGCCGGGGAGATGGGGATCAAGCTTCCCGTCGCCGTGACGCACTCCGTCTGGACCCGCTACGTGATGCTGACGCCGGCTGCGCTGCGGGCCCGCAACGACGAGCGCGGCCGACTGTGGGATGTCCTCTGGATGTTCCGCGCGGCGGCCCAGCGCGCACCGGAAGCAAACGAGATCATCTTTTCGCTGTATGTGGTTACCGACTCCGCCAAGCCCTCGCTGGTGGAGCTCAAGGCGGTCTGCGGTCCCGGCGACAACGCCGAGCCCGTGATAACCATCATGCTGCCGGAAGAAGATTGAGGCGATCGCAGCTTCGGGCCGGTCCCGCAGCTGCATCCCTGCCTCTCCTGCAGCTCTCCCGTGCTGCACACGCTCCCTGTGATGCAGGGAGATCATCATCTCAGCTGGAAGTAGTGCAGCCCGCGGCGACGGCAATCGCCCGGGCTGCGTGGCCGAAACCTCGACGGACGAGGTCCCGACATGCTGACTGTAGTCCGCCCGCGCTCCGCGGGCCAAGGGAGCCGTGCGCCTTCGAACCGGAACCCTCGCTCCCATCCGCCTTCCCTGACCGACACCGACGCGAGCCGGGTCCCCGCCGCGCTCCGCAACCTGCTGGAGTTGCACGATTCACGCGCCTGCGCGTCCGGATGCATGGGCGTTCGCGCGCGAAGCCGCCGGCACACCCCCGCCGACCCGCACGACTCGTCGCCAGCCGTGGCCAGGCGCGCCGCCTGTGCGGCCGGCACGGTGGTGCAGAAACGGCCGAGCTCTCCCGGAGCGGCTGACCGCTCCCGCAAGTCCCCGAGGGGCCGGTGAGCCGCGAGCGCAAGGGGCCGCGCCGCCCCCCCGCCGCGCCACATCCCCCGGCCCGACCCAGCATCGCGGCCGTCATGGCGGAGCGGGCCTTCATCGTGGCCACGCTCATCGCCTGCGGCGTCCCCGCGCGTGACAGCGCCGACGTCGCGCAGGCTGTCGTCCTGGGCGCCTGGAGGGCCATCGAGGCGGGTCGGTATCGTCCCGACCCTGCCGCGAACGCTCGGCAGGTGCTCCGCCGGTGGCTCCGCGGGGTCGCGTGGCGGCAGGCGACCCACTACCTCGGCAGCGCGTACGTGCGTCACGAGGTCCTGCACCAGGAGCCGCTCGGCCTTCTGCACCATGTTGTAGGCCTGAATCTCGAGGCGCAACTCCAGGCGCGCGCCGAGATGGAGGCGCTCCTCGCGCTCTGGCAGATGCCGTTCTGGGCGCGAGAAGTGATCGCCCTGGCGGCTCTGGGCCACGGAGGCGCCGAGATCGCGAGCGTGCTGCACTTGCACCTCGGAACCGCCGCCAGCCGGCTCCGCCGGGCTCGCAAGCTGCTTGCTCGCCTGCGCAGGCGAAAGGGGAGCCGATGAACCTCCGAGATCCCAAGCACCGCATGAGTGTCACGTTCCCCGGCAAGCCAGTCACACGGTGCGTATCTCCACACGACATCGAGACCTACCTGGAGTCGAAGGGCTACCAGTCGGCTCTCTCGGTAGAGCGCGGCTGGCCCAGGGACATCCCCTACGCATGGTTGCCGCCCAGGTGGCCGCACCCACAGACCCCGCCGATCCACATCCAGCCCCGTGTGGTCGTGGGCGCGCGCCTCTGCTCGCAGCCGCTGGACAAGGTCATCGAGGCCATCGCGCACAACGAGGGGCGCACGCCCGGCGCGGTGCTGCGCGAGATCGCCGTGCACGCCCAGCTGGATAAGGGCGAGTAGCTTCCTCCGCCCCGCCATCTCGATACACAGGGCGCCCTCCTTCTGAGCCTCGGCTCCCATGCCGAGATCCAGAAGGATCGGAGAACCCCCAGCTCTCAACCATCTGCAACGTCAGATTCAGCCTCGGCGTACAGGAGTCCTGTGCGCCGTTCTCATCTCGCTCAGGCCAACCTGGAGGCGAACCACCATGGAAGAGACTCGCCAGTACCCGGCGGATGACGACACGTGGGACGGCCGTACCGAACGACCGCCACCGATCGACGCCATCCGACTTGACGATCCCAGCTACACGCGCAAGTGGCTCACCGCGCTTCGGGAGCAGGTGGACCAGGGCCTCAACGCGGCCGAAGACGCCACGCGCCCCGTCCAGGAGCGCGTTCTCTCCAGGCACGAGGCGCGCCGCCGTATCGAGAAGGCGACGGAGACCATCTACAACCTGCTCGACGCTGCTGAGCGCGGCCTCCCCTGACGACCGCTCACGGAAGGGCACCCGCCTGCGCAGGCCTTGCCTGCTGCGCGGCGCTCTCCTGTCTAGGCAACCCCTCTTCAGCAAAGGACCTTCCCCATGAACGCTCACGTTAGTAAGGCCCGCGCCGTCCAGTCCGTGGTCGGCGCCATCGAGAAGCAATTCGGAAAGGGAGCCCTCATGGCCCTCGGAAGTGGTGACAGCATCCCCGAAGTCCGGGTCATTCGCACCGGCTCGTTCGCGCTCGACGCCGCCCTCGGCGTCGGCGGGTACCCCCGCGGCCGCGTCGTCGAGATCTACGGCCCGGAGTCGTCCGGCAAGACCACCCTCACGCTGCACGCCATGCGCGAGGCCCAGCGGACGGGTGGCGTCGCGGCGTTCATCGACGCCGAGCACGCGTTCGACGTCACCTACGCGCGAGCGATCGGCGTCGACATCGACCGGCTCCTCGTCTCCCAGCCGGACAGCGGCGAGCAGGCGCTCGAGATCGCGGAAATGCTGACCCGCTCCACGGCGGTCGACATCATCGTCATCGACTCGGTCGCCGCGCTCACGCCGAAGGCCGAGATCGAGGGGGACATGGGCGACCAGCACCTCGGGCTGCAGGCGCGGCTGATGAGCCAGGCCCTCCGCAAGCTCACCGGCATCGCGCACCGAACCGAGACCACCCTGATCTTCATCAACCAGCTCCGCCACAAGATCGGCGTCGTCTTCGGCAGCCCCGAGACGACCACGGGCGGCAATGCGCTCAAGTTCTACGCGAGCGTGCGCCTCGACGTGCGCCGGATCGGGACCGTGAAGGCGGGCGAGGACACGGTCGGAGCCCGCACACGGGCGAAGATCGTCAAGAACAAGCTGGCGCCGCCCTTCAAGGAGGCGGAGTTCGACATCCGCTGGGGCAAGGGGATCGACGCTGCCGGCGACCTCGTCGACTACGGCCTCGCGACCGGGGTGATCCAGAAGAACGGCGCGCACCTCGCCTTCCGCGGCGAGCACATCGGCCACGGGCGCGATCGAACTCGGGAGGCGCTGCTCGCGAACGGGACGCTGGCCGCCGCTGTGCGCGCCGGCGTCGAGGCGACCGGGCACGAGCCCCAGGCGCGCCAGCGGGTGGAAGCCGCGGGAGGCTGAGCCCTCAGGCGCGACGCTCGAGAGGAGGTGGACAGCCCTCTGCGCTAGGCGGCGGGCTGTCTCCCCGCCCTCACATCCGTCTGAAGTCACCGTGCCGCGCGAGCGGGCTCCTGCCGGGTGGACTGCACCTCGCTGAAGTTCCCTGCGACGGCTGCCGATCCCGTCGCGCGGCGCAGGCCGCGCTTTCCCATCAGCAACCGAGGAGAGATCATGCTGCAGAAAGTCCGAATCCGCGGCTTCAAGACGATCGTGGACGTCACGTTGGAGCTCGGGAAGTTCAACGTGTTCATCGGGCCGAACAGTGCCGGGAAGACCAACCTGCTCGAGGGAATCGCGCTGCTCGGTGCGGCTGCGCAAGGCCAGGTGGAGCCGGACGCCTTAACCGCACGCGGGGTGCGGGTGACGCGGACCCAGCAACGCACCCTCCTCAGGACGTCAGAGCGCCGGCGGACCAAAATGATCATCGAGGCGTGGGCTGAGGGCGCGTTCTACGAAGCCAGGCTCCAGGAACCCAAGACGTGGTCGTGGTCGTGGAACTTCGCCCGAGAGCGACTGATGGAGAACGGTGAGGAACTTGCCGCCCGAGAGCACAACGTGGGGCGCCTGGTGCTGGGGCGAAAGACCGGGGATCTGGTCACGATCAGGCCGGAGCATGATCGCGGGATCGCTCCGTTGGTGTGCGCGACGCGTGGTGAGGGGCCGCTCAGCAGGCTGCTCCGGACCCTGGATCTGTTCGCCATCTACAGCCCGCACGGATCCTCCCCTGAGTCGATGAAAGGCGTGCTGTTCGAGTGCGCCCCCGAGCTGCAACGGGAGCGTGTCGTCTGGCGACGGATCGTCGACGAGGTGCGCAGGTTCGCGGAGTGGGCCGAAGATGTGTCGGACGAGGGCATCAGCTTCTGTGATCGTCATCTGCGCCGCGATGCGCGATGGATTTCTACCGGCGCCGCGGACGACGGCACGCGCCTCATCCTGTACACGATCATGCTGCTACTGCTCCCCGAAGGCCCGTCCGTCTTGGCCCTCGAGAACGCTGACCACGCGCTGAGCCCGCGTCTGGCGCTCCGGGTTGCAGAACGGGTGCAGCATATCTTGCTGGACGAGCCCGGACGGCCGCAGGTGCTCATGGTCACGCAGCGGCCGGAGGTGCTCGACGCGCTCGAGCTCGGGGACGATCGCGTGCGCCTCTTCATCGTGAATCGGAACAAGAGCGGGGTGACGGAGGTGGGCCGGGTCGGGTACAGCGACGCGCTCGCCATGTGCACGAAGAGGGGGATGACTCTCTCGCGACTGTGGCTATCCGGTGCGCTCGGCGGGATGCC
The DNA here is from genome assembly GCF_002950945.1 of Sorangium cellulosum. GTDB lineage: Bacteria > Myxococcota_A > Polyangia > Polyangiales > Polyangiaceae > Sorangium > Sorangium cellulosum_E. The sequence continues at coordinate 7,101,632 of NZ_CP012673.1, forward strand.
CAACCTGTAAGCACAGACGCTCGTATCGCACGCTACGTGGAGCACGTCCACGCTGCCACGCTGCAGGCGGCTGCGTGATCCCAGGCGTAGGGCGTAGGAGGACCCGGCGGTGACTTCCGCCGTTCTCCTTTAACCCCTTGTTGCGGTGTGCTTCGGGAACCAGAAGGAACTATGGCCGGCCTCCTGCTCTGATAGCCCAATCTGGGCCACCTCACATTCTGGTTATGAGCAGGACGCGATCGCCGCGTCTTTCATCGCCGTGAGCAATGAGCCGCGAAATATAGGAATAAGAGCCATGAAGGAGAGCCCCTCCACAGAGGCACTGCACCCATGAACAACACCAAGTTTTACATCAAGGCGCTGCGCATCACGGCGGCCGTTCTGACGATGCTCGCGCAGGTGATCCTCGCCTGCACGGGCTGAGATCAATCGCTTCGCGGGTTGTCCCACGCGCCCGCGCTCTGTCTTTCATCCACCCCGTTCTTGTTTCACCGCGCCCGCTCGGGCGCCCAGGAGTCGTCATGCCCGACGTGTTCACGTTCGCCCCTCAGCGCCCCGATCCCGCTGTCCCCTACATCATCCGCGTGCTCACCGTGGAGGCGACGAAGAAGGGCACCGCCACGGCAGTCGCCGGCCTGCTTGTGGCGGCCATCACGGAAGCAATCTGGCCGCCGTCGTAGCGACGTCTGTCGTCGTCGCCCCCGCAGAGGCCGCCTCAGGGGCGTTCCGACGTACGCCCAGTCTTCACCCGTAAACCACAACCAGAGAAGCAGTTGAAGGCGGCGTGCGGGACTTCCGTGCGCCGCCTTCGCTTCTTCGGAGTCATGACATGAAGCAGTCCGAGAATGCGCTGCGTGCCAGCGCGTTTTCAGTGTCACTGACCGGGCTCGCCGCGTATCTCGTCCGCATCGAGACGACGATCACACAGGCGCCGGCGTCCTTCGAGATCGCCGGCCTCAGCGAGGCGCGCCAGAGGGAGACCCGCATCCGGGTGTGCGCCGCGCTCCAGCAGCTCAACGTGGATTTCCACCAGCACGGGGTCTCCGTCCGTGTCGGGCTGGAGGAGGTCGCGAGCAGCGGCACCTTCGATGTGCCGATGGCGCTCACCATCCTCGCCGCGCTGGGGCAGATCACCACCGCGTCGTTGGAGGACGTGGTGATCCTCGGCGAGCTCTCGCTCGGCGGCGCGATCCGGCCCGTGCGCGGCGTGCTCCCGAGCCTGTGCGGGGCCATCGCCCACGGCATCACCCGGGCCATCGTCCCCAAGGCGAATGCCCGGGAGGCCGCGAGCGTGCCCGGGATCCGGGTGCTCGTGGCCAACAACCTGGACGAGCTCGTGCGCTACTTCCGCGAGGGCGTCCCGCTGGAGAGCGCGGGGGAGCCACCGCCCTTCCCCGTCGTGCCCCCGGCGGCGGCACCGGACCTGGCCGATCTCCGTGGGATGCATGCCGCGCGGCGGGCGCTAGAGATCGCCGCGACGGGCGGGCATCACCTCCTGCTCATGGGCTCGCCCGGGGCCGGGAAAACGACGCTCGCGCGGCGGATGCCGGGGATCTTGCCGCCGCTCTCGCTCGAGGAGGCGACCCAGGTCACCTCGGTCTACTCCGTTGCCGGGCTCCTCATGCCGGAGGTTGGGTTCGTGGGCACACGTCCGTTCCGCGCGCCCCATCACACGGTGAGCGGCGCTGGCCTCGTGGGTGGTGGTGAGCCGGTGCGGCCCGGCGAGGTCTCCCTGGCCCACCATGGAGTGCTCTTCCTCGATGAGCTGCTCGAGTTCCGGAGCAGCGTCTTGGGGACCCTGCGGCAGCCCCTGGATGAGGGCCGCGTCACCCTCGCCCGCGGGCGCACGCGTGCGACCTTCCCGGCGCGGACGCTCGTCGTCGCCGCCATCAACCCATGCCCCTGCGGGTTCGCGGGGGATCACGTGCGGCGCTGCGTCTGCTCCCCGGAGCGCCTGCGCGCCTACCGGGCGAGGCTGAGCGACCCGCTCTTGGACCGCTTTGATGTCCAGGTGGCGCTCCCGCCGGTCGACGTCGCCTCGCTGCAGAGCGGCTCGAACAGCGAGCCCTCGTACGAGGTACAGAAGCGCGTCATCGCGGCTCGCGCTGCGCAGGAGGAACGAGCACGAACGGACGCGGCAGCCCGGACCAACGCCCAGCTCTCCCCCCAGCAGATCGAGCAGGTCGCGACGCCGGACGCGGCCGGGGCTCGTGTCCTCGCCGAGGCCACCGAGCGGCTGGGCTTCTCCGCGGTGGCCTACCGCCGTGTGCTCCGGGTCGCGCGCACCATCGCGGACCTCGACGGCAGCGACGGCGTTCGCGCCCCGCACATCGCCGAGGCCGTGCATGCAGTGCTGCTCCCGCCTCGGGGAACCGCGGCCATGCCCCCGGCCTGATGCGCCGGGCCTGTCCGCGTCCAGAGGGAACTGGACCAATGGTCTACCAGGACCTGCTCGCTGACCTCGGCCTAGTCGGCTACTGGGTGGTGCCGCTCGCCGAGACAGATCATTGGATCCACGCCCTGATGCTCGGCTGCCCGGACGGGCGCGTGCTCGACATCCCGGACCCTTTCGAGGAGATCGGCCCGCCACTCTTCCCCCCTGCTCCATGACGCCGTGGGCTTCTTCCTGTCGCTCGTGCAGGCCGTTCCGTGGGCGGCACCTTGGCGTACCTCATCCATCGACTGAAGGGCGGCTTGGTGGACCGGCGAATCGCTGCCCCGACGTCGATCGCCATCACCCACCGCTCAACGTGCGGCATCGCGCCGCCCGAGCCCGCTGCCGCGCACGCCGACGTCGCGCGCAGCGGGGGCCTGTGGACGCCGACGCTTTGATGCATGCTAGCATCGCGTAGTGTCGGCGCATGACGAGGCTTCGGAGGTCGAGAGTGATGGTAGCCGCCTCTGGTCGTCGTCCGAGTGGCGGGCATGGATCGCGTGCAAAACCGAAGAGCGCCGCCGGATCTTCGTGACCGATCCCGACGAGATGGTCGCAGCTTACCTACGGGAGAAGGTCACCGCGCAGGACTACCACGGCCGCGAGCTGCTCGAGCTGCTCCAGAACGCGGACGACGCCGGCGAGGATCGCGGCGGCAGGTGTCGCGCCGCCATCATCCTGACAGAGCGGGGGCTCTGCGTCGCCAACACGGGCACCGTCTTCTCGGCTGCAGGCGTCAAGTCGTTGATGCTCACGAACAACAGCCCGAAGCGGTATCAGCGCGCCCGGTACATCGGGAACAAGGGGCTCGGCTTCCGCTCGATACTCGGGTGGACGACCACTCCCTTCATCCTGAGCGGCAACCTGGAGCTCGCCTTCTCCAGGAGCTTCGCCGAAGCGTGGTTAGAGCATCTCTGTCGCGAGAGCGCCGATGTGCTCCGGAAGGTCGAGATGGAGCGCCGGCACGGCGCCGCCTACCCCGTCCCGCTGCTCGCGCTCCCTTTCGTCGGGTTGTCCGCGGCGGGCGCCCCTCACGAGGATCTGGCCATCCTCCACCAGCAGGCGCTCTCGCTCCGAGATGAAGGCTACGACACAATCGTCGGGATCCCCTTCTCCAGCCCCCGCGCGTACGACGAGGTAGCGGAGCAGCTCAACCTCATCGACCGTGACGTGCTGCTGTTCACGCGACACCTTCGCGAAGTCCGGCTCTCGCGTTCCGGCAGCGCCGCGACGTGGGAGGTCGAACGGGGCGGCGACCTCGTGGAAATCAAGGGCCCTCGCCGACCGCCCGAGCTCTGGCAGGTGTTCACCACCGGGGATGACATCCCCGAGCAGCACCTGCGCAGCGATCAGCTCTCGACGCCCGAGTACGAGATCAAGGTGGCGGTCCCCACCGAGCGTGTCCAGGTCTCGGGCTTCTTGTTTAGCTACTTCGTGACGCAGGTTCGATTGCCGCTCCCGGTCATCGTCCACGCGAGCCTCGAGCTCACCCACAACCGCAAGAACCTCGTGGAGAGCGCCGCCAACGAGTACCTCGTGGACCGGATCGCCTCGTTCATCGGAGAGATCGCGAAGGGCTGCGCGAACTCGGTCAACCTGTGGGGCGCCCTCTCCGTCCTTGCCACCGAGGGACCCTTCGACCCGATCCTCGAGAAGTTCGGGCTCCCGCAGAAGCTGGTCGAGGTGGCGCGTTCGCTCCCCATCATCCCCGTAAGATCGGGCGCGCTCGTCCACAGCGCGGCGGCGCGGAGGCTGCGCGTGGACGGGAGCGCATGGCTGCCACGCGAAGAGTTCGGGGACCTCGTGCAGGCACCGCCGACGGCGGCGGTCGCGGCGCTGTTGAACGCGTTGGAGATCCCGGAGCTCACCTCCACGGAGCTCGGCGCGCGTCTCGATCGGCTCTCCGCCGGGCTCGGGCTCGATGCCCGAGCGTCGCTCCTGGCGGGCCTCATCGGATCAGGCGCATTACCGATACCGCCGCCGCGCCTCCTCGTCGACGACAACGACAGGGTCCTGCCTATCGATGAGCCGACGTTCCTGCCGCCCGGCGATGACGCTGCACTGCCGCTCCCTCCCTGGACCCGCGTCCATCTGCTGAGCCGTGCGCTCGCGACCCGCCTCCGCATCGCGCTCGGCGTCAGCTCGCAGCGTGACCTAATGACCCGCCTCGCGAGCTTCAAGGTGCGCGAGTACGCATTCGCGCCGATCGTGAGCGCGATCCACACGGTGACCAACACTCGCGTCGACGCTGATCCCGCCGGCGAGGGCGAACACCGCGCGGAGCTGCTCCGGGCTCTGCTAGTCCTCCACGCCCGCGAGGCTCGGAGCGGCCCCGTTTCTCCGCCCGATATCCGCGTGATCCTGCGGACACGCTCCGGCACCTTCGCGCCCGCGTCCGTGCTTTACCTCGGCGCCGAGTACCCGCGCGGGAGGCTCACGGACGCGCTCTACCACGCGAGCCCGGAGCGCCTCGTGGCGCCGCCCGAGGCGCTCGGTGTGCGGGGCAGCGCCGCCGAGGTCGAGGCGCTCCTTACGTGGCTCGGCGTTGAGACGCTTCCCAGGAAGACGCCCTCCCACAGTCCTGATTGGGCCTTCACGCGCCTCGTGATCAAGCGCCTCCGCTACCCCGCGGTCTTCGACCCGCGGGATTTCATCGCACACAAGCTCGAGGATCTCAGGCGTCCGTCGCTCCTTGTCTCCTCGGTCGACGGGCTCGACGCTATCCTCGAGAAGGCGGATCCGCACGCGATCGTGGCGTGGCTTGATCAGGATCCGCGCCTGGAGCAGTGGCGGGCCGGAGACGCCGACGCCTGCCTTAGTTGCTATCCCCCCAACAAGCGCGTGGCGCGGGAGCTGGTCGATCAGACGTTGCCTTCGTTCGTCTCGTGGCGCATCGAGACGACCGCGTGGGTCCCGACCGCCGGCGGCGGGAAGGTCGATCCCGCGCACTGCACGATGGATCGCAGCCTCCCGGAGGATGTGCAACGCGTGCTGCGCCGGCCGGCTTTGCAGGCGAACCATCCACTCCTCCAGAGCCTCCAGATGGACGAGCGACGCGTGCGCTTCGCGCTCGAGCGCGCCGGTGTGCGGCCCTCGCTCCATCTCCTCTCCTGGGATGACTTCTACGGCCTGCTGCTCGAGCTGCCGCGCGTCGATCCGGATGGCCGCAGCGCCCGCACGCTCTACCGAGCGCTGTTCGGGCGCGCCGATGGCGACGAGCCCGAGGGCGCGAGCTACGAGAGGTTCCGCTCCGAAGGGAAGCTGTTGGGAAGCCTCAGCGGAAAGGCCGGCTACTTCGGAGTTTCCGAGCTCTACTACGACGACAACGGCATGGTCCCCGCGCCGGTCCGGAGCTTGTTGCCGTTATTCCAGTTCGATCGGCGTCGAGGGGCAAACAAGGTCGAGCGGCTCTTTGGCGTCACGCCGCTGCAGCCGGCCAAGGTGGCCGTGCGGGTAGACTCCATCCGCAAGAGCCCGCGAGCGGACGAACTCCGCGCCGAGCTCGAACGGCTCAAGCCAGTCATCTACGCCGTCCGCACATTCGTGGATGCGCAGGGGACGGGCCTCGCGCGACTGCGCAAGCTCGACGTCCAGCTGTGCGAAAGCGTCGGCGGTCAAGCCACGATCGGTGACAAGGGATATCCCATCGCGATGAGCGCTCCCGGAGAGGTCCTGTTCGTGGACGGCACGGCGTACGTGATCGCCGGGTCGACCGATCTCGCCCCGCTGCTCAAGGACGAGCTCCTGGCGGACGCGGTCGGAGAGCTGTTCGCAGCCGTGTTCCAGATCGAGAGCGGCGGTGACTTCGCGCGGCTGGCGTCGTGCTCCGCCGAGCGTCACACGGCGTTACTCGCCCGCATCCTCGGCGTCGAGATCGCGGAGGCTGCGCACATCGTCGCCGCAGCGCGAGCGAAGCTAGGACAGCCCGCCGAGCCCTCGGGGTTGTCCGCACGCCCCTGGGTGGAGCCGCCGAGCGCCGACACGAGCGCGCCGCAGGCGCAGGGCGAAGCGACGGCAGCCCACGGAGGAGCGTCGGTACCACCGACGGCCACGCCCTCGCCACCACGCCCGCCAACCGCGGCTCCCCAGGCGGTCATGACGGGCGCGGTCACCGCGACCGCGCAACCGCGGCCCACGCTCCCGCCGCCGCGCTCGGTGCGGCTCCGCGTGCGCGAGACCCCCCGCGCCTCCGCGCCGCGGCCGTCCGGCGCCCAACGGCCCGTCGTCGATCCGGTCCACTGCCAGCAGCTTGCGGCCTGGTTCGAGGAGGCCGAGGGACAGGGCCGCTTCCCGCTCCCGGTCGACCACCTCCAAGGGAGCGACGCCTACGGCTGTGACGTGCTCAGCTTCGCCTCGGCCGAGGACCGGGAGCGCTTTCGCACATCCGCCGATCCCCGCCTGGTGGCTCGGTTCATCGAGGTCAAGGGGCGTGGTCACGAGCACGGCCGCGTCGAGCTACGTGGAAACGAGCTCCAGGCAGCCCGGCGGTACAAGGAGCGATTCTTCGTGTATCGCGTGTACGATTGCGGCGGAGACGAGTTCGAGATCGCGTTGCTGCCCGATCCGACTACGACCGACTGCGACGTCGTGTACGAAATCGACGTCTCGCGGAGCCCGACGGCGACGCTCTGGCGAGTCGCGGAAATGGCACCACAAGCCGAGCCTTCCCCTGCCGAGGCTGGAACGAGCCCGGCCGGCGCGGAGCCAACCTGATCGGGAGCAGGGCGTCAAACCATCGGAGGTCGGCTGCTCTCCCACGCGGAACGTGCACAGCATCCTTATTGAATATCGCGGCGACCGCCCTGGTCGCGCGAACCAGCCCGACGATCGCCAAGAGACAGCGGCGAGCGGCACGGTGCTCGATTCAGTGGAGGGCGACGTTGGAGCGTCGACCTTGCCATACCACTCCGTTTGCTCGGCCTCGACCTGATCGATGCCGAACTCGTCCTGCTCGACGCGCTCGGGTATGACGAGCGCAGCGTCTTCTACGAGGTCGGGGTGGCGACACGCAGTTCGCCTGTCGACCGTTGCACCCCGCACGCCCTGCGCCTGACGGACGGCGACTTCCATGATCTCCGGCAACTGACATTGGAGCATAGGCGGGGACCATCGACTCGCCTCGCGCAGGCCGTCTCGCAGAAGTCCCGGATGACGCGCGCGGACGCCGTGCTCGCGCCGTGCTCATGAACCCGAAGGTCGCGCTGGCGCCGTTAGCCGTGGGACCGGATGAGACTGTTTTCGTCAACCTCGTGCACATGCGGGGTGACTTTGTCGGGGCGAGGCTCATTCGAGAGGGTCGACGGATGGACGGGGTGCTGTTCCTCGGCATCTCCGTCTCCCGGCCGGAGAAGGACGTGCTCTTCCAGGCCATCGACAACGCGGGAGCCGAGGAGATCGCGAAGATGGTCGGCTTGCGCGTGCACGAGCAGAAGCAACGAGGCCGGCGCCCTTCGTCCATGGGATCGCGATGAAGGTGCCACGCATCCGCCGCATCGAGACGGCGCCTTGCGCCTCATCAACATCCGGAGCCCTGCGTGCGTCACACAGACGTCAAGGCGCGCTCGGGTTGAATTCCGTCTGCGGGTCCTTCACAAGTGGCGGCTTCTTCACGGGCGATGGCTTCACTGCCGCAGTGGGCCGCGTGGCAGCAGTGCCTGTTACGGCCGGGCTGCTGACCGTAGGCGTTACCGAGGCGGTGGGCACCGCAGTCAGCGCATCGGCCGACGCCGACTCCGCAGGCGCGATGCTTGACAGCGGCGCGGACGGCAGCAGCGTAGCGGGCGGGGCGGCCAAGACAGTCGCCGGTGACGCCGCGCTCGTCAATGCGACCGTGGGCACGTTCGGGATCTCCGGTGTGGCCGTCGTGGAGCTTCGCGCCAAGAACAAGGCTGCCAGCGCGGCGACTGCAAGCACAGCCGAGACGATCCCCACTGCCACCCCGATACGCAGCTTCCCACCGCGGGACGGTCTGACCGGGCCGCTGAGAGCGCTGGTCCCCGAGGTGCTCGCCGGGCCCGAGGCCTGAGGCGTGAGCGCGCTGAACGGCGCTTCGGTCCGCGACGGCCCGGGAGTCGCTCCGCCCTGCCAGGATCCTTTAGGTGAGAAATCCTGAGCGAACGGCAGGCCGTTCACACGCACGCGCCCGTCGGTCGACAGCCGCATCGTCCACGAGTTCGACAGCGCCAGCGAATGAGCGTCGATGCCTAGCGCGACACCGAGTGCCTGCGCCTGTTCACCGATCGACGCCCAGCGCGAGGTCGGATTGCGGTCACACGAACGCGCGAACCAGGGGTCGAAAGCCGGCGGGAGCACGCCAGGGAAGCGAAGCGACGCGCTGGTTATCGGCTCGTTCATGATCTGGACTATGAGTTCCGCGAGGGTCCGCGCGGTCCAGAAATGCCGCCCCGTAAGCAAGCGGAAGGCGATGAGCCCGATCGCCCAGACGTCGCACGCCGGGCTCACGTTCGCTGCGTCGCCCCGCGCCTGCTCGGGCGACATGTAGAGCGGCGTCCCGATGAGCGAGCCCTGCTGGGTGAGTCCCGCCTGCTCGATACCCCCGAGCCCCTCGCCCCCGAGCTTCGAGATGCCGAAGTCGAGGATCTTGACGATTGTCGAGCCATCCTCCTTCTCGTGGAGAAAGATGTTGTCGGGCTTGAGATCCCGGTGGACGATGCCCATCCCGTGCGCCTTGTCGAGCGCACGCGCGACCTGCATCAGGATGGTGATGACTTCGATGGGCTCCAACCGTTGCCGCACCTTGAGGAGTTTCTCTAGATCCTGCCCGTTCAGTAGCTCCATCACGAGGAACGGCGCCCCTCCGAGCTCTGGGGCCACGTCGCTGTCCGTGACCTTGACGATATGCTCGCTCCTGATGCGCGCCGGGGCCCGCGCTTCTCGCTTGAAGCGCTCCACCGTCTCGGGATTCGCTCCCGAGTGCGCGAGGAGCACCTTCAGGGCGAGCTGATCACCCGTGTGCGTGTGCTCCACGAGATAGACCACGCCCATGCCGCCGCGACCGAGCTCTCGGAGAATACGGTAACGGAAGCCAATGAGAATCGGGGAAGCCATGGATAATAACAGTGTGCGATACCTGGCAGGCTACTTGCACCCCTGCGCTCCGAGTGAATACGGGGAGCCCGTATTATCGCATTCGGTGCCGTCCCACCTGCAGGTGTGCCGATAGAGACTCGTCAATCCGCAGGACTCAGTAATCAACCCCGGGAAATTTGCCGAGTAATGCGTAGCAACACAGTTGACCTGGTCGGTGAAGACATCACAATCGAAATCATAACGACTTACCACATGAAACACACCATTCAATGCACCAAATGAATTATCAGCAGTTCGCTCATAACGACGCTCAATCGCACCGTTACAGTTGTAGTCCCAACTGCTTGTCGCAGAATCGACCGTCACATGAAACGCCTCATCCGGCGCGGCAGACGACACATTACATTCGGTCCCCAACCCATTCGACTTGCATGTGCGCACGTTCGCGCGATGACAAACACCCACCAATTCGTTATCGCAGCTGTCACCAAGATCGAGAAATACCTCGTCAGCCGGACCATTACAGTTATTGTCCTTGCCGTCGCACTGCTCGGCGAACCCGGGGTGCCGCTCTGAGTCCGTGTCGTCACAGTCATCTTGAGGAATACCGATCTTCCACAACGTCGTATCCGTGCAGCCGGGCTGGTTCACTGGACACTGGCTCGGCTTCGCACAGCTATCGATTGACGATGATAGAAGGCCATGATTGTCCCGATCGCCATCATAGACCCACATCTGAACCGACTGACCGGCTGCGCAAGTGCACGTCGCACCTCCCTGAGTCGAGCCATCGTCCGGTGTGCCCGTACAGTCCTGATCGATACCATCGTTACACCGGTCGGAATTCCCATCGCCTAAAGGCCCGTCCCAGTTGCCGGGGTATCGGTTCTCGTTGTCGTCGTCGCAGTCGTCGTCCTTGATTGCTCCCCCCGGGCAACCGGGCGCACCGTGGCCATCGCTATCGGCGTCGAATGGAACAGGGACGCAACGCTTCTTGCTCTCGCTGCACTCGACCCCGGTGCACCCCTCGGGTGCCTCCCCACAGTCGATCGGCTGGTTTTTGCAGACACCGTCGACACACTTGGGCGCGCCGTTGCAGTAGGCGCCATCGTCATCGCATTCTGCGTCGCCCGAGCATCCATCACCGCTGCCGCCGCCGCCCTGCGCGCCGGTTGGCGTGCCTCCGCCTCCGCTGTTGCCGGTGCCCCCTTCTCCCCCGCTACCTCCGCCGTCGCCCCCGCATCCATTCGCCGCCATGCAGCAGGCGAACGTCACCATCCATATCGATTTCAGGCCGAACAAGCTCGATCTCATCGCATATCTCCTGCATTGAACATACGAATTTATTGAGAGCCCGAACAGCCGAACGAGGTCTGCGTGATACCGGGCTGTGCACCACCGTCAAGGAAGTTGATATTCCATGCAGTTGGCGTTGCGGACGATCGCAGGAGTCCAAGCGTCACCGGTGATCGATCTGTCGCTTCGAGCGAGATGGGCGAGGAATCGAGTGCAACCAGGGCCCCATCACGCTCCGCGATGCGTTGAGCCACGATGCTCCTGCCGATCCAAGCGATGAGCCACTCGCCACGTTCGGGTGACCATGCGGGGGACACAAACGCCGTGCGTTCGGCTGTCTCGAAGAGAATGGCGGGCGTTACGGAGACCGCATCCGTCTCGAGGTTCACGGTGGCAATCGCAAAGTAGGCCTTCTGAGGGGCGCACCCCGACTCGATCGCGACGCCGACCGTTGCTCGCGTCTCCGTGAGCTTCCCGATGCCGAACACCACGCCCGTTGGATCGTTCGGGAGCCCCGGAATGGGGATGGCAGCCGGCACGGGGAGGAACGAATCCTTCACCAGAAACAGCGCCGCTCCTCCGTCGGGGAGCGCTGCCCCGACAAGAAAACGCGGGGTCGTCGCAGGCAGGCCGATGACCGCCGGCGGTCGCGTGGAGAGCGTTTTGCTCAGCGTCGTAGACGCGACGACCGTCATGGAATCCGCCATCGAAACGACGACGGCTTCAAGACTGACCGGCGCGCGGGTGGAGCAGTCCGCTGAGTCCGGGGTCAGCGCGCGGAGCGCCGGTTCGGCTCGCCAAAGCGCGAGCGCTATCGACGAGTCCGCGGGAGCAACGGCCACGGATGGGTGCGCCGCGCCGGCCCCGCAGGTGGCTAGATCGAGCGACTCCGACGCGGTGCCCGACACAAGCGATGGCGCTTCGCTCAGCACGGGTACGCCCGCCGCGCACCCGCTTCGACGTACCCACCCCACTACGGTACCGCCGCTCGCGAGGTCGATCGACGGCTGCGCAGCGAGCGCGTCGGGAGGACTGGCAAGGATCGTGCACCCCGTATCCGATCCCTCTCGTGAGACATCGAAGCCGCGCACGCAGTCGTTCGAGGCAGCAGGCTTGACGGCTACAGCGAGGCGCACATCCTCGTCGGCTCGGTTCAGGGGGACGATGATACGCACGTCCTCCCATGCATCCTCTGCGGGCACCACGGTGGCGGGCTCGGTGAACGCGAGGACGCCATCGTCGGCGATACCGTTGCAGTTGTTATCCAGGCCATCGCAAGTCTCCACAAGCTTGGAGGAGACGTTCGCATTCTGGTCGTCGCAATCGCCGCCGCCGCAGGTGACGCTGGGATCGCCGTCTCTGTCGTCGTCACGCGGCGCGCGTATACAGCGCCGCTCGCTGCGATCGCACTGGTATGGGCTACATGTCGTCTCGTCGTTGAACTGGTTACAGACGTCGTCCTCCAAGCGGGCGACGTTCGGGTCGCACGACTCGATCTCATAGTCGCCGAGACCACCGAACGTGCACGAGGCAGCCATCACCACACCCGCAAGGACTGCAACCCCCTTGATGGGTATCCAGAACTGGCTCACCAGATGCCTCCCGCGGCGATCCCTCCTGCCCCGGCAGCAGCCCAAGGGGCAACGGAGACGAGGCTGATGGCGGTGCCTCGGGCGGGCTGAGCCTGCGCGCCGTCGAGCTTCCTATCGCCCTCGGCGCCATCCGTCCAGTCCGTCAGGAAGAAGAGCACGCCGGCACCAACACCGAGCACGGCCCCCGTGATGAAGAACGCGTTCGCCCGGGCGGACGCGCTTTCCACGTCCTTCTGCAGTCGTGGATCGCGGAGCAGTGGCGGCTTGTCAGTCTCTTCGCCTGCGAGCCCGGACGCGTGAATCGCGAACGCCGTCCCGACGCCCAGCGTGGCAGCGCTCGCCGCGACGGCGCCATAGAACACCGGTTTTGGTGGACCGCCTCGAGCTCCCGGAATCGGCTGAAATGTGATCTCCACTGTCGCGACCTGTCCGTCTCTCAGGCTCTCATTCCACACGAAATCACGGTATCCTGGCGCACGTGCGACGATCCGATGTGGCCCGGCATCGAGCTCGCGTTTACCGTCGAGGTCGCTCGGGGTGAGCGGCTTGCCGTCGAGTTCGAGCGAGAAGCCGGAAGGCCTGGACTTAAGCGCGGCCACGAGGTGCGCCGTGGGAACACGCCGGACCGTCACCTTGATCTCGTGCCGCGATCCTTCGGCGAGGTCGAGTTTGTCTTCGAAGGGCACGATGCGCGGTCCCGTCGCGGCCACGACATGGACGCCAGGATCGGTCTCGACCGCCGTGTTCCACAAGGAGCGGGGAAGTTCCTGTCCGTCGATCGTGACGGTGAGCCCGGGGGGTGCATCGGACGGAACGATCACATTCAGACGCGGAACCTTCGGCTCGAGGGCTGCGGCTTCCTTCTCGGCGGCGTCGCGCGTCGCGGCGAAGCGCGTTTCTCTCGCCGCGGCAACTCGGTCCGCGGCTTCGCGCGCAGCGAGCCGGAAATTCGTGTAAGCGCTCGCCGTGCGGCCGAGGGCACGAAAGCAGCGCGCGACATTGTAGCGAGTATTCGGGCTCGGCAATATGCTGAGGCTCTGCTGGAATGCCTTCAGCGCAGCCTCGAAGTCATTTGCGCCCATCGCCTTCTGCCCGTCCTCGTAGAGCTTGAGGCCTGCAGCTAGCGCCGTGGGGTCGCTCCCGGACAGCTGGGCGATGGCGCGCGACGGCTCGCCCGTCAGTAGCGCCAAGGCGGTTAGCAGCGCGAGCACAGGGGCGGCACTGCGAGGACGAGGACATGGGAGGGTTCGCATCATGCACCCGGACCCGTGAAGGCTACCGTGCTGACCGCTCGGGCGGCAAGAAATTGACCCGACTGCGCGAGCGTTGGCATGCAGTGTGCGTCGGACGGACCATCCGATCTGGCGTTTTGTTGCTCGATGGCGTTACAGGCGACCGCTGTCTCTTCTGCACGCGCGGAGGCTCGCGTTCGAGTTCACGGCCCCGTCAGCCCCGTTAGCTACCTGCTCTTCGCCATCAAGCAGGACCGGATCGTGTGCGCGGAGGCCGGGTGCTCGCCGCGGAGTACGACTGCGGGTGCCTTCGCCTTCATGGAGCAGCGTGAGGAGCGCCGCGATGTGGAGAACGAGGGGCATGCCTCCTTCTTCCGCTGCAAGCTCGCCGGCGTGGAACCCACGCCGCGGCCGGCTCGGTCCGCCCACCGTCAGCTCGTCCGGCACCTCGCTGCCTCAACCCACCCACCGGGGCCGGGATCCGGCCGGATCCCGGCTCGGCGGGTCGAGACGTGCCGCACCAGCGACTCCCAGGCGCGGATCGCCGCCTCCTGCACCACTACGAAGTCGTGCGGGTCGAAGCGCTCGACGCCGCCGGTACGCACGGTGAGCTGGCGCAGCAACGTCCGCCGCGCGTCCGGCACCACGCGTCCTGCATCGAGCTCCTGAAGCGACACGAGCGGCGTGTAAGGACGTCCGCGCCGGTACCGCGCGTCCGCGGTGAAGGACAGCTCCCGCTCGGGCAAGTAGGACCACCAGCGCCTCGGCTCCGCGCTCGGCTGCTCGAGCCGCTCACGCGTGGGCGGGTCGGGCAGATCGCGCGGGTGGCTGACCAGCTCCGAGGCGGGGACGCCTTGGGTTCGCCGATTTCGAGTTCGACCGGATCCGGCACCAAACCCAGGATCTCGTCGTCCACCTCGACCTCCTCCCACAGCCCCGCGGCCGTGATCCGCTCGAGCGCGTGAGCTTCGGCGAGCACGACCTCGTCGTCCTCGCTCTCGGGCAGGTCGACGAGCGTCGAGCGCGAAGGCGCCGCCCGCCCAGCCGAGGGCGCCGATCAGGGCCGGCATGGGGGCCGCGCGGGTGCGCTCGATGAGCAGCCCGTTGTCGTGCTCGTCGCCCGCGATCCCGAGGAGCATCAGCCCGTGCTGTGCCCCGAGCGTCTGCGCGTTCGCATCGTGGACCCATGCCTGTGGATGCTCGACGACACCACGCCGTAAGCACCTCCTCGGACGCCTTCTGCCTCGACCGAGCAACTTCTTCCGCAGGCCGGCCACGCTTCGCCTCCCGTTCCCCTCGCGGGGGATCACGGACCGCAGCCAGTGGGCGGCAGGCGGCCTCGTGAGCGCCGCGACCGCATCGGCCAGGCGCGATCACGGTCAGCGCAGCACCTCGAAGAAGTGCGCGTCGCGGGCTCCGCTTCATTTCACGCGCCGGCCGGTGCGCCCGCCCGGGCGGTCCTTCGGTTCCTGAAGACGCGCACGGGACGCCGGGGCTTCGAGTTCCTTCACCAGCTTCCTCAAGGTCCCCCTGGGGAGGAGGCGGGTGCGGTCGATCAGCTTCTGGCGCTCGTCGTCCTCCGGGAAGGTCACCAGGTCGAGCAAGAGCACGCCGAGCCGATCCGCGAGCACCTGGAGCGTATGGATCGTCGGACGGACGAGTCCGCGCTCGATGCTGGACAGGTGCCCCTTCGACCCGAGCTCGCTCTCGAAGGCGAGCTTCTCGAGCGTGAGGCCTGCCTCCGCGCGGAGCTGCCGGATGCGCTGGCCCACGGCCTGAGCGAGGGGATCCGGTTCGCGCCGACGGGGCATCGGCGCTTGACCCTACGCATCGCGACCAGGTAGACGTTTGTCCGGACAAACCAAGTCCGGGGTGACGAGATGAGGACATTCCGAGAACACAGGGAGGGGGGAAGGTACTCACCCCTCTGCAGTGGTGCCGCCGATGATGCCGAAGCAGCGGCGTCAGCTGATGGCGAGGGCGAGCGTGCGCATCACCGGGAGCGCCGAGCCCGGTCGGGTATTGGTTGGCACGCCGGGGTGCTCGTGGCGGTCGTCGCTGCCGGCGGCCTCGTCTCCTGTAAGCGGAAGGTTGATGTTGTCCTCGAGCAGCCCGAGAGCACGGTCGCGTCACTGATCAAGGCCTACCAGGGTGAGGACGTCGAGGCGTACGGCAAGATTGCGGACGACTTCTACTTCACGCTCCAAGAGCGAGCGCTCGCGTGTAACGACAGGGTCTACAGCCAGATCTTCGAGTGCCAGGAGAAAGCCCCGAGCGGTGATCGACTCGAGTTCCAGCTCAAGCGCGAGCTACACAAGCTCGATTGCCTCAAGGCCGGCCCAGAGTGCGGCTGTAAGGTTCCGACAGAGGGCGGGCGATCCTACGTCACGAGCCTCGGACATCGCGTCCTCTCGACGGCGGTGCTTTCCGCGGAGGCGTGCACGATCAAGGAGGTCTTATCACTGTCCATGAAGGAACTCGACAAGTATGGGGACGCCTTCGCCTTCTACAGTTGCAGCGAGCTCAAGGACAACGACAAGTTCTCCGTCGCTGAAGTCCGGTGTCAGGACGTGAATGGTCCGCTACGGGTGTTCATGGTGCAGCGGCCAGAAGGGTGGAAGGTCATCGCATATGGCGGCGAGGGCTACCTCTCGCTGGGTGCGAGGGCCGCGCAGAAAATGGTCGACGAGCAGGAGAAGAAGAAACTCGGCGAGTTGAACAAGTACCTGAAGTAGTTTCGGAATCAGAACCTTTGAGCAGTCGGAAGGAACTCACCTCAGCAACGAGAGCCGACTGAAGAAGGGTGCCACGGCCGACTTGGGCAGCGGCGCGACGCCGATCGCGGTCGCCTTGCCCTGCAGCCGGCTCTCCTCGAGCAGTTTGTGGGCGATCCCGGCGGATGCAAGCTGCGAGCTCAACCCGCGGAGCGCGCCCTCGTCCTCCACGGCGAGGATGATCTTGGTGAACGTGCCCCCGGCCCAGACCCGGGCCGAGTCGCTGTCCGCGGCGATGAGGTAGCCGGCGACGGCGGCGTGCGCCGCTTGAGCAGCGAGGACGCCGTGGCCAAGGGCGAGGATCTCTCGGTTTATGATGAGGTACTGGACGATCGGGTCCATCCGCGGGCTCCAGGAGACGGTCGTGTAGATCCCCTGGCGCTGCTCATCAAGAACAACATGGTCCACGTCTGGGTGTCGATCCTCCTCGGCGCTCCGCGGGTGATCTTCTGCCTGGCCGCGGGCCAGTCGATCTACATGCCGATGCTGGAAGCAGAGTTCTTCAAGGCGAGGCTCACGTTGAAGCCGAGCTTCTTCTTCTCCTGTGGATGAGGCGGTGCTGGAGGCCATACGTCGATCGGTGATGCAGTCCGATGCCGAGACCTCGGTCCGCTTTCTTTCTTGCGTTGAGACACGGTGTTGAGTACCGCACCAGAGGACGTCTATCAATCATCTAACACCATGATATTTCGTAGCTTGACTTATACGGCGCCCCCGGGCGGTGGCGTCCGGCTCATGCGAGAAGGGCGGGCGGCGCCTGCCGGTGCACGGTCATGACGTCCGGGCGTACTTGCCCGTTCCGTGGACCTTCTCGGCGGCGTCCGCGCACCTGTTAAAGATCTCGCGCGCCTCGTCGGACGCGGAAGCGGTGGGAGCGACCAGCGGCAGCACGCCCGGAGGAACGGCGGCTCTCACGCCGTCGGCCATGCCACGCAGCGAGGCGGGGTGGCACCGATCGAGTCCGGCCCTGAGCGAGCCGCCCGTGAGTTCGTTCATCTGCCGCGCCCCCTCGCTGAGGGCGTTGTCCCGGAGCGTCAGCTGGGCAGCCCTCGTCAGCGCGTAGTCATCCGCGAGGGTCAGCTTGGCAGCCCTCGTCAGTGCGTCGTTGTCCCTCGTCGGCTGCCTCGGCGGCATCTTGGTCGTCGTATCCATCTTGATGTTCGTCATGATGTCCTCCTTCGCGAATTCGTAAGTGGCTAGACAGTCAACCACGAAGAAATCGGTTTGAGAAGCCTTCCACCGAAGTCACATCTCTCTGGTGTTGATGAGCTCGACAATCTCGGCAGAGCTGGTGGTCAGCCGCGGCATGACCTCGCTCGCGTCAATGCCGTACGTTCCTGATGTCGACTTGACGTCGGGCTCGGCCCCTATGGTCACCGAGGGTACCTCTTCGTGCCTGTGGTCATGTGCTCGGGCGTGATGGCCATGATCGCGTCGACATGTTCCTCGGGCGCCCCGACGGGACCGTGAGGATGGCGTTCGCGCCGAGTTCCCTGAGGTGGCGTAGACGAACTAGCGCCGGCCTTTCCCTCCGGCCACGGGCAGCAGCGACAGGATCGGGCTCCCACGAGCCTTGAAGCCCTCGGCCGACCCTGCAGATGCTCGGGCTCCTGAATGCCACTTGCCGGGCGGGGGCGGCAGCGCCGCGGAGCACCCCCGCAGAACGCGGCCGCAGCAGTGCACGTGAGGCCATCGGAGCCGCCCGCTTCCTCGTCCGCTCGGGCCAGGAAGTGGACGGGATGATCGACGAGTCGGGCCGGGTGCCCCCTCCGAAGTCCTTCAGCGGCCCACCCCTCGGCGGAGGCGAAATCTTCCGTCTTAGGCACATTCGATCGGCCGAAGTACGAGACCGCTGCCAGGATCTTTCGCAATAGTTCCCTGCCGTTACATCGATCCACCTCCCGTCAGCGCAGCGAGGTACGAGACGGGGAGCGGTACGGCGGAGCCGAGGGGAAACCGCTCGCGGCCGCGTTCTGGTAGTCGACGAAGGTCGTGTCGAGCGTCCTTTCCCCGTGGGCACCATAGGGACGGCGCACGGAGGTGGTCACAAGACGCTCGACGGCCGCCTGCGCCGTTTTGGCGGAAAACTCACAAATATTAACCACTTACAGCAGTGCCCGCTATCGAACGCAGGATCGTCAAGGGGTGAATCCCGAGAGCAGGCTCCGGGGGCGCCGCGTCGCCACGTCGCAGACACCGGCGCCGTGAACGGAGCGCTGTCCCCCGGGCGTGGCATGTCGCCGGGTGAGCTCGGGTTGACGTGCCCGCAGGCTGTATGGCTACCCTCCCCTGCCGTGGCCCGGATCCTCGTGCTGCCTCAGGTGTTTGCCGACGACGTCGTGGCCGGCGTGTCCGCGGGTGAGCTGGCCCAGCTCGAAGCCCGTCTCACTCCGCTCATCGAGAGGACGCCCGACATCGACGACTCCCAGACCGTGCAGCTCCTTCGGGCGCTGATGCGCCCGCGGCTCTCGGAAGGCCCCGCTTGGTCCGGGCCGTACCGGGAGCTCGCTCTGGAGCAACGATGGATCGACGTCGTGAAGCGACTCCGTATCCGGAGCCGCGACGACTTTTGCCACATCTGGGAGCTGGCAGGCGAGGTGCCGGACACCACCTGGATCGAGCGCGACGGCGAGCTGGCCTGGGCCGGCCCCGGCCCAGCCGACGAGCCCCCACGCCTGCCGCTCTACACGCTCAGGCGCGAGTGAACGTGGTGCGCGAGATCGATGAACCGCCACGGGGCAGGCCCACCCGTCTACTTCGCGCCCAGCACGTCCGCTCGGCATGCCCGGTCCTCCCGTCGCACCCGGAGCCGCTTGTCCTGACGCTCACCCGTGGGCGCGGGGGCGCGACGGTGACGGTCGTCGTCTGGTAGAACGAAACCGCCCCGCGTCGGCGGCCACCGACCGGGGCGGGCGGCTCGCGCGTTCAGGAGCGCGGGCGGTGAGGACCGTAGCACAAACAGGTCCATCGAGTCGCCCGGATCCCCCGGCCAGCGATCCGATCGACATGCCGCCCCTCCCCAATGTCCAGCGTCTTGCCGCCCATGGCCCGGGCAGCCTCGCGGACCATGTCGTCGTCGACGTCTCGGCGATCCTACGCTGGATCTTCGAGACGGAGGCCGATGCCATGCGGACGTGGATGCTGCTCGACGAAGCAGTTCAACGGAGCGGCCGGCACGTCCTCTGGATCGTGGCCCCGTGCGCCCCTCCCTGCGACGGCGTCGATGTCGCCGATCTCGACCGCGAAGAGCAGCGCCTTCTGGTCCGGTATGGAGCGGCGGCCGTCATCCGCACCCATCATCCTGCGCTCGCGTCGTTGAGGGAGTACATCCCCGGCTCGATCAGCGTCATCACCGCCGGGATCGACGAGCGCCTGCACCAGTTGCTTCCGCTGGACCACAGCGTCGACCAGATGCTCGACATTGGCACCGGAAGGCGATGGTCCAGGGAATCCGCCCTTGCTCGTGGAGTTGAGCCATTCGCCCAGCCTGAACTTCGAGCGATCGTCGGCGCCGAGCCCGGCGACAAGGGCTTAACTCGCGATGCACGGAAGTACGAGTCGCAGCTACAGCATCTCGTGTTGGGCGATAAGCCGCTTGACGAACTCCGTCTCGCTCCGTGGCTCGAGGAGAAGCTGCACGCCAACGCGCAAGATGTGAAGCGCCGGGTAGATGAGCTTCGCGGTGGCATCCTGGAGGACGCGCCGACGATCTCCCGCCTCACGGAATGGGTGAGTTCCACGAGGCGAACCCCTTCAACGACGTACCTGCTCCCCACCTTCGGCCGCGACGGAACCCTCCTCGTGGTGCACGCGATCACGCGCCGGCAGTCGTTCTTCACGTTCGGCGACTACATCGAGGGGCATCTGCGCGACCTGCACCGCGATGATCCGGATCGCTGGTTCATCCCTCACGGGCTCGATCTCTGCGCGTGGATGGCCGAGCGGGCGTTGCCGCTCCCGCGATCGGTCGTCGACCCTGCGATGGCGGCCTTCGTCCTCAACCCCGACGACCCGCCGGATCTCACTGGCCTCTCCCCTGCGGCGCTCGGTTATCCCGACGATATCAAGGCGTGGCTGATGGACCTCGAGCGCGAGGAGCCCGCCCCACAGCGCCTTCACGACGCCATCGATCTGCTTCCTGGACTCGACGTGGAGCTCACGGAGGTGCTCGCCCGAGAGGAGCTCCTCCCCGTGCTCGAAGACGATCTCGCGCCGACAGTCCCGGTGCTCGCCAGGATCGAGCGGCGCGGCGCCTGGGTGGAGGTGCCGCGAGGGTATCGCTCGTGGCGGGCGGTCGAACAGAAACTCCTTCAACGGCTGCGGTTCCACGAGGGACTCGTGCGGCAGTACCTGCCCAGCGTCGACCCTTATAGCGTGCAGGACGACCGGCTGGTGAACATCATCCTGCGAGATGTAGCGATGCTGGTGCCGTGGCACTGGCCGCAGGAGCGGAAGCGCGGCGAGCTCCTGGAGCGCTTCGCATGCGCGGGCTTACCTGTCGCACACGCCATCCAGCGGTTGCGCAGCATCGCGCTCAGCGGCCTTCCGTGGTGCAGGAATTTGGCGGAGTCGGGAGGACGGTTACGCGGTCAATTCGTTCCCCAATCCACCGGCCGGTTCGGTTACCGACGCTATGCGCTGCAAAACATCCCGAAGGATAGCATCGAGGGACTTCTGATCCGCTCCGCGCTTCGTGGCCCTCCGGGTCATGTGTTGTTCTCGGTGGACTACGACTCGTTCGAGGGTCGTCTCCTTGCGGCCATCTCCCACGACCCGGCGCTCTTGGCATCGGCGCAGCACCTGGACATGCACGCGGAGAACGCGAAGCTCCTCTTCGGTGCTGCGACTCCTCTGATGCGAGGACGCGTGAAGCGGGCGCTTTACGCGATCGGGTACGGGCAGCAGAGTGTCGGTTTTTGCCGCACCCAGGCCGACATGAGCATCGAAGAGGCAGCGGCATGCTTCGACGCGGTCGTCGGCGGCTTCCCCGAGCTCATGCGGTACCGCGACGACGTCATTGCCAACTTCCGGGCGACCCGCACCACCACGAGCGTGGGCGGATGGAGGCGGAGGCCATCGAAGGCGACGCAGGCCATCAACATGGGCGTCCAGGCGCTCGCGGCCACGATCTTCCGACGCGTGCTGCGCCAGCTCGATGTGAAGCTCGCTCCGCTCGGCGCGGCGGTGCTGGTCCAAGTCCACGATGAAGTGATCGTCGCCACGCCGCCCGAGACCGCCCCGGCGGCGATGCAGGTCGTCACGGCGACGATGGAGAACGCCGCCCTCGAACCGCCGGTCCTCCTGCCTCATCCGGTCCCGCTGTTCACCAAGGTGCACCAAGGGGAGACGTGGGCCGATCTCTGAAGGTCTTGGAGGAGTGGGCCGAGTGCGGTCGGTGTGACCGCTCGGAGCGACGGCTCGGCGTCTTCGCGCCGAGGTGGTCGAAACGGGTGCGGGTCGTGATGCTCTCGATCGCCGCACCACGGAGCACGCAGCTGGCCGGCGTCGCGCCGCCGCCGGTTCTTCGCGAGCTCGAGGTGATCCGCGATGCGCTCGGCCTCGGGCCTGACGAGTGCATCGCCGACAGCCTCGTCGCATGCGGGCTGGGGGCGGAGCCCACGGCGCATGAAGTCGCGGCGTGTGCGCAGCGCTTCCTCGAGCATGCGACCGACGAAGCCATTCCCGACGCAGTGATCCTGCGTGGATGGCCGGCCTACCACCTGGCACGAGCCGCCGGGCTGGTGGACTCTCACCCCGATCGCAGCGAAGGTCCCGAGCAGGAGACCGTCCACTGGCGGCCGATCGGCGTCTCGCGCAGCGCCTCGATCATCATCCACGGGAGCGATAGGTACGCGCTCAAGCGCACGATCCGCCACCTCGCCGAGGTTCTCGGTCTGCCACGACGTCCGTTGCCACCTCATCCGTGCCCACGTCCGGGAGCGGAGCAAGAGCTTCTCCATGTGCTCGGCCGGCACACCGGCATGCGGCGCAAGGGGCACCGTGGCAAGTGGAACACCATCGCGGGCGTGGCGCTCAAGCCCTTGGAGGTGCGCGCCCACCTCAACGGCCGGTACTGGGTCGCCCCCTTCTCGCCGATGCATGAGTGGAGCTTCGTCGGTGTCGACATCGACAGGCACAACGCGGTGCAGGAGCTTCACTTCGAGAAGACCTTGGAGCGCGCCAGAAAGGCACTGCCGAACGCGCTTGTCTTCCAGAGCGGCTCCTCCCACGGCGCCCACCTCTACGTCCACGTGCCCGACGGCTGGAAGTACAAGGACGCAGCGCTGGTCGTGCGCGCCTACTTCGCGTTCCTCGGCCTCCTCCGTAAGCGGGACAAGACGCACGACGGGCGGCTCGTCGTCACCGAGTTCGTCGAGGTGCCCGCACAGCCGCTCCGTCTCCCGTTCGGCCGTGGGAACAAGCTCTGGGCTGATACGCGGCCGATTGACGAGCAGCTCGATACCTTCCTTGCGTACGTGCGCGGCGCCGACTTCCGTGCGTTCGAGCAGGCCAGGGCGCGTGTCTTCCGCGAGCTTGAACTCGAGGGAGAATGGACGGCGGCGAAGGCGGAGAAGATCAACGAATGGCTCCACGAGGAGGAATTGCGCCACTTGAAGCGCGAGAAGCTTCCGTCGGACGATCCATGGACCGCGGTGCTCGACGAGCTACCGCCGTACCTTGCCAAGATCGCCACGATTGGATCTCCGTCATACGGCAGCCGAAGCCGGTGGACCCGCGAACTCATCCGCGCGCTCGCTGACCTACGACCGCGTGAGGAAGTCGAGCGGCTCATGACCCACTGGGTCAGCGCGCGGCCCCACGTGAGCGAGGACATCGAGAACAACGTGGCACGGGCAGTGCGTCAAACGATGAAGTTCATCGCGTCGCACTATCGCTCGCTCGGCGGCGTGCCGGAGCGCGTCTGGCGGGAGGTCGACGACGCCGTCCGCACCGCGTACGCGATGGCGGCGGACTCGGAGCCGGATAAACTTCGGGCGACCGCGCAGGGCGGGACGCTGCGCCTAGAGGACCTGCGCAAGACCGCGTTCTTCATCTTGCGACGGTTCTACGCCAAGAGGAAACGCACGCTCTCCTTCCACCACGACATGTACTTCCAGCGCTTCACCGGGACCAACACGTCACGACAGGTCAAGCTCTTCCTCACGGAGAGCGGCACCTGGCTCCGCTTCGGCCGGGGTGCCGTGCAGGGCACGCGCTCCGACGAGTTCATCCTCCGGGACGACCTCTGGCTGGCAGCCCCCAGCGAGCCGCTGCTCTATCCACTGCCCAGCGGGATCTGATCACGGTCGCTCCGCCGATCCTGTTCTCCCGTCCCATGAGCGCAAACCGCTTGTTTTCAAGACTTCCGTGAAGAGCACCACCGATTCTGAGACGAGCAAAGATCTAAAAGTCCCGGCGAACGGGTGGGGGTGGTGCTGGCTGGTGCGTTAGCGGCGGGCGGTCCAGGGGGTGGGTGACGGGGTGGAGTGGAGGGGTGGGGGTGGATGGGTGGGTGGAGGGGGGAGCCCGGGGGGGCTTTTCCGTTTGCTCGGCTCAGAATCAGGGTCGGCCTCGACGAAAGTCTATGGATCAAGGGGTTTCCGCACGGAAGCGATCCCTTGAGCCCTCCGAAGCGGCGACTCCCGCCCGAGGTTCACGCCGGCATCTTCGTGTCGAGGTAGTTGTTCGGGCGGACTTTGACAGACTTCCGGCGAGATGATGTTCCGGGTTGAGACGAGAAGACGCACAAGGTCAACTTGAGCCGGAATTGTTGTTGTGGGCGGACTGTGAAGCACTACGCTGCGCGCCTTGGTGATCGCATGGAAGAACAAGGTGAACGAGTCGCTCTCGAAGCCGCTGAGCTCGTGGAGAACGCCGTCGGCATCCCGGAGCATCACTACGGCTTGGACGGGAAACCCTTGCGGCTACTCGACGGGGACTACTGCATCTCCGACCCCGCCGATTGGACCGAGGACGACTGGCAGGAGTACGATCCCGTCGCGTCGGCTCGGCTCGCTCAGCGGACGGTCGTGCAGTTCAGCCGGCACCACTACCGCGTGAGCCCCGAGCAGCTCGCCGAGAGACGGCGGAGGTGGGATGCGAAGCGCGCCGAACGGGCCCGCGACGAGTCCGCTCGTGCACGGAGCGATCGGGAGTGCCGCTTCCGTCCTGAACCGACGCCAGCCCCGCGTCCTCGAGCGGTCCGGCCCCGACGCTCGCCGACGCGGTCGCACGCGACCGCTGATCCGGCACCCCCACCAGAGCCAGCCCTGGCACCCACCGCGACCGCCGCGGTGAGCGACCCCGGTCCTGCGGGACAACCTCCGCGCGCTGTCGCGGTTCTCGCTCGTCCGACGAAATCTTCTGATCAAAGCCCCCCCGGATCTCGTAAAGGCTCCTCCGATTGCATGGCAGGCACATCGCAGGCGCTGCAGCCGGATGCTGGCGGACGCCCGTCTTCGGCCCCGCGTAAGTCGCCGCACTCGGGTCCGAGGCCCCCCCTCGATCAACGCCTGCGCCCGTTCGTGAACGAGCTCGCGGATCTCCTGCTCACCGACCTCTTGAAGTATCCTCCGAAGCCATGAAGCTCTACGACCTACGCTGTGCCCTCTATGCTCGCCGCAGTAAGGAAGAGCACCAAGCCGCCTCGATCGACGTGCAGACGGGGGAGGGCTCGCGCTACATCGCCGAGCAGGGCGGGACGCTCGCCCCCGAACACATCTTCGTCGACGCCGATCACGGTCGCGCCGAGTTCAAGAAGAGGCCCGGCTTGATCGCACTGCTCAACGCAGCCGAGAGCCAGGCCTTCGACGCCGTCGTCGTGCGCGACGAGTCGCGCCTGGGCGGCGACACCAACCGGACGTCGCTCCTCATCCAAGAGCTCCTCGATGCTGGCGTCCGGCTCGTCTACTACTTCACGAACGAAGAGGTGAAGATCGACGGCGCCTTCGACAAGCTCTTGATCAACGTGCGCAACTTCGCCTCCGAGCTCGAGCGGGAGAAGATCAGCCAGAGGACGCATGAGCACCTGCTCACGAAGGCACGGCGCGGCCTCAACGTTGGTGGCCGAGTCTACGGCTACAACAACATGGAGGTGAAGAACGGCGACCAGCGCGTGCGCGTCGAGTACAGAATCAACGAGGAGCAGTCCGAGATCATCCGGGAGATCTTTCGCCGGTACGCTCAGGGTGAAGGGCTGCGGACGATCGTGAAGGACTTCAACGCACGCCGCGTGCCGCCGCCGCGCGCCGGCAAGCGAGGCACCGGTTCGTGGTCGACCTCTGCCATCTGGTCGATGCTCCGGCGGGAGCGCTACCGCGGCATCCTCATCTGGAACACCTGCGAGAAGACATACAAGGGCGGAACAAAGGTGCGGATCCGCCGCGATCCCAGCGAGTGGGTCCGTACCGAGGCGCCCGACCTGCGCATTATTGACGATGAGCTCTGGTTCGCGGCGCAGGCTCAGATGCGTCGGGTTGTTCGCTCCGAAGGCACGAAGAAGGGCGGGCGCCCTCCGCGGCACCTGCTTTCCGGCTTCGCACGATGCAGCCAGTGCGGCGGGCCGATCACCGTGACGAACGGCAAGAGCAGCTACGAGCCGATCAAGGTGTATGCCTGCTCGTACAGCCGGGACCGCGGGAAGACGGTCTGCGCGAACACGCTCCGGCGCCCCGTCGACGCCGTGAACCAAGCCCTGATTGACTGGATCAAGAGCAATGTCCTCTCAGAGGAGCTCATCCTGGAGGTACTCAAGCAGCTCCGCCAACGACTCGCTGAGCGGGCGAAGACGACGACCTCCGACGTCCCCCAGCTCGAGAAGGAGGCAACGCGGCTCCGGACGGAGATTGACCGCTTGGTGCTCGCCCTCGCCAGCACCGACCAGAAGCCAGAGGCGCTCGTGCGCGCCATCGCTGAACGCCAGGAGCAGCTCTCCGCACTCGACGCCCGCCTCCGGGCATCGAAGGCAGCCCCCCAGGCCATCCAGCTCGAGGCGCGCCGCATGGAGGCCGATGCGAAGAAGCGCATCGCCGACCTCCGGGCGATGCTGGACCGCAACCCGGAGGAGGCCCGGAAGGTCATGGGCACCCTCTTCGAGACCTCCCTGACCGTCGCCCCCATCGAGACCGCCGAGGGGAAGCGCTTCTGGATCGAGGGCGCCGCGGTGATCGGCCGGATCCTCGCGACCGATGCTGGATGTCTTAATTCAGCGTCCCCAGCGGGATTCGAACCCGCGTAGCAGCCTTGAAAGGGCTGAGTCCTGGGCCGGGCTAGACGATGGGGACCGGCGATGCGGCGCGGAAAGCTAGCGTCCGTCGCCGAGCAATGCAAGCCCTTACCACCTGTCGAGCGGACGTCGCCGCGGGTTCTCCTGAGCTCGCTGGCTCCGAGGCATGCTTTCCGCTGCGGGTCCGCTGCATGCCCCCACTCCGCCCACGCGCCCGGGTGCCCACCGCTCCTGCTTGCGCTCACGTGGCCCGGCTCCTCCCCGCGCCAGACTCGGCCGCCTCCTCCGGCGGGCGCGCCTTCACTCATCCCCGGGTGCACCGAAACCCGCTGGACGGCCGCCGCTGATTCGGGCAACCATGCCACACTTCCTCCGACGCGCCGACCAGGCCCGAGACCGCCCGCATGCCTCCGTCCCCGGCGCCGCGAGCCTGTTCCTCCCCTCGCCCCGGAAGGTTCATGCCCCGCGGTCAGCGCCTTGCGCGCCGCGTGGTGCTCGCCCGCTGCCTCCTGCTCGCGGCGCTCTTCTCCTCCTCCTCGCCGCGCCCCGCGCTCGCGCAGCCCTCTCCGCCCCCGCAGCTCCCTCCGGCCGCAACGCCCTCTCCTCCCTCTCCCCCCGCCGCTCCCCCGCTCGAGGTCGTCGTCACCGGCACGCGCACCCCCGAGAGCACCCAGCGCGCCACCGTGCGCACGCGCGTCGTCACCCGCGAGGAGGCCGAGCGCCGCGGCGCGACCAACGTCGGCGAGGCGCTCGACGGAGAGCTCGGCGTCCAGGTGAACCCGAGCGCCTACGGCTCGCTCGGCAACCCGAGCGCCATCCAGATCCAGGGCTTCGACCTCCAGCGCGTGCTCGTCCTCGAGGACGGCGAGCGCGTCATCGGCGACGCCGGCGGCGCCATCGACCTCTCGTCCCTCCCGCTCGGCGACGTGTCCCGCATCGAGCTCGTCACCGGCCCGACGAGCTCGCTCTACGGCACGAGCGCCATCGGCGGCGTCGTCAACGTCCTCTCCGCCCCGCCCGCGCACCCCGGCGGCAGCGCACACGTGCGCCTCGAAGGCCGCTCCCGCGCGGGCATCCTCCTGCAGGGCTCCGGCGCCTACCGCGGCGAATCCGCCTGGGCCAGCGCCCACGCCTCGTTCCAGCGCGGCGACGCCGTCGCGCTCGACCCGGACGACCCCACGACCGCGCTCCCCGAGCGCTCGCAGCGGCTCATCGGCCTGCGCGCCGGCGCCTCGCTCGGCCGCGGCGTCGAGCTCCGGCTGCGCGGGCGGTGGATCCACGACGCGCAGGACGGCATCGAGACGCGCTCCTTCCCGGCGACCGCCACGGGCGCCCCCCGCCGCTTCATCTACGACCTGCCCGAGGTGACCGACCGGTTCACCCTCCACCTCGTCGAGACGATCGATCTCGGCCAGGGCTCGAGCCTGCGCTTCGCCGCCGGCCGCCAGTGGGCGCTCCGGACCAGCGACCGCCGCCCGCGCGGCTCGCCCGAGCGGGACCTCCGCGATCGCTCCGGTGTCCTCCAGAGCTTCGAGACCATCACCACCCTCGCCGAGGGCCAGCGCACCTGGGTCGCCGGCGCGCGCTTCGAGATCGAGACGCTGGAGCAGCGGCACAAGACCACGAGCGTCTCGCAGATCGACACCGCGCAGGGCGATGCCGCCGAGGTGCCCTGGACCAAGCTCGGGACGGCGTCGCTCTACGGCCAGCTCGCGTGGAAGCTCGGCGACGCGCTCACCTTCATGCCGGGCGTGCGCGGCGAGCTCCACCTCGCCCACGGCGGCGCCGTCGCGCCGCGGCTCGCGCTCGCGTACCGGCCCGCGCCGACCCTCACGCTGCGCGCCTCCGGCGGGCAGGGCTTCCGCGCGCCCAGCGCCAAGGAGATCGGCTTCTCCTTCGACCACGCCTACCTCGGTTACGTCGTCGTCGGCAACCCGTCGCTCGTCCCCGAGACGTCCTGGGGCGTGAACGCCGACGCCACGCTGAGCCCCGACGACCGGATCACCCTCCGTGCCGGCGGCTTCGTCAACTGGGTCAAGGACCTCATCGACATCAGCCTCGATCCGATCCGGTCGTCCGACGGCGTCGATACGTACGAGTACGTCAACATCGGTCGGGCGCGGACCGCCGGCGTCGAGGCGTCGGCGACGTTCCGCCCCGCCCCGTGGCTGCGCGCCGAGGTCGGCTACGCCTACCTCTGGACGCGCGACGACACGAACGATCAGCCGCTCAGCAGCAAGCCGCCGCACACCGTCCAGGCGTCGATCCGCGCCGATCTGCCCTGGAAGTTCGAGCTCGTCACCCGGTTCCGGGGCGTCGCGAGCACGTTCGTCGGCGTCGACGAGCCGACCGCCGCCGGCGGCCCGCCGCGCGCGCTGCGGGCGCGGGGCTTCAGCACGATCGACGCGCGGCTCGCGCGCCCGCTCTGGCCCTCGTCGCAGGTGTACCTCGGCGTCAGAAACGTGCTCGGCGTGCAGAAGGAGCTCGACCGCTCCGACGATGCGCAACCGGATCAACGACCCCTCGAGGGCCGCACCCTCTATCTCGGCGTCGCCGCCGAGTTACCCTGGGAGGACTCATGACCAGATGGGCAGTCGCCACAGCATTTCTCCTGCTCGCAGCGGGGTGCAGCGAGGAGGTCGGCCCGGGGACCTCGAGCGGCGGCGCGCCGACCAACGACGGCACGCGCCTCGAGGTCGACGTGCCCGCGTCCGGCCGCGTCTTCCTCCGGCTCGCCGAGCCGGAGGTCGTGGTCCCGGCCGGCGACGGCGCGGAGTCGACCGACTGGGACCTCGCGTTCTCGGGCTACGACGTCCTGACGAACAGCGGCCTCAGCGGCCCGGGCGACGGCGGCGCCCTGCCGATCAGCCGCGAGGACTACGAGGCAGGCGAGCTGCCGGGCACCCCGTACCTCATCGCGGACGACGCCGGCGGCGCCTTCACGCGCTGGTACGCGTACGACAGCGCGGAGCACGTCATCTACAGCCGCTTCCATGTCCACGCCATCGAGCACGAAGGGCGCTACTGGAAGCTCCAGATCATCACCTTCTACGGCGAGGTGCAGGGGACGCCGGTGCGGGCGCTCTACCGCCTCCGCTACGCCGAGGTGCTCCCCGAGGGCCCGGGCCCGGCGGTGGACATCGAGGCCCTCGACGCGACCGCGGGCGGCATCGAGACGGACGACACGGCGCCGAGCGCGTGCCTCGACCTCGCGGGCAACCGGGAGCTCATGCTCACGCCCGCCGAGGCGAGCGCGTCGACCGCGTGGCACGTCTGCTTCCGCCGCTCGCTCATCACGGTCAACGGCGAGCTCGGCGGCCCCGGCAAAACGCGCGGCGCCGATCTCCACGACGCGGAGACGGCCGACGAGGACAAGAACCTCGACGAGGTCATGCAGCGGACCGCCGCGTCCGAGGCAGCGCGGTTCGACGCGATCGGGTACGACACCCTCGCCGACCCTGCCGTCCCCTACCGCGGCGACCACATCGCGACCGCCTTCACCGGCAGGTGGCTCGAGCCCGGATCGAACCCTCCCGCCCCGGCGAAGGACGTCGCGTGGCTCATCCAGGGCGCAGACGGCCAGTCGCGCTTCGTCCTTGTCGTCGACGGGTTCGAGGGCGCGACGGCGTCATCGCCGGGGCGGGTGGCAATTCGCGTCAAGCAAGTGGAATGACGTCCACTCCCCCTCTTCTCGCGCGTCGCCGCCCCGGGGCGGCGCGGCGCGCGTGACATCGCGAGACCGCAGGATCATACTGCTGGCCCAGCGAAGGCTGACTTCAGGGAGCGTCAAGAAACATGCTTATGACAGAGTCGCTTGCCCCCGCATCGATGGCGCCGGATCCGTCTCCCGGACAGGGGACGCCGGGCGGGCGCGGGGCAGCGCGGGCGCGCCGCGGGGGCCTGCTCGCCGCGGGCGCGCTCGCCGCGCTGGCTGCCGGCGCCTGCGGCGGCAAGGTGGTGGTCGACGGGTTCGCGCCGGAGGGCGCGGGCGGCGCCGGCGCGGCGAGCTCCGCGACCTCGAGCTCCGCCGGATCGAGCGCCTCGGGCTCCGGCACAGGCGGCGACGTCGGCGAGGGCGGCGCGCCGCCGATCGCGCCGCTCGTGGAGGAAGACTTCGGCGAGGTCTCCTTCGGTGTCCCGGTCGGGGTGGAGCTCCCACCTGGCACCCTCGGCTTCACCGCGATCGCGGAGCTGCCGACCTCGCCCTCGACCTTCGACGTGATCGGGATCGAGCGGATCGTCGGGCCCGGCGGCCGATTGCATGCGGCGGAGTACTCGATCCCGGGGACGATGGCCTTCTTCTACAACCACGGCATCGGCACGGCGGCCGTCCCGCAGACTGGCACGGACGCAGCTGTGCCTTTTGTGCCAGGCATGTACTGGATCACCCTCGGCGACGGCGGCACCGGCGTCGCGCCGGGCTCGGCGCGCCTCAAGGTGTGGCGCCGCCAGACGCTCGACGGGCGCTTCCACGGCGGGAGGATCGATATCAACGCCTTCATCGCCGGAGACGCGATCTCCGAAGCCTACCTGGAGAGCGCCTTGCGGACGGCGTACCACGGCTTCGTGGGACTCCGCATCGGCCAGATCACGTTCCACCACCTCGGGCCGGAGTGGGAGTACGTCGACGAGGGGGCCGTCCCGATCCTGCTGGAGCAGACGGCCGGCGCCCCGGGCAGACCTGCCCTCAATGTGGTCGCGGTGTCAGAGTTCGGCGGTGACATTGCCCTCGCGTCTGGCGTGACACCGTCCGTCCCCGCGGTGGCCGTCCAGCACGGCACCCATCTCAGCGGCATCGTCGTCTCGCTCTTCGGGGAGCCCACGGCGGACACGGTCATTCTGCGCCACGAGCTCGGCCACCTCGCCGGGCTCTTCCACACGACCGAGTTCGAGCCCGATTTCGGCGATCCGCTCGACGACACCCTGCGGTGCGACGACGTCTCTCTGCTGGAGTCCTGCCCCGATTACGACAACATCATGTTTCCGACGGGCGGCGACTTCTCGGGCACAATGACGCTGCAGCAGGCGACGGTGGTGCAGGCGAGCACGTTCTACCGCGGCATCGTCGAGGAGGGCGGCGGCGCGGCCGACCCGCTACCGGCCGATCCTGGCACCCCGGCGCGCAGGGCGCCGCCCCCGCCCGGAGCTGATGCCCCGGGGCCGGCACCGGGCCGCGGCGCCTGGGCGGCCACGCTCCCGCCGCGCGTCGCGACCCTGCTCGCGGGCCATTTCTGCGGGCAAAGCGCGGCCACGGGCACGGATTTCTTCGCGCTGCTCGGCGCCGCCGGCGGCGCCGAGCTCGACCCGCTGCTCGCGGTGGGCCGGGATCCGGCCGCGCCGGTGCAGGTGCGGGCGCGTGCTCTCGCGGCAGCCGGCCGCGCCGCCGCGGCTGCTCACGCCGCCGCGCCCGTCGCGCGGGCGGTCGCGGAGCTCCAGGCGCTGGCCGCCGACCCGCGGCAGCCGCGCCGCGCCCGGCTCGGCGCGATCCAGGGGATCGCCTCCGCTTCGCCCGCCGCTGCCCGGGCGCTCGCCGCGCGCCTCACCGCCGATCCCGACGGCGTGGTCGAGCGGATGGCAGCCCGGGCCGCCCGCTGACCGGGCGCCGCACGTCCCACCACGATGTGGAGGCGAGGGATCCGGCGGGATCCCTGGTGCGCCGCGAACCGGCTCGCGGCGGCACAGTGGCAGAGCTGGCCGGCCCGCTCGGTCGCAGAGCTGGCCGGCCCGGCCGCAGAGCTGGCCGGCCCGGCCGCAGAGCTGGCCGGCCCGAGCGGCCGCAGAGCTAACCGGCCCGCGACCGTACGGCCACGGAGATCACCCCCGTGCCGGCGACGGCGCGCGCGAAATCCAGCCCCGTCAGCACGCCGCGGAGCCGCCGTCCCTGCACCACGAGCACCCGCCGCGCCTGCGCCGCGTGCGCGGCGGCCGCGGCCCGGTGGAGCGGCGTGCGGACGTCGAGACAGACCATGGCGGGGCTCATCACGTCCTCGACGGGCGAGTCGGAGAGCACGCCGTGCGCAAGCAACGCCTCGGTCTGCGTGAACATGCCCACGGGCCAGCCGTCGGGATCCACCACGACGAGCCCGCTCACCTGCGCCGTCGTCAGCCGGTCGGCGGCGAGCGCGAGCGGCGCGTCGAGCGGGATGGTGTACGCCGGGGCTGACATGAGCTCGCTGATGGGCGTCGTCAGGCGCGACTCGACCAGCGCGAGGAGGAGATCCTTCGTGCTGAAGACCCCGGTCAGGGCGTCGCCCTCGCGGACGAAGACGCGGCGGATGCCGTGTTTGAGCAGCACGCTCGCCGCCTGGACGACCAGCGTCGTGCGCCCGATCGTCAGGATCCCCGGGCGCAGCACCTCCCGCGCCGGGACATCGGGCAGGGTGAGCAGCATGCCGCGGCTGTTCGTCTTGGTCTCGAACCGGCCGAGCCGGAGCAGATCGGTGCGCGAGAGCACGCCGGTCGCGCGCGAGGCCCCATCGATGATGGGGACGCAAGAGATCGAATGCTCGCCGAGCATGCGGTGCACTTCGGGCAGCGGGGTCGTGTCCGGCGCCGTGATGACGTCGCACGTCATGTAACGCGAGACGGGTGTCGCAAAGCGCATCATGGGGAAGTACCTCGACGGGACGCCGGCCCGGGGCTCGAGCAGGCGGCGCATCAGCGCGCAGCTCGATAATCAGCAAGAAGCGATCCGTAATGAGCATGCCCCCGGTCGAGCTCGGTGGAACGGAAGCGCCTGTCCGCTCCGTCGCCGGGCACAGCGCTGCGCCGCACGGCCGCCCCTGAGCCTGGCGCCGGCGCAAACGCGGCGCAGCGGCGCGCAACCTGCGTCATTCTGGGTAGCGGGCTGGGCAGCGCTGAGAGGTGGCTCACCCACGCAGGTTTTGCCGACAGGTCATGTCCCAAAATGCAACACCTGGGGAGCCCTCGAGCGCTGGCGCCGCAGGGACACGGGTGCTGCGTGACGTGGAAGGGACGCCGGGGCGCGCGGCCGCCGGAAGCGCGCGCTGCGCGCTCCCGGCGGCCGGCGCCCCGATGATCCTCCGGAGCAGCGATCCGACGCTCAGGTGCCGGCCGCAGGGCGCGGCGGTGTCGGGTCACAGCCGGAGCTCTCTTCCGGCGGAGGCGCGGGTCCGGAGCCCACCTCCGCGGACGGGCGCCGAGCTACCAGGGCCTGCAGCCGACCGACGGACGCCCGCACGGCTGGCGCCAGCCGCCGCCGCCGCCGCAGCCGGGACCGCCGAAGCCGGGACCGCCGAAGCCGGGGCCGCCGAAGCCGGGACCGCCGAAGCCGCCGTAGCTTCCAGGATTGAATCCGCCGGAGCAGCCGTAGTTGCCGAAAGGACCGAAGTTGCCGATCGGCGGCTTCCAGCAAGACGGCGAGCAGTTCGACCCCGGCGCGATGCCGGAGAACGGGGAACCGAAGCCCCAGCCCTGGTTGCCGCCGCCCCACCTCGACGAGAACGGAGAATTGCCGTACAGCGCCTGGGAGGTCTCCTCGACCTCCACGGCGTCGGCGTCCTCCATGTCGAGATCGTCGACGCCATCCTCGCCCACCGCACAGCCGGCGGTCAGCGTGGCCATCACCATGGCGACACGCATCAACCTGCTATTCAACAGCTCGATCATTTGTCCTCCTCCCAAGGCCTGCGCCTTCCGCAGGGCCGTTTGCCAGTCGGACCGCGGAGAGAGCAGCGCTCATGCCTGGGAGCTCGTGTGCACAGGCTGCCGCCGGAGGGCGCGCGCAGCGGGCGCGGGTCGCCGAGAAAACGACATTCCTAAACAGCGCACACCGCGCTGTCCAATCGCGCCGGATCGCTGGGCAGAACGAGCGCTCCGAGGCGCGCAGCGCGTGCAGCGGAGCCGCCCTGCGCACGGCTGCGAGACTCGCAGACTCCGGCAAAAAGCGCCTTTCGCGAGGGAGAGACGTTCGCAGCGCAGGGTGGCCCGACAACAAGGCATCTCCGGCAACTTGAAGCGTCGCCGGCGACAGGGTAGGCAAAGAGGCGACAGCGGAGCAGAGGACCGCGCTGTCCTCGGGCGATCAACGCTGCCACGCACCACGTGCTCGACACATCTCGCGCACACATGTGACCCGATGTGGGTCGATGCCTATAAAAGCATACAGTGCGCATCGCCATGGCCGCGAGGCGCGCTCAGGGCGTCGCGCGGCCTTGCGCGTGAGTCCTGTCGCGTGGGCCCGCCGCTCAGGGTGCGGCGGTCCAGGTCTGCCAGGCGAGCGCGAAGTCGTCCGCGTGGATCTCGTGGCCTCGCCCGGGGTGCGTCACGAGCGCGTGCTCCCACCCGTGCTGGGTGAGCACGTCGGCGAGGTTCTCGGCGCTGGCGATCGTGGACGCGAGCTCGCGCTCGCCGACCGCGATGTAGATCGGCGGCCTCGCCTGCGAGAAGAGGTGCTCTTCGATGACCTGGCGCCCCGCGCCGACAAGCCCGGCGCCGTCCACCTCCACGAGGCCTTCCAGGGCGACGTAGCTCGAGAAATACCCCCCGTTGGAGAAGCCCATGACATAACGCCCGCCGAAGGCCGCCCCGAGCACCCGCGCGAGCAGGGACTCGGCGCGCATCCATTCCGCGACGAGGGCGGGCGCCGCGGCGTCGACCGTCTCGCGGCGCGTCGGCCAGCAGAGGTAGGGCTCGACGGACGGATCCCAGGCGCAGAGTCCCGGCTGTCCGCGCGGGAACACCGCGACGACCCCGAGCGCGTCCGCGGCCTCGGCGGCGATCTCCTGCAAGCCCACGGGCAGCGAATCGGGCGCCATCATCCCGTGCAGCACATAAAGGATCGGCGCGCCGCGCGCGGCGGTCTGGGGCACATGGAAGCATGTGTGTTCGTCGAGGCCGATCCACCCGTCCGAGCACCAGTCCGTCTCGACCGGTTCCCAGCTCAGCGCCCCGCCACCGCCACCGCCACCGTCGCCGGCGCCGCCCTCCCCGGCCCCGCCGGCGGAGCCGCCCTCGCCGGAGCTGCCGCTGCTCGCCGCGGCCTCGCGCGACCCGGCGCCGCCGGCGCCCGCCTCACCGCCGCCGCCCTCCGCGCCGACCGTGGCCGGCGCGCCGAAGGCGGCGCCGTCACACGCGGTGAGCGCGACGGTCGCGACCAGCGCAACGCGATTCGCGAGGAGGCTCCCACGTTGTCCCTGGATCATGCGCCCTGTCACGGTGCCCTGTCACGCGCGGCGCCGCAACGGTCTATGCTCGTCGCATGCTTCGCCTCGCGGCCCGCCCTGCGACCCCTGCCGATTACGACCACTTCGCCCGCCTCTTCCCGGAGCTCGGCGTCGACCAGGCGGCTCCGTCGCGCGACCGCTGGGAGCACGTGCTGGCCAGGGACACGCTGCTCTTCGAGGAGGACGGCGCGGTCGTCGCTTATGCCTACGCCCAGACGCTGCGCGACATGGGCTACGTGCGCAATGTCGTCGTCACGCGCTCCCATCGCGGCCGCGGCGTCGGCGGCGCCGTGATGCGCGCGGTCGCCGCGCACCTCCGGGCGCGCGGCTGCTCGCGCTGGTGCCTCAACGTCGTTCCGGACAACGCGGCTGCCGTGCGGCTCTACCGCAGCGCCGGCATGGAGCAGGCCTATACCTCGACCGACTTCCGCTTCACCTGGGACGTCGTGGCGCGCCTGCCCCGCGACGGCCGCGACGTCGCCGCCCGCCGGCTGGAGCCCGCCGACGACGCCGCCGTGGAGGCGACGTTCGCGCTCGTCCCCGGCCAGATCGCCGAGGCGCGCGGCCGAGGCCACCTCGTGTTGCTCTCGCTGATCGATCCGGCGGCGCCGTCGGCCCCCCCGCTCGGCTTTGCCAGCTTCGATCCGGCCCATCCCGGCGCCTTCCCCTTCCGCGTGGCCGCTCCTGGCCTCGCCGTTCCGCTGCTCGAGGCCATACGTCCGCACGCCCCGCCCGATGGGGCGTTCGTCAACGTCGTGGTCGAGGACGACGACGCGCTCGCGGCCGCCTTCCTCGCGGCCGGCGCCTCGGTGCACCTCGCGCTGGCGCACTTCCGGGGCGACATCCCGGCGACGTGACCCTGCGTACGACGGTACGACGAAACGCTTCTCCAGCGTCCCAGAGTACGCGGCACCGCTCTGGTTTGCGTGATCCGGCCGCCCGCGCGGGCAAGCACGGGTTTTGCTTTCCCGGCCATCTGGACATGAGATGGCTTTGATCGTGAACTCGCACCGGGAAGACATTGGAGCGTGGCCAGCCGAGCTGAACGAAGCTTACCGGCAAGGACAGCTGCTCGTCTTTGCGGGCAGCGACGTGTCGACCGCCGCAGGCCTTCCGCCATGGACTCGGCTCGCGGAGCTGCTCGCTGACCATGCCCGCTCCCGAGGCGCCACCGAGGCGACCCTGCGCGAGCTCGCCGACCTGGTCTCTCGGGGCAGGCGCACCGATGCGCTCTCCGCCGCGAAGGCTGCGCTCGGCGCCAACGAATTTTACACGCTGGTTGAAAATCTCTGGAGCGATGGTGCCTGCGAGGTGCCTCTCTTTGCCCACGCCATCGCAGCGCTGGCGCCGAAGCTCTCCGGCCTGCTCACGACCAGCATCGATCACCTGCTGGAGCGCGCGTTCGGCGGGCGCTGGCCCGTACTCCACCGCATCACGGGGGATCTTGCGCAACGGCGCGGGATCATCCTCAAGCTGCACGGCACGCTGCTCGACCGATCCACCTGGTTCTTGACGAGAGACGATCACGACCGGCAGCTCTTCTCGGACGCTGGAGCACTCGACGCACTTTCGGCGCTCTTCCGCGCCCGCACCGTCCTCTTCGTCGGTCATGATTTCTGCGAGGACGACTCCGACCGGATCTTCGCTCGCGCGCGATCGTCCGCCATCATCCAGGCCCCCCGTCACTTCGCCCTGATCCCGGATCGGTCGCTCGGGCCCGCCCGCCGGCGGGCGCTCGAAGCGTCGGGCGTGACGTTCATCACGTACCGCAACCCGCGCGGCGGCCACGCGGAGGCCGTGAGCCTCCTGCGCGCGCTCGCGCCCACAGGATCGATGGATGGAGAGCGGCAAGGAGCGTTCGACGCGAAGGGCGTGCTCGACGAGGCGCCTCCTCCAGCGAAGCCGGCGCCCGGAGACAGCCGGCTCGACCCGAAGCGCCTCCGGCAGCAGATCGAAGAGACGTTCAGCTTCGAGGAGCTGGAGGTCTTCTTCGCCGAGGCCTTCCCGGAGATTCGCGGCGGGATCGCGAGCATCGTGGCCCCGACACACAACGCCACGTATCGCGCATTCAAGCTGGTGCAATATTTCGAGCGACGCCGCCGGCTGCGCGAGCTCGACACCAAGCTACGAGAGTACACGCAGTGAACGGGACGAGGCCGGCTCCAGCAACGACCTCGGCGCGCGCCCTCGTGCCACGGTACGACGAGACTAGCCAATCAGGAGAAGCAGCCATGTCGACTCGTCCCACCATCGAACTCGGCAAACGCGGCACGCTGATCGGCGGCAGGTACCGGCTCCTCTACCCGCTGGGGGAGGGTTCGAGGGGATTCGTCTGGGCCGCGCTCAACGACGCAGCGGGACGAGAGGTCGCGCTGAAGCTGTTCTCCTCGGCGGACCCTGAGCTTCGCGAGCGGGTGCAGCGCAGCGCGCGTTGCCTCGGCGCCCTGCAGCACGAGCGCATCGTCGAGCATTACGACTTCGGAGAGACAGCCGACGGGACGCCCTACCTCGTGACGCAGCTCCTCCAGGGCGAGACGCTCGCCGACACGCTGAAGACCAAAGGTTGGCTGAGCCAACCCGAGGCAGCCCGGTTCGGGCGTGACATCGCCCTGGCGCTCGACGCGATCCACACGTCGCGCATGGTACATGGCAACTTGACGTCCTGGAACGTCTTTCTCCATCGGGAGTCCGGCGCCAAGGATACGGCAGTCAAGCTCCTCGACATCGGTCTCGGTGAGCGGCCGCCGTGGTTCGACAGCCTGCTCATGGCCAAGGAGGAGGCGGTCGACTCGGTCATGTACATGAGCCCCGAGCAGGTCCGCGGCCATCAGGACATCGATCACCGCGCAGACATCTGGGCGCTCGGCATCGTCATGTTCGAGATGCTCTCTGGAGCTCGCCCGTTCGCCGGGCTCAGGACGCGATTCATTCAGAGGGCCTGGTCCACCGGGACATCAAGCCCGGGAACCTGATCATCACGAAGACATCGGGCGGACACGAGCACCTCATCCTCGTCGATTTCGGCATAGCCAAGGCCGTGGACGGCACCAGGGAGGGATCCAACACGACCACCGGCATCCTCCTGGGCACGCCGCACTACATGTCCCCGGAACAGATCCAGAACAGTTATGAGGTCGACAAGCGCAGCGACATTTACTCGCTCGGGGCGACCCTGTACGAGACCATATCCGGCCGCAAGCCGTTCTCGGGCGACATCTCCTCGATACTGCAGACCAAGATACTGTACATGCCGCCTCCCCTCTCGTCGGTGGCCAGCGTGTCCCCTGCGCTGAACGCCGTCGTCATGCGTTGCCTCGATCTGGACCGGAACAATCGGTTCCCGAACGCGACGAGCCTGCAGCAGGCGCTCTACGAGACGCCGGAGTTCGCGGAGAACCCGCGGCTTTACATGGACATCGGCGCCCGGGAGCCCTCGCCGGAAGGAGCGCCGGCCGATGGCGTCAGGACGACCGAGGCGCCGAGCACATCCACCTCGGGTCCGGAAGCGACGCTGAGGCTCAGCGCCACGCTGGTCGTGGCGAAGGAGGAAGCCAGCCTCGCCGCGGGCCGAAATCCACTGCCCTTCGCCGCCATCCCCCCGGGTGGGGCGCTGCGGCTGACGAGCAGCGCAGCCGAAGCGGTACCACCCCCGAGGATCCGGGAACGTCCGAGATTGCCATCCGAGAAACCCTTGAGGGCGGAGCTCATCGACTACCTGGGGCAGGCTGGGCTTCGCGCGATCGCGTCAGAGCGAGGCCTCATCCACCTGGAGCGGAGACCGGAATCCCGGCTCCCCGACGTGGAGCTCGCGGCGATGCTGCTCGACGAGGGAGACGATGTCGAGGCCCCGCAGGTCACGCTGGACACACTCTCCTTTCAGCGGAGGGCGAGCTCGCTGTACGAGCTGTCGGGCACTCCGGAGCGTCCCATCCACGTCATCGCCGTCTTCCGCGGCAACCCGGGCGCGGGTATCTATCGCCAGTGGCACGATCTCCTGCAGACGAGGCACGTCCGGGTGCTGCCGCTCTCGCCGAACGAGCTTCGCGCCCATGTGCAGTGCGGGAGCGCGGCGAGGCATGTACTCTCTCTTCTGCAGCGGCCCGCCTCGAATACATTTCAGCTCGAAGGCCCCGTCGAGAGGGAGGTCGATTTCTTCGGCAGCAGCGGGCTCCTCGGTGAGCTTGTGGCGAGGCTCGCCGGCGGCGGTCAGAGCTTCGGCGTATTCGGCTTGAAGAAGTGGGGCACCACGTCGTTTCTGCGACGCCTTCGCATGGAGCTGAAAGACCACGTCACAGCCTGGGTAGACGTCACCGGGCTGCTCAACGTATCTGCCGCAGAGGTCATGAGCACGCTGTACGAAGACTTCTCGCGGGAGCTCCGGAGGAAGGCGCCGGGCGCTCCTGCGAGCAGCCTCTCCCCGCACGAGCGCCACGACGGCCGAGCCGCGGCGGAGGCGCTCCGGAGGCTCCTCTGGGCGTACCACGAGGCGCACGCCGGCGGGGGCCCGATCTTCTTTCTGGACGGGGTCGATGAGCTGACCCGTGGCCGGAGCTGCGCGATCGACGATCTCCAGGTCCTCTGCCGGTCGCTTTATAGCTTCATGTCTCTCGAGCCACGTGCCATCCTCGTCTTTGCCGGCGCCGAGGACGACATCGTGTCGAGGCAGACCATCGGCACTGGAGAGATGCGCTTCGAGAATCCGTTCTGGGCACGGGTCGATCGTTACTGCGCGCCGCTCTTCGACGAGAACGAGCTCGGCGAGTTCTTCCGCGCGGCGGGGGCGCTCGCCGGGCTCCAGTTCAAGCGGGAAGCGCTGGAAGAAGCGTACCGGATCACCGGTGGGCACAAGTATCTATGCAGGCTGCTCGGCAGCGAGCTGCACCGACGGCAAGCGGGCGCGGCGGCGTCGCGGAGCATCGATCTCAAGGACGTGCAGGAGTGCACGATGCCGCTCATCGCGGAGTGCAGCGACTATTTCAGCCGGCTTCTGCTCGATGCGCCCCCGTGGACCGGCGAGCTCTTGTCTCAGCTATCCAAGGGGCCTGTGTCGGAGCGCGATCTGCTCAGCCTGAACCACGGCAACCGTTCGATGCACCGGCTCCGCGCCCTCCGGTTCTCCGTCATGCACGGGCTCGCCAGGAAGGAGCCAGGGGGCTCTTATCGTCTGGCGATCGGGCTCATGGGCGAGTGGCTGCAGTGGAGCTCGCCCTCGGCGTTCAGAGAACAAGGGCTGGCCGATGGAGTCAGGGGCGAGAGCACCGCGGCCAGAGCCTTCAAGGAAGCAGAGGCGCATCGGTCCAAGCACGAAGCGGAGACGAGGATCGAGAACGGCCCTACCACCGAGGAGAGGATCGAGCTTCGTCGCATGATCGTGGACAGGTTCCAGCCCAGCGAGCTGGAGCTCTTGGCCGACAACCTGGGTGTCGAGCTCATGGCCGTGACGAGCCCGCAGCGCCCTCTTCCCAACCAGGCCCTCGACCTGGTGCGGTGGGCTTCCCAGCACGGCCAGTTCGGGAGGCTACGGCAGCTTGTCCAGCATCATCGATACGGCGGGCCCGACTGATCTTGCGCCGTCCGGCTCCCTCGCGACACGAGCGCTCGCTGCATCCGTGGCCTCGCCAGGCGGGACCGTTCGATGGCCCGTCCTCAGCGCGGCCGGGGCGGCGCGACGCAGCGAGCCGGCTCCGGCTCGGCCGTCCCGCCGAGGGGACCGGGCCTCGCGAGCTTCAGACCAGAGGCCGCTTGCCCTCGCCGCGACGCCGCAGTACCGAGCCGGCCATGAGCCCCTTGCCCGCCGCCTTCACCGCGGCCCTCGAGCGCGAATTCCCCTCGGATTTCCTCTCCACCGACGCCGCCGACCTCGCGACGTTCGGCCGCGACTGGACCAAGGTCATCGCGCCGAGCCCCTCGGCCGTGGCCCTCCCGCGCTCCACCGACGAAGTCTCCCGGCTGCTCCGCCTCTGCTCCGAGCACCACATCCCGGTCGTGCCCTCGGGCGGGCGCACGGGGCTCGCGGGCGGCGCCGTGGCGGCCCGGGGCGAGATCGTCGTGTCGCTCGAGCGGATGCGCCGCATGGGCCCCGTCGACGTGCTCGGCGCGACCGTCCGCGTCGAGGCCGGCGCCGTCACCGAGGCGGTGCACCAGCACGTCGCGCCACACGGCCTCACCTGGCCGGTCGACTTCGCCTCCAAGGGGTCGAGCCAGGTGGGCGGCAACATCGCGACCAACGCCGGCGGCGTGAAGGTCATCCGCTACGGCCTCACCCGGCAATGGGTCCTCGGGCTCACGGTCGTGCTCGCGAGCGGCGCGGTGCTCGAGCTGAACGGCGCGCTCGAGAAGAACAACACCGGGATCGACCTGCGCCAGCTCTTCATCGGCAGCGAGGGCACGCTCGGGATCATCACCGAGGCGACGCTCAAGCTCACGCGGCTGCCCGAGGGGCTCAACGTGTTCCTGTTCGCGGTGCCGGACCTCGCCGGCGTGCTCGCGCTCTTCCGCGAGGCCCGGATGGGGCCGTTCGTGGTGATGGCCTACGAGTTCTTCACGGAGAAGTGCCAGGCGCGGCTGCGCCGGCACCGGAACGTGCGCATGCCGCTCTCGGCCCCGTCGGACTACTACGTGCTCATCGAGGTCGAGCGCGGCGAGCCCGAGGCGCTCGACGCGTGGATCACCTCGCTGTTCGAGCGCGGGCTGGTCACCGACGGCACGCTCGCGCAGCACGGGGCTCAGGCGGCCGAGCTCTGGGCCCTCCGCGAGGGCATCAGCGAGAGCCTCTCGGCGACGGGGCTGCCGCACAAAAACGACGTGGCGCTCCCCATCCAGGAGCTCGAAGGCTTCTGCGCCGAGCTGGAGAGCGTCTTCGAGGCGCGTTATCCCGGCTGGGAGATCGCGCTCTTCGGGCACATCGGCGACGGCAACCTCCACATCAACGTCATGAAGCCGGACAGCCTCGATCGCGAGGAGTTCCTGCGGCGCACCCACGAGGCGGACCACGCGATCTTCACGCTCGTCAAGAAGTACCGCGGGAGCATCTCCGCCGAGCACGGGATCGGGCTGCTCAAGAAGGACTACCTGCCCTACTCGCGCTCGGCCGAGGAGCTCGCGATCATGCGGTCGATCAAGCGGTCGCTGGATCCGCTGAACCTCATGAACCCGGGGAAGATCCTCGACGTCGGCTGAGCTCGGAGGCGGGGGGCGTCGCGCGCGACGAACACCCCCTCCTCGGGCCCACCGCCCTCCGGGAGGAGGGCGATACCGGTTCTTTTATGTCATCCGCAGCGGCCCGCTTGCTCGGCCAGGGGTGACCGCGGCGCTCAGTTGGGGGAGCCGGTCGGAGAGCCGCCGATCGTGAGCTCGTCGTCCACCAGAGACGCCGCCGGGGCCGTCCCGTCGCAGCGATCGTTGATGAACTTCTCGAGGACTTCCTTTCTGCCCGGGAGGAACGTCCCGGTCAGGGCCTCGGACAGCTGGCTCGCCTCGTCGATCTGCACGAAGAAGAGCGAGTTGGGCCAGGTGACCCCGCCGCCGAGGTCCTGCCCGTCCGAGAGCAGGTGGCAGCCGGCGCACGTCTGCGTCGTGGCGCGGTTCAGGATGTTGTCCACGGTGAGCGGCGAGTTCCGCGCGACCAGCCTGTCCGCGATCTTCTGGCGGATGACCGGACCCG
Source organism: Sorangium cellulosum (assembly GCF_002950945.1). GTDB lineage: Bacteria > Myxococcota_A > Polyangia > Polyangiales > Polyangiaceae > Sorangium > Sorangium cellulosum_E. The sequence continues at coordinate 7,145,083 of NZ_CP012673.1, forward strand.
CGGTGTTCGCGTAGACGACGTCGTCGACCATCGAGACGCTCTCGAACTCGTTGTACAGATCGCCGGTCTTCATCTTGATGTCGTTCGCCTTCTGCGCGGAGAGGTTGCCGACCTGCCGGATGAACGCACTCTCGAAGGCGGCCGAGTTCTCGTGCGTCCCCTCGAAGACCTCGTCCGCCGGGTTCGTCTTCACCGTGACGTGATCGACGAAGAGCGCGCATGTCGACGCGTCGGCGGTGTCGCTGCACCTCCGCCGCAGCTTGAACTCCCGGAGGTGCCACTCGGCGAAGTCCACGAAGAAGTTGGTGCGGATCTGCCCGGGGATGCTGGGCCCCGGGACCTTGTTGGTCGCGAGGCCGTAGCTCGACGCCTGCACGATCGGGCCGAAGCCGGGCACGGCGTAGCCGGTGAAGTAGAACTGCTCGAGCTTGTACGCGCGGCTCGCGACGTCATCGTCGTTCGAGAGGTCCTGCCAGAACTGGGCCACGGGCAGGCAGGCGTTGACCCCCTGCTCAGGCGTGGGGTTCGCCAGCGCGCCCTCGAAGATGATGAAGGCTCTCCCGCTGATGTTCGGATCCGCCGTGCTCATCGCGTACACGATGCGGAACTCGCCGCAATGCGCGCCGTTCGACGGGGCCAGGTCGAACCGGTTGAAGAGCCCGACCGGGTTGAACTTCACGAGCGACGTCGACGGGAACGGATCCACCGAGGCGAGCTTCAGCTCCGGCCCCCTCGGGCAGGCGAGGCCGTAGCCCTCCCGGTCGATCCGGCTGTCGTTGCAGTCGCCGGCGGCGTCGCTCGATCCGAAGGTCCGCATCCATTGCTGGAAGATGCCGGCCGAGGTCTCGGACGCGCGGACGCCGGCGCTCGTCCGGATCTGGTCCATCGTGCGCTCGAACGAGAACCGCGAGAGGATCTCCGGATCCGTGATCACCAGCGAACGCTGGACGTCCGTGCCGCTCGCCTCGGAGCAGACGAGCGCCTGCGCGGCGTCGTCGATCGACTCGATCTCCCCCGCGTCGTCGCTCGACGCGACGCACCCGGCGATCGACGCCGCAGACACGAGACAAACACTGAAGACGAGATTTGCCCTCATACCCTGTCCTTTCGATTTAGCGCTGGCTAGGCCGCGCGTCGGTGCCAACCCGACTTGGTTCATTCCTGCGGGTAACAACGGCATCTCTCATGTTAAGTCGGGGTCTCCCGGACGCCACGCGACGATCATGCTGCGCACTGTTCCGTCGCCCGCTCGAAGGCTGCTGTCGACGCCCGCTCAGCAATCAAGCGTCATGTGCCCCGACTGCCCTGCCCCTCAGCGGGCCTCGGGCTCCGGCAAAACACCGTGCGCGGAGCGCGCCGCAGCTGCCCTGGCGACGCGGCGGCGGCGAGGCTCGATTGTACCATCGACGGACAGCGGGCCCCTCCGCGCCCAGAGTCCGCGTCGCGCCGCGCGGCGAACGCCGCCGTCCATCGGCCTTCCTGGTGCAAAGAAGACGCCGTCGTGCTCATCGCTTCGTGGTACAGGGAAGGGACGATGAACCTCGACGAATCCCTGCTGTCGCACCGCTTCACCGAGCGAAACGGCGTCCGTCTCCACTACGTGGAGGCGGGCGAGGGGCCGCTCGTCGTGCTCCTCCACGGCTTCCCCGAGCTCTGGTACTCGTGGCGCCATCAGATCCCCGCGCTGGTCCAGGCGGGCTTCCGCGTGATCGCGCCGGACATGCGCGGATACAACCTCTCGGACAAACCCGAGGGCGTGGCGGCGTACGCGATAGACGAGCTGACCGCGGACGTGGCGGCGCTCATCCGGGTTGCTGGCGACACGCGCAGCGCGCGCGCCGCGGCCGTCGTCGGCCACGACTGGGGCGCCGGCGTCGCCTGGGCGTTCGCGGCGCGCCACCCCGAGCTCTACGACCGGCTGGTCGTCCTGAACGGCCCGCACCCGGCCCGGCTCATCGCTTCGTTCCGCACCGCGCGGCAGCTCCGCAAGAGCTGGTACATGTTCTTCTTCCAGCTCCCGAAGGTCCCCGAGCTCCTCGCGCAGCGGAACGATTACGAGATGTTCCGCGCGGTGCTGAAGGACGATCCCCGGCGGCCCGGCGCGGTCACGGACGAGGAGCTCGCGCGTTACGTCGAGGCGTGGTCGCGGCCCGGCGCGCTCACGGCCACGATCAACTACTACCGCGCTGCCTTCCGCCCGGCGAGCTTGCTCGGCTCGGGGAAGCTGCCCCGCATCGAGGCCCCCGTGCTGGTGATCTGGGGCGAGCACGATCGTTACCTCGGCGCCGAGCTCGCCGCGCCGGATCCGGCAGCGGTCCCGAACGCCCGCGTCGCCCGCGTCCCCGACGCCGGCCACCCCGTGCACTACGACCGGCCGGAGAGGGTCAATCAGCTCCTCCTCGAGTTCCTGCGGGAAAACCGCGCATGAGGAGGCGCCGGCTCCCCGCGCTCGCGCTCGGACCCATTTGACACGGGGCAGCGGCCGATCGAGTCTGCCGGCCGAACATGCTCCGCCGCATCCCTGACCGGAACATCTGGCTCATCTACGGCGCGATTTTCCTGCTCGGGCTCGCGTACGGCATCGCCATCTCGCTCACGGCGGTCTTCCTCGACCAACGCGGGTTCACGAAGAGCGACATCGGGCTGCTCGCGTCGTGCTTCGCGCTCGGCATCGCCTTGCTCTCGCTGCCGATGGACGCGCTCATCCGCCGTTTCTCGGCGAAGACCACGCTGGTGCTCTCGCTGATCGGGTACGCGGGCGCGGTCGGCGTCTTCCCTTTCCTGCCGACCTTCGCCGCCATCGCCGCCGTGCGTTTCCTCGACGGCGCGTGCTCGGTCGGCATCTGGGTGAGCTGCGAGACGATCCTGCTCGCCCGGTCGGACCGGGTGAACAAGGCGTTCGTCACGAGCCTCTACGCGGTGTCGATGGCGCTCGGCTACGTGCTCGGCCCGCTCTGCGCGCCGCTCATCCTCGCGCTCTCCTCGATGCACACGGCGTTTCTGCTCTCGTGTATCATCTCCCTGGCCTCGGCGTGCCTCGTCCTTTCGCGCCTCGACCGCGACCTGCCGGGCGCGGCCCACGCGCACGGAGCGGCCGCCGCGGCGAGCGGCGCCGAGCCGCCGGCGTCCTCGGCGTCGATCCTCTGGCGCATCAAGACCGCGTGCTTCGCGACCTTCGCCTACGGTTATTTCCAGGCGTCGGTCGTCCTGTTCCTCCCGCTCTACCTGATGGCGTCGAAGGGCGTCACGCTCGAGCAGACGATCCGGATCCCCGCGTTCTTCGCGGTGGGCATGCTCGCCTTCAGCAACGTCGCCGGCCGGGTCGGCGACCGCCACGGCCACCTGTTCCTCATGCGTGTGCTCGGCGCGATCGGCACGCTGATGGTCCTCGGCTTCGTGTACCTCGACCGATACGATGTGATGTGCGTGGTCGTCCTCGTCGCGGGGGCGACGCTCGCGTCGATCTCGCCGCTCAGCCTCGCGCTCCAGGGCGTGGTCACGGCGCCGCGCGACTACAGCCGCGCGAACTCGCTCTACAACGTCTTCTACGCCGCGGGGATGCTCCTCGGTCCCCCGCTGTCGAGCGTCATCTACGAGCGGGCCGGCGGGGCCGCGATGATTTACCACCTCGCGGCGCTGTGGGCCGCGTTCGTCGTGTTCACCATCGTGTTCGCGGGAGACGACCCGGCGGCGCGGCGCGGCGAGCGAGGCGGCATCGAGGCGGCCGCCTGAGCGCCGGCCCCGGCACGCCGCAGGGTCTCTCGACGTTCATCGCCCCCCACCGGACCAGGCCATCGATCTGCGCCCTGCGGCAGCGGCTCCAGCGCGGTCGCATCGTCCAGATCGATGGGACAATCGACGGCATCGCGCGCCGATGAGAACACCTCGCAAGACGCTCACGACCGCCGAGTTCGGCGACTTCCAGACACCACATGAGCTCGCAGGCCAGGTCCTCGCTCTGATCAAGCGGACCGGTGTGCGCCCGGCTTCCCTCCTCGAGCCGACCTCCGGCGTGGGCAATTTCGTCTTCGCCGCCGCCCGCGAGTTCGCGGCGTGCAGCACGATCGTCGGCATCGAGATCAATGGCGCCCACCTCGCGGCAGCGCGCAGCAACCCGGAGATGCAGCGCAACGAAGGCAGGATCAGGCTGCACCATGCCGACGTCTTCGACATCGATCTCCCGGAGATCATGGCAGGCTTACCGCGACCGCTGCTCGTGGTCGGCAATCCGCCCTGGGTCACCAGCGCGTCGCTCGGATCGCTCGGGTCGGACAACCTCCCGCAGAAGAGCAACTTTCAACGCCACAGCGGGATGGACGCCCTCACGGGCAGGAGCAACTTCGACATCTCGGAGTGGATCTGCATCAGGATCCTGAGGGCGATCTCAGGCGAAGACGCCACGATGGCCGTCCTGTGCAAGTCGAGCGTGGCCAGGAAGCTGATGCGGCACTGCGCGTCCGAGAAGCTGATGTTCCGACAGGCTGCCATGTATGCCATCGACGCAAAGAGGCACTTCGGAGCCGCGGTCGATGCGTGCCTGTTCACCTGCAGCGGGACGGACACGCAGCCGAGCTACAGCTGCGACGTCTACGCCGGACTGGAGATCGCTCGGCCAGAGAGGACGCTCAGGTTCGACGAATCCAGCGCTGCATCGGACCCCGAGGCGTTCTCGAAGGTACGTCACCTGGCGGGTCAGAACCAGGTCTCGTGGCGCTCCGGGATCAAGCACGACGCTGCGAAGCTGGTGGAGCTGCGCAAGCTCGCCGGCAACACGTTCCAGAACAGCCTCGGCGAGGTCGTGGAGCTCGAGCGCGGGCTCCTGCACCCCATGCTCAAGAGCTCGGATCTCGCCAACGCGAGGATCGACGACAATCGGCTCTGGATGCTCGTCACGCAGCGACACATCGGAGAAGAGACCCGGTACATCGAGGCGCGATTCCCGAAGACGTGGGCCTATCTTCAGTCGCACCGCGACGTGTTCCGGGCGCGAGCGAGCTCGATCTACAAGGGAAAGCCGGACTTCTCGATCTTCGGCGTGGGAGACTATACCTTCGCGGAGTGGAAGGTCGCCATCTCCGGCATGTACAAATCCTTCAGGTTCGCTGCCGTCGGGCCCCTCCACAAGAAGCCGGTCGTCTTCGACGATACCTGCTACTTCCTGCCTTGCACCGGGGAGGCCCAGGCGCGCGCGGTGTGCGCGTTGCTCTCGACGCGAGAGTCGCTCGAGTATTACTCGTCCCTGGTGCACTGGGGGGACAAACGTCCGATCACCAAGGACGTGCTGAACCGGCTCGACCTCTCCAAGCTGGCCCGTCATGGGAAGGCTGAAGGGCTGATCCTCGCCAGGGCCAGCGGGCTCGGGAACTGCTCCGAGTCCCAGGTCCTCGCGGAGATCCAGGGTCTTGCGGAAGACAAGCAGCGCAGCTTGCCCATGGAGATTCAGTAAGGATAACCGGGGATCGCGCCGGGGGGTCACGCCGCGGCCACGTTCGTGGCCAGGCAGACCCCAGCGCCGCACGACGAGCGCCCTCGCCAGGGCCGGGCGGCCCACGGGAGAGGGCGCCGGCGTCAGTAGAGGACGCGCGTCCGGATGCTGGTCTCCAGCGCCCCGATACGCCGGCTCACCTCCGCCGACACGTCCTGCGACAGATCCATGATGAGGTAGCCGATGTTCGCGTCCGTCGACAGCACCTGGCTGTCGATGTTCGCGTTCACGTCCGACACGATGCGGTTCACGTCGCGGAGCACGCCAGGCACGTTGCGGTGCACGTTGAGGATGCGGTGCGTGCCCTTCAGCGGCGGCAGCTCGACGTTCGGGAAGTTCACCGCGCTCGTCGTCGCCCCGATGGTCACGAGCTGCGTCAGCGCGCGCGACACCTCGCGGCCGATGGACTCCTGCGCCTCCTCGGTCGAGCCGCCGATGTGCGGCGTCAGGATCACGTTGGGCAGGCGCTGCAGCGCGGTGTGGAAGCCGTCCGAGTTCGACTCGGGCTCCTCCGGGTACACGTCGATCGCCGCGCCCGCGAGGTGCCCGCTCTTCAGCGCCTCGGCCAGCGCCGGGATCACCACGACCGAGCCGCGGCTCGCGTTGAGCAGGTACGAGCCCTTGCGCATGTGCGCGAGCTCGGCGGCGCCGATCATGTTGCGCGTCTCCGGCGTGGCCGGGACGTGGAGCGACACGAAATCCGACTCCGCGAGCAGCGCCGGGAGCGTCGGCAGGGCGCGGTTGTTGCCCATCGGGAGCTTCTGGGCGATGTCGTAGTAGACGACGCGCATCCCCATCGCCTCGGCGAGCACGCCGAGCTGCTGGCCGATGTGGCCGTAGCCGATCAGGCCGATGGTCTTGCCGCGGATCTCGTAGCAGGCCTTCGAGACCTTCTTCCAGGTGCCGTCGTGCACCTCGCGCGAGCGGTCGCCGAGCTGCCGGGCGAGCATGATGCACTCGCCGATGATCATCTCGGCCACGCTGCGCGTGTTGCTGAACGGCGCGTTGAACACGGGCACGCCGCGCCGGTTGGCGGCCTCCAGGTCGACCTGGTTCGTGCCGATGCAGAAGCAGCCGATGGAGATCAGCTTGTCCGCCTTCTCCAGCACCCGCGCGGTGACGTGCGTCTTGCTGCGGATGCCGAGCACGTCGACGCCGGCGAGCGCGGCGATCAGCTCGTCCTCCTTCAGCGCCGAGCTCCGCGTCTCGATCTCGAACGACCGCGACCGGAAGATCTCGTGCGCGCTCTGGTGGATGTTCTCGAGGAGGAGCACCTTGACGGGCTCCTTCACGGCCGGGGGGGTGGACTGAAATTTAGTAGAAGAGGGCATGGTCGAATCCGTCAGCGCCACCTCTACCGCAAGTTGGCCGGATTGCACCTGGGATCCGATCCGGCGCGGACGCCGTTGGCCCGCCGCCCCGCACAGCCGCTCGGCGACGGGCGCGCCCGCCGCCGAGAAGACGCGCCGCCCGCCGCGCCGCCCCACGGTTGGCACGCACCCCCGCAAAGAAGACGTCTTGCCCGCCGCGGGCTAGATTGCGCCGCATGCGCCACCACCGACACGCTCGCCCTGCCCTCGTCGCCGTCGCCGCGCTCGCCGCCGCCCTCAGCTGCCTCGGATGCAAGGGGAAGCCCAGCCCTGGCGGCCAGGCGCCGAGCGCGACGCCCGTGCCCCTGACGCCCCAGGCGCCCCAGGCGCCCACGGCGATCGACGCGCAGCCGCCCGTCACGCCACCGTCGAAGACCTCGCTCATCGAGGACGAACGCAACTCGATCTCCGTGTTCCGCGAGGTCGCGCCCTCGACGGTGTTCGTCACGCAGCGGCGCCTCGTCGTCGACCGCATGTGGGGGACCGCGGTCGAGGTGCCCGCCGGGTCCGGGTCGGGCTTCGTCTGGGACGCCGACGGGCACATCGTCACGAACTTCCACGTCGTGGACAACGCACAATCCCTCCTGGTCCGGCTGCAGGGCGAGAAGACGTTCCCGGCGCGGCTCGTCGGGATCGAGCCGCGCAAGGACATCGCGGTGCTCAAGATCGACGCGCCGAAGGAGCTGCTCAAGCCGATCCAGGTCGCGCCCCTGCGCGAGCCGCTCGAGGTCGGCCAGAAGGCGATCGCGATCGGCAACCCGTTCGGCCTCGACCACACCCTGACGACCGGCATCATCAGCGCGCTCGGGCGTCAGGTCGAGGGCGCGGGCGGCGTCAGCATCCGCGACATGATCCAGACCGACGCCGCCATCAACCCCGGCAACTCCGGCGGCCCGCTGCTCGACTCGAGCGGGCACCTCATCGGGATGAACACGATGATCTTCTCGAAGAGCGGCTCCTCCGCCGGCATCGGCTTCGCCGTGCCCTCGACGACGATCGCGCGGGTCGTCCCGCAGATCATCAAGACCGGCAAGGCCGAGCAGGTCGGCCTCGGCATCCAGCTCGACCCGGCCCACCGCCTCGAGCGCCGCAACGGCATCCGCGGCGTCATCGTGATGTCCGTCGTCCCGGGCGGCCCCGCCGACAAGGCCGGCCTGCGCGGCCTCTCCGAGGGCGACCGCGGGCTCGTGCTGGGCGACGTGATCGTCGGCATCGACGGCACCCCCATCACCGACTACGACGCGCTCTACAACGCGCTCGACCAGAAGAAGCCGGGCGACAAGGTGAAGGTCGAGCTGCTCCGCAACGGGCAGAAGGTCACGGTCGAGGTCGCGGTCGAGCTCATCTCCTGAGCCGCGGCGCCCGCGCCCGGGCGCCCGCCCCGCGCCGAGGCCGCCGCCCCGGCGCCCGGGCGCGGAGCCCGCGCGCGGCGATCACTTGACGATCTCGCCGAGCAGCCCGCCCTCCAGGCTGGGGTCGCCGAAGTCGTCGAGCGGGCCGCCGGAGGCGTTTTTGCACCCGACCGCCGCGCCGATCGTGCTCAGGAGCTTGTTGTTCTTGGCCGACACGTCGACGAGCTGGCCGGTCTTCAGGTAGCCGGCGGCGCCGCCGGCGAGGATGTACGGGACCCGGCGGAACGAGTGCCACTTGTCGCCGAGATCGTTGAGCCACACGGCCACGCCGTGGTCGAGCAGCGTCCCCGACCCGAGCTCGTACGCCGAGAGCCTGTCGAGCAGGTGCTTGAACATCCGCGCGTGGATCCGGTCGATCTGGTGGTGCAGCTCCTGAGCGCCCTCGATCGGCGGGCCCTCGTCGCCGTCGCCGTCGATGCGGTGGGAGATCTTGTGGAAGCTCTTCTGCCGCACGCCGTGGATCGTGTACTCGGTCGCGTCGTTGCCGTCGCCCACCTGGAGGGTCGCCGCGCGCGTGACGCCGCACGCCATCGCGAGCGCGATGATGTCGAGCTGCATGCGCGCGACGGCCTCGATGTTGTCGTGGTCGCCGGCCGCCCCGGCGATCGCCTCCATCTCCGCGACCTTCTCCGGCGGCAGCTCGCACGACATCGCGACCTCGACGTCCCGGATGCTGTCGAAGTGGAGCTCCAGCCGCGCGCGATCGCCCTTGCTGAGGTCCCTCCGGCTCATGAGCGCCTGCATCTCCGCGCGGACCAGGTCGTTCACGCTGGCGCGGCGCTCGGAGAGCGCCTTCTGGACCGCGGGCTCGACGTTCGAGAGCCCGAAGAGCTTCTGGTACGCGTTGTACGGGTTGCGCTCGGCGGCGCGGAGCTGCTTCGGCCCGCGGTACGAGAGCACCTCGTCGAGGTACCCGACCTTCCTGCCCGCGTAGAGCGTCAGCGGCTCGACGCCGGGCGCGTTGAGCTCGCGCGCGATGCGGTTGTCGATCGACTCCCCCATCGCGAGCGACTCGTTGCCCGACGGGTCCTCCGAGACGCGCGCGGCCGTGAGGCACTGGTTGCCGCCGCCGGCGTGGCCGCACCCGTTGTCCCGGAACGCGAAGCTGATCCCGCGCACCATGATCAGCTTCTCGGCGTAGTCCTTGAGCTCGCTCACCGCCCGATCCGCGTCCTGCTCCAGGGACTGAACGGTCAGTGGGCCGACGCGGCTCGGCCAGAACATCTCGGGCTCGTCGTCGACCTCCTGCGCGACGCCGTTCGCCTGGCGCATGAAGATCGCGAAGGGCGGCACGTCGCCCGTCCCGGCCGAGGCGCGCCGCGGCGCGAACGTCTCGAGGAACGGGAGCGCGACCGTGACGCCGAACAGGCCTCGAAGCACACGTCGTCGGGTGATCATGGCGCCTCCGCAGGAACACGAGCAAGGAAGGGAGTGGACGAGACGATCTGGAGGATGAGCTCCTTGGTCGAGGCGCCGCCGCGCGACGCCTCGCCGAGCTCGCCGACGAGCGCGCGGTCCTCGTCGCTCGCGGCGCGGCCGTGGGCGAACTCGATCCAGCGCTTCGCGTAACAGGCGTGCGCCTCGCTGCTCTCGGCGAGGACCTGGCTGAACTCGATCGCATCGGCGTAGGTCCGCGGCTCGCCGCCGAGCACGTAGACGTCCGCCGCGTTGACGGGCACCCCGTTGTCGGTCGTTCGGAACTTGCCGATGGCGTCGTAGTGCTCGAAGGCGAAGCCGGCCGGGTTGATGAGCGCCGCGTGGCACGCCGCGCCGCACGTCCCCTTGCCCGTGTGCGCCGCGACGCGCTCGCGGTTCGTCGCGTGCTCGCCCGGCGGCAGCGAGGTCGCGTTGTCGGGCGGCGGCGGCAGGAAGGCGCAGAGGATCCTGAGGTTCACGAAGACGCCCCGGTGGATCGAGTCGGGCTCCCGCGCCGTCGCCTTCGCCGCGAGGAAGCCGAGCCGCGTGAGCAGCCCGGAGCGCTGCGCCGGGTCGAGCTCTACCTCCTGGAAATCGCTCGTGAACTGGCCCTGGACCCCGTAGACGGCCGCGAGCTCGTCGTTCACGAACGCGGTGCGGGCGGTGAGGAGGTCGGTGAGCCCGCCGCCCTCCTCGAAGACGACGTGGTCGACGAAGAGCTCCGCCTCGCGCTGCATCGCGTCCCCCATCCCGGGGACGAACTCGGGGAAGAGGTCAGGGTCCTTGTTGAGGTCGTGGTACTGCTTGTAGTCGTAGAGCTGCCGGTGGAACGCGCCGACCACCTCGCGCGCCCGCGGGTCCTCCAGCATCCGCGCCGCGTACGCGCGGACGCCCTCGCGGCTCGAGAGCTCGCCCGCCTTCGCCGCCTGGAGCAGCTCGTCCGAGGGCATGGTGTTCCAGAAGAGGTAGGCGAGCTTCGTCGCGATCTCGTGCCCGCTCAGCGGGACGAGCCCGCCCTTCGCCGGCCCGGCGCCGACCTCGACGCGGTAGACGAAATGGGGCGACTGCAGGAATGCTTCGAGCGTCGCGCGCACGCCCGCGGCGAAGGGATCCTGACCGGCGAAGAGGTCCTTGCCGCGGCCGAACAGCGCGACGTAGGTGTCGACCTCCCCGGCTTCGAGCGGCCGGCAATAGGCCCGCTCGCCGAACCGCTCGACGAACGCCCGCGCCCGCGCCTCCGGCTCTCCGGGCAGGTCCGCGGGCAGGAGGCGGCTCAGCGTGGCCTCGTCCGCCGTGACCATCGCCGCGAGCTCCTCGGCCGCGCGCTGGTAATCGGCCCAGAGCCCCGGCGTCACCTGGAGCGCAGCCTCGTTGTTGTCGAACACCCCGCCGAGCGGGTCTGTCGTGAACGACGCCGTGAGACCGGGCCTGTCGTCGAGCCGCAGGAGGTCACGTACGGTGTTCTCCCACTGCGCGTGGCTGAGCCGGGGGAACATGCTGCGCTCGGCGACCTGCTCCTCGGCCGCGCCGCCGCCGCCAGGAAGAGGGGTGTCGTCCTGAGGCCCGCCCACCGTCCCCGTACACCCGGAGATCAAGAGCGCCGTGGCGCAGGATCCCGCGCCGAGGAGCCGCCTCCACCGAGAGAGAGTCATCGCATCAGACGGAGAAGTCATGGGGGCTCTCCTGATTAAGCAACGCTTTCAGGTTATGTCAGAGAGCGCATTGAGCTCAACCGGAAATTCAACTCGATAGATTGATAAAGACACCTTACTATGGCTCCGTATTGGACAATTCGAACGGCATCGGAACTCTCGTGCTCTCGCCGTCGCCCGGCGCCGTGCCGTGCCGTGCCGTGCCGTGCCTGGCCACGCGCGCGATCGCCCGTCGCTCGCGGAGGAATGCGCGCACGGGTGCGGCGGATGTAGGTTCGCTGTTGCTGCCGCGGCGGCGATTCAGCAGGCTGCTCCCGTGCGCCGCTCCCGCTTCCGCCTCCCCTCCGCCTGGCTCGCGCTCGCGCTCGCGTCGTTCGCCGCCCTCGCCTGCGAGCGGCGGCCAGCGCCGCCCGCGGGGGGTATCCCGGCCGGCTCCGGGCCCGAGGCGCCGCCCGGCGCGCCGGCCGCGAGCGCGCCGGGCCCCGCCGCGCCGGTCGCGAGCGCGCCGGCCGGGGTCGAGTACCTGGAAGTGGTCACCGGCGGCGCGGACGCGAGCGAGGCGCTCCCCCTGGTGGTCGCCCTTCACGGCCTGGGCGACCGGCCGGAGTCGTTCGCGGGGCTGCTCTCGGACGCCGACTTCAAGGCGCGCCTCATCGTGCCGCGCGGGCTCACGCCGCACCACGACGGCTACTCCTGGTTTCCGCTGCGGCAGGCGCTCGGAGGCGATGACGTCGGGCAGGGCATCCTGCGCGCGGCCGGCGCGCTCGCGGCGACGATCGAGCGGATCGCCGCCGCGCGGCCGACGCGGGGCAAGGCGATCGTGACCGGCTTCTCCCAGGGCGGCGCGCTCAGCTTCGCGCTCGCGCTGCACCACCCGCACGCCGTCGGCGCCGCCTTCCCCGTCGGCGGCTGGATCCCCGCCTCGGTGCTGCCCGGCGCGAGGCCGCTGGATCCGGCGACACCCCCGCTCGTCGCGCTGCACGGCGAGCTGGATCGGCGCGTGCCGATCGGCCCCACCCGCGAGGCGGTCGCGGCGCTCCGCGGGCTCGGCGCGAAGGCGCGCCTCGAGAGCTACCCGGACGTCGGCCACAGCGTGAGCGGCGACATGCGGCGCGACCTCATGCGGCTTGTCCGCGGCGCGATCGACGAGATGCGCTGACGGCCGCCCGAGCCGAGCTTCACCCGCTCGCCGCCGGCCGCGCGGACGCGCTGTCTTCGGCGGACGGCTGTGCTATTCGCGCGGCGGAAGCGCGGCCCTGCCGCCCATCGCGAGGAGTGGATCTCGTGCGTTCGATATCATCTCTCACGCCGGTCCTGCCGGCCGCCGCCCTCTCGCTCCTCGCCGGCTGCGGCGCGGAGGACGGCATCGCCCCCCTCGGGCCCGCCGTCGCCGAGCCCGTCCAGGTCGTGCCGTTCAGCGCGCCGCCCGAGGGCGTCGTGACGCAGCAGGCCAACAACAACCTCGATGTTGTCGTCCACGAAGGCCGCTATTTCCTCGCGTTCCGTACGGCCCCGAACCACTTCGCGAGCGACAAGGCCGAGATCTACGTCGTCAGCTCGGACGACCAGGAGCGCTGGACGCTGGAGGCCCGGATCGCGCGCGGGACCGATCTGCGCGAGCCGCGGCTCCTCTCCCACGGCGGCGCGCTGGTCCTCTATTTCGCCGTGCTCGGGGAGGATCCGACGAAGTTCGAGCCGCAGGGGACGATGTTCGCCGTCCGCGAGGCGCCCGGCCGGTTCAGCGAGCCTGTGTGGTGGACCGAGGAGCCGGGGTTCATCCCCTGGCGGCTCAAGGTGATCGACGGGGTCGCCTACATGATCGGCTACGCGGGGGGAGAGAACATCTACGAGGTCGACGGCGAGCCGATCCAGGTCAAGTGGCTGAAGAGCCGCGACGGCCTCGCCTGGGAGCCCGTGGTGCCCGGCCAGCCGACGGTCCAGCGGGGCGGCGGCTCCGAGACCGATTTCGTCTTCCAGGACGACGGCTCGGTCGTGGCGGTGACACGGAACGAGGCGGGCGACGAGCTCGGGTGGGGCTCGAAGATCTGCCGCGCCGACCCGGGGCGCCTCGGAGAGTGGAAGTGCGCCGGCGACAAGCGGAAGTTCGATTCACCGCTCGTCTTCCGCCGCGGCGCGGATATCTACCTGATCGGCCGCCGCAACCTGACCGAGACGGGCAATTTCGATCTCGACCTGGACGAGCTCCCGCCCAGGCAGCAGGCCGAGAAGTACCTCGTCGACTACTCGTTCGAGCGCAAGCGCTGCGCGCTCTGGAAGGTCGACCCGGACGCGCTCGCGGTCTCCTTCGTCCTCGATCTGCCCTCGCGCGGGGACACGTGCTTCGCCTCGGCGCTCGACGACGGCGAGCGCGGGGTGACCGTGTACAACTACACCTCTCCGCTGGACGGCGAGGACCAGGATTGGATCCTGGCGCAGGGCGGGCCGACGATCATCTACCGGGCGACGCTGCACCTGCCCTGAGCCGCGAGAAACGCGCTGACCGCCGGGCGGGGAGCCCGGCCAGGCCCGCGCCTTACAGCATCGGTCGCTCAGCCGCAGTCCTTCTTGTCGTCGCAGATCTTTTGACACTCCTCGAGCTGCTTGCGGACCCTCTTCACAACGTCCTGGGGATTCCTGACGTTGTCATCGCCGGCCTTGATCTCCGGATCGTTGACGATCGACAGGGCCTTGTCCACGCATTCACAGACGTCTTTGCACTCGTCTTTACCGTCGTGGCCCCCACCGTCATCGTCGTGGCCGCCGCCGTAGTCGGGCGCGCTGTCGCCGCTGGCTAGGGCCTCCAGCGGGCCGAAGAAGAGCCCGCAGGCACCGGCGATGAGGAGAAGCGAGGCACCGTAACCAATGTTCTTGTTCATGGCTCAACCCCCTCTCGACACGTCCGACGCACCGTCGCGTCGCGATGTCGACTTGTTACGGTGGCGAAACGTAGCCGATAGACTCGGCCCGTCAATAAATTTCATAGTATTGACTTTCTCCTCTCCGGCGCCGCCAAGCAATGGTGCGTACGCGACAGACCCGCGAGCTAAAGCGTCGTGGCGCGCCGCGGCCGTGTGGGCTTTGGTCGCCGCGCGGCGACCGGCACGGTGGTTCCTTCCTGCTGTGTGAGATTTCGAACAGCGGAGTCAGGCAGGAGCCCAGGCGGGCTGAGGCCTCACCACGAATGCATGAATCCGCCCGGAGCGAGTCCAGCCAGAACAACGGCAGCAACGCGCGCTGTCGCGCTCAACGCCGACGCAGCATGGGTGTCGCTGAGACCGCGCGGCCTGGCCATGTTGTGCACGGAACGGAACGGCCGCGCCTCAAGATCACGCTGCGCTCCTCTGCAACAGGGCTCGAGCAGCGCAATCCCTGCGAGGCGTCGCCGCGTCACATCGGTGAGGCTCCTCACACTCAGGTCCTGTGTTCAATGCCGGGGCAGAGGGTCGATCGCATGTGTACTTGCTTCGCCTCGGCGCTCGACGCCACGAGCACGGGGTGGCCGTGTACAATCACACCCCCTCCGCTCGACGGCGAAGATCGGGGCGGGATCCTGGCGCAGGGCGGGCCGGCGATCATCGACCGGGCGACGCTGGACCTGCCCTGACACAGGGGGAGCCGGGATCGCGGTGTCGCGCCGGAGGGATCGCGGCGGCGCCGCATCGAAAACACCGCGGCCGTCATCTACCCGGCGCGCGAGGGTTACCCTACGTTCCCGGCCGGCATGGCATCGCACCCTTCAGGCCGCGTCGATCGGTGGCTCTGCCACCCGGTTTACTTCAGGGCCGTCCTGGTCCTCGCCGCCGTCCTGGCGGCGCCCTCCATCGCGGTCGGCTTTTACGCCGACGATTACCACTTCTTCAACTACCTCGCGGAGAAGTACCCGGGGTCGCCTCGGTGGTACGACCTCTATCGCTTCTTCACCGGCGACGCGCGCGCCACACAGGCGCTCATCGAGATGTCGGGGGTGCCGTGGTGGACCGATCCCGAGATCAGGATTCACCTCGTCCGCCCCCTGTCGAGCGCGCTCCTCTCGCTCGAGCACGCCCTCTTCGGCGAGGTCCCGCTCCCTTACCACCTCGTCTCCATCGCGCTGTACGTCGCGCTGTCGCGGCCGTCGGTAAGCTGTTCCAGCGCGTGCTCCCCGGCAGGACCGGCGCGTTCGCGCTGCTGCTCTTCGCCGTCAACGAGAGCCACGCAGGGCCGGCCGGCTGGATCTCCTGCCAGCACCTGCTGCTCGGCACGCTCTCCGTGGTGCTCGGGCTGCTCGCCTACCTCCGTTATCGCGAGGAGGGATGGCGGCCCGGGCGGCACCTCGGTCCGCTCGGCCTCTTCGTCGGGTTGCTGAGCGGTGAGGTGGCGCTCGGCGGGACAGGCTTCTGGGTCGCGTACCAGCTCGCCGGACCGGCGCCACGCGGCCGCGCGGGAAGCTGGCGCGCCCGGGTGACCGCCGCGCTCCCGGCGCTGGGCATCCTCGTGTACTTCGCCGCCTACAAGGCGATCGGGGGCGGGGCCGCGAGGACGGCCGCCTACATCGAGCCCTTCTCGAACCCGCGCTCGCGGCCGCGGCGGCCGAACGCCTGCCCGTCCTGCTCGGCAACGCGATCGCGTCCATCTCCAGCGAGTTCGCGACCGCGTTCCCGAGCGGCCCATTCATCGCCGCCGGGCTCGCGGCGATCGCCGGCGCCGCGCTCCTCTACCGGGCTTGCCTCCCGTCGATTCCCGAGCACGAGCGGGTCGTGCTGCGCTGGCTCGTCCCCGGCGCGGCGCTGGCGCTCCTCGTCACGGTCGGCGGCTTCCCCGGGGCGCGGCTGCTGCTCCTGCCGAACCTCGGGTTCGCGCCGCTGCTCGCGGTCCTCATCCTGCACGGGCTTCGCCGCGCGCCGTCGCCCGGGCTCGCGGCCTCCGCGCGCCGCGCCGGCGCGGGCGTACTCGGCTTCGTGCACGTCGCGCTGGCGCCGCTCCTGTTCGTCGCCAGCACCGGCATGATCGCGGACATCGCGCGCAAGGTCGAGGAGATCGCCCGCACCGCGGAGGTCGGCGCGCCGCCCCGCAAGCGCGTCTTCATCATCAGCGGATCGGATCCCATGGCGTCCACGTATCCAGCGTCGATCCTCCTCGCGAGCGACGCCGACGCGCCCTCCTGCTGGGCCGTCCTCTCGATGAACAAGGCGACCCACCGGCTCACGCGCACCGGGGTGTCGTCGTTCACCCTCGGGCCCGCCAAAGGGACCATGCTGACCGGGATGTTCGAGACGCTGTACCGATCACCCGAGGTGTCGCCGCTCCGGGCGGGCGACGTCATCGGCCAGTGCGGCGCCACGATCCGGGTCGCGACTGTCGAGGGCGGGAGGCCGACGCGGATCGAGGTCGATCTGGGGGTGCCGCTCGAGGATCCGGGGCTCGCGCTGCTGACGTGGCGCGACGGGCGCCTCCGGCGATTCGAGCTGCCGCAGATCGGAGAGACGGTGGAGCTACCGTGGTGGCCGGGACCGACCGGGTTCTTTTGAGCGGCGGAATCGCGGGGGCTTACTCCGCCGCGGGAGGCTCCCCTCGCGAACGCTCGGGCCAGCGGAACGCATACGCGATCTGGCGAAGGTAACTCGCCGGGAACTCGACACCCACGAGCCCATAACACGGCGGCTTCTCGCCGGCCGGGCGGTGGGCCGTACCGAAGAGCCAGTCCCAGACGGCGAGCTTCGTCCCGAAATTGAAGCCGTACCCCGTGAAGACGCCCGAGTGGTGCCAGCGGTGCATCTCGGGGCCGTTGATCACGTACTGGAGCGGACCGGTCCGGACGTTGATGTTCGAGTGGATGTACATCCCCCACACCGCGTCGAGCGTGGCCTTCATCAGCGCGACCTCGGGCGCGGCGCCGAGCAGCACGATGGGCGCGAACTCGACCGTCTGGTTGATCAGGATCTCGATCGGGTGTGACCGCGAGCCTGCCAGCCAGTCGACATCGTCGACCGAATGGTGCGCCTCGTGCGTGCGCCAGAGCAGCGGGAAACGATGCTGGGAACGGTGGAACCAGTAGATGTAGAAGTCGTGGACGACGAAGAAGAACAGGAGCTGCGCCCAGACCGGCCAGCCCGCCACGAGCCGGAGACGACCCGGACCGACGGCGCCGTCGATCGCGCGGATGATCGCGTCGATCGCGAGGCCGAGCACGTAGCTCTGCACCAGCGTGTACAGGAAGAAATCGTTGAACCACCCCTTGCGGAACAGGCGCTGGCCCGGATCGTACGGGAACAGGCGCTCCAGGACGATGAACACCCCCGCCGCCCCCGAGATCAGGAGCGGCGAGAGGAACCTCCAGTCGCCCAGCAAGCCGGGAGACACCAATCCCAGGTCCACGTCAATCCACCTCGGGCCGCCTCAGTCGGCGTGCGCCCCGTTCGCCTCCGCGGCCACCTTCGCGCCCTCGGACGGGCGCACGCGGGCGAGCTTCTTGCGCTGCGCGAGCTCGTTCTCGTACACACGCTTGATGCCGTCGCCGAGCGATCGCTCGATGTCGCGCAGGTTCGCGCAGAGCTTCACGAGCCCCACGATCTCCACCGACGCGGACTGGTCCGTGCCCCACATCGCCCGATCGAGCGTGATGTGGCGCTCGACGAAGGTCGCGCCGAGCGCGACCGCCGCGCCGGACGGGGCGAGGCCCGTCTCGTGGCCCGAGTAGCCGATCGGGCAGCGCGGATACCGCGCCTTGAGCGTCGGGATCATCCGCAGGTTGAGCTGCTCCGGCGCGCACGGGTACGCCGACGTCGCGTGCGCGATGAGCAGCCGGCCCTGGCCGACCGCCGCGACCGCGGCCTCGATCTCCTCCATCGTCGACATGCCGGTCGACAGGATGAGCGGGCGGCCCGTCGCCTTCATCGCGCGCAGGAGGGCGTGGTCGGTCAGCGCCGCGGAGGCGGCCTTGTAGCAGGGCGGGTCGAACCGCTCCATCACCTCGACCGACTCCTCGTCCCAGCACGAGGCGAACCAGAGGATGCCGCGCTCCTTGCAGTAGCGGTCGATCTCCGCGTACTCCCGCTCGCCGAACTCGACCCGGTGGCGGTACTCGATGTACGTCATCCGGCCCCAGGGCGTGTCGCGCTCGATGTGCCACTGGTCGCGCGGGACGCACTTCTCGGGGGTGCGCTTCTGGAACTTCACCGCGTCGCACCCGGCGAGGCACGCGCCGTCGATGAGCTTCTTCGCGATCTCGAGAGAGCCGTTGTGGTTGATGCCGATCTCGGCGATGACGAACACAGGCTCGCCGTCGCCCACGAGCCGATTGCCGATCTTGACGACAGCAGGTGATGACCACATGACGTAACCTCCATGCTTCGTGGCTCGCGCGAGGGCCTGGCCGAGCCCGACCGCTCCGGGAGGAGCGCCCAGGGCCGCCGCTCAGGACGCGAGCTTGAGAATCCAGTCGGCGAAATCTCGAAACGCCCCGTGGCCTCCCCGCGCCTCGCACCGGCGGTGCGCCGCGCAGAGGACGTCGGCCACGGCGTCGGCCGGCGCGGCCGTGAGGCCGACCTCGGCGACCGCCAGCATGATCGCGAGATCGTTCACGTCGTCCCCGATGTAAGCGACCTCGGGCAGCGACACCCCGGTCTCCCTCAGGATCGACGGGAGGTGGGCGCCCTTGTCGCGCACGCCGAGGAACAGCCTCATCCCGAGCTTGTCCGCGCGCCGGCGCACGCTCGGCGAGGTCTCCCCCGTCACGATCGCGGACGCGACGCCGGCGCGCGCGAGGCGCTCCACGCCCATGCCGTCGCGCAGGGAGAAGCGCTTCAGCTCCTCGCCGCGCTCGGAGTAATACACCCCGGTGTCCGTCAGGACCCCATCGCAGTCCGTGAGGACGAGCCGGATCCGGCGCGCCCGCGCGCTGAGCTCGGCGTCGGAGATCGCGATCATCGGGCCGCCCGCCTCACCACGCCGTGAAGCCGCCGTCGACGAGCAGGTTCGCGCCCGTCACGTAGCTCGAGGCGTCGCTCGCCAAGAACACCAGCGCTCCGGCGAGCTCGCCGGGCTGCGCCATGCGGCCGAGCGGCGTCTTGCGCGCGTAGTTCTCGATGAAATACCCGTCCTGCCCGGCCTCGACCCCGCCGGGCGAGATCGCGTTGACACGCACCCCGCTCGCGCCCCAGTACGCCGCCGCGAACCGCGTCAGCGCCAGCACGGCGCCCTTCGTCGCCGGGTAAGCGGCCGACTTGTAGAACGACTGCGTGCCGTCGGGCCGCCGGTAGATCGCCTGATCCGGCGCCACCACGCCGTACGTGGAGGCGATGTTGACGATGCTCCCCCGCCGCCGCCGGGCCATGTGCGCGCCGATCACCTGGCAGCACAGGAACGTGCCCGTCACGTTGACGTCGAGCGCGCGCTGCCAGAGCTCGATCGGGTAATTCTCGAAGCGGGACAGCTCGGCCGACGCGGAGGGGCTCTCGAACTTGTCGTTCACGGCGGCGTTGTTCACGAGCACGTCGATCCGGTCGAACCGCGCGAGCGCGGCGTCCGAGAGGCGCTCGATCGCGGGGCGCCGCGTGATGTCGGCGCCGAGGCCCGCGGCGAGGCCGGCCTCGGCGGCGAAGCGCTCGCACGCCTCGTGGTCGAGATCCGTGGCGAGCACCGTCGCGCCCGCGTCGCGCAGCGCGCGGCAATGGTGGCGGCCGAGCAGCCCGAGGGCGCCGGTGACGATGGCCACGCGGCCCTCGAGGGAGAACAGGGTGGGGTCGCTCATCGGCTCTCCTCAGGCCCGCGGCTTCGGCTTGACGTGAAAGTTGTGGGTCTTCCTGAAGACCGGCTCCACCGGCTCGCCCCGGAGGCGGAGCGCGAGATCGCCGCGGGAGACGGCGTCCTTCAGGATCGGAAGGACCTCTTCATAAGCCGCGAGCACGCGCGCCACGTCCGCGTCGGTGTGCGAGAAGCACATCGTGTGAAAGCCGCCCCAGAGCACGCCGCGCGCGAGCATCTCCTGCTGCACGAGCGATTTCATGACGAGCGGCTCCGGGCCGGAGAACGTCACGATCGACCGGCAGTCGAGCCCAGCGCACGTGGTGTACGGCATGTCGAGCGCTCGGGCGAGCGTGTTGTAGCCGTCCTTGAGCTTCCTGCCCTGCTGGGCCAGCCGCGCGGGCACCGAGAGGTCGCGGATCTCCTCGATCGTGGCCTTCGCCGCCGCGAGCGACAGGGCCTCTCCGCCGAAGGTCGTGAAGAAGAAGACGTCCCGCTCGCAGAGGCGCATCACGTCGCGGCGGCCCGTCAGGATCGAGAGCGGCATCCCGTTCGCGACCGCCTTGGAGAAGCAGGCGAGATCGGCGGTCACCCCGAAGCGCTCCTGCGCGCCGCCGAGCGCGAGCCGGAAGCCCGTCCACATCTCGTCGAAGACGAGGAGCGCGCCGCGGCGCGTGCAGAGCTCGCGCAGCCCCTCGAGGAACCCCGGGGCCGGCGGCTCGAACACGGTGGGCTCGAGGATCACACACGCGGTGTCGTCGTCGAGCGCGTCGTCGACCGTCGCGAGGTCGTTGTACTGGAAGGTGAAGGTGAGATCCTTCGCCTCCTCCGGGATGCCCGCGCTCCGGTCGGTGACGGCGATGTACCAGTCGTGCCAGCCGTGGTACCCGGCGCAAAGCACCTTGCGGCGGCCGGTGTACGCGCGGGCGAGGCGCACCGCGGCGCTCGTCACGTCGGCGCCGGTCTTGCTGAACCGCACCATCTCCGCGCCCGGCACGACCTCGCGCACGAGCTCGGCCACCTCGACCTCGAGCGGGTGCATCAGCGAGAAGGTGATCCCCTCGGCGAGCTGGGCCGCGATCGCGCGGTCGACCGCGGGATAGGCGTAACCGAGCGAGATGGGACCGACGCCCATCACCAGATCGATGAACTCGTTGCCGTCCACGTCCCAGACGCGCGCGCCCCGGCCGCGCGCGAGGTACTTCGGCGCGACGCCGCGGACCCATTGCTGCGGGCCCTTCGCGAGCGTCTGCGTCCCCGCGGGGATGAGGCCAGAGGCCCGCTCGAACAGCGCGTTGGAACGGGTGATGTCAGGATAGGACGGGGCCAGCCCGGGGCGGCTGCCCGCGTCGTCTGCGTCATCTACGTCGTATTCCTGGCGCGAAGCGTTCATGTCGGATTGCCTGTGCATGGAAGGGCTCATGACGGTCCTCGTCGCCTCAGCGAAGGGAGGGCCGGGTGGAGCGCGACCCCCGCCGATCCAGCTCGGCGAGGACGCGGGCGGCGATCTGCGGGCCGGTGAAGCCCTCCACCGCGAGCACGTCGGCGAGCAGCGCCGGCCTGAACCAGCGGTCCTTCAGCGAGAT
Organism: Sorangium cellulosum; assembly: GCF_002950945.1. Taxonomy (GTDB): domain Bacteria; phylum Myxococcota_A; class Polyangia; order Polyangiales; family Polyangiaceae; genus Sorangium; species Sorangium cellulosum_E. The sequence continues at coordinate 7,166,725 of NZ_CP012673.1, forward strand.
CGGGAGGACGGGGGCGGTGACGCCGCGCGAGAGGCAGAGCTCCGCGACGATGGAGGCGAGGCCGCCGACCGAGAAATGGTCCTCCAGGAGCACGGTGAGGCGCGCGGAGGAGAGCGCGTCGAGCACGGCCTGCTCGTCGATCGGCTTGAGCCAGCGGAGGTTGACGACACGCGCCGAGAGCCCCCGCGCGGTGAGCGCCGCGGCCGCGGCGAGCGCCTCGCCGACCAGGAGGCCGTAGGTCAGGATCGCGACGTCGCGCCCCTCCGAGAGCACCTCCGCCCTGCCGACCGCGGGCGGCTCCAGGTGCGCCGCCCGCGGCGAGAGCGCGGAGAAGCGCACGTAACAGGGCGCGGGGCTCGCGATCACGTCGGGGAGACAGGCGACGAGCTCCGCCTCGTCCGCGGGGCAGAACACCTGCATCCCGGGCACGCCGCGCATCAGCGCGACATCCTCGAGCGCCTGGTGCGTGGGCCCGTTCGCCTCCGAGAGGAAGCCCGGCACGGCGCCGATGAGCTTCACGGGCAGGGCCGCGATCCCGACGTCGGTGCGGATGAACTCGAAGGCGCGCATCACGAGGAACGTCGCGAGCGCGTGCACGACCGGGACGCGCCCGCGCAGGGCGAGCCCGGCGGCGGCGCCGATCATCGTCTGCTCGCAGATGCCCACGTCGATGAACCGCGCGCCGAGCACGGCGGGCAGGTTGCGGATCGCCGCGCGGTTCTCGGCGGTCATCACCACGATGTCCGGGTTCCCCTTGCAGAGCGCGAGGAGGGCCTCTTCGTATCGCATGGTCATCACCTCACCTCACGATCCGCGCTTCCGACGTGACCTCCGCGGGGCCGCCTCCGTGGAGCTCCGCGAGCAACGCCTCGACCTCGGCGCGCGAGAAGCTCACGAACCAGCGGTTCGCCTTCCGCTCGATGCTGGGGAGACCCTTGCCGCGCACGGTGCGCGCGATGATCGCCGTGGGCCGCTCGGGCTCGGGCGGGACCGGGCCGAGCGCCGCCTCGAGCGAGGAGAAGTCGTGTCCATCGCAGGTCGAGACCGACCAGCCGAAGGCCCGGAACTTCTCGTCGAGCGGCTCGAGCGGGAGGAGATCCTCCGTGGCGACGTTCGCCTGGAACTCGTTTCTGTCCACGATCGCCACCAGGTTGTCGAGCCCGTAGGCCTGCGCGACGAGGCACGCCTCCCAGACCGAGCCCTCGTCGAGCTCCCCGTCGCCGAGCAGGACGAAGACGCGGTTCTTGCCGCCGCGGAGCTTGATGTCGAGCGCGACGCCGATCGCCACCGAGAGCAGGTGTCCGAGCGAGCCGGAGTGGAACTCGACGCCAGGGACAGCGCGGTTCGGGTGCCAGTAGATGTGGTCCGACGGCTTGAGGTGGTTCGCGAGGCGCTCCCTCGGGATGAAGCCGAGCTCCGCCAGCACGCCGTAGAGCGCCGGGACGTCGTGCCCCTTCGAGAGGAAGAAGTAGTCGCGCCCCGGATCCGCGGCCGTGGCCGGCGTGACGTCGAGCACGCGGGTGTAGAGATAGACGAGGATGTCGGCGCACGAGAGCGACGCGCCGATGAAGCAACCGCCGTCCGCCGACATCCGGACGATGTGCTCCCGGACCCGGAGCGCGAGCGCGGCGAGATCCGCGTGACGGGAGGGGCTGGGGTCGTTCATGCGATGTCTCCGGGCGCGCGGGTCTCCCTGGCCGATACCGTCCTGAGCTCGCCCAGGTGGTGCCTGTACCAGTTGACGCCGGCGTACCTCGCGTTGATGGCCATGATCTCCGGGCGGGCGGCGAGCAGGTCGAGGACGGCGCCGAGCCTCAATGTGGGATTCTGGGGTGTCCAGAGCGCTTCGTAAACGGCCTTCACGAAATCGTAATCTTCCCGGTAGTCGACCGTGAACCGGTGAGACATGGAGAGATCGAGGCCCGACTCCCAGGCGACGTTGCCGATGCGGAAGCGATGCGGGTTGTCCCAGAGGATGGGCGTCGTGTGCTCGCGCTCGAGCGGCCGCCGCGCCTCGCGGGAGGCCAGATCGAGCGCCGCCATGGTCATCACCTCGACGTCGTTGCCGTCGGGATAGGACGCGGGGTGGAGGTTGCTCACGTAATCGTAGCTGCCCTCGGACCGGTGGAAGAAAGAGAGGACGCGATCGATGATATCCGGATCGATGAGCGGGCAGTCCGAGGGGATCTTCACGACCACGTCCGCGCCGGCGAGGGCGGCGGCGCGGGCGTGGCGGTCGAGCAGGTCGGTGGGGTGGCCGCGGAAGCACGGGACGCCTATCGCGGCGCAGAGCGCGCCGATCGGGTCGTCCGCGGGATCGGTCGTGGCCGCGACCGTGAGCTCGAAGCGCGAGCGCGCGGCGGCGACCTGCTCGACCATGCGCTGGAGGAGCGGCCGGCCGGCGACGGGCAGCATCACCTTGCCGGGCAGCCGGCTCGAGCCCATCCGCGCCTGGATCACGACGAGGGTCTTCACGCCCGGACCTCGTCGATCTCGGCCGGGCGCGCGTGCGCCGAGGGGCCGTTCAGGCGGCCGCGGGCGGCGTCCGCCGGGGCGGGCGGCTCGCGGACGGCGCGCGCCGGCCCGGCGAGCAGCTCGCGGCACACGCCGGCGATGTTCCTCGCGGCGCGCCCGTGCTGGAGGGGCATGAGCCGGCGGAGCTCGCCCACGTCGAAGAACGAGTGGACCTCCTTGCCGAGCGCGAGGCCGACATAGGCCAGCGAGGAGTACTGGCAGATGAGCACGTCGCAGTTGGCGACCATGTGCTCGGCGCACCCGCCCGTGAGCACGCTCGCCTCGGGGAGGATCCGCGCGATCTCCGCCACCGCGCGCGAGACCTTCTCGTTCGGGTGGAGCTTGAACAGGAGCGGTCGGCCCGCGGCGATGTCCCGGACCCGCCGGAGGAACTTCGCCCGATCCTCGTACCAGAACACCTCGCGGATGTCCGAGGTGCAGACGAGCACGTAATTCCGGAAGGGAAAGTCGTTGTCGCGGTAACACGCGCAGTCGTCGAAGTTCGGGATGCCGGTGACGACGATCTTCTCGGGGCGGGCGCCGCGGCGCACGAAGAGGTCGCGGTAGCCTGGGCTCGCCACGCAGAAGCGCGCGTACCGGTCGCTGAGGCCCGTGGCCGACGTGCCGGCGAGCCACCGCGGCAGGAAGCGGAGCCGCTGGACCAGCGGGAAGAGGACGCTCTCCGGGTCGGTCATCCCCTCCTGCACGAGCACCACGCGGCGGCCGTCGACGTTGTCCGGCCACACGAGGTCGGAGCAGAGGAGCACGAGGTCGTAGCCGCCCCGCGCGCCGCCGTCGTCGACGGAGAGGCCGTGATCCCGGAGGTACTCCAGGCAGCGGCCGCGCAGCTTGTCGCCGCCGATCGTGGCCTCGAGCGCGCCGAGCCGGCGCATGAGCTCGACCTCGCGGCCGCCGTAATACGGGGAGAAGGACGCGTCGACCTCCGGGAGCTCCCGGGCGATCTGGTGCATCTGCGTCGTCTGGTTGATCGATCCGCAGATGAACAGGGCCTTGCTTCTCGACATGATGGTTCACCTCCGGTGCAGGGACGCTCCCGGGACGGGCGCCCGGATCAGGCCCTCTCGGGCGCCGGCCGCCACATGGCCCGGCCGCAGAAGAGGACGAGCAGGCCGAGGGCGATCCAGACGATCTCCTTGGCCCGCTTGACGAGGACGAAGGCGGCGCCGACCGTCGCCCCGCCAGGCACGCCGAGCGCGCTCAGGAACGCGACGTACCCGGCGTCCTGCACGCCGAGGCCGGCCGGCACCATGAAGGCGGCCGCGCGCAGGAGCGCGAGCACGACCTCGAAGGAGAGGACCTCGGCGAGCGAGACGTCGACGCGGAGCAGGTGGAGCAGGAAGAACGTCTCCAGCCCCTCGACGAGCCACATCCCGAGCAAGAGGAGCGCCGCCCATGCGAGCGCGCCGCGCCGCTCCCCGAGCGCGGCGGCGTGCCGGTCGGTGGCGGAGAAGCTCGCCGCCCTCGCCTCGACGTAGGCGCGCGCGCGGCGGCCGGGGAGGCGCCGGAGCAGCGCGAGCACACGCGCCGCGACCGTGCCCGAGAGGAGCGCGCCCGCGATGGCGAGCGCCCCGGCGAGCAGGCCGAGCCCCGAGAGGACCACGAGCCACGGGAGCCCCGGCGCGCCGAGCAGCGGGCGCGAGGCGCGCTCCAGGTGGCCGTAGCCGAACGCGAGGGCGATCGCCACGTACGCCGCGTTCGCGAGCAGGATGAGCGACCTTCGCGCCGCGAGGCCGGCGACGCCCTGCGGCCCGGGGACCCCGCACCACCGCTGGAGCAGGAGGAACGTGACCGACTCCGAGAGGGCGGCCCCGGCCGGGACGCTCATGGTCAGCGCCTCGGTCGACAGCGTGAGCGAGAGGTACCGCCCGAACGGCGCGGGCCGCCCGAGCGCCTCGAAGACGCGCCGGCTCGCCTCGGCCTGGAACACCCGCGCGAAGAGGTTGGGAAGGAGGGCGAGCGCCATCATCGGCGCCCCCACCGACGCGAGCAGCGCCGCCACCCCGGGCAAGTCCGCGCCGCGGATCGTGCTCCAGAGCGCCGCGGCGGCCACCGCCACGCCGAGCCACTTCAGCAGGGCGGCGCCCGCGCCCGTGCGCTGCTTCGCCCCGGAAGGCGGCTTGTCGGTCAGAGCGGCGTTCATCGTACGTGGCCGTTCGGGGCGTCGCCCGGACGGCCGCTCGTATCGCCCATGCGCGTCTCGACCGCATGACACCGGGGCAACTCCGACGCGACACGCGCGCTCTGCGCCGCGATGGAACACCGCGTTTGCCTCATCGTAACTGGGCAGTCGCGCGGCGGTCGCGCGGCAGCCACGGCCGAGTCATCGCGTCATCGAATCACCCCACGTCGGCGGAAGGATGAATCTGGACATGAATCGTGGAGGCGGGGCGGAAGCGTCGATGTCCTCTCCCACCCCCCGTCGTCACGTCCTCTCCCTCCGGGGCGACGCGACGGCGGCGGGAGCCGCCCTGTCGGCGCTCACGACGAGGCCGGCGGGAAGACGAGCAGGAACGTCGCGCCCCGCGCCTCCGGGCCGGGCTCCACCGCGAGGCGCCCGCCCATCTCCACCATCGCCGTCGCGCAGAAGTGCAGCCCGAAACCGCGGCCGAGGCCGGTCGTCATGAACCCGTGCGAGAAGAGCCGCTCGACGTCGTCGCCGGCGATGCCCTCCCCCGAGTCGGAGATGCGCACGGCCACCTCGCCCTCCGCCGTCGGCTGGACCTCGACCGTGAGCCGCCGGTCTCCCGGCGGCACCTGGTTCATCGCGTCCTTGGCGTTGTTGATGAGGTTGATGAACACGTGGGTGAGCTTCGTGCGCTGCGCGCGCACGAGGCCGACGGGCGCGAGCCGCCGCGCCACGACGACGCCGTGCCGCGCGAGCGCCGCGTCCTGGATCTTGAGCGCGTCCTCGAGGACCTCCGCCACGGAGAGGAGCTCGGTCAGCGCGACGCCCTTCGCGTAGTCCTGCTGCGACGCGATGACCTCCTTCATGAGCTGCACCCGGAGGAGCAGCTCCCCCGCCCGCTCCGTGGCGCGCCGGAGCTCCTCCTCGAGGGCGCCGCCGAGCGTGATGTAGTAGCCCGGCAAGAGGCTCAGCTTCGGATCGCCGGCGAGCGCCGCCTCGACCTCCGCGCGGCGCTCGGCGAGCAGCTCGTTCGCGCGGAAGAGCCGCGGCAGCCTCGACTCCCTCAGGATCTGCGCCACCTCCTCCGCGTCGAAGAGCACGCTCGTGCACAGGTTGCCGAGGTTGTGGAGCACGTGCGCCGCGACCTCGGCCATGCCGGCCCAGTGCGCCTGCGCCTCCTGGATGCGCAGCGCCTCGAGCTGGCGCTGCTCGGTCACGTCCCGCACGAGCAGGCAGCTGCCGATCCCGCCGACGAGCGGCAGCCGGATGGGCCGCAGCTTCACCGCGAGGGAGCGCTCCCGGTACCGGAACGCGTCGCGCACGACGCCACCCCCTTCCCGCCCCGCGGCCTCCTCGGCCGCCTGGCGGACCCGGTCGAACTCGGCCGTCCGCACGAGCTCGAACAAGTCCAGGCCCAGCACGGCGTCGTCGCCGAGGACCCCGAGGGCGGCGCGGAGGTCCAGGATCTCGAGGAAGCGGGCGTTGCACTCGACGAGGCGCCGCTGCTCGTCCAGGATCGCGATGCCGTCCTCGCAGCCGCGGAAGACGCTGTTCCACCGCTCCCTGGCGAGGAGCATCTCGTAGACGAGATCGCGCTCGACGAGCGCGTGCTCGACATAGACGAGGTAACCCGTCTCGAGCCGCTTCATGCGGAGGCGGGCGTACGTCTCCCGGCCCGCGATGCGGAGGCCGAGCGCGACCTCGATCATCGGGCCGCCGTGGCGGCTCACCCGGCCGAGGAAGCCCTGCGCCCCGTCCACGTCGTTCGGGCTGAACAGGTCGTCGAGCGGCTTGCCGAGCACCGCCTCCGGCTCGCACCGGAAGATCTCGCAGAACCTCCGGTCCGCGGCGACGATCTCGTACGCCTCGTCGAGCCTCAGCACCCCGATGGGGAGGTGCTCCAGCGCGGCGCTCTCCTGCATGGGGGGACCTCCAGCGCCGCCGGCGTCAGCAGGAGAGGCCCGCCGCGCGCTCAGGCGTCATGGTTCACCCGGATCCGGGCGATGAGCTCGCCCGCCGAGCCGACCTGCGGCCCGAGCGGGGTCAACGTGACGCTCGCCTCGAGCGGGCGGCTGTGCGGGCAGACGAGGCGGCTCCGGGCGACCGCGCGCGCGCTCGGCAGCGGGGCCTGCACGTCGACCAGCACCGACGCGACGTCGCGCCCGTAGAGGAGCCGCTCGTCCACGCCGAAGAGGTCGTGGGCGCTCGGGTTCGCGCCGAGGATCTCGCCCTCGCGGTCGAGCAGCAGGCAGGGCTCGGCGATCTCGGCGAGCAGCGCCCTCGACCGCTCCTCGAGCTGCGACACGCTCTCCATCGCGATCACGAGCTCTTCCTCCAGCTGGTTCACCGAGGTCTTCACGCCAGAGAGCGAGTCGTACATCCGCGCGAACGTGGTGGCGATCTGGCGGACCTCGATGGCCTCGAACGGCTTGCGGAGGATCAAGAGGTTCGGCGCACATCCGAGCTCGCTCGCGATCTCGTCCCAGCTGTAGTCCGAGTAGGCGGTGCAGATGACCGTGTAGATGTCGGGCGCGACGCTCCAGATGCCCTTGATCGTCTGGATCCCGTCGATCCCCGGCGGCATCCGCATGTCGACGAAGGCGAGGAAGTACTTCCTCGGATTGGCCTGCACGAGGGCGATACCATCCCTGCCGGAGTGGGCCGAGTCGATGGAGAACCGGAGCCCGTGGAGCAGATCGGGCGGCTCCTCGGGGGGCTCGGCGCCGAACAGGCGCGCCTCGAGATCGTTCAGCCCGCGGAGCATGTCGGGATCGTGAATCGGCTTGGGGACGAGCATCCGCTCCATGAGCACATGGATGTCCGGATTGTCGTCCACGACGAGGATGGCTCGATTCATCGGTTCCGCAGGCATGAAGCTCCTCTCAAGTCCACCCCGGCCCGGCAGCGGGCCCCCAGGCCCTACCGCCGACTCCGCTGCTCGAGGCTGCGCCGGACCGCCGCGACGCGCAGCTCCGTCCGCGCGATGCTGGCGGCGGTGCCGATCGCCCCCGGCAGCGCCGCCAGGCTGTCGAGCACCTGGTAGACGGCCTCGATCGGCAAGATGGCGTCCTTCTCCTTCAACCCGAGCTTCTTCCCCTCCCGGTCAACCACCTCGGCCGCCACGGTGCTTCCGAGCGTCCGACCGAGGAGCTGCACCAGCTCGGCGCGCTCACATCGAGGGTTGCTGCCAGGAGGTCCCATACCTGCGTTTCCTCAGCGATCGTCACTCCGCAGAGCATTGGACTCCCGGGGACGGGAGGTGTCAACCACTAGCTCGGTCGCCCGCGGACACACGTCGCGCATTGACCCAAACTCAATAGGCGTAATCCCACTTACATACTATCCGGCGTTCGGAGCGAGGGGGGGGCGCGGCGGGAAATGTGAGAGAGAGGTCTGTGTTCCCCGTCCCCATTGCAAAAAAAGGCGTTCCTGCCGGCGAGAAATGAGCGATTCTGTGGCCCTTGCGATCGGAAGAGCGAAGGTGACGACGGATCAGGATGGCATCGAGCGGCTCCGGGCGGAGAACGCCGGATTGCGCGAGGAGCTCGGGAAGCTGCGGGAGGTGATGGCGCGGCGGGAGGAGCGGACGCGGCGCATCCTGCAGGCGGCCCTGGAGGGGTTCCACCTGGTGGGGCTGGACGGCAAGATCCTCGACTGCAACCCGTTCTTCGCGAGCACCTTGGGGTACGACCGGAGCGAGCTCCTGGGGATGGACATCGGCCAGGTCGACCAGCGGCCGCCGGAGGAGCTCGCCGCGGCCATCGCGGAGATCAGGGCGAAGGGGGCGGCCCGCTTCGTCGCGCGGCACGTGCGCAAGGACGGCGTCCCGGTCGACGTCGAGGTCAGCAGTCACCTCGTCTCGCTGGAGGACGAGCAGTTCTTCTCGTCGTTCTCGCACCCGATCACGGAGCAGCTGAGGCGCGAGCAGGCGCTGCGCGAGAGCGAGCAGAAGTTCCGCGCGATCTTCGACGAGACCTCGATGTTCATCAGCCTGCTCACGCCGGAGGGGCACCTGCTCGAGTGCAACCGGACGATGGCCGATTTCACCGGGGCGCTGCCGCGCGGGGGCGAGGGCGAGCCCATCTGGGAGGCGCCGTTCTGGGGCGACACGGGCGACGCCGCGGAGCACGTCAGGGCGTGTGTGCAGAAGGCCGGCGCGGGCGCGTCGTCCTCGTGCGAGGTGGAGCTCCATGGGCCGGGAGGCCGGGTGGCGACCCTCGATGTCAAGATGAAGCCGATCCTGGACACGTCGGGCAAGACCGTCCTCGTGATCGCAGAGGGCTACGACGTGACCGAGCTCCGGCGGGCCGAGGCGGAGCGGGCCTCGCTGCAGGAGCGGATGATCGACGCCCAGGAGGCGACCATCCGGGAGCTGTCGACGCCGCTCATCCCGCTCGACGAGGGGATCCTCGTCATGCCGCTCGTCGGCCGGCTGGACCGGGTGCGCATCGGGCAGCTCCTGGAGCGGCTCCTGCAAGGGGTGGTGGCGCAGCGGGCCGCGACGGTGATCCTCGACGTGACCGGCGTGCCGATGGTGGACGCCGAGATCGCGGACGCGCTGATCAGGGCGGCGCAGGCGGTCAAGCTGCTGGGCGCGGAGGTCATCCTCACCGGCGTGGGCCCCGAGGTGGCGCAGACGATGGTCGGCATCGGCACCGACTTCCGGGAGATCATCACGCTGAGCTCGCTGCAGAGCGGGCTCCACCATGCCCTCGGGCGCTCGCGCCGCGGGGGCAGCTCCGGGTCGGCGCGGCGGCGCGATCGGCGATAGACGCCGCTCAGGCGGTGCGCCCGCGCGCCTCGCGCACGAGCGCCACCATCGCCTTCCGGACCTCGTCCGACGTCGACACCGGCGCGGAGAACGCGAGCCGCGCCGCCTTCGGGCCGGCCGGCGTGATGACGTCGAGCTCGAAGCCGTAACGGTCGACCGCGATCATCGTGGCGCCCGTCGCGTCCTTGATCCCGGCGAGGCTCTTCGCGTACGCGAGCACGGCGTCGGCGTGATCCGTGTTCATGTGCTCCAGGATGCGCGCGGCGTCGGCCGTGAGCGGATCGGGCTCGGCCGCCGCGTAGTCGCTCGCGTCGACCCACGACATCCGGCCGAAGCCGCCGACATAACGGATCGACACGGGGTCGAGCCGGTAGAAGGCGAAGTCGGTGAAGCCGACGTAGTACGACGCGCGCGGGTGCGCCGCGAGGAACCTCGTCCGCGCGGCGGCCGCCTCCGCGCCGTCGAGCGGGCGGCACGGGCCGATCAGCGTCGCCCGCCCGAGGGCGAGCGGGTCGGCGCGGCCCTCCGAAGGCTCGGCCACGAGCAGCGACGCCTCGGGGCGCTCCTTCAGGTTGCCGGTGTGCTCGGCGAGCGCCGACAGGAGCAGCAGCGGGCGCCCCTCTGCGTCCACGGCGACGGTGACGAGCGATCCGTAAGGGTACCCCGCGGGGTCGCGCGCGAGCGTGCACAACGTGGCGGAGCGGGCCTGCTGCGCCAGCGTGCGGCAGCGCTCGGCGTGGCTCGGCGCCGTCGCGCTCGGGGCAGCGAACTCGGCGTCCGATCCAGCGTCCGGCCGCCCGTGGTCTGTGCTCGTCGACATGAAAGGGCGGGTAGCACGCCCCGAGGACCGCCGGAACCGGGAGCTCCGCGCTACGACGGCACGACGCGGAGCCGCCCGCGCTGCGCGGCCGCGTCCCTGCCGGCCTCGGCCGCGCGGGCCGGCGCCGGGCGGGGCGCGGCCGGCGGCCACGCCGCGAAGTCCTCCGGGAGCGGCCCCGGGAGCGCGGGCTGCACGGTCCGCTCCAGGAGCTGGAAGTCGCAGCGCGCGACGAGATCGAGCGGGAGCCCCTTGCCCGGCCCGCCCTTCGCGAACCACGCCCGCGCCGCCTGCACGTTGCGGATGAGCACGGCGTGCTGCGGATCGCGCTTCGCCGCCGCCGTGAAGTGATCCTGCATCGCCTGCCAGTCTCCCCGGCGCGCCGCGACGCAGGCGAGCGTGTTGTACGCGAGCCCCGGCACCGGGACGCCGAGCTCCAGCGCGCGCGCGGCGTGGCGCTCCGCCAGGTCGAGCTCCCCCGCGTCGAGGTACGCCACGCCGAGCTCCAGGTGCGCGGCGTGGTGGTCGCCGAGCCGGGCGAGGATCGCCCGGCGCTCCTCCACCCCCTCGCGGTAGAGCTCGCACAGGCCCTTGTTCTCCTGGAACCACGCGCTCATGAGCGCGGTGTCCTCCTCCGAGGCGTCGAACGGCGTCTTGAGCTCCTGGAAGTCGCCGCGGAAATAGACCTCCCGGTCGAGCCAGCCGGCCGCCTCCGCGTCGTCGAAGTCGCGCGTCCCCGGGTAGATCGACAGGCACGAGAAGATGTACTGGTGCGGCCTCGCGGCCTCCAGGAACGCGAGCGTCTCCCGGAACGTCTCGGCCGTCTCGCCGCGATTGCCCAGCATCATGTAATACCGCACCTGGATTCCGTACTTCTTCGCCAGGTCGGTCGACTCGATGATCTTCTTGACCGTGATCTTCTTGTCGATGTTCTTCAGGATCGACGGCGAGCCCGACTCGACGCCGAGGCTCAGGCGCTGGCAGCCGGCGAGCCGCATCTCGCGGAGCAGGTCGTCGCCGAGCACGTCGACGCGGGTGTCGCAGCTCCACAGAAACGAGATCTTCCGCTCGCGGATGCCGCGGCAGATGTCGATGACCCGCTTGCGGTTCGTCGTGAAGGTGTCGTCCTTGATCTGGAGCATCTTCACGGGGGCCTTCGCCACCGCGGCCTCGAGCGAGTCGAGCACGTAAGACACCGACTGGCCCCGGAACCCGCGGCCCCACGTCGCCTCGGCCCCGCAGAACGTGCAGGCCCAGGCGCAGCCGCGCGACGTCATCACGATGTGCGTGGCGAAGTGGTCGTGCGGCGACGCGAGCGCGTCGAGCTCCTCGATCGCCGGCCGGGGCGGGCCGAGCTCGACGCGGCCCTCCACGCGGTAGGCCGTGCCGGCGATGCCGAGCGCGGGCCGGCCGGCCTCGAGGCGCTCGAGCAGCTCCAGGAACGAGTGCTCGCTCTCGCCGAGCGTCACGGTGTCGATCTCGGGGTGGTGCCGCAGCATCTCGGCCGCGAGCGGGGTCGCGTGCGGCCCGCCGACCACGATGTGCGCGCCGGGGTGGAGCCTCCGGATGCACCGCGCGGTGAGCGCCACGCCGCGCCGGTTGGCGGTCCAGCACGACATGCCGAACACGTCGGCGTCGAGCGCGCGCACGATCCGCTCGAGCTCCGAGAACGGGTACGAAGACAGGTTGAGGACCTTCACCTGGTGGCCCGCGCGGATGGCCTGCGCCCCGAGCGAGTAGAGCCCGTAGGGCGTCTGGTGGAAGTCCGGGTCGAGGTCGCCCTCCTGGTAGTCGGCGGGCGGGCCGTCGTTCGGATCGGGCGCCTCGCCCGGCGCGGGGATCTTCCAGGGCGGTGGGTAGAGCAGCGCGATCCGCATGGGTCCTGCCTTTCGGGTGCCGCCGTTCACGCCGGCGCGGCGCCGCCCTCGAGCGGCACGCCGGCCGTGCCGTCCGCGTCGAGGCGGCGCGCGCGCGCGATCCGGGCGTAGAGCTCCGCGCTCGGCCGCGGGCTGCGCTCCTGGGTCGTGTGGTCGACCTCGACCAGCCCGAAGCGCGGGGCGTAGCCCTCGGCCCATTCGAAGCCGTCGAGCAGCGACCAGTGCATGTACCCGCGCACGTCGATGCCGCGCTCGATCGCCCGCGCCACCTCGGCGAGGTGCCGCACGAGGAACATCGGGCGCTGATCGTCGTCGGCGTCGGCGATGCCGTTCTCGGTGATGTAGATGGGCACCCCGGCGCGGGGCCACCAGGCGTCCAGCACGTAGCCGAGCCCTTCCGGGTAGATCTCCCAGCCGAGGTCGCTGACCTCGGCGCCGTCCGGGACCAGGCGCCGGACGAACCCCTCGCGCGCGTGGGCCGGCGAGAAGCGGACCAGGTCGCGGCTGTAGTAGTTCACGCCGAAGAAGTCGTGCAGGCGGCTGTCGCAGACGGCGCGGGCGAAGGCGTCGTTGAACAGGCGCTCGAAGAGCGCGGCCCACATGCGGTCGGCGAGGCGCCCGAACCGCTCCGGCTCGATGACGCGCAGGTGGTGGGCGACGCCGACGGCGATGGAGTGGCCGCGGCGGCCCGCGGCCTCGTGCATGGCGCGGTACATGGCGGCGTGGGCGCGGAGGAGGTTCTGGTGGGCGCGCACGGCCTCGACCGGGGAGCTCCGGGCCGGGGGCCAGACGCCGAGCAGGTGCGCCTGGAGGGCGAGCATGTTGGGCTCGTTGAGGGTGACCCAGAGGTCGCAGAGGTCGCCGAGCGCCTCGACGGCGCGCTCGGCGAAGCGCGCGAGGAGCGCGGGCAGCTGCTGGGAGAGCAGCCCGCCGCGCTGGGCGACCCAGCGCGGGAGGGTGAAGTGGTGGACGGTGACCATCGGGGTGATGCCGGCGTCCCGGTGGGCGCCGAGCACGTCGCGGTAGTGGTCCCAGGTGGCGGAATCGAACTCGCCGGGCTGCCGCTCGACGCGGGCCCACTCGATGGAGAGCCGGTGCGCCCCCATGCAGAGCCGCGCCTGGAGCGCGACGTCCTCGCGGAAGCGGTGCAGCTGGTCGCACGCGCCGTCCGGGGTATCGCCGCCGCGGACGCGCCCGGGCTCGCGCGCGAACGCGGCCCAGTCGCTCTGCTCGCAGTGCCCCTCCACCTGCGTGGCGGAGGTGGCGGTGCCGAACAGGAACGCGTCCGGGAAGCGCAGGACCTCACCCATGGCCGCGCATCCTACGCGAACTCGCGCCGCGTGGCTGCTTCGGGGCACAACATTGCCCGGTCGGGCTGGCGCGGTAGGCTCGGGCCGGTGTGCGCTGGGCGGAGCGGAGGTGCGGCGAGCGCGGGACGCGGGCGCGGCGGGGGATGGCGCAGAGAGGGGTGGTGCAGCGCGGGATGGCGCAGAGAGGGATGGCGCGTCGCGAGGTGGCGAGCGCGGGCCGCCGCAGCGGTCGCGCTCGCCGCGGCGCTGCTGCACGGAGCCGTGCCGGCCCAGGCGGACGCGCCGGCCAGGGCAGACGCGCCAGCCAGGGCGGACGCGGTCGGCTGGGCGACGGCGCAGGCGGCCGAGCTGACGCGGCAGGCCAAGGCCCGCCTGGCGGCCGGCGAGGCCGACGTGGCGCTCGCGCGTTACCTGGAGGCGATCCGCTTCGACGCGACCTACGGCCCGGCGTACCTCGGGCTCGGCGCGCTGCACGAGCGGGCGGGTGATCCGCGCGAGGCGGAGCGCACGTACACGGTGGGGCTGGACCACGTGAACGGCTTCGTCGAGGGCCACCGCGCGCGGGCGGCGCTCCGGACGCGCGAGGGGCGGCGCGGCGAGGCGCTCGCGGATCTGGAGGCGGCGGTGGCGCTGCGCGGCGACGACGCCGGCCTGCTCCGGGAGCTCGCGGCCGCGTACGTGGCGGCGAGCGCGCTGCCGGCGGCGCTGGGGGTCGCGCGGCGGCTCGCGGCGATCGGCGCGGCCGCGGGCGACGGCGCGCTCGAGGCGGAGGCGACGACGCAGGCGCGGGCGCTGTCGGTGCTGGTCGGCGAGGCGGATCCCGTGCGGGCGGGCGGCGGCGGCGATCGGGGGGCGGTCCGGCGCGCGCTCGCGCGCTACGCCGCGGCGCCGGCGCGGGGGCGGGCGCGCGGCGCGGGGACGGGGACGGCGCGCGAAGGCGGCGCCGCGCCGGGGCGCGAGGGGCGGTGAGCGCGCTCCGCCCGTGACGCTGCACGAGCGGCCCAGTCGGCGCTGGACGGATGTGGGAGCGGCCCAGTCGGCGCTGGACGGACCTGGGAGCGGCCCAGTCGGCGCATGGACGGACTGGCCAGCAGCCATTGACGGTGGGTGATCCTGTGGCTAGCGATCGGTCGACGCCAGCCAAGGAGGAGCCCTTTTATGCTCTTGGTCACCGGAGAGGATCCCGTCCTCACGGAGCAGGTCTGTGATGGGCTGTCGCAGCGGAGCATCGCGCACAGCCGGGTGGATGCGGCCCATGCCACGGCGGAGCGCGGCAATCTGTTCCAGGCCGCGCTCGACGCGCGCGCGAGCGGGATCGTGGTCATCGAGCCGGTCGCGTGGCGCGGCGCGACGCCGCAGCCTTCACCCTCGCCGTCCGCCGCGCTGATCGCGGCGGCCCTGTCGGCGACGCGCGCCCCCGGGGTGACGTCGCTGACGCTCGTGACCTCGCGGCGGGACGACGACGAGGGCATCCGGCGGGTCCGGCGCGACGGCGCCCCCTACATCGTGCTCCGGCCGGCGCCGCTCTTCCGGGTGCTGCCGCTCGGCGCGGAGCGCGCGCTCCGCGACCGCCGCGTGTTGATCCCGCCGGAGGTGGCGGAGTCCTTCAAGGACGCGATCCCCGTCGAGGCGCTCCTGGAGGCGATCGCGAGCGCGGTCGCGGGGGACACGCCGCAGGGCAAGATCATCGATATCGCGGCGTCGCCGGATCGGTCGGTGCTCGAGGTCCTGGCCCGGGCGGGCGCGAGGCCCGAGCTCACCGGTGGGCTCCGCTCGCGGATCGGGCGGTGGTTCGGGCACCCGATCGCGATGGTCGACGGGGCGGATCTGCGGATCGACGGCGTGCCGGACGAGGCGGTCAGGGAGGCGCCGCGGCGCGCGGCCGCGGAGGCGGAGGCGCTCGCGGCGGTCGGGTCGTAGGGAAGAGCGGGGCTGGCGGCGGGCGAGCGGTGGCGGTCGCTTGACCTCCTGCTGGGAGGGTCGCATGACCGCGTACCACCCATGTCCTTCCGGATCCCGCTCGGCATCGATGATTTCCGGAGGCTCCGCGAGTCCGGGCTGGAATACGTAGACAAGTCCCACCTCATCTCTTCAACCAGCACCGGTACGTGCTCGACAGCGGTCAGCTCGGCGAAGTGGAGCTGCGCACGTTCCTCACCGACGGGCTGAAGGGCAACCCGCACCTCCACCGGGCCGTCCTCACCGGCATCCTCCGGGTGGCCCGCGAGAGCATCTTCTCCGGGTTGAACAACGTGGTCGCGTACACGCGGCTCCGCTCGGACTTCAATACGTCGTTCGGCTTCACCGAGGCCGAAGTCGAGGCTTTGCTGGAAACGGCCGGGCAGCGCAGCCTCCTGGAGATGATCCGCACATGGTACAATGGCTACGACTTCGGCGGTGCGCTCATCTACAATCCATGGTCGATCCTCAGCTTCCTCGAGGGGAACGAGAAGGAGCCTCTGCCCTTCTGGCTCGGCACGAGCTCCAATGAGCTCATCCAGAAGGTGCTCGAAGAGCACGCCGTGACGCTGCAGCCTGCCCTTCAGGTGCTGATGGAAGGCGGCGAGATCGAGCGCGTGCTCGAGGAGAACGTTGCGCTCAGCGACCTCGCCCACGACGAGGACGCGCTGTTCGGTCTGCTGGTGTTCTCGGGCTACCTCCGCGCCGAGAAGCGCTCGCGCGGCCCTGGAGAGCAGCCCGCGCACGCCCTCAAGATCCCGAACCGCGAGGTGCGGCTGCTCTACACGGGCACGTTCCGCCGCTGGGCGGAGGCGCGGCTCAGGCGGCAGGGCGGCAGCATGAAGCGGCTGCTCGCCGCGCTGCTCGCAGGGGATGCGGCGGGGTTCGAGGCGGAGCTCCAGGCCTTCGTCACCGACGTGCTCTCGTACCACGATACAGGGAGGGTCGACCCGGAAGTGGTTGTTCATGGGTTCGTCGCCGGGCTGCTCGCGGCGCTCGAGCCCGGCTATCAGGTCCGCTCCAACCGGGAGTCCGGGCAGGGGCGGCCGGACGTGATGATCCGGCCAGCGCAGCCCGGGCGGCCCGGCGTCGTGCTCGAGCTCAAGGTCGCCCGCGCGCCGCGCGTGAGCCTCGAGCAGGCGCTCGACGAGGCGCTGGCGCAGATCCGGGCGCGCGACTACGCGGCCGAGCTGCGCGCGAGCGGCGCCGCGCCGGTCCACGCGATGGCCGTCGCGTTCGATGGGAAGGTCGTGCGGGTGCGGGCTGGCGAGCCGGGGTAAACGTCGGCGCCGCGCACCTGGGTGTCACGTCGGCAAAGACGATCCAGGTCGGTTCGTCACCAGAAATTCGTCCACGGGCGACGCGGTACATGCGCCAGGCACGGTGCTGGCTGGCTGGCGGGCGGCGCATACCCGACCTCGGTCGGGTCGCGCACACCCGCGTACGGGCAAACAGGCCCGCTGCTCCCGAAGCGCTGCGGCGCAGTGTAGGCGCGATCGCTCGTTCACCGCGAGAATCCGATACGGACAACCGCGGATGCGTGACGCGGAATTTTGAGCTCGCCTCATCCTGCACAGTGGGACAGCCCACAACCGCAATGTGCTTGTCGTCAGGGCCGGAGCACCCTTATCATAGGGGCGCAGCGCGCGATCACCGGCTTGCTACCACCCGGAGTCGGGCGCAAAGAGGGGGGCAGATGAAACACATCGGGAAGCACACCGTCCGCGTCGGTGATGTCGCAAACACGTTCGAGGTGGCCTTCCGGGGCGATCTGTCGATGGAGGATACGAAGCAGCTCCTCGACTTCATGATATCCGAGTCCGCCGGGTGGAGTTACGTGCTGCTCACCGGCGATCTTTCCGAGATGGGCAAGCTCTCGCCGGATGTCCGGCAAACCCTCGCCACGCTTGGGCGCCGTCTGCCGCCCGTCCGCGGGATCGTCTATTACCGCGCGTCGTTCACGGTGCGGGTCACCAACGAGCTGGTGATCCGCGCGTATGCGCTCCTCACGGGAGTCGACGTCGCGTTCCACTTCGTCGATGACGCGGCGGAGGCGCAGGCGTGGCTGGCGCGGCGGCAGGAGCAGCTCACGTCCAAGGCGCAGCGCCAGGTGAGCTCTTGATCGGCGCTGCGAGGTGCCCCCACGCGTCGGAGCTGGATCCCGCTGCGGGCAGGTCGGGCCTGCCATCCTCCTGACGCGTCTACGCGAGCGACCTCGCCCACGACGAGGCCCCACCATCGCCACCGTCGCACGCGCCCTCCACCGCGCCCGCGCCTCCGCCTTGGTGCTCCGCTCGATCAGCCTTCGCTCCTCCGCACCGATGTCGTGCTCGTACCTCCCCAGCAGCTCGCGCGCCGGGGTGTCGAGTACCTCGTCTAAGACGGGGACTTCGGACTCCACCGCTAAGACGGGGACTTCGGACTCCACCGCCGACGGTCCTTCCGGGGCAGCTGAGCTCACCCCCCGCACCGCCGACGGTCGTCCCAGGGCAGCTGAGCTTACCTCTCCGCAACGCCGATGGTCCTTCCGGGGCAGCTGAGCTCACCCCCCGCACCGCCGACGGTCGTCCCAGGGCAGCTGAGCTTACCTCTCCGCAACGCCGATGGTCCTTCCGGGGCAGCTGAGCTCACCTCTCCGCAACGCCGACGCTCTTCCCGGCAAGCTGAGCTCACCTCCCGCACCGCCGGCGGTCTTCCCGGCAAGCTGAGCTTACCTCCCGCATCGCCGACGGTTCTCCAGAGACAGCTCCGCTGTACTTTCCGCGCAGCATTGCCCTCAGCCGAGACAAATCGCCACGACCTCCCCCCAAGAGGAGCACCCCGCCTCACCAACCTCGGCAGCACGCCGCCCCGCGCGGCCCCCCGGCTCCTGCGCCCACCCCCTCGCGCCCCCACCCGTCCCCGTCCCTTCGAGCGCCCCGCATCCTTCCCGCCCCTCCCCCTCCCCTCGCCCTGGCACGGGATCCGCACGGACAGCCCGCGTCCGACCCCTCAGCCATCTCAGCAGCGCGCGCCGGCCTGCGCCTTCCGCGGCAGCCCGGCGCGCCATGCACCCCATGAAGGGAGAAAGCGAGAACCAATGAAGGCGGTAGTCTTTCACGGCATCGGCGACATCCGGATGGACGACATCAAGGAGCCCAAGATCAAGGAGCCGACCGACGCGATCATCCGCATCACGGCCAGCGCCATCTGCGGCACCGACCTCCACTTCATCCGCGGCACCATGCCCGGGATGGTCCCTGGCACCGTCCTCGGCCACGAGGCCGTCGGCGTCGTCGAGGAGCTCGGCGACGACGTCAGGAACCTGAAGAAGGGCGACCGGGTCGTCGTGCCGTCGACCATCGCCTGCGGCTACTGCTCGTACTGTCGCGCCGCGTACTACGCGCAGTGCGACAACGCCAACCCGAACGGCAAACACGCGGGCACCGCCTTCTTCGGCGGCCCCAAGATGTCCGGCCCCTTCGACGGCCTGCAGGCCGAGTTCGCGCGCATCCCCTTCGCCAACGTCGGGCTGGTCAAGCTCCCGAACGGCGTCAGCGACGACCAGGCCATCCTGCTCTCGGACATCTTCCCCACGGCCTACTTCGGCGCCGAGCTCGCCGAGATCCGGCCCGGCGACACCGTCGCCATCTTCGGCTGCGGCCCCGTCGGGCTGTTCACGATCGCGAGCGCCAAGCTCATGGGCGCGGGGCGCATCATCGCGATCGACCAGGTGGCCGACCGGCTCGAGATGGCGCGCGACCAGGGCGCCGAGACCATCGATTTCTCCGCCGAGGATCCGCTCGTCGCGATCATGCGCCTCACCGGCGGGATCGGCGTCGACAGGGCCATCGACGCGGTGGGCGTCGACGCCGAGCGGCCGCACGACGGGCCCGCGCACAAGCAGGCGAAGCAGGACGCCAAGGCGTTCGACCTCGAGGTCAAGCAGATCAACCCCGACGCGCGGACCAAGGGCGAGACGTTCGTCGCCGGCGACGGGCCGTCCCAGGTGCTGCAGTGGGCCGTCCGGTGCGTGGCCAAGGCGGGGACGATCTCGGTGATCGGGGTCTACCCGCAGACGTCGCGCACGTTCCCCATCGGGGAGGCGATGAACAAGAACCTCACCCTCCAGATGGGCAACTGCAACCACCGGAAGTACATCCCGAAGCTCGTGGACCTCGTCCAGAGCGGCCAGGTGGATCCCACGACGATCATCACGAAACAGGCGCCCCTCGAGTCCGCGATCGACGCCTACAAGGCCTTCGATCGGCGCGAGGCCGGCTGGGTGAAGGTCGAGCTCCGCCCCTCCGCGGCGGGCACGCCCGCCAACCTGAACCGCGCCGTGGCGTAGGGGATCGCCCCGGCAGCGAGGCCGCCCTCCCGCCTGCCCCGGCTTTGGGGCATGCTGGCGCCGTGCAGCTCGGCCGCGCGGGGCTCACCGTGGACGAGAGCGTCGCCGCCGCGATCGCCGCGGCCGACGCGCTCGCCGCCGCCCACGCGCGCGGCGTCGTCCACCGGACCTGGCTCGCCTGATGCTCCCCGCCGACCCCTCCGCCCGCCCCGGCCCCGCCGCCGGCCCCGACCCCGCCGCCCGCGCCGCCGACCGCGCCCACGCCGCGCTGCGCGCCGGCCGGCTCGCGGCGCTGACCGCGGGCGGCCTCGCGCTCGGCAAGCTCGTCGCCGGCCAGCTCGGCCACTCGATGGCCGTCACCGCGAGCGCCGTCGACTCGCTGACGGATCTCTTCGCCTCCTCGGCGAACGCGCTCGCGATCCAGCTCGCGCACGCGGCGCCCGACCGCTCGCACCCGTTCGGCCACGCGAAGATCGAGACGCTCGCCACGGCCGGCCAGGGTTTGCTCATCGGCGGCTCCGGCGTCTATCTGCTCGTCGAGGGCGTCCGGCGGCTGCTCTCGCCCCAGCCGCTCCGGCTGGCCGCGGTCACGCTCGGCGCGATGGCCGTCGCCGCGGCGATCACCGCGGCGCTCGTGGCTTATCTTGGCCGCGTCGCCGCGCGCACCGGCTCGAGCGCCATCCAGGCGGACGCCATCCATTACCGCACCGATATCGCCGCGAACGTCGCGGTCTTCCTCGGCGTCGCCCTCACCTACGCCACCGGCCTCTCCCGCGTCGACGGCGTGCTGTCGATCGCGGTCGCCGCCTACGTCCTCTACTCCGCGGGCTCCCTCCTCCGCCTCGGCGTGCGCGACCTCATCGACACGAGCGCCTCCGAGGACCGCGTCGCCGCGATCGAGGCCGCGCTCGGCGCCATGCGTGCGCGGGGCGAGATCCTCGGCCATCACGCGCTGCGCACGCGCGTGGCCGGCCCCACGCTGTTCGTCGACGTGCACATCGAGCTCCCGGGCGATCTCCCCCTCGCCCGCGCGCACGCGACGGGCGATCGCGCCCGCGACGCCATCCTCGCCGTCGAGCTCGACGCCGAGGTCCTCGTGCACATCGATCCCGGCCGCGACCAGCCGGCGTGAGCGGCCGGTCCGGGCTCACGTGGGATTGAACAACGGAAGACCCCCCGACGACGATCACCTCTCAGCTGCCAGGCTCGCCCTCGTCGTTGTGCTCGTCGTGCTCGTCGAGGTAGCGCTCGGGCGCGAGCTCCCACCGCTCCGGCGAGCGCCAGAGCTGCGACAGGAGCAGCTCGCGCATCAGCAAGAACTCCTTGGGCAGCCGGTCATAAAGCCGCTCGAAGAGCTCCCCGTGCGAGCCGAACTCCGCCTTCCACGCCTCCCGGTCGACGGCCATGAGCTGATAGAACCGCTCCTTCGAGAAGCGCTCCATGCCCCGCCACTCGATGTCCTCGTACCGCGGCATCCACCCGAGCGGGCTCTCCTCGGCGAAGCCGCGGCCGTGCACGCGATCGACGATCCACTTGAGGACGCGCATGTTCTCGCCGAAGCCCGGCCAGAGGAAGTTGCCCTGATCGTCCTTGCGGAACCAGTTGACCGAGAAGATCCGGGGCGGATTGACGATCTGCCGCCCCATCTGCAGCCAGTGGTTGAAGTAATCGCCCATGTGGTAGCCGCAGAAGGGCAGCATCGCCATCGGATCGCGGCGGACCTGGCCGATGGTGCCGGCCGCCGCGGCCGTCATCTCCGAGCCGATCGTCGCCGCCATGTAGACGCCGAAGCCCCAGTTCAGGGACTGGTACACGAGCGGCACCGTCGTCGCCCGCCGCCCGCCGAAGATGATGGCGCTGATGGGCACGCCGTTCGGGTCGTCCCAGCGCGCGTCGATCGACGGACACTGCGACGCGGGGGTCGTGAAGCGCGCGTTCGGGTGGGCCGCCTTGCGCCCGCAGTCCGGGGTCCAGGGCTTCCCCTGCCAGTCGATGAGCTCCGGCGGCGGCTCGTCCGTCATCCCCTCCCACCACACGTCGCCGTCGGGCGTGAGCCCCACGTTGGTGAAGATCGTGTTCTTCCGGATGGTCGCCATCGCGTTCGCGTTCGACTTCTCCGACGTCCCCGGGGCCACGCCGAAATAGCCCGCCTCGGGGTTGATCGCGTAGAGCTGCCCGTCCCGCCCGGGCTTCATCCAGGCGATGTCGTCGCCCACCGTCGTGACCTTCCAGCCCGCGAAGGCCTTCGGCGGGATGAGCATGGCGAAGTTCGTCTTGCCGCACGCGCTCGGGAACGCCGCGGCGACGTACGTCTTCTCGCCCTTCGGCGACTCGACGCCGAGGAGCAACATGTGCTCGGCGAGCCACCCCTGCTCCCGGCCGAGGACCGACGCGATGCGCAGCGCGAAGCACTTCTTGCCGAGCAGCGCGTTGCCGCCGTAGCCGCTCCCGAACGACCAGATCAGCCGCTCGCCCGGGAAGTGGACGATGTACTTCTCCGCGTTGCACGGCCACGGCACGTCGCTCTGCCCCGGAGCGAGGGGCATGCCGACCGAGTGCAGGCAGGGGACGAAGCCGCCGTCCCCCAGCGTCTCGAGCACCTTCTTGCCCATGCGGGTCATGATCCGCATGCTCGCGGCGACGTACGGGGAGTCGCTGAGCTCGACGCCGATGTGCGCGTACGGCGAGCCGACCGGCCCCATGCTGAAGGGGATCACGTACAGGGTCCGGCCCCGCATGCACCCGGAGAAGAGGCGGCGCAGCGTGGCCTTCATCTCCTGCGGATCGGCCCAGTTGTTCGTGGGGCCGGCGTCCTGCTTGCGCCGGCTGCAGATGAACGTGCGGTCCTCGACGCGGGCCACGTCGCTCGGATCGGAGCGCGCGAGGTAGCTGTCCGGGCGCTTCTCCGGGTTCAGGCGGATCATCGTGCCCGCCTTCACCATCTGGTCGCAGAGCGCGTCGAACTCCTCCTTCGAGCCGTCGCAGACGTGCACGCGATCCGGCTGGCACAGCGCGACCACCTCGGCGATCCACCGCCGGAGCTTCTCGTTGGCGATCGACGCCTGCAGCCCGGGGATCGAGGGCGGCGGCGGCGGCTCCGTGATGACCGGCGGCGGCGGCTCCGAATGGACCGCGTTCTCGCTGCTGTGGGTGGCTGCTACGGACACTGGCGTACCCTCCTCATCTCTCAGTCCCCCGTGCATTGCATGGCGCGGGCCGCGCCCGCCTAGACGGCAATTCTGGCCGAAATACGCCCGCCTGGCTGCGCTGATCGCCCACGAGCTCGTCCGCCGGAGGGTAGGCACGCGCACCAGGTGCGCCCCGGGGCAACCCCTGCGCCGCCGCGCGGGTCGTCAGAGCAGCCGCACGAGGAGCTGCGCCGCCACGATCTTCACCAGCGTCGCCGCCGGGTAGACCGACGTGTACCCTGCGTTCGGAGCTGCCGCAGCGTGAGGTTCGTGCCGTACGGCAACGTCCACGCGAGCGGCCCCGTGCGCCCGAGCCGGCCGAGGACGCGGCCCACGAGCGGCGGCCCGCCGGATGAGCCGTGTGCAGTGCGCAGCGAGCTGCGCGCCGCACGCGCTCCTCGTGCGAGCTCATCCACCGCCTCGGCCGCGCCGGGCACCCCGATAGCGGCGCCCCGCGTCGCTGCTACCCTGCTCGCCTCGAGCGAGCCCATGTCCAAGAGCCCCGTCGAGCGCGCGCTCTCGTACCACACGCGCACGAAGCACCACCTGAAGCGTTATGCGCGCGCCCTCGGCTACCTCGACTGGAGCACGCAGCCCGAGCCATTCCGCACCTTCGAGGGCGCGCCCGAGGTCCTCTTGCCGCTCCGGGCCCGCGGCCTCACCTCCGCTTACCGCGACCTCTACCGCCCCGGCGCGGTGCCGCCGGCCGCGGTCGAGCTCGGCGCGGTCGCGGCGCTGCTCGAGCTCTCCCTCGGCCTGTCCGCGTGGAAGGAGCACCGGGGCTCCCGCTGGGCGCTCCGGTGCAATCCCTCGAGCGGGAACCTCCACCCGACCGAGGGATACCTGCTCTCGGCCGGCGCCCCCGGGCTCCCGGCGGGCCTC
Source organism: Sorangium cellulosum (assembly GCF_002950945.1). Classification (GTDB taxonomy): domain Bacteria; phylum Myxococcota_A; class Polyangia; order Polyangiales; family Polyangiaceae; genus Sorangium; species Sorangium cellulosum_E. Next base: position 7,190,519 of record NZ_CP012673.1, read on the forward strand.
TACCATTACGTGAGCCGCGACCACAAACTCGAGCGCCGCGCCACGCTCGACGCCGCGTCCGCGCGCGCGCTCGCGGCCCTGCTCCCCGCGGGTGGCTTCCTGGTCGGGCTGAGCTCCATCCACTGGCGCGAGGCGTGGAAGTACGGCGAGCGGGCGTTTCGTTATTGCCAGCACGACGTCGGGCACGCCATCGCCGCGGTCCGTTACGCTGCGGCCGCGCTCGGCTGGACCGCCCGGCTGCTCGACGACCTCGGCGACGCCGAGCTGCGCTCGCTGCTCGGCCTCGACCGGGACGAGGATTTCGCCGGGGTCGCGGCGCCCGATCGCGAGCACCCGGACGCCGCGCTGCTCCTCGTGCCCTCCGCGCCGGCGCGCCCGGAGGAGGCGCGCGCGCTCGAGGCCGCGGCGCGCGTGGTGGCCGCGAGCGCGCCGGAGCTCGTCCGTCTCGCGCGCGGGGGCGTGTGGGCCGGGCGGGCGAACGCGCTGAGCCCCAGCCACGTCGACTGGCCCGCCCTCGACGACGTCGCCGAGGCCACGTGGAAGCCCCACACCGAGCAGCCCGCGGCCGTCCCGCGGGGCGACCTGCCGCCGCTCCCCGGCAGCGGCGGAGATCATCCGGGCGCGGCGGAGATCATCCGGGCGCGGCGGAGCGCGTCCGCGTACGACGCCAGCACCTCGATCGGCGCGGAGACGTTCTATGCCATGCTCGATCACCTCCTCCCCCGCCCCGGCGTTCCCCCGTGGGACGTGCTCCCGTGGGCGCCCGCGGTCCACGCGGTCGTCTTCGTGCACCGCGTCCGCGGCCTCCCCGAGGGCCTTTATGTGCTCGAGCGGTCCGAGGCGGCGCACGACCGGCTGCGGGCCGCGCTCGCGCACCCGTTCGACTGGGAGACGCCGGCCGGCTGCCCGGCGCACCTCGGGCTCTACCGCCTCTCCGAGGCCGACCTCCGGCACGCGGCGCAGATCGTGAGTTGCCACCAGGAGATCGCCGCCGACGGCGCGTTCAGCCTCGGGATGGTCGCCGACCTCGGCGCCACGCTGCGGGAGCGCGGCGCGCCGTGGTATCGCCGGCTCTTCTGGGAGGCCGGAGTCCTCGGCCACACGTTGTACCTCGAGGCCGAGGCCGCCGCGGACAGCGGCGGCCGCGTGCGCGCGACCGGCATCGGCTGCTACTTCGACGACGTCTTCCACGAGCTGTGCGGCATCGCCGGCGACGAGCTCCAGAGCCTCTATCACTTCACGGTCGGCGGCCCCGTCGAGGACACGCGCCTCACGACGCTCGCGCCGTACGAGCACCTCGAGAAGGCGCGGCGCGAGGCGCTGTCAACCCCGGGTTGACACGGTGGACACCTCCGCGGTCCGGCGCGGGCTCAGGGGGAGATCCGCACGAGCTCGACCGAGTCGAGCTTGGAGCCGTCCTCGCGGCACGCGAACGAGACGATGTGCGTCCCGGGCTCGAGCGCGAAGGTGAGCAGATTCGTCGTGTCGGACTCCGAGTCGTTGACGTAATCGAAGTGGAACTCGGTGCCCGTGAATTCGTAGCGATATCCCTCCGACGGCTCGAAGTCCACACGGATCCAGAACGAGCTGTCCTCGCCTTCGAGGGGCCCGGCGGCGAGCCGGGCCTTGATCTGGTAGGTCCCGGCCTCGCTGACGTCGAGCGGGCATTCGACGCGATCGTCGTCGCAGTCCGATTCTTCGGGGACGACCACGTAGCCCGTGCCGTGCGCCATGGGGTCCGGCACCTCGACGAAGCTGCCGGAGAGGTTGCAGTCCTCGGCCTCGCACGCGAGCGAGCCAGGGAGGCAATCCGAGCCCCCGCCCGTCGCGCCCGCACCTCCCGTGGACGTCGGGAGTTCCGTGGACGTCGAGGAGGCGTCCCACGCGTCGGACAACCCCTCGAGCGAGCAGGCGCAGACCAGCGCTGGCAGGAGCGCAATCCAGCGTCCCCACCGCGGCAAGCGCACGTCGACACACGTCGTGTGCGGGAGAGAGGCCGCCCCCCCTTCGCCGCCCGCCCCACACCTCTTCGCCCCCGCAGGTCCCAAGCTCGATGTCACGGCCATGGCCTCCAAGCAACGTGTGTACCATGCGCGAGATGTTACCCGCCCCCCGGGGTCGCGGCACGTCCTGCCGCGGAGCCGGCCGCCGTCCCGCCCGGCGAGCTCGGCGACACGCCGCGGCCGTCGCCGCCGGCTGTCCACCGGGAGTTGACGGATCCTACCACGGCCATGGCACGTAGAGCGGCTCCCCCGCGAACGCCGCCCTGGCGTCACGCCCCTTGTCGGAGACGAAGAGCATCATCCTGAGCTCATCGTGGACCGTGAAGCGCTCCGGCGTGCCGACGCGGGTGATCGCGCCGTGCTGCGCCTCCCAGCCGCTCGCGGCGTAGAAGCGCTCGAGGCGCGATGAGCAGAAGAGCGCGGCGACATCGGCCTCGCTGCTCCGCAGGAAGCCGGTCGCCATCTCCACCACCTGTCGACCGAGGCCTTCGCCCTGGTAGGGCGGGAACGTGAAGACGTTGCCGAGGCCGTAGACCACGTGACGCTCGCCGGCGTGCGGCAGGTCGATCCGCAGCACGGAGGCGTAGCTGAGCAGCACCCCTTCCTCGCTGATCGTGAAATGCACCGTGCCCATGTCCGGCGGGTAGGTGTGCTTGAGCAGCCGGAGCGAACCCTTGAAGATCGACGGCCACTGGACCCGCATGAACGACACGGCCTGCCACATCAGGGATTCGGGAAGCTCGTTTTGCCGGTAGACCCGCCGCTCCTGCATCCGCTCACGCTCCCTTCGTTCTGTATGCCACGAACAGAAATTTTTACCATTTTTCCCGTCGCGAATTCCGGTCGTGGCGGCGGCGATCACGCACGCCTGCGGCGTCGGTGTCTCGTGCGCAGGAAGGGGTCGGGATGAATCGCAAGATTGCCATCAGGAGCTTCCTTCTTTTCCGTTGAAGGCCACTGTCGGAAAAGGTGACACGCCTGCGGCAAACTTTCGAAACGATGCGACTCTCATGAAGCTGACGCGATGACGGGGTGCGGACACCAGCGCGACGGCATGACGGCCCTGTCAAACCGACGCTGCAAGCTCACCCACCTGAACGCGAACCCAGCACGCACAAAACGCGAACCGTACGCGAACCGTACGCGAGCCAAACGCAAACCCAACACAAACCAAACGCAAACCCAACGCGACGCACTCCCGCGGCGGCGGCCCGGGGCGTTGACAGCGGAGCCTTCGCTTGCTTACATGTCCAATCCGCTCGGCGCAGCGCGCGCCCTCCGAGGCGGCGAACCTATGGCGGCCACGGGTCGACAAACCTCGGACACCGAGCAGACTCAGACGGCGGTCATGGGCAAGTACCGCCTCATCGCGAAGCTCGGCCGGGGTGGGATGGGGGACGTGTTCCTGGCCGTCGCGCACGGGCCCGGGTCCTTCAACAAGCTCGTGGTCGTCAAACGCCACCGCGGCGTGACCGGGGAGAGCGATAAGGTCGTCTCGATGTTCCTGGACGAGGCGAAGCTCTCCGCCCGCCTCAACCACCCCAACATCGTCCAGACCTACGAGGTCGCTCAGGACGACGACGGGTACTTCACGGTCATGGAGTACCTGGACGGCAAGCCGCTGAGCGGGCTCATCAGGGCGGTGGCCCAGCGCGACGCGGGCGCGGAGGACTTCACGCGCGGCGTCTGGCTCCGGATCGTCGCCGACATGCTGAGCGGCCTCCACCACGCGCACGAGCTCCGCGACTACGACGGCACGCCGCTCGGCATCGTTCACCGCGACGTGTCCCCGCACAACATCTTCGTCACCTTCGACGGCGCGGTGAAGCTGCTCGATTTCGGCGTCGCCAAGGCGGCCATCAACGAGAGCCTCACCGAGACCGGCAAGCTGAAGGGCAAGACGTCGTACATGGCGCCCGAGCAAGCGCTGAACAGCCCGACGATCGACCGGCGCGCCGACATCTTCGTCGCCGGCATCGTGCTCTGGGAGCTGCTCACCCAGGAGCGGCTCTTCGGGGGCGACGCCGTCGACGCGTTGTGGAAGCTCGCGTCCCTCGACGACCTCCCGTCCCCCTCGAGGGTCGTCGCGGCTCTGCCGCCGGCGCTCGACGCCATCGTGGCCAAGGCGCTCGACCGCGACCCGGCGCGGCGGTTCCAGACCGCCCAGGAGATGCGCGAGTCCCTCGAGGTGTACCTGCGCGTCTCGGGCGAGGACGTCCGGTCGGACGAGGTCGGCGCGAGGATGCTGCGGGTGTTCGGGGAGCACCGGGCCGGCATGCAGCGGCAGATCAGGGCGTACCTCGATCTCGCCTCGCCGCCCCCGGGCGCCGCGCCCGAGGCGGTCCCGTCGCGCGCGAGCCGGATCGTCATCGAGGCCCCGCGGCGGCTCCCGACGCTGCTCCCCCTCGGGGAGGATCCCGGGCAGAGGACCCCGGGGCCCGGGCGCTCCGCGTCCGAGCAGGAGCTGACGGGCCTGAAGGCGGTCCCGAGCCCCACCGCCTCGCCGCCGCGCGGCTACCTGGTCGGGGCGATCGGCATGGCCGCGCTGGGCGCGGCGGTCGCGGTCGCGGCGCGCGGCCCGGGCGAGCAGCGGCCCACGGCCACCGCCGCCTCCGCCGTGCCCGCCGCGGGCGCCGCGGCCGCGTCGCGCCGCTGCGAGGGGGTGCTCCGGGTCCGGATGACGACCAGCGACACCGGGACGGCCACCGACATCGCGCCGCCCTATAGCCAGGGGATCCACGACTACCTGCGCCACCTCAACGACAGCCAGGGAGGGCTCCGGGGCTGCCCCATCGACGTCGAGATAAAAGACGCGCGGTACGACCCGGCCGTGACCGAGGAGGTGATCGACGCGTGGCGAAGGACGCCCGAGTGGCCCGAGGTGAACACGTTGTTCCTCTTCGGCACCGGCCCGACCGCCCGCGTCGCGCCGAGGCTCTTCGACGAGGGGAAGCTCATCATCCCCGGCTCGTACGCCGGCTCGCTCGCCACGCCCGTGCCGGTCTCCGTCGACGTCTCGTATGCCGAGTTCAACGCCCTCGGCCAGAGCGTCGCCGCGACGGTGCACAAGACGAGCCCGGGATATCCGTACGTCTTCTTCCCCGCCACCGACTATTCCACCGCGATCCGCATCGGGATCAAGGCCGCCTGGAAGATCGCGCCCGGGCGCATCGCGATGGTGCATGACACCATCGACAACTGCCTCTACTGCGTCGATCCGCTCGCCGCGGGCAAATCGTACGTGGATCAGCTGCCCGGCATGCTCCTCGGCGAGGATCTCGTCATCCCTCAGACCTCGTCCCTCGATGACGAGGCGCTCATCGTCGGCGCGGTGACCGGCTACCTGAAGCGGGAGATCGAGAGGAAGAAGGCGAACCCGGCCTATGTCCCCGTGAGCTGGCTCTGGGCCGGCAACAGCGTCGTCTCATCGGCCTTCGTCGGGAAGGGCGCCGCCGCCGGGCAGAAGCTCGTCGATCAGGCGTTCCCCGAGAAGGAGCGCTGGCGGCTGCGCGTGGTGGCGAACAACTGGGGCATCGGCGAGCAGACCCTCTCGATCTGCGGGGCCGACTGCGCCGGCATCTTCTACGGCCTCTTCCCGGTGCCCGTTTACGGCGACACCCAGCATTCGAGCGGCATGGCGGAGATGATGCGGATCCACCGGGCGTACCGCGAGAAGGACAATCACCCGCTCGACCGGCACCAGGACCAGCTCTACGTCCAGGGCCACGCGGCGGCGCTGATGTGGCGTGAGGCCGTCGAGCGGGCCATCGACGCCGGGCACACGAGGCCGACGGGCGAGCACCTGAAGGCGGCCCTCGAGGGCTTCAACAACGTGGTGCTCGACGGGATGACGGCCGGGCCGATCTCCTTCAGCCCGAGCGATCATCGGCCTCAGGCGAACGAGTCGGTCTACGTGCTCGCCGCGGGCGAGCCCGACGGCCGGCTCGCGCTCAAGTTCGTCGATCAGGTCTCGATCAAGCTCGACCCGAAGTGGCTCGGCTACTGAGGCGGCGCGCTCGCGCCGCGGCTCAGGTCTTGCCGGAGATCCTCCAGAAGCCGAGCTTCTCGGCCCCCCGCAGATCCGGGCCGACAGGCCCCATGCCCCAGAAGTGATCCTCGTAGTTGGGGAGGGTCCAGTCTGGACCGTAGACGCCCATCACGGCGTAGATCACCTGGTCGTCCGGCTGGACCTCGATCGCCGTCGTCGCCCACGCCTGCCGCAGCGGCGCCGGGCTCGCCTCGTCGAGCAGGCGCCCCGCGAACGCGGCGCCCTCGGTCGTGTCGTCGAACGACTCGGTCGCATACCCGAGCAGGAGGTGCAGGCCGTCGAACGCGCCCGCCCACCGGTAGCGCCACGCGCCGGCGTCGTCCTGGAGCGGGCCGCACGCGGCGACCACCATCCACTCCAGCTCGGCGTTGCCCCAGCGGGCGTCGGTGAAGTGCAGGAATCCATCGCTCATGTTGGTGCAGAACATGAAGCCGGATCCGTTCGCGTGCCCCGTATAGAACGTGAGATCGACCGAGTCCGCGAAGGACACGTCCTGGCCGCCCAGCGCGGGATCCTTGAAATCGACCTCCCAGGCGCGGTGGTCCCCCCAGTTGAACCGGGGCCCGATGCCGCTTGCCTGGAAGCGCGCCAGCATCCCGTCGACGTTCGCCTTCGAGTGCGAGAGGCCGCCGCAGCGCCCGACCCACTCGGCGCCGACCGTGCCCTGCGCGCCCTGGCCCGGCGCCGGGGCGGTCGGGCGCGGCTCCTCGGACCGCGCCGCCGCGCCGCGCAACCGCGTGGAGAGCGCGGAGACCGCGGCCGCCGGAGCGCCCAGGGCCGCCGGCACGATGACCTTGCGGACGTCCACCTCCTCCTCGCCGGATCGCCGCCGCGCGCTGCACACGTAATGGGGCAGGATCCACCGGGCATCGCTGGAGAGCGGCGGCGCGTAATAGACGAGCTCCGGCTCGGCCGCGGGCGCTGCGCCCTCGCCGAGCGCGGCGGCGCACAGCGCGGCGGCCTCCGAGGGGGGGACGATCGCGACGTCCTCGCCGCGCTCGAGCTCGCGAAAGGCGTAGAGCAGGTGGGTCACGACGCCCTCCGGGTCGAACGTCACCTTGACCTTCGCGCCCGGGCCGATGAGCCGGAGCCCCTCGAGCGTCTCGCGGAAGTTCACCTGCGTGTCGAGCTCGGCCCGCGCCACCTCCCGCCCCTCGAGGTCGCTCACCTCGAAGAGGGAGTGGCCCACGGCGACCTCGCGACCGACCGGCAGGCGCGCCGCGTCCAGCGCGTCCCGCGCCCGCGCCACGGCGTCCGGCCCGGGCAGGACACGCGCCGCCGCCAGCGCGTCGAGATCGATCGCGTCGTCGCCGCGCGCGGTGGCGAGGCCGCGCTCGTCGCGGAACCCGGGCGCGGGCGGGGCGGCCTTCCGCGTCGGCACGCGCTGGAACCGCGCGCGATCGAGGTAGCGGATCGCGCCGTCCGGCGCGAGCGCGGCGCCGCGCGCGAAGCCCTCCCGGGTCAGCCCGAGCGCCGCGGCGAGCGCGGCCGCCCGATCGAGGTCGGCGCCCGGACGCAGCGCGCGGTAGCTGGGCAGCGAGCGCGTCTCCGGGGCAAAGGGCGCCGTGCCGGACGCATCCCGACCGGCGCCCTCCGGGAGACCCGCGCGCGGGTCGCCGCCGCTGCACCCGGTGACGCCCGAGGTCACGAGGAGGAAGAAACCAACCACCTGACCCGGCGCTCTCTTCATGAAAAACCCCCGTTTCCCTCGGTTGCGGCGCGGTCCGGCGCGCAACGCTGGAGGAGCGGCCTCGCAGGGAGACAACGTGCGGCGCTCCCGGCCTGCAGCGCGCGGCCCGTGACCCGCGCCAGCGCGCATTGCAGGAGCCAAGCCACCTCGCCGCGCCGCGCCGTCTGGCGCGGATGAGCACCTCCCCGCGCGCGACGCCGCCTCCCCCGGGCGCGGCCGCCGTCGCGTCCGAGGGGCGCTGGCCGCGCCGGAAGCCGAGCAGAAGCGGCCGACTTTGGGGCGCGATTGACCGGCTCCCCGCCGGCTCCTAGGCTCGCGCGCGCAATGGCCGAGCACATCAAGGACGGACCGAGCGCGCCGCGGGCAGACGCCGGGGCCGGTGATCGAACGCTCGAAGGGACGGCGAACCCCGGCGCGCGCCTGTTCCTCGACTTCCTCTCCTCGATCCGCCCCGAGATCGACGCCTCGCTCGAGCGGCGGTGGCGCGACAAGGTGCGCGACGTCGAGCGTTACGGCCGCGAGGTCGCGGCGATGGCCACGGAGGCGAAGAGCCTCACCCTGCGGGGCGGCAAGCGGTTCCGCGCCGGGCTGCTCGTCGCCGCCTACCAGGGCGTCGCGCCGGACGCGCCGCTCGCGCCCGCGATCGACGCCGGCGTCGCGCTCGAGCTCCTGCAGACGTACCTGCTCATCCAGGACGACTGGATCGATGGCGACACGGTCCGGCGGGGGGACCGCACCGTGCATGTCGCGCTGGCGGACGTGCTGGGCGACGTGCACCTCGGCGCCTCGTCGGCGATCCTCGCGGGCGACCTCACCTGGAGCTTCGCGCTGGGCGCGCTCGCGTCCGCGGCGGCGCCGCCGGATCGCGCGCTCGCGGCCGTGCAGCTGTTCTGCAAGATGCACGAGGACGTCGTGATCGGGCAGCACCTCGACGTGGTCGGGCGGGCCGAGGACGTCGAGCAGATGCACGCGCTCAAGACCGGCAGCTACACGGTGCGCGGCCCGCTCGCGCTCGGCGCCACGCTGGCCGGCGCGCCGGCCGAGGTCGTGGCCGCGCTCGAGCGGTTCGCGGCGCCGGTCGGCGTGGCCTTCCAGCTGCGCGACGATCTGCTCGGCGCGTTCGGGAGCGCCGCCGCGACGGGCAAGCCGGTCGGCAACGACCTGCGCGCCGGCAAGCGCACCGCGGTGCTCGCGGCGGCCGAGGGGCGCCTCGACGCCGCGGGCCAGGGCGCCGTCGCGCGCGCGTTCGGCCACAAGGACGCGAGCGACGAGGCCGTGGCGACCGCCACCGCGGCGCTCGAGGCGTGCGGCGCGCGGCGCGCGGTCGAGGAGCGGCTCGCCGCGCTGTGCGGCGAGGCCGAGGACCTCGGGCGCTCGCTGCCGGTCACCGAGCGCGCCCGCCGGATCCTGAGCGGCGCGGCGAGCGCGCTCCGGTGGACGGGCGCATGACCGAGGCGCTCGGCGCCGCGTCCGGCAAGATCATCCTGCTCGGCGAGCACGCCGTCGTGTACGGCGCGCCCGCGATCGCCGCCGGCATCGCCGAGCGCGGCGCGCGCGCCCGGGCGACGCGCGCCTCCGGCGCGAGCGCGCTCTGGCTGGGCGGGCGCAAACACGGCGCGCCGACGGCCGGAGCGGACCGTTCGGCCGGAGCGGAGGCATCGGAGGAGCCGGCCGGAGCGGACGGATCGAGGGAGCCGGCCGGATCACACGGAGCCAGCGGAGACGCCGTCGCGAGGGCCTTCGCGGCCCTGCTCGAGGCGCTCCCCGGCGCGGGCCCGGTGCACGTCGAGGCGGAGAGCGATCTGCCGCCCGGCGGGGGCCTCGGGAGCTCGGCGGCCCTGGGCGTCGCGATCGCCCGGGCGATCGCCGCGCTCGCGCCGCCGCGCGACCGGCCGCCGCAGCCCTCGCCCGCGGAGGCCGCGGGCCTCGCCTTCGCCGGCGCCGATCCGGCGGCGCACGTGCGCGCGGCGGCGGCGGCCTGGGAGGCGGTGTTCCACCACGGCAGGGCGTCGGGCATCGACCTGATGGCGGCGACCACGAGCGGGTGCTTCCGCTTCACCCGCGCCGAGGGCGCGACGCTCCTGCCCGCGCGCGACGACCTCTGGCTCTGCGTGGGCTCGACGGGGACGTCGCACGACACGGGCGCCATGATCGAGCTCGTGGCGCGGCAGTTCCAGCGCAAGCCCGACCTGGCCGAGCGCTCGATCGCCGGCATCACCTCGCTCGTCAACAACGCGGCGCTGGCGATCGAGGCGGGGGACGTGACCGGGCTCGGCCGGCTGATGGACCTCAACCAGATGATCCTCGCCGGGATGTTCGTCTCCAACGAGGCGATCGAGGCGCTCTGCCGGCTCGCGCGCGAGGCCGGCGCGCTCGGCGCCAAGCTCACCGGCGCCGGCGGCGGCGGCTCGGTGATCGCGCTGCTCCCGCCCGCGCCGCCGGGCGGCGGCGGGGCGCCCGAGGCGGCGGAGCGCGTGCTCGCCGCCTGGCGCGGCGCGGGGTACAGCGGCTTCGTGATCAGGATCGAGGCGTGCGCGACGAGGGCGACGCGAGAGGAGCAGGCATGAGCGCCGTGAGCCGGGCGACCGCGGTCGCCCACCCGAACATCGCCCTCGCGAAGTACTGGGGCAAACGCGCGGACGGGCACAACCTGCCCGCCGTCCCGAGCCTCTCGGTGACGCTCGCCGGCATGGCGACCACCACGGAGGTCGTCTTCGACGTGTCGCTCGAGCGCGACGAGCTCCACCTCGCCGGCGCGGCGCTGCCGCCGGAGGCCGAGGCGACACGCCGGGTCGCCGGGCTGCTCGACCGGGTCCGCGCCGCCTCGGGGCGGCGCGAGCGCGCCCGCGTGGTCAGCCGGAACGACTTCCCCACCGCGGCGGGGCTCGCCTCGAGCGCGTCCGCGTTCGCCGCGCTCGCGCTCGCTGCGAGCGCCGCCGCCGGCCTGCCCACCGCGCCGGCGGCGGTGAGCGACCTCGCCCGGAAGACGTCGGTCTCCGCCGCGCGCTCCGCGTTCGGCGGCTTCGTCGAGCTGCGCGCCGGCCGCCCCGGCGACGAGGCGCTCCCGGCGACGCCGATCGCGCCGGAGGACCACTGGCCGCTCGCGGTCGTGATCGCGGTGACGCGCGAGGGCCCGAAGGACGTGGGCTCCAGCGACGGCATGCGGCACACCGCGGCGACGAGCCCGTACTTCCCCGCCTGGGTGGACGCCGCGCCGGCGCTCTTCGCGGCGGTGCGCGCGGCCGTGCTCGCCCGGGACTTCGCGGCGCTCGGCGCCGCCGCGGAGTCGAGCGCCCTCTGCATGCACGCCTCGAGCATCGCCGCCTCGCCGGGGCTGCTCTACTGGACGGGCGCCACCGTCGAGGTGATCGCCGCGGTCCGGCGGCTCCGCGCTGAGGGCGCGCCGGTGTTCTTCACCATCGACGCCGGCCCGCACGTGAAGGTCTTCACGACGCCCGAGGCGCAGGGCGCGGTCGAGCAGGCGCTGCTCGCCGTCCCCGGCGTGCTCCGCACGATCTCGGCCGTCCCCGGCGGCGGCGCGCGCCTCGTCTCCTCCGGCGCCTCGCCCGGGAGCGCGGTCCCTTGATCGTCCGGGCGCCCGGCAAGCTGGTGCTCTCGGGCGCGTACGCCGTGCTCGAGGGCGCGCCCGCGCTCGTGGCCGCGGTCGATCGCTACGTGCTCGCCGATCCGGAGCGCCCCGCCGAGCACGAGACCGAGGAGGTCCGGGCCGCCATCGCCGCCGGGGCGCTCGACCGCGCGGTGTGGTTCGACGCGTCGGCGCTGCGGGCGGAGCAGCCGGCCGCCGCGGGCGGCGTGGGCGGCGAGGGCGGGACCGAGCGCCGCGCGAGCCGCAAGCTCGGCATCGGATCGAGCGCGGCGATCCTCGTCGCGACGCTCGCGGCGCGCGCGCACCGCGCCGGCGCGCCCGCGGGCGCTCCCGCGTGGGACGCCGCGAGGATCTTCGCCGACGCGCTCGCGGCGCACCGCCGCGCGCAGGGCGGCGGCAGCGGCGTCGACGTCGCGGCGAGCGTCTACGGCGGCGTGCTCTGCTGCCGCCTCGCGCCGGGCGGCGATCTCGCGGCGGCGCCGCACGCGCTGCCGGCCGGGCTCGTGATCGAGGTGTTCGCCAGCGAGTCCTCGGCGCGCACGAGCGCCATGCTCGAGCGCGTGCGCGCGCTCGCCGCCCGCGAGCCCGAGGTGCACCGCGCGCTGCTCGGGGCGGCCGCCGAGGGGGCGAGCGCCGCCGTCGTGGCCGCCGACGTGGGCGCCTTCGTGGCGGCGCTGGACCGCCAGGTCGACGCCCTGGCCGCGCTCGGCGACCGCGCCGGCGCGCCGATCGTCACCCCCGAGCTCAGGCGCCTCCGCCGCGTCGCGGCCGCCGAGGGCGCCGCGTTCGCGCCGAGTGGCGCCGGCGGTGGGGACGTCGCCCTCTTCGTCGGCGGCGCGCCGCCCTCGGCGGCATTGCTCGCGGCGGCCCGTGCGTCTCGCCTCGAGCGCGAGGTGATGTCGATCGGCGCCCCCGGCGTCCACGTGCTGGACGCAGCCCGTCCGCCCCACGCCTAAGCGCGCCTCCCCGGCGATCGTGCGCCGCGCGGTGCCGCGGCGCTTGGCACGGCGCCCGCTCTGCTCGCTCTGCCATCCACCGCGGCGTTGCGCTCCGGCGCAGCGCCGCGGACCTCCGCGAGGCGATCGAGATGCGAAGGACGGAACAAGCATGAACTCCGTGGAGCTCGCGGTGGCGCGATGCCGCCAGAAAAGTCTGTTATTTCATGCAGATACCGTCGTCGCGGCCGATGAGCGCGGCGGGCCCTCTCGGCCCGTCGGCGCGCGCCGCCGGGCTGGCCGGCGACAGCACGCGCGCGGCGAGCGTGACCTGCGTTCACAGGGCGCGGGCGCCGTCGTGTCGACGCGCTGGTGCGCCGGTCGGCCGACCGGCAGTTCACCGCCAGAGGGGGTGGTGAACGGAGCGAGGTGGCACGAGGACCAGGTGAGGAGGGGGGCTCCATGACGACGTGCGATCGAGAGCTTTGCCGTTTCGAGGATGTGCTTGCTGCGAGCATGGCGGAGTCGAGGGCGACGCTCGCGGCGTTCGGCGTCCCGGTCACACCGCTGAGGCGGCGCACGGCGCTCACCTACGTCGGCCGGGTGCTGATCCACCCCTACAACCTGCTCTTCGTGGGGAGCGCGCTGCTCCTGAGCTTCATCGGCTGGAGCCCGCTGCTCTTGCTGCTCGGCCTCGGCGCGGAGCTCGTGATCCTCTGCATCGTCCCGTGGCGCGGTTACGTCCGGCAGCGCATCGACGCGCAGCTCGACGAGTGCGATCGGGCGGCCTGGTCGAGGGCGCGCGAGGCCATGATCCGGCAGATGGACATCCGGCACCAGCAGGAGCTCGCGCGGCTCGACCGGCTGATCGATCGCACCCGCGAGAACATCCGGCGGCGCGGCGGCGCGGTCCCGCTCCTGCTCGACGGCGACGGCGACGTCGGGCTGAACCACCTGCTGACGAGCTACATTCGCCTGGCGATCGCGCACAAGGCCGGCCAGGAGTCGCTCGCGATGACGAACCACCACGAGCTCATGGACACGATCCGCTCGCTCGAGGCGGTCCGGAGCACGTCCTCGGGGCGCACGCGCGGCCTGTCCGAGCGGCGGCTCTCGATCGCCTACCGGCGCGCCGAGTGCTGGAGCAGGACGCGCGAGGGGCTGGAGCTCGTCTCGCAGAAGCTCGCCACCATCCTGGAGCTCATCCAGCTCATGCACGAGCAGTCGATGACGCCGATCGACTCGCCGTCGACCTGCACGGAGATCGACCGGTTCATGCGGGAGCTCGACGATTTCGACGGCGGCGAGAGCACGCAGCGCGAGCTCGAGGCGCTCGACCTGGAGAGGGCGTTCGAGTTCGAGGAGCTCGAGGCCGAGCACGGGCAGCAGGGGCGGCCCGCGATGCGGCTCGTGGCGCGGTGAGGGGTGCTCCGAGGTGGACGGCCCCCTGGGGGGTGGCCGCCGCGCGGCGCGGGGGACGGGCCGAACTCGCCGAGACGCCCGGTCCCCGGCGTGCGGAGCACGCCGGAGACCGGGCGTAATTTTGGGCTCAAACAACGGCCCGTCCCCCGCGCCGCGCGGCGGCCACCCCCCAGGGGGCCTGACGCCTTCGCGGGACCAGGGACGAGCTCGGGCGATGCGGGAGGAGTGCACAGGTCCTCTTGAGGCGACGCCGGCGTGGCCAGCTGAAGGGCTCAGGAGGATCGGCTCCGGGTAACACCCGAGCGAGGTGAACGTCGGGAGCCGGCGCCGTGCCGCGATTGACGGCGCGGCGCGGCCGGCTAACGTCGCCGCGTGATGCTGAAGCTCAGGCGATTGCGGATCGAGAAGTTCCGGGGCGTGACACCGGGCACGGAGCTCCGCTTCTCGGACGGCATCAACGTGCTGCTCGGGCAGAACGGGACCGGAAAGACGACGCTGCTCGAGCTGATCTCAATGGTCGTGAGGTCGGACTTCAGCAGCCTCGCCAAGGAAGATTTCGCGCTCGAGTATGAGCTAGCGGTCCCGGGAGAAGCGACGGCGATCGTCACTGTCAGCAACAAAGAGCAGACGAGCCTCCCGGAGACAAGACCTCGCGGCGTCGTCGATGTTTCGGACCACTGGCGCCGCGAAGCAGAGGTCACGATCGAGGTTCTGTCGTTGGGAGATCGCGGCCGCATCCGGTACGACAGCGAGCGTGGACTCACGACAGGAGACCTAGAGGCGATTGGGCACACTCGTGACTCGTCGTTTCTCAATGCTGGATTCCTCTTGTCATACATGCTGGAGATCCCTGACGTCTTCGTGGCCTCGCTTTTCGAAAGGGCTCTCGCTGCGAGCTCGGCACGGCGATTCGATGAGTCGCTGGAGCTATTCATGTGGCTTGTCGGGCCAGGCGACGCTCGCGAGAGAACAATGATGCATAAGGGGTCAGGACTAGTGAAGACTCGTTCCCTCCTTCTGCCCGAGGCCCTACGTCAAGGGCTGGAGGCGATGTACAAGAGGACCAGATCCGACTACGTCTTCAGGCACGAAGATGTTGATTTCCTGGCCAGCCTCAAGGAGATCATGGGGTTCGACGCCGCCGAGCTGAAGGTGGACGTGACCGAACGGCGCCCGTGGGGTGAAAACAACGAGCAGCTGACGCTCGGGGGTCTCGTGTTCCGGTTCTGGTGGGAGGGCGGCGAGTTCATCACCCAGGCGCGCCTGAGCTACGGACAGAAGCGGCTGCTCGCCTTCTTTTATTACCTCGCGTGCAACGACGACATCGTCATCGCCGACGAGCTCGTGAACGGCCTGCACCACCGCTGGATTACGGAGTGCGTCGACGCCCTCGGAGAGCGCCAGGCGTTCTTGACGAGCCAGAACCCGCTGCTGCTCGACTACATCCCCGTCACCTCGCCCGAGCAGGTCCACCACAGCTTCGTCCTCTGTCGCGGCGAACGTCGCGGCGGCAGACCGGCCTGGTCCTGGGCGAACATGAGCGGGGAGGACGCGGCGGAGTTCTTCGCCGCGTACGAGGTCGGCGTCGAGCACGTGAGCGAGATCCTCCAGTCGCGAGGGCTCTGGTGAGCCCGGGGGACTCCCGCGTCTCGATCGTGATCCTCACGGAAGACAGCGGCGCGGACGGCCGAGCGACGGTCGAGGCGCTCGTCGGCCGCATGCTCGAGCTCGTCGCTCCCGGCTACGGACGCCATCGTGTCGACTTCCTTCCGAGCGAGCCGAGGGAGGAGGAGGCGATGCGCGGCAACGTCTGGAAGACTGACGGGCGGAACCCCGTCGATCACGAGCGACGAGTCCGGCTGCTCAGGTACATCGCGCGCAAGCTCCTGTTGCCGGACACCTTCGTGGTCTTTCATATCGACGGCGATCGACCGTGGTCCGAGCGGAGCACCAGCGAGAACCTCGCCAAATTCGATCGACGGGTCCTCACGGTGCTGCCCCAGGTCGTCGAGCGCGGTCACGCCAACGCGCCTCGAACCAGGCGGAAAGGCAAGGGCGGCGACGAGCCACCTGCTCCCGTGCTGCAGCTCGGGCATCTCCTCCTCGTCTGCCCCTTCCGGAGCATCGAGGCATGGCTCTACCAGAACGTCCGACGTGCGAGCGAGATCTGCCGCCGCGAGCACGCGGGTCGCCACGTCGGGGACATTGAAGCGTGGGAAGGAAAACGTGAAGAGCTCGATGAGCTGCCCGCACCCGACGACGTGCTGTGCCTGAAGAAGGCGTACAACCTCGAGCTTGCATCCCACGGATTCCCAACGCAGCTCGCTTATGATGCAAGAAAATCATTCGCCGAGAGCGTCGATCGCCTGAGCCAGTGCGGCGCATTGCGCGCTGCACTCGAGCGCACGCGCGGCTGGGGCTGACGTTGCCGCTGCGCTTACGGCACTGCTGACCGCAAGGATCACCTCGTACTCGTCCCGCGTCGGCGACGCGCCTTGCGTTAGCGCGAGGCACGTCCCGCCGCCGAAGCGGAACGAGGTCTGCACGAGCACGTCCGCGTCGAGAGCGTCGAGCACGCGCGCCATGGTGCGGTAGAGCTCACGCCGGAACATCGAGCACGCTCCCGAAGCGGCGGATGAGCGCTCGCACGAACGCGGCCTCCTCGACGGAAAGATCGGCCGTCACGCCGCGATTCCGCCACCCGCGCTCGTAGCGCTGGAGCATTTCGAGCGCCGAGAGCTCACGCCAGCGGCCGTCGAACCAGGACAAGCTCTCCAGAAAGGGGAGCTCGTCCGGCACGACGAGCTCGGACGGCGCACCGCCTTCGGGGTTCATGGCGCTCATCGCCCGGGTAGTATATCGCTCCGCTGACCCCCTCCCCAGGTCCGCGACGACCGCAGACTGAGCCGATGCCGCCGCCCAACTTCCTCCCTGCCCTGCTTCGCCCCGAGCTCGCCGAGCTGCACGCCTACACCCCGGTCGCGGGGGACTACCCCGTGCGGCTCGACGCGAACGAGAGCCCGCCGCTCCTCTCGCCCGAGGCGCGGGCCGCGCTCGCGCGCGCCGCGGCGCCCGAGAACTGGGGCCGTTACCCCGACGCGCGCCTGGTCGAGCTCCGCGAGGCGATCGCGGCCCGCTCGGACGCCGAGCCCGACGAGATCCTGGTCGGCGTCGGCTCGGACGAGGTGATCGCGATGGTGCTCACCGCGCTCAGCCGCCCGCGGCAGGGCGCGCGGGAGGCCAGCATCGTCACGGTCACGCCCACCTTCGTCATGTACAAGCTGAGCGCGCGCGCGCGGGGCATCCGCGCCGTCGAGGTCCCGCTCGACCGCGGCTGGGACCTCGACGTCGCCGGCCTCGCGCGCGCCGTCGAGTTCACGCGCCCCAACGTCGTGTTCATCGCCTCGCCGAACAACCCGACGGGCGCGCTCATGTCCGAGGACCGGCTCGAGGCGGTCATCGCCGCGGCGAAGGACGCCCTGGTGATCATCGACGAGGCGTACATCGATTTCGCCCCGCGCGATCAGCTCGCCCTGCGCCGGAAGCACCCCAACGTCGCCGTCCTGCGGACGCTCTCGAAGATCGGCCTCGCGTCGCTGCGGGTCGGCTGGCTCGTCGGCGACCGCGAGCTCGTGGCCGAGATCGACAAGGTCCGCCAGCCCTACAACGTCCCCGTCCCGTCGCAGCGCGCGGCCACGTTCGCCCTGCGAGAGCTCGACGGCGAGATCCGCCGCGTGGTCGCGGCCGTGACGAGCGAGCGCGAGCGCCTCGCGCGCGGGCTCACCGAGCTCGGGCTCGACGTCGCGCCGAGCCACGCGAACTTCCTGTGGGCCGGCACGCGCCGCCCTGCCGGCGAGGTCTTCGAGGCGCTCGCGGCGCGCGGCGTGCTCGTGCGCAGCCCCGGCGCGGCGGTCGGGCGCCTCGCGCACCGGCTCCGTATCACCGTGGGCCTCCCCGAGGAAAACGACCGCCTGCTCGCCGAGATCGCCGCGTGCGTGTAGCCCTGCCGCGCCCTGCCGCGCTGCTCGCGCCGCTCGTGTCGCTCGCGCTGGTCACCGGCTGCGGCAGGACCACGGTCGCGCGGGCGGTGGACGGCCAGATCATCGAGGGCCGCTTCATCGCCCCGCGCGCTTACACGCTCTACGCCATCGGCGCCGAGGCCGAGGCGCGCGGCGATCTCGCGATGGCCCTCGCGGCGTACGAGCAGGCGGAGGACAGCGATCCCGACAGCGCGGACATCTGGACCCGCGTCGGCGCCGTCCGCTGCCGCCTCGGCCGCGGGGAGGCGGCGGCGGACGCGTTCGAGCGCGCCCTGGCGATCGACGCGGACTACGAGCCGGCCCATCGCGAGGCGGCGCGCTGCGATCTCGCGGCCGGCCGGCTTGCGGCCGCGCTCGGGCGCGTCGAGCGGGCGATCGTGCTCGATCCCGATCGCGACGACGGCCTCCTGCTCCGGGCCGAGATCCTGCGGCGGCTCGGCCGCACGGACGACGCCCGCCTGTCGCTGCGGGCGCTGCTCGTACGCCGCCCCCGGTCGGTCGACGCGTGGCGGGCGCTGCATGCGGTCGCGATCGAGGCCGGCGATCGCGCGACGGCCGAGCAGGCGGCGCGGCGGTTGCGCGAGCTCACGTCGTGGAAGGGCGCCGGGCTCGGGCTCGGGGTGCCCGCGCGGGCGCCGCTCGCCGAGCTCGACGCGGCGCTCATCGAGGGCCAGCTGCGCCGCGCCCGTCGTCTGGCGCAGGACGTGGACCTTCCGCCCGCCGAGGTCGCGGTGCGAGCGGCCGCGCTGGGCCGCGCGCGCGAGGCGCGCGAGCAGGCCGAGCTCGTCTCCGGCGCCGATCCCTCGAGCGCCTCGGCGCTCGTGGCGCTCGCCGTGGCGGCCGATCTGAGCGGCGACGAGGAGGCGCTCGCGAGGGCCTGCGACGCGCTCCACCCGCCCGCGGCGGGCGCTACCCCCCTGGTGCCGCCGTCGCCGCTCGCCCGTCTCCTCTTCGCCGAGCTGCTCTCCCGCCGTGTCGGCCGCGACGCCGCGCTCGCATGGCTCGGCCCGTTGCCGCCGCCCGCGCCCGGCGCGCGGGATCTGCTGTCCCGCGAGGTCGAGCTTCGCGTCCAGCGGCAGCTCGCCCGGAGCGCGCCCGCGGCCCCCTGAGGCCGCGCGGCGCCCCGCGGCCGGACGATGCGCTGACGCCGCGCGCGCCCCGCGGCCGGATGGTGCGCTGACGCCGCGCGCGCCCCGCGGCCGGACGCCAGCGCTCGCTTCTCCGCGTCTCGTCGCGCCCGGTAGCGCGCAGTTATTTCTTGTTGCGCTTCGCCTCGTTGAACTTCTCGAGGTTGAACTCGAGCTCGAAGTCGACGGTGTTGTCGCCCTCCTTGATCTCGATCTGCTTCTTCGCGTCCTTGCTGATGGCTGGCAGGAGGGCGGCCGTAAGCACTTTACCCACGGGGATGTTCTTGATCTCGAACCGGCCATCGAGGTCGGTCACGTCGTGCGTCGGGAATTTCAGCACGAACACGTCGGCCTTGAGGAACGGCTTCGGCAGCTTGTCGGTGAGCGTGTAGTACCCCGGCTGTGGAGGATAGAACTTCACCGGGTCGCCTTGGGGCATGGCGACGAGGACGGCCGTGAAGGGCGCGCCGTCGAGGTTTGGCATGTACGGCTCCAGCGGATCGAGGTTCCAGACCTCGACTCGTTGCCCGTAGGACATGGCGACGGTCCGGCTCGAGAAGGCGCATCCGTGGATGGTCACCTTCTCGACCTCTTCGCGTTCGGGCACGTACCCGTCGTAGTTGACGACGGTGACGAGCGCGTCCGCGAGGGCGTTCTGCTGCCCCACGCGGAACAGTCTCCCGTAGGTGGCCGCGGCCTCGCCGCACTTGCCGGTCGGAAAGCTGAGCCCTGTACTGGGCGGCGGGTCTCCCTTGACGGTGACGCGTCCTCGCAGCGTCCCGGTGGCCCCGCTGTACGGCGCCAGCCGTTTCGGGTTCATGACCTTGATGACGTCCTCCGACGTCAGCGAGACCTCGGGCACCTTCGGCAGCGCAGCCTCCGCGCTCGCGCTGCCCGCCGCGCTCGCGCTGGCCACCGGCGCCGGCGCCGCGCTCGCGCTGGCCGTCGCGCTCCCCGCCGGCGTCCCGCCGTTCGTGTTCCCTCCCTGACACCCCACGACCCCGAGCAACCCGAGCGCCGCCGCCCGCATCCGCGTCGCCGTCGCCGCTCCCAGCTTCCTCTCACCGCTTCGCATCGGCCGCGACTTTAGCAACTCGCGCGCCCCGCGCAGCCCCCCGAAATCCCGCGCGCCTCCCCGCCGCCGAGCCCCCCAGCTGCCACCTCAGCCAAGCAAGTTGGCGCCCCCGCAACCCATCGCCGAGCCCCCCTCGAGTCCCCGACGCCCCCATGCCGCTCGAATCAGCGAACGCCTCCCGCACGCGCATTCCCTCGCTCACGAAGGCCACTTCCCGCTCGTCTCCACCGCCCCCAAGGCGCCACAGAGCAGGGGTTCACCCGCACAGGAGACGGGCCCAGATCGGCGTTTTCGGCGCGCAGGCGTACTCCTGTACGCCGAGCACCGAAAACGCCGAGGTGGGCCCGTATCCGAAGCGGGTGAGCCCCTGCTCAGAGGGTGGCTAGGACGGAGCGGACGGCTATGCCGAGGGACGTCGTCGGCCAGATGCCGAGGACCACCACGAACACCGCGGCCACGACCAGGGCCGCGTTGACGTAGCCCGAGCGCATCGGGCGGGCGATCGGCGCGCCGGGGGCCGGCTCGCGCATGTACATGAACACGAGCACGCGCAGGTAGTAGTACGCGGAGAGCACGCTGTTGAGGAGCAGCGCCACGCTCAGCCAGTACAGCTCGGCGCCCATCGCCGCCTTGACGATGTAGAGCTTGCCGAAGAAGCCCGCCGTCGGCGGGACGCCGGCCAGCGAGAGCAGGAAGAGCGAGAACGCGAGCGCCGCCACGGGGTGCCGCTTGCCGATGCCGGCGAGATCCTCGTAGCTCACCGCCTCGGCGCCGCGGCTGCCGCAGAAGATGAGCGCGCCGAAGGCGCCGACCGTCGAGACCGTGTAGGCGAGCAGGTAGAACATCACGCTCGCCTGCGCGTCCTCGCTCGCGCGCACCGCCGCCGCGACCCCGACGAGCAGGTAGCCGGCGTGGGCGATGCTCGAGTAGGCGAGCATCCGCTTCACCGACTCCTGCCGCCCCGCGATGAGGTTTGCCACCGTCATCGTGAGCAGCGCCATCAGCGCCACGGCCGGCGGCCAGCCCGCCGCCCACGACGAGAGCGCCGGGCCGCTGAACGCGCCGAGCAGCACCCGGAGCAGCGTCGCGAACGCCGCGCCCTTCACCGCGACCGCCATGAACGTCGTCGCCGGCGTCGGGGCGCCCTCGTACGCGTCGGGCGTCCACATGTGGAACGGCACCGCGCTCACCTTGAACGCGAGCCCGACGAGGATCAGCGCCGCCCCGATCAGCAGCAGCGCCGCGTTCGGCGCCTTGTCCCCGGTCGCGCCGGCGATGGCGGTGCCGATGCCGGCGAGGTCGGTGTGCCCCGTCGCCCCGTAGAGCAGCGCGCCGCCGTAGAGCAGCAGCGCCGCCGCGAACGAGCCGAGCAGGAAGTACTTCACCGCCGCCTCGGTGCTCCTCGGCGACGTCCTGCGGAAGCCGGTCAGCGCGTACGCCCCGAGCGACATCGTCTCCAGGCCGAGGAACAGCGTCAGCAGGTCCCCCGCGGCGGCGAGGATGATCGCGCCGACCGTCGAGAAGGTCAGCAGCGGGTAGAACTCGCCGCGATCGAGCCGGTGCTCCGGGAGGTACCCCCCGGCGAGCAGCGACGCCAGGGCGCCGCCGAGGCAGAGCACGAACGAGAAGAACAGCGTGAACCGGTCGATGATGAGCCACGGGGCGAGCAGGTCGACCCCGTCCAGCGTCTCCGGCCCGACGAACCCGACCGCGCCCGAGAAGATCGCGCCGGCGAGCAGCGTGATCGCGGTGCCGAGCGCGATGTCCGAGGACGGGCCCGAGCTGCGGTCGTGCGACTCCTCGCGGCGGTGCGAGAACGCCTCCGCGATCATCAGCAGCGCGCCGCCGAGCGAGATCACGAGCAGCGGCGAGACGGCGAGGAACGGTCCGAAGTTCATCGCGCCGCCTCCTGCCCGCGCGCCGCGAGCTCGCCGCCCGGACGCCGCTCGATCCGGGCCTCCTCGTCGCCGCCCGCCCCCGCCTCCGGCGCGCCCTCCCCGGCCCCGAGCGCCGGCGCGCCCTTGAGGAACGCCGGGGGGAACGTGTCGACGGGCAGCAGCTTCGCGTTGCGTTCGTCCGAGAAGAGGATCGCCTGCCCGGAGACGACCTTGAACTGGTTGTAGGTAGACAGGACCGACTCCTTCATTCGATCGAGGAAGATCGCCGGGAACAGGCCGATCACGAAGATCATCAGGATGAGCGGCGCGAGCGCGAGGCCCTCGCGGGGCGTCACGTCGGGCAGGTGCCGGTTCTTCGGGTTCGAGAGCGGCCCGAAGAACATCTTCTGCACGACGCTCAGCATGTAGACGGCGGCGAGGATGACGCCCGCGGAGGCCCCCACGGTGTGGAGCCCGCTGAACGTCCCGAGGCGCTCGGAGACGTATGTCCCGGTGATCACCATGAACTCGCCGATGAACCCGTTCGTGCCGGGCACGCCGACCGAGGCGAACGTCACGATGAGGAAGAGCGTCGCGTAGACCGGCATCTGCTTGGCCAGCCCGCCGAACTCGGAGACCTGGCGCGTGTGGCGGCGGTCGTAGATGACGCCGACGAGGAGGAACAGGGCGCCGGTCGAGACGCCGTGGTTCACCATCTGGAGCACCGCGCCCTGGATCCCGCTCGGCGTGACGCCGAAGAGCCCCAGCATCACGTAGCCGAGGTGGGCCACCGACGAGTACGCCACGAGGCGCTTCACGTCGGACTGCTTCCAGGCGACGAGCGCGCCGTAGATCACGCCGCCGAGGATCGCGACGCCCGCCAGGTTCGCCGCGAGGCTCGACGCCGGGCCGGGGAAGAGGCCCATCGAGAACCGCAGGTAGGCGTACGTGCCGATCTTCAGCATCACCGCGGCCAGGATGACCGAGCCGCCGGTCGGCGCCTGCACGTGGGCGTCCGGCAGCCACGTGTGCACCGGCCACATCGGGACCTTGATGAAGAACGCGATCGAGAACGCCCAGAAGCAGAGCATCTGGGAGCTGCGCGGCAGCACCACCCGCGACAGGGCGAGGTAGTCGAACGTGTAGACGCCCGTGAGCTTCTGGTGCGCCCACACGAGGTACACGATGCCGGCGAGCATCAGCATCGAGCCCGCCATCGTGTAGATGAAGAGCTTGATCGCGGCCTTGATCTTCTCGACGCCGCCCCAGATGCCGATCATCACGAACATCGGCACCAGCATCAGCTCCCAGAAGAGGAAGAACAGGAACAGGTCGAGCGCGACGAAGGCGCCGAGCATCGCCCCCTGCAGGAGGAGGAGGCAGAAGCAGAGCTCCTTGATCCGGCTCTTGATCGACCCGAACGACGCGTACGCCGCGATCGGCGCGATGAACGTCGTGAGCAGGACGAGCCAGAGGCTGATCCCGTCGATCGCGACGTGCCACCGGATGCCGAGCGACGGGATCCACTCCTTGATCGACTGGAAGTGCCAGCCCGCCGTCATCGGCACGCTGAGCAGCCAGAGCGACGCCGCGAAGCCCGCGAGGAGCACGGCCAGCGTGAAGCCCCGGAGCATCGAGAGCATCTGCCGCGGCATGAACAGCACCGCGGCGGCGCCCACGAACGGCAGGCCGATGAGCACGTTGAGGAGCGACGACCACTCCCCCGCCGCGGCGTCGGCCGCCTCCGGCGCGGCGCCGGACGGCCAGAGCCACTGCACGCCGAGCACGGTGAGCGCCGCGATCAGCCCGAGGCCGAACCGCTGCCAGCTGGTGTACCCGGCGGCGTGCGCGTGCGCGTCGCCGTGCCCGTGATCGTCGTGGCCCGCGTGGTCGTCGTGCCCCTCGGGACGATCGTGGCTCGCGGGGTGGTGATCGTCGCCCGCGTGGGCGGCGTCCGCGCCGTGCGCGCCGCCCCGCGGGAGGAGCGCGCCGACGACGCCGGCGGCGAGCGCCGGCCAGTAATGGGTCACGAGGTCGAGCGCGCTCATTGCATGCCTCCCGGCTGGATCTGGTCCTGCATCTGCTCCGCGGGACGCGCGGCCCCGCCCGGCGCCGACATGGTGGTCGGGCCCGCGGGGTTCTTGCGGCCCGGCGGCCGGGAGAACGAGAACGTCTCGGTCGCCTCGCGATCGAACGCGTTGCGCACGCGGAGCACGACCTCCTTCGTCTCGCCGGGCTCGAGCTTCACCGTGACGTCGGTCGCCTCGGAGTAGTCGCGCGGCGAGAGCCCGGGCGCCTCCCAGCGGTACCGGTAGCCGAGCCCCGGCGCCGCGGAGAGCTTCACCTCACCCGACCGGCGCAGCTCCGCGTCGTCGACGGTCGCGTCCGCGTGCGGCAGGACGAGGAACCAGCCGACGCCGGCGAGGCCGAGGACCATCGCCGCGGCGTAGACCTGCACGCGGCCCGTCTGGAACGCGCGCAGCACCGTGCCGAAGAAGCCGACCAGCGCGGCGGAGAGCTTCGCGAGGATGCCGTCGACGATCCACTTGTCGGCCATCGTGAAGATGTCGGCCAGCGCGTCGACCATGCCCACCACCGTGGCGTTGTACAGCTCGTCGATCCGCCACTTGTCGTAGATGAGCCGGTAGATCCCCGGGAAGCTCTCGGCGAAGCGCCGCTCCTGCTCGCCGCGGCGGTTCCAGTACACGAACATCGCCGCGCCGCTGCCGAGGAGGAACGCGCCGACCCCGGGCAGCATCATCGGGAAGAGCAGCCCCTCGGCCTCCTGCCGCATGAGCACCGACCGCGAGGGCCCCGCGAACACCGGCTCGAGCAGGTGCGCGAGCGGCGCCACGTGGATCGGCTCCGCCATCAGGAAGCCCGCAAACACCGCGAACACCGCGAGCACGAGCAGCGGGACCGTCATCGGGAGCGGCGACTCGTGCGGCACCGGGCCCTCGAGCTTCTCGCCCGGCGCGTGGTGGTGGTGGTCGTGGTGGCCGTGCGGGTTCGGATCCTTCCACCCGCGCACGATCGTCCAGCCGCGGAACTCGCCGTGGAACGTCATGAAGTAGGCGCGGAACATGTAGAACGCGGTCATCGTCGCGGCCGCGATGCCGGCCCAGTAGATCGCCGGGCCGAGCCAGTCGGGCCACTGCCACACCGGCTGCCCGCGCGTCGTCGCGGCCGAGGCGACCTTGCTGGAGAAGGCGCGCCACAGGATCTCGTCCTTCGACCAGAACCCGGCGAACCCGGGGAAGCCCGCGATCGAGCAGCAGGAGAGGAGGAACGTCCAGCGCGTCAGGGGCATGTACGACCGGAGGCCGCCCATGTTCCGCATGTCCTGCGACTGGTCGGTGTCGTGGATGCGGGCGTGCATCGCGTGGATCACGGAGCCGGCGCCGAGGAAGAGGCAGGCCTTGAAGAACGCGTGCGTGAAGACGTGGAAGAAGCCGGCGGCGAACGCCCCGACGCCCACGCCGATGAACATGAACCCGAGCTGGCTCACCGTGGAGTACGCCAGCACCTTCTTCAGGTCGTGCTGGAAGAGCCCGATCGAGGCCGCGAACACCGCCGTCATCACGCCCACCACCGCGACCACCGCCATCGCGAACGGCGACAGCACGAAGACCGCCGAGAGCCGGGCCACGAGGTAGACGCCCGCGGTCACCATCGTCGCGGCGTGGATCAGGGCGGAGACCGGGGTCGGGCCCGCCATCGCGTCCGGCAGCCAGACGTAGAGCGGGATCTGGGCGCTCTTGCCGGCGCAGCCGAGGAAGAGCGCGAGCCCGATCAGCGTCGAGGCGTACACGAGCACCGGCTGCGCCGGGACCAGGAAGCTCAGGAAGCCGGGCACCGTCTGGGCCGACATGTTGCCGATCGGCCAGACCTTGACCGCCGAGAGCAGGCTGCCCGCGTTCGCCGCGATGCCGTCGAACGTCAGCGAGCCGCCGTAGTACGCGAGCATCGCCATCGCGACGAGGAGGCCGAAGTCGCCGATGCGGTTCACGACGAAGGCCTTCTTGCCCGCGCTCGCGTTCTTGTCGTCCTGGAACCAGAACCCGATGAGCAGGTAGCTGCACATGCCGACGCCCTCCCACCCCACGAAGAGGACGGGGAGGTTGTCGGCCATGATCAGCACGAGCATCGAGAAGCAGAACAGGTTCAGGTAGGCGAAGAACCGGTAGTAGCCCGGGTCCTCGCGCATGTACTCGGACGAGTACAGGTGGATGAGGAAGCCGACGCCCGTGACGACGAGCATCATCGTGGCGCTCAGCGCGTCGACGCTGAAGGCGACGTCGATGGGGATCGACTGGCCCATCCGGCCGGTGATCGAGAACCAGTGCCAGGCGGTCCAGCTGAGCTTGCCGCCCTCGTGCGGCAGGAGCAGGAACGTCGCGACGCTGGCCAGGAAGGCGCCGCCGAGCGCGGCGAGCGCCATCAGCCGGACCGCGTCCTTGCCGAGCCGCTTGCCGAAGAGGCCGTTCACGAACGCGCCGAGCGCCGGAAGGCCGAGCACGACCGCGAGCAGCGCGAACTCGGACGCGGGGAATAAGACTCTCAGGGCTTCCACGCTAACTCCTCAGGAGATCGGCGTCGTCCGAGCGCATCGTCTTCCGGATGCGGTAGAACGCGAGCACGATCGCGAGACCTACGGCGGCTTCCGCCGCCGCGATGGCGATGACGAAGAACGTGAAGATCTGCCCGGCGTGATCCTGCGGGTGCACCCGGTTGTACGCGACGAGCGTCAGGTTCACGGCGTTGAGCATCAGCTCGATGCTCATCAGGAGGACGAGGAGGTTCCTGCGCAGCAGGAAGCCCATCGACCCGATCACGAACAGCACCGCGGCGACGACGAGGTAGTACTCGATGGGCACGGAGGTCATGACTTCGGCTCCTTCGTCGACATGGTGAAGTGGCCGGTGAGCGCGCCCGGCTGCGGGTCCGGCGTCGCCGCGTCCCGGACGGGGACCTGATCGCGCGGGTCCGGTGATCCGGCGCTCGCGCCGGCGCCGGCGGGGTGGAGCGTGGGGTCGATCTGCTTGCCGCGGGCGACGGCGACGGCGCCGATGACCGCGACGAGGAGCAGCGCGCCCGAGAGCTCGAACGGCACGATCCCCTTCGTGAAGAGCTCGTGCCCGAGCGCGTCGATCGTGCCGAGCGACTCGGGCGCGGGGGGCAGGGCCGCGGTCCCGGGCTTCGCCGCGCTGAACACGAGGCCGAGCGCGCCGAGGCTCCCCGCCGCGAAGACGCCGGCGCCGACGTAGCGCGGCACCGCGGTGCGGGCGTCGCGCGGCGACGTCGCCGACGGGCCGAGCAGCATGATGACGAAGAGGAAGAGGATGACGACCGCGCCCGCGTACACGAGGATCTGGATCGCGGCGAGGAACTCCGCGGACAGCATCAGGTAGAGGCCGGCGATCCCGACGATCGCCGTGAGCAGCCCCATCGCGCCGCGGATCGGGTTCCTGGCCGCGACGGTCGCGAGGCCGCCCAGGAGGACGAGCAGCGACGCGAGCGCGAAGAAGCCGAGTTCGAATATTTTCACGGCGAGAGCACCCCTGTGGAGGACCGGCCCTTGGTCTGAATGTACGCCTCGAACTCCTTGCGGAACTTGCGCAGGAAGCCGAGCGCGGGCATCGCGGTGCCCTCGCCGAAGGCGCAGATGGTATTGCCCATGATGTTGTCGGCGATCTCGTGCAGCCGATCGAGCTCCTCGATCGTCCCCTCGCCGTGCACGATGCGGTCGAGGATGCGGAGGATCCACGCGCTGCCCTCGCGACACGGCGTGCACTGCCCGCACGACTCGTGGCGGTAGAAGCGCATCAGGTTGTGCATCGCGAGGACGGGGCACGCCCTGTCGCTGAGGACGATGGCGCAGCAGGTCCCGAGCATCGTCCCGAGCGCGCGGAACGTGTCCACGCCGAGCGGCACGTCGAGCACGCTCTGGCCGTGCCACGGGTGGAGCGGCGACTTCTCGTTCGGCGCGTTCACGACCTCGTCGGCGCGCAGGATCGGGCACGAGGAGCCGCCCGGGATGACCCCGAGCAGCTTGCCGTGCTTCACCCCGCCGCCGAGGTCGTAGATGAGCTCGCGGAGCGTGAGCCCGACGCACGCCTCGAAGATCCCCGGGTTGTTCACGTGGCCGCTCACGCCGAAGAGCCGGCAGCCGCCGTCCTTCAGGTTGTGCAGCGCGGAGAGCTTCGAGAAGTTCTCGCCGCCGAGCTCCAGCGCCGTCGGCACCGCGGCGATCGTCTCCAGGTTGTTCACGGTGGTCGGCATCCCGAACGCGCCGAACTGGGCGGGGAACGGCGGCTTGAGCCGCGGCTCGCCGCGCTTGCCCTCGAGGGAGTTGAGCAGCGACGTCTCCTCGCCGCAGATGTACGCGCCGGCGCCCGTGTGGACGTAGACCTCGACGGGGTAGTCGATCCCGAACGGGCGCTTGCCGAGGTAGCCCTTCGCGCGCGCCTCCTCGATGGCGCCCCAGAGCCGCGCCTTCGAGAGGTGCAGCTCGTCGCGGACGTAGATGTACGCGGCGTGGGCGCCGATCCCGAAGCAGCCGATGATGCACCCCTCGATGACCGAGTGGGGGTTCTTCTCCATCAGCGTGCGGTCCTTGAAGGTGCCGGGCTCGCCCTCGTCCGCGTTGATGACGAGGTAGTGCGGGCGCTCGGGCTTCGGCGGCCACGGCATGAAGCTCCACTTCACGCCCATGGCGAAGCCGGCGCCGCCGCGGCCGCGGATGTTGGCCGCCTTCATGTCGTCGACGAGCGCCTCGCGGGCCATGCCGAGGGCGCGCTTCGCCTGCTGGTAGCCGCCCCCCTTCTCGTAGGCCGAGAGCTTGTGGCCGTCGGGCGTGTCGTAGTTCTTGGTCAGATAACGCGTCAGCCGGAGCATCTCGTCACCTCGTCAACCGGTCGAGGATCGCGTCGACCTTCTCGAGGGTGAGGCCCTCGTGGTAGTCGCGATCGACCTGCATCATCGGGGCGGTGCCGCACGAGGCGAGGCACTCTGCGGTGCGCAGCGTGACCCTGCCGTCCTTCGTCGTCTCGCCCACCCGGATCCCGAGCCGCTTCTCGCAGTGGTGCAGCACCGCGTCGGCGCCGCTCAGCGCGCAGCTCAGCGTCCGGCAGACCCAGACCTGGTGCTTGCCCACGGGCTCCTTGTTGAAGAGCGTATAGAAGGTCGCGACGCCCTGGACCTGCGCGGCCGGGACGCCGAGGTGCTCGGCCACCCAGCGAAGCACCCGCTCGGAGACCCACCCCTCCTGGCTCTGGCAGAGGTGGAGCACCGGGATGCACGCGGCCTGGCGGTTCGGATAACGCGAGAGGATCTTCTCGAACTCGATCTGCCTCTCGGCGCTCAGAGCAAATTCGTCGGTCATGTCGGCTGTTGGCACGGTCCGCTGGCTCCCTGGGTGCGCCGTGTTCGCGGCGCGCCCGCTTCGACATGGAGTCGGGACGCCGCGACGCGGGTCCCTTCCAACGAGGGGCTCGCCCGGCAGAGCCGGGCGCACCCTCGTGCGCCTCCCGGTGCGGAGGCGTTCGCCGGAGGCGGACAGCCCCGCGCACCGGCGGCCGGGCATTCGGTTATCCGTCGTACGGAGCCGTTCCCGAGGCGCGGGCACGCTAGTGAGCGACGGTGGCGCCTGTCAAGGCGCGCCAAGGGGAAACCTCCAGCAAATCACAGAAGACCTGTCGCTGCCCAAAAAGCTGGTGCGCTGCTGCACCGGCGCCTCCGGCCTGCCCGCGGCTGCCCGGGGCGAGGTGCAGGCGTTCGGCCGCCGCGGCCGGCGACCAGGGCTGAGTGCCCCGGGCCACGGGAGGCGGGGCGCGGGGCGCGCCGGGCCAACCGGGCGGGCGCGGCGTGCAGCAGGCCGCGCGCCCCGACGACCGGAGCTCCCTCACGGGGCTCGGCCGTCCTCGCGAGGCCCTTTCTAGACGTTCTCGCTCGACCTTCAAGGGCGAGCGCACGCGCGCGGGGCGCGCGGGAGCTCCATGAGCCGCCGCGTGAGGACGCAGCCCCGATCCCGAAGAACTCCTTGCGGTTTCTGGCGGAGAACGCGCCGCCTCGGGGCGCGTCCGGAGCGTTCTTCGTGTTTCACTTGAGAACTGGACGGCGCATCAACTACGCTTCGCGCCCATTGCGACGCGCGCGGGGCGCGGTCGTGCGTAGCAGCAGCGAACCCCCCTCCGGAGGTGGTGCGTGTTCTGTCCGAATTGTGGGACGCAAAACTCGGAAACAGCGTCCACGTGCACGAAGTGCGGCTTCAACCTGAAGGGGGCGGCCGCGCCGAAGTTCAAGGGCACCATGCTGATGAGTCAGCCATCCGGGGCGAGCCCGCCGCGTGCCCCGGGCGCGCCTCCGCCTCCGGCTCCTCCGGCCGGCGCTCCGCCGGGCATGCCCGCGGGCATCCCGGCCCCGCCCCAGGGCCTCGCGGGAACGGTGGTCGGCGTTCCTCCGGCGGGCCTCGGCGCCTCCGCGGGGCCTCCGCCGGCGCCGCCGCCGCCAGGGATGGGCGGCTACGGCGCGCCGCCCCCCGCCGCGGCGCAGCCGTCGGGCCCGGCGTTCGGCGGCGCGGCCGCGAGCCCGTCGGGCGGGTATGCGCCCTTCGGCCAGCCGCCCAACCAGGGTGTGAACCCGCTCGGGGGCACCATGGCCATCGACCAGATGTCGCCGTTCGGCCCGGCGGGCGGGCAGCAGCCCGGCGGGGCCGCCGGCGCGCCGCCCGGCGCGTTTCCGCCGCCTGGCGGCAGCTACGGCCAGCCTCCGCAGGCGGGCGGCGCCGGCGGGAATCCGTTCGCACCCCCCGGCCAGGATCCTGCGGGCGGCCTCGGCGGCGCGCCCCCCGGCTACGGCCAGCCCCAGGGGGGTTACGGCCAGCCCCAGGGGGGTTACGGCCAACCGCAGGGGGGTTACGGCCAGCCCCAGGGGGGTTACGGCCAGCCCCCGCAGCACAGCGGCAGCGGCTACGGCCCGCCTCCCGGCCAGGACCCGCAGGGCGGCTACGGCAGCCCCCCGGGCGGCGGTTACGGCAGCCCTCAGGGCGGCGGCTACGGCAGCCCTCAGGGCGGCGGCTACGGCAGCCCCCCGGGCGGCGGCGACTACGGCAGCCCTCAGGGCGGCGGCTACGGCAGCCCCCCGGGCGGCGGCGACTACGGCAGCCCTCAGGGCGGCGACTACGGCAGCCCTCAGGGCGGCGGCTACGGCAGCCCTCAGGGCGGCGGCTACGGCAGCCCTCAGGGCGGCGGTTACGGCAGCCCCCCGGGCGGCAGTTACGGCGGCGCTCCGGGCGGCGGCCCTCAGGGCTACGGCTCGCCCGGGGTGAGTGATCCCGGCGGTTACGGCGGCTCGCCGGCCTACGGCGGCTCATCGCCCTCCGCCTACGGGGCTCCGGGCGGCGGCGCGCCGCTGGCCGTCTCGGGCCAGGGAGCCGGTGGCCTCGGCGCGTTCGGCGGCGGCGGCGCGCTGGCGTCCGGGACCAGGGGCGAGACGCGCAACCCGGTCATGGTCTGCGTGATCGGGATGGTCTGCTTCATCTATGCGATCTGGCAGCTCTGGGCGATGTTGAACGAGCTGCAGCAGACGACCAAGGACCCCGAGTTCAAGCCCTGGTACGTCTTCATCCCGCTGCTCAACTACTACTTCCTCTGGGTGAAGGTGCCCGAGCAGGTGACCAAGGCCAAGCAGATGGCCGGCTCGCGCAACCCGCAGGCGGAGGGCATCGTGCTCTACATCTTCCTCCCGCTGTATGCCCTCGCGAAGGACCTCAACGAGGTCTGGGACCCGAACGCCGCGTGACGCGCGGCGCCGCTCTCCTCCGTTGACCTCACCCCGCTCGAGCGGCGCCCCGCGGCCCGCTCCATCGACGCGCGCGCGATGGAGCGCGGCGTCGCCGCTCGGCCGCGCGGCGCGCCTCGGCGCGGTGGTGTCGCTGCTCGGCCTCTGGACGGCGTGTGGCCTCCCGCTCTGCCCGTTCGCGATCGTCACCCGCCACCCCTGCCCGGGGTGCGGGCTGACGCGCGCGACCTTCGCCCTCGCCCAGGGCCACGTGGCCGAGGCGCTCCGGCTCCACCCGCTCAGCCCGGTCGTCGCGCCGCTCGTGATCGCCGCGCTCGTGTACAACGCGGCGACCTACGTGAAGGACGGCCGCGTCGCGGCGGCCGAGTCGCTGCGGGGGGCGTGGGTGACGGGGCTCGGGCTCGCGCTGGCGGCCGCGATGCTCGGCGTCTGGGTCGCGCGCTTCTTCGGGGCGTTCGGCGGCCCCGTCCCGGTCTGAGGGGAGGTCAGAAGCCGCGCACGCGGAGCGCCTCGCCGCGCCGCCGCGCGGTCGGGCGGAGGGCGCGGCAGGCGTGGGCGCCGCGCCTCGGCCACCCGCGCTGAACGCGCGGCAGCGGGCCGCTCGCGGGCGCGCCGACGCGCAGCAGGACCTCGTACGCGCGCTCCAGATCGCAGCCGATCACGTCGAGCTGCTCGTCGGTGAGGCCGCACTTCGCCTTCGGGAAGAGGAACCCCTCCTCCTCGTCCGCGTGGTGGGCGAAGACGTCCCGGAGGAGCCGGAGGCGCGCCTCGAAGCGCACGTCGGTCGCGCGCGTGCGCAGCAGGTTGTCGGCCGCGAAGCGCGCGAGCCCGTGCTTCTCGTACGCGTCGTGGATCGGCTTCCGGTCGTCGGCCATCCGCTCGGCACACACCGGGTAGAGGTAGGTCTCCTCGATGCGCACATGCGCGTCGATCATCCGGGAGAGCCGCGCGACCATCGATGTCCGGAGGCCCGGGCTGGGCTCGGCGGCGATGCGCTCCATGAGGGCGCTGACTTCGAGATGCTGCTGCTCCAAGAGATCGAGTGCGTCCATGGGGTTCCCCTCGCGTGAGCTCACCGCGTTCGCGCCGCCGTCGCTGGGCAGCGCTTGCACAGCCCGGCTCGCGGTTCGGCGCGGCGCGGTGCAGGCGGCACCGTCGTGGCAAGGAGCGGGCCGGCCGCGGGCCGCAGGTCGAGGCGCGCGGCGCGCGTCCGATCACGCGGTGCGGCGCGGCGCGGCGCGCGCGGGGGCGCTACGCCGGGACCGCGGCGAGCGCGGCGCGCATGGCCGCCGCGCCGGGGAAGCGGTGGTCGGGGTGCTTGGAGAGGGCGCGGGAGAGCACGTCGTCGAGCACGCGCGGGACGTCGCGGCGCTCCCGCCGGAGGGGCACGGGCGCGGAGCGCACGATCGCCACGAGCACGTCGAGGTCACCCCGGCCCCGGAAGGGGAGCTTGCCCGACAGCGCGTAGTAGAGGAGCAGCGCGGCGGCGAACAGGTCGCTGCGCTCGGTGATGGCGCGGCTGCGCATCGCCTGCTCCGGCGACATGAACAGCAGCGTGCCCACGAGCGAGCCGGGGCTGTCGGGCGTCACGCCGTCGCCCGTGTCCGCGCCGGGCTCGTGCGCGAAGCCGAGATCGATGAGCTTGACCGTGGGCGTCGCCTCCCCTGCCCCGCCGCCCGGCCCCCCGCCCACGAGCAGGATGTTCCCGGGCTGTAGGTCCAGGTGGACGACCTTCGCCACGTGCATGGCCGCGAGGCCGGCGAGGATCTGATCCGCGAGGGCGAGCGCGCGGCGGAGCGGCAGGGGGCCGTTCCGCCGCACCTCCTCGCCGAGCGTGACGCCCTCGTAGAGGGGCATGAGGAAGAACGGGCGCCCGTCCTCGAGGAGCCCCTCGCCGAGCACAGGGCAGACGTTCGGGTGATCGATGCGCCGGGCGAGCCGCACCTCGCGGGCGAACCGGCTGGCCGCGCCGGGGTCCCCCGCGTGCACGGTCCGGAGCACCTTCAGCGCGACCGGCTCCCCCGTCGCGACGAGGTGGGCCGCGTACACCGCGCCCATCCCCCCCTCGGCGATGAGCCGCTCGATGTGCAGTCCCTGCTCTGTGCTGCCGACGAGCGGATCGCCCGCGGTGGACCGGCGGCGCGGGAGCCCCGCGGCGGCGCGCGGCGGCTGCGGCGCGACGGCGTCGTGCGCCGCGAGGTGCGGCCGCTGCGTGTCCCGGTCGCGGCCCACGTGGCGGACGATGCCGGAGCGCGGCGGTTCGGGCTGCGCCGCAACGCCGTCGCCCTCGGCGGCGGCAGCCTCGGGCAGCGCCTCAGCCACCGCGGAACGGTCCCTGGCTGGAACAGAGGAGCAACGACGATGGAAGCCAGGGGTCACGGATGAGAACCTCGTCAGAAATTACCTGACGAGTGTCCATTGACCGAGCCCCCCGCGCAAGGAGATTGGGGTCTCAAACGACCACTTCACGCGTGGGGCCTCGTCGTCTTATGTCCGGTTTTTACTCAGTTTTTGCCCGGACAAAGCAAACCGCCCGAGGCGTTTCTGGACCATCGGGAAAATCCTGAATGAATTGCGTCCACATGGCGCTACCCTGGCGGCGGACTGATGCTTTTTACGTAAGGAATCCAACCTATGGCGAAACGGCTTGACCTGATCCTGGTGGTGGATGTCGAGGCGACGTGCTGGGAGGGCAACCCGCCGCGGGGGGAGGAGAACGAGATCATCGAGGTCGGCGTGTGTATGCTCGAGGTCTCCTCGGGGCAGCGGCGCGACCGGCGCTCGATCCTGGTGCGCCCGGAGCGCTCGCGCGTCAGCCCGTTCTGCACGGCGCTGACGACGCTCACGCAGGCGGACGTCGACGCGGGCGTCTCGTTCAGGGAGGCGTGCGCGGTGCTCCAGGGCGAGCTCAAGGCGCAGGACCGGCTCTGGGCTAGCTACGGCGACTACGACCGGCGCATGTTCGAGCGGCAGTGCCAGGCGCGCGGCGTGCCGTTCCCGTTCGGGCCGGGCCACCTCAACGTGAAGACCCTGTTCGCCGTGACACACGCGCTGCCGCGCGAGCTGGGCATGGCCGAGGCCCTGGAGCGGGTGGGCTTGCCGCTGAAGGGCACACACCACCGGGGCGGCGACGACGCGTACAACATCGCCGGCCTGCTCGCGCATCTGCTGCTGGCCGCCCGGCGGTGACGCGCCGGGCGGGCGAGGCGCCGCGCGCGCGACGCCGCGCGCACGGCGCCCGGGCGAGCGCTCACGCCGTCGGCGCGACCTCGGGCACCTCCGGCTGCGCCCCCGCGGCCGGGGCACCGGGCGGAGGGCCGGCCGCGGCGGCGCTGGCGCGCTCCGGCGGTCCCTCGTCGTGGCCCAGGGCGGCCGCCCCGGCCGCGGCGGGCGGAGGCACGGCGGCCGCGGCGAGCAGGTAGGCGACGCCCGCGGCGAGCAGCTGGACGCTGTAGCCGAGGTGCATCGCGCAGAGGACGCCGAGGGCGGTCGCCACGGCGCCGGCGAGGGCGCAGAGCCCCCAGCACCAGGGAAGCAGCGCCGGCGAGATCGAGGCCACCAGCTTGACCCCGAGCGGCGCGAGCGAGCCCGCGAGCAGGCCGATCGGCAGGAGGAGCGCGACCGCCAGGACGGCGCGCGCGAACGAGCCGATGCCGTAGCTCCACTGCACGAGCGGGACGAGCCCCGCCGCGGCGAGCGCCGCGGCGGCGGCGAGCAGCAGCGCCGCCGTCGAGGCGGCGCCGTCCGCGGCGCGCGGCGACACCCGGGCGGTGAGCAGGCCGCCCACGCCGGCCGAGACGAGCAGGATCACGAGCGCGGCCAGGAGCTCGTGCGCGGGCACGTCGAGCAGGAGGACCACGTGCCGGACGACGGCGAGCTCCAGGAAGGCGAAGCCCGCGCCGATCGCGGCGAAGAAGAAGAGCGGGCACGCGCGCGGCGGCGGCGGCGGCGGCGGCGCGGCGCTGGCCGCGGCGCTTTCGTCCGCCGCCGCGCCGCCGGGCCGGAGGCGGCGGACGGCGCGCCCGGCGAGCAGCGGCGCGAGGACGGCGAGCGCGAGCAGCCCCGATCCGACGGCGAGCAGCGCGAGCAGCGCGAAGAGGCCCGTGTGCTCGGCGCGGAGCGCCTTGAGATCCCCGAGCACCGCGGGGAGCCGGCGGGCCGGGACGTCGTAGGCGAAGAACGGCCGCTCGTCGGTGGGCGGCGTGAGATCGGCCGCCGCGTCGGGCGCCGCGGCGCGGGCGTCCGCCGCCGCGACGAGCCGGGCGCGGAGCGGGGTGCTCGGCCGGTCGGGGGCGAAGAGCTCCGCGAACTTGCCCTTGCGGCACTGGCGGCGCAGCGCGTCGATCTCGCCCTGCGCGAGCGGCGCGCGCTTCACGAGGAGCGACGCGAACCGCGCGGCGCTGCACCCGAAGAGGTGGTCCTTCGGCTCGGCCACGCCCGCGCGGCGCAGCGCCGCGGCCGCGAGGGAGAGCAGGCGATCGAAGTCCCCCTCCGGGCGCGCCATGACCAGCGTGCCCTCCGGCGCGAGGCGCGCGAGCAGGTCTCCGACGCCCTCGAGCGTGTGGAGCCGGCTCTCCGACAGCGCGAGCGCGCCGGCCGTCGACGCGGCGACGGTGTCGGCCGACGGGACCACGATGTTCCTGAAGAGCAGCGGCGTGCGCCGGACGAAGCTGCGCGGGTCGGCCACGATCACGTGGACCTCGGGCTTGTCGAACAGGCGGCCGCTGAACTCCGCGTAGCGGCCGCGCATGACGTCGACGACGCCGGGGTCGGCCTCGACGGCGTACACCTCCTTGTGCCCGGCCTTGAGCGCGGCGCGCACGTCGCGCCCGCCGCCGGCGCCGAGGACGAGCGCCGGGCCCTCGCCCCGCTGGAGCGCGTAGCCGAGCTCCTCGGGCTGAGGCTGCGGCGCGGTCTTTGCCTCGAGGATCGGGCTGGCCGCGACGCCGTCGCGCCGCAGCCACGTGGTGCCGGACCGCGGCCGGTCGACCGTGATCAGCCCCCGCTCGCTCCAGGCCTCGAGCTCGACCCTCTCGAGCGGCGTCCGGCGGAAGCCGGTGAGCTTGAGCCACGGCTCGCCGAGGTCGCCGGCGAGCAGCACGCAGCTGCCGAGCGCGAACGTGGCGACGAGGCCCCCCGGCGCGCGCCGCTGGTCCGCACCGCCGCCGCCGCGCGACCCGAGGGAGAAGAGGACGCCCGCCGCGGCGAACACGATCGCGGCCGCGAGCGCGGCGCGCGGGGCGCCGGCGGCGCGGAGCGCAGCGGCGGCCGCGAGCCCTCCGAGGGCCCCGCCGGCGAGGTCGAGCAGGTAGAGGCGGGGCGCCTCGAGGGCGGCGTGCCGGATGGCGGCCGCGAGCGCGAGGCCCGACAGGGCGAACGGGGCGGTCGACGCGGCGTAGACGAGCGCGAGCGAGGCGAGCGACGCCGGCTCGGTGCCCGAGGAGGGCCCGCGCTGCGCGACGACGATGATCGCGGCCAGCGTCGCGCCCGACGCCAGGGCGGAGAAGGCCGCCATGCGGGCGAGGAGCGCGGGCGGGCGGGCGAGCGACGGCGCGAGGTAGAGCAGCACGCCGGAGGCGCCCGCGCCGACGAGCGACAGCGTGACCGCGAGGAGCGCGTACGGCTCGCCGAGCAGCGCCGCGTAGATCCGCGCCAGCGTGATCTCGAGCAGGACCGTTGCGCACGCGAGGGCGGCGATGCCGCTGAAGAGGCCGCTCCGCTGGGAGACCCGCATGGGCCCGCTCCTACCACAGCGCGATGCGGTCGCTCACCTCTCTCGACCGAGCGGCGAGAGCGGCCAGGGCGCGAGCAGGGGCGCCGGGCTGCTCGGCCGGAACCCGGGCGTGCCGCCGCCGGCGCCGCGCGCCGTGGTGCC
Organism: Sorangium cellulosum; assembly: GCF_002950945.1. Lineage (GTDB taxonomy): Bacteria > Myxococcota_A > Polyangia > Polyangiales > Polyangiaceae > Sorangium > Sorangium cellulosum_E. The sequence continues at coordinate 7,228,019 of NZ_CP012673.1, forward strand.
ACGCGCCGGCGCGGCCGCGCTCGGGGGCGGCGGGGCCGGCGCGCCGCTCTGGCGGATGGCGCGGGCGCACTCGTCGACGGTGAGGCGGCGCGGGCCGTAGGCCGAGGCGTTCGCGGCGTCGGCGTCCATGAGGCGGGTCGGGGTGTCGATGCCGAAGTCGTCCGGGTGCCCCGGCTCGTCGAGCAGGACGTGGCCGAGCTCGTGGGAGAGCGCGAACGAGGCGCGGTCGGCGCGAAGCCCGGCGCGGTCCTCGACGATCGCGTTCCGGATCGCCCCGCCGTCGGCGAAGATGAACGACTCGCCGATGCGGCCGCCGCCGGCGAAGCTCGGGACCATCACGACGTCGACGGTCGCGGGGTCGCCGTCGTCGAACGCCTTGAGCAGCGCGCGCTCCTCCACGGTGCCGGCGATGGCGTCCGTGTCGGTGAAGTGCTGGAGGCCGTCGTCGAGGTCCACGGCGCCGATGCACGCGGTGAGCGTGGCGTCGGTGCTCAGCGCGCCCGACGCCGGCGGCTCGAGCGTGGCGAGCGCGCCGCCCGGGCGCCGCACGAGCACGTCGGTGGTCCCGTGGGCGCCCGCACCGATCACGGGGTTGTCGGAGAGGCGCGCCGAGAACCCCGCCGCGCTGATGGCCGCGGCCACGGCGCGGGCCGCGGCGCTCGGGCGCATGCGGGGCGCGATCGCCGCGGAGACCTCGTGGCCGTCGACGCGCACCCGGATGGCGCCGCCGCTCGCCGGGAGGCCGTGGTCGCAGCCGATGGCGAGCAGGTGCGGGCGCGGGGGGTCGACGAAGGCGATGTCGAGCTCCTCCGGCGGGCCGAAGCTCACGCCGCACGCGCCCCAGAGGGCGTTCGCGCGCTCGACCTCCGCGCGCGCGATCGCGATCGCGCCGGCGTCGTCGCCGCCCATGGGCGGCGGCCCGCCCGCGCGCGGGCGCACCATGAGGATCCGGAGGCGCGCGCGCGTGCGCCCGAGCGGCCCGAGCGGCGAGCTGCGCGGGCCGGCGATGCGGATCATCTGGAGCTTCGGCCCTCCGGGCAGCGCGACGACGAGCGCCCCGCCGACCTCGCCCTTCACCGAGCGATCGGCGATCATCGGGTGGTTGCGATCGATGTCGTCCGCGACGGCGCGGATGGGGCGGGTCGAGCCGCACACGAGCCCGGGCGGGACGTCCTCGGGGCACCGGACGTGGCCGAGCGGCACGCCGGACAGGTGGTCGATCACCTTGCCGGACGGCGCCATCGAGTGCAGGTCGAGGGTCGCCGGCACGTCGTCCGGCGCGCCGATCACGAGCAGCCGGATGGCGTCGGGGTCGTCGAGGTTGGCGAACGGATCGTCGCCGAGCCGGTCCGGGGGTGTGCGCTGGAGCGACGCGTGGGAGCGCGCCATGTCGATGCGCTGCCCGGCGCCGTCGAGCGCGCGGATCTCGAACGCGCTGATCCGCTGCGCCTCGCCGGAGATCGCGATCTCGGCCCGCCCTGCCTTGACCGCCTGGATCTCGAGGCGGCGGGCGTTCGCGGGCGCGGCGCTGCCTGGCTGGACGGGGTTGCCGTCGGCCAGGAGCCGCACCTCGGGGGGGATCGACGTCGCGCCCCGGCTCGGGCCGCGGGGCGGCCGCACGGCGAGGAGCTCGGGGGAGGGCGGCACGTGGGGCTGCTCTCCGTCGGGCACGCCGTCGGCGTCGTCGTCGTCGCGATCGACGACGAGCAGCGTGGGCGGCGCCTCCGCGGCGGACGTCGCCGGGCCGAGGAGCGCGCCGAGGAGGGTCGAGATCGCGGTCAGCCGCCGGTTCATGATCGTCGCCGCCCGTGCCCGCGCGCCTTCCTGCACGCATCGAGTCTATCGCGCCGCCGGTGCGGCGCAGCCAGCACGTGCGGCGGCGCGAGGTCCATCCGGAACGCTCGGGCGGCGACGGGCGAGCTCAGGAGTTTCCGGGGGCGAGCCCCGGGGGCGCCGCGCCGGTGTTCGACGGGCGCTGGCCCTCCTGGGTGGAGAGCTGCTCCCGGAGCGCGCGCCGCTGTGGCTCGTCGGCGGGCGACGCCCTCGTCGCTCCATCGCGGAGCTCCACGGCGTAGAGGGTCTCGGGCGGCAGGAGATCGAGCAGCGCGGGGCTCTCCGTCGTGAGGAGGACGTGGCGCTGGGCGGAGGCGCCGCGCAGGTACTCGAGGAGCGCCGGGAGCGCGTCGCGATCGACGCCGGCCTCGGGGTGCTCGAAGCCGGCGAGCACGAGCGGGGGCTCCTGCGAGAGCGCCGTGACCATGGCCGCGAGCCGCAGCGCGGCGTCCGGCTCCTCCGCGGCGGGCCGCCAGCGCTCGCGCCCCACGGCGTCGACGCCGTGGCGCAGCTCCGGGACGAGGAGCCCGCCGGACGAGACCGCGCGGGCGCCGTCGATGTCGCCGGTCACCCGGGACAGCCCGGCGAGGAACGGGTCCTTCCACCGCTCTCGCTCGAGCGCGCGGAGGACGGAGCCCCAGTTGTCGCCGCTCGCGCGGAGCCGCCGGGAGGCGCTGATCTTCTGGGGCATGCGGAGCGTGCGCGGCGCGAGGGAGTAGACGACCGCGCGGCGCAGCTCGTCGAGCATGGGGGTGAGCGGGCCATCGGAGAGCAGCGGCAGGACGAGCCTGGCGCCGCTCACGGCGATCGGGGCGACGCCGCGGTACGCGAGCGTGCCGCTCCGCCCTTTGTCCTTGCGCGAGAACCCCTTGGGGCTGCCTTTCAGCCGGTCGAAGGAGACCTCGGGCGGGTCGCTGCCCGCGTCGAAGACGTCGCGGAGCCCCGGCTTGACCAGCCGCGTGAGCGCGCTGCGCTGCCACCACGCGGCCGTCTCGCTCTTGACGCGCGTCTCGCCTTCCCGCTCGCCCGCCGCGAGCTGCACGAGCCAGAACCCGTGGCCCTCGGTCCTGGAGACCGCGACGCCGAGGGTGGTGAGCGCGGCGTCGCCGCGCGTGCGCTGGAGCGCGCCGCCGCTGCGCCGGGCCGCGGCCTGCTCGAGCGCGCCGTTCGCGCACTCGGTGAGGAAGCGCACGGCGTCGAGCAGGCAGCCCTTCCCGGAGCCGGTCGGCCCGACCAGCGCGGTCAGCGCCCCGAGGGTGAGCTCGAGGCCGGCGCCGATGCTGCCGAAATTGCTGACGTAGACGTGGGTGATCATGGCGCCGCGGAGCCTTCGCTCGAGGTACTCGACGCCCCTCCCCGCGCCGTAACATCTCGTGCCGAGCGGGCCGGAGCGCTCTTCCAGGACATCGGAGCGCTCTTCCAGGACATCGGAGCGCTCTTCCAGGACATCGGAGCGCCCTTCCAGGACATCGAGGTGCCCTTCCGGGACATCGAGGTGCCCTTCCGGGACATCCAACGACCGATCAGGAACATGCTCCCCCGCGCGAGACAGCCCGCGAGCCGGCGATCATGCAGGTCGGGGATCTCACCCCGGCGTCCATGCCGGCTGCGGCGCCGCAACGAAACGAGCTTACACGAAGCGGGACGGTGACGACTTGCGCCGCATGCGCGCAACGGCGAGCCGGCTGGGTGCCGGCTCACAAATCACGGCACACGCGCCAGGCCGATCTCGAGCGCCTCACCCTCGACCGTCGCGTCCGTAGAGCTGAACTCCCCCTCGAGCTCACCGCCGATCGCCAGCTCGGTCGCGAGCGACTCCGCCATGAGCATCGCCCGCGTCGCCTCCGCGACGCGGCACACGCGCTGGCTGCCCCGGATCGCGAGGCGGATCCTGTCGGTGAACTCCAGCCCCGCGCCCTTCCTGGCCGCCTGCACGCGCGAGAGGATCTCCCGTCCGAGGCCCTCGTCGCGGAGCGCGTCCGTGAGCGCCGTGTGCAGCACGACGACGCCGGCGCGGCCGCCCGCCGCCGCGAACCCCTCGCCCGCCTCGACCGCGACGTCGATCTCCTCGGGGCCGAGCTCGACCTGCTCGCCGTCGAGCGCGATCGCGATCTTGCCCTCCGTCGCGAGCGCCGCGCGGAGCGCCGCGGCGTCGGCCTTCGCGAGGACCTGCTTCGCGAGCTGCACCTTCTTGCCGAGCTTCGGCCCGAGCGCGCGGAAGTTCGGCTTGAGCACGTAGCGGACCGCGCTCCCCTCCTCGCCGGGCTTCAGGAAGCGCACCTCGTGCACGTTCAGCTCCTCGGCGATGAGCGGAACGTGCTCGGCGAGCGCCGCCGCGAGCCCCTGCTGCGACAGCACGATGTCCGCGCGCGAGAGCGGCTGCCGCACCTTGAGCTTGTTCGCCGTGCGCACCTGCAGGCCCAGCGACACGAGCTCGCGCACCGCGCGCATCTCGATCGCGAGCGGCTCGTCGATCGCGGCCGCGTCGGCCTCGGGGAACGCCACGAGGTGCGCGCTCTCCGGCTGCGACGCGGGCCACGGGCGCCGCACCAGGTTCTGGTACATGGCCTCGGCGAGGAACGGCGTGAACGGCGCGCTCAGCTTGGCGATCGCGACGAGCACCTCGTACAGCGTGAAGTACGCGTCGCGCTTGTCCTGCGCCGCCCGCACGGCGCCGGCGGAGATCTCCAAGGGGTCGCTCGCCGACGGAGCCCAGAAGCGCGCGCGGCTCCGGCGGACGTACCAGTTCGAGAGCGCGTCCACGAGGTCGACCAGCCGCTGCGCAGCCTCGTAGAGCCGGTACTCGTCGAGGTGCGCCGTCACCTCGCGCGTCGCGAGCGCGAGCTCCGAGAGCATCCACCGGTCGAGCAGCGCGCGCTCCTTCGCCTGCCGGTAGCCCGCGCTCGCCGCGAGCGCCGCGGGGGACGTGTCCGTCGCGCCCGGGTTCCCCTCGGCGGGCGAGAAGCCGTCGATGTTCGCGTAGATGGTGAAGAACGAGAAGACGTTCCGCAGCTTGACCGCAAACTCCTTCTGGTACGCGCGCACGTTCGTCAGCGAGTGGCGCGTGTTGGTCCACGACGGCGAGGACGCGTAGAAGAACCACCGGAACGCGTCGGCGCCCGGCGCGGGCGTCGCTGGATCCTCGATATAGACGCGCTCGGGCTGCGCGAGCCGGGGCACGTTGTTCGGCATCACCGAGAGCGCGCCCTCCTTCGGCGTGAGGCCCAGGCGATCGAGGTCGGCCGCGGAGAGCGCGACGATCCGCCGCGGCATCCCCTTCTGCGGCCGGAGCTCCATCGCGATCGGCTGCGCCTCGCGATCGGCGCGGTACATCCGCACCTTCGCGGAGTCGCCGGTCAGGTCGAGCCCCTCGTAGTCCTCGCGCGCGATGAGCGCCACCCCGTCCTTCGCCTGGGCGCCCTTCACATCCGTGACCTTCACCGCCGCGAACTCCATCCGGACGCGCTCCAGGATGACCTCCGGCGGCGTGTAGTTGCCTACCGACTTGCTCTCCTTCTTGCCCTCCCGGTCGCAGACGTGCCCCAGCACGACGCAGGTCTGGTACGGGTGCGGGTAGCTCCGGACCCGCGACAGCCCGAGCTTCTCCTGCGTCGCCTCATCGAAGACCAGCGTCGAGACCATCAGGAGCGAGTAGAACCAGCCGCGCGTCTGGTCGATCGCCTCGCTGATGAAGTCCGCCGGGAACGCGCGGTCGAACAGCTCCTTCGAGCCCGGCGCGTGCGGGTAGCCCCACTGCGCGAACGGCATGCTCCCGCTGTCGAACCACGCGTCGATGACCTCGGTCACGCGCCGCATCTCGCCCCCGCACGTCGGACACGGGAACGTCACCCGGTCGATCCACGGCTTGTGGACGATGAGGTGGTCGTTCAGGCCCGGGTCCGCCCTCTTCGCCTCGTGGAAATGGTCGAAGGCGCGCGGGTTCAGCGCCTCGATCTCGGCGACCGACGCGGGGGCGAGCTGGTGCTCATCGTCGTTCTTGCAGACCCAGACGTTGAGCGGCGTCCCCCAGTACCGCTCGCGCGAGAGCGCCCAGTCGACGTTGTTCGCGAGGAAGTCGCCGAACCGGCCCTCCTGGATGTGCGACGGGAGCCAGTGGATGGCGCGGTTGTTCGCGATCGCCTTGTCGATGTTGTCCCGCGTCCTGATGTACCAGGCCGGCCGCGCGAGCTGGATCAGCGGGTCGTCGTCCGCGCGCCAGCAGAACGGGTACTCGTGGCGGTACTTCTCCTCGTGGACGAGCAGCCCGCGCGCCCCGAGATCCTTGATGATCAGCGGGTCCGCGTCCTTCACCCAGACGCCCGAGAACGGCGTGAGGCCCGGCTCGAACGTGCCGTCCGGCAGGACCGCGCAGAGCATCGGGATCTCGCTCCCCGGGATCGGCTGGAACTCCGCGAGGCGCTTCTTGTGGGCGTTGAAGTCGTCCTCTCCGAACGCGGGCGCGACGTGGACGATGCCGGTGCCGGCGTCTAGCGTCACGAAATCCGCGCCGAGGACCAGCCAGTAGAGCGGCTCGTCCTTCCCGTCCTTCCGGCGCGCCGTGGCGTCGAAGAGCGACCTCGCGAAGCTGTCGAACGGCGGGCGGTAGCGCTTGCCGACGAGCTCGCTCCCCTTGAGCTCGCGGAGCACGGGCAGGTCGCGCTTGAACTTCTTCGCGAGCTCCTCGCGCAGCGCCGCGGCGACGATGAGCTTCCTGACCGCCGGCGAGGCCCCGCCGGCGGGCGCGCCCGCGTCCACGACCACGTAGTCGAACTCTGGCCTGACCGCGGCGTAGCCGTTCGAGGGCAAGGTCCACGGGGTCGTGGTCCACGCGCAGAGCGCCGTGTCGGGCTCGTCCACGAGCGGGAACGCCACGAACACGCTCGGGTCGTCCACGGTCTTGTAGTTCGAGCCGACCTCGGCCGCGCTGAGCGCCGTGCCGCCCTGCGGCCACCACCAGCAGACGCGGTGTCCGCGGTAGAGCAGCCCCTTCTTGTGGAGCTGCGACAGCGCCCACCAGACGCTCTCGACGTAGCTCCGGTGGTAGGTGACGTAGGCGCTGTCGAGGTCGACCCAGAAGCCGATCTTGTCGGTCAGGCTCTCCCACGCCTCGGTGTACCGGAAGACGGAGTCGACGCAGCGCGAGATGAACGGCTCGACGCCGTAGCGCTCGATGTCGGCCTTGCCGTGGATGCGCAGCTCCTTCTCGACCTCGACCTCGACCGGCAGGCCGTGCGTGTCCCAGCCGGCCTTCCGCGGGACGTCGTAGCCGCGCATCGTCTTGTAGCGAGGGAAGACGTCCTTGACCGCGCGGGTGAGCACGTGACCGTTGTGCGGCATGCCGTTGGCGGTCGGCGGGCCCTCGTAAAAGACGAACGTGCCCTTGGACGGGCCGGTCGCGCGCGTCTCGGCGCGCAGGGTCTTCTCGAAGATGCGGCGCTGCTTCCAGAAGGCGAGGATCTTCGCCTCCTCCGCGGGGAAGTTCAGCTCGGTCGCCACCTTGTCGAACAGGAGCTCTTGCGGGCCGCCGGTCGGTTTCTTCGAGGACGCTTCGGACATGGCCCGGCCTAGTAGCAAGGCGGATTGCTAGCGTCGAGGGAGGCGCGGAGCGCGCGGGCGCCGGGATGGGTGTAGGATCCGGGGATGAGCGCGCAGCACCCGCTGTTTCCAGGCAACGCTCCCGAGGTGGAGGCGGCGTTCCAGGCGGCGCCGGAGGAGATGGTCGCCGAGCTCCTCGACGGCGAGCTGTTCACGTTCCCGCGGCCGGCGCGGCCGCACACGCGCGCGGCGTCGCGGCTCGGCCGTCGGCTCGGGCCGTTCGATGACGATCCCGGCACGCCTGGGGGCTGGGTCATCCTCAACGAGCCTGAGCTCCACCTGGGACCGAGGCCGGACAAGGTCGTCCCCGATCTCGCCGGCTGGCGGCGCGACCGCATGCCGGATGCGCTCGGGTCCGAGGACGCGCCCGCGTACTACGACGTGGCGCCCGACTGGGTCTGCGAGGTGATCTCCCCGCGCACCGAGCGCGTCGATCGCGGCAAGAAGATGCGGATCTACCGCCGCGAAGGGGTCCGCCACGCCTGGCTGATCAACCCGGTCGCGCAGACGCTCGAGGTGTACCGGCTCGACGACGGCCGGTGGTCGCTGCTCGACACCCACGAGGGTGACGAGGCCATACGGGCCGAGCCGTTCGACGCGATCGAGCTGCCGCTCGCCGATCTCTGGGCGCGGTAGGGGCGCCGCCCGGCAACGCCGCTCGAGGCCGTGCCGTCGAGGTCACCCCGCGGGCGGCGCCGGCAGCGCGCCGCCGAAGTCGGCGCGGATGGCGGCCACCCCGTCCGCGCCCGCCGCGAGGCAGCCCGGCGCCGAGGCTGCGTCCACGCCGCCGAGGGCGAGGATCGCGACGCCGCGCGACGCCGCCGCGAGGCGGGCTCGCGCCTCGCGCAGCGTCGAGAGGCCGAGCGGCGGGCCCTTGCCGGGCGTCGCGAAGATCGGCGAGAGCACGGCGGCGTCCGCCCCGGCCTCCGCCGCGCCGAGCACCTCGTCCACGCTGTGGCACGCGACCGAGACGAAGACGCCCGCCCCGAGCAGGGCGCGCGCGTCGGCCACCCCGACCGAGCGGCGGCCGAGGTGCACGCCGTCCGCGCCGAGCAGGAGCGCGAGGTCGAGGCGGTCGTTGACGACGAACGAAGCGCCGAGCGCGGCGGTCGCGTCGCGCAGGCGCCGGCCGAGCGCGTGGAGCTCCTTGCCGGACAGCTCCGGGTCGCGGAGCTGCACCGCCACGCGCGCGCGAGCCTCCGGCGGCAGGGCGCGGAAGGCTGACAGGCGCGCGAGCAGGACCGGCTCGGGGACGTCCGCCGCCTGCGTGATCAGGGTCAACGTCGGGGTGAACATGGCGTGGGAGAGGTTAGCGGGCTCCGTCGCCCGGATCGCGCCCGCCGGGAGCGCCCGCGTCGCCGAGCGCCTCCAGATCTCGCCGCGCCATCTGCGCGAACCGGCTGGACGGGTAACGGTCGACCAGGAAGCGCAGCGTGTCGGCGTACGCGCGGCCGTCGCCGCTCGCCTTGAAGCGCTCGGCCAGATCGTACAGGACCTCGCTCGGCTCCTCGACGAGCTGACGCTCCGGGCCGACGTCGCTCGCACATTGATAGGGAGCGTTCGCGACCGCGGCGAGCACGGCGATCGAGCCCAGGGCCGCGCGGAAGGCGGGGAGCACGGGCGGCATTCGCCGACGGGGGAGCGCGAGCGTCAAGAGCCCGCGCGCCGAGCCCGCGCCCGCGGCTCGGCCGGCGGCGCGGCTCCGCGGCACAGACCGCCAGGCGCCGGGGTGCGCCGCGCCCGCTCAGGCGCCGGGGTGCGCCGCGCCGTTCTCGAGGCCGCCGCCCTTCGCGGCCGGGCCGCCCGGGCCCACGTCGCCGATCTCCTCCCCCCCCGCGCGCCACCTCCGACCGGTGCGTGCGGCGCGCAGGAGCGTGTCGTGCAGGGCGCGCGCGCTGTCGTTCCAGTCGCGCCCGCCGGCGAGCTCCGCGATCCGCGCCGGGTCGTACGTGTGGCCCGCGGCGCGCACCAGCGCGTCGGCGAGCGCGTCCTTGTTCCCCGGCGGGATGAGCTCGCCGAGCTCGGCGTCGTGCAGGATGTCGGGGATGCCCCCCACGCTCGACGCGACCACGCGGCGCCCCGAGGCGAGCGCCTCCAGCACGACGTTGGGCGTCCCCTCGTGAAGGCTCGGGAGCACGAGGGCGTCGCAGGCCCCGAGCCAGAGCGACACCTGGTCGTGCGGCAGGTAGCCGGTCACCGTGAGCCTCCCGTGCAGCCGGGCGGCGGCCGCCTTGCACGCCTGCTCCTCGGCGCCGCTGCCCACGAGCACGAGCTCGAGGCCCGGGTGCTGGGGCGCGATCCGCTCGAACGCCTCGACCAGATCGAGCACCCCCTTGTCGCGGTTCAGGTGGCCGACGAAGAGCAAGAGCCGCGCGTCCGCGGACCGGCCGAGCGCCGCGCGCGACGCGCCGCGGTCGCGCGGCTTGAACAGCTTCGCGTCGACGCCGTTCATGATGAGATCGATGCGATCGCGCGGCACCCCCAGCGCCGCGACGCCGTCGGCGAGCTTGCGGCTGACCGCGACGACCCGCGTCGCGCTGGAGAGCCCCCAGCTGAGCGGCCCGCGCAGCCGCGGGTCGCGCGGGATCACGTCGATGTCCGAGCCGTGGCACTTGATCACCGCCGGCACGCCGAGCAGCCGCCCGAGGCACACGGCCGCGAAGCCGTCCGGGTAGGCGAACGCGCCGATGATCACGTCGGGCAGCGGGCCGCCACGGGCGAGCTCCGGGAGCACGGACGCGGCGTAGAGCGGGCCGTTCAGCGCCGGCGCGACCCGCGGCACGTAGAGGGTGCGCGGGTGCCGGACCTGCAGCCCGTCGATGACCTCCTCGCGCGGCGCGCCGCCGGCGACGGGCCATTTCGAGAGCCGCTCCATGCCGGGGAACCACGGGATCGTCGCGAGCACCCGGACGTCGCAATAACGCGAGAGCGCGGCGAACTGCCGGCGGTTGTACGGCGCCTCGTCCGGGTGCACCGCGTTCGGGAAAATCTTCGTGATGAGCAAAACGCGCATGCGCCGCAAGAGCTCCTCCTGTCTGTCGACGGCGACGACGCCGAGGCGGCGAGCGCCGTGGGTCGGTCGCGCCGGCCGCAGGTGGTGCGGCCGGCGCGAGGGCGGCCGCGCAGCGGACGCCGGGTCCGGGGCAGTTCCCCCGGACAAGCCATAAAGGACCAGCGCGCTGGGCGTCTACCTCCTCAGCCCGACGCGACCGGCGAGCCGTTCGCCGCGTTCCCCCCGACGGCCGCAGGAGGACGCCCGGCCTCCGCGGCCTCCGCCCGTCGCGGCTGCGCGCGCGGCCGGGACGGGACCTCGCCCCCGCGCCGCCTGGCGACGAGCTCGTCGAAGAGCCGCACGTGCGCGTCGACCATCGCCTCCAGGCTGAACTGCTCGGCGAACTTGACAGGGCCGCGGGTGCGCGCGCGCTCGCGCAGCGCTTCGTCCCGGGCGACGCGCGAGAGGTGCTCGACGAGCGCGCCCGGGTTGGCCGATGGGACGAGGAACCCGTCCTGGCCGTGCTCGACGATCTCCGGGACGCCGCCGACGCGGCTCGCCACGATCGGCTTGCCGAGGGCGAGCGCCTCGAGCAGCGCGAGCGGGAGCCCTTCCCAGAGCGACGGGAGGACGTAGGTGTCGAACGAGGAGATGAGCTCCGGGACATCCGAGCGGTAGCCGGGGAAGATCACCCGGTCGCCGAGCCCCGCGTCCCTGGCGCGCCGCTGCAGATCGGGCCGGAGCGGGCCGTCGCCCGCGATGACGAAGCGCGCCTCCGGAACGCGCCGCAGCACCTCGGGCGCGGCGTCGATGAGGAACCGGAGCCCCTTCTGCTCGATGTGCACCACGGCGCACCCGAACACGAACTCCCCCTCTCCGATGCCGAGCTCCGCGCGGATGCGGGCCCTCGCGTCGCCCTGCTGGGCGCGGACGAAGCGAGACCCGTCGATGCCGTTGTGGATGACCCGCACCGGCGCGCGCACCTTCACGTCCTCGACGAGGATGCGCTTCAGGTCGTGCGAGACCGCGACCATCTCGTCGGCGAGGTAGGCGTAGTAGCCGAATTTGCGCCGGTCGAAGCCCTTCGCCCGGTTGATCTGGTTGTGCTCCGAGTAGAGGACGATCGGCCGATCGCGGAGCATGCGCGCCGCGATGCCGGCGAAGATGAGCGGCGCCCGGTTGTGGACGTGGACCACATCGACGCCGCGCTGGTGCAAGAACCGCCGGATCCAGAGGATCGCCTCGGGGTCGCTCTTGACGCCGGGCAGCACGGGCCGCAGGTCCTTCGTGATCACCAGGCAATTCGAGCGGGGGAGCTTCACCTCCGAGAAGAGACGCCCCTCGCCGTCCAGGCAGATCAGCGACAGACCGAAGCCATGGTCGCCGAGCCGATCGAGGAGGCCCAGGACAACCTTCTCGAGCCCGCCGACCTCGAGATTGTTCACGACCATGCAGACGTGGGGCTTGCTCATAGTCTCCTGAGCGGACCGTCAGGTCGCCGCGGGCGTTATCAGAGCGCAATGGCGCGCATCGACAAACAGCCGACTGTGCGATGAGCGTTCCGTGTCATTTTGCCTCAGGTGATAAGCGTACCATGACGGGGGCGTGCTGATCGGTTGACTCTTCGCGGGCGGGTCTGCGTCGTCCAACGAAGGTGTCGGTCACGCGCGCGGGGCGGCCACACGCCTCGCGTGTGGGCCGCGCTCTGGGGCCCTTGCACCTTCGCGCACGTGCGCCCCTTCCGCTTCGCGCGGGGCGCCGCGGCTTCGCGCGGGGCGCCGCGCGGTCCGAGCGCGCCAGCCGTCGCGTCAGCCTGGTGCCGCGCCGCGGGCCGCGCTCACATCGCGGAGATCTTGCCCTGCTCCGGCGACGACGCCGTCGCATAGAGCCGCTTCGGCATCCGCCCCGCGAGGTAGGCCATCCGACCGGCCCTGACCGCATCCCTCATCGCCTGCGCCATCAGGATGGGATCCCGCGCGGCCGCGATGGCCGTGTTCATCAACACGCCATCACACCCGAGCTCCATCGCCACCGCGGCGTCGCTTGCGGTCCCGACCCCCGCGTCCACAATCACTGGAATTTTCGAGGTTTCCCGGATGATCATCAGGTTGTACGGGTTGCGAATACCGAGCCCGCTGCCGATCGGGGCGGCCAGCGGCATCACCGCGGCGCACCCGATGTCCTCCAGCTTCCGACAGACGATCGGATCATCGATGCAGTAGGGGAGCACCGTGAAGCCCTCCTTCACCAGGATCCGCGCGGCCTCCAGCGTCGCCTCGTTGTCGGGGAACAGCGTCCGCTCGTCGCCGATGACCTCGAGCTTCACGAGATCGGAGAGCCCGAGCTCGCGCGCGAGCCGGCAGGTGCGGACGGCCTCCTCGGCCGTGTAGCAGCCCGCCGTGTTCGGCAGGATCTTGAAGCGCCCCTGCTGGAGCAGCGACATCATCGACCCCTCGCCGCGATCCTTCAGGTTGACGCGGCGGAGGGCCACCGTGACCACCTCCGCGCCGGACGCCTCGAGCGCGCGACGGGTCTCATCAACGTCCTTGTACTTGCCGGTCCCCACGAAGAGACGGGAAGTGAATGTGTGGCTGCCGATCGTCAACACGTCGCTCGTCATCGCAGGCTCCTCGGGCTCGACCCAGACGATCTGCTAGTCGGACCTGGACACAGGGTCCAGCGGGTCGACCGTCGTCAACGCGCCCGCGCCGGCAAGCCGCCCACGCCGGCGACGCCGCCGCGCGACGTTCGCCCATGTCGGTAACTTGCCCGCGCCCGTGTTGCCGGCTCGCGTCGCGCGGCAGCATGGTATCTTTGTGGCGATGTCTCCCAGAGCTTTCGTCGTGACCCTGTTCTTGGCGCTGCCGCCCGCGCTCACCCTCACGCCTGGAGGCGCTGCTGAGCCGGCAACCCAGGCGAGCTCCAGCGCGCTCCTGCACATGTCCGGTCCGCGCGAGGCGCAGGCGGCCGTGTCCATCCAGCTCTCGCTGGATGAGCTCGTCTCGGCGGCCACGTACGTCGTCGTCGCGACGGCGACCGAGCAGCGCAGCCAGTGGGAGGAGCTCGGCGGCGCCAAGCGGATCGTCACCTATACCCGCCTGTCGATCGAGCGGACCGTCGCCGGACAGCCCGACGGCGAGGTCTGGGTGAGGACGCTCGGGGGCGTGGTCGGCGACGTCGGCCAGCACGTGTCGGGCGACGCACACCTCAAGCTCGGCGCGCAGGCGATGCTCTTCCTGGCCAGGGCGCGCTCGGCCGTGGTCGTCGCCGGCATGGCCCAGGGCCATTACCCCCTCGTGAGCAGCGAGGAACCGCGACGGGTGGAGGGTGCGCCGCGCGTCGCGGTGCGGCGGCTCGCCGCGAGCCCCGACGGCGGGACCGTCCTGGCCCGGCCGGGCCCGGCGGTCTCGGCGCGCGAGCAGCTCGTCGGCGCCCCCCTCGACGCGGCGATCGACGCCGTGAGCCGCGCCTGGAAGGCGAAACATGCGCAGAAGTGACCTCGCGGCCGCAGCCGCCGCCGCGATCGCCGTCGCGGCGGCCGTCGTCCTCCCCTCGCCCGCCCTGGCCTACTGCCGCACCAGCGTCTGCCCGGCGACGGCGACGAGGCCGGCCGAGACCGCGGCCGTCTGCGCGCCGGCGCAGCCGAACGACTGCGGCATCCCCCTGGTCTGGCCCTCGCCGTGCGTCGGCTACTCCATCCAGGAAGACGCGTCGGCCCAGATCTCGCTCGCGGAGACGGAGGCGATCTTCGAGCAGGCGTTCGCGGCCTGGACGCAGGCCGACTGCGGCGACGGGCGCACCCCGCGCATGGAGGTCACCTACATGGGCCCGGTCGCGTGCGACGCGCACGAGTACAACCAGAAGAAGGGGAACGCGAACATCATCACGTTCCGGGACGACGGGTGGCCGTACGAGCGCGGCGAGAGCACCCTCGCGCTCACGACCGTCACCTACAACCTGAAGACCGGCGACATCTACGACGCCGACATGGAGATCAACTCGTTCCACGTGGCGGACCTCTCGCTCGGCGACGAGGACGTCGCGTCCGACCTGCTCAGCATCGCGACCCACGAGGCCGGCCACTTCCTCGGGCTGTCGCACTCGGCCGACCGGCACGCGACCATGTTCGCGGACTACGAGCCCGGGAGCGTCGAGCTCCGCGACCTAGAGGACGACGACGTCGCCGCGATCTGCGCGGTGTACCCGCCCGGCGCGCCGTTCAAGGCGTGCGACCCGACGCCGCGCCACGGCTTCTCCGCCCTCTGCGCCGCGGACCAGCCCGACGTGGCGGCGTCGGGCGGCTGCGCCGCTGCCCCGGCCGCGGGCGGCCGCAGCGCCGGGCTCCTGCTCGCGGCGCTCGCGCTGGTGGGCGTGTCCGCGCGGGCGCGGCGCGACGCGGCCGCGCGGCGGGGGCGGGGCGAGACGAGGGCCCGCTGAGCCATCCCCACGTCGTCCTGGTCGAGCGCGACGCCGATCTCGCCCGCCTGGTCGAGCGCGCCGCGCGCGCCGACGCGCTCGTGGTCGACGTGGAGGCGAACGGGCTGTTCGTCTACCGCCCGCGGCTCTGCACGGTCCAGCTCGCCTTCCGCGAGGGGGACGCCATCGCGGTCGGGATCGTGGACGCGCTCCGCGTGCGCGTCGCGCCGCTCGCGCCGCTGCTCGGGGCCGCGGGGCCGCCCAAGGTGCTGCACGACCTCACCTTCGACGCGCGCATGCTCGCCGAGGCGGGGGCGCCGCTCGGGGCCGCGCGCGACACGTCGGTCGCCGCGCGCATGCTGGGGTGCGCGGCGACCGGGCTCGCCGCGCTGCTCGCGTCGGAGCTCGGCGTGACGATCGACAAACAGCTCCAGCAGCACGACTGGGGGCGCAGACCGCTCGGGAGCGTCGAGCTGCGCTACCTGACGAGCGACGTGCTCCACCTCCTCGCGCTCGACGCGCGGCTCGCGGAGCGCAGTCGGGCGCTCGACATCGAGGACGAGATCGCCGAGGAGTGCGCCTACAAGCTCGCGACGGCGCTCGGGCCGCCGCGGGATCCGCGGCCCGCCTACGCGCGCATCAAGGGCGCGCAGGCGCTCGATCCGGAGGGGCGGGCGATCCTGCGGCGCCTCGTCGCGGCGCGCGAGGCCGCCGCCGAGGAGGCCGACGTGCCCGCGTTCAAGATCGTCGCCAGCGAGGTGCTGCTCGAGCTCGCCCAGCGCAAGCCGGCCCGGATCGAGGACGTGCGCGCCGTGCGCGGGGCCGCCGCGGGCCGGGCGGCGCCCCTCGCGGCGGCGTGGCTGCGCGCCGTCGAGCAGGGGCGCAGCGACGGCGACGTACCCGAGGAGGAGCGCGCCCTCTTCCAGCCAGCCCGCCCGACGCGCAAGGAGCTCGCCGCCCGGCGCGCGGTGGAGAGCCGGATCGCGGCGTGGCGCAGGGCCGAGGCGAAGGCGCGGAGCGTCGACGAGCAGGTGGTGCTGCCAGGGCATTGCGCGCAGGAGCTGCTGGAGATCGCGCTCGCGGGCGGCCATGCCGGGGACGCGGCGGTCGCCGCCGCCATCGCGCGCATCCCGGGGCTCGGCGCGCGCCGGCTCGCGCGCTACGGCGGTGCGCTCGCGGCGCTCGCGGCCGCTCCGCTGCCGAGCGAGCCGCCCGCCGCAGCGACGTAGCTGCAGCGGCCGCCGCACGCGCCGCGCCCAACCGCGCACGCCGCACCGCCCGCGCACGCCACGCACGCGCACGCCACACACGCGTGCGCCGCGCACGCCGCACCGCGCGCGCACGCCGCACCGCCACGCGTGTTACGCGCGCCACACGGGCTACGCACGGTGTGCACGTCGGGGGGTCGCGCCGCCGGTCGCGCGGTCGACAGACCTACCGCGCGGTGGAATAGGAGGGCCCATGCCTCGGACAGAACCTGAAGCGCCGCAACGACTCCGCTTTTTACCGAGGGCGACGTGGTGGATCCGCGCCGTGCTCGCCTTCGCGTTCGCCTTCGGATGTGTCCTGCTGGCGGCGAGCGCCGGGGAGCTGTCCCCTCCCCCTCCCCCTTCGGCGCCGCCCCCGCCGGCGGCCGTCGCCGACGGCGTCGACCCCGAGGCCGTCCCGGTCGCGCCCGACTCGCCGCGCGCCTCCCTGCGCCAGTTCTTCGAGCTCTGCCGCGCGGGCGACTACGCGGAGGCCGCGCGTTTCCTCGACGTGCCTCCGAAGGCGTCCGGCGCGGAGCTCGCGCAGAAGCTCAAGGCGGTGCTCGATCGACACCTCTGGCTGGACCCGGAGACGCTCTCGCCGAACCCGCTCGGCGACACCCAGGACAACCTCGGGGGCGGCGTCGAGCAGCTCGGCAGGATCCCGACCCGCACCGGGCTCCAGCCGGTGCGCCTCGTCCGGCGCACGACGGCGGACGGCGCGCGCTGGATCTTCTCGCGCGCCACCGTGGAGCGCGTCCCCGAGTGGTACGCGCGCCTCGAGGATCGCTGGCTCCGCGACAACCTGCCGCCCGTGCTGCTGCGCCCGGGCCCGCGCGAGCTGCTCCTGTGGCAGTGGCTCGCGCTGCCGGTCCTCTCGCTCGTCGGGTGGCTCGCCGGCGCGGTGCTGAGCTTCCTGCTCCGCGCCGCGCTCCGCCGGATCGTCGTCAAGACGGACTCCACGCTCGACGACGTGCTGCTCGGGGCCACGCACGGCCCGCTCACGTTCGCGGGGGCGCTGCTCGCCATCGAGGCCGCGCTCCCGTGGCTCGGGCTCTACGTGCCGGCCGAGCAGTTCCTCGACCAGGTCCTGCGCGCCGGCCTCTTCATCGCCGTCTTCTGGTTCGCCCTTCGCTCGATCGACGCCATCGGCGGCCGCCTGCTCAACGCCCCGGCGACGCGCGACAACCCGGCGGCGCGCTCGCTCGTGCCGCTCATGGGCCGGATCGCGAAGGTCTCGATCCTGATCATCGGCGTGATCGCCGTGCTTTCGGAGCTCGGCTACCCGGTCGCGAGCCTCATCGCCGGCCTGGGCATCGGCGGCGTCGCCCTCGCGCTCGCCGCGCAGAAGACCGTGGAGAACCTGTTCGGCTCGGTCGCGATCGGCATCGACCGGCCGCTCCAGGTCGGCGACTTCGTGAAGATCGACGCCGTGCTCGGCACCGTCGAGTCCATCGGGCTCCGCTCGACGCGGATCCGCACGCTCGACCGGACCGTGGTCACGATCCCGAACGGCAAGCTCGCCGATCTCCAGATCGAGTCGTACACCGCGCGCGACCGGATGCGCCTCGCCTGCGTGCTGAGCCTCGTGCTCGAGACCACCCCCGAGCAGCTCCGCGCCGTCACCGAGGGGTGCGAGCGCGCGCTGCGCGCGCACCCGCTGATCTGGCCCGACGAGGTGATCGTGCGCCTCATCGGCCCCGGCGTGTCGTCGCTCGACCTCGAGGTGATGGCCTGGTTCCAGACGCGCGACTTCGGCGAGTTCCGGACGATCCGGCACGAGATGCTGATCTCGCTCCTGGAGGCCGTCTCGGCGGGCGGGTCGCGCCTCGCGTACCCGACCCGGACGGTGCACGTCGCGCCGCGCGGCGAGCAGCGCCCCCGCGCCGAGGCCGCCCTGCCGAGCTAGCGCCGCCGCGGCGCGCGCGGCCGGCGAGGCGGCGCGCGCAGACGGCGCTAGCGCGCGGCCGGCGCCATCGGCTGGAGCCCCGCCTTCTCGATGAGCGCGCGATCCTCGTCCGGGCCAGGGTTCGGGGTCGTGAGCAGCTTGTCCCCGTAGAAGATCGAGTTCGCCCCGGCGTACATGCAGAGCAGCTGCGCCTCGCGGGTGAGCTCGGTCCGGCCCGCGGAGAGGCGCACCATCGCGCGCGGCATCATGAGCCGGGCGACCGCGATCATCCGGACGAACTCGATCGGGTCCACGGGCGGCAGGCTCTCGAGCGGCGTGCCCGCGGCGCGCACGAGGGCGTTGATCGGCACGCTCTCCGGGTGGGGGTCGAGGCGCGCGAGCTCGACGAGCATCTCGCAGCGGTCGGCGATCGACTCGCCCATGCCGATGATCCCGCCCGAGCACACCGTGATCCCCGCCCGCCGGACGTTGCGGAGCGTGATCAGCCGCTCGTCGTACGTGCGCGTCGAGATGATGGACCGGTAGGCCTTCCGCGACGTGTCGAGGTTGTGGTTGTACGCGTCGAGGCCGGCCTCCTTGAGGCGGCGGGCCTGGTCCTCGGTGAGCATGCCGAGCGTGCAGCACGCCTCGAGGCCGAGCTCCTTCACGCCGCGCACCATGTCGAGCACGCGCTCGAAGGCGGGGCCGTCCTTCACCTCGCGCCACGCGGCGCCCATGCAGAACCTCGTCGAGCCGCCCTCGCGCGCGCGCTCCGCGGCCGCGAGCACCGCGCCGACGTCGAGCATCCGCTCCGGGCCGACCTCGGTCTCGTAGTGGCTCGACTGGGGGCAGTAGGCGCAGTCCTCGGGGCAGCCGCCCGTCTTGACGCTGAGCAGGGTGCAGAGCTGCACCTCGTGCTCGCCGTGGAACGAGCGGTGCACCGAGCGGGCGCGGTCGATCAGCTCGAAGAGCGGGAGATCGTGCAGCGCGAGCGCCTGCGCGACGGTCCAGTCGTGACGTACTGCGCCCGGCGCCGGGGCGCGGCCGCTCGGCTCAGCGCGGCCGTTGTGGTGCTCCACCGCTTCTCGTTCGATGCCTTCGAGCATGGGTTCGCTCTCATAGCCAGGCTTGGGGCGCCGCCGCAAGGGAGACGGAAACGCCAGCCCGGGGGCCGCAGGGCCCGATCCGCTACAGCGCCGTCACCGCCTTCGCCGTCTCCTTGGCGATCGCCCCCTGCGCGACGAGCTGCCGGAGGTGGACCTCGAACGTCTGCATCCCGTACGGCGTGACCCCCTTCTCCATCAGCTCACGCAGCGACGGGCTCCCCTCCGGCCGCCGGATCGCCTCCCGCACCGCGGCCGTCGCGACGAGCACCTCGGACGCCAGGACCTCCGCCGCGCCGTCGCGGCGCGGAAGCAGGCGCTGCGCGACGACCCCTTGCAGGCTGTCGGCCAGCCGGTCGCGCGCCTCGCTCGGGCTCTTCCCGAGCGCGATCAGCCGGCCGATGGTGCGCGCGACGTCCGGCGTGTGCACCGCGGCGAGCACGAGATGGCCGGTCTCGGCGGCGTGCAGGGCGAGCTCGAACGACTCGCTGTCACGGAGCGAGCTGATCAGCACGACGTCCGGGTCCTGCCGCAGCGCGGCCCGCAGGGCGGTGGGGAAATCCGCGGTGTCGACGCCGATCTCGCGCTGGCTCACGCTGGAGCGGCTGTCCTCGTGCACGTGCTCGACCGGATCCTCGAGCGTGATGATGTGGCGCGGCAGCGTCGCGTTGATCTGCCCGATGAAGGCCGCGAGCGTGGTGCTCTTGCCGCTGCCCGCGGTGCCGCCGACCAGGACGAGGCCGTGGTCGTGCTCCACCATCGCCCGCACCGCGGAGGGCACGCCGAGCTCGTCGAACGTCGGGACCTTGAGCGGGATGCTGCGCAGGATGATCGCGAGCGAGCCGCGCTGGCGGTAGATGTTGACCCGGAACCGGCCAAGGCCCGGGACGACATACGACGTGTCGTACTCCTGGAGCGTGGCAAGCAGCTCCCGCGCCGGCCGCCCGGCGAGCAACACCCGCGCCGCCGCCTCGCTGTCCTCGGGGCGGATCCGGTCCACCCGGAAATAGACCATGTCGCCGCGCACGCGCGCGCCCGGTGGCTGGCCGACCTTGAGGTGGATGTCGCTCGCATGGGCGGCAAGCGCCTTGCCGAGGAGCTGGTGGATGAAGGCCTCCGAGGTGTACGGCGTCGTCACGGGGGGCAAGGTACCAAAATGGGACCCGGCGGGCCTAAAGCGCGGCGGCGACCAGACAGGCCGGGGCGCCGCGCGAGGCGCCGCGCGGCCGCCGCAGCGCCCGGGGCCGCACGCGCGACGTCAGGGCCGCGGCCCGTGGCCGCCGGCAGCGCCAGCGCTGGGGGCCTCGGGATCCAGGTCCGAGGGGATGCCGCGCGGATCCAGCAGCCCCTTGTCGGCCAGCGCGCGCGACGCCGAGATCGCGACCGCACGCAGCTCCGCGGGGAGGTCCCGCCTGTGCGATAGCTCCAGGAGAATCGCGGCCGCGGCGCGGGTCCCGTCCGGGTCGAGCGGCTCGCGGGGGCGCGGCGGGCGCCCGGCGATCCCGAGGAGCGCGTCGAGCAGGGGGGCGAGCGACGCCGCGGGCGCGGCGCGGGCGCGCGCGGCGAGGGGCGCGAGCGCGAGGTCGGCATCGTCGGCGTACGGCAGCGCGCGCAGGGCCGCGAGCGCGATCTCGCCGCCGTCGTCCAGCGCGGCGAGCAGGCCGGAGGCGCCCTCCGCCTCGGCGAGCCGGGCGTGCTCCAGCGGGTCGTCCCCGGCGGCGCGGCGCCAGCGGGGATCGGTGAGGCGCGGGCTCGGCGGGCGCGGCGCCGCGGAGAGCGCAGGGACCGCCGACGGAGGGGACGAGGAGGCGCCGGTGGCGCTCTCCCGGCGGCACGCGAGGGGCGCGACGAGGGCAAACGACGCGACCAGGGCGAGGCGCCCCGCGAGGGCCGCGGCCCGCGGCGCGTCCCCGCGGCCCCGTCGACGCGCGCCCTCGCGCGCCCGCCGCCGCCTCACGCCGGGTCGATGAGCGCGAGCGAACGCTTGGTGGGCGCGTTCTCCGTCTCCTGCCGCGCGTTGTACTCGTCGACCACGCGGTTGATGTGCATCGAGCAGAACTTCGGGCCGCACATCGAGCAGAACTCGGCCGTCTTGAAGTACTCCTGGGGGAGCGTCTCGTCGTGCATCGTCTGCGCCGTCTCCGGGTCGAGCGCGAGCGCGAACTGCTGCTTCCAGTCGAACGCGTAACGGGCCTTGCTCAGGGCGTCGTCGCGATCCCGCGCGCCCGGGCGCTTGCGCGCCACGTCCGCGGCGTGGGCCGCGATCTTGTAGGCGATGAGCCCCTGCTTCACGTCGTCCGCGTTCGGCAAGCCGAGGTGTTCCTTCGGCGTCACGTAGCAGAGCATCGCGGCGCCGGCGAAGCCGGCCATCGTGGCGCCGATGCAGCTCGTGATGTGGTCGTAGCCGGGCGCGAAATCGGTGACCAGCGGGCCGAGCACGTAGAACGGCGCCTCGTGGCAGAGCTCCATCTCCTTCTGGACGTTCATGGCGATCTGATCGAACGGCACATGCCCGGGGCCCTCGATCATGACCTGCACGTCCTTCTCCCAAGCGCGCTTCGTGAGCTCGCCGAGCGTCTTCAGCTCGGCGAACTGGGCCGCGTCGCTCGCGTCGTGCAGGGAGCCGGGCCGCAGGCCGTCGCCCGCCGAGATCGTGACGTCGTACCTCGCGCAGATCTCGAGCACCTTGTCCCAGTGCGTGTAGAACGGGTTCTGCTTGTGGTGCTCGATCATCCACTGGGCCATGATCGAGCCGCCGCGCGACACGATGCCGGTGAGCCGGCCCTTCACGAGCGGGAGGTGCTCGAGCAGCACGCCCGCGTGGATGGTGAAATAGTCGACCCCCTGCTTCGCCTGGTGCTCGAGCATGTCGATGAGATCCGCGGCGCTCATCTTCTCCGTGCCCTTGCAGACCTCCAGCGCCTGGTAGATCGGCACCGTCCCGATCGGCACGGGGGAGTGCTCGATAATCGCGCGGCGGATGCCGTCGATGTCGCCGCCGGTCGACAGGTCCATCACCGTGTCGGCGCCGTACTTGATCGCGTACCGCAGCTTCTCGAGCTCGCCGTCCACGTCGCTCGTCGTCTGGCTGCTGCCGATGTTCGCGTTCACCTTGCAGAGCGACGCGATGCCGATGCACATCGGCTCGAGGTTCAGGTGGTTCTTGTTGGCGGGGATGATCATCCGCCCGCGCGCGACCTCGTCGCGGACGAGCTCGGGCGCGAGCTTCTCACGGCGGGCGACGTACTCCATCTCCTCCGTGATGATGCCCTTCCTCGCGAAGTGCATCTGGGTCTGGTTCGGGCTCCCGGCGCGCTTCTCCACCCATTCGGTCCGCAACATCAACGACCTCGCTTTCGAGGTGGGCGATGTAGGTCGCGCCCGCGCGCGACGCAAGCATGTCGCGCGCGGGCCATCCGGCCCGCCGCGCGCGGGGAAGCCCGCTCAGCCGCGCGGCAGGGCCCCGCGCAGCGCCGCGCTCACCTGGGCGCCGCGTCGGGGAGCTCGGTCATCATGCCGAGCGTGTGCGCGCCGGCCGCCCGCGCGCTGTCGAGCACCTCGACGACCGTGCCGTAGACGGCCGCGTCGTCGGCCACGACGAACACGATCTTGTCCTGCGGCCTGCTCTGGCGATCGAGGATCGGCCGGAGCCTGGCGACGAGGTCGGCCCGCTCGACCTTCTCGTCGTTGACGAGGAGCTCGCCCTGCGCGCTCACCCGGACCACGAGCTGGTCGGGGGGCGGCGGCGTGTCCTCCTTGACCTGCTCCGTGTCGGGGATGCGCACGCCGATGTCCTTCTCGAGCAGCGGCGTGACGACCATGAAGATGATGAGGAGCACCAGCACGACGTCGACGAGCGGCGTCACGTTGATGTCGGAGTTCAGCGGCACCGCCGGCTTGACCAGGAACTTCTTGTTCGCGCGCGCGCTCATCGCCGCTACCTCCCCTTCAGCTCCTCGACCGCCAGGGACACGCTCTTCGCGCCCGACTTGCGCGCCGTCTCCATGACTTTGCGCACGTCGCCGAACGAGAGGCGCTGGTCGCCCTTGACCAGCACCTTGCGCCCCGGCTGCGCCGCGAACTCGCGCGTGAGGCGCTCGGCGAGGCCGGCGTCGTCGTACTGGTCGCTCTCGACCCACACCGTCTTCTCCAGCGTCACGGAGAGGATCAGCGGGTCCACGTCCTTCTTCTCCTCGTCCACCTTCGCGGCCTGCGGCAGCTTCACGTCCTTGCCGCGCTGGAGCATCGGCGTGACGACCATGAAGATGATGAGCAGGACGAGCACGACGTCGACGAGCGGCGTGACGTTGATCTCGCTCTTGGGGCCCTTCTGCGGGCCGACGGCCATTCCCATGAGGGGCGCTCGCTTCCGGCTTGGGCGCGGCGCGGCGCCCCCCCGCCGCGAGGCGCGGCCAGGGAGGCGCAACGCGGCGCGGGCTCTCTGCTAGGCGGCCTCTTCCGAGGTCGACGAGAGGCGGCCGTCGAGCCGCCTCGCCACGATGTCGAGGAACTCGTTCGACGACTCCGAGATATCGATCGCCCGGGCGTCGATCCAGCCCTGGAGATAGTTGTAGGCCATGACGGCCGGGATCGCGACGAGCAGGCCGAAGGCGGTTGTGATGAGCGCCTCCGCGATACCCGCCGAGACCGTGCCGAGGCCGCCGGAGCCGGACGCCGCCATCTGCTGGAAGGCGGTCACGATGCCCATGACCGTCCCGAGGAGGCCGACGAACGGCGCCGTGGAGCCGACCGTGGCGAGCAGGCCGTAGCCGCGCTTCAGGCTGAGCACCTCGCGCTGCGCTTGCCGCTCGAGGGCGCGGGAGACGGACTCGACCACGCTGTCGCGCTCATGCCCGTTCGCGGGCAGCCGGGACGGAGCCGTCGACGCATACGCGGCGAGCCCGGCGCCGATCACGCGCCCGAGGTAGCCGATCTCGTCTTTGGGTTTGGCGGCGGTCCGGGCGCCGTCGAACTCGCCCCTGGCGAGCATCGGCCCCACCTTCTGCGCGAAGGCGCGGGAGGCGGCGCGGGACTTCAAGGAGACGATGAGGCGCTCGCCGAAGATGATCAGGGAGGATACGGACATGAGCGCCAGCGCGAACACAATCAGTTTCGCGAAGACCCCCATGTGGCCCCAAAGCTCAGTCAAGGTGAATTGCATCGTCTCGCTCGCGCCTCCCTGGCGCTCCATGGTGTCGTGGTGGTTTTTAGCTGTGCTGTTCAGCGCTTGTGACGCTGCAGCGAACTCGACAGTACCGCAGAGCGGACCTACCCCGTGCCCTTCTGTACTACGTGCCCGGCCCGCGCAACAACACCCCCGCGCCTCCGGTGCTCACGGGAGCTTGAGGCGGATGTTGAACACGTAGTCCACCGAGACCGGCCGCCCCTGGTACATCACGGGCGTGTACCGGCGGCCCGAGAGCGCATCGAGGATCGCGCGGTCCATGTGGGGCAGCGACTTGACCATCCGGCAACTGGTCAACGAGCCGTCCACCTTGATGACGCACTTGACAATCGCGAGCCCCTCGACGCGCGCCGCGAGCGCCTCGCGCGTGTACTGAGGATCTCGCCCCGAGATCATCGTCGGCCGGTTCATCCCCGCGCCGAACGGCAGCACCACGTTCTGCGGCGGCGCCGTGCTGCCCACCTGCCCTCCCAGCGTCCCACCGAGCGTCCCGCCGATCTGCCCCCCGACCTGACCGCCCACGGTCCCGCCCACCTGGCCGCCTTCCTGTCCACCCTCCTGGCCGCCCTCCTGCGCCGGCGCCTCCTCCTTGGCCGGCTCGGGCTCAGGCGCCTTGGCCTTGGGCTTCTCCGGCATGTCGTAGATGGTGTCAGGGGTCTTGACAGGCTTCGGCTGCTCGATGCGCTCCGCCTTCGGCTTCGCCGCGCCGCCCGCGGGAGGGGGCGGCGGCGGCGGCGGCGGCGGGGGCGGCGCGGCGAAGAAGGTGACCTCGACGTCCTTCTGCTTCTCGACCCGAGGCTGCGTGGCCTGCCAGATGAGGACAGCCGCGATCCCCGTATGGGCGACGAGGGAGAGCAGAGCGCCCGTCCCGAGGCGCCCCTGAGTGGCCGTGGCGCGTCCTAGTACCGAGTCGAACATGGGTGGTTGCAACTCCTGAAACTCGAGGGGTTCGGCGTGGAGGCGCCGCCGCGTGTCGGGCGCGCGCCGGCGCGCCGCGCCTACCCGGAGTGTACCGGGGACCAAGTACTACAAAAAAGTCTATTGTCTCGCGCGATTCCTGTCTAGGGTGACGCGGAACTCGAGGGCCCTACACTTCTGGAGGGAATTCCGTGAAGTTTCTCGAAAAGAGGATGAAACACGGAGCGCGCTCACTACGTGCCCCGTTACGATTGTGGGCGGCGTTGCTGCTGCTCGCCATGACGTTGTTGACCGCCGTCCCTGCGCTCGCCCAGACGGGCAACAGCGTTCTTCTTGGGCGGGTAACCGACGCCTCTGGCAAGACGCCGGTCGCAGATGTGGTCGTCACGGCGACATCACCGGCGCTCCAGGGGGAGCAGCTGGTCGTCACCGACGCCACCGGCCAGTACCGTATCCCGAACCTGCCGCCAGGCGACTACACACTGCGCCTTGAAAGGGAGACCTACAAGCCGTACGCGCGCGGGGGAATCGCCCTCCGCGCCGGCACGACCATCCGCGTCAACGTCGAGCTGCTCCCCGAAGCGCTCAAGGCGGAAGAAATCGTCGTGGTCGGCCGCGCGCCGACGGTCGACGTCGGATCGAGCTCGGTGGGCCAGAACATCACAAGCGACTTCACGCGCCGCATCGCCGTGGCGCCCCCCGGGGGGAAAGGCACGGCGATGCGCTCGTTCGAGTCGGTCGCCGCCGTCACCCCCGGGGCGAAGAGCGACGAGTTCGGCACGTCGATCGCCGGTACGTCCTCGCCTGAAAACCAGTACGTCATTGACGGGCTCTCGGTCAATGATCCGGCGTACGGCATCATCGGTACGCCCCTTACGATGGAGTTCATCAAAGAGGTCAACGTGGTGGCCGGCGGGTACATGCCCGAGTACGGCCGCTCGACCGGCGGCGTGCTCGACGTCGTGACGAAGGGCGGCGGCAACGAGTTCCACGGCTCGTTCTTCTTCAACATCGTCCCTGGAATCCTCGAGGCCGAGAGCACGAAGGTCCGGCGCCAGGGCGAGACCATCTCGACCGACGACCGCATCTCGGCCATCCGCGACTATGGCTTCGAGGTCGGCGGTCCCATCATCAAGGACAAGCTCTGGTTCTTCGCGGGCGCGGATCTCGCGTTCTCGAGCTTGACGCGCGAGCGCAGCCTGTTCGCCACGCGGTACGAGGGCAACAGCCTGACGCCCGTCCGGGATCCCGAGACGGGGTTCAACCTCGTCGACTACCTCCCGGGCTCGACGACCTACCACCGCGCCGAGGAGCGGACGTTCCAGTACCTCGGCAAGCTGACGTACCAGATCAGCCCGGATCACAGCGTTGCGCTCTCGGTGTACGGCTCGCCCTCCACCACCGGCGGCAACGGCACCTACTCGTACGACCCGCAGATCGGCGCGATGGACGTCAGCAACATCGTCGGCACCTACGACGCGCTCGCGCTCAAGTTCGTGACGTCCTCGACCGACGTCGCGCTGAAGTGGTCGTCGGCGTTCAACAACAAGACCCTGCTGTTCGACGCGACGCTCGGCTGGCACCACCAGCGCAACGCGCGGCTGCCCTCCGACGACTCGGAGATCGGATCGAGCAACGGCCTCGCCGGCGTGCCCCTCGCGATCTGGCAGAGGACGGGGCCGCGGTACTCGATCGACCGGTTCGAGACCCTCTCGCCGGAGGCGCAGGAGCTGTGCCGCCAGAGCCAGATCGACACCGGCGAGGTCGACGACGAGGGAAACCCCATCCTGACCACCCGCGTCCCGTGCGCGGTGCGCCAGTACTGGATGGGCGGCCCCAATTTCCTCGAGGACCAGTCGCAGGATCGCTTCCAGCTCAAGGCGATGGTGACGAGCATCTTCGAGGGCCTCGGTCACCACGTCGTCAAGGGCGGGATCGACGGCGAGATCATGACGTACGACCACCTGAAGGCGTACCCGGGCCGCGTGACCTACTCCGAGAGCCTGAACGGCCTCTACTGGGAGGACGGCCGGCAGCTCGGCTTCCTGACCGGCCCCGGGCCCGACGAGTACGTCATCCAGCCCAAGACCTCGGTGTCGTCGCTGTCCACCACGATCGGCGGCTTCGTTCAGGACAGCTGGAGCGTCCTGGACAAGGTCACGGTGAACGTGGGCATTCGCTACGACGCCCAGTACCTGTTCGACAACGACGGCGACGCCGGGATGGCGCTGCCGAACCAGTGGTCGCCGCGCGTGGGCGTCGTCTACGACATCACGCAGGAGGGCAAGTCGAAGATCTTCGCGAACTACTCGCGCTACTACGAGAGCGTGCCCCTCTCCCTCGTGGATCGCGCCTTCGGCGACGAGCGGCAGATCCGCGGGTTCCACCGGGCAGCCGAGAACTACGACGATCCGAACGATCCGGGGTGCAACCCGAACGACCTCAAGGACGCGATGGGCAGCGGCCCCGGCCAGTGCGGGAGCAACGAGAACCGGATCGAGGGCGTCGAGCTGGCGGAGCAGGACGAGATCGCGCCCGCAGCGTACGACCCGAACCGGGTCTGGACCCCGACGGGCACCGGCAAGACGCCCGTGGATCCGGACATCAGCCCGCAGTCGTCGGACGAGATCGTGCTCGGCGGCGAGTACGAGGTCATCCCGGACGGGCGCGTCGGCGCGACGTACACGAAGCGCTGGATGCACAACGTCATCGAGGACATGAGCCGCGACGAGGGGAGCACCTACTTCATCGGCAACCCCGGCAAGGGCATCGCGCGGGACTTCCCCGAGGCGACGCGCGACTACGACGCGCTCACGCTCTACTTCCAGAAGTCGTTCGCCGATCTCTGGCTCGCCCAGGTGAGCTACACGCTCTCCTACCTCCGGGGCAATTACGCGGGCCTCTTCCGCCCCGAGACCGACCAGCTCAATCCGAACATCACCTCCGAGTTCGACCTGACCTCGCTGCTCGAGAACCGCGAGGGTGATCTGCCGGGCGATCGCCGGCACGAGATCAAGGTGTACGGGGCGAAGTCGTTCGAGATCCCGGGCGGCTCGCTCGTCGACCTCGGCCTGACCCTGAGGTCCCGCTCCGGCGGCCCCACGGACTTCTGGGGCGCGCACCCCCTCTACGGCTCCGACGAGTCCTTCATCCTGCCCCGCGGCTCCGGCGAGCGGCTGCCGTGGGTCCACAACGTCGACGGCCGCATCGGCTACTCGATGAGGCTCGCGAAGGACAGCTATCTGACCGTCACCATGGACGTCTTCAACATCTTCAACTTCCAGGCGGTCACCGCGAGAGACCAGCGCTACACGACGGCCTATGTGGTCCCGTGCGGCGGGGGGACGGTCGAGGATCTCGAGCCGTCGAGCGGCGACAGCTGCCTGACCACGCTCGACGGCCAGCCGTTCAACGCGGACAGGGACAAGAACCCGAACTTCGGAAAGCCGACACAGTACCAGCAGCCGCGGCAGTTCCGGTTCGGCGCGCGGGTGACGTTCTAGGCGCGGGCGCGCTCGTGAAAGGAAGCAAGCGATGAAGATCCGATTGCTTGGTTGGCTGGCGGGGCTCTCGGCGCTCGCAGCGGCCGTGTCCCCGGGCTGCTCGCAGCCGAAGCCCGAATGCACCGTCGGCAGCGCGACCGTCCACCCGTTCGCGGCGAGGTTCATCCTGGTCGACGGAGAGGCCGATACCGCCTGCGGAAACCTCACGGTCGCGACGATCGGCATGCAGATGTACAACGCCGACGCAGGGGGGGTTCCCGACCGGAACCAGAAGCTCGTCGCGCTGCAGACCCTGAAGTTCGGCCGATGGACGCGCGGCGGCGCGACCGTCGAGGAGAATCCCGATCTGAAGCCGTACGCGGTCGGCACCTTCACGTCGATCGAGCCGGACGACAACAACATCTGCACGGTGCCGACCCTCTCTCCCGCCGAGGTGGTGGTGCTGCCCGGCAGCGGAGGCGAGGGCGGTGCTGGTGACGGCGGCGCCGGCGGCGCTGGTGACGGCGGTGCTGGCGACGGCGGAGCCGGCGGTGCTGGCGACGGCGGAGCCGGCGGCGCTGGTGACGGCGGCGCCGGCGGTGCTGGTGACGGCGGCGCCGGCGGTGCTGGTGACGGCGGCGCTGGCGGTGCTGGTGACGGCGGCGCTGGCGGTGCTGGTGACGGCGGCGCTGGCGGAGGCGTCGAGCCGCTGGAGCCGGGATCGCGCAAGTTCGAATGGAGCAACCTGCGCGTGTTCGTGACCGCCGCCAACCTCGGGAATCAGTTCGAGGCTGATCTCGCGTACTCGGAAGCGGGCTGCACGGCGAGGTACAAGGTCCTCGGGCTGTGGCCGCAGGTCGACTGCTCGGGTGAAGACGGACCCGACAACACGATCTGCCAGGACCCCCACTCGGGCATCTCCCCGGATCTCAAGGTGATGTGCGTGCCCAACCCCGAGGCTGACCCCGACCCCGAGCTTGGGGACCCTCTGAACGTCTGCGTGCTCGATTCGGACACGATCCCCGCCTTCAAGTAGGCCCTTGCGCGGGCGTCACGCGACGCGTCCCGCCCGCGCACCTCCTTCCCTCCTCACATCCCAGCGCCATCCCCGAGCCCGCCCTCGGTTCACCCGCGCAGGCCCCCGCGCGGGCGCTCGCGCGCCCGGAATGCGCTCCTCGTCCGGCGCAGCGCTGCGCGCAGCACGCCGTTGCCGGACGCAGAGCGGCCGACGCCGCAAGGCTCCAGGCCGGCTCAGGGCGCCTGTTTCGTCGCCAGCTTCGCCAGCGCCGCGCACGCGGGTCCGCCCGCGATGTGCAGCGCGGCGGAGAGCGCACACAGGCGCGACGCCCGCTCGAGCGCGGCCGGATCCCCCGACACGATCGCCCGCTTGGACTCGTTCACGGTGCGCACCGCGATCATCGTCCGCGCGCGGGGAGGCAGCTCCGCGCGGCGCGGCGCGAGCACCTCGCCGAGCTTCGGGCCGGGATCGGCGCTCGGCACCCACGTCCAGACGGAGGCCACGAGCGCGTCCGCGAACGCGGCGCGCAGCGCGTCGCCGCCGCGCGCGCCGTCGCACGGGATCACGGGGCCGCTCGGGCCGACGTCGGCGGCCGTGAGCCGCCGCTGCGCGATGCGCCGGAGCAGGTCGTCGCTCACGCCGGCGAGCGCCCCGTCCCCCTCCGAGAACGCGCCCGCCTTGAACCGCACCGCGAGCGACGCGCACTTCACGTCGCGCTCCTCGCGGCGCCGCTGCTCCTCGCGGGCGCGCTCCTCCGCGAGCAGCCGCGCCTCGCGCTCGCGCGCCTCGCGCGCCTCCTCCGCGGCGCACGCCTCGAGGCGCGCGGCCACGCGCCGCTGCTGCTCGCTCGCGGCCCGGCCGAGGTCGGCCTCCGAGACGCCGCGGATGGCGCACACCTCCGGGCGCGCGAGCAGCGCTTCGATCCGCGCACGGGCGGCCTGGACGCGCACGATCACCGCGAGCGCCGCGATCATGACGAGGCCCGAGACCGCGATCGTCGCCACCCGGCGGAGCCGCCGGCGGCGGTACGCCCTCGCCAGCGCGCCGCCGCCGCTCTCGTCGAGCAGCTTGCGGCAGCGGGCGATCGTCGCCTGCCAGTGCGCGACGTCGTCGGCGAGCACCTGCAGCGGCTCGGAGAACGGGCGATCGCGCCGGACCTTGTTCGCGAGCCGCTCGAGGAACTGGCCCGCGTCCGGCGCGCGCCCGTGGTTCGTCACCTCGGCGACCCCCTCGAGCAGCCCGCCGATGCGCCCCGCGTGCAGCTCCCACGCGAGCAGGGCCTCGACCTGGCTGGCCTTGAGGCGCTCCATGGCCTCGCGCACCTCATCCATGGGGAGCAGGCGCTCGACGTCCTCGACGCGGACGCCCGCGAGCTTCGCCGCCTGCGCGACGCCGCGCTGGAAGCCGCCGAGCAGCCCCTCGGGCGCGAGCTCGCGGATCCCCTCCGGCACCCGGCTGCCCTGGATGCATGTGCCGGCGTGGTTCAGCGGCCCCATCGCGCAGGTCAGGAAGGTGCCCCCGAGCTTCACTGCCATCGCACCGGGATTCCCTCTACCGCGGACGCAGCTGCGCGGAAAGACTCGCCGCGGCGCTTCGTCACCGGCGGCCGCGCGGCGCCTCGAGGTCCCAGAGCGCGTAGAGCACGTCGACGTCGTACTCGGTGTGTCGCCATCCCGGATGGTGCCGGTAGCTGCGCGGGAGCAGGCCCGCGCGCTGGATGGCCTCGGCCTGCTCGGCGAAGGTGTAAAGATACATGCTCACGCCGGACAGCTCGGCCTCCGAGAGCGGGCGCGCGGCGCGGTCGTGCAGCCGCACGTCGGGCCGGCGCTCGACGATGGTCACCAGCATCCGGCCGGAGGGCCGCATCGCGCGGGCGAGGTGCTCGAGGACGAGCCCGAGGTCGTCGCAGAACTCCAGCGTGCCGAGCGCGAGCACGGCGTCGAACCGCCCCCACGAGCGCGGGATCGGGAGGTGGTAATCGTGCCGGTGATAGGCCCCGTGGGGCCGCTTCTTGCGGGCGATATCGAGCATGCCCTCGGCGATGTCGAAGCCCACCACGTCGACGGACGCCGGGAGATCGCGGGTGAGGTGGCCCGGGCCGCAGCCCGCGTCGAGCACGCGCGCCCCCTCGACGACGACCTCGCGCAGGAACGCGCGGACCTGCTTCTCGTAATGCTGGATCTCCTTCCACGTGGACACGTACTCGGGCGCGAAGTCCTCGTAGTAGCCCGCGAGCCGCTCGATCCGGGTCGATCGTTTCATGGCGCGCCCCTCAGACGATGCCGTCGACCGCCTGGACGGTCTCCTGGATGTCGCGCTCGGGCGTGTAGCCGAGGATCTCGCGCGCCCGCCGGTCGTCGACCATGCACACGTAGCGGATGTGATCGAGCTCGGGCGCCGGGAACGAGGTCGCCCTGAAGCGCCAGAGCCGCGGGATGATCGTCTGCATGACGAAGTGCGGGATCGCCGCGCGCGTCCGCCCCGTCATGTCGATGAGGCGCGAGAGCGGCAGCGGGGCCGGCCCCGCGAGGTTGAAGATGCCGCGCACCCCGGGCCGGAGCGCCGCGACGATCGCGGAGACCACGTCGTCCTGGTGGATGACCTGCACCATCGGATCGAACCCGAGCAGCGTCGGGATCACGTTGAGCCGGAGGTAGTTCGACGGCGCGTTCCGCACCGAGCCGAGGATGTGGACGGGCCGGAGGATGACCGTCTCGGTCTGGGGGTGCTTCCAGAAGAACGACTGCGCCAGCATGTCGACCTCGATGAGGTCGCGGATCTCGCTGAACGAGGCGCCGCCGAGCAGCGGCGCGTCCTCGGTGAGGAACTGCGGGTTGTCGGGGCGCGGCCCGTAGGCGTTCGCGCTCGAGAGCACGATGAGCTTCGGCACGTCGTACTGCGCGACGAACTCGAGCAGCCGCTGGAAGCCCGCGAGGTTCCAGCTGTGGTGCTCCATCTGGCTGACCCGCGGATCGTGCATGACCCCGAGGTGGACGACCGCCGCGAGCTGCTCGTGGCGGAAGATGTCCTGGGTCTTCTTGCGGCGGAGATCGATCTGGTGATGTTCGATGTCCTTCGGGCGCCCGTCGAAGCTGCGGCGGTCGACGCCGATCACGCGCCGCTCGCGGTGGAGGCGCCGCGCCAGCCGCCGTCCGAGGCGACCGCAGATGCCGGTGATGAGGATGGGCCGGAGGGACGGATCGCTGTCTGCGGCGGGGCGGCGGCTTCGACCGGGAGTTCGCTCGCTCATCGGCTCGACGGTCGCTTCCGGGAGGCCGACGGTCAAGACCTTCCTGCGGTGCAGGCCCACGCGAGTTTTGCTATGGTCGTGCGCCCATGGCCAGCACAAGGACGCTCGCCAGGCTCGGCCACTTCGCCACGCACACGGCGCTGCCGCTCGCGCGTCTCGGGGTCGACGGTCTGCGCAAGACGCTCGATGACGCGACGATCCGGCTGCTCGGCCAGGACTTCGAGGACCGGCTGCGCCGGGTCGCTCTGCCGCACGCGTCGGAGGGCGTCGACCCGTTCGGGCTGGATCCGGAGTGGGCGCGGTACGCGATCGGCGTCGCGGCGTTCTTTCATCGCTTCTATTTCCGGACCGACGTGTCGGGCATCGAGAACGTCCCGCCCGGCCGGGTGCTGCTCGTCGCCAACCACTCCGGCCAGCTCCCGTTCGACGGGATGCTCATCGCGGCCTCGCTGTTCCTCGACGCGGAGCCGCCGCGCGTGATGCGGAGCATGGTCGAGAAGTGGACGCAGACCTTGCCGTTCGTGGCGACCTTCTTCTCGCGCGTGGGCCAGGTGGTCGGCGTGCCCGAGAACGCGCGGCGGCTGCTCGACATGGGCGCCGCGATCCTGGTCTTTCCGGAGGGGACGCGCGGCATCTCGAAGGGGTTCTCCAGCCGCTACCAGCTGCTCGATTTCGGCCTCGGCTTCATGCGGCTGGCGCTCGAGACCGACACGCCGATCGTGCCCGTCGCGGTGATCGGGGGCGAGGAGCAGTACATCTCGCTCGGCAACCTCGAGTCGGTCTCGAAGGCGCTCGGCATGCCGACATTCCCCATCATCCCTCAGCTGCTCCTCCCCGGGGGCCAGCTGCCGCTGCCGACCAAATACCGGATCTACTTCGGCGAGCCGATGACGTTCCGCGGCGACCCCGACGACGACGACGCGGTGATCCAGGAGAAGGTGGCGCTCGTGAAGGGGAGGATCCAGTCGATGCTGAACCTCGGTCTGAAGGAGCGAAAGAGCATCTTCTGGTGAGCTCGCGTGACCTCGCGTGACCTCGCGTGAAGTCGCGTGACCTCGCCTGACTTCGCGGGATTTCGCGTGACGGCGCGGCCGCGGGCGTTCAGGCGCCCGCGAGCGTGACCGCGGCGTCCGGGCCGAGCGCCAGCACCCGCGCGGCGCCGCCGAGGATGGCGGGCTCGTTGCGCCGGCCGTGGCCGATCGGCAGCCCTGCGACGACGGGGACGCCGAGCGGGAGCAGCCGGTCGCGGAGCACGTCGTCCACCGTGATGCCGTCCGGCCCCGGGTTGCACTCGTCGAAGCCGCCGAGGACCACGGCGGCGGCCGGGGCGAGGTGGCCGCCGACCTCCAGCGTGGCGAGCATGCGATCGATGCGGTACGGGCGCTCGGTGACGTCCTCGAGCAGGAGGACACATCCTTCCGGCACCTGGAGGCGCCCG
Organism: Sorangium cellulosum; assembly: GCF_002950945.1. GTDB lineage: Bacteria > Myxococcota_A > Polyangia > Polyangiales > Polyangiaceae > Sorangium > Sorangium cellulosum_E. The sequence continues at coordinate 7,262,384 of NZ_CP012673.1, forward strand.
GCCGCGGCGCAGGCGTGGAGCAGGCTCAGGTTGCCGCCGAACAGCGGCCCCTCGGCGGCGCCGGCGCGCAGCGTGGTCAGGCCGCCGAAGCGGCGCTCGCCGAGCGGGTCCTCGAGGGTGCGGAGCAGCGCGGCGCGCGCATGGGCGTCGGCGCGCCCGAGCGCGGCGACGTGGGCGCCGTGCAGCGAGGCGACGCCCACGCGCGCGGCCTCGACGTGGAGGGCGGTGACGTCCGAGAAGCCGACGATCCAGCGAGGTCGGTCGGCCAGGGCGCGCCAGTCGATCCGGTGCACGAACCGGTTCGCGCCGTAGCCGCCCCGGGCCGCGAAGACGGCGCGCACGTCGGGGTGCTCCAGCGCACGGACGAGCTCGTCCCGGCGCCGCGCGTCGCTGCCCGCGAGGTAGCCGGCCCGTGCGAACAGCCCGCGGCTCGACGCGGCGGAGAGCGAGACATCCCCGCGCTGGCGGGTGTCGCCGGCGAGCGGGGGGCCACCGCCGGTGTCGAAGAGCACGCGGTAGCGCTGGGCGAGCCAGCCGAGGCCGACCCACGCGAGGGTGGGCTCGAACGGGCTGGAGGGGGCGATCACGGCGACCGTGTCGCCAGGTCGGAGCGCAGGGGGGAGGATCAGAGGGGCCGGCTCTCAGGTGCTAGAGCGACAAACGGGTTGAACCCGCCTGAAACGAGCAGAATTCGACCCGCCAAGCCGTCGAGGACGCCAAGGCATCATCTTCTTCTTGGCGTCCTTGGCGTTCTTGGCGCCTTGGCGGTTCATTTCTCGCTCGATCAGCGGGGTCGGTGTTCTAGGGAGCCCCCGGCTCGTCGTCGACGAACTCCACATCTGCCACGTCGTCGTCGACATCGACCTCGTCGGAAGCAGGCGGGGGCACGGGAGAGGCAACCAGAGGCGGGGGCACGGCTGCCGCGGGCGGGTATGCCGGCGCTTCCGCCGCGTAGGCCGGCGCCTCGGCCGCGTAGGCCGGCGCCTCGGCCGCGTAGGCCGGCGCTTCCGTCGCGTAGGCCGGCGCTTCCGCCGCGTAGGCCGGCGCCTCGGCCGCATAGGCCGGCGCCTCGGCCGCATAGGCCGGCGCCTCGGCCACGTAGGCCGGCGCCTCGGCCACGTAGGCCGGCGCTTCCGCCGCGTAGGCCGGCGCCTCGGCCACGTAGGCCGGCGCCTCGGCCACGTAGGCCGGCGCCTCGGCCGGGGGCACGCTGGAGAACACCGCCGGCGCAGCGTGATCCGCCAGCGCCGGGTGGCTCGCCTGCCAGCCCGGCGGCGCCATGTCGGCGGCACCACGGCTCGGCTCAGCCTCGGCGGCGACCGGCGCGCCTTCGGGCGCCTCGGCCGGCGGCTCCGGCTCAACCTGCGGCGCCGGTGATCCGGAGAGCTCGGCGAGCTCCGGCAGCACCTGGGCGCCGGCGAACACCGCGGCGCCAGCGTGGCCGTTGCTCAACGCACCGGCCGCGGGAGCCCTCGGCACGCCGGTATCGACGGCGGGCGTCCGCGGCACCGGCGGCGGCTCCGTCATCGGGCGGCTCGGCGGCCTGCTGGACATCACGGGCGGCGGCGGGGCTCGCCGGAGATTCCCGGTCTTCGCCCGCTCGAGCCCCGCGGTCGCGTCGGGGTCGCCCGCCTTCATGCGGAGGACGCGACGCCAGGCGTCGGCCGCCTCCCGCGCGTCGCCGATCTCCTCCTCCAGGAGGCGCGCCACCTTGCGGGCGAGCTCCGCCCGCTGCGCCGGATCGCGGCCGCGGAGGATCTGGTCCTCGTACAGCTGGATCATGCCGCGGTGATCGCCGAGCTCCTGGAGGAGCCCCGACAGGTCGTTCATCACGTCCTGATCCGAGGGCGAGAGATCGTGCAGCTTCTTCAGATCCGCCGCGGCGCCCTGCCGGTCGGCGAGCACGTCGCGCCGCAGCCTTGCCCGCCGCTGGAGCAGCTTGCGCACGAGCGGACCGTCGAACACCTCGTCGAGCGCGCGGCTCAGCGCCGCGGCGACGCGCGGCATGTCGCCCACCTCGCGCCCGAGGGCCTCGAGCGCGTCGAGCGAGGCGTCGTCGACCTGCGCGCGCAGGGCGTCGCCGAGCCAGCCGAAGGCGCGATCGACGTCGTGCAGATCCTGGTGGGCGATCGCGGCGGCGCGGCGCAGCAGCGTCGTCCGGGTGCGGCCGCCGTCGCGGGATCCCTGGCCGCCGGCCGCGAGCGCCTCGGCGAGGCTGGTGCGGAGCGCGGTCGACCCGGATCGCTCGTCCCCGTCCCTCGCCACCCGCTCCAGGACGGCGATCGTCTCCTCCTGGACGCCGCCGCCGAGGGCCAGCTCGAAGAAGCTCCGCGCCCGATCGATGGAGCCTCGCTCGCAGGCCATCTGGGCGGCGCGGGCGAGCGCCGCGAGGCGATCCGACGGCGTGCGGCACCGGCTCACCTGGCGCTCGTACAGGTCGATGATCTGATCCGGGGCCGGCGAGAGCGCCGCGAGCCGCAGGAGCAGCGGCTCGACCTCGGCGGGCGGCACGCTGCCGAGCGCGCCCTCCCCGTGCAGGATGGCCTCCTTCGGATCCGCGCCCAGCGCCACCCGAACCTCGGCCTGCCGCACGAGCTCGGCCGCGCGGGCCGGCCCCGACAGCTCCCGCGCGAGCAGCTCGTGCGCGACGGGGAGGGCCTCGAGATCCCTGAGCTCCACCGCGATCGCCTCGAGCTTCGCCGCGAGGCCGGCGTCGGCGGTGCGCGAGCGCGCGAGCTCCATCGCCACGCGCAGGGCGTCGCGGCTGCGCCCGACCTCCACGAAGCGCTCGAGGGCGCCGCGCAGCGCGGCGTCGCGCCCGGCGCGCGCGAGCGACTCGTTCCAGGCGACCAGCTTCGTCGCGACGATCCCCTTCCACCCGCACCGGTCGCCGAGCGCGACGTACGCCTCGCGGCACGGCTCGTCGCCCTGATCGGCGAGCCGCTCGAGCAGCGCCAGCGCCTCGTCGCTCTTGCCCAGCTCCCGATCCAGGATCTCGGCCAGGCGGCGGGTCATCGTCGACGCCTCGTCGTCGTCCCCCTCCACCTCGATCAGGGTCGCCATGAGGCGCGCGACGCGCGGCCAGTCCGAGAGCCGCTCGGCGAGCTGCAGCAGCCGGGCGACCGCGTCGAGGTCGTCCGGCTCGGCGGCGTGCACGATCTCGAGCACGCGGACGGCGGCGTGCGGGTCGTCGAGCGGCCCCTCGTAGAGGGCCGCGAGCCGCTGCGCGATCTCGATCTGGTCGGAGCCCGTGACGATCGCGAGCTCGCGCTCGAGCGCGCCGGCGGCCCTCCGCAGGTCGCCGCGCCGCTCCTCGAGCTCGGCGATCGCCCGGAGCGCGATCCGGTTCTGCGGATCGATGTCCGCCACGACGGCCTCGTAGCGCGCGATCGCCGCCGCGAGGTCGCCGGATCCTTCCGCCAGCAAGCGCGCCTCGCGCAGGGCGATCGCGATCTTGCCGGGCTCGCTGTCGGTCACCGCGCTGAGCCGCCGGAGGAGCTCCGCGCTCTGCTGGTGTTCGCCGCGCTCGCCCGCGTCCTCGGCGAGCCACGCGAGCGCCTCGGCGTCATCGCCGTCGGAGAGCAGCAGCGTCAGGGCCTCGCGAATGCCGTCGCGATCGCCCAGGTCGCGCAGCTCCCTGGCCGCCGCGCGCCGCGCCGCGACGCGCTGCTCCCTGTCGCCGAGCTTCTCGGCGCGGGCCAGGAGGAAGCGCACGAGCTCCCTCGGCCGGCCGGCGCGCCGGTAGAGGTCCTCGATCGCGGGGGCGGCGGCGTCGCTCGCGGGGTCGATCTCGATCGCGCGCTCGAGCGCGTCGATCGCGCCGTCGACGTCGCCCGCGTTGAGGAGCAGCCCCGCGGCGTCGACGAGGAGCGCCGGGCGCGCCTTGCGCTCGGCGAGCAGCGCCCGTTCGCGGAGCGCCCTCGCCGCCTCGGCGAGCCGCCCCGCCGCGACGTAGGCCTTCTCCGCAAGCTCCCACAGCTTGGGCTGGCGCAGGAGCTCGGCCGCCTGGGTGTAGGCGTCGCCCGCGGCGCCCGGCTCCTCGAGGCGCATCCGGAGCTCGCCGAGCTTCTGGAGGAGCGGCCCGCGGGTGAGCTTCTCCTGGACGCGGGAGGTCGCGTCGGCGATGACCCGCGCCGCGAGATCGAACCGCTCGCCCCGCTCGAAGAGCTTGACGGCGGACTGGATCGCCGCGCTGTCCTCGGGCGACAGGCCCGCGACGCGCACCCACGCTTCCGCGGCCGCGATCGGGTCGCGCCGCTTCTGCTCGTGGAGCGAGGCGAGCTGCTTCTCGATCTCGATCTTCTGCGCGGCGTCCGGCGCCGCCACAGCGTCCTGCTCGAGCAGCGCGGCGAGATCGTCCCACCGGGAACCCCGCTCGAGCAGCCGCCGCAGCGCGGCGCGGGCCTGCTCGTCGCCCGGGTCGAGCTCGCAGAGCTGCCTCACGGCCTGGACCGCCGTGTCGACGTCGCGCAGCTGCGACTCGCAGAGCTCGGCGACCTCGCGCAGCTGCGCCTTCCTGGTCTCGGCCGGCGCCGCGGGGACACGCGCGGCCGCGAGCAGGACGTCCCGCAGCTCGGCGAACATCCTCTTCTGGCGGAGGTGCTCGCCCAGCTGTGCGAGCGCGTCCGGGTTGGCGGGGTCGGCCTTGAGCACCTCGCGCAGCTGGGCGAGCGGCTGCGGCTTGCGCCCCCTGAGGGCCTCGGCCTGGGCCTCGTGGGAGGGCGGCGACGCCTCGGACGGGGCCGAGCCGCCGGGAGCCTCGGGCCCCGGCGAGGGGCCGGGCGCGCCCTGCGCCGGGCCGGCGCTCGGCGCGGCGACGGGCGACGCCGCGGGCGCGAACGCGGCCACCGCGGGCTCGCCGAGCTGCGCCGCGCTCGCGGCGACCGGAGCGGCCGGCGGCGCGCCCGCGGGCGGCGCTGACGATGGCGTCCGCGCCGAGGCGACGCCCGCGGCTGGCGGCGCTGACGACGGCGTCCGCGCCGAGGCGACGCCCGCTCCAGGCGGCGGCGGCACCGAGGGCGCCCGCGGCGGCGGCGGCACCGACGCCCTCCGGCGCGCCTCGGCGGCCATGAACCCGTTCGGGTTCGCCTGGAGGTAGGCGAGGTAGCGCGGCCGGAGCTCGGCCGTGCGGCCGAGCTGCTTGCCGTAGTGATCGGCGAGCTGCATCGCGCGATCGTGCCCTGGCAGCGCGCGCAGCGCGTGCACCGAATACGAGTAGCCGTACTCCTCGTCGTACATCTCCGCGAGCGCGACGAAGAGCTCCGCGGCCTCCGCGCGCTCCGCCTGCGGCACCGGCTCGCCGGCCTCGATGCGATCGACGATGGCGACGCCGAGCGCCTGGATCAGCCCGACGTCGTGCGGCACGAACGCGCGCGCGGTCCGCAAAGTCGCCGTGGAGCCCGCGAGGTCGCCGGCGCGGCGCCGGATGTCGGCCTCGTCGCGCAGGAGAGCGAGCCTGCGATCCGGATCGTCGATGAGCGCCTGCTCCATGGCGAAGTACGGGATCGCCTCGGCGTACTGCTGCTGGGCCTTGAGCATCTCGCGCGCGGCGTAGATGGCGTAGACGTTGTGCGGATCGAGCTCCGCCAGGCGGCGCCAGTTCTCGAGGGCGCGCTCCGGCCGCGACAGGGGCGGCTCGCTCCACAGCCTGCCGAGCTCCTCGTGCAAGGTCGAGAGCTGCGCGCGCACCTCGGGCTTCTCGAAGAGCAGCGGCGTGAGCGCCTTGACGAGCCGCTCCAGGAGCGCGACGAGCGCCTTCTGATCGCCCTTGTCCCGGTAGAGCTGCGCGAGCCGCTCCGCCGCCGTGCGCTGCGTCGGATCCTTCTCGATGGCGATCATGAGCGTGCGCGCGGCGTGGTGCGCGTCGCCGATCGTGGTCGACCACACGTTCGCCGCCTCGCTGAGCCAGTGAGCGGCGTACGATGGATCCGCGGTGGAGCTGCCGACCCGCTCGAGCAGCATCGCGTACGATCGCGGGTCCTGCTCCCCGGCGCGGTGCGCGTACGCTAACGCCTCCCCGTCATGCGGATTGATGACGAGGCGCTGGATGAGCGTTTCCATCTCCCGGGGATCCATCGGTGCGCGGCGAAGTTACACGTTAGCTTCCGCCCCGTACAGCGGACTCTCGGCGCGGTTCGCGATCGCCGTCGCCGACTTTCGCGCGGCGCGCCTCGCTGAAGAGCGGGCTCCCGGCGCCCGCATCCCCCGCGCGCAGCGACGCTGCGCGCGTGCCGCCGTCAGTCGAATTTCACGTACGGCTTGCGCGACACCTTGCGCTTCGGCGGCGGCGCCGAGCGGACGCCGGCGTGCTCTGGTGCCATGCTGGCCGCGGCCGTCGGGAGCCGCGCGGGCGCGGGCGTCGCGGCGGGCAGCGACGGCGTCACGGCGGGCAGCGGCGGCTCGGCAGACGGCCCCTCCTCGAACGGCGCCGGCGGCGCGGCGGGCGGCGGCGCGGCGGGCGGCGCCGACATGACGGTGCCGGCGAGCGCCCGCGCTTTGCGCGCCACCCCCTCGTCGGCCTCGCGCGCGAGGGGGACGGCCGGGCGGCGGAGCTCGCTCACGGCGAACGCCATCCCGATCAGGGACAGGGCGATCGTCCCGGCGGCCAGGAGCGAGGTGCGCCGCGGCCGCGCGGGGCGCAGCGTGCTCGGCGAGCGCGAGGCGTCCACGCCGTCGCCCACGATCGCGAGGAGCTCGCCCGTGGCCCCCACCTCGGCCGGCTGGGGTGGGCCGAGGCGCTCGCGGGTGAGGCTCGGCCTCGCCTCGTCGATGGCGCGATCGAGCTCCGCGATGAACTCCTGCGCGCTCCGCGGTCGCTCCTCGGGCCGCTTGGCCAGCGCGCGCTCGAGGAGCTGCGAGAGCGACGCCGGGATGCCCGCGTCGGGCGCCGCCTCCATCGCCGGCGCGGGGGACGACTTGATGTGCCTCGCCATCACGACGACGGCGTCGTCGTCGATGAATGGCGGCCGCCCGACCAGCATCTGATAGAGCAGCACGCCGAGCGAGTAGAGATCGCTCCGCGCGTCGAGAGGTCTGCCTTGCGCCTGCTCCGGCGACATGTACCGCGGTGTCCCGAAGACGGTGCCCGCCTGGGTCTCGAGGGCGTCGACCGGCCTCTCGCTGTCGGTCATCACCTTCGCGATGCCGAAGTCGAGCACCTTGCAGATCTCCTCGTGCTCCCCTGCAGGCGGCCTCGCCAGGAAGAGGTTGTCCGGCTTGAGGTCCCGGTGGATGATCCCCTTGTCGTGCGCCTCGGCGAGCGACAGGAGCGCGTGCCTCGCGAAGCGCACGGCGTCGCCGACCCGCAGCCGCCGCACCCGCTTGAGCCGCTGCCCGAGCGACTCGCCCTCCAGGAGCTCCATCGCGAGGTAGAGCGATCCGCTGCCCCACGCCGCCCCGTCGGGGGAGCTCTGCCCCGAGCGGTTCCGGCCGAAGGCCACGTCCGTCGAGTCGTCCACGATCTCGCCGAAATCGAAGACCGTGACCGTGTGCGGCGATCGCAGCAGGCTCATCGCGCGCGCCTCGCGGGTGAACCGCGCCTTGGCGTGCGCGTCGAAGGCCCGGTCCGACCGCAGGATCTTGATCGCCACGTCGCGGCCCATGGCCTCCTGACGCGCGCGGTACACCGTGCCCATCGAGCCGGCGCCGAGCTTGCCCACGATCACGAACCGCTCCGCGATCGTGATCCCCAGGAACGGGTCCCCCTCGGCCTCGGCGAGCACCTCGGGGCTCACGAGGGCCAGCCCGTCGTCGGGGCAGCGCGGCAGCCTCGACCCGGCCGGCGGGGCCGGACCGGGCCGGCCCCCGCCCTGGCTGACCGGGGGCGGCGGGATGCTGGGCGAGCTCCTCGACTCCAGCGCGATCGCCGTGACGTGGCGACAACGCGGGCATACCAGCGACACGGCCCGGCCGGGCTCGCCCGGGGAACCCGGTGCGCTGGTCAGGAACTTACCGTCAGCTGTAGGAGCTACCACCGCGATGGGGGGATCGTCCGTTACTTGGGCTCACATCGCAAGGGCCACGACGGACCCATCACGGGCGGGCGACACCCGAAGCGCGACATGTCGCCGCAGGACGCGTCGCCACAGCAGACATCGCTGCAGAATTTCATGGTGCCTCGCCCCTTCCGGACGCACATGCCGCCCCGGCACTCGTCGTCTTCGGTGCACGGAACGCCAACGGGCCGGACGCTGTCCTCGGACAGCAGCTTCGCGCATGCCCGGACCCTCACCTGATCGCCCGCCTCGATCTCGGTGCAGCCGACCTGGTAGGCCCCTTCCTCGAGCAACGCGACCGGGCACATGTCCGATCCGCAGCACGGAACCGTACACCGACGGATCCCCTCGATCTCCGCGCACATCCCGGAGGAGCAATCGCTGTTCAGGCTGCACTCCGCGAAGTACTCGAGCTGGCCTGAGGTGCCGGGCAGGCACGCCCAGGCTGGACCGTCCGAGACGAGATCGCTCGTGAGCCGGCAGACCTGCCCGGTCATCGCGCAGTTCGTGTCGGAGCAGCAGGAATCGAGGCAGGCCCCGTCTCTGCACATGCCAGAGCGGCAATCGCCGTTGGAGGAGCAGTCCGCGCCGGACAGGAGCGTTCCCACCTCGGGCCGACCGACGGCGCGGCCGAGGCGACAGAGGCCGATCCCCCCCTCGGGAGGGATCCAGCAGACCGCGTCCAGGCCAGGGTCGCAGTCGCTGGAGCTGCAGCACGGTCGCGCGCAGACGCCGGCGGCGCCCCCTGCGCTGCCCGCTCCACCCGCGCCCGCTGCCCCGTCGGCTCCACCCGCGCCGTCGAGCAGACCGGACTCGAAGCAAAAGTCGAGCGCCCCGCAGTGGTCGTGCGCGGTGCAGGGCGCCCCCAGCGCGCGGCCGGCAAGCTCCATATCAATGCAGGTGGCATTCCTGCAAAGGGCGCCGTCGGGGCAGGACGGCGGCCCGACAGCACCTTCTTCCGTGCAGAGCACCTGACCCAGCTTGCCGTCCACGAGGACCTCGCACCCGAGGCCGAAGAACACGAGCGCGAGCATCCCGCGGAGCAGTCGCCGGCCGGCAGCACGCAGGTCCATCAGAACTGCACCCGCACCCGGGCTCCCGAGGCGCCCAGCGACAGGCTGATCGTCGGCTCGCCGGGGCGGGCATCATGAGACGGCAACGCGCCTCCGTGACCCGGGCTCGGAGCGCGCCACGTCGCCGAGGGCAGACGAGGGGTCGTCGTGTACGCCCCAGGAGCCCGCGGCGACACGTACAGATAGAGCGCCGCCGCCCCGGAGAGCCCGGCGACCAGAAAGGCGACGTCCGCGGCCACGGCATACCGGTGCGCGGCGCTCGCGTCCGCCTGAAGGTCGACGACGGAGACACCTTCGCCCGTCGTTGCGCCCGCCCCGGGGTTCCGCGCCAGGGCGAACCCGGCGAACACGCCGCCGAGCACGAGCGACCCCGCGGCGACCGCCCCGCTGACGAAGAACGAGGGAGGGAGCGGCCTCGCGTCGTCTGCCACCACCGGACGACGGCGGGGCGGCGGCCGAGCGGCGGCGCGCGGGGCGGCCGGCGACGGCGGCGGCGGCTTCGCGCTGGAGAGCTCCCGCTTCGCCCCCTGGAGCCGCTTGAGGACCGCCGTGACCTCCTCGCGCTCTTTCGGCAGCGTCTCCATGTCGAGGTAGTGAACGTAATGCTGCTCGGCCTTGTCGATCTCACCCAGCCGCTCGTGAATGACGGCCAGGTTGTAGACGAGCACCTTTCCCTCGGGGTCGAGCGCCACCGCGGCCTCCAGCTTCGCGATGGCCGCGCGGTACTCGCCGCGCTGGTAGAGCACCCGCGCCTCGTCATGCAGCGCGGTCGCTCGCTCGATGCGGCGCTGTTTCGCCGCCGCCTCCGCCGACGGCGGCGGCGGCGCGGGAGCACGCAGCTCCTTGCCCGCCGACGAAGGCGCGTGCGCTCCGGGCGCGGCCGACGCGGGCGCGGCCGATGCCGGCAGGGACGACCCTGGCGCGGCGCTCGATGGGCCGACCGGCGCCGGCGGGGCCTGCGCGGCGCGCGCTGGCGACACCCAGAGCGCGGCCGCCGCGATCCCGCAGGCGAAGCGCACGACGCCGCCTCGGGCCGCGGGGCGGCGCGAGGGAGGCAGGCGCGCTGCGGGGTTCGTCACGGCCGCTCACCATACCGTAACTCCCGCGAGGTTTACCGCTCCTTGCGTCGCGCAGGCCGGCCCGCGCGCTCCGGCCGCGCGGGCGCGTCGCCACCGGGGCCGCCCGGCGCCGCGGCCGCGCGCGGCCGCGACGGTCACCGGAGCTTGCAGCCGTACTCGCCGGCCAGCACGAACGCCCGCTCGCACCGGACGTCGACCGTACGCTTCGCCGTGGTGAACTCGAACGTCTGACCGAACGGCGTCCGCTCCAGCCGGGTCATCCGCGCCTTGCATGCCTCGCTCGCGCGAAGGGCAGGGGCAGGCGCGGCGCCGGCCTCGCCGCACGCGACGAGCGCGGCCATCCGCTCCACCTCGGCGTTGTCGGAGAGGACGTTGTAGACCGCCGAGACGCTGAACGCGACGCAGAGACCGAAGACGGCGAGCTGGACGAAGCGCTTCACCGGGTCAGCTTACCCTGTCCTGCGCGCGCGTCGGCTGGATCCTGCCCGGCGAGGCGCCGCTCAGAGCCGCATGCCCGAGCCGGGCAGCGGGTGCCACGGCTGGCGGCGGGTCGTGTACTGACCCCGCACGAACGCCCCGAGCACGGGCGCGATGTTGCGCGCGATGTCGTCGTCCCACTCGCCACCGTTGATCCCGTCCTGCGGCGTCAGATCCGGGGAGAGCAGGAAGAAGCCCGGGTAGAGCCGGCGCGGCATCTTGATCTGGTCGAGATCTTCCTTGAAGAGGTCGATGTCCACGCGCACGAGCCGCACGCTCCGGAGCGCGGTCTGCATCAGCGGATCGCCGAGCGACCGGTCGACCCCGCGGCACGGATCGCAGGGGTCGCTCGTCGTCATCACGAGGACCTTTTCGCCCTGCGCGTGGGCCTCCGCCCGCTGCTTGGCGAGCTCCTCGCTGAGCGCGGAGACGTCGGCGCCGATATCGACGATCGAGAGCCCGCCGATGCGCCGGTGGGTCGTGTGCGGAGGGACGCTGCCTCCGGGCTGCGCCGCCGGAGGGAGCGAGTCCGGCAGCGGCGCCGCCGGCGACCCGGTGCTCGCCGGCTCCGGCGAGGCCTCCCCCTCCGCGAGGCCGGACGCGACCTCGCCGCCGAGGTGCATCCTCCACATCCACGCGCCGGCGCCGATCGCGGCGCTCCAGCCGAGGGTGAGGAGGACGCCGAGCGCGAGCCCCACGGTGGCGAGCGCGCGGCCCCGGCGCCGCTCGGGGGCCTGCTCGATCTCGCGGCGGGCGATCCAGCCGAAGACGATCGCGGTGACGGCCCCGAGCGGGCCGAGGAGAAGCGCCGCCACGATCGAGCTCACCGCGAGCGTCGAGAGCTGCCGCCGCTCGGGAGGGAGCGGCGGGGCCTGAGGAGACAAGGGCTCCGCGCCCACCGCTCGCTGCGCGCCTTCGCTGGACTGAGCGGCCTCGCGCGCGGCATGCGCGGCATGGACGACGACGACAGGCGCCTCCACGGGCTCGTTTGCATCGCAGTTCGGCGGTGACTGACTCGGGCCGAAGGCGTGGCTCACACCCTCATCCTAGCGCCGGAGCCAGCGCCATGCCCGCCGTACGCGCCCGCCGAGCGCACCCGGGCTCAGGGGATACAGGCGCGGTCGATGACCCGCAAGACTGCGCGCTTCGTGCTCACACCCGGGCTCATCGTCTCCGTCCATGCGACGCCGACGCGCTCCCCGGCGAGCGCCAGGCTGGGAGCATCCTTTACAGGATTCACCCCATCCGACATCCGGAGACCTCTGGCCGAGGGCGCCCCGTCGGCGCCGAGCTTCGCGAGCAGGACTTGCCCGTCTGCCTTGCCATCGTGACCGACCCACACCACGAGCGCACCCTCCCCGCTCGGCGAGACCGTGCGCCACTTCCCCTTGCCGAGGACCCAGGGCGCCGAGCGCGGCCGCGCCTCGGCGTCCAGCGCCCGCACGAGCACGGTGTCCCCCTCGTTCCAGACCACGAGCGCGCCGGCGCTGCCGGTGGCCACGAGCCCGAGCCGCTCCCGCTCCGGAGTTTCCTGAGCCGAGGCCGCCGGACGGTCGCTCCCCTGGGGCTTCGCCACGAGGTGGGCGTCGCCTTCCTTGCCGGCGGCGTCGAACCGCGAAGCCCGGATGCTCCCCTCGTCCTCGTCGTGCCACGCGACGAGGTAGCCGCCGGACGTGTCGGCGGCGACGGCAGGCCCGCGCGGCTTCCCGGTGCGGCGCGTGACCCCGAGCGCCTTGAGCTGCGGCTGCGCAGGATCGGCCGGCGCGAACTGGAAGACGCCCAGCCGGTTGCGCTCGGCCCCGAACGGCGCCGCGGCGACCAGGGCGCCGCCCGGCGCGGGCGCGAGGCCGACGTGGGCGCTCACGTCCTGCCCGATCGCGCCGATGCGCTGGATCTCGACCGGCGGGTTCGTCTCCCAGCGAGGCCGGGCGTACGCGAGGCCCTCCGCGTCGAACCAGGTGACCGCCCAGACCTCCCCCGACGAGAAGATCCGGAGCCCTGCCTCCCGGGTGATCGAGATCGCCCGCGCCCTGACGATCTGCCGGGCGTCGCTGTCGAACCCGGCGAACGCGATCTGCGCGTCCCCGCCCTTGAGGTCCACGAGCCACACGGCGGCGAACGAGCCGTCGGCCCGCCCGGCGATGCCCATCCCCGGACGCTGGATGTAGGTCGCGATGTCGCCCGACTTCACCTTGCAGCCGGGGAGGCCGGCCAGAGGGGCGAACTCCTGCACCCCGGCCCCGCGCGGCGGCTCGACGCTGGCGACCGCCGCGGCCGTGGGCCCGGCGGAGGCGCTCGACGCCGACGCGGCCGAGCGGGTCCCCGCCTCACCCGCGCCGGGCGCCGCGCTCGGAGCGCCCCCCGGAGGAGAGGCGCGACGATCGCAGGAGACACCGAAAGAAACGAGCAAAGAAAGAGCCACTACAGTGGCTGAAGAAGAGCAAGGCGATCGCTTGGTGCGAAGCAGAGGACTAGTCGCAGCACTCACGAGACCGCGCGAACGGTAGCGGACATCGGCGCGCTGCGGTGGGATTTTACCAAGCAGTGTGACGAAGCGGCGCAGCGGGCGCTCGGGGACGGGCGGCTGATCGCCCGTGCACCCGTGCGCGAATTGCTGCGCCGCGTCTTGGCTTTCCTGAACGCCTGGACCGTACATGAATTCCTGAACCTGTTCCGCAACGAGGCGAAGCTCGGGGCGGTCCTGGGGGCCGCCGAGGGGGCGGGGGTCGGAGACGGGCCCGAGACGATCGAGGTGCTCTCCTGGCTCGAGCGCGGGCTGTTCGGGCTCGGGAGCTGGACCCGTTCGGGGTGGGGCGCGCTCTCCGTGGAGACGCCAGGAGCGCGGCGGTGGCCGGACAAGGGCCGCGTGTGGACGACGCGCGAGGCGAAGGCGCAAGCCGATCTGGCGCTGAGCGCGGCGGTGCACGTGCTCGCGCTCTGCCTGGACGTGCGCGGGGCGGCGGTGTCGGGGCCGGTAGCGGAGCGGCGCGGCGAAGCTGTTCGCCGCTGCCTCTTCGCGTACGTGCAAGCGCTCGGCTGGATCGCCCTCGGCAGCCAGCACGGGGACGGGGGCCCGGACCTCGATGCGGCCGCGAGAGCGGGGGTCGAGGGGGTCCAGGCGCTGTGGCGCGAGGCGGGCCTGACGCCGCCCGCTGCGGTCGGCGAGGGCGCGAGCGTGATCGCGCTTCAGTGGCTGCGGGCGTGGGCGCCCGACGTGCTCGAGGGACAGGACGCCCGCGCCACGACGGTTGACGTCGACGCATGCCCCGGGTGCGGAGCGCTGGAGGCGGAGGAGCACCGCGCAGGATGCGAGCGCGGCGAGGCGGGCGGTGTCTGCGAGAGCTGCGGCGCCCCGGAGGGCGCGCCGTGTTCCGCTGGGTGCGGCACCGGCGGCTTCGGCGCGTGGTCCGGCGACCTGGGGGACGAGTGATGAACCCCGTGGTCGAGGCCGTGTTGCGCCGAGGCGCGCGGCGGATCGCGCTCTACGGGTTCGTCCCGGCGGACAGCCCGCTGCCGGACATCGCGGCGGCGATGGTCGCGACGCGGCGGTTCTACGCGGAGCAGGGCATCGCCGCGGACGGCGGTCGCCTCGTGGGGGCGTGGCTGCGCGCCTACCAGCGGCACGCGCCGCGCACCCTGGTGGCGCGGTTCGCCGATGCGGGAGGTGCGCGATGATGCCGACCTGCAAGACGGCGCAGGCCTTCCTGACCCACCACCACGGCCGCGGGTGCCTCGCGCCGCTCACCGGGCAGGATCGCGCCGCCATGGCGACGTTCGTGCACGCCGCGGAGCTCTACGGCGTCGGCGACGACGCCGGGCGAGAGGCGGCGATCGTGGCGATGCGCGCGGCGGTCGGCGGCATGCAGCCGCACACGCGGTGGCTTGCGCGAGAGGCCATCGCGCACGTGATGGAGTGGGGCGACCGGGACGGGCTCTGGAGGGTCCTGTTCCCGGCCGGAGCTGAGGGGCCGAGCGCGGACGCGCAGCGAGGAGGTGCACGATGATCGTCGAGATCGACCTGCGGAAAGCGGAGCTGGCCGAGATTGGCTCGGATGTCCTCTACGTCCTGCGCCTGCTGAAGGCGGGGCAGGACGAGGCGCGGGCGCGGCGCGGGTTGCCGGCGCGGCGCGCGCTGCGCTGGGTGTGGACGCCCCTGCACGCGGCGTGGCTGGCCGCGACCTACCCGACGGTGGCCAGCGACCTGGTGGACGGCGGCTGGGTCCCGCCGCCGTACCTGCCTGGCGCCGACCTGCGCGGCGCCAACCTGAGTGGTGCAGATCTCCGCCGTTCGGAACTGCGTGGCGCGGACCTGCGCGGCGCGGCCCTGCGCGGTGCGGCCCTGGCCCGCGCGAACCTCACGCGCGCCGACCTGCGCGGCGCGGATCTCAGCTGGGCCGACCTGCGCGGCGCGGTGCTGGCGGACGCAGACCTGCGCGGCGCCGACCTGACGGGCGCCAAGCTCGAGCGGACGAACCTTCGCTGGACCCGCTTCGACGAGAAGACCGACCTATCGGACGCGGATCTGTCGGGTGCCGACCTGTGCGCGTCGGAGGGCTTGGTCGCGTGCCGTGCGAGCGAGGGGTCGTGCTTCGACGGCGCGGTGATGGACGACGTTGCGGCGGTCCCCGCGGGGTGGCGCGCGGCACAGGCCCACTGGGACTTCCAGCGCATCCTCGAGCGGGACGCGGCGCCGGGCGCGGGAAAGGACGGTGCGTCGTGATCGTCGTCGAGTTGACCTGGGGAGAGCTGGTCGAAGCGGGTGCGTGTCGCGCGGAGCTTGATGCGTTCCTCGACGTCTTCGGCGAGCCGTCGCCGGGTGGCGCGCTCCGGCTGCGCTGGACGCCGCTGCACGCCGTGTGGTTGGCCAAGGTGCACCCGACGTTAAGCGCGTGGCTGGTTATCGCGGGGCTGCTGCCGGTGCCGCACCTGGAGTACGCCGACCTCCGCGGCGCTGACCTCCGCGGTGTGAGCTTGGGAGGTGCGCGGCTAGCGCACGTGGACCTGTCGGGCGCGGACCTCCGCGGCGCCTACCTCGCCGGTGCCGATCTCCGGTGGGCGTCGCTGCGCGGCGTGAACCTGTCGGGCGCCGACCTCCGCGGCGTCAACCTGACCGGAGCGCGGGGTGTTGAGTTGGCGCGGACGGACGGCGCCGACCTCACGGGCGCGGTCGTGGGCTTCGACGGCGCGAGCGCGCCGCTGGGGTGGCGGGTGGTCGTGCTGGAGGGCGGCCGGCCGTGCCGCGTGCTCCGGCGGGTGTCCGGTCGCGAGACGGGCGCGGCGGAGCCGAACGGAGGCGCGTCGTGATCGTCGTCGAGCTGATGCGGAGCGCGCTCGACGCGCGCGCGTGCCCGGAGGCGTTGGATCTGTTCGACGCGGTGAAGGGGGCGCAGGACGCGAAACGCGCGGTGCGTGGGCTGCCCTCGAGGAAGGCGCTCAGGCTGCGCTGGACGCCGCTCCACGCGGTGTGGTTCGCGGCGACGCACCCGGTGTTCTGCGCGTGGCTCGCGGCGCGCGGCCTCCTGCCGGCGACGGGCGCACCGGGTGCCGATCTGCGCGGCGCGGACCTGGGGGGCGCCGCCCTCGCGAGAGCGGATCTGTCAGGCGTCGATCTCCGTGGCGCGCGGCTGGTCTGGGCCGACCTCTCGGGCGCCGACCTGACGCGATCCGACCTGCGCGGCGCCGACCTGCGCGACGCGTGCCTGGAGCGTGCGGCGCTCGACGGAGCACAGCTCGACGGTGCAGACCTGCGCGGCGCCAACTTCGCCGGCGCGTCCCTCCTGTGCGTGCGGCGCCTCTCCCGAGCGAACACCGAGGGCGCGTGGTTCGACGGCGCCAGGGTGCTCCAGGAACAGGTGCCGGCGCCGGGCTGGCGGCGGGTCGAGGGGAGCAGCGGGCGGTTCGCGGTGCTCGTGAGGGCGACGCCATGACGGCCCGCTGCGACGGAGCGGAGGTCTTCCTCCGCTCGAACTATTACCCCGCGTGCACGGCGGAGCTGACGCCGGAGGGAGCGCAAGCGCTCCGGGCGTTCGTGCACCTGGTCTCCGCGTTCGCTCACGCGGGGGACGAGGGCCGCGAGTCCGTGCTCGCGGCGCTTCGCGCGACGGCGCTGTGTCTTCCCAGGCGGCAGCGGTGGCTCGCGCGAGAGGCCATCGCCAGCGTGCTGAGCTTCGGGGACCGTCACCTGCTCTGGTCGAGGGTCGCGCAGGACGGCGCGGGTCCAGAGGACTGTGAGGACTGCGGCGCGCTCCTCGAGAACGACGGATCGACCCCGTGGTGCCCCGTGTGCGCGCCCGGCGGCCAGACGGAGGGTGCGCTGTGACGAACGGAGTCCAGAGGATGCGCCCCGCGGCCGACGTCCGGCGCGACCTGGAGCAGCGACAGCTGCTGGCTCGGGTTCTGCACGCGATGGCCCCGGTGAGCCTCGAGGACGTGTGCTCCGGGTCGCGCCTCCGGCCAGTGGCCCGCGCGCGCCGCGCGGCGCTCCTCGCGATCCAGAGCAGCGACCCGGAGCTCTGGAGCGCGAGCGCGCTCGGGCGGCTGCTCGGGCTGCATCACACGTCGGTCCTTGAGGCGCTTGAGCGCGCGGGTGGCGAGGTGTTGGTGCACCTGTCCGAGGACGGCACCTGGACCTGGTGCGGCCGGATGACGGGGGACCTGGGCGTGAGGGCGACGGCGCCCCCGCGCTGGCACGCGGAGGTGAGCTGTCCGGGGTGCGTCCGCGCGTGGCGCGCTGGCGCGCCGGAGCCGCGGCGCACGTACCACGTCGAGGGCAAGGCGGGACGGACGCGGTGCGGCCGCCCTGTCGTGCCGGAGATGTGCCTTGCGTCCGCCGAGTGGGCGCTCGTCGTCCAGTGCGAGGGCTGCGCGGCGCGGCCGAGGGGCGGCGGCGCGCAGCTGGGCCTTGCGTTCGGGGGTGAGCAGTGAGCTGCGGATGGCTAAACGTCGGGCTCGTCGTCGCGCCTCCGGGCGAGCCGCCGCCCGATGCCGGCTGGCCTGGCTGGCTCGTCGCCGGGCCACGCATGCGCCTGCGGGTCGTCGCGTCCATCGACCGCGCGCCGCCAGGCGCCGAACCGTTCCTGCGCGCCGCGCTGCTCGCGGTCGCGCTCGGGGGCGGCATCGAGGGTGCGCCGGCGGAGGTGGGCCTCGTGCGGCTCTCCCCGTGTCTCACGGCCACGGTGCACGAGCTGTGGCCGCTGGCGAGGTGGTACCCGGTAGCCGGCGCGCCCGCGGCGGTGGCGGCCGTCGAGACCGAGATCGTCGCCTTGCTCGCCGGGCGGCGTGACGGCGGGGGCGAGCTCGGGCCGAACGACGTCCCGAGCGCCGCGCGCGGCGGCGCAGCCTGAACGCGTCCGCCGCACCCGTGCTCCGGGGCTGCGCGTCAGGACCGCGCTTTGGCACAAAGGCAGGTTCAACCAAAGCGCCGCCGGCGAGGAGAGGACCTCGCGCGAGCGGATGGGAAGAGGCATGCAGAAACTTGCGTCAGAGAGTCACCGTATCCAGATCCCGGACCCGTTCGACCCGGAGAAAAAGCGCCGCGTCTCGATCACCGCGCCGACGCGCCAGGAGGCGGAAGGGCGCGCGGAGCGAGTCCGGCAAGCGCTGCGGGATTTCAAGCTCGGCCTGATCCCGGAGGAGGACCTGCGCCGAATCTTCAACGCCGGGACGCGCGGGCCGCTCGGCGTGAAAGAGGCTTGGGACGCGCACATCGACAAGAAGCACGGCCGGTGGAAGAGGCAGGCCGAGACCGTCTGGAAAAGCCTGCTGGAGCCGCACTTCGGCAAGCTGAGCGCCGTGGAGCTGGACGAGGAGCGAATGACGGAGTGGGAGCGCAAGGTGCGCCAGGTCATCTCGAAGGTGACGCGGCGCGCGTACGCGCCGAGCTACATTGAGAACGCGGTTAACGTGCTCGCCGCGGCCCTGCGGCGCCAGATTCGTGCCGGCCGGCTCGCGCAGCTGCCGTGGGGGGACTGGAAGCTTGAGTCGGCGGGCCGCGGGAGAGAGCGCGAGGCCTGCCGCACGGTCGAGGAGGCCATGCGGCTCGTCGAGGCTGCGCGGCAGCGGGATCTGCGCGTCGCGCGGCGCCGCGGCTACGCCGACCTGGCTGCGCGTGTGCTCGTGGGCTGGCTCTGCTGTCTGCGGCAGGGCGAGCTCTCCGGCCTGGGGTGGGATGACATCGTGAACCTCGACGGCGAGGTGCCGGAGCTCGGCGATCGCGTGCTGCTGCACGTGCGGCACCAGGCTGTCGACGGCTGGCGGACCCTGCACCCCGAGTGGACGCGCCCGCTGACGCCTCCGAAGTGGCGGGCGCATGCGAAGGAGCCGGACCCGCCGATCGACATGCACCCGTCCGCGATCCGGGCGCTCCGGGCGCAGCGCGACAACCTGATCGCGCGGGGCTGGTACCGCCCCGACGGGCCGGTGTTCCCGGAGACGCGCTCCGGCAAGGGGCTCTGGCGGTCCCACGCCGACTGCATCCACCCGGAGCGCGAGATGCGCGAGATCGTGCGCGCCGCGGGGCTGCCGGGTGATCCGCGCGACTGGACGCCGCACTCGCTCCGCACGACGGGGGCGTCCCTGGAGACGCGCGCGTCGAGCGGCGACTTGAAGAGCACCATGCTCCGCACTCGACACAAGACGGTCAAGGTGCTGCTGGGCTACATGCGCGACGTCGGGCGCGGGCTGCCGCCGACCGCGCTGCCCGACGTGCCGGTGCCGCTTCCGGCGGCGGGGGTGCGCGTGCGCGAGCTTGTTTCTGCCCGGCCGGAGCCGTACCGCTTCGCGCCGGCCGACCCGTGGGGCATCGAGCCGGAGCGAGCGGTGGTCGACGTGGCCGACCTGCGGGAGCCGTACCTGCGCCGGGTCGACAGCGACGAGAAGGCGGAGAGGGCGAAGCGCCGGCACGAGCAGCGCATGCGCTACATGGGGCGCGACGTGCCATCGATGGAGAAGGCCTTCCAGCAATGGATCGCGAGGGGCGCGAAGGAGCGGCGCCCACCGATGGTGGTCGAGGCCGCGAAGCGCGCCTACGACCGCGGGTACAGCGCGAAGCTCCGCGGGTTCCCCGGTGCGCCACTGACGGCCGAGCAGCGTGCCGCCTGTCAGCGGGCCGGCTTCCTGGCACGCAGGGGAACGCTCAACGCCTGGGAGAAGTACCGCCAGCGGCGCCTCGAGGGGATGAAGCGCGAGACGCTTGACGCCGGTCCGGCGACGTGCATTGACGACGAGGCGCCGGACGAACCGCAGGAAACGCCGTGACGAGCGCGCGGAAGCGCTCCAGCGTCATCGGTCCTTCGCGCAGCGTCTTGACCGCCGCCCGGAAGCGCGCCTCGCGCTGTACGACGTCGCGCAGCCCGGGGCCCGCCACCCACCGCACCAGCCGATAACTCGCGCCGAGCTCCTCGAGCGCGAGCCCCCACGTATCGCCGAGGAGCGCGATGCGCCGGAAGTCGCTCTGTTGCTGCGGAGAGATGCGCACGCGCACAGCGGCGCTCGCGCGGAGCCAGTCGCGAGCCGTGGAGTACGGCTTGTCGTTTTTTGCCCGGACTGCCATGGGCATCACGATACCCGCGAAGGGCCTCGCGATTCAGGCGCAGAGTCCTCAGTTACTCCACGTGGAGTACACAGCGCGTGGAGTACGAAGTGACGGGACCAGTCCACGGGGCGTGTAGGGTCGTCCCCATGGCGTCGACCGCACTTGGTTTTCCCAACCCGACCAACCTGACAAAGCTCGACCTCGCCGAGGAGCTGATCGAGAGCAAGGACCGCGAGGCGCTTCATGTCGCCATCGAGGTGCCTGTCGCTGCGGCGGCGTCGTTCGCCGTCTCGGCCGGGGACGCCGCTCGCGGAGGCGGCGACGCCGTGAAGATCGGCGGCGCCATCGCCGCCGCGGGCGTGTCCCTGCTCGCGGAACAGGCCGGGTACACGGGCGCGGCGAAGGTCGCGAAGGCCGCGCTGACGGGCGCGGTGTGCGCGGAGGCGGCCACGATGGGGCACGAGGCAGGCCTCGCCTACCGGGCCAAGATCGAGGCGCGCCGCGCCAAGGAGCGCGACGTGGAGCAGGCCGCGCCGCCGACGGCGGGCAAGAAAGCCGTGACGTGACGACGCGGCGGGTCACGCGCGAGAGCTCGGAGCGAGTCGAGATCTCGTTCAGCGAGCTCGCGCGGCAGCTGGGCGAGGCCTACAGCCGGGGCGCGTCGGACATGCGCGCCAACTTCGACGCCCTCGGGCGGCTCTTGGAGGCGCGAGAGGGCACGATCCGCGACCAGGGCAAACAGCTATTCGACTTGGCCAGCCGGTTCCAAGAGGTGCTCGAGAAGCTCAACCTTCTGTCGGAGAAGACGGCGCAGGTGGTCCTCCTCGACGCGCAGAAAGAAATCGCGATTAAGCGGCTCGAGTCCAGCGCGTCGCGAGACAGGGAGATCTTGGACCTGCTCAAGCCGGTGGCGCAGCGCGGGATTGCGCTGCTCGGCACGGGCGCCGCTGCCGTCGTGCCGGCGGCGATCAAGAAGACGTTAGAGCGTGTCTTGGAGTCGGAGCAGCTTTGTGCGGCCATCCAAGCGCACGTGGGAACGGAAGCATGGGTGGCGTTCGTCGAGTGGGCGGCGGCGCTTGGTTGACTGCAAGGGAGATCTCACATGAGCAACGAATTTGAGGACATCCTGCACTCGCTCGGCATCGACACGGCGACCGTCGCCGGGGTCCTCGCGGACTACGACGAAGACGACCTGGAAGGCTTCGACGAAGACGACGTGGGGCGTGTCATCCAGAAGGTTGCGCCGGGCCTGCTGTCCGCCGACCAGATCGCGAAGATTAGCGGCGTGGTGACGGCGAAAACCGACGGGTTCGCGACGTTGGTTAGCGCCGCGGCCGCGGCGCGCATGGCCGAACAGAACCTGAGGCCGAACGCCGCGGTGACCCTCTACGCGACGAACGCCGGGGACACCTGCAACGTCGGGCAGATCTACGACCTACGGCCGCGCAAGAACGGCCAGCTCGAGAACGCGAATTTCCAGTTCACCACCGACATGAGTTTTCTCGGGTTGCGTGCCGATCAGAAGGACATCAACGCGGGTTTTTCGCTCGTCGCCGGGTCGGTCGGCTTTGCGGACGAGAATGCCAACTCGTTCCGCTGGGACATTGGCCTGCAAGCCTTCAAGACGGAGATCTCCATCCTGGAGACGCCGCTCGCCTCCCTCTACAAGCGCACGCCCAAGTCCTCCGTGGACTTCCGCGCCAAGGTGTACTGCGACGCGGACGTGGCGCAGCCGTTCTACGGCTTGCAGCTCATTTTCACCGACGTGAGCTGCAACGCGAGCCGCAACAAGTGGCTCGACAACCTCGAGGAGCTGGATTTCGCGGGGCTCACCCGCGCAATCAAGAACACGGCGGCCCGCAAGGTCACCGTCATGCCCAAGACGAAGACGAAGTCGGCCATGTCGACCGCGCTCAAGAGCCTCCTTCGTCGCTGAGCCGGCGCCGTCAGTCGCTGAGCCGCCGCCAGTCCACCCGCCTTCCAGAGGAGACAGCAGCCATGAGGCCCATCGTCAACATCCCGTCCGACCCGCTCTGCATCGCGGAAGTCCTGGCGGCGCTGTGCCGAGCAGACATCCGAGCGGGCGTCGCTGTGCCGCTCGACGGTCTCGTCTACCGCGAGGAGGAACGCGACACGTGGGAGGACCCGAAGGAGCTGCGGCGGAAGGGCAGCGGGGACTGCGACGCCATCGTGCGCGCGGAGCTCGGGCACGCGGGGGCCGCGGTCGGCTGCGTGCGCAGCGGACCGCGCTCGTTCCACGTCTTCGTGTTCGACGAGTGGGGCGAGGTGGATGACGTGTGCGTCCGGCGTGGGATGCCGCGGCCGGACAAGGCGGTGTACGAGGGGGCCGCGGTCGCCGTGGTCCGGCCTCACGTCTGGCGGCGCGCGCGAGCCTGGCAGAAGCTCAGCGAGCTCGTGCGATCGCGCGCGACCGAGGTGCAGCGCGGGCAGCTCACCGCGCAGCTCCGGACCGTCGCGCTCCAGCACACGCAGGACTGGCCCGACCTGAAGGCGCGCGCCGAAGCTCTGTACCCGTGGACGCGCGGACGGCTGCCCGCCGTGGCGGCCGCGGCGGACGCGATGCGCGTCGCGGGGCCGGAGGAGGCCGGGGACGCGCACGAGGACCCTGGTGTCACGGCGCCCGCGCCGGACGGCGCCGAGGTTTCCGGGTTCTGGGGCGACGTGACCCGCGCGGTGGGCGTGGTCGCCGCGGGGGTCGTGAGCATTGCCGCGACGCCGGCAGCGGGGGCGGTCGTCGTCGCGGCGAGCAACGCGGCCGGCAACATCGTGGACCAGGTGACGAAGCGCGACACGCCCAAGCCGCACCCGAAGGACAAGACGCGCAAGGAGACGACCGGCGTGCATCAGGCCGCGGTCGAGATCGCGCGCAAGCCGGACGCGACGCCGGAAGAGAAAAAGGCCGCGGCCGCGGTCGCTGCGGTCACGTCGCCAGATCCCGCCGTGCAGGCGAAGGTGCGCGCGCGGATCAAGCTGCCGATCGGGCAGGACCCGAACCTGGCGGACCGCACGAGCCTCCTCGCCGCGTACGCGGGCCTTCAGGCGGCCGGCTACCGTCCGCCGCTCGAGGTGGACCGCGCGGGGCCCGCGCCGGCGCGACCCGCCGGCGGTCAGCAGCCGTGCAAGCCACGGGTCATCGTGGTGCAGCCTGAAGACGTCATCTGGGAGGAGGCCGACGTCGCCGGCTTCACCCGTGAGCTCGAGGCGCTGAGCCTGCGCGCGGGCTGCCCGGGGTCGTGCGCGCTCCGGTGACGCGATGCTGATCGCCTCCCAGAACATCCCCGACGCCGAACCGCTGCACCTTCTCGGCTGGTGCGAGCCCAGCGTCGTCGTGATTGAGCTGCGGCCGGAGCCGCGACCCAACACCGCAGGGCCGCCGCCGGCGCGCTTCCGCGACGGCGCGGGCATGCGCCTCGTGTGGAAGCTCCGCACGCAGGGGCGCGACGTCGACGGCTACGGCGCGTCGCACCCGTCGGACGGCGCGCTCGAATTCGAGAGCGACGCGGGAACGTACCTGCTGACGCGCGCGGGCCAGGTCGCGCTGCGCGGGGGAGCGGGCCGGTGGGACGTGCGCGCGTGGGCGACGCCGTGGACCGGGGTCGTCTCGCGTCCGCAGCAGTTCTGGTTGACGCGCAGCTACGCCGCGGGTGGCCGGATTGTGGCGGGTCGTGGGCACACGCACGCCCGCGCCCTCGTGGGGAGCATGCAGTACCTGGACGACAGCATCGTGACCGTGCCGGCCGGCGTCGTGATGGCGCTGTCCGCCATGCCGGACGTCGACGGGGCGGCGGGCAGCATCGTCCAGACCGGGGTGAGGGTCCTGTGAGGTGCAAGCGCTGCGGCTGCGAAGAGCACCTGATCGGCGACGGCTACGTGCAGTGCGTCCGTTGCGCTCACGTCGAGCCCGCGCCGACCGTACGACCTCCGCCACACTCGGCGGTGCTCGCAGCGTTGCGCGACCCGGATGTGCATCGGCTCGCGCGGTCTCTCGGGCGCGCGGCGGGGGCCGTGCGCGACGACGACAGCAGGGAGATGTTCGCCGCGCTCTCCGAAGCCGCGGCGACCACGGCGCGGATCTTCCGGCGCCTCGGAGGTGGCGAATGATCGCAGAGGCGGTGATCGCAGGGCTCGTCGGGGTGCCGCGGCTGGTGCGCTGGGTGAAGGACCGGCGGCAGGGTGCACCCGGTCCGGACGCGGACCTGCCGGTTGCGCCGGCGTACCCGGGGCTGATCGCGCATCCGAACACCGTCCGGCGCGTGCTGCTCGAGGTGAGCCGCGAGCTCAACCTGTCCCCGGCGGCGCTCGCGACCGTGATCGAGCTGGAGAGCGGGTGGGACCCGCGGGCGCCGCGCAAGACGTCGGGGACGCCGCGCGCGGGGCTCAACCAGGTGACCGCCGGCGCCGGCCTGCCAGGGCTCGACACGCCGGAGCGCGTGTGGGCCGCGCGCGGCTGGAGCGCGGAGCGGCAGCTGCGAGAGCTCGTGCTGCCGTTCTTTTCGCGCCTCCAGGGTCGCTCGCCCAGCTGGTCGGCGTTCGACCTATACAAGCGCAACTTTCTCCCGGCAGCGGCGGGCTTGCCGCTCGACGCGGTGATCGCCGCGAAGGACAGCGCCGAGCCCGTGGTGCCGGGCGCGAAGCTGACGAAGGGGAAGATCTACGCGGCGAACCCCGTGTTCGACGGGCAGAAGCGGGGTCACTACACCTGGAGCGACGTCGAGCGCGTCGTCCGGCAGGTCGAGGCGCGCGCCAAGGGGAAGTGGGTCACGGTCGGCGGCCGGGTGGTCGACGCGCCGCCGCGCGGTGCAGAGGACCCGGCGCGTCCGCCGGCGCAGGGCGCCCCGACGGGCGGCGCCGCTACGGCTCCGCCGGAGCCGGTCCAGCCGTCGCCCGCGGGAACACCGGCGGCGTCGATCCGGCAGCTCCTGCGGCAGGTCGATGAGCGCTGGCCGCGCCGCTCGCGCGCGAGCGATGGCGTCATGGGAGACGCCGCGCACCAGGCCACGCCGAGCGACCACAACCAGGGCAACGCGGTGGACATCTCGCTCGACAAGGAGAGCGGGCCGGACCTGGACGCGCTCGCGGATGCGCTCCTCGGCGACCCGCGCACGGCCTACGTCATCTGGAACCGCCGGATCGCGAACCGCCGTATCCAGGGGGGCGCGTGGCGCCCGTACGACGCGCCCGGCAAGAACCCGCACACGCGGCACCTGCACCTGTCGATCGTGCCCGAGGCGCGCGATGACGTGCGACCGTGGACCCTGCCAGCGGCCGCCGCGCCGAACGTCGCCGGCGTCGAGCCGTTGCCGCGCCTCTTGCCGGCGTACCGGGCCGGCCTGATCGACAACGTGGTGCCGCGCGAGCTCGCGGTGGGCCCGTACCGGGTCCGCGTCGCGCTCGACGCGCTGTCCGTCGCCGGGGTGCGCGTCCCGGTGACGTGGCCCGAGGTGATCGAGTTCTGCGAGGTCTCGGGGATGCTGCCCAACACGCGCGCGGTCGTCGCTGCGCGGTGGGAGGCTGCGCGCAAGGGGCCGGCGGCGCCGCCCGAGGGCGGCGCTCCGGAGGAGCGCGCGCGGGCGTGGTCGAAGGCCATCGGGCCGGTCAACGCCGACTTCGTGGCCGGCTGGCCGGAGTGGGTGCTCGACGGCGTGGAGCGCGAGGGCGAGGGCGCGACGTACCACCCGGGCGCGGGCGCGGTCCACCGGGTCGCGCCCGACGCACCCACGGTCCTGCTCGCGCCGGTGTACCGGAAGGCGACGCGCAACGGCGCCGAGGTGGACCTGCTCGAGGACCTGTCGCGCGGCTGCGAGCTCGGCGGCCCGCTGCCGGCGTGGCTCAGGGAGGCGTTCAAATGAACGAGCACGTCGGGGCGTGGTTCGTGACCAAGGAGGCCAAGGAGCTGTTCGCGCGCCTCGTGGCGCGGTGGGAGCTCTTGGAGAAGTGGGGCGTGCGGACGAAGCTGCCGGGCTACCGGCTGACGTTCGAGGCCTGGGACGACTTCCGCCGCAAGTGGCTCGACGGGGACGAGGAGGTCGAGAAGCTCAACCCGACAGAGGCCGAGCTCAACATGGTGGAACTCGCCGCGGAGGGAAAGGGCTTCGTCCGGCCCGGTGCGCGGCCTGGGGGCGTCGACCTCGAGCAGATGACCGAGCCGCTCAAGGCGGCGGCCGCCGTGGACCGCGAGGTCAAGGCGGTGAAGGCCGAGGTGCAGGAGATCGCTGCGGCCGCGCCGGCGGGGCTCGCGAGCCTGGCAGCGGGCGCGTTCGGGCGGTTGCCGCTCGCGGCCAAGGTCGCCGTGCCCGTCGTCGGCGCGGGCCTCCTGTGGCTGAAGCTCGGCCGGGGGCGACCGTGAGCGCGCGTGACAGGCGCAGGGTTCAGGCCGCCGCGATCCAGCGCGCCGTCAAGGAGCTGACGGTCGGCCTGGCGGACCAGGGCGACGCGGCACAGGCCTACAACGCGGCGAACGCCGGCGAGAGCGGGGCTGCCGTGGTTCGGACCGTGGCCGATGCTGTGCGCGACGCGGCGGCGAACGTGCGACCGCAGGGCGGCGACGCGCGGCCGGCTCGCCCGGCGAACATCCCAGAGGTCATGGCGGCCGGCTGGGCGCAGTTCGCGGGCGAGTGGCGCGCCGTCTACGCGGAGATGGTCGCGGACGACTTCGGGCAGGAGCACGGGGACGTGCAGCTGGTTGCGTACTCCGAGCGCGTGCGCGCCTGGCAAGACAAGCTGCGGCCGTACCTCCACGCGACGGCGGAGGTGCGCCCGTACGACGTGCCGCCGGAGGTGCCGTGGGGCCGGGTCGTCGCCGTCGGGGTGCCGCTGCTCGGGGCCGGGTGGCTCGCGCTCAAGCTCGCGTCGCGTCGCCGCGACGACGACGAACGCGACGAAGATCGCCGTCGGGGGCGCCGATGACGTCGGGGCGCGCGCCGGGGTGGCGTCCGGGGGACGTCGAGGTGATCCGGCAGGTGCAAGGGCGGCAGGGTCGCGGCGGCGCGCGGGGGAGCGCGCTCGAGGTGGTCGTGGGAGCGACGGCGTTCCTCCTGGGGGTCGGCGGGACGCTGGCCGCGCGCTCGCTGCTCCGGGGCGCCGGCGTCAGCGCAGCCGACGCGCGCCGCGTGGACGCCGTGCCGGCGCTGGCGCCGGCCGCGCTGGTGTGGCTCGGTCCGGTGAGCGCGGCGCAGGTCGCCGGCGCGGACCTGCCGGGCGTGCGCACGGTGCACCTGCCGTGCACGGGCGACGGCCGCCCGTCGTGCGGCGGTCTGGCGGACGGCTGGCTCGACGGCGGCCGGAGGCTGCCGGGTCTGCGGCGCGCGCTGCGCCTGCCCGAGGGTCCGCTCGTGCTCGCGGCGTTCAGCGCCGGTGGGCACATCGTCCGGCGGCTCTGCGCCGACGCACGCGACCGCGCCGAGATCGCCGCGGTGCTGCTCTGTGACGCGACGTACAGCACGACGCGGGACGCCGCGGGGCGCGTGCAGCCGCTGCCCGAGATCGTGGCCTACGGGCGAGAGGCGCTCGGGGGCGCGCGCCTCCTCGTGGCGACGGCGAGCACCTCCCCGAACAAGACCTACCCGACTGGGCAGCAGACCCTGGAGGCGATCCGGGACGCCATCGCCGCGGGCGAGGCGGGCGAAGCGAGAGCGCCGGCCGGCGTCCCCGCCCCCGAGTGGACCTGGCGCCGCGGCGGCGTCGTGCTGCTCGGCTACGGCGGGCGCCACACGCACGCGGCGCACGCGACCGCGCTCGCGCGGCCGCTCGTGGAGCACATCATCCGGCCGCGGTTCGGCGGCCAAGAAAGGAACGAAGCATGAGCCTTCAGACGTACGTCATCCCGATTCCTGCGTCCGGCCCGGGTACCGCGGTCGACATCAGTCAACTCCTCCCGGAGAACAGGACGCTGCTCTTCGCCAAGGGGAGCAACGAGTCCTCAAACTTCAAGCTCGAGGTGAGCGCGGACAACACCAACTTCATCGACAGCGGCATCGCCCTGTCGGTCAGCCGGCTCGTCACCTTCACGAACGCGGCCGTATGGGTGCGCCTCAACCGGAAGAGCGGCGCGGGCGGCACCTACGCGTGCTCGGTGACGGGGCAGGTCGGAGCGGGCGCGCCGGCGGTGGCTGCGTTCCTGAAGGCTGCCACGGACGCTTCGGCATCCAGCCCGGTGCCGGAGCTCGGCTTCTGGCAGGCGAACGGGCCGCGTACGGTCAAGGACGCGTGGCTGTCGCCGTCCGCCGTGTTGACGGCCGACGGCACCAACTACGCGATGATCACCATCCGCGCCCGGACCCAGGACGGCACGGACCGCGGCGTTGTTGCGCAGCTGTCGACCAACACCGGCTCCTGGGCCGCGCAGAACGACGTCCAGATGACGCTCGGTCCGATCACGCAGCTCAACAACGGCGACTGGTTGACGTTCAACTCCGCGAAGGTGGGGACGGGCGTCATCGTCCCGAGCCTCGCGGCCGTGGTCCGGTTCCACGAGTAGCGCCGTGTGTCTCGGCGACTGGATCGTGGTGCAGCTCGGCTGAGCTGACAGGAGGAGAGCGATGGCGAAGAAGAGGAGCGCGGGTCTCAGGATCGCTCCGGTGGACGAGCCCTTTCGCGGCACCGCGGGCATGATGATCAACCCGCCGAAGCCGAAGAAGAAGGCCGCGAAGCGCACGGCGCCGAAAAAGAGACCAGCACCGAAGCGCAAGCCGACGACGCGGAGGGCGGCGCCGCGGCGCGAGCTGTGGGGCTGCGGCGGCCCGCGCAAGTCGGGCTGCGGCGGAGGTGCGAAGGTCCTCAAGGAGGTCAAGGACGTCAAGCGCATCCTGGCCGAGATGACGGGCAGAAAGGCCGGCGCGCGCCGCGCGCGGCGGCGGTAGGGCTCGGGCGATGCGCACCCGATGAGCGCCGCGCCGCGGGAGCTCGCGCCGGGGACATGGCTGACCTTCGCGATCCAGAAGGCGGGAGCGACGGGGGTGGTGGTGCCGCCCGGGTGCATCTCGGTGCGGTTTCTCGACTGACGGAAAGGACGTGCACCATGAAGAGGTGGGTGATGTCGCGGGAGCTCTGGTTCGCGGTGGCGCTGGCGGTGGTCGCGTGGATCGCCGTGACGGTCGGGTGCGGCGCCGCCGTGGTGGCTGGCGAGGGGGAGTCGGGGAGCGGCGGCGACGCGTGCCGCGACGCCGTGGGCTGCTGGGAGGACGTCTCCAGCGCGGAGGTCTGCGCGGTGTCGTGCTTCCCCGAGGCGGGCTCGTGTGAGCGGCTGCTGTGCAGCGCGAGGCCGGTGTCCGGGTGCATCTGCGCCCCCTGCGAGGACGCGGTGAGCTGCGTCCTCGCCTGCCGGGCGATGGGGATCGCGGGGCAGGCGGAGTGTGCCGAGGGGACGTGTCTGTGCTCGGCGTAAAGTGCAGGCCGGCGCCGCGCGTCGTCGCGGCTGCGGCGCTCGCGAGCTGCGTGGTCCCGGAGGGCGATCGCAGCTGCGCCGCGTGTCACGCGGACTGCGGGGTGCTCCGGTCCGAGTGCCACGCGAAGTGCGACGAGGACCTTCGCTGCGTCATGGAGAGCGACGCGGCCGAGGGTCAGGGCGGCGCGTCGAGCGCGCAGGCTGGTGTCCGGCGTGCGGGGGCACCTGCGTATGGCGCGGCAGATCTGGAACGCGCGTAGGGCGCTGGAGGCGAGCGGTGGACGAGCTTGCGCGGTCGAGTGAGGAACGGCGGCTTGTGCTGTCGCTCGACGGGACCGACCGGCGCGACTGGACGCGCCAACTCGCGGCCGCGGGCGCGGCGCTAGTCGCGATCGGCGCGGCGGTATGGTACGTGGCGGGGAAGCGGAGCGCGAAGGTGGCGGAGAGTGCTGCCGACCCGCCGGGTCGCGCGCGCCGCCGGGTGCGCTGAGCGGCTAGAAGTGGGACTGGAGCGCGAGCGAACCACCGAGCGTCGTGCTCGTCTCGTCGACGTCGGGCAGCGGCTGCCAGCCGTAGGAGCCAAACACGCCAGCGGCGAAGCTGCGGCGCCCCGCGTACCAAATGCCGAGCGAAGCGGTTTGCAACGGCTCGGTGCCGGGTTGGCCGCGCCGCGAGTACGACCCCGTGATGGCGACGGGCACCAAGGAGGAGAGACGGCTGACGTCGAACTCCGCTTGTGCGGCGAGCTCGAGCTGCACCGAGGTGTCATCACCCTCAGTGACGCTCGTCCGTGTGATGAACACCGCTGGGGACGCGGAGAGCTGCAAGCCGAGAGGTCCGCCGCCGGCGCTGAGCGCTGCGCTCGGGGCGACGACGGCGCCAACGGTCTCCACGAAGGCTGCTCTGGCCCCCCTCTCAACCCCGCGCTCGAACGCGCGCGCGAAGTTGGGCTCCTCCTTCTCGGCCTCGGCGTTGACCTGCGCGGCGATGGTCGAGAGCAGGTTCGCGGGGACTAAGAGTACGCCGCGGGTGTAGTAGGCTGACACGCCCACGGTCGCTTGGAGGCCGAGTGGCCGGACGGTGAACAACCGCAGCCTCGCGCCGCCGCCGGCGCGAAGATCGGCCAGGCCGGCCACGAGGGCGACCGTCTCGACGTTGCCGGCGACGTTCGCGGCGCCGGAGACCTCGAGGTCGAGCGCGACGCGGTTTGCGAGGGCGGCCTGGAGTCGCAGCGACTGTTCGTAGCGGTAAAAGGCGACGCTCACGTCATCCCTCACCGGCGCGGAGGTCGACGCGACGCCCTGTTTGAAGGCGAAGCTCGTCGACAGCAGCGCGCTCTGGCCGTCGAACGGCATGAAGAACCTGTGGCCGTTGAGCTCGCGGCCCTTGCCGCCGGCGATCTCCTCAGCTGGCGGGGTCGTGGCCGGAGGGAGCACGGGAGCAGCGGGAGGGGTCGGCGGAGGTGCCGCGGCGGCGGGGGCCGAGGAGCGGACGGGATGTGCGCCCGGGGGTGCGGCTGCGGCCTCGAGAGGTGCCGCTGGGGCAGCGGCGGGCGGCGAAGCAGTGGGGGCCGAGGACGGCGGAGCGCTGCTCCAGGTCGGAGCGGGCGGCGCGCTGGACGGGTCCGCGTCGGCCGGCGGCGCCTCCTGAGCGGCGGCGGCGGGCGCCAGGAGCGCCGCCGCGAGCGCGACGGCGAGCGCGTGCGCTGTGGGGCGGTCCACGGCGGTGTCTGTGACCGCGCACCGTGCGGCCACGGCCGACAAGGGTGCGGCGGGCAGTGAGCACGCGGCGAGGCCGGGGAACCGGCGCAGCGAGGCGAGGGAGCGGGATCGGCGGAGGTGTGTTGACGGGTGAGCTCTCATCGACGCCGGACGCTACAGCGCGCTCGTCTGGCTCGGAAGCCGCCGCGGCGCGGCGCGTGCTCGCGACCCGCGTGAATCCGTCCGCGGTCCACCAGCGTCCACGCGGCGCAAACATGTCAACATTGCCGATATTAATAGTATTGACTTTTGCGCCGTGGCGAGGGATGGTGCGTGCGTGACGACGACGAAGAGAGGTGCGACGCGGGAGCGCGTGCGCGAGGAAGGCCCGACGCCCGTGGAGCGCGTCACGTTCGAGGCGCCGGCGCCGCTGGTTGGGCGCGTGCTGGCGTTCCGAGGGAGGGCGGCGCTCGCGGGGGTCAACGTGCGCGTGGGTCGAGCCTACGAGGTGCTCTTGGAGACGGCGCTGGAGCACGAAGCCGAAGCGCTGGCGCGCGTCGGCGTCGACCCGGCCGCGGTTCCTGCGCCGCCCGCGCCGGCCGCCGCGTCTGCGGCGCAAGCGGTTCCGCCGCGCGGTGCGAGCGGCATCGTCTCGCCGCCCGGCGGCCAGGGGCCCGGCGCGCGTCGCCATGGCAAGGGGCCGCGCCCGTGACGCCTGGCGCGCAGTTCCAGGTGGGCGATCGCGTCGTCGTGCTCGACGTCGTGGACCCCGAGGGCGCAGAGCTGCTCCCGCACCGGGGCGCCGCGGGTGTCGTCGTGGCGCTCGACTACGCTGCGGGCTGCGGGGAAGCCTTCCCCGCGGACCCCGTGATCCGCGTGCGCCTCGACGCCGGCGCGCGCGTCGCCTGCTGGGCCGAGGAGCTTGCGCCCGACGGGACCGTGCCCGCGCTCCGGGCCAAGGTCGCCCGCGCGCTCGCGCTTCAGCTGGTAGCCCTGCGCGGCGCGGCGCGGGCGGGGAGCACCGGCGCGCAGCAGCAGCTGGCGGACCTCGAGGACGCCTTCGCGCTCGTCCGGGAGCGCCCCGGGGCGAAGGGGCCGGGTGCGCGCGCTGCGCGTCCGTCCGGGATCGCGGGCGATCCAGCGGCCGGCCGTGCGCAGGGGGCGGCCGTTCCGCGGATCGACGGCGATCCAGCCGGAGCGGAGTCCGAGACCCGTGTGACGTCTGGACGGCCGTCCATGGCTGCACGTCCGCTCAGAGCGGACGTGCGATCGAGCGAGGGGAGCAGGGTGAGCGGTGCGTCACGGCCGCCGGCCCCGTGCGGACAGGAGGGTCCGCCGGGGGCGACGGGGACGGGTGCGTCAAACCGCGCAACCTACCGTAAGGAAAGGACAAAGTGCGAGATGAAAGATATTTGTGCGAAGCAGAGGACTTGAACCTCCACGGGAGTTACCCCACTGGAACCTGAATCCAGCGCGTCTGCCAATTCCGCCAGCTTCGCGAGCGGGAGGGCATCACTACCTCGTACCCTCCGGGTTCGTCAAGCCCGCTCTTGCGTGTCCCAGGCGGTTTTTTCTCGCCGCCTGCCCTGCGCTGCGGCTCCTGCACGGCGAGAGGCGCATGTGCTAGGGGAGCGCGCTCCCATGGCGGCCATCGGCTCACCTCCCCCTCTCCTTCTTTTTGTCGGCGTGCGCGCCGTCGACCCGGCTCAGCAGCTCGACGACGTCGTCGACGTCGTCGTGGAGGACGGCGTCATCAGCCGGGTGGGGCGCGGCGCGGCGACCGACGACCTGCGCCGCTCGGGCCGCGCCGAGGTCGTGAACGGCGAGGGGCTGCTGCTCCTCCCTGCGTTCGTCGACCTCCACGCCCACCTCCGGGAGCCCGGGCACGAGTACAAGGAAGACATCGCCTCCGGGCTGGCCGCCGCGGCGGCCGGCGGGTTCGCGCACGTGTGCGCGATGCCGAACACGAGGCCCGTCAACGACACCCGCGCCATCACCGAGGCCATGATCGCCCGCGCCCGCGCGCTCTCCGGGCCCGCGCTCCACCCGATCGGCGCCATCACCGTCGGCCAGAAGGGGTCGGAGCTCACCGAGATGGCCGACCTCAAGGACGCCGGCGCCGTCGCCGTCTCGGACGACGGGCGCTGCGTGACGTCGAGCGCCGTCATGCGCCGCGCGCTCGAGTACGCGAAGACCTTCGACCTCCCCGTCATCCAGCACGCCGAGGACCACGCGCTCACCGAGGGGGCGCAGATGCACGAGGGCGCCGTCTCGACGCGGCTCGGCCTCCGGGGCTGGCCGCGCGTGGCGGAGGACATCATCGTCGCGCGCGACGTGCTGCTCGCCGAGGCCACCGGGGCGCGTTACCACGTGGCGCACGTCTCGTCGCTCGGCGCGGTCCGCATCCTCCGCGAGGCGAAGGCCCGCGGCATCGCCGTGACCGCCGAGGTCACGCCCCACCACCTGACGCTCACCGACGCGGCGGTGCTCGGCTACGACACCGCGTGCAAGGTCAACCCGCCCCTGCGCGAGCAGGCGGACGTCGACGCGCTCCGCGAGGCGCTCGCGGACGGCACGATCGACGCGGTCGCGACCGACCACGCGCCCCACTCGACGCTCGAGAAGGACTGCGAGTTCGCCGAGGCCTCGCCCGGCCTCATCGGCCTGGAGCTCGTCGTCCCCGTCCTGCTCGACCTCGTGCGCCAGGGCGCCCTCCCCCTCGGCCGGCTCGTCGACGCGCTCACCCGCGCGCCCGCGCGCATCGCGCGGCTCGAGTCGCCCGCGATCAAGGCCGGCGCCCGCGCCGAGCTCTGCCTCATCGATCCGAACCTGAGCTTCGTGCTCGACCCGGCGCGCCTCCGCTCGAAGAGCAAGAACACGCCGCTGCTCGGCAAGAAGCTCACCGGACGTGTCACGATGACCCTGGCCTCGGGCCGCGTCGTCTTCGCCGATCGCCAGGGAGCCGCCGTATGAACGCGCGCAAGGTCCACTTCGTCAGCCTCGGGTGCCCCAAGAACCGCGTCGACTCCGAGGTGATGCTCGGCGTCGCCCGGGCGGCCGGCTACGCGCACGTCGACGACGCGGCCGACGCCGAGGTGATCGTCGTCAACACCTGCGGCTTCATCGGCGAGGCGAAGAAGGAGTCGATCGACGCCATCTTCGAGATGGCGCAGCACAAGGAGAGCGGCAGCTGCAAGCGCCTCGTGGTCGCCGGGTGCCTCTCGCAGCGCCACCCCGAGGAGCTCGCCCGCGAGATGCCCGAGGTCGATCACTTCCTCGGATCGAGCGACATGCTCAAGCTCGGCCAGGTGCTCGCGGGCGACGCGGAGCGCATGCTCGTCGGCAACCCCGCCGAGTGGCTGATCCAGGCCGGCGATCCGCGGACGCTCTCGACCCCTGGCGGCAGCGCCTACGTCAAGATCGCCGAGGGCTGCAACCGCACCTGCTCGTTCTGCGTGATCCCGGACCTGCGCGGCGCGCAGCGCTCGCGGCCCGTCGCGGACGTGGTGCGCGAGGTGGAGCAGCTCGCGGCGGCGGGCGTCCGCGAGATCAACCTCATCTCGCAGGACACGATCGCCTATGGCCGCGACGCCGCGGGCCGCGGGCAGGGCGGCGAGCGCGCGACGCTCGCGGAGCTCGTCCAGAAGGTCGCCGACGTGCAGGGCGTGCGCTGGGTGCGGCTCTTCTACCTGTACCCCGAGACGATGACCGACGACCTCGTCGAGCTGCTCGCGGGCCACCCGCGGGTCGTGCCGTACGTGGACATGCCGCTCCAGCACGCCGCCGACGCGATGCTGCGGCGGATGCGGCGCGGCCACGGCGGCGACCGCCTCCGCCGGGTCGTGTCCACGCTGCGCGAGCGGGTCCCCGACCTCACCTTCCGCACCGCGTTCATCGTCGGCCACCCGGGAGAGACCGACGCCGAGTTCGAGGAGCTCTGCGAGTTCGTCCGCTGGGCCGAGTTCGAGCGGGTCGGTGTGTTCCGCTACTCCGACGAGGAGACGAGCCGCAGCCACGCGCTCGAGGGCAAGGTGCCCGCGCGCACCGCGGCGGCCCGCTACCGCCGCCTCATGGCGCTCCAGCGCCGCATCGCGCACAAGAAGAGCGCCGCCATGATCGGCCGCGAGCTCGAGGTGCTCGTCGAGGGGACGAGCGACGAGCACGAGTACGTGCTCATGGGCCGCCACGCCGGGCAGGCGCCGGACATCGATGGCCAGGTCTACCTCTCCGGCGGCGAGGTTCGCCCCGGGGAGATGTGCCGCGTCCGGATCACGCAGGCGAGCGACTACGATCTCGTCGGCGAGGTCCTCGACGAAGCGGAGCACGAGGGCGCCGCGGCGCCGCCCGGGGCCCGGGAGCCCGGCGCCGTCGCCCCGGCCGCGGCGAAGCGGCGCGTCGCCCTGCGCGTGCTGCAAACCGACGGGCGCGAGCGCCAACAGAATTGACGGTCCGGCCGGCGGGCCTCTCGTAGAATCGCTGACACTGCGCGCCGCCGCGGGGCTCTCCGGCGGCGGGAACGCGGCACACGGTGTGCTATCAAGCCTCGCCGATGCTCCGCCGCGCCGCGCTCCACCTCGCCCTCGTCCTCGCGCTCTTGCTGCTCGCCGGTGCAGCGTGCCTGAGCCCGACCCTGCCGCTCCCCCCGCCCGAGCCGGCCGACACGATGCGGCCGTCCGCGACTGCGGAGGGGGTGTGGCAGATCTCGGGCAACTGCATGGCTGGCGCGCGTGTCAGCGTCTTCAACCAGCGGACGCAGCGCGGCGTCATCGAGGACGACGTCGACGGGAACGGCCGCTACCACGTCGAGATCGAGGCGGAGCCCTGCGACACGCTCTTCGTCTGGCAGGAGCTCATCGACGACGGCGACGGACAGGAGCAGAGCGAGTCGCAGGCCTTCCTCGTCGAGGAGCGCACCCCGCTCGGCGTCGTGAACGACATCTGCCCCTGAAGGCGCACCGCCGGCGGCGCTGATCACGCCGAGCGCGCAGGCACACCAGCGACGGAGCGCGCCGGCGACGGAGCCCGCCGCGCCGGCTTGCCGGGCGCGCGGCGCGTCGTGGTACTGTGGCTGGCGTGATGGCGTCGATCCCGCCGAGCATCCCGCCGAACGCCACCCGGGTGCTGGTCGTCGATGACGAGCCGGGCCTGCGTCAGGTGCTCACCATCACCTTCCGCCGCCAGGGGTACGAGGTGGTGGTCGCGCCCGGCGCGCGCGCCGCGCTCGAGGCCATCCGCCAGAACCCGCAGCCGTTCCCGCTGATCCTCACCGACCTGGTGATGCCCGACGGCTCGGGCATCGAGGTGTTGACGGCCGCGAAGGCGCGCAGCGGCGCGACCGAGGTGATCGTGATGACGGCGCACTCCACCGTGGAGAGCGCGCTCGACGCGATGCGCCGCGGCGCGTACGACTTCGTGACCAAGCCGTTCTCGCCGGCGGAGCTCGCCGCGCTCGCCGCGAAGGCGATCGAGAAGAGCTCGATCGTCGTCGAGAACCAGCGGCTGCGCGCGCAGATCGAGCGGCTCGACACGACCGGCCGCGAGCCGCTCGGGACGAGCCCCGCGATGCAGCGGATCTCGGAGCTCATCGCCAAGATCGCGCCGACGCGCACGACCGTGCTGCTCACCGGCGAGAGCGGGACCGGCAAGGAGCGCGTCGCCCGCGCGATCCACGAGCACAGCGATCGCGCCGCGAAGCCGTTCCTGGTCGTCAACTGCGGCGCGCTGCCCGAGGCGCTCATGGAGAGCGAGCTGTTCGGCCACGAGAAGGGCTCCTTCACGGGCGCGAACGCGCGGTCGCTCGGGCTGTTCCGGGAGGCCGACGGCGGGACGGTGCTGCTCGACGAGGTGGGGGAGCTCCCGGCGTCGCTGCAGGTGAAGCTGCTCCGCGTCCTTCAGGAGCGGAAGGTGCGCCCGGTCGGCAGCGCCGTGGAGATCCCGGTCGACGTCCGGCTGCTCGCCGCGACGAACCGGGACGTCGAGGCCGAGGTCCGCGAGGGCCGGTTCCGGCAGGATCTCTATTACCGGCTCAACGTCATCCGCATCGAGCTGCCGCCCCTGCGGGAGCGCCCCGGCGACATCTCGCGGCTCGCGGATCGCTTCGTGCGCCGCTTCGCGGCCGAGCTCGGAAAGGACGTCCGCGGCCTGACGACGGACGCCGTGCGCGCGCTCGACGCCTACGCCTTCCCCGGCAACGTGCGCGAGCTGGAGAACATGATGGAGCGCGCGGTCGCGCTCGCCGGAGGGCCGTCGATCGGCCTCGGCGATCTGCCGAGCGCCGTCGCCGGGCTCAGCGCGAGCCCGGCCCCGCGGCTCGCCGAGCTGCCTCCAGGCGGGTGCATGCTCGACGACGTGCTCGGCGAGGTCGAGCGCCGGCTCATCCTCCAGGCGCTAGAGCGCACCGGCGGCGTCCGCAAGGCGGCCGCGAAGCTGCTCGGCGTCACGTTCCGCTCGCTGCGTTACCGCCTCGCCAAACACGCCCTCGCCGCCGACGTGGAGAGCGACGACGACGATGGCGTCCGGCGAGATTCGTCACCGCCGGGCGCCCCGCAGTGACGGTTTTCGTCACCGCGGGAGACGAGCGCCGCCCCGCCGCCCCGGCGGCCCGGGCCCTTCATCCTGGAAAAATGAACAAAATCATGAACTTCTCGTGCGAAGCCCCGGCGGCGCCAGGCCGCGCTCCCTCTGGCACGAGCCCTGCTGAAAGGAGTCCTCGAATGCGGATCAGGCAACGACGGCGGTACGCAGCGGGGCGAGGGTTCACGCTCGTCGAGCTGCTCGTGGTCGTGGCGATGGTGGGTATCCTCGCGGCGCTCGGCCTCGTCGGTTACCGCAAGTACATGGCCGCGGCCGGGACCGGCGAGCCGAAGGCCATCATGCAGGCGATCCGCGGCGCGCAGGAGTCCTACAAGGCGGAGATGCTCGTCTACCTGGACTGCTCAGGCACGCTCGACGACTGGTATCCATCGGCGGATCTCGGCGATCACAAGCATTCCTGGAACGCGGTCCATCACGACGCCGACGAATGGCGGATGCTCAACGTGGCGACGGACGGCGCGGTCAAGTTCGGGTATGCGGTCGTGGCGGGCGTGGGGACCGGGTTCCCGACCAACACCGGCACGACGTACACGTGGGCCGGGCTCCCGGCGCCGCCGCTGAGCGACCCGCAGTTTGCGCCGAACGGCCCCTGGTATGTCATCCAGGCGGCCGGGGATCGCGATCAGGATGGAACGCTGGCCCTGCTCCTGACGACATCGACGATGTCCGGGATCTACTGGGAGAACGACACGGAATAAAGGTTGGTTGTCCCCGGCGCGGGCGCTCGGAGCGCCCATTCCGGCGGGAGAGGTTTGTCGCGCTGCGGGTCGGCCGGGCCCCGCACGAAGCGTCTTGTACAGTCAGGTCTCTCGGCAACAGAGTTTCTACGGAGGATCGACACCCATGCGTGCTTACAAGCGATACAACAACAGGGGCTTCACGCTCGTCGAGCTCATGATCGTCGTCGCCATCATCGGCGTCCTCGCCGCGCTGGCGATCTACGGCGTGACCAGGTACCTCGCGAGCGCGAAGACCTCGGAGGCGAAGAACACCGTGGGCGCGATCGCCCGAGGCGCCTCCGGGGCGTACGAGCGTGAGAGCGCTGCGTCCGAGATCCTCGGCGAGGGGGACTCCTCGACCGCGCCGACGCGCGCGCTCTGCGCCTCTGCCGATGCGGTTCCGGATGCAGTCACCGAGGTGGCGAACACGAAGTACCAGCCGGTCAACACGGACGGTAACGATTTCCAGAGCGGAACCGACGTCGCCGGGTGGAAGTGCCTGAAGTTCTCGATGACCCAGCCGATCGCCTACATGTACGATTACAACGCCGGCAGCGGTTACGTCACCGCGACGGTTCCCGGCGCGCCTGCCCCCACCGGCGATGGCTTCGAGGCCATCGCGCAGGGGGACATCGACGGCGACACCGTGGTGAGCACGTTCGCGCGCACCGGCTCGATCAACACCACGTCCCGCGAGCTCAACCTCTCGACGCAGGTGTTCATCAACAACGAGTTCGAGTGATGGCACGGCGGGCTGCCCCTCTCCGCACGAGGAGGGCAGCCCGCTGCTCATCAGCGAGGCACTCGCCGAGGAGGTGGTGTCATGAGGTGCACAGCGGCATGCCAGAAGCGCGGCTTTACGCTTGTCGAGCTCATGATCGTCGTCTCCATCATCGGGGTGCTCGCTGCCCTCGCCGTCGTCGGCGTGAGCAGGCAGCTCGCCATGTCGAAGACGGCTGAGGCGAAGCTGGTCGTGGGGGCGATCACCCGCAGCGCCGTGACCCAGTACTATCGCGAGCGAAACACCTCCGTCATCCTGCCGAGCGGCGGCGTCGCGGGCAACACGCATGTGCTCTGCGGCGCGGCCACCCCGGTGCCCGCGGACTTCACCCAGGTCCAGGGGACCAAGTACCAGCCCAGCGCGGGTCCCAACGCGGACTTCATGACCGGTTCGCACCTCGCCGGCTGGCAGTGCCTCGGCTTCGCGATCACCCAGCCCATCTACTTCCAGTACTCGTACCAGGTCGGCGGCGACTACGTCAGCGACGGCATGCCCGGCGCTCCCCTCCCGAGCGTCGAGGAGGGGTTCGAGGCGGCGGCGCGCGGGGACCTGGACGGCGACGGCGTGGCGAGCACGATGGTCCGCACCGGCGAGGTGCGCGGCGGCGAGATCGTCACGAGCACCCAGATCTACACAAACAACGACCTGGAGTGACGCGGGTCACCCGCCGCGCTCGCGCTTGTTCGAGCGGGGAGGGAGAGGTAGAGAGAGGCCATGAACTGGCGCTCCTGGAGCGCGCTCGAGCTCAGCGCGGCCTTCGCTGTCGGCGGCAGCGTCCTCGCCGTCGCCGTCCCGGCGTTCTTCCGAAACCTCAGCGCGTCCAAGCTGAGCGAGCCGATCGAGGGGCTCGACCGGCTGGTCACCAGCGCGATCGCCTACGCGGAGGCGCGGCCGCAGGAGATCAGCTTCCCTCCCTCCGCCCCGCTGACGCCGGCGCAGGTGCCGCGCGGCGTGCGCGCCGTCGACCCGCCGGAGTCGTGGGAGCACCTCACGTGGCGGTCGCTCGACTTCCGCTTCGAGGAGCCGCACGCGTTCGCCTTCCAGTTCACCAGCGAGCTCGACGCGTCGAAGACGATGCGCTTCGTCGCGACGGCGCACGGCGACCTCGACGGCGACGGGGCGCTGTCCACGTTCGAGGTCCGCGGCGAGCGGGTCCCGGGTGAGCCGGC
The DNA here is from genome assembly GCF_002950945.1 of Sorangium cellulosum. Taxonomy (GTDB): domain Bacteria; phylum Myxococcota_A; class Polyangia; order Polyangiales; family Polyangiaceae; genus Sorangium; species Sorangium cellulosum_E. The sequence goes on from NZ_CP012673.1 coordinate 7,302,905, forward strand.
CCGCGTGCTGCCGGGCATGTTCGTGGACCGCGAGGTGGAATGATGGGGGCTCGTCCGGCGCCCGGGACAGCGGCCCCGCCGGCGGCCCGCCCGCCGCGCTTGGCGGGTGAGCGCGGCGAGCGCATCGCGCGCGGCCGCGACGCGCTCGTCACGGCCGCGCTGGCGGCCGTCGCCGCGGTCGCGATCGGGAGCGTGCGGGCGCCGGCCGCCGAGCTCGAGCAGCGGGTCAAGGAGACGTCCGACATCTACGTCCTGCCGCCGCCCGACGAGGTGGTCACCCTGTCGCTCGGGTACCGCTCCGCGCTGGCCGATCTGCTCTGGTCCCACGTGCTCGTGTCGCAGGGGCTGCACACCCTCGAGCGCCGCCGGTTCGAGAACCTCACGCTGCTGCTCGACGCGATCAACGCGCTCGATCCGACCTTTCGCGATCCGTACCTGTTCGCGGACGCGCTCATCACCTTCCAGACGGACACGACCCCGCGCGAGGAGGTCGTCAAGGCGCGCGAGATCATGGAGCGAGGGGTGCGGAGCCGCCCGCTCGACGCCGAGCTGTGGCTCGTGCTCGGCCAGTTCGTCGCCTTCATCGCGCCGGCCGGCTACCTCACCGATCCCGCGGAGAAGGCGCAGTGGCGCCTCGACGGGGCCCGGATGCTCCAGCGCGCCGCGGAGCTCGGCGGCGGCGACGCGAACATCAGCTGGCAGGCGATCGGCGGCGCGGGCATCCTGGGGCGCGCCGGGGAGCGCGAGGCGCAGATCCGGTTCCTCCAGCGCACGCTGGCCGTCACGGACGACGAGGAGCTGAAGAAGAACCTCCGCGAGCAGCTCGACCGCCTCCTCGGGGATCGCGCCGCCGAGGTGTACCGCCGGCGCCTCGACAGCTTCGGCGAGATCTGGCGGCGCGATCTGCCGTTCGTCAGCAAAACGGCGATGCTCGTCCTGGGCCCGCCGCGCGACGTGGCGTACTGCGCGGGCGGCGCGCACGCGGACGAGCCGCGCTGCGCGGCCACCTGGCGCGCGTGGGCGGAGCGCATGGATCGCGGGGAGCCCACAGCTTCCGGGGCTGGCGCCGCCGGCGCCGCGCCCTGAACCCGCCCGCAGCGGGCCTCACCGGACCGCGGCGGCGGCGGTCGCGGCGAGCGAGAGGGACCCGCCGCGCGCGTGCTGCGCTGGCGATCCTGCGTGTGTCAGTTGAACTTGACGGCCGCGGTCTTCGTCTCCCCGGCCTTCACGGAGACGGTGACCGACTTCTTGCCCAGGTCCGGATGGATGAAGATCACCGTGTGCGAGCCCGCTGGAACGCTGACGCCGACCTTGGGCGTGCTCCCCAGCGGCCGACCGTCGAGGACCACCTTCGAGACCGGGATCGAGTTGATGTTCAGCGTCGCGCTGCCGGCGGCCGCCTGAGCCGGCGGCGCCTCCGCCTTCGGCGCTGCTTCCGGCTTCGGAGCTTCCGCCTTCGGCGCGGCGGGCGCCGGCGCTGGAGCAGGCGCAGGCTCGGGCGCCGGCGCGGCGGCGACCGGCTCGGGCTTGTTCACCTCGGCGAGCGCGATCTGGATCGTCTTCTCGGCCTGCCCGTCCTCGAACGAGAGCGCCTGGCTGAAGTCCTCGTACCCCTTCTTCGTCGCGACGACCTTCCAGCCCTCCGACGGGTCGACCTCCACCTGCACCGGCGGCTTCTTCCAGGCCGAATCCGACAGCTTCTTCTCCGTCCCCTTGGCGTTCACCAGCTTGACCGAGGCGCCCGAGGTGGCGAGGTCGAGCGTGACCTGCCCCTTCTTCACCTTCAGCGCGACGGCGCCGAGGTCCTTCATCTGGCCCTGGCCGACCTCCACGGTCTGCTCGAGGGGCTCGTAGCGATCGCCGCCTTCGAAGCGGATCTTGTGCTCCCCGGGCGACACGCTGGCCTCGACGGGCAACGTGCCTTTCTCCACGCCATCGACGAAGACCTTCACGCCGGGCTGCCTGCCCGACACCTTCAGGCTGGTCGAGGTCGCCACGGTGGTCGGAGGCCGCGCGCCGCCCGCGGCGTCGAGCGTGATCACGACGACCTTGTCCTTGCCGCCCTCGACGATCTCGATCGCGTCCCGCGGCGGGAACTCGGGGGCGAGGATCTTGACCGCCTTCGATCCGGGCTCGAGGTCGCGGACCACGCAAGGCACGGTGTCGCAGCGCTTCTGGCCGTCGATGAAGATCTCCGCGCGGGCGACGGAGGTGCCGCCCGGGGTCTTCAGGTCGATGGTGAGCGCGCCCTTCTTCGGCACCAGCAGGATCACGGCCAGCACGAGCACCGCGAGCAGCGCGAGCCCGCCGAGGATCACGCCCGCCTTGCCGGCGCCCTGCTGCGTCACGGGGCGCGCGCGGATCGCCGTCGGCTCGTCGTTGCGCGACAGCGGGCGGGGCGAGAGATCCGGCAGCGGCGGCGCGGGAGGGGCGCTCGGGATCGGCGGCGGGATCGGGATGGGGGTGCGCGCCCGCGTGGCCGGCGCCGCGGCGCCGCTCGAGCTCGCGAGCAGCGCCGCCGCCGCCTTCGGGATCGACGGCGAGCTCACGGTCGGGGGCGGGCTCGACCGCCCGGGCATGCTGTCGTTCCCCTGCTTGTCGTAGATGTGGGTCGACTCCTCCTCGTCGTCCCAGTCCATGTCGACCGCGGCGCCCTTGGCGGAGCGGGGCTTCGCGTCGTCCACGGGCTTGGGCGGCGGCTTGACCGACGCCGGGCGTATGGGAGGAGGGACCACCGGCGGCAGCGAGCTGGGCGCGACGCTGGTCGGCGGCGGCGGCGGCGCGCTCACCGGCGGCAGCGGCGGGACGGTGATCGCCGGCAGCGACGGCTGGCGCGAGGGGGGCGGAACCACCGGCGGCAGCGAGCTCGTCCTGGCCGACGGGGGCATCGGCGGCGGCAGCGAGCCGGGGTTGGTCCCCTTCGTCACGGTCGGCGGAGGCAGCGGGGTGGCCATGCCCGAGGGGAGCGTCACCGCGAGGGGCGGCGGCGGCAGCGAGCCGACTCCCGGAGGGCGCTGCCGCGACTGCGTCGAGGGGGGCGCGAGGGCAGGGCTCGTGGCGCGTGACGATTTCTTCGCGAGCCCCTCAAAGACGTCTAGATCGCTGCCGCCCTTGTTATCGGCCATGTTCGGAAACTCCTCAGGACATGCGGCCCGTTCGCCGCGGCTTCCGTGAAACGATCGCGCATCCACCGCGCGACGCGCGCACCATTGACGGATGACGAGCCGGCCCCGGTCTCGGGCAAGCTCGCGGTCGCTCTGCGTGAACCTGATCCTCTGTAGCGTACCGCCGGTCCGGTGATTTCGCGAGCGCCTTCAGGGGAACCCTGGCTCGCCCCGGCGACACACACGCCGCGATCTGCCGCGGATCCCGCGCGCCGCTCCCGGTCATGCGCCGCGCGACGACCGCAGCGCGCGCGCCCTCGGACACGCGCCTGCCCGCCCTCCGCTCCCGGCGGCGGACGCGCGGCGCGCCCGGGTCGGGTCGCACCGCGAGGGTGCCTGTCCGGTGCCTCTCGCCCGCGCCCTCGACGCTGCAGCCGAGAGGCAACACGCCCCTCGGTGCGACGATGCGCCCGCGTTTCCGGCAGGCGGCGCGGAAGACCTCACCCAGCGAGCCCACGCCGATCCAGCCTGAGACGTCGTAAGCTCCGAGGAACTGCAAACGGTGCACCGGCGACGTTGTTTTAGTCCCTCGGACCGCCTGCGTACAAGCAACACCTTGCCCCCCATGGGAGGATTCCTGGCTCCGTCCCTGGACTCGGTCCGCGACTCCGCTGCCGTCTTCGTCGTTTCCCGCCTGCGTTCCCGGCGCCCGGGTTGCATTCCCTGCCTGCGTTCCCGGTTTCCGTCGCCTTACGCTCAGTGGTCGCTGTCCGCCGTTTCCTCTTTTTTCGGCTTCTTGAAGTAACGGACTCGCTTCTGCTGCAGGGGATACCAGACGCTGTGCGGAACGGTCGGCGTGGATTCGAACATCCGGCCTGCGCCGGGGGCCTCGGCGCGCGTGAGCCGGACAGCGCGCGGGCCGGAGGGCGGGTGGACGGCGGCGCCGGATAGATCCGTATCGCCGCCGAGGGCCAGCGAGAGCGGACGGTGGAGATAGACCCGCGAGGAGCAGCCGAGCCCCGCCAGGAAATCGTGGAGCAGCTTCGCGTCGCGGGGATCGACGGGCGGCGCGGCGGGGGCCGACGCGTCCGGCGACGCCGCGGCCGGCGCGGTGGACGGCGCGGCCGGCTCCCGCTCGACGTAGATCAACATCCCGTCTTCGTCGTGCACGCCCAGGCCGGCCACGGCGCCCACGCTGCCGCCGTACCCGGTCGCGATCCGGACCGCGCCGCGCACCGGAGCGGCCGGCGCGATCGAGAACGCCCCGGCCGAGTGCCAGACGCTCGACACCTCGGACTGGCCTGCTCCCGCGGCGGCGGCGTCGCCGGCGAGCACCGCCACGATGGTCCCGACCGGGCCCGCCCCGGCCGGCGGAGGCGCCCAGGGTTCGCTCGCCGGCGCGGCCGAGACGGTCCGCGGGTCCACCTTGAGCACCCGCAGCCGCACGTCCGGCCGCGACGGGTCGGGGCGGATCTCGGTGATGGCGAGCGCGTACGGGAAGCCGTGCTGCGGGAGGCCCTCGGTGCGCCAGACGCCCTCCCCCGTCGCGGCCGGCGCGGCGCGCGTCGCGAGGGCCGGACCCGGGAGCAGGTGCCGCAGGGTCATGTAGAAGAAGTCGCGCGCCTCCCGCCGGATGTAGCGGGGGAAGTTCATGAGGCCCATGCCCCGGATGAGGCGCCGGCCGCGGAACCTGTAGCCCGAGAGCCCCGAGACCTCGCCCTCGGCCTCCCACTCGCCCTGGATCGGGCGGCCCAGCGCCGGCAGCTCGCCGCTCGGCGCGACGTGGTAGAACTCGAGCCCGCTGTGGCCCGCGTTCATGTCGAGCGCGATCCCGTACGCGCAACGGGCCTGGATCATCGCCTGCGACAGGGCCTCGGGGCTGACGTCGGCCCCGTAGAAATAGGCGACGAAGCGCTCCTTCGTCAGGCAGATGCCGGTCCGGACCGTGTGCGTCTTGTCGGCCCAGCCGGGCGGCGTGCCTCCCCACCACGTCCGCCCGAAGGGGTTCCACTTCTCGTCCTGGACCATGACGGTCATGTTCTGGCGGAAGGAGAGCATCCACTCGGGGATGGTCTCGTCCTCCGACCAGGTCCCGAACAGGGTGCTGCCGTCGCGCCGGACGGCCACCGTGGCGGCGTAGGGCTTCGGCGGCAGGTACACGACCCCGTCGGCCATCATGCCGAACTCGCCGTGCATCGCCTGGAAGCCCGCGTTGGACGCGGCGACCACGCGCTTCATGACCTCGGGCGTGCGCGGGATGAGCCCCGGCCCCGCCTCGCCCGTCGCCCCCTTGGGCTCCACCGTGCCCGCCATCATGTGGAGCTCGACCTGGCGCGGATCCCAGAGGGCGATGTAGACGCGCGTCGCCTTGCGCGAGCGGTCCGCCCGGATGAACGTGGTCATGAACGCCGGCGGGAGCCCTTCCAGCTTGCGCACGAAGGCGTCGCCGCCCTGCGGGTTCCACTGCCCCTCTCCGGGCAGCGCCGGCGTCACCCACGGCTCGAGCGGCGACGGCGGCCAGCCGATCTCGGGATCGATCGGGGCCTGGCGGACCGGCGGATCCAGCGCGCTCTTGCCGAGGTCCGCGGCGATGTCCTCGGCGCCCGTGTCGCCCGTCACCGCCTCCTTGTTGCGGAGGACGAAATCGAGCGCCGTGAACGCCACGGCCTTGACCGTCTGCATCGCAGCGTCGCCGATCACGAACCGCACGCGGTCGACCGCCCACGTGACGAGGTTCCCCGGCCGCGCGACCTCGAACGACTCGGCGCGGACCCACGCCGGCAGCGCCGCGGCCGCGCCGTGGTACGGCAGGCGCGCCTCGCGGCCGCTGGAGCGGACGGCGAGGCCATCGCCCTCGAGGGCGATCGCGATGTCGCCCGCGCTCAAGGCGGGCCGGCTCTCCCGGCCGGGCTCGTCGCCGCCCGGCTCCGCGCCGCCGGGCTCGTCGCCGCCGGGCGCCGGATCCCCGGTGAGATCGATGGCGAACGTGCGCCTCCCGATCCCGCGGATCCGGCCCGTCGCCTGCCAGTTCGTGACGGCGTGCTGCAGCCGCTCGGTCCAGGACCAGTCGACGCCGCCCGGCACGTGCTGGCCATCGAGCGCCAGCACGTGCACCGTGGGCGACGCGGCGTCGATCAGCGGACGCGAGACGTACGCGAGCGTCTCGCGGCGGAGCACGGGCCTCGACTCCTCGGCGCCGCTCGTCTCCGTGAGGTTGTGGACCCCCGAGACGTCGAGCAGCACCCCTTCCGGCGAGAGCTCCGTGTCGACGAGGTAGAGGTCGGTGGGCTCGCCCCGGACGGCGCCGCGCGCGACCGCGCGTGCGCTCGCGCGGAGCGGGCTGAACGCGCCGCGCGGCGGGTCCACCCAGAGCACGTCGCCGGGGGCCGCCGAGATGCCCCGCTCCGCGAGCGCCGCGGCGAGCGCCGTCGATCGGTCGCCGGCGCCTCCGCCCACGCCGGGCGACATGGCCACGGCCGCGGACGCGCAGAGGACCATGATACCGATGCGCTCGCGGCGCAGGGAGGGCGTGTTCGGGGACTGCATTCGCCAGCAACGCGCAGGAGGTCGGGCGCCTGCCCGCGCGGCCGACATCGACCGGGCGCGCGGGGCTCCGGCGATATCACCGTTTCTGCACCGCGGCCACATTCGGGGGGCGCGCCGGCAGGCGGCGCCGCGCGCCCGGTCGATGTCGGCCGCGCGGTCTCTGCTCGCCCCGCGCCCGGCCGGTCCACGCTCGCCCGCCGCGCTCCGTGCGACCAGCGCTGGCGTCCGCGGAACCGGCGGTGCTACATCGGGCGCTCGCCATGTCGAACGCTGATTCGCCCCCGATCCGCCGCGACGAGGCGCTGACGATCGCGCGCCTCGCCCACCTCGATCTCTCCGCTGAGGAAATGGAGCGCCTCACCGGTGATCTCGGCAACATCCTGAGCTACGTCCGGCAGCTCGAAGAGCTCGACGTCTCGGCCGTGCCGCCGACGGCGCACGTGCAGATCGAGCGGCTGCCGCTCCGCGCCGACGAGGAGACGCCGAGCCTGCCGCGCGAGGTGGCCCTGCGCGAGGCGCCGCGCGTCGAGGACGACGGGTTCGCCGTGCCGGCGTTCGTGGACGAGGGGTGAGGCCGATGGAGACAGCGATCCTCGATCGATCGATCCCGGAGCTCGCGGCGCTCGTGCAGCGCGGCGAGGTGAGCGCAGAGGAGGTGGCGCGGGCCGCGCTCGCGCGCATCGAGCAACGCGACGGCGCGCTCGGCGCCTTCCTCACGGTGCAGGGGGAGCAGGCGCTCGAGGCCGCGCGCGCGCTCGACGCGCGGCGCGCGCGCGGCGCGTCGCTCGGTCCTCTCGCGGGCGTGCCGATCGGCCTCAAGGACGCGCTCTGCACCGAGGGCGCCCCGACGACCGCGGGCTCGAAGATCCTCACGCGGGCGGCCCCGGGCGGCGGTGGTTCATCCAAGGCGCCCGACGCGTCGCGCGGGTTCCGCCCGCAGTACGACGCGACGGTCGTCGCCCGCCTGCGCGCCGCCGGCGCGATCCTGCCGGGCAAGTGCAACATGGACGAGTTCGCGATGGGCTCGTCGAACGAGAACAGCGCCTTCGGACCGGTGAAGAACCCGTGGGACCGGACGCGCATCCCGGGCGGCTCCTCCGGCGGCAGCGCGGTCGCGGTGGCGGCGGGCATGACGCCGGGCGCGCTCGGCTCCGACACCGGGGGCTCGATCCGCCAGCCGGCGAGCCTCACCGGCGTGGTCGGCCTCAAGCCCACGTACGGCCGGGTCTCTCGCTACGGCCTCATCGCGTTCGCCTCGAGCCTCGACCAGATCGGCCCGTTCGCGCAGGACGTGAAGGGCGCGGCGCGCCTGCTCGAGGTGATCGCGGGCCGCGATCCGCGCGACGCGACGAGCCTCGACGCGCCGGTGGGCGAGATCGAGGCCGCGTGCGGCCGCGACGTCGCCGGCCTGCGCATCGGCGTGCCCGAGGAGTACTTCGCGAAGGGCATCGATAAGCAGGTCGAGGCGAAGGTGCGGGAGGCCATCGAGGGCCTGCGCGGGCTCGGCTGCGAGATCAAGCCGGTGCACCTGCCGCACACGCGGTACGCCGTGGCGGCCTACTACATCGTCGCGACCGCGGAGGCGTCGTCCAACCTGGCGCGCTTCGACGGGGTGCGCTTCGGGCTGCGCGTCGAGGGTGAGCGCGGCGGCAAGTCCGACCTCCAGGCCCTCTACGGCGCCACGCGCGGCGAGGGGTTCGGCCGCGAGGTGAAGCGGCGCATCCTGCTCGGCACCTACGTGCTCTCCGCGGGCTACTACGACGCGTACTACCTGCGCGCGCAGAAGGTCCGGACGCTCATCCGCCGCGATTTCGACGAGGCCTTCCGCGAGGTCGACCTCATCGCGGCGCCCGTCTCGCCGACGGTCGCGTTCCGGCTGGGAGAGCGGGTGGACGACCCGCTGTCGATGTACCTGGCCGACGTCTACACGCTGCCGGCCAGCATGGCCGGGCTGCCCGCGATCAGCGTCCCGTGCGCGACCGCGCCGGCCCCGGACGGCGGTCCGCCGCTGCCGGTCGGCCTGCAGCTCATCGGCCCCGCGCTGGAGGAAGCCCGGCTCTGCCAGGCGGCCTACGCGTGGGAGCAGATCTCCCCGGTGCGAGGGCTGCGCGCGCCGGGCGCGTGAGGGGAGCGGAGGAGCGCGGCGATGACCACACCCATCGCGATCGCGGCCGCCGGCCCGGAGCACCTGGCCGGCCTGGACGCGCTCTTCGAGGCGGCCGGCTCGCCCTGCTACTGCCGTTACTACCACTTCGGGGGCACCAACAACGAGTGGCTCGCGCGGTGCTCGGACGGCCAGGGCGACAACCGCCGGGAGTTCGCCGAGGCGCTCGCCGCGCACCGCGATGAGGCGCGGGGCGTCGTGGCGCTCGCGCCGGAGGTCGTCGGCTGGCTCAAGGTCGCGCCCGCCGCCGCCGTGGCGAAGGCGTACGAGCGCCGGCTGTACAAGGGGCTGCCGTGCTTCGCCGGCGACCGCCAGGGCGTCTTCCTCATCGGCTGCGCCGTGGTGCACCCGGATCACCGCCGGCGAGGCGTCGCGACGGCGCTCGTCGCCGGCGCGGTGGAGCTCGCCCCCGCCTGGGGCGCGCGTGCCCTCGAGGCCCTGCCGCGCCGCTCGAGGGAGCCGGTGCGCGACGACGAGCTGTGGACCGGCCCCGTCTCGGCATTCACGCAGAACGGATTCGTCGAGGTGCACCCCTTCGAGCCGTATCCGGTGCTGCGCCGGACGCTCTGACCGCGCGGCCGCTCCCGCGGGGCGCGCCCGCGCTTGCGTGCGCCGGCCGACCGGCTAGTGTCGCGCCCGGCGCATGAGTCCCGTGTCCGAGCCCCCTGACGATCCGGCTTCCGACGCTGTCGCGCAGGGCTCCGCAGCCGCCCCGGAGTCCCCTGTGCCCACCCGCCAGGCCGGCGCGGCGAGCAGCGGCACGACCGCGCCCGCGGCGCCCGCGGCCGCGGAGGGCTCGCCCGCGAGCCAGCCAGCGGGGTCGAGCTCGCACCGCGCGGCGCCCCGCTCCGGGGGCCGGATCATCGCGCTGACCGGCGCCGCGTCGTTCCTCGGGCGCAACCTCATCGGCATCCTCGAGGAGGACCCCCGCATCGCCCGCGTCGTCGCGATCGACGTCAAGCCGCCGGACACGGGCGGGTCGAAGCTGCGGCTCCACACGGTCGACCTGACGGCGCCCTCGTCCGAGGAGCGCGTCGCCGACGTGCTCGCGACCGAGCAGGTGGACACGCTCGTCCACCTCTGTTTCCTCTCCTCGCCGACCCCGGCGACCGCCTGGGCGCACGAGCTCGAGTCGGTGGGCACGATGCACCTGCTCCACGGCGCGCGTCAGGTCGGCCTGCGCAAGCTGATCCTCTGGAGCCAGACGATCCTCTACGGCGCGCACCCCACCAACCCGAACTTCCTGACGGAGCGGCACCCGCTCCGCGCCGATCCGGAGGAGCGCTTCTTCGCGGACAAGATGGCCGCCGAGCGGGAGTTCAACGCCTTCGGCGCGAAGGCCAAGGGCACGACCGTCACGATCCTCCGCACCGCGCCGATCCTCGGTCCGACCGTCCAGAACTACCTCACGAGGTTCCTCTCACAGCGGCTGGTCATGACGATGCTCGGCTTCGACCCGCTGTGGCAGTTCGTCCACGAGGTGGACGCGATCGCCGCCTTCAAGCTCGCCATCGACGGCGATTTCCCGGGGACGTTCAACATCGTGGGCGACGGCGTGCTGCCGCTCTCCACGGTGGTGCGCCTCGCCGGCCGCACGCCGGTCCCGGTGCTGCACAGCGCCGCCGGCCCGCTCGTCTCCGCCCTGTGGGCCGCGCACACGGCGGTCACGCCCCCCGCCTTCCTCCGTTACCTGCGCTACCTCTGCGTGGCGGACGGCGAGAAGGCAGCGCGGGTCATGGGGTTCCGGCCGATGTACACCACGCGCGAAGCGCTGCTCGACTACGTGAACGCCCAGCGGCTGCGGGACGTGCGGCTCCTTCAGGAGACACCCGCGTGAGTCGGTTGGGGGGTAGAGGCATGACCACGGAAGAGGATCAAGGGCGCACGGGAGGAAGCAACGGTACGTCGACGGGCACGTCGACCGGTACGTCGGCGGGCACGCAGCCCGATCTCCCGGGATCGAGGCCCCTCGTGCCGAGCATCGACGTCGAGGAGGAGGAGGCGCGGTACCTGGCGCCGATCGGCCCGACCGAGCCGTCGGAGGCCCGGAAGGCGCAGTCCTCCGCGGCGCAGGCGCCGGCCATGTCGGAGACGGCCGAGGAGCTGGAGCGCCAGATCCGGGAGCTCGAGGCGCGGCTCAAGGGCATGCTCTCCGCCGCCGGGGATCGCGCGGTCGACACGGGCGGCGGGCCGTCGACGGAGCGGAGCCCCCGCGGGGGCGGCGCCCCGGGCGGCGCGGCCGGCGAGCCTCCCCTGTCCGAGCCGGGCGCGGCGCGGGACGTCCTGTCGACCGACTTCTACCTGCGGCAGTGGGGCCGCGCCGGCATGCGGAGCCGCCTGGAGGAGGTCGACGAGTTCGGCTTCGATCCCAAGTACGAGGCCCGTTACAGGCCGCTCTTCGACTTCCTGCACAAGCACTACTTCCGGATCGATCTCGAGGGGATCGAGCACATCCCGGGCGAGGGGCGGTGCCTCGTGGTGTCGAACCACTCGGGTGGGCCCATCCCGTACGACGGGCTCATGCTCCGGACGGCGGTGCGGCGCGAGCACCCGGAGCAGCGCGAGCTCCGCTGGCTGGCGGAGGACTTCGTGTATTACCTGCCGTTTGCCGGCACGATCATGAACCGCCTCGGCGCCGTGCGGGCCTGCCCGGAGAACGCCGAGCGGCTGCTCGCGGGCGAGCGGCTCGTCGCGGTGTTCCCGGAGGGGGTCCAGGGCATCGGCAAGCTCTACAAGGACCGGTACCGGCTCCAGCGGTTCGGCCGCGGCGGGTTCATCCGGCTCTGCCTGCGCACGCGCACGCCGCTCGTCCCCTGCGCCATCGTGGGCGCCGAGGAGACGAACCCGCTCCTCTACCGGATCGAGCACGTCACCCGCGTGCTCGGCATCCCCTACCTGCCCGTCACGGCGACGTTCCCCGCGCTCGGGCCGCTCGGCCTGGTCCCCGCGCCCACCAAGTGGAAGATCCGCCTGGCGGAGCCGATGCATTTCGACGCCTACGGCCCCGAGGCGGCCGACGACCAGATCCTGGTGCGGCGCCTCGCCGAGCGGGTGCGCGCCACGATCCAGGGGCTCATCGACGACACCCTGGCGACGCGGAAGTCGATCTGGTTCGGATGAAGCGGACTGCGCCGGAGGATCCTGCGTTCACCCCCGAGCAGCCCGCGCCCGCGGCCCCGCTGCCCGCGCCCGCGCCCGCGCCCGCGCGCCCGAACCGGCCGCCCGCGCGCCCACGCGGCGCGCGCATGGATGGCGTGCTGGTGATCGACAAGCCGAGCGGCCCCACGAGCCACGACGTCGTCGCCCGGCTGCGCCGCCTGCTCGGCGTGAAGCGCATCGGGCACGCCGGCACGCTCGATCCGATGGCCTCCGGCGTGCTCGTGGTGCTCGTCGGCGAGGCCACGAAGCTCGCCCCCTACCTGACCGCGCAGGACAAGCGCTACACGGCGCGGGTCGTCCTCGGCGTCGGGACGGACACCCTCGACGCGGAGGGCGAGATCACCGCGACGCAGGCCCTGCCGCCGTGGCTCGAGGGGGAGCTCGACGCGCTCGCCGGGCCCGGTGGGATCCCGGGCGGCGAGGCGCTCGCGCGCGCCGCGCCGCGCATCGCGGCGGCGCTCGACGCGGAGCGGGCGCGGCGGGAGCAGATGCCTCCGGCGTACTCGGCCATCAAGGTCGCGGGGCAGCGCAGCTATGCGCTCGCGCGCGCCGGCCAGGCCGTGGATCTGGCGCCGCGTCCCGTCGAGGTCCGCTCGCTCGCGCTCGCCGGCGTAGCTCGCGGCGCGGCCGGAGCCCTCGCCGGCACGGCGACCGCCGGCGCCGCGCCCGCCGCGCTCGAGGTCGAGCTCGACGTGAGCAAGGGCTACTATGTCCGGTCGCTCGCGCGCGACCTCGGGGCGCACCTCGGCCTGCCCGCCCACCTGTCCGCGCTCCGCCGCACCGCGAGCGGCAGCTTCGCCGTGGGCGAGGCGGCGCCGCTCGACGCCGGCGCCGACGTGCTGCGCGCGGCGCTCCGCCCGCTCGCCGCGGCGGCGTCCGAAAGCCTCCCCGTCGCCCGGTTGACCGAGCACGGCGCGCGCCGCGCGCGCCTCGGCCAGTCGCTCTCCGCATCCGACTTTTCCTCCCCTCCTGCGCACCCCGGCGCCGCGGTCTGGCTGGATCCGGACGGCCACGTGGTCGCGCTCGGCGCGGCGGAGCCCGGCGACGACGTGCTCCCCGAGAGCCCTCCGCCACCGGCCGCGACTCGGTTTTCCGTCCTGCGCGGCTTTTCTGGCGTGGTCGATATGCAGAAACCTGCGGAGGAGTAGGCAGAAATCCGCAGGAAAACGGCAAATCCCTGGACTTCTGCACACCCAGGGATCATGTCATCTCTCGGCGCCGGTCGTTCCGGTCGAGCCTGGGAGTCCGCGCCCTGAGAGAAGTCCAGCCAGAACGCGCAAATCCAGCCTTTCGCGAGATTTCGCGCCGCGGTCCGGTTGCGCTCCCCTCGACTGTTCCGTTACGATTCGCCAGGTAGGAGCCTCGGTTTGAGTCCCGATCTCGTTCCATTGCCAGCGCTCGGCGCTGCAGTTCTATCCGCCGCACTTGGCGCGCTGTTCGTCGGCGCCGACACCGCACTGACCACGCTGAGCGCCACAAGGCTCGGCGCGCTGATCGAGCAGTCCTCGGGCCCCACGAAGGCCGCCTATGAGCGGATCCGTCGAGAGGACGCGAAGATCCGGTCCCGCTACCTGCTGGGCTGGGTGGCCTCGACGAGCTTGACCGCCGCGTTCTTCGACCTCTTCTTCCGGCGCACCTTCCCGGGTGCTGCCCTCTACCTCGGGCTGGCGACCACGATCGTCCTCAGCGGAGCGCTCTACGAGGTGAGCTCCACGCTGGGTCGAAAACACGCGGATCGCGCCTCCCTGGCGGCAGTCCGGTTCTTGCGCCCGCTGGAGATCCTGATGTTGCCGCTCGCCGTCCCGCTCGGCTGGATCGGATCCAGGCTGGGGGCGAAGGACGGTGAGCAGCCGTCGGACCCGCGGGTGGCAGAGGCCGAGGTCGAGATCCTGGTGGATGAGGTCGAGCGCTCTGGCCTGTTCGGGCGAGAGCCGGCCGAGATGATCCGCAATGTGCTGGAGTTCGCCGACCTCACGGCGCGCGACGTCATGGTGCCGCGCTCCAAGGTCGAGGCCATCGAGATCTCGACGCCGCTGGAGAAGGTGCTGGAGATCGTCACCGAGAGCGGGCACTCCCGGTATCCGGTCTACAAGGATCAGATCGACAACATCGCTGGTCTCCTCTACGCGAAGGACCTGTTCAAGGTGCTCGAGGAGCGCCGGCTCAAGAACACGACGCTCCGGGAGATCACGCGGAGCCCCGCCAATTTCGTCGCCGAATCGCAGCCGCTCTCCTCTCTGCTCAAGGAGATGAAGAGCCGGAGACAACACCTCGCCATCGTGGTCGACGAGTTTGGTGGGATGTCGGGGATAGTCACGCTGGAGGACGTGCTCGAGGAGATCGTCGGCGACATCCGCGACGAGCACGACGAGACCGACGACGGGGCCGCCATCCAGGACCTCGGCGACGGGCGGCTGGTCGCCGACGCCGACGTGTCCATGAGCGATCTCTCGGCCTACCTCGGCGCGGAGCTCGACCGCGAGGGGAAGTACGACTCGCTCGGCGGCATGCTCACGCAGCACGTGGGCAAGGTGCCCGAGGTGGGCACGGCGGTGAGCAAGTTCGGGCTGCGCTTCATCGTGCGAGACAGCGACGAGCGGCACATCGGCAAGGTGGAGATCGTCCGCCCCCGCGCCATGGGCGCCGGCGGCGCCGCCTGATCCAGGCAGCGAGCGCCGCGCCAGCGCGTCCAGGTGCACCGGCGCGGCGGACCTCTGAGCCTCCAAGGAGGCCCGGTCGTGCGAGGCCGGAGGCCGCGCGCTGCGGCGTCAGCGTTCAGGCTGGGAGGGGAAGGACGAGCGGCGGGCTTCGCCGGAGGAGGACGGCGCGGCCGCCGGGGCGCGGCGGCCGCGTCGCCCGGCGGCGCTACCTGTGCAGCGAGATCTTGTGGAGCTCGTTCGCGAGATCGTCGCCTTCCTTGAGGAGGCCGGGCGTCTCGGTGGCGGGGTTGTCCTTGTTGCCGTTGAGCAGCTGGTTGATGTCGCGGATCGCGCCGCGGAGCTTGAGCACGATCTGCTCGCTCGTGAGGCCGGCGACGGACTGGGGGTCGACCGGGAGGGCCTGCAGATCGCCGCCGGCGAGGTCACCCTTCGTCCAGCGCGTGGCCTCCTTCTCGACCTCCTTGGCGCCCTGCTGCGAGCGCTCGATCCGGGTCACCGAGTACTTCGCCGGCCAGTCCTTGCCGAACGGGAACGGCGCCTTGTTCGGGACGAGCTCCGCGATCGTCTTGTCGCCGTCGCGGCGGAAGACGACCGAGAAGTTCACCACCGGCTCGTCCTGCTCCTTCCATGCCTTCTCGACGGGCGCCTGCGCGGCGGAGAAGACGTTCTTGAGGCTGTCCTTGGTCTTGTTGAGATCCTGGACCGCGGTGGTGTAGGCGAGGACCTGGCGCAGCACCCTCCCGGGGAGGCTGCCGACCTGCTTGCCCTCCAGGTTGGTCGCGTCGAACGGGATGTTGATGGCGCCCAGCTCGGTCGCGAGCTGCCCGGGGAAGCTCTTCTTCGAGAGCTGCTCCGCGCCGGCGGCGAGCTTGTCGTTGAGCTCCTGCATCTTCGCGTTCGCGGCGCGCACGTCCTTCTCGAGGGCCGCGGCGCCCTCGATGGCGAGCATGCCGCGGTCGCTGCGCTCCTTCTGGCCGCCGGCCACGAAGCCGATGCCGATGCCGATGACCGCCGCGACGGCCGCGAAGAGCGCGATGCGCTTCGAGGATTTCCGGCGCTCGATCTCGATCTCCTCGCCGACCTCGACCTTGATCGTCTGCGCGGCCGCCGTGGGCTTGGGCGGCGGCGTCTGGATCTGCGGGCGCGCGGCCGGCGCGAACGCGGGCAGCGGGATGCCTGGGGAGATGCCCGGCGGAGGGGCGATGCCTCCCACCGACGGCATGGGCGGACGCGCGCTCTGGTGCGGCGGAGGCACGACCCCCGCGCCCCCGTCGGGAGGCGGGCCCGATCCAGGCTGCGGCCCGGGCACGGGGAGGGGGACGGCCGCTCCCTGTGCCCCGCCCATGCTCGTCTTGCCAAGCCGAGCCTTCAGATCGATTTTGCTCTTCTTCTTTTCTTCAGCCATCGGCTCCTCGGGACGGGATCGCTGCACCACTTCGCCCAGAACTTCCCAGCCCGCCCGAGATGGCCGACCCACCACGGCCCGGTCCGGAGCTGCGCCTGCGCGAGCGGCGACAGGTGGTGACACGGGCCGGCGTCCAGTGGGCCGACCTGGGAGCGGGGGAGGAAAAGATCAGCAAACCGCGGGCGCGCCGGGCAAGCGGACGACCCGCCCGGCACGTTAGCGGCGCGCCGCCAGGAATGTCAACGCGATGGCGATCGCGGCGCGGCATGTGGTTCGATACGCGACAGGGAGGCCGCGCGGGGACGCGGGCGCGCGGCCTCGTCAACGCCGGGGGATGAGCTCGTCGCCTGCCTCCTCGAAGGCGGGCGCCGCCGGCGGCATGGCCCTCCGTGGAGGGACCGGGTAGGAAACGGAGGCTCATGGTCTCTTTCAGATCGGGCGGGGAACGGACTCTGCCGCCCTCTTCCATGTCCGGCGGGGGTCGGCCTCCGGCGCCGCCGCGGCGACCACCGCTCCGGATGGAAACCCGGCGGGTGACGAGCTTTGATGGAACCGAGATCGCCTACCGCGTGACGCGGCCGCCCTTCGAGGGGGCCAAGACAGTAATCCTGGTCAACGGGCTGGGGGGCCCTTACCTCGCGTGGCGAGGACAGATCGAGTACCTGTCCGACCAATACCGCTTCATCACGTGGGATTACCGCGGGATGTACGCGTCGCAGCGCCCTTCGCCGGATGTCCCGGGCGCCTACGCGGTCGCGAACCACGTGCGCGACCTGGAGGTGGTGCTCGCCGCGGAGGGGGTCCGGCACGGCGCGCTCATGGGCTGGAGCATGGGGGTCCAGGTCGCCCTCGAGGCGTTCCGCCGGCTGCCCGGGTTCGCCAGGAACCTGGTCCTCCTGAACGGCACCTCCCACCGGCCGCTGGAGACGCTGCCGCAGCTCGGCCGGCTGGTCCCGTCGCTCGTGGATCTCGCGACACGCGCGCACGCCGTGGCGAGCCAGGTGACACGTCGGGCCATCCGCCAGCCCGACGCCGCGACCTGGTTACGGCGGATGGGGATGCTCGAGACGACCCTCGACGGCGAGGTGCTCGCCGAGCTGATGCAGCCGATGGGGGAGCTCGACGTGGAGGCGTTCTTCAGGAACCTGCGCGCGCTCGGCGCCCACGACGCCGAGGACGTGCTCGAGCAGATCGACGTCCCGACGCTGCTCATCACGGGCGACCGCGACACGTTCGCCCCGCGGGCGCTGGCGCAGGCGATGGCGCGCCGCATCCCGATGGCGGAGGTCCTCGTCGTGCGCGGCGGGACGCACTACACGGCGGTCGAGTTCCCGGAGCTGGTCTCGCTCCGGATCGAGCGCTTCTTCGCCGACCACGGGTTCTAGTCACCAGGAGGGGCCGCCGGCGCGCCGACGGCCCCCCACGGATCACTTCCGCAGCAGATCGGCGAACGGATTATTGCGGAAGCCGCCTGCGGAGTTGCCTTGCCCCTTCCCTTGCGGCTGGCCCTTCCCCTGCGGCTGCTGCCCGGGCCGGCGGCCGTCGTTGCGATCGTTGCGACCGCGCGCGTCGCCGCCGGCGGCCGGGGCCCCGGGGCGCGCGCCGGCGGGGGCGCCGCCCTTCTTCGCGGTGAGCGAGATGCGCTTGCGCACGAGATCGACCTCCAGCACGCGCACCTTGAGCTTCTCGCCGACCTTCACGACCTCGGCCGGGTCCTTCACGAACCGGTCCGCGAGCTGCGAGACGTGCACGAGGCCGTCCTGGTGGACGCCGACGTCGACGAAGGCGCCGAACGCCGTCACGTTGGTGACCACGCCCTCGAGCTCCATGCCCGGCTTGAGGTCCTCCATCGTCCGCACGTCGTCGCGGAAGTTCGGCGGCTCGAACGTGGCGCGCGGGTCGCGGCCGGGCTTCTTGAGCTCGCTGAGGATGTCGTTCAGCGTGAACGAGCCGACGTCGCCGGACTCGTACCGCTTCGGGTCGATCCGCGCGATCGCCGACGTGTCGCCGATCAGCGACCCGACCGGAACGCCGAGGTCCGCGGCGATGCGCTCGACCAGGCCGTAGCGCTCCGGGTGCACGGCGCTCGCGTCGAGCGGGTGCTCCCCTCCCCGCACCCGCAGGAAGCCCGCCGCCTGCTCGAACGTCCTCGGTCCGATGCCGGGCACGTCGAGCAGCCCCTTGCGGCTCTTGAAGGCGCCGTGCACGTTCCGGTGGGCCACGATCTTCTTCGCGAGGCTCGCGCCGATGCCGGCGACCCGGGCGAGCAGCGGCGCGCTCGCGGTGTTCAGCTCGACGCCGACCATGTTGACGCAGCTCTCGACCACCTCGTCGAGCTTCCGCGCGAGCAGGCCCTGGTAGACGTCGTGCTGGTACTGGCCGACGCCGATGCTCTTCGGGTCGACCTTCACGAGCTCCGCGAGCGGATCCTGGAGCCGCCGGGCGATGCTGATCGCGCCGCGCACGGTGAGGTCGAGGTCGGGGAACTCCTCGCGCGCGACCTCGCTCGCGGAGTAGACGCTCGCGCCTGCCTCGCTCACCGGGACGCAGTACAGCTCTTTCAAGCCCTCGGAGGCGAGCACGTCCTTCACGAACGCCTCGGTTTCGCGGCCGTGCGTGCCGTTGCCCACGGCGACGGCGCGGAGCGGGTACTTGCGGCAGATGCGGCGCAGGTCCTGCCGCGCGCGCTCGAGCGCGTCGCTGCTGCCGACCAGGTAGATCGTGGTGTGCTCGAGCAGCTTGCCCGTCTCGTCGACGACGGCGCATTTGCAGCCGGTGCGCTGGCCCGGGTCGATGCCGAGCACGGCCTTCGTGCCGAACGGCGCGGCGAGGAGGAGCTCGCGGAGGTTCTGGGCGAAGACCTCGACCGCGGCGCGATCGGCCTGCATCTTGAGGTCGACGCGCACGTCGCTCTGCACGGCGGGGAGCAGGAGCCGCTTCACGGCGTCCTCGGCGGCCTTCGCGAGCTCGCCGGCCCACGGCGTCTTCGGCTTGAGCCCCACCGCGGCGTGGATGGGCGCGATGAGCGGCTCGGGGGCGAGGTCGATCGAGGCGCGGAGCACGCCCTCGGCCTCGCCGCGGCGGATCGCGAGGTAGCGGTGCGAGGGGATGTTCGCGACGGGCTCCTCGAAGCTCGCGTACATGTCGAACTTCGTCTGCTTGGCCTCGTGCTCCTCGTTCTTCTGGACCTTGATGACGCCTTCCTTCGCGTACGCCTCGCGCACGAGCTTGCGGACGTCGGCGTGCTCGGCGATCCGCTCGGCGCAGATGTCGCGCGCGCCGGCGAGGGCGGCCGCCGCGTCGGGGACCTCCTTCTCGGCGCTGACGAAGGCGCGGGCCTCCTCCTCGGGGCTGCCGTCCGCGGGCTGCGACCAGATGCGATCCGCGAGCGGCTCGAGGCCGCGCTCCTTCGCGATGATGGCCCGGGTGCGGCGCTTCGGCTTGAACGGGAGGTAGAGGTCCTCGAGCTCGGCCTTGGTGCGGCAGGCCCGGATCTTCGAGGCCAGCGCGTCGGTGAGCTTGCCCTGCTTCTGGATCTCGGAGAGCACCGAGGCGCGGCGCTCCTCGAGCTCGATGAGGTAGGCGCGGCGCTCCTCGATCGCGCGGATCTGCACCTCGTCCAGCCCGCCGGTCGCCTCCTTGCGGTAGCGGGCGATGAACGGCACCGTCGCGCCCTCGGCGAGCAGCTTGGCCACGGCCGAGACGCCCTGGCGGGGAAGGCTCAGCTCCTCGGCGAGGAGCGGGACGGGATCGAAGGTGCTGTCCGTGCGGCTCGGGGCGGTGACAGGGCTCTGCGTCTCAGTCATGTGCGCGGCATACGCGCAGGGTGCACGCGCGTCCAGGCTTGACTTGCGGGGGTCGGCGCGGACGCGGGCACGGACGCGGACGCGGACGCGGACGCGGACGCGGACGCGGACGCGGGCACGGACGCGGACGCGGACGCGGACGCGGACGCGGACGCGGGTCGCTCGCTCGGGACTGGCCAGCATACCGGCGTGCTCGGGGGGCACAAAGCCAAGCCGTGCTCGCCGTCCTCGCCGTCCTCGCGCGCTGCGCGCGCTGCGGGCGGCTCCGGGCGGCTGCGCGCGGTGCGGAGCTGCGCTCCGCAGCTTTGCGCCCCCCTGCGCGCGCCGGTGGTGGGCGGGGGCCCGGCGAGCGGGTCGTCGGGCTGGAGGAGGCCATCATGCTTCGAATCTATGACGTCGTTCTCAAGATGATCGCTGGACTGGCTACAATCGCTGAGCAGATCGAGCGGCGAGACTCGGACCTCGCACGGCAAATGCGCAGGGCTGCGGCGAGCGTGGCGCTCAACACCGCCGAGGGCATGGGCAATACAGCCGGACACAAGAGACAGCGCTACCAGACCGCCTTGGGCTCGGCGCGAGAAGTCATGGCCTGCGTCGATGTCGCCAAGGCCATGCGCTATGTCACCGACGTCGACGCCGATACGGTCGACCACCTCGACCATGTGATTGCCACCCTCGTCCGCCTGGTCCGCCCGGGGGCGTGACATCACGGGGGCGGGCCGCCCCTCGACGGCCCGCCCTCCGCGCTGATTACCGCGCCAGCCGGTGCACTGTTGCCACGATCCGGTCCAGCGTATCCCGGAGCGCCGGATCCACCTGGTCGAGGTAGCCCAGCGCCTCGGCCACATCGAGGCAGGCTCGCACTTCCGCCGCCGAGCCGAGCGCGTTGTGGAAACGCGCCCGCACGTTTTTCCCTTGCGAGTACGCTCCTTCGTGCAGGTTCAGCGGCACGCTCGCCGCCGCGCGTCGCAGCTGATCGGCGAGGTTGGAGTCCCTGGTTCCGATGCGCTCGATCAGCGGTCGCAGCCGCCGCACCAGGTCGATCGCGATGGAGTAGATGCGAAGAGCCATGATGAACCTCCGTTCGCCCCGAGCCTCCGGGGCCCCCCACCCCCGCCCGCGCGCGGAGGAAGGCGCAAGGCTGCGGAGCGAAGCTCCGCACCGCGCGGAGCCGCGCGCAGCGCGCGAAGCGCGCGAGCACGGCGAGCACGGCTTGGCCTTGCGCCTTCCGAGCACGCGGGCACGCTTGCAGGCCCGGAGAGCGTCCTTCCGACGTCCGCTCCCTGACCGAGCGCGGTGCCTGCGGACACGGACGCGGACGCGGACGCGGACGCGGACGCGGACACGGACACGGACGCGGACACGGACGCGGACACGGACACGGACGCGGACACGGACACGGACGCGGACACGGACACGGACGCGGACACGGACACGGACGCGGACACGGACGCGGACGCGGATGCGGATGCGGACGCGGACGCGGACACGGGCGCGGACGCGGACACGATCGAGCACGTATCCACACGCCGAGGCCCTCTGCCTCGGCCTGACCCTCCTAGCCTGATATGCTTTCTTCTGATGAGGCCGCGCCGCGCCTCAGCCAAGGAGCCGCCGCGATGATCTCTCCGTCGCGCAGCACGGTCTCCGCGCGCGGCGTGCCCCAGGGCTGCACGATCGCGTTCTCGTGCGGCAGGTCCCAGATCGCCAGATCAGCGCGGAGCCCGGGCCGCACCGCGCCGCACACGTCGCCGAGCCCCAGCGCGCGCGCCGCCTCGCGCGTCGCGCCCAGGATCACCTCGGCGACGGTGAGGCCGTAGAGCCGCACCGCGAGCGCGAGCGCGAGCGGCAGGCTCTCGGTCGGCGCTGTGCCGGGGTTCGCGTCGCTGCCCACGATCAGGGGGACGCCGGCGGCGCGGAGCGCATCGACGGGCGGCGGGTCCTGCCGCAAGGTAAAGCTCGCCACGGGAAGCAGCGCGGCGGCGACGCCGGCCCCGGCGAGCGCCTCGATGCCCTCGGGCGCGACGTGCTCGAGGTGGTCGGCCGAGGCGGCACCGAGCGCGGCGGCGAGCGCCGCGCCGCCCACGTCCGCGAACTGCCCGACGTGCACGCGCACGCCGAGCCCGAGGGCGCGCGCCCGCTCGAGCACCGGCCGCGCCTCGTCGACCGAGAACGCGCTCCGGTCGATGTACGCGTCGACATAACGCGCGAGGCCGGCCGCGGCGATGGCGGGGAGCCAGGAGCGCGCGACCACCCCGGCGTAGGCCGCGCGGTCGCCGCGCGCCTCCGGGGGCAGCGCGTGCAGCGCCAGGTAGGTCGGCACGACGCGGGGCAAGCGCGCGTCTCCGCCGGCGTCGGCGATCGCCTCGAGCTGCTTGCGCTCCGAGGCCTCGTCGAGGCCGTAGCCGCTCTTCGCCTCCACGGCGGTCACGCCGAGCTCGGCCATCCGGCGGAGGCGAGCGCGGAGCGCGGCCGCGAGCTCGCCGGCCGTCGCGGCGCGGACCGCGCGCATGCTCGCGACAATGCCGCCGCCGGCCGCGGCGATCGCCTCGTAGTCACCCCCGGCCATGCGGACCGCGTACTCCGCGTCCCGCGAGCCGACCCAGGGCGCGTGGGTATGGCAGTCGACGAGACCCGGCGTGACGACCCCCGCGGCGTCGATCGCGACCTCGAGGCCGGACCCGGGGCGCAGGATCTCCTGCCGGCGCCCGACCGCCTCGATCGCGCCATCGCGCACGACGAGCGCGGCGTCCTCAATGACGCCGAGCGGGTCGCCAGCCGAGGCGCGGGACAGGTCGCACGTCACGAGCCGGCGTGCGGCGATCACGAAGCGGCCGCCGCCGAGGAGAGGGCCGCGGCGGGACGGCGCCGGGGGATCCGAATCAGGACGCGGGAGATCCATCAGGGCCTCGCGTTGGCTATGGGGGTCGCGGTGCAGGCGAGCTCAGGTGAGCTTCCCGTCTTCACGACGATCTAGCCACCGACGATGCCGCATCGCCAGGCGTCGTTACATCGCTGGCCAGGCATCGCGCCGCCCCTCGCCAGGCATCGCGCCGTCCCTCGCCAGGCATCGCGCCGCCCCTCGCCAGGCACCCCGCCGCCCCTCGCCAGGCATCCCGCCGCCCCTCGCCAGGCACCCCGCCGTCCCTCGCCAGGCATCCCGCCGTCCCTCGCCAGGCACCCCGCCGTCCGGTGCGAGTCGCTGCGAGCGAGTCTACCAGCGCCGCACGGCGCTTCTCGGAAACGCGTCTCACAAGTTTCAGAAGGTTCACATCCGCGGCTCCCACTGTCCTGCATGGTGCTGCCCCACCTTTCGGAGGGCAACGCATGCGCAGCATGGAACGACGCAGCTTCCTCAGGATGCTCGGCGGCGGGATCGCCGCCACGTTCATCACCACGTTCGACGCCGAGGACGCCCAGGCGCTCGCGAGCCAGGCTCCCACGGCGCTCCGGACCGACTCGGAGCGCATCTTCGATCTGTCGGTGGCCTCGGGCGATCCGAGCACCACCGGCGTCGTGCTCTGGACGCACATCCGCCCGAGCGCCTACGACGCCGCGACGCCGATATGGTTTCAGATCGCGAGCGACGCGGCGTTCACCACGCTCGTCCTCGAGGGCCGGCTCTCGCGAGGCGCGGGCGGTCCGGAGCGCGATCACACGATCGCCGTGACCATCGACGGACAGCTCTCCCCCGGGCGCCAGTACCACTACCGCTTCATCTACGGCGACACCGCGAGCCGGGTCGGGCGCTGCCGCACGCTGCCCACCGGCTCACCGCGACGCGTGAAGCTCGGCGTCCTGAGCTGCCAGGACTACACGAACGGGTACTACGGAGCGCTGAGGCACCTCGCCGCGGACGACAGCATCGACTTCGTCGTTCACCTAGGCGACTTCATCTACGAGAGCGTGGGCGATCCGCGCTTCCAGGACATGCCGTTCGACGACCGCTGGCTGCTCCTGCCCAGCGGATCGACCGTGTCGCTCGGGCTCGACGACTACCGCTACCTGTACCGCTCGTACCGCGGCGACGGCCACCTGAGGGCCCTCCTGGAGCGGCACACCCTCATCGTCAGCCACGACGATCACGAGATCGCGAACGACTGCTACTGGGACTACGCCAGAGACACGCTCGGCGCTCCGGATCACCCCTACGCCGAGGACGCCGGGGCGCTGCGCCGCCTGAAACGCGAAGCGCAGCGCGCCTGGCTCGAGTACATCCCGTCGCGGGCCGTCGAGAACCCCGGGGAGACGCACCCGCACGCGTACAGCCGGACGTACCGCGGCTTCGAGTTCGGCGACCTCGGGCGCCTCAGCATGCTCGACACCCGCACCTACCGCACGCCGCACCCGTGCGGCGAAGGCGACGTCTTCGAACGCTACCTGCCGATCGGATGCTCCGACTACGCGAGCTCGGAGCAGACGCTGCTCGGCAACGCGCAGAAGGAGTGGCTGCGAGGCCGCCTGGAGGAGAGCCGCGCGATCTGGAACGTGATCGGCAACCAGACCCTGCTCAGCCCGCTCAAGCTCGGCTACGGCTCGACCTCGCTGCCGATCAACGTGGATGCCTGGGACGGGTACCAGGCGGAGCGGAGCTGGCTGACGGAGCTCCTCAGCGGGAGCGACGTCGCGAACGCCGTGATCCTGACGGGCGACATGCACTCGTACATCGCCTCCCAGGTGCTGCGGAGCTACGGCAACCTGAACCCGCTCGACGTGTCGAACATCGTCGGCACCGAGTTCATGACGCCCTCGATCACCTCGTCCAACCTGTTCGAGACGCTGCTCCGGCAGCTCGAGGGCGCCAGCGGCTCCCTGCTCGGCGGGCTGAGCGAGGCCGCGGTCCGGCTCAACAACCCGCACGTGAAGTACTTCAACAGCGCGCAGTACGGCTACTCGACCGTCGAGCTCACGCGCGACTGCTGCGAGTGGGCGGCGTACGCGGTCGACAAGAACGTCGACGCGTCGATGGCCGAGCGGCAGCTGCTCGCCCGCTACCGCAAGTACACGTGGTGGCCCTGGCTCGTCGAGATGTCGACCTGACTCGATCGGCGGGCGCGGCGCCCCGCCGCTGCGCGGTCACGTCGCCGCCCCCGCGGCGAGCGCGGCGAGCGCGGCGTGCGCTCGCTCGATCTCCTCGAGCACCGCCCTCGACGACGGGCCGCCCACGATCTCGGCGAGCGCGGCCGGCAACGCGACCGGCCGCGGCGGGCAGCGGCGGCGCGCCTCGAGCCCGCGCGCGGCAGCCTCGGCGCAGCGATCGCGGAAGCGCGGATCGCGCTCGGCTTCGCGGACGAGCGCCTCGTGCGCGCGATCCGCGGCGTCCTCGTCCTTGCAGATCAGCAGCACGTCGCAGCCCGCCCGGACAGCCCGGGTGGCGGCCTCCTCGATCGGGAAGTGCGCCGCGATCGCGGCCATCTCGAGGTCGTCGGAGAAGAGCACCCCCCGGAAGCCGATCTCGTCGCGCAAGAGGCCGGTGCATATGGCGCGGGAGAGCGTCGCCGGGACGCCAGGATCGAGCGCCTCGACGACGATGTGCGCCGTCATCATGGTCGCGAGGCCGGCGCCGGAAGCGGCGCGGAACGGAGGCAGCTCGACCTGATCGAGACGGCCGCGGCCGTGAGGGATGCTCGGGAGCGCGAGGTGGCTGTCGAGCGCGGTGTCGCCGTGCCCCGGGAAGTGCTTGCCGCACGCGAGCACGCCCTCGTCCTGGAGCCCCTCCAGGAAGGCGACCCCGCTCCGCGCCACACGCTCGGGATCGCGGCTGAACGCGCGATCCCCGATGATCGGGTTCGCGGGGTTCGAGTCGACGTCGAGCACCGGGGCGAAGTTCAGGTTGATGCCGACGGCCCGGAGCTCGGCCGCGACGGCGCGCGCCGCGCGGCGCAGCAGCGGCAGATCCGCGAGCTCGCCGAGCGAGCGCATCGTCGGCAACGTCAGGAACGGCGCGGGCAGGCGGGTGACGCGGCCGCCCTCCTGATCGATGCCGAGGAACGGCGGCCGATCGGGATCGCCCGCCGCGGCGAGCGCCTGGCAGAGCCGCAAGGTCGCGGCCGCGTCGGGGACGTTGCGCCGGAAGAGGATCGCGCCGCCCCTCCGCCCCTCGGCGAGCGCCTTGAGGGTGCGGGCGGGCGGCTCGGCGCCGTCGAAACCGCCCACGAGGAGCTGACCACACAGGACCCCCAGATCCAACCCGAGCTGCATCGCCCACCGCCTCTCGTTACTACGCAGGCGCGCGCCTGCCGCAGGGACCGTGTAGACGACTCCGGCCGGCGAGGCCAACTCCGAGCCGGCGAGGCCGCGCGCCGGAGCGCCGGCCAGCCGGCGAGCCGGCCTGATCAGAACCGGATCGCGATCTTCCCGAAGTGCCCGCCGCTCTCCATGAAGTCGAGCGCCTGCCGCGCCTCGGCGAAGGGAAAGACGCGGTCGATCACCGGCCGGAGCCCGTTCGCGGCGATCGCGCGGTTCATGTCCTCGAACATCGCCCGGGAGCCCACGAAGATGCCCTGCGCGGTGACCTGCTTCATCACGACGGGGAACAGGCTGAGCTCCGGCGCGCTGCCCGAGAGCACGCCGATGAGGCTCACACGTCCGCCGATGCGCACCGCACGCAACGAACGAGCGAGCGTGCCGGCGCCGCCCACCTCGACGACGTGATCCACCCCCTCGCCGCGGGTGAGCGAGGCCACGGGCGCGTCCCAGTCGGGCGTCGTGCGGTAGTTGATGGTCTCCCACGCGCCGAGCGACCTCGCGCGCTCGAGCTTCTCGTCGCTGCTCGACGTGACGATGACGCGCGCGCCCGCGAGCCGGGCGAACTGCAGCGCGAAGATCGAGACGCCGCCGGTGCCCTGCACGAGCACCGTGTCGCCCGCCTTGAGGCGGCCCTCCACGAAGAGCGCGTTCCAGGCGGTCACCGCGGCGCACGGCAACGACGCGGCCTGCTCGTCGGTGAGGTGCGGCGGGACCGCGACGACCCCGTCCTCGCCGAGGAGCACCTGCTCCGAGAGCACGCCCGGCAGCTCCCCGCCGAGCGCCCCCCGCACCTTGGCCGGGGAGAGCGCCCCGTCGATCCAGCGCTGGTTGAAGATCGGGCACACCCTGTCGCCGGGCTTCACCCGCGTGACCCCTTGCCCCACGTCCACCACCTCGCCGGCCCCGTCGGAGAGCGGGACGAGCGGGAGCTTGAACTTCGGGTTGTAGAGGCCCTTCGTCACGAGCACGTCGCGGAAGTTGAGCGACGCCGCCTTCATCTTGACGACGACCTGCCCGGGCCCGGGCTTCGGATCGGGGAGCTCGATCGGGCGGAGCGCGTCGAGGCCGAACGACCCCTGGATGGCGAACGCTTTCATGCGGATCCTCCTTGAGCAGAGCAGCGCTATGTCACGCGGCGGCGGCGCCGGCCAACGCGCAGCGCTCGGTCAGCGCGCTCGGCGCCGCGCTTCGCGCAGCGCTCGGTCAACGAGCTCGGCGCCGCGCTTCGCGCAGCGCTCGGTCAACGAGCTCGGCGCCGCGCTTCGCGCAGCGCCTGGGCCGCGAGCCACAGGCCGGCCGCCATCACCAGCGCAGCGCCGAGCAGCTGCGCCGCCGAGGGGATCTCGCCGAGCCAGACGGCGGCGAGCACGTGCGAAAGGACGACCCCGACGTAGCCGATGGCGCCGATACGCGCCGCGCTGTCGAGCGCGTACGCGCGCGTCATCGCGAGCTGCGCGAGGCCGCCGGCGAGCCCCGTCGCGACGAGCAGGACCAGACCGAGGGCGTCGGGGGAACGAAAGCCGGGGATCGAGAGCGCGATCATCACCGCGCTCGCCACGAGCGAGAAGTGCAGCGCGATCGACTCGGGGCTCGCCCGCCGCGCGCCGGCGCCGATCTTGCGCAGCCAGATCATGGCGAAGGCGGAGAAGGTCGCGCCGAGCGTGGCGATGAGCGCGACGTCGCCCGCAATCGCGAGCTTCGGCGCGGCGATCAGCGCGACGCCCGCGAAGGCGAGCAGCATCGCGACCCACAGGCCCGGGCTGCTCCGCTCGCCGAGCAGCCGCGGCGCGAGGA
This sequence comes from Sorangium cellulosum, assembly GCF_002950945.1. Lineage (GTDB taxonomy): Bacteria > Myxococcota_A > Polyangia > Polyangiales > Polyangiaceae > Sorangium > Sorangium cellulosum_E. The sequence continues at coordinate 7,330,792 of NZ_CP012673.1, forward strand.
TCGCGACGAAGATCGGGCTCGTCGCGCCGAGCGTGACCGTATCGCCGAGCGCGATCTGTGGGGCGCCGAGCGTGTAGAAGACGCAGAGCATCGCCCCGGTGCCGCAGAGCGAGCGCGCCCACGCGAGGCGCCGATCGCCGCGGTGCATCGTGAGCGGCGCCCGGCGGGCGAGCGCGACGCCGAGCGCGGTGGCCGCGCCGATCAGCGTGCGCGACGCCGCCACCTCGGGCCACGGGGCGCGCGCCGACGAGAGCCGCGCGAGGACGTTCATCGCGGCGAAGAGCGCCTGAGCGAGGACCATCCACAACACGCCCGCGAGCGGCCGGATCGCGGGGCCGTCGCGCTCCTCGGCGAGGACGATCGCGGACGCCCCCGGCGGGTGCGCGGCGACCGCCCCTTGTGACGACGATGACGTGCTCACGGGGCGCATCGATACCACCTCGCCGCACCGCACGCCGCCGGACGCGAGGCGGCCGGCGCTGACCTGACCGAGTGCGCGCGCGACGGCGAGGCGCTACCGTCGCAGCGATGCGCGCAATCAACGCGAGATGGACAGGATCGATGGACGATCGGCGGCGGCGCTGGCCCGTGGCGCCTGGGCTCGGGCTCCTCGCCGCGGGCGCATGTGCGCTCGGGTGCGGCGCGAGCGCCGGAAAAGAGCCGGCGGAAGGCCCGTCGGGGCCCTGGGCCGCGCAGGAGGCGCAGGGCGAAGGCGCCGGGGCGGGCGAAGGCGCCGGGGCGGGCGCGGGCGCGGGCACGGGCGCGGGCGCGGGCGCGGGCGCGGGCGCGGGCGCGGGCGCGGGCGCGGGCGCGGGTGCAAAGACCGGCGGCGGAGAGGCGCAGAGCGCAGCGGCAAAGCCCGCGCCGGGCAAGGGGATGACCCGCGCGGAGGCGGGGCGTTACGTGCTCGCGCTGGTGAACCGCGACCGGGCGGCGCACAAGCTGCCGCCGGTCGTGTGGGACGAGACCGCGGCGCGCGCGGGGCGGCGGCACACCGAGGACATGGTCCGGGTGGGCTTCACCGGTCACTGGGGCAGCGACGGCTCGGTCCCGGAAGAGCGCTACACGGGCGCGGGCGGCGAGGGGTTCGTGATGGAGAACGCCGGCTGCTTCGCCGACGGCGTGCCGCGCGAGCTCGATCCGGATCCGCGCTTCTCCACGGAGAGCCTCGATCGGGTCCACCACGCGTTCATGAACGAGAAGCCCCCGGCCGACGGGCACCGTCGCAACGTGCTCACCAAATCGCACACGTCCCTCGGGGTCGGGCTGGCGAAGGCGAAGGGGTTCGACATCGCCTGCATGGCGCAGGAGTTCGTCGACGACTACGGGAGCTACCAGCCCCTCCCCCGGCGCGCGCAGGTCGGCGAGGTGATCCGGGTGGCCGGCGAGATCAAGGCGCCGGCGAAGATCGCCGGTGTGGGTCTGTCGCGGGTCGAGTCGGGGAAGCCGATCCCGCCGGAGAAGCTGCTCAGGATGGGCGGTTATCCGATCCCGCCGCCCTACGCGACGTTCTTCCCGAAAGGCTACAAGACGCCTATTCCTGTGGAGGTGAACGGCAATCGGTTCAACATCCAGGTCCCGCTCGACGACCAGAAGCGGCCCGGCCTCTACGGCGTCAGCGTGTGGGCGACGTTCCCCGGGTCGAACGAGCTCAAGATGGTCTCGCTCCGCACCGTCGACGTCGTCCGCAAGGGAGGCGCGCCGTGAACGCGAGCCGCCCGCCCCCGCCGTCCGACGATCTCGACGCGGTCAAGGTGCTGAACCACCTGGTGCGGCGCGCGGTCTCGATGGGCGCGAGCGACATCCACGTCGAGCCGAAGCGCGACGGCATCCGCGTGCGTTACCGCGTCGACGGCGTGATGGTCGCGCAGGGGCAGATCCCGATCGAGATCGGGCCGTCGCTCACCTCGCGCGTGAAGGTGCTCGCGCGGATGGACATGACCGAGCGGCGGCTGCCGCAGGACGGCCAGTTCAGCCTGGAGCTGCACGGCCACCCGCTCATCCACCTGCGCGCCTCGACGTTCCCCGCGATCCACGGCGAGACGCTCGTGCTGCGCGTGCTGCTCAGCCACCAGCTGATCGCGCTCGACAAGCTCGGGCTCGCCGAAGGCGACCTGCCGCGGCTCGAGCGCCTCGCGGATCGCCCGTCGGGGCTCATCGTCGTGTGCGGGCCGACCGGGTCGGGCAAGACGTCGACGCTCTACTCGCTGATCAAGGTCATGAAGACCAGCGAGCTCAGCATCGTCACGCTGGAGGACCCGATCGAGGTCGAGTTCGCGGACATCACGCAGGGGCAGACCAACCCGCGGCAGGGCTTCACGTTCGCGGCCGGCCTGCGCGCGATCCTGCGCCAGGACCCGGACGTGATCATGGTCGGCGAGATGCGCGACCCCGAGACGGCGCAGATCGCGCTGCAGGCGAGCCTCACGGGGCACCTCGTGCTGTCGACGCTGCACACCTCGGACGCGGTCGACACGGTCGCGCGCCTCGTGGACCTCGGCGCGGAGTCGTGGATCGTGGCGAACGCCCTGCTCGCGGTGATCGCGCAGCGCCTCGTCCGGCGGCTCTGCGAGGAGTGCGCGGAGACGTACGAGATCGAGACCTCGGTGACCGGCGACGAGGAACAGGTCCTGATCGAGAAAGGCACCGAGCTGAAGCGCGCCGTGGGGTGTCCGACGTGCCACCAGACGGGCTACCGGGGCCGGACCGGGCTGTTCGAGATGCTGGAGCTCGACGATGACCTGCGGGAGCTCGTGAAGGCGCGCTCGGGGAAACGCGCCTACCGGGAGGCCGCGCGCAATGCGGGGCTCGTGCCGCTGCGCGAGGCGGGGCTCGCGCGGGTGAAGGCCGGCGTCACCTCGCTGGACGAGGTGCTCCGCGTGACGTGATGGGATAAGCCCCGAGGCGCAGAGGCGAGCGATGCGCCCTCGTGCTTCGGGAAGCGCCACGGAGACCGGAGAGCGCCGCGGCTGCGGCGCTCAGCGGTCACCTCGGTTCGCTCGGCGTGGGTGGGGTCGCGTCCGCAGCCGACTCGCGTCAGGTCGCCGGCGTGTTGCCGTCGTCCACCGCGTTGGCGGCGATGACGCCCTTGTACCAGAGGGCGCTGTCCTTCGGGATGCGCCGCTGCGTCTCGTAGTCCACCCAGACGATACCGAACCGCTGCGAGTAGCCGCGGTCCCACTCGTAGTTGTCCATCAGCGACCACACGAAGTACCCGGCGAGCGGCACCCCGGCGTCCATGGCGCGCCGGGCCGCGATGAAGTGATCGCGCAGGAACTGGAGCCGCCGCTGGTCCGGGACGCGCCCGCTCTTGTCCGGCGCCTCCGAGTAGGCCGCGCCGTTCTCCGTCACGTAGAGCTTCTGCACCCCGTACTCGTAGGTCAGGCGGATGAGCAGCTGCCGCAGGCCGTCCGGGTACACCTCCCAGCCCATCTCCGTCTGCTCCGACGCGGGCTGGACATGCACCGTCCTCGGCAGGTTCTGCTCCTCGGGCACCTTGGTGCTCCGCAGGACCGCCCTGGAGTAGTAGTTGAGGCCGAGGAAGTCGCACTGGGTCGCGATGATCTCCAGGTCGCCCGGCTTGCACTCCGTCAGCCCCTCCGGCGGGAGGTGCCCCAGCGCGATGTAGTCCGCGATCATGTCCGCCGGGTAGTGCCGGCCGTACAGCGGATCGAGGAACCAGCGGCTGAAGTAGCCGTCGTAGTGCCGGGCCGCGTCGTAGTCCGCGGCGCTCGGCGACGCGGGCACCGCGAGGTTCATGTTCAGCGTGATGCCCACCTCGGCGCCGGGGCTGTTCTTGCGCAGCACCGGCACGGCGAGGCCGTGCGAGAGCAGGACGTGGTGGCTCACCGCGAGCGCCTTGCGGAAGTCCTTGAAGCCCGGCGCCTGGATGCCCTTCTCGTAGCTGAGGAACGCCGTGCACCACGGCTCGTTGTGGGTGATCCACTTCTTGACGCGATCGCCGAGCCTCCGGCTCACCGCGTCGGCGAACTCCACGAACGCGTCCGCCGTGGAGCGGTGCTGCCAGCCGCCCACCTGATCCTGGAGCACCTGCGGCAGGTCCCAGTGGAACAGCGTCGCGTACGGCTCGATCCCGGCCTCGAGCAGGCCGTCCACCAGCTTGCTGTAGAAATCGAGCCCCTTCTCGTTCACCGCGCCGCGGCCGTTCGGCAGGATCCGCGGCCACGCGATCGAGAACCGGTAGGCCATCAGGCCCAGGTCCTTCATGAGCGCGATGTCCTCGCGCCACCGGTGGTAGTGCTCGCACGCGACGTCGCCGTTGGTCCCGTCGACGATCTTGCCGGGCGTCTTCGCGAAGCGGTCCCAGATGGACTCGCTGCGGCCGTCCTCGCTCGTGGCGCCTTCGATCTGGTAGGCCGACGTCGCAGAGCCCCAAACGAACTTGTCAGGAAAGCTCAAGGCAGGCATGTGGTCTTGTTGTTCTCCTCAGGCGGGCACTGCCTCGACGGAGGCAGGCACCTTGCGCTCGTGGTGGGCCGACGGCGCGACGGAACCGGGCGAGTACAGGTGGCAGCGGACCCAGTGCCCCGCGCCGACATCGACGGCGGCGGGCATCTGCTCCCGGCACGTGTTCATCACGCTCGGGCACCGGTCGGCGAAGGGGCAGCCGGGCGGCGGGTTGATGAGCTTCGGGGCGCCCGAGCGGGCCGGGAGCTCGCTCCGGATCGAGCCCGACGGATCCGGCACCGCCGAGAGCAGGAGCTTCGTGTACGGGTGCGCCGGCTGCTGCATCAGCTCCTCGCTCGGCGCCCCCTCCACGATGTGGCCCGCGTACATGACCATCGTCCGGTCGGCGACGTAGCGCGCGCTCGCGATGTCGTGCGTGATGTAGAGGTACGAGATGCCGCGCTCTTCCTTGAGGCGCTCCATCAGGTTGAGGACGCCCATGCGGATCGAGACGTCGAGCATCGAGATCGGCTCGTCCGCCAGGATGACCGTGGGATCCACGGCCAGGGCGCGCGCGATGGCCACGCGCTGCCGCTGCCCGCCCGAGAGCTGGTGCGGGTACTTGTTGGCGACCTCGACGGCAGGGTTGAGATCGACCGTCTTGAGCAGCGCGTGCACCTTCTCCCGGAGCACCGCCGCGTTCGCCGCCTTGCCGTGCAGGAGGAGCGGCCGCTCCAGGTGGTAGCCGATGCTATGCACCGGGTTGAGCGAGCCGAACGGGTCCTGGAAGATCATCTGCACCTGCCCGCGGTACGCGAGCGAGGCGCGGGTCGGCTCCTCTTTGAGGATGTCCCTGCCCTTGAACACGATCTGCCCGCTGCTCGGGGGCATGAGCCGCGCGATCAGCCGTGCGATCGTGCTCTTGCCGCTCCCGGACTCTCCGACCAGCGCGATCACCTCGCGCTCGGCCAGCGAGAACGACACGTCGTTCAGCGCCCGGAGCTGCTGTGTGCGGAGCCCGCCGCCGACGGAGAAGTACTTGCCGAGGCGCACCACGTCGAGGACAGGCGAGGCATAGGGTTGCGTCATCATCGTCAATACAGATGGCAAGCGCCGCGGTGCTCGGGCGCGATTTCACGAAGGGCCGGGATGTCGTTGTTGCAGGGCGCGAAGGCCTGGGGGCACCGGGGGTGGAACCGGCACCCGGGCGGCGGGTTGCGCATGTCGGGCGGCGAGCCGGGGATGCCCTGCAGCCGGCGCCGCGGGCCCCGGACCGAGGGGAACGACCCGAGCAGACCCTGCGTGTACGGGTGCTTCGGATCGGCGAAGAGCTCCTTGGCGCGGGCCGTCTCCGCCAGCTTGCCCGCGTAGAGGATGGCGATGCGCGTGGAGAACTCGGCGATGAGCGAGAGGTCGTGCGTGATGAAGAGGATCGAGAAGCCGAGCCGGTCCTTCAGGTCGGCGATCTGCTGCAGGATCTCCTTCTGCACGACCACGTCGAGCGCCGTCGTGGGCTCATCCATGATGAGGAACGGCGGCTTGAGCGCCATCGCGATCGCGATCACGACGCGCTGGCGCATGCCGCCCGACAGCTGGTGCGGGTAGCTGTCCAGGCGCGACGTGTCGATGCCGACGAGCTTGAGCAGCCCCGCCGCCCGCTCCCGCGCCTGCGCCGGGGTCACCTTGTCGTGCACGAGGATCGGATCCGCGATCTGCTCGCCGATCGTCAGCACCGGGTTGAGCGCGTTCATCGCGCTCTGGAACACGAGCGCCATCTTGCGCCAGCGGAACGCGCGGAGCTGCTCCTCGTTCATCGACAGGACGTCCTGCCCCGCGAAGAGCACGCGGCCGCCCGTGATCACCGCCGGCGGGCGGAGGATCCGCATGATGGCCTGCGCCACCGTGGACTTGCCGCTGCCCGACTCCCCCGCGAGGCCGAGCACCTCCCCGGGCGCGATGTCGAAGGAGACGTTGTCGACCGCGCACACCGGGCCGGCCGCCGTCATGAACTCGACCCGCAGATCCTGAACTGAGAGAATCGGACTAGGCGCCATGAGCCCTCACTACCGGCGTCGACGGACCTGCCGTGACCTTGCGGCTGCGGAGGAGACGCGACCAGGATCCCTCCGCGCGGAGCCGCGGATTCGAGATCTCGTCGATCGCATAGTTGATCAGCGTGAGCGCGAACCCGACGAGCGCGACGCAGAGGCCGGTGGGCACGATGGTCCACCAGGCGCCCGTGAGCAGCGCGGCGTTGTTGCTCGCCCAGTACAGGTTCGTCCCCCAGGTGACGGCGCTGAGATCGCCGAGCCCGAGGAACTCGAGGCCGACCTGCGCGCCGATCGCGTACACCGTCGCGCCGATGAAGCCGGACATGAGGAGCGACGTCATGTTCGGCAGGATCTCGCGGAAGATGATGCGCAGGCTCCCCTCGCCGCTCACGATGGCGGCGGACACGAAGTCTTTCTCGCGCAGCGTGAGCACCTGGGACCGGAGCACGCGCGCGTTCCACGCCCAGCCCGTGATGACGAGCACGAGCAGGATCGTGAGCGGGCCCGCCGGCAGGTACGCCGCGATCACGACGGCCATCGGCAGCCCCGGGATGATCAGGAAGACGTTCGTGAGCAGCGACAGCACGTCGTCGATCCAGCCGCCGAAGAACCCGCCGACCATGCCGATCAGCGCGCCGATCGTCATGACCGCGAAGCCGGTGGCGAAGCCGACGGCCAGCGACGTCCGCGCGCCGGCGAGCGTCTGCGCGAGCACGTCCTGCCCTTGCCCCGTCGTGCCGAAGAGGTGCTCGGCGGACGGCGGCTCGTGCGGCATGCCCACGAACGCGTGAGGATCCTGGCCTACGAACACCGGACCGAGCACGGCGATCAGGAGGAAGAAGAGCGCGATGAGCGTACCCACCATCGCCTTGCGGTTGGAGAGGAGGAGGCGGAGCCACCCCGAACTGGCGGAGCTGCCCCCGCTATTGCTTTGTTGCGCAGCCATCGCTTCTCCTGAGCCGTGCCGTCAGCGCGCGCGGGCGCGAGGATCGAGGAACACGTACATGATGTCGACCAGGAAGTTCGCCCCCAGCACGGCGAACGTGATGGTGAGGAAGATGCCCTGCATGAGCGCGAAGTCCTGGTTTCGAACTGCCTGGATGAGCAGGTATCCCTGCCCCGGATACGAGAAGACGATCTCGGTGAGCAGCGAGCCGCTCAGCACGAACCCGAGCGCCATGCCGAAGCTGGTGACGTTCGGCAGGAGCGCGTTCCGCGCGGCGTAGCTGAACATGATCCGCCCCTGCGAGAGCCCCTTGGCCTGGGCCATGGTGATGTAGTCCTCGGACAGCACGGTCACCATCGCGCTGCGCATGCCGAGCATCCAGCCCCCGATGGTGGCGACGACGATCGCCAGGGCGGGCAGGACCATGTGCATCAGCACGCTCCCGATGAACTCCAGCGTGAAGCCGGGCGCGAGCGTGTCGCTGTAGGCGTGGCGCAGCGGGAACGCCCCGAGCACGAACCCGAGGACGTAGAGCATCACCATCGCCAGCCAGAAGTAAGGGAACGCGCCCAGGAAAACGAGCAACGGAGGCAGGACGGAGTCGAGCCACCCGCCCCGCTTCCACGTCGCGACGATGCCGAGCAGCGTCCCCAGGCCGAAGCTGATGAGCACGGCGGTGCCCGACAGGAGCAGCGTCCAGCCGAGCCCCGTCGCGATCACGTCCGTCACCTTCGCCGGGAAGTGGGCGACCGAGAGACCGAAGTCGCCCGTCAGCGTGTGGCCCAGGTAGGTGAAGTACTGCTTGTAGAGCGGCTCGTTGGTGAACCCGAACGCCTTCCGCAGGGCGTCGATCGCCTCCGGCTGAAGCTGCCCCTGGAACCGCGCGAACATCGCGGAGGCGGGGTCGCCCGGCATGAGCCGCGGAATGAGGAAGTTCAGGGTGAGCGAAGCCCACGCCGCAATAAGGTACAAGCCCAACTGTCGCAGTAGGTAACGCACAGACGATCTCTCTTCTAACCTGCTCTCCGGATCAGGTCACGTGCAACTTCACTTCGGCTCGAGCGCGGTCGGGACGGGCCGTCTCACTTCGGCTTGAGCTCGGTGAGGACGAGCAGGTACTCGGGGGGGTTGTTCGGCGAGAGCTTCGCGTACGGGTTCTCCTTGCCGGGGAACCCGGTGAAGCGCTTCGTGTTGTACTCGCCCCAGGACGGCCCGGGGAACAGCGGGATGGAGGGCGCCGTCTCGACGAAGAGATCCTGGAGCTGGTCGATGATCTTCTTCTGCTCCGCCGGATCCGTCGCGGCCTCGAAGGCCTCGAAGAGGCCGTCCGACTGCTTGGCGCCGAAGCGGTGCCAGTTGCGCGCCGACGCCTCGCCGACCGGCTTCACGGTCGCGGTGCCGAGCAGGTCGCGGTAGAAGTTGTACGGCGTCGGCTCCTCGTTGGACCACCCCATCGACAGGTCGAAGGTGCCCTTCTGGAGCGCCTCGAAGAAGGCGCTGAAGTCGTACGTCTTCAGCGTGGCCTCGACGCCGACCTGCTTCAGCTGCTGGGTGACGATCTGCGCCGCGCGCACCCAGTCGGACCAGCCCGTCACGACGTTGATGTCGAAGCGCAGCGCCTTGCCGTCCTTCGCCACCCGGACGCCGTCCGCGCCCTTGGCGTAGCCGGCCTCGTCGAGGATCTGGTTCGCCTTGGCCACGTCGAACTTGACCCAGTCGCCCGCGTCGACCGCCTTCGCGCTGCGCCAGCGCTCGTGCGCGTCGCTGAGCCCCGTGGCGTCCGACGGTCGCGTGTAGTTGTTCATGGCGATCTTCACGATCTGCTCGCGGTCGATCGACATGCTCAGCGCCTTGCGCACCTTCGCGTCGTCGAGGGGCTTCTTCGTCGTGTTCGTGTAGACGAACACGGTGCTGCCGACGAGCGGGAACCAGTAGTGGTGATTGGCCTGGTCCTTGGAGACGTAGACCTTCTCGATCTCCGGGACGAAGTTGCCGGCCCAGTCGACCTCGCCGTTCAGCAGCGCCAGGTTCGCCTGGTCGTTGCCCGGGTAGGCCGGCAGGCGGAGGCCCTTGATGGCGGGCTTGCCCGGCTGCCAGTAGTTCGGGTTCCGGCCGAGCTCGTAGATCTGGTTCTGGAACGTCTTCACCTCGGTGAAGGGACCCGTGGCGACCGGGTTCTCGTTCGTGTACGTGACCGGATCGCTCACGTCCTTCCACTTGTGCTCGGGCACGATCGGCTGGTGGCCGATGAAGACGAGCCCGGGGACGTAGGGCCGCGCGAGCGTGAACTCGACCGTGGAGTCGCCCTTGGCCTCAACCGCGGTCACCCACTTCCAGACGCCCTGCAGGTCGAGCGCGGTGTGCTTCTTCAGGAGCCCGAAGGTGAAGGCCACGTCCTTCGCCGTGAAGGGCTGGCCGTCGGACCACTTGACGTTGGGCCGCGTCGTGAAGGTGAGCGTCTTGTTGCCGTTGCTCCACTCGTACTTCGACGCGAGCCAGGGGGTGAACTCCCCCTTCATCGTGTTGTAGACGAGCATCGGCTCGTAGATGCCGGCCACCGTCGGCCAGCGCACGTTTCCAGGGGCCAGCAGCGGGTTGAAGTTGCGCACCCAGGACGCTTGCTGCTCCTGCGAGATGGTGAGGAAGGGCTCGGCGGGGGTCTTGGTGCCCGCGGCGTTCGAACCGGAGCCCGTCTTCGAGTCCGGCGTGGGCGTGGGCTTCTCGGACGGGCAGCCCGTCGTGGCGCCCACGGAGAGAAGCAACGCCGAAAGGACGAACGTCCGACGCGGCAAGAACCAATTCCTCATGAGAACGCTCCTCGCGGGCCCTTGTGGGCACGCCCGAGCGCCCACCGTCCCTCTCCCATCCATTGGATTTCCTGGGAGCCGCCACGCGACAGAGCGGCTCGCCGGAGCTCGGCGCGCGCAACGCAGCGCACCATACCGTGCATCCAGACGTCGGCACTGTACCCGTCTTCGCACATCAGTGTCAACGGGATTCGAGGCTGCCGGCAGTTTCTCGCACCGCTCAGTCTCTCGTGCTTTCAGGAGAGATGTCGTGGCGCGTCATGCTTCACCGCAAGCAAGCCAGTCACGTGTTGTCATAACGCGTCATGGGGAAACGAGAACTGAAGCACTGACACTGTTATTTTCCCGGGTCACAGTAAGCAAGCACGGTGTCGGTGACGCGTCGTTTCAGGCATCCCTATAACAGAGGGCCGCGAGCGATGACAAGAGCATATTTTTCAGGTCTCCACCCTCGAACCGGAGGGCCCATGCGATGTGCGGACCTGGACATAAACCTGTCCCCGCAGCGCAGGTCCTGACCAGCAGGCGCGGGGGATCGGCTCAGGGGGTATTGCGGACGCACCATTCGGCGCCTGGACCTCTCGTGGTCGCGCGTGGTCGCACGCGGTTGCGCGCGCGAGCGGCGATTCGTTCGCGGAAATACCACGTAACGGCGAAGGATCCATTCGATGTCTTCCTCGTTTCGCGCGAGGACTGGCAAGCCGGCGAGCGGGGGCGGCCGGCTCACGGCAGCGGGGCTGCCGGGGGCACGGGGAGATCACCCTCCAAGAGCTCGTCCGCTTCGAAGTTGCCGGTGAACACGCTCTCCTTGTCTGCCTCCACGCGGGGGACGGGTGAACCCTGGGTGACCAGCCCGAAGAGGTTCCCCGAGGCGTGGACCCCGGCGAGGTGGCCCGAGCTCCGGTCGTAGAGGATCCCGGCCCGCGCGCAGCCGGTCACCCGGACGCCGCGGAGGTCGACCACGGATCCGGCGAGCGCCAGGACGCCGTCGCCGGCGAGATCACCGGGGCGGTCGCGCAGGGGGGCACGGGTGCGGCGGTCGCCCGTCACGCCGTCGACGGCCGTCCCGGTGACGTCCGCCTCGGCGGCGAACAGCGCCACGCCGGCCGCGCGGCTCCGCCGGATCAGGGCCGAGGCGAGCCGGAGCTTGTAGCCCGCGGCGGCGATGCCGAAGCCGGCGCTGCCGTCGGCCGCGTCGCCCCAGGTGTCCTGGACGAGGTCGCCCGTCATCTCGACCTCGCCGCCCGGCTCCTCCGCGCCGACGAGCACGCCGACGGAGCGGTTGCCGCTGACGACGTTGCCCGCGAGCGCGGCGCTGGCTCCCCGGAAGACGACGATCCCCTGCCCCACCGGCACGCCGCGGTCCGGCGCGACGTGCCCTTCGACCAGGTTGCCCGTCAGCGTCGCCTCGGACCCGGCGTACGCCACCGACACGCCGGCCCCCTCGTTGCCGCGGATCGCGTTCGACGCGAGCGTCGCGCGGCCCTCCAGCACGGTCACCCCGGCGCCGCTGCCCCAGACCCCGCCGGCGAGGGTGCCCTCGACGAGGTTGCCCTCGGCGACGAGCTCGGCGGACAGGTCGCCCACGTGGACGCCCGCCGCGCGGTTCCGCACGACCGCGCTGTCGCGGAGGCGCATCGAGGCGCCGCGGGCGATGGCCACGCCGAGGCCGCCGAGCGGCGACGCGGGCGACGCCGCGAGGGTGTCCTGGATGAGGCTGCGCGAGACCTCCGCCGCCGTGCCCCCGCCGAGGACGGCGACGCCGATCTCCGTGTTGCCCAGGATCACGCTCGCGTCGATCGCAACCCGAGCCCGCGTCACCGCGTGGACGCCGACGCCGTAACGCACGCCGTCCGGCCCGGGGATCGTCCCCTCGACGAGCGCGCCGGAGAGGGTCACCGAGGCGCCGGTCGTCGCGAGGATCCCCGACACGCGGTTGCCGACGATCGCCGTGCCCTCGACCGTCGCGGCGGCGCCGTCGCCGGCGACGATGCCCTGGCCCTCGTCGAGGAGCGACGACCGGAGCGTGCCCTCGATCAGGCTGCCCAGCACGGCCGCCGTGGTCCGGGCCTGGCGCGCCGCCACGCCCGCGCCGCGGTTGCCCGTGATCGCGCTCTCCTTCACGGAGAGCGCGCCGCCGGAGCCCGCGGCCGCGCCCGCCCCGACGAAGGCGCCGCCGGAGCGCGTGCCCTCGATCCAGCTCTGCGCCACCGAGAGCCGCGCGCCGGCGACCGCCAGGACGCCGACGTGGAGCGCGTTCCGGAGGTGGACGCGCTCGAGCGCCACGACGCTCGCGCCCGTCGCCACGACGCCGGCCCCGTCCCCGCCGATCTCGACCCCGCGGAGCGTCACCTCCCCGGCGTCGAGCGCCGACACGACCGCGGGAGGATCGCCGCGCGGGCTCACCCCGCGGAGGTGTACGCGCGAGGCGCATCGGCCGGCGATCGCGACCGGCCGCGTGAGGACGAGCGGCTCGTCGTAGGTGCCCTCCGCCAGCGCGATCGTCGCGCCGTCGGCCGCGCGGTCGAGCGCCGCCGCGATCGTCGTGAGCGGCCGCGCCTCGGAGCCGTCGCCGTCCACGCCCGCGTAGCTCGGATCGACGTGGAGGGTCCCGGGCCCGCGCGGGATGTCCCCCCAGCGGCCGCGCCCGCAGCCGGCCGGGCCATCGACCGGCACACACCCCGCCTCCGGCACGGCGAACGTGCCTGCCGGACACGCCGCCATGGTCGGCCTGCACAGCCCGTCGTCGCCCACGAACTCCGGGGCGCAGCGCGGGATGCCGACGGGAATACAGCCCTCATCGAACTTCGGTATCGTCCCCGGAGGGCATTTGGCCATCGCGGGGTGGCAGAGCGCGTCGTCCTCCACGAACAGGTCGGCGCACCCCTGAATGCCCACCGGCATGCAGGCGCCCCCGGGGCCGAGGACGTGCCCGCGCGCGCAGCGCACGGCGGGAGGATCACCCACGAGCGCGGCGTCGGAGCCCCGCGCCGAGGCGTCGCACCCCGCACCGAGCAACGACGACGCCGCGGCGCAGGCGGCCAGCAAGAATGAACCCGGGCGCGTCGCGCACGCGCGCATGCAATACCCTCCTCGGGAAGCGCGCCGCCTTCGAGCGCGCCACCAGCGCTTCCGCCGCCGCGGTTCACCCCTCCTCGTCGAGAGCTCCCGCCGCCGCGCGAAGGCCGCGCGTGTCCTGCCTGGACCGACGCTTCAAGCACGTGGGCCGCTGTCGCGAGCCCGCTGCAACCCGCTGCAAGAGGACGAGGACAGCGCCGGGACGACGCCGCGCGAACTCCTTCAGCGTAAGGAATCCTACAACAGGAGACAGGCTCCCGCCAGGCGGAGGATTCGCGATCACGCCGACTCTCCGCGGGGCGCCGCGGACGGCTGCGCCGCGCGGCGGCGCCGGCGGAGGAGCCCGTTCCTGCTGCCCCGCGGGGTCGCCGATCGCGGCCGCGCTCGGGGTCGCCGTCCGTGGCGAAGCCGCGCTCCGCGCCGCGCGCGGCGCGTCGTTCCGGACGACGACGGGCAACACGCGGCGCGACGCGTGGTCTGGCCGGCGCGCGACAACGAAGGTGCCTGTCGCACGAGCGGCGCTGATCGGGGGGCGATATCGGTCCTTGTGCGCTGCGCAGGGCGTGACCAGGCGCCGCTTCCGCGCGCATGTCGCCGCCGAGGAGCGCCGGGCGCGCGCCGCTCCGGGCCTCATTTGCCTTTCTCCAGCGCCCGGGAGCCGCCCACACCGGCGCTCTCGCGCGGCCGCGGGGCGCGCGGGCGCCGCTCGGGATCCGGCGCGCTCGAGCAGGGCAGAAATCCCCCCGATGCGGATTCAGACAATGCGTGTTCGCCGTCGCCGTCCGGCAACCACATAAGGCCGACGCGGCAGGCTCTGCACACGGGATCTCGGGCACGCAGCCTGCTCTCTCGACGTCTCGACATGCAGCCGCGGGCCTCGGAGCCGTCGCGGAGCATGGAAGGAGGACGAATGGTTAGCTCAATCGATATGAAGATGGCGCAAGCGGCGATGCTCCTCTCTGCGTTCATGGCCGGATGCGCGGTCGACGCGGGCGACGCGGAGGACGCCGACTTGGAGCAGGCCGACGTCGACGTGACGTCGAGCGCGCAGGCGCTGGAGGGAGAGGAGGACGAGACGCGCGGCGGCCTCGTGGGCGGGCCGGTGCTCCCCGGCAAGGGCGGTATCGGCCAGGCGCCGATCGGCAAGGACCCCGGGCTGCTCCAGGGCCCCGGGCCGATCCAGGGGCCCGTGGGGCAAGGTCCGGTGGGGCAAGGCCCGGTGGGGCAAGGCCCTGGCCTGGGCGGCTATCCCGGCTATCCCGGCGGGTTCGGCTACGGCATGCCGGGCGGCTTCTCCGGTCTGCCCGGCATGTCCGGCGGGTTCCCGGGCGGGTTCCCCGGCGGCGGCTGGCCGGGCGGAATGGGCCAGTTCTCCGGGTATCCGTTCAGCGGCCTTCCCGGCTATGGTGCTGGCTTTCCCGGGGGCGGCGCTGGCTTCCCCGGGGGTGGAGTCGGCTTCCCCGGGGGCGGCGCTGGCTTCCCCGGGGGTGGAGTCGGCTTCCCCGGGGGCGGCGCTGGCTTCCCCGGGGCTGGCGGTTATCCGTACTAACCGTCCAGCCGGGCTCGGGGGTGTTCGACCCCTGACCCCGCTCCCTGAAGGGGCTCGCCGCGAGCCGCCGTGATGGACGTGACGGGCTGTCACCTCGCTCCGCGGAGCGCTCCGCCGCTCTGTCCGCCGCTCTGTCCGCCGCTCTGATTGCGCGGCGGCAGCCCGTCCGTCGATCCGTCCATCGGAGTGCGCCCACCTCGCCGCCGCGGCGCCTCATGCAGCGAAGCGAGACCCGCGCGAAAGGATGGACCCACGCGCCGCGGTCGGGGCAGCATACGGCGTATGCAAGACGCCCCCCTCCTCGAGCGTGAGCCGGAGACCAACATCTTCGGCGAGTCGATGGTGGTGTTCCACACCGCCGCCGACCTCATCGGCCTGGCTCCCCGCATCCGGCTGGAGCTCGAGCAACCCGACTACGAGCACATCTTCTACGTCACGACGCAGCTCCAGGACCGCCTGGTCCCCTTCCGCGGGGAGGCGGCCGCGGCGTACGAGCGGCTCCCTGCGTCGATGATCCCGAACCGCGCGGCGATCACCCCGCTCTTCAACGGCAAGCTCATCCTCCGCCCCGAGGCGCTCCGGAGCGGCTCGATCCAGATGCAGGACGGCGTGGTCCGCCTCGGCGATCAGGGGCTCTACCGGATCCAGCCCGGCGAGTTCGCCCGCTTCAAGGCGTACCGCGTCCAGCACAACCAGGCGCGGGGGCCGTACAAGGGCGGGCTGCGCTTCCACAAGGCCGTGTCGCTCGACCTGTTCAACGCGCTCGCCGCCGAGATGACGTGGAAGACCGCGATCGCCCACGTCCCGTTCGGCGGCGCCAAGGGGGGTATCCGGATGGATCCGCGCGAGCACAGCAAGGAGGAGCTCGAGGCGATCTCGCTCCGGTACATGTACCGGCTGAAGCAGCTCATCGGGCCCAACGTGGATATCCCCGCGCCCGACGTGGGCACGAACGCCGAGGTGATGGCGTGGCTCCTGCGCCAGTACAGCGACGGCGAGCGCGAGCGGCACAACCACCGCGGCGTCGTGACGGGCAAGGACGTGCGCATCGGCGGCTCCGAGGGGCGCGTCAAGGCGACCGGACAGGGGCTCGCCTACTGCATCGAGGAGTGGTACGCGCAGCGCGGCCTCTCCCTCGCAGGCGTGCGGTTCATCGTCCAGGGCTTCGGCAACGTCGGCTCGGCCGCGGCCGAGATCCTGTGCAAGATGGGCGCCCGGTGCGTCGCCGTGCAGGACGCCGACGGCGCGGTCTACGACCCGAACGGCATCGAGGTCGGCGCCCTGATGACGTACGTCAACGACAACCCGGCGAACCTCCGGCGGTCGGTCGCCGGCTTCAGCGGGGCGCAGGCGATCGCGCGGGACGACTTCTGGAGCGTCGACGCGGAGATCTGCATCCCGGCCGCGCTCGGCGACGCGATCACCGGCGAGGTGGCCGAGCGGCTCAAGGCGAAGCTCGTCGCCGAGGGCGCCAACCGGCCCACGACGACCGAGGCGGACAAGGTGCTCGCGGAGCGGGGCATCAGCGTCATCCCGGACATCATCGGCAATGCGGGCGGCGTGACCGTCTCCTACTACGAGTGGATCCAGAACAAGCGCATGGAGCACTGGACCGAGGGCGAGGTGAACGCGCGGCTCGAGCGCGCCATCAAGAGCAACTACCGCCTGATCTGCGATATCGCCGAGGACCGGCCTCGCCGCACGGAAGAGCACGACTCGACCGGGCTCGTCCTCGGCAAGCGCCTGCCGATGCGCCTCGCCGCCATGGTGCTCGCGCTCAAGCGGATCGAGGCGCACTACATGCTGGAAGGGTTCTCGCAATAGCAGACGGAGACGGAGACGGAGACGGAGACGGAGACGGAGACGGGGGCGCGGGCGCAGACGCGCGGCGCCCGGGCGCCCCGGACGTTCTGCTGCTAGCTCGCCCCGGTGAAGGCGCCCCGCTCGGGGAACACGGGAAGCAGCGGCGCCGCTGGTCTTGTCTCCACCGGGGGCGCCAAGGCGCGCCCGCGCCGCTCCCGCCTCGCCGGCGGCCGGGACGCGGCGCGCCGCTCGCCGCCCGCCGCCCGGCGAGGCAGCGGCGTGGTAAGATCGCCGCATGATCCGCCTCAACGCCGAATGGACACAGGTGCTCCGCAGGTACAAGGAAGACCACCAGGACCGGCGCAACCAGGTCTGTCACCAGATCGGGATACCCCTCATCGTGGCGAGCTTCCCCGTGGGCGCGACCCTCATCGGGCTCCCGCTCGCGGCTGCGATGTTCACGACCGGCTGGGGCTTCCAGTTCGCAGGCCACTGGTTCGAGGGAAAGAAGCCGTCGTTCGTGGACGACAAGCGGAGCTTGATCGTCGGCGTCCTCTGGTGCCTTGAGAAATACGGCCTGCACGTCTTCGAGGAGACCCCCGCCGCCTGACGCGTCGCACCAGAGGCCACTCGAACCGTCCATCACCCCACAACTGCGCCTCGGACACACGTCGCGCTCGCGGCCGCCCGATCTTCAAGTTTCCCCGAGGCAGCCGCTCGTGCTGCGATGCGCAAAGCCTGCTTGACGGGCTGCGCGCTGGGTCGTACCTCTGTCACGGGCGGGGGACGACGACTCTCCTTGTGGGGTTGGGGGCAGCATCACGTCATCTCGGCGTGTGCCCATCGCGCGCGCTGTCGCCGAGGGGCTCCCGGAGCGCTGTGGCCAGGCCCGCGCCGCACGCGATGAGAAGGACGACGACGGCGAGACAAGGAGACGGGGAGATGGAGTTTGCGCACCGCATGAGGGGGAAAGTCGCCGTGATCACCGGCGGCACATCGGGGATCGGGCTCGCGACGGCGTCCGCGCTGGCGCGGGGGGGCGCGCGCGTCATCGTGCTCTGCCGCAACCCCGGCTCGGACGGCGCGCGGAGGCTCGCGGCGCTGAAGGGGCAGGGCGCGGTCCACCTGATCGCGTGCGACCTCGGCCGGCTCGCGTCGGTGCGCGCGGCGGCCAGGCAGGTGGCCGACACCTGCGAGGCCGTCCACCTGCTCGTGAACAACGCGGGGATCTCCCTGCGCGAGCGCGCCGAGTCGGCCGACGGCCTGGAGATGACGTTCCAGGTGAACTACCTGTCCCATTTCCTGCTGTCCAACCTGCTGCTCGGCCGGCTCAAGGCCGCGCGCGACGCGCGCGTGGTCAACCTGGTCGCGCCGGTGGACAGCATCAAGCTCGACTTCGACGACCTCATGTCGAAGCGCTCGTATTCGTTCCTCGCCGCCTCCGCGCGCTCGAAGCTCGCGCTCGTGCTCGCGGCGCGCCGCCTCTCGGACACGCTCGCGAGCACCGGGGCCAAGGTGCTCTGTTACTATCCGGGGCTCGTGCGGTCCGGGCTGTTCGAGGGCACGTCGCGCGTCCTCAAGGCGCTGATCGACGTCGTGGGCGCGACCCCGACGCAGGCCGCCGCGAACCTGCTCGCGATCCTGGCCGGCGCGCCGCCCGCCGAGAGCCCCGCCTTCTTCGAGCGGACCAGGGCGCGGCCCCTCAAGGGGATGGCGACGGACGCGGAGGCGGCCACGCGGCTCTGGGACATGAGCTCGCGGCTCGTCGGCCTCACCTGAGCGGGCCGCGCTTCCCCGGCTCGGCCGCGAGCGAGGCCTGCACGCGCTCGACCTCGCGCGCGATGGCCTGCACCGCCTCCTCCGCTCTCGCCGGCGTCCCGGCGCGCGCCGCCCGGTCGAGCCGCGCGCAGAGCTCCTTCAGGTTGAGCGCCGCGAGCTTGTCGGCGCTCTCGTAGAGCGCCCAGGCGAGCTGCTCGAGCTCCCCGAGCGCGCCGCGCGCCGCGGCCTCGCGCATCGCGGCCACCCGGGTCGGCGCCTCGGTGAGGAAGAGCGCGATCACCTCGCTCACGACATCGGGCTCGACCGCGCGCAGCGCGCCTCGCCGCGAGGGCGGCGCCGCGGGCTGGACGCGCGCCGCCGGGCTGGACGGCGCCGGCGGGGGCGAGGGCGTCGTCAGGGTGGGCGGGGCGAGCTCCACGCTCGGCGGGCCGGCGTCGTGGTGCGCGGCCTCGTACAGCCCGGAGCGCGACGCCGCGCACCAGGTCCTGAGCACACGGTCCACCTCGTCCTGCTGCAGCGGCTTCGCCAGGCAGTCGTCCATCCCCGCCGCGAGGCACCGCTCGCGCGCGCCGCTCCCGGCGTCCGCGGTCATGGCGAGCAGCGGCGTTCGCCGGTCCGGCCGCTCGGCGCGGCGGATCTCCGCGGCCCACGCGGCGACGTCCTCGGCCGGCATCTTCTGGCAGCTGAGCAGCACGGCGGCGTAGGCTCCGCGCCGCATGGCCTCGATGGCCGCGCGGCCGCTGCCCACGACGTCGACCCGGTAGCCGCGCTTCTCGATCATGAACGCCGCGACCTTCTGGTGGACGGCGTTGCCCTCGACCACGAGGACCCTCGACCGCGACGTGCGCTGCGTCTCGGGCGCCGGCGTCCCCCGGCGCGACCTCGGGGCGTGCGCGCGCGCCCCGGCGGACACGTGCTCCGGCGAGAGCCCGACGAGCAGCCGCAGGGTCGAGTGCAGGTGCGCGCGGCGGATCGGCTTGACGAGCACGGCGTCGGCCTCGGCGCGGCTCGGCGCGTCCCGGCCGGGGTACGTCATGAGCGCGCTGCGGACGGGCGCTATTGCAGCGTCGGCCTTGATCCGCTGGAGCAGCGCCAGGCCGTCGAGGTCGGCGAGCTCGATGTCGATCAGCACGAGGCCGTACGCCTCACCGGCGCCCGCCGCCTCGCGCAGCGCGGCGAGCGCCGCGGCGCCGCTCGCCGAGGCGCTGCACGCGAGGCCGAGCTCCTCGACCAGCTTCCGCACCACGCGGCGCACCGAGCGGCTGTCGTCGACCACCAGCACCCGCTTCCCGGCCAGGTCGCTGCGCGGGATGAGCGCGCGGTCCGCGGCGCGCCCGCGCCGCTCGAGCGGCAGCACGAACGAGATCTCGTGGCGGCGCTCGGCGCGCGCCGCGGCGACGTGGAGCTCGCCGCCCATCGCGGCGCAGAGGCGGCGCGCGATGGCGATGCCCGGCAGCGCGCCGGGATCGAGCTCGAGCGCCGCCGCGCCCCCGGCGTCCAGCGGAGCGCCGCCGTCGTCGGGGCCCGCTCCGGCCGCGAAGCGCACGTCGAAGCGCACCCGCGCCGTCGCGCCCTCGGGGGCGGCCTCGACGCCGTCCGGCGCGTCGTCGTCCTCGCCCGCGTCGAGGGCGGCGCGGATCAGCACCTCGCCCCGCGGCGCCGCGCGGATCGCGGACGTCGCGGCGTTCAGCAGGACCTGGCGCAGCCGCGCGGCGTCGCCGCGCACCGCGCCCGGCACGTCGGACCCGAGGTCGAGGACGAGCTCGGTCCTGTCGTCGTGCGCGCGCTCCGCGCAGAGCTCCGCCGCGTCCTCGATCGCCCGGCGCAGATCGAAGTCGACGCGCTCGACGCCCGGGCCGCGGCCGCCCGGCTGGCCGAGGTCGATGAGGTCGTCGATCATCGAGAGCACGGTGTCGCCGCTGCTCCGGATCCGCCGCACCCAGGCGCGCTGATCCGGGTCGAGCTCGGAGTCGAGCAGGAGACCGCTCACGCCGATGATCCCGCCGAGCAACGTCCGGATCTCGCTCCGCATCTGCGCGAGCGCGCCCGCCTCTCCCTCCGCCTCGACGAGCGCCCGCCGCCGCGGCGTCAGCACCTCCGGCTGGATCGCGCGCTCCGCGGGTTCGCTCCTCGTGCCCCGGCTGCTCTCCGGGCCGCTCCGGCGCTGCTCCTTACCTGCCATCGACGCTCCGACACGACCCTGGCGCCCGCCCTGCGCGAGCCCACGACGCCGGAGCATCGAGTGTACTGCGGATAACGTTTCCAAGAAAAGATTACCGTGGCCGTCGAAATGGCCGCGCCGCGGCGTCGACGCGTGCTTCGCGCCGCCGCCGCCGCCGCCCGCCTCATCCCCGCTCGGCCTGTCCCGGGTCGGCCGAGGCCGGCCGTGTCATCGCGGCGCCGTCGCGCCGCCGCTCGCTCCCGCGGCGGGCGCCGCAGCGCCGCCGAGCGCCGTCACGACGACACGCTCGCGATCGACGGCCGCCTCCGCGGACAGCACGCTCACGGCGGAGGGGTCCTCGGACGAGGCGAGCGCTCGCCGGCTGTGCCCGAAGAGGCGCAGGAGCAGCTCCGGCGGGGTGAAGTCGAGGTCGCTCTCGTGCACGAAGAGCCGCCCGAGGTGCTCGGCGTAGGCGCCCGCGAGCGTGCGGAACGGGATCCTGTCGAAGGCGAGCGCGCGCCGGCGGCTCGCGGCCGCGGAGGCGAGCAGCGCCGCGAAGAGCGCGGCGTGGATGGCGCGGAGCCTGGGGCGCATCGAAGGCGGGCTGCGCTTCAGCGCCTCGCGCAGGAAATGGACGTTCAGCGGGACGTGGAAGGACTCGTCGCGCGTGAGGATCGTGAGCATCTGCCGCACCGCCGGGTGGCGGGCCTCCCGCAGCGCGAGCCGGTACGTCGTCGAGCCGATCGTCTCGAACATGAGGTTCGTGAGCACGATGGTCTCGACCTTCTTCGCGCGGCCGTACAGGCGATAGAAGGTGCCGGTGACGCGGCCCATGGGCCGGACCTCGCCGCCGAGGTGCGCGAGGAACCTCGTGAGCAGCCGGCGGTGCCACCCCTCCTCGTCGCCGTAGAGCCGCAGGCACTCCCCGAGCTCCGGGTCCCAGCGGCCGACCTCGTCGGCGAGCGCGTGCGCCTGCATGAGGCCGGACTCCTCGGCGCGGAACGCGGCGTTGAAAAAGGCGATCGCCGCCTGGCGCTCCTCCTCGCTCTCCCACGCGATCGGCTCGGAGAGGTCGAGGTCCTCGTCGTACATCCGCTCGGCGCGGCGGCGCAGCATGCTGAGCCACCAGGAGGTGGGGCGCTGGGCGGGAGGGGTGCGGGGGCTCGGCTGGGGTGCTGCGGAACGCATCGAACGAGGGGCCCGTCATCGACGGAGGAAAGGCCGCCTCCGCGACCGCTCGAGACGGGAGGGGCGGCGCACCATAGCGCAGTTTGTCCGCGCAGCGAGCGCCGCCGCGTCGCCGCGCGTCACATGCCGCGCGCCTCGCGGGTAGGTAAGGCGAGGGACGACCGGAGACGGACGCGCGTGGCGCCCTCGCGACGCCGTGCGGCCGGCAAGGTGGCGCCCTTTGTGCGGCCCTCCCGGTGGGATACCATAGTCGACCCACCGTGTTGTTCGAGCAGCTTGAGCTCCCCCTCGGAGGGCTCTCTCCACAGACCGAGCCCACGCGTATCCCGCGGACCCGCCGCGTCTTCGTCAACCGCAACCTGAAGCTCGCGGGGATCGACTGGGTCGGGTTCGACATGGACTACACCCTGGCGATCTACAAGCAGGTCGAGATGGACAACCTCTCGATCCAGGGGACCATCTCGAAGCTCGCGGCGCGCGGTTACCCCGAGGAGGTCCTCCGGCACATCCACTACCCGATCCACTTTCCGATCCGCGGCCTGCTGATCGACAAGCGCTTCGGCCACGTCCTCAAGATGGACCGGTTCAAGGTGGTCCAGCGCGGGTACCACGGCTTCCGGGAGCTCACGCGGGAGGAGCTCAGGTCGCTCTACCAGCACCGCAAGATCCGGCCGAACACCGCCCGCTACCACTGGATCGACACGCTGTACGCGCTGAGCGAGGCCACGCTCTACGCGGGCATCGTCGACGCCCTCGAGGGGCGCGGCGTCCCGCTCGACTACGCGCGGCTGTTCACCGACATCCGCGAGTGCATCGACGAGGCGCACCGGGACGGCACCATCCTCGACGTCGTCCTCTCCGACCTGCCGCGCTTCGTCGAGCGCGACCCGAACCTGGCGCAGACGCTCCACAAGTTCCGGTCGGCGGGCAAGAAGCTCTTCCTGCTCACGAACTCGCGCTGGCCGTTCACCGAGAAGATGATGACGTACCTGCTCGGCGACGCGATGCCCGAGTACCCGAGCTTCCGGCACTACTTCGACGTGGTCGTGGTCGCCGCGCAGAAGCCCGCGTTCTTCCAGGAGCGCCGCCCGCTCCTCATCCGCGACGGCGCCGAGGTCCGCCCCGCCGCGCCGCCGCTCGAGCGCGGCGCCGTCTACGAGGGCGGCAACCTCGTCGACTTCGAGAAATTCCTGAACATCTCCGGCGACCGCGTCCTCTACGTGGGCGATCACATCTACGGCGACATCCTCCGCTCCAAGAAGGAGAGCGCGTGGCGCACGGCGATGATCATCCAGGAGATGGAGGCCGAGGTCATGGCCCACGAGTCGTGCCGCCGCGAGCACATGGAGAGCGCCATGCTCGAGGGGCGCCGCGAGGAGCTCGAGGATCAGCTCCGCTTCTACCAGCAGCGCTACAAGGACCTCACCCGCAAGATCGAGGAGGAGCAGCAGAAGAAGAACGGCGCGCCCAACGGGGGCGGCCGGCCGCTGCTCGTGGACGCGGGCGGCGAGCCGGTCCAGGTCGACTACGCGACGTCGTTCTACGAGGCGGAGCGGGGCCGCACGAAGCGCGCGGTCGAGCGCATCCGCGGCCAGCTCCGGGCCGTCGACGCCGAGGTCGGCAAGCTCGAGCGCGAGATCGCCCGGCGCTTCCACCCCTACTGGGGCTCGCTGCTGAAGGAGGCGAACGAGACCTCGAGCTTCGGCGATCAGGTCGAGGAGTACGCCTGCATCTACACGTCGCGCGTCTCCAACCTGCTCGCGTACTCGCCGCTGCAGTACTTCCGGAGCCCGCGCGACCTGATGCCGCACGAGCTCTGATCGCGTACCGTCCGCGCGCCCCGCGCGTAACACGGCGCCGCGCGGTCGGCGCGGGCGGCGTCACTTGCAGCAGCGGAAGCCGGTCGAGTAGTCGTGGTACCCGGTCGAGTGCGCGGTGGTCTTGTAGTCGCAGCCGTCGCCGTGCCGGGCGCTGTCGAGGTAGTAGCCGCCGCGGAAGGTGCCGCGGGGCGCGCTCGTCCACTCGTGCAGGTTGCCGACCATGTCATGGACGCCGAAGCTGCTCTTGCAGCGGCGGAACGCGCCCGCGGGCGCCAGCGTGCCCTCCAGCTGGTTCAGGCGGGCGTCGTTCATGTTGGCCCACGTGAACGCCGACCGCGGCGCCTCGCCCCCCTGGCCGAAGTAGCGGTTGAACGACGAGACGCCGCTGTCGTTGCAGATCCCGCGCTCCCGCTCGTTGCCGTACGGGAACACCGTCGGGCGCTTGCCCTTGCAGGCCGTGACCCACTCGTCGTCGGTGCAGAGCCGCTTGCCGGCCTCCCGGCAGGCCGCCTCGGCCTGATCCCGGCTGATGTACCCCTGCGGCTTCACGCCGCGCCGGCTCACCGCCTTCACCTTCAGCTTGCCGACGGGCTCGAACGGGGAGTGCCGGCGCTTCCCGCCGTCGGAGAGCAGCTCGACGGTGCTCGCCTCGAAGCGATCGATGCAGAACACGCCCCGGATCGAGACCATGCCCGCGGGGCACCCCTTGCGCGCCGCGACCGCCGGCCGGGGGCTCGGCAGCCCGAGGATCGCGAGGCCGAGCGCCGCGACCCCCGCGGCGAGCAGCGGAGAGCGCCGGAGCGCGCGGCGGTGAAGCGGGAGAGGCGGTCGCATCTCTGAAGAGGCCGGGGCCGAGGCAGGATTGTCCCATAACCGATCCCCGCCGCGACGGGCAAACGCGGCGCCCGGGTCCGGCGGCGCGTGTCCCCGCTGGACGCCGAGGCGATTTGGGTCACGCTGGCGCTCCCATGGGAACCACCGCCCCGCCCGTCGCGGACCCCGCGGCCGCGGGTTCGCCCGGCGACCTCCCCGCCGCCGTCCTCAGGACCTCGCCCGCGGACTTCGTCGTCGACGAGATCCCCGCCTACGCGCCGAGCGGCCGCGGGGAGCACGTGTTCGTGACCTTCCGCAAGACGGGGCGCACCACGCCCGACGCGGTGCGGGCGATCGCACTCGCGCTCGGGGCCGACCCGGGCGGCGCCGGCTTCGCCGGGATGAAGGACCGGCACGCCGTGACGACGCAGACCGCCTCGTTCCAGCTCCCGATCGCGCGGGACCCGGAGCCGCTGCTCGCGAAGGCCGAGCTGCCCGGGATCGAGATCCTCGCGGTCGCCCGCCACGACAACAAGCTCAAGCCGGGGCACCTCGTCGGCAACCGGTTCCGCATCGCGCTCCGGGGCATCGACCCCGCGGCGCTGCCGCTCGCCGAGCGCCGCCTCGCCGAGATCGGCCGCGCCGGCGTGCCGAACGCGTTCGGCCCGCAGCGGTTCGGCAGGAACGGCGACAACCCGGAGCGCGCACTCGCGTGGATCGCGGGCCGGGAGCGCGGGCCGCGCGACAAGCGCGAGCAGCGGCTGCTCTTCTCGGCGCTGCAGTCGCGCTGGTTCAACGAGGTGCTCGCGCGGCGCGAGGCGGACGGCAGCTGGAGCGCCGTGCTCCCCGGCGACCTCGCCAAGAAGCGCGACAGCGGCGGGCTGTTCCTCGTGCCGCTCGAGGGCCCGGAGCTCGACGATGCGGCGGCGCGCGCCCAGGCGGGCGCGATCTCGGCGACGGGACCGATGTTCGGCCGGAAGATGCGCTGGCCCGAGGGCGCCCCCGGCGCGCTGGAGCGCGAGATCCTCGCGGCGGCGATCGGCGACCCCCGCAAGCTCGACGCGTTCGCCCACGCCGGAGAAGGCACGCGGCGCCCGCTCCGGCTGGAGGTCGACGACCTCGCGGTGTCCGCCGCCGGGGAGGAGCCGGGCGCCGCGCGCGCCGGCCAGGCCGCCGCTGGGCACGGAATCGTCGTCTCGTTTGTGCTACCGAAGGGCGGCTACGCCACGACCGTCCTCGGGCGAGCCTTCCGGCTCGTCGACGCCTCCGCCCCCCAGCCCTCCGCAAGCAGGGAAGGTGCGGCGAGCGCCCCCGCCCCGGAGCCGGAGGAGGACGCGGTCGCGGACGGGCAGCCCGGCGCCGAACCGTAATCGTCCTCGCAGCGCGGCGCTCACCCAACACATCCACCGGAAAAGGCACCAAGGAAGAAGATGAACCTCGTCGAGTGGCTGCAGCGCATCATGGTCGGGTTCGGGGCCGCATGGGTCATGTGGCTGATGATCGCCCTCAGCGTCATCTCGGTCGCCATCATCCTGGAGCGCGCCTGGTTCTTCTGGTCGCTCCGCGACGATCTCGCCGTGCTCGCGCGCGACCTCCGGACGTCCCTCGACGACTCGATCGAGGCGGCGCGGCGGCGGATGGACGCCTCGCCGTCGGCCGAGGCCGCGGTCGTCTCGGCCGGCCTCGCGGTGGCGCACCAGGGTCCGGACGCGGCCGAGGAGGCGATGGCCGGCGCCGCGGCGCTCCAGCGCATGAAGCTGGAGCGGCGCCTCGCGTACCTGGGCACGCTCGGGAACAACGCGCCGTTCATCGGCCTCTTCGGCACGGTCATCGGCGTCGTCGGCGCCTTCGACGCGCTCGGCCAGGCGGCGAAGACGCCGGTCGCGCAGGCCGCTTCGCAGGCCATGGCGCCCCAGGCGGTCATGTCGAGCATCGCCGAGGCGCTCGTCGCCACCGCGGTCGGCCTCGCGGTCGCCATCCCGGCGGTCGCGGCGAACAACTTCTTCCAGCGCATGATCAAGTCGACGCTGGCCAACACCGAGGCGCTGACGCGGGTCCTGCTCGCGCACCTCAAGAGCGATCCGGCGTTCGCCGGGGCCGCGCCCGTCGCGGTCGAGCCGCGCGGCAAGGCCGCGAGGGCGCCCCGGCAGGACGAGGGCAAGAAGAGCGGCGCGGACCGGGAGGAGACCTGATGGCCGCCACGAGCCGCAACGACGATGACGACGTGATCACGGGCATCAACGTCACGCCGCTCGTCGACATCACCCTGGTGCTCCTCATCATCTTCATGGTGACCGCGAAGATCATCGTCTCGCAGTCGCTCCCCCTCGACCTGCCGAAGGCGGCGCAGGGGCAGGAGGTGCAGCTCGTCTTCGGGCTCGAGCTGCACGCGAACGGCGACACGCTGGCCGACGGCAAGCGGCTCGCGAGCGAGGACGCCATCCTGCCGATCGCGCGCGAGGCCCAGGCGAAGAACCCGGATCTCCGGGCGGTGATCCGCGCCGACACGACGGTCCCGCACGGGCGCGTCATCCGTGCGCTCGATCTGCTCAAGCAGGCGGGCGTGTCCAAGATCGCGTTCGGCGTGACGCCGATCGCGCCCGAGCCCGGCGCGGCCCCGGGCGCGCCGGCCGCTCCGGGCGCCCCCGCCGCGCCGCCCGCGGCGGCCCCTCCCCCGGCGGCCCCTGCGCCGGCAACACCGAGCCCCGCGCCCTGAGGAGCCGACCGGGACCCTTATGAGCCAGGCCACGAGTGATCGCGCCGCGGGGGCGCTTTACAAGGACCGACCGCGCGGCAAGCGCGGCGGCGCCGACCCCGGGGGAAGCCCCGAGCCCGAGACCGCGCTCGCCGGCCCCGCCGGGGGCCGCGGCGGCGAGCGCCGACGCGCCGCGGATCCGCTCGCCGCCGTGCTCACGCTCGGCGATCGCGCCGCGCGCGTCGGCGCCGCGATCGGGCTCGCGCTGGCGCTCACCACCCACGGCGCGGCCTCGGCGAAGGCCCTCGCCTCGGCGGCGCTGCACGACATGCGCGAGATGGCCGAGGAGATGCGCCGCGGCATCCACGAGCACCTCTGGGCGATGTACGAGGTCGACCTCACGCCGCCGAAGGCCGAGCCGCCGCCCAAGGAGCCGGAGCCCGAGCCGGAGCCGGAGCCCGAGCCCGCCCCCAAGCTCGCGGCGCCGCCGCCCGCGGCGAACACCCCGCCGCCGCCCAAGGACGATCCGTACGAGCCGCCGCCCGCCGCGGCCGCGGCGGCGAAGGTCCTCACGCAGGAGCCGGATCCCGACGAGCCGCTCGACATGCTGGACCAGGGGATCGTGAGCGGCGAGGGGCAGGGCGTCGGCTACGGCCGGGTGGCCGCCGCGGGCACCGCGACGGCGCCGACGTACAACCCGAACGCCAAGGTCGGCGGCACGCAGGGGGGCAGGGGCACGGGGGCGCCGGCGCCTCCGCCTCCTCCGGCGGGGCCGGACCTGTCCAGGGCGGCGAGGCCGGCTCGACTGAACTGGAGCTGTCCTTTCCCGCCGGAGGCCGACGTCGAGCAGATCGACGTCGCCAAGGTGACGGTCGCCGTGACCGTGCGCCCCGACGGCACCCCGCTCTCGGTGAAGGTCCTCAGCGATCCGGGCAGCGGGTTCGGCCGTGCGGCGCGGCGGTGTGCGCTGAGCGAACGCTACGAGGCCGGCCGCGACCGCGCCGGCAGCCCGATCACCGCGACCACGCCGCCCTTTGCCGTGAGCTTCAGGCGTTAAGCGCACCCACACGGTGCGCTTCCTTTGCGCTCGCTCCTCGACCGATCCCTCGGCTATCCTCCGCGGAGCTTGTGATCGTCCCCGAACGGATCGAGCAGCTCTCGAAGGTCCCCCTGTTCAAGGGTCTCACCCCGGCCGCGCTCGATCTGATCTCGCGCGTGGCGAGCGAAGAGACCCACGCGCTGGGCACCAAAATTTTTCAGCACGGCGACCCCGGCGACAAGCTGTACATCCTGATCGAGGGCAAGGTCCGGATCAGCCGCGAGATCCCCGGCATGGGCGAGGAGGCGCTGGCGGTGCTCGGCCCCGGCGCGGTGTTCGGCGAGATGGCGCTGCTCGACGAGGCTCCGCGCTCCGCCGACGCGCGCGTCCATGAGCGCTGCCGGCTGCTCAGCGTGTCGAAGGACGCGTTCGAGGATCTGCTGTTCCTGCACAAGGAGCTCGCGTACGAGGTCCTCTGGAACGTCGTCCGGATGCTCGTGCAGCGGCTCCGCGAGACGAACAACAAGCTCACGTTCCTCTCGGTCTCGGGCAAATTCGAGTAAAGTGCGGGCCTGATCGCCCGGCGACCGTGGGAGCGCGCCTCCGTCGACTACGCGCGCGGCCTGCTGCACGGGGTGCGGCGATCTGCTCGAGCATTGACGATCCTTTGGAGGAGTATGGCAGCCAGGATGAAGCACGCAGCGCTCGCCCTCGCGCTCTGGATGGGCGCCTTCGCAGGAGCATGTGGATCCGCCACGCCGCCGCCCGAGACGGCGGCCGATAAGGAGTTCGACGGGGAGTCGCCCCCCGGCGACGGCGAGGCGACCGCGGCGTCGGAGGGCGAGAAGCCTGCGAAGCCGGCGAAGACCGCGGACAAGGCCGCCGAGCCAGACGAGGACGAGCACGAGGCGCCCGCCAAGTCGACGCCGGTCCAGACGACCAAGTTCGAGGCGGAGCTGAAGAAGATCGGGATCAACCTCAAGAAGATCCCCGAGCTCGAGAAGCTCTCGTCGGCGCAGAAGAAGAAGGTGATGCCGCTGCTCCAGAAGTCGCTCGGCCTCGACACGTGCCAGGGCTGCCACGTCGAAGGCGACTTCAAGAAGGAGACGCGCGACATGAAGGTCGCCCGCGAGATGTGGCGCAACTTCGTGGTGCCGCTCCGCAGCGAGAGCGGCGGCACGCTGTTCTGCGACAGCTGTCACGGAGGAAACGAGCACGTCCTGAACCGCAAGGACAAGAAGGCCCTGCAGGCGTTCATGGAGGAGGAGTACCAGGGCAAGCTCGCGCGGGCGAACAAGGAGGACATGGAGTGCGGCACGTGCCACGGCGACGCCATGGAAACCAAGATCATCGAGAAACTCTGGAACATCCCAGAGTAGTAGACGCCGCCGGGCCTTCCGAGGCGAACCTCCTCCGCACCGGACGACGGCCGAGCGCCGCGCCGGGATCGCCTGAAATTCGTTAGTTCCATCACAGCCCTGCTTGTAAGGCCCGAGGTCTGCCCCGCGCACCGACCTCGCCCCGGGTCCACGCTCCGCCTGCGCCAGCGCTCGCCCGCTCTATCCTGTCGACGGATCACTATGGCGGTGGGTCATGCCCCGATTTCGTACTAGATAGGCGGCATGTGCGGTGTGTTCGGAATCTTTGGCCACCCCGAGGCGGCCAACATGACGTACCTCGGGTTGCACGCGCTCCAGCATCGAGGGCAGGAGTCTGCCGGCATCGTCAGCAGCGACGGGGAGCGCCTCTTCGGCCACCGCACCATGGGGCGGGTGCAGGCCGGCTTCTCCCCGGCCGATCTCGCGACGTTGCCCGGCGATCGCGCGATCGGCCACGTCCGTTACTCGACCGCGGGCGGCTCGCACCTGAAGAACGCGCAGCCGCTCGGCGTCGACTACGCGCGCGGCTCGCTCGCGGTCGCGCACAACGGCAACCTCACGAACCATGAGGCCCTGCGCGATCGGCTCGAGGCGCGCGGCTCGATCTACCAGACCGCGAGCGACACCGAGTCGATCGTCCACCTCATCGCGATGAGCAAGAAGGAGGCGCTGCGCGACCGCATCGCGGAGGCGCTGGAGCAGGTGGAGGGCGCCTACTCGCTGCTCTTCCTGACCGAGCGCGAGATCGTCGCGGTGCGCGACCCGCGCGCGATCCGGCCGCTCTGCCTCGGCGAGATCGAGATAGCGAGCGGCAGCGGCGTCGCCCACGTGGTCGCGAGCGAGTCGACCGCGTTCGATCTCATCGGGGCGCGCTTCGTGCGCGACGTGGCCCCCGGCGAGATGGTGATCATCAGCGCGGACGGGGTCCGCTCCGAGTTCCCCTTCGCGCCCGAGCCGCGCAAGCTCTGCATCTTCGAGCACGTGTACTTCGCCCGCCCCGACTCGATGATCCAGGGGGTGAGCGTCTACGAGGTCCGCAAGGCGTTCGGCCGGCGGCTCGCCGCCGAGCAGCCGGTGGATCCGGGCGACGATCTCGTCGTGATCCCGGTGCCCGACTCGGGCTTGCCGGCGGCGATCGGCTTCGCCGACCGCGCGCGCGCCCCCTTCGAGATGGGGCTCATCCGCAGCCACTACGTCGGCCGCACGTTCATCGAGCCGCAGCAGTCCATCCGGCACTTCGGCGTCCGGCTCAAGCTGAACCCGAACCGGGCTGTGATCGAGGGCAAGCGGGTCGTCGTGGTCGACGACTCGATCGTCCGCGGGACGACGAGCCGGAAGATCGTCAAGATGATCCGCGACGCCGGCGCCCGCGAGGTGCACGTCCGCATCTCGAGCCCGCCCACGCGCTGGCCTTGCTACTACGGCGTCGACACGCCGACGCGCTCGGAGCTCATCGCCTCGTCGCACTCCGTGGACGAGATCCGGAGCTACCTGACGGCCGACAGCGTCGGGTACCTCTCGCTGGAGGGGATGGTCGAGAGCGTGCGCTCCCTCGAGGTGCGGGGCGGCGACGCCGGCAGCCCGCGGCCGTCGGCGGACAGCTACTGCCACGCCTGCTTCTCGGGGAGCTACCCGATCCCGTTCACGCCGGCCTCGCCGAACCGGCAGCTCCGGATGGTGAGCGGTTGACATGGGCCCGCTCAGGCGCTGAAGGTCCGACGATGACCGAGGGCACCGCCGAGATCTCCCGCGCAGATCGCGCCGCCGCCCCCGCGCCCCTCCTCGCGCGCGTCCCGGACGCCGTCTCGATCTACGAGGTGAGCCCCCGCGACGGGCTCCAGAACGAGTCGGCGATGATCCCGCTGGAGGGCAAGCGGCGGCTCATCGCGGCGCTCGTCGACGCCGGCCTCCGCCGGATCGAGATCACGAGCTTCGTCTCGCCGAAGTGGGTCCCCCAGCTGGCCGACGCCGAGGAGCTGGCGCGGACGCTCCCGGCGCGGGAGGACGTGACCCTCAGCGCCCTCTGCCCGAACGCGCGCGGCCTCGAGCGGGCGCTCGCGGTGGGCCTGCGCGAGATCGCCGTCTTCCTGAGCGCGAGCGAGGCGCACAACCGGGCCAACGTCAACAAATCGATCGACGACACGCTCTCGGTGTTCTCGGAGATCGTCCCGCCGGCGCGCGAGGCGGGCGTCGCCGTGCGCGCCTACGTCTCGACCGTGTGGGGCTGCCCGTACGAGGGCGACGTCGATCCGGCGCGGGTCGTGCACATCGCGGAGCGGCTCATCGCGCTCGGGTGCTACCAGGTCTCGCTCGGGGACACGATCGGCATCGGCACCCCGAAGCAGACGCACGACATCGTCCGCCGCTTCCTCGACGCGATGCCGCCCGAGCGGTTCGCGCTTCACCTGCACGACACGCGGGGCACCGCGCTCGCCAACATCCTGATCGGCCTGGAGCTCGGGGTGCGCGACTTCGACGCGTCGGTGGCGGGCGTGGGCGGCTGCCCCTACGCGCCGGGCGCGGCCGGCAACATGGCCACCGAGGACCTCGTGTTCATGCTGCACGGGATGGGCGTGCACACCGGCGTCGATCTCGACAAGCTCATCGAGGCGGGCAACGTGGCCGAGCAGGTCATCGGCCGCCCGCTCCCCGGCAAGGTCCACCGCGCCGGCCCGTTCCGCCTGCGCCGCCAGCCGACGAAGGGCTGAGCCGGCGCGCCGGGCGCGACGCGACGAGCGCCGGGCGCCCGCGCGACGAGCGCCCGCGCGGCGGTACCGTCATTGTGCGCCCGCGACGCAGCCGAGACGGGTGAAGAAGACGTGGTGCTCGCCGCCCTCGCGATCGTCGCGGAAGAGGATGCCGACGTCGCCCTCGGGGCCGAACGCGGCGACCGGGTAGATGCTGTCGCGGCCGGCGAACGTGAGCCGCTGCTCGGGGCTGAGGGGGAGGAGCTCGCTGCTCACCGTGACCGCGTAGAGCTCGTAGCCGTTGTTCTGGTCGCGATCGTCCGAGTAGATCGCGAGCAGCCGGTCACCGAGCGCGCGGAGGAACGGGTACCGGGAGCGGAAGCGGCCAGGATCCGAGATGGGGGTGGGCCGCACGAGGACCTGGCCCTCCTCCGAGATCGCGGCCGCGTAGATGGCCTTGGGGCTCGCCGACTTGTCGAACCACGCGACGATGTAGCGGTCGTTGTTCCAGACCACGGTCGGGTAGACCGCGTCGGTGTCGCCCGTGGTCAACGTGATCGGCTGCGAGAGCGGCTGGAGCTCGGCGGTGAACGTCTGGAACTTGATGAAGTGCGTGATCGCGTCGCCCGTGGACCACGCCACGCCGATGCCGCTCTTGCCCGCCGCCGCCGCGGGCGCCTCGTTGCCGAGGCCGCTCGACGTGTCGGTGAGCTGGACGTTCTCGCCGATCAGGTTGCCGTCGACGTCGATGCGCTGGGCGTACAGGTCGAAGAGGCCGTTGCGCTCGTCCTGCCAGACGGGGACGAACTCCGTGCCGTTCCACGTGAGCGCCACGTTGACCGAGAAGCCGGGCGCGCTCGAGAGGCGCCGGTCGCCGCCCTCCACCTTCTCGCCGTTCTCGTCGAGCAGCGAGAAGTACACCTCGTAGTCGCCGTCGCGCCGGTCCTGCCAGGCCATGCCGTAGCGATCGCCGACCCAGACGACCGGCCCGCCGGAGGCGTCGCCGTTCCTCGGCGTCATGATCTGCTCGCCGGGCGCGAGCGGCTGCCCCCCGGCGCTGATCATCGAGCGGTACACGCTGAAGCCCTGCGTGGTCCCGGAGTAGATCGCCGCGTAGGACGTCCCGCTCCAGGCGAGGCCGCCGGCGCCGGCCGGCGCGATGTCGCCCGAGATGCGGGTCGCGTCCGCGTCGAGCGGCACGAAGCGCGCCCCGTTGTCGACGGTGCCGTCGCAGTCGTTGTCGACGCCGTCGCAGATCTCGGTCCCGCCGGGGAAGGCCGCGGCGCTCGTGTCGTCGCAGTCGTCGCCGCACGCGAGCGGGTCGCCGGGGCTCGTGCCGGGCAGCGGCGCGTGGTGGCTGTCGCCGTCGCTGTCGAGCGTCGACGGCCCATAGCTGCACGTGCCGGTCTCGCGCTCGCAGGTGTCGCGGGTGCAGGGATCGTCGTCGTTGCAGTCGACGGGCGGGAGGGAGACGCACGTGCCGCCGCGCCGCGCTGCACCCCCGCCGCCCTGCGCGCCCTCCTCAGGCCCGGCGCCGCCGTCGGGCTGGCCCTCGGCGAAGAGCTGGCAGGTCACCGGGTTGCAGAGATCGTCGGCGCCGGGGCAGTCGGCGTCCACCTCACACTCGGGCGCGGGCGGCGGGATGTTCAGCCCGGTCCGCGCCCCGCACCCGCCGGAGAGGGCGGCGCCGGCCGAGGAGACCCCGAGCAGGAGCAGCGCCAGCGTCGTCTTCGAAACCACACGTCGCACCATGGGAGACCTTGTCACAAACATCCACCGATCCCCTCGACGTCGATCGGCTCACAGACGAACCCGGGACCGCAGTTGTCGTCGCCGGTGAGCGGGCAGAGCTCGACGCACTGCGTGCCCGAGCCGGTCACCACACAGGCGAACCCGGCGCCGCACTCGCCGAGGCCGCCGCACGGATCGCCCTGCCCACCGGACCCGGCCGGCGCGCAGAAGGCGCCGTAGATCTCCTGCCCGCACGGCTCATCCGGATACTGCACGAAGATGAAGCACCCCTCTCCGGGCGCGCAAAAGCCGCTCGCTTGATTGTAGGGGTCGCACTGGAAGTCGGTGATCGGCGGCGGAGCGTCGGGGCAGCCGGGGTCGACGTACTCGTCGAGCGGCTTGGTTCCCGCGTCGGCGCCGCCCCCGCCGCTCGGGTCGGGGGGCGCGCCGGCCTGTCCGCCGCCGCCGCCGTCGGCGGACGGATCGTCCACGATGACCGTGTGACCACAGCCGGCCGCGAGACCCAGCCCGGAGAGCGGCACGCTGAGAAGTGTGAGGAGGAGCGAGAAGCACCGTCGCATGGCGTCATGCTATCGATTCCTCGCGTGCCTGCCACGCATTTGAGGCGCGAGCAGCCTCCAGACGCGCCCGAGGAGACGGCTCTGGCAGGCGCGTCGACGGCGCGGCCCACGCGGCTCCGGCGGACGCCGCGGCGCCGGCCGCGGAGGCGGCGCCGCGGTCGCGCCGAGGCGACCGCTGGAGCGCGCCGGCGGCGTCTCTGCGCCATCGCGAGAAGTGCATTCTTGCCCTTGCGCTGCAATCCCACTTGCCTGTTGGCCGGCGCTCTGATGTATCTCTCACCAATGCACAAACGCACTCTGCTCAGGCTCGCACTCCTCGCTACTTTCCCCCTCGCGCTCGCCCCGTTCACGGCGTGCGGCGGTGATGATGAGAACGGAGGCGGCGGAGCGAGCGCATCCAGCACGACGACGAGCTCCACCGGCGGCGGCGGTGGGGGCGATGTCGGCGGCGGCGGCGCGGGCGGCGGCGGCGGCGCGGGTGGTGGGGGCGGCGGCGGCAGCGACGCCACCGGCGAGCCCGCCGGCCACCTGCTGATCTCGGAGGTCGCCGCCGCGCCAGGAGCGTCGGAGTTCGTCGAGATCTGGAACCCGACCGAGAGCCCGATCGACCTCAGCAATTACTACCTTGCTGACAACTCCGTCTATTATGGCCTCACCGAGGGCCGCACCTGGGCGCCCGCCGGCAGCCAAGGCACGGACTTCCTCGTCCAGTTCCCCGCCGGAACGACGATTGCGCCGGGGGCGTACCTCGTGCTTGCGACCGACGACGACTTCGAGGCCGAGTACGATCGGTGCCCGGACTTCGCGCTTGACGACGCGCCCATCCCCTGCGGGGGCACCGACGTGCCGCGCATGGTCGCGCCCGAGAACGGCGCGCTCGGCGCGCAGTCCGGCGGGCTGCTCACCGATACCGCAGAGATGGTGGTCCTGTTCGAGTGGGATGGGACGATCGGCAGCGCGCTCAAGGACGTCGATTACGTCACCTGGGGCGAGTCGGCCGGCAACTCGGAGCGCGCGGACAAGACAGGGAAGGGGGATTATGAGCCGGACACCGAGCGCCAGAGCCAGCGCGCTGCCTCGACCCCGGTCCGCGGGCAGTCCATCGCGCGCTGTGACGACGTCGAGTACGGTGAGCTCCTGACCGACGGAAACGGCCTCGTCGGGCACGACGAGACGAGCGAGTGGCTCGACGTCAGCTTCGTCGCGGCGAGCGAGCGGACGCCCGGCGAGGCCTACGACTGCCCGTCGCCCTGAGCTCGCGCGCGGTCCGAGGCGCTCGCCCGCCCCGCGCTCGAGGCGCGCCTCGGGCGAGCGTCAGGATCTCACCGTGAAGGGGGCGCCGCCGGGGTGCGCGCGGCGGGTGGCCGGCGTCCCCGCGGCGGGGCGCGTTCACTTCCGCGTGATCGTCACCTTCTTGATGACGGGCGGGTTGACCGGGCGCTCGCCCTTGACCTCGACGCTCGCCAGCTTGTGGACGAGCTCCTCGGGCCCGCACTCGCCGAAGATCGTGTAGCCGCCGTCGAGGTGGAACGCGGCCCCGTCGGTGATGAAGAACTGGGCGGAGTTCGTGTTCTTGCCGCGGTTCGCCATGCAGAGGAGGCCCGCGCGGTCGTGGCTGCCGTCTTCCCAGACCTCGTCGGGGATCACATAGCCGGCCTCGCCCGTGCCGTTCTTCTTGGCGTCGCCGCCCTGGATCATGAACCCCTTGATGATCCGGTGGAAGATCGTCCCGTCGTACGCGGGCTTCTTCTCCCAGGCGCCCTCCGGCGTCTTCCAGGGCCTGATCCCGCGCGCCAGACCGACGAAGTTCGCCACGGTGATCGGCGCCTTGTCGTGGAGCAGCTTGCAGGACAGGGCGCCGAGGTCGGTCTCGATCGACGCGGTCAACGTCTCGCCGGGCGGGAGGCCCTTGGTGGCGTCGTCGAGCGTCCACTTCCCCTTCAGCGGGTCGTCCTCGCTCGGCTTGACCTCGGCGACCGGCTTCGCCGTGACCTTGCGCCGCTGCGGCTCGGGGCGCGCGGCCTCTTTCTCGGTCTTGTCACCGGCTGGCTGCGCCGCGGCCGACGGCTTCGAGGCGGGCGCCGCCTTCGTCGCAGGCGCCTCCTCGGCCGTGGGTTCCGGGGTCTTCGAGCATCCCGCGAGGAGCGCCAGCGCGGCGAGGGTGGAGA
The DNA here is from genome assembly GCF_002950945.1 of Sorangium cellulosum. GTDB lineage: Bacteria > Myxococcota_A > Polyangia > Polyangiales > Polyangiaceae > Sorangium > Sorangium cellulosum_E. The sequence continues at coordinate 7,367,474 of NZ_CP012673.1, forward strand.
GGGACGGAGTGACGAGGGCTCGGGCGATCATCGTGCGAGGGTTTCGCGCGTCGCGGTCCGGCGGTCAAGGACGAGCCGCGCCGTGGTAGGAGGACGGAATGAGCTCGCGTCGCGCCCTCGCGATCCGTCCGCTGCCGCTCGCCCCGCTCGCCTCCGCCCTGGCCGCGCTGCTGCTCGGGATCACCTCCGGCGCGTGCGAGCGCCGGATCGACGAGCCCCTGCCGCTCAGGCCCCGCAGCGACCTGCGCGACGGCCCCGGGCTCGAGGGCACGCCGCCCTCCCCCGTCGGCGCGCCCCCGTCCCCGGTCGCCGCCCAGAACGCCGGCCGCTGCATCCACCCGACCCCGGCGACGCCGGTGCGGCCGCCCCCGGCCCGCCCCGGCCCCGATCCGGCGTGCCCCGAGGACCCGACCGGCCCGCTCCAGCTCGCGACCGGCAAGGTGATCTTCCTCGAGGCCAAGGCGCCCGACGTGCTGGTCGAGATCGCGCGAAAGGAGCGAGAGCGCGCCCGCGGGCTCATGTACCGCAAGAACATGCCGGAGGACCGCGGGATGATCTTCGTCTTCGAGCAGCGGACAAACCATAGCTTCTGGATGCACAACACCTGCCTCCCGCTCGACATGCTGTTCATCGACCGCGACGGCACGATCGTCGGTATCGAGGAGAACACCCCGACGCTCAACGACTCGACCTTTCAGGTCGGCTGTCCCTCGACGTATGTCCTCGAGCTGAACGCCGGCTGGGCGCGGCGCCACGGCGTCGTCGCAGGCCAGAAGGTCCGGCTCGAGGGGATCTGACGCCGGGCAGGCGCCCCGTCCTCCGCGCGGCGCGCCAGGCGGCGCGCGCCGCGCTACATGCCCGAGAACAGATCGAGCTGGCGCACGCCAAGCGGCGGCGCCGGCGGCAGCGACGCGTCGAGGACGAGCGGTCCGCGCGGCGGCGCGGCGACGAGGCGCGTGCGCTTGCCGAAGAGCGCGTCGCGCGCGGCGTCCAGCGCGAGATCCGGGCGGTTGTTGCGCTCCGAGAGGTGCATCAGCGCGACCGTGTGGGTGCCGCCGGGCAGCGCCGCGAGCAGCGCGCACGCCTCGCGGTTCGACAGGTGGCCGCGCGACGACCGGATCCTGCGCTTCAGGTGCTGCGGGTACGGGCCGCTCTCGAGCAGGTCCACGTCGTGGTTCGACTCGAGCAGCAGCACGTCGCAGCCGGCGACGTGCTCGAGCAGCCCCGGCGGGATCTCGCCGAGGTCGGTCACGAGCGCCGCCCGCCGGGCGCCGTCGTCGACGACGAGCGCGACCTGCGCCGCGTCGTGCGGCAGCGGCCGCGGGGAGAAGGTGAGCGCGCCGATCGCGAACGGCTCGCGCGAAGAGAAGATCCGCACGCGCTCTGGATCCCCGAGCGCCGCGGCGCGCGCGGTGGCCTCCGACGCATAGATCGGGATCTTGAGCTTCTTGTTGTACCTGGCGGCCGCGCCGACATGGTCGGCGTGCGCGTGGGTGATGACGATCGCATCCAGCGCGCAGCCCGCCGCGCCGCCCGCCCCGCCGGCATCCACCGCCGCGACGTACTGCGCGAGCGTCCGAGGCCCGACGCCCGCGTCCACGAGGACCCTCGTGCCGCGGGAAGTGAACAGCGTGGCATTGCCGCCGCTCCCGCTCGCGATGATGGTGATCTTCATGTCGGGCTCCGCGGAACGGGTGGCCCCAGACCCGTAGCGCAGCCCCTGCCCCGGCGGCAAGCGCGCTGAACGGCGCGAGGCGCTCGCGGGGGCGCACGAACGACGCTACAGGAATTCCACGCCGTGGAGCTCGCCTCTCCCTCCTCCCCTGCCCCTGGCCCCGACGCGGGACCGCCGCGCCCCGAGGCCTCCGGCGACGGCGGCGCGCGCCGCCGAGGCCGCCGCCGGCGCGCCGTGATCGCGGCGCTCGTCGTCTCGGTCCTCGCGGCGGCCGTCGCCGCGGTCGTCGTGCTCGCGCCGCCCGCCATCCGCCGGGAGATCATCGCCGAGGCCCGCGCGCGCGGCGTCGCGCTGGATCCCGGCGCCGTCGACCTCAGCCTCGGCGCGATCCGCCTGCGCGGCGCGCGCTTCTCCCTCCTCGGCGTGCGCGGGCTCTCGGGCACGATCGCGCGCGCGACGATCGAGCTGCGCGGGCTCTCGCCGGCGCGGATCGCGGCGGAGGACGTCGCGATCACGGTCGCGGGCGTGGACGCCCTGGAGGGCCTGCCGGCGTGGGCGGCGCAGCACGGCGCGCGCGCGGCAGAGCTGCCGCTCGCCGCGAGCCGCGTCCGGCTCGGCTACCGGGATCGCGAGGGGGCGCCGGAGGTGTTCGCGCTGGCCGACGCCACCTTCCAGCGGGGCGCGGGCGGCCCGGGGCAGCGCGCGGCCGGGCCGCAGCCGGGCGCGCGGCCGCCGGAGGCCGGCGTCCTCCGGCAGGCGCGCGTGCTGATCGCCGGCAAGGAGGTGGCGCGCACCGACGTCGGCTGGTCGCTCGGCGCGGCCTCGCTCTCGCTGGGCTTCGGCGGGGCGGACGTCCCCTCCGCGCCGCTGCGGGCCGAGCTCCGGCCGCTCCCGTCGCCGAGCGCCACCCTCGAGCTCGCCCCGGCGCCGCTCCCCGCGATCGCCGCGCTGCTCGGGGTCGACGCCGGCGCGTCGCCGGTGATCGTCTCCGGCACGGTCGATCTGCGGCTCGCGGGCGGCGCGGACCGCGCGGCGCTCTCGGCGGCGCCGCTCGACGGCGCGATCGCCCTCACGCTGAAGGGCTTCACCTTCCCGCACCCCAAGGAGCTCGACGGCCTCCTCTTCGGCGACACGACGACCCTCAAGGCGGACGCGCACATCCCGGCGGACCGCCAGCGCGTCGCGCTCAGCCGCGTGGAGGTCGCCGCCGGCGCGCTGAAGCTCGGCGGAGCGGGCGAGATCCAGCGCGCCGGCGCGGACGCCTCGATCGGGATGGATCTGTCGGGCTCCGTCCCGTGCTCGCTGCTCGCCGGCTCCGCCGCGAAGGCGCACCTGACCGGCGTCGTGGGCCTGCTCGCGGGCGACCTCGCGCGGCGGGCGCTCGCGGGCTCGGTGTCGGTCCAGGTGCGCGTCGACGCGCGCGCGAGCCGGCTGACGGCCGCACGTGTCACCCCGCGCGCGATCCCCCGCTGCAAGGTCCGCCTCTGACAGCGGCGCGGGACAGGCGAGACGAGCGAGGAGCGCGAGACAGAGAAGACCGATGACGCGGACGAATTGACGCAGCGAACCAGGGCGGAAAGCGCGAGAAGCGCGGCCTGTGGACTCGACGAGAGGGCGACGCTCTGGCACCCTGACCGCGAGGAGCCGTCAATGCGCTCTGGAGCTCTCGCGTTCTCTCGCGCCGTCCGGACCCCGTCGCTTCTGGCGCTCATCTCTCTCTCGAACGCTGCCTGCACCGGCGATGCCGGCGGCCGCCACGACGACGCTCCCGGCAGCGGCGGAGGAGCATCCGCGGCGACGTCCTCGTCCTCGATCGCCGGCGTGACGTCGGCCGGCAGCGGCGGCGCCGGCGCGGGCGGCGCAGGCGTCGACGGTGCGGGCGGCGCGGGTGGGGACGAGACCGAGCTGGCAGAGCAGCCGCTCGAAACGGAGCCCGAAGCGCCGTGCCCGCCGGACATGGCGCACGTCGACGCGTATTGCATCGATCGGTTCGAGGCCCCGAACGTGGAAGGCGCGCTGCCGCTCGTGATGGAGAGCGCCGTGTCGGCGCATGCCTGGTGCGAGGAGCGCGGCAAACGCCTCTGCACCGAGGACGAGTGGGACGCGGCCTGCAAGGGGCCCGAGGGGTACGTCTATCCCTACGGAGACACCCACGAGGCGGACCGCTGCAACGATGGCAAGACGTGGAGAGCGCCCGACGAGGCCGCGCTCAACACCTGGCCTTCCGAGGAGGCGATGGCCGAGGTCCAGGCGCTTTACCAGGCCGAGCCGAGCGGCTCGCGGCCCGGGTGTGTGAGCGCCTTCGGGGTGTACGACATGACGGGGAATGTCGAGGAGTGGGTGGTCCGCACCCGGTACCACGTCAACGAGTATCCCCACATCCTCATGGGCTGTTACTGGTCGGGCTGCTTCGGCGGCGCGAAACCGCGGTGCGGCTCCACGAACCCGGCGCACGCGGACGGGTTCCGGTTCTACGAGACAAGCTTCCGTTGCTGCCGCGACGCCCGGTGAGCGCGCGCCGCCGCGACGCCCCGCCCTGCAGCCGGCCGTCGCGGCGCGCCGCGACGGCCGGCCGGTAGACAGCCCGCGGGCGCGCGGCCGCCCCGGCGGATCCGCTTCCCCTCGGGCGCGCCGCAGGTTAGGGCGAGGGGACCGGTGCTGACCTTGCAAAGAGAGCCCCGCCCCGGCCTCGATCTCGTGAAGGACGCGCTCGCCGCGCTGAGAGAAAAAGGCCGCGAGCGCCCCCGCCCGAACGACCTCGACGCCCGCGATCCGGCGTTCATCGCCCGGCTGCTCCCGCTGCTCGGGCTCTTCTACGACCACTACTTCCGCTGCGAGACCGAGATTGAAGAGGAGCTGCCCGAAGGCCCCTTCCTCGGCGTCAGCAACCACAACGCGATGACCGGAATGCCGGACATGTACTGCCACATGACGGCGTTCTGGCGCCGTTACGGGCCCTCGCGCCCGGCCTACGGGCTCATGCACGACCTCCCGTTCAGCGTCCCGAAGGCCGGGATCTGGCTCAACGCGTGCGGCGCCATCGCCGCGAGCCAGGAGAACGCGCGCCGGGCGCTCGCCCGGGGCGCGGCGCTGCTGGTCTTCCCCGGCGGCGATCTCGACGCCTGCAAGCCCACCTCGGCGCAGTACACGATCCGCTTCGGCCGGCGCCGCGGCTTCGTCCGGCTCGCGATCCGCGAGGGCGTGCCGATCGTGCCCGTCGTGAGCGTGGGCGCGCACCAGTCGCTCTACATCGCCACGGACGGGCGCAGGCTCGCCGAGTGGCTCCGCCTCCCCCAGCTCGCGCGCTCGAACGTCGCGCCGCTCGGCCTCGCGCTGCCGTGGGGGCTCATCGTTGGCGTCCCCATCCCCCACGTGCCGCCTCCGGTGAAGATTCACACACGCATGTTGCGCCCGCTTCACCTCGGGCTGCCCCCGGAGGCCGCGGACGACCCGGCCGCGGTGGAGAGCGCGTTCGAGCGGATCGTCGCGGTCATGCAGGCCGGGCTCGACGCGCTCCGCGCAGCAGGCCGGCACGGCCTCTTCCCCCGGGGTTGACCGGCCGCGACAGCGCAACGCGGGCGCGCCTCGCGCCGGAAGCCGACGTTCTCGGGTGGCGAAAGCAGCTGGCGTGCGACAAAGGTCGCTCGGCCTCGCGCGGGTCTCGGAAAAAGGAGTCCGTTCATGTAGGCTCGAGCGCCAGCCGTGACCCCCGACCGCACCGCGCAGCTGCTCGCACCGCTGGCCCAGCCGGGAGAGCTCGTCGGCGGCAAGTACCGCGTCGAGCGGGTCGTGGCCATCGGCGGGATGGGCGTCGTGCTCGCGGCGCGCAACGAGGAGCTCGGCCTCCCGGTCGCCATCAAGATCCTGCGCCAGGACGCCCTCTCGAACCACGAGGCGGTGACCCGCTTCCTGCGCGAGGCGAGCACGGCGAAGCGCCTGCAGGGAGATCACGTCGCGCGCGTGTTCGACGTCGGCACCACGGAGAGCGGCGTGCCCTTCATGGTGATGGAGTTCCTGAGCGGGCTCGATCTCCAGCAGGTCATCGAGACCCGCGGCCCGCTGCCCATCCAGGACGCGGTCGACTACGTGCTGGAGGCGCTCGAGGCGGTGGCCGAGGCGCACGCGGCCGGCATCGTGCACCGGGATATCAAACCGTCGAATCTGTTCCTGGCCGAGGACGCCGACGGGACGCGGCACATCAAGGTCCTCGATTTCGGCATCTCGAAGGGGCAAGGGCTCGACTCGCCCGCCGAGCCGGGGCTCACGTCGACCAAGCAGGTGATGGGCTCGCCCGGGTACATGTCGCCGGAGCAGATGATGGCCCCGAAGAGCGTCGACGGGCGCGCCGACGTGTGGTCGTTCGGTGTGCTGCTGTACACGCTCGTGACGGGCGAGCCGCCGTTCCAGGGCGAGACGGTCGCGGCGGTGATGGCGAACATCCTGCACCAGCCGGTGCCGCGGCTGCGCGACAAGCGCAGCGACGCGCCGGCGACGCTGGAGCGCATCGTCGAGCGCTGCCTGGAGCGCGACGTGAGCGCGCGGTACGCGAACGTCGGCAAGCTCGCGCAGGCGCTCGAGCCGCTCGGGTCGAGCTTCGCGAAGCTCTCGACGTCGCGCATCCAGAGCGCGATCGGCGCGGCGTCGCCGGCGGGGCAGACGCTGCTCAACTCGCGGGGCCCCGAGGACAGCGACCGGCTCTCCGGCGCGTCCTGGACGCGCACGACGTCCCGCCGGCGCTCGCGGCGCCGGCTGCTCGTCGCCGCCGGCCTGGCCGTGCTCGCCGGCGTTGCGGGCGCGAGCGTGTGGTTGATCGCCTCCCCGCGCGGGGCGCCGAGCGACGCGAGCTCCGCCGCGGCGCGCGAGGCGACCGGCGCCGCGGCGCGCGAGGCGACCGGCGCCGCGCGGCTCGCGCCGACCGCATCGCCCGCCCCGCCGGCGCCGGGTGAGCCGGCTTCTGCCGCGGTCGGCGCGGCGGGCCTGACCTCGGCCGTGGAGCCTGCAGCGCCGGCGCCGAGCGGGTCTCCGTCGCGAGCTGAATCCACATCACGGCCGAGGGTCATGGCCTCCGGGGCGCCGGTCAGACCAGACGCCGCGCCGAGACCGCAGGCGCCGGTGAGGCCGGCGAGCGAGGCTGACATGCTGAGGAGTCGCCATTGAGATCGTTCCGAGCGCGAAACGCGGGCGCATGGCTCGCGCTGCTCTCCGCGATGGGCCTGCCGGTGGCCTCGCAGGCCCAGCCGGCGGCGGCCGACAAGGCCCTTGCGGAGGGGCTGTTCCAGGACGGCAAGAGGCTGATGGATGAGGGCAAGATCTCGGAAGCGTGCGCGAAGCTCGCCGAGAGCCAGCGCGTGGATCCCACGGTCGGCACGCTGCTGAACCTCGCGGTCTGCCACGAGAAGGAGGGCAAGACCGCGAGCGCGTGGGCCGAGTTCAAGGAGGCGTCCGCGCTGTCGGCGGGCATCGGGCAGCAGGACCGCTCGCAGTTCGCGGCGAAGCGCGCGGCGGCGCTGGAGGCGCACCTGACGCGCCTCGCCCTGGAGGTGGCGCAGCCGGTGCCGGGCATGGTGATCACGCTGAACGGCAAGGAGCTGAGCGCGGCCGCGGCCACGGGCACGGGCATCCCGGTCGATCCCGGCGCGGCGGCGATCGAGGCGAAGGCGCCGGGCAAACAGCCCTGGTCGCAGCAGGTCACGCTCGATCCGGGGTCGGGCACGAAGCAGGTGACCATCCCGCCGCTCGCGGACATCCCCGCGCCGGCGCAGGCAGCGCCGGCTCCCCCTGCCCCCCGCCCCGCCGCGGCACCTCCGCCGCCGGCGAGCTCGACCGCCGCGGCGCCCGGTCCGGCGGGCAGCCCGATGCGCACGCTGGGCTTCATCGCCGGCGGCGTCGGCGTCGCGAGCCTCGGCGTGGGCGCGGTGCTCGGGGTGATGACGCTCCGGAGGGCGGCCGACGTCGAGGACGGCTGCAGCGGCAGCTTCGGCTGCAGCCCGGCGGACGTCGCGACGAACGAGGACGCCCGGACGACCGCGCTGGTCTCGACCATCACGGTGGGCGCCGGGCTGGCGTGCCTCGGCGCCGGCGTCGCGCTGGTGCTGATGTCCCCGTCGCCGGAGAGGGCGGCCGCGGGAGAGCGGCGGCTCTGGGTCGCGCCCAGCGTCGCTTCGGACGGGGGGCGCGTGATGCTCGGAGGCAGGTGGTGATGCGAAGCTCCGACATGGCTGCCGCGGCGCTCGCCGCGATCGTGCCGGGTCTCTTCGGCTGCGCGCAGATCGCCGGGCTCGAGGATCGCCAGGCGTTCGAGCTCGTCACGATCGCCAGAGACCAGCCAGGACCTCACGCCATCGCGCTCGACGAGGAGGCGGTCTACTGGATCACCGAGGGCAACGGCGGGCCCGAGGGAGAGTTCCAGGGCGGCGCGCTCCGCAGGCAGAGCAAGGACCACCTGGAGGTCATCGACCTGATCGCGCCCTCCCAGGAGGCGCCGCACGCCATCGCGGTGGACGCGACCCAGATCTACTGGTCGACCACCGACCTCGCTTACAGCCACAACTGCGCGGAGCTGGAGGACGGGGATCCGAACAAGGACCGTGACAAGCTGTGGAGGCTGTCGAAACAGGCGCCGTTCCCGGCCGCGAGCGGCGAGACGCTCTGGGGGAGCTGCGGCGAGGCGGTGGCGATCGCGCTGAACGACGCGAACGTCTACAGCGCGCGGCCCGGCGCCGAGGGCATCACCTGGATTCCGAAGGACGGCAGCAGCTCTCGAAAGTGGCTGGTGCAGGACACCGTGCCCGCCGGCGTGGCGGCGGACGGCGACCACGTCTACTGGACGGACGATAAGGCGGAAGAGATCTACGTCGCCGACGTGAGCGAGACCGAGCCCAAGGTGTCCACGGTCACAGACACCACGGCCGGACCGCACCAGATCGTGCTGGACGCCGAGAACCTCTACTGGCTGACCTCGGACAACGTCATGCGGCGCCCGCGGAGCGCGTCGCGCGACGAGGAGTCGGTGCCGCTCCTCGAGGTCCCCGTGAGGCCTCATGGCATCGCGGCCCACGGGGACTACCTCTACGTCACGGACCGGGAGGCGGGGGTCGTCTACAAGATCCGGAAGGACCGATCCGCCCCTGAGATCCAGATCGCGCGGGGCCAGCGGGAGCCGACGGGGATCGCCGCGGACGAGACGGGCGTCTACTGGACGAACACGGCGTCCGGAGAGATCGTCAGGTACTACGACTACTGACGTGCAGCCGCTGGACAGGCGTCGTCCGCTCGCGGAGCGCTGTCCACCTGCCGGGCTTCCGGGCTCACTCGACCTGCAGGTGGTAGTGCGGCGGCCGCGACTCCTCCAGCGCGAGCACGCCGCCGACCTCCTCCACGCCCTCGATGAAGGCGCGCTTCTCGGCGGCCGTCATGTCCCGGTTCCGGATGTCCACCGCGCCCTCCCGGAGGTGCGCCGAGATGAACACGCCGCGCTCGATCTGGGCGCGGATCACCTGCTCCAGGTCCTCGATCACGGCCTCCGCGGGCTGGTCGGCCGAGGCCGCTTCCTCGTAGGCGCTCTTGATCTCGCGTGCCGCGGCCTTGTCCCGGTACAGGCCGAGGACGTCGGCCCCATGCCGGAAGAGCTCGTGCATCGCCTCCGCCTGCCGCGCGGGATCCCGCGTGCCGCTCGTGACCACGAGCTCCTTTCCGGTCCGCCGGAAATACACGTCGGCGATCTCCGCGACCTTCTGCTCCACCGCGGGCGCGAGATCGACGCCGGGCAGCACCACGTAACGGGCGTGCTGGCGCCCTGCCTCGCGCTCCAGCGACGACGCGCGCCGCGGCCGCTCCGCGGGCGCCCGCGGGGCGAGCTCGGGCGGCTCGACCTCGTCGAGGTCCTGGACCTGGAGCGACAGCACCCTGGCCGCAGGTCCGTCGGGCAGCCAGAAGTGGAGCCCCACCTGCGCGGGGTCGCGCGCGGGCGACGAGGAGCGCCCCGACGCGGAGAGTCCAGGCTCCGACGCGGGGACCGAGGCGCAGCCGCCCCCGGCGAGCGTGATGACCAGAACGGCAGCGGCACGGGCGCGCTGGAGGAACGACGGGCGCGAGCGCGAGAAACAGACCACAGGCGTCTCCTAAACGTCGTGATTACATCGTGATTTACGTCGTGATCACGTAGTGATCGTGAACGAGGTGCGCGCGAGCTCGTTGCCTGCCGCGTCGCCGACCGTCACCGCCCAGACCCCCGCCGCGCGCGCCTTGCGCGTCGCCGCCCACGTGCGGAAGCGCCGCTCTGCGCCGACCGGGAGCCGGATGAGAAGCGGCGCGCGCCCGTCGGGCGGCGTGAAGGTGACGGTGATCTCCGAGGCGGCCCGCGGCTTGTTCGAGAGCTCGACGAAGGCGTAGAGGCGGTCGATCTCCGCGCTCGCGAACGAGGTCGCCGGCTCGAGCGGCTCGCGGCCGGAGATGCCCCGCGACACGACGAGCCGCATCACCTGGAGCCCCGGCGCCGCGGCGTCGCGCTCCTCGGCGCCCGCGCCCTGCACGGCGCGCCCCGCGCCCTCCTCGGCGGCCGACCCTGACCTGCGGCGCCGCCCCCGCGCCGCGCCGCGCGCCGAGGGGGACGTGCTCCCCTCCTCGAGGCGCCCCGTGTCGCCGCTGCCTTCCTCCGCGGCGTCGCCGCCCGCGGCCGCAGCGATCGACGGCGTGCCGCCCTTCGGTGAGCCCGGAGCGGCTGCGCTCGCCGGCCCCTCTGGCCCGGCGCCAGGCCTGGCCTGGGCGGCGCGGCTCAGCGCGGGCGGCTCTTCCCGGGCGATCCGCGCGACGGCCTCCCTCGGGTCGCCGCAGCCCAGCGTTGAAACGAGCGCTGCTCCGCCGAGCGCGGCCGCGAGCGCCAAGACCATCCCTGTCCGCTTCGTTCCCCGGGTGTCCACACCGACGAGGTGCCACGATTCAGCGGAGCGGGCGAAAAAACGGCAACCGCGCAGCCGGAGGGTCCGTCACGCGGCCGGCGCGGCGTGGGGCCCGCCGTCGGGGCCTGTCCCGGCGAGCGCCTGGAGCGCCCGGCGTCAGCGTTTCTTGCGGGACCAGCGCGAGCCGTTCGTTAACTCACCGTCCGGAGCGGTGCCGAAGGTCTTCACCGCGCTGTCCTCGATCATCAGGATGAGCAGGCCTCCGCTCGCGCCTCGTGCCGTCGTCGCCCGGGATCCCTGGCTTGGCTCCCGCGACAAATGGTCCGAGCCTTCCGCTGCGATCTGCTTCATCTCCACAACTCCTTCAACGCTGCGACCTGGCGGCTCCGCCCCAGCTAGCTGGACGGCCTGCACTTCTGAGCACCGTCCGAGGCGAGAAACTGGGCCAGGCGCGAAGACGCCATTGGTTACAGAATAGTCACGGCTCGTCCCGGAAATCATCAGGAAAAAGCGAGCTCTTCTGGCATTTCTGTCTGCCTGGCTGGATTGTGTCCGATATTCAGCGTTTGGCGTGCTCGGGGCACCCTTGAGCGCTTCGCCACAGCGACCACCGGCGTCCAGCGCGTTCGACGTTTAGTTCACATATCCAGCGTAGCTGAATTTTCGCGATGCCTCGACGGTTCAGCGGCGGCCGAAGCCGGACAGCTGTCGCGCGGCGGCGACCACCTCGTCGCAGTCGATGCAGCGCACGACCCCGTCGACGAGCTCCATGCTGCCGAGGCTGCCGCACTCGGGGCAGCGGCTCGCGAGTTGATGTTTGCTCTCCTCGCAGAGCCGGCTCTGCTCCGCCGCTGCCTCGGCCTCGACACGGAAGACCTCGGCCGGGGGGCGGGCGTCTCGCTTTCGCTCCTCCATGATGGCGCGCACGGTACCACAGGCCCGGAGCTTCCCGCGAGCGCCGCGCGGACAACCGGGCGCGGCGAACGCGCCGGACGTGCAGGACGCGCCTACGCGCCTAACGTACGGATTCCAGCAGGATCCGGAGCGCCGAGCGCGCCGACTGCACGGTCTCGTCCGGCCCCACCATCCGGAAGAACCAGGTGCCGCGATCGGGCGTCCTCACCGCCGCGCCGAGGAGCCGGTAGCCGTCCTTCACCATCTCCACCGGCGCTCGCTTGCGGGCCACGGCCTTCGGTCCGAGCGCGATGGCGTACGTCCCGCTCGCCTCCACGGTCTCGACGCGCAGGCCGCGCACCTCGAAGGCGCCCCGCCTGGCCCTCGCCCCGACGTCGCCGTCGAACTGCGAGAACCACTCCTTGAAGTTCGCCTCGACGTCTCCCTTGCTCCCCAGCCCGAACCAGAGGACGTGCACCTCGGCATCGTCCTTGTCGTCGCCCGACCGAGGCACCCGGTACACCGCCTTCTGCGGGCCGCCGCGCGGCACGTCGAGCGCCGTCCAGCCTCCCGGGACGTCCCACCGGAGCGGCTCGATCCCGGGCGCGCTGGAGACCGCCGGCGGCGGCGGCTCCGGCTCGGCCGTGGTCCGCGAGCACGAGCAGACCCCGACCGCCAGGAACGCTGCTCGGGCGAGCGACGACCCGCGTGGGCGCACGGGGCCGACTCTACCACCGCGGCCGCCTGCGCCGCGCCGGAATTCGGTACCTCGGGCGGCGCAGAACCGCGATCCTCTGCTCGGTGTAAGCCCTGGGACCCGCTCGTACGTACTCATGCGGAACTCCTACGCAGAAGAGACGGCCGGCCAGGGAGAGGAGACGGCGCGCATGGATCAGATCGGCGAGTACCTCGTTCGACGCCTCATCGGCGAGGGCGGGATGGGCAAGGTCTACGAGGGCGAGGAGCGCCTGTCGCGCCGGCGCGTCGCGCTGAAGGTGCTGCGCCCGGAGCTCGCCCGGAGCGAGCAGGGGCGGCGCCTCTTCCTGAACGAGATGCAGATCCTCGCGCACCTCGAGCACCCGAACATCGTCCGGAGCCTCGCCAGCATCGAGGCGTCCGGCGAGCTCGTCATGGTGCTCGAGCTCCTCGACGGGGAGACCCTCCGCTCGGTGCTCGCCGACGCCGGCCGCCTCCCCTGGCAGGAGGCGGTGCGGATCGCGTCCAGCGTGGCGAGCGCGCTCGCGGCGGCCCACGGGCAGCAGCCGCCCGTGATCCACCGCGATCTCAAGCCCGAGAACATCATGGTGCTGAAGGACGGCACCGTGAAGGTGATGGACTTCGGCATCGCCAAGGTCGTGGAGGCGATGAACCAGACCAACACGCAGAGCGTCGGCACGTTGCAATACATGAGCCCGGAGCAGGTCGACGCGCGCTCCATCGACCACCGGTCGGATCTCTACTGCCTCGGGCTCATCCTCTACGAGGCGCTCGCGGGGCGCCCGCCGTTCCAGTCGGCCTCGCCGCGCGAGCTGCTCAACCTCCAGTGCACGGCCGAGCCGCCGCCGCTCGCGGACGACGTGCGCAGCGGGCTGCCCCGCGGCGTCGAGCAGCTGGTGTTCCAGCTGCTCGAGAAGGCGCCCGAGGATCGCCCGTACCTCGCACAGGACGTCGTCGACCGGCTGGAGCCGTTCCAGGCCGCGGCGACGGCGCCCCGCGGCTCGGGTGCGGGCGAACGCGCCCCGGCGACACGCGGCTCGGGCGCCGGCGAGCGCGCACCGGCGCCCGCGAGCGCGCCGCAGATCGCGGGCACCACGGAGCGCGCGAGCGCGCCGGGACCGGCGCGCGTCGCCGGCGGGACGGGCGCTCCGCGCGCCGACACGATCGCGCTGGTCGAGCAGATCGACCGGACGCGCGACGTGCCGGCGGGGATCGCGATCGCGATCATCGTGGCGCTGTCGGCGGTCGCCGGCCTCGGGACGTACACGCTGCGCTCGACGTCGAGCGCGCCGGCGCCGCCAGCCAGCGCTGCGGCGCCGGCGCCGCCTCCGGGGGCGCGGTGAGGCGGGCTCCCCCGGAGCAGGCGGGCTACCTGGAAGGCGCGGCCCTCCCGGCGGTCGGCCACGCCGCGCGCTGGCGCTGCGGCGCCGCCGACGAGCTGTGGTGGCTCGGCGCCGCCGACCAAGGCGGCGCCGCGGCGCCGGCGCTCGAGGCCGTCGCGGCGCGCCTGCTCTCGCTCGGCAGCGCGGGCGTCGGCGGCTTCGTCGACGGCGGCGTCGGCGTGACCGCCGCGCCGGCGGACGGGGCGGGCGCCGACGTGGAGAGCTCCGGCGGCGCGCGCGTCTGGCTCGTGCGGCGGCTGGCCGGCGAGCCGCTCTCCGACCGGATGCGCGGGCGGCGCGGCCCGTGGCCGTTCGCCGAGGCGCTCCGGATCGGGATCCCGATCGCCCGCGCGCTCGCCGCCTGCGAGCGGGCCAGCCTGTTCCCCGGCCCGCTCTCGCCCGACGCGATCCTCGTGGACGACGCCGGCCAGGTGACGTTGCCCGCGAGCGCGCTCGTCGCGGCGCTCGTCGGGGCGCCGCCGGACCGCGGCGCCGGCTCGGAGCCGCGCGCCGAGGGGGCGCGCGTGTCCTCCGGGATCCCGCCGCTCTGGACGCCGCCCGAGCAGGCCGACGGCGCGGTCTGGGACAGCGCCGCGAACCGCTACGCGCTCGGCCTCGTGCTCTACCGCCTGCTCGCGGGCGAGCACCCGTTCTCGGGCGCCGGCCTGCGGCACGCGCTCGACGAGGCCACACGCCGCGAGCCGCCGCCGTTCGTCGAGCAGATCGCGACCTCGCTCCCCCCCGGCCTGCAAGGCCACGTCCTGAGGCTGCTCCACCCGGACCCCGCGGAGCGGCCGCCGCGCGCCGAGGGGATCGTGGGTGTGTTGACCGGATTCCTGGGCGAGGGCGCGGCCGCAGAGCCGCCGCGCGACGACGGCGCGGCCGCGGAGCCGCCGCGCGACGCCCGGCCCCCGCGGCGCGACGGCGCGGCCGCCGGCCGCACCGGCGCCGCGCCGCGCGAGCCCGAGCGCCCGACCGAGGGGCGCGCCCGCCGCCCGGCGCAGCCGCCCGCCGCCGCCGGGGCGCGCCGCCCCCAGCTCGCGCAGCTCGCGCCGATCGGCGCCGGCGCGCTCGTCGCGCTGGCCGCGCTCGCGCTCGCGCTCCCGCGCGCCGCGCCGTCGCCTCCAGCGCAACCGGCGGCCTCCGTCGCGCCGGTTGCGCCGCTCCGCGCGCAGCACACGGCCGCGGAGGACTGCGCCGCGTGCCACAGCCGCCAGGCGGCGGAGTGGCGCCGCTCGGTGATGGCGCACTCGGTGAAGAGCCCGCTCTTCAACGCGCTGGAGAGCCTCATCGAGGAGCAGGTCGGGCGCGACGTCGACTGCCCGAACGGCGCGGGCATCCTGCGCAAGGCCGACCCCGCGCGCGTGTGCCGCGACCGGCAGAGCGGCGTCGTGGTGACCGGCTCGGGCGGCGAGCACTGGTGCGTGAACTGCCACAGCCCGGCGGAGAACCTCGACGCCGCCATGCCCGCGTGGGACGGGCGCCCCGGCGGCGATCCCCGCGCGCGCCTCCCCGTGCGCGACCTGCTCACCCGCCGCGGGCTGGAGGGGATCTCCTGCGGCTTCTGCCACCAGGTGCACGGCCCGGCCAGCCCGGGCGATCGCGCCGGCTACCAGGGCAATCCGACATGGAGGTCGTTCACCTCGGGCGCCGTCTTCGCGGCGCGCCCCGAGGACACGCGCGGCCTGTTCGGCATCGGGAACAGCGGCTATGCGCTGCGCCCCGAGGAGCTCCTGCTCGCCGCGGGTCAGGGCGCGGGCCCGCGCGCCGGGCGCCCGCCGCCGGCGAAGGCCGGCATCGACGAGCCGATCGTGCACGGGCGACCGTCGGCGAGCGCGAGGGCGTACCTGAGATCGAGCGAGTTCTGCGGGGCCTGCCACGACGTGCGCCTCTTCGGCACCGACAGCCTCGGCGCGGCGCGGGGCGAGCACTTCAAGCGCCTGCGCAACGCCTACACCGAGTGGTCGGAGTGGGCGCGCGCCGAGGAGCGCGCGGGCCGCCGCGCGGCGAGCTGCCAGGACTGCCACATGAGCACGTACCCGGGCGTGTGCGAGGCGGCTCCCGCAGCGGGCGCCGCGCCGGCGGCGGCGGGCGATCCCGGGTGCCCGCCGGGCACGCGCTACACCCCGCGCCCGCCGGGGTCGCGGCCGCGAGGCCGGGTCGCCGACCACTCCACCGCGCTCGCCGACGTCGCGACCCATTACTTCTCCGGCGTCGACGTGCCGCTCTCGGACGAGTTCCCCGGCGCGCTCGTCGACGAGGCGTCGGTCGACGTGCACGGCATCCCGGCCGGCGCCCGCCGCCGCCGCGACCTGCTCCTCCGCCGCACCTTCCGCTTCGGCCTCGGCGCCGCGCGGCGCGCGGGCGCGACCTCCGACCGCCTCGAGATCCCGGTCGAAATCGAGAACGTCGGCGCGGGGCACAAGGTGCCGGCCGGATTCAGCCAGGAGCGCGAGATCTGGATCCACCTCGTGGTCAGGGACGGCGCCGGGCGGGTGCTGTACGAGGTCGGCCGCGTCGACGCCGCCGAGGAGGATCTGAAAGACAAGGTGTTTGCCCGGGTGACCACCCGCCCGGACGCGAACGACCCCTTCGGGGCGGCGGGCGCCCGCGGGGGGCTCTTCGGCGCCGACGTGCGCGACGGCCCCGATGTCCCCCGCTGGGACCCGCCGCCCCAGCGCGGCGGCACGTCGTTCCGGGGGCGAGGGCTCATCAACTTCCAGAACGGATTCCTGCGGTGCGTCCGCTGCATCGGCGTCGTGGCCCCGG
Organism: Sorangium cellulosum; assembly: GCF_002950945.1. Lineage (GTDB taxonomy): Bacteria > Myxococcota_A > Polyangia > Polyangiales > Polyangiaceae > Sorangium > Sorangium cellulosum_E. The sequence continues at coordinate 7,383,808 of NZ_CP012673.1, forward strand.
ACGGCACCTGTCAGCCAGGGATCGGCCAGGGGCTGCACCACGCCGATCGGTTCGCGGACGGCGACTACGACCCAGACACCGGGGCGTGCGGCTCGAACCTCACCGGGCTGAACGCCTTCTTCGAGGTCTACTTCCCGGTCGGCGCGCTGGACGCGACCCGCGGAGTCGTCAAAGGGCCGGACGCGATCATCGACACGCGCTCCGTGCCGCCCGGCGTGCCGATCCGGTACACTTACGAGCTCTCGACCGAGCGCCGGCGCGGCCCCTTCCGCGCGGAGGCGAGGCTGCTCTTCCGGGCCTTTCCCCCCTTCCTCATCCGCGCCTTCGCCGGCTACGAGCGGGAGCAGGCGCGGCGCGGCCTGCGGCCGACTGGCCCGCTCGTCACGGAGGCGATGCTCGCGCGGCTCGAGGTCGTCGAGCTCGCGCGGGCCGAGGCGGAGCTCCCCTGAGGCCGAGGTCCGTGTGATGAAGCCACCGAACAGGCAGACAGCCGGGCAGGACGGCGGACAAAAAGGGGCGAGCCCCCACCCCGGCCTGCGGGGTAAGGGCTTCGCTGGAAGGGAGCCCGGGAGCTCGGCTCACCGGGCTCATGAAGAGCGGAGTCGCGGATCAGGGAGGGGGCGGGGGCAGCTCGGTCGACTGCGGCTCGGGCAGCCTGAACAGCCGGCCGATCCGGTAAGGCCGCGTCGAGGGGGAGTAGTAGCTCGTCGCCGAGGAGGTGACGCTCCAGGTGTAGCCGAGCAGGACGCCCGTCGACGCCTGGGCATAGAGGCGGATATAGCCCGTCCCGGCGCCCCCCTCCATGTAACCGGTGGAGCACTCCCCGCTCCAGCGGGTGTCCGCGTACGACGCGTTGCACCCGTGCGAGGCGTTCGTCGAGTCCGCGATCCGCACCGCGAACTGCTTCGTGTCCAGGTAGCGCGGGTTGACCTGCGTCGTGAGCTCGATCGGCTCGTCGAGGATGATGAGCGTATGGCCCGCGTAGGTGCTGGTCGCACCGATGGCCATGACATCGCCCTTCCGGATGTCGACCGCCCTGCGGATGCGGCGGAAGTACGTCTCGCCTTCGTCGGAAGGGGGCGCGCCGAGCGCCGGACTCAGGTTGATCAGGTCGAAGTACTTATCGGACGTCGGGCTGCTCGAGCCCCACATCGAGTAGGTGTCGACGTCCGTGTACCCCATCGACTTCTGGAGCGCCAACGTGAAGAAACACGCCGCCTTGGTCGTGCCGGTGAAGTTCTCCCAGTTGATGGAGCAGGGCGTGCCCCACGCGTTGCCCTCGGGGGTCGCGCGCTCGATGAACTCGAGGGCGAAATCCGCGTGGTCCTTGGCGCTCGCGGACGCCGAACCGAGGGTGATGAGAGACGCGGCAGCCAGGGATGCAACAGCCAAACTCGTCGTGCGCCTAGTCATGCTTCTACCTCTTAAAATTTTGAATGACCTTGCATGTGCGGTTGGGACAAATGCTAGTCATTTCACGCTGTGCCACGAAACGAACCCTGGCGCCGAAGATGCCGAGTCTAGCAGGATGGATAATCACGTTAATCAGCTTGGGTGTCAAGGATTTTTCAGGACGCTCATCCAATTTTTTCTCAATTTTTCACGTGAAGTGAGCGCATGTCGGCATTCAAGAGCGATGATGCGCGGTGGTATGAAGCGATGATGTCCCGCGCTATGCGGCCGGGTCGTCCTACCGCTCCTGCCGGCGCAGATCCACGCGCCTCACGCGGCCCGCGCGGCCGGCGCCGCGCGGCCGGCGTCGCGCGGCAGCCCGCTCGGGGCGACCGGGAGGCTCGCTGATGTCCCCCTCGGACGACGGCCTCGGCGACGCGCGCCGCGCCGGGCTCGAGCGCCCCGGCGCCTTTCCACCAGCGGTGTTCAACGCCCCCTTGCTGCGAGGGCTCGACGAGCGGGCCCGGCGCGAGATCGCCGAGGCGGGGCGGCTCCGCTCCCTCGCCCTGGACGAGGTCGCCTATCGCGCCGGCGAGGCCGGCGGAGCCTTCTTCGTCGTGGCCTCCGGGCGCCTGAGCCTGCGCGCGACACGCCGCGGAGACGATCGCGAAACCGAGGTGCGCGCCGCCGCGCCGGGCGACGTCCTCGGCGAGGAGGCGGTCGTGGGCGCGCCGCGCAGGACCACCGCAGTCGCGCTCGCGCCCAGCGTGATCGCCGAGATCCCGGTCCACCTCTTCCGCCGCGCCGCCGGCCGCTCCGGCAAGGCCGAGATCGCCGAGAAGCTCGAGCGCGCGCTGCGGAGGAGCGCGACACGCGACCTCCTCAGCACCCTTGCGTTCACACGCGACCTCGAGCCGGAAGACATCGAGATTCTCCTTGACGCAGTGAGTCATCGGCGCTTCGAGCGAGGTCAGGCGGTCTATCGCCAGGGGGATCCGGCGGCCGAACTATGGCTCATCGCCGAGGGCATGGTGCAGATCCAGACCGAAGAGGGCGATCGGATCCATGTGCGCGCCTACCTCACCCGCGGCGACTTCTTCGGCGACGTCGAGCTCGGCGGCGGCCGCCGCCGGGCGGCCAGCGCCGTGGCGAGCGGCGCCGCGACGCTGCTGTCCGTCCCCGCGAAGACGTTCGCCGCCCTCGCGCGGAGGCACCCCGATCTGATCCCGCGGCTCCGGCGGATCACCGGCGAGCAGCACGCCGCCCAGGAGGCGGTCGTCGCCGGCCACGCGCAGGGCCACACGGCGCACGTCTTCCGGGACCTCTACCGCCTGGAGGTCGCGCGGTCGCTCCTCGTCATCGACCTCGAGACGTGCGCCCGCTGCGGGCACTGCGCGTGGTCGTGCGCCGACGTGCACGGGGTGTCGCGGCTCGTCCGCCGCGGGGACAAGGTGATCGCGCGGGTCGACGACGGCGGGCAGGCCGCCGGGCAGGGGGCGCCGCGCAGCCTTCTCCTTCCGAACTCCTGCCAGCATTGCGAGAGCCCCGCCTGCATGATCGAGTGCCCGACCGGCGCCATCGGCAAGGACACGGGCGGCGAGGTGTTCATCCGGGACGCGCTCTGCACCGGCTGCGGCGCCTGCGCCAAGGCGTGCCCGTGGGAGAACATCGCGATCGCGCCCCGCCCCGCCGCCGCGCCGCGCCCGGGCGGCGCCGGGTTCGAGGACCTCGCCGTGAAGTGCGACCTCTGCCGCGGCCACGTCGCGCCCGCGTGCGTCGAGGCCTGCCCCACGGGCTCCCTCTTCCGCGTGAACCCGGCGGAGGAGATCGCCGACGTGCGCGACCTGCTCGGCGGGGCGCGGCGCGAGCACGCGCGCGGCGCCGGCGCCGGGGGGCCGCGGAGCGACGCGGCGCTGCTCGCCGGGAGCGCGATCGCGGCGGCCGGGATCGGCGCGGCGGGGCTCTTGGCGCACGCGGCGGGCGCGGCGCGCCCGGGGGATGGCGCCGCCTGGGCGGCCGGCGCCGCCGCCGCCGCCGGCGTCGCGCTGCTCCTGCTGTACGCCGTCCCCAAGCGCGCGGCCCGCTGGAGCTGGATGCGCCGCCTGCGCCGGGGCGGTGAGCGCGGCGAGCACGGCGACGGCGGCGAGCGCGACGACGCCGGCGACGCCGCGCCCGTGAGGAGCCGGCTTCGCCCGCAGCTGTCGGCGCACCTCGCGATCGGCCTCGTCACGGCGGGCCTCGCGCTCGCGCACGCGCCGTGGCCGCGGTCCGGCCGCCCGACGCTCGGCGCGGCGCTGCACCTCGTCTTCTGGGCCACCGCGGCCGCCGGCGCCTTCACCGCCGTCGCGTACCGGGTCGCGCCGCGGCGCCTCGCGCGGATCGAGCGCACCGCGGCGCTCCCCGAGGACTTCGCCGCCGCCCGCAGGGAGCACCTCGACCGCTTCTACCGCGAGGTGAGCGGGCGCAGCGACCTCGTGAAGAAGCTCGTCGAGAAGGTGCTCGTGCCCTACCTCCAGCGCCCCCTCGGCCCGCTCGCGCTCCTCGCCTCGGGGCGCTCGCTGCGCGAGGAGGAGCGCGCGCTGCGCGCCCGCATCGACGCGATCCTCGAGGGCCGCGGCGCGGAGCGCCTCGCCGGCCTGGCAGAGCTCATCCGCATCGCGGTGGAGCTGCGCGCCCTCCCCGCCCAGCGCGCGCTCCTCGGCGCGCTCCGCGCGGGCCTGCCGGCGCACATCGTCAGCTTCGGCGTCGCCGCCGCGCTGCTCGTGCTGCACGCGCTCACCGCGGGCGCACGCCCATGACCGCGCGAGCACGAGCAGCGCGCGCGGGGTCCGGAATTCACGCGGAGACCACGCGCAGACCACACGCACGCCGACGCACACACGCGCAACGGCGAGGGGCGCCGCGCACACGCCAGCACGCCAGACTCGCTATGAAATGGTTGCGAGGCGCAGCATTTGTTTGTGCGCCGCGCGCAGGGCCCCCGGCGCCTCGCCGCGCGCGCGCCGAGCGCGGGCGTGGGTTGCGACCCGTTTTCCCTCGAACCGCGACGCGCGGGCGAGAGGCCTGGACTTTGCCTTCAGCGCCCAGGTACAATTTTCACGACAGTGCCCGAGTGGGAGGTAGAAAAGCCGATGGCTGGTCCCTCGACCAAGTGGATGGGAGCGCTCTCCCGATCAGGCTCCGCCGAGGCGTGGGCGCCGAGAGCGCTGCTGCTCATCACGCTGCTCACGGCGTCGGCGGTCATCGCCGGCGCGTGCAGCGGAAACAACAGCGATCTCCCAGGACCGCAGGAAGGGACGGTCGACGGGCCCGACGGGGGGCCGAGCACGGGCGGCCCGTGCGCCGACGGCGAAGAGGTGGAGTGTCACGTCACCCTCGGCGAGCACGAGGGCGTGCTGACCTGCCTCGACGGGATCCGCCGGTGTCAGGACGGGCGATTCGGCGCCTGCGAAGGGTCGATGTCGATGCGGAGGTCGCGGCTCGGCGCGGCCCCGGGCGGGAGCGGCGAGGGCGCGGCGCCGCGCCCGCTCTCCAACTCCCAGGCTTCCGACGGGGGGCTCTGCGCGACCAACCCGTGTGATCCGACGTGCCAGTCCTTCGAGGAGACGCCGGACGGGGGCCCCATCGAGCTCGAGGGGACCGGCACGACCTACCCGTGGGAGGTCGGGGACCTGAACGAGGTCCCCGAGACCGTGGCGCGGCAGGGCACGCGCCAGCCGTGCACGACCAGCGAAGATTGCCAGTTCGACCAGTACTGCGAGAACCCCGGCAGGGGCGCCTGCTCCCACCACCCGTGCGCGACCGGCCCGTCGCTGCTGTCGACCTGCAGCGGCTGCGTCTCCAAGGTCTGCGCCGCGAACCCGACGTGCTGCACCCAGACGGCCGTGCCGAGCAACTGCGCGCACGACGCCTGCGTGGCGGTCAACGCGGAGGCGCTCAACATGACCACGTCGTGCGGCGATCCGTGCGTCGAGGCCATCTGCGCCGCCGATCCGCGCTGCTGCACGCCGTACTGCTCGTCGAACTCGGACTGTACGACCCGGGTCGGACCGGGGAGCAACTGCAACTTCGCGACCCCGCGGAAGTGCACGCTGCCCACCACGCCCCCGACGAGTTGCCCGCCGGGGACACGCACGCAGGGCGGCACCTGCACGGGCATCTGGAGCGCGACCTGCGTGGGCCTCGTCGCCACCCACTGCCCCGGCAAGACGTGCGGCGGGCCGGCGCCGGTCTGGAGCGCGAGCTGCGTGAGCCTGGCCGAGTCCCTGTGCGGCACCACCTGCGACACCGATCCGGGGTGCGCGCACGACAAGTGTTACGCCGGCCCGCCGCTGAACTCGACGTGCGACTCGTGCGTGCAGGACATCTGCGCGCAGGACGCCACCTGCTGCTTGCACGAGTGGACCGAGAGCTGCGTCAAGAAGGTCGAGACGGTCTGCGGCCAGACGTGCCCGCAGCAGGGCGTCTGCAAGTCCTACCTGCCGGGCGACACGAACCCCGCGTGCGCGGGCGTGGATCTCACGATCGGCGTGCCCTGCGGCGGCACCGTCCCGGTCTGCAACCGCGGGAACACGCAAGCCCCGGCGGGCATCAACATCCACCGTTACAACGCGGGCGCGGGCCAGCTCCCCTCCTCGGCCCCGAACCGGATCCAGAACTCGTGCAGCCCGGCCGGCGGCACCCTCGCCTGCACGACGACGGAGCCGATCGAGCCGGGCGAGTGCATCAGCGTGGCCGGCTGCACGGGCCTCACCGACGGGATGGAGCTCATCGTCAACCCCCCGGGCGCCGGGCACATCGCCGAGTGCCAGTGCGCCAACAACGGGAGCATCTACCAGTCGGACTCGTGCCAGTCTCCGGGCTGCACCGCCACGGCCAGCGTGTCGCTGGTCAGGCCGGTCACCCTGTTCGTGGCGCTCGACAAGTCGGCCTCGATGCAGACGAACTTCGACGGGGACGACGTGAGCGCGCAGCGGTGGATGCCGGCGACCAACGCGCTCAAGGACTTCTTCACCGATCCCGAGTCGGCGGGGCTCGGCATCGCGCTCGAGTTCTGGCCGGACGACAGCCACCCCAACCCTTGCACCGGCACCCCGACCTGCCCGGGCCCGGGCGGCGGCGGCTGCGCCGTACCGTTCGTCCCGTTCAACGGGACGACGTCCCAGCGGCTCACCGCGGACCCGGCGCCGGCCGACACGCAGGAAGCCGCGCTCATCAACGCGTTCACCCTCAGGAGCCCGTACGGCGGCACGCCGATGTACCCGGCGATGGACGGCGCCACGTCCTGGGCGATCGACTACAAGACCGCCCACCCCGACGAGGAGGTCGCCGTCGTGCTCGTGACGGACGGCAACCCGGAGACCTGCAACACCGTTCCGAACGCCATCGCCGAGCTGGCGCGGAATGCCTACCTGAACCACGGCGTCCGCGTCCACGCGGTCGGCTTCGGCGACTCCAGCACGAGCATCATCAACCTCATCGCGGATCGAGGCGGCGGACGGGCGTACAACCTCTCCGCCGGCGTGACGCTGCGCGGCGGCCTCCGCGACGCGCTCGTCTCGATCCGCGGCCAGACGCTCCCCTGCAACGTGAACATCCCGCCGGCCGGCACCACGAACCCGACGATGGTGTCCGTCGTGCACGTGGACAGCGCCGGCGTCGAGACCACGCTGCCGCGCGTCGCCAGCGCCGCCGCGTGCGGCAACGGCTGGTACTTCGCCGACGCGACGAACACGGTCGCGAAGCTCTGCCCGCAGACGTGCGCGGACGCGCGCGAGAACCCGGGCGGGAAGATCCGGGCGGTCGTGCCGTGCACGGGGACCGACCTCGAGCCGCTGGACACGAGCTGGGAGCGGTACCACGGCGTGTGCCCGCCGGGGAGCAAGGCCCAGTGGGGGTTCCTCCGGTACAGGACGGTGACCCCGGGCGACTCGAGCGTCGAGTTCTACGTGCGATCGGCCGACGACCCCGCCGGCCTCGACGCGGCGACCGTGCGGCTCGCCGCCACCGCCCACGCCGTGCCGACCGACACGCAGGTGTGCGACGAGACGTCGACGCCGGTGTGCGCGGTCGATCTCTTCGACGTGCTCGGGGAGCTCCCGGAAGGGCAGCGCGAGTATCTGGACGTCCGGATGACGCTCAACCCGACGAGCACCGGCGGGGGCGGGATTCAGGTGCAAGACTGGGAGATCACCTATTCATGTCCGGATACCGAGTGAGCCGCAGCGCTGCGACGGCCGTTCTGCTCTCCGCCGTGGCGGTTCATGCCGCGGCGTGCGGCGGGGATGACGAGATGTCGGGGCCGCGGCCACCGGGCCACTCGAGCGGCGACGGCGGCGACGGCGGCGACGGCGGGGCGGGCGCGGCGGACGGCGGCGGGGGCGCCGCCCCGGGCGACTGCGGGAACGGCGTCGTCGAGGCGGGCGAGGCGTGCGACGGGACCGATCTCGCAGGCGCGGACTGCCGGAGCGCCGGCTTCGACGCCGGCGAGCTCGCGTGCAGCGCCGGTTGCGCCTTCGATACGTCGGGCTGCTCGGGCGTCGAGGTCTGCCAGGACGGCCGGGACAACGACGGCGACGGCAGCGTGGACTGCGGCGATCCGGAGTGCGCCGAGGCCTGCGCGGACATGTGCGCAGCGCCCGTGGCGCTCCCGGATCCCGCGGCCGTCACCGGCGACACGAGCGGCCACGCGGCCATCGTGAGCGACTGCACGCTCTGGGCCCCGGGCGTCGCGTACACGTTCACCGCGACGACGACCGGGTTGCTCGACGTGGTGCTGACCCCGCGGACCGACGCGGTGCTCGTCGCCCTCGTGCGCAGCGACTGCGACGACGAGACGACCCAGCTCGCGTGCGGCGCCGCCAGCCCGGGCGTGGGCATCCCGAACCGGCTCACGATGCCCGTCCGCGAAGGCGACGCGCTCCACGTGGTCGTCACCGGGCTGGACGAGGGCCAGACAGGCGCGTTCGACCTCGCGGTGAGGAGCCGCCAGACCGTCTGCGGGGACAACATCCAGGACCTGACCGAGGCGTGCGACAACGAGCTCGACCGGCCGGACGACGGCTGCAGCAACGACTGCCAGCTCGAGGTGACCGAGGTGGAGCCGAACGGCACCGCGGCCACGGCGAATCCCCACACGACGCCGTTCTTCGCCGCCATCTCCCCGACATCCGACGCGGATTTCGTCCGCGTCACGGTGCCGAGCGGCCCGACGGACCTCATCGCGGAGACGGCCGACGTCACGACCGCCGACTGCTCCAGCCACAAGCTCGACAGCGTCATCGAGATCCTGGACGAGAGCGGCGAGCAGCTCGTCCGGAGCGAGGCCGGGGGGACCGGCCGCTGCGCCCGCGCCGTCGCGCCTGCGCTCGCGGCGGGCGACTACTACGTTCGCGTCGCAGCGGGGGGAGGCGCCGTGATGTCGACCTTCCCGTACCGGCTCGACGTGACGCTCGTCCCGGCGGTCTGCGGGGACGGGAACCTCACCGCCAGCGAGCAATGCGACGACGGCAACACGGCGCCTGACGACGGGTGCAGCCCGACCTGCCGCTTCTACCAGAGCGAGACCGAGCCCAACGCGACGCCCGCACAGGCGGATGTCTACGGGGTCCCATGGCTCGCCGAGATCTGGCCCGCGCGCGACGTCGACGTGGTCGCCGTGGAGGTGCCGGGACCGCGCTCGACCCTGCTCGTGAGCGTGAACGACAACGGCACGGGCGGGTGCATAGACGGCCGGCTCGACAGCTATATCGAGCTCCTCGACGCCGACGGGGTCACCGTGCTCGCGTCCGACGGCGACTCCGGGGACGGCAACTGCTCCTTCCTCTCGGAGAGCGATCTCGCCGCGGGCACCTATTACGTGGTGATCAAGGCCCCGGAGTTCATCCGCGACACGACCTTCTTCTACCGACTGAATGTCACGATCCTCTAGCGGCGCCGGCGGCGGCGACCCGAGCGGCCGCGGCGCGACCGGAGGGAACAGCCGGACGGAGGCGCCGCCCGACGGCGCCGCGGAGCAGGCGGGGACGGCGGGCGCCCCCGAGCTCGCGAGGACGCTCTACCGCGCCGACCTGTCCGACCCGCGCCAGCGCGCGGCGCAGCCGCGGGAGGTCGTGCGGGGCCGCGCCGCGCGCCGCGCCGAGTCGACGTCCGACGTCACGCGCTTCCGCGGCGTCCTGCCGGCCACGCTCGCGGGCGCCATCGCGACCGGCGCGGCGGCGCTGCTCTTCCCGCCGCCGGGGGGGCACACGGCGCCGGGGCCGCTCTCGTTGCCGCACGCGCGCGCGGGGCTCACGTGCGCGTCGTGCCACGCCGAAGAGGCGCCCGGCGCCGCGCAGGGGACCAGCGCCGCTCTGCGGTCCGGCGCGACCACGGACGCACGGGGGCCCGGCGCGACCACGGACGGTCCGACCGGCGCCCGCACGCTGGACCAGGCCTGCACGGGCTGCCACGGCGCCCACAACTCGATCCGCCGGAGCCACGCGCAGCTGCTCGCGCGCGGCGCGCTGGGCTGCGCGACGTGCCACCCGATCCACCGCGCCGACCAGGGGGTCGTGTTCGATCCGGCGAGGCCGCCGGTGCGCTTCGCGCCGGGCGCCGAGGTGGAGCTCCCGGGGACGGCCTTCCGCCCGAGCCGGCCGGCCACGGTCGCGATCGTCACCGCCGGGAGCTGCGCGCCGTGCCACGACCTCGCGGCGCCGCGCGACCCGATCGCGCGCTGCCTCGCCTCGGCGCAGGCGCCGCTCGGCGACGCGCGGCCGATCACTTGCTTCGACGAGCACCGCCCTGCCCTCCCCGAGGACGCCCCGGCGGCGCGCGGCGGCGCGCAGGGCGCTGGAGACCGCAGCGTGTGCCGCGATCAGCACACGGAGGACCGCGCGCTCGCGTGGGACGCCGCGCGCGACGCCGCCGCGGCGTTGCCGGTCGTGACGGGCGCGGGCGCGGCGGCGCGCGGCGCGGCGCGTGCTGCCCTGGACCAGCGCGCGCTGCTCTGGCTCGGCGCGGGGGTCGCCGCGGCCGCGGCCGCGCTCGCAGGCGCCCGCGGCGGCCACGCCCTGCGCGCGCGGCGCGCGCGGCGCGCGGCGCCCCCCGCGGCGGACCTGATGCTGCGCCCCGCCGCGCGCGTGCGCCTGCCCCGCATCGACACGACCACCTGCCTCGGCTGCTACGCGTGCGTCGACGCGTGCCCTTACGACGTGCTCGCCGTCGAGCGGTACGTCGCGGTGGTGGCCCGCCCCGAGGCGTGCTGCGGCCTCACCCTGTGCGAGCAGCGCTGCCCCAACGGGTCGCTCACGATCGAGGGCGGCGCGCCGATCACGGGTCGCCCGCGCCTCGGCGACGACCTCGAGAGCCTCGACGTGCCGGGCCTTTACCTCGCCGGCGACATCACCGGGCTCCCGCTCATCAAGAACGCCATCCACCAGGGCGCGCACGCGGTGACGCGCATCGCGGAGGACCTCCGGAAGGCGGGCCCAGGCGGGCCCGGGCTCGATCTGATCATCGTGGGCGCAGGGCCCGCGGGGATCAGCGCCGCGCTGCGCGCGAAGGAGCTCGGCCTGTCGTTCGAGGTGATCGAGCAGGGCAGCGTGGCGCAGAGCATCCAGAGCTTCCCGCGCGGCAAGCTGGTCTTCGACCAGCCGCTCGACCTGCCCGTGACCGGCAAGCTGTGGCTGAAGGAGTCGACCAAGGAGGAGCTGCTCTCCCACTGGCTCCGCATCGTGCGCAAGGAGCGGCTCCCCATCGTGCAGGACACCCGGATGCTGTCGGTCGCGCGCGCCGCAGGCGCCGCGGCGGAGGCGCACCCGGCCGGCGCGGGCGCGCGCGGCGCGCGCGGCGTCACCGAAGGCTCGGCCGGCTTCATCGTGACGACCGCGCCGCGCGACGGCGGGGTGCGGGGGGCGCGCGGGACGCAGACCGAGCGGCGGGCGCGGCGCGTGCTGCTCGCGCTCGGCCAGCGCGGGTCGCCGCGCCGGCTGCCGTTCGTGCTGCCCGCGGAGGTCGAGGGCCGGGTGTACTACCACCTCGCCGACGCCAGGAGCCTCGCCGGCAGCCGGGTGCTCGTCGTCGGGCTCGGCGACGTCGCCATGGAAGCGGCCATCGCGCTGGCCCGCCAGCCGGACACCACGGTCGCCATCGCCTACCGGGGCGACGGGTTTCGTCGCGGAAAGACGAGGAATATCGAGGAGATCCGGCGGCTTGCGGCCGCGTCGCGCCTCTCGCTCCTGCTCGAGACCGAGGTGACCGCGCTCGCCGCGGATCCGCGCGGGACGCTCGAGGCGACCCTCTGCTCGCCCGCGGGGACGCGGGCGCATCCCTGCGACGCCGTGCTCGTCCTCATCGGGAGCATCCCGCCCTGGAGCGCCCTCCGCGCCGCCGGGATCCAGCCGACCGCGGCGCCGCCAGATCGTTCGGGGGCCGAGGACGTCCAAGGGAACACACCCGCCGGCCCGCCGCCGTAAGCTGTACGTAAGATCGAGGGTCTCGGGGAGTTCTCTGGAGGAGCCATGAAGCCGACCCATGTCGCCCTGTTCTCCGCCCTCGGCATGATGTTCACGAGCCTCTCGGTCTACTCGCTCGCGCCGTCCGGGGACCGGAGCCCGGAGGCGGTCGCCGAGGTGACCGCCGAGCCGCCCCGCGTCACGCCGGAGACCCTGAGCGGCGCCGCGGCCGTGGTGGATCCGAGCCGCTTCACCACGGGCTCGAGGCTGATGCTGGAGGGGCGCGTCGGCCACGCCCGCCTCCCCCGCTCGGCGCGCGAGACGTTCCTGATGTTCGAGGTGCGCAGCGACGAGCCGGCCGCGAAGACGCAGGCGCAGGCGAACCTCTCGCTGGTCATCGATCGCTCCGGGTCGATGAAGGGCACCCGCCTGGAGAACGCCGTCCAGGCGGCGACGACCGCCGTGAGCCGCCTGAACGACGGCGACATCGTCTCGGTGGTCACCTTCGACACGAGGACCGCTGTCGTCGTGCCGCCCACGACCGTCGGACCGGACACGCGCGGCCGCATCCTCGCGAGCGTCCGCGGCATCTCGCTCGGCGGCGACACCTGCATCTCGTGCGGCATCGAGGAGGGCCTCGCGCTGCTCGCCCAGGCGAGCGCCGGGGTGAGCCGGATGCTCGTCCTCAGCGACGGCGACGCCAACCACGGCATCCGCGACGTCCCCGGCTTCCGCGCGATGGCGCAGCGGGCGCGCGATCGCGGCGTGAGCATCACGACGATCGGCGTCGACGTCGACTACAACGAGAAGATCCTCTCGGCGATCGCGCTCGACTCGAACGGGCGTCACTACTTCGTGGAGGACGACGCCGCGCTCGCGCGCATCTTCGAGGCGGAGGCGGAGCAGCTCACCTCGTCGGTCGCGAGCGGGGCGGAGCTCGCGATCGACCTCGCGCCCGGCGTGGAGCTCGACCGGGTCTTCGATCGCTCGTTCCGGCGGGCCGGCGGCCAGGTCGTCGTGCCGCTCGGGGCGTTCACGGCCGGGGAGGTGAAGACGGTGCTGCTCAAGGTGCACGTCGACGGCCTCGGCGGCGGCGCCGGTGGCCCCGGCGGCGACCCGCGCGGCGCTGCGCCCATCGCCGACGTCCACCTCGTGTACCGGGACCTCATCGCGAGGACCGACGCCCGCTGCGAGGGCAAGCTGGGCGCCTTCGTCGCGGAGCGCGACGGCGAGGCGAGCGAGCTCGACGCGCTGGTCGCGGGCCGGGTGCAGCGCAGCGAGACGGCGGCGACGCTGAAGCAGGCGAACTTCCTGTTCGAGCAGGGGCGGCTCGACGAGGCGCGGAGCAGGCTCGACGCGCAGCAGCGGTCGCTCCGGGCCGCGGCCGACAAGGCGAAGGGCAGCGCGCCGGCGGCCCGCGCGAAGGACGTGGAGCGCGACTTCGAGAGCCAGATCGCGGCGCTCGAGAGCGCCAACACGGACTTCGCCGCGCCGCCGTCCTTCGCCACGCCCCCGGCTGCGTCCGGCGCGAGCGCGGGCGGGTTCGCGCGGCCGGCGGCGGCGCCGCCGGCCCCGGCGAAGTCGCGCGAGGGCAAGAGCGCCGTCCGGCGCAACGAGGTGCAAGCCTTCGATCTCGCCCGCTGACGCGCGGCCCCGGGGTGAGCGGCGCGCGGGCCGGCCCTGGCCAGCCGCGTGGGCCCACGGGTCCTCGCCAGCCGCGCGGGCTGGCCCTGGCCAGCCGCGCGGCCCGGGGCGTTGACACTGGTCGCGCTTTCGGGTTTTGACTCTCGGCGGTGGGTGTTCGACCGAGGGCGAGCCGGCCGGGGAGCCGCCGGACGGGTGGCGACGGCGCGCAGGGGTCGACCCCGCGCGAGCCTCCGCGGTCGACCCGGAAGGCCGCCCCCGGCCCGCGCGGGGCGGCGTCCCGCGCGCCGCGCGCGCCGGCGTCGCGCCGCCCGCGGGACGCCGCCCCGCGCGCGCGGCGCCTGGGTCGCGGGCGGGCGCTCCTCCTCGGGCTCGCGGGCGCGCTCGCGGCGGCGGCCGCGGCGCTCGCGGCGCTGGTGTTCGGGTTCGGGCGCATGACGGCCCCGGCCGAGGGGCGCATCGTCGAGATCAACTGGCCCGAGGGGCTCGACGCGGACGAGGCGGCGGCGCTGCTCGCGGCCGAGGGGCTCGTGGAGAGCGAACGCGCCATGGCGCTGTACCTCGGCGCGACGGGCGGCACCGAGGCGTTCGTGCCGGGCCCGCACCTGCTCTTCGCGGGCGCGACGCCGAGGGAGCTCCGGCAGCTGCTCACGCGGGCGGAGGGTCGTCCGACGGCGAAGGTCACGATCCCGGAGGGCTGGAATCGCTTCGACATCGCGGCCCGGCTGGAGAAGCTGCACGTCGCCGGGAAGAAGACGTTCCTCGCCGCGACCGCCGACGGCGCGCTGCTCGAGGCGCTCGGGATCGAACGCGGCGGCGCCGTGGGGGCGGAGAGCGCGGAGGGATACCTCTTCCCCGCCACGTACGAGTTCGCGCTGGACTCCGACGCGCGCGACGTCGCGAAGCGCCTCGTCGGCGAGGCGGATCGGCGCTGGAACGCGCTCGCGGTCCAGGGCAAGGACGGGCTCGCGGCCCTCCAGGCGACGCTCGGGTGGGGGCGCCGCGAGGTGCTCACGCTCGCCTCGATCGTCGAGAAGGAGGCGGTCGTCGAGGAGGAGCGGCCGCTCATCGCGAGCGTGTTCCTGAACCGGCTCCTCGATCCGACCTTCCGTTCGCGCCGGCTGCAGTCCGACGCCACGGCGCTCTACGGCTGCATCGCCTGGCCCGACGAGGCGCCCTCGTGCGCCGGGTGGGACGGGAAGCCCAGGCCCGAGGTGGTGCGGGATCCGAGGAACCGCTACAGCACCTACGCGCACCCGGGCCTGCCGCCCGGGCCGATCGCCAACCCGGGGGCGCCGTCGATCGCGGCCGTGCTCGCGCCCGCGGCGACGAAGTACCTCTACTTCGTGGCGGCAGGCGGGGGGCGCCACACGTTCAGCGAGAGCCTGGACGCGCACAACGACGCCGTGCGCAAGCGCCGGGACGCGACGGCGCCGTAGGCGGGGGCGCTCCGTCTGGTGCCTGCGGCCCGGGTGCGAAGTCCGGAGCAGGGCGGACGCGCACGACCTGCGTCAGGACGTCAGGCCGAGCGCGCAGAGCGCATCGGCCCAGAGCGGCCAGAGCGTGCGGTAGGGGTGGGTCGCCAGCACCACGCCGCCGCTCGGCAGGCGGCGCACGTGGAACGGGGCGTGGTCGACCAGGAAGTAGACGTGCTCGCCCGTCAATTCCACCCACGTGAGGCACCCGCCGCCGCGGGTGAACGGCTCGCCGCGCGCCCTGGCCTGCACCGTCAGGTTGTGGATTTCCTCGGCGCGTGGCTCCGCGGCGCGCCACGCCGCGTCGGGCACATCGCCGGCGGCCATGAGCGCCTCGAGCAGCGCGGAACCCGGCAGGCCCAGCGCCTTGAGGACGGTCTCGCGGGAGAGCGGGATCGACCGCCCGCTCTTGTCCGTCGGAACCACGCGCGCCCCGGTCGGCGCGGCGTCGATACGCGCGTGCAGCGCCTCCAGCGACATGCCCGCGATCAGCGAGACCTTTTCCTTGTCGTGGAGGCTGACCCACGACAGGGCGAGATCGCGCGCGATGTCGCGGGCGTCCGCGTGGTACGTCGCGCACATCGAGACCGGCGCGAGCCAGGTCCACGCGCTCGTGCAGCCGCCGGTCGAGACGCGCCTGCTCGCGTCGGGCGCGCAGAGGCGGAGCAGCAGGTCCTCGAGGTACTCCAAAACGATGTGCCACGTGAGCTCGGCTTCCGCCTCTACGGAGCGCGGTCCGCTGCCCAGGGCGAGGTACAATTCCAGCGGGAGAATGTCCGCCGCGCCGGCAGGGACCATGTGGATGGGGCCCCGTGGCTTGAGACGTTCGCTCTTGTCGGTGAAGCAGCGGTAGTGGCCATAGAACGTGCGTCGGTCGTCGAGCTCCATGGCGAAGTAGGTTTCGGCATCGGTGCGTCCGAAGTGGGCGCGGATCATCGCGACCGCCTCGTCCACGAAGTTCACGGTGCGATCCACCTCGGAGCCCATCGTCACGCTGATGTACCTCCCTGGGATGACGAGCGCCGGCAGCGCCGCGGCGAACGCGTCGACCCGCTCTGCCTCGTCACACCAGGCGAAGAAGTACGGCCCTGGCTTCATCCTTGAATCACCCTCATGAGGTTGCTGGGTCAGGGCATCAGGCCGAGCGAGAAGAGCGCGTCGACCCACAGCGGCCAGAGCGAGCGGAACGGGTGGGTCGCCAGGATCACGCCGCCGCCCGCGAGGCGGCGTACGTGGAACGGTGCGTGCTTTCGGAGGAAGCGGACGTGCGCGCGCGTGTCCGTGTGCACTGCCCACGTGGGCGGGCCTTCGCCGGTCTCCGCGATCTGGCTCGTCAGCTCCAAGATTTCTCTCGCGCGCGGCTCGGCGGCGCGCCACGCCTCGTCCGGCGCCGCCGCGGCCTCGAGCGCCTCCAGCAACGCGGAGGGCGGCGTTGCCAGCGCCTTGAGGACGGTCTCGCGGGAGAGCGCGTGCGCGCGCTCGCTGCCCCCCTTGAGCGGGACGCGTGCCCCGGCCGGCGCGGCTTCCACCCGCGCGCGGAGCGCTTCCAGCGACAGGCCCGCGTTGCGCGATACCATCTCCTTGTCCTGGCGCTGTAGCCACGACAGGGCGAGGTCGCGCGCGATCTCTCGGGCGTCCGCGTTGTACGTCGCGCACATGCGCACGGGTGCGATCCAGTCTCCTGCATTCGCGCATGCGCCGGTCCGGATGCGCCCGCTCGCGTCCGGCGCGCAGAGGCGGAGCAGCAGGTCCTCGAGGTCGTCCCGGAGCAGGTGCCACGCGACCGCGGCCTCGGCCTCGATGGAGCGCGGGCCCCTGCCCCAGGCGAGCTCGAGGTAAGAGCAGAGAAACCTACGCTGATCGCACGTGGACATGAAGATGGGGCCGGCCGAGATGTCACGGGCGGCCTCTTCGGTGTAGCAGTCACTGCTGCAACCGAAGAGGCGCTTGGTGCCGCTCAGCATGACGTCGAAGAGTGCTCCACCGGAAGGACCTTCGGCGAACTCGGTGCGGATCATCGCGACCGCCTCGTCCATGGACGTCGTGTCGGTGAGGTTACCGTCATTCATTACGGTCATCTGAGTTCCTGGGTGCACGAGCGCCGACAACGTTGCGAGATACACGTCGAGTGTCTGTGCGCCGTCACACCAGGCGAAGAACCACGGTCCTGAGTCGCTCATAGCTGGATCACCCGGATGGGTCTGTTGAACCCGTTCAGGGGCTCCCTCTTGCCCTTCTTCACATTGAAGAGGTATCCGTCCTTGATGCTGTAGGTATTTTCCGGGCTGAACTTGCCACCCCGCGCCATGATGAGCTCGACCTGCTCGACATCTCCGACGACCCCTTTCTGTCGCAGCCCCTCCATCCCGCTTGACAACTGCTTGATCACTTCCTTGACCTTGATTTCATTTCCCCCCTTCACCTCGCTCACGATCAGCTTCTGCCCCCGGGACACCGTCACGAAGTCTGGAGCCTTCACGCTCGCTGGCATCTTCAGCATCTCACGCACGCCTCCGTCGCCGACGCCGAGGAGCGCCCGCCCTTCGCGGGTCATGTGACTGATCGCCGCCTTCTCGAAGGTGTTGAACGCGGCTTTCGTGACGTGCCCATCCAGCGTCTTGTACCCGCGGAGCTTCCATACCTTGAACCCGTTGACAACGACCTCATCGACCTCCGCGATCTCCCCGGCGACCCGGATCGCCCCCGGCGTCATCCCGCCGGCGCCCTTGATCGCGCGCCAGCCAGGTCCGACCGCCGCGACCCCGAACCCCAGCCCCGAGAAGATCCTCTCCTCGTCGCTGAGCTCTCGCCCGGCCGGCAGGCACCACTCCTTGCCCGTCACCGCCTCGCACAGGTCCAGCGCCGGCCCCACCACGGGCACGAACCCCACCCCGAGCCGCGTCGTCGCGTGCACCAGCGTCTGCATCGTCTCGACGTAGACATCGACCCCTTCGCCGACCGTCGACATCGCCCCCGCGAACGCGCTGATCGTCTGGTAGAGCTGCGTCTGCTCCAGGTCGAGCCCCTCCCCCGTCCACAGGTTGAGGCTGTCCTTCATCTGGTCCGCGAGCGCGTCGAACCTCGGCTTGAGCACCGTGTCCACCTGCGCCCGCAGGTCTGCCGGCACCGGCGTGTCCTCGAACCAGTCCGACGCATCCATGTACCGCCGCACGAACCCGGCGATCCGGTTCTGCGCGTTCAGGAACGCGTTCGTCTCCGCCCGCGACACCCCCATCCGGTCGCGCAGCGCGATCTCCAGCGCCGCGCTGTTCGCCCTCCACGCCCTCACCGTCGCCACGAAGTCCGCCCGCGCGACCACCACCCCGCCGCTCACGTCTTCCTCCAGCGCCCCGATCACCGCGTCCGCGTACGCCGCGTACGGGTCCCGCCCCTCGTCGAACGCCCCCTCCACCTCCGCGATGTCCGGCACCTCCACCCACGGCACCGCGCCCTCTCCGAGCGCGTACGCCCCAGGGTCGTCCGGGTTCCACCCTTCCGCGCGCGCGTCCTGCGTCACGAGGTCCGCCACCTCGTCCGCCTGCGCGCCGAACTCGTCCATCAGCCGCGCGAGCTCGTCCTCCAGGTCGCTCACGCTCTGCTTCAGGTCGTCGATGAGCTGCTCCAGCGCCGCGCGCGTCTCCGGCGCGACCACGTCCTTGTACCGGTCCAGGATCGCGTCGAGGTCGGTCCGCGAGATCTCGTCCAGCGGCCGGCTGACCAGGTCCTTCAGCTCGGTGTCGAGCTGCTGGAGCAGATCCATCGTCTCCGCCAGGCGCTCCACCCGCGGCGCGTTCGCCACGAGCTCCTTGCGCTCCTTGGCGATCTCGGCCAGCAGGATCTCGATGTCGCGCGCCAGCGCCGGGTTGATCTCCGCGAGGCTCAGGTCGACCGCGGTGTCGCCCTCGAAGCCGGTCCCATCCCGGCGGACGTCGAAGAGCGGCTTGCTCAGCCCGAGCGGCTCCGAGACGAGGCGCACCACCTCGTGCGAGTGCGTGCACCAGTCGCCGCCGTTCACGGTATGAACCCTGAAGTGGAACTCGTTCTCGCCCATGAAGAGCAGCACCGAGTCGAACTCCGCCTCGAACGTGTTGCTCTGGGCGCCGTCGGCGTCGATCCGCAGCGCGTCCGGAACCGAGTACGTGGGCAGGGGCGTCTGGTTCACGTCGAACATGGCTTCGCCCTCATGCTCCAGCTCGGCAATTGCGCACGAGGTCACGTCCTGACGCTGGTCCCAGCGCACGGTGTACGGCGTGCCGGCCCACGCGAACGGCGGCGCCAGCACCGCCAGCATCGTGACCAGCGCGACGACCTTCTGCAGCGCCGCGGCGCTCCGGCCGCGCAGCATCGCATCCTTCGAGCCGCTCATGTCCCCTCCGCGCCGCGCACGGCGGCGTCATACGCGATCGCGGCGCCCTTCACGTCGCCCGCCTCGAGCCTCGCCTCGGCCGCGTCGAGCGCCGCCGCGGCCATCCCCTTCTCCCGCAGCTCCTCCAGCCCCGCCGCGATCTTCCGCGGCAGCCCCGTCCTGAGCTCGGCCTCCGCGGCGTCGAACCGCTCCCGGAGCGCCGCGCACCCCGCCTCGCGCCACGACGCCCCCGCGGCCTCGCAGAGCGGCCGCATCTGCACGAGCGCCGTCAGCTCCCCGCACCGCTCGGCGAGCAGCGGCAACCCGAGCCGCTCGCTCACCGGGGGCGCCGCCGACAGCGCCTCCGCCCGCACCTGCGCCCGTTCCTTGAAGGTCTCCGACGCCTTGCGGATCCGCGACCGCGCGATCGCCTCGCGCGCCCCCTCGTCCATCTGCAACACGCGCAGCGCCTCCCGGCGCAGCGCGATCCCGCCGAGCAGCGCCGTCGCCGTCGCGTCGCTCCGGGCCACCCGCCGCTGCGCATACCCCAGCATCGCGCTCAGCGACCGCAGCGCCCCCGAGGTCATGTCCGGCAGCACCGCGCCATGCGTCGCGAGGAACTCCCGGTGCGGCGCCATCGCCTCCTCGAAGGAGCCCGCGAAGACCTGGAGCTCCGCCGCCAGCGCCATCACCTCCGCCGCGAGCTCGTTCGGGGCGCGGCTCGCCTCGCGCGCCGCCTCGAGCACCGCCTGCTGCACCCCGTCGAGGCCCTCGCTATCCGACCGCGACGCCTGCTCCGAGAGCGCCGCGTACGCCGCCGTCTCCGCCGCCTCGGTCGCGCGGTACGCGGCGAACCGCGCCGCGGCCTCCGCGTACCTGGCCTCTAGCGGCGCGACGTCGCTCCGGGCCTGGTCGAAGATCCCCTGCACGACCGCCATCCCCTGCTTGTCCGCCGCGAGCGCGGCGACGAGCGGCTCCCTCTCGGCGCTCGCCTTGTCGACCATCGCCGCCTTGAAGTTGCCGGCCGCGTCGACCGGCGTCCGCGCGAGCAGCGCCCTCTGGCGGTCCGTCGCCTCGTCGAGCAGCGACTCGAGCTTGCCCGAGAGCGTCGCCCGCAGCGACTCGGCGTTCCTCGCGTCGTCCCGCACATACGCGATCGCCTCGTCCAGGTGACCAAACCACTGGTCGAGCCGGTGCGTGCGCGCGACCACGTCGTCCAGCGTCTTGTCGCTCGGCCACGTGGCCCACATCTCGATGGGCAGCATGCCGTCCTTCTCGGCCTTGGTCCACGCGCTGCCCGGGCCCAGGTTCTCGCCGACGCAATGCTCCTCGCCGCCCACCGCGGCGGCGCAGAAGCTCCCGAGTGTGTGGTCCCCGCGCTTCCAGCACCCGGACACCATCACGCCGAGCGCCAACGCGGCAAGCGCCGCCACGACCATCACCTTCCGTCGCCTCGTTCTCCTTCTCATGCCCATTGCCTCCACCCCGCCAGCTCTCTCGCCTGCGCACGCTCGCCCGCGCATTCCCCGGGAGCAAGCGCCATTGCGGCAGCGGTAGGACATTGCTCAGCCGAATAGCGCCGGAAGCGCTTCGCGAGCTCAGTCCCGTCCGTCTTCAGCGCACAAGCCGTCGCCGCCGAGCGTGCCAGTCCGAGAGAGCAAAAAACCGACGGCCCCCGGGCCGCGAGCGCTCAAGAATCATCTTCCAATCTTCGAAACTCCAATTGCAACTACCGCCCTCATTGCCGCCGTCCGGCTTTGCCGGTCGGCAGGGAGGAAATCAGCATGGAATACTCGGATGTAGTCATCGAGGGCACGCCGGAGCGCGCCATCAAGCTCCTGATGGGGATTGGTGCCGTCGCCTCGATTCGCACGTTGATGGCCGGGGCCGGGATGACCGACGACGATATCCTGGAGGGCCGCGCGCGCCCGCCACCGGCACCGCCGCCGTCCGCGGAGTGGCCACCTTCCTCGCGCGGCTCGACGCCCTAGAGAGGCGCCCCAGCGCAAGCCCACAGCCACGCCGCCCAAGCCGGGCACGCCCACCGTCACGCCGTCCGCGCCCGCAGAGCCGGGCCAAGAGACCGGCGGCACGGACTTTTAGTAATCTATCACGCAATCTTGAGCTTCCCGCGCGCGTTTCGGAGCTTCGCGCGTGGTCTGGAAGCTTCGCGCGCGGTCCGGAAGCTTCGCGCGCGCCTCTGAGCACGAGGTTTCGCGTACTTAGCGGCGTCCGCCGCGCCCCCGGCGCCGTCCGGCGCGCGCCGGGGGACGAATTTCCCGGGAAATTCGACCCTCCATCCCGCGCGCGAAGCTTCCGGACCGCGCGCGAAGCTTCCGGACCGCGCGCGAAGCACTCCCGCCGGCGCCGGAAGCCTCCTTGCAGGGCGCCGGAGGCCTTCGTTACGGCAACCGAGACCTTCGCGCCCTCCACGGAGGCCCCTCCCGCGCGTCCACGGGCGCCTCTTCGACCGGCGCTCTATCTCCTCCGCGTTGAACGCAGGCGCCGCGCGCAGGTCGAGCACCCGCCCTTCCTGAATCGGCGCGAGCCGCAGTAGATTCGCGCGCCATCATGCGTCGCCCCGCTCCGCTCCGCCTCGCGCTCTGCGCTCCCCTCGCCTTCTCCGCCGCAGCCGCTTGCTCCTCCGGCGCCACACCCCAGGCCGAGCGCCGCGTCGCGCCGCAGGCCGAGGCGACCCCCGCTGCGCCCGCGAGCGCCGCGCCGTCGCCGCCCGATCCTCCCGCGCCTGCCGCCGCCTCCGCGGCCGCCGCCAGCCCCGCCTCCGCGGCCGCCGCGAGCGCTTCCGTCGCGCCCGCGGCGAGCGCCTCGGCCTCCGCCGCGCCCGCCGCGCCCGCCGCGGCCCCCGGCGCGGATCCGGCCGGCGACGGGCCGCTGCCCAAGGTGAAGGTCGTGAACATCGGCATGCACATCGGCGGCGGGCCGCACGACGACTACACCAAGGAGCCGATCAAGACCTCGGTCGCGCCGCACTTCGACGAGTTCCGCCGCTGCTTCGCGCTCGCGGAGGACCCGGCGAAGGGCGGCGACTTCGGGATCGACCTGCGCATCGAGAAGGACGGCGGCAAGGCCGAGGTCCGCAAGCCGCGGACGGCGCTCAAGGGCGAGGCGTTCACGCGCTGCGTGGTCGGCGTGTTCGAGCGGATCGACTTCAAGAAGCCGCGGCGAGGCCCCACCGTCGTGAGCTACTCGCTCCGGTTCACGCCCTGATCGGACCGTCCACGCTCACTTGCGGGACGCGACGCCCGCCAGCGAGCCGCGCGAGGCCTCGAGGGCCGTCTCGCCCGCGCGGTCGAGCGCGTACTTGAAGAGGATCGGGCCGAACACCTCGTTCAGCGCCACGCACCCCACGACGAGCGCGCGGAAGCCGGCGCCGAGGCTCGGGAACGCGCGCTCGATGGTGAGGCTGATGCCCAGCGTGAGGCCGGCCTGAGAGACCAGGCCGCACCAGGCCCACCGCCGGAGCAGCGGCGGATCGTCCGCGAGGCGGCTGCCGATGCGGCTCGCGACCCAGGTCACGAGGGCGCGCGTCGCGCCGAAGAGCAGCGCGACGGGCCACATGAGCCGGAGGAGCGGCAGATCGAGGTGCGCGCCGGCGGTCGCGAAGAAGAGCACGAACACCACGCTCGCCGCGTCCTCGACGGCGTGGACCAGCTTCTCGCCCTGGTTCGACAGGTTCGCCACCACGAACCCGGCGACCACGAACACGAGCAGCGCGTCGAAGCGGAGGTAGCGGAGCACCTCGGTCGCGCCGAAGCCGAGCGCCACGAACACGAGGATGAGCTGCCGGCCGAGGAGCCGCATGTAGGCCGCCAGCGCGAGCCCGAGCGTCGTGCCGATCGAGATGCTGCCGAGGATCTCGCGGCCGAGGAGCTCGATCTCGTGCATCGACATCGTCGTGCCCGGCTCGATGAGCGGCCGCACCGTGGCGAGCGCGATCGCCGTCACGATGATGACGATGATGTCCGACGTCATCACGAACGCGAGCGTGTTCATGGCGACGGGGCCGGTCGCGCGCGTCTGGGAGAGGATGCCCAGCACGGCCGAGGGGCTGCGGGTGATCGCGATGACGCCCCACAGGATCGCCACGCCGATCGCCGCGGCGAGCGGGAGGTCGGCCGCGAACGGGACGAGCGAGCGCGCCGCGAAGAAGACGCCGGTCATCGTCACGAAGACGAGGACGGTCTGGACGAGGTTGTGCAAGAGGAGGCTCTTGATGCTCTTCTTGACGATCTCGATCCGGAGCTCGGCGCCGCCGGCGAGCGCGATGAGCGCGAGCGCCAGGGTGTTGACCCGCGAGATCTCCTCGACGGCGTGGTGATCGACGAGGGCGAAGACGTGCGGCCCGGCGAGGACGCCCGCGAGGATGTACCCCGACAGGTGGGGCAGGCGGAGCGGCTCGACGAGCTCGCTGGCGAGCGTGCCGGCGAGGAGGAGGAAGCCGATCGAGGCGATGGTGCCCGCCGGCCCGTGGTCGTGCGGGACCGCGCGCGTCGTGACGTAGAGCACCCCGAACAGGAGGACGAGCGCGACCGCGTGCGTGAGGTGGTTCAGCGGGCCCTTGGGCGCCGCCGCGTGATGGCGGCCGGCGGGCGCGCCGTGCGGCGCGGCGGGCTCGGCGGTGGGCGCCGCGGCGGCGCTCATGGCGGCGCGTCCTTCGTCGATCACACGGGCGTCTTGGCCGCTCACGCCTCCCCCCTCCCCGCTCCGGGCGGGCCCCCGCCCTCGATCAGCGTGGGATCGCGCGCGGGGTCGCGCGCCGGATCGCGCGCGGCGCGGGCCAGCCCGCGGCCGAAGAAGAGCGACTCGCGCTCGGGCGCGGCGAGCTCGCCGGCCTTGCGGAGCGTGGCGCGAAGCGCCGGCGGGCCGACGAACTCGCCGAACACCGCGGCCGCGGCCGCGGTGAAGAGGACCGTGGCGCCGATCGGGCCCGGGAACCGCAGGGAGAAGGCCAGGCCGACGCTCATCGCCACGGCGCCGGAGGAGAGCAGCCCCGCGCCGAGCAGCGGCGACGTCTCGCGCGCGTCGGGCGACGCCACCCGGAGGACGAGGCCCGTCGTGAGCTTGCCGGCGACCCGCGCCGCGAGCGCGATCGCGACCACCCACGGCAAGAACGGCGCGGCCTTCGGGCTCAGGTGCGCGCCCGCGAGCAGCAGCGACGGCAGGATCACGGGCCGCTCGGTCGGCGCCACCATCGCCACGATCTCGTCGCGGTGCCGGGAGACGGCGGCGATCGTCACGCCCATCGAGAACGTCGCGAAGAGCGGCAGCAGGCCGACCCGGGCGCTCGCCCCGATCGTCAGCAGCGACGTGCCGAGCAGCACGCCCCAGCTCTGGATGAGGCGGAAATCGGTGCCGAGCAGCACGACCGCGATGAGCCCGAGCACGACGCCGATGAGCGCGGTCACGATCGTCCAGCCCCAGAACGGGATCGGCCAGAGGCTCGTCGCCTGCGGGACGAGCGCGAAGACGCCCCCCATCATGAGCAGCGGGCCGAGATCGTCGCAGTCCGCGATGTCGGAGATGAGGTCCGAGACCTTGCCGCTCGCGCTGTAGCGCTGCGTCACCCAGAGCACGGCGTGGCGCGTCGTCTCGGCCGAGACGGCGCCCACGCCCGCCGCGAGCAGCGTCCGGTCGGCGGGGTCCAGCGACGGCACGCCGCGGGCGACCGCGAACCAGACCGCGACCGCCACCGAGCAGCCGGTGGCGAGGCTCATCAACACGCCGAGCGCGATGCGGGACGGGCGGACGCGGCGGCTGCCGACGAAGCCGAAGTCGAGGCCGACGACCAGCGCGAGCCAGCCGAGCGCGACGCCGACCAGCGGCTCGAACGCGGCGATCGACGGCGGGTCCAGCAGGCCGAGCGCCGAGGGTCCGAGCACGAAGCCGAGCACCACGTACTCGGCGCCCGAGGGGAGCCCGATGCCGCGGAGCACCCGGCCGCTGACGAGCGAGCTGCCGAGGTACGACAGCACGAGCAGCCCCATCAGGAGCCAGATGGCGTTCACGAGGCGCCGCCTCGATCGACCGGACCGCCGACAGGACCGCCGACCGGGACGACGCCGCGCCGCGCGCGCTCGGCGCCCGGCGGCGCCGGCGCCCGCCCGAGCGAGATGCCGGCGCCGAGCAGCACCTGCGCCGCGGCCGTCAGCCAGCGGCTGCGCACGTCGTCGCCGTCGCACGCCATCGTGGCCCGGAAGTGCGCGCCCCCCTCGTCGATCGCGACGAGCGCGGCGCGGACGCGGCTGCCGAGGGCCGCGCCCGTCTTGACGAGCAGCTCCCGCACCCGGTCGAGATCGGCGGAGGGGTCGACGCTGATCTCGATCGCGACGAGCGGCGGCCGGCCGCGGATGCGCGTCGGATGGAACAGGCTGAGCAGGTGCGGCACACGCACGACGCACCCGTCCTCGTCCTCGAGGCGCGCCTCGATCAGCGTCAGCTCGCGCACCCGCCCGGACCGGCCCCCGACGTCGGCGACGTCGCCGACGCGCAGGCGCCGCCCGTAGATGACCGCGATGCCGGCGGCCACCGAGGCGACGATCGGCGTGCTGGCGAGCCCGGCGGACGCGAGCACCACGAAGCCGACCCGCGTGAGCGCGCCCTCCTGGGTCCCCGTGATGAGCGGCGCCGCGAGGAGCAGCGCGGCCACGAGGATGCCGAAGCGGACGAGGACCCCGGTGGCGACCGCGAGGTCCGAGGGCAGCCACCCGAGCGACGTCTCGCCGCGGCTGACGCTCCCGAAGAAGAGCCCCACGAAGCGGACGAGGATGATCACCGCGAGCGTCGCGACGATCGCGAGCACGAGCACGGGGACGCTCCGGGCGATGCGCCCCATGAGCTCCGACACCGGCGCGAGCACGAAGCCGGTGAGCCGCTGGCTGTAGCCGCTCGTGGCCTCGAAGAGCGAGAGGGCGAAGAGGATCCAGATGTAGGCGATG
Organism: Sorangium cellulosum; assembly: GCF_002950945.1. GTDB lineage: Bacteria > Myxococcota_A > Polyangia > Polyangiales > Polyangiaceae > Sorangium > Sorangium cellulosum_E. The sequence continues at coordinate 7,410,056 of NZ_CP012673.1, forward strand.
CCCACCCGGACGAGCGCGCCGGCGACGCCGAGCGCGACCGAGAGCGCGCCCTGAGACGCCGCGGGCCGGAGCATCTCGATGCCGCGCACACGCAGGGCGGGGAGCCGCTCCGGGTGCTCGGCGACCCACGCGCGCGCCCGCTCGACGAGCTCGCCGACCTTGCGGAGCAGGAGCGCCGCGATGAGCCCCGAGAAGACGAGCAGCGAGAACGAGAAGACGCTCTGCGCGATGCGGTTCCTGCTGTGCTCCTTGGCGAGCACGTCGCGCACCGTCGCGGCGACCGCGCCGGCGTGCACCGCGACCGTCGTGCTGCCCGCCGCGACGGCGTCCTCGGGGCCGAGCTGGACGAGCGGGCTCTCGCCGACGTAGACGACGGCCACCCCGGCCTGCTCGTCGATGCGGACCTCGGGGATCTGCTTCTGCTGGGCGGCCCGCTCGAGCACCTTCGCGGCCTCGCGGGCGCGCTCCTGCGGCGAGAGGTTGCCCCGGTGCACGCGGATCGCGAAGACCGTCCGGCCGAGCAGCTCGACGCGCGCCTCGGGCTGCTCGACCACCGGCGGCGGAGGCTGGCCGTCGGGAGCGAGCGCCGCGGTCGGCTCCGCGGGCGGCGCGACCGGCACGGACGGCGGCGCCACCTGCGGGGGCGCGACCTGCACGGGCCGCGGCGCCACCTGCGGGCGCGCCGCCTGCGGGGGCGCCGCCTGCGGGGGCGCCGCCTGCGGGGGCGCCGCCTGCGGGGGCGCCGCCTGCGGGGGCGCCGCCTGCGCGGACGGCGGCGCCACCTGCGGGGACGCGACCTCCGCCGGCAGCGGCGGCAGCACCTCCTGCGCGGGCGCGACCGCCGCGGACGGCGGCGCCACCCCCTGCGCGGGCGCGACCTCCGCGGACGGCGGCGCCACCCGCACCGACGCCGCCGGCTGCTGCGCGGGCGGCTGCGGCGGCACCTGCGCGCGCAGCGACGGCGCGATGCGCGTGGGCGGCGGCGACGCGGGCGCGGACGCGGGCGGCGCCGGCTCGGCAAACGCAGGGCCGGCGAGCGACACGAGGCCGGCGAGCGCGACAGAGAGCGCGGGAAACAGCCGCTGCACGCCGGCACTTTCGGCCGGAGGTGGGGCACCGGTCAAGCGACGCCGCGGAGAACCGCCACGAGACGTCGCGCGCCGGGCCCGGTCGAGCGCGATCGGTGGCCGCCCATGGCGCCCTGGGGCGATGTCTCGGTCGCGCTCGCTCGGTGATGGATCGCCTTGCCGCCGGGGCAGGGCGCTGGCAGGGCGGCCGCGTGGCAAGGACCAACAGATCCGTGGTGCCGTCGCTGCTCGTCGGGGACATCGGGGGCACGAACACACGGCTCGCGCTCTACGACGCCTCCAGCGACAGGCCCCGCTCCGAGGCCGTCTTCCGCAGCCGCGAGCACGCGAGCTTCGAGGAGATCGCCCTCCCCTTCCTCGTCCGCAGCGACGCGCCCCACCCGGCCATCGCCGTGCTCGGCGTCGCGGGCCCGATCAAGGACCACGTCGCCACCGTGACGAACCTGCCCTGGCGCATCTCCGAGCGCGAGCTCTCGCGCCGGCTCAGGATCGCGCGCGTCCTGCTCGTGAACGACCTGGTCGTCGGCGCCCGGGGCTGCCTGCACGTCCCCCGCGCCGCCATCTCGCCGCTCACCGAGCGCAGGCCCCGGCTGAAGGGGGGCAACCTCGCCGTCATCGCGGCCGGCACCGGGCTCGGCGAGGCGCGGCTCATCTGGGACGGCGCCCGCCACCTGACGCTCCCGACCGAGGGAGGGCACACCGACTTCGCCCCGCGCAGCGCCCTCGAGGTCGAGGTGTGGCAGTTCCTCGCCGAGCGCCACCCGGACCACGTGAGCTACGAGCGCGTCCTCTCCGGCGACGGGCTCGGCGCCCTCTTCGACTTCTTCGTCGCCCGCGCCGCCCGCGTGCCGCGCGCGATCGAGCGCCGCCTCGCCGAGGGCGACCGCAACGCGGCGATCTCCGAGCTCGGGCTCGCGCGCGCCTTCCGGCCCGCCGCCCGCGCGGTCGACCTGTTCGTCGAGATCTACGGCGCCCAGGCGGGCAACCTCGCCCTGCGCGAGCTGGCGCTCGGCGGCGTCTTCATCCTCGGCAACATCGCGCGGCACGTCGTCGCCGCCCGGCGCGAGCTGTTCATGAAGTCCTTCCTGAAGAAGGGGCGCCTCACCCCGCTCCTCGAGGAGGTGCCGGTCGCGCTGGTCACCGACCCCCTCGTCGGCGTGCGGGGCGCGCTCGCGCTCGCGAAGGAGCTCCTCGCAGCGGACGAGCCCGCCGCCTCGGGCGAGCGCCCGGCCCGCGCGGCGCGGCGGCGGGCCTGAGCGCGCGCGCCCGGCTCAGCGCGCCGGGGCGTCGCCGGCCGCCGCGTCGTCGGCGGCCGCAGGGATCTGGAAGACGAACCGCGCGCCGCCGCCCCGCGCGCCGGCCTCCACCCAGATCGAGCCGCCGTGCAGCGCGACGATCCGCTGCGCGATGTGGAGGCCGAGGCCAGCGCGACCCGATCGCGGCCCGTGCTTCCTGAAGCGGGCGAACACCTCGGCGCGGCGCTCCGGCTCGACGCCGGAGCCCGAGTCCTCGACGGCGCAGCGCACACGACCGGCGTGCGCCGCGACCTCGATGTAGACGTCGCTCCCCCGCGGCGAGTGCCTGATCGCGTTCTCGACGAGGTTCAGCAGGACCTGGTAGAGCCGCCGCGCGTCGCCGCTCACGAGCCCGGGCTCCGCGGCGTCGACGTGGATCTTCACGGAGGCCTCGTCCGCGATCGGGGCCACGGTGTCGGTCACCTCGGCGATCACGTCGCGGAGCGCCATGCGCTGAGGCTCGATCCGCAGCTCGCCCGCCTCGGCGAGCGCGGCGTCGAGCAGGTCCGAGATGAGCGACGTCATCCGGTCGACGTTGCGGAAGAGCACCCCGGCCATCCGCGCGCACTGGGCCGGCTCCGGCGGGCGCTGCACCCGCGCGAGCAGCGCCGCCTGGAGCCTGACGGCCTGCAGGGAGGCTTTCAGGTCGTGCGAGACGATGGCCATGAGCTCCTCGCGCAGCCGGCCGAGCTCCTCCAGCCGGGCGCGCGCGGCCTCGAGCTCGGTCCGCTTCCTCGCGAGATCCCGGGTGATGCCCGCGAGCTCGCTCGTGAGCATGACGACCAGCTCCTCCAGCCGCCGCGCCTCCTCGGGCGAGGAGGCCCGGCCGAGGAGGACACGCGCGCCGCCCGCGGCGGGGACGACGAGGAACTTCACCGCCCGCGGGACGTCGCTCCCGCCGCGCACCTGGAGCTCCCAGGGGGCGGCGACCTCGTGGGACAGGGCCGCGGAGAGCTTCGCGCGGGAGCGCTCGTCGAACAGCGACGCGACGTCCCCGCCCGGCGCCGCCCCGTCGCCGAGCAGCCAGGCCGCCGCCGCGCTGGCCAGCGTGATCTCGCCGCCTTGCACCACGAGGAGGACGGCGTCCTCCGCGGCCGAGAGGAACGCGTGAAAGAGCGCCGCCGCGTCGGGCTGCGTCACCGCCACCCCCGCGCGATCTCAACGGCCATGGAGCCCGACGACGCGACCGCGTGGATCCCGAGCTGCTCCGCGGCGTCGGGCAGCGCCGCGATGGCGCGCCCGCCCGCGAGGATCTTCGCCTCGGGCAGCTCCTCGCGCACCTGCCCGATGAGGGCGCGCGCCGCGGGCAGGTGCGCGGGCAGCGTGACGGACACCGCGAAGAGCTTCACCTCGCTCCACCGGAGGTCCTCGATCTTGGCCGCGAGCGAGATCCCCCCGCTCGCGAACGTGGTCTGCCAGCCGTCGAGGGCGAGCAGATCCGCGACCATGCGCGCCCCGAGCGAGTGGAGCTCGGGCTCGACGCAGCCGACCACCGCCCTCGGGCCCCCGGACGGCCACCGGATCCGCGGGTACGTGGAGGCGATCGCCGCCTGCGCGACGGCGGTCGCGAGGTGCTCGTCCGCCACGGTGAGCCGGTTTTCGTACCAGAGGTGCCCGACCTCCTCGAGCGCCGGCGCGACGATGCGCTCGTAGATGTAGCCGAGCCCCTCGTCGAGCGCCGCGTGCAGCACGCCCCGGGCGGCGGCGTAGTCGCCCGCCAGGATCGCCGCCGCGAACAGGCGCGCCTCGGCCCCCCCTCGGCCCCCCCGTCCGCGGAGACCCCGCCCGCCCCCGCGGCCTTGGCAGCAGCCCACTCTGCGCTCATCCCCACCCATGGTACGGAGATTCCGCAGATTCTAAAGGAATCACACGGCCAGCCCGTTTCGTACAACCCTACCCGCAGCTCGACCGCAGCATCTTCAAGCAAAGGCCGACGTCGTCAAGCCCCGCTCCGGCAGGCGCTTCCGCTTACCCAGCCCCCGCGGCCGCCGCGTCGAGCAGCCAGACCAGCCGGCCGGTTCCGCCGCGGACGATCCGCGCCGGCACCTCGTCGGCCGGCCCCGGCCGCTTCGCCTGCTCGATGACCGCGCGTTTGCTCGCGCCGCGGGCGAGGAGCAGCTTGAGCCGCGCCTCCCGGATCACCGGGGCCGTCAGCGTGAGCCGCGCCTCGAGCCCCTTGTCCGGCTGCGCCGGGATGGCGGCGACCAGGCGGTCCTCGATGTGCACCGCGCCCGTCCCCGGGAAGAGCGACGCGGTGTGGGCGTCGTCGCCGATGCCCATCGTCATGACGTCGAACGCCGCCGCCGCGGCGACCCCGAAGCGCGCGCGCAGGACCTGCTCGTAACGCGCCGCCGCCCCGGCGAGATCGGGCGACTCCCCCTCCATGCGGAAGAAGTTCTCCTCCGGGATGTGCGCCGCCGCGAGGTCCCGGCGCGCGGCCCCGTAGTTCGAGCGGGGGTGGTCGGGCGCGACCGCGCGCTCGTCCACCCAGAACCACTCGGTCTGCGCCCACGGGAGATCGAGCGCCGCGAGGCGCTGGTACGCCTCCGACGGCGTGCCCCCGCCCGAGAGCGCGATCCGCGCCACGCCCCGGGCCTCGATCGCCGCCGCGATCGCGCGCGCGGCGAGCTCCGCCGCGAGGCGCGACATCTCGGCCGCGTCCTTCGCGACGCACGTCTCCTCGGCACCGCTGCTCATCGCGCTCCTCCTCCCAGCGTGCTCCAGGCGGCGGCGGCGAGCACCGCGTCGCGCAGGAGCCGATCGCCCTCCAGCGAGTCGATCGTCTTGGTCAGCACCCACGTCTCGTCCCGGTAGCCGAGCGGGTGGAGGTGCTCGGCCGACCGCGCCCCCTCCATCGTCCACCGCACCGTGGCCGGCGCCTTCTCGAGCCGCACGCACCCGAGCGCGAGCGGCTTTCCGCCGAGCGACGTCTCGACGCGCACGCCGTCGAGCCGGCGCGCCGCCTGCTCGTCGGCCGGCGGCCCGTCGACGAGCGCGATCTCGATCGGCGCGCCGTCCGCGGCCCGCGCGCGGCCGACCACCGCGGCGGGGCCGCCGGCCTGCGCCGGCCCGCGCGCCTCGAACTTCCAGCCGAGCCGCGAGCCCATCCAGCCGAGGAAGAGCGCCGCCGGATCCGGCTTCGAGCCCGCGCTGCGCGTGATCTCCACCCGCCGGATCGACCGGCACGCCTCCGGCATGTCGTCGAAGAACCGCGCCACCAGCTCGCGGAACGAGAACGTCCGCACGAACGCGCGGTCCGCGAGCGGCGCCTTCGTCTCGCGCGCGACCTCCGCGAGGCGCTCGATGCACGTCTCGGCCGAGTCGAACACCAGCCGATCACACACCGGCGCGAGCGCGTCGCCGAGCACGTTCGGCGCCCCCGGCGCCAGCTCGACGATCACCGTGACGTCGGAAATAGTAAGCGCGCTCACCACAGAGGCGACACGCTCGGCGGCGGCGACGCCGAACGAGAGCTCCACGCTGTCGTAGCAGATCGGCACCTCGCCATCGCGGCGGCACATGGCCGACCAGTCGGCCTGGACGCAGAGCGGGTCGAGCCGGTCGTCGATCGTGATGAGCAGCGTCCGGCCCGCGTGGGTCTCGGCGAGCGCCTGGGCCTGCTCCTTCAGGCGCTCGACCTCGGCGCGGCTTCCCACCGCGACGAAGTTCATCGTCGACGCGCGCGTCTTCACGGCCGGCTGGTCGCGCGAGTCGTCGGGGGACGCCCAGAACGCGGCGAGCTCCGACTCGACCCGCTTGATGACCTCGGCGACCGGGCCCGCGCTCACGGCCGCCTCCAGGTCCGCCCGTTGCTTTCGCGCTCGCCCTCGGCGCCGCACGCAGGGCCGGCGGGCGAGGGCTCGATCAGGGCGTCGGCCTCGGCGGGCCCCCAGGTGCCCGCGGCGTACCGCGCGATCGGCGCGCTCTGCGACCGCCACCCCTCGAAGATCGGGTCGACGAAGCCCCACTGCGCCTCGACCTCGTCGGCGCGCGTGAAGAGCGTCGCGTCGCCGCGCAGCGCGTCGAGCAGGAGCCGCTCGTAAGCCTCCGGCGTGCTCGATCCGAACGCGGCGCCGTAGCGGAAGTCCATCGTCACGCCGCGGATGGCGATGCCGCCGCCCGGGATCTTCGCCGCGAACCGGAGCGAGATCCCCTCGTCCGGCTGGAGGCGCATCACGAGGGCGTTCGGCTCCTCGGTGGCGCCGGGGGCGTCCTTGAACAGGCCGTGCGGCAGCGGCTTGAAGTGCAGCACCACCTCGGCCACCCGCTTCGCCAGCCGCTTGCCGGCGCGCAGGTAGAACGGCACGCCGCCCCAGCGCCAGCTGTCCAGGTGGAGCTTCATCGCGACGTAGGTCTCCGTCATCGAGTCCTTCGCGACGTCGGGCTCCTCGGTGTAGCCGGGCACCTTCTCCCCGCGCACGATGCCGGGCGCGTACTGCCCGCGCACGGTCGACGTGAGCACGTCCGGGCCCGCGATCGGCCGGAGCGTCCGCAGCACCTTCACCTTCTCGTCGCGCACCGCGTCGGCGTCCCACGACGACGGCGGCTCCATCGCGACCAGCGTGAGCAGCTGGAGCGCGTGGTTCTGCACGATGTCCCGGGTGATGCCGACCTTCTCGTAGAACTTGCCGCGGCCCTCGACGCCGATCTCCTCGGCGACGGTGATCTGCACGTGATCGACGTGCTGGCGCGACCAGAGCGGCTCGAAGATCGTGTTGCCGAAGCGGAGGACGAGGAGGTTCTGGACGGTCTCCTTCCCGAGGTAGTGGTCGATCCGGTAGACCTGCGACTCGGCGAGGTGGGCGAGCAGGTCCCGGTTCAGGGTGCGGGCGCTCGCGAGGTCCTCGCCGAACGGCTTCTCGACGACGACGTGCTGGAAGGGCGCGTCCTTCTCGTGGGACGGCGGCGCGATGAGGTTCGCCGCGCGCAGGCCGCGCACGATCGGCGCGAACTGGTCGGGGGCGACGGCCAGGTAGAAGACCCGGTTTTTGCGGGTGCCGCGCTCGTCGTCGAGCCGCCCGAGCTCCGCGGCGAGGCGCGTGTAGGTCTCGGCCTCGTCGAACGACCCCTGGACGTAGCTGATGCCCTTCTCGAGCTCGCTCCAGGTGGCCTCATCGAGCGGGCGCCGCGAGTACTTCCCGACAGCCTCGCGCATTTCTCGCGCAAAATCCGGCTTCGGACGGCGCGCGATGCCCACGACGGCGAAGCCGCCGGTGAGGAGGCGGCTGAGCGCGAGGTTGTAGACGGCGGGCAGCAGCTTGCGCCGGGTCAGGTCGCCCGAGGCGCCAAAGATCACGAGCGCTGCCGGCGAGGCCGTGCGTTCCTCGGGCATTCCTTCGCGAAGCGGGTTCTTCTCGGCTTGGGTCATGGTGGATGAGCTCCGGTCGGTGGACGACGTCGGGCGTGATGCTCGCGCGCCTCCGGCGCGTAGGGTAGCCCTGATCGCGCGCGGGAACGCACGCCGACGCCGACACGTGCGGGTGGGCGGCGGAGGGCGCCCGCTCCGCGCGGGCTCGCTCGTGGGCGCGCCGGCGAGCCGGCGAGCCGACAAGCGAGCCAACAAAAGAGCGTGCCCGCCGGCTCGCGGCGCCTTCCATCCGATCGCGACCGGTACTAAGGTCCTCACCGCGATGGCCGCGCCGGTGCTCCCGCGAATCCGCGTCCCTCACCCCCACGTGCGGTGTGACAGCCAGGTGCTCGCCGGCAGCCCGCACGTCGTCGGATCGCGCGTCCCGGTCCGGCGGCTCTGGGCCTGGCACCGCGGCGGCGCGTCGGTGGAGACGCTGCTCAAGCGGTACCCGAACCTCGGGGCGGCGCGCGTGCTCGACGCGCTCGCCTTCGCCTACGACAACCAGGATCTCGTCGAGGCCGATATCGCGCGCGAGCAGGCGCTCTTCGAGAAGAAGGGCGGGCCCACGGTCGGCGCGCGGCCGCTCTCGCAGCTCACCTTGCCCTTCGACGACGACGACGCGTGAGCCCGCGGGCCCGCGCGACCCGGCTGCCGCCGCCGACACCCCGCCACATCCGCCGCGCGGCGCGCGCGGGGCGGCCTCAGCTTGTTTCTTTACAGCCATCGTGACTTGGGGCAATGAGGGCCCTCTCTCGCTGGGGCCCGAAGTGCGGGGCTGCTCGCCGTCGCGAGCGAGAGCCGCGCGGGATCGCGGCTGTCCCAGCTTTCAAGGTCGCGGTCGCTGGTGTAGGGTCCGCGGTCCATGGGGCGCCCATCGAGGTGCCGGAGGGTTTCTGAATGAGCGTCAATCGATGGAAGTTGTTCGCGATGCCCGTAGCCCTGCTCGGGCTGGCCTCGCCTCTCCTCGTGAACTGCGGCGGCAAGGGGATCCCGGGGGCGGATAACCTGCCGGGGCCCGCCGGTGATCTGGCGTCGGCCGCGGGCGGCTGCGAGGAGCTGAAGAACGGCGGGATCGCGAACCTGAAGTTCGAGGGTGGCGCCGACGTCGACGCCAAGATCAAGGGCTTCCTCGAGGCGGCCGCGTCGCTCGACAAGCTGACGGCGGACATGGAGGCGAGCCTCATCGCCTCGTGCGGCAAGCTCGGCAAGGACCTCGGCATGAGCGAGGGCGAGCTCAAGGCGGAGCCGAGCGGCGGCAAGGGCGCCGAGAAGGTCTGCAACGCGGTGTCGGCCAAGGTGAACGCCGCCGTGAAGGCGAACGCCGAGGCGAAGCTCGCCGTCGCGATCGACCCCCCGAAGTGCTACGCGGACATCAACGCGATGTCCGAGTGCCTCGGCTCCTGCGGCCCCGCGTTCGAGCCGGGCAAGCTCCAGGCGTCCTGCGAGGGCGGCGAGATCAGCGGCAAGTGCGACGCGGAGTGCAAGGGCAAGTGCTCCGTCGAGGCGGGCGCGGCCTGCAGCGGCGCCTGCAAGGCGACCTGCGAGGGGAAGTGCGACGCCAACTTCAAGGGCACCTGCGGCGGCAAGTGCGACGGCAAGTGCGACGGCAAGGACTCGAAGGGCGCCGCGTGCGCGGGCACCTGCGACGGCAAGTGCGACGCCAAGGCCGAGGGGACCTGCGGGGGCACCTGTGACGGCTCCTGCACGGGCACCTGCGAGCTCAAGGCGGCCGCGAAGTGCACCGGCTCGTGCTCGGGCGGCTGCAGCGCCGAGATCAAGGAGCCGAAGTGCTCGGGCGAGATCCAGCCCCCCAAGGTCGACGTCACGTGCCGCACGCAGTGCGCCGTGAAGACGGCCTCGTCGGCGACCTGTGATCCGCCGAACGTCCGCATCGTGGCGAACGGCAAGGTGAACGCGGACGCGCAGAAGCTCATCGACGCGCTCCAGACGTCGCTCCCGGCGATCGCGAAGGTCCAGCTCGGGACCGGCAAGAAGCTGGCGGCGGCGGTGTCGGGCGTCGGCAAGGCGGGCGCCGAGGTCAAGGACGCGGCGCTCAAGGCGGGCGGCAAGGCGGTGGCCTGCGTCGCGGCCGCGGTCGACGCGTCGGCGAGCGCCACGGCCTCGATCGACGTGAACATCAAGGCGAGCGCGAGCGTCAGCGGCTCGGCGAGCGGCTCGGCCAGCGGCGGGACCTGATCCCGGAGCGGCGCGAGGCGGCGGCGGCGGTTCCCTCCGGGGGGCCGCCGCCGTTGTCATTTCGATGGCAAGAGCGTGGGGCTCATTACCAGCCTACCGGGCGAACATGGGTGTCGGCCGCCCGAGGTGACATCCATGTTTCTTGTCCAGACATGCGGCGTGCTGCAAGGTCGTTGAGGCACTCTGCAGCTCGCGGCGCCTGTCTCGGACGCCCGCCCGCGGCGCGGCGCGCCGACGTGGATATACCGTGGAAGTGTGGAAGTGCACCCGGAGCGCGCAGGGCCCGGAGCGCCGCGCAACCTGCGCGACACACGCCGGGCGAGCCGCCCCGCCCGCGGCGGAGCCCACGTTCGTCGTGGCGGAGGCCACTGCGCGCCGTCACGGCCGCGCGTCCACGCTATCATGGAGGTTCGGCTGGCAGTGACGGGGTACTCGGAAGGGCAGGAGTGATGATCGGCGGTCCCTTGATCGAGCGCGGAGCCAGGATCGGCGAGTACACGATCGACTCGCCCCTCGGCGAAGGCGGCTTCGGCGCCGTGTTCCGCGGCCGCGACGAGGCCGGCAACGACGCCGCCATCAAGATCTTCAAGGAAGTGAGCTCGCAGAGCGCCGGGCAGCTGCTCGTGCAGCAGAACGAGATCGAGGCGCTCCTCCGGCTGCGGCACCCGGCGCTCGTCAAGCTGTGCTCGTACGGTGTCCTGGACGGCGTCGGCCTCTACCTCGCGATGGAGCTCGTCGAGGGCGAGACGCTCGACCGGTACCTCGCGCGGATGCGGAAGCTCGACACCATCGAGGCCCTGCGCATCGCGCGCCGCGTGGCGGAGGCGCTCGCGCACTGCCACGCGCTCAACGTGCTGCACCTCGACCTCAAGCCGAGCAACATCGTCCTCACCGATCCGTACGAGCCCAGGCTCAAGATCCTCGACTTCGGCCTGGCCACGCTCACGGTGAGCTTCCAGCCCGAGCACGCCCGCGTCAACGCGGGCACCATCGCCTACCTCGCCCCCGAGTGCCTGACGCGCGGCGGGATCGGGCGCCCGAGCCCCCGGATGGACCTCTACGCGGTCGGCGTCGTGCTCTACGAGCTGCTCTCCGGCCGGCTGCCGTTCTCGGGCAGCACCGTGCCCAGCATCATCCAGCAGAAGGTCCAGGGCGCCCTGGTGCCGCTCGCCAAGGTCGCGCCGGAGACGCCGGCGCCGGTCGTCGCGCTCGTGGACGAGCTCCTGGAGCGCGATCCGGCGCGGCGCTTCGCGAGCGCGGCCCGGCTCTGCGCGCGGCTCAAGGAGCTCTACTACGTCACGCTCCACGGCGCCGCGTCGCTCACCTCGAGCGAGGCCGAAGGGCCCGCGGATGGCGACGCCGCCGCGGCCGAGGCCGCCGACGACGCGCCGCTGCTCGGCCGCGCGCAGGAGCTCGGGCGGCTCACGGAGCTGCTCCAGGGCGCGGTGCGCGGCGAGCCGCGGCCGGCCGTGGTCGTCGGCGACACGGGCGTCGGCAAGAGCCGCCTCGTCGCCGAGCTGCTCCGGAGCGTGGAGCAGGCCGGCGCGACGATCGTCGCCTACGGGCGGTGCCGCGAGCTCTCCGGGCTCGTCCCCTACTCCGCGATCCGCGAGGCGCTGACGCAGATCGCGCTCTGGCTGGAGCGGCACACGGACAGCCGCGCGGCGCGCATCCGCCGGCTGGTCAGCCTGGTGATCGCCGAGGACGCCGGCCTGCTCCAGGAGCTCGCCCCGGAGCTCGTCCGCGCCGTCGGCCTCGCCGACGAGGGCGGCGTGATCGGCCCGGGCGGGACGCGCTGGATCGCCGATCTCATCCTGCGGCTGCTCGGCGCGATCGCCGAGGAGATCCCCGTGGTCTTCGCGATCGAGGACGTGCACTGGGCCGACGAGGCGACGTGCGAGGTGCTCACGCGGCTCTCGGACCAGCTCGGCGAGAAGCCGATCCTGCTGCTCGGCACGGCCCGGCCGCCTTACCCCGGCGGGCGCGGCACGGCCGGCGGATCGATCCCGCCGCCGGCCTCGGCCGGGATCCGCAGCGCGCCGCCCGGCTCGTCGCCGATGACGCCGCGGGGGGCGGGCTGGCTGTCCTGGAAGGACGTCGAGCGCCTCGACCTCGGGCCGCTCCCCCCGGAGGCGAACCGGGCGCTGCTCTCCGCGCTCGGCCGCGGCGCCGGCGACGACCTCGTGCAGGAGCTCGTGCGCCGCGTGCCGCTGCTCGGCGCGGGCAACCCGCTCTTCAACATCCAGGTCGTCCGCAACATGGAGGCCGAGGGCTTCCTGCAGCGCGGCCGGGGCGGCGCGCTCGAGCTCTCCCGCGGCGACGCGGAGTACCTCGCGCCCGCGTCGGTCTCGGACGTGCTCTCGCGCAGCATCGAGGCGCTCGACCCGACGGCGGTCCAGCTCCTCGGCGTGGCCGCGCTCATCGGCCGCCAGTTCCTGCGCGACGACCTGGTGGCGCTCGGCCTCTTCGACCCCGCGGAGGTCGACCGAGCGCTGCGCGACGCCGCCGCGCACTGCGTGTGCGTGAGCGAGGACGGCGGCCTCACGTCGTTCTCCCACGACGCGGCGCGCGAGCAGCTCGCCGCCCGCGTGCCGCCCGAGGAGCGCGGCGAGCACCACCGCCGGATCGCGCGCCGCATCGAGCAGCGCGGCGGCGACCCCGGGACGCTCGCGCACCACCTGGAGCGCGCGGGCGACCTCGACCGCGCGGCGTCGACGTACCTGCTCGCGGCGCTCGAGGCCGACCGGCTCCAGGACCCGCACGGCGCCAGCCGGCGGCTCCGGCAGGCGCTCGGGCTGCTCGAGCGGCTGCCGCTCGACGCGGCGCGCGTGGAGCTCCGGGCCCGCTGCGCCCACGAGCTCGCGCGTGTGGCCTGCCTGCTCGGCAGCACGGCGGAGCCGCTCGATCTGCTCCGCCGCACGTCCGCCGCGCTGCCGGAGACGCCGCTCGTGACGGCGGCGCTCAGCAGCGCGCTGTCGCGCGTGCACTACGTGCGCGGCGAGTTCGCCGACGCGGTGGCGCACAGCCGCAAGGCGCTCGCGGCGATCGGCGCGAGCCCCGAGCTCCGCCGCTACCAGTGCCTGCCCGCGAACATCCTCGGGCGGGCGCTGTGCGCGGCCGGCAAGGTCGGCGCGGCGCTCGAGCCGCTCCGCCGCGGCTGCGAGCTCGCCGACGCGGCGGGCGAGTACATCGAGCTCTGCCACTCGCGCGGCATCCTCTGCGTCGCGCTGAGCCAGGCGGGCCTGTACGCCGAGGCCGAGCTCTGCGTGTCGGAGGCCTCGCGCATCGCCGAGCGCCTGCACGATCCGGTGCGGCTACTCGGCACGTGGTTCTACTACGCGGTGCTCGCCGAGGGCCGGTTCGACTGGGATCTCGGGGTGCGGTCGACCACGCAGCTGCTATCGTACGCCGAGGAGCACGGCCTGAGCGGGCTCTACCTGTACTTGGGCACGATGTACGCGGGCCGGCACCAGTTCCACGTGGGCCACCTCTCCCGGGCGCGGGTGCTGCTCTCGAACTCGTGCAACCTGAGCAGCGTGCTCGGCATCGGCATGGGACGCGGCTGGGCCGAGGGGTTCCTCGGCGACGTGTTCTTCGTCCAGGGCTCGCTCCCGGAGGCGCTCGCCGCCTACGAGCGGGCGATCGAGATCGGCTCGGCCGGCTCGGGCGACGCCTACGCGGTGGGCCTCGGCCAGGTCGGTCGGGCGCACGTGGCGGCGCTCCAGGGCCGGCCCGCCGACGAGGTGAGGGCGTATGGCCAGGAGGCGGCCGAGTTCATCCGTGGATCGGGCAACCGCACGCAGCTCGTGACGGCGCTCGAGCGCTTCGCCGAGGCGCTCGAGGCGATCGGGGACGAGGCGGGCGCGCATGCCGTCCGCGAGGAGCGCGCGGCGCTCGTGGAGGAGATCGGCCTGACGGAGCCGACGTTCTGGCCGCGACCTCCGGCCGATGCGGCGTTCCAGGGCCGCCCGCGGGCGTACTGGAACGCGCTGCCCCGCGCGCTGAAGCCGGCCCGCCCGCGCAACCTGGGCACGACGGAGACCGTCGGCGCGACCCTGGCGGACCTCGCGGAGGCGGCGACGCTCGCGGTGCCCGAGGAGGACGTCAGCCGCGCCACCCGCGAGGACGTCGGCCCCGCCACCGATCAGGCCGTCGGCCCCGACACGAGGGAGGACGTCGGCCCCGCGCTCAGGGAGGGCGCCGGCCCCGCGATCAGGGAGGGCGCCGGCCCCGCGACGCTCGTGAGCATCCCGCGCCTCCGCCACGTGACCTTGCTGGAGACGCTCGCCTCGGTGGAGGGCTTCATCCCGTGCTTCGACGAACCGGAGACTCCCCCGGTGGCGCGGTGACGCCGGGCCCCGTCGGGGTCGTGCGCACGGCGCTCGCCCAGGCGTGGGCGATGCTGTTCCTGCTCGTGCTGCTCCCCGTCGGCCTGCTCTGCTTCCCCTTCGACCCGCGGCAGCGGATGCACGACCGGCTCTCGGTCGTATGGGCGCGCGGCGCGCTCTGGCTCGCCGGCGTGCGCGTCGAGGCCGCGGGGGTCGAGCACGTGCGTCCGGGCGAGCGGTACGTGGTCGCGGCGAACCACCAGAGCGCGCTCGACATCCTGGCGCTGCTCGTGGTGCTGCAGGGGCGCACGCCGATCCGGTTCCTCGCGAAGCGCGCGCTGTTCCACGTGCCGCTGCTCGGCTGGGGCATGCGCCTCTACGGCCACACCCCGGTCGACCGGCGGGCGAGCCGCGGCGCGGCGGCGGACCTCGGCGAGGCGCAGCGCAACGTGATGCGGCGCTGGTCGACGGTGTTCTTCCCGGAGGGGACGCGGAGCGCGACGGGCAGGCTGCTGCCGTTCCGGCTGGGCGCCTTCCGGACCGCCTCGGCCGCGGGCGCGCGTGTCCTTCCGGTGACCATCGACGGCTCGGGCGCGCTCCTGCCGAAGGGCCGCTACGCCGTCACGCCGGGCGTCGTGCGGGTCGTGGTGCACCCGCCCGAGGGCCCGCCGGGGCCGTCGCCCGAGGAGCTCCGCGCCGCCGCGGACGCGTGCCGCGCGGCGGTGGCCGCGGCGCTGCCGGAGCCCCAGCGCGACGGGGCCGAGGCTTGACTCGGCGCGCGCGGCCCCGTGGGCGCGTGCAGCGGAGATGTCGATTTCCCCTGCCAGTTCGATCCGTGGGTGAGCCGCACCGCGGCGCGCTGCCAGGAGGAGACGGGCTGCAAGACGAACGGCTGGCTGGAAGTGGGGATGGACGACGACGGCTGCGTCGTGGAAATCGGCATGGATGAGCCGAACGACGAGATCGTCGCGTGCCTCGTCGCGGAGTTCGGCGCCGTGCGCTGCCCCTGCACCGCCGGCCGGACTATCTACTTCTTCGGCCTCGGCAACGCGGGAGTCTGCCCCGACGACAGGCCACCTCCGGGCTGAAGCCGCGGTGGCGGCTCCCGGGCGCGATCCGGCGCTGTCGAGCTCCCGCGGCGGCGAGCACGCAGCTCCCGAGCGCCGTGCACGCGACCGCCGGCGAGAGCAGCCGCTCCGGTGATGCGCGCGTCGTAGCGTTGTCGTCCCGACGCATCAGACGAACATCGTAGGAACCAGTAATCCCCCGATGTGCTCAGGTTTTTTCCGCTAGCGTGCCTTGCCCAAAAAGCCCGACGCGATCCGAGCTCGTCGGGTGCACATCCGCGCGACGACGAGCTCCGAGCTCGGGAGCGCGTGTTTTTTTGCGCACATCCCTGGCGCGGCGCCCCGGTTGTCATGAGTATAAGGCACCCCGACGCACTCATGACAGAAGCCCATGCCAAACCCCGGATCGTCGTGATCGGCTGCTCCGCAGGGGGGATCCAGGCCCTCTCCACGCTGGTCTCGACCCTGCGGGCCCCTTTCCCGGCGCCGATCGTGGTCGCCCAGCACCTCGACCCCAGGAGGCCGAGCCATCTCGTCGAGCTCCTCGCCCGCCGCAGCGCGCTGCCAGTCCGCCCCGTCGCCGAGCTCTGCCCGATCGAGAACAACGTCATCTACGTCGTGCCTCCGGGGCGCGACGTGGAGATCACCGACCACGAGCTCCAGCTCCGGCCGGAGAACAACGATCGACCCAAGCCGTCCGTCGACATGCTCTTCCGCACGGCGGCGGAGGTCTTCGGCGAGGGCCTGCTCGCCGTCATCCTGACCGGCAACGGCTCCGATGGCACCGCCGGCGCCCGCGAGGTGAAGAGGCACGGCGGCACCGTCGTCATCCAGAACCCCGACACGGCCAGGTTCCCGAGCATGCCCGAGTCGCTCGACCCCAGCACGGTCGATGTCGTGGCCGAGCTCGATCGGATCGGGCCCCTCCTGAGCGACATCCTCGCAGGATCGTACGTCGACGCCGCCGCGCACGAAGAGAAGCAGCTCGATGGGCTCCTCGAGCTCGTGCGAGAGCGGAGCGGGATCGATTTCAAGAAGTACAAGCAGGCGACCATCGTCCGCCGGCTCCGGCGCAGGATGACGGCCACGAAGACGGACAGCATCGACGCATACCAGCAGCACCTCGCCGCGCACCCCGAGGAGCTCCAGCGGCTGACCAACAGCTTCCTCATCAAGGTCACCGAGTTCATGCGAGACCCGGACCTCTTCGAGCACCTGCGGGACGTGATCCTGCCCGAGCTCATCGAGCACGCCCGGAACAACAACCGCTCGCTGCGGATCTGGTCGGCCGGGTGCGCCACCGGAGAGGAGGCGTATTCGCTCGCCATCCTGATCAGCGAGCTGCTCGGCGACGAGCTCGAGAGCTTCACCATCCGCATCTTCTCGACCGACGTCGACAGCGAGGCGATCGCGTTCGCCCGCCGCGGGCTCTACACGGCGAGCACCGTCGAGGACCTGCCCACGCAGCTCGTCGAGCGCTACTTCATCACCATGAACGGCCAGTACCAGGTGAAGAAGCGCATCCGCAACCTCACCGTCTTCGGCGAGCACGACCTCGGCCAGCGCGCGCCTTTCCCGAACCTCGATCTCGTGGTGTGCCGCAATGTGCTGATCTACTTCACGAGCGATCTCCAGCGCCGCACGCTCCACCTCTTCGCGTTCTCCTTGCGTGACAGCGGCTACCTCGTGCTCGGCAAGGCCGAGACCACGAGCCCGCTGAACGAGTACTTCGTCGCGAACGATCTCCATCACAAGGTCTATGTGCGCCGCGGGGAGCGCCTCCTCGTCCCCCCTACGCCCGCCCCTCCCCCGGCGACGCCCAAGCGACCGCCCCGCAGCAACAGCCCAGCCATGTTACCGATCCGCGCCCCCGAGGAGCAGCCACACGCCCGCACGTCGCTCGAAATGCTGCTCTCGAGCTTCCGCCTCGGCATCGTGCTCATCGACAGCCGCTACGACGTCCTGGAGATCAACCTCGCCGCGCGGCGCCTGCTCGGCATCCACGGCATGGCGCTCGGGCAGGACTTCGTGCACCTCGCGCAGATCGTCCCCCACCGGCCGCTGCTCGAGGCGATCGACGCCGCCTTCCGGGGCGAGGCGCCGGAGCCGATCGAGGTCGCCGTCGACGCGGCGCCCGGCGCCGAGACATCCTACATCCAGCTCTCGTGCCACGCTCCCCAGCGCGGCGCCGACAAGAGCACGCTCAGCATCGCGCTGATCGTGGTCGAGGACATCACGGCCGCCGTGCGGCGCCGGAAGATCGGCGAGGAGGCGGCAGCCCAGCTGGCGCAGACCCGGACCGCCCTCGAGCGGGCGGAGACCGAGCGCGAGCAGCTGCGCCGCGAGAGCGAGGCGCGGGCCGCCGCGCTCTCGCAGGCGGCGGGGGAGCGCGAGGAGGACAAGGCGGCGATACGGCAGCTGTCAGCGCAGAACCGGCAGCTGCTCCGGGACAACGAGGAGCTCACGGCGACGCTCGATCAGCTCCGCGCCCTGAACGAGGAGCTGATGGTCTCCACCGAGGAGGCGCAGGCCGCCATGGAGGAGGTCGAGACGCTGAACGAGGAGTTCCAGGCGACCAACGAGGAGCTCGAGACCGTGAACGAGGAGCTCCAGGCGACGATCGAGGAGCTGAACACGACGAACGCCGACCTCGAGGCGCGGAGCCGTGAGATCCAGGAGCTCGCCGGGCCGATCGAGGCCGAGCGGACGCGGCTCTCGGTGATCCTGCGCAGCATGGGCGATGCGCTCCTCGTGGTCGACGGCGCGGGGCGGCCGGTGCTCGCAAACGAGGCCTACCGCGCGATGTTCGGCGACAGCCGACCCGTCGGCATGGACGAGAAGGGCCGGCCGCTGCCCTTCTACGACACGCCGGAGCAGCGGGCCGCGCGTGGTGAGATGTTCCAGATGGAATTTTCCATCGCCGGCTCGGACGGCGAGCGACGGCACTTCGAGGCCATCGGCCACCCCATCGGCCCCGCTGGCGCGCGCCCCGCGGGGACGGCGGAGCGCGGGGTGATCGTCATCCGCGACATCACGGAGCGGAGCCTCCGCAAGCTGCAGGACCGCTTCATGGCGATGGCGAGCCACGAGCTCCGCACGCCGCTCGTGCCCCTCCACGGCTACCTCGACATGCTGCTCAGCCTGCTCCCCGAGGGCGGAGATCCGCGCCTGCGCCGCTTCGCGACGCTCGCCCGCACCCAGAGCGAGCGGCTCGAGCGGCTCGTCGACGATCTCGTGAGCACGAGCCGCATCCAGACCGGGAAGTTTCAGCTCCAGCTCGCGGACGTCGACCTCGTCCCGCTGGTCGCGCGCACCGCGGAGGGCGCCCAGGCGTTCGCGGAGATCCCGGAAATCCACGTCGATCTGCCCCCCGGCGCGGCGGAGCCGCTCATCGTGAAGGGCGACGCCGCGCGCCTCGAGCAGGTCCTCATGAACCTGCTCGGCAACGCGTTCCGGCACGCCAACGGCAGCCCCCGCATCGAGGTGCGCCTGCGGCGCGCGGGCGGCGGCGCCGAGCTCGACGTGGAGGACTACGGCCCCGGGATCCCCGCGGCCACCCTGCCGCACGTGTTCTCGAGCTTTTACCAGGGGGAGCGTGTCGACCAATCCTCCGGCGGCGGCATGGGGCTCGGGCTCTTCATTTGCAAAGAGATCGTCCGCGCCCACGGCGGCCAGATCTTCGTCCGCAGCACGGAAGGTAAGGGAGCGACCTTCACCGTCAGGTTGCCCCTGACAGAGAATCGAGATGCACATGATTGATGCGCCAGATCAACGCTGCTTTCCTTGCCCGTGTACAGACGGCCGAGCCGTGCTCTGGAGAGGTTCCCCTGCCCATGAAGGCGACGATCTTGGTGGTGGAAGACGACCGCGACTCCTCGGAGATGCTCCGGGAGATGTTCGGGATGGCCGACTACGAGGTCGAGTCCGCCGACACCGCCGACCGGGCGGTCGCCGCGATGACCGAGCGGCGCTACGGGGCCGCGCTGCTCGACCTGACCGTGAGCGGGGCGACGACCGCGGAGCTGATCGAGCGGCTCCGGGAGGTGCCGGAGCGGCCGCCCATCGTGATCTTCTCGGCGCGGACGACCGACGACCTCCGGAATGCGGCCGAGAAGCTCGCGGCGGCGGCGGTGCTCCAGAAGCCGGCGAGCATGGACGCGCTGCTCTCCACCATGGAGCGGGTGGTCCGACACCCTTCCTAGGCAGCGTGCGAGCCGGGTGCGCTTCCCTCTCTCTCCCGCTCGGCGAGGCCCACTGTGCCGGAACATGACATCATCGTGATCGGCGCGTCAGCCGGGGGCGTGGAGGCGCTCATCGTGCTGCTCGGGGGGTTGCCTACCGATCTGCCGGTGTCGCTGTTCGTGGTCCTCCATCTCCCGCCGACGGCGCGGAGCATGCTTCCCGCGATCCTCGGGCGCACGACCCGGATGCAGGTGGCCGCCGCGGTCGACGGCGAGCCGATCGAGCGAGGGCGCGTCTACGTCGCGCCCGTGGACAACCACCTCATGATCGGCGACGGCGTCGTGCGGGTGGTGCACAGCGCGCGGGAGAACGGGCACAGGCCGGCCGTGGACCCGCTGTTCCGGACCGCGGCGGAGGTGTACGGCGGCCGCGTGATCGGCGTGGTCCTCTCCGGCACGCGCGACTGCGGCACGGCAGGGCTGCTGGAGATCAAGCGCCACGGCGGCATCGCCGTGGTCCAGGATCCCGAGGACGCCGTGTTCTCGGAGATGCCGCAGAGCGCGCTCGACAACGTGCCCGTGGACCACTGCGTCCCGCTGGCGCGGCTTCCGCCGCTGCTCGTGGACCTCGTGCGCCAGAAGGCCGGAAGAGCGCCCGCCAAGGCGCGGACGCCGGAGGGGATGGTGGGGGAGAACGTGGAAGCAGTCGAGGGTGAGTTCACCTGTCCGGAGTGCGGGGGCAACCTGGTCCGGAACGGCGACGGCGCGATGCTGAATTTCAGGTGCAAGGTCGGCCATCGCTACTCGCCGGAGGGCCTGGAGGACGAGCAGGCCTCGGCGCTGGATGCAGCGCTTTGGATCGCGCTCCGCACGATCGAGGACAGCGCGGCGCTTGCGCGCCGGATGGCGGGACGTGCGGCGGAGCGGAACCAGGCGAACCTCCAGGCCCACTTCGAGGCCAAGCTCCGGGTGGCCGAGGAGCGCGCCGCCCTCGTACGCCGGGCGTTGCTCGGCACGAACGACGGGAACGGGACCGGCGCGGTCCCGCGCTCGAAGCGCGCGTGGCGGCCCCCGGCGGCGGAGTGAGCGCCGCGCGGGCCGGGGGGCGGGGGTAGTCGGGGGCTAACCGCCGCCGGGCAGCTTGCCGAACCGCTGCTCGTACGCGGCGAGCCGCGCGGCCAGCTGCTTCGCCTCGTCCTCGGCGGTGCGCGCTCGCTCCGCCGCCGCGCGGGCCTGCTCCTCCGCCGCGCGGGCCTGCTCCTCCGCGGTGGGCAGCACATGCCCTTCCCGGTCGAGCCAGCGCAGCCAGTCCGCCTCGAGGCCGTTGTACACGCCGTGGCGGACGCCGAGGCCGAGGTGCAGCCGCGCGCTCGTCACGTCGCCGCTCGTG
This sequence comes from Sorangium cellulosum, assembly GCF_002950945.1. GTDB lineage: Bacteria > Myxococcota_A > Polyangia > Polyangiales > Polyangiaceae > Sorangium > Sorangium cellulosum_E. Next base: position 7,430,951 of record NZ_CP012673.1, read on the forward strand.
CCCGGCGAGGCGGGCACGAAGGACATCGTGGCGAGATCGAGCGCGTACGCCTCGAGCACACCGGTGAACGGATCGAACAGGTAGTACTCCGGAACGTGCAGGAGCTTCGCATACACACGCATCTTGTCGTTGCGATCGACCGCCTCGGTGCTCTCGGAGAGCAGCTCGATCACCACGTCGGGTGTCCTGCCCTCCTCCTGCCACACCACCCAGGACTTGCGCTCGCGCCTCACCGTGTCGAGCACCACGAAGACATCCGGTCCGCGGAAGTCGTTCTTCCTCGCCTGGAGCTCGCTGAAGTAGATGGCCATGTTGCCGCCGACGTAGACGTCGTCGCGGTCCTTCCAGAGCAGCTCCAGCACCTCGATCAGGAGGTTCATCTGCTTGCGGTGACGCTGCGACTCCATCGGCTCTCCGTCGTCGTACGGCAGCTCGTCCTCGCCCGGCGGCGGGATCGGAACGAAGGAGGTCTCACCCTGGAACGACATGCGCAGCTCCTCCGAGGAGAGCACCGCTCGTCCTCATCGCCGTGATCTTCGAGGTCGAACGCTCCGTGGAGCGCACCTGGAGCACGAGTCTGGATAGCACGGAGCGGCGCGGACGGCGACGGCGCGCCGTGTCGAGCGCTCGCCGCGGCCCCCTGCTGCGGACGGTCGAGGAGAACGGCTCGGGCCGCGCGCACGGCCGCACGTCGGCCGGTTCGACCCGGCGCAACGTTGCATGAAAAGATGTGGGGCGAGCGCGTAATGCTCAGGATGGTTACGGAAGAGCCATGGATTTCACCGACGTGATGAGCGAGCTCGAGCGGCTCGGCACCGAGCAGAACCGGAAAGTGTACCGGCGGCACGGCGCGACCGACCCGCTCTTCGGCGTGAGCTTCGCCCACATGAACGCGCTGGAGAAACGGATCAAGCGGGACCACAAGCTCGCCGAGGCGCTCTGGGCGACGGGCAACTCCGACGCGAGGACGCTGGCGGCGGCGATCGCCGATCCGGGGCGCTTCACCCGGGAGCGGCTCGAGGCGTGGCTCGCCGACGCGCGATCGCCGCTGCTCGTCGACCTCTTCGTGAAGCACATCGCGGCGAAGACGCCGTTCGCCCGCGCGGCCATGGAGCAGTGGACCGCCTCGGACGACGAGTGGGTGGGCCGCGCGGGCTGGAGCCTGCTCGGCGCGCTCGCGGCCGAGGACCCGTCGCTGCCCGACAGCGTGTTCGAGGAGCGGCTGGCCGTGATCGAGGCGTCGATCCACCGGGCGAAGAACCGCGCCCGGGAGGCGATGAACGGCGCGCTCATCAGCATCGGCGGGCGGAACGAGCCGCTGCGCGGAAAGGCGCTCACGGTGGCGCGGCGCATCGGCAAGGTCGAGATCGACCACGGCGAGACGAGCTGCAAGACGCCCGACGCGACGGCGTACATCCAGAAGATGTGGGCCCGCAGGCCGGCCGCGCCGGTCGCGACGAAGCCGGCGGTCAAGACGGCCGCTGGCCAGGGCAAGGCGGCGGCCGCCAAGGCCGCCAAGGCGCCGGCTGCCGCGAAGGCCGCGGCGAGGCCGGCCATGGCGCCGGGGGCCACGAAGGCCGCGGCGAGGCCGGCCAAGGCGCCGGCCGCGGCGAAGCGGGCGAGCGGCACCGCAGCCCGGACGGGCGCGCGCCGGGGGTGACCCCCTCTCCTGCCTGGCGCCCTGGCGGCCCTGGCGGTTTTCTGCTGTTCCGGGGCAACTCCGCAGCAGTGTCAGGTCGGGTGGGCCGCCGCGACGACCTCCGCCGGCGAGCCGAGCAGCTCCGTCCGCGTGAGCCGCTCCACGACCTCCCGCGTGAAGATCAGGTGTTCTTCCTCCTCGTGCAGGCGACGCCGGAACGCCTCCCGCGCCTCGTCGTCGTCCGCCTCGTCGGCGAGCTCGAGCAGGAGCTGCCAGCCGGCGTTGTCGACGAGCTCCGCGGTGAGCAGCGCGTGGAAGAGGTGGGCCGGGTTCTGGTCGCCGTCGAGCACGACCTTCTCGAGGCCCTGCGACTCGAGCGCGATCAGCCGCGACCGATCGGTCTCGGCGTGGGCGTCACCGCCGAGCGCGCGGATCTGCGCCTCGAGCCACTCCTCGTGCTCCTTCTCCTGATCCCGGGACTGCCGGAGCTGGCCGAGCGAGCCCTGGAGCTCGGGATCGGCCGCGCGTCCGATCTTCTCCAGCATGGAGTCGTAGAGCCGCACGCTCGCGCGCTCGAACGTCAGCCGCTCGTTGAGCAGGTCGATCGCCTTGTCCTTGTTCCCCTGTGCAAGCCTCTGCATCGATGCCTCCGGCCGGGGCGGATGCGATTCACAGGCCGGCGCGCAGGAGGCGCGGCGCTCAGAGGTGCTCGACCAGGTACTCCACGATGGCGCGGCTCGAGAACCGGCTCGCGACCGGCGAGCGGTACCCGTGCCGCTCGCCCGGGAACACGATCATGTCGAACCGCTTGTCCGCGGCCATGAGCGCCTCGATCATCTTCGCCGTGTGCGCGAAGTGCACGTTCTCGTCCATGAGCCCGTGCAGGAGGAGCAGCTTGCCGCGCAGGTTGCCCGCGTGCCGCGTGACGTCGGTCGCCTCGTACCGCGCCGCCGCCTCGCCGAGCAGGCCCATGAACCGCTCGGTGTAGCCCGTGTCGTAGAGCCGATCGTCGGTCGCGGGCGAGGCCGCGACGCCGACGTGGAAGCGGTCCGGCGCCCGGAGCATCGCGAGCAGCGCCATCCTGCCGCCGTAGCTGTGGCCGTAGACGCCGACGCGGCCGGGATCGACGTACGGAAGCGTCGCCAGGTAATCGAGGCCCGCGATCTGGTCGGCGAGCTCGACCTCGCCGAGCCGCCCGTAGATCGGCGCCTCGAACGCGCGCCCGCGGTTCGCCGACCCGCGGTTGTCGAGCTGGAAGACCACGAACCCGCGGTCCGCGAGGTGGTTCCAGAGCAGGCGCGGCGACCAGGCGTTGAACACCGTCTGCACGCCGGGGCCGCCGTACACGTGCACCACGACCGGGTAGCGGCGGCCGGGCTCGATCGTGCGCGGCGCGAGCAGCGCGCCGTGGAGCGTGTCGCCGCTCGCGGCGCGGACCTTCACGAGCTCCGGGGCGCGCAGCCCGAGGGTCGCGAGCTCGGGATCCACGGCGACCGGCATCTCGCCGAGCTCGCCGCCGTCCGCGCCCCGCACCACGGCCCGCGGCCGGCGATCCAGGGCGGCGTGCACGTCCACGAAGCCGGCGCCCTTCGGGTCCACGAAGACGTTGTGCACGCCCGGCTCGGACGTGAGGCGCTTCACCTCGCCGCCCGCGAGGGGCACGGCGTAGAGGTGCCGCTCGGTCGGGCCGTCCTTCGTGGCCACGAAGCGCGCGACGCCGCGCTCCTCGTCCGGGGCCGCGAGGAGGACGACATCCCAGTCGCCGGCCGTGAGCCGCGCGAGCTCCGCGCCCGAGTCGGCGTCGCGCAGGGCGAGGTGGGTGTGGCCGCCAGCGCTCGCCGCCCAGAGGAACCGCGGCGAGCGCTCGAGCAGCAGCATGGGCGCGAAGTCCACCCAGGTCGGCGACGTCTCGACGACGACCTCCGCCGCCTCGCCCGTCCGCGGGTTCGCGCGGAGCAGCCCGAGGCGCTTCTGGTCGCGCGACAGCGCCTGGAACCAGAGCGCCTTGCCGTCCGGCGCCCATGCGAACCGGCCGAGGTACCGCTGCTCGTCGCCCTGCCCCTTCAGCCAGACCGTCCGCCGGGTCGCGAGATCGAGGACGCCCGCCCGGACGCGGGGGTTCTTCCCGCCCACGCGCGGGAAGCGCGCCATCATGAGGTCTTCCTTGCCGCTCCGGACCCCGAAGACAGGCACCTTCTCGACGTCGCGCTCGTCGACCTCCAGGTAAGCCACCCTGTCGCAGCCGGGGGAAATCCAGAATCCGCTCGGCTCGTCGAACTCCTCCTGACCGTTGAAGTCGGTCAGGCCGCGCGAGACGCCCTCCGGAGCGCCCTTCGTCAGCGCGGTCTCGCGGCGCGTGGCCACGTCGATCATGAAGAGCTCCCGCCCGCGGACGAACACGACGCGCTCGCCGCCGTCGCAGATCTTCGGGTCGATCTCGGGCTCGGGCGTCTCGGTGAGCCGCGTGACCGCGCCGGCCGCGTCGCGCACGAAGAGGTCGCCGCCCAAAGGGACGAGCAGGATCGGCGCCCGCCGGGCCCACGTGTAGGTGGTGATCCCCTTCGAGAACATCCGCTGTCGCTCGCGGCGGAGCTCCTCCTCGCGGGAGAGCGGCGCCGCGTCCTTCAGGAGGTCGCCCGCGGCGAGGAGCTGCCGTGTCTCGCGCGACGCGAGATCCAGGGCGAAGAGGGCCTGCTCGGGGCTGTCCGGCCGGCGCTGGAGGTACGTGAGCAGCTTGCCGTCGGGCGCGTGCCGGATCTCCACGGGCACACGCGCCCCCAGCGGGGGCTGCCGGCCGAGGAGCTCGTAGGTGACGCGGCTCGCCTCGGGCCCGGCGATGGCCGTCTTGCCGGCCGCGGCGCCCGCGCCCGGCGCGGCGGCGCCCCGGTCGGGCGCGGACGCCGCCGGCGCGGCCGCCCGCGCCGGCGACGAGCCTGCGGGCGGGGCGCAGCCTGCGGCCGGGAGGAGGGCCAGCGAGACGAGCGACAACCACGTTGCGGTGAGCGGACTTCGCATGGCCGCGATCTCGCCCGCCGCCGCGGGGATGTCAAACCGCGCTGCGCGCGGCCGGTCCGCAGGCCGATCGGCCATCGTGACGTCCCCCGACCTGTCGGGCGCCGCCCGCCCCTTCAGCTCGCGATGCGCCGGAGCACGATGACCGGCCGCCCCGCCCCGCGCGAGCGGTCGATATCCACCTTGCAGTCGAGCATCCAGTCGTTGCCGTCCTCCGGATCGACGATGATCTGCTCCACGACCCACGAGCCGCCGTCCTCGGAGGGGTGGATGATCGTGTTGCTCGGGCTCCTCGCCGCCGGATCGGTGCGGATCGCGGCGTGCTCGGCGTAATAGCCGCGGAGCGCCTCGTCGAGCCGGTCCGCCGTCCAGGGGGCCTCCTCGCCCTCGACCATCTCGGCGGCGACCTCGTAGTCGCGGCGGGCGAGCGCGCGCAGGAAGAAGAACAGCTCGTTCCTGACGAGCACCGTGAACTCCTTCGCGTTCCGGGTGACGTCGAACGCGGACGGCTCCACGGCGCCGCCCGAGGCCGCCGCGCGCGGCTGGAACGAGGGGTCGCGCATCCGCTCCCACTCGTCGAGCAGGCTCGAGTCCACGCCGCGCACGAGCGCCCGGAAATAGGCGGTCATGTCGTCGGTGTCGCCGTTCTTCGCGTACTCGGGGACGGTCTGGACGAGCGCCTTGTACACCTCGGAGACGTACCGGAGCAAAAGCCCCTCGGCCCGCTCCAGGTTGTACTCGCGGATGTACTCGCTGAACGACAGGTACTGCTCGTACATCTCGCGCGCGACGCTCTTCGGCCGGATGTTCTCCTGGCCGACCCAGGGGTGCCGCCGCGCGTAGTCGTTGAACGTGCCGTAGATGAACTCCTTGTTCGGCTTCGGGTACTCGAGCTTCTCGAGCTCCTCCATCCGCTGCTCGTACTCGACGCCCGCCGCCTTGAGCTCCGCGAGCTTGTCGGTCTTCAGCCGATCGAGCTGCTTCTGCAGGATGAGATCGGGGTTCTCCAGGATCGACTCGACGAGGGTCAAGAGATCGAGCGGGTACGTGCCGCTGTCGGGATCCAGCTTGTTGACGGTCTCGAGCACGTAGAGCGAGAGCGCGTGGTTCAGCGAGAAGTCTTCCTGGAGATCCGCGTTGATGCGGATCCGCTTGCCCGGCCCGTCCTCCTTCGGGACGAGCTCGATGATGCGCGCCTCGACGAGCGAGCGGAAGAGGAGCATCGCGGTCCTGCCGTGCTGGCGCCGGACCGCGGGCCGGTCGTGGGTGCCGCGGATGAGCCGCTTGAGCGCGAGGCAGCCCCCCTCCTCGCGGCCGAGCACGTTGACCAGCATGCCGTGCGTGACCTGGAACCGCGACACGAGCGGCTCGGGGGGCGACTGGATGAGCCGCTCGAACGTCTGGCGGTCCCAGTGGACATACCCCTTCTCCGGCGGCTTCTTCCTCACGATCTTCCGCTTCTTCGCCGGATCGCTGCCCGCCTTGGCATCGAGCCGCATGTTCTCGATGACGTGCTCCGGCGCCTGGGCGACGACGCTCCCCTGCGTGTCGAACCCCTTCCGGCCGGCGCGGCCGCTGATCTGCTGGAAGTCGCGGACGCTGAGGATCGCCGTCTTCTCGCCGTCGAACTTGCAGAGCTTCGTGAACAGCACCGTCCGGATCGGGATGTTGACGCCGACGCCGAGCGTGTCCGTGCCGCAGATGATCTTGAGGTGGCCCTGCTGGGCGAGCTTCTCGACGAGCAGCCGGTACTTCGGCAAGAGGCCCGCGTGGTGGAGCCCGATACCGTGCTTGACGAAGCGCTGGACCTCGCGGCCGTAAGGGCTCGAGAACTTCACCCCGGCGAGGGCGGCCGTGATCGCCCGCTTCTCCTCCTTCGTGCAGTAGTCCTGGCTCATCAGGTTCTGCGCCTCCTCGGCGCAGGCCCGCTGGGTGAAGCTCACGATGTAGATCGGCGCCTTGCCGTTCTTCACGAGCGTCGCGACGGTCTCGTGGAGCGGCGTCTCGCGGTACTCGTAATCGAGCGGCACCGGGCGCACGGTCGACTTGACCACGGCGGTCTGCTCCCCGGTGAGCTTCGTGAGCTCCTCCTGGAAGAACTCGGTGCCTCCGAGCGTGGCGCTCATGAGCAGGTACCTCGCCTGCGGCAGCGTGAGCAGCGGGATCTGCCAGGCCGCGCCGCGATCGCGGTCCGAGTAGTAGTGGAACTCGTCCATGATCACGTAGTCGCAGAGCGCCTTCTCGCCCTCGCGGAGGGCCATGTTCGCGAGGATCTCCGCCGTGCAGCAGAGGATGGGCGCGTCGCGGTTCACCGACGCGTCCCCGGTCAACATGCCCACGTTCTCGGGCCCGAAGTCGTTGCAGAGCGAGAAGAACTTCTCGCTGACGAGCGCCTTGATCGGGCACGTGTAATACGACTTCATCCCCTCGGCCATCGCCTTGAAGTGCATGGCCGCCGCGACGAGCGACTTGCCGGAGCCGGTCGGGGTGTTGAGGATCACGTTCTTGCCGCCGAAGATCTCGAGGATGGCCTCCTCCTGCGCCGGGTAGAGCTCGAGTCCCCGGTCCATGACGTAATCGAGGAAGCCGTTCAGCAGGTCATCGGCGGTGAAGTCGTGCGGCGACGGCGGGAGGCGGGCGTAGAGCGGAGCGGCGGCGTGATCCATGGCGTCGTAAGGAGGCGCCCTCCGGGGGGCACACGATGCACAAGACTCCTTCCCGGGAAAAATGCAAGCAAACTCTGCCGCATCGGACGGAATCCGGCGCGCAACCAACCTGCACCCAAGTCGGCCAGGTCGTGGTACCGTCGCGGACGCGGTAGGGGGAATGCCGCGCGCGCACGTCCGGGTGCGCTTGGTGCGAGCAGGGGGACCGGAAAACCGGGACGGACAGCCATGCAGGGGACGGCCGGAGATCCAGCCGGGGCGATGCGATCGCCCGGCAGGGCGTGCGCGCAGATCGACGCGGCGAGCGGCCGGCTCGTGCGCGCGAGCGGCGCGCTCTGCCGGCTCCTCGGCTACTCCGAGGAGGAGCTCCACCGGAAGAGGCTGCCTGACCTCGCGCCCCCGGAGGAGCGACCACGCTCGCTCGCCGCGTGGCGCGCGCTGCTCGAGGGCGGCGCGGAGGAGATCGAGCTCGACATGTGCTGCCGTCGCAAGGACGGCAGCGCCCGCCGGCTGCACGTGACGGGCGTCTTCGTCCGCGACGCCCAGGACCGGCCTTACCGTGCGGTGGTGTTCATCGAGGACATGACCGCCGAGGAGCGGGCGCTCGCGGAGAGCGGCGCCAAGCTCAAGAGCATCTTTTGCAGCGACATCGCGCCGATGTCGTTCTGGACGCCTGACGGCCGGGTCACCGACGCGAACGACGCGTTCCTGCGGCTCCTCGGCTACACCCGGGAGGAGCTCGCGGCCGGGCTGGTCCGCTGGGATCGCTGCACGTTGCCCGAGGACCTCAGCGCCGATGAGCGCGCGAGGGCGGAGCTCGCGGCCGGCAAGCCGACGTGCACCCCGTACCGGAAGATGTACGTGCGGCGCGACGGCACGCGCGTGCCGGTGCTGCTCAGCGGCAGCCTGCTGCCCGGGGGGCGGGTCGAGGACGGCGGCGTGGCGCTCGCGCTCGACATCACCGAGCTCCAGCAGGCGGAGGAGGCAGCGCGGCGCGGCGAGCGGCTCTTCCGCGCCCTCAGCGAGTCGATCGACTACGGCGTCTGGCTCTGTGATCCGGAGGGCCGCTGCGTGTATGTCAGCGACTCGTTCCTCCGGAGGTCGGGGATGAGCCTGGAGCGGTGCTCGGGCGACGGCTGGGCCGCCGCGCTCCACCCCGACGACCGGCACAAGCTCGGGAATTTCAAGCGGTGCGTGGAGACGGGAGCGATGTGGGACGAAGAGCTCCGGTTCCTCAGCCCCGACGGCGTGGTGCTGCCGGCCCTCAGCCGGGGCGTGCCGATCCGCGACGATCAGGGCGAGATCACCGGCTGGGTCGGCCTCTGCCTGGACATCAGCCGCCTCAAGCGGACGGAGGAGGCGCTGCGCGAGAGCGAGCGCCGGCTGCGCGCGGCGCTCGACGGGGCGCAGCGGTCGCTCGCCGAACGCGAGCGCCTGGAGGAAGAGCTCCGCCGGAGCGAGCGGCAGCTCGCGTCGCTCATCGCGAGCTCGCCCGACGCGATCTACCGGCTGGATATGGACCTGCGCTGCACGTTCATGTCCGCCACCTCGACGATGGTGATGGGGTTCCCGCCGGAGCACTACGTCGGCAAGACGCCGCGCGAGAACGGGCTCCCCCTCGACGTGTGCGAGGCGGGCGAGGCCGCGTGCCGCGAGGCGCGCGTGACGGGCAAGCCGCAGCGGATGGAGTTCAGCCTGGGCGAGCGCAGGTTCCGCGTCCGGTACATCCCCGAGCTCGGGCCGGACGGCGCGGTGGAGGCGTTCATCGGGATCACCGAGGACGTCACCGCCGAGCGGCGGGCCGAGGAGGAGCGCCTGCAGCTGCTCGAGAGCGAGCGCGCGGCCCGCGACGAGGCGGAGCGCGTGAGCCGGGTGAAGGACGACTTCGTCGCGACGCTCTCGCACGAGCTGCGCTCGCCGCTCAACGCGATCCTGGGCTGGGCGAGGATCCTGCGGACCCGCGCGCCGGATCCGCAGGCGATGGCGCGGGGGCTGGACGTGATCGAGCGCAACGCGCGGCTCCTGGCCGACATGGTGTCCGAGCTCCTCGACATGAGCCGGATCGTGTCGGGGAAGCTGCGGCTCGACGTCCAGCAGGTGGATCTGCCGGCGGTCGTCCAGGGCGCGATCGAGTCGATCAAGCTGGCGGCCGAGGCCAAGGGGCTGACGGTGGTGTCGCGCGTCGACCCGGAGGCGGCCACGCTCCGCGGGGACCCGGCCCGGCTCCAGCAGGTCGTCTGGAACCTCCTGTCGAACGCCGTGAAGTTCACGCCCGCGGGGGGGCGGATCGACATCGCGCTCCGGCGCGCGGGCGAGCACGCGGAGCTGTCGGTGACCGACACGGGGGCGGGCATCGCCCCGCAGTTCCTGCCGCACCTGTTCGAGCGCTTCCGTCAGGCGGACGCCTCGTCGACGCGGAAGTACGGCGGGCTCGGCATCGGGCTGTCGATCGTGAAGCACCTGGTGGAGCTGCACGGCGGAACGGTGGCGGTGGCGAGCGAGGGCGAGGGCAAGGGGGCGACGTTCACGGCGAGGCTGCCGCTCGGGGGCGCGGCGCAGCCGGCGCCGGACGCGGCGCTCGAGCAGAGGTCCACGCGCGGGGAGGCGCCGGGCGACTACCCGGGCGCGGAGCTCACCGGGGTGCGGGTGCTGGTGGTGGACGACCAGGCCGACGCGCGCGAGATCGCGCAGCGGGTGCTGGAGGAGAGCGCGGCGCGCGTGACGACGGCGGCGTCGGCGGCGGAGGCGCTCTCCCTGGTGGAGCGGGAGCGGCCGCACGTGCTCGTGAGCGACCTCGGGATGCCGGGGGAGGACGGGTTCCAGCTCATCCGCAAGGTGCGGGCGCTCGGGGCCGAGCGCGGGGGGGCGACGCCGGCGGCGGCGGTCAGCGCGCTGGCGCGCGAGGAGGACCGGGCGCGGGCGCTCGGGGCCGGGTACCAGGCGCACCTCTCCAAGCCGGTGGACCCGGCGGCGCTCGTGGGGGTCGTGGCGGCGCTGGCGCGCGGGCGCAACGGCTGACGAGGGAGGGCGCGGGGGTCGCCGTGGTATAGGAAAGGTTGTTTACGGGCGGCTTTTCGGGGGAGATCACGGGCAGGTCATGGTCCAACAGATTTCTGTGAAAGAGCTCTTTCTCAAGTTGAAGGCGGGGGAGCCCGTATACCTGCTGGACGTGCGCTCGCCGGGCGAGCACGAGATCGCGGCGCTGCCCGGCAGCACGTTGATCCCGCTGAACGAGCTGCCGGAGCGGGCCGAGGAGATCGCGGCGGAGGACGGGGCGCTCATCGTGGCGTACTGCCACCACGGGGTCAGGAGCCTGTCGGCGGCGGCCATCCTGGAGAAGCTCGGGCACGAGCGCGTCGCGTCGCTCCAGGGCGGGATCGACGCGTGGTCGATCCACATCGACGAGAGCATCCCGCGGTACTGACGACGCGCCCGGGGGCGCCCGCGGAGCGCCTCAGTTGAGGGCGGCGGCGCCGAGCCGGAAATAGAGCAGGCGGCCCGCGCCGCACGCGCTGCACACGACCTTCGCGACCCGGAGGCGGACGCCGTCCAGCGTCTCGGCCGTGTGGTCCTCCACGCGGAAGAGGCCGCGGCAACGGGGGCACGGGATCGCGCGCGCGGCCACCTCGACCTGGGAGGCCGCGTCGAGGACGATGGCGCGGCCGGGGGTGTGGCCGGGCTCCAGCAGCGCGAGGCGCTCGAGGTCGCGCGTGAGCTTCTCCGCGTCGCGATCGCTGGCGCGCCGGGCGGCGCGGGCCGAGAGCTTCTTCTTTGCCATGGTCCATGTCCCCGCGGCCGCCAGCCCGATGGCGCGCACGGGCTGCTAGCTTACCGCGTGCCGCGGAGATGCTCCGGGCTATCGGCCGTGCCCGGCTCCCGGTCGTCCATGGGGCGGAGGCTGAGATCGATGGGGCGCTCCGGGCTCTCGACCGGAGCCGGCGCTGCTGGTGCCCCCGCGTGGCTCGCCGGCGAGGCAGGGGCCGAGCTCGTCGAGGGGACCGGCTTGCGCCGCCCCCACCGGTAACGCCGGACGGCCGCGGGGCGTTGATCTGGGCCCGCGGCGGGACCGGGAGGTGTGCCGGCGTCGTTGACCGCCCACGTGGACGGGTCGGCCGCGGCGGATTCGGCGGGCGGCGCGAGAAATTCCGGGATCAGCGCGGTGTCGACCGCGGCGAGCTCCGGCATGATGAACGGCACGGGGCCGGCCCTGCTCGCGAGGGGCACCGGCGCATCCTGGCTCGAGGGCTGCAACGCCTGACCCGGCGGCAGACCGCCGGCCGCCCGCCGGTCGGAGCTCCCGAGCCAGCGCGTCGCGCCGAGCGCCCCCGTGACCAGCAGGACGGCGGCGGCCGCGACCCACACGCCCGCGCTGCGGCGCGAGCGAGACGCGCTGGAGAGCCGCTGGCTGCGGCGGCGCTCGGTCACGTCGTGCGTGCTCCCGGCCGTCTCCTCCTCTTCGGGCTGCATCAGCGGCACCGCGCGCCGGCGCGCCATCGCCAGCGTGGGGAAGTCGTCGCGCGCGATCGTCAGCGTGGGGCCGTCCTCGGGGGCGATCGCGAGCGCGGCGCCGTCGCCGCGCGCGATCGTCAGCGTGGGGCCATCCTCGCGCGCCATCGTCAACGTGGGGCCATCCTCGCGCGCCATCGTCAACGTGGGGCCGTCCTCGCGCGCCATCGTCAACGTGGGGCCATCCTCGCGCGCCATCGTCAACGTGGGGCCGTCCTCGGGCGCCGTGATGAGCGTGGGCCCGCCCTCCCGCGCCATCTTCAGCGCGGGACCGAGGTCCCGCGCCATCATCAACGTGGGGCCGTCCTCGGGCGCCACACCGAGCGAGGGCGCCTGGTCCCGCGCCATCGTCAGCGTGGGCCTGTTTTCCCACGCCGAGGACAGCGCGGGACCGCCGCCCCGCGCCATCTTCAGCGTGGGCCTGTCCTCGACGGCCACGCGGGGGAGCGTGACGCGCTCGGCGGCCGCGGCGTCGCTGCTGACAGGGGGCACGACCACGACGCCCTCGCTGGGCAGGGTGGCCAGGTGAGCGCCGCCGCCGGGCGCGAGCGCCGTGGAGCAGGAGGCCTGCCGGGATCCGGCGCCGGCGCCGGCGTCCGGGCGCGGCAACGTCGAGGCGGTGCCCTCGACAGCCACCGTCGCGGCCGGAAGGGTGGTCGCGACGGCGTCGCCGGCGTGCGCCGGGGACAGCCACGACGGGTCGGTCCTGCCGTGGGCGATCGCCTCGATCTGGTCCAGGGCGCGGGCGGAGCGCTCCGTTCCGAACGGGGCGAGCTCACGCGCCAGCTCCGCGACGCTCTGGATGCGCAGCTCCGGCTCCTTCTCCAGGCAGCGCAGGATGACGTCCTCGACCTGGGCCGGCAGGTCGATCCGGTGCACCCGCGGCGGTGTGGGCGCCTGGGTGACGATGGCGACGAACAGCGCCGAGATCTTGGACGTATCGAACGGAAACCGCGCGGTCAGGAGCTGGTAGAGGACGACCCCGAGCGACCAGATGTCGGCGCGCGCGTCGACGTCCTTCGCGCAGCGCACCTGCTCGGGCGACATGTACGACGGGGAGCCGAGCATCATCTCCGACGCCGTGAGCTTGCCGTCCTCCTCGGAGGCGGCGTCGGCCGCCTTGGAGAGGCCGAAATCGAGCACCTTGACGAGGGGCACGCCGGTCGCTCCGGTCGCGAGGAACAGATTGCCCGGCTTCAGATCGCGGTGGATGATGCCGCGCGCGTGCGCCTCCGCGACGGCCTCGCAGGCCTGGATCAGGTAGTCGACCGCCTCGTGCACGGGGAGCGGGCCGCGCGTTTCGAGCTCCTGCTGGAGATCGCGGCCGCGCAGGTACTCCATCACGAGGTAGGGGATGCCGAGATCGGCCGTGCCCACATCGATGACGCGGGCGACGTGCTCGCTGCGGATCGCCGCCGCCGCGCGCGCCTCGCGCAGGAAACGCGCGCTCGCGCCGGGCAGCTTCATGGCCCGGGGGAGCAAGAACTTGACCGCGACGCGCTGGCGCAGCGGGATGTGCTCCGCCGCGAAGATGGCGCCCATCGAGCCCCGGCCGAGGCTGCGCTCGAGGCGGTACCTCTGCGCGAAGACCTCGCCTATCCCAGGAATGCCCGCGGTCGACGCGGGGGCATCCGGTTTCAATGGGCCGACCTCCATCGGACCCACTATAACCGCAACCGCGTAAATTTTGACGCCAAGATGGGCCCGCCGGGCCGGAGGTGCGGCGAATGGCGGGCGCGACGGCGGGCGCGCGCGGGTGTAGGGACGAGGCGCACCTCTTGACCGGGCGAGGCGGGCAGCGGCTCCCGGGCGCGGAAGCCGCCGTGCCTCAGGACGCGCCGCCGGAGCCCTCGGGCTTCGTCATGCCCCAGGCCAGATCCTCACGCACCCAGCCGGTCTCGCCCTGCACGTCGGCGACGCGCAGCCAGGGCCCCTTCCGGCCCAGGACCTTGAACACCTCGCCGCGCTGGGCCTGGAACGCGACCTCCGCGGAGGTCGTCGGCGCCTCGCGGACATTGCCCCGCGGGACCTTGATCACGATCGTCCTGACCCTGGCCAGGAGGCGATCGGCCACCCACGCCAGATCGCCCTCGAAGTCCTTGATCTTGCACCACCCGTCCTCGCGCTCCAGGACCTTGACCGGGTAATACCGGGTCGCGGTGAACTCGACGGCCTCGCTCGTGGACGGGCCCGCGCGGAAGTTCGCCACCGGGACGTTGACGCTGAGTATCTCGGCCCGAGCCGCGCCCGGGAGCGCGGCGACGGCGACGAGCACTGGCAAACTCGCTCGGATGTTCACGGCTGTCTCCTCACGTGATGATCGCCCGCGACCGCGCTCCGGCGGCGTCAGGCGTGCACGCCTGTCTCGTCGAACCGCGCGCCGCTCGCGCCGGCGTCCTCGCTCCGCGCGCCGTTCGCCGCCCGGGCGGCGGGCCCGGGCGGCTGCTTTTCCTCGGCCCAGTGGATCGTACGGTGAGGGGACGGCATCTCGATGCCCAGCGCGTCGAACGCCCGCTTGAGGCGCCGGCGGTACTCCCGGCCCACCTGCCATTGTTCAATGGGCTGCGTCTTGATGCGCGCGCGGACGACGACCGCGCGGTCGTCGAACGACTCCACGCCGAAGAGCTCCAGCGGCTCGAGGATGCTCGCCTTGTAGCGCCTGTCCTCCTGGAGCTCGCGCGCGACCTCGCGCATCACCTTCATCACCCTGTCGACGTCCTCCCTGTAGGCGACGCCCACGTCGAACACCATGGCGGACCATTCCAGGGTCATGTTCGACAGCGAGTCGATCTTCCCGTTCTGGAAGACGTGGACCACCCCGGACTCGTCGCGCAGCGCGACCGTCCGGAGCCCGACGCGCTCCACGAGGCCGCCGGTGCCATTGACGATCACCACGTCGCCGACCCGGAGGTGGTTCTCGAGGAGCAAGAAGAAGCCGGAGATGACGTCGCGCACGAGCTCCTGCGCCCCGAAGCCGACGGCGAGGCCCGCGATCCCCGCGCCCGCGAGGAGCGGCGCGATGTCGACCCCGAGCTGGACGAGGACGAGCATCGCCACCATGACCCAGATGACCACCTTGCCGGTCGTCCGGAAGATGCTCAGCAACGTCTCGGAGCGTTTCTCGATCTCGCGCACCGTCTTCACATCGCCGCTGCGGCTCCTCCTCATCAGCGACACTTCCACCCTCCTGCACACGAGGTGGAGCGCCTTGAGCAGCACGAGCGCGAGGACCAGGACCAGCAGCACGGCCGGCAAGGCGTGGACGGCCCACTCGAGGGTGCGCCGGAGGACCTCCCGCCAGAACGTGACGTCGAGCCATGAGTCGATCTGCGGCATGGGCAATGGCACCTCCGCCGCGCGGCGTCCGCAACCCACATGCCAGCGAGCTCGGGGGCCGGCGTCGCTGTACAAGGAGCCCGGCCGCGGGCGCGCGCGGCGACGCGGCGGGCGGGCCTCGCGCGCGCCGGTGCGACACGATGTCGCAGAGGAGCCGAATTGTCGCAGGGGGACGGCGCGCGCTCCCCGCCGCCCTCCAGCATTGCGACGTCCCCCCGCCCATGGCACGAGCCCGCCGCCATGCCGACCCGCCCCTTCACCCTGGGCCGCTGCCGACCGCTTTGGGGGGATGAGAGCCCCTCCGCCGCGCGCCCGCTCGAGCTCCCGGCGCACCACCTCGTGACCCACGGCGTGGTCGTCGGCATGACCGGCAGCGGCAAGACCGGGCTCGTCATGGTGCTCGTCGAGGAGGCGCTGCGGTCGGGCGTCCCGGTGCTCATGGTCGACGTGAAGGGCGACCTGCCCAACCTGCTCTTCACCTTTCCCGAGCTCTCCCCGGCCGAGTTCGAGCCGTGGATCGATCCGTCGGCGGCCGCGCGCGACGGCCGCGCGACCGCCGACGTCGCCGGCGAGCTCGCGGCGCGGTGGCGGGCGGGGCTCGCGGCCTCGGGCCTCGGCCCGGCCGACGTGGCCGCGCTCCGCGCCCGCATGGCGCCGCGCCTGCTCACGCCGGGCACCACGGCGGGCGAGCCGATCCACGTGCTGTCGGCGCTCGAGACGCGCTCGCCGCTCTGGGACGAGGACGAGGAGGCCGCCCGCGAGGCGCTCTCGGCCTCGCTGTCGCTCCTGCTCCGGCTCGTCGGCCGCGACCCGGATCCGGCGCGGAGCCGCGAGCACGTGCTGCTCGCGCACCTCGCGGAGCGGCGGCTGCGCGGCGGGCAGGCCGCGGGGCTCGAGGAGCTGCTCGCCGACCTCGCCGCGCCGCCGATCGCCGCGGTGGGCGCCCTCGAGGTCGACGCGTTCTTCGCGCCCAAGGAGCGGCAGGCGCTCGCGCGCGAGCTCAACACCCTGCTCGCCTCCCCCACGTTCGCGACCTGGCGCAAGGGCGCGCCGCTCGACGTCGCGGGGTGGCTCGAGCGCGGCGCGCCCGGGGCGCCCGGCGCTGACGCCGGGAAGACGCCCGCGGTGATCGTCAGCGTCGCGCACCTCGAGGACGACGAGCGGCTGCTCGTGCTCGGGCTGCTGTTCGAGCAGCTGCTCTCGTGGGTGCGCGGCCTCTCCGGCACGAGCGACCTGCGCGCGCTCGTGGTCTTCGACGAGGTCTTCGGCTTCCTGCCCCCGCACCCGGCGAGCCCGCCCACGAAGCGGCCGCTGCTCGCGCTGCTCAAGCAGGCGCGCGCCTTCGGCGTCGGGGTCGTCCTCGCCACGCAGAACCCGATGGACCTCGACTACAAGGCGCTCTCCAACGCCGGCGCGTGGTTCGTGGGCCGGCTGCAGACCGACGCCGACCGCGAGCGCGTCGTCGAGGGGCTCTCCGGGTCGGACGGGGGCGCGGGCGGCGTCGACGCCGCGGCGCTGTCGGCCACCCTGAAGGCGCTGCCCCCGCGCACGTTCTTCGTGCGCAACGTCCACATGCGGCCGACCTCGCTGCTCGCCGAGACGCGGTTCAGCCTGTCGTGGCTGCGCGGCCCGGTCACCCGGCGCGAGATCGGCCGCCTCGTCAGGAGCATCTCCCCTGCCCCTGCCGCCCCGCCCGGGCCGAAGAGCCCGTCGGCGCCCCCGCCGCACGCGCCGGTGGGCCCGGGCGGCACGGTGGTCCTCGACCCGCGCCACGCGGCCGCCGCCGCGCCCCACGCGGCGTCCGCGGCGCCCCACGCCGCCTCCGCCGCGCCCCAGCCCGCGCGGCGCAGCAAGGCTGCGCGCGCCGACGCCGGTGCCGGCGCCGCCGCTCCGCCGCAGCCGCCGGAGGGCTGGCGCAGCCTGTACGCGCACGCCCCAGCCGCGGCGCCGGAGGGCTTCCGCTACGTCCCCTGGGTGGCCGCCTCGGTCGTGGCTCACCTGCGCGACACGAAGCTCGGCGTCGCCCTCAACCAGCGCCAGATCCTCGCCGCCCCGCTGCTCTCCGACGGCAAGCCGGACCTCGCGCGCGTCACCCGGCTCGATCCGGCGCTGCTCTCGGCCTCGCCCGCGCCGGGCGCCCGCTTCGCCGCGCTGCCCGTCCCGCTCACGAAGCGCAGCGGGGCGCTGGCCGCGGCGCGCGCGCTCCGGGAGCACGTGTACCGCACGACCGAGGCCGCGGTGGCCGTCCACAAGGAGCTCGGGCTGACGCAGGGCGAAGGCGAGCCGCTCGAGGCGTTCACGGGCCGCTGCCGCGCCGCCGCCGCGCGGCGTGCGGGCGCCGAGCAGCAGGAGGTGACCGGCCGCTACGCGCCCAGGATCGCGCGCCTCCGCGAGCGCATCGCGGCCGCGAAGGCGCGGTACGAGCAGGCCGAGGCCGAGGTGGCCGCCCTCCCCGGCGCAGTCGGCGCCGCGATCCTCGGGCTCGTCGCCGGCCGGGGCACCGCCCGACGCGCCGAGACCCAGCGCGACAAGGCGAGCGCCAGGCTCGAGCGCGCCCGGCAGGAGTGGACCGAGGCGGACGCCGCCCTCCGGGACCTCCACGCCGCCCAGGCCGCCGAGCTCGCCGCGCTGGAGCAGCTGCCCCTGCGCGCCGGCGAGGGCATCGAGACGAAGCGCCTCGTGCCCAGGAAGAACGACGTCGAGGTCGACTTCATCGCCGTCGCGTGGGCCGCGACGCTCGCCGGCCCCGCGTGACCCGGGCGCCCCCCCGCGTCGCGACCCGGGCGCCTCGAGGGCAGCTCGCTGCAGCCCGGGCGCAGCCCGCTGCAAAGCGCCCCCGGGCCGCCGCGCCCTGTGCTCTGATCCAGGGGAGCGCCCCCCGCCCGCGCGTGGCGAGGCGCGCCGCGACGCGCGCGACCGCGCGCAGGGAGCCGATCCCATGCAGAACAACCCCCAGGGGCCAGCGTGAACGGCAGCGCCGAGGCGACGCCCGCCGCGCTGCCGGCCCGCCCCGCCGCGCCGGAGCGCGCCCCGCTGCCGGCCCGCCCCGCCGCGCCAGAGCCGACCGCCGCGCCCGATTCCGCGGCGCCGCCGCGCGCCGCCGCGCCCTCCCCCGCCCTCGCAGGGCCGAGGTGGGCCAGCGCCTGGCTCGTGGCCGCGCTCTGGATGATCCCCGTGCTCGTCTCGAGCGCGCAGACCTACCTCTTCATGCCGCCGAAGCAGGAGCCGCGCTCCCCGTTCCTCGCGGCCTTCCTCTGGCAGGGGCTGCCCTGGCTCTTCTGGGCGCTGATGACGCCCCTCATCGTCTGGCTCGGCCGCAGGTACCCGATCGAGCGCCGGGGCTTCCTGAAGAGCGCCCTGGTGCACCTCGCCGCGAACGCCGCGATGGCCCCGGGCCACATCGCGGCGTGCGCGCTCACGGGGCGGCTCATCGGCCAGGAGTACTACATCAGGACGCCGTTCCTCGAGGTCGTCTACAAGATCCTGGGGAAATACGTCGACATCGAGCTGCTCATCTACTGGGGGATCCTCGCGATCGTCCACGCGGCCGACTACCACAAGAAGTACCGGGAGAGCGCGATCGCGGCCGCGCAGCTCGAGACGAAGCTCGTGCAGGCCGAGCTCCAGGCGCTCAAGATGCAGCTCCACCCGCACTTCCTCTTCAACACGCTGCACGCGATCGCGGTGCTCGTGCGCAAGCAGGAGACGCAGGCCTCGGTCCGGATGATCACGGGCCTCAGCGAGCTGCTCCGGATGGCGCTCGAGAGCGCGGGCAAGCAGATCGTGCCGCTCAAGCAGGAGCTCGATTTGCTCGATCGCTACCTCGACATCGAGCGGACCCGCTTCCAGGACCGCCTCACCGTGCGCGCGGACGTCGCGTCGGAGACGCTGGACGCCGAGATCCCGAACCTCATCCTGCAGCCGATCGTCGAGAACGCGATCCGCCACGGCATCGCCCCGCGGGCCTCGTCGGGGAGCGTGACGATCCGCGCGCGGCGGGAGGAGCGCCACCTCGTGGTGGAGGTGACCGACGACGGCAGGGGCCTGAAGGAGGGCTGGGCGGGCGAGGCGAGCGAGGGGACGGGCCTCGGGAACGTGCGCGCGCGGCTCCGGCAGCTCTACCCGGGGGACCACCGGCTCAGCCTCGCGCGGCGGCCGGAGGGGGGTGTCCTCGTGACGGTCGCGGTCCCGTTCCGGCCGCTGCACGCGGAGCGCGCGCATGGATAGCCCCGCGGAGATCCGCGCCGTCATCGTCGACGACGAGCCGCTCGCCCGGGAGGGCATCCGCATGCTGCTCGCGGAGGACCCGGAGATAGCGATTGCCGCCGAGTGCGGCGACGGCCCGGGGGCGCTCGACGTCATCCGGCGGCTGCGGCCGGACCTCGTGTTCCTGGACGTGCAGATCCCCGAGATGAACGGCTTCGAGGTGATGGCGTCGCTCCCGCCGGACGAGCTGCCCGCGGTGATCTTCGTGACGGCGTTCGACCGCTACGCGCTGCGCGCGTTCGAGGTCCACGCCCTCGACTACCTGCTGAAGCCGTTCGACGACGACCGCTTCCACGACGCCCTCCGCCGCGCGAAGAGCCACCTCCGGCTCTCGCGCATGAGCGACCTGAGCCAGCGCCTGCTCTCGCTGCTCCAGAGCTACGGCGACCCCGCCGCCGCGGCGCCGGCGCGAGCGCGGGCCTCCGGCTCGGAGCCGCCGCCCGCGGGCGCGGGCGCGGACGGCGGCTACCTGCGGCGGCTCGCGATCAAGGACGGGTGCCGTGTGGTCTTCCTCAGCATCGACGAGATCGACTGGATCGAGGCGGCGGACTACTACGTGCAGATCCACGCCGGGGAGAGGAGTTATCTCCACCGCGAGACGATGCACAGCGTGGAGGCCAAGCTCGACCCCGCGCGCTTCGTGCGGATCCACCGCTCGGCGATCGTGAACCGCGACCGGATCAAGGAGCTCCGCACCCAGGGGCGCCGGGAGACGGTCGTGGTGCTCGCCGGAGGCGCCGAGCTCAAGGTGGCGCGGAGCCACCGGGAGAAGCTCTCGGCGCTGCGCTGAGGGGGCGCGCGCCCCCGAGGCCCCTGGATGGGGGGCTCGGGAGGGCCCGCGCCGGCGCCGTCACGTGCTCCCGCGCGGCGTCGTCGCGCGGACGTTGAGGCGCTGCATGCAGTACGTGAGGCCGGCCCGCAGGTTGGCCTTGGTCACGATCGCGCTCAGGTCGAGCCCCAGCTCGACCATCGTCTGCGCGACGTTCGGGCGGATGCCGCAGACGATCCCCTCGGCGCCGAGCAGCTGGATGGACTTCACGATCTTGATCAGGTGATCCGCGACCTTCGTGTCCACCACCTGCACGCCGGTGAGGTCCAGGACCGCGAAGCGCGCGCCGCGGCGGCTGATCGCGTCGAGCAAGCTCTCCATCGCCTCGGCGGTCCTCGCGCTGTCGACGACCCCGATCATGGGCAGCGCCAGCACCCCGTCCCATACCTCGATGATGGGCGCCGACAGGTCTCGAATGACCCGCTGCTGGGCCTCGATCACATCGACCTTCGTCTGCAGGGCCTGCTGCGCCCGCTTCGCCTCGGTCACGTCGAGCGAGAACCCGATGACGGATCGCACCTGCCCCGCGGGCTCCGAGACGGGGATCATCCAGCTCTCCCATACACAGCCGTGGGCCTCTGCCAGCCCGTGCATCAGGTCACCAGCCAAGGTGCGCCGGACATCGCCCGCGCTGTCGCCGTAGATCTCGAAGATGTTCTTTCCGACGAACTGTCCCGGCGTGTGACCGGCGGACTCCAGGCCTTTGCCGTCGTGGTAGGTGTACACTCCATCGGAGTCGACGGACCACACCACGACCGGGATGGCCTTGATCAGCGCGCCCAGGATCCGATCCCGGTCCCTCAGCCTGGTCAGCTCGTCCAGGACGCCGTCGTTGAGGGGCACGTCGCGGAGCGAGCCATAGATCAACTGCTCCTTGCGCGACCCGCGCACCACGCACGAAAACCGTCGATAGCTGCGCTCCGCGCTCAGGATCCGGCCGTGAACCTGGACAGGGGTCGTGCTCCCACGGACCTGCTCCCACCCCGTCGAGAGCGCGCAGCGGTCCTCCGGGTGGAAGAGCTCGGTCAGCGGGGTTCCCTGCGAGAGCACAGGCCCGATCGTCCGGGCCAGCATGTCGCTCCACCGCAAGAGCGCGCCGTCGGATCTCGCGACGAACAGCATCTCTGGCGAGTGCGCGATGAATTCATCCAGCGAGCTCATGTCGCCATTGGCATCGGCCATTGTACTGCGCCTCCCCTCCCGCAGCCGGACAGAAATACCGGAGCTGCGCATCGCAAACTACATTGACGTCGGCGTCGTATAGAACACGGGGCAATCCGGAACGCGAGCCAGGGTTCCGCCTTAACTTGCTTGCCAGAACGTAAAGGCCTCTGCCTCAAGCCACGTCCGCCGTGCAAATCTCGGTGGCTCGGATGCCCCGTACATAGCGGTTCGTCCCGGTGGAAGCCGCGCGCGCCGCTCGCCGGCGCGTTCGTCGCGGTGGGCCGCGCGATCCCCGCCCGGACCTGGGGCGCCCGCCTGCGCTGCCGGCGCGTGTACGCCGGGTCGTCCCGGTCGTCTCCTGGGGCGCTAAGCTCTGCGGCATGTACACGATCGGCTTCCTCGAGCCCTCCCCTGAAGACATGGAGCCCGCGCGGCCCTGCCGCCGCTAACATCATGCCGCCCTCCCGCTTCCGTCCCTGGCTCGGCAAGCCGAGCTCACCCTCCCCCGAGATCGCCTGGTTCGCCTTCCGCGGCGACGAGCTCCTCGTCCGCGCGGCCGACAACGGCGACCTCTACGACATCCCCGCCGCGGCCGACCTCGCCGACCTCGGCGTGCCCGTCGTGCGGGCCCAGCCGCTCGGCGAGCTCGACGGCCGCCCGTGCCGCTCCGCCGAGCTTGCGCAGGGCGCGCCGGTACCGGAGGGGTACGCCTACGTCTCGCTCCGGCGCCTCTACGGGCGCATCGACCCGGAGCTGTTCGACCTCGCGGGCACGGCCTACCAGGTGCAGCACTGGGACCGGGCGCACCAGTACTGCGCGGCCTGCGGCGCCGAGCTGGAGACCGGGCTGGACGAGCGGGTGAAGCGGTGCGCCCGGTGCGCGAGCAGCTACTTCCCGCGGATCACGCCCGCGACCATCGTGCTCGTCGAGGACGGCCCGCGGATCCTCATGACGCGGCAGGCGCGGTTCCCTGCGGGCATGTACGGCCTCGTCGCGGGCTTCGTCGAGCCGGGCGAGACGCTGGAGGCGTGCGTCGCGCGCGAGGTCCACGAGGAGACGGGCGTCGACATCGCGGACGTCACGTACTTCGGCAGCCAGCCCTGGCCGTTCCCCCACCAGATCATGGTCGGCTTCACCGCGCGTTACACCGGCGGCGAGCTCCGCGTCGACACGCGCGAGCTCGAGGACGCGCGCTGGTTCCACCGCGACGCGCTGCCGCTGCTGCCGCCGCCGCTCAGCATCGCGAGGAAGCTCATCGACGCGTGGCTCGCGCGCCCGCCGCGGGCTCCGGCGCGACGACCGCCCGGGGAGCTGGCCGGGCTCCAGACGCCGGGTGACGTCATGGCCCCGGCGATTGACGAGCGCGGTGGGGGTCTGAAAGGCGAGTAGTGTTACCGCCGCCCCACGGCGCCCGTCACACGCGCCCGAGCTTCCAGGCGCCGCGGCGGAACATCAGCCAGCCTGCGACCGCGAGCGTCGAGAACGCCACCGCGATCGCGATGAACACGCCGAGCGGGCCGAGCCCGAAGGTGCGCGCGAGGGCCCACCCGAGCGGGATCTCCCACAGCCAGAAGCAGGCGAAGTTCAGGAGCGTGGGTGTCCTCGTGTCGCCCGCGCCGTTGAACGCCTGCGTGAACACGATGCCGAAGCCGTAGAACAGGAACCCGCACGCGATGATCCGCAGCGCCTGCGTGCCGAACCGGAGCACCTCCGGGTCGCTGGTGAACGCGCCGACGATCGGGCCCGCGGCCGCCACGAAGACGACGCCCACGGCGCTGAGCATGGCCGTGGTCCAGAGGCCCGCGCGGTAGACGGCGGCCTCGGCCCGGTCGGGGCGCCCCGCCCCGAGGTTCTGGCCGACCATCGTCGCCGCGGCGTTCCCGAGCCCCAGCGCCGGCAGGATCGCGAACACCACCACCCGCATCCCGATCGTGTAGCCCGCGAGCGCCGCGCTCCCGAAGGGGGCGATGATCCGCACCATGCCGATCCAGCTCGCCGTGCTGATGATCGCCTGGAAGGCGCCGCTCCCCCACAGGCGGAGCAACGTCGCGAGCGCCCGCGGGTCGGGCACGAGGTCCCGCGCCCGGAGCTTGAGTCGGCCGCCGCCGCGCGCGAGCAGCACGACCTGCAGCGCCACGCCGGTCCCGCGGCCGAGCGTCGTCGCCACCGCCGCGCCCGTCACGCCGAGCTCCGGGAACGGGCCGAGGCCGAAGATGAAACACGGGCCGAGCGCCATGTTCAGCGCGTTCGAGAGCCAGAGCACCCGCATCGACAGCGCCGCGTCGCCGGCCCCGCGGAAGGCGGCGTTGATGACGAACAGCATCAGGATCGTCGCGTTGCCGAGCAGCATGATCGCGGCGAAGGGGCTGCCGGTCGCGATCACCGCGGGCGTCGCCCCCATCGCCGCGAGCAGGCGCGGCGCGAGCAGCGCGCCGGCGGCCGAGATGGGCAGCGAGACGAGCAGGCCGAGCACGATCGCCTGCCCCGCCATCGCGGCCGCCTCCTCGGGGCGCCCCTCGCCGGTCCGCCGCGCCACCGTGGCGGACGCGGCGACCGAGAGGCCCATCGCCACCGCGTACACCACGGCGAGCAGCGACTCCGTGAGCCCAACGGCGGCGACCGCGTCGGCGCCGAGCCGCGAGACCCAGAAGACGTCGACGACGACGAAGAGCGACTCCATGAGCATTTCCATGACCATCGGGATCGCGAGCAGGACGATCGCCCGGTCGATGGAGCCCTTCGTGAAGTCGTGCTCTCCGCCGCGGACGGCGTCGCGGAGCGTCGCCCAGGCGCCGGCGCCGCCGCGCAGGCCCGACGAGGGCGGGCCCGCGTCCGCGGGCGGGGCGAGGGCGGGTGGCGTGGCGTCGTTGCGCATGAGGGGGGAGCAAGGTGATCGGCCGCGGCGGGTTCGTCCAGCGGCTTGGCAGCGCGCTTCCTGCTTGCTGCGTCTCCGCCGCGCCGGGCTGCCGCGTCGGAGGGCATTGGCCGGGCGCCTCGCCGACCAGACCCCGGGCATGTCCGACATGGCCGGGTGCCTCGCCGACCAGGCGCCGGCCCATATCCGATATGCCGGGGTGCCTCGCCGACCAGGCGCCGGCCCATATCCGATATGCCGGGGTGCCTGGCCGACCAGGCGCCGGCCCATGTCCGATATGCCGGGTGCCTTGCCGCCCAGGCGCCGGCCCATGTCGGGGCTTACGGCGCGTCCGGCGGGCGGCTGGCGGGGGTAATCACGAGGAGCGGTGGGCGTGGGCGCCGAGCAGGCTCCGGGTGAGCGGCCCCCCGTCGACGAGGAGCTCGTGCAGCGCCTCCTTGAGGTGCTCCTCGCCGACCGCCGTGCCGCGCCCCGCGTCGGCCGCGAACAGCGCCGCCCGTCTCAGGAGCTCACGGATGAACGCCGCGCTCACCCCCTCGGTCCGCGCGATGAGCGGCGCGAGGTCGTCGCCCCTGAGCGAGAGGCCGCGCCCGTAGAGCGCGAGCAGCTTCCGCCGGCAGTCGTCGTCCGGCAGCGGGATCTCCACGGCGAGATCGATCCGCCCCGGCCGCGCCGCCAGCGCCGGCTCCAGGGCCTGGGGGCGGTTGGTGGTCAAGAGGAAGATCACGTCGGTGTCCTCCGCGAGGCCGTCCATCTGATTCAGGAGATCGAAGAGCAGCGGGGAGCGGCAGCTCGCGTCCGCGGTGTCGCGGTCCTGGGCGATGATATCGACGTCCTCGAGCACCACGAGCGAGGGCTGGAGCGACCGCGCCATCGCGCAGGCCTCCTTGAGGAGCTTCACCCCGAGCCCGGTGAGGAGCAGCGTGGTGCGCTCCCGCATCTGGCCCGCCAGGTACATCGCGGTCAGGGTCTTGCCGGTGCCCGGGGGCCCGTAGAGGAGCAGCCCGCGCTTCAGGTGTCGCCCCGAGGCGAGCAGGGTTTGTCGGTGCCGGGAGAAGCCGACGGTCGACCGCTCGAGCCGCGCGAGCAGCGCCTCGGGCAGGATGAGCGCGTCGCGTTCGATCCGCGGGAGGCTCTGGAGCTCGATCTTGGTTCCGGGCGAGAAGCCGTCCGTGGTCTCGCTCAGGATGACCACGCGGCTGCGGTAGACGTTGAGCCGGCGCATGAGGACGCGGAGCTCGGCGAGCAGGCGCTGGGCGCGCTCGTTGTCCGTCGCCATCACCTCGACGGTGAGCTGGCTGCGCCGGAACCCGGCGTCGCTGGGGCCGCGCACGAGGAGCGCGAGGCGGTCGCCCCCGTGGCCGAAGAGGTAGATGCCGCCGACGACGCAGGCGATGACGCGCTCCTCGTCGAGGTGGACGTTGCGGTACTGCACGGGCCCCTGCGAGGGCGGCGCTCCGCCGATCCCGGGCATCGCCGAGGGCGGCGAGAGGAGATCGGGAAGGCTCACCCCCCGGAACATATCGCCGCCGGAGACTCCGAGCAGCTCGGAGGTGAACCCGCCGTCACGGAGGTGAGTCTCGATTGCGAGCTGGAAGTTCGGGTGGTCCGAGGCCGGGAACTCCTCGGCGACAACGGGGAGGGTGCGGGGGTCGGCGCCGAAATGCCCGCGGAGGCGACCGAGGAAGAACGGCTCCTGCGCGGCCTGGGCCGCCGCCATCGCGCCCATCAGATCGGTGAGGGAAGGCGTGGGGGGTTGGGGCTTGTCGTTGTCCATGGTTCTGTCGCCTGCGTGGAATGGACAATCTCACACGAACGAGTGAGCTCGTGGAAGTTGTTGGTTCCTGTCGGCGGATCTGGGGATTGTACTTTGGACGTTATGATGACAACGGCCGGTCGCTGGCGGGATCGAGGCGGCCGTCCTCGCGCAGCCACGACGGCTTGATGGACGGAAGCGTGTCGCGCGTGCCGCTCACGAGCGAGCGGAGCAGGATCTCCCGGTAGATCGGGTTCGCCACCTCCAGCGTGCCCTCCGCGTTGCGGCGCAGGAGGCCGAGGTCCACGGCGAAGCGGCGATCGTCCTCGGGCACGTCGCCCAGCAGGCGCCCGGCCATCATCGGCTCGAGGATCCGGCGGACGCGCGGCTCGCGCAGGCGCTCGGCCAGGCTGTCGAGGTGCGTCTCCTGCCGGTCGATGAGGATCTCCTTGGCGCGCTCGATGTCCGCCCGCCGGACGGGCTCGGCGCGGTCGTCCACGAGCTCCTCGACGACGACCTTGGCGAGCGCGTTGACGAGCCAGGGCTGGCCCTGCGTCAGCGCGAAGGCGCGCTCGATCGCGTCGACCTCGAAGCGCTGCCCGGTGTCCGCGGTGTGCTGGCCGTAGAGCTCGGCGATCTCCTCGGCCGTGAAGTCGCGCAGCGTGAGCGAGCGGACCTTGATGTTGAACGGGCTCGCGGTGCCGAGCTGATCGCGGCCCTCGGTCGCGACCTTGTAATCGCGCACGTCGCGCAAACCGATCAGCGCGAGCGAGGCGGGGAAGTGACCGGGGCGGCCGCGGTAGCCGTCGCGGAGCTGGCGGAGGACGGAGACGAGGACGTCATCGCGGAGCGCGTCGATCTCGTCCAGGAACACGGCGAGCGGCCTCGGGGCGGCCTCGGCCCAGGCAGCGAGCGCGGCCTTGATGCGGCCGCCGGGTGGCGCATCGGGAAACGGCGGGGGCAAGAGCTCCGGCGGGAGCGCGGCGCGCGCGCTCCAGCGCCAGCTATCGAGGACGCAGAGCTCGGCGGCCCCGGTGTCGCGCGGGAAGGCGGCGCCGGTCTCCATGGAGACCAGGACCGCGACGTGCTGCCCCGCGGCCGTCAGCTCGTGGGCAAACGAGCTGAGCGCCGTGGTCTTCCCGACCTGCCGGGGGGCGTGGACCACGAAATAGCCCTACTGCTCGACGAGGCGGCGCACCTCGGGCAGGCGGCGCATGGCCGGGAGCATGTAGTGCATGTCCGGCCGGCACGGGCCGGCGGTGTTGAACCAGCGGGGCATGGCGGGAAGTTACCATGCGCGCTCGCCTGCGCCTCCGCGTCATCAGCGGCTCGCGCCGTCAGCGGCGCGAGAACGGATCCGGTCGCGCGCGCCGGCGTCCACGCGGAGCGACGGGACCAGCGCGCGGAAGCGCCGCTCCGCCGCTCTACGCCGCGGAACGAGATCGCCGCTGTCAGGACAGGGCTTCGAGGATCGTGCGGGTATCCGCGATGGTCTCGAACCGCTCCGCGAGCCCGTCGCGCAGGCGCCACACGTGCGCGAACCGGGCCACCGCCCTCTTCCCGCTCTGCCGGCTCACCCCGTCGTAGTGGCCAAGGACGATGACCACGTTGCCCGACGAGAAGAACTCTTCAGGAACGACCTGCAAGCCTTCCCATATCTCGGCGTACCCAGCGAACAGCTTGAGCACGGCGTCCCGGCCGCGGTAGGTGCCGCCGTTCGGAAGGCCGGCCGTCAAGGTCCACTCGATCTGCGGATCGAGCCGCTGCACCATCGCCGGGATGTCATCGCGGCTGAGGTGAGCATAGATGTCGCCGACGGTGCCGTTCTTCACCATCGTCCCGTCTCTGCGCTGGCTGTGCAGGCTGGAAGAGCAGACGTCAATCATATCAGATTCCTTTCATCTCAAAGCTCGCGCTCGTCGGCGCGCACCGAAGCACCGTGGAATTGAGGGCGTCTACAGGGCATCGCCCCAGGGGAAGTTGATGCTGCTGCTCAGCAGCCTCGTCGCAGGAGCGTCCACGGCGAGCCAGCAGCGCCTCTCCCTGGGCTTGCGGGAATACGGCGCTGAAGCGAGCAGATGTTATGGAACGAGCGGCCGCGGGCGAGGGTGCCCGCGGCCGAGCAATTCGGCCGGACCTCCACCCCGCCCAGGAACGACCTCAGGCGAGCGGCGGTCGCTGACCCGCCCGGGGCCGCAGCGCGGCTTCAGGGCCGCAGAACGCGCGGAACGACGCTCACGCCCAGCAGGGTGAACGCCACGATCGGAGCCACGTGCCCGATGACCAGATGGGTCGTCTCGAAGGCCGGGCAGTGGATGAAGACGCTCAGACCGGACCACGCCCCCGCGCACGCGCCGAGCGCCGCGCCCCGAGCGCCGCTCGCGACGGGCACGGACCAGCGGAGCGCGCTCGTGACGCTGGCCAGCACGACGAGCCCCACGATCGCAGCGATGGCGAAGCACGGAAGTCCTAACGGATGGAGAGTCGCCGTGTCCGACAGCACCGCCGGGTGGTCGGAGCGCAACGGCCACGCCAGGGTGGAGAAGGCATACACCGGCACGACGAGCCCCGCCGCCACGGCCAGCTGCCGCTCCCGGGAGCCCAGGCCGTGCCGGCCCCGGCGCAAGGCGATGAGCGTCGTGAGCAGCGTGAGCACCAGGAGCGAGGCCAGGACGACCAGGAGGCGGGCCGGCGATCCGGTCCCGAGGTCGACGCGCAGCGGCTCCTGATCCCAGATCCGGTCGGCCCCGACGAGCGCAGCGGTCAGGACGCCGGGGATCGCAGCGACCGCCCCGACGATCCGAGCGCGAACGGGGACGGCCGACGCCGGCGTCTTCCTCACCGCGGCGCGGATGCTCGAGTAGAGCGCATCCGGAGACGCGTGCGTGGCAGCGAATCGCAGCGGGATTTCATGCTCGCTCATGACAGTGCTCCGTCCACCCGGCGGCACAGAGTGCAGCCCGGATCTGATGATAGGCTCGATGTGCGCGTTGCTTCACGGCGTCCGTGGACGTGCCCAGCACGGCGGCCGCCTCCGAGACGTTGAGGCCCTCCTCCTTGAGCAGGAGGTACGCGACGCGGTTCATCTCGGACATCTTGTTCAGCTCGAGGGTGACGACCTTCAGGAGCTCATGGGCTCCAACCTCGGCTTCAGGACCAGCGTTGTCGTTGGTCTGCAAGTAGCGCGAGTCGTGCGCCACAGGCTCGCTCGTCGGCGCCACGTCCTCGGGATGTCGGCGCCGGTATCTCAGCCGATCGAGGTGGAGCGAGCGCGCGATGGCGAAAGCCCACGGGATGACGCTGGACCCGCCCATGTAGGACGAGCGCGCGCGGTGAATCCTGAGGAAGCTCTCCTGGAAGAGATCGTCGGCCTCGGGCGCGCGGCTCGTAAGGCGCAGGCAGAAGCGGTAGAGCCGCGGCGCCAGCAGCCCATAGAGCCGATCGAAGACGTCCTCGTCGCCTAGCGCGTACCGCTGCATGATCTCG
Source organism: Sorangium cellulosum (assembly GCF_002950945.1). Classification (GTDB taxonomy): domain Bacteria; phylum Myxococcota_A; class Polyangia; order Polyangiales; family Polyangiaceae; genus Sorangium; species Sorangium cellulosum_E. The sequence goes on from NZ_CP012673.1 coordinate 7,460,486, forward strand.
TCGAGCTGTTCTCGTCCCGCGCTGGTCATAACTTCACGTGAAAGGATGGTTGTCGCCTCGCTCGAAGGAGGGCACCCCGCAGCAGCGCTCGAAGACGCCCGAAGGCTCGACCGGGCGAGGCTCGCCCCGGCCGCGCCCACGAGGCGCTCGGCGCCGTCCGCTGTCATGGTTCTCCCGCAGGCATTCTCCTGATGGATACGCCGCGGCCCGCAGCGGGTGACACGTAACCTTGATCGATGACACCAACAAATTACATCAACCATTGAAATATTCAGGCTAGCGAGATCCTGGTCGTCGGCCGCGCTGAAGAAGGAACCACCGACAGGCTCGGCGCTCGCGGGACCCGCGACACATGGCGAGCGCCGCCGCTCGCGATGTCCCCGGCTCTTTCACCGGATCGCGAACGGATCCCGGTCGCGCGCGCTCACGTCCACCCGCAGCGACGGGACCTCCGCGCGGAGGCGCTCCGCGAGGCGCTTCAGCGCGGCCCGCTCGCTGTTCGAGTGCAGCGCGCAGACCACGGTGACGCCCGCGTTCGCCGCGCGCAGCGCGTCGTGGTGGCGCAGCTCGCCGGTCAGGTAGAGCTCCGCGCCCTGCGCGATCGCCTCGCCGAGCAGCGCGCCGCCCGCGCCGGCGCACGTCGCCCCGCGCGCGACGTCACGCTCTTCGGGGCCGGCCACGAGCAGCGCGCCCACCCCGAGGCGCTCCTTGATGCGGCCGAGGAGCTCGCCCACGGGCGCCGGGCGCTCCAGCTGCCCGATCCGCCCGATGCCGGCCCGCAACGGCTCCACGGCGAGCTCGATCAGGTCGAACGCCACCTCCTCGTACGGGTGCGCGGCGCGCATCGCCTGCAGGACCGCCTCGGTCCGCTCGCGGGGGAAGACCATCTCCAGCCGCACCTCGGTCACGCGCTCGAGCCGGCCCTTCTCGCCGACCGTGGGGTTCGTCCCCTCCTCGCCGAAGAACGTGCCCGTCCCGATCGTGCGGAAGCTGCAGCGGGAGTACCGGCCGATCTTGCCCGCGCCCGCGTCGGCGAGGGCGTCGGCCAGCACGTCGGCGTGATCCTCCGGGACGAAGACGACGAGCTTGCTCTGCCACGCCCTGGACGTCGCCCGCCGGAGCGGCGTGCGGTCCCCGGAGAGCCCGAGCGCGTCGCCGAGCACGTCGTTGGTCCCGCCCTCGGCGACGTCGAGCGCGGTGTGCGGCGAGTAGAGCGCGATGCCGTCGCGGATCGCCTCGAAGACGGGGCTCGGCGCGACCACGCGCTTCACCGCCTCGAACAGCGGCGGGTGGTACGCGACGACCAGGTCGCAGCCGAGCTCGCGCGCCTCCCGGGCGACCTCGGGCGTGTAGTCGATGGCGAGCAGCGCCGCCGACGACGGACGCGCCGGGTCGCCCGCGATCAGGCCGACGTTGTCCCAGGGCTCGGCGAATCGGAGCGGGGCGATCGACTCCAGCGCGGCGAGGACGTCTTTGAGCAGGGTCATGTGCGCCTCTATACCAGCGCCCGCGCCGTGCGCCCCGCGTGGGCGCGCTCCGTCCACGCGCCGCGCGCCCCGCAGCCGCGCGCTCCCGTCCGGCGGAGTTGAGGTAGCCTCGCGGGCATGCGCCGCGTCGCCCTGCTCCTCAACCGCAACGCCCAGCGCGTGACCCCCGAGCTCGTCGCGTGGGCGCGGTCGGCCGCGGCGCGGCCGGGCGACGTCTTCGCCACCGCCACGCTCGAGGAGGCGCGCGCCGCGGCCGAGGCGATCCTCGCGGGCGGCTACGGCGCGGTCTGCGTCGGCGGCGGCGACGGCACCTTCTCCCGGGCGGCCCAGGACTTCCTCGCCCTCGCGCCGGACCACGTCCCGGCGCTCCTGCCGCTGCGGCTCGGCGGCGGCAACGCCATCCACGACGTCTGCGGCGCCTCCCCGCCCACCCCGGCCGGCCTCCTTTCCGACCTCGCCCGCGCGGGCGGCGACGAGGCGCCCGCGCCGCTCCGGCTCATCGAGGTGGAAGGCCGCCTCGCGCACTTCGTGGGGACCGGCATCGACGCGAAGCACATCGAGGACTTCGACGCGCTGATCAAGGGCAAGCTCCGGAACGGTCCGCTGCGCCCTCTTTCGCGCGGCATCCCCGCGATCGTGCTCACCGTGCTCCTGCGCACGCTGCCGCGCCTCGTGCTCGAGCCGCGCCTCTGCGCCCGCATCGTGAGCACCGGCGCCGCCGCCGAGCGCCTCGACGACGCGGGCCGGCCCACGGGCGATCCGCTGCCCGAGGGCGCCGTGCTCTACGACGGCGACATCACCATCATGGCCGCGGCGACGGTCTCGCAGTACAGCCGCGACATCACCTTTTTCCCCTTCGCGGACGCGCTGAGCGACCGCTTCCAGCTCCGCGTCTCCAGCGCCGGCCCCGCCGAGGTGCTCCTCCACCTGCCGAGCGTCTTCGACGGCACCTACCGCAACCCGCGCACCCTGCTCGATTTCGCGGTGACCGGCGCGCGCATCGAGCTCTCGCTCCCCTCCCCCTTCCACATCGGCGGCGACCTCCAGGCCGCGGCGGGCGCCTTCACGATGGCGCTGTCGCCTCACGTGGTGCCGGTGCTCCGGCGCCCGGGCGGCGCGCGCTCCGCTCCCCCAGCACCACGACCCTGATCGCCGCGGCCGGCCCCACCGTGACGGCGCGCGCCGCCGCCCGGACGGGCGCGCCGGGCTCGAGGGCGATCACATGACGGCGGAACAGCGCGGCGAGCACCAGCTTCATCTCGTGGAGCGCGAACGGCGCGCCGAGGCAGCGCTGCGCCCCGCCGCCGAACGGCAGGTACTCGAAGGGCGAGTAGGTCCGATCGAGGAAACGCTCCGGCTCGAACGACCCCGGGCGCGGGAAGGTCTCCTCGCGGAAATGGGCGATGCCGATCGCCACGGAGACGTTCTGCCCGGGAGGCAGCGTGTACCCTTTGAGGTCGAGCGGCCGCGCGAGCGTGCGCGTGAGCAGCACGAAATTGGGGTGCAGCCGGAGCACCTCGTGGCAGATGGCCTCCAGATAAGGCAGCTTCGCGACCGCCTCCGGATCCAGATCGTCCCCCAGGCCGTGGAGCTCCGCGAGCAGCCGCTGCTCGACGCGCGGGTGGCGGCAGATCTCGTAAACCGCCCAGGCCAGCGCGACCGCCGTGGTCTCGTAGCCGGCGATGATCAGGTCATAGAGCTTGTCGCGGATCTCCACGTCGCTCATCCGGCGCTCGCCGTGATCTCCCGCGCGCAGCAGCGCCCCGAGCACGTCGCCGCCGTCGCCGCCATGGCCGGCGCCCCGCGCGCGGCGGGCGGCGATCTCCTCCTCGAGCAGGCGCATGAGCCCCCGGTAGAACCGCCGGGCCTTCGCCCAGGGGCCGAAGCCGCCGTACTCGCGCCGCAGCCATCTGATGAACAGGACCGCCGGCGTGATCGACGCGAGCCCCTCGACCATCGTCCGGTGGTAACGCCGGATGCGCGCCTCGTCCGTCACGCCGAGCACCACCCGGACGATGACCTCGAGCGAGATCCAGTCCATGACGCCCCGCAGGTCGAGCGCCGCGCCCGGCCGGAAGCCGCGCATGTGCGCGCGGGCGACGTCGAGCACCGTGGGGCCGTGGAGGCGCATCCGCGCGCCGTGGAACGGCGGGCTCAGGACGCGCCGCGCCTCCCGGTGCGCGGCGCCGCTCTGGAAGTACAGCGAGTGCTGGCCGAGCATCTGCTCCGTGGCCTCGGTCCGGAACGACGTGAACACCTCGGGCGGCGCGCCCATGACGGCCCGCACCCCTTCCGGATCGCCCGTCACCACCGTGCCGGCCGTCCCCGGGATCGGCAAGAGGAACGGGTCTCCATGGCGGCGGGCGAGCGCCGGGAACACGCCGTGCGGGTCGGCCAGGTAACGAAGCAATGGCCACACGATGGTCGCGGGGCCCGGAGGCAATTTGTCCATCGATTGACGCACCCCGTGGGGAGCTTGCATTACACGGTAAGCGCGGGCCAAGGCAACGGCGATTAGCGCCGAATTGTTGCCCGCGTCCGCCGAGCGTCCGGTAAAGCTCGTGCGACGTGCGTCCGGACGCCGGTACGTCCTCGCGCGCGCTCGAAGAACGCAATGACGCCCCACAAAGCCCGTGTCCTCGACAGCTACGTCTCCGCCAAGATCCTCGCTGGCCCGTCGGCCTCGGCGGCGTCGCGCCCCGCGGCGGAGGCGCTGCGCGGGGACGTGCGTTACCAGCGGCTCCGCGCCCGGCTCGAGGCCGCCGGCCTGCTCGAGGCCGCGGGGTGGTCGTACACGTGGCGCGTCGCGCTCATCGCGGCGCTCTTCGCGGCGGCCTTCGCGCTCCTCTGCAGCGCGCCGGCGGCGCCGCTCAGGCTCGCCGCCCTCGCAGTGATCGGCTTCGCCCTCGTCCAGGGGGGGTTCCTCTCCCACGAGGCGATGCACGGCGCGATCTCCCGGCGCCCCGCGGTCATCCAGGCCATCGGGCAGACCTTCGATACGCTGCTCGTGGGGCTCGCCTTCAGCTATTTCCGTCGCAGCCACGAGCTCCACCACTTCCATTGCAACGAGATCGGCCTCGACCCGGACACGCAATCGTCGCTGTGGAGCGTCGCCGAGCGCCCGGCGCTGGAGAAGCGCGGCCTCGGCGCGCTCGCGACGCGCCATCAGGCCGTGCTCATTCCGCTGCTCGCGCCCCTCTGGGGTCTGCAGCTCAAGTGGGACTCGATGGCGTATGTGGCGCGGAACCTGCGCAGGACCCGGCTCGATCAGCTGGCGCTCCTGCTGCACGCCGCCCTCTGGTTCGGCGTATTGCCCTGGTTCGTGGGCTTCGGCGCCGCGCTGGTCGATTACCTGGGCTGGCTCGCGGTCGCGAGCGTCTACATGTTCCTCGTCATTCCGATCAACCACGTCGCCAGGGCAAACCACGCCGAGGGCGACGGCGTGCCGTTCCTGGATCAGCAGGTCCTCTCGACCAGGAACATCCGGAGCTCGCCGCGGCTCGATTTCTTCTTCATGGGGCAGAACAGCCACATCGAGCACCACCTCTTCCCGCAGATCCCGGCGAGCCGGCTGCGCCTGGCGCGCCCGATCGTCCGGGAGGTCTGCATCGAGGAGGGCCTGCCCTACGAGGAGCGCGGCTTGAGGGAGGCGTTCACCGAGGTGTTCGCGCGCCTGAACCACCTCGGCCGCCTCGCGGGTGCGGTGCGGGAGAGCAGGCGCCCGTGGGCGAAGCGGCTGCGCGCCTCGTCCGGTGAGGACTGATTCGACACCACGAGATGGATCCACGGCCGCGACGGTGAATCCGGTCGTGGGCGAGGAAGGCAAGCGCGGCAAGCTCGGGAGGTACCGGCGGAGATGACGTGTCTTCCCATCTCGCGGAGAGTCCGATGAGTGGCCAGTTCTTTGGCGAAGGCCAGCTCAGGGCGTTCGAGGCGCTGCGATCCTGGCACGAAGCGGGGCGCCCGTCGGCCTGCCTCGTTCATGGTGCTTCCGGCGCAGGGAAGAGCACGGTTATCGAACGCTTCTTCGGCTCGATCACGGGCCCTGACACCCTGAAGCTCCTCGTCCACGCCGGACGCGTGTCTGGCGCGGCCTTCGAGGAAGAGGCGCTCGCGCGGCTCTCGGCCGGCCCATGGCCCGAAGGCACAGGGTTCGACGAGCATCACTTCGGTGTCCGCACGAGCCTCGCGAACCGCGTCATGAACTGGGACGGAGAGGACGGTGAGCCGCAGCTCTTGATCGGCCTGATCGCGCCTGACGCATGCGTGGACTGGCCGGACGACCCTCGCCGCTCGGTGCTGGACGAGCCAGGTCCCGCCGCGCGTGTGCTGGTGGCGGTCTCCGGCACGCGCGACGTCGCCGAGCGGTGGGCAGCGCGGCTTGGTCTCCGCCCCGCGGACGTGACGTACGTCTCGATCGACGGATTCCGCCTGGAGGACCTCGATCCACCTCTCCGCGATCACCTCGCCTGGGCGGCGGTCGATGGCCCAGGTCCACGCGCCCATGTGGACGCGATCGCGACCTCGCTCCGCGAACGCGGCGCGGCGCCGCTGGAAGCGCTCATGACCACCCTCGCGTGCACGTTTGCGCCGCTCGACATGGCCGAGCTGGCGCCGCTCCTCGGCACGCAGGTCGCCGAGGTGACCGGCTGGCTCGACGCGCACCGCGAGGTCGTCGGCTCGGTGCTTCAGTGGCGTGAAGAGGGTCCCCGGATCCGCTTTCGCCATGAAGCCCTGCGCGCCGCCTGGGCGGCCGCGCACCAGGAGCACCTCGCGCTCGCCGAGCAGCGGTTCGCCGAGGCCGCCCGGACGCTCGTTCGCGCTTGGGAGAGCGTCGGCACGGCCGGGAGCGTCGCGGTCACCTACCTCCGCCGCTACGCCGGCGACCACCTCGTCGCCTCCGGCGCGCCGCGCGCCGATCTCCTCCCGCTCTGCGAACCGCGGTGGGCATGGCCGCGCTCGCGCGAGGATCTCGCCGCGCGTCGGGCGGAGCTTGGCCGCGCGCGACGTGTGATGTCGGCGCCGCTCGGCGTCCCCGACACGCCGCTCGGCGTCCGGGACACCATGGAGGCACCGGCGGACGCGTTATCGAGCCTCGTGAGGCTCGCGGTCGCGCAGGGCGCGCTCGCCACGCTGCATCACGCGTGGCCTCCCGAAGCCGACCAGCCCGACGAGGCGGCGTGGAACGACGCGGAGCGGGCGCTCGCCGTCTCGCTCTTCGCGCTCGCGGCGCGCGCCTCTCCATCACCGCGCGCCGGCATCGAGGCGCGCGCGCTCGACGTCGTGAGGCGGACCGGCGCGGCATGGCACGGCGATGGCTGGGAAGACGCGCTGGCGTTCCTCGGGGCGGCGCGCGCTGCGTCGGCCGACGAGGCGCCGACGTTCGCGCGGTGGGCGGTCTCGGCCACGTGGCGCGCGGAAGGAGGGCCCGACAGCACCTTGAACGCGTGGCTCACGGCCGCCAGCTTCCTGCCGCAGTCCGAGGCGGAAGCGCTCGTCCAGCAGGCCATCGAGCGCGCGCTGGCGAGGGCGAAGCCGGGGCAGGCGCTCGCGCAGCTCGCCGCGGCGGAGGGGCTCGGCCAGGAGCAGGCGCTCGCCCTTTTCCGTGCAGCGATGTCTCTTCCACCGACGTCCCGAGCGAACGCGCTGGCGCCCCTCCTGCCAGGGCTGCCCGACGAAGAGCGGGCCCGCGCGGTCTCGATGTCCCTCGACGTGTTCTTTGCCGACCACGACGAGGGCGCCGAGAGGCACGACGCCGACGCGTGCGCCGCGGCCCTGCTTCCCTTCCTCGGGCTGGCCGAGCTCTCCAGGCTGCTGGACGAGGCCCTCCCGCCCCCTTTCCCGCTGGCCGTGCGGCTCGCCGAGCTCGGCGCTCCGGAACGTGCGCTCGGCGCCGTGCAACAGCTCTGCGGCAGCGGGATCTTCGCCGCCCGTCCGCTGCTGTGCGCCGCTGCGACCGAGGGAGGCCGCTCCCTGGCGCAGGCGGCGCGCGACGCCGTGGCCTCGCTGGATCCCCCGTGGGCCGCCGCGGGGCTCGTGTGCGACCACCCGGCCGAGGCGATCCAGGTGCTCGGGCTCGAGGCCGCGGTGGAGATCGCCGAGCGAGGCGGCGGAGGCGGCTCGGAGGCCGCGCGCATCATGGCCCTCGCGGCGCTCTGCCTCGCCGCCCCCGAGGCGGCGCGCCCTGCGCTCGCGGCGCGCGCCGTCGCTGCGTACCACGACGACCGGAACACCGATGGTCTGGAGAGCGTCGTGCGCTGTGCTCCCTGGATGTCGCTCGCCGCGGCGGCGAGGCTGTTCGCCGTGAGCCTCGGGGACGCGGCGGAGCACGCCACGCTCGTCTCGACCCTGAGCCGCTGGGGCGGCGTGGAGCAGCTCGCGCCCCTCGTCGCGCGGATCGGCGGGGATGACGCGCTCGCCGCCGTCGCCGGCGTCCTCCCCGAGGCGCTCCGGTGGACCTCGCGGAGGAGGGCCGATTAGTACCTCGTTGCCCAAGGACGAATTTGCGGTGCCGAACCGTCGCGATCCCTGGGATCCGCGGGGATTTCGGGGCAACGTGACGACGGATCGCAGCCCCTCGGAAGGCGTGGGCCCAACCCGGACCCAACCGGCGAGCCTGGAGCGTGGAGCGCTCGCGCCGGCCGATCCGTCGTCCAGGGCCGCCTTGATTGCCGAGCTTGCCAGCACCCTGAGCTGCGCTGTCGCCTTCGGGGATGAGGTGACCGCCCGGGTCGTTCACGAGGCGATCGGTCGGCTGCTCGGCCCGGCGCCTGCACCGGAGAGGCGCGCAAGCTGGCGCCGACGGTCCAGCTAGAGCGACAAACGGGTTGAACCCGTCTGAAACGAGCAGATTTTCGAACCGCCAAGGCGCCAAGGACGCCAAGAAGGAGAAGAAAATATCTTGGCGCCCTTGGCGCCCTTGGCGCCTTGGCGGTTCATCTCTCGTTCCTCAACGTGATCGGTGTTCTAGGCGCGCTCGGTCACGTCTCGGCCGCGCTCGACGACGGTGTCGCTCATCGTCCAGGCTTACCGGCAGGCTGTCGAGCGTCGACCCTCCCGAAGGCTCGGCTCGGGCGCGGAATCTGACGCGTTCCGTCAGCCGGGGGTGGAGGCGGCTTGACACAGAGATATCCGAGCTTGCCCATCACGGGCGATGACAGACCGTCGGGCGTGAGACCTGGGACCGAAGAGTATCGGCCGTGTGAACGTGGCGCTCTATCTCGTCGAAGGGGACGTTGAGCCCATCCTTGTCTGTCACGCCGCAAACGCAGCAGTCGAGCGAAAGGGCCCCGACATGGGTCGTTCTTTCACGTCAGAGCACCTGAGCGCGCTTCCCGCCTGAGCGAGACGAAGGCCGCCGTGCTCGCAGCGCCGTTCATCACGATAGCGGAGGCCAAGCAGAGAGAGCCCACCGGCTGCCAGCCGGGGGGCGGCGAGGTCGAGGTGCTCCCGGAGGTGCTGGAGGTGCTGCCGGCATCCATGGGGAAGCGGGCGAGCCCGTCTCGGACCCGGCCCTCACCGGCTCTCGGACATCCTCCGCCGGCTGCTCCACCACCGCCTCGACCCGCAGGGCGGCCGATTTTTCGAGGCCGCGGCGTACCTGCTCCAGAGGGGGCTCCCGCTGGTGCGCCACGAATGCTTCAAGCGATACTCTCCCGTCATGGCGCGCACCGCTCCGGTCCCGAACATCCCCGCGATCCCTGGCATGAATCCAGGCGTCTTCATCCTGGGCGGCGGCGGCGCCGGCGGGGGCGGCAACGGACGAGGCGGCAGCGGCAGCGGCGCGGGCCAGGGCGCCGGCGGGAACAACGGCGGCAAGGGCGCGAACGGCGGGGGGCCAGGCGCGAACGGGTGCGGACCAGGCAGCGGCGGCGGCTGCATGAACCCGGCACATGGGGGCAACGGCGGCACGCATGCCGGCGACCCGGTCGACCCGGTGACGGGGCGGGTCTACACGCTCCCGCAGACGGACCTGGTGCTGACAGGGCCCATGGTCTTCGAGCTGCGCCGCAGCTACTCGTCCTTCGCCCGCGAGCGCGACGTCGGGCTGGGCGCGGGATGGACCCACTCGCTCGCATGGGAGATCGCGCTCCGGCGGCGCACCATGGTCGTCCACGCGCCGAGCGGCGCCGCATCTCTCCACGATATCCCGCCGCCGGGCGGCGAGGTCGCGCTCAACAGCGGCGGCCGCCTCCGACGCGACGAACACGGATTCCTGATCACCGGCGACAACGGCCTCGTTTACCTCTTCGACCCTTTCGCCGCGTCCCGCGAGCGCCACCGGCTCGCCGCGATCGTCGACCGGGCCGGCAACCGGATCGACCTCGATTACCAGGGCGATCTGCTCGAATCGCTGCGCGACAGCGCCGGCCGCACTGTGCGCGTCCGCCGCTACCGGGACGGGCGGATCGAGGCGTTCGAGCTCGTCACCGCGAGGGGGCGCACCGTGCGCTGCCGGACCTACGCCTACGACGGCCAAGGCGACCTCGTTGTGGCCACGGACGCCGCCGGCCGGAGCGTCCGCTACGCCTACGACGAGCATCGCCTGATCGAGCAAACCGCCCCTTCGGGGCTGCGCGTCTTCTACCGCTACGACGAGAAGGGCCGCTGCACCGAGACCTGGTGCGCACACCCCGGCGAACGCGACCCGGCCCTGGCCGAAGGGAGCCCGACGGTCCTCGCGGACGGGCAGACGCCCGCGCGGGGCATGCTCCACTGCCGCCTGGAGTACGCCGACAGCTTCACCATGGTGTACGACTCCCGGCAGGCGCGGCGATTTGACAGCAACGCCTTCGGCAAGATCGACCTCGCTGCCGGCTTGTGGGTCGAGGGCGCCGCGTACGACGCGCGCGGCGATCTCGTCGCGTACAGCGACCCGACCGGCGCGCGCACGCTCTACGAGCGGGACGCGGCGGGCCGGATCGTCGCGATCGTCGATCCGACGGGCGCGCGCATCGAGCATCGCCACGATACGCAGGGGAACGTGGCGGAGGCCACCGACGCGCTCGGCGCTGCGTGCCATTACAGCTACGATGGCGCCGCGAACCTGCTCGGGGTTCGGGACGCGCTCGGCGAGCTCCTGCGCTTCACTTACGACGAGCGGGGGCTGCGCATGAGCGCCGTCCTGCCCGATGGGAGCGTCACCCTCTTCCGCCACGACGCCGAGGGGAACCTCGTCGAGCTCGTGGAGCCGCACGGCAAGCCGCGCCGCATGGAGTACGACGACGTGGGCCGGGTGCTCGCCGTCACGGACGAGGAGGGGCACAGGACCAGCTTCCACTACGACGAGCGCGGCGCGCTCTGGGGGCTGCGCTTCCCGGGCGGCGCCGAGGTCGCGATCGAGCGCGATGGGGACGGGCGGATCACACGCTACCGCGGGCCAGACGGGGCGTACGAGCTCGCGTGGGGCGGGTACAACCTCGTCCACGAGCTGCGCAAGCCGAACGGCGAGACCACCCGCTTCCGGTATGACCGGGAGTGTCAGCTCGTCGAGGTGGAGAATGAGCGCGGGGAGGTGCACCGCATTGAGCGCGACGCGGCCGGACGGATCGTGGCCGAGCGTTTCTTCGATGGGCGCGAGCTCCGTTACCGGCTCGATGCCGCGGGCCGCGTCCAGCAAATCCGGAGCACGGCCGCGGACACGACCGAGATCGAGCGCGACCCGTGCGGCAGGGTCGTCCGGCGCGGGTACGCCGACGACACCTTCGACGCGTTCGACTACGACCCGGTGGGCCGCCTGACCCGCGCGGAGACCGAGGCCACCTGCTGCGAGTTCACGTACGACCAGCGCGGCAACCTCGTGCGCGAGGTGCAGACCTGCGCAGGCCTTCGGGTCGTGATCGAGAGCGCGTACGACGCTGCCGGGCGCCGCACGGCGCTCCGGACCTCGACAGGGCACGAGGCGGGCTACGAGCGCGATCGGATGGGCCGCGCCCGGCGCGTGGTGACCTCCGGCGCCGCCATCGAGCGCACTTACGACGCCCTCGGGCGAGAGCTCTTGCGCGAGCTCCCGGGCGGTGGCCGCGTACTCTGCCGCTACGATGGCGTCGGCGCGCTGGTGGAGCGCCGCGTGCTCGGGCGGTCGGCCGCGCGCGGGCCAGAGCCGGAATGGGTGGGCCCGCTGCCGCCGGGCACGACGTACGCCGAGGGCTTCGCGCACTCGCCGGGAGGTGACCTGGTGGAGCATGTCGCAACAGGCGGCGAGCGAACACGCTTCGCACATGATGCGGCGGGGCGCATCCTCGCGCGGCTGTCGACGCACGCCCCGGCCGAGCGGTTCTCGCACGGCGGGGGCGGGCGCCTGCACGAGGCAGGAGACGACGTGCCGGCCCGCCGCTACGGCCCGGGCGGGGTGCTGCACTCGCGTGGCGACATCGCGTACGAGCACGACGCGGAGGCGCGCCGCACGGCGCGCGTCGACAGGACCACGGGTGAGCGCGTCAGGTACGCGTGGAGCGGCCGTGGACTGCTCGCCGCGGTGGTGCTGCCGGACGGGACCCGGGCCGAGAACGTCTATGACGCGTCTGCGCGCCGCCTGCTCAAGCGCGTGAGCCGCGCGGACGGGGCCTTGCTCGAGACCCACTTCGTCTGGAGCGGGGACGACCTGCTCCAGGAAATTACAGAAGAGGTCGTTGCGGGACAGCGGCGCGTTGTCCGCGTGCGCGACTACCTCTGGGGCGAGCAGGGCGAGGGCCCGCTCGCGCACCGGGAGCAGGTGCCGGGGGGCGAGCCGGAGGTCAGCCGGTGGGTGCACTATGTGCTCGGCGCCGGCGGCGCGCCCTCGCTGCTGCTCTCGGACACGGGCGAGGTGCTCGCGCGCCTCCGGCTCCGCGTGTGGGGCGCGCTCGATAATCCGTCTTTTGCGCCGGCCCCGACCCCCTGGCGCTACCCCGGCCAGTACCACGACGACGAGACCGGGCTCGCATACAACCGCTACCGCTTCTACGACGCTGCTGTCGGCCTATATCTGAGCCCCGATCCGCTAGGGATCGCTGGCGGACTGAACGCATTCGAGTACGCCCGAGGGCAGCCCTTCCGCGTCGTCGATCCGGAGGGGCTCACGCCGGTGCTGTGCACCGTCTCGGGGCACGGCGTCAGGGGCCGCGGTGCCAGCGCCGCCGGCCGGAGCAGCGACCCGGCGCTGCACCCGGTCGTCGTTGCGGCGATGCCGCCGCCGGTCGATCTCCGCGGCGAGCCCTTCTATCCGGCCGAACGACGGAGCCCGGAGACCTGCGCGGAACCCGGCGCGCTGAGCGAGTACATCCGCAACTGGGAGCGCCAGAACAACAACGGCCGCCCGCTCGATCCGAACAACCCGCGCGATCGCCGGCGGATACAGCGCTGCCTGCGCGACATCACCTCGATACAGGCGCAGCACCCCGACGGGACGGCGCGGGCGCCGTGCCCGAACTGTTCGCAGCTCCTGCAGAACCTGCGCGACCGCTGGGGCGCGCCGCGGGAGCGCGTGGTGCAGCCAGGCGCCAGCAGCGAGACCGGGACAGACTCGCTTCGCAGCACGCCGCCCGACCCGCGGTGGGCGCAGGGAATGCGGCAGCAGCGCCGCCGGGAGCGACGGAGATGAGCAAGGCACGCAGTGGTAGTGACCGTCCGATCCGGCTCGCCGACAGTGCGCGCCGGCGGCTGAGCCGGCACGCGGTCGAGGTCTTCCAGGAGCTCGACCTCCGCCGCGACCCGGCGCACACCACGTCGCCCGACGCGCTGCGGGCTCTGCTGGAAGCGCGCGGGCTACCCGTTTACGAGGGCGCGCTCGAGCTCGAGGGCCTCGCCGGGGGCACGCCGCTCCCGCCGGACAAGCGGCTCGGCGTGTTCGCCTCGCTGAAGGCGCTCGAAGGCGGGCGACCGCTCGGGCCGGAGAAGCTGCCGCGCGCGGGGGGAGAGGTGCTGCTGCCGGTGGTGGCAAAGGGGTACCCCTCGGTCTGGATCGGCGACGGTGGCAACGTGTACCTGGTCGACACCGAGGCCGTGGGCGTGGCGCCGGCGTTCGACGGGCCGGCGCAGTACCTCGAGGCGCTCGCCATAGAGCTGGAGACGGAACCATGGCCGCCCGAGCCGGAGCGCCTGCAGTGGCATCACATCAGCGTCGCCGGGCTGGTCGGCGCCGCGGTCGCCGAGGTCTTCTACGCGCCGCCGTTCGCCCCGGCGTCGGGAGCGCACGGGGCCGCGTGGTTGCGCGAGCACCTCCACATCGTGGAGCAGAACACCCCCGGCTTCTTCGTTGGGACCCGGGTCACGACCACCGACGCCGACGAGGCCGTCGCCGCCCTGGAGGCGGCGCTCGCCACGAACCTGGAGGTGCGCTGGTCGGGGCCTCAGCGGCGGCCGCGCGCGGGGCAGCGGCCTGTCCTGTCGTTCACGTTCGCGACGGGCCTCAACGCGCCCGATCGGGAGGCGGCGGTGTGGGGCGAGCCCGGCGACTACCGCATCGCCTCGCGGAGCGTCGGCGAGCCGTGGCCGTTCCGGTGAGAGCGTCATCCCCTGTGCCCCCGGCGCGAGCAGGGCACGACGCCGATGATGGATCAACTTCGGGGACGGCCCCGAGTCGCGCCGCCCCCGCGCCTTGGCGACGTTCCGTACAGGCGCCGGCCGGAGCGCCACTGCCGCCCCCCGTCGTGGTGGACGCTGAGGCTATGAAGACGGCCGATTGGGCCCGCGTTGGGCCACATTAGACGAGGAACCAGCCGCTCCTATCCCGTGGATCTATAGAAAATTATTGATTTTTCCGTCGTCCACTCCTCCGCACCAGCAACGAGGCCCAAGGACGTCCCTGGTACGGCGGAGCGATCGAGGATAAGATCAATAATTTCAATGGGTTCCGGTTGGGGCTCGGCCGCCCCAGCGGTCGGCTTGGCCCAACGCGGGCCCAACCGGGCCCGTTCGGGGTCCTCAGCGTCCGCCGCGGCGGGGCCGGAGAGGTCGCCCGGGGTCGGCGCCTGGCCGGTCTGTGCGGGGGCGATAGCGGCTTCCGCGCTCGCCGCTCGCGTAGCTGATCCAGCAGGCGCGGGAGTGCCTTCAGCGCGTCCTTTGCGGGCCAGCTCGGGAATCACTTCATCCAGGGGGGCGAAGTCGCCCAGCCCCAGCTCGGCGACCTTGCGCGCGGCGCGCTTGTAATGATGGATCTGGCCGCTGGACTTGTGCCCGGTCCGATCGGAGATCCACGTCTCTGTGCGGTCGTTCGCGAGCTTGATGGTGATGAAGGTCGCGCGGGTGTCGTGCAAGCGAATGTTCAGCCTTGAATCCGTGGTCTCGAACAGCTCAGGTCGAGCGATTCCCGCGCGTCGGAGGTGGAATCTGAAGCGCTCCGCCCCGTTGTTCCCCGGCAGCGGGTTACCCCACTTCCCTACGAAGACGCGTACCTGGTCCGGGCAGATCTCGCGCCACTTCCGAAGCGCGCGCACGACGTCAGGTGAAAGCGCCCACGCCCGCGGATCGTCCGTCTTGTTCTCATCGAGAACAACGGCTCCCCGGTCGAGATCCACATCCGACCACTCCAGCTGTCCGGCCTCGTCGGCTCGCATTCCCTCGCGAATGAGGAAGCCGTAGTAGATCCGGAAGCACAAGGGAATCTCCTGACTCCGCATGAGGCGCTGATCCTCGTCCGGGTACAGGTACCCTTTTGCCTTGTCGTGATCTGCCTTGGGAACCCATCCGCGCGGCAACGGATTGCTGCCTATGAGGCGCGCCGGATACACAGCCAAAGACAGGATGCGGTGAACGACCATCGCAACGTTTCGGCGCGTGCTGGGCTCCAGGTGCCCCGGCAACAAGGATGTCGCGCGATCGGCATGGTCGATCGTGAGGCGCACGAGAGGGACGGGACCGAGCACGTCGAGTACGTGGGCCAACCTCGATCTGTAATCATCCGCACTGCGAATCGCCTTCACATGATCCGGATACTGCTCGGCCAGCTTTCCCGAAAGGACCCGCTCAGCGAACTCGGCGAAAGTCGTTTCCCCGGTTGCGCGGGCGCGCGCTTCGCCCTTGCATAGCTGGTCGATCGCAAGCCGGACATCCCGGAGGGCGTTCCCCTCGCGGGCAGCAGCCTGCTCCAGCAGCGGCAAGCCGAGCACGATCTGTCCGGCCGCGAGCAGGCGCCCCGCAAGCTCGGATAGCACCTGCAGCCGCGCGTTGGCTTCTTGCTCCGTGCGGCACGTTGGCAGGTTGAACGTGGGTCGACCGGCCTCGCCGAGACTGAGTCGTGCGGTCCACGTCTTCCCGCGCAGCCGGACGGAGCCCGATCCGTTGGCTCGCTTCTCTCCTGCCGACCTGCCAGCGGTGCGGGCTGTCGGCTTCTGGTTCTCCGTCGAGCTGGCCGTACCCGGCGGGGCCGCGTCGGGCTCGGCGCGGGCCGCCGCCAGCGAGGGGCGCCTGCCAGAGCGGCTCGCGCGCGTACGCCGGTCGGCCGATGTTGATGTGTAGATGATCGCGGCAACCCGCGGGAATCCGGTGAAGTTCACCGGTGAAATCCGCACCCGATGCCGGTGAAGAGCACGCCGGATGCCGGTGAAGTTCACCGGTGAAGAGGCGGCTCAGTGTTTCTTGGTGCGGCGCTGCTTGCTACGGGTGGCGCTCAGCTCCTTGGCTTCCTTGAGCCGGTAGCTCTCGGCCTCGATCTCGATCACCTCGGCGCGGTGCACCAGCCGGTCGACGAGCGTGACGACGCACGCGGCGTGCGGGAAGACCTGGCCCCAGTCGGCGAAGGCCTTGTTCGTGCTGAGCAAGAGCGGCTTCTGCGCGTCGTAGCGCCGGGTGACGACCTCGAAGAGCAGGTCGGCGTAGCGGCTATCGTAGGAGAGGTAGCCGACCTCGTCGATGCAGAGAAGCGCGGGGACCGTGTAGCGACGGAGCCTTCGCGCAAGCGCGGCGGAGGACTCTTGCGCGGCGAGGTCGGCGAGCATGTCGCTCGCGGTCGAGAAGCGGACCGTGTGGCCGCGGACGACGGCCTGGTGGGCAAGGTTCTTGAGGATCATGGTCTTGCCGACGCCGTTGGGGCCGACGAGCACGGCGTTATGGCCGGTGGCGAGGAAGCCGAGGCCGAAGAGCTCGTCGACGGCCTCGCGGTCGATCTTCTTGGGCCAGGACCAGTCGAAGTCGGTCATGGGCTTGAAGGCGGCGACGCGGGAGTTCTTCAGGCGGCGTTCGAGGCTGCGCTTGTGGCGCTCGCGCTCCTCGATGGCGAGCACCTCGCGAAGCCAGGGCTTGTCGGCGAGCTGCTCCCAGCAGGCGAGCAGGCCAAAGAGGCCGAGGCTCTTGAGGCGGTCTTTGGTCTCGGTGGGCGTCAGGTCGGTCATGGCGTCGAGTCCTTCTTCAGGGCGTCGTAGGTGGCGAGCGAATGCGGTGTGACGACGAGGGCGGCGTGCTGGCCGCGCGTGACGGGGATCGAGACGGGGGGCGGCAGGTGGCGCTCGGAGCGGCGGCGGTCGAGCACCTGGCGGACGGCACCGACGTGGATGGTGTCGCGCTCGAGCACCTCGACCAGGGCCTCTTCGAGCTCGGCGGCGCCGACAGCGTCGAGCAGCTGCAGAAGCCGGGCGATCGCGCTGCCGATGTTGCCGCCGCGTTCGGCAACGATGCGGAGGAAGGCCTGGCTGCTGCGAGCGGCGCGGGCGAGGCGATCGAGGCCGCGGTGCTCGCGGGCGCGGCGCTTCTCATCAACGAGCCGCTGGAGGTGCTCGGGTTGCTCGATCTGCTGGCCACGGTCCCACGAGCGGACGTGGGTCGCGACGATGTCGTTGCCGTCGGCGATGCGCACCTGCTCGAGGTCGGCGAGGACGACGAGCGTGCGGCGCGTGCGGTCATGGGGGACCGAGTAGTCGTTGAGATCGAAGCGCGCGTAGGGGGTCTTTCCCACCTCGACCTCGACGCGCTCGTGGGCCGGAAACGGCGTGTCAGGGTGTTGCAGCAGCATGCTGCGCTCGTCGTCGAAAGCCTGGCGCACGGTGCGGGCGCGGTCCTCGACCCAGGAGCGATCGAGCGCCGCGGAGCTGGTCCACTCGGCCGCTTGTCGGTTGAGGTCGCCGAGATCGGCGTAGGTCCGGGCCTCGAAGAAGGCCTCACGGATGTAACGGATGGCGCGCTCGACGCGGCCCTTCTCGTTGCCGCGGGCGACGGCGACGGGACGCGGCTCGAAGCGATAATGCGCCGCCAGAGCCAGCAGTGTGGGATGGAACCGGATCGCGTCGCCGTGGCGCTCCACGACCGCGCTTTTGAGGTTGTCGTAGAGCAGCACGCGCGGGACGCCGCCGAAGTCATCGAATGCCTCGACGTGCCCGCGCACGAAGAAGGGCATCGCCGCGCCCGGGAAGAAGCGCAGGAAGATGCGCCGCGAGTAACTGAGCACCATGACGAAGGCCCAGAGCGGGCGCTGCGCCCGGCCGACAGCCAGCTTGCCAAAGTGCGCCCAGTCGACCTGCGCTTGCTCGCCGGGCAGCGTGCGCAGCCGCTGGAATGCCTCGGCCGGCTTCTTGGGGCGCAGACGGCCGATCACCCGGCGCAGATGATCGGGACCGCCCGGATAGCCGCGCTGCTTGAGCATGCCGAAGAGGCGGCTGGAGCGCAGCGAGGGATACTTTCCGAGCTGCTCGACGATAAAGGGCACGAACGGGTCGACCATGGACCGGCGCGGCGCGACGACCTTCGGGTCGACGCCCGCTTGCCCGAGCACGCGCTGCACGGTGGTGTGGTGCAGCCCGAGCTGGCCGGCGATGGTGCCGATGGGCCACTTCTCGCCGTGGTAGAGGCGCAAGATCTCGGCCTCCTTCTCCTTGGTGATCACCGCCGCCTCCTCCCGTCAGCGCGGAGGCCCTTGTGGGACGCGGGGAGCGCGTCGGTGAAGCGCTGGCCGAGTGCGCCGCTCGCGCATGGCCCAGGGCGGAAGCCGCGCTCCGCAGAGCGAGCAGCGGCCGACATCTCGGATCGATTCGTCATCGTCGTCCTTTCGGCCGGAGGTGATCTCCGGCGCGAGCTGGGACGTCGACGCGGCCGCGGCTTGCGTCACGCCGTGATGCGTCACTTTCTGCGCGGAGAACTTGTCCCGCTGCCGGTCGCGGTAGCGGGCCTGGCGAGCGGCCTGGAGGCGGCGAGCGCGAGGCCGGGTGCGGTAGGCGGCGCCGGCGCGGCGGAGCGACTCACGACGCCGCAGCGGGCGGCAGTCGGGGCAGAGGCGCTGACCGCGATCGCAGCGCCGGCAGAGGCGAAGCTGGACGCGGCAGCAGGCGCAGAGGGCGAGGCGGTAGGCCGACGAAGGCAACGGGCTCCATGCCGCCGTTTTCTGGACCTGGAGCCCGGCTTGTGATGAAGGAGGGGGACTCCGGTAAGGCGGAGCTCCAGAAGGCCCGAGGGGGGCAGCCCTCGGGCCTTCAACTTTTCGGCGGGCGTAACGTCTACCCCGCGGAGGCGAGCGCGGCCCAGATCGGCGCAGGGGCCGGCGGTGAACGGTGAACTCCGGCGATCACGTGGCCGCGGTCTTCACCGACCGGACGCGGGACGCGAGGATCACCGACATTGATGCGGGAACGGGCGATGAAAGGAGGATCGGCGAGCGCTTGGCACGCGCCCGCCGCTTCCGTTTGCCCGGGGGTCGATCAAGGGCTCGCCCGGCGTTCCACCGCCGAGCGGGCCCGCTCTACTTCGGCGGCAGGCTACCACGGCTCGCGCTTTCGGCATGAGCGCTCGCTCGGCCGGCACGTGCACGCGGGACAGATTCGAGGCCGGCAGCGGCCAGCAGGGCGGCAACCCGCGAGCGTTCATCGGCCTCTTCGTTGCGGCGCAACTCCGGCTCACTCGCCAGCGCCCGAAGGTGGGCAACGAACGCTTCACGCTCGACCAAGCGCAGCTTGCCGAGCTTGGTGACCGGCAGGGGAAAGCCCGGCGCGCGGATCGTGTCGAGGAAGACGCGCGGCGGGATGCCGGTGACCGACTCGACGTTCTTCTGCGAGAGCATCTCCGGCGGCGGCGCCGTGATCGTGAGCCCGTCCAGCGGGATCGCGAGCGTCGCCGTCGCCGTCGCGGACTGGTCGCGCGCCCTGGGGCTGCACGATCCGCTGGCGGGCGCCTCCGGGAACTTTCTCTCGACCACTCGGACGACGTTGTCTGCCTGACGAAGAGCAAGGGGTGCCGAACCACGCGCGAGATCCGCTCGTGCCATGCCGTACCTCCATGGTGTTTAGGTTGGCGAACAACCGTGACCGAGGCCGCCGAAAGAGGCCCGAAAGGGTAATTCTGCGCCTAAGGTAACTCGACTCGAATTACCCGGAGATGCGCCTGGGGAAAACATGACGTCCTGTCGCGGGGTTAGGTGCTCTGGGAAGCGCCGCTGAGGAGCCGAAAAACGGGGGGAGCGAAGGGCGCGATTTGGTAATTCTGCGCGCCCGTCGGCGTCGCACAGGTAGGCGACACGAAGGGGGGCGCCGCGGTAGGGGCGTCGGGCAGAACGCGAGCAGCACCCACGCTCGTCGAGCCACGCTATGAGCAGCAGGGTTTCGTCGTGACGCGTCCGGGGCGCTCGCGTAGGACGCCTGGCAACTCGACGCTGCGGCCCGGTCGGATGGCGGAGCGGCCGCGGTGTCGAGGACGATGCCGGCGAGTTCGGAGCGGCCGCGCAGGTCGAGGGCGACATCGGGCGCTGGTGACTGGACACCGGCGCTCAGCGCCGGCGAGCTCGGGGCCGTCGCCGTCCACCTGGCCGAACTTTGTCACGTCGCGGCGCTGGACACCGGCGAGCTCGCCATCGTAGATGGCACCCGAGCAGAGGGCGAGGCCGCGGCGTCGAGGAGCACCGCGACGTGGTCCGCACCTTCCGGCGGACCGGCGGGGGTGGTTGATGAAAGGATGGGCTGCCTGATGAAAAGAGCGTGTTCTCCCGGATGCGGCGCGGTGGCCGTCTCCTTCAGCTCGGATCCCCTGGATTGGGTGTGGGTCGGCGTGGTCCTGCTCGTGCTCGTCGGCATGGGCGCCGCGCTCGTCCTCCGCTTCCGGCGCCGCCGCTGACCTGGTAGGCCGGCTTTACCCCGCAGGGGTGCGCCGCTCGCTTGGGGCGGCGCCAGGCGGGGGAGCGGCCGCGGGGGCGAGGGGAATGCCCGCAAGCCTCGGGCTCGGGCCGTCGAGGTCGCCTGGCCGGGCCGCGGAGCGGCCACGAAGGTCGAGGAATGCATCGGGCGCTGGTGACCGGCCGTTCATCGACCAGCTCGTTGGCGACACCCCGCCGCGTAACCGCGTGCGCCCCTGCGCACGCCCGGGACGGGCCGTTCCGCATACATTCCGATCTGAACGCGAAATTTATCTTTGACGCCCACGCCACGCTCAGAGAAATGGCCCGCGGTTCTCAGCGCGCTGCGCGCGCAGCGGCCGCAGGCTTCCAACCGGGGGGAGACGGTGAGGGCGTCACAGCGACAACTCTCATGGGCAGCAGGGGTTGTCGTCCCGCTCCTTGTTGTCCCGGCGCGCGTAGAAGCGTACGAGCTGAGCGCCGGTGTGAGCCTCGGGTGGTTCCAGGCCGGTACCGTTCCGCGCCTCGCGGTGGGGCCGCACGCGGGCATAGCGTGGCCCATCCAGCGAGACGTCCTGTTCACGGTGCACGACCTGTGCACGATCCTACCCCCGACCCAGCAGGGCGGGCCCGGGGTCTACAACCAGACCTCGGTTGACATCGGGTACGCGTGGAAGGACGGCAACGTCAGCGCGGGGCCATCGGTCGCGTTCTACGTGATGCCGGCGTGCGGCATCACCTTGTGCGGCCTCGTCGGTGGCTTCGCCGTAGGCGGCCACGCGCAGACCAACGCCTACGTTGCTGGACCGCTGGGGGTGTCGGTGAGCGTCAACGTGGATTGGGTCGGCGGGGGCAGTCTGGTGCTTCCGGGCTACGTGTCCGTCGTCGTTGTTGCTGGTCCTGTGCTTCGATGGAGTGCTAAATGAACGCGAGAAGATTTGCATTATTGATCGTGGCGATCTCGATCTGGGCGCTGGCGGCGTGCAACTGGACGATAGGAGACTGCTATCCTGTCGGGGAAGGAACTTCTGGTGTAGGTGCCGGTCCAGGCTCCGAGCCCCGCCCCATCTTCACCTCCGCCGGATCCGGTGACTTCGGGGCGGAGCCGCCGGACGGCCCGTACGACGGCAGCGAGCGCAAGATCGCCTGCAACGAGTGGGAGCTCGAAGACGAAGAGGAGAGACCGAGCGACAGCTCGGAGACCACGACATACAGCCCGGAGAGCCCACGAGACCCATGTGCTGAGATCGGCGATATAGATATAGTGGGAGATGGCGCGACCTTCTTGAGCTGTAGTGATGCATGCAGCTCGAAGTGTCCGCCTGGAATGGCCCCATACATACACGTGGATTTCGATCCGTCGGAATTCAAGTTCGTCACCATTGTCGAAGATGACGGCAAGGACGAAGGCGGCGGGTGGCAAGAGGCCAAGGTCAACCTGAAGTTCGAGTACGCTGTTGTTCCTGGCGGCAAAAACACCTGGTATTGCGCGCTCACCATCAAAATGCCGATCCGTACTAAGGAGATGGGGCTAATCGATCTGGAGCGTGCAGTCAGTCTCAGCGAAGAGATCACGGAGTATGTTGGATACAGCATGCGCAATGAGTACAAACTGCCGCCGGGGATCTTCTGTAGAAGGTTTATCGACAATGCGGACGCTGCGTTTAAGCTCAGGTACCCGGACCTTGGCGCCAGGGTGACAAAATGACGATGTTGTCTCGATCCGAGCTACTCGATATCGTCTACCGCTTCTATCCGCGGGGCGTACACAACTTCGATCGCATCTACGTGCCTCCCAACGAGCCCTTCTACGACGACACGGAGGAGCACTGCCGCTTGGTAGAAGCCGCGAACCGCGGGCGAGCGGAGTACCCAACATGGAAAGCGATGATTCGCCGCCTGGGGGATCGATACCGACTTCAAAACGAGTCGCTCAACCTGTTCGCGGGAGGGGCTGACCCGGCCTACTCGGCCCGCATCTACCGCGCCAAGGACGTCGAGACCGCTCCTTCGCCCAGAAGCAGGGCTTCGCTTAGCTTCCACGTGAGCCTCCTTGGGCCCTATTACGGGATCCACGACAGGGGCGAGCCCGACGAGATATCGGCGGCGGTCGCAAAAGAGATCGAGGCCACGTACCACGGCTACCAGACGATCCCGCCGGAGCTGGGTAATGAGGTGGTGCCGGATGTGGAGATGGACGGGGCGCCGATGGGCAAGGCGACGATCTACGTGTGCCTCTTCTCGGCCGTGTGGACTTGGGTGGATCCGGTGTAGCCCTTCCCTGGCGGACGCCATCAACATGGCCGAGCTCGAGCGCTGTGCCAGTCCGAAGCGCTCGCGGCGAGCGCGGCGGCGCCCCGCCGCCGCGGCGCGAGGATCATCTCCTCCAGGTAGAAGCGCCACGCGAACTCGGGGCCGTCGCCGTCCACCTGGTCGAGCTCGGCCACCTGGCCGGCAGGCTCCTCGAGCGCGGCCTCGGCGCAGTGAAAGTCCGCGTCGAGAAGGATGGGGGGACGCCCGTCTCAACGATTGCAGCAGAGCACGTGCGTGTCACCGGGCTCGATCGTCCCGCTCACTACCGTGGAATCGGTCGAGGGGGCGCAGGTCGCATCGTCCTTCAAGAAGATCGACCGAACCGCGCCGATCCGCCCCTGGATCGTGTTCGTGCAGAGCGGCTTATCCAGCCCGGACATGAGAACGGTTCCGAGATCTTCGGAGCAGTCTACCTGCGAGTGCAACGTGGTCTGCACGCGGCAATCGCCGCCGCTCGGCTCCCCACAGGAGCATGGGCTGCACGCGCGCGTGTCGTTGTAGAGGGGGAACTCCCACTGTATCTCGTGGCCGGCCCAGCACTCTCCGTTCGGCTGCGGTGGATAACAACGGCTGAACCCCGTGAGCACGACGTCGATGTCTGGACCACAAGCCCGGACGAAGTTCATGTTCGTATGCCGCAGCGCAGGCACCTCGGGGATAGGCTGGCAGTCCGTCACAAGGGGCGGGTGGATGGTCACAAAGGCATAGGCATCGCTCGGAATCGGGTCGGGAAGAGGGAAACAAGTCCCATTCCAGGAGCTGCCCGGATCGATCCTGCTTACCAGGTCGCTGAGGGCGCAAACGGACGACGAGTGTACGTCCACCGTGTGCGAAAGCACGCATCGCGCCGGTCCACACGTGCAGGGCTCGCACTCCTCCTGCCCAGGTGTCCCTACCCACCCTTCCCACAAGAGGTTGCCGTCGCCGTGCGGGTCGCATCGTGGCGCGTACTCGGGCGCGCCGCTATAGAGCAGGATGAGCTGGCTCGGATCTGGCTCTGGTAGGTTGTCGGGGGGCACCGGCGAGGAGCAGCCGATCGGCACCCACGTGGCCAGCATGGAGAGCGCAACCAAGCGCAGCGCGGCTGCCACCCCACGGCCTTGGTTAATTGTCAGCATTGGCATGAATCACCTCCATCAGCGCCGCGCTGGAGCAGCAGAACGTTCGGGTCTCGCCGTTCTCGATCGTGCCTTCCACCACGGAGACATCGGTTGTTGGCGAGCACGTGCCCGGCTCGTCCTGCGCGAACACCACACGCACCCCTGCCAGAGGAAAATCTTCGTGTGTTGCATAGCAGGGTTCCTCTCTTGTGCCGATTAGGTTGCCCGAGTACAGCATGTCAGAGCAGCCCGCGTCGCTGAAGAGCAGCACGTCCACCACGCAGCTTCCACCGACGGGTGCGCTGCACGCGCAGGGCGTGCAGGTACGCGCGTCTCGAACCTTCTTCTGAAACTCGAAGCGCGCGGAGAAGCCCAGCGGGCACGAGCTGTCGTCTTCGGGGGCGATGCACACCAGCCCTTTGAAGTCTGACTGATACTTACCGGTCCACGGGCAAGCTCGTGCAAATGTACCGGTGAGGGGCGGCAGAGCGAGCTGCGCCGAGGATTTGCACTCGCCAGCCATCGTGGGCGGCTTGAGGGTGACCGCGGCGAACGCGTTGCCCGGGATAGGGGACGAGAGGTCGACGCAGTGTCCCGGCGGGTCGGCTGCACCAGCGAGGTCGATCTTGATCCCTTCTTGGCCCGCGCAAAAAGGCGCCTCGTGTACCAGCATGCTGTCCGGAAGTGCGCACGCGGCGGGGCCGCACGTGCACGTCCCGCATTCGTTCTGGTACTGAGGATCCGTGCGCACGTTGGCCCATCCATCCCAGTAATCGAGCCGACCTTCCGGACAGATGGGAAAATCTGGCGTGTCGCCGATCCACAACAACACCGGATTGTCATCGGTCCGGGGACTGGGGATCTCGAGGTCCTCCCCGCAACCGAGCAGCGCAGCCATGCTGAAGGCAAAACAAGATGTCGACCGCATGGGGACCCCTCCGCTGCTCAGTAAAAGTCCTTCTGACAAGGGAGCAGACCGTCACAGAGATCGGGCTCCTGCGCTGGCGTCTTCATGGTCTGCCGTGTGGGAGCGGCGGGCCGGGTCGTGCGCGGCCGCGCCGCGACGGGCGGCGGGGCGGCCCCTGGGAGCGGCTCAGGGCATCGATCGAGCGGTCGAACTGAGGGCGGCGGGGTGGCTCGACCCGCCGCGGCCTGGACTACTGGCTCCAGGCGCAGCACGACGTGACGCGGGGGCTCCCGCCACAGGACCGCGGCCGCGCTGCCCAGCACGAACGCCAGCGCGAGCACCGCGCCGAACCAGCGCGGCGGGGAGCGTCGCCTTGGGGTGCGGCTCGAACGCGGAGGGGTCGAAGGTACCGGCAGCACCGGAGAACGCGGAGGCGTCGAGGGCACCGGCGGTACCGGCAGCATCGGCTCGAGGTCCGGTAGCTCGGGCGCTGGAGGCGACCGCAGCGCGACCGGAGGCGCGTGGGTGACGTTGTCCCGCGCGTCTCGCGGCGGGATCGCGCTCTTGAGGGTGGAGGGCGTCTCGGAAGGGCGCCACGTGGCGACAGGAGACGCGTCGGTGACGCTGTCCGCCGCGTCCCGCGGCGGCACGCTCTTGACCGTGTCGGGCACTTCGGAAGGGCGGGGCGTGGGGAACTCGCCAGCTCGCCCTCCCTCTTCGCCCGAGGCGAACGCGCTCGCCTCGTCCTCCGCGAGGCTGGGCGCCGCCTCGTCCGGTTTGTGCCGAGCGCCGGACGGCTCGGCGAAGATGTCCGCGTGGGGAGGGTCCGGCGGTGCGCCAAGCTCTTCCCACGCGCGGGCAAAGGGAGTCAGGACAGAGAGCATCTTGTCGATGCTCGGCTGCCGTCGATCGGGGTTCTCCTCAAGGGCCCTTTGCATCATCACCTGAAGCATCGGAGGAATCCCGCCGGGAAAGCTCGGGGGACGGGTCCACGGCGACAGGGCGCGTTTGCACAAGAGCTCGTACATGATCGTGCCGAAGCCGTACACGTCCGCGCGAGGTCCCAGCCGACCACCTGAGAAGAGCTCGGGCGGTGCGTACCCATACGGATCTTGGCGAGCGTCCTCCGGGCCGAGCTGAAAGAGACGAGCAAATCCGAAGTGGGTGATCGCGTATCGGCCATCGCCCCCGATGAAGACCCGGTCCGGACTGAGGGCGCCGTGGATGAAGGAGAGCTCATGAGCGCGCACGAGACAGCGGCCGACGTCGATCAGCACCTCGAGATCCGCCGGCCCGAGGTCGTTTCCGCGCGTGGCCTCGATGAGCGGGCTCGCATCGCCGAGCACAGGCGACGCTGCCCATGCGACGGCGCCGTTCACCCCGCCGTAGAGCACGGGGACGACCTCCGGGACCTCGTCGGAGAGGCGCTGCAGGCGCGCGATCTCCTCAGCGAACAGGCCCGCATCGAGGCGCGCGCCCTCGCGGACGTGCAACCAGACCAGAGCCCCCGTGTCGCCGACCTGCCTCGCGAGGAAGTGACGGAGCAAGCCGCGCTCCTCGTTGAGCAGCTCGTGGCCTTCCCAGACGTCGCCGGCGGCTACCATACGAGCTTGACCTCCGCGCCGGCGCCTCTCGTGCGGATCTCGGCCTTGCGCGGCCAGACGACATACACGACCGTTGCGGCGCCGAGCGCTGCCCCGGCGACGAGCGCAGCCGAGCCGAAGCCATGGAACAGGCTCGCTCGTGTGTTCGCCGCGTGCGCTTCGTCGTAGGTCTTGCGGAACTGCGCGCTGCTCGGGAGCAGCGAGCCGTCCGAGAGGCGCGACACCTTGGCGGCCGTTTCGCTCTCCGCGGCGTCGCCGGCCAGGTGAAGGCCCACGCCGGCGCCGAGCAGGGCCGCCGAGGCGGCCGCGCCGATGCCGATGGTCCACGGGTTGCGCGCCCGCGCTGGAGCGCTGGTGGCCTTCGGGGCCGCGAAGGCGAGGGCGACGCGCCGCGACTGCCCCGCCGTCACCTTGACGAGCGCACGGGCTACCTGCCCCTGCTTGCCCGTCGCCGTGACCTCGTGCTGTCCAGGGGCGACGAAGACGGGGCCGCTCGCGCTCACCTCGCGACCGTCCACCAGCAGCCGCGCCGTGCCCGGCGGGGCGCTCACGTGCAGCTCGGCCACGCGTTGCCGGACGGCCGCGAGGTCGGCGCGTCGGACCTCGTAGCGGCGGCGCTCGATGTCGTTGGTCGGCGCGGGCATCTGCGCGACGCACGTGGAGAGCTCGGCCGCGGCCTCCTCGAGCCGGCCGAGGCGCAGGTCGAACACGCCGAGCTGACACACGGCCATCGTCGAGGGCTCGAGCTCGTTGATCCGCGCCCAGAGCTCGCGGGCGCGAGCGAGGTCGAGCCGCTTGGCGGCCTTCTCCGCCTCCTCGATGAGTTCCTGGACCTCGCGGGACCGGGGAGGAGGATCCGCGGCCGCGGCCTGTACGGGGAACGCGGAGGCAAGGACGAGGGCCAGGGCCGCCGCTTGCCGTGGGTGGACCAGTAGAATAGAAGCACGCACGGTTCACCTCGGGGCAAACGAGGGGGACCACAGCGCCGCGCTGGCCCATCCAGCGCGGCGCTGCTTTTCATACCACCGCGACGACGCGGTCGGGCGTGCAGAAGTGCCGTGTGTTCTGTGGCGAGCATTGGGATCGAATGGCAAAGTTTCTCGTTTGTTGCCTAAAAAATGCCGGAGCCGGTGACGGCTCTCACGGCGGTTCATGACCGCGAGAGGGGCGAGGCGTGCTGCAAACGCTTCTAGAGCGTGGATCGCCAGGGTCGTGATCGCGGTGCTGGCGGCGCTAGCCATCAAAGGATCCGCTTTGCCAACCCAGGCGCGGTCCATGAGGCCGAGCCGTGGGCGTAGCGACCACGGCTTGGCCTCCCGGCACGTTCCGCTCGCGATCGGCGAGGCGTTTGAACGTCATTCACGTAGCGCTTGCGCTACTTGGGAACACCCCGGGGTCGCGCTCGTGCCGTCCTTAAGTAGACGTTGAGCTGCGGGCGGCGTCGGAGGAGTGAGAGCGAGGGCTCACCAGATCCTCCGTCCCACGTCTCGCAGCGCTTCCCGGCGCTCGGCCCAGTCCGGGATGACCCGCTCGACACGTTGCCAGAACATGGCGCCGTGGTGCGGCTCGCGCAGATGCACCAGCTCGTGAACGACGACGTACTCGATCAGCCGTGGCGGCAGCAGGATCGTCTTCCAGTGGAAATACAGCCGCCCGCCCTTCCCACACGACCCCCACCGATACCCGAGGTCCCGCACGATGAGCCCGCCTGGCGTGACCCTGATCCTGCGGGCGAACCGCTCCACCCGCGTCGTCAACCACGGCCGCGCGTGCGCGCTGTACCACCGGATCATGTGCGCCTCCGCCGATCCTCCCGCCTCGCTGCGCTCCGCGTCGGCGCGGCGCATCCGAAAGCGGCCGCCGGTGAGCTTCACCGGCACATCCTGGTCCGGCACGAGCAGCAGCCGGTACGACCGTCCCAGGTAGGGGAACCCCGCCCCGTCCACGAACTGCCGCGGCGGCGGCGCCGGAGGCAACGCTTCGCGGGCGGCGAGCTGCTGGTAGATCCGGAACCGCTTGGCTTCCACGAAGCGGGTCAGCGCCTCCGGCGATGCCGCCGCGGGGGCCGCGAGCGTCAGCCGCCCGTCGCGCTCCACGGTGACTTCCGGCGACCGGCGCCGCTCGCTGCGCCGTAGCTCCAGCTCGAGGTCGCCCACCACGAGCGCCGTCACGCCTTAACCAACCTCGCGTGGTTCGCCTTGGCCAGATCCATGATCCGGTCGGCGACCGCGTCCGCCTGTTCGAAGGGCACGACCTCGTGATCGTCGAGGAAGGTGAACACCGCCCCGCGGAGCACCTCCCGGGCGTGCGTGTTCTTCCAGAAGTCGACCACGCGGATTTCCGCGCGGATGTGGGCTACGAGCTGCGCCGTGAGCCCCGCCAGCCAGCGCGCGTCGGCGGGGGGCACGGGGCGGTCCTTGGCCCGCTCCTCCTTCAGCACCGCGAAGAACGGCGCTTCGGTCTGCGGGTCGAGGCCGGTGTCGTCCTTCCGCCGCCCCTTCTCGGCTTCATCCGCGAGATTCCTGAGCGCCTGCGCGAGCTGCTCCCAGTCCTCCCCGTGCGCCTTCAGGATCTCCTCCAGGCGCTCCGAGAGCCGCTGGTAGTGGACCGGATCGGCGTCCCGGTTCTGGCGGATGTGATGCCGCAGCGCATGCTCCATCTCCGAGGCTTTCGCCCGCGGCGACACCTGCTTGCCCACGTGGGCGGCGAAGCCCGCGTCGGTGATGGCGATCGGCGCGATCTTCGGGTCCACGCCGAGCGAGACCACGTGGTCGTCGATCAGCCGCCGCACCTTCGCGCCGGTCGACTTCGCGAGCTCGGGCAGCTCGCCGCGGAGCAGCTTGCGGGCCTCCGTGTAGATCAGGCCGAGCTGCTTCGCGTCCTTCACGTAGGGCAGCCCCTCGGGGCGCGGCAGCACGAGGTCGAGCGTGTCGAGGAACTGCTTCAGCTTCACCGTGAACTCGGCGCGAAGCCGCTCGTTCGTCAGGAGCTGCACGCAGGTTTCGGTGTTAAAGATATTGGCGACGCCATGGCCCGCGAAGAAGTCGAGCAGCCGCTGGTGCCGGTCGCGCAGCTTCGGGATCTCGTCGCGGAGGTTGCGGAGCACGCCCTCCACGTCCTCGGCGCTGTAGGTCGCGAGCGCGTCGGTCAGGTGCTGGGCCACGCCGTAGTAGTCGACGATGATCCCGGCCTGCTTCCCGTGCCCGGTGCGGTTCACGCGCGCGATGGCCTGCAGTAGCTCGGCCTCGCGGATGGGGCGGTCGAGGTACATCACGCCCTCGATCGGCGCGTCGAAGCCCGTGAGCAGCATCGACTTCACGGCCAGGAACGCGAGCGGATCGGCCTTCTCCGGATCCTCGTGGACGAGCGGCTTCACGAAGCGGGCGATGCGCGCCACGATCTTCCCCTCGTCGGTCCACTCCCCGTACATCGGGTCCTCGTTGTGGACGCCGGAGATCACCGCCGCGAACTCCAGCCGCTCGAGATCGGCCAGCTTCTGGTAGGCCCGCACGGCGACGCGGAGCTTCCGCGGCTTGGTCGCGAGCGCTTCCACGTCGAGGTCGCGGAGCGCGGGGTCGAGCGCCTTGGCCTCCTCCACCAGCTCGTCACGGGCCTCGCGGAGCGCCTTCACGTAGCGCACGGCCGCGAGCCGGCTGTAGGCCGCGATCTGCGCCTTGAGGCCGCTGGGCAGGATGTGCTCCACGTAATGCCGCAGCATGTCCCGCGCCTTGGCCTCGATCATCCGCTCGGCCTCGAGCACGTTCCCCTTGGTCGCGTACTTTCGCTTGATCGCTTCCAGCTCCTCGGGCGTCCGCTCGACGAACATGTCCTCGAAGAGCTGGTCGAGGTCGCGCCCGTCGCTGACCGCGCCCGACGCCGTGCGGCCCTCGTAGAGGATCGGCACGGTCGCGCCGTCGGCCTCGGACTCCCGCAGCCGGTAGCGGTCGATGAACGGCCCGAAGATCTCATGGGTGCGCTTCTTCGCGCCCATCAGGATGGGGGTCCCGGTGAAGCCGATGCGCGCGGCGTTGGGCAGCGCCTTCTGCAGGTTCGCGTGCATCGTGTTCGTGTGCGAGCGGTGCGCCTCGTCGACGAGCACGAGGATCGACTCGTCCGCGTTCAGCTCCTCGAACTCTTCGGCGGCTGCGGCCTGGGCGGCGGGGTTGTCGTCGTCGCGGCCCGCGTACTTCTGGATCATCGCGAACACGATCCCCGGCCCCTTCTTGCCGAGGAGCTTCTTCAGCTCGGCGACCTTGCGGGCCACCTTCACCGTCTCGCCGGTGAGCGCCGCCGTCCCGGAGAGCTGGCGCTGGAGGTCCTTCCGGTCGGTGATGACCAAGACCTTGAAGCGGCGGAGCGCCGGCAGCGAGCGCAGCTTCCGCACGAGGAAGACCATGGTCAGGCTCTTCCCCGAGCCCTGGGTGTGCCAGATGATCCCGCCGCGCTGGTCGTGCTCGCCGTCCTCCTTGCGGGTCTTGCCGTGGAGCAACCGGTCGATGGCGCCGTGCACCGCGCGGAACTGCTGATAACGGCAGACGACCTTCACCGTCCGGCCCGACACCTCCTGGTAGAGCGTGAAGTGCCGGATGATGTCGAGCAGGTGGGCCGGGCGGAGCATGCCGGCGATGAGCTTCTGCTGGAGGGAGAGCTTCGCGGGGTCGGCTGTGTGCAGGGCCTTGGCCACGTCGGCGAGCGGGATGGGCGCGGTGTCCTTCCAGGCGATGTAGTGCTCCAGGTCAGCGCCGATGGTGCCGGCGCGGGCGTCGTCGAAGCAGGTCGCTACGAGAATCTGGTTGGTGAAGAAGAGCCGCTCGTTGCCCTCGTTCTCCTGCACATGGCCATCGGCCCTGCGCTGGTTCTGGTAGCGCCGGAGCTGGTCGACGGCCGCGGGGATGGCCTCCGGAGCCTTGGGGCTCTTGCACTCGACGACCACGACGGGGATGCCGTTAATGAAGAGGACGAGGTCGGGGACGATATACGGGACGGCCTGCCCGCGGGGGCAATCGACGCGGAACTGGCTGATGACGGTATAGATGTTGTTCTTCGGCTCGTGCCAGTCGATGTAGTGGATCGTCTGCTGGCGGCCGCCGTCCCAGTCGGGCAAGCCGTCGACGGGGTGGCCTTCGAGGAGGAGGGCGGTGGCTGCCTGGTTGGACTCGATCAGGCGGGGGGCGGCGATGCGGGTGAGGGCGCCGATGGCCTGGGCGATACGGGCGTCGTCGAGCCAGGGCTTGTTGTTCCTAAGATTGATGCTGCGGAGCGCCTGGCGGAGGTCGTGCTCGACGAGGACGTCGCGGAAGGAGGGGCGGCCGGTGACGGTGGGGTGATCGACGCTGCCGCCGATGTACTTCCAGCCGAGGGAGATGAGCTGGTCGATGAAGGGGAGCTCAACCTGGTTGTACTCGGGACCGCCGCTCATGGGGTGGACTCCGCGAGGATAGGGGTAACGTGAACACGGCCGGTGATGAGATCGTCCATGAGGCCTTGCTTGAGCAGGCGGAGCTTGGCCAATTCGCGCACCTCCGAAGCAATTGTTGCATCGTGCGCTACCAACGATTCCACGATGGCAACCTGCTCGGAAATCGACGATGGCAGTGCGATCATCGTCTTCCGCAGGTTGGTCGGGTTGATATTGACCTGCTGCACCCCCGGGGTGGCATATCGGCGGATGCGCACCTGTGTGCATGGCCAGTTAAGCCAGTGATTTAGGAATTCATTATTCAGCCGTGCTGGCTCCGGATCTAGTCGAACAAGGTAAGAGGCAAACGACGCCAGTCCGAGCTGTCCTCGCCAGATACCCGTGCGCCCAACGTGTTCGATGCTGTTGGTGCGATTAAATAGCACATCGCCGGGCCGCAGAAGCAGCCTGCGCGCCATGACGCTCGCAGAATACTTGAGGTCCGACACGTCAGCTTCGCCGTTCTTCAAGTTGTTCATTCGGAGAACGGGAATGCCGGACGAGTTGAAGCTCAATGGGACAGAGACGCCGTATACGACGTGCGGCACGACCTCGCCCAACGGGAGCACGCTCCACACCTTGGGGATCATGCCTAGTGTCGAGTCCTTGAACTGCTCCGGATGTTCCTCGGGATTACGCAAATCACCGTTCTCGTCGACGCCGCGGGTCAGCAGGTCGTGCATAAGCCCCTGCTTCATCCGACTCAACTTGGCGACGATCCGCTCGGACTTCAGAATCAATCTGTCGAGCGCATCGAGGATGTCGGCGACGAGTCGTTGCTGCGGTATCGACGGCAGGCAGATGTCGATGTTAAGGTAGTCCTGAAACTTGAGATTGATAATTCCGGTCGTTTGCTGCTGGAGGCTCCAGATTGTCGGACTTCGGTATAAGTAGTGGAGCCGCCATGCCAGGAATGATGGATCTGCAACAGAGCGATTAGGGCGCAGAGTCCTAAAAAAATTCGAGCAGAGATACCGCGCCGAAGAACACTCGGCGAATAGCGCCACACGGCCGACGGGCTTCCCCGGGCCGCCGCCCGAAGCTTCAAGCAAAATATCACCCGGCCGAAGCCTCTTCATTGACAGCTTCGCGGTCGCGATCGTTCGTTGCGCTCCCCCATAGACATCAACGTGCCCCTCGTCATCGAGATCTGTCGATCGGAGCACTGTTGCGTTGCCATCTTGATGGCCTGGCTCGCTTCCCCACTCACCACTGAACTGCCCAGCCAGGCACTCCCGAATGGTCCTGCGGCTCCAACCATCAGGTCTCATATCCGAGCCCTCCGAGAAAGTGTCGCAGCCTGCTGCTCAACGCGTCCCGCTGCTGTTGCAGTGCGATGAGTGTCACCCAATATTTCTCCCACCACCCCTCGAACGTCGCGACAACGGTCCGCCGGTGCTCTCCCACGTACCGCCCGAATATGCCATCAAGGCTCTCCCTTAAAACCCCCGCCACCAGCCCCTCGGCCTCCTCTTCGTCCAGCTTCGCGGCCCCGTCCTCCAGCCGCTGCATCAGCTCCCCCTCCAGCGCTTTCAGCCGCTTCTTCACCGCGCCGAGGTCCTTCTTCAGCGCCTTCACCTCCTCCTCCGACCGCCGCTCTTCGCCCTCCTCCCCCTCACCTTCCTCCTCGTCCTCCCCCGGCTGCGCCGCCTTGATCTCCGCGTCCAGCTCCGCCCGCTTCGCCTCCAGCTCCCCGAGCTCGGCTACGTACTCCGGCAGCAATTTCTTGATCAGCGGATGCTCCAGCGGGTTCCCCCTCGCCTCCTCGTCCTCCAGCGCCGCCCGGATGCTCGACACCCACGCCTCCACCAGTCCCGTGTACCCGTGCGCGGCAAGTGTCTTCAGGTCGTTCTGCGCCGCTCCCCACCACGTTGCGATCACCCCCGTCACCTGGAACTGTTCCAGCAGCCCCACCGGCCGCACCGCCTTCTCGAAGCTCGCCAGCAAGCGCGCCCGCAGCGGCATGATCGCCCCCGACACAGGGAGCTGCCGCAGATCTCGCCGCGCCTTCTTCCACCACCCCTCCACGGCCTCGGCGAGTTGCTGCTCCCGCGCCGCCATCCCGGGATCCTCATCCAGCCGCTTCTTCAGCGCTGCCTTGTCGCTTATCCCATCCACGAAATTAAGATACCGCTCGTCCCGCTCCCGGAGCAGCCGTCGCGGGTCGAGCCCGTGCGCTTCAAACAGTGCCTCCTTCGCCTTCACCTCGGACTTCGGGATGCCCCCGTGCAGGTGCGCGCGTACGTCATGCGGCTCCGGCGGCGGCGCATTGTCGGCATAGCGCCGGATGTTGAGGTTGTCCTCGTTCTCGCGCAGCACCTCGCGCCCGACCACGCTCGCGAAGCCGGGCACATCGCGGAACGCCTGCCACGTGCTCACGATCTTCTCGATGTGCTCGGGGAGGAGCTGGTTCTGCGCCCGGCCCTCGGCATACTCGCGGTCGGCGTTGATGAAGAGCACCTTCCCGCGCCGCTCCTTCGGCTTCGCCCCCTTCGCGCGCAGCACGAGCAGGCAGGCGGGGATGGCTGTTCCATAAAAGAGGTTAGGGCCCAGGCCGATCACGGCATCGAGCAGGTCGTCGTCCAGGATGCCGGTGCGGATCTGCTTCTCCGTCCCGCCGCGGAAGAGCACGCCGTGCGGCATCACCGTGACGACCATCCCGCCCGGGCGCAGCACCGCGAGCATGTGCTGCACGAACATCAGGTCGGCCTTCTTCCCGCTCTCCGGGCAGAGGCCGTAGCGGAAGCGCTCCTTGAAGGGCAGGCCCTCCAGCTTGTAGTTCTGCGAGAACGGCGGATTGCTGATCACGCGGTCGAAGCGCATCAGCTCGCCGTTCTCCTTGTGGAGTGGGTTGGCGAGGGTGTCGTCGTTCCTGATGTCGTCGCCGTGGATGCCATGCAGGAGCATGTTCATCTTGGAGATTGCCCACACGCCGCCGTTCGACTCCTGGCCGTAGAGGCGCAGGTTCCTCACGTTCTTCTGGTGCTCGTCGAGGTACTCGTGCGAGAGCACCAGCATGCCGCCCGAGCCCGAGCAGGGGTCGTAGACGTGCATGCCCTCGTCCGGCGCGGCGATACGGACCATCATCCGGACCACGGCGCGCGGGGTATAGAACTCGCCGCCCTTCTTCCCCGCCGAGTCGGCGAAGTCGCGGATCAGGTACTCGTACGCGGCGCCGAGGAGGTCGGGGTACTCGAAGTCCTCGTTGCGCAGGCGGTGCTCGGAGAAGTGGTCGATGAGGTCGCGGAGGTTCTTGTCCGGGATCTTCGACTGGCCGACCTTACGCGTGAAGTCGATGTGCGCGAGCACGCCCTCAAGGCTCGTGTTCTGCCCCTCGATCGCGGCGAGCGCCTTGTTGAGCGTGTCGCCGATGTTCTTGTGGGCCTCGTCGCGCAGGTAGCTCCAGCGCGCCTCCTCGGGGACGTAGAACGTGTCGGTGTAGAAGCTCGGGTGCGCGGCGCGCTTGCGCGCCTCGGCCTCGCGCTTGCCGCGGGCCATGTCCTTCGCGACGAGTTCCTCGAAGCGGGCGTCGAAGACGTCGGAGCACCGCTTCAGGAACAGCATGCCGAAGATGTATTCCTTGAACTCCGACGCATCCATCTTGCCGCGGAGGATGTCGGCGGCCTTGAAGAGGTGTCGTTCGAGCTGAGGGAGGGTGAGCCTTGCCATGGAGCGCTCCCCTTGTACCACCGCCGCGCGTTGACGCGGCGCGGTATGTCGCCGCGAGGGCGCGGCGTGCTCCCGATCAGGATCCCCGATCAGGATCGAGGAGTGGCGCGGCCGCCGAGGTGCGGGCACGAGCGCGATCGGAGGGGCACCTCAGCCGCCGAGGCATGTCCCCGAGCACGATCAGTGCTACCTCGGCTGCCGAGGCGTGCTCCGGAGCACGATCGGATTCCCGCCTCGGCTGCCGAGATCCCTCGCCTGCCAAGAGTGCCATCGGCGTCGCGCGCCGTCCGCGCCGACGCTGTGGTGAGGGCTGCTCCCCGAGCCCACCTGGTCGGCGGCGAAAACTGATCGGGCGCGAGAAGTCCCTCAAGGAACGCGGCGGCTTCCACCGCATCGTCGGCGCGCAGCTCCGATGCATGGGAGCCGGCCGGGTCACACGCGCCAGAGCGGCCTCAGCGACCCGGGAGCAGACCGATCGCCTCGTGCAGCTCCCGCGTGGCCTTCACGTCGCCCGCCGCATGTGCCTCGACCGTACGCGGGCCCGCGCTGTCGGCTCGCCCTCGATGGCTTCTGCGCGCGACCACGGTGGCACGCTCGCGAGTTCGCAGTCGTTGTCGCCTATCTCGACGCCCTCCACCCCGGGCCATCCGCGTCGAGCTCGGCGAGGCGGCGTGCGCTGTCCACCTGCCGCGTGGATGCGCTCCGCGGTGCCGCGGGGAGCGCAAGCACCTCGTTCACGGCAGGCAGCCCCCACGAGAGCGACGAGCCCCAGCGGTGGACCGGCAGGTCGGCCGCGCGCATGATGGAGCGGATCTCCCGCTCCGAGTCGATCGCCTGGGCATGGCTCACGGAGTGGCCGGCAGTCTTGCTCCACGTCGCAGGAAACACGGGACCGTCGGGCCTGTACCAGCCGCGCGCTCGTAGCTGAGCACGCAGCTAGCGGAGCGCCCACACCACGACTGGATGCGGCTCCTGCGCTTGTCGGAGTTGTCCTTGGCGTTGCGATGCTTGGGCCGCTGCAAGGGGTCGCGTCCACGTCGGGTTCGTCCGTCGTCAGCTGTCGATCTCGCGATGGCCCATCCTGAGGATCCGTAGGGCTCCGAGCACAAGCATTTCGCGGTCCAGGCTTTCGAAGTCGTCCCACCCGAGCCCTGCGAGCTCGGCTTGCCGGAGTCCTGTCAGCACCGTGAACAAGACCCGGTGCCGCGAGGTCCGCGAAGCCTCGGGAAGCACGCTGTTACGCGTTCCGCTCGGCAGCCGAGAAGTAAGCCGACCGCATCGTGGAGGGAGGAGCATGGTGGTCGCCATCCGCGCCCCTCGCTGGTATCCTCACGCTCCCGGCCGAGCCGTCGGCAAGACGGGCCACCTCGGCTGCTAGAGGAACCATGCTGCTGGACAGATTCACCGAAACGAAAGAAGGTCGAGGGCGGCGACGGTTAGAGGAGGCGCTGCGCGAGCAGTCGATCGTCGCGCATGATGGGCAGGTCGCGAGCGAGATCGCCGACTCCGTAAGGCTCGAGGCTTACATGCCAGGCGAGATCGTGATTACCCAGGAGTCTACGGACACCGACCTCTGCCTTATCCTTGCGGGAGTCGTGGGCGTAGAGATCAATGGTCGCGAGGTCGCCAGGCGCCGCGCCAGCCAGCACGTAGGCGAGATGGCCATGATCGACCCCTCGGCCAAACGGAGCGCGACGATCCGCGCCCTTGATGAGACGGTTGTCGCATGGATCGAGGAGCCGGCCTTCTCGACAATCGCAGATCGGCACCCCAAGGTGTGGCGCAGGCTCTCGGTCGACATTAGCAAGCGCCTGCGAGAGCGCGGCCAGCTCGTCAGGCCGTCCAACGCGCGGCCCGTCGTCTTTATCGGATCCCCCGCGGAGCGCCTGCCCGTCGCGCGTGCCATCCAGGCGGCCTGCCAGCACGACCCGTGGACAATGCGCCTGTGGACCGACGGGGTCTTCGGTGCAGGCCAGACGCCCATCGAGTCCCTCGCTGCGCAGCTTGACACGCTCGACTTCGGGCTTGTCGTGGTTACCGCCGACGACGTGGTGGAGACCCGCGGGTCGCGAAGCCCGACCCCGCGCGACAACGTCACCTTCGAACTCGGGCTGCTCATGGGGGCCCTCGGGCGCGAGCGCACCTTCATGGTGCGACTGCGCGATGAGCGCGATCTCAAGCTCCCCTCAGATCTTGTCGGGGTAAAAGCGCTTGAAATAGCTCCCGGTCCCGAGACTGATCTTCCGTCGCGCGTAGCGCCGGCGATGAACGAGTTCCGTACTATAGTTTCCCGGTTGCGGTGCAGGTGAGGAAGGGACGACCATGGCTTTCACAGACGACCTCAGAGCCGAAGTCACGAAAATTCTCAAGGAGCAGTGGACATCTCGCGATGGCACGAAAGTGCCCGATACCCCAGATCTCAAGCTCGCGAATGACGCTGTGAAGCTCACGGGCACCGTGCTCTATGCGGACCTCGCAGATTCGACGGGCCTGGTTACACTTTATAAGCCAGAGTTCGTTGCCGCGGTGTATAAGGTCTACCTGAACTGCGCCTGCCGCATCATTCGTGAGAAGGGTGGCGAGATCACGGCGTTCGACGGCGACCGAGTTATGGCAGTCTTCCTCGGCAGCGGGATGGCCACGAACGCTTGCCGCGCAGCTCTTGCGATCAACCATGCTGTCGTAGAGATCCTGAACCCGAAGGTCCGCGAACAATACCCGAACCTTCCCCAAAGCTTCCGCGTCAGCCAGGCCGTGGGCATCGACATGAGCTCCCTCTTCGTCGCCCGGACCGGAATCCGAGGAGCGAACGACCTTGTGTGGGTGGGACGCGCAGCTAACATCGCGGCGAAGCTCTGCTCCTTACGCGAGGGAACCTACGCCACATACATCACAAATGACGTATACTCGGCGGCGGACGAGAGCGTCCGAGTGTCCCGCGACGGCAAGTCGATGTGGGAGTCTTACCCGGAGGCCGTGAGGAACCTTACCGTGCGGCGCTCCTCATGGCACTGGGCACTTTAGGCATCTACGTCTGCGATGAGCGAGACATCATGTGAACGTGGCGTCCGCAACGTCGACCCTGCTGGTTCCCGCACCTGCTGACTGTGGCCGTGCAACCGGACACGTTGGAGGAGCTCCGCCGTCGCCCGACGATGGTGGCACGGTGCTCGCACACGTCGTCGAGTAGGGGTCCCTGGTCGCCCAGGGGTCCCTCTCATGGGACGGACTTGTGAACCTCAGATCCGGCTCTTCGGGACGCCGGCGTCCGAGGTCGCCCTCGTCGTCCGGCGCGGGTGTTTCCACCCGCAGCTATCCCAGCGGCAGCGCAAGCTGCATCCGACGCCACGCAACCGGCGTCCTCGACCCGTCGATATCCCGATGCAGGGGCCTTCTATCAGCGCAAGCATCCTAGCCTCTCCACGGCTGGCGGCAGGCCGAGCAGCTGCCCGATCGCCTCGTGAACCACCCGGGCTGCCTTCGCATCCCCGAGCGCGACGGCGCGGGTGAGCGTCTCGGCGAGCGAGGCGATCACGGTGGCCCGAGGCGATGGGTCGGCTGGCGCGAGCTCGCCAAGCTCAAGCGCCCGCGGTTGGGCCCGGGTTGGGTCGATGCCTTCCGAACCGGTGCGATCGGCGGTCTGGTGCCCCCAAAATCCCGGGAGACGCGACGGATTGCGCCGGTTCGCCACCGCAAATTCGTCGCCCAAGTTCATCCCTGGTTGCGGGATGGCTTGATCGGGAGCGGGGCTGGTCTGAACCGGGTCGCTGGGGGCCCCCGCGCCGGTGGTATCGTGGAGATTGGGAAGAGTTCGCTGTAGAGCGTCAGCTTGAAGCCGGCGGGGACGCGGACGGAGCTGACCCTCATGTCCCACGGGCCGCTGAACAAGACGCCACTGCGGGCGCCCGCCGAGGGCACCTCGACGCCTCGACCGCGATGCGCCGGCCCTCGCGGTACGTGTTGCTGCCGATGCGCACCGCCGACGTCTCCTTTCAGGCGGTCTCGAGTCAGGCGGTCTCGATCCGTCGGTCGTTCAAGCCCATCTCCTCCGCAAACTCGGCCAGCTCCGGCGCGGCGCGCCCCCGCGACAAGAGCTCCGCCGCGCGCCGCGCCCGCGCGAGCCGCGCCGGCTCGCCGCGCGCCATGCTCCGGGCGAGGGCCAGCTCGGCGATCCCCTCGTCGTACGCGAGATCGAGCCGCCGCGCCGCCTCGACGCTGCGCTCCCAGAGGCGCCTCGCACGCCTCGTTCGCCCCGAGAGCGCCTCGTACTGCCCGCGCAGCCAGAACGCCCGGGGCCGCTGCACCGGGAAGACCTGCGCCGACCGCTCCACCTCCACGCAGGCGCGCTCGGCGCCCCGCGCGAGCGCCGCCCGCTC
Source organism: Sorangium cellulosum (assembly GCF_002950945.1). GTDB lineage: Bacteria > Myxococcota_A > Polyangia > Polyangiales > Polyangiaceae > Sorangium > Sorangium cellulosum_E. Next base: position 7,500,403 of record NZ_CP012673.1, read on the forward strand.
GCCCGCCGCCGCGCCCTCCCAGAGCTCCAGGAACACCTCGGCCACGCAGTTATACGCGATGATGCAGTAGAACGAGATCGGCTTGCCCTCGCAGATCACCGCGAGCCCGCGCTCCGCTGCCGCCCGCGCGCGGCGGGCGTCGCCGCCCCGCAGGTGCGCGAGCGACAGCACCCCGAGCGCGATGATCTGCTCGGGGCGACCGAGCTTCTGGGACAGCAGCGCCTCCGCCTCCTGCGCCGCCGCGAGCGCGCGCTCCCACTGCCCGAGGTGCAGGCACGCCTGGGCCACGCCCGCCGCGCCCCACACCTGCGTCTGCGGATCGCCGCGCCTGCCCGAGTCGTAGGTGCGCTGCGACATGTCGCGCGCCAGCGCGAAGTCGCCGTGGAGGCAGCGGGCCGTGCCGATCACCCCCTGCGCCTCCTCGATGCGCCTCGGGAAGCCGAGCTCCTTCGCCATCTCCAGCGCCTTCGCGCCGAGATCGAACGCGACGTCCCACCGGCCGACGCCCGACGCGTACCCGCCCGCCAGCACGTACACCCAGCTCCGCACCGCCGGATCGGCGACCCCCGCGAGGACCTCGTGCGCCTTGCGGCCGTAGGTCTCGGCCAGGGAAAACCACGGGATCAAGCCCACCGTGAGGTGCGCGCTGCCGTAGGCGAGCCCGAGCTCCGGCGACGGGCCGGCGCGCTCGGCCAGGTTGAGGTTCGCGAGCGTGGCGTAGAGGATCCGCAGGAGATCGCCCGTCACGTAGTACGACACCGGCACGAGCAGGTCGTACGCGCGCGCCGCCTCCAGGAGCACCGCCCGCCCCTCGGGCGCGAGCCCGGCCGGCCGCGGCGGGGCGACGCGGTGCCGCACCTGCGTCAGCACCTGCCCCGCGAAGCTGAGGGCGAGGTGCCACGCCCGCGCGGGCATCGGCTCGTCGAGCAGCGCCACGGCCCGGAGCAGGTGCGCCTGGCTCTCGACCAGCTGCCCGAGGCCGAGGTGCGCGTTCCCGAGCTGCCGCTCCCACGTCGCCCGGCGCAGCGGGTCGACGCGCCGCGCGCTCTGGTCGTCGAGCGAGAGCGCCTCGGTGAAGCACCGGACCACCTCCCGGTTCGCGAAGGTCCGCTGGGCCAACACGCCGGCCTTCTCCAGGTACTCGATCGCCTTCGGCAGCTCGCGCGCCGCCGTGAAGTGGTGCGCGAGCTCGGAGTAGAGCAGCGAGAAGCCCTGATCGCCGGCGAAGCGCGCCTCGATCGCGAGCGCGGCGGCGCGGTGCAGCGCCGCGCGCCGCGCCTCGCCCACGCGCTCGTAGGCGAACTCGCGGAGCTTGTCGTGCACGAACCGGAACCGCCCCGCCTGCGGCTCCTCGATCACCTGGCGGTTCAGGAGCTCCTTCACGAGCGGGAGCGCCTCGCGCTGCGAGAGGCCGGCCACGGCCGCGAGGATCTCCCCGTCGACCTCGCGCCCCAGCACCGCGGCGACGTCGACCAGGCCGCGCGCGGCCTCGGACAGCCCTGCGAGCCGCCGCCCGACGAGCTCGCGCAGCGAGCCGGGCAGCGGCAGCGCGTGCTCGGCGTGCTCGATGTCGTGCGCCGTCTCCGCGGCGACGGTCAGCCGGAAGGCGCCGTGCTCGCGGCGGAGCAGCCCCTCGGCGACCGCGGCCCGCAGGTACTCGGCCGCGAAGAACGGGTTGCCGGAGGAGCGTCGCGCGAGCAGGCGCACGAGCGCCTCGGGCGGCCTCGGCATGCCCAGCATGTCGCCCACGAGCACGCCGATCGTCCCCTCGTCGAGCCGGCCGAGCTGCACGCGCTCGACGCCGTCCCCGGCGATCACCTCGCCCAGGCCGTCGCCCACCTCCTCCGCCCGGTAGGTGCCGAGCAGGAGCAGCGGGCGGCCGTCGAAGTACGAAGCGCCGAGCGAGCCGAGGAAGCTCAGCGAGAGCTCGTCGGCCCACTGCAGGTCGTCCAGGATGAGCAGCAGCGGCTGGTCCTCGGCCAGCGCCGCCAGCGTCTCGCCGAGGGCGTTGAGCAGGCGGAGCCGGGCCGCCTCGGCGGGCACCTCGGGCGGCTCCGGCTGGGCCTCGTGGCCGGGGACGTGGCGGAGCAGGGGCTCGTAGGCGGCGAGCACCTTGGCGCGGCCGCCGAGGAGCACCTCGGTCAGCTCCTCCCCGCCCTCCCGGCAGAGGTCGGCCACCACCTCGAACAGCCGCCGGAACGGGTGGAGCGGCGCCGCGCGCGCGTCGCGCCCGGCGCGGGCGTCCACCGTCGCGAACGGGACACACTCGCCCGCGATGACGCGCATCCCGCGCAGCGAGGCCTCGCGCGCGATCGCCGCGGCGAGGTACGTCTTGCCGACGCCGCTCTCGCCGCCGACGAGCACGCAGCGCCCGTGCCCCCGCAGGGCGCGGGCGATGTGCTCGCAGAAGACGCCGAGCACCTCCTGCCGCCCCGCGAGCCCGGGGCGGTACAGGCACGCCCGCGGCGCCTCGCCGCGGCGCGGGCTGACAGGGGGGGCGCCGAGGATCTGCCCGAGGCGCTGCGCGACGTCGTCGGCGTGGCCGAGGCGGTGGCGCGGCTCCTTCTCGAGCAGGTGGAGGACGAGCGCGTCGAGCTCCGGGGGCACGCCGTCGACGAGCATCGAGGGCGGCACCGGGGTCATCGTGAGGTGCTCGAGCAGCACGCCGTTCCTCGACGAGTTGATGAACGGCGGCCTGCTCGCCACGACCTCGTAGAGGATGCAGCCGAGCGCGTAGAGATCGCTCCGGGCGTCCAGGATCTGCCCGCGGATCTGCTCCGGCGACATGTACGTGACCGTCCCGATCACGGGCCCGGCGACGTCGATCACCTCGCGCCCGACCGCGCCGGCGCACCGGAACACGAGCCCGAAGTCGACGAGCACCGGCGCGCCGCTCTCGCGGATGAAGATGTTCGCCGGCTTGAGGTCCCGGTGGACGATGCCGGCGCCGTGCAGGAACGAAAGCGGCTCGCAGACCTCCCGGATCAGCGCGAGCGCCTCGGCGAGCTTCCCCCCGGCGGCCGGGTAGCGCCACCGGGACGAGCGCGCCTGCTCGGAGGGCGCGCCGTCGTCCTTCCGCGCCGGCCGCTGCCTGGTCGTGTGGCCCGGCGTGCCGAGCGGGAGCGTCGCCTGCGCGTCGCGCGGCATCTCGTGATCCAGGCGGTGCGTGCTCGCGTCGAGGGGGCGCCTCGGAGAGTCCGCCGCGGGCTCGGCGGGCACCGTGGGCAGCGCGGCCGCGGCGTCGGGCGCCTCGGGCCGCGGCGCCAGCGCCCACAGCGCGCGGTGGTGGTCGTCGAGCGTGCGCCCGACGAGCCGCTCCATCGCGTACCACGGCAGGCCCTCCTCGATGCCCTCGTCGAGGATGCGCACGATCCCCGGGTGGCGGACGCGCGTGAGCGCGTCGATCTCGCAGCGCAGCCCGGCGACACCGCAGCCGTAGGGCACACGCGCCGTCTTGACCGCGACCTTCTCGCCGGTCTGGACGTGCTCGGCCCAGTAGACAATGCCCATCCCCCCCTGGCCGAGCTGCCCCAGGATCCGGTAGGGCCCGATCTGCGCTGGTGTCACGCTTCAGTCTCCGGGGAACCGTGGAAGACGCCTCCGTCGCCGCGCATCGAGGCGTGTCATCAGCCCGGGTCGAGCGGAGCACGCCGCCGTACCGGGTGCGCTATCGTACGTCGTACCCGCCGATCCCGCGCCGTCCAAGGAGAATCGTCCCCCCGGGTTGGCGCCACTACAGCGCCACGGTGCTCGGCCGGGTGCGCCCGGCGCCCCCGGCGAGGGGGCGGCGGCCGTCAGGGCAATCGCCGGAGCGCCGCGGCAGCGCGGCCGCCTGAAGAGCGCTCGCCGCCCGCGTCGGCCGCGCCGCCGCCGGCGCGGATGCACCGCACCAGGGCCTGGCGCAGGTTGCCGAGGGTCGTGATCGAGGAGAGGTCGATGCCGCGCGCCACCATGGCGCTCGCCGCCCTGGGCTGGATCCCGACGACGATGCAGTGCGCCCCGAGGAGCCGGAGCGCGCGGACGATCCGGACGAGCTGCTCGGCCGTGTCCGCCTCCATCGAGGCGACGCCCGTCACGTCGAGGATCACCTGGCGGCACTGCGCGTGCGACACGGCCGCGAGCAGCGCGTCCAGGATCACCTCCGCGCGCTCGCCGTCGAGCGCGCCGAGCACGGGCACGGTCAGCACCCCTTCCCACACCTCGATGATCGGCGCCGAGAGGAGGCGGATCGCCTCCTGCTGCTGGCGGATGAGCCCGAGCTGCGAGAGGAGCTCCGCCTCGGCGTGCTTGCGCGTCGTGAGGTCGCTCAGCGAGCCGGCGATGCGGGTGGGCGCCCCGGCGGCGTCCCAGAGGGCCTGTCCCCGGGCGCAGAACCAGCGGTGCTCCCCCTGCTTCGTGGCGAGGCGGAGCTCCACGTCGAACGGCGCCCGTCGCTCCAGGTGGTCCCGGAGCGCCGCCCATACACGCTCGCGGTCGCCCTCGTGGATCTGCGCGGCGAAGCCCTCGATCCCGCGGAGCTCGTGCTCCTCGAACCCGAGCATCTCCTTGAGTCGACCCGAGTAATAGGCCTCTCCGGTCAGCAGGTTCCAGTCCCAGAGCCCGTCGCGCGAGCCGCGGACCGCGAGCGCGAACCGCTCCTCGCTCTCCTTCAGCGCCCGCTCCGCCTCGCGGCGGCGCCGCCGCTCCTCCACGTCGCGCAGCGCGCGATCCACCGCGGGGGCGACGCGCGACATGTCGTCCTTGAGGACGTAATCGCTCGCCCCCTCCTGCATGGCGGAGGCGACGAGCTCCGGGCCGATGTTCCCCGAGACGATGATGAACGGGAGATCGAGATCCCGCTCCCGCAGCACCCTGAGCGCCCCGAGCGCGCTGAAGAGCGGCATGCGGTGATCCGAGAAGACGATATCCCACCGCGCCCGATCGAGCGCCGCCTGCATGCCCTCGGCCGTCTCCACCCGCTCGGACGTCGGCGCGTACCCCGACCGCTTGAGGCAGCGCACGAGCAGCGCCGCGTCCTCCGCGGAGTCTTCGACCAGGAGAACCCGAAGCGGTGCGTCCATGCTCAGGAGCTCGCCGGGACCGGCGGGCGCTCGGTGATGTCCCAGTACGTGTGCAGGATGCGCATCGTCTCGGTGAAATCGAGGAGGTCGACGCGCTTGCGGATGTAGCTGTTGGCGCCGGTGTCGTAACAGGCGCCGACGTCCGAGAGCTCGTCGGAGGAGCTCAGGATGATGACCGGGAGGCGGCGGGTGCGCTCCTCGGCGCGGATGCGCCTCAGCACGCCCAGGCCGTCGACGCCGGGCATCCTCAGATCCAGGAGGACGATCCAGGGCAGATCATCGTCCTTTCGCCCCTCGCCCTCCGCCGCGCCGAGGAGCATGTCGAGCGCCTCGTACCCGCTGTGCGCCACCATCACGTCGGCCTTGATCCCGCTCTTCTTGATCGCGCGCATGGTCAGCGCCATCTCCGCGTCGCTGTCGTCCACGATCAGAATCGATTTTTTGTTCATCCAGCTCGCTCCATCCTCTGGTTGTCGTGAGCTCACATCCGCGTGTGAATCAGAGTGCAAATCAGAGTGTGAAATAGAACGTCGCCCCCTTCCCCACGGCGCTCTCGGCCCAGACGCGCCCGCCGTGCCGATCGACGACGCGCTGGACGGTCGCGAGCCCGATGCCGGTGCCGGGGAAATCCGAGGTCGTGTGCAGGCGCTCGAAGGCGGTGAACAGCTTGTCCGCCCGGCTCATGTCGAACCCCGCGCCGTCGTCGCGCACGAAGTACGCCGTGCGCCCGGCGGCCAGCTCGGCGCCGAACTCGATCCGGGCCTCGGGGCGCTTGCTCGTGAACTTCCACGCGTTGCCGAGCAGGTTCTGGAGCGCGATCCGGAGGAGCCGCTCGTCGCCGCTCGCGGACAGCCCCTCGGCGACGGCGACCTCCACGCGGCGGCCCTGGTCCTCCTTGCGGAGCTCGGACAGGAGCTCGCGCGCCATCGCGCTGAGGTCCACCTTCCGGCGCTCCATCGCGCTCCGCGTCACCCGGGAGAGGTTCATCATGTCGTCGATCAACGTCCCCATCCTCCGGCTCGCCGCGCGGATGTGGTTCAGGTAGCCCTTGCCCTCCTCGTCCAGCCGATCGCCGTAGTCCTCGAGCAGCGCCATGCTGAAGCCGTTGATGCTCCGGAGCGGCGCCCGGAGGTCGTGGGAGACCGAGGAGCTGAAGGCCTCGAGCTCCCGGTTGGCGGCCGACAGCTGCGCCGTCCGGTCGAGCACGCGCAGCTCCAGCTCCTCGTTGAGCTTGCGCGTCTCCGCCTCGGCCCGCTTCCGCTCCGCGTTCTCCTGCGACAGGTTCGTGTAGAGCGTCGCGTTCTCGAGCGAGATCGCCGCCTGCGACGCGAGGATCCCCAGCACGACCACGCGATCGGGCGTGAACGCGCCCGCCGTCAGGTTGTTCTCGAGGTACACGGCGCCCATGAACTCCGCCTGCCGCACGAGCGGCAGGCACAGCACCGACCGCGGCTTTCTCCGGGCGACGTACGGGCTCGCCGAGAACCTCGCGTCCGCCGTCGCGTCGTCGAGCAGCACCTGCTCCCGCGTCCGCTTGACGTAGTTGAGGATCGCCTCCGGCAGCTCCGCCGCGGAGGTCGCCTCGCCGCGGGGGCGCACCTCGATGTCCCGGCCCGCGCCGCCCACCTCCGCCTCGGCCTCGACGGTGAACGCGCCGCCGCCGCCGCCCGCGGCGGCGCGGTGGCGGAGCAGGCAGCCTCGCTCGGCGCCCGCCGTCTCGAGCACGATCCGGATCAACGTCTCCGAGAGCCTCGGCAAAAGGATCTCGCTCGAGATACTCTGGGACGCCTTCGCGACCGAGAAGATGTCGATCTGCTGGGGCGTGGCGGCGAACGTGGCGGTCGCGGCCGACGCCCTGTGCTCGGCGAGCTCGGGGTGGAGCTGCTCGAGCTGCCGCACCTTGGCCTCGGCCCCCCAGCGCTCGTAGCAGGCGTGCGCCTCCCGGAGGTGCCCCTTCGCCGCCGTGAAGAGCCCCCGGCCGAGGTAGAACCTCGCGGCCAGCTCGTGGCCGAGGGCCTCGTGCTGGACGAAGCCCCCCGCGCGCGCCGCGCCGAGGGCCTGCTCGTAAAGCTCGCTCGCCGCGAGCGCCTTGCCCTCGATCCGGGCGATCTCGGCGGACACGAGCGCCTCGCTCGCGCCGAAGGTCCGCGGGCAGCTCTCCGCCCACTCCTTGAGCTGGGCCCGGTGGGCGGAGAGCCGGTCGCCGTGCTCCCGCCGCTGCTCCGGGGACGCCTTCGCGTGCGCGGCCGCGAGGAGGAGCGCCGAGTAAAGGTGGTAGTCGTGGATCTGAAAGTGGCACGGCGGGGAGGCCCAGAGCATGCCGCGCGCCTTCTCCGCCGCCGCGAGGGCCTGGTCGAGATCACCGCTCGTGAACCTCGACTGCATCTTCAGGACCCAGTACCAGAAGACCATGCCGGGCATGCGATCGGGGGTGAAGCCGGCCTCGAAGGCCGCCTCGTCGAAATGGTCGTCGCTGAACGTGGACAGGCCGCGCGAGAGCCCCCTCAGGCTCTGGACGTAGCGCTGCATGTTCTCGATGATCTCGACGAGGTAATCGAGGCGGGCCGCGCGCACGAACTCGAGGCGCCGCTCCGCCTCCTCGTGGACGTCCTTCAGCGGCGCACCCTGGGCGAGCACGAGGGCCACGAGGTGGTTGCAGCAGAAGCCGGCCACCGCCAGGTCGCCCCGCTCGACCCCGGCGAGGAAGCCCGCCCTGGCGAGCTCGACGGCCTTGTCGAGGTCGTCGACCCAGGCGGTGATGAGCTCGAGGGAATAATAGAGCTTGGCCTCGTACGCGGCGAAGCCGTGCCTCGCCACGAGCGCGCGCGCGAGCTTCCCGAAGCGGTAACCTTCCTCGTACTGGTGAAAGGTGTTGATCAGCGTGATGCCCCACCAGGCATAGGCCATGGTCGCGGCGTCCACGTTGCCGTGCTCGAGGCAGAGGTTGACCATGCGCCCGAGGTGGAGCGCGAGCAGGTTCGCGTCGCTGCTGAGCGCAGGCGCCCAGAAGACGCCGAGGATGCGCATCGCCGCCTTCATGTCGGGGTCGGTCATGAGCGGCAGCTCGACCAGCGCCTCGACGGGCCGCCCGCCCAGGTTGCGCCGCACCTCGTCGTGCTCGGCCTGCACCTGCTCCCAGGAGGGGTGCGGCGACAGGTCGATGCCGAACAGGCGGAGCCCCTCGATCCCGGCCTCGACGGACTTGCGCACCTCCCCCTTGCTGAAGTGGAGATCGACCCTCATCCGGTAGACGGACGCCTTGTCGATCCTGCTCTCGCACCGGTCGAGCAGGAGCCGGAGCAGGCGCTCTGCCTCCTCGTACCGCGCGCACAGGTGCTCGCTCTCCGCAAGCTCGGCGTGCAGCGCGACCGCGAGGTCGTGGTCCGTCTGCCAGCTGTCCTCCGCGAGCTGCTCTATCCCGAGCGACAGGAAGCGCGCGGCGGCCTGCCACGCGGCGGACGCCTTGGCCTTCTTCCCCGCCTCCAGGTTCAGCTCCGCGAGCCGGCGCTTCTCCGCGGGATCCGTGATGCCCGCGGCGCCGAGGTTGAGCTGGCTCACGATCTCGAAGAGGCGCTCGCCGACGCGCTCCGGCGGCGTGTGCGCGAGGAGCGCGCGCCCAATGCAGAGGTGCAGGGCGCCCCGGGCCTCGGCGTCGATGAGCGAATACCCCGCCTGCTGCACGCGATCGTGCAGGAACTGGTACGTGTCGCCGTCCGAGAGCAAGAGCCCTTCTTTGACCGACTCCCACAGGCGCCGGCGGGTCTCGGCCTCGGTGCGGCCGCTGAGCATCGCGAGGGTGCGGAGCTCGACCTGGTTGCCGAGGCAGGCGGCGAGCTCGATGATCTCCTGGGTCTCCTGCGGGAGCAGCTTCAGCCGGTCGCTCAGGAGCTCGACCACGTTGTCGGTGAAGCGCTTCTCCTGGATCCTCGCGAGATCCCAGCGCCAGGTCGCGGCGTGGACATCGTAGGTGATGAGCTGCTCGTGGTGGAGCCGCATCAGGAACTGGATCGCGAAGAACGGGTTCCCGGCGGTCTTCTCCTCTAGCAGGCGCGCGAGCGGCGCCGCCTCCTCGGGGCGCTTGTGGAGCGCGCCGGCGACGAGGCGGCCGAGGTGCTCGGCCGAGAGCGGGCCGAGCACGATGGAACCGACGGTGGCGCCCCCCTTGCGCGCGTCGTCGAGCGCCAGCATCAGCGGGTGGGAGGGGCTCACCTCGTTGTCGCGGTACGCCCCGATAAGGAGGATGTGCCTCACCTCGTGGTGGCCCGCGAGGTGCGCGATCAGCCCGAGGCTCGCGGCGTCCGCCCACTGGAGATCGTCGAGGAAGATCACGACCGGCCGCTCGGCGGTCGAAAGGGCGCCGAGGAACTGCCGGAAGGCGAGGTTCTGGCGGTTCTGCGCGTCGGCGGGCGCGAGGTCGGGGACGGGCGCCTGCTTGCCGACGATGAGCTCGACCTCCGGGATCATGTCCACCATGAGCTGCCCGTTCGCGCCGAGCGCGGACCTGAGCGCCTGTCGGGCGGCGGAGAGCTCCTCCTCGCTCGCGGCCAGGATCTCGAGCACCAGCTGGCGCAGCGCCTGGACGAAGGTCGCGTAAGGGATGTTGCGCTTGTACTGATCGAACTTGCCCGAGACGAACGCGCCACGGCTGCGGACGATCGGCTTGTGCAGCTCGTGGACCAGCGAGGACTTGCCGATCCCGGAGTAGCCCGAGACGAGCACGACCTCGGGCCTGCCGTGGCGGACCACGCGCTCGAACGCGCCGGTCAGCGCCTGGATCTCGGCCTCCCGGCCGAAGAGCCGCTGCGGGATCTGGAAGCGATCCGGCACGTCGCTCGCGCCGAGCGGAAACGGCTCGATCCTCCCCGCGGAGAGCCAGCGCGCGAGGCAGGTCTCGAGATCGACCTGGAGGCCGTGGGCGCTCTGGTACCGGTCCTCCGCCGCCTTGGCCAGGAGCTTCATCACGATGTCGGACACGGGCCCGGGGATCGCCGGCCTCAGCTCGGCAGGCGGCGAGGGCACGCGGGCGATGTGGCAGTGCACCCACTCCAGCGGATCGTTCGCCTGGAAGGGCAGCTTGCCCGTGAGCATCTCGTAGAAGGTCACGCCGAGCGAGTAGAGGTCGCTCCGGTCGTCGACCCAGCGGTTCATCCGCCCGGTCTGCTCGGGGGACATGTAGGCGAGCGTGCCTTCGATGACGCCCGGGCTCTTCAGCGTGGGCTGCTCGCGGGGCACGCGCACCGCGAGGCTCATGTCGGTGATGCGCGCCTCGCCCGTATCGCCGTCGAGCAGGATGCTTTGCGGCTTGATGTTCTTGTGGATCATGCCGCCCCGGTGCATCTCCGCGAGGGCGCCGGCGATGCGGGCGGCGCACCTCAGGAACACCGCCACATCCATCGGCTCTCGGCAGAGCTTGTCGAGCGGCTGGCCGCGGAAGTCCTTCACCGATGGATTGGACACGGTCTGCATTGACATAGAGCTCCGTGAATCGCCGGATGACAAACCAGTTGAACCACGCACCCCTGGCGCGATGTCCAGGACCCTCTCGTTCCTGGCCACCCGCCCTGTGACACTCATGGCTGCGCCCGAGGGCGCTCTGCTCGCCGCTCCCCCTGATTCCCCTCTCTCATGGCTCGATCGCGCCGGCGGCGCTCAGGGCGATCGCGTCACGCCCACGCCAGCGGACCTCGTCGGCAGCTCGGCAGGCGCCCCCCGGTTCGCCCGCTCGAAGGCTGCCTTCGACGCCGTGCTCCCGGGCTCGCGCCCGGCCCCTCTCCCCGTCTCTCCCCCGCCCTCGGCGGTTCGCGCCTTGGACAAAGGCTACATTACGGAGTCCTGAAGAGCTCATCAAGAGGAACGTTGATGTCGCGCGACGCGACGACGTGAAGACGTGAGGCGGGGAGGTGTGCTGGGAGGCGCCGCTCGCCGCAGCATGCTTGTGCTCGGTCGCTGCCCGCCGCGTGTGTCGTCGCTCGACCGTCCCCCTGCTACCCGCCGCGCCTTGAGAGGCCGGGCCCGTGAGCCCCGGGCGGGGCGGCGGCCCGGCGCGGGCGGGGCGGCGGCTCCCGGGCCTCCGCGCGCGGGGGCGCGGCGCCCGCGGCCGGTTCGCGTGAGGGTTGCTGCTTTTCCGCGCCCAGTTTACGCGGAGGTCCATGACGCTCCACCCCCTCGCCGGCCAGAAGGCCCCGCCCGACGTGCTCATCGACCCGGAGAAGCTGCGCGCCCAGTACTACAGCGAGGTCCCCGACCCGGGCGACCCGCAGCAGCGCGTCGCGTTCGGCACCTCGGGCCACCGTGGGTCGGCCGCGCGGCGCAGCTTCAACGAGGCGCACATCCTCGCGGTGGCCCAGGCCATCTGCGAGTACCGCGCGAAGCAGGGCACGACCGGCCCGCTCTACCTCGGCATCGACACGCACGCGCTCTCCGAGCCGGCGCAGCGGACCGCGCTGGAGGTCTTCGCGGCGAACGGCGTCGACGTGCTGATCGCCGAGCACAACGGCGTCACGCCCACGCCGGTCATCTCGCACGCGATCCTGACCTACAACCGCGGGAAGAACGGCGGGTTCGGCGACGGCGTCGTGATCACGCCCTCGCACAACCCGCCCGAGGACGGCGGCATCAAGTACAACCCCCCGAACGGCGGGCCCGCGGACACCGCCGCCACCGGCTGGATCGAGGACCGCGCCAACGAGCTCCTGCGCGGGGGCAACGCCGGCGTGAAGCGCATCCCCTACGAGCAGGCGCTGCACGCCCCGAACACGCACCCCTACAACTTCATCGGCTCCTACGTCGCCGATCTCGGCAACGTGGTCGACCTCGAGGCCATCCGCGGCGCGAAGCTGCGGCTCGGCGTCGACCCGCTCGGCGGCTCGAACATCGCGTACTGGGAGCCGATCGCCGAGAAGTTCGGGCTCGACATCACGGTGGTGAACAAGGCCGTCGATCCGACGTTCAGCTTCATGCCGCTCGATCACGACGGCAAGATCCGGATGGACTGCTCGTCGCCGCACGCGATGGCGAACCTCATCGGGCTGAAGGACACCTACGATCTCGCGTTCGGCAACGACACCGACTCCGATCGCCACGGCATCGTGACGCGCAGCGCGGGCCTCTTGAACCCGAACCACTACCTCGCGGTCTCGGTGTCGTACCTGTTCCAGAACCGCCCGCACTGGCGCCCCGACGCGGCGGTGGGCAAGACGCTCGTCTCGAGCAGCATGCTCGATCGGGTGGCGAAGGACCTCGGCCGCCCGCTCCGCGAGGTGCCGGTCGGCTTCAAGTGGTTCGTCGACGGCCTGCTCGACGGCTCGCTCGGCTTCGGCGGCGAGGAGAGCGCGGGGGCCTCGTTCCTGCGTCGCAACGGGCAGGTGTGGTCGACGGACAAGGACGGCATCATCCTCGACCTGCTCGCCGCCGAGATCCTCGCGCGCACGGGCAAGGACCCCGCCGAGCACTACCGCGCGCTGACCGAGCGCTTCGGCGCCCCGCTCTACACGCGGATCGACGCCCCGGCGACGCCGCGCGAGAAGAGCGTGCTCAAGAAGCTCTCCCCCGACGCGGTGCGCGCCGAGACGCTCGCCGGCGAGCCGATCGTCGCGAAGCTCACGCGCGCGCCCGGCAACAACGCGGAGATCGGCGGGCTCAAGGTCGTCGCGGAGAACGGCTGGTTCGCCGCGCGGCCGTCGGGCACCGAGGACGTCTACAAGATCTACGCGGAGAGCTTCAAGGATCGGGCGCACCTCGATCGCGTGCTCGACGAGGCGCGCGCGATGGTCGCCGATGCGCTCTCGGCGCAGTGAGGGCGGGCGCGCGGGCGCCATGACCTCCGGACCCCTCCAGGCTCGCGTCTAGAGGTCCGACGCGCAGGAGCCGGCGCCGCGCCGCCGGCCTCGTCCACGACTTCGTCTCGATCCGGGGCCGGCGGAGTATCATGGCCTGGCCGGCCACCGCTCCCGGGGGGCGAACAGGGTGAGAAGGGACAGCCAGGAGGAAGAACCATGTTCATTACCGTCAACGGCGCAGAGCTGTTCACCTCGATGCGTGGCCAGGGGCCGCCGTGCCTCGTGCTGTGCAGCCTCGGGACGAAGGCGCACGAGCGCCAGACGCCGGCGCAGCTGAGCGATCGCCTCCGGCTCGTCTACATCGACCTGCGAGGGAGCGGGCGCTCGACCGGCGATCCTGCCGACCTCACCTTCGACGTGCTCGCCCAGGACCTGGAGGCCGTCCGGCGCGCCCTCGGGGCCCCGCGGATCGCCGTCTTCGGGCACTCGATCCTCGGGGCGCTCGCGGTCGAGTACGGCAGGCGCTGCCCCGAGGGCGTCTCGCACGTCATCACCGCGGGCACGCCGCCGAGCGGCGACATGGCGCGGCTGTCGGCCAGGTCCGCGGCCTTCTTCGAGGAGGACGCGTCGGAGGAGCGCAAGCGGATCCTGCAGGACAACCTGGCCAAGCTGCCTCCGGGCGCGCCGCCCGGTCAGGCCATGTTCGCGCAGACGCCCATGCGCTTCTTCGACGCGCGCTTCGACGCCGCGCCGCTGTTCGCGGAGGCGGAGCTCAGGCCGCCGTTCTTCGCGCACCTGCTCGGGAAGCTCGCGCCGGCCTATGACATCACCGCGGATCCGGGCTCGCTGCGCGTCCCGCTCTTCATCGCGCTCGGGCGCTACGACTACGCGGTTCCCCACGTCCTGTGGGACGGCATCGCGGAGACGCTGCCGGACGCCACGCTGCAGATCTTCGAGAAGAGCGGGCATCAGCCCTTCTTCGAGGAGCCCGACCGCTTCGCCGCGGCCGCGACGGAGTGGATGGGCCGGAAGCGCTGAGGGCTACCCCTCCGCGCGGAACGCGGCCACCACCCAGTTCACGTGGCGGCCACGATCGTCGTTGCTCGAGTGACGCTTGAACAGGGGCATCCTCAGGATGCGCACGTGATCCTGGATGTTCGTCTTGAAGGGCGAGTCCGAGATCGGCGTCCCGTCGGGCCGCACCTGCCGCCCCTCGATCTTCAGCTTCTTGAGCACCTCGAGCGACGCGAGCCGCAGGAGCTCATAGGCCTTGTCCGGGTCCTTGCTGCTCACGGAGACGATGAGCTTGCCGAACGTGGGATCCTTGTTGACCAGGACGTCTCCCTCCTCGAAGCCGCAGTCGAAGCGGATCTTCAGGTCGGTGAGGCCCTTGTCCGCGAGCGCCTCGCGGATCGTGTCGGTGTCGGGGAGCGCGATGCGATCGAAGATGCCTGCGTTGGGCAGGAACAGCCCCTTGCCGCCGTCGCGCGAGTCCCTGATCTCCGGCTTCCAGCTCTCCGCGTTGATGCGGAACTCGCGGCTACAGTGCGTCTGCACGACGTGCTGCTGCTCGAAATCGATGGCCTGCCCGTCCGCGATGCGCATCTGCCACGCGACGAGGTTCACGGGCGCGCGGCCGCGCTTCCGCTTGATGCCGTAGCTCTCCTCGCTGACCGGGTGCTCCACCTGGATTCGTGTGTTCATCTCCAGGAAGTAAAACTTCCCGTCCTTGAACATCAGCTCCACGGTGCCCGCGCCCACGTACCCCACGCGCTCGGCGATCTGCACGGCGATCCGGCAGATCCGGTCCTCCAGGCCAGGGTACCGCCGGAGCAGGGCCGGCGGCGCCTCTTCCTGGATCTTCTGGCTCGCGCGCTGCTCGCTGCAGTCGCGCATGCCGAAGTGCCGCGTGTTGCCGTAGCGATCCCGCAGCACCTGCACCTCCAGGTGGATCGTCTCCGGGATGTTCTGCTCGAACATCACGCCTGGCTGCCAGTTGTACGCCTTGATCTCGCCGAGGACCTTCTGGATGGCCTGGGGCACCTGCTCCTCGGTCGGGATGACCGCCTGCCCGCGCCCGCCGCCGCCGTTCGCGGCCTTCAGCCGCCCCGGGAAGGTGAAGCCCCCGGCGGCGTACGTCTCCAGGATGGTCCGCTGGATCTCGCCGGGATCGTCGCTGTCGATGACGAGGCCCGGCGTCACCGCGCTCGGGTCGAGCTCCTGGGCCATCAGGCGGAACTTGCGCTTGTCGCCGGCGCTCTCGACGACGTCCTGCATGGGACCGATGAAGACGATGTTCTTCTGGCGGAAGTGCCGGATCGCCCCGGCGTTCTCCGCGAGCGGGCCGTACCCGGGGTAGAGGCCCGCGCGCGCCAGCTCCTCCTGCCACCCCTCCCCGAAGCGCCGCTCGAACTCGGCCCTCACCTTGTCCGCGATCTGGAGGTAGTTCGCGTAGCTCTCGCGAAAGCTCCCCTCGAGGCCCACCGCGAAGCCGCCGCCCTCGAGCGCGATCCGCACCTGCAGCGCGTTCTCGTCGTCCTTCAGGCTGTACAGGACGACGGGGACCTTGCCGAGGGCGATGGCCTCTCGCGTGGCCCGCACGCCCATCTCGCCCTTGTCCGCCACGAGGATGTACTTGAGCTGCCCTGCGCTCACGGTGGTGGCGGGATAGCCGTCCAGCCGGTGCACCGCGGCATACAGGAGGTCGAGCACCTGCGGGTCCTCCCGGTAGAGCTCGCCGGCCCTGGCGCGCAGGAGCTCCGCCGCCTGCTCGCGCAGCGAGGGCACGTCCTGCTCCAGGATCAGGAACTTGAGGAAGCTCTCCTCCTCGAAATCGCGGCGTTTGAGCGCCCGCAGCAGCCCGGCCTCCAGGTAGCCGGCGAACCCGTCCTGGTCCGCGGGCGTCATCGACGCGCGCGCGTCCCGGATGCGCGCGAGCAGGTCCTCGGCCTCCGACAGGAGGTCCTGCACCCGCACCTCGTCGTTCAGCTGCCGGCGCAGCGCCGCTTCCAGAGGACGCTGCCAGCCGAAGTGTGTTCTCCACACCTCGCCGTTGGCGATCAGGTACCGCAGCCCGAGGAGGCGGTGCGCGTCCTGGCCGCCGGCCAGGGTGCCCAGGTCGAGCAGCACGAACCCCGGGACGCCCATGGCCGTGGTGAACGCCTCCATCGAGGAGACGTAGCCGCCGCGCGGCAGCACCAGCTTCCACGGCGGGAGGGCTTGAGGGTCGTTGCGAGCGGGCAGGGAGCTGGTGCGGACGGCGGTGGTCATCCTGAGCGGTTCTCCGGCCGGCAAGCAAGCCTCGAACCGCCGCGGGATGTCAAGCCCGTCGCCGGGGCGCCGGGGAAGCCTTCCTCGCTCGCCGGCCGCGCTCCCATGCCCACGACGACCGGTGTAGCGGGCCGCGCGGGCCTCGAGCGAGCGTCCCGCGGCTCGTCGCATCGCCTCCCTGGACGGATCGCGCTCGATCCCTGTCGTGTCGCCGGCTCCGCACGACGCGCCCCCACGAGAACGCCTGAGCATCCTCTCCGCAGAAGAGCATCCTCTCCGCAGAAACATCTGGACCAGAGTCAGTAGCCCAGTGGAAACCAGACGCCTGGAGCCATCGGGGTACTCATGCTGGGGCGCACATGCCCAGCATCCAACGTCGAGATGCCGACGTCAGAGACGACCTTCCGCGCTCGTGGCACCAGGTCGCCACCGAAGACACGCTGCTGGATGAGAATCGCAGCGTCCTGAAAGCAATGCGGTCACGCCGCAGCCCATCCTGATCCCCGGCGGTAGATCTCCGGGATTGTCAACGGAGGGTCAGGCCGCTAGAACCGCTCGCAGACACGAACCGCTTGCAGACACGAGAAGCAGAAGGCCACCATGACGACGCCGATCCTCTACGCCCACCCCTTCTCGTCCTACTCCCAGAAGGCCTTCATCGCCTTCTACGAGAAGGACGTCCCTTTCGAACTGCGCCTGCTGGAGCCTTCCAACCCGCAGGCCGGCGCGGAGCTGGCGGCGATCTGGCCGCTCGGCAAGTTCCCCGTGCTCAAGGTCGGCGACCTCACCGTGTGGGAGGCGAGCATCGTGGTCGAGTGGCTCGACCAGACCCACCCGGATCCTGCCCGCCTGATCCCGCCCGATCCGGCCGCCGCGCTCCAGGTGCGGATGTTCGACCGCATCTTCGACAACTACATCATGAATATGATGCAGGTGATCGTGAACAACCGCATCCGCGAGATGCAGTCCAACCCGCGCGATGAATACGGGGAGGTTCAGGCCCGCGCCGCCCTGGACAAGGTCTACGCCTGGCTCGACGGCGAGCTCGCCGGCCGCACCTGGGCGACAGGCGACGCCTTCACCCTCGCCGACTGCGCCGCCGCCCCGTCGCTGTTCTACGCCGACTGGGTCCACCCCTTCGACGGCCGCCCGAACCTGCGCGCCTACTACCGCCGCCTGCGCGAGCGCCCGTCCGTCGATCGCGCTGTGGAGGGCGGCCGACCCTACCGCCACTACTTCCCGGGCGGCGCGCCGACCGATCGCGACTAGAGCGTCGATCAGCTTGAAACGCCCGAGAATGAAGAGATTCGAACCGCAGAGGCACAGAGGGCACAGAGTTGTTTTGTTGTTCCTCTGTGTCCTCTGCGCCTCTGTGGTTCATTTTCCCGGGGTTTCAACCCGTTCGGTGTCCTAGGGCCTGTCCCTAAACACCGGATCGTACACCCGCTCCGCGGCCACCTCGTTCCCGAACACCGCCTTCAGCAGCGCGCCGTCCTCGTTCCGCGCGTTCGCCCCATCGCGTCCCGCTCGACCACGGCCGTGCGCCCCTGCGCGTCCACCTCCTCCCGGATCTCCCCGTAGCCGTTGTACTGCGTGATCCGCGTCCCGGCGTCCGGATCGCTCACGCTCGTCCGCCGCCCTCGCAGATCGTACCCCAGCTCCGTCTGCATTCCCCCCTGCGCGAGGACTGGCTTCGGCCCCTCATGATTGCCCTCGACCGCATCGTCCGGGAGCATGCCGTCTTCCGCGAGATCTTTGGCATTAATTTGATGGGATTCCCCAGCTGTACGAGCAAGCAAGCGCGTTAAAGACCGAGGCTCCGCATTCAGCCGCGGGCGCCTATCGCGAAGCTACGGTGGCGCGAAACTCATCGGCCAGTCCCCAGAACAGCTCCCAGGCCTCTCCATCGCTCTTGGCTGCTTCCCGGATCGCAGCGACAGGACCGCACGATGCACTCCATCCTCTCGTCTCCCAGAGATAGGCGCCGAACTCCCGGGCGAAGTCCGCAACCGGTTCCTGGATGCCGTGACAGCGCAATGCCAGGGAGTAACCGTGCAAGAGTTGCTCCAGATTCTGCAACTGTGCGATGCGCTGCGACTCATCGCCACCGAGATACATACCGGGTCGCTTGCGGACCTCGTCAAGCACATCGAACACCGATGCCATTGGTCTCTCCTTAGAACCCGAAGTTGAGCACGTCTCCGAATTCCCATAGCTGTTTGTACGCCGACGTTGTCATGCCCTGTGGACCAGTGAGCGCATCATACACCATACCCTCTCTAACCACAACATGATGTTCATTCCAGCCGAGGGCCTTGTCGCCCGCCGGATTGACGAAATCGCCCGCGGAGTTGCGTACCCTCCCTACAAATCTGCCGGGACCACTGATGACCTTGATGGCGGTCCAAGGCGAACGTCTGCTCCACCTTGCCGGCGTGCCACTCCAGGTGGATTGTTGATGGTTAGACTCCGGGACGACCGGCCTTACTCATTTATCCGCCGCGACGAACACTCCGTGTGCCTCTGCGTCGAATCCTTCAGGCCATCGAGTCCTGGCGTCGCAGATCGCCCCGCGCAGCTTCGCTGCATCAAGCTGACTGCATCGCATGTCCGCGCCTTCCAGTCGGGCTCCGGAAAAGCGTGTACCCCACACGAGCGCCTGATAAAGATCGGCCCCACGCAGATCAGCCCCGGTAAAATCCGCGGTATCGAGCTTCGCCTTCGTAAGGACAGCGTTTCGGAAGTCGGCATCCTTGGCCCAGCATCCCTGAAGCCCGGCTTCGACCAGACTGCACTTCACAAGTCGAGCGTTCTCCAGCGCGGCCGCCCGAAGCGTCGCGCGGTCAAGGATCGCCCCCTCCAAATCTGCACCGTCCAACTTCGCCCGGTGGAGATCAAACCCTGCCAAGTTGATTCCGCGAAGGCTGTCGTGTTGCAGCTCGTGAACGACACCTGAATCACATTCAATTCTCACCATGGTTCACCATGCATTTCCCGGGAAACACGCGAGAATGGTTGCCGCCTGCCCATGGCTGGACAGCGGGCTCCTGACCTAGAATCCTCCCGGCTATGTAGCGGTGGTTGCCGTCAATAATAATTTTCCCGTCCACCTTGATAGCGGGCGCCACCTCGCCAGCGAATAGCTTATCCACATAGCGCTGGATATTTGGCAGCGATATACCAGCCGACTGCTGCGATGCCAGGGGCGCATCCTTCATCGCTTCTCGTATGACCTGCTCAGTAACCTGAGAGCCGCTCGTGATCGCAGATCCTCCTGCTCCGCCCGCTGCCGGCGCCGCCCCTCCTCCCCGCACCCCCGGCAGCACGACGCCGAGGGCCATCGCCACCCCGATGCCGCTCTCGATCGCGACCGCGCCGACGAGCCCGAGCAGGTCCATCGCCGCCCGCATCTCCGGGGCGAACGACTCTCCCACGTTGCCCGCGTGCCACGCCAGGCTGCGGAGCTCGAGCGCGTTGTAGAAGTCTTCGTGAGCGCGATCGACCAGGTGAACTTCGGCACGATCACCGGGTCGTCCATCATCGCCCCGCTCACGATCCCGGGCATCGGCTTCTCCCCGGTCAGATCCGAGAGCCTCAGCCCGTGCTCGAGCACCGCGTTCAGCGTATCCCGGGGCGGTTCCGTGTAGTCGCCGCCAACCGAGGCTCCCCCGCCCTGCTCGAAGCGCTCCTCTCCCTCGTGCAAGAACTCCGCCCAGTCCTGCTCGAAGCCCTGACGCCCCTCTCCGGGAGGAGGCGGCGGATCATCCGGCGTGCCCCAATCCGGCGGGGCGCCCACATGGATGTCCTCCCCGATCATGCCAGTCGGCTCGCCGGTGACATCATCGAAATACACCCACCCGTCACTCCCGTTATCGTACTTGACCTGCTTCCAGATCCACCCGGTCGGATCCACGTGGTTCACCGGGTCGTTCATGACATAGCTGTACCGGTTGTCGCTCTGCCCCGACGTCGGGTCGGTCACGAACGGATCCGGCGTCAAAAACCTCCTCAGGTTCGGGTCATACAGCCTCCCGCCCATGTCGATCAGCCCGAGCTCCTCGTCGTGCCGGTGCCCCGTGAACCCGTGCTTCACCTCCCGCTCCGCCGGCTCCAGCGCCTTGCCGTTCGCGTCGATGCGCCTCCCGAACGGCTCGTAGTGCAGCCGCTCCACCTCCTGGCCGGCGTCGTCCGTCACGACACCCACGCTCCCCAGCGGGTCGCTGTGCACATACAGCGTCCGCTCCTCCCCGGGGCCGGCGAACACCACCTGCGCCACCTCCCCTTCGGGCGACCCCACCCGGAACACGTGCCGCTGCGTCCCGCTCGCGTCCGTACGCCGCTCGTACAGCCCGCCCACGTAGATCGTCTGCTCGCCGTCCTGCGCCTTCTTCACCCGCGTGCCGAACGCGTCGTACGAGAAGTCCCAGCGCCTGCCCTCCTTCATCAGCCGCCGCGGCAGGTCGAACGCCGTGTACTCGATCGAAAGCCCAGCGCTCGACCTCTCCAGCCGCCCCGCCGCGTCGTACGCGAACGCCACCCCGTCGCGCGACACCACCGCGTGCGACCTTCCCGTGGCCTCGTAGCCGTTCTTCCTCCGCCAGGAAGCCGTCCTCCGGGACCCTATGGTGCACTCACGGCAGCGCAGAATTCAATGACCAGTTTCGCAACGGATACTGATCATGAGCACTCCGCTGCCCTCGCCTCTTGGCGCGGAAGCTCGCGGCAGAAACAATTGGACCAGAGTCAGTAGCCTAGAGCGACAAACGGGTTGAACCCGTCTGAAACGAGCAGATTTTCGAACCGCCAAGGCGCCAAGGACGCCAAGAAGGAGAAGAAAATATCTTGGCGCCCTTGGCGTCTTGGCGGTTCATCTCTCGTTCCTCAACGTGATCGGTGTTCTAGAGGGAACCAGACACCTGGAGCCATGGGGTTACCCATATTGGGGCGCACATGCCCCGCATCCAACGTGGAGATGTCGATGTCAGGGACAACCTTCCGCACTCGTGGGACCGGTCCCCCCCCCCCCCGAAAACACGCTGCTGGATGAGAATCGTAGCATCCTGAACGGTAGGCACGGTCACTCCACAGCCCATCCTGATCCCAGGTGGCAGATCTCCGGGATTGTCAACGGAAAACTCGAACCAGAATCTGCGCAGCATGGCTATGGTGCTCCGGGTACAAAGTAGGGCGCGGCTCCAGGCTCGAAGCGGATCGCCGGCCCGATATACGGATTGTGGACGCCTGGGATGAGGCCCGTGCCGGGATCGAGGGAGGGCACCCCTCCTTCGAGCCCCTTATAGTACGGATGGCTCGAAGGCGGAGCGAGGAAATCGGTGTCGCTGCGAGTTCCTGGGCCCTTTCCTATGGGCAGACCACTATCAACGCCGCGCCTCGTGCCCGTTGCGGCGGAGCCTGCGACTTCGAGAGGGCGGCCCGCCTTGTCAACGACGCCCTGGATCTGGCGGATCTCGGCTGCCGTGAGATCACCGAGGGCGCCTTCGGCCCTCGCCGCCGCCCCTCCTCCCCGCCCCCCCAGCACGGCGCCGAAGACCATCCATACCCCGATGCCGCTCTCGAGCGCCACCGCGCCAGTGAGCGCGAGCACGTCCATCGCCGCCCGCATCTCCAGGGCAAACGACTCCCCCATGTTGCCCGCGTGCCACGCCAGGCTGCGCAGCTCGAGCGCGTCGTAGAAGTCCTTCGCGAGCTCGATAGACCAGGTGAACTTCGGCACGATCACCGGGTCGTCCATCATCGCCCCGCTCACGATCCCGGGCATCGGCTTCTCCCCGGTCAGATCCGAGAGCCTCAACCCGTGCTCGAGCACCGCGTTCAGCGTATCCCTGGGCGGTTCCGTTTAGTCGCCGCCAACCGAGGCTTCGCCCCGCCGCCGGTGGTCGTCCGCCACGACACCCCGGCTTTCCAGCGGGCCGCTCTCCACATACGGCGTGCGCTCGTCCCCGGGTGCTCATAGCATGAGGCGGACCGCCGGGAGAGATGTGAGCTGACGTTGCCGGAGCGCGCGCAGGGATCTCGCCTCAGTGGATGCGTTTATTGCGCGTAGCGAGCACCTGCAAGACCATCAGCAAACTGAATACATCACCGAACTTTCCATCGGGTCCGTAGCGCCCGGCCATGCGCACGAAGTGGAACCCGTCTGCGGTACGAATTCGGACGCCCGCAACGTTCAATTTGTCCTTGGGCGTCTCGTAATCGACAATCTTGTCGAGACTGATCTTCGTAACACGCCCGGCGTCAACTGTACACACGGCCATAGACGTGAACACGACTACATACTCCTCCCACGGAGGTGGATTTTTGTACCAACCCACGGGCACTTCGCCGGGCTCTAGCGAAACCCGAACGGGCAAACACGCCTCTTCTTCGCACGGGACAAATGCAGGCAGTCGCTTCATGTGTCGACGAATTATGGACGGCATATTAATGCTCATCACCGCCTCCCGAGCACGAAGGTGATCGTGTCCCTGCCGCCCGCGCTGGAGACCGTCCCGCCAAGCTTTTGCGCCTGGGCGAGCGCAAAATTCTGAAGTCCCTCATTAGCAAATGTCATCTCAATCTGAAGGACGCGAACACCCGAAGCCTCTGCCGACCTCACGATGCTCGGCAGAGCGCTTCGCAACTCCCCCACAGGGATCTGTCCTCGAATCATATCAACTGTCAAAATTCGTGTTGCATCGGCATCCAGAACAGTACCACGAATTTCTTGCATCGAAGCACGCGAGAGCCCGAGATCGGCGGCCTGAAGCGCGCGCGCCGCCGGTGCTGTCCTCGCCGCTGCCGGCGCCGCCCCTCCTCCCCGCCCCCCCCGGCAGCACGACGCCGAGGG
This sequence comes from Sorangium cellulosum, assembly GCF_002950945.1. Classification (GTDB taxonomy): domain Bacteria; phylum Myxococcota_A; class Polyangia; order Polyangiales; family Polyangiaceae; genus Sorangium; species Sorangium cellulosum_E. The sequence continues at coordinate 7,523,358 of NZ_CP012673.1, forward strand.
CCATCGCCACCCCGATGCCGCTCTCGATCGCGACCGCGCCGACGAGCCCGAGCAGGTCCATCGCCGCCCGCATCTCCAGGGCGAACGACTCCCCCACGTTGCCCGCGTGCCACGCCAGGCTGCGGAGCTCGAGCGCGTTGTAGAAGTCCTTCGTGAGCGCGATAGACCAGGTGAACTTCGGCACGATCACCGGGTCGTCCATCATCGCCCCGCTCACGATCCCGGGCATCGGCTTCTCCCCGGTCAGATCCGAGAGCCTCAGCCCGTGCTCGAGCACCGCGTTCAGCGTGTCCCTGGGCGGCTCCGTGTAGTCGCCTCCGACCGAGGCTCCCCCGCCCTGCTCGAAGCGCTCCTCTCCTTCGTGCAAGAACGCTTCCCAGTCCTGCTCGAAGTCCTGACGCCCCTCTCCGGGAGGAGGCGGCGGCTCATCCGGCGGGGCACCGACATAGATGTCCTCCCCGATCATGCCGATCGGCTCGCCGGTGACGTCGTCGAACTCCACCCACCCGTCACTCCCGTTGTCGTACTTGACCTGCTTCCAGATCCACCCGGTCGGATCCACGTGGTTCACCGGGTCGTTCATGACATAGCTGTACCGGTTGTAGCTCTGCCCCGATGTCGGGTCGGTCACGAATGGATCCGGCGTCAAGAACCTCCTCAGGTTCGGGTCGTACAGCCTCCCGCCCATGTCGATCAGCCCGAGCTCCTCGTCGTGCCGGTGCCCCGTGAACCCGTGCTTCACCTCCCGCTCCGCCGGCTCAAGCGCCTTGCCGTTCTCGTCGATGCGCCTCCCGAACGGCTCGTAGTGCAGCCGCTCCACCTCCTTGCCCGCGTCGTCCGTCACGACACCCACGCTCCCCAGCGGGTCGCTGTGCACATACAGCGTCCGCTCCTCCCCGGGGCCGGCGAACACCACCTGCGCCACCTCCCCTTCGGGCGACCCCACCCGGAACACGTGCCGCTGCGTCCCGCTCGCGTCCGTACGCCGCTCGTACAGCCCGCCGACGTAGATCGTCTCCTCCCCGTCCTGCGCCTTCTTCACCCGCGCGCCGAACGCGTCGTACGAGAAGTCCCAGCGCCTGCCCTCCTTCATCAGCCGCCGCGGCAGGTCGAACGCCGTGTACTCGATCGAAAGCCCCGCGCTCGACCTCTCCAGCCGCCCCGCCGCGTCGTACGCGAACGCCACCCCGTCGCGCGACACCACCGCGTGCGGCCTCCCCGTGGCCTCGTAGCCGTTCTCCTCCGCCAGGAAGCCGTCCTCCGAGACCGTGCGCAGGTTGCCGATCTCGTCATACCCATACGTCGTCCGCCGCGACCCGCCCGGCGCAGCCAGGTCCCACCCCTCGAGCCGGCCCATCTCGTCATAATCGAACGTCTCCACCCGTCCCGCGACGCTGTCCCGCCGCTCGAGCACGCGGCCGTCGTCGTGGTACCTGTACGCCAGCGCCTGGAGCGCCTCGGTCTTCCTCGCCTGCACCGTCTCCAGCCGGCCCGTCACCGGATCGTACACCCGCTCCGCGACCACCTCGTTCCCGAACACCGCCTTCAGCAGCGCGCCGTCCTCGTTCCGCGCGTTCACCTTCCACAGAGGCCGCGTCGACCCGTCTTCCTTGCTCGCCCGCAGCTCCCGCAGCGACCCCTCCTCGTAAACATACTTCACGCGGAACCGTTCCCGCCCCGGCACCTTCGGGTACAGCAGCTCATCGCGCAGCCCCGCCGCCGTGTACGTCACCCCCACGGCGAACTCCTCGTCGTCGATCGCCGTCCGCACCTCCGCGACCCGCCCCCGGTCGTCGTACGTATACGTGACCTTCGTCCCGTCCGGGCTCACCGCGGCCGCGAGCTGCCCCATCCCGTGCGGCGCGATGTCCCACACGAACGTCGTCACCCCGTCCGCGTTCCTCACCACGCGCCTCCGCCCCATCGCGTCTCGCTCGACCACGGCCGTGCGCCCCTGCGCGTCCACCTCCTCCCGGATCTCCCCGTAGCCGTTGTACCGCGTGATCCGCGTCCCGGCGTCCGGATCGCTCACGCTCGTCCGCCGCCCTCGCAGATCGTACCCCAGCTCCGTCTTGTTGCCCTTCGGGTCGGCCACCGTCGTCAGCTTGCTGTTCGGCCCGTACACGAACGCTGTCGACAGCCACACGTCCCCCACCTTCACGGCTGTCTCGCGCGGCCTCCCGTCGACGTCCACGGTCGTCCGGGTGAGCCGGAATTCGGGATCGATCCGCGTCGTCTCGAACAGCCGGTGCTCGTACCGCTGCAGTTCCCCATCGGGCGCTCGCTCCGTCACCATCCGGCTCAGGCTGTCGTAGGTCCGCTCGGCCTTCTCTGCTGCCGCCGCGCCGAACCCAGGGCGGCTCACCCACAGCGGCCGGCCGAACAGGTCGTGCGTGCTCCTGCGCACCCGCATCCGCCCGTCGAGCGCACGAAGCGCCTGCTCGACCACGAGGCCCCGCTCATCCATCGTCGCCACGGCGCGGCCTCCGCCCGCGAGCGTCGCTTCCACGACCAGCCCGGCGGTCTTCCCGGCCTCCTCCCGCGCCGCCATCCTGATCTCGCTCACCGGCCCGGCCCCGGAGGTCGCCCCCTTCACGCGACCGAGATCGTCATGGATCCGCGTCGACCGCGCGCCGTTCGCGTCGATCTCGCCCATCAGCACCCCGTACGCCGGGTGCGTGTACATCCATTGCGACACGCCGAGCCCGTTCCACATCTGGCTGACGAAGATCCCCTCCCCCGATACGTCGTCGTACTCGTAGTTCCAGAGCCGCGACGATTCACCGGCTGCGTCCCGCTTCTGCTGCCGCAGCCGGCCCGCCTCGTCATAGGCGAACGAGATCGTCTCCCGGATGTCCGCGTCCTCGCTGTCCGGCTCGATCCTCACCTCGTCGAGCAGCCCGCGCTCGTCGTGATGATAGGCCGTGTGGAGCTTCGCCGGCGCGGTCGTCCCGGCCTCGTACGTGCGCTCCGCCTGGGTCTGGATCAGGCCCACCAGCCACTCCTCGCGCCGAACTTCGAACGTCCTCGTGACCTCCCGGCGCAGGCCGCCCCGGGTCTCCACCGCCTCGCGGAGCAGGTTGCCGTGATCGTCGACCTCGTACATCGCGCTCCGCTGGATCGGCGCGCCGCTGCCCGGATCGTCCACGCCGAGACAGTGCCCGCTCACTTCATCGTCCCACCGGATGTCGACCTCCGGATCCTCGTACTCGCGCCGCTCGATCCGGCGCGTGTAGACGAACGTGCTGCGCCCGCCGTTCAGCGACCGCACGCGGTACTCCATCTCCTGCTGCACGACCCGCGCGCTTGCCCTTGCCGGGCCCTCCTCCAGCGTGCACGAGCCGTCGATCTCCGCCACGCAGTCGCGCGCTCCCAGCGGACCGTGGTCGACGATCGGCCTGATCTCGCGGATCGACCGCGGCCGGCTCGCGTACGGGTAGGTCGTCCCCACGCGCGTGGCATGGTCAAAGGAGGTGATCCGCTCCAGCGGCCACGCGCTGCTCCACTCCGTCATCCGCCCGAACCCCAGGGACCCACGCCCGAGCAGATCCGTCCGTAGATCGTCGAACCGGTAATACGTGCCTCCCGGCCTCTCGAGCCCGCCCGCCCACACCACGACCGGCGCGCCGCGGCGCACGCACCGTTGCGGGTACGTGCAGCTCGCAAGCTCCGAAGACGCCGGATCCGTCCGGCCGTACCGGACCTGGGCGCGGAGCGACATCGGGTCATCGCCATCCGACACGCTGCTCAGCAGATCCACATCGTGTCCGCTCGCGAGCGTGACCTGGAGGGACGTCCCTTTCCACGTGAGGACGTCTGCGCGCCCGTCGCCGTCAAAGTCACCGTTCCACATCGCGTCTCCGGCCGGGATCGGCGCATCCGTCGTGCCCGTATCGGGCTCCTCCCAGCCGATGTCGACGCGCGAAAAGCTCCCGTCTCCGGACGACAGCAGGGCGATGATCCTGTCCATGGTCACGGGTTCGCTCGGCGTGGCGGTGAGCCAGTCCGGGATCGACACGAGCAGGTCGTCGCGCCCGTCGCGGTTCAGGTCGAACGGCTCGATGACCGCCCGGTCCGGCTCGTCCATGCGCGCGATCATGTCCAGCACCCCGGCGAGCTCCGGATCCGGCAGGGGCACGGCAGGGCGGAATCCGTTCCCCGTGTTCATGCTGATCTCGATCGTGCCGGCGTGGATCCAGAGCGCATCGCGCAGGCCGTCACCGTTGAGGTCGGCGAGCTTCGCCGGGGTGTCCCCGCGCTTCAGCGGGAGCGCGGGCCCGGTCGTCAGCTCGCCCTCGTCGTCGAGGTGGATCGCCACGCTCGTTCCGCAGTCGGAGCCCTCGCCCACGATGAGCTCGCCGCGGCCATCGCCGTCGAGATCGCCGCCGATCGCGTGGTCGCACCGGTCCGGCCCCGCGCGCACGCCCGTACCGACGGGCTCGCCGAAGCTGCCGCCCGCGTTCATCCGGATATGCCAGAAGGAGCCGCTGTCGAGCTCGACCTCGCTCAGCACATCGAGCAAGGCATCGCCGTCCAGGTCGACGAGCTCGAGCCCCGGCGCCTTCGCGTAGAAATCGCCCGAGCATCCCCAGCGCTCGCCCGGCGACAGCCTGTCGCCCGTGGGCACGAACGTGTCGGCGTCCTCATCCCACGCGTACAGCCGGTACTCGCACCTCTCGGTGTGGTAGGCGAGCAGCTCCACCTTGCCGTCTCCATCCGCGTCCACGGGGCGGCTATGGGCGAGGTTGACGTGCTCCAGCGGAGAGTCCTCTGGGTTGACGTGGATCCTCCGGAACGACAGCTCGCTGCCAGGCTCCGAGAGGTGCAAGTGCAGCTCGTCGGAAGGCTTTGGGCGCGTGGTGGGCATGTGTGGCCATCCAGATCCCGGCGAGTGCAGGACGGGCGGCCTCGGGACGTCCTTGGCGCGCAGGATGTCGTCCCTGCCGTCCCCGTTGACGTCGAAGACGCGCAGCGAGGTGAGCGCGGAGGGGATACTGAGCTCCGGGCCATCCGCGAAGAGCAAGGTGTTCTCATGCATCCAGCGCAGCCGCTTCGGCCAGAGGCACGTGCCCTGGTGCCCGCACTTCTGCACCGACGAGAGCAGGCTCCGCCCGAGCAGCCCCATCTCGTAGCTCAGCGTGTACTCCCACACGCGCTGTGTTGCCGAGAGGTTCGGAGCCCACATCGCGATCTTCTTCAGCCGCCGCGTCGATTCCCAGCGGATCCCGCCGGTGTACGAGAAGCTCGGGTCGGGCCGAGACCTCCTCTCGTCTCGCATCACACAGTCTCCTGTCCGTCCGCGACGCCCCCTCATCTCCGGACGACACTCCACCCTTCTTCCGAGACCACCCCCGGTCTCCCGCCGCACGGTCCCCTCTCGCTCCGCGACGGCCCCTCATCTCCCGGCGACACCCCACCCTTCCCTCGAGACCAGCTCCCATCTCCAGGCCGCTCTCTGCCCTCGGCCTCCTCCTCGGACGCCGTCGAGAACTTGCCTTCTCCCTCTCCGCGTCGGATTGCCAATGACATCCAGCGAGCGCGGTGCATAGCCTGCGAGAATGGCCACGACCAAGACCAAACCGAAATCCAAGAATACCCAGTCGTCTGCGTCCGTTCGCCAGATCTTCACCACCTCGGACGCCAACGAGGCCTACCGTCACTTCCTGCCGCGGGTGCAGGCGGAGGTCCCGGCCGACCGCGCCGAGATCTGCCGGCTCTCGGTCGAGCTCGTCCGCGCCAACGTCGACCGCGGCGTCAGCGCGATCCGCCCTCACCTCGGCCGCGTCCGCGAGAAGCTGCCGCTCTGCCCGATCGACGACCTCCTCGAGCTCCCGAGCCTCGCGCTCGGGCTCGTCGCCGCCGCGGGCCGCATCGCGGCGGCCGCGAGCGAGCGCGAGATCGAGGCGCGCCTCGAGAAATTCCGCCCCATGCGCGACCTCACCCTGCGGCAGCTCGAGATCTTCGCCGACCTCAAGCTCGTGCCCAAGCAGCGCGTCGCCGCGATCCGCCGCGGCTCGGGACCGGTCGACCACGCGCGCGACGGCGTCGACATCGCCGGGATGTTCCACGAGCTCGCGGACACCCTCGCTGGCAAACACCCCTTCTCGCCGGACTACCTCGCGGTGATGGCCGAACACGCCAACTGGCTCCTCGTCCAGCTCAGGCCGCGAGGCGCCCAGCAAAGGCCGTCGGAGCGCTCGCCCGAGGCCGTCGTCCGCGACCAGTTCTGGACCGTCCTCAACCAGCGCTACGACCACCTGCGGGAGGCCGGCGTCGCGGCGTTCGGCCTGCGTCAGCTCGACACGAACATCCCGCCGATCGGCGCCCGCACCCAGTCCCCCTCGACCGCGCAGCCGCCGCAGCCGCCGGGCACCACGACGCCGGAGGGCGCCGATCCCGGACCCCCCGGCGAACTCTGATGCTGGGAACGACGTCGAAGCGTCCCTTACGTCTCCGACGGCGGATGCAGACCGCCGGCGACTAGCACGCGGCGCAGGTTGACGACGCCGGTCCTGTTGAGCTGGAGCACCTCCACGGTGGCCCGGCCGATCGGCGTCTTCCCTTCAATTCGGGAGAAGTCCGCGCTCCACGCGAAGTGATCCGACCAGCAGTGCCTTCGCGGGTGGAAGAGCGGCGCGCGCTCGCCGGTCTCCGGATCCACCCCGTGCGTCGCCGTGTGTTTATGGCCGTTGCACCCGAAGCAGGCCCACGCGAGGTTGTGCAGCGCCGTCTCGCCGCCCAGGCTCCGCGGCTCGACGTGCTCCATGGTGAAGCTCTGCGTGGCGAACTGCGCCGGGCACCTGCAGTACTCGCAGAGGTCACGGGCACGCGCCTGGACCACCCGCCGGAGCGCGGCGCTCGCGCGCTGGTCAGCCACCCGAAGCGAGCCCTAGCTCGGCCATCAGCGCCGCCAGGGGCACCCTGCGCAGTCGTGAGAGCTCAACGAGAGCTTGCGCCCGCTCGGCGTCCTCTCGCTCGACACGCTCGACATACACCAGGAGCTCCGCATGCTCCTCGGGCGTCAACGCTCGCTCCTCCTTGCTCGCACGAAGCGCGGACAGCCGCCGCTGGTCCTCCGGTGGGAGGCGCCGATGAATGATGGCCAGGAGAGGCGCCTCCACATCTGCGGCTTTCTCTTTCGCCTCCTGCTCGCGGCGGAAACGGAGGTACTCGATGAAGCGGACGAGCTCCTGCAAGCTCTCGCTCGGGAGATCCTCGATCAGGTCGATCACCTGCTCACGCGCGACCGTGGCCATGCCTTTATGTTACTTGCCCCGCCGATACCGTCGCCTCCTTTCCGAGACGCAGGGCCGACGCGCGGCGGTCCCCTGGACGGCATCGGTCACGCCCCCCGGGCCGGCTCCCCCTCCGCCACGGTTCACATCCCTCCCGCCCCCTCCTCCGTCCGCCCGGGCACTCGCCCCCACGTCATCCCCCCCGCGTCAGCGTTCCTGGGGCCGGACAGCTTCCCGCTCTCCACCGCCGGCGCCGTGCGCCTCGGCCCGCCGCCGCACGCAGGCTCGCCTCGCCGCGCCCTCCCCACGCCGCGCGCCGCGGGTGCCGCTCCTAGCACAGCCGCCGCCGCGCGCGGCGGCGTCGCCACGCCGGATCACCCGGCCCCGCAGCCCCTCCGCCCGCGGACTACCCCGACCCCACGGAAACCTCCCCGACACGTCGCGCAGCCCACCGGCGCGGACCAGATCCGTCTGAACTGGTCTACAGTGCGTCGCCATGGCCAACCCGATCGACGCCGACCCCAGTCGTCAGCGAGACACCGCCCCCGCGTTCTTCCGCGGAAACACGGCGCCGGACGCCCGCACCGGCATGCAGCCCGCCGCGCTCCGGCGCGCGTTCGCCGATCACCTCCACTACTCGCGCGCCCGCGAGTCCGTCACCGCCACGCCCTTCGACCGGTACGTCTCCCTCGCGCTCTCCGTGCGCGACCGCCTCATCGACCGGTGGACCAAGACGCAGCACACCTACTACGAGAAGGACGTCAAGCGCGGCTACTACCTCTCGGCGGAGTTCCTCCTCGGCCGCGCCCTGGTCGCCAACCTGCAGGCGCTCGACATCTACGACAGCTACAAGACCGTGCTCGCCGACCTCGGCCTCAACCTCGACGACCTCGTCGAGCAGGAGCCCGACGCCGGCCTCGGCAACGGCGGCCTCGGCCGGCTCGCCGCCTGCTTCCTCGACTCCATGGCCACCATCGGCCTGCCCACCTACGGATACGGCATCCGGTACGAGTTCGGCATCTTCGAGCAGGTCATCCGCGACGGCTACCAGGTCGAGCGCGCCGACGAGTGGCTCCGCTTCGGCAACCCCTGGGAGATCGAGCGCCCCGAGCACGCCGTCCCCGTCTCGTTCGGCGGCTACACCGAGCGCGTCCCCGACAAACGCGGCGGCTTCCGCGTCATCTGGCGCCACGCCGAGCAGGTCATCGGCGTCCCGTTCGACACCCCGATCGCCGGCTACCGCTCGAACACCGTGAACACCCTCCGCCTCTGGTCCGCCCGCGCCGGCGAGGAGTTCGACTTCGAGCTCTTCAACGCGGGCGACTACGTGCACGCCGTCCACGAGAAGAACCAGTCCGAGGTCATCTCCAAGGTCCTCTACCCGAACGACAACTTCGACAAGGGCAAGGAGCTGCGCCTCCGGCAGGAGTACTTCTTCGTCGCCTGCTCCATCGCCGACATCGTGAACCGCTACAACCGGGTCCACCCGGACTTCTCGCGCTTCGCCGAGAAGAACGCGATCCAGCTGAACGACACCCACCCCGCCATCGCCATCGCCGAGCTGATGCGCGTCCTCGTCGACGAGCACCTGCTCAACTGGGACGACGCCTGGAAGCAGACCGTCGGGGCGTTCGGGTACACGAACCACACCCTGCTCCCCGAGGCGCTCGAGCGCTGGCCCGTCGCGCTCTTCGAGCGGCTGCTGCCGCGGCACCTCGAGATCATCTACGAGATCAACCGGCGGTTTTTGCGCGAGGTCATGGACGCCCACCCGCACGACCACGAGCGCGTGGCGAGGATGTCGCTCATCGAGGAGGGGCACGAGCGCCACGTGCGCATGGCCCACCTCGCCGTCGTCGGCTCGCACTCGGTGAACGGCGTGGCCAAGCTCCACTCCGAGCTCGTCAAGCGCGACCTGCTCCGCGACTTCTACGACCTCTGGCCCGAGCGGTTCAACAACAAGACGAACGGCGTCACGTTCCGCCGGTGGCTGCTCGCCTGCAACCCCGCGCTCGCCGAGCTCGTCACCGAGAAGGTCGGCCCGAGCTGGGTGACGGAGTTCGACCGGCTGCGCGAGCTCGAGCGCCACGTCGACGACCCCGAGTTCATCGAGCGGGTCGCCGAGGTGAAGCGCGCGAACAAGGCGGCGCTCGCGAAGATCATCGCGCAGGAGCTCGACATCACCGTCGACCCCGCCTCGATCTTCGACGTCCAGATCAAGCGCCTGCACGAGTACAAGCGCCAGCTCCTCAACGCGCTCCACATCGTCGCGCTCTACCTGCGCCAGAAGCGCGGCGAGCAGGTCACGCCGCGGACCTTCATCTTCGGCGCCAAGGCGGCCCCCGGCTACCGGCAGGCGAAGCTCATCATCAAGTTCATCCACGCCGTCGCCTACGTCGTGAACGGCGACCGGCGCCACACCGGGCTGCGGGTCGTGTTCATGCCGAACTACCGCGTCTCGCTGGCCGAGCGCATCATCCCCGCCGCCGACGTCTCCGAGCAGATCTCGACCGCGGGCATGGAGGCGTCCGGCACCGGCAACATGAAGCTCGCGCTGAACGGCGCGCTCACGGTCGGCACGCTCGACGGCGCCAACATCGAGATCCGCGACGCGGTCGGCCCGGAGAACTTCTTCCTGTTCGGCCTGACCGCCGACGAGGTGATCGCCCGCCGCCGCGAGCACTTCGAGGGCCGCGAGGCCGTCGCGGCCGACCCGGAGCTCCGCGAGGTGATCGACCTCATCGCGTCGGGCTTCTTCTCGCCGGAGTACCGGGAGCTCTTCCAGCCGCTGCTCGATCGCCTGCTCGGCCGCGACGAGTACATGATGCTCGCGGACTTCAAGGCCTACGCCGCCTGCCAGCGCGAGGTGGAGGCCGCCTACGTCGACCGGAAGACCTGGTTGCGCAAGGCCGCGCTCAACATCGCCCGCGTCGGCGAGTTCTCCTCCGACCGCACCGTGCGCGAGTACGCCCGCGAGATCTGGGGGCTCACGCCCGTCGACGTCGACCTCGGCGGCGCCGCGTCCCTCGTCTGACCACGCCCGCGCGCCGCGCCGCCGGGCCGACCTGACCGGCCCGGGGCGCGGCGGCGTCCCTGCCCCCTCTGACGTTCCAGCGCCCTCTGACAGGCGGCCCCGACGGGTGGCCGAAGCGGCCCCGACCGCCGGGTCGAGGCGGACGGAAATCCCCTCCGGTGCACGTGCAGAACCCCCTCGGGCGGAGCATGCTTCCGGTGCGGGAGCGCTCTCCCATCGGCCTCACGTCGGCCGCTTGCCGGGGCGAGGCTCTTGCTATTCTTCCTGACGGATTTATGCCGAACGATCCCGAGGAAAAAGAAGGCAGGCAGGGCGACCTCGCGACGGAGCGGGAACGGAAGGTCGAGAAGGCCCGCCGCTACAAGGTCGTCTTCCACAACGACGACTACACGACGATGGAGTTCGTCGTGCTCGTCCTCATGAAGTTCTTCCATCGCACCGAGACGGAGGCCACGCACATCATGCTGAGCGTGCACCACCGCGGCCATGGGGTCGCGGGCGTGTACACGAAGGATGTCGCGGAGACCAAGGTCGCCCAAGTACAGGACTTCGCCAAGGAGCACGGGATGCCCCTTCGGTTGACCGCCGAGCCGGAATGACCATGCGCATCAGCCCCGAAGTTGAGATCGCCTTTTCGCTCGCCACCCGGGAGGCCTCGCGCCGCCGGCACGAGTTCGTGACCATCGAGCACCTGCTCTACGCGCTGCTCTTCGACGAGGAGACGGCCGAGGTCCTCCGCCACGCCGGGGGCGACACCCCGCTCTTGAAGAAGAAGCTCGAGCGCTTCCTCGACGAGGAGATCGAGGCGCTGCCGGAGGACGCGGACACGAGCCCGACGCTCTCGCTCGGCTTCCAGCGCGTGGTCGGCCGCGCCGCGATGCACGTGCAGTCCTCGGGCAAGAAGGAGCTCAAGGGCGCGAACGTGCTCGTCGCGATGTTCGCCGAGCGCGACTGCCCGGCGGTGACCTTGCTCGGCGAGCAGGGCATCAGCCGCTTCGACGTCGTGAACTACATCTCGCACGGCATCTCGAAGACGGGCCAGGACGACAGCCTCCGCGAGGAGTCCGAGGAGGGCGGCGAGCCCGGCAACGCGCAGCCGATCAAGGACCCGCTCGCCGCGTTCACGATGAACCTCAACAAGGAGGCGTCGGAGGGCCGGATCGATCCGCTGGTCGGCCGCGAGAGCGAGGTCTCTCGCACGATCCAGGTGCTCGCGCGGCGCCGCAAGAACAACCCGCTGCTCATCGGCGACGCGGGCGTCGGCAAGACGGCGATCGTCGAGGGGCTCGCGCAGCAGATCGAGAAGAAGGACGTGCCCGCGCCGCTCAAGGACGCGACCGTCTACGCGCTCGACATGGGCGCGCTGCTCGCCGGCACGAAGTACCGCGGCGACTTCGAGAACCGGCTGAAGGCCGTGCTGCGCGCGCTCGAGAAGCAGCCGGGGTCGATCCTGTTCATCGACGAGATCCACACGATCATCGGGGCCGGCGCGGCGAGCGGGGGGACGATGGACGCGTCGAACCTGCTCAAGCCGGCGCTCGCCTCGGGCCGCCTGCGCTGCATCGGCGCGACGACGTTCCAGGAGTACCGCGGCCACCTGGAGCGCGACAGCGCGCTCGCCCGGCGCTTCCAGCGCATCGAGGTGACGGAGCCGTCGGTCGACGACACGACGAAGATCCTGAAGGGGCTCCAGAAGCGCTACGAGGAGTTCCACAAGGTGACGTACTCGGCCGAGGCGATCGAGGCGGCGTCGAAGCTGTCGGCGCGTTACCTCCAGGATCGCCGGCTGCCCGACAAGGCGATCGACCTGATGGACGAGGCGGGCGCGGCGGCGCGCCTGCGCCACGGCGACGGCTACCGGGTGGAGGCGGCGGACATCGAGCTCGTCATCGCGAAGATGGCGCAGATCCCGCCGCGCCAGGTGTCGACGTCGGACAAGGCGCAGCTCAAGGATCTCGAGCCGTCGCTGCGCTCGGTGATCTTCGGCCAGGACGAGGCGGTGAAGCAGCTCGCGTCGGCGATCAAGCTGTCGCGTGCGGGGCTCCGGGCGCCGGAGAAGCCGATCGGCTCGTTCCTGTTCTCGGGTCCGACGGGCGTCGGCAAGACGGAGCTGGCGAAGCAGCTCGCGAAGGCGCTCGGCATCGGCTTCCTGCGGTTCGACATGAGCGAGTACCAGGAGCGCCACACCGTCTCCCGGCTGATCGGCGCGCCGCCCGGCTACGTCGGCTTCGATCGCGGCGGCCTGCTCACGGAGGCGGCGGCGAAGACGCCGCACGCGGTGCTCTTGCTCGACGAGATCGAGAAGGCGCACCCGGACGTGTTCCAGGTCCTGCTCCAGGTGATGGACCACGGGACGCTCACCGACAACAACGGCAAGAAGAGCGATTTCCGCCACATGGTGCTGATCATGACGAGCAACGTGGGCGCGAGGGAGCTCGCGCAGTCGCGGGTCGGCTTCGGCGAGCGGGGCACGGCGGGCGACGACGACAAGGCGTACAAGAACACGTTCAGCCCGGAGTTCAGGAACCGGCTCGACGCGCGGATCATGTTCCGTTCGCTGGATCCGTCGGTGATGGGGAGCATCGTCGACAAGTTCATCGGCGAGCTCGCGGCGATGCTGGCCGATCGCGCGGTGACGGTCGAGGTGACCGATCGGGCGAAGGCCGAGCTCGCGACGAGGGGGTACGATCCTGCGAACGGGGCGCGGCCGCTCGGGAGGGTCATCGAGAACGAGATCAAGCGGCGGCTCGGGGATGAGCTGCTCTTCGGGGCGCTGGAGAACGGGGGGGAGCGTCGCGATCGACTTCGAGGGGAGCGATTTCACCTTCAAGTTCACCGCGGCGCCGGCCGGAGAGGAGACCGAGAAGCAGAAGGCCAACGGGGCGGCGGAGCCGGTTCCGGTGTAGTCGCCGGGAGGGCTGGGAGGGCGCGATGGGGGGAGCGCTCTCCGCAGGTCGCGCGTCTCCCCCAAGCCGCGACGGGCGTCAGTTCAACGAGTGCGGCATCGCCAGCGTGAACGGCGCAATCTCCGCATCAAACACCCGCCCATCCGGCCGATACATCTGGTACGTCCCCCTCATCGTCCCGCGAGGGGTCTCGAGCACACACCCGCTCGTGTACTCGAAGTGCTCGCCAGGCTTCAGCGAAGGCTGCTGCCCCACCACGCCAGGCCCCCTCACCTCCTCCACCTTCCCGCTCCCGTGCGTGATGATCCAGTGCCGCGTCTTCAGCTGCGCGGGCTCGGTGCCTTCGTTCGCGATCCGCACCGTGTAGGCAAAAACGTACCGGTGCTCCGTCGGGGAGGACTGCGTGGGGACGTACACCGTCGAGACGGTGACCCGGATGCCTTGCGTGATGGCCGTCGACACAACCAGGCACTGCCACCGCTGCGCCGCGCGCACAAGAGCCGGGCACGCGGGAGACCACGCGCACCGACCATGAGGCTCCCCGGAAGCCGGCGTTGACAGTCTCCGAGCTCATCCACAGGTTTCGCTGACCGTGGGGGAACGAACCCTGGAGGAACCCGCCGTGCACGAGCAAGAACGGATCGTTGCTGGAAACCCTGACGGCGGTCGGTTCGTCCCGATCGCGATCCTGCCGCCGGCGCGCGGCGACGGCGCGGCGCTCACCCAGGGGCACGACGGCGCCGGCCAGGGAGGAGAACCCCACGGGCTCGGGCTCACGGCGATCGGGCCCGTCATGCCGGAACGCAAGATCCGCGAGTGGGCCCTCGTCCTGCAATCGAGCGAGCTTTGGCACGCCGTCCGGTACACCTCGGCGGGCTGGGTGCTGCTCGTGCGCGACGAGGATTACGTCCTCGCCGCGGGCTCGATCGACCGATACGAGGCGGAGAACCGCGACTGGCCCCCGCGCCGCCCGCGCGAGCGCCTGCGCCACCCGCCGTCCGCGGTCGCCGCCGTCGCGTTCGCCGCGCTCGCGCTGTTCTTCTTCCTCGCCACCGGGCCCGTGAGCGGCGGCGGGCGCTGGTTCCAGCGCGGCACCTCCGTCGCCGACCTCGTCATCGGGCCCGAGCCGTGGCGCGCCATCACCGCGCTCACGCTGCACGCCGACTCGGCGCACGTGCTCGGCAACGTCATCTCCGGGACCATCTTCGCCTCCGCCGTGCAGCGCCGCCTCGGCGCGGGCGGCAGCGCGCTCGCCGTCGTCGCGGCCGGGACCCTCGGCAACCTCGCGAACGCGCTCTGGTACGAGAGCATGGGGCAACACCACGCCTCGATCGGCGCCTCCACCGCGGTGTTCGGCGCGGTGGGGCTGCTCGCCGCCACGCAGCTCATGCTCGACCGCACCCACCCGAACGAGGAGAAGCGCAGCCTCCTCCAGCGCGCCGCGCCGCTCGTCGGAGGCGTCGCCCTGCTCGGCGCCCTCGGCGCGAGCCCGCGCTCCGACCTCGGCGCGCACCTCTTCGGCCTGCTCGGCGGCGTCGTGATCGGCCTCGTTGCCGGCCTCGCGCTGCGCGGCCGGAGCGCGCCCGGACGTCCCCTCGTCCAGGTCGCGCTCGGCGCCGTCGCCACCGGCATCGTCCTCGGCGCGTGGCAGCTCGCGCTGCGCACCTGACCGACACACACGCCAGCGCGCGCGGCGCGACCTCGGCGCCGCCGCCATCACCACCTCAGCCCACGCACTAGAGACCGCGACCTCAGCGCGGCCGCCGTCTTTGCCTCAGTCCGCCGGCCAGAGCCCCACCGTCCCGCCGACCCACGTCAGATCCCGGTTCTGATCGACCCCGAGCATCTTCCCGCGCGAGAGCCGCACCAGGTTGAGCACGAGCGAGAGCTCGGGATCGCCCGGCGCGCGCAGGAACATCATCCGGACCTCGGCCTTCACCCCGTGGCCGTCCGGCATCGCGAGCGCCGGCTCGTACACGATCTTCTCCTGGAGCAGCCACCGCGAGCGCTCGCGCTCCGGGATGGCGGCGACGTCCTCGGGCGTGACGTCGACCTTCACCCCGGAGCCCGCGAAGGAGAACAGCGGCTTCAGCACGTAGCGCTCGAGGTCCTCGGGCAGGCGCTCGACGTCGCTGAGGAGCCGCGCCCGGGGGACGGCCGGGTGATCGATGCGCGGCAGCGTGTACTTCGACCACGTCCAGTACCAGTTCGGGTGCGAGCACCACGTGACGTCGAGCGGCTCGTTGTACCGGAACGGGAGCTCGATCCGCTTCGACTCGAGCTCGTCGAACACGACGCGGTTGTACAGCCGGCGGACGGGGACGAGGCGCCCCTCCACGCGGCGGTACAGCCGATCCTTCTCCCGCACGAGCGCCGTCGGGCAGACCGCGTCGATGCCGACGAGGAGCTTCGTCGCCCGGAAGTCCGGGTACGTCTTCTGCTGCTCCGGGTGCAGGTCGAGCAGCACCACCGACTCCTCGGGCTCGCCCGCGAGCAGCGCGCGGCGCAGCCACGCGACGACCTCGTCGCGGCTCCGCCCGCCGAAGCAGCACGTCCAGCGCCGGTCGAGCCCCGGCATCCCGGCAAGCACCTCGGCCAGGATCTCCGACTGCACGAGCATGAGCGCGTAGAGCGACGGGAACGCCTGCAGCTCGACCACCTTGCCCTCGAGCTCGCCGTCCGCGCCGCGCACGATCGCGAAGTCCACCTGCGCGCAGTTCGGCAGCGGGTCCATCCCGGGGACGTCGAGGTGAGGCGGGATCGCGCGCTTCATCTCCTCGATCAGCGCCGGGTCCGAGATGCGCCGCACGATCTCCGTCGCCGAGCGCTCGAGGTCGCCCCGCAGCCGGTCCGGCAGGAACAGCGGCGTCTCGGCGACGCGGAACGGGATCGAGCACTCGAGGCGCCGCTCGAGGCGGCCGAGGTAGTCCTGGTATGTCGACGGCCCGAAGGCAGCGTTGAAGGCGCGCCGGAAGGTGGGGTCCATGAACTTTGGTGGTATCACGGCGACCCGCGCGGCTGCACGGCCCGGTGGCTCGACCCGGATGCGCCCCGGGGGTCCGATCCGGCTTGAGGCGCGGGGCACGACGACTAGAGTCGCGTCGAACCCTCTCCGAGGCCGCCACGATGACGATGACCATGCTCCGCTCCGCCAAGGTACTGCCGCTCGTCGCCGCGCTGGCCGCGGCGTGCTCGAAGACCCCCGAGCCGACGGCCACATCCACGCCCGAGCCGCCGGCCCAGACGGCGCCCGCCGCGCCGACCCAGAAGGCGCCCGCCGCGCCGACCCAGACGGCGCCCGCCGCCGCGCAGCCGGCCGCCGGCGAGCTCGCCTGGGACGCGCCCGCGAGCTTCGAGACCGCGCCGAACCCGAACTCGATGCGCAAGGCGACGTACAAGATCAAGCGCGCCGCGGGCGACGCCGAGGACGCCGAGCTCAGCATCAGCCAGGCCGGCGGCAGCGTGGACGCGAACATCACCCGCTGGGTCGGGCAGTTCGCCGAGAAGAGCGCCGACTCCCCGAAGCGGAGCGAGGTCAAGGTCAACGACATCAAGGTCACCGTCGTCGAGGTGCGCGGCACCTTCAGCGGCTCCGGGATGCCCGGCATGCCCGCCTCGGCCCCGAAGCCGGCCTACGCCATGCTCGGCGCGATCGCCGAGACGCCCTCCGGCGAGCTCTGGTTCTTCAAGATGACCGGCCCCGAGAAGACCGTCACCGGGGCGCGCGCCGACTTCGACAAGCTCGTGAACAGCCTGCGCGTGAAGTGACGCGCCGCGCCTGATCGCGCCGCGCACGATGCTGCGCGGCGCTCTCCACGCCGCGCGGCGCTCGATGCTGCGCGGCGCCTCCCCCTGCGCCGCGCGTCACACGTCGATCTCTCCCTCGAAGTAGCGCGCGAACGCCGGCGGCAGCGCCGCTGGGCCGACCGGCGGGAGCGGCGGGCGCGCGCTCGAGAGCGTCTGCCAGAGGAGCAGCGTCTCTCCCGGGCGCTCGCGCCCGATCTCGCGCAGCGCGGCGAGCGCCTTGCCGCTGTACGTGACCTCCCCGGGCACGCCGATCAGCCGCTCCACCTCGGGGATCGCGGCGATCGCCGCGGGCGTCGACGCGCCGTAGCCGGGGCCGAACGCGCGGTGCTCGATCTCGAAGCGGACGGACGGCAGCCGCCGCCGGGTGAAGCGCGGCGCGCGTCGGGCGAGGGTCCGCGCCATGCTGGCGACCTCGTACCGGACGACGGCGCGGTTGCAGACGATGCGGTCGGCGATGCGTACGCCGACGATCGTGGTCGGCCAGCCGAGCATCGCCGCGCCGAGCGCGAGCCCCGCCAGCGTGCCGCACGTCCCCGAGGCGACCACGATGCGATCCGGGCGCGGCGCCTCGCCGCGCCGGACCTGCTCCGCGAGCTCCAGCATCGCGTCGACGTAGCCGAGGCACGGGAGCGCCGACGAGGCGCCGGGCAGGATGAAGTAGGGCCGCTCGGCCCGGCGCATCGCGCCGATCACCCGGAGCGCCGTGGACGTGTACCCGCCGCCGCGGACGAGCTCCGCGCCGCCGGCCGCGTCGGTGAGGAGCGCCGCGCGGCCGAAGCGGGTGACCGGCTGATCGTACAGCACCGCGGTCACGGCGAAGCCGAGCGCCCGGCCGAAGAGGACCGTGGCCATGACCTGCGTCGACGCGAGGCCGCCGGCCGTGACGAGCGTCCGCGCGCCGCGCCGCGCCGCGTCGGCCAGCAGGAACTCGAAGCGCCGCACCTTGTTGCCGCCGTAGAGCGGCGAGATCAGGTCGTCGCGCTTGATCCAGACGCCGCCGCGGCCGAGGTAGCCCTCGATCGCGGTGCACGGCACGACCGGCGTCGGCGCGTGCGCGAGCGGCCGCCACGGGACCTGCCCCGCGAGCTCGGGCAGCTCGGCGAAGAGCGGCAGCTCCCGGGAGGCAGGCAAGAAGGCCGCTCCACCGGCGAGCCCGTCCGCTCCGAACATCGTCCCGCCGAGCGCCGCCCCGCCCGCCGCGGCGCGCTGCGCCTCGCGCTCAGGCACGCGCCGCCGCGCCGTGCTGCCTCGCCGGCGAGCCGCCCGGGCCGGCCTGCTCCCCCGCGTCGCCGGCGTCGTCCTCCGGCCCGGCGCCGAGCTGGCCGCCGCGCACGACGAGCGGATCGCTCAGGTACGTGTCCGTCAGCCGCTTCGGCCCGGCAAGGCCGAGCAGCCTGAGCGGCAGGAGCAGCACCGAGAGCACCCACGACGCGACGCCGAGCGCGAGCTTGCCGGCGTACGCCTCCGCCACGAGCGCGAGCTTGCGGCCCGTCGACAGCGACGAGATCGGCGCGTCGGTCAGGCCGATGCGCATCAGCCGGAGCTCCGCGATCCGCACGGAGTGCCGGACCAGATCCGGCAGGCGCTTGAGCGCCGGGTGGTCCATCGGCAGGCGCTTCTTCATGAACGCCTCGAGCCGCGACACGCCCCAGAGCGACACCAGCGCGAGCCCGAGCAGCCGCCGCCGGAGCGCGGGCCTGCCCGCGATGGCCTTCGCCGTCTGCCGCTCGCCGAAGTCGACGTGGCGCTCTTCCTGGCGCACGCCGCGCTTCAGGATGGCGACGATCTCGGGCTCGTCCACGGTGTCGATCATCGCGTAGAACGCCTGGAGGACGAGGCCCTCGCCGAGCGCCATCTCGAGCGCGACGTGCTCGGCCCAGTCCCCGCCCATCAGCCCCGTCGCGAGGAAGCGCACGCTCCAGGCCGCCTTCTCGGGCTGCGCGCCCAGGATCTCGAGGATGCGGAGGAAGTTGCCGACGTGCTGGAACTCCTCCACGGCCTGGCGCGAGAGGAAGCGGGCGGACTCCAGGTCGGGGGCGTTGTAGAGCCAGTGCCCGATCTGGACGCCGGTGATCTCCCCGTAGAGGAACTGCTGGACGGCCCAGACGATCACGTCCTTGTCCTTGACAGGATCGAGCTTGGCGCCCTGGAAATCGAACGCCATCTCTTCGCGGGTCACCAGCATCGATCGCCCTCCGGAGCGATGAATCTAGCCCAGCTCGCGGCCCCGGGCAGGCCCGAGGCGCCGAGCCCGCCGCGACGCGGGCCGCGGCGGCGCGGACCGCGGCGACGCCGGCCGCGTCAGGAGCTGCCCGGCCCAGCCCGGCCGGGCGGCGCCGGCGTCTGCCCGCCCCGTGGTATACGGCCGCGGCGGCGGTCAGGAGCCGCCGACCAGAACCTCAGGAGAAGCACCATGGCGCGCGTCCACAACTTCAACGCCGGCCCTGCCGGGCTCCCCCTTCCTCCCCTCGAGCGAGCCCAGCGCGAGCTCCTCGACTTCGAGGGGACGGGTATGTCCATCATGGAGCACAGCCACCGCGGCAAGGCGTTCGAGGCCGTGCACAACGAGGCCATCTCGCTCCTCCGGCAGCTGCTCCGCGTGCCGGACGACTACCACGTGCTGTTCATGCAGGGCGGCGCGGCCATGCAGTTCGCGCTGGTGCCCATGAACCTCCTGCCCCCGGACCGGAGCGCCGACTACATCATGACCGGCGGCTGGTCCGAGAAGGCCCTCGAGGAGGCGAAGCGCGTCGGGACCGTCCGCGTCGCCGCCAGCACCGCGGTCGACAAGCGCTACACCCGGATCCCCCACCAGAACGAGCTCTCCCTCGATCCGAACGCGGCGTACGTCCACATGACGACGAACAACACGCTGTTCGGCACCCAGTGGCACTGGCTCCCTGACACCGGGGACGTCCCGCTCGTGGCCGACATGTCGTCGGACATCCTGTGGCGCCCGATCGATGTCTCCAGGTTTGCCCTGATTTACGCGGGCGCCCAGAAGAACATCGGACCGAGCGGGGTGACGGTCGTGCTCGTCCGTAAGGACCTCGTTGACAGGGCACGAAAAGACATTCCTGTCATTTTCCGTTATGCCACTTACGCTGCCAACAACTCCCTCTACAACACCCCTCCGACATTCGCAATCTACCTCATGCGCAACGTGCTCGCGTATACGCTCGAGATCGGTGGGCTCGAGGAGCTCGAGCGACGCAATCGCAAGAAGGCTGAGCTGCTGTATGCGACCCTGGACGCAAAGGCGGACTTTTTCCTGGCTCCGGCCGAGAAGGAGAGCCGCTCGTTCATGAACGTCGTGTTCCGGCTGCCCAGCGAGGATTTGGAGAAACGTTTCGTCGCCGAGGCAGCAAAGGAGGGTATGGTGGGGCTCGCCGGGCACAGGTCGACCGGAGGTATCCGGGTTTCGACCTACAACGCAGTAACCATCGAGTCTGTGGAGCGCCTCACGGCGTTCATGAGGGACTTCGCCAAGAGGGCCTGAAGGGCCTGACGCGCTGCGGGATCACGATATTCTCAGCATTTCCAGGCTCGCCTCGCTTTCCACCTGCGCCGTGGGCGAGCCGTAATTCGTCGCGTCCCAACCTTCAGCCCGCTTGACGTTGTTCCGCCCGGCACAACAGGCCCCGGCGGAAAGAGCCTGTCGGCCTTTCCGCCGCTTGGAAGGGGGGTGGTGATCACCAGCTCCCAACCAGCACCGGGAGGGGGTGGCGAACGCTGCTCCCGGCCCGATACCGGGAGGGGGTGGACAACACCAATCCGCGACCGATAACGGGAGCGGGAGGACAACGCCGCCCCCACCGGCTCGCAGCCCCTGTCGGAGACGTGAGTCGAGCGAGCCAACCGTTTAAGGAGAGGATGATGGCGAGCATGGATGATCGTGGGATGATTTCCAGGAGTGAGGAGGACCAGGAGGAAAGGCGGGCCTCGCAGAGCGAGCCCCCGCCCTCATCGACGTCGCAGAAGCAGGCAGCCGAGCGGCAGCAGCGCGGGTTCGCCGCCATGGATGAGGAGCGCCAGCGCAAGATCGCCAGCAAGGGCGGAAAGGCGGCCCACGAGAAGGGCACGGCGCACGAGTTCACGCGGGACGAGGCGCGCGCGGCTGGAAAGAAGGGCGGCGAGGTCGTCAGCCAGAACCGCAAGCACATGGCCGAGATCGGCCGGCGGGGCGGCGAACGTGTCAGTCAGGACCGGGCCCACATGGCCGAGATCGGCCGCAAGGGCGGCGAGGCCGTGAGCGGCGATCGCCAGCACATGGCCGAGATCGGCCGCCGCGGCGGCGAGTCGCGGGGTGATCAGCCGCGGAGCGAGCAGCCGCGAGAGCAGCAGCGCTGACGGGGGAAAGCAGGGGCCCGGCGGCTCGGCGCCGGGCCAGCCCCGCTGCACCGCTTGCGTGGTCCACGCCCCGGGGCTCTCCCGGTCGTGGCCGCAAGAGGAGACGATGTGGCGCACGCCCCGGGGCTCCCGGTCGTGGCCGCACAAGAAGTTCGCGTGGTCCACGCCCCGGGGCTCCCGGTCGTGGCCGCGAGCTGCCCTCCTCGACGAGGGCCGACATCGCAGGACGGCGAGCGCCGCGGGCTCCTCGCCCGTCGCGATGCCGTCCATGGCGACGGCACATCCTTCCCACCATCACCCGTCACAAGCGGGCGGCGCGCAGCTCCTCAGCGCAGGGCTGCCGGCGGCGCCTACTCGGAGCGCTCGCGCGCGGCGGCGTCAGCTCGGCGCGATCGCGCCCAGCGAGACGTCGGCCGGCGTCTCCTTCGGACCGGGGATCCACTCCTCGTCGGGCTCCTCCGGCGGGAGCACGACCGGCGCGCCGTCATAACGCAGGCGTTTTCCCGGCCAGACGAAGCTGCGGAACAGGTAGGCGAGCAGCGAGGGCTGGTCCAGGTTCGGGTGGATGAACGGGGCCACGCGCCGCGCGTGCGCGGCCGGCAAGAGGCTCCAGTGGAGGCCAGGCTCGATGTGGTGGATGGAGTGAAAGCCGTTGTTGTACGTCCACCAATTGACCAGCCGGCCGACGAAATTGCGCGAGTGGTCGTGCTCGCTGTCCTCGTCGCAGCCGTCGTGCTGGAGGTAGTTCATGGTCACGATCCCCCACGCGGCGTACTGGTGGGGAATCAGCACGTAGAGGACGAACTTTTGCCAGTCGAGCGCGAGCAGCGCCGCCATCGCGCCGAGGAACACCGCCGACTCGAGCAGCATCTGCCGGAACCAGGGCGGGTTCCGCCGGTACATCGCCCGGAAGTAGCGCATGTCGGCGGGCAGGATGTCGCGGACCACGCGGCTCATGAAGAGGAGCCCGTTCAGCAGGTTCCACCGATAGCGCACCTTCGTCGTGCGCATCACGTCGCGCCGCGATTGCGTGTACTTGTGGTGGCTGAGGTTATGGCCCGGCACGTAGGCGCTGACGGGGTGACCGTACGTCAGCGTGAGCACGACCTGGAAGGCGCGGTTCATCCATCGCCGCCGGAAGACCGGGCAATGGACCGAGTTGTGGGTCGCGACCGCGCCGAGGAACGAGAAGGCGCAGGTCGCTCCGAGCAGCGGAATCGCGAGCCAGAGCGCCCGCGGCGCGTAGATCCATTGCGCCGCGACGAGCGCGAAATACGTCGCGACGAAGAGCAGCGTCTTGATATCGGCGCGGTACCGCAGCATGGCTGAATTTCCCGGCATCGACCCCCGCGCGCGTCGCCGGATCTTCCGCGCGGCGTGAGCCTGCGCCGGACGTCCGGACATACGCGGCGGTGCGTCAAATTCTCGAGGCCCTTAGTACCGCATTTCGTCGCAGCCGGAAGCGTGAAGTTGCATTCCGGCGTCATGCCATCGTCACGGGCGGCGCGTGCGGTGCGATCGCGGCTTCGCACCACGCCTCATGCCCGGCGCGCGCGCCGCTCGCGTGTGCTGGCGCGGGCCGCTCACCGGCGCTCCGGGCGTGCGCGGCGCGCGTCGTGGCCGGCGGGCGCGACCCGCCTCACCAGCGCTCCCGGCGCGCGCCTCTCGGCGGGAGATCCGGGCGCGGAAGTTGCCCGGCTGGTCGCGGGAGTGGCTCGTCTGGTGCGATGTGGAGAGTGCGGCGGAGCGCGGCGGAGCGCTCCGGCGCGCTCCGCCGCGCATTCGGTCGAGCGCGGCTCGCGCTTGACGACCCCGTCGCGAACCGCCAACGTGGCCCGGTGAGCTCATCGCGTATCGGCTTCGATCCAAACGGTCCTGCGCTCGGCCACGGGGTCTACGGCCTGCCGCACACCCCCGAGGAGGCTCGGGTCGTCCTGATCCCGGTGCCCTGGGAGCCCACGGTGTCCTACCGCCGCGGCGCCGCCAAGGGCCCGGCGGCGATCCTGCGGGCGAGCCGGCAGGTCGACCTCTTCGACCTCCACACGGGCAGGCCGTACGAGCAGGGCATCGCGATGCTCGACGTCGACCCCGACATCGTGCGCTGGAACGCCGAGGCGTGCGCGGCGGCCGAGCCGGTGATCGCGGCGCAGGGCGAGCTCAGCGGGGACCGGGATCTCGAGGCGCGCCTCGCGACGGTGAACGCGCTGTCGCGCCGGCTGAACGAGCGCGTCGCCGAGCTCGCCACGCGGTGGATCGAGCGGGGCAAGCTCGTCGGGCTCGTCGGCGGCGATCACTCCGCGCCGTACGGCACGATCGCGGCCCACGCCGAGCGCTACCCCGGGATGGGGATCCTCCATGTCGACGCGCACGCGGACCTCCGGAAGGCGTACGAGGGGTTCACGGACTCCCACGCTTCGGTCATGTACAACGTCGCGACCCGCCACCCGAGGATCTCGCGCATCGTGCAGGTCGGGCTGCGCGACATGAGCGAGGACGAGCTCAAGTTCATCCGCGAGTCGAACGGGCGCATCGTCGCCCACGTCGATCCCGCGATCGCCGACCGCCTCTTCGAGGGGGAGCCATTCCACCTCATCGCCGATGCGATCATCGAGGATCTCCCCGAGGACGTCTACGTGACCTTCGATATCGACGGGCTCGATCCGGTGCTGTGCCCGAACACCGGCACCCCCGTGCCCGGCGGGCTCTCGTTCCAGCAGGCCGTCGCGCTCATCGGCCGCATCCAGAAGAGCGGGCGGCGCATCGTGGGCTTCGACCTGAACGAGGTCGCGCCCAAGGACGATCACGACGACTGGGACGGCAACGTCGGCGCGAGGCTGCTCTACAAGCTGATCGGCTACGCGTTGATCTCGCACGGGAGCCGCTGACGCCGCGCGCGCGGCGTCAGCGCTCGCCGCGCAGACGCCGCGCGCAGAGCGCAGACGCCGCGTCGGCGCTCGCGGACGCTCAGCCGAGCGCGCGTTTGTACGTCTCGATGGCGAGGTGCACGTCCAGCGTGCCGGCCATCTCGCGGCAGGAGTGCATGCTCAGCATCGGGGCGCCGACGTCGACCGTCGCGATCCCGAGCGCGGCCGCGGTGATGGGGCCGATCGTGCTGCCGCACGGGAGGTCGCTGCGGACGACGAAGCGCTGGGGGGCGTAGCCGACGTCGTGGCAGAGCGCCTCGAGCGCCGCCGCCGTCGCGCCATCGGTCGCGTAGGACTGGTTCACGTTCGACTTGATCACGAGCCCGCGGTTGATCTGCGGGGCGTGGCGCGGCTCGTGCTGATCGGCGTAGTTCGGGTGCACCGCGTGCGCCATGTCCGCCGAGACGAGCAGCGAGCCGGCCATCGCCCGGACGAACCCCTGGGGCTCGCGCTCCCGGTACGCCTCGACGATCCGCGCGAGCACGTCGCGCAGCACGCTGCCCGCAGCCCCCACGGCGCTCCGGCTGCCGCACTCCTCGTGGTCGTAGAGCGCGATCACCCGCGTCGCCGCGCCGACGTCCCCCGCGCCGATCAGCGCCGACGTCGCGGCGTGGCAGCTCGCGAGGTTGTCCAGCCGCGACGCAAAAATGAACTCGTCCGCGAGGCCGCCGAGCGACGCCTTGAGCGTGTCGTACAGGCAGAGGTCGTAGCCGAGGATGGCGTCGCGCGGGGCGTCGACCGCGCGCGCGAGCGCGGCGTGGAGGTCCCCCTCGCGGCCGAGGCCGATCACGGGGACGAGGTGCTTCTGCGCGTTGAGCACGAGCCCCTCCGAGTTGACCCCGCGGTTCAGGTGGATCGCGAGGTTCGGGACGCGCGCGACCGGGCGGACCAGGTCGACGAGGTGGCGCTCGACGCGGCCGTCGCGGCGGACGTGCACGCGCCCGGCGACGCTGAGGTCGCGGTCGAGCCAGGTCGAGTAGAGCACGCCGCCGTAGACCTCGACCCCGAGCTGCTGGTAGCCGCTGCGCGAGAGCTCGGCGTTCGGCTTCACCCGGAGGTTGGGCGAGTCGGTGTGGGCGCCGAGGACGCGGAAGCCGCCCCGCGCCGGGTGCTCGGCCCCGGCGACGAACGCGACGATCGTCGAGCCGCCGCGGATGACGTAGCGGCGATCGCCCGGCTTGAGCGCCCACACGTCGCGCTCCTCGAGCTCCGAGAAGCCGGCCGCCCCGAGCCGCGAGGCGACCTCGCGGACGGCGTGGTACGGCGTCGGCGACCGGTCGATGAAGGCGCAGAGGTCGCGCGCGGCGAGCACGCCGCGCTCGCGCAGCGCAGCCAGCTCGTCCGCGCTCTTCAGGAAGCGCTCGCCCAGGTCGTTCGATGGTTTCGGATCGCCGGTGCGATCGAGGATCTCGGGGGCCGTCATGGAGGCCCCGAGTCTACTCCGTCCGGCGCCCCCGGGATCGCGACACACGCGCGGGGCGCGTCATGATATCGACCCCCGATCGCCGCCGGTCCGCCGGGATCTGCTCCGGCGCCGCGCAGCAAGGGAGACGCGCCCCGATGTACCGCCTCGTCCGACCGCTCCTGTTCGCGCTTCCACCCCGCCTGGCGCACGAGCTCGGCATGCTCGCGCTGGCCCCGATCGAGCACGTGGGGACGCTCCGCGCCCTGCTGCGCGCCCGCCTCGCGCCCGAGGACGGGCGCATCGCGGTGCGCGCCATGGGGCTCCGCTTCCCCTCCCCGCTCGGCGTGGCGGGCGGCTTCGACAAGGACGCCCGCCGCGCCCGCGCGCTCGCCGCCCTGGGCTTCGGCTTCGTCGAGCTCGGGACCGTCACCGCGCAGGCGCAGGCCGAGAACCCCCGGCCGAACCTCTTCCGGCTGCCGGCCGACCGGGCGCTCATCAACCGCCTCGGGTTCCCGAACCAGGGCGCGGCGCGCGTCACCGCGCGGCTGCTCGACCGCGGCGGCGCCGCGGCCGTCGGCGTGCCGGTCGGCATCTCGATCGGCAAATCCCGCGTCGCGCCGCTGGATCCGATCGAGCCGGCGATCGAGGACTACCTCGCGAGCTTCCGGGAGGCGCGGCGCGCGGCCGACTTCGTGGTGGTCAACGTGTCGTCGCCGAACACGAAGGACCTCCGCGCCATGCAGGGGCCGGCGATCGCGCGGGCGCTGCTCGCGGCGCTCGTGCGGGAGAACCGCGGCAGCGGGGCGCCGCTCCCGCTGCTCATCAAGGTCGCCCCGGACCTCGGCGACGAGGAGCTCGAGGCGCTGCTCGCCGTCGTCGAGGAGGTCGGCCTCGCCGGCGTCATCGCGACGAACACGACCGTGCGGCGCGCCGGGCTCGCGACGAGCCCGGCGGAGGTCGAGGCGATGGGCGCCGGCGGGCTGAGCGGCCCGCCCCTCCGGCAGCGGTCGCTCGCGATGGTGCGGCGGATCCGCGCGCGCCTCGGCGCCGGCGTCACGGTGATCGGCGCCGGGGGCGTCGAGTCGGCGGAGCACGTGATGGCGCTGATCCAGGCGGGCGCCAACCTGGTGCAGCTCTACACGGGCTTCATCTACGGCGGCCCCCTCCTCCCCGCCGAGATCGCGCGCGGCCTGTCGGAGCTCGTGGCCCGGTCGGGCGCGCGGTCGATCGAGGAGCTGGTCGGACGGCCGGAGCGCGCGGCCCACGCTACGATCGATCATGGAGCTTGAGGCCCACGTCCACGACACGATCCGCGACATCCCGGAGAGCGACTGGGACGCGCTCCACGGCGCCGATCAGGCGCCGTTCCTCTCGTGGGCGTGGTTCGACGCGCTCGAGCGGACGGGGTGCGTGGGCGAGGAGGCGGGCTGGCTGCCCCACCACATCACGCTCCGGGCCGAGGGGGTGTTGCTCGCCGCCGCGCCCGCGTACCTGAAGGACAACAGCGAGGGCGAGTTCGTCTTCGACCACGGGTGGGCCTCGGCGTCCCACCAGATCGGCGCGCCGTACTACCCGAAGCTCGTCGTCGCGGTGCCGTTCACGCCCGCGACCTCGCCGCGCCTGCTCGTGCGGCGGCCGGAGGACCGGCCGCTGCTCCTCCAGGTCCTCGCCGAGACGCTCCGCAAGCTGGTCGCGCGGAGCCGCATCTCGAGCGCGCACGTCCTGTTCCCGACCGAGGACGAGGCGGCCGCCCTCGCCGGCGCGGAGATGGCGCACCGCCACGGCATCCAGTTCCAGTTCGTGAACGAGGGGTACCAGACGCTCGACGACTTCCTCGGGCGCTTCAACGCGAAGCGGCGGCACCAGATCCGGCGCGAGATGCGCGAGGTCGCGAAGCAGGGCCTGTCGATCGAGACGCTCCGCGGCGCGGCGATCACGCCGGAGATCGTGGACGTCATGTTCGGCTTCTACGTCTCGACCGTGGAGAAGTTCGCCTGGGGCCGGCAGTACCTGAACCGCGCCTTCTTCGAGGAGATCGCGGTCCGGCTCCGCAGCGACGGCGGCGAGGGCGCCGCGCCCCGGGGAGGCCTCGAGATCGTGGTCGCGCGGGACGGCAAGCGGATCATCGCGGGCGCGCTGAACCTCGCCGGGCCCACGGCGCTCTACGGCCGCTACTGGGGCGCCTCGGAGGAGCGGCCATTCCTGCACTTCAACGTCTGCTACTACCACCCGGTCGAGGACTGCATCGCGCGGGGCCTGCGCCGCTTCGAGCCGGGCGCGGGCGGCTCGCACAAGCTCGTGCGCGGCTTCGCGCCGAGCGTCACCCACAGCGTGCACCACCTCGCGCACCCGCGCCTCGACGCCGCCGTGCGCGAGTTCCTGGTCCGCGAGCGCGCGGTCGTGCGCGCGAAGACGGCCGACAGCAGCGTGGCGTTTCGCTGAGCCTGCCCCGCGGTGGAGCCGGTGTTGACGTGACGCGCTCCCGGGAGGGATGCTGTCGGCTATGCGCGCCTTTCTTGCCCTGCTCGCCTCTTCCCTCGTCGTCGGACTCGCCGCCAGCGGCGGCTGCTCCAGCGATCCCACCCCCGGCGACCCCTCGACCACGGCGACCGTGACCGTCGCCGGGGCGGGCGGGGGCGCCGCTGGCTTCGGCTGTTCCGGCGGCAACCCGGACGGGCGGTGCACGAGGCTCGCCCAGGTCCCGGAGAGCTGCAGCTGTCCCGACTGCGCGGACTCGGCGAGCTGCCTCGGCCGCTGCAACGACGACGGCGTCTGCGACCTGCGGCCGGACGCGCCCGACGGAGAGGACTGCACCTGCGCCGACTGCGGCGGCAGCGTCGCCGAGTGCAGCCCGAACCGCGGGTGCAACGACGCCATGGGCTGCAACGTCAACGAGGATTGCACCTGCCCCGACTGCACGGACACCCCGCGGTGCACGGAGCACTGCGCCGACAACGGCTCGTGCGCGGAGTACTTCGAGGGCTGCTCCTGCGCCGACTGCCGCAGCGTCGAGCGCTGCGGCGGCGCCCCGGCCACGACGACCGCCGCCACGACGAGCGGCGCCGGCGGCGCGGGAGGAAGCGGCGCTGGCGGCGACCCGGCCGGCGCGGGCGGCGCGGGCGGCGCGGGCGGCGCGGGCGGCGCCGGCGGGTCGTAGCGGCAACCCTGGCGCCGGCGGGCCAGGCGGACAGGCCGCCGCTGGGCAAGCGGACAGGCCGCCGCTGGGCAGGCGACAGGCCGCCGCTGGGCAGGCGCCGCCGTGGTGGGGCCGCGGGCGCCTACTGCTTCGCGGTCAACCCGTGTTTCCTAAGGAACATCCGCACGTGGTGCCGCTCCATGCCGGCGCGGCGCGCCATCTCGCTGATGTTGCCGCCCGTCGCGCGGATCAGCTCGCTGAAGTAGCGCTGCTCGAACGTCGCGACGGCGCTCCGCTTCGCCTCCCCGAACGCCGACGTCGGCGCGACCACGTCGCCGCCGCCCTCGAGCGGGAGGATCGCCGCGATCGCCTCGGCCCCCGGCGGCAGGTTGGCGGCCACGCTCGTGACGTTGATGAGCTCGCGGACGTTGCCCGGGAAGTCGTGCTGGCCGAGCGTCGTCGTGATCAGATTGACCATCTCCACGGCGCGCTCCGGGCACCCCATGCGCTCGCAGACGCTCTGGACGAGCAGCGGGATGTCCTCGCGCCGCTCGCGGAGCGGCGGCAGCTCGATGCGCATCTGGGCGATCCGGAAGAAGAGATCGCTCCGGAAGCGCCCGGTGTTCATGCTGCGGCCGAGATCGCGGCGCGTCGCCGCGATGATCCGCACGTCGACCGGCTCGTAGCTCCTCCCGCCGACGCGCTTCAGCTTGCGCTCGGAGAGCACGCGGAGCAGCTTCGGCTGGAGCTCGGGCGGGAGCTCGCCGAGCTCGTCCAGGAAGATCGTGCCGTGGTTCGCCTCGTGGAAGGCGCCGTTCTTCCGCTCGCCCGCGCCGGGCGACGGGCCCTGCTCGCTGCCGAACAGGAAGCTCTCGGCCAGCGCGCCGGGCAGCGAGGCGCAGTCCACGACGATGAACGGGCCGCTCCGCCGGGTCGAGTGGTCGTGGATGGCCTGCGCCGCGAGCTCCTTGCCCGTGCCGGTCTCTCCGGTGATGAGCAGCGAGAGCTCCGTCGGCGACACCTCGCGCAGCAGGCGGAAGAGGTGGCGCATGCGCGGCGAGGCCCCGATCAGCGGGCCGAAGCTCTCGTCGAAGCCGACGTCCACGCGCTCCTTCTCGAGCGGCTCGAAGCTCAGCACCGACGCGCCGACCTGGATCGCGCACGCGGCCGTCAAGATCGCCTCGCGGATGCGCACCGTCGAGACAAACGTGCCGTTCTTGCTGCCGAGATCGCGGACGAGCACGCCGGGGCCCTCGGCGCGCAGCTCGCAATGCGTCGAGCTGACCTCCGGATCGTCGACGACCACACCGCAGCTCGGATCGCGCCCCACCACGACCGGCGAGATGCCGATCCTGACGGGCTCCCGGCCCGCGGCGCGCAGCGTGCCCCCGCGAACGAACCACTGTACCGCGCGAGCGCGGGTCGCATCCCTCGTCGAGCTCATATCCAACGGTTATTCGATTTCCCCGATCTTGACCACATCCACGCACGCACCTCCTCGCTTGCCGAGTCCCCCACCTGGGCGCACCGGGTGCGCGGCTTCACGAGGTGCCGCGGCCCCGCGTCGAAAACTTCCAAATTCACTTCAGACACCTGGAGAAATTCCGATCAATTCATGTGCTGAGCGCATAGCCTGAGCACCCCTCGGGAGGTTACAGTACGAGCCTGCGGATGAGACGGAGCGGGTGAGGGTTCACCCCGGTTCGTCGAGGCGCGATCCGACAGCCAGCGATGGACCTGTCGAGGTGTGGAGATCAACGCGACCCGGGGGGCCGAATTCCCGGTCCCCTCAATGCGGGAGCGCGCCCAGGCGCTCCCGGCGAGGATGCTTATGCCGAGAACAGGATCGATACTCCGGAGGCGCGCCGCGACGGCCCTGGGGCTCCTCGGGCTCTCCGCCGCGGTGGCGGTCACGGCGGCCTCCGCCGGCTGCACCGGCGCGGTCGACGGTCCGTGCCTCTCCGACGAGCAGTTCTTCGCGGAGAAGGTGTGGGTCCCCATCCTCTCGACGAAGTGCATCGGCTGCCATAACCCGCAGGGCCAGGCGGCGAAGTCGAAGATGGTCCTCGCTGGCAGCAGCGAGGCGGGCTTCCTCGACAAGAACCTCGCGACGTTCAAATCGCTCGCCGGCCTCGAGCTCGGGGGCGAGTCGTACGTCCTGCTCAAGCCGACGAAGAGCGTCGATCACGGCGGCGGCAACGTCATCGAGGTCGACGGCCCCGAGTACGAGGCGCTCCGCGAGATGGTGGACCGCACGAAGAGCCCGTCGTCCTGCGAGACGGACGTCAACGCGTCGTTCGCCGACGTGGTGATGAGCGGGCCGGAGGAGACGCTCCGGATGGCGAGCCTCGAGCTCGGCGGTCGCCTCCCCACCGAGGCCGAGGAGCAGGCCGTGAAGGAGAGCGGGATGGCCGCGCTCGACCCGATCCTGGATCAGCTCCTCACCGAGGAGGCGTTCTATGTCCGGCTGAAGGAGATCTATAACGATCTGTTCCTCACGGACCGCTACATCAACGGCGAGGCGGCCGTCGATCTGCTGAAGAGCGACGCGTACGATCCGAAGTGGTACAACAGCATCCCGCAGGATCCCGCGCTGGTCGAGAAGTACGGCGCGCGGGACCTGGAGGACGTCGTGAACCGGCTGAAGAGCTGGACGAACCGGGCCATCGGCAGGGAGCCGCTCGAGCTCATCGCGCACATCGTGCGGAACGACAGGTCGTTCAAGGAGGTCCTCACCGCGGACTACACGGTCGTGAACCCGTTCTCCGCGAAGGCCTACGGGGTGAACGCGGAGTTCAAGAACGACGCGGATCCTGCGGAGTTCGTCGCGGCGAAGCGCGATGCCCTCCCGCTCGCGGGCGTGCTCACCTCGGTCGTGTTCCTCACGCGGCACCCGACGACGAACACGAACCGGAACCGGCACCGCGCGCGCGTCGTCTACGAGTTCTTCCTCGGCACCGACATCCTGAAGACGGCCGAGCAGCCGCTCGATCAGACGAAGATCACGGACTTCAACCCGACGATGAACAACGCGGCGTGCACCGTCTGCCACGCCGCCATCGACCCGCTGGCCGGCGCGTTCCACAACTTCGACGATCTCGGCCGGTACCGGGCGGACGACGCCTGGTACGAGGACATGCGGCCGCCGGGCTTCGGCGCCGAGTCCGTGCCGTTCGAGGAGTTCCCGAGCGCGATCCAGTGGGTGGCGAAGCGCGTCGCCGACGACCCGCGGTTCGCGCTCGCCGCGGTGTACAACATGTACACCGGCCTCACCGGGCAGAAGCCGCTCGTCGCGCCGGCGAACGACGATCCGGAGTTCAGCGCCAAGTTCCGCGCGTACCTCGCCCAGTACCACGCGTTCAACGCGATCGCGCACGACTTCGCCGAGAGCGATTACAACCTGAAGACCGTGGTCAAGGGCATCATCAAGAGCCCCTATTTCCGCGCGCGCAACGTCGCGGGGCCGTCGCGCGGCGAGGCGACGACGCAGCTCGGCGGCACGCGGTTCCTCGGCCCCGAGCAGCTGCACCGCAAGATCTGGGCGGTGACGGGGTACCCGTGGCGGCCGAGGGCGTTCGAGGACGACGGCAACCGCGTGGACTGGCTGCTCCGGCGCGACGCCTACAACCTGCTCTACGGAGGCATCGACTCCGAGCAGGTGACGCAGCGGATGACCGAGCCGAACGGGGTCATGGCGAACGTCGCGGACCGGATGGCGAACGAGATGGCGTGCATCTCGGTGCCGCTCGACATGAACCTCCCGCAGGAGGAGCGGCTCCTCTTGCCCTTCGTGGAGCGGACGTTCGAGCCGAGGGACGCGAACGGCTTCGATGTCCTGCCGGCCGTCGAGGCGATCAAGCAGAACATCCAGTACCTGCACAAGCGGGTGCTGGGCGAGTCGCTCGAGCTCAATGACCCCGAGATCGAGCGGACCTACCAGGTGTTCATCGGCACCTGGGAGGAGGGCAAGGAAGGCATGAAGAAGGCCGAGGGCGAGGAGGGGCGGATCTCCCAGTGGCTCCCCGGCCCCTGCCAGGTGCAGAGGGATTACTGGACCCGCGACGAGCTGCCCGAGGAGCAGAAGCTCGCGCGCGACGACAACTACACCGTCCGCGCGTGGATGAGCGTCATGACCTATCTCCTGTCGGACTTCAGGTTCCTTTACCAGTAGGAGCAGCCATGGAACGTCGAGATTTCCTCAAACTGGCATCGATGGCTGGCCTCGGGGTCGTCGCCGCGGGCGCGCTGTCCCGGGACGCCGCGGCGGCCGACCCCTACTCGGGTCCTCTCTTCATCAACGTCCACGCGAGCGGCGGCTGGGATCCGACGAGCCTCTGCGACCCGAAGGGCGCGCAGAGCGTCGAGGAGCAGGAGACCCGGGACGCGATGAACCGGAGCTACCTCGCCGCGGACATCGGGGAGGCGGGCAACCTCCGGTATGCGCCGGTCGGCAACATCCCGGCGTTCTTCAAGAAGCACTACAGCAAGCTGCTCGTCATCAACGGGATCGACACCGGGACGAACAGCCACGACGCGGGCGTGCGCAACACGTGGAGCGGCACGCTCCGCGACGGCAAGCCCGGCTTCGCGGCGCTGGTGGCCGGCGTGCGCGGCGGCGCGCTGCCGATGGGGTTCATCAGCAACGGCGGCTACGAGACGACAGCGAACCTCGTGCCCGTGACGCGGATGCCCGAGACGGGGCTGCTCCGGCGGCTCGCGTACCCGAACGTGATCGATCCGGCGGCCGAGACCCCCGAGCGCTACCACACCGAGGCCACGATGACCCGGATCCTGGAGGCCCGGCAGGCGCGGCACGCGGCGAAGCTCGAGCAGCAGCGGCTGCCCCACATGAAGCAGGCGATGAGCACGCTGTTCACGTCGCGCGTCGGGCAGAACGAGCTCAAGCAGCTCATGCAGTACCTGCCCGAGAAGTTCGAGGACGCGTCGCTGCGGAAGCAGGCGCAGGTCGCGATCGCGGCCTACCGCGCCGGCATCTGCGTGAGCGCGAACCTGTCGATCGGCGGGTTCGACACCCACGGGAACCACGACCAGAACCATATCCCGCGGCTCGACGCGCTCTGCGACGGCATCGACTTCCTCCTGACGGCGGCCGAGGAGCAGGGGATCGCCGACCGGGTCGTCGTGGTCGTGGGCTCGGACTTCGGGCGGACGCCGGGCTACAACCAGGGCAACGGCAAGGACCACTGGAACATCACCAGCATGATGCTGGCGGGCCCCGGCATCCTGGGGAACCGGGTGGTCGGCGCGACGGACGAGCGGCACAACCCGGTCAGCGTCGACCCGGTCACGCTGCAGCCTTCGGAGAACGGCGTCCGGATCACGCCGGGGCACGTTCACAAGGCGCTGCGCAGGCTCGCGGGGATCGCCGAGGAGCCCACGGTGCAGCGGTTCCCGCTCTCCGAGGAAGAGGACCTGCCGCTGCTCGGGTGAACGGGGGCGTGCCCCGCGGAGCTCCGCGTGCGCGAGCGCGGCGGCGGGTGGTGCAAGCGCTGAACGGGGCGGATCACTCCACCGAGAACGCGATCTCCTCGCTCGGCGCGGCGCCGTCCGCCTCGACCCGGAGCCGGTGCGCGCCGGCCGCGAGCGGCCAGTCGAACACGTACGGCGGCCCGAGCTCGATCGCGCGGCCATCGAGCACGAAGCGCGCGCGGCCCACGCCCGGAGGGACGTCGGCGCGGAGGCGGATGGCCTGGAGCGAGTTGACCGAGGGATCGAGGACGAACCGGGCCCCGTCGGGCGGATAGGCGACACGGACGCGCACGCCGCCGCGCGGCGGGCCCGCGGGATCGCCGGGGAGCGCGCCGCAGAGGGGGGAGACCTCCTCGGGCGCGAGGGGGCGGCCGGCGGCGCGCGCCCACGCCGTGAGCTCCGCGCCATAACGCTCGAACGGGCGCTCCTCGACCACGGCGGCCGGGCAGGCCCCGGCGCGCAGGCCGTTGCGGCGGTCGATGCGCACCACCTCGTGCATGTCGCACGACGAGAGCGCCGCGGCCTCGTCGCGCGGGAGGAGCTCCCGGCGGCGGTGCGGGCACACCTCGGCCGGACGCATGCCGGACAGGGCGCAGACCTCGACCTCCGCGAGCCGCTCGGGATCGGGCGGCTCGAAGGGCCGCGGCGGGCGGACGCGCGCGGCGGCGAGCATGGCGTCGCGGAACAGCGGGCCCGCGCCCGTGACGCCGCTGACGCCGCCCATGGGCGCGCCGTCGAAGTTGCCGACCCAGACCGCGACGGTGACGTCGGGCGTGAAGCCGACCGCGACGTTGTCGCGGTACCCCTTGGACGTGCCCGTCTTCGCGGCCACGGGGAACGGCAGGTCGAGGGCGCTGCCCTCGCCGAACGACGCGATGCGCGCCTTGTCGTCCGCGAGGATGTCGACGATCACCCGGGCGCGCGCGGCGTCGAGCACACGCGCGCCGCGCTGCTCCGGCGGGGACGCGGGCGGCTCGGCGGGAGCGCCGCCCGCGCGAGGTGTGTCGGGCGCCGCACGCACGGCGCGCACGGGCAGGTAGAGCCCGCCGCGCGCGAGCGTGGCGTAGGCGTTCGCGAGATCGAGCAGGCGCACCTCGCCGTCGCCGAGCGCGATCGCGACGCCGTACTGCGACGGCTCGCGATCGAGCGACCGCAGGCCGAGCTCCCGGAGCCGCGCGACGACGCGGTCGGGGCCGAGCGCGGCCGCCGTCCAGACCGCCGGGACGTTGTACGAGCTGGCGAGCGCGTCCCGCAGGCGGACCGGGCCGTGGAAGCGCCCGTCGTAGTTCCGGGGCGCGTAGCCGCCGTCCTCTGTCGGGAAGGAGAGCTCGACGTCGGGCAGGACGGTCGCGGCGGTGAACCCGAGCTGCTCCATGGCGAGCTCGTAGACGAACGGCTTCAGGGCCGAGCCGGGCTGGCGCAGCGCGAGGACGCCGTCGTTGTGGCCGAGCCCGGCAACGTCGTCGATGTCGTGCGAGCCGACGTACGCGAGCACGTCGCCGGTCGTGTTCTCGAGCACCACGACCGCCGCGGCGCTCACGTCGCGGTCCGACAGGCCGCGGACGGTGCGCTGCGCGAGGACCTCGACCTCGCGCTGGAGGCCGCGGTCGATGGTCAGGGTGATCGCGCTCGCGCGGCCGCGCGGCGGCGCGGCGCGCGCTGCGTCGGGGCCGCCCTCGCCCAGCGCGCCGCCGAGCACGGCGCGGACGAGGTGCGGCGCGCCGAGGCCGCCCCCCTTCGGGGCGAGCGCGATCGGCTCCGCGCGGGCGCGGGCCACCTCGCCCTCGCCGGCGAGCCCGGCGTCGAGCATGCGATCGAGGACGCGGTTCCTGCGGCGCTCGAGCGGCCCGGTCCCGCGGCGCGGATCGTACAGCGCGGGGCCGCGCGGCATGCTGGCGAGCGCGGCGGCCTCGGCGAGCGACAGGTCGGCGGTGGGCTTGTCGAAGTAGAAGCGGCTCGCGGCCTCGACGCCGCGCAGGCCCGGGCCGAACGCGACGCGGTTCAGGTACTGCTCGAGGATCTCGCGCTTCGAGAGCGAGGCCTCGATGCGGAGCGCGAGCGCCATCTCGCCGAGCTTGCCGCGCAGCGTGCGCGGGCGCGGCACGAGCGTGCGCGCGAGCTGCTGCGTGATCGTGGACGCGCCCGAGACGACGCGCCGCTCCGCCGCGAGCTGGCCGAACGCGCGCGCGATCGCCAGCGGATCCACGCCGGGGTGGCGCGCGAACCGCCGGTCCTCCGCGGCGAGCAGCGCGCGCTGGATGCGATCGCCGGCCTCGTCGAGCGGCAGCCAGCGCGCGCGCGCGCCGTCCCCGGCGCGCAGCTCGCGGAGCACCGCGCCGTGGCGATCGAGGATCACCGTGGAGACGGCGGGCTGCTCGGCGGCCTGGAGCTCTGGCGGGAGCGGCGTCAGCGCCGCGAGCACGGCGAGCAGGAGCCACGGCGCGGCGGCGGCGGCGAGCGCGATCTTGAGGGCGCGGCGCGCGGCCGCCGCGCGGATCACGCTCGCCGCTCCCCACGAGAGGCGCGCGCGGACCCGGGCGAGCAGCCTGCCCGCGCCGCGATCGGCGCC
The DNA here is from genome assembly GCF_002950945.1 of Sorangium cellulosum. Classification (GTDB taxonomy): domain Bacteria; phylum Myxococcota_A; class Polyangia; order Polyangiales; family Polyangiaceae; genus Sorangium; species Sorangium cellulosum_E. Next base: position 7,560,214 of record NZ_CP012673.1, read on the forward strand.
CGGTGAAGGCGGCGCGCGCACCGCTCAGCGCGGGCGCGGCGCCGCGCCCGCCCCTCGGCTCGTGACCTTGACCGTCGTGGCCCCCGTCCGCCCGAAGACCTCGGGGACGTACATCTCCTCCGCGCGCGCGGGCGGGACCACGAACGCGCCGAGCGTCGTGGCCCGCGCGAGGTAGCGGTACCGGTACATCCCCGCGGCCATGTGGTCGACGAAGAACAGGACCCGATCGTCGCGGACCTCGCGCACGAACCGGCTCGGCTCGTACGCGCGGCCGGTCGCGCGGAGGTCGTCCTGATCATCATCGCCCCCCGCCGCGGCCTCGGCCTCCGCCTCCGCGGCGTCGACGTCGAGCGAGCGCGCGGACGTCGCGAGCCGCGCGTCGATCGCCTCGAGCCCCGCCGGCAGCGGATCGTCGATGACCACGAAGTCGCGCGGCGAGGGCGTCACCACGAGGAGCTCGCCGAGCACGAGGTCGCCGCCGGCGAAGGACAGCGAGGGCGGCGCCGCGCCCGCCGCGCCGCCGAGGGCGGCGGCGAGGTCCTCGGGCGCGATCGCGCGCAGCGACTTCTCGACGTAGAAGCCTCGGTCGAGCGACGCCGCCGGGAGCGCCTTGCGCACGTAGCGGAGCCGCGCCTCGTAGAAGAGCCGCCCGGTGCCGTCGACGGAGAACGCGAGCGGCGCGCCGGCGGCGCTCGCGAGCCGCGCCGCGGGGATCGACGTCCTCGCCTGCTCGGTGGTCGGGCCGTGGAACGGCGCCGAGAAGATCTCCGCCTGCCCGAGGAACACCCGCGCGTCGAAGTCGGGCGCCCGCTTCTCCTGCGCCTTCCGGTACGCGTCGAGCGCGAGCAGCGCCCAGGCCGTCTCCTGCGTGCTGCGCCACGTGCCCCCCCGGCGATCCGCGAGCAGGCCCGCCGCGAGCCGCGGGGCGAGCGCGTGCGACGGCCGCGCGGCGAGCAGCGCGCGCAGCACGAGCGCCGAGGTGCGGGCCTCGGAGTCCATGAGCACCGCGTACGCGTCGCCGTGGTTCGAGACCGCCCGCGCGATCGGGCCGTCGAGGCGCAGCGCGCCCTCGAGCTCGACCACGAGCTGATCCACGGCCGCCCGGTCGCTCTTGCCGACCACCATCGCGTGCGCGAGCAGCGCCTTCGAGAAGAGCGGCAGGTCCTTGCGCTCCTCGAACAGCCGGCTCGCGCGGCCGGGGTCGGGCGCGCCGCTCAGCGCGAGCACGTCGAGGATGAACGGCGCCGTGGCGCGCGCGAGCGGATCCCGGTCCGCCTGGTTGAGCCGCTCGCGCAGGAACGCGATCGCGCGGTCGGTCGCGTCGCGCGGCACCGCCACCCCGTAGCGCCTGGCCTCGGAGAGGCCCCACAGCGCGTAGGTGGTGGTCCAGAGATCCGGCTCGTCCGACTCGGCGAAGAAGCCGAACCCGCCGTCGCCGCGCTGGTGGGAGAGGATCTCCCGGACCGTCTTGCCGACCACCGACGTGACGTCCTTCGGCAGCGCGATCCCGTAGGCCTTCGCGAGGTCGCGCAGCGAGAGGAGCGGCACCATCCGGCTCGTCAGCTGCTCGGTGCACCCGTACGGGTACTCGATCAGCTGCTCGACGCCGCCGCCGAGGCCCACGAGCGCGGTCGGCGCGAGGCTCACGGTCAGCCCGCCTATGTCGTCGCGGATCGCCGACAGGTCGCCGAGCCGCTCGGCGCTCGCGGTGGTCGTGTCGCCGTAGAGCGCGACGGCCTCCGGCGACACCGGCGCCTGGATCTGGCGGGTCACCTCGACCACGTCCTCCGACCCGCCGCCGGCCGCGCGGAAGCGCAGCGTCGCCTGGCCCGCCCGCGGCGCCGCGAGCGCGAACCGGACCTCGGCCGACTCGCCCGGCGCGAGCTCGATCGCGCGCTTCGCGCCCCCGGAGAGCGTGAGCCCCGACGCTGTGACCTCCACCTCGACCGCGGACCGCGCGAGCCCCTTCGACGTCACGACGACGCCCGCGTCGATCGCGTCGCCGGCGCGGAGGAAGCGCGGCAGCGCCGGCCGGGCCATGAGCGGGCGGCTCGCCGTCACCCGCGACTCCCCGTAGCCGAAGCGATCGTCCTCGGCGACGACGACGGCCATCACCCGGTACGTCGTGAGAGAGTCCGGCAGCTTGAAGCTCGCGTGCACCTGCCCCGCGGCGTCCGTGACGAGCGCCGGATGGTAGTAGGCGCTCTGGCGGAAGTCGCGGCGCACGCCGGTGCCGCCCCCGGCCCCGTCGCCGCCCGCGCGCCCCTTGTCGGCGCCGAGATCCGCGAACGGGTTGCGCACGCGCGCGAGCGCCGCGCGCGACTCGACCGTCGCGACCTTCAGGCTGCGCGGCGCCCCGAACACCGGGATCGGATCGGGGGTCTGGTAGTTCACGAGCGACAGCACGCCCTCGTCGACGGCGTACAGCGCCACCTCCGCGCGGGCGGGCTGGCCGCGCTGGTCGCGCACGTCGACGTCCACGCGGATCGGCTCCCCGGGGCGCGCGTCCGCCCGGTCCGGTCGGACGCGCACCGCGAGCCGCCGCGCCTCGGGGTTCACGCGCAGCGGCGCGTAGCCGAGGCGGAACGCCGGCGCGCCGACGTCGGGCCCCGCCGCGCCGTCCTTGCCCGGCGCGGGCGGCGGCTTCGTCCGGCCGCGCAGGAGCAGCACGGAGACGAACGCGTTCGGCCGGAGATCCTCGGTGATCGGCACGTCGATCACCGGCATGCCGCCGGAGAGCGTCGCCCGCCGCTCGGTCAGGATCCCGGCGCGCTCGACCGTGATCAGCGCGTCGGCCGACGCGAACGGCGACTTCACGAGCACCCGCGCCGTCTGCCCGACCTCGTAGCTGTCCTTGTCCGGCACGAGCTCGACCTTCAGCTCGTCGCTGTCGCCGAAGCCGCCGCCGCCCGCCCCGAGCGCGTAGATCCCCGCCGCCGCCCCGACCGGGTTGCCGCGGCGGTCCTTGGCCGTCGCGTGCAGCAGGAAGTAGCCCGCGCCCGGGATCGCGAGCTCGCAGCTCCGCGGCGCCGCCGCCGTCGTCACGCCGCAGCGCGCGACGACCTTGTCGACCGGCGCCATCACGCTGCGGTACGCGCTGCCGCTCTGCTCGCGGGCGAGCGTCCACGTCCGCTGCACGAGCGCGACCCCTACGCCGACCTGCGCGACGCGCGCCCCCTTCGGATCGACGGCGAGGATCTCGGGCCGGAGCACGTCGCCCGCCTTCGCGAAGCGCTCCGGCTCCTTGAGCGCGACGTAGAACTCGGCCGGGTGCACGAGCGCCGTCGTGCTCCCGGCCAGCGCCTGCCGCGACACGTCCGTGATCTCCGCCTCGCACGTCACGCTCTCGGGGCCGCGCTGCCCGGGCATGGAGAGCGCGGCGCCGATCGCCGCCTGCCCGCGCGCGTCGAGCTTCTCGCGCCCGCTCTGCACCTCGGCCTCGCGCGGCGCCTGCGCCGGCAGCGCGTCGGTGAGCTCATCCTCGCGGATCGTGAAGCCCTCGAGCCCCGGCGGCGAGAACGCCGCCGGGGCCCGCGTCACCGAGAGCCGGGCCTCGGCGTTCGTCATCGGCGCCCCGAACAGGTAGTCCCCGCGCGCGATCCAGCGCGCCTTGTCGCCGCGGACGTAGCTCGGCTTGTCGCTCTCGACGCCGACCTTGAACTCCGCGGGCCGGTACTCGGCGACCTCGACGCTGCTCGTGACGTCCGGCCACCCCGCCTCGCCCCCCCTGCACCGTCGCCGAGAGGCTGTACGTGCCGAGCCGCGCCGCCTCCGGGATCTTCACGTCGGCCGAGAACGTGCCGAACGGCCCGAGCGTCGGCGCGAGGGTGACGAGCGCCTCGCCGTCCGGCCCCTCGACCTTGAACGCGACGCCCTTGCCGGCCGGCGTCGTCGTCCCGCGCGCCGCCTCCTCGCGGAAGATCCCCTTCACCCGCACCGTGTCGCCCGGCCGGTAGATGCCGCGATCGGAGAACACCATCCCGATCGGGCGCGCCTCGCTGAAGTCGTACGGCGCGCCGAAGCGCCACCCGCTCAGCGCCTCGACCACGCGGCGGTACGTCCAGTCGTCGCCCGCGCGCGCGAAGATCACGCCGCGCTCCGGCCCGGACGTCGACGCCGGCCGGTACAGCGCCGCGGGCACGCTCGCGAGGCCGCGCGCGTCGGTGAGCACCGGCGCGGGCGCGGGCGCGCCCGGGGCGCGGATCCACACGCGCGCCCCCGCGACCGGCGCGCCGGTCGACAGGCGCGTGATCCACACGAGCGAGCCGCTCGGCGACACCTTCGCGCTGATCCCGAGGTCCGTCACCTGCGCGATCACCGCCTCCGAGGCGACGCGCGCCTGCCGCGTCCCGGGCCGCGCGGCGTAGCTCAGCCCGATCGCGAGCGGCCCTCGCTTGCCGGCGCCGCCCAGCACCTCCTCGGCGCGCACGACGTGCGTCGCCGGCGCGTTCGCCGCGGCGGCCGGGCGCAGGACCGAGCGCTTCCCGGAGGGCAGCGCGGCGATCTCGCTCATCTTCGGGCTCCGCCCCGGGCTGTCCGGATCGGCCTCCAGCGCGAGCACCGCCTCCTCGGTCATCGCCCCGACCGCGAGCGTGAGCTCGCGGACGTTCACCGACACGACCGGGATCTCGGGCCGCTGGCTCGGATCGAAGATCGTCCCCGCGAGGCCGATCTGCGCCTCGGGCCAGCGGTCGCCGAACGCGACCTGCGAGGAGAAGGGCTCGGCGAGCGCTTGCTCGTGCTGGTCGCGCAGGCCGGCCGCCACGCGCACGCGGTAGCTGCGCCCCGGGGCGAAGCGCCCGTCGATCGAGACGTGGCTCGTGAGGTCGTCGTCGCTCATCCACGCCGGCCACCGGAGCTTGACGGCGGGCTCCACCGAGATCGCCCGCTTCACGTCCGCGAGCCGGACGCTGTTCGAGAAGACGAGCGACACCCAGCCCTGGGACGAGCACCCGCCGCCCGGCGTGTCGCGGTCGCACTCGACGCGCTCGACCCGGAGCGGCCCGTAGGTACGGTACGAGAACCGCTGATCCTCGCCCGCCGGCAGCGGCCCTTCCTTGCCGCGGAGGCTCCCGGCGACGGCGATCTCGACGTCGCTGTCGCGCGGCAGCGGCGCGCGCGGGACGAGCTCGGCGAGCAGCTCGTTCTTCGGGTCGGGGCGCCGCACGTCGAACGCGACCGGCGCGTCGCGGTCGCCGGCCGTGACGGACACGCGCCGCGCGATCTCGGCCGTCTCGACCGGCTGGTTGAACCGGAGCTCGAAGCGCGCGTCCGGCCGGAGATCGTCCTTGCCCGACCAGGGCTCGACGCGCGCGACCCTGGGCAGCGCGGTGCGGAACGTGAGCACGTACGGCGCGGCGAGCGCGCTGCCGTCGAGCGCGCGGGTGCCGGCCGGCACCTCGACGGTGAACTCCGTGGCGCGCGGAAGGCGTCCGTCGGGCACGAACGTGAGGCCGCTCGTGCCGACCCAGCGCCACCGCCCCGGCGCGGCCGGCTTCAGCGTCGCCGGGGCGGCGGCCTCGGCGCCGGCGAGATCGAGCGAACGCATCGGCCGGTTGAAGACGAGGCTGATCTCCGCGGGGCTCTCGGTCTGCCCGCGCGGCGCGCCGAACACGACCGCGAACGGCCCCTCCGCGGGCCGCGCGCCCGGGTCGAGCGCGCCGGGCGCGAGCGTGCCGCGGGGCGGGACGTTGGGCGCGCGGGCGCCCTGCACACACGCGAGGCTGAGGGCGATGACGGCCAGCGCGGCGGGCGCGAACCGGAGCTGCGGAGGAGCGGGCATGGCGCGCAACTCAGCAATGGGGGTGCCGCGGGCGCAAGAGGCCTGCCCGCCGCCGCGGCGCGCGCGCGCCGTGGCAGGACAGACACACCGGGGGCGCGCCGTGACGCGCGCCGCGCTCCCCCACGAGACGCGCGCGCGGACGAGCCGCCCTCGGCTCAGGGCCAGGTGTCCATCACCGCGGCGATCCAGCTGTCCGGGTCCCGGAACCCGGGGTCCTGCTCGATGTGCACGAACCGCCCGCTGGCGCGCCCGGCAGCGCTGCCGCAGACGCGGCCCGCGGGCACGCCGTTGAGGAACCGGCCCTGAACGTTGGTCGTCGCGTTGCGCGAGCACAGCTGGCTGCCCGGCACGCCGACCCGCCATGCGGGCCGGTACACGAGCAGGTTGCGCCGCAGCGCAAGGATCCGGTCAGCGTCCGTGGGCGCGGCGTCCACGCCGTGGGAGAGGTGCACGTCCACCGACGCGCACGTGCCCGCCGCCATGCCGTGCCACTGGATCGTCCACCACGGCGTCGACCCGTAATGGCTCGCGAGCTCCAGCTGGGAAGCGTGGAACACGTTCGCCACGTCGTGGGCGACGTCCGAGCTCGTCGACGCGCTCTGGCAGTTGCTCGCGGCGAAGCTCGCGTCGCGGTGGGCGCCGGCCATCAGGAAGCTGCGAGATCTCGTCTCCTTGAAGAGGGTGACGGCCTCTAGCTCCGTCCCCACGTCCGCGAGCGGATGTGCGGCCTGGTGGCTGAGCTCCCGCTCCGCGGCGGCGTCCACGATGAACGTGCCCACGCCGCGATCGACGATCCGGTCTCCGTTCCGGTCCGCGATCTCCAGCAGCGCGCAGTACCTGCGCCCGCTCTCGCCGTCGCGGAGGATCCGGCGCTGCATGAACGGCGACAGCGCAGGCGGCAGCGCGGCGCTGCAGGTGCCTCGCAGCATCGCGCGGACGGCGCTCCGCCAGGCGTCCATCTGCGCGGCGCTCGGGGCGACGAACACCCCGGAGTCCCCCCCGGGCATCTGGCCCCGGATGCACGAGACGAGCGCCTCGAGGGTCGCGCTCGATGGGCAGGTGAGCTCGGCGGCCCTCGCCGCGCGAGACGTCATCAGGACACCGATACCGAACAGGAGCGCGATCGATCGTTCGAGCTGCATGGCCAAGGTCCCTCCAGACCGGGGTTTCCTGCGCGACGTCGGGCTCCGCGATCCCGGCGAGGATCGCCGCCGTCCCCGCCTCGATCCCCGAGGCCGGCGGCGGCCCGCCGCGCGACGTCACGGACCGGCGACGCGGAGCAAGGCCGGGACCTCCGCGGACCGGGGCGCGCTGTGCGCGCCGTTCGCGGTCGCCGCCGCCACCACATCGCGGCCTCGATCGAGGCCATGTGCGCGACGGGCGACCCGCGCGGCGCGGGTGGTGCATGTCGCGACCGCGGGCATGCGCGCGGCGATCCCCCGTAGCGCCCCGCAAGCTCCCGGAAAAAACGCGGAAATACGGCGTCCCTTATCCTCGACCGCGTGAAGCTCACCCCGCATGGGCTGCTCCGCCGCGAGACAGCCGAGGCGATCGCCATCCCGAGCGGGGCCCTCGCGGCCTCGCTCCTCGTGTTCGGCGCCTTCGTGGCCACGCAGGGCGCGAACCCCTTCGACGTCTATTACGGGATGTACCGCGGCGCCTTCGGCACGTGGTTCTCGTTCCAGAACACCCTCCTCCGGGCGGCGCCGCTCATGCTCACCGCCCTCTGCACGGCGCTGCCGGCGCGCCTCGGCCTGATCGTCATCGGCGGCGAGGGCGCGGTCGTCGTCGGCGGGCTCTCCGCCGCGTCCGTGGCGCTCGCCGCCGGCGCGTGGCGCGCGCCGCCCGTCGCCGTGCTCGCGGCGATGTTCCTCGCCTCGCTCGCCGCCGGCGCGCTCTGGATCGGCCTCGCCGGCGCCCTGCGCGTCTACCGCGGCGTGAGCGAGACGATCAGCAGCCTGCTCCTCACGTACATCGGCGTCGCGCTCCTGAACCACCTCGTCGAGGGGCCGCTGCGCGACCCCGCGAGCCTCAACAAGCCGTCGACGGCCTCCATCGGCGCCGCGAACGCGCTCGGGAACCTCCCCGGCCTCGAGGTCCACTGGGGCCTCGCCTACGGCGTGATCGCCTGCGCGCTCTGCTACGTGCTGATGCACCGCACCACCTTCGGCTTCGCCGCGGCGATGAGCGGCGGCAACGTCCGCGCGGCGCAGCTCGCCGGGCTCCCGGTGAAGCGCCTCGTCGTGGTCACCTGCATGCTCGCCGGCGCGTGCGCGGGGCTCGCCGGCATGGTGGAGGTCGCGGCCGTCCACGGCCGGGCCAACGCGTCGCTCGTCAGCGGGTACGGCTACACCGGCGTCCTCGTCGCCTTCCTCGCGCGCCACAACCCGCTCGCGGTGATCCCGGTGGCCCTCCTGCTCGGCGGCATCGGCGCGAGCGGCGGCCTGCTCCAGCGCATGGCGCAGCTCCCCGACGCCACGGTCAACGTGCTCCAGGGGATCCTGTTCCTCGCCATCCTCGCGAGCGAGACGCTCTACGGCCGCCTCCGCTTCGCCCGGCAGACCGAGGTCCGGCAGGCGGCGCCGGCCTCGGCGGTGGCGTGATGAGCGGCGCCGACGCGCTCGGGCTCTGGGGCGTCCCGCTCGCCGTCGCGGCGGGCGCGATCCGCATCAGCACGCCCTTCCTCTTCGTGAGCCTCGGCGAGTGCCTCACGGAGAAGAGCGGCCGCGTGAACCTCGGCCTGGAGGGCACGCTCGTCATGGGCGCCATGGGCGGCTACGGCGTCTCTTACCTCACCGGCTCCGCCTGGCTCGGCGTGCTCGCCGCCGGCGCCGTCGGCGCGGCGCTCGGCGCGCTGCACGCCTTCCTCTGCTCGAAGCCGCGCGTCAACGACATCGCCGTCGGCATCGCGCTCATGCTCTTCGGCGTCGGCCTCGCCTTCTTCCTCGGCAAGCCGCTCATCAGGCCGACCGCGCCCCGCCTGCCCGCGATCTCGCTCGGCTTCTTCAGCGATCTCCCGCAGGTCCGCTCCGCGCTCGAGGTGAACGCGCTGTTCCTCGTCGGGGCCGCGCTCGCCCCGGCCCTGCTCTGGATGCTGGACCGCACCCGGTTCGGCCTCGTGCTCCGCACCGTCGGCGAGAGCGCCGACGCCGCGCGCGCGATGGGCGTCGACGTGAACCTGGTCCGGCGGCGCGCGACCATGGCCGGCGGCTTCCTCGCCGGCGTCGGCGGCTCGTACCTCTCGCTCTTCTACCCCGGCAGCTGGAACGAGGGCCTGTCGAGCGGCCAGGGCCTCATGGCGGTCGCCCTCGTCATCTTCGCGCGCTGGAACCCGGTGCGCTGTCTCTACGCCTCGCTCCTCTTCGGCGGCGCGAGCGCGCTCGGCCCGGCGCTCCAGTCCGTGGGCGTCACCTCGGGGTACCACCTCTTCAACGCCGCGCCGTACATCGTCACGCTGGCCCTCATGGTCGCCACGAGCTCCGCGACCCAGACCCTGCCCCAACAGCCCGCCGAGCTCACGCTGGCCCGTTGACGGGCATCCCCCCACGAAACGGAGGAACCGACGCATGACCTACGTGGCCGCCGCCCCCTACGCCTGGCCGTATCACGGTGAGCTCCGCCCCGAGACGACCGCGCTGATCGTCATCGACATGCAGACCGACTTCTGCGGCAAAGGCGGGTACATCGATCTGCTCGGGTACGACATCTCGCTCACGCGGGCCTGCATCGGCCCGATCCAGCGCGTGCTCGCGGAGGCGCGGCGGCGCGGCTACCACGTCCTGCACACGCGCGAGGGCCACCGGCCCGATCTCTCGGATCTGCCCGCGAACAAGCGCTGGCGCTCGCGCCGGACCGACGGCGGGCGCGGCACCGGCGTCGGGATCGGGGACCCGGGGCCGTGCGGGCGGGTGCTCGTCCGCGGCGAGCCCGGCTGGGAGATCATCCCGGAGCTCGCGCCGCTCCCCGGCGAGCCGATCATCGACAAGCCCGGCAAGGGCTCCTTCTGCGCCACGGATCTCGACCTCATCCTGCGCCAGCGCCGGATCGAGGACCTGATCCTCACGGGCATCACCACGGACGTCTGCGTGCACACGACGATGCGCGAGGCGAACGACCGCGGCTACGAGTGCCTGCTGCTCTCCGACTGCTGCGCGGCCACGGACGCCGGCAACCACGCCGCCGCGCTGAAGATGATCACGATGCAGAACGGCGTCTTCGGCGCCGTCTCGACGTCCGGCGCGCTGCTGGAGGCGCTCGGGTCGTGATGGATCCGCGCGTCCTCACGAGCCCGGCGGCGAGGCCGCTCCGGGACCCCGCACCTGGCCTCGGCGCCGGCGCTGGCGCGGCCGCGCCCCCGCCGGCGCTCTCCGCCGTCGGGATCACGAAGCGGTTCGGTCCGCTGCTCGCGCTCGACGACGTCTCGCTGCGCCTCGCGCCGGGCAGCTTCCACGCGCTCCTCGGCGAGAACGGCGCCGGGAAGAGCACTCTCGTCAAGTGCATCATGGGCTACCACCCGGCGGACGCGGGCGAGGTGAAGGTCGGCGACGCCGCCATCGCGATCAAGAGCCCGCGCGAGGCGCAGTCGCTGGGGATCGGCATGGTCTACCAGCACTTCACGCTGGTGATGAACATGACGGTCGCCGAGAACCTCGTGCTCGCGCGCCCGGCGCTCCCCCTCGTGATCGACTGGCGCGAGGAGCACGAGCGCATCCGCGCGTTCATGGCGCGGATGCCCTTCCGCATCGATCCGGGTCGGACCGCGCGCTCGCTCTCGGCCGGCGAGAAGCAGAAGCTCGAGATCCTGAAGCAGCTCTACCTCGGCAGCAGGATCATCCTGCTCGACGAGCCCACGTCGGTCCTCACGCCCGCGGAGGCCGACGAGGTGCTCGGCATGCTCCGGCGCATGGCCGAGGAGAAGCGGATCAGCGTCCTCATGATCTCGCACAAGTTCCGCGAGGTGACGCGCTTCGCGGACGAGGTCACGGTGCTGCGGCGCGGCCGCCTCGCCGGCCGGGGGATGGTCAAGGACCTCACGCCTAGAGCCATGGCCGAGATGATGGTGGGCTCGCAGCCCGCGCCGCCCGGGCCGGAGGAGCAGGCGGCGCGGCCGGCGACGGGCGGCGAGGGCGCGCGCGCTGGCGAGCCGATCCTGCGCATCGAGGGGCTCGCCGCGCACGACGATCGCGGGCGGAGGGCGCTCGACGGCGTGACGCTCACGGTGCGGCGCGGCGAGATCGTCGGGATCGCCGGCGTCTCGGGCAACGGGCAGGAGGAGCTCGTCGAGGTGCTCGCGGGCCAGCGGGCCGCGCGGGCCGGGCGCGTGCTCGTCCACGGCGAGCCGTACGGCGCCGGGCGCGCGCAGATCCGGAAGCACCGGGTGCGGTGCCTGCCCGAGGAGCCGCTGCGGAACGCCTGCGTCCCTGCGATGTCGGTCGCGGAGAACATCGGCCTGCGCGTCTTCGACAGGCCGCCTTACACCGCGCTCCGCTGGGGCGTGAGCCGCGCCGCGCTGAGGAGGACGGCCGAGCGCCTCGTGAAGGAGTACGCGATCAAGACGCCCTCGGTCGACGCGCCGCTTGGCAAGCTCTCGGGCGGGAACGTGCAGCGCGTGGTCCTCGCGCGCGAGCTCGGCGACGACGTCGAGCTGCTCATCGCGGCCAACCCGTACTTCGGCCTCGATTTCGCGGCGGTGACCGAGATCCGCGCGCGCATCCGGGCGGCGCGGGATCGGGGGACCGCGGTCCTGCTCGTGAGCGCGGATCTCGACGAGATCTTCGCCATGGCCGATCGCATCCTCGTGATGAGCGAGGGGCGCGTCGTCCACGAGTCGGCGGCCGCCTCGGCCGACGTCGCCGAGATCGGGCGCGCGATGGCGGGGCACCCGTGACGGCGCCGGGGCCGGAGATCGCGGCGAGGCCGTCGCCGTTCCGCCTTGCCGCGCGGGGGGCAGCGGCGCTGCTCGTGATCGACATGCAGCGCGATTTCCTGGAGCCGGGCGGCTTCGGCGCGGCGCTCGGCAACGACGTGCGGCCGCTCCAGCGCATCGTGCCGGAGGTCCGCCGCCTCCTCGGCCTGTTTCGCGCCCACGATCTGCCGATCATCCACACGAAGGAGGGGCACAGGCCGGATCTCTCGGACTGCCCGGCTTCCAAGCGGCGGCGAGGCGCGCCGGGGATGCGGATCGGGGATCCCGGGCCGATGGGGCGGATCCTCGTGCTGGGCGAGCCGGGGAACGATTTCGTGTCGGAGCTCGCGCCGGAGCCCGGGGAGCTCGTCGTGCCGAAGCCGGGCAAGGGGGCGTTCTACCGGACGGGGCTCGACGCGAAGCTCGCGGCGCGGGGGATATCCCAGCTGATCATCGCGGGGGTGACGACGGAGGTGTGCGTGCAGACGACGATGAGGGAGGCGAATGATCGCGGGTATGAGTGCTTGTTGGTCGAGGACGCGACGGAGAGTTATTTTCCGGAGTTCAAGGCGGCGACGCTGGAGATGGTGAGGGCGCAGGGGGGGATTGTGGGGTGGACGGCGAAGGTGGAGGAGGTGATCGAGGTGTTTTGAGGGATGAGGGGGGAGGGAGAGGGAGAGAGGTGGAATCGAGCACAAGCACGAGCACGAGAGACGAAAGACGGGAGACGGGGGACGGGAGGTGACGGATGGGTTTATTGCTGGACTGAGCCGATGGATCCTTCCACGAGGTAATTCATGTTCTCCAGGGCGAGATCGGTCTGCTTCTGCTCGACGCTCTCGGCGAGGATCACCTTTCCCTCGTTGTCCTTGATCGGGCCCTTGAAGATGGTGAGCGTGCCCTCAGTGAGCTTCGCCTTCGCCTCCTCGGCCTTCTTCTTCGCCTCCTCGGAGACGGCGGGGCCGTAGGGCGAGAGCTTGATGAACCCCTCCTTGAAACCGCCGCGCAGGAGATGGGGATACTGCTTTCCCTCGCGGATCCAGCTCATGTAGTCGGTGTAGACCTTGGCCCAGTTCCACTCGGCGCCGGTGAGGTACCCCTTGGGGGCGAGCGTCGCCTGGTTCGTGTGATAGCCGGTGCTGAAGGCGCCGCGGCGCTCGGCGAGCTCGATGATCACCTTGGGCGAGTCGACGTGGGCGGTCAGGACGTCCACGCCCTGATCGATGAGGCTGTTCGCCGCCTCCGCCTCCTTGATGGGCATCGACCAGTCGCCGGTGAAGATCACCGCCGTCGTCGCGCTCGGATTCACGCTCCGGGCGCCCAGCGTGAACGCGTTGACGTTGCGCAGCACCTGCGGGATGGGCTTCGCCGCGATGAACCCGAGCTTGCCGCTCTTCGTCGTCATCCCGGCGACGATGCCGGACACGTACTCCGCCTCGTCGATGTAACCGAAGTAGCTGCCGACGTTGGCCGGGTGCTTCGAACCGTCGTAGAGGCCGCCGCAGTGGAGGAACGTCTTGTCCGGGAACCTCTCCGCCTGCCTGAGGATGTACGGATCGAAGTAGCCGAAGGACGTCGGGAAGATCACCGCCGCGCCGTCGAGGTTGATCATGCTCTCGATCGTCTTCTGCACGGCGACCGTCTCGGGGACGTTCTCCTCCTCGCGGGTCTTCACGCCGGCCAGCTTCGCGACGGCGGCGGCGCCCTCGGCGTGCGCCTGGTTGTACCCGTAATCGTCCCTGGGGCCGACGTAGATGAAGCCCACCGTGAGCGGCTGCTCGCTCGCGGCCTCCTTGCCGCACGAGGCGGGCAGCAGGGCGAGGGAGACGAACAACGGCCGGAGAGAGGCCAAAAAGCGCGGCCCGCGTGGCGCGTCGGCCCTGGACAGAGGAGGAGATCGCAGGGTGTTCTTCACGGCATGAATGTGTACGCCCGTCTGCTTTTCTGGATCTTTTCCCTGACGTGAATTCGCCGCGATCTGCGCGATGGGCATTGAGCGCGCGTTGCGTGCTGTGGCATGGTGTCCATCAACAGACGAGGTTTCGAGATGGCCTGGTCAGATTCAAACCCAGCACCGACGCGAGAGTCGGTGCCTGTGCAGTTGCCGTTCATCGTTGCGAACGTGGCGGCGGTCGCTGCGCGTCCGGAGTCGGTCCCGTGGCGGCGCTTCCGGGAGGGCGTCGAGATCCACCGCCTCTACGGCGACGTCAGCGAGGGCGCCTCTGCGGCGCTGCTGCGCTACGCGCCGGGCGCCTCCGTGCCGCAGCACGTCCACCGCGGCCACGAGCACATCCTCGTGCTCTCGGGCTCGCAATCGGACGAACGCGGGCTCCACCGGGCCGGGACGCTCGTGGTGAACACGCCCGGAACCCGGCACAGCGTCGCCAGCGCGGAGGGCTGCATCGTCCTCGCGATCTGGGAGCAACCCGTCGTCTTCATCTGAATCCATCTGCGCACAGGACCCCTGTGCGCAGATGTGCGACATCTCTATCCCGCGCTCGTCGTCCGCGCTAATCTCTCGCCCCGTGCTTGTCATGGCCATCGGGGCGCAACCCGCCGCGGGCGACCTGTTCGCCGGCAAATACCGCATCGAGCAGCTGCTCGGAGAGGGCGGCATGGGGCTCGTGTTCCGCGCGCGGCACATCCACCTCGACGAGCCGGTCGCGATCAAGCTCCTGCGGGACGAGTTCATGAGGGACCCTCTCCTCGTCGAGCGATTCCTGCGCGAGGCGCGCGCGGCCGCCAAGATCAAGAGCGATCACGTCGTCCGCGTGTTCGATGCCGACACGCTCGACGCCGGCCCCCCTTACCTCGTGATGGAGTACCTCCAAGGCCACGATCTGGCCACGCTCCTGCAGCAGAGCGGCCCGATGGCCCCGGCGGAGGCCGTCGGGCACGTGCTCGCGGCGTGCGACGCGCTCGCCGAGGCCCACGCGCTCGGCATCGTCCACCGCGACCTGAAGCCCGCGAACCTCTTCGCCGCGCGCCAGCGGGACGGCTCGACCTGCACCAAGATCCTCGACTTCGGCATCTCCAAGCTCGCGGGCGCGACGGAAGAGCTGACCCGGAGCGGCGCGGTGCTCGGCTCCCCGCTGTACATGGCCCCCGAGCAGATGAGGTCGTCGCGCGGCGTCGATCACCGGGCCGACATCTGGTCGCTCGGTGCCGTGCTCTACAAGCTCCTGACCGACGCGGCCCCCTTCCCGGCCGCGAACCTCCAGCAGCTCGGCATGCTCGTGCTCATGGCCGATCCGGTCCCCCCGCGGCAGCATCGGCCGGACCTCCCGGAGGACCTCGAGGCCGTCGTGCTCCGCTGCCTGGAGAAGCCGCGGGAGCGGCGGTTCTCCACGGTCCTGGAGCTCGCGGCCGCGCTCGCGCCCTTCGCGACGGAGGCGGCGGAGCGCGTGCTCTCGCGGGACCGGCCGCCCGCGCCCGAGCCCCCGTCCGGAGCGCCACCGCGCGAGACGGCGCGGCCCGCGCCGCCCACGCAGGCGCCGCTGCTCGGGCAGGGCACCGCGCCGCCGCGGGACGTGATGGCCGCCGCGGTCCCCGGCCCTTCGCCGGGCGGCGCTGCGCCGCGCCGGTGGTTCACGCGGCAGGGCGCGGCGCTCGCCGCGGCGGCGCTCATGGCGGGGGCGCTGCTCGCCCTCATCCTCTACGTACGCCGCTCGCCCTCGGAACCCTCGCAGCCCCCAGACGAGCCCACCGCGCAGCCTGCTGCAGGCACAACGGATCTTTCCTGTCCCACCGCACC
The DNA here is from genome assembly GCF_002950945.1 of Sorangium cellulosum. Classification (GTDB taxonomy): domain Bacteria; phylum Myxococcota_A; class Polyangia; order Polyangiales; family Polyangiaceae; genus Sorangium; species Sorangium cellulosum_E. The sequence continues at coordinate 7,575,655 of NZ_CP012673.1, forward strand.
TACGACCAACGAGCCTGCCCCCGGCGAAGGCGCGGTCGCGCCGCGGCCGTCCGCCGGCGCGCGCGAGCTCACGCCCGGATCTGCGCCCCGTCCGTCCTGCCCGTGACGCCCTGGATCAGGCGCAGCGCCTGCTGGAGCCCCTCGAGCACCGACCTGAGCATCTCGAGCACTGGCCCGTTGGCGCCGCGCATCTGCGCCATGAGGGCGGCGTTGTCCACGGCCTGCGCAGCCTGCGCCGGCGACGGAGCCGTCGCCGCGAGCGCCGCGATCCGCTCCCGCGCCGCGCCGAGCGCGAGCTCGTGCACGGGCTGACCGCGAGGCCCCGACACGCCCATCGCCAGCTGCAGGATCTCCTCGGTGATCTGGCGCGTCCGGATCTGCTCGGGCCCCGCAGGCCCGTCCATCACCTCGGGCGGCGTCCGCACCATGCGCCCGAGCTCGGTGAGGCGCGCGCACAGCTCCTCGGGCGACGCGGCGCCCCCGAGCCCTCGCGCGCCCCCCCTGGCCCCGCGCGCTCCATCACGCGACACCGGCGCGCCGCCGCGCCCTGCGCGCGCGAGCTGCTGCGCGAGCCCGTCGAGCTGCTGCCACATCGGCACGAGCCGCTCGACGCCCTGGACGAGCTGCACGACGGGGTTGGCCTGCTCCGGAGGCACCGCGCGCGCAGGGGATTGACCGACGATACGTCCGATGGTGTTGCCGGTCGCCATGATGTCACCTCACCTCGCGTGGCCAGCGGGCACGATCGGCTCCTCGCCGCGCTGCCGCATCCGCTCGCGCTCCACCTCGGGGGGGTCGGGGGGCCACCGCACGCCTCCCCGCACGATCCGATCGCGGAGCGCCGCCATCTTGCGGAGCGCAGGCGAGCCCGGGAGCTGCCGCGCCATGAGCTCCTCCAGCACGCGCGCGAACGACTGCCCCAGGCGGTTGACGGCGCGGGGATCGGCCCCGCGGTCGAGGAGCTCCTCCACCTGGTCGAGCTGCAGCGCGCGCAGCGCGTAGGTGATCGCGGGCGTCCCGAGCGAGTCGCGGGCATTCACGTCCGCGCCGCGGTCGAGGAGGAGGCGCATGTTCTCGACCGTGGCCTCCGTGGCCGCGTGGAAGAGCGCCGGCGTGTGGCCGCGGCCGACCCGCGCGTCGGGCGGCACGCCGCCGTCGAGCATCGCCCGCAGGAACGCCGGGCTCTTCGCGAGGATCGCCAGATCGAGGGCGCTCGAGAGGAGCGGCACCACGTGGTGCACGTCGGCGCCCGCGCGCACGAGCTCGGTCACGATCGGCAAGCGCGCGGGCTCCTGCCCCGACGCCCAGTGCATCGCGAACACGAGCAGCGTCATGTCCTCTGCGCCGGGGGTGTTCAGGTCCGTCGCCGGCGCGAGCGCGCGGACGGCCGCGACGTCGGCGGCCGCGATGGCCCGCGCGAGCTCACGCTGCGGGCCGAGGAAGAAGTGGTCGGGGTCGGGCGCGCGCATGATGGCTCAGCTCAGCATTTCTTGCCGGTCTTCGCGGCGATCTTTCGCTGGTCTTCCTGCTTCTGCCGCTCGATGCCCTTGATGACGTCGGGCATGAGGTGACGGTGATAGGGATCGAAGCTCGACCCGGGCAGGTCGTGCTTCTTGCCGACGGCGTTGGGCATGAGGGCGCTCAGGCCGATCTTGGCCACGGCCCCCCACAAGCCGCCGACCCTGTACGCGAGCCGGGTGCCCTTCCACCCCTGCTCCTGGAGGCCCGTGAGCAGCTCGTCATCGACGCGGTACGCGGCGATGTCGGCCGGGCGCTCCGTGCCGCCGTAGCCGGTCACCGTGCCCGAGTGCAGGCCCGCCGCGTTGAACGTCCAGCCCTGCGAGCCGCCCGCCGTCGCCGCGGCCGACGCCAGGCCCCCGCCGAGCGAGTGGCCCGTGTAGTCCACGCTGCCCCCGAGGGTGTTCCCCACGCGCACCGCATCGCGGTAGTACGGCGACTCGATGTTGAGCCCCTGCGCGAAGTTGTTCTTCCAGTCCGCGCCGCCCTGCGTCCCCCGGAAGGCCACCGTGGGCCGCTGGTCGCCACCGAAGACGTCGGGGTCGGGCTCGTAGAGCCGCGTGGCCTCGGGTCGGCTGCCTTCCAGGTCGCCGGGCGTGAGCCCGTAGCGCGCGAGCGCCTCGCGGTCTTCGGTGATGTCGCGCCAGCCCGTGGGCGCGGGCTTCGAGGGATTGTACGCGTGGTCCGAGAGCGCGGCCTTCTCCGCGGCGACGGTGTTGCGCTCGAAGCGCTCGGCGGCCTTCTGCGTCGCCGGGTCCCCGCTGTTCTTGCCCGCCTCGATCTGCTCCTTGCGGCACCGGTAGCGGGCCTTCTTGTCGGCCTTGTCCTGCGCCGGCTTGTCGCCGTTCATCTGCGCCCTGTCGCCGTGGCGCACGACCGGCTGCGCGTTGACCCGGACGCTCGGGCTGTGCTCCTGCGACCAGCTCTGCTGGCCCACGGTGCCGCTCACGACGCCCTTCGCGCTGCCCGGCTCGTCGCCCTCGGTCGTGGGCATCACGGTCCTGTCGTGCTTCTGCACGCGGCCGTCGTTGGCGTGCACGTCCTCGCTTGCGTCGAGCGAAGTGTCCAGCCTGGAGACCACGCTGTAGGGCACGGGTGGCGTGCTCGACCCCATCGGCGTCTTGCACACGTCGGGCGCGCACGACACCGCCATCCAGGGCTCCTGCTTGCGCGAGAGGACGTTCTCAGCCACGCCCGACCTCCATCTTCACGAGCGGGGCGCGCGGGTCGACCTCGAAGCGCGCCTCCATCCGCTGCACCCCGAACGCGCGCGCCACGAGCGCCCGCCACACGCACGTCACGACCATGGACTCGGCGTCCACCGAGAGCGTGTCGAGCGCCGCGGGCACCGGCACCGGCAGCCCCGCGATCCAGGCCATCACGAAGGCCCGGTGCGGCGGCAGCTCGAACGCGACGCGCCCGTCGCAGGCGAGGTCGGGGCGCGCGAGGTTCCAGAGCTCGACGCGCAGGCCGGCGTCGGGGTGCGGGATCTGCTGATCGTCGGGCGCCGCGTTCCAGTACGCGAAGGAGAAGTCGTCGGGGAGGAACGGGTGCCGGCCGGCCACCCACGCGTCGTCGTAGGTGCCCGCGCGCTGGAGCCGCGGCGTCCACGCGCGCCCCACGCACCCGAGGCCCGCCGGCGCGAACGGGTAGTCCGCCGCGATCTCCGCCATCTGCGGGGCCTCCACGGCGTGCCGCGGGTGCGACGCCACGACGAGGCGCGTGACCCGGCTGTCGGGCCGCTCGACCTGCGGCGCCGCCACGCGGTCGGGCACCGGCGCGCCGGCGTCGCGCAGCGCGCCCGGGTAGCGCGCCTCCATCCACCCGCAGCCGACGGGGTTGGTGAAGCACACCTCGTCGAGGAGGGGCGACCTCCCGGGCTCGGCGCTCACGAAGCTGCGGCCGCCGAACGTGTGCTCCCAGCGCACCGGGACGCTCGCCGCCGGCTCGGGCCCGGTGAGCTGCCATCCCTCCGCCTTGCGCTCGAACCACCGCGGCCCGCACACCTCCAGGGTCTTGTCGATGAGCGCGCGCCCCGGCAGCGCGCGCGCGCCGGCGCCGCCTCCGGGGTGCGGGGCGTCGGCCGTCGCCACGCGCAACCGGGCCGTCCAGCGCGCCGCGGGCTCCTCCCCGGGCGCCCACGCGGTCGCGCGCACGAGCACGTCGCAGCGCGGCTTGAACGGCGAGAGATCGCTCTCGGCGCGGACGCTCGACGTGTTCACCTCCCCCTCGAACACGTCGCGCAGGAGCAGCCTCCCCGCGCCGTCGTCCGGAGCGAGCTGGCAGCGGTGCGTCACCTCCCCGCCGCCTCCGGGGACGAGACGGTAAGCCGCCTTCAGCGCGACGACATGGTGCTCCTCGTCATGAGCATCGAGGGCGCTGTAGGCGAGGGCGTCGAATGGGGTGAGGTTCTTGCACTCCATCGTCGCACCGCGACCCTATCGGAGCGTGCAAGCGCCTTCAATGGCGACACGCCATGACAACGCCGCGAGGCCGCGTCGCGCGAGGTGGCGCGGCGGAGGAGCGTCCCGCGCGTGGCCGCGGCGTGACGGCGGAGCTTCGCCCGGCCGCGGCCCTCCCCGCTCGGATATCCTGAGGCGCGTCGCCGAGAACCACGTCGCCCGGACGCGCGTCGGGCTCACGTCCGATCGCGTCCAGGTGCACGTCTTCACATCTTCACATCTTCACGTCTCCACGTCTCCACGTCTCCACGTCGGATTCACGTCAATGCACGTCGTCTGCCAAGGCCTGCTCCGCGCCAGCTCGCTGGAATGGCGACCCACCCCCGACGCGTGGGTGCTCACCATCGCGTGCCATGCGCTGTTCGAGCTCGCGCCGTTCGAGTCCGCGATGACGAGCGGCCCCGCGGCCCCGCCGGAGGACGAGGGTGACGCGCGGCGGCTCGTCGAGCCGTGGGGCCCGGTCGCGCCGTTCAAGCGGTGGGGTGAGGTGGTCGTCGTCGGCCACGCGCACGCGCCCGAGGGCATCGCGGTGAAGTCGCTCATCGCGCGGCTCGCCGTGGGCGACATCGACAAGGCGATCCAGGTCCGCGGCGATTCGTGCTTCGAGCCGGATGGATCGCTCGGCGAGCCTGCGCCCTTCACGCGCATGCCGCTCCGCTGGGAGCGCGCCGCCGGAGGTCCGCACACCGCGAACCCGGTCGGCGTGCCGACAGGCAACGGCGCGCTCGCCGATCGGTGGGGGCGAGCGCGCGCGCCGAACCTCTTGCCCGTGGCCTCGTCGACCGCGATGAGGCACGGCCACCTCTGGCCCGCCGGCTTCGGCCCGCTCCGGCCGGAGTGGCCCGAGCGCGCGCAGCGCCTGCGCCGGCACGCGGCGGGCTGGGATCACGCGCGCTGGGCCGGACACGCGCTGCCCGAGGGCATCGACCCCGGGTACTTCAACGTCGCGCCGCTCGACCAGGTGACGAACGACCTCACGGGCGCGGAGCAGATCGTGCTCGAGCACCTTCACCCGCGCTTTCCGCGGCTCACGACGCGCCTGCGGGCGCCGGTGCCGCGCGCGATCGCGCTGACGAGCGGCGCCGAGCAGCGCGTGCCCCTCCGGTGCGACACGCTCGTCATCGACGCCGATCACGGCGTCGCGGCGCTCGTCTGGCGCGCGCAGCTCATGCTCGATCGCCCTTCGCGCGAGGGCGTCGTGCTCGTCACCGAGGACGAGATCGCGCCGAGCCTCACGGGCACGGTGACGGCGCCGCTCTCGTCGAGGCCTCCCGCGGCGCTCCCGTTCCTGCAGGCTGCCGCGCAGCCCGCCCCGGAGCCCCCCGCTGGGGCGGCGCCGGGCGCAGGCGACGCGCGCTTCCCGCCAGCCCCGCGCGTCGACGAGGACGACGAGGACGCCGTGCAGACCTTCGTGCCCGCCGTGGTGCTCCCGGGGCCCGCGCTCCCGTTTCACGCGCTCCCGCCGGACGAACCCCGCGCGCGCTCGCTCGCGCCGCCCGAGCACGAGCCGGAGGACGGGCCGCCCACAGCGCCAGCGCTGCCAGCGCTGCCGGCCCCCTCGGCGCCGCTCGCGCCGCTCGCGGCGATGCGCGCCGCAGAGCCCGTCTGGACGGCGGCGACCGCGCCCGACGCCGCCGTCCCCGGGCCACCCCCCGCGGCCGTCCCCGAGCAGCGTCCGGCCGAGGACCGGGCCGAGCCGACCTTGCCCGTCGACGTGTATCCCCTCGTGCGCTGCGCGGCGATCGCGGCGCGGCTCGCGAGGCGCCCCGAGGCGCAGGACGTGCTCCTCGCGGCGGAGGCGCTCTCGCCGGACACGTGGGAGGCGTTGCACGCGCACTGGCTCGACGCGATCCGCGCCGACGTGGGGCGCGGCAAGCGACGGCTGCTCTCGTCGTACGACGCGGCGTACATCGCGGCGCTGGAGGCCGAGCGCGGGACGATCTCGGCGGGCGAGTACGCGCGGCTCGTGATCGCGGCCGAGCGCGGCAACGAGGCGCAGACGCTCGTGGAGCTCGGCCTGCCGGACGGCGTGCTGCTCCGGCTCCGGCGCGTGTGGCTGGAGAGGACCGTGAAGGATCCCGCGGCCGCCCAGGAGGTGCGCGCGGCGATGCGCAGGGCCTCGGAGGCCGAGTGATCTCGTGCCCTCGTGAAGCTAGTTGAGGTCGATCGGGTCGCCGTAGACCTGCGTGTGGCCGCTCGAGTGGATCGTGATGTCGGTCCCCGAGATCACGATCCTGCCCGACTTCTCGAGCACGATGCTCGACTTGCCGCAGACGATCTCGACCCTGTCCCCGACCCTGGTCGCCTGCACGCTGCCGATCTCCACCGTCTCGTTGTTGCCCACCGCGCGCGACCGGTTCATCCCGACCACCTCGCGCGCGTTGTTCATCACCTGCTTCGTGAAGTCGTTGCCGACGGTCTGGTCCTCGTTGTGTCCGATCGCGCTCACGCGATCGTTGCCGATGGCCACTGCCTCGTCGTGCTTGACGGTCTTGTGCAGGTCGCGCTCGGCCTGCACCCGGACGAGCTCCTTGCCGGCCGCGTCCTCGAACATGATCTCGTTGTAGCCGCCGGTCTCGGGCGACGAGCTGCTCTTCCAGCCGCTCTGCGTCTTGTTCTCGGGGAGCTTGTACGGCGTCTTCTGGAGGTTCGTGTACACCCGGCCCGTGATGATCGGGCGGTCGGGATCGGCGCCGAGGAAGTCGACGATCACCTCCTGGCCGACGCGCGGCAGGTTGGTGCCGCCGAAGCCGGCGCCGCTCCACGGCTGGCTCACGTGGATCCAGCACGACGACCCGTCGTTCATGCGGCCCTCGCGATCCCAGTGGAACTGGACGCGCACGCGGCCGAACTCGTCGACGTGGATCTCCTGGCCGGGCGCGCCGACCACCGTGGCGCACTCGACCCCCTGGGCGCGCGGCTTGGGCGTGCGGAGCGGCGGCCGGTACGGCGCGTCCGCGGTCACGCCGCTGCACGCGTGCCGGAAGCCGCCCGGGACCTCGCCCGTGAGCGTCGACTCGAGGACGAGGAGCGCCCTGTCCGGGCCGAGCTCGGCCTTCGGGTGGTCGAGGAACGAGAGGACGGTGCCCGGCGCGAGCTCGATCGCGTTGCTCTCGAACGTGATCTCGCGGGCCGAAGCGCGCTTCGCGTCGAGCCGCCGCTGCGCGAGCGCGGCCCCCTCGGCCTCGTCCGCGCGGTACTTGCCCTTGTCGTCGGCGGCCGGCGTGCTCTCGCCCTTGTCGCTCTCGTACAGGAACGCCCCGGGCACGTAGTGGAAGCGCTCGAGCCGCTCCTCGACGCCGCCCGGGCCCGAGGCGCTCGCCGCGAGCTCGTACGACGCCGGCCTCCGGTAGTCGTGGTCGCGGACCGTGTACTTCCCCGGGCGCAGCCGGCGGCCGACGTGAACCGCGGTGACATGCTCCAGGTCGGCGTCGGTCGGGTGGTCACGGAACGCGATCGGGCGGCGACGGGGGTTGCCGTGAGGTCCGTCGTCGAGCACGAGCCGGCTCTCGCCGTCGCTCTCGAAGTAGAAGCTCACCCCCGCGTCCTCGAGCATGCGGCAGAGGAACGTGTAGTCGCTCTCGCCGTACTGGACGCGGTACTTGCGCTTCCTGTAGCTCCCCGCGAGGCGCAGCGCCGGGGAGATCCCCCACTCATCAAGGATCTTCAGGCCGATGTCGACGTCCGACAGGTGCTGGAAGACGCGGTGGTTGCGGCGCTGCGTGGCGAGCCACAGCGCGGGGACGAGCGTGAGCTCGTAGGTGGAGAGGTCGCGCTCCTCGACGGCGATCTGCCGGAGGTGGCTGCAGATGCCGGACCACGCGCGGCCCTGGCCGAGGTGCACGGCGAAGCGCATCGGCCGGCCGATCACGGCCTCGAAGTCGATGTCCGGGTTCTCCGACACGGCGACGACGCGCACCTCGAAGAGCGCCGACATGCGCTCCGACGCCGTGAACTGACGCACGTCGAGCGTGTCCCCGGAGGCGACGTGCACCTCCGCCCGGGCCTCGACGCGCGCGCGCAGCGCGCCGGTCACGCCGTTTCCTTTCAGCCGATGAGCCGGGTTCCCACCGTCCATACATGCTCCCATGCCCGCTCCTCCCGCACGGGATGTGACGGGACCGACCGGCGGATGGTACCCGGCTGAACGAGCGCGCCACAAGGCCGGCCCCGCGCCCCACCGTGACGACGAGGTGACGACGACGACGTGACGAGAGGTAGAGAGCGACGACCGGCACGCCGGATCCGACGCCAGGGCCACGGCCACCTCGCGCCTCCGCGGGACATGGGTACGACATCGCCGCAGGCGTATGCCCACCTCACCCGAGAGGCGCACCCGACGACGGCATTCTCCGGCGCAGAGGTTCAGCTGGGCCGCATTTTACCGTACGCTCTCCGGCGATGGATCCGAGGAAGACGCTCCCCCCGGGGCCACTCGTCACGGACGAGGACATCCGGGAAGAGCTCCGGCGGCTGTTCGACGCCGGCCCCGACTCGGGGCTCGTGATCCGGGTCTACGGCGAGACGGGAGAGGGTGCGGCAGCGGCCGACACCTTCCGCGAGATGCTCGCGTCGCTGCGCATGTACGAGGGGACGGAGAAGGACAAACCCCTGGAGATGCTCGTCGACGCCCCGGGCAAGGCGCACATCGCGCGTGCGCTGTCCGTGCTCGGGCACAAGCAGCACCAGAAGCGGATCCTCGATCACATCCTGACCACGTTCGGGCGGCGCCTCATCGACCCGCTCGCCGAGATCCTCGACACGACCCCGTCCGGCTCGGTGACCGCGCGGCTCACCATGCTCCGGGACATCTTCCTCGCGCACATCGCGGATCTGCGGATGACCCCGGAGTCGCAGCAGATCCTGACGAGCGACCTGCGCAGGCTCATGAGCGACGAGTACCTGGCCATGGTCGCGGAGAACGAGGAGCGCGTGCAGCGCCCGCGCGTCGCCATGCTCGCGCAGCAGATCCTCCGGCTCGTCGGCTCGACGTTCCACCGGGCGCTGAGGCGGTGGCCCGATCACGCCGAGCAGATCGCGTCCTCCATCGCGCGGCGGAGCCCGAAGAAGGTCCGGCTCAGCGAGGTCCCGCGGCTCATCCGCGGCCAGATCACCGATGGAATCGAGGAGTTCCTGTGGATCGAGACGAGCGCGGACATCGAGGGCGCGCTGCGCCCGATGCTCGCCGAGCACCAGGACGTGATGCCGGTGACGCGGACGACGCTCGACCGGTCGACCTACCGCGAGTTCGCCGACGCGTGCTGGGCGATCATCGCGGAGCACTGCTGAGCCGACATCCCCGCCGAGCGTGCGCCCGGCCGGTCGTCCAGCGCCGCGCGCCGCGCCCGGCGCGCCGTCACGTCCCGGCCGCCCTGTAAACCCCACATCGCGGTGGATTGTGTCCGGGCAGGAGGTCGCCTCCACGACGGCGCAAGCGCGCCGCGTCGGGAATGATTTCCGTCACGCGCTGTTGTAAGGGGCCGCTGGCGCCTGGACCGCCGCCTGCGGCGTCCGATTCGCCGGCGCGGACAGCTTCTTCCCTTCGCGGAGGGGTGCACGGCCGTGATCGAAATCAACGATCTCTACAAATATTACGGCGACCGGAAGGCCATAGGTCCCCTGTCGTTCTCCATCGAGGCGGGCGAGATCGTCGGCCTGCTCGGCCTGAACGGGGCGGGCAAGACGACGACGCTCAGGATCCTCGCCTGCGACCTCCTCCCATCCGCGGGCCGGGTCCTCGTGGACGGGCTGGATGTCGTCGACCACCCGCACGAGGTGAGGTCCCGCATCGGGTACCTCCCCGACCGGCCGCCGCTCTACGACGAGATGAGCGTGCGCGCCTTCCTCCACTTCGCGGCGCGCCTCCGCGGCGTCGACGCCGGCGCGGTCGACAAACGCGTGGCCGAGGCGCTCGCGGTGACGCAGCTCGACGACGTCGCCGCGGACCCCATCAGCGCGCTGTCGCACGGCTACAAGCAGCGGGTCGGCATCGCCCAGGCGATCGTGCACAAGCCGCGGCTGCTCGTGCTCGACGAGCCGATCAGCGGCCTCGACCCGGTGCAGATCGTCGAGATGCGCGCCCTGCTCCGGAGCCTGCGCGGCGAGCACACCATCCTGCTCTCGAGCCACATCCTCTCCGAGATCAGCGAGACGTGCGACCGCATCCTCGTGATCCGGGACGGCGAGATCGGCGCGCAGGGCACCGAGCAGGAGCTCTCCGCGAAGCTCCTGCACGGCGTCCGGGTCGAGCTCACGGTGCGCGGGCTCGCGGCCGAGGGCGCCGGGTACCGCGCCGCGCGGGGCGAGGCCGCGCGCGCGCTCGAGCTCGCGCGCGAGGTCGAGGGGGTCACGTCCGTCGAGCAGATCGCCACGGCCGAGCCGGGGAGCGACGTCGTGAGCTTCGCCGTCGAGGCGGACCGCGACGTGCGCGCGGCGCTCTGCGCCGAGCTCGTGCAGGCGGGGATCGGCATCCTCGAGGTCAAGCGGAGCGAGCGCGAGCTCGAGTCGGTGTTCCTGCGGCTCGCGACGCGCAGGGATAAGGCGGAGCCCGCCGCGGCCGAGCGGGCGAAGGCGGCCGGCGAGGCCAAGCAGACCCGCGCCGAGGGGCGCGGCGAGGAAGGCGAGGGCGAAGCATGAGAGGGACATTGCTCGTCGCGCGGCGGGAGCTGTCCGCGTACCTGAGATCACCGCTCGGGTACGTCGTCGCCGCCGCGGCGTTGCTCATCGACGGCATCTATTTCCAGGTCGCGGCGCTCGGCTCGGGCGCGCGGCTCTCCGCGGACGTGCTGCTCAAGTTCTTCGACGGCACGGCGTTCATCACCATGGTCGCGGCGCTCATCCTCTCGATGCGGCTCATCGCCGGCGAGCGCGAGAGCGGGACGCTCATCCTGCTCAAGACCGCGCCCGTGCGCGACGGCGAGATCGTCTTCGGCAAGTTCCTCGCCGCCCTCGCGCTGGTCGCGCTGATGACGGCGATCACGATCTACATGCCGCTGCTCATCTTCGTGAACGGCAAGGTCTCCGTCGGGCACATCCTGGTCGGCTACACCGGCGTGCTGCTGCTCGGCGCGGCGTCGCTCGCGATCGGGCTCTTCGCCTCGACGGTGGCGGCGAGCCAGGTCATCGCGGTCATCCTCGGCGCGGCGATCCTCGGGACGCTCGGCTTCCTGTTCCTCGTCGCCCGCGTGACCGAGGCGCCGCTCAACGACTTCGTGAGCGCGCTGAACATCTACCCGCTCAACCAGAAGCCGTTCCTGAGCGGCGTGCTCCGGCTGGAGAACGTCCTCTACTACGTCGCGGTCGCGTACTTCTTCCTGCTCGCCGCGACGCACACCCTGAGGGCACGGAGGTGGCGGTGAAGGACAACAACACAGAGGCCAACGGGGCCGAGGTCGCCGGCAAGACCGGCGCGGACGAGGGCGCCCCGAAGCGCGCGCCCGAGCCGCCGCCCGGCGCGGAGAAGCAGGTCGCGGCGGCGCCCGCGCCTGCCGACGGACCGGCGATCCGCGCGGGCGGCTGGATGGTGCCGGCGTACGCCGGGGCGCTCCTCGGCGTCTTCCTGGGCGAGCGCGTCGTCCCCACGATCGACTGGGCCCGCTACGCCCTGTCGGGGCTCGGGGTGCTGACCCTGGCCCTCGTCACCGCGCTCCGGTTCGCGACCGCCTTCCGCGAGACGGGCGAGCGCCGCGCCGTCGAGCGGACGCTCGCGATCCTGTCCGCGCTCGGCCTGATCGCGGTCGCGGCCTACTTCACGACGACCGACGCGGGCCGGGCGCTGCTCGGCGTCTCCGGCGCCGCGCCCGAGACGCGGGCGCGGATCGACGCGGCCACGACGGTCGGCTGGGTCGCGCTCCTCGCGATCGCGACCGTGCCGCTCTTCTTCGGCGAGGCGGCGCTCGCGCCGATGCGGCGCGCCGAGCGCATCGAGGTCCGCCGGGTGCGCGCCGCGACGCTCTCCGGCGTGACGCTCGCGTTCGCGGCGGTCTACTCGGCGCTCTTCGTGTACGGCGCGAGCCAGCTCGATCTCAAGGCGGACTTCTCGTACTACCGCACGGCTCGCCCGGGCGACTCCACGAAGCGCGTCGCCGAGAGCCTGACCGCGCCGCTCAAGATCACGGCGTTCTTCCCGCAGCAGAACGAGGTCGGCGCCGAGGTCGAGGGCTACCTGCGCGAGGTGAAGGCGGCGTCGCCGCAGATCACCGTGGAGATGCAGGATCGCCTGCTCGTCCCCGCGCTCGCCAAGGAGGCGAAGGTCACGCAGGACGGCGTCATCGTGCTCTCGCGCGACGGCTCGCGCGAGACGGTGACCGTCGGCGCCGACATGAAGACCGCGGGCGCCAAGCTGAAGAGCATCGACGCCGACTTCCAGAAGGCGCTGCTCAAGGTGATCCGGACGCAGCGGATCGCCTACATGACGGTGGGCCACGGCGAGATGAACGAGGCGGCCGGGCAGGCCGCGGCCGAGGGGCGGACGGCCAAGAACCTCCGCAAGCTGCTCGAGTCGCAGAACTACCAGGTGAAGGATCTCGGGCTCGCCGAGGGGCTCGCCTCCGAGCTCCCGAAGGACGCGTACGTCGTCATCGTCCTCGGCCCCCAGAAGGAGTTCCTGCCGGAGGAGGTCGCGGCGCTGAAGCGGTACGCGGACGGCGGCGGGCACCTCCTGCTCGCGCTCGATCCGGACGCGAAGGTCGATCTGAGCCCGCTCGCCGGCGCGGTGGGCCTCGCGTGGAAGCCCGAGGTCCTCGCGAACGATCGGATCTACGTGCGGCGGCGTTACAACGAGTCCGATCACGCGATGCTGGTCACGCAGCGGTACTCGTCGCACGCCTCGGTCTCGACGCTGAGCCGCCACGCGCAGCAGGCCCCGACGATCTTCGCCGGCGCGGCGTCGCTCGACAAGCAGGGCGAGGGCGATCTGAAGATCGACTTCGTCGTCCGGTCGATGGGCGAGACGTTCGCCGACGCGAACGGCAACTTCAAGTTCGACGAGGGCGAGAAGCGGAGCGCCTACAACCTCGCCGCGGCGGTCTCCAAGCAGATCGCGCCCGGCGGCGAGGACGGCAGCGAGAAGAAGGAGCTCCGCGCCTTCGTGCTCGCCGACGCCGACGCGTTCAGCGACGCGGTGTTCCGGAACGAGCCGAACATCGTGCTCGCGCTCGACGCGCTCCGCTGGCTCGGCGGCGAGGAGAGCTTCGCCGGCGAGATCACGACGAACGAGGACGTCCGGATCGAGCACACGAAGGAGAAGGATCAGGTCTGGTTCTGGGCCACGATCCTGGTGGCGCCGGCCCTGGTCCTGGGGCTCGGGCTCTTCATCACGCGCCGCGGGCGGCGCGCGAGCGGGAGGCGCGCATGAGACTCGATCGCAGCTTTTTCGTGCACCTCGGCCTCCTCGTGGCCGCGGCCTTGTTCGCGACCCTCGTCTGGACGCGCGACAAGAAGGCCGCCGCGCTGGCGGTCGCGGACGTCACCGTCTGGGCCGGCCGCGCCGAGGACGTCGAGAGCATCACCTTCGAGGGGAAGTCGAAGAAGGTCACCCTCGAGGCCAGGAAGGACAAGGAGGGCCGCTACTTCGTCGGCACGACGGAGCGCAAGGCGACGCCCCCGGCCGAGAAGCCGAAGGACGACGTGCACGGCGCGGGCGACGACCACGATCACGACGAGGCGCCCGCGGAGCCGGAGCCGGCGGTCAAGACGACGACGTTCGTCTCGGTGGGCGCCGGCAACAAGCTCGCCGAGGCGCTGGCCCCGCTCAAGGCGCTGCGCGCGGTCGGCCGCATCCCGGACGATCGGGCCAGCGAGTTCGGGCTCTCCGAGCCGGAGGGCACGCTCACCATCAAGGTGCGCGGCGCGGAGCGCAAGCTCGTCCTCGGCGCGGCGACGCCGGGCGGCTCGGACCGCTACGCGCGCGACGAGGCCACGGGCGAGGTGTACGCCATCAAGGGCGACATCTACCGCGATCTCGACACCGCGGAGTCGCGGCTGCTCGAGCGGGATCTGCACGAGTGGAAGGACGTCGACGTCGCCCGCGCTCGCGTCATCGTCGCGGACAAGCGCCGCGAGGTCGTGCGCGGCGGCGACGAGGGCAAGAAGTTCTGGGCCGACCCGGCGAGCCCCGAGCAGAACGACGAGACCGTCGGCAACTGGATGAGCAAGCTCGATCGGCTCCGCCCGACCGAGTACGTGGCCACCCTCCCCGAGCAGAAGGACGTCGTGGTGCGGGTCGAGTACGCCGGCCGCTCGGGCGACCTCGGCTTTCTCGAGCTCGTGAAGGGCCCGCCCGGAGCGAGCGGCAAGCCCGACTACTTCCTGGTCACCGAGCGCACCCGCCTGCACGGCAAGGTGCCCTCGGGCCTCGCCGAGCAGGTCGAGCAGGACGTCGGCGCCGTCGTCAAGTAGCCACCCGCGCGGCCCGGGCGGCCTCGCGCCCCCGGGCTGCCGCACGCGACGCCCGAGCCGCATCCCGGCGCCTCGCGCCGCGTTGCACCGCGCAATCTCCCCCCCAGCTTCGCTCTTTTCTTGCCGTACCGGGTCCGGAGCTGCAACGCTCGTGCGCAATGTTCTTCCGACGATGGCCCACCTTGGCGCTGAGCGCTGCGGCGGCGCTCGCCGCGGCATGCAGCTCGCCGCCTCCACCGCAACCCGTAGCGCCGGCGCCGATCGCGACGCCCGCGCCTACCCCCTCTGAGCCTGCTGCGCCGAAGCCTTGCAAGGCGCTCGACGAGCAGTGTCAGGCAGAGGAGTCGACCCGGGCGAAGATCGCCGGGAGCTCGCTCGTCTTCGTGCCCGTGAAGGGCTGGACCTACGCCCAGGGCCAGAGCGCCACGATCGCGCAGGCCGCCGACGAGGGTCCGGCGCTCGCGACGGCGCAGGTCGACGTGGGCGAGGGCAAGCAGGCGACCGAGAAGCGCGACGCCGCGCTCGACGCGCTGGCGCAAGAGATCAAGGTCACGCTGCCCAAGAAGAAGCTGAACTGGAAGAAGCCCGACGACGTCAAGGACATCGCCGGAAGGAAGATCGGCCTCTGGCAGAAGGAGGGCGCGGCGCGCGGGACCAAGAAGGGCCCGCTGCTGATCTTCGCCGACACGGGCAAGGAGGGGCAGATCGTGATCGGGCTGGGCTTCGTGCCGGACGACGACAGCACCGGCGCGGACGCGACCATCCTGCAATCGATCGAGTCGATCTCGGTCGCGGGGGAGTGATCGCGTGACGGCACCGAACGTCGCGCCGGGCAGCGTCATTGCGGGGAGGTTCTCCGTCCGCTCGCTCCTCGGCTATGGAGGCGCGACGGCCACCTTCCGCGCGGTGACGGCGCAGGCGCGCGACGTCGCCCTCAAGCTGTACTCGCCGGTCATCGGGCAGCGTCCGGACGTGATGCAGCACCTGCAGCGGTACGTGGCCGAGACGAACAGGCTGCCTAACGAGCTCGCCGCGCACATCCTCGAGGCCGGCTACGACCCCGCGACGGCCGCGCCCTTCACGGTGACGGACATGCTCCTGATCCCGTCGCTCGCGGACGTCGCGGTGCGCCGGCCGATGACCTTCGAGGAGGTCGGCGCGATGCTCCGCTCGCTCGCGGCGGTGCTCGACGCGGCCCACGCGCGCGAGGTGCCCCACAACGGGCTCAGGCCGACGAACCTGTTCATCGATCCGAGCTCCCCGGGCAACGTGAAGGTCACCGATTTCGGGCCGTCGCTCGCGCGCAGCCTGCTGCCCACGCCGGAGGGCTACGTCCTCTCGGCGCCCTGGCTCGCGCCGGAGCAGCTGCAGCCTGGCGCACACGCCGGGGCCGCCGCCGACATCTTCTCGGCGGCGCTGCTCGCCTTCTTCGCGCTGACGGGCCGCTCGTACTGGCGCTCCTGCCAGGGGCAGGTCGACGTCGCCGCGTGGCAGCGCGAGATCATGGCCCCGCGCCTCGCCGCGTCCGCGCGCGCGGCGGAGCTCGGCATCCCGCTGAGCCCCGCGCTGGACGCCTCCTTCGCGCGCGCGCTGGCGCACGACCCGCGCGAGCGCTTGCGCTCCGCGAGCGAGCTCGCGGCTGCGCTCAGCGGCTTCTCGGCGCACGCGATCGAGGTGGGCTCGACGCTGGCCCTCTCCCCTGCCGCCGCCGAGGCGGTCGCACCGTCGCCGCCGGCCGCCGCCGGCCTCGCGGGCGCGCCCGCGCCTCAGCCGCCGGCCGACGTCACGCAGCTGGCGCCGTCGCCTCTGCACGCGCCACCGCACGTGGCGCCGTCGCCTCTGCAGGTGCCACCGCACGTGGCGTCGCCGCCTCTGCAGGCGCCGCCGCCCCACGTGCCGCCGCCGCCCCACGTGCCGCCGTCCCCCGTGGCGTCACCGCAGCAGCCGGCGCAATCACGGCCGCTGCAGCCGACGCTCGCCGACGAGAACAGCGCGCCGCCGCCTCCTCCGGCCCAGGACGCGGTGGCCTCCCCTGCCGTCGTCCCCTCGCCCGCGCTCACCGCGGTCATCAACGGACAGCGATCGCCGCGGGGCAAGGCCGCGTCCCTGGCCGTGGGCGCCGCCGCGCTCCTGCTCGTCGGGGGCGCCGCCGCGGCGTGGTTCGCCATGGATCACGGGGACAAGCCGGCCCCGGGCCCGAGCGCCTCGGCCAGCAGCGCGGTCGCGCCCTCCGTCGAGCCCTCTCCTCCCCCGGTGGTCAGCGCGGCGGCGGTCGACGCCGGCTCGCCGGCCGCCGCGCCCGCGAGCGACGCGGGCGCCGCGGACGCCGGCGCGACGGCCGCCGCGAGCACCGACGTGCCGGCGCGGATCACCTGCAAGCCCGTCGCCTGCGAGGAGATCACGGTCGACGGCAAGGTGGTCGCGAACCCGGCCGAGCTCCGGCTCACCCCGGGCGTGCACAAGGTGGGCGTGAGACGCGCCGGCTACTTCCCCCGGAGCCTGGGCATCGTCGTGAAGGCCGGCACGCCGGTCGAGCAGGAGTTCGAGCTCACCGCGATCCCGCCTGGCCCCGCGCAGCCTGCGGCGCCCAGCAAGCCCTGCGGAAAATTCCTCAAGCGCTGCAAGTAACGGCGGGGCGCGCTCACGCGCGAGGGTGCGCCCGCCGGTAGGCCGCGCGGACGTGGTCGTCTGCGAGGTGCGTGTAGATCTCGGTCGTGACGATGTTGGCGTGGCCGAGGAGGGCCTGCACGCTCCGGAGGTCGGCGCCTCCCTCGAGCAGGTGGGTCGCGAACGAGTGGCGGAGCTTGTGCGGCGAGCTCGGCTTGCCGATGCCCACGGCGCGGGCGTACCCGCCGAGGAGCTTCCACACCGCCTGCCGGGTGAGGGCGCCTCCCCGCGGGGAGAGGAACAGCACCTGCGTCGCCGCGCTGCGCGGGTGCGTGGCGCGCACCTCCAGGTAGGCGTCGATGGCCGCGAGCGCGGGCTCGCCGAGCGGCACGAGCCGCCGCTTCCCGCCCTTGCCGAGCGCCATCACGATCCCCTTGCGCCGCTCGATGTCCGCGACCTTGAGGCGCACCACCTCGCTGACACGGAGGCCGGCCGCGTACATCACGTGGAGCATCGCGCGATCGCGCAGCCCCCTGAAGGTCCCTTGCTCGGGCGCCTCGATCAGGCGCGCGATCTCCTCGAACGAGAGCACCCTGGGCAGCCGCCGCCCGACCCGGGGTCGCTCGACGAGCGCGCACGGATCCCGCTCGATGCAGCGCTCGCGGAGCAGGAACCGGATGAACCCGCGCACCGCGGACAGGTGGCGGGCCGCCGAGCTGGCGCGGATGCCCGCCTGTCCCAGGGCGACCAGGTAGGTGCCGATCAGCGCCTGATCGAGCCCCTCCACGGTCGTGACCCCCGCCGCCTCCGCGTGCGCGACGAGCTTGGCGAGGTCGTGGCCGTACGCCTCGAGCGTCAGGGGCGCCAGAGCCCGCTCGACGCGGAGGTGATCCAGGTATGCGTCCACCCAGCTCGCGAGGTCCACACCCCACGCTACAGCGAAAGCGGCGAAGCGCGCCAGAAAGCCGGCCCTCGCCGGTGCGCCCTGGACAGCGGGGTCGCCCCTGGCGCTCCCTCCCAGCCCCTGAATCTGGCCGTCCCCGTTCCAGCCGGACGCGGAATGCGTCAGAGTGCGGCGGTGGTGTCGCCCTTCGAGGTCGTCGAGCCCCGCGGCGCGGAAAGCCCGGTCCTCGTCGAGGTACCGCACGCGGGCCTGCACATGGATCCCGAGTCGCTGTCGTGGACCATCGCGCCGGCGCGCAGCATCGGTCGGGACGCCGACCTGTACGTCGACGCGCTCTTCCAGGACGCGCCGGACGAGGGAGCGACGCTCCTCTTCTCCCGGATGAGCCGCCTGGTCATCGACCTCAACCGGGGCGAGACCGACTGCGACAGCGACGCGGTCGAGGGCGGAGGCCGGACGCCGTACCCCCGGGGCCTCATCTGGCGGCTCACCACGGACGGCGAGCCCATCCTCAGCGCTCGCCTCCCGCGGCGCGAGGTGGAGCGCCGGCTCGACCGCTTCTACCGTCCCTACCACCGCAGCCTCGGCGCCATCCTCGCCCGCAAGCGCGAGCGCTTCGGCTTCGCGATCCTGCTCTGCGCGCACTCGATGCCGAGCCAGAGCCGCCGTGGTCATGCGGAGGGTGCCGTCGCCCGCGCCGATATCGTCCCCGGGACGCGCGGGCGGACGACCGCCGCCAGCGCGGTGATCGACGCGGTCGACCAGCACGCGCGGTCTTGCGGTTTTTCCGTGCGGCACGACGATCCCTACAAGGGAGGCTTCAGCACCGCCCACTACGGCCAGCCGCACCGCGCCATCCACGCCGTGCAGATCGAGATTGCGCGCCGGCTGTACATGGATGAGCAATCCCTCGGCATGGATGGGCAAGGATTCGCCGCCGTGCGAGACTTCGGGCGTACCCTGGTCGCGCGGCTCACCTCGGCCGATCTGCTCGGCCTGCTTCGCTGCAACCCCTTCGATGCCCGTGAGATCTGATCCAGCCCCATCGATGGAAAAGCCTTACGCAGAGGCGAGCCGCGACCGCCCTCCAGCGAGCCATCGCGCGCCTGCTGGACGCGAGAAGGCTGCGCCGGCCCAGCCTGACCGGGCGGACGCCGGCGCGACCGACGGGGCCGCCGAGGGGAGCGGGCCTGCGGCATCAAACGACGCCGCGCCGGCCCCGCGGCGCCCCGGGTCGAGCCCGGTCATCACGGTCGAGGAGGTGCCCCCGAGCGCGCCGCGCGAGAACGTCAGCAAGCCGCTGCTCGCGTCCGAGGCGCTCATGGAGGACCTGGCGCCGATGCGCCCGGCCCAGGATGCCGCGCGCATCTGGTGCGCCGTCGTGGGCGTCGGCTTCTTGGTCCTCGGCGGCCTGTCGGTCGCCGGGCTTCGCCCGGGGGGCGCGGCGGCGGGGCCGCCTGCGTTCGTGCTGGGCATCGTCTCGCTGTTCACGGCGCTGACGTCGGTGAGCTACCGGCAGCGCGCCGTCGCCATGGTGGTGCTGGGGATGATCGGGACCCTCATCGGCCTGAAGGGCGCCGGCTCCGCTCCCGTGGATGGCGTCGGCTGGGGAGCCGCTCGGGCCGCGGCGGCGATGGCGCTCCCCGCGGCGCTCGTCTTCCGTTCTCGGTACCGCGCCTACAGCGGCGCTCGCTGGCTCCTCGTCGCTGCGTTCCTCGTTGCGCTCCCGTCGTTCGGGCAGGCGGTGGCGCGGCTCGCCTTGCACGATCCCCACCTGGCTCAGCTCGGCGCGCTCTTGGTCGCCCTGGCGGTGCTGTCCAGCTTGACCGGGTTCATGGGGGCGGAGACCACCGGCGCCGGGGCGTTCCTCGCCGTCACGGTGGTGCTCGCCTTCACGGCCGACCTGATCATCGGCGGGCTCGCCCAGATCCACACCTTCTCGACCCGAAGCGTCGTCAGCGTGCTCTCCGCTGCCCTCGCGTTCGCGGCGACGTCTGCCATCACGAGCCTCGGGTTGTTCCAGATCCTCGCGTGGCGCTTGGCCGCCGACGCCCGGCGCATCGACCTGCACTCGCGCCCCAAGGACAAGGACACGCCCGATCGTGACCAGCGCCCCCCCTCCGGCGGCGAGTGGCTCACCTAGAGCTGCGGGCACCCGCGGCGGATACGGGCCCATCTCGGCGTTTTCGGTGCTCGGCGCACTGGAGTGCGCCTGTGCGCCGAAAACGCCGATCTGGACCCGTCTCCTGTGCGGGTGACCGCAGCTCTGTTCTGCGTTGGGGACGGCGGCTCTGGTCCGCCGGGGGGCGGGGGGGCGGAGGGGCATCGGCCGATGGGCGAAATTTGGTCGCGGGGGGGCGGAGGGGGCCCGGGGCGCTTGACATGTCCGCCGGCTTCCTTCACTTTCCCGCGCTCCCGAGCCCCCTGCTCTCCCGCGCAGGGTTTGTGCTCGGATGGTTTTACCGAGCAGGGTCGGGGTGCCGAGAACGGGTCCCCTTCCAACCGAGGACGTCATGGCGAAGAGCGACATCACTGGGAAGCGGAAGCTTCTGGCGCAGAATGTCTCCCACTCCAACATCAAGACGAAGCGCTGGCAGCTCGTGAACATCCAGACC
Organism: Sorangium cellulosum; assembly: GCF_002950945.1. Lineage (GTDB taxonomy): Bacteria > Myxococcota_A > Polyangia > Polyangiales > Polyangiaceae > Sorangium > Sorangium cellulosum_E. The sequence goes on from NZ_CP012673.1 coordinate 7,596,159, forward strand.
CGGCGCGTCTGGGTCCCCGAGCTCAACCGCTTCGTGAAGCTCAACCTCACGACGCGCGACATCCGCACGATCGACAAGATCGGCGTCGTCGCGTACGCGAAACGCCACGGCGTCACGCTCTAGGCAAGACACGACCGGCGTCGTCGCGTACGCGATGACGCCACGCTCCAGGCGAACGCAGCGCGCCGGAGGCCCTGGAAGGGGCCTCGAGCGCCGCTTGGCGATGGTTCGCGAACCTCACCCGGACGATCTTCATACGGCCAGGCACAAGCCGCCGGGCCTGGTGGCCTGTGCACCCGCGGCGATCGCGCGCGGCACGTAGCGCTGGTGCTCCGGCGCGGCTTCACGACGTGCTCTCCGCCGGCGCGCGCCGGCTGCTGCATCAGTCGCCTGCGGACCGCGACCCCGCGCCTGCCATGAAGCCGGCCGCGAGGTTGACCGCGCGCGCGTCGCGGTCGTCCCTCACGACGGCCAAGGCGGCGTCGGCGCCGAGCTGCGTCCGGACGTCGTGGAGGGCGGTCTCGAGGGCCGTGCCGCGGAGGAGCGCGCCGAGAGCGCTCACGTCGACCTTGGGTCGCCCCGTCAGCGCGATGGCCGCCGCGAAGGCGCTGCGCTGGAGGATCGCGATCGGCGCCGCCGCCGGCAACGGCGTGCCGGGCGCGAGGCGCGTGATCCCGCGGCGGACCGGGACGGCGTCGCGGCCGAGCACGATCTCCAGCTCGGGCACGGCGATGCCGTCGTCGGTGCGCGCATAGGCGAGCGCGGCGATGGTGCCCCAGCCGTCGCAGGCGACGATGGCGTCCGCAGGCCTCGCCTCGCCGCCGACTGGCCACGGCGCCTGGAGCGCCGTCGCGCCCTCGGGGAGCACGGTCGACGCGGCCTCCACCTCGGCGGGCACCGCCTCGGCGATGTCCTCGGCCGTCAGCGTGCCCCCCGCGACCGCCCCGCCCACGCCGAGCAGCGCCCGCTCCACGTCGCGCGCCCGGAGCGCCACCGCGCCGAGAGAGCCGACCTCGCGGAGCAACCCGGCCCGCGCGCCCGCGCCCGCGCGCTCCGCGGCGACCACCCCGGGACGCACGAGCTCCCGCAGCCGCGCGCGCCCGAGATAGCCGTGCAGCAGCACCAGCATGCCGAGCGAGCGCGGGACCGCGACGCGCGCCGCCTCCGGCACGCTCTGCCCGTCGACGAACCCACGCGGCCGCGGCGCGCCGCGCCCCGGCTGGATCGCTCGGCCATCGAAGGCCCTCGCGCCCACGCCGACACCGGCCGCGAGCGCGACGGCGGGCGCGAGCAGCACGTCGGGCTGCGCGCCCGCCGCGGCGAAGAAGCCGGCGACGATCGCGTCGATCGCGCTGCCGGACGCCTCGAGCGCGGCCCGCGCCGCGGAGGCTGCAGCGGCGTCGCTCGCCGTAGCTGCCGCGCCGCGGATCACTGCTCCTCGTCCTCGGCGACGAGGGTATTTGGCATGGGCATGGTAGGCCTTACCACGGCCGAAGCCGTTGATCGATCGGGCTTGCGCGCCAGCAGCGCCGTGAGCGACGCCTTGATCTGCGCCGCGCGGTCCCCCTCGACGACCAGGAACACCTCGCGCCGCCCGCGCAGGCGCTCGGCGACGCGCTCGAGCGCGGCCGCGCTCATCGCCGACGACTTGCCGAGCGCACGCAGCCGCGAGTAGACGATCGGCCCGGGCGGCGGCGTGTCCCGGGCGACATCGAGCACCGGGATCACCTTCGCGGCGCGCGCGGTCGCGACGATGTCGTCGCGCTCCCAGATCCCGGCGGGCTCCCAGCAGCGCACGACGCCCTCGGCGGGCAGACGCTCGAACAGCGCGGCGAGCTTCTTCCGGTTGGTCGCCGTCGGTCGAAGCGACGCCGGCGTCTGCAGCACGACGCACCGCGCCTCCAGCACGGCCGCGACCTCCAGCGACGTCGAGAGCGCCTCGTCGAGCTCGCTCCCGGCCGCGAGCTCGCCGACCACACGCGGCAGCACGACGCTGAAGACGAAGCCTGGCGGCACCGCCTTGCGCCACTTGCGCAACGTCGTCGCGCGAGGCAGCGAGGCGTCGACCGGACGGAGCTCGACCAGATCGAAGCGTTGTTTGTACTTCTGGAGATCCCCCGGGAGCGAGGGCAGTCCGACAAGGAGACGGGCCATCAACGCGGACTCTTAACTCAGCTTGCGCGCCGATGCAGCGCGTGGCCGACCGCGGCGCGATTTCTCATTTGCGGCTGGAAATTCCTTGAACTTTACTCGAAGTGGAACCACTGCGTCGGGTTCGCCCGGAGGAAACTTTCCATCGCTCCCGTGATCTGGCGCGCCGCGACGTCGAGCTCGGACGGTCCTGGCTTGCGGGGCAGCGAGATGGGCGGAGCGATGCAGATCTCGTACTGCATGTAACCCGTCCGCCGGGTGAAGACCGGGACGATCGGCGCGCCGCTCGCGGCCGCGAGCTGCAGCGGGCCCTCCGGCACGCGCCACGGCTTGCCGAAGAGCTCGACGTCGCGCCCGCGCATCCCGGACGGGAGGCGATCGATCTGGATGGCGACCACGCCCCGTCGCCGCAGGTGCGCAAGCAGCGGGAGGATCGCGAGCGGGTCCTCGTCGACGTGCTGGATCCGCACGCCGACCCGGTCGCGCGTGCCGTCCTGGATGGCCTGCGCCCGGCGGTCCCGCTCGCGCTGCATCACGACGACCACGTCCGCGGCGTGCACCGAGCGCAGCAGCGGCGCCGCAGCCTGCCATCCGCCGGCGTGCGCGGTGACGACGATCACCCCGAGGCCGCGCCGATACGCGTCCGTGAAGTGCTCGTCGTTCACGCAGAGGCCGGTGAGGCGATCGGGCCGGTTGCTGCTCGCGATGAACGCGTCCGTGAGGCAACCGGCGAAGTTGATGAACACCCGGGCGACGTCCCGGTACTCCTCCAGCGCTCCCCGCTGGCCGAGCGCCAGCCGCAGGTTCCTGCGCACGGCCCGCCGCTGCTCCGGCAGCGCCGCCCCGACGGCGAGCCCGAACAGCGCCGGACAGCGGCGGACGAGCAGGTCGGGACCGTAGGTCACCCCGGCGTCGACCGCGCGGCGCCAGAGGACGGAATCGTGCTGGCGCAGATCGTCGAAGAGCGCTCGGAGCCTGGAGGATAGATCCACGTTCGTGCTCGTACGCGCGGCGTGTTGCCGGCATTCACCCTAGCGGATCCTCGTGCGCCCGCGAAGAGCGCCCGAGCACCGCCGCGCCTCGGCGCCTCGAACGCGACGGCGGCTCTCCGCGGGAGACTCCTCAGCCAGCGCCGGGATCTTCGGGCGGCTCGGCAGGTGCGGGCACGCCCGGGTCCGTCGGCCCGCCGTCCTCCGAGCGGCGCATCCCCCAGGCGGCGACCGCGCGCACCGAGGGGTCGTCGTGCTCGAGCGCCGCGGCCAGCGCGCGCTTCGCCCTCGCCGCGGCCTCGTCGCGGGCGCCGCTCGCGAGCCGGTTGGCGGCGACGACGGCCGCGTTCCTCGCGAGCCCGCCGCGCCGCGCTCGCCGGAGCGGCGTCCCGAGGGCGAGCTCGTCGAACGCGCGCTCGTCCAGCGAGGTGAGATCGTCGACGTCCCGCGCTTCCCAGCGCGCGAGGGGGTGGAACGGCTCGGTGCGCTCGAGGGGCGGCGCCGCGGTCTTGTTGAACGGGCAGACCTCCTGGCAGACGTCGCAACCGAAGAGGTGCTCGCCCATGCCGGGCCGCAGCTCCTCGGCCGGCGCGCTCCGCTGCTCGATCGTCAGGTACGCGACGCACCGCCGCGGATCGAGCACGAAGGGGGCCGTGAAGGCCTGCGTCGGGCACGCGTCGAGGCAGCGCGTGCACGAGCCGCAGCGCTCCGCGATCGGCACGTCGGGGGTCAGCTGCAGCGTGGTGACCACCTCGCCGAGCAGCTGGTAGCTCCCCTGCCCCGGCGTGATGAGCAGCCCGTTCTTGCCGACGAAGCCGATGCCGGCGCGCGCCGCCCAGACGCGCTCCATCACCGGCTCGACGTCGCAGAGCGGCCGCGCGACGACCGAGGGCGCGAGCGACCGGATGAACGACGCGAGCCGCCGCAGCCGGCGCTTCAGGTGGTTGTGGTAGTCCTGCCCGCGCGCGTAACGCGCGATGCTCTGCGCGAGCGGCGCGTCGCGCCCCTCGCTCTCCCTCGGCCGGGCGTACCTGCGGCCGACGCACACGACCGAGCGCGCCCCCTCGAGGATCGCGCTCGTGTCCAGCCGCCGCCGCTCCTCCGCGTACTGCGCGAGGTAGCCCATCTCCCCGTGCATGCCGCGCGCGATGAACTCGAGGTACCGCGCGTGCTCGACCTCGATCGGCTCGTCCGCGCGCGCGACGCCGACCACGTCGAAGCCCAGCGCGAACGCCTGCTCGCGCACCAGCCGATCGGGCGTCGACCACGCCGCGTTCGCCTCCCCTCCGGGGCGATGGACGTCGCGCTTGCTCATGGTGGCGCGACCGGCAGCGTCGCTGCCTCCACGCGGGTCACCGAGCGGGCTCGCCCGGCGCGCCCCCGCCGAGCAGCCGATCGAGCGTGATCGCGCACGCCGCGCGCACGCTCAGGTGATTGTAGCCCGTGTCCGCGGCCGACCGGATGGGCTCGAGCCGGAGGTCGGCGTCGGCGATGAGCTCCGGCGTGAGGCCCCAGCCCGTGCCGAACAGGATCAACACCGGGCGCTCGGCCTGCGGGAGGCGCCCGCGGGCCGCCGCGTACCCCGTCACCGGGAGCCCTCGCGCCGCCGCCGCGGTCGTCCAGACCTCGACCCCTGCTCGCCCGGCGCTGCTCATGGTCGCGTACACGTCCTCGATGCTGGAGACCACGCTCAGCACATCCAGCGCGACGGCGCGATCGGGGATCCGGCGCTTCCCTGATCCGCTCACCCAGTGCTCCCTGATCCGCTCCGCCAGCGCGCGCTGCGCGGCGACCGGGTGCACGACGAAGAGCCGCTCGGCCCCGTACGTGCGGGCGCTCCGCGCCATGTCGTGCAGATCGAGGTTGGTGATCGCGGTGGTCACCGTGCCGCCGGAGCGGTCGAGCACGGGGTAGTGCACGAGCGCGAGCGCGAGCCTCATCGCCGCGACGCTCCCTTCTCCTCCGGCGGCAGGCCGGCCTCTCGCGCCTTGCGCCACAGATCGGGTCGGCGCTCGGACGTGCGCAGCTCCGCCTGCGCCCGTCGCCAGCGGGCGATCGCCGCGTGGTTCCCTTGCTGGAGCACCTCGGGGACCGTGTGCCCGCGGAACTCCACGGGACGCGTGTACTGCGGGTACTCCAGGAGCCCGGACAGGGCGGGGCTATGCGACTCGTGCTCGGCCGATACAGCGTTGCCCAGCACGCCTGGGAGCAGGCGCACGCACGCATCGATCACCGCCATCGCCGCCACCTCGCCGCCCGTCATGACGAAGTCGCCGAGCGAGATCTCCTCGTCGACGAAGGCGCGCACACGCTCGTCGAACCCCTCGTACCGGCCGCACACGAGCGCAATGGCGGGCCGGGCCGCGAGCTCGATCGCCTTCTCCTGGCGGAAAGGCTGCCCCTGCGGCGTGAGCAGCACCCGGTGCGCTCGCGGCGCGAGGGCGGGCGGCGCCGCCTCCGCGGGCGGCGCTGCCTCCGCGGGCGGCGGCGCCGCTTCCACAGACGGCGCGGCTGCGGCAGACGGCGCCCCCTCCGCGGCGCTCAAAGGGCCGCTCGCCGGCGCGCCCTCCCGGGCGGCCTCGTCGAGGGCCTCGAGGCAGCGCACGAGGCAGTCGACGCGCATCACCATGCCGGAGCCGCCGCCGTAGGGGGTGTCGTCGACGCTGCGGTGTCGGCCGATGCCGAACTCGCGCGGGCTGCGGAGCCGCACGGCAAGCGTGCGTGACGCGATCGCACGCCCGACCATGCCGATGGCCAGGAATCCCTCGAAGAGCTCGGGAAAAAGGGTGACTACATCAACGCGCATCGGTTAGCCGCGGCGGGCCGGCCCGCGCCGGACGACGGATCAGACGAGGCCTTCCAGCGTGACGAGCTGCACGGTCTGGTGCTCCACGTCCACGCTGCTGACGAAGCTCTCGGTCAGCGGGACCTCGACCGGCCCGGCGCCCTTCCGCTCCACGACGAGGACATCGCACGTGGGGTACGACTGGAGCGACTTCACGTGCCCGAGCAGCTCGCCCTCGGGCGTCAGCACGCGCGCCCCTTCGACGTCGCACGCGTAGAACTCGCCCTCGCCGAGCGGCGCGAACGTGTCCCTCGGCACGCACACCGCCGCGCCGCGCAGCGCCTCGGCCGCGTCCCGATCGTCGACGCCCGCGAGCCGCACGAGCAACGCCTTGTCGACGGGGCGCGCGCCCAGGATCTTGGCGTCCCGCTCTGCGCCGTCCGGAAGCCGGAGCTTCACGGCTGGCCGCGTGAGGAGCAGGTCGGAGCCCTCGTTGTAGAGGCGCAGCCGCAGCTCCCCTTGGACGCCGTGTGGGCGCGCGATCTCCGCGACGGGAACGTAACGTCGCTCCACGCTGGGTTCGTCTCAGTCGAGGATGTCGAGGTGCGCGCGCCGCCCCGACTTGCTCGCCGCCGCGCTCAGCAGCGTCCGGATCGACTGCGCGGTGCGCCCGTCCTTGCCGATCACCTTGCCGATGTCCTCGCGCGCGACCGTGAGCTCGATCCGCGGGAAGCGGTCCCCCGCGACCTCGCGCACGACGACCCGGTCCGGGTGGTCGACCAGCGCGCGGGCGACGAGCGCGACGAGGTCGACCAGCGGAGACGTCGAGGGCGCCATGTTACTTCGAGGCGTCCGCCGGAGCGGCTGCCTGGGCGAGCCCGGGGTGCTTGAGGAGCAGCGCCACCGTGTGCGTCGGCTGGGCGCCGTTCGAGATCCAGTGCCTCACGCGGGGCACATCAAGGCGGATCTCGGTCCTGCGCGGATCGTAGGTGCCCAGCCGCTCGATGAACCTGCCGCCGCGCGGGCTGCGCTGGTCGGCGACGACGATGCGGTAGAAGGGCGTCTTCTTGGTGCCCGCGCGGGCGAGACGAATATGAACGGCCATCTTGTGAACCTCGATCGGATGGAAGAGCCCGTGCGCTACGTGTGCACGGCCTGCTCTTGAGGCGCCGGAGCGTAGCTCGTTCAGTGCTCGGCGCCAGAAGCGGGGGCGCAACCTAGGCGAAGACACAGCCCGCGGTCAACCCTGCAAAAGCGCGACGGACCCACCAGGGACAAGTTTTCCGCCCGCGCCGCCCTGGGCTCGATGCCAGACCTGCAGCGCTGCGCGGCGTCGGCGCTGTCACGTGTGCCCGCAAGACCGTCCGCTTATGCTGGAAACGCGCGGCGGAGCCTCGGTCCAGGCCGGAAACCGCGCTCCGCGCTGGGGCATCGGAGGAGGATGGGCTCAGAATTCTCGGATTTGTCGCGAAACGCGTCGTGAACGCGCGTCTCGCGGGGGTTGCCGCTGGGTCGGCTCCCCCGCAGGGCTCACGGGGAAGATGTGCTACACGGGGCGTCAGCCCAGATCGAGGATGATGACGCCTCGGTTGGGATCGTCCTCTTCCGCGTCAGGAAGACGACGAGGAGCGGGGTAGCGTTCGATCGGCAGCTCGAGGCGCGGTCGGATTTCTTCTCTTCTGGACCGATCCTTCTCTTCTTCGCGCTGCCGTATTTGCTCGATGATGAACGGAGGAAGCATCGACTAACCCCTCCACCTCGTAGAGTGCTCGCGGCCTGAGTGGTGGAACGAGGTCTGGGAGAAAGCACCCCGCTCTAAAAGCGAATCTAGCAATGTGGGATGGCGGGTCAAGGTTATCGCTCGGGCCGACAGTGGTATGTTCGCGGCGCTCATGACGCGGAACGGCGCGTGGTATGCGCGCGTATCTTTCAGGAAACACGCGGAGGATCGGCGCAAGCCGGCGCCTTGGCGAGCGACGTCCGGCTCGTGGTCGTCCTCGTCGTCCACGCTGGCCTCGCTGCTGGCCGCGCTGAGCGCGATCGTGGCGCTGCTCGTGCCCGCCCGCGCAGCGGGCGGACCCTTCGATGTCAACGACACGACCTGGGAGGGCTGCTCGGAGTTTCTCGAGATCGCGCGGGCGGAGCTCGGCGTCGCCAGGGTCCACCCCGTCGCCGTGCTCGACTGGAGCGAGGTCAGCGCCGAGGACGGCGTCCTCGTGCTTCACCCGCTGCAGGCGCTCGACGCGGACGAAACGACGGCGTTCATGAAGGCCGGCGGACGGCTGGCCATCGTCGATGACTACGGCCGCGGCGACGACACGCTCCGCCGCTTCCAGATCGAGCGCATCCCGACGCCGGCCCGGCCGGTCGCCACCCTGCGGAACAAGCCTTCGCTCGCCATCGCGGAGCCCGTCATCGACGTCGTCGGCGGTCACGCCATCGGCCCGCACCCGGTCGTGAGCCAGGTGCAGCGGCTCGTCACGAACCACGCCACCGGCCTGATCCACCCGAACCTCTCTCCCGTGCTGCGGATCCGCGCCCTCGGCGAGCCGGACGTGATCGTCGCCGTCGCCGGGCAGGTCGGCAAGGGCCGGCTCTTCGCGATGGGGGATCCGTCCGCGCTCATGAACATGATGCTCCGGTACCCCGGCAACCGCGCGTTCGCGTCGGGGCTGGCCCGCTACCTCGTCGACGAGGACGGGGCGCAGGGGCGCAGGGGGCGGCTCTACATCGTCGCGAACCGGTTCCAGGAGGAGAGCTCGTTCGGCGGCGAGACGTCCCTTCGCAAGGACTTCGACGCGCAGGTCAAGGCGCTCGCGAACGCCGTCGAGGACGCCCGCCGCGAGGGGCTCCCCGGCGGCGCCCTCCTCGCCCTCGCCGCGCTCGCCGGCCTCGGCCTCGCGATCTGGACGGCGCGCGCCTCCGCCAGGCCCTACCGCAGCCCGCTCCCCCGATACGCCCGTCCGACGCCGCTCGTCGCGCAAGGAGGGGCCGCCGGTCGCTTCGCGGTGCTCGCCGCGCCGTCGTCGCCGCGCGGGCTCGCCTTCCTCGAGCTGAAGAGCGCGCTCGTCGAGGCGCTGGCCGTGCGGTTCGGCCTCGAGACCGATCCGGCGCCCGAAGCGGTCACGCGGCTCGTGGCGCGAGAGGGAGCTCTTGACGAGCGAGCTCTCTCGGCCTTCAAGGAAGTCCTGGCCACCATGTACCGCGTCGAAGCGTCCGTCGTCGCCGGCAAGCCGGCGAACGTGTCCAGGCCCGCGCTCGTCCACGCAGCCGACGTCGTGCGGAAGGTCCTCGCCGCCTGCGGCGCCGACGGACGGCAGCCCCCGCGGGGAGCTCACCCGGGCGCGGAGGTCGAACGTTCGGCGGCGCGCCCCGAAGCGCCGCCTCCGCAGGCGGGCACGAAACCCGCAACTCCACCCTCTGACAAAGGCGCTCGATGAACCAGGTTCAGGCCGTCGCCGTCGACGAAATCTCCGCGGCCAAGGAGCGGATCGAGGCGGTCCGGCGAGAGATCACGCGCGTTTACATCGGATCGCCGCGCGCGCTCGACATGATGCTCACCGCCCTGCTCGCGCAGGGACACGTGCTGCTGGAGGGCGTCCCGGGCGTCGCGAAGACGACCCTGGTCAAGGCGTTCGCGGCCGCCCTCGGCGCGTCCGTCCGCCGGATCCAGTTCACGCCCGACCTCCTGCCCGCCGACATCACGGGCACCTACGTCCTGTCGCCCAAGGAAGGGACCTTCGCGCTGCGCCCCGGGCCGATCTTCGCGAACCTCGTGCTCGCGGACGAGATCAACCGCGCCCCGGCGAAGACACAGTCGGCGCTCCTCGAGGCGATGCAGGAGCGGCAGGTGACGATCGAGGGCGACCGCTTCGAGCTGCCGTCGCCCTTCATGGTGCTCGCGACCCAGAACCCGATCGACCTCGAGGGCACCTACCCGCTGCCGGAGGCGCAGATCGACAGGTTCCTCATCCGCGTGAGCCTCGGATACCCGCAGCACAAGGACGAGGTGGCGATGCTCCGCGCGCACAACGTCGAGGCGCCGCGGGCGCGCGCGACGCTCTCCGTCCAGGACCTCCTCATGCTGCAGGGCGTCGCGCGGCGGATCCACGTCGAGGACGACCTGTACGAGTACGCGGTGAACCTCACGGCCTTCACCCGGACGCACGCCCGCGTGCTGCTCGGCGCGTCGCCGCGGGCGACGCTCGCGCTGATCCAGGCGGCGAAGGCGGCGGCCGTGATCGGCGGGCGCCCGTTCGTCACGCCGGACGACGTGCGCGGCATGGCGCCCGCGACGCTCGCGCATCGCCTCGTGCTCGTGCCCGACGCCGACGTGGACCCGAAGGCGCGCGACGCGATCATCGACGAGGCGGTCCAGCGCGTCGGCTACCGGCGCGCGGCGCGGCCGGCGTAGATCTCCCATGCAGCTCTACCCCACCCGCACCGCCGCCCACCTCGCCATCGCCGGCGTCGCGGTCATGGGAGCCGGCCTCATCGCGCGCGAGCCCGCGATCGTCGGGTGGGGCGGGGCGATCCTGGTCGCGATCGCGCTCGCCCGCGGCGTGACGCTGGTGTCGGTGGCGCGCATCCGCGCGGCCGGCTTCGAGATGCTCTGGGGCGGCTCGCGGCGGACCCTCCGGTCGGCGCGGGGAGGCACCGTGGAGATCGAGGCCGAGGTGCGCAACCGCGACACGCTCGCGGCGCGGTACGTCAAGCTGCGCGCGATCGCGTCGTCGCAGCTCGACGTGCGCATCGAGCCGAACCGCGGAGAGGTCTCCGCCTCGGGGCGGCTCAAGGTGAAGGTCATCGTGCAGACCCCGCGCGTCGGCCAGCACGGGCTGCACGGGCTCGCGCTCGAGGTGCACGGCGCCCCGGGCCTGTTCGAGGTGCCGCTGACCTTCGCGAACCCGTACGGGATCGAGGTGCTCCCGCGCCCCTTCATGGCGTACCTGACGCAGCCGCGCGGGGGCCGCAGCCACATCCTCGCGGCCTCCGGCCGCCCCGGTCGCGTGCGCGGCGAGGGCGACGACCTGCGCGAGCTGCGCGAGCACCAGCCGGGGGACCCGTTCCGGAAGATCGCGTGGAAGGCGAGCGCGCGCCGGGGCACGCTGCTCGTGCGCGAGTTCGAGCGCGAGGAGCGGGACGTGGTGTGGATCCTCGTCGATGCGGCCGTGGAGCTCTGGGCAGGCCCGCTCGGCCGCGCCCCGCTCGACCTCATGATCGACGAGGCCTCGGCCATCGCCACCCGGCACCTCGGGCGCGGCGACCGCGTCGGCCTCATGATCCTGGCCCCCGGCCCGCGCGCGACGATCGCGCCCGACCACGGCCCAGGGCACGGACAGAAGATCGCGCACGCGCTCACCGTCGGGTGCGGCACGTACGACGTCGACCGGAGCGAGCTCGACGAGGCGGACGTCGCGTCGCGGGTCCTCGAGCACCTCCGGCCGCTCGACGCGCGCGGCCTCGCCGACGTGCGCCGTGGCGACCTCGACCGGCTGGCCGCCCGCGCCGAGTCGATGCGCGCGCGGGCACCGTTCTCCGCCCCCGCACCGCTCGGGCGGTCGCAGCGCGAGCGCACGCTGCGCCGCTACCTCGCGAGCTACGGCATCGAATCGCCCGCGCGGACCGAGCCGGAGCGGCGCGATCCCGCCGTGATCGTCGCCGAGGCGCTCACGCACGTCGCGCGCGCCAAGCCGCGCGCGAGCATGGTCTACGTCCTCGGCCCACCGCCGGCGGACGGACAGCCGGGCCAGCTCTCCGATGCCGTGCGGCGGCTCTCTCGCAAGGCGGTCAGGGTGATGTGGACGCTCCCCGATTTCGAGCCGGGGCTCGGCCCTCCCTGGGAAGCTCCACGACCGCAGGAGCAGGAGAACGACGGGGACGACACGCAGCGGTCCGTGCCATCCGACAAGGCGTTCCACGAGCTCGCGCCGATCGCGGCCGAGGCCGTGCTCCTCCGCGCGCGGGCGGCGCAGACCCGGCGCGAAGCGGTGCTCCGCAAGATGGGCGTGCGGGTGCTCCGGCTTCGTGCGGCAACCCAGGCCGCGCAACGCGCGGCAGTCGCGTCCTCCGACGCGGCGCATCCTCCGCAGGGTTGAGGACGAGCGATGTCCATTGCCGAGCTCTTGAGGGCGCGCGGGCTGTCTCCGAAGAAAGGGTTCGGGCAGAACTTCCTCGTCGACGTCGAGGCGGCGCGCCGCATCGCCGAGGCCGCGACGACGCCCGCGGGCGGCGCGGTGCTCGAGATCGGGGCTGGCCTCGGCGCGCTCACGCGGCCTCTCCTGGAGCGCGCCGCGCGGGTCGTCGCGATCGAGCGGGATCGCGATCTCGTCCCGATCCTCCGTGAGCAGCTGGCCACGCCGATCGACGACGGCCGGCTGACGCTGCTCGAGGCGGACGCCGCGCAGGTCGACTGGGTCGGCTCGCTCGCCGGTCTGGAGCGCCCGCACGCGGTGGCCGGCAACCTCCCGTACCAGCTCACGGGGAGGCTCCTCGAGCAGGCGACGGTGATCGCCGATCAGATCGACCGCGCGGTGTTCATGGTGCAGCTGGAGGTCGCCGAGCGCATCACCGCCGCCCCGGGCAGCGGCGACTACGGCGCGCTCTCGGTCTTCGTGCAGGCCGCGTTCGACGTGCGCCGCCTCCTGATCGCGCGCGCCGGCGCGTTCTACCCGAGGCCGGAGGTGGACTCCGCCGTCGTCGTCCTGACGCCGTCGCGCCCGCGGCGCGCCGAGGAGACGGACGCCTTCCGCGCCGCCGTGCGCGCCGCCTTTTCAGCCCGCCGCAAGACGCTCCGGAACGCCTGGAAGAACCTGTACGGCTGGTCGCCCGAGGAGCTCGATCGGCACGCGAAGGACGCCGGCATCTCGCTCGACGCGCGCGGCGAGACGCTCAGCGTCGAGGCGTTCGCGCGCATCGCCCGCTTGAAAGGCCGCTGAGCTCCCCTACACGGAGGCGACCTCCGACGCGGGTCGGTAACGCCGCGAACCCCTAGTCGGACGCGCAGGTCCGTGCTAGTGGGCCGCGCGACTCGTCAAAGCTCGTACGAGGAGGGCTCCCGCTCCATGGTTGTTGGAAAGATTACCCAGGTCATCGGCCCGGTCGTCGACGTCGATTTCCCGTCGGGCCAGCTGCCCAAGATTCTGAATGCGCTCCGGGTGAGCAACCCGAGCATCTCGGCTGAGCCCGACAACCTGGTGCTCGAGGTCGCTCAGCACCTGGGCGAGTCGACCGTGCGCACCATCGCGATGGACTCCACCGACGGCCTCGTGCGCGGGCTGGAGGTGCGCGACACCGGCAAGCCCATCATGGTGCCGGTCGGCAACGAGTGCCTCGGCCGGATCATGAACGTCGTCGGCGCGCCGGTCGACGAGGGCGGCCCCCTGAACGCGAAGAAGATGGCGCCGATCCACAGGGATCCGCCCCCGTTCATCGAGCAGTCCACCAAGATCGAGGTCTTCGAGACGGGGATCAAGGTCATCGACCTGATCGCGCCCTACCGCAAGGGCGGCAAGATCGGCCTCTTCGGGGGCGCCGGCGTCGGCAAGACGGTGCTCATCCTGGAGCTCATCAACAACGTGGCGAAGGCGCACGGCGGCGTGTCGGTCTTCGCCGGCGTCGGCGAGCGGACCCGTGAGGGCAACGACCTCTTCCTGGAGATGAGCGAGTCGAAGCTCGCCGACGGCAGCCCCGTCATCTCCAAGGCCGCGCTGATCTACGGCCAGATGAACGAGCCCCCGGGGGCTCGCGCCCGCGTCGCCCTCTCGGCGCTCGCCGTCGCCGAGCACTTCCGCGACGAGGAGGGCCAGGACGTGCTCCTGTTCGTGGACAACATCTTCCGCTTCACCCAGGCGGGCTCCGAGGTGAGCGCGCTGCTCGGACGCATCCCGAGCGCCGTCGGTTACCAGCCGACCCTCTCGACGGAGATGGGCGCCTTCCAGGAGCGGATCACCTCGACGACGAAGGGCTCCGTCACCAGCGTTCAGGCGATCTTCGTGCCCGCCGACGACCTCACCGACCCCGCGCCGGCCACGGCCTTCGCCCACCTCGACGCGACGACGGTGCTCTCGCGCGCGATCTCCGAGCTCGGCATCTACCCGGCCGTCGATCCGCTCGACTCGAACTCGACGATGCTCGATCCCCAGATCGTCGGCGAGAAGCACTACTCGGTCGCGCGGCGCGTGCAGCAGACGCTGCAGCGCTACAAGGACCTCCAGGACATCATCGCCATCCTCGGCATGGACGAGCTCAGCGAGGACGACAAGCTCGTCGTGTCGCGCGCCCGCAAGATGCAGAAGTTCCTCTCACAGCCGTTCTTCGTCGCGGCCCAGTTCACCGGGATCGAGGGCAAGCTCGTCGCGCTCAAGGACACGATCGCGGGCTTCGAGGAGATCCTCGACGGCAAGCTCGATCACGTCTCCGAGCAGGACTTTTACATGGTCGGCGGCATCGACGAGGTGAAGGCCCGAGCGTCGCAGAAGGCGGCCTGACACAGCCATGGCCGAGACAATCCTCCTCGAGATCGTGACTCCGACTGGCGTCGCGCTGCGCGAGCAGGTCACCGACGTGACCGCGCCGAGCGTCGCTGGCGAGTTCGGCGTGCTCCCGGGCCACCTCCCGCTGCTCGCCGCGCTCCGCACCGGCCTCGTCACCTACCACCAGAACGGCCAGGAACACCGCCTGGCCGTCCATCACGGCTTCGTCGAGGTCGCCCACGACACCGCGCTGCTGCTCACCGAGCGCTTCGCGAAGAAGGAAGACGTCGATGTCGTCCGTGTGCGCCTCCGGCTCAAGGAGGTCGACGCTGAGCTCGACCACTGGCAAGGCGACCTGACCGATCCGCGCCGCCGCGAGCTCATCGAAGAGGAGCAGTGGCTCGCCACCAAGCTCGAGCTGATCGGTGACCCGCCGCCGCCCATGGTCCGCGAGGACACGCGGTTCCTGGTCGACCACGCCGAGGCCCCCTCCGAGGAAGAGATGGTCGCGGCCTCCCATTCCGACGAGAGCCTCACCGACCACAAGCGCCCTGGCTCTCCGTTCCCCGACCCGAAGTGACGAACCTGCCGGCTACCGCCTTGCGCGAGCGGCCGCCTCACAGGACACTGTTCTCCACGCAGGCCGCGAGGGACTGGGGGGTCTCCCGCTTCGCGAGCTGTCCACATCGCCGAGGCGCTGGCGCGCTCGCCGCCACGCCGTTCGGGCCCACCCGTCATCCGCGGGTCCCGCGCGCACGGGGCCCCCAAGGCAGCCCATGATCTCTCCGGAGACGATCGCGCTCGTGAAAGAGCGCACGGATCTCGTCGCGCTGGTCGGCGAGAGCGTGCGGCTCACGCGCCGCGGGGCCTCCTTCACCGGGCTCTGCCCCTTTCACAAGGAAAAGACGCCGAGCTTCCACGTGAACCCGAACCGCGGGTTCTATCACTGCTTCGGCTGCAAGGAGACCGGCAGCGCCATCGACTTCGTGATGAAGCTCGAAGGCCGGACGTTCGCCGAGGCGGTGCGCGCGCTCGCCGAGCGCGCCGGCATCGAGGTGGCGGAGTCGATGACGGAGGCAGAGCGGCGCGAGGCGCAGGCCGCGCGCAGGTCGAAGGACGACCTCTACGCCGTCAACCACCTTGCCGCGACGTTCTTCGAGCACTGCCTCCGCGGGGGCCCGGGCGCCGGGCCCCACCCGCTCGCGCGCTACGCGCACGAGGAGCTCCGGCGCCGCGGGTTGCCGCTGGCGGACGACGCCGGGGCCACGGATCCCATCTCCGATGCCCTCCAGGCGTTCCGGATCGGCTACGCCCCGTTCGGCTGGGACGCGCTCGGCACCTACCTGCGGCAACAAGGCGTCTCCCCGGTCCTCGCAGAGCGCGTCGGGCTCCTCGTGCCGCGCTCGTCGGGGAGCGGCCACTACGATCGTTTCCGGCACCGGCTCATGTTCGCGGTGACCGACGTCATGGGCCGGGTGATCGCGTTCAGCGGGCGCGCGTTGCCCGACCCCTCCCCCGCCGAGCTCTCGTCCCTCGGGCTCACCGGTCCTGCGCCGCAGGCCGACAGCGCGCCGGCGAAGTACATCAACAGCCCCGAGTCGCCGATCTACACGAAGGGGGAGCACCTCTTCGGGCTGTACCAGGCGCGCCAGGCGATCCGGCAGCGCGGGGAGGCGATCCTCGTGGAGGGCAACTTCGATGTCGTCGCGCTCCACGCGCGCGGCATCGGCCACGCGATCGCACCGCTCGGGACCGCGTTCACGCCCGGCCAGGCGAAGCTCATCAAGCGCTTCGCGCCCGTGGTCGTCCTGCTCTTCGACGGGGACTCGGCCGGCAAGAAGGCCACGCGCGCGGCGCGCGCCCCGTGCCGCGAGGCGGGGCTCAGCGCGCGTGTCGCCGTGTTGCCCGCCGGCAGCGATCCTGACGACCTCGCGCGCACCCACGGCCCCGAGGCCGTCGCCCGGATCGTCAAGGGCGCGCGCGGCCTGCTCGAGCACCTCATCGACGAGGCGCTCGACGGCGACAGCTTCGGCGGCTCCTCGCTGCCCGAGCAGCTCGCCCGCGTGCGCGCCGTCGCCGCGCTCCTCGCCGACGAGGACGACCCCAGCCTCAGGATGATGGCGAAGCTCTACGCCGACCGCCTCTCGTCGAAGCTCGTGATCGGTGGCCGCTCACCCGACGATCTCCGGCAGCTCGAGCACATCGTGGAACAGTCGCTCTCCCGCCCTCGACAGAACCAGCCGGCCCACGCCCGTGAGGTGACCCCGACCGGGCAGTCGACCGAATCCTGGGAGCACGCCCGGTCCCGCGCCCAGAACCAGGAGGTCAGCCACGAGATCCTCGGGTCGATCCTCGACTTCCCCGAGCTCCTGGTCGACGACGACGTGCAGGCGGCCCTGGAGTGCCTCGAAGGCGACGTCGCCCTGGCGATTGTCGCAGCGCGTCAAAATTTCACATTTGAAATGGGACTTGCCGCCAGCGAATTTCTTGCGCAAGTCCCAGCTCCGATCCATTCATTCGCGGCTGGACGGCTGGTCTCGCCTGTCTTCGAAGCGGCCTCAGCGGCCAAGGCGATGCTCTTGGAAAACTCAGAAAAGTTGAGCAGGCAAGCCCTTGCCCGACAGAAGGCAGCTGTGATGAGCCAGCTTCAGAAGAGCACGGTCGACGCCGATGCTGAGAACGCTTTGCTCCGCGAGCTATTCCAGCGGAGAGCCGGGAGGCTCGGTCTTTCTTGATGCGTTCCGGGTCGCTCCTCCGTGGCGACCCGACGGGCGTGATCCCTAAGTTAGTCGGAATCATTGGGTGTCTTGTCGGTCGCGGCGCTCTGTCGCCGTAAGTGGAGCATGAGGTAATGGCGAGCAAGGCCAAGCAATCTTCCGGTCGGGCAGGCGGGGTCGCGAGGGCTTCGGCGGGCGGCGCGATGAACGGCGCGCGGCACGCCTCGACGCGCGGCCACGCTGAGGCAGGGGCACGCCCAAGCAGCAAAGGAGACACGGGCAACCGCGCCGAACGATCAGAGAAAGACCGGAAAACGCTGGAGAAGCTCGTAGAGACCGGCAAGAGCAAGGGCTTCCTCACCTATGACGAGGTGAACGACGCGCTCCCCGCGGACGTCGCGCCCGATCAGCTCGACGACGTCGTGGGCGCGCTCGGCGACGAGGACATCGAGATCGTCGACGGCGCGACCCAGGTGAAGATCGCGCCGAAGCGCATCGCGGACGAGGAGGCGGGCGAGAAGAAGCTCGTCGTTACGCCCGACCGCGAGGAAGAGGACGTCGACTACTACTCCAAGTCGAACGACCCGGTCCGGATGTACCTCCGCAAGATGGGCAGCGTCTCGCTGCTCACGCGCGAGGGTGAGGTCGAGATCGCGAAGCGGATCGAGATCGGCGAGCAGAAGGTCAACGCGGCCATCCTCGACTCCCCCATCGCCGTCCGCGAGATCATCGATCTCGGCGAGAAGCTCCGGAAGCACAAGATCCGGGTGAAGGAGCTCATCAAGGACGCCGAGAACGACGACCAGGAGTTCGATGAGGAGGAGGCCGACCGGCGCATCATCCGGCTCATCGACAAGGTGAAGCGCGTCGACAAGAAGAAGGCGGAGCTCCTCGAGGAGCGCAAGGACGTGAAGACGGAGGTCCGCCGCAAGCAGATCGACGTCGAGGTGACGCAGGCGACGGCCGAGCTCGTGACGACGCTCGAGGAGATGCGCCTCAACAAGCGGACGATCGACAAGATCGTCCAGAAGCTGAAGAGCCTCATCTCGAAGGTCGAGAAGGCGGAGGCCGGCGCCACGGAGCTGGAGCGGCGCACGGGGCTCTCGAAGGGTGAGCTCAAGCGCGAGCTCATCAAGGTGAAGGGCAACCGCGCGCTCGAGGGCCGGCTCGCCAAGAAGCTCAACGTGAACCGCGAGGAGCTCAACGACTTCGAGTCGACCATCAAGAACGCCCAGAAGGGCCTGAAGAAGGTCGAGGAGGAGCTCAACATCGACGTCGCCGCGATCCGCGAGACGTACGAGAACATCCGCGAGGGCGAGCGGATGGCCGAGCGCGCCAAGGCGGAGCTGGTCGAGGCGAACCTCCGCCTCGTGGTCTCGATCGCGAAGAAGTACACGAACCGCGGGCTCCAGTTCCTGGACCTCATCCAGGAGGGGAACATCGGCCTGATGAAGGCCGTCGACAAGTTCGAGTACAAGCGGGGCTACAAGTTCTCGACGTACGCGACGTGGTGGATCCGGCAGGCGATCACCCGCGCGATCGCGGACCAGGCGCGGACGATCCGCATCCCGGTCCACATGATCGAGACGATCAACAAGCTCATTCGCACCTCGCGCTACCTCGTGCAGGAGTACGGCCGAGAGCCGACCCCCGAGGAGATCGCCGAGAAGATGGAGCTCCCGCTCGACAAGGTGCGGAAGGTCCTGAAGATCGCGAAGGAGCCGATCTCGCTCGAGACACCCATCGGCGAGGAAGAAGACTCGCATCTTGGCGACTTCATCGAGGACAAGAGCGTGATCTCGCCCGCAGAGGCGGTGATCAACATGAACCTCGCCGAGCAGACCCGTAAGGTCCTGAAGACGCTGACGCCGCGCGAGGAGAAGGTGCTCCGGATGCGCTTCGGCATCGGCGAGAAGAGCGATCACACCCTCGAAGAGGTCGGACAGGACTTCGAGGTCACCCGGGAGCGCATCCGTCAGATCGAGGCGAAGGCGCTCCGCAAGCTCCGGCACCCCAGCCGGTCGAAGCAGCTCAAGAGCTTCATCGACAGCTAGCCCGTGGGCAGGCCCGCTCGGTCCCCGAAGGCAGCCCCTGCGAGCCCGTCGCGCTGGCGGCCTCTCCCCGGCGCGCCGCGAGGCCGCGCCGGCGGCGGGCGGCCTGCCGCGCAGCGCGCCGCTGCGGCCCTCGTCGTGCTCGCGGGCGCGCTCCTCGGCGCCGGGTGCGGCAAGACCATGTCCGAGGACGACTGCCGCAGGGTCGGCGACGCGATGCGCGCCGCCTGGAAAGCAGAGCTGAAGCGGGTGGCGCCGGCGGAGGCCGGCGGCTCGGGCAACGCCGCGGTCGTGCTCGAGGGCGAAGGGGAACGGCTCTCGGCGGAGTGGACGTTGGACTGCAAGCGAGAGCTCGCCGGGAGCGAGGTGGACCCTGGCGAGCTCGACTGCCTCACGCGCGCGAAGACGCTCGAGGAGCTCCGCGGGTGCGCTGCGCCGTGAACGCCGGCCTGCGCCGCGGCGTCGAGGAGCGTCGCTGACGGGGGCGGCTCCGCGTCGGCGACGTCGGCGAGCTCAGTTCAGGTAGCGCTTGTCCTTCGGGGGGTCTTTCTGGCCGCCGGGGATGACCCGGAGCGGGACACCTCCGGAGCGGCCGCCGCGCGCCGCGGGCACACGGCGGAGCGCGGCGGACTGCGCCTGCAGCTGGCGGAAGCGCATCCGCAGGTAGAACCGGCGCAGCGGCGAGAAATCGCCGAACAGGTAGCCAGCGAGCATGCCGCCGAACGGCGTGATCAGCCCCTCGGGGGGCGCGCGCATGGCGATGACGTTGAGCACGGACATCACGAAGATGAAGACGAGCAGCATCGTGCCCGTCACGGGGAGCACGAAGAAGAGGCGCACGGTGGCGTGGCGGTGAGCGAGCGCCCACGCGACGGCGACCGCCTCGATCATGCCGAGCCCGCCGAAGACCACGGCCTGCTGCACCTGGGGGACAAGCGCGCCGACCGCGACCTGGAGCGCGAAGGCGAAGGCGGCTGAGCCGAACAGGAACGCCAGCGTGCGGCCCGCGCCCCAGCGCGACTCGAGCGACGGGGCGAGGAAGTACAGGCCGAGCAGCGTCGTGATGAAGTGCCAGGGATCGCCCAGGCTGTGGATGAGCGGCGCGGTGAACAGCCGCCACACCTGGCCGTGAAGCACGGCATCGCTGATGACCAGGAACGGATCGAGCGCGCCAACCCCGGCGCCCGCCCACTTCACGCCCAGGGTGAACATCACCCAGATGCAGCCGATCGCGATCATCATCCCCAGCAGGGCCTTGCCTGGCTTGGGGAACCCCATTGAGGTGTGCTCCGGGCGCATGGCTTTCCACCTAACAGCCGCGCCTCCGCCGGGCAACCGCTGCCCCCGCACTTTACCGCGATTCGGCTCCTGCCAGAGCCCGCGCGGAGCGCAGCGGCCCCCCTCCGCGCCACCCAGGACGCTCCGAGGTGGGGGCCGCCCGCCGCCCAGTGATGTGGCGAGACGGGGCGCGCCGACGCTCGGCAGGTCGTCACGCCCGAGCTGCACCCGAAGGGTGGCTTCTCAGAAGAAATTGCCGATGTTGAACTCGAACTTGTACGTCTCTTCGTACGGCAGCCGCTTGAACGGGAAGCCCCACTCGAACCGCAGCGGCCCGAGCGGAGAGAACCACCGGAGCCCGAACCCCCACGAGGTCCGGACGTCGAGGAGGCGCTCGGGCGAGAAGCACGGGTTCGTGACCTCGTACGGCGAGGCGGGGGCCGCGTCGCAGTAGAGCTTCTCGAGGTTCCAGGCGTTGCCCAGGTCGGTGAAGACGACGCCCTTGATCTGCACGGCCTCGAGGATCGGGAACTCCAGCTCGAGGTTCTGGTAGTACATCAGGTTGCCGCCGATGTTCGCGCCGTTCGGGATCGTCTGGGAGTTCGGGTCGGGGGTCTCGCGGAGCGGCAGGCGCGGGCCGATGTCCCGGATCTCGAAGCCGCGGACGTCGAGGATGCCGCCGAGGAAGAAGCGCGCGAACACCGGCACGCCTTCCGGTTTCGGGCTCGTCACCAGGCCAGCCTCGGTGTTCAGCTTGAGGACCAGGCTGTCGGTGATCGGGTAGTAGAACCGCCCCGTCGCGCGGTAGCGCAAGAACTCGTTCTGGCTGCCGAAGGCGCTGTGGGCGAGCTCCACGGAGCCCTGCAGGTAGATGCCCGAGGTCGGGAAGAGCTGGTTGTTGCGCGTGTCGTAGGTGAGCGTCGGGCGGATGCTCGACGTGATCCCGTCGTTGAAGAGGTTGGCGAGCGGGAGGCGCTGAAACGTCGACCGCGGGTCGGCCGTGCCGAGGCCGGTCGTCGTGGAGGACGAGATCTCGTCATTCTCCAGCGTGTAGGTCAGCGACGCGCGGAGCTCGGGCTCGATGAGCGGGTAGCCGATCGTGAGCGCTCCACCCGTGGAGGTCTGCGAGAACTCCCTGTACGCCCGCAGCTGGTTGTAGACGCTCACCGACGCCGAGAACGGGCTGTCGAACAGGTACGGCTCGAAGAAGCGGATGTCGATGAGGCGCCGCAGGCCCGAGATCTGCGCCTGGATCGAGAGCGACTGGCCGCTCCCGAGCAGGTTCGCCTGCTGCACCTGCGCCGTCGCGATGAAGCTCTCGACGCTTGAGAAGCCGGCGCCGATCTGGAAGGTGCCCGTCGGCTTCTCGCCGATGTCGACGTTGACGTTGATGTGCTGGGGGTCGTCGCCCTGCTCGGTCGAGATGTCGACCCGCTCGAAGTAACCGAGCGCGGTGATCCGCTGCTTCGACCGCTCCAGCTTCGTCTCGCTGAACAGCTTCCGCTCCTCCACCTCCATCTCGCGGCGGATCACCTTGTCCCGCGTCTTCGTGTTGCCGCGGATCTCGATGCGCCCGAAGTAGACGAGCTGGTTTCTGCGGATGCCGACGGTGATGTCGACCTCCCGGTTGTCCGGATCGAGCTGGGTCTCGGGCGTGGCCTCGACGTTGGCGTACCCGGCGTCCCGGTACAGCGTCTGGATCGCGCTGAGGTCCTTCGCGAGCTCGGCGCGGTTGAACCAGTCGCCCGGCTTGGCCCGCACCATCTCGCGCAGCGCCCGGCGCCCGCCGAGCGGCTCGATCTCGCGGCCGTCGGCGTCCCGCTCGTAGACGCGGAGCGAGCGGATGCGGAACCGCGGCCCCTCGTTGATCGTCAGCGTGACCTCGATGCCCGTGCGGTCGGGCGTGAGCATCACCCGCGGCGTCGCGACCTGCACCGCCAGGAAGCCGCGGTCGTAGTAGAGCGCGTTGATCACGAGGACGTCGCGCTCGAACGCGTCCTGGCGGAAGGGGCCGCCCGTGCCGAAGGCGAAGAAGCCCCCGTTCCCCGTGAACATCACCTCCCGGAGCTCCTCGTCCGGGATGTTGTGGTTGCCGATGAAGGTGATCCGCCGGACGGTGACCGGCGCGTGCTCCTTGATCGTGAACTTGAGGGTGACCTGGTTCTCCCGCTCCGGGACGACCTCGTAGCTGACCTCGGCGAGGAAGTAGCCCTCCTCGGCGTACTTGTCGCGGAGCTTCTGCACCGCCCGCCGGATCGCCGCGTAGCTCAGGATCGTGCCGGTCTTGATCTCGACCGAGAGCGCCTCGGTGAGATCTTCGCTGCTGATCGCGTCGTTGCCCGAGAACTCGATGTTCTTGATGCTCGGGCGCTCGCGCACGAGCACCCGGAGGCTCACGCCGTCGTCCCGGCGGGTGAGGTCGACCTCGACGTCGTCGAAGAGGCCCGAGTTCCACAGCTCGCGCACGTCGCGCGCCAGCCCCTCCGGGGCGAACGCCCTGCCGACGCGCGTTTGCCCCAGGTAAACGAGCACGTCCTCGGTCGAAATCCGCCGGTTCCCGGCGACGACGATCTGGACGACCGGCTGGCCTCGGGCGAGCTCAGCCTCGGTGGGCGCCAGGTCGATGGTCGGCTCCGCCGCATCGGCGGCGCCCTGCGCAGGTGTACCGGCGGGGCCGGCCTGTGCGCCGCCGGCCGCGTCGGCCGGCGCCGGAGGTTGAGCGGGGCCGGCCGGGGCAGGAGACGGCGTGGCGCCGCCCCCGGGCGGCTGCGCTCCCGGAGCACCTCCGGGCACTTGCGCTGCAGCAAACCGGGGCCGGGCCACTGCCGCAACGAACACCAGAAGGAGGCCGAGCCAGACGAGCCGCAGCCAGCGGCCGGGGAGGCGAAGCGGTGGACGGGTGCCTGTCGCGTACAAGGCGCCACCCCGTAGCCCAGCACGCCGTGAGTCTCAAGGGCGGACGCCCAAAACACGGCGTCGCCGGCGCGCGACGCGGCGTCCCCCGCGTTCCGGTCGATCCCGAGGCCATCTGACGCTATGCCAGGGCGCGCACAGGCGTAGGCGAGCACTCGCTGCCAGAAATTCCCGCGAGCCAGCCTTGACCGAGCGCGAGCCCCTGGGTAATTGCCGAGGCTCACCAGCGTTCACCTGAACATCGGAGCACCTGTCGACGGGTGCCCGCGCATCTCCTGGAGCAACGCGTGTCTCGAACCCCCTCCCTTCCGCCCGACGGCGAGGCGCCTCGCCGGGGCCGCCGCGGCGGCCGGCCCGGTGACAGCGACCCGCCGCCCCCTGCGCCCGACACATCGCTCGCCGAGGAGGCGCAGCGCCGGTACTTGAACTACGCGCTGAGCGTCATCACCTCGCGCGCCCTGCCCGACGTGCGCGACGGGCTGAAGCCGGTGCAGCGCCGCATCCTCTACGCGATGCTGCACGACCTGCACCTCGGGCCGGACGCGAAGTACCGGAAGAGCGCCGCGGTCGTCGGCGACGTGATGGGCAAGTACCACCCGCACGGCGACGTCGCGATCTACGACGCCATGGTCCGGCTGGCGCAGGACTGGGTGATGCGCGCGCCGCTCATCGCGGGCCACGGGAACTTCGGCTCGGTGGACGGCGATGCGCCGGCGGCGATGCGCTACACGGAGGCGAAGCTCCGCCCGCTCGCGCTGGAGCTGCTCAGCGAGCTCGGCCAGCGCACGGTGAACTTCCGTCCCAACTACGACGGGACCCGCTTCGAGCCGATCGTCCTTCCCTCCCGCTTCCCCAACCTGCTCGTGAACGGCTCGCAGGGGATCGCGGTCGGGATGGCGACGAGCATCCCGCCGCACAACCTGGGCGAGGTGATCGACGCGTGCGTCGCGCTGATCGAGAACCGCGAGCTCACCACGCAGCGGCTGCTGACGTTCGTCAAGGGCCCCGATTTCCCGACGGGCGGCCAGCTGCACGCGACGAAGAAGGAGCTCGAGGCCGTCTACACGTCCGGCCAGGGCTCGCTGAAGCTCCGCGGCGAGTGGAAGCTGGAGGAGGGCGACGGCAAGCGCGGGGCCGCGCCCCAGATCGTGATCACCTCCATCCCGTACGGGGTCGAGCGCAAGGCGATCGTCGAGAAGATCGCCGAGGTGATCCTCTCGAAGAAGCTGCCGACGCTCGTCGACGTGCGCGACGAGTCGACCGCCGAGGTGCGCATCGTCATGGAGCTCAAGCGGGGCGCCGACGCGCAGCTCGTGATGGCGTACCTCTACAAACAGACGCCGCTCGCGATCAACGTGCAGGTGAACCTCACCTGCCTCGTGCCCACCGACAACCCGGACGTCGCCGCGCCGCGGCGGCTCGGCCTGGGCGAGATCCTCTCGCAGTTCCTCGACTTCCGCTACGCGACGGTGACGCGGCGGCTCGAGTTCGAGCTCGGCGAGCTCAGGCGGCGGATCACGATCCTCGAGGGGTTCGAGAAGATCTTCGACGCGCTCGACGAGGTGATCCGGATCATCCGCAAGAGCGAGGGCAAGGCCGACGCGGCCGAGAAGCTGATGAAGCGCTTCTCGCTGAACGAGGAGCAGACGGACGCCATCCTGGAGCTCAAGCTCTACCGCCTCGCGCGGCTCGAGATCCTGCTCGTGCAGAAGGACCTCGCCGAGAAGCGCGCGGAGGCGAAGCGGATCGAGGGGCTGCTCAAGAGCGACGCGAAGCGGTGGGCGATCGTCCGCGACGAGCTCGTCGAGATCAAGGGCTCCTACGGCGAGAAGCGCCGCACGAAGGTGCTGGGCGCCGTCGACGAGCCCGAGTACCAGGCCGAGGACTTCATCGTGGCCGAGGACGCGAACGTCATCCTCTCGGCGCAGGGCTGGGTGAAGCGGGTCCGCGAGGTGCGGGATCTCTCCTCGACGCGCATCCGCGAGGGCGACAGCGTGCTCGCCGCCGTCGCCGGATCGACGCGGACGACCGTCGCGTTCTTCTCGAACCTCGGCGCGTGTTACGTGTGCCGCATCCACGACGTGCCGCAGTCGACCGGCTACGGCGATCCGGTGCAGAAGCTCTTCAAGCTGGCCGACGGCGAGCGGCTGATCGCGATGTTGTCCTTCGATCCCAGGGCGCTCGACGTCCCGGCGCAGACCCCGGACGCCGCCGAGCCGGAGCCGCCCTTCGCGCTCGCGATCACCCGCGGCGGGCTGGGCTTCCGGTTCTCGCTGCGCCCGCACCGCGATCCGTCGACGCGCTCGGGCCGCCGGTTCGCCAAGCTGAACGAGGGCGACGAGGTGCTCTTCGTCCACGCGGTGGACGGCGCCGACAGGGTGCTCTGCGCCTCGAGCGACGCGTTCGCGCTGAGCGTGCCCGTGGAGGAGCTCGCGCTCCTCTCCGGCGCGGGCAAGGGCTCGACGGTGATGCGGATCGCTGAGGGCGAGCGGCTGATCGGCGCCGCGCTCGCGCTCGGGCCGAACGATGTGATCACGGTCGAGACAGAGAAGGGCAAGACGCTAGAGATCGCCGCGAGCAAGATCGCCGGTCCGCGCGGCACCGAGGGCGAGCAGGTCGCGCGGCGCGATCGCTTCGCCCGGGTGGTGCCGCCGGCCGTCGTCGTACCGACGCTGGAGGTGAGCTGAATGGCCGCCACGAATCCCCCGGTCCGCGCCGCTTCCGGCGCACGTTATACGGCCGCCGACATCGAGGTGCTCGAGGGCCTGGAGCCCGTCCGCAAGCGCCCCGCGATGTACATCGGCGGCACCGATGTCAGGGGCTACCACCACCTGCTCTGGGAGATCGTCGACAACGCCGTCGACGAGGCGATCAACGGGCACGCGAAGCGGATCGAGGTGACGCTCGACGCCGACCACCAGGGCGCGACCGTGACGGACGACGGGCGCGGCATCCCCGTGGACGTCCATCCCCGGTACAAGCGCGCTGCGCTCGAGCTGATCTTCTGCACGCTGCACGCGGGCGGGAAGTTCTCGAGCGACAACTACAAGGTCTCCGGCGGGCTCCACGGCGTCGGATCGAGCGTCGTCAACGCGCTCTCCGAGCTCATCGAGGTGAAGGTGCTGCGCGACGGGTTCGAGCACCACCAGACGTTCTCGCGAGGCGTGCCGACCAGCAAGCTCAGGAAGGGCGCGCCCACCCGCAAGCACGGCACGAGCATCCATTTCCGGCCGGACCCGGAGATCTTCGGGCGCGACCGGCGCTTCGACGCCGAGACCATCCGCGAGCGCCTGGAGGCGAAGGCGTACCTCCACGGCGGGCTCGCGATCGCGTTCCGCGATCTCCAGTCCGGGGAGTCGATCGAGCTCCTCCACCCGAACGGCATCGCCGACTTCCTGCCGAAGCTCGTCGCCCAGCGCGGCAAGGCGGTGACGCACCCGTCGATCTTCTACGTCGCCCGCGAGGGGGAGATCCGGCTGGAGGCCGCGCTCCAGTGGACGGAGTCGACCGACGACTACGTGAAGTCGTACGTCAACGGCATCCCCACCCACGCTGGCGGCGCGCACGAGTCGGGCTTCGGCGCGGCGATCGTGAAGGCGGTCCGGGCCTTCATGGAGGCGAAGAAGGTCCAGCCGAAGGGGGTGACGCTGACGGCCGACGACATCCGCGAGGGGATCGTGGGCGTCCTGTCCATCTACATCCAGGACCCTCAGTTCCAGGGGCAGACGAAGGACCGGCTGAACAACGCGGAGGCGGGGCCGGCGGTCGAGGGCATGGTCCGGCCCGCGCTCGAGCAGTGGCTCCTCCACAACGGCACCGCCGGCGAGGCGATCGTGGCCCGCGCGATCCTCGCGGCGCGCGCGCGGGAGGCGCGGCGCGAGGCGACGCAGCAGGTCCTGCGCAAGACGCCCGTGTCGCACCGGCTCAACCTGCCGGGCAAACTCGCCGACTGCGCCTCGACCGACCCCAGCGAGAGCGAGCTCTTCATCGTCGAGGGCGACAGCGCCGGGGGCTCCGCCAAGCAGGGCCGCGATCGGCGGACGCAGGCGATCCTCCCGCTGCGCGGCAAGGTGCTCAACGCGGAGCAGGCGTCGACGTCGAAGGTGCTCGGCAACAAGGAGCTCCAGGACATCGTGAGCGCGCTCGGCTGCGGCTTCGGGAAGGACTTCGACGCCTCCAAGCTGCGCTACGGCCGGATCTTCCTGCTGATGGACGCCGACAGCGACGGCCAGCACATCGCGACGCTGCTGCTGACGTTCTTCTACCGCCACCTCCCCGGCCTGCTCCGCGGCGGGCACGTGTTCCTGGCCCAGCCGCCGCTCTACCGGATCGACGTCGGCAAGGAGACGCACTGGGCGCTCGACGACGCCGAGCGGGATCGGATCCTCGCGAAGCTCCCCAAGACGGCGAAGGCGGACATCTCGCGGTTCAAGGGGCTCGGCGAGATGCCCGCCGAGGACCTCAAGGCGACGACGCTCGACATCCGTCGCCGCCGCGCGCTGCGCATCGTCATCGAGGGAGAGATCGAGACCGATCGCATCCTGAACGAGCTGATGGGCAAGGACGCCCAGGCGCGCTTCCGCTTCATCATGGAGCGCGCGCCGAACGCCGAGATCGACGTCTGAACGACGACGCCACGATCCAGCCAGCGCGGCATCTTCGCGCCGCACGGGAACCTCGTTAGATGCCGAGCGCCCCGCCCGCATTCATCACCTGACAGCAACGAGAACGACGCCGAGATGTCGCGATGTATGCGTGCGCGACGTCGTGCGCGCGCGGCGCGCAGGCACGCTGTGCCAGGCACGAAGGGCCCGGGCGTCGATGTCGCGTGAACAGCAGGCCACACCCGGTATGGCATCGCGCGCAGGTTGGCCCTTCTTCCCGGGGTTTTGTGGGGTGGGACGCTGAGGCATCTAGGCCGCAATTGCTGCTCAGGCTTGCGGCCTACTGGTTGCAATAGGCCGTCCCGTGGCCGCGATGACCGTGGCACACCGCCCTTTCACCGCTGGAGAGGTACCCGTGACGACTGCGCTTCCCATCTCGACTCCGATCGCACCCTCCTTTTCCCACAGCACGCCGTCCGCCCGTTCCCTCGCGGTCCCGGCGCCTCACACCACCGCGCCGATCGACAGCGCGCAGCCGCTGCGCGACCGCGCCGCCGTGCTCTCGCGCGCCACCGCCGCGCCGCGCCCGGCAGCTCCGCTCCCGCGCAGCACCTCGGAGAGGCTCCTGCTCGGCCGTGATCGCATCCGCAACGCCGCGGAGGCAGGCCAGCGGATCCGCTCCTACGAGGTCGCCCTCGATCTCGATCTGTCCGAGTTTCACTTCGCTCGGCTCTTCCGCGCCGCCTTCGGGCTATCTCCGCACGTCTACTACGACGAGGTGCGCGCGGAGCGTGCCCGCGCCCTGCTCCGCGAGGGGCTCACCGAGGGCGACGTCGCTCGCCGCATCGGGTTCCGCAGGCCTGCGGAGCTCCGGGCGCTCCTGTCCAAGCGCGGGGGCGCGGTCCCGCCGGCCATCGAGCCGGAGCCGAGCGACGCTTCGGCCGAGTGAACGGGCGGAAGCTGCCGTTTCCACGCAGCGCCCGCGCCTCGCCTCCCCCGGGCGAGGGGAATCGAAACGACCCACCCCCCATGACATCAAGATCAGAGCCGCCGGTGCTGGAGCGCGGGCAGATTGGCCCTGACCCGTCCAAGATACGCGGGGTCGAGCGTCGCCATCGCGATGCCCTCGCCCTCCGAGGCCTGAGCGATCACCTCACCCCACGGATCGACTACGCAAGACTTGCCGAACGTGGCCCGACCGCCGGGGTGCTTGCCCCACTGCGCCGCGGCCACCACGTACGCCTGGGCCTCGATGGCCCGCGCGCGGAGCAGGACCAGCCAGTGATCCTTGCCCGTGAGCAGGGTGAACGCCGCGGGGACGACGATGGCCTCGGCGCCTGCCGACGAGAGCGCGCGGTAAAGCTCCGGGAATCGGACGTCGTAGCAGATCGACAGCCCGAGCTTCACGCCGTCGATCTCGGTGACGACAGGGCGGTCGCCTGGGCTCGTCGATGCCGACTCGCGGTACTTGGTCCCGTCCGGGATGTCGACGTCGAAGAGGTGGATCTTCCGGTAACGGGCGGCGAGCCGGCCGTCGGGCCCGAAGACCGCGCACGTGTTGTATGGGCGCGCCGGATCCTGCGCGCGCTCGGGGAAGCCGCCGGCCACGATCGTCACGCGGGCGGACCGCGCCGCCTCGGCGAGGCTGCGGACGATCGGGCCGCCGCCCTCATCGAGGTCCTCTGCGATGCTGCGTTTCCCCTCCTCGTTGCCCATGTACGCGAAGTTCTCGGGCAGCACGACCGTGGTCGCCCCACGGCTCGCCGCCTCGGCGATGCGCGCCTCCACCCGCGCCAGGTTCTCGCTCACGTCCTCCTGGCTGGAGAGCTGAAGGGCCGCCCAGATGACCGGTTTCTGCATGCGGCGAAGCCTACCCCACGATGACCCGGCGTGGGCCGCGCGCCGAAGGAAGCGCGCAGCGCACCGGGGTTCGTCAACCTCCGGACGTACCGGTGGTCCCGCTGCCCGCCGCTGACCCGCCGCCGCCTGCTGCGCCGCCGCCCGCTGCGCCGCCGCCGCTCGCCGCTCCGCTGCCTCCGTCGCCGCTCGCCGCTCCGCTGCCGCCCACGCCGAGTTCCGGCTCAGCGCACTCGACCGGCACGACGTAGGCGCACGTCGCGCCGCACGCCTCGCAGACGCAGGCAAGCACCTGCCGGAACGCCCGGTGCGCGGCGCCCGCATCCTCCGGAAAGACGCACCTCGTCTGGCAGGCTTTGTTGTGGACGCAGTCCTTCAGGCACAGGCTGATCTGCCTGCACCCTGGCTCCGCGTCACATGCCGCGAGATGCGCCTCGCACCGCGCCCCGCGGGAGGCGTGCACGTTGAGACAATCGCCGCAACGCCCCCCTTCGCCGCCGTAAGCCGCGAGGCACTCGCAGACGTTCGCCGGCCCGGGCTTGCCGTCGGAGCCCGCGTCAGCCTGCGCACCTCCCTCGGAGCCGGCGCCGGTCGTCGCGCTCGCGGTGCGGCCGCGCGGTGGCGGGAGCCGCTCCTCCGTACAGCCCGGGAGCCACACGAGCGCGAGCGCCGGCCCGAGCACGAGCCCCCCGCAGAGCACAGCGCGCCCGTACAACCCCGACCCGAAACGAGCGCGCACCGCCCTGCGCACGAACGACATGATGCGGGCGATCGTAGCGTGCCTCTCCTCCAGGACCGAGCTTGCGCCGCGCAGCGCTCTCCTGTCCGCAGGAAAGGCAGCGAGCGCGCAGAACCCTCTCCCAGCATCCCCCGAACACCTTTATGCTTTCCGGGTTCATCACAAAAATTCTCATGGAAATCGCTCCCCTTTCGCTGATGCCGCGTTCCGTGCTCGCCCTGGCCAAGGAGGTCGCGCGCGCGCTGCTCCGGCGGCCCGTCATCGGGATCGCCGCCGCCGCGCAGACGGCAGACGGCCGGTGGCTGCTGATCCGCCGCAGCGACACGGGGACGTGGGCCCTCCCGGGAGGGACCCTGGAGTGGGGTGAGACCCTCCGCGACTCCATCGTGCGGGAGCTCGCCGAGGAGGCCGGCGTCACCGAGGTCGAGATCGGGCGGGTGGTGGGGGTGTACTCGCGCCCCGATCGCGACGTCCGCTTCCACGCCGTGACCGTCGTCGTCGCAGCCCGGATCGGCG
The DNA here is from genome assembly GCF_002950945.1 of Sorangium cellulosum. Taxonomy (GTDB): domain Bacteria; phylum Myxococcota_A; class Polyangia; order Polyangiales; family Polyangiaceae; genus Sorangium; species Sorangium cellulosum_E. The sequence continues at coordinate 7,627,233 of NZ_CP012673.1, forward strand.
CGCCGACGCGCCCTCCCCAGAACCCGCTGGAGATCCGCGAGGTCCGGCTCTTCCGGGACGACGAGCTCCCGGCCGAGCTCGCGATGGGCATGGGGGATCTGCTCGCCGCCGCCAGGCGCGTCGGCGACACGGAGCTCGAGTGATCCGAGGCAAGCGATGACGCAGGCACACCACGATGAGGCCGCAGCGCGCAGCCTGCTCCAGGGCGGGCTCGCGACGGATCCGAAGCACAAGGCGCGGATCGACGAGCTGGCAGAGCGGATCGAGAAGTACCGGGCGAGCTACTACGCCGGGCGCCCCGAGATCTCGGACGCGGCGTTCGACGCGCTGGAGGACGAGCTCCGCGCGCTCGACCCCGCGCACCCGGTGCTCGCCCGGGTCGGCTCGGCCTCCCTGATCACGGAGTGGGAGAAGGCGCGGCACGAGATCCCGATGGGATCGCTCAACAAGGTCGTCTCCGAGGACGAGCTCCGCGCCTGGGTCGCCCGCTGCGAGGAGATCCTCGCGAAGGAGACGCCCGCGGCCAGCGACGACGGCGGCGCCGCGCCGCCGGCCGCGACGATCGCGCACGATCTCTTCGTGGCCGAGAAGCTCGACGGCATCTCCATCGAGGTCATCTACCGGGACGGCAAGCTCGCCGACGCCATCACCCGAGGCGACGGCGAGTGGGGCGAGCGGATCACCGCCAACGTCGCCCGGATGAAGGGGGTCCCCTCGCGGATCCGCGAGCGGGGACGGCTGTCCGTGCGCGGCGAGATCATCCTCCGCCTCTCGGACATGAAGCGCTACTTCCCGGGCGTGACGAGCCCGCGCAACATGGCCGCGGGCGCGGCCAAGCGGTTCGACGGCCAGGGGGCGGAGCACTGCACCGTGCTCTTCTACGACGTCGCCGAGCACCTCGAGATCCCGACGTGCCAGGCGCGCTTCGCCTGGCTGCGCGACCTCGGCTTCGCGACGCCGCAGACCGCCGACGGCGGCGTCGAGGACGTCGTGAAGCTCTACCGGCGCTACGCGAGCGAGCTACGCGCCGGCCTCGACTACGAGATCGACGGGCTCGTCGTCTACGTCAACGCGATGCACCTCCAGGGCCTGCTCGGCGACGTCAACCGCCGGCCGCGCGGCGCGGTCGCCTTCAAGTTCGCGTCGCCCGCCAAGGTGACGACCGTCGTGGCGATCCAGTGGGACACCGGGCCGAGCGGCCGCGTGACGCCGGTGGCGATCGTCGAGCCGGTGGAGCTCGCCGGCGCGAACGTCCGGCGCGCCTCCCTGCACAACGCGGCGAACGTGCGGGGCCTCGGCATCGGCGTGGGCGACGAGGTGCTGGTCTCGCGCCGCAACGACGTGATCCCGTACGTCGAGGAGGTCGTGGAGAAGCGCGGGCCCGTCGCGGTCCCCCCCTCGCTCTGCCCGGTCTGCAGCGCGCCGCTCGTCGTCGAAGGCGAGTACCTCCTCTGCCGCAACGCCGCGTGCCGGGCCCTCATCGAGGGGCGCATCCACAACTGGATCGACGCCATCGGCGCGCTCGAGTGGGGCGACAAGCTCATCGAGCAGGTGGTGGCCGCGGGGCTCGTCCGGGAGCCGCTCGATCTGTACAGGCTCTCGGTCAAGGACATCGCCGAGCTCGATCGGCGCGGGGAGAAGAGCGCCACGAAGTGCCTCGAGCAGCTGAAGAGCCGGCTCCCGCTCGCGCTGCCGACGTTCCTCGCGGCGCTCGGCATCGAGGGGTTCGCGATCCAGACCGCGCGGCTGCTCGTGTCGGCCGGCTACAACACCATCGAGAAGCTGCTCGCCGCCGGCGAGGACGAGCTCGCCGGCATCCCGGGCCTCGGCGCGATCAAGGCCGCGAGCATCGTCCGCGGGCTGCGCGCCCGCAGCGACGAGATCGCGCGGCTGCTCGCGGGGGGCATCGTCCCGGTCGCGCCCGAGGCGGAAGGTCCGCTGGCGGGGCTCACGTTCTGCTTCACCGGCTCGGCGTCCCGCCCCCGCGGCGAGCTCACCCACCTCGTCGAGTCGAACGGCGGGCGGGTGCTGAACTCCGTCACGAAGGAGCTCAACTACCTCGTGCTCGCCGACGTGGCGTCCGCGTCGAGCAAGGCGGTGAAGGCGCGCAAATACGGCACGAAGCTCATCACCGAGGACGACCTCGAGAAGCTCATCGCCGAGCGCCGCGGCGGCTCGCCCAGCTAACGAGGAGCCGGAGCTCTACCAGGTGATGTCCTGGTCCTCCGTCACCCCGAGCACGTCCTGGAGCTCCAGGGCCCTCCCGTCCGGGAGGCGGATCGTGCCCGTGTAGAGGCCGATCGGCTGCATGAACTCCGACGAGACCACGCCGAGGTTCATGTGGTGCGAGTGCGCCGCGCCCGGGACGAACCGAAGATCCACGGCGCCGTCCGCGGTCTGCACGCGCCAGGGATCGAGCGGGCGCTCCGCGTCGAAGGTCAGCCGGCCCTCGACGAGCGGGACGAGCTCGCTCTCGACCCAGAGCGCGCACTCGGCCTCGCCGACGAACCCTTCGCCCAGGTTCAGGCCGACGCGCTCGCCGCTCTGCGCCCGCCCGAGCGCGAGCGCCCAGCGCCAGGTGGTGCGGCGCGGCAGGAGGCCGTTCGTGTAGTCGTAACCGGCGAGCGCTCCGTCGAGCGACACGCGGCGACCGAGCACCGTCGCCTCCCCTTCGACGCCGAGCAGCAGCCGCTTCTCGGTCGTGGTCAGGAGGCCGCCCGGCGTGGGCGCGATCACCGAGAGGGCGGGAGGGGCCGCGCGGCTCTCCAGCCGCGCGCGAACGTCGAGGCCGCGGAACGCGGCCGTCAACGCGATCGCCGATTCCCCGCGCGGGCGCTCGAGCCGCACGCGCGCGCGCGGCAGCCACGCCGAGGCAACGCTGCCTTCGCCGCCGACGTCGCCCACGCGCGCCGCGAAGGGTGGGCCGAACGCGGAGCGGTCGACGAGCAATCGCCGGCCCGCCTTGTCGAGGACGACACCGGCCGCCATCGCGACGTAGCCGAGGTGGGCGACGGCGACGGCAATGAAGAGCTCGTCCGACGCGATCGCCACGTACGTCCACCGCTTCTGCCGGAGCAGCCGGTCGAGACCGCGCGGCGCGAGCGGCGTCAGATCGACGCGAGGCAGCTCACCCCGGTAAGAGCCGACGCGCGCCGCGCCCGTGGACGGATCGAAGATCGCATCGGGCGGCGTGAGGATCTCGCGCATCTCGCCAGCGTAGCGGCGACGTGGCCGCTGCCCAAGGCAGGCTGCTCCTGAAAGCCGACATCCTTGAGATGTCGCAAACGCGGGAGGCAACGCCGGCGCGATCACGCGCGGCCTGTCGCGCGCCGAAAACGACGGCGCAGCGCGGCCCCCGAGCGCTGCGCGTCGCCAGGTCCCCCGCTAGACTCGCGGCATGATTGACGCCATCGCCACGCCGCCGAGCCCTCAGAACGAGCCTGTCCTCGCGTACGCCCCTGGCACGCCGGAGCGCGCGGCCCTCAAGGCGGAGCTCGAGCGCAAGGCGCGGGAGACGATCGACATCCCGATGTTCATCGACGGCGAGGCGGTCCGGACCGGAGCGCTCGACGAGGTCCGCGCGCCGCACCGGCGCGACCTCCTGCTCGCCCGCGCTCACCAGGGCGGCGCCGAGCACGTCGCGCGCGCGATCGAGGCGGCGCGGCGGGCGCACCCCGCCTGGTCGAGGACGCCGTGGACCGCGCGCGCCGCCGTGTTCCTGAAGGCGGCCGAGCTGCTCGCGACGCGGCACCGCCCCGCGCTCAACGCGGCGACGATGCTCGGGCAGAGCAAGACGGCGCTCCAGGCGGAGATCGACTCCGCCTGCGAGCTCATCGATTTCTTTCGCTACAACGTCCACTTCGCGCACCGGATCGCCGCCGAGCAGCCGGCGAGCGCGCCCGGCACCTGGAACTTCGCCGAGCCTCGCCCGCTGGAGGGCTTCGTCTTCGCGGCGACCCCGTTCAACTTCACGGCGATCGCGGCGAACCTGCCCGCGGCCCCGGCGCTGATGGGCAACACCGTCGTCTGGAAGCCGTCGGCGAACGCGCTGTACTCCGCGCACTTCGTGATGGAGCTGCTGATCGAGTCGGGCCTCCCGCGCGGCGTCATCAACCTCGTCATGGGTCCGCCGGAGCTCGTCTCGAACGCGTGCATCGATCACCCGGACTTCGCCGGCATCCACTTCACCGGCTCGACATCGGTCTTCCAGTCGATCTGGCGTCGCATCGGGGAGAACATCGGTCGCTACCGGAGCTACCCGCGCATCGTGGGCGAGACCGGCGGCAAGGACTTCGTCTTCGCGCACGCGAGCGCGGACGTCGACGCGCTCGCGGTGGCGCTCGTCCGGGGGGCGTACGAGTACCAGGGGCAGAAGTGCTCGGCCGCGTCGCGCGCGTACATCCCCCGCTCGATCTGGCCGGCGCTCAGGGACCGGATCGAGGGCCACATCCGGGCGATCCGCATGGGGGACGTCGCCGACTTCCGCAACTTCATGGGCGCGGTGATCGACGGGCGCGCGCATGCCCGGCTCACGGATCGGATCGCCGCGGCGAAGAAGGACCCGGCGTGCTCGCTCGTCTGCGGCGGCGGCGGGCGCGCGCACGACGGGAGCGACGGCTGGTTCGTCGAGCCGACGCTCATCGAGACCACCGATCCACGCCACGCCTTGATGACGGAGGAGCTGTTCGGGCCGGTGCTCACGGTCTGGGTCTACCCGGACGGCGAGGAGGCGAAGGCGCTCGCGCTCTGCGATGAGACGTCGCCGTACGGCCTCACGGGCGCGGTGTTCGCCCGCGATCGGGCGTTCATCGAGGCGGCGAGCGACGCGCTGCGCTTCGCGGCGGGGAACTTCTACATCAACGACAAGCCGACCGGCGCCGTCGTCGGGCAGCAGCCGTTCGGCGGCGCGCGCGGATCCGGCACGAACGACAAGGCGGGCAGCCTCTTCAACCTGCTGCGGTGGGTCTCGCCGCGGGTCGTGAAGGAGACGTTCGCGCCCCCGCGCGCGGTCGCCTACCCGTTCATGGCGGCGGAGTAGAACGCGCGGCGAAGGGCGCTTCGTCGCCCCGCACATCGGCGCCAGCGAGGAGCACAAGGCTTCGAAATGACGGGCGTACTTGTACGGTAGCGTCCGGTGGCGCCTTGCCAGCCTTGTCGGCTCCGCGAAGGGCCCGAGCCAGAATGTCCCTGTAGTCAAGTACACAACCACGAACCTACGCGTCGAAATCGTGCCGGTCCTTGTCTCACGAGGTCCAAACAGTGTAGGTGTACAATTCCTTCACGGTAACAACGAGGGACCACGGAACGCGGCAAGCGTTGGAGGTGCCATGAGGTCGATGTACTTGTTGGGTCTTGTTGTAATCGGCACGGTCGCGGCAACCGCTGCGGGTTGCGGTGGGGATGATGAGGGAGGCGGCGGAGACGGGGGCGCTGGCGGCGCCGGCGGCGCCACGAGCTCCTCGACGACCTCGGCGACCACGAGCGTCGTCTCCACCACCTCAAGCGGTGGCGGGGAAGAGGACGAGAACACCAGCATCGAGACGGCGGAACAGATCACCGTCGGCGGCGACGCGGTGCAGGCGACGCTCGAGCCGGTCGATACGGACCAGGACTTCTACCGCTTCAGCGGGACCGAAGGGCAGATCCTGTTCATCGGGACCGATGCGAAGCCGTCGAACGACGAGACCGATCCGACCTATCCCGATCTGGTCATCACGCTGCTCAACGCCGAAGGGACCCAGATCGCCAGGAACGACGACCCGCCCGGGGGCGGCGCGAACGACAGCACGCTGTACACCGTACTGCCCGCGGATGGCGACTACTACCTCGTCGTGGAGGAGTGCACGTCGGCGCTGGGCCCGGACAGCTGCGCGCCCGCTGAGGACATCGTCAGCTTCGACTACGCGGTCGGCATCAACACGGTCGATGTGGCCGCCGAGGACGACGACAGCCTCGTCGCAGGGACGGAGCCCAACGACGAGGCCGAGCAGGCCGTCGCGCTGGGCTACGACCCCGTGAGCGGGGAGGACAGGTACTACACCACGTTCCTGTTCGGCGGCTTCGAGAGCGCGGAGGACGTCGACGTCTACTCGTTCACGCTGCCGGAGACCCCCGCCGCCGCGAACGGGCTCAAGGCCCAGTTCACCGTCTACGGCCCGACCGGACCGGAAGGCAACGGCTCCACGGTCGACGTCGGCGAGATCGCCCTCTTCAGCGCGGCCGACCTGACCACCCCCTACGCGAAGGTCGACGCCTCGAAGGGCGGCGACATCGAGGTGCCGGTCCAGATCGGCGAGGAAGGCAAGTACTTCATCTTCGTCAAGCGCGCGCCGGGAGACGTCGGCGCGAACGACTTCTACATCCTGCTCCACAACCGCGTGGAGTCTCAAGGCGTGGAGGGCGAGGAGCTGACCAACAACCTCGCCACGACGCCGGAAGGAGACCTGGCCTCCTTCGAGAACGCAGGGGGCGGCACGAGCTACGAGGTGGACGGGCAGATCATCGCGGACGGGGTCACCGCGGACGTCGACTTCTACGAGATCCCGCTGCCTCAGAACGCAGAGCCGGACTGGAGGGTCTCCGCCTTCTGCGGGGCGCAGCGCCACGGCTCCGGGCTCCGCGCGCTCACGGTCGAGCTGCTGAACGGCGACGGCACGGAGATCGGCGCCACGTACACGGCCACCGAGAGCGAGACGGAGGAGCTGGTGCTCGACGGGCTCGCGCTCCCGGCGAACATCGCGGAGGACCGGCTGATCGCCAAGGTGTCGGCCGGCACGCCCGCCGACGACGTGACGAGCCGCAGCTACAACTGCCTCTTCGCCTACCTACCGCCGCAGACGAACTGAGGCTCTCGCCCCGGTGGCGCCCGCACCTCAGCGCGGGCGCCGCGGCGCGCCGCGATCTCCTCGCGGATCGTCGCTTCCGCTGACTCCCGCCCGAGCTTCCCGGTGCCCCGTGGTATAGCCGGACCGCCATGAGGGTCGGCTCCACGCCCGCGCGCACCGGGCTCTTCTCGCTCCTCCTCCTCTCCTGCAGCGCGGGCGTCCAGAGCGGGCCAGCCTCCCCTGCCCCCGCGCTCGGCAGCGCCGCGCCGGGGCAGACGGCCCCCTCGCGGACGACGCCGACGGCCGAGCCCCCGGCGCGCGCGGAGTTCGATCCCGTGGCGCTGGGAGGCACCGTGAGCGGGGTGAGGCAGCTCTGCGACGATCACCTGCGCGCGGCGGAGGAGCACCTCGGCGCGATCAAGGCGCTGAAGGGGGCGCCGCCGGAGAAGCTCACCTACGCCGCCACCCTCGGGCGGTTCGACAGCGCGGTGCTCGAGGTGAACAGCGCCGGCGACTTCCCGTACCTCATGGGCGTCGCCCACCCCGACGCGGCCGTGCGCGAGGCCGCGAGGCTCTGCGAGCCGAAGGTCGACCGGTTCACCACCGCAATGTGGCTGGACGGCGACCTCGCCGCCGTCCTCAAGGCGTACGCCGACAAGGGCGACGCCCTGCAAGGAGAGCGCGCCCGGCTCCTCGCCGACGTGCTCCGCGACTTCCGCCGCAACGGGCTCTCGCTCCCGAAGGACCGACAGGAGCGCCTGCGCGACCTGAACGAGCAGATCACCCGGATCGGACAGGAGTTCATGGCGAACCTGTCGGCGTCGACCGGCGCGATCGAGATCGCGCCCGCATCGCTCGAGGGCCTGCCCAAGGAGTACGCGGCGAAGCACCCGCCCAAGGCGAACGGCAAGGTCGAGATCACCACCGATTACCCCGACTTCTTCCCGTTCGTCACCTACGCGAAGGACCGCAAGGCCGCGCTCGACCTCTTCGTCCTGTTCACCAACCGCGGCGGCGAGAAGAACGTGAAGCTGCTCGATCGGCTGCTCGCGCTCCGCTCCGAGAAGGCGAAGCTGCTCGGCTACAAGAGCTGGGCCGACTACGCGATCGAGCCGCGGATGGCCAAGACGAGCGGCGCCGTGCGCGCCTTCCTCGACCAGGTCAGGGCCGCGCTGAAGGAGCCCGCCAAGGCCGAGTTCGCCGAGCTCATGAAGGAGCACGTGCGGCTCGGAGGCAAGCCGACCGACAAGCTCCCGCCCTCCGAGCGCTACTACCTGGAGGACCGCGTCCGCGCGTCCAAGTACCAGTTCAGCTCGCAGGCGCTCTCGGACTACCTCGAGATCGGCGCGGTGAAGCGGGGGCTCATGGACATCACCGCGCGGATGTACGGCCTCGAGTACCAGGAGCTCCCCGCGAACGCCTGGCACCCCGACGTGACCGCGCACGAGGTGCGCTCCGGCGGCAAGGTGATCGGGAAGTTCTACCTCGACCTCTACAGCCGGCCCGACAAGTACAAACACGCGGCGATGTTCGCGGTGAGGACGGCGAAGCGGCTCGACGACGGGTCGTGGCAGACGCCGGTCGCGGCGCTCGAGTGCAACTTCCCGAAGCCCGGGGCGCAGCCGGCGCTCATGTCCCACGAGGACGTGGTGACCTTCTTCCACGAGTTCGGGCACGTGCTGCACCACCTCCTCACGCGCTCGGAGCTGGCCTCCTACTCGGGGACCGCGGCCGTGCGCGACTTCGTCGAGGCGCCGAGCCAGATGTTCGAGGAGTGGGCGTGGTCGCGCGAGGTGCTCGACCTGTTCGCGAAGCACCACGCGACGGGCGAGAAGATCCCGGACGGCCTCTTCCAGGCGATGACCCGGGCGCGCGGCTTCGGGCGGGCGCTCGCGACGCAGCGGCAGCTCACGCTCGCGTCGATCGATCTGGAGCTCCACACCCGCGACCCGGGCCTCGACACGACCCAGGTCGTGGAGCAGGCGCAGCGCGCGAACGAGTCGTTCGCCTTCATCAAGGGGACGCACTTCCAGTCGAGCTTCGGGCACCTCATCACCTACGATGCGGGCTACTACGGCTACCAGTGGGCGCTGTCGCTCTCGCGCGACGTGCTCACCCGCTTCAAGCAGGAAGGGCTCCTGAACCCCGCCGTCGCGCGCGACTTCCGCGAGGAGGTGCTCGCCAAGGGAGGCGGCGTCGAGGCGGGTGAGCTCATCGCCCGCTTCCTCGGCCGCCCGCCGAGCCACGCCGCCTACCTCGCTTACCTCCAGGGCAAGGACTGAGCGTCCCGGGCAAGCCCCCCGCTGGAGCGCCCGCCACGGCTCGATCGCGACGCCGAGCTCCTTGCGGAGGGCGTGGTAGGCGTCCGAGACCGTGAACGAGACGAGGTCGCCGATCCTCTCCTCCGCCGTCAGCACGCCGGGCGCATCCGCGCGCGAGAGCGACGACGCCGCGACCGAGAGGTCGCCGGTGAGCAGGTAGCCGACGCGGGCAGCGCACCGCTCGACCGAGCCCACCCAGTGGGCGAGATCGAGGGGCGCGCGGATCTCGTAGAGCTCGAAGACCGAGGCCTCGAGCGCGTCGCGCTCGCCGTCCGTCAGGCGCTCGTCGAGCAGGGGCATCAGCGCGAGCACGGGGGCCTCGAGCTCGGCGGGCACAGGCTCCGCGGGGCGCGCCAGCTTGACGGCCGCGGCCAGGCACACGCCGAGCTCCTCGAGCGTGGGAAAGTAGAGCAGCAGGCGATGCGGCCCGACGTGGTACGCGACGTGGCTGCCCACGAGGAACGCGAGCTCGGCGGCCGTGCGCCCGCGGAGCGCCTCGCCGCCGACGAGGACACTCGGCTCCTCGACCAGCACCGCGGCGACCCCGATCGGCGCGTCCTTGCGGAGGTAGACCGCCGGCGCGGGCATCCCGAGGCACCGGCTGGCCCAGGAGAACAGCCGCACGACGCCCGCCGCGTTCCGCTCGGCGTCCGCGCGCGCGGCCGGGTCGAGCTGAGGGAGCTTCCTCTCTCGCGCGCGCTGGGCCAGCCGCGCGCGGATCGCGGCGCCGGCGATCGACGCGAGCACCTCCTCGAGCGCGCGATCGCGATCGGCCGCGCGCAGGAGCTCCCAGGACGCCGGGCTGACCGCGTGTGCCGGCTGCACGACGCCCGCCGGCCGGTGCTCCTCGAAGACGAAGCGCTCCCGCGCCTCGGCCGCGCCGAGGTACACGGCCACGCTCGCGGCCGCCCACGACTGGTCGGGGCGCCGGAGCTTCTGGAACGTGTCGAACAGGTCGTGGAACACCTGGACGTTGCCGGGATCGAGCACCGCCGCGGCCTGGAGGTGCGCGGCCGCCCGCTCGAGCCGCCCCGCACTCCGCGCGAGCGACGCCGCGCTGAGCCGCCCCGGGATGTCGTCGGGCCGCTCGGCCACCGCGCCCTCGAACGCCTCCAGCGCGGAGCCGGGATCCTCGAGGTGATCGCGGAAGAGCAGGCCAAGGCGGCGGCAGACCTCCCAGGTGACGTCGCTCCGCGTGCGCGGGTCCGCGATGCGCTGCGCCCGGTCGAGCATGCGCCGGTACACGAGCTCGAGCTCGCCCCACTCCTGCCGCGCGGCCAGCAGGATCGCGATGAGCGCGAGCGGATCGAGCAGCGTGGGATCGGCGTCCAGCGCGCGCTCGAGCAGGTCGATCCCGGTCTGCTCCCGCGTGACCTCGCTCAAGGTCGCGCGCGCCTCGCCCTGCATCGTCGCGCGCGCGAGATCGAGCAGCGACTGCGCCTTCTGCCGCGGGTCCTCCACGAGCTCGACGAGGCGGCTGCGCACGTCGAGCGCCGCGTCGACGTCGCCCGCCGCCCCGTACAGCCGGTCGAGGCCGCGCAGGACGGCCGCGTCGTCGGGGCGGAGCTCGCGCGCGCGCTCGAGCACCTCGCGCGCGCGCTCCAGATCCCCGGCGATGACCTCCCAGCGCTCGGCGTACTGCACGAGCAGCGCGAGCCGGTCGTCGTCGCCCTCGACGCGCGAGAGCAGCCGCTCCTCCGCGGTGCGCAGGGCGGCGAAGTCGCGCTCGGCGAGGTGGAGCTCGACCAGCGCCTCGAGCGCGGGCCGGTGCTCGGGCGCGAGCGACAGCGCCTTCTCGAAGCTCGCGATCGCCTCGCGGCGCTTCTCCTGGCGCCATCGCGCGTACCCGATGCGCAGGTGCACCTCCGCGCGCGCGTCCCGCTGCGCGGCGCCCACGAGCGCGAGCGCCTTCTTGTACGCGGTCAGCGCCCCCTCCAGGTCCCAGGCGGCGGCGAGCGTGTCGCCGGCCGCGAGGTACTGCGCGACCGGGTCGTCCGGCGCGGGCGCCGGCGTGGTGGCGATCTCCACCTCGCTCTGCGGCGCCTCGGCCTCCGGCGACGAGGCCGCGCGGGAGCCGCCCTCGCGCGGGGCGAGCACCGCGACGGCGCCCCGCCCGCGCACGCGCGCGAAGCACGGGATGGCGCCGGCGAGCTCGGGGCTCCGCTCGACACGGCGGAAGATCGCCTCCGCGGTGAGGCCGCGCTCCGGCTCGACCTCGTCGAGGTGCTCGACGAAGGCGCGGGTGAACACCGACGGCACCTCGCTGCCGACCTCTCCGATCGGGTGGGCCGCCACGAGGAGCTCGATCGCCATCCCGTCGGGCGCCACCGCCCGCTCCGCGGCGGTGACCACGTCGCGCGACGTCACCCCGGGCCCGTGGTGGCCCTCGATCACGAAGAGCACCGCGCCGCGGGCGCGATCGCGGAACACCGCGGCGATGTCGCCCAGCGCGTCGCCCATGCCGGGGTTCTCGGGATCGAGGCAGAGGAAGAGCTCTCCTTCCGGCGACAGCGCGACGGCGCTGGAGGCATAGAAGAGGAACAGGGAGGACGCCTCGTCGCGGGCGGCTTCCTCCGCGTCGACCAGGGTCTTCCTCGTCGCCGCGAGCTCGTCGAACAGCGCGTCGAGCTGCTCCGCGAGATCCCGCGCTGGATCGACGTCGACCACCCGGAAGCCCGCGTCGTCGAGCGAGAGGCGGGCCCGGATGAGATCACCGTCCAGCGAGCCGGGCGCCGGCCTCTGATCGCGGTGAAAGCCGGGCGTGGCGACGATCGCCAAGCGCATCAGATCGCCCTCTCCTCATTGCCTGCGCGCATGTAGGTGAGCAATCTATCAGGGCCGCGCCCGAAGCGAAGCGGGTTGCCGCCCTGCGCGCGACGCCGCCTCGGGTAAGGTCCCCTGCGCGACGTATCACTCCGGGAGAGAAATACCGATGAGCGAAGGCAGGGGTCGTTGGTGGACGGAAGCGCTAGGGCGCTACCGCAGAGCTCGCGCCGCCGGGCGCGGGCTCCCGAGAGGCGCGCCCGCCGTGGCGCTCGCGCTGGCGATGGCCCTCGGATCCGGCTGCGGCGGCGTGTGCGACGAGGCGGAGGATCACATGGAGGAGTGCGGCTACCACGGCAGCGGCCTCACGGACGAGGCGGCGTGCGAGGGCGCCGCCCGGTGCGCCTCCGCGTGCGCCGCGGAGGTCCCCTGCGGCGCGTTCGACGGGACCGACCGGGCCGCGTTCGAGCGCTACATGAAGTGCTTAGATACCTGCTGACACGCGCGGCGCTCAGCAGGCGGCGCGGACGAGCGCGGCGCCGTCCTGAGGCCGCTCGTGGTCCGGGCCGAGGCACCTCAGCGACAGCTCCTTCCAGGGCGAGAGGTCCTCGGCCCCGAGCGGATCGAGGCGCACGAGGACGTCCTCGAGCACGCGGCCGTAGCCGTAGACGTCGTCGCGCGGATCGCTCGGGCGACCGGCGAGCCGCTCCGGGGACACGTACCCCGGGCTGCCGCCGGCGGACGGCGCGCCGAGCGGCCGGGCCAGGCCGAAGTCGGTGAGCACGGGCTCGCCGAGGTGGCGCAGGAGCACGTTGGCGGGCTTGACGTCGGCGTGGACGTAGCCGCGCTCATGGATGCGGGCGAGCGCGCGCGCGAGCGGCCGCGCCCACCGCGCGACCGGCGCGAGCGCCGCGGCGTCGCCGGAGCGGAGCACGTCCCGCACCGAGCCGCGCGCGATCCACTCGAGCGCGATCCACCCCTCGTCCGGATCGACGTCGAACACCCGCACGATGCCCGGGCCCGCGAGCGCCGCGGCGAGCCGCGCCTCGCGGGTGAGGTGCGCCCGGTCGCTGCCCCGCCCGTGGTAGACCTTGAACCCGACGCGCCGGCCGAGCACGTCGTCCTCGGCCTCGTACACGACGCCGGCGCCGCCGCGCGCCACCTCGCGGAGCAGGCGGAACGGGCTCTTGGCCGCCGAGGGCGCGACGACGGTCACGTCGTCCAGGCGGGGCGCGGCGGGCCGCTCCGCGCCGAGCGCCGCCCGCCAGCGCTGGTGGCGTTCGCGCGCGCCGGGCGCGCCGATCTCGCGCACGAGGACCCGCTCGATCGCGCCGAGCGCCCGCGGGAGCTGCCCCATCGCGGCGTAGAGATCGGCCGCGAGGACGAGCCCCGCGGTCGACGACACCGGCTGCGCGCGCGCCGCGCGCGGTCCGCTTACGGCCTCGCGCAGCGCGGCGCCCTCGAGCACGCGCAGCGCGCCCTGCTCGTCGCCCCGGGCCGCGAGGAGATCCGCGCACGCGACCCGGACCGGATCCGGGAGCACCCGCTCCTCCATGGCCGCGACGAGCTGCGCCACCGCGTCCGCCTCCCGCAGCGTCCCGCGCGCGCGCCGGAGGATCGCGATCACCTCGTCCGTCGCGGGGCCCGCCCGCGTCCCCGCGCTCCGCAGCCGCGCGATGTCGTCGCCGGCGTCACCACCGCGCGGCGCGGGTCGGGCGCGCGTGGTGGGCGCGCCCGCGCGCGTGCTGGCAGCCGCGCGCGCGCCCCCGGCCGATCGGCCGCGCTCGCCGGCGGGCGGCGCGACGTCGTCGTCCCCGGCGCCGTCGTTGACCGGCGGAGCGCCGCCCGGCGCCTTCGCGCCGCCGAGCCGCTCCCTGAGCCGCCGCCACAGGCTCACGCGGGCCCGCCCTCGCTCGGGCCGCCGGGCCGCCGGGGCGCCGGCCCCCGGTCCGCGGCGGGCAGCCGGAAGACCGCCGCCCCCCCGCGCGCCGCGGCGATCGCGTCGCCGGCGCAGAGCTCCACCGACGCGGCGAGCTGGTAGTCGCCGAGGAACGGCGGCGGCGCCCCCGGCGGCGTCTTCAGCACGACGAACGCCGAGGCGCCGGCCCGGTCGAGGCCGATCCGCCACGGGCCGACCGGCAGGTCGCCGAGCGGGGCCACGAAGCGCTCGCCCGCGATCTCCACGACGCAGCCGCCCTCCTCCCCGGGCGCGATCGCGCACGGCACCTCGCCGCCGAGCAGGATCTGCACGCCGCGGCCGACCGGCAGCGGCGCCGTGAGCCGCGCGCCGGCCAGCGTCGTGCCGTTGCGCGTCCCGAGATCCTCGACCTCGACCCCGGACCGGCCGCGCCGGATCCGCACGTGGATCCTGCTGACGGCGCGGGACGCGATCACGATCGTCGCCTCGCCCCGGCCGATCGTGACCTCCTCGCCGAGCGCGCAGCGCAGCAGGGCGCCGCCCTGCTCGATGGAGACGATCGGCCCCGAGAGGACCCGCGCGCGGAGGCCGCGCAGCGCGTCGGCCACCTGCTCGCCGTCGCGGTTCTCCCCCGTCCACGCCTCGGCCACCGCGATCGCCTCGCGGCGCTCCGCCATCCGGTCGAGATCCGTGATCCGCCGCAGCGCCACGTCGAGCGCGCGCTGGCTCCGCTCGGCGGTCATCGAGGCGCGGAGCCGCTCCTCGAGCCGGTCGATCGCGCCCGCCGCGGCGAGCACGCGCGCCTCCGACTCGGCGTCGCCCAGGAGCGCGTACGCGTCCGCCGCCCGCTCGAGCTCGCCCGCCGCCTCGAGCTCGCGCGCGACCGCCAGCAACTCGCTCCGCATCGCGCTCGCCCCTCGCGCGCGGACCAGATCGAACGCGAGCAGCGCCTTGCGCCCGAGCGCGGCGCGCCGGAGCTCGGGGCTCTCGGCCGTGCGGGACGCCGAGGCGCAGAAGGCGATCCGCTTCTCGACGCTCCGCTCCGCGTCCGCGCGGAGCAGGAGCACCCGGGCCGCGTCGTCCGGCATCCCGGCCTCCAGGTACAGCTCGACCGCCCCTGCGAGATCGCCGGCGAGCTCCTTGGCCTCTGCCGCCCTGCGTCGGCCGTCCCCGCGCTTGAGCCCGAACCACTCAAAGAGACTCACGCCACGCCATCCTCGCCATCCGACATCCTACCCTTGATGCGCGCCCGCCCCAACCGCCAGCGTTGACTCCCCTCCTCCCCGCCCGCAGGATTTGCGGCCTCGATGTCGACCACGAACCGCCTCGGCGAACTGCTCGTCCGCGAAAAGCTCATCAGCCTCCAGCAGCTCCGGCAAGCGCAGGAGGAGCAGCGCAAGACAGGACAGAACCTCGGGTACGCGCTCGCCAAGCTCGGGTACATCTCCGACGGCGAGATCACGACCTTCCTCTCGACCCAGTACCGCGTCCCGGCCGTCGCCCTCGACGAGTACGAGATCGACGCGGATGTCTCGCGCCTCGTGTCGCGGGAGGTGTGCGAGAAGCACAAGATCATCCCGATCTCCCGCTCGGGGACGGCGCTCGTCGTGGCGATGGCCGATCCGACGAACCTCCATGCGATCGACGACATCAAGTTCCTCACCGGCTTCAACGTCGAGCCGGTCGTCGCGTCCGAGACGGGGATCACGGAGGCGATCGAGCGCGCCTACAACGTCGGCCCCTCCTACGACGAGGTGCTGAGCGAGTTCGAGGAGGAGGAGGTCGGCTTCCAGGTCGAGGGCGACGACGTGAACGTCCTCGAGCTGGAGAAGGCCGCCGAGGGCGCGCCCGTGGTCCGGCTCGTCAACGCGATCCTCCTGAACGCCATCAAGAAGGGCGCGAGCGACATCCACGTCGAGCCCTACGAGAAGAAGCTCCGGGTGCGCTACCGCATCGACGGCGTGCTGATGGAGGAGATGCAGCCGCCGATCAAGCTGAAGAACGCGATCTCGAGCCGCCTCAAGATCATGAGCTCGCTCGACATCGCCGAGCGGCGGCTCCCGCAGGACGGCCGCATCAAGCTGAAGATGGGCAAGGGCCGGGAGATGGACTTCCGCGTCTCCGTGCTCCCGACGATCTGGGGCGAGAAGATCGTCCTCCGCCTGCTCGACAAGTCGAACCTCCAGCTCGACATGGTGAAGCTCGGCTTCGATCCGAAGCCGCTCGCGGACTTCAAGTGGGCGATCAGCCAGCCGTGGGGCATGGTCCTCGTCACCGGCCCGACCGGGTCCGGCAAGACGACGACGCTCTACTCGGCGCTCTCGGAGCTCAACCAGATCGGCTCGAACATCAGCACCGCCGAGGATCCCGTCGAGTACAACCTGCACGGGATCAACCAGGTGCAGATGCACGACGAGATCGGGCTGAACTTCGCGATGTCGCTGCGCTCCTTCCTCCGCCAGGACCCGGACATCATCATGGTCGGCGAGATCCGCGACTTCGAGACGGCCGAGATCGCGGTGAAGGCGGCGCTCACCGGCCACCTCGTGCTCTCGACGCTGCACACGAACGACGCGCCGTCGACGATCTCGCGCCTCCTCAACATGGGCGTCGAGCCGTTCCTCATCACGGCGAGCGTGAACCTCGTGCTCGCCCAGCGCCTCGCGCGCAAGATCTGCCCCGACTGCCGCGTCCCGCTGCGCGTGGAGGCGAGGGTGCTCCTCGATTTCGGCTTCACCGAGCAGCAGGCGGCGCGCGCGGACCTCGTGCGCGGCGCGGGCTGCAAGACGTGCAACGGCTCGGGCTACAAGGGGCGCGTCGCGCTCTACGAGGTCATGCGCTTCAGCGATCCGCTGAAGGAGATGGTCCTCCAGGGCGCGTCCACGGCGGAGCTCAAGGCCGCGGCCATCAAGGGCGGGATGCTCACCCTCCGGATGAGCGGGATCGAGAAGGTGCTCGCGGGCGTCACCACGACCGAGGAGGTCGGCCGCGTGACGATGGGGGACTGAGCGCATGACCACGGAGCTTGGCGCGCCGCAGGAGGGCCTCAGGTACACGCTCCAGCAGCTCCTCCGCGCGATGGTGGAGAAGGGCGCGAGCGACATGCACATCACGAGCGGCACGCCGCCGCTCCTGCGCATCGACGGCACGGTGGTGCCGCTCAAGCTGCCGCCGCTCATGCCGAGCGACACGAGGCAGCTCTGCTACTCGGTGCTGAACGAGGAGCAGATGGCGAAGTTCGAGCAGCGCAACGAGCTCGACCTGTCGTTCGGCATGAAGGGGCTCGCCCGCTTCCGCGCGAACATCTACATGCAGCGCGGCGCCGTGGCGGCCGCCTTCCGGCAGATCCCCTTCCGGATCATGAACTTCGACGAGCTCGGCCTGCCGCCGGTCGTGCTCGACATCACCGCCAAGCCCCGCGGCCTCGTGCTCGTGACCGGCCCGACCGGCTCGGGCAAGACGACGACCCTCGCGAGCATCATCGACAAGATCAACTCCGAGCAGCGGCTGCACATCCTCACGATCGAGGACCCGATCGAGTACCTGCACCCGCACAAGCTCTCGCTCGTGAACCAGCGCGAGATCGGCTCCGACACCGCGTCGTTCAAGGACGCGCTCCGTTACGCCCTGCGTCAGGATCCGGACGTCGTGCTGGTGGGCGAGATGCGCGACCTGGAGACGGTCGAGTCCGCGCTGACGATCGCCGAGACGGGGCACCTCGTGTTCGCCACGCTCCACACGAACTCGGCGATCTCGACGATCAACCGCATCATCGACGTGTTCCCGCCGCACCAGCAGTCGCAGGTGCGCCAGCAGCTCTCGTTCACGCTCGTCGCGGTGATGACGCAGCTGCTCCTGCCGCGCGCGAACGGCCCGGGGCGCGTGATGGCGATGGAGATCATGATCCCGAACGCGGCGATCAGGAACCTCATCCGCGAGGACAAGCTCCACCAGATCTACTCGCAGATGCAGATGGGCCAGGCCGGCAGCGGGATGCAGACGATGGCCCAGTCGCTCGCCTCGCTCTACCAGCGCCGGATGATCACGCCGGAGGAGGCGTTCGCCGCCTCCGCCGATCCCGAAGAGCTCCGGGCGATGCTCGAGCCCCGCGCGGCGATGAGCTCGCGGACGACCCTCGGCAAGCAGCCGTAGGGCTGCCCGCGCGCTGATCACGCGTCGCTGCCCTTCGGTTCACCCTGCACGCTCGACCCGCCCTCACGCTCACCGCGCGGACGGGAGCCCCGCGGCGCGCCCGGAAAAACGCAGCGAAATCGCGGGCGAAAACGGGGGCACCCACACTTTTTTGACATCTACCCAACCGTTCAGTAGGGTGCGCGTCGATGCAGGGGCTCACCGACCGACAGCAGCAGGTGCTTCACTATATCCGTCAGTCGATCAGCGAGCGCGGGTATCCGCCGACGCTGCGTGAGATCGGCGCGCATATGGGGATCCGCTCGACGAACGGGGTGAACGATCACCTCCGGGCGCTCGAGCGCAAGGGCTACCTCACGCGCGAGGACATGAAGTCGCGCGCCCTCCGCCCGCGCGACCTCGACGGCGCCGCCGGCGGCGGGAGCGCCGAGCTCCGCGGCGCGCTCGTGACCGGCGCCAACGATGCCCCGGCGAACGACCAGGAGGACGATCTCGTCGAGATCGCCGTGGTCGGGCGGATCGCGGCGGGCCTGCCGATCCTCGCGGAGGAGCACGTGCTCGACACGGTGCGGATCGAGCGGACCCTCGTGCGCGGCGGGCGCGAGGTGTTCGGCCTGCGCGTCACCGGCGACTCGATGATCGAGGCGGGTATCTTCAGCGGCGACTACATCTTCGTGCGGCGGCAGCTCACCGCGCAGCGCGGCGACATCGTGGTGGCGCTGATCGGCGACGAGGCGACCGTGAAGTACTTCTTCCCCGAGAAGGACTACGTGCGGTTCCAGCCCGCGAACGCGGCGATGGCCCCGATCCTGGTCCGGGCGAGCGACTTCAAGCCTGCGATGCTCCTCGGCGTGGTCGTCGGCGTGTACCGGAAGCTGTAGCTGGACGCGAACGGACGCGAAGCGACGCGAACCGACCTTTCCCTTCCCCGAGCCGGTTGACGCGCGCCGAGCGCACTTGGTAGCGTCGCCACGACCGGGCACACGGTCTAAAGGGGCCCGCTCCAGAAAGAACGCGATCGTGACGACGCACGGGCGGCGATTCGGGACATGGATTTCAGGCGCGGGCATGGTGCTCGCGGCGGCTCTCACGAGCGGCTGCGGCGGCACCATCTACGCATTCTCGGCGAACTCGGCCTCGAGCAAGCTCGAGACGGCCGAGGCGCTCGGGGCGGAGAAGTACGCGCCGTACGAGTACTACACCGCGCGAGAGCACCTCTGGAAGGCTCGGGAGGAGGCCGCCGCCGCGGACTACGGCGACGCGATCGACTTCGCCGACGTCGCGGAGGAGTACGCGGACAAGGCGATTAACCTGGCGAAGCAGGCGCACGAGGGCGCGGGCCGATGAGCATCCGGAGGACACATCGCGCTCCTGTCCGCCGAAAGGGCAGCGCTGGCGCCGTCGTGATCATGGCGTTCGCAGGGTCGATCGCCTCGTGCTCGCAGGTGCCGGTGATGCGCGGCGAGATCGAGGGGCTCACCAGCATCGCGAAGCAGGCGGAGCGCAACGGCGCGCTGCGCTGCGCGCCGCGCGAGCTGGCGATGGCCAAGTCGCACCTCTCGTTCGCCTCGGTCGAGCTCGATCAGGGCTTCTTCGCGCGCGCGAAGGAGCACCTCGACGTGGCGAAGGCGAACGCCCACGCCGCCTACGATCTCTCGCCGCCGCAGAAGTGCGCCGAGCGCGAGTTCGTCGAGGATGCGCCGCCGCCGAAGCCCGGCGACTGCGACGGCGACGGCCTGCTCGATCCGCAGGACAAGAAGTGCCCCTGCGACGCCGAGAGCTGGAACGGCTTCCAGGACGACGACGGCTGCCCCGACGATCCGGACACCGACGGCGACGGCCTCACCGACTCCAAGGACAGCTGCGTGCTCTCGCCCGAGGACAAGGACGGCTACCTCGACGAGGACGGCTGCCCCGAGCTCGACAACGATCTCGACACGATCCTCGACCCGAACGACAAGGACACCACGGGCCAGAGCTGCGCGAACGATCCCGAGGATCCCGACGGCTACGAGGACGCCGATGGCTGCCCGGAGCCGGACAACGACAAGGACACGGTGATCGATCTCGAGGACCAGTGCCCGAACGAGGTCGGCGTGGTCGGCGGTGACAAGCCGGGCTGCCCGAAGAAGCCGAGCCTGGTCATCGTCACCGAGAAGGAGATCAAGATCACGCAGCAGATCCACTTCGAGTTCGACAAGGACAAGATCCGGCCGGAGAGCTTCCCGATCCTCGACGCCGTGGTGGAGGTCCTGCAGCAGAACCCGAAGATCAAGATCGAGATCCAGGGGCACACCGACAACAAGGGCGCCGCGGCGTATAACAAGAAGCTGTCGGATCGCCGCGCGGCCTCGGTGAAGAAGTACCTGGTGGCCAAGGGCATCGACGAGACCCGGCTGACGTCGAAGGGGTACGGGATGGAGCAGCCGATCGTGCCCAACACGTCCGACCAGAACCGCGCCCTGAACCGGCGCGTGCAGTTCGTCCGCACGGAGGGCACGCCTCAGTAGCCAAGCAGCGGCGAGGGCGCCGCCCTGCGCGCCGCTACGCCGATCTCGACCGCGACGTCCTGGAGCCGGGAGCGGCTCCGATCCTGAAAAGCAAGAGCCCCTCCCCAGCATTTCCTGGAGGTCTGAACCCGTGTTTTTTCGTCGCTCACGCCGCGCTCGCCTCGCGTTCGCTCTGACTTCGTTGTTCGTCCTCGGCGCGCCGGCGGCGGCCGTCGCCGCCGGTGAGAAGGACGCGGAGGCGATGAAGCTGCACGACCAGGCGATGGACGAGGACTACCTCTCGGTCGAGTTCGACAAGGCGGAGAAGAAGCTCAAGGACGCCCTGAAGCGCTGCGAGAAGAACGCCTGCACGAAGCCGGTGATCGGCAAGCTGCACATCGCGCTCGGCACGGTCTACGGCGGCGGCAACAAGCTCGATCAGGCGAAGGCGCAGTTCGTGCTGGCGCTCCAGGCCGACCCGAAGGCGGCGCTGATCGACGCGCTGACGACGCCGGAGCTGGCCCAGGCCTTCAAGGACGCGCAGAAGGAAGCGCAGGCCGGCGGCAAGGCGGGCGCGGAGGCCGCGCCGGGCGAGGGCGGCGGGAAACCTCCGGCGAGGATCGCGGAGGGCGACGTCTCGCACACGCCGGTGGCGGAGCAGGCGGTGAACACGCCGGTGCCCGTCTACATCGAGATCCCGGAGGAGATCGACGCGTCCAAGGCGACGCTGCGGTACAAGCCGTTCGGCTCGCAGAAGTGGAAGTCGCTCGAGATGGGGCGCGTCGGGGACGGCTTCGGGGTCGAGGTCCCGTGCGAGGACGTCACGACGACCGGCGACATCCGGTACTACATCATCCTGCGGGACGAGGCGGGCGACCCCGTGGGCACCGCCGGCTCGTTGAAGGCGCCGCACCGGGTGCCGATCAGGAACGAGATCGAGACGGAGCCGTCGCTGCCGGGGCAGGAGCCGCCGAAGCGGTGCGCCGCGAAGGAGGACTGCCCGCCTGGCCTGCCGGGCTGCCCCGAGGCCGGCGGCAAGCGCGGCGACAAGGGCTGGGGCGCGAGCTGCGACGAGACGACCGAGTGCCAGTCGGGGCTCGTGTGCCTGAACGGGACCTGCGAGCAGGGGGCCGAGGGCGGCGAAGCGGGCGGGGCTGCGGCGGGCAAGGGCAACCGCAACGTGATCGGCCTCTGGGGCCAGCTCGACCTGCTCCTGATCCGCGGCACCGATTACGTCTGCTCGGGCAGCGACGCGGCGTACGCCTGCTTCTATCCGGGGGGCGAGGGCAAGCAGTTCTACGGGGAGCCGATCGACCTCCCCGGGACGAACGGGGTCAAGGGCGGCCTCGGGGTTGCCGGGGCCCGGGTGATGGTGTCGTACGACCGTCAGCTCTTCTCGAACCTGCCGCTGCTTGCGGGCGTTCGGCTCGGGTTCGCGTTCGGCGGCTCGCCCACGTCCGAGGGGGCGCCGACGACGTGGGTGGGCGACGATCGGTCGAACCCTCACCTCCAGGCGCTCAGCTTCATGCCGATCCACGCGGAGCTGCGGGCGACTTACTTCCTGCTGGGGGATCGCATCGTCGAGAAGGGCGGCTTCCGCCCGTACGTGTTCCTGTCGCCCATCGGCCTTGCCCAGGTGAACGCCTCGGTCCCGGTGGACGTCTGCGATCGCCGCAACGATGAAGGCGGGTTGCAGAGCGGCATCGGGAGCAACCGGTGCCCAGCGGACAGCCGCTTCGTCGAGGACCTGGACGCTTACCAGATCACCGGCCTGAACTTCACCGGCGCCGGCGCCGGCGTGATCTACGGCATCACCCCGAACCTCGGCGTCTCGGCCGAGCTCAAGCTGATGCTGATGTGGCCCACGCTCGGCCTCGTCGTCGCCCCGACCATCGGCCCCGTCTTCGGCTTCTAGCGAGCCGCCGACCAGCCTGATCCCTGGCAGTCGCGCCTTCACACTCCCCAACTCCGCCCCCCAAGCAGCGCGGGGGGGCGCCCGCACAGGAGCCGGGCCCAGATCGGCGTTTTCGGCGCGGAGGCGCACTCACGTACGCCGAGCACCGAAAACGTCGAGATGGGCCCGGATCCGAAGCGGGCGCCTCCCCGCGTTAAAGGTCGAATTTTTCGGTGCCGAGCAGGTGGTACAGCGCGTAGAGCGCGCCGGCGTCGTGGTGCTCGAAGCGGACGCCGGCCCGGGCCGGTCTTCCCGCGGCGCCGCGGCGGATCCAGGCGATGCGGCCGCGCAGGCTCAGGGGATCCCACAGGTTCGGCGCCGTGACCTCGAGGGTCACCGGCGCCTCGGGATCGAGGAGCTCCGACGCCAGCTGGGCCTCGGTCAGCTCGATGCCGGCGCCGCCCAGCCCCAGATCGCGGATGCGAACACCGTGCTCCTCGACCGACTGCCGATCGCGGAGCGTCGCCCCGAGATCGACGCGGCGCCTCGCGTGAGCGCGAAAGTGGTCCCGGACAGCCATCCCGGCGCATTCTCCAGTCGGCGCGAACATACCACGACAGACGCGCGCGGACGTTCGTATCGCCGAGCCCTGCAGCGCGGAGGGCGGGGCGCGGGACGCGGGACATGAACGCGCACGCACGCGCACAGCGCGCTCGCTCGGCGGAAGCCATGGCAGCGTTCGGTAAACCGACCGTCGCGTGTTAGCCTTTGGGCCTCGCGGCGAACCTTGGGTAACATACGAACCACATCCGCAGGAGCGAGTCGCGAAGTAGACCGGAGTTCTACCCTGATGGCCCAGGACACACGCAAAGATCCGCGAGCGAGAGTGCTGCAGATGACCGTCCGCTACAAGAGCGCGACGGTCGACGAGTTCATCGAGCACCACTCGCATGACGTGAGCCGTGGCGGCATCTTCATCAAGACGCCGTCGCCCTTCCCCGCTGGCACGCTGCTCAAGTTCGAGATCCGGCTCCAGGACGAGCAGGCCGTCATCGCCGGCGTCGGCCGCGTCGTGTGGAAGCGCGAGCCCGCGCAGGCGAGCGACGCGCATCCCTCGGGCATGGGGGTGAAGTTCATCAAGATCGATGAGAAGTCCAAGGCGGTGATCACCCGGCTCGTCGACGCGCAGGCAGGCGCCGGCTCGGCGTTCGAAGCCGGGATCACCGACCGCTCCGACTTGGGGGACGAGCTGCACGAGAGCGCAGCTGCGACCGCGAGCGCGAGCACGAGCGCGCCCCAGGCCGAGCCCGCGGGCGCCAAGGCGCCGCAGGCGAAGCGGGCGTCGACGATGCTCGGGCTCGGCTCGATCGGGGCGAGCGCGAAGGGCGACGCGGGCAAGGGCGAGGCCTCCAAGAAGGGCGACGCCGCGGAGGGCGGCAGCTTCTTCCCGCAGACCAACCCCGAGAAAGAGATGCCGCCGCCCGACGAGCGGACGATGATGAAGCAGGCCGCCGAGCTGCTGAAGCAGGCGCTCGCGGAGGCCGGCGGCTCGCTGGACGACATCGGCGCCTCGAAGGAGCCGCTCATCGACGCTCCGCCCAAGAAGGTCGAGGCCGCGCCGGTGCCGATGGAGGCGCCGGCGAGGCCGCTGGCCGAGCCCGCGGCCGTGCCGGTCGTGGCGGTCGCGCAGCTGGCCAACGAGAGGGACGCGCGCGACGAGGCGCCCGTCGAGGAGGCGAAGCCTGCGAAGGCCGCCGCCGCCGTCAGGAAGCCGGCCGAGGCGGTGAGCGCGGCGCCGGCCGAGGAGCCGGCCGCAAGGCCGGCTCGCCTGGAAACGAAGGCGGTCGACGAGCGAGCCAAGCCGAAGCCGGCGGCAGCCAAACCGAAGGAAGAGAAGGCGGTCGTCGCAAAGTCCACGGCCAAGGAGCCGCTCGCGCAGGAAGAGGAGAGCAGCGGCACGGGGCGGCTGCTCACGATCCTGCTGGTCGCGGCGGCGATCTGCGGCGGGCTCTGGCTCTTCTTCGGGTTCGGGCAGAGCGACCCCAAGCCGGCGTCGCCGCCGGTGGCACCGACCGCACAGGAGCAGCCCGCGGCGGTCCCGGTGGCGCCGACGGAGCCACCCCAGCCGCAAGAGCCTGCGCCCGCAGCGACGGACACGGCCCCTCCTCCCGCCGTGACGACGGCGCCCGCGGCGACCACCGAGGCGCCCGCGACCCCCACCGCGAGCGCGGCGGCCCCCGCCGCCACGGCTCCCAAGGCGACGGCCGAGCCCGCGGCACCCACGCCAACGGCCGAGCCCGCGGCGCCTGCCGCGACGGCCGAACCCGCGGCGCCTGCCGCGACGGCCGAGCCCGCGGCACCCAAGGAGACGGCCACGCCCGCGGCACCCAAGCCGGCGCCGCGGCCGAGGCCGAGGCCGGCCGCGCCGAAGTCGGACGACCCCTACGGCTGATCGCCACGCCACAGGTTCACCGCGGGAGAGGCAGCTGCGATGAGCGGGTCCGGAAATCACGTCGGTGAATCAGGGCTGAGCCGCCCGAAGGCGGCCGCCCCCATGGCGGCGCTCGGCCTGCTGGCAGCGACCGGCATCGTCTGCGGCGCGGTCGCGCTCCGGAACCCGGCGACCGTGACGGCGCTCGAACGCAACGCCAGCGTGGCGCCGGGGCCTGCGACGGCCGCCTCCTCGCCGAGCAGCGGGCCCCGCGGCGACAAGGGCGCCGCGTCGGCTCCCGCGCCTGCCGCCGCCGCGTCCGCGCCGGCGGGCGCGCCGGCGGGCACGGAGCCCGAGCCCCCTCCCAAGGCGGAGCCTGCCCGGGCGCAACCGGCCGAGATCGAGCGGGCCCAGGCCACGGGCAGCGCTGCGCTCGGCACGCTCGCGGAACGGTACCCGGACGACCCTGTGGTCCTCCGGGAGCTCGCGCTCGCGCAGGCCCGCGAGAAGGCGTCCACGGCCGCGCTGCTCACGGCGAAGCGGCTGTTCGAGATCGCCCCCGAGGAGACGGGGAACGACGAGCTCAGGCAGTTCATCCTGAGGGCCGCCAACGGCGCGCCCGACATCGCCGTCACCGCGCTCGACCTGATGGCCAAACACATGGGAAGCCGCGGCCCCGACCTCTTGTACGAGGTCGTCACCGCGCCCAGGTTCGGCGACTACCCCCGGGACAGCGCGAGCAAGCTGCTCATCGAGAGCAGCGTACGGCAGCTCGCGTCCCCGGCGCTGATCATCGCGGACGACCTGCGCCGGGTCACGGGGTGCCCCACCAAGCCGCTGATCGCCAGGGCGCGCGAGGAGGGCGACCTCCGCGCGCTCCATTACATCAAGCAGCTGCTCGCTCCGTACCGCTGCGGGACCTTCCGGACGCGCAACTGCATCCGGTGCGGCGGCATGCACAAGGATCTCCGCGCCGCCGCCAGCGCCATCGAGAAGCGCAAGAACGACAAGGCGGCAGCGGCACCGGCCGCTTCGAGCGCCGCTCCCTGACGGGCGCGGACACGGCGCGCCCGACGCGCGCGGACCCGGCGCATCCGACACATGCTCGCTCGTGATCCGCTCTCGGTCCGCCTGGGATTACCTCGGCGAGCACACCTGCGCGTCCGAGAGGAACGCCGCGCGGAGGATCAGCTCGCCGGAAGGACGGATCGGGGTGGGCGCAGCAGGACTTGAACCTGCGACTTCGTCCGTGTGAAGGACGCACTCTACCGCTGAGTTATGCGCCCGATGCCAGCCGGTTGTCACCCGGCCGTTTCGGAAGACGTGGCGCTTTTAACCCAGAGATCGGCGTTCGACAAGAACAACTCGCTGGTGATGGCGAAACTTTCTTCGAAAGGGCTCGGGCGACCCTGGCAGCGGCGTGCGCTGGACGCGGCGCGAGCGGCTCCCCGCCCGAGGTTCAGCCTCCGGTACACGCGTGCCCGCTGCACCTCAGCGGGGTTCCTTGGGCTTCGGCGACGAGGGCGATGAAGACGCTGACGCTACGGAGCGGGCGGCGGCGTGGTGCCCCCGACCTGGACAGCAGGCTTCTCCTCGTCCTTCTTGATCGAGTAGCGCACGAGGGCGCGGAGCACGTCGTTGCGCTGCACGTTGCCGAGCAGGCTCTTCATGTCCTCGTAGATCGAGGGATCGACGAGGAGCGCGCCGAGGGTCCCCTTCCCCGCCCTCATGTCGTGCACGATCGCCCGCAAGTCGCCCGTCATCGCCGTCACGTTGGCGAGCGCCTCGGCGCCGTCGCCGTTGCCCCCGTACAGCGCGTCGTGCGCCAGGCTGTCGCTCTCGCGGATGCCCCGCAGGGTCATCGCGACCTCGTCGGCGGCGTTCCCGAACTGCTGGATCTGCTTCTGCGGGCCGTCGCCGTAGATGACGTCGTGCGCAAACCCCGGCCCCTCCTTGACGCGCGAGACGACCCCCCTCACCTCGCGCAGCGTGCCCACGAGCTCCGTGCTCACGCGGTCGAGGCTCGCCACGGCCCGCGAGATGCGCTCGGCCTCCTCCGGATCGGTCAGGAAGCGGCGCGGGTAGCCGTCGCCCTCGGTGACCTGCTTCATCAGCGTGTTCACCGACGCGACCGTCTCGTGCAGATCCTTGTGCAGCTTCTCGTCGGCGATGCTCTCCGTGACCTTCTGGATGTTGGTCAGCGTCGCCTCGGCCTTCTCGGCCATGCCGCTCACCTGCCCCATCACGTCGGTCGGCACCTCTCCTGGAATATTCCCGCCTGGCGGGAGCGATTCCGTGCTCTGCCCCTTCGTGATCTCCAGCATCTTGTCGCCGAGGAGGCCCTTGTTCGCGATCTGGGCCCTGCTGTCGACCCGGATCCGGCTCGACTCGCTCTCGACGATCTCGATCCTCACGTAGATCGTGTTGTCCTTCGGATCGGGGCCGTACCCGACCTCGGCGACGTGGCCGATGTCGATGCCGCCCATACGGATGGGTGCGCCCGGCTTCAGCCCCTGCACGTCGGCGAAGTTCGTGGTGAACTCAACGGACGAGTCGAAGAGCCGCCGCTCGTCGCCTATCAGGAAAATTACCAGTCCGGAGAGGAAGAGCCCCGCCAGCACAAAGAGTCCGACCTTCAGATCGCGCGCTTTGCCCATGCGGGAGGGCATCTTGAGCTATCTCGAGGGGATCGTCACGCGCCGAGAAGAGTCTGGACGTCTTCGTTCACGGGGGCGGTCCCGGTGATGAAATTGGCGACATGCGGATCTTTGGAGGCCCGGAAGTCGTCCGGCGTGCCGGTCGCGATGACCTCGCCGCGGTAGATCATCGCCATCCGGTCCGAGATCGAGAACGCGCTCTTCATGTCGTGCGTCACCACGATGCTCGTCACGTTGAGGGCCCCCTTGAGCCCCTTGATGAGGTGGTTGATGCGCTCGGTGTTGATCGGATCCAGGCCGGTCGTCGGCTCGTCGTAGAGCAGCACCTCGGGCTGCACCGCGATGGCGCGGGCGAGGCCGACGCGCTTCTTCATGCCGCCGGACAGGTCGCCCGGGCGCATCTGCTCGATGCCGGGCAGGCCGACGAGGGAGAGCGCCCAGTGCACGCGCTCGGCGATCTGCGCCTCCGTCATCTCCTTGCGGTAATGTTCGTGCAGCCCGTAGGCGACGTTCTCGCCGACGGAGATCGAGTCGAACAGGGCGCCGCCCTGGAAGAGCATCGCGATGCGCTGGCGCACCCCGGCGATGCGCTTCTCGCTCAGGGTCGTGAGCTCCTCGCCGTGGTACGTGATGGATCCGCCGTCGGCGTTGAGCAGGCGGATCAGCAGCTTGAGCATGACGCTCTTGCCGACGCCCGAGCCCCCCATGACGGTGAGCGTCTCGCCCGGGTACACCTCGAGGTTCAGGTCGCGGTAGATGACCTTCGGGCCGAAGGCCTTGCGCACATGCGAGAACCGGATCATCGGCTCAGCCACGCGGAGACGCTAGCACGCCGCCGGGACCCGCCGCGAACGCTCAGTGCGGGCCAGAGATGTGCTCGATCCTGATCTCGACCGCGTCCCCGCCGCGCCAGGCGTCGCGGCGGAGGCGGCCCACCACGTCGACGCGCCCGCCCGCAAGGCGGGCCGCGAGCTCGCCCAGCTCGAAGCCGAAGCACGCGATGTCGCGCCGGGCGAAGCTGAGCTCCAGCTTGAGGTGGCCCTTCAGGTTCCTCGCCGAGCGCACGGCCGCGCCCGCTACGAGGACGTAGGCCGGGCGGTTCCCCTCGCCGCACGGCTCCAGGCGCTCGAGATCGCGCGCCACGGCGGCCGGGTCGTCGCGGTCGTCGAGCCGCGCGTGGGCGGCCGCGAGCGCGGCCGCGGCCGGGAGCTCCTGCTCGCGGAAGGTGTCGCACCACGCCGCCCGGAGCGCCTCGACGCGGTCGGCGCGCACCTCGACGCCAGCCGCCGCCTGATGGCCGCCGAAGCCTTCGAGCTCGGCGCGGCAGCGGGACAGCGCGTCGTGGAGCCGGGCGCCGGCGGGGCCGCGCACCGATCCGCGCCCCTTCGCCCCCTCGAGGGCGATGACGATCGTCGGCTTGCCGTAACGCGCCGTGATCCTGCCCGCGACGATGCCGACCACGCCGGGGTGGAAGCCCTGGCGCGCGATCACGATCGCCGGGTCCCGCTCGAAGCCGGCGCGCTCGATCTCGGCGAGCGCGGACGTCAGCATCTCGTCCTGGATCGCGCGCCGCTTCATCTGCGCCTGCTCGACCGTGGCGGCGAGCGCGGAGGCGGTCACGCTGTCCTGCTCGAGCAGGAGCTCCAGCGCGACGTCGGGATCCCCGAGCCGGCCCGGCGCGTTGAGGCGGGGCGCGATCCGGAAGGCGATGTCCTCGGCCGAGGCGCCTCGCCCGAGGTCGAGGTTGGCCAGCGCCGCGAGCGCGCGCAGCCCGGGCCGCGCGCCGGCCTGGAGCACGCCGAGGCCGGCGCGCACGAGCGCGCGGTTGTCGCCGGTCAGCGGCGCGACGTCGGCGACCGTGCCGATGGCGACGAGATCGAGGTAAGGGCGGAGATCGAGCGACGAGCCGAGCTTCTTGCGCACGGCGGCGAGCAGCGAGAGCGCGAGGCCGCACGACGCGAGCCCCTTGTACGGGAAGCCGCAGTCGGCGCGGTGCGGGTTCAGGAAGGCGATCGCCGGGAGCGGCTCGGCCGGCACGAGGTGGTGGTCGATGACGACGCAGTCGATGCCGGCCGCGCGCGCGGCGGCCAGTCGCTCGTGGTCGCTCGATCCGCAGTCGCACGTGATGAGCAGCGTGGGCGCAGCGCGCTTCACACGCTCGAGGGCCGGCGCCGAGAGGCCGTAGCTGCCCTCGGCGCGCGTCGCGAGCAGCGGGGTCACCTGGCCGGAGAGGGCGCGCAGCGCGCCGGTCATGACGGCGGTCGCGGTGATGCCGTCGCAGTCGTAGTCGCCGAAGACGACGATGCGCTCGCCGGCGCGCACGGCGCGCGCGATCCGCTCGGCGCTCGCCTCGCGGTCGGCCATGCCGTCGGGCGACGTGAGGTGCGAGAGCCGCGGGTCGAGGAAGCGCCGGGTCGCCTCGTCCGGCGCCCGGCCGGAGCGGTGCAGGATGTCGGCGACCGTGATCGACAGCCCCAGCTCGCGCGCCATCGCGAGCGCGTCCGGGGACGCCTCGCCGGGATCCGGGAGGCGCTCCGCGGCCGGCGCGCCGCCTCGCGCAGCGGGCGAGGCGGGGACTGGAACCTCGCGCTCCGCGATCTCCTTCCAGGCCTCCGTCGCCGCGCTCGTCATCGCGCCAGCGCGTACACCGGCGCGATGAGGGCGTCCATGGCCTGGGGCCGGGCGGCGCGGGCGAGCGCGACCACGGGCGTGGCGGTCAGACGACGGCGTCGGCGCGCTTCTGCGCGCGGACGCGGTTGATCTTCTTGCGCTTCAGCGACGAGCCCGAGCCGCCGAAGAACTTGCGGTCGATCCACTCGGTGAGCGGCGCCGCGACGTAGATGGACGAGTACGTCCCGACGATGATGCCGACGACGAGCGTGAACGCGAAGTCCTTGATGACGCCGGTCCCGTAGATGAAGAACATGAGCAGGGAGAGCGCCGTCGTCGTCGACACGAGGATGGTGCGCCCGAGCATCTCGGAGAGCGAGAAGTTGATGACCCCGTGGAAGCTCATGTCGCGGTGCTTCGCCAGGTTCTCGCGGATCCGGTCGTAGACGACGACCGTGTCCGTGATCGAGTAGCCGACGATCGTGAGCAGCGCGGCGACGGTGGAGAGGGTGATCTCTCGCTGGGTGATGACCATCGCGCCGAGCGCGATGCCGACGTCGTGGATGAGCGCGAGGATGCCGCCCGGCGCGAACCGGATGTCGAACCGGAACGCGATGTACGCCATGATGAAGAAGAACGAGATGAGGATGCTCTTGATGGCCGCGTCGCGCAGCTGCGCGCCGGCCTTCGGCCCGATCCACTCGACCCGGAGCGCCTGATCCGGCACCGTGTCCGCGCCGAGGTGCTGCCGGAGCCCGTCCAGCAGCTGGTCGCCCTTGGATTTCAGGTAGAGCTCGACCTTGTGATCGCGCTCGCTCACGACGAGCGGGTTGTTCGCGCTGGGCCTGAGCTCGACCCCCTCGACCCCCTCGAGCTGCTTCTTGAGCCCCTCCAGATCGGGCGCGGCGTCGTAGCGGGCGGAGATCTTGTCGCCGCCGGGGCTGAACTTGACCTCGATGGCGCGCACGGCCGGCGGGCAGCGATCCTCGGGGACGGGGACGTTCTCGGGCGGCAGGCACATGCGGTCGCGCACCGCCTCCTTCTGCTGCTCCGAGAGCGCCGAGACCTCGTGCACGCGGATGAGGAAGCGGTTCGCGTTGGCCGGATCCGACACGGACACGACGTCCGGCGCGTCGAAGCCCGCCTTGGTGACGGCCTCGCGGACCTCGGCGCTGGAGACCGGGGTCTTGAACGCGACCTCGACCTCGGTGCCTCCCTTGAAGTCGGTCCCGAGCCGCGGCCCCGGCACGATGAACGCGACGATCGAGAGGACGAGCAAGATCCCGCTGAAGCCCATGAAGAGCCAGCGCTTGCTCATGAAGTCGAACTGGCGGCCATGTTTGATGAGTTCCATCGTCGTGTCTCAATCGGAGAGCCGCCTCGGCGGTCTCGTTCAAAATCGGGGAGCCGCGCCCGCGGCATCCACCAGGGTGGGCGAGCGCGCTCTTCTTGTCAGCCGAGCGAGAGCGTCTTGACCTTCCGGCCGCGGACCGCCCAGTCGAACATCAGGCGGGTGCACACGACGCCCGTGAACAGGCTGACGGCGATCCCGACGATCAGCGTGACGGCGAAGCCCTTGATGGGACCGGTGCCGTACTGCATGAGGATGAGCCCCGAGATCAACGTCGTCACGTGGCCGTCGAGGATGGCGCTGAACGCCTTGTCGTAGCCGACGTCGACGGCGGCGCGCGGGCTCTTGCCGTTGCGGAGCTCCTCGCGGATGCGCTCGTTGATCAGCACGTTGGCGTCGACCGCGATGCCGATGGTGAGCGCGAGGCCGGCGATGCCCGGCAGCGTCATCGACGCGCCGAACATCGCGAGGATCGCGACCTGAAGGACGAGGTTGAAGATGACGGCGATGTCCGCGATGAGCCCGGCGCGGCTGTAGATCAGCACCATGAACCCGAGCACGAGCATGCTGCTCGCGATCGCGCCCTTCACGGCCTGGTTGATGGCGTCCTTGCCCAGCGACGGGCCGATGCGCTGCTCGTTGGACGGGGAGATCGGGGCCGGCAGCGCGCCCGAGCGGAGCACCAGCTCGAGCTTGCGCGCGTCCTGGAGCTGCTGATCGGGGTTCTGCGAGCCCATCGTGATCTGCGCGCGGCCGCCGCCGATCTTCGTCTGGATGACCGGCGCGCTCTCGACCTTCTCGTCGAGGATGATCGCGAACCGGCGCTTGATGTTCCTGCCGGTGATGTCCTCGAACCGGTCGGCGCCGGTCGGGGTGAAGTCCATCGAGACGTACCAGCCGCCGAGGCTGCCCTCGCTCTGGTCGGGGAGCGCCTGCGCGTCGCGCACCATGTCGCCGGTGATCTCGGCCTTGCTGAAGAGGAAGTACGTCCGCCAGCCGATCTCCTCGACGGCGTCCTTCTCCTCGTCGTACTCGTACAGCTTGCCGTAGCCGACCTCGTTGTCCGGCGGGACCTGGAGCGTGCCGACCCACTCGCGCAGCCGCTTCAGCGTGTCGCGCATCTCCTCGTGCTCGCCGCGCACCATCCGGGCGAAGTGCACCGGCTTCGTCTTGTTCGGGCCCACCGGCGCGTTCTCGATCGAGAACGTCAGGCCCTTCGGGAGGTCGGCCTCCTTCGCGCTCTTCGCGATCGGCTCGAAGAAGTCGGTGTCGTCGTCGACCATCTTGAACTCGAGCCGCGCCGTCTGGCTGATGATGTCGCGGATCTGGTCGAAGGCGCGGTCGTCGTCGCCGGGGACCTCGACGATGACGTCCTCGTCGCGCGTCGTGACGCTCGCCTCCTTGAGGCCGAGGCCGTCGACGCGGCGGAGCACCGTCTCCTTGGCCTGGGTCACCGCCCGCTCGCGGATGCCGCTCGAGACCTCGTCGCGGATCCGGAACTTCGCGACGCTGCGGTCCGCCGAGCGCTGGATCTGCAGCTCGCCGAGGAACCTCGAGAGGAACTCGTCGTTGATCTTCTCGGCGTCGGCCGGGTCGTTGAAGGTGATCGTGATCGTGTCGGAGCTCTCGCGCGACTTCTCGATGCGGAGCTTCGACTGGAGCTTCTGCATCTCCTCGATCGTCGGCGGCTTGTCGCCCTGGTGGAACCCGAACGCCGTCGCGAGCGCCGCGCGCAGGTCGTCGTAGTACCGGTCGCGCTTGTCGTTGATCGCCTCGTCGACGTCGACCGTGTAGACCAGGCGGAGGCCGCCCTTGAGGTCGAGCCCGCGCACCATGCGGAACGGGACGTTCGAGGTCAGGAAGCGGCTGAACCCGAGCTCGCCGCGCTGCGCCTTCGTCTCCTGCTCCGACCGCTCCTCGGACGACAGCCCTGCTTGATCGGGCCGGCCGTACCGCTCGTCGTGGTAGGTCGGGTAGATGCAGACCGCGGAGCCGAGCGCGAGGAACAGCACGAAGCCCGTCTTCGCCCGCCACGCGAAATCGATCCACGGCCCGGCGCAGAGCAGCGCCCACGGCACCATCAGCCCGAACGTCACGAGCGCCCAGAACACGTTGTAGTGGGCGGCGACCGCGGCGGATCCGGCGGAGATCGCGGCCCAAGCGAAGACGCTGCGCCGCGAACGGCTGAGCCACGCGCCGAGGAGGCACAGGCCGGCGATGCCGGCAAACCCGTACTGGAAGATGTTTAGGAGCATGGAGTGTGGCGCCGCGGGGGGCGGTAAAAACTTCCTGGTGGGGCCGAGCGCCGGCCTACGACTTCTTGTCCTTCGCCGGTTCCTTCGCCTTGTCGGCGGCGGCCTTGGCCTCCGCCGCGGCCTCGCCCGGATCGGGGCCCTGGATCGCGCTCTTCAGGACTTGCACGTTCACGCCCGGGGCAATCTCGAGCTTGACCCTCGGGGAGTTCGGGCTGATGTCGGTGATCCTGCCGAGGATCCCGGACTGGGTGAAGACGCGGTCGCCCACCTTGAGGTTCGACTCGAGCTGCTTCTGCTTCTTGTTCTGGCTCCGCGTCATCAGGAAGATGAGCAGCAGCGGCAGCGCCAGGATCAGGAACGAGGAGGCGCCTCCGCCGAACGGCGAGGGCTGCGACTCCTGCCCGCCAGACGGCGGCGGCGGCTGACCTTCAGCGGGCGTCGCGGGCGCGGCGCCCGTTCGCCCGGGGGCGGGATTCGGCTGGAACCAGTTTGAGCTTGCCAAGATGACG
Source organism: Sorangium cellulosum (assembly GCF_002950945.1). GTDB lineage: Bacteria > Myxococcota_A > Polyangia > Polyangiales > Polyangiaceae > Sorangium > Sorangium cellulosum_E. The sequence continues at coordinate 7,661,407 of NZ_CP012673.1, forward strand.
CGTGTCTCCGGGTCCCGATGGGGCTCGCCCGCAAATTACGGGCCTCACCCAACCCCCCGGGGCTCGCCTCCATACCCAGGATCCAGAGGTCGCGCAAGCAGCTAGGCGGACAGCCTCACCCGGACATGACCGGAATCCAGTCCTGCCGCCTTTTCCAGCGCGGCCCCGCCCTGCTGCGCGCCGCCCTGCGCTGCCGACGCGGGCGTCAGCCGTCGCTCCCGAAGACCACGTGCCGGCGCGCCCGCTCGCCGCTCGCGATCTCGGCGAGCGAGAGGCGCACCTCGCGCTCGGTGATCGTGCCGTCGATCGTCGCGAACGTCGCGGAGATGATCGGCGGGATGCGCCCGACGCCGGGGAAGCCCGGCGCCCAGGTGAGCGCGTCCGCGAACGCGGCCTTCACGCCGGCGGTGACGGGGCCGGACGGCGCGAGGGGCACGTCGAGCGGCTCGATCACGACGATCGCCCTGGCGCGCCCGACCGTCTTCACGACGTCCGCGCCGAAGAACGGCCGGATCGCGCGCAGGCCCACGAGGCCGATGCGCCGGCCCTGCGCGCGCAGGCTGCGCACGACCTCGCGGGCGGCCGGGAACGCGCACCCGACGGCGAGCACGATCTCCTCGGCGTCGGCCGTGTCGACGCGCTCGATCGCGGCGAGGGGGCGGCCGGTCAACTCGCAGAGCTCCCGCATCGCGCTGGTGAGCGCGAACGGCACCCGCGCGGAGAAGCTGCGCTCGGCCCGCTTCCGGACGACGCCGCGGCTCTGCGGGCGCGGGCCGCCGTCGCCGTCGCTCTCGCCGGGCGCCGCGTCGGTGAACGTCGGCGCGGGCCGCTCCCCGCCCAGGAAGCGCGCGGCGAGATCGCGGACCGCGCCGAGCGCGGCGACGTCCGACGGCATCGCGTCGACGAGGTGCAGGAACGGCGTCTCGCTGTCCTCGGCGGCGCGGCGCGCGACCAGCGCCATGTCGGCCGCCTCCTGGCTGCTCCAGGTGACGAGCACCCCCGCGCCGACGTCGAGCGCCGGCGCGAGATCGTCGCGCCCCACGGCGGGCCCGCCGCGCCGCTCGACGACGTGCACCGTGACGGGCGTCCGCGTCGCCGCCGCCTCGCCGAGCGCGGCGAGGGCGCCGACGAGCTCGTGCCCGCCCAGCACGACGCTGGCCCGCTGCCCGGCGCGCGTGCGCGCCACAGCGCTGCGGATCGCGTCGGCCGCGCTCGCGGCGCGCTCGATCGGCAGATCGCCCGGCACCGCCGCGTGGGCTGCGGACAGCACGCTCCCCGCGGCCACCTCGACATACGCGATCACCGCCGCCGGATCCGGCGGCGAGCCCAGACCGTCAGGCACTGCCATCCAACCGTTCGTCACCCGAGCCGCACCCGAGGTCAAGCGCGGTCAAGCGCGAGCGCGACGGGATTCCTGGCGGCGACCGACCTCGCGTGAAGCGACGATCACGTTGCCCGCGTCTGGACGTAACTCCGAAAGACGAGGTTTTTCCAGCGTGCGGCCGCGCTGCCCGCGTCCGGGATCACCTCACCTGGCAGGGCCGGCACGAGCGCGCGCCTCGCGCGCACTCCGCGCACTCAGCGCCGCCAGCACAGGCCGCGCCCTCGCGGCCGACCGAGTGGCCTGCGGACGCGGCATGGCCACCCAGGAAACCGCGAACCCGCGCGCCAAATCGTCGCCGTGAAAAATAGATCGCTTGACGGACTCGCTCGCCCTTGATAGGGAGCGCTCTCCGTTTCGTCGGCCCCGCGTCGCCGAGCGGGACATAGGCGCGTAGCTCAGTGGTAGAGCACTACCTTGACACGGTAGGGGTCGCCGGTTCGAAACCGGCCGCGCCTACAAATCAGCAGGAGACCTAGCCTGCGAGGTTTCATGGCCCTCGATCAGACCGCCCAGGCCGCCTCGGCGGCCCGCACCACGGTGCGCGAGGCTCTCGCCGACGACATCGCCAGGGATCGCACCCTGATCGGCGCCCGGGTCAACGGGCGCCTCCTCGACCTGCACACCCCCTTCCTTCGCGACGACTCGACCAAGATCGAGCCGGTCCGGACGAGCGATCCCGACGGCCTGCGCATCATCCGGCACTCGACGGCCCACGTCATGGCCGACGCCGTGCAGCGGCTCTTCCCGGGCACGAAGGTCACGATCGGCCCCGCCATCGAGGCGGGCTTCTATTACGACTTCGACAAGCCGTCCGGCCCCTTCACGGACGAGGATCTCGCGAAGATCGAGGCGAAGATGCGCGAGATCATCGCCGCGGGCCGCCCGTTCCGGCGCGAGGTGGTGAACCGTCAGGCCGCGCACGAGCTCTTCGCGCAGATGGGCGAGACGTACAAGCGCGAGCTCATCGAGGCGATCCCGGAGGGCGAGGAGGTCTCGCTGTACCGCCACGGCGACGGCGAGCGCGAGTGGGTCGACCTCTGCGAGGGCCCGCACGTGCCGGATGCGTCGCTGCTCCAGGCCGTCAAGCTCGTGAGCGTGGCCGGCGCCTACTGGCGCGGCGACGAGCGCAACCCGATGCTCCAGCGCATCTACGGCACGGCGTTCCCGAGCCAGGCGGCGCTCGAGGAGCACCTGAAGCTGCTCGCGGAGGCGAAGGAGCGCGACCACCGGAAGCTCGGGAAAGAGCTCGAGCTCTTCATGTTCCACGAGTACGCGCCGGCGATGCCGTTCATGCTCCCGCGCGGCGCCCAGGTCTACAACGCGCTCGTCCAGTACATGCGCGACCTCTACGTCGACTACGGCTACGAGGAGGTCATCACGCCGCAGATCTTCGACAAGCGGCTGTTCGACACGAGCGGGCACCTGCCGAACTACCGCGAGAACATGTACCTGCCGGTCACGGCGGAGCACCTCGACGCGGCGCGGCTCGCGCTCCGGCTCGGCGTCTCCCCGGGGGAGGCGGACGCGGCGGCGTACAAGGAGGCCGACAAGCAGCGCGACGCGGCCGTCCTGGAGCAGCTCGCGGAGCTCGAGCGGCTCGCGCAGAAGCCGATGAACTGCCCGAGCCATTGCCTCATCTTCGGGCAACGGCGGCGCAGCTACCGCGAACTGCCGTGGCGGCTCGCCGACTTCGGGCGGCTCCACCGCTACGAGCGCGGCGGCGTCGTCCACGGCCTCGCCCGGGTGCGGAGCTTCTGCCAGGACGACGCCCACATCTTCTGCGCGCCCGAGCAGATGCAGGACGAGATCCAGTCGTTCCTGCGGCTCCTGCTCGAGGTGTACGCCGCGTTCCGGTTCGCGAGGATCGACATCAAGCTGGCGACCCGGCCCAAGAAGCGCATCGGCACGGACGCGCAGTGGGACGCCGCGGAGGGGGCGCTCGCAGAGGCGCTGAAGCAGGCCGGCCTCCCCTTCGAGATCGCCCCCGAGGAAGGCGCTTTCTACGGGCCCAAGCTCGAGTTCCACGTGGAGGACGCGCTGCGCCGGAGCTGGCAGCTCGGCACGATCCAGGTGGACTACGCCCTGCCCGACCGCTTCGAGCTCGAGTACACCGGCGCGGACGGCGCCGCCCATCGCCCCGTGATGCTCCACCGGGCGATCCTCGGCTCGCTGGAGCGGTTCTTCTCGGTGTACCTCGAGCACATCGGGGGCGCCTTCCCGGCCTGGCTCGCCCCGGAGCAGGCGATCGTCGTCACGGTCAGCGAGAAGCAGGCGGCCTACGCGGCGGAGGTGGTGGCCGAGCTCCGGCGCCGCGGGCTCCGGGCGCGGGCGGACCTCAGCTCCGACAAGCTCGGCGCCAAGATCCGCGCGGCGCGGCTCACGCGTGTTCCGTACGTGGTCGTGGTGGGCGACAAGGAGGCCGAGGGCCGCAAGGTCGCCCCCAGGTCGCGCGACCTCAACAAGGACCTCGGGGCGATGCCGCTCGAGGAGTTCGCCGACCGGCTCGCCGCCGAGGCGAAGCCCCCCCGCCTCGCCGTGCGCGCCTCCGGTTCGTGACTTGCCGTTCCGGCTGGATGCTGAGGCCGGCAGGCCCCCTCCCCACCCCCGTCGAGTCCGCAAGGCCTGGACTCCGGTTCACCCCGGCGCCGCAACGCTGTTGTGCTTGCTGCCGTTGCCTACAGCGCCGAGTCGGGCGACATTGGCAGGGTGATGGTCGCCGCGACCGGAACCGGTCGCAGAGCGGCGGTCCGTCGCTCTCGGAATCACAGAACACAAGGAGGCTGCGAAATATCACATGGCGATGAGACGCTTCGACCCGCGGCAGGCCCAGAGGGGGCCGCAGATCCGCATCAACCAGCGCATCCGCGTCCCGGAGATCCGCGTCATCGGTGATGATGGCGAGATGCTCGGCATCATGCAGACCCACGAGGCGCTGCGCCGGGCACAGGAGAAGGGGCTCGACCTCGTCGAGGTCAACCCGAAGGCGGATCCTCCGGTCTGCAAGATCCTCGACTTCGGCAAGTACAAGTACGACGAGAAGAAGAAGGCCCGCGAGGCGAAGCGCAAGCAGAGTGTGGTGGAGATCAAGGAGATCAAGCTCCGGCCCAAGACGGACGACCACGATCTCGAGTTCAAGACCAGGGCCGCGCACCGGTTCCTCGGCGCCGGTCACAAGGTGAAGTTCACCGTGCGCTTCCGCGGCCGCGAGATCACGCACCCGGAGAAGGCACAGGAGCAGCTCGACTGGATCGTCCAGCACTGCGAGGAGATCGCCAACGTCGAGGTGCGCCCGATGATGGAGCAGCGCACGATGACGCTGATGATGGCGCCGAAGCCCGCCATCCTGCAGCGGGTCGCCCAGGCCCGCGCGGCCGCCGAGAAGGCGCGCCAGAAGGCGCTCCAGGAAGGCCGCGCCGCTCCCCCGTCGGTCGACGCCGAGGAGGAGGAGATCGAGAAGCTCGAGAGGGAGCTCGAAGAGCAGGACGACGACGACGACGACGACGAGGGCGGCGCGTAACGCGCCGGACGAGCGCGCGCGCCGCGAGGAGCCGCGCGCCCGTCGCAGGCCTCAGCGCTGGAGCAGGCCGCCGAGCCATGCGCCGGCGGCGAGCACCGCCAGCGCGGGCCAGCGCGGCGGCGAGCCACGCGCCCGTCGCAGGCTCAGGGCTGGAGCAGGCCGCCGAACCACGCGCCCGCCGCGAGCACCGCCAGCGCGGCGACGAGGAGCACGGCCTTCACGGCGCCGCCACCGCCCTTGAGCGGACGGACCGGGCTCGGATCCAGGTCGCTCGATGTGGCCGGAACGAGCGGGGCGAACCCGGGTGACGGCGGCGGTGGAGGCGGCGCCGCGAAGGGCGACGCCGGCGGTGGCACCACGAAGGGCGGCGCTGGCGGTGGCGCCACGAACGGCGGCGCTGGCGGTGGCGCCACGAACGGCGGCGCTGGCGGTGGCACCACGAACGGCGGCGCTGGCGGTGGCGCCACGAACGGCGGCGCGGGGCGCTGCGGTGCGGGGGCGAGGTGCGTCGGCGAGGCCAGGGTCGGCTCGACCCTCCGCTCGCGCGGCGAAGCCGCGGGCGGCTGGTCCGGCGTGACGAGATCGAACGGCTGATCCGCCGGCAAATCCAGGGGCGGATCGCCGTCGTGTGTCTCCTCGAGCGCGGCCAGGTTGCCTGCCTCGACCAACACCGCAGCGAGAGAACGCCGCATGAGGTCCTCTCCAGGCGCCGACACCTTGATCTCGTCGGCCCACTTGCCGATGTCCTCGAACGCCGAGATCTTGAGCGGCTCGCTCAGCCGCGAGGTGCTCGGCGCCGCGTTGTCGTCCGGGATCGACGTGAACTCGAGCAGGGTCTCCTCGATCAGCTTGTCGATGAACGACGCCTTGTCCGAGGCCGGGGCGCGCCTGCGCAGCGCCATGGCGCTGCGGACGTGCTCCGCGATGTCGTAGGCGCTGACCGGCCGGCCGAGCTTGTAGAGAAAGGTCGTGAGATCCCTGCCGAACTCGCGCGCCGAGCCGTAGCGGTCCCCGGGGTCGCGGGCGAGCGAGCGCGCGACGATGCGATCGAGCTCGGGTGGGACCGCCTTGTTGATCCCGGAGAGCGGGGGGATCTGCGCCTGCTGCACGAGCTTGACGGTCTGGTAGTCGGTGTCGCCGAGGAACAGCCGCTTCCCGGAGAGCATCTCCCAGAGGATGGCGCCCACCGCGAAGATATCGGTACGGTGATCGACCTCGAGGCCCTGGGCCGCCTCGGGCGAGAGATAGCTGAACTTGCCCTTGATGATCCCCGCCTCGCTCTTCTCGAGCTGGCTCGTCGCTTTGGCGAGGCCGAAGTCGACGATCTTCACCTCGCCGTACTTGGTGATGAGCACGTTCGGGGGGGACATGTCCCGGTGCACGATCTTGAGCGGGTGGCCGTCGGCCCCCTTGAGCTCGTGGGCGTACGTGAGCCCCTCGCAGAGCTTGGCCGTGATGAACACCGCCGACTCCACCGGAAGGGTGCGGCCCGCCTTGCGCATCGACTCGAGGACGGCCTTGAGGTCGGCGCCGTCCACGTACTCCATCACGATGAAGTACGCGTTGTCGCCGACGCCGATGTCGAACACCTGCGCGACGTTTGAATGGGAGAGGTGCGCGGACAGGCGCGCCTCGTCGAGGAACATGGCGATGAAGCGCTTCTTCTCGCTGAGGTGCGGGAGCACGCGCTTGATCGCGACCTGCTTCTTGAAGCCCTCGATGCCCGCGCTCTCCGCGAGGAAGACCTCGGCCATGCCGCCCGAAGCGAGCCGCTCGATGACCCGGTATCGCTGCTGCTGGTGGGCTTCCGTCATGCTCCGCCTAGTACACCACGTCCCGCGCCGCGCGCGGGAACAACCGGCCGATCCCCCCGGTGCGCGCAGCGCGTGGCCGCCGGGCGCGGGCGCACACGCGGCGCGCCGCGGCCGGGTCCGCGCGCGCGCCGTCGCTCAGCCGGCGAGCGCGCTCCTCGCGGGGGATCGCGGCGCCGGCACGAGCGGCACCGCGACGGCGCGCGCGCGGCTCCTCGGCGCGACCGAGGGCGGGAGCGGCGTCATCGACGTGTGCGCCGCGGCGCGGCTGCGGCGATCGTCGAGCTCCGCGGCGAGCATGTCCCTCACCACCTCGAGGAGCTCCGGGAACCCCGAGAGGCGCAGCCCGATGTCGTTCGTCCAGAGGATGACCTCGAGCTCGCCGCCGGGCCCCACCGCCTCGGTGTCCCAGGCGAAGACCGTCTCGGCCGCCGCGTCGATGCCGAACGGGACGAGGGCGCTGCGCGCACCGGCGCGGCCGCGGGGCGCCGCCAGCGCGCGCTCCACGTCGTCCCGGCCGCGCGTGCCCTCGGCCTCGCACTGCTCGAGCACCATCCGGCCGACGCCCAGGAACGTGCCGCGCGCGAGCGCGCGCACGCCGAGCAGGCTGGCGCCCGCAAACAGCTGCGGCCACCCGTCGTGCCGCGAGAGCAGCTCCCGGTAGCTCCGGGGAAGCGGCATCCCGAGGCGACGCTCGGCGCCCGCGATCGCCGCCTCCGACGCCCCCGCCGGCGGCGCGATCGGCATCCCCCGCCGCGGATCGATCCGCGCGAGCTCCAGCTTGAGCGCGCGGATCCGGTGCATCGACTCGAGCCACTCCATGCGCGCGAACCTACTTGCACCTCCCCTGGCGGAGCAAAAAACGAGCGACACGCGGCGCCGCGCCGCCAGCGTATCCCCGCGAAACACGGGCGCTTGACAGTGCTGTGCGTCGGCGGCACGGTGCTTGCGTGGCCGGCTCGGGCTCCTGGGGATCGCTCCGCACCGCCTTCGTGGTGGTGAGCGCAACGTTCGTCGTGGTGTCGCTCGCGACCGCGTGCCTCGACTATGCGGGCGAGGAGCTGTTCGATCAGTGCGACACGCCGGCGGCGCCGCTGCCCGGCTCCGGGTCCGGCTCGGGGGCGACCGCGGGATCGACCAGCACCGGCCAAGACCCAGCGAACCAGCCGGATTGCGGCGCGCCGACCCACGCGCCCGGATCGGGATCCGGCTCGGGCTCGTGACGGAGGGGCGGCGCGATCGGGTCGCGCTCGCCGCGCTCGCCGCGCTCGCCGTCGTGGCGCTCGCGTCGCGCCTGCTGTTTCGCATCGACTACGACGAGGACATCGACGCGCTGCGCTTCGCGCTCGGCGTGGAGCGCTTCGACGTCGCCGCGCTCCGCCCGCACGCGCCGTACTACCCCGTGGTCATCGCGGCGGCGAAGGGGCTCGCGCTGCTCGGGGCGACGCCGCGGGGCGCGCTCGCCCTGGTCAGCGCCGCGGCGGGCGCGGCCACGGTCGTCTTCACCGCCCTGATCGCGCGCGAGGTGGCCGGGCGGCGCGCCGCGGCGTTCGCCGGGATCCTCGCGCTCGCCTCGCCGTTCCTGTGGCTGTCCTCGCAGAAGCTCCTCAGCGACATGGCCGGCGCCGCGGGGACGACCGCGGCGCTCTGGCTCTGCGCCCGCGCGCAGCGGCTCCGCCGCGAGGCAGCGGCCGCCGCGCCCGCGACGCCCGGCGTCGCGCCGGCGGGTGAGATCGCGCTGGCGGAGGGGCGCGGGGCGCGCATGCGCACGTGGGCGCTCGTGCTGCTCGGCGCGGGGCTCGGCGTGCGCCTCTCGTACTTCCCGATCGCGCTCGCCTGCCTCGCGGTGATCGCCCGCGGCGAGGGCGGCCGCGCCGCGTGGCTCGCGCGCGGCCGCGATCTCGCGGCCGGCGCGCTCGCGTGGCTCGCGCCGCTCGTGCTGATCGCGCCGCCGCGCGACCTCGTCGCGACGACGTGGGTCCAGGGCGTCGGCCACTTCACCCGCTGGGGAGGGACGGCGATCACCGTCTCGTCGCCCCTCGATCGCATCCACGGCGTCATCTGGGGGATCTGGGCCAACGGCCTCGGCGGAGCGTGGCCGGACGCGCCGCCGGCGCGCTGGCTCGGCGCGCCGCTGCTCGCCGCGCTCCTCGCCGCGGCCGGCGCCGTCCGCGAGAGCGCCGCCCCGCTCCGGCGCGTCGCGCGCGCCGCGCGAGAGCAGCCCGAGCTCTGGGCCTCGGCGCTCGCGTATTTCGCCTGGGCGCTGCTCGGGCAGAACACCGCCTACAAGCCGCGGCACTGGCTCCCGCTCATCCCGCTCCTCGTCGTCGCGCTCGCCGCCGGCGCGGCGGCGCTCTCGCGGACGGCCCCGGCGGCGGCGCACCGCCGCGCGCTCCGCGACGGCGCGCCCGTCGCGATCGTCGCCGCCCTCGCGGCGCAGTGGCTCGCCGACGCGATCTCCCTCGCCCGCCAGCACCAGGCGCCCTCGCCGGCCGCCGCGATCGTGGGCTTCCTCCGCGACGCGGGCGGCGATCGGCGCCCGGTGGTCACGCGCGACCTCGACCGGATGATCCTGGAGGGCGCGCCGGGCCGCCGGGCGGTGCGCGTGCGCAGCGACCTCGAGCTCGTCCGCGCCGTCGAGCAGGCCGGCCCCGGCGGCGCGCTCATCACGAGCGAGGCGCTCTCGCGCGAGGCGCGCGGCGCGCTCGCCGCCCGCGGCTACGCGATCTCGCTCCGGTTCGCGCGCCCGCGGTCGCGCTACGTCGACGCGCTCTGGAGCGACCTCGCCCTGCTCGAGGTGCGCCGCGCCGAGCCGCTCGCAAGTCAAGCGCATTCACCCCCGCTGCGCGGCGCGCCGTCCCGCTGAAAACGATGTTGACCTCCGTTTTCAAGGGCGCGAAGACTGCCGCCCTGCCGAGCGCCTGGCCGGGTGCTTGCTCTTCGTCATGAACGCGACCTCGTCCTCGTGGCCTCGCTCTGCGGGCGTCCTCCTCGGCGTGCTGCTGCCGCTCGCCGCCGCCGCGCCTTCCGCCGCGCAGCCCGCGGCCGCGCCGCCCGCTGCTGCGGCCGCGCCGCCTGCGGCCGCCGCGCCCCCGGCTCCTGCGGCCGCGCCGCCTGCGGCCACCGCTCCCCCCGCTGCTGCGGCCGCCGAGGGGCCGGTCCTCGATCTCCCGCCCGAGCACACCGCCCCGCCGCCCGACGAGAAGCCGGCGATCGGGCTGGGCGCCGGGCAAGCGCCGGAGCACGAGCTCGTGCGCGGGCTGACCGAGCAGCGGTTCCGGAGCGCCGGGGCGAGCGCGAGCAGCACCTCCGTCGGCGGCTACGGCGAGGTGCACGCCCGCGGCACGACGACCGGCCGCGAGGGCGAGCGCGCGTGGGTCGCGGACGTCCCGCGGCTCGTGCTCTTCGTCGCGCACGAGTTCCGGGACGACATCCGGTCCTACGTCGAGCTCGAGGTGGAGCACGCGCTCTCCTGCGCGACCTGCCCCGGCGCCGCGGAGCTCGAGCAGGCCTACCTCGAGTGGAACGTGGCCGGCCGCGCGCTCGGGCTGCGCGCCGGGCTCGTGCTCGTCCCGATGGGGATCATCAACCAGTGGCACGAGCCGCCGGTCTTTCACGGCGTGGTCCGGCCGAAGGTGGAGACCGTCGTCATCCCCTCGACGTGGCGCGAGATCGCGGTCGGCGCCTTCGGGCAGCCGCTCGACTGGCTGCGCTTCGAGGCCTACGCGATGACCGGCCTCGATCCGCTCGGCTTCCGCGCGGGCGGCCTCGCCGGCGGGCGGCAGAGCGGCGGGCTCGCCCGCGCGAACGCGTGGGCCGCCGTCGCGCGCGTGGAGGCGGAGCCGCTGCTCGGGGTCGTGGCCGGCGCGTCGGCGTACGCGAGCGACGCAGGCTCGAACGGCGACGGCGAGTTCTTCCTCCGCGACCGGACCCCGGTGGATCTCTCGGTCCCGGTGCTCGGCTGGTCGATCGACGCGCGCTGGCGCAGGAGCGGCCTGGAGGCGCGGCTCCTCTTCGCCGAGTGGCACCTCCCCGAGGCGCGCGCCCTCATGGTCTCGTTCAACGAGAGCGGCGCGCCGAACTTCATCGACCCCACGAGCCCCGTCGGCACCCGGATCCGCGGCGGCTACGTCGAGGCCGCGTACGACGTGCTCCGCCCGCTCGGCCTCGGCCACGAGCTCTTGCCGTTCGCGCGCATCGAGGCGTACGACACGCAGTCCGCGGTGCCCGACGGCTTTGCGGCGAACGCGTCGTACGATATCCGCGAGTACACGTTCGGGGTCTCGTACCGCCCGACCCAGGGCGTCGTCCTGAAGGCCGACTACCAGCTCCGCGACCGCAGGCTGGGGTTCGATCAGACGCAGCTGAACTTCGGCCTCGGGTTCATGTACTGACCGCGCGCGCACGCGCGCACGTCGAGTCGAGGGCACGCCATGTCACTCCGCCCAGCGGACGCGCCGCCCGAGCGCGTCGTCGTCGGCGCCGGCATCTCCGGCCTCTACGCCGCGCTGCTGCTCGCCCGGTCGGGCCGCCGCGTGCGCCTGCTCGAGCGCGCCGCGCGCCCCGGCGGCCTCGCGGGCGCCGAGCTGTTCCGGGGGCTGCCCTGCGACCTCGGCTCGCACCGGCTCCACCCGGCCGCCCTCGAGCAGCCGCTCTTCCGGGAGATGCACGAGCGCTCCCCGCTCCTCTCGCGCCCGCGCCGCGGCGTGCTCGTGCTCGGCGGGCGCCACGTCCCCTACCCGCCGAGCGCGCCCGCGATGCTGCGCGCGCTCGGCCTCCGCGCGGGCGCCGCGATGGCGCTCGGCTTCGCGGCGCAGCGCGGCCGCCGCGCGGCGTTCGCGCGCTGGGACCACGACCGCGCGCGCGCCGGCGAGGACGCCGGCTTCGAGCGCTTCGTCCGCGACCGCGTCGGCGCGGCCGCCTATGCGTCGTTCTACAGGCCCTACGCCGAGAAGGTCTGGGGCATCCCGCCGGCCGAGCTCTCGCAGACCGTCGCGAAGAAGCGGATCAGCACCACGAGCCCCCTCGCGCTTTTCCAGCGGCCCGGCCGCGCTCGCGGCGGAGAGGCGGCGGACCTCGCGCGGTTCATCTACCCGCCGGGGGGCATCGCGTCGATCATCACGTTCCTCGAGGCGCGGCTCGCGGAGGCCGGCGTCACGGTCGCGTGCGGGACCGGGGTCGGCGCCGCGGACCTCGCCGGCCTCGCGGGCAGAGGCGCGGCGCCCGTCCTGTTCGCGGGGGACCTCCGCGATCTCGTCCCCGACGCGCCGCTCGAGCACCGCGGCCTCTACCTGGTCTACCTCGCGTACCCGCGATCGCGGCTCGGCGCGCCGGAGACGTACTACTGCCCCGACCCGCGCTTCTGGTTCGGCCGCGTCTCCGAGCTGCAGAACTACGCGCCCGATCTCCGCCGCCCGGGCGAGACGGTGCTGTGCGTCGAGATCCCGGAGGGCGCCTGGGGCCGCGGGCGCGACTTCGCGTCCGGGCGGCCGCTCGAGGAGCTGCTCGATCAGCTCGTGCGCGCGGGCATCGCCCCGCGCGGCGTGGCGCCGGTCGAGGCGCGGCAGCGCTTCGTCCCCGGCGTCTACCCGCTCTACCGGCGCGGCTGGCTGCACGAGTGGCGCCGCGCGATGCGCCGCGCCGCCGCGCTCGGCGTGCTCCCCTTCGGGCGGCAGGCGCTGTTCCTGCACTGCAACCTGGACCATTGCGCCGCGATCGCCGCCGACGCCGTGGCGCACGTCGAGGCGGGCCGCAGCCCGGAGGCGTGGGTGCTGGAGGCCGAGCGCTACCTCGACGTGCGCGTGCGCGACTGAAGCGCGCGTGCGCGACTGAAGCGCGCGTGCGCGACTGAAGCGCGCGTGCGCGACTGAAGCGCGCGTGCGCGACTGAAGCGCGCGTGCGCGACTGAAGCGCGCCGCGCGCCCGCAGCAACGAGGCCCGGCGCCGCGCGCGCAGCACGGGGCCGAACACCTCACGCGCGCCGCACCGGAACACTGTTGACTTTGACTTTCATGAATGACAGGTTCGTCCGAGTCTCGATGCGTTCCCCCTTGATTGGCCGCACCCTCCACCTTGCCGCAGGGACGGCGCTCGCGTTCGTCCTTGCAGCGCTTCCTGCCCACGGCGCGACGTACTGGACGATCCCTGCTGTCCTGAAGAGCTTCTTCGCGAGCTCGAAGAAGGTCGGCTACCGCAAGGTCGTCCTCAGCGACGTGGAGGTGCAGGAGCTCGGCAAGAAGCTCGGCGCGCCGATCAAGCGGGAGTGGGTGGTGTACGTCGCGGAGTCCGAGGGCAAGGTCGACGGCTACGCGATCAAGGACGAAGAGAAGGGGATGCACGAGCCGATCGACTTCGCCGTGAAGTTCTCGACGGCCGGCGCGGTGGAGCGGATCGAGATCCTGGAGTACCGCGAGGCGTACGGCGACGAGGTCCGCGGGGATCGCTTCCGCGCGCAGTTCCACGGCAAGACGGCGAGCGATCCGATCACCGCGGGCAAGGACATCGACATCGTGTCGGGCGCGTCGATCTCGTCCCGCTCCGTGGCGCTCGGGGTCAAGCGCGACACGCTCGTCCTGCAGCTCGCGCTGAAGCGCGGCGCGCTGTGAAGGACTTCACCGCGGCGGCGGGGCGGCTGAGGTCGCTCTCGCTGGGCGCGAAGCTCCTGTACTCCGCGTTCGCCATCGCGTCGATCGTCGGGCTGCTCGTCTCGTGGCGCCTCTACGGGGCGATGGTGCAGGACGCGGGCGCCGCGGGGTACTACGCGGGCGCGCCGGCCGCGGCGCCGCCGCCCGCCCCGGCGCAGGTGCCCGCCGCGGCCGACGGTCCGGCGCTCGACCTGGGCCCGGAGCTCGACCTCCCCGGAGCACCGGAGACGCCGCGGGTCCTGGTGGAGCAGATCTCGGAGCGCAAGCTGCTCGAGGTGACGCATTTCCACCTCTTCTCCGTGCCCGTCTACGTGCTGATCCTCGCGCACCTCTGGCTGCTCGCGCGGCTGCCGTCGTGGCTGCACACCGCGGGCGTCGCGGCGGCCGTCGTCACGAGCGGGCTGCACATCGCGGCGCCGTGGCTCATCCGGGGCGCGCCCGGGGCGGCGGCGCTGATGCCGATCTCCGGCATCGCCATGCTGCTGTCGCTCGGCGCCATGGCGGTCGTCTCGACCGTCGACATGTGGCTGCCGAGGCGGCCGCGGCGGGGCCCAGCCGGGTCTTCCGAGGAAACGGACCTAGCTACCCCAGGTTGACCGTCAATTCGGCCCGGGGCCTGTCCGCAGCCTTCATGAATTTCAATTCAGCCGGGGGCCCATCCGACCGCGTCCGTCGAGAACCAGAGAGTATATCGCGACAGCATGTTCTCCTCCTTCGCTCCTCATGAGGAGGTCCGGAGGGGCCCTGGGTCAAAAGACGCCAGACAATCGAGGAGATACCGGCGGACAGAGGCGCTCAAGCCACGCGGGCAGCTCAGCACCTCGGTCTCCGCTGAACGGGTATCGAGGTTGAGGCACAGGGCCCAGGACCCCTACCGGACCTGCCTCGAGGTGTAAACATCGCGCCGGGCGTGTCAACGCCCGCCCGGCGCGCGACGGCTTCACTTCTTCACGTTCCGCCGGAGCCAGCGGGCCGTAAGCGACCAGGCGAGCTCCAGCACGTCCTTGCTCTCGAACGGCTTGCTCAGGAGCCGCAGCTCGGGCCGCTTCAGGCGGCGGATCACGTCGTGCCAGGAGTAGTCCGAGTAGGCGCTGCAGATCACCGCCTCGATGTCCGGATACTCGGTCCATATCCGCTCGATCGTCTCGACGCCGTCCCAGCCCGGGGGCATCCGCATGTCGACGAACATCAGCGCATACGGACGGCCGCTCCGCTGCATCCGCCTCACCTTCTCGAGGCCTTCCTGACCCTGGCACGCTCCGTCCACCTGGAACTTGCTCCGCGGAGGCGACTCCTGCGCCCCGAAGATGGCAGTGTCGAGCTCGTCGAGCGCCGCCGATGCCCCGAAGTCCGGACAGAGGAGCTTCTGGATATCACGATGGATGGAAGGAGTGTCGTCGATGACGAGGATCCTCCGGATCTCGCCTCCTCGGGTGGGATCGGCGCCCGACCACGACGAGGGGGGCGGCTGCGACAGGAAGCGAGAGGCACCCCCTTGGGCAACCGCCGCCTTGGTGGGATCAAGGAGCCTTGTGTTGCTTCCGCTCATCGTTCTCAGCACCCCGCCTCGGCTCGACGTAAGCCTGTTAAGTTAACGCACGTCCATCACGGAACACCAGCAGAATAATACAGGGAGAGCAGACCCAGGCGGCCGGCCGGCAGCTCGGCTGACGGCTCGGCGCGGCCGTCGAGCGCGTCACGTCGTGGCGCGCCCGCGCTG
Source organism: Sorangium cellulosum (assembly GCF_002950945.1). GTDB lineage: Bacteria > Myxococcota_A > Polyangia > Polyangiales > Polyangiaceae > Sorangium > Sorangium cellulosum_E. The sequence goes on from NZ_CP012673.1 coordinate 7,676,483, forward strand.
GCCGGGAGCAGGATGGCGCTCGTACCTCCCCAGACGGAACAACGCCCCCTGCACGATGTGCGGAATTTCCTTAGTAGAGGATTTCTTCGTTTGTGGCAAGCGGGTTCCGCGACGGTGTCAGTGCCAGGGTGTCGCACTCGACAGGCATCTCCGCAGCATTTCGACGCGGAGGAGCCGGCGGGAGGGCGTGAGGTCGATTGGCGCGTTTGAGCGACAGGCCCCCACGGCGTCGCTACGCGGTCGAGCAGGTCTGGGGAGGTGGGGGACGGGGGAGCGGGAGGAGGCCCGCGCGCCGCGTTGAAGCGCGGCGCCGGCCGCGCGCCGCGTTGAAGCGCGGCGCCGGCCGCGCGCGCTTCGACGCGGCGCGCGGGCCCGGGGCCTCAGCGGTGCTCGGTTCGCTCGGGGACGAGCCAGAGCACGGCGAGCGGCGGGAGCGTGAGCACGACGGACTGCGGGAAGCCGTGGCACGGGACGTCCTCGACCTGGACCCGGCCCATGTTGCCCACGCCGCTGCCGCCGTACTCGGCCGCGTCCGTGTTGAGCTCCTCGAGGTACACGCCGCCGCGCGGGATGCCGATGCGGTACTGATGGCGCGGCACCGGCGTGAAATTGCCGACGAACACCACGTGCGCGCCCGTGGGCGACACCGGATCTCCCGCGCCTTCCGCGTAACGGACGAACGAGATCACGCTCTGCGCGTTGTCGGTGCAATCGATCCACCGGAAGCCGTGGTACTCGTCGTCGAGCTCGTAGAGCGCCGGGTGCTTCTTGTAGAGCGCGTTGATGTCCTGCATGAGCCGCTTGAGCCCCGCGTGGGCGGGGGACGCGAGCAGGCCCCAGTCGAGCTCCGTCGCCTCGCTCCACTCGCTGAACTGGCCGATCTCGCCGCCCATGAAGAGCAGCTTCTTGCCCGGGTGCGCCCACATGTAGCCGTAGAGCGCGCGCAGGTTCGCCAGCATCTGCCAGTAGTCCCCGGGCATCTTCGAGAGCAGCGACTTCTTGAGGTGCACGACCTCGTCGTGGCTCAGCGGCAGGAGGAACTTCTCCGAGAAGGCGTAGAGCAGCCCGAACGTGAGCTGGTGGTGGTGGAAGGCGCGGTGGATCGGCTCGTGCTTGAAGAAGTCGAGCGTGTCGTGCATCCACCCCATGTTCCACTTGAAGTCGAAGCCGAGCCCGCCGACGTACGTGGCGTGGGTGACGGACGGCCAGGCGGTGGACTCCTCGGCGCACAGGATCGCGCCGGGAAAGCGCTCGTGGACCTGGTTCGAGAGCTCCCGGATGAACTCGATGGCCTCGATGTTCTCGCGGCCGCCGTACCGGTTGGGCACCCAGTCGTGCGGGCTCTGCGCGGCGTAGTCGAGGTAGAGCATCGAGGCGACGGCGTCGACCCGCAGGCCGTCGATGTGGAACTGGTCGAGCCAGTAGAGGGCGTTCGCGACGAGGAAATTCCGCACCTCGTGCCGGCCGTAGTTGAAGATGTAGGTGTTCCACTCGCGGTGCTCGCCGAGCCGGGCGTCGAGGTGCTCGTAGAGCGCCGTGCCGTCGAACCGCCCGAGCGCCCACGCGTCCTTCGGGAAGTGGGCGGGGGTCCAGTCGAGGATCACGCCGATCCCCTTCTGGTGGAAGCGGTCGATGAGGTAGCGCAGGTCGTCGGGGTCGCCGTAGCGGCTCGTCGGCGCGAAGTAGCCGGACACCTGGTAGCCCCACGACCCGTCGAAGGGGTGCTCCATGACGGGCATGAGCTCCACGTGCGTGAACCCGAGCTCGGCCACGTACTCGACGAGGTGGTCGGCGAGCTCGCGGTAGGTCATCCAGCGCATCCAGGTGCCCTGCGGGTCCTCGACCGGGACGCGGCGCCAGGAGCCGGCGTGGACCTCGTAGATCGCCATCGGCTTCTTGCGGGAGTCCACCCGGCCGCGCTGGGCCATCCACTCGCCGTCCTGGAACGTGTAGCGGCTCGTGTAGACGCGCGCGGCGTTGGCCGGCCGCATCTCCATCGAGCGGGCGAGGGGGTCGGTCTTGAGCGCGATCTGCCCCGACGCGGTCTTGACCTCGTACTTGTAGATCGTGCCGTCGCCGAGGCCGGGGATGAAGATCTCCCAGAAGCCGCTGCCCATCTTGCGCATCGCGTGGCGGCGGCCGTCCCAGTGGTTGAAGTCGCCGACGACGCTCACGCGCCGCGCGCTCGGGGCCCACACCGCGAACGACGTCCCGCGGACGCCGTCGACCTCGCGCACGTGCGCGCCGAGGATGTTGTAGAGCCCCCAGTGCTTGCCCTCCGCGACGAGGTGCAGGTCCACGTCGCCGAGCGTGGGCCGGGCGGCGTAGGGATCTTCCTCCACCGACGAGGCGCCGTCCGGGAACCGCAGATCGAGCTGGTACCGGAAGCGTCCGTCCGCCGGGTAGGCCACGCCGGGGAAGCGCGCCTCGAAGATGCCCCCGGGGTGCACGCGCCGCATCGGCCGCTTGCCGAGCGACGGATCGCCCGGGATCACCGTGATTTCGGAGGCGTCCGCGCGAAAGACCCGGACCACCAGGTCGCCCTTTTCCTCGTGCGCTCCGAGCACATGGTGGGGGTCCGGGTGCTCGACGGCCGCGATGAGATCGAGTTCTCGTTGTTCCAACATGTCAGGGGTCACGCCTATACCGGCTCCTGTCGCCGACGTCATGCCGAGAGTCCGCCCGCGACACCAACCAGGCTGGTCCCTACATGCGGATGCGGCTGCGCTTTGCGGCTTGACCCTGGCGCAACGCCGATGTGCCCACCATTTGTCCGGAGCGCAACAGCGGACGTCGTGGGCTGATTTGCGCGCACATCGGCCGGGAAACGCGGCAAATGCTCAATTGCTGTACCTCTCCAGGAGGGGTAGGTTCCCGGCGCCGAGCGGCGAGCCATGGCGGAGGTCCGGCAGGAACGCCGGTTCGGCAGGCGGAGGGATCGAACATGGGTCAGGTGGTGAGCGAGCGCGCGATCGGGAGCAACGGCGGCGGTCCTGGCGTGAACGGGCATGGGGGTGCGACGATCCGCAGCTACGCGCCGGCGACCGGGGAGCTCCTCGGGGAGGCCCCGAACATGGGCGCCGAGGAGGTGCGGGCCGCGGTGGCGCGGGCGCGGCGCGCGCAGGAGGCGTGGGGCGCGCTGCCCGTCGAGGAGCGTTGCCAGCGTGTGCTCCGCTTCCGCGACGCCATCGTCGACCGGACCGACGAGCTCGTCGATCTGATCTCCCGCGAGTGCGGCAAGCCGCGCCACGAGGCGCTGCTCCACGAGGTGCTGGTCGCGGCCGACATGGCGACGTACTTCGCGGAGCTCGCCCCGAAGGCGCTCGAGCCGCGCGAGCTCAAGCTCCACCTCTTCAAGCACCGGCGCAGCTGGGTCCACTACACGCCGCGCGGCGTGGTCGGCGTGATCTCGCCCTGGAACTTCCCGTTCCAGCTAGCGCTGCGCGACGTGCTGGCGGCGATCGTCACGGGCAACGCGGCGGTGCTCAAGCCGAGCGAGGTGACGCCGCTCATCGCGCTGAAGCAGAAGGAGATCTGGGACGGCGCGGGCATGCCGGAGGATCTCTTCCAGGTGGTCACGGGTTACGGCCCGACGGGCGCGGCGCTCATCGACGCCGGCATCCAGCTGCTGGTGTTCACCGGCAGCGTGAGCACTGGCAAGCGCGTGGCCGCCGCCTGCGGCGAGCGCCTCATCCCGTGCGTGATGGAGCTCGGCGGCAAGGCGCCGCTCATCGCCTGCGCCGACGCCGACATCGAGCGCACGGCCCAGGCGATCGTGTTCGGCGGCTTCGCGAACTCCGGCCAGGTCTGCGTCGCGGTGGAGCGCGTGTACGCGCACCGCGAGATCCACGACCGCCTGCTCGAGCGCGCGGTCGAGATCACGAAGGGCCTGCACCAGGGCGATCCGAGCAAGGAGTTCGTCGACGTGGGCGCGATCATCTTCCCGCCCCAGATCGAGGTTGCCGAGCGTCACATCAAGGATGCGGTCGAGAAGGGCGCGAGCGTGAAGGCCGGCGGCAAGCGCGTGCCAGGCCCGGGTCAGTTCTTCGAGCCGACGATCCTGGCCGGCTGCGATCACGGGATGGAGGTGATGACGGAGGAGATCTTCGGCCCCGTCGTGCCGTTCATGCAGGTCGCCACGGAGGAGGAGGCGATCCGTCTGGCGAACGAGTCGCACCTCGGCCTGAACGCCTACGTCTTCTCGCAGGACACCGATCACGCCCGCCGCCTCGCCGAGCGCCTGCAAGCCGGCAGCGTGCTCGTGAACGACGTGCTCATGAACGGCGCCCTCCCCGACGCCCCCTTCGGCGGCATCAAGCAGAGCGGCTTCGGCCGGGTGATGGGCGAGGACGGCCTCCGCCAGATGTGCGACGTGAAGCACATCAACGCCGACCGCATCTCGCTCGGCTCGAAGGACCCGATGTGGTTCCCCTACACCGAGACCTCCTACGGCTGGTTCAAGCGCGGCCTCCGCGCCCTCTACTCCAGCGGCAGCTTCCTCCGCCGCATCGGCGAGCTGTTTTAGACGCACCGTCGAGGCGCACCACCGCGACGAGGAGCCCAGGGCCGCGCACCTCCGCCCGAGGCCGGACAGCCCCCAGGCAACGGCCGCCGGGGTTGCCCGTGGTCTTCGTGCCAGGTGCGCCCCCTTGCCCCGGTACCCCCTTCCGATCCACGCTGCATCCATGATCTCCCGCCCCGGTTCCTTGCCGAGCGACCCCATCCTTGCGGCCATCGACCGTGCGCCGCGAGCGGAGAGGCTCACGCCGGAGCAGCGGGCCGAGCTCGAGCAAGACCTGGCTGACATGGCGGCGGGCCGAGCGCGCCTCGTCGCTCACGAGGATCTGCCGCTCGCTCTGGAGGAGCTGGCCCGCGAGCGCGGCGAGTGAGCCTCCGCGTCGTCTGGAATTTCCCCGCGCTGGTGGCGTTCTACAATCTCCCGATGCACTCGGCCTTCATGATCGACCGGGCGGTCGTCCGCTTCGCGGAGACGGGCGAAGGCGAGCTCGCGTGGGAGCCGCCTTACCACCTCCTCAGCGCAGGCTTCCACGACGTGGTGCTCGCGATCGATCGCGAGGCGCGGTCGATGACCGTGCTCCGTATCTATCGCGTTCGCTGAGCGCGTCCCGGCGCAGCCGCCCTCCCAACACGAGGTGAGCGCCGGCGGGGGGCTGTGCGCGGCGGCGCGCGGGTGGGCGCGATCCAGCACCGACCGAGGTGCCATAAGTTCCCAGCGGGCTCCGCGTCTCAGGCGCGCCTTGTGTGGCGCGCATCGAGACGTCTCAGCTGGCAAGGCCCGAAGGGAGACATGCCGGGCGGTGTTCCCATGCGCACGCTCCCCCGTCCCCGTCTTGGCGGATGGCGAGCGCCCACCCGCGCGCCGCCGCGCACAGCCCCCCGCCGGCGCGGCGGCTCGCGGTGAGCCGCCTCCCCCCGCCGTTACGCCGCCGCCGCCGGCTCAGCTGCCGCCGCGCCCGCCGCCGCAGCCGCCGCAGCCGCATCGACCGGCGCGTCCTCCAGCGCGGCCGCGATGACCTGGCTCATGTCGTCCACGAAGATGAGCTCCAGCTCCGCCCGCACCTCTTTCGGGATCTCCTCCGCGTCGCGCGCGTTCTTCTGCGGCAGGATGACCCGCGAGATCCCGGCCCGGTGCGCCGCGAGCACCTTCGACTTGATCCCGCCGACCGGCAGCACCCGCCCGCGCAGCGTGCACTCCCCCGTCATCGCCGTGTCCGACCGCACCCGCCGCCCCGACAGGAGCGACGTCAGCGCCGTGAACATCGTCACGCCCGCGGATGGCCCGTCCTTGGGCACGCCGCCCGCAGGGACGTGGATGTGCAGGTCCTCCGTCTCGAGCTTCGCCGTGTCGACCCCGAGCTCCCCGGCGTGGCTGCGCACGTAGGTCAGCGCCGCCTTCGCCGACTCCTTCATGACGTCGCCGAGCTGCCCCGTGATCTCGACCCTCCCCTTCCCCGGCATCCGCGAGGTCTCGATGAACAGGATGTCCCCGCCCACCGGCGTCCACGCGAGCCCGGTCGCGACCCCGGGCACGCTCGTGCGCTCCGCGACGTCGCTGAAGAACCGGACCTTGCCGAGGTACTTGCCGAGGTCGTGCGCCTCGATGACGACGCGCGGGACCTTGCCATCGGCCGCGCGCGCGACCTCCAGCGCGATCGCCCGGCAGAGCTTCTTGATCTCGCGGCCGAGCTGCCGCACCCCGGCCTCGCGCGTGTAGTCGCGCACGATCGCCGCGAGCGCCTCGTCCGTGACCGACAGCGACGCCTCGTCGATCGCGTGCTCCTTGAGCTGCTTCGGGAGGAGGTGCGACCGCGCGATCGCGACCTTCTCGTCCGGCGTGTAGCCGGACAGCTCGATGATCTCGAGCCGGTCCCGGAGCGGCGCGGAGAGCGCGCCGAGATCGTTCACCGTGCAGAGGAACACCACCTCCGAGAGGTCGAACGGGAGCTCCAGGTAGTGGTCGAGGAACGTCCGGTTCTGCTCGGGATCGAGCACCTCGAGCAGCGCCGCCTCGGGCGAGCCGCGAAAGCCGGCGCCGAGCTTGTCGACCTCGTCGAGCAGCACGACGGGGTTCTTCACCTTGGCCTTCTTCAGCGCGTGGACGACGCGGCCGGGCAGCGCGCCGACGTACGTCCGCCGGTGGCCGCGCAGCTCCGCCTCGTCGTGCACGCCGCCGAGCGAGATGCGCACGAACGGGCGGCCCGTCGCGTCGGCGATCGACTGGCCGAGCGAGGTCTTGCCCACGCCGGGCGGGCCCGCGAAGCACAGGATGGTCGCGCGGGACCTCCCGGTCAGCTTGAGCACCGCCATGTGCTCCAGGATGCGGCGCTTCACGTCGTCGAGGCCGCGGTGGTCCTCGTCGAGCTTCGCCTGGACCGCGTCGAGGTCGTCCTTCACGGTCGCCCGCGCGCTCCAGGGGAGGTCGGCGATCCACTCGAGGTAGGTGCGGATCACGTTGTGCTCCGCGCTCTGCGGGCCGATCGACTCGAGGCGCCGGAGCTCGCGGTCGGCGACCGCGCGCGCCTCCTCGGGGAGGCCGGCCTCGTCGAGGCGCCGCCTCAGGATCGACAGCTCGTCCTCGCCCTGCTCGCCGCCGCCGAGCTCCTTCTGGATGGCCCGGAGCTGCTCGCGCAGGATCGCCTCGCGCTGTCCCTTGCCGAGCTCGCGCCGGACGTCGGCGTCGATCTTCTTCTTCATGTCGGCGAGGGCGGCCGCCTCGGCGAGCAGGGCGGCGACCCGCTGGAGCCGCGGGACGACGCGCAGCTCGGCGAGCACCTCCATCTCCTTCTCGGTCGAGAGGCCGAGCGCGCCGGCGACCTGATCCGCGAAGAGGCCCGGCTCGGCCCGGCTCGCGGCGGCGATCTCGGCGAGGTTCGTGCCGAGCCTCGGGCCGAGCTCGCGGGCGCGCTCGCGCAGCGAGGCGGCGAGCAGGCGCGCCTCCTCGGCGTCGCCGACGAACTCGGGCGCGAGCGCGCCCTCGGCCCGCCAGGTGGGCTCGGTCTCGACGAGGGCCGTGAGCGCGAAGCGATCGAGCCCCTCGATCACCAGCCGGTAGCCGTTCGAGACGCGCGTGACGTCGACGATCCGGGCGAACGTGCCGATGTCGTGGAGATCCTCGCGCTGCGGATCCTCGCGCTTCGGATCGCGCTGCGCGATCACGCCGATGACGTCGCCGGCGTGCACCGCGTTGAGCAGCGCCACCGAGCGGGCGCGCCCCACCGGGAGCGTGAGCACGGTGCCCGGGAAGAGCACGCCCGTGCGGAGGGGGAGGAGGGGGAATGGAGATCGAGGCGCGCTGGCGCCGCTGCGAAGCTGGCTCATACGGACTCCTTGGGCAGCCGCGGCTCGCGCCGCCCTGCCGGAACCGGTGATGTGGGGGATGTGGCGTGAATCGGACGTGGACGACGTGGACGGCGTGGACGACGCGCGCGCCGCGCCGATCAAGGCGCGCGGCGCGCGGTCGAGACGCTCACGTAGACCGCCGGCGGCGACCGCCCGGGCGAGCTCCGTGAACCGATGAACGGAAAGTAAATTCGTTCATGGCTCCGTCAACCCGCGCTGACGGCCAGCGGACGAGACAGCGCGCCGGGCTCAGAACACCTGGACGCCGAGCGTGGCGCCGGGCCAGCCGCGCATCGCGTTCACGCCGTCGAAGGGGAAGGCGGTGCTGCCGTAGGGGCTCAGGTCGACGTCCTCGTCGGTCTTTCCGAACGAGAGGTTGTAGGTGGGGCCCCCGAAGATCGCGAGATCCTCCGAGAGGCGCACGCCGAGCAGCGCACGCGCCTGCGAGATGGCGGCCACGGCCTCGAGCGACGGCAGATCGTGGAGCCCGTACCCGAGCACGTCGATGTCGGCGTAGACGTGCTCGCTGACCGAGATGCGGCCGCCCAGGCCGACCGCGAAGGTGGCGAGGGGGCGGTCGCCCGCGAGGCGGACGCCGAGGCCGTAGACGTTGTGGATGTGATCGCTGCCGTGCTTGAGCCCGGCCATCACGATCCCGGACTCCTGACCCCAGACGTCGAGGTGGTAGCGGCCCTTGCGGATGAAATTGAGCACCCCGAGCGAGAACGACGACTCGTCGGCGTAGTTGATCACGCCGATCTGCGCGCCGCCCACCTTCCCGCGGGCGATGTTCACGGCGCCGATCTGCGTGCCGATCGACTCGCCCGCGGCGACGTTGGCGACGCCGATCTGCGCGCCGGTGCCGGCGCCGGCGGCGACGTTCAGGGTGCTGATCTGCGCGCCGTCGACCGGGCCGGCGACGTTGGCGACCCCGATCTGCGCGCCCACGACGGGGCCGACGGCGACGTTGAGCGAGCCGATCTGCGCGCCGTCGACCGGGCCGGCGAGGTTGGCGACGCCGATCTGCGCGCCGTCGGCCGGGCCGGCGGCGACGTTGAGCGAGCCGATCTGCGCGCCGGAGAGCGATCTGGCGAAATTGAGCCCGAAGGTCATCTGCGCGCCGCGCGCCGGGCCGGTCACGATGTTGGCGGCGTTCGAGAACTGCGCGCCGCACAGGAACGACGAGGCGATGTTGAACCCGACGCTGACCTCGGCGCCCGCGATGCCGGCGGTGTACCCGCCGACGAAGTTCAGCGAGTAGCGGCGGACGACGTTCGTGCCGGTGATGGTCGACGTGCCGAGGAACGGGACGGCGTCGGCGCCGAAGAGGACGACGCGGGCGCCGTCGGCCGCGCAGGGCGCGGGCTCCTCGGCCGCGGACGCCCGGGCCGGGGGCCGCGACGCCGGCCGCGCCCGCGCCGCGGAGGGCGGCGGCGCGGCGGCGGGCGGCGCTTCGGACGGCCCGCCCGGGCGCTTGCCGAGGGCGGCGGCGAGCTCCGCGGCCTCGTCCCGGACGAGGTTGCCCGCGAGCAGGGCGATCGCCTCCGCGGCGCGGCCGGGGTCCTCGGGGAGGTCGATGGTGCGGCCGATGTGGCGGCCATCCTCGGCGGAGTAGATCAGCGTCACCCGGCCATCGGGCTCGCCGCGCAGCACGAGCGTGGGACGCCCGGCCGCCTTCGCCGGGGCCAGCGCCACGGGGCCGCCGAGCTCGCGGCCGACGGCGGCGCGCACCGCCTCGGGATCGAGCGTCCAGGGAGCGTCCTCGACGACGAGGTCGACGCCGGCGGCGCTCGGCTCCTCGGCGGAAGCCCCCGCGGGAGGCGCGGAGACCGCGGCGAACGTGGCCGCGGCAGCGAGCGCGCGGAGGGCGACCGCGCTCGCGCGGAGGGCCGCGCCGCGCGCGAGGAAGCCGCGCACGGCGCGCGGCGAGGGGCTCCGGCGAGCGGCGGGAGGGGCGGTGTTGTGTGTGTCCATCGACCGTGCAGTGCCCGCTCGCGGCGCGTTCGTTCACTCGTCGCGGTCGCGAGCGGCATCGCCGCGCAGCGCATCGAGCAGCGCGCGCGACTCGGTCTGCCGGTAGGCGCCGAACGCGCCGCGCGCGAACGGCTCGAGCGCGCGCTGCGCCTCGTCCGTGCGGCCCAGGCGGACCAGGCAGAGGGCACGGTTGTACTGCGCCTCCACGGAGAAGCGGCCGCGCGGGGCGGCGGCGAGGTAGACGTCCCAGGCCGCGAGCGCGGCGGCGGGGTTGCGCTCGACGAAGTGCGCGCGGTGCGCGGCCTGGTAGAGCGCGTCCACGTCGGGCCCGGCCGGCGGCGGGGCGGCCTGCGGGCCCGCCGTCGCCGGCTCGGGCGACAGGCCCGCCTCGCGGGGCGCGGCGGGCGGCGCCGGGCGCGCAGCGCGCGGGGGGGCCGGGGCCTCCGCGCGCCGCGGCGCGCGGGCGCTCACCGGCGCCGGGCTGGGGGCGGGGGGCGGCGAAGGGGGCAGCGCGAGCGCCTCGACGCTGGGCGGAGGCTCCGGCGGCGCGGGCGCCTCGACGCTGGGCGGAGGCTCCGGCGGCGCGGGCGCCTCGGCGCTCGGCGCGGGCGCCTCGGCTTCGGCGGCGCGGCGGGGCGCGGAGCGGGAGGTCGGTGGCGCGGGCGGCGCCTCGGGCGCCTGCGCCGCGCTCAGGCCGAGCTGGGACGTGATGTCGTGCCACGTCTCCGGGAACCAGCGCGTGGCCGACGCCCACGCGACCGAGCCGACGAGCACGGCGGCCATCGGGACGAGCACGCGGACCGCCGTGTGGCGGCGGGCGCGCTGCGCCTTCAGGGTCCTCATCACGCGGGCGCGCGTCTCGGCAGGACTGGCGCGCGACGCGGCCGCCTGCTCGCGCAGCGCGCGCGTGGCCTCGTGGAGCACGTCGTCCTTCATGGGGTCCTCTCTTCCAGCAGCGTCCGGAGCTTCTGCTTGGCGTGGAACAGCCGCGTGCGCACCGTCGCCTCGGGCACGCCCAGGATCTCGGCCACCTCGCGCGAGCTGCGCTCCTCGACCTCGCAGAGCACGAACGTCGCGCGCTGCGCGTCGGGCAGCGCGTCGAGGGCGCGGTTCAGGGCCTGGGCGAGGTCGGCGCGGCCGGCCTCGCGCTCGGGGCTCGACGCGTCCGCCTCCTCCGGCTCCAGGGCGAGCCGCTCCATCGCGGCGCGGCGGCGCGCCGCGGCCCGGACGTGGTGGCGCGCGTGGTTCACCGCGATCGCGATGAGGAAGGTCTTGAGCGACGAGCCGCCGCGGAACCGCTGGATCGCTTGCGGCAAGCTGACGAAGACGTCGTGCGCGAGGTCCTCGGCGGCGGCGTCGTCGCCGGTGAGGCGGCGGGCGAAGCCGCGCACGGCGCCATAGTGCTGGTCGTACGCCTCGCCGATCGCCGCGGCGTCCCCGCGCTGCAGCCGCTCGACGAGCGTGTCCTCCACGTCCTGCCCGCGCTCCGCGCCGCGGGAGAACAGGAACGGCACGAGGAGCGCGACGGTCCTCATGGGGCTCCACTTCCCAGGCGCGGAGGCCGGCTGGGGGGGAGCGACCCCCGCCGGCTGTCCCGGCGAGAGGCGTGAGGCCGGCGGTGTCCCGTCTCGCTCCATCGGTGCATCGTCATCGTTACATCCAATCGTGCCCCGACGCGTCGCCTGTTTTCTGGCAGGGAGCACCGGAGGGCTGGGGGCGACCGGGGGCACACGGCTTCGTGCCCGGAGAAATGGGGACCGTTCATGCTGGCGTGTCCATTTCGTGCCCGGAGGGGCCCGGAACGTTCAACCGCGGCAGTCGATCGGGTCGAGAGCCGCTCGGACGCGGCCGCCGGGGCCGTCCAGCCGTCGCGTGGGGGTGCGGCGGCGGCGGGCCCGAGGGGGGTGGACGTCGAAGTCGTGCGATCGACGTCGGGCGATTGAACGGAGCGCGCGGCGCCGGGCACCCAGGGTCGAACGATCAGCAGGCGCCTCGCGCGACGGGCGGCGCCGCTGTCCTGGACTCACCGCACCAATCAGGAGTGATGACCAATGAGCATGCGCACGGCCTTCACCTACGGCCTCGGCCTCTCCCTCTCCCTCTTCGCCACGACGATGAGCGGTTGTTACATCAACACCGGCGAGGACTGCGACTGGGAAGACGAGGAGTGCTTCTGGGATGACGCGCCCGACGCGCCCGACGCGCCCGACGCGCCCGACGCGCCCGACGCGCCCGACGCGCCCGACGCGCCCGACGCGCCCGACGCGCCCGGCATCGGGCGCCCGGACCGCAACGATGACGGCGACGGCGGCGACAGCAGCGCCGGCGCCGGGGGGGAGCCGGCCGCCTGCGTGGCGGACTGCGACTGCCCGAGCGGCAGCGCGTGCGTCGACGGGACCTGCAAGCTGCCCTGCGCGGCCTCGTGCGAGTGCCCCGAGGGCGAGTCGTGCGAGGGCGGCCACTGCGAGCCCCCGCCCGAGCCGGCCATCTCCTGCGAGGTGGACTGCGACTGCCCGAGCGGCAGCGCCTGTGTCGAGGGCGTCTGCTCCTGAGCCGCGCCGCGGCGCGCGGGCGCCGCGCCGCCTGCGCGTCCCGAGCGCCTCGATCTGCGCCTCCTGCGCGATCTCCCGATCGCGCAGGAGACCCTCGTCCTCCCTAGCGCTGCTGGAGGCCCCGCAGGATGTCCTCGGGCAGCGCGGCGACCAGCGCCCGGAGGTGCGCCTCGCGATCGAGCAGCGCGGCGTGCGCCTTCGCGCGCTCGCGCTCCTGGCGCCACTTCGCGCTCAGCGCCGCCGCCATCTGCCGGACCTCCATCGGCTCGAACGGCTTCTTGAGGATCAGGAACCGGTCGAGCAGCGAGAGCCGGCTCGCGATCTCCCTCCAGGACATGTCGGTATACGCCGTGCAGAAGACGGCCTGGATGTCCGGGTCCTCCTTGAACATCCGGTAGAGCGTCTCGACGCCGTCGATCCCGGGAGGCATCCGGAAGTCGACGAAGGCCACCGCGTAAGGCTCGCCGCGCGCCCGCGCCTCGCGCACGAGCGCGAGCCCCTCCTCCCCCTGGTGCGCCGTCGTGAGATCGAAGTCGAGCTCGACCACCGGCAGGGACGGCGGCGCGTCGAGGTCGCCGAAGAGCTCGGCCTCGTGCTCCTCCAGCGAGGATCGGGAGGGGCCGGACTTCAGTATCCTCCTGAAATCATTGTGGATTGACGCATTGTCGTCGACGATCAGGATCCGTGTTCTGTGGAGCACGCTCGCCTTGTTCATCTCTACCTCGGCCCGCGCCGGTCCCTTTATCTGAGCGGACGGGGCCCGCCATGCACGGGAGATCGCCGCGCCGCCGTGCGGGGGCGTCGAACGAGGCGGCCCCTCAGCGGGTGGCCTCGGCATGGATGCTGCCGCGCCGGGGCGCCGTGGCCGGGAGCTCGAGCGTGAACTTGGCGCCGTGGCCGGGCCCCTTGCTCTCGGCGCGGAGCGCCGCGCCGAGCAGGCGGGCCTCGAGCACGCTCGAGTGCAGGCCGAGCCCCGTGCCCTCGGGCCACGTGGTGAACCCCTGCTGGAAGAGCCGCGCCAGGTGATCCGAGGCGATGCCGACGCCGGTGTCCTCGATCTCCACCGAGCAGCCGCCGCCCTCGGTGGGCGCGCAGCGGACGAGGACCCGCCGGGCCGGGCCCACGGCGTGGCACACGGCGCGCCGCGCGTTGGTGACGAGGTTCGTCACGATCTGCAGCAGGCGGTGCCGGTCGGTCTCGATCCGCACCTCGTCCGAGAGCTCGCAGACGACCTCGATGCCGTGGTGCGTGCGCTCGGCCCGGTTCAGCCCGACGCGCAGGGCGTCCTCGACGACGGCGGCGACCACGACCGGCTCGACGATGATCTTCATCCCGGCGTTCCGCAGCTGATCCGACACGATGTCGCGGATGCGGCTCACGCACTCCCCGAGCTCGGCGACCTCGCCCGCCGCGGCCTGGTTCTCGGCCGCGAGGTGCCGGGAGAGCTCGTCGACGTAGTCGATCAGCCGCTGGCCCCGCGGGTCGCTCTCGAGGAACGCGGCGAGATCGTGCTGGTGCGATTTCAGCAGCTGGGCCACCTGGGCGAGGCGCGCGATCCGCGAGCCCGCGAGGCGCTCGGAGAGCTGCATCCGCAGCACCATGACGCTGTTCAGCGCGTTGCCCACGTTGTGCATGGCGCTGTCCGCGACCTCGGCCATGCCCGCCTTGCGCGCGGCGTCGACGAGCTTCTGCTGGGTGCGCTGCAGCTCGCGCGTGCGCTCCTCCACCATCTTCTCGAGGTTCTCGTAGACGAGGGCGTTGTTGAACGAGACCGCCGACTGCGCGGCGAGCAGGTGGAGGATCTCGAGCCGCTCGGGCCCGAAGAGCCCCTCGAACAGGTTGTTCTCGAGGTAGATGGCGCCGAGCGCCCGCCCCTTCAGGAGGAGCGGCGCGCAGAGCATCGAGCGGACCTTGCTGGCGCTCACGTAGGGGTCGTCCCGGAAGGCCGGATCCTGGGACGCGTCCGCGGAGATCACGGTCTGCCGCGTGCGCACGGCGAGCCGCACCGCGGCGGCGCAGACCTCGGCGCCCGCGTCCTCGAGCGGGACGGAGGGCAACGCGCCGAACTCGGGCGGGTGCGCCACGCCCTTCGCGACGAGCACGAGGCTGTCGCCGCGCACGAGCAGCAGCGTGCCCCGCTCGGCGCCGGCGCTCTCGACGAGCACCTGCACCATGCTGGCGAGCAGCCGCTCGACGACGAGCTCCTGGGAGAGCACACGCGCGGCCTTGAGCAGCGTCTCCACGTCGAAGACGTCCGCCCGCGCGGCCCGCGCGGCGCCCCCGTCGCGCGCGGGCCGGGTCAGCGGGAACTCCTCGACGAGGAGCGAGACCTTGCGGTCCTGGCCGGCGCGGTCGTAGGCGGCGATCGCGTCCGTGAGGAAGTCGAGCGCGGTGCGCGTCCTGCCGCGCGACATCCAGAAGCGGCCGGCGAGCTCGCACGCGACGGCCTCGATGTTGACGAAGGCGTGCTGGCGGGCGGACGTGATCGCCTGCTCGTAGAGCCTGGCCGCGTCGTCGACCCGCCCGTCGACGCGCGCGGTCTCGGCCTCGACGAGCAGGTGCTTGTGCTCGAAATTCGCGGGGCAGCTCTGCGTCCAGCCGCGGAGCCGCTCCCGGCAGGCGTCGAGGTCCTCGCGCAGCCGCTCGCGGCGCTCGCCCTCGGCCGCCGGCAGGAGCGCCGCGATCGCGAGCGCGCGGTAGAACCGGAGCGCCGCGGTCTGGAACTTCCCGGCGAGGAAGCCGAGGTTCTCCTCCGCCTCGTCCGCGACCCGCAGCGCGTCCGCGGGCCGCCCGTGCAGGGTGAGGCACATGGCCTTGAGGATCTGGTAGTGGCAGAGCGCGTAGCGGGTCTGGTGCGCCTCGCAGTCCCTGAGGAACTGCGCCTCGGTCAGCGCCTCCTCGGGCACGGCCGCGTCCTCGCCCGTGAGGTCCCGGAGCGCGAGCAGGAGGCCGAGCAGGCTGTGGGTGGCGACCGTGTGTTTGGTCCGCTTCGCGAAGCGGAGCGAGGCGGGCAGCTCGTCGAGCAGGGCGCGCGCTGGCGCCGCGGAAGAGCGGGTTGAGGAGCAGGTAGATGAGGAAGTAGCCCGCGAACTGCAGGTCGCCCGCGTCGAGGCCGGCGCGGTAGCCGTCCCGGAACAGGGCGTCCGTCTCGGCGAGCGGCCGCACCCACGACTGGATGTTGTTGCCGAGGATGTAACAGGCGCGGCAGAAGTCGCCCTGCATGCGGAACCGGAGGCCGATGTCGGCGGCGAGCCGGCCGAACTCGTAGCCCTGGTGGTAGTCGCCGTAGAAGTGGCCGATCAGGCCGCCGTACATCGCGAAGCCGTAGGACGCCTCGGGGGTCAGGCCGTGCTCGAGCGAGATCCGCACGATGCTGCAGCAGGCGAAGAAGTTGAGCTTCTCCAGCTTGAGCATGTAGAGCGGCGCCATCAGCTCGTTGAGCACGCTGACGGCGAGCCGCTGGCCCTCGTCGGCGATCTCCGGCGCGTCGATCAGCGAGGCGGGCGCGCGGCCGGCGAGCAGCTGCTTCACGCGCGCGGCCTCGGCCTCGACGAGCGCCGAGACCTCCGCCTCGCTCGCGCGGGAGGGCAGCGCGACGCCGACGAGGGCGAGCGCCTCCCGCCCGGCCTCCACGGTGTCGGTGAAGCGGCCGCGCATCGTGTACTGCACCATCCGGAGCTTCAGCAGGTCGGCCTTCTCGACCGGCGTCCTCGCGCGGCGGAGCGCCTCGGTGACGAGCTCCTCGGCGGCGTCCACGGCGCCGAGCAGGTACTCCACCTCGGCCAGCTGCCGGAGCAGGCGGAACGCGAGGGCGTAATCCGACGTGAGCGACGTGAGCGACGTGAGCGACGTGAGCGACGTGAGCGACGCGGGCGACGCGGGCGACGCGGGCGACGCGGGCGACGTCGCGAACACGTCGGCCGGGAGCAGGCCGCGGGCCGCCTCGAGGTAGCGCCGGGCGGCGGCGTAGGCGGTCGCCTGTTTGGCGCGGACGGCGGCCTCCAGGTTGAGCTGCGCGATCGCGCGCCGCTCCTCGGCGTCGCGCACGAGCTCGAGCCCCTCGTCGAGCTGCTCGACGATCTCGAAGATGCGCTCGGCCCGGTCCTCCGCCGTCGTGCTCGCGAGGAGCCGGCGGCCGATCTTGAGGTGGATCGCCTGGCGCTGCGCCGGATCGAGCAGCCCGTAGACCGCCTGCTGGACGCGGTCGTGGAGGAAGCGGAACCGGGCCGAGGAGGCCACCTCGACGGCCGCGACCGCGAGGCCGGTCGCGCCCCCGAGGATGTACTCGTTGCGGAGCGCCGGCTCGAGGCGGCGCGCGATCTCGGCCCGGTCGAGGCCGGCGATGACGGCGAGCGTCTCGAGGTCGAAGGTGTTCCCGATGCACGCGGCGAGCGTCAGGATCTCGACCGTGCCGGCGTCGAGGTTGCGCACCCGCCCGCTCATGAGCTCGACGACGTTCTCGGTGAACCCGCGCTCCTCGATCTTCTCGAGGTCCCAGAGGAAGCGGCGCTCCTCCGGGGAGAAGTGGACGAGCCCGTCGGCCTCGAGGGCCTGCAGGAACTGCCGCGCGAAGAACGGGTTCCCCTCGGTCTTGTGCATGATGAGCCGCGCGAGCGGCTCGACGGGCGAAGGATCGCGCCGCAGGGTGTCGGCCACGAGCCGGGTGAGCGACGCGAACGACAGCGGGAAGAGCTGGATCGTGTTCACCGTCACGGCGCTCGCCTGAAGGGACCTGAGCGTCATGAGCAGCGGGTGGCTCCCGCTCACCTCGTTGTCCCGGTAGGACCCGACGAGAAGAACGGGGCCGAGGTCCTCGGCATCCATGAGCCCCTCGAGCAGCCAGAGCGAGCCGGCGTCGGCCCACTGGAGATCGTCGAGGAAGAGGACGAGCGGCTGCTCGCGGGCCGAGAACGCCCGGAGGAGCCCGCGGAACGCGAGCAGGAGGCGGTGCTGGGTCTCCGCCGGGCCGAGCTCCAGGGGCGCGAGCGGGATATTCTCCGCGCCGAGGAGGATGCCGAGCTCGGGCAGCACGTCGGCGAGCAGCGAGGCGTTCCTCCCGAGGCACTTCTGCAGCGACGCCCGCGCCCGCTCGACGCGCTCCGCGCTCTCGGCGAGCACCTGCTGGAGCAGGCCCCGGAGCGCCTGGATCACGGCGGAGTAAGGGATCCCGCGGTGGAGCCGGTCGAACTTGCCCGAGATGAAATAGCCGTGCTCCCGGGTCAGAGGCTTGTAGATCTCCTGGACGAGCGACGTCTTGCCGATCCCGGCATACCCGGTGATCATGATCATCTCGCGGCTGCCCTGGAGCACGCGATCGAAGACGGCCAGGTAATGCTGCGCCTCCCCCTCGCGCCCGTAGAGGCGATGCGGGATGCGGAACTGACCGGAGATGTCCTGCTCGCCGAGCGGGAACGGGTCGACCCGGCCCGCCGCGCGCAGCGAGCGCTGGCACCTCTTGAGGTCCGTCGAGAGCCCCTCTGCGCTCTGGTAGCGCTCCTCGGCGTCCTTCGCGAGGAGCTTCATGACGAGGGCCGCCACGGCGGGAGGCACGGAGTCCTCCGGCAGCGGCGCGGGAGGCCGGGCAAGATGGGCGTGCATCCACTCGAGCGGCCCCGAGGCGTCGAACGGCAGGCGCCCGGCGAGCATCACGTAGAACACGACCCCGAGGGAGTAGAGGTCCGTGCGCCAGTCGAGCGTCCGGTTCATGCGGCCGGTCTGCTCGGGCGACATGTACGGTAGTCTCCCCTCCTCCACCGCGGTCTGCGGCTGGGGGTGCTCCTTCCGGAGCCGGGTCGCCGCCATGAAGTGGGCGAGCCGGACCGACCCGCTCGCCTGGTCGACAAAGAAGCTCTGCGGCTGGACGTGTTTGTGCGTCACCCCGTCGCGGTGCACCGCGGCGAGCGCGTCCGCCATGCTCGCGGCCTGCGCGAGGAACCGCTCCAGATCGAGCGGCGAGCGCAGGAGGAGCCAGTCGAGCGGCGCGAGATCCTCGTCCTCGAAGACGAGGACGGGCGCCTCGCCGCAGAGCTCCATCAACGTGGGCTTCAGCACCCGCTCCGGGTCGAGAGACCGGGTGATTTCAAACTCGTTGAGCAGCGCGCCCGCCGCCAGAGCAGCCGTGTGACGAGGTGAGTCGATGTGAGCCTTGAGGAGCACGCGCCGATCGTCGCTCTCGCGCACGGCGCGGATGAGGCTCCAACGATCGTTTGTTGTTTGTACTACCTCTTCGCTCCGGTAGCCCACAGTTGCTTGCAAGGCCCTGCTCCGTTCCAACGACGCGCCGATTGACCGGCGGTAAGGCGCGGATGCTAATCCAGCGATCCGCGGCTGTCACAGGAATTCATGGGAGTCCCGGGAGGACTCTCCGCCTGAGGATTCAGCGCATCGGGCGAGAGCTCGCTTTGAGAGAGGCGCGTTTTGCGCCTCCGCGCGGGCGATTCGAGCGCCGCGCGAGCCGCGCGGGCGCGCGACTCAGCGCCTCGGCGCGCGGGCGGGATCGCGGCCGACGAGGCCGTAGAGGACGATCTGGTGCACGGCGCACATCATCGCCTCGACCTCCTCGCGCGGGCCCTGGAACAGCCATGGTGGCGAGAAGCTCGCATAAGCCCTGAGGAGCGCGCGCGCGGCGAGCTCGGGCTCGGGGACGTCGAGCTCGCCGGCGCCGGCGCCGCGCTCGAGCAGGTCGCGCATCAGCGCGCGCTCCTCGTCGAGGAAGCGGGCGTGGGCCGCCTTCACGGCGCGGCTCTGGCAGTGCACGAGGTCGCACGCGTGGGCGCCCGCGTCGGCGAGCTCGAGGAACGAGCGGGCGCGCGCGTCGAGCACCGCGCGCAGCCGGTCGCGGAAGGGGCGGTCGTCCGCGGCGGCGGCGGCGCGCATGGCGGCGATGACGGCGCGGTGCAGCCCCTGGGACAGCTCCTCGACGATGGCGTCCTTCGAGGCGAACTCCAGGTACACCGCGCCGACCGCGATCTCGGCCTCGCGCGCGATGTCGGCGACCGTGGTCTTGGCGGGCCCGTACCGGCGCAGGAGCCGCTCCGTCGCGGCGAGGATCCGCTGGCGCCGCTCGCTCTCGCTGCCGGGGTGGCCGTGCTCCATGGCGTGAGCGATCTTCTCTCGGATTCACGCCCGGGGGAAGCGCCCCGGCGGGCGGCGGGCGGCGGGCGGCGGGCGGCGGGCGGCCGCGCCGGCGGGCGACGAGGGCGACGCCGCGCCCGCGGCGGGAAGGAGCCGCGCCGGGAGCCCGACGGAGCACGGCCACGAGATTGATCGGCGTCCGCCAGGCGGCTATCGTGGGCTGGCTTTGCGCCGGATTCTCCGCGAAGATCGCGCGGTTCACGCGCTCCGCGCCCCGGCCTGACGAAGGGACCGATCCATGACGAGCACCTCGCCGACACACGACGAAGCCGACCGGCTGGTTCGAGAGGGGCAAGTGCTCGCGGGCAAATTCCGCGTCGAGCGGGTGATCGGCGCCGGCGGCATGGGCGTCGTCGTCGCCGCGACCCACCTCCAGCTGGAAGAGCGCGTCGCCATCAAGCTGCTGCTCCCTTCGGCGACACAATCCCACACGCTCGCCGAGCGCTTCGTGCGCGAGGCGCGCGCCGCGGCGAAGATCAAGAGCGAGCACGTGGCGCGGGTGATGGACGTCGGGACGCTCGATTCCGGCACGCCGTACATGGTCATGGAGTTCCTGTCGGGCAGCGACCTCGCCGACGCGGTGCGCGCGGGCGGGCCGATGCCCCCGCAGGCCGCCGTGGAGTACGTGCTCCAGGCCTGCGAGGCGCTCGCGGAGGCCCACGCGGCGGGCATCGTCCATCGCGATCTCAAGCCGGCCAACCTGTTCCTCACGAGGCGCGCGGACGGCTCGCCGTGCGTGAAGGTGCTCGATTTCGGGATCTCGAAGGTCGTGACCCGCGGCGACGACCCGCGGATCACCGACACCAAGGCGATCATGGGCTCGCCGCTCTACATGTCGCCGGAGCAGCTCAAGTCGTCCCGCGACGTCGACGCGCGCAGCGACATCTGGTCGCTCGGCGTCATCCTGTTCGAGCTGATCGCCGGCGCGCCGCCGTTCGACGGCGCGACCATGCCGCAGCTCTGCGTGGCGATCATGCAGGGCACCCCGCGCCCGCTCGCCGCGTTCCGGCCGGACGTGCCCCCGGCGCTCGTGGCGGTGATCCTGAGGTGCCTCGAGAAGGCGCCGGAGCGGCGGTTCCGCCACGTCGGGGAGCTGGCCGAGGCGCTCGCGCCGTTCGCGACCGGGCGGGCGCGGCTCTCGATCGAGCGGATCAGCGGGATCTCGCGGAGCTCGGCGCCCCCGCGGCCGGAGCTCGCGTCGCGGAGCGGGACGACCTCGCCGACCGTGATGAGCACCGCCCCGTCGTGGAGCGGGACGATGCTCGCGCCGCGGAGGCGCCCGGGGGGGGTCGCCCTCGTGCTCGCTGGCGTCGGGCTGTCGCTGCTCACCGCGGCCGGGGCCTTCGGGTTCCTCGCCCTGCGCGCGCGCGGCGGCGCGCCCGCGGCGGCGGCGGCCGCGAGCGCCGCCGCCGCGGCGCTCCCGTCGCCGGTCGACCCTGCGGCCGCCTCGCCGGGCGCGTCCGCGGCGGGCGCGCCGGCCGTCGCGCCTGGCGGGGAGGCCGCCCCGGCGCTCGAGGCCAGCCTCGCGGCCGCCCCGGGCCTCGCCTCGGCCGAGCCTGCGGCGCCGGCCAGCGCCAGGCCGGCGGCGGCCCCCGCGGGCGCTGCGCGGCGGCCGGCGGGCGCCGCGGAGACGCCGGCGTCCCGGCCCGCCCGGCCGGCGGCCGGTCCGGCCCGCGCCCCCGCCGCCGCGCCGGCCGGCGGCAACCTGTTCGACGACCGCAAGTGAGGACCACCATGACGAGCCTGCCGATGCAGCACCTCGGGCGCCTGCTGGCGCTCGTGATGTTCCTTGCCGCCCTCGCCGGGGGCAGCCGCGACGCCAGGGCCGACACCGCGGCCGCGCAGGCGCTCTTCGACGCGGCCAAGCAGCTGATGGCGCAGGGCAAGTACGCCGACGCGTGCCCCAAGCTCGAGGAGAGCCAGCGGCTCGACCCGGGCATCGGGACCCGGTTCAACCTCGCGGCCTGCTACGAGCAGCTCGGCCGGACGGCGAGCGCCTGGTCGATGTTCCTCGAGGTGGCCGGCGCGGCGAAGGCCGCCGGCCAGCTGGAGCGCGAGAAGGTGGCGCGGCAGCGGGCGGCGGCGCTCGAGCCGAAGCTCATCCGGCTGACGATTACCGCGCCGGCGAGCGCCCCGGCCGATCTCCAGGTGAAGCGCGACGGCGCGCTCGTGGGGCGCGCGCAGTGGGGCATCCCGGTGCCCGTCGACCCCGGCCAGCACACGATCGAGGCCGCCGCGCCGGGGCGGGCGCCGTTCACCAGGACCGTCGAGCTCACGAGGGCGGGCGCCTCGGAGACGGTGGCCGTCCCGCCGCTGGCCGCGGGCGCAGGGCCCGCCGCGCCCGCCACGCCCCCGGCGGCGACCGCAGCGCGGCCGGGGGCGGCCGCAGCGAGGCCCGCGGCTCCCGCCGGGTCGGCCGGCGGCGCCGCCCTGGCGCCGGTCGCGGGCAAGGCGCCGGCGGCCCCGGCCGAGCCGCCGACCCGGATGAAGAGCAGGAGGCTGTTCGTCACCGGCATCGTCCTGACCGGCGTCGGCGCCCTCGTCACCCTCGCCGGGGGCGTGACGATCGCCTGCGCGGAGCCCGGCGCGTGCGACGAGGAGTCCGCCGACCCCGACGAGGACAAAGCCCTGGGAGGTGCGCTCGTCGTCGGCGGGATCATCAGCGCGGGAGTCGGCGTCACCTTCATGATCATGGGCGGGCGCAAGGCGCCGGTTCAGCCGGCGAAGAACGCCGCCTCCGCCGCGCCCGAGCTCGTGCTCGGCCCGCGGTACGCCGGGCTCCGCTGGTCGATGTGAACGGCCGCGCGGCGAGCGCTCGCTCCGGATGGGAGAGCCGGAGCACGGAACGGTCCCGCTGAAGTCCACGACGCGGACCTCGCCCACATTATCCTGCTTGAAGTCGGGGAGGCCGAGCCGGGGATCTCGATGTCCGGCTGCGCCGGCCGGAGGCAGCCTGTCCGACGATCGCAGAGAGGACCACAATCGCAGAGAGGGTCACATGACGAGTTTGCTGACACGGCGCCTCGGGCACCTGCTGCCGCTCACGATATTCCTGGCCGCCCTCGCGGGGGGTGGTCGAGACGCCCGGGCCGATCCGGTGGCGGTGCACGCGCGGTCCAGCGGCGCGGCGCAGCCGCTGCCCGCGGGCACGCCGGCGCCGCAGGCCGCCGCGCCGCAGGCCGCCGCGCCGCAGGCCGCCGCGCCGACCACGACCGCTGCGCCGCAGGCCGGCGGCCCCGTCCTGGCGCCCGTCGCCGGGCCGTCGCTTTCGGCGCCGGCCGCGGCGGTGCCGGCGCCGCCGGCCGGCCCGCCGCAGACCCGGCTCAAGAGCCGGGGGATGGTGGTTGGAGGAGTCGCGTTGACCGGCGTCGGCGCCGTCTCGACGCTCTTGGGGGCAGCCCTCATCTTGTCGTGCTCGAAGAACGACCCCTGCGACCCCAACCGGGAGCCGAACTCTTATTACATCAACCAAGGTGAACCGGTCCCCGACACCGGATACGGCTCTATCGGCAAGACCATCGGTCTCGGGCTCGTCGTCCTCGGGGTCGCCAGCATGGGAGGCGGCATCGTGCTCGCCACCCTCGGCTCCCGGCGTGTGCCCGTCCCGCCGGAAGAGCGCGCCGCCTCCCGCCGGCCCGAGATCGTGCTCGGCGTGCGGTACGCCGGGCTCCGCTGGTCGATGTGAGCTCCTGCGCGGCGCGCGCGCGGGGGCTCACTCCGGATCGACGCGGTACACCGTGCCGCCGAAGTCGGCGACGTAGACCTCGCCGGCGCTGTCCTGCCCGAAGCCGGCGATGGCGAAGCCGAGCGTCTCCAGATCGGCGGTGCGGTCGACCGGCGCGGTCGTCGCCCCGCCCTCGAACGTCAGCGTCCAGATCCTGCCGCTGCAGTAATCGCCGTAGAAGTACGCTCCCCGGAGCCACGGGATCTTGCTGCCTCGGTAGACGTACCCGCCGGTCACCGAGCAGTCCTCGATGACCTGCCCGGCGTGCGGGTACTCGACCTGAGGCAACGTGGTGATCCCCTCGGGATCGCAGCTCTCCGCCGGGACGAAGCAGTGTTTGCCCTCCATGAGACGCCAGCCGTAGTTCTTCCTCCCCTGCCCCGCCGGCTCGATGTGGATCTCCTCCCACAGCCGCTGCCCGACGTCGGCGATGTACAGGTCGCCCGTGCACCCGTCGAAGCTGAAGCGGTAGGGATTCCGGAGGCCGTAGTCCCAGATCTCGGGCCGGACGCCTTCACCGGTCATGTTCCCTTCCGGGATGCCGTAGGGGTGCGTCGCGACGTCGATGCGCACCATCTTGCCGAGCAGGGTCGTGAGGTCCTGTCCATTGCCGATGGCCGAGTGGCCGGGGCCGTAGTCATTGCTGTTCCCGCCGTCGCCGAGCCCGAGGTAGAGGAACCCGTCGCGCGGGCTGAACTCGATGGATCCGCCGTTGTGGTTGGTCTGCGGCTGCTCGTGTTCCAGGTAGGTGGCGACCGGGGTCGGATCGGCGACGTCCGGGGTCTCGCCCCGCCTGAACTCGACGACCCGCGTGTCGCCGTCCGTCACCTTGTCCGAGTAATGCACGAAGAAGCGGCCGTTCGCCTCGTAGTCCGGGTGGAAGGCGAGCCCGAGGAGGCCGCGCTCGCCGCCGAAGGCGATGAGCTCGCGCAGGTCGAGGAACACCGCGGGCTCGGGCGCGTCGTCCTTGAGCACGAAGATCTGACCGGGCTGCGACACGATGAAGCGCCGCGTGGGATCCCCCGGCGCGGATTTCAGGAGCAGCGGGCGCGTGATGCCCGATACGACGGGGGTGAGCTTCAGCGCGCCCTCGCCCCCGCTCGGCGGCGAGCAGTCGAGCGCTGTCCCGGCCCCGCCGGCGCCGCCGCCGCTCCCGCCAGCCCCGCCGCCGTTCCCTCCGGCGCCGCTCGCGTCTGCCCCGCCGGCGCCGCTCCCGCCGGTGCCGCTCCCGCTTGCCTCCACGCCGCCGCCGTTCCCGCCGGCGCCGCTCGCGTCTGCCCCGCCGGCGCCGCTCCCACCGAGGCCGCTCCCGCTCGCCCCGCCGCCCCCCGCGGCCGCGGCGTCGAACCTCGGCGCCGGCCAGACGAGCTCCTGGCTCGAGCAGGCGAACACCGCGAGCCCTGCCGCCACGGAAACAGCGATGGTCACGAGGGACGGCGATGTCGAGCCCGGTAGCTTCATGACGGCATGATACCGCGGATCTCCGTCCCGGCAGAGGAAGATCGGGTATTGCACGACCCGCCCGCGCGCCACCGAATGCGGATTCGGACGCTCGCACGCCGCGACGCCGCGGCCACGCCGGACGGCGCCGCTCCGGGGGCGCCCTAGCGCGCGGGCCCCGGAGCGACGGAGAGCGCGAGATCGCGAAACGAGCCCGGCGACCGTTGCATCGATGGAGACGGCCGCATCGCCGCACGGTGGCGAGGCCGGCCCCACGAGAGCATGGCATCCGTTTTTCCACGCTGGAGCAACACCGCCTTCCGGATCGCCGTCGCGTTCGCCCTGCTCGGCGTCGCGGGGGCCGTCGCGACGCCGATGATCTACGTGCGCACCGACTGGAACACCGGCCAGAACCTGCCCGTCCAGCAGCCCGTGCAGTTCGATCACAGGCACCACGTGCAGGACGACGCCATCGATTGCCGGTTCTGCCATTACACGGTCGAGCGCGCGGGCACGGCGGGGATGCCGTCGACGGCGCTCTGCATGGGGTGCCACAGCCAGATCTGGAATCAGAGCCCCAAGCTCGCGCTCGTCCGGACAAGCTATTTCTCGGACACGCCGATCCCCTGGAACCGCGTCTACGACGTGCCGGACTTCGTCTATTTCAACCACGCCATCCACGTGAACAAGGGCGTCGGCTGCGTGACGTGCCACGGCCGCGTGGACCAGATGCCCGATGTCCACAAGGTGACCCCGATGACGATGGGCTGGTGCCTCGACTGCCACCGAGCGCCGGAGCGGCACCTCCGCCCGCGCTCCGCGATCGTGGACATGGCGTGGGACGCCGGGCCCGACGCGGAGCGGATCGGCCGGCAGATCGCGGAGGAGCTCGGCGTGCGGCGCCTCGTGCACTGCTCGACCTGCCACAGGTGAACGCGCGCGGGGGCAGGAGAGACCGAAGAGGCGGACGAAGGAGAGCAGGGGCGACAGCGCCGATCCACAGGCGACCTGAAGAGGGACGATGGCTGAGCGAAAAGAGTCGACAGGGAGCGCCGCGCTCCAGGGCAAGACGGGCAAGGCGTACTGGCGCAGCCTCGCGGAGCTCCTCGATGCGCAGGAGCTCCGCGAGCACGCCGGACAGGACGCCCCCGGCGGCGCGGACAGACCCGACGCGGTGACCCGGCGGAGCTGGCTCAAGCTCCTCGGCGCGAGCATGGCGCTCGCCGGCGCCTCCGGCTGCAGCTCGAGGCCCGCGGACAGGATCGTCCCCTACGTGAGGACGCCGCCGGAGGTGACCCCGGGGATCCTCCGGTATTACGCGACCAGCCTGGAGCTCGACGGGTTCGCGACGGGCGTGCTCGTCGAGAACCACGAGGGGCGGCCGACCAAGGTCGAGGGCAACCCGGAGCACCCGGCGAGCCTCGGGGCGACCGGCGTCTACGAGCAGGCGTCGGTGCTCGGCCTCTACGACCAGCACCGGGCGCGCGGCGCGCGGCGCGGCGCGACGCCGGCCGCGTGGCAGGCGTTCGTCGAGCAGTTCGGCGGCCCGCGGAGCGACCGCGGCGCAGGGCTGCGCTTCGTCCTCAGGCCCACCGGCTCCCCGCTCGTCGCGGACCTCATCGGGCGCGTCCTCGCGCGCCATCCGGCGGCCCGGTTCACGTTCCACGCGCCCGCGCGCTCGCCGAACGCGGCGCGCGGGGCCGAGCTCGCCTTCGGCGCGCCGCTGCAACCCCAGCACGACTTCCGGGCCGCGGACGTCATCCTCTCGCTCGACGCGGACTTCCTCGCGTCGATGCCCTTCAGCCTCGCGTACGCGCGCCAGTTCTCCGAGCGGCGGCGCGTCGGCTCGCCGGCGGGCACCATGAACCGGCTCTACGTCATCGAGCCCGGGCTGAGCCCGACGGGGAGCATGGCCGACCACCGCCTGCGCGCGCGGCCGAGCGAGGTGCCGGCGCTCGCCGCGGCGGTCGCGGCGGAGCTCTTGCGCGCGCTGGGCGGGAGCCCGGGCGCCCTGCCGGCGGAGGCGCTCGGCGCGCTCGGCGCGCTCGATCCGCTCCGGGCGCGGGTGCGAGCGGAGCACCGGCGCTTCGTCGAGGCGCTCGCGCGCGACCTCGCGCGCGGCGCGGCGGCGAGCGTGGTGGTCGCGGGGGAGCGGCAACCTCCGCCCGTACACGCGCTCGCGCACCTCATGAACGCGGCGCTCCGCAGCGAGCGCGCCGCGTGGGCCACCGCGAGCACCCTGGTCACGGCGGGCGGCGCGGAGCAGGAGCTCGCCGCGCTGGCCGACGAGATCCGGCGCGGCGGCGTCGACACCCTCGTGATCCTCGAGGACAACGTGGCCTACACGGCGCCCGCGGATCTCGAGCTCTCCACGCTGCTGCGCGCCGTCCCGAGCCGCGCCTACCTCGGGCTCCACGAGGACGAGACCGCGGCCGGCTGCGACTGGTTCGTGCCCGCCGCGCACGAGCTCGAGGCCTGGGGGGACGCGCGCGCCTACGATGGCACGATCTCGATGGTCCAGCCGCTCATCGAGCCGCTCTACCAGGGCAGGACCACCCCCGAGGTGCTCGCGGTGCTCGCGGGCGAGCCGCCGATCGGCGCGCGCGAGCTGCTCCGCAATACGTGGAGGGCGCGCCGGGGCGGCGCCGATTTCGACGCGTTCTGGGAGGACGCGCTGCGGCGCGGGCTCGTCCCGGCCAGCGCGGCGCCGCGCCAGATCACGGCGCTCCGGGCCGACGGGATCGCCGCGGCGATCGGGCAGATCGCGGCCCAGGTCCCGGCGCCGGCGGAGCTCCTCGAGGTCGCCTTCTCGGTCGATGCCAGCGTGTATGACGGCCGCTTCGCCAACAACCCCTGGTTGCTCGAGCTGCCCGATCCCATGACCAAGCTCACCTGGGACAACGCGGCGCTGCTCAGCCCCGCGACGGCGAAGGCGCTCGGCGTCGAGAGCGAGGATGTGGTCGAGCTCGAGCTCAGGGGGCGGACGGTCTCGATACCGGTCCTCGTCGCGCCGGGGCACGCCGACGGCACGGTGTCGCTCCAGCTCGGGTACGGGCGGAGCGGCGCCGAGGTGATCGCCGCCGGCGTGGGCGCCGACGTGTACCGGCTCCGCACCGCGGACGCGCCGTTCTTCGCGGCCGGCCTCGCGGTGCGCCGGCGGCCGGACGAGAAGCACCGGCTCGCCCTGACGCAGACGCATTTCGGCCTGCGCGGGCGCCCGATCGCGCTCTCGGCCTCCCTCGCGTTCTACCGGGAGCACCCCGACTTCACCGGAGCGTTCAAGGGGCCGCTGCCGTCGCTGCTCCCACAGCGCGTCGAGCTCCCGGGGGCGCTCGAGCAATGGGCCATGACGATCGATCTCACCATCTGCACCGGGTGCAGCTCGTGTGTGGCCGCGTGCCAGGCCGAGAACAACGTCCTCGTGGTGGGGAAGGAGGAGGTCCTGAACAGCCGGGAGATGCACTGGCTCAGGATCGACACCTACTACGCGGGGGCTCCGGACGATCCGGAGGTCGTCCACCAGCCCATGCTCTGCCAGCACTGCGAGAAGGCGCCCTGCGAGTACGTGTGCCCCGTCAACGCGACGACGCACAGCCCCGACGGGATCAACGAGATGACCTACAACCGCTGCGTCGGGACGCGGTTCTGCTCGAACAACTGCCCTTACAAGGTCAGGCGCTTCAACTGGTTCGATTACACCGAGCTCCGCGCCTACAACGCCGGGCTCGCGGAGCTCCAGCGCAACCCCGACGTCACCGTGCGAGAGCGCGGCGTCATGGAGAAGTGCACGTACTGCGTCCAGCGCGTCCGCCGCGCGGAGATCGCGGCGAGCATCGAGCGGCGCTCGATCCGCCCGGGCGAGGTCGTGACCGCGTGCCAGCAGGCCTGCCCGACGAGGGCGATCCAGTTCGACTCGCTCCTGCACGGCGAGACGGAGATGGTGGCGTGGCGGGGCGAGCCGCGGAGCTATTCCGTCCTCCACGACCAGGGCACCCGGCCGAGGAACGTCTACCTCGCGCGCATCAACAACAAGAACCCGGAGCTCGACCAGCCGTGACGCAGCCTCTCCTCCTCGGGAGGCCCACGGACGAGGCCCTCTCCGAGCAGCTCCTGTCGGTCGTGTGGAAGCCGCGATCGAGGCTGTGGTGGGCGGCGTTCGCCCTCGCGGGCGCCGGGACTGCCCTGCTCGCCACCACCATCGTCTACACCATCGTCACGGGGGTCGGCGTCTGGGGCAACAACATCCCCGTGGGCTGGGCGTTCGGGATCATCAACTTCGTGTTCTGGGTCGGCATCGGGCACGCCGGCACGTTCATCTCCGCGATCCTGCTCCTTTTGGAGCAGCACTGGCGCACGAGCATCAACCGGTTCGCCGAGGCGATGACCCTCTTCGCCGTCATCCAGGCGGGCCTCTATCCGGTCCTGCACCTCGGGCGGCCGTGGTTCGCCTACTGGCTCGTCCCCTACCCCTCCACGCTGGCGGTCTGGCCTCAGTACAAGAGCGCGCTCCCGTGGGACGCGGCGGCCATCTTCACGTACTTCACGGTCTCTCTCGTGTTCTGGTACGTCGGGCTCCTCCCCGACTTCGCGGCCCTCCGCGACCGGGCGCCCGATCGCCGCCGCCGCATCGTCTACGGGATCCTGTCGCTCGGGTGGCGCGGCTCCGCGCACGCCTACCGCCACTACCGCATCCTCTACGGGCTGCTCGCCGGCCTGGCGACGCCGCTCGTCGTCTCCGTCCACTCGATCGTGAGCAGCGATTTCGCGACGGCGCTCGTGCCGGGCTGGCACGCGACCATCTTCCCCCCGTTCTTCGTCGCCGGCGCCATCTTCTCCGGCTTCGCGATGGTGCTGACGCTGCTCATCCCGGCGCGCCGGATCTTCCGCCTGGAGAACGTCGTCACGGAGCGGCACATCGACAACCTGAGCAAGCTGACGCTCGTCACGTCCCTCATCGTCGTCTACGCCTACATCATCGAGTGGTTCGCCGCCTGGTACAGCGGCGCCGACTACGAGATCTACCAGTACTTCGTCGCGCGCCCCTTCGGGCCGAACGCGGCCGTCTTCTGGGTGCAGATCGTCTGCAACGCGCTCGTCCCGCAGCTGCTCTGGTCCTCGCGCGTCCGGCGAAGCACCGTGCTGCTCTGGATCATCTCGATCCTCGTGAACGTCGGGATGTGGTGCGAGCGGTTCGTGATCATCGTCATGTCGCTCCAGCGCGAGTTCATCCCCTCGGGGTGGCACGCCTACCGCCCGACGTGGGTCGACGTCTCGATGTTCGCCGGGACGATCTCGTTCTTCCTGCTCCTCTTCATGATCTTCCTGCGCCTGTTTCCGTTCATCCCCGTCGCCGAGGTCAAGGAGCTCAACCACGAGCTCAGCAAGGAGGAGCACTGATGCGCGCAGGCCTGCTCGCGGAGTTCGAGACGCCCGAGGCGATGCTGCGGGCGATCACGGAGCTCAGGGGCCGTGGTTACCGGCGCCTCGACGCGTTCACGCCGTACCCGGTGCGCGGCGTCGACGAGGCGCTCGGCCTCCGCCGCTCGCCGCTCCCGTGGATCGTCTTCCCCTTCGCGATCGCGGGCGCGGCGGGGGGCTACCTCGTGCAGTGGCACAACAATGCCTACGACTACCCGCTCATCGTCGGCGGCCGGCCGGCGCACGCGGCGCCGGCGTTCGTGCCGATCACCTTCGAGATGATGGTGCTCGCGACCGCCCTCTCGGGGTTCGTCGCGATGCTCCTGCTCGCGCGGCTGCCCGAGCTCTGGAGTCCCGTGTTCGACGTCCCCGGGTTCGAACGCGCCTCCATCGATCGGTTCTGGATCGGCATCGACGCCCGCGACCCGGCGCTGATCCGGCCCATCGCCGAGCGCGATCTCACCGCCCTCGGCGCGCGCGCGGTCGCCTGGGCCGGCAAGGAGCGACGGTGATGCGCCGGCGCCCCTCGCCGCTCCGGCGGAACGCCGCGCGCGCCGCCCTCGCCGCGGCGCTCTGCCTCGCCGGCTGCCAGCGGGATCCGGCGGCGGCGCGCGACGACGGCGAGCCCGGCGAGGCCGACGCGCTCGATCTGGAGCGCATGCTCCGCCAGAAGCGCTATGCGCCCTATCAGCCGACGGAGATCTTCCACGACGGCGCGGTCATGCGCCGCCCCCCCGGACGGCACGGTGCCGAACGACCGGACGACCGGCGATCCCGCGCTCACCCGCGGGGTCGCGGGCGGCGCCTACGCGGAGCGCATCCCGGTGCCGGTCACCCTCGATCTGCTCCGGTACGGCCAGGAGCGATACGAGATCTTCTGCGCCGCGTGCCACGGAGTCGCCGGCGACGGCGAGTCGGAGGTCGCGCGGAACATGACGCAGCGGCGCCCGCCGTCGCTCGTCGACCCGCGGGTGCAGGCGTTCCCGCCAGGCCGCATCTACCAGGTCATCGTCGAGGGCTACGGGCTCATGCGCTCGTACGAGCCGCACATCCCGCTCGCGGAGCGCTGGGCGATCGTCGCGTACGTGAGGGCGCTCGGCAGGAGCCGCGCCGCCGCGCTCGACGCGCTCCCCCCGCCCCTCCGCGAGCGCGCGCAGAAGGAGCTCCCGTGAACCGACGTATCCCCACCTTCCGGGGCGGCCGCGCGATCGTGGCGTGGTCGCTCGGCCTCGCGCTCCTCGGCGGCCTCCTGCTCGTCGCCGGCGCGTTCGTGGACCCGACGCGGCTCTTCTACGCCTACCTCGCGGCCTACGCCTACGCGGTGAGCACGGCGGTCGGCGCGCTCATTTTCCTCATGATCTGCCACGCCATGGGCGCGACCTGGCCCGTGGCCGTCCGCCGCCTCCTGGAGGCGATCCTCGGCGCGCTGCCGGCCCTGGCCGCGCTGTTCGTCCCGCTCCTGTTCGGGCTGGGCTCGCTCTACGGCGAGTGGCTCCGGCCCGAGTCGATCGAGGACGAGCACGTCAGGGCCATCGTGCTCCACAAGACGCCGTACCTGAACCTCCCCTTCTTCCTGATCAGGACGGCGATCTACTTCGTGGTCTGGCTGGTCCTCGCCGCCCTGCTCCGCCACGGATCGCTCCGCGGCGACGCGCGCCCGGAGCTCGCGCGGGGCGGGCGGCTCCGCACGATCAGCGTCGCCGGCCTGCCGCTCGTCGCGCTCGCGCTCTCGTTCGCCGCCTTCGACTGGCTCATGTCCCTCCAGCCGACGTGGGTCTCGACGATGTTCCCCGTCTACGTCTTCGCCGGCGGCTTCGTCGCGGCGATAGCGCTCCTCACGGTGCTCGCGTTCGCCTCGGACCGCGCCGGGCTCCTGCCCGGGCTGAGCACGTCGCATTACTACGCGCTCGGCAGGCTGCTGCTCGCGTTCACCATCTTCTGGGCCTACGCCGCGTTCTTCCAGTTCATGCTGATGTGGATCGCGGACCGGCCGGAGGAGGCGGAGTTCTACCTCCACCGCGCGCACGGCCCGTGGGGCGCCGTGAGCCTCGCCCTGGTGCTCGCGCGCTTCGTGATCCCCTTTCTGATCCTGCTCAACTACGGGATCAAGCGGCGGCCAGCGTGGCTGTCGGCGGTCGCGGCCTGGATCCTCGCCGCGCATTACATCGATGTTCACTGGCTCGTCGTGCCCGACGCCCCCGGCGAACGCGCGCCGTACCACTGGCTCGACCTCGCGGCGCTCCTCGCCGTGGTGGGCCCGTGCGTCGCGCTCGCCGCGCTGCGGCTGCGCGGCAAGCCGCTCGTCCCCGTCAACGACCCGGCGCTGCCGGCCGCCTTCCGATACGAGAGCGTATGACGTCCCACTACCGCCGTCCCGACGTGCGCCAGGAAGACGATCTCGTCCCCTGGCGGCGGATCCTGGCCATCGCGTTCGCCGTCGTCACCATCTTTGTGATCCTCGGGCTCTGGTCGTGGATGATCCTGCGCGACCGCGAGGCGGAGCTCCGCCCCGCGGGCAGGCGCCTCCAGCCCCCCGAGGAGCCCGCCGGGGCGCGCGGCGTGGTGGCCGGCGTGGATCGGCGGATCTTCGTGCGCCGGGAGACCGGGGAGGAGGGCCTCGGCACGATGCTCAACCGGCAGAAACGCGAGGAGCTCAGGCGCTTCGGCTGGGCCGACCGGAGCCGCGGCCTCGTGCAGATCCCGATCGACGACGCGATGAACCTCGTCGTGGAGGAGAGCCGATGAGGAGGAAGCACCTGCCCGCCGCGGCGCTCATGACCTTCATGTGCTCGCGCGCCCCGCTCGCGGCCGCCGCGGAGCCGCCCGCCCGCGAGGCCGATATCGACGAGCGCCTCGGGCACGCCATCGACACGGCGCTCCCGTTCACGGACATGGCCGGACGTCGCGCGCCGCTCGCCGAGCATTTCGACGGGCAGCGGCCGGTCCTGCTCGTGCTCGCCTATTACCGCTGCCCGATGCTCTGCGGGCTCGTGCTGCGCGGCCTCGTCTCCGGCATGGCGAAGCTCGATTACCGGCTCGGCGAGCAGTACCGCGCGCTGACGGTGAGCTTCGACCCCCGGGACACGCCTGCGGCCGCGGAGCGGAAGCGGACATCCACCCTCGCGGGGCTCGGCGGCGGCGCCGCGGGCCGGGCCGACTGGCCGTTCCTCACCGGCGATGTGCCCGAGATCCGCGCGCTCGCCGGCGATCTCGGCTTCCGCTTCGCGTACGACGCGGACACGGACCAGTACGCGCACCCCGCGGCCGTCTTCGTGCTCACGCCGGACGGCCGCGTCTCCCGTTACCTCTACGGCGTCCAGTTCTCCGCCCGCGACCTCCGGCTCGCGCTGCTCGAGGCCAGCGGCGGGCAGGTCGGCACCGCCGTCGAGCGCGTCCTCATGACGTGTTATCGCTACGACCCCGCGAGCCGCCGCTACGGCCCCTACGTGGCCGGCTTCCTGCGGCTGGGCGCGGCCGCGATCCTGACGTCGGTCTGCGCGATGCTCGCCTTCTTCGGGTGGCGAGCGCGGCAGAGAGACCGGGAGGGCGCGCGATGAACGAGCTCCTGCGCCAGCTGCTCTTCCTGCCGGAGCAGCGCGCCTCGCTCGCGCGCGAGATCGACGGCCTGCACTACGTCGTCATCCTGGTGACCATGGGCGGCGCCGTCCTGATCACGGTGATCGGCGGGTATTTCCTCATCCGTTATCGCCGGCGGATCCAGGACACCTCGCGGCCGCACCCCGGGGTGTTCGCGCGGCCGGCGCTCATCCTGGAGACCGTCGCGCTGTTCGCGCTCGGGTTCATCTTCCTCGCCTTCTGGAACGCCGGCACGCGCCAGTTCATCGATCTGCGCACGGCCCCCGAGGGGGCGCTCGACGTCTACGTCACGGCCAAGCAGTGGATGTGGAAGTTCAGCTATCCGCAGGGAGAGAGCATGATCTCGGTGCTCTACGTCCCGGCGCGCCGGCCCATCCGGCTCGTCATGACGTCGCGCGACGTGATCCACAGCTTCTTCGTGCCCGAGTTCCGCATCAAGCAGGACGTCCTCCCGGGCCGCGTCACCACGGCCTGGTTCGAGGCGACCGAGCCCGGCGCGTACCCCATCCTCTGCACCGAGTACTGCGGCACGAGCCACTCGGAGATGCGCGGCCAGGTGATCGCGCTCGACCCGGCCGATTACGAGCGCTGGCTCGCGGGCGGCGCGGCGAGCACCCCGGCGTTCGCGCAGGAGGCCGCCGCCCAGGCCGAGGCGGAGCGGGCCCCCGCGGAGCGGACGATGCCCGCCCGCGGCGAGGACGCCGCCGCCCGGCACGGCTGCCTGCGGTGCCACACGCTCGACGGCACGCCGCACATCGGCCCCACCTGGGCCGGGCTCTACCGGTCGGCCGTGCCGCTCGAGGGCGGGGGCGAGCGGATCGCCGACGAGGCCTACATCACGGAGTCGATCATGGACCCGCTCGCCGCGATGCACCGCGGATTCCAGCCGGTCATGCCGTCGTACCTGGGGATCATCACGCCGCCCGACATCTCCGCGATGATCGAGCTCATCAAATCGATCCGCGACGTGCCGCGCGGGCCCGTCGTGCCCGAGATCCCCGGCGCGGACGGGGCCGGCGGCGCGGCGCCGGGAGGGACCACGCGATGAACGGACCGACACACGAGGGCGCGGCGCTCCCGCACGGGGCGCCCGAGCCCGATTACCTCCGCGCGGACGCGGGCGTGCGCTCCTGGCTGCTCACGATCGATCACAAGCGGATCGGCCTCATGTTCTACGTGTTCGTGGTGGCCATGCTGCTGCTCGGCGGCGTCTTCGCGCTCGTCCTCCGGACCGAGCTCCTGACGCCCCAGCGCACGGTGATCGACGCGTCGACCTACAACCGCATGTTCACGCTCCACGGCGTGGTCATGGTGTGGCTCTTCATGATCCCGTCGATCCCGAACGTGTTCGGGAACTTCGTCCTCCCGCTGATGATCGGGGCCAAGGATCTCGCGTTCCCGCGCCTCAACCTGGCGAGCCTCTACGTCTATGCGACCGGCGCCGTCGTCACGCTGGCGGCCACGATCGCCGGCGGCGCCGACACCGGGTGGACGTTCTACCCGCCCTACAGCACGACGACGCCCACGGCCGTCCTGCCGATCGTGATCGGCATCTTCATCCTCGGCGTCTCGTCGATCATGACGGCGGTGAACTTCATCGCCACGACGCACACGATGCGCGCCCGCGGGCTCGGGTGGGGCAGGCTGCCGCTCTTCGTCTGGGCCAACTACGCGACGAGCGTCATCATGCTGCTCGCGACGCCCGTGCTCGGCCTCACGATCCTGCTCGTCGGGCTCGACCACGTCTATCATTTCGGCATCTTCGACCCGGCACTCGGCGGCGATCCGGTGCTGTTCCAGCACCTGTTCTGGTTCTACTCCCACCCCGCCGTCTACATCATGGTGCTCCCCGCCCAGGGGGTCATCAGCGAGGTCGTCTGCACCTTCTCCCAGCGGCAGCCCGCGTCATACTGGGCGATCGCCCTCTCGTCGCTCGGCATCGCGTTCATCGGGTTCACCGGCTGGGGTCACCACATGTTCGTGTCCGGGATGAGCGAGCTCGACGCGGGGATCTTCGGCGCGCTCTCGATGTTCGTCGCGATCTTCTCCGCCATCAAGGTCTTCACCTGGGTCGCGACGCTGCAGAAGGGGGCCATCCATTTCAACACCCCGATGCTCTACTTCTTCTGGTTCCTGTTCCTCTTCGTCTTCGGGGGCATGACGGGCGTCGCCGTCGCGACCCAGTCGCTCGACGTGCACTGGCACGACACGTATTTCGTCGTCGCCCATTTCCACTTCATCATGGTCGGCGGCACGCTCACCGCGTTCCTCGCGGCCGCGCACTACTGGTTCCCCAAGATGTTCGGCCGCATGTACTCGGAGTCGATGGGCCTGCTCACGTCCTTCGGGGTGTTCTGCGGGTTCATCCTGACGTTCCTGCCGCAGTTCCTGCTCGGCAACGCCGGGATGCCGCGCCGCTACTACAGCTACCCCGACCAGTACCAGTGGCTGAACGTGCTCTCGACCGGCGGCGCCTACCTGCTCGCGGGCGCGCTCGTGCTCGCGCTGGTCAACCTGCTCGTGGCCCTGCGCTGGGGGGCGCGCGCGCCCGGCAACCCCTGGCGGTCGCGCAGCTTCGAGTGGACGACGCCGCCCCTCCCGTCGAAGCACAACTTCGCGGTGACGCCGGCCGTCGAGCGCGGCCCGTACGACTACCACCTGACCGAGGAAGAGGCGAATGCCCGAGTCACACCCGCCCGCTGAGCCGCTCGCCCCGGCGCGGCTCGCCATGCAGTTCGAGGATCTCGAGAAGCAGACCCACGCCGCGCACTTCGGCATGTGGATCTTCCTCGCCAGCGAGGTCCTCCTCTTCGCCGGTCTCTTCGGGCTCTACGCCGCCTATCGCGCGATGTTCGGCGCCGACTTCACCGCCGCCGTCGCGCACAACAGCGCCCCGATCGGCACGGCCAACACGGCGATCCTCCTGACGAGCAGCCTGCTCGTCGCGCTGAGCGTCTACGCCGTGCGCCTCGACAATCCCGCGAGGGCCGGCCGCCTGCTCGTCGGGGCCATCGCGCTCGGGCTCGCGTTCCTCACGCTGAAGGGCGTCGAGTACACCGCGCACTTCCACGAGGGCATCTTCCCCGGCGCCGCCTACCGCTTCGCCGAGCTCCCGACGGACGGCGCCAGGATGTTCTTCACGACGTACTACCTGACGACCGGCCTCCACGCCGTGCACGTCACGGCGGGGCTCGTCGTGCTCGGCTGGCTCGCGTGGGGGTGCTTCCGGCGGCGGTACGGCGCGGGCAACGAGACGCACGTCGAGCTCGGCGGGCTCTACTGGCACCTCGTCGACGTCATCTGGATATTCCTCTGGCCGATGCTCTACCTGATGCACCGCTAAGGGCACGCTGCTCCCATGACCGTCAAGCACCTCTCCTCGCGGACGTACGTGATCGTCTGGCTCGTCCTCATGGCGCTCACGCTGGCCTCGTACCTCCTGTCGCTCGCCCACCTCGGCGAGGCCGACGTCGCCGCGGCGCTGCTGATCGCCACGGCGAAGACGGCGCTCGTGCTGCTCTTCTTCATGCACCTCATCGAGCAGCGGTTCTCGAACGCGCTCCCCATGATCGTGTCGACGCTGCTCGTCGGCCTGCTCCTCACGCTGATGCTCACCGACGTGCTCGCGCGCGAGACGATCTCGCGCCGGAAGATCCCGGCGTCCCCGCCGCCCGATCCGGCGTCCCATCCTCGATGACCGGCCGTCCCCGGCGCCCGCGCGGCGGTGCGCGGGCCGGGGAGCGACACGCCATCTCAGGGGCGTCAGGGGGAGCACGACGGAGGCGCCATGACGCCGGCCTCCCGGCATCGGGCGCCGCTCGCGCAGGCTACCTGCGGCTTCATCTCGCTCTAGAATACCCGCTCTCGACGCGGCGGAACGGCGCCAGGCGGAATGGCGCCCGCGCCGGAGGCATTGCACCTGCGAGGAGCGATCATGAAGACCTGGATCGAGCGGGCCGCGCTGTCCTGCGGCCTCGCCGCGGCGGGCTGCACGGGCGGCCCGGCGGACGAGCCCTGGATCCCGGGGGAGCACGGGGTCCTCGCGATGCACCGGGCGACGCTCGGCGGCGCCGCTGGAAACGGCGCTCCGGCCGCGCCGTGCGCCTCGCCGGAGGTCCTCTTCGCCGAGGATTTCTCGGACAACGCCGCGCGGTGGAACCTCGCGGCCGGCTGGGAGATCGGTCCGGCGAGGACGTCCAGCGATCAGCGGGCCGGGCTGCCCGATCCGGCGGTCGATCACACGCCCACCGGCGACAACGGGCTCGCGGGCGTGCTGCTCGGCGGCAGCCCGAGCATCACCACGTCGCACCCGCAACGTTACCTGACGAGCCCTGCCGTCGATGCGGGCGCCTCCGGGCGGATCACGTTGTCCTTCTGGCGCTGGCTGAACACGACCTACCGCAACAAGGTCCATGTCGAGGTCTTCGACGGATCCCGGTGGCAGATCGTCTACGAGTCTCCCAACGGGGATGTGACCGATACGGGATGGAAGCACGTCGCTTACGACGTCACGCCGCACAGGAACCCTGGCTTGCGGGTGCGGTTCGGCTACAGCGCCGTCATCGCCTTCGGCGGCGCGCCCATGTCGGGCTGGAACCTCGACGACGTGCAGATCAGCGCGTGCCGGTGAGGGGCCGCTCGTCGGTCCTCAGAACACGATCCGCAGCGCCCCGCCGAGGTGGAACAGGTGAGTCGGCAGGTCGGCCGGCGTCTGCACGGTGCGGAGCTGGTAGCGCAGCGTCAGCGCCGGGTGGAGCGTCTCCCGGTTGCTGTCGGGGCGCGAGAACAGCCCGACGTCGAGCCCGAGGCCCACGGTCTGCGTCATCCGGAAGCCGCGGCTGCCGCCGCCGATCTCGCCGCCCGCGCAGACATAGGGGTCCAGCGCCCGGAAGAAGTTGATCTCGGCGAGCGGCAGCGGCCGCAGAGCGGCCGCAGGAGAGAGGAATTCCGCATGCCAGGGCCGGCGTTGTTACCTCGAATGGCGCCCCGCAACAACCGCGAGCCAGAGGGGCGTCGCTCGCCGCACGTCGGCGCGCCTTCGGAGAGGCCTCCTCCGGAGAGGGGAGCCCCGGACGAGATCCATCACATGGAGCGCCTCGTCCGCCGCCCGCGGGCGGACCCATCGAGACGCCGAGTTCTCCGCGGCTAGGACAGACACGGTCCGACCTCCGAAGGTGCCTCTTGACGGCCCCTCCTCTCTGGCTCTCTGCGGCGGAGAAACTCCCGTGCAACAGTCGGTTTCTGTCGATTACCGACGCAGCGCGCGCCTGGTCTCGTCATGGCCTCGCGGCGCGCGCGCGACGCGGGCGCAGGCGCCGCGGACGCGCGGGCGACACACGCCGATTTTGCATGCAAATTCCAGCACTTACGACGCACGGAAGCCCCGCCGTCCGACCCTCCCGGGTTGGGACAATGTCCGTCCGATCGATCCCTTTCCGAACGGGTCGAAGGTGGCTATCCATGGTAAGACATCAGGGACGACGCGGCGCGGGCGGCGGGCCTCTCGCACGACCCGCGCAGGACGCGCACCGAACTGCTTCGATCTGGAGGAGACTTCTTCATGGAAAAGATCTCGCTCACGTACTTTGTCGACTTCGTTCTCAAGGCCGGGACGCCCAAGCTGACGGGCGTCAGGGAGTTCAAGGAGCGGAAGGACGAGCTCCACACCGATTTTTACCGGCAGGTGCGCGAGGCGATCGTCGACATGCACAGGAGCGGAAAGCCCACGAGCGTGCTCGATACGTTCCTCGCCGCCCAGCACGACGAGCGGCGCCGCCGCATCTACCCGTCGGTGGTGAACGGATACCGCAAGTTCCTCGCCTCGGGGAGGCTGACGTGGTTCGAGCCGCCGGTCGCGACGTACCGCCTCGGCGACCTCGAGATCAACGTCAATCCGGAGCTCGGGCTCGTCATCGACGGGACTCCGCACGTCATCAAGATGTATTTCCGCGGGGAGCCTCTGTCGTCGAAGCGCGTCTCGGTCGTGCTGAACCTGCTCATGAACGGCCTCGCCGAGAGCACGCCGGGCGGCGCCTTCGCCGTGCTCGACGTGCGCAACGCGAAGATCCACACCTTCAAGGTCCCGAACCCGCGGCTCAACCTGCTGCTCCGCGGCGAGGCGGCCTCGTTCGCCACGATCTACACCGGGCTGTGATCCCCTCCACATGAATGTCACCTGCGCGCGGCCGGGCGACGCGGCCGTGCGCGGCGCGGACGTCGCACCAGGTCATCGCTCGGCCTTCACTCGGCTCGTGGCGCCCACCGCGACACGAACGCTGCCGCGCCCATGCGACCTCCGCCGCTCATCCCGGCGGAGGTCGCGGCGCGGCGGCCCCGCGCGCGGCCCCGGGGGGCCTCGCGCCGGACGGGCGCGGCAGCCGCGCGCCTTCGACGGCGCGACGGCGCGACGGCGCGACGGCGCGACGGCGCGACGGCGCGACGATGACCGCAGCACTGCACACAAGCAATCAAGCTGTAGGAGACCCGCGCCTCTGGTTTTATCGATGCACGAGCCACCGGACCGAAAATGACCGACATAGAGAAAGAGCAGTACGATCTGACCAGCAGTTTCAGTTATCCTCGATCTGCCATGGATCGTCGCGCGCAGATCACAGCAACCCCGCTCCACGTACCGAGCATTCTTGTTGTCCTCGACCCTGCGTGGCCGGCGCTCTTCAGCCTGTGCCTCGCGGTGGCGCCGGGCTGCGGGGTGCTGCTTCACCGCTGCGAAATCGCCACGGTCGCCACGATCGCGGCCGAGCGGCGGCCGCTCGCGATCATCATGTCCAACGGCGTCTACGCGAAGGATCCGGTGGAGTTCGAGGCGCTCGCGCGCGACGTCCGCTCGACGCTGCTGCGGCTCGACGAGGAGGTCAGCGAGCGCGAGCTGGAGGCCATGCTGAGCGGCGCGCTCCGTGAGACGAGCGCGTCGCGCGACGCGAGCCGGCGCGATGAGGGCAGCGGGCGCTATACGCTGATCGGCGCGCAGCGCAGCGAGGCCGTGGGCCCGAGGGGCGGGGCGAGCGCGGACCCCCGATCGGCGTCGAGGGCGGTCGCCCCGAGCGCGGAGCCCCGGCTGGCGCAGCGGCGCGGCGAGGTGTCGTCGCCGCAGAGCACCCTGCCGCCCCCCTCGTCGCGCGCCGCCTCCCCGCCGTCCGTACGGGCGCCCCTGATGAGCCGCTCGTTCACGCCGGTGCCTTCGTCCGTGGCGCCGCCGTCGTTCCGCGCCCCGCCGTCGACGCGCGCCGTGCCGCCGTCGGCCCGCGGCCAGGCCTCGCCCTACGCTGCGCCCGGCGTCCCCCGCTCGGTTCCGCCGCCGCCCTCGCGCCCGGCCTCGTACCTCGCGTCGACGCAGGCAGGGGCGTCGGGCGGCCCGATGTCGAGCCCGCCTCCGTCGATGCGCGGCGCGCCGCTCGCCGGGAGCGCCGGCATGATGTCCGGCCCGCCGCCGTCCTCGCGCGCGCCGACCATGGCGCCTCCCTCGACGCGCGCGCCGACCATGGCGCCTCCCTCGACGCGCGCGCCGACCATGGCGCCTCCCTCGACGCGCGCGGCGGGCGGTCCGCCGCCCTCGACGCGCGCGGCGGGCGGTCCGCCGCCCTCGCGCAGGTTCACGCCCCCGCCGCCCTCGACGCGCGCGGCGGGTGGTCCGCCGCCCTCGCGCAGGTTCACGCCCCCGCCGCCCTCGAGCTCGCGCGCGCCCTCCGCGTCGACCCTGCCGAGTCCCCCGTCGGTGCGCGCGACGCAGCTCGGAGCCCTCCCGGGCACCGAGCCTCCGCCTTCGATCCGCCCGATGCCACCGCTCTCCGCGCGCATGGGCCCGCCGTCCTCGGCGCGCCCGGAGCTCTCGCCGCGCTCGGGCGTGCGCGAGTGCGGCAGCGAGGAGCTCGACGCCGTCTTCGAGGACCAAAAGCTGCCGTTCGACGCCCTCTCACGCGGAAGCCGCGGCACGACGCCGCGCTGACGGCCGGCCGCCCCACGCGCGACGGCCGCGCCGCGCCGCAGCCCATCCGACCGCCCCTGGCTCGTTTCTCCTCCGTCTTGGTCACACGCCCCCCAGAGCGGCGGTCACCCGCACAGGAGACGGGCCCAGATCGGCGTTTTCGGCGCGCAAGCGCACTCCTGTGCGCTGAGCACCGAAAACGTCGAGATGGGCCCGTATCCGAAGCGGGTGACCGCCGCTCAGCGGGTGAGGCGGGAGAGCGTGGACGCCGCGGCGCGCTCCAGCAGATCGCCGGCGATATCGGCCAGCTCGGGGCGCGGCGGCGCGCCGAGATCGCGGCCGAGATCCACGAGGATGCGGTCGACGCACTCGATCGCGCTCGAGGCGGCGAGCTCCATGCCCACGCCGCGGCCGCCGGCGGCGCGCCCCGCGAGGTAGAGCCCTCGCACCGGCGTGTGCACCGCCGGGCGCGCGCGGCCGACCTGGCCGGGCACCTGCGCCGTCCCGGCCGCGCGCTCGCCGCCCGGCATGCCCGGCGCCTCGGCGCTGCCCGCCGGGGAGCCGTCGACGAAGACCACGTCCGCGAGCAGACCGGGCACCGCGCGGTCGAGCGCGCGCACGAGCCCGTCGACCGAGGCGCCGCTGGCCACGGCGGACGCGCAGAGCAGCTCGTGCCCGGGCGGCGCGAGCGACGGATCGAAGCTCGTCGGCACCACGCCGTAGAACGGCGAGGGCGAGGCCCCCTCGCCGCCGTCGAGGCCGGCGAGCGCGCTCGCCGCGACGAGCCGGCGGCGCAGCCCGATCTTCACCTCCACCCGCCTCGGCGCGGGCCTGAGCGCCCGGACGCGCGCCACGTACGCCTCGGGGAAGTGCGCCTCGCCGACGAGCGCGGAGACGGTGGTCGGCAGGTCGGCCGTGCTCACCACGATGCCCGCAGCCACCGCCGTGCCATCGGCGAGCTCCACGCCGCACACGCGCCGGTCGCGCACGAGCACGCGGCGCACGGTCGAGCTCGTCCACACCGCGGCGCCGAGCTCCTGCGCCAGGCGGGAGAAGACGTCGGGGACCCGCCCCGCGCCGCCCTCGGGGTACCTCGGCGGCCCGCCGCGGGCGATCTGGCGTAGCGCAAAGAGCGCCTCGCCCGCCGACGCCTCGGCGCCGGGGAGCAGCAGCGGGAGAGCGAGCAGCCCGGCGAGCCCGGCGGCGGCCGCGGGGCGCGCGAGGAAGCGGGCGACGTACTGCTCGGCCGTCACGTCGTCGCACGCGGCCAGGTCGACGTCGCGCATCGACGCCGCGTGCGCGACGAGGCGCGCGGCGCGCGCGGCCTCCAGGGGCCCGAGCTCGAGCCCGCGCGCGAGATCCCGCGCGAAGCCGGCAAGCCGCCGCAGCTCGCCCGGAACGACGGCGCGGCGCGCGCGCGGCCCGCCGCCGCGGGCCCCGCGCGCCGCGCCTGCGAAGGCGAGCGCGGCCGGCTCGCGGCCCTCGCGGAACGTGATCGCGTCGGCGTGGCCGGCGCGGCGCAGCACGTCCCCGAGCGGCCCTGCCTCACCACGGCAGAGCATGTGGGTGTACGCGTCGACGCGGAAGCCGTCCCGCTCGTACGCAGCGGAGCCACCCACACGGCGCGCGCGCTCGGCGAGCAGCGTCGGGATGCCGGCGCGGGCGAGCAGCAGCGCCGCGGCCGCGCCGCCGACGCCAGCGCCGATCACGACCGCGCGCAGAGGAGGCTCATCCATGACGTCCCAGGAACATAACGCGGCGAGGTCCCGGAAGCGCGCGCCGGGCCGACGCTGCGCGGGAGACGCGCCGAGCGTTGACCCTCGAGAGCGGCCCCCCGTAGAGTAGCCTTGCAGCCGACGTGCCCTCTATGAAGACCTGCCCGCAGTGCCACCAGCGTTACCCGGCCGAGAGCGCCTTCTGCTTCATCGATGGCTCGTCGCTCGTCTCCGAGAAGGACCCCCGCATCGGGACGTCGATCGGCGGGCGCTACGTCGTCGAGCAGGCGCTCGGGA
This sequence comes from Sorangium cellulosum, assembly GCF_002950945.1. Lineage (GTDB taxonomy): Bacteria > Myxococcota_A > Polyangia > Polyangiales > Polyangiaceae > Sorangium > Sorangium cellulosum_E. Next base: position 7,720,136 of record NZ_CP012673.1, read on the forward strand.
TCGGGGGGATGGCCACGGTCTACCGGGCGCACAACAAGCTGATCGGCACCCCGTGCGCGATCAAGATCCTGAGCCGCGAGTTCGCGCAGGACACGACGACGCGGGAGCGCTTCCGGCGCGAGGCCCGGCACGCGCAGCGGCTCGCGCACCCGAACATCATCGAGATCTTCGACCACGGCGACACCGACGACGGCCTGCCCTTCCTCGTGATGGAGCTGCTCCAGGGCACGAGCCTCGCCGACGTGGTCGAGCGCAGCCGGGTGCCGCTCGCGCGGGCGCTGCCCGTCTGGGTGCAGATGGCGCGCGCCCTCGGCCGCGCCCACGACTTCGACGTCGTGCACCGCGATCTCAAGCCCGAGAACGTCTTCCTGATGAAGGGCGACTGGGTGAAGCTCCTCGACTTCGGCATCGCCCGGTGCGCGCAGGACGTGCGGCTCACGAACCTCGGCGAGATCTTCGGCACGCCGCAGTACATGGCGCCCGAGCGCAGCACGACGATCGACGCGGGCCCCCCGGCCGACCTCTACTCGCTCGGGGTGATCATGTTCGAGATGATCACGCAGCGGCTGCCGTTCGACGCGCCCGATCCGGCGAGCTGGATCCTGAAGCACATCAACGAGCAGCCGCCGCACCTCCGGGAGCTCGCGCCGGAGATGCCGGAGGCGCTCGACCGGCTGGTCTTCGCCCTCATGGCGAAGGACCCCTCCGACCGCCCCGTGGACGCGTACCGCGTGCTGGCAGAGCTCGAGGAGATCGCGGCCGCGAGCCGGATCGCGCTCCCCCCGCCGCCCGAGGCGCCGGCGCGCGACTCGGCGGTGCGCTCGCGGATCGCCGGGCGCGACCCCTGGGTGAACCGGCTCGATCTCTTCGAGAAGATGACGGCCCGCGCGTTCGGCCCGTCGCCGCCCGTGGATCTCCAGCGGCAGCTCGAAGGGCTGCGCGGCCTCGTGCGCGAGCACGCCGAGCTCCGGTCGCGGGCGCTCGACGAGCAGCGGCGGCTCGAGGGTGTCGCCGAGGAGTGGCGCGAGGGCCGGCTGCAGATCGGGCGGGCGATGGACGCGCTCACGGTGGACGCCTCGATCACGCGCGAGGAGGCTCGCTCGTTCCGCGCGCGGGTGGCGCCGCTCAGCGCGGCGACGCAGGCGTACATCCCCGCGGTCCTGAGCGCGCACAAGGAGGCCGTGCGCTGGGAGGGCCGGAGCGGGTTCCTCGAGCCGTACCTCGAGCTCGCCGCCAGCTACCGGCGGCTCGCCGAGCTCGTCGAGGGCTGGTACACGTCCAGGAAGGCGGATTACGAGGCGGAGAGCGAGGCGATCGCCCGCGAGCAGGAGGTGGCCGAGGTGGACGCGCAGATCAAGAAGCTGCGCGAGCGCCTCGAGGAGCTCGACCGACACCTGGAGGCGCGGCGCCATGAGGCGCAGGAGCGGATGGCCGACATCGGCCGCAGGGCCGATCAGATCGAGTCGGACCTCCTCCACATGGCGAGCCGCTTCTGCGCGCCGCTGCGGGCGAAGCCAGAGCTCGGCGCGCTGTTCGTGGAGCTGGAGCGGCTCGCCGGGTGACCTGGGCCGGGGCCCGCCGCGCCTCGGCGTCGCCGAGCACGGTCGCGCGCGCCTCCCCCGTACGAAGCGGCGAGCGCGGTCCGCGCGCCTCCCGCGTACTAAGCTAGCGCGGTGACGCCCGCCCCTGCACCAGAGCCGCGGCGATCCCCGCCGCCGCCGCGCGCGCCGGGACGGATGCGCCGCGCCGTGTCCGCCGCCGCGGCGGCGCTCGGCCTCGCCGCGGTGTTCGCCGGCGCCACGGCCGCAGGGGTCGCGCTCCACCTCGACACGCCGGTCGTGCGCCGCGTCGCCCGCGACGCCACGAACCGGCTCCTAGGATCGCTGTTCCACGGCAGGATCGTCGCCGACGAGATCGACGCGCTCGGCCTCGACGGCGTGAGGATCCGCGCCGCGGTCGCGCTCGACCCCGGCGGGAAGCAGGTGATCCGCGCGAGCGGCGTCGAGGCGCGCGCCGACGTGCTCGCGATGCTGGGCGGCGCGCTCTTCGGGGTCGGCCCGCTGCGCGTCGAGGTCCCGTACATCCGGGTCGAGCAGGCCGAGGTGCTCGTCGAGCAGAGCGCCGCGGGGGGCGTCACCCTCGGCGACACCTTCACGCCGCTGCCGCCGAGCCGCCCGCCCCCGGCCGCGCCGAGGGAGCCGCCGCGCGAGGTCGTCGTCGCCCTCTCGCGCATCGAGATCGGGCGCGGCTGGGTCCACGGGCAGCTCGCGCCCCCGCGCGCGCTCGACGCGGACGTCAGCCGGCTCGTCGGGTCGGTGCACGTCGGCCCGCAGGGCGTCGCCGTCGACGTCGAGCAGACGGGCCTCGTGGATCGCGCCTTCCTGCCCGCCACGACCGCGGGTACGGCGAACTACCACCTCCGCGCCGGCGACACGGTCCGGATGTGGAGCGCCTTCGCCGGCCGGCTCGCCGACGTCGAGGTCACCGCGCGGGCCGTGCTCGACGAGGATCACCTCGAGGCGCACGCGAGCGTCCCGCGCGTCACGCCGGAGCAGCTCCGGAGCCTCGTCCCGGATCACCCGCTCACCGAGCCCATCGCCGTGCGCGTGGCCGCGGACGGCGATCTCCCACGGCTCGACGTCCGCGCGTCGATCGCCGCGGATCCCCCTGGCCCGGCGGGGGGCACGGTCGCCGTCGCGGGGCGGCTCGACGTGACCGGTCCCGTCCGGCTCGACGCCGACGTGGACGCGCGCGACGTCGATCTGCGGCTGCTCGGCGTGCACCTCCCGGCCGCGGCGGCGCCCGTGAAGACGGCGGCGGCGCCCGTGAAGACGGCGGCGGCGCCCGTGAAGACGGCGGCGGCGCCCGGCGGCGCGCCGGCCGCGGCGGCGCCCGTGATCTCCGCCGAGGGGCAGGTGCGGGTCGAGCTCGGTGACGAGCTCCGGCTCGCGGTCGAGGCGCGGACATCCCCCACCGAGCTGCTCGGCGAGCAGGTGCCCGCCGCGGACGTCCACCTCGTGCTCGACCGCGGCGAGCTCCACGCGCGCGCGCACCTCCACGAGCCGGGCGCGCCGATCGACGCCGCGATCTCGCTCCTGCCGCGCGGCGAGGGGATCCGCTTCGCCGCGACGGCCGACATCCCGGCGATCGCCGCGGCCCCGCGCCTCGCCGGGGCCGTCGACGGCGCCGGCCGCGTGCGCGTCGAGGGGACCCTGCGCGGGGAGACGCTCGACGCGCGGGTCGAGGGGGCGTTCGCCGGGCTCCGCGCCGGCCCGGATCTCGGGCTCGCCAGCGCGCGCATCACCGGGCGCGTCTCCGGGCCGCTCGACGCGCTCGCGCTCAACGCCTCGCTCTCGGGCGAGGAGGCGCTCGCCGGCGGCCGCACGTTCGACGAGGTCACCGCGCAGATCTCCGGCCCGCTCGCCGCGCCGTCGCTCCGCGCGGCCCTCACCGACGGCGACGGCGCGCTCAGCGCCTCGGCCAGGCTGAGCGCCGCCACGGGCGCGCTCCGCGAGGTCGAGCTCCGGATGAAGCACGAAGGCGCCGAGGTCACGGGGAAAATCGCGGCGATCAGCCCCTCGGCCGGCGGGGTCGCCGTCGAGGGGATCGAGCTCGTGTCCTCGGAGCTCGGCGCCCTGAAGGGCCGGCTCTCCGTGCGGGGCGACGACGTGACCGGGCGGCTCGAGGGCAAGTCCATCGACCTCGGCCGCGTCGCGCGGGTGCTCGGGATCCCGCTCCGCGTGCGCGGGATCGCGGACGTCGACGTCGCGCTGGCTCACCACCCGAGGACCGGGCGCTCGGGCCACGTGCAGCTCGACCTCAAGGGCGGCGAGGTCGAGTTCCTGTCCGGCGTCTCCGCGCGGCTCACGGCGACCATCGACAGCGATCAGGTCAAGGCCGACGGCCTCGTGAGCATCACCGCGGAGCCCCCCCGGACCCCCGGAGCGCCGGCGGAGCCCTGGGCTCTGCCGCGGTGCGCCGGCCCGATCGCGAGCGTGCGCCTGTCCGGCGCCGAGGGCACGCTGAGGGGGCCCCTGCTGCGCCCGGCGACGTGGGCCGGGCTCGTCGGGACGGCCGAGGTCGCCGCCGACGACTGGGATCTCCGGTGCCTCGCGCAGCTCATGCCGATCGGGCGCTTCGTCAGCGAGGTGCACGGCAAGCTCACCACCCGCTTCCGGATCTCGCGCGCGCCGGGCGAGCCGTTCCCCTCGCTGCACGACGTGCTCGTGCGGACGCAGGACCTCGCGCTCGCCGGCCCTCACCCCCTCGGGGCCGAGCGCCCGGCCTGGGAGTCGCGCTCCATCGACGCGCAGCTCAAGGGCGCGCTCGACGGCGCGACCGGCAAGGCCACCGCGGCGCTCACCCTGTACGACGGCGGGCTGCTCGGCGACGCCTCCGGCTCGATCGATCTCGACCTCGCCGCGCTCACCGGTCCGAGTGCGGGCCGGTGGGCGTCGCTCCTCGGGTCCCCGATCGCCGCGAACGTGGCGATCCCGCGGCGCCCGTTCAGCGCGTTCGCAACGCTGCCGTCGTTCGTGCGCGACGTGCTCCCGCCGCTCGGCGGCGAGCTGCGCGTGGACGCGTACGCGAGCGGCACCGTCGCGCGCCCGCGCCTTTTGGCGCGCACCCTCTGGTCGGGCTTCACCTACGCCCCCGGGGACGCCCGGACGGCCGCGGACTTCGCGTTCCCCGCCGACCTCGACGTGTGGCTCACGTACGACAGCGAGAAGGCCACGCTGAGGGCGCACGTCGCGCGGGGCGCGGACGAGATCGCGACGGTCAACGCCGATGTGGTCGCCCCGCTGGATCGCCTGCTCTCACCCCCCTCGCCGCGGGCGCTGAAGGGCGCGCGCCCGCCCCCGGCGTGGACGGGCGCCTTCCGCGCGACGCTGCGGCGGGTTCCGCTCGGCGAGATCCCGCTGCTCGGCGACAGCGGTATCGGCGGGTACGTGAGCGGCGAGGTCGCGATGCGCGACCTCAACGTCGCGCCGAAGCTCACCGCGCGCCTGACGCTGCCGGGCCTCTCGATCGGCGACGGCGTCGTGTTCGAGCGCGGCGCGCTCTCGCTGCGGGTCGACCCCTCGACCGAGCCCGGGCGCGGGGACCTCCACGTCTCCGAGCTCGTGCTCGAGGGCAAGGAGGGCGGCGCGCTCCGGGCGAGCGCCCGCGCCAGCGTGCGCTTCCGCGACGGGATCCTCCCGGTGCCCGACGGCGAGCGCGCGGAGCTCACCGCCTCCGCGGAGCGCTTCCGGCTGGCGGCGCTGCACCCCCTGGTCAGCCAGCTGCTCAGCAAGATCGACGGCCTGCTCGACGGCGACGTCCACGTCGATCTCGGCTCCGGCCCCGCCGGCGGCAGCCTGCGCGCCCAGCTCGAGGTCCGCGATGGCGTCGTGCACATCCCGGAGTTCGGGCAGGAGCTGCGCGACGTCGCCGCCCGCATCACCGCCGAGGACGGCGTCGTCAGGATCGAGGGCGTCCGCGCCGCGGGCATGACCGGCCTCGCGCAAGGCTGGGCCCTGTTCCGGCTCGACGGGCTCGAGCTGCGCGACGGCGCCGGTGCGCTCACCATCGCCGAGGATCAGGCGCTGCCGCTCACGCTCGAGGGCGTGCCGCTCGGGACGGCCTCGGGCGCGCTGACGTTCATCGCGCAGAAGAAGCCGGGGGAGCTCGAGGTGCACGCGACGGTCCCGACGCTCCGCCTCTCGTTGCCGGCGACGAGCGGCCGCGACGTGCAGCCGCTCGGCGACAACCCCGACATCTCCCTCTCCCACCCGCTCGGGCCGGAGAAGCAGCGGCGCGCCCGGGACGCGCTCCGCTACGCGATGACGTTCGACGTGGACAACGCGATCGTCACCGGCGCGGGGATCCGGCTGCTCCTGTCGAGCGCCGAGGACGCGCCGCCGCGGGTGGTGATCGGCGAGGACGTGCGCGTGTCGGGCGGCATCGTGCTCGCGCACGGCGAGCTCGAGATCTTCGGCAAGGCGTTCGAGATCGAGCGCGGGCGCGTGCGCCTGCGCGAGGAGGAGACCTCGAACCCTCACCTGAACGTCACCGCGCGCTGGGACGCCCCCGACGGCACGCGCATCTACGCCGACTACATCGGCAACCTCCGGCCGATCACGGACAAGAAGCTGCGCTTCCGCTCGAGCCCCCCGAGCTCGCAGCAGGACATCCTGGCGCGGCTCCTGTTCGGCGCCGACTTCTCCGACGGCGCGCAGCCGGCGGGAGCCCAGACGTCGGCGCTGCAGGCCGCGGGCGGCGTCGCCGCGTCGGTCGGCAGCGAGCTCGCGGCCGCGCAGTTCAACGCGCTGCTCAGCGGCATCGCCCCGCTGCGCGGGCTGTCCACGCGGTTCGGCACGACCTCGGACGGCACGCTGCGCACGAGCCTCGTCTACCGCTTGAACGACGACCTGACGGCGCAGGCCACCTTCCAGGAGAGCACGGCGCCGAGCGCGGCGACGGGCACGAGCGGCGCGACCGGGCTGCCCCCCGGCGGGGCGGCCGGCGACAGCGGCACACGGACCGAGATCACCATCGACTGGCGCTTCGACAGGCACTGGACACTGCGGGGCACCCTGGGGCTCGACGAGCGCGACACGACCTCGGGCGTGATCGACCTGCTCTGGCAGTACCGGTACTGAGCGGCGGGCGCGGTGGCACGCGCCGGCGGGGGGCTGTGCGCGGCGGCGCGCGGGTGGGCGCTCGCCATCCGCCGAGGCTGGGGCGAGGGAACTTGCGCATGGGAACACCGCCCGGCATGTCTCCCTTCGGGCCTCGCCAGCGGAGACGTTTCGATGCGCGCCCCACAGGGCGCGCCTGGGACGCGGAGCCCGCTGGGACCTTATGGCACCTCGGTCGGTGCTCGATCGCGCCCACCCGCGCGCCGCCGCGCACAGCCCCCCGCCGGCGCTCACCTCGTCTTTTGCAGGAGGGGGGCCGCGGTGCGCCTCGCTCCAGAGGGCAGCCTGCCAGCGTCAGCACCGCCCGATGGGCCTGCCAGCACCTCTCCGCGCCCTCCCAGCGCCTCCCGGCGACTCCCCAGCAGCTCCGGGATGCCTGCCAGCACCCGCTGGTAGGGCTCCTCGGACCTGCTGGTACAGCTCCTCGGACCTGCTGGTACGACTCCTCGGACCTGCTGGTACGACTCCTCGGACCTGCTGGTACGACTCCTCGGACTTGCTGGTGCGGCTCCTCGGACTTGCTGGTGCGGCTCCTCGGACCTGCTGGTACGGCTCCTCGGACCTGCTGGTACGGCTCCTCGGACTTGCTGGCGCGATTTGTACGAGCGGAGGCCTGGTCACACTTCGGACCGGGAGCCGCGGTGACACTTCCTTGAGCCACGGCCCCATGCTCAGGGAGGACTGGAAGCAGGGGCCGGATCCGTGTTGACGCGGCACGCTCGCCACCTCCCACGCTTCGCCGAGCAGAAGACGACGTGAGCGCCGGCGGGGGGCTGTGCGCGGCGGCGCGCGGGTGGGCGCGATCCAGCACCGACCGAGGTGCCATAAGGTCCCAGCGGGCTCCACGTCTCAGGCGCGCCTTGTGTGGCGCGCATCGAGACGTCTCAGCTGGCAAGGCCCGAAGGGAGACATGCCGGGCGGTGTTCCCATGCGCAAGCTCCCCCGTCCCCGTCTCGGCGGATGGCGAGCGCCCACCCGCGCGCCGCCGCGCACAGCCCCCCGCCGGCGCGTGCCGCCCGGAAGCCGCGCCGCCTCCGATCTAGCGCGCCGCCGCCCCCCGCGCCGGCACCCGGATCTCGCGCCCGCCGACGCGGAGCGTGGGCGGCTCGGCCTCGACGAGCAGCGGCGCGAGCTGCACCTGCGCGTGCCGCGAGAAGCGCGCCCAGAGCGCGCCGCCCCGGGCGCGCGCGTACATGACGCCGTCGTCGCCGAGCGCGAGCGTCGCCGGATCGAGCGGCTCCTCGGTGCCGTCGAACAGGAGCAGCGTCACCGCGCCGCCCTCGTCGATCCGGAGCGCGTCGACGAAGAGCGGCGCGTCGTCGACCTGGAAGTAGCACCAGTCGTACCCGTTCGTGAGGATCGGCCGGCCGTCGTCCGGGTGCCGCGCGATCCACGACCTCAGGCCGCGCTCCAGCGCCGGATGATCGACGCGGGCGCCGTCGTGCCAGAAGCGGCCCTCGCGATCGAGGCGGATCGAGCTCTCGCGGGACGTCCCGGGGGGCGGCGCGAACCGGAAGAAATCAGGGTGGTCGCCGGGCTTCATGGGTCACCTCGGGCTTGCCTGCATAGTATAGCAGGCCCATGGAAGCCCGGACGGCGGAGGACAAGGCGGACGAGCACCTGCGCGCGACGCGGGCGTACTACGACGAGTTCTCGGCGCGCTACGAGGCCCACCGCGGCGGGCGGGACCGCGGGGGCTACCACGACCTCGTCGACGCCCTCGAGATCGACTTCGTCCGGCGCTTCGGCGAGGGCCGCGACGTGCTCGAGGTCGGCTGCGGCACGGGGCTCCTGCTCGCGCGGATCGCCGCGTTCGCGCGCTCGGCGCGCGGCGTCGACCTCTCGCCCGGCATGCTCGAGCGCGCCCGCGCGCGCGGGCTCGACGCCGTCGAGGGGAGCGCGACCGCGCTGCCGTTCGCCGACGAGAGCTTCGACGTCGCCTGCTCCTTCAAGGTGCTCGCGCACGTGCAGGACGTGCGCGCGGCGCTCGCCGAGATGGCGCGCGTGGTGCGGCCCGGGGGCCACGTGATCGCCGAGTTCTACAACCCCTACAGCCTGCGGGGGCTCGTGAAGAAGCTCGGCCCGGCGGGCGCCATCAGCGACCGGACCCGGGAGAGCGCCGTCTTCACGCGCTTCGACGCGCCGCGCGCCGCCGCCGCCCTGATGCCGGGGAACGTGCACCTCGTCGCCTCGCGGGGCGTGCGCATCGTGACCCCCTTCGCGGCCGCGATGCGCGTGCCGGGGCTCGGGCGGCTGCTCCACCGGGCGGAGTGGGCGCTCTGCGACTCGCCGCTCGCCGCGCTCGGCGGGTTCTGGATCGCCGCCGCGCGCAAGGCGTGAGCCGCGCGGGGCGGCCGCTCAGAAGCGCCCGAGCAGCCCCGCGGAGAGGCCGCCAGGGAGCAGCGAGATCGTCGGCGCGGCCGTGAAGCTCGGCGGGGGCGGCGGCACGGGGCGGGCGCGGAACGACACCCGCTCCGGCACGAACGTGATCTGCGCGTGGGCGATCCCGGCCGCGACGAGCGTCGCGAACGCCCCGAACGCGACGCGGTTCACGGCGGCCGCGGTCTTGATCCGGCTGTTCAGCGCGTCGATGTCGACGGTCTGCCCCGCCGCACCGCCGACCGCTGCCGCGCCGCCGGGCGTGACGTCGACGTTCTCGTAGCTGGAGAGCGCCAGCGCGGAGACGATCGAGGTCCCGCCGGCGACGGCCTGGCTCACCAGGAAGAACCAGCCGAGCCCCTCGTCGCCGTTCTGGAACTGCCCCACCCCGAACGGGAGCATCCCGATCCAGCGGGAGTTCCGCTCCACGACCCGCTCGCTCCCGGCGAGGCGCTGGATCTCGGCGATCCAGCGGCGCTCCTCCTCCCGGCGCTGCGCCATCCGGAGCCGCGCCTCCCGCTGCGCCTCGGCCCGCTGCCGGGTGACCTCCTCGATCCGCGCCCGGATGCGCGCCCGGGCCGCGGTGAACCGGTCGATGACCTCGGGCGGGAACACCGCCAGGTTCGGCGCGTACGACGGGTTGTCGAGCAGGATCTTCTCGATGTACGCGTCGGCCTCGGCGCTGCGCCGCAGCGCCACGAGCGCCGCGGCGGCGAGGCCGCGCGCCCGCTCGATCAGATCGGGATCGGTGATCCGGCACGGCTTGCCGCCCTCCGCGTCGGTCGCGCCGCGCTCGCAGGGCGCGTTCGCGGGGTCGAGCATCGCCGCGAAGCGGCTCACGGCCTCCTCGTAGTGGCCGGCGTCGAAGCGCGTCTTCGCGAGCTCGAACTGCTGCGCCTCGTCGGCGCGCGCCGCGCCCGCGAAGCTCAGCGCGAGGGCGCCCGCAGCGGCCGCCGCGAGCCGCCGCAGCGCCGGCAGGGCGCGGCGGCCCCCGACCGACGGGAAGCGAGCGCCGGGAGAGCTCCCGCCTGGAGTTCGCGCAGCCATGCGGAGGGGGTTCGCCGTCATGTAGCGGAGTTTCGGCGGGGATGCTGGGATTTCAGGAGCCGACGCCGGAATGCCCGCATGTGCTCCGCCGGAGATCCGAGGCGCCGCCTGCCAGGCGTCCGCGGCCGTCAGCCCGGCGGCCAGGCGATGGTGTTCGTCTCGCCGGCCACGATCGTCACGTTGCCGGCGCGCGGATCTGCGTCCGGCGTCGGGGGCGTGAACTGGCAGCGCCCGCTCCAGAACACGTCGTTCAAGGTCACGGTCTGCGGCGCGCCCGCGTAGCCGATCAGGCCGATCTGCGGGCATGAGTACTGCGCGTTGGCCGGCGCGCCGCTCAGGACGACCGTGCTCGGCAGGATCTCCAGCTTGTAGACGATCCGCTGCGGCCCCGTGACGCCGGGCTTCGGCGCGACGACCGCGACGACGCCCGAGTACGGCTTGCAGCAGCGCGAGTTAGGCACGCTGATGTGGACGGTGTGGGCGCCGATCTTGAGCGGCATGACCCGGTTCGCGCCGAACCAGGTGGTCTCCACGCCGTCGAGCACCAGCTTCGCGCCGCTCGGGACGAGCTGGAAGATGACGTCGCGCACGAGCGGGGTCGCCGAGGCCGAGGCCGAGGGGGGCGGCGCGGCGGGTGTCGGGTGGGGGCGGCCGCGGCCGCGGGGCGCCGCCACGACGGGCTCGGCGCCGGGGGCGACCGCGGGCAGGTTCGGCGCCGGCAGGAGCGGGGCGATGCCCGCGGGCGCCAGCGGCGCGGGCGCCGCGGGCGTGTTCTCGGCGGCCGGCGGCGGCGACGGCGGCGGCGCGCTGAGCGCGCGGGCGATCGCGAACGCGGCGACCCCGAGCGCCACCGACCCGAGCGCGACGGCCAGGGCGCGCCGCGCGAGCTTCCGCCGGCTGCGGCTCGCGTTGAGCTTCGAGAGCCGCTTGAGGATGGAGAGGTCGTCCGGCGCGAGGGCGAGCGCCCGGTTGTAGTCGGCGGCCGCGCCCGGCACGTCGCCGCGCTTGCGGCCGGCCTCCGCGCGGGCCACGAGGCGCGGGACGAGCCGCGCGACGTGCCGCTCGGCGTAGCCCGCCGGATCGGCGAAGTAGGCGGCGAGCTCGACGCGCGGCTCGGCGACGCCGAGCTCCGAGAGCTCGGCCCGGATCTGCTCGGCGAGCGCCCGCGGGCTCGGCGTGCGGGCCGCGACGTCGTGCGCGAGGGCGCCCGCGAGGATCCGGCTCCAGCGCGCGCCCACGGCGGGCCGCTCGCGCTCGGCCTCGGGGTAGCTCCCCTCGAGCACCTTGCGGAGCACCTGCGCCGGGTTCTTCCCCTCGAACGGCAGGTGCCCGACGAGGCACTCGTAGAAGAGCACCCCGAGCGCGAACACGTCGGTGCGCGCGTCGACCTCGCCGCCCTCGATCTGCTCGGGCGCCATGTGCGCCGGCGAGCCCAGCACCTGCCCCGTCGAGGTCACGCCCTGGGCGTCGAGGATCTTCGCGATGCCGAAGTCGGTCAGCTTGATGACGACGCCCTCGCCGTCCCAGCTGGCGACGCGGTCCGACGGCAGCTCGACGAGCACGTTCTCGGGCTTGACGTCGCGGTGGATGATGCCCGACGCGTGCGCGTGCTCGAGCGCCTCGCAGAGCTCGAGCACCACGGCGGCGCCGATCTCGGCCGGCATCTCGCGGTGGTCGCTCAGGATCTTGCGCAGCGTGGAGCCGCGGAGCAGCTCGACGACGAGGTAGCGCTCGCCGTCCTGCTCGCTCGAGACGTCGTAGACCTCGACGATGCCGGGGTGGCGCAGCTTCGCCGCGGCGCGCGCCTCGGCGACGAAGCGCGCGCCGACCTCGGCGTTCTCCCGGAGGTGTTTGTGGATGATCTTGACCGCGACCTCACGGCGGAGCCGCGGGTCGCGGGCGCGGTAGACCGTGGCCATGCCGCCATGGCCGAGCTCCTCGATCAGCTCGTACTTGTCGAGCTTCGGGAGGCCTTCCGCGCCCCGGTGTCTGGAGAGAGAGTCCTGCTCGCCCGTCGAGCCCCTATCGCGGGCGGGCAGGCTCATTCAACAACCTTCACCCGAATCGCGTTGGTCGAGCCCGAGACCCCGACCGGCGCGCCGAAGATGGTGACGAGCTTGTCGCCCGGCGAGACGAAGCCGTTCGCGGCCAGGTAGGCCGTGGCACGGTCGATCATCTCGTCGGAGTTGCGGAGCGCGTCGATCGGGGAGGGCACGACGCCCCAGAGCAGCGCGAGCCGGCGGCGCGTCGTGTCGTTCGGCGAGAAGGCGACGATCGGCACGACGGGGCGCGCCTTCGAGGCGTACCGCGCGGTGAGGCCGCTCTCGGTGAACGCCACGATCAGCCGCGCGCCGATGTCCCGCGCGATGTCGCAGGCCGCGCGCGCGGTCGCCTCGGCGACGTTCGCGCGCTGCCCGGGCTGCTCGCTCGAGAGGTAGCGGTAGAACGCGCTCTGCTCGGCCTCGGTGACGATGCGGGACATCATCCGCACGACGAGCGCCGGGTGCGCGCCGGTCGCGGTCTCCTGCGAGAGCATGACCGCGTCGGTGCCGTCGAAGACGGCCGTCGCCACGTCGCTCGCCTCGGCGCGCGTCGGGCGCGTCGCGGTGACCATCGACTGGAGCATCTCGGTCGCGACGATGACCGGCTTCTGGTGCACGCGCGCCAGGCCGAGGATCTCGCGCTGGATGATCGGCACCCGCTCGGGGTTGAACTCCACGCCGAGATCGCCGCGCGCCACCATGACCCCGTCGGAGGCGAGGATGATCGCCTCCAGGTTGTCGATGGCGCCTGGCGTCTCGATCTTGGAGACGATCGGCGTCGGGCGGCCCCAGGCCTCGCAGATGTCGCGGACGTGCCGCACCTCGTCCGCGTTGCGCACGAACGAGAGCGCGACGTAGTCGACGCCCTGCGCGAGACCGAAGCTGAGATCCGCCTTGTCCTTCTCGGTGAGCGAGGCGATGCGCACGCGCCGGGCGGGCAGGTGCACGCCGACGCGATCGCGCAGGCGACCGCCCTGCGTCACGGCGGCCTGGACGCGCTCGCCGTCGACGTTGGTGACCGTGACGACGACGCGGCCGTCGTCGAGCAGGATCACGTCACCGCGCTCGAGATCGGCCGCGAGCCCCTCGTAGAGGATCGGGATCTCGCCGGGCGTGGCAGGGGGGCTATCCCGGTTGGCTTCCGTCAGCCATACGGAAGCCCCATCGGTCACCTCGAAGGTGTTGTTGGGGAAGCGACCGGCCCGGATCTTCGGGCCGCAGAGGTCCTGCAGGATAGCCACCGGCTTTCCGCAAGCCTCGGCCGCCGCGCGGACCGTGGCGATGTTCTTGCCATGATCCTCATGCGAGCCGTGAGAGAAGTTGAGTCGAGCGACATCCATACCGGCGCGGATGAGCTGCTCCAGCGTCGTTTGAGAGTCACACGAAGGGCCAATGGTACAGACTATTTTCGCTCTGCGTACGAGCACGGGCGGAGCATGCCACGAGCAGGGGTCAGGACTCTACCCTGATTGTGAACGAGCCATGCGTGCTTCACCGGATTCCAACAAAGCCGCGGGGTGGAGGCTCCCGGCGCGGCGAGTCATCGGCCGCACCTCGCCACCCCGCGCGGCGCGCGTCATCGCGGCAGCCGAACGCGCCCGCGCGCGAGTTGGCCGATGCGGCTCCGTGAAGGGCTGCAGATCGCCACAAAACGCCGCGAAAATCGGCGATGTGGGCGAGCGGTGAGGTCGAGGAGGTGACGAGGGTCGAGCGGCGGGGAGGCGCGGCGGCGCCGCAGCGCGGCATCGCCTCCCCTCGCCTGCTCGTTGACTAGGACCGGCGCTCCCGGCGCTCCCGCGGCCCGCGGTCGCGCTCCATGCCGGGCCGCGATCCGCGATCGCGGTCGCCGCCGCTGCGCGGGGGGCCGCCGGGCCCGTCGCGGCGCGGCGGCGGGCCGGCGTCGCGGGCCTGCGCCATGCGCTCGCGCGCGCGATCGCCCTCGGCGCCCTCCGGCAGCGGGAGCAGCTCGCGCCGGCTCAGCCGGATCTTGCCGTCGCGGTCCACGCTCAGCACCTTCACGTCGAGCGAGTCGCCCTCCTTGAGGACGTCCTCCACGCGCTCGACGCGCGTGTGGGCCATCTCCGAGATGTGCAGCAGGCCGTCGGTGTTCGGCAGGATCTCCACGAACGCGCCGAAATCGGTGATGCGCTTGACCGTCCCCTTGTAGGTCGCCCCGACCTCGGGCTCGGCCGTGAGGCCCTTGATGATGTCGAGCGCCCTCTTCACCGCGTCGGAGTCGGAGGACGCGACGTTCACCGTGCCGTCGTCCTCGACGTCGATCGCGACGCCGGTCTGGTCGACGATGCCCTTGATGGTCTTGCCGCCGGGGCCGATGATGAGGCGGATCTGGTCGGGCTTCACGCGCACCGTGGTGATCCGCGGGGCGTACTGGCTGAGCTCGGGCCGCGTGGTCGGCAGCGTCTCCAGCATCTTGTTCAGGATGTGGAGCCGCCCCTCGCGCGCCTGATCCAGCGCCTGCATCAGGATCTGCCGGCTCAGGCCGGCGATCTTGATGTCCATCTGGATCGCGGTCACGCCGCGCGCCGTCCCGCAGACCTTGAAGTCCATGTCGCCGAGGTGATCCTCGTCGCCGAGGATGTCCGAGAGCACGGCGTAGCGCTGGCCCTCCATGATGAGCCCCATCGCGATGCCGGCGACGGGCGACTTGATCGGCACGCCCGCGTCCATGAGCGACAGACACCCGCCGCAGACCGCGGCCATCGACGACGAGCCGTTCGACTCCAGCGTCTCCGACACGATGCGGATCGTGTAGGGGAACTGATCCGGCGCCGGGATCATCCGGGAGAGCGCGCGCTCCGCGAGCGCGCCGTGGCCGATCTCGCGCCGGCCGGGGCCGCGCAGCGGCTTCGTCTCGCCGGTCGAGAACGGGGGGAAGTTGTAGTGGAGGTAGAAGCGCTTCCACGTCTCCCCCATCAGGCCGTCGATCTTCTGCTCGTCGGTCGACGTGCCGAGCGTCGTCGTGACGATCGCCTGCGTCTCGCCGCGCTGGAAGAGGGCGCTGCCGTGGACGCGCGGCAGGAGGCCCACCTCGCACATGATCGGGCGGATGCTCCGGCCGTCGCGGCCGTCGATGCGCCGGCCCTCCTCGGTGACGTACGTCCTGACGACGTGCGCCTTGCGCTCCTCGAACTCGGCCTTCACGAGCCGCTCGAGGGGCAGGTACTTCTCGCTGCCGAGCTCGCCGAGCAGCGTCTCGGTGAGCTTCTTCTTCAGCGTGCTGTAGCCGTCGTAGCGCGCCTTCTTGTCGGTCACCCGCGTCGCGGACTTGAGGTCCTCGTCGACGATCTCGGCGACGCGCCTCTTCACGTCGGCCGGCAGCTCGGGCGCGACGAACTCCTTCTTCGGCTTGCCCACGGCGGCGCGCATCTTCTCGATGAGCTCGAGGACCGGCTGCGCGGTCTCGTGCGCGAACATCAGCGTGTCGATGATCTCCGCCTCGGTCGCCTCGGCGGCGCCGCCCTCGACCATCACGATCGCGTCGCGCGAGCAGGCGACGACGAGATCGATGTCGCAGCGCTCGAGGTCGGCGACGGTCGGGTACGCGATGAACTCGCCGTCGAGCCGGCCCACGCGCACGCCGACGACCGGCCCGCCCCACGGGATGTCCGAGATGTGCAGCGCCGCGCTCGCGCCGGTCAGGGCGAGCACGTCGGCCTTGTTCTGCTTGTCGCTGGAGAGGACGGTCGCGATGATCTGCGTGTCCCGCTTGAAGCCGTCCGGGAAGAGCGGCCGGAGCGGGCGGTCCATGAGGCGGCTCGAGAGGATCTCCTCCTCGCGCTGGCGCGCCTCGCGCTTGAAGAAGCCGCCGGGGATCTTGCCGGCGGCGTAGGTCTTCTCGACGAACTCGCAGGTCAGGGGGAAGAAGTCGAGGCCGGGCCGCTCGTCCTGCGACACGGCGGTGACGAGCACCATCGTGTCGCCGTAGGTGACGAGCACGGCGCCGTGCGCCTGCTTGGCTAGGCGGCCGGTCTCGAGGGTGAGAGCACGGCCGCCCACCATGACGGATTCACGAACAAACATGGGATCTCAGCTCTTTCTCGCGATCGCGAGGGCCGCTGCGTGCGGCGCTACGCCGAGCGCGAGAGGCTGCTCTTCTTCCTCGGTTCCTGCGCAGGAGGCGAGCTGCTGCGCACGAAGCGAAGACGAAGACGCGCGGCGCCCGCGCCCGGGAAAGACGGGGGCGTTTGCCCCGCCGTTCCATGGTCACTAACGGACCTCCTTAGAGCGTCCGCTTCACTCTCGCCAGCGCAAAAAGCAGGAATTCAGGGGTCTCTAGCGCAGACTCGCCTGAACGGAAGGCAAAACGAGGTGGATGGCAGCAGGGAGGGACCTGCCGAGAGCGGCAGGACGGACCGGCGGCGCACAGAAGGGCTCGCTGCGGGCCGCCATGTCACACCGGCGACGGCGCTCGTGTCCGTGCGGCCGGGTCGCGCGAGCGCGCCGGGGTTGCCCCTACGGCCGGGTCGCGCGCCAGCGCACCCCGGCCTGGGACCGCGGCGGCTGTTACTTGCGGAGGTTGAGGCGGCCGATGAGGTTGCGGTACCGCTCGATGTCGACCCGCTTCAGGTAATCGAGCTGACGGCGGCGCTGGCTCACCAGCTTGAGGAGGCCGCGGCGGGAGTGGTGGTCCTTCTGGTGCGTGCGGAAGTGCTCCTGGAGCTGGTTGATCCGCTCGCTGAGCAGCGCGATCTGGACCTCCGGCGACCCGGTGTCGCCCTCGTGGATCGCGTATTTCTGAATGATATCGACCTTCTGGACAGAATGCAGCATGGCAGGCTCTCCATGGCCCCACCGGTGCGCTGCCGAGCGCCCGGGCCGGCGGCTTTCGACCGCGGCGACTGGCCAAGCGACGCCTGACTGCGCGCTGCCGCCCGGAGCGGCGGCAGCCCACGAGGTCAGGCCAGTGAGCAGAGGCGCGCGAGTATACGCAGGCGCTTCGATCCGTCAACGCGGTCGTGGCGGGTGGCGGGTGGTCGAGCCGGATCCCTCGCCCGCACCGCACGCCCGCCTGGTGCCGCGGCGCCGCGGCCGTACTCCTGCCTGGTGCCGCGGCGCCGCCGGGGCCCCGCCGCAAGGTCGTGGCGCGATTTGTCACCCCCAGAACGGCCGATTGGCTACCCTCGCTCCGCGATGCCCGGCACCCTCCGGCCCCCCGATGACGCCTCTCGACCGCAGTCGGACGCACGCGGATCGCAGTCGGACCTGCATATCGCGACCGCGATGACAAGCCTCTCCACCACGGCCAACGCGCTCCCGACCGCCGGGGGCGACAACACGATGCCCAAGGTCTGCCCCACCTGCGGGGTGCGGTACCCGGCCGAGTTCAGGGTGTGCCCGCGCGACGCCACGACGCTCGACGAGTCGGAAGAGGACGCGCTCCGCGACGATCTCGTCGGCAAGACGCTCAACGAGACCTACACGGTGGTGCGCGTCGTCGGTGAGGGCGGCATGGGGCGCGTCTACGAGGCGCGCCACACCCGGATCTCGAGCAAGCGGTTCGCGATCAAGATGCTGCACCCGGAGTTCGCGCGGCAGCCGCAGGTGATCTCGCGGTTCCAGCGCGAGGCCGAGGCCGCCGCCGCGGTGCAGAGCCCGTACGTGGTCACGGTCTTCGACGTCCACCGCACCGCCGAGGGGCGGCCGTTCCTCGTCAACGAGTTCCTCGAGGGCAAGGAGCTCGCCGACTACCTCAACGAGGTCGGCAAGATGAAGATCGGCCCCGCGGTGCGCATCGTCCGGCAGATCTGCAAGGCGCTCTCCGCCGCGCACGCGAAGGGCGTCGTGCACCGCGACATGAAGCCGGAGAACGTCTTCCTCACCGGCGACCTCGCGGCGCCCACGGCCAAGGTGATCGACTTCGGCATCTCCAAGGTCGACGACGCGCCGGGCGCGGCGCTCACGCAGACCGGCATGATCATGGGCACGCCGTCGTACATGGCGCCGGAGCAGGCCCGCGGCGAGCGCGTCGACCACCGGGCGGACATCTACGCCGTCGGCGCGATCCTCTACTGCGCCCTCACCGGCAGCCGCCCGTTCGACCGCAACGACCCGACCGCGACGCTGACCGCGGTGCTCACCGAGGATCCGCCGCGCCCGCGCTCGCTCGAGCCGAGCATCCCCGAGCCGCTGGAGATGATCATCCAGCGGGCCATGGCGAAGGAGCCCACCCATCGCTACCAGACGATGGAGGAGTTCGACGCGGAGCTCGCGCTCTACGACGCCGGCGAGACCGAGGTGAAGGAGCTGCCCGCCCCCGGCGCGCCCGGGCCGCGCACCTCGCTGCCGTCGGCGCCGCGCGCCGCGCCGACGATGCAGCTCCGCCAGGCGCAGCAGGTGAGCATGGCGCGGCCGCTCATCCTGCTGCTCTCGGTGCTCGGGCTGTTCTGGGTCGCCGGCGGCCTGATCACGCTGGTGACGGGGATCATCCGCATGTCGCGCGGCGGCTCGGCGACCGACAACCTGAGCGGCCTGGAGGCGGTCCTGCTCGCGTCCGGCATCGGCCTCGCGCTGATCACCCCCGCCCTGATCGGCGCGCGCCACGTGCGCCAGAGCGTGTGGAACAACAGCATGAAGGCGGTCGACCTGGCCGACCACCTGCGCCGGCCGATCGTGGTCGGGCTCTGCGCCTACGGCTTCTCCTCGCTGCTCGTGCGCGTCGTCGAGTCCGTCGTGCTCCGGCGCGCGGCCGGCGTCGCGTGGCCGGCGTGGGACGTCGTGCTGTTCGGGATCGGCGCCGTCGGCGCGATCGGCGCCCACCTGCTGCTCCGCAACGAGCAGCGCTAGAACACCGATCACGTTGAGGAACGAGAGATGAACCGCCAAGGCGCCAAGGGCGCCAAGGGCGCCAAGATATTTTCTTCTCCTTCTTGGCGTCCTTGGCGCCTTGGCGGTTCGAAAATCTGCTCGTTTCAGACGGGTTCAACCCGTTTGTCGCTCTAGGGCGCACGAGCAGCGCTAGGGCGCGCCCCGCTCAGCGGCGGCGGCCGTCCAGCCACGCCTGGAGCAGCAGCGCCGCCGCGGCGCCGTCGACGCGCTCCTTGCTCTTGCGGCCCGAGACGCCGCCGTCGCGCAGCCGGCGTGCCGCCTCGACCGTGGTCAGCCGCTCGTCGACGAGCTCCACCTCGACGCCGGTCGCGTCGGCCAGCGCCTGCGCGAAGGCCGTCGCCCGCCGCGCCGCGGGGCCCTCGTCCCCGTTCATCTCGAGGGGCAGGCCGACCAGGAACCGCGTGATGCCTTCGTCCCGGGCGAGCGCCGCGAGGGCCTCCAGGAGCGCCCGCCGGTTCCGCCCGTCGAGCAAGGGCCGCGGGTGCGCGAACAGCCCGAGCTCGTCGGTGACGGCCACGCCGACGCGGGCCTTGCCAAGATCGATCGCCGCTGCGCGCGTCTTCTCCATGCCTCTCCGGGAGCTCATAGCCCTCGGGCCGCGCGCTGGCGAGGCCCCGGGCGCACAGGAGAGCCGAGGACTGGCTTGACCCGCTCGCCGGCACCGACCATAAGCGCCGCGCGATGGAACTGCGCGCGGTTAGGGGGATGAACGACATCCTTCCGGAAGAGGTGGAGCGCTGGCACAAGCTCGAGGCGGCCTTCCGCCTCCACGCGGAGCTCCATGGCTACGCCGAGGTGCGCACGCCGCTGCTCGAGCCCACGGAGCTCTTCCGGCACCAGATGGGCGAGACGACGGACGTGGTCGAGAAGGAGATGTACTCCTTCGAGCGGCACGGCGATCAGCTCACCGTGCGCCCCGAGGGCACGGCGGGCGCCGCGCGCGCGTACGTGGAGCACGCGGTCCACGCCAAGGAGCCGGTCACGCGCTGGTACTACCTCGGGCCGATGTTCCGCGGCGAGCGGCCGGCGAAGGGCCGCTACCGCCAGTTCTACCAGGCCGGCTGCGAGCTCTACGGCGATCCGGGGCCGCTCTGCGACGCCGAGACGATCGATCTCGTCGCCGGCTTCCTCCAGCGGATCGGCGTCGCCGACTTCGTCGTGCACGTGAACTCGCTCGGCAGCGCGGGCACACGCGCGCGGTACCGCGACGCGCTGCTCGCGCACTTCGCGCCGCGCAAGGACAAGCTCAGCGAGGACTCGCAGCGCCGCCTCGAGCGGAACCCGCTGCGCATCCTCGACTCGAAGGATCCGCGCGACGTGGAGGCGGCGAGCGACGCGCCGTCGATCCTCGACCTGCTCGACGACGCGGACCAGGCCCACTGGGCCGGCGTGCTCCGCTGCCTCGACGTGCTCGGCGTGCCGTACGTCGTCGACCGGTCGCTCGTGCGGGGGCTCGATTACTACACGCGCACGCTCTTCGAGGTGAAGGCGACCGCCGGCGACCTCGGCTCCCAGGGCGCGCTCTGCGGCGGCGGCCGTTACGACAACATGGTCGCGGGGCTCGGCGGGCCGAGCGTGCCGGCGATCGGGTTCGCGATGGGCATGGAGCGGCTGCTCACGATGATGCAGGGCGAGGCCTCGCGCCGCCGGCCCGGCTGTTACCTCGCCCCGCTCGGCCAGGTCGGCGCGGAGCGGGCGCTCGTCCTGGCGAAGCAGCTGCGCGAGCTCGGGGTCGCCGTCGAGCTCGACGGCCGCGGCGGCCGGCTCAAGGCGATGCTGCGCCGCGCGGACTCGCTCGGCGCGCGCCTCTGCGTGATCCTGGGCGACGCGGAGATCGAGCGCGGCGTCGTCCAGATCAAGGATCTGGTGGCGCACGTGCAGGAGGAGATCCCGCTGGAGGGGGCGGCGCGGGTCCTCGCGGATCGGGCCCTCGAGTTTTCACCGGGCGGCGGCCAGCGGGGAGCGCGTTGACCTCCAAGGTGATGGACGACCACGGCGGCTCGCGCGAGGCGCGAGGCGCGAGGCGCGCTGAAACGCGCGAGGCGGGCGTGCAGAGCAGACGATCCAGGCGAGCCTGCGCGGCGCTGGCGCTCGCGGCCGTGCTGGCGGCGCCCTCCGTGGCGGCGGCGCAGATCGGCTTCGGCCAGCCCGGCGCGACGCCGCCCCCCACGACCTCGTCGCCGCCGCCCGGCACGCCGGAGACACACGCCGCGCCGACGACGACCGGCGAGAGCCCGATCCAGACCCAGGAGCCCACCTTGCCGCAGGACCCGCTGGCCGTGCCGCCGGCGGTGAAGAAGCAGATCGGCACGAACGACCCCGGGGAGTGGGAGGTCGGGCGCGCCGAGGAGATCCAGCGCGACTGGTACGGGCTCTATTACGGCGAGCGGAGCGGCAGCTACCAGTTCCGGACGCTCTTCCCGCTGTGGGCCGAGCGCAAGATGCCCGGCGATCGCGCCACGATGGTGACGCCGCTCTACTACAACCGCCGGAGCAAGGACGTCGACGCCGACGTGCTCTTCCCGTTCTTCTGGAAGCTCCGGGACGAGAACACCTACACCACCGTCGTCGGCCCGTTCATGCACCGCGAGTCCGCCGGCCGCCCCGCGAGCCCCGGACGCAAGGCCGAGCCGGGCCGCCACGACAACTGGCTCGCCCCGCTCTTCTTCGAGGGCCAGAGCGACGATGGGAGCGGATATTTCCACATCCCTCCCCTGCTCACCTTCACGCACCACACGGCGCGAGGCGGCTTCAACCTGGTCGGCCCCCTGTTCTGCAGCTGGAAGGGCGGCCCGGCGTGCGACACGCGCTCTGCGGACGACATCGATCTCGGCCTGGCGCCGCTCTACTTCTACGGTCGCGACGAGACCAGCGAGTACGAGGTCATCCCGCCGCTGCTCCACTACTACCATTACAGCGAGGTCGGAGACCGCTCGACGAACCTGTGGGGTCCGCTGCTCTGGCAGCACTCGCGCGAAGGTGACGTGTTCAACGTCATGCCCTTTTACTGGCACAGCTGGGGCAAGAACTACGACCGCACGACGCTGTTCCCGTTCTTCCACTACGGTTACAAGGGCAACTCGAACCTGCTCGTCACGCCGCTCTTCGTGAAGGCGCGCGGCGAGGAGGGGGAGAGCACGTTCGCGACCTGGGGCTACGCTCGCCACCGAGGGCGGACGGAGCTCGACATGATCACGCCGCTCTTCTGGCAATACCGGGATCCGGACATCGATCTCACGCGGACGTTCCTGCTCCCGTTCTATTACCGGAACACGTCGCCGCGCAGCGACGATATCGCCGTGTTCCCGTTCTACGGCCGCTTCAAGCGCCACGGGCTGAGCGACACCACGTGGGTCACGCCGTTCTTCCGGCACACGAGGGATCTCACCGGATGGGAGACGGACATCTATCCGTTCTTCTACGCGGGGAGGAACCGGAGCTCGACGCACCTCGTCGTCGCGCCGTTCCTCTGGGACTTCGCGTCTCCGACGTCGCGCACGACGCTGGCCCTGCCGTTCTATTACCGGTTCGCGGACGAGACCTCGGTGTCGCAGCTCGCGCTCAACACCTTTTACAGGGAGCAGAAGGTGCGGGGCGGCACGGAGTGGGAGTTCCACTTCTTCCCCGTGTTCTCGTACGGCGAGACGCCGCAGGGGCACTGGTGGAACCTCCTCTACGGGCTCGCCGGGTACACGCGCGAGGGCACGCTGACGAAGATGCGGGCGCTCTACGTCCCGATCAAGCTGAGCGAGTGAGCGGCGTCGCGATGAGCACGCCCACGCGGGAAGCGCCCGCCCTGCCTCGCCTCCGCTGCCTGGGCGGAGCGCCGCCGCCGCCGGAGCTCGCCGTGGACCTGCGCCGGCTCCTGGAGCTGCCGGCAGGGGCGCGGCAGCGGCTCTGGGAGGCGCTCGGGCCCAGCCTGGCCGAGCCGGTGCCCGCCGCCGTGGAGCGGCTCCTCGACGAGTTCTGCCGCCGGCACGAGGTCGAGTCCGAGGCGCTCGCGCGCGTGCTCAAGGCGTGCCGCTTCCTGGTCCGCGAGGCCAGCCAGCGCGACCTCGACCGCGCCGCCTTCGCGACCGACCTCGCGACGCTCGCGCCCGCGTCCGTCGAGGAGGACGAGCAGATCCAGACGATCCTGCTCGCCGGCTACGAGAAGGCCAAGGCGGTCGTGCGGCGGGAGATCCTGCGCGGCGCGCTGCTCGACCACGGCAAGCTGCTCGCCGGCGTCGACTGGCGCATCGACACCATCAACGCCTCGAGCCGCGGGGCGAAGATCGAGGCGCCGGTCGTCGTGCTCACGCTGAGCTACCAGGAGGGCGGACGGAGCGAACGCATCACCCTCCACGCCACCCCCGAGATGCTGCGGGAGCTCCAGCGGGCCTGCGCGCAGATCCTCGGCTGAACGCGCCGGCGCGCGCGCGGCTACTTGCCCTCGCGCGCCTCCGCCCGGTTCGCCGTGACGACCTCGGCGATCGCCGAGAGCGCGTCCTCGGCGGAGAACGGCTTCTCGAGCAGCGGGCGGCCGGCGGAGGAGAGGAACCGCTCGATGTCGGCGCCGAAGCCGACGCCCGTCATGAAGATGAACCCCTGCGCGAGCGCCGGGTCGCTCTCGCGGATCCGCGTGTAGAAGACGTCGCCGGACATGCCGGGCATGCGCAGGTCGCAGAGGACGACGTCGAAGCGCTGGCCGCCCGCGAGCATCCCCATCGCGGCGTCCGCGCTCGGCGCGAGCGCCACCTGGTGCACGCGGCCGAGCTGGCTCTCCAGCGCGCGCGCGAGCGACGCCTCGTCCTCCACGATGAGCACCCGCACGCGCTTCGAGACGAGCCGCGGCAGCGGCGACACGCTCGGCGTCGCCTCCTCCGCGCGCCCGGCCGCGGGGAGCGAGATGACGAAGCGCGCGCCGCACGGCGGATCGCTCCCGGGCACCGGGCTCTCGGCCGCGATCCGCCCGCCCGCGCGCTCGATGATCTCGCGGCTGATCGAGAGGCCGAGCCCGGTGCCCACCTCCGGGCCCTTCGTCGTGAAGAACGGCGCCCAGATGCGCGGGTGGATCTCGTCGGGGATGCCGGCCCCGGTGTCGCTCACCACGATCTCCACCGTCTCGCCGTCGCTCCGCGTCTCGACCGTGACCGTGTGCTCGCGCGCCGCGAGCTTCGAGCTCGGCTTCGGGATCGCCTGCGCCGCGTTCACGAGGAGGTTCACGATCACCTGGCCGAGCCGGCCGTCCTCCATGAGGATCGGCGGCACCTCGGTCAGGTTCTTCACGATCTGCGCCCGCTCGATGATCTGGCCGCGCGTGAGGCTCAGCGCGGACTCGACCGTGCGGTTCGCGTCGGTCAACGTGCGCCGCGCGCCGTCGGGCTGCGGCGGGCTCGCGAACAGCTTGAGGTCGCGGACGATGTCGACGATGCGCCGGATCGAGTCGCGCAGCTCCTGGAGCAGGTCCGACGCGCTCGTCGCGGCGGCGCCCTCCATGCGGACGTTCGGGCCGCGCAGCAGGCGGTCGAGCATGTCGAGGCCGAGCAGGATGAACGCCGCGGGGTTGTTGATCTCGTGCGCGACGCCCGCCGAAAGGGTCCCGAGCGTCGAGAGGCGATCGACCTGGATGAGCCGCGTGCGGGCCGCGTGCTCGGTGCTGACGTCGGCGAGCACGCCCTCGATCGCCACCACGCGGCCGCGATCCGAGACGAGCGGGTACACCGTGCCGCGCGCGGTGATCGCGTCGCCGCCGCGCCGCCGGAGGCGCGCCTCGTAAGAGGCCGAGGGGGCGCCGAGCCGGGCGCGCGCGACCGCGTCCTCGAAGCACATGACGCCCTCCGGATCGGCGTGGACATCGCCGAGGAAGCCCGGCGTCTTCAGCGCCTCGGCGACGGGCACGCCGAGCAGCCGCTCGGCGTGGCGGTTCAGGAACGAGAGCTCGCCCGTCTCGGGATCGAGCCGGAAGATGATGAGCGGCGCGTTGTCGAGCAGGTTCCGGTGCTGCTCCTCGAGCTCGCGGATCCGCAGCAGCCGCTCGGCCGCCTCCCGCTCGCCGGCGACGACGCGCAGCGAGCGATCCAGGCCGGCGCCGAGCGCCTCGGCGAGCTCCTCGAGGAGCGCCGCCGGCGCCGCGGCCGCGCCGGCGGCCTCGCCGTAGCCGACGAGCAGCGCCGCGATGACGGGGCCGCCGGGGGCGCCGCCGCCCGCGCCGGGCGGGTCGGAGCGCGCGGCGGAGCGGGCCGAGGCGGTGCCGGGCGGCGCGGCCCGCACCGGGATTGCGACGTACGAGAGGCAGCCCTCCGCGGGGCCCATCCGGGCCAGCGCGTCGCCGGCGCGGGTGTCGTCGCAGGAGAACGCCCTGCCCTCGCCGAACACCCGCCGGAACAGCGGCGCCGGCGCGGGGAGCAGCACGCCGAACGGCGCGGAGGCGAGCGTGTCGCCGTGGAAGACGGCGTACGCGCGGAGCTCGCCCTCGGGCTCCGGGAACACCAGCGAGAAGAGCTGGAACGGGGCGTACCGGCCGACGGCGCCGGCGAGCTCCTCGAACGGCCGCGGGAGCAGGAGGTTCGAGTGGCGGGCGACGACGGTGAGGACAGCGTTCAGCGCGACGAGGCGGCCGTACCTCTCGCTCGCAGGCGCAGCGTGCATCTCCTCGTCATCTGACCACGGCGGCGCCCGGGGACGAGAGGCATTCTTCATTTTTCTCCGGCGGCCCCGCCGGGAGTGGCCGCCGGGGGCGCGGACCCGGGCGCCGCTGCCCAGGCGCAGCGCTCGAGCAGGCGCAGCGCCGCGTCCCGGCGCTCCTCGCTCACGGCGGGCCCGGCGCCGGCCTCGCCGTCGTGCGCGGCGTACTCGGTGGACATGCGCCGGGCCGTCTCGGCGTCGCCCAGGGCGCACGCGGCCACGAGCCGCAGGCGCTTCGCCTCGATCCAGACGCGCTGGACCGGCAGGTGCGCCGCGAGCGCCCGATCCAGGCGGTCGGCCGCCTCGTCGAAGCGGCCGTCGTTCAGGTAATGACGGCCGAGGAGGTAACTCGGCAGGCCGTCGCCGGGCGCCTGCGCGGCCCAGGCGCCGAGGAGCTCGGCGGCCCGCACCCGGTCCGGGCTGCCGCCCCTGGTGCCGATGAGCAGCTCGACGACGGCCGCGCGGGCGCGCTCGTCGTGCGCGGCGGCGATCTTGACGTCGAGCGTCCGGAGCCGATCCTCGTCGACGAGCCGGCCGGCGACCTCGCGGTACCAGGACACGGCGCGCTCCCGGTCGCCCGCCGCGAGCGCGACGTCGCCGAGCTCCTCCGCCGCGCGGTCGCGGAGGTGGCGCGGGATCGCCGCGTCGCCGGCGATGCCCTCGAGCTCGCGGACGGCGTCTTCCCGCGCGCCGGGCGCCTCGCTGGCGAGGCGCGTCTCCGCGATCGCGACGCGGGTGGCGGGGCTCCGGTCGAGCTCGAGGATGCGCTGGTACTCGGCGATGGCGCCGGCGTGATCGCCGCGCGCGCGCAGCTGCTCGGCCTTCTGCGCGCACGCGTCGACGACGTGGGGGCAGCGGCGCTCGAAGAGGGCGGGGCGATCGAAGCGGGCCTTCGCCTGCGCCCGGGCGGCGTCGGGGAGCGAGAGCGCGTCGAGCTCGGCGTGCCACGCGCGCTCCAGCTCGGCCCAGGAGGCGCCGGTGATCTCGGGCAGCGGCTCGCCGCCGTACCAGGCGCGCACCGCGGCGGGGCCGTGTTTGTCGCGCACGTGGCCGACGAACGCGCCGCTCACGGTGTAGGCGGTCGACGAGTTCTCGGCGAGGAAGCCGAGCGCGAAGAGGCGCGAGAGCGGCGGCAAGATCCCGAGATCTTTCATGGCCTTGGCCCACGCGCGCGGGCTCAGGTCCTCGCCCTCGCGGGGCGACCCGGCGACGGCGATGCCCTCGATGAGCCCGGGGTCGGGGAGCCAGCCGCCGAGGCGCCCGGCGACCTGGAACGGGCCGCGGGCGAAGGCGCCGGCGAGCACGTGCATCACCTCGTGCCCGAGCGTGGGGTGCGGGTAGCCGGCGGCCTGCAGGTACACCTCGCGGCGCCACGGCTTGGCGATGTACGTGCGCGACGCGCCCATGAGCGCGCCCTTCTGCGCCGCGCTCTCGAACAGGTACGCGCGGACCCGGAGCGGCTCTCCGGCGGCCTCCGCGGGCGCCCCGAGCCAGCGCTCGCCGGCCTCGACGTGGGCGTCGCACTCGCGCACGAAGCGCTGGACGTCGCCGGCGCGCATGCCGCGCGGGTGGACGACCTCGCAGCGCCGGCCGGCGGTGAGCGCGCCGAGCTCGGCCGCGATGGTCTCGGAGGTCTGGAAGTGGCCGAGGCGCGCGCCCTCGACGAGGGTCGCGGCGCTCAGGGCGGCGCTCGCGGCGCCGAGCAGGAGCAGGCCGGGGCGGCCCATTCGCTGGAACGCGAGGCGGCCGTCCGCGTCGTGCGCGAGGTGGTGCGCGAGCACGGCCGCGGCGACCAGGGTGGCGAGGGTGCCGGCGCGGTAGGTGAGCAGCCCGGAGGCGTCGACGATCGTGTCGTAGAAGGTGCCGCTGAAGTAGCCGGCGAACGGGTCGTAGGCGAAGACGATCGGGCTCGTGTAGAAGCGGACGACGCTCACGCCGGCGGAGCCGAGCGGCGCGGCGAGCGCGGCGAGGACGGCGACGAGCCGGCGCCGCCACGCAGGGGACGTAGGCGGCGGGGGCGCGGCGTCGTCCCGCCGGATGCCGGCGGCGATCTCGCCCGCCACGGCGCCCCAGGCGCCGCCGAGCAACGCGCCGAGCCCGGGCCCGAGGGCGAAGTGCGCGGAGCCGCCGAGCACGTCGCAGAAGCCGGCGCGGAGGCCGTGCGCGAGCGTGGTGGCGTACGCGACGGCCGCGAGGAGGGCGCCGGTCGCGACGCCGCGGCGGAAGGCGAGGGCGGGATCGGACCGCCGCGCGGCGATGTCGAGCGCGGTCGCGATCGCGGCGGCGGACGGGACGAGCAGGCCCGCGGCGAGGGCGCTCTCGTAGCCGGGGCCGTCGAAGAGCGGCAAGAGGCCGACGAGCGCCATCGCGACGGCGACGAGCGCCGCGGTGATCCTGATGGCCGGAGATCGCAGCAGCGGGGGCATGGGCGCGGAGGGCTCCAAGGGGGTGCCTTTAGCCTCGGCGGCGCGCCGACGCGAGCGGGAGGCGGGCGCGGGGCCCTGCCCGGTCGCCTACGGCTCCTGTGCGCAAGCGCCACCGCTGTGCTCCCGGCCCTGGGGCGCTCACGTGGTTGAACATCATGTATCCCCCGCAGCGGCATCATCGAACCCTGCGCGAAGGAGCCGCGGCCGACAGGGTGCAGGGAGATGATGTTTCTTATTTCGAATTGCGGAGCGCATCCAGCGCCGCGCGCAGTACGGCTGCGTCGGCGCGGTCCTTGTCGCGCATGCCCTCCTTCGTCTTGAGCAGCCCTTCGAGCCCCAGGACTCGCAGCTTTACGCCGTCAATGTCGCGCTCCTCGATGTAAGGCTCCAGCTCGGCCCATCCGTGACCACAAGCCGAGGGCATGACATCCACGGTGAACTCGTCGTTCACTCGAATGGCATACGGACCTTCGCGCTCGAACACATCTTCTTCGCCAACGAGCTCGCGCGTCGCGCCGTCGGGCAGCTGGGCGAGCGCCGTGATCCAGCGCCTCGCGTTCTCGGCGGACGGGTCGACGAGGATGTCGACGTCCTCCGAGAAGCGGACGAACCCATGCGCCGCGATCGCATAGCCACCGATCAAGGCCCAGCGTACCCCTGCTTCATCGAGGTAACGGGCAAGCAGCTTCACGTCCTCCCATGTGGCCGGGCGCGTGTACTCAGCCACGGCGCGCGCGCTCAACCATGGCGTCGACGGTCCACCGCAGCCTGTCCGCCTCCATCTCCGCGTGACTGCGGTACACGAAGATGCCCTTCGGAGCGCGTGTTCGATAACGCGCCATGACGGCGAGCGCGTCGCGGGATTCGCTGGGCGGGGGCTCGCCGAGCGGCGGAGCAGTGCGTCGACCAACGACGCGGAGAAAGACTTCCCCTGTACGATCGTCACGGTCCATGAGGTTCGTGTAGCACGCCTCCAGGGTCCGCTGGAGGCCGGAGGGCTCTCGTCCGATCGATCGACGGTCGCCGCCTCAGCGATGCGCCCGCGGCAGACGCGCCTCCTCCGGTCGATGCGGCGCCGCGGCGGTCGACTCCCTCGCTTTCCACCGCGTGTTCTGCTCTCCTCCCCTCCCCCGCCGATGCCCCTTCCCCGCGACGGCCTCTGGCAACACCCGGACTTCCTGCGCCTCTGGGCGGCGCAGGCCGTGAGCGCGCTGGGCAGCCGCGTCAGCCGGACGGCGCTGCCCATCATCGCCATCGTGAGCCTCGGCGCCGACGCGGCGGGCGTGGCGCTCCTCGCGGCGCTGTCCACCGCGCCGGGGCTGGTCGTGGGGCTCTTCGCGGGCGGGCTCGTCGATCGCTCGCGCAAGCGGCCGCTGCTCATCGGCGCGGACCTGGCGCGCGCGGCGCTGATCCTCTCGGTCCCCGTCGCGGCCTGGGCCGGGGGACTCAGCCTAGTCCAGCTCTACGTGGTGTCCGCGCTGGTGGGCATGGCGACGTCCCTGTTCCAGATCGCCGACAACGCCTACCTGCCGTCGCTCGTCGGGCAGGACCACCTGGTCGAGGCGAACGCCAAGCTGGAAGCGACCGAGGCCGCCGCGGAGATCGCCGGCCCCGGCGCCGCGGGCATCCTGATCCAGCTGCTCACCGCCCCGGTCACGATGGTGGCCGACGCGCTGTCGTACCTCGGGTCGGCGGCGCTCCTCGGGCGCATCCGGGCGGCGGAGGCGCCGGCCCTGCCCGAGGGCGACGCGGCCGCGGGCGGCGCCTCGCTGCTCGAGGATCTGCGGGTGGGGCTGCGCCACGGCTTCGGCCACCCCGTCGTCGGACCGACGTTCATGGCCCTCGGCGCCCAGGCCCTCTCCGGCGGGTTCTTCTTCGCGCTCTACATGCTCTATCTCCTGGAGCACCTGCGGCTCGACGCCGCCGCGACCGGGCTGATCATCAGCGTGGGCGGGATCGGCGCGCTCGGCGGCAGCGTGGTCGCGGGCTGGCTGGGCCGCCGCCTCGGCGCGGGGCCCGCCATGATCCTCAGCCTCGCCGTGGGCCAGGCGGGCAGCCTGCTCATCCCGCTGGCCGCGCGGCTCGGGCCGCTCACCGTCCCTGCCCTCGTCCTGCACCAGCTCCTCGGGGACGGGCTGATGGTCGCGTTCATGATCCACGCGGTGAGCGCCCGGCAGGCCATGCTGCCGCTCCACGTGCTCGGCCGGGTCAACGCCACGCTCCACGTGCTCACGGGCGCGCTGCTGCTCCTCGGCACCCTGACGGCCGGCTGGCTCGCCGGTCAGCTCGGCCTGGAGACGACGGTGTGGCTCGGCGTGCTCGGGGGCCTCGCCGCCCCGCTCCTGCTGCTGCGGCCCGCGATCTGGCGGCTCAAGGCGGTCTGACGGGCGCGCGCGGTCCGCCGTGTCGCGGCCGCCGCGCAGCGCGGGGGCTACCGGGCGCCCTGGAGCTCTCCGAGGAACACCTCCTCAGCGGGCGCCGCGGCCGGGCCCTGCTCGAGCAAGCCCTTGAAGCGCAGGAGGTCCTCATCCATCGCGCGCTCCGGCTCGGCGCCGAAGAGCATCGCCACGGCGTCGCCGAGCTCGGCTGCGGGCGATCTGTACGACATCGTCACGTCGACGCGAGTGCCCTCGGGACACGCCTCGAGCCGCACGATGCCCTCGCTCTCGATCAGCTCGCCGGGCAGGCTCCGCCAGGCGACGACCTCGTTCGGTACGAGCTGTGTCAGCTCGGCATCCCACGACACAGGGATGCCCGCCGGTCCAACGGCGGTCCAGCCCATGCGGCCGTCGCCCTTCATCTCCACCTGGCGCAGGTGCGACATGAACTGGGGGAAGCTCTCGAACTGGATGAAGGCCAGGAACACCTCCCGGACGGGCGCGTATACCGTGATCGTCCTCCGGAACTCCACCGCCTGCCGTCCCGCGCCGACGCCGGGCAGGCGCCTCGCCGGGCGGCTGTTGATTTCCTTGAGCAGCACCGCGGCGCCGGCCACGCCGAGCACGGCCCCGAGCAGACCGCGGCGCTTGGCCGCGTAGCCCAGGAGCGCCACGCCGAGCGCACCCATCAGCACACGCGTGGAGGGTGACCGGCTCGCCTCCATGGAGACCGTCTCCTGCCGGACGATCGCGCTCGCGTTCGCGAGCACGCCCCGGCCCTGGTGCCGGAGGTCGCCGATGCTCCTGTCGAGCAACACGCCCGCCTGATAAGCAAGGTCCACGGCCTTGTCGCGTGCGTTCACCCGGCGCTGCGCGCCGTGCTCCGGATCGAGCGCGTACATCAGCCCGGCTCCGATGCCGAGCGCGGCCGTAAGGGCTGCCGCATCACCGAGATCGTGCCGCTTTGGTCGAATCACCGATCGCAGCACCTTATCGAAGACGTTCATCGTGGTTCTCCTCCATCTCTCGCCTCGCTGCGGCGTCGGGACATAGCCCAGCAATTTACGCTCCGTGACCGTGGAAGCCTGGAGCCCGGGAGCGGAGGTCGGAGGCTCTGGTCCGACACGATCTCACGCCCGGCGAGCAGCGCTCGACGGACGGGCACAGGACGGCCACCGAACACCGAGCTGTCGTGGTGGCCGCTCGGCGACCGGAGCCGGCCGCCATCACATCCCTTGTTGCCGCACAGGAGCTATCGAACGTGTGACAGCAGCGAATCTAGCCCGTCCATGCCGTAGCCAACATCCAGCCTCGTGCGCATTGCGAAGTAAGGATGCGCCGTATACGACGCGCGGCGGCGCTCGGCGTGTCGAGCGGGCTCGTCAATGCTCATGTGCCTTACACCCGCTCGTCTCTTCGCCATCCGGTTCACACCCCATCTCGGCATAATGTTTGCCAAATCACAGAATCGGACACGGCGAGGAACCACGACGACACGGCCGGGCGGCTGCGGTACCGGCCAGCCCGGACTCGATGGTCGAGAGGGGCAGCGGGTCCGCCGTGGCGCAGAAAGGCGATCGAGGTGGCGAGATGAAACACGTTGACGCGGGACGACGGGGCGACCGTCGGATCGGGCTCACGCTCGCTCTTCTCGCGAGCATGGCGCTCGCCGGCTGCGCCGGCCCGAGCGAGCACACCGTCGAGGGCACGCAGCTCGCGCCCGGCGCCGATGCGCACATCACCGCCGACGTCGACTCCGACGCCGCGACCACGCGGCTCGCGGTGGACGTCGTTCACCTCCCGCCGCCCGCGCGGATCACGGCAGGCAGCAAGCACTTCGTCGTCTGGCAGCGCCCGAGCTCCGACACCCCGTGGCGGCGGATCGGCGTGCTCGCCTACGACGCCGACGATCGAGACGGCAGGCTGGTCGAGACGACCGTGCCGTATGCCAGCTTCGAGCTGCTCATCACCGTGGAGCAGCAGATCAACCCTCAATCCCCGTCGTCCGCCGCCATCATCGGGCCGACGCCTGTCGGGTAGAGTCGAGCCCGGCGGGCGTGGTCTTGCTCGACGTGAGCGCGGGGCGAGCGACGGCGCGGTCGCCCGCCCCCCGCGCCCGAGCGCCGGGATCCACCACAGCAGCCAGGGCCGTAAGCTCCCGTGCTTTCAGGGGCCCTCGTCGCCGTCGGTCCCCCCCGCCGAACCAGCGCTGGAGCGTCCGCCGATCGACGCCGAGCAGGGCCGCCGCCCGCTGCTTCTTGCCGCCCACGCGCCGCAGGACGAGCTGCGCGTACTCGCGCTGGAGCTCGTCGAGCGACATCAGCCGATCCGCCGCGACCTCCAGGAAATCCGGCGCCCCTCGCCGGGCGCGCACGCCCTCGGGGAGGTCGTCCGGGGAGATCCGCGCGCCGTCGCAGAGCGCCGCCGCCCGCTCGATCGCGTTCTCCAGCTCGCGGACGTTGCCGGGCCAGTCGTACGCGAGCAGGCGCTTCACCGCCGCGCCCGAGAACCCGGCGATCGGCTTGCCCGCGTGCGCGGCCGCGCGCGCCAGGAAATGCTCGGCGAGCGGCAGGATGTCGTCCGCGCGGTGCTTGAGCGGCGGGATCGCGATCTCGATCACCGCGAGCCGGTAGAAGAGATCCTCGCGGAACGCGCGCTCGGCGACCGCCGCGCGCAGATCGCGGTTCGTCGCCGCGATGACGCGCACGTCGACGGGCTCCGACGACACCGCGCCGACCGGGCGGACCTCCCGCTCCTGGAGCGCGCGCAGGAGCTTCGCCTGGAGCGGCAGCGCGAGCTCGCTCACCTCGTCGAGGAAGAGCGTGCCGCCGTCGGCCTCCTGGAACATCCCGGGACGGTCGCTGCGCGCGTCCGTGTAGGCGCCCTTGCGCACGCCGAAGAGCTCCGCCTCGATGAGCGACTCCGGGATCGCCGCGCAGTTGACCGCCACGAACTTCCTCGCGCGGCGCCGGCTCTCGCCGTGGAGCGCGCGCGCGACGAGCTCCTTGCCGCTCCCGCTCGGGCCGCTCACGAGCACCGTCGCGCGGTTGTCGGCCACGCGCCGCACCAGCGTGATCACCTCCTCGATCGCCCGGCTGCGCCCGACCATCCCCGCGATCGAGAACCGCTGCGCCACCTCCGAGCGGAGCGCGGTCAGCTCGACCGTCATCGCCCGCTGCCCGAGCGCCCGCTCCATGCGCAGCGCCATGTCCGCGGGCTGGAACGGCTTCGGCAGGTAGTCGAACGCGCCGGCGCGCATGGCGCGCACGGCGGTGTCGATCGAGCCGAACGCGGTCATGGCGATGATCGCCGTCCGGGGGTCGAAGCGCGCGATCCGCTCGATGAGGTCGATCCCGTCCATCTCGGGCATGCGCACGTCGGTCACCACGAGGTCGAACTCCCCCTCCTCGAGCAGCGGGAGCACGAGCAGCGGCGCGGTCAACGTCGCCGCCTCGTAGCCCATGTCGCGGGCGATGTCGGCCACGAGCTTCACCATCTCGAGCTCGTCGTCGACGACGAGCACCTTCGCGCGGGCGCTCACGCGCGCGCCTCCCCCGCGTGCGGGGAGATGCGCGGCGCGGCGGCCCCCTGCGGCAGCGTGACGCGGAAGCACGCGCCGCCGTGCCCCGTGGGGACCAGCTCGACCACGCCGCCCGCCTCGCGCACGAGCCCCTCGACGATGGCCAGCCCGAGCCCGGTGCCGCCGCGATCGCCCCGCGACGTGAAGAACGCCTCGAAGACGTGCTCGGCGAGGTCGGGGGGCACGCCCGGCCCCCGGTCCTCGACCTCCAGCGCCGCCTTGCGGGCGTCGCGCCGCGCGAGCCGCACCGTGATCTCGCCCCCGTGCGGCTGCGCCTGCGCCGCGTTCAAGCAGAGGTTGAACACCACCTGGAACAGGTGGTCCGCGTCGAGCACCACGTGCAGCGGCGCCCCGTCGTCCTCGATCCGGGTCGTGATCCCGCGCTGCCGGCACTCCGGCCCGAGGAACGCGAGCACCTCGCGCGCGACCTGGGCGACGTCGCTCCCGCGGCCGAGGAGCCGCGGCGGGCGCGCGACCGAGAGCAGCCGCGCCACCACGCGGGAGATGCGCTCGGACTGGGTCGCGATCGTCTCCAGCTCGCCGCGGGCCGGCTCGGGCCACCCGGGCTGGTCGGCGAGGCGGCGGGCGCGCGCCAGGATGACGTTCAGGGGGGAGCCGATCTCGTGGCCGATCGAGGCGACCACCTGCCCGACGGCCGACAGCGCGTGCGCCTGCTGCAGCTTCCGCTCGACGGCGGCCCGGGCGGCCTGCTCCTGCTCCAGGCGGGCGCGCGCCTCGGTGAGCGAGGCCGTCATCGCGTTGAACGCCCGCGCGAGCCGCCGGAGCTCCTCGGCGCCCGCCTCGGGCACCGTCACCTCGAGCTCGCCGCGCGCCACGCGCTCGACGCCGGCCACGATCGCGCCGGCCGGGCGCCCGACCGTCGCCCGGCTCGCGAACGCGGCGATGAGCGCGATGGCCGCGAGCAGCGCGGCGCCGGCGAGCGCCAGCCCGCGGTTCGAGCTCCGCGCGAACGCGTCCAGGTAACGGAGCTCCCGGACGACGACGGCGACGACCGAGAGCCCGCGCTGCGAGAACGTGACGGTGCGCACGAGCGCCGGCCCGCCGCCGAGCGTGCGCTCCTCCTCCATCTCGGAGCCCGTGGCGAGCGCGCGCCGCGCGAGCGCCGCGAGCTCGGCCGACTCGCCGGCGATGGGATCCGTCACGAGGATCGGCGCCCCGCGCTCGTCGAACGCCGCGATCCCGAGGATGCGCTCGGCCTGCGCGAGCCGCTCGATGCGCTGCTTGAGCAGCTCCACCTGGCCGCGCTCGACGGCCCCGCCGATCGCCGCCTCGACGAGGCTCGCGTGGTGGCGCAGCTCGGCCGTCGCCTGGCTGCGGAGGAACTGGTGCCGCGTCGTGTGGATCGCCGCGCCGTAGAGCGCGACGGCCAGGACGATCGGCACGAGGAGCATGAGCCAGAGCTGGAGCGTCAGCCCCATCGCGCTCCGTCCCTCGCCGCGGTGCGTGTTCATGCGATCCATTGTCCCAGATGCGACATGATGTCGCACTTCATCGGTCCTCGCAGGCGCCCTCTCGGCAGAGCTGGCCGGATCGGCAGTCGCGCGCGTCCCGGCACCGGAGCATGCAGCGCCCGTCGACGCACTGGTTGCCCGCGCCGCAGATGGCGCTCGAGAGGCACTCGACGCAGCGGGAGTTGACGCAGTAGGTGAGATCGTCGTCGAGGCGCCGGCACGCGCTGTCGCTGGAACAGGGCAGGTTCTCTGGCTCCGGGGCGCAGCCCACGGCCGCAGGGCCGGCCAAGGCAACGAGCGCGGCGAGGAGGGCGATGGGGCGGCGGAGCGGGGCGGAGTCCATCCATTTCGTCATGCGTCGGCTCATGCGTCGGCAGGCAGCAACTCCCAAGCCACGTGGGCACGGATGCTGCTCCACCACAGGCAGGCTGTGCTCGCGCGAGGGCTCCTCCGCCCTAGACCACCCCGACGTGCTCCCGCGCTTCCTCCCCTGGCTGCTGGCAGGCCGCGGGGCGCGCCGGAGATCGTGCGGCGCTCGCACTGGAAGACGACGTGATCCCGGAACTCCTCATCAAGCGAATTTTCCCGGCGCTCCTCGGCGGGATGATCATGACGGCTGCGTACCAGCAGGCGTCCGGGATCTCGTACCTGGTGGAAGAAGCGTGGATCTCCAGCCTGCCGCCGGCTCCGCCGCGGGCACCGACGTCGCCGCCGCCCGTCGTGGACACCAACGAGCACGCGACCAGCGCGGCGGCCATCCTGGCGCGGAACCCGTTCGACTCGGTGACGGGGCCGCTCACGCCGAAGCCCGCGGTGGAGCGCGAGGAGGACGAAGGCTCCGCCATCGGCGCGGATCCGCTGCTGGATCCGATCTGCGAGGACACGCGTGTCCTCTTGATCACCGCCTCGGAGGATCCCAGCTGGTCGTTCGCCACGATCGCGGCCGGGAGGGGGGAGCCGCTCCTGCGCCGCGCGGGCGATCCGGTGGAGGGCCGCTCCGTGCTCGCGATCGGCTGGGACCGCGTGTGGTTCGCCGAGCCGGGGGCGCGGTGTCAGGTCCGCATCGGCGACAACCGGCTCGCGCCGGCGGCGGCGCGGGCGCCTCGCGCCGCGGCGCCCGCGCCTCGCCCCGCGGCAAAGCCGAAGCGCGGGGCGCTGCCGCCGGAGATCGCGTCGAAGATCCGGAAGGTGAGCGACCGCGAGTTCATCGTCGACAGGACGGCGATCGAGATGATCCTCGAGAACCAGGGTGAGCTCATGCGCTCCGCGCGGATCGTCCCCGCGAAGGAGGGAGACCGGGTGGTCGGCGTCCGCCTCGCGCGCGTCGCGGCCGGCTCGCTGCTGACCGCGGTCGGCCTGCGCCGGGGGGACACGATCCGCTCGATCAACGGGTTCGACCTGACCGACCCGCAGAGCGCGCTCCAGGCTTACGCCCGCCTGCGCTCCGCGGACCACCTCGCGGTCGCGGTCCGGCGAGGCGAGAGCGACATGACGATCGATCTCCGGATCCAGTGAGCCTCCCGGAGCGCGCTGGACTCGATCGCGTGGGGAGCGACACGGACCGAGCGTGACGCGCCGCGATACCGATCGCGAAGCCATCGACGCGCGAGCTCCCGACGCCGGATCACCTTGCGCGGCGCCGCGCAATATGGTTTGAGTTCAAAGTATTTTGCAGCCGCGCTTCCGCGGCGATCCCGCGGGCGGACGTCGCGCTCTCAGCGTGTCCGACGGCTCGCGGCGGCGCGCCTCGCGGCGCGCGGCCCTCCCCTGCGCCGGCGCCCGGAGCGCTCGGCGGAGGGGTCGATCCGCGCCTCGCGATCGCCGCCCCGGCCACCACAGAGGAGGGGAGTTCCATGGCTCGACTGCTCATCGTCTCCAACCGTCTCCCGATCAGCGTGCGCGTCGACCGCGGCGCGCTGTGCCTGAGCCGCTCGTCGGGCGGCCTCGCCGCGGCCATGCGCGGCCCTCACGAGCGGCTGAACGCGCTCTGGATCGGCTGGCCGGGCGACGTCGGGGTCCTCTCCGCGGAGCAGCGGGAGGACGCCGACGCGGCGCTCGAGGGGCTGCGCGCCGTGCCCGTGCACCTCGGCGCCGCGGAGCAGCGCCGCTTCTACGACGGGTTCTCGAACGGCGTGCTCTGGCCCCTGTTCCACTACCTGCTCGACAAGGTGAACCTGGACGCGGAGCTCGACTGGGAGGCCTACCAGCGCGTGAACGAGCGCTTCGCCGACGTCGTCGCCGCGCAGTACACGCCGGGCGACGCGATCTGGGTGCACGACTACCAGCTCATGCTCCTCCCGGCGCTGCTCCGGCGGCGCCTGCCCGGGGCGCGGATCGGCTTCTTCCTCCACGTCCCCTTCCCGTCCGCGGAGGTCTTCCGCATCCTCCCGTGGCGGCAGGAGATCCTGCGCGGCCTGCTCGGCGCCGATCTGCTCGGCTTCCACACGGCCGCTTACCGGAGGAACTTCGCGGCGTCGGCCGCGCACGTGCTCGAGACCGATCCGGACGAGGCGGCGATCGAGCACGACGGGCGCAAGGTCGCGCTGGGAGTCCACCCCATCAGCATCGACGCGGCGGAGATCGAGCGGCTCGCGGGGCACCCCGGCGTCCGCGCGGAGGCGGCGCGCATCCGTGCGGAGGCGCGCGGCCGCAGGATCGTGCTCGGGATCGATCGCCTCGATTACACGAAGGGGATCCCGCGGCGCCTGCTCGCGATCGAGCGGTTCCTGGAGCGCGAGCCGGAGCTCGGGGAGCAGGTCCGGTTCATCCAGCTCGCCGTGCCCACGCGGGAGGCGTCCGGCGCGTACGCGGACTTCCGGCGGGTCGTGCACGAGATGGTCGGCCGCATCAACGGGCAGCACGGCACGACGTACGCGACGCCGATCCATTTCATGCACCGCGCGCTGCCGGTCGAGCAGGTGGTCGCCCTGTACCTCGCGGCCGACGTCATGCTGGTGACCCCGCTCCGCGACGGCATGAACCTCGTCGCGAAGGAGTACGTCGCGGCGCGGGTCGACGACGACGGCGCCCTGATCCTCAGCGAGTTCGCGGGCGCCGCGGCCGAGCTGGCGGAGGCGATCGCGGTCAACCCGTACGACATCGGCTCGGTCGCCGCCGCGGTGAAGCAGGCGCTCACCATGCCGCGCGCCGAGCAGCAGGTCCGGATGGCGGCGCTGCGCCGGCGCGTGGCCGCGCACGACGTCCACGTGTGGGCGCAGTCGTTCCTGGACGATCTCGATCGCGCCGCCGCGGCGGGGCCCGGGGCGGCCGCCCTGCCGGCGCGGCGCGAGGTGCCCGAGAGCGTCGTCGAGCACGTCCGGCGCGCGCCCGAGCGGGTGTGGATCCTCGATTACGACGGCACGCTGGTCCCGTTCGCGCCGGTGCCCGACCTCGCGGCGCCCGACGAGGACCTGCTCGCGCTGCTGCGGGCGCTCTCCGAGCGCGACCGCGTGCACGTCGTGAGCGGCCGGCGGCGCGCCGACATCGAGCGCTGGTTCGGCGCGCTGCCGCTCCACCTCCACGCCGAGCACGGCTTCTGGTCGCGGCCGAGGCGGTGCGACGACTGGGTCGCGCTCGGGCCGGACGCCGCCGCGTGGAAGGGCGAGATCCGGGCGCTCCTCGATGACGTCACCCGGCGCACCCCGGGCAGCTTCATCGAGGAGAAGACGGTGACCCTCGCGTGGCACTACCGCGCGGCGGAGCCCGAGCTCGCGGGCGAGCACGCGCGCGAGCTGCGCGCGCGCCTCGCGGAGCAGATCGCCGGGGGCGAGCTCGAGCTGCTCGCCGGCGCGAAGGTGCTGGAGATCCGGCCCCGCGGCGTCCACAAGGGCCGGGTCGTGCCGCTGATCCTGGACGACGTGCCCGCGAGTGCGGCGGTGATCGCGATCGGCGACGATCGCACGGACGAGGACATCTTCGCGGCGCTGCCGCCGTCGGCGTGTACCATCCACGTCGGCAACGAGCGCAGCCTCGCGGCCTACCGGCTGCCCGACGCGGGGGCGGTGCGGAGATTGTTGCGATCGTCGATGGTTGCGTGAGGCCACACAGGAGCAGGGCCTCGGCGCCGCCGCCCAGCGGCGGCGCTAGACGTTCGACGCTGGAAAGCCCGTTTTGCTGGCGCCAAGCCAGGTCAGCGTTCCCTCGTCTTCGTACGGCTTCAACGACGTCTCGATGCTTCTCAGGGCCAGCTGGAGCGCCTGCATGGAATCTTCACCACAGGCATGGGTGGTGTGACTCTCCGAGCCCTCCTGGATCTCCACGTCGCATTTCCAGCTTCCCATTCCTGGGCTCGTATACGGGCGGCCCAGCCGTACCCATACGCTGCGCTGCTCGGCCGATCCTCGCGGCGTGAACGTGAGTCTTCGGTCTGCCCAGACGTCTTCATCGCGCATGCGGCGTGGATACCGCGAGGGTAGACCTTGTCAAGTCAGCAAGCTCTCTTGCAGGCGGCATTGCTCTCGCTCGCGCTGAACCAGCAAGCTCCCCGCATGCGGTCAGGCAAGGTCCGACAGTAGCGAAAGAACACTTCCGTTCCGGCATCGCAGGCGTTGAAGCACTTACCTCGCTCGATGATCGAATCGCGGAGGACATCGCACGCAGCGTCGTCGTCCGCGTCATCCTCGACAGTTGGCTGCTCTCGCGCATCGGCGAGCGCTGCTCGGGCATCCAAACCCACCAATACAATCGCGAGCATCAGAGCAGGCCGCATCGTACTGCCTCCCCTCGACATCCCCTGTCCCTTGCGCCCTTGCGACATCCGCGCCAACACGTCTTGTGCGCGGAGGAGCCAACCGCCTCGTGGCGCCCTGGCGCGACCGCGCGCCTTCCTTGACGCTCGCCCCGACCTCCTCCACCCTCGTCCGATGCCCCGCGCCCGGCGACCTCACCGTGCCCGCAGCGCGATCCTTCGTTGGATCTGCGCGGCGCTCTCGGTGCTCCTCGCCCTGGGCGTGCTCGCGCAGGGGCACACGCTCCAGGCGCTCGGGGTGGCGATCGCGTGCGAGCACCCGAGCCTCGTCTCGGCCTCCGCCGAGGAGCACCACGAGGGCGCGCAGGACGACGGCGCACACGACGACTGCCCGCCCGGCTGCGACGACTGCGCCTGCGGCCGCATCCCCATGACGCTGCCCCTCGGCGAGGTGCTCCCCTACCTCCTCGTCGAGGCCTACGAGATCGTCGCCTCGACGCCGCCGGAGCTGCCAGGGCGCTCCTCCGCCTGCCGCCTCGATCGGCCACCCCGACGCCCGCGCGCCTGAGGCGCCCGCGTCAGGGATCGCCGCGTCGCGCGCGGCTGCAGCGCAGCGGCGCATGAGCGCCGCGCCGCCTCGCCGCCGGGGGCTCCGCCCTCCCGCGCGATCCTGACCGGGCATTCCCATGGTTCTTGCGCGAGCGCTCGATGCGCTCGAGGGCTGCCCGTCCATGCTCCGTCCGTGTGTGCGTCGTCTGTTCGTCGCTTCCTCGATCGCGCTTCACCTGCTGCTGTGGATCGCGCCTCGGGCCTCCGCGGCCGCAGCGCCGCCCCTCACCCGCGCCCGGGTCGCCGAGCTCGCCCGCGCCGCGCCGGCCGCGCGCGTCGCCGCCGCGGAGGCCGGCGTCGCCCGCGCCGCGACCTCGGCGGCCGGCGTGCTCTCGCTCGAGAACCCCGTGCTCACCGGGATGGGAGGCGTCCGGCTCAACCCCGACGGGAGCAAGCCGGCCGCCGCCTCCGCCGCCCTCGAGTGGCCGATCGCGCTCGGCGGGCAGCGGGGCGAGCGCATCGCCGCCGCCCAGGCCGAGCAGCGCGCCGCCGAGGCCGGCGCCGAGGACAGCCGGCGCCGCGTGCTGCTCGCCGCCCTGCTCCAGCACGCCCTCGTGCTCCGGGACGAGCGGCAGGTCGCGCTCGCCCGCGCGCGCGTCGCGCTCGCGGCGCGCCTCCACGCCGCCGCGGAGCGCCAGCGCAAGGCCGGCGAGGTGCCCGAGGTCGACGTGATCCTGGCGCTGCTCCAGAAGGGGCGCGACGCCGCCGCCGCGGAGGCCGCGGCGGGCGCGCGCGACGCGGACAAGGCGGCGCTGTTCGCCCTGCTCGGGCTGCCCGCGCAGGGAGCGCAGGACCTCGCGGTGGAGGGCCCGCTCGTGCCGCCCGACGAGCCGCCGCCGCTCGCGGCGAGCCTCGGCGACGTGGCGCGGCGCCCCGACGTCGGCGCCGCCGAGGCCTCGGTCGACGCCGCCCGGGCCAGGCTCTCGCGCGAGCGGGCGGCCGGGTGGCCCACCGTCAGCGTCATCGCCCAGGTCGAGCGCGACGACGGCGCGAACATCGGCATGCTCGGCCTCGCGGTCCCGCTGCCGATCCTCAACGCCAACGACGCCGGCACCGCGACCGCCGCCGCGGAGGTCGAGGTCGCCCGCGCCCGGGCCGACGCGGCGCGGGCCGGCGCGGCAGGGGAGCTCCACCAGCTCCACGCGCGTTACGTGGCGACGAAGGAGGCCCTGAAGGCCCTGGCGCCGACGGCCACCCTCATGCAGCAGGCGGCCGCGATCTCGGCGCGAGGGTACGAGCTCGGCGAGAAGGACCTCGCGAGCGTCCTCCTGGTGCGCCGCGAGGTCATCGAGGCCGAGGCGGCGCTGCTCGAGGCCGAGCACGCCCACGCGGTCGCCAAGATCGAGCTCCTGGTCGCGGCGGGGAGGGTGTTCCGATGAGCGCTTCCAAGGGGAACATCGAGCTCTCGCCGAGGAGGGTCGCCGCCCTCGCGGCCGCGGTGGTGGCGCTGCTCGTCGCGGCCGTCGCCGTCACGGTGTTCGTGGAGCACCGCCGCCACGGGCACGCCCAGGAGGCCGGCCACGACGAGCACCACGGCCACGAGCACGGCAAGGAAGAGGGAGCCCACGGCCACGGCGAGGGCAAGGGGCATGCTCATGGCGAGCACGCGCACGACGAACACGCACACGACGAACACGCGCACGACGAGGGCGACGAAGCCCACGCCGGCGGCGGCGACAGGGTCAAGCTCTCGCCCGCGATGATCCAGAACGCCGGGCTGGAGATGCTCACCGCCGGACCGGGCAACGTCGCGGTGACGGTCACGCTCCCCGGCGAGGTGGCGCTCAACGCGGAGGCCATCGCGCACGTCACGCCCAGGGTGCCGGGGACGGCGCGGGAGGTGAAGAAGCAGCTCGGCGACACGGTGAAGCGCGGCGAGGTGCTCGCCGTGCTCGACAGCCGCGAGCTCGCCGAGCTGGAGCGCGAGCTGCTCGCAGCGAAGGAGCGCCTCGCGCTCGCCGAGGCGAGCTTCACGCGCCAGGAGGCGCTCTGGAAGGAGCAGATCTCCGCCGAGAAGGAGTACCTCGCGGCCAAGCAGGCCGTCGCCGAGGCGCGGATCGAGCAGCGCAGCGCCGCGCAGAAGCTCAGCGCCGCCGCGGGCTCGGGCGTGGCCAAGGGCAGCGGCTACGCGCTGGTCGCCCCCATGGACGGCACGATCATCGAGAAGCACATCGCGATCGGCGAGGTCCTCAAGGAGGACACCCAGGTGTTCGTGATCGCCGACCTGTCCACCATCTGGGTCAACGTCACCGTCTACGCCAGGGATCTCAGCCGCGTCCGGGTCGGCCAGACGGCCTGGGTCAAGGCCGAGGGGATCGAGCAGCCCGCGCAGGGAACACTCGCGTACCTGGGGCAGGTCGTCGACGAGCAGAACCGCTCCGCCGTGGCCCGCGTCGTCCTCCAGAACCCGGGCGCAGCGTGGCGCCCCGGGCTCTTCGCGACCGCCGACGTGGCCATCGAGGAGGCCGCCGCGCCCGTGGTCGTCTCGGACGAGGCCCTCCAGCGGGTCGAGGGCAAGGACGTCGTGTTCGTCGA
This sequence comes from Sorangium cellulosum, assembly GCF_002950945.1. Lineage (GTDB taxonomy): Bacteria > Myxococcota_A > Polyangia > Polyangiales > Polyangiaceae > Sorangium > Sorangium cellulosum_E. The sequence goes on from NZ_CP012673.1 coordinate 7,763,483, forward strand.
GGAGGGCGGCAGCTTCGAGGCCCGCCCCGTGAAGATCGGGCGGCGGGGCATGAGCGGACCGGAGGGCCAAGGCAGGCAAGCCGGCGCCCCGGACGCCGAGCCGCGGCGCGGCGCGGCGGTCGTCGAGATCGAGGCCGGCGTCGCCGCCGGCGAGCGGTACGCCGGCAAGAACAGCTTCATCTTGAAGGCCGAGCTCGGCAAGTCCGAAGCCGGCCACCAGCACTGAGGGGTGCGGAGGCTCGCATGCTCACCCTGCTCTCGCGGCTCCTCTCGTTCTCGATCCGCCACCGCTTCCTCGTCGTGGCCCTGACGATCGCGGTCGGCGCGCTCGGGGCCTACAACTTCACCCGCCTGCCGATCGACGCGGTCCCGGACATCACCAACGTCCAGGTGCAGATCAACACGTCGGTCAAGGCGCTCTCCCCCGTGGAGGTCGAGCGGCAGATCACGTTCCCCATCGAGTGGGCCATGGGCGGGCTCCCGGGCGTCCAGCAGGTCCGCTCGCTCTCGCGTTACGGCCTCTCCCAGGTGACGGTGATTTTCGCGGACGACACCGACATCTACTGGGCGCGGCAGCTCGTGGCCGAGCGCCTCGCCGCCGCCAAGGAGAGCCTGCCGCCGGGGCTCGGCGACCCGCAGCTCGGCCCCATCGCGACCGGCCTCGGCGAGATCTACATGTGGACGCTCGAGGCCGCGCCGGACGCCCGGCGGCCCGACGGAGAGCCGTACGATCTGACCGACCTGCGCACGATCCAGGACTGGATCGTGCGGCCCCAGATCCGGACCGTGCCGGGGGTGACCGAGGTCAACTCGATCGGGGGCTACGAGCGGTTGATCCAGGTCTCGCCGGATCCGGCGAAGCTCGTCGGCTACGGGCTCTCGTTCCGCGACGTGCTCGAGGCGCTCGCGAGCAACAACGCCAACGCGGGCGGAGGGTACATCGAGCACAAGGGCGAGCAGTACCTCGTCCGCGCCACGGGCCTCGTGCAGAGCGAGGACGACATCCGGGGCATCGTCGTCGGCAACCACGGCGAGGTGCCGATCCGCGTCGAGGACATCGCCGAGGTCGGCGTCGGCCGGGAGCTCCGCACCGGGGCGGCCACCGAGGACGGCGAGGAGGCCGTCCTCGGCACGGCGATCATGCTCGTCGGGGAGAACGGCCGGGCCGTGTCCCGGCGGGTGGACGAGCAGATCAAGGCGGTCAACAGGTCGCTGCCCGCGGGCGTGACGGTCAAGACCGTCTACGACCGCACCTACCTGGTCGACGCCACCCTGCGCACCGTGCGGAACAGCCTGCTCGAGGGCGCGGCGCTGGTCGTCGTGGTGCTCTTCCTGCTGCTCGGCAACCTCCGGGCCGCGTTCATCGCCGCGCTGGCGATCCCGTTCTCGATGCTGATCGCCGTCACCGGCATGGTCGAGGGCAAGATCAGCGGCAACCTGATGAGCCTCGGCGCGATCGACTTCGGGCTCATCGTCGACGGCTCCGTGATCATCGTCGAGAACTGCGTGCGGCGCTTCGCCGACGAGCAGCGCCGGCTCGGCCGGGTGCTCACCCGGGAGGAGCGGATCCACCTCGCGTACGAGGCGTCGCAGGAGGTCCGCAAGGCGACGATCTTCGGCGAGATCATCATCGCGATCGTCTACCTGCCGATCCTCACGTTGACGGGCATCGAGGGGAAGATGTTCCGGCCGATGGCGCAGACGGTCGTGCTGGCGCTCGCGGGCGCGACGATCCTCTCGATGACGTTCATCCCGGCGCTCGTGGCGCTGCTGCTCACGGGCAGGGTCTCGGAGAAGGAGAACGTGCTCTTCCACCACGCGAAGGGCGCCTACGGGCGCGCGCTCGCCTGGGCGCTGTCCCGCCGGCCGCTCGTGGTCGCGGCGGCCGGCGCCGTCCTCGCCGCCGCGGCCCTCGTGGCCGGGGGGCTGGGCACCGAGTTCGCCCCCAGGCTGAGCGAGGGGGCGCTCGCGCTCCAGCCGGCGCGTATCCCCTCGATCAGCCTCACGACGAGCGTGGCGATGCAGGCGCAGCTCGAGCGCGTCCTCAAGGAGCGTTTCCCCGACGAGATCGAGCACATCTTCGCCCGGACGGGGACCGCCGAGGTCGCGACCGATCCGATGGGTCCGAACGTCTCCGACACCTACCTGATGCTGCACCCGCGGAGCGCCTGGAAGAAGGCGGCGACGCAGGAGGAGCTCGCCGAGGCGATCGAGGAGGTGATCCGGGAGCTGCCGGGCCAGAATTACGAGTTCAGCCAGCCGATCGAGCTGCGCTTCAACGAGCTCATCAGCGGGGTACGGAGCGACGTTGCGGTCAAGGTCTTCGGCGACGACCTCGAGGTGATGCTCGCGGAGGCGAGGAAGATCGGGGCGGTCCTGGCGAGGACGCCGGGCGCGGCGGACGTGAAGGTGGAGCAGGTCACGGGCCTGCCGGTGCTGACCATCGACGTGGACCGGCCGATGGTGGCCCGCTACGGGCTCAACGTCGCCGACGTGCAGGCGGTGGTCGAGGCCGCGGTGGGCGGCGTGAGCGCCGGCGAGGTCTTCGAGGGCGACAAGCGCTTCGACCTCGTGCTCCGGCTGCCCGACGCCATCCGCCGCGACCTGGGGGCCCTCGAGCGCCTCCCGATCCCGCTCCGGGAGAGGGCGAAACACACGTCCGGACCGAGCGGACCGACGATCGCGGCGACGCTTTCGCGGGGCGATCAGGCCGCATTCGTGCCGCTCGGCGCGGTGGCGAGGATCCACGTCGAGGAGGGACCGAACCAGGTCAGCCGGGAGAGCGGCAAGCGCCGCGTCGTGGTCCAGTGCAACGTGCGCGGGCGCGATCTCGGCGGCTTCGTCGCCGACGTGGAGGAGCGGATCGACGCCGAGATCAAGCTCCCGCCGGGCTACTGGATGTCCTGGGGAGGCCAGTTCGAGAACCTGCTCGCCGCGGAGCGGCGCCTCGCCCTGGTGGTCCCGCTGGCGCTCGGGCTGATCTTCGTCCTGCTGTTCCTCTCCGTCGGGACATTCAAGAACGCGGCCCTGATCTTCACCGGCGTCCCGCTCGCGCTCACCGGGGGCATCCTCGCGCTGGCCGGCCGCGGGCTTCCTCTCTCGATCTCGGCGGCGGTCGGGTTCATCGCCCTGTCGGGCGTGGCCGTGCTGAACGGCCTCGTGATGGTGACGTTCATCGAGAACCTGCGGCAGCGCGGCGAGCCGCTCGACGACGCCGTGCTCCACGGCTCCATCGCGCGCCTCCGCCCGGTCCTGATGACGGCGCTCGTGGCCGCGCTCGGCTTCGTCCCGATGGCGCTCGCCACCGGCACCGGCTCCGAGGTGCAGCGCCCGCTCGCGACGGTCGTCATCGGCGGGATCCTCTCCTCCACGACGCTCACGCTGCTCGTCCTGCCGGTCCTCTACCGGCTCGTCCATCGACAGGAAGGACCGATGATCTCGGAACCGCAAGAGAGGAGCTCGTCATGACACGTCCCTGGCTCGCGCTCGCGCTGTACGTCGTCTACATGGGGCTCGCGTTCGGGTGGCGGTCGCTCCGGCAGCGCCGCGCGCGATAGAGCTGCAGGTCCGCCTCGTGGAGGAGCCTTACCTGCTCCGCACCCACGGCGACGCTTACGCGGCCTACTGCGCGAAGGAGGGGCGTTTTCTGCCGGGCGTCGGCACCGGGGACCCGCCGCGGTCGCCGTGAGCCGCCTCGCCGCTCCGGGCGCGGGCCGCCTGACGGCGGCGGTTCACTGCGGCTCCAGGTGAGCGGTGCAGTCGTACTCACCGCCTCCGCACTCGTATCCATCTTGCGGCTGCTCGCAGTCTACGTCGCCGACGCGGCTTGCTGCTGCGCCCGCCACTTGGTCATGAAGGCGCGGTACGACTCGTCCATCTCGCCCCAGATCTTGCGGACCAGCTCCTGGTGGCCGGCGAACTCCATATAACGCGCGAGCTTGGGGCGGCGGGTCAGCGCGTCATCGCCCTGCTTGGTCAACATCGCGCCATAGAACAGCCACGGCGCCAGCACGCAGTCGGCGAGCGTGAGCATGTCCGAGGCGGCGAAGCCGTCGGCGGACAGGAACGACTCCAGCGCGTTCAGGCCCTTGTCGAGCTTCTCGCGCTCCTCCGCGATGTTGAGCTTCAACCTCGGGTCGGCCGCCGCCCACAGCAACAGGAGCAGACCCGAACAGTAGAGATCCACCGTGCGGCAGATCAGGCGCACCTGGGCCCGCTCCTGCGGCAAGGCGCCGAGCAAGGACGGCGTCGGGAAGGCGTCCTCGAGGTACTCGCAGATGACCAGGCTCTCCGGGAGAACGAAGCCGTCGTGCTCGAGCACCGGCATCTTGCCGATCGGGTTCAGGCGCTGGAACTCGGGCGTGCCGAGGGCGGCGGGGCGGAGCTCGATCTCGAGCCCCTTGGCATAGGCCTGCATGCGGACGCGAGCGACGAAAGGGGAACCGTTGGAGCCGTGGAGCACGAGCATGGCGTTCGACTGCCTCCTGTGGGTGAGGCCCCCTCGTATACCACCGCAGGACGCGCGCCTAGGGGCGATGGCGACCGACAAGCGCGCGGCTGTCGACGGTCCTCCGCGCTTGGCCGACAGGGAGCCACACGCGGGCGACATGCCCGGCGGCCCGCTGCCGCGCGCGCCGTCGTTCCGCCGTAGTCAGCTCCTCGTGGTCACGGTACGCTGCGGACATGCCCCGGGCCCTGATCCCAGCGCGTTGCCTTCGAGGCTCATCAACGCGCCTGGGACTCGGGGGTGGCACGGAGGTTATCGATCGTGATGCAGACATCTTCTTTCGATCCACAACCAGATTCCCAGAGAAAAGACGCTGCGCGCGCCGCGTGCGCGGCGGCGGAGCGACAGGCTGACTCCCGCCCTGCGTCCTCGCGCGGCGCGAGGCGGGACGGCCCGCGCGCGGGGCCGCAGCGCGGCCGCCTCGTCGCCGGGCGTTACCGGCTGACGCAGCCGCTCGGCCGCGGCGCGATGGGCGAGGTGTGGCGCGCGCACGACGGCGTGCTCCACGCCGACGTCGCGCTCAAGTTCCTCCTCGCCTCGCCGGGCGGCGGGGCCGCCGATGCGATCGCGCGCTTCCGCTTCGAGGCCGAGGTCGCGGCGGAGCTCGGGCGCGCGACCGATCTCGTCGTCGCCGTGCGCGACGCCGGCGAGGATCCCGTGGCGGGCCCGTATTTCGTGATGGAGTACGTGCAAGGCCGGTCCCTGCGGCAGCTCATGCAGGAGCGGGGGCCGATGCCGGCGATCGACGTGGCGGCGATCCTCTGTCAGGTCGGAGAGGCCCTGTCGGTCGCGCACGGCCTCGGGATCGTGCACCGCGACGTCAAGCCGTCGAACATCCTGCTTCTCGAGGGTCCGGACGGCCGGCTCCGCGCGAAGATCACCGACTTCGGGGTCGCCAAGCGGGTCGGGAAGGAGCGGCCCGTGGACATGCGCCGCCGGACCGCGGACGGCGTGGTGCTGGGGACTCCGGCGTACATGAGCCCGGAGCACACGTGTGAGGGGCGCGCGGATCCTCAGCTCGACATGTGGTCGCTCGCGGTGGTCGCGCACGAGGCGCTCACGGGGCAGCAGCCCTTCCCGGGCCGCAACCTGGCCGCCGTGCTGGCCTCGATCCTGGTCGGCGCGCGGCCCTCGCTGTCGACGCTCCGCCCGGCCGCGCCGCCGGCGCTGGAGGGCTGGTTCACGCGGGCCTTCGCCCTGAGCCCGTCGGAGCGATTTCCCTCGCTGGACCGGATGATCCTGGCGTTCATGATCGCCGCCGGCGCGCCGGCGCCCGCCGCGCCGGCGCGCCGGGGCCGGCCGTGCCTGGCGGCGGCGGTCCTGGCCGGGGCGCTCTGCGTCGGCCTTCCCACCGCGAATCTCCTGGCGCCGTCCGAGGCCACCGCCGCGCTGTGGACGCGGAGCGGCGTGGCGCAGGCCGCCGCCCGCCTCGCGCAGGCGGCGAGGGCGCTCGCGGCGCCGCAGGCGGGGAGGCCGTCGCCGGGGCAGCGGCCTACGGGAGAGGGAGGGGAGCGCTGAGCGAGGGGATGGAGGTCGGTTTCGGCGGGATCGCGTGGGGTGCTCGTGCGCTGTGCACGAGCACTCACCATGTCCGCGATGAATGCGGCTCAAGATAGCCCTAAGCGACCCTCATCGTCTTTCGTCTTTCGTCTTTCGTCTTTCGTCTTTCGTCTGCGTCCTCGTGAACGTGAACGTGAACGTGAACGATTGTGCCGTCTCCCGCTCCCCATTCCCCCGCTTCCCCACTTCCCGCAACAGTTCCTCGTGAGCTGATTCGAGCTAGCACGTTCACGTTCACGTTCACGTTCACGAGGAGGGAAGACGAGAGACGAGAGACGAGAGACGAGAGACGAGAGACGAGAGACGAGAGACGAAAGACGAGAGACGAGAGACGAGAGACGAGAGACGAGAGACGAGAGACGAGAGACGAAGGGTAGGCCCCGGCGCCCCTGCTACGCCCTACCTCACCCCCGCGAGCTCCCCCTCACCGCCATCATCCCGCTCGAATCCCTCTCCCCCACCACCCCTGCCGCGTGCATCGCCCTGAGCGCCGCGACACTCTCCCTCGTCGCCAGCAGCCCCCCAGGACCATACCCCGCCACCAGCGGCCTCAGCCCCTCCGGAAGCACCTCAGCCACCCTCCCCCCCACGCGCTCCCTCGACGCCGCGTGCCTCTCCCGCTCCGCCGCCCCCCGCAGCGCCCCCGCGAACTCCGCGGCCGTCGCCCAGCGCGCATCCCGATCGCGCTCCAGCGCCCTCGCCACCGCGTCCGTCACCGCGTTCCCCACGCCGTCCCGCTCGGTCCAGAGCGGAGGAACCTCCCTCTCCAGCACGGCATGCAGGATCGACAGCATGTTGCTGCCGACAAACAACCTCCGCCCCGCCAGCACCTCCCACGCCACCACCCCGAGCGAGAACACGTCCGATCGCCGATCCAGCGGCCGCGCGTGCGCCTGCTCCGGGGAGAAATAACTCAGCTTCCCCTTCACCATCCCCGTCTTCGTCCGCGTCGTCCGGCGCAGCGCCCACGCAAGCCCCAGATCGCAGATGCGCGCGCGCCCGTCCACGCCCACGAGGATGTTCGACGGCGAGATATCCCGATGGATCACCTGCAGCAGCTCCCCCGAGCTGTCGCGCGCCTCGTGCGCCGCGTGCAGCCCGTCCGCCGCCTGCGCGATGAGGTCGAGCGCGTCGCCGATCCCGAGCGCCTCCGGCGACCGCGTGAGCTGCTTCAACGTCACCCCCACCACCAGCTCCATCACGATGTAGGGCGCACCCCCCTCGTCGATCCCGCGATCCAGGACCTGCACGAAGTTCGGACTCGCGACGCGCGACGCGAGCCCCGCCTCGTCGAGCAGCATCGACGAATACCCGGACTCGGCCCGCAAATCCGCGCGGATCCGCTTCAGCGCGACGAGCGGCTCGCGCCCCGCCTCACCGGGGCCCGCGCCGGCCCGGCGCGCGATGAAGACCTCCGCCATGCCGCCCTTCGCGAGCTGCAACAACAGCTCGTATGGACCAACTGCGCCCAGATCAGCGGATTCCATGATCGATATTCTGGGCGGACGATTATCACGTCAATGGAAATCCATCAACTTCGGGGCTCGCTCGGCCGCATCGCCGCGCCGCCTGTGCGTGGCCTGCACGGCCGCCCGCACACGCGCGCGGCGGCCGGCGCGACCGCGTCTTCGACTCACCCGTGCTCCCGGGGGGACGCTCCCCGCTCGGCGTGCTCGGCGAGCACACGCTCGTCGGTCTCGCCCACCGAGCGAAGCCAGCGCGCGGCCGCCCGGTGCCCGGCCGCGCGGTCGCCGTCCGTGAGCATCCCGTAGGCGGCGTCGCGCACCAGCGCGTGACGGAACGTGAGCTCGTCGTGCCCCGGGTAACGCGAGCCGCCGCGCCGGACCACGAGCTCCTCGGTGAGCAGGCTCTTCAACCAGCGATCGAGCGACTCCGCCGAGGTGCCGCCACCGAGCAGCTGACGCACCCCCGCGGGCCAGAAGCTCCCGCCGAAGACGCTCGCCGCGCGCAGCGTGCGCCGCGCCTCGGCCGGGAGCGCCTCGATGCGCGTGTGCATCAGCGCCACCACCGTCGGCGGCAGATCCCCGCGGCCCTCGGCGCGCACGCGCACGAGCTCCTCCAGGAAGAACGGGTGGCCGTCGGCGTGCTCGACGAGCCGCGCCACCTCGGCCGCGTCGAGCTCCTCGCCGAGCGCGCTGCGGACGAGGCGCTCGGCCGCCCGCGGGCTGAGCGCGCCCAGCTTGATGTGCTGCACCCCGCGCTGCGCCCACAGCCCGGGGAACGTCTCCATCGCCCCGTGGCGCGCGAAGCCGAGCACGAGCAGCGGGCGATCCGAGAGCACCTGGAGCGCCTCGTCGAGCACCGACACCGAGCCGTGATCGCTCCAGTGCATGTCCTCGAACACCACCACGACCGGCCCCGCCTCGCACCGGGCGGCGAGCCAGTCGAGCGCCGCCCGGCGGACCTGCTCGGCCATCAGGAACGTGTCCTCCCGGGCAGCGTGGAGCTCCGGGCCCGGGTCGTCGTCGAACGGCGTGCCCGCGATCTCGCCGAGGAACCCGGCGACGCGCCGCGCGTCCGCCTCGGGCACGGAGCGCGCCACGTGCTCGCGGATCTTGCGGCGCCGCGCCTCGATCGGCTCGCCCGGCGCGCAGCCGGCCGCCGCGAGCACGAGCTCGCCCACCATCCCGAACGGCGCCCCCGCCGCGACCGGATCGCCCCGCGCCACGTAGACCGACGCGCGCGCGTCCGCCGCGCGCACCGCGCGGACGAGCTCGCTGCGCAGGCGGGACTTGCCGATGCCCGCCTCGCCGAGCACCAGCGCGGCGCGCGCCACCGGCTCCTCGGCGCTCTGCTCGAAGAGCCCGCGCAGCATCGCGATCTCGCGGTCGCGGCCCACGAACGCCGTGACCCGGCCGAGCAGCGTGCGATCCGGCTCGGCCGTGTCCCGCTCGCCCTTCAGCGCGAACGATCGCCCGCCGCCCTCCACCTCGAAGCGCGGCGCGATGAGCCCCGCCGTCACCTCGTCCACGCGCACGGCGCCCTGCGCCTCGCGCAGCCGGGCGACCGCGCGGTCGATCACGTCGCCCGCAGGCAGGCGCCCGCGCAGCTGCGCCCGGCCCGTGGCGAGCGCGACCGGGCGCGCGGGCAGCGCCGCCTTCAGGGCGAGCGCGCACTGCGCCGCGCGCGCGGCGAGGTCGAACGCGTACATCGTCCCCGCGCCGCTGCGGCCGGAGAGCGCCTCCTCGGTCTGCGAGGACAACACCACCATGCGTGTGCCCCCCGGGAGCCGCACGCGCTCGCCGCCGAACGCGCTCGCGAGGCCCGCCACCACCTCGTCGGCGGCGTCGCGGGCGCTCTCGGGCTCCTGCTCCACCGAGGCGCCCGCGCGGTCGCCGCCGCCGCTACCGCTGCCGCGGGCGCCGCCGTCGCCGCCGCCGCTCCCGTTGCCGCGGGCGCCGCCGTGGCTCCCGTTGCCGCGGGTGCCGCGGGCGCCGCGATCGTCCGGCGGGGGCCCGCCCGCCGCCGGCGCGGCCGCGCCCACGAGCACGACGCTGAGCAGCCGCCGCTCGTCGTCCGTCACCGAGGCCGGCCCGCCGCCGGGGCCCTCGCCGGGCGACCGCGCGAGCAGGGCGCGCGCCTCCGCGACCGCCGCCGACGCCGCGCGCCCGTCGGCGGGCCGCCCCGCCGGGTCCTTCGCCAGGAGGCGCGCGACGAGCTCGTCGACCGAGGGCGGCACCTCCGGGCGCCGGTCGGAGAGGCGCGGCGGCTCCTCCAGCAGGATGCGGCACATCTCCGCGAGCGGATCGTCGGCGGCGAACGGGCGCTGGCCGGCGACGCACTCGAACAGCAGGACGCCCAGCGCGAAGACGTCGGCCCGGGCGTCGACGTCGGCGTCGCCGCGCGCCTGCTCGGGCGCCACGTAGCCCAGCGAGCCCACGAGCGAGCTGGCCTCGGTGACGAAGGTGGTCGACCGGCTCGGCGACGCCGCGCGCGCGATGCCGAAGTCGAGCAGCACCACGCCGTCGACCCGGCCGTCGCGGAGGAGCACGTTGCTCGGCTTGAGGTCGCGGTGCGCGATCCCGAGCGCGTGCACCGCGGCGAGCGCCTCGGCGATCTGGTGCGCCACGAGCAGCGCGTCGGCCACGGGGAGCGCCCCCTGCGCGAGGCGCGCGTCGAGCGTCACCCCCTCGAGCCACTCCATGGCGAGCCACAGGGCGCCGTCGTCGTTCGCGCCGTGCGCGATGTGCTGGACGATGAGCGGGTGCTGCATCGCCTCGAGCAGGCGCGACTCGCGCCGGAACCGGGCCGCGAGCTCCGGGGGCGCGACCTTCAGCGCCACGGGGCGGCCGGTCAGCTGGTCGGTGGCCCGGTAGACCACCCCCATCCCGCCGGCGCCGGCCAGGCGGTGCACCTCGAACCGACCCGCGACCAGGGTCCCCTCGCGCATGGCGGGAGCTTATCCGAGAGGACCTGTCGCGTCCGCCGTCCGCGCGCCGGCAGGTGACGCACCGGGGCGTTTGTTGTACGCTGTGCGCGCAGACGCCCGGAGGAAACCTCTGCCCGCGGCACACCGCTCCTCGGGCCTGTGGCTCGGCTGAGGAGACGGAGCTCGATGATTGCCGGACATCAGGTGACGAGCACCCTGAGGCTGTCGCGCCAGCTCGGCAAGGGCGCGATGGGGAGCGTGTGGGTGGCCGATCACCTCGCGCTCGGCACGCAGGTGGCGGTGAAGTTCATGTCGCCCGCCTACGCCGAGCAGGGCGGCTTCGTCGAGCGCTTCCGGCGGGAGGCGATGGCGGCCGCGCAGATCAAGAGCCCGCACGTCGCGCAGGTCTTCGATCACGGCGTCACGGCGGACGGCGCGCCGTACATCGTGATGGAGCTGCTCGAGGGCGAGGACCTGAAGCGGCGCATCGAGCGGCTCCGCGTGCTCGCGCCCACGGAGGTCGCGCTGATCGTGGGGCAGACGGCGAAGGCGCTCGGGCGGGCCCACCAGCTCGGGATCATCCACCGCGACATCAAGCCCGACAACATCTTCCTGCTCGACGTCGACGGCGAGCCGTTCGTGAAGGTGGTCGACTTCGGGGTGGCCAAGCGGGTCCAGGGCGGGGCCGCGGGGGAGCTCGGCATGACGTCGACCGGGAGCGTGCTGGGGACGCCGCTCTACATGAGCCCCGAGCAGCTGCTCAGCGCGAAGCACGTCGACTACCGGGCGGACCTCTGGGGGCTCGCGGTCGTCGCGTACCACGCGCTCACGGGCCAGGTGCCGTTCAGGGGCGAGACGCTCGGCGCGCTGTCGGTCGTGCTCCACACCGGGATCTTCACGCCCCCGAGCGCGCTGCGGCCGGAGCTCGGCCCCGCGATCGACGCCTGGATGAAGAAGGCGCTGCAGCTCGACCCGGCCGCGCGCTTCTCGTCGGCGCGGCAGATGGCGGACGCGCTGGCGAGCGCGGTGCTCGGGGTGTCGCACGGGTCGTTCACGACCGAGGGCTCGTCCTCCGGGGATCCGACCCGGAGCCGCCCGAGCGCGACCCCGGCCCCGGCGCAGCCGGTGAGCTTCGGCCCGCCGCCGCCGGCGTCCACCCCGCCGGGCGCGCGGCTCTCGACCACCGGCACGCCGGGGAGAACACTCGCCGGCATGTCGACGTCGGGGCAAGGGTCGTCCCGGCGGTGGGCGCCGGCGCTCGTGGCCGTGGCGCTCGCCGTGGGGGCGGCCCTGTCGGTGGTTGTGTTCCTGGTCACGAGAGGCACGCCGGTCGCCCCCGTGACCCCCACCTCGGAGGAGCAGCCCCTCCGACAGACCACACCCGCCGCGCCACCGGAGGGCGCCATGGGCGTCACGCCGAGCGGCGCCGTGGCGCCGGCGCCGGCCAGCGCCACGGCAGCGGTGCCCGCCAGCGCCCCGGTGCCGGCAGACCCGGCGCCGGCGGCTCCGGGGCCCCAGGCGGGCGCGCCGGCGGGCAAGCCCGGCACGATCGCCGCGCCGCCGCGCAGCGCCGCGGAGACCCGCGGCAGCGCCGCGCCGAGAGCGTCTGCGACGGGCCGCACCACGGCCCCCAGGCCGCCCCCGCCCGTCGAGGACACCATCGGCTTCTGACGGCCGTCTCGTGTGACGGCCGTTTCGCGCCGATCACCCCTGTCCGTACTCCACCCCACGCGCGAAGCGCCGGACCGCCATTGTGATGCCCCGAAGCGGGGATCGACCGCGGTGCTCCGGCAAAGCCTGGAAATTCCGGCCGGTAGGCGCGAAAGTTTGCGCCACGAGACCGAGGCAACACGAGCGCAGGTGCGACATACCGCCTCGCTTCGTTTCAGGGGCTCAGAAAAAATCGACGAAATCGCGGCTGTTCATGAGAATTTTCATTCTGGCATGAGTCATGCGGGATTCGTCGCGGGGGCCCGGAGCGGGGATCGCTCGACGTGAAGGAGGTCTCTCCAATGGCGAAGCTCGTAAATGGCCTGGTGCAGACGCGCGATGAGGCGGAAGCTGCGGCGGAACGCATCATCGACTGCGGCTACACGCGACAGGACATCAGCATGCTGATGACCGACGCGACGCGCCACAGATGCTTTGCGATCCCGGACGGAAGCACGCCGACGCACACGTTCGGCGCTGCGATCGCGATGAGCGTCGTGGTGCCCGGACTCGGGTTCGTGGTGGCCGGCCCCCTGGCGGCCGCGGTCGCCACCGCGGTCGGCAGCGGGATGACCGGCGGGCTGCGCGAGATCCTCCTCAGCCAGGGCGTCCCCAAGCACTGGGCGGAGCGCTACGAGTCGGGTGTCCGGCGGGGCGGCATTCTCGTGAGTGTGTTCGCTCGAAACGACCGGGATGCCGAGCTGCTCAATCTGGCCCTTGACGATCTCGAGAGGAGCTCGATCCGCCCGGTCAGCTCCGTGCGTCAGGTTCAGACCATGTATATTTAATGGATCCTGACGTAGCAAAGCGCCCCACGTGCGGAGAGGGTGCTCTACTTTGCCTCGTCAGGCCCATGTATGGCCCGTGTACGGGAGGACGGGAAGACAGGAAGTCATGACTCGATGCTTCCTGTCTTCCCGTCTTCCTGTTCAGCCGAGCACTGCCCCCTCGATCGGGACAGCCTGGAGGTCGGAGCTCTCGCGCCGCGCTGGGCTCGCGCGCGACGCTCGACCTCGACCGAGGCGCTGTGCGCGATCGCCGGCGACAGCGCGCGGCGCGTGCGGCATGTACGGCGCGTGCGGGCTCATCCGCCCAGCGATCGGAGCCGCGCGCGCAGCATCAGCGCGCCGATGAAATCCTCCTCGGCGTCGCTCCTTCGGGACCAGCCGAGCGACAGGTAGCGCAGGAGCTCGCCGAACGTCGGGCCGGCCGGCGCCGCGCTCGCGCCGTCGCGCACGATCCAGAGCTGCTCGCCGTCCGCGCCCAGCGCGATCGTGGTCCGTTGCGCCGGGGCGCCGCCGAGCGCGGAGCCCGAGAGCCTGGCGATCGGATAGAGCTTGCGGCCTGCCGCGGCCTCCCAGCCGGGCTCGCGCGAGAAGGCGCGGAGCTCGTCGTCGCGGAGGAAGCGCAGGGTGCCCTCGACGGCGCCGATCGCGAGCTCGCGGTAGAGGTCTTGAGGGTCCGCCGGATCGGCCCAGTCGTAGGCGCGCGCGAACGCCTCGTAGGTGGCGGGCGGGGCGACGCCGGCGGCGGGCGGCGGGGCCGCGGGCGCGCCGCGGCCGTCCTCGCGCCGGAGCACCCGGTTGAGCCGCCGCACCTCGGCCTCGATCGACGCCGGGCCCGGCTCGACGAGGCGCACGTCGATGCGGCGCTCCGGCGCGAAGAGGCCGGCGATGAGCGCGCCCAGCACCGGCGCGCCCAGCTCGGCCGCGAGGAACGTCGAGCCCCGGTGCGGCCGGATCGCGCGGTCCGTCGCGTCGCGCTCCTCCTGCTCGGTCGCGCCCTCCGGGAGCTCGACGTCGATCTCGAGGAGATCGCTGCGGTCGGGCGTCTGCACGCCGGCCTCGAGGCCCTCCTCCCCTTCCCTGACGAAGTGCCGGAGGTACCCGCTCGCCTCGACGCGCCAGCCGTCGTCGTGCACGACCTCCTCCGAGAACACGAGCGCGAAGACCTTCGCGTCCGGGTGGCCGAGCTCCGCGGCCGCGTCGAGCACGGCGACGGGCGGCGAGAGCTCGTCCTCGAAGAGCTCGGCGAGGTGGTCGAGCTCGTCGCCGGCGGCGCCGGCGGGCTCGCCGCTCGCGTAGAACGCCGCGGAGAAGCCGGGCACACCCGGCAGCGGCGCGACGAACAGGCGCGGCGCGGCGACGGCCCAGCCGCCGAGCGCCACGGCGAACCCCTGCGCGAGCGCGCGGTCCGGGATCTGGGCGGGTCGGTAGATCAACGCAGCAAACGTGGTGGCCATGGGCGCCCAGGGTAGCCGATCGCCGGCGCCCGGCCTGGCCTACCCCCGCGGCGCGTCGCTGCCCGCCCGCTCCCCGCCTTGGACGCCGCGCGGCGCATCGGGTAGGAGAGACGCCATGTTCGGCCAATCCACCTTGTCCGTCGGCGAGACCGCCCCCGACTTCGCCTTGCAATCGCAGAAGCGGGAGGTCGTGAAGCTCTCGGACTTCCGCGGCAAGAAGACGGTTGTCCTGTTCTTCTATCCCAAGGACGACACGCCGGGATGCACCGCGGAGTCGTGCTCGTTCCGCGATCACCACGACACGTTCGCGGAGGCCGGCGCCGAGGTCCTCGGCGTGAGCGCCGACTCGACCACGTCCCACGAGCAGTTCGCGCAGAAGCACCGCCTGCCCATGACGCTGCTCAGCGACCCCGGCGGGGAGACCGCCGCGCGTTACGGCGTGAAGTCGCTCTTCGGCCTGCTCCCGGGCCGCGTGACGTTCGTCATCGATCGCGACGGGGTGGTTCGACATGTCTTCTCTTCCCAGCTCCGCGCGACGCGGCATGTCGACGAGGCGCTCGCCGTGGTGAAGCGGCTCGAGGCCCCGGGCCGCGGCTGACGGCGGCGCCGCGGACACGCCCGCGATCGCGCCCGGCGCGCGTCGTTGACGCCCCCCGGGCGGGCGTTATGGACCCTCCCAGGCGGGGGCGCTGCGTCGGCGGGGCGCGCCTTCGCCGAGGGGGAGGCGGCGATGGATCATCGAGTGTCGACGGCGGCGGCGCCCGCGGCGGACGCGCCGGAGAGCGTGCGGGAAGGGACCGCGGCGGGCGCGCTCGCGCTGCGGCGGATCGTGCTCTCCACCGGCGGCGTCGGGTACTTCGAGCACGAGGCGCGCGTGCGAGGCGACGCCGAGCTCCGGCTCGAGGTGCGGCTCGATCAGGTCGACGACGTGCTGAAGAGCATCGTGGTCTATGACGACCGCGGCGCGGCGGGGAGCGTCACGCTCCCCGGGCGGGAGCCGCTGCGCGACCTCTTCCGCGAGCTCCCGTTCGACGAGGGCGCGCTCGAGTCCGAGGCCGCCCTGCTGAACGCCCTGCGCGGCGCCGAGGTGCGGACCTCGGGGCCCGGAGGGGTCGTCGCCGGGCGGATCGTCGCGGTGACGGCGGCGGAGGCGGCGCTGCCGGGCGGCGGCTCGGAGCGCAGGCACCGGCTCGCGCTGATGTCGGACGGCGCGCTGAAGCAGGTCGTGCTGGAGGAGCTCGCGGGCGTGGAGCTCGCCGAGGCGCGGCTAGAGGAGCAGGTCGGCGCGGCCCTGCGCGGGCTTTCGCGGCAGCGCGAGCGGAACCGCCGGGAGCTCGTGGTGCACACGGCGTCCGCGGCGGGCGAGGACGAGCGGGTCGTGCGGGTGGCGTACGTCGTGGAGGTGCCGCTCTGGAAGACGACGTACCGGCTCACCCTCCCCGAGGCGCCGCACGGCAAGACGGGCGCGCTCGCGGGCTGGGCCGTCGTCGAGAACCAGAGCGGCAGCGACTGGCGCGACGTGGACTTCACCCTCGTCTCGGGCAACCCGGTGACGTTCCGCCAGGCGCTCTACGAGCTCTATTACGTGCCCAGGCCGGAGGTGCCCGTCGACGTCGCCGATCGGGTGCTGCCCCGGCTCGACGAGGGCGCGTCGGGGCTGACGGCGCGGACCGCGCGGCGCGTGCACCTGGCCGAGGCGCGGGACGCCGCGCCGGTGGCGAGCGCGCCGGCCTCGTTCGCCGCCGGCGCGTTCGCCGCGGGCGCCCCGGAAGCCGAGGAGTCGACGACGCAGGTCGTGTTCCATTTCCCCGCGCCGATCTCGCTGGCGAGCGGGCACACGGCGCTCTTGCCGATCGTCGGGCGCGAGATCCCGGCGGAGCGGCTGTGGCTGTACCAGCCGGAGACGAGCGCGCGCAGCCCGCTCGCGGCGGTGCGGCTGCGGAACGACGGCGGCGAGAGCCTGCCTCCCGGGGCGATCACGGTGTACGAGCGCTCGGAGCGGGGGGAGGTCGCCCACGCCGGCGACGCCCGCCTCGCGCCGCTGCCGCCGGGGGAGTCGCGGATCGTCAGCTTCGCCGTCGACCGGAAGGTGCGCATCGACCGGGAGGAGAGGAGCGAAGAGGCGCTGTCGCGCGCCAGGATCGAGGGCGGCGTGCTGGAGATCGTGCGGACCGCGCGCCGGGTGACGGTCTACACGATCGCCGGCGCCGCGCGCGAGCCGCGCGTCGTCCTGATCGAGCACCCGCGCCTCGACGGCTGGGAGCTCGCCGCGCCGAGGGAAGGCGTCGAGACGACGAGCGACCGTTACCGGATCCGCCGGGAGGTCGCCGCGGGTGAGACCGCGCGGCTCGAGGTCGCGCTGGAGCGGCCCGTGTCCCACACCATCGCGCTCGCGGACCTCTCCGCGGAGCAGATCGGGGTGTACCTCTCGTCGCGCGAGATCCCCGAGGCGCTGCGCGCGGCGTTCGCGCGGCTCGCGGAGCTCAGGGCCGCGGCCCAGGACCGGCAGAGGGCGCTCGCCGGCCTGGAGTCGACGCTCGCCGACCTGCGCGGCGAGCAGGAGCGCGTGCGCGAGAACCTCAAGGTGGTGCCGGCGGGGAGCGCCCTCGCGACGCGCTACCTGGAGGCGCTGAGCGCGCAGGAGGACCGGATCGCGGCGACGTCGGCGAAGCTCCCGGCCGCGCGGGAGGCGGTGGCCGCGGCGGAGCGGGCGCTCGCCGACTACGTGCGTGGCCTCTCGCTCGCGCCGTGACGCGGCGAGCGCGCATCACGGCGCGCGGCGGGCTGAGGTCCACACGCCGCAGGGCTGATGCCTGAACACCTCATCGACGTCATCGCGCTCCTCCCCTGCCGTGTGTTATGGCTGGCCGGAGAGGGGGACATCTCGCGGAGCCAGGCGCGCAAACGCCTGGTTCGCGCGTGCGCCTGACTCGCCCATGCGCCTGAAGCGCATGGGCGTCGCGCGCGCATGCACCTTGCAGGAGGTGCCCCCGCGTGCGGCCAGCGCCGCCAGGAGGCTTGAGATGGACGAGAGGGTTCAGCGGTACATCGACATGGGAGTAGCGCTCGGGGTCAGCGTCGGCACGAAGGTGGTCGGCGCGATCCTGGTGTGGATCATCGGGCGCATAATCGTCCGGGCCATCCTGTCGATGATGGAGCGCAGCGCCGCGCTGAAGAAGCTCGACGTGACGCTCGCGCATTACCTGCAGTCGGCCACGTCCGTGCTGCTCAACATCCTGCTCCTCCTCGCCGTGCTCAGCGTCTTCGGCGTCGAGACGACCACCTTCGCCGGCCTGCTCGCCGCGGTGGGCGTCGCCATCGGCATGGCGTGGTCGGGCCTGCTGTCGAACCTCGCGGCCGGCACCTTCATGATCCTCCTGCGCCCGTTCAAGGTGGGTGACTTCGTGACGGCCGGCGGCGTGACCGGCACGGTCCACTCCATCGGCCTCTTCGGCACCACGCTCGACACGATGGACAACGTCCGCACGATCGTGGGCAACAGCAAGATCTTCAGCGAGACGATCCAGAACTTCAGCGCCAACCCCGTTCGCCGCGTGGACTGCGTGGCGCAGCTCGCGCACGGCGCCGATCACGAGGCGGCGATGACGCGGCTCAGGGCGCACCTCGCGCTCATCCCCAACGTGGCCAAGCAGCCCGCCCCCACGGTCGAGATCCTCGAGTTCAACCTGGCCGGGCCCGTGCTGGCCGTCCGGCCCTTCTGCCATACCGATCACTACTGGGACGTCTACTTCGCGACCAACAAGATCATCCGCGAGGAGCTCGGCAAGCTGGGGCTGCCCGTGCCCAGCCAGCACCTCCACCTGAGCCAGCTCCCGGCGCCGCTCGCGCGGGCGGCCGGCGATCAGGCGCACCCGACGGCGTAGCGCGATCTCGGGCGCGGTCCGGGCGTCCAGCCGCGCCCGGCCGCGCCGGCCGCGCTTGAGGCCGGCCGGCAGATCCGCTACGCCCGGGACCACGCGGGCCGCGCCCGCGCGGCCGCCGCCCATGAACATCAGCCTCCAGGACCTCGTCCCTTCGCTCGCCACGCTCAGGGCGATCGCCACCGCGCTCGGGATCCTCATCGCAGGGTGGATCGGGAGCAAGTGGGCGTATCGGCTCGCCGTCAAGGCCCTGTCGAGGAGCCACCTGGATCCGGCGCTGGCGCGGTTCCTCTCGTCGATACTCCGCTACATCGTGCTCGCGGCGACGTTCATCGCGTCGATGGAGACGGTGGGCATCCACACGACGAGCCTCGTGGCGGTGGTCGCCTCGGCGGGCCTCGCGGTGGGGCTGGCGCTGCAAGGCAGCTTGAGCAACTTCGCGAGCGGCGTGCTCATCCTGTTTTTCAAGCACTTCCAGCTCGGCGACAAGGTGAAGGTCGGAGATCACACGGGCATCGTCGAGGACATCGGGATCTTCACCACGACGCTGGTGTCGACGGACAACGAGAAGATCGTGATCCCGAACGCGTCGGTGACCAGCGGCGCGATCCTGAACTTCTCGGATCGAGGGTTCTTGCGCGGCGCCGTGACGGTGACCGTGGAGGGCAGGCTGCGAGACCTCGGGCGCGCGATGGAGGCGCTGGTGCGCGCGGGCTGCCGGACCGGCGGCGTGACGCAGGAGCCGACGCCCACGGTGTTCCTGACCGACATGGAGGACGGGTCGCTCGATCTCACGTTGACCGCCTGGTACAAGGCGGTGGACGAGGACGAGACGATGCACAACCTGCGCGTCGCGGTCCTCGAGGAGCTCGAGGCGGCGGGCGTGAAGCTGATGAACCGGACGCAGCTCATCCTCCACCAGCGAAACAAGATGCCTTCGTAGCGCCCTCGACGGCCGCTCCCCGGCCCTCCCCGCCGCGCGTCGACCGGGGCGTACCGCTGCCGCCGAATAGCCGGCCGGCCCCTTGCTTGCACCCGCTCGTCACTCTACCCTCCCGGCGCGATGGACGCTGAGCAGGGCGACGTGGGCTGCCCGGGTGGAGCTCACAGGACAGTCCTTCGACGGACAGGATGAACGTGCTGGCGAGGAAGACAAAGGCTTTGGTTCTCGGGAGCCGGATCCCGAAAAGGTATATCGTCACGTCCGGATTCGGTCAGACGGACGAAGGGAGCGGAGCAGATCCTCACGAGACAGGCTCCTTCGACGAGGCCCTGGTGGCCGCCGGGCTCGGGAAGGTCAACCTGGTGAAGTACTCGTCGGTGCTCCCTCCCGAGGCGGAGGAGGTGCCGCTGGAGGTGGCCGCGGAGCACTTCCACCACGGCGCGGTGATGGACGCCATCGTGGCCTCGGTCAGCGGCGGGTCGGGAGATGTGCTGGTCGCCGCGCTCGGCCGCATGAACGTCTACGATCACGAGTCTCGCCACATCGGCGGCTTCGCGGTCGAGTTCATGAACTGCCGTCATGGCGGCACCAGGCCGGCGGTGGAGGCGGAGGCGGAGGACGCGATCAAGCGGGCGATGGAGGGCGTGTTCCAGCGCCGGTATCGCGGGAAGGGGTACCGTTACGAGCGCATGCCGCCCACGATCATCTCGGGGTTTGTCGAGAAGAAGTACGGCACGGCGATCGCGGTGATCGGGTGGGTGAGCTACATCCACCCCGTGCTCGGCGAGACGGCGGTCGAGCCGGCAGAGGAGTAGCACACCTGCCCTGGCGGACGGCGGCGCGGCGATCGGGACCGCGCCCGTCCCTGGTGGCTCCGACGCTCGTCGTTGTCAGGCGGTGGCTTCGACGGTCTCGCGCTCATGCGCAAACCGTAATCATCTCTGTATTTCAACTTATCGACGCATCGAGGGCGCCGCGTCCACTCCACAGCCTGCGGGAGCCTGGCCGCCACCGGCAACGGGGCATGTGGCCCAGTGACTCTCATGGGTCACGCGTTCCACGTGACCGGGAGGCTCTTCACTCCGAAGATGTCCGCGCTTTCGGGGCGCAGGTCGACGTCCTCGGCCGCTACGTCCAGGCGGAGGGTTGGGAAGCGCTTCACCAGCGCGGGCAAGGCGACCCGCATCTCGATACGGGCCAGGTGCTGGCCAAGGCACACGTGGATGCCGTGGCCGAAGGCCAGGTGCCCGATGGCCTGCCGCTGGATGTCGAGAGTGTCGGGATCGTCGAAGCGCTCCGGGTCGCGGTTGGCCGTGTTGTACGACAGGATGACCGTCGTGCCGGCCTTGATGGTCTGGCCGCCCAGCTCGACGTCCTCCAGCGCCGTCCGCTGGAAGGTCTTGGCGACAGACAGGTACCGCAGCAGCTCCTCCACGGCCAGGTCGGCGATCCCGGGTCGTGCACGCAGCGTGGCCCACTGCGCGGGATTGCTCAGCAGGGCGAAGGTGCCCAGTGCCAGCATGTTCGCGGTGGTGTCGAGCCCGGCTATCAGCAGCAGGAGGCCGACACCCATCAGTTCTTCGTCGGTCAGGTCGGTGTCGGTGAGGTCGCTGAGCACGTCGTCGGTGGGATTGGCGCGCTTGGCCGCCACCAGCTGTGCGATGTGCTGCTGGGTCGCGACGTAGCCGGCCATCTGGTCCTGCTCGCTCACCCCGGAGACGATCGCATCGACATGCTCCTGGAAAGAGTCCCGGGTCTCGTACGGCACCCCGAGTAGGTCGCAGATCACGATCGTGGGGATGGGCTTGGCGAACGCGGTCACCAGGTCCACCGGCGGGCCGGCCTTTTCCATGGCATCCAGGTGTTCGGTAGTGACCTGCTCGACGCGCTCGGTGAGCAGTTGCATCCGCCGGGCGGTGAACTTGCCCGTCAGCAGCTTCCGGTAGCGGCCGTGCTCGGGCTCGTCCATCAGGAGGAACTCGCCGGGCGGCGCCGGAGGGATTTTCATGTCGCCCAAGTCGATCAACGGGTGGCGCATGAGCTCCTTGCGGGAGCTGAATCGTGAGTCGGCCAGCACCGACCGGACCAGGTCGTAGCCGGTGATCAGCCACCCCTCGTGTCCACCGGGGAAGGGGTACCGGCTGATGGGGCCGTGCTCACGCGCCTGACGCAGCTCCTTCGGCGGGTCGAAGGGACAGCCAGGCTCACGCGCCGTCGGCAGCAGGCCGACGGTGTGTACGGATTCCGTCATGTTCATTCCTCTCTTCTTCGCCGAATTGCGTTGTGTTGAAACCGCGAAGCGTTCGCGAGGAATCAAAAGCTACGTTGCATTCGTAACATCGTCAAGATCGCCAGGGCCAAAGTTCAACAAATGGTGTAAATCATGGGGACATGTTGCAATGAGACTGGAGACGAATGCAACGCGGACCGTCCGACGGTTGCAATGACATGACGACGAATGCATACTGCTCGACGCTCGCTACACATTGGAGGCGCCCGCCGTGCCAGGAGACCGACTCACCCAGGAGGACCGTCGGCGCATCGCCGCGTGGCTCACCGAGGGCCTGACGTATACCGAGATCGCCCGGCGGCTGAACCGTCCCAAGTCAACGATCACCCGAGAGGTGGCCCGTAACGGCGGGCCCGAGGACTACCGCGCCGACCATGCGCACCAGCTGACCCGGCTGCGTGCCCGCCGCCGCAAGCCGATACCGCTGCCCGCGACTCCGGCCACCGCCGCCGCCTACGGACGCGACCCCAAGGCGGTGTTCGCATTCGAGCAGCGGCTCGCCGAGCTGATGATCGCCACCGGATGCCCGCGCATGGTCGCGAGGATCCTGTCGTGCCTGTTCACCACCGACTCCGGCGATCTCACGTCCGCCGAGCTGGTGCGGCGGCTCCATGTCAGCCCGGCCGCCGTCTCCACAGCCACCCGATGGGCCGAGGAGCAGGGCCTGATCGTCCGCGAACGCGGAGCCCGGGGCAAGCAGAGGTACACATTAGAGAGAAAGGTCGGGCACCGCTCCATTCTCGCCAGCGTCCGATCCAATGAGCTGCTGGCCGAGCTCAGCCGCCAGGGGGCCGGAATCCTCGGTCGCACCACGCCCGCGGGTGCCCGACTGGACAAAGCGGGCACCTTCCTGCACCTGATCTCGCAGGACCTGGCCGACTCGGTCGAACGCCGGGTGCGCGAAGTCTTCGGCGCCTGGTCGTGCCTCAAGACCGGAAGGAGCGGGTCGAGGAGCGGAGGTCGTCGGCGCGTCCTGTCGCCGTTGCGCGCGCCCGTCGCGGCGGATAAGAGCCGGGGGATGAAGGACTGGGAAGCGCTCTTCGTGGAGAAGCTCGAGCAGACCGATCTGGGCAACGATCCGGCCCACGATCTGGCGCACTTCTCGCGGGTGGTCGCGACGGCCAAGGCCCTCGCGGCGGAGGAAGGGGCCCGGCTGGAGGTCGTCGTCCCGGCGGCCTGGCTGCACGACCTGGTGAACGTCCCGAAGAACGACCCCAGGCGCTCCCAGGCCTCGCGGCTCTCCGCGGAGGAGGCGCTGCGTTTCCTCCGGAGCGCCGAGTACCCCGAGGCATTCCTCGCGGACATCGCCCACGCCATCGAGGCCCACAGCTTCAGCGCCGGGATCGAGCCGAGGACGCTCGAGGCGAAGGTCGTGCAGGACGCCGACCGCCTCGATGGCCTGGGCGCGATCGGCATCGCCCGCTGCTTCGCTGTCGGCGGGCTGCTCGGCGTGCGGTTCTACGACCCCCGGGATCCGTTTGCCAAGCAGCGATCATGGAACGATCGCGAGAACGCGATCGACCACTTCTACGTGAAGCTGTTCAAGACCGCCGAGAGCCTTCAAACCTCGGCCGGACGCCGGGAAGGGGCCCGGCGGGCCGAGTTCATGAGACAGTATCTCGATCGCCTCGCGCTCGAGATTGGCGGCAGGATGGCTTGAGGCTCAGCCCGCGCCGGCGACGGCGACCGCCGCCGCGACCGCGAGCGGGATCGTGAAGTTGTCGTCCATCCGCGACGAGAACAGCTCCGTGGCGGCGCCCGCCAGGCCGGCGACGGCGGCGAGGAACAGCCGCGCGGCGAGCGGCGCGGGGCCGAGCGCCGACAGGACGGCGAAGGCGCTCAGCGCGCCCGCCGCGAAGAAGGCGAGCGTGCCCTCGAGCGAGCGGCCCTCGAGCAGCCGCGTGCGGCCGAAGCGGCGGCCGATGAACGCCGCCGCCGGGTCCGCCACGGCGAGCACCACCACGCCGACCGACTGGGTCTGGCGCGTCCCGAACAGCGCGAGCAGCAGCAGCGCCGTCACGTACCAGGTCGCCGAGTTCACCCGGTAGCGCTCGTGTGGATGCGCGATGATCCGGAAGAGCCGCATCAGCTGGTCGTTGGCCCGCTCGCTCACCCGGCGCGCGATCTCCATCGACCACGCCGCCGCCGCGAACGCCCCGCTCACGGCCACGAGCCAGCCGCGCTCGGGCATCAGCTGGACCAGCCCCAGCACCGCGAGCCCCGAGCTGACATGCCACAGGCTGCGCGCGTGGTTCGTCGGCCGGACGCTGGGCGGCGCGGCGATGACGCCGCGCAGGCTCAGCGCCAGCGACTCGTACGCGGGCTGCACCTCCCGCTGGAACGCGATCCACGCCGCCTTGGGCGAGGGCGTCCGGGCCGGGGTCGCGCGCTCCACCGCGGCGAGCAGGGCGCGGAGGCGCTCCCGCAGCCGCGCGAGCGCCCCGCCCGCTTCGTCGCGCTCGGCGGCCACCACGAGCACCCGGAGGCGCGACACCACCCGGTCGACCCGGGCGCGCACCTCGGGTTCGTCGCGGAAGACGAAGACTGAGGGATCAACCTGTCGCAGAAGAGCGCACAGCTCTTCGGAGAGGAGCTTGGTCTCGACGTGCAAGCTGTGGATCACGGTCGGGTTTTGTGAGGCTACTCCCAGCGTGCCGGGGCGCGTGTCACCCCTTTGTCATACCCGCGGGTGAGCCAGATCGCGCGCCCGGCACGGAGGACGCCCCCTCGCCGATCGGTCCACGGACGAGCCCGCGGGCAACCTCCCGGACGGCCTGGCAAGTGCCAGCGTCCCGCGTCAACGGACGAGCCCGCGAACGCGCCGACGTCAACGGACGAGCCCGCGAACGCGCCGACGTCAACGGACGAGCCCGCGACAGCGCCCCTCCTCCGCCGCACCGATACCGAGGCGCCGCCCCGTCAGCTCGCCATGTGTACATCTCCACCTGGCGCCGGGCGAGCATGTAGTTCATGGATTCATGAACGACATCTGAAAGAACTCCTCTCCGTTCCTGGCTTCGCTCCCCCCGACGCAACTCCTGTGAACGGCGACAGTCGAAACCGCCTGAGAGGCGCCTTACGGCGCACGACGGAGGCGCGCCGTCGAGCTTCCCCTGCACGCACGCCGCAGGTAGGTTGCTCGCCGTCGCAGGTGCGACCGGCGGGCGCGCGGCGCCCGGGGATGCAGCGTCCGTTGGCGTGTTGCGCGGTGCGTGCTCCGTTCAGTCAAGCCTCGTTCCTTCGGAGATCAGGAAGCATGAAGGTTTCAGCTCGGTATACCGCGCTCTCGTTCGCGCTGCTCGCCGCCCCGCTCGCCCACGCGCGGGAGCGCCCGAATTACGACGCCTACTTCAAGGCGCCTCCGGCGCTGCCGGGCAGCGTGGCGCACGTCGCGCCGCCGGCAGGTCCGGGCGGGCTCGTCGCGTCGACCGATCTGCAGCGCGGGGTGCCGACCTTCGTGTGGGCGTCCGCGCCGGGCCGCCGTCCGCCGGCGACCCACGGCACCGCGGAGGCCGCCGCCCGCTGGCACCTGGAGCGGCACGCGCGCCTCTACGGCCTGCCGCGGACCGCGCTCGACACGGCCGTGGTGCGCAAGGTCCATGACACCGGGCGCGGCGGCGTCATCGTGACGCTCGGCCAGGACGTCGACGGCGTGCCGGTCTTCCGCAGCGAGCTCAAGGTGCTCATGCGGCGCGACCTCACGCTCGTCGCCCTCTCGGGCAACCTGCACGCGTCCGCCGCCCCGCTGCCGCCCGGCGCCGCCGCGCCCGCCCCCGGCGCAAAGCGCACCCACACGTCCTCGGGCTCCCCGGCCCAGGCGGTCGTGCACGCCGTCCGCGACGCGCACCGCCTCGCCATCAAGACGGTCGACCTGCGCGAGCACCCCGCGCCGAAGGGCGGCTATCGCCTCTTCGAGCTCGCGGACACCGCCCACGCGCGCGACCGCGTCGGCAGCCTGCGCTTCACGCAGCCGGCGCGGGTCAAGCAGGTGCTCTTCCCCCTCCCCGACCGGCTCGTCCCCGGCTACTTCGTCGAGCTGCTCTCGGGCGACGCGGGCAGCACGAGCTCCGCGGCGTACGCCTGGGTGTTCGCGGCCGGCGACGGGCAGCTCCTCTACCGGGAGAACCTCTCCCACGCCGCCACGTTCGATTACCGGGTCTGGGCCGACGCCGCCGCCCCCCACACCCCGCTCGACGGGCCACACGAGGACTTCTCGCCTCACCCGACGGGGCGGCCCGACGGCTTCGTCCCGCGGTTCGTCGCGCCGAACCTCCTCTCGATCGAGGGATTCAACACGAACCCGGGCGGCGCCGCGGACCCGTGGCTGCCCGCGGACGCGACCTCGACCCGCGGCAACAACGTCGACGCCTACGCGGACCACAAGGCGCCCGACGGGTTCTCCCGGGGCGACACGCGCGCCGCGCTCTCGGGGCCGCTCTCGTTCGATTACACCTATGACCCGGCCGCCGAGCCGCTCGCCGCGCCCGGGCAGGTGATGGCGGCCGTCACGCAGATCTTCTACGTCACGAACTGGCTCCACGACTGGTACTACGACTCCGGCTTCGACGAGGCCGCCGGCAATGCCCAGCGCGACAACCTCGGCCGGGGCGGCGAGGACGGCGACCCGCTGCTCGCGGAGGCGCAGGACGACGCGCCCGGCGAGAGCCGCGACAACGCGAACATGGACGCGACCTACGACGGCGCGTCCCCGCGGATGCAGATGTACCTGTGGACAGGGCCGGACCTCCAGTCGCTGAGCGTCTCGCCGCAGAACGCCAACTACGGCTCGAACACCGCCTCGTTCGGGCCCCGGAGCTACGAGGTGACCGGCGAGCTCGCCCTCGCCGAGGACGGCGTCGCGCCCACGAGCGACGCGTGCGACCCGATCGCGACCGACCTGACCGGCAAGATCGCCCTCGTCGACCGGGGCGAGTGCACCTTCGCGGAGAAGGCGCAGAACGCAGAGCGCGCGGGCGCGATCGGCGTGATCATCGCGAACAACCGCGGCGACGAGGGGGCGCCGCGGCTCTACGGCGACGCCGACGTGGCGACGCCGGCGCAGAGCGTCTCGATGGCGGACGGCGCGGCGCTCAAGGCGGCGCTCGCCGCCGCGACCGAGCCGCTCACGGTCACCCTGCGCCGCGAGCCCACCGTGGAGCGCGACGGCACCATCGACAACACCATCGTCGCGCACGAGTGGGGCCATTACCTCCACCTCCGGCTGGTCTCGTGCGGCACGCAGATGTGCGGCGCCGAGAGCGAGGGGTGGGGCGACTTCATCGCGCTGCACATGGCGCTGCGCGAGGGCGACGACCTGAGCGGCGCGTACCCGCTCTCCGGCTACGGCAGCGCGGCGCTCGGCGACAGCTACTTCGGCATCCGCCGCGCGCCCTACTCCGTCGACTTCGCCAAGAACGGGCTGACGTTCCGGCACATCTCCAGCGGGGTGAGCCTCCCCGATCACCCGCTCAACGTCGGGGCGCCCGGCAACGCCGAGGTGCACAACGCCGGCGAGGTCTGGGCGAGCATGCTGCTCGAGGCCTACGCCGCGCTGATCCGGCGCGGCGAGGGCCTGACCCCGCCCCGCCCGTTCCTGGAGAGCCGGCGGCGGATGTCCGACTACGTGGTCGCCGGCATGAAGCTCGCCCCGGCCAACCCGACGTACACCGAGCAGCGCGACGCGCTCCTCGCCGCGGCGCTCGCCGGCGACGAGGGCGATTTCCTGGCCCTGGCGGAGGGCTTCGCGCGGCGCGGCGCCGGCACGTGCGCCGCGTCGCCGCGCGCCGACTCGCACGATCTCTCCGGCGTGGTCGAGAGCTTCCGCGTGCAGCCCGAGATCTCGCTGGTGCGCGCGGAGCTCGACGACAGCGCCGCCTCGTGCGACCGCGACGGGCTGCTCGACGCGGAGGAGTCCGGCACGATCGCCATCGAGATCGCGAACCGCGGCGCGGCGCCGCTGACGGACGCGGTGGCGGCCATCGAGGCGCCGGGCAGCGGGGTGACGTTCCCGGACGGCGGCCGGGTGTCGTTCGGCGACATCGCGCCGTTCGGGACCGGCACCGCGACCGTGACGGTGAAGCTGGATCGCTCGGTGGCGCCGGCCGAGGACCTGAAGCTCAGCCTCACGCTGAAGAGCGCGGAGGCGTGCTCGCAGAGCCGCGTGGAGGCCCTGGTGCGGCGCGTGAACTACGATCAGATCCTGGCGTCGTCGGCGGTCGACGACGTGGAGACCCAGACGACGGCGTGGACCGTCGAGGGGTTCGCGAGCGAGCTCGTGTGGGCGCGCGCCGAGGGGAGCGCGCCGAACCGGGTGTGGCGCGGCGTCGCCCCCGGGACCTACTCCGACGCGGCGCTCGTGTCGCCGCCGCTCGAGGTCAGCGCGACCGAGCCGCTCGTGCTCACGTTCGCGCACCGGCACCAGTTCGAGATGAGCGACGGGACGTTCTGGGACGGCGCCGTGATCGAGGTCAGCGCCGACGGCGGCGAGACGTGGGACGACATCGACCGGTTCGTGGATCCGGGCTACGGCGGGAGGATCACGAGCGAGTCGGGCAATCCGCTGGGCAGGCGGAGGGGCTATGTCGGGCGCAACGCCTCCTGGCCGGCGGCCGACCGGGTGTCGGTGGATCTCGGGACCGCGCTGGCCGGCAAGACGGTGCGGGTGCGTTTCCGGATCGGCACGGACCAGGCGGCGGGCGACGTCGGCTGGGAGGTCGACGACATCGGGTTCGCGGGCATCACGAACACTCCGTTCGCGACGATCGTCGAGGACACGGCCTCTTGCCAGGCCGCGCCGGTCGCCGACGCGGGGGAGGACCAGGCCGTCGCGATCGGCGAGGAGGTCGCGCTCGACGCGTCGGGGAGCTCGGATCCCGAGGGGGACGAGCTCACGTTCTCCTGGGCGCAGACGGCGGGGCCGGCGGTGGAGCTGACCGGCGAGGGCGCGCAGGTGGCGTTCGTGGCGCCGGAGGTCGCGGCCGCGACGACGTTGACCTTCGAGGTGACGGTGAGCGACGGTCTCCTGGAGGCGACGGATCAGGTGGACGTCGTGGTGGATCCGGCGAAGGAGGAGCTCGTGGAGGGCGGGTGCGGATGCGCTGTTCCCGGGGGATCCGCGGCGGATCCGAGGTGGGCGGCGGCGGCGCTCGGGGCGGCAGCGGCTGTCGCGGGGACGGCGCTGCGGAGGTGGAGACGGCGGCGGGGCTGATCCGGGACCTCCCCGCGCCGCGCCCCGAACCCCCTCTCCCGGGGCCTACCGAGCTTCCGATTCGGCCCTCCGCGTGAACGTTTGCGCTCGACCGCCCCTGTGCAAGAGCAGCGGTATGACCCTGCGCGCGCTCCGCCTCGTCGCCCTCCTTCCCCTGGTCGCGTGTGCCGGCGGGGCGCCGCCCCCCGCCGTCGCGCCGGCTCCCCCGCCCTCGCCGGCGCCCGCGGCGGCCCCGAGCGCGGCGCTCCCGGCGGCCCCGAGCGCGGCGCCCCCGGCGGCCCCGAGCGCGGCGGCCAGGCGCACCCCGGCCTGGGTGGCGCGCAGCAACGAGCACGCAAAGGTCCTCGTCGACGTGCTCGCCAGGTTCTCGCCGGAGAGCGCCGCGGCGATCGGCGTCGAGCGGGTGGATCAGGAGATCACCGATCTCTCGCCGGGGATCGAGGCCCGAGAGCGCGCGGCCTACCGCGCCGCCCTCGTGGAGCTCCAGCACCGGCGAGAGGCCGAGAAGGACCCGGCCGTCGCCGAGGACCTGCAGATCCTGATCGACGCCGCGGACCGGGAGATCCGCGGGTCCGAGCTCGAGGAGAAACACAGGGTGAGCTACGTGCACGTCACGGGGCTCGTGTTCGAGGGGATCTTGAGCCTGCTCGACGACCGGGTAGCGCCGTCGCGGCGCGCGTCGGCCCTCACCCGGCTCCGGCGCTACGCAGGGATGGACACGGGCTACACCCCCATCGCCGAGCGGGCCAGAAAAAGGCTCGTCGAGGACCTCGCGAAGCCCGGGCTGCTCCCCCCGTCCAGGATGGAGATCGAGCGGCATCTGTCCACCAACGCCCGCGTGCGGGAGGGCATCGGGGAGCTCTTCCGCAAATACGCCATCGCCGGTCACGAGGAGCCGCTCGCCGCGCTGAATCGCCAGCTCGAGGCCTACGACGCGGCGCTGCGGGCCGAGGTGCTCCCCAGGGCGCGGACCGGCTTCGCGCTGCCGCCGCCGCTCTACACGTTCGCGCTCGAGGCGAACGGCGTCGACGTTCCGCCCGCGGAGCTCGCGCGGATCGCCCACGTGGCCTTCAACGATCTCCAGGGCCAGATGCAGAAGATCGCGCTCTCCGTCGCGAAGGCGCGCAACCTGCCGAGCTCGGATTACCGCGAGGTGATCCGCGCCCTGAAGAAGGATCAGCTCGTGGGCGAGGCGATCTTGCCGCATTACAACGAGCGGCTTGCCCAGATCGAGGGGATCATCAAGAAGGAGCGCCTCGTCACGCTGCCGGCGAGGCCGGCGCGCATCCGGCTCGGCACGGCCGCGGAGAGCGCCGAGGTGCCGGCGCCGCACATGCGGCCGCCGCGGCTGCTCGACAACGAGGGCGAAGAGGGGGAGTTCGTGCTCCCGCTCAGCCTGCCGGCGCCGCCCGGCTCCCCGGAGGCCGTGCGCAAGATCGATGATTTCACCCATGCCGCGGCGTCGTGGACGCTGACTGCCCACGAGGCGCGCCCCGGCCACGAGCTCCAGTTCGCCTCGCTGGTCGAGCGCGGGGTCTCGATCGCGAGGGCGGTGTTCGGGGAGAACAACGCCAACGTGGAGGGGTGGGCGCTCTACGCGGAGGCCATGGTGCTCCCGTACATGCCGCCGGAAGGCCAGCTCGTCTCCCTGCAGTACCGCCTGCTGCGCGCCGCCCGCGCCTTCCTCGACCCGGAGCTCCAGGCGGGCACGATCACGCCGGCGGCCGCG
This sequence comes from Sorangium cellulosum, assembly GCF_002950945.1. Taxonomy (GTDB): domain Bacteria; phylum Myxococcota_A; class Polyangia; order Polyangiales; family Polyangiaceae; genus Sorangium; species Sorangium cellulosum_E. The sequence continues at coordinate 7,793,942 of NZ_CP012673.1, forward strand.
CGCGCCTTCCTGGAGCGGGAGGTCGTGCTGTCTGCGCCGTTCGCGCAGTCCGAGGTGGAGCGGTACACGTTCCGGGCGCCGGGGCAGGCGACGTCGTACTTCCACGGCTTCACCAGGTTGATGGAGCTGCGCCAGGAGGTGGAGTCCACGATGGGCCTCCGCTTCGATGCGCAGCGATTCCACGACTTCGTGCTCGCCCAGGGCATCCTGCCGCCGAAGCTGCTGCGCAAGGCCGTGATGGAGCGCTTCGTCCCGGCGCAGGCCGCGCGCTGAGGGCGGCGCGCCTCTCGCCCGCCCTGCCCGCTCCGGGTACGGCAGCTCCCGGATCGACCCGTCAGGAAACACGCCGAGGGATACGCCAGCTCACGGAGGAGTGGGGAGTGTCCGCGGCTCAGCTCGGGATCCCCCCTTGCGGCCCGCCTCGCCGGCTCCAGGAGTCGAGGAAAGGAACAGAGAACGCTGGAGGTGGTGCATGAACACGAATGAGAAGGCGACGAAGGAGCAAGGTAAGGAGGCACCTGAGGGCCAGTCCGCCAAGCCCGAGGACAAGGCGGAGCGCCCCTCCGGCTCGGGGACGGAGGCGCCGGTCAACCGCGGCGGCGCGCTGTCGCCTCGGGAGGCCGCGGACGAGCCCGAAGACGAGGCGTCGGACGAGTCGTTCCCGGCGAGCGACGCGCCGTCCTGGACGCCGACCGGCACCGGGTGAACGCAGGCCTGATCCGGGGGTCGACCCGGCCCGGCTCACGGCTCAGGTTGAGGCGGCCCCCTCGCCCGCCATGTGCGCTAGCGCGGTACTTTGTGAACCGCCAAGAACGACAAGAACGACAATGATTTTGTGTACTTGGCGTCCTTGGCGTCCTTGGCGTCTTGGCGGCTGAATCTTCCGAGCAGACCCGACCCAGGTTGCGGTCGCCGACCCAGGTTGCGGTCGCCGACCCAGGTTGCGGTCGCCGACCCAGGTTGCGGTCGCCGACCCAGGTTGCGGTCGCCGATCGCATCGGATCGCGGTCCGAAGGGGGTCCAGCCCCCTGGCGCACGCACTGAACTTCCCTCCGGAGAGGTTCCGACCCCCCTCCTGGCACAGAAACGAGCGCGAAGGCGGCTCAATTGGCACAGCTCTACGCAATCCGGAGCGGAATCTGGCACAATTTCACTCCGGAAACCGCTCCTCGGAACGTCTCGCCGGGGTCCGGCACCCGGTGTGTCGCAATGGACTGCGGTTGTGCCAGGTTCCGACCCCCCTGACTTGGCACAAACTGCGCCCGCCCTGACCCACTCCCGCCTCGGCTGCCGCCGCTCGGCCAGCCGCCGCCTCTCCTCGCAGGCGCCAGCGCGCGCCCCCATCTCCCGGAGCCGCACCGCCGGGCCCCGGCTGCCCTGAAGTTCAGCAACTTCGGTCAGGCATGGCGGCCTTCCCCTCGTTAGCCTGCCTCTCTCCGAGGAGGACACCACGTTGGCCGAGGACACCACGAACGCCTACTTCGTCCGGTTCCGCAGGGTGCTCGAGCACATCGACACGCACCTGGAGGAGGACCTGACGCTCGAGCGGCTGAGCGGCGTCGCCGCGTTCTCGAAGTACCACTTTCAACGGCAGTTCTCCGAGCTCCTCGGGATAGGCGTCCACGAATACGTGAAGCTCGTCCGCCTGCGACGCGCGTCGTACCGGCTCGCGCTCCGGGATCCAGCCCGGATCATCGACATCGCTCTGGAGAGCGGATACGAGAGCCCCGAAGCCTTCTCCCGCGCCTTCAAGAAGGCCTTCGGCCAGACCCCGTCCGAGTTCCGGGAGCAGCCCCGGTGGGATCCCTGGCACGCGACCCACGAGCGCTTGCGTGAGACAAGGACCCTCCCCATGCAGGCCGTCCATCACCCCGGCGACGTGAAGACCGCGCAGTTCGAGGCGACACGTGTCGCCGTCCTGGAGCACCGGGGCGACCCGAGGCGGATCCTGGAGTCGGTGCGGCGATTCATCACCTGGCGCAAGGAGAACAAGCTCCCGCCGAGGGCCAGCGCGACCTTCAATATCCTCTACGATGACCCGGCCGAGACCCCGCCGGAGGCCTACCGCGCCGACCTCTGCGCGGCCATCCACCACCCCGTGCCTGAGAACCCGTTCGGCGTCGTCGACAGGACGATCCCCGGCGGCCGCTGCGCCGTCCTGCGGCACATCGGAGGCGACGACACGCTCTTCCACGCCGTGAAGCACCTGTACGCGACCTGGCTCCCCGCGAGCGGAGAGGAGCCGCGGGACTTCCCGCTCTTCCTGCAGCGGGTGCGCTTCTTCCCGGAAGTGCCCGATCACGAGGCCGTCACCGACATCTTCCTCCCGCTCCGGTAGACGGCCCCTCCACGCCCCTTTCCCGCCGCCCAGATGCCCTCCAGAGAGATGAACATGAACCGATTCGTGGGTTGTCGCAGGCTGATCGTACGAGACGAGACGAAGGACCTCTCGTTCCCCGTCATGTTGATGTACCCGACGCACGTCCCTGCCGGGACCGTCGCCATGGGACCTTATTCGCTCGAGGTCGCTCCGGACGCCCCCGTCGACGGCGGCCCTTTGCCCCTCGTGGTCCTCTCGCACGGCGGGACCGGGACGCCCCTCGCGTACCGGACGCTCGCGTCCCACCTCGCCCAGCACGGCTACGCGGTCGCGATGCCCGAGCACCCCGGGGACAACCGAAACGACCAGTCCCTGACCGGTACGATCGAGAACCTCGTGAACCGCCCTCGGCACCTCCGGCTGGCGGTGGACGCGCTCCTCTCCGATGCGGAGCTCGGGCCTCACCTGCAACGCGACGACCTCGCCGTCATCGGGCACTCCATCGGGGGCTATACCGCGCTCGCGCTCGCGGGCGGGCAGCCCTGGGCTGGGCCAGGTCAGAAGATCGAGGTCACGAAGGACCCGCGCGTCAAGGCGCTCGTCTTGATGGCCCCCGCGACGGGCTGGTTCGGCCTCAACGAGGCCCTGCAGGACGTCAGCGTGCCCATCCTCCTGCTCGTGGCGGAGCACGACCGCATCACGCCGCGATGGCAAGGGCAGCTCGTCCTCGACCTGGTTCCCGACCGGGCCCAGGTCACCTTCGAGATCGTCGAGAACGCGGGCCACTTCTCCTTCTTGAGCCCGTTCCCTCCCCAGATGCGGAGCCCGGGCTTCCTGCCCGCGAGCGATCCCACGGGGTTCGATCGCGAAGCGTTCCACCGAACGCTTCCAGAGGACGTGCGCGATTTTCTGGATAAGGTGCTGCGGGGGAGCCCTTCATCGCCCCCGCGCCCGGCGGGTGCTGTCCCATGACCACGAGCTCAAGCGGGATGTCGCCTGAAGGCCGGAAGCTCCGCCGGGCGGGGTGCCGCTGTGCTTGCGCGAGGATGCGCTGGCGTCAGGGGGTGTAGATCTCGACGGTCGCGTCGGTCTCGCCCACGGTCAGCACCCTGCCGTCCGCCAGCAGGGTCGTCACGGTGGGATACAACATACGGGCCTGGTTCATCGGTCCCGTCGTGGTCCAGGTGTTTGTTACCGGGCTGTAGATCTGCGTGCTCCGGAGCAAGATGCTGTCGTCCTCCCCCCCCGCGATCAGCACCCTGCCGTCGTTGAGCCGCACCGCAGCGTGCAGGGATCGGGCGATGATCGAGGGGCCGGCGGACCAGGTGTTCGACCCCGGGTTATAGATCTCGGTGGTCGACAGGTCACCCACACCGGGCCACTCGTTCCCTCCGACGACCAGCACGTTGCCGTTGTCGAGCCGCGTGGCGGTATGATCCACGCGGATGACGCTCATATTGCTCTTGGGCGTCCAGGTGTCGGTCGTCGGGTCGTAGATCTCGGTGGTCTTGACATAGCCGTGGAGGTGGCTGCCGTAACCCCCGGTGACCAGCACCTTGCCGTTCTGGAGCAGCGTCGCGGTATGGGCGATGCGGGGAATGGTCATGGGCGCGGTGGCCGACCAGGTGTTGGTCACCGGGTCGAAGAGCGCGGTGGTCGCCAGCACGTCGCCCGGGACGGCCGATCCGCCGGCGACGAGCACCTTGCCGTTCTGGAGCAGCGTCGCGGTGTGGACGGCCCGGACGAGATCGACGCTCGTGGAGGACACGGACGTCCACGAGTTGGCGGCGGGGTCGTAGAGCTGCGCGGGCACCGTGGCGGCGACGGTGTAGTCGCTCCCCACGACCAGCACCTTGCCGTTCCCGAGCAGCGTCATCGTGTGACCCCTCCGGGTCGATGCCATGTTGGGCGCGGAGGCCCAGGTGTTGGTCGTCGGGTTGTACAGCTCGGCGGTGCTCACGGTCACGTTGCTGGCGTTGACGCCGCCCGTCACGAGCACCCTGCCGTCCTGGAGCCGCACCACGGAGCCGTCGCGGTGGCCCCCGGCCGTCGGCGCGACGTACTTCCACTTCTCGGCCTCATGGTCGTAGAGCTCGGCGCTCGCCAGGTACTCGGTCGAGATCGATCCGTACCTCTGGCCGCCCGTGACGAGCACCTTCTTGTTGCCCAGCAACGTCGCGGTGTGACGGGTGCGCACGCTGCCCATCTGCTTGAGCGTGATCCAGGTGTTGGTCGCCGGGTCGTAGGCCTGAGCGCTGTCGGTCGCCGTGGTGGCCGCGGTGTCTCCGCCCGTGACGAGCACCTGGCCGCTGTCGAGCAGCGTCGCCGCGTGGGAGCTGCGCGGGGTGGCCATCGACGTGGCCGGGGTCCAGGTGAACGCCGCCGGATCGTAGATCTCGGCGCTCGACAGCTCGTGGGAGGTCGGGCGGTAGCCGCCCACCACGAGCACCTTCCCGTCCACGAGCCGCGTCGCCGTGTGGAAAGCGCGGGTCCCGCCCAGCGATCCGGTCGACGACCACGTGTTGTTGTCCGGGTTGTAGAGCTCCGCGCTCGACTGGTAGCTGCCGTTGCGGCCGCCGACGACGAGCACCTTTCCTCCCACGGGCCACGCTCCCACGAGCAGCGTCGCCGTGTGCGCCTGGCGGCTCGTGGCCATGGCTGCGGCCGGCGCCCAGCTGTTCGGGCCGGGATCGTAGAGCTCGGCGCTCGCCAGGTAGGTGGAGCCGGCGCCGAGGCCGCCGGTCACGAGCACCTTGCCATTGTCGAACCCCGTCGCGGTGTGCCCGGAGCGCGCCGCGGCCAGGGGCCCGGCCGACGACCAGGTGTTGGCGACCGGGTCGTAGAGCTGGGCGCTCGCGATGGGCACGTTGGAGATGTCGGCGCCGCCCGCGATGAGCACCTTGCCGTTGTTCAGCCGCGTCGCCGTGTGGTTGCGGCGGGCGGTGGTCAGCGACCCGGCCGACGACCAGCTGTTGGCGACCGGGTCGTAGAGCTCCGCGCTCGCCAGCACGGCGCTGCCGTTGTAGCCGCCCACGACGAGCACCTTGCCGTTCTGGAGCAGCGTCGCGGTATGCGCGCTGCGCACCGAGCTCATCGAGGGCGTCGACGCCCAGATCGGGTCGACCAGCGCCGGCTCGCCGCCCGCGTCGGCCCACAGCTCGATCGTCGCCCCGCGCACCGCGAGGCGCGCGGCGATCGGCCGCCCGCCGCGCGCGTACGCCGCCGGCGCCGTCACGCGCAGCCGCGCCGCGCCGGCCTCGTCGACCACCTCGACCGCGTCGCCCTGCTGCCGGAGCGTCGCGCCCTCGACCTCCCACGCGGCCGCGGGCGCGTCCGCGCGCGCCACGCCCGCGTCGAGCAGCAGCCACTCCTCGTAGCCCTCGTCGATCGCCGACCAGAACGACGTGCCGCCCTTGCGCGGGTACGCCACCGCGCGCCCGGCGAGCTCGCCCTCGCCCTCGGCCCCGAGCTCGCGCACGCGCGCCTCGAACCCGCCGGGCAGATGAAACCGGATCTCGTCCTCGCCGCGGGCCGGCAGCGCGGCGTGCAGCCCGCCGCGGCGCTGGAACGCCGCCTCGATGTCGAGCTCGCGGCCCGGATCACGGGTCGAGGCGAGCGCGAAGCCGCCCTCGGCCGCGACGAACGCCTCGCTGGCCTCGAGGACCTGCGCCGCCTGATCGGGGAACTGCTGCCGCAGGTCGTCGCCCGCGGGCTGCTCAGGGCCGAGCGCGCAGCCGGCGCCGCCGGCCGACAGCGCCCCGCCGAACAGCCAGGCCGATAAGATGAATAACCACCGTTGAAAGGGGGATTGAAAATGCATCGCGGATCTCCTCTTGAACCATCCGGCTCCAGAGACGGCACACCTCGTGCCTGCGCGCCCCCGTTTGCAGAAAGCATACCAGCCGATGATCGCGGAGAGGCGCGCTCCTCTCGCCGGATCGGCGCGCGCCTAGCCCACGAAGGGCGGCGAGAGCCCAGGAATCCATCATTCGATTTCGCTCTTCGCGAGTGAGCTCGAGTCACATCGGCGCGCTGGCACGCTGGCACGCTGGCACGCTGGCACGCTGGCACGCTGGCACGCTGACACCAGAAGAAGAGTGGCCCCCCTGCTTCCTCGTCGATCCGCCGGGAGCTCCCATCGCTCGATGATCGGCTGCGCTCACCGGCCGCGCCCCGGTGCCCCTGGCCACCCCTCCTCGGGTCCGGCATCCGTGGACCGGTCGCGGCGTCGCGCCGCGCGTGTTGCGCCCGCCCAGGAACATCGCTCATGCCGGACGCAATCCGTCGAGCTCCGACGCCGGCGTCGCGGGGATGCACGAAGAGGCATCTCTGCTATCAATCCAGCAGTGCTTGGTCGACATCTTTCCTGATCTTCATATCTGACAAGAACGGCGCGACCCTCACGAAGGAGCGGTAAAGCATGCTGTCCACGCGGCGGATCATGAAGGCCTGGATCTATGGCGTGCTCGCGCTCGCCTCCGCCCCAGCCGGAGCGACGCCGGTCCCGGCCGGCCCCGGCGGATCTGGCGCTGTCTGGGGCTATCACCCTCGCGCGGGGGAGAGCGCCGAGTACCCCGATGTATGCAGCCTCGACGCTGCCCACGCCGAGGTTCCGTTCACGCCAGCCGCAGGCCGCAGCGCGGACTGTCCCACGCCGCCGCCGCCGCCGAGCGGGGTATGCCCGGGGACGCGCGAGCTGCACGAGGATCTGAACTCGTGCCAAGGCGAACGCTGCTGTCTGCCGGGGTCCGTCGGCCCAGGCGGCGTGGTCGATGTCGTGCCCTACCTGACACGGCCGGCAGCATGGCCGTTCTCCGCCGACACCTCCGTCGACCACAGCACCGATGTCGACGACAGCCCGGGCATCGCGCAGGCCATCGAATGTGCCATGTCGCAATCGACGACCAGGCACACCGTGGCCTTCCCTGCCGGGCGTTACGTGCTGCGCACACCGCTGAGGCCTGAGCACGACGATCTGACCCTGGAGGGGCCGGAGCTGTTTCCGGACGCCGTCCCTGGCGATCCCGGGACCGCGACCCTGGTGGCGCTCCCCTGCAATCCGGAGCAGTTCCCCGGGGTGATCCAGGTCAACAAGACGGACACCGTCTCGAGGGTGGGGATCCGCAATTTCCAGATCGCGCTCACGGATGGGCCACGGGTGCGGGCCAACAGCGGCATCCGGATCAACAACTGCTCGGAATGCGCGGTGGAGAACGTCATCATGCGCTACGAGCCCCTCTCGCCTCAGCCGCCCGAGTGCAAGCCGGAGCACCTGGATGGCATCACCTTCTCCCTGGGGTCCGGGGGCGTGATCCGGAACGTGATCGTGGACGGCGTGCCGAAGGGCGGCATCTACCTGTCCTCGATCACCGGCTATCACGCCACGCCCCCGATCCTCGTGGAGAACTGCGAGATCAAGAACAGCGACGGCCCGGTCGGGGCCGGCGGGATCAAGATCATCACGTCCAACGTGACCGTGCGGAACTGCGAGTCCCACCATAACAGGGTCAGCTCGCCGTCGAGGCCCGGTGGATACGGGCTGTGGATCGCCACCCAGGTCCCTGGGATCGACAACCCCAGCCCGGTCCCCTCGAACGTCGTGGTGCAAGACAGCTACTTCCACCACAACGGCAACTCCGGCGTCACCATGGCGAGCGCCGTCGAGGACCACCGCCCGATGGACATCGAGCTCGTGAGGGTCGGGTCCGCGTACAATGGGAGTTACGGCGTGCACATCCAGGCGGGCACCGACCTGAAGCTCCGGGACGTCTCGTCGTGGGGAAACGGGTACTATGGCATCTACCTGACCTCGCGCACGACGCTGGCCGCGAGCTCGCTCCGGGTCGGGAGCGTGCTCCTGGAGAACCCGCACGTCTTTGACAACGCGCTGACCGCCACGTCGGCTCTCCCTGGTATCATGATCGAGGCCAGCAACGTCACGATTCATCGCGGCGAGCTCGCGCGTTACGGCGCGTCGGGCGGGAATCAGACGAGATCCATCCAGCAGCGATGCTGGACCTCGGGCCCACCCGGCGAACAGGTGCTCTTCCACCCGGAGAACAACGTCATCTCGGGCGTGCGCACGCGCGGCACGAGCGCGCCGGAGGTGCTGGCCTGCACGTTATGATGGGCCACGTGATCGGCGGGTTCTGCGGCGCGGTGGGCCGCTGCGCGCGCGGCCGCTCGCCAGGCCGCTGACGGCGAGATCGTGCTCCGCCGGCGCGCGTCGGCCAGCAATTCGGGAAGCTCGCGCGCAGCGCCGCGGCCAGCACGATTCAGTCGGGAAGGAGAGACACGAGCCTTGTATACTGGCGTCATGACAAGGTACACGATCTTAGGTTTCTCGATCTTGGCCGCCGCGCTCGCGACGGCCGCATGTAGCGACGACACCTCGGGGCCGGGCGCCACGAGCAGCACGTCGGCCGGCGGCGGGGGTGGCGGGGGCGGCGACGGCGGAGCTGGAGGGGACCCGGACGGCAAGGACCCTTCCGAGGTCACGTCGGCCGACGAGTGCGTCTACGAGGGCACAGGCGGCAGCGACGCGTTCCGGTGCTCGACCGCGAGGATCGAGTTCGCCGAGCCGGTCCCCGTCGACGCGCTGACGTTCGTCGTCGATACCAGCGAGGGCGACGTCTTCGACGTCTCCAGCGCGGACCTGCCGCTCGGCGTCAGGGTCGAGGTGGAGGCCGACCAGGGCGGCGGCGACGGCGGCGCGGGAGGAGGAGGCGGCCCCGGCGGCGGGTCGGGGCAGGTCGCGACCGCGCTCGTCGTCTACGTCGACTCCCCGCCGCCGCACTACGATCCGGCGTGGATCGACGTCCAGGTCCGCGTCGGCGGAGAGGTCGTGGGCGCCAAGCGCTTCGAGGATCTCACGTTCGCCTGCGTCGCGTACTCGCAGGACAACTGGTGCTGGGAGTCCGAGCCGGTCACCCTGCCCATCGAGGCGGCGGAGTGAGCTCGTCAGCACGCGACGGCGCCGGCTGATTCGCCGAGCCGACCCTCGAGGGCGGCTCCGTACAGGAGGGCGTCACGCCGGTTCCACGAAGACCGTGGCCATGAGCTCGTCATTGCTGGTCAATTTGTAGATGACGCGCTCCACGCGATATTTCGACTCGCGTCCGTCTTTCTCGATGAACAGCAGCTCTCCCTGGCGAGGGATGAGCGACCCGTGGAAGACCTGAAGCAGCTCCCACGACGTGAGACAGATCCGGTGTGCGGGTTGGTGAGCCATGGACGGGAACCAAGCGTAGCGTATCCCGAGGCGTTCCGGTCCAGCGCCGCACGGCGGGGCGTGTCCTGAGGCGACTCGGTGCTAGAAGGGCAAACGGGTTGAACCAGCCTGAAACGAGCAGAAGTTCGAACCGCCAAGGGGCCAAGGACGCCAAGAAGAAGATAATATCTTGGCGTCCTTGGCGTCCTTGGCGGTTCATCTCTCGTTCCTCAACGTGATCGGTGTTCTAGGGCTCGGCGACGTCCCCCTCGAGCCACTTCCGCGCGCTCTCGGCGGTGAGCTTGAAGCTCGCGGGCACCCTCGACCGCTTCACGGTCTCCCCCGCCTGGTCTCGCCCGGTCAGGATGGCGTGCGGGTCGTCCTCGTCGGGCACGACGTCGAGATCCACCCGGATCCGCGTGCCGTCCTCGACCGCCGTCGTCACGCTCCGGTGCAGCATCGCCTGGCGCTGCTGGACGTGCCGCGCCACGACCTCGTTCGCGGTCTTCACCAGGGTGGCGAAGGCGCTCGCGTCGAGGGGCTTCGGGTTCTTCTTGTCGCGCCCCATCGTCCACGGCCCGACCAGCGCCGGCTCGCTCTGGCCGTCGCAGGTCATCTCCACGGCCCAGCCGTCGTCGTCCTCGTTCTTGATGACCCGCGCCGTCCACCCGTTCCCCCTCCACAGCTTCGGGTCCTGATCCTCGGTCCGGGTCGGGGGGGTCCGCTCCGCTTCGTCGTGCGCCTCGTCCGTCGCTTCGTGTGTCGTGGCCATGGGCTCCTCGGGCGCGCACTGTGCGCCTGACACCCCCCGCCCGTCCAGTGGAGAGCGCCCCCGGCGGGCCGGCGGCCCGGAGCGCGCTCTCTTCCTCGACCGGAGCGGGGTGCGTTTTTTCGGTGGCGCGCGGACCACCGGTGCCGGCTGGCCGGCCGCGGCGGAGCTGCGACACTCGCCGCATGCACCTCCCCCGGCGCCTCTTCCTGGGCCTCTGCGCTGCCGGCCTCGCCCCGGGCCGCGCCCTCGCGGACACCGCCGCCGCCGGCGCCGCGCCGTCTCCTGCCCCGCCCGCGCCTCCCCCGCCCGCCTTCGACGTCCGCGACCTCCAGGTCCCCGGCGACCGCGCCCTCGGCCGGCGGTTCACGCTGCTCGTCCCGAGGCACCTCGCCCCGGGCGAGCGGGTCCCGCTGCTCGTGCTCCTCCACGGCCTCGGCGAGACCGGGGACGAGCGCCTCGGCGCCCACGCCTGGCTCGAGCGCTACGGCCTCGGCTCGTCCTACGAGCGGCTCCGGCGCCCGCCGCTCGGCCGCACCACGCGCCGGAAGGACTGGACCGACGCGCGGCTCGCCGAGGTGAACGCCGCGCTCGCCGCGCAGCCGTTCCGCGGCCTCGCCGTCGCCTGCCCGTTCACGCCCAACGTGCACAAGGCCGCGAACCCCGCCGCCGCCCTCGACGGCTACACGCGCTGGCTCGCGGACGTGGTCCTGCCCCGCGCCCGCGCCGAAGCCCCCGTCCTCGACGACGCCGCGCGTACCTCGCTCGACGGCTGCTCGCTCGGCGGCTACGTCGGCCTGGAGGTCTTCCTGCGCAGGCCCGAGCTGTTCGGCGCCTGGGGCGGCGTCCAGTCCGCCCTCGGCGCCCACCGCGCCCCGGGCTACGCCGACCGGCTCGCAAAGGCCCTCGCCGCAGCCGGCCCACGCGACCTGCACCTGCTCACCAGCAAGGGCGACCCGTTCCACGACGCGAACACCGGCCTCGCCTCCGAGCTCGCGAAGCGCTCCATCACCCACACGCTCCGCGTCCTGCCCGGCCCGCACGACCAGCCCTGGCTGCGCGAGGCCGGCACGATCGAGATGCTGCTCTTCCACGACCGCCGGCCCCGCTGACCGCCACCGCAGCGCCGTGCGCCGGGGGCACGCGCCAGCGCCCGTGCCGCGCGCGGCGCGCGGCCGGACGCCAGATCACCCGATGCGCTTCACGCCGTAGGCATCGAAGGCGATGTCCTGGCTCACGATCGGGATATCCTCGACGAGCGCCTGCGCGATCATGAGTCGATCAAAGGGGTCACGGTGATGAAACGGCAAGCAGCTGACCCGCGCGACGTGTCGCAGAGAAATATCAAGGAGGGCGATGTCGTTCATCATCATATGCTCCTTGATGAACACCTCGATGTCTCCTGGAACGGTGAGCTTGCCGAGGCTCACCTTGATCGCCATCTCCCAGGGCTCGCGGCGCTCATCAAGAGCTCGTTCGTAGGCTCCTCCAGGGAGCTCTGCGCCTCCGCGCTGAGCTGTGGGTCGTTCGCGATAAACCACAGGAAAGCATGCGTATCCACCAGCAATCTCACCGCTCGTACTCCGCGAAGTCGTCGAGAGGAGCGTTGAAATCCGGAGCCATCCAGATCTGCCCGGCGGCGCCGCCAGCCTTCCGCTGGGTCCCGGATCTCCCCGCGGGCATCGGCACTGGAACGAGCTGTACCGCAGACCCACCATGCACGATCACGACCGCCTCGCCGCCGCGAGCGACGCCCATCAGCTCATGAAGGCGGGCGAGCGCTTCATCCAAGGACACCTGCATCATACGGGCTGATTGTAGCGCAGCGACAGCGAGAATGGGACCGAAATCCCGGTGAGCTTCGGCCGTGCGGTCGTACCAGCAGGGACACCGGCTCGTCCCGTTGAGGATCTGCACGGGCTGCTCGACGATCTGCTCGGAGGCGGGCTGGAGCACGGCACCACCTGCCTGCTCATCGGTCCGGCCGGCGCCGGCAAGAGCACGCTGCTCGCGGTCTACGCCCATGCGGTCGCCCGGGCGGGCGGCTCCGGCTCCACCTTCCTCCTCTGAGGAGCGCCCGGAGACGTTCGCCCGCGCCCGCCGCTGCGCGCGACGGCGCTCGCCCGGCACACGCGCGCCGCCGACCAGCGCGAGCGCGCGAGGCGCGGCGGACGGGATGCACGCCGCGGACACCCCCTCTCGCACGGCCGCCCGGGATTCGCGCTCCCCCCGCAGGACACGCGCAGTCGCGCGCTCTAGACTGTATCGATGGGGGTAGATCGATCAGACCAGACAACCGCTCTCGGGCAGGAGCAGGCCGCCTCGGGCATTGAAGGCCTGGACTCCATCCTGCGCGGCGGATTCTCGCGCGAGGAGATGCACCTCATCCAGGGAACCTCCGGCACCGGCAAGACCACGCTCGCGCTGCAGTTCCTCCTCGCCGGCGCCGCGGCCGGGGAGAGCGGGCTATACATCACGCTCGCCCAGAGCAAGAGGGGCCTGGAAGCGATCGCCCGTTCCCACGGGTGGTCGCTGGAAGGTGTGACCGTGCACGATCCGTCGCCCGACGACATGGCGGAGCACCTCGTCTCTGACCAGACGGTCCTGCGCACGGCGGACGTGGAGCTCGGCGAGCTCACCCGGCAGCTACGCGATGTGATCGAGCAGACCCAGCCTCGCCGGGTCGTCTTCGACTCGGTCGGCGTGATCGGCCTGCTGGCCGGTAGCCCGTCGCGGTACCACCGCGAGATCGTGGTGCTCCGGCAGTTCCTGGTCGATCGGGGGTGCACGGCGCTGTTCCTCGGCGAATGGCCGACGGAGACGGCGCTGAAGCGCCCCGTGAGCTCCGAGTTTCACAGCCTGGCAGGCAGCGTGGTCCAAATGGAGCACACCGCCCCGGACTACGGCGAGGTCCGGCGGCGCCTGCGGGTGATCAAGGTCCGCGGGGTCGCTTTCCGGGGCGGATACCATGACTTCCGCATCCGGACGGGCGGGCTCGAGATCTACCCGCGTCAGGAGGTGCGCCATGGCGAGACGTACGGCGACTTCCGGCACATCCGGAGCGGGATCGAGTCGCTCGACCAGCTGCTCGGGGGCGGGCTGGAGCAGGGCACTGCCTGCCTGTTCATCGGTCCGTCCGGCAGCGGCAAGAGCACGCTGGCCGCGCTCTACGCGACCGCTGCCGCCCAGGGGGGCGACGCCGCCACCATCTTCCTCTTCGAGGAGCGCCCGGAGACGTTCAAGGCGCGGTCCACAGGGGTGGGCATCGACCTGCAGCCTCAGCTGGACAGCGGCCGGCTGACGCTCGTGCAGCTCGACTCGACGGACATCTCCCCGGGAGAGTTCGCGCACCGGGTCCGCGCGGCGGTGGACGGCGCCCATGCCAGGGTCATCGTGATCGACAGCCTCACGGGGTACTTCAACGCGATGGGGAACATCTCGTCCCTCTCGGTGCAGATGCACGAGATGCTCAACTACCTGAGCGGCAGCGGGGTGCTCACGCTCCTCGTGGTGACCCAGGAGGGGTTCATGAGCGTCGGAGAAGTACCGAACGTGGACGTCAGCTACCTGTCGGACTCGATCCTCGCCCTGCGGTTCTTCGAGGCCGAGGGCCGCATCCGCAGGTGCGTGGCGGCCATCAAGAAGCGCAGAGGCGAACACGAGACGACGCTCCGGGAGCTGTTCATCGGCCCCGAGGGTGTAAGTGTAGGAGAGGCACCGCTGCGGCAGTTCCACCACATCCTCAGCGGCATTCCCGAGCTGATCGACCCTGGCCAGGGCTGGAGGAGCAGCCAGGACGTGCCGCGGGGCGGCGAAGGAGGCCGCGGTGGATGACGCCCGCGCCGGGCCCGAGGCCTCACCGTGCGACGAGCGCGTCCTGGTGCTGGCGCCGGTGGGGCGGGACACCTCGCTGCTGTGCCAGGTCCTGTTCCGGTGCCGGCTCGCGACCATGGCGTGCCGCCACATGGAGGAGCTCGCGTGTGCCCTGCGGGAGGGCGCGGGGGCTGTGCTGCTGACGGAGGAGGCGCTGGCGCCCGCGGCCATGCCAGACCTCCTCTCGGCGCTGTCCGCGCAGCCTTCGTGGTCGGATCTGCCCCTGGTGCTGCTGGCCGACGCGAAGCCGCGCTCGCGATCCGACCAGCAGACCATCACGGCGCTGCGGGAGGCCGGCAACCTGACGGTCCTGGACCGGCCTGTCGGCGAGCTGGCCCTCGTGACCGCTGTCCAGGCGGCGCTGCGGGCCCGGCGGCGGCAATACGAGATCCGCGAGCTGGTCGCGCGGGAGCAGGCGGCGCGGAAGGCCGCGGAGGCGGCGCAGCAGGCAGCGGAGGACGCCGTGCGCATCAAGGACGAGTTCCTCGCCACGGTGTCCCACGAGCTGCGCAACCCCCTGAACGCGATCCTGCTCTGGACGCGACTCCTGGGCAGCGGCCAGGTGGACGCGCTGAAGATGCAGCAGGGCTTGCAGGCGCTCGAGCGGAGCGCCAGGGCGCAATCGCAGCTCGTCGAGGACCTGCTGGACATCTCACGGATCATGGAGGGCAGGCTCCGCCTGAGCCTGCGGGACGTGGATCTGGCGCAGGTCGTCGGCGCGACGGTCGAGTCCGTCCGCCCCGCGGCCGAGGCCAAAGGCATCGGGCTCGAGGCCGCGGACGACGCCCAGGTTGGCCTGCTGCGCGTCGATCCCGACCGCATCCAGCAGGTGCTCTGGAACCTGCTGAGAAACGCCGTCAAGTTCACGCCGCCGGGCGGGCGCGTCTCGATCGGGGCGCGACGCGGCGGGGGCGAGGTCCACATCGCGGTCGCGGACACCGGCAGCGGGATCCGCCGCGAGCTCCTCCCGCGCGTGTTCGAGCGCTTCTGGCAAGCGGATATGACGGCGCAGCGGCGGCAGGGTGGGCTCGGGCTCGGGCTCGCGATCAGCCGCCAGCTCGTCGAGCTGCACGGCGGCACCCTCACCGTGGACAGCCCCGGGGAGGGGCTCGGCTCGGTGTTCACGGTGGCGCTCCCCGCCGGCGCCGCCGTGGACGGGGCCGGCGTGTTGGCCGCGGCGGGCCCGCGGGCGACGACCAGCCCGGCCGCGGCGGGGAGACCGCTGCAAGAGCTCCGGGTGCTGCTCGTGGAGGACGACCCCGACACGCGCGACGTGATGGCGTACACGCTGAGGGCGCAGGGGGCCGAGGTGACGGCCGTCCCGTCGACCCAGGCGGCGCTGGACGTGCTGTCGGCGGCCGCGGGCGGCAGGCCGGACGTGCTGGTGAGCGACCTGGGGATGCCGGACATGGATGGCTACGAGCTGCTCCGCCGGCTCAGGGCGATGGAGGGAGAGCGGGGCGAGCCCGCGCTCCCGGCCGCGCTGGTCACGGCCTACGCCCGCCCGGACGACCGCGCGCGGGCGCTTTCGGCGGGGTTCGCCGCGCACCTCGCCAAGCCGGTCGAGCCGGAGCAGCTCGCCGCGGCCATCGAGCAGCTCGCCGGCCGGAGCGGCTGAGGGCGGGGCGGCCCTCCGGGGACCTTCTTCCCTGTCGTCATCGAGACGAGCCGCTTTTACCATGGACGGGCTCATGAAGACGAACGCGGCACGTATCCTCGACGGCCTCGGCATCCGCTACGAGCTGCGCACGTACGAGGTGGATCCCGAGGACCTGAGCGCGACCACGGTGGCCAGGAAGGTCGGCCTGCCGCCGGAGCAGGTGTGGAAGACGCTGGTGGCGCGCGGCGATCGCCACGGCGTCTGCCTGGCGGTGGTGCCGGGCAACGCCCAGCTCGATCTGAAGGCGCTGGCGCGGCTCACCGGAGACCGGAAGGTCGACACCGCGCCGCTCAAGGAGGTCCAGCCGCTCACGGGCTACGTGCGGGGCGGGGTCACGGCGCTCGGGGCGAAGAAGGCCTATCCCGTCTACGCCGACGAGACGATCGCGCTGTTCGATGTCGTCTCCGTCTCGGCCGGCGTGCGGGGCACGCAGATCCTCCTGTCCCCGGACGACTACCTGCGCGCGACCGGCGCCAGGGTAGGGCCGATCGCCCTGCCCGGCGGGGCCGATTGAGCGCGCGCGCCGCCGGGAACGCGGTATGGTATCCCGTGTGAGCAGCCGTGGCAGCAGCGCGGTCGGGCGGCCGGCCAGGCCCCCGGCCCCGCGCGCTGCCGAGCGCCTGGCCGCCGTCCGGGCGGGTAGCGAGGACATGAGCCGAGTTGCCTGGGATCCGAGGGAGCTGAGCAACGCCGAGCTGCGCCGGCGCTGCGAGCGTTGCCGTCCGTGGGAGCTCGGGCTCGGGGCGGTCCAGCTCGCCGCGTCGACCGCCGCGGGCGGCGCCGTGCTCGCCGCGGCCGCCGCCTGCATCCCGGGGCTGGTCCAGTGCATCAGCGTGGGCCCGGCGCTCGCCGCGGGCATCGTCGTCTGGGAGGCGCTCGGGGTGGGAAAGGCGTGGCTGCCCGGCGCGGCGTGCCGCGACGAGCTCGCCTTCCGCGACTGGCACGCGGGGCTGTCCCCGTGGGTGGGGCCGCGGGCGCTCCGGCGCTGGGCGGAGCGCGCCATGGCGCAGGAGCGGGCGCCGGACTGGCTGCTCGTGCTCGAGGGCGTCGCTCCCGGCTCGGGCGCGCGGCGCTGGGCCAAGATCGAGATCGCCCGGCCCCCGTCGTCCGCCGCGCCGTTCCGGGCGCAGGCGAGCGGGCACGCGCTCCTCCGCGCCGGCGGGACCGGCGGGGCAGCGTCGCGCGAGAGGCACCTCGCGCCGGACGAGCTCGACGACGTGCTCGAGTCGCTCGCGGCCTTTCCGGACGGCCTCTCTCTCGCGCGCCCCTCCTCGCCGCCCCCGCCGGCGACGCCGCGCGACACTTCGCCGCCCGCGCCGCGCGGCCGCTGCGACGTGCTGGTCGCCAGGCGAGCGCCGTTCGCCGCGGTGCAGCTGTCCTGCGAGCTCCCGTGGCTCGAGCCGGACCCGCGGGAGCCCTCAGCGGCCCTGCTCCGCAGCCTCGTCCAGGTGGCCTGGCCCGAGGACGAGATCACCTGTCGCTCCGCGTGAGCCCCCGCGCCGGCGCTGCGCGCGCAGCCACGGTGCGTCCGCCGGCGATGCACATCCAGGCCGTCGAGGCCTCCGCCGGCGATGCACATCCAGGCCGTCGAATCAACACGACGCCGCGGTCGCGCCGGGGCATCCGGCTCGCCGGTACATCGTGCATCCAGCGTGCCTGCCGGGGCGGCGCGCGCCCCTCCCGATGCTTCCCGATGCTTCGTTGCGGTGCGTGGGGCGCTTCGCTAGGCTGCTTTTTGTTTGATAGGCCAGACGCTTGACCGCAAGTACAGGCTCGTGCGCCTCCTCGGCGAGGGGGGGATGGGCGCCGTGTACGAGGCGGAGCACGCGGCGATGCACCGGCGCGTCGCGGTCAAGGTCCTGCATGGCCGGCGTCTCGCCCCCGGGCGCGGCGGGGTGCAGCGCTTCCGCCGCGAGGCGGTGGCGGCGGGCGCGATCGACAACGCGCACATCGTCCAGGTGCTCGACGCGGGCACCGACGAGGAGACGGGCACCTCGTACATCGCCATGGAGCTCCTCCAGGGGGAGGACCTCCAGCAGCGCATCGATCAGACCGGCGCCCTGCCCGCCGACGTGGTGCTGCGCATCGGCGCCCAGGCGCTCGCGGGCCTGCAGCGGGCGCACGAGGCGCACATCGTCCACCGCGACATCAAGCCGGCGAACCTCTTCCTCGCGCAGCGGCCGGGCGGCGAGCTCACGGTCAAGGTCCTCGACTTCGGCATCGCGAAGATCATCGCGGATCCGCTGCTCGCGCCGCACACCGCGGGGCTGACGAACACCGACAGCTTCCTCGGCTCGCCGCTCTACATGTCGCCCGAGCAGGTGCTGAACAGCCGCGACGTCGACCACCGGACCGACCTCTGGTCGCTCGCGAGCGCGCTCTACTGCGCCCTCGCCGGCCACGCGCCCCACCAGCAGGTCGGCACGGTGGGCAGGCTCATCTTCAGCATCTGCAGCAGCCCGCCCCCGCCGCTCCACGAGGTGGCGCCCTGGGTGCCGCTCGAGGTGTCCCGCGTCCTCCACGGCGCCCTCGCGCTCGAGGCCGAGAAGCGTTACCCGAGCGCCGCCGCCATGCTCGAGGTGATCCGCCCGCTGCTCCAGGGCGGCACCGACCTCCACGAGTCGATGATGCTCCCCGCGGTCAGCAAGCGGCGGCTCACGTCCTACGCGCCCACCGTCGAGCAGGCGCCGCTCGACGAGGAAGCCGGGATCGAGGCCGGAGGCGCCGCCGGGAGGACTGATGTCGTCGACGACGACCGCGCGGCGCCGGTCGACGGCGAGCCTCCGGTGAGCAACAAGGCCCCTCCGCCGCGCGTGGAGGAGACGCTGGTGGCCGGGCAGGCGGCGGCGCGCCCGGAGACGACGCTGGTCGCTGGGCTCACGGCGGCGAGCGCCGGGCAGGCGGCGAGCGCCGGGCAGGCGGCGAGCGCCGGGCAGGCGTTGACGGCACGCGAGGTGTCCTCCGGCACGAAGGAGGTGAATCCGGCCGCGAGCCGCGCCGGCGACTCGTCTGCGCCGGTGGAGACCTCCCTCGACGACCGGGGCGCACCTCGGGCCGCTCCGGGAGCGGGAGGCCCGAGGCGAACGCGGTGGGCGAGGCCGATGACCACGGCGCTGGCGGGCGTGGCGCTCCTCGGCGCGCTCGGCGTCTTCAGGGTCTACGAGGGCCCGAAAGCCCTCCCGTCGCAGCCGGGGATGACCGGCGCCGGGGCGTCCTCGGAGTCTGCGTCGCTGCCCGAGAGCCTGAGGGCTTCCGGATTGTCGCGAGCGCCCTTGGTCGCGCTGGCGCCGCCGTTCCGGCGAGTTCAGCTCACCGTGATTCCCGGCGACGCCTCGGTCGAGATCGACTCCAGGCCTGCGCGGGTGTCCGGAGGGCGCGTCGAGATCGAGGGCGCCCTCGGGAGCGTGCATCGCGTCCGCATCTCCAAGGGGAAAGAGCAGAAGCAGATCGATGTCTTCGTCACGGAGCTCGGCGCGCACCCGCCGAAGGTGGAGCTCCGGAGAGTCCCGGCCCGCCCGACGAAGGCCCCGCGCCTCCCCGGCGCCGCGCCGCCGGACGCGGCGGACCGAGCGCGGGCCGCGCCGGCCGCGTCGGCGCAAGAAGACGGCCCGATCCACACGCCGAGGTGAGCTCCGGCCCCGGCTGGAGGCACGTCGCCTTGGCGCCGGTGTCACGAGGCCCCAGCGCGTGCTGCGCCGCTCTGCCCCCCGACCGCTGGCCAAGGGCTGAAGCGACGAAACAACGAGTCCCTGCTTCAGCGATCAACGACCCGGCAGCTGAACCGCCACAGGGCGAGGCGCTCCCCGCATCAGCCGCGCCCCGACGACGACGAGCAGGGCTCCGAACGCGAGGAACGCGAGGTCCCAGCCGAGCTGACCCGGCCCTGGACGGACATGGTGAATCTGGAGGAGGTGATGGTCGATCACCCCCTCGACGAGGTTGAACACCCCCCAGCCCACAGCGGCAGCCCCCGGGAAGATCCGCCCGGGCAGGTGGTCCACTCCGGCGCGCAGCGCGCTCCAGAGCTTGCCGACTCCTGCCACGGTGAGGCCGAATGCGACAACGCTGAACAGGCCGTCGGCGAAGATGTTCCTCCGCACGTCGTCGATCGTCGCGCCCGGGTGGCAGCTGAAGCAGATCAGGTGGTGCCACTGGAGAAGCTGGTGAAAGAGGATGCCGTCGATCAGGCCGCCCGCGCCGATGCCGAAGAGCACGCCCGCCACCTTCACGGCGCGTGAGTTCATCGCGGCGGCGCCGGTCTCGAACGGGCGGGCTGTGCTCATGATTTCCTCCGGGCGCGCAGCGATGCGAGCGCCAAGCCACGGAGGACGGGAGCGCCGTGGAGGCCGGAGCGCCCGGGCCGGATGGCCGAAGGGGATCTCTCCCGTCGGCCCCCCTCCGGGGCTGCGGTCGCCGTGATCTCGGCGCTGTCGACTGGCCAACGCGATCTTGGCATGGAGTTGGCACATCCGTCGGCATCCCACGTTTCGCTGAAATCGTCGAAAGGTACCCGATGGAGAATCCAATGAACCCGGAACGCGCCGAAGCCACGTCGGAAACGGAGCACCAGGGTGGCCCGAAGCCGGTCCCCTACACGTACCATGACGGCCGCGAGGACTACCTCCATGTCGGCCGCCAGGAGGGCGCGCCGGACGACCAGCCGGAGGCGATCGTCCCCCGCTTCGATGCGACGCCTACCCCTGCCCCGGAGGCAGCGCTGCCCCCCGAGGCGACGGCGCTGCCCCCCGAGGCGACCGCCATGCCGCCTGGTGTGACGCCTGAAGCCGCCGAGGCAGCGCGTTCGCCGGCGACGCCGACGGCGCTGCCCCCGGAGGCGACGGCGCTGCCCCCGGAGGCGGCGCCCTTGCCGCCCGAGGCCCCGCCGCGCGCGGCGGCGCAGCCTCCTCGGGAAGCAGCCAGGATGCGCGAGATCGTGACGCGCGGTCTGCGCACCGGCGCCGTGATGACGGCGGCGACGATGTGCACGATGATGGCAGCGTCGACCCTCAAGCGCGGATCGCCGTGGGCGTCGATGAACGCCATGGCGACGGCGGTCGGGCTCGGGGGGCGCCGCGCGAGCGACCGGTTCGACCCGGTGGTCACGCCCGCCGGGATCGCGGTCCTCGCCGGGGGCCTGCTCGTGTGGGGCATCGGCTACGAGAAGGCGCTCGACGCGACCCGGCAGCGCAGCAGCGCCCTCACCGGGGCGCTGTCCGCGGTCGGCGGCTTCCTGCTCGACGAGCTGGTCTTGCCCGACCGGCTCATGAAGAACTTCCGCGACAAGATGGGTGTGCTCGGCACCCTCAGCAAGTACGTCGCCCTGGGCGTGGCGAGCGCCGCGGCCCCGCGGTGAACACGCAAGGCGCCGGCGGCACCGCGCCCGGCTCGGCGTGAGGCACACGCCACGAGCCGGGCCGCCGGGTCGAGCGCTGGTTTCGCCGGCGCTCGATGACCGTGCACCGCGCCTGGCTCGTGCCCCTCCGGGGTGTGTGCGCGCCGCCTTGTGGCGATTGCACGTCGGGCAACAGAGGCAGAGATTGTCGAGCGTGGTCGCGCCACCCGCACACCGGGGGACGACATGATCGATCTCGAACGTCACCCCCATCAGGCCCTCGGCGCAGCGGCAGAACGTGCACCGGCCGGCGTCGCGGGCGAGGATCAGCTTGCGCAGCCGGAGGGCGATCCGGCCCGCGGTCACGCCGCTGCCGTGCGGTGGCGTCCGAGCTGGGCGAGGGTGTAAGCAGCCCTGGCCTTCAAGAGCGCGATGCGGTCGGCCTCCTCCAGGAGCGCGTCGAGCTCCTGCCGCTCGCCGTCCCCGAGCTCACCCCGCGAGTTCTTCCGCAAAAGTGCCCTCATCCGTCGCTGGCGTCCCGGGGCGACGACGGAGCCGGACAGCGCAACGAGCTCCGTCTCGCTCATCCCTCGCAGCGCTTCGATCCCGGGTTGCCCGGACGGCTCGACGGCAGCCGTCCCGGCTTCGCGCAGGAGCGTCTCTGCGAGCTCGGCTTGCGCCTTCCGGGGCAGGCACCGCGCTGCGGCAAGAATCTCCTCGAGCTTCAGGGGGTCCGGCCTCATCGCTAGCCATGGTACCACGGGATCGCGCCCCGGCCCCGCCAGACCTGCGCGCCGCCTGGTGGGCCGCGCCCCGGGACGCTGGAGGCCGGGCGCCGCGGCGTCGCGCTCAGGGCCTCACCTTCTCCGTCACGGCGCGTCCGCCCTCGGCCACCCCCGACAGGGTGATGTGCTCCACCCCGAGCGGCCATCGCAGCTGCACGAAGACGCTCCTGAGCTGCGCGCCCACCCCCGCGATCCGGGTCGACGCGACCGCCCTGCACCCGCCCTCGCTCCTCGTCGTCTCGATCACGAGCGGGCGCGAAGACAGCGCCCGCAGCGTGAGGCGCACGACCCCCTTCCCTTCCCGCGACACCACCTCCTGGGTCGCGACGCCGTAGGCGCGCTCTTCCAAGGGCGCGAGCGGCGCCACCCGGTTGGGGCCGCGCTCGAGCTCCCGCCAGTAGGGGAAAACAGGGCTCCCGCCCGACGGCATACACCTCGAATCGAGGCGCACGGCATAGTGCACCTGATTCCGATTCTCGCTCTTCGCGATGAAGAAGGCGGACCTCACGTCGGACTGACCAAAACGCAGAGAATCCGCCCAGGCGGCGACCGCGACGAGCATCACGGCCGCCGCCGCCCCGATCGACCAGCTCCGGATTCGCATACGCGCATGCTGACCATGTGCACTGCCGGACGCGTGACAAGCCGGCGGATGAAGGGAGACACCCTGCCACCACAATGGCGCTCTCCCGTCGCCGCGGCGCCGCGCCCGCCCTAGCCCCCGGCGGGCGTGCGCTCTCCCGCGCTCCGCTCCACGTGCTGCGGCAGCGCGCCCGCCGGCCTGACGTCCTCCGGCGGGCCGCCGCTCGCCTCCGGCTGCTCCTCCGGCGACGCCCCCGCCGCCGCGACGGCGCCCGCGCCAGGGTCCCTCGGCTCGAGGGAGCCAGCAGGGCCGCCGCGGCCGGACTCCTCGTACGGGCCGCCGCCGATCGTGCCCGGCGCGCGCAGCTCGGCGTCCTTCGGGTGCGGCCCGTCGAGCCGGAAGATCCCCTTCGATTGATCGACCTCGTCGACGCGCCCCTTCCCTTGCGCCAGCGGCTCGTCGCGTCGCTCCTTGTCATCGCGCCCCATGGTTTCCCTCCCTCGCCCGGCGCGCGCGGTGCGCTCCCGGTGCACACGCAAACGTCAGGTCTCGCCCGCTGCGTGCATGCGAGGTGCCGGCGCGCCGCTCACGCCGGCCGCGCCGCCTCCGGCCCCGCCGCGGCCCCCGTCTCCTCCGCGGCCTCCTCGCCCGCCACCGCGACCGCCTGTGTGAGCTGCTCGGCGGGCGTCCCGGCGGCCATCTGCTGGGCGATGATGAGCTCCCGCGCCTGCTGCCGCAGCGACGGCAGCCGCCGCGCGAACACCGCGGCGGCGACGATGCAGCAGGCGCCGCCGGAGGCCACCGTCGCGGGCGCGCCGATCCGGTCCGCCAGCGTGCCGGCGAGCAGGGCGCCGAGCGGGGCCATCCCCATGAACATCATCGCGTAGACGGCCATGACACGGCCGCGGAGCGCGTCCGGCACCATGGCCTGCACGAGCGTGTTCGAGCCCGCCATCTGGACCATCATCGAGAACCCCACGGGCACGAGCAGCAGCGCCGACAGCCAGAAGGTGCGCGACAGCGCGAACAGGATGAGCGCCGCCCCGAACCCCGCGCAGGCCGCGGCGACCCACGCGCCGAGCCCCCGGAGCCGCTTGCGGCTCGCGAGGACCAGCGCCCCGAGCAGCGCGCCCACGCCCGACGCGCCCATCAGGGTGCCGAGCCCCTGCGCCCCGCCGCCGAGGATCCGGTCGGCGAAGATCGGCATCAGCACCGCGTACGGCATCGCGGTGACGCTCACGACGCCGAGCAAGACGAGCAGCGCGCGGATCGCGCCGGTGCGCGCGACGAACCGGAAGCCCTCGGCCGTCGCGGCGAGGGCTGACCCGCGCTCGCCGGCGGGCGGCGGGCGGGGCGGGACGTGCATCGCCAGGAGGCTCGCGATGACGGCGAGGAAGCTCACGCCGTTCGCGAGGAAACACCACGCCTCGCCGATCGCGCCGACCAGGATGCCCGCCACCGCGGGCCCGATGATGCGCGCGCCGTTGAACATCGACGAGTTCAGCGCGATCGCGTTCGCGAGGTCCTCCCGGCCGACCATCTCGACCACGAACGACTGCCGCGCCGGGATGTCGAAGGCGTTGACCGCGCCGAGCAGCACGCCGAACGCGAGGATGTGCCAGACCACGACGTGCCCGCTCAACGTGAGCGCGGCGAGCCCGAGCGCGAGCACCATCGCCGACGACTGCGTGGCGACGAGGATGCGGTGGCGCTGGCGCCGATCGGCCACGGCGCCGCCGATCGGGGCGAGCAGGAAGACCGGGATCTGCGTCGCGAACCCGACCGTGCCGAGCAGCAGCGACGAGCCCGTCAGCCGGTAGACGAGCCAGGACTGGGCGACCGACTGCATCCAGGTGCCGACCAGCGACACGAGCTGGCCCGCGAAGAACAGCTGGTAGTTGCGGTGGCGGAGCGCGCGCAGCAGCGACGGGCCGGGGCGAGCCGCCCGCCCCGCGCCGCCCTCCGGCGCGCCGCCTCGGCCGTCAGGCGGCGCCATGGTCACCGTACATCCTTCGTCGATCGGTCGCCGGTGGCCAAAGGTATGACAAGGAACCCATCTCGCCAGCTCCTCCCAGGAGCCTCCTAGAGACGGCGGGCCGTGCTGGCCACCCCGAGCTCGCCTCGCCGCCGGAACGAGGACGAGTTCTCTGGACGTCCGCGGGAGGATGTCAGAAAGGGTCCGGCCAGGAGGAACGAGGCGATGGGAAGGCCGTGGCAGCGCGTCGGGGGAGTCGGGTTCGGGCCGTGGAAGGCGGGGGCGGGGTGCGGCAGCACGGACGGCTGCTTCGTGCGCGGCACGCGGATCGTGACGCCGCGGGGGTTTCGCCGCATCGAGGACCTCGCCGCGGGCGACGAGGTCTTCAGCCTGGACCGGGCGCGGCGCGCGCCCGTGGTGCGCCGGGTGGCGCGGGTGCTCCACGCGCGGGCGACCGACGTCCTGCACATCGCCGCCGGGGAGCTGGTCCTCGCGGGCGTGACGGCGGGGCACCGCTTCCACGATGCCGCGCGCGGGGCGTGGGTCGACGCCGGCGCGCTGCGCGAGGGGACGCCGCTGCTGGCCTGGCTCGGCTCGGCCGACGTCCGCGAGCTCCCGGTCACGGCGCACCGCCCCGCGCCGTCGGCCGGCAAGGTGGACGTCTTCAACCTGACGATCGACGGCCCGGAGCAGAGCTACTTCGCGGAAGGCCTGCTCGTCCACGATCGGTCGGACGCGGCGCCCGGCCCGGATCCGAGCGACGAGAAAATGGAAGAAAATTGAGCATTTCCGGTGCTTTGGAGGCGCCTGTAGCTCACCGCGCTCACCGCCAGCGGCCCGGACGCCTCCGGGTCAGCGAGACAGCGCGGGCAGGCTGGCGCCGTACCAGGTGGTGGTGATCGCCGGCCATTCCCCGACGACGGCCACGTCCTCGTGGGCGGGCTCATAGCGGTATTGCTCGATGACCTCCTCGGACCAGACGCGGCTCTGCGTCTGGTGGCAGGTCTGGCAGACGATGGTGTTCGGCCCCCACTTGTGGGATTTCAGCAAGAAGTTCGTGGGGTCGTCCCCGGGATCGCCGTTGCTGTAGAGCGCCGCGATCGCGGTCAGGTTGTTCTCGCGGTGCTCCCAGCCCTCGCGGCCCAGATCCCAGTCCTCGTACCCGAAGTCGAGCGCGAGCGCGGGGTCCCGCCGGACGCTCAGGAAGTACTGCGCCAGATCCAGCTGTCCAGCCTTCAGGAAGTAGTCCACGCCGCCGAGCGTGAACGAGAGCCGGTTGAACGTCATCTTGGGGCGGTCGATGCACGACCGCACGCCCGGGACCTCCTGGCAGTGCTCGAACCCCGCCATCCAGGCGCCGAACCCCTCCATCAAGTTCTCGGGCTCGTCGAACATCATCAGGCCGATGCTCGCGCTGTGAAACGCGCGGTTGATGGCCAGCCAGTACCGGTGCTCCTCGTCGAGCGCGCGCACCGCCTCCGTGTCGCGGTGGATCGAGGCGAGCCAGCGGCGCGCCGGGATCGCCCAGCCGCCGAGGATGGAGGACAGGCGGAACTGCGGGTTGTTCTCCGGGTCCTCCAGCCAGGCGTTCTCCACGACCTCCGCCATCTGGACCGCCCGCACCACGAAGTAGCTGCTGAGCAGGAAGCTGTAGAGCATCGTGGCGTCGTTGTAGGCGGCCTCGCCGCCCACCCAGATGTTGGACGCCGCGAGGTAAGCGTTCGTCATCAGGTTGTTCGGCTGCCGGATGAACTCGCGCAAGAGGCCGTCGACCGCGACGTGACGATTGCCCTCGTCGTAATTGAAGGCGTCGATGAAGCCGAGGTGGGACGGGAGCCCCTCCTCGATCATGGGGATCAGTCCAGGGCCGCCGGCCCGGCGCAACCGGGACTCCGCGTCGGCCAGGGCGCGGGGGATCCACCGGTCGCCGGCGCCGAGATCGACCGCCCTGCTGAGGAAATACGAGGCGTAGATGTCGTGTTTGACCTGGGCGACGGTGGTCCCGCGCCGCTCCTTGCGCGACGCGTGCACGTGGTAGGCGCCGAGGATCCGCGCGAGCACGGCGTCGTCCGGGTTGCTCAGGTAAGTGTCGAGCAAGGCCCGCTCGAGCGGCGGGACATGCTGGACCGCCGTGCTCGGGATGTACGTCTCGTAGTCGGACAGCGAGCCCGTCGCGTCGGGGTTCTGGTTGCTGAGCGGCTCGAGGTCGAGGTCGAGGCCGCGCAGCCGGCTCACGGCCTCGCGGAGGATCCTCGCCCCGTTCCGGTCCTCTCCGCCCTCCATCTCGGCCAGGAACTCGTGCTCAGCGCGCTCCTTTACGGAGAGCCCCGCCGGCTCGGGGTGGGCGACGCCCGAGGCCAGCACCAACGCAAGGAAGGAACCAATGGATGAATAACGCATGTACCCTCTGAACGCCTGACGGCGAAAGACACCAGCTCTTCTCGTCGAGCTGGCCAACCTGTTCGACAGCTCGTACCGGGTTCACTAGAAAGCGCTCTGGCGGGCGTCGTGCCGGCGGACGACCCCGCGGACGCCTGCCTCCGCGGCAGGCGCGGCGGGCCGCGCGCTCGCCCCACCCTGGACGACCTCGAGCATCAGCGAGAAGAACACCTCGGCCAGCGAGGTGATGGTCTGCTCGCGGAACCTGTCGCGGTGGTGGGCGACCGTCAGGAGGAGGCGGCCTTCGTGCCGGAACAGGCGGACATAGAACGAGAGGCGCACCTCGTCGGCCGGCCTGCGCAGGTGCGTCCCCTGGGCCGTGCCGATCCCCTCGCGCGCGAACCGGAACCAGCTGTGCTCTCCGGCGTCGCTCGTGTAGTCGGCCAGATCGAAGTTGAGCCCGACCTGCGGAGCGCACCGCTCCTCGATCGCCTCGCGGACCTCGGCGCTCTGGTTGACGAAGCGGAGGGCCCGCAGCCCGATCCCTGCGTTCGGCGCCTCGAGCCGCTGCCGGCGGACGGCCTCGATCTGCTCCCGGGCCGATCTCCCTGGCGGGAGCTCGAACAGGATGGCCCCGCTCTCCGAGATCTGGCCGAAGAGGTCCGGTATCCCGACCTCGGGGAACACCCCTGCTCGGGCGTGGGTGGTGAGCTCGACCCACAGCGACTCGGTCCCGGTGAGCCTCGAGAACGCCTTGACCAGCGCGTAGGTCCCCAGATCGGTGAGCTCGACGTTGTGGGTACGGCAGTAGTCGTTGAGCCGGTCGTGCGCGTCGCGATCGAGCGCCGCGCAGTGGACGCCGTAGTCCTCGATCCGCCGCTGCCGGCTCGGGCTGATCTCGTCCGCGATCTCGCAGCGGCGCGCCCTCTCGATCGTGGCGAGCCAGTACGGGATCTGGCGGACGGCTTCGCCGTGCGCGAAATCGAGCATCCGGCGCGTCCAGTCGAGCAGCGTGGTGGACTTGACCGGCAGCCGCACGGCCTCGCCGTTCAGGACCTTGAGGTAGACGGCCGCGAACTGCTGCGCCAGGAGCTTTTGCGACCAGCCGTCCGAGATGTAGTGGTGGAAGATGAGGAAGAAGCGGTGCGGCGTCGCATCGTCGATCTGGTAGTAGGCAGCTCGGTAGAGCGGGTCGCCGCGCCTGAACGTGAGGCTCGCGTGGAGGGCGTCGTTGAGCTCGGTCATGCGGGCGACGCCGGCCTCGTACCCGAGGCCGCGCAGGTCGTGCTGGGCGATGTGCACGCCGTCCCCGAGCGGCACGATCTCGGCCTGCATCCCGGCGTCGCCCGGGACGATCTGGACGCGGCAGCCGTCGTGGTGGGTGAACAGGATGTCGAGCGTGGTCTTCAGCGCCCGCAGATCGAACCTGGCCGGGTCGATCTCCAGGAGCGCACCGACGTTGAAATGCGCGGTGTGCCCCTCGTGCATCCAGTGCAGGACCGACGTGTTCAGCGTGGCCAGGCGGCCGTTGACCTCCCGGTTCACCACCACGTCCGGTGTCCTGGGGTCCCAGTACAGCACGTCGCCGCTGTCCGCCGCGCTCCGCAGCGTCATCTGCTCGGCGATGCACCTCGCCATGGCGTCGACGGTCGGGTGTTTGTGGACGAGCGTCGCGGGCAGCTTCATCTTCATGACGGCCTGCAGCCGGCTCAGGAGGTCCATCGCCATCAGCGAGTTGACGCCGTAGTCGAACACGCTCGTGCCGCGGTCCACGCCGCTCGCGGACTCGAGGCCCAGCACCGCCGCCAGCTGCGAGCTGACCTGCCCCGCGAGCAGCGGCAGCTGCTCCGCGGCGGGAGCCGCGCTCAGCTTCTCCATGAAGTCGGCCTCGGCGCCCGGGGAAGAGGCGCTGATCAGGCTCCGGAACACCGTCTTTCGCGCCGGGTCGATCTCGTGCTTGAAGACCGAGGACCAGTCCACCTCGAACACGCCCGCCTGCGGGACGTGCGCGCGGAGGAGGCGCTCCATCGCCGAGAGCGCGGCGGGCGCGTCGAGCGCGGCGAGGCCCGCCTCCTTCATGCGCCGGAGGTCCCTCGCGTCCAGGCTCGCGGCCATGCCCGCGCCGGCCCACGGCCCCCAGTTGATCGACAGCGCCGGTTTGCCCGCGGCGCGGCGGTGGTGCGCGAGCGTGTCCATGAAGGCGTTCGCGGCCGCGTAGTTGCTTTGCCCCGCCCAGCCGACGACGGACGCGATCGAGGAAAACAGAACGAACAGGTCGAGCTCCAGGTGCGCGGTCTGCCGGTGCAGGTTCCACGCGCCCTTGATCTTCGGGGCGAGCACGCGCTCGAAGCGCTGCTCGCTTTGATGGGCGATCACGCCGTCATCCAGGACCCCGGCCGCGTGCACGACGCCGCCGAGCGGCGGCAGGCGCTCGGCGATCGCGCCCAGCACCCGCGACACGTCGTCGGGATCGGCCACGTCCGCCCGCATCGTCGTCACCGCCGCGCCCTGGGCCCGCGCCCAGTCGATGGCGGCGAGCGCGCTCTCCGCAGGATCGCTCCGCCCCACGAGCACGACGGAGCGCGCCCCCGCCGCGACGAGCCAGCGCAGGACCTCGAGGCCGAGCGCGCCCAGCCCGCCGGTCACGAGGTAGGTGCTTCGCGCGTCGACCACGGGGAGATCGAGGCCCGGCGCCACGCGCTGCGCCTCGCTGTCGAACGCCACGCCGATGGCGCCGCTCCCCTCGTCGTCGCCCAGGGAGGCCACGGCGGCGTCCACGTCCGCGCTCGGGAACGACCTCACGCGGATCGGCTCCAGCTCACCGCGTTCGAACAGAGCGCACAGCTCGCGGAGCAGCTGGCCGCAGAGGGCGGGGTTCTCCGCGATCAGGACATCGAGATCCACGCCGCGGTACGAGAGGTTCCTCGCCACGATCTGCTGGAGCAGCGCCGCGTTCGACGGGATCGGCGCTCGCCCGAGCTCGACGAACCGCCCCATGGGCTTCAGCACGGCGAGGGTCTTGCTCACGAACTGCCCGCCGAGCAGGTTGAGCGCGACGTCCACCCCGCGCCCCCCGGTCGCCGCCAGGATCTCGTCGACGAAGGTGTACGTGGTCGAGTCCATCACGAGGGCGACGTCCTGCGCGCGGAGCCTCGCGCGCTTCGCCGCCGTCCGCGCCGACGCGAACACCGTGGCTCCCGCGCGCCGGGCCAGCTGGATGGCGGCGAGCCCCACCGCGTCTGCCCCTTCGTGGACGAGCACGGTCTCGCCCGGCAGGAGGTTCGCGACGCGCGCCAGGGCATAGTGGGCGACGAGGTACGCCGCCGGCAACAGGACCGCCTCGTCGGCAGACAGGCAACTCGGCTTGTGGGCGAGGAGCTCCTCGCGCGCCTGGCCGTGGGAGGCGAGCCCTGGACCGGCGAACCCGACCACCTCGCTCCCCGGAGCGAACGTGCGGCACCCGGGTCCGGCCTGCGTCACGATGCCCACGCAGCCGCAGCCCGCCTCGACAGGCCTGAGGGTCGCCGCCGTGCCCTCGCCGTGCGCCTGGATCAGGCGCTCGACGTCTCGCTGCGCGAGCGCGGCGCGCTCGACCTTCAACGTCACGACACCCGGGTCGGGTGCGGGCAACGTGAACGTCCTGGCGATCCACCTCCGGCCTTCCGCCGACCTCGGGTGGCTCGCGAGCCGGTACGGGCGGCCTCGGGCCGGCAGGCGCTCCTGCTCGGCGTACTCGCTCAACGCGCCCTCGCCGAGCGCCTTCAGACGGTTGGAATAGAGCGCGCCCGGCCGCAAGGCGATCTCCTGCTCGTACGCGCCGTGGAGCAGGTGGCGGACGAACGCGGCGACGAGGCCGTCGTCGACGTGCTCGGCCAGATCCACCAGCGTGCTCGCATGAGCCGGGGACTCTGACGCGAACACGCGGCCGAACCCCCACAACGCGCCCTGGGCCGGCTGCGGCGCTGGATCGGAGGCCTCGATCTGGTGCGCTCCCCGGCTCACGAGGTAGACGGCAGGTGGGCTGCGCCAGGACACCCGGTCGAGGGCCTGCGCGACGAGGAGCGGCACCACGGCGGTATCGCGGCAGCTGGCGAGCACCTCCGGCGCGGTCAGCTCCTCGCACGGCGGGACGTCCAGGCCTCGCAGGTAGAGGATGCCTCGGCACGTCATGGCGCACTGCTCGAGCAGCGGAACCAGGTCGTCGCTCGAGCGGATCTCCCGCCGCACGCCGCTCGCTCCCCCTTCCGTGGAGCCGAGGTCGACGAGAAGGGCCGACTGCTGCCGCCGCTCCAGCTCCCTGGCGACACGCGGCCCGATTCCCTGGTTATCGCTGAGGACGATCCATGTCCCCGGGGCGGCGGCGGCCGCGGCGTCCTCCGGGACCACGTCCGCCCGCTCCTCCCAGCAGAAGTGGTAGAGGAGCGACGCAGCGTCGCTCTCGCCCGCGCTCCCCGAGCGCGTCGCCTTCAGCTCGATACCGCGGACCTCGACCGCAATGGCGCCGTCGCGATCGGTCAGGACGAGATCGCCGCGGGCCACGCCGGCGTCCAGGTGGGTGATCTTCGCATGGCAATACGCCTCGGGGCTCGGCCGCCGGTGGTAATGCAGCGCCGCGATCTTGACGGGCAGGTAGCTGGTATCGACCGCCGGGAGCAGCGCCTGCAGCGCCGCGTCCAGCAGCACCGGATGCAGCAGGTACCCCTCGCTCGCCGCGGCCAGGTGCTCCGGCGCGGCGATCTCGACCAGGATCTCGCCCTCGCCGACCCAGGCGCGCTGCACTGCCTGGAAATGCCCCTCGTACGACAGGCCCAGGCGGCGGCAATGGTCGTAGAAGGCCGCCTTGTCGAGGGGGGACGGGCAGCGGTCGCGGAGCTGCGCGACCGGCACGTCGCGGGCCGGCGCGGCGGGCGCGACGTCGACAAGGACGGCCTCGCTGTGGACCATCCACTGCCCGGACTGCACGTCCAGCGCGCGGATCACGAGCGAGCTCTCGTCGGCTCCGACGCTGCTCTCCAGCAAGGTCGGCCTGTCCCGGTCGAGGAAGAGCGCCCGCTTGAACGTGATGTTCTCCAGCGTGATCCGATCCCGGCCGTACCGCTGGGCGGCGACGGCGAGCGCCATCTCGACGTAACCGGCCCCGGGATAGACCGGATCCCCCTCCACCTGGTGATCCGCCAGGTAGCGCTGCTCCTGCACGTCGAGGGCGTGTTGCCAGAGGGGCGCGCTGGCGCTGAGCTTGCCGCCGAGCAAGGGGTGGGCGCCCTCCGTGGAGACGCCGCCGCGATGGCTCACGTTCTTGAGCCGCGCGCGCCGGACCTCCTCGGCCTCGCGCCAGTACGTCGCGTGTTGCCACACGTAGTTCGGCAGGGAGACGAGCCGCCCGCCGCGCGGGTAGAGCCGCCGAAAGTCCACCTCATGGCCAGAGGCGTGCAAGCTGCCGAGCGTGCGCGCCAGCATCGCCACATCGTCCTGATCGCGCCTGAGCGTCGTGACGACCGCTCCGTCGACGCCGCTCTGGGCGAGGTTCTTCTCGATCGACGACGCCAGCGCAGCGTGGGGCGCCACCTCCAGGAACACCCGCGCCCCGTCCCGAGCGGCAGCCTGGATCGCCGCCTTGAACAGGACCGGATCCCGCACGTTGCGCGGCCAGTACGCCGCGCCCCAGTCGCCCGGGCGCGTGAGCTCGCCCGAGACGGTCGAGTAGAGCGGCGTGTGAGGCGCCGTCGCCACGATGGACCCGAGCGCCTGGATCAGCGGCTCCTTCAGGTGGTCCATCACCGGGCTGTGGTAGGGGACACCCACCTTGAGGAACCGCGCGAAGACGCCCTCGGCCTCGAGCCGCTCCGCGATCGCCGAGAGCGCCTCCGCGTCGCCCGCGAGCGTGATGGCGTCGTCGCTGTTGATCGCCGCGACGGACACCTTGGCTTCCAGGCCTGCGATGTACGCCGGCAGCCGAGCCTCGCTCAGGCCGACGGCGAGCATCCTTCCCATTCCCTCGGTCGTGGCCTGCAGTCGGCTGCGGTGATAGACGACCAGCACGGCGTCCTCGAAGCTCAGCGCGCCTGCCACGTACGCGGCGCTCACCTCACCGGCGCTGTGCCCGATCACGGCGCTCGGCGCGATGCCCCACGTCTTCAGGAGCTCGCTGAGCGCGACCTGCACCGCGAAGATCGCGGGCTGAGCGACCGCCGTGTCGGCGATCCCGTCCTTGTCGCCGGCCGCGAGCACCCTGTCGATCAACGACCAGCCGGTGTAGACCTGCAGGGCGGCGCTGCACCGGTCGAACGCCGCGCGGAAGGCGGGCTCGGTGTCGTAGAGCGCGCGCCCCATCCCCGCCCACTGGGTTCCCATGCCCGAGAACACGAAGCAGAGCCGCTGGCGGCCCTCCTCGGGGGCGCGGCCGCTCACGTGGACCGTGGACGGGCGGCCCTCGACGAAGCTCTCCAGCGCGTGCTGGAGCTCCGTCGCGCTGGAGCCCGTCACGGCCAGTCGATGCCGGTGATGCTCGCGCCGGACCGCCGCGGTGTAGCAGATGTGATGCAGCTCGGCGCGACTGGCCTCCTCGCCGCGCTCGCCGTGCTCGCCGCGCCTGAAGGCCGCGGCGGTGGACGCGAGGAACGCCGCATACCTGGCGGCGAGCTGCTTCAACCCTTGCTCGGTCTTCGAGCTGACCACGAGCACCTTCACCTCTCCGTGGACCACGGGCGCCTGCGTCGCGCCGTGGTCAGCCGCTCGCGGCGGCTCCTCCACGACGACGTTCGCGTTGGTGCCGCCGAACCCGAACGAATTGACGATCGCCTTGCGGGTGCCGCCCTTCGTGTCGGGCCACGGCAGCTGGGAGGCGGCGACGCGCAGCCTGAGCGCCTGCAGGTCGATCGCCGGGTTGATCTCGTGAAAGTGCAGGTTGCCCGGGATGACGCCGTGGTTCATGGCCATGACCGTCTTGATCAGCCCGGCCACGCCCGCCGCCGACTCCAGGTGGCCGATGTTGCTCTTGACCGAGCCGATCACACACGGCGCCGCGTCGTCGCGCCGGGCGCCGAGCACGTCGCCCAGGGCGCCCACCTCGATCGGGTCGCCGACCGCCGTGCCGGTGCCGTGCGCCTCCGCGTACTGGATCTCCGCGCCGTCGATGCCGGCGCGGTCCAGCGAGCGCCGCAAGAGGGCCCGTTGCGCGTCGCCGCTCGGCACCGTGATGCCGACGGTGTGGCCATCCTGGTTCACCCCCGACGCCTTGATGACCGCCAGGATGGGATCCCCGTCGCGCTGCGCGTCGGCGAGCTTCTTCAGCAGGACGACGCCGGCGCCCTCGCTGCGCACGTAGCCGTTCGCCGCCTTGTCGAAGCTCTTGCACTTCCCGTCGGGCGACAGCATCGACGCCTTGCAGATCGACATGGTGAGCTCCGGCCGCAGCAGGAGGTTCGCGCCCCCGGCCACCGCCAGCCGGCAGTCGCCGTCGAGGAGCGCCTTGCACGCGAGATCCAGCGCCACGAGCGACGAGGAGCACGCCGTGTCGAGCGTCACGCTCGGCCCCCGGAAGTCGAACGCATACGAGATGCGGTTCGAAGTCAGGGTCATCGAGGTGCCGGTCGCGGAGTGGCTGGTGATCAGGCCGTGGGCCATCGCGTCGAGCTGCAGCTGCTCGTAGTCGTGCATGAACTGCCCGACGTACACGGCCGTGTCGCTGCCGCGCAGCGCGCGGGCGCTCAGGCCGGCGTTCTCCAGCGCCTCGTACGTCACCTCGAGCAGCCAGCGGTGCTGCGGATCGACCACGCTCGCCTCCGCCGGCGAGATGCCGAAGAACAGGGGATCGAACTGGTCGATGCCGTCGACGAACCCGCCCCGGTCGACGTACATCCGGTTCTTCTTCTCCCGATCCGGATCGAAGTAGGCCTTGTTGTCCCAGCGGTCCTCGGGGACCGGCACGATGCCGTCCCCGCCCGCAAGGAGGAAGCTCCAGAACGCCTCGGGGCTGTTCGCTCCTCCCGGGAACCGGCACGCCATGCCGATGAGGGCGATGTCGCTGGATGTGCTGCTCAAACACGTCGTAGGATTCGAGTTCTTCATGGACTCCCCAGCTTCGGCAGTCGCTTGAAATCGCGTTGAATGTTCGGCGGCCGCGCGCGCCGGCGGCGCTCGACGACGCTCCTCGGGCTCGAGCGGCCGTCAGGACGCAGGCGCGCGGGCGGTCGCCTGCGGGTATGCCGGCAGATCCCCCATGTGACGGACGCGCGGGATCAGCAGGCCGAGGCCGGAGACGGCGGCGATGATCGCCCCCGCCCCGCTGATCACCTGACCGACGGACGTCGCGTCGATCAGGTACCCCGCGATGGTCCCCGAGAGCGGGGCCAGGCCGTAGAGCGCGAACATGACGAAGCTCATGACCCGCCCCATGTACTCGGGGGGCGTTCGGGTCTGGAACCACGTGGTGCCCGCGACCATGGTGAAGCCGAGCCCCCCGCCCATCGTGAGCAGCAGGGCGCCGGCGGCGACCCCGCTCTCCACGCGGCCGAGCGTGGTGAAGGCAATCCCGGCGACGAGATCACAACAGAGCACGATCGCGCCGAGCCGCCTGGCGCTCGGCTTCGTCAGCGCCGCCAGGATCACCCCGAGGATGGTCCCGCAGCCGATCATCGAATAAAGGACGCCGAGCCCCCGCTCGTGCATCCCCAGCGTGAGCTTCGTCAGGAGCGGCAGGCCCACCATCAGGGGCCCGTGGAGGAAGAAGGAGACGAGGACGAGGTAACCGAGCACCAGCCGGATGCCCGTTTGCCGCCAGCAGAACTGGACCCCTTCGCGGAGGAGCTCCAGCACCCGCACGGAGGGCGACGGCGCGACCGCGACGTTCATGAAGGACATCAGCACCACGGCGACGAGCACCAGGCAGGCGTCCACCGCGAACGCCGCGGCGATGCTCGCGGGATCCGCGCTGCCCGCGGCCGCCCCGCTGAGACGCCGGCTGAGCCAGAGCAGCCACCCGGCCATGATCGGCCCCACCATCTGGGCCACCTGCAGCGTGCCCATGATGACGCCGTTCCCGAGCCCCAGCTCGGACGGCTTCAGGATCGCGGGCAGGAGCGACTGGCTCGCCGGCACGCCCACGGCGCCGAGTGTGCCCAGGACCACCGCATACACGGTGAGCAGCCACAGGGGCACGAACGACATCCACGTCAGCGCGGCCAGGCTGGCCATGACCAGCACGAACGCGACTCGGCTCACGAGGAGCGTCCTCATCGGAGAGAAACGATCCGCGAGGCCGCCGCCGGCGAGGATGAAGAAGCCGTTCGAGATGCTGCCCGCCGCCAGCACCGTCGTCATGCTGATCGGGTCGTCGTTCGCTATCGTCAGCACCAGCCACGGCAGCGCGATCGTCGTGAAGAAGCTCCCTGTCTGAGAGAGCGCGACGCTCGCCCAATGAAGCCTGAAATTACGATTCTGCAACACAGGACGATCTATGCCTTGTGGACCACCAATAGGCAAAACGACTCGATATGTCAAGAACCATTCGCGGCGCTCGGCGAGGCACAGAGCGACAGGACGCGACAGGAGATGCCTTGGGTCAATCCGCTCGGACGGCAGCTTTCTCCCATCTGTTTTTCTCCTCGCGTCCTCGCGTCCTCGCGTCCTCGCGCCGGCCGGAGCACGGTTTGGACGGCGGTCCCTCGGCGTCGAGGACTCTCGCAACACCCCGGAAATGCTGCCGTGCATCTGGAGCGCTCCCGAGGGGCACCCGGCGGTGAGGCCGCCCGTTGCTCCGGCTGCTCCAGCGAGCTCCTTGTGCTCGAGGTGCGCTCGAGAGCGGCCCACGAGCAACCCACGTTCCGGCCTCGTTTCCACCCGGAGGCGCCTTCGTGAGCCGCACGTCACGTGAACGCCGCAAAAAGCCCATGCGCCCGCGGCGCTCGCTGCCGTCCCCTGGTGGGGAGGAGCTTCGCTCGACGTCGCGGTACCCTGATCAGATCGGAGCGCTGGTGTGTTAAGTACTGTGAACCGATTTCTTTTCCGAGCATCCAGGTTAGTTCGCCGGGCGCTGCGCCTCAAGCTCGCAGGCGGCATGGGCCTCATGCACCCTGTGCATGGGCCTCGGGTACCCGGATTTCGCCGGCGACTCGTGCGGCCGGTGGGCTGGATCTAGATCCGCTGTGGCGCGGAGGAGGCTCGGCCGGCGCGCGGCGTCATTTCACGTCGTACGCCGCGATCTCGTTGTCGAGGAACAGCGGGAGCAGCACCCGGCTGCGCTTCGTGTCGAAGCCGAGGTCTGCGGGTCCCTTGACGTCGGGCACCAGGACCTCGAACGTGCCGCCGGGCTTGCCGCGGTAGAGCGCGTTGCTCTCCCAGCTCGTGACGAGCAGCGTGTCGCCCGCGGCGACCAGCCCGTCGAGATACCCTTTGGGCATCTTCTGCGCTTCCTGCTTCTTGCCCTTGTCGTCGACGCGGTAGAGCTCCCCGCCGGTCAGGCTGGCGATCCAGACCGCCTTGTCGAGCACGGCGATCCCGTTCGGCTGGCCGAGCTCCTCGCCCTTGGCGACGCTCCTCGCCTTGCCGTTCTCGATGACCCAGACGCTGTCGGACTTCGTCGGCTCGGGGATCGGCTTGTCCGTGATCTTGACGCCCGTGTCGGTCGCCCAGATCTTGCCGTCACCGGAGGCCACGACGTCGTTCACGAAGGTCGCGCCCGGGAGCTTGATATCGGCCTTCGGTTTGCCCGTCTTGAGCTCGAACTGGCGCACGACCGTGATATCCGCGACGTAGAGCGTGTCGCCCTGGATGGCGAGCCCCTTCGGCGCGTCCAGCTTCGCGCCCTTCTTCCCCCCGGCGATCCACTCGAGCTCGAGGAGCTTGCCCTCCGGGCTCACCTTGGAGATGAAGCCGTTGCCGTCGGCCGCGCCCGGCGGTCCATTGACGTTGCTCACGAGGTAGACGTCGTTCGCGGCGTCGTAGAGCACCGACTCCGGCGAGGAGAAGCCGACGTCCTTCACGAGGACCGCGGGCTGGATCGCCTTCGGCGCCTCCGCCTGCGGCTTGGCCGGCTCCGCCGCCGCCTGCGCCTCGCTCGCCGCGGGCGCCGCGGCCGGGGGCGTCTCCTGCGCGGCCGGCGCCGGGCCCGGCTCCGGGTGGACCGCGGGCTGCTGCGGGGCGCCGCACGCCGCGAGCGAGGCCAGCGCAAGAGATGAGAGAAGGGCTTTACGCGTCACGATGGGACCTCCGAGATGATCGTGGGACCTCCGGGCGGGCGCGGGTGCGCCGCCCGGTAAGGCGGCTCCCTATTACCACCGAACGCATCCGTTCGGTGCGCCCGCGCGGAGCGCCCGTCTTCCGCTCCGCCGCTCGGCGATCCGCCGTCACCGAGGCGGCGCGGCCGGAGGGATCTGGCGCGCCAGCGCGAGGGCCTCGAGCGCGAACGCGTGCGGCTCGAATTGATCCATGGAGAGGTGCGCCGCGGCGATGAGGCGAGCACGAAAGCGCTGGTAGAGGGGGAGCTTCGTCGCGAGGTCGACGGGGAGGTACACGAGCATCGGGGCCTTGTCCGAGGGCCCCTGGAGCAACGCGCGGAGCTGAGGCGCTCCGCCGAACATGCGCTTCTGGTAACGGCGGTGCTCGAGCAGCGCGCGCTCGATCTGCGCGTCGAGGTAGCCTGACGGCACCGCCCGGCGGACCCGCCCGAAGGCCTGGCGGATGCGGTCCGTGAGGCCCTCGACGACGGCGGGCGCGGTGAGCAGGCCTGGGGTCTTCAGGAAATCGTTCGCGGCGGCGACGGCCGCCTTGAGCGGCTCGTCCCCGCCGGCGAACGGCGTCGCCGTGGTCACGGCGGCCTTCAGGGCCTCGAGCTCGTCGAACGGAAAGCGCAGCTCTCCCGCGACGAGCACGAGCGGCGGGGCGAACTTGCCGTCCTCGCGGACCGCGTCGGAGAGCGCCGCGGCCACGCCGTGGCCGTCGGTCGCGGCGGAGCGCGCGAGGATCAAGAACACGTCGTGGCGGTCCTCCGCGGGGACGGTCTGGCCGGGCAGCTCGGGCCCGGCGGGCGGGTCCCGGCCGGCGTCGTCGACGAGGCGCTGCCAGGGCGGTCGCTTGCGGATGCGCGCCGTGCTCTTGGGGTCGATCCAGACAAGCTCCAGGGTCTCGGGCATGGGGCAGGTTGCTCCTCGGTGGCTCAGCGGCGCACGGTCGACGGGCTCACGATCCCGAGCGCCGCCGCGCGCAGCGCCGCCGGGTGGGTCTCCTGCTCATCCGCCGCGGGGTGCACGTGGGCGAGCAGCCGGACACGGAGCCGCTGCGCCGCGGGCAGCTTGGCGGCGAGCTCCTCGCACAGGTACGTCGGGATGGGCCCCTCGGCCAGGCCGTGGAAGAGCGCGCGCACGTGAGGCCCGCCGAAGAGGGCCCGGCGCTGGACGTGGCGGCCGCCGAGCAGCGCGCGCGCCGCGAGCGCGTCGAGCTGGCCCGCCGGCAAGAGGCCGTGCGCCTCGAAGGTCTCGCGGATGCGCGCCTCGAGGCCCTCGGCGACGAGCGGCGCGCCGGGCAGCCCCGGCGTGCCCAGAAACTCCTTCACCAGGTCGAGGACCGCCCTGGCCTCCGGATCTGCGCCGGCGTGGGGCGCGGCCGCGGAGAGCATCGCCTTGAGCGCCTCGAGCTCGTCGAACGGAAAGGCGAGCTCTCCTGCCAGGAGGACGATCGGCTGCAATAGCCGCCCGTCGTCGAGCACGCCCCTGGCGAGCGCGGCGGCGGCGCCCTCGGCGCTGATCGGGCCGCGCGCGAGGATCTCGAACGCCTCGCGCCGATCTTCGAGGTCGGCCGTGGCCTCGGCGTGTGTGGGGTCGTCGAGATCCTCGTCGAGCGGCTGCTCGTCGAGCGCCTCCAGGACGGGCGCGTGGCGAGGGTCCTTGCGGAGGCGCGCGAGGCACGGTGGATGGAACCAGACGAGGTGCAGCGCGTCGGGCGTGGCGGTGCGCGGCGCGGGCGACACGGGCGGCGTCCGCGCGGCGCCCTTCGCGGGCGGGGTGATGGGCAGGGGCGGCAGGGGCGACAGGGGCGGCGCCACCGGGAGCGGTGTCGCGGTCGCCGAAGCGAACGCGGCGATGGGCGGGCTCGGTGCGGTGGGGAGCTCGCCTTGCGACGGCGCGGAGCTCGAGGCGGCGCGATGGGCCCACGGGCTCTCCGCCCGGGGGCTCGCGGCGGGAGGAGGCGGCGCAGACGACACGGGCACCGCGGGCCCG
Source organism: Sorangium cellulosum (assembly GCF_002950945.1). GTDB lineage: Bacteria > Myxococcota_A > Polyangia > Polyangiales > Polyangiaceae > Sorangium > Sorangium cellulosum_E. Next base: position 7,834,039 of record NZ_CP012673.1, read on the forward strand.
GCGGGGGACGCGGGAGGGATCGAAGATGCGGCGGCCGCGGGCATCTCCGGGACGGCCGGCATGGCGATCGTCCCCGTCCCGTCGTCGGATGGCGCCGGCGGCATGGGCATCGGCGGCGGGCGCGGCGCGCCCGGAGGGCGGAACGGCAGCCCCACGCCATCCGGGGTGGAGTCGTGCGGCGCCCGGGGGCCCTGCACGGCGGCAAAGGGTAGAGGCGAGGCCCGCGCTGGGGTCATGTCGAGAGACACCGCGACCGTCCGCCTCTCCGCCTCGGCGTCGAGTGTAGCCTGCTGGGTCGCGTCGACGGCCACATCCCGGAGCTGAGCGACGCGCTCCCAGGTCAGCGGGGGCCCGGGCTCCTCCATGGCCACGAGGACCCGAGCGGGCTGCGCCGCGTGCTCGAGGCGGATCTGGCCGCGCCACGTCATCGTGCAGAGCCCGCGCGAGGCGTCGATCCAGAGCGTGTCGGCCCGCATCGCGACGCCTTGCGGCGCGCCCCAGCCCTCGACGAACGCGCGCGGCTGGAGCCCGGGGAGCCGCGTGACGAGCCGCGCGTGCTGGAAGTGCAGGTTCTCGAGGGTGATCCGCTCGTCGGCGTGGAGCGCCTGCACCTGCTGGTCCCGCGGCGCCGCCTGGAAATGCTCCGGATCGAGGTCGCCGGGCAGGACCTGATCCTGCCAGCTGTCGGGCAGCCGCGCGGCCGCGGCAGGGCCGAGCAGCGCGCGGCGCGAGGGCCAGCCCCTCGCGATCGGACCGAACCCGATCGGCGCGACGGGATCGCTCACCGACGCGATCTCGAGGCCCGGCGGCTGGAGGTTGGGCAACGTGACGCGCCCGTAGATGTCGCGCACGTCGGGGCGCACGCCGATGGGGTTGGGCGTATGAGGCCCTCCCGCGGCGCGCTCGTAGACGAGCGGCATGCTGGCGAACCGGGGACCTTCGCGGAGCTCCCCCTGGAGGTCGAACTGCCGGTCGCAGAAGACCTCGATGCGCTTGTCCACCTCGCCGACCGCGAGCCGGACGAAGAGCGAGCGCACCGGCTGGCGCCCGGGCGCGAACGCGTGGCCGACGAGGAGGACGTCGGCGTGCGGCTTCATCGGGACGAGGTCCGCGGGCGCGTAGATGCCGAGGCTCGCGCCGCCGGGGTACGGCTGCTCGACGGCGGCGAGCGGCTCCTGCTCCCCCGCGAGCACCGCCTCGCCGGGCCGCAGGACGAACGTCGCCCGGCAGACCACCGTGAGCACCGGCTTGCTCGGCGGGCGGTGCCAGACGAGCCAGCCGACCGGCACGTCCGACAGCCCGAGAACAGAGATTCCACCCACCATGTGCTCGCTCCTACGGCGACTCGTGACTACAGCGATTCGCGACGCGCCGCCCTCCGCGCGCCTCGGGGACGGCGTCCAGGTACGTCTCCGCGCGGGTCAGCCCGCGAGCCAGGCCACGAGCTTCGTGGCGCGATCTCCCGGGACCTTCGCGACCGCCTGCCTCGCGCGGGCCCGCTCGCCCGGGTCGGGGAGGATTGCGTCGGCGCGGACGCGCGGCGTGGCCTCGTCGGGGAACACCAGGAAGAAGAGGCTCACGGTGACGACGCGCTGGTGCAAGGGCTCCGCCGCGGGGTCGAGCAACATGCCAACGAGGGCGCGCGCGAGCTCGCGGACGAAATCGGGGTTGTTCGCCAGCACCGGCGCGATCCGATCGAAGCTCCCGAGGCACTCGCCCCGGAGACCCAGGGTCGCGTCCGTGGCGGTCATGAGCGCGAGCGCCTCGCGGGTGGGGCGCGACTCCGACCGGAGGAAGCTCGGCAGGATGCGCGCCCAGAGGTAGCGACCGAAGAGGTCCCTCGCCTCGGCGCGGCGCGCGTTCGCGAAGTCGAGCAGCGCGCGGGCCGCGTCGAGCTCGGGATCCTTGACGCCGGTCGCGCTCAGCCGTTCCTGGAAGATCTTCTCGGCCTGCTTCGCGAGGTGAACGTCGGATGCGAGGGCCGGCGCGAGGAGGCGCTGGCAGGCGCCCTCGCGCATCAGGCTCGCGGCGTCCGCGACGGCGGCAGGCGCGGCGCCTGCCATCACGAGGTAGCGGACGCCCACGTCCGGGGGCGGCTGCGCGTGCGACCAGAGGCCGTGGTGGCGGAGGACCATCAGCTCTCCGTCCCGCCGCTGCTCGATTTCGAGTGGGAAGGTCGCGCCCGGCGCCTGCGCGAGAGAGCCCTTGAGGACTTCGAGGAGCCTCACCGTCATCTCGACGTTGCGACGCTCGAGGCCGTCGGCCCCGCGGGACCACGGCGCCATGCGCGCCGAGGCGATCTCGACGACGAAGACGTTCGAGAGGGAGAGCAGCTCCGACGTCGATGCCTCCTCGACGGGCAGACGACCTTCGGCGAGCGGTTCGTGTGTGCTCATGGCAGGGGCGTCCTTCTCTTGGTGGGTCGTGCTGCGAGCCTTGTCGGGGCTGCTGTGGCGCTGTCCGCAGCCGGCGAGCGCGGCACACAGGACGGCGAGCGGTACTGCGGGCCTCATCGGATCGTCCACCCCTTCTGCCGGCGCCGCCAGGCGGCGATGAGGCCCAGCGCGCAGCTCGCCCACAGCACGGACGAGGAGCCGCCGATCGGCCCGTGATACACCTGGCAGCTCGGCGCGGCCTGCACCACGGTACCGTCGAACGCCGCCGCGGTGGTGATGGATCCGGGCGCGCGGACCTCGACGTTGTTGTCCTGTGCCCGGCCGATCGGCGCGACGTTGACCGACGTCCCGAGCGAGGCGCTGTAAGCGTTCACCGTCGTCACCGAGAGCGGACCGCCGGCCGTCGCGGGCGGCCCGATGGTCCAGTCGCCAGTCACCCGCCAGGGAACCATGCGAACGACCGAGTAGACGCGCTCGGCGGGATCACCGGTGCTCCCCGGCTGGAGGTTGCCGGCCGCCGGCCAGGTGCGCGCCACGTTGGTCCAGAAGCAGAAGCACGACCGGAAGTGGATGTTGAGGTGCACGCGGTTGAGCGCGGCTCCGGCGTTCGCCGGGTGCGGGTGAGGGAGGGGGACGCTCGGCGAGTCGATGGCCCACAGCTCCACCCGGATCCCGATCGCGGGCTGGGCGGCGGCGCGCCGCGCCAGCGCCACGCCGAGGCCGAACGTGGCGCTCTCGCCTCCGAGACCCGCGCCGGGTTGCCCGCTATCGAGCACCGGCATCAGCAGGGGCTTCGGCGCCGGATCTCCAGGGAGGAACTGGCTGCGCCCCCCGAACGAGCTCCCGCCCTGGGCGGGATTCGACAGGAGCCTCAAGCTGAACTGTCGGAGCGTCCCGTCGGGCTGGCTGTAGGCGCCATCGTACTCGATGACATCGATGTCCTGAATCACGCCGCCCCAGACGTGATCTAGGCCGAGCTGTCCGGTGGCGCCGCCGCCCACCAGATCGACGTCGAGGTTCATCACCATCGCGTCGACGGACGGCGTGCTGATGGTGAAAGGCGGTGTCGAGAACGTGCCGGTTATCACCACGAAGTTCGTCGCGGTGGCCGTCGCCGAGCCCGCGCTGGTGGTGGCGACGCTCCGGTCGGGGCCGAACACCGTGGCGTCGACGAGCACCAGGTTGAGCGGGATCGACGGCTCGCGGTCCTCGTGATCGCCCGAGCCGTTGCAGTCGATGAACGGCCGGATCCGGAACGAGCCCCTCTGATCGGCGCTGACCTGCCGCTTGAGCCGGTTGCCCGCGTCGGCTGGATCTGCGACGTGCGAGGGCAGGGCGCCCGCGCCGCCTATCGAGGCGTGATCGGCGGGGTTGCGGACAGGCTTCCACTGGATCGGCAGGTTGGCCGGCGATGCGGTGAGATCGAGCTTGATGTCGGGTTGCGCGTCGCGCATCAGGACCAGCGGCGCTGTGGCGGTGAAGTCCTCGGACGCGCCGGTGGTGGTGAACACGTGATCTGCCGGCAGCGGGACGCCCGCGTCGATGCGGTTCTGGTCCTTGACCGGCGGCGTCGCCTTGATCGTCGCCTGGATTTGCGTGAACTGCACCACCGTGCACTTCACCCTGTCGCCGTCGGGCTCACCTCCCCTGATGCCGAGCTGGAAGCCGGTGTCGGCGAGCCCGCCGCTCACCCCTGCGCCCTCGGCCCAGAACTTCTTGGGCAGGGCCGAAGGCGCGATCGTCTGCGTGCCGAGCGCTGTCCCGCCCGCGCCCGCCGCGGGCGGCACCGCCGGCGCCGGCGCGTCGGCGGCGAAGAGGGCGACCCGCGCGTCGAGGGCCCTGAGCTCGAGCGACTGTCGGAACGCCGCCGGCCTGATCGCCTGAACGATCAGCAGCGCGCGCCCGTGGTCGAGTTGCGCGTTCTGCACGTGGAGGAATCGCCCGACGTTGATCTTGTCGTCCTGCGACATCGGGTCGGGGTCACCCGGCGGCGTGGCGCCGGCCTGCGCGGCCGTGCGGCTCTTGCAGATGTCGAGCGTGAGCTCGACGCTCGTGATCGTGCTCCTCGACGGCGGCCCCACCGGCCTCGATCCGCCCGAGAGCGCGAGCTGCGCCGTCACGTCGTCGAGCCCCGCGCTCGCGCTCGCGCCCTCGACGAAGACCGTCACGCCGCCGCTCAGCGTCGCGCCGCTCGCCCACGCCGGGCTGGCGCCCGGTGCGAAGACGTTGTCGGTGCCGTTGAACGTGATCTCGGTCCCGCCCGTCGCGGCGGAAAAGAACTTCACCTTGCCGCCGGGGCAGGTCAATGTGCCGGTCCCGTCGAACGCGGCGTCGGTCCTGATCTGGAGCGCCTGTCGGGCGGGGGTGGTGTACGGGATGCGCGCCCCCCCTGCGGGGTTGGCCGCGAACTTCCGCACCACCACGACGAGCCTCGCCGGCGAGAGCACCGGGTTGACGGGCGTCACCTGCGACGGATTGGGCGGCGGCGGCAGAGGAGGCGCCGGCGGAGGAGGCGCCGGCGGCGGGGGGGCTGGCGGTGGTGGCGGCGGCGGCGGCGTCACCGGCGGCGCGGGCGCCGGGTGCGGCCTCGGCGGGGGAGCCGCGGGCGTACCCGGCGGCGGCGGCGGCGCCAGCGCCACGACGTTGCCTTCCCTGGGCGTCTCCGGCGCCGCTGGCTGCGCATCCCCCGCCGACCCTGGCGCCCCCCCCTCGTTGATCATGACCAGCGTGCCCACGATGGTGACGCCGCCCGCGTCGATCCGGAGGAAGCCACCGGGCCCCTTGAGGGTCACGTCCGCGGCGCCCTCGGCCACGAGGACCGTGCCGGCCTTCTCGTGGAGCTCGAGCCCCGCCTCGAGCGCGTGGTTCGCGCCCACCTTCTCCTGCTGTTCCCCGGCGGATAGGGACTGCACGCCGACGTGCTCGTTTCGGCTGCCTTTGACCAGCAGGTGGAAGTCCTGCTGGAGGAGCTCCCGCTTCGTCTTCTTGACGATGCCGTGCCGGTCCTTGCCGGCCCAGCCGGTCTGACCTCCAAGGGTCCGCTCGGTCTCGTCTCCCTTCACGTGCTTCGCGAGGATCTTGAGAGCCGCCGTGGTGCGGGATAGGGTGATTTGTTCGGTCCGGTTCCCGCCAGTGACCTCGGTCCGCTTGCCGAGGGTCGAGTCCGTCTCGTTCCTCGCGACGACCTTCTGCCGGTCATTCCCCACCGTGATCGTCTCGTCGTGCTTGACCAGCCGGCGCAGGTTCTTCTGCGCCTGCATGGAGACGAGCTCGTTCCCGGCGAGGTCCTCGAGCAGGATCTCGTTCCACCCGTCCGAGCCGGGCGACGAGTCGCTCTTCCAGCCGCTCCGGGTCTTGTTCTCCGGGAGCCTGTACGGGACCGGCTGAGTCGTGTTGTGGAACCGCCCAACGACGACAGGCTGCTCCGGATCGCCATTGAGGAACGCGACCAGCACCTCTTGTCCCACCCGCGGGAGGGTGATCCCGCCGAACCCCGTGCCCGCCCAGCCCTGGCTCACCCGGATCCAGGGCGAGCTCGCGTCGTCGCTCGCCCCCTCGCGGTCCCAGGGGAACTGCACCCGCACCCGACCGAACTCGTCGGTGTGGATCTGCTGTCCGGCGGGCCCGACCACGGTGGCGCTCTGCACGCCGTGGATCTGCGGCTTGGGCGTCCTCCGGGGCGGGCGGTAGGGCACGCTGGCAAAGACGGCGGTCCCGGAGATGTGCCAGGTGTCCACCGCCGCTCCTTCGATGAGGAAATGCGTCACGAGCAGCCCCTGGCTGTCGGGGAGCTCGGGGTGGGGGTGCTGCCGGATCGAGAAGACGGCGCCGGGCCAGAGATCGACGGTGTTGGTCGCGAACGAGACGGCGCGTTTGTCGACCCGCTCGGCGTCGAGGGCGCGCTGGGCGAGCGCGTTGCCGGAGGGCTGGTCGTGGCGGTAGGGGCCCTTGTCGTCGGCGGCCGGGGTGTCTGCGGGGCCGGAGGACGCCACCAGGAACGCGCCTGGCTGGTATTGGAAGAGCTCGTAGCGATCCTCCGGCGCCGGGGCCTTCTCGGCCTCGCCGAGCAGCGGGAAGGTGGGGTTGCGGAGGTCGAAGTCTCGGACGGCGTGCGCGCCAGGGCGGACGTCGTGCGCTAGGCGGACCTCGGTCACGAGTTCGAGCTCCGCTGCAGCCTCGGTGGGGTGGTCGAAGTAGCGGAGCGGCGGGGCCGCGCGTGGGGAGCGCGCGTGGAGCGCGTCGTCGAGGAGGAGCTGAGATCCGCTCGCGTCGTCGTTCGGGAAGGTGAACGCGATGCCGGCCTCCTCGAGGAGGCGGCTGAGGAAAGCGTAGTCGGTCTCGCCGTACTGCACCTTGTACGCGAGCTTCGGGTATCGGGGGCGGTCGATCTGCCAGGCGGGGGTGATGCTCCACTCAGCAAGGAGCCTATCGGCGATGTCTGGGACGGAGAGGTGCTGGAAGATGCGGTGGCCGCGGCGCTGCGTGAGGAGCCACAGCCGCGGCACGAGGCGGAGGTGGTAGGTCGACCTGCCGAGCGGCTCGGCTCTGGCGAGCTGCATGGAGCTGCAGAGGCCCGACCAGAGGCGGGCGGTGGCCAGGGGAGCGAAGGCGAGGTCTCGGGCGGCGCGGAAGGAGGCTGATTGGCCGACGATCGCGTCGAGGTCGATGCTGGGGTCGTCGGAGATGGCCGTGATCGAGACGGTGAACAGGGTGGAGATGCCCTCGTGGACGGAGAAGCGGCTCACCGAGAGGGAGGACTCGCCGGAGGCGAAGGTGAGATCTAGAGTGGGCATGCGACGGGCTCCTCTCCGTCAAGGGGCATTCGTCAAGGCGCCTTGGCGGGTCCTGCCGCGCCGAGCAGACGCAAAGCCTCTTTCGCGCAGGCAACGAGGAAGGCCTCCCGTGCGTGCAGCATCTGCCGGAGCAGCGGTTCCGACGATGGGGAACCGATGCGGCCGATGGCGATGCAGGCATTCCCTCTCACGTTGATGTCCTCCTTCTCGTCCGCTAGGAGCCTCTCCAGCGTGGGGAGAACCGATGCATCGCCCTGCCGGCCGAGCGCGGCCGCGGCCTCGATGCGCAGGGGGACGTCCTCGCTGCCGAGCGCACGGAGGAGCGCATCCACACCCCGCCTGCGCCTGTCTCCTAGCCATCCGAGCGCGTAAGCAACACGCATTCCATCTCCGGACGGGCGCGACAGCTCCTCCTCCTCTAGGATCTCGATGAGCGTGTCCACCACGCCGGGCAGGGCTCGGCCCCTCGCGAACCAATCGTCATACGAGAAATTCGGTTTTCGCATCTGGGCGGCGAGATCATCGAACGGGGCTTCTCGGACCCATTCCAGCACATCCTTCTTCATGGTGGGCTCCTCGAGCTCTGGAGTGTGACCCTGGACCGGACATGCACCCGGAACACAGCAGGGGAACAGCAAGCAGATGGCCAAGACCTTGATCACTCCGAGCATGGCGCGGCTCATCTAGGGATCGGTGGACGACGGCCCAATGGTGAAGCTGGAGGCTGACGTGTCGAGCACGCCGTTGACCATCACGAGCACTTGCGTGGCCGTCGCCGTCGCGCTGCGTAGGCTACAGCAGCCACAGCCGGAGCCCGACCGGGCGACCAGGCGGAACTCTAGCATCCGGGTCAAGGTCCGCCCGGGCGCGTTGCCCAGGCTCGGAGGGTCGGTGAAAGTAACCGTCAAATTTCCGCCGGCCGGACAGGGAATTACCTTGGTCGTCCAGGGGATCCATATAGGGCTGGTCGGAGATCCGACGGTATACATGTCGGTCCACGTGTTCGCGGGGTGCGTGGCGTGGGCGGGGAGATCGACCCGCTCGTTCCACTCGAACGTGCAGTCGCTACACCCCGTCCCGCCGCGGTAGTTGAAATTCATCACAAAGTCGAACACATGACCGTTCTGAAAGCTCATCGTGTGGGGCCCGTACGTCACGGAGACAGGGGTCACACCGATATTACGAACGTTTTGAATGGCCACGCTGACCACGCAACAGCAGCAGTTCGGACACGGGGTGACCGCCGGCGGGGTCGGTGACGGAGCCGGCGGGGCTGGCGTCGGCGTGCTACTGTTGCAGCACATTGTCTAGCCCACGGTCGAGGTGCTCCACCGCCTTGTCCAGGTAGATCTGCGTCCGCCGCTCAAGACGGGCTGCGCGCTGCTCCGGATCCTTGATGGCCGGGTCGCGCAACGTCGTGGAGACCCACGGGAGCAGCGGATCCTCCGCCGCGCCGTGCCCCATCGCGAACATCATGCCTGTGAGGAGCACGATCCCCCGATCCGTCCCCACCTCGTGCCGGGCCGCCTCCTCGGCGCCGCGGCGGAGCAGCTGCCGCAGCAGTGGCTCGCCCAGGTACGCGCATCGCTGCGGGTAAATCTCCACCAGGGCATCCATGGCCTTTCGCTCGCAGGCGCGGAGTTCCGCAACGGGCATGTCCTTGAAGCGGACCTTCTGGAGGTTGCGCAGCGCCTGGGTGGCGAACGAGCGCTCGGGGCCGCCGATGGTGTCCAGGTACCAGAGCATGGCGTCGTAGAGGCGATTCATCCGCGTCGCCTCGTCCGGGATTCCCGGGTCACGGAGGATCGGTCCGGCCCACGGCACGAATGGATCGGTATCGAACATGCCGCCGTACATGAACATGAGCTCGACATAGAACCGGAGGAGCCCCGGATTGGTGACGCCATAGACGCGCGCGCGCTCGATGCCGAACCGGATGCATCGGCGCAGCCCGACATCGCCGAGGATCTCCGAGAACCTGGGGACGAACCCGCGCAGGTGGACGACCATCTCGTCCTCGAAGTGCTCGAGCCCAAGCGCTTCCCCCATCCCTCCGAGCTGCGTCTCATGCACCCGGATCATCGTCCACCTCCAAGCCCGGCACCTCTACGCGCGCCGTCAGGACGACCGGCGCCGCCTGCGTCCCGAACCGCATCACCTCTCCATCCTTCGTCTCGGCCAGGAAAGCCCCTATCTCCCCGAAGAACTGCGCCTTCTGCCGCGGCGTGCACGTCGGCAGGAAGATCCGGAGCGCGTGCGGATCGTAGAACCGAAAGTACATCCGCTCCCCCGTCTGGTCGTTCATCACCATCAAGAACCGCCGCAGGTGCGTCCGCACCTCCTTGAACGGCCGCCCGCACGTCAGGTAGATCCCCCACCCCTTGCCCCACCCCTCCAGCACGAGCTGCTCCAGGAGCCGCGCCCCCTTCGGCAGGCGCACCAGGTACGGCGCCTGCATCGCCAGCGCCTCCCCCTGGATGCCCTCGTACAGCGACCGGTACTCCTCCACCGACTCCCGCAGCACCTCGAGCACGCGCAGCCCGCGAGACGCGTCGAGCACGGCAAACAGCGGCTCCGGTTCCGCCTGCAGCGCCGCGAGCACGTCCTCCTGTAGCGGCGTCAGCCGGTCCAGGCCGCCCCCCAGGAGCCCGCTCTCGCGCCGCGGCGGCGTCGCCCCCTCGAAATAGATGACGAAGACCGTCCCCCCCGCCCGGATCCAGCCGCCGTTCTTGATCTCGCCCTCGTTCACCCGCTCCCCGTTGAGCCACGTCCCCTCCTGGCTCTCGCGGTCGGCGACCCAGCAAGTCACCCCGTCCCACCGGATCTCGCAATGCACCGCCGACATGGCCCTGTCCGCCGCCACCACGAGGTCCGCCCGCTCGGTCCGCCCGATGCGGAGCGCCGCCCCGGGCTCGATCACGACCCGGCTCGCCGGGGCGGCCTTGGCCCAGCGGACCTCCACGATGGCGCGCTGCCCTCCGCGGGTCACACCGAACTCCGGTCCCTGTTCTTCTCGCACTCCTCGCAGAACGGCGCCGTGGCCGCGGACAACGCGACCCCCTGCGCCGACGATCCGATCATCACCGTCGGACACCCGAGCACGATGAGCCCGCCGTGCTCCATCGGATCCCCGAGCCGCGCCGCCGGCTTGTTGCCGATCAGCACCGACGCCTCGCCCCTCGATACCTTGTCCGGCGGCCCCACGCACACCGCCATGTCCCCTTCCCGGGCCGCCGGCATGAACCCGATCAGCACCGTCGGCTCCCCCGCCGGCAATATCGGCCCCCCCCACGTGAGGCACCGGCCCAGGCTCCACCTTGGGGCATACGTGCATGTCCGTCACCCGCGCTGCAGGCGGCATCGCCCTCCCCCTCTCTTCCCTGTCTACATCTACTATCTACTGCCCGATCCCCGTCCTGCTCACGTCGTCCGGCTGCGGCCGCGCCGGCTCCGCCACCTGAGCCTCCCGTGGCTCCTCCGGCCCCGCCGGGCTGGCGCCGCTGCCCGAGCCGGGCGCCCCACCGCTGTTGATCTTCACCAGATTCCCCTTGATCGTCACCCCACCCGCGTCAATCCGGATGAACCCGCCCGGCCCCTTGATGGTCAGATCCGACACCGCCTCGAGCACCAGCGCCGTCCCCGCCTTCAGGTGGATCTCCTGTCCGGCCTCGAGCGCGTAGTTCTTCCCCACCTTGCCGTGCTGATCGCCTCCGACCGAGAGCGACTGCGTCCCGCTCACCTGCTCGTTCCGGCTCCCGTTCACCTTGAGGTGGCTGTCCTTCTCGACCAGCTCGCGCTTCTCCTGCTTGATGATGAGGTGCTGCTCGCCGCCGACCCAGAGCAGGAGATCGCCCTCGGTCCGCTCCACCTCGTCCGCCTTGACGAGCTTGCGAAACGTGCCCTCGACGACCGTCGTCCGGTTCCCCTCGGTGAGCTCCACCCGGTCGCCGCGGGTGAACTCCGCCCGGTTCCCCTCGGTCACCTCCGTCTCGTTCGCCTTGACCAGCTTCTGCCGGTCGTGGCCGACGGTGATCGTCTCGTCGTTCTTGACCAGCCGGCGCTGGTTCTTCTGCGCCTGCATGAAGACGAGCTCCTGGCCCGCCAGGTCCTCGAACATGATCTCGTTGAAGCCCCCGCCGCCCATGGAGCTGTTGCTCTTCCACGTGCTGCGCGTCTTGTGCTCCGGCAGGTTGTAGGGGACCCGATTGTTGCTGTTGAACACGCGCCCGACGATCACCGGCTGATCCGGATCCCCTTCGAGGAAGCCGACCAGCACCTCCTGGCCGATCCGCGGGATCGCGATCATGCCGAACCCCGTGCCCGCCCAGCCCTGGCTCGCGCGGATCCAGGAGGAGCTACCATCATCGTTCCTCCCCTCGCGATCCCAGGGGAACTGGACGCGGACCCGCCCGAACTCGTCCGTATGGATCTCCTGCCCCGAGGGCCCCACGACGATGGCGCTCTGCACCCCCGTGACGTGCGGCTTCGGCGTGTTCTTCAGCGGACGATACGGCACGTCCGCGAAGACGGCGTGGGCGGACTGCGTCCACTCGGTCCCCACGGCCCCGTGGATCTGGACGTCCGTCACGAGGAGCTTCTTGCCGGCGGCGAGCGCCGCGTGGGGATGATTGTCGATGGAGAAGACCACGCCGGGCGCGAGGTCGAGGGCGTTGGTCTCGAACGTGACCGTCCGTTTGGAGACGCGCCGCCCCTCCAGCGCCCGCTCGGCGAGCGCCGCGCCAAACCGCTGGTCGTGGCGCGCGATGCCCTTGTCGTCGGCGGCCGGCGTGCCGCCGCCCCTCTGCCCCTCGACCAGGAAGGCGCCCGGCTGGTAGTGGTACTGCTCGTACCTGTCCTCGGGCGGAGGCGCCTTCGGCGCCTGACCGAAGAGCGGGAAGGCCGGGTTGCGGAAATCGTAGTCTCGGACGGTGGTCGCCCCTGGCCGGACCTCATGGGTGATCGCGACGCTGGTGACGAACTCCTCCTCGGTGACCTCGTTGGGCGAGTCGACGAACCGGAGCGCCGGCGGCGCGCGGGGCGTCGCCAGGTGGAGCTTGTCGCTCAGCGTCAACACCGAGCCGCCCGCCTGGTCGTCAGGATAGGTGAAGGCGATCCCCGCCTCCTCGAGCAACCGGGACAGAAAGGTATAGTCGCTCTCCCCGTACTGGCACCTGTACTCGAGCTTGGGATACTTGCCGCGGTCGATGCTCCACGTCGGCGTGATGTCCCACTCCGCGAAGAGCCTGTCGGCGATGTCGGGGATCGAGAGGTGCTGATAGATTCGGTAGTTCTGGCGCTGGGTGAGCAGCCACAACGTCGGGACGATCCGGAGATGGTACGTGGAGAGGCCGGTCGTCTCGGCCTGGAGCTGCTCGATCTGGCTGCACACGCCCGTCCAGTACCGAGCGCCGGCGGCGGCGAGGGCGAGGCCGTTCGCGACACGGAGGGAGGCCTTCTTGCCGACGATCGATTCGAGATCGATGTCGGCGTTCGGCGAGCGCGCCATGATCGACAGCGAGAAGAGGCCCGAGATGCTCTCGTGCACATCGAAGCTGCGCACGTCCAGCGATGTCTCCCCGGACTCGAACGTGAGCTCGATCAGCGGCATCGAATCACCTCGTGCTGTGAGGTCTGGGCCGGGCTCGCACCTTATCCTCGATCCTGGAAATTGTCCAGCCCGGCAGCAGCGTCGCGCGATCACGGTCGACGGCCGGCGGGGCGTCGGCGACCGCTCAGGGCATGACGACGATCACCATGGCCGGCTGGCTCCCCACCCAGTCGAACAGCTGCTCCGCGTCAGGCGGGCCGAATTGAAGCTCGATCAACCGCGCCGCGGTGATCGAGCCATGGTGTCCGTCCGGGTCGAGCAGCGGCAGGGAGGTCGGTCCATAACAGTTCAGCCGCTGCTGGAGGTCTGAACCTCCGGCCCCCTCATTCCGAGCTCGAGCAAGTCGGTCATATCGAGCTTGTTCGCGGAATACGTAAATGGTCTGAAGAAGCCAAGCCCCTCACCAGAGCTCGACGGGTCAGTGGTCCTGCGAGCGACTGGGGGATGTGGCTGCGCGAGACGCGCCGAGAGCTCGACGCAGCATGAAGAAGGTGCTCGTAACTTGGTGGGCAACCAGGCGAAATTCGGCTATATGCCTGCCCCCATGACCCGATCCCGCCTCATCGCCGGCGCGTTCTTCCTCGCCGGCCACCTCTTCGTGCTCGGCGGCTGCAGCGCCCCCAAGCCGGAGCCCGAGATTGCCTCCTCGGCCCCGCAGAGCGGCTACGCCGAGCGTTACCCAGCCGAGCTGCAGGCGACCGCCGCGTCGTTCTCCGAGCGCGAGGACGGCGCGAAGAGCGTGACCGACCAGTTCGGCACGTACCCGGACCAGCTCAAGGAGCCGGACTGGAAGGTGGTCGTCGAGGTCATCGAGCAGGCCGACGCGTCCGGCCGGAGCTACGACTACGTGGAGCGCGTGCGCGCCGTGGACGGCGCCCTGGAGTTCTTCAACGACAACAAGGAGGACCTCAGCCGCAAGGTGAGCGGCGCGGCGCAGTACGTCGTCAAGCAGAAGGGCTACGACGTCGACGTCACCGGCGCGACCTCTCATGCGCTGGAGGAGGGTGTCGAGCGTCAGATCGAGAAGTACGTCCGCGACCGCAACGAGGCGCATCGTCGCATCGATCGCCACCGTTCCTCGCTGGGCAAGGAGAACGCCGCCGCGCTGGAGAAGCAGGCCGACGCCGTGGCCTTCGCGAGTTTTGTCGTCCACATCGATCTGGTCGAGCACAAGCTGCGGCTCCGCCGGATGCTCGAGGAGATGGAGGCGATCAAGGCATCGATCGACGACGCCATTGCCCAGGAGCGCGCCTTCCAGTCATCCGGCGACCGCACCGACGAGGAGAAGAAGGCGTCCGAGGCGCGCATCGAGGAGCTAGGCCGCAGCAAGGCGATGCTCGACTCGTCCGCGACGCAGGCGAAGGAGATCGACAAGTCTCTCGAAGAGCGCATCGAGGCGGCCCAGAAGAGCTACCGCGAAGCGCTGGACAAGCTGATCGCGACCCTCCGCAAGAACGCCGGCCTCCCCCCCGCTCCCTCCCGGGAGGACTGACCTCGGCGTCCTAGTCTCCCGTCTCTCGTCCCCCGTCCCCCGTCTCTCGTCTCTCGTCCCCCGTCTCTCGTCCCCGTCCCTCGTGCTCGTTCATCTCCCCGTCCCCGTGCACGCTCTTCCCTCCCCCTCACCTCCTACCCCAACCACCTCTCCGCCATCACAAGCGTCCTCTGATTATCCGGCAACGTCAAAAACCTCTCCCTCCACACCGGATCACTGATCTTCCCCGCCCTCTCCATCAACCTCTCCCTCGCCGCCCCGATCACCGCCGCGCAGTCCCCCTCCATCCCGTTCGCCGCCAGCGCCTCCGCATAAACGAGCCGCACCGCCGACTCCCCCTCCTCGATCGCCCCGATCGCCCGCAGCATCGAGAACGCCTCCCCCGCCGCCGACAGCCCCTCGTCGAACCTCCCCATCCCGAGCAGCGCCTTCGCCCTCGCCGCCACCGCCGCCGCCCGCAGCGGCGGCGCGCTCTGCAGGATCTCCGCCGCCGTCCTCGCCTCCCGCTCCGCCCCCTCGTAGTCCCGCGCGATCAGCGCGATCCGCGCGAGGTACGTCCGCGCGCTCCCCTCGATCCGCGGCTCCCCCAGCCGCTGCGCCAGCGCGATCGCCTCCCTCGCCGTGCGCTGCGCCTCCTCGATCCTCCCCCGGTAGCCGAGCACGTGCCCGAGGTTGCTCAGCGTCGCCGCCACGAGCTCGTTCAGCCCCATCCGCTCCGCGCCCGCCAGCGCGCTGCGCAGCACCTCCTCCGCCCCCGCGAAGTCGCCGAGCTCGGCGTGCATGTAGCCCACGTTCATGCGCACCGCGCACGCGTTGCCCCGGTCCCCCGCGCGCTCGAACGCCGCCAGCGCCGCCTCCAGCCCCGCGAGGCACGCGCCCGGATCCCCGTTCACGAGCGCCCGGACCGACCTCGCCTCGTGCAGCCGCGCCACCACCTCGACCTCCCGCGCCGCGAGGTCCGTCCCGTCGCCCTCGATCGCCTCGATCAGCGCGTCCGCGAACGCGTAGCGCCCGCCGAACACGAGCAGCAACGCGCCCTCCCCGAGGCACATGTGCTTCGCGACCAGCGCCCCCTCGGCCACCGCCTCCGCCTCCTGCGCGACCCCCATCCAGCGCTCCACCCGGTCGAACCCGCCGAGCTTGCCCGCCGCCACCGCGACCTGCTTGATCGCCGAGAACCACGCCGCCGTCCCCGCGGGCAGCCGCTCCACCGCCTCCGTCCCGCGCTGCTCGGCGAGCGCGAGCTCCCCGCGCCAGACGTGCGCCTCCGCCTCCACGAGGCGCAGCTCGCCGAGCGTCTGCGCGCCCGGGCCGCACGCGATGCCCCGCTCGGCCCGCTCGATCGCCGCCGCGAGATCCTGCGCCCTCAGCGCCTGCTCGGCCGCGCGGCAGTAGGCGGCGGCGGCCCGCGAGAGCTCGACCCCGCGCTCGAAGTGCTCGGCCAGCGCCATCGGGTCGGCCGCGCCCACGCGCTCCAGCCAGTGCCCCGCGAGCCGGTGCCCGAGCCGCCGATCGCCCTCCGTCAGCATCTCGTAGGCCGCCTCCCGCACGATCGCGTGCTGGAAGCTGTACTCGACCTCGCCGGGCAGGCTGCCCTCGCCGCGGCGGGCGATCACCTCGCGCTGCTCCAGCTCGACGAGCTTCGGCGCGACCTGCGCCCCGCCCGCCAGCGCCGCCACGCCGCCCTGCCAGAACGTCTGCCCGAAGATGCTCGCCGCCCGCAGCACGCGCCGCGCCTCCACGTCGAGCGCCTCGATGCGCGCCTGCACCATCGCCAGCACCGTCTCCGGCAGGTCCGCGCCCTTGCCGTCGGCGATCGCGCGGATCTGCTCCTCCAGGTAGAATGCGTTGCCGTCGGCGCGGTCGACGATCGTCGCCACGAGGTCCGGCGACACCTCGTCGCCGAGCACCTGCCGCACGAGCCGCTCGCTCGCGCGCCGCGGCAGGCCGGAGAGCTGCACCTCGTGCACGCCGCGCCCCGCCCACAGCTTCGGGAACAGCTCGCGCACCTCGGGCCGGCCGAGCGCGAGCACCATGAGCCGCTGGTCGCCGAGGTTGCGGAGCGCCGAGTCGACGAGGTTGACGCTGGGCAGATCGCCCCAGTGCAGGTCCTCGAGCACGAGCAGCACCGGCCTCGCCGAGCACTCCGCGCGGAGCAGCTCCTCCCACGCGAGGCGGATCTGGTCGCTCATCAGCACCGGGCTCCGCCGCGCCGCCATGAGCTGCACGCTGTCGCCGTCGGGGAACGGCGCCCCGATGAGCTCGCCGAGGAACGCCGCCACACGCGCGGAGTCGCCGCGGCCGTACCGCTCGACGCGCGCGCGGATCTTGCGGTGGCGCGCCTCGATCGGCTCGCCGTCGAAGAGGCCCATCGCGCGCCTGAGCGCCGAGGCGAGCAGGGCGAAGGACGAGCCGGCGCCCATGGGATCGCCGCGGCCGAGCCACACCTCCATGTCCTCGCCGCGGTCCCGGAGCCGGCGGACGAGCTCGGTGCGGAGGCGCGACTTGCCGGCGCCCGCGGGCGCGGTGACGAGCACGGCGCTCGGCGCCGACTCCTCGACGCAGTGCGAGAACGCCGCCTCGAGCAGCGCGAGCTCGCGGTCGCGCCCCACACACGGCGTCGGCTTGCCGAGCAGGGGCGGCGTGGAGGCGAGCGCCTCGCGCTCGCCGTGGAGGCGGAGCCCGGCCGCGTCGCGGGTGATGTCGAAGCGGGCGCCGAGCAGCCCCGCGGTCACCTCGTCGAGGCGCACCGCGTCGGAGCCGGCGGGGGCGTGTGCGGGCGGCAGCAGGTGGACGGCGCGGTCGATGAGCTCGCCGATGGGCAGCCGCGCGGAGATCTCCGCGCGCCCCGTGACGAGCGCCACCGGCACGCAGCCGAGCAGCGCGTCCAGGGCGAGCGCGCAGCGCGCCGCCTGCGCCGCGAGGTCGGTCGGCGCGCCCGCGGCCGAGAGCACGATGAGCGGGGACCGTGACTCCAGGATCTCGAGCTCGCCCTGGTAGCGCTCGGCGACGGCGATGAGCGCCTTGCTGCGCTCCAGGTCCTCTTCCTGGGAGCGCGTCGCCTCGGCGTCGCCGGTGACGTCGCGCGCGAGCACGATGCACATCATCTTGCGCTCGTTCGTGGTGAGGATCTCGTTGCCGCGCAGGGTCGTCGACGGCCGGCTGCTGACGGCGCCGCCGCCGAACTCGTCGAGCGCCCTGAGCTCCGCCGCGACCGCGTCGCCGTCGCGCGGCCGCACGTCCGGCGGCTTCGCGAGCATGCGGGCGACGAGGTCGTCGAGCGCCTCGGGGATGTCGCCGCGGAGCTCGCGCAGGCGCGGCGGGTCCTCGAGGATGATCTTGATGAGCACCGACAGCCCGTCGGCGCCCTGGAAGGCCGAGCGCCCGGTGAGGCACTTGAAGAGCACGCAGCCGAGCGAGAACACGTCGGCCCGGGCGTCGATGTGCGGCTCGCTGCGCGCCTGCTCCGGCGCCATGTACCCCGGCGTGCCGAGCATGGTGCCGGGCATGGTGAGGTGCCGGTCGATGGCGCCGAGGCGCACCACGCCGAAGTCGATCAGCGTGACGCCCTCGATGGCGCCGCCGACGAGGAGCAGGTTGCTCGGCTTGATGTCGCGGTGGACGACGCCGGCGCGGTGGATGACGCCGAGTATGGCGGCGACGCTCGCGCCGAGCGCGAGGCTCTCCGACAGGCTGAGCGGCTTCCTGGCGAGGCGCTCGGTGAGCGTCTCGCCGGTGAGCCACTCCATGGCGAGGTACGGCTGCCCGACCGTGGTGGCGCCGTGGGCGACGTAGCGCACGAGCCCCGGGTGCCGCAGGGCGGAGAGCGACTCGAGCGCCTCGGCCTCGCGCGCGAACCGGACGGCCTCCTGGAGGGCCCGGCGCTGCAGCACCTTGAGCGCGACCGGCTCGCCCGTGGTCAGGTCGACGGCGCGGTAGACGTCCCCCATCCCGCCCGAGCTGGCGAGGCGCTCGATCTGGAAGCGACGGTCGATGACGTCTCCCACGCGCATCTCGGCTCCCCGTGTTACCTGAGATCTCGCATGAGCCGGCTTACACCGGTGAGTAGACGAACTCGGCGCCGATCGCCAGCGGCACCCGGCGGGAATGGCGCGGCGCGTCCGTGCTCGAGGCGGCGGGATCGCCGCTCATTCCGGCAACTTCGCCCTCCAGAGCGGATCGGGCTTGACAAGCCGGGCCGCGGCGGTAGGGCGGACCACCGATGGCCCACGTGCTCAAGCCGCCGGCCCGCCTCTCGTGGTCCCCGGGCCGGCGGAGCGTCTTCCTTGCCGGCTCGATCGAGATGGGCGCCGCGCCGCCGTGGCAGGTGGAGGTCGAGGCGGCCCTCTCGGACCAGGCGGTATGGTGCAGTGTGGGTGGACTCGCTCGGCGAGCTCGTCGGGGTGGTGCGGCAGCGCCTCACGGCGGCCTCGACGGGCGGGTGATCGGGCGGGGTGCGCGCCGGGACGTATGTCCTGCATTTTTGTCACGAGTGGGGCAAAACGCCCGGACGCCGAGCGGGGCGTCACGAATGCTCATCGCGCCGGTTACGGTTTCTTGAACTCGATTGCTGTGGCACGTGATGTGCTCAGTCCCTGGGCATGAAGACGAAGCTGTCCAAGAAACAAAAGAAGAAGCTCAACAAGGTGGGCCGGAAGGTCCTCAAGGCGGCAGCTGGGGTGTCGAGCCTCGCTGCGGCGTTCGCGGCCGGGGCGTACAGCGGCAGGGCGAAGGGTTACCTGACGAGCGCGGGGCATACGGTGACCAGCAAGGTGAAGGGCTGGGCGAGCTCGCTCGGGGCATCCAAGCTGGCCAATGGCATCTCGGGGAGAGCTCACCCGGAGGTTGAGCTCATTCAGTCGCCATGAAGAAGAAGACCCGTCGTGCCCTTCGAAGGGCGGTGAAGGCGGTGTCGGCGGCGGCCGCGATGATCGCGGTCGAGACGATCGGCTCCGCCGCAGGAAGCCTGCTGAGGGACGCGCTGAAGAGGAAGCGACGCGACCGCTGATGCGCGCGCTCACCGGCGCGCACATCAGCGGTCGCCGGGCGCGAGACGCTCGTTTCGCCGGTGGTTTCGCGGCCGAAACGAGCGTCTCGCACCCGGCGCCGTCCTGGGGTAGGTTCCGCGCCCGATGGATACCCGAACTTACTTCCAGGGAAAGAGCGTTCTCATCACCGGCGGCTCGAGCGGCATCGGGCTCTCGTTCGCGAGGCTCGTCGCGGGGTACGGCGCGGCGGTGACGCTGGTCGCGCGCCGCCGGCTCCTCCTCGAGGAGGCCGCGGTGAACATCCGGCGCGAGCACCCGTCCGCGCGGGTCGACGTCCTGGAGCTCGACATCAGCCGCGCGGACGACGTCGCGCGGGCCATGGAGCCGATCCTGGCCGCGCGGCCGGTCGACCACCTCATCAACAACGCCGGGACGGTGATGCCGGGGCGGTTCCTGGAGCTCCCGCTCGAGGAGTTCCGGGGGATGATGGACGTCAACTTCTTCGGGGCGGTCCACCTGTGCAAGGCGGTGCTGCCGGCGATGGTCGCGCGCGGGAGCGGGCACGTGCTCAACGTGTCGTCGCTGGCGGGCGTTATCGGCATCTACGGCTACACGCCGTACGCGGCGAGCAAGTTCGCCCTGATCGGGTTCTCGCAGGCGCTGCGCGCGGAGATGTGGCCGCACGGGGTGCGCGTGAGCGTGTGCATGCCGCCCGACACCGACACGCCGCAGCTCGCGTTCGAGAACCGGTACAAGCCTGCGGAGACGAAGGCCATCGCGGGCAACGTGAAGACGCTGGAGCCGGACGTGGTGGCGCGCAGCATGGCCGAGGGCATGGCGCGGGGGCGGTTCGAGATCTACCCCGACGTGGGATCGCGGGTGGGCGCGATCGCGCAGGGGGTGATTCCGGGGGTGGTCCGGTGGGTGTGCGACAGCGCGCAGCGGAAGGCGGGGGCGCCGGGGGCGGGGGGCGGCTGACCCGACGGGGCGGACCGGGCGGGAGGTGGTGCCCAGTCGCACGCGCCGGCGGGGGGCTGCGCGCGGCGGGGGCGGGTGGGCGCTGGCCAATCGGCAAGACTGGGACGAGGGAGCTTGCGCAAGGGACACCGCCCGGCATGTCTCCCTTCGGGCCTTGATGACTGAGACGTTATGGTGCGCGCCACACACGGCGCGCCTGGAACGTCTCGCCCGCTGAAGGCTTATGGTACCTCGGTCGGTGCTCGACGCGCCCACCCGCCCCCGCCGCGCGCAGCCCTCCGCCGGCGCTCAGGTGATATCCCCGGGCGGGTCTCGAGAGGCGTCGGTCGGGCTTGAGAGGTGATGTTTCGGGCACCCGACCGCCGGGAACGTTATGCGGACGGCTCTTCCCGAACATCCGGGTGATCCACCGGTGCGCACAGGCCTATCCGCCGGGATACGGATTGACGCGTCGGTGCGCCTGGGTAGGGTGCGCGGCGAGGAGGTCCACATGTCGAGGGGCATTGTTTCGCGGTTCGCCGCGTTCGGGCTCGCGGTGGCCTGGGCGAGCCTGAGCGTGCCTGGATGCACGATCCGGTTCGTCCCGGGGACGGGAGAGGATGCGGAAGAGGGTACGGTCGGCGGCGAAGACGGCGACCCGGCGGGCGGAGACGCCACCTTCGGGGAGCCCGAGAAGCCGATGACGGAGGAGGAGCTCGCGGACGAGCCGTTCGAGGGGACCGATCCGCAGGAGCTCGCCCTGGCCTCCGCGAAGGCTGAGGTCACCACCGCGTTTCTGGCGGTGATGATCGAGTCGCTCGGCCTCGATCCGGCGACCGTCGACGAGGCCGCCCTGGCGGAGCTGATGCAGCAGTACATGCCGACAGCCGCGGAGGAGGCGGAAAAGTGGATCGCGACGATCGACCCGTCCACGCTCGCGCTGGTTCCCCCGTCGCCACAAGAGTGCGACAGGAATTTCGGGTGTCTCACCCCGATCCTGTGTGCCTATGGGTTCGCGCCCGGCAATCACCGATGCGATGTGACGGAGTGCGGGGTGGCCAGGTGCTCCCTCTGCCCTCCGTGGATTGCCGAGCAACTGCAGAACATCGTCATCAAGTCGTGGTGCGGCTATGTCTGCACGCAGGTACGTCCAACGCCGGGCAAAATCGTGGCTTATGCCGCCGCCGGAATCTCCAGGTTCCGAAATTACTACCTCGGACCGATTTGCGTGGCACCGTGGTGAGGAGGCAGCCGCGATGTCGCGAGACGAACGAAACGAAGACAAGGGTGGTGGGCAGAGCGCTGCGCATACGCCCGGCCAGAGCGACGACCCGAGCACGAAGGGACGGCACGCGAAGGGCCGGGAGATCGCGGCGATCTTCAGCGATGCGTTCAACCTGCTCGGCGCCCTCGCGGCGCCGCGCGTCCTGCCGCAGGTCCTGGCAGGGACAACCGGCCGGCCTGTCCACGCCGAGTTCCTCGCCGTCCTGGACCGGTACATCGAGTGCTTCGGGGACGAGATCATGGCGCCGAAGCCGCGCGCTGACGCCGGAGAGGCACGGCCGGGGAAGGGCCTCATGCGCCGGCTGCGCGCGATGCTCGCCGGGTGGCAGCCCTGCCATCCCGCGCCCGAGGAGATCGTGCGGACAGCGCGCGAGATCCTTGCGGCGCACGGCATGCCCGGCACCGACGAAGAATGGGATCGGTGGGACGGAGGAAGGGACGAGGAGTCAGCCGATCCTCACTTGCGCGAAACGCCCGAGGAGCGGCGGAGGAAGCGCGCGCGTGTCCTCCGCCCCGAGCCCATCACGCTCGAGCAATGGGCCGACCTCGGCGAGCCCGGCGAGCTCGTCGCGTCGCGCCTCGTGGCGGAGGAGACCACGACGCCGGAGCACGACACCCTGGTGCGCTGGCTCGTCGAGACGCTCCGCGCCTGGGCGGCGCCCCGGGGCGCCTGGGTGTTCGGACCCGGGCACAAGCTCGGCCTGGCCCCGGATCTCGGGCGGAAGCCCGACATCAGCCTCTACCTGCCCGACGCGCCGCCCCGCGGCCACGGCGCGCTCTCGACGAGCCCCCCCGCGCTCGTCGTCGAGGTGCTCTCCCCGCACGGGCCCGACCGGCTGAGGGCCCAGCACGACAAGTCTGAGGAGTACCAGCGCTTCGGCGTGCGCCGGTACTGGATGGTGTACCCCGAGATGGAGATGATCGATCACTTCCTGCTGGGGTCGGACGGCAGCTACGTGACGGAGGAGGTCACCAGCGCGGGCAAGGTTCCCGGGCCTGGGTTCGAGGGGCTGGAGCTCGATCTGGACGCCCTCTGGGCCACGGCAGGCTGATTCGACATCGCACCTGTCGTGAGCGAACAGCGCCTCGTCCGTGGCGCGTACTGGCGAAAACTTGCGTGACGGCCGCGGGTCGAACAGGGCATACTGCGCCGCCGTGACAACCTGGTAACGACACCCCGGCGGATTGGGGCCGCAAGGGTGCCGGCGCCGCAGCCTCGTGCCGGAGGACTGGACGCATGGGCAGGCCCACAGGGCATTGTGCCGCTGGAACCATTTTTCTCATCAGCTCCGCGCTTTTCTTCGCCTGCGGCGACGGGCCCTATCTCGGTGGAGAGTGCGCGACCACAGATCATTGCCAGTCGGACGAGCAGTACGTGCCAGGCACGATCTGCATCGAAGGGGACTGCAAGTGCGGCGAGCCCGGCAAGGTCGTCTGCTGCGTGCGCGGCGAGAAGGAGCCGAGCTGCTTCCTCGAGTGCCGCTACTGCAGCGAGTGCGCGGAGGACACGGCCGAGTGCTCGGGGGTACCCGTGCCGGCCGGGGGTTGCGTGAGCGACCCGGAGTGCGCCGGCCCGCCGGACCCGCGGTGCGGCGTCGGACGGTGCGTGGGCGGCGCGTGCGCGGTGGAGATCCACGAGGGGCCGCTCGACTCGCAGCGCCGCGGCGATTGCAAGGTGGAGGAGTGCACCGCCGAGGGGCGCGTGGTCAGCGTGCCGGCCTACGACGTCTACGACGACGGCAACCAGTGCACGCTCGACGTGTGCGAGGTCGACGTGCCACGCAACCTGATACTTGAGGGGGTTACCTGTCCGGCGTCGGGCGCGGGGCGATGCCATGAAGGCGACTGCGTGCAGTGTGTTGCAGCAGACCCGTCGCTGCTCTGTCCTGCTGGGCTGGCGTGTGATGGCGTGTTGTGCGTGCCGGAGCACTGTGTGAACGGCGCGCGAGACTCGGGGCTCGGGGAGACCGGCTTCAACTGCGGTGGTCCGTGCCGGCCGTGCCAGCCGAGCGACCGCTGTCGCGCCGCCACGGACTGCGTGAGCGGCGTGTGCACGAACGGGAGCTGCATGATCCCGACGTGCAGCGACGGCGTGAAGAACGGCGAGGAAGCTGGCGTCGACTGCGGCACGGCGTCGTGCCCGCGCTGCGAGCCAGGCCGGGGCTGCAGGACCGGCGCGGACTGCACGAGCGGCGTGTGCTGGAGCGGGATCTGCGAGGCGCCCACCTGTGGCGACGGCGTGATGAACGGGGACGAGGAGGGCGTCGACTGCGGCGGGCAGGGGTGCGCCGGGCCTTGCCCGGGCTGATGGCGTTGCTCGCGCTGCACGGCGGCGTGCTGCGTGACACTACGTGTGCCCCGCCGTTTACAGGGGAGCGTCCGGAGTGACACTACGTGTGCCCCACCGTTCACAGGGGAGCGTCCGGAGTGACACTACGTGTGCCCCGCCGTTCACAGTGCGGGGTGCCGGCGGACCTGCGTGGCTGCTCTGGCAGCCGCTGGACGTTCCGGCCGGGGACCCACACGTCCCTTTCTTGCTTCCGGCGCGTCCAGACGATGCCGAGGTTCACGGCCGCGCTCGCCTGCAGGTACATCTCCAGGATGGCCAAAGCCAAGACCAGGAAAGAAGACGGCGGGAAGGCGCCTGTGTCGCCTCCCACGGCAAAGCACTCCTACCGCGCTTGCTACAAGCGCTTCACCCCGGAGGCCCTCGCGATCCCGGACCGGGAGGTCGAGCTCTGTCGCGCGGATGTGCGCATCGCCTTCGCCAACGTGAAGCAGGGCGTCGAGGCGGTCTGCGCCGATCCAGAGCGGGTCCGCAGGGCGCTGCCCGAGCTGCCGCTCGACGACGTGCTCGCGCTGCCGGACCTCGGCCGGGCGCTCGTGTTCGCCTCGACCCGCATCACCGCCAGGCCGGCGAGCTCCCGCGACATCGAGGCGAAGCTCAAGGTCGTGGCCGAGCTGCGCGAGCCGATGCTCTCGCTCGCCGAGACCCTCGCCAGGCGCGGCCTCTTGCCGAAGGACGTCGTGGCGGAGATCCGGGCCGGCAGCGGCAAATACGATATGGCCAGCGACGGCATGGCGCTGGCCCACCTCTACGAGGAGCACGCGGACGTGCTCCGCGGAAAACACCCCTTCACCCAGGAGGAGTTCGCGGAGCTGCAGGCCGCGAGCGAGTGGCTGCTCGACAACCTCACCCCCGAAGGCGCCCGCCGCCCCGCCGCGAGGCAGCGCGGCGAGGCCGAGAAGATGCGCGACCGGCTCTGGACGCTCATGGTCCGGCGGCACGCGGACCTGCGGAAGATCGGCTACTACTTCCACGGCGACGCCTTCGAGGACGTGACGCCGAAGCTCCAGTCGCGCATCGCGAGCAGCGCCGCGCAGGCGGTGGTCGAGGAGATCGAGGAGGAGGACGGCGAGGTCGAGGAGAACGTCGACGCCGAGGTCGAGCAGCTCGCTCCCGCGCCGACGCCGTGAACCGGTCGGGCGAAGATCCTCCTCACTTCCGTCGCTCGTGACGTCGCGTCACGAGGATGCGCTCCGCGCCGACATGGGGTGATCGAGCGCCTCCATCCCAGAAGAGCCGCATCCACCGCCGTCCCGCGTGCCCGTCGGACGCTTGACACGAATCGCAGTGCCATGCGCTTCTCTATGCAAGGGAGGCCGCAATGGCGCCGGTTCCGCGACAGGTTGTGCGCGCGTTGATCCCGCTCGCGATGTTCATGATCTGCGTGCTCGGGCAGGCGGGGTGCACGTGCATGCTCGAGTCTCCACCGATCCGCCCTCACGGCATCATCGCCTGCCGGACGCGCGATCCGGGCGAGCCGCCACGAGCCGGCCGCCGATCGGGTGTTCCGACCGTCGCGGCGGGTGCCATCCCGGGGACCTTCTCCGTCACGAGCACGGGGGAAGCGGCGTACGTCTTGCCGCTGATCGCGGTCCCCGGGCGCGCCGGCGTGGAGCCGAGGCTGGCGCTCCACTATGACAGCGCCGCCGGCGAGGGCGTCCTCGGGCTGGGCTTCTCCATCGCCGGTTTGACCGCGATCGCTCCTTGCCCGAAGAACCGCGCGCAGGATGAGGGCGAGATCCGCGCGGTGACGTACGACGGCGACGACGCGCTCTGCTTGGACGGCAAGCGCCTCGTCGTCGTGGGACGAGCGCCGGGCACCGTCGAGTTCGGGACTTTCCCCGACACGATGGTCAAGGTGGTCGGGCATTACGATGCGGAGGAGGACGCGCCCGCCGAGGCGCTCTTCTTCGAGGCGCACCTGCCGTCAGGGCTCGTCATCGAGTACGGCCGCAGCGAGAGCAGCCGTCCGCTCGCCCTCGGCGGCGCGCCGCGGGCGTGGCTCGCGGCGGCGGAGGAGTCGGCGGTCGCGGCGGGGGCGGCGAGAACCGCACCGCCACCGAGAGCGCGGCGGCGCCGTGCGACCTCAGCTACGACCACGACCCGAGCGGCAACCTGACCTTCAAGTGGGACGTCGGCGAGCTACGCTACGACGACCCGCTGCACCCGCACGCCGTCACCGGCGCCGGCACGCCGGACGAGGAGTCGATCAGCGTCGGCGTGCCGTAGTGCTGGTCACCGATGTCGTGCCCGGATGACCGGGTATAGTTTCTACGTCCGCGTCGCCCTCCTCCTCGTGAGGGCAGCCTCTGCCTCAGACCTCAGAGAAGGGCCAGCGCTCGCTGCGCACGCGCCTCCGTGATATCGCGCGGTCATGGTACGACCCAGCGGAGTGCTCGCGACGCTCCTGTTTCTGCCGTCGATGGCCACGACCGCGTGTCAGGCAACCGCCCCGCGTCAGGCCACGACCGCCACCCTGCCGGATGTCGTCCAGCGAGATGCGATGCGCGGCCCTCCACCGGGTGCTGCGACGTGGAGCTGTCCTTTCCCCGAGGAAGCAGAGAGGAACAACATCGACGCGGGCAGCGCCACGATCATGGTGTACGTGGAGACCAGCGGCTTGGCTCGCGCGGTGTACCTCCTTCAGGACTCCGGAAGCGGCTTCGGTCAGACGGCAATGCGGTGCGCCGCGACGCGACGTTATGCACCAGCGCGAGACAGATCTGGCGCACCGGTGGGCGCATGGACGCCGCCGATCACCATGCGCTTCGCGAGGCAACAACATGACGCCGATGCCTGACCCCGAGCGAGTCCCCCCCTCGCCCCGACCCCGATCGCCGGGTCCTCGCCCGGCCGAGTCGTGACGCGTCGTTTAACCGCCGGCTCCCGCCCCCGCGACGTCGGTCAGCGTGTAGTGCCTCATCTCCTGGATACGCTCGTAGAACGGCCTCACCTTGCCGAAGAACGACGGGAACGCCTCCGCCTTGCGGAAGCCCTGGAGGTGACCCTCCAGCGAGTCCCAGCGGATGCGCACGATGAAGCTCGTCGGCTCCTCGACGCACCGGGAGATCTCGTAGTCGAGGCAGTTCTCGGAGCCCCTCAGCTCCGCGGCCGCGTCGCGGTAAGCCGACAGGAACGCCTGCTCTTGCTCCGCGGGGATCGTGTAGCGGATGTACTCGATGATCATGGACAGCTCCCTGGGCTCGGGTAACGGGCTGGGCGGCCAGAGCGCTCCGCCGCGGCACGCCCCGCCCCGAGCCAGGAATAGGCACCCGCGGCCTGGCCGTCGAATCGACAGTCGGCGCGGCGTCCCATAGACGCCGTCGATGGGTCCCCGTGGTATCCATCGACCATGCACCTGCAGTCGGTGGACACCCACCTCGTCGTGGCCCTGCACGCCCTGCTCCTGGAGAGGAGCGTCACGCGGGCCGCGCGCCGCGTCGGTGTGACGCAGCCCTCGATGAGCCACGCGCTCTCGCGGCTGCGCGCCCACTTCGAGGACCCGTTGCTCGTCCAGGTCGGCAGGCAGATGACGCTCAGCGCACGGGCGCTGGACCTGGCGCCGAAAGCGGCCGAGGCCGTCGCGCGGCTCGAGCAGGTCTTCAGCCCGGTGGAGCGGTTCGACCCGAGGTCGTCGAGACGCACCTTCCGGCTCGCGGCGACCGACAACCTCGAGCTGCTCGTGCTCCCGCCCTTGACCAGGATCCTCGCCGCCGAGGCGCCGCACATCAACCTGCGCTGCCGGAACATCCCGGCGGACTTCGCCGAGCTCCTGCGGCGCGGCGAGCTCGACGCGAAGCTCGGACGCGGGGGGCCGGTGCCCGACGGCTGCCGGTCCACACTGCTCGCGGCCGAGGAGATCGTCTGTGTGATGCGCCGAGGCCACCCGGCCTCCCGCAAGACGCTCACCGCAGCGCGCTACGCCGCGTGCGAGCACCTGATGGTCTCGCCGCACGGGGAAGACCAGAGCGCCATCGACGACGAGCTCGCAGAGCGGGGTCTTCGCCGGCGGGTGAACCTCACCGTGTCCCACTTCCTGGTCGCGCCGTTCATCCTCTCCGGCTCCGACCTGCTGCTCACCGTCTCCGCACGTGTGGCCGACGCCCTGGCCCGGAAGCTCGACCTCGTGGTGCGGCCGTGTCCCGTCGGCACCAAACACTACACGCTGACGCTCGTCTGGCCAGGTCGCTCCGAGGACGACGACGGCCACCGCTGGCTCCGCACCGCCATCCAGAGGGCCGTTGCGGACTGCCCCGCTCCCGGGGGTCCGCCGTGAAACGACACGATCGCTCGCCGCGAGCAGCGCGGCGCGGGCGCCCGAGCCCCACGCGTCGCACGACGCTTGCCGCTCCGCCTCA
The DNA here is from genome assembly GCF_002950945.1 of Sorangium cellulosum. Lineage (GTDB taxonomy): Bacteria > Myxococcota_A > Polyangia > Polyangiales > Polyangiaceae > Sorangium > Sorangium cellulosum_E. Next base: position 7,862,262 of record NZ_CP012673.1, read on the forward strand.
CGGAACGCAGTACGCGACCGCGCGCCCGCCCTGCTCGGCCACGGCGCAGCCGGCGTAACCCGCCGCCCGGCAATCGACCTCCGCCGGCGTGCCCCAGCCGCAGTACCGGAGGACCGCGCCGTCGCACGCCTCGTCGCTGCCCATGTCGCACCCGCCGCCGACCAGCCCGCACGAGGCCGCGCCGGCAAACTGCCCGCTCGGGATGAAGCCGCAGCCCTGGCCGGCCGGCTCCAGCGCGGCGCAGTCGCGGCGGCTCAGCTTGCCGCCCGCGCAGGTCTCGAGCACGGCGCCGTCGCACCGCTGCGAGAAGAAGCTGCACGCCTCGCCCGTGCCGACGCAGCCGAAGTCGCCGCGCTGCTCGTCGAAGCCGCACGTCTCGCCCGCGATCGTGAACACCTCGTCTCCCTCAGGGCCGTTGACGCGCACCATGTTGTACTGGCTCGGGCAATGGACGCGCGTCAGGAAGCCGGCAGAGCTGCACTCGATGAGCACGTCCGGGTCGTCCGGATCACACTCCGGCGACGTGGTGGCGTAGTCGCACGGCTCGGCGCCGCACCCGGCGACGAACGCGGACGAGCAGGAGAGCCCGGCGGCCGCGCAGTCCATCGCGGCGAGGGGCGCGCCCAGCTCGTCGCAATAGACCCAGGCGTCTCCCTCGCACAGATCCGCTCCGGCGTTGTCCATACACGCCGCGCCGAGCTCATCGGCCGCCGGCGTGCACGCGCGGACGGCGTCGCAGTCGGCGGCCGCGAGCTTGCACTCCATCGCGGCGAGCCCGAGCCGCCGAGGGCCGATCGTCGCCCACGCCCATGGCGCGTCGAGCTCCTGGGTGAGGCAGGCCTGGATCCCCAGCGGAACCCCGCCATCGGCGTCACAGGCGTTGATCCGGAGGCACGCCTCGACGTGCGGATCGAGCGCGGGCGGAGCCCCGCCGCTCCCGCCGCTCCCGCCCTCACCGCCGATCCCCCCTCCCCCGCCGGTGGCGCTGCCGCCGCTGCCGCCGCTGCCGCCGGGGTCGCCGCCGCCGATGCCGTCGGGCTCGCTGTCACCGCAACTCGAGAGCAGCACGGCAAGGAAAACGAGGCTCGCGCGACGCAGGGGGTCAAGACCGGGCATGGCAGGGTGCTACCATGCTGCCAGACCCGCGCCAAATGTGCCTGATGCACCTGACGCCGCCTGGCCGGCGCTCGCCGCGGAACGCGGTGATCAGGACCACCTGAAGCCGCCGGGGGCCGTGATGCCGCCGCCCTCGCACAACCCACCCGTTCCGCCTCGGGACCGGGCGGCGCGCCTGGACCGGGTTCGCGATCTCCCGGGCCGCCGCCTTCGCCCAGGCGCGCGAGGCGGAGTTCCTCCAGGAAGAGGATGCCGTCGCGCGGGAGCCCGCCCTGCGCCTCACCCGCCAGCATCGGCTAAACCTTACGTGCAAGCACTTGAACGTGCTGGCGTTTCCGGATCAGGATCGGGGAATTAGACGGCCGTCCCGCCACCGTCGCTGGGCTCGGCAGCCTTGCCTCTGAGCGCCGATTTCACGTGCTCGTGAGAGGCGCGCAGAAGATCGCCCAGCTTGTCGAGGTCATCGATCGACTCCATCGTTATGCACGACCAGCCGAGCTGGGGTATGGTGACCGGAAGCGAGGCAGCAAGGGGGCTCACCCGCTCGTTCGGCAGAGGCACCCAGATACACGGCTTCTTGCGGCTGGCCAGCAGCCTGCAGAACACCGCCGTCCGCCTCTCCTGAAGGTGCATCTTCAAATAGGACACGGTGTCCTCGTAAGCGATCGGCCGTTCGGGACCAAGCAGGCGCTGAACCGTCGCGAAGGCATTGAGCTCTTCCTGCGTTGTTTCAACCTTGGGCGCCTGCGGCTCTTCGGGTGGAGCGCTGATGCGGGCCTGGGTCTCGAGAACCGATGCCAGTGCGCGCTGCTTTGCCCATTCATTGATGGCGTTCGCCACGATGGGCTTCCAGCTCTCGACCACCGCAGCCGTCAGGTTTCTCATCTCGATCCTCGCGACCGCGAGCTTCGTGAACTCCGGCGCCGGCTCGAGGAGCCTGGCTAGCTCCTGCACAAGAAGGTTCTGCTGGCGGGTCCGCTGAGCGAACGTCCGAAGGAGGCTGGAATTGTACTCGGACTTCTGGAGTACTGTAAGGAAGTCGAACGGCGGCTGTTCGTCAGCCAGGACGTCCCACTGCACGAACGGTTCTTTGTCCATCACGTTTTCGTTCACCATGTCGGTGAAGAAGCGCCACAGGATGCCGTTCGTCAGAATTCCGAGCTTCGCCTCGGGCGCCTTCGCGAAATAATCCGCCAGCTGCTCGTCGAAGCCAGCGAGCTTTCGTCCCGCTTCCTTGGCCTCCACGAAGAAGATAGGGCGTCCGCTTTGCAGGAAGGCCCAATCGATCGGCTTGACAGAACGGTCCTTTCCGAAGTCGACGCGATACTCGGGAAGGCACTGGCGAGGGTCGGTCAGGTCGTAACCAAGCAGAGTGAACAGTGGCCCGATCAAGCTTTGCTTCGTGGCCTGCTCGTTGCCCCGCACATGCTCTGCCAACTCACGAACCCGGTTGACATACGATGCTAGCGCCTCCCTCATCTCCTGCCCCTTTCTGCGAGAGAGGCTACAGGACCATCATCCCGGGTGTCGAGCGCGTGATGCCTGATTTCGAGAAGCAGGAGGAGCCCCGGTGCCTCCTGACACGCGCTCCCCGCCGGAGCATGGCGACCAGGCCCGCTCGTCCTGCAGGGGGCCGTGTGCCACTATCGCACATCCTTCCGGCGACACCTCCCGGCGAGCCCCCCGTCGCACGGCCCTCCCGGCTAAGCCTCGGGACCGGGCGGCGCACGTCGACGCGCGCTCACGCCCGGATCACGGCCACCGCCCGCCCCCCGGGCGTCTGCGCTGCTTCCCGTCGTGTCCGCTCCGCGATGGGCGGCTGGCCGCTGCGCCGGTCGAAGATCACCAGCCAGCCGCGCGCGAGCCCCAGGCCCGACAGGTAGCCGTCCAGCTGGGTGAGGCCTTCGGCCAGCGGGTCCGGCCGGCCGTCTCGCCACACCTTCAGCTCCATCGCCAGCGCTTCGCCCCCGTAACGCACACATAGATCCATGCGCCCGCGGCCGATCGCGTACTCCCGCTCGATCGTTCCCCCGCCGTTCACCACCCGGTGCAGGAACGCCATCAGCACCAGGTGCGGCGCAACCTCGTGGTACAGCGCCGTCCCCAGGAGGGCCTCGCCGTGCTGGCGCCAGAACGCCAAGAAAGCCTCGATCAGCCGCTCGGCATCGAGCCGCCCCTCCGAGGTGAGCCATGTCGGCGCGATGTGGGGCAGCGACGCGCGCGAGGGGGTCGAGAGCTCGCGCACGATGATCTCGCGGTAGATCGGGTTCGCTATCTCCAGGCCGCCGCCTTCGCCCATGCGCGCCAGGCCGAGGTCCTCCAGGAAGCGGATGTCGTCGCGCGGGAGCTCGCCCGGCGCCTCGCCCGCCAGCATCGGCTCGATGACCGCGCGCACCCGCGGCTCCCGGAGCCGCTCCGCCAGGCTGTCCAGGTGCGTCTCCTGCTGCTCGATCAGGATGTCCTTCGCACGCTCCACGTCCGCTGCGGAGATCGACCGCGCGGCGTCGGGCACCACCACCTCGACGAGCTGCCGGGCGAGCGCGTTCACGAGCCACGGCTGGCCCTGCGTCAGCAAGAACGCCCGCTCTTCGGCCTCGGGCGCGAACACCTGCCCGGTCTCGGCCGTGTGCTGCGCGTAGAGCTCCGCGACCTCCTCGCGCGTGAAGCTCCGTAGCGTGAGGGACTGCACCTTGATGTTGAAGGGGCTCGCCGTCCCGAGCCGCACACTTGCCCCCGACGCGACCTTGTAGTCGCGCACGTCGCGCATCCCCACGAGCCCCAGCGACCACGGGAACGAGCGCGGGCGGTCCGGGTAGCCGTCGCGGATCTGCCGCAGCACCGAGATCAGCGCCACGTCCTCCAGCGCGTCGATCTCGTCGATCAGCAGAACCAGCGGTCGCGGCGCTGCGCTCGCCCAGGCCTGCAGCGCTGCGCCGATACGGCGGCCGGGCGAGGCCTCGGGCCAGGGCGGCGGCCACAGCTCCCGCGGCAACCGCCGCTCCGCCGCGCCCCGCCATGCATCCAGGACGGCCAGCTCGGCGGCGTCGAGATCGCGGGAGAGCGGGGCGCCCACCTCCACCGAGACCACCACCGCCACGTAGCGGCCCTCGCGGAGCAGCTCCTCCGCCAGCGCGAGCAGCGCGGTCGTCTTGCCGACCTGCCGCGGCGCGTGCACGACGAAGTACGTCATCTGCTCGATGAGCCGTCGCACCGTGGGCAGCCGGCGCAGCGCCGGCAGCATGTAGTGGATCTCCGGCTTGCAAGGCCCCGCGACGTTGAACCAGCGCGCCACGCCGCGACTGTAGCAGCACAAGGGGGCGCGGTGATCGCCTTGGAGGGGCGAACGACCGGGGAGAACACTCCACGGCCGAGCGGAAAGTATTGCCGAGCTGGCCGGCCCCGACGAGGCGATCGGCAGGCTGCTCCGGCCGCCGGCGGTCCCGAACGGGCGAGCAAGGTCGCGCCGGTAGTGCCCAACGCCTACCGCCGCCGGGCGTTGACCTTCGCGGAGGAGCGGAGCAGGGCGCGACTGGTCATGTCCAACCAGCAAGCGCGCTAGTTGACCTCAACAGCTCTTCACACATCGACAACCCTTCACACCAACAGCGCTTCACACACGACTCTTCACACATCGGCAGATGTCTGCTCTGCCGCATCATCAAGATTCCTTTTCCTTGATCTTCCTCGGTTGTCGTCGTACACCCGTGGCGCCTAGTTCGAGGCTGCCGCAGGGCCACGCCACCAGGAGTGATGCGACAGGCGGGCAGCCTCGGGAATTTCCTGGGCTTGATGGCACGATACGATCGAATACACGGTTCCTGTGTAACCGGGCAACGAGGAGTGCACATGTCAAGAATGAGGCTTTTGAGTGGAGTCGCCGCGGCGGTTCTGGGGGCGGCGGCCTGCACGACGATCAGCGGAGAAGAACCGTCGGCGTCCCCCGGGGCGGAGGCCGGCGAGGCGGAGCTCCGCATCACGGCGCACACCGAGACGGCCTTCGCGGGCACGTTCGACGCGAAGGGAGAGGGAGAGCTCGTCGAGTTCGAGGCGCACCGGACCGGGCCGGCCACCGCCACGCTGCACCTCGAGGTGAACGGGCAGCCCTTCGATGCGAGCTACGACGGCGAGGCGATGACCGCTCGCTGGAACGGGTACAACGGCGCGCTCTACCCCGAGGACCTCGCCGCCCTGAAACACACGCTCGCCGCGCTGGGGGATCACTTCGGCGGCGACCAGGAGAGCCTCCGCCTGCACGAGGATTTCCTGGTGCGGCGCATCTCGTTCTGGTCGGAGGCGCCGGCCGGGCTGACGATGCCCGAGCGCGAGCTCGACCTGAGCGCCCCCCACGGCGAGACCGTCCGCGTGGCGCCGCCCGGCGTCGTCGTCCACGAGGAGGGCGCGGCGGAGTCGGAGACCGGCGCGCTCGAGGTCAACCACCAGGCCGCGAACGAGGACGGTATCCTTTACCTCCGCTGCAATGTCGCCTCGATCGCGGTCCACGACGCCAGCGGCCACTGCACGCAGTTCGAGAGCATCTTCGCCGGCCCGAACAGCGACGACTGCTACGGCAAGTGCGGCAGCGGGTGTGGCTTCGGCACCGCCGGGTACACCTACGATTGCCTCGATCACGATCGCTGTGGCCGCGCCCACGGCGGCTCCGCCAATCCGTGGGACGACGAGTGCGGTGACGAGTACTGGGAGGCGGACGACGACTTCCTGAACTCGATCATCGGCAGGTGCCTCTGACCGGCGTCGACCCATGCCTCTGATCGAGACTCGGAGCGTTCGGCCGCCCCGGCGACGGGACGGCCGCGTCGGTGCGTCGCTCGCGCGGCGCACGCGAGCGCTGGTGCTGGTCGCGGCGGGAGTGGCCGGCGGCTGCGCCGACGCCGGTGAGCCCGCGACAGGCGACGCGCCGGCGGCGATCACCGAGGGCACGCCCACGGACGGCGATCCCGCGGTGGCGGCGCTCCGGGCTCGGCGCGCCCTCTGCCCCCAGGGGCACGGCGTCGAGACGTTCTGCTCGGCCGTGCTGGTCGCCCCCCGCGTGCTGCTCACGGCCGCCCATTGCCTCTCGTCGCGGCGCGCCGAGGAGATGGAGGCCTATTTCGGCGCGAACGTGGCCCTCCCGGGGTACCACGCGCGGATCGTCGAGGCGCACCCGCACCCGGCGTATGATCCGGACACCCGGCAGAACGACATCGCCCTGCTCCTGCTCGCAGCGCCGCCGCCCGTCCTGCCGGTGGCGCTGCGGCAGGCGCCCCTCGAGGCCGGCGCGGTGGGGCAGACGATCCGGATCGTCGGCTTCGGCGCGTCGTTCGAGGACGGCGACCCAGGCGCCAAGCAGACGGGAACCGCCGTCATCACCTCGGTCGACGCGACCACGTTTCAGACCGCGCCTGGTCCCTCGCTGGCCTGCAGCGGGGATTCGGGCGGCCCGGCGCTGCTCGTGGAGGACGGCGTCGAGCAGGCGTTCGGGATCGCGCGCTCGGGCGACGCGGCCTGCGACGGCTTCGGCGTCCATACCCGGATCGACGTGTATCTGGAGGAGTTCGTCGGCCCCTACCTGGAGGCGGCCGAGGCGGCGACGCCGGCGAGCCCCGACGCGCAGGATCCGGGAGAGGACTTCTGCGCGCGCACGTGCGCCGAGGACGCCGATTGCCCGACGGGGATGCTCTGCCTGCCCGAGGTGTTCGGGAAGCGGTGCGGCTACCCGGAGCTGCGGAGCGGCGTGTTCGGCGAGGCCTGCAGCGTGTCCGCCGATTGCGACGGCCCCTGCGTCGCCTTCGGCGCCGGGGCCGAGCAGACGTGCCATTGCTTCACCTCGTGCAGGGAGCTCCTGCTGCCGCCGCCGGAGCCGGAGCCCTCCTCCTCGGGAGGGTGTGCGCTCGCAGGGCAGGCCCGCGCGCCCTCGCCGGTCGGCCAGAGCGCCGCTGCGCTCGCCCTGCTCGCGCTGGCGTGCGCTCGCCTCTGGAGCGCACGCCGGGAGCGCTGAACACGCGCGCGGAGGCGCGCCTCGTCAAGCCGCCGGGGCCGCGATGCCGCCGCTCCCGCAGAGCCCGCCCGGCTCCGCCTCCCCGGCGAGCCACCGCCGCGCGAGCTCGATCACCCGCGTATTCTCGGGCACGGCCTCGAGGAACGTCCTCCGGTAGGCGGGATCCCCGATCCTGCCGGCGCGCTCGCCGAGTTCGTCGCGGGCGCGCCGCAGGGCGGTCCGGGCGCCCTCGGCGTCCCCCAGGGCGAGCAGCGCCTCGATGTGTGTCACCACGGCGAGCGCGTGCCGCGGCCAGAACAGCCCGGCGCCGCGCGCGATCGCGAGCGCCGCCTCCGCCGCGCCCGCGGCCTCCGCGGCCCGGCCCCGGCGCAGCAGGAGCAACGCCTCGAGCGTCCCCGTCCAGCCCTCGATGTACCGCGACGACGGGCCCTGCGGGCGGTCCCGCGCGAGCTCCTCCGCGGCCGCCTCGACCTCGCCGCGCTCGACCAGCGCCTCGATCAGCACGAGGTGCGCGAGCTTGCCGAGCAGCGCCTGCCCCTGCTGGGCGCACGCCGCGAGGGTCTCGCGCGCGCACGCCTCGGCGGCGGCCGGCGCAGCCCGGGCGAGGTGCAGAAGGGCGAGGTAGTTGCGCGCCATCAGCGCGGGCGGGGAGAGCCCGCCGGGCTCGCCGCGGCGCTGCGCGGTGGCGAGCTCGCTCCGCGCCAGCACGGCGCCGAGGTGGCGCTCCGCCTCCTCGAACGCGCCGAGCTGCCAGAGGCTGAACCCGACGAACGCCGCCCCGAGGAGCTGGAACGGACGGTACCCCAGCTGCTCGAAATGGCGCGTGGCCGCCCGGTCCGCGCGCAGCGCCCCCCAGGCGTCGTGCTCGACCCACCGCGCCCAGACCCCGCGGGCCTGCTCGAGGCACGCCGTCACCGCGGGCTGCGCCGCGGCGAACGGCCCGCACGCCTCCTGCATGCGGAGGTGGACCACCTCGGCCTCGACCCGCCCGCCATCGACGACGGAGCTCACCATCATCTGCACGAACGCCTGCGCGAGCACGACGACGTTCTCGCCGGTGGGCTCGACGCGGAGGAGGCGCCCCGCCAGGTCCCGCAGCGCCTCGCCGCGCTGCATGACGTGCGCGACGCTGATGGCCCCGAGCAGGGCCCGGCAGGAGACGCTCGTCCCCGGCGCGGCGCGCGCGAGCGCCTCCCGCGCCGCCTCGAGGGCGAGCTCGCAACCGCCGCCGGACCAGTAGGCCGCCTCCGACCGGAGCGCCCAGAGCGCCGCGGCCGCGTCGCCCTCCGCGCCCGACGCGAGGCCCCGCTCGGCGATCGCGAGCGCCGCGCCGGAGTCGCCGCCCCGGAGCGCCTGCTCCGCCGCCTCCGCGAGGTACCGCGCCGCCCGCGCGCCCTCGCCGCCGCGCTCGAAGTGCTCGGCCAGGACGGCCGCGCTCGTCTCCCCCGCCCGCTCCAGCCACTCGGCCGCGAGCCGGTGGCCGAGCGCGCGGTCGCGCGGCGTCAGCGTCGCGTACGCCGCCTCCCGGACGATGGCGTGCCGGAACGCGAGCTCCTCCTCGCCGGCGAAGCGCCGCTTCTCGCTCGCCATGATGAGCTCCCGCTCCACGAGGTAGCCGAACGGCCCCTCCCCCGCGGGCGCGTCGCCGGCCCCGCCCAGCAGCGCGAGCACGCCGCTCTTCCAGAAGACGTCGCCGAAGACACTCGCCGCCCGCAGCACCCGCCGCACGTCCGGATCGAGCCGGGCGAGCCGCGCCTCCACCATCCCGAGCACCGTCTCGGGCAGCCCCTCGCCCTGGCCCTCGGCGAGCGCGCGGGTCAGCTCCTCCAGGTAGAACGTGTTGCCGCCCGAGCGCTCGACGATCGCGTCGATCTGCTCGGCGCTCGCCGCGTCGCCGAGCACGGCCCGCGCGAGCTCGCCCCCCGCCCGGCGCGAGAGCGGGGGGAGCCGGATCTCGTGCACGTGCAGCTCCGCCCACAGCCGCGGGAACTTCTCGTGCACCTCGGGGCGGGCGAACGCGACGAGCACGAACGGGGAGTCCGCGAGCTCCCGCAGCGTGGAGCACCAGAGGCGCACCGACGCCTCGTCCCCCCAGTGGAGGTCTTCCAGGAGGAGGAGCGTCGGCGTCCGCCGCACCACGCCGGCCGTGAAGTCGAGGACCGCCGCCTCGATCGCCTCCGCCATGAGCTTCGGGTCCTGCCGCGCGGCGCGCAGGCGCGGGCTGCGCTCGCCCGAGAACGGCGCGCCCACGACCTCGCCGAGGAGCTCCGCCACGCGCTGGGCGCCGTCGTCCGCGACGAACATGCCCACGGTCTCGGCGAGCCGCTGCCGCTGGACCTCGATCGGCGCGCCGGCCTCGAGCGCGAGCATGCCGCGGAACACGGAGGCGAGCATGGAGAAGGCCGAGCCGGCCCCGACCACGTCCCCGCGCCCCAGGCTGATCGAGAGCCCCGGCCGGCGCCCCCGCAGCGCGCGGACCAGCTCCTGCCGGAGCCGCGTCTTGCCGACCCCCGCCGGCGCCGTCACCAGGATCGCCGTCGCGCGCGGCTCCGCGATGCTCTCCTCGATCATGCTGATCAGGTGGGCGAGAAGCCGCTCGCGCCCGACGAACGGCGTGGGCCTGCCGAGGAGCAGCCGGGGAGACTCGCCCAGCAGATCCTCGCCGAGCAGCGCGATCCGGCCGTCCTGCTCGGCGAGCAGGAAGCGGGGCTCGAGCAGCGCCCGGGTCAGCTCGTCGACCACGACGGCCCCGGCCGCGCCGTCGCCCGCGTCGGTCCCCGGGTGGAGCAGCATCACCGCGCGCTCCAGCGCCTCGCCCAGAGGCAGCCGCCCCGCGATCTCGCTGCGCCCCATGACCAGCGCGACCGGCGCGGCCGGCATGAAAAATTTCACCTGGAGCGCACAACGTGCGGCCTGGGCGGCCTGGTCGGTGGCGTTGCCGGCGCTGGCGAGCACGGCGATGACGGGTCCGTCGGCGAGCGCTTCGACCCGGGCTCCGCTGGGGGCGGCGGCCCGGCGGACCGCGGCGAGCAGGGCGGGCGAGACACCTGGCGCGAGCGCGGTGGCGCCGGTCGTGAGGACCGTCGCCGGGCGCATCGGGCCCACCGCCACGATGGCGACGAGGCGTTGCTCGGCGCTCGTGAGCGTGGGGGGCGGGGCGGCGCGGGAGGACGGGGGCGGCGCCGTCGTGTCGAGGGCGTCGAGGGCCGCGGCGAGCGCCGCCCCGTCCGCCGGTCGCCCCGCCGGTTCCTTGGACATCATCTGCCCGATGAGGGCCGCGAGCGCCGCGGGGACGTCCGGCCTGAGCTCGACGAGCGACGGAGGATCCTCGAGCAGGAGCTTGGCGAGCAGCGCCATGAGGTGATTCCCCTGGAACGCGGGTCGTCCCGTGAGGCATTCGAAGAGGACGCAGCCCAGCGAGAAGATGTCGACCTGGGGACCGAGGTCCCGGTCGCCGCGCGCCTGCTCGGGCGCCATGTAGCCAGGAGTCCCCACGATGGCGCCGGAGCGGGTGAGGGTCGTGACGGAGTCGGAGAAGCGGGCGATGCCGAAGTCGACGACCATGACCGCGGCCGGGGTCGCGCCGACCGGGAGCATGAGGTTGCTCGGCTTGAGGTCGCGGTGGACGACGCCCTGGGCGTGCGCCGCCGAGAGGGCGGACGCCACGCCGCGGGCGAGCTGGAGCGTCTCGGGGATCGAGAGGCGCTCGCCGGCGAGGCGGGCCTCGAGGCTCTCGCCGTCGATCCACGCCATGGCGATGTAGGGCTCGCCCCGGGGGCCGACTCCGTCGGTGACGTAAGGGACGATGTGGGGGTGCGCCAGGGTGGAGAGGACGCGGGACTCGAGCAGGAAACGGGAGGGATCCTGCTTGGGGTCGCGCAGGACCTTGAGGGCGATGGGCTTGCCTGTGTGGCGATCGAGGGATTTGTAGACGGTGCCCATACCGCCGGAGCCGGCCAGGGACAGGATCTGGAAGCGATCGTCGACCAGGACGCCGGGACGCATGGAGGATTCTCAGGATGCACCCGGAGGAGAGTCGGCTGCAAGAGCACGCGACGGCCGCGTCCGCCGCTGAGCGGGTGGACTCAGCCGGGTCTCGTCTCTCGTCTCTCGTCTTTCGTCTTTCGTCTTTCGTTTTTCGTCTCTCGTCTTTCGTCTTTCGTCTTTCGTTTTTCGTCTCTCGTCTCTCGTCTCTCGTCTCTCGTGGTCGTCTCTCGTGAACGTGAACGTGAACGTGAACGTGAACGTGAACGTTAGGACGCCTCGCCTCTATCACAGCCCGAATGTGTCAACCGTGCTCGCGTGCTCGAGCTCGTTTCCAAATGTGTTCCACTCGATAGCTACTGCGAGATGCTCTGACGAGCACGTAAGAGAGGAAGAGGGAATAACGTTCACGTTCACGTTCACGAGAGACGACCACGAGGAACGAAAGACGAAAGACGAGGGACGAAAGACGAAAGACGAGGGACGAGGGACGAGAGACGAGAGACGAGAGACGAGAGACGAGAGACGAGAGACGAAAGTAGGAACACGAGACGGCCGCGACGACCCGCCACTCTACGGCTTTGCGACAGCCCTCGCCGCCCGAGCCCGCTCACGCCGACGCGGCGATCCCCTCGTCGAGCCACTCCCTCGCCAGCTCCAGCGTCCGCGCATGCTCATGAACCCGCCGCAAATAACTCTCCCTCCGCCCGGCATCACCGATCTGCCCCGCGACCTCGAGCAGCCTCGCGCGCGCCGTCGCAATGGCCGCTCGGGCCGCCGGGACCTCGCCCAGCGCATACAACGCCTCCGCATACACCAGCCGGGCCAGCGATTCCCCCTCCTCGGTCATCCCCAGCGACTCGAACAGCTCGAGCGCCGCGCGCGCCTCCGCGAGCGCCTCGGAAGCCCGCCCCCGCGCGAGCAGGACCTGAGCCAGCGTCGCCCGCGCATACACGAGCAGCGGCATCGCCTCCCCCAACCGCGCAATGCCGCGCCGCGCCTCCGCCTCGGCCTCGGCAAGATCGCCGGCGCACCGCAGGATGTGCGCCAGGTACGCGCGCGAGACGCCGCCGGTGAGCCGCCGATCACCCTGCGCCTCGAAGCACGCGATCGCCTCCTCCTCGGCCACACGCGCCTCGTCGAGCGCGCCGAGACGGCAGAGCAGCGCCCCCAGCTGGCCCCTCGCCATCGCCATGCAGCCGTCGAGACCCATCCGCTCCGCGTCGGCGAGCGCGGAACGGAGGATCGCCACCGCGTCGTCGTACGCGCCGAGCAGATACTCCTGGAAACCGAGGTTGATCCGGTCGAAGCAGGCGTTGCGAAGATCCCCCGCGCACTCGTGATACATCACCGTGCGCTGGAACAAGGCGCGGGCGGAGCCGAAGCGGCCCGCGTACAGCTTGCGGTACGCGCGCTCGCACAGGACAGCACCACTCACCGTGGGATCGTCGCTGAAACGATCGGCGACGGCGTCGATCCGCGCCTGCAGCGGCGCGGCCTCCGCGTAGAGACCCGCGAGCATCAGGTACAGCGTCGTGCCCGCCGTCGCCGTGACCAGCGCGCCGGTCACGGCCTCCCCGGTCCAGGCGTCCGCGAGCTCGCGGGCGAACGCGGCCAGACGGTCGTGCTGCCCGAGCCGGCCCATCACGATCGCCGCCGCGCGCACGGCGGCATACCAGGGCGCGCTGCGCCGGGGCAGCGCCTCCGCGGCCATCGCCGCCCAGCGGGCAACCTCGGTGAGCTCGCCGCGCCAGTGGTGCGCCTCCGCCCGCAACAGGAACGCCTCCCCACGCGCCTCGCCGGAGAGCCCGAGATCCAGGGCGCGCTCGGTCCACGTGAGCACCGCCACGAGATCGTTCGCCGCGAGCGCCTGCGCCGCGGCGCGGTGGTAACACGCGGCCGCGCGCAGCGGCTCGCCGCCCCGATCGAAATGCTCGGCGATCACCGCGGCCGAAGGCTCGGCGACGCGCTCGAACCACTCGCCCGCGAGCCGGTGCCCGAGCGCGCGATCCTGGTCCGTGAGCATCCCGTAGGCCGCCTCGCGCACGAGCGCGTGGCGGAAGACGAACTCGCGCTCGCCCTGGAACCGCACGTCCGCGCGCGCGCCGATCCACTCCAGCCGCTCCAGCTCGTCGAGGTGCTCCGCGAGCAGAGGCACGCCGTCGGGGCCGCCGAGCAGCGCCTCCACCGCGCCCTTCCAGAAGACCTGCCCGAACACGCTCGCGGCCCGCAGCACCCGCCGCGCCGCGCCGTGCAGGCGCTCGAGGCGGGACTGCACCATCGCCAGCACCGTCTCCGGGAGCACGTCGCGGCTCCCCTCCGCCGTCGCGCGGATCAGCTCCTCCAGGTAGAACGCGTTGCCCTCGGCCTGCGCCACCACACGCGCCAGCGTCTCGTCGCTCACCCGCTCGCCGAGCACCTGCCGCACGAGCCGCGCGCTCGCCCGCGGGCTCAGCTCCTTCACGCGGATTTCCTGGAGGTTCCTGCCGGCCCAGAGCCCGGGGAACAGCGCGTGCACCTCGGGGCGCGCCAGGGCGAGCACCAGGAGCGGGCGGTCCTCGAACCGGCGCAGGGCGTCGTTGATGAACTGGACCGTGGGCAGGTCGCCCCAGTGCAGGTCCTCCAGCACGATGAGCAGCGGCTGCGCCGCGCACGAGGCGCCGACGAAGTCCACCCAGGCCCGGCGCATCTGGTCGCCGATGAGCCGGGCGTCGTTGCGGGCGACGCGCAGCGGCACGTTGTCCTCGTCGGGGAACGGCGTGCCGACGAGCTCGCCGAGGAACTCCGCCACCCGCTGCGCGTCCTCCCCGCACACGCGCTCGGCCACCCGCGCGCGCAGCTTCTCCCGGCGCGCCTCGATCGGCTGGCCGTCGCGGATCCCGCACGCGCCCTGGAGCGCCTGGCGGAGCATCCCGAACGCGGCGCCGCTGCGGAGCGGATCGCCCCGGCCGATCCAGACCGCGACGGGCTCGTCGCGCTGCCCGACGCGGCGCACGAGCTCGTACGCGAGGCGCGACTTGCCCACGCCCGCCGGCGCGACCACGAGCACCGCGCGCGCCCGCGACTCCTCGACGCACTCGGCGAGCAGACCCTCCAGCGTGGAGATCTCCCAGTCGCGCCCCACGCAAGCGGTGGGGCGGCCGAGCAGCATCCGCGCGCCCTGGGCGAGCGCCTCCTCGCCCCGGAGCCACAGGCCCGCCTCGGTCTCGACCACCTCGAAGCGGGCGTCGAGCAACCCGGCCGTCACCTCGTCGATGGCGATGGGCGCCCCGCGCCCGGACGCGGGCGCGAACAGCGCGGAGGCGCCGCGGAACGCCGGCGCGGGCTGCGCCACCATCCGCGCGGCGCGGTCGATGAGATCGCCTGCAGGCAGCCCGCCCGTCACCTCGACGCGGCCGGTCGCGAGCGCCATGGGGCGGTCCCGGTCGGCCGAGCGGAGCGCGAGCGCGCACCGGGCCGCCTGCGCCGCCAGATCGGTGGCGACCCCGCCCTCCCGGAGGGTCACCAGGATCGAGCCGTCGGTCAGGAGCTCGAGGAACCCGCCGAGCGCCTCGATGTGCCGGCACAGCTCCGGCGAGACCACCGCGACCAGCGTCTCGGCCTCGGCGAACGGCGCGTGGCCTCCCGCGCTGGCGAAGCGCTGCGGCGCCGAGGCCATCAGCGCCACCGAGACCACCCGCCGCTCCTTGCGGGTCAGCGACGAGGGGGGCATCGAGGGCGCGGGCGACGACGTCCGGAGGGGCACCGTGAGCGAGAGGCCCATCGACGAGAGCTCGAGGGCGACCTCCGCGGCGTCGCGGGGGCGATCGTCCGGGTTCTTCGCGAGCATCCGGGCGCAGAGCGCGTCGAGCTCGGCCGGGACCTCGGGGCGGAGCGCGCTCGCGCGCGGCACGTCCTCGAGCAGGATCTTCGCGAGCACGGCGAGCAGGTGCGCGCCGGAGAAGGCAGGCTGGCCGGTCAGGCACTCGAAGAGCACGCAGCCGAGCGCGAAGACGTCGGCGCGCGCGTCGACGCCCTGGCCGCTCCGGGCCTGCTCGGGCGCCATGTACGCCGGGGTGCCGAGCACGACCCCCGGCTGCGTCATGCGCGTGACCGCGGTGAGCCTGGCGACGCCGAAGTCGAGCAGCTTCACGCGCGCGGGGTCGCGGTCCACGAGGAACAGGTTGCCGGGCTTCAGATCGCGGTGGACGACCCCGCGCGCGTGGATCGCGGCGAGCGCGCCGGCGGCGCGCTCGGCCAGCGCGACGGCCTCGTCGATCTCGAGCGGCTTTCGCCGGAGCCGCTGCTCGAGATCCTCCCCCTCGAGCCACTCCATGGCGAGCCAGGGCGCGCCCGCGGGGGTGCGCCCGTGCGCCACGTGACGCACGACGCCCGGGTGGTTGAGGTCCGCGAGCACCACGGCCTCGCGGAACAGGCGCTCGTCGTCGGTGGCGCCGTGATCCTGGAGGAGAACCTTGACGGCCACGTCCTCGCCCGAGAGCCGATCGAGCGCGCGGTAGACGGCCCCCATGCCGCCCGCGGCCACCCGGCTCACGACCTCGAACCGACCTCCAAGCACATCCCCTGCTTGCATGGCGCAAGTATCGGCGTCCTCGGCCCGCGAAGTCCAGGAGAGCACTCCCCCGCCGCGGCCGCCCGCTCACCGCGGTGGCGCTCGATGCGAGGCGGCCCGGGCTCACTTGCAGGCGACCGTGACCTCCGCGCTGTAATCGCTTGTAAGGCTGTCGCGGGCGACGCGGACACGGTACTTCACGTGGACGCCCGGCGCGGCTTGCCCGACCGCGTGCTGGTACGTGGTCTCGTCGCTCACCGTGGCGACGAGCCTGTATCCGGCGCTCTCCGGCGGGACCGGCGAGCCGCGGTAGAGCTTGCCGACGGACGCCTCGATCAAATAACGCGCGCCCGGCTCCCCGGTGCCGCGCCAGCTCAGGTGATTGACCCGGTTCGGGTGCGCCGTCGCCGCGAGCTCCGCCGGCGCGGCGAGCCGGATCGACGAGGACGAGATGCGACCGCTGCTCGACAGCGCCGGCGAGGAGGTGCCGCTCGCGCGCCGGCTCGACGCGGCCCCCGCCCTCGCCTGCCGCCGGCGCTGCAGCAGATCGACCACGGGGCGCACCGCCCTCGCCGCCTCCGCGCTCGCCGCCCTCCTCGCGTCGAGGGCGGCCGCGAGCTCCTTCCCCGCGTCGGCGCGGCTCCGCTCGGCGTCGACCAGCTCCGCCATGGCCCGCTCCGCCGCGCCGCGCGCCTCGGCGGCGGCGCCCTCGCTCTGGCGCAGCCGCCCGGAGAGCAGCCCGAGCTGCTCCCGCGCGCCCGCGATCCGGCCGAGCGCGCGATCGTCGAGGCCGTAGAGGCCACGGTACGACCGCGCGACAGCCTCGAAGTTCTTCAGCCAGAGATCGAGCTCCTCCAGCTCCCTCGGCAGCCAATCCGTCATTGCCGACCTCCAGCGCCGCGCGGCGCCGCGCGGATCGTCATGGAGAGGAGGATGGCACTCTCCGGCGAAGAAGGGAACTCCACACGTTCGGGCGGCGCGCGGCGCTCGCAGAGAATGAATTGCCATCGAAACCATGAAGAAACACGGGACCGGATATCCATCCGCCACGTTGCGTTCGATCTCCAGCGGTCCTGGCATGTGCCCACTCCCTGCGCTCCCCGAAGGCCTTCCCAAGGAAGGCGACATCGTCGCTGGCAAGTACCGGGTCGAGGGGATGCTCGGCGCCGGCGGCATGGGGTTCGTCGTGTCCGCGGTCCACGTGGCGCTCCGCCAGCGCGTGGCGGTGAAGTTCCTGTCGCCGACGGCGGAGCAGGTGCTCCCGGACGCGGGCGCGCGCTTCCTGCGCGAGGCGCGGTTCGCGATGGCGATCCAGAGCGAGCACGTCACCCGCGTCCTCGACGTGGGCACGCTCGACGGCGGCCTCCTGTACATCGTGATGGAGCGACTCTCGGGGGTCGACCTCTCGCAGCTGCTCAGATCCCGCGGCGAGCCGATCCCGGCCGCGGACGCCGCCGGCATGATCCTCCAGGCGTGCGAGGCCATCGCCGAGGCGCACTCGCTCGGGATCGTCCACCGCGATCTCAAGCTCACGAACCTCTTCGTGACGAGCTACGCGGACGGGTCGCCGCTCGTCAAGGTGCTCGATTTCGGCCTCTCGAAGCTGATCGCGCCGGACCTCGGCGGCGCGCTGGAGTCGAGCCTCACCATGACGAGCGTCATCGTCGGCTCGCCGCACTACATGTCTCCCGAGCAGATCCGCAGCCTCAAGCACGTGGACACGCGCACCGACATCTGGGCGCTCGGCGTGATCCTGTATCAGCTCGTCTCCGGCCGGCGCCCGTTCCGGGGGAGCAGCCTGCCCTCGATCTGCATGAGCATCGCCGCCGACGCGCCCCGGCCGATCCGCTCCTTCCGGCCGGAGGTGCCGGCGGAGCTCGACCAGCTCATCCTGCGCTGCCTCGAGAAGGACGTGAACCGTCGCGTGCAGACGATCGCCGAGCTCGCCGAGGGGCTCGCGCCGCTCGCGCCGCAGCAAGCGATGGTGTCCCTGCGCCGCATGCTCAAGCTGAGGCCCAGTTATCCCGCGCTGCCCGCGCCGTCGTCGAGCCGGCCCCCGCCGCCGCCGAGCGCCGCGCCCCCGTCGTCGAGCCTGCCTCCGCCGCCCAGCGTGGTCCCCGAGCCGCCCACGGTCCCGAGCGGCATCTGGGCGTCGGTGCTGGGCGGGCAGGAGCACGGCGGCTTCCTGCCGTGGCTCCAGAGCTTCGACACGTTCGTCCGCGGCGCGGGCGCCCAGCTCGGTCTCGACGAGGGCCACGTCGCCACGGTCTCGGACGCCAGGGCGGGCCTGGAGAGCGCCGCCCTCCGGGTGGACGACGCCGAGGCGATCGTGGGCGAGGCCGAGCGCGCGGTCGCGCGGGTCGACGCCGAGGTCGTCGAGGCGGAGCGGGGCTGCGCCAGGGCCCAGGAGGCGCTGGACGCAGCCCTCGCGGCCCGCGCCAGGGTGCTGGGCGACGTGCTCGGCGTGGTGGAGTCCATCGCCGAGCACCTCCGGCGCCACGACCGGATCCCCGCGGCGATCCTCCGGCAGATGCGGCTCCCGCCGGCCGGCGCGCCGCGCTCGAGCGAGCCATCCGTGGCCAAGTGACCTCGCGCCTCGCGCAGCCGGCCGACGAGTGACCGCCGCCCGAGGTGCTGCGGGAATCACCGCAGGCAGCATCGCGGAAGATTGAACCGCCAAGACGCCAAGTACGCCAAGTACGCCAAGTAAGCAGATCTATTGCACTTTCTTGGCGTTCTTGGCGTCTTGGCGGTTCACAAAATACCGCACCTTCGGCCCAAGCCACCGGAAGCGGCCTGGGCGAAAACATCACGAAACGCGCGGAGGATTACAGATCGATGTCGGAGGGAATCCGATGGCCGATCCTACCCTTCCCGAGCTCGCCAGGCAGCTCGCGGACACGCAGCAAGCGCTCGCGCACACGCAGACCGCGCTGAACCTCGTCTGGATCCTGATCGCCGCCTTCCTCGTCATGTTCATGCAGGCGGGGTTCGCGCTGCTCGAGACGGGGCTCACGCGCGCGAAGAACGTCGCCCACACGATGGGGATGAACTACCTCGTGTACGCGATCGGCATCCTCGGGTTCTGGTCGGTGGGGTTCGCGTTCCAGATGGGCGGCGTGGGCCCGCTGGCCACGCTCGGGGGCGACGCCACGCTCTCCCGGGAGCTCGCCGTCACGATCGCCGGCAAGGAGCTCGGCCTGCTCGGGCTCAAGGGGTTCTTCCTCACCCCCGAGAGCTTCACCCCGGCGGTCGCGGCGATGTTCCTGTTCCAGATGGCCTTCATGGACACGACGGCCACCATCCCGACCGGCGCGATGGCGGAGCGCTGGAAGTTCACCTCCTTCGTGCTCTTCAGCTTCGTGATCTCCACCGTCATCTATCCCGTCTACGCCAACTGGGTCTGGGGCGGCGGGTGGCTCTCGGCGCTCGGCAGACACTTCGGCCTCGGCCACGGGCACGTCGATTTCGCGGGCAGCTCGGTCGTCCACCTGACCGGCGGCACCGTGGCGCTCGTCGGCGCGAGGATGCTCGGGCCGCGGCTCGGCAAGTTCGGCCCCGACGGGTCGGTGCGCCCGATCCCGGGCCACAGCGTTCCGCTGCTCATGACAGGCACCTTCATCCTCGCGTTCGGGTGGTTCGGCTTCAACGCCGGCTCGACCCTGGCCGGCACCGACGTCCGGATCAGCATCGTGGCCACCAACACGATGCTCGCGTCGGCGGCCGGCGCGTTCTCGTCGTACCTCTATGTCTCGAGGCGCTTCGGCAAGCCGGACGTCACCGTGCTCTGCAACGGCATGCTCGCCGGCCTCGTGTCGATCACCGCGTCCTGCGCGTTCGTCGCCGCGCCCGCGGCCATCGCGATCGGCGCGATCGCGGGCGTGCTCGTCGTGTGGGGGGCCGTGTTCGTCGAGACCCGGCTCAAGATCGACGACCCGGTGGGCGCCATCGCGGTCCACGGGATGAACGGCACCTGGGGCATCCTCGCGCTCGGCCTCTTCGCCGACGGCACCTACGGCCACGGGCTCAACGGCGTCGCGGGCCCGGTCCGCGGCCTGCTCTACGGCGACGCGCGCCAGCTCGCCGCGCAGTGCGTCGGGCTCGCGGCCAACGTGCTTTACGTCGGCGCGGCCGCCACCGCGGCGCTCCGCGCGATCGACAGGCTCGTCGGCAACCGGGTGTCCGAGGAGGTCGAGCTCACCGGGCTCGACGAGCCGGAGATGGGGATGGAGGGATATGCCGCGGCCACAGGACCCTACCGGCCGGCCGAGCCGGCCGGCGTGCCCGACGCCGAACCGCCGGACCTCGCAGGAGAGCCCGTTGCCGAGACGCCGCGGTGAGCGGGGCGCCTGGGCGAGCACCTCAACCGCCCGAGAACGATCCTTCGACCTCGGCGTCGGCTCTGCGGACAAGATCGACGCCTGCAACGGCTTCCTTGACGAGATCGGCGCGGATCTCACGATGCCGCGCGCGCGCCACGTGGGTCTTCAGCGGGGGTCGCGCAGCGCCTCCGCCCGCCGGACCGCCGCGCGCCGCAGCGCCTCCGCATCGATATTGCACGTGCTCTCCGTCGAGCAGCGGAGCACGCGCAGGAACGCCGCCCTCGCCTGCACCCGCTCGCCCCTCGCCAGCAGCGCCTCCCCGAGCAGGAACCACCCCTCCAGGTGCTGCGGATCTGCGTTGAGCAGCCCCGACAGCACCATCTCCGCCTCCGCGGCGCGCCCGGCGCTCAGCAGCCGCGCCGCCGCCTCGGCGCTGGGCGCCTGCGCGACCGCCCCCGGAGCCGGCGCGGCCCCACCGGGCGCCGCGCCGAGCGCCTGCGCCGCTCCCGCGGCCGCGCCCCGCCGCTCCCCGGCCGACGGCGGCTGCGCGCTCTCCACGCCCAGCTCCCTGTGGCTCGGCGGCGCCGGCCTGTCGTCGCCCCCGAGCTGCAGCCAGCCCGCTGCCGGGCCCCGTACGAGCCCCCGGGGCAACGGCAGGATGCTCTCCGCCGGCGAAAGGATGAGGTGGCCGCCGGGGACGAGCTCCACCGCGAGGCGCGCGAGCAGGCGCGGGACCTGCTCCCGCTCGAAATAGATGAGCACGTTGCGGCAGAAGATGACGTCGAACGGCCCCGCCCCGAGCGCCGGCTGCGCGTCGGTCAGCGAGGCCACCTCGAAGCGCACGCGCCGCCGCAGCGCCTCCGGCACGCGCTCGCCCCATTCTGCCGGCAAGGGCGCGCCCACCGCGCTGCGCTGCGGCAGCGAGCCGCTCCGCGCCACCGCGATCGCCACCGGGTTGACGTCGGTGCCCAGCACCGCCGCGTCCACCCCCGCGGCCCGCGCGCACTGGGCGGCGCTGTACGCCTCCTCGCCCGTCGAGCAGCCCGCGGACCAGATGCGCAGCGGGCCCGACCTCTTCTCCGCGAGCCCCGCCAGCGCGCGCTGCAGGCGGTCGAACTGCTCCGGGTGCCGGTAGGCCGCCGTGTGCCCGACCGTCGCGGCGTCGATCAGCATCGCCAGCAGGGCCGCCCCCCTGGTCTGGCTCACGAGCTCGACGTACTCCGCCTGGCTCTGCCCGGCCGCCCGCGCGCGCTCCCGCACATGCAGGTAGAGCGTCTCGGGCCACCGCGACGGGGCGTAGCCCAGCCTGGGCGACAGCAGGCGCCCGAGGGCGCGCTCCAGCGAACGATCATCCTTCACGGAGGACCGACCTCTGCGCGAGCTCGACGAAATCCACGATGCGGATCGGCCTCACGCGCCGCGACGAGAGGAGCGCCGCCCGCGGCATGTCCGGGGCGCTGCATTCCGAAGGCTCCTGCGCGAAGCAGAGGCCCCCGCCGTCCGCCAGCGCCGGCAGCGCCCTGGCGCCGTCGTCCCCGAGGCCCGACAGCACCAAGGCGATGACGCGCCGGGCGAGCGGCACCGCCGACGCGAACAGCACCTCCGCCGACGGCCTGTGTCCGCTCACGGGCCCGTCGCTCGTCAGCCTGATCCGCTCGCGCGCGTCGATGGCCATGTGAAACCCCGACGGAGCGAGCAGGAACTCCGGCGAGAGCGCGTCCCCGGCCCGCGCCGGCCGCGCCCGCGCGCCCAGCCCGCGGAGCGCGCGCGCCAGAGCCCGCTCCCGCTGCTCCAGCATGTGCTGCACGACCAGCACCGGCACGTCGACGCGCCCGAGCCCCCGCGCCAGCCCCTCCAGGGCAGGGATCGCCCCCGTCGAGCCCGCGACGAGGAGCACCGGCCCGCCCTGCCCCTGGGACTTCCGCCTGGCGGCACGCAGCACCGCGGCGCGCAGCCGCGCGCGGGCCGAGGCGCTCGCGAGATCGCGCTTCTCGATGCTGTCGCTGGCGCCCTGCGCCATCGCCTCGCGCACCGCCGCCGAGCCGCGCGGGAGCGAGCTCACCACGACGACCCCCGCGCACGCGGCGACCGCCCGGATCACGGACAGGCCGTCGAGCTCGGGCATGAGCAGGTCCACGAGCACCACGTCGGCGATCGAGACCGCGGGCAGGGCCAGGAGCTCCGCCCCCGTCCGCGCCCGGCCCACCACGCGGATCCGCGCGTCCTCCTCCAGGATCGCCTCGAGCAGGCCCGCGGCGACGTCCGAGTCGTCGGCGATCACGACCCGCGTCGTCACGCGCCCCCGAGGCTCTTCGCGATGATCTGGCGCAGCTCTTCCTCGACGAACCGCTGCTTCGACAGCACCGCCAGCACTCCGAGCCCGCGCAGCGCGGCTGCGTTCTGCTCGTTCGCCGCGGTCGTCAGCACCACGACCGGCACCCGGGCGAGCGCGGGCGAGCGCCTGAGCTCCGCGACCATCTCCAGGCCGTTCATATAGGGCATCTCGATGTCGGTGAGCACCACGTCCGGCGGCGCCTCCCGCGCCCTCGCGAGCCCCTCCCGCCCGTCGCTCGCCTCCTCCACCCGCAGGCCGATCGCCCGCAGGATACCGCAGAGCAGCTCCCGTGCGACGGGCGCGTCCTCCACGACGAGCGCGAGCGGCGCTCGCTTCTGCGCGGCGACCGCGGCGAGGGACGCCTCTCGGGGCGCCTGCCGGGCGCTCGCGAACAGCTGCTCCACGTCGAGCAGCAGCAGCGCCGCTCCGTCGGCCGTCGGCGCCACGCCGCGCACGAGCGGCGAGCTCCACGGCATCTCCTCCGAGCGCACGAGCGCGATCGGCCGCGGGTTCTCGTAGCCGTCCACGCTCACGGCGAACAGACCCGCGGCGTGGTGCAGCACGAGCGCCGCGGTCCCCGGCTCGGGCTGGCCCCCGCCGCCGAGCACGGCCCCCAGGGCGAACAGCGGGACGAGCTCCACGCCGGAGCCGCTGGTCAGGCGGACGCGCGGCCCGTCCGAGGTGTGCAGCACCTGCTCGAGGAGCACGACCGAGTGGACGGCGTGCGTCGGCACCGCGCACCGGAAGCGCCCGCTGACGATGGGGACCACCTCCTCGCCGTGGAGGTGCTTGGGCAGGACGAGCAGGATGTTCGTGCCGAGCCCCGGCCTCGAGTCGACCCGGACCTGCCCTCCCAGCGCGCCCACCTCCCGCGCCACGACGTCGAGACCGACGCCCCGGCCCGAGATGGAGCTCACGCTGCGGTTCGTCGTAAGCCCGTGCGCGAACAGGTACGGGATCAGGTCGGAGTCGTCGAGCGATGCGACGTTCGGGACCGACGGCGCGAGCACCTCGCGCAGGCGCGCGAAGTCGACGCCGCCGCCGTCGTCCTTCACCTCGACGCGCACCGCGGTGTCGGTCTGCACCACGGTGACCGTCACCGTCCCGCGCGGGGGCTTGCCGCGGCTCCGGCGGACATCCGCCGGCTCGATCCCGTGGTCCACGGCGTTGCGCACCAGGTGGAGCAGCGCCGGCTCGAGGTGACGCTCCACCGTGGCGTCGAGCAGCCCCGTCCCCTCGACCCGCGCGTCCACGTCCTTGCCCACCATGCGCGCCGCGCTCCGGACGGCGAGCGACACCTGGTTCAGGAGGCGCTCGGCGCGCACCACCGACGCCCTGCGGACGACGTCGCCGAGCTCGCCGAGCGCGCGCCCGGTCGCGAACTCGTTGCTGGACCAGTCCGCGCGCGCGGCCCCGAGCGCGCGCTCGATCTCGACCCCGTAGCCGAGCGTCTTCGTGATCCGCTCGGCGAACCGGTCCGCCGCCCCGCGCGGGTCGATCTCCACGAGCAGCGCCCGAAGCATGCGCTGGGCCTCCCGGAGCCGGCGCTGAATGACCTCCCGCTCGCTGTGGAGCCGCTGGAGCTCCCGCAAGAGCGCCCCGACGGCCTCCGCGTCGAGGACCGCGGGCGCGGTCTGCTCCGGCCGCTGCAGCGCTCCGGCCCCGGGCGCCGCGGCGGCCGCCGCGATCGTGCGCTGCGCGCGGTCCGCAGGCTGCGCGTACGCCCCGCTCGCCTTCAGCTCGTGGTGCGCCGTGCGGAGGTTTTCCTTCACGCCCTCGACGTCGAGAGCGGCCTCCTCGCCGGCGCTCGTCGAGAGCAGCCCGAGCGCCTCCAGCGCCCCGAGGATGCTGTCGCCGGTGAGCTGCGTCGGCGGCACGCCGCCCTGCACCGCGTCAATGACGTCCTCCGCCAGCTCGGCCAGGTCGCCCCACAGCGACAGATCGAGCATGTGCGCCTCCCCCTTGAGCGTGTGCAGGAGCCGACGCAGCACCGGGAGGTTGCCGGTCTGACCCTGCTCGAAGCCGAGCCAGAGATCGGTCGCCTCCGCCACGCGATCCGGCATGGCCCGGTGGAACGCGGCGACGAGGTCAGCCTGGCTCCTCATCCGCGCCCGCCTCCTCGCTGGCCCGCTGGTCGACCCTCGCCGCGGGCTTCTTGACCCGGAAGGCCCGCGCCGCCGTCTTGAGCTCGTGCGACAGCTGGAGCAGCGACTCGGCGGAGCGCGTCGCGTCCGCGCTGCTCGTCAGCGTGTCGTTCACCGCCCCGACGATGTCGACGATCGCCGTCTTGACCTGCGCCGTCCCCTCGCGCTGGTGGTCCACCGCGCTGGAGATCGTCGCCGCGGCCGCCGCCGTGTCGCGCGCCAGCTTGATCCCGTCCTCCGTCGCGAGCACGGACGCGTGCGACGCCGCGTGCATGTCCGCCACGAGCTTGCGGATGTCGCGCACCGAGTCCATGACGTGCTCCGACAGGCGGCGCATCTCCGCCGCGACCAGCGAGAACCCGCGCCCCACCTCGCCGGCCTTGGTGCCCTCGAGCGCGGCGTTGAGCGCGAGCAGATCCGACTTGTCGGCGATGCTCTGGATCAGCGACAGGATCTCGCCGATGCGGTCCGAGTGGGAGCTGACCAGGCGCGTCTGCTCCGCCGTATGCTGGACGCTGACGAGGCTCCGCTGCGCCATCTCGTGCACCGTCGCCGCGTCCTTCGCGATGTGATCCGCGCTCTTGGTGAGGGCCTCCACGGTCCTTCTGATCTCCTCGAGCGCCGCGTTCTGCTGGTTGGCGGTCGTCTCCTGCTCGCGCACCGACGAGAACATCCCCGCGGCGGCCGAGGCGACCTCCGCCGAGGTGTCGCCGATCCGCGAGGCGAGCTCCTGAAGGCTCGCCACCATGGCCCGGAACGCGGCGAACAGCTCCCCGTCTCCGGTGATCTTGCAGGTGAAGTCGCCGCCCGCGACCCGCGCCGCCGTCTCCTGGAGCTCGCGGAGCTGGGCGTTCATGCGCTCGAACGCGCTGACCATGTCCCCGAGCTCGTCGTTCGAGATCTTCAGGGACAGCCGCGCCGACACGTCGCCGCGGGCGATGCGATCCGCCGCGTCCTTGATGTGCGCCATCGAGCGCGTCATGCGCCCCGAGATGACCCAGGCCAGCCCCAGGCCGAGCAGCAGGATCCCCGCCGACTGCAGCGCGATGGTCCTGCGCGAGTCGGCCCGGCGCTCCGCGATCCGGTCGCTGCGGAGCGCGACCGCCAGCGAGCCGAGCTGGCGATCGCCGTTGCGCGACGTGATCGGGGCCTCGCCGATGACGACGCTGGCGTAGTCCCGGCTACGGACGACGCGCG
Organism: Sorangium cellulosum; assembly: GCF_002950945.1. GTDB lineage: Bacteria > Myxococcota_A > Polyangia > Polyangiales > Polyangiaceae > Sorangium > Sorangium cellulosum_E. The sequence continues at coordinate 7,887,907 of NZ_CP012673.1, forward strand.
CGCTCTCGAGCGCCTCCGCCGCGCCGATCGAGGCGATGCGCGCCCCGCTCGCGTCGTACACGGCCGCCCAGCTCACCAGGGGATCCGTCATCACGCTGCGCAGGGTGTCTGGAAAGGTCTCCGCCGGCTGCTCGAGGTCCATGGCTACGCCGATGGGCTCCCTCAGCATCGTGGCCAAGATATCGGCTCGTTCGCGCAGCTCGGCCTCGCTTGCCCGGGCGGTGCGGTCGGGGATCAACCAGAAGTCCAGCGCCGACAGCACGATCGCCACCGACGCGACGAGGGCGGCGATCTTCCAGCGGAGGGAGCGGAAAGGGAGCATGGGGACGATGACCGGGCAGTGATGTGACGAAGGGCGAGCGACGACCGCGGAATGATACGACCGACACGTGAAGCCGGATGCGCGACGGCTGGCGTTCCGGGTGCCTCAGTCGACGATGCGCGCGAGCCGGAGGAGCTGTGGATCGAAGCGCAGACCGACGGAGTTAGCGTGCTTCACGTTGAGCAAGAGCTCGGGCTTGGTGCCGGCCAGCCCCACGGAGACGGCGCAGCCGCGCTTGACGTCATCACCGTCGCCGCACACGATGATACGGACGACGGAGCCCTCGCGCGTCGGAATCTCGGGGATGATCGAGGACAGGCCGCGCGCCACGTAGACCACCTCGGCCCCGCTGGTGCGCAGCGCCTCCTGCAGCTGGACCTTGGATCCGTACGTCACGTGCACGGCGGTGGCCGGCCGCCTGGCCACGGAGGTCTTGGCCGCCAGCCTCGAGAGCACGGCCGTCATCGCGTTCGCGTCCTCCGCGCTCTCGCCCGACTCGTTGCCGACGACCGCGAACACGGCCGCGCCCGTCCTGCTGGCGAATCCGCTCTCGTAGCCGATCGACCGCAGGAGGATGGCCCCGCGCAGCTCGTGCGGAACGGCAGGCGCAGAGAGCCCCTCGCTGCTCGACGTGGTGAGGATCGCGATCGCCGTCAACATCCGGACTGAAGAGCTCGGAGACATCGTGCCTCTCTGATCAGCGTTGAAACGGTTCGGGCGGAGCTGCGAGGCGCGCCGCCTCGGGTCCGGCGGCAGGGAGGCGGCGAGCATCGATGAGCCAGTGCAGCGCGCCGTCGATCTCGGCGACCCCGATGATATGAGGCATTCCCAGGATCTCCCCCAGCAGCTCTGGCAGCGGCCACACGTGCTGCCGGTCGAGCTCCACGAGCTTCGGGCCCGCGCAGGGGATCACCCGCTCGCCGCCGCCTGTCGACACGCGCACGTGCCGCGCGGCCGCTCTCGTCGCCGCCCCTTCGAGCCCATCATCGCCCCAGAGGCAGGCGCCGCGCCGAGGCGCGGGGCCGGCTCCGGCGAAGAGCACCTGCTGCGCCGGGAATGCGCACCGCACCCCGGCGTGCAGCATGGCGACCACGGCCCCCACGTCAGCGGTCCTTGCTGGCGAGCCACTTTACGATGGCCGGCAAGCGCTGCAGGTGGCGCTTCGAGATCACCGCGTCCGCCTGGGCTTCCGTCCGCAGGCGCTCGAGCTCCTGCTCGGAATGCCCGGACATCAGGATGACGCTGAGGTGCCCGAGCCGCGGGTTCTTCCGGAACAGGGTGAGCAGCCGGTCTCCCCGGAGGGTGGGCATGAAGACATCGACGATGACGACGCGCGCCTGATGTCGCACGATCGCCTGCGTCGCTCCGATGGGCGACGGCAGCACGATGACCTGCCAGCCTGCATCTCGCAGGATGCGGGACACCTCCTCGCGCGCGATCTCGCTGTCGTCGATGACGAGCACAGGCGCGGTCATCGCTCCGCTCGGAGGAACCACCGAGCTCGCGGATGCGCTCGGCGCGGAGTCTCCATCGTCCGGCGCGCCGGCGGTCGGCGGCTTCGTCTGACTGGTGGGATGCCGGTCGCTCACGGCCCCAGCTCGACGGCTCTGTCCTCGCGTGACGCGAGGAGCGGACGCGGCGCTCCTCCGGAGGCCGTGAGGAGATGGGTCACGTCGAGGAAGGTGACTACCCCCTCGCTGGTGTCGACAACCGCTCCCGGTACGAGCTCCCCGTACACCTTGACCGCGGCGACACATCGCGTCTTGCCCGCCGGCAATCCCAGGTAACCGCGCGGCGTCCGGCAAACGACGATGCGAAGCGGCGTGACCGCTGGCTCGCCGGCAGGCGCCGACAGGATCACGACGATCCTCCCCCGGTCCTGGATGATCCCCGACACGCGCGGGTCCGCTCGCGGCAGCGGCAAAGGAACGCGCCACGCGATGACCTCTTCCACCTGCTGCGCCCTCAGCGCGAATGTCGCGACCCCCAGATCGAAGAGGAGGAAGTCTGCGACGGTCCTCTCCCGCGGGCCCTTGTCCGGGGCGCTGTCGTGCAGGTGGAGCAGCTCCTGAACCCGGTCGAGTGCGTCAGACAATGTCCCTCCATGTTACCACGATCAATGAGCCGTGCTCGGAGCTTCACGATTGGCGCCGGCCCCGCTGGCTCCCTCACAATCAAGCACCCACGCCGGAAGGCACGGCGTTGCCCGGAGCGTCCAGAGGCGCGGGTGGAAGCGGCGCCTAGAATCCATGCGTCACGTTCACCGTCAGGCTCCGCCCGTTCGCTGGGATGTCGAAGCCCCCGAATCCGGGCTCAGAGCGCCGCTGGTCGAAGAGGTTCTTGACCGACAAGCTCGCCGCCGTCTCCGAGCCGTCGCCGAGCAGATCCGCGCGCATGCTCGCGAGCGTGACGTCGACCGTGGCATAGGCCGGCAACGTGTACGGCTCGTCGTCGTTCTGCAAGACGTTGCCCTGGGCGGCGCCTCGCGCGCCCACGATCTTCGCGTGGATGTTGATGTTGGAGTAGATCTCGGGGATCCGGACGTCGACGCCGCCCAGCGCGAAGATGAAGGGATACAGCGGGAGCGTCGTGTCTGTCTCGTAGACCAGCTTCCCCTTCTCGACGTGGGCGATGCGGCTGTTCGCCGCGACGCTCGCGTAAGGGGCGATCCGGTCGTGGGCCAGCCGCAAGCTCAGCTCGGCGCCCACGTGCGTCTCATCGCCTTGGTTGCGCCCCACGAAGTTCGCGCCGAGCGATGTGAACTCGATCCGGTCGGCGATCTCCTGGACGTACGCGGCGGCCTCAAACAGGACCATCGAGAGCCCGCCGCTCACGACGAGCTCGGCCGACCGGCTCTTCTGCGGCTCGAGCGGCGGCGCGTACGGCAGCGTCTCGCTGCCGATGACATTATTGTTCCGGCCGAAGCCCGTCAAGCCATACAGGAGAACGGCGGATGGCGTCTGATAGGAGCTTCCCACGATGAGCTTCGTCACGAGGTTATTGCTCCAGCGGTACGCCGCGGAGGCCCGCCAGGACCCCTGTGCATCCCAGTGGTTGGGCTTGTCGAGCCGGGCGTTCCCCGAGAGGCGGAGCTCTTCGAGCCATGGAAGCCGGTCCACCTGTATCTGAGCGAAGGCGCCCCCCGTCGAGAGCATGGCAGTGCGCAGATCCTCATCGGAGACCAGGTCCACCTCGTCGCCGCTCGAGTGGCCGCCGAGGTCGGACCGGTAGATCTCCGTGTAGTACAGCACGTCGGCGAGGTCGACGATGGCGTCCGCTCCGCCGCTCAGGGTGATGTCCGCCGACAGCGACGCGTCGACGCGTGCTCCCGCCTGGAACGCGGTCGATGAGAAGTTGCGGCGGAACGACGCCGCGCGGACGCCCGTGAGGAAGAGCTCCTCGTCCCTGGTCGGCGCGCCGCGCGAAAAGCCGGCCGAAAGCTGCGTCGCGACGCGCGGCGTCCACGCTTTGTCGTGATGAACGCTCGCCCACGCGTTCTGAAGAGAATACCGAGAGCTGTGGGTGAGCGCGGAGTTGAGCTGGAACTCCCCCATGGAGTCGAGCCTCTGGAAGCCCCCTTGGACGGTCAGGCTGCCGATCGCGTCGGTCTCGACGCTCAGCTGGGCGTAGAGGCTCGAAGGCGCAGCGATGTCGTTCCGGCTCTCGTCGGAGAAGAACGGCGCGTAAGCCGGGAGCTCCGGGCGCTGCCCGGGGAACGTACGCTCGATCCTCAGGCCCGAACGATCGATGCGGTCGAAGCTGTACGCGGCGAGGATGCCGAAGCTGTCCGTCACCTGCCGCGCCAGGATGGTCCCGCCGTAGCCAGGCTGCTTCGAGATCCAGTTGCCTCGAGCGGACAGCTCCGCCCCGGACGCGCCGTCGCGGGCATTCCTCGTGATGACGTTCACCGTGGCGAGAAAGGCGTTGGCTCCATACAGGGACGACAGAGGCCCCTTCGCGATCTCGACTCGCTCGACGCACTCGATCGGAATGTACTCCGGCCCTAGGAGCGCCGTCAGATCGGGCTGGAAGATCACGGAGTGCCCGTTGATCATCACCTTGACGATCCGCGAGCCCGCTCGGAGCCCGCCGGTTACACCCCTCACGCCGACCGATGGGAGCACCAGGTCGTCGACGACATACAGCCCCGGGGTGTTCGCGAGCACCTCGACGAGCGAGCGCCACCCGCGCGTCCTGATCTCTTCCTTGCTGATGACCACCAGGTTCGCGGCGGCCATCGATTTGTCCTCTGCTTCACCGCCGCTCGCGGTGACGACCTGGACGTTGAGCAGCTCCTCCAGCGACATCTGTGCCAGGGCATCTGTCTCATGGACCGAGGTCGCCCGCGGAGGCGGCGCGCTGGATTGCTGGGCGCTCGCGCGGCTCGTCGCTCCGCCCATGAGCGCAGCCACAAATACGGGAATTCGAACCGTATACGCCCCACTCGTCATGCTGTCACCACGACTCGGGCCACGGGTCCTGGACGAGCGGACACGCGGGCTGCACGCAGTCGAAGATGGCGAGATCTCGGAACACCCGCTGCTCGATCTTCCAGTGCGCGACCTTCATGAGCACATTGCCCTCGGCGTCGAAGTCGCAGCTGCCGGAGGCTCCTTCGTAGTTGATGCGTCTGCCCTCGGCGATCAGCGAGATCGCCTGTGTGAACCCGTCGTCGCCGGGGCGGACGACGTCCCCGGACGGCTCGTTGATCTTCGTCAGCGCGTCGCGTATCTCTGCCGGAGTCACCGCGGTCGGATCCTGGAGCGGTGCGGACGCGACCAGGGACGCCAGCATGAGCACGGCCGCGGCGTCATAAGCGACCGCGTCGAAGGCCCCGAGCTCGAACGCGCCGACGCGCGCAAGCGCCCGGACGAACGCCTCGCCCGACGGCCCTGGCTCGAACAGAACGGGTGAAGTGCCCTCCTGCCCGTCGGAGGCGCTCCCGAGCCCCTCGATGACCTGCGCGCGCCGGAACGTATCATGGTGCAGCAGGGGAATGGAGCCGCTGTAGTTCTTCGTCACGTTGATGTTGTGACCGGAGTTCGACGCATCGATGATGGCGTCGGGCGGGCTCCTGTCCGCGGCCTCACCGCTCTTGTTGCCGTCTTCGTCGGTCAGCTCCGTGATGTCGTCGACGAGACGCTTGAGCTCATCCGCGAAGTTGTAGTCCGTGGGCACGCCTCCAGCGCCGCTCGGCACATAGAAGATCCCCTCGACGATCGGCGCGGGTGCGCCCGGCGGGCGCACGTCCTCCGCTGCGCCGGCAATGGCCGACACGTAGCCGACGCCGAAGGCGTTCTTCGGTCCGAGGACCGAGATCTTGAGCTGTTCCTCGTCGGCGATGCCCCGCTGCATGAGGATATTCATGATGACCTGCGTCTGGGGCAAGGCGCTCATGGACGTGCGGAATACCCAGCCATCCGCGTCGCGCCGCGCTGACCGCACGACGGGATCCGTGCTCTGGTCGTCAGGGTTGTTCAAGAACGGCGACGAGGCCGCCATCGAGACCGTGGGCACGCCCACCCTCCTCGCTGGGTCGGGATCGTAGTTCAGGCTCGCCACGCCCTCCGTGTTCGGACTGGAGTCGAGCACGAGCGCCTTCGCTCCGCCCGCCACGAGCTCCTGCGCCAGCGAGATGGCCAGCGACTTCGTGTTCTTGGAATCCCTCAGCGTGATATCGAAGGCCAGATCCTTGTAGCCCGCGCGGTCGAGAGCGTGGTTCATCTGGTCCTGCGCCATCACGATGGCCGAGTACCAGTTCGGGTTGGCGATGTCGCCGGTGCGGTCGACGACGCCTCCCAGCTGGAGGATGCCCTTCGCTCCGGGCTCCTCGCCGCTGGAGCATGCGGCCAGGGCGGTGACGAGCATGGGGATCAACAATTTCCACATGGTGTCTCTTCGACGTGCAGCGCTGCACGGAGCGTGAGAGCGTAATGCGGGGCACCGCCGTCCCAACATGCGACCATTCGTCAAATGGCCCCCAAGCCCCAACTTTGATGGATATCCAGCGCGTGCGATCTTGGCAAGCACAAAAGGCCTGGCTGGCTCGCCCGCTCCCTGGACTCATGAGAGGACGACCCCGGTTGCCCGCCGTACGACCGGGCGCAGCAGCACACCGCCCTCAACACGCCCACATATGCGACCCGCGGCGGTCGGGGTCGAGCGGCTGAGTCGCGGCGCCGGGGCGCGGCGCTCGATGCACTGCGCCGTGATCGCCTTCGGCCATCGGGGTCGACGAGCCCGATCGCATCAGTAGGAGAGGACTTCGCGCCAGGTCGTGACGTTCCACCTGGCGGCAAACAGACTGCCGATGGCGGGCTCGGCCGCGGCGCGGATCGCCGCCGCGTCCGGGGTCACCACGGTCATACCGAGCGATTCGAGCTCGGCGAGCAGCGTGGATTCACGGGCGGCCATGTCCGCGGAGCCCCACTTCACGGCTCTCCTCATGGTCTTGCGGATCTTCCGCTCGTCTCCGGCCGACAGCCCGTCCATGAAGCACTCGTTGGCGAGCACGAGGCCGAAGCCCACGAGGTGGTTGGTGAGCGAGAGGTGCGATTGCACCTCGTGCAGGTTCAGCGAGCGAATCTGGGTGAGATCGCCCTCGGATGCATCCGCGGCTCCGTCCTCCAGCGCCGCGTAGATCCCGGTCAGCGGGACCTGAACGGGCGCGGCGCCGAGCGAGGACCACACGGCGATCCAGTCCGGCACCGGAGGGAGCCGCAAGTCCAGGCCGACGAAGTCGGCCGGGCCGCTCATGGGCGCGTTGGACGTGAACTGCCGGAAGCCGCGGTACACGGTCCCGAGCGTCTCGACGTTGCCTCCCGCGAGGATGAGGTCCTGCGCTTCCTGCCCGAGCTCGCCGCCCCAGACGTTCTGGAAGTGCTCGTAGTCGCGGATGACGTAAGGACCGTTGAAGAAGAAGTATTGGGGAGCCCAGTCCTGGATCGGCTGGCCACCGGTGAGCATGATATCCGCGACGCGCTCTTCGGCCTCGCAGCTCGTCATGGCCGGATTGATGGTCTGCTCGTTGAGGATCGAGGTCGACACCTGGACTTTGATCCTGCCGTTCGTCTTCGCTTCGAGCAGCTCCTTGAACTTGTTCGCCGTGTCGGCGAGGATGTGACCCGTCGCGAACGGCGTCGCCACGCGGACCGTATACGCGGGCCGATGCGCTTCTGCAGGTGCAGCCAGCGAAGCTACGAACAACGAAGAAGCGGCTATCACGAACGTCCTACGATGCGCCATGCGCGTCCTCCTCACGAGCGTTTTCAGGGCCCGCAATCCAGCCTGGCTCATGGCCATGGCCGGAACGTCGGCTGCCCGATCAGGGGTGCATGAAGTGGTCGCTGGGCTGCTGCGTACAGCGTTGGTTGCATGGCGATGTCGAGCTGGTACTTGAAGCTATGCCATCAGCTCACGATGGCGATGGCTGAGCGGCTCGATGCACACGGCGAGCCAGCGCGATGAGACGCGGCTGGCCCGCACGAGGAGAGACCTCGTCGGTTTCGGCAGGAATGAGTTGCTGACCCGCGCCGGAGGAGCGCCACGTGCGCCGTCAACCGATGGTTGACACGGGTTGACGGCGGCGGTTTACAGCGGCGTCGTGGTGCGGCGTGGAACTGGCCGCGGGAGGCGAGTCAGCGCAAGAGGCTGCCGGACGTCCTCGCCCGTCATCGGCACCTCCAGTTCGGTGGACGTGGCCCGGCTCATCGAGGCGAGGAATCTGGACGAGGACGATCGCCGCGCCGGGCTCACCCCCGCATCGCCAGGATCGGGCTCATGCGCGCGGCGCGCAGCGCCGGGAAGAAGCCGCCGAGCAGGCCCATCCCCATCGCGACCAGCACCGACGCGATCATGATCCCCGGGGTCGGCTCGAACGTGAACACGATCTCGGAGAAGCTCGCGAAGTTGATGATCGAGAAGCGCACGAGGCCCATCGCCAGCGCGGCGAGGCAGCCGAGCACGCCGCCGAGGAACGCGAGGAAGATCGACTCGAGCAGGAAGGACGTCAGGATGCTGAACCGGGAGAAGCCGAGCGCCCGGAGCGTGCCTATCTCCCGCTGCCGGTTCGCGATCGACGCGTGCATCGTGATCATCGCGCCGATCATCGCCCCGATCGAGAAGAACACCGCGATCATCACGCCCATCGCCGTGATGAAGACGCGGGTCCCCTCGGACTGCTTCTCGTAATAGTCGCTCTCGCGCATCACCTCGAGGCCGAGCTGGCGGTTCTGCTCGATCGACGCCTCGAAGGCGTCGAACTTGGTGGGCGAGGCGAGCCGCGCGCGCACCGAGGACACCGAGCCCTCCCGGCCGAACGCCGCGCGCACCGTGTGCACGTCGCCCCACACCTCGGACTCGTACGAGGAGCCGCCGTCGGAGAACACCCCGACCACCTTGACCGGCCGGTTCTTGCGCAGCTCGAACGACCCGCCGATCGAGAGGCCCTTGAAGCGGCCCTCGATCGCCTTGCCGACGACGACCTCGTCCGTGCCCGGCTGGGCCGGCCGGCCCTCGACGATCTTCACGCCGGGCCGGAAGGCCAGGACGTCCTCCGGGACGCCGCGCACCTGGACGTTGGAGACGCCGTCGGTGCCGAGCTTGTCCAGGAGGAAGACGCCCACGATCTCGCCGACGCCGTCCGGCTTGCCGTCCGGCCGCTTCGCGACCTCGGGGCTCGCCAGGACGACGCCGATCTGCTGCTCCTCGATGCCGCTCACCAGCTCGGCGTCCGAGCCCTTGCGGATGACGACCGCGACGTCGCTCTGCGCCGACCGGCCGAGGGTGCGATCGATGCTGTTGGCGAGCATCAGCACCGAGGCGAACACGAACACCACGAGCCCGAGGCCCCCCGCGGTCGCGAGGGTCGTCGTCTTGCGGACGGTGAGGTTTCGGAGGTTGTAAGCGACCGGGATCATGAGAGAGCTTCCCTCCGCATTTCAGGCCACGCGCCGGAGCGCGTCCGTGACCGACAGCTTCGAGGCGCGGTAAGCCGGGATGAGCGAGGCGATCAGCGACAGCGCCATGGCGAGCCCCAGGGCGGCCACCGCCGTCGTCAGATCGATCCGGAAGTACGGGAACATGCCGCCCATGTTCTCCTCCAGGAAGCGGCCCATCCCGAGCTCGATGATGGGATAGGAGATCACGAGCCCCACCACCCCCGCCAGCAGCCCGATCGTCGCCGCCTCGCCGATGATGAAGAGCCTCACGTGCTTCGGCTCGAACCCGAGCGCGCGGAGCACGCCGTACTCCCGCGTCCGCTCCCGCACGCCCATCGCGATCGTGTTGCCGAGGATCATCATCATGATCGCGAGGATGATCACGGACACCACGTTGAGCGCCGTGAGGATGGCCGACATCATCGCCATGAACGACAGGTTCATCGCCCGCTCGCTCATCGTCGCCGTCTGGATGTCCTTCTCGTCGAAGATCTTGTCGATCGCCGCGCTGATCGCCCCGCTCTGCGACGGATCGGCGATGCGCGCGACCATCCAGCCGATCTGGTCGCGATCCCGCTCCGGGATCGACTCGTTCATGTAGTCCCAGTGGAAGATGAACTGGGATCGATCCACCGACTTGCGCGTCGCCCGGTAGACTCCGGAGACGGTGAACTGCCACGATCCCGGGAAGGCCGTCCCCTCCAGCATCACCGTGTCGCCGATCTTCACCCCGAGCTTGTTCGCGAGCACGTCGCCGACGATCGCGCCCTTGCGCTCGCCGAGCCAGCGCTCCATGTCCTCGGGCGAGACGACCATCTCGTCGTAGACCTTGAAGAAGGTCTTGGAGTCGACCGCCATGGTGGCGAAGAAGTTGTTCGGGTCCTTCGGGTCCTTGCCGCCGAACCAGCTCATGTAGCTCGCCTCGGTGACGCCGGGGACCTCGCGCATCGTGTCGATGTAGCGCTTCGGCAGCGGGAGGATGAACGACACCTTGTGCCGCGTCCCGATCCGGTCCTTGGCCGCGTAGTCGGCGGCGACGTTCCACGCCGTGAGCACCGTCCGGAGGAGCACGAACGCGAGCACCGCCACCGCCGCGCCGATCACCGTGAGGAAGGTGCGGAACTTGTTGCGGAGGACGTTCCTCGCGGCGACGGAGAGGAGGCTCATGACAGGTTTCCCTTGTCGAGGCGGCGGGTGACGGTCGCGCGCTCGGCCGCCGCCGGATCGTGGGTGACCATCAGGATCGTCTTCTTGAACTCCTTGTTGAGCTTCTCGAGCAGCGACAGGATCTCGTCGGCGCTCTTGCGATCGAGGTCGCCGGTCGGCTCGTCGGCGACGATGATCGTCGGGTCGTTCACGATCGCGCGCGCGATGGCGACCCGCTGCTCCTGCCCGCCGGAGAGCTGGCGGGGGTAGTGGTTGCTCCGCTCCTCGAGCCCCACGACCCGGAGCGCGGTCTGCGCGCGCTTCCGCCGCTCGGACTTCGAGAGATCGGTGAGCAGGAGCGGCAGCTCCACGTTCTCGGCCGCGGTGAGCACCGGCATCAGGTTGTACGCCTGGAAGATGAACCCCATCGTCCTCGACCGGAAGCGCGCCAGCTCGCCGTCGCTCATCCGGGTGAGATCCTGCCCCGCCACGCGCGCGGTGCCGCGCGACGGGCGGTCGAGGCCGGCGATCAGGTTGAGCAGCGTCGACTTGCCCGAGCCCGAGGGGCCCATGAGCGCGTCGAACGACCCCTCCGGGATGTCGAGCGTGATCTCGTCGAGCACCACGATCGGCTCCTTGTCGCGGAAGTACGTCTTGCCGACGCCCTGCAGCTCGACAATGGGCTTCGGCTTCCCCTCGCGATACGCTTCCGTCATCAGCTCTCCTTCTCCTTCTCCTTGACCTTCTGCCCATCGGCGAAGTCGGGCGGCGGGCTCGCCACGAGCCGCGTCCCCGGCGCCGGGCCGTCGAGCAGCTCCAGGCCGCCCGGCGCGGGCCCGCCGACCTTGACCGGCACCATCTTCGCCTGGCCCTCGTGGACCACGAACACGACCTTGGCCCCGAGCCGATCGACGAGCGCGGCCTCGGGCACGACCCGCTTCGGCGGCTCCTTCATCGCCTGTTCCGACAGGGCCTCGGAGAGGAAGCTCACCCGCGCGCTCATGTCGGGGATCACGTCGGCCGCCGCGTCGACGAACTTCACCTTGACCGGCACGGTGGCCTTGGCGCGGTTCACCCGCTTGCCGATCTCGAGGGTCGTGCAGCGGTGGCGCTTCGCGGGGTACGCGTCGAGCACGATCTCGCACGGCTTGCCGGGCGCGATCAGGTGGAGGCGCGTCTCGGGGACGTCGGTCTCGACGACGAGCGACCCGAAGTCGGCGATCTCGACGACGATCGGGTTCTCGAGGCCGACCATCTCCCCGACCTCCGGCGGCTTGGCCACGACGGTGCCGTTGATCGGCGCGAGGATCTTCCGGTCGGCGAGCGTGACGCGGAGGCTCTCGGCGTCGGCCGCGGCGGCCTTGACCTCGGCCTCGGCGGCCTTGGCCGAGGCCTCGAGGGCCTGGATGCGCGCGGCCATGTCCTCCACGGTGGCGCGGCCGATCGCCCCCTGGTCCACGAGCGACCGCTCCCGCGCCTCCTGCTGCCGGATCTCGAGCAGGCTGGCGCGCGAGGCGGCGGCCCGCGCCCGCGCCGCGGCGACCTTGGCCTCGGCCGCGGCGATGAGGCTGCGCTGATCCGCGTCCTCGAGCTCCGCGAGGACGTCTCCCGCCTTGACGACGTCGCCCTCCTTGACGTGGACCCGGGCGAAGCGGCCCATCACCTTGGTGCCGACGCGGGAGACGACCTGCGGGACGACATACCCGGTCGACGTCACGGTGATCGACGCCTGCGCCGGCGAGACCAGCGCGACCTCGGTGAAGGACACCTCGGTCTTGAAGACCGCGCTCTGCGCCCTGGGGACCAGGAACGCGGCGGCGGCGCCCACGGCCGCGAGCGAGGCGACCACGAGCAGCGCGGTGCGCACCGGGCTCCGCCGGTCGGGGTCGACGTCACGTCGAATACGGAGCGACGCAAGATCGGAGGTGAGTTGGTCAGACACGGCGGCCCCCTTTACCACGCCTCGATGGGCGCAGGTGAATTCGTGCGCGGTGGCGGTTTTCTTAACACTTCCCGCCGGTGAGCAGGAAACCGACGTGAGGTGACAAGGAAACCGTCCAGCGCGCAATGCGAGCGAGTGCGCCTATCGGGCTGGGTCAGGCCGCGGGCTCGCGCCGCCCGCGGGCGCCGAACGCGTCGAGCAGGTAGTCGCGGAAGGCGCGGACCTTCGGCGGCAAGAAGCGTGTTCCCGCGTGCACGAGGAAGAGGGTGGCGTCGCTCTCGAGCACGTGGTCCTCGAGCACGGGCACGAGCGCCTTCGCCTCGAGGTCGCGCCGCACGTTGACCTCGGGCAAGAGGGCGATCCCCGCCCCGGCCAGCGCGACCTCGCGGCAGAAGGAGTAGTCGGACGCCGCGATCGCCGCGCGCACCCGGACCTCGGCCCGCTCGAGGCCGTCGCGCGACCGGAACGAGAGCGTCGCGCGCCCCCGCGTGGTCTGGGCGAGGAGCAGCCGGTGCGCCTCCAGATCCTCGGGCCGGCGCGGGGGCCGGCGCTTGCGGAGGTAGGCCGGCGCCGCGAAGAGGCCGGACTCGAGCGGCTGGAGCTTGTGGGCGATCAGCGACGAGTCCGGGAGGCTCGCGGCCGCGCGCAGCGCCACGTCGATCTGGTCGGCGTCGAAGTCGAGGAAGGCCTCCGTGAGCAGCATCTCGAGCGAGATCTCCGGGAAGCGCTCCGCGAAGCCGGCCGAGAGCGGCGCGAGCAGGCTCAGGCCGAGATCGAACGGCGCGGTCACGCGCAGGTGCCCGCTCGGCTTTTCGCGCGCCTGCTGCACCGCCGCGCGCGCGTCCTCCAGGAGCTCGAGCGCCTGGCCCACCCGCAGGCGGTAGGCGAGGCCGTCCTCCGTCGCCTGCACGAGCCGCGGGCTGCGCCGGAGCAGCTCGACCCCGAGCGCTTGCTCCAGGCGCGTGATGCGGCGGCTGACGCTGCCCTTCGTCTCGCCGATCGCCCTCGCCGCCGCCGTGATCGACGCGAGATCGACGACCAGGCAGAAGGCCCGCAGATCGAGCAGATCCGCGTCAAGTGTTTCCGTTTTGGAAACCTTTTGTTGCATCGGCCGGAGATTGTACCACGCCGGGAAACGACCTAGGGTGAGCTCCATGGATCGCCGGACCGCGCTCACGCTCCTTGTCGCCGCGGGCGGCGCGGTGCCCTTCGCGGGCGCTTGCCGGCCCTCGACGGAGAGCAGCCCCATGCCCGAGACCGGAGGACCCGAGACCCGAGGAGGAGCCCGCGAGGGCCGCATGCCCGCCGTGTTCCTCGCGCACGGCTCGCCCATGCTGCTCGACGACGCCGCGTGGGTCGCCGAGCTCGGCGCCTGGGCGCGGGTGATGCCTCGCCCGAAGGCGATCCTGATGCTGTCGGCCCACTGGGTGGACGCGCCGGTGACCCTCGGCGCCACCGAGCCGGTGCCGCTCGTCTACGACTTCTATAACTTCCCCGAGAAGTACTACCGGGTGAACTACCCCGCACCGGGCGCCCCCGCGCTCGCGCGGCGCGTCCGTGAGCTCGTGAGCTCCGCCGGACTGCCTGTCGCGGAGGAGCCGCGCAGGGGCCTCGATCACGGCGCGTATGTGCCGCTGCTTTGTATGTACCCCGGCGCCGACATCCCGGTGCTCCAGATATCGCTGCCGGCGCTCACGCCGGCCCCGTTGCTCGAGCTCGGGCGTGCGCTTGCGCCGCTGCGCGACGAGGGGGTGCTCGTCATCGGCAGCGGTTTCTTGACCCACAACCTGCGCGCGGCAGACTGGCGCGGCAATGTGGTCACGCCGGCCTGGGTCAGCGAGTTCGATGCCTGGTGCGCCGAGGTCCTCGGGCGCCGGGACGTGGACGCGCTGCTCGACTACCGGAAGCGCGCGCCGGGCGTGCGGATGGCGTTACCTACCCACGAGCACTTCGTGCCTGTCGTCTCCGCGATGGGCGCGTCGATCGACGTGAGCGAGCCGGTGTCATTCCCGATCACCGGGCTCACGTACGGCGCGTTCACGAAGCGTTCGGTGCAGTTCGGCTGATCGACCCAAGGAGGACTCTTCTCATGATCATCGCTCGTATCCTGGTGCCCGCGGCCCTCATGCTCTCGCTCGCCGCGTGCGAAGACCCGACGAAGGACAAGCCCAGGGCGACCGTCTCGTCCGCCGCGCCGGCCCAGCCCGCGGCGCAGACGCAGCCCGCCGCGCAGGCGCAGCCCGCCGGCGCCGCCGAGACGCTCCCGCTCGACGTGGCGGCGTCCACCGTCGGCTTCGTCGGCTCGAAGGTCACAGGCAAACACGAGGGCAAGTTCGAGAAGATCTCGGGCTCGATCACGCTCGCCGGCGGCAAGGTCGACGGCGGCAAGATCGCGATCGTGGCCGACACGTCGTCGGTGAAGACGGACGCGGAGAAGCTCGACGGCCACCTGAAGTCGGCCGACTTCTTCGACGTCGAGAAGTTCCCGAAGGCGACCTTCACCTCGACGCAGATCAAGGCCGGCGGCGAGGGCGGCGCGACGCACACCATCACCGGCGAGCTGGATCTGCACGGCGTGAAGAAGACCATCTCTTTCCCGGCGAACATCACCGAGGGGGAAGGCGCCGTGTCGGGGACCGCGGAGTTCGTGATCAACCGCAAGGACTTCGGGATCGTCTATCCGGGCAAGCAGGACGACCTCATCCGCGACGACGTGCTGCTTAAGCTGTCGCTCAAGGCCCCGCGCAAGAGCTGACGCCGGGCCCTGGCGGACGCCGCGCCGGTCCCCGCGAGCACGGCGCCTTCACGACATCGAGGCTTCGACCTCCAGCCCGAGGAGCGCGCGCCCCTGGGCCTCGAGGGTATGCGGCGCGACCAGCGCGTGCTGCGTGACGGCGTGAACGTCACGAAAGCAGCGCTGGAGGGGGCTCTTCGTGTAGATCGCCCCGGCGCCGCCCGTCGTGTAGGCGAGGTCGACGGCGCGCGCCGAGCTCAGGGCGGCGCTCGTCGCGGCGAGCCGGAGACGCGCTCGCTCCTGGATCGTCATCGGCCTGCCGCCGAGCACGGCCTCCCAGGCGGCGCGGACCGATTCGAGGAGATAAGCCCTCGCCGCGCCCAGCGTGGCCTCGGCCTCGGCCACGGCGAGCGCCGTCGACGGCCGCGTCGCGAGCGGCTTCATCGCCCCGGCCTCCGTCTTCGTGGTCGCGAGCCGGACGAGCTCGTCCACCGAGGCTCGCGCGATGCCGAGCGCGGTCGCAGCGACCGCCGTCGCGAGGAAGCCGAAGAACGGGAATGCGAACAGCGGCCCCGGATAACTCGGCGCCGTGAGCGGGAGACGGATACACCGGCTGCTCGGCACGAACACGTCCGCGACCTCGAAGTCGTGGCTCCCGGTGCCGGCGAGCCCGGACACGCTCCAGGTATCCAGGATCCTGCACTCGGAGGCGCGGAACAGCGGTACGATGCACTCGGGCATGCCCGCCGGCAGCCGGCGCGGCGCCGCCCCGTCGAAGACCACCGCGGCGCCGCCGAGCCAGTCGCAATGGTGACATGCGCTCGCCATCGCCCACCGCCCGGTGACACGATAACCCCCGTCGACCTCGACGGCGCGCCCGGCGGGCGCGACGACCCCCGCGGTGACGGCCTCCGGATCCGCGTACATCTCCCTGCCACCGTCCACCGGGACGTACGCCTCGAACACGCCGGTGCTGCCGCAGATCATCGCGCACCAGCCGGCGGCGCCGTCGGCGCGCGAGAGCTCCTCGATGACGAGCAGGGCCGTGATGGGGTCGGCCTCGAGCCCGCCGACCTCGCGCGGACGACACATGCGAAAGATCCCCGATTCCCTGAGCGCCTTCGCGACGGGATCGGGCAGGCGGCGCTCGCGCTCTCCCTGCTCCGCGTGCTCCTTGATCAGCGGAACGAGGCTGCGCGCCTTGTCGAGCAGCGGCGCGGACCCGGCTGTGGACATCGTGGCCATGGCTCCCTCGTCGTCGCGACGGAGCGCGACGACGAGATACGTTATCGACAATCCCGCCTGGGCGATAGTCTTTTCCCGTCGGACGACTCGGCCTTCGCGAGCAGCCGCATGAGCGCCGCCAGCTCGACAGGCTTCAACAGATGCTCATCGAACCCCGCCTCGAAGGCGCGTTGTCGGTCGATGTCCTGCCCATACCCCGACGCCGCGATGAGCATGCACCGCTCCAGCGACGGCTCGCGCCGCAGCCGCCGCGCGAGCTCGTACCCGTCGATCCCCGGCAGCCCGATGTCCAGCACCGCGACGTCCGGGCCGTACTCCCGCGCCAGCGCGAGCGCGTCGAGCCCGTCATGCGCGACCGCGACGTCGTGGCCCCACCGCTTCAGGCACAGGGTGAGCAGGGTCACCGCATCCTCGTTGTCGTCCACGACGAGGACGCGCAGCCGCTTCCCCCCGACCACGGGCGTTTGCTCGCGAGCGCGCTCCGCGGCGCTCTCGCCTCGCAGCGCCGGGAGCCGCACCACGAACTCGGCCCCTCCGCCGAGGCCCGGGCTCGCGCACGAGCACGTCCCGCCGTGCAGCTCGACGAGGCGTTTGACCAGCGAAAGACCGACGCCGAGACCGCCGCCGGCGCGGTGCAGGGACTGCTCTCCTTGCACGAAGACCTCGAAGACGTTCGGCAGGAGATCAGGAGGGATGCCGACGCCGGTGTCGCGCACCGAGACGACGACCAACTCCCCCTCGCCGCGCGCCGACAGCCACACCTGGCCGCCCGGCGGGGTGTACTTCGCCGCGTTGTCGAGCAGGTTGCAGAAGACCTGCTCGAGCCGCGCGGAGTCCCCCTTCACCGGCGGCAGGCCGGCCTCGAACGAGACGTGGAGCTGGTGCCGGCCAGCCTCGATGAGCCGGCGGCTCGTCTCGATCGCTCGCTCGAGCGTGCGCGCGACGTCGACGACCTCCATGCGGAGCGAGATCTTCCCCTGGCTGATGCGCGCGACGTCGAGCAAGTCGTCCACGAGCCGCGCCATGTGGCGGACCTGGCGGTCCACGACGCTGGAGGCGTAGGCGATCACGCCGGGGTCCTCGCCCGGCGTGCCGAGGACGGCGGAGGCCGTGAGGATCGCGGCCATGGGATTGCGCAGCTCGTGCGCGAGCATGGCGAGGAACTCGTTCTTCCGGCGGTCGGCCTGGACGAGCTCGGCGAGGCGCTGATCCGCCAGCCGCTCGAGCGCGCGGCGCGCCGCGATCCCGCGGAAGACGAGGACGGCGCCGAGGATGTCGCCGTTCGCGTCCCGGATCGGCGCCGCGCTGTCGTCGATGGGCGTCTCGCGGCCGTCCCGGGCCACGAGCACGGTGTGGTTGGCCAGGCCGACGACGATCCCTTCCCGCAGCACCCGCGCGGCGGGGTTCTCGGCGGGCTCCCGCGTCGTCTCGTGGATCCCGCGGAACACCTCGTCGATCGGCCTGCCGAGCGCGTCGCGCTCCGCCCAGCCGGTGAGCTCCTGCGCCACCGGGTTCGTGAAGACGATCCGGCCCTCGACGTCGGTCGCGATGACCGCATCGCCGATGCTGACGAGGGTCACCCGCAGCCACTCGCGCTCCCGCTCCAGCGCGCGCTGCGCTTGCCGCTCCAGCGTGATCTCCCGCCGCAGCTGCGCGAGCATGTCGTTGAGCCCCACGAACGCGGCCAGCGCGGCCTGCTCGTGGATGAGGCGCAGCATCACGAGCGCCGGAGCGCCCTCCGACGAGGGCCGCACGACCGCCCCCTCGGCGCGATAACGGCGCCCCTCACGCAGGGTGAGCCTGCCGATGGTCGGCTGGCGGACGCGCGCGCTCCGCTTCAGCAGCGCCGCCACCTGCGCGCGGTCGTCGGCGCAGAGCTCGAAGAGGGACCGGCCCGCGATCGCGGCGCCGATCTCCTGGCGGGCGCGCTGGTTCACCTCGACCACGAGCCCGTCGGTCGAGACGAGCAGGACAGGCTCCGGCAGCACGTCGGCGAGCTGGCCAAAGCCAAAACTGAACATGGTCACACCGGCGGCCTACGCTCGGAAATACTCCTGTCCTGCCGGCTCAGGGGTCTCCGGCGACGGATTCAGGTACACGACCACGCGGCAGCCGGCGTGCCCGCGCGCGATCGACTCCTCGATGACGACGCGCGCGTAACCCAGGTTCTCCGCGGTGATCAGGCCGAAGACGTTGGACGTCATCATGCACAGCGCCGGGCGGTCCTTCACCATGTCGCCGAACGGGCACGCGCGGTTGCCGAGCACGAGCTTCTCGTCGCTCTCCTCGATGACGTAGAAATCCCCCTGGATGCGCCGCTTGAGGTCCACCAGCGTCGCCGCGACCTGCTCGCGCGTGAGCTGGCCGGCCTGGAAGGCCGCCCGGTAGTCCTCATTGAGCTTGTCCCCGATCTTCTGGCCGACGACGCTGACGAAGCCCGCGGCCGACTCGAGGCCGACGACCTCCTGCAGCGTGCCGGCGAGCTCGCGCAAGAGCTGGCGCAGGAAGACGTCCCTGTCGAGCGCCACCGGGAGCCTACGGATCGATTCTGCCGTGTTGCTCATACATGTCCTCCGCCAGTTGCTGTAGCACGTTCGCAGGTCCCACGGGCGCCGCGTCATCGAATCTGCAGGACAGCTGTGTCCGCTGCGCGCCGTGGCCAGCTCCGCCGAGCGCGTCGATCGATGGGCGCGTTACCCCTGCTTCCGGGGCTGCGGTCGCCTCGCCGGCGATCCCTTCGTCGCGGTCGCCGCAGCCTTCACCGGCGTCTTCTTCTTCCCCGGCTTCCCGGGCGCCGCCTTCGTGGCCGTCGCCGCCGGCTTTCCCTGCCCGTCTCGCCGGCTCGGCGCAGCGCGCTTCGCCGGCGCCGCCTTCGCACGAGGCGCGGGCGCTGCGCTGCCCAGCGCCTGCGACAGGCGCTTCGGCGCCACCGCGCGGTAGCTCTCCTCGATCCACTCGAGCAGCATCGCTTCGGGCACATCGTCCTCCGGCCCGAGCCGCGCCGTCACCCACCCGCTCTTGCCGAGGTTGTACCCGGTCGGCTCCGCGAATGGCAACATGAGCGCGATCTTGCCCGACTCCGGGAGCTTGGCAGTCACGAGGAGCTTGCCTTCGTGGCTGTTGAGGAAAGCGAAGATCTTCCCGCGCACCTTCACGACGCGGTCGCCCCACGGGAACTCCTCCACCGCCTCGGGATAAGCGAGCGCGGCGTCGCGCAGCCTGGCGAGGATGGGCGTGAACCTCGCGTCGTTGTTGGTCGCGGTCATTCGCCGAGAATACGGCGTGGGACGGACCAGCGTCCAGCGCCTGGATGGGGACCACGCCGGGAAATCACCCGATGACAGGTGGTCGTCCTCCGCGCCGCTCGCGCGGTCGACGCGCGAGTCGGCTGGATCGCTCGTCGCGCCGGGAGCGCCGGACGATCTCGAGGGACGTCTCATGACACCAGCTGCCGCAGCACGCGCGGCCGGCGCGCGTGCGACAATTTTTTCCAAGACAGCTCGCGCGAGAGGCGGCAGGCTGGCGCCGGAGGATTCACCATGAGCGTTGCCAGAAGACCCGAAGGGTATCCGCGCGTTTCACCTTATCTGATCTCGTCCGGCGCCGACGGTGTGATCGTGGGTGGAGCGGCCTTGGCGAGCTCGCCGTCGATCTTGCCGCCGATCGCCCGGAGCGTCGCGCCGAGGTTCGGGCCGCGCGCCGGCGCCGCGCCGGCGACGATGGGGCGGAGCTTCGTGTAGTACGGAGCCGCCCTGTCGAGCGCGGCGTTGAGCGTCTGCTTCGCTGGCATCAGGTACCGCGGCGCCGCGCCCCCCTCCGGGATCAGCGCCGCCCGGAGGAGATCGTCGCGGTTCATCATCGCGAGGAAGGCCGCGGCGTCCTCCAGACAGTCGCCGGTGCAGGAGGACTTCACCCCGAGGGAGTCCACCCAGACGAACGGCCTGTCGCCACGGTCGGAGAGGGCGAACGGGAGCACCTCGAGCGCGCCCTCGTCGAGGCACGGCGCGCCGCCACACTTGCTCCGCGCCTCGTCGACGAAGGCGTTCAGGATCTCCGAGTACCCGACGAGCGCGACGCCCCGCTTCCGGGCCATGAGCCGCCCGTACATCGACGGATCGTCATGGTAGAGATCGGATCTGCAGAACTCCCCGGCGCACAGGCCGCGCAGCGCGAGGAGCGCCTTCAGGCCGGGTGTCCCGCCGACGGCCAGCGGATCCCCGGCCGGGATCGCCCTCGCGACGTCGAAGGCCGCATCGACCTGCGCGTCGAAATAGAGCTCGCCCAGCGTGCTGCTGCCCATGAGATCCACGAGCAACCCGGCCGCGGGCAAGCTCCCCCTGGCGAGCCGCTGGAGGTCGCTGAACGTCTTCAGCTTCGGCGCCGCCTCCCTCGTCGCGAAGAGGAAGTTGGAACAGAGCCAGTGGGGCACGGTGACCCAGCCGTCGCCCTTCTTGCCCACGCTGACGGCGGCCGGGTGGAAGTCGGCGTCGCTCAGCCCGACGGACGGGGGGAGCGGCTGCAAGGTCGGGAGCAGATCGTCGAGGAAGACCGAGTCGATCTCGATCACGTGCGCGTCCGACTGGACGATCGAGTCCTTCTCCGCCGGTTTGTAGTAGTTCCCGAGATCCACGAGCTCCAGCGCCGTGTGGGGTCGCTCCTTCTTGAAGGCGGCGGTGACCAGCTCCTTCATGCCCTTGTAATCGGGGACATAGGGGTAGAGCGCCACCCGGAGCCGGCGCGGCTCGGACGCGGGCGATCGCGCCGGAGCTCTGGTGTTCGCCGGCGCGGGCGGCTGCGCCGGAGACGCCGCCTCCGCGGGCGGCGCCGCCGGAGGGGGCGCCGAGCCGCTGCAGCCGGCGGCGAGCGCGCTGGCCAGGCTCAGGAACGCGTGGATCCTCTTCATGGCGCGCGATCCTATTGCACCGGCGCGCCCGCGATCCTGTAGGATCACGCCCTCGCAGGATCCGCCCATGTTCTCGCTCGAAAACCGCGTTCAAGACTACGCCTGGGGCTCCCGGACGGCCATCGCCTCGCTGCTCGGACAGGCCCCCTCCGACAAACCGCAGGCCGAGCTCTGGATGGGCGCGCACCCGGCAGCCTCGTCGTGCATCGAGCTCGACGGGCGGAGGGAGCGCCTGGTCGACGCCATCCCCGAGCGCGCGGAGGCCTTCCTCGGCGCGCCGGCGGTCGAGCGCTTCGGCCCGCGGCTCCCCTTCCTGCTCAAGGTGCTCGCGGCCGATCAGCCGCTGTCGCTCCAGGCGCACCCGGACGAGGCGCAGGCGCGGCGCGGGTTCGAGGCGGAGAACGCCGCCGGCGTCCCGATCGACGCCCCGGAGCGCACCTACCGCGATCCGAACCACAAGCCCGAGCTCATCTGCGCGCTCACCCCGTTCGACGCGCTCTGCGGGTTCCGCCCGGCCGACGCCCTGGCGGAGGTGCTCGAGCTGCTCGCCGGGGGGCCGGGGGACGCGCTCGTCCCGCGCGGCGGCGCGCCCATCGATGCGGCCGCGGTCGCGCGGCTCGTCGAGGGCCTGCTCGCGCTCGAGCCGGCCGCGCGGCGGGAGCTCGTCGCGTCGGTGGTCGAGGCGTGCGGGGCTGGCGCGCGGGCAGGCCACGGGTGGCTCGCGCGGCCCTGCAGCTGGGCGCTCCGGCTGAACGAGCTCTATCCCGGCGACGTCGGCGTCGTGATCGCGCTCCTGCTCAACGACGTGCACCTCGAGCCGGGCGAGGCGCTGTACCTGCCGCCGCGCCGGCTGCACGCGTACGTGCGCGGGGTCGGCATCGAGATCATGGCGAGCTCCGACAACGTGCTCCGCGGCGGGCTGACGCCGAAGCGGGTCAACGTGGGCGAGCTCCTGCAGGTCCTCGACTTCTCCCCGTGGCGCGTCGATCGCGTCACGCCGCGCCTGGCCGGCGCGGAGCTGTTCTACGACACGCCCGCGCCGGAGTTCCGGCTGTCGCGCATCGAGCTCGACCCCCCCGCCGCGTGGCGGAGCACCGAGCGGCGCGGGCCCGAGATCGTGCTGTGCACCCTGGGAGAGGCGCGGCTGTCCGGCGCGCACGGCGAGGCGCGCGAGCTCCGGCAGGGGGAGTCGACCTTCATCCCGTTCGCCTCGGGGATGTACACGATCGAGGGACAGGGCCAGTTCTTCCGGGCCGCCGTCGGCGGCGGATGACGGCCGCGGGCGGCGGATGACGGCCGCGGGTGGCGAATGGCGGCCGCGGGCGCTGCGCGCCGGGCGCCCGCGCCGACGCGGGTTGCGCGGGCGGGCCGAGCCGCAGGATGATGCCGCCGGCGGGAGGCCTCGCATGGACTTGACCGGTGTGGAGTGCGGCGTCTTCGAGGTCTGGGGGCCGGTCGGCGAGGGGGGCATGAGCCGCGTCTGGCTCGCCCGGCATCGCGAGCTCTCGTCGCCGGTCGTCCTGAAGACGCTGCTCGACACCGCCCACCACCCCGGCGAGGCGTTCATGCGGCTCCGGAACGAGGCGCGGCTCACCTCGCGCATCCCCGACCCGCGGGTCGTGCGGGCGGTGGACGTCGGCATCCACGACGGCGTGCCGTACCTGGCCGAGGAGTACGTCGACGGGCTCGACCTCGCCGAGCTCCAGGAGCGGCGCCGCGCGGCGCTCGGCCGCGGGCTGCCGCTCTGGTTCGTGGCGCTCGCGGTCCGCGACGTCGCGAGCGCGCTCCACAGCGCGCACCAGACGGGGGTGCTCCACCGGGACGTGAAGCCGTCGAACCTCTTCGGGTCGCCGCAGACGGGCGTCCGGCTCGGCGATTTCGGCGTCGCCGTGGGCCAGGGGCGGGCGCACGTGGTGGCGGGCGGCACGCCACGCTTCATCGCCCCCGAGGCGCTGCGCGGCGAGACCCCTTCCCGGCGCTGCGACGTGTACTCGCTCGGCGCGACCGCTTACGACCTCTATTACGGGCGGCCTCCGCTGGTCGAGCTGCGGGAGATCCTGGGCGACGGCGAGGTGCAGTTCCCGAAGGCGCACACGCCGGAGGAGGCCTATTTCCAGCACTTCCTCGCGAGGATGCTGGAGCGGAACCCCGCGAAGCGGCTCGCGTCGGCGAGCGCGCTCATCCGGAAGCTCGGCGCGCTGGCGCGCGACCTCCGCCCCTCGCCGCAGGTGGTGCAGCTCGAGCGGGGGGCGCTCCAGGTCGGCCCGGTGCGCATCCGGTGCATCCTGGGCGACATCGCCCAGGCGTCGGCCGACGGCATCGTGAACTCGGCGAACGACGAGATGAAGATGCGGAGCGGCGTCGGCGGCGCGCTGCGGCGGCGGGGCGGGCAGCGCGTCGAGGACGAGGCGATGCGCGACGGGCGGCGGGCGCTCGGCGAGTGCATCGCGACGGGCGCCGGGGAGCTCAGCTGCCGTTATGTGCTCCACGCGGTGAGCGCGTGGAAGGAGGCGTCCTGCATCGCCCGGGCGACGCAGCGGGCGCTCCTGCTCGCCGAGGAGCTCGGGCTGCGGACGCTGGCGATCCCGGCGCTCGGGACGGGCGTCGCGCGGGTGCCGCCGGAGGCGAGCGCGTTCGCGGCGTTCGCGGCGCTGCACGAGCACCTGCTGCTCGGCGGCAGCCGGCTGCGGCAGGTGACGTTCGTGCTCTTCGACGCCGAGACGCTGGAGATCTTCATCGAGCAGCTGAGCGGCATGTTCCTGGGCGGCGCCGAGCAGGGCGACGAGGACGAGGGGGCGCGCGATGGGCGGGGGGCGCGGGACCGGGACGCGCTGGATGATACGGTGTTCCTGCGGGGCGGGACGGGGTAGCTCGTTATGCAAGCCGCGCCCACGCCCGTTGAGGTCCGTCGCGCCGAGAGCGCCGACGTCGCCGAGATCCACGCGCTCATGCGGGCCTACTATGCCGAGGACGAATACCGCTTCTCCGAAGATCGCGCGCTCGCGGCGCTGAGCGCCCTTGTCGCGGACCGCTCGCTCGGAGAGGTGTGGGTCGTCGTGGCCGGCGAGGTGGTGGCTGGCTATTGCGCCGTCGGATTCGGCTTCTCCCTCGAGTTCCACGGGCGGGATGCGTTCGTCGATGAGCTATATGTGCGCCCCGACGCGCGCGGGCGCGGCTTCGCGGCGCGGCTGCTCGACCGCGCGGAACAGGGCTGCCTCGAGGCAGGCGTGCGCGCGCTCCACCTCGAGGTCGAGGTGGACAAGGCAGAGACGTACGCGTGGTACCGCCGGCGGGGCTTCGTCGACCACGAGCGCAGGATGATGACCAAGTGGCTCGACCCTGCGCCGGCCGAGGGAGGTGCGGCACCACCTGCACGTGCGCATTCAACCGTGCTCAAGAGAAGCGTCCAGCGACACCATAAAGAGGGATGTGAAGAAGTGTGAAAGACAGCCGGGTGAGAGGACCACGTACCCTCCAAAAACGGCGTCTACGAAGGCGCATCGACAACCCAGGACGTGCGAGCATGAAATCGTCACTTGCCCGGTGGAGCCGCCCGGCGATATGCCTCTATGACCACCCCCGAACGCGACATCAACCGGCCTCGGCCGGGTCGCTCTTCAGGGTGATTCCAAGGCCGGCGCCAGCGCGCCGACCCAACGAAAGGAGCACGGCGATGAAGAACGAGAAGGTCGAGAAGAAGGTCAAGAAGATCAAGGAGCTCTTCGTGCAGGATCTCGCCAGGATCCAGGGCGGGGAGACGCAGCAGGCGCGGCCGAAGTGTCCGCAGTTCACGACGCTCGCCTGCGGCGAGGAAGCCAACGGCTGTTCCGGCTGCTGAGCTTCTGCTCCAGGCTCGGCCCGCGCGCGACAGGCTCGCACGCGGGCCGAGCCCATTTTCTCGCCCTGGTTTTTCGCTACGTTGAGCTCCCCGCGATGACCTCCCCCCGCACGCGCGACCTCCTGGCCCCCGCCGACGGTCCGGCCGAGGTCCTCGCCGAGGTCGCGAGGCGGCGCCGGATCCGCTGCTCGAGGCGACACGCCCGGGAGCTCGTCGCGCGGCACGCCCACCCCGGCTCGCTGCTCGCCCTGGTCGACGCGGCGCGCTCGCTCGGTCTCTCGGCCACGGCGGGCCAGGGCGCGCTCGACGTGCTCGACGAGGCCGAGCCGGGCGAGCTCCCCGCCGTCCTCCACTTCGACGCCGGACCCCACGGCGGCTTCGGCCTGCTCGAGGAGGTCACCGCGGCCGGCTACCGGCTCTGGGACTCCCGGCAGGGCAGCCGCGCGATCGCGCGGGACGAGCTCGCGGTCATGTGGTCGGGAGTCATTGTTTTCCTTGAGAAATCCGGCGAGGTGGCGGCCGAGCGCGGCTACCTCGGCCGGCGCGTCCGGGAGCTCCTCTTCGAGCAGTGGCAGCTCCGGCTCGACCTCGCGGGCCCGCGCGCATCGCCGGCCGTACGCGCCGCGCTCGCCGCCGCGGCGCTCGCCCTCGTCGCGCTCGCGGCGCTGCGCCAGCCCGCGCCGCTCCAGGCGGGCTTCGCGGCGACGGCCGCGCTCGCCGCGGCGGGCTTCGCCGCCATGTTCGCGGCGCTCGCGTGGACCCCGGCGAGCGGCCCGCCGCCGCTCTGCGGCGCGCGCGGGGGCGCCGGCTGCGAGAGCGTGCTCCTGTCCGAGTACGCCGCGATCGCCGGGGTGCCCCTGTCCGGGCTCGGGCTCGCGTTCTTCGGCGCCATCCTGCTCGGGCTCGCCGCCGCCGCGCTCTCCGCGAGCGCCGCGCCGCTCTGGACCGCCGGGGCGTCGCTCTGCCTCGCCCTGCCCGCCTCGGCGGCGCTCGTCGCGCTGCAGGTGCGCGGGAGGCACGCCTGCGCGCTCTGCATGACCGCCCACGGCGCGACGGCCGCGGGCGCCGCGGCCTTCGTGTGGCTCGCGCTCTCGGGGGCGCTGCCGGCGCCGCCGGCCCGCGACATCGCGGCGGCGGCCCTGGCGCAGGCGCTGTTCTTCGGGCTGCTCCTCTCGTCGACGGTGCCCCACGTCGCCCACGCGGCCGATCTCGACGGGCTCCGGCGGAGGTTCCGCCGCCTCGCCGGCTCTCCCCTCGCCTCGCTGGCGGCGCTCGCGGCCGAGCCGCGCCTGCCGGTCGACGGCGCCGCCGCGGGGGTGCTCCTCGGGGACGCGAGCGCCCCCCACGCCGTCGTGATGCTGGCGCACCCCTCTTGCCATCTCTGCGGCCCCGCCCTCGACGAGCTGGAGGCCCTGGTCGAGCGCCACCCCGACCTCGTGCGCGCCCACGTCGGCGTCGCCCCGCGCGATCCGGAGGATCCGGCCGACCGCGCGCTCTGCGAGGCGCTCGCGGCGGTCGGGCTGGCCTACGGCGGCGCGGCGCTGCTCGCGGCGCTCCGCGCCGCCAAGCGGGACCTCCCGCGGCTGCTGAGCGGCGACCCCGCCGCGGCGCTGGGCGGCGAGCTCGGCCTGGATGCGGCGGAGATCGCGCGGGCCAGGGCCGGGGCGCTCGCGCTCGTCGCGGGCGCCGCCGCCCTCAAGGACCGGTACGCCGACGGTTTCCCGGCGGTCTTCTTCGACGGCCGGCGCTGCGAGGCGCCGCTGCGCCACGTGGGCGCCTGGTGCGCCCGGCCGGCGCTGCTCGAGGAGCTCCCGCCGGCGCTGGGCGAGCTGGAGGAAAGCGTGAAGGAGGACGCACCATGAGCAGGTATCGCGGAAGAGGGCCCGTGATCGTCGTCGGCTCGCCGGACGACGATCACGTCGAGGCCGTGGCGAGGCGGCTCGGCGACGAGGGCGTGGAGGCGGTCGTGCTCGACACGCTGTCTTTCCCGGAGCGGACGCGGATCTCGCTCGGCGACGACCTCGCCGACGTCGTCGCCGACGGGCGCTCGATCGGCCGCCCTGGAGCCGTCTACCTGCGCGGCATGTACACTCACCCCCTCGCGTTCGGCGTCGGCGCGCGCGAGGCGATGGAGCACGACTGGCTGGCGACGCTCACCGCGTTCCGGGAGAAGGCGGCGATGCTGCGGGGCCTGCTCTCGCGCTGGGAGGAGGCGGGCGTGCCCCTCTACAACCCGCCCTCGTCCGAGTGGCGCTGCGTCAAGCCGATGCAGCTCGCGGCGCTCAAGGCGGCGGGCCTCCCCGTCCCCGAGACGCTCTGGACCAACGACCCCGAGGCCGTCCGGCGCTTCGCCGCAGGGCGGCGGATCGCCTACAAGCCTGTCCTCGGCGGCGCCGCCACGCGCGAGATCGGGCCGGAGGACCTGACCGACGAGCGGCTCGCCGCGCTCGAGGCGTCGCCGGTCACGTTCCAGGAGCTCCTCCCGGGCGAGGACATCCGCGTCTACGTGCTCGACGGCGAGGTCATCGAGAGCCTGCGCATCGCCACGAGCGCGCTCGATTACCGCCAGAACGAGGAGGAGATCGCGCGGATCGACCTCCCGCCCGAGGTCGAGCGGCAGTGCCTCGCGGCGGCCCGGGTGCTCGGCCTGCGGTGGACGGGCATGGACCTGAAGCGCGACGCGCGCGGGACGCTCCGCATCCTGGAACTCAACGACTCGGCGATGTTCCTCGGCTTCGACGCGCGCGCGGGGACCGACATCCTCGGGCGCTTCGCGAGCGCGCTCGCTCGAGCGGCGCGTTAGCGCCGCGCCGCCGAAGGTCGAACTCGTAGGATGGAAGCCGTTGCTCTACGAGACGCCGTGGCGCAGCTCACCTGCGTGGAGGCCTCGTGAGGAGGACCTCGGGCTGAGGCGAGAGCGGCGCCCGACGCGGCTCGGTCGCCCCTTGACAAGATGCCGTTCATCGCGCCTGCTGGCGTGAGCCCTCGCCGTCCTCAGGGGTGGGTGGCGGGGACGAAAAGTGCATGAGCACCGGTCTGGATCTCCTTGCAACACTCCACGGTATCGTGGAGGAAGCTGTGGCCAGCCTGCCCCACGCGCAGCGCGGGAGCCTGCTGACCCGAGACGGGGAGCGGCTGGTCCACAGGGCTTCTATCGGTCTCGACGGCCTGCTCGCGAGCTCGCCGCAGGTCCTCGTCGATGCGGGGCCGGCCAGCGCGCTCTCAACGCTTGAATCTGCGGACAGCGCTCGAGTCACGGCGGCCGCCGCGTGGTACCGAGCGCACCTGCCGGGCGCGTCAGCGCTGCATCTCGTGCCCGCGGGAGCGGTCGTGGTCCTCACCCCGGTGCGTGTGCAAGGACAGACGATCGGCGTGCTCGCCGTCGAGCAGCCGGACGGGCAGGTGCCTTCCGGCGAGCGCCGGGCGCGGCTCCTCTCGCTGGCCAACAGCGCCGCCACGGCGCTGGAGCGGCGAGAGCTCTACAACGACAAGGCCCAGTCGGCCCAGGAGGTGCGCGTGCTCGAGGCGGTGCTGAGCGCCGTGGCCGCGCGGACCAGCCCGCATGAGCTCGTCGAGATGATCTCGAAGGGCATCAAGAGCGTGCAGCTCAGGCCGCAGTGGGGCTCCGTGCACCTCGTCCTGCTGAGCGACGCTCCCCGCGGGGGCTCCTCCTCGCGCGGCGGCGCCACGGACCGCGAGATCCGCGTCTACCACCTCCCGCGACGACCGCCGGTGGCGTACTGGAACAACATCCGTGACGGCGCCCTCGTCGCAGGGCGCAGCCTCGGCATCAACGTGGACGTCCGCACGGCCAGCACCAGCGCCGGCGGCGACGTCGACCAGCGCGAGTTCCTCGACGAGGGCATCGACCGGCGCGTGCACGGCATCGTCGTGGCGCCGATCAACCCGGAGATCCTCGAGCCGGCGATCCGGCGCGCGACGACGGCCGGGATCCCGGTGGTCACGGTCGATACGCCGCCCGTCAACGACAGCAGCGCTACAGCCTACATCGGCACCGACAACGTGGCGGCGGGGCGGCTCGCCGGGCAGCTGATGGCGCGGCTGCTCCCGCACGGAGGCAAGATCGGTGTGCAGGCGTTCTCGGTCGGCTCCATCAACTGCATGGAGCGCATCGAGGGGTTCCGCGCGGCGGTCTCCGGCACGTCCCTCGACGTGCAGCCGCCGGCCGAGGACCTGTACAACCTGTCGGAAGCGCTGCGGCTCTCCCGGGAGGCCGTGGAGGCGGGAGGCATCGCCGGCGCCTTCGGCGTCTGCGCCGCGAACGGCCCGTTCTGGGGTGTGGCCGCCAGGGCGCTGGGACGGGACGGGAAGCTCAAGATCGTCACCTTCGATCTGCTCAATGACACGATCGCGATGCTCAGGGAGGGCACCATCCACGCGGCCATTGTCCAGCGCGAGCACGACGCGGGCTATCGCGCGGTGCAGTTGCTCCACGACATGGTGTTGAACGGCGTCGAGGCGGCCCTGGCCGGGCTGCCGGCGCGCGTGGTGGCCGGGAGAGAGTCCACGCTGCGCTTCATTGACACCGGGGTCGACGTCGTGACCCTCGAGCGCACGCCCTGGTCTCTCGCTCTCTCCGATTACCTGACCCTGGACGCGACCCGCAAGGCGACGACGCGGCGGCGCCGGCTGGCCCAGGCCGGCCGCCCGATCGAGCTCCTCGTTGCCGGCTTGAACGCGGGGGAGGAGGGCTTCCGCGAGGAGCGCGCCCCCCTCGACGCGGGGTCGCTGGTCGGACGGGTGCTGAGCACTGCCGGCTCGATCATCGTCGACACGCACTCGGGCGAGCTCCACAACGCGCCCGATGTCGTCGAGGCGCGCGGGAGGGGGGTGCACACCCTGGTCGGCGTGCCGCTCTTCGCGGGCGGGACCGCCTTCGGCGTCATCGTCCTGGAGAGCGAGCGCCGCGCGGCGTGCTCGCTCGAGGAGCTCGCGTTGCTCGAGCGTGTCGCCGACACGATGGGCGTGGCGATCGAGAACGCAGAGCTCGTCCACCGGATCACCGAGCGGACCCACGAGCTCGAGCAGGCGAACCGGCACCAGGAGTCGCTGCTCGACACGATCCGCGAGCTCTCCAGCCCGGTCGTGCCCATCGCGCGGAGCATCCTCGTGATGCCGATCGTCGGGACGATGGACGCGCAGCGGTCCGGCCGCTTCATCGAGTCGATGCTGCAAGACATCACCGAGCGCCACGCGCGCGTGGTGCTGGTCGACGTCACGGGGATGGCCGTCGTCGACGCCGCCTCGGCGGAGCACCTGATGCGGGCGGCGCGGGCGGCGCGGCTGCTCGGCGCCGAGGTCGTGCTCGTCGGCATCACGCCGGCGGCGGCGCGGCTGATGGTGGAGCAGGGCGTGGACCTCGGGAGCGTCGTCACCCGCTCGACCCTGGAGCTCGGGTTCGCCTACGCGCTGTCGAAGACAGGCGGCCAGATCACCTACCGCGCCGCACCTGGACCGCGGTGAACGCGGCGCCTGCATGCCGCTCGACGGCGCACGGGCGCGGACAGGGGCGGGCGGCGAAGTACTGAAGTACTAGCCGAACAGCGGCGCCAGCACCGTGGCGCCGGCGGCGGCCGCCAGGGCGGCGAGCACGACGGCGAGGATCACCGTCGCCGCGAGCATGCCGCGGCCCTTGCGCGCCACGATCGCGCGCACCTCCGGGGTCAGCACGAGATCTTCGTCGCGCTCCGGATCCATCATTCCTCGATCTGGTTCTCGACGAGCGCGCGGTACCGCCCCCCGTCGAGCGCGACCAGCTCCTCGTGGGTGCCCTGCTCGACGGCGCGCCCCCGCTCCAGCACCACGATGTGGTCGGCCCTGCGCACCGTCGAGAGGCGGTGGGCGATGACCACGAGCGTGCGGCCGGCCGCCTCGCGCTGGATCGCCTCGGTGATGGCGCGCTCGTTCTCGGCGTCGAGGTGGCTCGTCGCCTCGTCCAGGAAGAGCACGCGCGGATCGCGGTAGATCGCCCGGGCGAGCTGGAGGCGCTGCTCCTCGCCGCCGGAGAGGCGGATGCCCGTCTCGCCGATCCTCGTCGCGAGGCCGTTCGGCAGCGCGAGCAGGTCGTCGAGCCGGGCGGTCCGCGCGGCGTGGACGAGGCGCGCCTCGTCGGGCTCGGGGTCGCCGAGCGCGATGTTCTCGGCGAGTGTGCCGTCGAAGACGTCGGTCTTTTGGAAGACGTACGCCACCGCGCGGCGGAGGCGCGCGGGCGGGATCGCCTCGATCGGCTGGTCGTCGTAGAAGATCCGGCCCTGCTCCGCCCGGTAGAGCCCGAACAGGACATGGGCGAGGGTCGTCTTGCCCGCGCCGGAGCGGCCCACGATCGCGGTCATGCGCCCCGCCGGGATGGTGAAGCTCACCCCGTCGAGGGTCGGCGGGTCGTTCGGCGAGCCATAACGAAACGTCACCCCCTCCAGGCGGATCTCGGGCGCGCGCGCGAACGCCGGCGGGGGCAGCGCCCGCGCCGGCGCCGCGGCGCGATGGCCGCCGCCCTCGCGGGCGACGCCGTCGTCGGCCGCGCCGGCGCCGCCGTCCTCGAGCGCCTCGGGCTCGGCCTCGTAGACGACCTCGACCCGCCGCAGCGACACCACGACGTCCTGCAGCTCGTGCACGAACAGGACGAGGCTCTGCATCGGCGACATGATCAGGCCGAGCACGGCGAGCGTGGCCATCATCTGCCCAAGGGTCAGCGCCCCCGCGAGCACGAGCTCGGCCTCGTAGAGCAGGATGCCGAGGTACATCGCCTGGCTCACGAGCATCGCGCCGCCCTGGTGGAGGGTGTCGAAGCGCCAGATGCGGCGGCTCGCGGCGAAATCGCCCGCCTGGAGCCGCTCCCACGCCGCCCGCGCCTGCCGCTCCGCGCCGCAGGCCTTGAGCGTCTGGATGCCGCCGAGCATCTGCATCTCGAGCCGCGCCGCGTGGGCGCTGTAGCGGAACCGATCGTGGTCGAGCCGCGTCCGCTGCGGCAGCAAGAAGAGCGTCCAGGCGGCGTACAGGGCGGCGCCGCCGAGGAAGATCGCGAAGACGCCGGGATCGTAGGTGAAGAGCAGCGCGCCGTAGCCGACCAGCATCACCAGATCGAGGAGCGCGGACGAGGACGCCCCCTGGAGGACGCGGCGGATCCGCTGGTGATCCTCGATGCGCTTCAGGATGTCGCCGCGGTGCCGGTGGGCGAAGAACGCGATCGGGAGCGAGAGGAGCTGCTTCCAGAAGGCGGTCAGGAGCAGGACGGAGTAGCCGCTCGACAGGAGGAACAGGGCGGCGCCGCGGATCATGGTGAGCGCGATCTGCGCGGCGAGCAGGACCGCGAGGCCGCCGCCGATCGCGGCGAGCAGGCTCGTGTCGCGGTGGCCGAGCGCCTTGTCGACGAGCCCCTGGAGCAGGAACGGCTGGGCGAGCCCGAGGAGCTGGAGCAGGAGCGTGGCGATCAGGATCTGCGCGACGAGGGCGCGGTAGCGGCGCATGCCGCCGAGGAACCGCCGGAGCGCGCTCTGCCGGCGCGGCGCGGGCCCCTCGGGCGCCTTCCCCCGGAAGACGTCCTCCGTGGGCTCTAGGAGCAGCAGGATCCCGCTCCAGTGGCTCGGGAGCTCCTCACGCGGGATCCGCCGCAGCCCCAGCGCGGGATCGCCCACGATCACCTCCCGGGGCCTCACCGCGTAGAGGACGACGAAGTGGTTGCCGTCCCAGTGCGCGATGGCCGGGAGCATCCCGCCCTCCTCGTCCTCGAGGTCGCCCGGGTCCTCGACGAGCACGCCCCGCGCGCGGTAGCCGAGGCGCGCCGCGGCCTCGGTGAGGTCGAGCAGCGACGTCCCGGAGGCCCGCACGTGGGACAGCTCGCGCAGCGTCGAGAGCGCGTGCTTCGCGCCGTGGTAGGCGGAGATCATCTCGAGGCACGCGGGCCCGCAGTCGGACTCCTCGAGCTGCCTCCGGATGGGATACCGCCGGAACGGGAGCAGCCCGAAGTGGCGCACCCGCACCGGATATCATGGGAGATCGGGCGATTCCAGCGCCGCGCGGCGCACCGGGCCGCCGCGTGGATGCCGGCGCTCGAGGTCCTGAAGGGACGATCGCGCCGCGGCGCGATCGTCGCGCCGGTGCCCTGCGGTGTCCCCCCGGACAGGAGGAAGTCAGTCATGAGGCCGACGCGAAGGGTGCCTTGCCCTGAGGCGTGTCACCGCGGGACCGGCTCGGACGGCCAGCGCACCAGCGCATCGCCCTCGAGATCGAGCAAGGCATCCTCGACCTTGCCCGGCCCAATCGCCCGCGCGCGCTCGACAATCTTGTGTCTCCAGGGATCGACGGCCGCCATCATGAAAAATGTCGAAATTAGATCGGCCTGCTCCCCGAGCTCGCGGATCTCGCCGCTCCCCGAGGTGGGGACGACGATATCGCGCTCGCCGGCCGCGATGCGCTTCGCCGCGCGCTGCAGTCGAGAACAGGCGGCGGCAGCGACGTGCCGATACATCACCGGGCGGCGCGCAAAGCTCCACGGCTGACGGATGCCTATCTGTCCGTTTCTCTGCTCCGCCCAACGTCCAGGCGATAAGCGGCGGACGAAGCCCGCTTCGACGACGGCCGCTGCCGGCAATAAATATATGAACATTTACAAAACATTTACAAATTGAACGCCACCGCTGCCCGGGTGCAGCCTCACCCGCCGTTCGGCGCTGCATGTGGCGTGCAACTACCGAGTCATGGCGTGCAGCGAAGCGTTCCCGAAACAAAGTCCTTGCCCAGCGTTGTCGGCCACACTAAATAGCTCAATCACATAATGGACAGCAACGACGGGCGGTCGTTGGGTCCGCATCCTCGTCTCGTTGAACGCCTGCGCAACGAACGGATCTGAGTGCCATGGCCATCGATTCCCGCGAGCCCGGTAGCCTCGGCGCTGGCGTCGACGTCCGACACCGTGGCGCCGCCGAGCCCCGAGCGCGCCACGAGGCAATCGAGCGCAAGAAATGGACGGCGGCGCGTCCTCATCGTCGGCGCGACCAGCTTCGCCCGCGGCCAGCGTTCACCTCGTCGCCTTATCATCGAAGCGGATTAGTCAATTAACCAATGAAATCTGCAGCAAGGACGCAAACGCAGCATGAAAGCGCCGCGGTTCTACTTGCAGCCGGCCAGGGCTCTGCGAATCTTGGCTCCCCGTAGGATCATCGGTTCGAAGAACGCTCCCGAGGATCGATCCGAAGCAGCTGGGCTCATTGAGACGTCGTACCTTTCTGCGAAGGCGACCCCTTCGCAGGCGTAGGCTCGCGAGGCGCGCGAGCCCGCGCCATGATTGAGCTTCGGTCGAGGTGAATTGACCGGAGCGCTGTGCCTATCGACGCGCGTCGAGGATGGGCGGCGGTCGCGTTGCCTCGATTCACGACGCATAGCAACGATGAGAGGTTATTTAATGTTATCGGCAATGGCCACTCCTACCATCGTCCATTCACCGCTCGACATGGTCTTCAGCAACGTCTACTACAAGCTCGACAGCTTCCTGGTCGACAACGCCGTCTTTTTGAAGCTGGAGGGCCTCAACCCTGCCGGCTCCATCAAGATCAAGCCCGCCATCGAGATGCTCACGGACCTCGAGCGACGCGGCGTGATCACGCCGGGCAAGAACCACGTCATCGAATCCTCGTCAGGCAACCTGGGCATCGCCCTCAGCATCGCCTGCAAGATCAAGGGATATCGTTTCACCTGCGTCACCGACGTGAACATCAACAAGCTGGCCAAGCGCTACATCGAGCTCTATGGAGGCAAGGTCATCGTCATCAACAAGCGCGACGAGAACGGCGGATTTTTGAACTCGCGCATCGAGCACATCAAATCACTACTGGCCGAGCATCCGCCTTATGTCTGGTTAAATCAGTACGCCTCGCCTTCCAACAAGCTCGCGCACTACAAGCGCACCGCGGCCGAGATCTTCGCGGCGTTCAGCCGCGTCGACTACCTGTTCGTCGGCGCGGGAACGACGGGCACGCTCATGGGATGCGGCGAGTACGTGAAGCGACACGCGCCAGCGACCAAGCTGATCGCCGTCGATGCGGTCGGGTCGGTCACCTTCGGCCTGCCGCCCAAGAAGCGGCATATCCCCGGGCTCGGGACGAGCCGGCGCCCCGAGCTCCTGGAGCCCAGCCTCGTCGATGATCTCGTCGTGATCTCGGAGCCCGACACGATCGCCATGTGCCACGAGATCCTGGCCGTAGAGGGCCTTCTCGTCGGCGGCTCGACGGGCACCGTGCTCGCAGGAGTGCGCTCGTACACGGGCAAGATCGGCAGGGGCAAGACGGTGGTCGCCATCAGCCCAGACTTCGGAGATCGATATATCGAGACCATCTACGACCGGGCGTGGTTGAACGAAAACTTCCCCTCGGTCCAGGACGACGTACCGGTATCGGCGAGGAGCTTCCGCTATGACTCACTCACAACAGTTTGATTTTTTCGTCATCGGCGGCGACGTCGTTCATGAGCTGGTGTCGCGCGATCGCGTCGCCATCATGAGCAGGGTCCAGGACGCCTACGCTGCCCACGGCGCCGGCAAGACAGTGAACCCCGACAGCTACTTCCTGCGCTTCCCCGACAAGGCGAACGCGCGGATCATCGCGCTGCCTGCCTACCTGGGCGGCGGCCTCGATGTCGCGGGGATCAAGTGGATCGCCAGCTTCCCGGACAACATCTCCAGGGGCATTCCTCGAGCGTCGGCGGTCCTGATCCTCAACGACTACGAGACGGGCTACCCCATCGCCTGCCTGGAGAGCTCCATCATCAGCGCTGCACGGACGGCGGCGTCGGCCGTGCTGGGCGCAGAGTGGTTGAACGACGGCAAGCTGCAGGCCAGGAACGTCGGTTTCATCGGCAACGGCCTGATCAGCCGCTACATCGCCGACTTCTTCTTCGACAAGGGCTGGCGCTTCGAGAACGTCCACCTCTTCGACCTCGAACGCTCCTACAGCGAGGCGATGGCCAAGCATATCCATGAGCAGCGCGGCGCGAACGTCCTCTACGCGGACAGCACCGAGGCCCTCATCCGCCGGTGCGACATGGTCGTGTTCGCGACCACGGCGCCCACGCCCTACGTCCAGGATCCAGCGCTGTTCTCGCACAATCCCGTGGTCTTGAACGTCTCGCTGCGCGATCTGTCGCCCGAGATCATCCTGTCGGCCGAC
Organism: Sorangium cellulosum; assembly: GCF_002950945.1. Lineage (GTDB taxonomy): Bacteria > Myxococcota_A > Polyangia > Polyangiales > Polyangiaceae > Sorangium > Sorangium cellulosum_E. Next base: position 7,924,153 of record NZ_CP012673.1, read on the forward strand.
AACATCGTCGACGACGTGGACCATTGCTTGAAGGCGAACACCTCACCGCACCTCGCCGAGCAGCGCGTGGGCAACCGCGCCTTCGTCAACGGAACCCTGGATGAGCTGATCCGCGGTAGCATCAGGCTCTCGGGCGACCGCCCCCGCATCTTCTCGCCGTTCGGCATGGGTATCCTGGATCTGGCCGTCGGCATCCACGTCTACCGCGAGGCCGTCGCCGCGGGTCGCGCCATCCGGATCGACAACTTCTTCCACGAGCGGAAGCGCTGGTAAGTCGCCCGTCTGGGGCCGGTGCGTATCACCACGAGAGGTTACCGAACGACATGCTGAACGTGAACACCTTGGAAACGGATCGCCCCGCGCTGCAGCGCCACGAATGGCCTCCTGTCGCGCCTTTCTCGGCGCTGTCGGCGGAGCTCCGCAGCTTCCTGGATGCCGACGCGGGCGGCCGGCAGGAGCTCCTGTCGGGCCTGCGCGCGGACGTCGAGGAGCATGGCAAGTTCATCCATGACAGCCTCGGCGTCGTCTATGCATACGTCTACGGCTACCCGGACAGCCCCTGCTACCTCCGCGCCGACGTCGCGCTGGAGGCCGCGCTGCTAGGCGCCAAGCTGGTCCTGGAAGAGGAGCTGATCGAGCGCTGGTTGCCCGTCCAGCCGATCCCGCACATCGAGAAGCAAAAGGACGCGGTCGAGTACCTGCGTGAGTTCACGAAGTCGAACGCCGGGGTCTACCACGAGCTGTTCGACTATCTGCGCGCCGAGGTGACCCGCCAGGCTATGACCGATTTCCTGCGGCTGGAGGTGTGCCGCAACGAGGTCGTCGACGACGAGGTCGCGTTGCTGATATGCGGCCTGCAAGGCAACATGAAGAAGGTGATGGTCTCGAACCTGTGGGACGAGTGCGGCAACGGCGGGCTGCAACGCTTCCACACTTACTGGCTGCGCCGGCTGATCGAGCGGCTGGACGACTGGAGCTTCTTGCCGCGGTACCGCGAGCGAGAGAAGCCGTGGTTCTCGGCCGTCACATCCAATACATTCAACGCGCTGCTGACCCGATCCGGATACAAATATCGCGCATACGGCTCCTTCATGACCACCGAGGCCTGGGTGGAGCCGCACTTCGAGCGCATCCTCGACGGGCTCGCGCGCGTGGGCCTGGACGACGACGACCTCGCCGTGTACTTTCAGTCCCACGTGAAGATCGACCCGCATCATACCGAGGAGATCCTCGGCGGAATGAATCATCAAACCCCCGAGCTCACGCCGCCGGAGGTCGCTGAGGTCCTGCGCGGCGCGCACCTGGCCGTCGCTGCGGGCGTATCGCAGTACGACCGGGTGCTCAGGCGCCTGCGGGCCATCGCCCTCCGGCCGGGCGCCCACGATCGTGTGACATGAGCCTTCTCACGGCCGTCGCGGCGTTCAGCCCCATCCTGCTCAGCGCGCTCGTCATCCTCGTCTTCCGGCGAGGCGCGGCGACGGGCGCGCTGTCGGGGATCGCGCTCGCCGCGGCGCTGATCCTCCTGAGCGAGGCGTTCACGCTCGACGTCGGGCACGTGCAGACGGCCCTCGGCACGGCCGTCATCCTGACGCTGAGCGCCCTTCTGGTCATCGTCCCGGGCCTTTACCTGAACGCCGTGCTGCGCGCCCAGGGCATCGTCGATGGCCTGGTGGCCTGGATCGAGTCCTTGCAGGTCCGCGCAGAACCCAAGGCCCTCATCCTTCTGCTCGGCTTCCTGCCCGCGGTCGAGTCGTTGACCGGGTTCGGCGTGTCCCTCTTCCTCGGCGTTCCGATCTTCTTTCGCCTGTTTCCCGCCGACAAGGCATATCGGCTATCGCTGCTGGGCATGAACATCATGCCCTGGGGCACGCTGGCGCTCGCTACCGTCATCGGAGCGTCCTTGAGCGGCTATCCGACGGTCGTGCTGGGCACGGCGACGGCCCTGACGAGCTCCGCCGTGTTTCCGTGCATCGGGCTGATCGCGCTGTATACGCTCGGGGGCGGCGAGATGCTCCGCAGGCACGGCGCGCTGGCCCTCGCGCTGGGCGCCGGACTGTCGGCCTCCCTGTTCCTGTTCAACCGGATCGGGCTCACCGAGACGGCCGGCATCCTCGCCGGCGCCATGACGGGGCTCGGCGGGTTTCTGCTGCTGCGCGGCCGCGGGATCCCGGCGCGTGCCACGGACCCCGATCGCGCGGGCGAACACGCGCCCGCGCGGGTCGCGCGCTTGCTTCTGCCCTACATCCTCGTCCTCGCGCTGATCTTGCTCACCCGGACGATCGGTCCGATCCATCGCTGGCTCACCGACCTTCTGCTGCTCACGACGGAGCGGGTGAAATTCAGCGTCTTCACGAGCCCTGGGCTGGCCCTGGCGGTCGTCGCGTTCTTCCTGATCCGCTTGCAGCCGGTGCGCATCGACCACAAAGCGATCTGGACGCGGGCCCGCGTCGCCACGCTGGGCCTGTTCTGTTTCATCCTGCTGGCGCAGATCATGCGCGAGTCGAACATGATCGCGGCGGTCGCGACGCTCCTGGAGCAGCAGGGCAGCGGGCAGGCGAGCGTCATGTCCCTCCTGTCGCCGCTCCTCGGCATGGTGAGCGGCTTCATCACCGGCTCGAACCTGGGCGGGAATGCGCTGATCATGACCGTGCAGCAGCAGATCGGCAGCGCGCTGGGCGAGGGGCTGCTGTTCTCCGCGGTCCAGAACAGCGCTGCAGGTCACGCGGTGTTCGCCTCGCTGCCGATCATCATCCTCGTCATGACGATCGCGCGCGACGGCAGCGAGCAGGAAAAGACCGCCGAGCACGACTTGCTCCGTTTCACCCTCAAAGTGGCGGCGTTCGTGCTCGCCGCGGTGGTGCTGGCCTGCGTCGTGGTCAGGCACGCCGGGCTCCTCGCGCTGGTGGTGCCCGGCGCGGTCCGCTGAGCGCCGCGCGCTACCGCGGCTCGGCGACCCCGCCGGACCGGCGGCACAGCCGCGCGCCTGGCCGGACTTCGGGCGGGCGCAACTAGATCCGCGCCGGCAGCTCCACCACGAAGGTCGCCCCCTCGCCGGGCGCGCTCTCCACCGCGATCGTCCCGCCGTGCGCCTCGACGACGCTCTTCACGATCGACAGCCCGAGGCCCGTGCCGTCGCGGCGTTCGTCCGTCGTGAAGAACCGATCGAAGATCCGAGGCAGGTGCTGCGGTGGTATCCCCGGCCCCCGGTCGCGCACCGAGATCCTCGCCGTCCTGCCGCCCTGCCCCGCCTCGACCGTCACCACGACAGGCTCCCCCGGCGGCGAGAACTTCACCGCGTTGTCCACCAGGTTGAGCAGCGCTGTCTCCAGATCCGTCTGCCGCGCCCGCATCAGCCGCGCGGGCATCTCGTACCGGAGCACGACCGGTCGATCCGGGGCGCTCGCGCGCTCGGCCACACGCGCGGCGAGCGCCTCGAGATCCACGATCGCCATCGCCTCGCTCGAGGCGTCGATCCGGCTGAGCTCGAGCAGCCGCGACACCAGCCGGTCGAGGCGCGCCACGTCGAGCTCGATGTTGCGCAGGAAGCGCCGGCGGGCCTCGAGGTCGTCCGCCGCGCCCTCGTCGAGGAGCTCGGCGGCGCCGCGGATCGACGTGAGCGGCGACTTGAACTCGTGCGCCACGTCGGCCGCGAACTCCGAGATATACCGCAATCGAGCCGCGAGCCGCTCGTTCATCGCCGCGAACGACTCGCCGAGCTCGCGGATCTCGCCGCTCCCGGAGGTGGGGACGACGAGCTCGCGCTCGCCGGCCGCGATGCGCTTCGCGGCGCGCGAGAGCTTGCCGAGCGGCCGCGAGATCGACCACGCGAGGGCGAGCGTGACGAGGCCCGTGAACAGGCTCGCGACCACGAGCACCCGGATGAGGCCCGAGCGGATCCGGTGGAGCTCGACGAGCACCGGGCGCGTGGAGCGGGCCACGTAGACCGCCCCGAGCACCTCGCCGCCGCTGCGGATCGGCTCGGCCAGGAAGAGGATCACCGCGGGCTGCCGCTCCCGGACGCGCGTCCGGGTGGCGCGCCGGCCGGCCAGCGCCTCGCGGACCTCGGGGCGCAGCGGCACGTCGGGCCAGCGCTCGCGCGGCTCGTCCTCGGAGCGCGCCGAGGAGCGCAAGGGCCACACGCCGTCGGCCAGGTCGCCGAGGCGCCCGCCGACGTCCTCGCTCCGCGGGAGCCACCCGGGCGCAGGCGGCTCCGGGCCCTCGGGCGGGCCGTTCTCGTGCGAGTCGGCGACCACGGCGCCCGCGCCGTCGAGCAGGCGAATGCGCGTGCGCGTGCGCCGCGCCGCGTACGTGAGGACCTCGGCGTGCTCCGGCGCGCCGGGAGCGACGCCGCGGAGGGCGCCCGACCGCAGCATCGCCGCGACCATGACCGCCTGGTTCGCCATGTCGCGCTCGAGCGAGTCGAGGAGCTGCCGCTCGTAGATGCGCGCGAACTCGAGCCCGGCCACGGGCACGAGCAGGACGACGAGGTTGACGACCAGCAGCCGGACGCGGATGCGGCCGAGCTCGCGGAGCAGGCGCTCTACCATGGCGGCGGCCGGCTACGCCCCTTGCGCCTTGTAGCCGACGCCGTGCACCGTCGCGATCGGGTCGCCGCCGACCTCGCGGAACTTGGCGCGGATCCGGCGGACGTGCGTGTCGATGGTGCGCTCGGTGATCAGGTTGTCGTAGCGGTAGGCGCGCTGCATGAGCTGCGCGCGCGAGAGCACGACCCCCGGCCGCTCGAGCAGCGCGCTCAGCACGCCGAGCTCCGTCGCGGTGAGCGGCACGATCTGCCCGAGGTAGCGGGCCTCGTGGCGGTCGATGTCGACCTCGACCGGGCCGTGGCGGAGCACCGCGGCGCGCGGCTCCGCCGGCGCGGGCGGCGCCTCGGCGCGCCGGAGGAGGGCGCGGACGCGCGCCACGAGCTCGCGCGGCGAGAACGGCTTGATGAGGTAGTCGTCGCCGCCGAGCTCCAGGCCCACGATCCGGTCGACCTCATCGGCGCGCGCGGACAGGAAGAGGATGGGCGTGCGGCTCGCCGCCCGGATGCGCCGGCACACCTCGAGGCCGTCGATCTCGGGGAGCATGACGTCCAGCACCACGAGGTCGACCCTCCCCGCGCCCGCGGCGTCCATCGCGGCGCGCCCGTCGGCCACCGCGGTCACGGCGTAGCCTTCTTTCTGCAGGGCATAGAGCAGGACCTCGCGGATGTGCGCCTCGTCGTCGACGACCAGGATGTGTTTGCTCACGTCTCGATCGATGCCTCCGGGGCGCCGCCGTCATGCTCGCCGATGGCCACGCCGAGGCCCTCCACGCGCGCCCAGACCTCGGACACGATACCAGAGGCCCCCTCGACCGAGGACCCGGCGAAGCGCGCCAGGACGAGCTGCGTGCGGAGCGCGTGGACGAGATCCGCGAGCTCCTCGAGGGCGCGCGCGTCGCGGTCGCGCATGGCGCGCAGGCGCCGGATGTTGTCGAGGTGCAGGTGCGCCGTGGCCAGGGCCCGGCCGCCCGCGCCGCCCCGCTCCAGCGCCGCGACGCGCTCGGCGGCGGCGGCCTCGTCGAAGCCGCCGCGGCGGAGGAGCGCGTCGAGCTCGGCGTGGCGGGCGGCGGCGCGCGCGACCTCGGCCTCGATGCGCGAGGCGGCCTCGCGCGACAGGAGCGCCTCGAGCGCGGTGCCGGCGCAGGCGTCGACGCCCTCGCGCAGGGCGCCCTGGACGCGCGCCGCGGCCGCGGTCGAGGCGGCGCGCGGGCGCTCGCCGCCCTCGCCCCGCGCCGAGGTGGAGGTGAGCGCGATGGGCGCCCAGATCGGCCAGAGCGGCACGCAGAGCGCCGCGGAGAGGGCGGCGCGGCGGCGCCCCTCCAGCGACGCGCGGTACACCGCCACGGCGCACGCGAGCCCGGCGAGGAGGTAGAGGGCCGCGAGGTCGCGGAGGCTCATCGGAGATCCCCCTCGGGAGCGCCTCGCCGGATGTCGCCGGGCGCGAGGTCGGCGCCGCCCAGCCGGTCGGCCTCGTCGAGCTCGCCGCCACAGCACGGGTCCTCGTCGTAGAGGCCGAGCGACGAGCGGCCGCTCGTGACGAGCGCGTCGGCGAAGCTCCCCTCGCGGGCGCGCAGGAACGGGATCACCTCGGCGCGCGGCCGGAGGAGGTAGGGCCGGAGGATCCACGCCGCCTGGCCGCCGACGGCGAAGAACATCGCGACGAAGGCGACGGCGGTGAGCGCGCGGCCGTCGCCCGCGCCGATGCCGCGCACGAGCACGCCGAGCGCCGCGAGGCCCGCGACGGCGTAGGCGAGCGAGGCGGCGAGCGCGGAGGTGTGGTAGCCGAGGCCCGCGTCGATCAGGAGCCAGAGCGCGGGCGCGAACGCGAGCAGGACGAGCGAGGAGCGGGCCGCGGACGCGAGGGCGAGGGCGATGATCGACCTCAGGGGCCAGGGGCGGCCGAGGACGGCGGCGAGCGCGTGGAACGCGGGGGCGCAGAGGGCGAGCGTGATCATCATCGCGAGCGGGACCTTCAGCGCGGCGTAGAGGATCTGCTCCCGGCCGCGGAAGCTGCCGACGACGCCGCCGAACACGGCGGAGCCGAGGGCGATGGCGCCGAGCGACGCGAGGGAGATCGCGCGGAGGTCGCGGTCCTCACGGCAGCTCGCGGCGATCTCGGCGGGGTCGCGGAGGAGGCGGCCGAGGACGGCGGCGCTCACGAGGCGCCTCCGTTGAAGAGGGGGAGCGCGTCCAACCAGACGCGCAGGGAGAGCGCGACGGCGAAGGCGGCGAAGCCGAGGAACGCCGCGCCGGAGGCGGCCCGGCCGAGGACGTTGCCGTCGCGCCCGAGGGCGGCCTTGAGGTCGCGCAGGAGGACGCGCAAGCCGATGGCGCCGCCGGCGGCGAGGCCGAGCAGGGCCATGATGGCCGCGGTGGCGCGCGTCTCGCTCGTGACGACGAAGAGGGCGGCGGCGGGGGCGAGGCCGCCGAGCGCGAGGCCGGTCGCGGCGGCCGCGCGCGCTGTCGCGGAGAGGGCGCGCGGGGGGTCGAGGGGGGCGTTGAAGAGCGTGAGCACGATGGTCAGCGCCGGGACGCCGAGGCAGGCGACGGCGACCATCGCCGCGGGGACGCCGACCGCGTGCTCGACGAGCGACACGCCGCCGCGCCTCGCGCCGAGCGCGACGCCGTAGAGGGAGGCGAGGCCGAGGCCGACGCCGAAGCGGGAGAGGCTGTCGCGGAGGCGCTCGGGCGGCAGCTCGGCGAGGAGCGAGGCTGTCCAGCTGGGCGGGCTGGAAGGCGCGGGGGCGGAGGGATCCGGAGGGGCGGCGGCGCTCGCGCTGGCGCGGGAGCCGTCGGCGGGGTCGGTGGAGGGCGCCGCAGGAGGGTGCTCGCGGTGTTGAACGGGAATGGGCTCCGGCATGGAGGGCTGTGTGCCGGATCCCGGCGGAGAGGTGATGGGAAGATACGAAGCTTGTGCCTGCACGAGGACCTCCGGGTGTGAGCGCTGCGCGGCGCGGCCTTCCAGGCAGAGGCGCCCGAGGGCCGCCGCCGCAGGCCTCGATGGGAGTACCCGGCGGGCAAGGCGCAGCCGCGCCTGCGAGAAGGAAGGGAGGAGGAGAGGTTGTGGCGGAATTGTGGCAGAGGGGGCGCGCGGCGGGGAGGGGGCCGCGCGGAGAACGGGCGGCAAGAGGAGCTAGCCACAACTCCGGTGGAGATGGCGCGCGTCACACGCAAAAGCGTGCGTCCTTCCGACGCGCATCAGCTTCACTATGAAGCTGCGCCTCATTCGCGGCGAGTGACTCCGGTCGGTCGACTCCCGCCCTGGCCATGGCCGGTCATCTGCGCGCCCTATGCTAGAATCTCAAGCGTTTCGTTCTCCAGGAGGATTCATCCAGCAACTCCTCGCGAGTCTCAGCTCACCTGACTCTCCCCCAGCAGCGCGCCCAAAAACTCGAGCAATGCTGCCAGCATCGCGCACGGCTTGGTACGCTCGCTGATCCAGAGGTTGTCCGCGATGCTCGCGGTGTTCGTCTTCCCTGGCTTCAGCAGGCTTGCAACCGAGGCGATCAGCGCCTTCTGCTCGTCGAAGGGCGCCCACTTCCCTTGTCTCCGATCCTCCTCACCAAAATCTGCCACGTAACGGCGCGCTCGCTCCATGTGAGAAGGATAAACGACGTCGCCGCACTCGATGACCAGGTGTTCGACTACCCCAGCCTGCGCGTTATCAGGCAGGACGAACACCCCTAGCGATGGTGGACCGGCGCTTACCTCTCCCGCGCGTTCGGGGAACGTCGGGAAGAGATCAAGGAACTGGCGCTGATATTTCCTGGCAACATCGCCCGGTGCGCCCTCGTCGGCATCCGCGACGACCCCGAAGGCATCGAGCGTCTCGTGCAGGTCGTGGTTGCCGAGCAGCGCTTTCACCTGCGCCACGAGGCTGCTTCCGCCTCCCGAGTATACCGCGACGGAGCTGGTGTCGCTCGACAGGATCGATGGCATCGGCAGACGCTCGTAGAGGTTCCCCGACTTCGGAGGGTACGTCGGCACGATCTTGGCCTGATCCCAGAAAGGCTCGAGCGCCGTGACCTGACCTCCGAATCTCTTGAAGCCAATGAGCTTCAAGGCCTGCCCCACAACGGCTTGGTCGGTCGGCCCCTCGACGACGAGGATCCCGTGCTTCCTGCTCACACCCTGATCTCCTGACCGAGCTCCTCGCGCAGCACGCGGAGCTGGTCGTTCGGGAATCGCTTCGCTCGCGTGCGGTCGCCCTTCCGTTCCAGCCGGTAGACCACGAGCTCCTCGGCCCCCTCGCTCGCGGCGAGCAGCGCGTCCACCGCCTCGATGCTGTGGGTCGTGGTGAAGAGCTGCACGTCAAGCTGCCGGCATACGCGCTGTAGCCAGCGGAAGGCGGCATCAAGCGCCTCGGCGTGGATCGCTGACTCGATCTCGTCGACGAGGAGGACGCCGCCGCGCGCGGTCGCCAGGCTCACCCCCATGAGCAATACGCGACGCATGCCATCGCCGAAGGTGCTGAGCGGCGCCTTACCCAGGCGGGCGTGCCGCACGTAGACAGCGGGCTCGCTCCGCGGTCGCTTCAGGACCTCGAAGTCCTGGATTCCCGGATCGAAAATCCGCACCAGATCCAGCACCGTCGGCTTGAGATCCGCGAAGATCGCGTCCGAGAACGCCTCCACCTCGAGCTGCTGAACACGGTGGCTGAAGGGCGTGATCGTCGCCACGGGGAGCGCGGGACCGGACGAGTTCTGGGCGATCGGGCCGCGGCCGGTCTCCCACAGGACGACCGGAAACGACTCCTCTCGCAACGGCGCTGCGCCGAAGAGGTCGGGTTTCTGCGCTTCTACGAGGGCGCGCAGCTCCAGCTCGGCCCCTCGTCGGGTACCCCCATTCTCGTGCCCTAGATCCGGCAGGCCAGGCTGGCTCGTGTCGGCCTCGTCAAAGAAGCCCTCCAGCTCCTTCAGTCGCGCGGTTGCCTCCCGCACGGCGAAGCGCCCCTCTCCGGTCAGCCGGATGCTCTCCTGGAACGGCGGTGAAGAATCCGCCCCGGAGCCCTCCCGCTGCGGGAAGAGCCAACGCAAGCCTTCGAGTATGGCCGCGCGGGAGTACGTGACGTCGCGGCGACGAGCCACTTCGACCCACTCGCTCGGGCGCAGCGGGCGCGAGTAGAGCGCCACAGCCTCGAGCACGGTGGTCTTGCCCGAGTTGTTGAGCCCGACCAGCACGTTGAAGCGTCCGAGCCCGGGCAGATCCAAGTCACGGAGGCCACGGAGCTGGTGGATGGTCAGGCGCTGGATCGCGAGCATCGGATGGCGGCATCCATACCAGGATCTCCCGCCCTGGCAATCAGCGGACTCATCGCGGAGGCCGGCAGGAAACGTCCCTGCTAGCACGGGGTGAGCTCGGCTCATCCGGCAACATCCTTCACGGAAAGCCACCCCGGCCGCATCTCAACCCGCGCGATGTGCTCTGCCCATGCTCCCCTTTCGTTGGGGTCGCTCCACCGCTGGAGCGCGCCGCCCATCGTGTCCCGCCCCTGGGGATTGAGGTGGCGATGCCTGCGTACACCTTCACGCCTGGCAGCAGAACGTCGACGGCTCGGCCGGCAGCACCTCGCCGGTCGGCTCACCGCCGCTCGGGGCGCAGCCGCCGGGGTCGACGGCCACGACCTCGGCCGACTTGCTGCCGAGGGCGACGCCGGGCGGCGTGACCACGCAGAACGACGCCATTGAGCTGACGAGGCTGGACGCAACCTGGTCCGCGCAGGCGCCGTCGCTGTAGACCGAGGCCATGATCGTGCACGACGCGCCCTCGGGCTCCCCGCAGCCGCACTCGGAGCAGCCGCGCGTGTCCTCGACGCCGCCGTAGAAGACGTGCCTGACCAGGTAGGGGCGCTCGCAGGTGGCCTCCCCCTCGTGGAAGATGCACGTCGAGAACCCGCCGGGCGCCGGAACCCCGGGCTGCTCCGGCGACGGCATGCAGGTGCTCCGGTCGCCCGGGCACTCGGTGTAGGCGCCGGGCAGGCACGCGAGCGCCCGGGTCTGCCATGGATCGAGGCGAGCCGGCGGCGGCGGCTCGTCCACCCGGGGCGTGCACGCGCCGGTCACCGCCAGCGCCGGCGCCTCCACCGAGAGCGCCTGCACGCAAGGCCGTCCGCCGCAGTCCTGACCCGCGGGGATCGCGTTCTCGGCGGTGCAGGTGCCGTCCCAGCCGTCGGGCGCCGCGAAGGAGGTCATCGCGGTGCTGGGGACCGTGGCGGCGCACGTTGCAGCGTGAGCGGACCATCCCAGCGGGAGCTGGCACGAGGCGGTCGCCGCGTCCGGCGGGTCGCACACGCAGGCCGCGCAGGCGAGCGGCTCCGGCGCCAGGTCGGCAAACCCCTGGTAGCCGACGTTCGGCGCGGCGGCCGGGCACTCGGGTATCTGGTCCCGCGGGCCGAACCAGAGGAGCGCCGGACCGAACCAGCCGAGCGGCGCCGGCGGGACGCAGTCGCCGGCGCAGGCCTGCTCTTCGCCGCCGCCGGCACCGCCGCCGCCGGCGTCGTCCGCATCGCCTGCGTCGCCCGCGTCCCCGGCATCCCCCGTGCCCGCCTCGGGATAGGGGCACGCCGGGGACCCGTATTCGCTGGGCTGACAGGGACCGTAGATGGTCGGATGTTCTTCATCGCAGCCCAGTAGCAAGAGGAGGCCCATGAGCAGAGAGGAGCATATGCGCATGCCGGTCAGGCTATACGCTGTCTCTGCATTCGCGCAATAGGCGCGCTCGTCCCGTCGGCCAGCCGCGCTCGCCATTCCCAAGTCTTCTACAAAATTCTCACTCAATGCTCCCGGCGGTGTGTGTGTTTTTTTTCAAGGCCACTCCGTAACTCAGTAGGTGGCCGTGACGCCCAACCCGAAGGCCGCGCCAAGCGGCGATGATGTCCAGTAGAGTGGTGCTGGCGTCGCGCTGTCGTGCGCCACGCGCATCACCACGGCCTCGTTCACGATCCAAGTCGCCTCGGCATAGGCCCTCGCGGACCACCTGCCCGCGAGGGGCCACTCGGCACCGAGGCGCGCCCCGAAGCCGAAGAGGGCGTCGCTGCGCGGGCTCATGGTCCACGGGTCCCGAGGGGTAAACCGGACAGCGCCGACGGTGGCGAGCCCGCATCCGAACACCGGGCCGCCGCGGTAGCAGGCCAGCGCGGCCGCCGTGAAGGCCGTGGTGTCCAGGAGCGTGCCCTCCACCTCCCGCGCGAGGGAAACGAGCCCCCGCCCCTCCAAGGCAACCGACCAGTCGGACCGGCGAACGCCCACGGCCAGCGTCATCCCTGCCGCGGCCCCCGGCGTGATCCCGAGGCCCAGGGTCGCCCCGAGGCCCGCTTCGAGCCGCAGACGCTCCGGTGGCGCCGAGGGCGACGGCGGCAGCAGGGCCGGCCGAGGTGGCTCCGGGGCGGCGCGGCGCGACGGCGGAGGCAGCGCTGTGGCCGGCGGCGCGGGCCCGGGGTCCGGGGGAGCCCGCTCCGGCGCGCCCAGGAGCTGCGCCACGATCGCGAGGGCCACGCCGGAGAGGAGCTCCTCGCAGCCGAGGCTGGTGCCGAAGCCGTCGGCCCACTGGGTTTCCCCCTCGCGGTCGCGCAGCGCCAGCGAGGCCGTGAGCTCCGGCCCCTCTCGCGCGATGCTGACCGTGAGCACCTCGGGTGCGTCATCCCGGAACGGGTCGGCGCCGAGCCGACGCACCACCTCGGCGCTCAGGAATCCCTCGTCCGGGCAGCCCTCGGCCCCGGCCCTTCGCACGAGCTCGAGCCGCACCGCAGCCCGAGGCGGCTCCGGTGCGGCGTGCGCCTCGGCGGCGCAGAGCAGGCCCATGACAGCCGCGCCCACGGCGGCGCGTGCGGCGCGCCGCGCGTCTTCCAGCGCCTCGCCGGCGCAGCGGACCTGCCGTGTGCCGAGCCGCCATCCATCCCTGTGCCTGCTCATCGCGACGGCTCTTTCCCTGGCGCGCTCTGCTCCGGATTGACGAGCAGCGTCCGCGCGACCCTCCGGAGCCGTTCCCGCACGGACCTCAGCCTCCCGGCCGGAAACCGCGCCTCGTGCGCGGCGAGCTGCACGAGCGCTTCGGCGGCGTCGCCGGCGGCGATGGCGTCGCGCGCCGCGGCCAGCAGCCGGAGCTCCTCGGCGAACGCGTCCACCGGCTTGCCCGCAGCTGGGATTGTACGAGGCGCGGTAATGTAGGGGTGGTGGAGCGCCTCGGGCGCCGGCGCCGGCTCGGCGGGCCGCGGCTCCGGAGTGGGGTGCGGTGGGCTCGTTGCGAGGCAGGCGCCGCTTCGGGGCAGCTCGGGCAGCATCGCCCCGAAGCGGCGAGCCCAGAGGGGCGGCGCTGGATCGAGGGCGAGCAGCACGGCCGCGGTCCCGGCGCCGCCCGCTGCGGCCCACACGAGGGCGCGACCGATCCGGGCAAGCCCCCGCTGCAGATCCGAGGGCCCAGGCGGGGCCGGTGCGGGCGGTGTTGGCGCAGGCGGCGCCGGGGGGTCCGCGTCGTCGCCCTGCGCCAGGAAGTCCGACGCCAGAAGGAACGGAACCCAGAAGGCGCGCAGCGCCTCGCGCTGCTCCGGGCGCAGCCGCTCGACCGCGGCGCGGTAATCCTCGCGGGCGAGGCGCAGCCGGTTGCTCGCGGTGTTGTAGTTGATGCCGAGCTCGCGCGCGATGTCGACCAGCGGGACCTCGTAGGCCTCGTACAGGACGAGGAGGATTCGCCGCTCGAGGGGGAGCGTGTCGAGCACCTCGAGCGCGAGCTCCAGCCGCTCGCGCTCCGCGATGCGCTCCTCGCTGCTCGGCGCTGGATCGGCAGCTAGATGGTGCGACACCGGCTGCAGGCCGTCCGGCACCTCGCGGCGTCGGTAGGCGCGCTTCAGGTGCCGGTTGACCTTGCGCCACGCGATACCGAGCACCCATCGGGCCTCAGGGCTGCGGCGCTGGCGCCGCCCCTTCCGGCGCGGGAGGTCGCCGACAGCAACGTCTCCGGGCTGCGGCGAGGGCCAGGCGGGGTCGAACCGATCGAGGCTCTCGTAGGCCGCCAGCAGGATTTCCTGGAACAGATCGTCGACGTCGGGCTCGGCGACTCCCAACAGCCGCAAGGTCCGGGGGAGAACGGCAACCGCGGCAGCATGAACGGAATTCCAGGTATGGTCGCGGGAGGTGGCACCGGAGGGAGAGCAATGCGTGGTCATACTTTGAATTGCGCGGAGCTATCCGGGTCCGTTTGTGGAACGCATCGGCGTGCACGGGGCGGAGACGCTCCTGCTCACCGCCTCACCGCACGCGGAGCCCGCGACACGGTACGGAACGGTCTCACCAGGGCAGCTGAGCTGCCTTCGAGGGAGCGGAAGCTGCCTGGGCGAAGCAGCTCAGCTTGGCTCCGGCACCGGAAACGGTATGGGTGGGGTAGCTCAGCTTGCCCCCAGGCACCGGAAACGGCCTGGATGGGGCAGCTCAGCTTGCCCCGGGCACCGGAAACGGTCTGGGTGGGGTAGCTCAGCTTGCCCTGGACACCGGAAACGGTCTGGGTGGGGTAGCTCAGCTTGCCCTGGGCACCGGAAACGGTCTGGGTGGGGTAGCTCAGCCGTCCCGGCGCAGGATCTCGCGTATCGCCCGGGCCGCCATCCCGAGCTCGGCGCGCAGCATCTGCCAGCCGAAGAACGGATCCTCGGCGTCGAGCCACGCCTTGCGCTTGCCCACACGGCCCCCGCCGCGGGCGTCGAGGCCGACAACGAGCTGCGCCCCATGGATCTTCTCGAGCGCGAGGTAAGGGCCCTCCGGCGCGTCGCCGGGAAGAGCGGTGGTGAGCTTGGGAAACATCCGGAAACGCATGAGCGGGTCCTCGCAAGCTTCAGCTGTGGCGTGGTCGTCGCCGCGATTGCGGCAGCACACTCCGCCTCACGCCAACACTGTAACCTGGAGAGTGCGCACGACGTGCGTCCGCGTCGCCCGGCGCCGGAGGGCGGGCTCCTCCGAGTTCCCGGGCCTCGGGGGTACACCCGATCGCTGGCGCGCCCACGGCGCGGGCCGCGGTGCGACCCGCTGGGACCAAGTGCGCAAGTCACCTCCTCCGGGCCAGACGCTCCGGCTACGGCGCGGTCGCTTTTTTCCGTCTCCCCCTACGGAAAAATAAGCCGCCCCCCTGCTTTCAATTTGAACGAGCGCGATCGGGGCTTGATAATGCTCGCTTAGAGTTGCGGACCATTGCAGTTCCCCTCAGCGTTCGCCTCGCGACGGCCGTCGTGGCCGCGTCGATCCCGCTCGCGAGCGGATGCGCGGCGCCCGCGCCCCCGCCGCGCGCCGTCGCGCGCCCCGCGCCGGTGCTCGTGCAGCGCTTCGCCAGCGCGCCCGCGCCGGCGCCGCGGTTCCTCGATCCGGCGCGCCCGCAGAAGCTCCGCGCGGCGGCGCCGGACGTGCAGGCGATCGCGCAGCGGACCGCGGATCGGGAGCGGCTGCCCGCGCTGGCGCTCGGGGTGGTCATCGACGGCGAGCTCGCGATCCGGAAGGTCATCGGCGTGCGCGACGTCGTGCAGGGCGGCGCGGTCGACGAGCACACGCGCTTCCGCGTCGGCTCCATCACGAAGACGCTGACGGCGGCGGCGATCCTGCGGCTCCGCGACGAGGGGCGGCTGTCGCTCGACGCCCCGGCGGCGCGTTACCTGCCCGCGCTCGCCGGCGTCGTCTACCCGACGCGCGACTCGCGGCCGATGACGGTGCGCGATCTGCTCACGCACAGCTCGGGGCTTCCCCGGCTCGGGGTGTTCTCCCCCGCGTCCACGGAGCGCGACGTCACCGAGCGCGAGATCCTGTCCACGCTCGACGGCTTCGGGCTCGAGAGCGCGCCGGGCACCGAGACGTCGTACTCGAACCTCGGCTACTCCCTGCTCGGCCTGCTCGCCGGCCGCGCCGCCGGCGTCCCGTACCGGCGCTTCGTGAACGACGCGCTGCTCGCCCCGCTCGGCATGCGCGAGACCGCCTGGGACACATCCCAGGTGCCTGCCGGCGCGCTCGCGTCGCCGCACGTGCGCTCGGGCGGCGCGCTGACGCCGATCCAGCCCTGGCGGCTCGGGGCCTCCGAGGCTGCGGCCGGGCTCTACGCGAGCCTCTCCGACATGGGCCGCTTCGTCGGGTTCCAGCTCGCCGCCTGGCCCGCGCGCGACGCGCCCGAGACGGCGGCCCTGCGGCGGAGCTCGGTGCGCGAGTCGCACATGATGGCGCGCAACGGCTCGGCGTTTCCGGCGGCCGGCGGCGAGGACAGCCCCGGGCTCGGCTGGCAGGTGCGCGAGGACTGCGACCTCGGCCACGTGGTCTTCCACAACGGCCTCATCGACGGCTACTCCGCCTCGGTGATGCTCCTCCCGCAGCGCGGCGTCGGCGTGGTCGCGCTCGCCAACGTGGCCGGCGCCGACCTCGAGTCGCTGAACCGCAAGGTGCTCGGCAAACTCGAGGCGACCGGCGCGATGGTCGCGCGTGTCGTCCCCCCCTCCCCGTCGGTGCGCCGCGCGGCCCAGGCGGTCGCCTCCGTGATCGGGCGCGCGCGGCCGAACAAACTCGACCGCAAGCTCCGGCCGGGCTGGTTCTCCGACGACGACCACCAGGCCCTGCTGCAGGAGCTGCACGACGTCGGCCAGCGGATGGGCGCGTGTTCGCTGGACGGCTCGGCCGTGGTGGAGAGCGCGACGTCGGCGCGCTTCGGCCTGCAGTGCCAGCACGGCGCGCTCTCGGTCGCCGTGCGCGTGGACACCTCGCCGGACCCGCTGATCACGTCCGTCAGCCTGGACGAGCACACGGGGTCGACCGCCGCCCTGGAGAGCGCGCGCTCCCGCTTGAAGCCGGCGCGCTGCCGCTGAGCTCGACCGCCAGGCTCGACAGCAGCCGTGTCACAGCTGAGGCAGATCGCCACGCACGATTTCACGGATGAGCTCGCTCTGACATTGTGAGGAGTTGCTCTGGTTTCCGCGGTGTCCGATGGCTGGCTCGGGCCGTGCATTGGGCCGCCACCGCTCACCAAGAGCTGTGATTCTCAGAAAGGCTCTGGATGTCTTTCCGGAGCTTGTTTGAACGCTGCGCCCGCTTGGGGGGCAGCGAGGAGAATGAACATGCGATATCTCGTTCACTCTGTTGCGCTCTCAGCCGTGCTCGCCTTCGCGGGACTCGGATGTTCCCATGAGTCGCAGTCGCCGCGCACCGCGGACGACGCGTCCGGTGCCGGCTCGCAGGGCACCACGGGGACCCAGTCGCCGTGGGGCGCCGGCGCGCAACCTGGCAGTGGAACCAACACGGGCACTGGCACCGGGATGAGCGGGACCCAGGGCACCGGCAGCGACATGGGCACCGGCACCGGCACCGGCACCGGTAGCGACATGGGCACCGGCACCACCGGCACCGGCACGTCCGGCATGGGCACTGGCACCACCGGCACCGGCACCGGGACCTCCGGCATGGGCACTGGCACCACGGGCTCGGGCACCACCGGCTCCGGCACCACCGGCTCGGGTACCACCGGCTCGGGTACCACCGGCTCGGGCGCGACGGGCTCCGGCACCACCGGCTCGGGCACCCCGGGCACGATGCCGGGCGCCGGCACGGGGACCTCGCCGGGGACGGGAACGGGCATCCCGGGCGGCGTCCAGGGCGGCACGAACTCGGGCAACCAGCAGAACAAGCGCGGCACCGGCACCACTGGCACCGGCTCTGGCACGCAGAGCCCGGGCGCTGGCGCGCCGGGCACCACCCCGGGTCAGGGCTCGGGGAGCCAGGGCACCCGCTGATCCGGCGGAATCGCTAGCGATCTTCAGGTCTTCATAACACCTGCCGATCGCCGCGATGCCCTCCGGCGTGCAGGCTCCCATGGCCATCGCCGATGGCCGCGCTCGAACAGGAAGGCGGGAAGGCGGAAAACGGATCGAGGATCCTCTGCCTTCCCGCCTTTTTGTGCGTCCCTCCCGGACAGACAGGCCCCCCTCCAGGTGCACCTGCGCGAGCCCTCCTCCTCCGGGCGGCGCTCAACGCCAGCGACCCGCAGTCGTGTGGATACCGGACGATCGTCCGTCGCTCAGTTCGCCGCGGCGAAGGTCACGTCGTCGAACCACACCGTGGCGTCCCGGTTGGTCTCCGCCTCCAGGCGGATCTTCCACGTAAGACGCGTCGAGCGGCATTGTCGAGGTGACGGAGAGCTGAGTCCAGCCGGAGTCGCCGCGCGGGAGCGAGGGAGAGCTGGTCTTGCCGCGGTAGCCGGCGGTCGTGCCGTGCCAGGACAACGTGAGCTGCGCTTTCCCGGTCAGGCCCTTGCCCTTGGCGAACACGGTGGCCGTGTACCGCTGGCCCGGGTGGGTGATGAACACGGGCGTGAGATAGAAGGCCGGCATCCCCGTGCCGGTGCTGATCGCGTCGTGGATCCGGGCCGAGGCCGCGCCGCTGCGCTTCTCGACGACGTCGCGGGAGAGCTGGGCCGTGTAGCCGAACCCCTGGCCCGGGTAGTCGGCCTCGGGCCGCGACCAGAGGCGCCAGAGCAGCGGGAGCCCGGAAGTGGTGGCCAAAGCAGCTCTGGATACGTCGCGATCTTGCTGTGGGGCGTGAAGAACTGTGAACCCCCGCGGCGTGGTGAACCCGCGCCGACCGGCGGGCCATTGATCGCGGGAAAGGCATCTACCTTGCGATCCTCCCGTCGTCGTGAGCAGATCGCGGGAGGTGGCGGACGCGACGTGGTGAGCCATGGCGCGCGGTTCAGCCGGCCGGACGGCGTGGAGCGGTAATGAGCATGACGAGCCCCGAGGAAGCGCTCGCGCGCCTGCGTCGCGCGGGCCTGGCGACGCAGGTCGACGCCGCGGCGTTCGCCGCCGCGTGCGGCGAGGAGCGCGGCGGCCGAGCGCCGCTCGACGCGGAGGTCGCGCTGTCCGCGCTGGCGTCGATCCAGGGCGCGCGTGGTCCCTCGGGGGCGAGCGAGATCGACCGCGCCTTCTTCGTGGACGAGGACGCCGCGGCCGACGCGGCGGTCCGCGACGCCGTGCGCGCGACCTTCGAGCGCTGGCTCCGCTGCGCCATCCCCGCGGCGGTGGCGTCGAACCTCGACCGGCTCGTCTCGTACGTCGGCGACGTGTGCTTCCTGGCGGGGCACGCCGGCCCGGAGGGCGAGGCGCCGAGCCTCTACTCCATCGACACGTGGCGCCCGCGCGACGACACGTCCTTCTCGCTCTTCGCGCTGCGGCGCGACGGCGCGCCGCTCTACGAGCTCGGCGTGCCGGTCCAGTTCCATGTGCACCCGGACACCGAGGCCGCGGCCGCGGGCATCTTCCGCGAGGGCGGCCTCACCCGGTGCTACCGCGAGCACGCGCCGGCGTGCGCCGTCTGCCGCGACCAGCTCCGGAGCGCCGCCGCGCGGGGCGTCCTCCCGGAGGTCTTCCGGCCGCTGCTCGGCTGATCGCCCCGCCGGCTGCCGCGCGCACGGTCCCGGACGCGCGCGGCTTCGCGCGCTCCGCCGCCGGGACGACAGCCACAATGTAATGGGCATCGCGTGAGCCCTCGATCCGGGGCGGCGCGGGCATTTTGATCGGCGCAGCCCCTCAAGCGAGGCGCGCGCTCGTGGTAGATCGGGGGCCGCGTCATGCGGATCCCGGTCGAGCCCCCGGCGCCTCCTCGGCGCGTGTCCCCGCCGGCGCGGAGGGGGGGCGCCTAGCCGCCATGCGGGAGGACTCGACCACGCTGGTCCGCACCAAGCGGCGCGCCGGCTCGAGCGCCGAGCCGCGGCCGTTCCTCTTCCTCGTCCTGCAATGCCAGCGGCCCCTGGATCCGCCCGCGCGGCTCTCGCTCGACGGGGTCGACGAGGTGTCGTTCGGGCGCGGCGCGGCGCGCTCGTTCCTGCGGCGGAGCGAGGGCGGGCGCGCGCTGCTCGACGTGCGCCTCGAGGACGGCTGGATCTCGTCGCGGCACGCGCGGATCACGCGCGACGGCGGCCGGCTCCGCCTCGAGGATCTCGGTTCGACCAACGGCACCTTCGTGAACGGCGTGCCCCAGCGGAGCGCGGCGCTCGCCGAGGGGGACCTGATCGAGCTCGGGCACACCTTCTTTCTCTTCCGCGAGGTCCCCGCGGCGGACGACGCCCCCCCGGCGGGCGACCAGCCGTTCGGGCTCGCCACCTTCGCGCCCGCGCTGGTCGAGCGCTTCACGGCGCTGCGGGCCGTCGCGCCCGCGAGGATCCCCGTCGTCCTCCAGGGCGAGAGCGGCACCGGCAAGGAGGTCATCGCGCGCGCCATCCACGCGCTCTCGGGCCGGCCGGGGCCGTTCGTCGCCATCAACTGCGGCGCGCTGCCGGACAGCCTCGTCGAGTCCGAGCTGTTCGGCCACAAGAAGGGCGCCTTCTCCGGCGCGGCGGAGGATCGCCCCGGCCTCATCCGCGCCGCCGACAAAGGCACGCTCTTCCTCGACGAGATCGGCGACCTGCCCGCGGCGTCGCAGACCGCGTTCCTGCGCGTGCTGCAGGAGTCCGAGGTCGTCGCGGTCGGCGCGACGCGCCCGGTGAAGGTCGACCTCCGCGTGGTCGTGGCCACGCACCGCGATCTGCCGGCGATGGTGGAGCGCGGCGATTTCCGGGGCGATCTCTTCGCGCGGCTGTCGGGCTTCGTGCTCGAGCTGCCGCCCCTGCGGCGCCGCCGGGAGGACCTCGGCCTGCTGATCGCCGCGCTGCTCCGGCGCGCCGCGCCCGACCGCGCGGCGGAGGTCTCCATGAGCTGCGAGGCGGCGCGCGCGCTCCTCCTGCGCGAGTGGCGGCTCAACGTCCGCGAGCTGGAGAAGTGCCTGGCGACCGCGGTCGTGCTCGCGGGCAGCGGCAGGGTCGAGCTCGATCACCTGCCGCCGCCCGTCGGCGCCCCGCGCAGCAGCCTCCCGCCCGAGGCGCCGCGGTCCGAGGCCCCGTCCGGCGAGCGGCACCGGTCCGCCGCGGAGGACCAGGAGCGGCGCGAGGCGCTGATCCGCCTCTTCCGCGAGCACCGGGGGAACATCAGCGCGGTGGCGCGGGCGATGGGCAAGGGACGAACGCAGATCCACCGCTGGATCGCGCGTTATGGCATCGAGCCCGCCGACTACCGGGACGGCTGAGCGCTCAGCGGACGGAGGAGCGCTCAGCGGATGCCGAAGCGCTCGGCGGAGGACGGAGCGACCTCCGATCCAGGGCAGAGCGGCGCTTCGACGACCATCGCGCCGTGCACCACCGCCGCGAACGGGGAGTCGCGGATGACGTCCGACGGGTGGTTGAGAAAGACCGTGAGCGGATGGTGCCATGTGCCCCCGCCGCTGCCCTTGCACTCCTGGATATCCCCGTCGCCCTCCACGAGCCCTCCGTCGGCGACGGAGCACTGGTAAAGCGACGGGCAGTCCGTGAAGGAGCGCGCCTCGCGGCAGGCGCCGAGCGAGTGCGCGACGCAGTCTTTCTCCGCCCCGGCGCCGGCGCAGAGGCGGTGTCCCACGTAGGCAGCCTGCTCGGTCCAGTACTCGCCCGTGCAGGCGAAGGCGTGGGTGAACACGACCCCCCCGGCGGTGCGCGGAGCGCTACGGAAGCTGCCGTCTTCCTTCACCTCGTTCAACCCCACCGTGATCAGGGGGTTGAGCGCGAACTTCCCCCACAGCTTTCCGTAGAACGCGCCCTCGCGCCAGCGGAAGACGCTCGCCTCCGGCGCCGGGTACACCGCGGGCTCGAACGACGCCTCTATGATGGAAACGGCGCCGGGCGGCGGATCGGGGTCCACCCGCAGGCGGCTCGCGACGCTGAAGCCGCGGTGTCTCTGGAGCACCGCGGCCACGCCCTTCAACGGGGCCGCGGCGCCGGGGCGAACGCTCGACGGGCCGCTCATGACGCTGAAATGGCCGCTCGAGGGGCAGCTGAAATGGAGCGCCGGCTCGCCGCGCCCGCTGCAGCGCACCTCGTTTTGCTCGAGATAACCCGTCGAGCTGGTGTCGCAGCCGCGGATGCCGTCGCAGACGCGGATCACCGTGTCGCCGTCGGGCAGCCCCGCGGCGCTCGACGGGTCGTCCTCGCAGTCGCCCAGGGGCTCGCTGCCGGCGCCGAGGAACACGTACGAGCCCGGCGTGCAGGAGCCGACGTGCCCGGCCGTCCAGCCGCAGTCGCGCGACGCGCCCGAGGCGTCGCGCGCGCACCGCGCGAAGCTCGGAATGAGGTCGCCCTCCTCCGTGGCGGTCACCACGCGCACGGAGGACGCCGGCGAGAGCAGCCCCGGCCGGTGCTCCGGGAAGGCCTGGCCTCGTATCGAGAGCGTGACATGGCGGCCCTCCGCGTTCACGCGCGAGATCAGGCACGCCGAGACGAGCTCCTGGCACTTCGACCCCACGCCGCCCTCGGCCCAGTGAGGGCATATCCCGATCTCACCGGGGAATGTGTATTTCTCGCCGGTCGATGTGTCGATGTACGAGACGCTCTGGCCCCGCTCGAGGGCGCAGGAGACGAGATATTTCATCACCTCGCGCGTGGGCGCGTGGCGGAGCTGCCGGCGGAGCTCCGGTTGGCCGCGGACGTCGTCGTAGTTCGCGGTCGAGAGCGCGAAGTCCACCATGACGGGATTGGCGCGCGGGTTCGTGATGAGCGCGTTGTGGGTGAGCGCGTCGGCGGAGAGGCCGTTGGCCCACACGGCCTGCACCGCGTCCATGACCCCCATCACGTCGATGCCCGACCCGGCGCTGGCCTCCCCGGCGCCGGCCAGCCCGCCGCTGGCCGATCCGCTGCCGTCCGACCCGGCGCCGGCCGCCTGGACGGCGAGCGCCGGCCCCTCGAGCGACGGCGCGTCGTCGCCAGCGCCGATGCAGCCCGCGCCGGCGCCGGCCATCGAGAGCCCCCCACAGAGCACAACCAACCCAGGGATCCGGTAGATCATCACGCGGTCCGATTCCTTTCTCTGTCGCGGCGAGCTGCCCGGCCGGTTCACGCGGTGGCGGTCGCGCCCGGCGCGAGCAGCGCGCGCTCGATCGCGTCGAGCCGCTGCTGCCAGGAGCCCGCCGAGACCGCCCTCGCCTCCGCCAGGAGCACGCGCGCCTCTGCGGCGGCGCCCGCGCCGAGCGCCGCGAGGAGCGCGCTGTGCAGCGCCTCGGCGTGCTCGTGCATCACCGCGGTGTGCCGCGCCTCGTCCACGAGGGCGCGCCACGCCGCGGCGTCGAACCGACCGGCTGCCCGGTCGTCCAGGGCCAATTGCACCAGCCGTGCCAGCGTCCGGGCGCAGGGGGAGACGTCGGGATCGGGGACACTCGCGCGGGCCTCGGCCAGGCAGCGGGCCGCGTCGTCGTGCTCGCCGCGGGCGAGCTGGATGCGGGCGAGGAGGAGGAGGTCGTCCGGCGAGGGGCGCTGGTTGAAATAACGCCGCTGGAGGTCGAGGCTGCGGCGCGCGAGCGGGAGGGCCTCGTCGAGCGCGCCCATCCAGTACCGCATCTCCGCCAGGTTCAGGGTCGCCCAGCGCTCGAGCTGGGCGTGGCCGAGCTCGCGGGCGAGGCGGACGGCCTCCCGCTGGTCCGCGAGCGCCCGGTCCTCGGCGTGGCGCTTCATCCACATGAAGACCCGGTTGATGTAGGCGCCGCACAGGTGGAAGACGTCGCCGGCGCGCAGGCAGGCCTCGACGACGGCCTCGCCGTGGCGCTCGGCCTCGTCGAGGCGGCCGGCCACCGAGAGCGAGGGGACGAGCACCAGCCGGGCGATGACGTGCGCCTCGTGATCGCCGAGGGCGAGCGCGTCCCGGGCGGCCCGCTCCACCTTGGGGATCCCCTCGTCGACGCGCTGGCCGCGGCAGTCCGAGCGGCCGCTCGCGAGCAGGCAGCGCGCGTCGAGGCGCGCGTCGCCGAGGCCCGCGCAGAGCTCCGCCGCGCGCGCGGCGGCCGCCGCGGACGCGGGGAAGTCCTCGAGCCAGTCGAGCGCGGTCGCCTCCTCGAGCAGGAGCTCCGCGGCGCGGGCGCGGTCGCCCGCGGCCTCGGCGAGCGCCCGGGCGGCGCGCAGGTCGGCGAGCGACTCGTCGAGGCGCTGCAGGCGGTAACGCGCCCGGCCGCGGCCCGCGAGGGCGCGGGCGCGCGCCGCGGCGTCGCCGCCGTCGCCGCCGTCGAGCAGGCGGAGGGCCGCGGTGAAGCGCTGCTCGGCCTCGACGACGTCGTGCCGGGCGAGGGCCTCCTCGGCGAGCTCGGCGTGCGCGGCGGCGGCGGCGGCCGCGTCGCCCGCGGCGGCCGCGTGGCGGGCGATCCGGGCGCGCGCCCCGGCGGCGGGCGGCGCGTCGAGGAGGCACCGGAGGACGGCTCCGTGCAGCGCGCGGCGGCGGGCGGGCGGGACGCGCGCCTCGACGGCCTCGCGCAGGAGCGGGTGCCGGAACGTGTACCGCGGCGGCGACGCCGGGAGCGCGACGAGCACGCCGGCCCGGGCGAGGCGCGCGAGGCCGACGCCGGGGTCCAGCGCGCCGGCCGGCGGCGGCGCGCCCTCGGCGCGCAGGGTGGCCTCGAGCTCGGCCGGGGTGAGGTCGTCGCCGAGGATCGCGGCGCGCTCGAGCAGGTCGACGAGCGGCGGCGGCAGGGCCGCGAGCGCGCGCGCGGCGAGGCGCTCGCCGAGCGGCGCGGCGGAGAGGGAGAGCAGCTCGTCGGGCGCGAGGGCCCAGCCCTCGCCGCCCCGGGCGCGCCGGATCGCGCCGCCGACGCGCAGGGCGCAGGCGACCTCCACGAGGTCGCGCGGGACGCCGCGCGCGAGCGCGTGCAGGTGGTCGAGCACGGCGCGGGGGATGAACTCCACCGGGCGGAGGTGGTCCTGGAGCAGCGCGCCCGCGGCCTCCGCGTCGAGCGGGCCGAGGTCGAGCGCGAGGCGGCGGGCGGCGCGCTCGCCGAGCCCGGGGCGGAGCGAGGCGATCGACGGCCGGGCCGCGAGCACGACGGCGAGGCGCGCCGGGCTGCCCTCCGCGGTGGCCAGCTCGATCGCGTCGAGCGCGGCGGCGTCGGCGAGGTCGGCGTCGTCGAGCAGGAGCACGACCGGCGCGGCGGCGAGGGCGGCGGCGAGCGCGCGCGCCTCGGCGTGGCGGCGCGCGCCGGCCGCCGCGAGCAGGGGCGCGGCCGCGGGATCCCGGGCGGCGATCTGCCCGAAGGCGAGCCCCACGGCCGGCCACGCGCGCGCGGCCTCGGGCGCGCCCAGGCGCCGCGCGAGCGCCGCGCCGGCGGCGTCGTCGCGCTCGCCGCTGGCCGGCAGGTCCAGGGCGATCCGCAGGAGCGCGACGAGGGTCGCCCCGCGCTCGGCCGCCTCCGGCCGGAGCGCCGCCGCGGCGTGGACGGTCGCCCCGCCCGCGCGGAGCGCCGCCGCGAGCGCGCCGAGGAAGCGGGTCTTGCCGTGCCCCTCGGCGCCGAACGCGGTGACGAGCGCCGGCCCCCCGCCGGCGAGCGCCGCCTGCGCGGCGGCGAGGGCGGCGGCGAGCGCGCGGTCGCGGCCGCGCAGGGGGGTCTCGCCGGCCTCGCCGGGGGGCAGGTCGCGCACGTCGGGGGGCGTTTCGCGCGGGTCCGGGGGCGTTTCGCGCGGGTCCGGGGGCGTGTCGTGCGCGCTCTCCGCGAGCGCGCGCTGGGCCTCGGCCGTGAGGATCGCCGGCGGCGCGGCGCCGGCGTTGCCCGGGTCGGCCCCCCAGGTCTCGGCGGTCTCCAGGGCGGAGCCCGCGAGCGTGACGCCGTGGGTGCCCTCGCGGACCCGGAGCAGCGCCAGGTGCACCACGAGGGGCGGCTCCGCGAGGCCGGCCGCGGCGAGGCGCCGGGCCGCGCGCACCGCCGCGTGCACCCCGGCGCCCGGCGACTCGGCGGCGGGGAAGGCGAGCACCGTGTGCTCCCCGCGAAACCGCGCCAGGACGCCGCCTTCGCCGCGCGCGCTCTCGGCGAACGCGCCGGAGTGCTCGCGTGTACGCAGGGCAAGCAGCGCCACGGGCCGGCGCTGGCCGGGGGCGGCAGTGCGCACGTCCCCGCCGGCAGTGCGCACGTCCCCGCCGACGGGGTGCACATGGGCTCGATCTGCGCGCCCGCTGGCCGAGGTCTCGCGCGCCTCCAGCGCCTCCGCGAGCGCGCGCGCCACGTCGCCCGCGCGGGCCGGACGCGCCGCGGGATCCTTCGCCAGGCAGCGCAGGACGGCCTCGTCGGCGGCCGGCGGGAGCGGCGCGAAGGACGAGGGCGGCTCGGGACGGCGCGCCACGTGGGCCTGCCGCACCTCGGCCGCCTCGCCCACGAACGGCGGCCGGCCGGTGAGCAGCTCGAAGATCACCGCGCCGAGCGCGTAGATGTCCGCCCGCGCGTCGACGCCGGCCGCGCCGAGGTGCTGCTCCGGCGCCATGTACGCCGCCGTCCCGAGGATCGCGCCGGTGCGCGTGAGATCGGCGCCGAGCTCGCCCTCCGCGCCGCCGTCGGCGCGCGCGCCGCGCGAGAGCGCCGCCAGGCCGAAGTCGATCAGCGCGACCTCCCCGCAGGGCCGCAGCCACACGTTCTCGGGCTTGAGGTCGCGGTGGACGAGGCCGGCGTCGTGCACCACGTCGAGCGCCGCCGCGAGCGCGCCCGCGAGCGCCGCCGCCTCGTCGAGCGGCGCCGCGCCGGCGCCCGGCAGGGCCGCGAGGTACGACGCGAGCGAGCCGCCCTGGAGCCGCTCCAGCGCGAGGAACGGGCGGCCATCGGCGGCGCGGCCGCGGCCGAGCAGCGCGGGCACCCGCGGGGGCCCGACGCGGGCGAGCGCCGCGGCCTCGCGCGCCATCCGGTCATCGTCCTGCCGCCGCGCCACCTTGAGCGCCACGGGGCGGCCGTCGCCGTCGCGCGTCGCCGCGTAGACGCGCGCGAATCCGCCCTGCCCGAGCAGCCCCTCCACGCGGAAGCCAGGGATCAGCGGAGGCGGCTCCGGATCGAGCGCATCGAGGGAATCGAAGGGATCGAGCGGCGCGATCCCCTCGCCCGCGGCGCTCGCCGGCGGCCCCGGCCCAGCCAGCGGCGCCGCGCGCGGATGCCCCGGGCACGCGGCGCGCGCGGCGAGGCGGCGATGGCACTCGGAGCAGCGCATCAGGCGCGAGTATACTGACGGGCGCCCCCATGGAGACGCGCGCCGAGCTCATCGAGGAAGAGACCGCCGTCATCTCGGGTCGTCCGCTGGAGCTGTCGCGGAGCGCCGCCGCCGACGCGCTCCCTGCCGGCGCCGTGGTCGGGGGCTACCAGCTCGACGACGTGCGCCTCGGGGGCGGCTTCGGCGTCGTGCACCGCGCCTGGCCGCTCGAGGGCGGCGCGGCGGTCGCGCTGAAGGTGCTCCGCCGCGAGCTGTCGCTCCTGCCGGCCATGCTCCGGCGCTTCCAGCAGGAGGCGGAGGTGCTCGCGCGCCTCGAGCACCCGGCGATCGTCGAGGTCCGCGGCGTGGGCGCGCTCGACGACGGCCGGCCGTACATCGTGATGGAGTGGGTGGAGGGCCGGAGCCTCGCGGCCGAGCTCCACGCGCGCGGCGCGTTCTCGCCGGCCGAGGCGGTCGCGCTGCTCGAGGAGGTCCTCGGCGCGCTCGCGGCCGCGCACGCGATCGGCGTCGTGCACCGCGACGTGAAGGCCGAGAACGTGATGGTCCGCCCCCGCGCCGGCGTGAGCGGCGCGCTCGGCGTGAAGCTCGTCGATTTCGGCATCGCCAAGCTGCTGGAGCCGCTGGGCGGCGCGCGCGGCGGCAAGAGCAGCAGCCTGGTCCTCGGCACGCCGCTCACCATGGCGCCGGAGCAGATCCTCGGCGGCGCGGTGGACGCGCGCACCGACATCTACGCGGCGGGCCTGCTCGCCTACCAGCTCGTGACGGCCGAGCTGCCGTTCCAGGGCGCCGACGCGGTCGAGACCGAGGGGATGCACCTGAGCGCGCCGCCGCCCCGCCCGAGCGAGCGCGCGCCGGTGTCGGCCGCCTTCGACGCCGTGGTGCGCCGCTGCCTCGCGAAGGACCCGGCGGACCGCTACCCGGGCGTGGCCGAGCTGCTCGCCGACCTGCGCGAGGCGGTCGCTGCGCCGGCGACCGGGGGCGCCGCGCCGGCCCCCCGGGGCGCCGCGCCGGCCGCCGGGGGCCTCGACGAGCGCCACGGGCCGGGCGTCGTGTTGCTCGTCGAGGCGGGGCTGGCCGCGCCGGACGACGCCGGCGACGAGGCGCTCGCCGACGTGGAGCGCCTGCTCGAGGCGGCGCGGTCGGCGCTCTGCCGGCTCGGGGCCACGCTCGTGGTCGAGAGCGCCGATGCGTTGCTGGCGGCGCTGCCCGCCCCGTACGAGCGCGCCCGAGAGCGGGCGCTCGGCTGGACGCTCGACCTCTGGGCGGAGCTCGGCGCGCGGGCCGAGGCGAGCCCCGAGGTCGTCCCCCGTCTCGCGCTGCACGCGGCCGCGCCCGAGGCCCTGCGCTCCTGGATGCCCGGCGCGACCGGCGCGACCGGCGCGGGTGTCTTCATGACCGACGCGTTCGCCGAGGGGCTCGAGCGCGCGCCGCGCCCGGAGGCAGCGCCGCCCCCGGGCGCGGCCGGCGCGCTGCGCCGGGTGACGCTCTGAGCGCGAGCGCCGCCGGCCGACACGGACGCGCGGCCCCTGCTGCTGCCCCTGTCACAGGGGATGTGACAGGGGCAGTGTCAGGGGCGCTGTGACAGGGGACAGGCGGGCCCGCGGCGGGACGGACGCCTGACCGAGGCCGCCCTGCCCCGCGCGCGGCGAGCGCCGACTCGAGGCCATCCCGCCCCGGGAGCACGACGGTCCAGCTGAGATCCCCTTCCCGCGCGGCGCCGCGCGCCGGGGGCTGGCCGGGACGGCCTCGGCACCTTGACCGGTGCGCGCGCGTGGCCATCGATCTCGGTGTCAGAGGCGATGAGCGCCATGAAAAGGAGGATCCATGCTCACGCGTCATGATCCGTTCCTCGCGGAGAACGCCCTCCGCAGCTTCTTCGTCGATCCGTTCGCGCCGCTGTCCACGACAGCGCTGCTCCGCGCCGTTCCCCGGATGGGCGGCCTGCCGCCGACCGATCTCGTCGAGACCGACAGCGCGGTCGAGGTCGTGAGCGACGTGCCGGGCATGGGTCCGGACGACGTCCACGTCGAGGCCAATGACGGCTGGCTCGTCGTCCGGGGCCAGCGCTCGGAGGGCGGCTATCGCGGCGGCTTCGAGCGCGCGTTCTACCTGGGTGACGGCTGCGCGCTCGCCGAGGCGTCCGCTTCTCTCGAGCACGGTGTCCTGCGGGTTCGTGTCCCGAAGGCCAGGGTCGCCGCGCCGGAGGTGAAGCACATCCCGGTCCGCGCTGCCGAGGGCAGCGACCGCAGCGGCACGGAGGGCACGCCGGGCCTGCTCGCGCGGGCGAAGCGAGCGCTCTCGCAGGCATTCCGGAGCCGCCCCAGCTGACGGCCAGCCCGTGGCCGACGGGCAACACGCCAGGCGATTGAGCCTGCTCAGCCGGCCTTGCCATGAGCGACGTCACCGCCGTGGTCTACCGTGGCCCGACGCGTCGGCTTTCGCGCGCGGAACTTGAACGCGCGACGCGGCGCCGCCTCGACCGCGATGTCGACGTACCCCGCGGCCGCCAGGCGCTGCGGGAGCGCCGCCGGGTCGACAAGCACCATCGTGTCGAACACGTGCAGGAGGCGGAAGCCGAGGCTCGGCATGCTGTCGGCGCCGGCGAAGATCCCGCCCGGCTGGAGCACCCGCAGCGCCTCGACGAACAGCCGATCCTGCAGCGCCGGCGACGGCACGTGGTGTAACATCGTGAAGCAGCTGACGCCGGTGAAGCTCCCGTCGGCGAACGGCATGGCGGTGCCGTCCCCGTGGACCACGCGGGCTCGTCCGTCGAGCTGCCGCGCGAGGCGGTCGGCCAGCGCCGCGTCGGTCTCGAGGGCGGTCAGCGCCGCCGTCCGCGTCAGGAGCACCCGGGTCGTCGCGCCGTAGCCGGGCCCGATCTCGAGCACCTCGTCCCCGAGCTCGACCCCGGCCAGGGCCCAGGGGAGGAATTGGCGCTCGACGGCGTCGGCCCAGCGCTCCGAGGCGCAGAGCCACTGATGGATCCGGTTCATCGGCATGCGCGAACGGTAGTCGGCTCGATGGGTGTCCGCCATGCGCTACTCTGCCAATCAATGTCGACAAAGAGACAACCGTCCTTCGGCCTGCCCGCGGACGTCGGCGCCATCGTCGTAGGCAGCTGGCCGCGAGCGTGCCGGTGGCGGTGGTGGCCGAGCGTGTGGGCTACCGCAGCGCGAGCGCCTTCATCGCGTCATTCCGGCGCCTCCTCGGCGTGGCGCCGGGGGCGTACTTCGCCACGTTAGCTCACGGTGGTCACGCGGCTCACGGCAAAGCCGGCTGACATCTTAGGATGTATGAATGCGCCGCCCACGCAGCCCGGTGTCCCTGTCACCGACACAGGGCATGTGACAGCGGCGATGTGCCAGGGGACAGCCAGACGTGTGGCAGGCATGGCCCCCGAGCGGGGCCGTCGCGCGGCGGCGGTCGCGCTTGGCGCCGCTAACGGCGCGGTCGTGGGAGGGGCGCTGATCGACGTCAACTTCATCGTGCTTGCCGGCGGGAACGAGCGCGGCAGGGTCGAGATCACCCCGCTGGCCGGGGCCGTGATCACCGACATCCGCGTGGGAGGGCAGGAGTTCTTCCTCGACGACCTGTGCCGCCACTGGTAGGCCCGGACGCAGGCTAGAACACCGATCACGTTGAGGAACGAGAGATGAACCGCCAAGGCGCCAAGGGCGCCAAGGGCGCCAAGATATTTTCTTCTCCTTCTTGGCGTCCTTGGCGCCTTGGCGGTTCGAAAATCTGCTCGTTTCAGACGGGTTCAACCCGTTTGTCGCTCTAGAGCGCAGCGCTCTCCATGCGCTTGCCTCTCGTCATCGTGTCGCGCCGCGCGCCTTGCGCGGCCGGCCGCCCGCGGGGCGGGGGCCCGGCGGTCCCTGCTTCGTCCGCGTCCCTCGCGGTGCCCGCCCGGGCAGGCACATCACCCGCGCGGCGACGGACATGCCCTCGACGAAGGCCTCGCGCGTCGCGGCGCCGTGTTTCAGGCCGCGCGCCGAGGCGTACAGGGTGTCCGCGAGCTGGCGGCCGGTGACCCCCGCGGGCGTGTAGGCGGCCACGAGCCCGGAGGCGCGCAGGGCCTCCTCGACGGCCTCGACGAACTGCCCCTCACGCTCGGCGACCATGGGGCCGACGAGCTCCTTCGTGGCAGCCGCCAGATCCACCGCGTCGGACCCGAGCGCGCCCACGAACCGGCCGGTCCACGTGTCGAACGCGGCCACGAGCCGCTCCTCCAGGGGGCGCTCCGCATCCGCGAGCGCGGCCGCCGCCGCGGCGAGCGAGGTGTCGAGGAAGTACTCCACCGACGCGCGGAAGAGCTCCTCCTTCGTGGCGAAGTGGAGGTAGAGGCCCTGTCGCGAGACGTTCGCGGCGCGCGCGACCTCGTCCATGGACGTCTTCCGGAAGCCGAAGCGCAGGAACACCGCCAGCGCCGCATCCATCAGCTTGCGGCGCCGCAGGTCGTCGGCGGGTCGGTCGGTGGAGCTCGCTTCGCTCACGATGACCAAAATTGACAAATTAGGCATAAATTGTCAAGCACTCACTTGACAGCCTGGACCTGAATCGTAAATCTCGTCCGGTGCGCCCGCCCGCCCCCCTGCCCGATCCCGCGCTCCCGCCAGGCGGCGCGGCCGCCTCCCCCGGCGAGCCGTCCGGGACCTCGCCGCCTGCGCCCCTGCCCGGTCCGGCGGCGGCCGGCGGCGCAGTCCGGGGCGCGAAGATCGGCGCTGTCGCCGCCGTGGTGGCGCTCCTCGTCGCCGCGCAGCGCGCGGGCCTGCTCGAGATCTTCGGCGAGCCCGCGCGGATCAAGCAGGCGCTCGTGGAGCTCGGGCCGTGGGGGTATGTCGCGTTCGTGGCGGCGTACGCCGCGCTCCAGCCGTTCGGCGTGCCGGGTACGGTGTTCATCCTGGCGGCGCCGCTCATCTGGCCCTGGCCGGTGGCGTTCGCGCTCTCCATGGCGGGCACCATGGCGGCGAGCGTCGTGGGCTTCTCGTTCGCTCGCTTCGTCGCGCGCGACTGGGTGGCGAAGCGGGTGCCCGCGCGCTTCCGCGCCTACGACGAGGCCCTCAGGCGGAGGGCGTTCTTCACGGTGTTCATGCTCCGCCTCGTCCTCTGGATGCCGCCCATGCTCCACGTGTTCTTCGGCGTCTCCGGGGTGCGCTTCTCCACCCATTTCTGGGGCTCGCTGGCCGGTTATCTCCTTCCCTTGCTGGCGACTGCGTATTTCGGTCAGCGGGTCTTCGACGCCCTTCGCGACGCGCCCCCCTCGGTGTGGGTCGCGATCGGCGCCGCGCTCGTCGCCTTCATGGTCGTATTCTGGCTCGCCAGGCGCTGCGCCCGGCAGGAGGTCGTCCCGTCATGAACGATTCTCAACGTCGCAAGGGGCTCCGGATCGAGCGCGCGCGCGCTTCCGCTCAGTTCCGGGACGGCAAGTTCCAGAACCCGTCCGGCGCCGGCCCGGCGATCAAGGGCGGGGCGTTGCCCGTGATCGGCGAGTACTTCTTCGGTCGCGGCCGGCGGGTGCCGCCCGGCCCGCTGCCCCTCGTGCGGCCTCACGAGGCCTGGGCACGACGGAGCGCGACCGGACTGCGGGTCACGTGGCTCGGCCACAGCACCGTTCTGCTGGAGATCGACGGCCGCCGCGTCCTCACCGATCCGGTGTTCGCCGAGCGCGCCTCCCCCGTCTCGTTCGCGGGTCCGGCGCGCTTCCACCCCGTTCCGGCCGCGCTCGACGAGCTGCCGCCGCTCGATGTGGTCCTCCTGTCCCACGACCACTTCGATCACCTCTGCGCTCCGACGATCGAGGCGCTGGCTCGCACGCATGTCCCCGTCGTCACGGCCCTCGGCGTGGGCGCGCACCTCGAGGCGCTCGGCGTCGACCCCGCGCGGATCACCGAGCTCGACTGGCACGAGCGCGCGGAGGTGGGCGGCGTCCACTTCACCGCGACGCCCTCGCAGCACTTCTCGGGTCGCGGGCCGACGAGCGGCAACAAGACGCTCTGGGCTTCCTGGGTCATCGAGGCGGAGCGGCGCAAGGTCTTCTTCTCCGGCGACACCGGTCTCATCCCCGAGTTCGCGGACGTCGGCCGGAGACACGGCCCCTTCGATCTGGTGATGCTCGAGGTCGGCGCGTACCACCCCGCGTGGGGGGCGATCCACCTCGGCCCCGAGAACGCGCTGACCGCGTTCCAGATGCTCGGCGGCGGCACGCTCCTGCCGGTCCACTGGGGCACCTTCAACCTCGCCCTCCACGCCTGGGACGATCCGGCCGAAACGTTGCTCTCCCTCGCGGACGAGCGCCGCGCGCGCGTCGTGACACCGCGGATCGGCGAGGCCTTCGAGCCCGAGCACGTCGATGCGCCGACGCCGTGGTGGCGCGCGGTCGCCGGCGCTCGCTGACGGACGAGGCGTCCCGCGCGGCGCCCTCGTCGCGGGAGCGACCGGTCGCCGACCGGCTTGATTCGAGGCCATCCGGCAGGGTAGCCTCCGGCAATGGCGAGAATCCATCTCATCATCGGTCCCGTGGGCGCGGGCAAATCGACGTTCGCACGGCAGCTCTGCCGCGAGCACTCCGCCGTCAGCCTGAACCTGGATGACTGGATGGCGCAGCTGTTCAGACCCGACCGGCCGGACTCGGGGGTCATGGAGTGGTATATCGAGCGCACCGGGCGTTGCGTCGAGCAGATCTGGAAGCTCACGAGGAGCATGATCGACGTGGGCACGAACGTCGTGCTGGAGATCGGCCTGATCCTCCGGCGCGACCGCGACCGGCTCTACAAACGCGTGGATGCCGCAGGGTACGATCTGACGATCTACGTGCTGGACGCGCCCCGCGAGCTGCGCCGCGAGCGGGTGGAGCAGCGCAACCGCGAGAAGGGCGACACGTTCTCCATGGTGGTTCCACCTCCTTTTTTCGAGATGGCGAGCGACCTCTGGGAGTCGCCCGAAGAGGCCGAGCGCAGCGGCCGCGACGTGCGGTACATCGACACCTCGGGTCAGGCGGCGGCTCCTCCTCGGGCGAGCGCGACGTGATCCCGGCGGCCCGCGGCGATCGATGGCGCCCCCGCGGGAGCCCGCGGCCAGCGCCGGGGCCCGCGCGGCGGTCCCGCTGGCTCAGGGCGGCATCGAGGCTGGCGCTCGCGCTCGGCGGGGCGGCGTGTGAGGATCAACACGTCGTGATCGGCGTGGTCGCGCCGCCGGCGCGGCCGCAGTTCGCAGCGCCGGAGACGGTCGCCGGGCTCAACGACGGCGCCGCCAGGGACGAGGACCCGACGCTGACGGGCGATCTGCTCGAGATCCACTTCATGTCCCGGCGGGGCGAGAGCGGGGATATCTGGATGTCGCGGCGGGCGGACCTGGGCTCCCCCTGGGAGGCCCCGACCGTCGTGGAAGAGCTCCAGAGCGACACCAACGAGGACACCCCCTCCATCTCGGACGACGGGCTCAGGATGTGGTTCTTCAGCGGTCGCGAGCAAAGGACTGGCATCTGGAGGTCCGAGCGCGCGAGCCGGGACGCCCCGTGGGGCGCGCCCTCCTACGTCGACGCGCTCAACCCCGAGGGCGTAGAGGTGCTGTCGCCTCACGTCGATCTGCCCGAGCTCCGCGTCGTGGTCGGCCTGAAGGGGCCCGAGACGGACGGCTGGGACCTCGCGATCGCGTCCCGCGAGAGCCCGGAGGACGACTGGGGCGCGTTCGTCCCGATCGCCGAGCTGAACGGCCCGGGCGACCAGCTGTCCCCCTTCCTCTTCGACGACGGCCGGCAGATCCTGTTCCGATCCGGGGACGACCTGTTCTGGGCTCGACGGCGGGGGGCGGACGGCGCCTTCGACGAGGTGGCGCCGCTCGACGAGGTGAACGATCCGGACGCGCGCGAGCTCGATCCTCACCTGTCGCCGGACGGATCCATCCTGTTCTTCGCCTCGCAGCGGAGCGGCGGGACCGACATCTTCGAGGCGCGCCGCAACGCGCCTTGAGCCTGACAGCTGACCTCGTCACCGTTCGTGTAAAACTGCCGTAGGACAAGAGCGCGCTGGCCCATCCGCGAGAAACTCGAGCAACCGGTGATTGATCCACGGGGGCCGAATCCACGGTGAGAGCGGGACGACACGTTCTGGAGGGCCGTGACGTGCACTTCACCTGGAGATCGGCGACACTCACGACCGGGCTGTTGCTCGGGCTGGCACTGCTCGCGGGCTGCGGCGAGCAGACCTCACCGCCACGCGACGCGGCCGGCACGACGACCGGGAGCGCAGGCGGTGGCGGTGCAACGAGCGCTGCCTCCGCCGGGGGGACGGGCGGCTCTGACAGCGGCGGCGCCGGCGCGGGCGGCGCCGCGAGCGGCGGCGGCAGCGGCACGGGAAGCAGCGGAAACGGCGGGACCGGCGGCAGCGGCGGCGGTCCGGTCGCGACCTTCCAGAACCCGTTGAACAGGGATCAGGGCTCCGATCCCTGGCTGCTCTACCACGAGGGCAACTACTACCTGTCTGCGACCACCTGGTCGGACGTCCTCACGATGCGCCGATCGCCCACCATCGAGGGCCTCAAGACGGCGCCGGCGGTCACGGTCTGGACGGGCGACGACCCGTCGCGCTGCTGCAACATGTGGGCGCCCGAGTTCCACCTGCTCGACGGGCCCAACGGCAAGCGATGGTACTTCTACTACACGGCCGGCCCGTCGGGGCCCAACACCGACCACCAGCGGATGCACGTGCTCGAGAGCGCGGGGACCGATCCGATGGGGCCCTATACGTACAAGGCGCGCCTCTACGTCAGGGAGGCCGATCACTGGGCGATCGACGGCAGCGTCATGCAGCTCGACGGCCGGCTCTACTACCTGTTCTCGCAGTGGACCACGGACCAGAACATCTACATCGCCGCGATGAGCAACCCCTGGACCTTGACCGGCCAGCGCGTGCTGCTCTCGTCTCCCACCCACGCGTGGGAGCGCCAGGCGGGCAACGTCAACGAGGGACCGGTCGCCCTGCAGCGCGGCGGCAAGACGTTCATCGTCTACTCGGCGAGCGCGTGCTGGGGGCCCGATTACAAGCTCGGCATGCTGACGTACGGCGGCGGCGATCCGCTCCGCACGAGCTCGTGGATCAAGAGCGCGGAGCCGGTCTTCCAGCGCTCCGACGAATACTTCGTCTACGGGCCGGCGCACAACGGCTTCTTCACGTCGCCGGACGGCACCGAGCACTGGATCGTCTATCACGCCAACGACAGCGCGCGCGGCGGGTGCGACACGCAGCGCACCACGCGCGCGCAGAAGTTCACCTGGAACGACGACGGGACACCGAACTTCGGCGTCCCCGTCGCCACGGACGTCGATATCCCGGTCCCCTCCGGGGAATGACGTGGGCCTCGGCCACCGCCTTTGCCCTATCCCCGCGACGTGATCCGGGCGCAGACGCGGGCCAGCAGGGCTGCGAACGTCTCGTGAAAGACCTCGACCGAGAAGGATTCGGCGACGCACTCGAAGGTGACGTCGTGGAACCAGAAGACGTAGTGCTTCAGGGACCTCCAGCGCTCCGGGCAGTACCCCGGATGGATGCTGTTGATCCTTTCCATCTCCGCCAGCCAGGGAGAGCCGACCACGAGCTGGGCCGTGTACGGCTCCAGACCTCTCCCATGGAGCGGATGTCCCGAGAACACCTCGTCGTTCGGGGCTCCCAGCTTGGCCGATGCGCAGCGCTGGAACTCCACCAGGGCCAGCGGCTCGACCGTGACGGCGTCCGGACTCCGGGCGGTCGCGTAGCTGCCGTCCCAATCAGGGTCAGGGACTCGGATGCGGAAGGCCAGGAACGTCTGGTGATCATTGCTGATCAGGTGCGGGAGCGGAGCGCCGGTGTTCCAGCGCACGGGGAACTCCAGTGGTACGGCGTGCGGCTCGCCCTTGGCCGCGGCCACCCGGCGCTCCAGGGCCAGCACCTGGGCGCACGCGGCGTCGTACGCCTGCCATTCGCCCCCCTGATGCAGGCCCAGAACCGCGGCGGACGCCGCGTTCTGCCGCTCCTGCGCCGCTGCCAGGAGCCGCTCGAGTTCGTGGATCTGCGTGTCGCCGGCCATGTCAGCTCCAGCTGGTCCCGTCGGTGATCATCGCACAACCCGGCGAGGTATCCGTCGTCTATCGACGCCCATGAGGGCGAGGCGCAATTGTCGCCCGAGCTGGCTTCGACGATCCCGAGCTCAGCGAGGGCCGCCACCACCCCGTGGCGTCGCCAACCACAGTGAACGCAAGGCGAATAGCATCCGCCACATTGGACACCTGGCGAGCCGCATCGACTACAGTGAGCGATAGGTGAATGGTAAATGGACCACCCGAGTCGGCAGGTCCATCACCACGGGGCTCCTCGGGGAGCGTGACGGCTCGTACGAGACTCGGCGATCCCCGGGCCAGCGCCGCCGAGCGCGGCGCTGCCGAGCACCGGCATGTGCCGTGCACAGAGACGCGTTCCCGCTGCGGGTCCTGCTGAACCTAGCAGGTGTGCTTCTTGCCAGGAGGATTCATGCGAACGCAGTGCATGTTGGTCGGTCTCGCCCTGTTCACGGTCGGATGCATCACAGAGGACGGCCGCCTGGCAGGCGAGGACGTGCAGAGCAGCACGGGAGCGATCTCGGACGGGGATGTCGTCATCAAGGCGGTCCACAGCGGCAAGTGCCTCGACGTCGCCGGGGCGAGCACCGCCAATGGTGCCAGCGTGCAGCAGTGGGAGTGCAACGGCACGAACGCGCAGGTGTTTCACCTCGCCTCCCTGGGAAACGGGTACTACCAGATCTCGAACCCGAACGCGCGCAAGTCGCTCGATGTCCGCGGGGTGAGCCGGTCTCCTGGCGCGCGGATCCAGATCTGGGACTACGTCGGAGGGACGAACCAGCAGTTCGCGATCGAGCCGCTCACGAACGGCGAGTTCGGGCTCCGCGCTCGCCACACCGGGCTCCCGCTCGGGGTGGCGGGGAGCAGCCAGAGCAACGGAGCGGCGCTGGAGCAGGCGGCGGCGAGCGGCGGGGAGGGCCAGCGTTTCCGCATCGAGCCGGTGGGCGGCGGCAGCGCCGGGACAGGCACGCAGCGCTGCAAGCGCGGCGTCGCGTACGGCGGGCACTCGCAGGCCGACATGGAGGCGCTCCGCGCCGGCGTGAGCTGGTGGTACAACTGGTCGCCAGCGCCGGACCCGGGCGTCGCGGGCGTGTACGAGGGCCTCGGCGTCGAGTTCGTGCCGATGGTCTGGGGGGATCGGTTCGCCAGCGAAGATCCAGCGCGCCGCGTCCCGAGCGGCGCGGAGTTCCTGCTCGGGTTCAACGAGCCGAACTTCTTCTCGCAGGCCAACCTCACGGCGCAGCAAGCGGCCCGGCTCTGGCCGCAGATGGAGCAGATCGCCGCGGACAAGGGCCTGGCGCTCGTCTCGCCGGCGGTCAATTTCTGCGGCGGCGGCTGCAACCAGACGGACCCGTTCGAGTACCTCGAGGAGTTCTTCGCGGCTTGCTCGGGCTGCAAGGTCGACTACGTGGCCGCGCACTGGTATGCGTGCTCGAAGGACGCGCTCACCTGGTACCTGGGCGAGCTGAAGAGGTTCGGCAAGCCGATCTGGCTCACAGAGTTCGCGTGCCTGGACGCGGCGGACACGTCGCCGGCGGTGCAGGAGGCGTACATGGAGCAGGCGCTCCAGGTGCTCGAGGACGACCCGGCGGTGTTCCGGTATGCCTGGTTCGCTGGGCGGTTCGACCCGAACCCGAACGTGAACCTGCTCGGGGCCTCGGGGCAGCTGACGAGGCTCGGGCAAACGTACGTGAGCTACCCGCAGCGCTGCGAGGAGTGAGCGCGGTACCTGGTCAGTGCGCGCCGTTGGCCCGCGTGAACGGCACGGTCACGCCGTTCAGGATCCGGGTCGTCTCGCAGACCCGGCGCCACGGCTCGTGGTACGAGAACATGGCGCCCGTGCCCGCGGGATCCGGCACGGTGAGCTCGGTGCCCGCGGCGGGCAGGCCGATGGGCCCGCCGGCGGGGATGGGCGGGGAGGAGAGGAACGGCGAGAGGCCGGACTGCGCACCCGGCGGGCGCGGGTGGATGTGCGTGAACGGCGTCGCCAGCTCGGTCGGGCTGTGGCAGCCGTTGCACGTGGCGAGCGCGAAATGGTGGCGCTCGATGGGGTTGAGCGGCGTCGTCGCGGTGTGATCCCAGAACGGCCCCGGCCCGGGCGGGGGCGAGGTCGACTCGCCGCCGAGCAGCGGGACCGGGATCGGCGTCTGGGTGAAGTCGGTCAGGTTGGGCGAGCCGGTCCAGAGCGCGTTGGCGTCGAGGTAGCCGTCGAGTGTGCCCGACGCGTTCAGGCTGTCGTCCGGCGTCTGCTTGGTCGTGTCCGGCAGGAGCAGCGCGGCGTTCGGCCCGAGGCCGACCTGCTGGAGGGTGCTCTCGCGGAGCTTCCAGTCGGGCCCGAAGATGATCTCGTTGGTGCGCACCTGGCCGATGGCGCTGCCGTTGTTGAGCGCGCCGGGCTCTGCCCCCGGCGAGGTGATGTCGGTGAGCAGCGACTCGAGGTGGGCGAGGTACGGGGGCGAGCCGATCGGCCCGAGGGACGGGTCGCTCAGCTTGTGAAATTCGTTCGCCCAGTCGAAGGTCGTGGCCGGAGCCCCGCCGCGCTGCGACGGGAGGGTGTACTCGAGGATGACCGTGGCCGGGAGCGGGTTGCCGCTCGGCAGATCGAAGATGCCGAAGACGAAGCGCACCTCGCCGGGGCTCGGAGGGCCGCCGTAGAGGGGCGAGGGGTCCTGCAGATCGGCGCGGTTGAAGATCGCGAGGAGGCGGAAGGGCGCCCTCCTGATGTCGAGCGGGCAGGCGCCCGGGCCGACGATGGGCGCCCCCGGGGCGCAGCCGCTGGCGATGAGCCACGGGTCGATGAGCGTGGGCCGGATGCCCGGCCGCGCCGGCACGGCGAAGCCGTTGACGACGTTCGGCACCTCCCACGCGTGCAGCCACTCGGCCACGAACTGGTGGACCGGCGTCCCGCCGGCCATCTGGCGCATGAGCATACCGAAGGTCCACGCGGCCGGGGTGCCGCCGGAGGGACAGGAGCCAGACCAGGTGGTGCGGCAGACGTCGTCGACGACGGCGACATCACGGATGAGCAGCTCGCGGTCGAAGTCGACGGGCAGCGGAAGCGGCGGCCAGATCGTCGGATTCAAGTAATCGCAATCGGTGACGAGCGACTGGGCCGCCTCGCCGAGCGGACCGTCATCCCCGGGCCCGGAGGTCCCGGTGTCGAGGGTGCAAGCCCCGATGGCGAGGCCGGCGAGTGCGCACAAAGTCGATGTTCTTTTCATGAATAAGAGGGCACCTTTCTCGCGCAGCCGCGGCTCCATGCCCGCTGGAGCGCACGGCGCGAACGCCCCGGCTGAAACCCCAGGCGGGGGGACTGTTCTAGGGACGGAATATCAGGAAGTCCAGTGGACCGGATCACAGAATTGTGGAGTCCTCGTGGCGACCCGAGCGCAGGAAGGTGTGGGCATATGTGGTTGTATGAATTGTCGCAGGGGCAACCGTCCTTGGGTGTGGGCGTGCGCGCCCGATACGGACCTTGGCTGACCCCGATTCAGGTGCTTTGCTCACGAGCTAGAGAATTGGCGACCCAAGATGGATTTGCTATTGCCATGTTTGGCCACTCCCCCAGCCTTCGGACGTGAAGCTACCCACTTCACGCGAGAACACGAGCGCTTCGACGTCGCCGGGGAGGTCAACGAGCCAAGTCGCCGCTCTGAAGAGCGACCGTCTTCCGCGCTGGCTAGCTAGAAGGGCAAACGGGTTGAACTAGCCTGAAACGAGCAGAAGTTCGAAACGCCAAGGCACCAAGAACGCCAAGGGCGCCAAGAAGAAATAGATAATATCTTGGCGTCCTTGGCGCCTTGGCGTCCTTGGCGGTCTATTTCTCGCTCGATCAACGTGATCGGTGTCCTAGTGGTCCCTACGACGGGAAGACCGGATGAACGGTCGAGTGCGCAGCGACGGTCCACGCGTGCTGCGGCTGCCGCAGCGCCGCCGCTCCATGAGCACGGGCGACGTGGAGGGGCTTGACGCCCTTTGTGGCGCTTGCTCTCCTGAGGTGCGAGCCCTGCCTCGACCAGCGCAACAGAGCGCCTTGCGTCGTGCGCACGCGCGATGGCTACCGGAGGATTTGCCGATGACGAACCGTCCCTTGAGGGCCGTTTCTGGCCGAGCGCCCACCTTGCTGTGCGCGCTGGTCGCGGCCCTGGTCTCCACGGCGTGCACCTCGCCCCCAGCGGGCGGAGGAGGCGGCGGCAACGGCGGCGCAGGGGGTGACGGCGCTGCGGGCGGCAACGGCGGCGCAAGCGGCGACGGCGGTGCTGGCGGCAACGGCGGCGCAAGCGGCGACCGCATGGTCCGAGCCTCCCACGACGGGGAACGTCCTCGCGCAGATCGGTCCGCCAGAGAGCCCGCAAGCCTACGTGCTGAACAGGGACTCCGGCGGGGGAGCGTACCGCGCGCGCGACGATTTCGGCTGGGGGGTCGGCGCCTTGCCTCCTGTGTCCCACGTCGCGGATCTCGCCGGCACGCCCGAGCGGCTCGTCGCGAGCGCCTCTTTCTATGGCGCGGAGCCGTTCCGCCAGAACCTGAGCCGAACGGACGGCACGGCGTGGACGCTCAACCACGACTGGATGTATTTCGCGACCAGCAGCGACGTCAAGCTCCCTCCCCGGATCTGGAGCGACGGCCGCTGGGTGGCCACCGCGGTCGACCTGGGCTCGTATAAATATGACGGCGGCCTCGCCAACACGGCCGTCCTGTGCGACCTCGGGCCGTAGGCGAGCGGCCCGCCGGCGACACGCGACGGGGAACAGGCCGGCGAGGGGCCCGCTCTACCGCCGCTCTGCTGTCTTCAGAGGACAGCGCTTCAGCTCCTGGGGTGGCCCCTCGAACAGCACCTCCCCCCCGGCCCTGCCCCCTTCCGGCCGAGATCGATGATCCAGTCGACCCACCTTGTCGGGGGAGTTCGACTTCGGCGGTACGACGCTGGTGGGCGAACGCTCCGAGGACATCTTCCTCGCCAAGCTCACGCGCTGTTCGGAGCGGCCAAGATCGATTGCCGGCCGGGCTGCCCGACCGGCCTTGACAGGAGCGCGGCACGGCGAGGAAGCTCGACAAGAGGCCGAGGCGTACTCCGCGTCGTACCGGACTCGTCAGACCCTGCGAAAGGATGATGGAATGTCTCAGTCTCACAGCTTCAGTAGACTTGCCGCGGTCGTCGTGATCCTGGCCGGCTGCACAGACCCAGCGGGCGGTGGCTCGGGCGGCGGTGGAAGCGCCGCGAGCTCCGGCATCGGGGGCGCAGGTGGTGAGGGCGGCGCGGGCACCGGCGGTGCTGGCGGCGCGGGCACGGGCGCGGGCGGCGAGGGCACGGGCGGTGGAGGCGGCGAGGGCACGGGCGGTGGAGGCGGCGAGGGCACGGGCGGTGGAGGCGGCGAGGGCACGGGCGGTGGAGGCGGCGAGGGCACGGGCGGTGGAGGCGGCGAGGGCACGGGCGGTGCTGGCGGCGCAGGCACGGGCGCTGGCGGCGCGGGCACGGGCGCTGGCGGCGCAGGCACGGGCGCTGGGGGCGCGGGTGGCGCGGGCACGGGCGGCGGGGGTGCTGGCGGCGCAGACACGGGCGCTGTCGGCGGGGCGCTCCTCTGGAGCAGGACGTTCGGCGGGCCGGACCTCCCTCAGCAGATCACGAGCGTCAGCGTGGACTCCTTCGGCCCCATGGTGGCCGGTAACTTCCAGGGAAATATCAGGTTCGTGACCAACCCCGAGGAAGATCTGGGGTTCAACCTGGCGACGAGCGCGGGAGGTTACGATATCTTCCTCGGCCTCTACTCGCGGACGCTGCGCTACGGCGGCGCGGGCGACCAGCTCTGCCACAGCATCGCGCGGGACGCCCTCGGCGACATCTTCATGACCGGCTCCTTCGACGGAGCGTTCGACTTCGGCGGCGGTCCCCTCGCGAACGCGGGCGGCAAGGACATCTTCGTGGTGAAGCTCGGCGCGGCCGACGATCACCTCGATCACGTCTGGAGCAAGCGGTTCGGCGGCGCTGGCGACCAGGAGGCCATCACCGCCACCGTCGACGATATCGGCGACCTCTTCGTTGCCGGCAACTTCGAGGGGTCCGTCGACTTCGGGGATGGCCCGCTCGTGAGCGGCGGCGGCACGGACATCTTCGCGGCGAAGTGGAGCTCCGACGGCGAGCTCCTCTGGAGCCTGAGCTTCGGCGGGCCGGGCGACCAGCGCGTCGCGCGCGCCCCGCACACCGTGGGCAGCAACTTCGTCATCACCGGATCGTTCGAGCAGACGGTCGATTTCGGGGGCGGGCCGCTCGTGAGCGCCGGCGGCAAGGACGTCTTCGTGGTGAAGCTCAGCGACGCCGGCGAGCACCTGTTCAGCCACCGGTACGGCGGGCTCGCCGACGAGGAGGGGCACGCGGTCTCGACCGTCGGCTTCTCGGGCCACGTGATGTTCACCGGCTCCTTCGAGGGGTCGATGGATCTCGGGAGCGCGCCGCTCGTGAGCGCCGGCGGCAAGGACGCCTTCGTGGCCAGGCTGGACAGCGCCGGCAACCTCCTCTGGAGCCGCAGGTTCGGCGGCGCCGACGACGAGAGCGGCGACGCCGTCCTCCTGGAGCACGGGGGCAACGCG
The DNA here is from genome assembly GCF_002950945.1 of Sorangium cellulosum. Classification (GTDB taxonomy): domain Bacteria; phylum Myxococcota_A; class Polyangia; order Polyangiales; family Polyangiaceae; genus Sorangium; species Sorangium cellulosum_E. Next base: position 7,967,373 of record NZ_CP012673.1, read on the forward strand.
CTCGTGACGGGCTCGTTCCGCGGCTCGGTGAGCTTCGGCGGCGCCCCCCTGGTGAGCGCGGGCGGCACCGACACGTTCGTGGCGAGGCTCGACACGTCCGGCGCGCACCTGTGGAGCCGCCGGTACGGGGGCGAGGGCGACGACGTGGTGACGGACCTCGAGAGCCAGCCGCCGCCCCGCGCCTCAGCGGCCTACATCGTCGGCTCCCGGTGCAGCGGTGCCGAGCCGGGGTGCGGCGTGCCCCTCGGGCCTGGCCACGACGCGATCGAGCGAGCCTTCGCCATCGACGGCACCTTGTCGTCCGGCGAGCCACCCCTGTTCGGAGAGCACGTCGAGCGCCAGCCGGTGTCCGCCGTCGCGACCGACCCCTCGGGCAACGTGATCGTGCACGGGAAGTTCTTCGTGTCCGCCGATTTCGGCGCGGGCGTCGAGTCCGCATGGATCGGTGCGGCCTCGAGCTTCGTCGCGAAGTACGATGCCGCCGGGAATCGCCTCTGGCACGAGATCTACCCCGAATCCGATGGCAGTCGGGAGCTCGCGACGGATGCGTCGGGGAACGTGTTCTTCGTCAACCAATACGGCATCGGAGACGCCGCGCTCATCAAGCTCGACGCGTCCGGGAACCAGGAGTGGACCTCGCCGATCAGCCTGCTCAGCTACAACCTTGGCGTCAACGCGTCGGGCGAGGCGGTGATCGGTGGGCTCACGGACTACCGGCCGGCCCCCGCGGACATCGTCGTGACGAAGCTCGACGCTTCCGGCAACACCCTGTGGAGCCGGCGCTTCGGCAACCGGGAGGACCAGAAGGAGGTCCACGCGGCGCTGGATCCGGCGGGCAACGTGATCCTCACCGGCAACTTGATCGGCGCGCTTGATTTCGGCGGCGGGGTGCTGCGAGGCTCGGCCGACGGCGACCTGTTCATCGTGAGGCTCGACCCGGCGGGCAATCACCTGAGCAGCCGGCTCGTCCGGGGCGCCAAGGGCAGCCTGAAGGCCTTGGACGGCGCTGGAGGGTTCGTGATGGGGTCCACCTCGGACGGGACTGCGGACTTCGGTGCCGGCCCGCTGCCTCTGGGCTACTCGCTCGTGAAGCTCGACGCCGCGGGCAACTTCCTGTGGAGTGTGGCCGCCGGCGCTGGCTATTCGACAACGCCCGCGGTGAACGCCGCCGGTGAGATCTTTCTGGGCGGCAAGTGCAACAGCGCCATATACCACAACGGCATCCTGTTCCCTTGCGATGACGAACTGTACGTCATGAAGCTCGACGCGGCAGGCAACCACCTCTGGAACAAGACGTTCGGCAGCTCCGAGGACTACTGGGGCCTGATCAGCACCGGCGACCCCGAAGGCAACCTCATCGCAGGCGGAACCTTCAACGGCCGCATGGACCTGGGGAACGGGCCGATGACCAGCGTGGGAGCTGGGGAGGGATTCCTCGCGAAGTTCGCTCGCTGAATGCCAGGTCTGAGGGCCAGGCCGGTCGACCTCGAAGGCCCTGCCAGAGCCCGGTAGCGAGCCTCTGGTTCCCGGGACGCCCTCTTCCTCGGCCCGCGCACGCGCCCACCACCGTCCCTCCACGGTAGCTCCTCCCTCTCCTGGAATCGGCACGGGCCGCCTTCCGTTACTCTGAGCGCGTCGCATCGGATCTCCGTCCGCCCGCGGAGCCACACCGTCATCGCGGGTCCGGTCCGAGGAGGCGCATGATCCCGAGGAGGCGCTCATGAAGGTGAGGATTGTCGTGAATTACGTCCCCCGCTATCGCAGGGGGCATAACCTCCACTTCGTCCCGCCGGTCACCGGGATCCACCTCGCGGCGATCACCCCGCCGGAGCACGAGGTCGAGCTCTTCCACGAGCAGGTGCGCCCCGTCCCGGTCGACGCCGCGCCGGACGTGGTCGCGCTCTCGTTCTTCTCCGGCTTCGCGCGCCGCGCCTACACGCTCGCCGATCGCTACCGCGCCCTCGGCGTGCGCGTCGTCGCTGGCGGGCCGCATGTCTCGTACTGGATCGAAGAGGCGCTCCAGCACGTGGACGTGGTGGTCACCGGGGAGGCCGAGGCGGTCTGGCCCGCAGTCCTGCGCGATCTCGCGCGAGGCACGCAGCGCCGCGTCTACCACGGCGAGCCGGCCTCGCTCGCCGGGCTGCCGACCCCTCGCTACGATCTGCTCGAGGGCCGCTTCCTCGTCCCCCGCGTGCTCCAGGCGACGCGCGGCTGCCCGTTCACGTGCAGCTTCTGCACGGTGCCCGACCTCAACCCAGGCTTCCGCGTGCGCCCCGTCGACGAGGTGATCCGCGACATCGCCACCACGCATTTCCCCCGCTTCTGGCAGGAGAAGGTCGCCTGGTTCTGGGACGACAACCTGCTCGTCCACCGCCGCTGGGCCAAGGAGCTCCTCGGCGAGCTCGCCGGGCTCGATCGCTGGTGGCTCACGCAGGCCTCCATCGATATCGTCAAGGACCGGGAGCTGCTCGACGCGATGGAGCGGTCCGGCTGTATCGGCATCTTCCTCGGCATCGAGAGCCTCGACGAGGCCGATCTGAAGAGCGTCGACAAGCGCCAGAACCGCGTGCGCGAGTACCGCGAGGCCATCCGCAAGCTGCACGACCGCGGGATCTGCGTGATGGCGGGCTTCATCTCGGGCTTCGACGATCAGACGCCGGAGGCCATCGCCTCCACGGCCGATCGGCTGAACGAGATCGGCGTCGACGTCCCGTTCCTGAGCATCCTCACGCCGTTCCGGGGCACGCCGCTGTACGACGAGCACCGGCGAGACGGGCGGATCCTGGAAGAGCGCGACTGGCCCCATTACAGCGGCTACGGGGTCGCCTTCCGGCCGGCGCGCATGTCCCCGGAGCAGCTCCTCGCCGCCCACCGGCAGATGTGGAACCGCGCCTTCGGCCCCGCGGCGGTGCTCGATCGCCTCGGGCGCGGCGCGCGGTCCCTGAGCCGCGGCGCCATGATGCTGTCGGCGGCGATGAACGGCTTCTACGGCCTGAAGCAGATCACCGGCAACGAGCCGGCTGCGCCGCCGCTCGAGCCGCGAGGGACGATCCGGCACCCCGCGCCCGGGGACGCCCCGACCCGGCTCTCGCGCCTCGGCCTGAAGCGGGCGGAGGAGGAAGGCCCCCGCGGCTCGGGGTCAGTCTCCGGGGATCCGGATCGCCCGCGCGCGCGAGCGCTGGTCGAGTGAACCTCAACAGCGCCTCTCCCTCGAGCGTGTCTTTGCTGATCGCGGCGCTCGATGCATGACCTGGTGCTCGAGGTTGCCCTTCGCCGATCACGATCCGGGCGGACGGAGCTGCTTGCGGACCTTCTTGATGAAGGTCTGCGTGCACTTCCCGTGGGTGGCCTCGTACTCGACGATCTCGAGCGTGAGCTTGGCCTTCGTCCCGCTGGAGAGATGCGCAGCCGCGTTCACCTCCCTGGCGAGGTGGATGCCTTCCAGCGACGTGGGTCCCTGCGGCTTGTCGACGGCCGCCGGCTTGTTCGGCTGCCGGAAGTGGGACGGCTTTGTCTTGGTGACGTCGCGGAAGCCGGTGTCGTCCGAGCGCCGGCCCGTGCCGTGGCAGCCCGGGCAGCTGGCGGTGCTGCCGGAGAACGAGTTGGCGATGCGGCCGTCGCCGCCACAGACGCCGCAGGGTTCACCAGCCATGAGCATGGCCCTCGGGTCGGGACAGGTGCTTCGGGTGCTTCATGCCCGAGAGCATACAGGTGATCGTGGCTCGCGGTAGCTTCGCCTGGGGCGATCCTGCATTTTGTGCGTTTCGACGCGCTCGACCGCGGCGCCGTGCCGCGAAAGGGGCTCAGGGTCGAGCGAGCGAGGTCACGAGCAGGCTCTTGCCAGGTGGGCGCCGGGGCGGCCGCGCTGGGAGCGGGTATGGTGCACACGGAGCTCGGCGATTACCGGCTTGCCTTCCTCGTCTCCGGCGCATGGTGCCTCTTCTCGGCGCTGCTCGTGCTCGCGACAGGGAAGCGCCACCAGGCGGCGCCGCCAACCCCGGAGGGCCAGGCCATCGGGTGAATCGGGTGAAGCGCAGCCGGGGGTTGACATGGAGGAGGCACGGGGGTGAAGCTGGGCCTCGCTCCCCCTCTGCTCGGCCGGCAGCAACAGAGGCTCGATGTTTCGGATCACCACGCGTCAGCTCCGGACCTTCGAGCGGATGGCCGCCTCGGACTTCGAGGAGCAGCTGGTCGAGCATTGCGCGGCATTCTGGCCCAGGCTCGCGGCGGCGCCAGGCAGGGAGAGGCTTCTGACGATCGTCCGCGCGGCCATCGCCCGGGCGGCGGGGTACGGCTTCACCCTGAGCGGCCCGGTGCGCCTGTTCATCGAGCTCGGCTTCCTCTTCGGCAGCGGCTTCGACACCGACGTGCAGCACCCGTGGGCGCGGGCGTATCTCACCCGGCAGGGGGAGACACGCCCGGTGGGCCCGGACATCGAGCAGATGGATTGCGCGGCGGGGCTCCACCACGCGGCCATGGATGCGCTGAGCGCGATCCGCGGCCCCCACGACCGCTACATCCACGCCGCGCTGCGCCGCCTCCTGGCCCTCGCCGCGGAGCCGTCGCCGAGCCGGGTGGATGATCTACCCGCCTTCGCGCTCTCCGCGCTCGAGCGCGTCCACCCGGAGAAGTACGCCTTCGTCGGCGAGCCGGCGCTGCGGGAGCTTTTCGCGGCGGGCGCCGACGAGGCGGCGCGACACGGCCTCGAGGCGCCGCGTGACGTCCTGCTCCTCGTCGCCATGATGTTCGCCTACGGTCAGGGCTGCACGAGCGATCCAATCCACGCCTGGATCGGACGGGCGCTGACCGACGAGACGATCGCGACGCCCGCCCTCCGGGCGCGGCGGCTCGAGGAGAGGGCGCTGAGCATGGCTCGCGACGCCCTCGCGGACATGGAGATTGGCCAATGAGTCCTCCTTCACCCACCGACCCGAGGGCCGGCGCGTCCTCCTCTCAGGCGCTCGACGCCCTGATAGCGGGCTGCAACGCCTCCTGCCCGCGCTGCCACGCGAGGATCACCTCGGCGCAGATGCAGGAGATGTTCCCGAGGGCCCCCGCCGATCGGCTCGACCAGGCGCGCGACGCCTTCAACGCGTGTTACGAGAACTTCGAGATCATCCGCTGTCTGCGCAAGGCGCACCTCTTCGCTCAGATCCTGGGAGAGTCCGGCGCCGCGCTGGATCCGAAGGGCGAGGATACGCGCTTCTCGAGGGCCAACATCAACAGGCTCTGGCCCAAGCGCAACCTCTTGCAGAGGTACCCAGACTTGGGGGCGCTCGTGGACCAGCCCTACGACGCGCGCGACGGCGAGGCGATCGCGAACCGCGTCTACGCGGGGCGCCTCGGCAACGGCGACGTCACGAGCGGCGACGGCTGGCGGTTCCGCGGTCACGGCTACATCCAGATCACGGGGCGGGAGACCTTCGTCGCTGTCCAGGACACCATGAACACGAGGTATCCGGGCCACGGGCTCGACATCCTGACGGACGGCGACGAGGTCGTAGAGCCGCGGGGTGGGATGGTCTCGGCGATGGCGTACTGGTTCTGGAAGGGGCTCAATCCGACAGCGGACCTGGGGGACGCCAGCGCCACGGTCGACAGGATCACGCATCGCGTGCGCGGCGGCACCGACACGGCGATCGACGCCGAGCGCCGCAGGGCCTACCAGACGACGATGGCGACGTTCCAGACGACGAGCTGCCTCGACCGGAACAAACCCTCGAGCGCGGCGCAGCGGTGGTACCAGAGCGACGGCTTCGCCAGCAGCAACGTCGGTTGAGCCGAGCCGCTCACCGACCCGAACTCGCGAGGGGATCGAGGAGCTCGGTGAGGAGGTGTCGCTCGCCCGGGGAAGACCGCGGCGTCGTCGAGCGAGACCCGGAGCGCGATCGCCGCCTCCGCGGCGCCGGGACGGCCGACCCGTGCCCCTTCCCACCGCGGCGCTGTTAGCATCGATAACAAATTCTTGTTATCTGTACAAGATCTTGCTAACGTCCACCTCGTATCAACGCTAACAGGGCTGCGTTGCGTGCGGCCCGCGACCAAGGAAGAGGTCCCATGATCATCGTCACCGGAGCGACGGGCCAGCTCGGCCATCGCATCGTGGAGCGCCTGCTCGAGCGCGTCGACGCGGGCCAGATCGGGGTCAGCGTGCGCGATCCGAGGAAGGCCGAGGGCCTCGCCTCGCGCGGGGTGCGCGTCCGGCGCGGCGACTTCGACGACGCCGCGAGCCTTCGCGGCGCGTTCGAGGGAGCATCGCAGGTGCTGATCGTGTCGTCGAACGCCCGCGCGTCCGGCGGCGACCCCATCGCGCAGCACCGCACGGCCCTCGCGGCCGCGCGCGAGGTCGGCGCCCGGCGGGTCCTCTACACCAGCCACATGGGCGCGAGCGCGACCTCGGCGTTCCCGCCGATGCACGACCACGCGGCGACCGCGCCCTTGCTCGAGGCCGCGGGCATGCCGTTCACGTCGCTTCGCCACGGCTTCTACGCAGCGACCGCGGTCGAGCACGTGCGCCGCGCGCTCGCGAGCGGAGAGCTCGTCGCGCCGGAGGACGGCAAGGTCTCGTGGACGGCACACGAGGACCTCGCCGAGGCCGACGCGATCGTCCTCGCCTCCGAGGCGACCCGCTTCGAGGGGCCGACCCCGGCCCTCACCGGCTCGGAGGCGCTCGATCTCGCCGACCTGGCCGCGATCGCCTCCGACCTCACGGGCCGCGTGATCCAGCGCGTCACCGTGCCTGACGACGTGTATCGCGCGAGCCTCGCCGCGAGGGGCGCGCCGGAGCGCGTCCAGGACCTGGCCCTCGGCATGTTCGTCGCCAGCCGCCAAGGGGAGTTCGCACGCGTCGATCCCACGCTGGAGCAGCTCCTGGGGCGTCCTCCGCGCCGGGTGCGCGAGCTCCTGGCCCGCGCGCTTCAGCGCTGACCCTCGGCGCGAAAATCGTCTTGTATAACGGCACACGATCCGTTATAGCGGACGCATGTCTCCTTCCGTCGTTGCCACACGGACGTTCGGTTCTCACGCGGGGGCCCCAGGCGTGTGCTGTCGAACGAGCACGTGTCGTTCTTGCTGTAGTTAGCCGCATGCGCCGCGGCGCGAGCCGCGGCGAGGAAACAGCGAGGCAGCGTGGCGCGTCCACGGCGACGCGCCACGCTGCCGTTCGTCGTGACGGCCGAGCCACACGGCTCATCACCGTCAGAGTCCGCCTTTCTCGCGGCGCGCCCGGCTGAGCGTTTGCCAGCGCGCGAGCCGAGGTGTCCCTTCAGGACGACGGCGGAGACTCGCTTCCGACGACGTTCGACTCCGGCATGCGGCGCTTCCAGCACTCCCAAGGAGACAGGTATGAAGCGGTTCTTCGAACGTCACCGATGGATTGGCTCGGCGCTCGCGAGCGGGCCCTGGTTGCTCGCCGCGCTGCTCGGCCCGATAGGCTGCGGGAGCGACGACTCGGGCAAGGGCGGCAGCGCCGGTCAGACCGGCAGCTCGAGCGGCGGGTCGGGCGGCGCCACGGGCGGCACCGGCGGCACCGGCGGCGCCACGGGCGGCGCCGGCGGCGGAGGCAGCTCGGGCGAGGCTGGCGCGACGGGCGAAGGCGCCGGCGGTGCAGCGGGCTCGGGCGGCGCCGGCGGGGACGGCGGTGCCGCGGGCGGGGGCGGTGCGGGCGCCGAGCTGCCCAACATCGTCACGATCGTGGCCGACGATCTGGGCTTCTCGGACCTCGGCGCGTTCGGCGGCGAGATCAGCACCCCGAACCTCGACACCCTCGCCGCCGAAGGCCGCATCCTCACCGGGCACCGCTCCGGATCGCTGTGCGCGCCGACCCGCGCGATGCTCGTCTCCGGCACCGACAGCCACTCCGTCGGGCTGGGCCGCATGGGCGGCGGGACTGGACCACAAGCAGGACAGCCCGGCTACGAGGGCCACCTGACCGACAACGCGCTGTCCGTCGCCGAGCTCCTGAAGGACGCCGGTTACCATACGTACATCGCCGGCAAGTGGCACCTCGGCGACACGGAGGATAGGAGCCCGGCGGCGCGCGGCTTCGAGAAATCGTACGTCCTGCTCGGCGGCGTGGCGACGTTCTTCAACGAGTACGCCGACCCACCGGCGACCGCGCAGGCTCGGCTCTATCGCGAGGACGGCGTGTACACACAGCCGCCGCGCGACTTCTACGCGACCGAGTTCTACACGGACAAGCTCATCCAGTACATCGAGAGCAACCGCGCCGACGGCAAGCCGTTCTTCGCGTTCGCGACGTACACCACGCCGCACTGGCCGCTTCAGGCTCCGCCCGAGTACATCGACAGGTACCGCGGCCGCTACGACGCGGGCTACGACGCCATCCGCGAGCGGCGCCTCGAGCGGCTCAAGCTCCGCGGCATCATCCCCCAATCGTTCACGCCGAACCCCCGCTTGCCGAGCGGCGGCAGCAACCCGAAGACGTGGGAGGAGCTGACGCCCGAGGAGAGGATCTACGAAGCGCGGCGCATGGAGATCTACGCCGCCATGGTCGAGAACCTCGACGCCAACATAGGCAGGTTGATCCAGTACCTCAAGCGAGCCGGCGAGTACGAGAACACCTTCATCTTCTTCCAGTCCGACAACGGCGCGGAAGGTGGCAATCGCGAGGGCTTCGCCGAGAGCGACCCGAGCCGCTCCGGGCCGGTGGTGAACACGCTCGAGAACCTGGGTCGGCCGGGTTCGTACATCGGCGTCGGGCCCCGCTGGGCCGAGGTGAGCGCCACGCCGTTCCGGCTGTGGAAGAGCTACACGACCGAAGGCGGCGTCGCCGTGCCGGCCATCGCGCGGCTGCCGGGACAGCACCAGGCCAGGCGGCAGTTCGACGGGACCACACACGTGGTCGATTTCCTGCCGACCGTGCTCGAGCTGGCCGGTGTGCCCAATCCGGGGAGCACCTACAAGGGCCGGGACGTCGAGCCGATCAGCGGGCGCTCGATCCTGCCGGTGCTCGACGATCGGGCGACCGGCGTGCGCGCGCCCGGTGAGACGTTGATCTGGGAGCACGGAAACCACCGCTACGTGATCCGCGACAACTGGAAGCTCCTTTGGCTCAGCGCGCCCTATGGCCCGACGCCGCGCGCCTGGGCGCTGTACGATCTGGCCACCGACCGCGGCGAGATCAACGACGTATCCGCGGCTCATCCGGACGTGGCGGCCGAGCTCGCCGCCGCGTGGACGCAGTACGCCACCGACCGCGGCGTCATCCTCACCGAGTAAACGCGCCCCCTGCCGCACGCGAGACCCGGGCGTCTCTGCGCGACCCGGGTCTCGCGGCGGTGCTCGCCTCCGCTCCGACCATGGCTGATTCCCGACTCGTTCGTTGGTGGCCCGTCGCCGTCCTGGCCCTGGCGCTCGCCGGGCTCGTGGTCTGGCGCGCGTCCACGAGCACATCCTCCCTCACGCCAGCCGACGCCCCCACGGCGAGCGCTCCGGGGGCGAACCCCGGGGCGGCGCACGGCGGCGACGCGCAGGCCTCGTCGGCCACCGCGAAGCCGCTAGGCCCGGCGGAGCACGCGCCGGAGCGCGCCGCGGCCGGCTTCGTCGGCAGCGACCGCTGCGCGCCGTGCCACGCCGGAGAGCACGCCGCGTGGCAGGGCTCGCAGCACGCGCGGGCCATGCAGCACGCGAGCGCCGCCACCGTACTCGGGAACTTCGAGGGGGCGCGCCTGCGTTACGCCGGGCAGGTCCACCGCTTCGATCAAAAGGACGGGAAATACTGGGTCACCACGGACGGCCCCGATGGCCAGCTGCACCGCTACGAGGTGGTGTACACCTTCGGCGTCGAGCCGCTTCAGCAGTACCTCGTTGCCGGCCCGGGCGGACGCTTGCAGGCGCTGCCGTTTGCGTGGGACTCGCGCCCCCGAGCGCGCGGTGGGCAGCGCTGGTACCACCTGCACGAGCGCGACAGCGTGCGCGCCGGCGACGTGCTGCACTGGACCGCCGCGAGCCAGAACTGGAACCACATGTGCGCCGAGTGCCACTCGACACACGTCACGAAAGGGTACGACGCGGCCGCGGACCAATTCACGACCACCTGGTCCGAGATCAGCGTCGGGTGCGAAGGCTGCCACGGCGGCGGCGCGCGCCACCTCGACTGGACCGAGGCGCGAACGCCGGACCCCTCGAAGGGCCTCGACGTGCGCTTCGACGAACGTCAGAACGCCACGTGGACGCGGCTGCCCAGCGGCACCGCGCAGCGTGGCAAGGGCCCCTCGAGCGGCACCGAGAGCGCCACGTGCGCGTTCTGCCACAGCCGCCGCGAGGCGCTCTCGCAGCCGTTCCGGCACGGCGCCCCGCTGCTCGACAGCGTGGCGCTCGAGCTTTTGACCGCGCCCTTCTACACGCCCGACGGCGTGATGAGCGACGAAGTCTTCACCTACGGCTCGTTCCAGCAGAGCAAGATGGCGCACGCCGGCGTGACGTGCAGCGACTGCCACGAGCCGCACTCCGGCCGTCTGCGCGCCGAGGGCAACGGCGTGTGCACGTCCTGCCACGAGCCGGCGCGCTTCGATGTCCGCGAGCATCACCACCACGCCGCGAGCGCCGCCGCCGCGAACGCCGGTGTCACGCCCGGCGCGCCCGCCGCTCCGCGCTGCCTCGACTGCCACATGCCGGCGCGCACGTACATGGGCGTCGACGTCCGTCACGATCACGGCTTCCGGGTGCCTCGGCCGGATCTCTCGGTCCGCCTCGGGATCCCGAACCCATGCACCGATTGCCACGCGCAGAAGCCAGCGGGCTGGGCCGCCGACGCCGTGCGCGCCTGGCTCGGCCGCCCCGCGCAGGGCTACCAGACCTACACCGAGGTCTTCGCTCGCGCGCGCGCCGCGCCCGGCGACCCGGCCGTCGCCGCCGAGCTCCAGCGGCTCGCGACCGACCGCGCCGTGCCCGCCGTCGCGCGCGCCACCGCGCTCGCCTCGCTGCGCGCCGCCCCGACGGCCGCGTCGCTCGCCGTCCTCCGCTCGGCGCTCGCCGATACCGACCCGCTGCTACGGCGCGCTGCGCTCGGCGCGCTGGAGAGCTACGACCCTCGCCGCATCGTGGCCGTCGCCGCGCCGCTGCTCGCCGATCCCGTGCGCGGCGTGCGCGTCGAGGCCGCGCGCGTGCTCGCGGGCGTCGGCCTCGGCGCCTTGCCCGAGCGCGCCGCGCAGGACCTGGACAGCGCGTTGCGCGAGTACGTCGCCACGCAGACCCTGCACGCCGATCGCGCCGAAGCCCGGAACAACCTGGGCCTCCTCTTCACCCGCACGGGCAAGCCGCGCGACGCCGAGCAGGCCTACCTCGCCGCGCTTCGCATCGAGCCCGGCTACGTCCCCACCTACGTGAACCTCGCCGACCTCTACCGCGAGCTCGGTCGCGACGCGGACGGCGTCGCGCTGCTTCGGCGCGGCATCACCCGCCTTCCCGAGCAGGCCGAGCTGCTCCACGCGCTGGGCCTCGCCCTGGTCCGGCAAGGCGACCGAGACCAGGCGCTCGAGCCGCTGAAGCGCGCCGCCGAGCTCGCGCCCGAGCAGGCTCGCTTCCAGACCGTCTACCAGGCCGCGCTGAACGCCTTGAGGTCATCCCCCCGGCCACGAGCGCACTCGCCGTGAAATCGAGCAGGGCGACCCTGGATGGGTGCCCATGCAATCAGATCTCGATCGGCCAGCCGAGGTGGCGCTCGTACATCCGGCTCCGGTGCTCGAAGAGCGCACGCGGCACCGCGTCGCCGATCGCCTCGCGCGCGGTCCCGAAGGCCTGGCGGAGCAGAGGCTGGAGACGTGGGCAGTCGCTCTCCGGGATCGGGCAGAGCGGGGTCAGGAAGGTGGCGGCGTAGACGTCGAGCGCGTCCGGGCGGTCGCCGTCGAGGTAGTCGCGGCCTCCGTCGAGGCGCGCGGCGAGGGCGGAGAGCGTGGTGGTGATGCGGGCGCACACGCGGTCGAGGTCGAGCGCGGGGGAGTAGCCGTAGCGCGCCGCGAGGTGGTGCGCTACGGGCAGCGGAAAGCCGCGCTTGCCGCCGCTCGTCATCGAGGCGTGGAGCATGAGGAGGCGCACGTTCCAGCCGAGGCCCTCCTCGCCCGCGATCTCGTGGAGCAGGCCGACGGTGCGGACGCGGTGATCGAGGTCGTCGGGGAGCAGGGCGCCCGGCGGGCCGAGGCGGGCGGCGAGGGTCATGATCGCGGCCCAGTGGGCGCGCGGGGGCTCGTCGTCGTGGAAGACGACGGGCACGTTGTCGGCGCGCATCCACGCCGCGAGCTCCGCGTCGTCCCGCGAGAACCGCACCACGCGCACCGGCACGCCCTGAAGCCGGAACAGCCCCTTCGCGGCCTCCGACCAGGGGCTCGGAACCATCCCCGACGCGACCATGCGGACGCCGCGGGCCGCCTTCGCGGTCGCGACGTCGACGAACTCGATAGGCTTCATGCGCCCGATGCTGCCCCCAAGCGGCCTCGCCTTTCAAGCCGCACCGGCCCGCTCCACGCCGCTCGCCGCCGCGAGCCCCCGCTGCGTGTCCTCCCACCGCGACAGCGTCGCTTTTCCACGAGGGAGGCGGATCGCGTGAGGAACCTTTTGTCACCCGAGGCGAGCGCGGCGATTCGCCCTTGACATCCTCGAATCACTTTGCCTTTTCCCCTCGGACAGGCCAACATGATATATATATGAAAGCAACGTTCATTTCACTGGCTCTTACTGGAGCCCTATCCGCCTGTCAGCCCAGCAGACCGGGTAGCCCCGAAGAGCTAAAATCAGTGGTCGTAGCGTACTTTGACGGCATCAGCCGCAAGGACTTTGCGCGAATGAAAGCCCTGACAACCACTGATTTTCTCATCTACGAGAACGGAAAAATATTGAACAACGACAGCCTGATCGACATCATCAGCGGATCCCCATACACCAAAGTCACCTACTCATTCGAGAATTTCACGATCAACGTCGACAACAACTCAGGAAGCATACGTTACTCCAACCACGGCGAATTCGTGAAAGATGATGCGAGCGTCATCACGCGCGACTGGCTGGAGAGCGCAACTTTCAAGAAGGTTGGAGATGAGTGGAAGCTAGACTTCATACATTCAACGGTCAAAAAGTAGGCTTGCCAATCCAGGATCCGCCTGGGAGGCGGGCCGATCGAGGCGCCGCGCCCTGTCCGCTGCCAGGTAGGGCGGCTGCCCCCGTGATGTCGCAGTCGCCCGTGAAGCACACGGAAGCGCTGCCCCCCGAGTGGCCGCGGTCGGCACGGTCTCTTGCTTCGCGCCCGGCTCGTTCAGCGTCGCACCGAACGGCTCGGACAGCTGGGATCTGGACGTGTCCTTGACGGACTCGGACTGGGGAGGAGACGCCGGGCCGTGGGTCGTGCCCATCGCGCCTCTTGGCCCACGCTTGGGTCGGTCCTACGGTGCCGCCGGCAGCCCGAGCAGCCGACCTATCGCTCCACGCCCGTTCGGCCGCGCCGCCGGAGCCCCAAGGACGCCGCGAGCAGCGCTGTCAGCACGAGGGCATTTCCGGACGGAGCGCGACTCGCCGAGCGGCAGCCACAACCGGCTTCGTCGCTCGATTGCCCGCCGGAGGTCCCCCCCGACGTCTGGGCGGGCGGCGTCGGGTCTGGGGAAGCCCCGCCCGTGCCAACCGTGGACCCTCCGCTGGAGCCGGAGCCGACGCCACCGCCATTGCCGCTCGTGCCTCCCCCCGTGCCACCCCCGCCGGCTCCCCCTCCCCCGACGGGCGAGAATTGCCAGAAGTTCACGTTGAAGAGGTACGACTCGCCGCCGGTGAAGACCAGATACAGGTCGTGCACGCCGGTGGCGCCGTCGACCCCACACGACGTATCGCTCCACTCCTGCCAGGCGCCCGTCGCTTCGACCGCGCAGGTACCCACGAGCACGCCGTCGGGCGCGTCCAGGCGGAGCTCGATGCTGCCTCCCCCCGCGGCGCTCGCGACGCGCGCGCGGAAGCTCTCCGCCCCTTCGCCGAAGTCGACGCCACGGAGGCGCACCCAGTCTCCGTCGTTGATCTGAGCGAGGTTCATCCCGCCCTCCTCGCAGGGCTCGGTCTCGATGCCGCTCTGCACGTTGAAGGTCTCGGCTTCGACGCGCACGTAGGGGTCGAGGTGCCCGACCTGCTCGATCCCGTCCGTCGTGTAGGTCACCGGCACGATCGATCCGTCGGCTTCATAGGTGAGCGACTCGAGCGCGAGGTTCCGGCGATAGCCCGTGGGCTCTCCGGCATCGGTGGCGACGGAGCGGTTGTGGTAGGCGTGGTACCAGGAGCCGCCAAACTCGAAGATCGCCGCGTGGTTGTTGTTGTCGTTCTTCGGCGGCTGGGGCCCCGCCGTGCCACGGTGAGTGAAGCCGGACGTGGGGCTCGTGCTCGTGAGATAGTCGATCCGCAGGCCGTTGGCGGGGTTCGTCGAGTACGACAGATAGTACACGCCGTCGCGCTTGTGCATCCACGAGGCCTCGAAGAAGTACGGGACCGTGAGCGCGGTGGCCGAGCCCGAGACGCTCACCATGTCGTCGTTCAGCTTGATGACGCGCGCGTTCCGCTCGCCGTTGCCGCCGAAGTAGAGGTACGCCTGGCCGTCGTCGTCGACGAAGACGCCCGGATCGAAGAGCCACATGTCGGGGCCCGAGGCGCCGGGGGTGCTCGCGGTCACCAGGGCGCTGCCCTTCGGGTCGGTGAACGGCCCGGTCGGGCTGTCGCTCGAGGCAACGCCGATACCTGACCCGTTGTTGCCGAAGTACATGTAGACGGTGCCGTCGCGCTCCACGACCGCCGGGGCCCAGGAGTTGCCGGCCCAGGGGACGTCACGGGGCACACGCAGCACTTCCCCGTGATCGGTCCAGTTCTTCATGTCGCTGCTCGAGACGGCGACGATCGAAGCCATCTTGTAGCCGTCGTCCGAGCCGTCCTCCTTGACGTTGTCGTCGTCGTTCGAGCAGTAGAGGTAGACGCGCCCGTCGTGCACCAGCGAGGCCGGATCGGCGAGGTAGCGGTGCGAGGCGATGGGATAATCGGCCAGCGCGGAAGGGCTCGCGAAGAGCCCGACCAAGACAAACGCGCCCCCGCCCCAGGCCGTCGGCGCCAGTTTTCTTGAGGAATGCATGTTCACCTGATCGCTTGGGGCTCGTCCGGAGCGCGGCGCCAAGAGGATGGCGCCGCCGCGCGCGCCCATGTGCGTGTAGAAGAAAGTCCCGGTGCACGTGACGACGCGTGCAGGGCTCAGCGCGAAGGATGAGCCCCGGGGCCCAGTGTGAACGTTCACATTTCGGATGTCAATCCCGATCGGTCCGTCTGTGGCTGCCCGCGCGCCCCGAGGACGGCAGGGCGGGCAGCGGCTGACCGATCGCCTCGTGGAGCACCCGACCGAGGCCCCTCCTCAGTTTTTCCCAGGCACGAAGCGCAGCGACGCGAGGCGCAGCAGCTCGCCCGAGCCGCCCTTTGCCTTCAAGTAGACCTCGTGGGTGCCAGCAGCGCTCACCTTGCACGTCGCGGTCGTCCAGGTCTCCCAGCCGCCGGTGGCGGGGATGTCGCAGGTCGCGACGCGGCGGCCCCCCGCCAGCGGGTCGAGCCACACCTCGACGGCGCCGCCTTTCGCGCTCGATGCTCTCAGCTCGATCTCCGTCGACTCCACGCCGCCGCTGCCCAGATCGACGCTGCCGTACATGGCCCAGTCGCCGTCCTCCAGGCCGCCCAGCACCGGCCCCTCCGACGGGCTCGACATCACCTCGGTGCTGGACTCTTGATCCGGCTCTGCGGCCGCGATCCCGGTGAATCCGTCGCGGTAGGTGAACAGGTCGAAGTCGGCGCTCGTGTTGCTGGCGAAGACGCCGGCCTGGCTGCCGACCCAGCCGGTGTTGACCGTGTCATAATCCTCGAGCGCGCTGATGTCGATCGGCTCTCCCACCTGGGTCCACGTCAGGCGGTCCGTGCTGAACCAGCCGGTGGCCTGGTGATCCTCGCCGTGCACCAGCTTCAGCCAGAGGACCTGGTCGGACGGCGCCTCGGCATCGTAGCTGATCACGGTCGCGTCCGTGGATTCATAGGCGCTCCCGTCGGCGCTCAGGACGGGGACAACCGAGCGGAACGCGAAGCGGATCCGGTCGCCGCCGTCTGCCCGGACGCGCGCCACCGACACCTCCAGGCTGGCAGCGCTGGCCCACGTGGGAAACGCCGTCAGCTCCTGCTCGGGAAAGACGGCGTTGCCCAGGCGAACGCCGGCCGCGTCGCCCTCCGCCGTGGGGGCGAAGTCCATCCTCACGACCATCGCCTTCGCGTGCAACGCATCCTTCTGGATCACCCAGCGCGTCTCGTCCTTCGCCGGCTTGACCCGGAGCCATCCGCGGCGGTCCGTGACCGAGTAACGATCCGACGGCATGTTTCCGTAGAACGTCCAGGCCGGCGAGAGCTTCTCCTGCTCGAAGTCGTCGTTGACGGGCAGCAAGAACGGGATACCGCTGGGCGGCAGGGCTGGCGCCGGAGCCGGCTCGCCCAGACGGCCGTTCACGACCGGGACCCCAGCCCCGCCCTCGTCGTCCATCCACGTCACCTGGCTCAGCAACCCCTGCCGGCCCAGTCCACGCCAGCTGTTGTCGCACTCGTAGGAGTGGGAGAATACCCACCAGGTGCCGTCGGCGATCTGGAACGGCGCCGAGCTGTGCTGCGCGCCGCTGAACGGGGCATCTCCCTTGAGGACGCTGCCGAGCGGCGCCCAGTCGGCGGGGTTGCTGCTCAGCGTCGCCGAGCGCCAGCCGACCTGCTCGCCGCCGCACCCCGTATGGGTCGAATCGAAATAGTAGTAGAAGCCGTTGCGCTTCGTCATGGTGGGCCCCTCGGCCCAGTTCTCCTCCACGGCGTTGTCGGGGTCGGTCGCGGGATCACCACACCCGCCGTTCTGCGTGTTCCAGTTGACGAAGCTGAGATCGATGGTCTCTCCGGTCAGCTGCCCGGTCTCGGGATCGATCTTCTGGAGGAGGTTGACGCCGAAGTTGTTCTCTTCACCTCCCGTCAGTCCGTTCCATTTGCATTGCCCCGCCTTCACCACGAGGTACGTGGTCCCATCGTCATCGACGAACACCGAGTCGTCGTAGCCGGTCCCGCGGTCGAACGAGACGAGCTCCGGGTCCTCTCCGGGCGGCGTGTAGGGCCCCAGCGGCTCCACGTGGACTGGCTCTCCCCACGGTCCAGCCAGGCTGTCCGCCTCCGCGAAGTACTGGTTGAAGTTGACGGCGAAGTAGACCCGGTAGCCGGCGGCGACCTTGACGATGAAACCGCCCCACGTCCCGCCCCCCGCTGAGGTCGAGGCCTCCAGGCCCGACCACGCCGGATCGACCACCCGGGATACCCGCTCCCAGTGGATGAGGTCCCGCGAGTGCAGGATCTCGACGTTGGGCGCGATGTTGAAGCTCGATCCGGTGATGTAGAAGTCGTCCCCCTCGACGTACACGTTCATGTCCGGATGATCGCCGGGCAGGATCGGGTTGAGGTAGGTTGCGCTGGGCTCGTTCGGCCAGGTCGCGGTCTCGAAGGCGGCGGTCAGCGTCTTGCCCCCGTCCACCGTGATCTCCACGGCGTCGTCCGCCTCGCTCGCGGCGCCGCTCCATCCCGCGAAGTCGGCGCTCGGCGCGGGTATGGCGGTCACGGTCACCACGGTGCCGGCCTCGTGCAGGTAGGTTCCAGGCGGCGGAGCGGTCGTCCCGTCGCCCCTCGCCTCGATGGTCAGCGCGTACTCCAGAGGCGCTGGCGGCAACGGCACTGGCCGCACTTCCTCTCCGCAGGAGATGGGCAGGCAGCCCATCAGGATCATTGCCGTGATGGAGGCGCTATGTTGCTTCATGGTCACGTCCTAGAACACCGATCGTGTTGATTGAGCGAGACGACCCGTGCAGGGTTCAGCGCGAAGGATGAATCTCGAGGGCCACTGTGAACGTTCACATGTCGGATGTCAATCCCGATCGGCGCGCCTATGGCTGCGCTCGCGCCCGAGGACGGCAAGGCCGTACAAGCCTCTTTCGGAGCGACAGCGTCTCTTGTCAGACGGTGTTGGCTGCGGTCGTCGGCCGTCGCGCGACGTCGTGTGACGGCGCGCGACGTCGCGCGACGGGCGGCGCGCTACAGAAGCGGCTGGTACAGCTGGATGAGGTTCCCGCAGGTGTCGGACAGCACCGCGATCATGACCGGGCCCGCCGCCGTGGGCTCCTTGGTGAACACGACCTGGTGCTCCTTGAGGCGCGCGAACTCGGCCTTGAGGTCCGTCACCTCGAACGCCGTGAGCGGGATGCCCTGCGCGAAGAGCGCCTGCTGGTACGTCTTCGCCGCCGGGTTGGCGTTCGGCTCGAGCACGAGCTCGATGTCGTCGGGCCCCTCCGGGGAGACCAGCGTGATCCACCGGTACTCGCCGAGGGGGATATCGTGCTTCTTCTTGAAGCCGAGCACCTCGGTGTAGAACTTGAGCGCTCGGTCCTGGTCCTCGACTATGATGCTGTTGAGCTTGATCTTCATGAGTCACCTCGCTGAGCCGACGGTTCGAGGGCGACTCTGCCAGGAGCGCCCGGTTCAGGCTTCTCGAAAATTGCGAAACGCACCCGGCGGGAGCCGTCCCATCAGCGTGAAGCACCCCGGGACGAGCTCCCACGGGAGCGTCCCCGGCACCTGGACCAGCGCGCGCAGCCGCCGCCGGTACACCGAAGGCGGCACGCCGATCCGCTGCGCGAAGAGGGCGCTGAAGCTGCCGAGGCTGGAGAACCCGACCGCCATGCACACGTCGGTCACCGAGTGATGCCCGGCCGCCAGGAGCTGCTTGGCCAGCTCCAGCCGGCGGCGGATGCGATACTGGTGCGGCGTCACGCCGAACACCGCCTCGAACTGCCGGATGAAGTGATACGGGGAGATCGCCGCCGCCCGCGCCACCTCCTCGATCGACAGCGTCGGCTCGTGCACCTCGGAGAGCAGATCCCGCGCCCGGCAGAGGTTCCTCAGTGCGTCATGCCCCAGCAGCATCGCCCGCGCCACGATAGGACGCGGCGGCGACGGGCACAAGCGACCCGGATCACCCCGGCCGAGGGCCGAGGCCGACCGGCCGGGCGCTGCGCGCGCCGCCGCGACCACATCTGGTCACAGCGTACCGCGCATCGGCTAACGAACGACCACCGCCCCGGGGCGGCGCTGCTGCCACGGCATCACCTGCTCGAGCTGCGCCGCCATCTGGAACAGCGTCGCCTCGTCGCCGTAGCGGCCGACGAGCTGGATGCCGATCGGCAGGCCCGCGCTGGTCTGGCCGAGCGGGAGGCTCATCGCCGGTTGCCCGGTGACGTTGAAGAGGGGCGTGAAGGGGATGACGTTGAAGAGCTTCTCCAGCCATCCCAGCGCGCCGAGGCGCGCGTCGTCGGCGTCGAGGTAGCCGATCGGCGGCGGCGGCGTGGCGACGGTCGGCGTGAGCAGGACGTCGTGATGCTGGAAGAAGGCCGCGACCGCGCGGCGGGCCGTGTTGCAGAGCTGATGCGCGTTGTAGACGTCGATCGCGGTCAGTCGCCTGGCGTGCTCGACGGAAGCCAGCGTCGTCGCCTCCAGCACCTCGGGCCCGAGCGGGACGCCGAGCGCCTCCGAGAGCGTCAGCGCGCCGTGGGCCACGAAGCAGGTCCAGATCGTGAGCTGGGAATTCAAGAACAGCTCCCAGTCCAAAGGAGGGCTGGCCTCCTCGACGACGTGACCCAGCGAGGCGAGCTCCCGGCCGACGGCGACGGCCGCCTGCACATGCTCCGGATCCACGGGGGATCCCGACCAGGATCGCGTCGTCACCGCGACGCGCAGGCGCCCCGGCGGCGCGCCGATCTCCTCGGCATAAGGCCGGCGCGGCGGCGCGATCTCGAACTTGTCCCCCACGCCGGCGCCCTGCACCGCGTCGAGCAGCGCGGCGGCGTCGCGCACCGTGCGGGTCAGCGCGAACTCGACGGCCAGGCCGCTGAGCATCTCGTCGAAGTCCGGTCCAGGCGGGGTGCGGCCCCGCGTCGGCTTGAGCCCGACCAGACCACACCAGCCCGCGGGGATGCGGATCGACCCTCCCCCGTCGTTGGCGTGCGCCACCGGCAGCGCGCGCGCGGCCACCAGCGCCGCGGAGCCGCCGCTCGATCCGCCGGCGGTGCGGGCGACGTCCCACGGGTTGCGGGTCGGGCCGTTGGCCCGGGACTCGGTCGAGGCGTTGAAGCCGAACTCCGGCGTCGCCGTGCGGCCGAGCGTGGCGAGCCCGGCCCGCCTGAAGCGGGCCATCAGCTCCGTGTCATGAGGAAACGGGATCCCCGGCCCGGTCAGGCGGCTCCCGAGGCGGGTGGGCACGCCCGCCGCGTGGATCGCCAGATCCTTGATCGCGAACGGGACGCCCCGGAAAGGCCCGTCGGCCTCGCAGGCCAGCGGCGCGTCAAAGAGATCTCCGACCAGCGCGTTCAGCGCGGGATTGACCTGCTCGACGGCCTCGCGCCCTGCCCGCTGCACCTCCGCGGCCGAGACCTCCCGGGCCGCGATCAGCTGGGCCAGCCCCGTCGCGTCGCGCTCTGCGTAGTCCGAAAGCTTCATCGATGGCGCCCCTCCTCGTCCCCGGACGGGAACGGAGCCTCGAACCTAACACCCTCGCGAGCGACGCGCGCCGCGATTCACGCGCCGCGCGGCGCGGGTTCGATGATGTGAGGGGAGCGGGGCTGACCGGCCCCCGGCGAGGGGGCCGGCCGTGGTCGTGGGAGCAGGGACGTCCTCCGGCGACGTGACGCCGCCGGAGCTCGGCCCGGGCTCAGCTTTTCACTGGGAGAACAGCTCGAGATCGATGGAGTCCGCCATCTTCTCGTAGCCTTCGGGGTTCAGGTGCAGGTGGTCCCCGGTGTCGTACGTGGAGAGCAGCTTGGTGGGGTCGTTGGGATCGCGCACCGCAGCGTCGAGGTCGATCACCGCGTCGAACTTGTTGCTCGTGCGGATCCACTCATTGACCTCCTCACGGGCTTGCTGGTGCGCGGGGCTGTCGTAGTTCGTGTTGCCGCCGAACGGCAGGATCGGCACCCCGTAGACGAGCATGTCCGCCGCGTGAGCGTCGTCGATGAAGTCGCTGAAGGCCTCGATCAGACGCGAGGCGACGCCCGCGTCGGAGCTGCCGCCGATGTCGTTCACCCCTTCGTAGATGATCAGGAAGCGAGCCCCGCGCTGGTCCAGGACGTCGCGCTGGAAGCGCTGGATGGCGGTCGGCCCGAGGCCGCCGGTCAGCACGTTGTTCCCGCCGATCCCCATGTTCAGCACGGCGACGTCGGCGGTCTCCTCGTTGGCCCGCAGCCGGCGCGACAGGTAGTCGGGCCAGCGGGTGTTCTCGTTCGTGATCGAGCCGCGGCCGTCGGTGATGGAGTCGCCCAGGACCACGAGGGCCGAGGCGTCGGGATCCACGACGTCGAGGCCCGTGATGTAATACCAGTGATCGGTGGTCACCGGCGAGGCGAACGTCGCCGCCGAGACCGCATCGCCGGTCTGCAGGTACGAGGTGGTCCGTGAGCCCGGGTGGCCGGTGATCTCGGTCGGCACGTCGCCGAAATGAATGGTCAGCGAGGTCTTGGTGAGGGGCTCGAGGGCGTAGTCTATCGGGTCCGAGAAGACAGCCTCGCCCTGCGGGATGGTCACGGAGGCGGCCCCCGAGAACGTCAGGGCCTTGTCGGTGCCCGCGTCGATGGCGCCGGCGGTCGCCGCTTTCGCGATGTGAACGGCGTTCATGGTCACCGGACCGTTGCCGAACTCGTTCGAGAGCCGCAGCCGCACCCGGGCGCCGCCGATCGAGGTATAGATGACCTGGCGCAGCGTGTTGTTGGAGAGGCCCGGCTCGGGCGGGTTGTTGTGGGGCTCGGTCAGCTGCGGGCCGGTCCCCCAGGTCCCGACCCATCGCGCCTCACCCGGGGTGCCACCGCCGCCGCCGTCGCCGCTGCCGCCGCCGCCCTCGCTCCCGGATCCGCTGGACGCGGTCGCCCCGCCCGCCCCGGCGCCGCTGCCGCCGCCGCCGGAGGCCTCGGACCCGCCGGTGCCCGTCGCCGCGGTGCCCGTGCCGGTCGTCGTGCCGGACCCGCCGGTCGTCGCGTCGTTGCCGGTCGAGTCATCGCCGCAGGCGGCGGCCGACAACAAGAAGAGAGCCCAAAGAATTTTTCTCATGTTCCTCAACGCTCGAAAGGTTGCTTCGTTGATGATCGCTCGAGGGAGCGGCGCCGCGCGATGAGAAAGCTTCTTTGATCTCAACCAGCAGCGGGTCCGGCAGCGCCGCCGCGTACAGCGGCGTCCGGCTCGACAGGAGAGCTCATGTCAATGGCAGCGCTGCCCGCCGTCGGCGCCGACGTGGCGCGCGGGAGAGCGCGAGTCGGCGCCATGCCCCTCACACGCGACACCTGCTGTACCACACGAGGACTCGAGACACTACCCTTTCATCGCCGGGAGAACACGCGGGTGCTGTCATCAGGTGATGCCGTGTTACCTTCGGTAACACCTGGCGAGATCGCGCTACGATCGGTAACACCCGGCGCCGTCGCGCGACGATCGGTGCATGTGGCCGGAGCCGCCGTGCCGCGGTCGGTGCGCGCGCTGGCCGGCATCGTGCAATTTTACAACAGGCCATCGCCGGGCGCGGAGGCCGGCAGCGGCAGCTGACGTGCGAGGGCAACGGCCGCTGCACCATCCAGGCACATCGAGACGAGGATGGCTCGCGCATCGGCGGAAACTCGCAATTGAATGGCGCCATCGCCATCGCCCGTCCTCATGACACGCTTCCCGACAACACTCGATTCTGGAGATTTCTGTCGACCGCCGAGTGCACACCTCGAAGGCCTGAACCCGGCAGGCAGCGGGCTGCACGCGATCGGGCAAGCAGGGACGAGTAGCCGAACAGCGTCGCTTGCGTGAAGAACACATGACAACAATCCGGCTCCACGGCGCCGTCTGACAAACAATCGTCTCGGACGGGAGCGCGGCGCCGATGGTAAGAGCTCGATCCCGTGGCAGACAACCTCCTGGTAGGCGACGCGGTCACCCCACTGCACGGATCGGCGGCCACCGCCGTGGCGTGGCGCTCGCGCGGGCAGCTCCGGGTCACGGTGATCGCGAAGGCGACGTTCGCGTTCGCGTCCGACACGGCGATGCCGCGCGCGGCGCCGCAGCCGATCCTCCGCGGAGAGGTCCATCACGGCAACAACCCCGCCCGCAGCGTCCGGTTCACGAGCGATCTCGCTCCCTGCCTGGCCCGGGCCGACGTGCTCTTCACGGGGCACGCGTGGGCCCCGACGGAGCGCCCGGTCGACGTGCTCACCGTGCGGCTCGCGGTGTTCGACCGGCTCCGGCCGCTGCTCGACAAGCGGCTCGTCGTGCGGGAGCGCGGCGGCTTCCGGCGGGCGCCGATCGTCTACGAGCGGGCGGCCAGCAGGGAAGATCTGATGGATAACCCCCTCGGCGTCGCGGCGAGCGCCGGCGCGCCGGGCATCCTCGACCTCGCCGCGCCGGACCGCCCCGGCGGCTTCGGGCCCATCGCCCGCGCCTGGCCGGCGCGCAAGCGGCTCCTCGGAAACACGCCGCGCGCGGCGCTCGAGGGCGCCGTCGCCGAGATCCCCGAGGGGTTCGACTGGTCCTACTTCCAGGCAGCGCCTGCCGATCAGCAGATCCAGCTCCTGCTCGGCGACGAGTGGATCCTGCTCGAAGGGCTCTGCCACGAGCATCCCTTGCTCCGGATGCGCCTCCCGTCGGCGCGCGGCGTCGCCCGCGTCCATGGCCTGTCCACGTTCGGCGTGCCGGAAGGACAGCCGCTCGATCTCTGCGCCGATACGCTGCGCATCGACGGCGACGAGCAGCGCTGCACGCTCGTGTTCCGGCGGAGCTTCCCCGTCGCCTGCGAGGCGGCGCTCGCGGCGGTGCGGATCACCGCGGGCGTCGCGTCCGACGGGGAGCCGCTCGCCTGGGTGGACCCGCCCCCGTCGACGCGGGCCGCGCCCGCCTGCGAGATCGCCCGGGGCGAGGGCCCGACCGGCACGGTCGCGGAGGCTCCGCTCGACTCGGCTTTCGAGGTCCCGAGTGGCACCGTGAGAGTGCTCCAGGAGAGCCTCGCGGCGCCCGCGAGCCTCGCCGCACCTGCGGTCCAGTCCGAGACGCTCTGGCTCGACTGCGAGGACGACGATGTGGCCTCGGAGCCCGTCTCGGTACTCCCCTTCTCCTCCGCGGCCCCTGCGCCCTCCTCCGCTCCTCCGTCTCCCGCGTCGGCCGGTCCGGCGTCGCTCGATCAGCCCGAGCCCGCCCCCGCCACGCCGTCCGCGCCCGCGGCGCCCGACACCTCCGCCACGCTCGCGATCTCCTGCGCCGACGACCTCCCTCCGGCCACCCCGCCCCCCCTGCCCTTCCGGGCCGCCAGCCCGCCGCCGCCAGCGCCGCCGTCCGCGCCGTCGCCCCTCCCCGGCGCCCCCTGGTCGGAGCGGAGGCCGTGCCCCGTTCCTGCGCTCTGCGCCGGACCGGGGACGCTCGTCCTCCAGGACGAGGCCGCCGCGGCGCTCCTCCAGGACGCCCTGCCCGCGGCGAGCCCGCTGGAGGCCGACGCTCCCAGGCCTTCGCCGGAGCCGGAGCAACACCGGCACGGCCACGACGCGTCGCGCTTCTATCCGAGCCTCCGGCGCGCGCTCCGGGCAACGTGGCTCGACGGCGCCGACGAGGCGCCCCCTCCCCCCTCACCGCCGCTCGCGAGCGACGAGATCACCCTGGAGCGTTGCGCGGCCATCGCGGCGGAGCTCGCGGAGCGGCGCGCCCCCCGGACCGAGGTGCTCGCCGCGCACGGTCTGTCGAATGCGCAGTGGCGAAGCGCCCTGCAGCGATGGGAGGACGCGATCGAGAAGGAGCTCCGGCGCGGAGGCCGGGAGCTGCGCGATCGCTACGACGCCGCCTACGTCGCCGCCTGGGAGTCCATCCGCGGCCCCCTGGCGCTCACCGACTATGCGCGGCTGATCGTCGCGCACGAGCACCGCGAGCTCGACGCCGCCCTCGACGCCCTCTCCATTCGACGCGACGCCTGGGTCCACGTGAAGCGGCTCTGGAGCCGGCGACTCGCCGGCTCGCCAGGCCTCGCGGGCGCCGTGAAGAAAGAAACAGCCACGCTGCGCAGCGTGTGACAGCTCCGCATCAATCGTGTTGCCTCTCCGCGCGATCCGCTGGGCTCGCTTGAACGCCCGGTCGCAAATCGTATCCTCTCGTATCGGATTCTCGACGAGACGGAACGATCGCAGTCGAAGCACACATGCCTTCTCCTCCAAACTGGCCCTCTGAGCCCGCCGCCAAACGGCCCGCCTCTCCCCCGCCGGCAGAGACGACGGCCATTCTCCCGCGCAACGACGACCTCATTCCGGTCGTCACGACGTCGCCTTTCTCCGTCGCGACGATGGCCTGGCAGCTCCGGCCGCCGCAGGACTCGCTCACGGTCATCGTGAAAGGCACCTTCGATCTCGTCCCCGGCGGGCGCGCGCGCCCGCGCGAGGAGTCGGACCTCGCCACCGGGGATCTGCACGTGGACGGCGATCCGAACAAGAGCCTTATTTACGCGTCCGACTTCGCCGTCATCAAGCCGAAGGCCGACGTCACGCTCACCGGCCACGCGCGCCCGCGAGGGGGCTCCGCGACGGCGATGCAGGTGATCTTCCGCTTCAACGCGGAGCAAGGCGGGTTCGAGCGCGCGATCGTCGCGATCGGCGACCGGCGCTGGCAGAGGAAGCTCCTCGACGTCGCGCCGACCGACCCCGAGCCGTTCAGCGCGATGCCCCTCGTCCACGAGCGCGCGTTCGGCGGGCCGCTCGTCGACGCGAACCCGCTCGGCGTGGGGCACAAGGCCGAGCCCGGGCTCGACGGCATAACGCGCCTCCCCAACCTGGAGCTCGCAGGCCGGCTCATCATGAGCCCCGGCGACAGCCCGCCCCCCGCGGCGGTCGGCCCGATCCCGCCCCTCTGGAAGCAGCGCTGGTCGAGGCTCGGCACGTACGGCGACCGCTGGTTCAGGACGCGCTGGCCGTACTTCCCCGAGGACTTCGACCCCGCCTTCTTCCAGGCCGCCCCGGAGGAGCAGCAGGTCCCGCACCTGCGCGGCGACGAGCCGTTCGAGCTCGTCGGTGTGCACGCCGAGCTCCCGACCCTCGCGGGGCGCCTGCCGGGGCTGCGCGCGCGCTGCTTCGCGAAGCGGACCGCGGCGGCGGGCGGCGGCTTCGGCGAGATCCCGCTGCGGCTCGACACGGCGGCGTTCGACGCGGACGCGATGGCCGTGAACCTCGTCTGGCGCGGCCTGCTCGAGGTGAGCGACGACGACGCCCCGGAGATCGAGCACCTCTTCGTGATGCACGAGGAGCTCGACGCGGCCCCGGCCGCCGTCGAGGAGGCGCACGCCCGCTACCTGGCGGCGCTGCGCGCGGCCGAGGTGGTCGCGGAGACCCCGGGCGAGCAGGCCGCGGCCGCCAACGACGCCGCGCCGCCGGCGCAAGGCGCGGACGACCACGCCCCCGCCGGCGACACCGCCCCGGGCAACGCCGCCGCCCGCGGAGCGGACCCGTCCGAGGAACAGGAGCCCCCCGACGTCGAGAAGGCGATCGAGGCGCGCCAGGCGGAGCTCCTCCAGAAGCTCCGCGCGGAGGGCATCCCCGAGGAAGAGCTCACCGGGACACCGCCGCCCGTGCCGCCGCCGCCCAGCCCGGAGGCGATCGCCGAGCAGCTGCGCGAGTCCGGCGCGGAGGAGGACGACATCGCCGCGCTGCTCAAGGCGCTCGGGCCGCAGCCCGAGGAGGCCGAGGAGGACAACGGCGAGGCGAAGCCGGCCGCGGCCGAGGGGCGCGCGCGCGCCGTCGCGCTGCTCGAGGCCGGCATGCCCCTCGACGATCACGACTTCGCGGGCGCCGACCTCTCCGGGCTCGACTTCAGCGGCCGCTCGCTCGTGCGCGCGCACCTGAGGGACACGAACCTGCGCGGCGCGGTCCTCGCGAAGGCGACCTTGACCGAGGCGCAGCTCGGCGGCGCCGACCTCACCGGCGCCGTGCTCGCCGGCGCCGACCTCACCAGCGCCGACTTCACGGGCGCCGTCCTGGAGAAGGCGCAGCTCGACGGCGCGACGCTCGAGGCGACCCGCTTCGACGAGGCCCGCGGGCCGGAGGCGAGCTTCGCCGGGGCGCGCGGCCGCGCGGCGAGCTTCACGTCAGGGACCTGGGACGGGGCGAGCTTCGCGGGGATGCACGTGGAGGACGCGGATTTCACCCGCGCCGCCATCGCGGGCGCCGACTTCCGGGGCGCGACCCTCCCCGAGGTGCGCCTCTACGAGGCGCGCGGCAGCCAGGCCGTCTTCGACGGCGCCACCATGACCGGCGCGCGGGGCGACGGCGCGGCGCTGCCGAGGAGCTCGTTCAAGGCCGCCGTCCTCCCGGGATCGGTCTGGGAGATCGCCGTCCTCGACGAGGCGACGTTCGACGGCGCGGACCTGAAGGACGCGAGCTTCCGCCGCGCGATCTGCCGCAAGGCGAGGTTCGTCGCCGCCGACCTGCGCGAGGCGCAGCTCGTCCGGGCGAGGCTCGCGGGCGCCGTCTTCCTCGAGGCGAACCTGATGATGGCCTCCCTGGAGAAGGCCGATCTCACGCTCGCCGACCTCCGCGGCGCGAACCTGCACGCGGCCGGGCTCGTGAAGGCCACGCTGGAGCATGCCCAGCTCGAGGGCGCCCTGCTCACGCAGTCCTCGATCGCCCAGCAGAGGCAGCCGTGATCACGACGCGCGAGCAGTTCGAGGCGGCCGTGGCCGCCGGCCAGAGCTTCGAGGACGAGACCCTCGAGGGCGTGAACCTCGACGGGTTCGAGGGGCACGAGCTCAACTTCGCGAACAGCGCCTGGCGCAACGTCCGGGCGCGCGGCGCGAAGCTCACGTCGTGCGTCTTCAACGGCGCGCGCATGGTGCTCGTCGACCTGAAGGGCGCGGACCTCAGCGGCTCGGCCTGCGAGAAGCTCGACGCCTCGTCGGCGGAGGGCCTGCCGGGCAACGATCTGTCGGGGGTCAACCTCGACAGCACCATCCTCCAGCGCGCGAACCTCTCGGGCGCCGTGCTCGAGGGCGCGCGCCTCTCGGGCGTGACGCTGTTCGAGGCCTGCCTCGAGCGCGTCCGCGCGGCCCGGGCCGTCTTCAGCGGCAGCGTCCTCTCGTCGGCCAGCTTCGCGGCCGCCGACCTCTCGGGCGCCGCGCTCGACGGGGCGGTCGTGAACAAGGCGACCTTCGAGGGCGCGCGCCTCGACGGCGCCTCGCTGCGCGAGCTCGACCTGACCGAGTGCGTCATCGAGCGCGCGTCGCTCGCGGGCGCCGACCTGTCGGGCGCGTCCGCGCCGCAGATCGACTTCCGCGCGCACGGCGTCCCGCGCGACCTCACGGCGGCCGACGTCCCGGGCGCGCAGTTCGGGCCCGCGGATCTGCGCAGCGTCGTCCTGACCCGGGCGAAGCTCGCGGGCGCAGGGCTCGCCGGCGCCGACCTGTCGGGCACCGACGCGACCGACGTGGACCTCCGCGGCGCGACCCTCACGGGCGCGCGGCTCGAGGGCACGACGCTCGCGGGCGCGCGCCTCGCCTCCGCCGACCTCTCGGACGCCGCGCTGGAAGGCGCCGACCTGAGCCGCGCGGATCTCACCGACGCCACGCTCGAGGGCGTCTCGCTGAGCGGCGCGAAGCTCGAGGGCGCGACCTGGCGGGGCGCCGATCTCACCGGGGCGCGCTTCGGGGAGGTCGCGCTCTGGGGCGCCAACTTCTCCGGCGTGCGGATGCGCAACGCCCGCCTCACGGGCGCCGATCTCACCGGGACGATCTTCGACGACGCCGACCTGTCCGGGGCCTCGCTCGCCTCCGCGGAGCTCAAGGACACGAGCTTCTCGAGGGCGAAGCTCGAGGGCGCCGACTTCACGGGCGCCGCCTTCGAGGCGACCGATCTCTCGGACGCCGATCTCTCGAGCGCCGTCCTCGCGAACGCCGATCTCCGCTCCTCCGTGCTGCGCCACACCCTGCTCGCCGGGGCGGATCTGCGCGGCGTGAAGATCGAGGGGGGAAACCTCACGGCGCTCGACCTCACCGAGGTCGACCTGGCCGGCGTGTCGCTCGTGAACACGATCGTGGACGGGCTGCGGGCGCCCGGGGTCGACTTCAAGGGCTGCGTCCTCACCGACTCGATGTTCGAGGGCGCCGACCTCGCGGGCGCGGACCTGTCGGGGGTCGACGTCCGGCGCACGAGCTTCGCGGGCGCGAACCTGCAGGGCGCGACGCTGCGCAAGCTGCTCGGCGAGGCGGCCGACTTCACGGGCGCGAACCTCGACGGCGCCGACCTCACCGGGGCCGCCCTGCCGAGCGCGTCGCTCGTGCGGGCGACGCTGCGCAAGGCGACGGCCGACCGGGCCGACCTCACGCGCGCGGGCCTCGAGCGGGCGGACCTCCGCGGCGCGTCGCTGCGCGCGGCGAGCCTCAAGTACACGGACCTGTCGCACGCGCAGCTCGACGTCGCCGACCTGCGCGACGCCGACCTGGAACAGGCGAACCTGCACCGGATCAAGCGGGAGGGCGCCCGGATGAGCGGCGCCAGGACGAAGGACGTCCACGACACCGATCCGGAGCTCGCGGCGGCCGAGGATTTCGCCGCGAAGCGCACCACCTGAAGGCCGAGAAGCAAGCACTGGGGTAAACGATGGCAGACGGCGGATTGCATGAGGCGAGCAACATTGCCTTCGCGTCGGGCGCGATGCCCGGCGTGCGGATCGAGCTGCGCGGCGTCTGGGGTCGAGAGCGGCTGTCGCGGCTGTTCGAGTACGACCTCATCCTCATGCGCAAGAGGGAGGAGGACCCGTTCACCGACGACGAGCTCGACGCCCTCCTGAAGGCCCCCTGCGCGATCTCGATGGGGCCGAGGGTCGGCGACCAGGTCCACGGCCTGCTCGAGAGCATCGAGCTCATCGACGTGACGCGCGAGGTCGCGCCCCGGTACCACGCGCGGCTGGTCCCGTCGGTCTGGCCGCTCACCGTCGCGCGCAGCTGCCGCGTGTACCAGGACACGACCATCCCCGACATGGTGACGGAGCTCCTGCAGCTCTACGGGCTCAGCCCGGGCGAGGACTTCGAGCTGCGCATCCTCGGCGACACGCCCGAGTACGAGTACGTGGTGCAGTACCAGGAGAGCGAGTGGGACTTCATCCAGCGCTGGCTCGAGCGCGAGGGGTACTTCTACTGGTTCGAGCACTCGGGGAGCGGCGACAAGCTCATCATCGCCGACTCGAACGCTGCCGTGACCCCGATCAAGGCGCCGAGCACGATCAGCTACCGCGAGATCAACAACCTCGGGGCCGACGTGTCCACGGTCTTCTCGTGGAACCTGCACCAGCGGCGCGTCCCGGCGAAGGTCGCCGTCTTCGATTACAACTACCGCACGCCGAGCGAGCCGCTCGTCGCCACGGGCGAGATCGACGTCCAGCGCGGGCTCGGGACCGTCTGCTACTACGGCGAGCACTTCAAGGACTCGGGGCAGGGCAAACGCGTCGCGAAGCTGCGCGCGGAGCGGCACCTCTGCGAGCGGCGCACCTACACGGCCCGGACCGACTGCCCCCGCTTCCGGGTGGGCCACCGCTTCGAGCTCGAGAACCACCACGACGCGTCCCACGACGGGCCCTACATGATCACGGCGATCGAGCACCGGGCCGGGTATCCGGTCCGGGAGCTCCAGGGGCTCGTCCCGACGACGTCGGGCGCGCGGCCGTTCGTCCACAGCGAGCGCGACGACGCCGGCGAGATGTCGGAGCAGTACAGCGCGCGCTTCGAGGCCATCCCGTACGAGGTGCAGTTCCGGCCCGAGATGGTCACGCCGTGGCCGAGCATCCACGGCGTCATGCACGCGCACGTCGCCTCCGACACCTCGGGCGATTACGCGCAGATCGACGAGCAGGGCCGCTACAAGGTGAAGCTGCCGTTCGACGTGAGCGGCCGCACCGGCACGCGGGTGTCGCGCTGGATCCGGATGGCGCAGCCGTACAGCGGCTCCGGGTACGGGACGCACTTCCCGCTGCACAAGGGCGCCGAGGTGCTGCTCGCGTACATCGACGGCGATCCGGACCGCCCCATCATCGTGGGCGCGGTGCCGAACCCGCAGACGGCGAGCCCGACGACGATGATGAACTCGACCCAGTCGGTCATCCACACCGCCTCGGGGATCCGCATCGAGCTCGAGGACAACCAGGACTGACGTCCAGCGAGGGATCTCATGAGCACACTGACGCCCACGGACATCGATATCGATACCCTCCTGAACCCGAAGACGTCGCCCAGCGTGCGCGACCCGGATTTCCCGGCGACGATCGAGATCTCCCCGGAAGTGCCGTCGGCGCAGACGACGGATCCACACCGGCTCACGCTCTACGTGCCGACGCCGGACGCGACGGTGGTGAGCCTCGGCAAGGGGGCCTCGGATCGGATCCCGGAGACCGGCATCACGGGCAAGACCAACACCCATATTCACTGGGAGACGGTGTCGGACCCTGCCCGGACGCTGGTCATGCTCGGCGGCCCCATGCTCGCGGACGGCCCGGGCGGCGACGGCGCGGTGGCCAAGGAGAGCAAGGGCTACGCGATGATGACGGCCGGCCACGGGTGGCACTGCGCGGACCTCCAGCAGCGCTTCATCGCGCGCGGCGGCGACATCGTGCTCCGCACCACCTCGGCCATGGGCGCGAACGGCGCGAAGCCCACGGCGCAGATCCAGTCCGATCAGGGCAACGTCGAGGTCATCGCGAAGACCAC
Source organism: Sorangium cellulosum (assembly GCF_002950945.1). Taxonomy (GTDB): domain Bacteria; phylum Myxococcota_A; class Polyangia; order Polyangiales; family Polyangiaceae; genus Sorangium; species Sorangium cellulosum_E. The sequence goes on from NZ_CP012673.1 coordinate 7,999,183, forward strand.
GATCGGGATCGGGTCGCAGGGCGACGTGCTCATCGTGGGTGATCCAGCCCTCACGACGGACGCGACGGGGTATGGCCAGCCCGTCGGGACGCACGTGATGGACAAGACCACGACGACGACGCAGAAGCGGATCCTGAACGTCCTCGACATGGTGACCGCCTGCTACTCGCTGTACATGACGACCACGCGGAGCTGGATCACCAAGGTGAGGCCCGGGACGCCCGGCTGGCAGAAGGAGTTCTCGTTCGAGACGTTCAAGGACATCGGCGACATCGCGAAGATCGTGTCGCAGATCGTACGCTTCGCGGACGACATCAAGAAGCCGAAGGGCCGCGTGTCGATCGTGGCCTCGAAGTACGCGAGCATGAACGCCCAGATCGGCGCCACGATGTACGGGGCCGTGTCCTCCACCGTGGCCTCGTTCCTGAGCGCGTCCGTGCTCGGAGGCACCGCGGGGATCAAGGGCCTGCTCCACGCGAGCATGTGGGCCAGCCTGTACACGGGCGTGAAGTCGGCGCGCGAGCTCAGCCTGGAGAGCGAGTGGGGCACCGCGGCCTTCCGTGGCTACAAGCGCGCCGAGGTCTCCAGCATGAAGGGGGAAGTGAGGGTGCAGGCGCAGCAGGACGCGCGGATCAACTCCGTGGACGGCAACGTCTACGTGCACAGCCCAAACCTCGCTTACATCGGCGCGACCAACACGGTGCCGGGCGCTGGATACGGGCTTCTCATCAAGCCGGGCAGCGCGCAGCTGGGCCAGATCATCACGAACGGCGCGACCTTCACGAACAGCGTGGCGAACTTCGGCCGTCAGAGTCTGATCGACATGGACGCGAAGGGCCTCTACGCGATGACGCCGCACTCGAGCCTGGTGCTCAGCGCGCGCCGGCCGGCGGCCATGCTCGATGCTGGTCGGAGCTCCGTCGAGCTGAGTGCCGTCAATATCACGGTAAGCTGCCCTGGCCGGGTCCTGCTCCAGTGAGGCGGGCGCGGTCGGGCGGAGAGGCGTTTGGGGCGGTGCGGAGGCGGAGAGATCGATGGCATCGAAGGGCGTGAGCACGGCGCGGGTGGACAGGGACGCGGAGGCGCCGCCGGCCGAGGTGGCGACGGTCGTCGCCCTCGGCGAGGCGGGGCGCGCCGAGGTCCGCGTGAGCGACGGATCCGGGCGCACGGAGGCCGTGCCCGCGCGGGTCGCGCAGATCGCGGGCTACCGGCCGAGCCCGGGCGACCGCGTGCTCGTCACGCGCGATCGGGAAGCGTGGTACGTGATCGCGGTGCTGCACGCGGCGAGCCCGCCGGGGCTCGCGCTGCCGGACGGCGCGACGGCCGAGGTGCGGGGCGAGGCGCTCGAGGTGCGCGACCCCGCGGGCCGCCTCGTGATCCGCTACGCCGGCGGCGCGGCCGAGGTGGCGTCGCCGGAGCGCGATCTCGTGCTGTCGGCGCCGAACGGCCGGGTCGTGCTGCGCTCCGGGATGGACGTGGCGATCGAGGCGCGCCGCGACGTGACCCACCGCGCCGGCCGGCGCGTCGAGCTCGGCGCGGGCGACGCCGCGGCGCCGGCGGCGGTGCGGGTGGAGCCCGCGTCGGTCCACGTGGAGACGCCGCGCCTCACGGTGGCCGCCCGGAAGAGCCGCCTCGCGACCGGGGAGGCGACGATCTTCGCGCGCTCGATCGCGACGACGGCGGAGCACGTCGCGGAGAACGTGGGCCGCTACGAGCTCCAGGCGACGCGGCTCGTGGAGAGGACACGCGAGACCCTCCGCGAGGTCGAGGACCTCCTGGAGGCGCGCATCGGCCGCGCGAGGACGCTGGTGCGGGGGGTCTTCACCCTCCACACGCGGCGGACGGCGATGGTCTCGACGGAGGAGACGAGCGTCGACGGCAAGAGGGTCTTGCTCGGATGACGCGGTATCGCCGCTCCGGCGCGCCGGATCGGCCACAGGAGAGAAAGAGAGAGTCCTCATGCCCCCTGCTGCGACGAAAGGCGGCGGCACCTGCCTCGGTATCCCGGACGTCTGCCATATCCCCGTCCCCCCGCCGCCGCCCGCCGGTCCCGGCGGTGTTCCGGTGCCGTTTCCCAACACCGGGCTGCTCGTCCTGACCACGCGGGTGACGTGGCGGGTCCTGATCAGGAACAAGGGCATCTGCGTCCACAACTCGCAGATCCCGCGCAGCATGGGCGACGAGCCGGGCGTCTCCATGTTCCCGACGCCGCGGGGCATCATGTCCAGGACCAACATGGGCAAGGTGGTGTTCCGGCGGTTCACCTTCAAGGTGAGGGCGCAGGGCAAGGGCATCGTGATGCACACCGCGACGACCTCGCACAACGGCCTCGGGAACTTCAACGTGCTCGCGGGCGCGCACATGGTCCCCTCGCAAATCAAGGTGTTCGTGGGCCGCTGACGGGCGGGCGCGCGGGGCTTCCCCGCGTGTCATGAGGGCCTGGCCGCCGAGGGCGTTCGGGATCATCGCCGTGGATGATCCCGAACGCCTCGAGCTTTGCTCGCGCCTATTCGGCGCGAACGTTGTCGATCTGGAAGGTGCCGCCCTTCAGGTAGACCCAGACCGCGGTGACCCGGGAGAGGTCCAGCTCCACGCCGCTCGGGCACTCGATCCCGCTGATCGCAGCCTTGATCGTCTTGCTGGAGTTCGCGTTGGTCCAGGTCCAGAGCCCGCCCTGGCACCAGGCCGGATTGCCCTCGTCCTGTCCGATCTGGACGGCGATCTCCCCGGAGGTCCCGGTCTCCCCGGTCTTCACGTCGAACTTGAACACCGTGTGCCCGGTGAGGTCGAGGGGCTCGGCGAGCGCGCGGCCGAACCAGTTCCCGTCCGTCGGCGAGACGACCTCCAGCCCGTACTCGCCGTCGGTGTGGAACAGCGCGGACTGGCTGACGGTCCCGCCGCTGTCGACGTTCGCGATGCCCCAGCCCTCGGTCCCGGACTCGAACGAGAAGAGGGTCGTCTCCGGGGTCGTCGGCTCGGAGCTCGCGCCGCACACGAGGAGGGGCGCCGCCCAGTCGGTGTGATCGCTCGCGCTGGAGTCCCCCGGCGCGGTCACGAGCCGCAGCCACGTCGCGCCGGTCACGTCGGCGGTGAGCGTCATCGCCGGGTCGTTCGCCGTCATGACCCCGCTCTCCGCCACCACCACGTCATCGGCGTAGATGGTGAACGACGCGGAGGCGTCCGCGGTGACCTCGTCGTCGATCCCCACATCCGTGGTGAGGGTCGAGCAGCGCCCGCCGAGGTAATAGACGATCTCGCTCGCGGCGTGGGTGCCGAGGCCCTTCGTGTAGACGGCGCCGCCGAGGGTGATCAGGTTGCCGTCTTCCGGGCTCGCGGAGCCGTTGCTCGTGTCGAGCTCCACGGGGCCGACCGCGTTGTCGACGCGGACCGGTGTCAGCCTGCTCAGGTACGTCGCTCCGTCCAGCGGGGGCGCGACGACCACGCTGACCACCTCGCTCGAGACGGAGGTCTCGTCGCCGTCGCCCCAGGTGTAGGTCGTCGCCACGACGAGCGAGTAACGGCCCGCGGGTGTGCCCTCGGGCACACGGATGTTCCACCGCGTCGGCAGGATCACGCTGGGGCGCAGGATCGCGCTCGTGCTGGCCTCCTCCGCGGTGACCTCCCAGCCCGCCGGGGCCGTGACGTCGACCTCCACGGCGGCGGCGTCGGTGAGCCCCTCGTTCTTCACCTCGGTATCGAGCGGCGACCCGGCGGCGTCCCCGGAGATCAACGTGCCCAGCTTGGCCCCGAGGGTCAGTGCGGGCGCCAGCACCTCGGGCTCCGACGCGGGGCTGACCCGGTAGACGACGGTGCCGTGCGCCGGCACGCCCGCGGCGATGAGCGCCTTCGTGTGCAGGCTCTTGCCGGTCCACACGTCGTCGAGGCGGTACGCCGCGGCCTCCGCGAGCCCGGCTTCGACGGCGGGGGCGCCGACCACCGCCAGCTCGTCCGTGGAGTTGTAGAGCGCAACGGCGATCTTGCCGTCGACGAGTGGCTTGCTGAGCACCATGACGCCCTCGCTGTCCGTCACGATGGCGGCCTGCTTGCCCAGCGGGTCCTGATCGATGGCGATGATGTCCCTGTTGCCCAGGATCGCCAGCGTCTCTTCCGAGGCCGTCCGCAGATCGGTGCCGATGATCAGCGGCGCCGCCATCATCGCCCACATCCCCATGTGGGTGCGGTACTCCGTGAGCGACATCCCGCCGTTGCCGACCTCCAGCATGTCCGGGTCGTTCCAGTGCCCGGGCCCGGCGTACTGCGCGAGGCGGACGTTCCTCGCGATGATGGATCGCAGGCTCGACCAGTTGTCGCTGATGTCCCCGGTGGTCCGCCACAGGTTCCCCACCCCGACGGCCCACTCCCAGGGCTGGGACTCGCCCCACTCGCAGATCGAGTAGACGATGTTGCCGCCGGCGTCGTCGAGCGCCTCGCGCATGGCGGTGTAGCGCCGGACGTAGTCCTCGCGTGAGCCGTCGGACTGGTTGTAGCAGTTGTCGTATTTCAGGTAGTCGACGCCCCACTCGGCCCAGGTCTGCGCGTCGATCTCCTCGTGGCCGAGGCTGCCGGGGTACCCCGCGCAGGTCTTGGTGCCGGCGTCGCCGTAGATCCCGAGCTTCAGGCCCTTGCCGTGCACGTAGTCGGCGAGGCCCTTGATCCCGGACGGGAACTTCTCGGGATCCGGCACCAGCTTGCCGTCCGGGCCGCGCTCGCGGAGCGACCAGCAATCGTCGATGTTGACGTACTGATAGCCGAGATCCTTCAGCCCGGAGTCCACGAAGAAATCCGCGGTCTCCTTGATGAGGGTCTCGTTCACGTCGCAACCGAAGGCGTTCCAGTTATTGAACCCCATGGGCGGCGTCAGCGCCAGGCGATCGATGGAGCTCGGCCCGCCCCCGCCCCCGCCCTCGTTGCCGCTGCCGCCGTGGCCGCCGCCTTCATTGCCGCCGCCGCCGTTATTGCCGCTGCCGCCGCCGCCGTCATTGCCGCTGCCGCCGCCGCCGTCATTGCCGCTGCCGCCGTGGCCGCCGCCGCCCTCCTCCGCGGGACGCCCATCGTCGGACCCGCCGCAGCCCACGGGGCCAGCAGCCAGCATGGACAAGAGAACTGCCGTGATCGCGCCCGGCGCATGGCGCGTGTGTCTGTGCATCATGTTCTGGAACCTCTCGGTGACTGGGAGGTACTGCCGCCCGGCGACGGGCCGATGAAGAACGAAGGACAAACCAAGGATGGTGGATCGCACGATCCCCAGTTGCGCCAGGCCCTTGTACCGGCTCATCACGACGAGAATTACCTCTTAGACGGAATTTGCCGCCAAGACGGCACAGGATGGGTTCCCGCCGCGTGCTGCCGGACAGCCGATCGCCTCGGCCGCCCGCAGATGAGGTGACACCGGCGCACGCACGGAGGGACAAGGCCGCGGTCCATTTCGACAACGAGTTCCCGCTCTGGGGCGGCGGCTGGACCCGGAGCGGCATCAGCTACATGGGGATGTGGGTCGGCCCCGGCGCCGCCAGGGACCCGTGGGGGCTCGCCCACGAGTTCATGCACGGCGTGCAGTCGATGACCCAGGCGTTCCCGGACTGTGGCGGCACCGGCTGCTGGATCTTCGAGAGCCACGCGAACTGGATGCCGCACCAGATCTGGCGGGACAACGTGCACTGCTCGGAGATGCTGCCGAACATGCCGCACCTCTATTACGGCAACACGCGCGACCGCTATTGCAACTGGCAGCTCTTCGAGTTCCTGAAGGACAAGCACTGCTACGGCGCCGTCAACGACATGTGGGCTTACCAGGCGCCGAGCGGCCAGCGCGACCCGTGGCAGAAGCTGATGCTGAGCCGGGGCTGGGACATCGAGCAGCTCAACGACCTGTTCGGCGAGTGGGCGATGCACAACGTCACCTGGGATTACCGCGACCCGCCGCCCGCGGACGGCGGCGATCAGGCGAGCGTGTACCGCCGGGCTTACGGATCGATCGAGGCCGACCTGACGTCGCGCGGCCGTACGGAGCGGCGGCTCCGGCTCACGCGGCTCGAGTCGCTCGACGAGGGCTGGGCAGAGAGCCGCCGCTTCGTCTCGCCGTACCACTGGGCGCCGCAGCGCTGGGGATACAACGTCGTGCGCCTGCACCCCGAGCCGGACGCGACCAGCGTGCGGGTCGTGTTCCGGGGCGTCACGCAGGACGGCGCCAATTCCGGCTGGCGCTGGGGCCTCGTGGCGACGGACGCGGAGCTGACCGAGGCGCGTTACTCCCCGCTGCAGCGAGGGGCCGACGGCGAGCTGAGCTTCTGCGTCAGCCCGGGCGAGAACGTCTATCTGGTCGTGGTGGCGACGCCGACCGAGTACCAGAAGCTGGTCTGGACGAACCCTTCGGACGGTCCGGCGTACCCCTCGATCCATCGTTATCCGTACATGGTGGAGGTTGACGGAGCGTGGCCGGCCGGCTTCGAGGGCGGCCAGATCGAGGCGTGCCCGTCGGGCACGGCGAGGCACACGAACGGCGGCGGCTGCGCGCCCCCGGGCACGCCGTCGAGCGTGTACGTCGGTCCGTACGCCAGGATCCTCGGCGGCGAGGTGAGCGGGGACGTCCACGTCGAGGATCACGCGACGATCGTCAACGGCACGATCTCCGGCGGCCGGATCGGCGCGCTCAGCCTGGTCGGGCAAGGCGGCGCGGGCGTCCAGGCGCGCGGGTTCAACGTGAGCGGCTCGGCGCTCGTGCAGACCACGTTTTATCCGCTCGGCTGGTTCGGCACCGGCCAGTCCGTCTCCGGGACGGCGCACCTGCTCGGAGACGTCGAGTTCGTCTCGTCGTCGAAGTCACGCAATAGTTTCTACGGGTTCGTCCCGGACGACTGGAGCGGCGTCTCCTCGGCGACCGAGGTGACGGTCGCGCCGCCGTACACCTGGCGACCTTGACGCCGCGCCCCGGGGCGCCTCGCGCGCTGCGCGATCGGCGGCTGCGCCCGGCTCCGGGCGCAGCCCCGCCGGGCGGGGTCACGGCGCGTCGAAGCGGTACGTGGTCGCCTGCGCCGAGGCGCGCTGGCCGAACTCCTGGCAGAAGGCCGTCAGGGCGCGGTAGCCGGTCGTGTCGAGCATCTTCCGGAACTCGAGGTGCGTGACGAGGCAGAACAGGCAGACCTCCAGGTAGCTGACGTCGCGATCCTGGGGCAGGCGCGCGCGCGCGGCCTGCACGTTGTCGTCCAGCCAGGTGAGCATGTTGAGCAGGCTCTGCTGCGGCTTCGCGAGCTGCGCGTCGTCCTTGGGCGTGCCCGCGAGCTGGCTCATGATCAACGTCACCTCGGTGGACATGGCTTGCACGGCGAGCTCCTGCGCGTTCGCCGTCAGCGCGTCGGTGAGGTGCTCGGGCCAGACCACGCGGCGCTGCGCCGGCGCCCGGCGCGCGAGCTCGCGGCAGATGGTGAGCGACCCGAACCATGCGGTCGTCCCCGTCCGCAGGATCGGCAAACGCAGCGCGGGGTTGCCGGCGTAGTCGGCGGCGTTCACGGAGCGCAGGTCGGGCACGACCTCGAAGGCGTAGGCGACCTCGAGCTCCGCGGCGAAGATGCGCGTGACGCGCGTGAAATGGGAGCTCGAGCGGCCGACGAGCGTCGGAGTGCGGCTGGGGTCGAGTGCGGGCTGGGTCACCCGATCTAGCTACCACAGGCCCCGGCCCGGGGGCCAGGGAGGCGCGCTCAGCCCTTCCAGGGGAGGCGCCGCTCGGCGGCGGAGGCCTGGGCGATCGTGTCGACCAGGCGGTGGAGCTTCAGCGCGTCGCGGAACGTCGGGGCGACCGAGGTGCCCTCCGCGAGATCCTTCGCGAACGCCGCATACACGTGCGCTATCTGGAACGCGTCGTCGGAAAGGCCCGATCTCGGGAGCCAGGAGAGGTGCTCGGGCGTGGGGATCGGCTGGAGCGGCTGTCCGTCGCCGCGGGCGCCCGACAGGCTCATATCCTGGGACAGGACGATATCTCCCTCGGTGCCGGTGAGGGTGCAGCTCACGACGGGGCCATTTCGTTTGCCGGCCTCGAAGTGGGCCGACAGGACAGCGCCGTTCGCGAGCGTCCCGGCGATGAGCGCCTGATCCGGCGCCGTCACCGGCAGGACCTCGCCCGTCTCGATCAACGTCGTCTGGTCGAACTGGCGGGTGACGATGCTGGACAGGCTCTCGGGCTCACCGACCACGGCGAACACCGTGTCGAGGAAGTGCGCGGCGAAGATCGTGAGCACGTTGGCGCCGCTGTTCACGTCGGCCGCGTACGCGTCGGAGCGCGCGCGCCGGGCGCCGGTCTGCGGCACCGCGGCGTGGATGTTCACCGAGCGCAGCTTGCCCAGATAGCCCTCGTCGAGCAGCTGGCGCAGGTGGCGCACGCTCGGCGCGAGGCGCCGCTGGAGCCCGATCACGGTGCGGACGCCGGCGGCCTCGGCGGCGCCGGCGAGCTCGGTGGCCTCGGCGAGCGAGACCCCGAGCGGCCACTCGCAGAAGACGTCCTTCTTCGCGGCGACCGCGGCGCGGACGGGCCGCGCGTGTTCGGGCGCGCGGACGGAGACGACGACGAGATCCACGTCGGGGTGCTCGATCAGCGGCTCGGCGCGGTCGAACGCGTGGCGCGCCCCGAAGCGGCGCGCGGCCTCGTCGGCGCTCGCCTGCCGGGTGGTGCTCACCGCGGTGATCTCGTACCCGTCGAGCGCGGCGAGCGCGGGCAGGTGCGTTGCCACGGCCCAACCCCTGTCGGGGCTCGCCCCGATGATTCCGACCCGGATCTTGTTCGGTCCTCTCGTGCCGCTCATGGCCTCTCCTTGACGAACCGCTCCGGGACAACCGGAGGGTTACTCCGGTTATTATGCGGAGGGAACCTCCGGTTTGCAAGGTCGCTCGGTCGATTGGTCCCGAGGACCCCAACCTCGGTCGCGTTGCTCAACCTGGGTCGGGTCGCGCAACCTGGGTCGGGTCGCGGCGGGTCGCGCAACCTGGGTCGGGTCGCGGGTCGCGCTGCTCGTCGCTGCCGTCGACTCTACGGCACGAGCACCAGGCGCCCTCGCACCACCCGTTGCTCGAGGAGCGCGTGGGCGAGCGCCGCCTGGGCGAGCGGGAGCACCGTCGTCGGCGGCGGTGAGAGCTGCATGCCGAGCAGCTCGCGCGTGGCGACGCGCAGCGCGGCGCCGTCGAGATCCTCGGTCGAGTAGCCGGTGAGGGTGCGCCCGTCGAGCAGGCTCCAGGCATCGAAGGCGACCTCGCCGCCGGCCGCTGCGCCGACGATGCAGTAGCGACCGGCCGGGCGGAGCGCGGCGACGAGCGTCGGGAAGAGCGCACCGGCGACGCCGTCGAGCACCACATCGGCGCTCCCGGGCTGCGGCGGGGGCGAGCTGCGCTCGAGCGCGACCACACTCGCGCCGAGCGCGCGCCCGATCTCGACCGCAACGGCGCCTACCCCGCCCGTCGCCCCCGAGACGACGAGCGTTTTGCCGTCGAGCGGCCCGAGCCTTCGCATGGCCTCGAGCGCCGTCACGCCAGCGAGCCCGACAGCGGCGAACTTCACCGGGTCGAGGTCCGCCGGCAGCGGCGCGAGCGCGCCGGCCGCAACGGTGACGTGCTCGGCGTAGCCGCCGTCGCGCTCCGCGCGCACGCCGCCGAGGCCCTGCATCATCGTCCAGGCGCGGTCCCCGACGACGAGCTCGCTCACGTCGCCCGCCACCTCGACGACCTCGCCGACGACCTCCAGGCCCGGCACGTAGGGGAAGCGCCGTTCCCTCTTGATCGGCCAGTTGCCGGCGCGGATCTCGAGGTCCGAGTGGTTGACCGACGACGCGAGCGCCCGCAGCCGCACCTCGCCGCGCGCGAGCGGCGCCAGCGCGACCTCCTCGACGGCGAGGACTTCGGGCGGACCGGTCCGCCGCATCACGACCGCGCGCGATCTCGTCAGCATGGCGACCAGCATCCATCGCCGGGCCGGTGTGGTCAATCGACGGCAGCGGCAACTACCCCGACCTGGGTCTCGTCCGACTACCCCGACCGGGGCGGCCCGCGGAGGTCAGACGGGCCCCCTGGGCCGGACCGCGAGGTCAGATCGTCGTTTGACCGAGGCCCAGGTGCCCTGAAGGGGCAGACGCGACCGCACCGGCAGCAGCGTCAGCGTGGTCCTCGTGGGCGACAGGCCTCGTCAGATCGACGTCATAGAGCGGCAGCGTGCGTCCGGGAATGGCATCCGACGGCGCTTGCCCGAGGCAATTCGCGCCCATGCGCTCGTAGAACGGAGCCGCGAAAGGGTCCGCGAGGATCGTCATCCGGCGGCAGCCTCGCCGGCGCGCCTCCGCTGCGACGTGCCGGAACAGCGCCGCGCCGACACCCAGGCCCATGGCGGGCGGATCCACGAAGAGCAGCCCCAGCTCGGCGACGTCGGGCGGCTTGATGTCCAAGATGTCCAGGCGCGCGACGCCCAGCGCTCGGTCGTCGCCGTCCACGCCGACGAAGACGCGGCCCTCGCCGATGGCTTCCGCATCGACCTCCAGCGCCGGCGCGGCGAGCCGCATGAAGGCGGCGTCGTAACCCCAGTGCGCCTTCGATCGCCGGCAGAGCGCGGTGAGGGCGCCCGCCTCGTCGACCCGGGCGAGGCGAATCACGGGAAACATCCTCTCAGTGTGCGCCGTCCTCGGTTCCGTGCCAGCGGAGCCCGCCGCTCCCGCAGCCAGGCCGGGTCATGAGCCCCTTCCCGCGTTCATCCACCGCCTCGGGCAGGCTCTCACGACCAGGCCTGCCGGCAGCTCCGTCAAGGCATCACGATCGCGTCGGTGCCCGGGATGGGCCGGAGCTCGATCTCGGCGACGCGGCGATGCGTGAAGTTGAGCTGCAGGCGGAAGGGCGAGCTGGAGAGCACGGTGGCCTTGGGGCCGCACGCCTCCTGGCCGATCTCGACGGCCGTCTGGAAGCGGCCGCCGACCAGGGCGCCGTCGTTGCTGAGGCACGAGGTCTGATGTCTGCCGCGCGCCTCGGACCAGAAGACGACACCGAACCCCTTCTCCTGACCCGCGGGCGGGGGGTACGCCTCGTCGACGTACTCGAACATCCCCACGTGCTGCAGGCTCCCGTAAAAGCCGGTGATGGAACCCTCCCGCCTCAGGAGACCCGTGGGGCCACACACGCCGTAATCGATATCGTCCCTGTTCCGCCTGTACACGACCGTGCCCACGTCGAGCCCTTCGCAAGCGCTGGCGATGTCCGTGACCTCGACCGCAGCGGAAGGCGTGCCCGTCACGTCGACGAAGCTCTCGAGCGGGGTGGGTGCAGGCGGCGTCGGCGCCGGATCGCCCTCGCAGAGCGGGACCATGGTGGGGATCCAGGCCTGGACCGGCCCGGGCTCCGGCAGACGATCACCCCAGCACCAGAGACGGTCATCCTCCAGCACCGCGCAGCTCGTGGATCCGAGCACGACCCGCTTCGCACGGCCGGCCCAGAGATCCACGTCGGCGAAGGTCGTGCGGTCGATGCCGGCGCCGTTGCCCAGCTGCCCCTTTTCGCCCTGCCCCTGGCAGCGAATGCCGCCGTCGGACGTGACGTAACACTGGTTCTCGAAGCTCCTCGCGAAATCAACGGCGGAGGCGTCCGGCACCAGCGCCGGCTGCGACGGGCAAGAGTTGCCCCCGAGGCGCTTGCCGACGTCGCAATAGACCGCGCCGGACTCCGTTACCGCGCAGTCCTTTCGCAAGGAGACGACGCGCTCCCCGCCGAAATCCAGCTGCACCGGGGCGCAGGACGCCGCGCGCGGGGCCACGCAGTGAACGGCGCCCGCCTCGTCGAGGCCACACACCACCAGGGGCTCCGCCGTGATTTCCGCGATCCTCGCGCCGCCGCCGAGCGCCAAGGTCATCCACGCGTCGAGCTCTTCATTCCAGCAGGACACGTCGTTGTCGTTGCGCAGCACGCAGAAGAAGTTGTCGTCATAGATCGCGGCCTTCCGGATCCCGGCGGGCGTGTCGGGGAACCGAACGGGCTCTCGCTCGGTGCCGGCGGCGGCGCGCGCGTCGCTGACGGGCCCGGGCTCGGGTTCACCCCAGTAAAAGAGCTCACCGGCCTGGTTCACGGCCAGGGTCCCGCCGGCCGGGCCGTCGTCGAGCGTGAGCACTCCGCCCGGCACCGTGATCTGAGCGAGCGCGTCACCGTCCGCCGCGTCGTTGCCCATGCAGCTCTCGAAGCCCCAGCACCACAACGTGCCGTCTTGCTTGATCACGCAGGTGCAGCCGCCAGGAAAGATCTCGCGCACCTTGCAGTCCGAGCTCCCGTCGCCCGCGCCGCCCGCGCCGCCCGAGCCCGACGCCGGTCCAGAAGCGTCCATACCGCCGTCGCCGCCGCTCGTCGCGCTCGCCCCGCTGTCCATTCCTCCAGAGCCGTCCGACGGTCCGCCGCCCGAGCAGCCAAGCACATAACCCACGCTCGCCAGAATCGATAACCCACCTAAGCGAATCCACATCCTCGGCGTGTTCTCACGCGCGCCGCCACGCCGTCAAGCGGAGCGACGCCTGAGCAGCAAAGGAGCGGCCGCGCCGCGCTGGGAGCAAGGCGATGTCTCACCCAAGACTAACAGGAGCGTCATCGACGCGCGCCCTCGGCCGGTTCTCACCGCCGCGTCGCGCAACCTGGGTCGGGTCGCGCAACCTGGGTCGGGTCGCGCAACCTGGGTCGGGTCACGCCGTCGTGACCAAGGCCAACGTGCGGGCCGGCCTCACGCCCTGCATGCAGCGGCAGAGCGCGCGCGGCGGCGCGGCGATCGAGCGCGTGACCGGCGCGCGCGCGTCGAGCGCGCGCCGTGACGTCGAACCGGTGCCCGGCGTGAATGTCGGCCGAGCGGGCGCATCGAAGCGGCCGTATGCAATGCTTCGACGACCCCACGCCATCTCCCACCGGCAACCCATCGCCCGGCGGCCCGCCACCCGGCGGCGCGCGGCGCCCGCCCCGCTCCCGCGAACCCGCGGCGCGCGCGCTGCGGCGGCCCTGCGGCGCGCCGGCTCGCCGCCGCGGCGCGGGGCTCTCTACCGCGCTCCGGCTCTGCCTCATGGCGCTCACCGCCGTGTTTTCCGCCGGTTGTGCGAGCGGCATGCAGGACGAGCTCGACCCCGCCGAGGCCGAGCTGCGCGCCCTCTTCCCGGAGCAGGCCGGGCTGGTGCTCGCCGCAGGCGGCGCCCTGGCGCGCGGCGAGCACGGCTATTCCGTGGCGGCGCGCGACGAAATCGGGCTGGAAAGCGGCTCATCGGCGCCGGGGTTCGTGGTCCACCTGCCCGAGCACGGGAGCGACGAGGTGCGGATCGAGCTGCCGGACGGCTTTCACGTGCGCGTCCGCGAGCGCAGGGGGCTCGGCGCCGGGCGGCTCGTGGGGACCCGGGAGGTCGCCGGCGGAGATGCCGTTGCCTATGCGCACGAAGGTGGGTATTCTTTCTGGACGGCGGCGCGCGGGGGCTACGAAGAGTGGCTCCTCCTCCGGCCGGGCACCTTCCGGCCGGATGCCCCGGTCGCTGTTTGGTCGGTGCAGGGCGCAACGCTGCGGCGGCGCGGCGAGGCGATCGAGCTCGCCGACGAGGCCGGCGTCGCGCGCCTCGCCGTGACGGCGCCGTCGGCCTACGCGCGCGGCGGCCGGAGGGTCTCGACGCGCCTCGACGCCGCGGGCGCGACGCTCTCGCTCTGGCTCGACGCCCCGCCGGAGGAGGCCGTGCTGGTCGACCCGCTGTGGGTGGCGACCGGGACGATGATCACGCCGCGCGCCGAGCACACGGCGACCTTGCTGGACGACGGCAGGGTCCTCATCGCGGGGGGGTTCCTGGGCGAGAACATCGGGTTCACTTGCAATCCGGCGTACTCGACGACGCCCCTCGGCAGCGCGGAGGTCTACGATCCCGCGACGGGCGCGTTCCTGGCGGCCGCCCCGATGGCTGCTGCGCGCGGCGATCACACCGCGACGCGCCTCGCGGACGGGAGGGTGCTGGTCGTCGGCGGAGAGGCCGAGGGCCCGAGCGCCGAGATCTACGATCCCGCGCTCGATGCGTGGCGAGCGGCCTCGTCGCCCTCGGTGTCGCGGGCGAGGCGCACGGCCACGCTGCTCGACGACGGGCGGGTCCTCCTCGCCGGCGGCCTCGTCGCCGGCGGAGCGGCCGAGTCCGCGGCGACGGCGAGCACCGAGATCTACGACCCGGCGACCGATACGTGGGCCCCAGGCCCCCCCATGCTGGATGTCCGCGCCGGTCACCAGGCCACCCCGCTGCTCGATGGACGCGTGCTCGTCACGGGCGGCACGTCCGGGCCGGTCGGGGGCGCCGTCGAGATCTTCGACCCGGTGACGGCGACCTGGTCGGCCGCGGCGCCGCTCGACCCCATTCGCTCGCTGACGGCGACGCAGCTCCTCGACGGACGCGTGCTCGTCACGGGCCTCGCGGGCGCCGCCGCGGTCTACGATCCTGCTGCGGATGTGTGGACCGCGGCGCCGGGCAAGTGGGGCGACACGCCCGCGACGGGCTCGTGGGATGACTGGACCTACGTGACCGGGCTCGGCGTGCTCGGCGAGGCGGCGGCGCGGCTCCCCGACGGCCAGGTCATGATCAGCGGCGGCATCGAGGCGATCTACTATGCGTTTCCCTGGGGAGGAACCAGCTGCAGTTCGCTCTATCTGGAACACGCCCACACGGTCTACAATCGAGCCCAGCTCTACGATCCGGTCACCAACGCATGGTCGTCGGGCGGCTATATCCCGACTCCGCGAGGTTATCACTCCGCCACGTCGCTCGATGACGGCGGGGTCCTCGTGGCGGGTGGGTACACGCTCCTCTGGTCGACGCGTGAGGGCCAGAGCACCGGCAGCGCCGTCGTGTACACGGGCGACCCCTTGATGAACGGCGCGCCCTGCTCCACCACCACGCAATGTGCGAGCGGGATCTGCGTGGACGGCGTGTGCTGCGCGTCGGCGTGCAGCCATGCTGAGTGCAGCGCCTGCTCCATCGCGGCCGGGGGCACGGAGGACGGGGTGTGCACACCTGCCCACGGCGTCTCGTGCGACGACGGCGACGCGTGTACGATCGGTGATTCCTGCGATGCCGGGGTGTGCGCCGGAGCTCCATCGAGCAGCGCGGAGTGCGCCGCTGGCGAGGGGGGCGCTGGCGCTGGTGAGGGGGGCGCTGGCGGCGCTGGCGCTGGCGGCGCTGGTGCTGGAGCAGGAGGTGCTGGTGCTGGCGACGGCGGCGCTGGTGGCACTGGTGCTGGAGCAGGAGGTGCTGGTGCTGGCGACGGCGGCGCTGGTGGCACTGGTGCTGGAGCAGGAGGCGCTGGTGCTGGCGACGGCGGCGCAGGTGCTGGTGCTGGAGGCGCTGGTGCTGGTGCTGGAGGCGCTGGTGCTGGTGCTGGAGGCGCTGGTGCTGGCGACGGCGGCAATGGCGGCCTCGGCGCAGGAGGCGCAGGCGCCGGCAATGGTGGCGCTGACGCTGGTGCAGGAGGCGCCGGTGCAGGAGGCGCTGATGCTGCCGAGGGGGGCGCCGGGACCGGCGACGGCGGAGCTGCCGCCAGCTCGGGTGCTGCCGGCGCGAACGACGTCAGTCCCGAGACGACCCCGCCTTCCAGCAGCGGCTGCAGCGCGGCGGGCTCGGGCTTCGACTGGCAGCCTGCCGCCGCCGGGCTCGCGCTGCTGCTCGGCTCGCGCCGAAGGCGGGCCCGCCGTGCGCCGCCCCCTCGGGACGCCGCGTAGAGGAAGCGCTTCACCGGGGGTGTCCTCGCCGCCTGGCCCCGGCGCGGCGCTCCGGTCCGTCTCGCCGTTGCTGCCGGCGCTCGGCAGTCGCTCTCGCATCGCCCAGCGAGCTCCGCCGCTCAGCGCAGCGCCCCGCGGGTGAGCTGGAAGATGCGGGCGTTCTCCGGAACGCCCTCCAGGAAGCTCCGGCGCAGCGCCGCGTCGTCGATCCGCCGGGATTGCTCGACCAGCCGGTCACACGCCTTCCGGAGCGCGGCCCCGGCAGCCTCGTGGTCCCCGGCGGCGCGCAGCGCCTCCACGTGGACGAGCCGGGCGAACGCCTCCTTGAAGCTGCCGGGACCGCCCAGCGCCTCGTACCTGGCCAGGACGTCCCCGGCCGTCGCGAGCGCCTCGGCCGCGCGGCCCTGCGCGAGCTCGGCGGCCGCCACCGTCGCGAGGGCCGGCCGCGCGAAATAGGGCACCCGGGAGAGGAGCGCGCTCGCCGCGCGGGCCTCGACCTCCGCGCCCGCCGGATCCCCCGCGCGCAGCCGCACGCCGGCGAGCACCCAGCGCGCGAGCCCCTCGTCGAACGGCGCGTCGCGCCCGGCCGCGGCCGCCATGAAGAGCGCCGCCTGGCGCGCCGCCTCGTCGAGCTGACCGCTGTCCGCCAGCACCTCGACGAGGCACGCCGTGCGCTCCACCGACGGCGGCCCGAACTCCACCCCCGCGTCCAGCGTGGCGCGGAGCTCCTGCTCCGCCTCGGCGTGCCGACCGAGCAACCAGAGGCTCACGCCGGCCTTGATCCGCACATACAGCGCGCCCCGGCGATGGCCCGCCTCCTCGAAGCCCTGCCGCGCCCTCCCGGTCCAGACGAGCGCCGCATACGGGTCGAAGCGGCCGAAGTTGTCGTAATCGGCGGCGGCGCAGCCCATCCACCCGCGCGCGATCGGGTCGTCCGCGGCCACCGGCTCGACCACCGCGCGCACGTGGTCGACGAGCCTGCGCGCGAGCCCGAGATCGCTGCTCAGGCACGTCAGGTAAACCCCCGTCATCAGCGCGAACGCCGCCGCGGCAACGGCCTCCGGGACCGGCGTGGTCGCCAGCATGAGCTCCAGGAGCGCGAGCTGCTCCTCCACCGCCCCGTGGAGCGCCGCCGCCCCCTGCATCGTCCCCGCGACCGGCCACCAGAGCTCGAGCGGGAGCGCGGCCTACGCGTCGAGGCTCTGGAGCGCGAGCTCGGCGGTGTGCACCTCACATCGCAGCCCACGCTGTGGCCTCACCCTCGGCGATCATCTGCGACCATGCAGGCGCGCTCCCGGAGCTCGCCAGCGTTCATCTCGACGCCGCAGCCGCGCGCTCCCGAGCTCTTCGGCGGGTGTTGTGCAGGTGCGCATGCGGTTACGCGGCCTCCCGGTGGCCAGCCTTTTACCGGGCTGGTTCGAGAGCATCTGAAACCGTTCCTCGCGCACGCCCGAGAAACCTACGAGGAGCAAGCGGCGGCGGCGAGCGGCGCCCAGCACGGGGCGCGCCTCCCGGGCAGCTCACGAGGCGTCGCCTCGGGGTAGATCCACGGTGAAGCACGCGCCCTGGCCCGGTGCGCTCGACACCTGGATCGCCCCCCCATGTGCCCTGACGATCTCGTGCGCGATGTAGAGACCCAGCCCGAGCCCGCCGTACGACCGCGACGAGACCGCCCGCTCGAACCGCCGGAAGATGCGCTCCAGATCCTTCGGCGCGATTCCGACCCCGTGATCGCGCACGACGATCCGCGCCATGTCGCCGCACATGGCCACGCTCACCTCGATCGGCCGGCCCTTGCCGAATTTGATCGCGTTGTTGAGCAGGCTCCTCAGGACCTGGGTGACGCGGAGCCGGTCGTAGTGGCCGAGCACGGGGCGCCCCGCGTCGAGCTCGAGCCGGCACCCCGCCCGCGACAGCGTCTCGCCGAGCTCGCCCGCGACGTCGCGGGCCAGCGCGGCGAGATCGACCTGCGCGAGCTCCAGCTCGAGTCCGCCGCGGGCGAGCTGGGCGACCTCGAACAGGCTGTCGATGAGCGTCTCCAGCCGCTCGACCTGCCGCAGGCTCACCGTGATCATGCGCTCGAGCGACTGGCACGTGACCTCGGTCGCGCCCTTCTTCCGCATCTGCCCGAGCTCCAGCTTGAGCGGCGTGAGCGGCGTGCGGAGCTCGTGCGAGGCGACCGAGAGGAAATCCTCGCGCAGCTGGATGGCTCGCTGCGCCTCGCGGTAGAGCCGCGCGTTGTCGAGCGCCATCGCGGCCCGCCGAGCGAGCTCCTGCACGAGCGCCACGTCGGCCGGGGCGTACGGCGGCGTCGCGCTCGTCCGAACCAGCGAGAGCACGCCGAGGCAACGATCCCGCGTCACGAGCGGCGCGTTCAGGTACCCCGCGGGCGCGAGCTCGAGGAGCGCCTCGGGGCGCGCGGCGCCCGCGGCCCAGCGCTTCATCCTGACGTCGTCCACACGGCAGAGCTCGGCCTGCTCCGCGCCGAGGACGCGGCGGGGCTCCCCGGGCGCGCCGTCCGGCGCTGCCAGCGCGCGCAGGCGCCCCGCCTTCTCCGGCGAGTCCGCCGCCACCGCTGCCACCGCGAGCGCGCCCGCCTCGTCGAGCACGTAGAGCGTGGCGCCCTCCGCCAGCTCGGGCACCGCGACCTCGGCGATCGCCTCCAGCGTCGCCTCGTACCCGGGATCGGCCACGAGCCTCCTGCTCGCCTTCGCCAGGAAGCGCTCGGCCATCGTGGCGCGCTTGCGCTCGGTGATGTCCGAGGAGATGCCGCAGACCGCGTAGACGACGCCCGCGGCGTCGCGCAGCGCGAACTTCAGCGACAGGTAAATGTGCAGCCCGTCATCCTGCGGCACGACCTCCTCCACGTCGAGCGGCTCGTCCGTCGCGAGCACCTCGCGATCGTGCGCCGCGAGCACGTTCGCGGTCTCCGGCGGGAAAATGTCGTGATCCCGCTTGCCCACCAACTCGGCCCTCGGCAGCCGGATCATCTGCTCGAACCGCCGGTTGACCAGGGTCAGGCGACCCTCGAGATCCTTGACGTAGATGATCGCTGGCGAGTTGTCGACGATGGCCTGGAGCTGCTCCTGGCTCTTCTGGAGCGCCGCGTAGAGCGACGCATTCTCGAGCGAGATGGCGGCCTGCGACGAGAGGAGCTCGAGCACCGCGAGCGTGTCCTCGGTGAACGCGCCGCGCGTCGCCGCGTTCTCGAGGTAGATGACCGCGTCGACCCCCGGGCGCCGCGCGATCGGCACGCACAGGACCGATCTCGGCCTCGCCAGCGCGATGTACTCGTCCGTCGAGAACCGCGACTCCGCCGCGTCGTCCAGGATGACCGGCGCGCGCGTCCGGTGGACGTAGTTGATGATCGACAGCGGCAGGACGGCGGCGGACACGGGCACGCGCGCCTCGTCCATGACCGCCTCGGCGAACGCCTTTCCTCCCTCGATCCTGGCCTTCGCCCGGATCGATGCGGCGCCGCGGCCAACCTCCAGCAGGTAGCCCGTCTGGGCGCCCGCGTGCTCCAGGACGATCCGGAGCAGCGCCTCTTCCAGCCGGGGCATCAGGATCTCGCCGGAGATGCTCTGCGATGCCTTGATGACCGCAAGCCGATCGAGCTCCTCGGCCGGCATCGTGACCGTGGTCGTGGACGCGAGCGGGCGCGCTCCGAGCTGCGGGAAGAGGCGGTCGAGCTGCTTCACCTTGCCGTCGGCGCCCCAGCGGGCGTAGCAGGAGCGGGCCGCGCGGAGGTAGGTGTCGGCGATCATGTCGAACCCGCGATCGCGGTAGAACTGGGCGGCGAACTCGTGGCTCAGCGCCTCGTTCTGGACGAGCCCGTTCCTGCGCGCGGCGCGGATGGCCTGCTCGTAAAGGCGCATCGCGGCGAGCTCGTCGCCCGCGATGCGCGCGATCTCGGCCGAGACGAGCGCGCAGCGGTCCTCGTGGTTCGCCGGCTGGACCTCCGCCCAGCCGCGGATCTCTGCCTCGTGCGCTCTCAGGGTGGAGAGCAGCTCTCCCCGGCGCTCCGGCGGCAGAGCGCGTGAGTGGCCCGCCAGCGCGAGCGCGGCGACGTAGCAATGCTCGGCAACATGGATCTGGCCTGTCACCTTGCCGAGGACCTCGCCCGCCGAGCGCGCCGCGACCACGGCGTCGCCGTAGCGCCCGAACAGGAGCGCCCCTTGCGCCCGGTAGAAGCGCTCGTAGAACCGCGTGAGCGGCGCCTCGGCCCCGCGCAGCGCGTTGCCCTCGGCGCGCTCGAGATCGCGGCCCGCGGACGGCGCGCCAGAGGCGTCCGGATCCGCCCCGCGCAGGCTCTGCACCAGCCGATGCATGACGGCCACGCTGCCGTGGATGGCGTCGTACCGGGCGCGGCGCGTAAAGGCCATGCGCCTCTCGGCCTCGGCGGCGACGTCTGCCAGGGGATCGCCCGACGCGAGGCGCAGCGCCACGATATGCAAACAGCAGTACGACGCGTGGGTCAGGGCGCCGGTCGCGACCGCCTCATCGAAGGCCCTGTGAAAGAGGCCGACGACGTCCCGCCAGGGACGGAGCCAGGGTTCGATGAAGGTCCCGACCATGTGGAGTATCTGCGCCCGGCTCCCGGTCCGGCCTCCGGCCTCGAGCAGCGCATAGGCGAGCTCGCCGAAGCAGTAGCTCTCCCGGTACAGCCCGAGGACGCGGCCGATGGTCCCGCCGAACGCCACGTATCCGGGGGGAGACCTATCCGAGTTGCCGGCGCGCAGGCTGAGCCGGACCATGTGGCACGCGATGAGGTCGTAGAGGGCCGAGTCCGTGTAATAGGCGGACGGGAGCGCCACCGACAGGACGGTCATCAAGGCCTCCATGTCCGTATCGACCATGCGCGGCATGCCGACGAGCGCCTCGATGCGGCGATCGCAGACCTCGCGCCAGACCTCGCGGGCCGCGAGCTCCACCGCGTCGCGCGCCGGGTGGAGCGGAACGTCGATGTCGAAGCGGCGCGCGCAGGAGAGGGCGCTCCGCGCGGCTCGCTCGAAATCGGCCATGGTCGTGTGGAGATCGATCTCGATGCAGTGGATCTCGGCCAGATCGAGCCGGCTCCGGGCGCGGCGGAGGAGCACGTCGATGAGCCGCTCAGCCGCCGCGAGGTCGCCGTTCAGGAAGGCGCAGCGCGCGCTCTCGCAGTGGAGATCGAGCGCGAGCGCATACTCCGCCTCCCAGGCGTCGTCCCCGAGCAGCGCCATGCCCGCCGCGAGGTAACCGGCCGCCGCCGCGTAGGCGGCGGAGGCCCTGGCCCTCCGGCCCGCCATCAGGTTGAGCGAGGCGATCTGGTCCTTCTCGCGGCGGTCCGTGACCAGGGCGGAGCCCAGGTTGAGGTGGCCGGCGATCTCGAAGATGCGCGCCTCGGGAGCGGCGTGCGCGAAGAGCAGCCGACCGATGCGGAGGTGCACCGCCGCCCGCTCTCCCTCCGGGATGAGCGCGTAGGCCGCCTGCCGGACGCGGTCGTGGAGGAACCGGTAGGCGTCGCCGAACCTGAGGAGGAGCCCCTCTCGCACCAGCTCGCGGTGGTCCTCGTGAATCGCGTCCTCCGGCAGGTCGCGGACGACGGCGAGTGTGCTCACGTCGACGGTGTTGCCGACGCAGGAGGCGAGCGTGAGCGCCTTCTGGGCAGCCCGGGGAAGTCCCTTGATCTTCGCGATCACGAGATCGACGACGTTGTCGGCGAAGCCCTTGGCGCGGATCGCGTCGACATCCCACTTGAAGGCGCCCGCGCGAATGTCCACCTCGATCAGGCCCTCCTTGTGGAGCATGGTCAGAAACTGGGTGGCGAAGAACGGGTTTCCGGCGGTCTTCTCGTAGACGAGGCGCGCGAGCGGAGCGACGTCGTCCAGGCTCCTGCGGACCGTGTCCGCGACGAGCCGGTGGATGTCCTCGGCCGAGAGCGGGGAGAGCTCGATCTGACGGAGTGACGCGCCGGCGCGCTGCGCGCGGCCCTGCATGAGCATCAAGGGGTGAGACGGGCTCACCTCGTTATCCCGGTAGGCGCCGATGGTGAGCAGGTACCGCGTGTCAGGATGGGTGACGAGCTGCTCGATGAGCGCGACACTCTCCGGGTCGGCCCACTGGAGGTCGTCGAGGAACAGGCAAAGCGGGTGCTCCCTGCGGCAGAAGGCACCGAGCAGCTGCAGGAACACCATGGTGAACCGGCGCTGCGTGTCGGCGAGCGGCAGTTGGGGGGCCGGTGGCTGCTTGCCGAGGATGAGCTCCACCTCGGGGATGACCTCGATGATGAGCTGCGCGTTCTGGCCAAGCGCAGCGGAGAGGCGCCCCCGCCACTCGCTGACGGCGGGCTCGCTCCCGCCCAGGATGCCGATCACCAGATCGCGGAGCGCCTGGATGAACGTGGAGTAGGGGACGTGCCGGTGTAGCTGGTCGAACTTGCCTGCCGCGAAGAGGCCTCGCTGCCGGGCGATGGGCCTGTAGAGCTCTCGCACGAGCACCGATTTGCCGACTCCGGCGTAGCCGGAGACGAGCAGGAACTCGGGGGCTCCGCGCTCGATCATGCGCTCGAAGGCCGCGACCAGCACGCCCACCTCGTGCTCGCGGCCGTAGAGCTTCTGCGGGATCTGGAAGCGGCAGGAGAATTCGTGCTCTCCGAGCGGAAACGGGGCGATGTGCCAGCTCGTCTCGAGCCGCTCGAGGCATTTCTCGAGGTCCCGCTTGAGTCCGCGGGCGCTCTGGTACCGGTCTTCGGCCTCCTTGGCCAGCAGCTTCATGACGATATCGGAGACGGGCGGCGGGAGCCCCGGGACGAGCTCCGCGGGAGGGCGGGGAAGCACGGCGATGTGACAGTGGACCCACTCCAGGGTGTCCCCTGCGGAGCAGGGCGGGACGCCCGTGAGCATCTCGTAGAGCGTGACGCCCAGCGAGTAGAGGTCGGCGCGGTGGTCGATCGCCCGGTTCATGCGCCCGGTTTGCTCCGGCGACATGTATCCGAGGCTCCCCTCGATGACGCTCGGGCTCTGCCCATGGCTCTGCTGTTCCGCGAGCAGAGAGGCGAGCTCGAAGTTCGCTATTCTCGCGTCGCCCGATTCGGCATCGACGATGATGTTCTGCGGCTTGATGTCCCTGTGGATGATGCCCTCCGCGTGGACTTCCGCGAGCGCGGTCGCGATGCCAACGGCGATCCTCAGGAACCGACTGAGCTCCATCGGCGCGCCGAGCAGTCGGTCGAGCGAGCTTCCGCGGAAGCCCTCCAGCACGAGCGCCGGCCGATCCCGGTGCATCGTGAACTCACAGGGCTTGATCGCGAACCGGCTGCTGAGCCTCCGACCGATGTCGAGCTCGTGTCGCAGGCGCGCCATGTCCCGTTGATCGAGGCGATCTTCCCGGGGTGTCTTGAGCACGACGGGACAGCCGTCCTCGTTCCGCGTGCCGCGGTGGACAACGTACCAGGTCCCCTCGTGCAGGATCTCCGTCAGGGTATAGCGATCAGGCGCGGGCATGCCTCTCAGCTGACGGCCAGTCTGCGCTGGGTGTGCTGCGGAGCCCGCCGACGCCCGGCGCGGCGCGCCCCCTGCGCTCCACGAGCCGGAATTGCGCAGAGAGCCGCGGAGCGCTCTCCACAGCAGAGGGCGACCGAGCACCCCATGCAGTAGCCCAGTAGTTCTGCTCCACTATGCCAGTGTGCTGGCCGGTTCAATGATGGTCAAGCCCCAGGGGGCGCGAGCAGGTCGAGCACAGGATGCGCCGACCTGCTCGGCCGACCCGTGCGGGCGGCCCGACCGAACCAGCCCCTCAGGGCACCGGCATCTCGAAGGAAACGCTGTAGTTCGGCTGCGCGACGCGCGTGGTCGAGCCGACGAAAGGATCCGAGTCGCGGAGCTGCCCCCAGGTGGGGAACCCGTTCGGCCTGGGCGCCTGGTTCGTGGTCATCGCGTACCCCACGGTGACGCCGCTCGCGGGCAGGTCGCCGGCGCACGTGATCTTCACCGAGTCGCCGGCGATCTCGACGGAGCTGATGTTGATCTTCGTGTTGCCCTGGCGGACCTCGAAGCCGCGCCCGTTCGCCCAGGCGGTCGGCGCGGGCAGCCTCTCGTCCCACACGAGCGGCGGCACGGGCACGTGGAAGTGCACGGTGATCACGCGGCCGCTGCGCTCGACGCGCGTCGGCTGCAGCGGCTGCCAGTCGCGGCCCATCACGACCTTCTCGTAGTAGATCTGGCCGTACTTCTCGCCCATCTGCTGGTAGCCGGCCGCCGACAGGTGGACACCATCGCCGCCGCCCGGGAGGTGATACTTCGGGCCGGTGCACACGATGTCGCCGGGATGCTCGACCCCGAGCCGCCACTGCGTCAGCGTGGACACGGCCCGCTGGTTCGCGCCGCTCGGATAACCGTGCTGCTGCGAGATGAACAGCGGGATCGTCTCGGTCTGTCCGGTGAGCGCCTTGAGATCGGCGTTGTAATCGCTCCAGAGCCTGACGACCTCATCCCCGTACGTCGAGCTCCCCGAGTCCGTCTCGCCGTGGGTCAGGAAGACCGCGCCGACGCCGTACGTCTTGCCGGCAGCCTGGGCGAGGCGGGCGATCGCGCCGACCTCGAACAGCGTCGCCGCGTAGGCCCGACCCGTGGTGCCGGTGTCCGTGGCGCCCTTCTTGAGCGCGACCATCCCCTGCCCGCTCTCGCCGACCACCGTGTGCACGCTGACGTAGTCGCGGCCCGCCGCCTCGTTGACCAGGAACGTGATCTGGTTGGCCATCGGCACGTGCCCCGTCTCGCCGTAGATGTTGCCCGGGTACGGCGCCGGATACCCGTTGGCGAGCGGGCGGATGGGCTCGACGAGCGGCACCATCGAGAGCGCGCTGCTGTTCGGATCCCAGGGTGGCACCCTCGTGTTGCCCAGCGAGAGCTTGAGGTTGTGGAAGGGCTGGGTGGTCGACGTGACCGGCGTCGTGCCGACGGACAGGCTCTGACCGGTGCCGACGATCCCGGCCCAGTCCCACGGGATCCTGGCCTCCTCGCCGGGCGCTCCGCCCCCGCCTCCCGCGTTGTTCCCGCCGTCTCCGGTGCTCGGCGCGCCGCCCGAGCCCCCTCCCCCCGCGCTGGACGCGCTGGAGGCGCTGCTGCTGGTCGAGCCGCTGCTGGTCGAGCTGCTCGCGCCGCCCGAGCCGCTCGTAGTGCTGGAGGATGTCGGGTCGCCCCCGCCGTCGCTCGAGCCGCTGTCGTTCGACGAGCCGCAGCCCGCCAGCGCGAGCAGGAAGGTGGCAGCAAGACGGTTCATCAACATCGTTCGCATGGGACGCTCCACGGCTGTGTTGGTCTATGTTCTCGGGTTTGTGAAGAGGACGTCACGATGACGTCGGGTGAATAAACCCCGGGACAGACATCGAGATGACGGCGTGGGATATGGCGGCGGACCGCGGCGACGAGGCCGCTGCGGCGACAAGCCTCTTCGAGTCTCGACTTGTCGCCGTGATACGACGCTCGGGCGAACGCCCGGCGAGGGCTGCTGCTGGCTGCGGACGGAGGCGCGCGGCGGCGCTCCGGACGACGAGGGCTCGGCGCCCCCGCCGTCACGCCTCGCGATCGATCTCCTCCCAGAGGCGCACGTCGCTCCGCTCGCTCAGGTACAGCCCGCCGACGACCACGGTGATGAGCGCCACCGTGATCGGGTAGAGGAGGCCCGCGTAGATGTTGCCGGTCGCGACCGTCACCGAGGAGGCGATGAGCGGCAAGAGGCCGCCGAACACGCCGTTGCCGACGTGGTACGGGATGGACAGCGACGTGTAACGCACCTTGGCCGGGAAGGCCTCGACGAGGTAGGCCGCGATCGGGCCGTAGACCATCGTGACGAAGATCACGAGCACGAACACGAGCGCGGTGAGCACGACCGGGCTGTCCGCGTTCTGCTTCATCGCCCAGAACACCGGGAAGAAGCCGATCGCGCCGCAGAGGTTGCCCGCGAGCATGATCTTCTTCCTGCCGATGCGGTCGGAGAGCGCGCCGAAGAACACGAAGAACGGCATGCCGAGCGCGAGCGCGGCGGCGACCACGATCGTGGCCGTGATGAACGGGACCTTCAGCGTGTTCTGCAGGAAGTAGAGGGCATAGAACTGCCCCGTGTACCAGACGACGCCCTGGCCGGCCGTGGCGCCGAAGAGGGCGATGAGGATGACCTTCCAGTTGCGCTTGTTGCCGAGGCTGTCCTTGATCGGGGCGGTCGACGTCTTCCCCTGCGACTTGAGCTTGGCGAAGATCGGCGACTCCTTGAGGCGAGCGCGCACGTAGAAGGACACCGCGACGAGCAGGACCGACAGGAGGAACGGGACGCGCCAGCCCCACGCCCTGAAGTCGTCCTCGCCGAGGAAGAGGCGAGTCCCGAGGATCACCGCCAGCGAGACGAACAGGCCGAGCGTCGCCGTGATCTGGATGAACGAGGTGTAGAAGCCGCGCTTCTCGTCGGGCGCGTGCTCGGCCACGTACACCGCCGCGCCGCCGTACTCGCCCCCGAGCGCGAGCCCCTGGACGAGCCGGATCAGGACGAGCCCGAGCGGGGCGGCGAGCCCGATCGTGTCGTAGGTGGGCAGGACGCCGATGAGCGACGTCGCGCCGCCCATGAGCAGCAGCGTCACGAGGAACGCGTACTTCCGGCCGACGATATCGCCGATTCGCCCGAACACGAGCGCGCCGAAGGGGCGGACGACGAAGCCGGTCGCGAAGGTCCCCAGCGTGAGCAAGAAGCCCGCCGTGGGGTTGTCCTTCGGGAAGAAGTGGGTGGAGATGATCGCGGCGAGGCTTCCGAAGATATAGAAGTCGTACCACTCGATCATCGTGCCGCCCGCAGAGGCGAAGATGACCTTCCAGAGCGTGGAGCTGCTCACGACCTCGCGCTGGCTTTCGCCGGCGCGGCCCCCAATGGTCACGGGAAGCGTCTCAGGTGATGTCTGTGCCACTCGACCAGCCCCTCGGTGTAAGGAATTTCGAACCCTGACGTGCATCTCCAGATACCACGTGCAGAGTTCAGGGAATACCCTCTGTGCCGTCGGTGGAGCACACGGTGGGTCTCCTGCGGGGCCGCCGCGCTACGATCGGTAACACCCGGTGACGCGGCGCTACGATCGGTAACACATCGTACCCACGGATGGCGGCCATCGGCGCGGGGCTTGCGCGCGCCGTGCCACGCCGCGCCGGCGGCTCAGGAGCGCGGCCGGGGGATCCCGAGCCGCTGGCGCCGCTCCCACAGGGCCTTCCGGCTGATGCCGAGGCGGCGGGCGATCTCCGTCTCCGTCAGCTCGTGCTGGTGCTCGAGGACGAAGCGGCGGAAATAGCCCTCGAGCGAGTCGGACAGGGGCTCTGCCTCGCGCACGTCCGCGGGGGGCGCGGGCGACGTGGGCCGCGGGGGCGCGTCGAGCCCGAGCAGGGCCTCTCCGACATCGCCGGCCCCGGCGAGCACCATGGCGCGGTGGATCGCGTTCTCCAGCTCCCGGACGTTGCCCGGCCAGGGGGCCGCCGCGATGGCGGCGCGCGCCTCCGGCGTCAGCGTGAGCGGCGCCTGCCCCCTCGCCCACGCGCGCCGCCGGAGCAGCGACTCCGCGATGCGCACGGCGTCGCCCGGCCGCTCGCGCAGCGGCGGCAGGCGGATCTCGAGGACCCGCAGCCGGAAGTAGAGATCGCTCCGGAACGACCCCTCGCGCACCATCGCCACGAGATCCCGGTGCGTCGCGGCGATCAGGCGCACGTCGACGCGGCGGGCGCGGGTCGCGCCGACGCGCCGCACCTCGCCGGTCTGGAGGAAGCGCAGGAGCCGCGCCTGGACCCGCGGCGGCAGCTCGCCGACCTCCTCGAGCAGGAGCGTGCCGCCCTCCGCGGCCTCGCAGAGCCCCGCGCGCGCCGAGAGCGCGCCGGGGAAGGCGCCGCGCTCGTAGCCGAAGAGCTCGCCCTCGATCAACCCCTCGGGGATCGCCGCGCAGTGGACCGGGACGAACGGGAGCTGCCGCCGCGGGCTCAGCCGGTGCACGGCGCGGGCGAGCGCGTCCTTGCCGGTGCCGCTCTCGCCGAGCACGAGCAGCGTCGCCTCGCTCGGCGCGACCTTGCGCACCTGCGCGAACACCTCGCGCATGGCCGCCGAGCCGCCGACGAGGCCGTCGAGCTCGTCGGCGTCCGACGCGAGCGGCGCGGGCGGCGCGGGCGGCGCGGGCGGCACGGGGGACGGCCGCGGCGCGGCCTCGTCGAGCGCGCTCCGCGCGGGCCGGGCGCTGGCGAGGTGGTGCTCGACGAGGGCGACGAGCTCGTCGTGGTCGAACGGCTTCGAGAGGTAGTCCGCGGCGCCGCGCTTCACCGCGTCGACCGCCGCCTTCACGGTGGCGTAGCTCGTCATGAGAACGACCGGCGCGCTCCCGCACCGGCCGACGAGCTCCGTGCCCGGCGCGCCGGGCAGGCGCACGTCGGCCAGCACGAGATCGAACGCGCGCAGATCGTGGGCCGCCTCGGCCTCGGCGATCGACCCCGCCTCGACGACGTCGTGCCCGTGGCGCGCGAGCAGCCGCCGGAGCTCCATGCGGATGACGACCTCGTCCTCGATCAGCAGGATCCGGCTCATGGCTCCGCCTCGTGCCCGCGCCGCGCCTCGCCCGCGCCGGCGCCCGCGAGCGGGAGCTTCACGACGACCGTCGTCCCCTGCCCCACCGCGCTCCGCAGCGCGAGGGTGCCGCCGTGATCCTGGACGATCGATCGCGAGAGCGGCAGGCCGAGCCCGGTGCCGCTCGGGTCGCGCTTCGTCGTCACGAACGGCTCCAGCACGTCGGCCAGGAGCTCCCCGGGGATGCCGCTGCCGTGGTCCTCGACCTCGATCACGATCTGGCCCGCCTCGATCCGCCCGCGGACGGAGACGGTCGCGCCCTCCTCGGAGGCGTCGCGGGCGTTCGCGAGCAGGTTGACGAAGACCTGCACGAGCTCGCGCCGATCGCCGATGACGACGAGCGACTCCGGGCAGGCCTGCTCCACCCGGACGTGCCGCGCCGCGCGGTCGAGCCGGATCAGCCGCTCGGCCTCAGCGACCACCTGGGCGATCGCCACGCGCCCGACCCGCGCGCGCGGGATCTCGCCGGGCGACGGGACGGCGCCGGTGCGGCTGTGCTCGAGCAGCGAGCGGAGGATCGCCTCGATGCGCGCCGCCTCGCCGAGGATGAGGCCCGCGCGCGCGCGGATCTCGTCGCGCTCGGCGCTGTCGGCCTCGGCGCGGAGGTTCTGCGCGAGGCAGGTGATGCCGGTGAGCGGGTTGCCGACCTCGTGGGCGACGCCGGCGGCGAGGCGGCCGAGCTGGGCGAGGCGGTCGCGGTGGGCGAGCTGCGCCTCGAGCGCGCGCTGCTCGGTGCGATCCTCGACGAGCAGGACCACGCCCCCCGAGGCGGCGCGCGCGTCGATCGGGTCGAGCGCGGCGCGGTGGACGCGCAGCGAGCGCGCGCGCCCGCCCACGTGCGCCGTGATCTCGTCGGCGCCGGCCTCGCCGGCGGAGGCGGCGGCGGCGGCGCGGGCGAAGAGCTCCGCGAACGGGGCCGGCAGCCGGTCGAGCGGCGCGCCGACGAGATCGCGCTCCTCGACGCCCACGAGCGCCTCGAGGCGCCGGTTGACGAGGCTCACCGCGCCGTCGGAGCCCACGGCGCAGACCCCGAGCGGGAGCTGCGCGAGCACCGAGCGGAGCCACCGCCGCAGGAGGTCGAGCTCCTTCGCGGCGCCGACGAGCCGCGTCTCGCCGCGCGCGAGGCGCCGCTCCAGCCACCTTAGCTCCTCGGTGAGCGCGCCGCGCGCGGCCTCGCCGCCGGCAGCGTCGCCCGCCTCCGCGGCCGCCCGCGCGAGCACCGGGCCGACCAGCGGCGACAGGTTGCGGTGCAGGCGCTCCTGGAGCGCGTGCAGCTCGGTGGGCCGCGTCTCGTCGCGCGGGATGTCGAGCTCGATGCGCGCGCGTGTGACCTCGACGCCGGCGGCCTCGCGGCCGAGCAGGCGGGCCAGCCGCTCCTCGAGCGCGCCCACGCTCGACGCGACGGTCGCGCGCTCGACCGAGGGGCCGATCTCGCGCCGCCTGCAGAGGCGCGCCGCCTCGCGCTCCTCCTTGGCCGGGGGGCGCAGGAGCGAGACGAGCCCGAGCGCCCCGGCGTTGACGGCGAGCGAGACGAAGGTGGGCAGCGACCAGGTATCCGGGGCGGCCGCGCGCGCCGCGTCCAGGGCGCCCGCGGCGTGGCCGCCGTGGTCCGCGCCCTCGCGCAGGAGATCGAGCCACGCGGGATCGATCCCGGGGACGGCGGGCAGGAGCGGCGCGAGGCAGGTGGCCGTCCAGGTGCCGATGCCGGCCAGGAGCCCGGCGATGAACCCTGCGCGTGTCGCGCGCTCCCAGAAGAGCACGGCGAAGAGCCCCGGCAGGAACTGCGCGAACGCGACGAACGACGCGATGCCGCTCTCGACGAGCAGGCCGTGGTGCGGCTGCGCGCGGTAGAAGAGCCACCCGCCGACGAGGATGGCGGTGAGGAGGCCGCGCCGGAGCCAGAGGACACGCGCGTAGACGTTGCGGCGCAGCGTCCTCCGGGCGAGCGGCAGGAGCAGGTGCGTGGCGCTGTCGTTGGCGAGGGCGACGGCGGTGACCATGACCATGGCGCTCGCGGCGGAGATGCCGCCGATGAAGGCGGCGAGCGCGAGCCAGCGCTGGCCGAGCAGCTGGGGGACGAGCAGCACGTAGCTGTCGGCGGGCTCCGCCGGGGCGAGGCGGGTCCCGGCCCAGAGGATGGGCAGGACGGGCAGGTTGAGCGCGAGCAGGAAGAGCGGGAAGGCCCAGGCGGCCCTGGCGAGCGCGCGGTCCCCGGCGCCGCTGGCGAAGGCCATGTGCCACTGCCGCGGCAGCAGGAAGGCCGCGGCGAAGCTGATGACGAGCATGGAGGTCCAGCCGCTGTCCTCCCGCACGGGGCGGCCGAGCGCCTCGACCTCGGCCGCGTGTTCGCCGAGCCAGCCCGCGAGGCCGGCCGCGCCGCCGAACGCCCCGAGCACGGCGGCGAGGCCCACGGCCGCGAGCACGGCGAGCTTCGCCGCCGACTCGAACGCGACCGCCGCCGAGAGGCCGTCCTGGCGCCCCTGCTCGGCGGAGGGGCGGGCGCCGAAGAACGCCGTGAAGAGCGCGAGCAGCACGCAGAAGACGGCGCCGACGGCCTCCTCGTGGCCCGGCCCCGAGAGCACACGGACCGACTGCTCGGTCGCGCGGAACTGCTGCGCGACGTAGGGCATGCTGGCGACGACGGAGAAGGCGGCGACGAGCGCCCCCGCGGCGGGGCTCTGGAAGCGGAAGGCGAGCAGGTCGGCGAGCGAGGAGAGGCGCTGCTCGCGCGTGATGCGCAGGACGCGCGACCAGAGGAGCGGCGCGGCGATGCACGCGAGCGTCGGGCCGAGGTAGACCGCGAGGAAGACGAGCCCGTGGCGCTGGGCGAAGCCGACGCCGCCGTAATACGTCCACGACGAGGCGTAGACGCCGAGGGAGAGGGCGAGCACGAGCGGGTGCCGGGCGAGCGTGCGGGGGAGCCGCCCGCGTGTCGCGGCGAGCGCGACGGCGGCGAGCGCGGCCAGCCAGGCCACCGTGGCGAGCAGCAGGACGCTCACGTCGATCATGGCGGCGGCTCTCGCTCGGCGCGGTCGCCCTCGCCGCGCTCGGCGCGCGTTGCGAGCGCGGCGAGCGCGATCAGCGCGATCCAGACCGCGAAGACCGCGGCCACCGCGAGCAGGCCGCGCGCCCAGAGCAGGCGCGCCGGCGACACGAGGAGGACCGTGCCCAGGAGCACGAGCACGAGCGCGCGATCCGCCGCGCCGGCCTCCGCGTCGTGTCCTCCGCTCATCGGAGGGTAAGGCTACTCAGGACCGCAACGGGTGAACATGTGGGGCACACGACGCATTGCGTCATGACGACTCAATTTTGCACGATGTACTACTCACCGTGCCGGGTGTTGCCGGGTGGTGCAATTGGCTGGGGAGCGCCTGGGATCCGGGCGGGTGCACCGATCGTGGTGCCGGGTCGCGCCACGATGGGCGGGCATGGGGCGCACGCGCGAGACCCGGCGTCCGGAGGGGCAAGGGCGGCAGCAGAGGATCCTCGAAGCCAAGGCGCACGACGTGCTCGCCGTCATCGAGGCTCGCGGGCTGGAGGTCCCCGCCGACATCCGGGAGCGCGTCCTCGCGGGCACCGACCTCGCCGAGCTGGACCGCTGGATCCGCCGGGCCGCGGTCGTCAGCGACGCCAGGGAGCTCCTCGTCACGACCAGCTCGTGAGTGTTCCTGAGCCCGTCCAAGAGTGGCTGTCCCGCCGCGTTCGATCCCTGGCAGGGAGGGAGCTCGTCTGCTCGAATCGCGCCACTCCATCGCGAGGTTAGTTCCGAGCGTCACAAGTCTGGCCAGGGATCCCGAGAGATTTCAACGCAAAGGCGCAAAGGCGCAAACCAGAATCTCTCTGTATTTTTGCGCCTTTGCGCCTTTGCGCCTTTGCGCCTTTGCGCCTTTGCGCCTTTGCGTTGAAATCTCTCTTCTCTCGCCGTGATCCCTGCCAAGACTTCTGAACTAGAGCTGAAGCTCGATGACTCGAACAAGCACCACCCCGCGCGGAGAGCCGCCGTGTGCCGCGACCCGACGCGGGACAACCCGGGCCGCGTTCAGCGCGATTGCAGGAAGTACCTGCGCGCAGCTTCGCAGAGCTCCGGCCAGCGCTGGGCAAGGGCCGGATCGGCGGCGAGGCGGGCGGCCCAGAAGGCGTCGAGGGCGGCGCGCGCGGCGGGGGTCGGGACTCCGTAACGCGCGTGTGTGCTCTCCACGTAGGCAGGGTACAGCTCGCAGGCGACGACGAGGCCGGCGTATTGATTGAGCGTGAGCGGGGGCGGCGAGCGCATGCTGATGGGGTCGCCGCTTGCCGTGGGGCCTGGAGTGGAGGCGGGCGGGACGCTCGGGCCGGCGGCCGGCGAGACGCTCGGAGCGGACGCGGGCGGGACGCTCGGACCGGCGGCCGGCTGGGGGCTCCGAGCGGACGCGGGCGGGACGCTCGGACCGGACGCGGGGGGCTCGCGCGCGGGGGTTTCGTCGAGGCCCGCGACGGGCTGGAACGGAAGGGCCGCATCGAAGCGCGCGACGGTCGGTCGCGGGCGTTCCTCGGAGACCACCTGGACGAAGGGCAGCACCGAGTGGACGGTCCTTTCCGTTTCGGGGTTCGTCCTGCCGGCGGGCATGACCTCCGTGATCGACGCGGGTGGTTCCGTCCGAGAGGCCGGCGGCTCCGTCTCGCGATCCGGCGGCTCCGTCTCGCGATCCGGCGGCTCCGTCTCGTGAGCCGGCGGCTCCGTTCGAGGAACCGATGTGGCCACGGGCACGGGCGCAGGCGCGGCCAGGGACGCAGGCATGGCCACGGGCGCAGGCGCGGCCAGGGGCACCGGCGCAGGCATGGTCACGGGCACCGGCGCAGGCATCGCCAGGGGCACCGGCGCAGGCATCGCCAGGGGCACAGGCGCAGGCGCGGCCAGGGGCATGGGCGCAGGCATCGCCAGGGGCGCCAGTGACGGCACGGCGACCGGCGCCGCTGTGGCGACCGCCGCGGACACGAACGGCAGCACCCCGCCCGGCCGAGACAGTGGCGCGTTCGCCTCGACCAGCGCCGGCGCGCTCGTCACCGAGGCGGCGGCCGCCTCGGCCTCGCGCTGCGCCGCGGCTCGCCTCGCGTCCGCCAGCCGCTCCTCCAGCGCGCGGTGCACGTCCTGGAGCACCCCCAGCGCCTCGACGCTCTCGCCCTCCGGGCAGAGGACACGCCCGATCGCCAGGACCAGCTCGCGCACAGCGCGCAGCGCCGGCGCCTCCACCGCGCGGCCGGGCAGGTGCCGCCGGGCGAAGGCCGGAAGCTCGCCGTCCTCGCAGCGCACCAGCTCGGCGAGCCGGGCCGCCACGCGGCGCCGCTCCGGATCGCCGCTGAGACCCTGCGGCGGGCGCATCGCCTCGTCGAGCTTCGCGAGCGCCTCGGCGAGCGGGCTCCTCTCGCGCGCGGCCGCGTCCACCTCGGGCGTCGAGCGCGCGACGCTCACGGAGAGAGCACGATGACGGTGGTCACGCTCGGCACGATGGCCATGCCCAGCGCGTTCGTGCTGTTCTGCAGCGAGAGGCTCGTCAGGCGCGTCATCGGCGCACAGCCGACGATCACCGTGAAGGCCGCGGTGATGTTGCGCGACGGGCCCATCACCATCCCGGACGCGACGCCGAGCGCGACGCCGGGGTTGTCCCCCATCGTGAGCGGCGCGACGGTCAGCATGTTGTGCGCCGGCGCGCACGTGACGAGCACGTTCGGCACGAAGAGCACGCTCATCGGATGGAGCGAAATGTTCGGGTACGGGATCGGCACCGGAGCCGGCGTCGGGGTCAGGCACACGTCGGGGAACGCCAGGCACATCCCCCCTGCGGTCGTCTTCGCGAGCATCGCTTCTCCCCTCGTCCTCTGGCGTCCGCGGCGCCGCGCGGCGCGCCGCCTCAGCCGATCTTCACCTGCTCGCCGTCGAGCTTCGCGAGCGTCCGCGCCGCGACGATCGTGTTCTCCCCGCGGACCGCCGCGAGGCCCTCCGCGCGGAGGTCAAAGACGCCCGCACGCACCTGCTCGAGCGCCTCGATGAAACGGAACGCCTGCTTCGCGCGCTGGATCAGGCGGTCGGCCCGGGTCTCGAGGCGCCCGGCGACGACCACCGCCTTCTGGAGGTGCACGTCGAGCGACCCGCCGACCAGCCCGATCTCCTCGATCGCGGCCGCCGCCGCCTGCGCGCGGAGCTGGAGCTTGCCCGCGAACAGCCCCACCTCCTTCGCGGCGGCGATCTCGATCTGGTCGCCCGCGCCGAGCCCGATCCGCCCCGTCGCCTGCACCTTCAGGTCGCCCTCGACCGCGATCCGCGTCGTCGCGCCCGCCTCGCCCTCGAGCACCGCCAGCACGAACACCTGATCGCCGTCCATCGCGCAGAGCACACGGTCGCCCGCGTCGGGCGCAGTGAGGCAGCTCTTCGCCCGCCGCGCGAGGACCGGCCCGCCGCCGAGCTCGACCAGGAGCCCCGACGCCGTGCCCCGGACGACGCCCGTCTCCAGCGACGGCGCGCGCCGCGGCGAGGCCCCCGCCGCCGGGAGATCCACCGCGGCGAGGAGGTCCTCCCCGGCGCTGTCGTCGTGTGCCGCCGTCACCGGCTCGCGGGACGCCATGCTCTGCATCTCGAGTCTCCTCGGCCTGGCTCCACCCGTCCGGGGCGATCGCGCCGCCAGGCCAGTTTCGCGGCGTTCGCGGGGAAGATCAACGGATCACTGGCGCTGCGCATCGCGCTCACCGCCGCGCCGCGGCTTCCAGTCCTCGAGCGCGGCGAGCTTCTCGTCGTCGCCGAGCCAGCCGGCCCCGCCCGGCACCCGCGCGCCCTCGCGGCGGGCGCGGTGCAGCTTCGTGCGGAACATCGACGCCTGCGAGAAGTCCGCACCGGAGAGGTCGCAGTGCGAGAAGTCCGCATACGCGAGCTTGGCGCCGACGAAGCGCGCGCCGGGGCACGCGGCGAAGGCGGCGTACGCCTCGACGAGCTCCGCGCCGGAGAGGTCGGCCTCCACGAGCGAGGCCCGCTCGAGGATCACATTCCGGAGCATCGCCCGCGGGAACCGCGCCTTCGCCGCGTTCGCCTCGCCGAAGAGCGCCTGCGTCAGGATCGCGTCGGAGAAATCACAGCCCGAGACGTCGGCCCCGGTGAAGTTGCACTGCGTCGCGTCGCAGCCCGCGAAGCTCGAGCCCGCGACGCTGCCGCGCATGAACTGCGTGCGGAAGAGCTTCACCCCCTGGAACGCCCGCGCGCCGAGCTCGGACTCGAGCAGCGTCGTGAGCGTCAGGTTCGCGCCGTCGAGCCGCGCCGTGCGCAGGTCGAGCTTGTACATCGTCGCCTTCTCGAGGTTCGCGCGGGAGAAATCCGCGCCGCCGGCCGTGACCTCGATGAGGTTCGCCCGGTCGAGGTTCGCCCCCTCGAGCGAGGCGCGCGCGAGCGAGCAGCTCGCCCATGTCGCGACCTGCGCCTCCACGCCGGGCAGCGCCGCGCCCTCCAGCGTCGACTCGGCGAAGCTCGCGGCGACGAGCCTCGCCCCCGCCAGCGTCGCCCCGTCGAGGCGGCACCGGAAGAAGGTGGTCAGG
The DNA here is from genome assembly GCF_002950945.1 of Sorangium cellulosum. Lineage (GTDB taxonomy): Bacteria > Myxococcota_A > Polyangia > Polyangiales > Polyangiaceae > Sorangium > Sorangium cellulosum_E. Next base: position 8,035,076 of record NZ_CP012673.1, read on the forward strand.
TGCAGATCCACCCCCGAGGCGTCCACGCCCGACAGGTCGCACTCCGCGAACGTCGACTCCTTGATGAGCGCGCCCCGCAGCGCGCGCGGCAGGCGGACGTGGTCGAACACCGCGCCCGAGAGATCTGCGCCCGTCAGATCGAGTCCGGAGAGGTCCACGGCCTGGATCGGCTCGCCGTGGCGGACCTTGTCGAGCAGCTCGTCGCGGTTCATGTCGCGCCCCCCGCGGCCTGCGCCCCGTGCCGGTCGAACCGGGTGAAGTCGACGGCCGCCTCGGCGAACGTCGTCCGGTCGTCCCCGCGCGCGCGGCTGAAATCGGCGCGGCAGAGCTGGGCGCCCGTGAAATCGGCGCCCGCCACGCGCGATTTCGAGAGGATCGCCTCGGTCAGGTTGCACCCGCGGAGCGAGGCGCCGTCGAGGTTCGTCCGGATGAGGAGCGCGCTCTTCAGGACGGCCTGGTCGAAGATCGCGCCCGTCGCGTCCGCCTCCGAGAGGTCGGCCATCGTCATCTGGGCGCGGTCGAAGCGCGCGCCGCGCAGGTCCGTCGTCCGGAAGCAGGTCTTCTCGAGCACGGCGTCGCGGAAGTCGGCCTCCGGCAGGCCGCTCTTGTGGACGGCGACCCCCTCGGAGAAGCGCGCCCCCGCGAAGCGCGCCCGCGCCCCCGTGCAGCTCATCAGCGTCGCCTTGTGCAGCCGCGCGCCCGAGAGGTCCGCGCCGTCGAGCGCGCACTCGATCAACGTCGCCCGCTCGAGGTTCGCCCCGGCGAGCTTCGCCCCGGCGAAGCTCGTCTGGAGGAACGTGCAGGCGACCAGCTCCGCGCCGGAGAGATCCACGCCGTCCCACGCCACCTGCATGACGTCGGCGCGCTCGAGCCTCGCGCGCGCGAGCCGCGCCCCGGCGAGCTTCGCGTCCGTCAGGATCGCCTCGGTCAGATCCGCGCCCTCCAGCACGGCGCCCGCGAGGTTCGCCTTGCCGAGGTTCGCGCCCCGGAGGCGCGCGCCCGTCAGGTTCGCGCCCGTGAGGTCGGCCTTCGCGAGCACCGCGCCATCGAGCGCCGCGCCGGAGAGGTCGCAGCCCCTGAGGTCGGCCCCCTCGAGGAACACGCGCTGGAGGCTCACCCCCCGCAGGTCGAGCCCGCGGAAATCGGCGCCGGTGAGATCGCGCTCGTCGAGGGGCTCGCCCGCCTCGCGCGCCGCCTCGACCACGACGCGCGCCATCTGGGCGGCCTCGGCGGTCATCGGCTGGGCCGCGGGCAGGAGGTGCGCCGCGCCGCGGTAGCCGTCGCGCGCGGCCCGCTCCAGGCGGAAGAGCCGCTCGTGGAACGCCGGATCGGCGAGCATCGCCTCCAGCTCCACGTTGGGCACGCCGCCGCGGCGCCCCGCCTCGGCCAGCTCGGCGTATTGCGCGAGCTGCGCCCGGGCCGAGAACGCCGGCGGGCCGCCGTGGGCCTCCTCGGACTCGCCGCGCCGGAGCTCCGCCTCGGAGATCCCCATGGCCGCGGCCCGCTCCTTCGAGCGCGCCTCGGCCTCCTCCTTGACGCGGGCGGCCCTGGCCTCCTCCTCCTCCAGCTTGCGGGACGCGGCGTCCAGGTACACGACGAGCGCGTCGAGGTCGTCGACCGGCGGGGGCGCCTCCTCGTCCGGCAGCGGCGCGTCGAGGCCGTAGCGCGCCGGATCCATGCCGTCCGCGAGGAGCTCCTGGCGGCGGCGCTCCCGCACCCGCTCGGCGCCGCGCCGCTGGTTCCGCGCGGCCAGGTTCTCGCTCCTCATCCACTGCATCATGTCGAACCCGGCGATGTTCGCGGCCACGCCGGACTCGCGCGGCGGCATGAGATCGCTGTCGCTGAGGCCCGCGATCGCGCCCCGGTCCTTGTCGAGCCGCCGGGCGAGCGCCGCGCGGTAGTGCTCGATCGGCCGCGGGTGGCCGATCTCCTCGCAGGCGACGACGAGGTCGACGATCTCCGCCGCGTCGTCCTCGGCCACGGGCACCGCGCCGTGGAAGATCACGGCGCCGAGGTTGTCCGAGGGGAAGAGCCACACCGTGTCGCAGCGGACGGGGAGCTCCAGGAACACCTCGCCGCCCGCGTCGCGGCGGGTGACGAACACGCGGGCGCAGAGGCCGGGGAGCGCGCCCTCGATGCGCGGCCGCGCCGGGTGCATGTTCTCGACGAGGAACACCTCGTCGCCCCGGAAGGGCTCGGCGCTCCACTGGTCGCTCGGCGCGACGTTGAAGAACGAGGGATCGACGTCCGGCGGCAGGCCGGGCGCCCACTTCTCGGCGTAGTCCGCGCCGTACGTGCCCGCGCGGGCGCGGCGCTGGGCGAACGTCACGTCCATCGGGAGGAAGGACGCCGGGCCCGGGCGGTCCGACGGCGAGCGGATCAGCGCGCCGTAGTGCTCGACGTTCGGGAGCGGCCGGAGGCGCTGCCCGCCCCGCTCGACCTCCTCGATCCCCTTGCCGTAAGGGTTCGCCGCGTCCTTCGGCCCGCCGAGCGCGTGCGCCCAGTCGATGGGCATCTCCGAGAACGGCTCCGGCTCGGTGAAGCCGTGGCCGGTCCAGTGCCGGTCGCCCAGCACGGCCAGGCGCTTGTCGATGGAGCCGAGCCGCGCGCGGACGAACGACGCGGCGACGCGGCGGCCCTCCGGGGCGTGGCACCGGCCCGCGACGAGCAGCTCGCCGCGCGCCTTCGCGATGCCGTCGTCGAGCGGGAGGCCGCCGAGCGCCGCGGTCGCGGCCTGCCAGAAGGTCATCTCGTCGAGCAGGGCGCGCGGCGCGTCGAGGGGGAACGCGACCATGGCGCCCACGTGGAACCTGAGCCGCCGCGCGGTCTCGACGACCCGCGTGAGCACCGGCACCTTGAGGGGTTTGACGACTCGCATCGGCGCTCAGATCTTCGTGACGAAGGCGGAGCTGACCTTGATCGGGGCGGTGCTGATGTTCGCCGAGCCGCTCAGCGCGAGGATCAACCCGGCCTCCACCAGCTTCATGGCGGCGGCCTTCTTGTCCATCCCGATGAAGTCGAGCTTGATCCCCACGAGCTCGAGCTTGACCCCGTACAGCGTCTGGTACAGCGCGACGTGGTCGGTCTTGATGACGCCGCTCGCGCCCCGGTAGACGTAGAGCTCGTGTTTGTTCGACGTGCGGTCGAACGTCATCCCGAGCACATCCAACTTCAGGTCGGTGGCCGTGATCTTCGCGTTGGGCGCCTTGATCACGAAGCTCGTGTCGCTCGACAGGTCGACGTTCCCGCCGAAGTGGCCGCCCCAGGTGGTGGCGACCTCCGTCTTCCAGCTCTTGTAGTCGTCGAAGCTCTGCGCCGTGACCTTGTGCGTCCACGGCCCGGTCACCGTGGACGAGCCCTCCGGCTCGATCGTCTGCGTGTACTTGCCGTGGACGTCCTGCTTCGTCTCGCCCGTGATGGTCTGCTCCATCCCGCCGGTGATCGTCTGCTTCATGCCGCCGGCTTCCACCGTGTCCACGCGGCCCGTCTTGATCGTGGTCGTGCGCGTGGCGTAGTACGTCTCGGTCGCCGCGCCGGTGACCTGGAGCGTGTAGGTCGCCCCGACGCCCGCCCAGAGGTTGCCCACGACCATGCTGAACTTGTTGCCGCCGACGTTCTCCCAGCAGTCGCCGCCGATCCACGATCCGCCATTCGCCGCCGTCGTCTCGAGGTAGCTGAACGCGACGCTGACGAGGCTGCCGCCCGCGATGGCCGGGTCGGCGTTCTCCGGCGACAGGAACGACCCGATCTGCGTCTCGCCGTCGCCCGTGTAGACCGACCCGTGGCCGGCGCTCGGGGTGCCCATGTAGATGCCGGTGCGGTTGTTCGGCGTGTGGAGGAAGATGAACTCCTTGCCCTGCTCGTCCTCGAGCACGATCTGGTTGCCGCTCCCGGTCCGGATGATGTTCTGGCTGTGGTTGCGCTCCCCGACCACGCTCGGCCGGTGCGCGTTGGGCACCACGCCGGCGATGAAGGGCCGGTCGGGATCGCCGCCGAGGAAGGCGATCATCACCTCGGTGCCCTTGCGCAGCGGGAAGTGGAAGCCCTCGGTGGTCCCGCCGTGGGGCTGCATCATGCGCACGCGCGTCGAGATGCGCGCGTCGGGGAGCCCGCTCGTGTCGAACTCGAAGCGGACGAGGTAGCGGCCGTCGCCGTCGATCTGGGCGTACTGGCTGTCGGCCGGGCCGCAGACGATGGCGTTCTCGAAGCCGTAGATGCGCGGCCACGGCGTCGTCTGCGGCGCGCGGAACTGCACGTCGGCCGGGATCGCGACCAGCTTCATGCGGTAGATGTGCTGGTCCGAGAGCCCCGTCATCCGCGCGACCTCGGGCGTGATGCCGGCGAGCGACGCGGTGTGCTGCACCTCCAGCGCGAGCCACGCGTCGGCGACGTCGGCCGGCTGGTCGTCCAGGGAGAACCTGTACCCGGCGCGCGGCCCGAGCGCGTTGCCGCTGCCGCGCAGGGTCACCTCGCGGCAGCCGATCGACTGCGCGCGCACCCGCGCGAGGCGCTCGGCGTCGCTCTGCATGAAGACGCGGTAGCCGTACTCGCGGATCGCGCCGAGGCCCTTCTCGGTGATGCTGCTCTCGCCCTTCACCGACGCGGACGGGTTCGCGTAGTTGTAGTCGGCGATCGTGACGCTCTTCGGCAGCCACTGCACGTCCTGCTCGAGGTGCTGCAGGCCCGGCGGCGCGGTCACGTCGTCGGCGAAGTGGGGGACGTAGCGCACGGCCCCGCCGCCCGGGAAGTCGTCGTGCAGCCCGCGGTCGTCCACGATGACGAGCACCTCGCTCGATCCGTCCTCGGGGTGCTCGAAGTAGTAGTAGAGGCCCTCGCGCTCGAGCCACCGGTGGAAGAACGCGAGCTGCGTCTCCCGGTACTGCGCGACGAACTCCTCGATCGGGTAGTCGCCCTCGTCGATCGAGAAGCGGAAGTCGCTGGTCGCGAGCCCGCCGCTCTGGAGCGTGGCCGAGAGGAACTCCTTGACCGGCTGGTTCGTGAAGACGTGGCTGCGCCAGAAGTGGCGCAGGAGCCAGAGCTTCGGCACGAGCAGCGCCTGGTACAGCGCGCCCTCCGCGTTCTGGTGCAAGAGGCGCACGCTCGCGAGGACGCCGTGCAGGACGAACGGGGGGCTCTCCTCGCCGCGGGCCGCCCGGAGGGTCGCCCGCTCGCCCACCGCCTTGCGCACGTCGGTGTTCGCGGGGACCGAGAAGAAGATCTCGAACTCGTACGGCTGCGAGACGTGCTCCGCGCCCCGGAAACCAATGAACGTGGCGCCGGCGAGCGCCGAGCACGTGAGCGAAAATCCGTCGTGGCGCATGGAGTGTCTCCCCGTCCCTGGACCTGGTGCCGAGGGCGGAATGTCGGTGCTCCGCGTCACGGCGTCAACGAGCGCGTGCTCGCCGGCAGCGCGGCGGACGGGGTGGATCCTGCGTGGGATAAGCGCGCACCTGCGCGGCGTGGCGCAGGACGGTGACGGATCGGAGGGCGCGCGGCCGAGGAGCGCGCGGAGGGTTCATCACGCGTCGGGCCGCGCGTGCGGCTCATCGCGCCGCGGACGCGGCCGTGAGCGCGGACACGACGCCGCGCGTGAAGCGCCGGAGGCGCGCGACGTCCTCGGGGCGCGGGGCGAGGGTGCGCGCGTCGCAGTAGAGCCGGCGGGAGATCTCGATCTGGAGCGCGTGCACGCCGTCGTCCGGGCGCGCGTGCCGCTCGAGGGCGTGGCCGCCGGGGAACGGGTCGTCCAGCGCGAGCGAGAGGCCGTGCGCGCGCGCGACCTCGGCGACCGCGTCGCGCGCCCAGCCGGCCGCGCAGGCGCCGCCCCGGGTCCCGAGCACGACGTCGGCCGCGCGCGGGAACAGGGCGTCGGGGTACGCGTGCGCGGAGACGAGGACCGCGACGCCGTGGCGCTCGCGCGCGGCCGCGAGGCGCGCGGCGACCTCGGCGTGGTACGGATCGAACACGTCGCGGACGCGGCGCTCGACCTCGGCGCGCGGCGGCGGGCTCTCCAGCCACTGCTCGCCGCTGGCGGAGCGCCGCCGCACCTCCCGCAGCCCGTAGGGGAGCTTGTCCTCGTACGGCGTGGGCACGCGCGGGGCGGTGTTGAGATCGATCACGTAGCGGCTCAGCGTCGCCACGACGAGCGCGGCGCCCTCGAGCGGGGCGTCGCCGAAAAGCGCGTCCGCCGCGATGTCCGCGTCGGCCGCGAGGGCGCGCTCCGGGACGCGGGTGAAGCGCGCCGCGGCCTCGTCCACGAAGAGCCCCGCATGCGGGACCTCGACGACGACCGGCCCGGGCGCTCCGGGCTCGTGGACGCGGAAGGGAGACGGCGGCGCGGACATCGTTCCTCCGGAGGTGGGCGCGGCCGGGTGGTGGCGCTGGGCGCGCGGGAGGGCAAGGAATCTCGGCGCGCTCGACGGGATCACCGTGCGGCCGCTCCCTCCGGCGAGCCATCCGTGTCCGCGAGGAGACGACGCCGCGGCGGCGCCGGGTTTTTCGCACGGCCGTCGCGGAGTGCGCTCTCATGGCGGGCCATGGGACACCGATTATGGCTGCTCGTGAGCCGTTATCACCTCGACGCCGGGATGTCGTCGCTCCTCGTGTACGTCGTTGCGACGGCCGGCCTGCTCGCAATCGCCGCCATCGCGCTCCGGCTGTCGCTCCGGCAGCGCCGCGCCGCCGCGCGGGCCGAGGCCTCGTTCAAGGGCGACGCTGCGCTCGCGCCCGGCGAGGCCGTCGTCGTGGGCACCGTGGAGCTGGCGCAAGGGGCGGACGTCGCCGTGCGTGTCGAGATCGAGCAGCATGGGACCGAGTCCGAGAGCTCCGGCGTCTGGAGCCACCTGTGGTCCGAGACCGGCCGCAGGGTCCGTGTCCACCCCTTCTATCTTCGCCACGCCTCCGGCGTCCTCGTCCGCGTGGAGCCGGGCGAGGACGTGGCGCTCGTCGACGCGCTGGACGGCATGATCCGGGTCGATCCCACCCGGCGCGTCCGGGTCGCCGAGATCATGCCCGGCGAGAAGGTCTTCGCGCTCGGGGAGCTCCGGCGCGCGCCGGATCCCGAAGCGCCGGCCCAGGGATACCGCGAGCGGTCGCTGGGGTACGTGCTCGTGCCCCCGCGCGGTCGGGGCATGCTCGTCTCGTCCGAGCCGCTCGGCGAGCGGTTCGCGCGCCGGGCGGCGTTCCACCGGCGGTGGGCCGTCGCCGCCGTGGTCGCGTCGCTCGCGTTCAACGCCGTGTTCGCGGGCTTCCACGCGCGCCGCTGGCTGGGGGAGACGGTGGATGTCCACGTCACGCAGCTGCGAGAGGACGACAGCGATGACGACCACCCCCGCTTCGAGGTCACGATGCGGGCCGCCGACGGCGTCGTCTTCTCGGACGAGGTGCCTCATGCCACCTTCGGCCAGCTCCGCGGGGTCGAGCGGCTGACGGCGCGTTACGTCCCGTCGTGGCCGTCAGCCAGCGCGGTCGGCCCCGACGCAACGGCCCACTCCGTCGCCTACGTCGCCTTGCCGCTGCTCGGCGCCATCGCGCTCGCCTACGCCATCCGCGCGCACGCCACGAAGCCCTGGTACGAGAAGAAGCTGCTCGAGCAGGGGAGCGGCAGGCTGACAGGCGGCGGGTCTGCCGCGGGCAAGGCCGCGAAGCGGCCGGAGGGTCGCCGCCAGAAGCCCGCCTCTGGATGACGGCGAAGGCGCCGGGCGCACCGCCGCATGTTTGACGCTGATACCGCTCTCACCCTGGAGCGCCGAATCCCATCCATCGAGCGAGAAATGCGCCGCCGAGGCGCCAAGAGATAGACGATATCTTGGCGCCCTGGCGGTTCGACATTCTGCGCGCTCACCCCGCCTCGAGCGGCACCCCGGGCCGCATGCCCGGCACGACGATCCCCCCGCGGTCCCCGGGCGTCAGCGAGCCGAACCGCTCGCGGAACACCGGCGGCAGCGCCCGCGCGCCCGGCGGCGCGAGCCATAGCCGCAGGAGGTGCCGCTTGCGGTCCGGCTCGGGCCAGTCCTCGAACGCCGTCCGGTCGTGGAGCAGCGTGTGGTTGTGCACGAGCTGGATGTCGCCGGGCCGGAGCTCCATGGTCAGGTGGAGCGCGGGGTCGTCGGCGAGCGCGTCGAGCAGGTCCAGCGCCTCGACCTGCCGCGCCGTGAGCGGCGGGACGTCGGGAAAGCGCCGCGCCGACTCGATGTATTGCCGCTGGTAGATGGCGGTGAGCAACCCGGCATGCCAGTTCAGCACGGGGATCCGGAAATAAGGCCTCTCGCCCGCCGGCACCTCGCCCCGGCGGTCCGTCTCGATCGGCGCGAACAGCACCTCGGCCAGATCCGGGCGCGCCCTGCGCAGCTCGTTGTACAGCGTGATCGAGCTGACGAGCGCCGAGAGCCCCCCTGCCCTCGCCGTCCGCAGGCAGAGCAGCGCCACGACGTCGCACGAGTCCGTGTGGAAGGTCTGCCGCTCGCGCGTCTGGTAGATACGCACGTTCGGGTCCTGGCTCGACAGGCCGAGGTCCTTCACGTGCCCGAGCACATGGCCCTTCGCGTTCTGCGACCGCGCGCTCCCCAGGTGGCTGCCGATGCCGAGGAACACGATCGCGGCCGCGCGCGCGTCGCTCCGGTCGAGCCACGGGCCGCGGAGGCCGCGGAGCAGGGCGAAGCCGCGGCCCTCGAGCACCTCGGCGAGCACGCGGCGGAGGCGCGGCGCGAGCGTCGGCAGCGGGAAGTCCTCGGGGCGCATCAGCGCCGGATCGCCGCCCGCCTCGGCGAACCGCCGGACCGCGGCGTCGACCTCCTCGATCTCCGCCGGCGTGAGGTGCTCGATCCAGGCCTCGCTCCGCGCCACCTCGGGGCCGTACCAGGCCGCGGGGGCGTCGATCCTCGCCGGGATCCGGGACAGGTCGACGATCGGTGCAGTCTCCACGGCGCTCCTCCTCCAGCCTTCGGCCACGATGCGGGGGCCCGGTGCGAAGGAAAGTCAAAGCGGACGGAGTCTGTCAAGCGAGGATCGCGCCCCTGGATCGCTCGCGAGGCAGCCGCGGCGCCCCTGCGTCAGAGCGCCGGCACCACCGCGCCGCCATAGGTGGAGTCGATGAAGCGCCGCACCTCCTCGGAGCGAAGCGCCTTGATCAACGCCTGCACCTCGGGCCGCGCCTCATCGCCCTTCCGCACCGCCAGCACGTTCGCGTACGGGTTGTCCTTGGCCGACTCGCGGGCGAGCACCTTCGCGTCGAGCTTCAGGTTCTTCTGCGCCTCGAGGAAGTAGTTGCCGTTGATCACGGCGGCGTCCACGTCCGCGAGCGTGCGCGGCTGCTGCTCGGCGTCGATCTCCCGCAGCGCGAGCTTGCGCGGGTTGTCGAGCACGTCCTTCACGGTCGCGGCGACGCCCACCCCCTCGCGGAGGCGCAACAGCCCGTTCTGCGCCAGGAGCTGGAGGGCCCGGCTCCCGTTGGTCGGGTCGGCCGGGATCGTCACCTGGGCGGCCTCGGGCAGGTCCTCGAGGCGAGCGTGTTTGGTGGAGTAGAGGGCCAGCGGCTCGAGGTGCACCGCCGCCGCGCTGGTCAGCGGGAGGCGGCGGTCGGCGCTGAACCGCTCCAGGTACGGCACGTGCTGGAAGTAATTGGCGCCGAGCTGGCCGTCCGCGAGCGCGATGTTCGGCTGGACGTAGTCGGTGAACTCGACCACCTCGATCGTCACGCCCTCCCGCTCGGCCAGCGGGGCGGCCGCCCGGAGGATCTCCGCGTGAGGCACGGGCGTGGCGCCGACCTTCAAGGTGCGGCGGCCGCCGGCGCCTCCGGGCTCGTCCGGCTTCTTGCAGCCGGAGAGCAGCGCCACGATGGCGAGCAGGAGGGCGGAGAGCACGATCGCAGGGGTTCGCTTCATGGTCAGTCCTTCAGAGGGTTCACGCGCGGAAGACGGCGCCTGGAACAGGGTCAATCGCGAGCGCCGGCGCCCCGGGAGCTCGTGCGATCGAAGCGGGACGCGAGCCTGTCCCCGAGCAGCTGGACGGCTTGCACCAGGGCGAGCAGCACCACGAGACAGCCCAGCATCACGTCGGTGCGAAAGCGCATGTAGCCGTACTTCACGGCCAGGTCGCCGAGGCCGCCGCCGCCCACGGCGCCCGCCATGGCGCTGTACCCGAGCAGGCTGATCACCATGAGCGCCGCGCCGCGCACGAGGGACGGCAGCGCCTCGGGCAAGAGCACCCGCAGGATCACCTGCCGGTGGGTGGAGCCCATCGCCACCGCCGCCTCCACGAGCCCTGGATCCACCTCGCGCAGGCTCTGCTCGACGACGCGCCCCATGAAGGGGATCGCCGCCACGACCAGCGGCACGATGGCGGCCGTGGTGCCGATGGTGGTGCCCACGAGCAGGCGCGTCAGCGGCACGATGGCCACCATGAGGATGATGAACGGCACGGAGCGCCCGACGTTCACGATCGTGCCGAGCGACCGGCTCAGCAGCGGCCGCTCCCAGAGCCCGCCCCGGTCGGTGATCACCAGCAGCACGCCCAGCGGGAGCCCCGCGAGCAGGACCAGGACCGCGGCGACCGACGTCATGTAGAGCGTCTCGAGGGTGGCCACCCACAGCGACTCGAGGAGCTGGCTAACAGGCATGTGCGACGAGCTCCGGCGAGAAGCCCTGCTCGCGCAGGTGGGCGAGCGCCTGCTCCAGCGCCTCCGGGGCGCCGGTGAGCTCGACCAGGAGCCGGCCCACCGGGGCGCCTCCCACACGCTCCAGCGTGCCTTCGAGCAGGGTCGAATCCACGCCGAAGCGGCGCGCGAGCAGGGCGAGCACGGGCTGAGCGGCGGAGTCCCCGGCGAGGGACAGGCCCACGAGGCGGCCTCCGGGGCGGACGGGCCAGTCGCCCGCGGCGAACCGCGGATAACACAACGCGTTCAGCCGGGTGCCGGGGCGCGCGAGCAGGTCGGCGACCTTGCCCTGCTCCACCACCCTGCCCTGCTCCAGCACGGCCGCTGAATGGCAGATTTCCTTGAGCACCTCCATCTGGTGGGTGATGAGCAGGATGGTGAGCCCGAGCTTCCGGTTGATGTCCCGCAGCAGGCCGAGCACGGCGCGCGTCGTCTCCGGGTCGAGGGCCGAGGTGGCCTCGTCGGACAGCAGCACGCGCGGCCGCGGCGCGAGCGCCCGGGCGATCCCCACCCGCTGCTTCTGCCCGCCGGAGAGCTGGGCCGGGTAAACCTGCGCCTTGTCCGAGAGGTCGACCAGCGAGAGGAGCTCCTTCACCCGCTCGCGGATGTGGTCCTGGGGCCAGCCCGCGATCGCCAGCGGATAGGCGATGTTCCCCGCCACGGTCTGCGAGGAGAAGAGGTTGAAGTGCTGGAAGATCATCCCGATGCCCTGGCGGGCCTGCCGGAGCTCCCGCGGGCCGAGCGCCAGCATGTCCCGGCCCTCCACCCGCACCTCGCCCGCGGTGGGCCGCTCGAGCAGGTTGACGCAGCGGATGAGGGTGGATTTGCCGGCGCCGCTATGCCCCAGCACCCCGAGCACCTCGCCCGGCGAAACGCGCAGGGAGGCGCCCGCGAGCGCCGCGATCTCGCGGCTGCCCTGCCGGTATACCTTGCGGACGTCACGCAGCTCGATCACGACCGACGACCACCTCCGGAACCGCCCCGCGGCGGGCTCCGGGCGTGGGCCGGCACCGTCAGCGGTCCGCAGGACAGCAACACAGGGGCCGCCGTGCGGAAGCGGCGAGCCAGCTTATAGCGGCCAGGCACTGCTGGAGCAACACAGGGGCACACGATTGCTGCCCCCGCAGCAGCGCGCTCACCCGGGCGGCGAGCTGGGCGGCACACGTGGAGACGACGGCTCGTCGCCGGAGACGACGAGCCGGTATCCGAGATCCAGCGAGTCCCTCTCCGTGAGTTGCCCGTGCCGCCGATGCCAGCGCCCGCTCTCGAGGTCGGCGGCGAGCCGGCGCAGGCCCGAGTCGACGTCGTTCAGCCGGCTGAACGAGGAGATCGCACCTCGCACGCCCGCGTCGAGGTAGGCGTGCGGCCGGCTCCAGTACGCGCCCAGGAAGCCGTCGGTGCAGTCGCTCGGGATCGGCACCGGCTCGACCCTGGCGCGGCCCAGCGCGCCGCGGAGATCCTCGATCGCCGGGAAGAGCGCGCGATCGAGCGCGATCAGCTCCGGGAAGTAGTCTTGTGTCAGCCAGAAGCCGTCGCTGCTCGAGTCCCACGTCAAGACCACGATGCGGGACGCCACCCGGCGCATCTCGTCGAGTCCCTTGCGCCAATCCGCCCAGTGGTGCACCGTCAGGATCGCCATCGCGGCATCGAAGGCAGCGTCGGGGAAAGGGAGGCCCTCGGCGCTGGCCTGGACGACCTCGACGTCAGGCGTCCGGCGCTGCGCGATCATGGTGGCAGACGGCTCCACCGCGACCACGCGTCGATCCGTGGGCTCGTACGAGCCCACCCCGGCGCCGACGTTGACCACCGTGGATGCGCGCCCGAGTCCCCGGTGGATGCTCGCCGCGATCCTCGGATCCGCGACCCGGTATCTGTCGTAGTTTCGTCCGATCCGGTCGTATTCCATGACGACGTCCTTCCGCCGCGCCTCCGCCCAGCGACCCGGGCCCACGCCCCCTCGCCGAGCCGCGCGGCCGCGCTCTCGAGGTCGTTATCTTGTCGCATGGTTGCAAGAACTTTACCGCGACACGCCGTGCCCTGAGGATTTCCAGCAACGGTCGCGCGGGGCTACACTGCCGGCCGTACGCAGCGCGCCTTCCCCCGGGAGGTGCCCCGCTCGCCCATGACCGACGCCCCGCTCACCGCCGTCCCGCTCTCTCCCGGCACCGTGCTCGGGGGCGACTTCCGCATCGTCCGGCCGCTGAGCCAGGGCGGCATGGGCGCGGTGTTCGTCGCGGAGCAGCTCTCCACGGGCAAGCCGCGCGCGGTGAAGCTCATGCACGCGCAGCTCGCGCAGGACGCCCGCTTCCGCGAGCGCTTCGAGCAGGAGGCCCGGGTCGGCGCGCGCATCGAGAGCGAGCACGTGGTCGAGGTGGTCGCCGCGGGCGTCGATCCGGCGACGCAGACCCCGTGGCTGGCCATGGAGCTGCTCGACGGGTCCGACCTGGCCGCCGTGGTGGGCCAGCGCGGCGCGTTGCCGCCCGACGAGGTGCGCGAGCTGATGGGGCAGCTCTGCCACGCGCTCGCGGCGGCGCACCGCGCGGGCGTCGTGCACCGCGACCTCAAGCCCGAGAACATCTTCGTCGCGCGCCCGCGGCAGCAGAACGTCCGCTTCAAGGTCAAGGTGCTCGACTTCGGCGTCGCGAAGGTCGTGGCCGAGACGCGCGCCGTGTCGGCCATGACGTCCTCGGTCGGCACGCCGCTCTGGATGGCGCCCGAGCAGACCGAGCTCGCGCAGCAGATCACCCCGGCGTCGGACGTGTGGTCTCTCGGGCTGATCGCGTTCTTCCTGCTCACCGCGCGCCTGTACTGGCTCGAGCCGAGCCGCGGGCAGCGCGCCTCGGTCATGTCGCTCATGCGCGAGGTGCTGTTCAACCCGCTGGAGCCGCCGTCCGCCCGCGCCGCGCACCACGGCTGCGCGCACCTGATCCCGCCCGGCTTCGACGCGTGGTTCGCCCGCTGCGTCTCGCGCGAGGCCCACGCGCGCTTCGCCGACGCGGGCCAGGCGATGGCCGCGCTCGAACCGGTGCTCGCCGCGGCGTCGTACAGGTCCACGACCTCGCCGCACGGCCCGCCGGTGCCGGTGCAGCCGATGATGCCGGCGCACTCCATGCCGGCGCACTCCATGCCGGCGCACTCCATGCCGGCGCACTCCATGCCGGCTCAACCCGCCTACACCGCCCCCACCTATCCGGGCCTCGCCCGCACCGATGTCGGCGGCACCTTCTCCCCGGCGCCCAGCGTCCCTCCGCGGAGAGCGTCATCGGGTCTCGTCCTCGCGGTCGCCGGCGGCGGGCTGCTCGCCCTCATGGCCCTCGTGATCGGCGGTGTCCTGTTGCTCCGGCGCATGACCGCCGACGAGCCCGACACGGCACCGCCGCTGCCGTCCTCCCATGGCGGCCCCGGCGCGGCCACGAGCACCGCGCCGAGGCCCCCGTCGCACCTGACGAGCCCCCCGGCGAGCAGCCCTGTCGACGTGGCCGGCACCTACGATATCACCGCCTCGCGGAACCCGGGCGGACAGGGCAGCTACGCGGGCAACGTGCTGCTGTCGAGGACCGGGGACACGTACCGGATCGCCTGGATCATCACGAAAGGATCCGGCTACGAGGGCATCGCGTTCGTGCAGGATCAGACCCTCGCCGTGGGATGGGCCAACGGCGGCCAGTACGGCGTGGCCGCCTACCGCATCGACGGCGAGCGGCTGCACGGCCACTGGATCTCCACGGACCGCCCCGGTCAGGTGCAGGCGGAGGAGCTGCAAGGTCCCGCAGGGCTGAGCGGCAGCTACCGTATCGCGCACGGCGCTCGCCAGGGGACGGTGCTCATCGCGCCTCTCGGCGAGACGTACGCGGTGACCTGGACGCTGAGCACGGGCGTGTTGAAAGGGGTGGGCATCCGCTCCGGCGATCAGCTCGTGGTGGGCTGGTCGCCGGGCCAGCAGGTGGGCGTGGTGAGTTATGGGATCCAGGGCAAGCAGCTCACGGGACGCTGGGCGACCCTCGGGGGCACGCTCGCCGGCAGCGAGACGTTGGTGCGGCGGTGATCCAGCGGGAGGCCCGCCGCGGCTGAGCGGCCGGGCGCAGCCCCGGCGCGGCGCTCCCGTCGACGCGGCGCTCCCGTGGTACCCTTCCGGCCATGTCCACCTCCGCGAGCCGGCCTGTCCCCCGCGCCACCGCCGCGGATCTGCTCGCCATCCCGGAGGATCAGCGCTTCCACGAGGTCATCGGCGGCGAGCTCGTCCGGAAGGCCAGCCCGGCCGGCGAGCACGGCGGAACACAGGCCGCCCTCGCCGGCGTGCTCTTCGACCCGTTCAATCGCCGCTCCGGCGGTCGCCGCCCGGGGGGCTGGTGGCTCCTCACCGAGGTGGAGGTCGAGCTCACGCCCGACGAGATCTACCGTCCAGATCTCCTCGGCTTCCGCCGCGAGCGCGCCCCGGAGCGCCCGAGGGGAAACCCGCTGCGCGAGCGGCCCGACTGGATCTGCGAGGTGCTGTCGTCCACCACCGCGCGCAACGACACCGTGAAGAAGATGCGGGTGTATCATCGCTGCGAGATCCCGCACTACTGGCGCGTGGATCCCATCGAGGAGACGCTCGCCGTCCACAGGTGGACCCCCGAGGGCTACTTGACCGCGCTGGTCGCCGAGCGCGGGGAGCGCGTCCACGCAGAGCCGTTCGAGGCGATCGAGCTCGCGGTGGGCGTGCTCTTCGGCGACGACGCCGAGGAGTGACCTGCTCGGCTCGACCCTGCTCTGGCCGATCCGCCCCGGCACCTCCGGCGAGCGCCGGCCAGTCCGCCCCGGCGCCGTCATCACACCTTCGGACAGCGCGCCTCAGGACGACGTGAGCAGCGCGCCCACGACCATCAGCCCGACTCCGATTCCAGAGGACCGCCGCGACGGCGTTTCGGCGAGCCCCGGTGCTATCCTCCCGCCCGTGCTCCCTTCCTACGATCTTGCCGCCGTCATGGCCCGCCTCGCCGGGCGCGAGCCCGCGTCCGACGCGCTCACCGAGGAGCGCCAGGCCGCGGTCGCCGCGATCCTCCGGGCGCCCGCGGGCTCTCCGCCGTCGGCGCTCGGCACCTCCGGGCCCCAGGCGCCGGAGCCCGCCGAGGCCGAGCTCCTCCTGATCCGCCGGGCCGAGCACCCCGCCGACCCCTGGTCGGGGCACATGGCGCTCCCGGGCGGGCGGCGCGACGTGTCGGACGCGAGCCTGCTCGCCACCGCGATCCGCGAGACGCGCGAGGAGGTGGGCATCGACCTCGAGGCGCACGGCACCCTGCTCGCGCGCCTGCCCGACCTCCCCGCGGTCGTGCGCGGGCGGCGCGTCGGGATGATCATCGCGCCGTTCGTCTTCGCGCTCCGCTCCACCCCGGAGCTCACCCTGAGCGACGAGGTGGCCGAGGCGGTCTGGACCCCGCTCGGCCCGCTCGCGCGCGGCGAGAGCGCCTCGAGGTACACGTACACCCACGAGGGGACCGTCATCGAGCTGCCTTGCCTGCTCGTCGGCGAGCGCGTCGTCTGGGGGCTGACCTACCGCATGCTGGAGCAGCTCTTCGAGGTGCTCCACGCGTGAGCCGCCTCGACCGGCCCCCGCTCACCGTCATCGCCTGAAAGCGCTCACTAACCCGTCCAGGGTGCCGTTCGCCGGCGGGGTGAGGCCCACGGCCTCGAAAGGCGAGCCGGTGAAGCTGCCGCCGACGGCAACGAAGTCCTTCGAGCTCGCCACCGCCTGCGCCGACGCCGTGACGCCGCTCCTGCCGAGCACCTTCGACCAGATCACCTGGCCGGCGGGGTCCAGCCGCACGACCAGCACCGAGCTCACGAAACAATCGCCCCAGGCCGGTTGTCCGGTGCACGTGCCCGCGACCGTGACGATCCCGTCGCTCGCGACCGACACCGACGCGGGCGTCATCTCGGGAAGGCTCACCAGGGTGACGTCGTCGCCGAGGTCTGCGTCGAACCAGGCGACGAACCCTCCTTCCTCCGCGGTGGTCTGGTCGCCGACCGTCACGCCTGCCGGAGCGTACCCTGCGACGACGAGCCCCGCTCCTCCGGGGCGCGCGGACATCCCGTGAACACGCACACTCAGGGGGCGCTGCGCGAGCACGGCGCCGAGGTCCTCCGAGAGCTTCACGAGGTGATACCCGCTCTCGAAGACGGTCGCGCCCAGGCAGGTCTCCTGGGCGGAGGAGGCGTCGAGGAAGGCATAGAGGCCGCCCGAGCCCGCCGCCAGCTGGCGGAAAGACGCCCTGTCGCTGGAGGAGCCATTGCACTCCGAGGGGACCGCCGACCCGATGATCTGCAGATCCGACCCGTAGCGGAAGATCGCGGCGCCGGGCGGCTCTTGGTACGTGCCGCCCACGTACACCGTGCGCGAGGCGCCCGCGGCCAGGGACTCCCCCTCGAACGGCGACTCGTACTCGACGAACACGGGCGGCTGCCCCGGCGTCACCCGCGCGAGGTTCGGATCATCGATCACGGCCGTGTCGCCGAACGTCGTGCTCACGTCGGCGCCTGCGCTGACCGAGAAGGTGACGAACGCCTCCCCCTGCTCGTTTGTGTCGGCCAGGTACAGGAACGAGTTGTAGTTGCTGACGAGCGGCCGGAAATCCACGACGGCGAGGCTGGGGAGCGGGCCGAGCCTCGCATAGAACGCGCCGTGCTCGTCCGTGTACGACTGGCCTTCGAACGCAAGGCTGTTATCGAAGTTGGCGACGACGTGGACGTAGCCGAACACGTCGAGGGCCATGTCCTGCAGGACGAGGCCCATCGTCGCGCCGTCGCCGTCGCCGTCGATCAACACGCTCTGGACCAGCTCCCCGCAGGCGCTCGTGTCGCCGTCGCAATCGAGGTCGAGGGCGGGCGCGTCGCAGACCGCCTTGCCGAACGGCACCGGGTCCGCGGGCACACACTCCCCCGTCGGCTGCCCGTCGACGCACGCCTTCACGCCCGCGCCGCAGGCGCCGGGCGCCTCCACGGCGCAGGGCACGGCCTCGCACTCCGCCCCGCCAGCTCCGCCGCCCGAGGAGCCCGTGGCGGCGGAGCTCGCCCCGCCTTCGCCCCCGCTCGGCGGGCTTTCCGCGGCGCCGCAGCCCGCCGAGACCGTGAGGGCTGCCAGAAATGAGAAACGCAAACGCATCAGGAGCTCCCTTGCAGGGTGAGCGCGCCGGAGCGCGCCGAGAAAGCGAGCACGCGCTCGCCCGGGTACTTTCCGACGAGCACATCACACGGTCGAGCACGATCATTGACGATCATGACGCGGAGCCCGGGCGATCCGCGAGGGTTCACGCCGCGCACCGCCTCGCGTAGCGTCGGCGGAGCCGCATGCGACCCGACGACCTGCCAGATCGCGCCCCTCTCGAGGCCTTGAGGGAGGCGCTGTGGCGCCCCGAGAGCCGCGCCGCCGTGCTCGTCGGCGCGGGCATGAGCCGCAACGCCGGTAAACTGAGCCCGGCCGTGCCCGATTTCCCCTCGTGGGCGGAGATCGCGGCCCGGCTCGGGAAAGCCGTGGATCCCGGGAGCTCCGAGCGGGACGCCCTCCGGCTCGGCCAGATGGTCGAGGACACCTGCGGTCGCGGGCGCCTCGACGACCTGCTCCTCGATCTGATCCCCGACGACAAGTACACGCCTGGCCCGCTGCATCGACGCCTGCTCCAACTGCCGTGGGCGGACGTCTTCACGACCAACCACGATACCCTGCTCGAGCGAGCGCGCGGCCGCGTGCCGGAGCGCAAGTACGAGGTCGTCGAGGCCCCGGCCGATCTCACCCGGGCCGAGCGGCCGCGGATCGTGAAGCTCCACGGGAGCCTCACGGCGCGCCGGCCCTTCGTCTTCACGGAGGACGATTACCGGCGTTATCCCGCGGATTTCGCCCCGTTCGTGAACCTCGTCCGCCAGTCGGCGGCGGAGAACGTGCTGTGCCTCGTGGGCTTCTCGGGCTCCGATCCCGATCTCTTGCAATGGGCCGGCTGGCTCCGCGATCAGCTCGGCTCGACGGCGCCCAGGATCTACCTCTGCGGCGTCCTCGACCTGACGTCGCCGAGGCGCGGCTACTACCGGCACATGCAGCTCATTCCGGTGGACCTCGGCCCGCTCTTCCCGCCGTGCGACTGGGCCCTCCCCGACGAGCGCCACCACGCCGCGCTCGCGTGGCTGCTGGAGAGCCTGCACGCCGGCGAGCCGCTCGACCGGAGCCGGTGGCCCAGCGTCGATCCGCTGGCGAGCACGGCGCCACTGGCCGCGCGCTCCCCTCCCGTCCTCGCTCGTCCGGCCGCGCCGGAGCCCCCGCCGCGCCTCGATCGGCCGCGCGGCGAGCTGGACCAGGCGACGCTCGCGGGCCTGCTGGGACGCTGGAAGCACGAGCGCTCAGCGTATCCGGGCTGGGCGGTCTGCCCGGAGCCCGCTCGGCTCACGCTCTGGCACGCCACCTCGGAATGGTTTCGTCTCCTCGATCGCGACGGCAGCGTGTGTCTGCTCGTGGATCTCCCCCTCGCCGCGCGGGCCGAGGCGCTGCGCGAGATCACCTGGCGAGCCGAGGCGGCGCTCCTCCCGCTGCCGGGCGCGCTCCCGCCGCTCATCGAGCAGACCCTCGAGCACATCAACCCGCTCCCGCGGCTCATCGATCTCCGCGGCGCGTCCCTCACGCCGGGCGCGGCGACAGCGTCGCTCCGCTGGGACGAGCTCGCCGAGGTCTGGGTCGAGCTCGCCTTCTCCCTCGTGCGCCATGCCTGGCAGTTCCAGGACGCCGCGCTCCACGAGCGCTGGATGGAGCGCCTGCGGCGGGTCGCGGCGATCCGCTCCTCGTGGCGGGCGCGGTGGTGGTGCGCGGCGTGCTGGCACCACCTGATGCGGCTCGAGGCCAGCGAGGCGCTCCAGGCGTCGCGCGAGTGGCCCGAGGATCCCTCCCTTCCCTTCTGGGAGGCCAAACGCGCCGCGGTGCTCGCCGAGCTCGGCCTGCTCGAAGAGGCGCGGGAGATCGCCGCCCGGGCGCTGGATCGCGCGCGGCTCGGCCGCGATCGGGCCCGCGTGGATCACAGGAGCCTCTCCGAGGAAGGCTGGCTCCTGCTGCTGCTTCAGGCGATCGCCATCTATGCTCCCGAGCTGGGCGATCTGTGGAGGACGAACGACAGGCGAGAGCACCGGCTCCGCGAGCTCGCGCGCGACGACTGCAATCCCTCGGATGACGTCCGCGCGCGAGAGCACGCGGTGCTCGAGGACGACATCAGCATGCGGGCCCCGACGGCGCGAGGTTTCCACCCGGGAAATGCCCAAGGGGGGTCGATCTGGTCGTCCGGTCAAACGAGCGCGTGGGCGCTCATCAACACGCTCCACGAGGGGCCCGAGCTGCTCTTCGCGCAACCAGCGCTCCGGTCGGCGCTGCGCCGGCTCTGGAGCGCGTCGCCCCGCCTCGTCGTCGGCCTGGTCATCCGGGCTGGGGCCAACAGCGCCCTGGCCGAGGGCGAGGCGCGCTCGGGCCTGCTCGATCGCGCGGCGATCGCGCGCCTGCCCGCGGCGCAGGTGGACGTGCTGTATGCGTGGCTGTCCTCGGCGCTCCCCGCCGCGGTGGCGCGCCGGGCGCAGGATCCCAGCCCCGCGCGCAACGACCGGCGCGGGGACCGGCGGCGCATCGAGGGCGCCGCCGAGGTGCTCTCCCGGCTCGCGTTCCGCCTGAGCGAGGCCGAGCTGACCGCGCTCTTCGAGCTCACGCGCACCCTGTACACCTCCGCCATGTGCCAGCGGGAGTACATGCTGCACGCCGCGCTCGAGCGGCTGCTCCGCCGTGTGCTTCACGCGGCGACCCCCGAGCAGCTCGCCTCCTGGATGGGCGCCTTGCTGGCGTTCCCGATGCCCGAGGAGCCTGGCGTGAAGGTCAGCGAGCTCGCGTCGTGGGCGGAGCCGTTCTGGCTGCTTTCCTGGAGCGACCTCCCTCCGCTCACCCCGTCGGACGGCGCGCGGTGGACGCCGGTCGTGGGCCGCCTCCTGACCTGGGCGAGGGAGGGCTCACCGGAGCTGCGGAAGCGCTCCTCCCGGAGGCTCGCCGCGCTTGTGTTCGCCGGCGCGCTCACCCGGGACCAGCTCGAGAGCTTCGCCGCCGCCGTCTGGAGCAGGACGGACGCACACGTCACGCCGGCGGACATCGGCGTCTCGCCGTCGGTCCTGCTCAGGCTCCCCGAGCGGCAGCCGGGGGAGGCGCGCCGCATCGTCCTCCGCTGCTTCCGCGACGCCCCGCACCTCGCGGCCTTGCTCCAGTCCCTCGAGGAGACGACCGCCCCGATCGCGGAGGTCCACGAGGGCGGCGTCGCGGCGCCGCGGATCGCGTGGACGGCGGAGGAGGCGCTCCTCCTGCTCGACAGGCTCATCGCCCTCTGGCAGGCCGAGAGCCCCTCGCCGGCAGCGCTCGGCCTCCTTCGCGGCTGGCGCGCGCGGGAGACGCTCAGCGACGTGAGCACCACGGTGGCGACGACCCTCGTGCCCTACCTCGATCCCGCCGATCGCCGGGCGCGCGAGCAGGTGATGGCGCTCGCCGTGCCGCTGCGCCAGCACGGGACGGCCGCCGTCAGCCTCTTGCCGTCGCTCCTGCTGCTCGGGGTCGCCGAGCCCGACGGGGTCGCCTTCGACCTGCACCGCGCGCTGCTCGGCGTTCGTGACGAGGACGTGAGCGACGGGGTCGCCGCCCTGTTGATCTGGCTCGACCTCGGCCAGGCGGGCCGGCTCGCGCCGCCCCCTGCGCACCTGCTCGACGTGCTGGTCGCCTGTGTCGAGACGGGGCGCCACCCGGGCCTGACCCACACGCTCGCCGGCGTGACGGCGCTCCTGTCCCGGAGCCAGCCCCCCCTGGAAGCGCGCCACCTGGAGGCGCTCGCGCGCGCCCTGAGCCGCTTCATCGAGACGACGGCCCTCGACCGGATGCCCGGCGACGACGCCGCGGCGGACGATCTGCCGCTCGACGCGGCCGAGCGCATCGCGGTGGTCGAGCGCGCCTCGGCGCTCGCCGCCGCCCTGGCGACGGTCCACCACGCGGCGGGCGCGCCCGAGCCGACCGCGATCGCGGCGTGGCGCGAGCTCGCCGGCGCCCATGTCCTGCCCGAGGTGCGGCGGCCGTGGCGCGCCCTCTTGCGCGCGCGACCCGGCGTGCCGGGCGAGCTCGCCCCCACCGTGCTGATCCCTGCCGACGGACCGTCCACGCCGGCAATGGGAAACGGATGAAGGCCGGGCGGTTCTAGAATGGCAAACGGGTTGAACCAGCCTGAAACGAGCAGAAGTTCGAAACGCCAAGGCGCCAAGAACGCCAAGAAGAAGATAATATCTTGGCGTCCTTGGCGTCCTTGGCGCCTTGGCGGTTCATTTCTCGCTCGATCAACGTGATTGATCGGTGTTCTAAGGATAGTTCAGCTCGACGACGTTGCCGTCCCCGTCGACCGAGAGCTCGAACTCCACATCGCCGATCACGATGTTCGCCTCGTAGGAGAGCTTCCCGTCGTGCAGTTCTTCGTCCAGCTCCACGATCGAGCCGCCCTGGGCCGCGTGGACGAGCGCCCGGTAAGCCCCCCCCGGGAGCATGTCCATCGTGATGTCCCGCTCGATCAACGTGCCGTGCGCGTCGATCCTCAACGCATAGGTCCGCGTGGTGTTCCGGATGTCGGCCTCGTAGACGGCCTCCCCGAGATCTTCCTCGATCTCCATGCGCACCTCCAGGATCGCCGCGCCGGCGGCCTCGTGCTCGATCGCGCGGCGCGCGGGCCCGGTGACGCTGGCCAGAGGCACGATCCAGGCCTCGATCTCGCTGCCGATCACGTTGCCAGCGGCGTCGAACTCGACCTCGTAATAGGTGTCTGCCAGGAGCAGATCGATCTCGTATGTCGCCACGCCCCCGTCGATGTTCTCCTCCACCTGCTGGACTCTGACCCCCTTCCCGAGGCGCATGAGCGCCGTGCCGACGGAAGAAGGGAGCTGCTCCACAGCGATGATCCGCTCGATATCGACCACCACGCCCGCCTTCGAATCCGTCCGCTCCTTGGCCAGCGCAGCGCCCCGATCGCCCGATGTCGCGCACGGAGAAGCGGCGGATACCACGCACGGAATACAGGCCAGGACGACGGATATCGACGCACTCAGGACACCCTTACGTGTATTCATGAGACCCCCTCCCACCTACATATCGCTTTTAGTGTGACATGCAACACCAAGGTGGGTGAGCCTTCATGTCGACGTGCTCGCGCGAAGTTGCCGGCGATGAGCGTCTGTGCCGGACGCTGCCTGCGGATTTCGTCGGGCGCGGTGTCACGTCCCTCGGCCTGTCTGGACCGGAAAATCGGGGAGGCGCGGTCCCCGGGCGGGCGCCTGGCCGTTCCTCAGCGCTCAGGGCGTCATCCAGTTCCGTGAGACGCACAGCATGGACAGCAGCTTGAGCGTGTCGCCGTAGTAGTCCTCGGTGGGCGCCGTGGAGACGATCTGGCTCCACAGGCTGTCGAGCCACGCCTGACCGCCGGAGTCCGCGGTGGCTGCGACCGCGAACGGCGCCATGAACACCATGTCGTTGTAGGGCTCGATCGCGCGGCCGTCGAGGGTGTAGCCGGCGCGGATGTTGCTCGGGTTGCCCCCGGTCTTGCCGCGGATCCAGCTGCTGATCCTGCTCACCGCGCTGCGCGACCGCGTGTCACCGCTGATGGCCGCGTCGATGCCGAGGCGCCACGGCACGCGGCTCGCATTCCAGGAATAGCTGCCGTCGTGCGGCGCCTCGAGGAACTCGGCGAAGGCGGGGCGAGGGGTCGTGTTCGTGTTGATGATGAAGTCGGGCAAAAGGCCGGTCGAGCTGGCGTACCTGCTCTGCATCGTCTCGATCAACGTCTGGTGCGCGGTCAGGATCCGCGACCAGTCGGCGCTGGGGTGGCCGATGAAGCTGCGAAAGTGGCCGAGCATCCAGTCGGAGCTGCGTGTGGCGTAGGAATACGTGGGATCGTCCGTCAACGGGGCCCAGTCGCCGAGGTTGACCAGCCGTGTGGTCGGGTTGATGTTGCTCTCCGCGATCGCGTCGAGCACGCGGGTGGCCTCGGACGCGTAGTCGATCGCGCCGCCGGAGCCCCACTGCTCGTGCGCGAGCAGCAGCGCATAGGCAATGTCGAGATCGCCGTCCGTGGCCGAGTCGTGATCGAGGACGTCGCGGCAGCTGTCATCCTGCGCCCAGGCCATCAGGTCGGGGTTGTTCTGGCTGGGATGACGGCGGCTATAGCGGTGCAGGCCGTCGAAGATCGCCCGCGCCTGGGGGTCCTGCCCGGCGATCATCACGGAGATCAACATGCCGTAGCCCTGGCCTTCGGACACGACGTGGGCTTCTCCCGTGCTGGCCCGGATGCGGTACTCGTCCGGCTGACAACCAGGCTCGACGTAGCGACTCTTCCACTGCCAGTAGAAGTCCGACGTCGCCTTGTCGGCCGCGGCCTCCCCCGCCGAGACGCGCAAGGCCGACGTGTGGTAGGCCTGATGATGGCTGCCGAACGGATGGTTCTGGGCATGTGCGGTGCCCGCGGTGCCAGCGATGCCGAGCAAGGTCAACGTCAGCCCTTGCATCACCCGCTTCAACACGCCGGTTCGTCGTGACGAGCAGACCATCGAGGATGACATGAACATGGGAGCAGCCTCCAATCGGTGAAGATTGTGCCGTGAGCGGCAACGCGCGCGGCGACGGACGGAATGGATCAGCCCGCGCAGGGGCATTCCAATTCGTCAGCCATGTTCCGGGAGGAGCCCAGGAATCGCGCTGCCAGGATGAATGTCGCCGGGGCGCCCATCCTTCAGAAAATCCGCCCGGCTTCCGGTGCCGCCCGGCGCGTGGACCACCGACAGCGTGAGGGGCGTCGGGATTTCCGTGTCGGTCGCAGGCCAACTGAATGCAGCGTTGACGGAGCGAGCCCAGTCGATGGTCTCGAATTTTTCCGGGGTCACCCGATCACGGGCGAGCCCAGCCGGAGAGCTCCTGGCCAGCGGAGCGCGTCGCGCGCCGCCGCGCGGCGCGCCTCATGAAGCCCGAGGCGCCTGCGCTCCCGAGCTCTGCGCGTCGCGCGGCGAGATCCCCTGCGCCGCGTCGGCCGCGGCGCCTCGCTGGGCGGCAGCTTCAGCGGCGACCGTCCACCGGATGTGCCTGCCGAATCCGACGTAATACGCCACGTCGAGTAGCAGAGACATGGCCACATCGAACGGCCCGGTCGAGTCCCTCGCCAGGCCGAGGAGGCCTATGCCCAGATGGACAGGCACCCACACCGGGAGCACCACCATCACCAGGAACCGCGCGGTATAGACCCAGCTCAACGACAAGTATTTCTCGAGAAAGCGACGACCGCGGCTGCCTCCGTTGAGGTGATAAAGCCAGAGCGTGCCGAGCGCGTGCGCCGCGATGCCCACACCCCACTGGATCTTGTCCCACGCGTTCAGAGCTCTCGAGTCTCTCAGGAGCGCGGGCGCCACCAGCGCGATAGACACGAAGATGAAGAGATAGACGAACCGGGCTCGCTCGGACAAGGTGCCGTGAGCCAGCGCGACCCTGAGCGCCTTGACATCCCAGAAGAACATGTCTCCCACCTGCTCCCCAGCGCGTGTTCCTGTCGGCGATCGATGAGATCCCCCGGAGGGCTCCCGCGCGTCAGAACCCCCCCTCGATCGCGAGGCCCGGCATGGTGATGGGGCCGAAGGTCTCCGGGGTGCACCCGCGGTCGTCGCAGCTCACGTCGAACACCTCCTTGGTGAGCGTCGCGTTCTGCAGGTCGAAGACCAGGCCGAGGTAGCTCCGCGCGCCGAGGGCCCAGCGCTTCGAGAGGCGCATGTCGAGCCGGTAGAACGGGCGGATGCGGTCCGGGTGCTCGCTCGCGGCGCGGCCGGGGGCGATCTCGTCGGCGGGGAAGCCGGTGTAGAAGACGTGGCGGATGCCGCCGCGCCAGCCCCTGCCGAGGTCGTAGAGCAGCGCGACGTGCGCGACGTGCGCGCGGTCGTAGGCGGACGGCAGCGTCGCCGCGCCCCGCGTGCGCGTGGAGCGCGACAGGGTGTACGACGCGAGGAAGAACAGGTTGCGGCGGAGCGCGCCGCGCGCGCCGAGCTCCAGGCCGTAGGTGTCGCCGAGGCTGCGCGTCAGGAAGCGCTCCGCGCTGAGGGTCGAGCCGCGGCCGGTGCCGATCGGATCGCTCAGGCCGAAGGTCACCTGGCGGAAGCCGGTGGCGCTCAGCTCGACCGGGCCGAGGCCCACCTCGACGCCGAAGCTCGACTGCAGGCTGCGCTGGAGCCCGCCCGGGATGCCGCCGATCTGGAGCGCCGGCAGCGGGGCGAGCCCGGGCAGCTGCGAGGCGACGCCGATCGCGGGGATGAGCCGCACCCGATCGCCGAGGCCGAAGCGGCCGACGATCCTCGGGTCCACCGCGAGCGCGCTCTCGCCGAGCGAGGTGTAGTGATCCACGCGCACGCCGGGGGTGATGGTCGAGCGCTCGTCGAGCACGAGCAGCGCGTCGGCCCACGCGCCCAGGGCGAGGTCGAGCCGGCTGCGGAAGAGCTCGGGGAAGCTCTCTTCGAGCTGGGCCGTCCCCTCGACGGGCTCGTCGCTCGGCGGCTGGAGGTGGGGGACGATGTGGTAACGATCGACCGCAGCGTCGACGCCGGCGCGCAGGAGCGCGCGCCCCGCGAGCAGCGGCCGTGCGAGGCTGATGCGCGCGTTGAGCTTCCAGGCCTGCGCGAGCTCCACGCCCACCTGGCGCGACTGGTCGAGCCCGAGCGTGAGCGCGGCCCGGAGGCGGGCGCCGGCGTCGTCCTCGCGGTCGTAACGCAGGTCGACGCGGTGGAAATCGCTGTCGAGCAGGACGGTGGTCGGGTTCTCGGCGTCGTCCGCGTCGATGCTCGCGAGGTAGTCGTACGCGCCGAACGCGAAGACGGTGAAGCGCTCCTCCGGGCTGAGCCGGAACGTCTGCCGGTGCTGGTAGTCGGCGTACCCGACGTCGACGCTCGGCGCGATCGCGGAGACGAGCGCCGCGCCGGCGGCGTAGTGGCCGCCGAAGAGCACGTGCCGGTCCTCGCCGATCGGCCCCTCGACGACGCCGCCGAGGTCGACGAACCGGATGCTCCCCTCGCCGCGCCACGTGTCGGGCGGCGGCCCGCTCTCGGCCTCGATCGCGGCGCCCGCGAGCCGGCCGATGTCGGCCGGGTACGGGCCGAGGTGCATCTCGAGGCGCTGGACGATGGAGGCCGGGATGACGCCGGGCCCGGCGCCCACGTGGAACAGGAGCGGGACCTGGATGCCGTTGAAGAAGTAGCCGACGTTCCCCGGCGGCGCGCCGCGGATGTAGTAGTAGGGCAGCCCGCTCGCGATGGCGGTCACGCCCGGCTGGACCTCGATGGCGCGGAAGGGATCGCCGAGGGCGCCGGGCAGCTCCCGGATGTCGCGCCGCGAGAGCGAGACGGAGCCCGCCGGGGCGCGGTCGCCCTCGACGGTCACCTCGATGCCGGCGGGCGCGGCGGGCGGCTCGGGGGGCGGCTCGGGGGGCGGTGCGGCGGGCACGTCGGCGGGCGGCGCGGCGGGCACGTCGGCGGGCGGCGCCGCAGGCGCAGCGGCGGGGGGCTCGGGGGGCGGCGCTGCCGCCGCCTCGGCGGGCGGCTGGCCAGCAGGAGATGCAGGCTGGGCGCGTGTTGCGCCAGCGTGGAGGCTGGCGGCTGCGAGGATCGTGATGGTGAAGAGTGCGCTGGGAGATCTCACGCGGATGCCGCGGATGCGCCGCCGGGGGACCGGGATGGCCAGCGCTCGGGCGCTCCCGCGTTAGCAAAGCCAGCCGCGCGGCGAAAGCCCGGCGGGAGGTACGGCTTGGACGGCAAGGACGAGCTGCCGCGCCGACGTCATGAGACCGAGCGGACCCGGCCCGTCCTCGCAGGGCGAAAGGCGAGCCTTGGCGGTCCTGGCTGCGCGGACGCCACAACTCACGGTGTCGCCTCCGACGAGCTAATGTCGTCACCTGATCACATCACAAACACACGAGCTCGCCATCCGGACATGGGTGGATCCCGCCTTATCCAGGACCACTCTCGGACACCGGCGGATCTCATCTTGCCCGAGCCCCCCTCATCACTCCTCATCTGATAGTGTCGCACCTTCATGAGGGCCAGGCCCGCTCGCGATTAGCAATAGTCTTGACAAAGGTTCCATTCGGGACCAATAACTAGCCTGACTGAGCTGCCTGCCGCATTCAGAACGAACTTATCCGCTCTGCACGCATCTCGTTCGGGGTTCATCAGCAGCGGCAACGGCCAGCACGGCGGCCACGCGGGAGCCTTCGGCGCGCGGCGAGCGACCCGACCGACGCGAGCGCGGCGTCGATCAGCACGGGCGCGCATTCCACTTATCGAGCCGTCGACAGGTTCACGTTTCACTTACTTAGCAAGACGAGGAGAACGATATGAGACTCGCATCCAAACACGCCTTGTTGGCGGCCTCGACGGGCGTCATCGCCGTGTCGTGTGTCATCGGACCGGAGGCGATCGACGGCGAGGAGGGCGGCTCGCTCGAAGACGCCGTCACGATCGAGCCGGGCGCGGTCTACACGATCGTCGCCACCCAGAGCACCAAGTGCGTGGAGATCCGGGGCGGGAGCACGGCGAGCTCGGCGGCCGCGCAGATCGCCACCTGCGACGGCACGACGCGACAGCAGTTCCGCGCCGAGGCCGCGGACAGCGGGTACTTCCGGCTCAAGAACGTCAACAGCGGCCTCTGCCTGGGGGTCAACGGCGCGTCGACCGCGGACGGCGCCACCATCGTCCAGTCCACCTGCGGCACGGGCGCGGGTCAGCAATTCCAGTTCGTCGATGTCACCGCCGGCGTGCAGCGGGTCATGAACCGCAACAGCGGCAAGGCGCTCGACATCATGGGGCGGGCGACGACGGACGGCACCGGCCTCCAGCAATGGAGCTGGGCGAACGGCGAGAACCAGAAGTTCTCGCTCAGCGCCGTGGGGGGCAGCTCGAGCAGCAGCTCGATCACCAGCTCCAGCAGCAGCTCCGGCACCGGCGGGGCCGGTGGAGCCGGCGGGGCCGGTGGAGCCGGCGGGGCCGGTGGAGCCGGTGGAGCCGGTGGGGCCGGTGGAGCCGGCGGCGCGGGCGGCTCGGGCGGCGGGGGCGGCGCCGGTGGCGGGGGCAGCACGACCGGCGCGCAGTACTACGTCGCGACGACCGGGAGCGACAGCAACCCCGGCACGCTGGATCGGCCGTTCAAGACCATCAGCAAGGGGGTGAACGCCGCCAACCCGGGCGACACCGTCTACATCCGCGGCGGCACCTATACCGGCTGGTCCAACGGGATCCACCCCACGAAGTCCGGGACGCCGACCGCGTGGATCACGTTCCGCGCCTACCCGGGCGAGCTCCCGATCCTCGACGGCGGCGGCACCGACAGCTCGGGGTTCGAGCCGGTCAACACGGCGGTCCAGTACATCCGGGTGATGGGCATCGCCGCGCGCAACTACACGTCGAGCGGCTTCGCGAACGGCTGGAACACCCCCTCCAGCAACATCGAGATCAAGCACGTGATCGCGGAGAACAACGGCATCAACGGCATCGCCTTCTACAAGGCGACCGGCGTGCGCATCGAGAACAGCATCGTCGCGCACAACGGCAACAAGCTCCCGTCCTGGTCGAGCGGCGTCAACCTGTTCCAGGTCGGCGGGACGGCCCGGGACAACGTGGTGCGGGGCAACGTGGCGTTCGAGAACATCGACATCTCCACCCACCGGTCGGACGGCAGCGGGTTTATCCTGGACGAGAACAGCACGGGCGCCACGTTCGAGAACAACATCGGCTTCCGCAACGGCGGGTCGTGCATTCGCCTGACGCGGAGCCCGAACGCCGTGATCACGAACAACACCTGCTTCGGCAACGGCATCGATCCGAACGTCCAGTATCATCACGAGATCTTCTTCTCGGACGCCGGCTCGCGCGCCGGCGCCGTGGTGCGCAACAACGTCGCGGTCGCGTCGAGCGGCAACGAGGCCCTCTTCGGCGCGTCGGGCGTCACGCAGTCGAACAACCTGCTCCTGAACGGCGGGGCCGCGGCGCCCTTCTTCACGAGCACGTCGGGCGTGCTCGACTTCCACCCGACCAGCGGCGCGACCCAGCTCATCGACGCGGGCACGAGCACCTCGGCCCCCTCGGACGACGTCGGGTTCGATCCGCGGTGCCTGAAGCAGCAATCGAGCCAGCCGGTCACGTGGTGGCAATACGCGCCCGATTACACGTACATCGCCAGCGTGGGCGGCGTCGAGGGCTGCTTCCGCCCGGTCGCGCGGCCCCAGGGTGCGGCGCCGGACATCGGCGCCTACGAGCGCCCGAGCGGCGGGTGATGCCCGGAGGGTCGCAGGACAGGTCGACGACCCGGTTCCGGATGCCCCCTGGCCTCCCCGGCGGGTGATCGACCCCTGGAAAGAACCCGATCGGCCTGCGCAAACACCACGCCGACCCGATCCCGGAAGCCAGGGGGCATCCCGGGGCGGGTCGGCGACCTGTTCCGCCAGCCCTGGGGTATCCCGGGGCGGGTCGGCGACCTGTTCCCCCAGCCCTGGGGCATCCCGGGCG
The DNA here is from genome assembly GCF_002950945.1 of Sorangium cellulosum. Lineage (GTDB taxonomy): Bacteria > Myxococcota_A > Polyangia > Polyangiales > Polyangiaceae > Sorangium > Sorangium cellulosum_E. Next base: position 8,065,314 of record NZ_CP012673.1, read on the forward strand.
GGTCGGCGACCTGTTCCCCCGTCATGGTACTCCTGCTTCCAGACGCGTCATGGTGCTCGCCGCGCTGCTCTGCTCTCTCGTCCTGTTCGCCGTCGCCATCCTCGGCTGGGCGCTGATCGCCTCGAGCCATGACACAGCCGTGTCGAGGTGGCGAGAGCGCCGCGACGTCCGGCGGAGCGCGACGCGTGCAGCGCAGGTCGCAGAGGCGCTCGGCCTCCGCGCGGAGCAGGACCCGCAGGTCCCCACGATATGGTGCCTTCGTGCGGCGGGCGACGCGCTCGACGCGACGCTCCGGATGGGCTCTGTCTCCGCCTACGGGCGCCTGACCAAGGTCGATGACTGGATGGAGGTGCGCGCCTCCGGCCCTGTGGGCCTCGCCGCGGGCGTGAAGGTGCGGCCTCCCAGGAGGACAGTCTGGGAATGGCGTGACGGCGACCCTGGTGAGCCGCCGTCGCTCGTCACGCCCGGCGGTGTGCCGCTCGTCATCGAGCCGGGCAACGACGGCGCCGAGGTGGATACCCGGAGCCTCACGGCATGGGTCGACGCGCTTCCCGCGGGAACATGGCTTGTCGCCCTGAGCCGCGACCACATCGAGCTCCGCGCCGGTGCGCCCGCCGCCGAGGATCCCGTCCGCTGCGCCCGCTGGTTGCTCGACAGAGCGCGCGCGACACCGTTCTAGCGCCGCGAGCGCCGCGATCACGGGTGACGATCGCCAGGGCCACGAGGCCGCCGCGACGGACGCAAGCGTGACCTCGGGCAGCAGACACGCGCGGCGTGGTAGAAGACGTTCCATGGGCCGCACCTTCCCGGAGCTCGACGACGACCTCACCACCTTCCTCGCCGAGCAGCGCCTCTTCTTCGTCGCCTCGGCGCCCTCGGGCAGCGGCGGGCACGTCAACGTCTCGCCGAAGGGACACGACACCTTCCGCGTCCTCGACCCGCGGACCGTGGCCTACCTCGACCTGACCGGCAGCGGCGTCGAGACGATCGCGCACCTGCGCGACAACGGCCGCATCACGCTGATGTTCTGCGCCTTCGCCGGCCCGCCCCGCGTCGTTCGCCTCCAGGGGCGCGGCGAGCCCGTCTTCCCCGACGATCCACGCTTCGACGCGCTGGCCGGCCTCTTCCCTCCGCTCCCCGGCGTCCGGTCGGTGATCCAGGTCGCGCTCGAGCGCATCGCGACGTCGTGCGGTTACGCCGTGCCGCTCATGGCGTACGAGCGCGAGCGAGACACGCTGTCGAAATGGGCTGAACGTAAGGGCCCGGAGGGCCTCGTCCGGTACAGGCAGGAGAAGAACGCGGCGAGCATCGACGGCCTGCCGGGCCTGCCCGCGGCGTCGGGGTCTGACCAGGGCGCCTCGCCCAGCGCGGCGCCGAGCCCGGCGCCTTCCTCGCGGGCGCGCCGGCCCACGCGCAGCGCGCCGCCGTCCGAGCGGAAGACCGGACAACCGCGATGAAGGACCGCGGAGCCACACCATGACCGCCGCCCGCGTCCCCGCCCGCGTCCCCGCGCTCATCCCCCCGACGAACGCCCCGCTGCGCGCCCTCGCGCGGGAGACCTTCAGCCGCGTCGCCGGCGCGCCGCTCATCGGTGGGAACAGGGTCGACCTGCTGATCGACGGGCGCGCGAACTTCGACGCCTGGCTCGCCGCGATACGGGCCGCGCGCACCTCGATCCTGTTCGAGAACTACATCTTCGACGACGACGCGCTGGCGCGCGAGTTCCGCGACGCGCTCAGCGAGCGCGCCGCGGCGGGCGTCCACGTCAGCGTGGTCCGCGACTGGTTCGGGTGCCTGGGCGCGTCGGCGGACCACTTCTGGAGCACGCTGCGCGCGGCGGGCGGGGAAGTCCGCACCTACAATCCCTTCCGCTTCACCAGCCCGTTCGGCTGGGTGGCGCGCGATCATCGCAAGCTGCTCGTCGTCGACGCCGAGGTCGGCTTCGTCTCCGGCGTGTGCGTCAGCGGCAAATGGCTCGGCGATGCGGCGCGCCGCGTGACGCCGTGGCGCGACACCGGAATCGCCGTGCGGGGGCCTGCGGTGCGCGCGCTCGCCGACGCCTTCGCCGACAACTGGACGAGCCTCGGTGAAGGTCTGCCCGCCGACCTGCCCGTCCTCACCGGGGTTCCGCCGGCGGTCGGCCCTGTGGACCTGCGCGTGGTGGCGAAGCTGCCGAGCACGACCGGCCTCTACCGGCTCGATCAGCTGGTCGCCGCGCTGGCGCAGAGGACACTCTGGCTGACGGACGCGTATTTCGTCGGCATCGCGCCGTACGTCCAGGCGCTCGCGGCGGCGGCGCGCGACGGGGTGGACGTGCGCCTGCTCGTCCCGGGCACGAGCGATCTCCCGGCCGTCGGCACGCTGTCGCGGGCCGGCTATCGCCCGCTGCTCGAAGCCGGGGTGCGCGTCTACGAGTGGAATGGCTCGATGCTCCACGCGAAGACCGCGGTGTCCGACGGCCGCTGGGCGCGCGTGGGCTCGAGCAACCTCAACGTCGCAAGCTGGCTGGAGAACTGCGAGATCGACGTGGTGGTCGAGGACGAGGAGTTCGCCGGACGTATGCAGGCGCAGTACGAGGAAGATCTGCGCGGCGCGACCGAGATCGTCCTCCACGCGCGGCGCCGTACACGCCACGACAGAAAGCGCCCGTCGAAGGCGGCCGGGACCGGGCGCTCCGCGGCGGGCGCCTTGCGCCTCGCGAACACCGTGGGCGCCGCGATGACGAACCGCCGTGTCCTCGGCACGGCCGAGGGCTCGATCCTGCTCGGCGGAGCGCTCTTGCTCCTCGGCAGCGCGGCGGTCGCGCTGTACTTTCCGCGCTTGCTCGCCTGGCCGCTCGCCGTGCTCGCGCTGTGGTCGGCGATCAGCCTGCTCATCAGGTATGTGGCCCTCGCCCGCAGGGCCAGGGCTGCCGCTTCATCGACACGCACGCCGTGACACGCTCGAGCTCGCCAGCGTCGCTGTCGTGCCTGCCACGCTCCGGCCGGCTCACGGACACATGGGCGGTACGGGATGTGCCCTCACGCGAGATCTACGCGAGATCCACGCAAAATCAATCAGCGTGAAGCCTGGCTGCGCGAAACCAGCTGCGCAAAACCTGGCCGGTAGTAACCTCGATCTGGCAGGAACCTCGAACGGCCTCTCCTCTCTACCGGCGTGTCGTGGGAATGAACGTCACGTCGCCCGCTGGTGCGATCGGAGAGGCGGCCCTTGCCTGGAGCGCAGACATGCTGAAGGTGGCGATCATCCTGGGGAGCACGCGGCCGGGCCGGAACGGCGAGGCCGTCGCGAAGTGGGTGCACGGCGTGGCGACGAAGAAGGGCGGCGCCGACTACGAGCTCGTCGATATCAAGGATTTCGACCTGCCGCTGCTCGACGAGCCGGCGCCCCCGTCGATGGGGCAGTACACCAAGCCCCACACCAAGGCGTGGGCGGCGAAGATCGACTCTTTCGACGCGTTCGTGTTCGTCACGCCGGAGTACAACCACGGCACCTCGGGCGCGCTCAAGAACGCGATCGATTACCTGTACAAGGAGTGGAACAACAAGGCGGCTGGCTTCGTGAGCTACGGCAGCGCGGGCGGCGTCCGCGCCGTCGAGCACCTCCGGCTCGTGATGGCCGAGCTCCAGGTCGCGGACGTGCGCGCGCAGGTCACGCTCTCTCTGCACGACGACTTCGAGAGCTACAGCGTGTTCAAGCCCCACCCCCGCCACGAGAAATCCGTCGGCACCTTGCTCGACCAGGTGCTCGCGTGGGCCGGCGCGCTGAAGACTCTCCGCAATCAATAAACGACACGCGCTCGCGGCGCCTCGCGGAGGAGAGCGCGCTGCGGCCGCGCTGACCTCAGGCTACCTCGCCCTCCCCCGCCGCGGCCGCCGCACGCGCGCCGCGCCGCACGCCGCCGCGTGCCGGCGGAGCGCCTCGTCGAGCGCGTCGTCGTCGAGCGGCACGCCCTTCTCCCGGAAGATCCGGTCGACCCGCAGCACGTCGCCCTCCACCCGCGCGTCGATGCGGCCGACGAGGCGCCCCCGGTGGAGCAGCGGGCAGACGTACCAGCCCCACCGGCGCTCGCTCTCGGGCTTGTAGACCTCCCACACGTACTCGAACCCGAAGATGTGCTTCACCAGCCCGCGATCCCAGAGCAGCGGGTCGAGCGGGCCGAGGATGCGCAGGCGGTCGTCGACCGGCGGGAATCCGCGGCCGCGGAAGCCCCGCGGCGCGAGGAAACGCCGCGACGAGCCGGCGATCTCCACCTCCTCGAGCTGCCCCTCGCGCACGAGCTCGTCCGGGAGCGCGGAGGTGCGCACGCCGGAGAGCGCCGACCAGTGCGCCCCGCCCGCCCGGGACAGGAGCCCCGCCGCCTCGACCCGGTCGAGCAGCGCCCAGCGCGCCAGATCCCCGGGCGCCCCGGCCTCGTGGTCGAGCTGCGGCAGCGCGCGGCGCGGCACGTCGTAGCGCTTCTCGTCCCGCCCGCCGCTCCCCCGCCGCGCGCGTCCACAGACCACGACCTGGCACCGCGTCCAGAGCACCTCCAGCGCCATCGCCGTCGCGCGCCCCGTCCCCTTCCAGCCGCTCCAGTCGAGCGGCTGCACCGCCCCGTGGTCCGTCAGCTCCCGGGCGCTCACCGGCCCGCGCGCCTCGACCTCGGCCAGCACCTCCTCGATCACGCGCTCGGGCAGCCGGCGCAGCCGCTCGGCGACCCGCCACCACGGCGTCTCGGCGGCGCGCTCGCGGTAGTACGGGAACGCCTCCGCCGGCAGGAGGCAGCGCTCCTTCGCGAAGTGCTCGAACGCGTGCCCGGGAAACAGGTGGCGGTAGACGTCGCCCCGTGTGATGCCGTCGACCCGCGCGAGCGCCACCAGGTCGGCGTTGGTGCCGATCACGTCGAGCGGATCGAGCTGGATGCAGCGCAGCCGCCGGATCAACGCGCGGATCCCCTCCCCGCCCGCAGGCAGCTCGCCCGCGGCCAGCCCGAGCTGGCCGACAAGGTACACCCGCGCCTCTTCGGGCGAGATCACGACGGCGGGAGGCGGCTTGGGCATGGGGCGCTCGAGCTCCGCCGCGGACGCACCGGCGCCGGGCAGAGGTGGACGCCCGCAGTATACCCGAGCCCGCTGGCGCACGAGCACGCTCCGTGCCCACGGCTCGACCGCTGCCCGACGCCTCCCCCGCCGGCCGCCGTGACCTGCCCCCACGTCCGGCTCCGCCCCACACGCACTCGCCCCTGGAGAGCGCGTTGCGTCCACGGGCTCTCCGCCCCGGAGCGTGAGAATAGCGCCAATCGCACACCGAAATCGAAGAGACATGAGAATTTCCAAGAGCCGGTCGTAATGCCATTCCTTCATGGCGCCTGCGCCGACGATTGGGCTTTACCTGTCCTGGCCAATGCAAGTATGTAGTTGGCGCGCGCGGTCGTTCAGCCCTCCCCGGTCGCGACGGCGCCGCGCGCTCCGCCAGGATCACGTCCCTGATGCCTTCATCGTCGGGCGAGGAGCGCGGGACGTGGTCCGGAGGCGGCGCCGTGCCGGTGAGCGCGACTCGAAGCAACTGCAGAGGAAGAGCCCGTTGATCATGAAGAAGCATCATGTCGTGCTCGCGCTCGCGCTCGCCGGCGTCGTCCTCGAGGGCTTCGTGAGCTGCACGGACGGCGGCACGCTCAATCTGTATTCGTGCGAGGACCCCTGCTACGGCCTGCAGCCGTTCGAGTGCGACGACCCGTGTGCGCCCTGCCTGGGCAGGTGCATGGATCTCCAGCCCCTCGGCTTCGACGATCCCATCCTCCTCTGGACGGGCGACACACGCGACGGCACGCCTGTGCCGCAGTGCCCGACGGAGGCGCCCGACGTCGTGTTCGATGGGCTCGGCGACTTCAGCGGAGCGCTCGTCGACTACCGCTGTCCCTCGTGTGGCTGCACCGAGGCCTCGTGTGAGCTGCCGCAGGCCCTGGCGGGGAGCTCCTCGACCGGGTGCGACGGGGAGGATCGTGTGGTGTTCGCCGCCCCCGAGGGGTGGGACGGCGCGTGCGCGGCGCCGGCCGCGGCGGGTCCGGAGGAGCTCGGCTCGCTCCTCATCGAGGCGCCGGCGGTGCGCGCCTGCGAGCCGGTGGTCGGCGCCCCGGAGGCGCCGGAAGAGCAGCCTCTGCCCTGGGCCGTGCAGGCGCGCGGCTGCTCCGGCTGGGCGGGGAAACACACGTGCAGGGATCCCAGGAAGCTGTGCGTCGCGTCGCCCGATCCGCAGCCGGCGGGCTTCTCGATGTGCATCCTCTATCTCCGCAACGACATGCCCTCTTGCCCTCGGGAGTACCCGGAGCGGCGCACGTTCTATCAGGACTTCGAGGACAGGCGCAGCTGCTCGCCGTGCACGTGCAAGCCGATCGAGGGCAGCGCGTGCACCGCGCTGGTGTCCACCTACGACGACCGCGCCTGCGGAGAGCTCCTCGGCTCGGAGACGGTGACGCTGGCCGGGCCGAAGTGCGTCGCCGGGCCGGACCTGCGGCTCGGGAGCATGTCGGCCGAGTGGCTCAGGGACTATCCCGGCGCGTGCGCCCCGAAGGGCAGCGAGCCCACGGGCGAGGTGAAGCTGCTGCACGCATCCCACTTCTGCTGCGAGTCCTCCGAGATGATCCCCATCCCCTGACGGGCTCTGCCGGCGCACGCGCTGGACTCCGCCTCGTCCGACACCGCCGCCCCAAGCGGGGCTCGCTCGGCCGCCCGCGCCCGAATGTGCGGAGCCGCCTGGGACAGGGACACGCGGTGGCGCGCAGACGTCCGCCCCTCCGGGCTTGCCGACGTGATCTGCCATCCACCCTGCCGTTGGCGGGCTCTTCGCGGGCAGCGGGAGCGGTGCGCTCTTCGCGGGCAGAGGCCGTCGTGTGGAGGTATAGGAGGTCGGGCGGAAAGGAGAGTGGAATGAGAATCGCACGGTGGTGCTTCTGGATTGCGCTCGCAGCGGCCGGCTGCAGCGCCGACAGCGGCGGGATGGGCGCGGGGAGCGCCGGCGGGCGCGGGGACGACGCGGGGAGCGGCGCGGGAAACGGCGCCGGGAGCGGCGCGGGAAACGGCGCCGGCGGCGCCGGCGGCCAGGACGACTGGCTCGGCGGCGGGGACGAGGGCGGCGGGGACGGGAGCACGGAGAGCGACTGCATCGAGCGGGCAGCCCTCGTGTACGTGCTCTCGGCGGAGAACGAGCTCTACAGTTTCCGGCCCGATCGCAAGGAGTTCACGAAGATCGGCGACCTCGACTGCCCGACCCAGATGCAGCCGAACTCGATGGCGGTCGACCGCGACGCGACCGCGTGGGTCAACTACGCGGAGGACGACGACAGCGCCGGGACGTTGTTCAAGGTGAGCACCGAGGACGCGCGCTGCGAGCCCACCTCGATCGCGCTCGGCCCCTCGTGGTCCCGGCTCGGCATGGGCTTCTCTAGCGACGCCGCGCGCCCGTCCGAGGAGCAGCTGTTCCTGGCGGCCGTCGCGGACGGCGCGCAGAGCCTCGGCCTCGGCAGGCTCGACGGCGACGTGGTGATCCCCATCGGGCCGTTCACCGGCGCGCTGCGCGGCGCCTCCGCCGAGCTCACCGGCACCGGGGACGGGCGCCTGTTCGGCTTCTTCACCACCTCGCCGATCCAGCACGCGGAGATCGACAAGGCGACCGGCGCGATCATCGACACCACGCCCTTGCCGGACATCGAGGTCCCCGGCGCGTGGGCGTTCTCGTTCTGGGGTGGAGACTTCTACTTCTACACCGCCCCGAGCCTGGGCACGAACCCGTCCCGAACGTCGAACGTGACCCGCTACCGCCCCTCGGACGGCTCGGTCGACACGGCCTACATGACCAACGTCGGCTTCCGCATCGTCGGCGCGGGCGTGTCGACCTGCGCCCCGCTCGAGCCGCCCCGCTGAGCGTGGCGCCCGCGCCGGCATCGCGCCCGGCGCAGGGTCAGCGGGCCTCGTCAGCGGGTCTCGTGTGCGGGACGGGTTGATGGGTGGCGAGGTACAGCCCTGGCAGGACCAGGGCCGCGCCGATCCAGTGGTGGGCCGCGAAGGCCTCGCCGAGAAACAGCCAGGCTACCACGGCGGTGTAGATGGGCGAGAGATACAGCGTCAGCCCGGTGCGGCTCGGGCCCAGATGTTTGGTGATATAGCTGTAGGTGGCATAAGCGCCTGCGCCCGGCACGACGATCAGCGTCAGGACCGCCGCCACCGTGCGGGTATCGAAGACCGGCGGGCCCTGCACGGCCAGCTCCCAGGCGAGGAAGGGCAACATCACGAGCACCCCGGCCGCGGCGATGGCGGTCAGCCGGGCATTGACGCTGAAGGCGCTGGGCCAGCGCTTCAGCAGCACGGCATAGAGCGCCCAGGACATGGCGGCGACCAGGATCAGCAGGTCACCCGTGGTGAAGCGCAGGTGGAGCAGCGTCGCCGGATCGCCGCGCAGCACGATGACCAGCACGCCCGAGAACGCCAGCGCCGCGCCGAGCGCCTGGCGCACGCTCAGGCGTTCGCCGAACATGGCGCGCGAGAGCAGGATGATGCCGATCGGCGAGAAGGAATAGAGCAGGCCGATGTTGGTCGCCGTGGTGGTGGCCGCGGCCAGATAGACGCCGGCGCCGCAGATGCCCATGCCGAGCGAGCCGAGGATGAGCAGGCTGCGCCATTCGCGGGCCAGCGCGGCGCGGCGCCGGCGCAGCTCGGCGCCGCAGAAGGGCAGCAGCAGCAGCACGACGCCGAGCCAGCGCAGCTCGGCCAGCGCCACCGGCGGGATGAAGTCGGCGGTGGCGCGCGCCAGCACCATGTTCGTGGTGAACATGGCCGGCGTGACGAATATCAGGAGCTGGGCGATGCGCTGGTCGCGGGTTGCGGCGGTGTCCATCGGCGCGCAGACTAGAGCACCGGTACACACGACGCGATCATGCGCCTCGCCTCCGGCGCCGCCGGCAGCAGAGGCCACGTCGCGCACGTCCCCCTCCGCGCTCTTCCGGTGGACCGGCGCGTTGCTCGCCGTCGTGGATCCGGCGTGTCGCCCGCCCGGGCGAGCGAGCCAGCGTGCGAGCGCGCGGGCGATTCGCCCTTGTTCTCCTCGAATCCCCGGTTCTCTTCGGTGCTCGACGCGGACGGCTCTACCGATCCGGCGTCCCCGGCACCACGTTGGGCGTGCCCGCTCGGGCGTGGAGGTTTCGCGATGCGGACAAGGCTGCTTCAGGTGCTCTCTCTCGTCGCCCTCGCCGCCGGGTGCGCCTCGGCCCCGGCCACGTCCGGCGGCGACGCCGCGCGGGGGGACATCTTCAGCGCTGCCGGGCCGAGCGAGTTCATCCTGGTCTCCGCCCGGGGCGAGCTCGTCAGCGCCGACGTGGAGCCGGAGCGTGTCGTCGGGCCCGACGTGAACCTGGGGCTCTACGACCAGGGGAAACCCGGGCGCCCGGGCGACGAGCGCGCCGGGCAGGCGATCCGGGGCATCGCCTTCAACCGGGCCGTGAGCGTCGCCACGACGGGCCAGCGCGCGGCCGGCGTGGTCGGCGCCATGCCGCTGGAGCTCACGGTGACCCGGGCGGAGGCAGGGCTTCGCGCCCGCGGCCTCGTGGCAGGCGCCCTGTCCGACTACCGGCTGGACGAGCGGCAGCTCACCGGCGTCATCGGGCGCTGCAGCTACGATCTCGCGCGGGCGGGACGGGTCTACGAGGGGTCGCGCAGCTGCGGAGGCCAGCCGCACCGGGTGACGGTCCTCGTGCCGCGGGCGCTCTCCGCGCCGTCCTCGTGGGGCGACGCCGCGCTCGCGACCGCTCTCGGGCTGCTGCTGGGCGCGTGAACGCGCCGTCGCTCGCCTTGGCGCCGCGCCGCCCGTGACGGGCCACGCGGCGTGTAGGCCATGACAGGCCACGCAGCGGCTGCTAGAGCTCGGGTCGTAGCGGCAGGGGAAACGCGCCGGATGCCCGCCGGGGACGGCGGGGTCGAGCCGCTGGGGTCCCCTGCCCTCGGCCTGCTTTTCGCGCGCCTCGCGCGCTGCACCCACCCTCGATCCACCTCGATTCACCTCGCTCCACGTCGATTCCGTGACGAAGCCCAGATCCGATGGCAATGCGTCCGGCAGGCCGGCCGCCGCTGCTTCACCCAGCCTCCTCGAGGGACGCTCCGCGCCCATCCCGGTCGGACCGCGGCTCGAGGCCGTGCTCGAGCTCGCCTACCGCGCCCGGCGCCCGGTGCTGCTCGAGGGGCCCACGGGCATCGGCAAGAGCGAGCTCGTCCGGCAGCTCGCCGAGCGGCTCGGCATTGCCACGGTGGTGCTCGACCTGAGCCTGCTCGAGCCGCCCGACCTCGTGGGCCTGCCGGTCATCCGGGACGGCCGGACCGCCTACGCGGCGCCCTCGGTGCTGCCGCAGGACGGCGCGGGCATCCTGATGCTGGAGGAGCTCAACCGGGCGGAGCGGTACATCCAGCAGCCGGCGCTGCAGCTGCTCAGCGCCCGGCGGCTGCACGAGTACGAGCTCCCTCCGGGCTGGGTCTGCTTCGCCGCGGTGAACCCCGAGTCCGCGGACTACCAGGTGACGCCGCTCGATCGCGCCCTCCGCGCCCGGTTCCTCAACCTGAACGTCCGCGCCGACCGCGCGTCGTGGCTCGCGTGGGCGCAGGTGAACGCGGTGCACCCGGGCGTGATCGCGCTCGCGCAGGCGCACGAGCGCATCCTCGACGACGTGCCGCCGCGCACCTGGACCTACGCGTCGCACGTGCTCGGCGCGCTTCGTGCGGAGGAGCTCGCCGACGGCGTGCTCCTGCGCGACGTGCTCGGCGGCTACCTGCCCCCGAGCTGGGTCGAGCTGCTGCTCGCGTCGAAGGAGTCGTGGTCGTCGCGGCTGCCGTTCGATCTGCGCGCCCTGCTCGCCGACTACGGCCCGAATTCGCCCGCGGGAAAGGCGCTGCGCGCGGCGCGCGAGCGCGGGGAGACCGACCGCTTCGACGAGGTGACGACGCGGCTCGCGCCGCTGCTCGAGGGCCCGGAGGTGGGCGTGCTCGCCGCGCAGCGCAAGCTGTCGCTCGGGGCGTTCGAGGCGCTGCTCGCGGACCTGCCCGGCGACCACCGCGAGCGCCTCCAGGACGCGCTCGGCGGCAACGCGACCGCGACGGTGCTCATCGACGTCCGCCCCGAGGAGCTGCTCCAGAACTACGCGGGCAGCGCCGCCGAGCAGAAGGTGCTCGCGTGGCGGGCCGACCCGGTGCGGCAGCACCGCGTGGGCCTCCTGGTGACGGCGCTGTCGGCGCACCTCGCGCAGCAGGCGAAGCTCGTCGAGGTGCGGCGGAGCAACGTCGCGCGGGCGTGCCTCGGGCAGGTGCTCGCGCAGCTGCCGGAGCGCTGGGCCCTCCGGCTCGCGGCGGCGCTGAAGAAGCACGGCGTCACGCCGATCCGGCCGCAATGAAGGGGGCCAGGGAGGCCGAGAGGCGGTCGCGGGGGACCGCGGAGAGCGCGCAGCAAGCCGCGACTCCGGCCCAGGGAGCCGCGAGACCGACGCGGGGGACCGCCGAGCCGGCGCGGGACCCCGCCAGGGGCGCCGAGGTGCCCGAGGACGCGCTCGCGGCGTGGCTCGACGCGTTCGTGCGCGACCCCGGATTTCTCGAACGATATCCGTGTTATGCGGCGATCCTCGCGCGGCTCGCGCCGGTCGCGGACCCCTCGGTCAAGCGCATGGCGGTCTCGCTGTTCGAGGGGCGCTTCTTCCTCCACGTCAACGTGGAGTCGTTCATGAACGAGCCGCTGTTCCTGCGCGGCGTGCTGCTGCACGAGGTGCACCACGTGGCGCTCGGGCACCTCTGCCACCCGAAGTTCGCGGGCGCGGACGAGCCGGAGCTCATGGATCTCGCGCTGGAGATGTCGGCCAACGAGTACATCGAGGAGCCGCTGCCCGACCCGATCCGCTGGCAGCCGTACGCGCCGATCGGCCTGCGCGCCGGCCAGAGCACGCTCGAGCGCTACGAGCTGCTCGTGAGCGCCGCGCGGGAGGGGAAACTCGCGCAGCGCGGCGGCGAGTCCGTCGACGACCACCGCGTGCTGCGCCGCCCGTCGCGCGAGCCGGGCGCGGTGGAGCAGACGCGGCAGCTGCTGCTGCGCGCCGCCGAGGAGGCGGGCGGGCTCGCGGAGGGCGGGGATCCTGCGGCGCTGCCCGGCATGCTGGTCGCGGGCAAGTCGCCCGGCCGGCTGATCGAGGAGCTCACGGACGTGCTCGGCCCGCGCGTTTGCCCGCTCGACTGGAAGACCGCGCTCCGGATGTTCGTGGCGCGGGAGCGCGCGCCGGTGCACACGTACGCGCGCCCGAACCGCCGCTTCCCGGGCCGCGTCGGCGAGGTGCCCGGCAGGACGTACGCGCCGCGGGCGATCGCGAAGCCGTCGCTGCTCGTGGCGATCGACACGTCGATGAGCATGCGCCGCGACGAGCTCGAGGAGATCGCGCGGCAGCTCCAGGCGATGAGCGAGGAGGCGCGCATCACGGTGGCCGAGTGCGACACGGAGGTGAGCCGCGTCTACGCCTTCGACGGCCGCCTCGGGGACGTGGCCGGCCGCGGCGGCACGGACCTGCGCCCGGTGTTCGCGCCGGAGTTCCTGGCCGCGCGCCGCGTGGCCGGCGTGGTGTACTTCACCGACGGCGCCGGGCCGACGCCGCCGGCGCCGCCGCCGCTGCCGGTGCTCTGGATCCTGACGAAGCCGCTGGAGTTCACGTGCCCGTGGGGCGAGCGGGCGTGGCTGGAGCGGAAGCCGCGGCGGGGGTGAGCCCGCGGCGGCGCGGGACGCGCGGGACGCGCGGGATGCCGGAAGGCGGCGCCATCACTTGATCTGGTAGTGCAGCGCCCTCGCCTCGACCGCCATGCCCCTCGGGTCGCCCGGAACATAGAAGTACAGCTCTTCCTCGGAGCGTTTGCCGAGGTAGTCGATCGTCGCCTCGACCCGCTCGGGTTCCCGGGCTCCGGGCGGCGTGTACCGGAGCTCCACGCCGAGGTCGCCCAGCGTCTGCCTGCCGGCGTTCTTCACCCGGACCGGCAGGACCCACATCCCGCCTTGCTGCTCGGCCTGATCCGGCAGCGCCCGGACCTCCGGAACGACCGAGCCCTCGGAGTTCGTCAGCCCCGCGTACACCAGGAACACGGCCAGACCGAGGATCAATGCCGTGCTGACCGCGAGCGAGACCCACTCGGCCAGCTGCCGTCGAAAGCGCCTGTCCTGCCCGCCTCGGCCGGGGCCTTCCGCCTGCTTCTGCGCGTCGCTCACACCACCAGCCTTCCCGCCGCTCCGCCGACGATCGCCGGCAGGCCGAGGGTCACCACGCTGGCGACGAGCGTCGGCAGGTCGCCCGTCGTCTCGCGCTCTCCGACCAGGCAGAGCAGCGCCGTCGCGACCAGCAGCGAGACGGCGCACGTCATCAGCGTCTCGAACGCCCGGCTCTGGAACACGCTCTTGACGTACACCTCGTGCCTTTCGAACCCCGAGGCGAACAGGATGACGTAACACAGCGCCACGCTCACCCCGAGCATCACCAGCTGACGCCACGGGGAGAGCCGCGACGCGATCATCACGACCTCTTCGGTCGAGGCGATGTTCAGCGTGAACAGCAGGGAGCCCGCCGCCGCCGCGGAGAAGTCGCGCAGGTCCGCCCGGAGCTGGAGCGCCTCCGGATCCCCCTCGGGGGCCTTGTCGTCCTGCTGGTCGTCTCCCGTGCGGGATTTGTCGCGGACCTGCGCGTTCGCGAACGCGACCCCGAGGCTCACCGCGGCCGCCTGGAGGAGGACCTTGCCGACGACCTCGCGGGGCGCGCTGCCCGGGGAGATCTCGCCGACCAGCGCCAGGATCGCGGCCGAGAGGACGATCCCGATCCCGACCGACGTCACCGCCTCGATGGCCGTGCCGAGGAGGGTGTCCTCGTTCCGGAAACCGGACGCCAGGGAGCACAGGAAGGTCACGACCAGCGTCAACGCGAGGATCGCCCCGAGGTGCCACTCCGGGAGCATCATCCCGCGGAACCACATCTCCATCGTGTACAGGAGGGGCATCCCCACGATCGATCCGCCGGCGACGGCCGCGGTCAGATCCTTCGCCTCCTTGCGCCACCCGTGTGGGTCGTTCTTCCGCTGTGCTCTCGGCTCGGCCACGTCGCCGGCCCTTGTACACCATGTTCGCCCTGTCGAGCGGCCGCACGAAGGGCTCGACAGCTCCGCCGAAGCGCCCCGGCCACGAGAGCTTCTTGCGCGGCGCCATGTCGCGCTGCGCTTCGAGCACGAACGACCTTCCGGCGAGCGGGAGCGGGACCGTGAAGCGCGATGCGGCAACGCCAAGGGGGTCCCGGAGACGATCCGGATGGATCCCATCGACCACAAACCTGTCGAACATTTGCACCCTGACGAAACGCTGCCCGCTCCGGTCGTACGATTCCCAGCAATAAGCGTGATCGAACCGCCCTCCGCTGGGAATGGGCGTCTGATGGTGTCGTTCCGGCCAACCTGCTCCGAACCTCTCCCCCTAACGGCCCTCCTCCCCCTGTTGGTCGCGTGCGGCCACCGTCAAGGGCAGCTTCGCCGCTGCGCCAGCTCCGAGACCACCGGCTCCGAGGCTCTTCCCTCCGGACCCGGCTGGACCGGAGGCGTCGTCCGGGAAGAAATTCTCCTCATCGAGCGACGTCCGCCCACCGCAGGCGACTGCAGAGAACACAGCGAGGAAGCGGAGAGTTCGTGCTCGAGCGGAGCGCATGGCCAGATCCGAAACTTGCTCCCCCGAGCCCCGGGAGCGCCGTTCTCATGGCTCAGTTCACGGGTCCTCGGCTTGACGGCGAACGAATCGCACTGCGCCCTGAAACGCCTCGTTCACGTGCCACTGGCATAGTCACAGCGCAAATTCGCACGCGTGACGAAGACAGCGCCACCAACGCAACCAACACACAGACTTCCCTACCGTCTGCTGTAAGCACGTCCTTTTTTCCCGCGCGTCACGCACTACGTGCCATGCACCGCGTGTCGCATTCCGCCACTGCACTGGAAACATGGAGGCCTTCATGTCTGTCCGTTCTCGTGCCTCGCGCACATTAACCGCTCTCGCGGTTCCCGTCCTCGCCCTCTTGAACTTCCCTGGCTGCTCTTCAGAAATTGGATCCGGCGGTGCCGGGGGAGATGCTTCGGGCACAGGCGGCGGGACACCGGGCGGGAGCGGAGGAGTCACCACGGGTGGAGGCTCCGCGACCAGCGGAGTCGCCAGTACGGGCGGCGGTGCTCCGACGGGTGGAACCGGCACGGGCGGCTCCCTGACTGGCGGGACCGGCGGGGCTGGCGGGCCTGGCGGCGGCGACTTCACGTGTACCCTGCCCACTTTGCCTGAGCCGAATGGTCTGACCGAGGTAAACCAGAAGCTCCCGGATCCGTTTACGTTCTTTGACGGAACGAAGGTCACCACCAAAGAACAGTGGGAGTGCCGCCGCAAGGAAATCCTGGCGATGGCAGCCAAGTACCTTTACGGTCCAGTCCCCTCCGAACCGGATGAAGTGACCGGAACCGTATCCGGAGCCACCGTTTCAATCACTGCCAGGGTGGGCGAGAAAACAGAGAGCTTCTCGGCGAGCATCAGCGGATCCGGCAGCGTGATCGCCCTCAAGCTGTCGGGCGGGGTTTTCCCGTCAGGCAGCAAAACGCTGTCGTTTGGAAGCGGCTTTGAAGGCAAGATAAGAAATCTCTTCGGCCTGTCCGAGCTCAACACCAATATCGCCAACGGATGGATGATTGACCGGGTGATGGACGTGCTGGAGCAGAACCCGGGCAGCGGACACGATCCCACAAAGGTGATGGTCTCGGGATGCTCCGGATGCGGAAAAGGTGCTTACCTGGCGGGCGTCTTCAGTCGTGCACCGGTGGTTGTCATCGTGGAATCGGGCGGCGGTGGCGTAGCCAACCTGCGTCAGGCAGAGTGGTTCAGACACGGTGAAGGTGGTGCTGTCTGGCAGTGTTCAGACGCCAAACCTCAGAGCATCGACAACCTGGAAGACAGCGGCATCTGCGGCCCCTGGGTGACCAGCGCGGCCCGTTGGCTCCGGAGCGACCCCTCGAAGGTGTACAACCTCCCCTTTGATACGCACTTGATCCTGGCGACCATCGCTCCGCGGCATCTGGTGCACTTCACAAATGCCAATGGCAGGAACGCATGGTGTCACCTGGGTGGAACCTGCGAAGCGCTCTCCGCATGGGCAGCAAAACCGGTATGGAAAGCGCTCGGCGTCCCAGAGCGCATGGGTTTTCAGATGTACAGCGCGAACCACTGCGGCGCGTCGGGCTCTCAAACCGCCCTCGCTGGCGAAATGTTCAAGCGAGCGTTCGAAGGCAATACCAGCGCAAACACGGACGTGATGAACATCCTGGACAATGGCGTTCAGCAGCCGGTCAGCGAATGGAAAGACATGTGGGTTGACTGGGATATGGAGACAGTGCTGGAGTAGTGATGCCCTCGGGGGGCATGAAAGCCATTCTGGCCTTGCCCCCCCATTCGGCGTAGTTCCCGGGCGCCGGTCATTCGCCGTGCAGGCCCCGCTGATAGATTGGTGGGATGCGCCGGGGTGACCGCGTTCAGCGCCGTCGGGCCGACGGTATGGGCCCGGGCTTTCGCTCGCTGCTTGTAGGGGACAACCGTAGTGCGTCGCGATGGCCGGCGTGCTCGGAGGCCGGCAGCGACCAGGAGCGACGCTGCAAGAGCGAACGCTGCGTCGCGCGCGCCGCCGGGCGCCAGCGCGCACGCGACGCCGGAGGCGACGTCCGAGGTGGGCCGCGTCGCGCCGCCGCCGCCGCCCGCGCCGGAGCCCTCGCCGCCTGCGCCGCCGGTGTTGTCGCAGGCGCCACCGTCGTCGTCGTCGGCCTGGTCGGGGTCCGCCACGAGAAGGCAGCCGTCGTGGGCATCGGCGATGCCGTCATTGTCCGCGTCGTCGTCGCAGGCGTCGCCGAGTCCGTCGCCGTCGCCATCGTCGCAGGCAGAGGGTCGCGCAGCTCGGCCCCTGGGTCGAGCAGGACATCGGCCGCCTCTCGCGAACGATCAAGGGCTTCCCGGCACCTCGCACCTCGCTTCCGCAGCCCCCGTGGGGCGCTTCAGGAGAGCACGTCGGCGGCGGTCTTCGCTCCGAGGACGTTGTCGATCCACCGCTCGAGGGTCACGGTGTCGTCGCACGTTCGGATGCGGGCGCGATCGTCCTCCGTGAGAGGGATCCCAGCCCGGGCGACCAGCCGCAGCAGGGCCTCGCGGAGGCCCTCGAGCTTCCCATCGCGCAGGCCCTTGAGCTCGCCCTGTCGGAAGCCCTTGAGCTCGCCCATTTCGATGAGCTTCTGGGCGAACGGGGGGAAAGTCGCCTTGCCTTCGCTCTGCCGCTCCATGACCAGCGCCTCCAGAGCCCGCCGCATGGGCTCGCGCAGCACGTTCCAGATGATCTGAAAGTACACCGCCGCGTGCTCGCGGTCGAGGCGCCCGAGCGCCTCGAACGCCGCCTCCAGCACGGCGAGCCCCTCCGGGCCGTTGCCGTGCGCCATCGCGGACAGGATCGAGAGCTCGACCTCCTTCTCCGCCACCGCCGGATCCGTCACCACGGGCAGGGTCGCAGGGCCCAGCACGAACGGCTGGATGACGCCGCGGCCCAGGCCGAGATCGATCTTCTCCGCCGCCCAGGCGGCTATCTCGGCGTCGATCGCGATGACCAGGACGACCGTCGGGCTCTCCCGCTCGGCCCGGGCCACCGTGATGTACACCGGCCACGAGAACTTCTTGCGCGGCGCCATGTCGCGCTGCGCTTCGAGCACGATCGAGAGCACGACGGCTTCGCTGGCGTCGTGGAGCTCGAGCACCAGGTCCGCACGAAACTCCACCGGGATCAGCTGATCCAGCGTGGAGTCGGCGATCCGGACGCCGGCGTACGCGGGGACGTCGACGTGGAAGAGCAACGCGAGGAGGTGGGGCGCGAGGGCGGGGTTCTCGCGGGACCCTTCTGCGGTGCCGAACCGTTGCGAATCGTCGCTTCCAGCGGGATCTCGGGGGAACGTGACAACGGATCGCGACGCCTCGGGAGGCATGGCCCCAACCCCGGCCCAACCGGCGAGCGTCAAACTCGGCGAGCTCGCGATGGTCGATCCCTCGCCTCGGGCGGCCTTGGATGCCTCGCTCGCCGGCGCACTGAGCCGCGCCGTCGCCCTCGGGGATGGAGAGGCGGCCCGGGTGGTTCACGAGGCCATCGGCCGGCTGCTCGGCCTAGAACCGGAGGTGCGAGCAAGCTCGCGCCGATAGCAGGGCCCCATGCCGCTCCCGGGCACGGGTACGACGGAGCGGGCCGCGCCGCTCCGCATCGTGATGAACTCGACGTGCTGCTCTTGGTGAACGGCTCCGGTCCGTCCATCTAACAGTCCTGCTTGAGTCCGCCGCTCCCCGTGGGGGCCCTGACACCCGCCGGTCTGGCCACCGTGCGGGCCTCGCGGTCTCTGCGGCTCGTTCCATACCGCGTCCTGATTGTGGACGCGATGAGGGACTCCGTCCAACAGGCTCACGTCGTCCTCAAACCAGCTACCCCCCTTGTTGACATAACCCCTGGCGCGCCGCTAACATGAGCTGGCAGCGGGTACTGGCGACTGCATTCGCCGATGAGGATCTGGCGGCGGCGAGCGAGGTTGAACTGTAATCATGCGAGTTTCCTCAGCTCAGTTGGCTGCCCTCAAATCCGCTTGCGCCTCCGATGACGACCGGGCTGTGGCCGAGATCTTCCGCAGGCGCCATGCCGCAGAGGTTGAGCAGCTGGATCGGGCCGGGCTCGAAGAGGCCGTACGCGCGGCGCGGCTCCAGGCCACGGCCCTTGGCATCAAGGATCCGCAATTGCGCGCGCGCTTCATGTTCCTTGGGACGGTGCGCTTTCCGCGGTTCTGGGAAAATCCGGCCATCGCCAAGCTTCTCTCCGCTCGCACCGGAACACCGGAAGCCCGCTTCAACGATGCGTGCGCCTTCATCCGAATCATGGCTATCCGCGCAGGCATGGGCGACAGGATATGGTGGTAAAGTGACGCACATCAACGAAATGCTTGCACCAATTTTCTTTCGGCCGCGGCTACGGCCGCAGCTGCTCCCGCTCCCACTGCCGCGGCGACCGCCGCCGCAGCAGCCGGCGCCTTCGCAACTGCCGCCTCCGCGACTGCCGCCTCCGCCTCCGCCTCCGCCGCTGCCGTCTTCCGGCGCTCCGGACGCCCCTACTGGCGGCCCCGCCGGCGCCCCAGATGCCACCGCCCTCCCCCTCACCTCCTCACCTATCGCAGATGCCAAGACCGAGGCCGAGATCCTATCGCACGCGGGGACGGACACCTGTGCGACCTGCAAAAACTGCATTGCCCTCGCCAACGGCTATCCTAAGTGGAGAGGTTACAGCCCCGACAGGGACAACCAACGCGACGGGTACGAATACCAGCATTTTATTGTATCTTGGATGCTCCATGAACCGGAGCGCGGACGGATTCAAGAATGGGAATTCAAGGTCTGGTTTGACGGGATCCAGCCTTCAATTTGTCAACTGATCGAGGCAAAGTACGGCTACGACAACTTCTTCGAACTTGATAAGGGGAGATCTGACGGTCGTTTTCGTCCTCAGGGGTGGGCCATTACGGCGATTGAAGATACAAAAAGGGAGGCCCGAAATCAGCTCAAGGTCGTCCGACCCCTTTATCCCGAAGTAAAGTTACTGTGGGTGTTTAGTCGTCAAATTCTATACTATTACATGATTGACTACTTCTACCAGGACGGCTTGAGCCCGCCGATTGCAACCCTCATCGTGCCCTACCAAGCAACAGGTCGCAAGTGACGCCTATCGATCTTAACCTAGTTAGTTACCTGCCCAGGTTCCGAGAGGGGTTCGATGTGGGGGCGGAACGCTTCCTAGCCCTTCTGCAAATCCTCGGTGCGCTGCCACCACTTACGCAGGGCTGGCGCGTGCTGGACCCCACGAGTGGATACTACCTCACGCTCTGGGAGCAGCGCGCGGCCTTTCTGGAGTTCAGTCGCGCGATCAACGCCGTTTCCGACGACTATTACATCTTCGCATCCGCGGCAACCGATCCACGTATCTACGATGTGTTCCTCAGGTGGAACAGGCCCGAAGCCTTTGTTGACTTGCTCTCACTTGACCTCTGGTTTGCCCCTGGCGGACCTGAGAGCCTAGAAGCGATGATGCGCCGCGTGATCGCTGCGGTGGTGGCCTGGGAGCGGCCTCAACATCTGGCGATCATGCCGACCGCCTACCGGCGTGACCATCACCCCTTCGACCGGACGCGCACTGGCATCGGCTGGATGGGCTGGCTGCCGTTTGCCCTAGCACCCGGCGACGTGCCTGAGGCAGAACTGGTGGAGCCACTCTACGGAGGCACACTCGTCGCCTCGCAGCGCGAGTTCTGGCAGACGGATGATGCTGCCGCCGTGGCCCGCGCTCAGGATCTCGACCTGCGGCTTAACCTCATCGGCGTGCTACCGACGATACTGGAACTGCGTCGCGGCGACTGGGGTCGCTGATCGCTCGCGCTCGTCACGGTGCACAGCTCGGTGTAGATGATCGCGGAACATCTCGATGAGGCCGTTGTGCTCGAGCGTCGGCATGGGCGGCAAGCGACCTGCCGTGACGCGCGACGGCCAGAGCGGGCGCGTCATCCCCGAATCAGGTGCTTCGCCGCGGCATTTTCTGGAGAGATTGGTGGGATGTGCCGGGGTGACCGCGTTCAGCGCCGTCGGGCCGAGCTATGGGCCCGGGCTTTCGCTCACTGCTTGTAGGGGGCAACCGTGGTGCGTCGCGATCGCCGGCGTGCTCGGAGGCCGGAAGCGACCAGGAGCGACGCTGCAAGAGCGAACGCTGCGTCGCGCGCGCCGCCGGGCGCCAGCGCGCACGCGACGCCGGAGGCAACCTCCGAGGTGGGCGGCGTCGCCCCGCCGCCGCCCGCGCCGGAGCCCTCGCCGCCTGCGCCGCCGGTGTTGTCGCAGGCGTCGCCGGCGCCACCGTCGTCGGCCTGGTCGGGGTCCGCCACGAGAGGGCAGCCGTCGTCGGCATCGGCGATGCCGTCATTGTCCGCGTCGTCGTCGCAGGCGTCGCCGAGTCCGTCGCCGTCGCCATCGTCGCAGGCAGAGGGTCGCGCAGCTCGGCCCCTGGGTCGAGCAGGACATCGGCCGCCTCTCGCGAACGATCAAGGGCTTCCCGGCACCTCGCACCTCGCTTCCGCAGCCCCCGTGGGGCGCATCAGGAGAGCACGTCGGCGGCGGTCTTCGCTCCGAGGACGTTGTCGATCCACCGCTCGAGGGTCACGGTGTCGTCGCACGCTCGGATGCGGGCGCGCTCGTCCTCCGTGAGGGGGATCCCAGCCCGGGCGACCAGCCGCAGCAACGCCTCGCGCAGGCCCTTGAGCTCGCCCTCCCGGAAACCCTTGAGCTCGCCCATTTCGATGAGCTTCTGGGCGAACGGGGGGAAAGTCGCCTTGCCTTCGCTCTGCCGCTCCATGACCAGCGCCTCCAGAGCCCGCCGCATGGGCTCGCGCAGCACGTTCCAGATGATCTGAAAGTACACCGCCGCGTGCTCGTGGTCGAGACGACCGAGCGCCTCGAACGCCGCCTCCAGCACGGCGAGCCCCTCCGGGCCGTTGCCGTGCGCCATCGCGGAGAGGATCGAGAGCTCGACCTCCTTCTCCGCCACCGCCGGATCCGTCACCACGGGCAGGGTCGCAGGGCCGAGCACGAACGGCTGGATGACGCCGCGGCCCAGGCCGAGGTCGATCTTTTCCGCCGCCCAGGCGGCTATCTCGGCGTCGATCGCGATGACCAGGACGACCGTCGGGCTCTCCCGCTCGGCCCTGGCCACCGTGATGTACACCGGCCACGAGAACTTCTTGCGCGGCGCCATGTCGCGCTGCGCTTCGAGCACGATCGAGAGCACGACGGCTTCGCTGGCGTCGTGGAGCTCGAGCACCAGGTCCGCACGAAACTCCACCGGGATCAGCTGATCGAGCGAGGAGTCGGCGACCCGGACACCGGCGTACGCGGGGACGTCGACGTGGAAGAGCAACGCGAGGAGGTGGGGCGCGAGGGCGGGGTTCTCGCGGAACATCTCGACGAGGCCGTTGTGCTCGAGCGTCGGCATGGGAGTGTATCGAAGCGTAGTTGTCGGCCCCGTCAGGGCGCCGTCGAGAAGCCCGTCGCCCGCTACTGCGCCCGCCGGAGCGTGGCGATGCCCTTCCAGGGCGGCGTCTGCGCGTACACGATGAGCTCTCCCTGGCTCGAGAACTCGCACAGCGCCTCGTAGGCAATCCCCGCCTCGTCGTAGGAGATCAGCTTGAAGCGATCCCACACGGGGTCGCGGATCTCGTAGGCGCGGTCGACGTGGAGGCCGGGCGAATCCGCGAGGATGCGCTGCCCGTCGAAGCGGACGATCAGGTGCGTGTACTGGAACTCGAGCATCGACGCGAGCATCGGCTCGAGCGGGACCTCCGGCTCGAAGCGGACGAGCCGGAAGCTGCCGCGCAGGCGCGCGTCGATCGACGCGATCGCGGTGGCCGCGTCGGGCCCCTGGGCGGCGCTCCCGCCGCAGCCGGCGGCCTGCGCGGCGAGGGCGGCCGCGCAGGCGACGGCGAGGAGGAGGCGGGAGGCGCGGAGGGCCCCGGAGGGACGCAGGGAGGGACGGCTCGCCGGGGGCAACATGGGGCGGAGCTTAGGGCGGGCAGGCGAGCCGCGCAAAACGAAGCAGGAGCGCGCGGCCGGGGCGAAAATCCGAACATTTCGCCTTCCGCTTCGCCCGCGTCGTTCCGCCTCGCTCACCTCACCCGCCGCCTTCCGCCTCACCCGCCTCGCTCACCTCACCCACCTCGCGACCCACCTCCGCGCGCCGCGCCGCCCTGCGGCATCAACCCGATCGACGCGCCGCCCAGGCCATCGGCAGGCCACGCGCTCCTTGCGTGGATCTCGCGCGTTCCACACAATCAACCGAGCGAGCCGGCCAGCACTCGACGCCTCGGCCGGAAGGCGCCGCGCGCCCTGAGCGCGGCGGGCGCGCTCGCCGAGGGGGAGCCATGACCGATGTCCTGCGAGGCACCGATTTCGTCGCACGCCTCCCCGAGCGCGCCGGCCGCGCGCGCGAGGACGCCATCATCGAGGCGGTGAAGGCCGGCCACCTGGCGCCGATCTGCTGGGTCCCGGTGCACAGCGAGCACGGCGGCCGCCGCGCCACCTTCTTCGTGAGCGCCGACGCGCTCCGGATCGGCGACCCGCAGGACTCCGTCCGCATCAACGCCACCGCGCGGACGACCCAGCAGATCGCGGATCTGCTCGAGTGCGCCATGCCGACGACGCGGATCTGCGACCTCGTCTGGGAGCAGGCCAGCGTGCGCATCAAGCCGTGCATCGGCGCCCCGGACCCGACCATGGCGAGCACCGCCCGCATGCTGGAGCACCACCGCCGCGTCGAGGAGCGCATCGCGGGCCGGACGGGGCTCATCGAGAACGTGGGCAAACACTGGGTGCTCACCAATCGCCTCGCCGGGAGCCGCGACCGGGCCGCCAACTACGGCTGGTACGACCAGGGCGCCGCGCACAGGCACGGCGCGCACGCCCTGTGGCAGCCGCTCGGGCTCGCGCACGACCTCGACCACGTGGACTACTCGCAGGTGGTCCGGCTCGTGCGACGGCGGTGCCTGATCGACGACGCCGAGCGCGATCTGTTCGAGGTGTTGACCGACCCGGCGCTCGCTCGCCTCGCTTCCTCCGAGGGCCCCCTGCGCGTGCTCCGGCAGCCCGGGGTGCCGGAAGGGGCGTGAGCGCTCACCGCCCCTGCCCGGCCGCGCGCCGCGCCGTCACGACGCGCGCTTGCGCTCGCTGTCCCGCTCGAGCTCCCGGTAGTACTCCACCTTCCGCTCGATGATCGCGAGGTGCGCCTGCTGCTCGGCGAGCTTCGCGGCCACGTCGTCCCGGTGCGCCTCGAGCAGCGCGCGCCGCTCGGCGAGCGTGCCCTCGCCGCGCCGCACGAGCGCCGCGTAGGCGAGCATGCGGCGGATCGGCATGCCCGTCGCCTGGAGCTTGCGGAGGAACTCGACCCACCGCACGTCCTCCGGGCCGTAGCGGCGATGGCCGCTGCGCGCCCGCGACACGGACCGGATCAGCCCGATCCGCTCGTAGTAGCGCAGGGTGTGCGCGCTCGTCCCGGTCGCGGCGGCGACCTCCGCGATGGTCAGCCCGCCGCGCGTCTCCGAGCGCGGCCCGCCGTTCGCCTCGGCGCGCGGCCCGCCGCTCGCCTCCGACCCCGATCCGCCAGCGCGCGATCTCCCGGCCACGGCGCTCACCGGTTCACGAGCTGCATGCCGGTCTCGGGGTAACGCGACCCGGCGGCCGCGCCCTTCGGCATCACCTCGTCGAGGCGCCGCAGGTCGCTCTCGGAGAGCGCGATCGCCTCCGCGGCGACGTTCTCCTCGAGGTAGCTCCTGCGCTTCGTGCCGGGGATCGGCACGATGTGGTCCCCCTGCGCCAGCACCCAGGCGAGCGCGAGCTGCGACGCCTTCACGCCCTTCTCCTTCGCGATCGCCTCGACCTTCGCGACCAGGTCGAGGTTCTTCTGGAAGTTCTCGCCCTGGAAGCGCGGCGAGATGCGGCGGTAATCGTCCGGCGCGAGGTCCTCGAAGCGCTTGATCTGCCCCGTCAGGAAGCCGCGGCCGAGGGGGCTGTACGCGAGGAAGCCGATGCCGAGCTCCCGGCACGTCGCGAGCACGTCGTCCTCCGGATCGCGCGACCAGAGCGAATACTCGGTCTGCACCGACGCGAGCGGGTGCACCACGTGGGCGCGCCGGAGCGTCTCCGCGCCCGCCTCGGAGAGCCCGATCGCGCGCGCCTTGCCGGCCTTCACGAGCTCCGCCATGGCGCCGACGCTCTCCTCGATGGGCGTCTTCGGATCGACGCGGTGGAGCTGGTACAGATCGATGACGTCGACGCGCAGCCGCTTGAGGCTCGCGTCGCAGGCCGCGCGGATGTACTCCGGCGTGCCGTTGATGCCGCGGATCGTGGCGTCCTTCGGATCGCGGACGACGCCGCACTTCGTCGCGAGGACGACGCTCCCCCGGCGACCCTCGATGGCGCGGCCGACGAGCTCCTCGTTCGTGAAGGGGCCATACATGTCCGCCGTGTCGAGCAGCGTGACGCCGAGCTCGAGCGCGCGATGGATCGTGGCGATCGACTCGGCCTCGTCCCGGGGGCCGTAGAAATCGCTCATGCCCATGCAGCCGAGACCGAGGGCGGAGACCTGGAGTGGACCGAGCTTGCGCGTGTGCATGATGGGCTCCTTGCCGCGGAGAAGGGCCGCGGCCGTTCGACGCACGACACCCTAGGAGTTAGAGCGCGCTCGAAGTCAAGGGGGGGCCGGACAGCCGGGGGACGGAGGCGCCGGGCGGCGCGCCATCGCCGGCGCCGAGGCGCAGGCTCAGGAGGCGGCGCGGCGCAGCGCCTCGAGGAGGATCGCGTCGGCGAGCAGGTCCCCGGCGAGCCCGTCGTGATCGCCGCGCTCGATCGCCTCGAAAACAGCGCGGAAGAACTCCGCGAAGCTGTCCGCAGCGGGGACCTCGACCGTCCGGCGACGATCGCGCTCGAGCACGCCGAGCTGGATGGGGAGATCGGCAGGGGGCGAGAACGCCCGGTCAATGCTCACGACCACGTCGGGGCCAAGGACGTCCAGGCGGTTCTGATAGCCGGTGGTCATGCCATAGTGCCCGACCAGCGATCGGCCGCCCGGAAAGCCCATGAGCACGCTGAACGACGCGTCGACCTCGCCGGCGCGCTCGACGACGCGGCAAGCGATCGACGCCGGCTCCGCGGAGCCGAACAGGAGGCGCCCGGGGGTGACCGCGTACGGCCCGAGATCGAGCAGCGATCCGCCGCCGAGCGCGGCGCGGTACCGGTAGTTGTCCGGATGCAGCGGGGGAAAGCTGAACGTCGCCGTGAGCCGGGTGGGCGAACGGCCGGCCTCGCTGAAGATCCGGCGGACCTCGCGGTAGAGCGGGTGATACCCGTAGACCGTGGCCTCCGCGAGGCACCGTCCCCGCTGCCGGGCGAGCCGGACGAGGCGGCGAGACGCCTCGACCGAGAGGCAAGCCGGCTTGTCGACGACGACGTGAAAGCCCCGATCGAGGGCGCCCTCGGCGAGCTCCTCGTGCGTGGAGTTGACCGTCGACACGTAGACGAGCGCCGCATCGCTGCGCTCGAGGGCCGCGCGGTAATCGTCATAGCGGCGGCCCGTCGCGCCGGGCGGCAGGGCGACGTCGGCGCCCCGGGACACCGACGCGACGTCGATGTCGCGCACCCCGAGGCGCGCGAGCGCCGGCAGCACCCGCCGCCGCACAAGGCTGGAGTTGCCGAGGAGCAGGACCTTCACCCGGGGCTCTCCCCGGCCGACCCTGGCGCAGGCCGGCCCCGGCCCGGGACGCGCGGGACGTGCGAGACGTCGAGAGAACCGCCGCGCGGCCTCGTCGCGCTCGAAGTCACGCTCCCCTCACCTCCTGCACGTACGCCTCCCAGGACCGGATCGATCGGGACTTGTCGTAATGGGTGCTCGCCAGGACCAGGACGACGGTATTGGGCGCAAAATCGAGCAACCGGATGAAGAGCATGGACACGATGTGGACCCCTCGCGTGGGGGAATCGAGCGCGAACCGCCGGCTCTCCGCGCCGTCCGAGAGCTCGAGGACGAAGCGCCCCGAGAGCGCGACGATGACCTGCTGCGTGTCGCGGTGGGCGTGCCCTCCCCGGTCCTGGCGCACGTCGTACAGGTAATACGCCCGCTTGATCTCGAAGGGGATGTCCTTCATCCCCTCGACGAAGGTCAGCGCCCCGCGCTCGTCCACCACGGAGCGAAAATCGATCCAGCGCACGATATCGAGCCGACTCATCTTCCACGCTCACTTTCGCGCTCCTCCCGCAGAAGGCCGCGGCATGCCTCGCCAGAGCTCCCGTCCGCCGGCAAGCGCCGCCAGGGGCTAGAACACCGATCACGTTGATCGAGCGAGAAATAAACCGCCAAGGACGCCAAGATATTATCTTCTTCTTGGCGTTCTTGGCGTCCTTGGCGCCTTGGCGTTCGAACTTCTGCTCATTTCATGCTGGTTCAACCCGTTTGCCCTTCTAACGACGCGCGGTGGTGTCCCTCAGCACGTTGCGCAGGTAATCCGTGTACTCGCCCGGCAGCTCCTCCGCGAGCGCGGCCAGCGCGTCGCCGTCGATGAAGCCCATGCGGTACGCGACCTCCTCGGGGCAGGCGATCATCAGCCCCTGGCGCAGCTCGACGGTCTGCACGAAGTTCGACGCCTGGAGCAGCGACTCGTGTGTTCCCGCGTCGAGCCACGCGGTGCCCCGCCCGAGCATCTCGATCCTGAGCTCCCCGCGCGCGAGGTACACGCGGTTGAGATCGGTGATCTCGTACTCGCCGCGGGCGGAGGGCTCGAGGGAAGCCGCGATGTCGCACACCTTGCCGTCGTAGAAGTACATCCCCGGAACGGCGAAATGGCTGCGCGGCTCGCGCGGCTTCTCCTCCAGGCTGATCACGCGGCCCGACGCGTCCAGCTCGACGATCCCGTGCCGGTGCGGATCGCTCACCGGGTACGCGAAGGCGACCGCGCCCACCTCCAGCTTGGCCGCGCGGCGGAGCGTCTCCGGGAGCCCGGTGCCATAGAAGATGTTGTCCCCGAGCACGAGCGCGACCGGCTGGCCGCCCACGAACGCGCGGCCGATGAGGAACGCCTCGGCCAGCCCGCGCGGCTCCGCCTGCTCGGCATAGGAGAGTTCGAGGCCCCACTGCCGACCGTCGCCGAGGAGCCGCTGGTAGAGCGGCAGATCCTCCGGCGTGCTGATCACGAGGATCTCCCGGATGCCGGCGAGCATCAGGATCGAGAGCGGGTAATAGACCATCGGCTTGTTGTAGACCGGCAAGAGCTGCTTGCTCACGCCCCGGGTCACCGGGTGGAGGCGCGTGCCGCGGCCGCCGGCGAGGATGATTCCCTTCACTTGTCCGCTCCTCGCTTCGTGTAGTTCTGCTCGATCCAGCCGTGGTAATCGTCGCGCCGCCCGATCGCGGACAGCCACTCCGGGTTCGCGAGGTACCACTCGATGGTCTCTCGCAGCCCCTCGTCCAGGGAGAAGCGCGGCCGCCAGCCGAGCTCGCGCTCGATCTTCCGGAAATCGACGGCATACCGTCGATCGTGCCCGGGCCGGTCGGGGACGAACCGGAGGAGCTTGCTGTACGGCCGGTAGGGCGACTCGGGGAAACGCTGGTCGAGGTACGCGCAGATCTGCTGGACGATCTCGAGGTTGGTCGGCTGATTGCCGCCGCCTACATTGTAGCTCTCCCCGGGGCGGCCGCGCTCGATGACGCGCAGGATGGCCTCGCAGCTGTCGATGACATAGAGCCAGTCGCGCACCTGGGCGCCGTCGCCGTAGACCGGCAGCGGCTTGCCCGTCAGCGCGTTCAGGATCATGAGCGGGATGAGCTTCTCGGGGAACTGCCGCGGGCCGTAGTTGTTGGAGCAGTTCGTGATCGTCGCCGGCAGGCCGTAGGTATGGACATAGGCGCCGACCAGGTGATCGCTCCCCGCCTTCGACGCGGCGTAGGGCGAGTTCGGCGAGTACGGCGTGCCCTCGTGGAACGCGGCGTCGCCCGGCCCCAGGGACCCGAACACCTCGTCGGTGGAGATGTGATGGAAGCGCTTGCCCTCCAGGGCGTCGCCGCGGCCGAGCCACGCGGCGCGCGCGGCCTCCAGGAGGCGCAACGTGCCGACGACGTTCGTCTCGATGAACGCCTCCGGCCCCGCGATCGACCGATCGACGTGGGACTCGGCGGCGAAATGCACGATGGTGTCGATCCGCCGCTCGGACAAGAGGCGCTCGACGAGCTGCCTGTCACGAATGTCGCCGTGCACGAGGGCGTGCCGGTCCTCGGGCAGCCCGCTCAAGCTCCCGCGGCTCCCGGCATAGGTCAACGCGTCGAGGTTGACCACCTGCACCCCGGGCCGCTCCGCCAGCACGTATCGAATGAAGTTCGAGCCGATGAAGCCCGCGCCGCCCGTAACGAGGATGTTCTTCATGTGTGCACCTGGCGCGCGCGAGCGCGCTCCACGACGGCCAGCGTCCAGCGAGGCCAACGACGCCAACGAGGGCCCGCACCGCCCTGCCACAGACGAGCCGTGCCGGCGCTGCGGTCGGGCGTACGGATTCTGGTTCGAATGCAGGGTCTGTCAACCGATATCGCATCCGGCCGACGTCCGGCGCTCGCGGCGATCTTGGCGTACCCAGCGCCTACCCGAGATCTCGTCGTACACCGGTATGAAGCTCTGCCCAAGGTACTGTAAAGTAGTGTTAAGATTCAGCCAGGTTTCGTCGCGCCGTATCGATTGAAAAATACAATTATTTTCGATAGTTACACACGAACAAAGCGAGGGCCACACGAGGTGGTCCATGACGAGGGCCGATCGTCGAGATCGCTTCTCGCCTTGCATGGTGATCGTTTTCGGGGAGACTCCGCGCGCAGTGGCCCTGGGTGCTCTTTCCGCGGGTCAGGCACGTCGAGGCAAGGGAGCCAGTTGACACGAATGGCGTCCAGCGCAGAGGAGCCGCAGGCCCATGCCGGCGACACGCCGTCGGAGGCGCGCGGCGCGGAGGTCGCGAGCGTCGATGACGCACGCTCGGCCGCGGCGGCGCGCGACGCGGCCGAGCTGTTCCTCCTGTCGTCCGAGGACCGCGCCGGCTTGACACGCGCGATCGACGAGCTCCTCTCTCGCGCGGAGGCGGATCCCTCGATTCCCCTGCACCGGCTCGCGCGCGAGCGCGCGCGCGCGCCGTCCTGGCGCGCCGGCCATCGCCTCGCGGTGATCGCGGCCGATCGCCGCGATCTCGCGAGCAAGCTCCGGCGCGCCAGGACGACGCTCGCGCGCGCGGAGCAGGCGCGCCTCCGGGTGCGGAGCGGAATCTATTATGGGAGCGGCGCGCCGTCGGGGCAGACCGCGCTCCTCTTCCCCGGGCAAGGCTCCCAGTACGAGGGAATGCTGGAGCAGCTTTA
Source organism: Sorangium cellulosum (assembly GCF_002950945.1). GTDB lineage: Bacteria > Myxococcota_A > Polyangia > Polyangiales > Polyangiaceae > Sorangium > Sorangium cellulosum_E. The sequence continues at coordinate 8,095,390 of NZ_CP012673.1, forward strand.
CCGCCACGTCCCTTCGTCCCGCGCGTGGTTCGACGCCCTCGACGCGTCGTACACGAGCGCGGGGGCGGCGCCGCCGAGCGAGCTCGCGTTTCCGCGCGGTCCGGCGGCGAGCGAGGACGAGCGGCTCGCCCGGGAGCGCCAGCTCGTCGACATGGTGCGCGGGGCGCAGGTGGGTCTGATCGCCAGCCTGGCTTCCCACGAGATGCTCCTCGCGCTCGGCGTGCGCGCCGACGTCATGGTGGGGAACAGCAACGGCGAGCACGCCGCGCTCATCGCCGCCGGCGCGATCCAGGTGCCGAGCCGGCGCGCGCTCTGCGACGTCATCGCGCACATCGGCCTGAGCGGCCGGGCCTTGCCGGCGCCGCCGACCCCCGAGCGCATGGTCGCGCTCAACGCCTTCGACCGCGGCCAGCTCGACGTGCTGCTCGAGCGCCACGACGGCCAGCTGTTCATCGCGATGGACAACTGCCCGAGCCAGGTCGTGATCGCGGGGACCCAGCCGGCGGTGGAGGCGGCCGTGGACGAGCTGGGCCGCGCCGGGGCCGTCTGCATCCGGATGCCGTTCGAGCGCGCCTACCACACGCCGCTGTTCGGCGCGTGGCAGCGGGCGCTGCGCGTCCATTACGATCGCTTCGTCACCGGCGTGGCCCACACGCCGGTGCGCTGCTGCGCCACGGGCCGCCCCGCGCCGGAGGAGCCGTCTCTGGCCCTGGATCTGCTGGCCGCGCAGTGGTCCTCCCCGGTGCGGTTTCGCCAGATGATCGAGGCGCTGCACGACGACGGGGTGCGGACGTTCATCGAGGCCGGCCCGAACAACCGGCTCACGGCGTTCGTGGAGGACACCCTGCGCGGGAAGCCGCACCTGGCCGTCGCAGCCTCGTCCCAGCACCGCAGCGATACCCAGCAGCTGAAGCACCTCGTCGGCGAGCTGTACGCCCACGGCCTCGCCGTCCGCGTCGAGCCGCTCGATCGGCTGTGCGACGCGGCGCTGCGAGGCGTGCTCGCGCCGGCCGAGGCGGAGCTCCCCGCAACGGAAGGCGCACAGGGCCCCGGCGCGGCGCATCGCGGCCAGGCCGCGCCGGAGGAGGCGGCCCCAGGGCCGGCGCGGCGCGCGCGGTCGATCCGCGCGCTGCACGACGCGCTGGTGGCGGAGGCCGGGGAGAGCGAGGCGCGTGTCTTCGCGATGGTCCAGCGCCTGACACGGGCCGCGGGCGCCCCCCCGCCGCCGCGAGCGACGGCGCGCCCGCTCGGCCCCGCGTCGCCGGCGGCAGCGCCGGCGGATTGCCCTCTGCTCGGTGACGTCGTGCGGGCGGACCGCCGCGCGCTGCACGCCGAGCGCCGCTTCGACTGGCGGCGCGACCCGTTCGTGCTCGATCACAGCCTCGGGCCGCTCTCGGCCGGGCGCCTTCCGGGCGGGCCGCACCTGCCCGTGCTTCCGTTCACGCTCAGCCTGGAGATCGTCGCCGAGGCCGCGTGGCGGCTGACCGGCGCGCGGCCCGTCTCCTTCTCGGACCTGCGCGCGCGGCGATGGCTGGCGCTCGACCGAGGAAAACTCACGGTGGCGATCCACGCGGAGCGCCTGCCCGAGGAAGGACGCGAGGCGCAGGTCCGGGTGACGCTTCACGAGGTCGACGGCCCGCGGCGATACCTCGCGTTCGAGGGCACGGCGCACGTCTCCGCCGCTCCCGCGCACGCCGCGCTCCCGGCGCTGCTGACCGACCCCGGCGCGCCGCCGCCCCGCGTGTGGTCGGCGCAGCGCTTCTATGCGGGCTTCGCCTTCCACGGGCCGTCGTTCCGCGGGATCGAGCGCGTCGTCGCCGTCGGGGAGCACAGCATCGAGGCCGATCTGACGATCACCGCGCTGCCCGAGCTCGATCCCCTGCACCTCCAGGTCGACCCGGCGCTCCTCGACTGCACGGGTCAGCTGGTCGCCTTCTGGCTGCTCGAGCGGGGTGAGCGCCGGTTCGGGGTGTTTCCCTTCGAGGCCCGGCGCGTCGTCTGGCACCGGCGCGCCTCGCCGCCGGGCGGGCGCGTGCGATGCCGCGGCCACGTCCGCCTCGATCCCTCGGGCACCACGGAGGCGACGTTCGAGATGGTCGACGGAAGCGGGGCGCCGGTCGCCCGCGTCGAGGGCCTCCAGCAGCGGTTCGTGCGTTTCCCCGAGACGATCCATCACCTGCTGTTCGGCGGCGGCCCCCCGGAGGGCGGCGCTCCGAGGGGGGTGCTCGGGAACGGGGACGGGCGGGCCGGCGGCGTCGAGACCACCGACCGGTCCTTCCTGCACGCGAGCTGGGGTATCTGGGCGCGGGCGCTCGCGCACGTGGTGCTCGGCGAGCGCGAGCTCGACGACTGGTACCGTCTGGGCGACGGCGATCGCCGCGTCGACAGCCTGCTGGCCAGCGTGGCCGCACGGGACACCCGCTTGCGACGGGCACGGCGGTTCGCCGGGCGCCCGGTTCATGAAGACCCCGCGCGAGGGGTGGAAGCAAAGGAGCCAGGATGAAGGTGCGTACGAAGGCAGACGTGTGGCGTTGCGTGCTCGAGACGGTCGAGGAGCTCATGGAGGACCTCGATCAGGAGCCCGGCGAGCTCACCCCGGATCTCACGCTGATGGGCGATCTGGGGATCAAGTCGATGGACGTGATCCACCTGATCCTCCTGCTCAAGGATCGCATCGGCCGGTCGCTCACCTACAAGGATGTATTCGGAGAGGAGCAGCAGCCCCCGGGCGACCTGTCCCTCGCGCAGCTCTCGGACCTCGTGTGCAGGGGGCTGCGCATCACGGCGTAGCCCGCCGGACGACCCGACACCCCCGCTCGAGCCACCGTCCTCCCGGAGAGGGCGGCGGGCCGAGCCGCGACGCCCCGCCGGAGCCGGTCGGGAGAGGGCCTCTCGAAGAAGAGCGCAAGGAGAATTTCGATGCATTATACGGTAGTCGCGAGCGGTTCACGCGGAGACGTCCAGCCGCTCGTCGCGCTCGCGGCCGGCATCAAGGCCGCCGGGCACGAGGTGCGGTTCGCCACGCAGGTGGACTTCGAGCCGTTCGTCCGCAAATGTGGTCTGGAGTATTTCCAGCTCGGCGGCAGCGCGGAGGATTTCTATTCCAGCCGGCTCGCCGTCGCCTTGCGCGAGCAGTCCGGCCACGCGGGAGAATTCAGCAAGTTCCTCAGTGAAAATTTGCACTCGTATGTCGTCAACCACCTGCGCGACTGCTGGAACGCGGTCCAGGGCACCGACGTGTTCCTGTGCTGGCCGTGGCTGCAGGTCGGCCCGTCGATCGCCGAGAAGCTGGGCATTCCCTACGTCGTCGTCAGCCCGAACCCGGTGCCCCATATCCCGACCTGGGGTTTCCCGAACCCCTTCCACGCGCCGGTATGGAAGCTGGGCCCGCTCTACAACCGCCTGACCTGGCTGCTCGCCGAGCCGGTGTCGCGCACGGGCTCGGATCAGATCAACCGGTGGCGGAAGGAAGAGCTCGGTCTGCCGCCGAGGCACTGGCGGGACGAGCTGCGGACGATCCGGTGCACGCCGCACCTGTTCGGGTACAGCCCCACGGTGCTGCCGAAGCCGCGAGACTGGGCGGAATGGATGCACGTCACGGGCTACTGGATCTTCGACGAGGGGAAAGACTACGAGCCTCCCGCGGAGCTGACGGAGTTCCTCGCGGCGGGCGCCCCTCCGGTGGCCATCGGCTTCGGCAGCATCGTCGGGCGCAACCCGAAGCAGCTGACGCGGGAGGTCGTCGCCGCGCTGGAGCGCGCCGGGCAGCGCGGCATCCTGATCGCCGGGTGGGGCGGGCTCAGGGACATCAAGCTCCCGGAGACGATCCTGAAGGTGAAGACGGTGCCTTACGACTGGCTCCTCCCGCGCGTGGCGGCGATGGTGCACCACGGCGGCTCCGGCTCGTCGGCGGCCGCGATGCGCGCGGGGATCCCGTCGATGGCGGTGCCGTTCGGGTACGATCAGCCGCTCTGGGGGCAGCGGATCGCCGACCTCGGCGTGGGCGTCGAGCCGCTGCCGATCAAGAAGCTCACGGCGGACAGCCTCGCCCGGGCCATTTCACGGCTCGCGCGCGACGGGGCGATGCGCGAGCGGGCGCAGCGGCTCGGGGAGAAGCTCCGCGCCGAGGACGGCGTCGGGCGCGCCGTGGCGGCGCTGGAGCAGACGGTCGCCAAGGCGCGACGGAGCGCGGCGGCCTAGGAACGGTCGCCGAAGAGGTCGGCAAAAAAAGATCGAGGGGCGCGTAGGGCGGGCCGGGGTGGGCGCGTCCTAGGAGTAGAAGCCAGCAAGAACGGGCTGGCCCTTGAAGGAGCACGACCTCGATGACCTCCCCCCTCTCCTCGAACAAAACCCAGAGCGCGATCCGTCGCTTCGTCCTCGGCAGCTTCCTCTCGGCGGCTGTGCTCGCGGGCAGCGGCGCGGCCTACGCAGCGAGCAGCGCGGGCGGGACGGCGGACACGCCGGCGCCGCGCCACGACAAGGGCGCCCGGCGCGAGATCCGCCCCATGGACCCGGCCAGCCGCATCAAGCACCTGGACAAGAACGGCGACGGCAAGCTGGCCGTCGCCGAGCTTCCGGAGAAGGCGCAGAAGCGGCTGGGCAACGCCGATACGAACAAGGACGGCTTCCTGTCGGCGGACGAGCTGAAGGCGCGCGCCGAGCAGCACAAGAAGACACGGGAAGCGCGGCAGAAGGCGCGCTTCGCCCGGAAAGACAAGAACGGCGACGGCTTCCTCACCAGGGACGAGGTGGGCGACAAGCGCTGGGAACGGGTGAAGGCGGCCGACGGGAACCGCGACAACAAGCTGAGCGCCGACGAGCTGCGCACGGCGCACGCCGCGCGCAAGCAGAAGGCGGCGCGGTAACCCCGCGGCGGACGCGCGCCGGCGCGGGGCGCGCATGGGCGCCGCGCGGATACCGATGTGCCCCCGGCGGCGCTGCGACCGCCGGGTCGGGCGTCACGCCGGGGAACCGGCCTCGGCGGCGGCGCTCGCCGCGTGCCCCGCCCGCGGCTCGACCGCCTGAGCGGCGACCTGGCCCGGCGAACGCGCGGCGCCGGCGCTGTCGTCGCCGCGGCGCCACGGCCCCTCGCCGGCGACGACCACGGCGTCGCCCTTGGGACCATACGCGAGCTCCTCGGAGAAGAAGCGGCAGCCCGCCTCCACGTCGACCGGCACGATCCCCTGCGCCGCCAGCTGCCGGAGCACGCCCTCGCCGGCCATCCCCACCTCGCGCCAGGGCCCCCACGCGATCGAGACCACCCGCGCCGCGGGCCAGCGCGCGTCGAGCTGCGCCCCGAGGTGGCTCATGACCTCGTTGGCGGCTGCGTAATCGGACTGGCCGCGGTTGCCGAACCGCCCGGAGATCGAGCTGAAGAGGACACACCACTTCAGGTCGTCCGGGCGCAGCGCCTGCCCGAGGAGGAAGGTGCTGTCGGCCTTGGTGTCGAAGACGCGATCGAACGAGTCAGGGCGCTTGTCGGCGAGCAGCTGATCCTCGATGACGCCGGCGCCGTGGACGACCGCGTCGATCCGCCCGAAGCGGCGGTACACGCCGGAGATCAGGTCCAGGAAGCGCGCCTCGTCCCGCACGTCGATCGCGTGGTACTCCACGGCGGCGCCGCGCCGGCGCAGGGCATCGAGCGTGGCGCGGCGCTGCCTCGCCTGCAGCTTGCTCCTGATCTCGGCCTCGATCGCGGCGGGCAACACGTCGCGCCCCGCACTCCGCGCCTCGAGGAGGGCGCGCCGGCGCAGCGCCTCGACGTCGCCGCCCTCGTCATCGAGCTCCCCCTCGGGGATCTCGGCGCGCCCCACGAGGATCAACCGGACGTCCGGGCGGGCGAGCCGGGACGTGATCTCCGCGGTGATGCCGCGCGCGCCCCCCGTCACCAGGACGACCCACCCGGGGCGCGGCTCCCAGTCGCGCCGCTCCCCCGCAGCGTCGAGCGGCGCGGGCGCCACGGACACGACCGCGCGCTGGCCGCCCGTGTAGCGCACCTCGCGGTCGTCCGGCGCGTGCAGCAGCTCGTCGAGGATGCGGCTCGCCATGAGGTCCGGCGCCTGCACCTCGTCGAACCCGAGCGCCTTGGCGACGGTCCGGGGGTGCTCGTGCACCACACACCGCAGGATGCCGTGGCAGCCGGCGCTGGAGGCCGACCCGTCGAGGCCCTCCTGCCCGCGTCCGCCCCCGAGCAGCGTGGCGGCCACGATCCGCAGGGGCTCGCCCCGGCCGTCGGCCAGCTCGCCGGCGCAGGCCTGCACGGCGTGAAACAGGCTCTTGGCCTGGACGCCGTTGCCGCGCCGGAACGCGCCGAGCCCGTCCACCGGGCCGCGGTGGAGCGACGCGAGGTGCACGATCCCGCACACGGCGCCGTGCTCGCGGCGCGCGGCGGCGACGTGGCGCTCGATCTGCGCGGGCTCCTCGAGCGCCGCGCGCGGGATCACGACCGGCCTGGCCCCGTGCTGCGCGAGCTGGGCGCACACGCGCGCGCCGAGCCCCAGGTCGTCCTCGGTCACGAGGAAGAGCCCCTGCGGGCGCGCCGAGGGCTCGCGGCGCAGCTCCTTGCGCTCGGCGCGCAGGACGAAGCGAGGGCACGCCGCGGCCGTCTCGGGCGGCTCGGGTGCGGCAGCGCCGTTCTGCGCCGGAGCGGGCGCGCCCTCGCCCGGCTTCCCGGCGCCGAGCGCCGCCGCTTCACCCGACACGACCTCGACGAGGCCGTTCATCGATCGGATCCGGGAGAGCCGGTCCATCGACGAGCGGAGCCGCGCGGCCACCGGCGGCGGGAGCTCGCGCAGCAACGTCTCCAGGATCTCGATCCGCTTGATGGAGTCGATCCCGAGCTCCCCCTCCATGTCCTGGTCGAGGCCGAGCATGTCCTCCGGGTAGCCCGTCCGGCGGCTGACCAGCGTGGCGAGCGTCCGCCGCAACGCCGCCGGCTCGAGCGCCGCGGGCGCCGTGCCGCGCTCCGGCGCGCTCGCCTCGCCGCGCTCCGGCGCCCTCGCCTCGCCGCGCGCCGCAGCCGCCGGCGCCGCCAGCGCAGGCGGCGACGGCGGCGCCGCCAGCGCAGGCGGCGACGGCGGCGCCGCCAGGGCAGGCGGCGACGGCGGAGCTCCGCCGAGCGCCGCGCGCGGAGCGGCCTGGCCGCCCTGCCGCGGCGCCGGAGCCGAAGCGAGCGCGGCCGCGTCGCCGTCGCCGCCGAGCCGGAGGAGGAACTCCGAGGTGACGCGCTCCTGCATCGCCAGGAACCGGCGCATCGTCTCCTGATGCTCCCGGTACGCGAGGAGCGGGACGTCGGCGGCGGCAGCGCCGGCGCCAGGGTCCTCCTCGTCGAGATCGAGCTCGGGGGCGGCGCCGTGCTCGAGCAACGGGCGCTCGCCGAGCAACCCGACCGGCTCGTCGGCGCGGCGGATTCGCCCGCCGTCGATGCGCCACCCGGGGAGCGGGGCCTCGGGGCGATCGGCCGCGAGCGCGCGCAGGTCGAGCCGCTCGCAGGGCCGATCCACGAACAGCGCCGGCAGATCGAGCCCGACGCCGGCGACGACCAGCGCCGCGAGCGCCTGCAGGAGGCCCTTGAGCCCGCCCCCGGCGCCGTCGAAGCCGACGGCCAGGTGAGGCTGGCCGTCGAGGATCCGCCGGACGAGGCCCGTCAGCGTGGCCTTCGGCCCGAGCTCGACGAAGGTCCTCGCGCCGTCCTCGTACATCCGCCGGACCTGCGCGACGAAGTCGACCGGGGCCTCGAGCTGCGCCCCGAGGAGCGCGCGGATCTCCGCGGGATCGCGCGGGTACGGGCGGCCGGTCGCGCTCGCGTAGACGTCGCGCTGCGGCGGCGCGATCGCCGCGCGCTCGAGGGCGCCGGCGAACGGGGCCCGGACCGGGCGCATGAGGGGCGAGTGGAACGCGCTCGAGACCGGGAGCCAGCTCGCGCGGATCCCCTTCGCGGTCAGCCCAGAGACCGCGGCGCGCACCGCGTGGAGCTCGCCGGAGACGACGCACTGGTCGGGCGCGTTGTGGTTGGCGATGCAGACCGCCGGGAACGCCGCGAGCTCGGCCTCGAGCTCGGCCCGGGGGAGCATGACCGCCGCCATCGCGCCCGGCGCCGACGGCACCTCTTCCATGAGCCGCCCGCGCGCCTCGGACAGCGCGAGCCAGCCCTCGCGCGACAGGGCGCCCGCCGCGCGCAGGGCGGTCAGCTCGCCGTAGCTGTGACCGGCGAGCATGTCGGGGCGGAGCCCGAGGCGCAGCGCGAGCTGGAGCATCCCGTCGCTGATCACCCCGATCGCCGGCTGCGCGATCCGCGTGGCCGTGAGCTCGCGGCGCTGCCGCTCCTTGGCCTCCTCGGAGAAGGCCGCCGGCGGCAGGATGAAGCGGCTCAGGCGCGCGGGCAGCAGGCCTTCGAGCAGCCCATCGCCGAGCTCGAGGGCGCCCCGCAGCTCGGAGAAGTACAGGGCGACCTCGCGGCCCATCGACGGGTACTGCGAGCCTTGCCCGGGGAAGAGGAACGCGGTCTTGCCCGCCTCCGGGCAGGGCGCGGTCCGGAGGTGGACGTGGGCGGGCAGCGGGCCCTCCGGCGCGCTTCCAGGCGGGAGGCGGAGGCGCGCGAGCGCCAGCTCGAGCGCGCCGAGCAGGTGCTCGAGGTCGTCCGCGACGACGCAGACGGCGGCCCCCGTGGGCCCCGCGGCGCGGCGCTCGGCCGCCACACGCGCGCACGTGAAGGCGACGTCGCGGAGGCTCGGCGCGCCGGGCCCCGGGCGCAGCGCGCGCGCCAGCTGCTCGAGATCGGCGGCCAGCGACGGCGCGTCGGACGCCTCGACGACGACCAGCTCGTGCGGCCAGCGGTCGGCGCCGAGCACGGGCGCCGCGAAGTCGCCCCGGTACTCCTCCAGGACGGCGTGGAAGTTCGTCCCGCCGAAGCCGAACGCGCTCACGCCGGCGCGCCGAGGCGCCGGCCCACCGAGCCAGGGCCGCGGCTCGTCCACGAGGTACATCGGGCAGTCGCCCGACGCGAGCGGCTCGACCGGGGCGTCCACGCCGGCGTGGGGCGGCAGGACGTGGTGCCGCAGCGCGAGCAGCGCCTTGAGCACGCCGACCAGGCCCGCGGCGTTCCTGGTGTGGCCGAGGAGCGACTTCGCCGACCCGATGGCGCAGCGCCCGGGCGGCGCCCCCGCGGCGCGGAGCACGCCCGCGATCGTCTCGAGCTCGGCGCGGTCGCCGACGGCCGTGCCGGTGCCATGCGCCTCGTACATCTCGATCGAGGCCGGGTCGATGCCCGCCCGGCCGTACGCCCGCTCGAGCGCGATGCGCTGGCCGGCGGGCTTCGGCGCGGTGAGCCCCATCCCCTTGCCGTCGCTCGAGCCGGCGACGGACTGGATGACCGCGTCGATGCGGTCGCCGTCGCGCTCCGCGTCCGCGAGCCGCTTCAGGACCAGCACGGCGACGCCCTCGCCGATCACGATGCCGTCCGCCTTTTCGTCGAACACGCTGGCGCGGCCTCGCGGGGAGAAGGCCCGCGTCTTGCTGAAGGCGAGGTACCCGTGCGGGGTCTGCTCGAGCTCGACGGCGCCCACGATCGCGACGTTGGAGCGGCCGGTGACGAGCTCCGTGACGGCGAGGTCGAGCGCCGCGAGCGAGGAGCCGCAGGCGGCGTCGACGGTCAGGTTGGGGCCCCGCAGATCGAACTGGTTGGCGACCCGCCCGGCGACGACGTTCGCGAGGATGCCGGCGTAGCTCTCCTCGGACCACGCGGGGAGCCGCGCGAGGCTCGCCGGCGCCGGGCGGCCCACGATCAGCGGGAGCAGGCCGCGCGCCACGTACGCCTGCTCCAGATCGGCCGTGCCGTTGGCCGCGAAGATCACGGCGGTGCCCTCGCGATCGAAGCCCCCCGAGGTGTACCCCGCGTCCGCGAGCGCGCGACGGGTCACCTCCAGGGCGAGGAGCTGGGCGACGCCGATCGATTTGAGCGAGAAGGGCGGGATCCCGTAGCGCAGCGGGTCGAACGGGAGCTCGTCGAGGAAGCCGCCCCACTTCGAGTAGATCCTGTCCTCCGCCCGCGGATCCGGGTCGTAGTAGAGGCGGTGGTCCCAGCGCTCCACGGGGATCTCGCGGATCGCGTCGACCTTGCCGAGGAGGTTCCACCAGAGCTCCTCCACCCCCTGCGCCTTCGGCAGCAGGCACGCCGCGCCGATCACGGCGATCTGCGCGGGCTCCGGCGCGCGGCGCGGCGCGAGCTCCACCGAGGCCTGGACGATGCGGTCGAGCGCGCGCCGGCTGCCCGCGGACACGTCCTCGTGCAGCGACGCGACGTCGACGACGCCCGATCGCAGCGAGGCGACGTCACCCATCATGTACAGGCCGCGGGACATCTGCCGCGCGTCGTCGGCCGGGCCGAGCTGGCCCCCGTCGCCGCGCTCGAGGCCCTTGGACGCGATCCTCAGGCGGCCCAGCGTCATCTGCTCGAGCGCCTCGCTGATCGCGGCCGCGGGCTGCCCCTCCCGCCGCATCCGCTCGTGGGCGGCGCGGAGCTCGCCCACGAAGGGCGTGGGCGCGCAGCGGATGACGTGCCCCGGCCCCGTCTCGATCGTGACGGTGCCGTCGCAGGCGAGCGCCTGGCGCTGGAACCCCGGCGCGATCGCGCCGCTCGCGACCGCCTCCGCGGTGAAGAGGTACGCGGTGCCCATGAGCACGCCCACGCGGACCCCGGCGGCCGCGAGGGGGGCGGCCATCGCCGCGGCCATGGCGGCCGAGCGCGCGTCGTGGATGCCGCCGGCGAACAGCGCGTGGACGGCCGCCGCGTCGGGCGCCTTCTCGTCGAGCAGCGCGTCGATCATCCCGTCCCACAGCGAGAAGCTCGTCAGCGGGCCGACGTGGCCGCCGCACTCGGAGCCCTCGAACACGAACCGCCGGGCGCCGCGCTCGAGGAAGGCGCGCAGGAGCGCGGGCGTCGGCACATGGAGGTACGTGGGGATCCCCTGCTCCTCGAGCTGGGCGGCCTGGTCCGGCCTGCCCCCCGCGATCAGCGCGTGGCGGGGCCGGACCTCGGCGATGGCGGCCAGCTGCTCCTGTCGGATCTCCGGCGGGACGAAGCCGAGGATCCCGACGCCCCACGGCCGGTCGCCGAGGCGCGCCTGGGTGGCCCGGAGCAGCTCGTCCACCTGGGGGCGGCGCATCAGCGCCAGCGCGAGCAGCGGGAGCGCGCCGCCGTCCGCCACGGCCGCCGCGAACTCGGCCCGATCGCTGACCCGCGTCATGGGGCCTTGCACGATGGGGTACCGCGTCCCGTGCGCGCGGGCGAGCGGGCTGTCCGGCGCCAGCACATCGTGCTTCCGCGCGAGCTCCAGGTGTTCGGACGCGGCGTCCCGCAGCGCGCGGAGAAAGCGCCCGGTGGTCGTGTACCTGCGGGCGTACTCGGCCGCCCGCCCGACGGCGTGGCCGACCGGCAGGGCGCCGCGGCCCTGGTGATCCCAGCCGAGGAGCGCGCGCGCCCCGTCGACCCACTCCCTTCGCCGCGCCTCCGGATCGAGCTCTTTCCGCTCGATCTCCTCCGCGAGCCGCGCCACCTCCTGGCCGCCCGGCAGGTCGGGCCGCGAGGCGATGCGCAGCGGCGCGCCCAGGCGCTCGCCCACGACGGTGGTATCCGCGCTGCTCAGGCGGGACAGGCTCGCGCGGGCGCGCTCCGGCAGCGGCGATTCGCGCAGGAGGAGGAGCTGGTCGTCGAGCACGACGCCCGCCGCGCCCGCGGCGCGGCAGGCGGCGGCGCTGTGCAGGCCGATCCCGCCCTGGACCAGGAACGGGCGCGGCTGCCGGGAGAGGCGCTGCGCGAGCAGAAAGGCCGACTCCTTGCCGACGAAGCCGCCGCTCTCGCGCCCCTTCGCGAGCCAGCCGTCGAACCCGAGCGCGCCGTCCGCGGCGCCGAGCCCGTCGCCGTCGCCGATCTCGAGCCACACCTTGCGCCGGCGGCTCGGCGGCAGGGCGGCGAGCCGCGCGCGCGCGGACGGGTCCTGCCACGCGGAGATCACGAGCCAGTGGGGCCGCGGATCCAGCGCCGAGAGGAGCTCCGCGCTGGCGTCGATCTGGTCCGCCCGGAGGCGGAGCCCGACGGGGCAGCCCGGGGGCGCGCGGTCGAGGAGGCGGCGGAGGTTCTCCCGCCCGAGCGGGAGATCCTGCTCGCCGCACGGCTCGCGGTCCAGCACCGCGACGCCGCCGGCGCGCGCCGTGGCCACGGCGACGCCGGGGTGAGGCCAGTGGATTGCCGACAGCGACACGCAATAAAAATCATCCATGCGATGCCCACCACCCTCTACCGAGCGACGAGAGCGAATGCGGCAGCTCCGCTGCCTGGCGGCGCCGGGGCGCCCGCCGTCGCGGGTACAGCGACGTGCTGCGCCGGCAACTCTAGCCCGCCGCGCGTGCCGGGCCACCTCACAAGTCCATTTCTTCACGGCGTGAGTCGGCGGCGTAGCCGCTTCATAAAGAATTGTTAAGCGGACGAGCCTGCCAGGCGATAACGACCGGCATGCCTGGTGCCGGCGATCTATGTCCCGCAGATGCCCTCTCGCGCCCGGTAATGCGCTTGACAGACTGGACCGCGCCCGCCACATAGTGCGCTGGCCGCGGCGCGGAGCCCGGGCGAGTTGACGCCATGTCCCGGCCCGAGGGCGAACGCTCCGGAGATCCACGAGGTCGACAACCATGCTCGTCGAACGCATCCAATCGATCGATGTGTTGCATCACGAACCGCCGTACTCGGCGGCCTACCTCGCGGAGCAGGGGCTCACGGGCCTCAACGTCGGATGCTCCTTCTGGAACATCCGGCCTGGCAGCCTGAACGTCGATCTCTCGAAGCTGGAGTCGCCCAGCGGCCATTCCACGGCGTACGGCCGGCTGTCGCTCCTCGACGCTCGGTTCCATTACCTCGAGTACGACGTCACGACGCCGTTGCCCCTGCCTGACGCGTCCTTCGAGTGGCTCCACTCGGAGCACCTCATCGAGCACATCTCGCAGGCCGGGGCGATCCGGTTCCTGAAGGAGGCGCACCGGGTGCTGAAGCCCGGCGGCCTGCTCCGCATCTCCACGCCGGACCTCGCGATCTACGTCGACGGTTACCGGGACCCGTCGCGGAAGTTCTTCAACAAACACGCGAGGATGATCGAGCAGATCAGCAGGATGTTCCCCGACCCGGACGAGCCCTTCCCGGAGGTGCAAGAGCGGCCGGCGTGGATGGTGAACCAGATCTTCAAGTTCTGGGGACACCAGTGGATCTACGACTTCGAGGAGATGGTCTACGTCCTCCGCGAGGCGGGGTTCGACGAGAGGTCGATCGAGCGGACCTCTTTCCGGAAAGGGAGAGATCCGAAGGTGTCCGAGATCGATCTCGTCGTGCACCGCGACGAGACGCTCTACGTCGAGGCGATCCGGACCTGACCGCCCTCCGGCGGCCTCTCCCCCGGCACGCGCGGGCCTCGGCGGAGAGCACGCCCGGCCCGCGCGGCGGCCGCGGTCGAGATCGCGCTCGCACCAGGAGAATCATGGGTCAGAAGGTCTCGTTTCCTGCGATCCTCGGAGGACAGGGCAGCGGAGAGATCGCGCTGCCGGAGCAGGATGGCAAGGCGCCAGCCGTCGTCGTCCTTCACGAGTGGTGGGGGCTCACCGATCAGCTTCGCGTGATCCTGGACCGGCTCGCCGGCGCGGGCTTCATCGCGCTCGGGCTCGACCTCTACCACGGCAAGGTCACGACGGATCCGATCGAGGCGAGCCAGCTGATGAACGCGCTCGACTGGTCGCGCGCTCTCCTCGAGATCTCCGGCGCGGTGTATTTCCTGGCCGACGACGAGCGGGTCAACGGCAAGATCGGCGCGATCGGCTTCTCCATGGGCGGCGCGCTCTGCTTCTCCGCGGCCGCCACCATTCCGAGGCTCTCGGCGGCGGTGCCTTTCTACGGCGTCCCGGGCGAGGCCCCCGACTCCACGAAGGTGAACGCGGCGATCCTGGCCCACTTCGCGGCCCGGGACACGTGGGCGAAGCCCGCGCTCGCGAGGGCGCTCCAGGCGGAGCTCGCGGCGCGCGGGCGGTCCATGGAGCTCCACGTTTACGACGCGGACCACGCCTTCATGAACGAGGCTCGGCCCGAGGTCTACCACCCGCAAGCGGCCAGGGTCGCGTGGGATCGGACGCTCGGATTCCTCCGGAAGCACCTCGGCACGGCCGGATGATCGTCCGGGCGAATCGCCTCGCGGTTCGCCTCATTTCCCGGCGAACGCCTTCTGAAGATCGATGGCACTGAGGACCCGCTCACCCCCCACAGGCGGCACCTCGAAGCGCTCGAATCGGGTGTCGATCCACGTGACCCACACGAGCCCCGGGTCGTCCAGCGGCCGCTCGAACCGGAACTCGACCCTTTGGGGACGGCTGCCGTCCGGGGTGAGCGACAGGACGGTCGCCGTCATTCCCGAGAGCTCGACCCGCTCGCCTGCGCGCATGGGCGAACGCGCGGTCCGGTGGATGTTGCTCATCGCGTTGTGGAAGAACCCGTCCGAGAGCGTCACGTCCAGCGTGCGCTCATCGGTCCGCAGGATCCGAAGGGTCCCGCGGCTCGTCACCGCGATCTGGCGAATGGCGGCCGGCGTGCGCTCGCCCTGGATGAAGCGGGTCGTCACGCCGAGCCCCGCGGCGACGGTGTCCGGCGCGTTCACCACGACGAGCGTGTGGTCCGCCATCTCCGCTTCAGGCGGCAGGCTCGCGGCCGCCCGGCGGACGAGGCCGCCCAGCACGCGCGCGTCCGACAGCGACCGGGGGATGAGGAGGAGCGGCGCGAGGACGAGGTGAAAGGCGACCATCGCCGCCGCCGCCCCGCGGGCGACCCGGCGCGCGCCGGGACCGAGCGCCTCCCGGGACGCCGCGATGACGCTCGCGATGAGCCCGAAGGCCCCGAGGCCCGAGAAGAGCAGCAGCCGGTCGTTCGGCCAGGTGGCGCATGCGGGAAGGAGAGAGAGCACGGCGCCGGTGGCGAAGAAGCCGGACATGCGATCGCGCGGGACGCCGGCCCAGAGGGCGGCGGCGACGAGGCCGACGAGCGCGACGACGACGGCGAGCGCGGCGGCGAGGTGCTGCTCGGGGACGAAGATCCAGAGGCTGGACGGCACGGGGGTGAGCTGGGCGAGCAGGAAGACGGGGAGGCGCTCACAGGCAGCGGCGATGTACGCGGCCGGCTCGTGCACGGGATCGACATACAGCCCCCCGGCCGCCGCGCCATAGCCGAGCGCTCGATAGGCGATGGCCCACACGATCGCGATCGCGGCGTACGGCGAGAGCACACGTGCCCTCGCGAGCAGGCCGCCGCGATCGAGCCAGACGGCGTGGGCGAAGAGGTACGCGAGCGTGGCCGCGGCCGCCTCCGCGGAGAGCATGCCGAGCGCATACGCGGCGGGGCCGAGCGCGGCGCCGGGCGCCCAGCCGTCTCGGCGCCACCGGTCGTGCGCCCACAGGGCGGCAAAGCCGAAGACGGCAGCCCAGAGGGCGTTCCGGTTGGCGATCCAGGTGACGCCGAACGCGTGGGCGTCGTCGATCGCGAACATCAACGCGGCGAGGCCGGCGCACGTGGTGGCGCCGAGGGCGCGGCGGTAAATGGCCGCCGCGAGGAGCGCCAGGATCGCAAAGAGGGCGATGTTCTCGGCGTGCATGACGGCGGGGGCGTCAGGCCACAGGCGATAATCGAGCGCGTGGTGGAGGGACGCGAGCGGCCGCAGGAACGCGAGGCGGAAATCGGGCGCTGTCCACCACGGGATCGTGCCCAGATCCATCGAGCGGCGGAGGTGGCCGCGATCGGCGTCCTGGAAGCGGAAGATGTCCCAGTCCCCCCACGGGCCGCCGAGCGCGCGGCTCTCGGGGCGGAAGGAGATACGGTGGATGTGGTCGTCCATCACGTAGCCCGCGCCGAGCGTGGGCGCGAAGAGGACGACCGCGAGCAGGGCGACCACGAGGGGGACGCGGCGCGAGGCGAGGAGGCGCCTGAGCCGGTCGATCATCGGATGACGCCGTCGACGGAGAAGAATGGTGCAGCGACGACGATCTTCGAAGAAGGGAGCCTTTCGGCAAGCCAGCGCATGCGCAAATAAATGCACCTACAATCGACGTGTCAAGGAGAACATGCGTTGCGAGACGAGACGATGGTGTCGTCTGTGCGCGATGGTCCGGCGACGCCGAGCACCGGGAGCCCGGGGTGATCTCGCCGTGATGGACGCGCGGCGATGAGCACGTGAGTCCGAGCTCACGGCCGCGCGGCTGCCCGTCGCGGCCGTGTTCCGGGACGTGTCGCGGGTTCTAACGACCGCGGCAGCTGCCGCCGTGGTGACCGTGGTGACCGTGGTGGTGGTCGCCACCATCACAATCGACCTCATCGCGGCTCGGCGCGCAGAGGCGACCGTTGTTGTACGCGTCGAGCCTCTCGGCGAGCGGCTCGCCGGTCTCCCACGGCGAGCGGCAGCCCGAGTCCCTGACGTTGCTGCCGAGGCGGTTCCTCCGCAGCCACTGATCCGCGGCAGCAATGGTGGCCTCGATGCAGCTCGACTGGTTGCCGAGACCGACGTTGAGCTTGGCGACGATCAGGTGCTTCGCGAGGATGTACGTGACGTCGCCCCTGGTCGGACGGCTGATGATGTCGAGGAGCTGGGCCTTCGTGTACGTCTTGCCGCCGATGGTCAGGCGCGAGACCTTCCAGGCGCCCGGGTGGGTCTTCCAGTAGCCGGGGGTGCCGGTGCCGGGGAACGCGCACTGGCATGCGCCGCAGTCGGCCGCGCAGCTCGAGCAGTCCTCGACGCCCGCCTTGCAGACCCCGTCGCCGCAGACGGGCGGGCATGCCCCGCAGTCGGCCGCGCAGCTCGAGCAGGTCTCGCCGACCTCGCAGACGCCGCTGCCGCAGACCGCCGGACAGATGCCGCAGTCGCTCGGACACTCGAGGCAGTTCTCGCCGGCCTCGCAGCTGTCGTTGCCGCAGACCGCAGGGCAAGCGCCGCAGTCGCCGGCGCAGTTCGCGCAGTCCTCGCCGTTCTCGCAGGCGTTGTTGCCGCAGACCGAGGGGCATGCGCCGCAGTCGTCCGAGCAGGTGCCGCAGTCCTCGCCGGCCTCGCAGGTGCCGTTGCCGCAGACGGGCGGGCACGCCCCGCAGTCGGCCGAGCAGCTCCCGCAGTCCTCGCTCGCGTCGCAGGCGCCGTCGCCGCACGCGGGCGCGCAGACGTCGCAGTCGGCGCTGCAGCTCCCGCAGTCCTCGCCGGCCTCGCAGGCGCCGTTGCCGCAGAGCGGCGGGCAGATGCCGCAGTCGACGGCGCAGGTCGAGCAGCTCTCGTCGCCGCCGCAGACGCCGTTGCCGCAGGAGAGCTGGTAGCCAAAGTCCGCGTCGAGGAGATCCTGGGCCCACGCGAGCGTGACGGTACCCACGTTGTCGAGCGCGCCGTCGGGGTCGGCCGAGGGCTCCTGTCCGGCGAGCGGACCGCTCGTCATGAAGTTGTCGGGGGTGACGACCACCGCGTAGGTGCCCGCCGGGAGCGTATCGAAGAGGTAGAAGCCGGGCTGGCCGCTGTAAGGGCTCGCGCCGGTGATCGTGAAGTCGATCATCTGGCCGTCCTGGAACAGCTCGACCCGGACGCCATTGACGCCGAGCTCACCGGTGTCCGGCTCGTAGAGCCCGTCGGCGTCGCTGTCGAGCCAGACCGTGTCGCCGATCGACGAGTACGTCACATAGCCGAAGTCGGCGTCGGTCACGTTCTGCCCCGCGCCGAGCGACACGGCGCGCGGCTCGGCGCCGGTGGTCAGGAGGTGCCCGAGCGGGAGCGTCGCGTCGTCGACGCTGACGACGTAGCAGCCTGCGTCGAGCTCGCCGAAGCGGTAGGCGCCCGTCGCGCCGGTCGCGGTCGTCCCGAGGGCGCCTCCATCGGCGGATCCGTCGCAGTTCACGTCGCCGAAGAGGTCGACGACGACGCCTTCGATGCCCAGCTCGGAGGCGTCCTCGATGCCGTCCGCGTTCGCGTCGAACCACACCTTGTCGCCGATCGAGCCCTTCGGTGTCGTGTAACAGACCTCGAGGAACGGGCGGTAGGAGAGGTTTTCGTGGGCGCTGCCCTTGTACGAGGTCACGCCGTAGGGATCCTCCTCGAGGAGGATCCCGTGGTTCGGCGAGACGCCGCTCACCCACTCCTGGACCAGCTCCGTGAGATCGAGCTCGCGCCACGCCGAACCGCCGGACTCGAACGACGTGAAGGACGTCGGCTCGATGCCGCCGAGGTTGTTCCAGGTGACGGTGGTCTCGCTCCATGGGGCGAGCACCCGGTGAGCGCGGACGGCCTGGGCCGTGCTGCTGTAGGTCAGGACGTAGAACTTGGCCGACGTGACGAGCGAGCTTGCGGGGATGGCGCCGATCTCGAAGCCGAACAGGGCTCGTTTCTCGCCGACCGTGCTGGAGTACCCCGTGTTCACCTCGTAGGGGGTCGGGACGTTATAGCTCGGGGCGAGGCTCCAGATCTCGGCGTTGTACACGTCGCCCAGGGCGCCCCGCTGGATCACGGTGCACGTGGGCGTCGGCGCGCCGGTGCTGGCGAGGCTCGTGGCGGAGATGAACAGCGTGGCGAGGGCGGCGGAGGAGGCGATCGTTATCTGTTTCACTCATTGCTCCTTTCAGGTCCTTGCTGGGATCGAACCACGATGGAGCGTCATCCGAGCCGCATGCGCCATGACACACGGGTCAGGCGAAGGTCGGCTTCGCGGGCTCCGGTCGGACCGCGCCCCGCTGCCTGATCACGATCCGATCAGGTACGCGAGGCGTCAGCTTTGAATCCGAGAGCGGATGCGCACAGGTCCATCGTTCAAGCTACCAATACGTCAATCGAACTGTCCAGACATTTGCGGAGGGACAACCACCCAAAGAACATCGCGCCGCTGACGATCCGCGGCCGTGCGGTGACGTTTTTGGGCACCTCGACTCAGTCCTTCACGCTCCACGAAGAGGAGCGTCGTGCCCGAGGTGGATCTCGGCGCAGCCAGCGTCGATCGCTGCACGCCGGAGCGCCCTGCGTCGCTGGGAGCTCACCGGAATCGGATCGAATCCAGCGAGGTTGGTCCCGATTGTGTGCCGAATGCGCACAGGACCATTGTTCAAAGTAATGAATGCAAGCTTCTCGAGTCCAGATCTTTTTTGAGAGCGAGCGATTTTGGTTTCGCTCGGTGGAGACGGAAGCGAGCGCCGGGTTCGGCTCGTCCGCCGCATAGCGCAGGTGGACAGGAGCCGGTCCAGGACACGCACGCAGGGCGCGCCGGGCGCCCGTCGCCACGGTCACGCGGGTGGCCGATACCAGCATCGGCTTTGGGGAGGTCCGCGCGCGCGGCGCAACGGGTGTGTCGCGGACAAACCGCTTTGAGCACCAGCTCGCGACGCGAGGCCCCCCGTGTGACTCACGCATCCCTGTTGTACGTATCTTGCAAAGATCGACGACACGTCTCCTTTACGAGAACGGTCCCTCCACACGCCGGCATCGGGGCTCGCGTGGAGCTCGCCCCGGCCCGTGGGGCTCGCGTCGACCTCGCCTCGGCCCGTGGGGTTCGCGTCGAACCTGGTGCTGCGCGGAACTTGGCCCTCCCCCGGTCCCCCTGGCATCTCCGCGCGGTGCGATCGCGTCTCTTCCTCGCGCTCGCCGCCGCGCTCTCCGTGTGGGTCGCGCCGGCGACGGCTTCCCCGGCTCCGCCCGGCGTCCGCCACCTCCACGTGGCCGGCGGCGCGGTCCACGCCACCGTCGGCGCGTCGAGCAAGCCGGTGCGCCTCACGCTCGATCCCGAGCTCCAGCGCGCCGCCGAGCGCCTCCTCGCCCGCTCCGGCGCCCCCGAGGGCGCCATCGTCGCCTCCGACGTCCGCACCGGCCGCATCCTCGTCTGGGCGAGCCGCGGCGCGCGCGACTACGTCGCGACCCCGCTCGCGCCGAGCGCCAGCCTGTTCAAGATCGTCACCGCGGCGGCGCTCCTCGAGGGGGGCAAGGTCAACGTGGCCACGCCCGTCTGCTACACGGGCGGCGAGAGCGCCATCCGCGCCCGGGATCTAGAGGGGCGCGGCGACACCTGCACCGTGTTCGGCGAGGCGCTCGGCCGCAGCATCAACGGCGTCTTCGCGCGCCTCGCCAGCCAGCACCTCACGGCCGCGGATCTGCGCCGCAAGGCCATGGATCTCGGCTTCGACGGCGAGGTGCCCATCGACGTCGCGGTCGCCCCGAGCACCACCGAGATCCCGGCCGACGCCCTCGGCCGGGCCCGCACCGCCGCGGGCTTCTGGAGCGGCCGCCTCAGCCCGCTCGGCGCCCTGTTCGCGATGCAGACCATCGCCAACGACGGCGAGCGCGTCCCGTTCTCGCTGCTCGCGTCGCCGGGCGCCGCCGCCCGGGGCCGCGACGGCGCGGGCCCCCTCGCCGAGCGCGGCGCCGGGCGGCGCGGGCTCCGGCCCGACGTCGCGCGCACCCTCCGGTCGATGCTCGAGGTCACCACCCGGCGGGGCACCTGCGCCAAGGCGTTCCGCAAGCCGGACGGCACCCGCGCGCTCGGCGCGATGCCCGTCGCCGCCAAGACCGGCACGCTCGTCGGCGGGCGCCCGTCGCGGATGTTCTCGTGGTTCGCCTCGTTCGCGCCGTCCGATCGCCCGGAGATCGCCGTCTC
This sequence comes from Sorangium cellulosum, assembly GCF_002950945.1. GTDB lineage: Bacteria > Myxococcota_A > Polyangia > Polyangiales > Polyangiaceae > Sorangium > Sorangium cellulosum_E. The sequence goes on from NZ_CP012673.1 coordinate 8,116,066, forward strand.
GGTGATGCTGGCCAACGACATCGCGTGGCGCACCAAGGCGAACCTCGTCGGCCGCGAGCTGCTCGAGATCTATTTCGGCCGCAAGCGCCCGGGCCCCGTCGCCCGGCGGCGCTGACGGCCGGCGAGGCGGGCGGCGCAACGCAGCCCGCGCGAGCTCGGGTCGGCGGGTCTCCGCGGAGGACACGCGCGCTTCCCTGATGATGCCCGCCCGTCGAGCGCAGATCCTTGCTCGACGTGTGGTGCGCATTGCGCTCCGATCCGTGCGGTGTGACGATCGCCGCGTCATGGCCAAGGTCACCGCGCTCGGCATGGACACGATCACCGAAAAGTCCGGTCACCAGATGACCGGCATGGCCGTGAGCGTGTGCATTACGCCGGCCGCGCCGAGCCCGCTGCCAATCCCCTATCCCACGATGGGCACTGTCGCCGAGGGGATCATCGATCCGTGCATGCGCACGAAGATCGAAGGCGCGAAGATCCTCACGGTGGGCGGCTGCATGAAGGCCTGTCACGGCAATGAGCCGGGCACGCTCAAGGAGGTCGTCAGCCTCAACACAGGCGGCCCCTGCTTCCCCTGGCTCGGCGCGCCCAACGTGTTCATCGAGCTCGGCATGGCCGGCATCACCGGCAGCATGGGACAGATGAACAAGTCGATCACCGTCGGCGCTGTCGCAAAGGCGAGCAGCGCCGGCGGAAAGGGCGGCGGCGGCGGCGCCGGCGCCGGCGGCGCGGGCGGGCCAGGCGGGGGTGGGCCGCAGGGCGGGAGCAACGGCGGTGGGGGCGGCGGCGGGAGCGGTCAGGGCGCGGGGCCGCCGAGCCCTCCCGCGGCGCCGGGCGCCGAGGGACAGGCCAGCGGCGGGCACCCGGTCGATGTCGTGACCGGCACGATGTTCACCCATCTCGCGGTCGATTTCTCGATGCCGGGCTTCCTCTCGGCCCAGATGACCCGGAGATACCGCAGCTCGGCGGTGCGACACACCGTCGGGCTCGGCTGGGGCTGGTCGCACGGCTTTGCGTGGCAGGCCACGCGCGCCGGAGACCGCGTCGTCCTCATCGATCCCGACTTCCGCGAGGTGCCCCTCGAGGTCCGGGGCGAGGACGAGGTCGTCGTGCTTCCCTTCGACGTCCAGGTTCGCTTCGTCGGGGACGACATCGTGGTTGCGCTAAACGACGGCTACTTCCGCGTGCTGCGCCGCGCGGCGGGCTCGGCCGTCTACCGGCTCGCGGCGCTGCGGGACGAGGCCGAGAACTCCATCGAGTGCGTCTGGGAAGCCGGGGAGCTGGTCGCGCTGCTCGACTCCGCCGGACGGCGCGCGACGGTGCGGCGCGACGGTTCCTACCGGAGCTGGATCCAGTCGGTCACCGGCGAGGACGGCACGAACTACGAGCGGCGCCTCGTCACCTACGAGATCGACGAGCGCGGCGACCTGGTCCGGGTCATCGACGCGGGCGGCGCCGAGACGAGCTATGCTTACGACGAAGAGCACTACCTCGTCAGCGAGAGCTTGCCCGATGCGACGGTCTATCGCTTCGTCTACGCCGAGCACGCCGGGCAGCGGCGTTGCGTCGAGACCTGGGGCGAGCTGCGGAGCGGCGACATCCTGGGCTCCCTCGGCGCGCCCCCCACCTCTCCCGCGCAGGCGAGGGGCCTCTTCCACGCTCGCTTTGACTACGGGCCTGGGCCCTTCGAGACGCGGATGATCGACGCGGCCGGCGGCGCGCACCGCTACCGGGGCAACGCCCTCGGGCTCGTCGAGCAGTACGTGGATCCGCGCGGCTACTGCTGGTTCTACCGATATGATGAGGTTGGCCGCCTGCTCTCCGTGACCGACGGCGGGGGCCGGGTCGAGCGCCGCACCTTCGACCGGCATGGCCGCATGGTGGGCCTCACCAGGCCTGACGGCGCGCGGTGGGCCTGGAAGAGCGACGACGAGCAGAACAAGGTGATCAGCGTCGACGCCGCTGGCAAGCGGGAGGTCGAGACGTCGTGCGGCACACGGACCGTCGAGCACGAGGACGCCCGCGGGCGCGTCACGCGCTTCGCCTACGACGGCCACGGCCTGCTGCGCGACATCGCCTATCCCGACGGCGCCGTGGAGACGCGATCCTACGATGCGCATGGCAATATCAGCGAGCACACCTTCGAGGACGGCACCCGGGCGAGGTACACGTTCGATCTCTTCGGTCGACCCGTGTGGGTCAGGACGCCGCGCGGGGCGGAGTACGAGCTCCGCTACGATTCGCGTGGCGATCTGGTGTTCATCGGCGAGCCGGGCGACAAGAGGACAGATCTCCGGATCGGCCCGACCCGCCTGATCGAGGCGATGCGCGACCCGTCTGGCGCGGTGACCAGGTACCGTCACGTCGCCGGCGCCCTGGTCGAGTGCGTGCGCGCCGACGGGACCCGCTATGCATTCGGTTACGACGCTCTGCGCCGACTCGTATGGATCGAGAACCCGGCCGGCGAACGTTACCAGCGCGCCTATGACGGCGCGGGCAACATCGTCCGCGAGACCTCGTTCGCGGGCGTGACGACGGAGTACGCTTACGACGGCTCGAACCAGCTCGTGTCCGTCACCCGGGCGAACAGCTCGTGGATCCACCTCGTGCGCGACGCGGAGGGGCGGATCGTGGCGCGGGAGCACTCCACCGGGCTCGTGGAGCGGTTCGCCTACGACACGGGCGGCGCGCTGACGGTGGCCGAGAGCCAGGGCGTTCGCGTGCGCTTCGAGCGCGACGGGGACGGGCGCATCCTCCGCGAGATCCAGGAGGCGGGCGGGTGGCGGTTCGAGATCGGCACGGAGTACGACGACAACGGGGGCGTCCTCGGGAAGGCGTACTCGACCGGTTGGAGCGTCTCGTTCATCCGGCGCCCGGGAGACGGCGTGCCCCTCGCGCTGCGCGCCGTCACGGAGGCCCCGGAAGAGCTCCGCTTCGAGTACGACGACCGCGGGGTGGAGACGCTGCGCCGACGCGCATCAGGCCCCGGCGCGATCGCGACGGAGAGCGATGCCTATGGGCTCCCGACGCGCGTCTCCGTGCTGGGCGAGGGCGAAGCGCCGCTGCGTGAGCGGCGGTATGAGTGGGCCGTGGGCGGGCCGCTGCTCCGGGTCATCGACAGCGACGCCGGGCAGCGGCGGTACGAGCTCGATCCGCTCGGGCGACCGCTCGCGGCCGAGGGGCTCGGGGCCGCGGAGCGCTTCCATTACGCGCCGCAGGGCACGCCGGTGCCTCGGGGGCAGCCGTGGGCGATCGGCCGCGGCGGGCGTCCGACGAACGCGGGCGACGTGCACGTCGCCTGGGATGCGCTCGGCAGGCTCGCCGCGCAGCATGCCCCCGATCCGCTGCGATGCTGGACGTACACCTATGACGAGAACGACCGCCTGATCGAGGCGAGGCGGGGCGATGGCCGGGCCGTTCGATACCTCCACGACCCGCTCGGGCGGCGCCTCTCGGAGACGTATGACGACGGCGAGAGCACCTGGTTCGCGTGGGACGTCGACAGCCTCGTCGAGGAGCGCGGGACGAACGGTGGACTGGTGCGCCGCGTCTTCGACGACGAGGGGTACGTGCCGCTGCTCGAGGCGGAGGACGGGCGCGCGTTCCGGATGATCGCCGCCGACGCGGCGGGCACGCCGTGGCTCTACGTGGATCCGAGCCTCGGCTGCGCCGAGATCGACCTCTCCGCGTGGGGCTCGGTCGCTCGCCGGGGCGGCCGGCCGGGCCGGCTGCGGTTCGCCGGGCAGCGCGAGGACGCGTTCACCGGGCTGCACTACAACCATCACCGGCACTACGCCCCCGGCCTGCACGTCTTCCTCACGCCCGATCCGCTGGGGATCGACGCCTCGCTCAACGACGTGGGCTTCGTGCCCAACGTGACGCTGTACATCGATCCGCTCGGGCTCACGACCATCGTGGTAGGCGCTCCGAACGACCCCACCATCAAGAGTCATGCGAAGACCCTGCAGAAGCAGTATCCGGGTGCGAAGGTGATCACCTCGGATCAGCTGGGCAAACCGCCGAGCTTGTGGCAGAAGCTCCGGGGCAAGAACAACAACATCGATCCTAACGAGAAGCACGTCGTCGTGACGACCCACGGCGCGCCCGGGAGCGCGCAGTGGGGCAATGGCAGCGCCAGCGGCGAGCAGATCGGCGACATGCTGAAGAACGCCGGGTTCCAGGGCGGCGCGGGCGCGGTGGTGGACGTGTCCGCCTGCAACGCCGCGACGCCCGCGACGGGCGCGACGGGTCAGAAGAGCGTCGCCCACGGGATCGCTTCCTCCACGGGCGCCAACGCGAACGGCGCGATGCGCGACCCGTCGGTCAATCCGAACCAGGTCCACAACTACCAGGGCAAGAAGCCCTTCTGGAAGTTCTGGGGACAGCCCCCCCAGTATCCCTATCGCCCTGGCGAGATGTGCCCCACGCCTCAGGGCCCCTTCGTGCATCAAGGCTACTACGTCGGAGTGACGCCCTCCGGATCGGTCAGCGGCGTTCCTTTCAAGTGATGAGCCTTCGTCCCGAAAGCGTCCCTTCCCCCTTCGGCAGGCCGCCCCGGCAGGCAGATCTCGACGGGCTGCTCTCGCAGGCCAGCTTCGGGCGCGTGCTCGCGCGGCCGCCGGCGCCCGGGCGAAGCGTCGCCCCGACGCGGGCCTGGCTGGACCGCGGCGCGCTCGCCGAGCTCCGGCCGCTGCTGCAGATCGGCGATGGGACGCCGCTGGCCGAGAGCTCATGGCACGAGGCCCTGGTGATCGAGCTGCTCGGCCGGGGCGAACGTGTCGCCACGCTGACGCTGCACCACGGGCTCGCGCTCGGCTATCCAGGCTGGAACGCGGCCGCCGTGCTCGTGCGCCGGGATGAGCTCGCGCGCTGGTTGGCCGAGCGGGGATGCCCCGCGCCGTGGGATGCGACGCCGGGCTCGGAGCCAGGAAGCGCGGCGCGGGGGCCCCGCTGGCCGGAGGGCGCTCCGCCGGAGCTCGCGCCGCTCCGCGGGGTGCTCGCGGCTCCGGCCGGGGGACACTTCAGGGGAGCGCTCGAAGCGCTGTCGGTGCTGGGGCGTGCGCGTCCGGTGCCTCTGGATCAGGCCACCGCGCTCCTGGAATGGCTCGGTCACGACACGGGCGCGTGGCAGGCCGCCCCGCGCAGGGATCCCGTGCCGCTCGCGCTGCTCCGCGCGCTGGGAGACGCCGCGGTGGACGACGCCATCCGCGCCGGGCTGCGCTCGGCCCCCGCCTGGCGTGGGGCGGCCCGGTTCGTCGCGGAGACGATCGCGACGCGCGCGGACCAGAAGCGGCGGCGCCAGGGGCTCTCGGGCGCCCTGAAGGCCCTCCGGGAGGCCGCGCAGGTCTCGGGGACCGTGGGAAGCAGCGGCGCGCTCGACGCAGCGCTCTCTCCTCCTCCGCTGGCCGCTCCCGAGGGCACCCGGCTCCTCGCGGCGGCGCAGCGTGGACGCCTCTCGTGGGTAGGCCGTGACGGCGATCACGTCATCGCGCTGGATGGGCTCTCCATCACCCGGTTCAGCGCCGGTGCGCCCGAGGGGGAAGCCCTGTTCGAGCTCCCCGGCGTACACACCCCCCTCTTTGCGCGCGACGGGCGCGCGTACTTCGAGCTGAGCGGCCGTATCTGCGAGGTGTCGGCGCCAGGGTGGCCGCCCGTCGAGACGAAGCCCGGCCTCTGGTCCCGCATCACGCGCTCGCCGCTGGCCTACGGCGTCGCGCGCTCGCGCTGGGGGCGCGCGCGGCGGCGCTGCGCAGCGCGGGTGGAGGCGCAGGAGCAGATGCCCATCTTCCTCCAGATCGACGAGGAGGAGGAGGAAGCGTACGTGAAGCTCGGCGCGGCAGGGGCGCCGCCGCCGCGCGCCGTGGCGACAGGCGCGCTCGCGTGGTTCGCGCCGGAGGGCAACCTCGTCGCCTGGGAGGGCGCGCACGGCGGATCCACCAGGCTCGAAGGCCGACCCATCCACCTCACCGCCGGCGATGACGGGCTCTACGTGCTCATCGAGCACGCGCCGGGAGAGCACGCCGTCGTCCGGATCGACAGGGGGGCGATCACGACGTCGGCGCGCTTCCAGGTGGAGCCTGGCTCCGTCGTGCACTGGAGGCCGGCAGGAGGGGGCGCGCACCTGCTCCTGGAGGCGCCGCTCGGCGACTTGCTGGTCGACGTGACGCTCAGCAAGCAGGCGTGAGCGCCGCCTGCGACCCCGGAGGGCGAGCGACGGCGCCCTGCGCCCACCGCGTACGGCCGTGGCGCCGGCGCCGCTGACGGGCGGCGCCGCGCTGGGCTACGCTGCGGCGAGCCGCATGAATGCCCGAGACCGCATCCCCCTCGTCCTTCAGCACCTGCGCGAGGCCTACCCCGACGCCCGCTACGAGCTCAACTGGGACACGCCGCTCGACCTGCTCGTCGCGACCATCCTGGCGGCGCAGTGCACGGACGAGCGCGTCAACCGGGTGACCGCCACGCTCTTCAAGAAGTACCCCACCGCGCAGGCCTACGCCGACGCCCCGACCGAGGTGCTCGAGGAGGAGCTCAAGCCGACCGGCTTCTTCCGCCAGAAGACCAAGACCGTCCAGGCCGCCTGCCGCGAGCTCGTCGCGCGCTTCGGCGGCAAGGTGCCGGAGACCATGGACGAGCTCACGTCGCTGCCGGGCGTGGCCAGGAAGACGGCGAACGTCGTGCTGAACACGGCGTTCAAGCTCCCCTCGGGGATCATCGTGGACACCCACGTCGCGCGCGTCAGCGGGCGCCTCGCCCTCTCGAAGCGCGACAAACCCGAGCAGATCGAGGAGGACCTCATGCGGCTCGTCCCGAAAGATCAGTGGACGTTCTTCGGCCCCGCCGTCGTCCTGCACGGCCGCTACACCTGCGTCGCGAGGAAGCCCAGGTGCGCCGAGTGCCGGCTCCACGATCTCTGCCCGAAGGAAGGGGTCTGATCGGTGATGAACATCGACCTCCCCGACTCGTGGCGCCGCGTGCTCGCGGGCGAGCTCGAGCAGCCTTACTTCCAGCAGCTCGCGCGGTTCCTCCAGGCCGAGCGCGGCGCGCACCGCGTCTTCCCGGCCGAGGAGGACGTCTTCGCCGCGTTCAAGCTCACGCCGTACGAGGACGTCCGCGTGCTGCTGCTCGGCCAGGACCCGTACCACGACGAGGGGCAGGCCCACGGGCTGTGCTTCTCCGTGCGCCCCGGCGTCCAGCCGCCGCCGTCCCTGGCCAACATGTTCAAGGAGGCGATCGCCGACGTGCCGGGCTTCGAGGTCCCGCGCCACGGCTGCCTCAGCGCCTGGGCCGCGCAGGGCGTGCTGCTCCTGAACACCGTGCTCACCGTCCGCGCGCACACGCCGAACTCGCACAAGAACCAGGGCTGGGAGACGTTCACGGACGCCGTGATCAGGAAGGTCAACGACCGGACCGACGGGGTGGTGTTCGTGCTGTGGGGCGGCCACGCGCAGAAGAAGGCGAAGCTCATCGACGCGCGCCGCCACACCGTCATCAAGGCGGCGCACCCGTCGCCGCTGTCGGCGCGCAGCGGCTTCTTCGGCAGCAAGCCGTTCTCGTCCATCAACGCCGCCCTGCGCGCCCGCGGCGCGCCCGAAATCGACTGGCGGCTCCCGGAGCTCGAGTAGCGCCGCGATGAGCCAGAAGCGGCGCGCCCTGCCCCTGGCCCCGCGGGCGACGCGGTACACCCCCGCCGTGCTCGAGGGCATCGCCGACGGCGAGCGCGCCGCGCTCGCGCTCTCGCTCGCCGGCCGCGCGGCCGACGGCGGCGCCGGCGCCGTCCGGGCGGCGCGCGACGCGCTCGCGCGCGCCGAGGCGCTGGGGGAAGCCGCGGCCGCCGCCGAGCCGCCGGAGCGCCCGATCGCCTGCCGCGCCGGCTGCTCGACCTGCTGCGTGAGCAAGGTGCTCGTCATGGCGCCGGAGGTCCTCCGCATCGCGGCGCACCTGCGCGCCTCCCGGACCGAGGCGGAGCTCGCCGCGCTGCTCGACCGCGTCCGGGCCGCCGACGCGTCGACGCGCGGCCTCTCCCGCCTCGAGCGCGCCGAGGCGAAGGTCCCCTGCCCGCTCCTCGACGAGCGCGGCGCGTGCTCGATCCACGCGGTCCGCCCGATCGTCTGCGCCGGCTGGAACTCCCTCGACGCCGCGGCGTGCGAGCGCCACTTCGCCGCCCCGGCCGACGTCCCCACGGCGCCCATGCACGCCCCGAGCTACGAGGTCGCGAACGCCGTCCTCGCGGGCCTCGGCTGGGCCGCGAAGGAGCAGGGCCTCGACGCCGCGCCGCTCGAGCTCATCGCCGCGCTGCGCATCGCGCTCGAGCGCCCGAACGCCGGCGCGCGGTGGCTCGCCCGCCTCCCGGTCTTCGCGGCCGCCCGCGACGCCGAGTGGCAGGAGGACCGGCGCCGCGAGGGCTGACGCCGCGCCGCGCGCCGTGGCCGGCGGCCCGCCGGCGTGCGCTTGCCCGATCCACGCGAAGATGCATTTCGACGTGGATGACGGCAAGAACACCTACGCCATGACGCTCGTCGGCGTTGCTCCCGATGATCTGATGTTCGCCGACGAGGAGGTCACGTTCGAGCCGACGAACGGCGACGCGCCGACGCGGCGAGCACTCGGCGGAGGCCATCGCGAGTCGCGCCTCCCGGACGCGATCAACGCGGGAGACATCACTGCAAAGACGGTCAAGTGGAGCGTCGACCGCTGGCGCATCTACCACTTTCACGACACGTCTGCCGCGGCATCGATCAAGTAGAAGTGCCAGATCAAGGACAACCGGTACCTCAAGGCCGACGGCGCGAACCTCGCCGCGTTTCTCTATCTGCTGAAGGAGAGATATCCGGCCAACTACGAGCGCATCCGCGAGACGGTCCGCATGGCGGTGCCGTTCTTCGAAGACTTCACGCTCGAGCCGGACGAGCTCCACCCGGGCTACATCTACCTCGGCTGGCGAGAGCGCGGGTCGGACATGCCGTTCTTCGCTCATCACCTCTCGGATGGCACGCTCCGCTTGATCGCGCTCACGACGGCCCTCCTTCAGCCGGAGCTGCCGAACCGGCCGCACACCATCTTCATCGACGAGCCCGAGCTCGGGCTGCATCCGTACGCGATCACGCTGCTCGCCTCGATGATGCGGGCAGCCTCGAAGAGCGTGCAGCTCGTGGTCTCCACCCAGTCGGTCAACCTGCTCGATGAGCTGGCGGAGCCGGAGGAGGTGATCGTCGTGGAGCGAGCTGCCAGCGTCGCGGAGCGAGCGGCGGGACCGTCTGTCTTTCACCGGCTCGATCGCGCGAGACTCGAGCCGTGGCTCGAGGAATACTCGCTCGGCGAGCTGTGGGAGAAGAACGTCACCGGGGGAAGGCCGTAGCCGTGAAGCGGGTGCTGATCCTCGCCGAGGGACCGACAGAGGAGACCTTCGTCAAAGAGGTACTGAGTCCCCGAGACCCATCCCTCCAAGCGGATCGAGAGGATCTACCCGAGCTACCAGGAGGCGCTGCACGGGCCGCAGATCGCCTCTCGCATCGGCCTGGACGCGATCCGCGGGCGGTGTCGTCACTTCGCAGCGTGGCTCGCGCGCATCGAGCGCCTCTGAGCCCCCTGCGCTCCTCCGGCTTCTGCTCGATCCTGGCTGGACGTGCGGCGGAGCACGACATCGACGCCGCGCGGTCGATCCGGCCGACCGCCGGCACGCGACGACTCACCGGCCTCCGCGCCGGCGAGCGGCGCCGCGTGGTCGCAAGGCCGCCGCGACGTCATCTTCCCGCCGCCACGACGCCGTTGGCACGCCGGAGAATTCGTCTACTCTAGCCCGCCGCCGAGGCGGCCGCAGGGCGGCGTCTCACGGAGCGGCCTTCCCAAGCCACCTACGAAAGGAGTCTCCCATGAAGCTCTACGGACATCCCATGAGCACGTGTACGCGCAAGGTGCTGACGGTGCTCGCCGAGAAGGGGCACGAGGCCGAGGTCGTCGTCGTCGACCTGATGAAGGGCGAGCACAAGCAGCCCGAGCACCTCGCGCGCCACCCCTTCGGCGTGATCCCGTTGCTCGAGGACGGGGACTTCAGGCTGTACGAGTCGCGGGCGATCATGCGCTACCTCGACGCGAAGCTCCCGGGCGCCCCGCTCACGCCGACCGAGCTCCGGTCCCGGGCGCTCATGGACCAGTGGATCAGCGTGGAGCAGTCGTACTTCTCCACGCCGGTCATCAAGATCCTCTACCAGCGGATCCTCCTGCCGATGCGCGGCCAGGAGGGCGACGAGTCGATCGTCGAGTCGGCCACGGCCGACATCGCGAAGGCGCTCGACGTCGCCGACAAGGCGCTCGCCGGCCAGGAGTACCTTGCGGGCTCGAGCTTCTCGCTCGCCGACGTCTCGTTCATGCCGTACCTCGGGTGTCTCGTGGCGTCGAAGGCCGAGGCGCTCATCGCGAGCCGGCCAAACGTCGCGGCCTGGTGGAAGCGCCTCAGCGCGCGCCCGTCCTGGGTCAAGGTCTCGGGCTGACCCGCGCCGCGTGGACGCCGTGACCGACCTCGCCGCGGCCCGGGAGGCCGTGCGCCGCGCCGTCGCCGCGAGCTCCGCCGGGCTCGTGGGGCGGCGCGCGCTCGTCGAGCTCGTGGCGCTCTCGGCGATCGCCGGCGAGCACGCGCTCGTGCTCGGGCCGCCCGGCACCGCGAAGAGCGAGGCGGTCCGGCGGATCGCGCAGAGCCTCGGCGGCAACTACTTCGAGTACCTGCTCGGGCGCTTCACCGAGCCGAGCGAGGTCTTCGGCCCCGTGAGCCTGCGCCGGCTGAAGGAGGGCTTCGTCGAGACCGAGACCGCGGGCATGCTCCCCGAGGCCGACGTCGCGTTCCTCGACGAGGTCTTCCTCGGCTCGACCGCGATCCTCAACACGCTGCTCGGCCTGCTCAACGAGCGCCGCTTCCGGCGCGGGCACACGGCCGTCGCGTGCCCGCTCCGCGTGTGCGTCGGCGCCTCGAACCAGCTGCCCGACCACGAGCACCTCGCGGCGTTCGCCGACCGCTTCCTCGTGCGCGTGTTCGTCGAGCCCGTGGGCGACCCGGAGCTCGAGGAGCTGCTCGAGGCCGCGTGGTCGCACGGGCAGGCGCCACGCGCGCCCGAGGCCTCGCTCGCCGACCTCGACGCGCTCGCCGCCGCGGCGCGCGCCGCGGATCTCGCCGCGGTGCGGCCGCTGCTCGCGCACGCGCTCCGGCGGGTCCGCGGCGCCGGCGTCGAGCTCACGGACCGGCGCGCCGCGCGCGTGCAGCGGCTCGTGGCCGCGGCCGCGCTGCTCGCCGGGCGCGGCCGCCCCGACGAGCGGGACCTCTGGCCGCTCGTGTTCGCGATCCCGACCGAGGCCGGGCAGCGGATCGCGCGCGACGCCCTGCGCGACCTGCTCGCTCCCTCCGAGAACACGAGCCTCCCCGCCGCCGCCGAGGAGGGCTCGCTCGGGCCGCTCGCCCGCGCCGCGCGCCTCGCCGCGCAGGCCGAGCGGCTCCTCGACGGGCCGCGCGACGACGACGGCGCGGGCGCCTTCCGGCTCAAGCTCGAGGCGATCGCGCGCGAGATCGACGCGGGGTTCTCCGCCGAGGCCACGCCGCCGGAGCTCGCGCGCGCCCGGGAGCGGATTGTTGAGCAATTAAGCAGACTTACGGACGACGACGCGGGGGCCGCCGCGCCGCGATGAGCCTCGTGCCGGTCTCCTGGACGCCGCGCGACGCGCCGCTCTCGGCGAGCGCCGCGGCGGCGTGGGGGGAGCCGGCCCGCGCGCTCGGCGCGCGGCTGCTCGGCCTGGACGACACGTCCCTCGCGCGGCTGCGCGGCGCCGCGGGGCCGCGTGTGCTCGTCGTGCTCGGGGACGCCGCGGACCTGCCGTGGGCCGACGGGGTGGTGTACCTCGGCGCCGACGCGGACGCGCCCGCGCTGCTCCTGCCCACGAACGTGCGGCCGAGCGCCGGCGCGGCGCTGCTGGCGCGGGCGCTCGAGCGGCGCTTCCCGGCGGCGGCGCCCCCGATCGCGGTCCTGCCAGGGCCGGGGCAGCTCGTCTCGTGCGCGGCGGCGTCGCCGATCGCGCGCGGGCGCGTCGCGCGCTGGCTGGCGGAGGCGCCGTGATCGCGCTGCCGCGCGCGCTCGCGCCGTGGAGCGCCGCGCTCGCGCTCTTCCCGCGCGAGATCGCGCTCTCGCTGGGCGGCGTCGTCGAGAAGCTCTCGCTGCTCGTCGGTCCCCGCCCGCACGCGGCGCCGGAGGGCGGCGCGGACGACCCCGACGGCCTCGGCGGGATCGGGCGGCGCGGCGCCTACGAGCGGCTGCTCGCGACCGACTGGGCGCTCGCGGAGGAGGCGCCGGACGAGTTCCTGCGCCGCGCCGCCGCGGCGGAGCTCCTGTTCGTCGAGCGCGCCCACCGGAGCCCCGCGGCCGCGCGGCGGTGCGTGGCGCTGTTCGACGCGGGCTGCGACCAGCTCGGCGCGCCGCGGGTCGTGCACCTCGCGGCGCTCGTGCTGCTCGCCCAGCGCGCGCGCGACGCGGGGGCGAGCTTCGCGTGGGGTGTGCTCCAGGACGAGGCGTGCGCCCTCGTCGAGGAGGTGACGGCGGCGAGCGTGCTCGCGCTGCTCGGCCGCCGCAGCGCCCGCCGGCCGGGCGAGGGCGACGCCCGCCGCTGGCGGTCCGCGCTGGACGCCGCGGGAAGCGCCGGCGCCGCGAGGCGCGCGGGCGGCGCGGGCGGTGTGGCAACCGCGGAGACATGGCTCATCGGCGCACCGGCGGCGGCGCGCGCGTTCGCGGAGCTCGCGAGCCGGCGGATCGAGGTCGAGGACGGGCTGGATCCACTCGCCCCCGCGAGCGTGGCGGTGCGCGTCGCCGGGCCCTTCGTCGCGCCGCGCGAGGTGCACCTCGTCTTGCCGCCCACGGCCGTGGCCGTGCGGCTCCTGCGCGACCCGTTCCAGGTCGCGGCCGCGGTCCCCACACGCGCGGCGGGCGCCGCGATGGCGCCGGCTTCGAACATCGTGTTCGGGCAGGACGGCAAGCGGCTCTTCCTGTACGGCGAGCACGGCGCGCTCGTGACGTTCCCTTTCCCCCAGTCGCCGCGGGTCGTCACCCCGCCGAAGCCGCGCCTGTTCTGCCCGCCGGGGGACCAGCGCCTCGCCGGCGTCGGCCAGGCCCAGGGCCACCGCAAGACCCTGGTCCTGACCCAGGGCGGGGGCGCGCTGTTCGTGCACGAGCTGTCGAAGCGCGGCGGCGCGTCCGTGCGCAGCGCCGCCTTCGTCGCGCCGTCGGGCGAGCCGCCGCCGTTCAGCGACCTCGACACGAAGCTCGCGCTGCTCTGCCCCCTCGCGGACAGGCTGCTCCTGTGCTGCGACCCGCGCGGCCGGCTCCTCTGCCTCGCGGGCAGCCAGGTGAGCGCGCTCCAGGAGCGCGTCCTCGCGATCGCCCAGCGCGCCGGCGAGGTGGTGGCGATCACCGCGGACGACCCGCCGCGCCGGCTCACCTTCGTGGCCTCCCGCGACGGCGCGGCGCTCAAGACGAAGGAGGCGCCCGGCCCGCCCGGCCCGCGCCGCGGAGGCTGCGAGGGCGCCGTGCTCGGCCTGGCGGGCCTCGCGGCCCTCCAGACCTCGCCCCTGGAGTGGGCGGTGACGCGATTCGAGGACGGCGCCGATCGCCGCTTCTCCGTCCGCGAGGGCGACGAGGTGATCGGCGTCGACGATCTCGGCGGAGCGGCCGGGCCCGGCCTGATCGTCGTCGACCGGACGCGCACGCGCATCGAGCGCGTCGGCGCGGCCGGCGCCGAGACGTGGGTGAGCGCCGACGCGCCGATCGCGCACGCCAGCGCGAGCGGCGCGGGCCCCCAGGTCGCCTTCACGACCACCGCGGGCACGCTGAGCGTCTACTCGATCGCGGCGCGGGCGCTCGTCCTGCGGGCGGCCCTGGAGGCGCGGTGAGGCCGCGGCGGCTCGTCCACCGCGGCGTCGTCCGCGCCGCCGGCTTCCTCGTCGACGAGGCGCTCGCGGGCGAGGCGGCGGCGCGGCGGCGCGCCGTCGCGCTCGCGCCCGCGCGCGTCCGGCGCGTCGCCGCGGGCCTGCTCGTCGAGCTCCGCGCGCCCGCGTGGGTCGACTGCGCGCGCGCGCCCGGCGCGCCGCTCGTGGCCCTCGGCGGCGCGCTCTCCGCGGCGCCGCTCGACCGCGGCGAGCTCGCGGCGCTCGCCCCGCCGGCGGGCGCGGCGCTGCTCGTCGTCGGCGGCGCCGTGGTCGTCGTCGGCCCGGACGAGGGGCAGCCCGAGGACCCGGCCGCGTGGCTCGACGTGAGCGCCTTCGGCCTCGCGGAGGTCGCGCCGCTCGGGGATCCGCTCGTCGAGCCGGCGAGGGCGCCCGTGGAGCCCCCTCCGGTGGACCTCCGGCGCGCGCTCGCGCTGGGCCCGCTGCCGCGCGAGGCCGCGCAGGTCGCGCAGGCGCTCGCGCGCGGCGCCGGGGCGGGCGCGCCGCCGCCGACCGCGGAGCTCCTGCGCCGCGCCCTCGCCGGCATGGCGCGCCTCGCGCGGGCGATCGCCTTCCTGTCGGCGCTGCTCTCCCGGCGGCGCGGGCGGCCGGCGGCGAAGGGCGCCGTCGTCGTGGTCGCGCGGCGCGGGCGGGCGCCGGGCGGCTGGTACCGCCGGCTGGGGGCGGCGCTCCGGAGCGCGGCCGCGCGGTGGCTGGTCCGGGCGCGCCTCGCGCCCTTCGTGGGGCGGCGCCAGGCCGAGTACCTGGCGCAGACGCTGGACATGTTCGACGCCGGCGACCTCGACCGCGCGCTCCGGCACGCGGTCCCGATCGCGGGCGGCCCCGGCGGCGCCGCGAGCCCGCCGGCGCTGACGGTGCCGACGCCGCGCGAGCAGCTCGGGATCGAGCTCGCGCGGACCGGGGCGGCCTCCTCCCTCTACCTCGGGCACGACCTGCTCTCCGCGCTCCGGGCGCGGTACCGCCGCGCGCTCGAGCGCCTCGCCGCCGAGGGCCGCCACGAGGAGGCGGCGTTCGTGCTGGCCGAGCTGCTCGGCGCGAGCGAGGAGGCGGTGTCGTTCCTGGAGCGGCACGGGCGCCTGCGGCTGGCCGCGGAGCTCGCCGAGGGGCGGGAGCTCGCGCCGGGGCTCGTCGTCCGCCAGTGGATCCTCGCGGGCGACGCCGGCCGCGCCGTGCGCATCGCGCGCCGGACCTCCGCCTTCCCGGATGCGGTCGCACGGCTCGAGCCCGCGCACCGCGAGCAGGCCGCGGCGCTGCGGCTCCTCTGGGCCGATCACCTGGCCTCGGCCGGCGCGTACGCCGCCGCGGTGGACGCCGCCTGGCCGGTCGAGTCGGCGCGCCCCCTGGCCGCCGCGTGGATCGAGCGCGGGATCGAGATCGGCGGCCTGGCCGGCGCGCGCATGCTCGCCCGCAAGGCGCGGCTCGCCCCCGAGGCGTTCGCGGACGTCGCGGCGCGGGCGCGGGCGCTGCTCGGCGACGACGGCGCGGAGGCGCGGCTCGCGCACGCCGCGTTCGGCCAGGGGCTGCTCGAGGGCGCGCCCACGCCGGAGACGCGCCTGCTCGCGCGAGCCTGCGCGCGCGCGCTCCTGCCGCGCCGGGGCGAGCCGAGCGTCAAGCAGCTCCTCGGACGCCTGCTCGCCGCCGCGGGCGACCCGCTGCTCGCGGCGGACGCGCGCGGGCTCGCGGGGGGCGACGCCGCGGCGCCGGAGGACGTCCGGGTCGCTGCCGGGTCGAGCTCCTCGCGCGGCACGCCCCCGCGCGCCCGCGACGGCGTCGTCATGGTGCTCGCCGCGCAGGGAGATCCGCGCGAGGACGACGGGAGCGCCGGGCGCGCGCTGCCGTGGCGCGGGGCGCTCTTCGCGGTGATGGACGAGTGGAGCGACGCCAGATTGCGGACGACGCCGTCGGAGCTGGCGGCGCGGGTGGCGCTCGACGAGCTCACCAGGAGGCCGATCGCGGCGGAGCTCCTCGGGCAGCGGCTCGGCGAGGCGCTCGCGGCGGCCAGCAGCGCGCTCTTTCGGGAGGCCCATGACGCCGATCGGATCGGCTTCATGAGGCTACTGTTTTACGGCTGCGCGGGGACGGCGGTCGCGCACGCCGCGGACCGCCTCTGGATCGCCCACGTCGGCAACACGCGCGCGTACCTCCTCCGCGCCGGCCTGCTCTTCCGGTTGACGCTCGATCACACGCTGATCGAGGACCTGCTCGCCGCCGGTCGGCTCACGGCCGCGGAGGCGGAGGAGTACGTGCCCCGCAGATTCCTCACGAAGTCGCTCGGCAGGTTCGCGGCGGTGGAGCCGGACGTCCTGTACGTCACCCTGTGCCGCGGCGACCGGCTGCTGCTCTGCACCGACGGCATCCACGTCGCCGTCGACGACGGCGCGATCCGCGCGCTGCTCGCGAAGCACGCGGATCCGCGGCAGGCGAGCGAGGCGCTCGTGCGACGGGCGCGCGCGCAGGAGGGGCAGGCGCGGGATCCTGCGCGTCAGGCGCGGACCCCGGACAACGCCACCGCCGTGGTCGTGGACTTCCGCGGCCGCGGCCTCCCCGTGGCGCTGCCCGAGGTGGACGTGTCGCCGGTGCGCTGCGCGTGCGCGCCGTCGAGCCGGGCCATCGCGCGCAGCGCCGGGGGCGCCGGCGCGCTCCCGGTGCTCGACGCGGCCCTCTTGCCGGGCGGCCGCGCGCTCGTCGCGCTCGGCGAGGCGGGGGTGCGCCTCCTGTCCCCCGACGGCAGGACGCTCGTCCACTTTGCGCAGCCCGCGCACCGGCTCGTGATCTCCGACCACGGCGACCGCGCCCTCGCGCTCGCCCAGCGCGGCGAGGCGCACCGGATCGCGCGGATCGACCTCGTCGGGCGCCGCGCCCGCGCATGGCGCGACGCGCGCCTCGCGTGGTTCGCCGCCGACTTCGACGGCGACGTCTGGTTCGTCGGCGCGCAGGGCGGCGCGCACGCGATCGACGCGCTGGACGACGGGTGGCAGGCGCTCTTTCGCCTCGACGCGCCGGGCGCCGGCGCGTGCGCCGTCGCGCGCGGGGCGCGCGCGTGCAGCCTCCTCGCGGGGAGCGACGTGTGGACGTACGAGCTGCCCGCGCTCTGCATGAGGGCGCGCTGGGAGATCGAGAGACCCGAGGCGCTGCGCTGCGCGGCGCCATCGCCGCGGGGCGTCGTGGCCGCGTGGAAGGCGGGCGAAGACGGCGGCGCGCTGCAGGCCGGGCTGATCGAGCGCCCCAGTGCGTGGCGAGCGCTGCCGCTCAAGGCCGCGCGGCCCGAGGTCGACGCGGTGGCGTCGGACGAGCTGGCCGCGTTCGCGCACCGGTCGGACGCGGGGTGCGAGGTCGCGCTCTTCGACGTCGCGCAGGGGGCGGAGCGGGCGCGCATCGCGCTCGAGGGCGCGACCGCGGTGCGCCTGCGGCTCCAGGGCGACCGGCTGGTCGTCGCCGACGACCGCGGGAGGCTGCTCGCCGTCGCGACGGACAGCGGCGAGGTCGTCGCCGAGTGGCGCGTGTCATGAGCGCAGGGCGCGCGGGCCTCCTCGAGCGGCTGCGCCGCCTGCTGCACGCCTTCCCCGCGCCCCCTGGGCCCCCCGCGGCCGGCGCGAGCCGCCGCGAGCGCCTCGCCCTCGGCGCCGTCCTCGCCGTCGCGCTGCTCGTGCGCCTCGTCTACCTCCACGAGCTGCGCGGGGACGTCCTCTTCGACAACCCGCCGCTCGA
Source organism: Sorangium cellulosum (assembly GCF_002950945.1). Taxonomy (GTDB): domain Bacteria; phylum Myxococcota_A; class Polyangia; order Polyangiales; family Polyangiaceae; genus Sorangium; species Sorangium cellulosum_E. The sequence goes on from NZ_CP012673.1 coordinate 8,133,746, forward strand.
CGAGGAGCGTTACGCCACCGCCGCGCGGCGCCTCCTCGGCGGCTCCCCCTTCGACCACCGCCCCTTCTGGCAGCCGCCCGGCATCCTCTTCGTCCTCGCCGCCACCTTCCGCGTCGCCGGGGACGGGCTCTACGCGCCGCGGCTGCTCCAGGCGCTCGCCGGGACGGCCGCGTGCGCGCTCGCCTGGGTCCTCGCCCGGCGCCTCTTCGGTCCGCGTGTGGCCATCGCCTCGGCCGCCGTCGTCGCGCTCCACGGGCTGCTCGTCTTCGCCGGCGGCGAGCTCCTCCCCGCGGCGTGGGCCGGGCTGCTCGACCTCGCGGCGCTCGTGCTCCTCCTCGACGCGCCGAGGAGCGCCGCCCGGGCCGCCGGGGCCGGCGTCCTCCTCGGGCTCGCCGCGCTCTTCACGCCCGTCGTCCTCCCCTTCGCGGCGCTCGCGGCGCTCGTGCTCTTTCGCACCCGCGAGCGCCGCGTGGTCCCGTGGGCCTTTGCCGCGGCCGTGCTCGTCCCCCTCCTCCCGGTCGCCGCGTACAACTACCTCCGCTCGGGCGAGCTCGTGCTCATCTCGACGAACGGCGGCCTGAACTTCTTCCTCGGCAACAACGAGCGCTACCTCGAGACGCTCGCCATCCGCCCCGGCCCGCGCTGGACCGAGCTCACCCAGGAGCCGTGGCGCGCCGCGCGGATCTCCGAGCCGGGCGCGGCGTCCTCGTGGTTCTTCCGCCGCGGCCTCGCGTTCTGGGCGGCCCACCCGATCGACGCGCTCGGCCTCTACCTCCGCAAGCTCTGGCTCTTCTTCCACGCGGTCGAGATCCCCCGCGACACCGACCTCTACGCCGTGCGCGCCGAGTCGCGCGTGCTCCGCGCGCTCGTCGGCCCGCGCGCGACCGGCTGGCCCGACGTCGCGCTCATCCCGCTCGCGCTCGTCGGGATCGCGACGAGCCTGCGGGATCGCGCGCGGCCCCTCCTCCCCCTCGCCTTCGTCGCCGCGCAGGCGGCGGTCTACGCGTTCTTCTTCGCCTCGGCCCGCTACCGCGTCCCGTGCGTCCCGGTCCTCGCGATCTTCGCCGCCGCCGGCGTGGCCGCGATCGCGCGGGCCGCGCCGCGGGCGCGCGCGGCCCTGATCGCGGCGGCCGCCGCCCTCGCCCTCGCCTGCGTGGTCCCCGTCCCCGAGGCGACGATGACGCCCGCGGGGGAGCGCGATCTCTACCGCGGCCTCGCGCACCGCCGGCTCGGCGACGTGGACCGCGCCGCCCTGCACCTCCGCCGCGCGACGCAGGCCGACCCGGGCGACCCGCGGCCGTGGCTCGAGCTGGGCAACGCGCTCGACGCGCGCGGCCAGACCGTCGAGGCGGCCGACGCCTGGGAGCGCGCCGCCGCGCTCGACCCATGGGATCTCGCGCCGGGGCGCCTGGCGTCCGCCGCGCGCGCCCGCGCGGGCGACCGGGCCGGCGCGATCCGCGCCCTCGAGGCGAACGTCGCCGCGGGCAAGCGCGCGCCGCAGGACTACGCGGTCGAGCAGATGCAGCTCGTGGCGCTCCACCTCGACGGCGGCGACACCGGCGCCGCGCTCCGCGCCCTCCGCGCCGCCGCCGCGGCGAGCCCGGGCCACGCGCGGTCCCGGGCCCGGGAGATCGCGCGCGCGCACCGCGCGGCGCTCCCCGACCCCGCGTTCTGGGCGGCCTTCGACGCCCTCGTGAGGTGAAGAGCGCGGCCGCCCGGGCGGGGCCCGGCGGTCAGGGCTTGCGCCGGTGGAGCGTCAGCCGGCCGATCCGCCGCTCGACGGCGTAGTCGCGGGCGACGAGATCGCGCAGCTCGGGGAACCGCTGCAGGGTCCCCTGCGAGTCGACGGGCTCGAAGGCGTTCGTGTCGCCGTTGCCGACGATCACATAGGCCGGCGGGTCGATCGCGAGCTCCCGGACGAGCGCCGCGCGCCGCGCCTCGAGGCCGGGGATCCGCGCCGAGAGCGGCGCCTCGGTGAGCATCAGCTTGTGGAAGGCGTAGGGCGTCACCGGGTGCCGGTCCGCGAGCGCGTAGATCCCGGGGGAGAACGCCCAGACGAGGATGCTCTGGTCCGGGCGCGTCTGCTCCCGGACGACGCGCGCGGCCTCCTCCTCGGTCACCATCGAGAAGGCGCCGGGCTGGATCGCCCGCAGGTAGCCGGCCCGGCTCGTCCGCCCCGCGAGGTGGGCGGCCCCGGGCGCGTACACGTCCCACCACGCGGCGCCGCTCCGCGCCGCGAGCACGGCGACGGCGGCGAGCGCGGCGAGCGCCCCCGCGCGGGCCCGCCCGCGGCGGCGCGCGGCGCGCAGGGCGGCCGCGACGCCGTACCCGCCCGCGACCGCGAGCGGCGGCGCCGCGAGCAGGTAGTGGTACCCCGCGAGCTGCCGCTGCGCGGCGATCGCGGCGAAGGTCGCGCAGGTCCACGCCGCGAGCCACGTGGCCTCGCGCGCGCGGCGGCGGGCGAGCGCGAAGAGCCCCACGGCGGCCGCGGCGAGCGGCAGCGCGGCGACGTCGGCGAGCGTCGCCAGGAGCCGCGGGAGGACGGAGCTCCACGGCGGCGCGATCAGCGCCGCGTACGCGCGCTGGTGCGCGAACACCGCGCCGGTGAAGGCCCCCGCCGCGCCGTGCGCGCCGAACCACGCGAGCGCGGCGGCCCAGGGGACCGCCGCGCCGGCGAGCAGCCACCCCACGCGCCGGAGCGCGCCGAGCCCGCGGGCGTGCGCGACGAAGACGATCGCCCAGGCCGCCGCGATCGCGAGCGCGGGGACCTTCATCAGGCCGGCGGCGCCGGCGAGCAGCCCGGACGCGAAGGCGAGCCGCTCGCGATCCAGCGCCCGCAGGGCGAGCCACGCCGACCCGATCATCGGCAGCGCGAGGATCTCCTCGGCCTGCGCGCGGGCCCAGAACCCGCCGAACCCCGGCGCCCAGGTCCCCGCGAGGAGCAGCGCCGCCGAGGCGACCCCCGCGGCGCGCCCCCACGCCCGCGAGGCCGAGCGGCAGGTGAAGGCGAGCGTCGCCGCGAGCCACGCCCCCTCGAGCCAGAAGAGCGCGCGGGGAAGCTCGTCCGGCACGAGCGCGAGCAGCGAGAACCAGTACAGGAAGAGCGGCGGTTTGCTGTCGAAGAGATCGCGGTACGGCAGCCAGCCGCGCGGCACCCAGCGGCCGAAGCACGCGAAGAGCCCCTGGTCGGGCCCGAGCGGCTCTGGCAGCCGGATCGCGAAGACGACCACGAACAGGACCGCGAGCGCGATCCCCGCGAGCGTGGCGCCGCGGCGAGGGGGCAGGAACGGGCGCAGGATGGGGCGCGGCACGGCGCTCGTGGGGGCGAAGCGCGGCCGGCCCCCCGCGGGGCCGGCCGGCTTCGGATCAGGCGTCGGGGGTCCGGACTAGATCAGTGGCAGCCCGGCGACCAGTTGTGGAAGCCGAGCGCGCTGCAGGAGCCGCCCGTCGTGGACTGCGCGCTGTCGTGGTAGATCGCGTTCGCCTGGAGCTCGGCGTCGTCGTTGCAATTGTGCCCGCCGCCGTTGACCGAGGTGCTGTCCCAGTCGTAGTGCGTCGTGCAGCCGCCGTTCGACGAGCCGGTGCTCGTCGACGTCTCGGAGTAGAAGAAGCGGGTGTGTGTGCCGTCGTCGGTGCGGAAGCCGCTCATGGTGCAGTGGGTGCCCATGTCCCCCGAGCTGGCGCAGGAGCCGTGGTTGCAGCTGTCGGCGTTGAAGACGATGCTGCTCGCCGTCCAGCCGCGGAGGTTGACCCCGGTGTGGTTGCCGAGCCCGCCCGCGAGGCTCTTGTTCCGGATCCGGTAGTCCCACTTCACGACGGAGCTGCCGCCGCTCACCACGTTCACCTGCGGGGAGAGTGTGCCCTCGATCGTCGTCGGATCCGCCGGCGCGGCGTTCGTGAGGCCCGGCTTCTCGGGGACCTCCTCGACGCCGAGGCCGATGTCGATCCCGGTCAGGCGGAGCTGATCGAGGCTCTCCGGCACCTTCAGCTTGCGGAACGCGGGGACCGCGGCGCGCATGAGCTGGATGTCCTTCACGCGGCCGGCCTCGTCGAAGCCCTCGACGTGCGGCATCGCCCAGCTCGAATCGATGAACGAGTCGCCCCCCATCCGCATCTGGAAGATCTGTCCGTTCGCGTCGCGGACCTGCGCGTCGACCTGGTAGCTCGGGAGCTCGGGGTTCGCGGCCAGCTCCTCGGCGCTCGGCGGGATCTCCATCTTCGGGCCGAGGCGCATGTCGTAGGTGATCGTGCGGCCGTCCTTCTCGAACTTCACGACGAGCTTGCCGGCCGCCTCGTCCACCTCGACGACGTCGAGGCGCTCGCCGGCGACCGACTCGGCGGCGTCATCGCCCGGCTCCAGTGCGGGACCACAGGCGCCGGCCAGGGACATGAGACCAAGCGCAGCCAGGACCGCCACCGTACGCAGCTTGTTCATAAATGGACTTTCCTTATGTGGTGGCATGAGGCGCGCGACCTCGTCGCGCGCCTCATGCGCTGGACCCGCCATCTCGCGCGGAGCAGCCACGCCGCGAGAACAGCGGAACTGTGTACCACCCTACGGACGCACCCCTCAGCGCTCAAGTTAAGTTTTGTGCGCGTGACGCCCTGTTTTCTCCGTACGGGAGAGCGACGGTCGCTTGACGATCATTTGTCGGGTTCTGCTGCGCTCGTGCGGCCCGACGCCGGAAGTCCTGCATCCAGGCGTGCGCCGCCACGCGGATGTGTTCTGCGCCGCACGCGGGCGAAACGATGGATGGAGAGCGCAGCAAAGGGATCGGCGTCGAATTGCTTCAGCGCCGTGGACATGAATGCAGCGCTCCTCATTCGGCGTCGAGCGCCACGCCGAGCCGCGCCGGCGCGCTGGCCTTCTCTCCCACGTAGAGCAGCATTCCCTGGCAGAGCACGCCGCTCTTGAGCCAGTCGCGGTTCTCCGCGGCGCGCCCGTCGAGGAGCGTCGCGCCGGCCTCCAGCACCCGGATCATGATCTCGCCGCGCACGAGCTCTCCGGTGGTGACCGGCAGCCGCGCGATCGGCAGGGCCGGCGCGTGCGGGTCCCGCGTGAAGGGGATGCAGATCTCCTCGCCCGTGGAGGTGCGGCGCATGCAGGCTTCTGCGGCCGGGTGGGTCTTGGCCATGTCCTCGCTGAAGCCGCGCTCGCCTTCTGGCCGCCGGGCGACTCCGGTGAGCCGCAGCCACCAGGAGCGATCCGGGAGCGGGACGTCCTCGCACGGCGCTGGCTGGCAGGTCATCCCCTTGGCGAGGCAGTCGCCCTGTTTCTTGCAGCACGGCGTGACCTCCAGCGGCCGCGGCGGGTCGGCCGGGGGCGGAGGGTCGGGCCGCACCGCCGCCGAGCGTGGCGCCGCGGGGAGGATCGCGGGCGTCTCCTCGTCGGGCTCCGGCTCCTCGCGGGCTGCGAGCATCGCCGCGCCTGCGGACGCCGCGACCCCGAGCGCCAGCCCCACCGCCACGAGGAGCGCCGAGCGCGCCGCCTTGCCGGGCGGCTGGGCCTCGGGGCGGGGCCGCGCGAGCGCGGCGTAGGTGCTCGATGTGGAGACGGGCGTCGCCGCGGACCGCCGCGCACCGGCGGACGGAGGCGACGGCGTGAATGTCGGGGCGGAGGGTCGCACCGCCGCGGAGGGCGGCGACGGCATCGGTGTCGTGCGGTGCGGGTCGCTGGGGCGCGGTCCCGTCCAGGAGGCCCGCGCGGGGTGCACCTGGAGCTCGGTCGGCCCGAGGTGTGTGTCCGTCATGCTCGCGCGTGACGGCGCGGCGTGCTGCGGCGCGCCAGGTCGAGGCCGCACCGCCGCCGCCTCGACCTGGCGCGCCGCCGCCGCCGCGGCCTCGACCCTGGGCAGGAGCGCGGCGCCGCTGACGGGCCGCTGGCGCGGCTGGATGGCCAGGCACGCGCGCAGGACCTCGGCCCAGAAGGCGTCCGGCGCCGGCGGCGGCCAGGGGCGATGTCCCTGCTCGGCCGCGAAGTAGGCATCGATGAACGCCTCGACCGGCGCGTCCGGAGCGAGCCCGGTCGGGTGGGCTCCGCAGACGAGCTCGCACGCGAGCACCCCGAACGCGAACACGTCGCGCGAGAACCCTTCGCGCAGCGGGAGCCACCGCCCCGGGGCGAGCAGCTCGGGCGACATGTACGCCACGGTGCCGATGACCGAGCCCGTGGCGGTCAGCGGCCTCGGGTTGCCGGCGCGCGCGGCGATCCCGAAGTCGATGAGCCGCACGCCGCCCGGGGCCCCGGCCGCGCCCCAGAAGGCGTCGGTGACGAGCACGTTGGCGGGCTTCAGGTCGCGATGGACGAGGCCCAGGCCATGGACATGGGCCAGCGCGGCGGCGAGCTGCCCCAGCGCGGCGCCGCGCTGGGCGAGCGACATGCGCGCCGCGGCGCCCGTGAGCGCCTCGCCTTGCACGAAGTCGAAGACGAGCCCCACGAGGCCCTCGGCGGGCACCTCGAAGAGCGCGCGGCACGGCACCAGGGCCGGGTGCGAGGCGCCGGCGACGGCCCGCGCCTCGCGCCGGGCGCGCTCCGCCGCGGCCGCGTCGAGGTCGCCGAGGAAGAACAGCTTGAGGGCGCGGAGGCTTCCGTCGAGCGGATCGTGGACCTTCCAGACGGCGCCCTGCCCTCCGCGGCCGAGGGGCTCGATGAGGGTGTAGCGATCGACGCGGACGCCGGGGTGGAGGTGCACGAGTCGATTGCTACCGCAGCGGGCCGGTGAACAGAAGGGGTGAGGCGGGTGGGAGTGGCGGGGCCGGCGAGGCGCCGTGAGCCGGTTGGCGCTGTCGTGTCCGCTGGCGGGCTCCGCCGGCGGCGGAGCCGCGAGACGCATCCGGGACGTGTTCCAAGCCATGTACAATGCTGGCCCGGATCTGACCGCCTTCTCGAGCGAACTCGATCCCTCCTGCATGAATGAAGGGCTCGGTCTCGATGATCGTGACAAAGGTGACGGCAAGTAAGTAATGGGGCTGCGCGACGCGCCCACGCGCTACATGCTGGGTCGCTCTGAGCGCACGTGGCACTCTCCCGCCACCGTGCGCAACCGCTTCGACCAGCTCGCCAAGCAGATCGGCAAGGAAGCCCTCGGCCCTTCCGGCGCCACCGTCGCCCACGACGAGATCTCCCCGGAGACCCAGCACGCCGACCTCCGTCACGAGCCCGACCCGGCGCGTGAAGCCGAGCGCGCGCGGCTCGGTCTGCTGGGCCGGATCGCGGCCGTGCTCTGCTTGATCGAGATCTACGGCCACGCTCCGGACGGCGAGGAGTTTCGTGCCTGTCTGGCGAAGCACATCGCCTTCTGGCAGCAGCGTGCGCGCAAGGTGCGCGTGCACCGCAGGCGGCAGGAGAAGCCGCAGCGCTCCCCGGGAGCGTTCGTCGAGCCCTTCCTCTGGATCATCACCGCCGGTGTGCCGACGGCCCTCCTGACCAAGCTCAAGCTCACGTCCGCGCGCGACTGGCCGGCCGGCGTCTACTTCTTCGGCGAGGACGTCCTCCGTGTGGGGATCGTCGTCGCGAGCGAGTTGCCTCGCGATCGGTCGACCCTCCTCGTCCGCCTCATGGCGGCAGGCCCGCTGCTGCGGCAGGCGATCGAAGATCTCGGCAGGCTGCCCGCGGACGCGCACGAGCGTGCCGTGGCCGAGCAGATCCTGCTAAACTTGCACCACGCGCTCGGGAAAAAGCCGAGCCGGACCCCCGAGGAGCAGGAGTTCATCGTGACCATGCACAACACCTGGGAGAAGGCGCGGGAGCTGGGACGCGCCGAGGGGCGCGACGAGGGACGCAACGAGGGACGCAACGAGGGACGCGCTGAGGCGCGCGCCGAGACACGAGCAGGCGCCGTGCTCACCGTCCTCCGTGTCCGCGGCATCGCCGTACCGGACGCTGCGCGCGAGCGCATCCTGGCCCAGCGGGATCCAGGCCAGCTGGAACGCTGGCTCGAGAAGGCCGCCGTCGCTGCGTCGCTCGACGAGGTGCTCGACGAGCCCAGCTGACCGGAAGCTGCCCAGCTCGAAACAGAGGGCGTGAGCCGGGTGACTGGCCCTGGATGCCAAAGCGCGCGCTCGGGAAAAAGCCGAGCCGGACCCCCGAGGAGCAGGAGTTCATCGTGACCATGCACAACACCTGGGAGAAGGCGCGGGAGCTGGGACGCGCCGAGGGGCGCGCCGAGGCGCGAGCAGGCAATGTGCTCATCGTGCTCCGTGTCCGCGGCATCGCCGTACCGGACGCTGCGCGCGAGCGCATCCTGGCCCAGCGGGATCCGGGCCAGCTGGAACGCTGGCTCGAGAAGGCCGTCGTCGCTGCGTCGCTCGACGAGGTGCTTGACGAGCCCGGCTGACCGGAAGCTGCCCAGCTCGAACCAGACGGGGTGAGCCGGGTTGGAATGGCTCTGGATGCCAAGGCTGCGCTGGCCGTCCCCTCTGCCTTCGTATCCACCCCGGCGGATCAGGCCCGGGCTGTAGCGCCCTTCTAGGACACCGAACGGGTTGAAACCCCGGAAAAATGAACCACAGAGGCACAGAGGACACAGAGGAACAACAAAACAACTCTGTGCCCTCTGTGCCTCTGTGGTTCGAATCTTTTTCATTCTCGGGCGCTTCAAGCTGATCGATGCTCTAGAACACCGATCACGTTGAGGAACGAGAGATGAACCGCCAAGGCGCCAAGGGCGCCAAGATATTTTCTTCTCCTTCTTGGCGTCCTTGGCGCCTTGGCGGTTCGAAAATCTGCTCGTTTCAGACGGGTTCAACCCGTTTGTCGCTCTAGCACCTCGCGGAGTCGCCTTCCCTCCCCGCGTTGGCGCGGTTGAGGCCGCCTTTCGACGGTCTTCCGGTACTACGCCGATGCCGTGCCGAGCCGGTCCAGGTAAGGAGCTCCTCGCGCGTCGAAACGACAGACCCACGCGCGATCGGCGTCGACAAGCCCGTCGCATCTTCCGCGCTCACTGTTGTCGCTTCGATGGGGCCACCGCCTTTCAGCGGCGGAAGGTACTGCCGCCGAAGCGGACCACGCGGCACCCGGTCTTGCTTCAATGGGGCCGCCGCCTTTCAGCGGCGGAAGGTGTCAGCAAGGCTCATATCGCCTTCGCTGGCAATCCTGCTTCAATGGGGCCGCCGCCTTTCAGCGGCGGAAGGCCCGGCGCCCGGGACGTGCGCGCGCTCTGGGCGCGCGGCTTCAATGGGGCCGCCGCCTTTCAGCGGCGGAAGGCGCATGGCGCTCCGCTAGGGCTCCTCTCCACTTACAGCTTCAATGGGGCCGCCGCCTTTCAGCGGCGGAAGGCCCGCCGCGCCGAGGTGAGCACGGTCCCCGCGTGGACGCTTCAATGGGGCCGCCGCCTTTCAGCGGCGGAAGGGAGCGGCGGGGAAAGGAGAAGGGCCGGTGTGGGTGACGCTTCAATGGGGCCGCCGCCTTTCAGCGGCGGAAGGTCTCCAGCTCCGCCTGGGTGTGCCAGGGATGGGGATCGCTTCAATGGGGCCGCCGCCTTTCAGCGGCGGAAGGTGCCCGCTCCCACACCGGCGGATACCGCGACCGCTCAGCAGCTTCAATGGGGCCGCCGCCTTTCAGCGGCGGAAGGATGAAGATGAGGCGGTCGTTCCCGGGCTCACCGTGTCGCTTCAATGGGGCCGCCGCCTTTCAGCGGCGGAAGGCAGAGAAGTACGGCCTTAAAGGACGCGCAAACCTGGCTTCAATGGGGCCGCCGCCTTTCAGCGGCGGAAGGGAAGACGCAGCGCGTGCACCCTCGCTCCTGGGAGGAGCTGCTTCAATGGGGCCGCCGCCTTTCAGCGGCGGAAGGCTGTACGCCTCGCCAGCGTGGCCGAGGTAGCGCGACACGCTTCAATGGGGCCGCCGCCTTTCAGCGGCGGAAGGAACCACCCCGGGCAGCGGCGGCGACGGGGACGACCGATGCTTCAATGGGGCCGCCGCCTTTCAGCGGCGGAAGGATCATCTTGGCGGAGGTCAAGGGCGGGGAGGAGGTCGTGCTTCAATGGGGCCGCCGCCTTTCAGCGGCGGAAGGCGGGAGCTGGGTCGCCTACGTCCGCGGCGTCGAGGAGCTTCAATGGGGCCGCCGCCTTTCAGCGGCGGAAGGCTCGTGGAGCGCGCCTCTGGCCTGAAGATCCGCAGGCTTCAATGGGGCCGCCGCCTTTCAGCGGCGGAAGGAGAGGACGTCTGAACGATGAATACCGGCTCGTTCGGTCGGCCGCTTCAATGGGGCCGCCGCCTTTCAGCGGCGGAAGGGACGCTCCTTCCTGCTCGTCGTAGCAGCTGAAGTCTTGGCTTCAATGGGGCCGCCGCCTTTCAGCGGCGGAAGGGCCCGTACCCCGGTCCTGCGCAGCGTGGCGTCCGGGTGCTTCAATGGGGCCGCCGCCTTTCAGCGGCGGAAGGGTCGCGCGCCTCGGAGAGGGCGGGGCTCGCCTGGACGCTTCAATGGGGCCGCCGCCTTTCAGCGGCGGAAGGGTCCACGGCACGTCTTGGCGTACCTGCTCCACCTCGAGCTTCAATGGGGCCGCCGCCTTTCAGCGGCGGAAGGAGCCCTCGCAGGGCTACGAAACATTTCGCGTACTTGCAACCCGGTTTGCGAGAGGTTCCCGTTCCACCCCCCCGTCGAGGTCGCCGGCGGCCCTCCCGGCGCCCCCGGCTCTCCCCGAATCTCCTGCGATTTCAAACACCTGCCTGCGTTGCGAGCGCCCCCCGGGTTTTTCGCGTCACTCCACCGCTCGCAGCCGGTCCGGCCCCCTCCTTCTACCACGCCCCCATCTCTCCTCGCCCAGCCCTTCCGCCCTTCCCCGTCGTTCTGCCGCTCTCTCCCCCACCGCCTCCGCTCGTCCCCCCGTCTCCGGTGCTGCCTCCCCCACCTCGCCCCGTCGTTCCCCCACCTTCCGTCAGTCGTCCCCAAGCTCGCCGGGCTCACCCCCCACCTCGCCGGTCTCACCCCCATCTCGCCGTGCTCACCCCCCACCTCGCCGGACTCATCTCCCGCGGGGCGCGCGCCTTCCGAGCTGGGGGCGCGCCCTCCGTCCCGGGGGATACGTCCCCCGTCCCAAGGAGATGCATCGTCCGACCCCGAGCGCCGACACTTCCTGCCGGGGCCCTCTACCCCGGCCCCCCGCCGCGCATCTCCCGGCCCAGGCTTCCCCTCGCCGCCCGCCGGGTCTCCGCCGCCGGAGCGCGCGGCGCTTCCCCGAGCACACGCCGGCCGAAACTCACGCTCGGCCCAGAGACCGGGCAGGTGCTCCTCTCGCTGTCGCGCTCGCTCAAGAGCTTTCGCCAAAACAAGATCGTACGATCCCCGCCGCGCCGCGCGTCGCTCACGGCTCCCCGCCGACGACGGTTCCTCGATCCGAAGCGTTGGCCCGGAGGGAAGGCGTGCGTCACCTACCGCTACCGGGGCTACCGCGGCAAGCAGCCGGCTTCATCCCCTCCTGACGGCACCTGCCCCGGCATCCATCACGTAACGCCGCCGTTTCTCGGCGCGACGAGCCCGCGCCCTCCCGCAGCCCGCGCGCTCGGAGTACGATGCACGTATGCCCGTGTACCGCTCGTCCGCCGCCGAGCACGCCGCGCCGGTCGCCATCGCGGCGCGGACCGACGTGGGGCGCCACCGCGAGCACAACGAGGACACCTTCCTGATCAGCGATCTCGCGCGCCGGCTCGCCCGCGGACCCGCCGCGGCGCCGGCGGCGCCAGCGCCGCCAGCCGCCCCGGCGGCCCAGGTTGCCGTGGAGCCGCCGCTGGCCCTCTCGCTCGCCGTCTACGACGGCTCGGGCGGGGCGTCCTCCCCCGACGCGGCGAGCCGGCTCGCGGCGCGCACGGTCCACGCCGTCCTCGCCCGGTCCGCGCCGCGGGCGAGCGACGCGCTCGAGCGCGGGCTGCTTGCGGCCCTCGCGGAGGCAGGGCGCGCCGTGCTCGACAACGCCCGCCGGAGCGCGCAGCACCGGAACAGCGGGACCACCGCCACCGTGGCTGCGCTGTGCGACGAGCGCCTGCTGCTCGCGCAGGTCGGCGACAGCCGGGCCTACCTCCTCCGCGGCGGCGAGCTCACGCAGATCACCCGCGATCAGACCCTCGTCCAGTCGCTGCTCGAGAGCGGCAAGATGAGGCCCGAGGAGGCCGCCACCTTCGAGCACCGCGGCGTCATGCTCCAGGCGCTCGGGCTGCGGGAGCACCTCAGCATCGCGCTCTCCGCCGTCGAGCTCCGCCGCGGCGACACGCTGCTGCTCTGCACCGACGGGCTGAGCGACCTCGTCGACGACCGGCAGATCGCCGCGGCCCTGGACGCCCACCCCGAGCCGGCCGCGGCCGGAGCCGCGCTGATCGACGCCGCGCTCGGCGCCGGAGGCCGCGACAACGTGACCGTGCTGGTCGCGCGGTTCGACGGCGCCTGGCTCGCACCGCCGGCCAGCGGCGGCGCGCTCGCGATCGACGAGATCGCCCGATTCGATGGCCGGCGAACGCCCGGAAACGCCGGCTCAGGGGATCACGGCAGCGGCCGCCCCGGACCGCCCAGCCGCGGCTGACCACGCCGCGGCCCGCGCGCCCCGAGCGAGATGTCCGGGAGCGCCAGAATCTACACAGCGGCTCAGCAGCGGTCTGCCTCATCCTCGACTGAGGAATTTTCCACGCTTTCACGCTGTGGACGGCCGGCGCGAACAACCGGCCTCGGCGCCCAAGGATCGCCCGCGGGCTTGCCTCCCGCGGCGATTTCAGCGATTCCACGCAAGGCGGAGGCGCACCTCGGGCGAGAGAGGGATGATGCGCGCCTCCTCGGTCTGAAGCGGAGGGTCATCGTTCATGGAACAGCGCAACCTGGGGTTCACGGGCGAGGCGGTGCCGGTCGTCGGACAGGGCACCTGGCAGATGGAAGGGGACGACGAGGCGGCCTGCATCGACGCCATCCGCCGCGGGATCGACGCGGGCATGACGCACATCGACACGGCCGAGATGTACGGCTCGGGCGCGGTCGAGTCGCTCGTGGGCAAGGCGATCGCGGGGCGCCGCGACGAGGTGTTCCTCGCCTCCAAGGTGCTGCCCACGAACGCGAGCTACGCCGGCACGCTCGCCGCCTGCGAGCGCAGCCTGAAGCGCCTCGGCACCGACCGGCTCGACCTCTACCTGCTCCACTGGCCCGGGTCGCACCCGCTCGAGGAGACGTTCCGCGCGTTCAAGGACCTCAGGGACCAGGGCAAGATCCGCTATTTCGGCGTCAGCAACTTCGACCAGGCGGAGCTCTCCCGGGCGATCGCGATCGCCGGCATGAACGAGATCGCCTGCAACCAGGTGCTCTATCACCTGCTCGAGCGCGCGATCGAGCACCGGGTGCTGCCGCTCTGCGAGCGGCACAACATCGCCGTCGTCGCCTACAGCCCCTTCGGATCGGGCCGGTTCCCGTCGCCGAGCACCCCGGCGGGCAAGGTGCTCGCGTCGATCGCGGCCGCCCACGGCGCGACGCCCTGGCAGGTGGCGCTGCGCTTCCTGCTCCGCCGCCGGTCGGTCCTCGTGATCCCGAAGGCCGCGCGCGCCGCGCACGCGCTCGACAACGCGGCCGCGGGCGATCTCCAGCTCACCCCCGAGGACATCGCCCGGATCGAGACCGCGTTCCCGCTCCGCCAGGATCGCGGCGTGCTGCCGACGCTGTAGGGCGCCGCGAGCGGCCTTCACCTGGCCCGCCGCGAGGAGCGCTCTTCGCTCCTCGCCTGTCGCCGGACGTGACATGATGAGCGCATGCGACCGACGAACTTGGTGTCATTGCTCCTGGGTCTGCTCCTCGCCGCCTGCGACGGCACCGTCGAGACCCCGCCCGGCGGCGGCGGAGCGGGCGGCGGTGGCGGCGACGGCGGCGCGGACAGTTCCAGCGGCTCGGCCACCGGCGGCGGAGGTGGCGGCGACGGCGGCAACACGCCGGTCGCCTGCGGCGGGCGCGCCGGCGCGACGTGCGACGCCGCGACGGAGTACTGCGATCACCCCGACGACCTGTGCGGCAGGGCCGACGGCGAGGGCCGGTGCTCCGCCCGGCCCGAGGTCTGTCCGGCGGATTGCCCGGGCGTCTGCGGGTGTGATGGCCAGTTCTATTGCAATACATGCGCTGCGCACGGGGCCGGCGTGGACGTCCTGGCGGGGGACTCCTGCATGGCCGGCGGGGAGTACTCGGCGTTCTACTGGCCCGGCGGGCTCGATCACGTCGTCGTGCGCAAGGCCGATGAGGCGGCGGACCGGTGCGTGCTGCTCTACCTCGATGCGCCGGCCGAGAACGCGGCCGGCCTGGACCTCGTGGTCCCGGAGGGCTGGGGCGTGTCGCGCGCGCTCGTCTCGGACCGGGCGGCGGATTGCAAGGGCTCGGCCATGGCGCCCTCCGGCACGGCCGTGAACGCGACCGCCGCCACCGGGAGCGTGTCGTGGACCGACACGGGGGCGATCGCCCCGTGCACCGTCGACGTGGACGTCTCGCTCACGTTCCCGGAGGCGCCCGCGACCGAGCGCCTGCGCGCGACCGGCGTGGCCGTCGAGGGCGCTTGCCCGTAACGCGACGAGCGGGTTGAACCCGCCTGCGCCGGCGAGGTCCGCAGGCCGGGTGGCGCGAAAACACAACCGAATGGCGCGTTCGTGAACGCGCGCCCTGCGCCCTGCGCGTACACCTCCTCACGACGATAGCGCGACGGGCGAGCCCCGCGCTCACCCCGGCCTCGCGCCGACCCGCTGCGGCGGGCGGGCGCCGGGCCGCGCCTGCGCGCCATCACAACGAGGGAGTTTAAGAGATCATGCTGAAGAACATCTTGATTGCTCTCGGCCTCGCCACCTCTCTTGTCGCCTGCATGGCCGAGCCGATCGAATCGGCACCTGAGGCCGAGGAGGCCGCCGGCGAAGAGGTCGTGGGCACCGCCGAGCAGGCGCTGCCGTCGACCGGCTTCACCCGAACGTATTACAGCGACAGCACGTTCAAGACCGCGATCGGCACCGAGACCCGGGACTGCGACCCCGATTACAACGATATGTTCGGAGAGGCGTCGAGGTACTACAAGACGTATCGCTACGCCTGCCCTGGCAGCAGCATGCCCGGGCTGCCCTCGACGAACTGTTACATCTGCTACGACAACGCGCCCCCCGGCGGCCCGCCGTCCGTGGCGTGTGTCGGCTCCTCGTGCCCGGCCTTCTGAGCGGCCGCGTTCATCGTACCCCCCGGGGGTCGGCGGGTCCGCGGGCTCGACGTTCGACGGAAAGCTGAAGACACCGCGCGGCTCGGCCCCGGCCCCCCCGGCGGTGCGCCGAGCTGCGCCAGCTTCCATGACTCAGATTGGCACCGTCATGACACCGGCACCAGGGGCGGCGGTGGCCCACACGCGCCGATGAGCTCGGCGCGGGGTGCGCCGCGCCGCGCGCCTGCTCCGGAGAACACGCCGAGGTGCGGCCCCCGGAGGGCGTTGGGGGCGGCTCGCGCCGAGCGCGACGGTCCCGGCCGGGCACATGGCATGTCGAGTGCTCACGTCCGACCGACAGACCTAGCTCTGTTCGGGACGCGATGTGTTCTCTTGACGAGCTGACCAACGCCTCCAGCATCGACGAGCTCTTGGCCGAGCCGATCGGCAAGTACTTCGTCGACCCCACGTTCGTCTACTGGTACCCCGAGCGCACCTTCAAGGGGTTCTCGCTCTGGGGGCGGCCGAGCGCCGACGACATCGAGCGCCTCAATCGGCTGAACGACGCGGTGCTCACGCCCCACGGCGGCCGTCACGTGTCGTTCGTCGACCTCCAGGGCCTCGAGGGCGCCGACCCGGGGGCGTTCGCGTCGATGGCGGCTTACCTCTCGGCGCGCTGGCAGCCCTTTCGCGAGCTGGTCATACGGCAGGCGCTGGTGCGGCCGCCGGGCTTCGCCGGCGCCGTGGTCTCCGGCTTTTATGAGGTCCTGAAGCCTTCGTTCCCGGTCGCGGTGTTCGACGGCATCGGCGAGGCGCTCGCCTGGCTCGGCCAGGGCGATCACGAGGCGCTGGTCGGGCGCTTGATCGGGCTGCGAGACCAGGCCGGCGGAGCCGCGGGCGTGCTCGGCTCGCTCCGGCGCTTGCTCTGCGCGTCGCCCTGTCGGCCCACCCTGGCCGAGGCGGCGCGCGCGCTCCACCTCTCCGATCGCTCGTTGCAGCGGCACCTGCGGCGAGCCGGCACGACCTTCCAGGCGGAGGTGAACGCCGCGCGGGTGCGCGTCGCTCAGGGGAAGATGCTCGCGGGCGACGACAGCCTGACGGCCATCGCGATCGACGTGGGCTGCGCGTCGGCGCAGCACTTCAGCGCGATGTTCCGCAAGGCAACGGGGCAGAGCCCCAGCTCGTGGCGGGCGCGGGCGCGCGGCGCGCGCCGCGGCGCCGAGCCCAAGAGCGTCGCGGCGTAAACCGGCCGGCGGTCAGCGGCGCGGCGCCGCGTCGTGGCGGATCACGCGCTGTCCCCTGCGGGGCTACGACGCGGTGCAGGTCGCCGTGGTTGCGCGATCCGGAGGACGGGGGAAGCGCGTCGAAGGGAGAGCGGGAGGGAGCCGCAGCGAACCCTCGATTACCGGGTTCCTGGCCTCTTCCCGCCCCCTCTCCCCTTCTCCGCCGCCGCGAGCCGCCGCCGCGCGTCGTCCAGCGCCGCCTGGCTCGCGTGCCCCTTCGGGAGCGCCTCGTACCCGGCCACCTCCTCGCGCAGCGTCGCGATCTGCTCCGCGCTCCGCCCGAGCTTCGCCTGGATCTCGGCGCGCAGCTTCAGGTAACGCAGCCGGCGCGGCCCGTAGGCGCGCGCGATCGCGCGGTCCACCGCGGCGAGCGCCTCCTCCTCGCGGCCCATCACGTGCAGCACCTGCGCGAGCCGGGCGGGCGGCTCGTACGACGCGGGCATCTGCACCTCGCGCTGCTTCAGCATCGCGACCGCCTCGTCGCCGCGCGAGAGCGCCTGGTACGCCGTGGCCCGGCCGTAGTCGTACGCGGCGGCCGCCTCGGGCGTCTTCGCCTCGCTCGCGGCCCGCTCCAGCACCGCGAGCTTCGCCTCGTTCGCCGCGCGGGCGCCGGCCGCGTCGCCGAGCGCCGCGAGCCCCTCGGCGAGCAGGCCCCACGCGTCCGCCCGGTCGTCCGCGCTCGCGTCCGCCGGCGGGCGCTCCACGATCTGCCGCAGCCGGGCGACCGCCGCCTCGCGCGCGGCCCGCTGCGCGCCCACGTCGGGGAGCGCGGCCGCGCAGGAGAGCAGGAGGCTCGAGAAATCCGCGGGCAGCGCCGCGCCCTTCACCTCGCCGACGTGCGCCTTGCCGAGGTCCACACACGCCGCGGCGTCCTTCTTCCGGTAGAGCGTCGACAGCAGGCCAAGCAACGCGTCGCTGCGCCGCGGCCAGGCCTTGCCCCCCTGCGCCAGGGCGCGCTGGTAGGCGGGCACCGCGGCCGCGTAATCGCCGGCGCTCTGGGCCCGCTTCGCCTCGACCAGCAGGCGGTTCGGGTCGCCCGCCGGCAGCGCCGCGGCCGCCTGGGCGTCGAGCGCCTGGAGCGACTCGCGGAACAGATCGCGCAGCTCCTGCACCGAGGCCGCGCCCCGCCAGAGCCCGACCACCTCCCCGTTCGCCGGCTCGAGCACGAAGAACGTCGGCCACACGGTCACCTCGTGCCGCTCCAGGAAAGGCGCGTTCTCAGGACGGTCCGTGTCGATGTCGGCGAACACGATGCGATCCGCGAACGGGCGGAGCGACGGATCCGTCAGCACGTAATGCTTCATGCTCAGGCAGGTGTGGCACCAGGGCGCCCACGCATCGACGAACAGCGCCTTGCCCTCGGCCCGGGCCTTCTCGCGCGCCCGGGGCAGGTCGTCGCTGATGAACTCGAGCGGCGGCCGCGCCGCGCTCGGCTCCGGCTTTTCGGCCGGCGCGGCGGCGGTGGGCTGTGCGGCGGTCGCGGGCTGCGCGGCGGCCGCGGGCGACGGCGCGCGCGGCGGCGGCTCGGGGGCGCAGCCGGCGAGGGCGACGAGGGCGGCGGAGAGGAGCGCGGGGAATGAGGCCGGGGGACGCACGCCGGCATCCTAGCCTGCTCGCCGAAGCCACGACAGCGATTCACGAGGGTGCTGGTACGTTGTCGCCCATCGCGATCGCGACGCCCGTTCCAGCGCGGGCGAGGACGAGGCCGTTACCCCGCTCGCGGCCACCAGGCGTTGGGGCAGTCCTCCTCGGCGTCGACCGCCTTCATGCGCAGCACACACCCGCAGGTCGAGCGTCCCTGCTCCCGGTGAACCTCGAGCAGCCTCCCGCAGGTGTACACGTCGTCGCCGCGCATCACCGCGAGGCCGCCGGGGCATCTCCGGCAGACGGAGAGCCTCGCCTCCACCTCCGGGCGCGGCAACAGCCCGACGCCCAGCGAGGTCCTGAGCACGGACAGGGCCCCGTGGGCGGCGGCCCGCGCGCGCGTGATCGCCCCGGAGAAGCGGCTCACCTCCACGTCCGTGTCCCAGGGGATGCCGTGCGGGCATTCGAAGTCGACCTCCCCTCCAGGGACCTCGAAGTCCTGCAGGACGGCCAGCCGGAACTTGCGCCCGCTCTCCCGGTCGCGACAGAGCCGGCAGTGCCCGCCGGACTGGCACGCTGCGGTGTCGGCGTATCTCATCGATCATCCTCCGCGCAGGGGTCGACGGCGTGGAGGACGAGGAGCCGCGGCGCCGCAGCGCGCGCCGCCCCTCGCCCTCCACGCTCGCCAGCTCGCCGAGAGGGGCGAGCCTCAGATGTTGTCCTTGAGGCCCACCGAGATCGTGTCCTGCGTGCCGTTCAGGATGCTCAGGTCGACCTTGACCGCCCCGTTGATGTTGCCGTCGCCCTTCTCGAAGTGATCGCGCGGGATCGCGACCGTCATGCTGGAGGGCGTGAACCGCGGATCCGGCGTGTCCCCCCTCATCACCGTGAAGGAGAGCTCGAAGTACCCGGTGTCGGTGGCGCAGAGATCGCCGCCGGTCGAGGTGTTCTTGTTCTCGATGTAACCGCTGAAGGTCGGCTCGGCCGGCGTGAGCCGGGTGTTGAAGGCGTCGACTCCGGGCGCGCCCGCGCCCCCGGCGCTCTGGGGATAGAGGCAGTGCTTGCGCACCACCGCCACCTGGATGTTGTAGGGAGAGAAGTTGTTGATCGTCATGTTGGCGCCGTGTCCCATGGTGTTCTCCTCGTGCTTTGCTGTCGGTATCGCAGCGTCGGCCGCGCTCGTCGCGGCGTCCGCTGCCGGTGAGAGCCCATTGCAGGAGGGGTGCCAGCGCGCGCTCCCTTGTTTCACTGCTGCCGCGAGCGTCACGCGCTGTGCGCGCCGTGTGCGCCCACCAGGCGCACACCGGCCGCACGCCAGCCGCACGCCGGCCGCACACCGGCCGCATGCACACACGCCGCACACCTCGCCCGGCCCGGGATGCGGTCGCGACGACGCCGCCCTCCGGTGGTATGCGCGTTGCTGCGCGCCTTGCTGGACGACCGCCGGCGTTCGATGATGGCCGGCGAGTTCCCAGCGGCCCTCACGACCTCACGGAGAAGACCATGACCGACCAAGCCCACCTCGCTCAATCCGAGGTTCCGGATGAAGTGAAGCCCGTCCTCGCCGCCACGAGGGAGCTGCTCTCCCGAATCGGCGGCGTCGCGCTCCTGATCGGCGTCGAGAGCTACCGGGACCACGACGAGGACGGCGGCAAGGATCTGCTGGCGGGACGCAACGACGTGCTCGCCTATTGGAAGGTGTGCCGCCGGCTGGGCTACACGCATTTCCGGGTGCTCACCACGCCGGCGCTCGAGGCGGAGGACCTGATCCGGGCCGAGCGTGAGCTGGCGCCCGAGCTGCACCCGGGCGAGGACGAGGCGGAGACCCGGCGCCGCGTCGAGCAATGGCTGTCGAGGGGGAGGCAGGGCGCCTTCGCGCCGCTGGAGATCCATGATCCGGCCATGTCCTCGCGGATCGAGGACGCGGGCGCGCCGAGCGTGCTCCTCGGGGAGGCCACGTCGCTTCAATTCAAGGAGAGCGCGCGGTGGCTGGCCAGCATGCTGGTGTTCACCGTGAAGCTCGAGTGGGAGCGGTGGCGGCGCGAGGAGGACCTCATGGCGCTGCCCGGGTTCATGGCGTACTCCGGCCACGGCGCGCAGAAGGACGGCGAGCTCCTCCTGTGCCCGAGCAACACCGGCCCCGCGCTCGAGAACACCATCTCGTTCTCGGAGCTGCGCGCGCTCTTCGAGCAGGGCGAAGACCTCCCCGGCGGCAAACGCCCGGCCGACAACCTCACCGTGGTGCTCGACTGCTGCTTCGCGGCCGCGGGCGGTCCGGCCGGCAAGGCGCAGCGGGGGACGAGCCTGACGCGGGCGGGATCGCCGGCGAGCAAGGCGCCCGCCCGGATGCCGGAGCTCGCGCGGAGCGTGTTCTGTGCGTCCGGGCGCGACGAGCCGTCTTACCAGGCGATGCTGGGCGGGCACTGGCACGGGGCGTTCACGTGGGCGTTCACGGTGGCGCTGGAGCAGTGGGAGCTCCAGCAGCAGGGGCAGTTCAGGCGGAGCACGATGTCGCACGCGGAGCTCCTGTTCCGGGCGAGGACGCTGCTCTCGGCGCTGTCGTTCCGGCAGCACCCGATCCTGGTGGACCAGCTCGGGAACTCGCCGGTGTTCCACCACGGCGAGGCGGCAGAGGAGGCGACGAGCGCGGAGCCCGATGCGAGGCGGCCGGGCGTGCAGCTCGATCCGTCCTCCGGCAAGGACTACGCCTGGTACCAGCTCCTGTCGAAGACGGGCCAGGTCCTGCTCGACATCATCGCCACCAGAACCGCGGGAAGCGGCTTCGCCTCGGGTACGGAGTACTGGAGGATCCACACGAGCAATGCCCCGCCCGAATGGGGCAAATACAACGGCTCGGCCTACTGCACGGATGCGTTCGTGGGGCTCACCTTCAAGAAGCAGAGCGCACACTGGACGAGGGACGGCTCGGGCCTGCCGTTCAAGGCAACGGATGCATCCTTCACGATCCCGGTGCATCTGGCCGCTGGTGACTGGAAACAGTACAGCGATTCCGGTCGCGACTTCCAGGTGACTCAAGGAGAGGACTACGGGCTGAGGGTGAATGTGTCGCGGCCTCTTGGTGCATGGGCCGGCGAGGTCGAGTTCGTGCGGAGAAATCCGGGCACGTCGCTCCTCTTCAGCACGGACGAGCCCCGCTCGTGGGACCTGCACGGCAGCAGCGCGCTCGGCGCGGTGCACCGTTACAGAAGGGCGATCAACTCGACCTAGCCACCCTGAAGCCCACCACCGGCCGGCGGATCGACGGCCGCCCGCCGAAGCGGGCCGCCGCGCGGCCGATGATCATCCCGCCGGCCCACGCGCCGCCCTTGATCACCCGGAAGTCCGGGTCGCCGAGCGCCGCGGCTTCGAGCCGGAGCCGCCCTCCCTCGACGCACGGCCCCTCGTGCTTCCAGACGTTCTGACACCAGTCGCGGGTGTTCCCCGCGAGACCGCGGACACCATGAGGGCCCTCGTCGAACGGATGACCGTTCACCCCCTCCAGGCTGGGCTCGTCCGGGGTCGAGCCGACCACGCAGGCGAAGGTCGGCTCGACGTGATCGCCCCACGGCAAAAGGCGGCTGTCCACGCCGCGCGCCGCCTTCTCGCGCTCCAGCTCGTCGGGCAATCGCCACCGGAGCCCCGTCCGCGCGGCGAGCCATCGCGCATACGCCATGGCCGCATGCCAGTCGACGAGGACCACCGGCCAGTCGGGGCGAAAGCGCAGCCCATCCCGATCCGGCGGGAAGCAGAACAGCCCCGCCCTGTCGCGCGCGAGCGCCAGCTCGCCGGCGGTCTCCGCGAGGGCCTCGTGAGCCCTCGGGCAGGCCGCGAGCGCCTCGGCCTCGCGCCCGCTCGCGACGAGGTCGTTCAGGAACTCGACGTATTCGCCCGTGGTGACGGGGAACCGCCGCATCACGAATCCATCGATCCACACCCGCTTTCGCGGCAGGCTGTCCGGCGTCGCGACGTCGCCGCCGACACAGCACCACCCCGCCGGCACGTACACGTCGTCCGGCCCGAGCTCTCCCTCGGCCGGCAGCGTGATCGGATACGGCCTCTCCTCCCCCGGCGCCCGCCCGTCCCAGCGGCCATCCCGGTCGATCACCACCGGATACCGCACCTCGGCCCGCCCCGGCGCGCGCAACCGGAGCAGATAACTCCCCCGCTGCAATGGGGCCTCGACGAGCGGCGTCGGCCCCAGCACCCGCTCGCGCACGGGCACGAGCCGCCGGTCCTCGAGCACGAACCGCTCGACGATCACCTCCGCGCCCGGCGGCTCCGTCACCAGCGTCAGCGCCCCGTCGCCCCGCAGGAACGCCGCGTGCCGGCCCCGATCGTGGATGCGCAGCATCTCCTCGGCGCGCGCCGCGTCCTCGTCGCGGTGCCCGAGCTCCGCCTCGACGAGGCGCGCCCGGTGGTGATCCGCCAGCATCACGTGCGCCTCGGGCAGGTCCGGATCCAGGCTCAGCGCGCCGTGCACCACCTCCAGCCACCGCGCCTCGGCGAGCGCCGCGGCGCGGCCCATGCGCGCGGCCTCGTCCTCCTGCGCCCACGCCGGGCGCTTCTCCTCGATGGGGTCGAAGGGGCGCAGCTCGGCCTTCAGCGCGCGCGCCCTGGCCTCGGCCCCGGCCGCCTCCGCGCGCAGCGCCGCGATCTCCGGCGCGAGCGAGCGCGCCTGATCCAGCGCGGCGATCGCCTGCTCGCGCCGCCGCACCCCGTCGAGCCACGCCACCACGTCGGCCGCGAGCGCCTCGGCGCTCGGGGTGCGCTCGGCGATCTCGCGGCGCATGGCCCGCTCCACCACCGCGCACAGCTCCGCCGGCGCCGGCGGGCCGCCGCGCGCCGCCTCGATCACGGACGGGGGCGGGCCCGCGAGGAGCGCCGCGAGGATCTCCCGGCCGCCTCCGCCGCGGTACGGCGGTTTGCCCGCGAGCAGGCAATACAGCACCGCGCCCAGCGAGTAGACGTCGCTCGCCGGGCCGTGCAGCGCGGTGTCGCCGCGGGCCTGCTCGGGGGGCATGTACGCGGGCGTGCCGAGGACGTCGCCGTGATGTGTCAGGCCCTCCGCGAGGGCGCCCCCCGGCGGGCCGCTGATCCCGCCCTCGTCCGGATCGGCGACGTCGACCCGGCGCGCGAGGCCCCAGTCCATCACCAGCACCTCGCCGAACTCGCCGACCATCAGGTTCTCGGGCTTGAGGTCGCGGTGGACGACGCCGCGGCTGTGCGCGTACGCGATCGCCTGGGCGACGCGCGCGAACGCGTCGACGAGGCGACGGAAGGTCCAGCCCGTCGGCGTGGCGCCGAAGCCGCCCTGGCCCGAGCACGCGTGCAGCTCGTCGATGACGGCGCGCAGGGTGCGGCCGCGGACCTCCTTCATGGTGAACCACAGGCGGCCGTCCGGGAGCTCGCCGCGGTCGTAGAGCGCGACGATGCCGGGGTGCTGCAGCGCCGCGGTGATGCGCGCCTCGACGAGGAAGCGGCGGCGCAGGCGAGGCTCTGCCGCGTGCTCCGCGCGCAGGAGCTTGATGGCGATGACGCGGTCGAGCAGGGTGTCGCGCGCGCGCCGCACCTCGCCGAACGAGCCGGCCGCGATCGCGCCGAGGTCCTCGTAGCGGGCGGGGAGCTGGGCCCGGAGGGCCGCGCCGCGCGCCGACGCCGTCCGCACGACGGCGCTGCCTCCGCCGCCGCGGTCCACCGCGGTCGTCTCGTCGAACGGGGCGGTGAGGCCTCCGGCCGGCTCGTCGTGGGGGCGCGCCATGAGGGTCCCGAGTGCTCGGGGAGACTACCACCAGCCGTTGACGGCGGATCGAGCGAGCGCGTATGACCGAGGCTCAGGATGGCGCGGACACCGCCCGGCATGCCAGAAGGCTCCTCCACCCTCGACGCCGGCAGCGTGAGCGCGGCTCTCCCGGCGGAGCGCGCGGAGGTGCTGGCGCTGATGATCGCGTGGGCCCCCGCCGAGCCGGATCGCGCAGGCGAGGTGGCGCTCTTCGAGCCGGAGGGCGGGGCGCGGATCCTGGGGCGCGGGGAGCCCGCGGGCGGGGCGGGCGGCGAGCGGGTGGTGTTCGTCCGGCAGCGCCCCGGCGCGCAGGAGCGCACGGCGCCCCTCGCGAGCCCGGGGCTGTCGCGGGAGCAGCTCCGCCTCCGGCTGGAGCACGGCGCGCTGCGCGTGCAGCGCCTCGGCAAGTGCCCCATGGAGGTCGGGGGTGAGGGCGTCGAGAGCTGCGTCCTCGAGCCCGGCGACGCGCTGCTGCTCCGGGGTCAGCTCCTGCTGCTCTGCACGCGGCGGCCGTGGGCGATCGAGCCGCTCCGCAGCGCGAGCCTCGCCGGCGCGCCGCCCTTCGGCGCGGCGGATCGCTTCGGGATCGTGGGGGAGAGCCCCGCGGTATGGCGGCTGCGCGACCGCATCGCGTGGACGGCCTCCGTGGACGAGCACACGCTGGTGCTCGGCGGGAGCGGCTCGGGGAAGGAGCTCTGCGCGCGGGCGGTGCACGCCCTGTCGGCCCGCGCGAAGGGGCCGTTCATCGCGCGGAGCGCGGCGACGATCCCGGAGAGCCTGATCGACGCGGAGCTGTTCGGGAACGTGAAGGGCTATCCGAACCCGGGGATGCCGGAGCGCCCCGGCCTCGTCGGCGCGGCGAGCGGGGGGACGCTGTTCCTCGACGAGATCGGGGAGTTGCCGCAGGAGCTGCAGGCGAACCTCCTGCGGGTGCTCGACGAGGGGGGCGAGTACCACGCGCTCGGCGCGTCCTCGGCGCGGCGCTCGAGCTTCCGGCTGATCGGCGCGACCAACCGGGACGCGTCGGCGTTGAAGCACGACCTCGGGGCCCGGCTGGTGGTGCGGCTGGAGGTGCCGGGGCTCGACGAGCGACGCGAGGACATCCCGCTGCTCGTGCGCCACCTGCTCGCGCGCGCGGTCGAGAAGAGCCCCGAGGCGATGCGGCGGTTCTTGCCCACGGACGGCGCCGCCGAGCCGCGGGTCAAGGCGAGCCTCCTTTCGCACCTGCTCGCGCGCCGCTACGCGACGAACATCCGCGAGCTCACCGCGCTGCTGTGGCAGGCGATGTCGGCGAGCGAGGGCGACGCGATCGAATGGAGGGGCGACGCGATCGAAGGGAGGGGCGGCCGGGCGGCGCGCTCGGAGGGCGGGGCGGCGCCGGCGCCGCCTTCAGCGCCGGAGGTGAACGCGGAGGACAGGACGCCTCCGGCGGAGCCGAGCCCCCTCGAGGCGCCGGAGCCGTCCGCCGAGGAGGTGCGGGCGAGCCTCGAGCGGCACCGCGGCAATGTCACCCGCGCGGCGCAGGCGCTGGGGCTGTCGAGCCGGTACGTGCTCTACCGGCTGATGAAGCGGTACGGGATCGGGTCGGAGGAGGGGGGCTGAGGCTCCTTCACACCTCCGGTTCGCCGCAGGCCTCACTCTCCTGCGAGCGGATAGACGGGGCGAATGTCGATCGGTATCCCGTCCAGATCGCCGAGCGCCTGCCTTATCGGCCCGGAGACGACGCCATAACGCGAGAGCAGCGCCTCGGCGCCCTTCCTGTCTCCGCGGTGCTGGAGCAGGCAGATGTCGCGGACGAGGCGGGGGATCGCCGCCTCCAGCCTGTCGAGATCCACCGTGAACCGCCGCGTCGCCGGGTCGAAGCCGGCGGCCCGCTCCTCGAGGAAGCGGTTGATCTGCAACGCGGCCCCCTTGCCGAACGCGTCCGTCACGCCGAACCGCACGCTCCGGAACAGGCCGGCGAAATACGACACGAGCAGCCTGTCCCGGAAGCCCGCGGGCAGATCGCCGCGCCGGATCAGGAACAGCGCATTGTGAGCGCCCATGACGTCGGCCTTCGCCTCCTCCAGGGCGGCGTGGCTCGCGCCGAGCGCGATCCGGACCTCGCCCCGGTCGCGCCCCAGGGTCGCGAACGCCGGTCCCAGCTCGTGCGAGAGCTCGTGGAGGAGGGTCTGGTGGAAGAACGCCTCGGCCGACAGGTGCACGCGCTGCGCCGGGTCGAGGAGGCGCTCGGCCATGGGCCGCAGGATCCGATCGAACTTGGTCTCGATCACGTTGCGCAGGAGCACCTTCTTCGCGCCCTTCTCGGCGCGCACGCGCTCGTCGTTCGGCAGGCTGAAGGCGACCGTCTGGACCGACTGGCGGGCATCTCCCGCGCTGAAGACCAGATCGACCACCCGGATCGGGCTCTCTGCGCCGCGCGCGGTCGCCGTCTCGGCCGGGACAGGCAGGTTCCTCTCCATCTCGGGCAAGAGCCGCCTGTACCTGGCGAGCTTGCTGGACGCGCCCGGGTCGCTCACCGTGACGAACGCCTCGAAGGACGCCTTCATGGCGAGCAGCGTGTCCTCGTAGGTCTCGTAGGGCCCGATGGTCACCTCGACGTCGCTGTCCACGTCCACCCAGTCCCGGTCGGAAGTGGAGTACTCGTCGGTGCGGAACGCCGCCGCGCGGGAGAGCAGGAACCTCCGGAGGCCCTCGTTCCTCGTGAGCGCCGCGGCCTCGCGCAGCTTCTCCGCCGCGGGGCCGAGCCACGGAGCGTACGCCTCGCTGTAGGGGATGGCGAGCAGCCTGTCGTCATCGCGCTCGCGCCGCACGATCGTGAACGGGCTCTCGAGCCGCGCCTTGTCCGCCGGGTGGCGCCTGGTCCAGTCGTGGAACACGTCGGCGGTGAGGTCCTCGGGGTAGAAGCCTGCGCCCATCGGACGCGGACGGTCGACGGCGAACGGGCGGAGCTGGTCCTGCCGGTCCCAGGGGCCGCGCATGATGTTGAAATAGTCGAGCTTGAGCCTCCCCGCCGGGGTCCTGTCCGCCGCGAGCCGCTCGCGGACGGCGGGGTTCCCGGCGTAGACCTGGCGCTCGAAGATCGGCTCGATCAGCCTGGCCGCCTCGATGAGCCTGGCGAGCGCCGCCCTCTCGGAGACATCGAGTCGGCCCGTGTCCGCGGTGAGCGTGGCCGGCGCGAACTGCCGGGCCTTGAGCGCCAGCGAGGCGTCGTCCTGCGGCCTCGCCGCCGCGGTCGGCGCCGCCTCGGGATCGCGCGGCGCGGCGACCGGGGCCGCCGGCGCGCAGCCGGACAGCAGGGCGGCGATCACCGCGACACGCGCGACACGCCGGCCAACGCCGGCGCTGACCAGGAGCGTCGATGTCATGATCGGTGACCCGCCTGTCGGACGCCCGGGAGCGCCGCCGCGCCGTCGTCGCCTCCCCGCCACCACGGCCCGGGCTCCCCGAGGGGTGACGGCGCCCTCGCGCCCTTGAAGCGCTGGTCGACCACGAGCCGGACCTTCCCCGTGCGGTGGCTGCGCGGCAGCGCGCCCGGCGCGAGGACGTCGACCGACACCAGGATCGACCCCCGCTCGACGGCCTCCCCCAGGACCGGCAGGCGCTCCAGGATCTTCCGCCGCACCACCGCGCCGTCCAGGTGGCCGCCCTCGAGGCGGACCACCAGGTGGGCGTTGTGTTTGTACGGCTCGAGCACGAGCTGCACGGCCGAGGGGCCCTCGTCGGCGAACGCCTTGACGAGCTGGTGGACCCAGATCTCGGCCTCCTCCGAGAGGCTCAAGAGCTCGCCCCCGCGACCCAGGAACTCGATCTTCCGGTACGGCGAGCCGCACGCGCACGCCTCGCCGATGAAGCGGCCGCGATCGCCGATGTCGTAGCGGATCAGCGGATAGAGCGTCCGGTAGAGCGACGTGAGGACGATCCGCCCCTCCTCGCCGTCCTCCACCGGATTGCCGTCTTCGTCGACGATCTCGACGTGGTTGAAATCGTCGAGGGTGTGGTGCTCGTTCCCCGTGCAATGCGGGCACTGGAAGCCGAACTGCATGGCGTCGACCGACGCGATCACGGAGGCGATGCGCTTCACCCCCATGTGCGTCCTGATCCACGCGGCGTCCACCCGCGACAGGCCGGCGCCGCCATAGAGGAGCAGCTCGAAGCCGAAGGAGGGATCCACCTCGTGGATCTCGCGCAGCTTGTGCATGAAGAAGAGCGGGTTGGTGAACAGCACATCGACCCGCATGCGGCGGGCGGCGTTGAGGAAGAAGCCCGGCTCGACGTGGGGGCCGAAGGGCAAGCTGCGCGCCCCGAGCTCGAGCAGCTCGTGCTCCAGCGTGATCAGCCCGCCATAGAGCTCGCCGATGCCGAGGCAATTGGCGACGTGGTGCTCCTTCCGGACCCCCATCAAGCCCAGCATCCTGGCGCCCGAGCGGATCATCTCCCTGATCTCGGCGCCCGAGTAGATCGAGAACTTCGGCTCTCCGGAGGTCCCGCCCGTCTGGAGGACGATGCCGCCGTGCTCCTCGCCGCTCTTCAGGCTCTCGGGCGCCGTCATCATCACGTCGTGGTAGGCCTTCTGCGTGGTGACGGGCAAACACGCCAGCGCGTCGAGGCCGGCCGCGTCCCGCGGGAGGATCCCCGCGTAGTACTCGGCGCGCCGCGCGGCGGCGAGCACCCGGCCGAGGCGCCCCGCGATCTCCATCCCGAGCTCCCGCGCCGCGCCCGAAGGCGGCGCGACATCGTGTCTCGTGTTCATGACATTCCCTCCGAAACGGCCCGACGGCCGACTGTTGCGGTGACGAGGCAGAACAAGGTGGCCATGCCCATGACGAAGCCGACGCCCCACGGCGCGCTCCAGCTCAGCAGCTTCGTCGTGCCGCCGATCCCGACGACGGTGACGATGGACACGAGGAGAAAGCGGAAGCTCGAGATGCGGCCCTTCTGCTCCGGCGGCATCCGCTGGTAGAGCTTCGAGGTGAGCAGCGCGTTCGTGAAGCCGATCGCGGCGCCGAGCCCCAGGAACGACGCGGTGATCGCCGCCCTGCTCGACGCGACCATGATGACTGCGAGGAACAGGATCTGGAGCAGCTGGAAGGCGACGAGGCGCCGCGGGTCGAGCTGCTTCCTCGCGAGCAGGAACGTGATGACCGCCCCGGCCGCGAAGGCGCCGTCCAGCACCGAGAGCCACACCGTGTCGCCGCCGAAGCGCGCGTCGACGAGCGGCACGAGGATGAGGTTCAAGCACGCCATGACGGCGAGATCGCCGGTCGAGATGGCCACGTGGACGAGCAGCGACGGCGTGCGCCGCATCCCGTTCGCCAGCTCTCTCCAGTCCTTGATCACCTCCGAGAGCGGGACGAACGCCGCGCGCCTCGCGGCGTCGCCGGAGGCCTGGAGCCTCCGGAGGATCAGGCTCGTGGCCAGGAACAACCCGGCGTCGATCAGGAACACGACGGAGTAGCTGAGTCGCGAGAGCAGCACGCCGACCGCCCCGATGCCGAGGAGCTGACCGACCTGGAGCAGCAGCATCGCGAGCGACGAGTACCGGGCTTGTTCCTCCGGCGCGACCACGCCCGGCACCAGCGCGAAGGTGGCCGTCTTGTAGAAATGGGAGCCAGCCTTGAGCAGCGCCGAGAGGGCCACCACGGCGACGGTGGCCTCGCGCCCGGGGTCGAGCGCCAGCGCGGCCAGGGCCACCATGATCAGCGCGCGGCTCATCCCGGCGGCCGAGGCGACGAGCCTGGGATTGAGCCGGTCGACGATCGGTCCGGCATAGACCTGGCTCAGGACCCCGATCAGGTAGTCGAAGCCGAGGACGAAGGCGAAGGACGACACCGCCCCCGTGCGGTCGAACAGGAGCTTGCCCAGCGCCAGCGTGTGCATCCCGTCGGCGACGTTGGTGAGCAGCGTCGCGGTGAGGAGGCGCCGCTTCAACGGGCCACCTCCGCCGCGCGCGGCACGACCCGGATCTCCTCGCGGAGCCGCCTCACGACCTCGACGACCTCGGCGTCGTCCCCGCCGCGCAGGATGGCCGCCGCGGGGACCTCCCAGTACTGGTGCGTGACCGACTTCTTCAGCCGGTCGGGGGGCTGCGCGACGCGGAGCTTCACGACCGCGCCCGAGCCAGCTAGCCAGTCGGGCGTCGTCACGCGGCACGAGGCCTCGGGGAAATGGTGGCCCGGCACCACCAGCCAGCCGAACCACGGCCCCTCGGTCTTCGTGACCTCCCGGACGGGCCCCCCGGGCAGCGGGCGACCGAGCCGCCGCGCCTGGGCCCGGATCAGGACGTCGATCTCCTCGGTCGGGATGTGGACGCCGGTCGACGCCTCCGTCGTCGGGATGATGTCCCCGCCGCCAGCGCGGTTGGCGACCTCCATGAACACGAGCTCTTCCGGCCCCTCGATCACCTCGAGGTGGAAGGCGCCGTCGACGACGCCGACCGCGCGCAGGCAGCCCAGGAAGAACGCCCGGTACCCGTCCGACATCCTGAACTGCGCGGAGCCCAGCGGCTCGCCCCAGGCGTACTCCAGCGGCGTGCTGATGTAGCGGCTCGCCACGATGAGCCGCGGGATTCCCCCCTCCATCACCCCGTCGACATGCAGGATGGGCCCCTCGATGAACTGCTCGAGCTCACCGTCCGCGAAATACTCGTGGTTCTCCGGCCGGGCGACGAAGGCGAGCGCCTCGCGCGGCGAGCCGAAGACGTGCACGCCGACGCTGCTGGCGCCCAGCGTCGGCTTCAGGATGGTGCGCCCCTCCCACGGCACGGACGCCGCGGCGGCGCTCTTCTCCGCCGTCCGTTCCGCCGTCCGGAGATCGAGGCTCCGCGGGACCCGCAGGCCGGCCGCCGCGACGAGCCGCTTCATCAGGATCTTGTCCTTGAACCTCAGCAGATCGCCGTAGCGAGGCCCCGGGACCCCGAGGTGCTCACGCACCTTGCCCGCCTCGTGCAGATCGAACTCCGACAGGGCCATGACCATCTCGTAGCCGTCGGCCGGCGACGCGATCGCGCCGATCTCCACGGCCGGCTCCGCCACGCCCGGGATCACGATCTTCTCGCAGCGCAGGTCGGCCGGCAGATCCGCGATGCGCGCCTCGACGCCCACGTACGTGACGTCGTGCGCCGCGTGATCGAGCGCGCGATGGTACTCGATCTTCCGATAAGGAACGGTGTGCAGGATGAGGATCTTCATGTTCGGAACCTTTCAGATCTGGATGAGGCTCGCTCCCCAGGAGAAGCCCACGCCGCTCGACACCAGGACGATCCGTTGCCCGGGACGGAGCCTGTTCGTCCGGAGGCCCTCGGCGAGCGCGAGGGCCGTGTCCGTGGCGCCGAGGTGACCGTGGTCGCGAAAGCTCAGGTACGACTGCGCCTCGCCGAGGCCGAAGCGCGAGAGGACCTCGCGCAGCACGCGATGATCGCCCTGGTTCATGAACAGGTAATCGATGTCCCGCGGCGTCAGGCGGGCCTCGTCCAGCACCTGCCCGACCAGCCTGGTGATGTAATGCAGGTATTGCTCGTGGAGGCTCACCTCGGCCTCGCGCGGCTCGGTCACGATCGTCGGCGCGCCCCGGGGCAGCTTGTACAGGTCCACGTACGTGCCGTCCGACGCGAACGCGCTCGAGAGGACGTGGAGGGACGGCGCGTACCGGTCGCACAGGATCGCCGAGGCGCCGTCGGCGAGGTTGAACAGGCTCTTCGACCCGGGATCCGTGTGATCGACGTAGCGCGACAGCGTATCGGCGCAGACGAGGAGCGCCCGCCGGTAGGAAGGGCTCGCGAGCATCAGGCCCTTGATCACGTGGAGCGCCGCGTTGAGCGAGTTGCAGCCGTTGCTCAGCTCGAAGCAGAAGGCGCCCTTCGCGCCGAGGCTCGCCTGGATCTTGGCCGCCGGCGACCAGAACGCGTGGTCGTTGAGGCCGGTCGAGGCATAGACCAGGAGATCGAGGCTGTCCGGCGCGAAGGGGCAGCGCGCCTTCAGGTCCTCGATCGCGTCCAGCGAGAGCTCCACGCACCGCCGCCCCTCCGCCACCGGCTTCGAGGCGAGCTGCATCCTGTCGGAGAAGAACTCGATCGGCACCCCGGACGCCGCGCTGATCGCCCGGGCGCTCATGCGCGTCGTCGGGATGCCGAGGCCGATGTCGATGATGCCGAACATGGCTGCTCCTCCGCGCTCAGCGCGCCTCGCCGGACGCGCCGGACGCGATCGACAGGCGGTGCATCGTGCGCGGGAGCTCGGGGTCGGAGGGCATCGCGGCGTGGATCAGCGACGGGTTGTCCCAGATCAGGATGTCGCCGACGCGCCAGTGATGGCGGTACAGGGTGCTCTCGCGCGTCGCGTGCGCGTGCAGCTCCTCCAGCATCTTCTGGCTCTGCTCCCAGCCCATCCCCTCGAAGCTCAGGGTGTACCCTTCGCTGATGTAGAGCGCGGGGCGCCCGGTGAGCGGGTGCTCGCGCACGACGGGGTGGGTGACGTCGGGGATGGTGATCCGGAGGCGATCGTCGATCTCCCGCAGCGACTGGCCCACGTCCTGCGCCGTGACCTTGTACCGCTTGCGGATCGTGTGGACGGCGACGCGCCCCTCGAGGGCCGCGCGGAGCTCCGGCGAGAGCTCGTCGAGCGCGAGGTACATCGAGGCGAACAGCGTATCTCCCCCCGTCGGCGGCACCTTGACCGCGTGGAGGAGCGTCGTGTTCGCGGGGCGCTCGATGTACGAGGAGTCCGAGTGCCAGAAGTTGCCCACGCGCGCGACGCCGATCGGCTTCCCGTTCACCTTCTCGTTCGACGTGACGAGGATCTCGTCGAACTCCGGGTGGCGGTAGTTCGAGAGGAGGAAGGGCTGGATCGGCCCCATGCTCCGGCCCACGCCGACGAGCTCCGCGGGCGTCAGCTCCTGATCGCGGAGCAGGAGGAGCTGGTGCCGGAGCAGGAGATCGAGCAGCTCCGCGCCGGCGCCGGCGCCGGCGTCGCGCCTCGCGTCGAACCCGACCAGCTCGACGCCGAAGTACTTCGAGAGAGGCCTCATCGTGGTGCTCATGTGTTGTTCTCCAGGTGGGTGATGAACGTCAGCTGGCCGCGGCCATGCAGCGCGCCAGGGCGAGGGCGAAGGCGCGGATGTCGCGCTCCGCGTGCGCGGAGGAGACGATCACGCGGAGCCGCTCCTGCCCGCGCTGCACGCTCGGCCAGTTGATCGGCTGCACGTAGAAGCCGTGCTCCCTCAGCAGCGCGTCCGAGACGCTCTTGCACCGGAAGGAGTCGCCGATCAGCACCGGCACGATGTGGCTCGGGCTGTCCATGACGGGGAGGCGGTGGCGCCGGAGCTCGTCCTTGAGCAGGCTCACGTTCGCGAAGAGCCGCTCCCGCTCGACGTTGCTCTGCTTCAGGTGCCGCACCGACGCGAGGGCGGCCGCCAGGACGAGCGGCGGGAGCGAGGTCGTGAAGATGAAGCCCGGCGCCATGAGCCGGATCGCGTCGACGAGGAAGGCGTCCCCGGCCACGTAGCCGCCGGTCGCCCCGTGCGCCTTGCCGAAGCCGCCCTGGATGACGTCGATCTCGTGGGCCAGCCCCATGGAGTCCGCCACGCCGGCCCCGGTGCGGCCGTACACCCCGACGCCGTGCGTCTCGTCGAGGAAGATCATGGCGTTGTGACGGTGCTTGAGGCGGCACACCTCCTCGAGCGGCCCGAAGTGGCCATCCATCGAGTAGATCGACTCGAGCACGATCAGCTTCGGCGCCTCCGCCGGCAGCGCGCCGAGCTTGGCCTCGAGGTCCGGGATCGAGTTGTGCTCGAAGACGATCTTCCTGAGCCCGCTCTTGCGGATGCCCTCGATGAGCGACCGGTGGTTCTTGCCGTCCGACAGCACGACGAGCTCGGGCATCAGCTTGCCGATGACGCCCAGCGCCTCGTCGTTCGCCACGTAGCCGCTGTTGAACACGAGGGCCGACTCCTTGCCGTGCAAGGCGGCCAGCTCTGCCTCGAGCTCCACGTGGTAGAGGGAAGTGCCCGAGATGTTGCGCGAGCCGCCGGAGCCGAGGCCTTGTTCGTCGAGCGCCGCGCGGGCCGCGGCGACGACGCGCTCGTGGTTGCTCATGCCGAGGTAGTCATTGCTGCAAAACACGTTCGTGCGGTGCTGCGCCCCGCGCCGCTCGAAGCAGGCGTTCGGGTAGTCGTCGGCGAGGCGTCGGAGCGGCAGGAACGTCCGGTAGCTGCCGTCCACCATGGCCCTGGTGACGAAATCCACTGCTGCCTTCACGAGGGCATTGCGCTGTCTGCGAGAACTGACGGGAGTCGTCTGCGTCACGTTCGGTCTCTCCTTGTGTGTACGGCCGCGTGAGCCGCTGGTCTGTCGCGGGAGCGCGTCGCCGCGAGGCCGCTCGGGCGGCGAAGCCGGATGGTGGGCGTCGCCCCGGTGCGGCCCTGCCGCCTCAAACCATCTCGCCAGGGGTCTAGGGGCGCCGCGGCCCGGCGCTGACACGCCTTCGAATAAATCGACCCTCGGGGCTCCAGCGCGCGAGTGAAGGTGTCAGAAGCGTGCTCGTCGCGGGCGTAAGACGCGAAGACACACAGTCGATGGGATTCGCCTCGGACGCAGCAGGACAGATGACAGATCAGGTGAAAGGAAGGATGCATGTACGGTCGAACTCTCCCTGTGGCCGCCCTCGCGCTGGCTCTCGCGGAGGTCCGGTACGGCAATCCGCGGCTCGGCTTCGTCTACGGTCTCGTGGAGACGCCGCCGATCGACGTAGGCGCGAAGGTCTCGGCGACGCTCAACACGGGCCCGACGGGGAACCTGATTGCGCCGCTCAGCGCCGGCGTGCCCGTGGCGGTCCGCATGGCCGGGTCGCTGCGGATCGACGCAGGGGCGTTCGTCAATGTGGGCCTCGGTAGGAAGGAGGACGAGAAAAATACGATGGGGCTGTCCGTCCCCGTCTCCCCCTCCGTTCAGATCGCGCCGCCGATCACCGTCGCCGTGGACACCGGGTTCTCGATCGCCGATCTCCGGCTCGCCAGAAGACGCTGCCGGTCGCGCGCGAAGCTGGTACACTGAAGCCGCCGTGAACGATTACGCGGGCCGGTGCGGAAGCTGCGCGGCATACACCCGGGTGCACGAGGATCCCGTGCGCGGTCGCGTCGGCGACTGCGCGCTCGAGGTGTACCCGCCGCCGATCAAGGCGACCGCGACGTGCGCCCGCTACCGCCCGAAAGGCGCGCCGCCGCCGCCCCCGCCGCCCCGGGCCGCGGGCCAGCCGCGCGGCTCCGGCGGCAGGGCGCGCGCGCCCGAGCGGGCGTCGTTGCCGGAACGCCGGACCGGCGCGCCGGCGGCGCCCCTCCGCTCAACGCTTCCAAGGGAGATCGACATCGACATGGATATCGACGAATTCCGCCGCGTGCTGCGCGAGGTGCTGTCCGAGGAGCTCGGCGTCGGGCGCGCGGAGATGGGCGGCCGCTGGGAAGGAGGGGAGCTCGTGCTCCGCCCGGGCAAGGAGGGCACGGCCGAGAAGCGCATCCCGCTCGACGTGTTCTTCCACAAGATCGTCATGCTCCGCGACAAGCTCCGGGTGCTGGAGCAGAAGCTCAACGCGCACGAGGGGCTGAGCGACGCGGAGAAGGTCCAGCTCCAGGCCTACGTCACCGGCTGTTACGGGACCCTCACCACGTTCAATGTCCTCTTCGCCCGCCGCGAGGACGGCTTCAGCGGCAGCGGCAAGGACAGCGACTGATCACCTCCTGAGCCGGCTCCCGAACCGGCCAGCCCGGCCCGAGCGGCGGAAGGGCTGCGCCGCGTGCAGCCCACCATGGTAGAAGGCGCGCGGAGGTCGCCGCCCCATGGCCATCAAGCAGCTCACGCCCGAGCAGATCCAGACGATGTCCCTCGAAGAGAAGGACACGTGGTGGCTGAAGAACGTCTACCGCGGCGACATGCCCCAGCTGACGTGGCGCTCCGCCGTCACGGGCATGCTGCTCGGCGCCTTCCTCTCGCTCACGAACCTGTACATCGGCGCGCGCACCGGCTGGGCGCTCGGGGTCGGCATCACCAGCGTCATCCTGGCCTTCGCCCTGTTCAAGGTCCTCTCCAGGCTCGGTCTGGGCCGCGACATGACCGTGCTCGAGAACAACGCGATGCAGTCGATCGCGACCTCGGCCGGATACATGAACATGCCGCTCTTCACGAGCCTCGCCGCCTATTCGATGGTCACCAGCACCATCGTCCCGATGGGCCGGGCGATGGTCTGGCTGTTCGTCCTCGCCGTCCTCGGCGTGCTGTTCGCCTTCCCGATGAAGAAGCGCTTCATCAACGACGAGCAGCTCCCCTTCCCCGAGGGCATGGCCGCCGGCGTCGTCATGGACGCGCTGCACGAGAGCGGCGAGAAGGAGGGCCTCTTCAAGGCGAAGCTCCTGATCGGCGGCGGCCTCCTGGGCTCGGCCGTCGAGCTCCTGCGCGACGAGAAGGTGATGCGCGTGCTCTTCGCGCTGAAGAACATCCCGCTCTATTACGACGAGCTCCTCTACAACGGCCGATTCGCCGAGCTGCTCAAGCGATGGGGGCTGTCGCCCGCCCTCCGGGGCGTCCCCCTGAACGAGCTCACGATCCGGTTCGACACGAGCCTCATCTTCATCGCCACCGGCGGCCTGATGGGCATCCGGGCGGGCGTGTCGCTCCTCCTCGGCGGCGTCCTGAACTACTGGATCCTGGCCCCGATCCTGATCGAGCAGGGAATCATCCTGCCGAGGAACGGCCATTACGGCTTCGGGCAGATCACCATCTGGTCGTTGTGGGGCGGCGTCGCGTGCATGACGACGGCCTCGCTCTACTCCTTCTTCTCCAAGCCCAAGGTCATCCTCGACGCGTTCAGGGGGCTCGGCAAGGGCAAGGCGGCGCGGACGGACGTGCTCGCGCACATCGAGCTGCCGATGAAGGTGTCGCTCATCGGCGTGCCCGTCGTCGGCCTGGTCGTCGTCGCGCTCGGGCACGTCTGGTTCGGCATCACCTGGTGGCTCGGGCTGCTCGCGATCCCGCTCGTCTTCGTCTTCTCGCTCATCGCCGTCAACTCGACGGCGATCACCGGGATCACCCCGATCGGGGCGCTCGGCAAGCTGACGCAGCTCACGTACGGGTTCCTCGCGCCGAAGAACATCTCGACGAACCTGATGACGGCCGGGATCACGGCGGAGGTCACGGGCAACACCGCGAACCTGCTCATGGACATCAAGCCGGGCTACATGCTCGGCGGCAAGCCGCGCCACCAGGCCGTGGGGCACGTGCTCGGGGCGGTCTCCGGGCTCGTGCTCTCGGTGCCCGTCTGGTACCTCGTGCTCATCCAGGGGGACATCGGCCGCTACGGGACGGAGAGGATGCCAGTCCCGGCCGCGCTCACGTGGAAGGCGGTCGCCGAGGTGCTGATGAAGGGGCTCGACTTCCTCCACCCGACCGCGAAGGCCGCGATCCTGGTCGGCGCGATCATCGGCGTCCTCGTCGAGCTCACGCGGCAGATCACGAAGGACCGATTCCCCCTCTCCGCGGTCGCCCTCGGCCTCGCGTTCATCCTGAGCTTCACCGACATCTGGACGATGTTCCTCGGCTCCTTCGTCTTCTGGCTGCTCCAGCGGCGCGCCGCGCGGTGGTCCGCGGCGAGAGAGCGAGAGGAGCGGCTGAGCCAGACGTCGCCCACCGGCCTCGGCGCGTCGCCCGCGGAGGGCAAGCGGCCCTGGTACACGCTCGCCGCGGACAACACCGAGGCCATCTGCGCCGGCGTGATCGCCGGCGGCTCGCTGATGGGCATCGGCCTGAGCGTGCTCGGCGTGCTGGTGCTGCCCGACGTGCTGGAGGCCGCGCGCTTCTCGAAGGCCGTCGAGTTGCTCCTCGGCGGCCTGCCGAAGTGAGCGGCTGCGGGCTCGCCCCAGTGTGACAGAAATGCGCGTCGCCGCCGGCCGCGGGCGAACCGCTGCGAGCCGCCGGCGAGGCGGCGTGTCGCGGTCATGCAGCGCACGGCGCGCCGCCGCTGCTGGCGCGGTTCATGCAGCCCTGATCTCACCGCGTCAACACGAACCCAGCAGAGGACGCGCGAGAGAAAGGACAGTCGATGCCGAGCCCCCCGCCCCCGTCCCGAGGAATGCCCACCCCCGCGCCGGTCGGTGACCCCGATACGGAGCTGCCGGTCATCGATCCGGTGCCGGCAGAGCCCCCGCGAGGAGATCCCGACCCGGACGAGCCGCCGCGTCGGGATCCCCCGCCGCCTCCGCCCGAGCCGGGAGAGCGCTCGCCGGAGATCGAGGACCCGCCGGCGCCGGGGCAGCCTCCGAAGGATCCCGGCGTGATCGCCTAGCCGAGCTGTGTCGGCTGGACGGTAAAGCGGCATCCCCAACCGCCGAGAGGTTTCCATGACCACGTGTGATTGTTGCGGCAATACCTACGACAAGGCCTTCCAGATCATGGTGGCCGGCACGACGTACACGTTCGATTGCTTCGAGTGTGCGATTCACAAGCTCGCGCCCGTGTGCGCCCGCTGCGCCTGCCGGATCGTGGGCCACGGCATCGAGGCCGGCGGGGCGTTCTACTGCTGTGCGCACTGCGCGAAGCAGGACGGCGTCCAGGGCGCTATCGATCGCGTCGCGTGAGCGGACGCCTGGCGCTGGAAAGAGCACTCCACCTCACCCGCCGGCGTCGTGGGATCGCAGCGCGAGCACGGCGCCGATCCCTGGCACGTCGGCGAAGCGGTCGGCGCGGCGCTCTCCACGGGGGGCGGCGACATGACCTGATCGACGGCCATCGCCGAGCCCAGGACGACGAGCAGCAACGCGGAGCCCAGGTGACCGCGAACCAGCGTGAGCATGGATCCCTCCTTCGGCGCGAGGCGGGCGCCTCGCTCACCAGGAAACTAGCCCTCGAAGGAGGGCGTGATAACCCTCGTCGGGCGACGAAGATTGCGTCGCGGAGGGAAACAATCGCATGGATCCGGCGAGCGGCCACCTGGGCGAGATGAGGGCGTTCCTGGAGGTGGCGCGGCGACAGAGCTTCTCGGCGGCGGCGAAGGCGCTCGGGCTCACGTCGTCGTCCGTGAGCAAGCAGGTCGCGCGCTTGGAGGAGCGCCTGCGCGTCCAGCTCCTCCGGCGCACCACGCGCCGGGTGGGCCTCACCGACGCCGGGCACGTCTTCGCCGAGCGCGCCGGCCGCATCCTCGCGGACATCGAGGAGGCGGAGCGCGCCGTGACGGACCTCGACGGGACGCCGCGGGGGGCGCTGCGCATCTCCGCGTCCACCGTGCTCGGGCAGATCCGCGTGGCGCCCGCCGTGGTGGCCTGTCGGGCGAAGTACCCGGAGCTCCGCATCGAGCTCGATCTCACCGACCGGATCGTCGATCTGGTCACCGAGCGCGTCGACGTGGCGGTCCGCCTGGCCGTCGAGATCTCCCCCGCGTCGCTGGTCGCGCGGCGGCTCGCCGGCGACGTGCGGGTGCTCTGCGCGAGCCCCCGGTACCTGCGCCGGCACGGGGTGCCGCGGCGCCTCGAGGACCTGGCCGACCACGACTGCCTCACGTTCAACCTCGATCCGGTCGCCCGCTGGACGCTCGTGGGCCCCGAGGGGGAGCGCGTCATCCCGGTGAGCGGCTCGCTCCGCTCCAGCGACACGATGACGCTGCGCGAGGCCGCGGTCGCCGGCCTCGGCCTCGCCAACCTCCCCGACTACGCGGTCCACGAGCAGCTCGCGGACGGCAGGCTGCAGCGGGTGCTGCCGGAGTACGGTGAGTCGAAGCGCTCCCTCTTCGCGGTCCACGCGGCGCCCGCGCGCGCCGCGGTCCGCGTCTTCGTCGAGACGCTGGCCAGGATGATGGCGCCGCCGGGCGCGGCGCGGGCCGCGCGGGAGCCTCCCCGGGGCGGTTGACCGGGCGGCAGGCGGCGGGCCGGCCCTGGCGCCCTCAGCGGGCCTGCCCTCAGCGGGCCTGCCTTCAGCGGGCCTGCCTTCAGCGGGCCTGCTGGGCCGCGCGCTCCTTGCTCATCTGGCGGATGCAGTGCTGGAGCGCCGCCCGGAGGTTCGACAGCGTCGTGATGCTGTTCAGATCGATCCCGAGCGACACGATGGTCTGGGCCACGTTCGACCGGATCCCCGTGACGATGCCCTCCGCGCCGAGCAGCCTTATCACGCGGACGAGATCGAGGAGGTAACTCGCGGTCTTCGTGTCCACCATCTCGACGCCGGTGAGGTCGAGGATGGCGTAACGCGCGCCCGTGCGGACGACGGCGTCGAGCAGCGTATCCATCACCTCGGCGGTCCTCGCGCTGTCGAGGATCCCGATCATCGGCAAGGTGAGCACGCCGTCCCAGATCTGGATGATGGGCGTCGACAGGTCCCGGATGACCTGCTGTTGCCGCTCGATGAGCTCCAGCTTGGTCCGGAGCTCCTGCTCGGTGCGCTTCGCCTCGCTGACGTCGAGCGTGAGCCCGACGACCGAGCGCACCTCGCCTTGCTCGTCGCGGACCGGGACCTGCCAGTTCTCCCAGAACGTTCCGTGCGACGAGGAGCTCGAGTAGCCCGGCTCGCCCGCGATCGCCCGCCGCAGCACCTCGTTCTCGGCATTCTGTCCGTAGAGTTCGAACACGTTCTTGCCGATGTGCTGGCCCTGCTCGATCCCCGCCTGCGCGAGCGCCTTGCCCTCGTGGAACGTGAAGGTCCCGTCGCGATCGATCGCCCAGACCACGATCGGGAGCGTCTCGGTGATCGTGCGCAGGACCTGCTCCCGCTCGCGGTAGCGGCGGGTCTGCGCGGTCCGCTCCGTCACGTCCTGCCCGAACACCCCGACGCCGCGCACCTCCCCGCGCTCGTCGACGACACGCGCGGGGCTCCACTCGCAACACACCTCGGCACCGTCCTTGCGAGAGTGGGCCCATGTACGAGGATGAGGGGAGTCCTCTTCCAGGAGCCGCCGCCACGCATCCGGCTCGCCCGACGCCGGCAGCAGCTCGTCCACGCGGCGGCCGAGCGCCTCCTCCCGCGGGTGGCCGAGCAGGCGCTCGGCCGCCTCGTTCCAGCCCTCGATCGTGAGGTCGCGGCGGTACTCGACGATCGCCAGCGGCGCCCGCTGAAGAAGAAGCAAGGCGCGCTGGCCCGCCAGCGCGGCGGTGTCGCCCTCCTCCGGAGACACAGAGCGAACGCTCATGATGTGAAAAATTAACCTGGTTGTGCGCCAGCCGTCGAGACTTCCGTCCAGTCGCCCCCGCCCGCCCGCTCGCCCCTCGGCGGAACCGGCGCTGCAGCGGTCCACCTGCTGCTGAAGCAGCACCTCCCGCGCAGCACCTGCTGCGGGAGCAACAGTCCGCCGTCCAACATAGCGGATTTACGTCTGTGGGACGGACCCCGGGTTGGTACGTCGCGTGCTGTCGCCGCAATCGCGTGGCGGAGCCTCGCGGCGCTGCTCGTCGCGCTGAACGAGTTCAACCCGTTCTCGAAGGCCGATCCGAAGGCGGATCGCGCCCTCCTCCGGAGCGGGCAGCAGGAGTAGTCATGATCAACAAGATCCAGTTCCAGAGCGTGAGCAAGACGTTCGCCGTCAAGGGCGCGGCGGGGAGCAAGGCCGCGGCGCGGTTCACGGCCATCGAGGATCTCTGCCTCGACGTGCGGGCCGGCGAGCTGATGGTCCTCGTCGGGCCGAGCGGTTGCGGCAAATCCACGCTCATCGACCTGCTCGGCGGCCTCTCCGAGCCGACGACCGGCCGGCTCCTGCTCGACGGCAAGCCGATCAAGGGCCCGGCGCTCGACCGGGGGATCGTGTTCCAGCAATATGCGTTGTTCCCCTGGAGGACGGCGCTCGGGAACATCGAGTTCGGCCTCGAGGCCAAGGGCGTGCCGGAGGCGAAGCGCCGGGATATCGCCCGGAGGTACCTGGACCTCGTGAGCCTCTCCGGCTTCGAGGACCGGTATCCTCACGAGCTGTCCGGCGGCATGAAGCAACGCGTGGCCATCGCCCGGAGCCTCGCCTACGACCCGGACGTGCTGATGATGGACGAGCCGTTCGCGGCGCTCGACGCGCAGACGCGGGAGTCGCTGCAGGCGGAGCTGCTCCGGATCTGGGAGAAGTCGCGCAAGACGATCCTCTTCATCACGCACAGCATCGACGAGGCGGTGTTCCTCGGGCAGCGCGTCGCGATCATGACGTCGCGGCCCGGCCGGGTGAAGCGGATCATCGAGATCCCGCCGGAGATCCGGCGGGTCGAGGACGCGCGGTCGTCGCCGGAGTTCGGCAGGCTGCGCCACGAGATCTGGACGCTCCTGCGCGAGGAGGTGCTCAAGGCGGAGGAGCTGGAGCGGAGCAAGAAGCTCAAGGTGGCCGCGGAGAGCCGGCCGGTCGCGGGCGTGGTGGCGGTCAATGGCTAGCCTGGAACAGTCGATCGCGCTGCACGAGCAAGCGCCGCAACCCGATCTCCTGAGCGACGTGGGGCGGCGGCTCGGCCGCGCCGTGGCGCGGTCCTGGATCCTGCTCCTCGTGGCCGCGATCTGGGAGACGGCGCCGCGGGTGGGGCTCGTGGAGGCCGCGTTCCTGCCGCCGCTCTCCGAGGTGCTGGAGACGGGGTGGCAGCTCCTCCGGAACGGGCAGCTGCTCAGCCATATCAAGGCGAGCCTGTCGCGCTCGCTGCTCGGCTTCAGCCTGGCGATCCTGATCGGCGTGCCGCTCGGGCTCGCGATCGGGTGGTACAAGGCGGTCGCGGACGCCATCAACCCGCTCCTCGAGGTGCTGCGCAACACCGCGGCCCTCGCGCTCCTGCCCGTGTTCCTCCTGCTGCTCGGGATCGGGGAGGCGTCGAAGGTGGCGCTCGTGATCTACTCGTGCACCTGGCCGATCCTGCTCAACACGATCAGCGGGGTGCGCGGGGTGGATCCGCTGCTCATCAAGTCGGCGCGGACGATGGGGCTCTCGCCCCTCCAGCTGTTCCGCAAGGTCATCTTGCCGGCGGCGGTGCCGACGGTGTTCGTGGGCATCCGCCTGGCGGGCGCGTACTCGCTGCTGGTCCTCGTGGCGGCGGAGATGATCGGCGCCAAGGCGGGGCTCGGTTACCTCATCATCTACGCGCAATACAACTTCCAGATCCCGAGCATGTACGTCGGCATCGTGACGATCACCGCGCTCGGGCTGACGTTCAACCAGCTGCTCATGCGGCTGGAGCAGCGCTTCACCGCGTGGAAGGTCGCTCCGAAGGAGTGACCCCCGGCGCGGCGCGCCTCGGCGACGTCGACGCGGCGCCGCGCCGCCCGCCGCGCATCGAACCCTACAGAGAGAGAGGACCACGTGAATCGCATCATCCTGGGCCGGACCGGCCTCACGGTCAGCGTGCTCGGCCTGGGCGCGGGGGGCGACAGCCGCCTCGGCTCCGGGAGCATCGCCGAGGCCGACTCGATCCGGCTCGTCCACGCGGCCATCGAGCGCGGCGTGAACTTCATCGACACCGCGGAGGCGTACGGGACCGAGGGGATCATCGGCAAGGCGCTCCGCGAGGTGCCGCGCGACCGCGTGGTGATCTCGACGAAGAAGACGACGCGCCTCGACGCGCCCCTCCGGGCGGAGGACGTGGTCGCGTCGCTGCACGCGAGCCTCGAGCGGCTCGGCACGGACCACGTCGACGTCTATCACCTGCACGGCGTGCTCCCGCACCACTACGCCGACCTGCGCGAGCGGATCGTCCCCGTCCTGCTGCGCCTGCGCGAGCAGGGAAAGATCCGCTTCCTCGGCATCACGGAGGCGTTCGCCGCCGACCCGTCGCACGCGACGCTCGAGCAGGCGCTCCGCGACGACCTCTGGGACGTCGTGATGGTCGGGTTCAACCTCCTGAACCAGTCGGCGCGGACGAAGGTGTTCCCGCTGACGCGGGCGAAGAACGTCGGCACGTTGATCATGTTCGCGGTCCGGCGCGCGCTGAGCCGGCCCGAGCGCCTGAAGGAGCTGCTCGCCGACCTGGCGGCGCGGGGCAAGGTGTCGAGCGAGCTCGGCGCCGGTGGGCTGGACGGCCTGCTCGCGGGGGAGGACATCACGT
Organism: Sorangium cellulosum; assembly: GCF_002950945.1. GTDB lineage: Bacteria > Myxococcota_A > Polyangia > Polyangiales > Polyangiaceae > Sorangium > Sorangium cellulosum_E. The sequence goes on from NZ_CP012673.1 coordinate 8,177,537, forward strand.
CGCTCCCCGACGCGGCGTACCGCTTCTGCAGGGACGAGCCCGGCGCCCACGTGATCCTGTCGGGGACGAGCAGCGTGGCGCACCTGCTCGAGAACGCGCGATCGCTCGAGGCCCCGCCGCTGAGCGAGGCGGTCCGCGCGCGCCTCGTCGAGGCGTTCGCGCGGGTCGACGACGTGTCAGGCCACTGAGCGGCCCTCGCCGGCGGGCGCTCGGCTAACGGTCGCGCGGTCGCGCGGTCACGCGGCCGGGGCGGCGAGCCCGGGCGAGGCGGCGGGCGGCGCAAGGAAGCGCCCGATGCGGGCGCCGAGGCGCTCGCGGAAGGCGTCATCGGTGGGGGGCGAGTGGCGGCACCCCTCGAGCAGCTCGGTCTCGGCGCGGGGCATCAGCGCCTTCGCGCGCGCGATCAGCTGCGCGCCGGGGAACTGGACGTCCTCGTCGGCGCCGAACACGAGCGCCGGGCGCGTGAAGCCGGCGAGGGTCTCGGGCCTGGCGAGCGGCGGGAGCCGGAAGTCGAGCCGGTAGCTCCGCAGGGCGTCGCCGATGTAGGGGATCCACACGTCGTCCTGGGTGGTGAACATCCCGGCGACGACGCGGGCGAGGCGCTTCTCGGACGGGAACGCGCGGTAGAGGGCCATCGGGATCCCCACGCGCACCATGCCCTGCCACACCGAGCCCGTCACCAGGCCCCCCGGCACGATCAGGACGAGCCGATCGATCCGGGCGGGCGCGAACTCGGCCATGCGCAGGGCCACGAGGCCTCCCCAGCTCACGCCGAGCAGGTGCACACGCGCGAGCCCGAGCGCGTCGAGGACGTCGGTGAGCCACTCGGCGTAGGCGGGGCCGCCGGGCGACACGCGGACGTCGGCGCTCTTGACCGACTGGCCGATCACGTCGACCGCGTGGACGCGGAAGCGCTGGACGAGCGCGCCGAGCTCGCCCATCAGGTGCGCCGAGCTCGCGAGCGCGCCGTGCAGGCAGACGAGCGGCGGCGCGTGCTCGGGGCCGGCGACGAGCAGGTGCGTCGCGCCGAACCGGGTCGCGACCTCGCGCGCCTCGGTCGGGAACGTGAGCCTGTCGCGGAACCGCTCGTACCAGGACGCGATGCGCGCGCGCGCCTCGGGGCTTTCGAACATGATCGATGACGTCATCGAGACCTCCCGGTGTGATCTGCGGGGCGAAGGCCGCAGAGGTGCTGTGCGACGAGCCGATCGAGGAGCGCGAGGGGCGCCGGATGGGCGCCCTGGACCCACGCGATCAGCGTGAAGTAGTAGAAGGAGAAGAACGCGACCCCGAAGAGCGCGGCGTCGGCGTCCTCGGCCACCTCCCCCCCCGCGCGCGCGGCGTTGAACAGCGCGACGACGCGGGCGTGCACCGAGGCGACCTGCCCGGTGAAGCGCTCCTGCCACGGCGGGTCGGCGAAGAGCGCCTCGCGGAGCAGCGTCTTCGAGAGCGCCGGCCGGCGGGCGTAGTACGCGAAGAACGCGGCCGCGAGCCGGTGGAGCCGCTGCTCGAGCGTCCCCGGCTGCTCGTCGGCAACGGCGTCGGCCGCGGTGGCGGCGAGGTCGTCGAACAGGGCGGCGTGGAGCAGGTCGCGCTTGTCCTGGAAGTGGAGGAGGACCGTGCCCGCCGCGACGCCCGCGTCCGCGGCGATGGCGCGCACGTTCGCCGCCTCGAACCCGTGGCGCTCGAAGTGGTCGCGCGCGGTCTCGAGGATCCGGGCGCGCGTGGCCTCCTTCTGGGCGTCGCGGCGGCCCTGGGCGCGGTCCGGCCTTTTGATGAACGCGTTCACTGAACGTGTTCATTTCATGGATGAGGCCGGCGCGCAAGCGCTTTGCGCGCACACCCCGGCGCGCCCGGGCCGCGTGTGTGGGCGTGGAGCTCAGCGCGGAGCGCGCGGGAGGAGGACCGGGATCAGCGCGCCTCGGCGGCCTGCTGCGGCTGCGCGCGCGCGCGGAGGCGCTGCCGCGCGGAGGGACCGCCGGGGTGGAGCACGGAGGCGACGGCGCGGTCCGTTGCGGCGCGCCAGTACTGCGCGACGTCCTCGCGGTCCGTGAGCAGGACGTCGATCGGCCCGTGGTCGCTCTCGATCTCGACGGCGAAGCGGTCGCCGCGGGGCCGCACGTGCACGCCGTGGACCTCCCCGGCGGAGATGGCGGCCCCGAGCCTGCCCTCGGGGCGCAGATCGATGGCGCCGGTGCGGCTCACCCAGGGGGCGACCACGAAGCGGCCCGGCGCGAACGACACGACCGGCGCGGAGCGCGCGGCGTAACGCGACGAGAACCTGGCGACGCCGAGGAAGGCGTAGCCCATGAGCGAGAGCAGCACGGCGGCGCTGCCGACGCCGAGGGCGACGCCGCCGTCGCCGGCGGAGGCGCTGCGCATCACCTGGATCCAGAGGGCGAGCGCGGCGATCAGCAGCGCGCCGCCGATAAGCGCGTTGCGCGTCGCGGACCCGCGCGGGCCGCGGCTCGCGTGGTCCCGGAGGACGAGGAGCTCGCCCTCGCTGCGGATCGCGAACCGCGAGAGCGCGCCGGCGGTGAGCGGGGGCGCGGCCTCGGGCGCGGCCTCGGGGAGGGGCCGCGGCGCGATGGCGTCCGGCGGCTCGGTGCCGCGCGTGGTCTCCAGCGGGACGCGCAGCGCGGCCGCGAGCGGCGCGGCGACGGCCTCGACGAGCGCCCCGGCGCGGGCGGCCTCGAGGTCCTGCGCCTCGGCGACGAGCAGGCGCTGCTCGAGCCCGGCGCGCGCGCCGGAGGGCGCGGCCTGCGGCGCGGCGAGCGCGAGCCAGGCGGCGGCGTAGGTCCGCTCGCGGGTGCACGTGGCCGCGCCGCAGCACGGGCGCTGCGCCGAGGTCACCTCGACGCGCACGGCCTCGCGCGGCCCGGCCGCGCCTTCCCCTGCCCCGCCCGCGCCCCCCGCCGTGAGGCGCGCCCCGTCGCCGCCGGCGAGCCTCAGCGGGGCGAGCCGGACGGCGCTCGCGCCGGGCTCGATCCGGAGCCAGACGGGGTCGCGCGGCGCCGGGGCGAAGGTCGTGTGTTTGTCGCGGCCCGGCGCGCCGAGCTCCGGCGCGACGCGGAGGAGCAGCGGCGCGGCGCCCGGCGCGGAGAGGGCGCGCGCCGCGCCGGCCGGATCGCCGAGCGGGTCGAGGGCGGGGGCGTCGCTGTCGGCCTCAAGGGAGCGGAGGGCACGCGCGACCTCCGCGTCGAACGCTGCAGGGCTCGGCTCGGGCATGGCGGCACGTTTGCCCCGACTGCGCCGGGTTGTAAAGCGCGCCCTCCCGCGTGGATCCTGCCGCCGCCCGCCGGCGCCGGCGCCGGCGCCACGGCAGCGCGGCGAGCGCGGCGAGCGCGGGGCCGAGCAGCGCGCCGCCGGCGTCCGGCAGGCGCCCGGCGGCCGCGCAGGCGCAGCCCGCGTCGTCCTCGGCATCCCCGCCGGCGCCGCCCGCCGGCGCCTCGTCGGCCCCCGCCCCGGCGCCGCCTGCGCCGCCGCCCGCGCCCGCCGTGGCGCTCGCGATCGGCTCCCCGGAGGCGGGGTAGAGGGCGCAGACGCCATCGAGGTCGTCGTCCTCGAGGGAGCGCGGCGACACGCCGCCCGGGTAGGACACCACCATCGTCGCGCCGCGCACGTTCGTGTGGCCGAGGCCGAGGAAGTGCCCCTGCTCGTGCGTGGCGAGCGACTGCACGTCGAGGCAGCCGCCGTCGCCGCCGTCGTTCCAGCAGAAGCCCACGTTGTTGAACACGGTGTCGGCGTCGTCGATGACGTCGTCGGGGTCCCACACGGGCATCGTGATGGCGAGGATCACGTCGGCGTCGCCGAGCGCGGCCGGCCAGCCGTCGCTGATCCAGTGGAACACGTTCTTGCCGTCGTCGAAGTCGTAGGTGTCGTCCGTGTCGCCGAGGAGCCGGGTCGCCCACGCCGTGCACGGGGGGCTCGACCAGGCCGCGAACCCGGCCTCGATGCCGGCGACGGCGAAGCCGGAGACCTCCGCCGGGATCGTCTTCTGGTTGATGTGGTAGCGGACGGGCAGCTCGCCCCAGCGGGGGACGACCTCGAAGTCGAGCGGCGACCACGCGCCGGCCTCGCGGGATCCGGCGAGCAGCGCCAGGGCGGCGAGCAGCGCGGCGAGCGCGGGGGGGCGCCTCGCGGCGCCGGCCGCCGGCGATGTGCGCTGCGCGAGCGCGGCGGCGCGCGCGAGGACGGCGGTCGCGCCCTTCGTCATCTCATCGGCCCTCCGGCACCACCTCGAGCTCCTCGGGCGCCGGGCCGTCGAGGGGCAGCGTCACCTCCACCCCCTCGTGGACCGGGAGGGTCGTCGCGACGGGCCAGGTGCGCGGCGCTCGGCCCTCGCCCGCCGCGACCTCGCGCACGGCGACGCCGCGCAGCGGGGCCACGCCGCCGTTGAACAGGCACGCGCGCAGCCGCCCCGCCTCCGCCGCGACCGAACACGGGATCACGTCGGCCGTCGCGCGCCGGATCCGCTCGAGCTTCGCCTCTTCCGCGGCGGCGGCGGGCATGAGCGACAGGATCGCCTCGCGGGCGCGCGGGTCGCGGAGCCAGGCGAGCATCATGGCCGCGTGGATGCGCACCACGCGGTAACGAGCGCGCGTGAGCTGGAAGAACGCGTCGGGCGACGCCACCCCGGTCTCGCCGTTGAGCAAGCCCGTCACGCCCGGCTCGATCTTCACCTCGGTGCCGGGCGCGTCGACGTGCCACTTCACCGCGCGCCCGGGCCCGAGCGCGCCTTCCCAGAACAGCCCGCGCTCGGTGATCCCGGCGCGCTCGCCGCGGGCGTCGCGCCGCGCGAACGTGAGCAGCACGCGGAAGTCGCTGAGGGGAGCACCGCTGTTGTTGACGACCGCGAGGTCGAAGTCGTAACGGCCGCGCGCCGGCCGCCGCGCGCCGCCGTCCGCGCCCGCGTCGCCCGGCTCCGCGCCCGCGTCGCCCGGTCCCTCGCCGCGCGCCTCCTCCGCGCCGCGCGCCTCCTCGCCGTCAGCGTCTTCGCCGTCAGCGTCCTCGGCGCTCCCCTGCCTCAGGATCGGCGCGATCACCCCGGCGCCGTCGTCGGGTCCGGTCGCCCCGAGCACGCTCAGGATCGGCACCCCCTCCTTCCAGAGCGGCGAATCCGCGCGGTCGCACAGGCAGTGCGGGAACGCCGGCTCGGCGCGCTCCTTCAGCTCGCTCGCCAGGAGCGCGGCGGACGCGCCTCGGGCCGCCGGCTGGACGCCGCGCGCCGCCTGCGGTCGGCCCAGCGGCGCGTCCCGGGGCGCAGCGAACCGCTGCACGAACGCCATCGTCGCCACGATGCCGACCACGGCGAGCGCCGCGGGGATGAGCACGCGGGCCCGGAGCGGGAGCGCGGCGAGCCCCTCCTCGGCGCCGCGGGGGGCGGCGGCGGCGGGCGGGGCGCCGAGCGGCGTCGGCCGGGGCGCGAAGGCGACCGGCGCCGGGGCGCTGGACGCCGCCGGGGCACCGGACGCCGCCGAGGCGCCGGACGCCGCGAGCCGCCCCGCCTCGGCGGCGAGCCGCTCCGCCCCGGCGGCGAGCCGCCCCGCCTCGGCGGCGAGCCGCTCCGCCCCCCCGGCGGCGAGCGGCTCCGACGACGACGCGAAGCCCATGCGGCGCGACAGCTCCGCCACGAGGGCGTCGCGCAGGCGGTCCGAGGGCGGACCGCCCCAGGTCGCGAGCCGCGCGGCGAAGCGCAGCGCGAGCCAGGTCGCGAGCGCGACGAGCAGCGCGAGCGACGTGGTCCCGAGCGGGCCGCTCGCGAGGTCGTCCGGGGACAACGCGGCCGCGAGCACGCCGACCGGCGCGGGCGCGATCCAGCTCGCCAGGCGGGCGCGGAGGCGCGCGCGGTACGCGCTCTCCATGGCCTCCATCGCCGCCGGCGAGGTCACGCCGGGGAGGCCGGGGAGGTCGCCCTCGAAGCGCGTGAGCACGAAGCAGTTGTGCGGCGAGCACGCGGACGGATCGAGCGCGACGCACAGCGCCTTGCCGCGCCGGAACAGGCCCCGGATCCCGGTGTACGGCACCCCGAAGCGGACCGGCGCCGCCACGGCGCCCAGGGCGAACCCCTCGGCGTAGCCGGCGACGCGGACGAGCTCGACCTCGAGCTCCGCCTCGGCGCAGGTGAAGCGCACCGCGCCGACGGCATTGGCGCCCCCCTCGGCGATCGCCAGGGCAGCGACGGAGAACGCGCGAGCCACGGTGGCCGCACCCTAACCGCGCGGGCCGGAGCGCTGCAACGGAAACCCGGGCCGAGGGGGGCGGAGGGTGACCGTTGATCGCCCCGCGCCGGGTGCGTAAGAGGTGGCACCATGAAGCCTTTGCAAATCGTCCTCGCCCTGTCCTGCGCTGTCGTCCTCGGCCCGGTCGCGGGCTGCGAGGAGAAGGTCCCCGAGCCGGAGCTCGCCATGCCGGCCGTGAAGCCCGCCGAGCCCGAGCCGGCCGACCTCATCAAGGAAGACGTCGTCGTGGGCACCGGCCCCGAGGCCAAGGACGGGGACAGGGTCCGCGTCCACTACACGGGGCGCCTGCTGAAGACCAACGCCGAGTTCGACTCGTCCGTCGGCCGCGAGCCGTTCGAGTTCACGATCGGCGGGGCCGAGGTCATCAAGGGCTGGGACCTGGGCGTGGTCGGGATGAAGGTGGGCGGCAAGCGCAAGCTCACCATCCCCTCGAGCCTCGGCTATGGCGAGGCGGGCAGCCCGCCGAAGATCCCGGGCAAGGCGACGCTGGTCTTCGACATCGAGCTGCTCGGCGTCGGCGACAAGGGTGACACGGCCGAGGGCGCGGACGCCGCCGGCGACAAGGGCGGGAAGACGGCGCCCGCGGCCGACAAGCAGGCCAAGCCCGCGGCGAAGCCGGACGCGGCGAAGGGCGACAAGGGCGGCGCGGCGCCGGCCGAGAAGAAAGAGGCGCCCAAGGAAGCGAAGTGAGCGCGGCGGCCGCCTGGCCCGGCGGCGGGCCGGAGCGCGCCGGGCGACGCGGCGCGCCCTACGCCCAGCGGAGCTGCCGCAGGTCGTCCCAGACGTCGCGCGCGGCGTGGTAGCGGTAGGCGTCGCGGCGGCGCAGCATCTTGGCGATGACCTGGCTGAGCGGCGTGCCGAGCGCCTCGGCCTTCTGCCGCGGCGTGCCCTCGGCGATCTGCCGCGTGATCTCCTCGTACGGGGCGTTCACGTCGATCGCCGGCTGGCCGGTGTGCATCTGGTACATGAGCAGCCCGAGCTGGTAGAGGTCGCTCTGCGTGGTCGTGTAGCCCGCGGTCACGAGCTCCGGCACGAGGATCTTCGGGTTCGCGACCTGCGGGCGGAACCAGCGGGTGTTGCCGTCGAGCTGGTGGGCCACCCCGAAGTCGGTGAGCTTGACGAGCGGCCGGTGGTCGAGCTGGGAGATGAGCACGTTGCCCGCGTGCAGGTCCGAGTGCACGACGCCGTTGTCGTGCAGGTACTGCAGCGTCATCAGGAGCTGGCGCGCGAGCTCGACGAGCAGCGGCGGCTGGAACGGGGTGCCGAGCAGCGCCCGGAGGCTCGTGTCGCAGCGCTCGAGCGCCAGGTAGAACAGGTAGTTCACCTCGAACGCGTCGTGGATGTAGACGATGTTCGGGTGGCGGAAGCTCTCCAGGCGGAGCATCTCGCGCGACCACTCGTCCTTGACGACCTGGTACGGCTTGTTCGCCGGCCGCAGCATCTTCAGGGCGTACGGCTGATCGAACGGCCCGATGCACTCGTAGACCGAGCCGTACTGGCCGTCGCCGATGAGCGCGCCGATCACGTACGTCCCCCGGGTGGAGGTCAACGCCGAGCCCGGGATCGGAAAGGGGATCAGGAAGCTACCGGTGGAGGACCAGCTCACGGCAGCGCCATCGTACCCGAAAACGACAGCGCCGGTTCACCCGCGCCGCGCTCGGAAGGGCGAGCGGCCCGCCGGCACGCCGCGCGCGGCCCTGCTCCAGGGCCGGCCCCCGGGGCCTCGGGGGCGTGGCGCGCTCCGGCTCCAGGGCGCGCGGCGGCAGACCCCTTCAGGTGGCGGCGAGCTTCCGCAGGAGGTCCACGGCCTCGGTCTGGTCGATGTCGAGCGCCGCGGCGACCTCGAGCAAGAGGTCGCGCTCGCTGGTCCTGACGACCCCGTCGGCGACCACGACCTGCACGGCCAGGGAGAAGGCGACCTTCCGGGCGGGCGGGCTGGCGAGCCGCTCCTTGAGCGACGCGAGCAGGGCGGGGCGGCCCTCCTTCTGGAGCCGCTCGATGACGCCGTGGATGAGCTCGTCCATCGTGCTCTGGGGGATGCGGCGGTCCGTGAGCGACTCGACGCTGCGGACGAAGTGCAGCTTCTCTTCCTGGCTGAACTCGCCGTCGGCGAACGCCGCGAGGAACATCAGCTCGACGAGCGCCTCGAGGTTCGGCTCATCAAGCGTCTTCAGCGGAGGAGGGCTCATCAAGGGCATTTGCAGCGTGTACACCGGGGAACGGCGCGGGACCAGCCCCGGAGAGCGCCCGGTTTTCCCGGGTTGCCTGGCCGCACGGAGGGGCTGGCTGCACGCCCGAGGCAGGCACGTCCGCGGCGGCGTTTGGGCGAGCGCGGCGTGTATGTCATGAGTTCGAGCATGCACGTGCGCGAACTCGCCCAGGCGCTCCTCGGCGCGCTGTTCCTCTGCGGCTGCGGCGCGGCCGCCTCGACCCAGGCGCGCCACGCCGCGCCGCCCTCCCGCTCCGCCCCCGCGGGGGCGCCGGCCGCCGCAGCGACGGCGGAGGCGGCGCCGCTGCCGCTGCGGCTGCCATGCGAGGAGAACGATCTCGCCGGCTGTACGACCGGCTGCGAAGAGCACCAGGTCGAGGACTGCGTGACCCTGGGGGGGATGTACCTCCGCGGCGAGCTCGTCTCGGTCGACGTGGAGCGGGCGATGGGGCTGTTCAAGGAGGCGTGCGCCGAGGGGAGCGCGCGCGGGTGCCTGCGGCTCGGGGACGTGTACCACGACCGGATCGCGGACGGAGACGGCGCCGGCGAGGCGGCGCTCTACTGGCACGTGCGCGCCTGCCACGCGGGCGCGAACCTCGGCTGCCTCGCGGCCGGCAGGGCGTACCTCCGCGGCGAGGGCGCGAGCGCCGACGCGGGGCGCGCGGCCCTGCTGTTCCGGCACGTCTGCGACCGCGGCAACGCCCCCGCCTGCGTCGAGCTCGGGCACCTCCACGAGCAGGGCGCGGGCGTGCCGCTCGACGCGCCGAAGGCGATCGAGCTGTTCACGAAGGCGTGCAAGCTCGGCTTCGACGAGGGTTGCCTGCTCGCGAGCCGCTCGGGCGACGTCCTCCCGCCGCGCGACTGAGGCGGCGCTGCGAGCGCGCGGCGGCGAGCGCCGCCGCCAGGTCCGCCGCGCTCAGTCGGCGCGGCGGCGCTGCGCGATGTCCAGCGCCGCCGTGATCATCGCGGTGAGCTGCGTGTCCGAGACGCCCTCGGACGGGAGCACGACGAGCTCGGCGCCGATGCGCCGCGACAGCTCGACGAACCCCTCCGGATCGAACGCCTTCACGTCCTGCGTCATCACGATGGCCAGCGGGTTGAGCCAGGCCGCGCTCCCGCGCAGCGACACGAGATCGCACGCGAGCAGGTCGGCGCCCTCGACGAACACCAGCCGCCGGCAGCGCTCGGCGAGCTGCTCGCTCGCGCTCACGAGCAGCACGACCGAGGCCGATGCCATCCGCTTGCTGCGCCCCGCGGGGCGCGTCGGTTGTTCTCGTGTGGTCATCGGCAGGCCCCGTCAGCGAGCGAGGAGCGGGCGACCGTAGGGGATCGGCGCGGCGGCGCCCGGGCCCGGCGCCCGGGCCCGCGCGCGCGCCTCGTCGTCCAGGGCGAGGTCCATGAGGAAGGAGCCGAACGGCAGGCGGAAATCCCGGTCGTTCGGCCTGGTCGCGTAGAACGCGAGCAGCGAGAGCACGCTCCCGATCTGCGCCGCGGCCGGGTCGTCCTGGCACGCGGAGAAGCGGTCAGCGAGCGCGCAGAGCTGCCGGAAGAGCGGGCCGCCCGGGAGCGGGCCGGGGCTGCACATGGCGAGGGTGCCGCTGCCGCGGTATCCGAGCTTCCGGCGCTTCCTGGCGGTGGTTCGGGAGGAGGGTACCATCGTCATGATTGCTGCCCATATCGCCTGTGAGGGTTGAACCCGCCCGCGCAGGGGCCGGCCTGACGCGGGGCGCTCTTCGATCACTAAAGAGCAGCCGGAAGAGAGTCAATCGAAGAGGATGTGGAGGGCCGGAAGAGGCGGGCCGGCGCGTCGTCGTCGCCTCGCCGTCGCCTCGCCGTCGCCTCGTCCTGGCCCGGCCTCGCCGGTCTCGCCCGGCCTCGTCCGGCCTCGCGTGGCCCCGCGTGGCCTAGCCCAGATTCCCCGGCGCTCGCGGAATGGCCCCCCGTCCGAGCGGGGCGTGGGTATACGTCACCGCATGAAGGCAGTCGTGCTCGCCGGCGGCAAAGGCTCCCGGCTCCGCCCCTACACCGCGCTGATCCCGAAGCCGCTGATGCCGATCGGAGATCACACGATCGTCGAGCTCCTCCTCCGGCAGCTGTCGCGCGCCGGGATCAGCGACGTGGTGATGTGCATCGGCCACCAGGCCGCGCTCATCGAGGCCGTCGTGGGCGACGGGAGCCGGTACGGGCTGCGGATCTCCTACCACCGCGAGGAGACGCCGCTCGGGACCGTGGGCCCGCTCCGGGTCATCGAGCGCGACCTGCCGGAGCGCTTCCTCGTGATGAACGGCGACATCCTCTGCGACCTCGACTTCATGGCCCTCCACCGCGCGGGCGAGGCGTCCGGCGCGCCGCTCACCGTCGCCGTCTGCGAGCGGGCGTCGAAGATCGACCTCGGCGTGCTCGACCTCGACCCCGGCGGGCGCGTCGTCGGCTTCCGCGAGAAGCCCACGTACACGTTCTGGGTCAGCATGGGCATCTACGCCATGAGCCGCGGCGTGCTGCCGTTCATCCCGGAGGGCCGGCCCTTCGGGTTCGACCACCTCATGCACGCGCTGCTCGACGCCGGCGAGCAGGTGGCCACCCTCCCCTTCCGGGGCCACTGGCTCGACATCGGCCGGAGCGACGACTTCGCCGAGGCGCAGGAGGAGTTCGAGAAGAACCGGCAGCGGTACCTACCGGAGTGACCCGGCGAGCGCCTCGCACACGGCGTCGACCTCGGCGTCCGAGAGGCGGGGGTGGAGCGGGAGCGTGAGCTCGCGGGGGGCGATCGCGTCCGTCCGCGAGAGCCCCTCCTTGCGCACCCGGTCGGACGCGCCGTGGTGCGAGAAGCGGTGGATCGGCGGGTAGTGCACGCTCGTCTGGACCCCGCGCGCCTTCATGGCCGTCATCACGGCCTCCCGCGAGGCGCCCTCCGGCAGGAGCACCGGCATGAGGTGGTGCGCGCTCTCGCCCAGCCCGCGCGCGTAGAAATCGCGGTACGGGAGCGCGACGCCGCGCACGCCGGCGAGGCGCTCGTGGTAACGCGCCGCGAGCGCCCGCCGGCGCGTGTTGCCCGCCGCGAGCCGGCCGAGCTGCACGAGCCCGATGGCGCTCCGGATCTCGTCGATGCGGTAGTTCATGCCCGCGTCCACGACGTCGTACGTGAACGCGTGGCCCTTGTGCCGGTCGAGGGTGAGCGTCGTCATCCCGTGCGCGCGGAGCAGCCGCATGCGCGCGTGGAGCGCGTCGTCCCTCGCGATCACGGCGCCCCCCTCGCCGACCGCGAGGTTCTTGTTCGAGAAGAAGCTCATGCAGCCGACGTCCCCGAGCGTGCCGAGCGCCTTGCCCCGGTAGGTCGCGAGCGGCGCGTGCGCCGCGTCCTCGACCACCGCGATCCCGCGCTCGGCCGCGATCGCGGCGATCGCGTCCATGTCGCAGGGGTAGCCGGCGTAGTGGACCACCGCGATCGCCCGCGTCCTCGGGGTGATCTTGCGGGCGACGTCGGCGGGGTCGAGGCCGAGGTCGCCCTCGCCGACGACGTCGGCGAGCACCACCGTCGCGCCGCAGAGGAGCGCGGCGTTCGCGGTCGCCACGAACGTCAGGCTCGGACAGATCACCTCGTCGCCCGGGCCCACGCCGAGCGCGATGTACGCGAGGTGGAGCGCCGCGGTGCCGTTGGTCACGGCCAGCACGCGCGGGGTGCCGAGCGCCTCGCCGAGCTTCTGCTCGAAGAGCGCCGTCCGCTCCCCCATGGTCAGCCAGCCCGAGGCGACGACCTCGCGCGCGGCCTCCGCTTCTTCAGGCCCGAACGAGAGATCGCTGAGAGGTATCTTCCACATGGCGTTCCATCCAGCCGGGCGCGGAGACCGCCGCCCCCGCCCAGCGTCGTGCGTCAGATCGCGTACTCGCGCGGGCGGTAGTCGGCGAGGTGGCGCTCGATATAAGCGTACGTGCGCGCGAGCCCCTCCTCGAGCGTCACCCGGGGCGCGTAGCCGACGAGCTCCGCGGCGCGCCGGAAGTCGGCGAGCAGCACCATCACCTCGCTCGCGTCGGGGCGCACCCGGGCCTCGTCGGTCACGAGCTCCGCGCGCTTGCCGGTCACCTCGAAGATGAGCCGGACGAGATCGCCGATCGAGATCGCGCGGCCGCTCCCCACGTTGAGCGTCTGCCCGACGGCCCGCGGGCTCGCGCCGACGAGGAGGAACCCCGCGACGGTGTCGGTCACGAAGTTGAGATCCCGCACCGGCGCGGTGCTCCCGATGCGCAGCGCGGTGCTCCCGGCGGCGAGCTGCTGCATCACGCTCGGGATGATGGCGCGCGAGGACTGCCGCGGGCCGTAGGTGTTGAACGGGCGGATGGTCGCGACCTCGAGGCCGAAGGAGAGGTGATAGCTCTCGGCGAGCTTGTCGGCGCCGATCTTCGTGGCCGAGTACGGGGACTGGCCGGTCAGCGGGTGCGCCTCGTCGATGGGCGTGTACCGCGCCGTGCCGTAGGTCTCGCTCGTCGAGGTGTGGACCACGCGCGCGCCGTGCTCGCGCGCCGCCTCGAGCACGTTCAGGGTGCCCTGCACGTTCGTCGCCACGTACTGCTGCGGGGCCACGTACGAGTACGGAATCCCGATCAGCGCCGCGAGGTGGAACACGACGTCGGCGCCGCGCACGAGCGCGCGGACCGCCCCCGCGTCCTCGACGTTGCCGGGGACGACCTCCACCCCGGCGAGCACGTCCTCGGGGAGCCGGTCGAGGTGCCCGCGCCGGGAGCCCGAGGTGTACCGGACGAGCGCCCCCACGCGCGCGCCCTCCCGGACGAGCGCCTCGACGAGATGGCTGCCGATGAACCCGCCGGCGCCGGTCACCACGACGCGCTTGCCCCGATAGAAGCCCTCGCTCACGGCCGCGTCCGTGACCCCTGCGGGCCCGGGCGTCAAGCGTGTACCGGGGCGCCGGGCCGGATCACTGGATCTGGATCTGATCGGTGGGCGTGTTCCCGGACCCCTCCACCGTGCCGAGCTCGCGGTGCACGCAGAGCCCCTGCTTGCAGTACGACTGCGGCGGGCTCTTGCAGTCGACCTTCGGCTCGTCGCACTTGCCGGTCTTGTAGCTCTCCGCCATCGGCTTGATCTTGTCGAAGGTCGCCACGCTGATGGGCTTCGCGCAGCCCGGCCACTCGCTCTGGCGGCAGTCGGCGTCCGTGTTGCAGTGCTGCGCCTTGTTCACCAGCTCGAAGGCGTCGCCGCGGAGCTTGTCGCACTCCTTGGCCTCCATCTTGCTCTCGCAGCCGGCGCCGGCGCCGGCGAGGAGCGCGAGCAGGGCGAGGGCTCCGGCGAGGCGGAGCGGGGTTCGAGAACGGAGGGCGGGCAGGTCTGGCCGCCCCCTTCGAGGAGCACACGCGATCATCCAGGCTTCTCCCGGTCAAGGTCGCCCTCCCACGCTGGGAGGGCAGCGGCTTGCGCCGTGCCCTTCGTATCACGGCTGGATCCGGGCGCGCAGCTGGCGTAGCCCCTCGGCATGGATCGTCCTCGAGAAGGCTCCGGGATCCGCGACGCCATGCAGAGCAGCTCCGGCATCGTCGTCCGGCATTCGCTCCGGGTGCTCACCCTGAACATCTGGAACCGGCATGACCCGTGGGAGGCGCGCCTCGCGCTCATCCGGAGGGGCCTCGGCGAGCTCTCGCCCGACCTCGTCGGGCTGCAAGAAGTGCTCTCGCACGACGGCCGCTCGCTCGCTCACAGCATCGCCGAGGGGCTCGGTTACGAGGTCGCCTTCGGCATGGCGCACGACCTCGGCGGCAACGTGCTCTTCGGCAACGCCGTGCTGTCGCGCTGGCCGATCGCGCGGAGCCAGACGTTCCCCCTGCCCACCGGCGAGACCGACGAGAAGCGCGCGCTCCTGTTCGCCGAGATCGACTCGCCGCACGGCGCGCTCCCGTTCTTCGTCACCCACCTCAACTGGAAGTTCCACCACGGCGCCGTGCGCGAGGCGCAGGTCGCCGCCGTGGCCGACGTCGTGATGCGGGAGGCGCCGATGGAAGGCCTGCCGCCCATCGTCGTCGGCGACTTCAACGCGCAGCCCGAGTCCACCGAGATCCGCTTCCTGAAGGGCCTGCACGCCCTCAACCAGAAGAGCGTGTACTTCGCCGACACGTTCGACCAGACCGGCAAGGGCCCAGGCTTCACCTTCGATCCCCTGCGGAACCCGTTCGCGGCGATCACGCACGAGTACCCGCGCCGCATCGATTACGTCTTCGTGCGCGGCCCGGACAAGCAGGTGCGAGGCAAGCCGATCTCGTCGCGGGTCGTCCTCGACGAGGTCGAGGACGGCGTCGCCGCCTCGGATCACTACGGCGTGCTCTCCGAGATCTCGATTTAGCGCCGTCGTCCCCCGGCCCTCGCGCGGCGCGGAACCAGAGCGGCGGTCACCCGCCGCTCTTCTATGTACACTGGGGGTATGTCGTCCCCTCGAGGTGCGGGCGGCGGACCGCCGAGCCCGCCCGACGCGCCCGGCGAGAGCTCACCTGCCCCGCCCGCCGGCGAGGTCCGCGTCGGTCCGGTCGTGCCCGACGCGCTGGCGCTCATCGGCGGGACGCCGCTCGTCCGCCTCGCCCGGATCTCGCCCGAGGGGGGCGGCGTCATCTACGGCAAGCTCGAGTCGATGAACCCGGGCGGCAGCGTCAAGGACCGGGCGGCGCTCGGCATGGTGCTCTGCGCCGAGCGCGACGGGGCGCTCAGGCCGGGGTCGACCATCGTCGAGGCCACGAGCGGCAACACCGGGATCAGCCTCGCGATGATCGCCGCCGTGCGCGGGTACCGGTGCGTGGTGGTGATGCCCGAGGACATGAGCGTCGAGCGCCGGCACATCCTCCGCGCGTACGGCGCCGAGATCGTCCTCACGCCCGAGGGCCAGGGGATGGCGGGCGCGGTCGCCCGCGCGATCGAGATCTGCGAGGCGACCCCGGGCGCCTGGACGAGCCGCCAGTTCCACAACCCCGCGAACCCCGGCGCGCACGCGCGCGCCACCGGCCTCGAGATCCTCGCGCAGACGGGCGGCGACATCGCGGCCTTCGTCGCCGGCGTGGGCACCGGCGGGACGTTGACCGGCTGCGGGCGCGTGCTCCGGGACCGGCTGGGCCGCGCGGTCCGCATCTGCGCGGTCGAGCCGACGAAGAGCGCCGTGCTCTCCGGGAGAGGCCCGGGCCCGCACGGCATCCAGGGCCTCGGGGCCGGGTTCGTGCCGGCGATCCTCGAGCGCTCGCTGATCGACGAGATCCTCACGGTGACCGAGGCCAGCGCGACCCGGATGGTGCGGCGCCTCGCCCGCGAGGAGGGGCTGCTCGTCGGGCCGAGCTCCGGCGCGAGCGTGCACGCGGCCGTGGAGATCGCGCGCAAGGTGCAGGGGACGATCGTGACGGTGCTGCCCGACTCGGGCGAGCGTTACCTGCTCTGAGCCGCGCCCTCGCGGGCCGCGAGGCCGCTGCTCCTCGCTTCATGAGGCGCGCCCCCGGCGCCGCCGAAGGCGGCGTGGAGGACCCGCTCGACCGTCGGCTCGTGGAGCGCGAGCAGCCGCGACGGGGCCACGCCCAGGGTCACGGTGAGCGCCACCATGCCGAGCAGGAACGCCCGCTCGCGGAGCAGGAGCGCCTCCACCGCGGCGCCCTTCAGGTGGCGCGCGAGCGGGCCCAGGAAGACCTGCTGGAACGCGCGGAACAGGGTGATCCCGTTGATCGCCGCGGCCGTGAGCGCCAGCACCGCCAGCACCGGGTGCACGTGGAGGACGCCGTGCAGGAGCAGGTCCTCGCCCACGAACGAGAGCGCCCCCGGCATCCCGATCGCGGCGCACGCGAGCAGGAAGAAGAAGGCGGCCATGCGCGGCGTCCGGGCCACGAGACCGCCGAGCGCCCGCGTGTCCGCCGTGCCGGCGCGCGCCTCGATCGCGCCGATCACCATCGCGAGCCCCGTGATCGCGATCGACGACGCGACGCTCTGCAGGAGCGCGCCGCTCACGCTCTGCGCGTTCAGCGTGGCGAGCCCGAGGAGCACGAGCCCCTTCTGGCTCGCCACGAGGTAGCCGAGCAGCCGGCGCAGATCGGTCTGGACGAGCGCGAGCACCGCACCGTGCAGCGCGCTGATCAGGCCGAGGACGGCGAGGATCGGCATATCCTCGGCGCAGGCCGCGGGCAGGAGCGGCACCGCCACGCGCAGGAGCACGCAGAGGCCGACCGGCATCTCGGCGAGCAGGAGGGTGACGCCGAGCGGGCCGCGCTCGAGCAGCACGGGCAGCCAGCCGTGGAACGGCACGGCGGCCATGCGCATCAGCACGGCGACCACGAGCAGCGCGAAGAGCGGCGGCTGCCACGCCTCGGGGACGCCGACCCGGGCGATCTCCTCGACGTCGAACGGCAGGGCGGCGCCGCGGCGCGCGGCGATCACGGCGACGGCGCCGAACGCGAGCACGAGCGGCGCCGTGCCCCCGACGAGGAAGATGCGGCAGGTGCGCCGGAGCAGCGGGTCCTCGGCGCGCGCCTTCCCGATCAGGCGCGCGCCCGGGACGAGCGCGGCGATCCACCCCGCCGCGAGCACCGCGAGATCGGCGGCGCAGAACACGGCCAGGATGGCGCTCGCGGTGGCGAGCAGCGCCGCGGCGGCGCGCCGGTCGAGCGCGGCGCGCGGGCCCGCGGCGAGCAGGGCGAGCAGGACGAAGCCGAGCAGCGGGAGCAGGCCGGTGGTGTAGCCGTCGACGCCGAGGTGGAGGCGCACGCCGAGCAGCGGCAGGGCGGGCCCGCCGGAGGCGAGCGCGACGCCGGCGCACGACAGCGCGAGCGGGGCGAGCGCGAGGAGCAGCGTGAGCGCCGCGCCGGCGAGCGCCGCGCGCCGCGCGCCCTCGTCACTGCGCGCCCGGGAGGCGATCAGCGCCGCGGCGGCGGGCGCGAGGACGAGCGCCGCGAGGAGCGGGAAGGCGTTCATGACTGCGCCCTCTCGGTGTCGCTCGCGGGGGGCTGGAAGGCCGTCACGCGCGCGCCATCGCCAGGCGCGGCGCGCGCGCGCCGCGCCGCCTGCTCGCCGGGCTCGGCCGCGGGGCCCTCGGGCACGCCGCTCAGCGCCGCGACCCAGCGGCGCTCGATCCGGTCGAGCAGGCGCCCGACGCGCAGCAGCGGCGCTGCGACGAGGCGCTCCTCCAGCGGCTCGAGGTGGAAGCGCTCGAGGGACAGCCAGTACGCGCGCCGCACGAGCGCCGGCGGCAGGAGGCGGCCGGCCACCCCGAGGGGCGGCAGCGGCTCGCCCGCGTGCGCGGCCCGGATCTGCTGCGCGTCGCGGAGCGCCGAGGGGGCGCGCAGCATCTGGAGGCACCGCAGGCACGCGTGCGCGAACAGGTGGACGAGCGCGAGCCGGTAGAGCCCGAGCCCGATCTCCACGAACATGAGCCCGACCTGCGTCATCGTCGCGTGGGCGAGCGCGCTCTTCACGTCCGCTTGCACGCGCCCCACCATCGTGCCGTAGACGGCGGTCGCGGCCCCCACGCACGCGATCACCGCGCTCGCGGCGAGAGATCGCTGGAGCAGCGGGGCCACGCGCAGCATCAGGTACACCCCCGCGTGCACCGAGATCGCGCCGTAGAAGAGCGCGCTCGAGGGCGTCGGCCCCTCCATGGCCCGCGGCAGCCAGCTCCCGAGCGGGAACTGCGCGCTCTTGCCCATGGCGGCGACGAACAGGCACAGGGCGAGCGCCGTGGCCGCGCCGGGGCCGAGCGGGGCGGCGGTCCCGGGCCAGGGAGCGCCGCCGAACACCTCGCCCCACTGCGAGGAGCGGGCGAGATCGTGCATGAGCACCGCGCCCCCGAGCAGCCCGATGTCGCAGAGCCGGTACGTGATGTAGACGCGCACCGCGGCCCGCGGCGGCGCCGCGCGGTCATGGAAGAAGGCCACGAGCAGCACGCTGGTCGCGCCGACGAGCTCCCAGCCGGCGAAGAGCAGGTCGACCGTGCCCGCGGACACGAGCGCCAGCATGCCGGTCGAGAACAGCGCGAGGAGCAGGAAGAACCGCGCGAACCCGGCCTCGCGGTGCAGGTACGCCACCGAGAACCTGCCGACCACGAGCGCGATCAGGGAGACGAGCACCATCATCGTCGCCGACAGTCGGTCGACGAGCAGGACGACCTCGAACTCGTAGCCGCCGGCCCTGAACCAGGGGCCGAGCGCCACCGGGAGGAGCGCGTGGGGCGCCGCGACCGCCGAGGCCCAGATCGCGAGCGACGCCGCGAGCGAGACCGCGAGCGCGGACAGCACGACGCGCTGGACGACGCGCTCGCTCGGCGTGCGCAGGAGCAGCAGGTAGGCCCCGAGCGCGGCGAAGGCCGCCGCCGGGGAGAGCACCGCGAGCGCGGCGAGCTTGCCGAGCAGGACGTCAGACAGCATGGATATCGGCCTCTCGCCGCGTGGACGCGGCACGGATGAGCGCGGGCGGGACGAACCCGGACTTGCCCGCGTACCAGTCGCCGGAGCGCTGGACCGCCGGCACGGGGTGGTCCGGCGGAGAGAACGGCGCGAAGCCGCCCCCGTGGAAGCGCGCGATCTCCCGCGTCGCTGGGTCGACGCAGGCGAGCTGGATCCAGCCGTTGCCGATGAGCTCGCGGAGGGCCGGCTGGCGCGCGCACAGCGCGGCGGCCGTCGCCGTGCTCGCCTCCACGACGACGAGCAGGCGCACCGGCTCGTGGATCTCGATCATCTGCTTCGGGAGCCCGGTGCGCAGGTCGCTGAGCGATCCCTCCATGACCCCGAGCAGCGAGACCAGGTTGTGCGGGAGCTTGGTGCCGGCGCCGTAACGGCGGTTGTCGACGCAGGAGAAGTAGTACTCGAGGTTGATCCCTGCCCCGACCGGGCCGACCGCGAGGAGGATGCGCTCGAGGATCGCGCCGGCCTCGTCCTCCGCCGGGTCGTACGAGACGAGGAACGCCCTGCGGTCGAGGAACAGCCCGCGGGTGAGCGCGCGGCGGCCGACGACGCACACGGCGTTGGTGACGTGCCCGAGCTCGGGCCGGGCCTCGCTGAGGTCGGCGGCGCGCGCCTCGACGTGGGCGAGCGCGCGCGCGGGATCGCCGTCCTTCGGCGCCAGCGCGAACCTCCGGCAGCGCTCGTGCGCGTGCTGCTCGCGCGCCGCGTCCAGGGCGCCGCGCAGCGCCGCGAGCTCGCCGCGGTGGGACGCCGGCGCGAGGTGCTGGTCGTAGAAGACGATCTCGTCCGTCGTCGTGTTGTACAGGCCGCCGAGGAACAGGGTCCCGTCCGGGATGTCGATCCCCCGGGCGCGGAGCAGCGCACGGACCTCGGGATCGTTCGCCATGGCCGCGAACAGCCGCGCGTTCGGGCCGCCGTGGCGGCCGCCGCAGGCGCCGCAGTCGTACGCCGACTGGTGCGGGTTGTTCACGCTGGTCGATCCGTGGCCGAGCACGGCCACGGTCGGCGCGAAGCCGCGCGTGAGCCCCATGTTCTCCAGCGTGGCGGCCACCCGGGCCGCCTTCTCCCCGGCGGTGAACGGCCGCCCCTCGCCGCCCGCGGGCGAGCCCTCCTTGGACGGGCTGTGGAGCCGCGTCGGCACGGGCGGGAGCAGGCGCCGCTCGAGCGCGCGGCGCAGCCGCGCCGTCGCCCGCGGAAAGAGGATGCGCCCGACGAGCGGGAGGGTGGAGAGCAGGCCCAGGGTCGGCGTGAGCAGCACCCCGCGCGCCATCGTGCGGGTGCTGCGCCCGAGCGCGTGCACGAGCCGCGCCCAGCGCCTCCGGCGGGCGCTCCGGCGCTGGCCCGCCTCCTCCTCGTGCGGCCGCTCGACGATCTCGTGCGCCGGCTCCACGCCGACGGGGCAGAGGCTCACGTGGCCGGCGTCGTCGAGCCCGCGGTAGCGGATCGGGACGCCGAAGAACCCGGCCACGCCGAAGGTCTCGTGCCGCGGCGAGAGCTCCTCGAAATGGCGCCGGACGCCCTCGCAGCGGTCGTCGATGCAGAAGACGAGCTG
Organism: Sorangium cellulosum; assembly: GCF_002950945.1. Taxonomy (GTDB): domain Bacteria; phylum Myxococcota_A; class Polyangia; order Polyangiales; family Polyangiaceae; genus Sorangium; species Sorangium cellulosum_E. The sequence continues at coordinate 8,197,962 of NZ_CP012673.1, forward strand.
GAACCGGGGCTCCTCCACGGCGCGGTCCTCCTCCGGGCGGCGGAGGTTCGCGGCGATCGCGTGCAGCACCTCGACCCGGTGGTGGTGCTCGTACGCCTCGTGCAGGACGCGGCGGCGCGCGACCTCGTCGAACGCCTCGAGCGCCTCGAGCGCCGAGACCCGGTCCGCCTCCGAGAGCGGCGCGACCTCGGCGGCCGAGAGGCCCGCGAGCTGGGCGAGCTGGAACAGGCGGAACGGCCGGCCGTGATCGGGGGCGCAGGGAGGCGTCGCCGCGGGGCGCGCGGCGCGGCGCGCGTGCTCGACGAGCCCGGCGAGCGGCCCTTCGTACCCGAGCCGCCGGCGCGCGACGTCGCGCAGCGCGCGCCGGGCGAGGGTCAGGCGCACGGCGAGGTACTCGATCAGCGACGCGGGCGGCGAGCCCTCCGGCCGGTCGCCCGGGGTGTGCTCCAGGCGGTGGATCATGCCGGCCCAGCCCGGCAGCTCGAGCAGCACGCGCAGCGTGTACCCCTCCCAGTGATCCTCGGCGACGCCGAGCTCCTCGAGGGCGCGGACGACGACGTCGGCCGGCGACAGCCCCTCCGCGTCGAGCCGGCGGAGCTCCGCGTCGAGCCCCGCGAAGACCGCGGCGGCAGGCCGCGAGCCCCCGAGGACCATGTCGAGGAAGCAGCGCCAGAGCCCCCGCGCCCGCTCGGGCATCGCCCAGTGCGCGACGCCCTCGTCGAGGTAGGCGCCGAGCAGCCGGATCACGAGCGGATCGACGAGCGCGGCGGCGTCCTCGCCGGACATCTCGAGCAGCAGATCGCGGTGTGACCGGTCGACGCCGACGCGATCGACGAGCGGCGGCTCCGCGGGCGGGGCGGGCGGCAGCGGCACGGCGCGGCACACGTCCCAGAGCGCGAGGGCGGCGCGCGACTCCGGGTCGCGGCCGCCGCGGTCGCGGAGGCGCGCGGCGAGCTCGGGGCGCGCCTCGAGCCAGCGCTCGGTGCTCTGGACGATGCGCCAGCGCCGCTCGGCGGGGACGTCGGCCCGGAGCCTGCGCGTCTCCCCCGCCTCGGCGATGCGCCAGCGAAGGCCCGCCGCGGTCTCCGCCTCGATCGGGTAACGCAGCGCGAGCCGCTCGATCTCGCGCCGCGACAGCGGCCCGTGACGCTCGTCGGGGCGCTCGTCCGGGCGCTCGGCGAGCGCCGCCTCGAGGTCCTCGTCGCGGATCCTGCCCGACGTGATGTGCGCCCGGTACTCCGCCTCGGACAGGTACGGCTCGGCCTCGAAGACCGCGCTCGCCGCGGCGACCGCCTCGTGGAACGGCAGGTGCTGGAACGCGTGCAGCGTGTTGTGGTGGACGAACACGCCGATCGGCCCCTGCGCCGGCAGGTAGTGCCCGGCGTGCGCGACGGCGGCGGCGAGGCGTCCTACTCGGGCGGCGCTCGCGTCATGATCTGGAGAAGGCTCGCTGTTCATGGAGATCCCGGATCGAGAGAGTGCGTCTCGAGCCCCGGCGAGGTTCGCCCGCCGTCGGATGGCGGCGGGCCTCGCCGCGGCTCAGCGCTCGGCGACGGGGCTGATGACGGCCCTCTTCCTCGCCGAGAGCGGGTGTGACGACATCGGGCCGTGGCCGTCGAGGCCCGCGAGGGTCAAGGTCTGCCCCTTGCGCGCCAGCGTGGCCTTGAGCTCATGCAGGTTGGACATCGTCGTGTGATCGACGAGGCGCGCGTCCGCGAAGTTGATCTCGATGTTGGGCGCGCTCGCGTGGCTCGCGATGCGCCGCCGGAGGCTGAGGTAGTTGCTGAAGATCGCCGCGTGTTTCACGCGCAGCACCGTCCGCCCCCCCTCGATGCGCTCCTCCACCTCGGACCGGAAGAGGGTTTGCGGCGGCGCGCCGTTCATCACGTGGATGAGCAGCTTCACGACGATCCCGGCGGCGACCCCGACGAGCAGGTCGGAGGCGATGCACAGCGCGGCCGTGGCGGCGAAGATGACGAGCTGCTCCGGGCCGATGCGGAGCGTCTTCACGAACTCCCTCGGGGACCCGAGCCGCACGCCCGTGAAGGTGAGCATGGCGGCGAGCGCGGCGAGGGGGACCCGGTGGATGAGCCCCGGCGCGAAGGCGACGAAGAGCAGGAGGAAGGTGCCGTGGAAGAAGTTCGACAGGCGGCTCTTCGCGCCGTAACCGATGTTCGCGGAGCTGCGGACGATCTCGGAGATCATGGGCAGTCCGCCGAGCAGGCCCGCGATGAGGTTGCCGGCGCCCGTGGCGAGCAGATCCTTGTCGAGGTCGGATCGGCGCCTCTCTGGATCGAGCGAATCGACAGCCTTCGCGGAAAGCACCGACTCGATGCTACCCACCAGCGAGAACATGACGATGTATTTGATGGACCCGGGCGTGCCGACGTGGCTGAAATCCGGGAAAACGAAGGCCTGGAGCAGGTTACCCGGCAGGTTGACCAGGAAATTCGGCCCGATCGCGTACGTCGTGTGGGTCACGGCCAGCGTGTAGGTGTGCTCGTGCTCGAGGTCGAAGGCGTAGGCGAGCGGCACGGCGGCCGCGAGCACCAGCATCGGCGCGGGGAGCTTCTGCATCCAGCGCGATCGCTTGGCGACCGCCGGATAACCGAAGAGGAGGATCAGCGAGAGGACGCCGATCGCGGCGATCTCGGGGTTCATCCGGGCCAGGCTGCGCGGGATCTCGAGGAGCAGGTGGAGCGGCTCCTTCGCGCTCGGCGTGACGCCGACGAGGGTGTGGATCTGCTTCGAGCAGATGATGATCCCGATGGCCGCCAGCATGCCGTGCACCACCGAGGACGGGAAGAAGTCGCCCAGCTTGCCGGCGCGCGCCAGCGCGAACGCGATCTGCGTCACCGCGGCGACGACGATGCAGGCGAGCGCGCGGCGGTATCCGACCGCGTTGTCCCCGCCGCCGAGCTCCTGCACGGCGCCCAGGGCGATGACGATGAGGCCCGCGGCAGGTCCCTTGATGGTCAGCGGCGCGCTGCCGAGCCAGGTGGCGACCAGGCCGCCGACCACCGCGGTGAGCACGCCGGCGATGGGCGGAAATCCGCTCGCCATGGCGATGCCCAGGCAGAGCGGCAGCGCGATCAGAAAGACGAGGAACCCGGATACGAGATCGCTTTTCCACGAGGAAGACGCGGGCGCTTTCGCCGGCGCCTTTGCCGGCGCGCTCGGAATGCTTGACCTGGACATGGCGGTGATCGGCCTCGGCTGCGCGGGCGTTGGTGAGCCCACAGTTCGTCAGGACACGCCCCAAGACGGGACGACTCGCCCCGCGGTTCCCGCTCCGGGTGACGATTTCGTTCGATCGGCCCGGAACCTCGGCGCGGATCCGTTCCGTCCCAAGGGGCGCCGATGTACAGCTTCCCCTCCCTCGAGGTGCCGCTCCTCGCGCCGCCGCAGCGCGGGCCGCAGGCCCTGCCCCGCCGCCCTTCCCACGCTAGAGTCCAGCGCGACGACGATCTAGAGACTCGAACGTCCCTCATGACCGGATCGCGACCCCTGCTCGGTGAATCGCGCGCGCAGTTCGAGTCGGCGGTGCGCCCGACGCTCCCGCGCCTCTACCGATTCTGCGTCTCCCTGTGCGGCGATCGGGATCGAGCGGACGATCTGTTCCAGAACGTGTTGCTCAAGGCCTACCTGCACGCGTCGGCGTTCGAGGGGCGCTCGGATCTCGGGGTCTGGCTCTGCGGGATCGCTCGGAACGAGTACCTGGAGGCCCGCCGGACCGAGGCGCGGCGCCGCGGCCTGCTCGATCGGCTGGTCGAGGCGTGCACCGAGGTGCTCGGCGTGGCGCGTCGCGCCGAGGTCCCGAGCCCCGAGGCGACCGCGATCCTGAACCAGGACACGGGAGCGCTCCTCGCCTGCCTTCAAGAGCTCCCGGAGGAGTTTCGCACCGTGGTGGTGCTATGCGACATCGAGGAGCTTGGTTATGATCACGTGGCCGATCTCCTCGGGATCCCCAAGGGGACGGTGAAGAGCCGCCACGCCCGCGGGCGCGCCCGGCTGCGTGTTGCCTACGAGCGCCTGGCGGCGCAGCGCGTCGTCGCGGCGCGGGAGGAATCGACGTGAGCGGACAGGACCACGATCTGCCGCCGCTTCCGCCGGATCTCGCGGCGAGCGTGCGGGCGCTGCGCTCGGTGAGCCCTTCGGAGGCGCTCGTCGAGCGCGCCCTGAGCAAGCTCCCCGAGCGGCGGGAGCGCCCCGCGGCGGAGGGCAACGAACGACACGAACGACGACTGCGGGCGAGCGGGCGCTGGGGGTGGGGCGCGATCCTCGCGGCGCCGGCGCTCGCCGCGGCCGCGGTCGCCGTCGTGCTCGCGGGCGGCAGGGGCGCGGGCTCCCCGGCGATCGAGCGCTCCGAGGAGCGCGCCGTCGCCCTGCCTGACGACGGGCACGCGTGGATGCACCTCGATCTGTGGACTCACCACCACGCCGACGTGCCGGCGGTGGTCCACCTGGAGGTGCCCGAGCACGTGCGCGTGCGGCTGCCCGACGGCGAGGGCGGGGCGCTGGAGCAGCACTGCCAGCAGGAGCGATGCGCGCACCGGCTCACGCGTTACCGCGACGAGGGGCCGCTCAGCGTGGCCGTCGCGCAGCCGGGGCGTTACGAGATCCACGTGCTGCACGAGTCGGAAGAGGCGCGCGTGCGCGAGCGCTTCGTGCTGACCGCCGTGCGCGACTGAGCCCCGGCGCGCTCCAGGACGGAGACGCCGGCGAGTCCGGGTGGATCGAGCTCCGCGAGCACGGCAGCGCGTCGGTAAGGTTTTTCCTGATTGTACCGTAGGGCTGGCCGAGCTGCCCGGCCCCCTGCGTGGGTGTTCGCGGGGCGGCGCGCGGGACGGGCCGCCCTCGCCTGCCGTCTCCGGCGTGCTGCGCGCGCCGAGGTGTGACCGTGCGGTAAGCTCTGTCCCATGGCTGCGACAGACCTGGGCGCCGACCTACAGTTCCGCATGCTGGTCGAGAGCGTGAAGGACTACGCCATCTTCATGCTCGACACCGAGGGCCGCGTGGTCACGTGGAACCCCGGCGCGCAGCAGATCAAAGGATACTCCGCGCAAGAGGTGATCGGCACGCACTTCTCGCGCTTCTATCCGGCCGAGGCGCTCGCGCGTAACTGGCCAGCGCTTGAGCTCGCCGAAGCACGGCGCCTAGGCCGCTTCGAGGACGAAGGCTGGCGCGTGCGCAAGGACGGCTCGATGTTCTGGGCGAACGTCATCATCACCGCCGCCTACGACGACCACGGCGAGCTGCGCGGCTTCTCCAAGGTCACGCGCGACCTGACCGAGCGCAAGCGCCAGGAAGAATCGCTGCGGCAAAGCGAGGAGCGCTTCCGGCTGCTGATCGAAGGCGTGAGGGACTACGCCATCTTCATGCTCGACGCCGAAGGCCGCGTGGCCACGTGGAACGCCGGCGCGCAGCAGATCAAAGGATACTCCGCGCAAGAGGTGATCGGCACGCACTTCTCGCGCTTCTATCCGGCCGAGGCCGTCGAGCGCAACTGGCCAGAGATGGTGCTCTCCACAGCCCGGCGCGAAGGCCGCTTCGAGGACGAAGGCTGGCGCGTGCGCAAGGACGGCTCGATGTTCTGGGCGAACGTCGTCATCACCGCCATCCACGGCGCGAACGGCGAGCTGCGCGGCTTTTCCAAGATCACGCGCGACCTGACCGAGCGCAAGCGCTTGGAGCAGGTCGAGTCCAACGCGCGTCGCATGGAAGAATTCGTGGCGATGCTGGCGCACGAGCTGCGCAATCCGCTGGCGTCGATAGCCAACGCGACCGGCGTCCTCAGGCTCGATGCCCAGACCAGCGCCCAGGTCGCCTGGGCGGCCGGCGTGCTGGAACGGCAGGTCGGTCAGCTCGTACGGCTCGTCGACGACCTGCTCGACGTGAGCCGCATCACACGCGGCAAGATCATGCTGGAGAGCAAGCGCGTCGATCTCACCGACGTCGTGGCGCGGGCGGCTGAAGCATCCCGGACCTGGATCGACGCACGCGAGCAGGTCCTGGAGGTGAGGTTGCCGGGCGAGCCGCTCTTCGTCACGGGTGACCTGGCGCGGCTGACGCAGGTGGTGACGAACCTGCTGCACAACGCGGCGAAGTTCACGCCGGCGCGCGGCTCGATCCTGGTCGCGCTGGAGGCGGACGACACCCACGCGACGCTCCGTATCCGCGACAGCGGCGTCGGGATATCGCCCGAGCTGCTGCCGCGCGTATTCGATCTGTTCACGCAAGGTGATCGCAGCCTCGACCGCGCGGACGGCGGGCTGGGCATCGGACTGACGATCGTGCGCCGCCTGGTCGATCTGCACGGCGGGACGGTCCGGGCGGTCAGCGAGGGCCCCGGCTGCGGCAGCGAGTTCATCGTGCAGCTGCCGCGGCTGACGAAGCCTGCGGCGTCTGCTTCGCGAAGCGCGCCCGCGGAGGGAGCCGGAAAGAAGTCCTGCATCCTCGTCGTCGACGACAACCGGGACTCGGCCGAGAGCATGGCGATGCTGCTGCGGCGGATGGGCCACGAGGTGCACGTTGCGTTCGACGGTCCCTCGGCGCTCGATCTCGCGACGCGGCTCAGGCCGGACGTCGTGCTGCTCGACATTGGCATGCCCGGCATGTCGGGCCATGACGTCGCCCGGGAGCTGCGCCGCATTCCAGACCTCGCCGGCCTGTCGCTGTTCGCGATGACCGGTTACGGCCAGGACGCGGATCGCCGCGCGACGCAAGAAGCCGGGTTCGACGTGCACCTCATCAAACCCATCACCGGCGACGTGCTGAGGCGGCACCTGGACGACATCGCCAACCGTGCCCGGCCGCGATGAGCTCGTGGATCGGATCGCCGCGCAGCAGCAGCAGCGACCCGACCCGGACTGACCTCCAGCGTCCGGCAGCCTGGCCTCCGGCGCGGCTCGGGTGCCGGCGAGCGCGGCGAGCCCACGAGAGACCTGGGGCCGCGGTCAGGTGTGTTGCTCGCCGCGCTTGGCCTCGTCCCAGTAGCCGTCGAGCTCCTCGAGGGTGAGCGTGTCGTCCGCCGCCTTCGACGGCCAGCCCCCGTGCCGCTCGACGACCCGCCGCTCGACGTGCTCGAAGCGCCGGGTGAACTTGTCGATGGTCCGGCGGAGCGCGCCCTCGGCGTCGACGCCGGCGTGGCGCGCCAGGTTGCCGAGCGCGAAGAGCACGTCGCCGAGCTCCTCCTCGATCGCGTCCTTGTCGCCGCTCGCGAACGCCCGGTCGAGCTCCCCGAGCTCCTCCTCCACCTTCGCGCGCGAGCCCCGCGCGTCCGGCCAGTCGAAGCCGACACGCGCGACCTTCTCGCCCACCCGCTGCGCCCGCGTCAGCGCCGGCAGGCTCCGGGGCACGCCGCCGAGCACGCCGCGATCCTTGCCCTGCCGCGCCCGCTCCGCCGCCTTGATGCGCTCCCAGTTCTGGAGCACCTCGTCGGCGTTCTCGGCGCTCTCGTCCGCGAACACGTGGGGGTGGCGCCGCACGAGCTTCTCGCAGATCGCCGCGACCACATCGTCGGGGCCGAACGCCCCCTCGGTCCGGGCGAGCTCGGCCTGGAAGACCACCTGGAGCAGGAGGTCGCCGAGCTCGCCACAGAGCTCCTTGCGGTCGCCGCCGTCGATGGCGTCGATCACCTCGCAGGCCTCCTCGAGCACGTAGCGGCGCAAGGAGGTGAAGCTCTGCTCGCGGTCCCAGGGGCAGCCGTCGGGGGCGAGCAGGCGCTGCATCAGCTCGACGAGGCGCGGGAACGTGCGACCGGCCTGCTCGGGCAGCGGCGGGACCGCCACGGGATCGAAGGGGCGAGGCATGGGGCAGCTACGTAGCGCAAACCGCTCCCGCTGAGGAGGTCGAGGAGGCGAGGTCTGGCGCAGGTAGGCCGGCGTGGGGAGGGCGAGGGCGAGAGGGGGGCGAGCGCGAGCAAGAGGGCGAGAGCGAGGGTGAAAGCGAGCGCGAGCGTCCGTCTGGCTTCGCGCGCTGGGGCGTGAGAGAAAGAGAAGAAGGCGTGGAGATGCGGGGGGGATCCGGCGGCGGGAAGCGACGAAAGCCCATGAAGAGCGCAGGGTACGTGGTGTTGTTCACGATCGCCGGGTGCTCGCAGGGGGTGTGTCGGTGCCCGGAGAGGGTGCCGGGGGTGGCGCCGGGGACGGGCCCGGCGGCCGTGGCGCCAGGGACGGGAGCCGCGGGAGCCGCGCAGCCCGAGGCCGCGGCCGAGACGGGCGAGCAGGAGGCCCTGGACGAGCAGATCACGCCGCTGCGGCGGGACGGGCGGCGGCTCGTGGCGGAGCCGCCGGACGACGCGGAGGAGGCGGCGTACGGCGCCTGGGTGACGGCGGCGGCGCGCGCGGCGCTGGGCCGGCAGCCGCCGCCGGCCGCGCCGGCGGGGTTCGCGCTGCGGGTGGTCCCGGGCCGCGAGCTGTGGGTGCTGTCCGAGGACGGCCCGCACCGCCGCGGGGCGGCCGCGGTGGTGCTGCGCGCAGGGGCCGCGGCGCCGCTGATCGTCGAGGCGCCGCACACCTTCTTCGACCGGGGGACGTTGCCGATCGCGCTCGCGGTGTTCGAGGCGCAGCGGGCGCGGGCGCTGATCATCAACACGTCGCACCGGTACGGCGGAGGTCCCAGGCCGAGCGACGCGGGGCCGGACGACGAGGGCGCGGAGAGCGGGAGCGGAAGCGCGGACGAGGAGGGCGCGGGCGGCGCGGCGCACGGCGCGGGCGGCGCGGGCGGCGCGGGCGGCGCGGCGCACGGCGCGGGCGGCGGCGACGAACGGGACGGCGGGCGCGGCGGGGCTCGCGAGGACAAACTCGCCGCTCGCGCGCGCACGGCCGCGGCGCTCGCCTTCGCGGACGTGGCGCACGCCGAGCGATCGTTCTTCCTGTCGGCGCACCGGGCGCTGCTCCAGAGCTTCCCCGGCGCGCCGACGGTGCAGCTGCACGGCTTCCAGGACAGCTCGGCCCCGGACGCCGACGCCGTCGTCAGCGCCGTGGGGCCCGGCGCCGAGCTCGATCGGCTGCTCGGGCCGCTGCGGGCGGCGATCAGCGACGGGAAAGTCCTCGCCTACCCGGCCGAGATCAAGAAGCTCGGCGGCAGCACGAACGTGCAGGCGCGCTGGTCGCGGCAGATGGGCGCGCCGTTCTACCATGTCGAGCTGTCGCGCACGCTCCGCGACAAGCTGGTCGAGGACGCCGAGCTCCGCCGCCGCTTCGCGGGCGCGCTCGCGGGGATCGCGGCGGGCAAGGAGGCAGGCCCGGCGGAGGGCGACCGCGCCGCGGCGGGCGCGGCGCGCTGAAGCGAGAGACGGCGGCGGCGCCTCGTCGACGATCGCCGTCAGCGCTCGCCGCTCTTCAGCTCCGAGCCGAGCAGACCTCCCTTGACCGGCTGCCTCGGATCGTCCGGGTGGTACTCCAGGCGTGCGCGCTCGAAGTACTGCGCGACGTGGGGCACCCCATCCTTGTTCCGGTAAGTGAAGGGCTTGCTCTGCGGATAACCGAAGAGCGTGAGGTGGTCGGCGCCGCCGTCGAGCCCGTGCGCGCTCCAGTACGCCTTGAACGCCCCGCAGATCTTGTAGTCGACGATCCCCTCGAAGGTCAGGCAATCAGCGGCGCTGCCGCCGGTGGCCTCGTAGCCGACCTCATGGGCGCTGATCATCTCCTGGTCGCGGGGAATCCGCTCGGTGCCAACGCGGCCCAGCGTCACGAACGGCCTGCCGTCCTCGAGCTTCACGGTACTGTCGTCATTGAGGTTCAGCTCGATCCGGTGCCGCTCGAAGAGCTGAGCGCAGACGTACATCCCTGAAGAATTGATGACCCGGCGCGCGCTGGAGATCGGGTGGCCGAAGATCGGGAGTCCCCCGTTCTGATTCCAGAACCGCTGAATAAATCCGCTCAGAACAAACTTGGTTTCCGCCGAGGTGGCTGGGGGAACGCCGATGTCCTCGAGGCTGCACTCGTTCTCGTACGACTCGCTCGGCTGCGCGGGGTCGGGCGCGGGATAGCTGTTCGCCATCGCCTCGATGAAGTCCTGTTGCACCGCGAGCGCGTCGTCGATCCCGTAGTCGTGCGCCTCGTTGGTGCCGCTGAGCCAGCGGTAGAGGGCCAGGGCCTGCACCTTCTGGTGCTGCTCGCTCTCCTCGCCGGAGTTCCAGTCGTGGATCTCCTTGTAGGCCGCCCTGACCCAGCCTTCGTTCGCGTCTCTCCAGGACTCCATCTGATCGGTCTCGGTGATGTAGACCGGGAGCGAGCGCGCCCAGCTTGGGGTCGCGTTCAGGAAATCGCGGTAGGCGCGGAAGCCCCACTGGCGGTGATCCCTCGGGTCGACGTGGTCGGCGCTCACGTTGCCCGGGACCGCGTCCCGGCTGTAGGTGTGGAGCGCGATGCCGTCGAGGCCGCCCTTGCCGAGGGCGTTGAGGATGGCCTCGTAGTACTCGATCCAGTTCATCCCGATCTCGGTGTTCCAGACGCCGACGCCCTGCATGACGACCTTGTCGCCCTGGTGGCCCGGGACGCCGTGGATCGCGGCCCGCGCCTTCTGGAACGCGCGCACGTAGCGCTCCGGCGTGATCTTCTGGGGCGTCCCGCCGCAGCTCGGCCACTCCGCGCTGAGGTTCGCCTCGTTCCCGATGATCCAGATGTGGGCGCCGCTCGAGTTCTGCACGAAGGCGGCGGCCTTCTGCGCGAACTCGTCGTACCTGTCCTCGCAGGGCAACGTGCCGTCGCTGCCGTAACCCCAGTTGAGGCGCACCAGGGCGCCCAGATCGGGCCGGTAGTCGTGGCGGTTCGTGTCGCCGACGAGCTCCGAGTGGACGACCCAGCCCGTGCGGCCGGCGCTCGTCATCAGGAGCTCGCCGCCGGGGTCGTGGATGCCGAAGATCTGCGCGTCCCCGGACGTCGCGGCGTAGCTCGACACCTGCGCGTTCGTGATGGTCGCGCCCGAGTCGTGCAGGCTGGTGTCGAGCGCGAGCGGGTAGGTCGGCGGGGTGCTGCTGGTGTGGAACACGAGCCCGTTCTTCCGGTAGCGCACCTGGCCGTGAGAGACCTCGACGCGAAAGACGTCGCCGGCCGTGTAGGTCCCGAAGAGGCCACGGCCATGGCCCTGCTCGAGGACCTCCACGCCCCCGTCGCCGCGCAGGAACACCGCATAGTCGATGTCCCCGTAATGCTGATCGCCGTCGCTGCGGTTCAGGCCCGCCACCTTGGCCAAGGTCGACTCCGCGGTCGAGAACTCCACGTACCCGTCGCCGGCGTCGAGCTGCTGGACGGACGAGGCCCCGGCGTACCAGCCCCAGCCATCGGAGCCGCGCGCCAGAGAGCCGTCCTTCGCCGTGGCATAACGGACGTTCTTCCACAACTCGGGCCGCACGCAGCTCGTGTCCCCGGCCTCGCAGCTGGCGACGCGCGCGCGCGTGATCGTCGCGAGCGCGTCGTGCAGGCTGGTGTCGAGCACGAGCGGGTACGTGGGCGGGGTGTTGCTCGTGTGGAACACGAGCCCGTTCCTCCGGTAACGCACCTGGCCGCCATAGACCTCGACGCGGAAGACATCGCCGGCCGCGTAGGTCCCGAAGGTGCCATGGCCATGGCCCTGCTCGATGACCTCCACGACCCCGTCCCCGCGCAGGAACACCGCATAGTCGATGTCCGCGTAATGCGGATCGCCGTCGCCGTGGCTCAGGCCCGCCATCTTGGCCAGGTTCGTTTCCTCCGTCGAGAACTCCACATACCCGTCACCTGCGTCGAGCTGCTGGGCGGACGAGGCCCCGGCGTACCAGCCCCATCCATCGGGGGAGCGCGTCAGCGCGCCCGGCGCGCCCTCATCGGCGGTGGCATAACGAACGTTCTTCCAGAACCCCGGAGGCATGCACCTGGTATCCCCCGCGGGGCAGCTGTCGACGTTCGCGCGCGTGATGGTCGCGCGCCCATCGTGCAGGCTGGTGTCGAGCGCGAGCGGGTACGTGGGCGGGGTGTTGCTCGTGTGGAACACGAGCCCGTTCCTCCGGTAACGCACCTGGCCGCCGTGGACCTCGACGCGGAAGACATCGCCGGCCGTGTAGGTCCCGAAGGTGCCATGGCCATGGCCTTGCTCGATGATCTCCACGACCCGGTCGCCGCGCAGGAACACCGCGTAATCGATGTCCGCGTAATGCTGGTCGCTGTCGCCGTGGCCCAGGCCCGCCATCTTGGCCAGGTTCGTTTCCTCCGTCGAGAACTCCACGTACCCGTCGCCTGCGTCGAGGTGCTGGACGGACGAGGCCCCGGCGTACCAGCCCCATCCATCGGGGTCGCGCGTCAGCGAGCGCTCGCTCGCGATGGCATAACGGACGTTCTTCCACAGCTCCGGAGGCATGCAGCTCGTTTCTCCCGCCGCGCAGCTGGCGATCTGCGCGCCCGTGATGGTCGCGCCCTCGTCGTGAAGGCTGGTGTCGAGCGCGAGCGGGTACGTGGGCGGGGTGTTGCTCGTGTGGAACACGAGCCCGTTCCTCCGGTAACGCACCTGGCCGTCATGGACCTCGACACGGAAGACGTCGCCGGCCGCGTAGGTCCCGAAGGTGCCCTGGCCATGGCCCTGCTCGATGACCTCCACGACGCCATCGCCGCGCAGGAACACCGCGTAGTCGACGTCCGCATAATGCTGATCGCGGTCGCCGTGGCCCAGGCCCGCCATCTTGGCCAGGTTCGTTTCCTCCGTCGAGAACTCCACGTACCCGTCGCCTGCGTCGAGCTGCTGGACGGACGACGCCCCGGCGTGCCAGCCCCACCCGGTGGAGCGGCGGAGCGAGCCGTCTGCAGCGTCGACCCAGGCGACGTTCTGCCAGGAGACCGTGGCCGCGACGAGGCCCTGCCTCGCCTCCACGACAGCCTCGCCCGAGAAGGGGGCTTCTGCCTCGTGGGCGCCGCACCCCCAGACGAAGACCACCGTTCCGAGGCAACCCATGAACTTCCTCTTCAACATGTTCCTCCGAGCTTCGACATCGATCCAGCGCTTGCTCCGCATTGCCGGGCGTGAGCACGAACGTGGGGAGCCGGGCCACCTGCGCAGGCGCCGTGGCGCAACGAAGACGCCCCCTGCGGTACGTGGATGAGGTGCGTATGTAGCTTCGCTTTTTCAGGACGGGATGAAACGCACATGAAAACCATGTGAAAGCAGGTTTCTGCCAGGCCGGGGCCGGCAGCGCAGCGGCCTTACCACTTCTCGACGTTTCTAAGCGCCTGGAGCGCGCCTCGCTGCCCTGCGAGCCGGTCATCACCTTCGACGCCAGGCGCCCCTGCTCGCGAAGGTTGTCCGCCGCGGGTGCCCTAGAAGCCGCCCGCTGGCACAGAAACTGCGCCCGTACCTCCACCGAGTCTCGGCAACCCACGGCCGTCGGGGCGGCGCGCGCGGGGGCGCCGCATCAGCGCGAGATCATGACGTCGTCGAGCGTGGGCGCGGTGAGCACGCGCTCGGTCCAGCTCTCCAGCTGCCCGGCATCTGCGGCGAGGACGCGCGCCGCGACCGGCGCCGGCAGCTCGCCGAAGCGCATCCGGAGCAGCTTGAGCAACGTGCTCCGCTGCCCTTCCAGCCGGCCCTCACGTTCGCCCGCCAGCCGGCCCTCACGTTCGCCCGCCAGCCGGCCCTGCTCGCGAAGGTAGTCTATGATGGTCACGATCTCCTCCTTGGCCTCCGGTCCCGCCGCCACCAGCAGCTCCTGCAGGAAGTCCCCGGGCCGCGGCGGGTCGGCGATGGTCAGAATATACCTCCACACGCGCTCAAGCGCAGCCCTGCCGTTCGGCGCGCAGCGCACCTCCTGGACCACCCCGCGCCACTCGGACAGGCGGGCCAGCAGCACCTCGGGATCCCGGGAATGCCGGAAGCACCACAGCACCAGCCGCCCCAGCGCCGTCATCAAACGCGCTCGCAACGCCTCGTCCGGTGCGGCGCTGATGTCGTCCAGCACGAACCGGAACTGCGGCACATGCTCGGCCACCAGCGCCAACGTTCCCGGAGGTATGTCCAGCAGCTCCTGGAAGGCGGTCGCCCGAAACCACCCGGTCGTGCTGTGGTGCAGCACCACCGGCAGGATCGCCGGAAGGCGCGTCTCCTTCGGATGCCGCTCCAGGTAGCCCTGCCAGATCCGCACCATGTACCCGAGCAGGCGAAACGCCATCAGCGGGTCCGTCGTGCTCTGGTGCTCGAAGAGCACGTAGACGAACAGCGACGTTTCCTCCAGCCTGGCGGAGAACAACAGGTCGCTGTGGCGCGCGGCGAGCTGTCGATCGATGAAGCTGCCGGGCTGCAGCGTCAGCGATGCGAAGTCGATGCGGGCGGCCAGCGCGGCCGGCAGCGCCTCGCGCAGCGCCGCGGCCGCGTGCTCCGGCTGGCTGAACGTGGACTTGAACAGAGCATCATGAGGGGTGGACGTCATCGAGTGCACCCCGCGGGCGCTGCGCGCCGGCGGCGGGGCTCCATTCATGGATTACGAGGACGACGGCGACATGATTTGGGATTGCGCTGGACCGGCGCGACCCGGCGGCGCCCGAGGATCACGGCTCGCGGGGACTCGCTCTGGCGAAGAGCTCGCCCAGCTCGCGCATCTCCCGCTCGTCACGGCCGACGGCCATCGCGTAGGTCCGGAGCGCCGCGTTCTCGAAGAACGCACGGCAGACCTGCGACGCATGCAGCTCGCTGGCTCGCAGGCTGACGAGCGCGATCCACCACGCGATGACCTCCGCGTTGTTCTCCGCGCGGACAACATCCCACGCGTCCTCGGTGAGCACCAGGGACCGCTGGGCCAGCATCCGTACGAGCACACGCTTCGCCAGCGTCACGTCGTCGAGGATCGCCGGGAGCCTCGGGTCCCCACGAAGGCGCGAGAGCAACGTCATCACGCTCCACGCCATCCCCCGCACCCATGATCGCTGCTTCGGGCCCATCGCATCGGCGGAGCGGAGCACCGCGAGCGCTTCCGTATCGTCGCCGGCAACGTGGCCCGCCTCCGCGACGATGGCGCTCACGTCATCCGCGAACTCGCGCTGCTGCGCCTCGACCTCCGCGCTCTTCTCGTAGAGCCGCGCGGCGAGCGCGGGACCTCGATCGCCGAAGACCGCCGAGAGGTCGGCCACGAGCGCGGCCGGCTCGATGTGGATCCGGAGGCGCCGTCCCATCGCAGCCATGTCGAGGAAGAAGGAACAGAGCAGCGAGGGGACGGTGTGCGGCGCCCCCGGCGGCTTGCTAAAGGCGATCAGCGGCTCGCGCGCAGGATGCGGCACCACAACCCACGTCGACGCGAGGGTCTCGATGAAAGCCTCCGGCGAGAAGCGCGGGCCTTCTGGCGCGAGGCATGCGAGCCGGCACGCGTCCCGCAGACCGCGCCCGGCGTTGAGCCAGGCGATCACCAGGCAGGTGGCGCCGAGCGACGCCGGGGACTCGGCGGCGGCGAGCGCTCGTTGCCACTCCCGTGCGCCGCCCTCGCCCGGGAACGCGCGCAGCATGGCTTCGTGCTTCTCGTCCACCTCGCCGAGGAACACTCGCTCGAACGCGCCGGGGAGCGCGTCGGCAGTGCAGCGAGCGTGCAGGCGGTCGACCAGCCGCGCCGGATCGACGCGCACGGGCAACGGCAGCTCGCGGCCGAGGATGGGCGCCGCCAGCCGCCTGGCTTCCTCGGCCTGCCCGCGATCGATGTCGCCCCACACCATCGCGTGCCGCGGAAAGCGCTCTTCAACGAGCATCGCCGCCGCGAGCACCGCGAAGTGGTACGGACAGCCCTGGGTCTTGTTGCCGAAGACACGCGCGGGGCCACCGGTGCCGTCCTCGCCCGCCATGGCGGCGGTGACCACGATATCGTTGTCGGCGCATTGACCCATGTGCGCCGCGTACCGGCCCAGGTGCCGGTAGAGCGACTGGGACTCGGCGGTTTGCAGGCTGTCGCGGTCGCCGATGACCGACCAGTGCGCCTGCTCCGGGTCGTCGACGTCATGACGGAGCGAGCGCATGTACATCGGCACGCGCACGCCGTCGATCCGGCGCCAGCCCCAGCCCAGGAGACGCGGCTGCCATGCCTCCAGGAGCACAAGCGTCTCCTCGTAGACTGCCGCCCACTCGGCCTCGTCGATGCCTCGCGGATCGATGTCGAGATTCACGTGCACGCCCATGGCTCGATCCTCCTGGCCGGCGTAGGCGGCCGGCCGTCGTGATTGGGCAAGGTCCTTCGCGGTACGGAAGGACAAGCTTCGGCCTTGCGCCATCGAGCACGGACCCGGCGGCGCTTTGCCTTCGAGGCCGAGTTGCTAGCAAGTCGCCGACAGGGTGGCCATGAAAATAAATGATGTTGAGGCGTGATATTGTGTGATCACGCCGAGCGACATCGCGCAATTACGGCACGAAAAGCGCTCTCATTTCTCAATCATCGTGCGAGAGGCGCTGCGCGCTCCGACCCAGGTTGGCGCAGCGCGATCCGACCTGGGTTTCGGTGACGGCCGGGGTCGACCGAGGTTCGCGCCGTGTCTCGCCCCCTGCCCCGCGCGCGACCCGACCCAGGCTGGGGTAGCGCCCAGATCGGGGTGCCGGCGCTTCGTTGTCCGCGCTAGATCGGCTCGCCCGAGGCGTGCTACGCGTCGCCCAGGTCAGCATGGGAGCCCTCCGACTCGTCGCGCTCGATCTCGACGGCACGCTGCTTCGGACGGATGGCTCGATCTCCGCGCGCACGCGCGGCGCCCTCGCGATGGCCGAGGCGGCGGGTCTGACGCTCATGTCCGTGACCGCGCGGCCGCCCCGGCGCGTGCGACAGGTCGCGGCACATACGGGCCTGCGCGGGACAGCCATCTGCAGCAACGGTGGGCTCGTCTATGACGTGACCACCGACGCCGTGCTGCGGCAGAACCTGCTGTCGGCAGCCGCCGCGTCCGCGCTCATCGAGAGCCTGCGCGCGGCCGTACCCGGCGTCGCCTTCGCCATCGAGGCGGGGATCCAGTACGGATGCGAGCGCGGCTATGTGATCCCCGGCGAACATCCGAACGATCGCGACGATCCGCGGATGCGGCGGGACGATGCCGTCGCCTTGTGCAGGGAAGGCGTCACCAAGCTGATCGTCCAGCACGCCGGCTGGCCGCTCGAGGAGCTGCTGCACATCACGCGCGCCCACGCGGGCGCGCTCGCGAGCGTCACGCACTCGGGCTCGAACTTCGCCGAGGTCGCCGCGGCCGGCGTCACCAAGGCGCTCGCGCTCGAGGCGTACTGCGCCGAGCGCGGCATTGCGGCGGCGCAGGTGATCGCGTTCGGCGACATGCCCAACGACCTGCCGATGCTCGGCTGGGCAGGACGCGGCGTCGCCGTGGCCAACGCCCATCCCGACGTGCTCGCCGCCGCCGACGAGGTCACGAGCTCCAACGATCAGGACGGCGTCGCCCTCGTGCTCGAGCGGCTCGCGCGCCTCGGCTTCGCTCCGAGCTGGTCCTGAGCGCGCCCTCGCCGCCACCTCAAGGCGGCATCACGAACGACGCCGGCCCCGCCACGGCGGGGGACGTGTCCTGTCGATATCGCTCGAGCAGCGCCCGCCGCTCCGCCGTCCAGCCGTTCTTCGGCGACGCCGCCTGCACCAGCGCCTCCAGCGCGAGCCGCCGCAGCCGCGGATCCTGGCTCTCCCGCAGCTGCTCCTCGAGGAGCGAGGGGTGCACGCAGGCGTGCACGGCCGACATCGCCGCGACCATTCCATCATGGTGCAAGAGGTCCCGCCGGCCGAGGTCGGAGAGCGCCTGCGCGAGCGCCCTCCAGTCGAGCAGGCGCGCCGCGAGCCCGAGGTACTGCGGCACGGCCAGCACATCCGCCTTCAGCGCGGCGAGCAGCCCCTTGCCGACGGCCACCAGGTGCGGCGCGGCGTAGGGGCCGAGCCGCGACGCGACCACGGACAGCAGCGCCACGAGGTGGCGGCGCTTCGGCACGATCCCCTCCAGCCGCCGGACCACGGTCTCGACCTCCGCCGGCTGCATCCGGGCAAGCGCGGCCGCCAGCGCCTCCGCCGCCTCCTCCGGCGCGGGCGCGTCCAGGTGCCCGAGCAGCCGCAGAAAGAGCGATCGCCCCTCGTCACGGAGCGGCAGGTGCGCCGCCCGCCGCAGCAGATCCAGCCGCGCCTCCGGCTCCGCCCGCCCGAGGATCGCCGCGAGCAGGCCCGAGACGCGCCGCTCGGCCTCGGCCGACAACCTGCCGAGCGGGATGTCCGCGAGCTTCGAGGCCACGATCCAGTCCGGATCCTGGACGGCGCGCTCGAAGACGCCCCACGTCTCGGGCCTGTCCAGGTGGTCCCAGAGAGCCCGGAGCAGCGCGATCCGCACGTCGCGATGGGTGCCCGGGGCGTCCAGCCGGAGCAGGTCCCGGTAGGCGTCGTCGCCGCCCATCTCGCCGAGCAGGCGCACGACCTCCTTGGCCACGGTCACCTTCGTGGTCGGCACCGCCCGGAGCTCCGCGAGCACCCGCTCCCGGGGCATCTCGGCGAAGGCCTTCCGGAGCGCATAGATGGCCCAGCGCGCGCGATCGTCGCCGAGGCACACGATCAGGACGGGCACACCCTGGCCGGCGTCGAGCCACGGCAGGCCCCGGACGGCCATCTCGCGCAAAGGCGGCCTCGGATCCGAGGCGAACGGGGTGACCACCGACGCGTCGACGTACGCCAGCCGGACCAGCGTGGAGATGGCGAACCTCAACGTGGGGACGTCGCGCGTCTCGTCCCGGAGCAACGCGACGAGGCCGGCCGCATACCGCTCCTGCTGCCTCGCCGTCCAGCGGCCATGGCCCGCGCCGAAATCGATCACCCAGTGCGTCCGGCCCGTCGCGAACCTGCCCGTCATGGGCCGGCTCTCCAGCAGCGGATCCAGGAGGTCCTGGCGCCTCAGGCTCACGTGCCGGGCGACGGCGCCGATCAGGACGAAGCTCCTGTCGTCGCGCAGGAGCTCGGGCACGAGCCGCGCGAACCGCGGCCGGTCATGCTGCCTGAGGAGGTGCAGCGCCGCGGCCGCGACGCCGGCGAACGGGAGCTCGCGGGACAGCCGCTCCAGCGCCTCGAGCACCGGCACCACCACCTTGAGCCGGATGCCCAGGCTGCGCGCGAGCCAGAGCACCGCCCCTGCCCGCTCGCCGGTCGTCCACGCGCCCGCGAGCTGCGCGAGCGCCGGGGTGAGCCGCTCGGCCTCCGCCTTCGTCAGCCCCTCCCCCAGGCCCGGCGTCGAGGCCGCTCCGCGCACCGCGAGGAGCTTCGCGAGCCAGCGGGCCCCCCACGCCCCGTCGACGCGGAACAGCCGAACGACGAGCCGCTCCACGGCCGAGGACGTGGCCGGCGACAGGTCCGCGGCGTCGAGCGCGTCCTGCACCACGGCGCCCACCGCCGCGAGGTGCTCCGGCGCGAACCGGGCGACCGGCAGCGCGGCGAGGGCGCCGATCATCGCCCGGCGCACCGGATCCTGCTCGAACTTGCGGGCGCGCACGTTCGCGAGGGCGTCCGGGAGCGCGCCCCGGTCGTGCAGGACGCTCGCGAGGAGCAGCGCCTGCGCCTTGGCCCGCTCGTCGCCCTCCGGGTGCCCCAGCTGCGGCGCGAGCACCTCCTTGGCCTCCGCGAACGGCAAGAGGCGCGCGTAGCTCATCCGACGGTCCGGCTTGGCGACGAGCGCGGGGCAGCCGACGAGGTGCCGCCTCGCCTCGCGCTCGCGCAGATCGCGGGGCAGGAAGTCGAGCACCTCGGGCGCGATCGAACCGTCGGCGGACTGGGCGGCGCAGGACCAGCGCTCGAATGCCTGCTGCCGGATCGCGCGCTCCTCGGCCGACGCCACCTTCACGTAGCGGAACAGGAAGGCGCCGAAGCCTCCTCGCCCGCCGCGGAGAAAGGCGTCGAGGACGGCCTCCTGGTCCCCGGAAGACAGCCGCAGGAACCACCGTACGCCCCGCTTTCCGTCGCTCAGCGCGCCCCAGGCGTGGCGGACGAGGTACACGAGGCGCTCGGCGCCGAGCGCGGGCGCGACCGCGTCGAGCTTCACGACCTCGAAGGCGCCGGGCGGCCGCGCCGGGCGGCCGCCCTCGTGGCAGGCCTTGAGCAGGTCGAACGTGGCGCGCGGGCGCGCGCGCACCAGCCAGCGCAGGGCGTCGGCGGCGAACGAGGGCTCCTCGCCGAGCGCGAACAGCGCCTGGATCAGCCGGAGCGCGGCGTCGGGCGCGCGCCGGGCGAGCGGCGCGAGCAGCGGCGCGAGGCGGTAGCGCTGCCGGACGTCGAGCGATCGCGAGCGCTCGATCGGCTCCCCGAACCAGCGCGCCGCGACCTCCGGGTGCCGCCCGGCGAGCCGCGCCAGGCAGAGCGGGCCGCCCGCCTCCTCGATGGCGCGCGCGTGGGCCGACACGAGCGGCTCGGAGCCGAGCGGGAGCAGGTCCACGATCGTCGGTTCGCGCCCGTTCGCGAGGCGCGCGCCGAGGAAGGCGTCCACGACCGCCTGGCGCTTCCGCCGCGCGAGGTCGGTCACCACGCGCCGGAGGGCGCGCCGCTCGACGAGGGCGTCGAGCGCCGCGAGCGCCTGCGCGTCGTCGCAGAAGCGGGCCGTCATGCGGCTCGCCCGCCCCCGCACGGCGCGGGACGGGTCCGAGAGGGCCGCCACGACGCGCGCGCCGTCTTCGGAGCCGTACACGCTCATGAGCGCGAGGAGGCGCTCGTACGGCTGCGCGCTGCCCGAGAGCGCGCCGAGGAGGGCCCTGGCGCCGGCGTCGCCACGCGCGGCGGCGCGGCCCAGCTCGACGACGCGGCGGACGCGGTCGTGGTGCGTCTGCAGCTCGAGCGCGGCGAGGAAGGAAGCGATCTCCATGGCGGGATCATAACGCCCCGGGGCGTGAGGCTCGCAAGGCCTTCGACATCTCGCCGAGCTCACCATTTCTCGCGACACGCGATTTGCGCCACCACATCGAGCGCTGTCGCGCAATTGCGTCCAGACAGGCACTCTCATTTCGCCATCACCTCGCGACCGCGGCGGGGCCCGGAAGGGCGCTCTCTCGCCCCTCGCGCGGCTGCGCGCGTTGCGTGGACGCACCGCCCGGCGCGGGCGCGCTCTGCGCTGCCGGGAACCTGCTACGCTGCGCGCATGCGGAGCATTGCCGGGCGCGCCGCGGGCGTGGACGCAGCGGGACATCACCTCGCCAGCCCAGGGGACGGCGCGGTCGCGTGGGCCGGCAGGGCTCCACGTGCGCCCCGGTCGCGCCGCTCCCGCCCGTCCGGGCCTGGCTCGTGGAGTGCGATTACCCTGGTGCTCGTGATGACGACCTCCTGCAACAGCATGCGCCCTCAGGAAGGCCGGCCCGGCGAGCCCGCGGCCGCGCCGGGCAGCCCGTCCGCGCCGGCCCAGCAGGCCGCCGAGCAGGGCGCCCCGCCGCCCGATCCCCCGGCGCCCGCGGGGCCTCCGGGGGCCGCGCCGCCGCCGGGCGGCGCGGCGGGGCGCGCCACGGCCGAGGCGATCGCGGCCTCCGCGCGCGCCTTCCTGGACGGCCTGGACGGCGAGGCGCGCGGCCGGGCGCTGCTCGCGTTCCAGGGCCGCGAGCGCGAGGACTGGCATTACGTCCCGCGCCGCCGCGCCGGCCTCGCGCTCGGCGACATGGACGGCGGCGAGCGCAGCGCCGCGCACGTGCTGCTCCGGGCCGGCCTCAGCCCGGAGGGGTACCGCAAGCTGGAGGGCGTCCTGCTGCTCGAGGGCATCCTCGGGGGCATCGAGGGCAACCCGGCGTTCCGCGACCCGGGCCTTTACCACCTCGCCCTCTTCGGCCAGCCCGGGCCCCGGGACCCGTGGGGCTTTCGCTTCGAGGGACACCACCTCTCGCTCAACTTCACCTCCGCCGGAGGTGGCGTGGCCACCACCCCGGCGTTCCTGGGCGCCAACCCGGCCGAGGTGCCCTCGGGTCCCCGGAAGGGCCTGCGCGTGCTCGCGGCCGAGGAGGATCTCGGCCGCGCCTTCCTGGCCTCCCTCACCCCTGCGCAGCGTCAGCGCGCCGTGATCGCCCCCGCGGCGCCGCCCGACCTCGTGACCGAGGCCTCCCGCCGGGCCGCGCTCCCGGGCTTCGACGGCCTGCCCGCCGCCGAGATGACCCCGGCCCAGCGCGCCGCGCTGGTGCGCCTCCTCGAGGTCTATGCCCGCAACTTCCCGGCCGACGTCGCCGACGGGCACCTCGACCGCATCGCGCGCGCCGGCGTGGATCGCCTGCACTTCGCCTGGGCGGGCAGCGCCGCGCCGAAGCAGTCGCACTACTACCGGATCCACGGCCCCACCCACCTCATCGAGTACGACAACCGCGGCGGCGATCACATCCACACGGTGTTCCGCGATCTGCAGGACGACTTCGGCGACAGCCTGCTCGCGCGGCACCTCCAGGAGGGCCACGGCGCCCCGGGCCGCGGCCGGTAGAGCGGCGGTCACCCGCTTCGGATACGGGCCCATCTCGACGTTTTCGGTGCTCAGCGCACAGGAGTGCGCTTGCGCGCCGAAAACGCCGATCTGGGCCCGTCTCCTGTGCGGGTGACCGCCGCTCTGCGATGCGTGCGTGTACCAGAGACGGAGGAAAACCGCTCTAGAACACCGTTCACATTAGAGTCTCGGGGAAATCAACAGAAGAGGAGGGTCAGCGGCGGGCCTGATCCTGAATGGCGTTGAACACGGCGGCCATTTCATCGGCGCCGTGGCCGAGCTGCGATGCCCGTTTGAAGTAGGACAGGATGAGCTCCGGGATGCGCCGGTCGACGTTGTTCTCCTGGCTGAGACGCACGATGTGCTCGATGGCGCCGGCGTGAACGTCCAGCGTGCAGTCGGTCCCCTTGAAATCGCCGGTCAACAGCATCTTCTTGCACATGTCGGCGGTGATCGAGATGAGCGGCATGATCGTCTGAAACCTGGCGAAGTACACGTCGAGGGGAAACTTCTCCGACGCGCAGATCGCCGCCCCGTGCAGGAACGACAGCGTGGCGCCGTAATAGCTCTCCAGGAGAGCGCAGTCGAGCGTCGCCGCGGCCCCGATCGGCTCGCCGACGTGGGAGGTGGCCCCGCCGAGGACGCGCAGCGTCGGCTGGTGGCGGTCATAGAGCTCCTTGGGACCCGAGTAGAACACTACCGTCTGTTCACCACCGATGTAGCTGGGGTAAGCCAGGATGCACCCGTCCAGGTAGTTGATCCCGAGGTCCGACGCCCACGCCGCCCCGCTGCGGGCGTCGTTGGGCGTGCCGCTGGTCAGCTGTACCAGCGTCCGTCCCTTCGCGGCCTCGGCCACGAGGGGAGTGCGGAGGACCTGGTCGCTTGCTTTGTAGTCGAGCAGCGAGATGATCGTCAGGTCGCTCTCGCCGCATGCCTGCTCGGGCGTCGCCGCCACCTTCGCCTGGCCCTGGAACGGCTCTGCCTTGCCGTGGGTTCGGTTCCATACGGTCACCCGATGACCGGCGTTGATGTAGGCGCGCGCCAGCGCGGCGCCCATTTGACCCAGACCAACAATGGACACGGTCTCTTTATGCGACATGATCTATCCCCTCTTTCCCGTGATCACCTGCCGCTCCACGGTCAGTCCATGTTCCACAGATGCCAGGAAAGCACCGGCCGATACAAACTCAGGCCGCGTAGGCTGTCAAGGGTGAATCCCGGCGCGCTGTCCATATCACCCCACCGCGCCTGCGGGGGTGTCGGTCACAATGCTTGCCGCGGGCGCGATGTCGCGCCCATGAAGGTCATGAGCATCCTGGGAAGGCTCGGAGCTGCCTGCTCTGTGCGGCGGCATGCGGTAGGGTCGACGAAGCCAGCGACGGCACCGACATGGACGTCGACGACGAGCGCCGCCGAGGACGCGGGCGAGGCATGCACACCTGCTATGAAATCGATGGCTCCGTGCGGGTCGCGTGCAGGCGCGAGGACGCCGCGCCGGCCGCTCGGCGCCTGCAGCTCGACTCACGCCTGCGGTGGCGGGTGTCCCCAGGAGGTGATCAACGATTGCAGCATCGCTCGCCCCACCGGCTTGACCAGGTGGTGGTCGAAGCCGGCGGCCCGGGAGCGGCGCTGATCCTCCTCCTGGCCGTAGCCGCTGAGCGCCACGAGGAGCGCGCCATCGAGGCCGGGCTGCCGGCGGAGCTGCCTGGCGACCTCGTAGCCGTCCATCTCCGGCAGCCCGATGTCCAGCAGCACGATTTCCGGCCTGAAGGCCGACGCCAACGCCAGCGCTTCGGCGCCGTCGCTCGCCTTGCAGACCTTGTAGTCCAGCGCCTCGAGCAGCATCACGAGGGACTCCGCCACATCCGGGTTGTCGTCGACGACGAGGACTCGCCTCGACACCGCGGGGACCGCGCCCTCTCGGGCCGGCCCGGCGGCTGGTCCCGCTGCCGCCCTGCCGCCTGTCACGAGCACCGACGCCGGCAGCCGGACGATGAACTCGCTCCCCTTCCCCGGGCCGTCGCTCAGCGCTTGAGCTATGCCCCCGTGCATCTCCACCAGGCGGCGCACCAGGGTCAGGCCGATACCGAGCCCCCCCTGCGACCGGTCTGGCGCCTGGTCCCCCTGGATGAACAGGTCGAACACCTTCGGCAGGAGCTCCGGCGCGATGCCATGGCCGGTGTCCTTGACCCGGAGCTCCACGCCATCGCGCGTCCGCTCGCCCGTGACCCAGATGCGGCCTCCGGGATCCGTGTACTTGATGGCGTTGTGCAGGAGGTTGTTGATGACCTGCGTCATCCGCGTCGCGTCGACCTCCAGGTGGACCGGCTTCATGGGGAGCGAGATCATCAGCTCATGATCGCGGGCGTCCACGAGCGCGCGGACAGAATCGACGGCCTGCCCCACGAGGGTGGACAGGTCCACGACCTCCTTGTGGAGGTGGATCTTGCTGCGGGTGATGCGCGATACGTCGAGCAGGTCGTCGACCAGCCGCACGAGGTGCTCGATCTGGCGGTCGATGATGGAAAACGCCTTCTCCAGCTGCCTGTCGCCCGGCATCTTCTGGCGCAGCACCTCCATGATGCTGCGGACCGGGGCCAGCGGGTTTCGCAGCTCGTGCCCCAGCATCGCCAGGAACTCGTCCTTGCGCCGATCCGCCTCGGCGAGCTGCTCCGCCCGCCGCTGCAGCTCCTCCTCGAGGAGCTTTCGCTCGGTGATGTCCACGCACGCGCCCGTCATGGCCTTCGCGGCCCCGGACGCGTCGCGGAAGATCTTCCCCTGATCTCGCAGCCAGTGCACGGAGCCGTCGGGCCAGATGACGCGGAACTCGACCGTCAGGTCGGTGCCCTCGGCGACGGCTGCGTCGAAGACCTGCCGCACGGCGGCCTGGTCCTCGGGGTGGATGAGCGCGATGAAGTCCGCCACGGTGTGGAGGATGCGGTCGTCCTCCACGCCCATCAGACGCCTCAAGCTCGGGTCCAGCCTCTGCCTGTCCGGGACCACCTGCCATAACCAGGTGCCCATCTTGGCGGCGTCGAGCGCGACGCGCAGCCGCTCCTCGCTCTCGCGCAGCGACAGCTCCGCCATGTGGCGGTCCGTGTAGTCGCGCACGACCTTCGCGAAACCTCGCAGGTTGCCGTGCTCGTCCTTCAGCGGCGTGATGACGCCGCTGCACCAGATGCGCGTCCCGTCCCTCCGTACGTGCCAGCGCTCGTTGGACGCGCGCCCCTCCTCCAGGGCCGCCATCATCTCGCGCGCCATCACGCCGCCCTGGATGTCCTCGGGGAGGTAGAGCGTATCGAGCGACTTTCCCAGGATCTCCTCTTCGGCGTACCCCAGGACATTCGTGGCGCCTCCGCTCCAGGCGATGATGAACCCCGCCGGATCGATGATGAAGATCGCGTAGTCGCTGCTGTTCTCCATCAGCAGCCGGTAGAGCTCACCTTGCAACCCTTCATGCTGTGCTCGTTTGTCCCGTTCCATCGTGTTGGCCCTCCTCATCATTCTTGCCCTCGGTCGGGCCAGATGGGAGGCCCCCACCGACGCGGGACGCCGAGACGAAGTGCGGGGAGCTACTCTCGCCAGCGGTCGAGGAGCTCGCGGGCGGAGCCGCCGCGCTCGAGGCGGGCGCGTGTCACCGCGCCGTCGGGGGCGATGTCGACGATGAACTCGAGCGTCGGGGCGCCGCGGAGGTGGTAGCGGAGGTCGGCGACGCGCACGGTGGTCCCGCCGTCGTCGGCGGGGGCGTGGCGGACCACGGGGAAGCGAGCCCAGGCGAGCGCCTCACGCACGGTGGGGACGGCCGCGACGCGGGCGGGGACAGGGCCGCTGGGCGCGCGCGCGACCCGGCGCTCCTCGGTCGGCGCGCCGCCGAACAGGCTGACCGTGCCGGCGCTGTAGACGTCCTCGTGCGTCGCGAGGAAGCGCCATGTCGTCACGCCGAGCATCGCGGGGAAGACGGCGACCCGTTGCGCTTCGGGGTGGGCGGCCGCGACGCGGGCGACGAGGACCTGCTGCGTCGCGATCCGGCCGCCGACGTACGCGGCGGCGACGGTGGCCCCGACGAGGATCGCGCGCCGAAAGTGCGCCGGCCGGCGCCACGCGACGAGCGCGCCGAGGGCGAGCGGCAGCGTGACCAGCGGGTCGAGCACGCCGGTCCAGTCGAGCGTCAGGCGCGCGTCCGAGAACGGGAGGAGCAGGCGCGTTCCCCATCCGGTCCAGAGATCCGGCAACAGGTGCGCGAGAGCGACCGAGAGGAGACTGAACGTGTAGACCGGGCCGAACCGCGCCCGCCGCCGCAGGACGAGCCAGGCGATCCCGGCCGCCACCGCCGCCACCACCGGCGCGAAGAGCAGCGCGTGCGACGGCCCCCGGTGCGCGCGCAGCGTGCGCAGCACCGCGTCCCCCGCCGGCCAGAAATAGTCGAGATCCGGCAGCTCGGCGGCGATCACGCACGAGAGCAGCACGGCGCGGTCGGTCGGCGACGCGCGCCCCTCGCCGGGCCTCACGTCGGGGCGACGTGTTGCGCCGACCGCCAGCCCGAGGAGCCCGTGCGTGAGCGAGTCCATGACGGTCGTCAGCTACCTCATGGCCCCGAGCGAGCGCAAGGCCGACCACCGCCGCCGGCAGAACGAGCGCTAAAGCCCTTGACCCCCGGGCTGCCCATCGCTGGGTAACTTCCCGCAACAGCGCCAGCCGCCGTGAAAGGAAGGTCGCGAGATGACCGACAGCCCGCTTGGTCCCGGCGACCGGGTGCGCTAACCGGTCGGCCCATGTCCAGCTCACGCGACACGACCCCCGCGCCGTACGCCCGCGAGCTCGAGGTCGCGACCGCGGCCGCGCGGGCCGCCGGGGAGGTGATCCTCGGTCTCTACGGGCGCGCCGCGGTCTCGGAGAAGCCCGACGGGACGGTGGTGACGCAGGCAGACTACGCCTCCGACGCGGCCATTCGCGCCGCGCTTTCCTCGGCCTTCCCCGGCGACGCCCTGCTGACCGAGGAGGGCGCGGACGACCCGGCGCGGCTCGCGGAGGACCGGTGCTGGATCGTCGACCCCATCGACGGGACCGCGCAGCTCGTCGCTCGCACGGGCGACTTCGACGTCTTCATCGCGCTCGCCGTGGGCGGCGCCCCGGTCGTCGCCGTCTCCTGCCAGCCGACGACGGGGCTCCTCTTGAGCGCCGTCGCCGGGAGCGGCGCCTGGATCGAACGCCCCGAGCACGCGCCCCGGCCGCTCCGCTTCTCGCTCGGCAGCGGGCGGTCCGTCGTCGCCACCAAGGGCTGGCTCGGCGCGCCGGAGAACCTCGCGCGCCTCGGGCGCGTCGCCGCGCGGCTCGGGGCGGCGGATGTCGTCGTCGAGACCCGGAACCTCTGCGCCCGCGCGCTGCTGCCCGGCGAAGGTTCCGTCGACGCGATCGCCGGCATCCGCGCCGGAGACCGCCGCCTCGGCGCTTGGGAATGGGATCTCGCCGCCGTCGACCTGATCGTCCGGGAGGCCGGCGGCGCCGTGACCGACCTCGCCGGGCGCCCGCTCCGCTACAATCGGCCCACGCCGCGGTTCGATGACGGCCTGCTCATCAGCCGATCTCCCGTCCTCCACGAGCAGCTGCTCACGGCGCTCGCCGAGGAGCCATGAGCGCCGAGAGCGCCGCCGCTCGCTCCAGCAAGCGACCGGCGGCCCCTCCTCTCACCTCGGCCAGCACGGCGCCTCGGCCAGGCCCTCGCGCAGCTCTGGCGAGAGCTCGCCGGTGAGGCGCTTCAGCCCTTGCGCGGATCTGTCGAGTCGATACACCCCCGCCCGTGAGCCCTCGACGACAAGCTCGACCGGCGGCTTCGAATCCACGTCCAGAAAACACGCCGAGCCCTCGGAGTTCGCTGGCGAATCTGGCCCGTTCAGATCCGAGTGCCCGAGCTTCAGCAGCGTCGAGAGCTTCATGTCCCGCTCCTTCACGGCGAGAAGCCAGGTGTCCGTGGTGGCTGCCGCTCTCCCGCCGGCGCGTTTCGCCCAGCGGCGCAGGACGCCCAGGACCGCCCCTGTCGCCCCCGACTCCAGCCGTGCCAGCTCCACGTGCTCCTCGTCATCGATGCTGTCGCCCAGCGCGATGGAGTGACGCGCCACGTTCCCGGGATCGACGAGCGCCACACGAAACTGCTTTGGCCACGGAAAGCGAGGCACCGGCGGCGCACGTTCGCCCCGCATGCGCACGGGATCGCAAGGGTCGCCCACGTAGTACGCGACGGCGCGCGCGCCGTCCGCGAGGGCTGCGACGCCGGCGATCTGGACATGGAGGCCGCAGGAGGTCGGCTTTCGTCCCGCGCTGGCGACGAGTGTGCCCTGGAGCGGGCGCAGCTGCTCCAGGGCTTCCTCCTGGCCCACCGCGGCGAGCCAGAGGCGTGTCCCCTCGGCGCTGTTGACGATCCGATCCGGCAGCGAGCTGGGCGGCGTATCGACCTGCTCCGAAGGCCCGCGCCACGCGGAGAACACCCACCCCGCGTGCACGGACAGGCCGCGAAGCTCACCGTGGTAGTCCTCGACGCCGTCGGGCAGCGGCGCGAAGGGCGGCTTTCCCGGCGCGATTTCGAGGTGCTCGCCGTACTTGCCTTCGACGAGCGCCGTACCTTGCGTCAGGCCCGTGATCTCGCCGCGGATCACGCCCGTTGGCGAGATCGACAGGCGAGCGAAGATCGGCTGTGTCCCCATGAAGCCGGCGTACACCCGCCGCTGGTCTCGGTCGGCGCCGGTCGCCGCCGGCGTAGAGGCCGCGGCGGCGGACGCCGGGGCTGGTGCGACGGCGACGGACGGCGCCGGCGTCGTTTCTGGACGCGGGACCTGCGAGGTTTGGTGCTGCCCCTGCGGGTCGGGGTGCGTCCGAGGCGAGCATCCCGCCGCCGCGGCTGCGATTCCAATTGCAGCAAGGAGAGCCTCGAAGCGAGCAGGATGCAACAGCCGCGCAGAATGAATCATGATGTCCCGACTGCCCTATCCGACGGCCACCCCGCCATGTCAAGCATCGCCCAGCGACGATCAGGCCCGCCCGACCCGGGCTCGTGGAGGTGCTCGTTCATCACCTCACCCGACCCGGGCTCGTGGAGGCGAACACGGCCCGTGAACAGCTCTACGAGCGACGCCCCGGTCCCCGGCCGGTGAAATCGGAACACACATGTGCTGCGCAGCTCCGGTCACCTTTGATATAAAGGACACAATGGGACCTGGGGATGGCATGAATTGTAATTTAGATCACAGAATCGTCGTCGCTGAGAGAGATCTGGTCACCGAGAACGAGCGCCTGCGACAGCGGGTCCAGGAGCTCGAGCGAGCCGCCGAGGAGCGGGATCACCTCCTTTCGGCGCTGCGCCAGCGCGAGGAGCGAGCCGCCGAGGAGCGGGATCACCTCCTTTCGGCGCTGCGCCAGCGCGAGGAGCATGTGCGCCTCTTCGTCACGTACACGCCGGCCGCCGTGGCCATGCTCGATCGAGACATGCGCTACGTCCTGGCGAGTCAGCGGTGGCTGACCGATTATGGCCTGAGCGATCAAGAGATCATCGGCCGGAGCCATTACGAGCTCTTCCCCGATATCCCCGAGTCCTGGAGGGCGGTCCACCGGCGCTCCCTCGCGGGTGCATCCGAGGGGAGCGAGGAGGATCCGTTCCCGCGGAGCGACGGGAGCGTCGACTGGGTGCGGTGGAAGATCTACCCCTGGCACACGACGAGCGGCGAGATCGGCGGGGTCATCCTGTTCACGGAGGTGATCACCGAGCGAAAGCGGCTCGAGGACACGCTCCGGAAGCAGGCGAAGACGCTCCAGGAGCTGTCGACGCCCATCGTGCCGCTCAGCCAGGCGGTCCTCGTGCTGCCGCTGGTCGGCGTGGTGGACTCGGGGCGGGCCCAGCAGATGATGCAGCACCTGCTGGACAAGGTGGTCGAGCGGCAGGCGCGGGTCGCGATCATCGACATCACGGGCGTGCCGCACATCGACACGCACTCGGCGGCCGCCCTCGTGCAGGTGGCGCGCGCGGTCCGGCTGCTCGGGGCGCAGGTCGTCCTGACGGGCATCCGGCCCGAGGTGTCCCGGGCCATCGTCGGCCTGGGCATCGACCTCGCCGGCATCGTGACCCGCCGCGACCTCCAGAGCGGGATCGCGTTCGCGACCGCGACGGCCCCGGGCGCGGCGCCGTCCCCTGCCCTGACACACGCGGCCGAGGGGAACGGCAAGACGAGGCGAGTCGAGGTGCTCAAGGCGGACGCGCCGCGCACGCCCGGGTGACGGAAGATCCGGTGTGCGAGGCGCGCGACGGTCCGCCGGGCGGCCTGACCGCGCGCCCTCCTCGAATGGCACTGCAGCTCGTCGCTGTCCGCGGGCACCGCCAGCGCCGCACATGCTTGACAGCCAGGTGTGTTTGCGCGATGCGCGCCGCTGGCCCGACGACGATGGCCAGCCGACGTCCGACGGGCTCTCGGCCTCACGAGACCCACGAGACGAACCGCAGGACAGGAGGATGGTGGCATGAAGCGCGAGCGTCCCTTTCAGATCG
Source organism: Sorangium cellulosum (assembly GCF_002950945.1). GTDB lineage: Bacteria > Myxococcota_A > Polyangia > Polyangiales > Polyangiaceae > Sorangium > Sorangium cellulosum_E. Next base: position 8,228,877 of record NZ_CP012673.1, read on the forward strand.
GCGAGGTGTCCGTGGTCGAGCGCCGCTTCACGGACGAGGACGTCCTCGAGTTCCAGCGCATCTCCGGCGACGCCGGCCGCCACCACGCCCGGCCGGACGCGCAGGGCAGGCGCGTCGTGCACGGCCTGCTCACGGCGACGCTCCCCACCCGGCTCGGCGGCGACATCGATTTCCTCGCCCGAGAGATGCAGTTCGAGTTCCTGAGGCCCGTCTTCACCGGGGACACCATCCGCTGCGAGATGACCATCACCGAGGTCGCGCCGGAGGCGGGGCGCGTGCGCCTCTCGGCGAGCGGCGGCTGCTGGAACCAGGACGGCAAAGAGGTGCTGCGCTTCCAGACCCGAGGCGTGGTGCTGGACGAGGGGACGTGACCGCGGAGCGACGCCCGCGCCCCGTCCACTGGCTCGATCACGCGCACGCCGTCCTGTCCCGCCGCCGCCGGCTGTTCGCGGCCGGCTGGGGGGACGAGGGCGTGCTCGAGCAGGTGCCGGCCATCGCGCGGTTCTCGGAGCCGCCGCGCGCCGCGGCGATCGCCTGGGCGGCGCCGCGGCGCGAGGGGCCCGTCGTCGTGACCGACGGCTCCTTCACGGCGGCGCTCGCGCGCCTGCCGCCCTGCGCGCGCACGGCCTTCGTGCGCCGCATCGCGCCGGCGGCGCCCGAGCGGGGCCGCCGCCGGCCGGTCTACGTGGCGCTGGCGGCGTCGGGCGAGGAGGGCTTCGCGTCGCGGACGCGGCTCTTCGGGCCGCTCGCCGCCCGCGACGGCATCGAGGTCATCCTCCTGGAGAACGCGATGTACGGCCTGCGCCGGCCCGAAGGCCAGCGCCGCACGGCGATCCGCACCGTGGCCGAGCACCTCTTGATGAACCTCGCGACGGTCGAGGAGACACGCGCCCTCGTCGAGCACCTCGCCGGCCAGGGCTACGAGCGCGTCGGCGTGACCGGCTTCAGCATGGGCGGGACCTCGGCGGCGCTGGCGGCGGCGGTGACGGCGCGCCCGCTCGCGGTCGCCGTCTTCGGCGTGGGGCGCAGCGCCGTGCCGGTGTTCACCGAGGGGATGTTGTCCGTCAGCGTCGATTTCCAGGCGCTCGGCGGGCCCCCGGCGGCGCGGGCGCGGCTCGGCGCGCTCTTCGGCGCCGCCGATCTCGACCGCCACCCGGCGCCGCGGCGGCTCGACGCCACCGTGATCGTCGCCGGGCGCCGCGACGGCTACGTCTTCACCGAGCAGGTCGAGGCGCTGCACGCGCACTGGAGGGCGAGCGAGCTCCGGTGGCTCGACACCGGGCACGCCGGCGCGGTCGTCCACGAGGCGGGAGCGCTCCGCCGCGCGGCGCGTGACGCGATGGAACGGCTCGCCCCGTAGCGGCAGCGCGAGGCAGCGATGAAGGAGTACACGGGCGCAAGGAGGAGCGATCCACCGCGCGAATGTCAAGGCGGGGGCAGGATCCATGACATTGTGGCGCGCGCTGGGGCCAGACGAGGACGCAAGTGACGAGGACGCAAGCTGGGAGACGGAAGGCGGGAGAGTGAAACGCCGAATCGTCGCGCCCGCGCCGAGGATCGCCCGCGTGATCCGTTTGACAAATAGGCGCGGAATGGCCTTTCGCGCCCGGGCTTTTACCAGCCGATGACAGACAACAAAGGGCGCCCTCACGGCAAGCTGAAGCGTCTGGGGTTAGGGCTCGCGGCGGCGGCCGCGCTGTTCGGTCTGTTCCGGGTCGGGGCGGCGGCCTGGGGTGAGTCCCGCCTCCGCGCCTACCGTGAGGCGACCGAGGCCGAATGGAACGCCGCGCGCGCGCGGATCCACGAGCGCTCGGGGCCCGCCGGCGAAGGCGCCGCGCGCGACGGCTGCGTGGCGAGTTACGCGAGGACGACGAACCCCGAGCTCGGCATCTACAACATGCTGGTGAAGCAAGCGCTGGACGCCGGACCCGGCGCGCCGCTCCCCCCCAAGCTCGTCCCCGAGCTCGAGCGGCGCCGCCCGGAGCTGGACGCCTTCCGGCAGGCGGCGCGGTGCTCCCATTACGAGCTGGCCGACGACGTCGCGTGGGTCGATTACACTCCGGTGCATCCGATACTGTTCACGAGCCGCCTGGTCGTGATCGAGGGACACGGGCTCGCGGCCAAGGGGGACGTGCGCGGCGCCCTCGACCGGTACCTGAGCGTGGCCAAGGTCGGCGAGGACATGGCCGCCGGGCCGATGATCGCCGGCATCATCGGCAGCGACGCCGCACGGCACGCGTACGTCGGGATCGCCGCGCTCACCGCCGGCGCGCCCCGGCTCGCCGAGGCGGAGCTCGCCGCGGTCGACCGTGAGCTCGCCGAGCGAGGGCGCCGCCTTCCGCTGCTCGCCGAGGCGCTCCACAAGGAACGTTTGCAGCTCCGGAAGGAGGCGATGAGCCCGCGCATCCAGGGAGCGCTCCCCGATCATGTCTCTTCTCCCGCGCTGTCGCCGGGCGTCGTCGCGCTCACGGTGCTGTTCCCGACCGAAGCCGTGTTCGGCCATGTGGTCCCCATGATGGACGCGCGGCTGCGCCGCGCCGAGCAGATCGCGCGCGACGCGGAGCGCGCTCCTTCCGCGGCCGCACGGTTCCAGGAGGTCGCCACCGACGCGCTCGTGACCGAGGCCACGTGGCTCGGCGGCATCCTGGACCCCGAACAGCTCCAGCGCCTGGCGAGGCGCGATTGCGCCCTGCGGGCGTCGTATCACCTCGCGCGCGCGGCCATCGCCGCAGAGCGCGCGCACGCGGACGGCCGTTATCCCGAGGCGCTCCCGTCCCTCGCGCAGGATCCTTGTGGGACAGGCCCTCTCGTGTACAGCCGGAGCCCGGATGGCACGGGGTATACGCTGTCCAGCGTCGGCGAGAACGGCCAGGCAGACGGCCCGCGCGAGGGCGGCGGCGCGACCGGCGAGAGCGACGATCTGGTCATCACCAGGCGCGGAAGCTACGCCATGTAGCTCACCGCCGCGGCGCGGTGCGGGTGGGCTCGGCTCTCGGAAAATTTCCCCGGCTTGACCCGAGCGCCGCGGGCGCCATGTACTCCAGGAACGGGCACCTGGATCGACGGGTGCCCACCTTACGATGCTGCACGCTGCGGTGGAGGAAGCACATGGACGAGCGGAAGATTCAGGAGATCAAGAAAGAGGCCGCGCGTCAGGCGGCGGTGGGCGCCTCGGGCGGGATGGAGCGGGGTGACGAGTACGAGGAGCCGAGCGACCTGCCCAAGCCTCCGGTCGCGGAGGAGGCTCCGACGGCGGCGCAGGAGGACGGCGATCGGCAGCCGAATGGGAGCGGAAACGTGCCCGCGACGTCGAGAGAGGCCGATCGCGATGGCGGACCGGTCAAGGGCGCGCCGGCGGTGAAGCAGCGCTGACCGCGCTGAGCGCGCCCGGGAGAGCGCATCGCCGGGGGTCGACGGCCATCGGCCTCGTCGCCCGCGCGTCGTGGCATGACGCGCGGGCGCCTCGCTCCGTGCATGCTGGTTGAGATCACGCCCCTCATCCACGAGAATCGGCCGCTCGCACGGCGGTCGCGCTGCGGTGGGCTCTGCCCCGACCGCGGCGCTCGGGCCGCGCGCGCGCACCGACAGGAGCAGGAACGATGATCGAAGCTGCTGGCCCGAACGCCGATCAGATCCGTTACTGGAACGAAGTCGCCGGACCGAAATGGGTGGTCCTGCATGACATCATCTCGGCGCAGATCCGGCCGCTGGGCCTGCTCGCCATGGATCACGCCGGGCTCGCCGCCGGCGAGCGTGTCCTCGACATCGGCTGTGGCATCGGCGAGACCACGCGGGAGATCGGCCGGCGCGTCGGCCCGGGCGGCTCCGCCGTCGGCGTCGACATCTCGGCGCCGATGCTGGACAGCGCGCGCGAGGCGGCGCGGGCTGCGGGCGCCGCGAACGTGACCTTCGTGAACGCCGACGCGCAGACCGCGGCGCTGCCCGGGCCGTTCGATGTCCTCTATTCGCGCTTCGGCGTCATGTTCTTCGCCGAGCCGCAGGCGGCCTTCACGAACCTGCGGTCGGCGCTGCGGAAGGGAGGCCGGCTCGCGTTCGTCTGCTGGCGGTCGCTCCAGGAGAACCCCTGGTTGCTCGTGCCCGCCACGGCGGCGGCCAGACACCTCCCGCTGCCGCAGCCCGACCCACACGCGCCCGGCCCCTTCGCGTTCGCGGACGCCGCGCGCGTGCGGGACATCCTCTCGCGCGCGGGGTTCGTCCGGATCCACCACGAGCCGATCGACCGGGAGCTCTCGGTGGCCGGGGGCAAATCGCTCGACGAGACCGTGGAGTTCCTCCTGCAGATGGGTCCGACGGCCTCCGCGCTGCGGGAGGCGCAGCCCGAGCCGGAGCTGCTCGACCGCGTGCGGGCCGAGGTGCGCGAGGCCATCGCGCCCCACCAGGGCCCCGAGGGCGTGCGCATGGCAGGCGCCGTGTGGATCGTCACGGCGGCTGTGGACTGACCGTGGCCGGCGGCGACGGGGCCTTCTGCGACAGACGGCCTGAAACGGGCAGACCTTCGACCCGCCAAGGCACCGAGGACGCCAAGCCATCGTCTTCTTCTTGGCGTCCTTGGCGTCCTTGGCGCCTTGGCGGCTCATTCTCGCTTGAGCAACGTGCTCAGTGCCCTGGCTCAACGTGCGTCCGGTCGCGCTCGCGCAGGGCGCGTCGGCTTCCCGCGGAGCGGGCGTGGGCTCGCGAGCCGCGCTACGCGGTTCTCCGAAGTACACGAGCTCGCGTGGCCACACCGCACGATTTCCACGCGGGCGCGCGGATCCTCACGTGTTCACGTGGATCCCGAGAGGAACGCGGCGACCCGCGACGCCGCGTTCTCCCTGAGGTTCATGAAGAAGAGCTGGAACTCGATCGCGTGGTAGTTCCCGTCGCCGAGCACATGATCGAGGACGCGGCTCGGGAGGTTCCGGGGGGCTGCGCCCACGTCGTGAAGGAGGAGCGTGCCGCCCGCGCACTGCGCGCCAGCGAACCCGGCGCGCGGCGCCTTGTCGTCGCTCTCCAGGAACACCGCGCCGAGGTTCAGCGCCGCGGGCGCGAGCGCTCCGTCCGTCCGCCAGGAGAGCGGGTTCGTGCAGAGCCGCTCGCGGGGGTCCGGCCGGTGCATCTCGAAATCGCTCGGCACGTACGCCGCGCCGCGCGCGTTCCACGCGACCACGCAGCGGACGTCGCTCGCCGCTCCGCACGCCGGGATGTCGGGCGCGCGCTCGCGCAGCCCAGAGGCGGTGACCGCGCCGCCGATGAGGTAGGCCGCCACGAGCTGGTCCCGGAGCGCGGTGCCGGAGATCGCCTCGTACAGCAGCCGCTCCGCCATCACGGTCCCCTGGCTGTGGGCGGCGAGGACAAACGGACGGCCGGCGCCGCGCCGCGCGTTGAAGGCGTCGAAGGCCCGCCTGACATCGCCGTACGCCACCTCGAGCGCGCGGTCTCCGTCGGCCGAGGGCCGCGTGAACGCCATGCCGTTCGCCTGCCGGTACCGCGGCGCGTACACCGCGCAGCAGCCGTTGAACGGCGTCGCCTGGATGCCCGTCGCGCCGCGATCGGTCGCCTCGTTGGTCGCCGCGTCCTCCGTACCGGCGTTCCAGCCGCTGCCCACGTACGACGTCGAGTGCACGTAAAACACGTCCGCCGCCGCGCGGCGCTGGTCCACCGCCGGCGCGCCGGTCGGCGACGGGTCCCCGGCGTCGTCGCGCTCCGGCAGCGCGCTCCAGCTCCGGTCGTCCGCGTAGTCCGGCGCTGGCGGCAATGCTGCCGCGTCGAAGCGCCCCTCCGGCGTCATCGCGAGCCGGACCAGCGCGCCGACGTTCAGCCACGCGATCGCCCCGATCGCGACGACCCCCAGACCTCCCCACAGCGCCCATCGCACGGACTTCCTCATGATTGCGCTCCCCCGCTCCGCGGCACGAACCCGAACGCCAGCGTGTCCCCCAGGTCCTGCAAGACCTGCTCGAACGCGACCCCGTGGTTCAGCTTCCCGGCCCTGTGCAGCCCGATCACCCCGTGTGTCGCAGCCCAGAGCACGTGCGCGAGCCGCTCCGGCTCGATCGCGACCATCCCCTGCGAGAACGCCTCGCGCAGCGGGGATTCGGCGAGCCGCCGGTAACGCGCCGTGGCCTGCTCGTGGTCGGGCCCGCCGCCGTGCCGCTCGTACACTAGGTCGTACAGCGCCGGGTGCGTGAGCGCGAAGCGCACGTACGCCTGACCGACGCCGCGGAGCCGGTCCGCGATCGTCGCCCCTTCCCTCAGCGCCGCCTCGCACGCGTCCGACAGCGCATGCAGCGCCGCCACGCGCACCGCGTCGAGCAGCGCCTCCTTGTCGGCAAAGTAGGAGTACGGCGTCATGCGGCTGATGCCGGCCTCCACGCCCACGCGGCGAAGGGAGCACGCGTCGCGCCCCTCCGTGTCCACGATGCGCAGCGCCACCCGGGTGAGCTGGGCCCGCATCTCCGCCGCCTCGGATTCGGTCACGGCCCGGCCGCGCATCCTGCCTCCCGGAGGAGACGTTACCCCGACTATTTGACATCGTCAAATAGTCGGGGAGCGGCCCGGCCGCGGTCACTCGGGCGCGATGCCGCAGCGGAGCGAGAGCGTGACCGGGGTCGAGTAGATGCTGTCCTGCGTGAGCACCGCGTAGGTCGAGCTCGGGGCGTGCCACGCTATGTACGGGGCGAAGCCCCCCTCGATCCGGCGAGCCGCCGTCGGCTCGAGCGTCTTGCCGCGCAGGAACCACAGGAGCCCTGCGGAGTGGTAGTCCCAGAACGCGGCGCCGACCGAGCCCTCGCCGACGGCGAGCCCGCCCTTGACCGTGCGGAGCATGGGCGCCTCGGGGGCGTCGATCTTGCGCTGGCTCCCGTCGCTCGCGAGGACGATCGCGACCGGCGCGGAGTAGGTCCCCCCACTCACGCGGTCCTCGTCGCCGAGCAGGATCCACTCGCCCAGCGCCGCGTCGTACTGCGTATCGGCGATCACGACCCCCGGGTGGTCCCACGCGCGCTCGAACCCGATCTCGCCCGCGGGGTACGAGATCTCCGCGACCCTCGGCGGCTCTGCCGTCTGGATCGCGAGATCGCGCCCCGCCGCGAGCGCGCGCTCTGCGCCCCAGTCGGGCGCCGGGAACGCGCGGCGCTCGAGCGACGGCGAGGCCGCGCCGAGATCGGCGACGAAGAGCGCCTGCTCCCCGTCGGCCCCGAGCTCGCGGGCGATCACGCGCACGATCGAGCCCTCGCGCCCGACGTGTGTTATCCACCAGTCTTCGGGCAACGCCAGTGCGGGACCGCGCTCGCGCCCGTCGAGATCGAGCGCCTGGATCGCGGCCGAGCTGGTGACGATGCTGTAGAGGAGGAACCCGTCGTCCAGCGCCAGGATCCCGGGCCCGGCCGCCATCTCGCGCGCCGGCGCGATCTCGCGCGCGCTCCCGTCGAGGATCGTGAGCATCTTGCGGGTGCGGACCCGATCTCCCTCGACCTCCCGCGATGTCCAGGTGATCGCGTAACGCCCCTGGCTGATCGCGAGCCCGCCCGTGTCGAGATCCTCGCCGACCGCGACCACGACCGGCGCACCGCACCCGATATCGGGCGGGCCCGCGTCGACGGGCGGGTCAGGGACGACGCCGGGGCCGTCCGATGCATCGGCGACCGGCGGGAGCACTCCCGCGTCGCCCTCGTCGTCGGCGATCGGCGGCACCACGCCCGCGTCGCCCTCGTCGTCGACGATGGGTGGGAGCACGCCTGCGTCCTTGTCGGCCGGCGGCGCGAGGGTGACCTGGTCGGAGCAGCCGACCGCCAGCAAACCAAGCGAGACAAGATAGGCGCGCATCGACATGCCGAGATGGCATCACAGCGATGTGGTGCCGTCAAAACCGGACGGCGTCATAAACCAGCTCGGCTGTCGGCGAGCCCGGCGCGGCCAGGGCGCCGCGTGGACCTTTCGTCCGTGGCGCGGCGCGCCCTACCTGTCCCCGGCGAGCGACTTCCCCTGAGCGCCGAGGGCAGCCTTGAGGACCCCGACCGCCTTTGGCCCCACGCCATGGAGCGCCAGGAGCTCGGCCTCCGTGAACCGCGTGACCTCCTCCAGGCGGGAGACTCCAACGGCGGCGAGCGCCCGCGTCGCGGGCTTCCCGATGCCCTTCGGCAGCGCGGACTCTGGTTGTTGTTCCTTCGTTCTGCTCGGCATACACGTCCCCTCGGGTCCGTCGCCGCCGGTCGCGCTGGCGTCGCGCCCCGGCGGCCGTCGCCCTCTCCACGACCGCGCACCAGATTGCCAGGGCGGCGGCCGCCGTACAAGGCGGCGCGCCGCCGAGCGCGCGAGACGGGGAGGAGCGCCAGGGGCGCTATGGGCGTCAGGGCGCCTGGATCTTCTCTTTGACCCACCGTCCCGATTCGGTCAGCTGGCCGTCCGCCCAGGGGCCGCCCGAGCTCGCCCCGGCCCTGAGCGCGGCGCAGGTCTCGGGCTTGTCGACGATCGACCAGTTGAGCCAGCTGATCTTGTTGCTGTTCATGAAGTTGATCCAGGTCTGCGCCTCGCCGAGGTCCAGCGCGCCGGTCCCGGTGGAGGTGCAGGTGCCCCACTCGGTCACGAACAGCGGGAGGCCCGCGGCGAGCGCGTTCGTCGCCTTGGTGCGCAGCGACTCCTTGTGCGTGGCGGCGTAGAAGTGCAGCGTGTAGGCGATGTTCGAGTACGCCGTGATCGGGTTCCTGGCGGCCACGTCCACGTCCTGCGACCACGTCGGCGTCCCGACGATCACGAGGTTCTCGGAGCCGGCGCGGCGGATCTCTCCGATCACCTCCTCCGCATACGCCTTCACCTGATCCCAGGTCTCGCGATCCGGCTCGTTGAAGATCTCGAAGATCACGCCGGGCTGGTGGCCGTACTCCGTCGCCATCTCCCGGAAGAAGCGCTTCGCTGCCTCCTTGTTGGCGATCGCCTCGTGATCGTGCCAGTCCACGATCACGTAGATCCCCCTGGCGATGGCGGCGTCGACGACCGCCTTGACCTTGCGCTTCTCCGCGTCCGGGTTGCGGACGTAGCCGAGCCCCGTGTCGGTGGTGACGGTCATCGCGGCGCGGATGATGCTCACATCCCAGCCGTCCACGAGCGTGTTGACGGCGGAGGTGTTGTAGAACTTCTCTCCCTCCCAGACGCTCCAGAACAGGCTCATGCCCTTGAGCTGGAGCTCTGCCCCGTGCTCGTCGACGACCCGGTTGCCCATCACCTGCAGGCGGCCGTGCTCCTCCACCGGCGTTCCCGTGCCTCCCCCCGTCCCGGTCGAGGTCGTCGCGCTCGTGCTGCTCGTGGTGGTGGTCACGGCCGACGTCGACACCTCGCCCCCGCCGCTGCCGCCTGCGCCGCCGCTGCCGCCGCCCGCGCCGCCGCTGCCGCCTGCGCCGCCGTCGCCGCCCGTGCCGCTCGATGTGGTGGTCACGGCCGACGTCGACACCTCGCCGCCGCCGTCACCGCCGGTCCCGCCGCCGCCCGTACCGCTCGCGGTGGAGCTCACGGCCGACGTCGACACCTCGCCGCCGCCGTCACCGCCGGTCCCGCCGCCGCCCGTACCGCTCGCGGTGGAGCTCACGGCCGATGTCGATGCGTCGCCGCCGCCGCTGCCGCCCGCGCCGCCGCTGCCGCCCGCGCCGCCGCTGCCGCCCGCGCCGCCGCTGCCGCCCGCGCCGCCGCTGCCGCCCGCGCCGCCGCTGCCGCCGTCGCCGCCGCCCGCGCCGCCGCTGCCGCCGTCGCCGCCGCTCCCGGACGACGTCGAGGAGGACATCGCGGCCGAGGTCGACGTGCCGCCGCTCGCCTGGGACGTCGACGTCGATGGGTTCGAGTCGCCGCCGCCCGATGACGAATCCCCGAGCGAGCCATCACATCCGAGCAGCATCATCGCGGGCAACGCGAGGTGCATGAAGGCGCGCGACCACCGCGACCGAGCAAAGAACTCCGTAGTCAAGCCGTGACGCATCGTACTCTCCAAGTGGAGTCCCCGGTCGATGCGCCTGGCATCGACCAAGAGGACTCAAGTGCAGGTATCATCTAAAGAAGGCGGGCCCGCTGCATAGCAGGCCCGGCGCGGAGGGTGAAGGAGAAACTCGGAGCTCGCTCAAGCCCCGGACGCGTCATTCCACGCCGGGACCACCGCAACCTCGAAGACCGCGTCATGGCGCGGCACGTCGCGCTGCGTGGCGGCCTCGGCGCGACAGGGAGATGACGCAGCGCCCCAGAACCTGCGGTCAAAGCCCCGGATCGCGACGGTTCGGCACCACAATCCGTCGTCCAAGGACGAACGTCGCACATTCCCGGCTCGGGGATCCACGCCACAGCGTCGGTGCTTCCTTGTGCTGTGTTTCATGTACATATACAAGCCCTCATCAGGAGCGAGCGGCCGCTGCCTCGGTGCGTGGAGCAGGCTTTCACGGCGTCCTTGACCTCGAGCGGGTGTCACGGGCTAGCCTCGTCGCCATGACGAACAGAACCCGTTTCCTCTTCCTCCCGCTCGTTCTGCTCTGGAGCAGCGTCGCCTGCGGCGGCGCCCAGGAGGCCCCGAGCGAGCCGACACCTCCGCGGGCCCAGGTGGGACAGGCGCCCCCTGCAGAGGCGCCCCGGCCCGAGCCGGAGAAGGACCGATTTCAGGAGGTCCGCGGTTATCTCCGGCGGCTCGTCGCCGAGAAGAAGGTCGCGGGCGCCGTGGCGATGGTCTCCCAGGAAGGCAAGGTCCTGTACCTCGACGCGACGGGAATGCAGGACGTGCAGGCTGCCAAGCCGATGAGCACGGAGACCATCTTCCGCATCTGCTCCATGACCAAGCCCATCACCAGCGTGGCGGTCATGATGCTCGTCGAGGAGGGGAAGATCGCCCTCTCGGACCCGCTCTCCAAGTTCATACCGGAGTTCAAGAGGGTCGAGGTGGCCACGCCCGATCCCGCGAAGCAGGGCGCATCCAAGCGGGAGAAGGCCCGGCGCGAGATCACCGTCCACGATCTGCTCACGCACAAGTCGGGCATCACGTATGGGTTCCTGGCCGATCCTTCTATGCGGAAGGTTTACCGGGACGCGGGCATCTCCGACGGCCTCACGGAGACCAAGGGGACGATCGCCGACCAGGCAAAGAAGCTTGCGTCGGTGCCGCTGATCCACCAGCCGGGCGCTGCGTGGTCCTACGGCCTGAGCACCGACGTCCTCGGGCGCGTCGTCGAGGTGGCCTCGGGCAAGACGCTCGAGCAGTTCTTCTACGAGCGCATGTTCAAGCCGCTCCAGATGAACGATACGCACTTCCATCTGCCGGCCAAAGACGAGCCCCGGCTCGCGGCGGTCTACGAGCCGACGCAGGACCAGACCATCGCGCGCCTGCCCGCAGGCCCCGTCGAGAAGGGCGGGGCGATCTACTCGGCGAGCTACCCCCTCGACCCGAACGGCAAGTACTTCTCCGGCGGCGCCGGGCTCGTCTCCACGGTCAAGGATTACGGGCGCTTCGCGCAGATGCTCCTGAACGGCGGCGAGCTCGACGGGGCGCACATCCTGAAGAAGGAGACCGTGGATCTCATGACCCAGAACCAGATCGCCGACGTGACGCTCCCCTGGCAGCAGATGGGCGACGGGTTCGGCCTGGGCTTCGCCGTGGTCACCGAGGCGCGCAAGGACGGCGATCTCGGCTCGGTGGGGACGTTCTCCTGGAGCGGCTTCTACAACACCTACTTCTGGGTCGATCCACAGAAGAAGCTGGTCGGAATCGTCATGACCCAGCTCCACCCGTCCGATCACCTGCACATGTCGGACACCTTCCGCAAGCTGACGTACGCCGCGCTTAGCAAGTAAGCCCGCGGGTGGTGCCGGCGTTCAGGAAAATGCCGCGCGGTTCCCCTCGATGTCGTCGCGCAGCGTGGTCGGCGCGCGACCCGTCAATCCCCGGCCCCCGCGGCCTGGACGTCCACGGGGAGCCGCTTGGCGCTGATCATGCTCCACGGGTTCTGGAACTCGACGCGATCGTCGCGGGCCACCGCGATCGTCCGGTACCTCTCGAGCAGGATCTCCATCGCGATCCTCGCCTCGAGCCTGGCCAGCGGGGCGCCGAGGCAAAAGTGGATGCTGTACCCGAAGCTCAGGTGATGGTTCGGCTTGCGGTGGATATCGAACCGGTCGGGGTCCTCGAAATGCGCGCTGTCCCGGTTGGCCGAGACGATCCACAGGATGAGCAGCTGCTCCGCGGGGATCTGCTTCCCGCCGAGCTCCACCGCGCTGGTGGTCCGCCGCGCGAGCCGGGGGAACGGCGGCCGGTACCGGAGCACCTCCTCGATGGCCGCCGGCAGCTTCGTCGGGTCGGCCCGGAGCTCCGCGAAAGCGGCGGGGTGCTCGTCGAGGCACAGGATCGTGTTGCCGAGCAACGCGGTCGTCGTGATGTGGCCGGCGATCAGCAGCAGGCCGACGAAGCCGACGATCTCCTCGTCGTCCAGGCGCTGCCCGTCGATCTCCGCGCGCAAAAGCTTGCTGATCAGATCGTCGGCGGGCCGGGCGCGGCGCTCCTTGATGTGCGCGAGCAGGTATCCGTTCATCTCGCGCAGGGTCGGCGCCAGGCGGTTCATCGCGGCATCGTCCGGCAAGCCCGGGTTCTGCTCGCTCCTCGATAGCAGCGTGTCGGCCCACCCCCGGAAATGCCCCCGGTCCGCGACCGGGATGCCGAGCATCTCCGCGATGACGATCACCGGCAGCGGGTAAGCGAGCGTCTCCACCAGATCGAAGCGCCCGGCGCCCTCGACGCCGTCGAGCAGCTCGTCGGTGAGCGCCGCGATCCGCGGCACGAGATCGGACACCATGCGCGGCGTGAACGCCTGGCTGACCAGGTCGCGGAGCTTCCGGTGCTTCGGCGGGTCCATCCGGACGAAGTTGCCCCGGGAGAACAGCTCGAAGTCCGCCTGCGGCGGGATGAACCTGGACATGTCCGAGGAGAACGTCGCCGGATCGGACAGCACACGGAGGATGTCCGCGTGGCCGAAGAGCTGCCATACCCGCTGCGTCTCATCGTGGACCACCGGGCTCGACTCCCGCGCCTGTCGCAGCCATGCCAGGATGGAGTCCAGGGTGGGCTGGGTGGATCGGGCGGTCACGTCGGTCGTGCTCATGCTGGATCACTCCTCGGGGCTCTCCCGCGTTGAGGTGAAGCTGCCTTGTACGAACTGCATGTACTGAGCGCGCATGCGCTCGAACTCCTCGATGATCCTGGGCGCGAGCGCGCGCAGGACCTCGGGATCAGGGGCGTCGGGGGGCTCGAAGGCGTTGCGCGCCATCGTGGCGACGATCTCCGCCCGCTCCTCCAGCGGCTGCCGCTCCTCGGCCGGCAGCAGCGGATCGGTGGCGTAGAACCCGAACATGGCGGCGTTGATCGCGTAGATCTGCGCGTCCGGAGCGAGATCGGCGCGCAATAGGCCGCGCTCCCGCAGGAGCCGGTAGTACTCGCGTGACGACTCGAACTTCTTGCTCCGCAGCGACTGCGCCGAGCTCTCGACGACGAGGTTGCCGAGCACCTCCGTGTCGCGGGTGAACATCGCTTGCAGCAGCGGAAACTCCTTCATCAGGAGGAGCGTCCTCCGCAGCACGCGGTGCAGCAGGATCTCCGCCGCGTCCGCGCGCATCGCCGCGATGATCCCGCCCAGCATCTTCACGGAGTCGCGCGCGAGCACCGTGAAGAAGAGCGCTTCGCGCGTCTTCCAGTGCAGGTACACGGTCCCCTTGCCGATGCCGGCGCGCTTGGCGACCTCCTCGATGGTCACGCGCTTGTACCCCCAGCGCAGCACCAGCTCGGCCGCTGCATCCAGGATCCGCTCGGCCCGCTGCTGCTGCTTCCCGACATCCCCTTCGGTCAAAGTCACTCCTCGCCGTTCGACCTCGACGTTTGACCAAATTTGAATTTCGGTCACCCGTCACGCAGTCAAGATAGCGTCCCCCCGGAGCCGGTCAACCGGGACCGCACGATCGCGCCGCGTTCGTGGTCAGGACCAGCCGCGCTCACCCAGGCTCATCGTCTCTCCCTGCGAGCTCAGCCTGCCTCACGACCAGGCGGGGGGGACATCGGCGACGGAAGCGCGGATCTTCGGTAGGATCGCAGCGAGAGGTACATCCATGCGCTTGCTCGTCTCGATCGACTCCTGGACTGCGAGGCTCCTCTCGGTGCTGGCGATCACGCCGGCCCTGGGCTGCGACATCGAGGTGACGGATGGCGGCCCGGGTGGGAGCTCGGGCAGCACCACCACCTCCTCCGTCTCCGGAGGGGACACGGGATCCGGAGGGGGCACGGGATCCGGAGGAAGCACGGGGACCGGGCCCTCCGAGACGTTCGACTTCTTCTGCGACGATCCCGAGCCCGTCGTCATCGCGGGCCAGAACACGGGGTACGTGCGCTGCGCGGGCGGCTGGCTGCACCGCGCGGAGGTCGTCGCCTGCCCGAGCCCGCTCCCGCGCGCCGAGACGTGCGAGGACCCGCTCGGCGACGAGGGGAATTGCAAGAGCGACGCCGACTGCACCGACCAGCCGAACGGCTACTGCGCCACCTCCGCCGTGGGCAATGCGCCCCCGGGGTGCTTCTGCAACTACGGGTGTACGACCGACGCCGACTGCGGCGCGGGGCAGATCTGCCTCTGCGGCGATCCCGTCGGGCAATGCGTGATCTCGTCGTGCACCAGCGACGCCGACTGCGGCCGCCTGCTCTGCTCCAGCTACGTCCTGAACCCCGGCTGCGACGGGATCGGCTTCGCCTGCCAGACGCCCGCCGACGAGTGCGCCGTCGACGCGGACTGCCCCGGCGACGAGCAATGCTCGCTCGAGGCCGACCGGCACACCTGCACGGAGCCGCTCTGCGTGATCGGCCGGCCGTTCCTCGTGGACGGCGTCGAGCGCACCGCCGCGACCGCCGCCCGCGACGACTGGCGGGCGCCCACGGCCGCGCACCCGGGATCGCCTCGCCTGGACGTGCTCTCGGACGGGCAGCGGGCGGCGCTCGCCGCCCACTGGACACGCGCCGCGCTGCTCGAGCACGCATCGATCGCCGCGTTCGCCCGCTTCGCCCTCCAGCTGCTCTCGCTCGGCGCGCCGCCGGAGCTCGTCGCCGCCGCGCAGGCCGCCATGGGCGACGAGACCGAACACGCGCGCCTCTGCTTCGCGCTGGCGAGCGCGTTCGCCGGCCGCGACGTCGGCCCGGGGCCGCTCTCCATCGACGGCGCGCTCGGCGGCGCAGACCCGCGCGCCATCCTCGTGACCGCCGTCCGCGAGGGGTGCATCGGCGAGACCGTCGCCGCGATCGAGGCGGCCGAGGCCGCCCTCCACGCGACCGACCCCGCGGTCCGGCGCGCCCTCGAGAAGATCGCCGAGGACGAGACCCGCCACGCCGAGCTCGCCTTCCGGTTCGCCGCCTGGATGATCGACCACGATCCGGCCCTCGCGGGCGTCGTCGCCGACGAGCTCGCCGCCGCCGCGCGGCGCTCCCCCGCCCCCGCGCCCGACGACGATCGCGGCGACGCCGCCGGCACGCTCGGCTTCGGCGTGCTCTCCCCGCGGCAGCGGCGCGAGATCCGCGAGCGCGCGCTCGCCCAGGTCGTCGCGCCGTGCGCGCGGGCGCTGCTCGCGCGCGCGCCCCGGCCCGGCGCGCGCTCGTCTCAGCGCGACGGGCGCGACGAGATCGAGAGCTTCGCGATGAAGAGCTGACCCTCCTCGCGCTCCACCTCGCAGTTCAGGAGCTTGAACGTGGCGCTGGAGGTGCCCGCGAGGAACACGTCGGTCCCGGAGACGGCGAGCGCCTGGAGCTCCTGCTCCCCCGGGCCGCTGACCCCGCCGAGCCACTCCAGCGCGCCGTCCTCGCCCCGGAAGCGCGCGAGGAAGAAGTCCTCGCCGCCGGCCTCGCCGCGCAGCGGCGGGACGTCGCCGCCGAGCTCCAGCCGGTCCCGGAACGGGCCGGCGACGACGACCTCGTCGACCTGGTCGGCAGCGCCGGAGTCGACGGCCTGCGCCCAGCGCACCGCGCCGCCCTCGACGTGCTGCGCCCACCTCGCCCCGCCCCCCTCGTCCAGCGAGACCAGGAATCCGTCTTTTCCGCCATCGCTGGAAATCGGCATCCCGCCGGGCTCGCCGCCGAGGTCGATCTCTCCCTCGAACGAGCCGGCCACGTAGACGCCGGCGCCGTGCGGCGAGACGGACGCGACGTGCTGATCGCCCGGGAGCGGCGAGTAGTGCTGGACCCGGAGCTGCGCGCCCTCGTCGCCGGAGGCGCCGCAGATCCACGCCGAAGGAAACGAGGCCACGAAGGCGTCGGTCCCCTGCGCCGGTCCCCCGCCGGGCGGCAAGAGCTCCTGCGACCCCGGGAACCCGAGCCGGACCCGGCCGTTGAACTCCGAGAAGACGAACGCCTCGCCGGCGGACACGCGGAGCCCGAACGGCTCGAAACGCGCGCCCGTGAGGCCCGGGAAGACGGCGTCGCAGGGGCTCCCCAGCGTCTGCCCATCGTAGCTGGACAGGCCCAGGCTCTCGCCGCCCTGGAGCGACGTCAGGACGAGGACACGGTTGTCATCCACGGCGACGCCGGCCGCGTGGTCCACGTCGCCGGAGCCGCGCGTCACGCAGGTCGCGACCCCGCCGGGATCGTTCTTGTCGATCCTCGCCAGGAACGTCTCCTCGGCGCCCGGCTCGCCGGGCAACCCGCAGTCTCCGCCGAACGACAGGCTGCCCGTGAAGTCGCCCGCCAGGTACACGCCGGCGCCGCCCAGCGCGATCGAGGTGGCCCGGTGGACGTGGGTCCTGCTGTCGTTCTGGGCGTTCCCGAAGCGCTTGCTCCAGAGGTGATTCCCGTCCCGCGCCAGGTGCGCCACGAAGACGTCCTCGCTGTCGCCGCCGGCCCGGAGCTCCTCGCCCCCCGCGACCTCGATGTTCCCCTTGAAGCCGCCCGCCAGCCACAACGTGCCGTCGCGATCGGCCGCGATCCCGCCGAGCCGGGTGTCGGCGTCGCCGAAGGACATCGCCCACTGGCACGTGTAGCCGGGGCCGCTGAACGCGCCCCCGCCGGTCTCCTTCTCGCCGATGTACTGAAGGCCGGCGATCTCGGCGCAGCCCGCGCCGCTCGCCACGACAAGGACGCCCGCCAGCGAGAGCCGCGCGCGGCGCCGTTCGAACCTCATCTGCATCACGACACCCCGAGGACGGTGATCAGAACACCCCAAGGACCGATCCGCCGAGGACACCCGGCGCGATCTCGACGCGAGCGCTCGCGCGCGGCGCGGACTCCGACTCCGGCAACGTCATCCAGAGGACGGCGGTGCCGGCCAGCGCCGCGCCCGCGGCGATGAACGAGAAATCCGAGACGGTCGCGTAGGACATCGCCCTGCTGGACAGGTCGTGGACCCGCTGCGGGCAGCCCCGGTAACGAGCCGGGTTGTCGCAGCCCGCCGACGCGTCCTCCACCTGGTCCCAGGTGGTGATCGCGAGCACCCCGAACGTGGTCCCGAGCGCGACGCCCGCCAGCGTGAGCCCGCCGGTCACCCACATCAGGTTGCGGTGGATCGGGTCCGGCCGCGATCGGGACGGCGTCGGCCAGCGCCGCCGGACGCTGCCGGAGAGCGGCGCGGGCTCCAGCGTATCCTCGCTGGTGGCCTCGGCCGGCGCGAGCGCCGCGATCTCGACCTCGACCTGCTCGCCCGGCCGGCTCACCTCGACCTCGCGCGTGAAGGTGCGCCTGCCGGGCGCGGTCGCGGCGATCTTGCGCCTCCCCGGCGCGACCGGCTGGGGCTCGCCGAGGCGCCGCGCCGCCTCGCCGTCGATCGTCACCACGAGCCCCGGCAGCGCCTTCACCTCGCCGGACACGGCGATCGTGAGCGCCGGAAGCTTGCCGGCCACCGCCGCCGCGCGCGCGCGCGCCTCCGCGCCGCGCTGCGCGTCGCCGCCCGCGGCGACGTCGGTGTAGAGGGCCCACGCGCTCGCGAGGCGGCCCGTGCTCTCTTGGCAACGCGCGAGCGCGAGCTTCGTCTCGGCCGACGGCACCAGCCGATCGCTCTCCTCGAGCTTCGGACACGCCGCCTCGGGGCGGCCGCTCGCCATCAGCTCCTGCGCCTGCCGGCGCAGCAGGTCGGCGTCGGCGCGCACCGCGGGGGCCGGCTGGGCCGGGGCCGCGGGGGTCGGCTGGGCCGGGACCGCGGGGGTCGGCTGGGCCCGGACCGCGACCGCCGGCGCCGACGCGGCCAGCGCGCCGAGGAGCCCGAGCGCGGCGCGCCCGAGGCGCCGCCGCGCCGCACCGCGGGCACGGCGCGGCGCGGGAGAGCGGCAGGATCCTCCGCTGGTCTCTTCAGGCATCGACTCCCCTGGGCGGTCGGCGAGCAGCAGCGGAGTCCTACCCCGGCGCTGGACCGCGACGACCGATAACAGGGCACCGCGGGGATCGCCAGGCGAAAGGCGCGGCGCCGGCGCCGCGCTGCCCGCAGGACGACCGTCAGCGCCGCGGCCGCGGCCGGCACGTCCACGCCGCTCCACGCCGCTCCAGCCCGCTCCACCCCGGCGCGGCGCGCGAGACGTGTTTGCTGCCGGCCGACTCCCCTCTATCCTGGCGCGCAGACGCGGCGCGCTGGCGCGCCGCGGCGGCGGGGAGCCGGAAGAGAGGTCGTGCGCGCATGATCAAGTCCATCACCCCACCCAGGAAGCCCTCCCCGAAGAGACCCGCGGCGCCGCCCCGGGCCGCCGCCGCGTTCAACCGGATCGCGCCCGAGCTCGCCGAGCTGAGCGCGGCCGCGCTCGCGCCGATCGCCATCGACCTGCCGCGCGCGGTCGCGCTGGTGCTCGGCGTGCTTCCGGGCCTCGCCGCGCTGCGCCCGGCGATCGTGAAGCAGCTGCCCGAGCACAAGGTCGCGCTGCTCGACAAGCTGGAGCTCTACGCGCTCGCCGCCTGGTACGCGCACCTGCTCGCCCTGCCGGAGTCGAGCTCGGGCCACGAGGTGAAGCCGCTGCTCGACGAGGCGATCGCGCTGCGCGCGAGCCTGCTCGCCGACGCCGACGATCTCGCGCGGCGCGGGCTGCTCGACCCGGACGCGGTCGACGACATCCGCGCCGGCGAGGGCCACGTCGACACCGCGAACGATCTCGTCGCCCTGTCGGCGCTGTTCAACCACAACTGGCCGGAGATCGCGGGCAGGACGGAGGCGACCGAGGACGAGGTGAAGCGCGCCGGAGAGCTCGGGCCGAAGCTGCTCGCGGCGCTCGGCGTGCGCCAGCAACACGGCCCGGACCCGGGCTCCGACGCCGTCGCCGCCGACCGCCGCGCGCGCGCCGTCGCGCTGTTCGTGCGCGCCTACGAGCAGACGCGGCGCGCGGTGACCTACCTGCGCTGGGACGAGGGCGACGCCGAGCTCATCGCCCCGTCGCTCCAGAAGAAAGAGCGGAACGGCCGCCCGGCGAGCGAGTAATGTCCCCCATGCCCGTCCCGAAGAAAAAGAAGCGGCCCAGAAAGAGCGCGCCCGCCCGGCCCCGCCGGGACGAGGCGTGGATCGGCGGCTTCTTCTCCCTCCGCACGTTCGTCCACGAGGGCGACGAGGCGTACCGGCCCGAGGCGGTCGTCTGGATGACCGAGCAAGGCGCCGTCCTCGGCTGCGTCGCGCTCCGCCCGGGCGACGCCGTCGCGGGCGCGGTCGACAGCTTCGAGGACGCCGCCCGCGAGCCCATGGAGGGCGAGCCGCGCCTGCCCCGGCGCGTGCGCGTGGCGTCGCCCGCGCTCGCCGACGCGCTCCGCGCGCGGATCGACCCGGCGATCGAGGTGCGCGTCGCCCCGACGCCGGAGATCGACGCCGTGGCCGAGGACCTGGAGGCGCACCTCGGCGAGCGGGGCGGCCGGCCGCCGCCGAGCTTCCTCGGGGGCGGCATCGAGGCGCCGGCGATGGCGTCGTTCTTCCGCGCGGCGGCCGCGCTCTACCGGGCCGCGCCCTGGGAGGCCGTGCCGAGCGACGCCGAGGTCATCGCCCTGTCGATCCCGTCGCTCGGCGCGTGCAACCTCGCGCTCTGCGTCGTCGGGCAGGCCGGCCAGGGCCACGGCGTGCTCCTCTTCGAGAGCGCGCGGGGGTTCGCGCTGTACCTCGAGGAGATCGCCAGGCACCCGGACGGGCCCCCCACGTCGGTGCCGGCGGGCTTCTTCTCGCTCAGCTTCGACCGCGCGGACGACCTGCACCCCGCCCTGCGCGCCGAGGTCGCCGAGCAGCGGTGGGAGCTGGCCGGACCGGACGTTTACCCCACGCTCGCGATGGTCGACGAGGAGCTCATCGGCCGCAAGCCGACGCCGCGGGAGCTCACGGCCTCCGAGGCGCTCGCGCTCGGCCTCGTCGAGCTGATGAAGCGGCGCGAGGAGCTCGCGGAGGCCTTCCGCGGCGGCGCCCCGGTGGAGGCGAGCTGCGTCGTCGAGACCCACGCGGGTCCGGTGGAGGTGCAGCTCCGCGCGCCCCACCCGGACCGCGGCTGACCGGGCGAGCCCTCAGCGGGTGACGAGCCGGTAGAGATCGGCGCTCAGGAGGAACTCGCAGACGATGTTGCCGAAGCGGAGGATGTCGCCGCTGCGGAGGGGCACGCCGTCCGAGAACGGCTCGAGCGGCCGGTCGTTCAGGAACGTGCCGTTGGTGCTCTTCCGCGCGTGGATCATCGCCGTGCTCGCGCCCTGGACCGAGATGTGGGCGTGGACCTTGGACACGGACGGGTCGCGGAGGACGATGTCGCTGTTCAGCGCGCGCCCGACGAGGATGCGATCCTGCCAGGGGCTCTCCGGGCGTTTTATCACCGGCAAGAGCTCGCACTGGCGCGAGACCCCGCTCATGGCGGACGAGATCCGGTGGCGGCTCACCGACGTGTGGGAGCTCGCGCCGGGCGAGGTGCCGGCGAAGACGGTCTTGAACGACGGCGGGGGTTGATCCTCGGGGCCGAGCTCCCGGACCAGCCAGGTGTGGGGGTATCTCCGCTCGAACGTCGCCTGGGAGACGGCCCGGCACTGCGCGGACAGGATCGCGAAGGTCAACATGACGTGGTCTTCCCGTGGCCTCCCGTGGTCTGGACCGTGCCCATCGAGCACGGCGGGCCCGACCGAGCGGCGCGGCGCCGGCGCGGCAGGGACCCGACAGGCTCTTATACCTCAATCGCTCACGAGATCGCCGGCGGCCATGGCGCTCGAGGACGGAACATCACGACGCCGCGCCGACCACATCGTCGGCGCCCGTCACACCCGGCGCACGGCGACAGCCGAGGTCTCACGGCGACACCGCCCGCCGCACGAGCCGCCGCACGAGTCTCCGCGCAAAAAAACCGTCGCGGGGGAGCGGCGATCGAGAGACGCAAGACAGACGGAAAACCGACGAAGCAGCGCTGGCGAGAGGAGTGCGGCGCTCCCGCCCGCGGCGCGGGGCCAGACTGGCCGCGTGCGTCGGAATCGTGCGCGAGATCAGCGAGAGTCGGTTCAGATCACATCTATGGCGCAGCCTTCCCTCTTTCCCGTTGACGCCGGAGAGGCGCCCGGGCACACGGGACAATTACACTCGAGCAGATCCTCGACCTGAGCTCGGCGTCGCCAGCCATCCGGGTGAGGTCTGCCGCGGGATGTGAACCCAGGAGAGAACATGCTCGGTCGCGGCAAAGCCGGCTTCGCGCCGCTTTTTGGCCTGCTCACGGTTCTTTTGTGCCTCAAACCGGCCCACGCGGCGCCGGAGGCAGTCACGTTCACGATCAACCACGCGGACTGCGCGTCTCCGCCCGGCGGCTTCGCGCTGTTCGTGGGCGAGACGTACGTCGACACGGTGCCGAGCACCAACGAGTGCGTCTGTAACGAGACGCCCCTCGTCGCGACCTACACGGATCCCGCGGTGCTCGCGCTGCTCGACGTGTCGCAGTGCAACGACGTCCGCGTGGAGGCGGTCGACGGCGCCGAGGTCGCGTGGGGGTTCGTCCGGGTCGACGTCGAAGCGCCGGAGGGTGCGCAGACGGCCTGCATCTTCGACGCGCGGCCGGGGGCGTCGGGCCAGCTCTGCGCCGACCGCGACCTGTGCGACGAGGGGGGGTTCAGCTTCCAGGTGTCCGTCGGCGAGGCCGACCTCGACGGCGACGGGATCGCGGCGGGGTTCGGCAGCGGCTGCGACAACTGCAGCGGCGCCGCGAACGCCGGGCAGGAGGACAGCGACGCCGACGGCACAGGCGACGCCTGCGACAACTGCCCGGGTTTGCCCAACCCCGACCAGCGCGACAGCGACCATGACGGCGCGGGCGACGCCTGCGATCCCTGCACGGGCGCCGACTCGGACGGCGACGGCCGCTGCGACGGGAGCGACAACTGCGTTTACAACGTGAACCCCGGCCAGGAGGACGACGACGCCGACGGCCGCGGCGACGCCTGTGATCCCTGCTTCGGCGCCAGCTCCTGGGACTGGGATTACGACGGCTTCTGCGACGACAACGACAACTGCTCGAGCCACGCCAATCCAGGGCAGGAGGACGCCGACGGCGACGGCATCGGCGACGCCTGCGACAACTGCCCGACCGCGGCCAACCCCGACCAGAGCGACAGCAACTGGAACGGTACGGGCGACGCCTGCGACGCCTGCTGGGCGTCGGGCGGCTGGGACTACGACGGCGACGGCGTGTGCGACGAGAGCGACAACTGCGATCACGATCGCAACCCGCAGCAGGAGGACGGCGACGCCGACGGCCGCGGGGACCTCTGCGACGACTGCGTCGGCCCGGGCGTCGCGGACCTGGACGGCGACGGCGTCTGCGACGAGGGCGACAATTGCTCTTACAGCCACAACCCGGGCCAGGAGGACAGCGACGCCGACGGCTTCGGCGACAACTGCGACGGCTGCCCCGGCCAGGGCTCCTGGGACTACGACGGCGACGGCCTCTGCGATGAGGTCGACAACTGCTATTACAACCACAATCCGGGCCAGGAGGACAGCGACGTCGACGGGTCCGGGGACGTGTGCGACGCGTGCCGGGGCCCTGGCGACTGGGACTACGACGGCGACTACCTCTGCGACGAGAGCGACAACTGCTATTTCGTCTACAACCCCGGGCAGGAGGACGCCGACGCCGACGGCCACGGCGACGCGTGCGACAGCTGCTCGGGCGCAGGCCCCGGGGACTACGACGGCGACGGCCTCTGCGACGAGGGCGACAACTGCACCTACAGCGCCAACGCCGGGCAGGAGGACACCGACGGCGACGGCATCGGCGACGCCTGTGACCACTGCGTGGGCCCGGGCGGCTGGGACCTCGACCGCGACGGCCTCTGCGAACGGCGCGACAACTGCCCTGACGCGACCAACCCGGGCCAGGAGGACACGGACGCCGATGGGGTCGGCGACGCGTGCGACAACTGCCCGAGCGTGCCCAACCCGGATCAGCACGACAGCAACGACAACGGGCGCGGCAACGCCTGCGACACGTGCTGGGTCGAGGGCTACGCCGACAACGACGGCGACGGCGCCTGCAACGACGCGGACAACTGCTATTACGCCCACAACCCGGGCCAGGAGGACGGCGACGCGGACGGCGCCGGCGACGCGTGCGACAACTGCCTGAGCGTGCCCAACCCGGATCAGCACGACGGCAACCACAACGGCATCGGCGACGCCTGCGACGCCTGCTGGCTCTCCGGCGGCTGGGACTACGACGGCGACGGCCGCTGCGACGACAGCGACAACTGCCTTTACATTCACAACCCGGGCCAGGAGGACAACGACGCGGACGCCATCGGCGACGCCTGCGACACCTGCGCCGGCGCCGGCGCCGACGACCACGAGGGCGACGGCCGCTGCGATCTCGAGGACAACTGCTATTACGTCCCGAACCCGGGGCAGGAGGACGCCGACGCCGACGGCACAGGCGACGCTTGCGACACCTGCGCGGGCGCGGGCGCGTGGGACTACGACGGCGACGGCGCCTGCGATCTCGCCGACAGCTGCGTTTACGTCCCGAACCCGGGCCAGGAGGACACCGACGCGGACGGGCTCGGCGACGCCTGCGACAACTGCGCGGACGTCGCGAACCCGGACCAGCTCGACAGCGACTACAACGGCGTCGGCGACGCCTGCGACGCCTGCTGGATCGCGGGCGACTGGGACTACGACGACGATGGCGTCTGCAGCTCGGCGGACAACTGCGCCTTCGCCCAGAACCCCGGCCAGGAGGATGACGACGCGGACGGCCTCGGCAACGCCTGCGACAACTGCCCGAGCGACGCCAACCCGGACCAGCTCGACAGCAACGGCGATGGGCCCGGCGACGCCTGCGACCTCTGCTGGGCGTCGGGCGGCTGGGATTACGACCGCGACGGCCGCTGCGACGACAACGACAACTGCTATTACACTCCCAACCCGGGCCAGGAAGACGCCGACGCCGACGGCACAGGCGACGCGTGCGACCCCTGCGCGGGGAACACGAACTGGGACTCCGACGGTGACGGCATCTGCGACGACAACGACAGCTGCTATTACACTCCCAACCCGGGCCAGGAAGACGCCGACGCCGACGGCTACGGCGACGCGTGCGATTACTGCGCTGGCAAAGGCGAATCGGACTACGACGGCGACGCGCTCTGCGACCTCGAGGACAACTGCTTCTCGAGCCACAACCCCGGACAGGAGGACGCCGACGCTGACGGCTACGGCGACGCCTGCGACTACTGCGCGGGCGCCGGCTTCGGGGACCACGACGGCGACGGCCTCTGCGACCTCGAGGACAGCTGCGCCTATACCGCCAACCCGGACCAGGCGGACGCGGACGCCGACGGCGCAGGCGACGCCTGCGACAACTGCCCGGGCGCGGTGAACCCGGACCAGTTCGACAGCGACTACAACGGCCTCGGCGACACCTGCGACGCCTGCTGGGCCGCCGGCGACTGGGACCAGGACGCCGACACGCTCTGCGGCGCCGTGGACAACTGCCTTTACAATCCCAACCCGGGACAGGAGGACACCGACGCCGACGGCGTGGGCGACGCCTGCGACAACTGCCCGGGCGACGCCAACCCGGACCAGCGCGACAGCAACTACAACGGCGTAGGCGACGCCTGCGACCCCTGCTGGGCCGCTGGCAGCGGCGATCACGACCGCGATGGTCGCTGCGACGACATCGACAACTGCATTTACAATAACAACCCGGGCCAGGAGGACGGCGACGGCGACGGCAGAGGCGACCTCTGCGATCGCTGCGCGGGGTACTCGCCCTGGGACGACGACGGCGACGGCCTCTGCGAGGACAGGGACAACTGCACCTACCGCTACAACCCGGGACAGGAAGACAGCGACGGCGACGGCATCGGCGACCCCTGCGACCAGTGCTCGGGCCCCGGCGCCTGGGACGACGACGGCGACGGCCTCTGCGACCTCGAGGACAACTGCGACGGCACCGCCAACCTGGACCAGGAGGATGCCGACGCCGATGGCTTCGGCGACGCCTGCGATGACTGCCTGGGCGCCGGCTTCACGGACTACGACGGCGACGGCCTCTGCGACCTCGAGGACAGCTGCGCCTACACCGTCAACCCGGACCAGGCGGACGCGGACGCCGACGGCCTCGGCGACGCCTGCGACAACTGCCCGGGCGCGGTGAACCCGGACCAGTTCGACAGCGACTACAACGGCATCGGCGACGCCTGCGACGCCTGCTGGGCCGCCGCCGACTGGGACGCAGACGGCGACGCCCGCTGCGGCGCCGCGGACAACTGCGCGTACATCACCAACCCGGGCCAGGAGGACGGCGACGCCGACGGCATCGGCGACGTCTGCGACAACTGCCCGACCGCCGCCAACCCGGACCAGCGCGACAGCAACCACAACGGCGCAGGCGACACCTGCGACGCCTGCTGGGCCGCTGGCAGCGGCGATCACGACCGCGATGGCCTCTGCGACCACATCGACAACTGCCTTTACAACCCCAACCCGGGCCAGGAGAACAGCGACGCCGACAGCCTCGGCGACGCCTGCGACCCCTGCGTGGGCGACCGGAACTGGGACTCCGACGGCGACGGCCTCTGCGAGGACGTGGACAACTGCGTCTACGATTACAACCCGGGCCAGGAGGACGGCGACGCCGACGGCAGAGGCGATCTCTGCGACTATTGCTCGGGTGCGGGCGCCTGGGATCACGACGGCGACGCGATCTGCAGCGACGCGGACACCTGCCAGGAGGTCTACAACCCGGACCAGGCGGACAGCGACGCCGACGGCCTCGGCGACGCCTGCGACAACTGCCCGGGCGCGCCCAACCCGGTTCAGCTCGACAGCAATTATGACGGCATCGGCGACGCGTGCGACGTCTGCTGGGCCACGGGCATCGCCGACTCCGACCACGACGGCCACTGCGACGGCAGCGACAACTGCCGCTACGACCCCAACCCGGGCCAGGAGGACAGCGACGCGGACCGCGTCGGCGACCTCTGCGATTACTGCTCGGGCGCCGGGCACTGGGACCATGACGGCGACGGCCTCTGCGACGGGGAGGACAACTGCGTTCACGGCGCTAACCCCGGGCAGGAAGACGGCGACGCCGACGGCGCGGGCGACCTCTGCGACAGCTGCGCTGCAACGCCGAACCCCGACCAGAGCGACAGCGATCACAACGGCGTCGGTGACGCCTGCGACCCGTGCTTCCTGGCCAGCACGGGAGACTCCGACTGGGATACCGTCTGCGACCCGGAGGACAACTGCGCCTACGACGCCAATCCGGACCAGCGGGACACCGACGACGACGGCGCCGGCGACGTGTGCGACGCGTCCTGCGGTGCGATCATCGACAACGGCACGGTCCAGCTGGGCGTGAACTGCGAGGGCCACCTCAACGTGCCGTTCGCGGGCGACCCGCTCCGGATCGGCACCATGGGCCTCCGCTACATGCCCACGGGCAACGCCGGGCTCGGCGCGTGGTCGCGCTCCGAGGGCTGGGGCGCGGGCGACGCCGCGACCGGGCTCTCCGGCTACGCGAACCGCGGCGTCGACGGCGCGCCGTACACGCTCCAGCGCGTCGGCTTCTCGGCGACGCCGGACAGCGCGGTCTCCACCGTCCAGATCGGCGGCGCGCTCCGCGTCACCCACGATTACCGCCCGTCCGCCGCGACCCCCGCGCTGTACGAGATCGTGGTGACCCTCGAGAACACCGGAGAGAGCACCGCCGACCTGCGGTATCGCCGCGTGATGGACTGGAGCCTCTATCCCACCCTCTCGCGAGAGCTCGTCACGCTCGCTCCGGGCGACGCCCCCGAGCTCTTCCGGACCGACGCCGGCAACTGGAGCAGCGCCGATCCCTTCCGCTTCACCGGCTCGCGCCCCGGCCCGGTGACCGACGCTGGCCCGGCCGACCTCGGCGCGCTGTTCGACTTCGACTTCGGCTCGCTCGAGCCCGGCGACGCCCACGTCTTCCGGGTGTTCTACGGCGCGGCCGGGAGCGAGGCCGACGCGCTCGCAGCGCTCGCGGCGGTCGGCGCCGAGGCGTACTCGCTCGCCCAGCCGGACTCGCCCGGAGGACCGGATCTCGGCGAGCCGAACACGTTCGTCTTCGCCTACGCGAGCGGCGCCGCCGCCCCCGCGTGCGGCGACGGCGCGCTCGACCCCGGCGAGGCGTGCGACGACGGTAACCTCCTCGACGGCGACGGCTGCACCGCGACGTGTGTGTCGTGCGCGGACACCGACGCGGACGGCGCCTGCGACGACGCCGACAACTGCCCCGAGGACGGTAACCCCGCCCAGGAGGACAGCGACGCGGACGGCGTGGGAGACGCCTGCGATCCGGTGTGCCTCACCTTCCAGCGCGGCGTCTCCGGCGACGTCGCCGACACGAGCGTGTGGGCGGCCTACCCGCGGTACAACGAGGGCGACATGGCGTACATCCACTCGGGCAGCAGCAGTGGATTCACCAAACACGCGCTGTTCCGGTTCGCGCTCGACGCCATCCCGCCCGGCGCCACGGTCACGTCCGCCTCGTTCACGACCACGGCCGTGAGCTCGGGCGCGCAGACGATCCGCGCCCACCGCATCACGGCCGCGTGGGACGAGGCGAAGGTCACCTGGAGGAGCTTCGCCGGGAGCTACGCTCCGGAGGTCGAGGCGACCCTGATCGGCGTCCCGCACGGCACGAGCACGCTGGACCTCACCGCCCTCGTCCAGGCGTGGGTGGACGGCGCCTATCCCAACCACGGCTTCCTCCTGGAGGAGGACGCCGGCGCGCGCACCGCCTACCGCACCAGCGAGCACCATACCGAGGGCGATCGTCCCCGGCTCGCGGTCTGCTTCACGCCGTACTGAGCCCCTCCCCTCCACCACCGGCGGCCGGCCCCTCCACGCGCCGGCCGCCGCCGGCCGCCGCCGACCGCATCGCGCGCCGCGCGAGACCGACACCCCCGCGGCAGCTCCCATTTTCGGCCACCCCTGCCGCTCCGCAGGCGCGCCTCGCGCAGCGACTACGGTATGTTGCGGCCGTGAACCCCTCCTACAATGTCCAGCACGCGCCGGTCGGCGCCTTTGCCTCCTTCACGCTCGGCAGCTTCAACCGCCGGGGCGGCTTCGCCTCGCAGGTGGGCCGCCCGGGCGACTCGAACCTCTACATCGGCTACCGCGAGGGCGAAGGCGATCTCTTCTGCCTGCCCTACTTCGAGGCAGCCAGCGGCCCGGAGGTCCCCTTCGGGGTCACCTTGACGCGCGACACGCGGATGCGCCGCGTCTTCGGCGAGCAGGACATCCGCCGCGAGCTCGGCTGGGCGAGCGACACGATCCGCGCCGGCAAGCTCACCCTCACCCTCTTCTCGCCGTTCGGCCCCATCCCGGACCCGCGCACCGCGCCGCCCGCCGAGGTCGCCGCGCGGTCCTGCCCGGCGGTCTTCGCGCGCTTCGAGCTCGACAACACCGGCGGCACCGAGCCCATGACCGGCCTCTTCGCGCTCGACGCGGCGAGCCTGCGCGACCTCGAGGCGACGACCGACGGCCGCCTCGTCGGCGTCGCGCACGGCCGGCGCTGGGGCCTCGCCTGCCGCCCCGAGCCCGGCGTCAGCGCCTTCCAGGCCTTCGCGCCCGAGCACGCGTTCGACGGCAGCCAGGACCGGCTGTTCCGCCTCGGCAAGAGCGGCGGCCTGCGCGTCGAGGTCCCCCCGGGCGCCCGCCGCGAGCTGTGGATCGCGCTCGGCTTCCACGACGCCGGGACCATCACCACCGGCGTCGAGGCGCGCTACGCGTACACCCGCTATCACCGCAGCCTCGAGGACGTGCTCTCCTTCGCGCTCGACCACCGCGAGGCGCTCGTCCGCGAGGCCCTCGCCCGGGACGAGGAGCTCGCACGCGCGCCGCTCAGCCCCGCCCAGAAATGGCTGCTCGCGCAGGCGACACACGGCTACTTCGGGTCCACCGAGTGGCTCGACACCGCGCTCGACGACGCCTCGCCGCCCGCGCCGCTCTGGGTCGTGAACGAGGGCGAGTACGAGATGATGAACACCTTCGATCTCACGATCGATCACCTCTTCTTCGAGCTGCGTTACGCGCCCTGGGCCGTGCGCAACGTCCTCGACCTCTACGTCGATCGCTACAGCTACCGCGACCAGGTGAAGCGCCCCGGCGCGAAGGGCGAGCTCCTGCCCGGCGGCGTGTCGTTCACGCACGACATGGGCGTCGCAAACCACTTCTCGCCCGCTAGTTACTCCAGCTACGAGCGCCCGAACCTCGACGCCCTCTGCTTCAGCTACATGACGCACGAGCAGCTCACCAACTGGGTCTGCTGCGCCGGCGTGTACGTCGCGCGCACCGGCGACGAGGGCTTCCTCGAGCGCCACCGGGGCCTCTTCGCCGAGCTGCTCGCCAGCCTGCTCCACCGCGACGCCCCGGAGGCCGGCGCGCGGGGCGGCGTCATGGCGCTCGACAGCAGCCGCTGCGGCACCGGCGCGGAGATCACGACGTACGACTCGCTGGATCACTCGCTCGGGCGCGCGCGCGGCAACCTCTACCTCGCCGGCAAGACGTGGGCGTCCTACGTGATCCTCGCGCACCTGCTCGAGCGGTGCGGGGACCCCTCCCTCGCCGCCGAGGCCGCGGAGGCGAGCCGGCGGTCGGCGCGCGCGATCACCTCCGCCTTCGACGACGCGACGGGCTACATCCCCGCCCTGCTCGACGGCAGCTGCCCGAGCGCGATCATCCCCGCGATCGAGGGCCTCCTGTACCCCCACGCCATGGGCCTGCTCGAGGGCCTCCTGTCGCAGGGCGAGCACGCCGAGCTCGTGCGCGTGCTCCGCCGCCACCTGCAGGCGGTGCTGAAGCCCGGGCTGTGCCTGTTCCCCGAGGGCGGCTGGAAGCTGTCGAGCAGCAGCGACAACTCCTGGGCGAGCAAGATCGCGCTCTGCCAGCACGTCGCCCGCGCGATCCTGAAGGCCGATCTGCCCGACCAGGATCGCCACGAGCAGGCCCACGTCCGCTGGCAGATCGAGGGCTCCGGGTACTGGGCCTACTCCGATCAGATGCAGCGCGGCGTGCCCGTCGGCAGCCGCTTTTACCCGCGCGGCGTGACCGCCGTCCTCTGGCTGGACGAGGCCCCCGGAGGGACCGCGAAGCCGAGCCGCTAGAGCGACAAACGGGTTGAACCCGCCTGAAACGAGCAGATTTTCGAACCGCCAAGGCGCCAAGGACGCCAAGAAGGAGAAGAAAATATCTTGGCGCCCTTGGCGCCTTGGCGGTTCATCTCTCGTTCCTCAACGTGATCGGTGTTCTAGAGGCTGGTTTCGCGAGTCAGAAATCCCGCCAGGATTCCGCCACGGGGGCGAACCGTCGCGATCCGTCGCATCCCCGGGGATTTGGGGAGGGCGTGACGACGGATCGCCCCCCCCTCGGGTGGCATGGACCCAACCCGGGCCCAACCGCCGAGCCCTGGACCCGGGGAGCTCGCGACCATCGATCCGTCGCCTCGATCCGCCGTGGTTGCGTCGCTCGCCGGCACTCTGAGCCGAGCCGTCGCCCTCGGGGACGCGGAGGCAGCCCGGGTCGTGCACGAGGCGATCGGTCAGCTGCTCGGCTTGGCGCCAGCACCGGAGGGACGAGTACGCTCGCGCCGATAGGGTATCGCAACGAAGCCGACCGCCGCCGCGAGCTCACCCTCGCTAAGCTATGCGGCACCATTGAATGTTGGACGAACTTCGTCTCTTCTTGGAAGGCTGGAGTTCCTACGCGGCTGATGGCTATCGCGTGGTGGCGGGCTCTGTAGAGCGTCAGTAAAAAGTTACTGTCGCTTGACAGGCTCTGATACCTGGGGGGGCGTAGTTCGATGCCAAGGCCTGTCCTGGTGGGCGTGGGGCGACTGTGAGCGGGCCGGAAGGGCGCGGTGGTGGCTAGCTCAGTGAGCCGGTCAG
This sequence comes from Sorangium cellulosum, assembly GCF_002950945.1. GTDB lineage: Bacteria > Myxococcota_A > Polyangia > Polyangiales > Polyangiaceae > Sorangium > Sorangium cellulosum_E. The sequence continues at coordinate 8,260,234 of NZ_CP012673.1, forward strand.
CTCACGGGGAAGGCGAGCATCGCGGGGCTGCGGTGGCGAGGGGCGTTTCGTCATTGAGGCGTAGGTTGGGGGCATAGGGATCGAGCTCGCCGGGCTCGAAGCGGCAGAGGTGGATGGCATGCCAGAAGTTGGAGGCGAGATCGCCACTAAATTTGTAGCGGCCGTCGGGAGTGAAGGCTACCCAGCCCTCGGGGAACGGGAGCAAAACGGCTATACAGTGCTGGGTAGCGACATGGGTGTAGGTCTCACACTGACTTGAATTCATTCAGCTTTTCGACACCCTGAGGCGCACCCGGTGACAGAAGTTGCGGACGCGTGAGAATTTGTCGCCGCTGGTCGGAATTATTCTTGGTATGGCGAAGCGATCGGTGGCGGCGGGAGCACCGGAGAGAACTACGAGTACAAAGGGGAAAGCGCTCGACGTGCTGAAGACCTTCATCCAGGAGCGCGAGGGCAAGCCGCCCGCCGGTGACTTCGGGGCGTTCGAGCGCGATCTGCGCAGCAAGATGGCGGAGGTCGAGCGAGATCTCGTCGCCGAGGAACTGGAGCGTCTAGACGTGGACGCGCCCGTCGTTCTGATCGACGGCGTACCGCATCGCAGGGTGCTGCGCTGCGAGGAGACGTACCTGTCGGCGGCTGGACCGGTTCGGGTCGAGCGCACGCTGTACTCGACGAGGCGGGATGGCGAGCGAGCGGTCAGTGCGCTGGAGCTTCGCGCCGGCATCGTGGAGAAGTACTGGACGCCCCTGGCGGCCGAGCAGGCGGTTTTCATGGTCGCCCACATGACGCCCCAGGAGAGCGAGGCGCTGTGCGCGAAGCTCGGCCACATGCAACCGTCGAAGAGCAGTCTCGATCGACTCCCGAAGCAACTCGGAGGTGAGTGGGAAGCACAACGCGAGTCGTTCGAGAAGACAGTGCGCGCCGGCGACATCGTGCCCGTTGAGGCCGTCACGGTAGCCGTCTCGCTCGACGGAGTGCTCGTACCGATGCGTGACGGTGGCCGCGAAGAGAAGCGGGCACGAACATCGGCCGAAGGCAGGCCGGCGAGTGGACCGGCAGGGTATCAGGAAGTCGGGTGTGGAACCGTATCGTTCTACGATGCAGCAGGTGAGCGCTTGAGCACCGTCAAGATCGGACGGATGCCGGAGTTCAAGAAGTCCACGTTGAAGAAGATCCTCGCCGAGGAGCTTGGAGCAGCACTCGGGCAGCGACCCGAGCTGAAGCTGGTGACGGTCGCGGATGGAGCGAACGACAACTGGGATTTCCTTCATGGCGCGCTGCCGCCGAGCGTTGAAGTTCTCGACTTCTACCATGCCGCCGAGCACCTCAACGTCGCCTTGGGCGCCGCGTATGGCGAAGGGACCGTGAAGTGCCGTGCGCAGTTCGACAAGCTGCGCCTCGTGCTGCTCGAAGATCCCGACGGCGTCGAGAAGATCATTCGGTCGCTTGTCCATCTTACAAAGCAGCACCCAGGCAGCGGTCGCATTGGGACCGAGCTGGCTTACTTTCGCAAGCACCGTCGTCGCATGCGGTATGCAACCTGGCGCGCCGCGTGCCTTCCCATCGGCTCAGGTGTAGTCGAGGCGGCTTGTAAAACGCTCGCGGCGCAGCGCATGAAACGGAGCGGAATGCGCTGGAGGCATGAGGGTGGCCAGGCGATCCTGACCTTCCGTGGCCTGATCCAGAGCGAGCGCTTCGACGGCGCTTGGGCGTTGCTCGCAGCCACATATAAAGCTGAGGTGACGCTCTTCGAAAACGTTATCGCGCTGAGCGACTATCGGCGGTAATCCCGATGTCAGTGTGGGAGCTACACCCATGTCGCGATCGAGCATGCGATTCCGCTGTCGGGGAGATTTGCCGGGTTGCGCTCGGAGGACGTACCGCCTGCGTAAACCGCGTCGCAACGGCCCGACCCACCTGGTGATGACGCCGGTCCATTTTCTGGCGCGCATCGCGGCGCTGGTGCCTCCGCCACGGTATCCGTTGCTGCGCCTTTCCGGCGTGCTCGCGTCGGGCTCGTCGTGGCGAGCCGCCGTGGTGCCTCACGGGCCCGCGGCGACGGGCGCCCCGGTGCCGGAGAAGAACAAGAAGAGCGCGACGGCGCCACCGACCTGCGCCAACGACATCACGGCGCCGCCTCCCGCGGCGACCCAGCACCCTCCGGCGAGCGCGCGCACGAGCCTCGGCGACGGCATCGTCCGGCCCGTCTACGCGCGCATCGATTGGGCTTCCCTCATCCGCCGCGTCTACTTGGAGGATGTGCTCGCGTGTCCGTGCGGTGGGCGCCGGCGGGTCGTCGCCGACATCTCCGAGCGCGAGGCCATCGTGGCGATCTTGACCCATCTGGGCATCCCCACCGAGCCGCCGCCCATCGCGAGGGCGCGAGGGTGACAGACCCGTCGTTCGATGCGGCGTGAGCCTCTCGGCCTCGTCCCTCGGCGTGCCGCCCGCGCGTGCCTTTGGCCGACGTCTGCCCGTTGCTCGACGCATGCAAGCGGCGTGCTCGTTCTTGGGCCTTTTCGTGGCCCGCGAATCCCCGATCGCCAGCCCGCGTTGGTGGCCTGCGCGGTTCTGCCTCGCGTGATCCGGCCGGCTCGTCCTATCCTCCCCCGAGGCACAACGCGGGGGTTGACTTCTGAGATCTTAGATTGCAATCTCCCTGTATGAGACCACGAAGGAGGATGCGGATAGCGCAGGTCTGCCCGGTGGGTCTGCGTGGGGCCCACGCCCATTGCTGGTATCGACCAACGACTATGTCAGTGTTGGGCGCAAGCACACGGGTGCCTCGAACCCCGCAGTTCCTCAGGGCATGGCCGACGTGCTGAGCTGGTTGGTGGGTCAGGAGTGCCCAGGCCGGGGCCTTCAACGGGGCCGAGGAACGACCAGACGCGCGCGGGGGAAACAACACCATCCGCCGCACGGTTCTGCTTGCAGCCCATCATCCGCAGGGAAAAGCCGAGTTGGTTTTCAGCTCCGCGCATGGTTTGGGCAAAGGCCGACAAACCCGATGCCGGTGCCCGCCGACCAGATCACGGGGCTCACGGGGCCATGCGGTCACACAACCAGTCGCGGCGGGAGTCCGGTCCCGCAGGAGCCGAGGAGGAGTCGTGGCTGAAGCGCAGGACGCCGAACTGAAGGAATTCGCCACCAAGACCCGCCGCGAACTCGACGTTCCGGGCGTTTCCGTCGGGGTCTTCGTCGATGGCGCCGAGCACTACGCGTACGCCGGTGTGACGAGCATCCGCAATCCCCTGCCCGTCGACGAGAACACGCTGTTCCAGTTTGGATCCACCACGAAAACCTTCACCGCCACCGCGATGATGCGGCTTGTCGAGCGCGGCGATGTGGAGCTTGAGGCCCCGGTGCGTCGGTACCTGCCCGAGTTCGCGCTGCGCGACGAGTCCGCCGCGCGCGACGTCACCGTCTTACAGCTTCTCAACCACACTGCGGGGTGGGAGGGCGACCGGTCCGACAACACAGGTGAGGGCGACGACGCGCTGGAGCGACGGGTGGGCCTGATGAAGACCCTGCGCCAGGTGTATGCGCCCGGCAGCGCCATGTCCTACAACAACGCGGCCTTTCCAGTGGCGGGGCGAATCATCGAGAAGATCACCGGGACAACCTACGAGAAAGCCCTTCAGGACCTCGTGCTCGATCCGCTCGGTCTCCACGACACGCTGTTCTTCATGACCGACATCATGATGCGGCGCTTCGCCGTCGGGCACTCGCAGGCGGAGGACGGCACGATCGAACAGAAGCGAGTGTGGGCGTCGGCGCGCGCAGCGGCGCCGTCCGGTGGCATGTCGGCCACCGCTCGTGATCAGATCTCGTGGGCCCGTTTCCATCTCGGCGACGGCACCGCACCGGACGGCACCCGGCTGCTGCGTGCCGAGACGCTGCGGCGCATGCAGGAGCCGACGGTCACGGTCCCAGGCAGCGCCTTCGGCGATGCCGTCGGGATCAGCTGGTTGCTGCGCAACATCGGGGAGACCCGGCTGGTCTTGCACGGAGGCGCGACCATCGGGCAGTACTCGGACTTCGTGATGGTGCCGTCGCGCCAATTCGCGTTCACGGCGATGACCAATTCCGGTCCCAACGGGCCGCAGTTCAACCAGCTGCTCGAGAATTGGGCGCTCAAGCACTACCTCGGCGTGGTAGAGGAGGAACCGGAGCCGCAATATCTGCCCGGGGCCGCTCTGCAACCCTACACTGGAACGTACGAGACGATGTACGCGCTGTGGCAGATCACTGCCGAGGCCGGCCGGCTGATCGCCGACGTCAGCATCAAACCGGAGATGAAGGAGAGGCTCCGCGCCGCGGGCGAGGACCCAGATCATTCACCCCCACCAACCCCCATGGGGCTGCTTGCCGGTCCCGAGGACCGTTACGTCGTCCCGGACGGACCAACGAAGGGAATGAAAGGCTTTTTCACCCGCGATGAGGTGGGCAGTGTCATCGGCGTCCACATCGGCGGACGGCTCGCCACCCGCGTGGCGCAGGTTAGGCGGTAGGAAGGCGAATTGGGGCGGGTCACCGAGGGCATGGCATCTCCTCGGGCCACGGGGGACTGATCGCGCTCATCAGGCCGTGGGATCCACCGTGCCGTGGCGCTCAGTGCAAAACGAAGGAAATGCTGATGCTCACGGGAACGCTAGATCGCGACCACTGACAGCAACGTCTCGCCCAGGAGGCGTCGAACAACGTCCTGGGATCCGCATTGAGCATCGCGCTGGGCGAAGAGACTCTCGAAGACGCTTAGGGGTGACGAGCGTCAATACTGGCGTTGAGGTCAGAACCGACACCATTGTTCCAGATCGGTTCCATCTCGAAGAGAGTCGCCGCCGACGGGAAGCGGGTGCTGGCGTTCTAGAGCAGCGAACATATTGAAAATTGTCTAATTCCAATAGTTTACGCAGCCTCCTGGACCAGCCGCTGGGCAGCCTCGAGATTCTGGATCGCTGCGGCGCGCCGGAGGTCGAACAGGTTTTTCCTGGCGCCCATGTAGCGCGCGCTGTGTCCTTTCCGCGCCGCGATGTGGGCGAGCGCATGCTCCACAGCGGTGCGCTGCCTGAGCACGGCGCGTCCTGGCGCGGTCTGCTGTAGCTCCCGGAACTTGCTCTGCAGCGCTTCGTCTTCGGCGATGGACACGGTCCGCCCTCGTCCCGAGGCGGCTTGGGTGCATCTGGTTCGGAGGGGGCATGCGCCACACTCCTCAGGATCGAACTCGACCGTGTCGCCGGGCTCGAACGCTTCGACCTGTCCTGCCGGGCATGTGATCGTCTTGGTGCGCAGGTCGATGTTGAAGTGGCGCTTGCTGAACAAGTCGGGACCGCGAGCCCGCTGGCCCCAAGGCTTCGAGAACACCTTACCCTTCGCGCGGATCACGTCGCCAACGACGGGACTATTCACGTAGGCGCGATCAATGTGGAGTTCGGCGATGCGCAGCCGCTGCTGATGGATGTCTTTGGCGATCGGCACGGCTCCCTCTTCTTCGGGCCGATTCGCGGGCGTGACCGCGCAGGCGACAATGACGGGAAGGTCAAGGTCTCGTGCGATATGTTCCTTGTAGCCGTCAAACCGTTTCGAGCGGCTCTTTCTGCCGTGGCGCATCTCGGCATCCTCAATGGAGACGCGGCGGTCAGGCGCGACGCCTTGCCGGATGCGAACGGTCCCGTCTTCGGCTGTTTCCAGGTCCTGGTCCCGAACCTGTGTGATGGCATCGAGGTAGGGACGAAGGGGTTGCTCGACGACGTCGTCGAGGTGACGGTCCACCCACTGCTGTAGCGAGGACACCTGCCGCTCCAGCATCTGGATGGCCAGCACCTTCTGTTTCGGGTCGCTCCAGTCGAGGTCGAGCCCGGCCTTAATACTGGGCGCCAGGAGCAGGGGGATGCGAGCCTTGCGGCATATCTCCTCGGGCGGTCGATCCATGATCTTCGACACGACGCGTACGATGCTGCGTGCAGCATGGCCGAGCAGGTTGATCGTGTCCTCAACCCGCCCGGCCCCCGCTAAAGGGCGGCTATCAATGGCCACGCGCAGTGCTTTGGACACCGCACGCCTCTCGCCCTCCGTCATAGCGCCGGACCGAACGAGCGCCACGGTCCGCTCCAGCAGCACTCGGTCCATCTCGTGCGCGACCATCCGCTCTCGGAATGCTTGCAGCGCGCCCTGCGAGAACGGGGGCGTAGCCGCACCCAGGCAGCCGAGCACCATCTGCCAGCGCAGGTCGACGACGGACAGCTCCACCGCCTCGGCATCCGATGCGCCTACGTAGCCTTGGAGCAGCGTGACCATGCACATCAGCGCCGGCGGATGCGGCGGCTCACCTGCCCCCGTCGTCCGGTACATGCCCTCCAGCTGCTCCTGGAACGTCTCATCGAACAGCTCGTGCCGGTGCAACCTGAGAAAGCCGAACAGTGCTCTCACGCGTGTCAGCCGCTTCATCAGCGACTGCTCCTGCCGCGACAGCTCCACCGGCGGCGACCATCGTTCCATCCGTGCACCTCCGGCCGCGGACGAGATCATGGCCCGGCGAGACGGTCGAGCCTTCCATCGAAGCGCATAGAATTACCGCAAAATCAACCTGATCGGTCCTCTAGTGCACGCCATGAACATGCCTCAGGGCTTTGGACGGTTCCTGTCGTTCTCCGTCATCGACGAGACGACCGGCTGGTAAAGGATTACATAGCCGGCGTCGACCCGAGCGACTTCAACTGGAGCACGACCGATCTCGACATCACCGCGCCGGGCCTGAAGTGGACCGGTAACGCGCAGAAGATGTCAGTGGCCTTGACCGTGCCCTGGGGCTCGCTGGATGTCGTGCTCGAGCCCCAGGGACCCGTCCTGAATTACAATGGTACCGGCGAGTTCGTCCTACTTGGTGAGACGAACTACGAGTTTGCATTCCCGGACATGCGGACTACCGGCAACCTGACCATCGAAGGCGAATCGCTGCGCGTGGCCGGCCGGTCTTGGCTAGACCGCCAGTGGGGCTGGACTTCCGAGATGCCGAGTAGGCGCTGGACATGGATGAACCTCAACTCGCCGAACGGCGACGCAAGTGCAGGTTCTTTTCGTCTCGGAACGTTTCCTCGATTGTGAAGCGCTTGCCATAGAGCTTAACGATCTCGGACGCCTTTTTGTCTACGAGCGTCGTCGCCAGGCACCACGCCTCCTTCATCTTCGGGGCGTGGACGACGACCACCGCCGGTACGCGGGCGCGATCCTTGATGACGCGGACGTCGCGGAGCATCGTCGCCCGCCCGTTCGCCGGAACCCATTTGCGAACACCGACCACGAACGCGACCCACGATTTGAGGATCTGCGCCATGACAAGCCCTTCGTTGCTCAGGAGCCGATCGATCTATTTGACGCCGCTCTTGGGCTGGATGTTCGCGACCTTCGCATACGCTTGGCCGATGGCATGAACGGCGAGCACCGCCGCGTGCAGTACGCCGATGACTCCGTTCGCCAACGACAGCACTCGCGCAGCGTGCATGTCTTCGCGAAACACTTGCTCGACGAGGCTCCGCGCGTACGTGGGATTGACCTTCGTTGGACGGCGACGTGGCTTCGTTCGGGGGGAATTCTTGGCGGTCAGCATCGGGACCGAAGCCCTGGCTGGCCACCGTCCGCTCAGCAAGAGGGCTCAACCACACGAAGCGAGGAACTCATGGAGACCATGGCCCCTATCTGATCATTGCTCGCGCGGTCGGACCGGAATTTGCGGTGATCTGTATGGAAGACCAGGGAATTCCCCACGTTCAGCTCCCGTCGCCGGTGTCGGCGCAGGTGGCGGCTGAACTGCGGTGCTCTGCCAGGAAGATGGTCTGCGCCATCATGCGGTACCCGGACATGCCTTCGCGAAGGGTTTCGATGGACTCCTCCGGGTGCACCGAGTCGATCACGGCATAGGGCCCGACCGCGTTGAACTGGTGCGAGACGCCCCGGGGGATCTGCATGTCCACCCAGGAGTTCGGTGGCACGACGACGTTGTACCGGTCCCGGTGCACGCCGTCCGGGGTGTCCGGCAGGGGGTCGACGAAGGCGCGCAGCGGGGTCGTCCAGTCCGGGCGGGAGCGGACGGTCAGGGGGGACAGACTGGAGACGCGGATGGTGGTGGCCGGGCCGGTCATCATGCGCACGAAGCGGAGGCCGGTGTGCAGGTGCATGCGGGAGCAGATGCCGCGTTCCCGGGTGTCGTAGAAGTCCATCAGGTAGCGGTCGGCGAAGTAGCCCTCGAAGGGGGGTGCCAGCATGAACACGTCGCCCTCCTCGAACTCCTGCGCCGCCTTCAGCGCGCCGGGTGGTGTGGGGGACTGGTGTTCCCGCCGGTGGGCGTGGCGGACCAGCCCGGCGAGTGCGGTCACGACGGTCAGGGCGACTTCCGGGGGCAGCTGCACCACCGGGGTGATGCAGTTGCGGCTGGGGTCCTGGTGGCGTTCCAGGTCCAACACCTCGTCCTCGTGGTCGGGGACCTGCTTCATCCTGGTCATGCGTTGCCTCCGTTTCCGCTGGTCGGGGTGTGGGCCCACAGCACGCCGCCGAGGTCGTGGCGGCCCGCGCGCAGCAGTGCGCAGCCGACGACGGCGAAGCCCGCCTCGCGCAGTCCGGCGAGCCCGTGCCACCGGCCGCCCGGCTCCTGGGTTGGGTAGTCCACAAAGGACAGCAGTGGGCCGAGTGCCCACGGGCATCCGTCGGGGGTCGTGATCGTGGGCAGGTGGCTGGACACCACCGCGCCCGGGTGGGCCTCGCGCAGGCGCTCGGCGAGTTCGGCGTACCCGGCCAGTGGCCATTCGGTGCTCAACTGCTTGCGCCAGCGGGCTTTCGCCTCCGCCAGCTCGGGGTCGGCACGCCGGTGCCAGTTGGCGCGCATGAACTCCAGCGCCTCGAACACCGCCTCCTCGCCCTCCCGCGCGGGCTCGTCGACGTGCCCGGCCAGTGCACGCAGCCCGGCATCGTCCACACCGGACCGGAGCAGGTCGTGCGCGGTGGCCGAGGCGTACCGCAGCAGCCGCTCGTACCGGGCGGGCGCGTACCGCAGCGCGACCAGCGAGCGGCCCATGGCCTTGCGCTGGGGTTTGCCGGTCGAGGTGGCCTGGAATCCGCCGAACTGCACCGAGGCGGGCCGCAGCGGGCTGTTCTCGCACACCGCGCGCACGGCCTCCACCTGCTGGTCGGTGGCGACGAGCCCGATCTCGTGGCCGAGCGCGGGTTCGGCGACGGCCACCGCCGCGAACCGCCCGCCGAGCCCGGCCTCGCGCCAGGTCCGCTCGACGTCCAGTGGGTGGTGCTTCTCCCCGCCCCGGTTGATGCGCTCCCCGGCCCGGCCCCGCAGCACCAGCAGGCCCTCGCGCAGCTCACCGAGGTCACCGGTGCGCAGCCAGCCGTCCTCGGTCAGCGCCGCCGCCGTGGCCGCCGGGTCCTGCCAGTAGCCGCGCATCACGTCCGGGGTCCGCACCCACACCTCGCCGTCGACCAGCCGCAGCTCGGTCTCCGGCAGCGCCACGCCGACCGGCGGGTGCCGGTCCAGGTACTGGCGGGTGAACGCGGGCTCGTCGAGCAGGGGAGTGGTGAAGCTGAAGTTCACCGCCTCGGTCAGGCCGTAGCCCTGGCGCAGCCTCGGGCCGTAGCGGTCGTGGAAGCGGCGGGCCAGGTCCGGAGTCAGCGGCGCGGCCGCGGTGATCAGGTACTCCAGGTCCTCCGGCCACTCCGGTGCGACCTCCAGCAGGTCGGCCAGCAGCGCGGGCACGATGGAGGCGGTCCGGGCCCCGGCGGCACGCAGCGCGGCGAAGTACCCGGCCGGGTCCGCGCCGTTGTGCAGCACCAGCGGGGTGCCGGTGAGGTGCGTGCCCAGCAACGACATGACCAGCGCGTTGCAGTGGTACAGCGGCAGGCAGGTGCCGTGCGGCCGGTCGGGGGTGATCCCGTGTAGCTCGGCGGTCTTGGCCGCGTTGCCCAGCACCGCCTTCCGGCCGAGCATGACGCCCTTCTGCGGGCCGGTGGAGCCCGAGGTGAACATCAGGAACGCCAGGCCCTCGACATCCGGGTGCGCGGCGGGGTGGCCGGTGTCGTGCAGCCCGTGCTCGTCCAGCACGGCGGAGGCGGCGACCCGGTCGACGATGCCGCGCACCGCGGTGTCCGTGCTGCGCGGGTGCAGGGGCACTGCGACGACTTCGCGGTCGAAGCAGCCGAGCAGGGCCTTGGCCAGGCCGGGGCCGTTGGGCAGCCGCACCACCACCCGGGCACCGGCAGGCAGGTGGTCGATCATCGGGTCCTCCTCAGTTCGTCCCGGAGCAGCGCGCCGGCCTCGGCCACGTGCTCGGGCTGGAACACTTCGTGGTGCGCCGCAGCCAGCTGGTGCACGGTGAGCCGCCCGCCGACGTGCGGCCGCCACCGCTCGTGGTTCGAGCCGCCCGCCGCGTTGAGGTACACGACGTCACCCGGGTAGACCGGCGGTCGGTAGGCCCGCAGCAGGCGTTCGTTGTTGCGCGCCACCGCGGCCAGTGGCGCGCTGTCCCGGCCTAGCAGCCGGGTGATCCGCTCCTCGACCGGCCCCGCCTCGGCCACCGCACCCGCGACCGAGTCGACCACGACCAGCAGGCCGACGGGTGCGCCGAGTTCCCGCAGCCGCACGGCCATCGCATGTGCCACCAGGCCGCCGAAGGACCAGCCGAGCAGGTGGTAGGGCCCGTCGGGGTGGGCGGCGCGCAGTGCCGTGACGTGGTGCTCGGCCAGTTCCTCAACCGAGTCCGGCAGGTCGTCGGTGTGCAGGCCGTACACCGGGTGCTCGCCGTCGAGGTGGGGCAGCAGGCCCGCGTACACGCCGCTGAGGCCGCTCAACGCCGGAACGCAGCACAGCGGTGCGGCGGACCCACCGGTGCGGAGGGGCACCAGCGGACCGGTCTCGGCCGCTCCGGCGAGGCGCGCGGTGAGCGCCGCCGGGGTGGGTGCGGTGAACACGTCCCGCACGCCCAGGGCCACGCCGAACACCGCGCGCACCCGCGCGACCAGCTTGGCCGCCACCAGCGAATGCCCGCCCAGCTCGAAGAAGTTGTCGCCGGGGCGGACCGAGGGCAGGTCGAGCACGTCGGCGAACAGCCCGCACAGCAGCTGCTCCTCCGGGGTGGCCGTGACCTCGGCGGCAACTGACCAGTCCGGTTCGGGCAGCTGGTCGCGCCGCACCTTCCCGTTGGCGCTCAACGGGAACTCCGGCACCGCGACCAGCCGGGCGGGCACCATGTGGTCGGGCAGGTGCCGCGCCAGGTGCGCGCTGATCGCGGGCAGGTCCGGTTCGGCGACGGCGGGCACCAGGTAGCCGATCAGCACACCCCTGCGGTGCACGGTCACCGCGGCCGCGTGCACGTCGGCGTGCTGGGCGAGCACCGCCTCCACCTCGCCGAGTTCCACGCGGTGGCCGCGCACCTTGACCTGGTCGTCGGTGCGCCCGTGGAAGCCCAGCACCCCGTCCGCGCCCCGGGAGGCGAGGTCACCGGTGCGGTACATGCGGGTCCCGGGCGGCCCGTACGGGTCGGGCAGGAAGCGCGAGGCGGTGAGGCCTGGCTGGCGCAGGTAGCCGGTGGCCACCCCGTCCCCGGCCAGGTAGAGCTCGCCGAGCACACCGGGCGGCACCAGGTTCAACCACTCGTCCAGCACGTGGCAGCGGGTGTTCCACAGTGGACGTCCAATGGGGACGGTCGAGCCGGTGGCTCCGGTGACCGGGTGCGTGGTGGACCACACGGTGGTCTCGGTCGGCCCGTAGCAGGCCAGCAGCGAGGACACCAGGCCGCGCAGGTCCTCGGCCAGCCCACCGGGCACGGCCTCACCGCCGACCAGCGCGCGCACCCGGCGCAGGCACTCTGGGCGGCGGGCGACCAGTGCGTGCCACAGCGATGGCGTCGCCTGCACCACGGTGACCTGGCGGCGCTCCAGCAGGGTCAGCAGCTCGTCCGGCTCGCGCACGGTGTCGCGGTCCGCGAGCACCTGCGAGGCCCCGGTCACCAGGGGCAGCAGCAGTTCCAGTTCGGCGATGTCGAATGAGACCGGTGCGGCGGCCAGCACCCGGTCCGCCGGGATGAGGTCCAGCCGCTCGCGCATGGCGTGCAGCAGGTTGAGCCGTGCGGACTTGGGCACCACCACGCCCTTGGGTCGCCCGGTGGACCCGGAGGTGTACCGGACGTAGGCGGTGTCCTCGGGCACCGGTGTTCCCGGGCGGGCCGTGACGCGCAGTCCGTTCTCGTTGTCCACCACCAGCGCCGGTCGCGCGTCGGCGAGCAGCGCGGTGAGGCGTTCCGGTGGCAGCCCGGGTTCCAGGGGCAGGTGGGCCGCGTCGACGAGGTCGGCGGCCAGCATCGCGGCGGGCAGGTCGGCGGTGCGGTGCAGCACCAGGGCGATCAGGCTGCCCGGACCGGCTCCAAGTGCGCGGAACCGCTCGGCGAGGTGCTCGACCCGCTCCGCCAGCTGCCGGTAGGTGAGGTCGTCCACCGCCAGCGCGTTGGGATTGGCGCGCGCCCGTTCGGCGAACAGGGAGTGCACCGAGGTGTCCGGCACGGTCCGCGCGGTGTCGTTCCACCTGGTGAGCAGCCGTTCCCGCTCACCGGGCACGAGCACCGGCAGGTCGGTGACCGAGCGGTCCGGGTCGGCGACGGCGGCGCGCAGCAGCAGGTCGAGGCGGGCCAGCAGCAGTCGCGCCGTGGCGGGCGTGAAAAGTTCGGTGTTGTACTCCAGCAGCCCGTCGATCCCGTCGGATTCCTGGCGCAGGCTCCACAGCAGGTCCAGCCGCGAGGCCCCGCCGTGCACGGCCACCGGTTCGGCGCGCACCCCGGGCAGGGCGAACTCGGCGGCCGGGGTGTCCTGGAAGGCCAGCATCACCTGGAACAGCGGGTGCCGGGACAGCGAGCGCGGCGGGTTGACCGCCTCCACCACTTGCTCGAACGGCACGTCCTGGTGCGCGAACGCGTCCAGGTCCACCGCGCGCACCCGCACCAGCAGCTCGGCGAAGGTGGGCGCGCCGGACAGGTCGGTGCGCAGCACCACGGTGTTGACGAAGCAGCCGACGGTGTTGTGCAGCGCGGCGTCGTGCCGCCCGGCGACCGGGGTGCCGATGGGGATGTCCGCGCCCGCGCCGAGCCGGTGCAGCAGGCAGGCGATCGCGGCGTGCAGCACCATGAACACGCTCGCCCGGTGCGCGCGGGCCAGCTCGGTGATCCGGCCGTGCAGGTCGGCGTCCAGCCGGAAGCCGACGGTCTCACCGCGGTGCGCGGACACCGACGGCCGGGGGTGGTCGGTGGGCAGCGGCAGCACGTCCGGGGTGCCCCGCAGCACCTCGACCCAGTGGGCCGGGTCGGTTTTCCGTTGCTGGAGCGCATAGTCGGCGTACTGCACCGGCATATTCGTCCACTGTGGACTATTCCCGGCGAGTCGGGCGCGGTAGGCGGTGGACAGGTCGCGGGCCAGCGGGGACAGGGACCAGCCGTCGGCGGCGATGTGGTGCAGTACGAGCAGCAGCACGTGTTCCTGCGGCCCGGTGCGGCAGAGCAGAGCGCGCACGGGCAGTTCGGCGGTGAGGTCGAAGACGTGCCCGGCGGCCTCGACGAGCCGGTCGGCCAGCGCCGACTCGGGCACCGCGAGCGAGTGCACGGGCAGCTCATCGGCCGAGCAGATCAGCTGGCCGGGTTCGCCGCCGCCCTCGACCACCTTGGTGCGCAGGCTCTCGTGCCGCTGGAGCACGTCGTGCAGTGCCGCCCGCAGGGATTCCTCGTGCAGGTCACCGCGCAGCCGGGTGGCGAAGGCCATGTTGTACACGGAGTTGGGCCCGGCGAACTGGCTGAAGAACCACAGCCTGCGCTGGGCAGGGGACAGCGGGATGTGCGCGGGCCGGGCCACGGGGGTGAACGCGGTGTCCGGCGCGGTGGGCTCCTCCGGCAGACGGCGGGCCAGGTCGGCCACCACGGGGGCGTCGAAGAGGGTGCGGATGCCCAGCACCGCACCGGTTTCTGCGCGCACCCGGTTGATCAGCCGGGTGGCCAGCAGCGAGTGCCCGCCCAGGTCGAAGAAGCTGTCCTCCGCGCCGACCTCGGGCACGTCGAGCACTTCGGCGTACAGCTCGCACAGCAGCTTCTCCATCGGCGTGCGGGGCGGCCTGCTCACCGGCAACGTGGACTGCGGCCTGGGCAGGGCCCTGCGGTCGAGCTTGCCATTGCCCGTCAATGGGATCTCCGGCACCGGCACCACGAACGCGGGCACCATGTGCTCGGGCAGCACGGTCCGCGCGTGCTCGCGCAGCCCGGCCGCGTCCAGGTCGCCGGCCAGCACGGCGTAGCAGACCAGCCGGTCCTCATCGGGCAGCACCACGGCCTGGACCACCGAGGGATGCCGTTCCAGGACGCGTTCGACCTCGCCGGGCTCGATGCGGTAGCCCCGGATCTTGACCTGCTGGTCGGCACGGCCCAGGTATTCCAGGCCGCCGTCCGGGCGCCGCCGGGCGAGGTCACCGGAGCGGTACATGCGGTCGCCGGGGGCACCGAACGGGTCGGGGACGAATCGGGTCGCGGTGAGCCCGGGCCGGTGCAGGTAGCCGCGCGTCACGCCGGGCCCGGCCACGTAGATCTCGCCGGGACAGCCGGGCGGCACCGGCCGCAGGGCGTGGTCGAGCAGGTGCAGCCGCAGGTCAGGCAGCGCGACCCCGATCACGCTGGCGGTCTCGTCCGGGTCGTCGAGTTCGATGTAGCTGGAGTGCACGGTGGTCTCGGTGATCCCGTACATGTTGACCAGCTTCGGCCCGCCGGGCCGCCGCCAGGCGCGGATGCGGCTCAGCTCCAGTGCCTCCCCGGCGAAGACCACCACGCGCAGCGCCAGGTCGGCCGGGGGCAGCTGGTAGAAGGCCGACGGGGTCTGGCTCAGCACGGTCACGCGTTCTCGCGCCAGCAGTGCGAGGAACTCCTGCGGTGACCGGGTGACGTGCTTGGGCACCACCACGAGCCGCCCGCCCTTGGCCAGCATGGTCCACAGCTCGAACACCGACACGTCGAAGGCGTAGGAGTGGAACAGCGTGTGCACGTCGTCGGGGCCGAACCCGAACCAGTGGTCGGTGGTGTCCAGCAGCCGCACGACGTTCTGGTGCGACACCACCACGCCCTTGGGCACACCGGTCGAGCCGGAGGTGTGGATGACGTAGGCGACGCCGTCCGGATCCGCGCGCGGCCCGAGGTTGTGCTCGGGGTGTTCCTCCGACGGGTCGACCTGGTCGAGCACCAGCACCGGGTTCACCGCGGCGAGCACCTGCCGCAGGCGTTCCTCGGGCTGGTCGGGGTCCATGGGCACGTACCCCGCGCCGGACTTGAGCACCGCCAGCACCGCGACCACCAGGTCCAGCGAACGCGGCAGCACCAGTGCCACCAGGAGTTCCGGGCCCGCACCCCGTGCCACGAGGTGGTGGGCCAGGCGGTTCGCGCGGGCGTTGAGCTCGCGGTAGGTCAGGTGCTCGCCCTCGCAGGTGACGGCCACGGCGTGCGGGCGTGCCCGCACCTGGGCCTCGAACAGCTCGGGCAGGGTGCACCGCCGCGCGGTCTCCGGGGCGGGGACCGGCTCGTGCTCGTCAGGCAGCAGCAGGTCGAGACCACCCAGGGATGCGTCCGGCCGGTCGGCGAACTGCGCGAGGACCGAGGCGAGCCGGGCGAGCAGCCGGTGCGCGCCCTCGGCGTCGAGGACATCGGCGCTGTGGTCCAGTCGCAGCCGCCCGTGCCCCCCGGGCAGCACGACGAGTGTCAGCGGGTAGTGCGTGCCGTCCAGGCCCCGCGCATCGCGCAGCACCAGCCCGGGCAGCTCCTCCTTTTCCAGGGGGTAGTTCTCGAACACCACCACCGTGTCGAACAGCTCCGCCTGCCCGGCCAGGGCCTGGAGTCGCGTCAGGGCCACATGCTGGTGGTCCAGCACGGCCAGCTGCTGTTCGCGCAGTGCGGCCAGTGCGTCCGCGACCGTGCGGGCCGGGGCCAGTCCGACCCGGACCGGGATGGTGTTGATCAGCAGGCCGACGATGCCCTCCGCGCCGGGCAGCTCCGGCGGCCTGCCGGACACCGTCGCGCCGAAGACGACATCCTGCCTGCCGGTCAGCGCGCCCACCAGCACGGCCCAGGCCAGCTGCACCACGACGTTCGGGGTCACCCCATGCCGACGGGCGACCTCGGCGATCCCGGCGGGCAGGTTCGCCTCGCACCGCAGCCGAGCCGAAGCCGAACCCCGCTTGCCCGGCCCGCCGACCAGCGTTGGTCCGTCCACAGTGGAAATAACATCGCGCCAGGCCTCCTCGGCGGCGTGCTGGTCGCGGGTGGCGAGCCAGTCCAGGAAGTCGCGGTAGGCGGGGGCCGGGGGCAGCGGCTGCCCGGCGTACAGGCCGAACAGCTCCTTCACCACGATCGGCATGGACCAGCCGTCCAGCAGGATGTGGTGGGTGGTCAGCACGAACACGTGCCGGTCGGCGGCACGCCGTTGCAGGGCGGCGCGGAACAGCGGCGGGCGGGCCAGGTCGAAGCGCCGCTGCCGGTCCTGCGCCAGGAAGGCCTCCAGGTCCTCATGCGCGGGCAGGTCGTGCCAGGGCACGGTGAACTCCGGGTCGACCACCTGCACCGGCCTGCCCGCCGGGCTCTGCCGCACCCCGGCGGACAGCTGCGGGTGCCGCAGCAGCAGCCGGTGCAGGGCGGTGCGCAGCCCGGCCGCGTCCAGCGCGCCTTCCAGCTCGAAGACGAACTGCACCAGGTACGGGTCGGCGCCGTCGTGGTCGTAGAGGGAGTGGAACAGCAGCCCCTGGGCCAGCGGCGGCAGCGGCAGCGCGCCGGTGGCCCGGGCCCGAGCCCGGGTGCCGAGCGCGGTCAGCACCTCGAACCAGCGTTCGGCCAGCTCGCTGATCTCCTCGCGGGGGAGCAGCCGGCCAGGCCAGGACCAGTTCGCCACCAGCCGGGGACCGCCGGGGTGTTCGGCGAGCACCGCGTCCAGCTCCACCGCGTGGGCCAGCGCGAGCGGTCCGCCGGTGGTCGCACCGACCACGGTGTCCTCGGGCAGCACCGCCCAGTCCCCGTCTCCGTCGACGTCGAAGTGGCCCAGGTAGTTGAACGCGTACCGAGGGGCCGGTACCCCGGCCAGGAGCGGTGCGGTCTGCGGGTTGAGGTGGCGCAGCAGGCCGTGGCCGAACCCGGTGCGCGCCAGGCCGTTCAGGGTCTCGCGCACCCGGGCGACCGCGCCGTCCAGGTCGGCAGGATCGGTGGGCCAGGGACAGCCCGCGTCGAGCTGGACGGGGTAGAGCGTGGTGAACCAGCCGACCGTGCGGGAGAGGTCGAGGCCGTCGGCGAACTCCTCGCGCCCGTGGCCCTCCAGCTCCACCCGCACCGGGCCGGTGGCCAGCGCGAACGCGGTCAGCAGCAGGTCGTACACCGAGCAGTCGAAGGCGGCCGCGGCCTCGGTGAGGAAGTCCGCGGCCAGGCTGGTCGAGAGCCACTGCCGGGTGTCCTCGGTGTCCAGCGAGGGGTCCAGCGCGCGGTCGCCGACCGGCTGGTCCGCGACCGGGGCGAGCCAGCGGGGCAGGTCCGCCAGCACCTCGGGGTGGTGGGCGTGCTGGAGCAGGGCCCGCGCCCACTGCGGGAACGGCGTGCCGGTGGCGGGCAGGTCCGGGGCGCAGCCGTCGCGGACCGCCGCCCAGGCCGTGTGCAGGTCGTCGAGCAGGATGCGCCAGGACACGCCGTCCACGCACAGGTGGTGCGCGGTCAGCGTGAGCCGGTCCTCGCGCCAGGTGGCGTGCAGGACGTGGCCGAGGGCCAGGTCGATGGGCCGGTCCAGCTCAACGGTGACGTGCTCCAGCACCCGCAGCGCCCACACACCCTCCACTTCGGACAATGCGAGCCGCAGCATGCCGTGGTGGTCGACCAGCGCCTGGACCACGGCGCGCACCTGCTCGGCCGTGCACCCGGCCGGGGTGCGCACGGTCATCGACTGGACGAACCCGTTGTCCGGCGCGCCCCGGCCGCGCAGCCAGTGCATGACCGGTGTGAGCGGCACGGTCGGGTCGTCGGGATCGCCGAGTGCCAGGCTGCGGCCGCGCGCGGCGGGCAGCGCGAGGCCCTTGGCCAGTGCGGTGACGGTCGGGGCGCGGAAGACGTCGGAGGTGCTGACGGCCAGCCCGGCGCGCTGTGCGGCGGCGGCGAGCTGGATGGCCCGGATGCTGTCGCCGCCGAGCTGGAAGAAGTCCCCGTTCACGGGCACCTCGGCCCGGCCGAGCACCTGCGCGAACAGCTCCGCGAGGGTCCGCTCGACGGCCGAGCCGGTGGCGCGCACCGGCTCGGGTGCGGGGGCAGCGGGGTCGGGCAGGGCGGCGCGGTCGAGTTTCCCGTTGCGGGTCAACGGCAGCTCGGCCAGCCCGACCACGGCCGAGGGCACCAGGAACGGCGGCAGCCGCTCACCGAGCCGGTCCAGCAGCCCGTCCGGGACCTCGCCGACGACGTAGGAGACCAGGCGGCCCTCGCGCAGCACGGTCGAGGCCTGCCGCACCCCCGGCTGGGCCAGCAGCGCGGCGTCCACCTCACCCAGCTCGACCCGGTAGCCGCGCAGCTTGACCTGGCCGTCGGCGCGCCCGGCGAACTCCAGCTGCCCGTCGGCGTTCCAGCGGGCCAGGTCGCCGGTGCGGTAGACGCGGGCACCGGGCGGACCGGACGGGTCGGGCAGGAAGCGCTCGGCGGTGGCACCCGGCCGGTTCAGGTAGCCCAGTGCCACTCCCGCGCCACCCAGGTAGACCTCGCCGGTGGTGCCGGGCGGTACGGGGCGCATGGCCTCGTCGAGGAGGAGCACCCGGGTGCCGTCGAGGGGACGGCCGATGGGGACCACGTCGGTGACCGGGCCCGAGGGGTAGCGGGTGGCGAAGACGGTGGTCTCGGTCGGGCCGTAGCCGTTGACGACGGTGAGCTCGGGCAGCGCCTCCTGCACGGCGCGCACGGCGGCGGGGGAGACCACGTCACCGCCGGTCCACACCTGGTGCAGCCCGGCGAGGCAGCGCGGGTCCTGGGTGGCGATCGCGTTGAACAGCCCGGCGGTGAGCCACATCCCGGTGACCCCGGCGGTGGTGATGGTGCGGGCCAGCTCGCCGGGGTCGAGCCTGCCGGGCGGGGCGAGCACGATCTCGCCGCCGGTGAGCAGCGGTACCCACAGCTCCAGGTTGATCGCGTCGAAGGCCTGCGGGGAGTGCAGCAGCACCCGCTCGGCCCCGCCCTCGGTCCACCAGCGGTCGGCGGCGAGGTCGACCAAGTTGGCGTGGGTGACGGCGACGCCCTTGGGCGTGCCGGTGGAACCGGAGGTGAACATGACGCAGGCCACGTCGTGCCCGCCGACCTCCGGGCACGCGGCGCCCGGGCCGGTGCCGTCGACGGTCAGCACGCGCAGGCCGGGGGCCGTCGTGTCCGCCTGGTCGGTGAGCAGCAGCCGGGCCCCGGAGTCGGCGAGCACGGCCGCGCGCCTGGGCGGCGGGTCCTCGGCGAGCAGGGGCACGTAGGCCGCGCCGGACTTGAGCACGGCGAGCGCGGCGACCACCAGGTCCACCGAGCGCGGCAGCTGCAGCGCGACGTTGCGGCCGGGCCCGGCACCCGCCCCGGCGAGCCGGGCAGCCAGGGCGGTGGCCCGCTCGTCCAGCTCGCGGTAGGTCAGCCGCCGCCCGGTCGTCGGGCAGTGCACCGCACCGGCCTCCGGCTGTTGGCGGACCTGCGCGGCGAAGGCCGAGGGCACCGTGCTGGCTCGCGCTGCCTGTCCGGCCCCGGTGCCCAGGGCGGTCAGGTACGCGCGCTCGGCGGCCGTGGTGGGCTGGACGTCGGCCAGGGGCGTGTCCGGGGTGGCCTCGACCAGCTGCCACAGCACGTGCTCGAACCGCTCGCCCAGCTCCCGCAGCCGCTCTGGGGAGCACGTGGTGGGGTTGGCGTCGAAGTCCAGGCGCAGCCTGCCGTCACCCCGGTCGTAGGCCACCACGGACAGGTCCTCCGACGGCGGGGCCTGGAGGTTGTGCACGGTCACCGTCGCCGAGCCGAAGCGCAGCACGTGGTCGAACCGCTGGATGTTGAGCACCGGTCCGAAGAACTTCCGCCCGTCCTCCGGCAGCCCCAGCTCGCGCCGCAGGCGTTCGCCCCGGTACCGCTGCCGCGACCGGATGGCGCGCAGCTGCGCCGACACCTCCTGGAGCAGCCCGCCCACGGTGCCCGCCAGGTCGACGCGGACGCGCAGGGGCACCACGTTGGCCGTCATGGCGGGCACGGCCACCTCTGCCGCGCGGCCGGAGACGGGCAGGCTGAGCAGCAGGTCCGGCTGCCCGGTGACGGCATGCACGAGCACGGCGGTGGCCGCGGCGACCACGCGGGACCACCGCTTCTCCAACCGCTCGGCGCCCTGCCGCAGCCGGGCGAACTCCGCCTCCGCCAGCACTCGGGTCCACCGCACCGAGGCCGCGGCGGCGGGCGCGGCGTGCGACCCGACCACCACCGGCTCCGGCCGGTCGGCCAGCCGTGCGAGCCACCACTCGCGGTCCTCGGCCAGTGCGGCCGAGTCGCGGTACGCCTGCTCGGCCGAGGGCACCTCGGCCAGGGCGGCCCACCCGGGTTCGGGTACGGCGAGCCCTTCCCGGAGGCACTCGTAGATCTCGGCCACGCGCCGCACGAGCAGCGCCATGCCCGCGCCGTCGAGGGCGATGTGGTGCACCCGCAGGAACACCCAATGCCGCTCCTCGGCCAGCCGCAGCACGGCACCCAGGAACAGCTCCTCGCCCGCCGCGAGGCGCTCGGCCATCCACGCCCGCGCCGAGGCGACGGGATCGGGGGCCTCCCGGAAGTCCACAGTGGTCACCCGGGGTTCGGCGGAGTCCAGTACCCGTTGCCGGGGAAGGGAATCGGCCGTCTCCTCAAAGACCACCCGGACCGCCTCGCACTCCGCGGCGGCCCGCGTGAGAGCGGCGGTCAGCAGGTCGGTCCGGACGGTCCCGCACAGGTCAAGGTACTCGGCCCACTGGTAGGAGCCGGGACGGCTGTGCCCGGCGCGCTCGGCGAGCCACACACCGGTCTGGGCATCGGACAGATCGAGTTTAGCGCTCTGGTCGACCACGTGAAGAGCATCCTCACCGGCTTGTGTTGGTCAGCGGGTCGCTCTTCTAGCACGGAATGTGTTGGCCAAGAGAAAAATAACGTAACAATTTCTCTTCCTTCCGACTCGGGTTTCGCCGTTTACGCAGCGAGTCGCGGCCTGCAAATATCAGCTTTCGTCGAAACCCGGGCTAGCGTTTTCATGCGGCAGCACGCAGGGGCGCCGGCATCCTCAGGGCAAGGAATCGCGCCGTACCGGTCGCTGTTCGGATGGGGTTTGCCGTCATGAAGCGGAGCTTGAGGAGCAGGTAGTCGTGGTCGCGATAGCCGCGGGCTCGGCGCACCGAGGTCTCCCAATTGTTGTTCAGTGCCTCGGTTCGACCGGTCGCGGGGCTGGGGAATCCCCTCAAATAATGTCGAAGATTTCGCGAAAGACGGCGTGCTCCCGGACGATGCTGTTACCGAGCCGACTGGCTAATGGTACTGCGCCCCGCCTGGATGATGGCCATCTCGCGGCCGCTCGGTAGGGGCTCATCCGCGCCGATGGCCATCGCGGGCGTTGCCCCGACGCCGCACGGCGCGATGGGCATCCTGCCGGCCACCGCCCGTTGCGGCGAGGCGATGACCATCGTGGACCTGAGCGACTGAGCCCGCGAGGCCGATGAGCCTCGCGGGCTGCACGCCGCCGTTTAGCCGAGGGACGAGGAGAGCGTGAGCGTCTCCGCAACGCGGGCGACCACGTCGCGGTCGACCAGCTTCCGCTTGCGGCGCGCCGATTCCCGCATCGCCGCCGAGGCGAGGCGGTCGATCTCGCGCAGCGAGCCGGACGCGAGCTCATGCAGAGCGGCGAGCGACTCGCGCGAGAAGAGCTCGTGGTCCGCGCCTGCGCCCTTCAGCCGGAAGGCCACGTACTCCGCCGTGTCGTCCACCGTTGCCGGCTCAATCAGGAAGCGGTGGTGGATGCGCGTGAGCAGCGAGCGGTGGGAGCGCAGCGCCATGCGGCCCTCGAGCTCCGGAAGGCCAACAAGGACGATCGACAGAAGAGCACGGCTGTCCCCTCTGTGCCAACGTCGGGTGAGACAAGCTCCCCCTGGAAATCTGTGGTGAGAGGGCGGAGAATGGCCCTGACCCGTGCCGAAGCCTTCCCATCTCCGATCCGTCGATCCTACCCCCGCCCCAGCGGCGCAGGGCGCTGCTCCCCGCCCGAGTGGCGCCGCCGTCGAGAGCGTGCCGAAGCCGGGCAAGAGGCGGAAGTTCTCGGCGGCGGAGAAGCTGCGCATCGTTCGCGAGGCGGCCGCGTGCACCCAGCGCGGGAACATCGAGGCGCTGCTGCGCCGCGAGGGCATCTACAGCTCCCTCCTGGCGGCGTGGCGCAAGCAGCTCGCCCTCCATGGCAGCGAGGCTCTCGCGGAGCGCAAGCCCGGTCGCAAGCCGAAGCAGGACGCGAAGGACCGGCGCATCGCCGAGCTCGAGAAGCGCTCGGCGCGGCTCGAGGAGAAGCTCGCGCTCGCTGAGAAGCTCATCGACCTCCCAAAAAAAGTCTCTGCCATTCTGGGCGTCAATCTCACGACCGACGGAGAGCGCTGATGGACGTCATCGAAGAGCTCGATGACCCCCACGTCCCCATCGCGCAGGCGTGTGCGGCGCTCGGCGTCAGCCGCGCCACGCTCTACCGGCAGACCCAGCCCGCGATGCCGCCCGCGCTGCCCGGGCCCGCTCCGAGCCCACGGCGGCTCAGTGACCCCGAGCGGCAAGCCGTGCTTGACGTGCTGCATAGCGAGGAGTTCGTCGACCAGCCCCCGCCGGAGGTCTACGCGACGCTGCTGTCGCGCGGCGTCTATCTCGCCTCCATCCGCACCATGTACCGGCTGCTCGCCGCCTCCGGCGAGAGCGGGGAGCGGCGCGCCCAGCGTGGACCGATGGCGCATGCCAAGCCGACGCTCACCGCCACGGCTCCCAACCAGATCTGGACGTGGGACATCACCAAGCTGCGCGGGCCGCTGCCTGGGGTCTTCTACTGCCTGTACGTCGTCCTCGACCTGTTCAGTCGCATGACCGTCGGCTGGCTGCTCGCCGAGCGCGAGAGCGCGGAGCTCGCCGAGCACCTCTTCGCAGAGACCGTCGCCCGCCACGGCGTCGAGCCCGGCTCGCTCACGGTGCACGCCGACCGCGGCGCCGCGATGCGGTCGGAGGGGCTCGCTCAGCTCCTCGGCTCGCTCGGCGTCGTTCGTAGCTTCAGCCGGCCCCACGTCAGCGACGACAACGCCTTCTCCGAGTCGCAGTTCAAGACGCTCAAGTACCAGCCAGACTATCCGGACCGCTTTGCCTCCGTGGCTCATGCACGAGCGTGGTGCCAGGAGTTCTTCAGCTGGTATAACGACCTTCATCAGCATTCTGGACTTGCGCTCTTCGCACCTGCTGATGTATTCTACGGCCGAGTCGAAGATGTCGCGGCTCGGCGCCAGGTTGCCCTGGACACGGCCTACGACGCGCATCCGGAACGCTTCCCGAACGGGCCGCCCGTCGTACGCAGGCCGCCCGCCTCGGTAGCCATCAACCCGCTGTCCGTCGACGACGCCGCCGGCGAGACCGCGGCGCCGACGCACACGGGCACGATCAGCGCCGCGCCCGAACCTGGCGCTACGCCCACCGCCGTGCCGCGGCCGCCCCGACCTCGACCGCTCGGGTCCCAGAGCCGGAACGCGCCCCGCAGCGCGATCCACTCATAGGATTCTCGTCCGGCCTGTCTCAAACCTGTTGGCATTCTCCGCCACGCTGCCGTGCAGGCACCGCGCGCAGCGCGGATCCAGGCCGCCGCAGGCGCCCGCGCAGCGGGGCGAAGCGCCTTTCGGCGCGCGAGCACGGTGCCACCCTCGCCAGGCGACGGCGGAGCTCCTCCGACGTGTCCGATTGCGCGGCCACAGTGGGGAGGTGCGGGAACCAGCAGGGGCAACGTTGCGGACGCCACGTTCCGATGGTGCCTCATCCCATCTCGTGCAGTATCAGCGGCCTGGCCATGGTGGTTCCTCGCGACACTCGTCCCTGCGGCGTCGCGCAGACTTGCCGCGCCAAACGACACCGGTTACCGTCGATGAAATGAGCTTGGCACCCTCCCTGTTGCAGATCGATCCCCGAGATGATGTGGCCGTCGCCGTGCGCGGCCTGGCCGCCGGCGATTCGGTGGCCGACGCGATCACCGCCCGCGTCGATATCCCGGCCGGACACAAGGTGGCGCTGCGCGCGATGGCCGCTGGCGAGCTGGTGCGGAAGTACGGCTGGCCAATCGGGCGGGCGACAGTGGACATCCAGCCGGGCGACCACGTGCACACGCACAACCTGGCCACCGCGCTCTCCGGCCTCGACACCTACGCCTACGAGCCCACGAACCCTGAGCCCCTTCCCGCCGCCGAGGACCGCACCTTCATGGGCTACCGGCGGAAGAACGGGCGGGTGGGCACCCGCAACGAGATCTGGATCCTATCGACGGTGGGCTGCGTCTCGCGCACCGCCCAGAAGGTGGCCGCCGAGGCGGACAAACGCTTCAAGGGCCGGGTGGACGGGGTCTACGCCCTTACCCACCCCTTCGGCTGCTCCCAGCTGGGGGGCGACCTCCAGGCCACCCGCCGGATGACCGTGGCCCTGGCCGGCCACCCGAACGCGGGCGGAGTGCTGATCATCGGCCTGGGCTGCGAGAATAACCAGCTCGGCCCGCTCCTCGAGAGCGCCCCGCACCTCGATCCCGATCGCCTGCGGTCCTTCACCGCCCAGACGGCCGAGGACGAGCTCGAGGCGGGCCTCGAGGCCGTCGAGGAACTGGTGAGGATCGTCGAGCAGGACCGCCGCGAGCCCTGCCCCGTCTCCGACCTGGTGATCGGTCTCAAGTGCGGCGGCTCGGACGGCTTCTCGGGGCTGACCGCCAACCCGCTGGTGGGCCGCATCGCTGACAAGGTCTGCGCCGCCGGTGGCTCTGCCATCCTGACCGAGATCCCGGAGATCTTCGGCGCCGAGCGCCTGCTCATGACCCGCGCCGAGAGCGCGGCGGTCCATGAGGACATCGTCGGCGTGGTGAACAGCTTCAAGAGCTACTTCATCGCCCACGGCGAGCCGGTGTCGGAGAACCCCTCGCCCGGCAACATCGCCGGCGGCATCACGACGCTGGAGGAGAAGTCCCTGGGCGCGGTGCAGAAGGCCGGCCGCGCCCCGGTGACCGAGGTGGTCCACTACGGCGGGCAGATCCGCGGCACGCCGGGCGTGGCTCTGCTGGAGGCCCCCGGCAACGACGCGGTCTCGTCCACAGCGCTCGCAGCCGCCGGCGCGACGGTCATCCTCTTCACCACCGGCCGGGGCACGCCCCTCGGTTTCCCCGCGCCGACCCTCAAGCTCTCCACCAACTCCAGCCTAGCCCAGCGCAAGCAGCGCTGGATCGACTTCGACGCCGGCCGCATCGCTTCGGGCGAATCCATGGACGCGGCCGCCGACGCCCTGATGGACCTGGTGTTGGCCACCGCCTCGGGCCGTCCAACCCGCGCCGAGGAGAACGGCGAGCGCGAGATCGCACTTTGGAAGCGGGGCGTCACCCTTTGAGTCTACAACGCCTGTCGGAGGCCAGGCTCGGCCTCGTTCCGCCGCACGTCGAACGGCCCGCCTAGCCTGGATTTGCACAGCAGAAAATCGGCTACACCGCCTCGCATCGTTTCCTAGACCGCGATGCGCCTATTAGGCGAACGATCTCGGTCAACATCCGGGCTGGGGTACCTCGCGGCGATCGGTGCCGACCTGGAGCGGCTCGATCTTGCCGACGATGACGAGGTAGCTGAATGCGCCGAGCAGGCAGAAGCCGCCCGCCACGACGAGCGGGATCGTGAACGATCCTTTGGTCAGCGAGACCATCACGCCGGTGAACGTCGTGATGACGATGCCGGCCAGATTCGACGCAAAGTTCTGGATGCCGCTGATCGAAGCCACATGGCGCGGCGTGGGCGCGACGTCGCCGGGAAGGGACCAGATGCTCGCGCCGGCGAACGCAAGACTCGCGTATGAAATGCCAAAGAAGGCGAGCATCAGATAGATGTTGGAGGCCAATGCCGACAACGTGATCGCCGACGACACCAGCATGCCGCCGACCATGCAGGTCTTGCGTGCGGCGGTGAGGCTCCAGCCACGGCGATAGAGCGCGTCGGAGACGAAGCCGCCGATCCAGCCGCCCGGAATCGCCATCAGCGCGGGAATCATGCCGAGCGTGCCGAGCGACTTGAGCGAGAAGCCGCGCGTTTGCACGAGGTAGCTCGGGAACCACGTGATGAAGAAGTAGTTGGTGAAGTTGAGGCAGAAGAAGCCGAGCATCATGCCCCAGAGCGTGCGATGGCGGAAGAGCGACGCCCACGTCACGTTGCTTTGCGCGTCCTCGGCGGGCGCTGCGTGGACGACGTCCCGCTCGCCCGTCATGTCGCCATGTGCGGGGCTGCGGTAGATGACGACCCAGCCGAGGATCCACACCGCGCCGAACAGGCCCGTGATGATGAAGGCCGCCTTCCATCCGAGCGCGTCGATGATGAGCGCGACGAGGGGGATCGACAGCGCCGAGCCGACGCGCGCACCGCTATCGAAGATGCCCGTCGCGAGCGCGCGCTCGCGCGGCTTAAACCATTGGCTCACGAGCTTGGCGCAGGCCGGGTAGGCGCCGGCTTCGCCTACGCCGAGCAGCAATCGGCAGCCGAACATGGCCGCGACGCTCGACGCGCCGGCGGTCGCCGCGGTGAAGAGCGACCACCAGCCGACGGCGATCGGCAGCGCGATGCGTGCACCCACACGGTCGACGAACCAGCCGAACGGCATCTGCATGAGTGCGTAGGTCCAGAAAAAGCCGCTCATAATAAACCCCATCTGGGCGGGGCCGAGGCCGAGCTCCTTCTCGATCTGTGGCGCCGCGACCGCCAGATTGGCGCGATCGATGTAGTTGATGGCGACGGCGAGAAAGCACAGGAAAAGCACGACCCAACGCATCTTTCTCATCTGCATGTCTCCTTTGACACGGTGTCTGTTCGTGCAATCGGCAGCTCTCGCGCGCTGCCCGTCGAGCGGCGCTGCCTTGCGGTACGTTGCGCGGGCGGTGCAACGGCAGCTGCATCGGGTTGTTGTAGTTATCGGTGCGGCGACTGCGGCGGCTCGCGCGGCCCGTCGATTGCGCGAACGATTGCGCGAAGCCGCCCGTGGCAGCCTCACATGCTCATGCGGGCACGGCCGTGCGGAGCGCCGCGTGCAGCCGGGGCTGTTCGAGGTTCAGGCCGAGCTCGCGCGCGAGCTCGATCACGGGCCCGAAGCGGCGTCGCTTCTTTTCGCCATGGTTGCGCGCGATATCGGCGAGCCGGTGATCGAGGAATGGGTTTTGGAAGCGCTGGCGCACCTCGTCAAGGTAGGCGCGCGCGGCATCACCCTTGCCGAGCGCATCGAAGACGGGCACCACCTCGTCGCGCCAGAGCGCTTCGAGATCGGCGCGCAAGGCCGGATCGCGCATCGCGTGCAGCGTGTTCTCGTCCGCGGGGCGCCCGTCCAACTGCCAGCGCTCGGCGAGGTAGGTGTGCCCGAGGTTCAGCAACAGCAGCTTCAAGCGTTCGTAATGGAGCAGGTCGTCCGTCACGATCATCGCTTCATGCTGGCACGGCAGCACCATCCCCGCGCGCCGCTCGATCGCCCAGAGCGCGTAGGGCTCGGCGATCGCGCCGACGGGGAGGATCGGCTCGGAGACGATCCGGTCGACGAGCGAATTCACCCAGATGCACGTGTGCTCGATGTAGCGCAGGAAGGCGGCATCGGCGCCCCATTGGCGCGCGACGCCGGCGACGAGCGCACGCAGCGTGTCACCGTTGTTCGAGACGAGCTCGCAAGGCAGCAGCGTGAGCGGCGCGGCGCCCGCCTCGAAGCGTGCGCGCAGCAGTATGACGAGCTTCGCGGCGAACCCGCGCGGCACGCCCGCGCCGGGCGCGAGCAATGTCGCCGTGTCCTCCGGCAAGCAGACGTATCCGCTGTCGCCCGTGTTCGAGATCACGACGCGCGCATCATTCGCGAAGCGCTCGCGCACGAGCGGCCAATCGGTGTTCGCATCGAGCGCTTCCGTGATCGAGCTGCATTCGCTCGTCGTATCGACGACCTCTTCGCGGCGCAGCCCGCGAATCCGCACGGGGTAACGCCCCTGCGCGCGCAGCGCGTCGATGCGCGCGCGGCTCTCGGGGTTCGACGTGGTCTGCACCACGGTGATGGTCCCGAGCGCGCAGCCGGCGCCAAGCGCCTCCGAGATGAAAAAGTCCGAGTGAGCCTGCAGGAACCGGCTCGTGCCGAACTGAAGAATCGGATTGCCCATGTCAGTGCTCCGGCGGCTCAGCAGGCGCGTACCCGTGCGAGGCTCGTGTGCGCGAGGCTCCCGGCCGCGCTCGGCAACACGGTCGACTCGGGGTCGTGCTTTGAGAGCAGGTTCTTCATCCGCAGAAACTGGTTGATCGTCTGCATCCGAGATCCCTTCAGTGAAGGCGCCGAATCGCGCACGCTCACGACATGGCCACCATGATCTTGGACGTTCGACCGGGGTGGGCAGCCCAGTCAGCGAGCGCCTCGGGCACGCCTTCGATGGGGATCGAACTCGAAATCAGGATGTTCGGGTCGAACGTGCGTCGCTCGAAGAAGGCGATCACGTCCGAGAACTCGTTTAGGCAGTTGCGCGAGCCGAGGATGTCGAGCTCCTTCATCACGAACAGCCTGGTCTCGTAGCTCACCGGCTCTTTGCCGTACCCGATGTACACGACTCGGCCGCAAAATTTCACCCAGTCCACCGCGTTGCGGTAAGTCGCGGTCGCGCCCACGGCTTCGATCACGACATCCGGCCCGTCGCCGTTCGTCAGGTCCATCACGCGTTGGCGTGCATCGGCGTCCCCGAGCACCGCCTCCCGCGCGCCGAGCGCCTTGGCGAGCGCGAACTTTTCTTCCTGCGTGTCGAGCGCGATCACGCGCGCGCCGCGGCTCACCGCGCCGGCGATAGCCCCGAGCCCCACGCCGCCGCAGCCCATCACCAGCACGGTCTCCTCGGCCTCGACGCGCCCTCGCGCCGCCGCGTGAAAGCCTACCGAGAACGGCTCGACGAGCGCGAGCTCCGTGAGGTTCAACTTCCGTGACGTGAAGAGCTTCTGGTACGGCACGGCCACGAGCTCGGTCAGCGCGCCGTCGCGCTGCACGCCCATGGTCTTGTTGTCGCGGCAGGCGTTGCGCCGTCCCGCGCGGCACGAGGGACATCCGCCGCACGCCGTGTACGGCGTGAACGTGACGTCGGTACCGACGCGCCAGTCCGCCTCGACGCCCGAGCCGAGCTCCACGATCGTGCCGGCCACCTCGTGCCCCAGCACCCGAGGGTACGTCACCATCGGGTTCTTGCCTAAGAACGTGTTCAAGTCGGAGCCGCACAAACCGACCCGTTGCACGCGGATCAACACCTCATCGTGCGCCGGTTTGGGCTCGCGGATCTGGCTCACCTGTGCAACCGACGGACCCGTGATCGTCAGGGCTTTCATACTGTCATTGCCTCGCTGAGCGACTTCGTTTACTCGCGGCTTTCACGGCGCGCTCCGCAGCCGGGGCCGCTTCGTTCTGCCAAAGAACAGAGCGCCATGTCGAATGGCCGAAGCCGAAGCGACGTGGCGTTGCTTTACGCTCCGTGAGCGGGGCGGCAGACGCCGCCTTCGCCGTGGCGCTCGGGACGCCGCTGTTCAGGGGTGACGCGCGTAGAATTTTTGCGCATTCTTGTACATGACCTTGTCACGTGCTTCCTGACCAAACTCCTTGAGGTAAAGCTCGGCGATCTCGATTTCCGAAGCGAGGCTGCCACCCATGTCGACCACGGGCCAGTTGCTGCCCCAGATCAGCCGGTCTTCGCCGAAGGCCTTCATCACCACGTCGAAGTGCGCCTTGTACGCCGCGAGGTCGGTCGGCGCCTTCCAGGGATCGTCCTCGGTGGCGGCCGGGTTGTACACGTCGAAGAACGACGAGAACTTGATGTAGATGTTCGGGTGCCTGGCCAGCCGCTGCATCGCATCGACCCAAGCCGGATCCGGCGTCGGCCCTTTCGCGCCCGCCAGGTGGTCGATGATGATACGGAGCTTGGGCACCGCGGTTGCGAGCGCCTCGACCCTGTCCTTCGGGTTCAGGGTGCCGCGGCTGATGATGTCGAGCGTCATGCCCTTGGTCGCGAGCTCCTCCAGCGAGGCGAGCTGCTTGGCGTCGAGCGTCAGCTTCGGGCTCCAGAGGAAGCCGCGAATGCCGACCACGCGCGGGTCCGCGACGAGGCGCGCCAGATCGGCGCTGAAGCTCGGCGAGCCGATCTCGAGCTGCGCGACGAGGAACTTGAAGAAGTCGTTGCCCTTCGTCATCTCGAGGACCTTGAAGTTGTCGTCGACGACGGGGCTGGCTTCGACGATGCCGGCGCCGATGATGCCATTCTGCTTCGCGATGGCTTCGTACTCCGGGGGCAACACGTCGCGGTAAATCGGCTTCTGCTTGGCTTCAGGCCAAACGACGCCGCCCGGACGCGTGACCTGGTAGAAATGGATGTGCGTGTCGAGGATCGGACCACGCTGCTCCGCTGGCACGGCCAGCGGGGCCACCGCTTTGCTCGTGTCGCCCGCCGTCTCGGGTGGCGTCGCGGTGGTCGCGGAAGACGATGCACACGCCGCGAGCGGCGAGAGCGTCATCATCAGGCACAGCTTGGCGAAAGTCGTCGGAATACTCATGAGTATTTTCATGGTGGAGTTTTTTTGGAGTCGGTGCCGAACTCGATCGCGATAGCGAAGGTGTCGCTGCGCATGACGACCCCCTCAGGGCAAAGCCGCATAAGGAGGCTCCAATGTGAACGTTCACATGAGCGATGTCAACACCAATCCACCCCTGCGGCCAAGCTCGGACTCGGGTGGCGGGCAAGTCTCCCTCCGGAGCGGCGCGGCGAGAGAGGCGGGCACCGGGCCGCGGTTATGTTCGATGTGGTTGCCAATTTCCAATCCACTCGCCCCCGGCTAAAGGCCTATCCCAGCAGGGAGCATCTGGGATCTCCTCGACCTGGGTCATGGGCGCCGCGGCCGGCCGCCGCTGCGTACCAATCGGGATCGAGGATAGCCTCGCGCCGGTCCATTTTGGTTGACACCTGTTATGTGAACGCTCACAATTCGTCTTGGGGT
Source organism: Sorangium cellulosum (assembly GCF_002950945.1). Lineage (GTDB taxonomy): Bacteria > Myxococcota_A > Polyangia > Polyangiales > Polyangiaceae > Sorangium > Sorangium cellulosum_E. The sequence continues at coordinate 8,291,543 of NZ_CP012673.1, forward strand.
TTCCTTTCCCTCTCGCCTGAGCAGGCCGTCATGCGCGGCGGCCCTTCGTCCCTGGCATCGGGCTCGATTTCTGCACCGACTCCGTTCGCCCGGTTGTCGTGGGCGCGAGCAACGGCGAGGTCGCGGGGGCATCGCCCGCGCTGGGTGCGAGGTCTCACCTGCGACCCGACGGCGGCTGGATGAGCCGTTGAGGAGAAGAAGATGCAGATTCGCAGTGCAAAAGGTTGCCAATGGGACCAGGTGAGCCTCGGCGAGGTGATGCTGCGCCTCGACCCGGGTGAGCGCCGCGTCCACACGGCGCGGACTTTCGACGTCGGCGAGGGCGGGGGCGAGTACAACGTGGCGCGGGGGCTCCGGCGCTGCTTCGGGCTCCGCACCGCCATCGTCACGGCGCTCGCGGACAACGCCGTCGGGCGCCTCATCGAGGACCTGATGCTCCAGGGCGGGGTCGACATGTCCTTCCTGCGCTGGGTCGACTACGACGGCGTGGGCCGGGACGTGCGCAACGGCCTCAACTTCACCGAGCGCGGCTTCGGGCCCCGCGCCGCCGCCGGCTGCTCGGACCGCGGCCACAGCGCGGCGTCCAAGCTCGGGCCCGGCGACGTGCCGTGGAAGACCATCTTCGGCGAGCGCGGCGCGCGCTGGTTCCACACCGGCGGCATCTTCTGCGCTCTATCGGAGACCACGGCCGGCGTGGCGCACGAGGCCATGGAGGTTGCGCGCGCGCATGACGTGCGGATCTCCTACGACCTCAACTACCGGCCCTCGCTGTGGAAGAACTTCGGCGGCCAGCGGCGGGCGCGCGAGGTCAATCGCGCCCTCATGCCGTACGTCGACTGCGTGTTCGGCAACGAGGAGGACTTCGTCGCGGGCCTCGGCTTCGAGGTGTCCGGCGTGGACAACAGCTACAGCCAGCTCGACACGAACGGCTTCCGCCGGATGATCTCCGAGGTCGTCGCGGCGTACCCCAACATCTCGGTCGTCGCCACGAGCCTCCGGACGGCCAAGACCGCCAGCGTGAACGGCTGGGGTGGCATCCTGTACTGCAAGGGCGAGTTCTACGAGGTCCCGCAGCGAGACATCGAGATCCTGGACCGCGTGGGCGGCGGCGACTCGTTCGCTTCGGGGATCATCTATGGCCTCTTGACCGAGCAGAGCCCGCAGTGGGCGCTCGAGTGCGGCGTCGCGCACGGCGCGCTGGCGATGTCGACCCCGGGGGACACCTCAATGGCGTCGCTGGCCGAGGTGCGGAGGGCCATGAGCGGAGCCGGCGCGAGGATCGAGCGATGAACAGGGAGCAAGTCGTCCGCCGCATCGAGGAGATCGGCATCGTCCCCGTCGTGCGCGCGCCGCGCGGAGAGCTCGCCGTGCGGGCCGCTCGCGCACTCTGCGCGGGCGGCATCGAGGTCATCGAGATCACGATGACCGTCCCCGACGCCCTGTCCGTCATGCACGAGATCGCCTCGCGGATGGGGGACCACGTCCTCGTCGGCGCGGGCACCGTGCTCACCGCGGACGCGGCCCGCGGGTGCATCGAGGCCGGCGCCGAGTTCATCGTGAGCCCGGGGCTCGACCTGGAGGTCATCCGCGCGGCGCACGATCTCGGGAAGGCGGTCTTCCCGGGGGCGCTCACGCCGACCGAGGTGATCACCGCGTGGAACGCCGGCGCCGACACGGTGAAGCTGTTCCCGTGCTCCGCGATGGGGGGCGCGAAGTACCTGCGCGCCCTGCGCGCGCCGCTCCCTGAGGTGAAGCTGATGCCGACCGGCGGGGTCAACCTGACGACAGCCAGGGATTTCATCGAGGCCGGCGCCGTGGCGCTCGGGGTCGGCGGCGAGCTCGTGGACGCCGCGGCGCTCGCGGCGGGCAAGGACGAGGTCCTCACCGAGCGCGCGCGTGAGTTCATGTCCGTGGTCAGCGCCGCGCGTGCAGAGCTCAGGAACAGCGCGCGGGCGTAGAGAACAGCTCCGGCGGGCAGTGCTCGGGAGCTATCCTCGATGGAGCTGCCCGCCGCGACATGGAGCATGCCTTCGCAGACCCTCTCGATTAAGCTCGCCTCGCCGGCCGCTGAGCAGCTGAAGGCGCAAGCCATGAGGTACGCGAATGGCCATTCGACATGCCAGTGTGTGCGTCATCGCGATGTCCTGGATCGGGTGTGCACAGATATTCGGCTTCGACAAGGAGTACCTGGTCATCGAGGATCAAGGAATCGGAGGCGCTGGCAGCGGTGGCGCCGGCAGCTCCGGAACCGGGGGTACCGGGGGAGCCGGCGGCGCCGGAGGCGGGGGCGCAGGAGGTGCAGGCGCTGGCGCCGGGGGCGCCGGAGGCGGAGGCGGAGGCGCCGGAGGCGGATGTGTCGTCGAGATGCCGGCGGGCGAGGCGCCGACCCCGCCGCTCTTGATCGACGATATGGAGGATGGAGACAACAACATCATCCCCCTCGAGGACGAAGCGAACCCTCGGAGAGGGTACTGGTTCGCGGCCAGTGAGACGTTGAATTCCTGCCCGGGTCGACGACGTCGCGTTTTACGAGTGAGCGGCTCCCTCGTGGTCGTGCCTCCGCCCGCCGACGCAGGCGTTACCGCCCGGACACGCTGACCCCTGAGGCGCGGTCGCTGCCCGGCCCGGCGCTGCCACGCCCCCTGGGCTGGGCTCGCGGCGGCCAGAGGATCCGTGTGCGTCGCTTGCCAGGCCGCAGGTGAGACGGTAGCGTCCGCGCGGCCAGGGTCGCCGTCATGCAGGGCCGGACGGGGTGATGCGGTCGGAAGAGGAACCGAGATGAGGAGCGAATCCGCGACATGGGTGTGGGCCACGGCGTGCCTGCTGACCTGCGGGTGTACGGCGCTCGCGGGGCTCGACAAGCCCTATCACCTGGCGACGGGGAGCGGCGGAGGCAACCTCGGCGGCGGCGGGGCCGGAGGTGGCGCCCCCGGGTGCGACGTCGAGGCGAGCGCGGGGTGCGTCTACGATCGCTGCGGCGCCGTCCCCGAGGGCGCCCCGGCCGGCGTCTACACGCTCGATGCCGACGGGCCCGGCCCAGCGGGGCCGCTCCAGGTCTACTGCGGTGAGCCGGCGGACGGCGGACGGTGGGCGCTCGTCTACAACAGCATCGGCGAGCTGGGCGGGCCGACGCTCGCGTTCTGGAAGATCCTGTATGCCGACCGGCTCAGCCCCAAGGGGGAGCCGTCGCCCGACAACAACCATTACCAGCCTGGCCTGTACATCGCCGGCCGGGAATACCGCGACGAGATCGAGGACATCCCGGGGACCGTCGTCGAGGTGCTGCGCGCGAACGCCGACGGCATCGATCCCGAGACCATGCAGCTCCTCACGCCGATCCGCATCTCCGGGGGCGAAGACACCCTCTTCAACTGGCAGTTCGCCACCGGGTGGGCGTCGGCGGACTTCGACAGGGACACCAAGGGCGACGGCAACTGCGCGAGCGCGTTCGGGGGCGTCGCGCAGCACTACGGGAACTGCTTCGTCTACAGCCTCGGCGCGGACGGGGACGAGGACGCGTCGGTCACCGACGACGACTGGGGCCCGCACCTGGAGACCGTGGTCGCGACGTCGTACGGGCTCTCGAACGACGGCAGCGAATACACGCGCGTGAAGCGGATCTCCCGCTGGACCCGCTGGTGAGCGCGCCCGGCGCGCTCAGGCCGGGTGTGCCGCGCGCCGGACCGGGTGCGCCACGTCTCACCAGGGGCTGCTCACCACGATAGAACCGCCGGTCGGCCCCGCGAGCAGCGACCAGCTCACCGCGCTCGCCGGCGGGCGGGACGGGGACGGCTCCGTCAGGAAGAGCACCACGGCCGTGCCGGCCAGCACCGCCCCGGCGCTGAAGCCGATCGTGCTCACCAGCCCCAGGTCCTTCGCGCGAGCCCCGGCGGCCTTCCCGACCAGGCTGCACGCCGCCACATCATCGCCGATATCGTAACACTCCTCGTCCGCCAAGCTGCTCGCGTCGAGCGCCATCCACCCCGTCACCGACCCGACCACCTCGGCCGCAATGCGCGCAGCGATGCGCGCCTCCAGCTTGAACCGGGCCTGGAACGCGGGGTTCTCGGCGAGGTGCGGGTGCATCACCTTGAGCGCCCGCCGGCGTTCGGTCGCGACGTGCACGACCTCGTAGACGACGCCCATCGCGCCGGTCGCGATGCCACGCACGACGCGGTACCGACCGTCGAACAGCGTTCCTTGGATGAAACTCAGCGACATGGATCCACCGCGTCGATCGAGCGTACGCCACGAGGGGGAAGGGGTGCACTCTGGAACTGAGGGCGGCGACGCGTCTTACATCGGCCGACCCGGTAGGGCCTCGCTCGCTGGACCTGCGTCCATGATCTGGGCCATCGAGTTCGAATTCGATGCGGGGCGAGCGTTCAATCTCTGGATCGGCGACGGCTAGGGACCGGGCCGCGGCGCTGCCGACGGCATCTCTCCCGATAACCCCGGAGGTGAGGCTTGGACCAGCACCGCCGGCGGGAGATACTCGCGCTCGATCAGCGAATACTGAAGCTGCAAGGCCACACGCGCGCCCTCGGGTCTCCAGCCCGCGCCTCAAGATCGCGCCGACCATGGCCGGGCGGAGCTAGGCCGCCGAGGCGCAGCGACGCTCCCCGGCGCGCCGATCCTCAGCGGCGCCGGGGCGCGGCCGCCCTCTTGGTCAAGCCGACCGCCTGCCGCAGCGCGGCCGCGAGCGTCTGGTAGGTCCGCACGCCGCGCAGCGAGATCCCGAGCTCCACCATCGCCTGCGCGAGCTCGGGTGACAGCCCGACCACGGCGCACTCGGCGCCCAGGAGCCGCAGCGACGTGACGATCGTCGCGATCTGCCCGGTCGCGGCCTCGTCCACCTCGGACAGGCCGGTCAGATCGAGCAGGACGTGGGTCGCGGCCATCGAGGTCACGCGGTGGAGCAGCTCCTCGCAGATGGGCTCTGCGCGCTCCCGCGACAGCACGCCGGCGAGCGGCACCGCGAGCACGCCGTTCCAGACCTGGATGATGGGCGCCGACAGCGCGCGGATCAGCCGCTCTTTCTGCTCGACCTCCTCGTCCTTGCGCCGGAGCTCCTGGGCGGCCTCCGCCATGTGCTGCTTCAGCTCCTGCTGCCGCGCCCGCAGCCGGACGAGCCGCAGCCGATCGAGCTCGTCGTCGATCGTCCGGTCCGACGGGTGGACGCGGAACTCCACGGCGGGCCCCGCGCTCCCCGCGTCGATGATCTCGTCGGCCCAGCAGCGCCGCGCGAACGCCTGGTTGAAGAGCCCGATCACCTTGCCCTGCAGGAACGGGCACCCCCAGCTCAGGCGGCCGTCCCCCTGCATCCGGAGCTCCCAGGGGTTCCGGATCCGCACGGTCGCCGTGCACGCCGCGCGATCGAAGGCCGGCAGCTCGAACGCGCCCCACCCGGCCGCGCTGATCGCGCGCCCCCAGGCGTGGAAGCCCTGCTCGAGCGTGGCGCCCGACCTCGCCACCAGGCCCTGGTAATCCTCGTCGGTGCCCAGGCTCGACGAGCGCGCCACGAGGAGCCGGAAGAGATCGACGCCGACCTCGTCGACGAGCGGCGACAGCATGTGGAAGAGCGAGGGATTCGTCCAGAAGAGCGCGGAGGACAGCCCCCCGAAGCGCAGATCGCCGTCTTCGAGGCGCCACTCAACCGGAACGTCTTGGACCGTCAGCCTCGGGTGAGAATCGGACATGGCTCCTCTGGTGAAACAGGGTTGTGTCCATCCGGCGCGCCGCGGCCCCCCTCCGAGGCCGCCGGCCCGGGGAGCCAGGCGACGAGCCGGGAGCGCAGCGCCGCGCCGCTCGCAGAGCTTCGCACGGAACGCGGGCCGCGCGCGACCGCTCGCCGCGGCCGAGCGACGTCTGCCGAGCTCCACCGGGCGGCCGCTACCGCCCGCCGAGCGGGTCGCCGGACAGCACCGGCGCGCCGCGCGCTTGACAGGGGAGAGCCGCTCTGGACATGAAAGCCGGACGGGCTCGTCCCTGAGCGGCGGGCGTCGGACCAGCGTATTCTATCGAGGTGCTTGCATGCGAGTTCTTATCATCGGCGGGACGGGGCTCATCTCCACGGCCATCGTGGAGCAGCTCCTCCAGCGAGGGGATCACGTCACGCTCTTCAACCGGGGTGTGACGGAGCGGCGGTTCGAGGGAGACGTCGACGTCATCGTCGGCGACCGGTGGAAGTACGCCGAGTTCGAGCGCGAGATGCAGGGGCGCACGTTCGACGCCGTGATCGACATGGTGGCGTTCGCGCCCGAGAACGCCGGTTCGCTGCTCAGGGCGTTCTCTGGCCGCGCCGGCCACCTGGTCGTCTGCTCGACGGTGTGCGTCTACGGCGGGCCCCTCACGCGCACGCCGGCGACCGACGACGAGCCGCACCGCCCCGTGACGAAGTACGGCCACAACAAGTCGCGCATCGAGTCGACGCTGCTCGCCGCGAACGGCCAGGGCGGGCTGAAGACGACGATCCTGCGGCCGTCGTTCACGACGGGTGAAGGCCACACGGCCCTCGGGGCGCTCTATTTCGACGACTCGATGGCCGACCGCGCGCGGCGCGGGCTCCCGCTCATCGTCCACGACGGCGGCGCGGCGCCGTGGGCCATCGCGCACGTCTCGGATGTGGCCCGGGGCTTCGTCAACGCGCTCGGCAACGAGAAGGCTTATGGGCAGGCCTATCACCTCACGAGCGACGAGCACACCACCTGGGCAGGTATCTTCGCCGCGCTGAAGGAGGCCGCCGGCGGCGAGGCCCCCGTGGTCTCGATCCCGACCGACTGGCTCTACGAGGTCGCCCCGCGCCGCATGGTCGGCGTGAAGTTCATGTACCAGCACGGCTCCACGTTCGACAACAGCAAGGCGGCGCGCGATCTCGGCTTCCGGACCACCGTCCCCCTGGTCGAGACCTTCCGGCGCCAGATCGCCTGGTCGGAGCGCGCCGGGAAGTACCGGAGAGCGGAGGAAGAGCCGCTGCAGGACGTCCTGCTCGACGCGTTCACGAAGGGCGAGAAGCCGGCGCCCGGGAAGGTCCACGACTTCAACCCGTGGGGCAACGAGCCCGAGTCTTGAAGCGACGTCGGGCGCGCCGGGGCGAAACGGAAGAGCATGCCTGACGCCGCGGGAGGGCGCTCGGCGGTGGTCACACCGGAGCACATCCACCGTGCGCATGGGGCTCTATACGCCAGCATGGGGCCACGTCAGCCAACGACCGTAGACTCCTGACTCCACCTCTCGTTCATCTCTTCGTGTCCTCTTGACATGGCGGGTGGGAGTGTGGTCGGTTTACCGTAGACCACCATGCGCTGCACGGAGACCGGGCTGCTTTTGGGACTCGCATCCCTGCTCTCGGCATCGTGCTCGTCGACGTCGCCCGAGCACCCGAGGGACGCGGTCCTCATCGGGGGCCTCCTGCCCTTCTCCGGGAGCGAGTCGGCCATCGGCCGCAACATCGAGCAGGCGATGCTGCTCGCGGTCGAGGACGTGAACGCCGCGGGCGGGCTCGACGGGCGGCCGTTCGACCTCGTGCTCCGAGACAGCCACTCGAGCTGGGAGCGTGGGCTGAACGAGCTGCTCGCGCTCGTGTACCGGGATCAGGTATCCTACCTGATCGGCCCCGAGGAGAACGATCTGGCCCGCGAGATCACGCTGGAAGTGAAGGATCGCGACCTGTTTCACATGCTGCCGGGTTACGCCGCCCCCTCCGTGGCGCGCAACGAGACGAAGGGAGGCTGGATGCGGCTCGCCCCTTCGCCGTTCGCCATCGGCTGCGCGCTGGCGAAGCACGCCTTTCGCGAGGACATCGGCACCGTGAACAGCCTCGCTGCGCGGGACGACTACAACGGCAGCGTCGACATCGAGTTCACGACGCACTTCGTGGCGCTCCGGGGCAGGGCCCTCCCGTCGGTGACGTTCACGCCGGGCGAGCACACGTACACGACCAAGATCAAGTCCACCTTCGACTCGGGCGCCGACCGCACGCTGCTGGCCGCCTATCCCGCGACGGCAGCGACGATCGTGACCGAGTGGACCGTCTCCGGGCGCCCGGGCACCTGGCTGCTCGGCCCGGCGCTGCGCACCGAGGTCCTCCTCGCCAACATTCCTCCAGGCTCTCTCGACGGATACATCGGCATCGCGCCCTCGCTCAGCCTGCGGGGCGAGTGCCGCGTCGTGGACGAGGCCGAGGAGACGGTCGAGTGCGCGACCGGGAACGCCGCCGCCTTCACCCGGCACTTCTCCCGCCGGTGGAACGGGGACGCGCCTTTCCCCGCGGCCCACTTCTATTACGACGGCGTCGTCCTCATCGCGATGGGCCTCGCGTACTCCCAGGCGACGGCCGCGACGGCATCCCCGTCCGGACACGCGCTTCAGAGGACCATTCGCGAGCTCAACAGCCCCGACCACGAAGCCGCCTCGTGGACGGACCTCGGGGCGTCGATGGCCAAGCTCCGCGCGGGGATCCCGCTCCGGTACGTCGGGGCCGCCGCCGAGTACGAGTTCGACAAGTACGGGGCGAACATGCATCATGTCATGCAGAGGTGGACCATCGACGGCGACGCCTTCGTGGACCTCGCCCCGGTCTCGGTCACATGCCGCACCGAGCAATGATCTCGGGGCGATCTCTTTCTTCACCCAGGAGCACCGCGCACGGTCGAACGAACGACGGACGAGGAGGGATTTCATGACGAGGATTGCACGATGGGGGACGACCGCTTTCGGCCTTATGCTGATGACGGCGGCGTGCGGTTCGAGCCAGAGCCACGAGGGGGAGGATGCCACGCCAATACAGCGGATCCCGGTCCCCCAGAGCGAATTCATCCCGGAGGAGCTCGAGGCGACGGTCGACAGGCTCATCGCCGAGATCAACGAGAGCTCGCCCGATCCGATGCAGATGACGGTCGTGCTCAAGGCCGCCGTCGGCTTCTGGCAGCCGGTCGTCAAGGCTGCGAACCGGGCCATGGGCGAGCTCGGGGCCACGGGGAACGTGCTCGGGTCCCTCACTCCGTCGGGCGACACTGAAGAGGCGGAGCAGAACCAGATCCGGCAGATCGAACAGGCGGTCGCGGACGGCGCGAAGGGGATCGGCGTCGCGGCCTTCGACGACAGCCAGACAGCCGCTGTCGACGAGGCGATCGCGAAGGGCGTCCACGTGGTGACGCTCGACACCGACGTTCCGACCTCGAAGCGCGCGATCTACGTAGGGACCCTCGACAAGGCCTCCGGGATCACTGCAGCGAAGACCCTGCTCGCGATGCTGCCCGCGCCGCCGGGCACGGTGATCATCCACGGCAACACCGACCCGGAGTGGAGCAACGGGATGGATCGAACGCAGGGGGCCCAGAGCGTGTTCGAGGAGGCCGGTTACAGCGTCCTCGTGCGTGATTCGAGCTGGCATTCCACGAGCGAGGCCGAGGACATCGCGTGGATGACGGACCAGCTCGACGCCGCGGAGCCGCCTGCCGTGGGGATGATCGGCCTGTTCGACATCTCGTACCGATGCGCGATGGCCGCGGAGGCCGCGGGCAAGGACCTCCCCATCGTCACCTTCGACTTCAATCCGACGACCGTCGACTACATGCGCAAGGGTCTCATCAAGGCCACACACACCCAGCGCCAGTACTACCAGGGTTATCTCGTGCCCTACATCCTCTACGGCATCGAGAACCTCGGCCTCGATGCGACCAAAGAGATCCTCGCTCCGCAGATGGTCGACGATAACCGAGTCAACACCGGCCTCGACGTGGTCCCCGCGGACAAGATCGACGCCTACAACGACTTCCTCGACGTGATCGGCTCGAATCAGTAGCGGCGTCGCGGCGCGATCCCTGGCTCCGCGAGCGCGTGAGGCCCCCGGCGAGCCCTCACGCCCAGACCAACGACGCGCTCGAGCGACGCGGCGCTCGCTGGTGCGTCACGCCACCGCCGCGCCGTCGCCCTCGCCCAGCCACGCGCCCGCGAGCGCGAGCGTGCGGGCGTGCTCGGGGACGTTCTCGAGGAAGCTCGCCCGCCACGCCGGGTTCGTGATCCGCGCCGCGCGCTCCAGCAGCCGCTCGCGGGCGGTCGCGATCACGGCGCGGGCCTCCTCGCGCGCGCCGCACGCCTCGAGGGCCTCCGCGCGCACCAGGTAGATCAGCGACTCGCCCTCCTCGAGGTGGCCGAGCGAGGCGACGAGCGCGGAGGCGAACTCGTCGGCCCGGCGCGCGGCCTCGAGGGCCTCGGCGGCGCGCCCCGCGGCGAGCAGCACCCGCGCGAGCGTGGCCTCGGCGCAGGGGATGAGCGGCGGAAAATCCGCGAGGATCTCGCAGCCGCGGCGCGCTTCCTCCTCGGCGCGGGCGAGGTCCCCCGCGCGCACCGACGCCTCCGCGAGGTACACGTAGGTGCCGCCTTCCAGCCGCCGGTCGTCGGCCGCCACGAACGCGCGGAGCGCGTCGTCGAGCTGCGCGCGCGCCTCGCCGAGCTCGCCGAGGAGGTAGAGCGTGCGGCCGAGGTTCTCCTTCGCGATCGCCGCCAGGTACAGCAGCCCGAGCCGCTCCGTGTCGGCCAGCGCGGCGCGGAGCAGGCGCGCGGCGTCGGCGTACGCGCCGAGCTCGTTGCAGTAGTGGCCCGCGTTGATGCGCACGCCGCAGGCGGCGCGCACGTTGCCCGCCGACTCGCAGCAGCGCTCCGACACCTCGGAGAGCTCGCGGGCGGTGCCGAGATCCCCGGAGAGGACCGCGCGCTGCACGCGCAGCCGCAGGATGGCCGAGGTCACGGTCGGGTCGTGCCGGAAGCGCACGGACGACGCCTCGACCCGGGACACCAGCGCCTCGGTCTCCTCGGTCTCGCCCATCTTGTAGAGCAGGACCTGCGCCGCCTGGGCCATCGCGACGAGCTCGGGCCCGCTCACCTCCGGCTCCGACCACCGCGCGCACAACGACCTGGCGAGCGCGACGACGGTCTCTCCGTGCCCCATCATCGCGCAGGCCCAGAGCGCCACGCACGCCGCGCGGCACCACCACGCGCCCCCCTCGGGCAGCGCCCGCATCGCCGCGAGCGCGTGCTGCTTGGCCGCCGCGCCCGTGCCGAGGACCCGGTGCGCGTCCGAAAGGAGCGCCTCGATCTCGCCGAGCGCCTCGCCGGCCGCGCCGCAGGCGATGGCGCGCTCGGCGCGCTCGACCGCCGCCTTGCAGTCGTTCGCGCCGAGCGCCTGCTCGGCCGCCCGCCGGTAGCAGCCCAGCGCGCGCTCGAGCTCGCCCCCGCGCTCGAAGTGCGTCGCGAGGACCACGGCGTCGCTCTCGCCCTTCTGGGCGAGCCACGCGCCCGCGAGGCGGTGGCCGAGCTGCCGGTCCTCCTCGGTCAGCATCTCGTAGGCCGCGTCGCGCACGAGCGCGTGCCGGAACGCGTACGCCACCTCGCCCTGGAACGTCGGCTCGTGCAGGCGCGTGATGAGCTCGCTGCGCTCGAGCTCCGCGAGCCAGACGTCGAGGTGCGCCTCGTCGCCCTCGGCGCCGAGCAGCGCGCCCGCCGCCCCCCGCCAGAACACGCCCCCGAACACGCTGCCCGCGCGCAGCACCCGCCGCGCCTCGGGGGCGAGCCCCTCCAGGCGCGCCTGCATCATCGCGAGCACCGTCCCGGGGACGCCGTCCCGGTGGCCCTCCGCCGCGGCGCGGACGAGCTCCTCCAGGAAGAACGCGTTGCCCCCGGCGCGCTCCACGAGCTGCGCGACGGCCTCGGCGTCGAGCGCGCCGAGCGCCTCGCCCACGAGCTTCTCGCACGTCCGCCGCGACAGCCCCGCGAGCCGCAGATCCGTCAGCGCCCGCTTGCTCCACAGGTCCGGGAACACCTGGCGCACCTCGGGGCGCGCGAGCGCGAGCACCATGAGCCGCTCGCCCTCGAGCAGCCGGAGCGCCGCGTCCACGTAGTCGACCGTCGGCCGGTCGCCCCAGTGGAGGTCCTCCAGCACGAGCAGGACCGGCCGCGCCCGGCACTCGGCGCGCGCGAGCTCCACCCACGCCGCCAGTATCTGGTCGCCCATGACCTTCGCGTCCTGCCGCGCCGCCCGGAGCAGCACGCTCGCCTCGGGCGGGAAGGGCGCGCCAACCATCTCGCCCAGGAACTCGGTGACCTGCCGCCGGAGGGGCTCCGCGACGTGCTCCGCCACGCGCGCCGCGAGCTTCTGCTGCCGCTCCTCGAGCGGCTCGCCGTCGAGCAGCCGCGCCGCGCGCCGGACGACCTGGCCCAGCATGCCGAACGGCGCGCCCGCCCGCATCGGATCGCCGCGCGCGATCCAGAGCTCGAAGCCGTCCCCGCCGCGCGCGGCCAGGCGGCGCGCCAGCTCGTGGCGCAGGCGCGACTTGCCCACGCCCGCGTCCGCGGTGACCAGCACCGCGCGGGCCTCGGACTCCGCGACGCACTCGTCGAACGTCGACTGCAGGAGGAGCAGCTCGCGCTCCCGCCCCGCGCACCGCGTCGGCTTGCCGAGCAGCTTGCGGGCCTCGTCCGCGGCCTCGAGCTCGCCGACCAGCGCGAGCGCCGAGCGGTCGAGCGACACCTCGAAGCGATCGCCGAGGAGGTCCGCGGTCATCCGGTCGAGCAGGACGGGGGCCGCGCCGTGCGTGCGGCCGGCCGCGCTCCCCGCGAGCAGCGCGCTCGCGCGATCGATGACCTGCCCCATCGGCTGCGTCCGCTCGAGCTCGTCCCACCCGGTCGAGAGCGCCACACGCGCGCCGGGAAGGAGGTCGCGGAGGGAGAGGGCGCAGCGCGCGGCGCTCAGGGCGAGGTCCGTCGGCGAGCCCGCGCTGGTGAGGACGGCCGCGAGGGTGCCGTCGCGCAGCAGCTCGAGGTGCGCGCCGTGGCGGACGGCGACCTGCCGGAGCGCGTGCGACGTGTCGTAGAGCGCGCCGAGCAGCGGGGCGTCGCTGAGCGAGGCGGTGACGGCGGCCGAGTCGGCGCGGGTGAGGGCGTGTTTGCCGTCGCCCGCGCCCGGCGCGAGCGCGAGGATGACGCTGACGAGGCGCCGCTCGCGGCGCGTCAGGCCGATGGACGCGGGCGGGCCCGGGGTCGACTCCGCGACGAGCGAGGCGAGCGCGCGCAGCTTCCCGAGGGCCGCGATCGTGTCGGGGCGCCCGTCGGGCCGCTTGGCGAGCAGCCGCGTCACGAAGGCGTCGAGCTCCGGCGGGAGCCCGGGCACGAGCGCGCTCGGGCGCGGGGCCTCCTCGAAGACCACCCTGGCCAGCACGGCGAGCGGGTGCGCCGCGGTGAAGGGCGGCCGGCCGGTCAGGCAGGCGAACAGGACGCAGCCGAGCGAGTAGATGTCCGCGCGGGCGTCGACCTCGCCGTCGCCGACCACCTGCTCCGGCGCCATGAACGACGGCGTGCCCACCGTCGCCCCGGTGCGCGTCAGCGACGACGTCGCGTCCTCGAGGCGCGCGAGGCCCAGGTCGACGATCGTCGCCCGCTCGAGCTCGCCGCCCGGGAGGAAGATGTTCTGGGGCTTGATGTCGCGGTGGATGACGCCCTGCGCGTGCGCGAACGCGAGCCCCTCGGCCACGCGGGTGGCGACCTTGAGCGCGGCGGCGGGATCCAGCCGGCCGCGCGCGATCCGCGCCCCGAGGTCCTCGCCCTCGAGCCAGTCCATGACGAGGTAGAGCTCGCCGTCCGGCGTCAGCCCGTGGGCGACATAACGGACGATACAGGGATGCGAGAGGGCGGCCAGCACGCGCGCCTCTCGTGCGAACCGGCTGCGTTTGTCCTCGGTCGGCTCCCGGAGCACCTTGATGGCCACCGGCGCGCCGCTCATGGCGTCGCGCGCGCGGTAGACCGCGCCGAGGCCGCCCTTCCCCGTCTGCCGCTCGATCGTATACCGCGCCCCCAGACGCTCCCCCGGTGTCATCGCGCCTCGAGTATCTCATGGAATGCCGTCGTGTCCGCCAGCGCCAATCCGCGGCGGCGGCGTGTGAGGCCAGACGGCGGCCGGATGTGCCCAAAGAGCGCTCCCGCGCAGGCGGGCGCGAGAGGCCACGTCGGGAGTTTTTGGCGCGCGGACGCGCGGCCACGACAACACCCAAATAGCAATCAATTTATCTCGAAATACCAATTCCACCAAGACACACATGCCAATCGCTGGCGCCCGAGAGCGCGGCCACCTCGACGAGCGGCCTCAATCGAGGCGCGTGCCTGTGGGGCAGCGCCCGCCACGAGACGACAGGAGCCCAGGGCGCCGCCGTCACGACCACCCGGTATGGACAGGGCGCATTGCGCCCCGCGCGCGCCGACATGTCGTCAGGCCCTCGGGCTCTTGCCCGACGAGAACGGGTTGGCGAACAGCGCAGCTCTTCCTGTACGCTGTGGCCTGTACGCTGTGGCCGAACGCACGTGCGTCCTGAACGATGACGCGTCTGCCGGGAGGGGGCGTTCATCGTGCGGAGCGGATCGTGCTCTGAACGCGGCCGGTGGGCGACCGGGCGCGCCGGCTGGAGGTCCTGATGTCGAGTCAGTATGACAGCTTTGCACACACCTACCGCACGCTCGGGGCGATCGACGTCCGCCGCTACGTGGATCAGTTCTCGTTCATGAAGGTGCTCGGCGACATCGAGGGCAAATCGATCCTCGACGTCGGCTGCGGCACGGGCGTCATCACGAGGGTGCTCAAGCAGCGGGGCGCGCGCAGGGTCGTCGGGCTGGACATCTCGGAGGGCATGCTGGAGGCCGCGCGCTGCGAGGAGGCGAGGAGCCCGCTCGGCGTGGAGTACGTGCAGCGCGACATCGTCGACGCGGGCGCGGTGGGCCCGTTCGATATCGTGACGGCCAGCTTCGTCCTCCCGCACGCCGCGTCGCCCGAGCAGCTCTTCGCGATGTGCAAGGGCGTCGCCGAGGCGCTCTCCCCCGGCGGGAGGTTCGTCGCCCTCCAGCCGAACGACGGGTTCGCGGTGAACGACCCCGAGTTCTACCGGGCTTACGGGCTCCGCGCCTCGGTCGAGGGCCGCCTCGAGGACGCGGCGCCGATGAAGGTGAACGTGTCGAGCGGCGACATCGAGATCACGATCCTGACGCAGTACTGGACCCGGGGCGGCTACGAGTCCGCGCTGCGGCGCGCGGGGCTCGTGGACATCCAGTGGCGCACGGCGGAGGTGTCTCCGGAAGGGATCGCGGCGCACGGCGAGCCGTTCTGGAGCAACTACCGCGCTCGCCCCTACGCGATGCTGCTCGAGTGCACGAAGGCGCCGGCGCCGAGGTGACGCGCTTCCCTTGACGCCCCCGGCCCGCCCTGGCGACCTCATCCCTTTGCGTCCTTGCGGCGCAACATCCTGGCGCCGAGCTCACGTTTCCTGCACAGCGCTCGATCTGGAGACGCCGACGGCGGCCAGCCCCCCCCATGACGTCGAGGGTCAATGCGGTGAAGCGGCGAGGGTGAATGAGAGCGCGCCCGCGCCCAGCGCGAGCAGGGCGAAGCTCGCGAGCCAGTGCTCGCCCATGTAGTCGCCGGCGACGTGCGGCAGGCTGGCGTCGAGGTGCCGCTCCGCCGCGTCGAGGGCGCGGGCGCGCACGGGGTCTCCCTCGGGCAGCGCCGCGGCGAGCGAGCGCCAGCAAAAGGCCCGGCTCAGGTTCAGCCCGTCGAGGTGGGCGATCTTGCCGTCGCTCCGGTCGCTGACGGTCGCGGGGTGGAACAGGGTCGCGGGCTCGCCCTGCGCCGCGCGCGGCAGAAACCGCGCGAACCAGCCGCGGAACTCCGGTCCTGGCAGGACCCGGCGCATGCACTCGGCCTCGACGAGGGCCGGAGAGAGGAAGTCGTCCTGCGACGGCTCCCACGCCTGGCAGTCCATGTCGCGTCCGTACCACGCCCGCGCGGCCTCGGCGCAGCCCCGCGACAGCCGCGCGTCGCCCTTCACCTCGGCGTACTCCAGAGCGAGCGCGAGCGCGAAGGCGGTGTTCGTGTGCGCGCCGGCGCGGACCGGGTACGTCGCCCTCGGCAGGAACTCGAGCAGACGCTCGGCGAACGCGCCGCCGAGCGGGGCCAGCGCGGCCGACCACCGGCGGCCTTCCTCGGTGTCGTACCGCTCGAGCTCGGCCGCGAGCATCAGCAGCCAGGCCCAGCCATAAGGCCGCTCGAAGCCGCGGCTCGACGGCCGCCGGACATAGGCCAGCTCGGCGGCGACGTTGTCGCCCGTGAGCTGCGCCGAGAAGAGCCCGCGGATCGGCGCGGCGCAGGGGGCGGCGGGGAAGAGGCGATGGATCCGCGCGAGGAGCCAGTACCCGTGCACGCACGAGTGCCAGTCGAAGCTGCCGTAGAAGAGGGGGTGCAGGTCGCGGGGGCCCTTCACGTCGTCGGGACCGGCCATGACGTGATCCAGCTTGTTCGGGTACTCCCGCGTCACGTGCCCGAGCGCGATGGCGGCGAACCGGGCGGCGATCTCGGGGGTCAGGGCGTGCGCCATGGGCTTTTGTATACGCCCAGGTTCTCCCGACGGGCAGAGGCTGGTAGGCTGAACGACATGTCAGACAAGGGTGCCCGCCCGTCGGACGATCCCTGGGTGTCCTCCGCTGGCGACCGCGGATCGCCCGCGGCCCGGGGCCACCTTGGCGAGGGGGACGTCGTCGGCGAGCGCTGGCGGCTCGAGGAGCTCCTCAAGAAAGGGGGCATGGGCCGGGTCTTCCGGGCGACCGACACGCACCTCGGCGCGCAGGTGGCGCTCAAGCTGATGGATCCGGCGATCCTCGGGACGGAGAAGGCGCGCGCCCGCTTCCTCCGCGAGGCGCAGACCGCGGCGAGGCTGCGGGGCCCGCACGTGGTCCAGCTCCTCGACTTCAACATCGACGCGGCCACGCAGGCGCCCTTCATCGTGATGGAGCTCCTCCGCGGCGAGGACCTGGCCGAGCGGCTCGCCCGCGGCCCCCTCCCCTACGCCGAGACGGTCGCGATCCTCGGCGACGTCTGCAGCGCGATCGGCAAGGCCCACGCCTCGAACGTCATCCACCGCGACCTCAAGCCGGCGAACATCTTCCTCGTCGACGACGAGGATCGCCCGCTCTGCAAGCTGCTCGACTTCGGGGTGGTCAAGCTCGGGGACCTCGGGCTCGACCCCAAGGGGACGCCGCAGACCGACGCCGGCTCGACGCTGGGCACGGTGAGCTACATGGCCCCGGAGCAGCTCGCGAACGCGCGGGAGGTCGATCTTCGCGCCGACCTGTGGTCGATCGGCGTGATCGCCTACGAGTGCCTGACGGGGCGCCGGCCCTTCCGCGGCGACTCGCTCTTCGAGCTGGTCCACCAGATCTGCAACGTCACCCCGGTCGCGCCCTCGCGGCTGGCCGACGTCCCGGGCGGCTTCGACGGCTGGTTCGCCCGCGCGACGCACCGCGACCGCGACCGCCGCTTCGCCTCCGCCCGCGAGCTGCTCGAGGCGCTCCGGGCCCTCGCCGGGCGCCCGCCGGAGCCGGTCGTCGACCGGCACCCCGGGACCCCGCCCGACCCCGCGCACCACCAGAGCTGGGCCTCGGACGCCAACCAGATCGATATCGGCGCCCTCAAGGACCTCACGTTCAAGAACGCCGTGGTCCGGGAGTTCCTCGACAGCGCCAACAAGCACTTCGTCTCGGGGAGCAAGGGGCTCGGCAAGACCCTCTTGCTCACGTACAAGCGCTCGGTCCTCAGCGACATCTACCTGGCGGCGACCGGCCGCGACCGCCGCCACGCCGCCGTGCAGTTCATCCCGGAGGGCCGGCCGTACCTCGACCTGATGGGCGACCTGGCCAGCGTCGATCATACCCGGGCCGACCTCATGTCGGGGCTCTACGAGTGCAAGCGCCTCTGGAGCTTCAGCTTCCGCCTGTCGATCGTCTCATACCACTCCTCCCTGGCCGGCGACCCCGAGGACCTCGCGCCGCTCCCCCGGGGCCTGCGCGGGTTTCTCGAGGGCCGCCCGGTCGAGCCGACGATGGTGGTGAAGGAGCTCCTGTCGCTGACCGTCCGCCAGATCAACCAGGTCATCGACGCGATGGAGGGCCCGCTCGAGCGGCGGCTGCGCTCGCTGCACAGCGGCACGTTCATCTTCGTGGACAAGATCGATCAGGCGCTCCGGCGGCTGCCGCGGGCCGCGTGGATCCACATGCAAGCGGGGATGATCGAGGCCGCGTGGGATCTGATGAACGCCAACCGGCACGTCAAGATCTTCGCCGCTATTCGCGAGGAGGCGTTCTCCGCCTACGAGTCCGACATCAAGACGAACCTTTACGGCGCGACGTCGACGCTCCGTTATGCCAAGCACGAGCTCTTCGAGCTGCTCGAGAAGCTCACGTATTATTACGAGCGGCTGCCGCTCCGCGAGTTCATCCACCTCGACGTGGTGAGCACCGGGCGCTCGGCGCGCGGCGAGCGGGCCGTCGACTTCCTCTACCGCCACACCCTCGGGCGGCCGCGCGACCTCGTGATCCTCGCCTCGGAGATCTCGCGCCACCGCCGGGCCCTCGACGAGCGGACGTTCACGCGGATCGTGCAGGACACGAGCGCCGGCCTGCTCGTCGCCAACATCTTCGACGAGATGCGGGTCTTCCTCGAGGTGCTCTGCCACCGCGACAAGCGGGATCACTTCTTCGGCCTGCTCCCGTGCGACGTCCTCACGCACGACGAGGTGGTCGAGATCTGGTGCCGCTTTCACGGGGTCGATCGCGCGTATTTCGACGCGCACGGCCGGAGCTCCGACGACGTCTACCACCCTTTCCGCGAGCTCTTCGAGTGCGGCCTGCTCGGGGTCCTCGGCGGCGGTCCGGCGGCCGGTGGCCAGGTCCAGCGCTTCCGCCAGCCGCACGACGCGGTGGTCGGCTCGCGCCACGAGCTGCCGCGCTCGCGGTATTACCTTCTCCACCCCTCCCTCCGCGCGCTGATCGAGCCGCTCCCCGGCGGCGGCCGTTTCAACGCGATCCGGCATGTCGTCATCGGCCACGGGGAGCCCTGGCCCCGGCACGTGGACCTCGTGGTCGACGTCCAGCGCGAGCTCTTCCGTCGCCCGGAGGCCGACGAGGAGATCGCCGAGGCGGTGTTCTCGCTCCTCGATCGCCTCGCGGCCGACATCGCCGACGGCGAGGCGGTCGACGCCGCGCGGCGGGCGATCGCCGCCTCCACGGCCTTCGCGCGCCTCAGCGCCGAGCTCGAGCGGATCCACTGGGACGAGCTCCACCTCGCGCTGCTCGATCTCTTCCCTGCCGCGCGTCGGGTGGAGCCGGAGCTGACGAACCGGGTCGAGGTGGCGATGCTGCTCATCGACATCGTCCGCTCGACACGTTTGATCCGCGATCTCGGCGACACCGGCTTCGTCGATCACCTCCAGCGGCTCCGCGGCGCCCTCCGCGGCTCGGCGAACCTCCGCTTGCTGAAGGGGGTCGGCGACGGCTACCTCGCGGTCTATCCCACGGTGGCCCGCGCCCTCGAGGCGGCCCGCATGCTCCGTCGCGCGGTCGACGACCCTGCCCAGCTGCGCATCGTCATCCACTGGGGTCCGGTGCGGATGAGCGATCACGACGTCATCGGCACGGAGGTTCACCGCCTCTTCCGGATCGAGGCGGTCACCGACGACGACCGCGCGGAGGAGCCGGGCGCCGACCGTGCGGACGCCGCGCTGCCGCACCCCGGCCTGGTGACGCTCTCGCGGTCGGCGCTCGCCGCGTTACCCGAGGCCGCGCGCGCGGGTTTCCGCCGCGCGGGGGCGTTCCGGCTCAAGGGGTTCGACGAGCCCGAGCCGATCTGGGTGGAGGCGGGAGGCGGGGCGTGAGGGATCTCCTCCAGGGCTCGTCCCAGGCGAGCACCGTCGAGGACCTCCATTCGTGTTGCTCGAGCGAGAAATAAACCGCCAAGAACGCCAAGGACACCAAGAACAAAACGATATCTTGGCGTCCTTAGCGTCTTGGCGGTTCGAATTCTGCTCGTTTCAGGCGGGTTCACCCCGCCCGTCGCTCCAGCGCCGCCCGGATGGCCCCGACGGCTGGATCACTCGAACTCGGTCCACAACGCGCAGCGCTCGATCTCGGCGCCGTACTGGTCGCATATCTCCCCGCAAAGATCGGTCCCTTCTCGGCAGCAGCCGCTGTTCGAGCACCCCTCGGCCAACCCTGCTTCACCGTTGGTGCATACGAAGTTCCAGGAAGGGCACTCCGTGGCGATTTCGCACGTCAGACCGCTCGCGCAGTCGCCGCACCCTGCCGCGCCGAACCCCACGCCGAGGTAGGTCACGAGCGCGACGAACACCGCTGCCGCCGAGAACCTCGCGATCTTCGACGCTGCTCCTCCCGGAGCGGCCGCCGCCCGCGCCTCCCACGACAGGGGGAGGCGCGGCGCGACCGCGCCCCCTCGATGGATCGAGTCCTCTCCACCGAGCGCGCCCCCGTCGCCCGCCCTTTCAGCTCCCGTATACGCCTCGTTGTGATTCGCTGGTTGTCTCATGCCGTTACAATTCCGACCAGCGGCGGGCATTTCTCACACGTTCAACATGGTCCGGCCTGGCAAAGATCGCGTGGTGCTCGCCGACCCCTACCCAACGTAGGCCATAATACCACATTGTGTGCCACTGTGAGCAACCTCCGTGACCTGACGATCGCGCCGGCGTTGCGAGGTGCCACGCCTGGCGGTCGAGCCATGGGAAAGACCGCGGTCGAACCCGCGCCGGTGCGGCTGCCTTGTCGTGGCTGCTCCGGCGCCCCCGCCGGGCGTGGTGCTCGGCGGCGGGCGCCGGTCTCCCCCTGGGCCGCTCCGGGAGCGGCCTGACCCGCTACAGCGTCAGGTCGGCTTCGATCCTGTGATGGGTCGCCTGCTCGTAGTCGTAGGCGAGCCCCAGCAGGGCGGCCTCGCTCCAGCGAGGGCCGACGAAGATCAAGCTGAAGGGAGCCCCGTTGCTGTACTGACCAGCAGGCACGACGACCCCGGGCAAAGCCGCGATGTTGATCGCCGACTCCGCGGTCGCCGGATAGGTCTCATTGCCGATCAGCTCGGGGATCGTGGCATAGGTCTGCGGAAACACCAGGGCGTCCAGATCGTTGGCCTCCATCACGGAAGTGAAGAGGTTCAGGTACTGGTCCCGCAGCGACCAGAAGCCGGACAGGTCGGGCATGTCGTCGGGGTGGCTCAGCGAGGCCGCCAGCACGGGGAGCTTGTCGACGTACCAGGACAGCGGACCGTCCGGCTGCGCGAACGGAGACACACCCGTGATGGCCGAAAGCCCGTCGAGCGAGCCCACCACCACCCCCTGGAACGCCACCCCCTTGAGGTACTGCTGGAAGTCGTAGGCGACCGACTCGGTCCCCCGCATATCGTAGGGCTCGCCGGGCAAAGCCAGGTCGGCGAACCCGCTCCCGTCGAAGGGATCGTCGATGACGGTCGCGCCTTCGATCTCGAGCTCCTCGATGGCCTCCTCGTACAGCGCCTGCGTCTCCGGGGACAGGTCGTCGAGGCGCCAGCCCGGGCCGTACAGCCCGATCCGCTTCCCGCAGAGGGCGGTCTTGCTCAGCTGGCTCGTGTAGCCGTTCGGGGGCAACTTCCCGATGGCGGCGCTCGTCTTGGGGTCGTCCGGGCTGTAACCCGCGAGGACATCCATCATCACGGCGGCGTCGTGCACGGTCTTCGCGATGGGGCCGACGACGTCCCTCGTGCTGGCCGCCAGCGGCACGATGCCCGTCGTGGGGATGAGGGCGAACGTCGTTTTGATGCCGACGAGGCTCTGGGCGCCGGCAGGGTTCTGGATCGATCCTCCCGTCTCCTCCGCGAGGCCCAGCACGGCGAAGTTCGCGGCCACGGCCGTCGCCGTCCCGCTGCTGCTCGCTCCTGGCACCAGGCTCCTGTCCACCGCGTTGTACGTGGGGCCTGCCCAGCTGCTGTTTGCCCGGGTGCCGTCGTCGCTGAACGCCGGGATGTTCGTCTTCCCGAGGATGATGGCCCCCGCGCTGATGAGCCGATCGACGACGACCGAGTTCTTGATCGGAAACAGGTCGATCCCGCCCGCCTGGGAGCTGAGTTCCGCCCAGCCTGCCGTCGTCGGCAAGCCGGCGTAGTCCATGGACTCCTTGATGACCACGGGGATCCCCGCCAGCGGGCCGAGGACCTCTCCGTTCCTCCGCCTCCTGTCGATCTCGCGCGCCTCGGCAAGCGCGTTGGGGTTCATGGATGTAAAGGCGTTGTAGGAGGCCTCGTACTCGCCGATCCTGGAGAGGTACGCCTGCACCAGGGCCTCTGCCGTGAATCGATTGTTCCTGTACGCCTTCTGGATCCCCGAAACAGTGAGCTCGCTTACATCTATGCCGGCAGGGCCGATGGGACCGGCCGCGCCATGGCTGGTGCCGGGGACCCCCAGGGCGGTTCCAAGGAAGATGGCCGTAGCCCACCCGATGCCCAAACGAGTCTTGTTTTTCACGTGAATGGCTCCTTCTCGCTCCAGGAAATGGGCCGTGCGTCGGTTGAATCTCCGCCGTCGTGATCGGATTCGGGCCCTCGAGATCACACCTCGCGAGGGCGCGCGAATCAGCGCTCGGCTAGACAAGGAATCGGCAAGCTCCACGTGACGGAGGCTCGAGGAGGGCGCCCGTCACGCCCGACGACCCGCACCGCCGCCGCGACGCGGGCGATGGGATACGGTCGAGCGAACCTGTTGAATCCTCAGAACGTCATCGCAGCCATCCGCCGTGAACAAAAAATTCCTTGCGGATCGCAATGACTCTGCGCGGGTTTTCCTCCGCGCCGTTGTCGCTAGCCGAGCAGCAGAAGCGCGCGCATGAATTGCGCGCCGTTCGGGTTTGACCCGATGAAAGTCGAAGTTTTGTTAGATCTGGGCGATACCTTAGATGTTATAGCAAGTCGGGCCCGGTGGCAAGTTTGCCCACGACACTTTCGGATGGGTCAGAGTTCTTTCTCCCTCCCTGAGCTCTCACGGCAATCCGGCTTCCCTGACACGCACCTTGCAATGCCGCCCGCGCGTCAGGCTCGCCCTCATCCTCCCCCTCGTCCCCAGCGTCCAGCGCCCGGCGCCCAGCGTGAGAGCAAGAGGCGATCCACGGCTGGGTACCCGATGCCTCCTGTCGATCGGCGTCCTTCACTCCTGTCGATCCGCGTCCTTCACGACGCTCCGGCGTCTCCGGAGGACGATCGCGCGCTCGCCTGCCGCAGCGACCTCCGGCCGGGGAAACGACGTCGGCAGCAGGCAATGGACACAAACACCTACATTATCGCACCATGCCGATGCACGCGGCAGCGGCTGAAGCGCTGGCGCCCCCGTACTAGACGCCTTCGAGCGCCCGCATCGGGAGCGGGGCGCGAGACGTGCGAGGGCCTTGCCTGCGCGTCCTCCTCTTGGTACACGGTGCCGCCTAGAGCCCCCGAGCTGCAGCTGGTGCAGCGCTCGTAGAGCGCGCGTCATGCGACGGCGAGTATGGCCTCGACCTCGATCTTCAGATCAGGGGAGAAGAGCTCGACGACACGCACCGGAGAGCTCGCCGGCAGCGCAGCTGCCATAGACCTGAAACAGCATCGCTCTCAGCGCCGCGATATCGTCGGAGCTCGTGGCGCATTCAAGAAGAGCCGGCACGACCGCCGCGCGCGGCCGCGAGCAGTCCTTCCTCGACGGCGGCGCTCCCCGTGTAGGATGCCGCCATGTTGAAGCTCGTGGTATTCCTCCTGACGCTGGCGTCGATCGCGTGGGGCGCGCCCTCGCCTGCGCGAGGGCAGCCTGCGCAGGGGACGGCGGCGGCCCCGGCGAGGACCGCCATCCTCGGGTTCACGGCGTCGCTGACGGGCAACGTCAACGTCGAGTCGACCCGGCAGACCAACGGCATCAGGATGTGGGTGGACGATGTCAACAAGGCCGGCGGCATCCGGCTGGCCGACGGCAGCGCCGTCGCGCTCGACATCAGGTTCTATGATGACGAGAGCAACAAGGATCGCGTCCAGCAGCTCTACACCCGGCTGATCAACGAGGACAAGGCCGACTTCCTCATCAGCCCGTACAGCAGCGGCCTGACGGACGCCGCGGCCGTCATCGCGGAGCAGTACGGCCGCGTCATGATCACGACGGGCGCCTCGTCGGACTCGACGCACGACAAGGGCTACACGCTCGCGTTCATGACGTACACGCCCGCGAGCCGTTACCTGGCCGGCGCCTTCGATCTCCTGGCCAGCCTGGACCCTTCCGCGAAGAAGGTCGCGATCGTCCACGAGCGGGACAAGTTCTCCACCGACGTCGCCACGGCGTCCAGGGACTACGGCGCGAGCAAGGGCTACGAGGTCGTCCTCTTCGAGGGCTACGCCACCGGCACGACGGACTTCGCGCCGTTCATCAACAGGATGCCTGGCGACGTGGACGCCATCATGGGCGGCGGCCACTTCGCCGACACCAGCACCTTCGCCAGGCAGCTCTCGGAGAAGGGCATCCGGGCGAAGTTCATCGCGCTCCTCGTGGCGCCGCCGGAGCCGAGGTTCGGGGAGCTGGGCGCGGCGGCGCTCGGCGTGATCGGACCGAGCCAGTGGGAGCCCGGCGTGAGGTACAGCGCCGAGGCCGCCAGGGCGGCGAACCTCGCCTGGTATGGGCCGCCCGTGAGCGACTTCGTCGCGCGGTACACCGAGCGCTCCGGCGAGCCGCCGTCCTACCACAGCGCGGGCGGGTACGCGGCGGGGCTGATCCTGGAGCAGGCGATCGCGCGGGCCGGCTCGCTGGACACGGCGAAGGTCAAGGCGGCGCTCGACGGCACGGACATGCTGACCTTCTTCGGCCACACGAAATACGACACCAGCGCGAAGCGGCACGGCCGCCAGATCGGCCACGAGATGGTGTACATCCAGTGGCAGAAGGATGAGCAAGGCAAGCTGGTCAAGCGGGTCGTCTGGCCGGAGGACGCCAGGGCGGCGGAGCCGCTGTATCCCGCGCGCGAGCAGGCGGGCGCCGGGGTCAATCAGCTGCTCACGTCGCTCGTGGACGGGCTCATGCTCGGGTTCGTGTACGGCATCGCGGCCATGGGGCTGACCCTCATCTGGGGGATCATGCGGGTCATCAACCTGAGCCACGGGGCGATCGTCGCCCTCGGGATGTTCGCCAGCTATTTTCTGTTCACGCACCTCGGGCTAAACCCCTATGTCGGGCTGCTCGCGGTGGCCGTCGCGGGCCTCTTGCTCGGCCTCTTGATCTACCCCGTGGCCGTGCACCGGGTCATCCACGCGCCGCACCACCTGACGACGCTCCTGGCCACGTTCGCCGTCAACATGATCTTCATCGGGCTGGGCACGGCGCTCCTGACCACCACCCCGCGCAACATCGACTATTCCCTCGGCACCGCGCGGCTCGGCCCGGTGGCGCTCCCCGGCACGCGCCTCATGGCGGCCCTCATGGCCGTCCTGGTCGCGTCGGCCCTCACCTTGTTCCTCCGCCGGACGCGGCTCGGCAAGGCGATCCGCGCGGTGGCGAGCAACCGCGCGTCGGCGGAGCTGATGGGGATCCCCTCCTCCCGCGTGCTCGGGCTCAGCTTCGGCCTCGGGACGATGCTCGCGGCGGTGGCCGGAGGGCTCATCGCCACGTTCTTCCCGTTCACCATCCTGAGCGGCGAGTCGTACCAGCTGAAGTCGTTCGTCATCGGCGTCCTCGGGGGCCTCGGCAACCCCATCGGGGCCCTCGTCGGCGGGCTCCTCCTGGGCATGCTGGAGGGGCTCATTCCCATCTTCCTCCCCGTGAGCTGGGTGCCCGTCGTGGAGTTCGCCCTGTTCGTCCTCGTGCTGCTGGTCCGCCCGAGCGGCCTTTTGGGAGCCCGCACATGAGCGCCTTCCGACACCCTGCCTTCTGGCTGACGACCCTCCTGGTCCTGGTCCCGGGCGTGCTCCCGCTCGCGACGCGCGACGACACGCTGCGCGAGACGATGTTCACCCTGCTGACGTTCATCACGCTCGCCTCCAGCCTGAATCTCCTGCTCGGATACACGGGCTACGTGAGCTTCGGCCACATCGTGTTCTTCGGGCTGGGCGGGTACACCGGCTTTTACCTCCTGAGCCAGCGGGGGCTCTCGCTCTACCTCGCGATGCTCGCCGGCGGCCTGGCCGCCTCGGCGCTCGCCGGCGTGCTCGGCGCGGCCATCCTGCGCCTGCGGGGCGCCTACTTCGCCCTGGCCACGATCGGGATCAACGAGGCGGCGCGGGCCTTCGTGAACAACTTCTCCCCGTTCGGCGGCGCGACGGGCATGTCGATCAACTTCTCCGTGTACGGGGAGTACGGCGGCCCGGCCAGCGCGCTGTGGCTGACGTACGCCCTGCTCCTCGGGGTCACGCTGGCGGTGGTCGCCGTCAGCCTGGTGGTGAAGGGCTCGCGGTTCGGGCTCGGCCTGCTCAGCATCCGCGAGGACGAGGACGCGGCGCTCGTGATGGGCGTGAACGCGCCGCGGCTGAAGACGCTCGCCTACGTGCTCTCGGCGTTCTTCCCGGGCGTCGTCGGCACCCTGTACTTCTTCAAGAACGGCAATGTCGAGCCGGGCGACGCCTTCCGGCTGCACATGTCGATCGAGGCGCTGGTCATGGTGATGCTCGGCGGCGCGGGGACGGCGCTCGGCCCGGTCCTGGGGGCGGCCACGTACGACCGGCTGCGCAGCTTCCTGCTCACGAGCCCCCTCTTCAAGGATCTCCACCTGGCCTTCGCCGGGGTGGTGCTCCTGCTCATCGTCCTCTTCGTGCCCTCCGGGGTCGTCGGCTGGCTGCGCGCGCGGCTGCCGCGCGCGCGGGGGGTGCTCGAATGATGCTCGCGGTGCAGGGGATCGAGAAGCGCTTCGGCGGCCTCCAGGCGCTGAGCGAGGTCGCCTTCGACCTCGAAGAGGGGGAGATCCTCGGCCTCATCGGGCCGAACGGCGCGGGCAAGACGACGCTCTTCAACGTGATCAGCGGCGTGCACGCGCCGGAGAAGGGCCGCGTGGTCTTTCGCGGACAGGACATCACCGGGCGGCCGCCGTACAACGTGGCGCAGCTCGGGCTGGCCCGCACCTTCCAGATCGTGCGGCCGCTCCACGACCTCACGGTGCGGGACAACGTGATCCTCGGCGCCTGTTACGGCCGCGAGCGCCACGGGCGCGCCGCGGCGGCGCGGGTGGCGGACGAGGTGCTCGCCCTGGTGGGCCTCGCGGAGCGGGCCTCGCAGCTCTCCGGCAGCCTGAACGTGGCGCAGAAGAAGCGGCTGGAGCTGGCCCGCGCGCTCGCGGCCCGGCCCTACCTGCTCCTGCTCGACGAGGTGCTCGCGGGCCTGAACCCCGCCGAGGTGGCCAGGATGATCGACACGCTCCGCCACATCCGCGGCCAGGGGGTCACGATCCTGATGATAGAGCACCTCATGCAGGCGATGATGAGCCTCTCCGACCGGATCGTGGTGCTGGATTACGGCAAGCTCATCGCCCGGGGGACGCCGCGGGAGGTCGCCGCGGATCCGCACGTGATCGAGGCGTACCTGGGCGACCCGAAGCTCGCGCAGGATCTCCTGGAAGGAGGCTCGGATGGCGACGGCGCTCGACGTGACTGAGGTGGCCTCGGGCTACGGGGAAGTGCAGGTGCTGTGGGGGGTGAGCCTGCGCCTCGAGCCGGGGAAGCTGACGGCCCTCGTGGGGTCCAACGGGGCTGGCAAGACGACGCTCCTGCGCGCGGTGACGGGGCTGCTCCCGGCGTGGAGCGGATCGGTGGCCTTCGCGGGGCGCGACGTGACGCGCCTGCCCGCACACGCTCGCGCCGGCGAGGGGCTCGTGCTGGTGCCGGAGGGGCGGCAGCTGTTCGCCGACATGACGGTCCACGAGAACCTGGAGATGGGCGCCTTCTCGAGGCGCGCCCAGCCGCGGATGCGGCGCAACCTGGAGCGCGTGTTCGAGATGTTCCCGCGCCTCGCGGACCGCCGTGGCCAGAAGGCGGGCACGCTCAGCGGCGGCGAGCAGCAGATGGTCGCCGTGGCCCGCGGGCTGATGGCCGAGCCGGCGGTGCTGATGCTCGACGAGCTGTCGCTCGGGCTCGCGCCGCGGCTGGTGCTCGATCTGTTCGAGTCGCTGCGACGGCTGAAGCGCGAGGGGCTGACCATGCTCCTCGTGGAGCAGAACGTGGCGATGGCCATGGCGGTGAGCGACTATGCGTATGTGCTGGCGGAGGGGCGTATCCACCTGCAAGGGGAGGCGCGGGAGCTGGCCAAGAACGAGGAAGTGCGGAAGGTGTACCTCGGGGTGTGAGGCGCGGGAACGGGTGAGGGGGAGTCGGCCTCTGGCCACGATCCGGAGCGAGGTCTCGAGCGCCGCGCTGGCGGCGGAGCGACGTGGCTGAGGATCACGTCGCGGGTCGCCTTCGTGTACCGACCGCCGGACGCGCGGCCGACTGGTCCTCGGCGAGCAGCTCGAGAGCGCGCTCGAGCGCGATCTCGAGGGAGCGCGCGCTCTCGTCCATCAGGTCGGAGAAGAGCTGCTGCGCACCGACGAAGGCCGCATACTCGAGCCGCGCGAGCAGCAAGGCGGCGTCGCGCGTGCGCCCCTCGGACACGTGCAGGGACGCGAGGTAATCGATGCGGCGCGCGTCGACCCGCCGGAGCACGGCCGCGGCGCGCTCGTCGCGGATCGCCCACGCGCGCACGGCGAGCTCGAGCCGGCCGTCCAGGGATCGAACGACCGCCCCGAGCCGCTGTCGCCTCTGCTCGGGGGCCCCGCCGCCCTCGTCGGCATGGTGGATGGGCGCCGACGTCTGCCGCTCCTCCCAGCGCGCGAGGAGCGCCTCGAGGAACCCCGCGATGTCCTCGAAGTGATGGTAAAATGACCCCTTGGTGCGACCGAGCCGCTCGCAGAGCCCGTCGATGGTCAGCGCTCCCTCGCCGCCGTCGCGGAGCAGCGCGAGCCCCTGATCGAGCCAGTCGTTCCTCGAGGTGCGCGCCATGTGTGTCAGCCGAACGTGGCGCCCACGACGGCGGCCGCAAGGGCGAGCGAGAGCGGCGAGTACAGGCGGCGGTTCAGGGAATGGTACGGCAGCGCGCGGGTGGCGGGCCGCAGGCGAGCGTCGAAGAAGCCGCTGAGGCCCCGCGCGCCGAGCGCCAGCGCGGCGGCCCACGCGCCGAGCCGGAGCAGGGCGGCCAGATCGCCGCGGCCGTACCGCTGCCCCAGCACGAGCGCAGCGGCCGACAGGAGGAGGAACGCCACGAGGAGACACAGGCCGAGCGAGGGGAAGGGGCTCCCCTTCGGCAAGCCGACCACGATCTCCACCTTGTCGTGCCGGGCATCCCCGGGCCACGCGCCGCCGACACCCCAGTAGACATGCAGAGCCGCGAGCGCCGCGAGGACCCCGCCCGCCGTCCAGGCGAGCAGATCCCCGAGCGGGGAGAAGAATGCATGAGCCGCGGCGGCGACGACCGTCGCGCTCGAGAGAAGTGGATCCATGAGTGCCCTCACCTTCAAACCGTACCATACGGTACGGTTTGTTTCTGGGCAAGCCCACCTGTCCGGCGCGCGGCCGTTCAGCCGGCGAACCGAGGCCACTTCCGCCGACCGCTCAGCCGCCCAGCGAGGCGAGCGGCACGGTGTCGTCGGCGAGGGCCGCCGGATCGATCACCGCCTTGGCCGCGACCAGCTTCTTCGCCGCGAGGAACTCCGCAGGCCGCCCGACCACGTCGGCCGCGAGCAGGTGCCCGCCCGCCAGGTAGAACGCCGAGAACGTCCTGGCCTCCATCGACCCCCGGATCACGCACCGGTCGCTCCCCGCCGACAGCCCCACCATCTGCAGCCGCATCCCGTACTGCTCCGACCAGAACCACGGCACCGCCGGCGACGGCGCCGGCTTGCCGAGCAACGTCGCGGCCGCCACGCGCGCGTGCTCCATCGCGTTCGGCACCGACTCGAGCCGGATGCGCCGCCCCGCGTACACGCTCGGCTGGTTCGCGCAGTCGCCCACCGCGAGCACCGCGGGATCCGACGTGCGCGCCAGCTCGTCCACCACGATCCCGTCGTGCACCGCGAGCCCGGCCGCGGCGGCCAGCTCGGTGTTCGGGACGAGGCCGATCCCCACGAGCACCACGTCCGCCGCGAGGTGCTCCTCCTCCCCGCCCCCGCCCGCCGCCACCACGACCTCACGCACCGCTTGCCCGGACGGGTCCACCACGAGCCGCTTCACCACGGACGACATCCTGAACGTCACCCCGCGCGCGCGGTGCACCCCCTCGATGAACCCCGACACCTCCGGCCCGGTCACGCGCGACAGCACCCGCGGCGCCACGTCGATCACGGTCACCTTCATCCCGAGGTCCACGGCGGCGGCCGCCACCTCCAGCCCGACGTAGCCGGCGCCGATGAGCACGAGGTGCCGCCCGGCCACGAGGTGGGCCCGCAGCGCGTCCACGTCGGGGATCGCGCGCAGGTAGAGCAGGTTCCCGAGCTTCGCCTCGTCCACCCCTGGCAGGCCGAGCCGCCGCGCGCGCCCGCCCGTGGCGAGCACCAGCTTGTCGTAATGCAGGCGGCTCCCGTCCGAGAGCGCCACCTCCTGCGCCGCGCGATCGATGGCGTCCACGCGCGTGCGCAGCCGGAGCTCGATCGCGGACCGCTCGTACGTCGCCTCCGGCTTCAGGTAGAGCTGCGCGAGCTGCAGCTTCCCGAGCAGGAACCCCTTCGAGAGCGGCGGCCGCTGGTAGGGGGGGTACGCCTCGTCTCCCACGAGCACGATGCGCCCCTCGTAGCCCTGCTGCCGCAGCGAGCTCGCCGCCTCCCCGCCCGCCTGCCCCGCCCCCACGATGACGACCGTCTCTTTCACGTTCACCACTCCTGCTGCGGTGTGCAGCCCGCGCGCTCGCGGGGATGGTAGACAAGAAGCGCGCAGAACCACAGGGTAGAGTGCGTCCGCTGCCGCGGCCGGCACGGCGCGGCGGAGAGGTGAGGACCGATGAGCGGAGCTGCGCAGAGCCGGAGGATCACGCGGTGGCTCGCCGCGCTCGCGGTGGTGCCCTGCGCGTGCTCCAGCGGGGCGGACCGTCCGAGGAGCAAGCCGGCGCCGGTGCACGCCGGCGCCGCGGCTGGCGAGGCGCAGCCCGGCCCCGCGCCGCCGCCGGCCGCGGCCGTCGGCCCGCTCGTCGCCGCGGCGACGAGCGCGCACGCCGCGGCGACGAGCGCGCACGCCGAGGCGACGAGCGCGCACGCCGAGGCGACGAGCGCGCACGCCGAGGCGACGCCGTGGCCGCCAGCGCGCCCACCGGCCATCGAGACCGACTGGTGCATCCCGGGCGTCGACGCGCTCGACGAGGAGACCTGTTATGTGCTGCCGGACGCGCCGACCCGCACACTGCTGATCTACCTGCACGGGATTGTCCCGCCGGCGAAGGAGAGCCAGCAGAAGACCAACTTCGAGACGGTCGTTGCGCGCGCTTCCCGGCGCGCGGGCGTCGCCGCGCTGATGCCGCGCGGCAAGGTGGGCCTCGCGCCGCGGGGGTTCGCGCGCTGGTGGGGCTGGCCGACGGGCGGGCCCGCGTACCGCGAGCACGCCGCCGGGTTCGTCGCGGCGTTCGCGGAGAAGCGGCGCAAGCTCGAGCAGCTCGCCGGCGTCTCGTTCTCGCGGGTGTACGTCGCCGGCTCCTCGTCGGGCGCGTTCTTCGCCGCGGCGCTCGCGCTGGGCGGCGACATCGAGGCGGACGGGTTCGGCGCGATGTCCGGCGGCGGAGGCCGCGCGACGCCCGAGCTCCCGACGCTCGCCCCCCGGCCGTTCTACATCGGCTTCGGCACCCACGACGCCGTGGGCGGCTCGGCCCGCGCCCTCGCCGACGTCCTGCGCGGCGCAGGGTGGCCCGTGCGCGTCGCCGAGCACCCTGTGGGCCACGGCGCCAAGGAGATCTACCTCGACGAGGCGTTCGCCTTCTGGCGCGAGCACGAGGCGCGATAGGGGCACCGCCGGAGCGCGGGCGGGGGCTCCGCACCTCGGCTCGCCGCGAGCCCACGTGCACCGGAGAGCCGGGCGCGGACGCCTCATTGCGAGGGGTCCACGCGCGATACGCCCATTGTAGATTCTGACAACGGCGAGCCGGATCACGACGTTTGCGACGGTTGAGGCGCGGCACGGCTTCTGCCAGCGTGCCGGCCACCCCATGCATCGACGACATCTTCTCTACAGTCTTGTCCTGAGCGCGATCACCGCCGGCTGCAGCTCGTCCGAACCATCACAGCCTTCGGGCACCGGCAGCACCGGCAGCGGCGGCGCCGGTGGCGCTGGCAGCACCGTCAGCGCTGGAGGCGCCGGCGGCACGGGAGGCGCCGGTGATGCTGGCGGCGCTGGCGGCGCTGGCGGCTCCGGCGGCGCTGGCGGTGCTGGCGGCGCTGGCGGCTCCGGCGGTGCTGGCGGCTCCGGCGGCGCTGGCGGCTCCGGCGGCTCCGGCAGCGAGGCGCGCTTCGACCCGCTCATCGAAGCAATTGAAAGCGAGCGCGACGAGCTGGACGCGCCTGGCGTGGCCGTCGCCGTCATCGAGAACGGCGAGGTCACCTTCGCCCGCGGGTTCGGCAGCAAGGACCCGGCAGGGGACGCGCCCGTCCTGCCCACCACGCTGTTTCGCATCGGCTCGGTGAACAAGATGCTGACCGCGACAGCCCTGCTCAAGCAGGTGTCCGAGGGTCATGTCGATCTCGACGCTCCCGTCACCGAGTACGTGCCCGGATTCCACTTCTCGGCCGACGCAGCGTGGGCGCCGAGCATCCAGGTCCGTCACCTCCTGACGCACACCTCGGGGATGTACGATCACCTCGCCATCGACACCCCCGCCTCGGAGCAGCAAGACGCCTCCCTGGAGGAGTTCATGACAGGCCCGTTCGCCGAGACCGGCTACCTGATGGCGCCAGCGGGCGCGTTCTACAACTACTCCAACCCCAACTTCTACCTGGCGGGGCTCATCGCCGAGGAGACGGCGGGGAAACCTTACCGGCAGCTCATGAAGGAGGACGTCTTCGACCCGCTCGGAATGGACCGCACCTTCTTCCTCGCGAGCGAGGTCCTCGCCGACGGCGACTATGCCCTCGGCGTGACGACGTACCCCGACGTGCCGAGCCCGGTGCATCCCGACACGTACGAGAACGCGTGGGCGCGGCCCGCTGGATACGCCAGCTCCTCGGTGCTCGACCTGGCCAGGTTCGTGGCGTTCCTGGACGCCGGGAACGAGGCCGTCCTGCCGGAGGCCCTGTCCGACGAGATGCAGTCGCCCCACGTCGACACGCAGGAGCTCCTCGACCTGGTGCACTACGGCTACGGCCTCGAGATCCTGAAGGGCGCATTCCTCGGGAGCACCGATACGTTCTACGAGATGAAGATCGTCACGCACAGCGGCGGCATTCCGGGGTTCACGGCCCAGGTCACTTACGTGCCGAGCCTCCGCTTCGGCTTCATCTCGCTCGCCAGCACCGACGGCGCCCCTTTCACGAAGAGCCTGCTGACGGCGGTCACCACCTTGCCGGTCTTGCCGCCGCCGTCGCCCGCGCCGGACCTGACGGTCGACCCGTCGACGTTCAGCGCGTTCGAGGGCGTCTATCAGGACGACTTCATCGTGGGCCCCATCCACGTCACCCAGGTCGGCGACGACCTCGAGGTGAACCTGCCAGCCGTCGAGGAGGCCGGCATCGACTACGATCCCGTGCTCATCCCGGTGGCCGGGAACAACTTCTACTTCACGATCCAGGGCATCACCTTGCCCCTGACCTTCATCGCCGGCGCGTCCGGCGAGACGGCCTACCTGCGGACACGCGTGTTCGTCGGCGTCAAGGCGGAGGCGCCCCCGCCGCCCCCGCCGGCCCCCGCGACCGAGCGGCGCTCGCGCCTGCTCAGGGCGATCCGCATGGCCCGGCCGACCGTATCCGAGCGGCTCTCCCGCCCCTCGGCGCTCGAAGCCGCCGCTCCACGCCACCGCTGACGGGAGCCGTGGCGCGCGGCGCGGCGCAGGGCCGCGCTCGCGCGCCGACCTACCGCGTCTTCCCCGAGGACAAACCGAGCTTTTCGAGCGAGCGCGGCGTGCCGAACCCGGGCCCGCCGAGCGCGGACTCGAGCTTCTGGTACGCGCCGTCCTGCCCGGCGGAGTGCGCCGCGTCGCGGAGGACATCATTGCGGTAGAGCGTCACCGAAAGCCCCGCCAGGACCGAGAGCGCGAGCATCCAGCGCTGCGCTCGCCCCGCGCCGCGCGCGTGAGGTTCTGCGCCGGCCAGCTCGTGCCGCGCCGGGACCGCCGCGAGCGGCGCCGGGTGGACCAGGGCGGCCGCGCCCGCCGCCTGCGGATCGAGCGCCGCACTCCGCGAGAGGGGCGCGGAATCGTTCATCGCCGAGAGCGGGGCGCCGGACGACAGGTGGCTTGCGACCGGCGTCGGAGGATCGTCCTCCAGGGGCTGCGCCGCAGGGACGGCCGCCGCCACCGGACGGCTCGCGCTCGCCGGGCTCTGGGACCGCGACGACTCCGGCTCGAGCCCGGCCACCACCCCGAGCGTCTGCCAATCGACCATCCCCTGCCGCCAGATCTTGGTCGACTCGTCGATGACGTTGAGGCGAAACAGATCGTCGAGCTGGTCCAGCGTGAGCACCTTCACGTCATCAGGTGCGATCGCGACATGCCAGAGGCCCTCGCGCCCGTCGTTCGCCGGAGCAGGCTGCACATCACGCCTGGTCGAGGCGGGCTGCACATCACGTCTGATCGAGGCGGGCTGCACATCACGTCTGATCGAGGCGGGCTGCACATCACGCCTGGCCGAGGCGGGCTGCGCATCATGTCTGGCCGGAGCGGGCCGCGCTGCGACCCGCGCCGACTCCGGCGGGGCCGGCTCGAGCAGGGCCATATCGCCGACCGGCTGCCATTCGGTCATGCCAGGCCGCCAGATCTTGGTCGACTTGTCGATGACGTTGAGACGACGCAGATCCGAGATCTTCTCTGCCGGGAGCACCTTGATGTCGTCCGGCGTGACCGCGACATGCCAGAGGCTCTTGCTCTCGTCGGCCGCCGCGGGGGCCGGCGCAGCGCGCGTGGGAGCGGGCGGCGCACTGCGCGGGGGCGGAGGCGGCGGCGCAGTGCGCGGCGCCGGAGCGGGCGGCGCGCCGCGCCGGGTCGGAGGCGGCGGCGCAGTGCGCGGCGCCGGAGCAGGCGGCGCTGCGCGCCCCGCCGGAGGCGGCGGCGCAGTGCGCGGGGGCGGAGGGGGCGGCGCGGCGCGCGGGGCCGGAGCAGGCGGTGCTGCGCGCCTGGTCGGAGGCGGCGGTGCAGCGCGCGGGGCCGTGGCGGACGGCGATTTCATACAAACGTCCTCCCTTCGATTCCGAGGATGCCACGACACCGTCGCACCTGTACACACCAACATGGCGCGCCGCGTGCTTTCGAGGCGGTGCGGATTTTTCCAGGTTTCTGCCGCCGCGCCGTGGTGCTGGCGAGATGCTCGCAGGGCCGGTACGCTCGCGCGCGACGGGGCGAACCATGGAGGCATTCGTGAGCATGGGAGATGAGGCGATCACGTCCGGCAAGGCCGCTCGGCCCTCCGGTTTCTGGCGCTGGTCCCGGGTGCTTCCTGCGCTCCTCCTCGTCGCGAGCGCGACGTTCATCGCCGCGTATTACGTGCCGCTCCGCCGCGCCCACATGCTCCTGATCGCGGAGCAGCAGAGCGCCAATCAAAAGGGCAAGGAGCTCGAGCAGACGCTGAGCCAGGTGCGCGGGGAGCTCGACGCGAAGACGGCGCAGCTCGAGAAGCTCGAGGCGGAGCGGCGGCAGATCGAGGACGCGCGAAGGTCGGGGCTCGACCGGATCGAGCAGATCAAGACCGAGCTTTCAGGGAAGCTCGACAAGCAGATCAAGAAGGGAGTCGCCGCGCTCGCCGTCGCGGACGGACACGTCGTGGTCGCGCTGCCGGAGAGCGCGGTGTTCGCTCCCTCCAGGCTCGACGTGAGCCCGCAGGGGCAGGTGCTCTTGTGCCATGTCGCGAGCGCCCTCTCGGCCGGCAACGAGGCGCCGATCCGCGTCGGCGCCGTCAGCGGTCCGCCGGACCAGACGCCGCCCGCCCTGTTGCACGATCATCCGACGCCCTGGTCGCTCTCCGCAGCGCGGGCCGCGAGCGTCGCGCAGGTCCTCGAGGGAAAGTGCGCGGTGCCGGGCGCGCGGCTCTCCGCGGTCGGGCACGCCGGGCACGACCCCGCGGGCGCCGCGCTCGCGGAGAGCACGCCCGCGGGGCGGGTCGAGCTCGCCGTCGCGCTGCCGGGCACATCGGCCGGAGCGAGGTGAGCCCGCGGCCGCGCGGCGCGACGCCCGCGCGGGACGGCAACGCGAGGCCGGCGAAAGAGCCGCCCCCGTGACGACGCATTGGCCTTTGTCCAATGTATTGGCGTGACCTCTGACAGGATGGACACCGCGGTTTATCCTGAAAGCAACTGATCCAGGCGAGCATCGGCAGCGCGGGCGCCACGCGGCATCCAGGCTCCATCCGGGGCCGCGGGGCCGGTCGCCTGAGCTGCCAGAGCAGGGCGCCGCGATCGTTGCTGGAGGACGGCACCATGAAGATAGCGATAGTGCTCGGGAGCGTGAGGGCCGGAAGGCAGTCGCACAAGGTAGCCTATTACCTGGAGAAGAAGCTCCGGGAGAGGGGCGTCGCGGCGGACCTGATCGATCTGGCGGAGGACCCCTTGCCGGTGCTCGACGAGCGCGCCGGCCGTCACCCGCAGGTCCAGGCGAAGGTCGAGAGCCTGAGCGCGCGCCTCCACGCCGCGGACGCGCTGCTGTTCGTGACGCCGGAGTACCACGGGAGCTTCTCGGGCGCGCTGAAGAACGCGCTGGATTACTTCTGGGAGGAGTTCAACAAGAAGCCGATCGGCGTGGTCGCGGCGTCTGCCGGGAAGATGGGGGGAATCAACGCGTCGACGCAGCTGCAGCACGTTGTGCTGAGCCTGGGGGCGTTCGCGCTGCCCACGAAGCTGCTCGTCCCGGAGGTTCAGGGGGTGTTCGACGACGCGCTCCAGATCAAGAGCGAGGGCGTCGCGAAGCTGGCCACCAGGTTCCTCGACGAGTTCCTCTGGTTCGCGGGCGCCATCGTCCAGGCGAAGCGCGCCGCGCAGGCGGCGGCGTAGCGCGGCGGAGCGCTCACCGGAGCCGCCAGGCCGGGTGCTCGTCCCCGACCGCGGGCGCCGGGACGAGGCCGTTCTCGACCGCGCCGTCGTCGCTCTCGGGCTCGCACAGGTACACCGCGATCGCGCCCAGCGGCTGATCGGTGTCGACCCGGGACCACCCCTCGGGGGCCCGCCGGGTCTCTTCGCGCCACCGCACCGCCACCTCGCCGACGCGCGACGCCTCGAGGATCGCGCGGCCGCCCTCGGCGCCGAGCGACGTCACCCGCGCGACCTCGACGTCGTGCACACCCTCGGCCGGCCCGACGCGGAGCCCGTGCAGGCGCAGGTGCTCGGCGATGGCCGGCGGCACGAGGTAGGCTCGCGGGCGGTCCACCACCGCCGTCCCGACGAACCGCGCGTGGTGCGGGATCCGCACCGTGACGGGCGCGCCGTCGAACGTCCGCGGGCTGCGCGTGAGGACGTCGATGGGGGTCCCGGTCGGCTCCAGGCGGTAACGCACGGCGACACGTTCCGGCGGCCGGGCGCTCGCGGCGACGACCTCGCGAATGGCGTCGGCGCGCGCGGCGGCCCAGGAGAGCGTCTCGATCTGCCACGCCGAGGCGGTCAACACGCGCTCCTCGAAGGGGAGATAGCTGTAACACTCGAGCAGCAGATCGAGCCTTCCGGTCAATCCGCGGTAGTTCGAGCCGAAGCGCGGGTGGTGGGGATACGTCATCCACCCGAGGCCGACCGGCGCGGCCGGATCGACCTCGCTGCCCGCGTCGAGCACGCGCTCGTCCTCGACGAAGTTGCCGTACCAGCCGCTCTCGAAGCCGCGCTTCCGGACCGCGGCGATCACGTCGGGGACCAGCCGGTCGCGCACCATCGCGATCGGCTCGGCGCGGCCGGACTCGACGGTGTGCGGCACGTCGACGGTCATGTGGAACCGGTGCACCGAGCCGTTCGTCGCGTGGTTGTCGATCGTGAGATCGGGCGCCCAGGGGATGCACACGTGCTGCTGGAGCAGGCGCATCTCGGGCGCGGCCTGGCGGAGGTAGTCGCGGTTCAGGTTGATGCCCTGGCTCTGGGTGCGGGTGCCGACGACGGGCCCCGGCTGGCCGGCGAGCTTCTTCAGGTCGAGGCGGCGGTTCTGCGGGTCGAGCGCGTCGTTGCCGTCGGGGTTGAAGAGCGGGACGACGAGCAGCACGAGCGCGTCCAGCCAGCCGGGGTGCCGGCCGTCGAGCAGGTCGCGGACGAGCGCGAGGCTCGCCTCCTTGCCCTCGACCTCGCCCGGGTGGATGCCGTCGAGCATCAGCACCACGGGGCGCCCGGCGCGGCGGGCCTCGGCCGGCGTGCGCACGCCGTCCTTCGACAGCACGAGCAGCGGCAGCTCCCGGCCGCCCGGGCTCGCCCCGAAGGTCGTGAGGTGGAGGCGCGGGTCGCCGCGGTCCGCGAGCGCGCGGACGAACCGCATCACGTCGGCGTGCAGGGAGGTCTCGCGGAACCCGGTGGCTTCAGCGCGGGTGAGCAGCATGGAGCACGTTGTACCTCGGGGGCTGGCCGGCGCGAGAGGGGACCGGCGCGGCGGGCGGCGCGCCGCGACGGGCGGCGGCTCGAGGTGGGCTGTGCGGAGGGGCGGGCGGCGCGCTCGAGGCGGGCCGTGCGGCGTGCTGGAGGCTGTCTGTGCGGAGGGGCCGGGAGGGCGATTCGCCTCCCGGGAGGGCCTCACCTCGGCACTTCGACGGGCGTGAAGCAGGAGATGTTCGTCTCGATGTGGAAGTTCGAGCCGTCGGTGTGGCGCTCCGCGTGGAAGATGTCCATCGAGTAGGTGCGGCCCGGGGAGATGCCCAGATCGGCGGCCTGGGCGTCGAAGTCGATGACGCCCGTCTCGGGGCCGTGCATGGCGCCGAGGTCGAGCGCGAGCCTGCCGTTGATGAAGATCCACATGTCGTCGTCGCCGATGAACGTGAACCGCTGGCCCGGCGAGTAGCCGAACTTCAGGTGGATCTCGGTGGTGAAGAGGAAGTTCTGGTTCTTGTGGTTGGGCGGGGTGATCCCGAACCCCTCCTCGGGCGCCAGCGGGAAGAAGTCCGTGCTGTCGAAGACGAACTGACCCTGCTGGGTCGCAGACTCCTGCAGGACGAGCTCCTTCTCGAAGGTCATGTTCACCCCGCTCACGTCCCGGTACCACTCGTCGAAGGTCGCCTTGCTCGTGATGACGGGCTGCGTGATCGTCGCATTCCTGCAGTCCAGCGGAGTCGTCAGCTCCGCGTAGCAGCCTATCGTGTCGAGGAACTGCGGCTTCAGGTCACCGTCGAGCGTCGGCATCACCAGGCCGCGGCGGACGCCGTCGCCCCTGAAATCCATCTCGAAGTCGGGGTGTGACTCCTTGAAGTCGCGGTAGATGACCTTGAGGGTGCTGGCGCAGCCGCTCCCGCCGCCGGCGCCGCCGGCGCCGATGTCTCCGGGATCGCCGATGTCCCCGGGATCACCGATGTCCCCGGGGCCGCCGACCTCCCCGCCGGTGCCGCTCGACGGCGGCCCGTTGCCGCCGCCGGAGGTGGGATTGTTGTTGTTGTCGTCGGGGGCGCCAGAGGAGCACGCCAGAGCGGCGAACACGAACGAAAGGGAGAGAAGGGCTAAGGGCCGAGGGTTCATCGAGCACGCTCCTGAAGGACGGGAAGAGTGGGATAGGCAACCACACACACCCGGGTTTGTCAATGTACCCCGTAGTATTCGCCGCATTCTGGCGTGGTCGAGCTGACGGAAGATGCCTTGTGAGACAACGTGGGATAAGAAGACACCTGCCCGGAAGTCAAGGCGCCCACGGCGGCTTGGCGCTGCGTACAGCCATGCTGTGATGTTGTGTTGAGGAGCGCGCTCGCCCCGCCGGCTCCGGGGGCGCACGCCCCACGGATGCCGGCGGCTTGGCGCAATGCGCAACAGCCATGAGCGCAATGCGCAACAGCCATGGGCGCAATGCGCAACAGCCATGGAGGAGCGCACGAACGGTCCGGCGCTGGTCTCCCGCCGCGGCGCCGGCGGGCGAGGCGGGTCGGCGCTACGCGGGGCCGTGGTGGACGGCCTCGATGTTGTGGCCGTCGGGATCGAGGACGAACGCGCCGTAGTAGTTCGGGTGGTAGATCTCGCGCACCCCCGGAGGGCCGAAG
The DNA here is from genome assembly GCF_002950945.1 of Sorangium cellulosum. Taxonomy (GTDB): domain Bacteria; phylum Myxococcota_A; class Polyangia; order Polyangiales; family Polyangiaceae; genus Sorangium; species Sorangium cellulosum_E. The sequence goes on from NZ_CP012673.1 coordinate 8,331,719, forward strand.
TCCTTCGCGCCCGCGGCGAGCGCCGCCTGGTAGAAGGCGTCCACTTCCGCGCGGCTCCGGGCGGTGAACGCCATGTGCACCGGCGAGATGATCGCGATCTGCTCGGCCGTCTGGTAGCTCCCCGGTCCCTTGCCGATCCAGAAGTCCGGCTTGTTGTCCCGGCCGAACCCGCAGGCCACCCCGTACTCCATGAGCGCCTTGACCCCGAGCGGCGCGAGCGCTTTCTCGTAAAAGGCCTTCGAGCGTGCGTAGTCGGATACGTTCAACGAGACGTGATCGAGCAGGGTCATTGTGAGGTCCTCCGTGGCCGGACCCATCGCACGGCGGTCCTGCGAGGGCAAACGCCCGCGGGGCGGAGGGAGGTTCAGCTCGCGGCGGCGGGGCGCGCGTAGTCCTGCGCGCGGAAGAACACCCCGTGGACCTCGCCGTCGACCAGGGCCGGGACGAGCGCGCCGGGGAGGACCGACTCCACGGCGTTCGGCGCCCGCGGGCCGCCGAGGTCGGTGCGCAGCCAGCCCGGGTCGAGCAGGTTCATCAGCACGCCGGTGCCGCGCAGCGAAGGGGCCGAATCGCGCACGAACTTGTCGAGCGCGGCCTTGGACGCGGCGTAGGCCATCAGCTCGGGCTGGTCCTGGATGCCGGAGGTCACCTGGATGATGCGGCCCCAGCCGCGCTTCAGCATCCCGGGCAGCAGCCGGTACGTGATCCGGATCGGGCTGATGACGTTCACCTCGAAGCTCAGCCGGTAGTCCTCGGCCGGCGTCTCGAGGTGCGCCGCGCGGAACGGCGTCATGATGGCCGCGTTGTTGTAGAGGATGTCGATCCCGCCGGACGCGGCGAGCGCCTCGTCGACCAGGCGGTCGACCACCGCCTGATCCGACAGCTCGCCCGAGACGGCGCTCACCCGGATCCCCTGGCCGGCGAGCTCCCCTTCCAGCTTCCGCGTGTGCGTCGCATCACGGCTGTGCAGGACGAGGTTGCAGCCATGCCCGGCGAGACCACGCGCGATCTGCGTGCCGATGCCCCGGCTCGCCCCGGTGACGAGCGCCCATTTTCCTCGGATGTCACAGGTCATGGCCGCGCCTTATGGCAGAGCCCTCGCGGTCCAGCACCAGGAAAGCGACGCCCCCCGGCGCCCGGAGGAGCTGCTGCTCCAGCAGCAATCGCTGCTGATCGGCTGCTGCTGGTTCAGCAACACCTGACCGCCGTTGTCCGGAAAGGCCCCTGCAAACGCGCGGAAGACCAGGGATTCTGCATGGCACGATGGCTGCCTGTTCCCGGCTTTTACATCCAGTGGGGGGAACGGTTCGTGTGCAGCGTAACTGAAATCAGTCGATGCTGTACCCACGAACTGAAAGACGCCCAGGAGACCCCCCATGATCAGGCTCACCTCCCCCACGATGCTTCGCGCCCGGCTGCTTGGCTGCGTCGCCCTGGCGTGCGCCCTGGCCGGCTGCGATGGCCGCGGCGGTGAGCCGGGCGCCGCGACGACGGCGAGCGACGCAGGGGCGAAGGAGCCGGCGCAGGACCGGCGCGAGGCGGTGGTCGTCCGCCTCGGCTACCAGAAGATCGGCACCCCGTATCTCCTCAAGGACCGCGCGGACAGCCTGAAGAAGGCGCTCGGGGCGAGGAACGCCAGCGCCGAATGGGTCGAGTTCCAGGCCGGACCCCCGCTGCTCGAGGCCATGCGCGCCGGCGCCGTGGACATCGGTCACGTCGGCGAGACGCCCCCTGTCTTCGCGCAGGCAGGCGGGGTGCCGCTCGTCTATGTCGCCACCGACCCGCCGGCCCCGAAGGCCGAAGCGATCATCGTGCCGAAAGACTCCCCGATCACCAGCGTCGCGGCCCTGAAGGGCAAACGCGTCGCCGTCAACCGCGGCTCCAACGTGCATTACCTGCTCGTCCGGGCCATCGAGAAGGCGGGGTTGACGCTGGACGACATCCAGGTCTCGTTCCTCGCCCCGGCCGACGCGCGGAGCGCGTTCGAGAGCGGCAAGGTCGACGCGTGGGTGATCTGGGACCCGTTCCTGGCCGCCGCGGAGCTCGCCGGCGCGCGCACCCTCCAGAGCGGCGAGGGGCTGGTCGACAACCACCTCTTCTACGTCGCCCGGCGGGAGTTCGCCGAGAAGCAGCCGGAGCTCCTGCGGACGGTGCTCGACGAGTACCAGAGCCTGAGCCGGTGGGAGGGCGAGCACGTCGAGGAGACCTCGAAGATCCTCGCGACGTCGTCGGGCGTCGCGTACGAGGCGTTCCTCCTGTCCGAGCGCCGGCGCGCCTTCGGCCTCCTGCCGATCACGCCCGAGATCCTGCGGAGGCAGCAGGAGATCGCCGATACGCTCCACCGGCTCGCGGTCATCCCGCGCCAGATTCGCGTGGAAGACGCGTTCCTGCCGGCGGCCGCCTACGGAGACGTGCGATGACGGCCGGCACGGCGGCGCCTCGCCGCGCGGCGGGCGCGCTCGGCCGGAGCCTCGCCCCCTGGATCGCGCCGATCGTGCTGGTGGTCCTCTGGGAGGCCCTGTCCTGGCTCGGCGTCGTCCCGAAGAGCCTGCTCCCGTCGCCCTCGGAGGTGGTGCTGGCCGCGATCCACGCCACGGCGAGCGGCGAGCTGCCGGCGCACCTCGGCGTCAGCGCGCTGCGCGCGCTCGGCGGGCTCGCGATCGGCGCCGGCATCGGGCTCATCCTGGGCCTCGCCACCGGGCTCTCGCGCCCGGTCCAGCTCGTGGTCGACGGGCCGCTCCAGATGCTCCGCGCGATCCCCGCCCTGGCGCTCGTGCCGCTCGTCATCCTGTGGTTCGGGCTGGGCGAGGCGGCCAAGCTCTTCATCGTCGCGGTGACGGTGCTCTTCCCCGTCTACCTGAACACGTTCCACGGCGTGCGCAGCGTGGACCCGCACATCATCGAGATGGCGCGCGTCTACGACGTCCGCGGGTTCGCGCTCTACCGCGAGGTCATCCTCCCGGGCGCGCTCCCGTCGATCCTGGTGGGCCTCCGCTTCGCGGTCGGGCTCGCGTGGCTCGTGCTGATCGTCGCCGAGACGATCGGCGCCACCCAGGGCCTCGGCTACGTGGCGATGAACGCGCGCGAGTTCATGCAGATGGATCTGCTCGTGCTCACGATCGTGCTCTGGGCGATCCTCGGCAAGCTGGCCGATTCCCTGGCGCGGTGGGCCGAGCGCCGCCTGCTGCCCTGGCAACCTCGATTGCAGCGGATGGACGCGAGGTGAACCATGAGCGTACCGGACGATCCCAGGAATGGCGCGCGGGTCCTCCTCGAGCGGCTGGAGAAGCGGTTCGACGACAAGACGGTCCTCACGGGCATCGATCTCGACATCCATCCTGGCGAGTTCCTGACCATCGTCGGGCGGAGCGGCTCGGGCAAGAGCACCCTGCTCCGCATCCTGTGCGGCCTCGAGTCGCCCACGGGCGGCGCGGCGCACATCACGACGCCGGAGGGCATCGCGGGCGGCGCGGCCGTGCGCGTCGTCTTCCAGGAGCCCCGGCTGATGCCGTGGCGCACCGTCCTCCAGAACGTCTGCATCGGCCTGCCGAAGGAGCGCCACGAGCGCGCGCGTGACGTGCTCGCCCAGGTCGGCCTGCTCGACCGGCAGGACGACTTCCCCGGCGTGCTGTCGGGCGGCCAGCGGCAGCGGGTCGCCCTGGCGCGCGCGCTCGTGCACGAGCCCAGGGTCCTGCTCCTCGACGAGCCGTTCGGCGCGCTCGACGCCCTCACGCGGATCGGGGTGCAGCGCCTCGTCGAATCGCTGTGGGCCCAGCACCACTTCACGGCCATCCTGGTGACCCACGACGTCCAGGAGGCCGTCCTGCTCGGAGATCGCGTGCTCGTGTTCGACGAGGGCCGCATCGTCGAGAGCGTCGCCGTCGACCTGCCGCGGCCCCGCCCGCGAGAGCTCCCGGAGGTCGGCCGCATCACCGGCGCGCTCCTCGAGGCGATCTTCGCGTCGGGTGACGGCCCGCAGACGCAGCCCCCGTCGCGCGGCGGCCCCCGATCGACGACCGCTCCCGATGTCGAGGGGCCGCGGCGGCGCTCCGGGGGCGCCGACGGGACGTCGCGGTTGCCGCCGCCTCAACCGTCGCTGTCGTGGCGCAAGGCCTGACAGGCAACCTCCGCCGGAGCCCCGCGGGCAGCGCGCGCCTTCAGCGGTGCGGCTGGTTCACGTACGGGTCGCTGCCCGCGGCCGCGTAGCCCGCCACGGCCTCTGGGCTCGAGTCCACGCTCAGCTGGCAGGGGCTCCTGAGGGTCACGTTCGAGCTGTAGATCTGCACCGCCTTGATGTCGGGGTACCGCTTCAGGGCGTCGACGAAGGCGCTCATCCACTGGCCCTTGCGCGCCGGGTCCGCCGGATCCTCGTGGCTGGAGAACTCGCTCAGGATGTACGGCTTGTCGCCGTGCCAGGCCATCTGCGCGGGCTGGTGCATCCAGTCGTAGTGGCTCCCGATCGTCGTCGCGGGGTCCTTCCATCCGGTGCTGTTGCAGACATAGAAGTTGTAGGGGTCGTATCCCAGCCAGTCGACGTAGCTGTCCCCGGGGTACAGGCCGGGCAGGCGGCTGCGCGTCCCGCTCCAGCCCATCGGCGTCCAGACCCACACCACGTTGGTCACGCCCGCCGCGCGGAACTTGTCGACGACGCGCCGGTAGGCCGCGACGTAGTCGGCGTCCGGGCCGTCCGCGCTGTGGACATCCACGTTGTCCATCTCGTGATCGAAGGTGATCATGATCTTGCCGGGCGCGTTCTTGACCCGCTGCGCGGCCGCGTCGATGACGGCGTCCTGCGAGCCGTTCGCGATCTCGGTCCACGTGAGGTTCTGGCCGGCGGAGTACCGGCGCGACTCCCACGACAGGTGGACGATGTAACCGTTGTTCAGCTGCTCCGTCTCGTGCGCGTCGGGGAACACGCCGTTGTCGCTCGTGCCCCAGTCGTGGTAGCGGTACACGATATCGAGCTTGCGGCCGGCCTTCTCCTCGAGATCTTCGATCGCAGCGCCCCAGTCCCATCCGAAGCTCCTCGCGGGCGCGTACCCTCCCCACCAGGCGCCGTTCCGCGGCACGAGCTTGTCCGATACGACGGGCTCTCCTCCCGGGGGCACGTCGTCGCCCGGCGGGGTGACGTCGATCCAGACGATCGAGGAGACGAGGGAGCCCTGGCCGGCGGTGTTCTGGAAGACGAGCTCTGTCCGGAGCTGGCCGGCGTTCGCGACCTCGAGCCCGCCGAACGTGTCGCTCAGGTTCTGCTGACTCGCGCCGAGCGTGTGCGCCGGCCCGGCGCCGATCAGCGTCGCGCCGTCGTAGAGGTTGACGCGCAGGGTCCCGGCGCCGCCGCCGATGGCCCAGGCCTGGTAGTTGACGACGACCTGGCTGGCGCCGCCCGCCGGCGCGCCCGCGTAGCCGAGCAGCAGGGAGGCGTCCGCGGCCCCCGGCGCGCTCCGCGCGAACGTGCCGCCGCCGTCGCTCGACGCGAACGAGGTGCCGTCGTCGACCAGCCTGTAGATGGGCGCCGTGCCGCCGCCGCCCCAGATCCTGCTCAGCGCGACATCACTCGTCGGCACCAGGCTGGTCGCCGCCAGTGCGCCGGATACGTGGTTGTCCAACAATTCCGAGCCGGCGGGATCTCCCGATGCACAACCGGAGATCAGGAGAGGCGCGGCGCACAGGATAAGCCGTCCAAGGGCCCGATCGAAGCGAGAAGTTGAGTTCATCATATGCAATCAGAGAAAGCACACAGGAGTCCAATGGCAAGGATTTCATTGAATTTCGCGCCTCGTGCAGCGAGGCTAAACGCGTCGACGTCAACAGGGGAAATCGTGCTATACCGCGCTCGCCGCCCGATTTCGCGGGCTTATCGCGACACGCATGCTGCGGTGTAAACTAGTGTAAAGGTCCGGATAAGTAATGTGCCCGCCGCCGGCGGCGCCGACCGGCCGCGCGCGGCCCGCTCGCCCGCGCCGGGCGCCTCGGATCAGCGGCTCAGCGGGTGATCTGCCAGAGGAGCTCGAGCAGCTCGCGCACCGCGGTCCGCTGGGACTCCCAGCGGGAGGCCGGCGCGACGGCGCTCGCCCGCCGGGCGGCGTCCCTGGCGAGCTCCGCCTGTCGGCGCGAGCGCTCGTCCTCCTCGGCCAGCTGCTGCCGCGCCCTCGCCGTGCCGCCGGCCTCGGCGAAGGCGAGGAGCTGGGGGAGCTCGCCGCGGTCGAACCAGGTGCCGTGTTGTCTGCAGATATCGACGATGACGCCGCTCTTGCCGGCGAAGTTCTTGCGGTTCATCAGCTGGCGGCAGACCGGGCAGCGGACATAACGCACGCGGAGGTCCAGGGCCCCCGCGCGCGGCGGCGGGCGCGGCGCGCTCCGGCCGTAGATCTCGCGGTGAGAGAGGAGGTCGCGGAGCAGCGCATGATCGACGAGCTGTCCGCCGCACCGGCGGCAGTCGCGCAGCAGGCCTGTCGCGGCGCGGAACGCGGAGAAGGGCTCATCGCAGTCGAGGCAGCGGAGCGGGTCGGGCTCGCCGATCGGCTCCAGGCCGAGCTCGTGCCCGCAGCCGGCGCAGCGCTCCGCGTCGGGCGGGTTCACCTGGTAGCAGCCGCCGCAGCGCACTACGGCGCTCGCGCCGGCGCACCGGGGGCAGCCGCGCTCCGCTTCGTCGAGCGCGAGGCCGCAGCCCAGACAAGCCGTTTCGCCGGCGAGCATGGCTCATTCTAGAGGAGCCGGGCGCTCGCGGGAAGACGCCGGCCGAGGCGGTTTCGTGCCGAGCGCCGGCGTGCGGCCCCTCTGGAAGGGCGGCGCGATGTTTCGTCAGCGTGCCCTGACGAGCCGCGCCGCGGCGGGGCGGGAGCTGTGGGAGCGCGAGAGCTGCGTGGAGCTGCCGCGGTTCAGCCGGGTGGCGAGCTCCTCGTTGAGGTAGGTCATGGCGACGTCCTCGTCGTGGAAGACGGCTACATGGTCGTTCTGCTCCTCACGTAGGAGCCGGTTCACCTGCAGCGCGCCGACCGCGGTCCGCACCACGATGGCGGCGCAGGCGAACTCCTGGACGACCATGGCGCGGGTGCGCCCCGTCGCCGCCTCGAACGCCGGGTCGTTGTTCATGGGCACGCGGCGGAGGTCGACCAGGTGGCCGAGGCTCCCGCGGACGAGCGATTCGTAGATCTGGAGCGCCTCGGTGTGGCAGCGGATGAAATCGTCGGGCGATGGATAAGGGAGCTCAGAACGGGTGGTCCGGACGAGGTGGAGCGCCGGATCGGCGGCGACCGTCAGGTACTCGTTCTGCAGCAGGACCGTCATGCCCAGGACAGGATAGCTGGAACCGGGCGACGAGGCGATGTCCCTGGAGGGGCGATCGTCGCCGGGACGGTGCGATTTATGGCGAGCTGAGCCATGGCGCGCGCTGCCCGAAAGGGCACACATGCGTCCGCGATGCGCCGCGCCGGCCTACCGGTGAGGGGCGCGCCCATCCGCCTGCACGAGAGGCACAGTGCAAGGCCGTACGACCGTGAGGCAGCGCCTGACGCCCGGGTCCGGTTGTGACGACCAGCGGCGCTGGCCGGGGGCGGCCCTGCATGGAGGCTTTGTGGTCTCGATCGGGTCTCTCCTCCACGCGATGTCATCGGCTTCACCCCCGTCAGCGGCCGCCCGCCTGGGAACGAGGTCCTGGTAAGATCCGGGCGTTCGTTGGTGCTGCTCGGGAGGCTGCTTCTCCCGCGTGAAGTGAACTGTCGACAAGGAGTTTTCGATGGGTACTCGTCTGGTTCGTGGTTCCCTCGGTTCGGGTGCGGCGCTTCTGTTCATCTTCGCGGCGAGCCCGGCGGCCTCCGCGGCGACGCTTCCGGTCGGGCCCGGCAAGACGTACACGACGCCCTGCCAGGCCGTGTCTGCGGCGGCGGACAACGACGCCATCGAGATCGACGCGGCCGGCAACTACGACGGCGACGTCTGCGCGATCCCGAGGAGCGGCCTCACCCTGCGCGGCGTGGGGGGGCGCGCGAAGATCGACGCGGCCGGGAAGAGCTCCGGCGGCAAGGCGATCTGGGTGATCCAGGGCAATGACACCGTGGTCGAGAACATCGAGCTCAGCGGCACCACGGTGCCCGATCAAAACGGCGCCGGGATCCGGCAGGAGGGCGTGAACCTCACGGTGCGCGGGTGCTACTTCCACGACAACGACAACGGCATCCTCGCGGGTGACAAGCAGGGGAGCACCATCCTCATCGAGTACACCGAGTTCGCGAGCAACGGCTTCGGGGACGGCCAGTCGCACAACCTGTACATCAACCACGTCGACAAGCTCGTCTTCCAGTACAACTACTCGCACCACGCGAAGGTCGGTCATCTGCTCAAGACGCGCGCGCTCGAGAACCACATCCTCTACAACCGGCTCACGGGCGAGGATGGAAACAACAGCTACGAGATCGACGTGCCGAACGGCGGCAAGACGCTCATCCTCGGCAACCTCATCCAGCAGAGCCCGACCACCGACAACGGCGGGATCATCACCTACGCCGTCGAGGGCGCCTCCAACCCGAGCGATTCGCTCTTCGTCGTGAACAATACGATCGTGAACGATCGCCAGAACGGCGGCACGTTCATGAACATCGCGAGCGGTGTCGCGCCGGCGATCGTGCGCAACAACATCTTCGTCGGGCCCGGGACGATCGTCACGCAAGAGGACGCGGTGCAGGAGGGCAACGTCCAGGGGGATGTGATGTTCGTCGACCAGGCGAGCTTCGACTACCACCTGCAGGCGGGCTCGCCGGCGGTGGACGAAGGCGTTGCGCCGGGGCAGGCCGAGGGGTTGGATCTGACCCCCAGATATCACTACGTGCACCCGGCGGGCGCCATCGGCCGCATGACGATGGGCACCATCGACGTCGGCGCTTACGAGCTCAATGGCGATGTCGAGGCCGGCGGCGCGAGCGGCGGTGGTCCGGGCGGGGGAACGCCGGGCGGCGGTGACGTGGGCGGCGGTGGTCCGGGCGGGAGCACACCGGGCAGCGCTGGCGCAGGGGGCGACACCTCGAGCGGCGGCACCAGCGCCAATGCGGGCGAGCACGGTGGCTGCGGCTGTCGCGTGGCCGGTTCTAGTCTCGGTGCGGGTGCAGGCTGGCTCGCGTCGGCTGCGCTCGCGTCGATCGCTGGCCTCCGGCGGCGCATCCGGACGAATCGCGACCACGGATTATATCACTAAAGATGTAACCATTTGACAAACACAGAGACTTTGCTTTGCTCTATTGATCTGCTGGCGGGGAGCGGCCTCCTTGCTCTTCCTTTGATCGCGCGAGGACTGAAGCCATGAAGCGGACGAAGAAGGGCGTGAAATCCCTCGAAGATCTCGATCTCTTCGCCGCGTCAAAGCGACGAGGGACGGCGCTCATCGGCGCGGTCGCCCTCGCGGCGTCCGGCCTGACCCAGGGCTGCGTCGGCCACCTCGGCAGCGACCGCGACGGCTCGTCGAGCGACAGCGGGCTGGTCGATGTCGCTCCAGCGGGGATGCGCCGGGTGACGCCGGAGCAGTTCACGAGCTCGATGCGCGACCTGTTCGGCGATCCGGCGCTCGAGCTCGACCTCGACCCGGACGCGGGAGAGGTCGCCTCGCTCCTCGCCGTGGACAAGCTCAACGCCGCCGCGGAGGCGATCGTCGCTCGGCGCTCGTCGTGGGGAGAGCCCGTGTTCCCGTGCGACACGAGCGGCGCGGAGGACGAGGCGTGCGTGGACAGCTTCGTGCGGACGTTCGGGCGTCGCGCCTTCCGGCACACGCTCGACGAGGCCGAGGTCAAGATGCTCAAGGACCAGTACGCCGAGGCGCGGAAGGAGCAGTCGTTCGAGGACGCCCTCCTCGTCGTGCTCAAGACCATGATCCAGTCGCCCAGCGTTTACTACCTCGTCGAGCTCGGCCGCGAAGGGGACGCGGGCGAGGGGCTCGCCTCCGGCGTCCGTCCGCTGACGGGCTGGGAGCGGGCGGCGCGCCTTTCGTATTTCCTCTGGAACACGACGCCGGACGACGCGCTGCTCGACGCCGCGGAGTCCGGCGCGCTCGATACGGTGGAGGGCGTGCGCGGACAAGCGGAGCGGCTGCTCTCGGACGACCGCGCCCGAGCGACGGCGAAGCGCTTCTTCACCGGCTGGCTCGAGCTCGACGGCACGAACAAGCACGCCTCGCTCGAGAATGCGCCCAAGAGCCCTGAGATCTATCCCGAGGATTCACCCGCGCTGCGCGCCGCCATGCGCACCGAGATCGAGGCCCTCGCGGAGCGCGTGTTCTTCGAGGGGGACGGCCGCTTCGAGACGTTGCTCACGACGACGGAAGCGTACGTGAACGGGCCTCTCGCCGCGCTCTATGGGGTGGAGGGCCCCGCCGATGACAGCACGTTCTCCTGGGTGTCGCTCCCCGGCGAGCAGCGCGCGGGGATCTTCACGCGGGCGGCCTTCCTGAGCGTGTTCGGCAGCATCGAGGTCAAATCGCCGATCCGCCGCGGCGCCTACCTCCTGGAGCAGGTGCTCTGCCGTCCGGTCGGCCCTCCGCCTCCCAACGCGAGCGACGTGCCGGTCAAGGGCGGAGCGGTCGAGGAGGACGGCCAGCTCGTGCACAGGACGATCCGCCAGGATGTCGAGGCCAAGACGTCGAGCGGCGTCTGCGCGGGCTGCCACGCGATGATCAACCCCATCGGCTTCGCGTTCGAGCACTACGACGCGCTCGGGCGCTGGCAGCCGCAGGAGGAGGGCGAGGACGCAGCCCTCCCGTACACGCTCGATATCGACGCGCGCGGCAGCCTGCCTGCGGCCGGCCCCGACGGCGCGGGCGTGCAGGTCGACGGCGGCGTCGAGATGTCGGCGGCCCTCGCGGCGAGCGCTGCGGCGCGCGCTTGCCTCACGAGGCACTTCTTCCATGCGGCGCTCCGGCGCGTCCCCATCGATCAGGATCTCGCGTCGATCGAGGCGGCCGCGCCGGTGCTCGAGAGCGGCGGCAGCATGCGTGACCTCCTCATCGCCCTCACGACGAGCAACGCCTTCTTGCACCTGCGCCGAGCCGAGGAGTGAACCCATGAACCGCGCCGCTCTCAACCGCAGGAATTTCCTCCGAACCGCTACCGGCCTGTGCATCGCGCTCCCGCTCCTCGAGGCGACCCACGGGGACGTCTGGGCCGCGGACGGCAGGGCCAGGCGGCTCATCGTGTTCTTCAGCCACGGCGGCACGATCACGTCTCGCCACACGTCGGGGTCGAAGGGGGATCCCTGGAAGGCGGGCGCCTGGAGCATGCTCGACCTCTGGGCTCCCGGCGACGAGGGCCCGGCGCTCGAGGTCCTCGGCGAAGAGATGGCGCCGCTCGAAGCCCACAAGGGTGATCTCACCCTGCTCCGCGGCGTCGACGACGCGGCCGCGGTGGCCCAGGCAGACTACGGCGGGCACCACGGCTGCTCGAATGCGACGGTGCTCACCTGCGCCGACACGACCTCAGGAGGCGACGACGCCAGGGCGCTCGGCCCATCGATCGATCAGGTGATCGCCCAGAGGCTCGCCGGCGAGCGCCCGACGCCGTTCCCGTCCATCGATCTCATGGTCGACGGACACAACTACGGAGAGCCGCTGTACAACGCGGCGGGGGAGCAGGTGTCTACCGAGAAGGACCCGACGAGCGCCTTCGACCGGCTCTTCAAGGATGTCACGGAGTCCACTTCGGGTCCGACCCCCGAACAGATCCGGATCCGCGCCCAGCGGAAGAGCGTGCTCGACGGCGTGAGCGAGCACCTCGCGGCCTTGAAGACGCGCGTGAGCGCGGCCGACAGGCACCTGCTCGACGCGCACGCCGAGCACATCCGGAGCCTGGAGAAGAAGCTCGAAGGCGTCGCCAACCTGGCGGCGTGCACCAAGCCGGACGTCAGCGGCGCGCCCGTGTACCAGGGATACGGCTCCTACACGGGGGGAGGCATCAAGGAGGCCGCTCCCCTCCTGGTCGACATCCTCCTGCACGCTTTCCGCTGCGGCCTCACACACGTCGCCACCTTCCAGATCGCCGACGTCCTGACGAGCTGGTTGCCTCAGCCCTACAGCACCGACCTCGGCCACAGCCTCGGCCACGCTGGCCTCGATGTCGGCCCGAGCGGCGCGGAGCCCGACAGGCTCGAGGATTGGCGCGCGACGATCCTCGCGAACCGCAGCTGGCGCATGGAGATCCTCGCGCGCCTGCTCGACGGGCTGAAGAGCACCCCCGAGGGCGACGGCACGATGCTCGACAACAGCGTCGTGCTCTTCACGAGCGAGTTCGGCTGCGGGGGAGGGCACTCGCCCCGCGACATACCGGTCCTGCTCGCTGGCAAGGCAGGCGGCAGGTGGCCGGGCGGCCGGCACGTCAACTACAACAAGCGCGCGGACGTGGACCCCACCCAGTCCGATTACGAGACCGACGTCTCGTTGCACAACGTCTACACATCGATCCTGCGCGCCTTCGGCCACGAAGACGCGCACTTCGGGAACGACACCGCATACAAGAGGGGCCCCCTCGCGGAGCTACCGTAGAGCGGGCTCACTCGAACCGCAGCGCCTCCACCGGATCCAGCCTCGCCGCCCGCCGCGCCGGCCCCACGCCGAACGTGACGCCGATGAGCACCGAGACCCCGAGCGCCAGCCCGATGGCGTACGGCGGAACGATGGTGGCCCACTGCCCGAACTGCGACAGCAGCACCGCGGCCCCGTAGCCCAGCCCCACCCCGGCCACCCCGCCCGCGAGCGACACGACCACCGCCTCCACCAGGAACTGCCGCAGGATGTCGCGGCGACGCGCCCCCACCGCCATCCGCACGCCGATCTCGCGGGTGCGCTCCCGGACCGAGACGAGCATGATGTTCATGATGCCGATGCCGCCCACGATCAGCGACACCGCCGCCACGCTGCCGAGCAACGTGGTGAACGTGCCCGTGATCTGCCCCATCGTCTCGAGCATCTCGGCCTGCGAGCGCACCTCGAAATCGCTGGGCTGATCCGCGCCCAGCCGGTGGCGCAGCCGGAGCAGCTGCTCCAGCTGCGCGATCACCTGGGCCGAGCGATCCTCGCTCGCGAGCTGCAGCGAGATCGTCGAGAGGTGATCCTGCCCGAACAGGACGGACTCGTGCGTCGACATGGGCACGAACACCCCGTCGTCCGGCGAGCCCATGCCCGAGCCCTTCTCCGCGAGCACCCCGACCACGCGGAACGCGTTCCCGTTGATCTGGAGCCGCGTGCCGAGCGGCGAGACGCCCGGGTAAAGCTGCCGCGCGACGTTCGCGCCGATCAGCGCCACCCGCGCCCGCTGCTGCACGTCGAGATCCGAGAACGGGACGCCGCTCCCCGTCGCAATCGAGCGCACCTCCAGGTACGCCGGCGTGATCCCGGTGACCGACGCGTTCAGGTTGCTCGCCATGTACCGGAGCTGCGCGCTCCCGCTCCGCTCGGGCGCGACCGCCGCCACGCCGTCGAGCCCGCGCAGCGCCTCGGCGTCGCCCTCGGTCAACGTCCGCACCGTGCCGGACCGCACGCCGCCCGCGGACGCCGACCCCGGCCGGACCATGAGCAGGTTCGCGCCGAGCGACCGGATCCGACCCTCGACGCTGCTGCGCGCGCCCTCCCCGATCCCGAGCACGGCGACCACCGCGGCCGTCCCGATGATCATGCCGAGCATCGTCAGCAGCGTGCGCAGGCGGTTGCTCGCGAGCGAACGCCACGCGCTCTTCGCGGTCTCCTTGATCAACATGTTGCCTCCATCTCGCTCGCGTGGAACGCCGCCACGACCGCGCTGGCCGGGCCGTCGGCCACGATGCGGCCGTCCTTCATGTGGATCGCGCGCGCGAGCGACCGCGCCACGCCGAGGTCGTGCGTCACCATCACGAGCGTCGTCCCGTCCGCGTTCAGCGAGAGCAGGAGCTCCAGCACGTCGCGCCCCGTGCGGCTGTCGAGCGCGCCGGTCGGCTCGTCGCACAGCAGCATCGACGGCCGCGTCACGATCGCCCGCGCGATCGCCACACGCTGCCGCTGGCCGCCCGAGAGCTCCGACGGCAGGTGCCGCGCGCGCGCGGTGAGCCCGACCCGCTCGAGCGCGTGCTCCGCCAGCCCCCGGCTGTCCTTCACCGCCCCGTAGAGCAGCGGCAGCTCGACGTTCTCCACCGCCGTCATCCGCGGCAGCAGGTTGAAGCTCTGGAACACGAACCCGATGTGCCGGTTCCGGAGCGAAGCGAGCTCGTCGTCGTCGAGCTCCGCCACGTCGCGCCCCCCGAGCCGGTACGTGCCCTCCGTGGGCCGGTCGAGGCACCCGAGGATGTTCAGCAGGCTCGACTTTCCGCACCCGGACGGCCCGATGATCGCCACCGACTCGCCCCGGCGCACCTCGAAACCGATACGGTCGACCGCCCGCACCGCGAGGTCCGCGCGATCGGCGTGGTAGACTTTGGAAAGACCGCTGACGAAGACCGGGACGTCCATCTCAGCGCCCTCCCCCCGAGCGCCCCATGCCCATGCCCATGCCGCGCATGGGGTTCTGCCCGCCGCCCGGCCGCTGGCCCTGGCCCTGCCCCGCGGGGGCGGCCGGGGCGGGCGCGCTCGCGAGCACGTCGTCGCCCTCGCTCAGCCCGTCGAGCACGACCATCTGCGCGCCGTCCGTGGCCCCGGTCTGGATCGGCCGCTCCTCGCCGCTCGCGAGCCGCACGAACCGCCGCTTGCCCGCGGACTGCACCGCGAGCAGCGGCACGAGGAGCACGTCCTTCTGCTCCGCGGTCACGATCTCGACGTCCGCGCTCATCCCCGAGCGGAGCAGCGAGGCGTCCTTGTCCTTGATCACGATCTCGACGTCGAACGTGACCACGCTGGACACCTCCTTGCCGAGCGGGCTCACCCGGTCGACCACGCCCTGGAACACCCGGTCCCCGTAGGCGTCGACGCGGATGTCGACCCGCTGGCCCACGGCGACGCGGCCGATCTGCGCCTCGTCGATCGCGCCGACGATGCGCAGGTTCGACAGGTCGGCGAGCGTCATCACCGCGCTGCCGCCGCTCACGTTGGTGAGCGCCGACGAGACGAGCGTCCCCTTCTCCACCGCCACGTCGAGCACCGTCCCCGCGATCGGCGCGTAGATCTGCGTCTCCTTGAGGCGCGTCTCCGCGTCCTGCACCGCGAGCTCGGCCGCCTTCAGCTGCGCCTCGGCGGAGCTCAGCTGCGCCCGCCGCAGCGTCGTGTTGGCGCCCGCGATCTTCGTCGCGTGCGCCGCGGTGCGCGCGGCGTCGGTCGAGCCCAGGCCGAGCTCGGCGCTCTTCTCGGCGACCCCCTGGCTCACCTCGACGTTCTTGCGGTCCAGCTCGGCGACCGAGAGCGACGCCCGCGCCGCCGTGAGATCGGCCTTCACGCGGTCGCGCGCCACGCGCGCTTCGGCGAGATCGCGCTCGGCGTCCGTCGGATCCAGCCGGACCAGGAGCTGCCCGGCCTCGACCTTGTCGCCCTCGTCCACGAGCACCTCGATCACCTGGCCCGAGGCGCGCGACTTCACCTCGACCTGGACGTCGGGCTCGATCTTCCCGGACGCGGCGGCGGTCTCGGTCAGGCTCCCGCGCCGGACCTCGACGGTGGGGCCGGCGGGCGCCTTCGACGGCTCCTGGTACCAGGCGTACCCGCCGATGGCGAACGTCGCGATGGCCGCCGCGGCCACGCCGGACATCACGTAGCGTTTCCTGTTCCTGTTCATGACGACCTCCTGGAAAGCACCGAAGCGAAGCGCTCGAGCAGCGCGCCCGCGGCGTGATCGAGCTCGAAGCGCGACGTGAGCGCTGTCACCACGGCCCGCAGCCTCCGGAGCTCCGCCTCGCGCAGCGTCTGCTCGGCCTGCACCACGTCCGACGACGTCGCGATCCCGAGCTTGAGCCGCTGCCGCTCCGCCTCGGCGAGCTCGCCGGCCATACGCGCCGCCTCCACGGCGAGCGCGACCTGATCCGCGGCGGCCACGAGGCTCACCCGGAGCGAGCTCATCTGCGCCGCGATCGCGTCGGCGCGCGCCTGGTAGCGGGCCTCGGCGGCCGCGAGCTGCGTGCGCGCGCGGGCCGCCTCCGCGGACGCCCGGCCGCCGCCGAACGGCAGCTCGAGGTCGATCCCGCCGAGCACGCCGAACGCCGGCCGCCCGCCCTGGAGCGAGAGCCCCGTCGCGGGCTCGTTCACCCACAGGGTCCCGACGGACGCGGTCGCGAACAGGTCGAGGCGGACCTGGTCGGCGTCCTCCGCGGCGCGGAGCCGCGCGCGCTGCGCCTCGAGGTCGGCGCGCAGGGCGGCGAGCTCCTGGGAGCGCTCGCTCATCGCGCGCGTCAGCGCGGCGGCCGTGGGCACGGCCCCGAGGGAGGGCGGCTCGCCGGTCGGGGCGAGCGAGGCGGCCTGCTCGGGCGACATGCCGAGCGCGCGCCCGAGCTCGATGGCCTTCGCCGCGCGGCTCGCGCGCGCCTGCGAGAGCGCGTCGGCGATCGACGCCGCCGTGGTCGAGAACTGGAGGACGTCCACCCGCGTGCCGGTGCCGACGACCTCGGCGCGCGCCCTCGCGTCCGCGAGCTGCCGCTGGGCGGCCGCGAGCGCCTGCTCCTGCACCGCGATCGCCTGCTCCGCGTACCAGAGCTCCCAGTAGGCGCCGAGCACGTCCAGCGCGGTCTGGCTCGCCGCGAGGTCGCGGTCCCGCTCCGCGGCGACCGCCGACGCCTGCGCCGCCACGACGGGCGCGAGCTGGGCGTCGGTCCCGGCGCCGCGGAGGAGCGGCTGCCGCGCGGAGACGTGCGCCTCCGCGTCGTAGTTCGGACCGAAGGTGCCGCTCGCGATCGGGCCCCCCGCGATGGTGCGCCACGACGTGCCCGTCGACGCGCCCACCTCGAGGGCGGTCCCGACGTCGGTGGTGTACTGGAGGGCCACGCTGGACGCGACGGACTTGTCGACCGTGCGCGTGGCGTCGGCGTCCGTGCCGCCGAGCGTCTCGGCGTAGCGCCCGGTGACCGAGGCCGACAGCACCGGCTTGCGCGCGCCTTGCTCGGCGGCGACGGCCTGCCGCGCGGCGGCGGCCTCGAGCAGGGCCGCGCGCAGGGTCGGGTTCTGGGAGGCCGCGCGGCCGACGGCCTGTTCCGCGGAGAGCGTCTCGGCGCGCGCCGCGCTGCTCAGCGAGCACGCGGCGGCCAGCGCGAGCGCTGCCAGCCACGGCATGGGAACGGAGCGAGTGAGCGTCATGGACCGCAAGCTAGAGGGCGTCGTCTCAAGAGGTGTCCGGTTCGTGTAAGGATTCGTAAAGACGCTTTTGACCAGCCCTTACACGGCGCCCGAGCGCCGGCGCTACAGTGCCGGCATGGCCGATCCCCCTCAGATCCTGGTCATCGACGACGACGCCGAGCTCTGCGAGCTCCTGGCCGAGCTGCTCGGCCAGGAGGGGTACGCCGTCGAGAGCGCGCGCGACGCGATCACGGGGCTCGCGCGCGCGCAGGAGAAGCCGTTCACGCTGGTGGTGCTCGACGTGATGCTGCCCGGGCTCAACGGCTTCGAGGTCCTCACGCGGCTGCGGCAGAGCTCCCGGGTCCCGGTCCTGATGCTCACGGCGCGGGGGGAGGACGTGGACCGCATCGTGGGCCTGGAGATGGGCGCCGACGACTACCTGCCGAAGCCGTTCAACCCGCGCGAGCTCGTGGCCCGGGTGCGAGCGCTCCACCGGCGCACGGGGCCGGCGGCGGGGCCGGGCGGCGCGGAGGCCCAGCAGGCGCTCTCGGTCGACGATCTCGAGGTCTTCCCCGCCGCGCGGCGCGTCCGCGTCCGCGGCGAGGAGGTCAAGCTCACGACGGCCGAGTACGACCTGCTCGAGGTCCTGGTCCGGCAGGCGGGCACGGTGGTCTCGCGCGAGGAGCTCGCGCGGCGCGTGCTCGGGCGCCGGCTCGCGGCGTACGACCGGGGCATCGACATGCACGTCTCGAACCTCCGCCGCAAGCTCGGCCCGGGTCCGGGCGGCGGCGAGCGCATCAAGACGGTCCGCAACGCGGGGTACATCCTCGCCCGGGAGCGGGCGTGAAGAGCCTCTTCCTTCGCCTGCTCGTCTCGCTCTGGCTCGCGATGGCGCTGCTCGTCGGGCTGTTCGCGGTGATCCACGGCTGGGCGTTCGCGTCCGAGCCGGGCGCGCTGCGCCGGCGCCTGGGCACGCGGACGCTCGAGCTCCGCGCCGAGCGCGCGGTCCTCTGCGCGCGGGACGGCCTCTCCGGGTGCGAGCAGGTCCTCGCGCCGCTCGACGTGCGGGACCAGCGCGTGGCGGTCTACCGGGCCGGCGAGCTCGCGATGGGCGAGCCGATCGAGGGCGCCCTGAACGTGGCGGAGCGGGCGCGGGAGGCGGCGGACCACATCGCCGTCGAGGTCGTGGCCGACCGCGAGGTCACGGCGGTCGTCCTGCGCCGCGACCCGTCGCTCGTCGCGGTCGGGACGAGCCCGGTCCGGTCGCCGTGGATGTTCTTCATCATGCCGGACACCTTGCCGCAGCGGCTGATCGCGATCGTCGGCGTGACCGGCCTCGTCGCGGTGCTGCTCGCGCGTTACCTGTCGCGGCCCATCCGGGTGCTGCGCGGCGCGACGCAGCAGATGGCGGCGGGCGACCTGTCGGTCCGGGTGTCGCAGCGGCTCACGGGGGCCGACGGCGAGACGCTCGCGCTCGGGCGCGACATGGACCGGATGGCCGAGCGCATCGAGGAGCTGCTCGAGACGCAGCGCCGGCTGCTCCGCGACGTCTCGCACGAGCTCCGGTCGCCGCTCGCGCGCCTCAACATCGCGCTGGAGCTCGTGCGCCGGCGCTCGCCGCCCGACGTGGAGCCGGCGTTCGACCGGATCGAGCGGGAGACGGATCGGCTGAACGGGATGATCGGCGAGCTGCTCACCCTGAGCCGGCTGGAGTCCGGCCGGGGTATGGAGCGCACGGAGCGGGTCGACCTCACGGCGCTGGTGGAGCAAATCGTCGAGGACGCCGCGTTCGAGGCCGAGCAGCAGGGCTGCTCGGTGGAGCTCGGCGCGCGCGACGCCTGCGCGCTCGACGGGAACGAGGAGCTGCTCCGCCGCGCGATCGAGAACGTGCTGCGCAACGCCGTGCGCTTCACCGAGCCGGGCACCGCGGTCCGCGTGGACCTCGAGTGCCAGGGCGGCCTCGCCGAGCTGCGCGTGCGCGACCGCGGGCCGGGCGTCCCGGAGGGCGCGCTCGCGGACATCTTCAAGCCGTTCTACCGGGTCGACGACCACCGCGCGCGCGGCGCGGGCGGCACGGGGATCGGGCTCGCGATCACGCAGCGGGCGGTGCTGCTGCACGGCGGCGAGGTCGAGGCGAGGAACGCGGAGGGGGGCGGGCTGCTGGTGACGCTGCGGCTGCCGGGGTGACGCTGCGGCTGCCGGGCGGCGCGGTGGGTTGAGGGGCGCCTCGTGCCCCGATCTGCGATTGAATGGCGCCGAGACATCCGATGGAGACCGAGCTTGCTCCGCCGACGCACAAGGGAGCATGTTGAACGAGGGGTACGGACCCACTCCCGCGGCGCAGGCTCCCCGCGAGGCTAACTCGGGGTGTTTCACGGCGGCCGCCGCCATGTTTCTCGGCGCGTGTTGACTCCATGAGGCGTGCAAGGAGCGAACGCCCCATGTAAAAGAGAAGGAACGTGATAAATTCATTGGCACCTTCCTGGAGCTGGGTCGGACCGCTCGCGATGTCCTTTGCGCTGCTCGCGGCCTGCGGCGATTCCGCGGCGGAGCCTCAGCCGAGCGGCGGCGGCGCCGGCGGCGCCGGCGGTGGAGCCAGCACCGGCGGCTCCGGGGGTGCCGGCGGCGCCGGCGGCTCCGACGCCTCCGGCGGACTCGGCGGCCTTGGCGGCGCGGGTGGTGGAGCCGGCACCGGAGGCACCGGCGGCGCCGGCGGGGTGGAGCCCCCGGCCGCCGATCCCGCAGAGCCGCTTTTTGCCGGTATGAACATCCCGCGGTTCGAGATCACGCTGTCGCAAGGATCGATCGATCAGCTCGACGCCGATCCCTACGAGTACGTCCCGGGCGAGCTCAAGGTGACGCTGGCCGGCGAGGTGACCGAGCTCTCCGAGGTCGGCGTGCGGCTCAAGGGCGCTCTCGGCTCGTTCCGGACCCTGGACGAGAAGGCTGCATTCCTGTTGAAATTCGACGAGTTCACCGACGATCAGACCCTGCTCGGCCTGGAGAAGCTCGCGCTCAACAACATGGTCCAGGACCGGAGCATGATCCACGAGCGCCTGGCCTACACGCTGTTCCGCGCGATGGACGTGCCCGCGTCGCGCGCGGCCCACGCGACGGTCTGGGTGAACGGCTCGCTCTACGGCCTGTATACCGCCGTGGAGGCCGCGGACAACCCGCGCTTCCTGGATCGGTGGTTCGGCGACCACGAAGGCAATCTCTACGAGGGGGCTTACGGGAGCGATCTCGACGCCTCGCGCATCGAGACGTTCGATCAGGACAACGGCGACGACGTCGGCTTCGCCGACCTCCACGAGCTCGCGGACGCGCTCGACGGCATGGCGAGCCCGGACACGTTCCTCGACGAGGCGTCGCAGCGCATCGACATGGATCGTTACCTCGCGTTCGCGGCCACCGAGACCTTCCTCGGCCACTGGGACGGTTATGCCTGGTTCCGCAACAATTACTTCATCGCGCGGCGCCCGGACGACGGCCGCTGGACCTTCCTGCCATGGGGCCTCGATCAGACCTTCAGCGATGATCTCTACCCGTTCGGCGGCGAGGGGCGCCTCCAGCGGATGTGCACCGCCTCGCCGCCGTGCCGGCAGGCGCTCGCGCAGGCGTTCGAGCGCGTCCTCGAGCGCGTGTCGGAGCTCGACCTGGCGAGCGACGCCGAGGCGCTGCGCGCCTCGATCTGGGCCGACGTGCTCGAGGATCCGCAGCGGGACGTGGGCCCCGATGTCGTCGGCGAGCACATCGACGCCACCATCGCCTTCCTGAACGACCGCCCCGCCAGCCTGGAGACGTGGCTCGCCTGCGTGGACCCGTCGGCGATCGACGCGGACGGCGACCTCTCGCCCGGCTGCGAGGAAGAGGACGACTGCAACGACGGCGATCCCTCGGTGTACCCGGGCGCCCCCGAGCTGTGTGATCTTATCGACAACAACTGCGACGGGACCGTCGACAACGATCCGTCGTGCCCCAAGTGCGTCCCGCAGCCGCATCCGGACGGCGGCTCCCTGGCGTTCTGCTTCCAGCCGGCGGCGTGGGAGGACGCCGAGCTCGATTGCATCGCGCAGGACGGGCACCTCGTGTCGATCCACGGCTCGGCGGAGCAGGCGCTCGTCTACTCGGGCTCCAGCGCGGTCCAGGACGGCAGCTGGTGGATCGGGCTCACCGACGCGGCGTCCGAGGGGGATTTCGAATGGGCCGACGGCACACCGTACGACTACCCGCGCTGGGCCGGCGGCGAGCCGAACAACGCCGGCGACGGCGAGCACTGCGCGGAGATGGTGAGCTGGGCCGGCGGTCGCTGGAACGACAGGCCTTGCGAGGACGAGCTGCCTTACGTCTGCAGGCTCCCGTGACGAGGCGCGGCGCGCGGCCGCCCGCCCGCGGGGGCGGACGGCGCGCGCGCTCCCGGAGCGGGGGCGCTCCGGGTCAGCGCGCCGAGCTCAGGATGCGGCCGAGCTCGCCTTCCCAGTCCACGTTCTGGTAGTTCTGGTGGTACATCACGATGGAACGATACGCGTCGTTCCGGCGGAACTTCTGGTCGATCTCGAGCAGGACCCCCGTGTCGTTGTACCGCGTCACGAACGAGATCTCGAGCTCGTTCACGCTGCCCGCATAACGGGTGCCGGGGATCGCGCGGTACTCGATCTCCTGGTAACAGCCGATGGTGGACTGGAAGCTCGATCCGCGCAGCGTGCCGCGCTCCACGTCGGCGGAGAACAGCCGGAACCCATGGTTCTCGACCGCCGCCAGGAAGCGGGAGATCGGCCCCGTGGGCGCGACGACGAGGGCGTCGCGATCGCTCGCGTCCACGCCGTCGTCGATCGACAGGCCGGTCTGGATCCAGACGCGGCACCCGCGCCCGTGCATCGTCGCCCCGGTCCCGGGCACCGGCCCGCCCCACCCGCCCTTGCCCACCCCCGCCTGGTAGCCCTGGGCGACCGGGAACTCGGTGATCGGCGTCTCCGGATGGATGAAGAGCTGGAACGGGACGGCGAGCTGCTCGTGCGGGTTCACCACGAAGTCGCGCGCCAGCGCGAGGCTCTGGATCACCTGCGGCTGGCGGTACTCCGTGTCGCCCGACTCCACCTCGACCTCGGTCATGAGGAAGAGGGACAGCTGCTCGATCTCCTGCCGCGCGTCGCCGCCGCGGATGTGAACGTCGCCCGTCAGCATCGAGCCGGGGGTTACGCGGTGCTGATGAAGGCGCGTGTCGACCTCGGCCGATCCGACTCCCATGCTGGCCAAGAGCTTCTTGAACATCCTCCGAATCCCTCCTCTGCGCGTCGCCTCGGGCGGTCAGCCACCGTCGCGCGCCGCGCGCTGCTACCTGCTATCGCCGAACAGCGGCACCACCGTCAAGGGCGCACGCGACCGAGGGGCGCGCCGCCCCGGGGCTGCCTCGCGCCGGCGCCGGCCACGCCGGCGCGCTGCCCGGGCCGCGCGTCGCTCGCGCGGGACACGCGGGGCGCGCGGGCGGTAGACTCCGCCGCGAGCCCGGCTCGCTCGGAGAGGCACGCCGCGCTCGCCGCGCCCCCATCCGAGGAATACAGATGGTACCCATCAAAGAGAGCGACCTCCGGCCCCCGAAGACCCTCACCCAGTCGTTCTTCCGCGCGGTGAACCCGCACATCGAGCCGGACGAGTTCCAGGCGAAATGGAACGAAGCCATGGAGTCGCCGCTCCGCTTCATGCGGAGCTTCCCGCAGGCGTGGCACGTCGACCTCCTCGACGTCCCGCGGAGCAAGGTGCCCGGCGGCCGGTGCTTCTGCTTCGGCGACGCGCACCCCGAGAACTTCGGGTTCATCACCTTCACCGTCGGTCCGCGCTACGTCTTCAACGACCTCGACGACGCCGGCCCCGGCCTCGCCGCGCTGGACGCGCTCCGGTACTTCACGACGCTCCAGCTCTTCCTCGGCGGCTCCAAGGTCACCGCCGGGCTGATGGAGCTCTACGAGGACATCCTTCAGGGCAAGGAGCCGCCGCGCGAGCTCCCCGCGTCGATGGTCCCCGACATCGCGGCGAAGGACGCCCGCGAGCTCGGGAAGTGGACGAACGGCGAGGCGTTCCGCTACGACGACGCGGCGCTGAAGCTCTCCCCCGCACACACCGAGACCGGCAAGAGGCTCGTCGAGGCCCTCACCGAGCTCGCGACGAACGCCCACCTCCGGGTCATCGACGTCGCCCACCGGGCGCGGGGCGGCGGCGGCTCGGGGGGCCTCGACCGCTACCTGGTGCTCGCGCGCGAGGACGAGCGCGACGTGAAGCACCTGCTCGAGTTCAAGGAGACCACACACGCGGCCACGAGCTGGAGCAACTACCTGCACGAGGAGGAGGGGCGCCTCGAGACGGCCAAGGCGTCGATATGGCAGGGGCTCACGGCCCCCTACTACGTCGAGGTGCAGGTGGGCCGGAACGTGTACCTGCTCCGCGACCGCCTCGGCCGCGCCTCGTTCGACCTCGAGAAGCTTGGCAAGCGCGACCTCCGGACGCTGCTCGAGGTGCAGGTGAGCGTCCTCGCCCGGCAGCACGCCGCGTCGTTCGCGGACCTCGACCTGCGCAAGCTCGACGACTGGCTCAAGGCGAGCCTCGACGTGACCTCCCGGCGGTGGTCGAAGGTGTACGAGCGCATGCACGGCTGAGCGCGCCGGCAGGCCGGGCCCGCTCCGGCAAACGCGCTCGACCCGGGCCCGCTCCGGCAAGCGCGCTCGACGATGGTCGGTGCCGATCCGGTGTGCTCCACTGCGCCGATGCGCGACGGCCTGCTGTCCGAGAGCGAGCTCGCCCGCGATCTCGTCCGGATCGGGAGGTCGCTCGCGGAGGACGCCGGCGCTCCGGGCGACCCGGTCGTGCTGTCCGGCCGCGCCGACGGCCTGGTCGTGCGGGTCGGGGGCGTGGTGGTCAAGGCGCATGCCCCCGAGGCCGACGCCGGGGATCTCGGGACGCGCCTGCGCCTCGCGGCGAGCGCGCCGCTGCGATCCGTGCTGCTCCCGCCGCTCGCCCTGCGGCCGTCCAGCGCCGCGCCGCCGGAGCGCCCGGCGCGGTCCTCCGGCGTGGAGGGCGACGGAGCGGCCGAGGGGGCGCTCGCCGGGCTCGCGCTGCGGGTGCGCGGGCGGCTGGTCACGGCCTGGCCCGCGGGAGAGCCGGTGGATCCCGAGGACCCGGACGCCGCGCCGTGGGAGGAGGCCGCGAGGCTGCTCGCGCGCCTGCACGCGACCCCGCTCCCCGCCGTCGCCGCGGCGGGCCGGCTGCCCCGCGCGGGCGCGCCGTACCGGGTGCTCCGCGCGATGGCGCGGCTGCGCACAGCGGCCCGCACGCCCGCGGCGATCGCGGTGGAGGAGGCGTTCGCCAGCCTGCCGCCGCCGGCGAGCGGCGCGACCGCGGCGCCAGCTGGCCAGCCCGGAGCGCGATGGCGAGCAGAGCAGACCGAGGCCCTCCTCCACGGCGACTTCCATCTGGGTCAGGTGATCCGCGTCGCCGACCCGCCGCAGGCGCCGCAGGCGCCACATTCGCCGCACGCGCTCGCCGCCGGCGCTGGCCTGGCCGGCGCCTCGGGGGCGGGCGGCGCGCCATCGCTCGATCCACGCGCCGGGCCGCGCGCCGGGGGCTTCCGGCTCATCGACGTGGACGACCTCGGGACGGGCGATCCGGCCTGGGATCTCGCGCGGCCCGCCGCCTGGCTCGCGGCCGGACTGCTGCCGCCGGAGGTGTGGTGGCGTTTCCTCTCGGCCTACCGGGCCGCCGGGGGGCGCGCGGTGCCGGCGGAGGGCGACGTGTGGCCGGCGCTCGACGCCGCGGCGCGGGCGCTGGCCGTGCAATCGGCGGCGCTCGCCGTCGCGTCCGCCGGCCGCGAAGCCCGCCCGCTCGACGAGGTGGAGGAGGCGCTCGTCGACGCGTGCCGGCGGATGGTGCGCGTTGACAGACCGCCGGATGTATGATGTGCACTCGAGTGCAGCGTCCCAGAGGTCTGTCCCTGGCTCTGGCGAGAGCAGAGAGGAACCACGGAAGCACGGAGTGCGCCGAGGACTGGACAGCAGAGACGAAAGCGAGCAGCCGAGTGCCGCGCGCGGCGCTCGCCCCAGGCGCCATGCGCGCTCTGCCGCTGTGGTTCACCTCTTTTCTCGCTGAGGCGGGGTGGAGCTCGGGCGACGTGGTGCTAGACCAGATGCGTTCGTCCAACAGCTGGGATTGAAACGAGGGTTCTATGCTTCAGTGTCCCAAGTGCCACGCCTCCATGCGGACCTTCAACCGCAACGGGGTTCATATCGAGCAGTGCGACGGCTGCCGCGGGATCTTCCTGGATTACGGCGAGCTCGAGGCCCTGACCCGGATGGAGTCCCAGTGGGCTCCGCCCCCGCCGCCGGCGCCCATGCACGCGGTCCCGGTGGCGCCCGCGTGGGGCGCGCCGCAGCACCACTACGGGCATAGGAAGCACAAGAGCTTCGCAAAGATGCTCTTCTCCTCGTGAGCCTCGCGGCCGCGGCTCCGGCGTGTCGGCGCTGGCCTCACGGGGCGTGACGCGGTAGGAGGGCGCCATGCTCCAGCACAACAGCTACTTCAACGGCAACGTCCAGAGCGTCGGCTTCGAGCGCAACGGGCGCCGGCAGACGGTGGGCGTCATCGACGCCGGCGAGTTCCACTTCTCCACCGAGGCGCCCGAGCGGATGACCGTCGTGACAGGCGAGCTCACGATCCGCCTCGACGGCGCCGCGGAGTGGCGCCTGTACCCGGCGGGGACCTCGTTCGAGGTGCCGAGCAAGAGCGGCTTCGACGTCAGGGCCTCCCGGCCGGCCGGGTATCTCTGCGAGTTCCTCTGAGCGCCCCGGCGGCACCCGGCGCCCCTCCAGCGGCGCCCGGCGCCGCGGCGCTCCCGGCGCGCGCCCCGGCCGACGTGGCCGGCCGGCTCAGCCCTCCACCCTCGTGAACGTGTACCACCACCCCGTCGCCAGCGCGACGAGCAGCAGGAAACGCACGATCTGGAACGGCATCCCGAAGGTGCTCGGGCGCGCGGCGGGGATCTCCATGAGCCGGTCGCACACGACCACGTTCCCGATCCTGCCGAGGTGGGCGAAGATCTCGCGCACCTGACCGGCGCGGCGCGCGTCCGTGAGCGCGCGCAGGAGCGCCGGGCTCATCTTCACCGGCAGGACGTGGCCCTGGGCGGCGAGCTTCGCGCCGCTCGGCCCGTCGACCACCTCGGCGCGCACGAAGCCGCGGACCTCGCCGCGCATCGCCGCGTCGAGGGGCACGAGCGGCGGCGGCTCGCGCGGCAGGTCGAGCCCGGGGATGAGGCGCAGGCACACCCCCCGACCCCCCACGCCGAGCATGCCCGCGAACCAGGCGATGCCGCCGCCCGCCTGGCCCGCCCCCAGCACCGAGAACGAGACCTGGCCGATCGCGATCACGCCCACCGCGATCTGCCCGATCGCGATGAACCCGCGCGCGAACTGGCCGAACGCCAGGATGCCGTGCGCGAACTGCCCCACGCTGACGACGCCGATCTCGGACGGATCGGTCGAGACGAGCTTCACGGGCGCGAGCGTACCACGCTGCGCGCCCGCGCCGGCGCGCCATCCGGCCCGGCCGCGCCGCCGCCGGAAAAGGGCGCCACGGCGCGCGCGGCCCGCAGTAGGATGGCCGTTCATGGCAAGCGTGGCGCCGGCGTGGAGCGGGATGTCGCCTGGGGGCGTGCAGGTGTGCGGCGGGTGCGGCGTGGTCGCCCCGACGCGGGGCTCGACGTGCGCGGTGTGCCGCCGGCCGCTCGCCACCTCCCGCGCCGCCGCGCCCCGCTCCGGGGACATCACCTGGGTGGCGCTGCGCTGCGCGATCACGTGCCGCTCCTGCGGCTTCCTCTCGCCGCTCGCGGGCATCGAGCTCGACCAGGGCGTCGACTGCGCGCAGTGCGGCTCGTTCCAGCGCTTCGACAAGGCCGACTGGGGCGGGGCGCTCTCGTTCGCGCACGCCGTCGGCGACCTCGCCGGCCCCGAGCCCGAGGGCCGCTTCCCGAGCGCCGACGTGTGGATCGGCGACCAGAACCCGCACCGCGCGGTCGGCGAGACGTTGACCTTCGCCGAGGACGACGCCGGCGCGATGCACGTCCAGGCGGCGCCCGGCCACCCCGTGTGCCCGCGCTGCGCCGCGCTGCTCGAGCTCCACTTCGCGGGCATGCGGGTCGCCACGCGCTGTCCCCGCTGCGCCGCGACCGCGCAGTACGAGCTGCCCGCCGAGGCGCTGCACTACGCGGGCGCGCTGCGCGCGGTCGTGGCCATGGAGCAGCGGATCGACCGCGCCGTGGTCCGCGTGCAGCACACCCAGGCCGGGCTGCTGGCGCTCACCTGCCCGCAGTGCGGGGCCGGCGTGCGGCCCACCGACGCGCAGACGGTCGAGTGCGCCTACTGCCGGACGATCGCGTTCCTGCCCGACCGCGCGCGGCCGCGGACGGGCGATCGCATCGCGGAGCCCATCGTGTTCTGGGTCGCCTTCCAGGGGAGCTCGTCGAGGCGCGCCGCCCTGGAGCAGCCGACCGCGCCCGCGAAGTCGGCCGGCGTCGCGGCGCTGGGCCTGCTCACGCGCGGCTTGCGCCCCCTGCCCGGCATCGAGCTCGCGCCCGTGCGGCCCGGCCTCGACGTGCGGCAGCTCGGCCTGACCACGGCGCTCGCGTTGCTCGCGCTCGCCCTCGGGTTCACCCTCCTCACGATCGGCGTCGAGGCGCGGCTCTTCTGACGGCCGCGGGCGCTTGACCGCCGCGGGTGCTGGTCACCCAGCGCGCCAGTCGTCGCCGTGGAACTGGGGAAAGGACACCTTGCACACGCCCGGCGGGATGCCCTGGAGGAGAGCCTTCCCCTTGCTGTCGAGCATGCCCTCGCGGACCGACTGATCGGGCAGCTCGATGCGGTATTTCTTGAACGGGACGGGCTGCGGCGGGTTCCCGTCGTCCATGAGCTGGATCGAGACCCAGCTCCTGTCCTCCTCGGGCGGCGGCTCGGACCCGCCGGGCTCGGGCAGCTCGGGCGTCGTCGGGAGGGGCGCCCCGCCGGAGACGAGCGGCGTGCGGTAGGCGTACAGGCTCCCCTCGGCGAGCGCCTCCCGCAGCCGCGCGCGGAGCCTGCTCGAGTCGAGCCCGGCCCCCGTGGACACGGCGTGGCCGAGCGCCTCGCCGATCTCCGCGAGTATCAGCCGGTTGCCGGCGTCGTCGGCGAACCACGAGTCCACGAGCCACACCGCTTCGAGCGCCGAGAGCACGCTGGCGCCCTCGGGCGGCGGCGCATCGAAGCGTCGCGCGATCCACACCTTCTCAGGGAAGCAGCCGAGGTGCCAGCGGTGGTGCATCGTGGAGCGATCTCGTTCCGGGTCTCGATCGCACCATGGCGTGCCGGACGCGTCAATGGCGCGGCCCGCGCGAGACGGTGCGAGACGATCCGTGGCGCGGCCCGCGCGAGACGGTGCGAGACGGTCAGTGGAGCGCGGCTCTCTGCTCGGAGAGCTCGTGAAGGAGCATCATCCGGAATACGATCATGTCGCACGTGCTGACGAGGCGCGAGAGCGCCGGATGGATCACCTCGTCGGGCACGTCGTCCAGCAGCGCGTCGTCCGCCGCCTCGTCCTCGTCGTCCTCGAACCGCTCGTCTGCGTCGTCCTCCACGGTGTGGAGCTCGTGCTTCTCCGGCAGGCGTGCGAACAGGGTCTCGCTCTCGGCGACGCGCTGGAACATCGCCGTGATCCTCGCGCGCTCGCCGCTCGACCCGGCGCTCCCCTCCTCGGGGTGCGCGTGGACGTGCCCGTACATCGCACCGAAGACCCTGCCCCACAGGTGCTGCTCGGGCGGCTTGTTCCGCGGCACGTCGAGCTCGGCGCGCGCCAGCTCGCACGCGCGCTGGCCGATGGCGACGAGCTCCTCGGGATCCACGTCGAGGTGCCACCCCGCGGCCACGTCCGCCAGGAGCGGGATCGTCCGCCCGTCGAAGCGCGGCGCCTCGGCCGAAGGAGCCCCGTGCGCCTCGCGGAGGAGGCGCACCGACTCGGGGTGGGTCGCGAGCACCGCGACCATCAGCTCGGTCATGGCTTCCTCGATCCAGGGCGACATGGTCATGCGGAAGGGGCCGATCGCCTTCTCGATGAGCCTGCCGCCCACCGGCGCGACGCCGCGATGGCGCGCGACGGCCGCCTCCGCGTGGCTCCGCGGACCGAGCGGCGCCGCCTCGATGCGCGCGACCAGCGCGCGCCGCATCCGGTCGATGCGCTCGCGCGGCTCGATGCGCTCCGGCGGCGCGCCGCGCGCGCGGAGGTGCGCGCTGTACGCGGCCGAGTCGCGCAGGCGCTCGTTGAGCCCGGCGAGCAGCCACGGCGCGCGGTGCACCCAGAAGCGGCGCGTGCGCTCCGGGTCGACGGTGCAGCTCCGGAGCGGATCGGCCACCAGCGCGCCGGCCTTGCGCAGGAGGTCGAGCGCCTTGCGCAGGTCCTCCCGGGCGAGCAGCCGCTCGGCGCGGGTGAGCGGGACGGCGCGCAGCGCGTGCCGTGGCGCGCCGCCGGAGAGGCCGAGATCCAGCGTGCCTTCCCCCGGCGGCAGGAAGAGCACCGCCTCGAACGGCGAGCCCGTCATGGCGTGAGGCACGACATCGAGGGGCTGAAACGCCGCGGCCCCGCCGGCGAGCTCCTCGACGGCGCAATCGAACGGGGCGAACGGCACGGTCGAGGCGAGCACGATCTCGTGACCGGCCGCGCCCATCGACGCGTAGACGACGGGCGCGGCTCCCGTCCAGAACCGCAGCACCAGGAATGGAGAGGACCCGTCGTCCTCCCGCCACACCTCGCGGAAATTGAAGAGCTCCCCGAAGTGCGCACCGTAGGCCTCCCGCGTGAAATCCGAGCTCCTCGCCGACCCCATGCGCGCGAGTCTAGCCCGTCGGAACGCCCCTGGGAGCGGCAGACAGCACGCCTCGACAGCGCGCGACGAGGCCTCAGGGTTCATGATCTTTTTGCGAATCGATCGTGATAATTTTTCATCGAATCGGCAATGCGCGCGAATTCTGGCGATGAACTGGACCACGCGCGGGCGTTGTCACGGTCGCAGGCAGCCGAGGGGCCGGCTTGCGCGAGGTCGCGCAGGATCTGCCCCCCCGAGATCGCTGGCCGGGATCGTCGAAGGAACACGAAGCCCTTGCGCGACGTCGCGGAGGAGGCGGAGGAAATCGACAAGGCGCTGCGCGCGGCAGCGATGTTCCCACCAGGCCTCCGCGCTCGGTGATTCCTGGCAGTTCCTGGAGTCGGCCGCTGCCCATCTGGAACGGCTGCTGCTCCGCAACTGCACGACGGCTGCGGCACCGCAGGTGCTACGGCACGGGGACCGACCGACGTCGGCGCGGGCTCGGTCCCGACGCTGACGGGCGCAGCGTCGAGCGCTGGAGGGCAGCCAGCCATCGACCCGTCCATCGTCGGACATCGCTGGCCCGATCGCGCTGAGCCGCGGGAGGAGAGGTGGAGCATGATCATCCAGGGTGTCCGTATCGCGAGGCCGGAACGAAACGCGGAGGAGGCCGAGACCCCGGAGGTGTCCCAGCGCGCCGAGGGTGCCCCTGCGCGCGACCAGCGCGCGATCTCCGATTACATGCTGAGCGTGCGGGAGGGGGTGCACGACCGCAATATCGCCAATTTCCTCGGCATCGCGTCGTCGTGGTCGTACTCCGACATCGACACCTTCGCCAGGCTGATGCACCGCCGCAGCGTCGTGCGGTACAACGAGACTGTCGGCGTCACCAACGCCAACCCTGCGCTCTTCGTGGACACGACCGCGTACCTGGTCCAGAGCGCCGACAAGAAGCTCGCGATCCTGGCCTTCCGCGGGACCGGGCTGCAGAACACCGTCAACTGGTTGACGGACGCGAGCGCCAAACCGGATGCCTTCCTCACCGCCGGGCACGTCCACGGCGGCTTCTACCGCGCCGCCCTGGTGCTCTGGCCGACGCTCTCGTCCCTGCTGGGATCCGCCTTGAGCGGAGACTCGATCTGCGAGGCTGCCAAGAAGGAGAGGGCCAGCGTGCAGGACTGCATCCAGGCATGTCGCGCTTACGGCGAGGCGGACCAGCCCGGCGCCCCTGGCCGGGACACGCCGGAGGCTCTGCGCGGCTCCGGCCGGCCATGCTCGCCGACAGAGCGGAACAAGCTGGAGGCGCTCTACGTCACCGGTCACAGCCTGGGCGGCGCGCTCGCCGTGGTGGCCGCGGCGCTCCTCCACGTCGATCCCTCGATGGAGGGCATCCGGAGGAAGCTGCGCGGCGTCTACACGTACGGGCAACCGATGGTCGGCTTCAGCGATTTCACCACGCGGTTCGACGAGGAGTTCGGGAGGAAGCTCTTCCGCCACGTCTACGGCAAGGACATCGTGCCGTGTTTGCCGCCGCGCACGACGGGGAAGTTCGTGCATTTCGGCAGGGAGTTCGGGGCGGAAGACGGGGGCTGGATGTACCGGAGCAAGTCCGCGAGCCAGGTGCGCACGTTCCTGGGCAGCACGCTGGTCGGTCTCCTGGCCACGATCCGGACGCAGCTGTCCGGGTTGCCGCTCCTCCAGTGGTTGCCGACGCGCTACTCCTGGGGTGATCACTCGCCGGTGAACTACCTGCGCGCCTCGCAGACAGTGCCGCCCGGCTCCGAGTTCGCATGAGCGGGAGCGCCGCCCCCGGGCAGCTGGTCCGCATGAAATCCGGGCGAATACGGACGATTTCCCGACAGCACGTCACAGGAGAACCGAATCATGAATGGAAGGGTCAACCAGGGACAAGCGCTCGCCTGGCTCGTTCGCCTGGCTGCGGCCGTGCTTCTCGTCGGCTGTCACAGCGGCCGGACGGCGGAGCCCGCGACGCCGGGAGGAGGGCGGACCGCTCCCACGAGCGTGGAGCGAGGGCTCGAGGAGGTATCCCCGGCGCGCGTCGAGGGCACGCAGGTGACCTATGTGGAGACCCCTGACGGCGCTGCGCTCGTGTTCACGCTTCGCCCGCAAGGCTCCCTGCGTGGGGGACGAGCCGCGAGCGAGGGTGAGGCGGAGATCCGCCGGCGGGCCCACGAGATGGCAAGCCTGTACGCTCGACGCGAGCGCGACGTCAGGACTCCGACGGTGAAGTGCACCATCTTCTGCTGTCCCACGTGCTCGATCGTGCGGGTGGAGCACGTCCCGGGGGGCGCGAGGCTCAACTTCACGCCCGACGCTGAGCCGCTCCGCAAGGCTGTGGCCGACCTTGCGGCGCAGATGGCGAGGTGAGTCTCTTCGCCCCGGGCCTCGGCGCGACGGGGCTCTGGTGGGGGCCGACGGCCGGGCTCGTGACCGACCCGTTCCTGCTCGTCCTTGGGCTCCTGCGCCTCACCAGGAGGCCCATCGCACGCGTTTGATCCGAGGTCACCGTTCACGGATTGGATCTCGGGTGCCCCCCGTCTCTCGTCTCTCGTCTTCCGGCCCCCGTCTTCGTCTCTCGTGCACGTGCACGTGCTCGTGCTCGTTTCTCCTCGGTCTCACTCGAATGAGAGCTGCCCCTCTCCTCTCAACTGCAGGACCTCCTCCTGTGGAGGATTCGAGAGCATGGCTCTTCTAAATCATATCGAGCACGAGCACGAAAGACGGGGAGCGAGAGACGAAAGACGGAGGACGGGAGGTCCACTTGAATCCTCATGCCCCCTCCCCTCACGAAATCCCCAGACGAGCTACGCCCCCTTCAGCCACTTCCTCTCCAGCTCCAGCGTGGCGACGTTGTCCGGCTCGTTCCCCAGGAACCGCGCGCGCCACACCGGATCGCTGATCTTCCTCGCCCGGGCCAGCAAGCTCTCCCTCGCCGACGCGATCGCCATCCTCGCCTCCCGCTCGTGACCACACGCGGCGAGCGCCTCGGCATGCACCAGGCGAACCAGCGATTCACCCGTCTCCGCGCCCATCGACTCGAGCAGGCAAAACGCCTCCGTCGTCGCCGCCAGCGCGTCCTGCGAATGGCCCCCGTCGAGCAGCACGCGCCCGAGGACGGCGTACGCGAACGTGCGCAGCGGCGGAGCCCCGTACAGGATCGCCACCGCCTCGCGCGCCTCGCGCTCGGCTCCGGCAATGTCGCCCGACAAGAGCAGGATCCGCGCGAGGTACGTCCGCGACGCGCCCTCCATACGCGCGTCGCCGAGCTCCTGCGACGTCGCGATCGCCTCCTCCTCCGTCCTCCGCGCCTCCTCGATCTGACCGCAACGCGCGAGCACCGGACCCAGGTTGTGGAGCACCCCGAGCCGCGCGTCCGACAGGCCCATCCGCTCCGCGTCCGAGAGCGCCGCGCGCAGCGCCGCCTCGGCGCCCTCGAAGCCGCCGAGCTCGGCGTAACAGAAGCCCAGGTTGTTCCTCGCCCAGCACGCGTTGCGCCGATCGCCCGCCTGCTCGAACGCCGCGAGCGCCCCCTCGAAGCCGGCGAGGCAAGCCCCGGGATCGCCGCTCGCCATCGCCCGGTACGCGCGCGCCTGGTGCAGCTGCGCCAGCACCTCGGCTTCCTGCGCGCCCTCCTCGGCCTCCTGCTCGATCACGTCGAGCAGCTCGTCCGCGAGCTGGTACCTGCCCCCGAACACGAGGCGGCCCGCCCCGGCGCACAGGCACACGCTGCGCGCGGGGCGCGCGGCCGCCGACAGCGGCTCGGTCGCCTGCGCCATGTGCAGCCAGCGCTCCACCTGGTCGTGGTTGCTGCGCTTCGAGGCCGCGATCACGAGCTGCGTGAGCGCCGAGAACCACGCCGCCGAGCCGGGCGTCAGCCGCTCCAGCGCCTCCGCGCCCCGCCGCTCCGCCAGAGCGAACTCGCCGCGCCAGAGGTGCGCCTCCGCCTGGCAGAGCCGCAGCGCGGCCGCCGTCGTCTTCACCGCGCCGCACGCGATGCCCCGCTCCACACGATCGATCGCCGCGCCGAGATCGTTGCCGAGCAGCGCCTGCTCGGCCGCCCGCAGGTACGACGTCGCCGCCCGCGCCGGCTCGCCGCCGCGCTCGAAGTGCTCGGCCAGCGCCATCGGATCCGCCGCGCCGGCCCGCTCGAGCCAGCTGCCGGCCAGCCGGTGGCCGAGGCGGCGATCGCTCTCCGTCAACATCCCGTACGCGGCCTCGCGCACGAGCGCGTGCCGGAACCGGTACTCGACCGCGTCCTCTGCCCCCTCCACCACGCGCCGCACGATGAGCTCCCGCGCCTCGAGCTCCTCGATCAGCGGCTCGACCTCCGCCCGGCCGACCAGCGCCGCGACCCCGTTCCGCGAGAACGTCTCGCCGAAGATCGCCCCGGCGCGGAGCAGCCGCCGCGCCCCGCCGTCGAGCGCGTCGAGCTCCGCCTGCACCATCGCCAGCACCGTCTCCGGCAGGTCCGCGCCCTTGCCCGCCGCCGCGGCGCGGATCTGCTCCTCCAGGTAGAACGCATTGCCGTCCGCGCGCTCCACCAGCGTCGCCACGAGCGCGGCGCTCCCGGCGTCGCCGAGCACCTGCCGCACGAGGCGCTCGCTCGACCGGCGCGAGATGCCCGCGAGCCGCAGCTTGTGGCCGCGCCGCTCGTCCCACAGCTTCGGGAAGATCTCGTGCACCTCGGGCCGGCCGAGCGCCATCACCATGAACGGCCGGTCCTTCAGGTTGCGGAGCGCGCCGTCCACCATCGTGACCGTCGGCAGATCGCCCCAGTGCAGGTCCTCGAGCACGAGCAGGACCGGCTGCACCGCGCACTCGGCCCGCAGGAAGTCCTCCCAGGCGAGCCGCAGCTGGTCGCCCATGAGCATCGGGTTCCGGCGCGCCGCCCGCAGCTGCACGTCGTCGTCCGGGAACGGCGCGCCGACCAGCTCGCCGAGGAACGTCGCCACCCGCCCCGCGTCGAGCGCCGGGTGCCGCTCGACCCGCGCCCGCACCTTGCGCCGCCGCTCCTCGATCGGGTCGCTGTCGAGCAGGCCCATCGCCCGCCGCAGCGCGTGCGCGAGCAGCCCGAACGCCGATCCGGCGCTCATCGGGTCGACCTGCCCGAGCCACACCTCGACGGGCTCCCCGTCCTTCCGGATCCCGCGCACGAGCTCGTGCCGCAGCCGCGACTTGCCGATGCCCGCCGGCCCCGTCACGAGCACCACGCTCGGGGTCGACTCCTCGATGCAGCGCGCGAGCTCGTCGCGGATGAGCGAGAGCTCGCGCTCCCGGCCGACGCACGGCGTGACCCGGCCGAGCAGGTGGGGCGCCGCGTCCGGCTCCTCGCGTGTACCGTGCAGCCAGCGCCCGCCGCCGTCGTCGGCGGTCACCTCGAACCGCGCCCCGAGCAGCCCCGCCGTCACCTCGTCGATGCGCACCGCCGTGCGGGTCGGGGCGCGGCTCATCGGGAGCAGCTGGACCACACGGTCGATCAGATCGCCGATCGGGAGGCGCGAGGCGATCTCCGCCCTGCCCGTCACGACCGCGACCGGGGCGCCGCCGAGCAGCGACTGCACGGCGAGCGCGCAGCGGGCCGCCTGCGCCGCGAGATCGGTCGTCGCGCCGGCGCCGGAGAGCACGACGAGCGGCAGGCGCGCCTCGATGAGCTCGAGCTGGCCCCGGTGGCGCGCCGCCAGGGCCGAGAGCGCCTGCGCGCGATCCTGGTGGTCGACCTCGGCGGCGCCCTCGCCCGCGCCCCCGTCGCGCGCGAGCACGAGGCACATCACCTTGCGCTCGCCGGTCGTGAGCTCCGGCGGGCGCACGGCGGAGACGGGCGGGATGGAGGCGCTCACCGCGCTGATCGGGCCGGCCGGCCCGGGCAGGCCCACGAGCGCGGCGAGCTCGGCGGCGACCGCGTTGCCGTCGCTCGGCCGCCCCTCGGGCGCCTTCGACAACATCCGCATGACCAGCTCGTCGAGCGCCTCGGGCACCTCGTCGGAGAGCCACCGGAGCGACGGGGGCTCCTCGATCAGCACCTTGACGAGCACGGCGAGCCCGCGCGCCCCGCGGAACGGCGCCCGCCCCGAGATGCACTTGTAGAGCACGCAGCCGAGCGCGAAGACGTCGGCCCGCGCGTCGACGTGCGCCTCGCCGCGGGCCTGCTCCGGGGCCATGTAGCCGGGTGTGCCGAGGATGGCCCCCGGCATGGTGAGCTCCTGATCCAGGCCGGACATGCGCACCACGCCGAAGTCGATGAGCGTGACGCGCTCGATCGCCCCGTCGACGAGCAGCAGGTTGCTCGGCTTGAGGTCGCGGTGGACGACGCCGAGCCGGTGCACTCTCCCGAGGGTGATCGCGACGCGATGGACGAGCCGGAGGCTCTCGTCGAGCGAGAACGCCTGCCGGGCGAGGCGCTGGGAGAGCGTCTCGCCCGTGAGCCACTCCATGGCGAGGTAGGGGTGGCCGAGGTCGGTGAGGCCGTGCGCGATGTAACGCACCACCCCGGGCAGCCGCAGCGTCGCGAGCGCCTGCGCCTCGCGCGCGAGGCGGCCCGAGTCCTGGGAGCCGGCGTTCTGGAGCACCTTGAGGGCCACGATCTCGCCGGTCTTGAGGTCGTTCGAGCGGAAGACGTGGCCCATGCCGCCAGCGCCCGCGAGCTCCACGATCTCGAACCGGCCGTCGATGACGTTTCCCGCGCGCATTGCCCCTGCTGCCGTTCCCCCCGAGGACGCCGTCCGTCCTAAGTGGGAGCTACGCGAAGTTCACCTGGATGGCCAGCGGTTCGGGGTGGAGGCGTGTCACGCGAGGTGGGGCGCTGTCGAGTCTCCCACCCCCTCATGCAATCACCGCCGATCGCCGCACTTTAGTCGCTATGGTCGCGCTATCGTCGTCATAGAGCGAGCCGAGGGGCAACTCTACAGCGTCGAAAGGGCCGGCGCGTGCGGGTTCGTCGCGCCTCGCGCGCCGCGACGCCGGCGAGAACAGGGGTGCTTCCGCCGGCCGCCCGGCGCCGCGGCGCGAGGCCGCTTTCGTCCGGGCGGCCTCTGGCGCAGCGGCGGGGCCGGCCGAGGCCGCGGGGCGGCGCGCGGGGGCCCGGGCCGCTGCTTCGCACGCTCCCGCCGCTTCCTCCGCCACGCCCTCATGGTAAATGAGCATGAACTGGGGAGTGGGGGGAGGCGACCGGAACGCGCTGGACCCCTTTTTGTCAAGCGAAGGGAGGCCGCTCTTGTCAATCGTGCCCGGAACCATCCTGCTCCAACGCTACCGCGTGCTGCGGCACCTCCGCCGCGAGGGGCTCGGCGACGTGTTCAGCGCCGAGGACACGAGCGCCGGCCGCCGCGTGGCGGTGAAGGTTCTCGGCGAGCTCGAGGAGCGCGTGGACCCGTTGAAGGTGCTCGGCGCCCCGGAGCGGATGTCGCTGGCGGAGGCCGTGGCGCGCTTCCGGCGCGAGGCGATCGCGTGCGCGCGGCTGCGCGGCCCCCACACGCTCCCGTCGATCGGCGGCGGCGACGATCCGCAGCACGGCCTCGTGATCGTGTTCGAGCTGCGCGAGGGGGAGCTGCTCGTCGATCGCCTCGTCCGGCGGGGGCCGTTCCCGCTCGCCGCCCTGCACCCGCTGGTCGAGCAGCTCTGGCTGGCGATCGCCGAGCTCCACGAGATTGGCCTGCTCCACCGCAACATCTGCTCCGCGAACGTGCTCCTCGATCGGGGCCCGGAGGGCGAGCGGCTGACGCTGCTCGATCTCGGCTCGTGCAGGCTCCCGCTCTCGGAGGGCGACGAGGAGCCGCCCCTGAGCGGCCGCAAGCTCGGCGATGTCAGGTACGTGCCGCCCGAGCAGATCGCCAGCACGAAGGCGGTGGATCACCGGGCCGACATCTATGCGGCCACGACGGTGGTCTTTCAGGCGCTCACCGGCGAGCTGCCCTACGCGGCGCGCAACCTCATGATGCTGGCCGACCTCAAGGCGAGGACGGCGCCGCGCCGCCTCGGCAACCTGATGCCGCCGCCCGTCGACCGCGAGGTCGAGGTCTTCGTGAACCGCGGTCTGGCCCACAGCCCGGACCGCCGCTTCGCGAGCATCGCCGAGGTGATCGAGGGCTGGCAGGCGCTCCGCCCCGCGACCTGAACGTCACGGCCGCTCCCGCGCGGCCCCCTCGCCGCTCGAGCCTGGACGACCCAGGCTCCCGCCCTCGGCGCGCCCCCGCCGATTTATCGGCGATCTTCTCCGGGATCACGGAAGACAGGCCGAGCCCGCCGGTCACGGCGCCTCGCCGAGCCCGTCAGCCACTGCGCCTCTCTCCTTGAAGAGCCCTCGTCGGCGCTGGCCGCCGTTCCCGCGGCCAGCGCCGGCCGCCGGGCCCGCTGCGCGACGTTTCACAAAAGCTGCTCCGGCGTTCCCGAGCAGGGCCAGCCCGCCGTGCTTCGTTCGCGGCCGCTCGCCGCCGGCCGAGCCGTGCTTCGTTCGCGGCCGCTCGCCGCCGGCTCACCCACGCCGCGAGCTCATTGCGACAACGCCTCTAATTTTCTCATCCACGCTCCCGATTAATTCCTTCCGGAATCGCTGCCTGGTTTGCTGCACGATCGGCGGTCGCCGAGGCGTGCTTTCCGCGGAGAGCCGCCGAGTCTCGGAGCCGTTTGCGCTTTACCATCCTTCGTCATCATGAGATCAGCCCGGGCATTACGGCCGGGGTGCTGACCAAGAATACGCACCTTCAGTCCAGAAACAGCCTCTCACAGGATTGCAGAGCGAGAGCACGCATGTTAATCCGGGTTCGTTCGCTCACCCGCCGCCGCGCCCGCTCGCGCGGCGGCAGGGCCACCGGAGCGACGTGCTGTTCCGACCTGCGCGGGCGCCGGAGAGGCCTTGATGGACCTCCCCGGCGCGCCGCGGGACCGGCCTCGTCCGGTCTCGTCCGGTCTCGTCTGGCCTCGGCACGTCTCCCGGGATCCTTCAACCCTCGCTGCCACCACGTTATGACGACACCTACCTACCGCTACGTCTTCCTCGGGCTCTCCATCACGTCTTCGTGGGGCAACGGCCACGCCACGACGTACCGGGCCCTCCTCCGGGCGCTCGCGTCCCGCGGCCACCAGGTGCTCTTTCTGGAGCGGAACCTCTCCCTCTATGACGAGCACCGCGACATGCCCAACCCGCCCTATGGCCGGACCGAGCTGTACACGAGCATTCCCGAGCTCCGCGATCGATTCTCACGCGCGGTGCGCGAGGCCGATCTCGTGGTCGTCGGCTCCTTCGTGCCGGAGGGGGCGATCGTCGGGGCGTGGCTCACGGAGGAGGCGCGCGGCAAGGCTGCGTTTTACGACCTCGACACGCCGCTCACGCTCGGCCGGCTGGCGCACGGCGATCACGCGTACCTCACGCCGGCGCTGATCCCGCGGTACGACCTTTACCTGTCGGCGACCGGGGGCCCGACGCTGGAGCGGCTCGAGCGCAGCCATGGCGCGGTGCGGGCGCGCGCGCTCTACTGCGCGGCCGACACCGACGTCTATCACCCGCAGCCGGCGCCGATGCGCTGGGACCTCGGCTACCTCGGCACCTACTGCGACGACCGGCAGGCGGCCGTCGAGCGGCTGCTCCTGGAGCCGGCGCGGCGCATGCGCCGCGGGCGCTTCGCGGTGGCGGGCGCGCAGTACCCGGAGGCGCTCACGTGGCCCGAGAACGTCTCCCGGACGGAGCACCTGCCGCCGGACGAGCACCGGATCTTCTACAACGCCCAGCGGTTCTCGCTGAACCTGACCCGCCGGGCCATGGTGGAGTCCGGGTGGTCGCCGAGCGCGCGCCTGTTCGAGGCGGCCGCGTGCGGGACCCCCGTCCTGAGCGACGCCTGGCCCGGGATCGAGACGTTCTTCCAGCCCGGCGAGGAGATCCTCCTCGTCCGCACGCCGGAGGACGTGCTCCGGAAGCTCCGGGAGATGAAGGAGGACCGGCGCCTCACCGTCGGCCAGCGCGCGCGCCAGCGCGTCTTCGCCGAGCACACCGCGATGCACCGGGCCGAGGCGTTCGAGCGGTACACGCGCGAGGTGCTCGACGCCGCGAGCCGCGCCCGGGCGGCGCGCCGCGAGCGCGACGGACAGCCCCCGTCGATGCGCCTGGAGAGCCACGAGAGCCAGAGCGGCTGACACAGCGGACGAGCCGAGGCAGACGTGGAGGTGGAGCGCGGACGTGACCCCCCGCGGGTGACGCCGCGCACGCGGCCGCCCTCGTGCTCCCCTTGCCGCTCGGCGCGGCGCGCATTACGCCACGGAGGTGCGATCTGCCCCGCTTCACCCCGTCGCCCGCCTGCCTGAAGAGTGGTCGGCCTCCCTGGCTGCCCGCGGAGAGCGGTCGTTCGCGGCGAAGCAGGTCTTCCACTGGATCCACCGCCGCGGCGTCCTGGATCCGGCGGCGATGACGAACCTGCCGGCCCGGCTGCGCGAGCACCTCGCCGCGGAGGGGCTCGGCGAGGTGGTGACGCCCGAGCGGGTCCACCGCTCCGAGGACGGCACGCGCAAGCTGCTCCTGCGCCTGCGCGACGGCGCGACGATCGAGACCGTGCTGCTCCCGTCGGTGTCCGGCCCCGGCGCGCGGGCGCAGCTCGACGCCGACGCGGCGGCGGCCGACGTGGACGACGACGAGGACGACACGTCCGAGGGTAACGCCGCGGAGGGCGACGCGGCGCCGCACGTCCGCGTCACCCAGTGCATCTCCACCCAGGTCGGCTGCGCGATGGGCTGCACCTTCTGCGCGAGCGGCGTGGCGGGGCTCAAGCGCCACCTCGGGCCGGAGGAGATCGCGGGCCAGGTGCTGCTCGGGCGCGCGATGCTCGACGAGGGCGAGGAGCTCCGCAACGTCGTCTACATGGGCATGGGCGAGCCGCTCCACAACTACGAGGCGACGGCGCGCTCGCTCCGCCTGCTCACGCACCCGGAGGGGATCAACCTCTCGACGCGGCGGGTCACGGTGTCGACCTCGGGCCTCGTCCCGGAGATCGCGCGGCTCGGCGCGGACTTCGGCGGGCAGATCGCGCTCGCGATCTCGCTGCACGCGTCGGACAACGAGACCCGCTCCCGGCTGATGCCGATCAACCGCAAGCACCCGCTCGACGAGCTGCTCGAGGCGCTGCGCGCCTACCCGCTGCCCCGGCGCCGGCGCATCACCATCGAGTACACGCTCGTCGCCGGGCAGAACGACGATCCGGCGGAGGCGCGCCGGCTGGTGAAGCTGCTCCGGGGGCTCCCGGTGAAGATCAACCTCATCCCGATGAACCCGATCGAGGCCTCCTCGCTGGGTCCGCCCGGCCTGGAGCGCGTGGCGGCTTTCCAGGACGTGCTCACGCAGGCGGGCTACTCGTGTTTCGTGCGGCGCCGGCGCGGGGACGACGTGTCCGCCGCCTGCGGGCAGCTCGTGCTGCTCGGGGCCAAGCCCAAGGTGCGGCGAGCTCTGGCTTGACGGCGCGCGCCGGTCCCTTGACGCCCCGCCACGCGGGGGCGTAGCTGTCGGCGTGCTGAAGAAGATCCTCGTCGCCAACCGTGGAGAGATCGCCTGCCGCGTGCTCCGGACCTGCAAGAGGCTCGGGATCGCGACGGTCGCCGTGTACTCGGACGCCGACGCGGGCGCGCCGCACGTCGCCATGGCCGACGAGGCCGTGCGCATCGGGCCGCCGCCGGTCCGGGACAGCTACCTCGTCGCGCACGCGATCGTGGAGGCCGCCCGCGCGACGGGCGCGGACGGCGTCCACCCGGGGTACGGGCTGCTCAGCGAGAACCAGGCCTTCGCCGAGGCCGTGCTCGCCGCGGGCATCACGTTCATCGGCCCGCCGCCCTCCGTGCTGCACGTCTTCGGCGACAAGATCCTCGCGCGCGACGTCGCGCGCGCGGCGGACGTCTTCCCCCCGCCGGGCACCGGCAGCCCGGTCGATCCCGCCGACGTCGAGGCGGCCCAGCGCGCCGCCGAGAGCCTCGGCTACCCGCTGCTCGTCAAGGCCGCGGGCGGCGGCGGCGGCATCGGCATGCAGATCGTCGCCGACCCGGTGAAGCTCGCGCGCGCGCTGACCGCGTGCTCCGACCGCGGCCGCGCCGCGTTCGGCGACGCGCGTGTGTACCTGGAGCGGTACATCGAGCGCCCGCGCCACATCGAGGTGCAGGTGCTGTGCGACGGCAAGGGCGGCGCGGTCGCGCTCGGCGAGCGCGAGTGCAGCGCGCAGCGCCGGCACCAGAAGATCATCGAGGAGACGCCGTCGCCGGCGTCGTTCTTCCAGGGGGACGCGGGCGACTCCCGCAGGAGGACGCTCCACGAGAGCGCGCTGCGCGTCGTGACCGGCGCGGGCTACGTCGGCGCCGGCACCGTCGAGTTCGTCGCCGCGGAGAGCGGCGAGCTCTTCTTCCTCGAGGTCAACGCGCGGCTCCAGGTCGAGCACTGCGTGACCGAGATGTGCACCGGGCTCGACCTGGTCGAGCACCAGATCCGCATCGCGTCGGGCGAGCCGCTCGCGCCGGAGGTCCTCGGCCACACGTACCGCGGCCACTCCATCGAGGCGCGGCTCTACGCGGAGGATCCCGCGAAGAAGTTCGCGCCGCAGCCGGGCCGCATCGCCGCGCTCCGCTGGCCGGAGGCGGGGGACGACCTGCGGATCGAGACCGGCATCGCCGAGGGGCTCGAGGTGACGCCGTTCTACGACCCGCTGCTCGCGAAGATCGTCGCCCACGGGCCGACGCGCGAGGCGGCGATCGCCCGGCTCGATCGGGCGCTCGCCGAGACGACGCTCGAGCTCGCCGGCCCGACCGGCCCCGCCGCGACGAACCTCGCGTTCCTGCGCCAGATCCTGGGGCACGACGATTTCCGGGGCGGACAGTACGACACGCACTTCGCCGAGGCGCTCGCCTCGGGGAAGAAGGCGGCGTCGTGAGCCACGATTTCATCCTCGAGCCCGCCGAGCGCTGGCTCGCCCACGACCCGGATCCGGAGACCCAGGGCGAGCTGCGCCGGCTCATCGACGCGGCCAGGGCGGGCGAGGAGGGCGTCCGCGCCGAGCTGGCCGAGCGCTTCGCCGGCCCGCTGGAGTTCGGCACGGCCGGCCTGCGCGGCGTGCTCGGCGCCGGCGAGAGCCGGATGAACCGCGCCGTCATCCTCCGGACGACCGCCGGCCTCGCCCGCTACCTGCTGAGCGCGCTGGGCGACAAGGCGCGCAGCGCCGGCGTCGTCGTCGGGTACGACGCCCGCCGGAGGAGCCGCGAGTTCGCGGAGGACACCGCCTGCGCGCTCGCCGCCGCCGGCATCCCGAGCCACCTCTCGCCGGTCCCCTGCCCCACCCCGATCGCCGCGTTCGCGGTCGGCCACCTCGGCGCGGCCGCGGGCGTGATGGTGACGGCGAGCCACAACCCGCCCGAGTACAACGGGTACAAGGTGTACTGGGACAACGCCGCGCAGATCATCCCGCCGCACGACACGGGCATCGCGACGGCGATCGACGCGTCCCCGCCGGCGGATCAGGTCCCCCGCATGCCCTTCGACGAGGCGCGCGCGAAGGGG
Source organism: Sorangium cellulosum (assembly GCF_002950945.1). Taxonomy (GTDB): domain Bacteria; phylum Myxococcota_A; class Polyangia; order Polyangiales; family Polyangiaceae; genus Sorangium; species Sorangium cellulosum_E. The sequence goes on from NZ_CP012673.1 coordinate 8,375,312, forward strand.
CTCGTGCGCGACTTCCCCGAGGCGCTCGAGCCGGCGTACCTCCGCGCGATCCGCGGCCTCGCCGTGCGGAGCGACGGGGATCGGGGCCTCTGCATCGTGTACACGCCGCTGCACGGCGTGGGCAACCGGCTCGCCCGCGCGGCGCTGGCGCAGGCCGGGTTCACGCGGGTGACGACCGTGCCCGAGCAGGCCGAGCCGGACGGCGCCTTCCCCACGGTCTCGTTCCCGAACCCCGAGGAGAAGGGCGCCATGGACCTGGCGCTCGCCCTCGCGAAGCAGGAGGGCGCCGACCTCGTGCTCGCCAACGATCCCGACGTCGACCGGCTCGCCGTGGCGGTGCGGCGCCCGGACGGCGGGTACGTGCAGCTCACGGGCAACCAGGTCGGCGTGCTGCTCGGCCATTACCTGCTCACCGAGGGGAAGGCCCCCGAGGGCGCGGGCAATCGCCGCCTGGTCCTCTCGTCGTGTGTCTCGACGCCGATGCTCGGCGCCATCGCCGCGGCGCTCGGGGTGCATTACGAGGAGACGTTGACCGGTTTCAAGTGGATCGCGAACCGGGCGATGGACATCGAGCGCTCGACCGGCGCCCGCTTCGTGTTCGGCTTCGAGGAGGCGCTCGGTTACACGATCGGCCCGGTCGTGCGCGACAAGGACGGCATCGGCGCCGCGGCGGTGCTGGCCGAGCTCGCGGCGGTGCGCAAGGCCGAGGGCAAGACGCTGCTCGACGCGCTCCAGGAGCTCGCGCGCACCTACGGCCTCTACGTGAGCGGCCAGCGCGCCTACACCCTGCGCGGCGTGGACGGCCTCGAGAAGATCGCCGCGATCATGGCCGCGCTGAGGCAGAGCCCGCCGGCCGAGATCGGCGGCGTGCCGGTCGTGGCGTGGCGCGACTTCGAGGCGCGCACGCGCACGCTGCGCGACGGCGGGACCGCGCCGCTCGTCCTGCCCGCGAGCAACGTGCTCGTGTACGAGCTCGAGGGCGGCAGCCGGATCATCGCGCGCCCGAGCGGCACGGAGCCGAAGATCAAATTCTACGTCGACGTGCGCGAGGACGTCGCCGGGGGCGAGCCGCTCGACGCCGCCGAGGCGCGCGCGGCGGCGCGGCTCGACGCCCTCGCGAGCGCGATCTCCGGCCTGGCCGGGATGGGCTGACGGGGGCGCCGGGGTCGCTCCGCGGCGGCCTCAGCGGCCGGCGTGGCGGCCTCAGCGGCCGGGGTTGCGGAAGGCGACGCGGCCGACGAAGAAGGGGCCCATCTGGCTGATGAACTCCGAGGTCTGGCGCGTCTTCCGCATGGTCTGCACGATGTGCGAGAGCGGGTGGAGCTCCTTGCCGACGAGCCCGATGACGAACTCGTTGTCGCGGGCGTCGAGGCCGTGGCACGCGAGGCGGATGTCGTGCGCGAGGTCCTGCGCGCCGTAGGCCCGGCCGATGGTGCCGTGCTCGCGCAGGATGCTCCCCTGCTCGCGGCCCTCGAGCTTGGAGAACGCGCCGCTGCGGCGGAGCGGGTACCACACGGCCCACGACCACGCGGGGTTGAGCACGGTCTCGGACGGGCGCCGGAGCAGCCAGTACTCGAGCTCCTGCTCGTAGCCGGTCGAGTAGGTGCGCCCCAGCATCGTGAAATCGGGGCGAAGCTCCAGCGCCCGGAGCTCGGCGCGCTGGAGCGCCGGCCGGACCGTCTGGACGAAGAAGGCGGGGTCCTCGGCCCAGGTGAGCACCGCGATCCCGCGCGGATCGCTCACGTCCTCGTACACGACCGCCGCGGCGCCGTGCTCGGTGAGGGCCCGGCCGACCGCGTTCGTCAGCGCCGCCGGATCCTCGGCAGAAGGACAGCGGAACACGAGCAGCTGCATGAACAGCCGCCGGTCCATGACCTGCGGCCGCCCTTCGCGCGGCGCTCCCCGCTCGGCAACGTCGATGTGCGGCAGCTCGGGCTCTGCGTGGCCGGCGGCCGGCCGACCCGTCGTGGATTCGCTCATGGCGTAGGGGTACCGAGGTTCGCAGAGGACGGCAACAGCGAGGCGCGCCGTGCGAACGCCGGTGACGGCGCAAAATTCCGTTATGCAGGTCACGTTTGTCGTCGTCCGGGATCCGGGGAGCCCTTCCTAGAATCAGGAAATACCTGATTTTGGGTCCGATGATCCCTTCCCTGGGGTGGCGGAATAGAGAGCTGGATAACCGGTTGGGATCGTCAAAGGCTGCTGTATCTGTCGCGCGCCTGCTCGCGCGTAATCATCTCTTGCCATCCAGGCGAACTCACGCTCCCCTGCAAGGTACAACCACGACTCATGGAGTCGCCTCGACGATGCATCCCCGGGCAGGGCTTCCCGCCCGAGGCCGCACGCGTCGCGCCCGTGCTCGGGCGCGGCCTCGCCGGGGCCTTGCCGCCGTAGGTTTGCCGCGATGAAGACGTACGACACGAAGAGCAAGATCCCCGCCGGACGGTGCAAAGGAACGTTGCTGGTCAACCTCCGGTCGTTCGTCACGACGAACCGCGACGCCGGCGCCTGGGAGCGGCTGGTGACGTCGCTGCCCAAGTCAGACCGGGACGTACTCTATCAACCGCTGCTGGCGAGCAGCTGGTATCCGATCGGCGTCTGGAACCGGGCGCTGCGAACGCACGTGCGGTCCGCCAATGACCAGGCGGCGGAGATCAAGCGGTTTGCTCGCTTCGTGGCGGATCGCGACCTCAATACGGTATTGAAGTTCGCGCTGTCGATCGCAATGCCCGACACGATCGTGGCCCGCACCGGGATGATCTGGTCACGCTACTTCGACGCCGGGCAGGTGGTGCCGCGCATGGTGAAGCCGCGGGAGTGGGTGCTGACGATCACGGGACCGACCGGAGACGACGAGGGGCCGTCGGCCATGAACTGCGGAGATGGCGTCTGCGGCTGGGTCGAGCAGGCGCTCCTTCTATGCGGCGCGTCGACGCCCAAGGTGACGCACCAGCGGTGCCGGTTCCGCGGCGCGACCGAGTGCCTCTCCGAGGTCGTGTGGTGACGGTCACGGCGTTCGTGTGGTGACGGACACGGGCGCGGGCGCAAGGAAGAGCTCAACGCGGGCCCACACGAGCAACACACGACGCAACGAGGCAACGACGCGACGACGCGCCGGGATGCCCTCGTTTGCCTATTGACTTGGGGCTTCGCTCCGATCAAGACTAGGTGCAGGCGGGACACATGTACACGAAACCTCCAAGGGTGAGGTCAACGTGCTGGCCCATCCTCCTTGTGCGCTCGGAGGCCAGCGTCCTGTCCGCGCCACAACCCGTCTTCTGACGGCCGCCTGGCCGGTCAGCCTGACGGATCAGGCGGGCATTGACCGGCGGCAGTCACGAGGGAGACCGCACCAGCAGAACCCAGGAACATCATGCTGTCACCTCGCTCACAGCGGCATAAGGAAGTTAAGGATAGCCTTAAGGCCACGCCGCACCCGGTCTGGGTCGAGGACATGCTCGAGTCGCTGGCCGACCAGTGGAAGGCAGCCGTCTACACGCCTCCGGTCGCGCAGACGATGACGGAGGCTATCGACGAGGCGACCTGGGGCCTGCTCCTCCGGGAGTTCTTCTGCGTGGTCGAGGCGTTCCCGAAGTACATGGGGCTCAGCCTGGCCAAGACGACGTACGGGCAGTCGCCGCGGGATTTCCTCGTCCGGGACTGGCTGATCGGCAACATCCGAGTCGAGGCGCTGCACGTGCGCTGGTACCTCGACTGGGCGGCGGGGCACGGCATCAGCACCGCGGAGATCACGGGGCACCGGCCGAGCCCGGAGGTGGCCTCGCTGTTCGAGTGGCTCTGGTCGGTGTCCCACCGCGGCACGCTCGCGGAGGCGGTCGGCGCGGTCAACTACGCGATCGAGGGGGTCACGGGCGAGTGGTCCCGGGTGGTGCTGCCGGCGTTCACCAAGCTCTACGGCGAGGGGAGCAAGTCGCTGACGTGGCTCGCAGCGCACGCGAACTACGATGACGCGCACCCGCGCGAGGCGCTCGAGATCGTGAAGCTCGCGACCACGTCCGCGGACGAGATCCGGCGGGTCCATTCGAGCATCTCGCGGTCGCTGGAGCTGTTCGAGCGCGCGTTCAAGGTTTGCATCGTGAAGGGGCGCAACGGGAGCTAGCTCCTGGCGGCTGCTGCGGTGCGGCGGCTGCTGCGGCGCGGCGCGGGAGGGTGTGCCACGCCGGCGAGCGCGGCCCCCCCCCGCAGGCGCTGACGTTGTGACGAGGCACGACGGTGAGCGCGGACCGCGGTGGCCGCGGGATCGTTGGCGGAGGCGCCGTTGAAGGAGGCGCCGGGTGGGAAGGGGCGGGCGAGTGGCTAGCGGCCGTAGACGGCCTTGCGGACCTTCTTCTTGAGATCGTCTAGAACGAAGGGCTTCGTGATGTAGTGACGGGCGCCGGCCTGGATGCCAGCGACGATATCCATCGGATCGGACTTCGCAGTCAGGAAGATGATCGGCACCCGGCGCATCGGCTCGTTCTCGCGCAAGCGCTTCGTCATGCTCACGCCGTCGAGCTTCGGCATCATGATGTCCACGATCACCAGATCAGGACGAGGCTCCTGCTGAGCGAGCGCAAGGCCGTCGACCCCGTTCGTCGCGATCACGGTGTCGAACTCGTCGCTGAGAAAACGGGCGATCATCGCCGCCGTGTCCTCCTCGTCCTCCACCACCAGGACCCGTTTTTTTGTCGCGGTCACCATCTGCGCCGGGAAGAATAGCGCGAAGCGGACTAGGGCGGCGGGCACAGGGCGCTTTTCCGAGACGTTGGAACCACACTAAATTTATCCAACGTCATCATAATCACGGGCGGTCACCGGCTGGGACGAGCCGCGAGAAGACGCCGGACCAACGGACACCAGGGCGCCTGTCACGAGCAGGGCTGTCTCAGGCACACCGCCCGAGTCCGTGACAGGCAGAGGGCATTGCCCACCTCCCGACCCGCTCCGCCAGAGAAACCCGCCGGAAACTGCCGGGCAGCGCTCGAGAGACGCCGGGAATGCGCTCTTGGAACGCCACACACCACGTCGCCGGCGGACGAACGGCGCGACTGCGATCGTCGCTGTGGAAACCAGGCTGTGACGGCGCGGAAGCTCAGGCCGCGGCCGTGGCAACACGCTCGAGCAGCGCGGACAGGCGATCCAGCGGCATCGGCTCCACGAACGTGCTGCCGATGTCGCGAAGCAGGATGGTGCGGACGGACGAGCCGCGGCGCTTCTTGTCGAGGGACAGGAAACGGAGCGCGGCGGAGACCGGCTCGTCCTCGATCCGGGTGGGGAGGCCGAGCCGGGCGAGCAGGCCGATCACCCGGTCGGCGGCGGCGCGGTCGGTCGCGCCGAGCGCGCAGCCGACCCGCAGCATCGCCACCATGCCGAGCGAGACCGCCTCGCCATGGGCCAGGCGGACGAAGCCACCCTCCGCCTCGAGGGCGTGCCCGAGCGTGTGGCCGAAGTTCAGGAGGGCGCGCTCGCCCGACTCGCGCTCGTCGCGGGCGACGATGGCCGCCTTCACGGCGACCGAACGGCGGATGACCTCGGTGAGCAGGACGGGATCGCGCGCGAGGACGCGGTACGCCTCGCGCTCGAGCAACACGTGCAGGTCCGGGTCGCCGATGCACGCCGACTTCACCACCTCGGCGAGCCCGCTCCGGTAAGCGCGGTCGGTCTCCGTCGCGAGCGCCGCCGGGCTCGCGACGACCGCGGACGGCTGGTGGAACGTGCCGACGGCGTTCTTCGCAGGGCCGAGATCGACCCCCGTCTTGCCACCCACCGAGGCGTCGACCATCGACAGGAGCGTGGTCGGCGCCGCGAGCCACCGGACGCCGCGGAGGAGCGTGGACGCGGCGAAGCCGCCGATGTCGGTCACCACCCCGCCGCCGTGCGCGAGCACCAGCGCGTCACGGTCGGCGCCCGCGTCGATCATCGCCGTGAGCGCCGCCTCGACCGCCGCGAGCCGCTTGTGCTCCTCGCCAGGCCGGAGCACCGTCACCGCGGCGGCCGGCTTGCCCAACGCGGCGAGCGCCGCGAGCAGCGGCGCACCCCAGAGGCGGCTCACGTTCTCGTCCGTGACGACGAAGACCGACGAGGGGGCGAGCTCGGCCACGGCGTCGGCCACGGACGCCGGGCCGTCGGACGCGAAGCGCACCGCGTAGCTCTTGTCGCCGAGCGGCACGAACAGCGGGCGATCCGCGTAAGCCCGGAGCACCCGCGCGGCGACCTCCTCCGGCGGGACGCCGTCCGTCACCACCCGCGCGTGCGCCTGCGCATACACCGCGGCCCGCGCGGACAGGAGCTCGCGGATCCGCGCCTCGCGATCGGGGGCGCCGTCGAGCAACGGGCGGGCGCCGCGCGTCATCGCCGCGCGCGCGGCGATGGTGCGCGGGGTCGCGCTGAGCGCGACGACACAGCCGCGCTCGAGCGCCTCGCCGCGGAGCGCAGGGTCGACCAGGGCGCCGCCGCCGAGGGCGATGACACGCGGGCCCGGCGCCGCGAGCAGACGGCGCAGGATCGCCGCCTCCAGGGCGCGGAAGCCGGCCTCTCCGCGCGAGGCGAAGAGCGACGGGACGCTCTCGCCGGCCTCCTCGACGATGGCGTCGTCGAGATCGACGAACGGGAGGCCCGCGCGCTGCGCGGCGAGGCGGCCCACGGTGGACTTCCCGGTCCCCATGAAGCCGGTGAGCAGGAGCGGAGGTGCGTCGGAGAGGAGTTCCATGATCGTCAGTAAGAGCGGACCTGCTGGAGGTACCCGTCGATGTTGCGCGCGATCTCGGAGAGGCTGTCGCCGCCGAACTTCTCGAGCAGGGCGCCGGCGAGCGTGATCGACACCATCGCCTCCCCGACCACCGAGGCGGCGGCGACGGCGCAGACGTCGCTCCGCTCGAAGGCGGCGTCGAACTGCTCCTTGGTCCTCACGTCGACCGAGGGGAGCGCGCGCTTCAGCGTGGCGATGGGCTTCATGGCGGCTCGGCAGACGAGCGGCATGCCGTTCGTGATGCCCCCCTCGAGGCCGCCGGCGCGGTTCGACGGACGGGTGAACGTGTGGGCGCCCTCGTCGTACCCGATCGGGTCGTGCACCGAGGAGCCCGGGATGCGCGCGGCCTCGAAGCCGATGCCGATCTCGACGCCCTTGATCGCCTGGATGCTCATCAGCGCCTGCGCGAGCCGGCCGTCGAGCTTGCGATCCCACTGCACGTGGCTGCCGAGCCCGGGCGGCAGGCCCGTGGCGATCACCTCGAAGACGCCGCCGAGCGTGTCGCCCCGGTGCGCGGCCTCGCGGATCGCGTCGCGCATGGCCTGCGCGGCCTCGGCGTCGGCGCACGCGAGGTCCGAGGCGCGGGCGCGCTCGCGGAGCTCGGAGAGCGGCAGGCCGCCGCCCGACGCGGCGGAGACCTGCGCCGCGACCGGGCCGATGGAGAGGACGTGGGCGAAGACCTCGACGCCGACCGACCTGAGGAGCTTGCGGCAGACGGCGCCCACGGCGACCCGCGCCGCGGTCTCGCGCGCGCTCGCGCGCTCGAGCACGTCGCGCAGGTCCCGCCGGCCGTACTTCAGGCCGCCGGCGAGGTCCGCGTGGCCCGGGCGCGGGCGGGTCAGCGCCTCGGGCGGCTCGGGGAACGGCTCGGGGCCCATCCGCCCGGCCCAGCTCGCGTGATCGCGGTTCTCGATCACCATGGCGATGGGGCCGCCGAGCGTCTCGCCGCCGCGCACGCCGGCGACGAGGCGGACGCGATCGGTCTCGATCTTCATCCGCCCGCCGCGCCCGTAGCCGCGCTGGCGCCGCGCCAGATCCTCGTCGACGTCCTCCGCGAGGAGCGGCATGCCCGCCGGAATGCCCTCGAGGGTCGCCACGAGCTCCGGGCCGTGCGACTCGCCGGCCGAAAGCCACCTGAGCTGCGTCATCGTGTGGAAAACCTCCGCTGCGCCCGGATGCCCGGGCCGAACTCGTTGCCTCTCACAGGTCGATCTGCTCGACGTCGATACCACGGGGAGGCGCCTGGCCGCCGTCCGTTCCAACGTCGGCCGGGGATCGGCTCCCGCCGTCCGTTCCGACATGGGTCGGGGATCGGCTCCCGCCGTCCGTTTCGACGTGGGTCGGGGATCGGCTCCCGCCGTCCGTTTCGACGTGGGTCGGGGATCGGCTCCCGCCGTCCGTTTCGACGTGGGTCGGGGATCGGCTCCCGCCGTCCCCTCCGACCGCCTCGCCCAGGAACCGGGACGCCACCGCCGCGAAGCTCTTCGGGAGATCGGTGACGAGCAGCGCGAGGCTGCCCGCCCCGACGCGGGACGTCGCGAGCCCGCGCTCGGCCAGGAACGACGCGACGTCCTCCGCCGTGGCCGAGGCGCTGTCCACGATCGGGATCGGCCCGCCCGCGAGCGCCGCGGCCTCGGCCTCGATCGGGGCGCGAAGGAGCGGGAAATGCGTGCAGCCGAGCACGACCGAGCGGGCGCCGGCGCCGATCAGCGGCTCGAGGTACCGCCGCGCGACGAGCCGCGGGACCTCGCCGTCGAGCCAGCCCTCCTCCGCCAGCGAGACGAGCAGCGGGGCCGCCTGGCCGGCGACCTCGGTGCGCGTGCTCAGCGACGCCACCGCGCGCGGATAGGCGCCGGACGCGATCGTCCCCGCCGTGCCGAGCACGCCGATCGTCGCGCCGCGCGACGCGGCGACCGCGGCGCGCGCGCCGGGCAGGATCACCCCGAGGACGGGCAGATCGAGCTCGACCCGGAGCATGTCGATCGCGACCGCGCTCACCGTGTTGCACGCGACGACGATCGCCTTCACGCCGCGGCCGATCAGCACACGCGCGCAGCCGAGCGCGTACCGGACCACCGTCTCGGGGGAGCGGGTGCCGTACGGGACCCGCGCCGTGTCGCCGAGATAGACGATGTCCTCGGCCGGGCAGCGCCGGCGCAGCGCGCGCACCACCGTCAGCCCGCCGAGGCCCGAGTCGAACACGCCGAGCGGCGCGTCGGCGTGGGACGTCACGTCCCCTCGATGCGGAAGAGGCGCACCGGCTCGCGCAGGAAATGCTCGCGCGCGATCGCGTCGAGCGCGCTCCGCACGAGCCCCTCCCGCGCGTCGTGCGTGATGAGCACCACGTCGACCGCGGCGTCGCCGGCCGCGCCCGCCTGGGTGGGGCCCTGCTGCACGATCTGCTCGATGCTGACGCCCGCGTCGCCGAGCGCGCCGGCGAGGCGGCCCATGACGCCGGGGCGATCCTCGACCGCGAAGCGCAGGTAATAGCGGGAGACGATCTCGGCGAGCGGGCGGACCGGCCGCGGCTTGATCGACATGCCGCGGCCCTGCATGCCCGCGACGCCCGACGCGATCGAGCGCGCGACGTCGAGGATGTCGGAGACGACGCTGACCGCCGTCGGCAGGTCGCCGGCGCCGCGGCCGTAGACGAGCGACGGGCCGACGGCGCGCCCCTCGAGCAGCACGGCGTTGAGCACGCCGGAGACGTTGGCGAGCACGCTCTGCTTCGGGATCAGCGTCGGGTGCACGCGCAGCTCGAGCGATGAGCCGAGATCGCGGCCGATCGCGAGGTGCTTGATGGTGTAGCCGAAGCGATCGGCGTAGCGGTGGTCGGCCTCCTCGATGCTGCGGATGCCGGAGGTGTGCACGTCGTCGCTGTCGACCTGCGCGCCGAAGGCGAGCATCGCGAGCACGATCAGCTTGTGCGCGGCGTCGTGGCCGTCGACGTCGAGCGTCGGGTCGGCCTCGGCGTAGCCGAGCGCCTGCGCCTCGCGCAGCGCGGCGTCGAACGACGCGCCCGTGTCGCGCATCTGGGTGAGGATGTAGTTGCAGGTGCCGTTCAGGATCGCCGTGACGCGCTCGACCCAGTCGCTCGCGAACGCGTCCCGGAGCGTCCGGATGATGGGGATGCCGCCGCCGACCGCCCCCTCGAACGCGAGGTCGACCTGGCGCGCCCCGGCCCGCGCGAGGAGCGCGGGGCCGTGGGCGGCGAGGAGGAACTTGTTCGCGGTGACGACGCCCTTGCCGCGGTCGATGGCGCGCTCGATCAGCGCGCGCGCGGGGGTGTCGCCGCCCATCACCTCGACCACGAGATCGATCGCGGGGTCGTCGACCACCTCCTCCGGACGCGTGGTGAGCAGGGTGCGATCCAGGGCCGAGACGCGCTCCTTCTCGAGGTCGCGCACGACCACGCGCTTGACGACGAGCGGCACGCCGGCGCGCTCGGCCAAGTAGCCGGCGTTCTCGGCGAGGAGGCGGAGGACACCGCCGCCGACCGTCCCGCAGCCGAGGAGGCCGATCTGGATGGGGGCACCGCCGCGGAGGCGCCTGCGATCGCTGGCGGCGTGGGGTTCAGGGTTCAAGTTCAAGGGCGAACCGCCTTCCGTCTTCTGCATGCGCGCGGAGCTTAGCGCTTCTCGCGCCGCGTGGTGACGCCTATGCTTCGCGGGCGATGGCGGAAACGATCAAGGGCGTTCTGGGCGAGAAGTTCGGGCTCAACGTGGGCGACGACGCGGGCCCGGCGGAGCGGGGGCCGCTGCTGCCGCTCCGGGTGCTCGTGGTCGCCGATCTCGTCCCGCGCGATCCGCACAACGCCGGGGCGAGCCCGCCGGCGGGCTCGATCCGCGTCGACGCGAGCCGGTTCGATCACCTGTTCACGCAGCTCCGGCCGCGGATCGCGATCGACGTGCCGAGCGTGCTCGCGGGGGGCCGGCCGGCGCGCGTCGACCTCTCGCCCGCCAGCCTGAAGAGCTTCCGGCCCGACGCGCTCTGCGCCGAGGTGCCCCTCCTGCGCTCGCTGCTCGACGGCCGGCGCGTCCTGGATCGGCTCCGCGACGGGTCGGCGACGGCGGAGCAGGCGCGCGCCGAGCTGGATCGGCTCTGGGGCGGCTCGCCGCTCGCGCGGGACATCCTCGGGCTGCTCCCGGACCGCGAGGGCGCCTCGCCTGCCCGGCCCGCGGCCCCCGCGGCAGAGCGCCCCGCCGCGCCGGCGCAGGCGGCCGGCGCCGACGTCGACGCGCTGCTCTCGCTGGTCGATCTCGGCGGGGGCGACGGCGCGGCGGCGGCGGCGGCGGCGGCGGCGGCGGCGGGCGGCCCCGGTCAGGAGCCCGCGGAGGAGCGGCGCGCGGAGGCGGGGCGGTTCTCGCAGCTCATCGCGACCGTGGCGGCGAGCGCGCGCCCGCGCGCGGGGCAGCCCGTGCGCCCCGCCGAGGCGATCGCGCAGGTCGAGCGCGCGATCGGCGCGCAGATCGGCGCCATCCTGCAGCACCCCGAGGTGCGGCGGCTGGAGGCGGCGTGGCGCGGCCTGAGCCTGCTCGTCGATCGCGCGAAGGCGGCGCCCGGGGTCAGGATCGAGGTCGTCAGCGCGAGGCCGGACGAGGCGGCCGGCGCGCTCGCGCGGGCGCTCGCGCAGACGGCGAGCACCGAGCCGCCGGCGTCGGTCGCGATCGTGGACGTCGCGATCGACGGCAGCGCCGCCTCGCTCGCGCGGCTCGAGGAGATCGCGCGCGTCGCCGAGGCGCACGCGCTGCCCGCGGTGGTCAGCGGCGAGGCGGGGCTGCTCGGGGTCGAGGATCTGCGCGGCGTCGAGCGGCTCGACAACAAGGCCGCGCTGTTCCGGGCGCCGCACCGGGCGCCGTGGCGCGCCGCCGCGGCGCGGCCCCCGATGCGCTGGGTCGCGATCGCCATGAACCGCGCGCTCGGGCGGCTGCCCTACGACAAGTCGACCTCGCGCGTCCGGGAGGCGGCGATCGTCGAGCAGCCGAGCGACGAGGGCGGCCGCGTGTGGCTCTCTCCGGTGTACCTGGTCGGCGCGCTCGTCGCGGGGAGCTTCCGGGAGACGGGGTGGCCGTGCCGCATCGCCGGCGCCAAGGGCGGCGGCGTGCTCGGGGATCTGCCGGTGCACGAGGTGCAGGGAGCGTACGAGGGCGAGGAGGGCGTCGCGATCCCGACCGAGGCGTTCGTGTCGACGGACACCCAGCGCGAGCTCGCGAAGAGCGGCGTGCTCCTCCTCGCGGCGGCCCCGAACAGCGACGCAGTGTACGTCCTCACCGCCCCGACGGCGTACGTCCCCCCGGAGAAGCTCACGTACGAGGGCTCCACCGCCGAGCCGGAGGAGCGCCTCGAGCGCGTCTCGCTCGTCGATCAGCTCTTCGTCGCGCGCATCGCCCAGTTCCTGCGCGCGCTCACGACGAAGCTGGCCGCGGACAGCGACCCGGCCGAGGCCCAGCCGGTGGTCGAGGGGGCGCTGTGGACGTTGTTCGAGAACGCGCCGCCCGCCAGCATCGAGCTCGCCGTGAAGGCGAGCCACGGCGAGGGCGGAACGCAGGTCGCCGTCACGGTGCGCCCGCGCCGCTTCCTCGGGGTCGGGCTCGACGAGGTGTCGCTCGAGATGCCGCTCGGCTGAGGCCGCGACGCGGCGCAGCAGCCCGGCTTCCGCGGAGTTGACGCCGCGGGGCCGCGGGAGCATGGATGCCGCTCATGCAGGTACGCGTCGCGATCCTGATGGCTGTCCTGGCCTCCCTGCTGACGACCTGTGTGAAGCCGGCCCCGCGGGCGGCGCCTGAAGCCGCTTGCGGCTGCCGCAGGAAGTAGCCGCCGCGCCGCTGCGCTGCCCGGCCCTCGGGTTCCGGGGCGAGGTGGGGCGGGAGGGGCTAGCTCGCGTCTGCGTCGGACGCTTGGCGGAGCCATTCGACGGCAGCGGCACGTGTATCGAACACCCCGAAGTGCGTGCCGCGGCGCTCCTCGTCCAGCATCTCCCCGAAGCGGCTGCTGAAGCCGGCGTCGCCCGGCGGGCACACCACGGCGAGGCGAATCCGGTAGTTCCTCAGCTTCTGCAGGATCTCGCCTGCCTCGCCCGAGCTGAGGTCGAAGAAGGCCGCCGTGAGGTTCACCGGGTAAAGGAGCGCGGCGTTCAGCCGGTCCGAGAAGCAGGCCTCGATCACGCGACTGGCATCCTGGACGCTCGACATGAGCCTCTGGTCCGGCTGGCCCTCCACGAACTTGACACCACGCTCGTCGACTACCTTCAGTTCCATCACTTCCCTCGACTCGAAATGTCCTTGTTCCGAACCCCTTGTTCCTACGAGCGCGCGGTCTGGCGGCGGCGGCGCGTGGCGCGGCGGCCGAGGCCGAGGACCAGCGCGGCGCAGGCGGCGCTCGTCGCGAACCCGCGCGATCGGCCGCCCTGCGGCGAGCGGGGCGGCGCGTGGAGCGCGGCGATGTCGCTGGAGTCCTGCGCGGAGACCGGCGTGCACACCGGGTCCGCGTTCTCGCCCTTCTCGGCGAAGAGGTGGTTGCTCACCTCCCCCGCCGCCGGCGGCGTGAGCATGCCGCCCGGCGTGAGCTCCAGGTCGTCCGTGAGCGCCTCGACCGGGAGCTGAGCGTCGAGCCGGGTGAGCCAGACGTCGGCCGGTCGCAGGCCGACCAGCGCCACGCCGAGATCGTCCAGCGCGTCGCCGCACGTGAACACGCGGGCGTCGGCCTCACCCGGACCGGGCTCGGCGCACGGCGCGCCGTCGGCCGGGCAGAGCTCCACCACCTTGTCCTTGCCGAGCGCGGCCTCCTCGAAGGACGTCGACGAGCACGCCTGAGCGACATCGCCGTTCGCGTGACCGCGGGTGAAATACACGTCGGCGATCGTGTCCACGAGCATGTCGTCCGGGCCGGCGAGCTCGTACCCCTGCCGCGGCGTGAGCAGCGGGGCGCCGAGCGCGTAGCTCGTGAGCCAGGGCGCCTCTCCGCCTTCCGGGGTGAGCGCCGCGGCCCGGACGTCCGGGAGATCCGAGCGGAACTCGACGAAGTCCCAGGTCAGCTCGGCAGGGTCGAGCGCCGCGCTCGGGAAGTTCTGCACGCCGATGCGGCCCTCCGCGACGACGAACACCGAGAGCGCGACGGACTCCTTCGCGCCCACGGAGAGCATGCGCAGCGGGAAGGTCGTGACGAGGCCCGGCGTGACGACGCGCAGCGGCTTCATCTGGTCCACGCCGGCGGTCGGCCGGAGGCGAACGGCGATGAAGTCGAAGCCCTGCGCGACGTAATCGTCGATGACGGGGCGCGCGCCCTCGGGGATCGCGAAGCCGTGCTCGGTGAGCCACGCGTCGAGCGCGCCCTCGGCGTCGGCCGACAGCGTGTACGTCTCGTAAGGTCCGACAGCGCGGCTGTGCACCACCGTCACTTGCTCGGTGGCGCGGCTGCCGTCGGTCGGCCACGGGCCGATGTACTCGCCCTGCTTGACGCGCTGAGGGCCGCAGTCGGTGCTCCGGTCGCTCAAGTCGCACACCACCAGCGGCGCGTGGACGACGGGGGTGGTCGCGGCGTCGAGGGCCTCGATCCAGGCGTCGGCGCCGATCTCGAGGCGAGCGCCGGGCTTGACCGGCAGGACCCAGGCGAACTCGGAGGGATCGCCGTAGTACTGGACCTGATCCCAGAGCACGGTCTGCGTGGTCGACATCGAGATCACGACGCGATGCCCGGTCACGTGCGTCCACTCCGCCTCGGAAGGTCGCGTGAAGAACCCTCCCCCGCACGCGTGCGCGTCGTTCGAGGGGACTCCAAGAGCCGCGAGCGCAAGGGCGATCCCGCCCGAGAGAGAGGCACGACGTGGCGACATGGGCATCCTTTCCGCGCAGAGGCGTGCTGGGACAAGCAGCCGCGCCGCGCCCCGCGAGCGGAGCGCGGCCCGCGCATTGGAGGCCCGCCGAGCGCGAAAGTCGAGCGCCGCGTCGCGGCGGCGCCAGGGGCGGCACGCGGCGCGGTTCGCGCTCCGACGGATCAGAAGCGGCCGGCGAGCCCGAGCCCGGCGCTGTTCCTGCCGAACGTCATCGGCACCGGGACCGCGAACGGCCTCGCGAGGTCGTCGCGGACGAGGACCTTCTTCGGGACGACCAGGCCGGGCACGAGCAAGGCAGCGCCCGTGATCTGGACGAGCCCATCCACGACCAGCCCCAGGGTCTCGAGGTCGTCCTGCCGGGTGATGGCCAGCGTGAGGAAGGGACCCGCACAGGGAACGAACAGCGCCGCATATTCCGAGCGGCCATGAGCCACCGCATCGCCGCCGCCGATCGCGGTGAACACGTAAACGGTCCCGAAGACGATCGCGCCGCTGATCACGAGACCTTTGCGGATCCTCGTCTCCACGTGATAGCCGGGGGGCACGGGCTCGTCCTTCTTCCAGGGGAGCACCTTCGGGCCGCCCCGCGGGTCGAGCGCGCCGCCCTGGGGGCCAGCCGGCGCCATGCCGCTCGGCGCCGGCGGCGGTTGCTCCTCGCCGAGCGAAGGAGGTGGGCTGTCGTCCGCCTGCGCCTGCCCCGACATGGAGACGATGAGCCCGGCCGCGGCGACGGTGAGTCCCCACCGTGCCAGCAGCGCTCGGTCCCGTCCTCTGGTCTGCCTTCGCTCGCCGTCTCGCACGTGTGTTCTCATCGCGCTCGCACTAGCCCCACGTGCAATCGTACACGAGACGCGCTGGGACCGGCGCGCTCGCCGGACACAGCCGCGCCCGCGGCGCGCGCTGACGCGGCGCGCGGCTAACGCGACGGGCTGACGCGGCGCGCGGCTAACGCGACGGGCTGCCCGGCTTGAGCAGGCCGTCGAGCAGGCGCGCGTGGGCGTCGTCGACCACGCGCCGGAGCTCCAGCGGTCCGGCCTTGGCGAGGGATCCGGACGTGGCGAGTCCCGCGAGGCCGTGGTGCATCGCCCAGATGGGGACCGCGAGCGCCATCGGATCGCCGGGCGGGAACGCCCCGGCGCGCTGCGCCTCGCCGACGAAGTCGAGGAGCATCCCGAGGTTCCGCGACGTGGCCGCCTGCACCCGCGGGTCGTCCCGGTCGACCTCGCTGGAGTAGATCACGTGGAACGGCGCCGGGTGCTCCAGCGCGAAGCGGACGTAGGCGAGGCCGGCGCCCAGGAAACGCGCCCGGAGGTCGCACCCGGCCGCATCGAGGGCGGCCGCGATCTGCGCCCCGAGCGCCACGCCCGCCTCGACGGCGAGCTCCGTCATGAGGGCGCGCTTGTCCGCGAAGTGACGGTAGGGCGCGGTGTGGGACACGCCGATGCGCCGCGCGACCTCGCGCAGCGTGAAGCCCGCGTTCCCCTGCTCCTCGATCAGCGAGAGCGCCTCCTCCAGCACGGCGCGCCGGAGATCCCCGTGATGGTACGGCCGGCCCTTCGGGCGCGGCGTGGCGGCAGGAGGGGTGCGCGCGCGCGGGCGGCGGCGCTTCGAGGGGGAAGCCACAGCGCTTCCGCGCACGATACCACGAAGGCCCCCGGCCGCAGGGGCCAGGCCACGTGCGCCCCGGCCGGCGCGAACGGCGCGGGCGGCGCGGGCGGCGCGGGCGGCGCGGGCGGCGGAACGAAAATGTAGACAGTGGAAACTTTCCCGCGGCTTCGGGTGTCATCCCTGGCGCGCGACCGATCGGAGCGGGTCGGCGCGCGGCACCCACCGGAAAGGAGATCCGCATGTCCGAGCCCCGTCGATCCCCCGAACGCGAGCGCCTCCTGGCGGCCGTGGAGCGCGTCAGCCCCGTCGCGATCGCCCACGCCGAGGCGTCGGAGCGGCAACGCACGCTGGCGCCCGCCGTCGTCGACGCGCTTCACTCGAGCGGGCTGTTCGCGATGGCCGCGCCGCGCGCGCTCGGCGGCGCGGAGAGCGACCCGCTGACGCAGATCGAGGTCTTCGAGGCGATGGCGCGCGCCGACACCTCGGCGGGGTGGTCGCTGATGATCAGCGCGGGGATCTCCGCGCTGGCGGGGGCCTACCTGCCCGACGAGGGCGTCCGGCGGGTGTTCGCGGGGCCGTTCCCCACGTTCGCGGGGCTCCAGGTCCCGAGCGGGGTCGCGCGGCGCGTCGCGGGCGGCTACGTGGTCGAGGGCCGCTGGGCCTTCGGCAGCGGCGTGCGGCACGCGCGCTGGGTGCTCACCGGCGCCGTCCTGGCGCCGGAGGGCGGGCCCCCTCCGCAGGGGCCGCCCGAGATGATCAGCGTCGCCGTGCCGCGCGAGCAGGTGGTGATCGAGGACACGTGGGACGTCGCCGGCCTGCGCGGCAGCGGGAGCGATCACTACCGCATCGAGGGCGTGTTCGTGCCCGAGGCGCTGACCTGCCCCTTCCCGGCCGCCCCCCGGCGCCGCGGCGGCGCGCTCTACGACATCCCCCTGGTGGCGCTGCTCGCGCCCTGCCACGCCGGCTTCGCGCTCGGCGTCGCGCGGCGCGCGCTCGACGAGATCGCGGCGGCGGCGCCGCTCCGCATCAAGGCCTGGCCGCGGCTCCCCCTGGGCAGCCACGCGGCCTTCCACATGGACCTCGGGCGCGCGGAGGCGAAGCTCGCCGCGGCGCGCGCCTACACCCTCGACGCGCTCGGGCAGATGTGGGACCGCGCGCGCGCCGGGGAGCCGCTCGCGATCGAGCACTGGGCCGCGATCCGGCTCGTCCAGACCTACACGACCGACGTCGCCGCCGAGGTGGTGAGCTTCGCCTACCGCGCCGGCGGCGGGAGCGCGCTGTACGCGGCGAGCCCGCTGCAGCGCTGCTTCCGCGACGTCCACGCGGCGACGCAGCACATCGGCGCGACGGACGACGCCTACGAGTTCGCCGGGCGCGCGCGCCTCGGCACGGCCGAGCTGCACCCGCTGCTCGCGCCGCGGCCGGCCGCGCCGGGCGGCGTGTAGGAACGCCGGGCGCGCCAGACCGCCACGGCGCTCACCCCGCCGCGGCGCGCGCCGCGCCGGGCGCGGCCGGCAGCTCGGCGAGCAGCCGCTCCAGCGTCGCCGGCGTCACCGGCTTCGTCACGTGGGCGTCGAACCCCGCGGCGTGCGCGCGCCTGCGGTCGTCCTCCTGGCCGTACCCGGTGAGCGCGACGATCGACGTCCCCGCCATGCCGCCCTCGGCGCGGAGCGCCCGGACCACGCCGTAGCCGTTCAGGACGCCGGGCAGGCCGATGTCGCAGAGGATCACGTCGGGCGCCGAGAGGCGCGCGGCGGCCACGCCGTCCGCGCCGCTGTGGGCCACCGAGACGGCGTGGCCGCGGCGCTCGAGCAAGAGGCGCAGGCTGTCCGCCGCGTCGACGTTGTCCTCGATGATCAGGATGCGCCGCGCGCCGCCCGCCCGCGCCGCGGCCACCGGCCCCGGCGCGCCCTGGCCGCGCTCGGCCGGCGCGCCCAGCGGCAGCGTGATCGTGATCGCCGCGCCGCGGCCGACGCCCGCGCTCGCGGCGCGCGCGCAGCCGCCGTGGAGCTCGACCACCCCCTTGACCAGCGCGAGCCCGATGCCCAGGCCGCCGCGGCTCGCGCCGGGGCCCTGCTCGACCTGCGCGAACGGCTCGAAGATCCGCTCCAGGACGGCCGGATCCATGCCGATGCCGGTGTCCGCGACCTCGACGGAGACGGCGCCGCGCGCGCCTTCCGCACGCGCGGGCGCGACCGAGACGCGCACCACGCCGCCGGCGTCCGTGAACTTCCTCGCGTTCTGGAGCAGGTTCCCGAGCGCCTGCGTGAGCCGCGTCGCGTCGGCGTGCAGCCACACCGGCGCGTCCGGCAGCGCGAGCTCGAGGCGCACGCCGCGCGCCTCGAGCAGCGGCCGGTAGTCGAGCGCGGTGGCGCGGACGAGCTCGACCAGGTCGAGCCGAGCGAAGGACAGCGCGATCTTGCCGCGCGAGATGCGGGAGATGTCGAGCAGGTCGTCCACGAGGCGCGTCATGTGCCCGACCTGGCGCTCCATGATCGTCCGCGCGCGCTCGACGATCGACCCCTGCGGGCCCGCCACCTTGAGCAGCTCCACCGCGTTCAGCAGCGGCGCGAGCGGGTTGCGCAGCTCGTGGGCGAGCGTCGCCAGGAATTCGTCCTTGCGCCGGTCGGCCTCCCGGAGCGCGTCCTGGGTCTGCTTGAGCTCGGCGACGAGCGCGGTGAGCTGGCGCTCGCGCCCGCGGAGCGCCTCCTCGGACGCGCGGCGGTGCGCGATCTCCTGCTCCGCGACCTCGTGCCAGCGCACCCGCTCGATCGCGATCGCGCATTGCTGGGCGATCGAGGCGAGGAACGCGTGGTCGTCCGCGTCGAGCTCGCGCGACGCGGGGAAGCAGAACCCGAGCGAGCCGACCGTCTTCTCCTCGAGGATCAGCGGGAACGCGACCACGGCGCCGCCGTGCTCCACGCCGTGCACGGCGGCGAGCACCGGATACCGCGCGTTGCGCTCCTCGCGCGTCCGCACGACGACGGGCGCGCCGAGGCGCGCGGCCTCGGCGACCGGCACGGGCGAGTCGACCGGATACTCGGCCCACGCCGCCTCGGTGTCGGTCGGGACGCCCTTGAAGCCGAGGTTGCGGAGCGCGGCGCCGTCGGCCGAGAGCAGCGCGACCACGCCCACCTCGGCCTCGAGCGCCGGCATCCCCTGATCGATGATGGTGCTCGCGATCTCCGTCAGCGTGCGCGCCCCGGCGAGCGCCGCGGTGATGCGCTGCAAGCGCAGGAGCCGCTCGACGACGCGCTCGTGGCGGCGCGAGGCCGCCTCGGAGACGGGCCCTGCGGAGGTGGGCTCCCCATCGGTGGATCGCATCGAGGTCCTGACCACCCCTGAGCGTAGCGCAGACCGGCGCGCGAGCATGCCGATCCGTCGCGGCTGCGCATTACCATTGATGAAGCGCGCACCTGGCACCTGCCGTCCCGCGCCGACGCCGCGACGCCTCTGGACAAGCAAACGGACGTCCGCTAGAGTCCGCCGCGATGTCGGTCTCTCGCGCGCGCTCGCTACGCCCCTGCCTAGGCCTAACGCCTGGGGGGCTTTGCGCGCGCTGCTGACGACGTCGATCCTCGCAGTTTGCCCCCTCGGTTCATGGTCCCGATGGGGGTTTTCGCATCGTCGTCGCGACGGCTCCCATCTTTGCTTCCGGGAGCTTCCGTCATGTCCACGATGCCCATCCACAAGTACAGGCCGTTTCAGCCCATCCATTTGCCCGATCGGCGCTGGCCCAGCCGCGTGATCGAGCGAGCGCCGCGCTGGTGCAGCGTCGACCTGCGCGACGGCAATCAAGCCCTGGTCGAGCCCATGGGCCCCGAGCGCAAGCTGCGGATGTGGCGCGAGCTGCTGCGCATGGGTTTCAAGGAGATCGAGGTAGGTTTTCCCAGCGCGTCGCAGCCCGATTTCGATTTCGTGCGCCGGATCATCGACCAGCGGCTCGTCCCGGACGACGTGACGCCCCAGGTGCTCACGCAGGCGCGCCCCGAGCTGATCGAGCGCACCTTCGAGGCCATCCGCGGGGCGCGCCGCGCCGTCGTACACCTGTACAATTCCACCTCCACGCTCCAGCGGCGCGTGGTGTTCGGGCTGGATCGGGCCGGTATCGTGGAGATCGCCGTGCGCGGCGCCCGCCTCGTGAAGGAGCTCGCGGGGCGCATGCCCGAGACCGAGGTCGTGCTCGAGTATTCCCCCGAGAGCTTCACGGGCACCGAGCTCGATTTCGCCAAGGAGATCTGCGAGGCGGTGATGGACGTGTGGGGGCCGACGCCGTCACGGCCGATGATCGTGAACCTGCCGGCGACGGTCGAGATGGCCACGCCCAACGTGTACGCGGATCAGATCGAGTGGATGCACCGGAACCTGAAGCAGCGCGACAGCCTCGTGCTGAGCGTGCACCCGCACAACGACCGCGGCACCGCCGTGGCGGCGGCGGAGCTCGCGGTGATGGCGGGCGCCGACCGCGTCGAGGGCACGCTGTTCGGGAACGGGGAGCGCACGGGGAACGTCGACCTGATCACGCTGGCGCTCAACCTGCTCTCGCAGGGCGTGGATCCCGAGCTCGAGATCCACGACATCGAGGCGCTCAAGGAGATGGCGGAGCATTGCAATCGTCTGCCGGTCCACCCGAGGCACCCGTACGCCGGCGAGCTCGTGTACACCGCGTTCTCGGGGTCGCACCAGGACGCGATCAAGAAGGGCTGGAAGGCGCTGCGCGAGGGCGGGAGCGCGCTGTGGGAGGTCCCCTACCTGCCCATCGATCCGCAGGACGTCGGCCGCAGCTACGAGGCGGTGATCCGCGTGAACAGCCAGTCCGGCAAGAGCGGGGTGGCCTACGTGCTCGAGCAGGACCACGGCTATGCGCTGCCGAAGGGGCTCGCGATCGAGCTGAGCCAGGCGGTGCAGCGCGAGGCGGAGCGCACCGAGGGCGAGGTGTCGAAGGCCGGGATCCTCGCGATCTTCGAGCGCGAGTACGTGAACCAGGGCGCCCCGGTGCGCGTGGCCGGATACAGGAGCACGAGCGAGGGCGCGGACGAGCGGCACGAGTTCCAGGTGGAGATCGACGGCGAGGCGCGGGCGCTCTGCGCCGGGGGCGGCGGGCCCATCGACGCGTTCGCGCGCGCGCTCTCGCGGGAGGCCGGGGTCGAGATCGCGGTCGAGGACTACACAGAGCACGCGCGCGGGAGCGGGGCTTCCGCCGAGGCGGCGGCCTATGTGGCCGTCTCGATGGGGGGCGAGCGGAGCTTCGGGGTGGGGACACACCGCAGCATCGTGATGGCCTCGCTCGCCGCGGTCGCGTCGGCGGTGAACCGGGCGCGGAGGGCGGAATCGGGGCGGTGGGCGCTGGCGGCGGAGTGAGCGGCGGGCCCCTCCCGGGGGCCTCCCCTCTTCGATGTGGGCTCAGCCGACGCTGCGAGGCCGGATCAGGTCCTCAGCACGACGACGGAGTAGCTCTCCGATGCGGTCGGCGTGATGGAGCCGGAGGTGCTGTTCGTGAAGGTGACGGCCAGCTCCCCCGGCCCTAGCACCCTCCATCCGATGACGTGAAGCCCAGCCTGGTGCAACGGCTTCGAGACGGAGAGGACGGCGTCCGCGGCGGCCAAGCCGGCGACGGCGAGGGTCGCTTCCGCCGTGCTGTTCGGCTCGACGGCGCTGGGGGATGACGACATGACGCCGGTGTGGACCGCGAGCTGCTTGACCAGCGCGCCCTCGGGGCCGATGCGCAGGCCGCCGGCGAGATCGATCGGCTTTCCGTGCCGCGCGCCGTAGGTGCCCTCGGCGCGGGGCTCGAGCTCCGCGACCTGGGGGTTCAATCGCCTCGTCGGCAGGTAGGGGGTGTCCTCGTCCGACACCTGGAGCGCGGAGACATACACCGTTCCGTGGACCGGGCCCTTGTAGCTCGGATAGATGCGGAAGCGCGTGAACGCGGCGTCGGGGTTCAGCCCGGCGAAGCAATGAGCGTAGTACTCCCACCGGTCCGTGAGGTTGAAGGTCTTGAACTCGTGCAGCCCGCCGGGGACGTCGTGGAGGGTTACCGTCAGGTCCGACGCCGTGCCCGCCTTCGCCCAGAAGCTCACGACGACCTGCTTGCCGAGGTTGGTCCTGTCGATGAGCGCGAAGATGTTGATGCCGCCGTTCTCCCCGGGCCCCGAGTTGCGCTCGAGCATGAAGGCGTTGGCGTTCGTCGGGCCGAGGCCCGCCGGCGTCACCGAGACCTGATCCGCCCCGGTCCCGACGCCGGTCCATACGCCTCCGCTGAGCCCCTCGGAGTCCGGGAGCCGATTCCTGAGCTCCGCCGCCTCGTGACGGACAGGGCGCCAACGCTGGCGGGCGTCGATCGACGCGAGCGGGTCCTCGACGACAGAGAACCCGCGGCCGCCGTTCGTGAAGACGACGGGCGGACGCGGGGGGGAAGCCGCGGTGCTCACATAATACACGCGGTTGCTCACGAAGACGTTGTTGTTGGGCTTCTCCGCGAGCGAGGAGAGCTCCTGGCGGTCGTGCACGAGGGTGGCGAAGCCGGAGAAGTAGTTATCCGACACGGACGACTGGCCGAGCGGGGTCAAGAGCTCGATGCACGTCTGCTCGCCGTGCATGCCGATGAAGGTGTTCCCCTCGACGCGGATGTTCTCGGCCACGTTCGACGTGCGCGCCCCCGTGGCGTCGTCCCGGGCCTCGACGCGGATCTTCACGCGGCCCGCGTCATCGCCCTCTCCGCCGAACTTGTTGTGGCGTATCAGGATGTAGCCGTCGCCGTCCACCTTGGGGGAGATGTGAATGTCGGGGCCCGCCGGCGCGACCCCCCGGTTCGAGTGCCAGTTGAGCTCGAAATCGTTCTCGTGGATGCTGGTCGCCGAGGAGCCGGCGGCGTAGATCCTGGGCTTGTCCTGGACGGGGACATCATCGGTCGCGCGGTTCGCGGCGCACCACTGGAACTGGTTCGCGTAGACCTCGAGCTCCGAGTAGCGATCGAACTTGATGTCGCCCACGTTGTAGGTGAAATTGTTGAAGCAGATCGTGACGAAGTAGGTCGAACGGCCGAGCTGGATGGCGTAGCTGCCGAATCCGGTGATGATGTTGTTGAGGAACTGGTACTGCCCGCCCGCGAACAGGTTCTTGGGGTCGGCGAGCGAGTCGGGCGTCACGAAGCATCGCGACGAGTCCACCGTCGGATCCACGTCGGGGTCGAGGGGCTTTGACGGCGACAGGATGCGGCTGCGGCCTCCCCTGAGGATCATGCCCTCGCAGCGGAAGAACCTGCAATGCACAGCCATGTTCTTGCCATCGAAGAGCGTGCCGTTGATGGCCGCGATGAGAGTGGATTGCCCCCGCATCCCCTCGATCCAGAGCTCGGCGCGGATGGAGAACGCCACCGCGGCCGTGCAGTCGACGGTGACGGCGCCGAAGAGGATGTGCACGGGGTGGCAGACCTCGACGGTCTCGCCGATCACCTGGGAGCCCGTGAGCGCCCGGCAGTCGATGACGCCCCCCTTCGGGAGCTCGCCGATCGCATGCGCGATCTTCGCCCCGAGGTCGTCGCCCGGGGTGGCCTGGCTGACCATGTAGACCTGGTTCACGGGGCCGGTGAACGTCGACGCGCCGATGGCGTCGAGCTTCTGGATGAAGGCTTGATTCCACCGCTGCGCGGGCGAGCCGAGGTCCAGGTCCGCTGATCCCGGCAACACGCTGTCGGTAAAGGTCGGCATTTCGATTCATTCCTTGAAGTGAGGGGTGGACTCCGATCGTCGTCCGGCCCGGTGGCGGACGCCGCGATCCGGAGATGATCCGGCGAGCGCGTACAGCAGCCGCTCCACGGCGGATCGGCCTCGTCGCTCACCTGACTCGATGACAATGCAGGCGCCGAGCCAACGTGTTTCCGCGCGGCCACGACAGCGCAGCTCCCGCGGCGACACGGCACGTCGGACGCCGAGCGCGCTGGCACGTCGGCACGCCGACAGGCTGGCACGCTGGCACGCTGGCACGGCCGGTTTCAGGGATCACACGGCGCGGAGGACGACGCTCGGCGCGCTGCGGAGGCCGCCCGGGAGCGGCGACAGGGCGCCACCCGCGCGTGGGCCCCGTGTATCATCCGCCCGCGCATGACCCCCGAGCCCCCGCAGCCCAGGCGGATCGGTCGATACCTGATCGACGGCCCGATCGCGTCGGGTGGGATGGCGTCCGTGCACCTCGGCCGGCTCGTCGGCGAGGCGGGCTTCTCGCGCACCGTGGCCATCAAGCGGCTGCACCCCGAGCTCGCCGCGGCGCCCGAGATCGCCGAGAGCCTGCTCGACGAGGCCCGCATCGTCGCGCGCATCCAGCACCCGAACGTGGTCGCCACCGTGGACCTCCTGGTCGAGGACGAGGAGGCGTTCGTGGTCATGGAGTACGTGCGCGGCGAGTCGCTCGCGCGGCTGCTCCGGGCGGCGCGGGCGCGCGGGGAGCCGGCGCCGGTCCCCATCGTGGCGAGCATCACCTGCGGCGTGCTGCACGGGCTGCACGCGGCCCACGAGGCGCGCAGCGAGTCCGGCGAGCCGCTCGGCATCGTGCACCGGGATGTCTCGCCCGAGAACGTGCTGGTCGGCGTCGACGGGACAGCGCGGCTGCTCGACTTCGGCATCGCCAAGGCGCGCGGGCGGCTCAGCACCACCCGCGGCGGGCAGCTGAAAGGGAAGCTGCCTTACATGTCGCCGGAGCAGGTGCTCTGCGCGGAGGTGACGCGGAGGACCGACGTGTTCGCGGCGGGCGTCGTCCTCTGGGAGGCGCTCGCGGGGCAGCGGCTGTTCGATGGCGCCGACGAGGCCGCGATCGTCACGGCCGTGCTGGAGCGGCGCATCCCGCCCCCGAGCTCGCTCGCGGCGCACGCGCCCGCCGCGCTCGACGCGATCGTGCTGCGGGCGCTCGAGCGGAACGCGGAAGGCCGCTACCCGACCGCCCGGGACCTCGCGATCGCCGTCGAGGACGCCGTCCCGCTCGCGTCGCCGCGCGCGCTGGGCGAGTGGGTGGAGCAGCTCGCCGGTGAGGTGCTGGCGAGGCGGGACGCGCGGGTCGCGGCCATCGAGAGCGCGTCGGCGGCGGGCCCGAGCAGCTCCGCGGGGGCCGTCCGCCTGGTCGCGGCGGCGGCGCACGACGGTGAGGCGGCGCCGACCGCACCGGGCGCGCTGGCGACCGCTCCGGGCGCGCTGGACACCGCTCCGGGCGCGCTGGACACCGCGCCAACGACACCGGCCGGCGCCCGCCAGCAGGCGGCGCTCGCGGCAGACGCGCCAGAATCGGGGATGCCTAGCGGGATCGCCGTCGCACCCGCCACACATGCCGGGGAGGTTCACTCGGCCAGAGCGCAGACGCGCCCGCTGCTCGTGCTCGGTCTCGGCGTGCTGCTCCTCGGGAGCGCGATCGCGATCGCGGCGCACTGGTCTCGGCGCAGCCCACCCGGACCGGAGGACGCCGCGCGCTCCGCGGCCAGCGTCGCCCCGGCGCCCGCGGCCATCACCGCCCCGGCGCATGCGGCCAGCACGGCCCCGGCGCAGCTCGCGCCCGGCGGGCCCCCGAGCGCGCCGGCAGCACCGGCCGCGCCGGCCGCACCGGCCGCTTCTGCCGATCCGCCCGAGCGGAGCAGCCCCTCGGCGCCTCCCGCCGACCCCCCTCCGCGGGCAGCGCGTGGCGCGCGCGCCCCCGCGCCTGCCACGCGCCCCCCCGCGCCTGCCACGCGCGCCTCGGGCGCCGCCGCGAACCGCTGCACCCCGCCCTACACCGTGGACCGCACCGGCATCCGCCGGCTCAAACCCGAGTGCCTGTGATCCGATGAACGCCCGTTCGCCCGCCCGCGCGCGCCACGCCGTGACGCTCGCCCTCACCGCCGCGCTCGCGCTCGCCGGCTCGCACGCCCACGCCGACAAGCAGGCCTGCGCCGCCGCCTACGAGCGCGCGCAGGACCTCCGCCGCAAAGGGAGGCTCCTCGACGCCCGGGAGGCGCTCATCGCCTGCTCGCAGCCGAGCTGCCCGGCGGCCGCCGTGGCCGACTGCGGGCCGTGGCTCGCCGAGGTGGAGCAGAGCCTGCCGTCCGTGGTCATCGCCGCGCGAGACATGCGCGGGCGAGACCGGCTCGACGTGCGTGTGCTCGTGGACGGGCGCCTCGTCGCCCCGGCGCTCGATGGCAAGGCGGTGCCGGTCGATCCGGGCACACACACGTTCCGTTACGAGCCGGCAGGCGGCCCCGCCATCGAGGAGCGCGTCCTGATCCGCGAGGGCGAGAAGAACCGCAGGCTCACCGTGACCCTGGGCGCGCCGCCGGCCGGGGACCACGCGCTCGCGCCGCACGCCGAGCGGCGCGCGAGCCCTGCCGAGGGCCGCTCGCCCGACGCGCCGGCGAGCTCGGTCCCCGCGCTCGTGTGGGTCTTCGGCGGCGCCGGCGTGGCCGGGCTCGCCGTGTTCGCCGCCGCCGGCGCGATGTCGCTGGGCGCCGAGGCCGATCTGCGCGCCTCGTGCGCGCCGCGCTGCGCGGCGGGCGACGTGAACGCCATCCGGGTCCAGCACGCGGTGGCCGACGTCGGCCTCGGCGTGGGCGTCCTCTCGCTGGGCGCCGCGGCGTGGCTCTACGTCACCCGGCCCGCCGCGGCGGCGCCGCCGAAGGGCCGCTCGGCGGCGCCGCGGCCGGTGGTCCGACCGTTCCTCGCCGGAGCCGCCGCGGGCCTCGAGGGGACCTTCTGATGGGCCGCCGCGCGACGCTCCGCGCCGCGACCGCCGCGGCTGCCCTCGGCGCCGCGACCGCGGCCGCGGCCGTCCTCGTCTCGGCGTGTACGCTGCTGCGCCCGCTGGACGGCCTCACCTGCGAGCCCGGGGCCGGAAACGCCTCGTGCCTGTACGGCGACGCCTGCGAGGCCGACGCCGACTGCGCGACGGCCTCCTGCGCGGCGTCCACGTCCACCTGCCAGTGTCCCGCCGGCATGGTGACGATCCAGAGCACGTTCTGCATCGACCAGACCGAGGTGTCGAACGCCGCCTACAAGCGCTTCCTGGAGACGGGGCCGGACGTCGCGGCGCAGGAGCCGTTCTGCGCGTTCAACGGCAGCTTCGCGTTCGACGAGACCGTCGACGAGCCCGGGGACATGGTGCCCCCCGACTGCCTCACCCGCCGCAAGGAAGACGACTACCCGGCCACCTGCGTCGACTGGTGCGACGCGCGCGCGTACTGCAAGAGCCTCGGCAAGCGCCTCTGCGGCAAGCTCCACGGCGGCGCGCTGCCGTATGGCGGTGACACGGACGGGGCGCACGGCGAGTGGTACGAGGCCTGCAGCAAGGGCGGGACACGCGCTTACTCCACCGGGGAGCTCGCGCTGAATTGCAACGGCGATGGCCAGGAGCCGGTGGCGGTGGCGGTCGACGCCGGCGCCGCGTGCGAGGGCGGGTACGACGGCCTGCGCTACATGAGCGGCAACATCCGCGAGTGGGAAGACTCGTGCTCTGGGGATGTCGGCCCCGAAGACGACTGCACGACACGAGGCGGGTCGTTCGACAGCGGAGATGCGCCCGAGCAGCTCCAGTGCAGCGCGCGCCAGGGGAGCAAGCGCGCCGACACCTACCACGGGATCGGGTTCCGCTGCTGCAGCGGGTAATGCCGGTCGCGCGCCGGGAGGAGCATCCGCCCCGCGTCAGATGCAGCACCAGGGCCGACCTGTTGCACCCCAGGTCCTGTCGCCCCTGCAGCGCAGCTCCGAACCGCAGTTTCCCCCCGCGAGCTCGGTGGCGCACGCGTAACCGACGGCATCACACGGCTCACCGATGCCAGCGCCGTCGCACCGGACGCAGCTCGCGCCCGCCCCGGAGCATCCACCACACTCCGATTGATCCGTCTTGAGCCAGGCTGCCGGCGACGCCACGCAGTCATCCTGAGAATCGTCGGGATCGTCTCGGTGGGGTTTGCACTCGAACACGATGACGCAATCGCCCGTCGTGTACGTACAGACCTTTCCCTCCTCCGAGCACGCCGACGACTCCACAGGCACCTCGCGCGGGCACCCGGGCGAAGCCGTCGTCTCGCCGCTCGGCGCACCACCGGCCGGAGCTCCCCCGACGCCGGGCTCCTCCACACGTGAAGAGCAGCCAAACAACAGGACCACGGCGGCGATTGCCACGGGCGACGGGACACGCATCGGTTCCTCCGGACCCTGCGGGATTCAGCAATTGTCATTCCATGAATTTTCTCTTCTCTTTTGATGTAGTTGCGTGCCCCCTCTTGGCTGCTCCTGGCTCAAGGCGGCACGATGCGGCACGCGGCCTTGGTGGCACGGCAGCAGGCGACGAGCCGCCGCGCGCCGCATACGCTCCGGCAACGTCAAGCGCCAGCTGCGCGACCTGACCCGGGCTGCCCGACGCGGGCGACGGCGGCGATCGCGACGAGGCGCCCCGAGTTGTTCCCCGTGGTCATCGATGTCGTCGGCCGGTGGAGGGTGAAGCCATCTACCACCCGCACGTCCCGCCGCGGTTCCGCTCATCGAGCCAGGCCTTGAGCGGCGCGAAGTAGTCGAGCATCGCCGCCGCATCCATCTGCCGTGAGCCCGTCACCACCTCGAGCGCCTCCGGCCACGGGCGGCTCCGCCCCATCTCCATCATGCGCCGGAGCCGCTCGCCGGCCTTCTCGCTGCCGTAGATCGTGCAGCGGTGGAGCGGCCCCTCGTACCCCGCGTCCTCGCAGAGCGCGCGGTGGAGCTGGAACTGGAGGACGTGAGCGAAGAAGTACCGGAGGTAAGGGACGCTCGCCGCCACATGGTACTTCGCGCCGGGATCGAAGTCCGCCTCGGAGCGGGGCACCGGCGGGGCGACGCCCTGGTACCTCGTCCGGAGCTCCCACCAGGCCCGGTTGTACTCGGGCGGCTGGATTTCCCCCGAGAAGACGCCCCAGCGCCACCGGTCGACCAGGACCGCGAACGGCAGGAAGGCCACCTTGGCGAGGGCGTCGCGCAGGAGGAGCGAGAGATCGCTCGACGGAGGCGGCAGCTCGGCCACGAGCCCGATCCGCTGGAGATACTCCGACGTGACCGACAGCCCGATCGTGTCGCCGATCGCCTCGTGAAACGCGGGGTTCGGGCTGTCGCGGTAGAGGAGCGGCAGGCGGCGGTACGCCCGCTGGTAGAAGCTGTGGCCGAGCTCGTGGTGGATCGTCTGGAAATCGTCGGCCGTGATGTCGATGCACATCTTGATGCGCAGATCCTCCTCGTCGTCGATGTTCCACGCGCTCGCGTGACACACGACGTCGCGATCCGCCGGCTTGACGAAGAGCGACCGCTGCCAGAAGGTGGCCGGGAGCGGATCGAACCCGAGCGAGACGAAGAAGCGCTCGCCCGTCCTCACCATCTCGACCGGCGTGAGCCCCTTTGCTCGGAGCGCCACGCCGAGATCGTAGATGGGCGCGGCCCCCTGGGGCGCGACGAGATCGTAGACGTTGCTCCAGTCCTGCGCCCACATGTTGCCGAGCAGATCGGCCCGGATCGGGCGCGCGCCGGGCACGACGTCCTCGCCGTACCTCGCGGCGAGCCGGCCGCGCACATAGCAGTGGAGCGCGTCGTAGAGCGGCTTGACCTGCCCCCAGAGGCGGTCGACCTCCCGCGGCAGCTCGCCCTTCGGCATCTCGTATTTCGCGCGCCAGGCGTCGCCGGTGTCCTCGAACCCGAGCTCGCGGGCGCCCTCGTTCGCCAGCTGCACGAGCCGCGTGAAATCGGCGCGCATGGGCGCGGACACCGTGCGCCAGCCGACCCACGCTCGCTTCAGCTCCTCGGGATCGCGGCTCTTCGCCAGGATCCTGCTCAGCGCCTCGAGATCGAGGCACTCGCCGCTCGCCGGGCAGTACTTGCCCGCTCCATAGGACGCCTCGAGCCTCGACGCGATGGTCGTGAGCTCCTTCGTCCTCGCCGGATCCGCGGGGGCGTACAGCGTGAGAGAGGTGCGCAGGAGATCGAGCCGCCGGCGGACGTCATAGGGCAGCTCGAGATCACGGTACCGGTCCGCGCGTTTTGCGAGGTCGGTCTGCGCCCCGAGCAGCTCCGCGGCCGCCGCGGCCGCGAGGACCTGGGTATCCTCGGTGATGTACGTCGACGCCACCCACGCCGCCCGGTTGCTGTGGGTGCTGAGCTCGTGGAGCTTCGACTCCGCCGCCTCGAGGAATCGCCTGGCGCCCTCCGGCGTCGGCCGGGGAGCGGGCCGCGGCTCCGCGGGCGATGCGGGCGTAGCCGGCTGCGGCTCCGCGGGTGATGCGGGCGTAGCCGGCTGCGGCTCCGCGGGCGACGCCGGAGCCGCGGGCTGCGGCTCCGCGGGCGACGCCGGAGGAGCGGGATCGGAGCAGGCCGCCGTGAGCGCGAGCGCGCCGCAGGGTAAGGCGACGACGAACATCGGAACCATGCGCACCATTTCCGCCGCTCCTCGATCGCGGGCATCTCCGGCGTGGGATGGTCCCTCCACCCCAGACGCGCAGACGGCGCGGGGTGCGCTTCGGCGCCGCGATCCTGGTGGGGCTCTAAGGCCGCTCGCCGGCTCGAGCAATCCTCGGGGGTGCCTCGAAGAGAGGCGCGGATATGCGGCGAAGTCCGCCCATTTCACGCCATCGCGTGAGCGTGGAGGATGTACCTTCCTGGAAGATGTACTCTTGTCGAAACAGTGTGCCCTGCTCGCGACATCGCGCGATGTCCGCCGCGGCTCACTTCCCGTTCCGGCGAGCCTTCCGCTCGCGCTTGCGCGTGTTCCTGGCCGCGTTGCTCGCGACGAGGCGCTCGGGCGGCACCAGGCCCGGCTGGGCGGCGCGAGGCGGCGCGGGCGCCTCTTGATCGACGGAGTTGTGCAGGCGGCAGACCAGCGGACGAACCGGGTAGATCGAGCAAGCCGCCGTCTCGGCGTTCAAGAAGAAACAGGGCGTCTGTTCACGCCAGCGTCGCGCCGCGTCGAGCGCCCGCGCCTCCCGCGACGCCTCGTCGATCTGGACGCGCAGGCGCGCCACCTCGTCGGGTGAAACACCAAGATGCCCGGAAGATGATCCATCCAGGGGGCGTGGACCAGCAATGCGTTCCGGAGCGGTCACCCGGCAGGATTTCATTGTAACTTCAATGGCTCGCCGACCATGCCCCTCAGGGCGGCGCCATGCGAAGGACAAACCCGCTGCTGCTCGGCGATTCGATGGGACCCGCTCCGACATCGATGGTCCCGTAGAGGTCTCGCGTTCGGCGTCCCGAGCGCATCGCCGGCGCTCACCGCCGGATGCCGTACTTTTCCAGCTTGTAGAGCAGCGCGCGCCGCGAGATGCCGAGCCGCTTCGCCGCGCGCGTCTGGTTGTACCCCTCGGCGGCGAGCGCCTCCTCGATGCTCTTCTTCTCGAGCTCGGCGAGGCGCGCCGGCATCGGCCCGCCCTCCGCCAGCGCCCCGGGGGCGCCCGCGCTCGCCGGAGCCGCGTCGCCGCCG
This sequence comes from Sorangium cellulosum, assembly GCF_002950945.1. Taxonomy (GTDB): domain Bacteria; phylum Myxococcota_A; class Polyangia; order Polyangiales; family Polyangiaceae; genus Sorangium; species Sorangium cellulosum_E. The sequence continues at coordinate 8,406,943 of NZ_CP012673.1, forward strand.
GTCACGGAGGCCGGGAGGTGCTCGACCTCGACGACGCCGCCCTCGGCCAGCACGACCGCGTGCTCGACCGCGTTGCGCAGCTCGCGCACGTTGCCGGGCCACACATGCGCCTCGAGCACCTGCATGGCGGCCGGCCCGAAGCGCGGCGCCCGCTCGCCCATACGCTCGGCGACCTGCCGCGCGAAGCGATGCGCGAGCAGCGCGATCTCGGCGCGCCGCTCGCGCAGCGGCGGGACGCGGAGGACGAACGTGCTGATGCGGTAGTAGAGATCCTGCCGGAACCGCCCGGCGGCCACCTCGGCCTGGAGATCCCGGTGCGTGGCGCAGACGACGCGCACGTCGAGCTCGATCTCCTGCGTGCCGCCGATGCGCGCCACGCGGCGGCTCTCCAGCACCCGCAGCAGCTTGGCCTGCATGGCGAGGGGCATCTCGCCGATCTCGTCGAGCAGCAGCGTGCCGCGCTGCGCCGCCTCGAAGTAGCCGATCTTGCGGCGGTCCGCGCCGGTGAAGGCGGCCCGCTCGTGGCCGAAGAGCTCGCTCTCGAGCAGCGCCTCGGGCAGCGCCGCGCAGCTGAGCCGCACGAACGGGCCCGCGGCGCGCGGGCTCTGGAGGTGGATCTGCTCGGAGACGACCTCCTTCCCCGCGCCCGTCTCGCCGAGGACGAGCACCGTGGTCTGGGCGCGGGCGAGGCGCTGCACCACCTGGAAGACCTTCACCATCGCCTCGTCCGCCACGATGAAGTCGGCGTCCGAGGAGGCGCCCGCCCCGGCCTCCAGCGCGGCGTCCGGGGCCGCCTGGGCGGACGGCGGCGCGGCGATCGCGACGACGATGTCGGCGGGGCCGACGCGGATCACGTCGCCGCCGGCGAGGGCCCGCTCGGCCCCGCGCACGACGGCGCCGTTCACGGACGTGCCGTTGCGGCTCCCGAGGTCGACGAGCGCGACGAGGTCGCCGCGCCGCTCGATGCGCGCGTGGTGGCGCGACACGCGGGCGTCGTCGACGCAGACCGTGGACTCCGGCGCGCGCCCGATCGCGATCGCGTCGCCGTCGGTCAGGTCGATCACCCGCGCTGCCCCGTCGCCGGGGCGGACGATCAGCGAGGCCTGGCCGTGGGGCGTCCGCTCGCCGGACGAGCCCTCGGCGGCGTCGAGCTCCGTCGCGATCTCGGCGGGGGCGGCGGGCGGCGCCACGCCCGGCAGCTCCACGCCTGATCGAGGGGCTGCCTGTCGAGGATCTCGCTCCGCCATGCCGTCCGAGGGTTGCGCAAGTGTACGACCCTTGCGCAACCGCCGGCAACGACGCCGCGCGGCTCCGCGACGATCCGCGCCGCGGAGGTGGTGGTCCCCGCCTTGCAACGCCCGCTCGGCGCACACGGAGACGACGCGGGAGCCGCCGTCGCGAAGAGCCGTCGCGGAGACCGGAGCGCCTCCGGCCGCGTCGCCCCGTGTGCGCCGCACTTCAGCACTTACAGCGAGCTCGGGAACGAGCTCAGGAGGAGAGATCATGCTTTGTTTCGACCGCCCGACGTCCGCCCTTGCGCGCAGCAGCGCTCTCCCCCATGTCCTGGCTGGCCTGACGGTGGCGTTCGCCGCGGGCGGGTGCCGCGTCGACGCGGACCCGGTCGCGGAGGTCGCCTCGTCGAGCGGCGATGCGCTCGCGGGCGAGATCGCGGTGGCGTGCTCGAAGCTGACGTTGAGCCGGGGCAGCATCGGCGCCGGCCAGAAGGCCGCGGCGCTGGCGGAGGGCGGCCTCACGGGCGAGCAGGACGAGTGGGACAGGTACGTGGAGTTCGCCCCGCGCTCGAGCGCCACGTGCGAGTACACGCTGCCCGCGGGCACCTCGGCGGCCCAGCTCGCGTCGCTCGCGCTGGGCGTCAACTACCGCGGCCCGGAGAGGTCCGCGATGCGCTGGACCTTCGAGGCGTGGGACGCGACCGCCGGCGCGTGGGTCCCGGTCGGCGACAACACGTTCGCGCGCGACTGGACCTGGACGAGCGCGACGCTGAACCTGCCGGCGCCGTACGGGAGGTTCGTGTCGGGCGGGGCGCTCAAGATCCGGTACGCGACGAGCAGCTCCGCGGACAGCTCGGCCCTGGATCAGCTCATCCTCAAGGGGACGACCACCGGCGGCGGAACGACCGGCGGCGGGACGACCGGCGGCGGAACGACCGGCGGCGGAACGACCGGCGGCGGAACGACCGGCGGCGGAACGACCGGCGGCGGGACAACCGGCGGCGGAACGACCGGCGGCGTCTGGACCCCCGCCCCGGGCACGACGTGGCAATGGCAGCTCACCGGCACCATCGACACGAGCCTGGACGTCGCGATGTACGATATCGACCTCTTCGACGCCCCGCAGGCGACGATCGACGCGCTGCACGCGGCCGGGAAGAAGGTGGTCTGTTACTTCAGCGGAGGGAGCTACGAGGAGTGGCGCAGCGACGCCTCGCGGTTCCCCGCCGCGGCGCTCGGCAGGGCGCTCGACGGCTGGCCGGGCGAGCGGTGGCTCGACACCCGCAACGCGGAGGTGCGCGAGATCATGAAGGCTCGGCTGGATCTCGCGGCGCAGAAGCGCTGCGACGGCGTGGAGCCGGACAACGTCGATGGTTACGACAACAACCCAGGCTTCCCGCTGACCGCGGCGACGCAGCTCGATTATAACCGCTTCCTCGCCGCCGAGGCCCACGCGCGCGGCCTGTCGATCGGGCTGAAGAACGACCTCGCGCAGGTGAGAGACCTCGTGGGGAGCTTCGACTGGGCGCTCAACGAGGAGTGCTACGCGTACGACGAGTGCGAGCTGCTCACCCCGTTCATCCGCGCCGGCAAGGCGGTCTTCCACGCGGAGTACGTCGACGCGTCGCAGGCGAGCGCCGTCTGCGCGGCCACGAGGCCGCTCGGCCTGTCGACTGTGATCAAGCGGCTCGATCTCGGTGCGTGGCGGGTCGACTGCCCCTGACCGGCAGGTGAGCGGGCCACGCCGGCGGTGGCGCACACAGGGCTTGGACCTCGTGATCGGTGTGCCGCGGCGGCGTCTGATCCATGCATTGCACAGCGAGCCATGAGGCGGATTCCCTCGGCCCGAACGATCGTCCGAACAGAATGATGAACGGAGGCAAAAATGAACCAGAAAGAACTTGGCGATAAGCTTGGTCTCGTGGTCTGCGCCGGCGTCGCGTTCGGTCTCTGCGCGGCCTGCTCGGGCGCCGATGGGTCGGACGAGCCGCTCGAGTCGCTATCGTCCGAGATCATCGGCGGCGAGCTCGCCGAGGCGAGCCCCTGGGCCGTCCAGGTCTTCGACGTGCGCGGGGACACCGGCGACTTCTACCAGTGCACCGGCACGCTCGTCGCGCCGCGCTGGGTTCTCACCGCGCAGCACTGCATCGCGGACGACGGTGAGACATCGGCGGTTCGCATCGGCAGCAATACGTACCGCGAGGGCCGGCGCATCGCGGTCGACGGCGTCGAGGTGCCTTCAGCCGAGGTCGACATCGCGCTGCTCCACCTGACCGAGGACGCCGACGGCCCGCTCGTCCAGCTCGCGGACGCGGCGCCGGCCGTGACCGGGACGCCCGCGACGCTGTACGGCTGGGGGAGCGAGGGCACGCCGAGGGTGATGGCGCCGTCGCTCAAGAAGGCGGACATCACCCTCGATGGCCGGCGCTCCGACGACGAGCTCCAGGCGACGGGCGTGACGGGCTCGGGCTGGAGCGGCGACTCCGGCGGCCCGTGGTTCGTCGACGGACGCCAGGTCGCCGTGTACTCCGGATCGATCGGCCAGGACGGCACGAACTTGAGCGCGACGCTCGTCGGCATCGACGTCGCGCGCCACCGCGCGTGGATCGACGCGACGATCGCCGGCGGCGTCACCGTCCACCCCGACGACGAGGTCGTGCTCTACGATCTCTCGGGCTTCTCCGGCGTCTCGCAGGGCTTCGGGCTCGGCCGCCACAACCTCCCGGACATGAGGATCATCGGCAACGATCGCGCGAGCGCGATCAAGGTCCCCGCCGGGCTCCGGGTCACGGCCTTCTACGATCATAACTTCGAGTACGAGGCGCGCGTCTTCACCTCGGACACGAACCTCGCGGCCGCGGGCTTCAGCGACGTCATCTCGAGCTTCGTCGTCTCGCGCGCCTCGGACCCGCAGCTGGACGTGGTCATCCTCTACGAGCAAGCCGACTTCTCGGGCGACTCGCTCATGTACGGCGTCGGCGGCACCTTCTTCGGGGGCGGCGCCTGGGACAAGAGGATCAGCTCCGTCCGCGTCTCCGCCGGCCTCGAGCTGACGCTCTACAGCGAGTACTTCCGCTTCTCGTCCCAGTCGCGCGTCTTCACGGCAGACGCGAACCTCGGTGACTACGACTTCGACGACAAGACCTCGAGCTTCATCGTCGAGCGCCGGTAGGCGCCAGCGCGTCACCCCCGTCACCCGCAACGCTGGCAGGGCCGTGCGCCGCGCCCACCTCGTACCGCCGCGATCGGTCTTGTCTCACTTACGCGCCGACGAGGAGGTTGAAACGATGTCACCAGCGGCCATGCATCACGACGCCGCCGCCGGCCTGGCCCCCTGTCAGCTCCCAGCTCACCGCGGGCGCCGGCTGACGGCGCGGGGCTGGCTCCAGCAGCAAGACCAGCGCCGCCGCGCCGGCGAGCGCCACGCCGGCGCCGAAGCTGACCGTGCTCACCAGCCCGAGCTGCTTCGCGCGGTTGCCGGCGGCGATCCCGGCGGGGTTGCATCGCGCGTTGCCGGGGCTCACATCCCTGCAATTCTCGGCCGCGACGCCGCTCTCGTCGAGCGCCATCCACCCGGTCACCGAGCCGACGACCAGCCCGGCCACGCCGACCCCGCCCGCCACGTAGGTGACCACCCGCCGACCGCTGGGCCCCTGATCCGGCGCGTTCGCCCCGGCGCCCGGTGAGGGAGCCGCAAGCGGCGCGACGCTGGGCAGACGCGCCGGCGAGGGCGGCTGCTCGGCGGGCGGCGGCTCCTCGGGGGCGGAGGGCGTCACCTCGAGCACGATCACTCTCGACTCTGACCGGCCGATCGTGAGCCGCTTCTCGGTCACGGGCCCGCCCGGCGCCTGCGTCGTCACGACGTGCTCTCCCGGATCGACGGGGAGCGCGACGCCGAGCGAGGGCTGCTCCAGGGTCATGCCGTCGCGCTGCACGCGCGTCCCCGCGGGCGCGTCCGGCGGCAGCGACAGCGTGAGCCGCGGCACGAGCGGCGCGAGGGCGCGGCGCTGCTCGTGCGCGAGCTTGCGTCGCGCGGACTGCATGACCCGCTCGGCCTCGCTCATGCGGTCAACCATCGCGAGATAGTCGTTGTAGCGCGCGACCGCGGTCGCGATGCGCCCCCACTTGGCCTCGCACTCGGCGAGCGTGAACAGCCGCCCCGGGCGAGGATCGAGGCGCTGGCTCTCGGCGAGGGCCGGGCAGCCGGTGTCGTACCGGCCCGCCAGCATGTCCGCGAGCCCGCGGTCGAAGAGCGACTCGGCTACGGCGACGGCCTGCGCGCTGGCCGGCGCGGCGATGGCGACACCCAGCACGCCAAGACAGATGGACAGGGACCAAGAGAAGCGCATGGATGATACCGTGAATCCCATTCTTCGCGTTTGTTCCAGGCCAAAAAAGCGTCCGCCCTGCCGCCGCGCTCAGTCCGGCTTGTAGAGCGACTCCCGGCTCGGCTCTGCGGCCGACGGGGCTGGCGCGAGCCTGCGCCGCGCGCCGCGCGCCGGCGGCGGCGGCGCGCTCGCTGCCCCAGCCGCGGGGACAAGCGCCCGGCTGGCCTTGTCCAGCGGCGCCGAGGCCGCGGGGGCGGGCGTCACGATGTCAGGCGCTCTGGCCGTCGCCGGGGCTCCGGGGAGAGCCGGCGTCGGATCGGCCAGAGGGGGCGCGGAGGCGGGCGAGCGCGCGTCCCCCGCCGCCTGCGCGGGCCCCGCGCTCCCGCGGGCGGGGAGCGCGCCGTGGTTCAGCGAGGCAAAGGTGCCGACGCCGCCGAGGAGGACGAGCGCCGCGATGGCGATCGCGGATCGGCTCCGCTGCTTCGTGGCGGGCGGCGCGGCCGCCGCGTCCGTGGTCGAGAACTGGACGCCGCTCGGCAGCGGCGATGAGCGGGGGCTCAGGGAGGCACGTCCGCTCGGCGTCTCCGCAGGGAGCAGGCGCGACGATCGCACCGGCGGGGTAGGCAGGTCGAAGACCTCGGCGAGCGCCTCGATCGCCGCCGAGGCGGTGGCGAAGCGCGCCTCGGGGGCGCGCGCCGTTACCCTGGCGAACCACGCGTCGAAGGCCGGAGGCAGCTTCACCCCCTCGGCGTCCGCGCGCGCGGACGCGGGCTCGTGCGGGCCGTACGCGGCGATCGCCGCGAAGGCGAGCGGGTTGTCGTACTTCCGCCTGTCGTTCAGCCAGTACGCCTTGCCGACGAGGAGCGTGTACGCGATCATGCCGAGGGCGAAGATATCCGCAGCCCTCGAGACCGGCTCACCGCTGAACTGCTCGGGCGCCATGTAGAGCGGCGTGCCGAGGACCGCGGTCGCCGCCGAGTCCGTCGCCGTTTCGACGACGAGCTTGGCGATGCCGAAGTCGAGGACCTTGATCCGGGGTGCGCCATCGTCCTCGGTCTCAGCCAAGAAGAGGTTGGCGGGCTTGAGGTCGCGGTGGACGACCCCGGCGGCGTGAGTCTTGTCGAGGGCGATGGCGGTCTGGCGCAGGTAGGCGACGGCCTCTTCCGGCGGCAGGCGCCCGGTGCGGCGGAGGCGCCCGCTGAGCTCCTCGCCGCGGAGCAGCTCCATCACGAGGAACGGCCTGCCGCTCTCGGCGTCGATCCCGGCGTCGAACACCTCCACGATGTGGTCGCTCTCGATGCGCGCGGCGACGCGCGCCTCCAGCTTGAATCGGGCGTGGAACTCGGGGTTGTCGGCGAGGTGCGGGTGCATCACCTTGAGCGCCCGCCGGCGCTCCGTCTCGATGTGCAGGACCTCGTAGACCGCGCCCATCGCGCCGCTGGCGATACCGCGCACCACGCGGTACCTCCCTGCGAACAACATTCCCTCGTTCAAGCTGAGCGACATAGGTTCCACCGCGCGGGCGAGGGTATACCAGCGCACCGGACGCCTGCACGCAGGAACTGACGGGTCGAAGGGCCGACTGCATCTCCAATGATGTAAGGCGCTCTCCGTCGGCCGGCGCCGTCGCGCGGTGGAGTCGGCGGCGGCCGGCGACTCTGGGGCTAGACGGTAACAGCCGTGTGTCGTGGTTGTGTCACTATTCCATTTGGGCGGTCCCCCTCATAGTGTTCGAGATAAAAACATCGGGAATAGATCCATGAAGATGAAGACGATGCTTGCCTTCGTTTGGTGCGCCGGCGGACGTGCCGTGGCGATGCTCGGGCTCGGCTGTTCGCAGATCTTCGGCTTCGACAAGACCTACGGGCCGGAGGGTGCGGTGCCCGGAGACGGCGGCGCAGGCGGTGGCGGCGCGGGCTCAGCCGTCGGCACCGGCAGCGGCGCGGGCAGCGGCGGCGCGGGCGGCGGCGGCAGCGGCGGCGCGGGCGGCAGCGGCGGCGCGGGCGGCAGCGGCGCAGCGGGCGGCGGCGGCGCGGGCGGCGGCGCAGCGGGCGGCGGCGGCGCGGGCGGCGGCGGCGGCGCGGGCGGCGGCGGCGCGATCGGCGGAGGGGATCCATGCGAGATCCTCGAAGTGCTGCCGAGGGAGCGCCTCGCGCTGTCGATGATCGACAACATGGAAGACGGAGACATCCAGATCTTGAGAGGGAGCGGAGCGACCCCTCGGTCAGGGTCTTGGTTCAAGGACAACGACCTGTCAGAGGAAGGAATCCAGGATCCTGCGAGCTCGACGGATCTCGTGAGCCCCCTTGGCTCTCCGCGCGGCGCCAGCCTCGAGGCCGTGCACACCAGCGCCAATGACCGCTTCATCCACTGGGGAGCCGGCATCGGCTTCCATCTGGACGACGGGGCCTACTACGACGCCTCCGTGTACCGCGGCCTCACGTTCTGGGCCCGCGCCGAGGAGGGCTCCACCACGAGGATGAAGGTGATGTTCATCGATCAGCAGACCCATTACCAGGGGGGCATCTGCAACGAGGCGGAGGGTGGATGCAGCTCTCATTTCCACAAGCACGTCGTGCTGGAGAGCGGCTGGAAGCACTTCAAGATTCCGGCGGAGTGCCTCAAGCAGGAGGCATACGGTGACCAGTTCTCCGCGCCCGCCCTGGATCGGCTCTGGGCCATAGAGTTCTACTTCGACAAGGAGCAGGCGTTCGATATCTGGATCGACGACGTCGCCTTCTACGAATAGGCGCAGCTCTCCTCGGAGGACGAGCGCGGCGAGCGGGTGGGATCCGCGGAGCCGGCAGGACCCGCCGGCCTCGAGCTCGCGCCCGGCCGTGCGGGTCCTCTCGTCGCCGCTACAGCGCGACTGGCCCGCCCAGCGGCTAGATTCCTGGCCGTGGGCGGCGGCGCTCAGCGCGCGATCCCGCTTCAGTACTTGACGAGAGGTCCGACCTGGTTGGCGAACTGCCACCCGATGCTCTCATCGATGTGGATCTGCCAGTCGAACGCCCCGCGGAGCGTCGGGTGGTTGCTCTCGACCTGGTTCCACGTGGGGACCGCCTCGCCGATCGACATGTAGTTTTGCTGGTCCCAGATCCCGAACCCCACGACGACGTGCGTCGGACCGAGCAGCGAGACCCACTCGTTCACGCTGGTCACGATGTAAGACTGCTGGTCCAGGCCCGGGCCGTCGTAGTACTGCGGGGCCGCGTAGTCCATGGCGCCGGCGTCCACCATGGCCTTGCAAAACGTCTTGTCGCGGTTGTTCCAGGGCGCCGGAGGCGCGGTGATGATGAAGCCGGGGAAGCGCCGCTTCAGCTCCAGGCTGATCCAGATCATCTCGCCGGTGTCGGGATCCTGATCGGCCTCGAAGGTGTTCCAGTCGAGGCCGTCGAACCCACCCAGGCTGTTATAGATCCCGACCACGCTGTCGACGAACGTCTGCGACTTCGCGCGCGTCGGGAAGCTCATGCCAGCGCCGGCGCCGCCGACGGAGAGGATGATCTTGCGACCTTGGTTCGTGCGTGCGTACTGGATGTCGGCGTTGAGGTTCGTCGCCGCTCCCCTGCCATCCCCCGGCGGCGTCCAGTAGACGGCGCCCGTGGTGCCGGGCGACCCTCCCACGGGCTTCGCGGCGAAGAGGTAGATCAGGTTGTAATTGCTGCTAATGTCCCGGATGCGGACGGGCGACGGCGTCCAGTTCGGGTAATAGCCGGCGACGACCTTTGCGGGAAGCCCACCGCCCGCGCCGGGGCCGCCGCTGCAGCCAGGGTGCGGCTCCCAGAAGTACGTGCTGACCGTCGGGATGTACCCAGGATTGCCGTGCTCGGCGACGTAGGCCGACCCCTGGTAGTTCACGACGGCCCCCGCGTTGTACCAGTGGCCCTCCTGCCACTGCGGATAGCTGCACGAGCCCCCGGTGGGGCCGGGGTCGCCGCTGCAGCCGGAGTACGGCTCCCAGAAGTACGTGCTGACCGTCGGGATGTAGCCAGGATTGCCGTGCTCGGCGATGTAGGCCGACCCCTGGTAGTTCACGACGGCCCCCGCCTCGTACCAATGCCCCTCCTGCCACTCCGGAGAGCCTGCGCACGCGGCCGATTCGCGCTGATCCACCTCGACCTCATCCTCCGTGGATCCGGCAGCAAGGCATCCGAGCCCGCTCGTGGCAACGGCGACGAGGAGGAGCGACAGGCCAGGAGTAATGACAGAAGAATTGAGAGACATGGTGAGCTTTCCTCTTGGGCGATCCATGATCGCCGACGGTTATCTTCGACTGATGCAGCATGGCCATGTTGTTATCCGGTGTCGCGGCGGCGTAACCCGCCGCCAGGGCTCGACCTCGATCACCACCTCTTGATGTGGTTCATCGTGGTACCGAGCGACGCCGGGCTCTCGTAGCCGGCTGCTGCAGACCGGAAGAGCAAGCGGCGTACCGGTCGTGGCGGTGACCTCGACGACGGGCGCCACGGAGCCGCGATAGCCCGTTTTGAGCTCTTCCAGCGGAGGCGCGCCGCGATCGCTCCCGGCGAGCCGGGCGAGCGCGGGGGTGATCGGAGAGATCACCGGGTGATCGACTCGATCAAGGGAGCTCTCCCGGATCACCCCCCCGGCGGTCCGGGAGCTCGCGCGTCACCTGGAGTTCATCCGTGACCTGTCACATGCCTGCCACGAGCTGGGCACCGACACGTCGAATCGAGGGTCGGCGGTGAGGTGAGGGCCCGGGACAGCGAGGGGCGGGTCGAGCATCACGCGGCGCGGGCGGCCGCGCGGAGGGGCGGTCCCCCGGGCGACACCGGCGGCGGCGTCGCCGCAGGACGTCAGGCGGAGCGTCGGACGCGCAGGAGCTGGAAGTACCGCCGCGCGATGCCCGACGCGGCCGCCGCGCTCCGGACGTTGCCCCCGTGCTGCGCGAGCACGCGCTGCACGTAGCGCCGCTCGAAGTGCTCGACGATCCGCTCCCGCGCGCGCGGGAGCGGCAGGTTGAGCGCGAGGATCTCCTCGATGACGTCGCCGGAGATCGCGTGTTCTGTGCCTCCTCGCGCGGGCTCTGGCGTGGTGGAGCGCGGCCGCGGCGCCCCGGTCGGCGCGCCCGAGGAGGTCAGCCCGGACCGGGTGGTCTCGATCGGCGCGGCCTCGCCGAGCGCCACGCGGCGCGCCACGGCGTTGTAGAGCTCGCGCACGTTGCCCGGCCAGTCATAATCCGAAAGCCGCTCGGCGAACCCCTGGGGGAACGGCGCGCCGCGGACCGCGAGCTGCCGCCAGAAGTGGTGCGCGAGCACGGTGACGTCGCCCTGCCGCTTGCGCAGCGGCGGCAGCTCGATCCGGGCCACCGCGAGCCGGAAGAACAGATCGTCCCGGAACCGGCCCGCCTGGATCTCGCGCTCCAGATCGCGCCGCGTCGCGGCGAGCACCCGGATGTCGACGTGGATCCACTTGTTCGATCCGACGCGCTGCACCTCGGATCGCTGGATGGCGCGGAGGAGCTTGGCCTGCAGGCCGAGGTCGAGGTCGCCAATCTCGTCGAGCAGCAGCGTGCCGCCGTGCGCCTCCTCGAAGACGCCGCGGCGCGCCTCGCTCGCGCCGGTGAAGGCGCCGCGCTCGTGCCCGAAGAGCGTCGACTCCACGAGCGTCGGCGGCACCGCGGTGCAGTCGAAGACGACGAACGGCCCGGCCGCCCGCGCCCCCTGCTCGTGGATCGCCTCGGCGAGCACCTCCTTGCCGGTCCCCGTCTCGCCCTCGATGACCACGGGCACGCTCGAGCTCGCGAGGCGCTCGCACAGCGGGTAGAGCCGCCGCATCGCCTCGCTGGCCCCGACGAGCCTGCCGAACTGCACGGCGCGGGACAGCGGGGCCGCCTGCGTGGCGCCGAGCGCCTCGACGCTGAGCACGGTCTCACCGATCCTGACGAGCTCGCTGCCCTGGAGGTACACGTCGCCGATGCGGATCCCCTGGACGAAGGTGCCGTTGGTCGAGCCGAGGTCGGTGACGCGGAGGCGAGCGCCGGCGAGCTCGAAGGCCACGTGGCGGCGCGAGACGAGCCGGTCGGTCAGGGCGATGTCGCAGGCGGGGCTGGTGCCGGCGAGCACGCGCGAGGGCAACCCCGGCGCCACGGTGAACCGGCGGCCCTCGTCAGGGCCCGCCACGACCGACAGGGCGAAGCTCTCGGCGGCGGCCGCGGCGGGGCGCACCGGCCCGGGCAGGAGCTCGGTGGAGGCGGCGTCGTCGTCGTCGTCGCACGGGCGCATGCCTCCATCTCAGCAGGCCTTTGCGCCGGCGTCACGTGGCGCTCCGGCTGCTCCGCGCGCGGGCGAGCTGAATCGTCGAGGCTCAGAGCGAGAGCAGGTACGCCGCGATCACCGCCGACCGCGCGCCCTGCCGCTCGGCGAGGAACGCGCCGATCTCCTCGGCGAGGCCGGCGCGCCGCCCGTGCTCGCCGAGCGCCCGGACTCGGACGTTCGCCACCTCGACGCCGTGGAGGTGGGTCGCGCCCTCGGCCACCTTTCCCGCGCGGAGGGATTCCATCCACGCGCGCAGGATCGCGGCCGCCGTCTCCGGCCGCGCGTCCGGGGCCCCGGAGGTGTGCCACGCAATCACGCGCTCGAAGGCGGGCTGGAGCGCGCTCCACCGCGCGGCGGCCGCCCTGCCGGACGGGACCGGCGCGGCGGCGGCCTGCGCGAGCCACGCGCGCAGGTCCACGTGGCGCTCGACCCAGCCGAGGTTCCGCGCGAGCGCGCGCGCGGCCACCTCGCCCACGGGCTCCTCGTCCGCGGGCCAGCCCATCGCCGGGCCCCGCTCGTCGCCGCTCCGGTCGCGCGCGCCGATCTGCTCGGGCGCCGCGGACAGCAGCCGGAGGAGGAGCTTCACCCGCCGCGCCTCGTCCACCCCGCCCAGCCGGAGCGCCACGCCCAGGCGGCAGAGGGTCTCGGTGCTCACCCGGATGTGCTCGCCGTCGAACGCCGGGGCGACGAGCGCGTCGAAGCGCCGCGACGCCTCGTCCGGCGGGAGCCACTGGCCGAGCTCCTCGATCACGCGACAGCGGGGCGCGTAGAAGCGCAGGGATGCGAGCTCGCCGTCGAGGTCGCGCACGCGCGCGAGCGCGTCCGCCGCCGGCACCTTCCCGCCCGCGGGCTCGGCGTCGAGCCAGTCCCGCCACACGGAGAACGGGTCGCGCCGGGGCGGCGGGAGGGCGGCCTCGGAGACCGATGGCTGCGGCGCCTCCAGGTCGTGGAGCGCCCCGCGCGCCACCTCGGCGAGGTCCCGCGCCGCCCCGGGGATGCCCTGCGCGATCGGGAGCTCGCCCCGGCGCGCGAGGAGGTCGTCCACGAGCGCGCGGGCCTCGGGACCCGCGCCGAGGCGCGCCGCGTACGTCCCCAGGTCGGCGAGCCGGAGGAGCACGAGCTCCAGCGAGGCGCGGTCCGCGGGGCCCGCGAGTCGCCGCGCGAGGTCGGGCAGCCAGGCGCGCAGCAGCGACGGCCCCTCGCCGCCCTGCGCGCGCGCGGGGTCGCCCCGCAGCGCCTCCCGGAACAGCGCGGCGGCGCCGCCGTGCACGAGGATCAGCTCGCGGGCGTCGCCGCTCGCGCGGAGCCGGTCGAGCACGAGCCGCCGGGCCTCCGGGTCGTTGTTCACCGCCCACGCCGCCGGGATGCCCGCGAGGGCGAGGTGCCTCACGAGCGAGCGCGGCGGGGGCGGTCCCGGCTCGTCGGGGCCGCTCTGGTACGGGGTGATGCTCTCCTCGCTGCGCGTGACGAGCGGCAGGAGGAGCCGGAGGTCGTGCACGGTGCGGAGGCGCGCGACGAGGAGGCGCGAGAACCCGAGCGGCTCGGCGCGGAGCGCCGCCGCGTTCTCGTCCTGGAGCTCCGCGTCGCAGCGGGGCGCGGAGGCGAGGTCGCCCACGCTCGGGAAGAGCGCCGGGAGAGCCTCGAGGATCCGGGCGCGCACGAGCGGCGGCGCCCGCTCGGCGCGCTCCCGCTCGCGCCGCGTCAGCGCGAACATCTCGTCCCGCACCGGCCGGCCCACCCTCGGAACGGGGCCGGTGAAGCAGCGGGGGGCGCTGGGGAGCGCGCTGCCGGCGCAGGCGCACAACGTCAGGGCGAGGGCGGCCAGGGCGGCGAGGCGTCTCACGTCGCCTCTTGTACCAGCAGCGAAGCCGCAGTTCCTCCGCGGAGGCGACGGCTTGACGGGCGGCCCTGCCCGGTCGAAAGCTGTCCCCGCGTGTCGCGCTTCTTCAACACAGCCGGCCCGAACGAGCCCGAGCGCCACTACACCGTGCCCGTGCTCTCCCGCCTGCCCGACGTCCGGCGGCTCATCGACCGGGGGCTCTACTTCGTCCTCCACGCCCCCCGGCAGGTCGGCAAGACGACGACGCTGCTCACCCTCGGCCGGGAGCTCACGGCCGAGGGAGGGTACGTGGCCGTCCTGCTCTCGATGGAGCAGGGCGCCCCTTTCCCGGATGATATCGGCGCTGCCGAGCTGGCCGTGCTCGAGTCGTGGAGAGGCTGGGCGGCCGCGTGGCTTCCCCCCGAATTGCAGCCGCCGCCCTGGCCGGACGCGCCGCCGGGAGCGCGGCTCGGCGCTGCGCTGGTCGCCTGGGCCAGCGCAGCGCCGCGGCCGCTCGTCGTGTTCCTCGATGAGATTGACGCCCTCCAGGACGCCACGTTGATCTCGGCCCTGCGGCAGATCAGGGCTGGCTACCCGACGCGTCCGAAGCAGTTCCCCTGGTCGCTGGCGCTCGTCGGGCTGCGCGACGTGCGCGACTACAAGGTCGCGTCCGGCAGCGGCGGACGCCTGGGCACGTCGAGCCCGTTCAACATCAAGGCCGAGTCGCTCACGATGCGCAATTTCACGCAGGAGGAGGTGGCGGCCCTCTACGGTCAGCACACGGCCGAGACGGGCCAGGTCTTCCTGCCGGAGGCGGTGGCGCGCGCCTTTTATCTCACGCAGGGTCAACCCTGGCTGGTCAACGCGCTGGCCCGGCAGCTCACGGAGGTCCTCGTGCAGGATCCCGCACAGCCGATCGCCGCGGCGCACGTGGACGAGGCCAAGGAGATCCTGATCCGCCGGCAGGATACCCACCTCGACAGCCTGATGGATCGGCTCCGGGAGCCGCGGGTGCGCGCGCTCGTCGAGCCCATGCTCGCCGGCGGCACGCCCGGCGACGTCCTCGAGGACGACCGCCGCTTCGTGGTGGATCTCGGCCTGCTCCGCCGCTCCGAGCTCGGCGGGCTCATCGTGGCCAACCCGATCTACCGGGAGATCATCGTGCGGGCGCTGGCCGGCGGGACGCGCGACGCGTTGCCGCAGATCCCGGCCACGTGGCTCTCGCCCGACGGGCGGCTCGACAAGGAGGCGCTGCTCCGAGCGTTCCTCGACTTCTGGCGGCAGCACGGCGAGCCCCTGCTCGCCACGGCGCCGTACCACGAGGTCGCGCCGCACCTCGTGCTCATGGCCTTCCTGCACCGGGTCGTGAACGGCGGCTCCATCGAGCGCGAGTACGCGATCGGGCGCGGGCGGATGGACCTTTGCGTGCGGTACCGGGGCGAGACGCTGGCCATCGAGATCAAGGTGTGGCGCCCCAGGGAGGCGGATCCGCTCGACGAGGGCCTGAGGCAGCTCGACGGCTACCTGGCCGGCCTGGGCCTCTCGACCGGGTGGCTCGTGCTCTTCGACCGCCGGCCGGACGCACCGCCGCTCCCGGAGCGCCTCGGCGCGACGCCGGCGGCCACGCCGGGCGGACGGCAGGTGATGGTGATCAGGGCATGACGTTGGCCCCCCTCGATATCGCCCGCCAGCGGCTCCACAACGAGCGCCTCGTGGGGCCCCCATGCGAGAGGCCCGAGGACGTGGTTCAATGGTTATGCGCGGTGCAGGCCCAGGATTACGCCGGGGCGAAATGGGCCGTCGCGCAGCGGACCACCGGCGTGACGGACGCCGATCTCGATCGGCTGTTCAATGACGGCAAGATCCTCCGCACCCATGTCCTGCGGCCCACGTGGCACATCGTAATGCCCCTGGACATCCGCTGGATGCTGGAGCTCACGGCCCCGCGCGTGAACGCCGCGAACGCCACCATGTATCGAAAGCTCGAGCTCGACGACGCCGTGTTTGCCAGGAGCAGCGGCGCGCTCGCCAGGGCATTGCAGGGCGGCGCCCAGCTGACGCGCACCGAGGTCGCGCGGGTGTACGAGGCGGCGGGCATCACCGCGAGCGGCCTCAGGCTCGCCTACCTGCTCATGCGCGCCGAGCTGGACGGCCTGCTCTGCAGCGGCGCGCTCCGCGGCAAGCAGTTCACCTATGCCCTGCTCGACGAGCGGGTCTCGCGGACGAGGGCGCTCGGCCGCGACGAGGCGCTGGCGGAGCTCACGCGACGCTACTTCGCGAGCCACGGGCCGGCGCTGGCGAAGGACTTCGCCTGGTGGTCGGGGCTCACGATGGCCGAGGTCAAGGCCGGGATCGAGCTGGCAGGGACGCACCTGGAGAGCGAGGTGGTCGACGGCAAGACGTACTGGCGCGCTGGCGGGCCGGCGGCGAACGGGAAGCTCAAGACGCCGTTGATTCACCTGCTCCCCAACTACGATGAGTACGTCATCGCCTACAAGGACCACAGCGCGACGCTCGACCCCGCGCTGCTGAGCGGGTCCAGCGACGCGCTCATGGCGCACCTCGTGGTCCTCGACGGGCAGGTCGTCGGCGGCTGGCGCCGCAACGTCAAAGGGAAGACCGTCGCGATCACCCTGAACATCCCGGTGCCGCTCAAGAGGGGCGAGCACGCCGCGCTGCAGCTGGCCATCGACCAGTACAGCCGGTTCCTCGGGATGCCTGTCACCGTCGCGTGACGCCCTGTTGCGATCGAGCCGCGGAGGAACGGACGATGCTCCGGTGTTGATCCTCGCGGCGCGGAGTGCAATCACGGGGCCGCCATGAGCGAAGATCAGACCATCCGGGCGTACCCGGACGTCCCCGTCACCCTCCCGTCGCTGGTCGAGGAGCTCACCGCGCTGGGCGTCCAGCCCGGCATGACCTTGCTGGTCCACTCGTCGCTGAGCAAGCTCGGCTGGGTCTCGGGCGGGCCGGTTGCGGTGATCCTGGCGCTCGAAGAGATCCTATCGCCCGAGGGCACGCTGGTGATGCCGACCCAGTCGACCGGCCTGTCCGACCCGGCGCTCTGGCAGGAGCCGCCCGTGCCGGAGTCGTGGTGGGAGCCGATCCGCCGGACCATGCCGGCCTACGACCCGGACCTCACGCCGACACGGCAGATGGGCGCCGTCGCCGAGACGTTCCGCAAGCAGAGGGGCGTGCGCCGCAGCGCACACCCGCACACGTCGTTCGCCGCCTGGGGCCGGCACGCCGAGACGGTGACGGCGAACCATCAGCTCTCGCCCGCCCTCGGCGAGGGCTCGCCGCTGGCGCACGTCTACGAGCTCGACGGCTGGGTGCTGCTGCTCGGCGTCGGCCACCTCAACAACACCTCGCTCCACCTCTCCGAGCACCGCTCCGACTTCCCGGGCAAGCGGCGCATGGTGCACCACGCGCCCGTCCTGGTCGACGGGGTGCGCCAGTGGGTCGCCTTCGAGGACCTCGCGACCGACAGCGGGGACTTCGACCGGGCCGGCGCGGATTTCGCGAGGGATACCGGCCTGGAACGCCGCGGCCGCGCCGGCGCCGCCACCGCCCTGCTGATGCCCCAGCGGGCGCTCGTGGACTACGGGGTCGAATGGCTGAAGCGAAACCGCAAGGAGGACCGCGGCGACACCCCAGGCGCACCTCCCGCAGGACGGTGACGACGCGCCGGGCCTGGAGTGAGCCCTGATGCGCGTGCGCTCCCTCGACGCCCCTCAGATGGCGACGAAGCCGCCGTCGACGGTGAGCGTGTGTCCGGTCGTGGGGCCGGCCCCGCGGTCGTTCCATGCTACTTTGTCGCCGATGCATGACCGTTTGTCCGGCGGGGAGGCGCTCTCCCCCGACGCGCTCAGCGAGGTCCTCCAGGACCTCCGGCTCTCGGAGGGGACCTACGGTCGCTGCGAGCTGACGCGCCCCTGGGGCATCGATCTCCCGCCGGTGGACCAGGCGCGGTTCCATTTCGTGGTCTCGGGCGACTGCTGGCTGCGCGCGCCGAAGCGCGGGTGGCTGGAGCTCCACGCCGGCGACGTCGCCCTGCTGCCGCGCGGGGCGGGCCACGCGATCGCGGGCAAGGCGCGCGGGCGCGTGACGCCGCTCGAGGAGATGCCGCTCGAGGAGATCGGCGATCGGGCGTACACGATGCGCGCGGGCGGCGCCGGCGCGCGGACGATCCTCGTGTGCTGCAGCGTGGGCTTCGCTCAGCCCGCCGTGCACCCGCTCCTCCAGCTGATGCCGCCGCTGCTCCTCGTGCGGGGCGGCGGCGCAGACGACACGGTGCTTCCGGTGCTGCTCGACGCCATGGCGGACGAGGTGCTCAGGCGGCGCGTCGGCGCCGCGACGGTGATGACGCGCCTCGCCGACGTGGTGATCACGAGGGTCATCCGCGCGTGGGTCGAGTCGCGCAGCGAGGACACGCGCGGCTGGCTCGCCGCGATACGCGACCCGCAGATCGGCCGCGCGCTCGCCGCGATCCACCAGCGCCCGGGCGAGCCCTGGTCCGTGGAGTCGCTCGCCGACGTCGCGAGCATGTCGCGCTCCCTCTTCTCGGAGCGCTTCGCGGCGGTGGTCGGCGTGCCGCCGGCGCGTTACCTCGCGCGCTGGCGCATGCACGTCGCGAGCGGCTGGCTGCGCGACGACCGCGTGACCGTCGCCGAGGCGGCCGAGCGGCTCGGCTACGACTCCGAGGCGGCCTTCAGCCGCGCCTTCAAGCGGTTCTCGGGCGTGCCGCCGAGCGCCGTGCGGCGGCGCGGCCGGGATGAGGGCGCCCAGGCTCCTGCCTCGACAACATCGGGATTCCGGTCGTGATGGTCTGCCGGCCGAACTCGCGCTCGCTGTCCGCCGCCGGTCTTCCGCATGCCCCACGCGCTCGCGCGTGGCGCCTCACTCGCAGTCTATCCGTGCAAACAGGCTCCCGCCCTCGTGGTCCGTCCATCGATGGATGAGCATGCCGCACGCGCCGAGCTCCTCGAGCGCCCAGGCGGAGATCTTCCTCTCGCTGCGTGTGGCTGACCAGTACGTGGAGCGGCGGAGCCCCCTGTCTTTGCAGAACTGATCAGCGACCTCCTGGGCGGACCTGTCTCCGCAAGGATCAGCGCCGCTGTAACGGGGCGAGAGGTAACAGCGCTCGATCCTGCGGCCATCGTGGACGGGCGGTGAGAACGTCCTGGCAGCGTTGACGTTTGCAGCGCTCGCGCCGACGAGCCCACCGCTCCAGAGGACGAGCCAGATCAGCGCTTTCATGCGGGCTACACTGCGGTGCTTGCGTTGACGGACGGAAGCCGGAGCACGAGCCGACCGGTCGGAGCACTTGCAGGGCGTGTGCCGATCTCACCTTGGGACCGTCGTGCACAGCCTCGTGAAGCCCCCGCCCCACGACGCGCTCACCTTGTCGTGGTGATGGGGAGCATGACCCAGGATTTCCACGGGCTTCCGGGATGGACCTGTGCGGCGGCTCAGATGCCTTCCAGGGGCTCGCCGAGCGGCACGTGGTTGCGGCGGCGCCGGTAGTCCGCCGAGGCTTTGTAGACGGCACGGCGGGCGCGGTTCAGGCTGCCGACAGGCGCGTGCTCCGGCAGCGCGTGCCAGCTCGTGAAGGAGAGTTCCTCGATGGCCGCCAGGAGTCCAGGATCATAGATGTCCTGTCCCGCCGGCAGCTCGATCGTCGCGACCTTGATCAGCGGAGAGAGGCGCTCTTCCCAGCGCACGGTCGCGCGTTCGAGCGGCATCGCTGCCGGATCTGCCTGGAACTGGAGAAAGAAATCAAAACAAGCGCCCTCGTCGAGGAGACGCCGGCGCAGGGTCTCGTCACCGCGCCCGGTGCCGGGGCCTTGCGGCGACCCCGACAGGCCTGCGACGGGGCGGACCGCGTATTTGACATACCGCTCGCCGAAGGCATACGGCACCGCGCTCGAGTAGTGGGCGAGGAGCACGTCCGCCTCGTTCCTCTGCATCTCCTTCAGGATGGCAGCGGTGTTCGGGTGCTGCTCGAGGTAGTCGTCCAGCCTGCTCGAGAAGGAGGCTTCCGTGAGGGCCGCGAACTCGGGGGCGTCGTCGACGAAGAAGACGTCGTGGTTCTGCAGGACGAAGTCGTGCGTCAGCGCCTTCTCCTCGCCTTCGAGGAGCTTCTGGCCCGGCACGCCCAGCAGCTTGATGCTCATGCCGAGGACATCGTAATCGTCACCGCCGCTCTGCGGCACCGGGCTCGCAGAAAAGCGGACCCAGGCGGGGAAGCCCTGATGCGCGAAGACGCCGATGCGCAAGCTCGCGTCGAGGTCTGGCGCGACGTGGAACGTGCCCCTCGCGCCCCCCAGCGGCTTCATGAACACGGGCCGCCGCACGCGCCGATCGAGGTCGACGTGACGGCTCGCCTCGGCGCCGACGAACAGCTCTTTGAGCTTCCTGATCGCTGCCTGTTCGCGCTCCGCCTCTTCGACGGCAGCGTCCTCATTTGTTGTCATGGTGATAGTCCCCCCCTCGCGAGCGCGTCCCGCGCGTCCGGCTGCCCGTGCTCGTTGCCGCGCGGACAGAGCTCGCCGCCCGCCTCCGCGGCGGCATGTGCGCCGGCGCTCGACTGGCTACGTGTATCACACGCAGTCACCCTGAGCCACGCTCGCGCCTACCAGAGGTGTCCGGCCAGGACACGCCACGCGGGCGCGCGCCGGCGCGTGCTAAGATGTCCACATGGAGACGATGAGGCTCGACGGCAGCAAGCGCGATCTCGAAGAGTTCGCGCTCGGGGTCCTCCGGAACGCCGCCCCCATCGAGACCCCCACCCCGATCGAGCGCCGGATGCGCTGGGATCTGCGGGGGAACACGGGCCTCATCAGCGCCTCAACCCTGCGCTCCGGCATCTCCCTGAGCGCCGCCCGGTGCCGGTGGGAACGGGCGGGGGGATGGTCATCGACCACGCGCCGATGATGCTGGAGTTCGTCCTGTCGCGGGGTCCCCACATGCGGTGAGGAGCAGCGATGGAGACGGCCACCTCCTCGGGGGCGGGACGTTCCAGATCGGCCAGGTCAAGAAGCCGCTGCGGCTCGTTTGCGAGTGGGACGCGTCGGCCCTCGGTCAGGATCAAGACAACATCTGCCTCACCATCGACGGCCGGCGGCTCCGCGAGCTCCTGGGCTCGAAGGTCCTGCCCGCGCCCCTCGAGCGGATCCTGGCCGACCCCGGGGCTTACCCGCGCGCGACGCAGGCCATGTCGCCAGCCCTGTACCGCCTGCTCGACGAGATCCTCCGCTGCGGCGCGAGGGGCATGTCCCGGCAGCTCTACCTGGAGGCCAAGGGGCTCGAGCTGATGGCGGCCATGATCGATCTGCTGGAGGAGAGCGAGAGCGCGGCGTCGCCGCTCCTCTCGCAGCACGACATCGATCGCCTGGAGCGGGCGCGGCACATCCTGCTGGCGCGCATGGCGGACCCGCCGGCGCTCCCGGAGCTCGCGCGACACGCGGGGCTGAACGAGGTGAAGCTCAAGGCGGGGTTCCGCGCGCTCTTCGGCGCGTCGGTCTTCGCGTACCTCCGGAACCACCGGCTGGACGAGGCCCACCGCCTGTTGCGCCACCGATGGCGGCGGTGACCGCGCTCCAGGCGCTCCGCGACGGCGGACGCGTCCGGGCCGGGCAGAGGGTGCTCGTCAACGGTGCTTCCGGAGGCGTGGGGACGTTCGCCGTTCAGATCGCGAAGGCCTTCGGCGCGGAGGTGACGGGGGTGTGCAGCGACGGGAACCTCGCTCTGGTGCGCTCCCTGGGCGCCGATCACGTCGTCGACTACACGCGCGTGGACGTCACCCGGAGCGGGCACGGTACGACCTGATCCTGGACGCGGCGGCGTATCGTTCGATCTTCGATTACCGACGTGTGCTCCGCGACGGCGGCACGTACCTGTTCGTCGGAGGGACCACGGGGGCCTTTCTGCAGGTCGCGCTCCTGGGACGATGGTCCGGGTCGAGAGCGATGAAGATGCACGCGACGCGTCCGAACGCCGCCGATCTCGCCGCCCTGACGAAGCTTTTCGAAGAGGGCAGGGTCAGGTCGGTCATCGATCGGCGTTACCCCTTGAGCGGGGTACCGGAGGCGGTCCGTTATCTGGAGAGCCGGCGGGCGCGGGGGAAGGTGGTGGTCACGTGCACCGCCACCGCCGGCCCGGTTCAATAGTGGAGCGCCCCTCCGCCGTCGCCCAGGCTGGCGTGCAGCTTCTAGCCTAGAGCGGTTTCCACCCGTCCCTGGTACGAGCGTCGCAGAGCGTCGTTCTCCCGCACAGGAGACGGGTCCAGATCGGCGTTTTCGGCGCGCAAGCGCACTCCTGTGCGCTGAGCACCGAAAACGTCGAGATGGGCCCGTATCCGAAGCGGGTGACCGACGCTCTAGAACGAGCCCTCGCGCAGGTTGATGCCGTGCTCGATGTATGCCTTCAGACAGCAGGCCATGTGCATCCAGCCCTGGCAGTTACCGTAGGACGCCTGCAATCCCTGCTCGGTCTGCTTCCAGCCGGACTCGGCGATCCGGACGAGCGTTGAGCTCGGGCCCAGGGCCTCGAAATGCATCTCCACCGTCGTGTTGTAGGGCAGCTCCTTCACCGACTTCCCGTCGCCGTCGTCGCCGGGCTCGCTGGCCGCCCACTCGAAGGTGATGAGCTTGCCTGGGATGACCTGCTTGACGGCGACAGGGAAGGGCTTGCCTCCATCGAAATCGGCGAAGCTCCACATGACGGTCGCGCCTTCGTCGAGCGGCCCGCTCGCGCCGCCCGTCGTGAAATATCCGCTGAGCTTCTTCGGGTTGTAGACCGCATCGAAGACTTCGTGGACAGGCTTCTGAATTTTTGTCTGCACCTGAAATTTGAGCTCCATGACGCCTCCTTTTCGCGGCAACGCCTTGACCACGCAAGCGCGCCGACGCGCAGACACACCGGCGCGTCGGCGCGTCGGCGCGCCGACACGCCGACACGCCGACACGCCGACCGGATTGCTCCGCCGACACGCGTCGATTGACCGCCGTCGCATCATGTTATATTCTAACAACATGTCAAGCGCTGATTTGGATGACCTCGTCTTCAAGGCGCTGGCAGACGGCCGGAGGCGAGAGATCCTGGACCTGCTCGCGGACGGGCCGAAGACCACGGGCGAGCTCTGCGCCCATTTCGTCGACTGGGATCGCTGCACGGTGATGCAGCACCTCGGCGTGCTGGAGAAGGCCGAGCTGGTGATCGTCAAGCGTGAGGGGCGCCACCGCTGGAACTACCTGAACGTGCTCCCCATCAAGCGGATCCACGACCGGTGGATCAGCCGCTACGCGTCCGCCGCGGTCGATCTCCTCGATCGGCTGAAGCACGATCTGGAGACGTGAGCGGGAGGCACGACGCGCGCAGCTCGAAGCGCCCGCGGGGCCTGCGGCCCGACGGACCGCTGCGCCAGCGACCTCTCCCCTCACCCGCCGCGAACGCCTTCCGCAGCACGGCCGCGAGCCTCGACGCCCGCGCCAGCAGCCACGGCCGTCTGGTCCGCGATGAGCCCGGGATCTGCTCCGGGCGTTATTATCCCAGCGCCGCGGGATCGCTGGCCGCCAGCGGATGGACGCGCCCTGGCCCCCGGGCCGGCCTGCGGCGCGACGTGCCAGGCTCTCGAGGGCTGGACCACGTTCCCCCACGAAGCGCTCGGTCGATTGCTCAGCCTGCCCAGGACCGGAGAGCTGAGCAAGCGGTTATGGCCCTGTCTGATGCGCAGGGCGCAAAACAACACCCTCACAGGATTACGCTCATCACTCCGGCGGTCGATGCCGGTTGGGACCGTGCTACACGAATGGGTAGGGCACGACGCCCCGAAGGAGAAGGAGTTCGGCATGGATCTCAGGGCATGGTGCGCGGGGCTCTGCGCAGGGATACTGGGTCTCGTGGCGTGCGGCGGGAGCTCGGGCGAAGGCCAGAGCAGCGGTTCGCCGGGCGCCTCGGGCTCGGAAGGCGTGGGTGGACAAGGACAGGGGGAGGACATCTTCGGGCAGGGAGGTGACCCCCTCGGCCTCGGGTCCGGCGGAGCAAACGGTGGGACAGGGGGCGACGGCTCGAACCGATCGGGGTGCGAACACATCGATGTCGTGTTCGCGCTCGACAACTCCCAGAGCATGACCGAGGAGAAGGAATCGATGAGCGAGGTCGTGTTCCCGGCCTTCGCGCAGGCGCTGCTCCAGATGAGCGGCATCAAGGACTTCCGCGCGGCCGTGATCGACGCCTGCCCCCGCCCCGCGAACTTTCACACGAGCGGCGCCGCGGGCGATTGCTCGTTCCAGAGCGGAAAGCCGTGGATGGAGAGCGCGAGCACCGAGATCACGCGCGAGTTCCAGTGCGTCGCCGACCTCGATTCGAGCGACGTCGAGTGCAGCGGCGACAGCGACGACGAGCAGCCCGCGTCCGCCGCCGCCGCCGCGCTGGAGCCGCCGTTCTCGACCAGCGAGAACGCGGGGTTCCTCCGCGACGAGGCGCTGCTCGTGGTGGTGGCGATCACCGACGAGGACGAGCAGCCCGTCCCGCGCCAGGATCCGCAAGCGATCCATGATCGGCTCGTCGCCGCGAAGGGCGACGCAAAGAACGTCGTACTCCTCGGCATCGGCGGGAGGAGCGAGTGCCAGGGTGCCTATGGGAGCGCGGATGAGGCCGAAACCCTGCAGCAGCTCGTGGACACGTTCGCTGACGATGGCCGAGGCTTCTTCTGGGATCTGTGCGAAGGGCGCCTCGAGGACGGCCTCACGAACGCCCTCACGGCGATCGAGGAGGCGTGCACGGAGTTCGTGCCCATCCCGAAGTGACGAGAGGCGCATCGGCTGGCGCCGTGAGGCGCGCAGCCGGTTTGCCGATGCGCCCCGCACCTGCCTGCGTGCATGGGGCCATTCGCCTTTACATGACCGTTCGTCCGGCCGCCTGCGAGGGCTCCGCAGCACTCCAGGTCGAATCCCCGCGAAGCCGACGTACTCGTCACGCGGTCGGCGTGAGCGGACAGGCAAGCGCCTTCAGAAAGCAATGCTGCCCACCATCACTCGCACCTCGCGCACACACCAATTCCGTAGGTGACACGTGGTCTCTCGCGCGTGAAACACCCACTTCCCACGTTCATGTCCGACAACCCCGCGCCGCTTTGAAAAATTCTGCCTCGATCGCAGAGGCGAAGCGCGACAACGTCGAGGCGAGTCGCTAGCATCGCTTCGGGCCATCTCACGGCTGTCGTGAACGAACCTAGGAGAACCGCCGTGGAACAGGGGAAGAGTTTCTGGAAGCGTGCGTATGCAGGGGTCGCCATGCTGTCCATGGCGTTGATCGCGGGGTGCGATCGGGGAGGCGGGGGCGAGGGCAGCAACAGCAACAGCAGCAGCAACGGCAGCTCCAAGGCCCCCAAGCTCGCCTTCGTGGCGGGCGGCGCCAACGAGTTCTGGAAGATCGCGGCGGCCGGCGTCCACAAGTACGAGCAAGAGGCCAAGATTCAAATTGACATCAAGGCGCCGCCCAACAGCACGCCCGAGGAGCAGAACCGGATCCTCGAGAGCATCGTCAGCGAGGGCTACGACGCCGTCGCTGTGAGCGTCCTGGCGCCGGACGCTCAGGTGCCCGTGCTGAACAAGCTCGCCGAGAAGGCGCCCCTCATCACGATGGACTCCGACTCCCCGAACTCGAACCGGCTGTTCTACGTCGGCACGAACAACTACGAGGCCGGCAAGGTGCTCGGCAACGAGATCGTGAAGATCTTGCCGAACGGCGGGAAGATGGCCGTCTTCGTCGGCACCTTCGCGGTGGACAACGCGGCCCAGCGCTTCAAGGGGATCCAGGACGTCGTCACCGCCCACAACATCCAGATCGTCGACAAGCGCGAGGACAACGTCGATCGCGCCAAGGCGCGCTCGAACGTCGAAGATATCCTCAACGCCCACCCGGACCTCAACGTCGCGACGGGCCTCTGGTCGTACAACGGGCCGGCCATCATCGCCGCCGTCGAGGCGCTCGGGAAGAAGGGCAAGGTCATCCCGGCCGTGTTCGATGAAGAGGACGCGACGCTCAGCGGGATCGAGAACGGCACGGTCGCCTGCACCGTCGTC
Organism: Sorangium cellulosum; assembly: GCF_002950945.1. Lineage (GTDB taxonomy): Bacteria > Myxococcota_A > Polyangia > Polyangiales > Polyangiaceae > Sorangium > Sorangium cellulosum_E. Next base: position 8,432,692 of record NZ_CP012673.1, read on the forward strand.
CAGAAGCCGTTCCAGTTCGGGTACCTGGCGAGCAAGTGGCTGCACGAGCTCGCGACCAAGGGCGACGCGGCCAGGGCCGCCATCCCCCCGAGCAAGACGATCGACACCGGCGTCGAGGTGATCACGAAGGAGAACGTCGCGGCGTTCAAGGCCCGGCTCGCCGAGCAGAAGAAGTAGCCGGCTCGCCTCTGCGCGTGGACTCCTGACATCACGCGGACGCGCACGCCGGGTCGAGCGCTCGCCCGCTACCCCTCCCCGTCCGCCGCGAGCGCCTTCCGCCGCAGCGCCGCGAGCCTCGCTGGCCGCGCCAGCAGCCCGCCCACCGTCTGGTCGGCGACGAGCTCCGCGATCTGCTCCGGCCGGTACCCCAGCGCCGCGGGATCGCTGGCCGCGAGCGGATGGACGCGCCCCGCCCCGCCGGGCCGATACCAGTTCTGCACGCTCTCGTCCTGCGCCAGCACCGTGAGCGCACACAGGTAGGCGTCCACCTCGCGGAACGTCCCCTCCCCGACCCCGCGCCCGACGATCGCGGCCACGGCCTCCGTCAGCGCGCGCCGCTCGGACCAGTACGTCGCGAACGCGTCCGGAGCCCGCTCGCTGAAGCGGTGGATCTCGGTGATCTCCAGCGGGAAGCCGCACACCGTCCGCACGTCGAAGCGCACGAAACGCCAGAGCTGCACGTCCGCCGCGCCGCCGCTCGCCTCGAGCCGCCGCACGTAGACGAGCGGCAGCCGGTTCACCTGCTGCAGGATCTCCGCGACGATCGGCTCCTTGCCCCGGAACCAGTAGTACAGCGACGACTGGCGCAGCCCCGCCGCCTGCGCGATCTCCAGCATCGACACCTCGACGACGCCGCGCTCCGCGAACAGCCGCCCCGCCGCGGCGAGGATCTGCTCGCGCGGCGCGAGATCGCTCGGCTGCGGCGCCTTGCGCGGCCGGCCCATGCGGCGCGGCCGGCCCCCGGCGCCCCGCCCGCCTTCAGCGCTGTGCCCGGCCTCCGTGCGCTGCGCGCCCTCGACGCGCTGCCCGGCCTCGGCGCCCTGACGAGGACTCGCTGCCTTCACTTCATCTCTCATCTTGCGCGCATCCCGAGGAGACCCGCCGCACGGCCGCGAGCTCTGGCGCGTACCCCGCGCCAGCCCTCTCTCCTCTCTCTCTCTGTACCTGCACGGGCGAAAAAACGAGCGCACCTTGCATTTCATCGCCTGGAAACAGACCAGAAACCCGGCCCCCGGATAGTCGTCCTCGAAGTTTCGATTGTCTATCGAAAGTGAGGCGGGCGATGTCGGAAACGGCCACAACGTACGCGGCGCGCGCGCATGCGCGCGCCCAGGAAGGCAGCGTCGTCGAGACGCAACCCACGGTGCCGAGCTCGTCGCTGAGCGACCCGCCGGCCGGCGTCGAGGCGCGCGACGTGCTCTGGGAGGAGACGATCGGCGCGGGCGGCTACGCCGCGCGCATGTTGCCCGCGGGCAGCCGGCTCCGGATCGTCGACCTCGAGGGCGACACCTGCGTCGCGCTGATGCTCCACCGCGCCGACCGGCCCATCGAGCGGCTCTGCATCCCGGACACGGTGAAGCTCCAGTGGCAGGCCTACCCCGGCCCGGGCTACCTGCTGCTCTCGGACATGGGGCGCGTGCTCGCCTCCATGATCGAAGACACCGCCGGCCGCCACGACACCTTCTGCGGGACCTCGCTCCCCGGCGAGATCGAGCCCCGCTACGGCAGCGACGCCCACGGCGGCGCCCTCCGCTCCGGCCGCGAGCGGCTCCTGCTCGCCCTCGCCAAACACGGCCTCGGCGAGCGGGACCTGCCCCCGCCCGTCAACCTCTTCAAGGGCGTCCGCATCGAGCCCGACGGCGCGATCACCTTCCTGCCGGACACCTCGCGGCCCGGCGCCCACGTGCTCCTGCGCGCCGAGCTCGACGTGCTCGTCAGCGTCGCCGCCGTCCCGCACCGCCTCGACCCGCGCCCCGAGTACCGCGCCGGCAAGGTCCGCCTCACCGCCTGGCGCGGCCGACCGGCGGACGGCGACGACCCCGCGCGCAACGCCACGCCGGAGGCGCGCCGCGCCTTCGAGAACACCGCCGAGGAGCTCGCGCTCGGCCTCTCGTCCCTCGCCTCCCGGGGAGGTGCGCGATGAGCCCCGCCCCCTCCCAGAGGCCCGTCGCCGCCCTGCGCGACCCCGCCCTCGCGGGCCTCTCCGGCGCGCTCGTCTCCGACGAGGTCGTCCCGGCGCGCGCGCCCTGGGCCAAGATCGTCCGCGCCGGCGAGATCCTCCGCGTCGTCGACCTCGAGGGCAACCAGGCCGTCGACTTCCTCGCCTACGTGCTCGACGACACCGCCGAGCGCTACAGCGCCGCCGACACGATCGTCGCGCAGCGGAACATCTTCCTCTCCACCGGCTCCCTGCTGCGATCGAACCGCGGCCGCGTGATGATGACGATCGTCGACGACAGCTGCGGCCGGCACGACACCTCGGGCGGCGCCTGCTCGTGCGAGTCGAACACGGTGCGCTACGGCCACCACACGAAGCACCAGCACGCGTGCGTCGAGAACTTCCTCATGGCCGCCGCGCCCTACGGCCTCGGCAAGCGCGACCTCGTCGGCAACATCAACTGGTTCATGAACGTGCCCGTCGAGGCCGACGGGACCCTCGGCATCGTCGACGGCCTGTCCGCGCCGGGCAAACACGTCGACCTGCGCGCCGAGCTCGACATCCTCGTGCTCGTCTCGAACTGCCCGCAGATCAACAACCCCTGCAACGCCTTCAACCCGACGCCGATCCGCATGGTGGTGGTGAGGCCATGAGCGCGCCCGCCGCCCCGCCGTTCCGGCGCGTCCTCGTCGCCAACCGCGGCGAGATCGCCTGCCGGATCCTCCGCACCCTGCGCCGCCTCGGGATCGAGTCCGTCGCCGTGTTCTCCGACGCCGACCGCGCGGCGCAGCACGTGCGGCTCGCCGACCACGCCGTCCGCCTCGGCGGCCAGACGCCCGCGGAGAGCTACCTGCGCATCGACGCGGTGGTCGACGCGATCGCCCGCTCGGGCGCCGACGCCGTGCACCCGGGCTACGGATTCCTGAGCGAAAACGAGGATTTCGCGCGCGCGGTCGAGGCGGCGGGCGCGGCCTTCATCGGGCCGACGCCGGCGCAGATGGAGGCCTTCGGGAGCAAGCACCGGGCGCGGGAGATCGCCGTCGAGGCAGGCGTGCCGCTCCTGCCGGGCACGGGCGTGCTCCGGGACGCGGCGCACGCGGCCGCCGAGGCGGCGGCGATCGGCTACCCCGTCCTGCTCAAGGCGAGCGCCGGCGGCGGCGGCATCGGCATGGCCCGCTGCGACGCGCCGGGGGAGCTCGCGGCCGCGTTCGAGCGCGTGGAGCGCCTCGCCCGCACGAACTTCGGCTCGGGCGACGTCTTCCTCGAGCGCTTCCTCGCCGCGCCCCGGCACGTCGAGGTCCAGATCGCCGGCGACGGGCGCGGCGACGTGCTCGTGCTCGGCGATCGCGACTGCTCGGTGCAGCGCCGGAACCAGAAGGTCCTCGAGGAGGCGCCCGCGCCCGACCTGCCCGACCGGCTGCGCAAGGCGCTCGCGGAGTCGGCGCGCGCGCTCGCGGCCAGGGTCGCCTACCGCAACGTGGGCACCGTCGAGTTCCTCGTCGATCCGGCGCGCGGCGAGCACTACTTCCTCGAGGTCAACACGCGCCTCCAGGTCGAGCACGGCGTGACCGAGCTCTGCACGGGCGTCGACCTCGTGGAGTGGATGCTGCGCATCGCCGCGGGCGATACGGCGTTCTTCGCGGGCGGCGACCCGCCGCTGTCGGGGCACGCGATCGAGGCGCGGCTCTACGCCGAGGACCCGGCGCGGGGCTTCCTGCCGAGCGCGGGGCTGCTCACCGAGGTGCGGTACCCGGAGGGCGGGGGCGTGCGGGTGGACGGGTGGGTCGAGACGGGCACCGAGGTCTCGGCGCACTACGACCCGCTGCTCGCGAAGCTGCTCGTGCGCGGCCCGGACCGGGCCGCGGCGGTCAGGGCGCTGCGCGAGGCCGTGGGGGAGACGCGGCTCGCGGGGATCGAGACGAACCGCGAGTGGGTCGCGGCCGCGCTCGACCACCCCGACTTCCGCGGGGTCCGGCACCACACGGGCACGTTCGCGGCGCTGCCGTGCCGCCCGCCGACGATCGAGGTGACCGCGGCGCCGGGCGCCGTGACCGTGCAGGACTGGCCGGGGCGGCTCGGCCTGTGGTCGGTCGGCGTCCCGCCGAGCGGCCCCATGGACGACCTGTCCTTCCGGCTCGGCAACCGCGTCGTGGGCAATCCGGCCGGCGCCGCGGGGCTCGAGTGCGAGGTGCACGGGCCCACGCTGGTGTTCCACCGGCGCGCGCTCGTCTGCGCGGCGGGCGCGGCGATGCGCGTGCTCGTCGACGGCGTCGAGGTCCCGCCGTGGACGCCGGTCGAGGTCGACCCGGGCGCGACGGTGGCCTGCGGGCCGGTGCGGGGCCCGGGCGCGCGCGCGTACCTGCTCTTCCGCGGGGGCCTCGACGTGCCGGCGCACCTCGGTAGCCGCGCGACGTTCACGCTCGGCGGCTTCGGCGGCCACGCCGGCCGGCCGCTCCGCCCCGGCGACGTGCTGCGCCTCGGCGAGGAGATCGACCCCGCGCAGGACCCCGCCGCGCTGCCGCGCGCGGCGCAGCCGGAGATCGGCGCGTCGTGGGAGCTCGGCGTGCTCGACGGGCCGCACGGGTCGCCGGATTTCCTCACGCGCGAGGGGATCGAGGCGTTCTACGCGGCCGAGTGGGAGGTGCACTATCACTCGGCCCGCACCGGGGTCCGCCTCGTCGGGCCCGCGCCGGCGTGGGCGCGCACCGATGGCGGCGAGGCCGGGCTGCACCCGTCGAACCTGCACGACAACGCCTACGCGGTCGGCGCGGTCGACCTGACCGGCGACATGCCGGTCATCCTCGGCCCCGACGGCCCGAGCCTCGGCGGGTTCGTGTGCCCGCTCGTCGTGGCCGCGGCCGAGCGGTGGAAGCTCGGCCAGCTGCGCGCGGGCGACAAGGTGCGGTTCCGATCGATCGTGCCCGCGGAGGCCGACGCGCTGGCAGCGCGGTGCGAGGCGCTCGTCGCGCAGCGCGGCCTCGCGGCGGCGACGAACGGGGCCTCCTCGGCGAGCAGGGCCGCCGCCAACGGCGCCGCCGCCAACGGCGCCGCCGCCAACGGCGCCGCCGCGGCGCACGCAGCCGGCCCGCGGCGGCCGCGCGGCGAGCCCGTGCTGGGGCGCGTGCCGGAGCGTGACGGGCGGCCCGCGATGGTCTTCCGCCAGAGCGGCGACCGCTACGTGCTCGTGGAGTTCGGCCCGCCGGTGCTCGACATCGACCTGCGCGTGCGCGCGCACCTGCTCATGACGCGGCTCGAGGAGCTGCGCGTGCCCGGCGTGGTCGACCTGACGCCCGGCATCCGCTCGCTCCAGGTGCACGTCGACGGCGCGCGGCTCACCGTGCCGAAGGCGATCGACCTGCTCCGCAAGGTCGAGGCCGACCTGCCCGCCCCGGAGGAGGTCCACATCCCGAGCCGCGTCGTCCACATGCCGCTCAGCTGGGACGACCCGGCCACGCGCGAGGCGATCGCCCGCTACCAGCGCGCGGTCCGCGACGACGCGCCCTGGTGCCCGAGCAACCTGGAGTTCATCCGCCGGGTCAACGGGCTGCCGGACATCGCGGCCGTGCAGGAGATCTTCCTCGCGGCGAGCTACCTCGTGCTCGGCCTCGGGGACGTGTACCTCGGCGCGCCCGTCGCGACGCCGGTCGACCCGCGGCACCGGCTGGTCACGACGAAGTACAACCCGGCGCGCACCTGGACGCCCGAGAACGCGGTCGGCATCGGCGGCGCGTACCTGTGCGTCTACGGCATGGAGGGGCCGGGCGGGTACCAGTTCCTCGGCCGCACCGTGCCGGTGTGGAGCCGCCACCGGCCGTTCCGCCAGACGACGCGGGAGCGCCCGTGGCTGCTCCGCTTCTTCGACCAGCTCCGCTTCCACCTCGTGTCGCCGGAGGAGCTGCTCGAGCTCCGGGCCGACATGGTCGCCGGGCGCGGCGAGGTGCACATCGAGGAGGCGACGTTCGACCTCGGGGAGCACCATCGCTTCCTCGCGGGCAACGCCGCGGGCATCCGCGCGGCGCAGGCGCGGCAGCGGGCGGCGTTCGACGCGGAGCGCGCGCGGTGGGAGGCCGACGGCGAGTTCGACCGGGTCCGCCGTGCGGGGGCGCGGCTCGAGGGCGCGGCGCCGGCGGCGGACGACGCCATGCCGGCCGGGATGCTGCCGGTGACGGCGCCGCTCACGGCGTGCGTGTGGAAGGTCGACGTGGCGCCCGGGCAGCGCGTCGAGGCCGGGCAGCGCGTGGCCGTGCTCGAGGCGATGAAGATGGAGTTCGCCGTGGTGGCCGACGTGGCCGGCGCGGTCGACTGGATCGGCTGCCGGCCGGGCCAGATGGTCAGCGCGGGCCAGGCGCTCGTGGGGGTGTCGGCCGATGTGTAGCGCGATCGCGACGGGGGCGCCGCGGCGCGGCGCGAGGGACGAAGGCGGCGGCGAGGGAGAGAGGAGCGCAGGCATGGCGCAGGCGGACGTCGCGTCGCGCGGGGCGGCCGCGGCGGCGGCGGACCAGAGCGACGCCGAGGACCTCGCGCGCCTCGGCTACCGGCAGGAGCTGAAGCGGGATCTCGGCAGCCTGTCGGCCTTCGCGGCGGGCTTCTCGTACGTGTCGATCCTCACGACGGTCTTCCAGCTGTTCGTGATCGGGTACACGTTCGGGGGCACGCGGTTCTTCTGGACGTGGCCGGTGGTGTTCCTCGGCCAGCTCGCGGTCGCGCTCAACCTCGCCGAGGTGGGCTCGAACTACCCCGTGGCCGGCTCGGTGTACCAGTGGGGCCGCCGCGTCTGGTCGGGTTACCCGGGGTGGCTCGCGGGGTGGCTGAAGCTCGTCGGCGACGTCGTGAGCGTCGCGGCGGCGGCGATCGCGCTGCAGGCGATCCTGCCGGGGCTCTGGGGCGGCTTCCAGCTGCTCGGCGGCGACCCGTCGCTCACGTCGCGCGACGGCGCGGCGAACGCGGTGCTGCTCGGCGCCGGGCTCGTGGTGCTCACGACGGCGATCAACATGGCCGGCGTGAAGGTCATGGCCTGCGTGAACGACCTCGGCGTGCTGGCGGAGCTCGGCGGGGTGGTGCTCCTGATCGGGGCGCTGCTGCTGCACGCGGTGCGCGGCCCGGAGGTGGTGCTGGCGCCGGTCTACGGGCCGCCGTCCTCGCTGGGCACGGGGGTGGCCGGCCTGCTCGCGGCCGCGCTGATGCCGGCGTACGTGCTGTACGGGTTCGACTCGGCCGGATCGCTGGCCGAGGAGACGCGCAGCCCGCGGCGGATCATCCCGCGGGCGATCCTGAAGGCGATCGTGGTGTCCGGGGTGGGCGGCGCGCTGCTCATCGTGGCGGCGCTCATGGCGGCGCCGAGCCTCACGGACGGGCGGCTGTCGAGCGAGGGCCTGGCGTACGTGGTCGTGAGCGCGCTCGGCCCGACGCTCGGCAAGGTGTTCCTGGCCGACGTGGCGCTGGCGGTGTGCGTCTGCACGCTGGCGATCCAGACCGGGGCCTCGCGGCTGGCCTTCTCGATGGCGCGGGACGGCGCGCTGCCCGGCGCGGCGGCGCTGTCGCGGGTGTCGCCGCGCACGAGGACGCCCGTCGGGCCGGCGATCGCGGTGGGCGCGCTCGCGTGCGGCATGCTCCTCGTGAACTACGGCGAGGCGCAGCTGTTCGTGCTGATCACCGAGTCGGCCGTGCTCCTCGTGAACCTCTCGTACCTGCTCGTGACGTCGGGCATGCTCGTCCGCCGGCTGCGCGGCTGGCCGGGGCACGCCTCGGCCCGCGGCGAGGTGTTCTCGCTCGGGCGGGCCGGGCTCGCGCTGAACGCCGCGGCCGTGCTCTGGGGGATCGCGCTCATCGCCAACATCGCGTGGCCGCGGCACGACGGCGGTTCGGCGTGGATGCAGTATTTCCCGGTGCTGAGCGTGATCGGCACCGTGGCCCTGGGGCTCGCGCTGCACGCCGCGACGCAGCGGCCGCGCGGCGAGCAGGAGGGGGACGAGGTCCCGGCGCAGGGGGCGAGCTCGGCGTCGATCACGCTGTGAGGTGCTCGCCCGCGGCGCTTGTTGCGGTGCGGCGCGCGCGCCGGTGTCCCGCGGCGTCACAGCGGCCGGGGCGGAAGCGGCTGCCCCGGCGCTGGCGCAGCGCACGCGGCGAATCGCGGGAAGACAGCCTATCTCCCGTTCGGAACGGCGCGTGTTGAACGGCGTTGCGCCGTGACGACGCTATGTCCCGACGAAGCCATGGAACGGCGGTTTCTTCGCAATGCCTGCCAGGAATCCGACAAACGGGAAGGTCGTCGTTATCGCGGGACGGCGAGCCGCTGCCGATGTCTCTCTGATGCTCGCGCCGGCGGTGCGGTGATTTGCCGGTGCCAGCGCCGGCGGCGCGAGCGGACGGATGGGCGAGCAGCCCTAAGGCGGCTGGACGGCGCTGCACGTTTCAGGCGAGACTCCGCCGCATGGGACGAGAGGAGGACGAGGAGCGGGCCGAGCTTCGGCGCAAGCTGGAGGCGCTGGAGCGCGAGGTCGGGTCGCTCCGGGACGACGCGCGCCGGTGGCGCGCGCTGATGGAGGCGCGCGACATCAGCGTGAGCCTCTACCATCCCGACGGGAGGCCACGCGACGTCAACCCCGGCTGGGAGAAGCTCTGGCAGACGCCTGCCGCCGGATTCCTGGCGTCGTCCTTCAACGCGCTGGAGGATCGGGAGACCGAGAGGAGCGGCGCCATGCGCCACATCGAGCGGCTCTTCCGCGGCGAGGAGGTCGCGCTCCCGCCGATGTTCTACGACACCCGCCAGGTCGAGGCGGTGGTGGACAAGGCGGGCGTGGCGCACTGGGTTTGCTGCTACGGGGTGCCGGTGCGCGACGCCGACGAGCGCCCGAGGGAGCTCGTGATGTTCCACTTCTCCGTCCCCGAGGGGGCCACGATCCAGCGCAAATACGAGGCCCTGTTCGAGGAGCAGCAAGCGCTCCGCGCGTCCCTGGAGGCGCGGAACCTGGAGCTGGAGCGGACCGTTCAGCTCATCGAGGCGCAGCGGGACGCGATTCAAGCGATGAGCATTCCGGTCATCCGCGTCGGCGACGGCGTGCTCTGCGTGCCGCTCGTCGGCATGATCGACGACGCGCGGGCCGGCCAGCTCCTGGAGCGCCTGCTGGAGGCCATCGCCGCCCAGCAGGCCGCGGAGGTGCTCGTCGACATCACCGGCGTGCCGGCGCTCGACGCCCAGGCCGCAGCGCAGCTCCTCAAGGCCGCCTCCGCCGCGCGCCTGCTCGGCGCCGCGTGCACCATCGTGGGCGTGTCGCCCTCCATGGCCCAGACCCTGGTCGAGCTCGGCGTCGAGCTCGGGGCGCTCACCACCGCCGCCACGCTCGCCGAGGGGCTCGCGCAGGCCCTCGCGCGGCGCGCCGCCAGGGCGCAGCCGAGCCGGCGCCCGGGGCGCCGCGCTCCGCCCGGAAGAGCCGGAGAGACGCCCCGGTGAGGGCTCGCCGATTTCGTGTTCTTCGGCGGGCCAGCGCTGGTGATTCAACGCTTTATCCGCATGAGGAATGATATCGATCTCTGCTGCGCGCCGGCCCACGAATCGATTGAATTTGCCAGAATCCGAGAATCCCGCGCGATCACCGCGCCCCCGCGCCGCCCTGCATCGCATACGCGATCCCGGCTTGCAGGGTGCCGCGGGTCACGATGGCGGGCAGGTCGGAGCCGAGCTCGACCAGGCACCGCGCGACCTCCGCGCGGATCCCCGTCAGCACCACCTTCGCCCCGAGCAGCCGCACCGCGCTCGCCGCCTGGAGGATCCCGTGGGTGGCCTCCGCGTCCATCCCTGGGACGCCGGTGATGTCCAGGATGGCGACCCTCGCCTGGCGCCGCTGCAGCTCGTCCAGGAGCGCGCCCGTGGCCTGCTGCATCCGGGCCCGGTCGAGCGCCCCGATGAGCGGCATGACGATGACGTCGTCGCTGATGGGGATCACCGGCGTGGACAGCTGCGCCAGCATGGTCATCTGCGCGCGGATCGTCTCCTCCTTGCTCTGGCGCAGCGCCTCCTCGGCCCGCTTGCGCTCCGTGATGTCCAGGAGCGACACGAAACATCGCTCCCACGTCTGCTCGGCGCCCGCACTCATCGCGAGCCGGAGCGTGACGGTCCTCCGCTCACCGTCGAGCGTGGAGATGAACGTCTCTTCCTCGAAGGATGTCGCCCCGTTCCCCAGGGCGACGAGCTCGTGGCGGAAGGTCACCACCGCGGCCTCGACGAAGATGACCGACAGCCCGGCGAGGATCTGGTCCTTGCTCTCGGCGTGGCAGAGCTCCAGCGTGGCCTTGTTCACGTCGAGGATCTTCACCAGGCCGATGCCCGTGAAGACGTCGTCGATATGGGCTCGGAAGTGCGCGTCCAGATCGGTGACGCCCGACGCGATGATCCGGTCGAGGTGCTGCCTGACCGCCGACCAGTCCTCCTCCCAGAGGGAGATCGGGGAGCTCTCGAAGATACCCCGGTAGCGCGCCTCGCTCCTCTCGAGCTCCTCGACCCGCCGGCGTAGCTGCGTCAGCCCGTCGCTCGTGTTCATCGGTGTCATGCTCGATCGGCTGGCTCCGGGAGCACAAGCGCCCGGGACCAGGATGCCACGCCGGCACCCTCACCGTCACGCATCGACAGGGGCGCACCTCCGCCCGCGGCGGAACGCCTCCGACGGAACTGCGCTGCTCCTGGGCCAGACGGCCAGCCAGGCCAAGGTATGAATCGCACCAGGAAAGGAATCGCGACCTTACCCCGCGACCTCATCCAGGTTGGCCCCGGCGCGCCAGGCGAATACGACGCACCACCGCGGCCAGACGGCGTCAACCACAGTCCAAGTGCGCCAACCACAGTCAGAGCGCGCCAGCCACGGTCAGCCCGCCAGCCTCTACCGCCCTCGCCGGGCGAGGGCGACCTCATCGAGGCCTCGTTCGTTCCGTCGTTCGCCCGCGCGGCGCGCCGGTCGCCTCGCGCTCGACCAGCGCGCTGCGCCGGCCGTCCTCGCCGAAACCGCCATCGCCCGCAGCGCCCGCATCTCGATATCATCGGCGACCCGCTCCTCGAGGAAGCGCATCGGCGAGCCAGGCATTCGCGCGCTCGCCCACAGCAGCGCCGCTGCCTCCCTCGACGACGCTGCGGCGCGCGCGCCTGCCCAGCGCGCCGCGAGCTCCGCGACGCAGAGCCCAGGATGGCTGCACGCCTGGGACTCGGCGACGAGCGCGGCGTCGAGCGCGCCCGCGAGCCGGCGCGCCGCGCGGGCGCTCGCCATCACGCGATCGATGAACACGCGCAGCACCTCGCCGGAAGGCTCCTCGCCGGCCTCACCGCCGCCCTCCGTTCCCATCAAGGCGCCGATCTCCTCGCGGGAGAGCGCGAGCGCCACGATCATCCGCAGGACACGCGGCGAGCAGTGCCACGGTCGCGGGCCGGCGAGCCCGAGCGGGCTCCTCGCGCGCACGAGCGAGCCCTCGCGCGCCGCGTCGAGCCGCGCCTCGTCGTTCCCCCAGCGCCGCAGAGCCGCCGGACGACCGTGACCCAGCGATCCCGGCGCCGCCGGCTCCCTCACGACCACCTCCCCCCACGGCCCCCGACGCCGGGAAACGCGCGGCGCCCCGCGCCTCGACCCGGCAACCGCCGCCCGAAGCCGCAGGCCACCAGCCCACCCGCAAAACCCGCCAGACCACGCGCCATGTTGAAAATGATTTTCATTTTCTACGAATGTAGGTCCGTGTCGCGGTGCAGGTCAAGCCGTTTCGTGAGCAGCCCCGCTCGGTGGAGGTGGACGGAACGCCGCGTTCGCGCCGGCCGCGCCCTCATACGTCCGGGAACGGGATGAACTCGATCTCGTCGCCTGGGACCTTGGGGAAGCGCCCCTCCTTCCAGTCTTGCTTCGCGCGCTCGATGCGCTCCCGCGAGCTCGAGACGAAGTTCCACACGACGTGACGCTCGCCGTCGAGCGGGGCGCCGCCGAGGAGCATCACGTGGCTCCGGGAGGACGCGTGGAGCACCGCCGGCGCTCCGGCGCGGAACACGAGCATCGTCCCCTCGACGAAGCGCTGGCCATCGCAGCCGATCGAGCCTTCGATCACGTAGGCCGCGCACGACGTGTGACCGTCGGGCAGCGGGAGCGCCGCGCCCGGATCGAGCTCGGCGTGCACATAGAGCGTCGGCGACAGGACGCCGACCGGCGAGCGCGCGCCGTACGCCTCCCCCGCGATCACGCGCAGCGATGCGCCGGGCCGGGTGACGACGGGGATCGTGGCCGCGGGGTGGTGCTCGAAGCGGGGAGCGTCCTCCTCGTGCGCAACCGGCAGCGCGATCCAGCACTGGACGCCGTGAAGGCGCGTCTCCTCCGCCATCCGGGCCGGGTCGCCGCGCTCGGAGTGGACGATGCCGCCGCCGGCGACCATCCAGTTGACGTCGCCAGGGCGGATCCGCTGCGCGGTGCCGAGGCTGTCGCGGTGGAGGATCTCCCCCTCGAACAGGTAGGTCAACGTCGCGAGCCCGATATGCGGGTGGGGACGCACCGAGATCCCCTCCCCGGCGGCGAAGCTCGCCGGACCCATGTGATCGAAGAAGACGAAGGGGCCGACGAGGCGGCGGCGGCTCGACGGCAGCACGCGGCGCACGGCGAAGCCGCCGAGATCCCGGGCGCGCGCGTCGATGACGAGCTCGATCGCGCCCGCGGGCGAATCCACACACGCAGGTTCATGGTCAGGGTAGCGGCTCATCGGAGTCTCCTTTGCAGGGCGGGGCCGGACAGCGGGGACCCGCGCTCGATGGGCGACTCTACCCGCTCCAGCGGGAGGCCATGGCGATTCGAGCCCGGAGGACCGGCCGCCGCCTTGACTCTAACACCGTTAGAGTTACTCTAACGGTGTTCAAGTTCTTCGCCGTGGAGGTCTCAATGGAAGTGGACGCTGACGTGCTCGTCGTGGGCGGAGGTCCGGTCGGCCTGATGCTGGCGTGTGAGCTCGCGCTCGCGGAGGTCCGGGTGTGTGTGCTGGAGCAGCGGGCGGCGCGGACCGAGCAGTCGCGCGCGCTCACGCTGCACCCGAGGAGCCTCGAGATCCTCGATCAACGCGGGATCGTGGATCGTTTCCTGCGCCGCGGGGCGCCGATCCCGGTCGGGCACTTCGCGCTGCTCGAGCCGCGGCTCGACTTCTCGGGTCTCGACACGCGGCACCCGTACACGCTGTTCCTGCCTCAGGCGCAGACGGAAGAGCTCCTGGAGGAGCGGGCGCGCGAGCTGGGGGTCGAGATCCGGCGCGGGCACGTGGTCATCGAGGTCGCGGAGAGCGAGGGCGGCGTCGCGTTGTGGATCCAGGGTCCCGAGGGGCGGCTCCGCGGGCGCGCGCGTTACGTCGTGGGCTGCGACGGGGCCGCGAGCGTGGTGCGGCGCGCGATCGGCGTCGGCTTCCCGGGGAGCGAGGCGACGCTGACGGCTTTCCTCGGCGACGTCGAGATCGCGGAGGGCTCGGATAGGCCAGCTTCCCGCACGGGACCCCACGGCGCCGTGCTGGCGGCGCCGCTCGGCGAGGGGGTCTATCGCTTCGTCGTGTTCGACCCGCTGCGCATGCACGCGACCAAGTCCGAGCCGGTCACGCTCGACGAGCTGCGGAGCTCCCTGCAGCGGATCCTCGGGACGGACTTCGGGATGCGCCGCGCGCGCTGGCTGTCCCGCTTCGGCAACGCGACGCGGCTGGCCGAGCGCTACCGCGTCGGGCGCGTGTTCCTCGCGGGCGACGCCGCGCACATCCATTTCCCGGCCGGCGGGCAGGGGCTCAACGTGGGGCTGCAGGACGCGATGAACCTCGGCTGGAAGCTCGCCGCCGCGGTCAAGGGCTGGGCGCCGCCCCACCTGCTCGACAGCTACCATGACGAGCGCCACCCCGTCGGCCGAGCGCTCCTGCGCAACACCGAGGCTCAGACCCGGCTGATCGACGTGTCAGGGCCCGGCCTCTCGCTCCGGGGCGTGATGAGCGAGCTGCTCGGTATTGACGCGGTGAATAGGTACCTCGCCGGGCAGATCAGCGCGCTCGACGTCGTGTATCCGCCCGCCGAGGGCGCGGCGGCGCACGCCCTGTGCGGCAGGAGGGCGCCCGACCGCGCGCTCGAGGCGGCGCGCGGCGCGACGCGCCTGTACGAGCTGCTCCACGCGGGCCGGTACGTGCTGCTCGATCTGGCCGGCGACGCCCGGATCGAGGCCGCAGCCGGGGCGTTACGGGATCGCGTCGAGCTCGTCCGCGCGACGGTCACCGAGCCGCAATGCGAGCTCGCCGGCGTCGACGCGCTCCTCGTGAGGCCGGACGGCCATGTCGCCTGGGCGAGCGACGCGGCGATGCGCGCGGCGCGCGCCGACGACCTCACGGAGGCGCTCGCGCGCTGGTGCGGGCGCGCGTGAGGCGCCCTGACGGATCGCGCCGGGAAGGCCGCCGCCGGCCGCGATCGAGGCGACGTTATCCGTCGCCCGTGCTCCGGCGCGCCTCTTGGGAGCCGCTGACCGAGGCCGCGTGCGCGGCCGTCCCCCGCTCCAGAAAACCAGCGTCGAGGACCCGCTTCGTGACGTCATATCCCGCGTTGTAGAGGAGCTCCTTCTCGACCGGGGTGACGCCGAGTGGATTCCCACCGACCTTGAAGATCGGCGCGGCCTCGGCGTTGAGCTCGATCACCCGCGCCCACTTCAGCCTGTCCACCAGCTTCGAGGTATCCCCGATGTCATGCGCCTCCTGCGCCGTGGACGCGAGGGCCCATACCGCGCGGGCGGCGATGAAAGGCCTGCCTATCGAGTGATACCGAGCGCGGAGGATACGGATGCCGATCGTCAGCGCCTGCTCCGGGGCGGGGGCGCCTGTGTCGAACAGGCGGACGGGGAAGTTGCTCAAGAGCCCCCCGTCGACGATGTAGCTCGTGACCTTGTTCCGCCCCACGAGCTGCACCGGCCGGAATACGAACGGGAAGCTGGTGCTCATGCGCACGGCGAGCGCCACGTCCAGCTCGTCCGGCTCGACCCCGTACTGCTCGGCGTTGATGTCGCCGGGCAGGACGAGCATGCGCCCCCTCGTGATGTCCGAGGCGACGAGGTGCACCTTGTACCTGTGGGTCGGGTCTCGTTCCCTCTCGCAGCCGGGCATGATCAGATCGCCGAAGGTCCTCACGCGCTTGGCGTCGAGCTTCTCCCGCATGAGCGCGAGGAGCGCGTCGCCCTTGAGCATCCCGAGCTGCGTGACGGCCCCCCAGGCCATTCCCATGTACCTGCCCACGACCGGGACGCCCGTGAGCTCGACAGGGTCGGCGAGCCTCGCGAACTCCGGGCTTCCGAGGATGTCGAGGATCTCGGAGGGCGTATACCCGGCGCCGAGGAGCG
Organism: Sorangium cellulosum; assembly: GCF_002950945.1. Lineage (GTDB taxonomy): Bacteria > Myxococcota_A > Polyangia > Polyangiales > Polyangiaceae > Sorangium > Sorangium cellulosum_E. Next base: position 8,448,202 of record NZ_CP012673.1, read on the forward strand.
CGGCCACGATCGCCCCCGCCGAGGTCCCCGCCAGGTACGCTATCCGGGTGTCCTTGTATTTCCGAGCGAGCGCCTCTGTGAGCGCAGCGACCGAGCCGACCAGCGCGATCCCCCGGAGGCCGCCGCCCTCGAGGACCAGGTTTAGGTTCGCCGGGATAGACGCGACCGCAGGCTGCCCTCTCTCTTCCCTGTGCTCATCCATCCTCGTCCTCCTCCGCCTCGCGTAGCGCGAAGCACGCGGGCTCGGCGCTCACGGAGCACGCAAGCCCGCCACGTCCCGCTCGACCCCCTCGGCGGCTTCCTGCACCGCCGTCGCCCGCTCCAGGACGTTGGTGTCGATGGCCCGCCGCATGGCGGAGTAGCCGGCGTTGTAGAGCTCCTCGACCTTCAGGGGCGACATCCACAGGGCGAACATGGACGCATCGCCTGTGTTGATTTGAATCGCTCTTGCCCACTTCAACTTGTCGACTCGCTTCAAGGTCTCGCTCACGTCCCGCGCCGAGAAGGCGGTGACGAAGGCAGCCTTGAGCCAATGGTAAAACGACGGGAACTTCACCTCATTGTACCTCTCGGCGCTCACCCGGATTCCGAGGGTCAACCTCTCTGGCCCCTGCGGCGCGCCGGCATCGAACAGGTGGATCGGAAACGCGCTCGTCAGCGCGCCGTCGGCGATGTAGCTCTCGACGCCGTTCGCTCCTCTGAGTCGCACCGGACTGAGGACGGGTGGATAGGACGAGCTCATCATCACGGCCTGCGCCACGTCCAGGTCGTCCGGCTCGACCCCGTACAGCTCGGTGTTGATGTCATCGGGGAGGACGAGCATACGCCCCCGCGTGATGTCCGAGGCGATCACGTGCACCCTGTACTTGCGCGACGGGTCTTCCTCCCTCTCGCAGCCGGGCATGAGCAGGTCGCCGAACGTCCTGACGCGCTTGGCACGCAGCGCGTCCCTGAGCCTCGCCGAGAAGTGTTTTCCCGCGGACATCCCGAGCCGCGTGAAGATGCCCCGCGCCGTGTCGGCGTACCAGCGGACGCGCCTGAATGTGGAGAGCTTCGCATATTCGGCCAGCTCGGCACCCATGACATCTCGAAAGATATCGGCAATCTCGGAATGGTTATACCCGGCGCCCAGCAGGACGGCGATGATGGCGCCGGCTGAAGTTCCTGCCAGATAGGATATGTAGGTGTCCTTGTATCTCTCGTTGTAGAGGAGCGCCTGCGCGAGCGCCGCGACAGCCCCAACCTCTGCGTGGCCCAGGAGCCCGCCGGCCTCGAAGACCAGGTTCAGCCTCTCGGGGGCTCGTCTCTCCTCGCGGGCCGGACGCGGCGGCGGCGCGCACACCTCGCACGGCGAGAGCAGCGACCGCTCGCCCCTGCGCTCGGCTCCGCTGCCAGGCTCATCAGCGCCAGCGCTGCACTCGTCACGCCTGTACCCGTCATGCTCGTCCACTGTTACCCCCGTTCGATGGACACAGGCGTGCCCAGGCAACCTGCTCTCAGTGCCTGGTGAGCTCCGATTACGTTCCAGCGACAATCAAGAGGACATCATCGCTTGGCAGAGTATGGCCGCCGTGCAGATACAGCGTCAAGCATCATGGGCAATCCTACTGAGGAGAATGCGCCATCCGACCCGAACGCGGCGCCCTCGGCGGCGGAGCGGCGAGCCGCGGCGGACGTGTGCTGTCCACGGCCCGCGTCACCGGGATCGCCGCGCGGGCAGCACCGCCTCCGCGTCGCACCCGGCCTGCCGCAAGAGGTCGGCGGCGCGCCGCGCGTGCTCCTCGCTGACGTCCACGAGGATCTCCCGCGGCAGATCCTCGAGGGCGGCCTTCGCCTCCGCGAGGCCGCAGCCGACGGACTCTCGCACCGCCCTCATCGCCGCGATCCGGTCCGGGCCGAGCTGCCAGAGGATCACCCGGAATGGGCCCCACGGGATCGGCCGCGCGCGCAGGTGCACGAGCGGATCGACCGCGCCGTGTGGGCACTCCTCCACACGGACGGTGAGGCGCATGCCGTGCTCGAGGGCCAGACGCCGCACGCCCTGCACGCCCTCGACGAGGTCGGCGAAGACGGCGGACAGGTGTCGCGAGTGAAAGTCTCCGCTGTGCCACGCGGGCGCGATCGGGGGCCGGCGGTCGTGCTCGCTGCGGCTCGTCCAGGCGGGGAGCTCCGCCGCGACGCGCCGCTCGAACACGTCGAGCCGCTCGGCCGCGCCGGGATCGTCCCAGCGCACGCCCGCGGGCCAGTAGCTGAACTCGACGGCCAGCTCCTCGTGGGCATGGTCGAGCTCCGTCTCCACGCGGCCGTCCTTCGCGTAGAACAGCGCCCCGAACACCGGCGGCATCGTCACGGTGTACGGCGCATGGACGATGACCTGATGGCCCACCGCGACGGCCGCGGGCGAGTCCCCGTAATCGGGCCAGTCGTCGTCGCGTCCGGGGCTGTCCGCGCGCAGGCCCTCGCGCCGCGCGAAGGCCTCGAGCGGCGACTCCCCCTCTCCCGGGCCGCTCTCCTGCGCCCCGGCGCGCGCCTCGCGCCAGGCGGAGTGGGCGTCGCAGACCTCCTGCACGAGGCGCGCGATCTGCTCCGCCGTGGCGGCGTCGCGGAAGGAGCCGACGATGGTGTAGCTGCCGCTGTTGTTGCTGGCGAAGGCGTTGAAGAGGCGGATTCTCATGGCTCAACCGGCGAGGGGGAGGCTCCGCGGCGCGGCGCCGAGGCCGAACCCGGCGGACCGGGCGCAGCCGGGATCGCGCGCCGGGGCGGCGAGGGAGGCGCGCTCCTGCTCCCAGACGCGGAGCACGTCGGCGGCGGTGGCGACGGGGAACGAGGCGTGATGAAAGCTGCACGGCGCGAGCCGCCGGTCGCTCGTCAGGACGATGAACTCGCGGCCCGCCGGGCACGGGCCGGGCTCGATGAGGCGCGGGACGGCCTCCATCCGCTCGCCCCAGCAGACGTCGAGCTTGAGCGTCATGCGCCCCGCGAGCGCGCGCCCGAGCGCCCGGACGCGCCTCGCCAGATCGGCGCCCTCGTCGGGAGAGAGGTGGAGCGCGCGATCGCGGCCGTTGTACGAGAGGAGCAGCACGTCGCGGCAGCCGCGCTCCAGCAGGTCGAAGAGGAGCTCTTCCACCCGCGCGAGGCGCGCCGGCGTGACGAGCCAGTTGACGCCGAACCGGGCGCGGCGCTCGGCGAGGCGGGCGATGAGGGGGCGGTGGTCGACGTCGTCGTACACCGAGAGGCGGATCTGCCCGACGTGCGGGGCGAGCGCCGCGAGCAGCCGGTCCGTGAGGCCGGTGCCGTTCGTGGTGAGGCTGACGGCGAGCTCGGTCTCCTCGTCGAGGCGCCGGACCAGGTCGGCAAAGCCCTTGAAGACGAGCGGCTCGCCGCCCCCGAAGGCCACCTCGAGCGCGCCCGCCCGGCAGAGGTCGCGGAGCATGGCGAAGGCGTCGCCCGCGGTCCACGCGCTCTCGGCGCCGGCGTCGCGCGAGCAGAAGGTGCAGGCGAGATTGCAGGCGTTCGTGATGGCGAACTGGACGACCCGCGGGGCGCACATGCGGAGGTGAGCCGTCTCGGGGCCGTCGCAGAGCGCGGTGAGGCCGGTGCGCCGATCGAACAAGAGGAGCGCGCCGTCGAGCGGGAACCGGCGGAGGCCGGCGAGCACCGGCGGGACGGCGATCGCGTCTTCGGGGCGCTGGTGCATGCGCGCGAGTATAACGCCCTCCTCCACGGCACCCCGGGGGATCGGCGGGCGCCCTCGATGTCGCCTCCCCCCCGGCGCGAGCCCGCTCAGGAGCCGAGCGGCGCGCTGCAGCGCTCGCACTGCCTGGCGCGGTACGGGTGCTTCGCCTGGCAGTTCAGGCAGAGCTTCGGCAGGAAGTAGAGGATCGCCAGGCCGACGCAGGTGAACAGACCGAGCAGGCCCAAGGCGCCGTTCCGGCCGCGCATCTTCGCGTAGTTCACGAGGGCGATGACGAACAGGACCGCCCCGCCGAGCGCGAGGAGCACGTTGTCCGTCGTGCGACCGATCGACTGCAGCACGAGCCCCGGCAACCCGAACGCGAAGCTCATCGTGTTGAGGCGCTTCAGCTGCCTCTGGATCTCGGCGTGCCGCTCCGGGCTGATCGGCTCGCCGGGCGCGGGGCGATGCTCGGTGGGTGCGGTCGGAGGTGCATACGGGTTCATGCGATCGTCCTTCTCGGCGCGTGTTCCGGCGCGGTCTCGATGCGCGCCGGAGGGCGGCGCTCTCAGGCTATGCGCCCTCCCCGACGCGGAACAACACGATCCACGCGGCGCCAGGCCTCACTGTCCTGGAGGACCTCCTCGCCGCGCAGCGCACACGGCGCGATCCGCCCCCGGCGATGCGCGCCGCGGGCGCTCAGAACACGACGCGCAGCCCCACGCCCAGGGCTCCTTCGCCAGCCGGCGCGACGACGGCGCCCGGACCGACGAGGAGGCGCGCCGCGACGGCAGGCTCGCCGGACTCGGGGTCTTTCCGCACCCGCTGCTTGCCGATCACATAGAGGGGCAGGCCGACGGCGAGCGCGGCGCCCCCGACGAGCGCTGTCGCGACCGCTTCATCGTATCCGTCGCGGCGCCCGTCGGCGCCCACGGGGCGATCGTGCGTCGCCGCGATCAGGACGACCCCGCTGACCAGGGCGACCCCTCCGAGGATGGCGACGCCGAGCCCGGAGAACATCAGGACGGCGCTGCGCCGCTCCGTCGTCCGCTCCATGAACTCGCCGAGCTCCTCCTCGGCCGCCGCGAGATCTAGCTCGAGCCTGCGCCGCCTGGCCCGATCATCCTCCTCGTCGGAGCCCGCCTGATCGAGCAGGCGCAGCTGGCGCTCGATCCCCGCGATGCGCGCCTCGTACGCCGCGATCGCCTCCTCCCACGTGGCCCCCGGCGGGAGACCCGGCGCGGCCGGCGCGACGTGGGGCGCGGACGGCGGCGGGCGCGGCGCCGCGGGCTCCGCCGGTGTCTGCGCGGCCGCCGTCGAGGCGAGGGCGACGGCGCCGAAGGCCAGCGCCCACGCGGCGAGTCGACCGCGCGCCCTCGGTCGGCGCGCCGGGGGCGCCTGCGGCGGCGCGGGATGGGAATGACCTTGGTCCATGGAGTCCGGGGCACGACTAGCAGAGGTTCCCGCCCAGGGGAACGCTCCGGGTGCTGCGCGTCGGGCCGCGGGGTCTTCAAGGTCGCCTCGGCGCGCAGCTGCCGTCCTCGCAGATCCCCTCCGCGCGCCGCCCGCGCGCCCTGGCGAGGACCCCCTGGATCAGCCCGAGCGTCCAGCACGTCGGGCAGCCGCGCAGCGCCGCGAGCGCGACGGCGACCAGCGCGATCACCGCCCACGGGGACGCTGGCGCGAGGTGCACCGCGAGCGCGAGGGACCCGAAGCCGATCGCCCCGCGCGCGAGGTGCGCTGCGATGCTCTTGCTCGCGAGCACCCCCTACCCTCCCCGCTCGGCCGGCGGCCCATCCCGCCGGAGGATCTCTGCGCGCACGGCCTGCCGCGCCCGGTGGAGCCGGCTCTTCATGGCGGCCTCGCTGAGCCCCAGCGTCGCGCACACCTCCTCGCCGGTCAGCCCCTCGACGTCGCGCAGCACGAGCACCTCCCGGTAGGGCGGCTCCAGGCCGGCGATCGCCTCGTGCACGGCGCGCACGAGGCGCCAGCGCTCGAGGGCCGCCTGGGGGTCGAGCTCGGCGGACGGCGCGGCGTCGGCGTCGGCGTCGTCCACGCGCACGCCGAGGCGCGCGCGCTCCCGCGCGAACGGGCGCAGCATGCGCAGGCACAGGTTGCGCACCACCGTCATCAGCCAGGAGAGCACCCCCGGGTCGCCCGCGACGTCGGGCCGGCGGGCGAGCTTCGTGAAGGCCTCCTGGACCGCGTCGTCCGCGTCGAAGGCGTCGCGGCACACGCGCAGCCCGAAGCGGTACACGCGGTCGTGGTAGGCGCGGACGAGCAGCTCCAGCGCGCCGTCGTCGCCGCGCGCGGCGGCCGCGAGAACGGTATCGTGGGGGGTCGACGCTTCCATGCAGCGCCTCAGCGGCGGGGGACAGGGCAGCTCGACCTGCCCAGGAGAGTGTACCCGAGGCACGTGCCCGCGAGGGCCGTGAACATCATGTAGACGCCCGGCAGGCCGAACGCGGCCAGACGCGCCGCGAGCGGCAGCGGCGCCGCCCAGGCGCACGCCAGCAGGGCGAGCGCGCCCAGGCCGCGGAACAGGCGATCCATCTTCCCGACGTTGCTTTTCATGAGGTCCTCCGTCCTTTCATCCGGGAGAAGCCCCGGCGCGGGACGGAGGATTCAGGAAATCGTCGCCGGGGTGCTGCCTGCGCGGACGTACCGTCGACCCAGGGCGGCTCGCGCCGCCGGGACGGCCACGCGAGCGGCGAGGGTGCTAGAGCCGCTGTCGTGGATGCGCTCTGCGCCCTCGGCCCCGTGGGTGGCTCGGGGCGCCGCCTCGCGCAGCGCTCCGGGCCGGCCGGCGCAGCGGTCCGTCAGCGGCCGAGGAAGCCCATGAGCCAAGTCATGGCCGGCCGCATGGCGCCGCTCGGCTGCTGGATGCCGGTGTTGGCCCTCCAGGTGGAGCCCACGATGTAGCCCCAGAGCGTGATGCCTTTGACCTCGGGGTGGTTCCAGAACATCGTGAACTGACTCTCCATCACCCTGCGCTGCTCTTCGTCGTTCGCGAGGCCGATGTCGTACTCGGTGATGTACACGAACGAAGCGGACAAGCATCCAAGCAAGCGAGTCATGCGCATCAAAATTCTCCATGGCGGACCGGCTGAGCCGCGGGATTCGGGCCCTCGCGCGCCACCGCGGCCAGTCGGGGTGCGCGGTGCCCTGGGCGGCGTCGTCATCTCTCCTGCGCTGTGCAGGATCAGGCAAGGAAAACGTGGGATCCGGCATGGTCGCCGCCCGGCGACGTGCTTTTGTCCTCTTGCCGACGGTGAGGGCGCCGTGTCCCGCGCCGGGGCTCGCCCATTCGCCAGGAGAACGATCGTGAGCAACGCTGTGTTCGACAAGGATCCGACAGGCAAGGTCGCCATCGCCACGGGGGCGCGCCGGCTCGCAGCGGCGGCCCTCGCGGCGGCCGTGGCGGCGCTGGCCGGGTGCACCGCGACCGGCCCCGCCCGCCCCGCCGCCCCGCCCGCCGCGGCGCCGGCGCCCGCCGAGGCAGGTGACCGCTTCGCTCGCGGCTCGGCGGTGCTCGGCCGGCTCGACCCGGCGGCCCCGCAGCGCGTCATGGAGGGGTACGCGGACCTGGCGCCGGACTTCGGCCGTTATGTCATCGAGTATCCGTTCGGCGACATCTACGCTCGCCCGGGCCTCGACCTGCGGACTCGGCTGCTGACCGCCGTCGCCGCCCTGGCGGCCGTGGGCGACTCGGAGGTGCCGCTCGGCAACCACATCCGCTACGCGCTCAACGTCGGTTGCACGCGCGAGGAGATCGTCGAGACGGTCATGCAGGTATCGGTCTACGCGGGGTTCCCGCGCGCGGTGAAGGGGCTCGCCGTGGTCGAGAAGGTCCTCGCGGAGCGGGGCGGCGAACGCGGCTCCCCGTGAGCCGCTCGCCGGGTGTCCTCGCCGGCGCCTTGCTGCGCGCCGGCGCCCTCGGGCGCTCTCGCGATCGCGTACAGTCGCCCGCAGCTGCGGTCAGGACGCCGCGGTCTCCCTCACGCACCCACGAGCACGCGGCGCCTGCCGGGGAGGAGCGCGGTCGTCACCCACGGGCCGCCGGGGCGCCCCCTCCCGGAGCTGCCCCTGGGCCGTGCGTGCCGGGAGGTGCTTGTCGCAGATCCGCCGCGTTCACTCCGCGGCCTGCGGCTCGGCGTCCGCGCAGCAGCGGAAGCCGACCTCGTAGCCGTAGTCGTCTTCCTTGTGAAAGGTCGTCATCGGACGGCACTGGCTCCGGATCGGCCCCCACCATCCGCCCTTGAGCCCGCTGCGGTAGGGCGCCTTCTGATCGGTGCGCACCACCCACTCGTTGACGTTGCCGTTCAGATCGAAGACGCCTGCCCACGAGGCGCACGCCGCGCGCTCGCCGGACGGCTCGCGGCCGTCCAGGCGCGCGAGCTCGGCGGCGCATCGCTCGTTCTTCTGGCACGCCTCGTAGTGGAGCAGCCGCTGCGCGTGGTCGGGAAAGCGGTAGTCTCGGTCCTGGTTGCACGTCTCGGCGTCCCGCTCGTAGCCGTAGGCGTACGGCAGCGCCTCGGGGCCCTCGCAGGCGAAGTTGAACTCGGCCTCGGTGCACAGCCGCTTGCCCTGCGCCGCGCAAAGGTCGCCGGCTTGCTCCCACGAGGTCAACGTGCGCGGCAGCTCGCCCGGAACGTTCGGGTACTCGTAACGGTCCATGCAGAAGGAGAGATTCTCGTTCTTCTTGGCGACACACCGCGACGGCTCACGGAAACGCAAGCACCGGGCGGCCACGCCCGGCTCGCCGTGGCGTTTCGTCCATTCCGGGTGGTACTCGAGGCATTCTTGCACCACGGCGGGGCAATACTCACCCTCCACCCGCACCATGCCGCCGGGACAGCCCTCGGTCCGTCCGGGCAGGGCGGCCGGCGCCTCGCCCGTCGTGGGCTCGCCCAGCGCCCGGTCGGTCTCCGTCTGCAGCGGTCCGTCCTGCAGCGGTCCGTCCTGCAGCGGTCCGTCCTGCAGCGGTCCGTCCTGCAGCGGCCCGTCGCTCTCCGTCTGCGGAGACGCAGCCTGCGGAGGACCGGACGTCTCCGCCGACAGCTCACGAACCTCGACGGTTCGAGCCTCGCCCCCTTCCGTGTCCGAGTGACTGCCGCAGCCGTAAGCCGCGACGCCAAGCAGTGTTGTCAGTACCGTGAAGCCCAGGGTTCGCACGTCTACCTCTTCTCACTCTTGGCTACATCAGCGCACATGCGCGGGCCAAGATCGAGGCTGTACCGGGCTCGCCCTGATTTGCCTGCGAGCGTCGGCAGCCGGCTGGAGAGATTGCAAAATCTCGGCCTGCTACCGCGCCCGGAGATCCCTGGCCTCGTGGCTTCCTGGCCTGGTGTCGTCCCGCAGAGCGGCCGCCCAGTCGGTCGGAATGGCCGGCCAGCGCACGGCCATCTGGGCCACCGTCCGCGCATGACATGCGCGCCCTACCTCGTGTTGCGCGGCGGGCAGCGGCTGACGGGCGCGCCGCGGCGCCGCGCGGGTGCTGCGGTTCCTCGTCGAGGCGGGGCGCGGCCAGGCGCTAGACTCGCGCGCGCCATGCCCCAGACGCAGGAGGACCCCATGACCGTGCACCCCGGCATCGATCTCGCGAGCGAGAGCTTCTTCGCCGACCCGTTCCCCACGTTCGAGCGGCTCCGCGCCGAGGCGCCGATCTACTTCTTCGAACCGATGCAGTGCTTCCTCCTCAGCGCCCCGGCCGACATCGAGGCCATGGTGAAGGACCCGCGCTTCACCGCGCGGCGGACCAGGGAGCTGCTCGCCGCGCTCGGGATGCTCGGCGAGGACGAGCTCTCGAAGAAGATGCTCGACTCGTGGTCGCGCATCGCCTTCTCGCAGGATCCTCCTCGTCACACGCGGCTCCGGCAGCTCATCGCGCGGGGGTTCTCGCCGGCGGCGGTCGAGTCCCTGCGCCCGCGGGTCGCCGCGACCGTGGGGCGCGCCATCGCGAGGGCGCGGGACGAGGGCGAGATGAACGTCCTCTCGGATCTCGCCGAGGTCGTCGCGATCACCACGATCGCCGACATGTTCTCGATCCCCGACGCCGACCGGCCGGCGTTCATGCGCTGGTCGACGGACATCGTGAAGCCCACGGGCGGGAACCTCACCTCGGACGAGGTGAAGAGGACGGTGAAGCAGAGCACCAGCGACATGGCCGATTACATGGCGCGCCTCGTGGAGGAGCGCCGGAAGGCGCCGCGCGACGACGTCGCGAGCCGGTTCATCGCGGCGGAGGAGGAGAGCGCCGACCTCCAGGGGGAGGCGGCCATGCAATGTTTCCAGATGGTCGGGGCCGGGTTCGTCACGTCCATGAACCAGATCGCGAACACGGTGGTCGCGCTCCTCAAGCACCCGGAGGCGCTCGCCAGGCTGAGGCAGGATCCGGGGCTGCTCCGGGGCGCCATTGAGGAGGGCTTGCGCTGCGAGCCGGCGGTCCTCTCGATCAACCGCCTGTGCGCCGAGGACGCGGAGATCCGCGGCGTCAGGATCGCGAAGGGAGGGTTCGTGTTCGCGATGACCGCGGCGGTGGGCTGCGATCCCGAGCTGTTCCCGGAGCCGCGCCGGTTCGATATCACCCGCCAGCCGAACCGACACATGACCTTCGGGAGCGGCGTCCACTACTGCCCGGGGGCCCCGCTCATCCGGATCGAGGTCGAGGAGGCGCTCCGCGGGCTGCTCTCCCTGGGGCGGTGGGAGCTCGCCGAGGAGAGGCTGAGCTACGAGGGGTCCAATTTTCAGGACCGGGGACCGAAATCGCTGCGCGTTCGGTTCTCGTGAGCGTTCTGATCTAGCGGGCGCCTAGAAGCACAAACGGGTTGAACCAGCCTGAAACGAGCAGAAGTTCGAACCGCCAAGGACGCCAAGGACGCCAAGAACGCCAAGAACGCCAAGAAGAATATAATATCTTGGCGTCCTTGGCGCCTTGGCGTCCTTGGCGGTTTATCTCTCGCTCGATCAACGTGAGCGGTGTTCTAGCCGGAGTCCTCGTCCTCGCCGAGCGCGCCGCCGATCAGACCGCCCGTGCCGCCGATCGCCGCGCCGGCACCACCTCCGAGCAGGCCGCCGACCAGCGCTCCTCTGGCAGCCCCGCCGGCCGGGTCGCCCTCGGTCGATTCCTTCGCCTGGTCCTCCTCGGCGGGGGGCGCCTTGTCCTGCCCGGGGATCGCCCTTGCCGCTTCGTCCTTCTTCGGTCTTTTCATGCTGAACTTTCCAGCAAGACCCGCGCCAGCCCGGGGCGATCCGGGCCGTGCTTCCGGATCAGCCCGGTCGATTGCGCATGAAGTCCGCCACCTCGCCGAGGCGCTGGTCGAGGAAGGCGCGGAGCGGCTCGGGCACATCGAGCTCGGCCATGGCCGCGCGCATGCAGCGCATCCAGGCGTCGCGCATCGCCACATCGACCGGGACGCGGGCGTGGCGCATGCGCAGCCGCGGGTGGCCGTGCGCCGCGATGTAGTCCTGCGGGCCACCCAGCCAGCCGATCAGGAACAGCGCGAACCGGTCGCGGCTCTCGCGGCAGACCTGGCCGCCCTCGTCGCAGACGTGGAGGCGCGCGAGCGCCGGCTCGTCGCGGGCCATGAGGTCATAGAAACGCTCGACCAGCCGGCGCACCGCCGGCTCGCCGCCAAGCGACGTGAAAGGGGTCTCGTGCGGTTCGTCCATGGACAGCGCCACCCTCTACCGGATCGGCCCCGGCGCTGCACCCGGCTTCCGGCTCAGCTGAGGACCAGGTACGAGTCGCCGAACTCGTGACAGAGATAACCGGCCTGCTCGGCGTGGGCGTTCGCGCGGTGGAGCAGCTCTGCCGGCGCGAACGCCTCGAGCAGCCGGAAATGGCTCTCCGTCGGGTCGTGCACGCCGGTCAGGAGCCCGTCGACCACCCTGGGACGGAAGCCGTGGTGGAGCACGAGATCCGTCACGCCCGGGCCCGCACGGAGCTCGCCCCCGTGCTGGGCGGCGCAGCCCTCGAGGGCGCGCGTGACCGTGGTGCCCACCGCGATGACCCGGCGGCCGGCCGCCTTGGCCTCGCGCACCGCCGACACCGTCTCTTCCGGGATGTCGAAGCGCTCCGGCAACGGGAGCAGGGCGTCGAGGGCCGGATCGCCGGTCGACGAGATCCCGGCGGCGTGCGTGAGCGAGGCGACACGGACGCCGCGGCGGATCAGGTCGAGCAAGAGGCTCCACACGAGCGGGCGGCCGGCCGAGGGGAGCTCGGCGCAGAGCGGGCGGCTCGCGTAGCGCGTCTGCGTGTGCCAGATCTCGAGCGGGGCCGCGACGTACGCATACTGGATCGGGCGGCCACGCCGGTAGAGCGCCGACCAGAGCGGCGCGCCGCGCTCGCGAAAGGCGATCTCGACGAGGCGCGGCGAGGCCGCGGAGACGCGCTCGACCGCAGCCAAGAGATCGTCGCCGAAGCGCACCACGTCGCCCGGTCCGAGCGCAGGCGGCGCCGGGCGATCCTCGGTGCGCGTGTGCCAGTCGCCGGCGCCGAAGAGGAGCGCCGAATAACGGCCCTCGGCGAGCTCGCCGATGAGGCGCACCTCCACCGGCGCGCCGCCCTCGGTCGCGCCGCGGAGCGAGGCCGGCAGGGTGGCGCCGTCGTTGACGACCAGGAGATCGCCCGGCAGGAGCAGCGTCGGCAGATCCGCGATGCGCCCGTCGCGCAGGCGCCCGAGGCGCGGGTCCACGTGCAGGAGCCGCTCCTCGAGCGGGTTGTCGCGCGGCCAGGTCGCGGGGCTCATGGCGCCTCCGGGAGGCGCGCGGCCTCGACGCGGGCGCCGCTCGGCAGGTCGCCGGCGCGGGCGACGAGCGCGACGATCCGCCGCGCCACGTCCGCGGGATCGGCGAGCGTGTTCGGGTCGGCCTCGGGAATGGCCTCGGCGTGCATCCTCGTGTTCATCTCGCCGGGATCCACCGCGTAGAACGAGACGCCCGTGCCCTCGAGCTCGGCGGCCCAGGTGCGGGAGAGGTGATCGAGCGCCGCCTTGGAGACGCCGTAAGCGCCCCACCGCGGATAGGCGCTCACCGCCGCGTCCGAGCTGATGTGGACGACGACCCCGCGCCGCCGGAGCGCCATCGCGCCGGCGACCACCTTGGTGAGGCGGAAGGGGCCGACCACGTTGACCTCGAGCACCCGGCCGAGATCCTCACACTCGGTGTCGAGCAGGATCGGCAGCGGCGTCCTGCCGAGCGTGCTCGCGTTGTGGATGAGCAGATCGATGGGCCCCACGAGCGCCGCCGCCGCGCCCGCGATGGCGTACGTCTGGCCCTTGTCGCCGATGTCCGCCGCGAGCGCGTGCGCGACGCCGCCCTGCGCGTTGATCTCGGCCGCCACCGCCTCGAGCGGCGCGCGCTCGCGCGCGACCAGGACCACCTGCGCGCCGTTCCGGGCGAGCTCCCTCGCGAGCGCCGCGCCGAGCCCCCGGCTCGCCCCCGTGACAAGCGCCGCGCGCGGCGCGAACGGCGCGGCGTGCACGCCGCGCGCCGGCGCCGGGATGTCGCCAGCCTGGATGAGCGTCTCGCTTCCGGTCGATTCGTTGTTCATCGTGATTCCTCCTCGAGCACACCCTAACGCGCGCCCGCTCATGTGTTGGAGATGTCTCCAACGCATTGGAATCGTGCTAATGTCCGGGCATGGACCAGGATGTGGAGCTCTCAGGCAGGCTCGCGAAGAACATCAAGCAGCTGCGCGAGGCCCGCGGGCTGACGCAGCAGCAGCTGGCCAAACTCGCCGGCGTGCCCCGGGCGACCTGGGCGCACCTCGAGTCCGGCGCGGCGAACCCCACGCTCGGCGTCCTGCACCGCGCGGCCGCGGCGCTGCAGGTCTCGATCGAGGAGATGCTCGCCGCGCCCCGCGCCGCCTGCCAGCTCTATGCGCGCGACGCGCTGCCCACGCGCTCCCCGGGGCAGGCGCTGGTGCGCAAGCTGCTTCCGGACCCGATCCCGGGCATGGAGATGGATCGCATCGAGATCCCGCCGGGCGGCAGGATGACGGGGGTCCCGCACACCCCCGGAACACGCGAGTACCTGACGTGCGAGACAGGCACGCTCGAGCTCGTGGTCAGCGGCGAGCGGTTCTCGCTCGGCGCGGGCGACGTCGCGGTGTTCCGCGGGGATCAGCGCCACTCGTACCACAACCCCGGCAAGCAGCCGGCGGTCGGCTACTCGGTCGTGGTGCTGGCGCGGGTGGTCTGAGCGGCGCCGCCGGCAGCGCGATTCAGCACCTCCGGCAGCGCGTCTCAGGGCCCTCCGACGGAGCCCGACTCAGCGCTTCCGTCGTCCGACCAGCGCGGCGCAGGCGAGCAGCGCGAGCGCCGCGCCCCCGAGGGCCCCGCCTCCGGCCGCGCCGTCGCTGCCGGCCGCCCGGCAGCTGCAGCCGCGCACGATCGTGTCGTCGTCCAGGCTGCCGCCGTCGTCACCACCTCCGCCATCACCTTCGCCGTCGCCGCTGTCGCCCCCTCCGCCGCCGCCGCCGTCTCCGCCGCTGCCGGCCCCCACCCCGGGAACGCACGTTCCTCCGGGGTAACGATCCGCCGACGTCCACTCCGGCTCGCCCAGATCGCTCGCTTCGATCGGCAGAGCCCCCTCCGGATCCGCTCGGTAGTTGCACGGCTTGCAGGCGTGCACCGCCCCGCGCGCGGCGTTCCCGGCCGCGTCGGTCGCCTGGATCCTGAAGCACATCGCCTCCGGGCCGTCGGTGCCGCTGAGCGTGTCCCTGATCCCGCGGATGGTCATCTCGACCGGCGAGGCCTCCACGAGTTCGTTGAACGAGAACACGGGCTCCGTGAACGTATCGTCCCGGAACGCCTCGACCTTGTAGATCACGGGGCTCTCTCCAGCGCCCGCGCCCTCCCCCACGGCCGTGATCCACCAGCTGATGCTGCTGGGCGACTCGCAGTTGTTCGGAGCGTGGGGAGCGTATTGGTAGACGTTGAACGAAAGCGCCTCGGGCGCCGGCGGAGCGGTCGTGTCGGGGTCGCCGGCGGTGAGCTCGATCCTCGTCACCCCGCACGACGGCTCTGGCGCGCAGAAGTCGCCCTCGATCACGATCCCCTGCCCCTTCCCGGGCGTCGGCTCGATCCGCGCGGCGAGCGCATTCCAGAACGAGACGTCCGGCACGGCCACGAGGCGCGCGGGCTCGCCGTCCACCGTCACGGACACCCCCTCCAGCGAGATGTCGTAGCCGCGGAACAAGAGCGCTGCGTTCGCAGGGTACGTCGCGCCGCTCTCCGGCAAGGTGCCCTGGAGACCCGACGGCAGGGCGCCGCACGCGTCCGCGCTGGACTCGAGGGCGACCCACGAGGCCACGGCGGCAAGCAGACCAGCAGTCCAGCAAGTCAATCTCATCATGGGCGCGAGCATACCGAGGGCCCCTCGGCAGCACGCCGAGGAGATCCGCCGGAAGCTTGCTCTGCCGCCCGCGCGCGACGACGCGACGAGCTCGGCCCGCGCGCCGCGTATGTCCTGGACGAGGCGCGCCGCGAGCGCCCGTTCAGCCGGCCGGGCAGCGCAGCGCCTCGTCCCCGGGGACGGGGGCGGCCAGCGCGTCCGGCGCGGAGAACAGGTGGCGGAAGGTGAACGCGCGGGGCGTCGGGCCGTGCCGGCGGAGGTGATCGAGCCGCTCCTCGGCCTCGGCGACGGTCGGGATGTGCCCGGCCGGGACCCACCACAACACGGTGATCGCCTCCCGCATCGGGACGAACCACTCCCGCCGGCGGCGCATCACGGCGGCGTGCTCGGGGTTGCGGAAGACGAAATCGGACAGGGCCTCGGCAGATTCCCACACCGACATGTTCACGAGGATCCGATCGTCGCCGAACGCCCGCACCTCGGTCGCGTTGCCGCCGTACTCCTTCAGCCGCCACACGAACCCGGGCGCGGCGTCGGCCAGCGCGTTGACAGGGTCGAGCGCAGACACGAAGTCGGCGAGCAGCGCCGAGCCCAGCGGCTCCAGCGGCAAGGCGATGTTGACCTGGGCGAGGTGGTGAGACGGCATCCAGCCGAGGTTACCACCTCGCCTCGGAGCAGGCACGAGGCGACCCGGAGGGGTTCACCTCCCGCCACCTCGGCCATTGAACTCGACTAGGGCGCCGGAAAACGCTCGGCCATCCAGGCCTGCCACGAGGGCTCGGCGCGCGCGGCCGCGGCGGGAGCCTGGTCGCCGTACAGGTAGATGCGGATCGGCAGGAAGATCTGTCCGGCCATGGGGAGCGCGAACATGTGGGCGATGCCGGGCGCCGGCTCCTCGAGCCGGAGGAGCAGCTCCGGGAACTCGCTCGGGCCGACACGCTCGACCACGCCGGCGAGCGGCGGCGCGCCGTCGGCCGTCCTCACCCGCTGGCCCTCGGCGGCGCCCGCGAGCCCGAGCGGATCGACCAGCGCCCCCCAGGTCTTGGCGTGGGGCGCGGGTCCGGCGCTCATCAGCTGGAACGCCGTGCAGGGTTGACCACGGAAATGGGAGAGATAGAGCCGGAGGATGCGGAAGAACACCACCCAGCCGTGCGTGTGGCCCTCGAGCTGGTTGTCCCAGTCGTCGGTGCTCGCGAACCAGCTGTGCACCACCCGCACCACGCAGGTCCCGCCGGACTGCGCCTCGACGATCCACTCCGTCGCGACCGTCGGGGTGCCCGGCCCCATGTCCTCCGGGCTCTCGGCCGCGAACCGGCACGGCGGATCCCAGGCCGTGATGGTCGAGACCGAGTCCATGCTCGTGCCCGGGCCGAAGTGAGAGACCGTGGTGCCGCCTTCGCGCTCCTCCACCTCGCTCGGCACGAACCACGACGAGATCCCGGGTCCGGTGGCGATGGCGCGCCACACCTCCTCGGGGCTGCCGGGGACCTCGGCCTCGGCCTGGACACTCCGGCGACCAGACGCCTCTTTTCTCACTGGCATGAAGGCTCCTTTCGAGATGTCTCGTTCGGTGTTGGGTGCGCGACGATCACCAGGCGATGCGGCCGTCCGCCGGGCGCCGATTCATCGTGGTAGCGCCCGACGAGCGCCGTCACCGCCCTGGTGAGCTCGTTGCTGAAGGCGGCGCGCTCCGCCGGAGATCGGAAACGGATCTCGGTGTCGATCGCGAGCGAGGCCAGGCGTTTGTCGGCCTCGCGTGAGCGCCGCAGGAGATCGCTGACCTCACGCACGACGCGGGCGCCCAGGGCGATGAGATAACTCGCGGACAGACGATCTGCAGTGCGCTCCGGATCCGCGGCGACAGGCCCCAGCGCGCCGGGCGACACGACATAGGACGCCGCGCTCGCGACCAGCAGACGCTCGGTCAGACCACCCCATCTGCGCGTCTCCGCCACGCGCACGAGCCCGTGCGCCTCGAGGGCGCGCAGGTGGTAGTTGATCTTCTGGCGCGCGATCCCGAGGCGCCCGGCGAGCGTCGCGGCCGAGGCGGGCGCCGACAGCTCCGCGAGCAGCCGACTCCTCACCGGCTCGAGCGCCGCCGCTGCCGCGGCGGGATCCTCGATGACGTCGATGTCCAGCACAGGGCATTGCGTATCCTTGACAGTTTTATTTGTCAAGGTCCGCCGGCCGCGTCGGTCGGCGGCGCGCCCCCTCCGACATCGGCGCCAGCGGCGCTGGTGCCGGCGTCTCCGGGCGCTGCGCCCACGCCGTCTTCTCGATGGCCGGGCCTGACGCGGGTCGGGCCGCTCGCGACGTGCGTCCGACAGAGCAGAGGGGCCCCAGCGTCGTCGTTCAGGCGCTCTCGAGGACGTGGCCCACGCGGTCGAGGAACGGCCTGTCCGACACGGAGAGGTGCATCTGCACGAACCGCCACTCGGCCCCATGGCGCTCCACCGTGCAGGTCATCCGGAGCGCGGGCAGGTCGAAGCGCACGCCGCCCATCGTGGCGTGGATGCCGAAGCCGGCTGTCCCGGCGCACGCGGCCGCTCCCCCGGCCAGGAGGCGCACGTGGATGTCGCCGGTGATCCGGCACTGGAGGTCCTTCAGGAACTCGCTCTGCCGCTGGAAGGAGCGCTCGACGTCGGTCCAGCGGGTGAAATGCAGCTTGTCGTGCGTGCCGTAAAAGATCAGCGCGTCGTCATGAAAGAACATGCCGCCCAGCGCGCCGACGTCGCCTCGCTCGAAGGCGCGCGCAAACTCGACGAGCATCTGGCGGACCGAGTCTTCCAAGCTTACCGGTTGTCTCTCCGAGGACTCCATCGCGCCACGCTGCTCCCGCGTCGATCCGACGCCTGATCTCGGCCGAGAGTACGACACCCCGGAGCGATGCGCGAGCCCGGCCGTGTGCAGCGCTCCTCGGCCTCCGCCGTGCTCGTCGTCGGGCGGTGACGAGGACCGACGGTCTGTCCGGCCGGGCGTGCCGGGCGGGCCATCCGGCCGGGCGACCTCGCGTGCTCTGGGCAGCTTGCGGGCGCCCCTCGCGGCTCCACCTTTCTCGCGGAGGCTGGTCAACATGGCACGCGTTGTATTCCTCGTGGACGAGATGTTCGAGGACTCGGAATTTCAAGTCCCCTACGATCGCGTGAGGGGCGCCGGGCACGAGGCCGTGATCGTGGGCCTCGCCGCGGGCAAGGAGCTCACGGGCAAGACAGGCAAGGTGACGGTCACGACGGAGCGGGCGGCCGAGGAGATGTCGGACGACGAGGTCGATGCGGTGGTGATCCCGGGGGGCTACTCGCCGGATCACGTGCGGACGAGCACGGCCGCGGTCGGCCTGGTCAGGAACGCGTTCAACCAGGGAAAGCCGGTCGCGGCCATCTGCCACGCCGGCTGGATGCTGGTCGAGGCCGACATCGCCGACGGGCGGACGCTCACGTCGTGGCCGTCGATCAAGACGGACCTCCTGAACGCGGGCGCGCGCTGGGTCGATCGCGAGGTGGTCGAGGACGAGAACCTCATCACGTCGCGCATGCCGGACGACCTGCCGGCGTTCTGCGACGCGCTCCTCCGTCAGGTCGAGCGCGGCGTCGCGCCGCGCGCAGAGCCCGCCGTCGCGCCCGAGGGCACGGCGCAGGAGCCGGCGCCCGGCCCCTGAAGGCTGGCGGAGCAGCCTCCCGCCCCCCGCGGCGGGGAGGCCCGAGCGTCACGAGGTGACGTCGGCCGACTCCGCCAGGTCCCGCAGCGCCTTCTCGCTCCGGCGCAGCGCCTCCTCGGTCCGCTGGCGCCTGTCCACCTCCTGCTCCAGCTCGCCACGAAGCACGGTGTTCTGCAGCGCGAGCGCGGCCAGGAACTCGAGGAGCGAGAGCCGGCGCAGGATGAACGCGCCGTGGACCAACCGGTTCTCCAGGTACAGGAGGCCGCCCACCTCGCCAGGGCTCTTCATGAGCGGCATGCAGAGCACGGACTTCGGCCGCTCCCGCACCAGGTACTCGTCCGTCGCGAAGGCGCCGCCCGCCGTCACGTCGCTGAGCAGCACCCGCTCCCGCGTGCGCTCCACGTAGTTGACGATCGACGCCGGAACGCGGGTCGCGACCGGCGCCGTGCTCCGCTCGAAGACGCGGATGCTGGTCCCTTCGCGATCCACCACGGCCTCGGCGGCGAGCCTCAAGCCGTCCCCGGTGAGGAGCAGACAGCACCGCTCCGCCCCCTCGTGCTCGACGACCAGCCGCATGAGCGACTCCATCATCTCCTTCGGGGTCATGTCGGTCGACAGGGCCCGCGAGACCTTCACGGCGGTCTGCGCGTCGATCGCCTCCGCGGCCATGGCGATGACGCTGCTGCCGGTGGCGCGGTGCTGCTCCTGATCCAGGACGAGCGCGTGCCGCTGCTCGAGCTGCCTCACCTTGGCGCTCGCGCCCCAGCGGGAGTACGCCGCCACCGCCTCCCTCAGGTAGAGCCCGGGCAGGCCGGTGTAGCCGCGATCCAGGTAGAAGCGCGCGGCGAGCTCGCTCGCGATGGCCTCCTGGTGGATGAAGCGGCTCTCGCGGAAGGCCACGATCGCGCGGTCGTAGAGCGCCGCCGCGTCCTCATGCCTGCCCTCGATCCGCGCGATCTCCGCGGACACGAGCGCGTGCTTGCCGGCGAAGTTCTCGGGGCAGCTCTCGGCCCACACGCGCAGGCGCTGCTCGTGGCTCGCGAGCGACCCCCGCAGCGCGGCCTGCGCCTCCTCCGGGGCGAGCGCGGCATAAGACGCCCTGGCGAGGGCCGCATAATACTCATGCTCGGCGGACAGGATCATGCCGTTCCCGCCCGAGATGTTGCGCTCCGCGGCGCCGGCGGCCGCGGCCGCAGCCTCGTAGTCGCCCGAGAGGAGGTGCTGCGCGGTCTTCACCACGTAATGGACCAGCCGCACGCTCGGGAAGCTCTCCTTCTCGAGGCGCTCCGCGAAGGCCTGCTCGTCGAAGTCGTCCCCGCTCAGCGTGCCGAGCTGGCGCGTGGAGCCCTGGAGCGCCTGGGTGAGGCGCTGCATGCTCGTCACCGCGTCCGCGACGAACATGATCTTCGCCTTGGTCGCGAAGTCCACCGCGCTCACGGTGACCTTGTACGTCTCCTCCAGCGGGTCGCCCCTCACGATCAGGGCGAGGGCGAGCTGGAGGTAATTGAAGCTCCCCCACGTGAGGTTGCCGACGTCACTCGAGGCCTGGATGCCGATGCGGGAGTAATTGACATAGACGTCGACGTGGCGCGTCCACACGGAGATGACGGACGCGAGCATGTTCGTCACCTGGGGCTTGTACTCGACGGCGGCCAGCGCCTCCGTGAGGTCGTACCCCACCTTCCCGATCCGGTCGCCGTCCCGGTACGCGTTGAGCCGCACGCACAGCGCCTTGCCCAGGCTCGCATACCCGATGCCGGAGGCGTTCGCGTTGCCGTGGCGCAGGCTGAGCCGGACCATGTGGCAGACGAGGAGATCGTTGAGGTTCGGGTCCGTATAGAACGACGAGGCGTACATGACCGCCATCACGCTCATGGCGGTCATGATCGACGGCTCCGTCATCCTCGGCTGGGCGAGGATCTGCTCGGGAGTGTGCTCGCGGAGCGCGTCGCGCAGGCGCGCGAGCTCCTCGATCACCTCCGCGTCGGTCGGGTGAGGCTGAATCTCGATGCCGAGGAGCGAGAGGCACACGAGCCCCACGGCGACGCAGTGTTCGTGCGCCGAGCGGGCCGTGTGGTTCTGCATCAGGACGGAGTAGACCGCCGCCTTGTCGAGCCGGGTCCGCGCGCGCTCGAGCAGGAGCGAGCACAGCCGGATCGACGTCTCGAACTCCCCGTTGACGCACGCGCTCTCGGCGCGCTCGAGGTGGAGGGCGAAGGCGAGCGTGTCGTCGTCCTCTGCCCAGTCGTCCTCTCCGATGAGCGACGCGCCGGCGGAGAAGTAGCTGACCGCCGATCCGTAGGCGCCGGAGGCCCTCGCCTTCCTGCCGGCGCGGAGGTTCAGGCCGGCCACCCTGCGCCGCTCGCCCGGATCGCGCACGAGCGACGAGCCGATGTTGAGCTGGTTCGTGATCTCGAACAGCCGATCCTCCAGCGAATCCTCGGGCGTCTGCACGAGGAGCAGGCGCCCGATGCGGAGGTGCGTCTCGGCGCGCTTCTCCTCGGGGATGAGCAGGTACGCGGCCTGCTGCACGCGGTCGTGGAGGAACTTGTACGTCTGGTCCCGGCTCGCCACGAGCCCGTCGCGGATGGCCGGGGCGATGGTGGCGTGGGTCGCCTGCGGCGACTCGCCGTGGAGGTCCGAGAGCACCTCGGCGTCGATGCGCGTCCCGAGGCACGCGGCGATGGTGAGGACGCGCTGCGTCTCGGCGTCCAGCCGCCGGAGGCGGCTCAGCACCAGGTCAACGACATTCTCGGTCAGGTTCTGCGCGGCGATCGCCTCGATGTCCCAGTACCAGACGGCGCTGTCCGTATCGAGCCGGACCAGCTTCTCGCGATAGAGCTCCATCAGGAACTGGCCCACGAAGAACGGGTTGCCGCCCGTCTTCTGGACGAGGAGCCGGGTGAGCGGCGCCGCGTGCTCGTCGTCGCAGCGGAAGGTGTCCATGACGAGCTGGAGGATGTTCTCGTGCGGCAACGGCTCGAGGCAGATCGTCGAGATGCGCGCGCCGGCCGCGCGGATCTGCTGGAGCGCGCCCGTGAGGGGGTGCGAGGGGCTCACCTCGTTGTCGCGGTAGGCGCCGATGACGAGCAGGTGCCGCTTCTCGGGCACCGCGACGATATCGCGGAGGAGCCGCAGGCTGGCCGGGTCCGCCCACTGGAGATCGTCCACGAACAGCACGAGCGGGTGCCGCTTGCGGGCGACCGCCCCGAGGAAGGCGTGGAACACGCGGACAAGCCGGTTCCGCGCCTCGGCCGGCGCGAGCGGCGGCACCGGCGGCTGCGGGCCGATGACCAGCGCGAGCTGGGGGATGATGTCGGTGATGAGCGCGCCCTCTTCGCCGAGCGCGTCCCGCAGCCGGTACTGCCACCCCGCGAGGGCCTGCGGGCTCTCCGTCAACATCTGCCGGACGAGCTCGCCGAACGCCTGCGCGATGGTGCGGTACGGGATGTCGCGCTGGAGCTGCTCGAACTTCCCGGAGATGAAGGCCCCGCGCTCGCGCACGATGGGCTCCTGCACCTCGCGCACGAGGGAGGTCTTCCCGATGCCCGAGTAGCCGGCGACGAGCACGAGCTCGGCGGTGCCCGTCGCGACCACGCGCTCGAACGCCTCGAGCAGGAGCGCGCGCTCGCGCTTCCGGCCATAGAGCTTCGTCGGGAGCTGGAGCCGGTCCGGGATGTCCGACGTCCCGAGCGGGAAGATGTCGATCATCCCGAGCTCCTCCAGCTCGGTGAGGCACATCTGGAGGTCCGACCAGAGCCCGAGGGCGGTCTGGTAACGATCCTCCGGCGCCTTCGCGAGGAGCTTCATGATGATCGCGGCGACGATCCCGTGGACGTCCGGGACCACCTCCGAGAGCGACACCGGAGCCCTCGCGATGTGGGCGTGCGCCCACCCCGGCGCGTCCTCGGCCTCGTGAGGCCGCTTGCCGGACAGGAGCTCGTAGAGCGTGACGCCGAGCGAGTAGAGATCGGCGCGCTCGTCTATCGGCCAGTCGACACGCCCCGTCCGCTCGGGGGCGACGTACGGCAGCGAGTGCGGGTTGATCTTCGTATGGTCGGAGAGGCCCATGTCGCCGCGCGCCGCGCCGAGGCCGCCCTGGAGCGTGACCTCCCCGGTCTCCGGGTGCGTCGAGATGTTCGCTGGGCGGATATCCAGATGCAGAATGCCCGATCGATGAAGTTTCGACAGCGCCGCTGCGATCTGGACTGCGTGCGCCAGAAATTGACGAAGATCCATAGGAATCCTGGTGATCGTGAACGAGACGATCCTAGGTGGACGGTACTAGAAGCAGGATCCCTGTCAATCGCTCCTCCGGCTTTTCCGGCGCGGGGCTCGGGCGCGGGAGCGCGCAGGGCTGCGCGGCGCGGCGCCGCCGGAGCGGCGGTGTCGCCCGGGAGCGCCGCGGGGACGTCGACTCAAGAGACGTCCGAGATCTTCGTCGTGTGGTGCACGATCGACTTCCACACGCCCCCCTGGTCCTCCCAGACGGAGCAGCAGTGGATGGTGTTATCGAGCTTGACATCTCCCTTGAGCTCGGCAGTGGAGCGGTAGATGGCGCTCACGACGGCGACGCTGTCGCCGAGTATGCGCACGTCGAACCGCCGGATCTCCTGCGTGTACGACAAGATGCGACCGACGAGCTCGAGGTACTCGTCCTTGCCGCGCTGCACGCCGCTGTAATCCACGTACCGCCAGCCTTCGGCCAGGTGTCGGTCCATGAAGCTGTAATCCTTGACGGCACCCACCGCCTTCGTCCACGCCTGGAAGAGCGCGATGAGCTCGTCTCGCGCCTGCTCCGCGGTGATCTTCGACATTCTCCACCTCCGCCGCGCGCCCGGGCCGCGCCGGCGCTCCGCCTCGTTCGCCGAGGACTCGCCCTCGCCTCGTCCCGTCAGGGTAAAGAGCCCGCCGGCTGCACGTCAACATCAGCCCTGATGTCCCGCGGCCGAGAGGGCCGCGCGCAGGCGGTCGGCCATGACTTGCACGTTCGGCAGCAAATTCATGGTGATGTGATTGCCGGGGACCTCGTGCACGGTGAGCTGGCCCTGGATCAGATCGCGCCATCCGCGCGACGGCTCGTCCACGGTCATCGCGTCGCGCTCGCTCGCCTGGAAGAAGAGCACGTCGCCCGGATAAGGGCGGGCGGCATAGCTCAGCATCGCCTGCAGGTTGGTGGTGACGATCTTGCGGAAGGTGGCGAGCTCCTGGAGCGCCAGCTTCGGGAACATCCTGGAGACGCCCTTCTTGCGCCGGAGCACGTGGAGCAGCTGCTCGTCCGGGGAGAGGTGACGGAGCTCCTCCGCGGGGACGGGGGGGCTCGCCTCGCCGCTGATCAGGTAGGCGAGGCGCTCGGGGCTGTCGAGATCCTCGGTGAACACCGCGGTGGGCGCCGGCGTGTCGATCATCATGAGCAGCGCGACGCGCTCGCCGCCGGAGCGGAGCTGGTGCGCCATCTCGAAGGCGACGACGCCGCCGAAGGACGACCCGCCGAGCACGTAGGGGCCCTCCGGCTGGATGTGCCGGCGCACCGCCTCGAGGTAACGCGCCGCCATCTCCTCGACGCGGGTCAGCGGCGGCGCCTTGCCCTCGATGCCCTGCGCCTGGAGCCCGTACACGGGCTGCGCCGGATCGAGGCAGGTGGCGAGATCATGGTAGAAGTAGACGTGCCCCCCGACGGGGTGCATCAGGAAGAGCGGCCGCTCGGTGCCGGGCTTGATCCGCACGAGCGACGCGGGCAAAAAGCGCGCGGGGGAGCGCCTCGACAGCGACGTGGACGAGGGGGAGTCGGACTGCGCGATGAGCTCGGCCAGGGCCGCCACGGTCGGCGCGTTGAGCAGGCTGTGGCCGGGCAGATCCATGTTCACGACGCTGCGCAGCCGGGAGATCAGCTGGACGGCGAGGAGCGAGTCCCCGCCGAGCGCGAAGAAGTCGTCGTGCACGCCGATCTGCTCGATGCCGAACAGCTTCTCCCAGGTCTCGGCGACGGCGCGCTCCAGCGGATCGCGCGGCGCCACGTACTCCGTGCTGAGGTTGGGCCGCGGGTGGACCGACTTCGGCATGCCCTCGGACTCGATCTCCCTCGAGGGCGGCGCGGCCGAGCTGCTCGCGGGCTTCTGCTTGGACTGCGTGTCGCGCTTCAGGACGAGGACGTGCGGCGTGGGGCTCGTGAGGACGCGCATCCAGGCGTCGAGCGCCTCGTCGCGCGTGAGCCCCTCCTCGGCCGCGGGCGCGCGGTCGTGCGCGTCGCCGCGCGAGGCGTCCTGCCGCTGCCATGGGTCCCACTCGATCGCGATCGTGAGCGGGCCGTTGCCGGCGGCCCGGCGCTGCGCGAACGCGTCGAGGAAGGCGGTCGCGGCGCCCTGGCTCGCGAGGCCGCCCCCGCGGGCGCTCGCCGTGCGCGCGGCGCACAGCGCGACGAAATCCGGCCGGTGGCTCCGGACCGCCTCGTCGAGCACGAGCGCGCCCTGGAGCTTCGGGGCGAGGATCATCTCGCACTCCTCCCGCGTCATGCGCGGCAAGGGCACGGCGCGGTGGACGCCGGCCGCGTGGATCACGCCGTCGAGCCGGCCGAAGCGCTGGAGGCCCTCGGCCACCACACGCTGCATGTCATCGAGCCGGGTGACGTCCGCCGTCGCGAGGAGCACCTCGGCGCCGAGCCGCTCCATCTCGAGCACCGCGGCGATCCGGCGCCGCCGCTCGTCGCGGGGGCCGCCCGCGGCGAGCAGGCCCTCCCAGGCCTCCCGCGGCGGGAGCGCCGTCCGGCCCGTGAGGATGAGCTTCGCGCGCGCGACCTTCGCGAGGTGCTCGGCGAGGGCGGAGCCGACGACGCCGAGCCCGCCGGCGATCAGGTAGACGCCGCCCTCCCGGAGGCGCGGCGGCAGGCCCTCGGCGCGATCCATGCGCGCGGGCTCGAAGATCCGGACCCAGCGCTCCCCGTTCCGGTAGGCGATGACGGGCTCGGTCTGCCCGAGCGTGACCTCCGCGAGGAGCTGGTCGATGAGCCTGCCCTCCTGGAGCGTCCGCGGCTCCGGCAGGTCGATGTCGACGCTGATGCACGAGATGTTCGGGTACGCCCTGGGGATGGCCTCGCACGGGCCGAGCAGCGTGGCCTTCTCCGGGCAGAGCACGGCCGGGTCGGTCACCTTCTGCATGTGGCTCGTCACGACGCCGAGCCGCACCTCGTCGCGGATCCCCGCGTCGCCGATCCCCTGGGCGAGCGCGATGAGGCTGAAGAACCCGAGCCGCTGGGTGGCCTCGAGGCGGCCGGCGTCGAGCGGCGCGCGCGGGGGCGTGGTCACGCCCCACAGGAACATGATCCGCGACGGGGACACGCCCGCCGCGCGGAGCGCGCCGAAGAGGGCCGCGTAGTCCGCGCGGCTCGCGGGGTCGACGGTGAACTCGCCCTCGCCCGTGGCGGCGAAGCCGTCGCCCGGCCGCACCGTGACGACCTTGTGGCCGTCCCGGCGGAGCCGCATCTCCATCCGGGCCCCGAGCCCGTAGCTGTCGGCAAAGACGAGGCAGCACCGGCGCCCGAGCGGACCGGCCGACGACTTCATGGACCCGGACAGGACCGAGCGCTTCCAGGCCAGGAGGTGGATCAGGCCGGCGGGCTCCGGCGCGCTGCGCTGCGGCCGGCGCGCGGCGCTCGCGGCGGCGGGCGCCGGCGGGTCGATCCAGTACCGCTTCCGCTCGAAGGGGTAGGTCGGCAGGGGCACGCGCCGGCGGGGCTCGTGGGTGTAGAAGCCCGACCACTCGATGGAGACGCCGGAGAGCCAGAGCTGGCCCAGCGTCTCCAGCAGGAAGCCGATGTCGGACTGGTGGTGGTGGACGTGCCGGATGGACGAGAGCATCACCCGGCGGGCGCCGCGGTCGGGGTGCTGCTTGGCCAGGGTCGAGAGCACCCGCCCTGGGCCGACCTCGAGCAGCGCGCGCGACGGGTCGGCGAGCACCTCGCCGAGGCCCGCCATGAAGCGCACCGGCTCGCGCACGTGCCTCGCCCAGTACTCGGGGCTCTGCGCGTCGGCCGCGGACAGCCAGGAGCCGGTGACGTTCGACACGATCGGGATCTTCGGGGCGCCCGGGCGCGCGCGGGCCACGACCGCGGTGAACGCGGCGAGCATCGGCTCCATCATCCGGGAGTGGAACGCGTGCGAGGTCTGCAGGCGCTGGCACTCGATCCCGCGCTCGTCGAAGAGCCGATCCGACAGCGCCTCGACGGCGTCCTCGGGCCCGGCCACGACGCACGCGGACGGGGCGTTGACGGCCGCGAGCGAGAGCGCGCCGTCGCCCCCGTCGAGCAGCGCCTGCACCTCGCCCTCGGGCAGCGGGATCGCGAGCATCGCGCCCGGCGGCATGCCCTGCATCAGCTTGCCCCGCCTGGCGACGATCCGCAGCGCGTCCTCCAGCGTGAAGACGCCCGCGAGGCAGGCGGCGACGTACTCGCCGAGGCTGTGGCCGATCATCGCTACCGGCCGCACGCCCCACTCCATCCAGAGCGTGGCGAGCGCGTACTCGATCACGAAGAGCGCCGGCTGGGCGTAGCGCGTCTGCTTGAGCAGCGCCGCGGCCTCGGCTTCCCGCTCCGGGGGCGGGTACAGCAGGTCGCGGAGATCCAGCCCGAGCTCCGGCTGGAGCATGGCCGCGCAGAGATCGACGCCGGCGCAGAACGTGGGCTCGCGCTCGTAGAGCTCCCGCGCCATGCCGGCGTACTGCGTGCCCTGCCCCGGGAACATGAACACGACCGGGCGGTCGACGGCCTCCTCGACGTGCGCGATGACCCGCCGCTCCCCGAGGGTCGACAGGAGGGACACCGCCTCCTCCGCGTCGTTGCAGACGAGCATGCGGCGGTGCGGGAACGTCTTGCGGCCGACCTGGAGCGTGAAGGCGACGTCCGGCAGGCTGACGTCGGGGTGCGCCTTGAGGTAGCCGACGAGGTTCTCGGTGGTCGCGTCGAGCGCGGTCCTCGTGCGCGCGGAGAGGAGGAGCAGCTGCCACGACCGCCCGCCCGGCGCCGCCGCCGCGTAGGGCGCCTCCTCGAGGATGGCGTGGGCGTTGGTGCCGCCGATGCCGAACGAGCTCACGCCGGCGCGGCGGGGTCCGTCGCCGGGGTCCCAGTCCGCGAGCGCCGCGTTCACGTAGAAGGGGCTGCTCGCGAAGTCGATCTCCGGGTTCGGCGTCTTGAAATGCAAGGTGGGCGGGATCTGCCGGTGGCGGAGCGCCTGGACCACCTTGAGCAGGCCGGTGATGCCGGCCGCGACGTCGAGGTGGCCGACGTTCGGCTTGGCCGAGCCGAGCGCGCACCAGCCCTTGCGCTGGCCGCGGGAGCGGGCGCGGAACGCCCTGGTGAGCGCCGCGACCTCGATGGGATCCCCGAGGCGCGTGCCCGTCCCGTGGGCCTCGACGTAGGAGATCGTCTCGGGATCGGTGTTCGCCATCGCGAGCGCCTGCGCGATGACCTGCGCCTGCCCCTCGACGCCCGGCGCGGTGAAGCCGATCTTGCCCGATCCGTCGTTGTTGACGGCCGAGCCCCGGATCACCGCCTCGATGTGATCGCCGCTGTCGAGGGCGTCCTCGAGCCGGCGCAGCACGACCACGCCGGCGCCGTTGCCGACGACCGTCCCCTGCGCCTCGGCGTCGAACGCGCGGCAGCGCCCGTCGGGCGAGAGGATCATGCCGTGCCGGTACAGGTAACCCGACCGCGTGGGGACATTGACCGCCACGCCGCCGGCCAGCGCGATGTCGCACTGGTACGTGAGCAGCGCCTGACAGGCCATGTGGACGGCCACGAGCGAGGTCGAGCAGGCCGTCTGGACCGCGACGCTCGGCCCCCGGAGGTTCAGCTTGTAGGCCGTCCGCGTGCACAGGAAGTCTTTGTCGTTGGCGACGTAAACCTGGTAGTCCATCGCCTTCCTGAGCTCCTGATTCGGGTAGAGGTTGCTCAGGAAATACGTGTCGTGCCCGCTCGCGCCCGCGTAGACGCCGATGGAGCCCTTGAACGCCTCGGGGTTGTATCCGGCGTGCTCCAGCGCCTCCCAGACGCACTCCAGGAACAGGCGGTGTTGCGGATCCAGGATCTCGGCCTCTCGCGGGGTCATCCCGAAGAAGGCGGCGTCGAACCACTCCACGTCCTCGAGCACGGCCCGCGCGCGGACGTAGCTCGGGTCCGAGGCCACCTCCGGGGGCACGCCCGCCGCGGCGAGGTCCTGGTCCGAGAGCGCGGCGATCGACTCGACCCCGTCGCGCAGGTTCTGCCAGAATGCGTCGACGCTCCTCGCGCCCGGGAAGCGGCCCGCCATCCCGATGATCGCGATCTGGTCCTCGGGGACGGGTTGATCAAGCGGATCCATGCTGCCTGCTCTTGGCTGCCTGCTTCTTGCGTTTCAGGATCTCGCGCTGCTTCATCGCGCGCGCGTCGGCCTCCGAGCTCTCGCTCCTCTCCCCCCCCTCCTCCGCCGCCGCTCGCGAGGAACGCGGCCATGGCGGTGACGGTCGGGCGCGCGAACAGGTCGACGATGGAGAGGTCGCTGCCGAAGGAGTCCCGGATGCGCTCGTGGAGGCGCATCAGGAGCAGCGAGTGGCCCCCCAGGTCGAAGAAGTTGTCGTGCACGCTCACGCGCTCGAGGCCGAGGACGTCCTGCCAGAGCGCGGCGAGCCGCTCCTCGAGCGAGCCCCGCGGCGCCACGATGGGCGCGCCGGCGGGGCGGAGCTCGTCGGGCGCCGGCAAGGCCTCCCGGTCCACCTTGCCGTTGTTCGTGAGCGGCAGCGCGTCGAGCAGCACGATGGCCGAAGGGTGCATGTAGTCGGGCAGCCGCCGCTGGACGAAATCGCGGAGCGCGCGCTCGATCCCGCCCGGCGGATCCACGTCGGAGGGGCGCGCCGGGTGCCCGGGCCTCCGGGACGAGGGCGCCGCTCTGCCGCCGTGCGGGACGACGTACGCCACGAGGCGCTTGTCGCCCGAGCGATCCGGGCGCGCCACCACGACCACCTCGCGCACGCCCGGGTGCGCGCCGAGGACCACCTCGATCTCGCCGAGCTCGATCCGGTAACCGCGGACCTTGACCTGATGATCGATGCGGCCGAGGAACTCGAGCTGTCCGTCGGGCATCAGGCGGACGCTATCGCCGGTCCGGTACAGCCGCCCTCCCGACGCGCAGCCGGTGGGATCCGGGATGAACCGCTCCTCCGTCAGGTCCGGCCGGTCGAAATAGCCGCGCGCGAGGCCCTCTCCGCCGATGTACAGCTCCCCGGGGACGCCCGCCGGGACCTCGCTCTGGTGCTCGTCGAGCACGTGCGCGCTCGTCCCCGGGATCGGGCGCCCGATGGGCACCGTGTGGCCGACCGGCCCGATCACCGTGGCGCAGCAGGCGAAGGTCGTGGACTCCGTCGGTCCATAACCGTTGATGATCCGGCACCCGGGCAGCTCGGCGAGCGCGCGATTGACGTGCTGGGGCGACAGGACATCTCCCCCGGCCAGGATCTGGCGCACGCCCCGCAGGTCCGCGACGCGCTCGTCCACGAGGAGGTGGAAGACGCCCGCCGTGAGCCACACCGTCGTCACCCCGTGCTCGCGTATCACCCGGAGCAGCCCCTCGATGGATGGCGGCGTGGGGGGCATGACGACCAGCCGGCCGCCGTTGAGGAGCGCGCCCCATATCTCGAACGTCGCCGCGTCGAACGAGATGGACGCCAGCTGCAAGAACACCTCCTCCGGCGCGAAGCTCGCGTACGTCGTGCCCTTGACGAGCCGGGCCACACCCCGGTGGGGCACGGCCACCCCTTTGGGCCGGCCGGTGGAGCCCGACGTGTACATGACGTAGGCGAGCTGGTCCGGCGACGCCGGCAAGGCCAGGTTGTCGTCGCGCGCCCGGCCGATCTCCTCCCACCCCTCGTCGAGGCAGAGGACACGCGTGCGGCCCCCCGGCAACACCTCGCCGACGCGGGCCTGCGTCAACATCACCCGCGCCCGGGCCTGCTCCAGCATGAACGCGAGGCGCTCGGTGGGATAGGTCGGATCCAGGGGCACGAAGGCGAGGCCCGCCTTCAGCACGCCGAGGATCGCGACGATCATCTCGATCGATCGGTACATGCACACGGCCACCCGGTCCTCGGGCGCGACACCTCCCTCGCCGGGTGCACGCGCCGGCCTGGACCCCGGCGCCTCGCCGTCGGCAAGGCCGAGCAGGGTGTGCGCGAGCTGGTTGGCCCTCCGGTTCAGCTCCCGATAAGTGAGCGAGCTCACGTTTCCTGCGCCGTCGTCGAAGACGACGGCGATGGCTTCGGGAGAGCGCGCGACCTGCGCCTCGAAGAGGTGGTGGACACACACGTCCGAGCCGGGGCCGGCCGGCGCGACGGCGAGGGCGCGGAGCTCGCGCCGCTCCGCGGGCGTGAGCAGCGGCAGCCGCGAGAGGCGCAGATCGGCGTCGCTCGCTGCGCCCGCGAGCAGCGTCTCGTAATGGCCCGCCATCCGCTCGATGGTGCGCGCATCGAACAGCGCGGTGCTGTACTCGATCCGTCCGATGATGCCGTCTTCGCGCTCGTCGAGCTCCAGCATCAGGTCGAACTTGGAGGCGCCCGTGTCCACGTCGAGCTGGCTCAGGCTCCAGCCCGGATCGAGCGCCGGCACGGGCGGCTCCAGCACGAAGGCGACCTGGAACAGCGGGTTCTGGCCAGGGACCCGCTTCGGCTGGAGCGCCTGCACGACCGTGGCGAACGGCACGTCCTGGTGCGAGAGCGCGGCCTGGCTCACGGA
Organism: Sorangium cellulosum; assembly: GCF_002950945.1. Lineage (GTDB taxonomy): Bacteria > Myxococcota_A > Polyangia > Polyangiales > Polyangiaceae > Sorangium > Sorangium cellulosum_E. The sequence continues at coordinate 8,479,639 of NZ_CP012673.1, forward strand.
ACGCACGCGGCCGAGCAGCTCCCGGAACGTGGGGTCTCCGCGCAGGTCGGTGCGCAGCACGAGGGTGTTCAGGAAGAAGCCGAGGAGGTCCTCGGTCTCCGCCGGGTGGCGGCACGAGGCGGACGTGCCCACGACGATCTCGTCCTGCAGCGCGTACCGGTGGAGCAGCGCCTTGAAGGCCGAGAGCAGGACCACGAAGAGCGTGACGCCTTCCTCCCGGGCCAGCGCCTTCAGCCGCCGGGTGAGCTCCCGCGGCAGGGCGACGCAATGGCGGGCGCCCGCGAGGTCCGCGGCGGCCGGGCGCGGCCTGTCCGTCGGCAGCTCCAGGGTGGGCAGGTCGGCGAGCTGCCGTCTCCAGTAGTCGATCTGCGGCTGCAGGGCGCCGCTCAACTGCTGCTCCCGCTGCCAGACCGCGACGTCGGCGTACTGGACCGCGAGCTCGGGGAGCGGCGACGGCTTGCCCGCGGCGAACGCCTGATAGAGCGCGTGGAGCTCCCTCGGGAGCACGTCGAAGATGGAGACTCCATCCATCAGGATGTGGTGCACCACCACGAACAGCACGTGATCGGCCTCGGCGAGGCGGACCAGCGTGGCCCGGAGGAGCGGGCCGCGGGCGAGGTCGAAGGGGCGCCGGGCCTCGTCCGTGGCGAGCGCGACGGCGCGCTCCCACCGCGCCTCGGCCGGCAGCTCCGACAGCTCCACGAGCCGCACGTCGAGCGGCGCCGGGGGCTGGATCTGCTGCACGGGCTCGCCGCCGACGACGGCGAAGGTGCTCCGCAGGATCTCGTGGCGCCGGAGGAGCTCCTCGAGGGCGCGCCCCAGGGCGTCCGCGTCGAGGGGGCCGGCCAGGCGGAGGGAGAACGGCTCGTTGTAGAACAGCGCGCCCGGGTGGAGCGAGGCGTGCAGCCAGATCTGCCGCTGCCCGTGCGAGAGGGGGATGGGCCGGTCGCGCCGCGCGGGCCGGATGGGCGCGGCGCCGCGGTGTTTCTGCCGGGGGAGCGACTCCACGATCCCGGCCAGCGCCGCGACGGTGGTCGCGTCGAACAGGCTTTGCAGGGAGAGCTCGACGCCGAGCGCGGCGCGCAGCCGCGACAGCACCCGCGCGACGAGCAGCGAGTGCGCCCCGAGGTCGAAGACGTCCTCGTGGATGCCGAGCCGCTCCAGGCCGAGCGCCTCGGCCCACGCCGCGGCGATCGTCGCCTCGATCTGGTTGCGCGGGGCGACGCGCTCTCCGGCGCGATCGGACCGGGCGGCGTCCGGCGCCGGCAGCGCCGCGCGGTCCACCTTCCCGCTCGGGCTGAGCGGCAGCGCGTCGAGGAGCACGAACGCCGAGGGGATCATGGCCTCGGGGAGGCTCTTGCCGAGGAAGCTCCGCAGCGCGGGCACGACGGTCCGGGGGTCCGGCGGCGTGGCCTGCGGCTCGGGGCGCACGACGACGTAGGCGACGAGGCGGCCGTCGCAGGCGGCGGCCACCGCCGCGCGGACGGCGGGGTGGCGCCCGAGCGCGGCCTCGACCTCGCCGAGCTCGACGCGGTGGCCGCGGATCTTCACCTGCTGATCGACCCGCCCGAGGAAGGCGAGATCGCCGCCGGGCAGGCGGCGCACCAGGTCTCCGGTCCGGTAGAGCCGGGCCTCGGGCAGGCCGCTGAATGGATCGGCGACGAACCGGGCCGCCGTGAGCTCGGGCTGGCGCAGGTAACCCCGGGCCAGGCCGGGCCCGCCGAGGTAGAGCTCGCCGGGCTCTCCGTCCGGGACCGGCCGCATCGCGGCGTCGAGCACGAAGCAGCGCGTGTTCCTGATCGGCTGGCCGATGGACGGGGGCTCGCCGCCGTCGCGCCCCGCGTCGAGCCCCTCGGCCATCGTGGCGCACACGGTGTACTCGGTGGGGCCGTAGGCGTTGATGAACCTGCGCCCCTCGGCCCAGCGCGCGGCGAGATCGGCCGGGCAGGATTCGCCGGCGACGATGAGGGTCCGGAGCGCGGGCAGCGAGCGCTCCGCGCCTTCAGGGAACGCCGCGAGCGCGGAGGGCGGGAAGGTGGCGATCGACACCTCCTCTGCGCGCATCCGCTCGAGCAGCGCGGGCCCGGGGATCCTCTCGGCCGGCGCCCCCATGACCAGGGTGCCTCCCCGGGCGAGCGCCATCGCGATCTCCCACACCGACGCGTCGAAGCTGAGGGACGCGAACTGGAGCACCCGGCTGCCCGGCCCCACGTCGAAGCGCTCGGCCAGCGCCCGGGCGAGGTTCGTGAGGCCGCGGTGCACGATCTCGGTGCCCTTGGGCCTGCCCGTCGACCCCGACGTGTAGATGACGTACGCGAGGTCGTCGGGGCCCGCGGCGCACGGCGGGTCCTCGTCGCTCGAGCCCGCGATGACGTCGCGATCGCCGTCCAGGAGGACCACACGCGCCCCGTGGCGCGGCAGCGACGGGAGCAGCCGCGCCTGGGTGAGCAGGAGGGGCGCCCCTGCGTCCTCGAGCATGAAGGCGACCCGTTCCCGCGGGTACGAGGGATCGATCGGCACATAGGCGCCGCCGGCCTTGAGCACCGCGAGCAGCCCGATGAGCGCGTCCAGGGAGCGCTCCGCGCAGAGCGCCACGAGGACCTCGGGCCCGACGCCCAGGCCCCGCAGGTGGTGCGCGAGCTGGTTCACCCGGCGGTTCAGCTCCTGATAGGTGAGCCGATCCGCGCCGAAGGACACGGCCACCGCCCCGGGCGTGCGCCGGGCCTGGAGCTCGAACGAGCGGTGAACGCAGGAGTCCGCAGAGCTGGAATCGTGATGGATCATGTCGTATACCGTGGCAGGAGCCTCGAGGAGGACGGGGGATCAGCCGCCGTGTGCGAGCCTCAGCGTCGGCGCGAGGACGCCGCGCGCCTCCCGTGCAGACCCGTCGCGAGAGCATCGGAGTCGCGCCGCGGCCGGCGTCCGCTGACACGGCCGCGCGCCCGATGTTTCGGGAGCGTGACGGCCACCGTCACCGCGCTGTGACACGCCCGTATCCGCGCCTCGAAAGGCGCGTCGTTCAACGCCGTCGCGGGTTGGCGGTCTACAATCCAAGGCTACTCGCAGATCATCTGATTACACACAATCAGGGAATGAAGGTCAAGCGGGACGTTATTTTTGACCCATGGAGCGGCGCGTGATCGGGGCTGTTTTCGCGCTGCGCCATGGCCGGCGTCCGCTCACAGGGCCCACACCCGCAGCCCTGCGCCGCGCCTCGTGCTGCCGCGCGCCTGTTCGGAGGGACCGTCTCGGTCGATCGATGTGGAGGGATGTCTCGGTCCGGCCGCGATCAACACACGTCAGCTCCGGGACTCCGCGCATATCTCACCGGAGCCCGCGCGCGCTCCCCCTCACCGCACGAGGAGGCAACAGCCAACAAGGTTACCCACTCCCCCTTCAACCGATCGAATCGGACAAGGCCGCTTCGAGCAGGCGAGTCCCCCTTCACCCCTGTTCCCTCGACCACGTCAGGCACCCTGGGAGGGTGGCCGCCCACTCGGCACGCCCCCCGCGCCGCAGCCCCCTCGCCGCTAGCCGCCGCGCCGCTAGTTCCGCCTGTCAGAAGTCTTGGCAGGGATCACGGCGAGAGAAGAGAGATTTCAACGCAAAGGCGCAAAGGCGCAAAGATACAGAGAAATTCTGGTTTGCGCCTTTGCGTTGCTCTCGGGATCCCTGGCCAGACTTGTGACGCTCGGAGCTAGCCCGCCGCCAGCAGGGTGTCCGCCCGGTGCTTGACGTAGTGCTCCAGCGCCTCCGGCAGCGTCGGCAAGGTCGCGCGGCGGCGGCTATGGAGACCCCCCTGGCGCGGCAGGTTGGCCCGGAGCCCGAGGCTCTGCGCCGGACACGCATGCACCGCCCAGGAGGGCAGCCCGAACGCGTCGCACATCAGCTTCGCCCACGAGGCGAAGCTGAGCACCCCGTCGTTCGCCAGGTGCCACACCCCCTCGGCCTGGTCGATCGCGAGATCCAGGCACGTGTGCGCCAGGTGCGGCAGGTAGGTCGGCGACACGAAGAGGTCGTCCGCCGCGTGGAAGAGCTCCCCGCGCTGCACCACCGCGAGCGCGAGCGCGGCGAAGCTGCGCGCCTCGAACGGCCCGAAGAGGCTGCCCGTGCGGACCACGAGCGCGCTCGGCAGCGCGTCGAGCACGCTCCGCTCCGCCTGCGCCTGCGCCTCGCCGTACGCGTTGATGGGCGCGACCGGATCATCCTCGACGTACGGATCCGGCTTGCTCCCGTCGAACACGAAGGACGACGAGAACATGAGCAGCCGCGACGCGTGGCGCTGGCACGCCGCCGCCAGCAGCGTCGGTCCCACCACGTTCGCGCGGCGGCACGCCTCGATCTCGTCCTCGGCCTCGTGCACGCGCGTGTAGCGCGCGGCGTTGATCACCAGCCACGGGCGCACCTCCGCGATCACGCGCTCGAGGGCCGCCTCGTCGGCGATGTCGAGCTCGCTGCGCATCACCGCCCGCACATGGATCCCGCGCTCCTCGCACGCGCGTACCAGCGCCGCGCCGAGCGAGCCGCCGGCGCCGGTGACCAGGATCGGGCGCTCGCGCGGGCGGCAGATCGTCCGGGTCGACGAGCGCGGCGCCCCGTAGAGCAGCCGCTCGTCGCGGCGCCACCACCCCGGGACCGCCGCCAGCGGGTGCTCGGTGCGGCCGGTGAACGCGAGCTCCCTGGCCACGGCCGCGATCGCCGTCGGGCGCGGCGCGGGGCCACGCACGTCGAAGACCCCGGGCTCGTAGTGGCCGCGCGCCTGGGTGACGAGGCTATCCCAGTCGTACGCGCCGAAGGCGGACCACAACGTGATCGCCTTGACGTCGGCGCCCTCCGCCCGCGCGGCGTGCGCGGCCTCCCAGGCCTCGACCAGCCAGCGGATCTGCTCCTCGGGCGTGCACCCGAGGTGGACCTCGGTGACGGCGATCGGCGTCTGGTACCGCTGCCACACCTCGCGCAGCACGTGCTGGTGCCCGGAGATCCCTTCCTCGCGGACGCGCACCGCCTCCACGTCCGCGTACCTGTGGCGCCCGTTGCCGCCGTGTGTCCACGCCGGGTAGTGCTCGAGGCGGTGATCGAGGAACCTGTCGCTCGTCAGGTAATAGTTCACGCCGATCACGTCCGGCGGGCACGGCTCGGCCTCGAGCCGCGCGAGCTCGGCCGCGGGGACGCCGTGGTCGAGGAGGTAACGGTAGAGCGGGTGCGCGCGGTCCACGCGCCCGGCCAGCAGATCCAGGCTGAGCCAGCGCCGGTGGTTCTCGAACTCGGCCTGGTAGGCGAGCTCGGGCGTGCTGTCGACCGCCCCGAAGTCCTCCGTCTGCACGAGGCGCGCGTCCGGGCGCACCCGCCGGATGGCGCGCATCGCGGCCGCGGTGGCGCGCGTCTCGACGAGCAACGCGCGGAGGAACGACCCGGTGTCGTGGTGGTGCGGGTACCAGTGCCCGTACAGCGCGCTGAAGCGCGCCGTCGTGAGCGGCTCGTTCACCGGCGTGAAGTCGCGCACCCACGGGTAACGCTCCGCCACGGCCCCGGCGAACTCCCCGAGCCCGCTCACGAAGCTGTCTTCCATCAGGCTGGTCCCTAGCGGCCCGCTCCCGTGGTGGACGAGCCCGACGATCACGTCGATGCCGAGCTCCTTCAGCCGGTGAAGCCGCTCGTCGGCCCAGGAGAAGTCCGCGCTGCCGACGCCCCTCGGCGCGGTGCGCTCCCACAGGACGGGGTACCTGACGGCCTTGACGCCGAGCTCCGCGAGCAGGTCGAGATCCGTGATGCGCGCGAGGTGTCCCGTGCGCTCGAGCTGATCCAGGTACTGGTCCCCGACGCGGTTGACGGTGCACTCGACCCCACCCCAAAGCTCGATCCCGGAGTGTTCTCTCATGAGCTAGGCCCTCCCACGAGCAGCGTGGCCCGGCGGCCCGGCGTGCGCGCGTAGTCGGCCACGACGGCCTGCCCCACCTTCGCCGCGCTGCCGCGCTTCACCAAGGCCACGATCGAGCCTCCGAAGCCCCCCCCGGTCAGCCGGGCGCCGTAGACGTCCGGCTGCGCCCGCGCGCTCTCCACGAGCGCGTCGACGGCCGGCACCGACACCTCGAAGTCGTCGCGCATCGAGCGGTGCGACGCGTCGAAGAGCCGCCCCAGCTCTGCCAGATCCCCGGCGCGCAGCGCCGCCACGGCGGCGAGCACGCGCGCGTTCTCCGTCACGACGTGGCGCGCGCGGCGGTCGAGCGGCGCCGGGAGCGACGCGATGCGCGGCTCGACCGACACGTCCACGTCGCGGAGCTGCGGCACGCCGAGCAGCTCGGCCGAGCGCTCGCACTCGGCGCGGCGCGCCTTGTAATCGCCGCTCGCGTGCTGGTGCGCGACCCCCGAGTTCACCACGAGCAGCTCGGCCTCCGCGGGCAGCGGGATCCGCTCGAACGCGAGCGTCCTCGTGTCCAGGAAGAGCGCCGTGTTCTCGTCGGCCAGGCTCGAGGCCATCTGATCCATCATCCCGACGGGCGCGCCCACGAAGTCGAACTCGGCGGCGTGCGCGAGCCGGGCGATCTCCACGTCGTCGATGGAGAGGCCGATCAGCGCGCGCAGCGCGCGGCCGAGCGCCACGAGCAGCGAGGCGCTCGACGACAGGCCGCTGCCGAGCGGCACCGTCGACTCGATCCGCGCGTCGAAGCCGGGCACCGCGACGCCCCGGGCGCGGAGCATCGCGGTGATCCCTTGCACGTAATCGAGCCACAGCCCCCGCCGCGCCTCCTCCCCGGCGCGGTACGAGAGCCGGGCTCCGCCGTTCACGCTGCCCACGTTCAGCGTCGCGACCTCGATGAGCCCGTCGTCCCGAGGCGCCACCTCGACGCGCGTCTTCTGCGGGATCGCCGTCGGCAGGACATACCCGCCGCTGTAGTCGGTGTGCTCGCCGATCAGGTTCACGCGCCCGGGCGCCTCTGCCCGGAGCTTCGCCGGGCGTCCGAAGATGGCCTCGAACGCCTGCCCCTTGCCGGCCGTGGTCATCGCTGCGCACCCATGTCCACGAGCCCGGGCATGTCCGCCAGCTCGGGCATGTCCGCGAACCCCGCGTCGCTGAGCGACGACGGCGTCGCGTTCGGTCCGACGAACTGGAGCCCCTGCGTCGCGGCCGCCATCTGGTGCAGCGGGAACTTGGGCGTCCGATCCGCGTAGAGCAGCCCGTTCGCCTCCTGGTACGTGTCGGCGAACTGCGTGTAACAGAAGCCCGCCAGGAGCTCGAGGGAGTTGATCACCTTCATCAGCTTAGTATAACGCTCCGCGAACTCCTCCGAGGTCCGGCACGCCGAGTAGCCCCACGTCCCGTCGCAGCCCGGCGCGACCGCGATCCCGCCGAACTCCGACAGCACGATCGCCGTCTCGTGGCTGACGGACGGGTCGAGCACGAGGGCGCGGCCGCCGGGCCGCTCCCGCTTCAGCAGCTTCGGCACCACGTCGTGCGCGAAGTAGCGGCGGGCGATCCGCTCGGGAGAAGGATCGTAGTCGTGGATGCCGATGATGTCGGTCGCGACGCTCTCCCAGCCGTCGTTGCCGATGACGGGCCGCGTCGCGTCCATCGATCGCGTGAGGTGGTAGAGCGCCTGCACGTAGTGGCGCTCGTGGGGGTTCTCCGGCAGGTTCGGCACGCCCCACGACTCGTTGAACGGCACCCACGCGACGATGCACGGGTGGCTGATGTCCCGCCGGATCGCCTCCAGCCACTGCGTCGTGAGGCGGGCGATCGACTTGCGCGTGTGGCGGTAGGCGCTCGGCATCTCCTCCCAGACGAGGAGGCCGAGCTTGTCCGCCCAGTAGAGGTACCGGGGATCTTCGATCTTCTGGTGCTTGCGCGCGCCGTTGAAGCCCATCTGCTTCGTGAGCTCGACGTCGCGGCGGAGCGCCTCGTCGTCGGGCGCGGTGATCCCCGTCTCCTGCCAGTAGCCCTGGTCGAGCACCAGCCGGAGGACGTACGCCCGCCCGTTCAGGAGGAAGCGATCCCCGCGCACGGCGACGGAGCGCAGCGCCGTGTAGCTCTTCACCCGATCGACCGCCATCCCCGCCTGGTCGTAGAGGACGATGTCGGCGTCGATCAGCGTCGGGCGCTCGGGGCACCAGAGCAGCTCGTTGCGGAAGTCGTCGATGCCCGGATCGGAGAGCGAGATGCGCCGGTGCACCTCGCCGGCGACGACGGTGTACTGGTCGTTCGCGATCGTCATGTCGCCGACGCGCAGCCGCACCCCGACGCGCGCGCCCTCCACCGGCGCGTTCGCGACCCTCACCTCGACCGCGATCTCCCAGCGCTCCAGGTTAGGGGTCCACCGCAGGTACTCGACGTGCATCCGGGGCACGCGCTCGAGCCACACCGCCTGCCAGATCCCCGTCGTCCGGGGGTACCAGATGGAGTGCGGCTCGAGCTTCCAGTCCTGCTTGCCGCGGGGCTTGGCGAGGTCCGCCGGATCGTCCTGGGCCTGCACCACGATCGTGACGCTGCCTCGCCCCTTCACGTGCTCGGTGATGTCCAGATTGAAGGGCGTGTAGCCGCCCTCGTGCTCGCCCGCGAAGCTGCCGTCGACCCACACCTTGGCCACGTAGTCCACGGCTCCGAAGTGCAGGAGGAGCCGCTCGGACGCGCCCAGCTCGGGCACGTCGACCCGCCTCCGGTACCAGCAGGCCTTGTAGAAGCTGGCATCGCCGATCCCGCTCCGCGGCGTCTCCGGAGCGAACGGCACCTCGATCGTCCGGTCGAAGCGCACGTCGGCGGGGGAGCACCACTCCCCCTTGGGATCGAAGGCGAATTCCCACGGCCCGTTCAGCGAGGTCCAGTCTTCTCGCCGGAGCAGGGGCCGAGGATATCCCTGGGCGCCGCCGCCGTCCGCGGGCGGCGGCACCGATCCAGGGATGCCGATCTGTGCGAGGTGCGTTCGAGGCATGGCGGTCTCAGGCAGCGACGGTCACGGTGCTGGAGTCGAGCTGGGATTCGCGGAGGTGGTCGAAGGTCGCGAGGGCCTGGCCCACGACCTGATCCATGTTGTAGTACCGGTACGTCGCCAGCCGCCCGACGAAATGCACGTTCGGCGTCGCGTCGGCAAGGGCTTTGTAGCGCCGGTAGAGCTCCGCGTTCTCGGGCCGCGGCACCGGGTAGTAGGGGTCGCCCTCCGCCTGCGGGAACTCGTACACGACGCTCGTCTTCGGGTGCTGCTGCCCCGTCAGGTACTTGAACTCCGTGATCCGCGTGTACGCGTGCTCGTTCGGGTAGTTCACGACCGCGCCCGGCTGGAACACCTCCTTGTCGTGCGTCTCGAACTTGAACTCGAGCGAACGGTAAGGGAGCTTCCCGTAGCGGAAGTCGAAGAACGCGTCGACCGGCCCGGTGTAGATCATCTCCTTGAAGCTCACCTCTCCCAGGATGTCCCGGTAGTCGGTGTTCGTGAGGACCCGGATCTTCTTGTGATCCAGCATGTTCTCGAACATCCGCGTGTAGCCGTGGAGCGGCATCGCCTGGAACTCGTCCGTGAAGTAGCGCGAGTCGTAGTTCGTGCGCGCCGGCACGCGCGAGGCGACCGAGGCGTCGAGCTCCGACGGGTCGAGCCCCCACTGCTTGCGCGTGTAGTTGCGGAAGAACTTCTCGTAGAGCTCGCGCCCCACCTTGCTGACGACCGCGTCCTCGCTCGTCTTGCAGTGCTTGATCGGCTCGGCGACGCGCGCGAAGAACGCCTCGACCTCGGCAGGTGAGTAGTTCGTGCCGTAGAGCGCGTTCACCGTGTCGACGTTGATCGGGAACGGGACGAGCTTGTTGTCGACCGACGCGAGCACGCGGTGCTCGTACGGCCGCCACTGCGTGAACTGAGAGAGGTAGCGGAAGATGCGCGGCGACGCCGTGTGGAAGATGTGGGGTCCGTACTTGTGGATGAGGATCCCCGCATCATCGTAGTAGTCGTACGCGTTCCCTCCGATATGGGGCCTCTTGTCGCACAGGAGAACCGACTTGTTCATCTGCGACGCGAGCCGCTCCGCGAGCACGCTGCCTGCAAACCCAGCACCTACGATCAGATAGTCGAACACGGTACGTTCCCTTCCGTCCGGACGACCGCCGAACGCTTCGTTTGAAGTGCCTCGTTGATGAGCTTCGACATCGAGCGCCACGTCTTGTCCCAGGACGTCGCGCTCACCATCTCGTCGGCGATCGCGAGGCGCGCCTCCTTCGGCTCCGCCAGCGCCGCCTCGACGGCGGCCACGAACGTGGTCGCGTCGGCGATGTGCACGGCCTTCCTCTCGCCGTAGGGGGTCACCACGTCGCGGATCGCGGTCGAGACGACCGGCTTGCCCGCCGCGAGGTACTCGAGCGTCTTCGTGGGGCTGATGAACCGCGTCGACTCGTTGAGCGCGAACGGCATGATCGCGACGTCCCAGCCCCCGAGGTAGGCCGGCAGGTCCTTGTAGGACTTCTGGCCGAGCCAGTGGATGTTCGGCCGCTGGGGCAGCGAGGCCGGGTCGATCTTCACGACCGGCCCGAGCATGACGATCTGGAAGTCGGGCCGCTCGTCGGCCACGCGGGCGATGAGCTCGAGGTCCATCCGCTCGTCGATGACGCCGAAGAACCCGAGGCGGGGCCGCGCGACGCCGCGCTGGTCCTCCGGGTCCTCGACCCCCTCGCGCGCCCGCGCGAAGTGCGCCGCGTCGACGCTGCTCGGGAACGCGTGCACGGACGGGTGCTGGGCGCGCTTCGCCTCGTAGAGGCTCTGGCCGCCGGTGAACACGAGGTCGGCCCGGGAGAAGAGCTCGCGCTCGCGCTCGCGGAGCGCCGGCGGCGCGCCGCGGAAGGCCGAGAGCTCATCCATGCAGTCGTACACGACGACCGAGGGCTCCACGTCCGCGGCGATCGGCAGCGACATCGGCGTGTAGATCCAGAGGATCGGCTGCCGGATGTCCTGCTCTCGCACGAGCGATCCGATGAGCCGGCGCTGCTGCGCGAGCGAGGCCTCCTGATCGGTGCCGGTGGTGAGGTGAGGAACCACGATGGTCAGGTTGGCCTCGACGTGCTTCGTCTCGAGCCTTGGAGGCGCATCGTCGAACACGGGCTCTTCGACGAAGTAGACCCGCTTCTCCTGCGCGAAGCGGCTCATCAGGTGGTTAGGCCGCTGGAAGACGAAGTTCCAGCGTAGGTGCGACAGACAGATGAGATCGGGCCCGACCTGCTTCATCTTCACTCCAGTGGGGGGATGCAAACCTGCTCGTGGCGTCTTTCGTGGCGGCCCGTGTCTAGCAAGACGTGGGCCGACGCCGCGATGTTGCCATCGACGCAGGGATCACGAGCGAGCGTGAACTTAGCCAGCGAACGGCGCGGCAATCCGCTACATGCGTTCAACGCAGCGCAGAACAGCAGGAAGATCTCTGCTGGGCTCCGCTCGCTAGGCGTCAACCGACGAACCTGCCACAGTGAGGCAAAATGCGCCGAAGCCAGGATTTTCCTGCTGAGTGTCAGTCACACAGCACGCGTCTCGCTGCAGTCGGGCGAGGCGTTTGCGGTGAGATCGCCTCGCCTCGGCTGCGCGCGGAGGCGCTCATCGAGGCGGCGTTCGCCGGGAGATCGAGGCGCTCGAGGGCGCCGCCTCAAGCGCGGTAGGGGGATGGATGAGCTCTTGTGTGGCAGGGCGCGCGCGGCCGCTAACGGCGCTGACCGAGCGCCCGGCGAGGCGAGACAGGCCACCTGGGCGACGCGGAGCTACAGAATTCCCGCATCAGGTTTAGGGTATTCCCTAAGGGAAACACCGCAGGAAGGCGCGATTTTCGGGCTGCTCCGCGCGAGGCGCTTGACAGCGGACGGCTCGCCATGGTCAAAGTCGGGGAGAGAGCGAGTACGAACAGACGAGTGTTTGGCGCGCCTCGCAGCGGGCGAGCACCAGAGCTACACGTGCAGGTCATGCCCTGTACAAGGCCGCGTGCGCTCACACGCTGCGGACGCAGGATTCGGGCAAGGGTGCTCTTGCATCACCCATCGAGCAAGGGTGCTCTTGTATCACCCATCGAATCCGAAGACGTGAGCCGGCATCCCTCTTGAGGAATCCTGAAAGGACTCCTGACGTCAGACAGGGGATCTCCGAGGCGGCGCCGGGCGAGCCCGGATCACCCGGTATCGCCCCGGCGGTCGCCGCCGCGGCCCCCTCGCGCCGCCCCCGGCTCGCTCAGGTCTCGCTCGGGGTCATCCACTTGGCCTCGACCACGGGGCGCCACGCGGCGAGCCGGTCCACGAGCGCCGCCGCGTCGTCGGACACCTGGAGGATGGCGCGGTGGCCGGGCCGCAGGAACTGCTCGGTCACGACGTGGTCGAGGAAGGTGATCAGCGGGCGGTAGAACCCCTGCACGTCGAGCAGCCCGACCGGCTTCTCCTGCGACCCGAGCTGCGTCCACGTCCACACCTCGAACAGCTCTTCGAGCGTGCCGATCCCGCCAGGCATCGCGATGAACGCGTCCGCGAGCGCCGCCATCCTCGCCTTGCGCTCGTGCATCGTGTCGACGAGCACGAGCTCCATCAGGCCCTGGTGGTCGAGCTCCCGCTGCTTGAGGAAGTGCGGGATCACGCCGATCACCTCGCCGCCGCGCGCGAGCGCCGCGTCGGCGACCGCGCCCATGAGGCCCACCCGGCCCCCGCCGTAGACGAGCCCGATCCCGCGCTCCGCGAGCAGCTCCCCGAGCCGCACGGCCGCCTCGCGGTACGCCGGCGACGCGCCGGGGTTCGACCCGCAGTACACGCAGATCCTGGAGATTTTCGTCATGCCCGAGGCTACGCCGGCAGGCGCGCCCGTTCCAGTCCAGGGGGGCGAGCGGAGGCAGCGGAGAGGTCTCGCCGGACGTGTCGCCCCGGCGGTCGTGCCCGGGCGCGCGGCGCCGCGCTGCGCGTATCCCGCGCCGCGCAGCGCCCGGCGCGGACCGCTACTCCTTGTCGAGCTTGCCGACGAGGCTCAGCGTGAAGAAGGCGCCCATGTACTTGAAGTGCGGGCGCACCTGCATGTCGACCTTGTACCAGCCCGCGTTCCCCGGCACCTCGGTCACGATGATCTGCGCCTTCCGGAGCGGCCTGCGCCCGCGCGTCGACGCGGAGACGACGTCCTGATCGGCGACGTACTGGCCGATCCAGTCGTTGAGCTCCTTCTCCAGATCGGCGCGCTCCTTCCATGTCCCGATCTGCTCGCGCTGCAGCACCTTCAGGTAGTGCGCGATACGGCACATGATGAACATGTACGGCAGCTGCGTGCCGAGCCGGTAGTTCATCTCGGCGGCCCTGCCCTCCTCGCTCTGCCCGTAGTACTTGGGCTTCTGCGCGGAGTTCGCGGAGAAGAAGCAGGCGTTGTCCGAGTCCTTGCGGAACGTGAGGCCGATGAAGCCCTCCTCGGACAGCTCGAACTCGCGCCGCTCCGTGAGCATGATCTCGGTCGGCACCTTCGTCTGGATCTCGCCCATCGCCTCGTACTGGTGGAGCGGCAGGTTCTCCACCGAGCCGCCCGCCTGCGGGCCGATGATGTTCGGACACCACCGGTACTTGGCGAAGCTGTCGGCGAGCCGGGTGGCGAACGCGTACGTCGCGTTGCCCCAGCAGTACGCGTCGTGCTTGCCGACGACCTCCTCCTCGTAGTTGAACGCCTTCACCGGGACGGTGTTGGCGCCGAAGGGCAGGCGGAGCAGGAAGCGCGGCATCACGAGCCCGACGTAGCGCGCGTCCTCCGTCTCGCGGAACGCGTTCCACTTCGTGTACTGCGGCCCCTCGAAGATCGACTTCAGGTCCTTCAGGTTGGGCAGGCCCATGAAGTCCTTGAGCCCGAAGAACTGCGGGCCGGCCGCCGCGATGAACGGCGCGTGCGACATCGTCGCGACCGCGGCGCACTTCTGGAGCAGCGCGATGTCCTGGGGCCCGGGCCCGAACTCGTAGTTCGCGATGATCGCGCCGACCGGCTTGCCGCCGAACTGGCCGAACTCCGCCGAGTAGACGAGCTTGTACAGCCCGCTCTTCGGCACCTCGGGGGCGTCCTCGAAGTCGGCGAGGAGGTCCTCCTTGGAGCAGTTCAGCATCTCGACCTTGATGTTCTCGCGAAAATCGCAGCGGTCGATCAGGAACTTGAGGCCGCGCCAGGCGGACTCGAGCTTCTGGAAGGTGGGGTGATGGAGGATCTCGTCGATCTGCCGCGAGAGCTTGACGTCGATCTCCGCGATCAGCGCGTCGACGAAGGCCTTGTCGACCTTCTCGCCCTCGCGCCGCGGGGCCACGAGCTCCGAGATGAAGGCCTGCACGCCTTTCCTGGCGATGTCGTACCCCTCATCGCCGGGCGTCATCTTCGTCTCGGCGAGGATCTCGTCGAGCAGCGACCCTCCCTCGAGGGTCTGGGCGCCCGCGCTCCCCGCGGCCTGTGTCTGTGTCGCCATCGCTTACTCCCCTTCCTTGTCGAGCCCGAGCTCGCTCACGATCTTGTTGCGCTGGGCCGGGTCGCTCAGGATCTGCTGGATCTTGTTGCGGAACGCCTTCTCGTTCCCGAGCGGTCCCTTGAGGGCCGTGAGGGCGGCGCGCAGGTCGAGGAGCTTCTTGAGCTCCGGCACCTGGTTCGCGATCGCCTCGGGCTCCATGTCGCTCAGCCGGCGGAACTTGAGGTTGACGGTGAGCTCGCTGTTCTCCTGCTCGGAGAGGACGTCCTTCACGTTGAAGGTGAGGCCGAGCTTCTGCTCGCTCATCACCTTCTGGAAGTTGTCCTTGTCCACGTTGATGGGCTTCCGGTCCTCGAGGGGCCGCGGGTCGGGCCGCTGGGTGTAGTCCCCGAGCATGAGGAGCTTCAGCGGCAGCTCGACGTCTTCCTTCGCGTTCCCCGTGGCAGGCTTGTACGTGATGTTCACGCGCTCTTTGGGCGCGACCGATCCTTCTTTCATCGCAGGCTCCTTTCCCCGTCGGCAGCGGGCGGAGCGCCCGCAGGCCTTACGAGCATAGACCAAAACCCCCGCCGGGCGGGCAAGCTTCTAGACGCCACGCGGCGGGCTCCTCAGACCCCGAGCGAAAGTTTCAAGGCGAGCGCCGCGTCGAGCTGGCACACGCGCTCGAACGCGCGCTCCTCCTTCGCCCTGGCCTCGGGGGTGGCCTCGTAGGCGTTGTTCAGGACGCGGTAGCATGTGTGGAGGGCGGCGTAGAGCTCCGCGCAGAGCTCCGGCTGCCAGGTGGCGAGTTGGTGGTGCTCCGCGGTCCTCTCGAGCGCCTCGAGCTGCGCCCGCGCCAGCAGGAACTGCGAGAGCTCGATGTTGATCTGGGCCATCGCGAGCCTCACGCGGAAGCGGTCCGCGGGCGAGGGGGCCGCGGCCGCGGCCTTGTCGAGGAGCGCCATCGCGTCGATGGGTTGCTGGCTGGCGAGGAGCCCGCGCGCCTCGGCGAGGTGCTTGTCGAGGTAGCTCCGCGGCCGCGCCGGGGCCGCGGCGCCCGAGCCGCCGAGGATGGAGGCGACCTCGGTGGAGAGCCAGGTCTGCGTCTCCGGGTCCGCGAACGGCATGCCGTCGTTGAATCTGAGGGTCGGCAGCTCCGGCGCGCGGAGCAGCAAGACCCCGACCTCGACGAGCACGGCCCGCCGGGCCTCGGCGTAGTCGTCGCCGAGCTGGTCGAGCGCGTTCGCCATGTACCGGTGCGTATCGAGCCAGAAAGGGTAGTTCGACGCGAGCTCGTCGGCGATCGGCAGCACGTCGGCGAACGCCCCCTGGCTCGTCAGCGCCGGGAGGGCTTGCCGCTCGTGATCGGCCGGCGCCGGGATCGGCGTCGTGCCGTCCGGCAACGCGGCTCTCGGCGCCGCGAGCACGTCGATCCAGAGCCCCGCCCGGAGGACCCGGTACGCGGCCGACCGCTTCGGATCCGCGGCCCGGAGCGTGCTGCCCACGCGCGTGAGCAGCAGCGAGCAGCGGGCGAGGGCATACATCGCGGACTCCTCGTCCGCGATCGCCTCGACGCTGAGCCCCGGGTCGCCGTTGGCGGCGCTCGTGGTCGCCGGCGGCGGCGTGACCAGCACCGCGGTGGTGACCGGCGCCGGGACGATCGCCGTCGACTCGGTCGCCCTGGGGGCCTCGACGCGCGGCGGCGGTGGCGGCGGCGGCGGCGGTGGTGGCGGCGGCGGCGGGGCTTCCGCGGGCAGGCTTGCGACGAGGCTCCGGATCGCGCTGCGGAGCTGGCCGAGCCCGGCGTAGGCGTCGCCGAGTTTGTCGGCGAGGTCGGCGTCGAGGCTGCGGCTCACCTGGTCGATGGCGTTCACCAGGTCGCGCTCCTTGTCGGAGGGCGCGTAGCCGGTGATCGCCGCTGCCGCGATGTCGCCGTACCAGGCGCACAGGTTGCCGCGCGCCTTGGGCCGCTTGAGCGACGGGAACATGGCCTGCCAGAACGCGCTGTCCAGCTCGTGCACGAGCACGAGCCCGTCGAGCAGGCCAGGGAGCTTGTCGAGCTGCGCCTTGGCCGCCGCGTAATAGAGAGCGACGCGGAAGTCCTTGGATTTCTCGCTGAGGATCTCGTCCGCGCCGCTCGCGATGTGGCCCCAGTCCACCTTGCCGCCGGAGAGCGACTGCAGCTTGTCGGTCTCGTTCTTCAGCGCCTCGAAGGCCTCGTCGTAGGTGACGTCGGCGCCGACGCCCCCGTTGATGGGCGCGAGCAGCGTCTCGAGCCGCGCCTTGGATTGGTTGATCGCGTCTTCAGCGGCCATGGGCCGCGAAGAATATCAGGACGCCCCTGACGTGGACGTGGAATGATCGGCGCGGAGCACGTGGTCCGGCCGTCGTCCGGCGCGGCGCTGGCTCAGCCGAGGGCTTCGAGGAAGGAGTCGAGCGACAGCTCCGTCCGGCCGACGAGCGCGTCGAGATCGTGCCCGAGCGCATGTCGGGAAACGTGCTCCTCGACCGGCGGGGGACCGCAGAGATCGGCGATGTGTTCGGCTTGTGTCGTCGGCGCGATCATCTCGCGAAACGAGCCGATGTGGGGAGGTCCGAGGTGGAGGAGCAGGGTGCGCTGGGGTGTCCAGAACGCGTTCATCAGGGTGCGCCCCCATCGGGACAGGCGGAGGGTCATGTCCATCCAGACGGCGGCGGCGTAGGCGTCGCCGGCGCCGAGCGGCAGCCGGAGCGCGAGCCCGGTCTTCGGGAGCTCGTGGCCGCGGAACGGCATCACCGAGTCGAGGATGTTCTGGACGACCCAGAAGCGGCTTGCGTCGGTGCCGAACCCGGCGTCCCAGAGCGCCTTCATGGGCTGGGTCTTGAGCCATGCGCGGTAGCCGGCGGTGGACGTTTCGGGGTCGTCGAGCGACGGCGGCGTGATCTGCGCGACGCGCTGGAGGAAGGCGTCGACGGGCATGGTACGGCCGTTGGCGGCGAGGTCGTGGGCGGCTGCGAGGAGCGGGAAGAGGGCGATGGGGAGCGCTGGCCCGGCGGAGACGAGCTGGTCGTAGTCGTAGGAGCCGAACACGATGATCGGGTAGAGCCGGCCGGCGTTGTCGCCGCTGGCGGCCCAGGCGCCCACGAGCCCGCGCGCGGGCGGCTCGTCGCCTCTCGGTTCGCCGTGGAAGACGAAGAGGCCGAGCGCCGTCTGGTAGTACGCGTCGAAGTGGGGTCCCATGGCGCGCCGGGCGAAGTCGATGGACGCGCCCAGCCATCGATCGAAGGCGGCGAGCTCATCTCCTCCTGCGTTCAGCCGGATGAAATCGCCCGTTGCGGGCAGCTTGCCGAAACAGCCGATCTGCGGCGGAGCGGCAGGGCCCTTCTTGCGGCGCCAGAACATGACCGGCGGCAAGTGAACCACGAACCGCGGACGGAGCGCTACCACCTTGCCGGTCGCGGCGGGCGCCGGCGGGGAGGGGGTGCCCTGCGCGCGGGGGCGGCGGGGACCCCTCCCGCGAACTCGCGCCTTGTGGTGGCTATGGCATCGGGAACGGACGCGCCGAGATCACGAGCGACCCGCTTCGCAGCGGGCCGGCGCTCGGGTTCGCGGGGCCCTACCCCGCCGCCCCCGCGCGCAGGGCACCCCCTCCCCGCCGGCGCCGTTCCAGATCGGCAGGACCGAGAAGACGGCTCTTCGGAAGGAGGGGGCTCGTCGAAGGAGGGCGGCCTCTTCGATGGCGGCCTTTAGGATCGGCGTTCGCCGTCGTGTGGACCGTCCTTCATTCCGCCCGCATTCACAAAGAGGGGGCGGGGGAGGGGGTGTCGTGCGGGGGGCCGGCGGGGGTAGGGCCCCGCGAACCCGAGCGCCGGCCCGCTGCGGAGTGTGGCCGTCTAGGCTCGGCTCCCCCGTCCCCGACGCCATAGCCACCACAAGGCGCGAGTTCGCGGGAGGGGCCCCCCGCCGGCCCCCCGCACGACACCCCCTCCCCCGCCCCCTCCGTTGCTGATTTGCTCACCCCTTGCCGAAGCGATCCCCGATGCTGGGAGGGCAGTTCGTCGCCCGGAAGAAGCTCGTCGGAAACGGATGGTTCCCGCGTGTCGGCCGCACTTCCATGGTGACCGTCACCGGCGGCGCGGTCATCTGCCATGTCACGGTGAACATCTCGTCGTTGTCCTTCTGGGCCGTCGTCGTCCCGGCCTCGAAGAGCCGGAAGATCCCCCACGGCCCTTCGCGCACGAGCTCCTCGTCGAGCCCTCCCGCGCCGCGCACCTGGATCCTCGCGCCCTTCGCCTTCTCTCCCGGCCAGTTGAAGGTGTGCCAGAACTCCTTCTCGTTGCGATAGAGCCTCTTCTGCCCGTCGACCTCGAAGATCACCTCGCTCACGATCGGGCTGACCGTCTTCATGTTGATGTGGAAGACGACCTTGGGCGCGTCGCCCCCGGCGCTCCCGAAGAGCGCGTCCGAGATCTCGTCCGCGCGCCGCAGGCAGTTGTAGAGGTTCGGGTTGAACGGCGTGAACGGCTTCGCCGCCTGCGGCTGCCCCGCGAGGTGCGCCTTCGGGTAGTACTCGTGCCCGACCTGGTAGTGGAAGCCCTTGAGGTACGACTCGTAGAAGCCCCAGAGCACCCCGTCCTTCGGCTTGAAGAACGCCATCGCGTCCTCGAGCGAGGCATCGCGCGACGAGGCGAGGTTGAACGGATAGCGGTCCTTGATCTTGTCGCGGTAGTGCGGCCAGACCTCGACCTCCCAGATCCCGCTCGCCGCGCCGCCGGCGCGCCGCACGACCGCCTTGTACGCCTGCCGGAGCGGGTTCATGAGCAGCGGGGTCATCAGCCGCTGCCCGGTCTCGTCCATCGAGAGCAGGAGCCCCTCGGTCTCCTTCACGGCGTTCTGGAACGCCTCGGTCGCCTTCGACGTGTCCGTGTCCGGCGGCCCGTCCTCGACCACGCCCATCTCCCCGGCGAGCCCCTCGAGCAGCCCGACGTACCGGTTCAGCGGGGGCGTCGGCGGCGGCTGCCCCTCGGCCGCCGGCGCCGGCACCCCGAAGTTGACCATCGACTCGAACTTGTCGGGCACCGGATCGTAGTGCTCCGGCCGCTTGCCGGCGACGAGCTTGTCGGTCTGCGTGCCCGCCCTCTGATCGGCCTTCCGCTGGAGCATGCTCTTCGCCTGGTCGATCAGGCCGCCGTCCGCGGTCAGGACGCTGGGCTTCTCGTCCCGCGCGAACTGCGTCTCGTCCGAGAGCCGCTGGAGCAGCCGCCGGTACGGCCAGTCGGGCGTGGAGAGGATCCTGAACTCCTGGATCGCCTCCCGGTTCGTCGCCGGGACGTCGACCTGCACGTCGCGGAAGAACGCCTCCCACTGCGCGATGTACGCGTTGTCGTAGTCCTGCCGGACGCGGTCGAGCTCCTTCTGGATCCGGTCGCCCTGCCGCTTCTCCTCCTCTGACAGCGGCAGCACCCAGAGCTCGCGCTCGAGCGTCTTCCTCCCCTCCTTGAGCGACTCGAGCACCTGCGCGTGCCCCTTCGCCGTGTAGGGCCCCGGCACCTCGAACCACGTCCCGGTCCGGTTCTTCTGCGCGCTGTGGACGACCGTCAGCACGTCGGGCCGGTCGGCGAACATCTCGTTGAGGGTCACCGGCGGGTACTTCAGGTTCTCGCGCGTGTTCGGCCCCGCCTCGTCGTACTTCTCGTCGATGAGGCTCGTCACGAACCGGTCGTAGTAACGCTTCGTCGGATCCACCCGCCGGAGGTCGTCGCGCGCCTTCTGGATCAGCGGATCGTTCAGGGTCTCGCCCTTGAGCACGCCGCGCCGCACGAGGTCGACGTAGTAGGCGACGTGCGGCGTGAGCCGCGCCTTGAGCTCGCTCTCGGGCAGATCGGTCGAGGGCTTCAGGATGTCGGCCCAGACCTGGGTCAGCCGCCCGACCTGCCACTTCGCCTCCTCGTCGAGGTGCACCCGGTGCTCGATGCGCTCGTCGAGCAGCAGGTAGCTGCGCAGGGCGTTGTAGCCGTCCAGGTACTCCGCCTCCCGGACGCGGTCGAGCTTCCGCTCCAGCTCCCGCTTCGCCGGCGCGACGAACCCCTCCTGCAGGCTCTTGATGTACTGCTCCAGCGTCGGAGCGAACAGCTTGTCCCCCTGGAACATGAACCAGCCGTACCCGACGGGCGTATCGTCGACGTAACGATCGAGCAGCTCCACCTGGTCCTGCAGCCGGTCGAGCTTCTCGACGTTCGCGGGCACGTTCGGCGGCGCGTTGCCCTCGCGCGAGACCCACCGCACGAGCGCCACCTCGTTCGAGATGCGCCCCGTCTCGGCGACGAGCGCCTTGTTGTTCGAGTACGAGAGCACCGCCGGCACGAGGAACAGGAGCGCGAGCAGCGCCGCCGCCGCCGCCGCCGCGATCCGCTGGAGGCGCCGCCGCCGGAGCTCCGCCTCGGTGCGCGCCGCGAGATCCTGATCGGGGAAGGCGACCTTCGTGAAGACGTCGTGGAGGAAGAAGCTCTTCGACTCCTTCGGGAGCGCCGCGTCCTCCTCGCCCTCGCCGAGCGCCGCGCGCAGCCCGAACGCCCGCCCCATCGCCCCGACCACGCGATCGAGCGGGCGCCCCTCCTGCACGCCGCTCGTGAAATAGAACCCGCGCAGGGTCGGCGCGGGCATCGCGCCGGCCGCGGGCGAGAACGCCGACGCGATGAAGTCCGAGAGGTTCCGCTTCACCGCCGCGAACTCGAGCGGGAACTGATAGATCCGCTCCTTCGCGTCGCGGCTCCGCTCGCCGATGAGCCGCTTCGTCAGGCGCGTGTGCAGCCGCTCCACGAGCACGTCGAACTCGCGATCGAAGATCTTGCCGGGCTCGTCCTTCCGCTCGTCGAGGCGGATCGTCGCGCCCCAGGGCTGCGCGCGCTCGCTCTTCTTCAGATCGCCGAAGTACTCGCTGAAGCCCGCCACGAGATCGCTCTTCGTGAAGAGCACGTAGACCGGCAGGATCATGTGCAGCGTCTGCTGCATCTCGTCGATGCGCGCGCGGATCTTCTTGCCCGTCTGATCGATCTGGTCGTCGCTCGCGTCGAGCAGCTCGCTCAGGCTCACCGCGACGATGATGCCGTTCAGCGGCTTGTGCTCGCGGAACTGGAGCAGGAGCTCGAGGAACGCCATCCACTCGTCGTGGTCGTCGCTCTCGGTCGTGTACCGGCCGGCGGTGTCGAGGAGGATCGCCTCGTTCGTGAACCACCACTCGCAGTTCCTCGTGCCGCCGACGCCGCGCACGCCGGTGCGCTCGGGATCGATGTACGGGAACACGAGCCCCGAGTGCCGGAGCGCGGTCGTCTTACCGGCGCCGGGCGGGCCGACCATCACGTACCAGGGCAGGACGTAGAGCGCGTCGGCCCCCCGCTTACCGCCGCCGAGCTTCGAGGCCTTGAGCGCGGCGATGCCCTCCTGCATCTGCCGGTGGAGCTCCTGGATCTCCGCGCGCCGCTCCGGCTTCGCGTTGACGACCTGCTCCTGCGCCTGCTGCGCGATCGCCTTCTCGAGCGCCCGCGCCGCGCGCGCCGCCCGGATCCGCCGGTACACCGCGAGCCCGGCGACCAGCAGCACCACCGCCCCCGTCGCCGCGAGCGGGATCATGATCGGGAACGCCTCGGTCCCGTCCCCCGCCGCGGGGCGCAGCACAAACCACACTCCCCACACGACGGCGAGGAACAGGGCGCTCAGGATCCACAGCCACATCGGAAGTCTCCCTCTGGAACAGCAGAGGACGGGCGCAGTCCGCCTAGGTTCCTGTGCTGATCAGCTTCTTGATCGAGTCGGCCACGTCCTCCGCGTCCGAGGCGACGACGAGCCGGAGCACGATGACCACGAGGACGGCCAGCACGAGCAGCCCGAGCGCGATGGCGAGGAACGGCAGCTCGCGGCGCACCGCGCCGGCGCCCCCGTCCTTTCGCTCCGCGTTCGGCGCGAGGACGTCGCCGCCGCCCTCGGCGACGGCCACGTGGTTGCCCACGCCCTCGATGACGGCGCCGAGGCCCTCCTGGTGGCGCAGACGATATTTCCCCTGGAAGCCGAGGGCCAAGCAGAGGAAGTAGATTTGCGCGACGTGGTTTCGCCCCCGCTGCCCGTAGAGGTTGTCGAGGTTCGTGAAGAACCCGTCGCCGGCGGTGTTCAGCTGGAAGAACTGGAACTGGAGCGGGTTCTGGAGCCACTGCGTCCGGCCCGGCCAGCTCGAGTTGAAGATCACCTCGTCCGCGAAGGCGGCGAGCGCGAACTTCGCGTCGATCATGTCCTGCTCCGGGATCCGGGCCTCCCGGCCGTTCTGCATCATCGTGTCGAACAGGCCGAGGACGCGGCGCTGGAGGATGTCAGGCGCCGGCAGATCGCGGGAGTTCCTGAGCTGCAGGATCAGCGACAGCACGTCGGAGCAAACAAAGTACATCGTCTGCGAGAGGCTCATGGGCTCCTCACCTGGAAGGGACGGCCCGGCACGGTCACTTCCCTGCCGGGACCGCGATCAGCCGGAGGTCGACCTTCTGCGGCTCGATCGGCTGGTAGATGGCGATCGTGCCAGAGCCGAGGATGTCGTTCCAGTAATCGCCGGACTGGTTGACGCGGAGGTAGACGAGCCCCGGCTTGACCGGGATCGCGCCCGGCGGCCGGTACTCGATCGCGACGTTCACGCCGGGCGTCGCCGAGTGCAGGATGTGCCCGATCTGCGTCCACGACCCGATCTTGAGCAGGCGCGGGAGCCGCTCGCGCAGCGTGCCCTCGTCCGTGCCCTTCGCCTCGAGGAACATCTCGTGGCTGCGCGGCAGCTTCGGGTCCTCGAACCGGCCGAGGTACATGCCGTCCTCGCGCTTCTCCAGCGGCACGATGACGTACTGCTCCGCGACGAGCCCGCTGATGAGCGCGATCGCCCGCTCGAACATCGGCTCGAAGACGTCGGTGAGCTCGAGGTAGTTGAACTTCGGGATCGTCGTCGGGTCGCTGTCCGCCGAGAAGGTGCAGAGCTCGCCGATGAGCGAGCCGAGGACGATGAAGCACTGCTCCGGGTGCGCCCTGCCGTGGTCGACGAGGTGCGACACGATCGGGATGTACGAGTTCACGGTGTGGAGCAGCCAGAACTTCGTGGCGTCGGAGGCCTGGAAGTCGACCGACGCCGCGGTGCGCATGCGCCGCCCCTCGACGAGCGACTTCTGCTTGCCGACGAGCGCCGAGAGCACGCGCCGGAGCCCGGCCATGATGTGGTCCGACGCGTTGATGCGGAGGACCGACGGGATGAAGCTCTTGCGGAGGACGATCGCGCCGGCGCGGTCGCGGACGAGCTGCGCGATCCGCACGGTCTGGTAGGCGTCGCGCGGCTCGGTGCCGAAGACGAGCCGCAGGTTGCCGCGGGCCCAGGTGACCGAGGTGTCGTTGCGCCCCGTGTTGACGTCCGGGATCGTCGCCTGCGACGCCACGAACCGCTGGGCCGGCCCCACCTTGCTCGGATCCAGGCTGATGTTCGCGGCCGTCTCGCGCAGGTTCGGGATGCCGAGGAAGACGTCGAGCGCCTCCATGGCGGCCGGGAACGCGCCCTCGATCGGCCGCGCCTCGACCTGGTCCTCGCCGCGGTCGCCGATGAAGAACGGCGTCCCGTCGGGGAAGACCCCGTGGCACTTGACGACCTTGACCTGCCCGGCGGAGAGCGCGCGCTCGTCGAACTGCGCGGCGGTGATGCCCCAGTCGTAGCCCACGACCGCGTTGAGGCGCGCGTGGACCAGCGTCTCGTGGTACAGGTCCGACTGCTGCAGATGCTGAGGGGTCATGAAGAGCCCCTCGGTCCAGACAGGCTTGCGCGGGTGAATCATGTCGCCCGTCCAGTCTTACCAGATGTGCCGCGCGCCGCGGCGCGAAAGCTGGGCGCGCGCGGGGCGCCCCACGCGCGCCCGACCCCCGCGCCGCAGCCCGCGCGCGCGTCGCCTCCAGGACGGCCGGATCGCCCCATCGCCGCTACTTCCCGGCGGCGGCGGGCGCCTCGGGCGCGGCCGCCTTCTTCGGCAGGCTGACCCGGCGCACCGCGCTCGAGTTGGGGAACATGGATTCGTCGAACTCGACGCCGTTATCGATCTTGGTCGAGTCGATGAAGAACGCGACCCTCGGGTCGGCCACCGGCGGCCCGGCGTCGCTCTCGCGCCCGCCGCACTGCGCCTCGCCGGGCGGGAGCGGGAACTCGTAGAACGTCTTCCAGCTGCTCCCCTTCGGACTGTGGAACAGGGCGACGCCGGCGAGGTGGCTCGCGTCCTTCAGGCGCTCGAACTTCACCTCGACGAGGTCGCTCGGGAAGACCTCGACCTCGTCGACCTTGGCGAGGTCTTCCCCGAGCGTCTCCTTGTCGTTGAGCAGGATCGGGTCGTACTGCGCGTTCTCCATCGTCCCGCTGCTCTTCAGCTGGTAGAGCCGCACGACGACGGGCCTCGGGTTGCCGTTCTCGTTGGGGTTGATGTTGTCGGCGGCGTAGATCGAGAGCGTCACGATCTGCACGTCGCACGGCTCGGGGGCGGCCGGCGGCGGCGCGCTGGACGTGCAGGCCACGATCGCGGCCGGCAGGGCGGCGCCGAGGCCGACGGCGAAGAGCCCCGCGGCGAGGCTCCCGGCGATCCTCGCCGCGCTCACGCCGGGGAGGAGCTGCGCCGGCCTCTGGCGGGGCCCCGCGCCCTCCCCTCCCGGCGAGCGCGGCTCCCCGATCCACATCCAAAGCTGTCGGAGCTGGGCGAACGCGACCATGTTCCAGCTTTTTATGCGGAATCGCGCGTCCCGTACAACTTTCGGTGCGCGAGCCACGCCCGGCTCAGTCCGAGAAGGCGATCGTGAAGTTCTTCTCCGCGTCGACCCCGATCTGGAGCCGCTTCGGGAGCGGCCCCTCCGCCATCTTCTCGAGGACGGCGACCGAGAGCTGCGGCAGGAGCGACGCCCGGAGGATGTGATCGATGTTGCGCGCCCCGGTGTCGACCTCGGTGCAGCGCGCCGCGATCGTGTCGACGAGCGCGTCCGAGTACGACGCCTCGATCCGCTGGCTCTTGCGCAGGCGGTCGACGAGCCCGTCGAGCTTGAGCCGCGTGATCTCGCCGAGCGCGTCCGGCGAGATCGGCAGGTACGGCACCGTCGTCATGCGGGCGAGCAGCGCCGGCTTGAAATGCGCGGAGAGCGTCGGCTTGATCGCCTCGACGATGTCCTTGATGAACTCGCCGTCCTCGTCGAGCCGCCGCTGCGGGTCCTCCTCGCGCGCCGCGATCGTCATGTTCGTGATCTTGTCGGTCGCGAGGTTGCTCGTCAGGATGATGACCGTGTTCTTGAAGTCGACGAGCCGCCCCTCGCCGTCGCTCAGCATGCCCTTGTCGAACACCTGGTAGAACAGGTTCAACACGTCGGGGTCGGCCTTCTCGACCTCGTCGAGGAGCACGACCGTGTAGGGCCGCTGGCGCACGGCCTCGGTGAGCATGCCGCCCTCGCCGTAGCCGACGTAGCCCGGGGGCGAGCCGATGAGCCGGGAGACGGTGTGTTTCTCCTGGAACTCGGACATGTTGATGACGGTCATCATCCGCTCGCCGCCGAACATGAGATCGGCGATCCCGAGCGCGGTCTCCGTCTTGCCGACGCCGCTCGGCCCGACCAGCAGGAACACGCCCTGCGGCGTGCTCAGCGGCTTCAGCCCCGCGCGCGCGCTGCGGAGCTCCTTGGCGATGGTCACGATGCCGTGGGACTGCCCCTTGATCCGCCGGGTCAGCCGATCCTCCATCTCGAGGAGCGCCTTCACGTCGTCCTGGACCATCTTGCCGACGGGGATGCCCGTCCAGGCCGCGACGACGCTCGCGACCATCGCCTCGTCGACGTCCGGCCGGATCAGCGGCACCTCGCCCTGGCTCTGCTTGAGCTCGTCGAGGGCCTTGACCACCTCGCGGCGGGCGGCGTCCCGCTCCTCGGTCGTCTTGACCTCGTCCATCTTCTTGCGGGCGTCGATGACCCGCTGCGTGCCCGCCGTCTCCTTCGCGTAGTCGGCGCGCACCGCCTCGAGCTCGGCCTTCGCCTTGGCGAGCTTGTCCTTGAGCTCGGCGACGCGCTCCTTGTCGATGTGAACGCCCTTGTCCTGATCGCGCTCGAGCGCCTTGAGCTCGGTCTCGGTGTTCACGATGAGGATCTCGGCGTCCTCGACCGCGGCGGGCCGCTGCTGCAGCGCGACCTTCACGCGGGCCGCGCAGGTGTCGAGCAGGTCGACCGCCTTGTCCGGCAGCTGCCTGCCGGTGATGTAGCGCGCCGACAGCCGCACGGCCGCGGTCACCGCCTCATCCTGGATGATGACGTTGTGGGCCTGCTCGAACTTCGGCCGGAGCCCGCGGAGCATGACCACGGCCGCCGGCTCGCTCGGCTCGTCCACCTTGACCGGCTGGAAGCGCCGCTCCAGCGCCGCGTCCTTCTCGAAGTATTTCTTGTACTCGCTCCACGTCGTGGCCGCGATCGTGCGGAGCTCGCCGCGGGCGAGCGCCGGCTTGAGCAGGTTGGCCGCGTCGCCGCCGCCCTGCTGCCCGCCCGCGCCGATCAGCGTGTGCGCCTCGTCGATGAACAGGATGATCGGCTTCGGCGACCCCTTCACCTCGGAGATCACGCCCTTCAGGCGGTTCTCGAACTCGCCCTTCACGCCCGCGCCCGCCTGGAGCAGCCCCATGTCGAGCCCGAGGATGTCGACCCCTTGCAGGAGCGGCGGCACCTTCGGGTTCTCCGGCGTGCTCTCGACGATGAGCAGCGCGAGCCCTTCCACGAGCGCCGTCTTCCCGACGCCCGCGTCGCCGACGATGATCGGGTTGTTCTTGCGCCGCCGGGCCAGGATATCGATGACCTGCCGGATCTCCCGCTCGCGCCCGAAGATCGGATCGATCTGCCCCGCGCGCGCCTTGCCCGTGTAGTCGACGCAGAACTTCGCGAGCGCCGAGTCGGGCCCGGCGCTCGCCATCCCGGTCGGGAGCTTCCCTGCCCCGGGCGCGCCCGCGCCGGCCGACGCCGCGACGGCCTCGGCTTCCTCCTTCGATCCGGAGACGATCTTGGGCAGGTTGGTCTTGATGTCGTCTTTCGAGATGCCCTCGAGGTAAGCGCCGATGCCGCTCACCGAGTAGCGGGTCGGCTGCTGCACGAGGCGCTGGAAGAGCACGCCGCTCCGGACCCGCTGGTAGCCGTACTCCATGGATCCGACGAGATAGGCGTCCTGCATCCATTCGAGCATGGTCGGCGAGAGCACCGGCCTGCCGGCGTTGCCCTTCCTTAGCTCTTCCAGGCTGCGCTGGAGCGCGGCGCGCAGGTGGGATGCGTCGAGATCGTAATGAGAGACGAGGAATGCGATGTCGGAGTTCGCGTCGTCGAGCAGCGCGAGGAGCAGGTGCTCGAGCGTCACCTCGTAGTGGCGCGCGTTGACACACTGGCCAATCGCCGCCTCGAGGGCAGAGGTGCAGTTCTTGGTGAGTCGCTTGACGATGGCCTTGGTATCGACGAGCTGCATGCGCGGCATGCTAGCCGAGTCGCGCCCCCCGCCGTCAACCGCGCGCTTTGTGCTTCTTCTCGTCGGCCTCTCGCGCGCTGCTCCCGGCCTCTCCGCGCCCCTTCGCCTGCGGCTTCGCCGCGCCGCCCGCAGCCTCGCTGCGCTGGGCCGCGCCGCGCGACGCTGGTGTGGCGGCATCTGCGGCCTTGTCGTCCTTCCCCGGCGCGGCGCTTCGGGCCCGGTCGTCCTTTTCTGGCGCGGGCGGCGGCTCGGCCAGCGAGACGCGGCTCACCATGTCGGGCCGGACCCGGAGCTTGAGGAGGGCACCGGCGCGGAGCTTCTGATCGGGATCCATGCCGTTATCGCGCGCGACATCCTCGATGTCTATTGCGAACTGCCGCGCCACGCCGATCAGCGTATCGCCGGGCCCGACGCGATAGAGCATCACCTCGCGCGCGTTCCGTCCTCGCGGCGGCCGCGGCGCCTCGATTTCGTCGTCGTCGCGCCCGTCCTCGCCGTCGTCCCGCGCGGACAGGGCCACGGGATCGCGCATCGCGCGTCGCCTCTTTGCCGGCTTCGGGAGCAGCGAGAGCAGGCTCTCGTCCTCACGGCCCCCGGTTCGCCCGGTGAACTCGCGCCCGCCGAGCAGGTCGACCGGGTCGAGGATCGACGCGTCGTCCGTGGCGAGCGGCTCCGTGCTGAGCAGCGACGGCAGCGCCGCCTGAGCCCGCGCCAGCGTGTCCGGCGGGAGCATCACGAGGAAGTCTCCCCGGCCCGGCGGCACCCGCTCCCCCAGGATGTCGGGGTTCAGCTTCCGCAGCGTCGAGGTCGCGACGCCGGCCGCCTTCGCGAGCGTCTTGAGCGGCGTGCCCGGCGGCGCCGCGATCTCGGCGGCGTCGATCGGCCGGCTCACCTCGACCTGGTCGAACCCGAACCGCTCCAGGTTGTTCGCGACGAGGGCCGCCGCGCCGATCTTCGGCACGTAGGCGGCCGTCTCGGAGGGGATCGCCTCCTGGCGGGCCAGCTCGTTGAAGTCGGAGGTCCCGTACCGATCGATGCGGTCGAGCAGCTGCTCGTAGCCCATGTTGTAGGCCGCGAGCGCGAGGTCCCAGCTGTTGAAGCGCAGGTAGAGATCGCGCAGGTGATGGGCCGCCGCCTGCGTGGCCAGGCGCGGGTTCTTCCGCTGATCCAGGTGCCGCGACTGCTGGAGCCCGTAGACGGCCCCGGTGGCCGGCATGAACTGCCAGAGCCCCACGGCGCCGGCCGGCGATTTCGCCCTCGGGTCGAAGCCGCTCTCGATCATGGCGACCCAGATGAGATCCTCCGGCAGGCGTCGTTCCCTGAGCTCCGCCTGGATCATCTCCTGGTATCGCCCGCTCCGCTTCAGCCACGTCTCGAACATCTGCCGCCCCCGGTCGGTGCGCGTGAAGAAGCGGACGTACTTGAGCGTCCGGCGCGACACGCTGAGCCGGAGGTCCGGCAGCTGCAGCTTCGAGAGCGCATCGGCCCCGGCCGTGTCGAGGTCGTCCACGTCGTCGGCGTAGCTGCCCTCGGCGGAGAACGCGCGCGGCGGCCGCGAGTAGCTCGGCCGGTCCAGCTCGCAGGCGGCGCCCTCCGCGCCCCCGCCGTGCACCGCGGCGTCGCGCAGCCGCGACAGCTCCCGCGACTCGCTCCCCGGCGTCGCCTCGAACCCGCGCGCCGGCGGCGCGTAGGACAGCGGCGGCGCGTACCCCGGCGGCGCGTACCCCGGCGCGGCCCCGAGCGCCCCCAGGGCGGCCGGCGCCATGGGCGCCCCGGCGCGCGCTCCGCCCAGCTGGTAGGTCGCGACCGCCGACTGCACCGACGTGATCGCCGCCTGGGGCGCCGCCATCCCAACCCCGTAGCCAAACGCCAGGGCCGAGACCATGGGGGGGATCTTGTGGACGAGGCTCATGTGTGCTCCAAGGTCACACCATGTAGGCAAACAGGTCAACAAACCGGGTGCCGAGGGGGAGGCTCTGGCGCTCCGGGGTTGTGGTCGGGCCCTCGCATCGAGGGGTCGCGCGGTGCCGGCGGACGTCAGGCACTCCCGTGCGGCGGAGAGGGTCTGCTAGTCTGCACGACATGCCGGCGGCGCTCTCGGCCCGCGTGTCCGACACCCAGGCCAACCAAAGCTTCGAAGCTTCGTTCGAGCGCTTCCCTGTCCGGATCGGCAGGAACCAGCTGAACGATCTCCACATCGACCGGCCGTACATCTCCCAGTTCCACGCGGCGGTGGACATCCGCGACCGTCGGATCCTCGTCCGCGACCTCGGCTCCACGAACGGGACGATGTTCGCCGGGCACCGGCTGGCGCGCGACACGTCGGTCGACGTGAGCAACCAGCCGGAGATCACGATCGGCCCGATCCAGATCCGGCTCGCGATCATCGAGGCGCCGCTGAAGTCGGAGCCCCCGAACGACGGCACGCTGCTCGGCACGGGCGGGGAGAACCTCTCCGCGATGCTGCAGCCGCAGAAGCGCGCCGCGCCTGCCGGCGAGGACCCGTACCTGCGGCAGGTGGTCCCGTACCTGGAGGCGTACCGGACCGCCTGGGCTGCGGTCTACCGGATGATCTGGGACCACCTGGCGCGCCTCCCGCCCGAGGCGCGCCAGAGCTACCTGCGCCGCCTGGGCGAGGAGCACCCTGCGGTCCTCGTCGAGAAGGACTTCCAGAAGATCGCGCAGTACTACGGCGTGGACTACCGCACGCTCGGCGAGCTGGCGCCGTCGAACGCCGCCTTCGCGGCGCTCTCCGAGCTGGCGGGCGTGCTCGCGCCCGGGACGAAGCCCCCGGACGACGTGGCCGGCATCGTCAACTTCGCGCGGCGGCTCCGCGACACGATGGAGGTCTTCCTGAAGTGCTTCGTGAGCCTGCGCGACGGCTACCAGGAGTTCGAGGCCGAGGTGCTGGCGCGCGATCGTTCCGCGGAGACCGACAAGGTCGCGACCGCGAAGGACGCGAAGGAGCTCGGCACGGTCCTGCTCACGCCGGTCGGGGGTCCGGACGCCGCGCGCCAGCTGCACGAGATCTTCGTCGACGTGATGAGCCACCAGATCGCGCTCCTGAACGGCGTGATGGGGGGCGTGAGGTCGCTCCTGGTGAAGCTCGCGCCGAAGACGCTCGAGGAGAAGCTGGAGCGCGAGGGCAAGCGGGGCGGCCTGTTTTCCAGCAAGTACGAGGAGCTGTGGAAGCTCTACGAGCGCCGCCACGGCGACTACTCGGGCGAGGACAAGGAGACGTTTCGGGAAATATTTGGCGAGCAGTTCTCTCGGGCGTACGCTGCGAGCGCCGCGGAGGACTATGGGTCATCCGGCGAGCCGGGAAACCGGAACATCCGCTTCCCCGTCTCTGGGAATCCGATCAAACGGTAGCGCCCCTCGACGGCGGGGCTCTGCGCGGCGAGCCGCGCCTTGGGCACGCCGGACCTCGCTGGAGGCGCAGCCGAACGCGAGGCGCCGTTCATGCGAATCAGGGAGAAAGTCGTAGCAGCAGGTTGTCTGGCGGTCGCCGCGTGCCTCCTCGCCCCGCGCGAGGCGGCCGCGCAGACGACGGTCGAGCGCGATGAGAACTGGGCCACGGTCTCGGACGTGAGCCTCGTGCTGGGAACCTCGGTCGTCTTCCTGATGCCGCGCGTCTACTACAGCGATCCCGAGGCCACGGTCGGCTGGAAGGGCCGCTGGCATTTCTCGGTCCTGGCGCCTGCGATGACGATGACGGCGCTGACGTTGCTCGTGGACCTGCCGATCAAGGGCGCGATTGAGTCGACGCGCCCAGGTTGCAGCGTCGATGAGACGAAGGCCGCCGTGCTCGGCTCGGGCTGCGAGTCCTTCGGTGGCCCGTCGACGCACGCCTTCGCTTCATGGGGCGCGACGGGCGCGGGCACGGGAATTTTCCTGGTCGACACGTTCCGCTACTCCTCCGGCCGCTTCAACGCCGGCGGTTTCATCGGCAATGTCGCCTTCCCCCTCACCGCCTCGGTCGTCACCTCGATCGCCCGCGGCGTCGCTCCCAGCGGCAAGAAGGAGCACGAGACCGCGGGCCAGATCGCGATCGGCGGTGCCACCGGCTTCCTGAGCGGCCTCGCCATCGGCACCGCCTACGCGTTCCTCCAGCGCCCGAACTGCGGTTACGGCAACGCGCTCTTCTGCTGGTAGCCGCCGCCCCTTGGGCGCCGCGCGTCTCGTCCGCGCTCCGCGCGGGCGAGGCGCGCGTCCTGCGAGTTCGGCGGGCCCCCGCCCGCCCCCCCGCGCTCCCTCTCCTGCCCCCTGGCCGCCGCTGCAGTTCTAGTCCTGTCCGACGACGCGCTCCCAGAGCGGATCGTTCGACGAGAAGAGCGTATCCCGCTCCACCCGGAGGAACCTCTGGAACTCCACGCGGCGCAGCTCGCGGTCGCTGTCGCGGTTGCCGTCCTCGTACTTCACGATCTTCACCCGCACCTGCTCCAGCAGCTGAATGCCGTTCGGCTTGTACGAGACGTCGGTGCGCAGCATGTAGCGGGCGTAGAGCCCCCGCTCGGTGACGGACGGGACGATGGCGGTCCGCTCCAGGTCGACCGAGGCCGCCTCGATCAGCCGCCCTCTGCGCGCGAGATAGAAGTGGGCCCGCTGCCGGCAGTCGTCGGGGTCGGGGCAGGTCTTCGTCTCGGCCACGACGAGGTTGTCGTTGCCGAGCCGCATCGGCGTCAGCTTGGTCCCCTTCGCCGGCGCGCGGAAGCTGCCGACGCCGAACACGTCCGCGCGATCGCCGGCGGCGCGCACCAGCGCGACGAGCCCGCCTTCATCGCCGTTCTCGAACGTGAGCGCGCGCAGCCACACGGTGCGGAGCCCCTCCGGCCCGGAGCGGATCTCGACCTCGTCGGGATCGATCTTGCGCGGCCATCCGGATTTGGAGATGCCGCCGCGCAGCGTCTCGTTGGCGAACACGTAGTGGCCGGTGCAGTCGACGTCGGTCGGCCCGATCCCGCGCTCCTCGTTGTAGGTGGGGACGATGATCGCCAGCCACTGGTCGGGCTCGAGGGTGCGGACGGCCGCCTTGTTGCCTGCCGCGCGGCGCGCGGGCGGGAGCTGGGCAGTACACACTGGAATCGGGTTCTGCTTGCGCGTCTGCAGCTCCCCGTGCGGCTGCTCGGGGTACGATCCGCAGCCAGCCAGCGCGACAGCAAGACCCAGGCCGACGAGGGCGCCGAAGCGAACGATGCTCACACGTCCTTCGTATCACGGCCGGCCTCGGCGAGGCGAGTTCACGACCGATCCGCTGGCCGGCCAAGGGTGGCCGGCCACTTGGCCGGCCAGATGTGTTGGCCGGCCACACGCGATCGTCCTGTCGTCCGACGCACGCACCCGCGATGGCTGGAGGGCGGGATCCCCAGGAAAACCGCGGCGTTGCCGGCATCGACCACAACGTCTGCGACGTCTCAACACGCGCTTACACCGGCGCCCTCCTTATCGAAGTGACGGAATATTGCGGAAACATCAAGAACACATGTCGCCCCCTGATCCGGGACACAAAAGTCTTGACGCACCTATATAGGGAGTTACCGTATGGGCTCCCTGAGCTGAACAGGGATGGAGACACGATGCGAGTCTGGTTGTTGAAGACTCGCGACCTCTACTCCTGAGGGGGCGGGCCATCTGCCAGCGCGCAATGGGGCGTAGACTGAGCCCAGGCGGCGAGCCCTCGACGGAAAAAGGCAGTGACCATGGCGTTGCAGGCATATCTGAAGCTGACTGGCCAGAAGCAGGGTGAGATCAAGGGCTCGATCACCCAGGCGGGCCGCAAAGAGAAGATCGGCGTCATCGCGGTGCATCATCAGATCACGAGCCCGCGTGATCCGGCGACCGGGCTGCCCAGCGGCAAGCGCCAGCACAAGCCTCTCGTCATTACGAAGGAGCTCGACAAGTCGTCTCCCCTCCTGTACCAGGCGCTGGTCACCAACGAGGTCATCAGCGACTGGGAGCTCATGTTCTACTCGTCGGGCATCTCGGCCCAGAAGGCCATGGGCAACGAGCAGAACCACTACACGATCAAGCTCGTGAACGCGACGATCTCGAACATCGAGTTCTTCATGGAGCACACCCGCAAGGCCGCGGCCGGCGGCACGAGCGGGCTCGATCTGCAGGTGCAGACCCCGGAGTACGAGAAGGTCGCCTTCACGTACCAGAAGATCATCTGGACCTGGATCGACGGCGGTGTCACGGCGGAGGACGACTGGGAGTCGCCGACGTGACCAGCAGCTCCTAGCTGCTGATGTCACACTGCGCCGGGCGGCCTTCGGGTCGCCCGGTTGCGTTTGTCGTTCCGAAGCGGGCGGGCTACCGGGGCCGGCCCTGTTCAGAGATTGCCATCACGCGCAGCCGAATCAGAATGCTGGCATGCCCCTGAACGCCTATCTCAGACTCGCCGGCATACGGCAGGGGCAGGTCAGGGGCTCCGTCACCCAGAAGGGGCGGGAAGGTAGCATCCGGGTGACCGAGGCGTTCCACGCCCTGGTCGGCCCACGCGACCCGGTGACCGGTCGGCCGACCGGCAAGCGGATGCACAAGCCGTTCGTCGTCATGAAGGACCTCGACAGGTCCACCCCGATCCTCCTCAGCATCCTCAGCCACAACGAGAGCATCCCCCGCTGGGAGCTGCAGTTCTACCGGTCGGTCGCGATCGGCGTCGAGAAGCCGGTCTACACGGTCCAGCTCACGAACGCGAACATCGCCAGCATCCAGTTCCACATGCTCAACGTGAGGAACCCGGCGCAGGCGCGCGTGCCGGAGCAGGAGGAGGTCGCGTTCACGTACGAGAAGATCATCTGGACCTGGAACGAGGGGGGCATCACGGCGGAGGACGACTGGCTCACGCCGCGCTGACGGAGCGGGCTTCCGCTCGCGGTGCGAGCTGATCTACGATGCGCCGTGGCCGGCGCATCCCTCCTCACCCGAATCACCCACGCGGCTGACCCGCACGCGACAGAGCGGCACACGTGGCGGGATCACGACCTCGAGTCGGCCGTCCTGAGGCACCTCGGCCACATGCTGAACACCCGCCAGGGCAGCTCGCTCACGTGCCCGGACTATGGCCTCATGGAGGTCTCCGAGGTGCTGCACGAGTTCCCCGAGGCGATCGGCCTGGTGCAGCGCTCGATCAAGAACTGCATCCAGACCTACGAGCCGCGGCTGAAGAACGTGCAGGTCCGGCACCTGCGGGGCGACGCCATGCAGTCGATGGTCCTCGAGTTCGAGATCACCGCGCAGATCCAGTTCCCCGATGGCCGGCGGCAGGCGCTCCGGCTCGGCGCTGCGGTCGACCAGAGCGGCAACGTCCGGATGACGTAGCTTCCCTCCGGCGGCCGGGCTCGCGGCGGTTGACAGGACCCGGCGCCGGCGGTCGACTGGCGGTGGCGACAGGATGTTCAACAAGTACTACCAGGACGAGCTCACGTATCTCCGGGACCTGGGGCGGGAGTTCGCCGCCGCCTACCCCGGGATCGCGCCCATGCTCGCGGAGCGCGGCGGCGATCCCGACGTCGAGCGGCTGCTCGAGGGCGTCGCGTTCCTGACCGGCAAGATCCGCCAGAAGCTCGACGACGAGCTCCCGGAGGTGATCCACTCGGTCGCCTCGCTGCTCTTCCCGCACTACCTCCGCCAGATCCCGGCGACGTCGGTCATCGAGTTCACCCCGCTGCCCAACGTGGTCCGCGAGAAGCTCGTCGTGGCCCGCCACGCGGAGGTGGGCTCGGTGCCGGTCGACGGCGTGTCGTGCCGCTTCCGGACGACCCAGGACGTCGAGCTCGTGCCGCTCACGGTGGAGGACGTGCGCGTCGACACGGGCGCGCAGCTCGCGCAGACGCTGCGCATCGAGCTCCGCCTGACCGGGGGCGCCGCGCTGCCGGGCCTGTCGCTCTCGTCGCTCCGCTTCTACATCCACGGCGAGCGGCGGCTTCAGGACGACCTCCGCCTCTGGGTCGGCGCGCACGTCGACACGGTCGCGCTCGCCGCGGTGGACGCCGCCGGGCGCGACACGACGATCGCGTCGCTCCCCGCGCGCGCCGTGCGGCTCACCGGCTTCTCCGACGAGGAGGCGCTGATCCCGTACCCGAAGACGGTCTACCCCGGATTCCGGCTCTTGCAGGAGTTCTTCACGCTGCCGCAGAAGTTCGCGTTCTTCGAGGTCACGGGCCTCCAGGCGCTCACCGCGGACCGGGTCTCGGATCGGTTCGCGATCCTGCTCCAGTTCAGGGACGGGCTCCCGCCGGGCACCCGGGTCGGCAGGGACAACCTCCGGCTGTTCTGCTCGCCGGTCGTGAACCTGTTCGAGCACACGAGCGACCCGATCAAGCCCGAGGCGACGAAGCACGAGTACCTCTGCCGCCCGGCGGGCGCGGCGCCCGCGGCCTTCGAGATCCACAGCATCGACAAGGTCGTCGGGATCGCCCGGCGCACGAGCCAGCGCGTCGAGATCCCCTCCTTCTTCAGCTTCCAGCACGAGCTCGATCCCGAGGCCGCCGCGCGCACGATCTTCTACCAGACGCACCTGCGTCCGGCCGCGATCGGCGACGGCATCGACATGTACCTGTCGTTCGGCTCGCCGCAGGACGCGGGGGCGCTCCCCGAGTTCGACGTGATCAGCATCGAGGCGACGAGCACGAACCGCCGCTTGCCGGCGCAGCTCAAGGTGGGCGACCTCCGCGTGCCGACGGCGACCTCGCCCGCGGTGGCGAGCTTCACGAACCTCACCGGCGTCACGGCGCCGCTGCCGCCGCCGATGGGGCGCGAGCTGCAGTGGCGCGTGCTCGCCCACATGGCGATGAGCTACCGCTCGATCACCGAGCTCGAGGTGCTCCGGGCCACGGTCGATCTCTACAACTTCCAGGCGATCGTCGATCGCCAGGCCGCGCGCGCGAACCAGCTGCGGCTCGCGGCGCTCAAGTCGATCCGGGTGCGGCCGACCGATCGGCTGTACCGGGGCGCGCCCGTGCGCGGCGTGGCGGTCGACGTCGAGATCGACGAGGGCGGGTTCGTCGGCGAGGGGGAGATGTACCTGTTCGCGACGATCCTCAACGAGATGCTCGGGTCCTACGTCTCGCTCAACTCGTTCACGCAGCTGACGGTCACCGGCACGAACACACGCGTGGTGCACAAATGGGAGCCGAAGAGCGGCAGCCTGACCCTGATCTGAAGGCCCCCGCGCCGAGAGGTGCGCCGAGCGCCGACCCCGCCGTGCTGGAGACGCTCCGGCGCTTCGAGGAGTCCGCGCCGCGCTTCTCGTACTACCGCCTCATCTACCTGCTCGAGCGGCTCTTCCCCGCGGCGCCGCCCGTGGGCCAGCTCGGACCGGTGCAGGACGAGCGCACCCGGCTGCGGGGCGATCCGTCGCTGATCTTCGCGTCGAGCGACGTGAGCGAGCTCGCGCTGACCAAGTACCCGGACGCGGTGCAGCGGGCGCGCGTCTCGGTCACGTTCATGGGCCTGTACGGCTCGGTGTCGCCGCTGCCCGCGTACTTCGTCGAGCAGATCGCGCTCTCGGACTACCAGGGCGGTCCGCAGCCGATCCGCGAGCTGCTCGACGTGCTCCACCACCGGCTCCTGTCGCTCCTCTACCGGGCGTGGACCAAGTACCGGCTGCCCGTCACCTACCGCAAGCAGGGCACCGATCCCTTCTCGCGCAGGATGTTCTGCGCGGTCGGCCTCGACGGGTTCCGCGACTACGAGACGCCGCTCGATCGCTTCTTCTTCCTCCGCTACGCGCCCATCCTCGCCTCGAAGTCGCGCTCGGCGCGCAACCTCGAGACGGTGCTGACCGAGATGCTCGGGGGCATCGACGTGCGGATCGAGCAGTTCGTCGGCCACTGGACGCTGATCGAGAAGCCGTTCAGGAACAAGCTCGGCGTGATGAACCACCAGCTCGGCGAGAGCCTGACGCTGGGGCGCTACGTGTTCGACGGCTCGGGGCGCTACAAGGTCGTGCTCGGCCCGGTCGGCTACGACGAGTACCTCTCGTTCCTGCCCGGGGGCCGGCGCCAGGAGCTCGTCCGCGGCGTCATCGAGACCTTCACGCCGGGGATCCACGACGTGATGCTCGAGATCCACGTGGACACGGAGCAGGCGCCCCGGTTCCAGCTCGGGTCGCCGCGCGCCGCGACGCTGAAGCGCACCGCGTGGATCGGCGGCTCGGCGGCGGAGCGGCTCGTGATCACGATCCCGCTCGACGAGAAGCACCTCGCCGGCAGCGCCGACGCGGACGACGAGGATCGGGGCGAGCCCCCGCCGATGTGAGGGCCTGCGGCGCGGCCGCGAGGGCGCGCCCGGTCGTCAGTAGACGGTGAGGCTCTGCAGCGCGGCGGTGATCTCGTCGGCGCTCGCGTCGACGTTCTCGTTGTGCACGATCTGCACGAGCAGGACGCGGTGGGGGCTCCGGACGAGGATCTCGTGCGCGAAGGCGTCGGACACGGGCTTCGACGGGATCTTCGCCTTCACGAGGTAGCTGCGCCCCTGCGTGTTCGCGGTGGCCACGGGCGCGCGGCCGGAGAGGATCTGCGCGCCCTGCTCCTCGAGGTCCGCCTCGTAGCGCTTGAGCACGTCGGGCCAAGGGTCCTCGGGGCTGTCGATGCGCTCGTAGATCGAGAACAGGAACTGCCGCGGCGACTGGTACGTGATGTAGCGGTGCTCCGGCGCGTTGTCGGCGCCGCCGACGTTCCAGTCGATCGGTCGGCTGATGCGCACGTCGCCGTTCATGAGGCCGACGCCGATCCGGCGCGGCACCCGGTCGGTCGGCGGGGCGTCGAGCGGCGGGAAGTACACCTCGAAGCTCGTGTCCTTGCTGAGCATCCCGCTGGCCCCGTGGAGGTAGAAGACCTCGTCCTGCCGTGGGGCGGTGGGCGACCCGCCGCAGCCGGCGAGCAGCGCGAGCGCGGCGACAGCGGCGGCGGCGCGTGACGCGCCGGCGCGCCCCATCGCGGCTGCGAGCGGGCGCCGGGCGCTGGGGGTGAGGGCGTGGGCGAGCGTCGGCCTTCCGAGGAGCCTCATCGAGCGAACTCTAGGCCAGTGCGGGCGCGCCAGCCAAATGTTCGCAGAGGAGTTTGCCTCCGGGGCGTCCGCCATTGAATGATTGCCCGGCCCGGGCAGCGCTGCGCCCGCCGATCGGGGCGGTGCCCCGCGTGACGCGAGAGAGCCATGTCGAACGAAAGCAATCCGAGTCGCAAGGGCGCGCCTGCCGGAGCACCGGCGCCCGGCGCGCCGTGCCCGCCCAGCAGGCCGAGCCCCCATCGCGAGCGTCCGGCGTCGAGCCGCCGCGCGCCCCGACCCCCCGCGCTCGCGGCGGCGTTCGCGCTTGCGCTGGGAGGCGCGGCGTGCAGCGGCATCGACGCCGGGGTGGAGTACCCGGACGATCTGCCGGAGATCGATCGACACGTCGTCACGCCCGAGAACGGCCCGGACCCGTCGATCACGCTGGGAGAGTTCAAGGTCAGCCCGGAGGCGTGCAAGGGGATCGACACGCACACGGTCACCCAGAAGCTCTCCCCCGAGGATCTCAGCCGCTTCCTGGAGGCCCAGGGCGCCGGCAGCATCGCCCCGAAGCTGGCGAGGTCGAACCTGTACTGGTTCGACTTCCCCGCGAGCGACGAGTCCTTCGTCCGCCTGCGCCTGGCGGTGCTGGACAGCTCCCGGCACGCCACGCAGGACCTCCACGACGCGCTGCTGCAGCACGGACCGGGCTGGTGGGGCGTCCGTCGCTCGAACCTCGCCGTGCTCGCCCCGAAGGCGAGCCTGAGGGAGGCGATGGCGTTCGCCATCAAGTACAAGCTCGTCTGCTGGGGGGTGTTCACGTACGCGGGCAACGACGACGCGTACGTGGTCCCGGGTCCGTACGCCGAGCTGTGACCCGAGCCGCCCGCGCGGACGGCGGCGAGCACCGCCGCCGCGCCGCCGGTCGGCCTCTGCGAAGCTGGCCCACGCGCGGCAAGAGCGCGTAGACTGCGCCCATGCGCCGTTACGTCTTGTTCGCCGCCGCCGTCGCTCCGACCCTCGCCGTGGCCGCAGCCGTCACCGTGCCCGGCTGCGGCGAGGAGTTCGAGGACATCTGCGCGTTTCTCGAGGATCCGAACAGCTGCTACGCGACCTTTTACAGCGACATCGCGGACAGGTGCGGTGCTCAGGGCGCGGGGAAGGGACCGAAAGGCAGCTTCGCCAGCCGCGAGACCCTCGATGTATGCTTCCTCAAGGAGGGCGGTCAGGTCGTCTTCGACCCGCCGCTCGACATCGCGGCGTTCCCTCCGAAGAGCATCGGATTCAAGCGCCTTGACGCCCTGGCGCAGGAATGCGGCTCGTTCACGTACTCGGGAGAATTCACCTACTCGCTCACCGTCAATCCGTGCCTCCAGCCGCAAACCGACCCTAGCGCCGGCGGTGGTGCCGGTGCCGGCGGCGGCGGTGCCGGCGGCGGCGGTGGTGCCGGCGGCGGCGGCGGAACCGACGCCAGCATCCCGCTGTGCGAGAGCGGTAATGCCGGCGACAGCGATGGCGCCGGCGGTCACGGCGGTACTGACGGTAACGGCGGTAGCAGCAGCGGCGGAACCGACGGTGGAGCAGCCGACGTGAGCGGCGGCACGGTCACCATCACGACGCCGGAAGGCCGCGACACCCTCGACGTGACCTGCACAGACGGCACGTCGCACCACTTCAACCGGATCGACGCAGAAGGGAAGTGCAAGGAGAACCAGCAACTCTTGCCGAGGGCTGTGCTCGAGTCAAGCCTCGGGAATCAGCCTCCACCGACGACCGATCCCTCGGCGACGGATAAATACGCGGGCTTCATCAGGTTCCGCATCCACTATCCGGCAGTTCAATCAACGGCCGGCGGCCAGGGCGTCGAGGGTGATATCGTCGAATACTTCGACTGCTCTATCCCTGCTCCTGCGCCATTATGCTTCAACGGCCAGAAGGACGGCCCGGAGACCGACATCGACTGTGGTGGAACGCTTTGTGGCAAACCGTGTGATGGCGGCCAGTCCTGCGCCCTAGATACCGACTGCGTATCAGGGGTGTGTGAGCTCGACGGCAGCTTCCGCAAATGTACGGAGGCGGAGGGGGGCACCGGTAGCGGTGGCGGCTCGAGCAGCGCTGGAGGTTCAGGCGGCGCTGGAGGTTCAGGCGGCGCTGGAGCGCCATGACCTTGTACAGCCCCAGGGGCCGATCTCTCGCCTCAGGGCAGCCTCCCCGCCTACGCCACCAGCACCTTCACCACGAACGTCGTGCTCCCGAGCCGCAGCCGGTCGTTGTCGCGCAGCTGGCGACGCTCGCCCTGCGTGAGGCGCTGCTCGTTGACGAACGTGCCGTTCCGCGAGCCGTCGTCCTCGATGAAGACCTGGCCCGTCGTCGGATCGGCGTGGAGCGAGGCGTGGCGCGATGAGGCGCTCGCGTCGGCGAGCCCGATCTCCGTGGCCGGGTCCGCCCCGGCGCGCCCCACCTGCATGCGGCCGCTGTACATCGGCCAGAAGCTGCCTCCAGGGTCGTTCTGGAACGTCACGAGGAAGCCCACGAGGACCCGCGACGGCTGCGCCGCGATCGGCTGCACGACGCCCGGGACCGGGCCATGTACGGCCTGCGGCGCGACCGAGGCCGGCCTGCCCTGCACCAGCGGCGGCGGCGCGACCGCTCCCCCGCCCTGCACGAGCGGCGGCGGCGCCACCATCCCGGGCATCGACGTCGGCACGACCGCGGGCGCCCCGCCCTGCACGAGCGGCGGCGGCGCGACCGCCGCCATCCCGCCCTGCACGAGCGGCGGCGGCGCCACCATCCCCGGCGTCGCCGACGGCACCACCATCGGCGGGGGCGCGACCCGCTGCGGCGGCGCCCCGAACACAGGACCGCCCTGGTGCATGGGCTGCTGCCCCATCGCGCCGCCCCCCAGGCCGCCGATCGGCGACGCGATGGGCGGCGGGACCGGCGCGACCCCGGGCGTGTTCATCGGAGGGGACGACGGCTGGGACGAGAGCCCGCCCGAGGGGGCCGCGCGCGCCCAGGGAGACACCGCAAAGCCAGCCTCCCCGCCACCGCCACCCGACGAGAACGCGCCGCCGCCCATGCCGACCGCCTGAGGCGGAGGGGGATAAGCACCTTGCCCGCCTCCCATCCCCGCATAACCCGGCGACACCACCGGCGGCGGCACCGCGCCCCCGTAACCGCCAGCGCCCGGCTGCGCATAACCCGGCGGGCCCGGCGGAGCATACGCGTCGGCCCCCGCGTGCACCGGCGGCGGC
This sequence comes from Sorangium cellulosum, assembly GCF_002950945.1. GTDB lineage: Bacteria > Myxococcota_A > Polyangia > Polyangiales > Polyangiaceae > Sorangium > Sorangium cellulosum_E. Next base: position 8,521,772 of record NZ_CP012673.1, read on the forward strand.
GCGATCGGCGCGGAGGCTCCAGGAGACGCGCCGGCCACGCTCGTGCCGCACATCGAGCAAGCGTTGTCAGTCTCCTTGAGCATCCACGCGCAGTTCGGACACGGCCTCATGCGCTGTCGAGGCTACCGATTCGCTTGACTTCCGTCGAGACGAAAGGCCGCCCGCACAGGCGCGCATGCTCGGCCCCGACGCGCGCGGCGCGACCGAGCAACACGCCGGAGCGACGGAGGCGTCGCGCGCTGCGAAGCAGCCGCCGCCGCGCGCCCCGCTGAACAAAGAAGAAGGGCGCCGCGCGTCATCGCCGCGCGGCGCCCCATGTGGCCGATCGATGCGCGATCCGCCGAGCTCAGTTGCTGGCGATCGAGCTCTTCTCCGACTTCTCCAGGTCCTTCTTCTCGCCGTCCTTGGACTCCTCGACGGCGGCCGCGGGCTCGGGCATGTGCTCGAGCGCAGCCTCGAGGACCTGCTCCATCCGGCTGACGAAGAAGAACTGCAGCTCGTCCACGACCTCCTTCGGGACCTCCTCGAGATCCGCCCGGTTGCGCTCGGGGACGATGATGCGCTTGATGCCGGCGCGGTGCGCCGCCAGCACCTTCTCCTTCAGGCCGCCGATCGGGAGCACGCGGCCGCGCAGCGTGATCTCGCCCGTCATCGCGACGTCGTGGCGGACCTTGATGCCGGTGAGGAGCGAGACGAGCGCCGTGAACATCGTGACGCCCGCGCTCGGCCCGTCCTTCGGCATCGCGCCGGCGGGGATGTGGATGTGCAGGTCGCTCTTCTCGAGGAAGTCCCTCGCGATGCCGTACTTCGCCGCGTTGCTGCGCACGAAGGACAGCGCCGCCTGCGCCGACTCCTTCATCACGTCGCCCAGCTGGCCCGTCAGCTGGAGCTTGCCCGTGCCGTACATCCGCGTCGCCTCGATGAAGAGGATCTCGCCGCCGACGCTCGTCCACGCGAGGCCCGTCGCGACGCCCGTCTCGGCCGTGCGCTCCGCGACCTCGCTCGTGTACTTCGCCGGGCCGAGGAACTCGTGCAGGTCGTCCTCGTTGTCGACGCGCCGCTTCTGCGTGTCGCCCTCGGCCACCTTCACGGCCACGCCGCGGATGACGCCCGCGATCTGCCGCTCGAGCGAGCGGACGCCGGCCTCGCGCGTGTAGTGATCGATGATCTCCTCCAGCGCCTTGTCGGTCACCTCGAGCTGCTCGGTCGTGAGCCCGTGCTCCGACAGCTGCTTCGGCAGGAGGTGCTGCCGCGCGATCGCGAGCTTCTCCTTCCGCGTGTAGCCGGGGATCTCCAGGATCTCCATGCGGTCGCGGAGGGGCGGCGGGATCGGATCGGCCACGTTCGCGGTCGCGACGAACATCACGTGCGACAGGTCGTACGGGATCTCCAGGTAGTGATCCGCGAACGTGTTGTTCTGCTCCGGGTCGAGCACCTCGAGCAGCGCCGCCGAGGGATCGCCGCGGAAGTCGTGCCCGATCTTGTCCACCTCATCCATCATGAAGACCGGGTTGATCGTCCCCGACTTCTTCATGCCCTGGATGATCTGGCCAGGGAGCGCGCCGACGTAGGTGCGCCGGTGGCCGCGGATCGCCGCCTCGTCGTGCACGCCGCCGAGCGAGACGCGGTGGAACTTGCGGCCGAGGGCGCGCGCGATGCTCCGGCCGAGCGACGTCTTGCCGACGCCGGGCGGGCCGAGCAGGCAGAGGATCGGGCCCTTCTTGTCCTGCTTCAGCTTGCGCACGGCGAGGTACTCGAGGATGCGCTTCTTGACCTTCTCCAGGCCGTAGTGATCCTCGTCGAGCACCTTGCGGACGCTCGCGATGTCGAGGTTGTCCTGCGTCGACTGCGTCCACGGCACGTCGAGGATCCAGTCGAGGTACGTGCGCACCACGGTGTACTCGGCCGACCCGACCTGCATCGTGCGCAGCCGCTTCAGCTGCTTCTTCGCGACGGTCTCCGCCTCGGTGGGCAGGTTCGCCTTCGCGATGCGGTCCTCGAGCCCGTCGAGATCGCCCTGATCGCCGTCGTCCTCGCCGAGCTCCTCCTTGATGGCCTTGAGCTGCTGGCGCAGGACGTACTCGCGCTGGTTCTTGCCCATCTCCTCCTTGATCTGGGAGTTGATGCGCTCGCGCATCTTCAGGATCTCGAGCTGCCGCGTGAGCAGCCGGAGCACCTTGCGGATGCGCTCCTTCACGTCGATCGTCTCGATGAGCTGCGCCTTCTCCTCGACGGGCGCGTCCAGGTTCGCCGCGACGAGATCGGCGAGCGCGCCGGGCGCCTGGATCGAGTCGATGAGCGAGCCCGCCTCGCGCGGGAGCTCGGGCATCAGCTGGATGACCTGCTTCGCGATGTCGCGCAGGCTCATCGCGAGCGCCTCGGCCTCGACGTCCTCCGTCGCCGGCTCGTCCATGCGGCGGATCTTGGCGCGCAGGTACGGCGTGTGCGCCGTGACGCTGTCGAGCCGGATCCTGGTGAGGCCCTGCAGGATCAGCGAGTAGTTGCCGGAGCTGTGCTTCAGCGCCTTCAGCACGCGCGCGGCGCAGCCCATGGGGTAGAGATCCTCAGCCCCGGGATCGTCGGTCGACGGATCGCGCTGGGCGAAGATCGCGATGACCGGGCCGGGGAGGTTGTCGACATCCTCGACCAGCGCGACGGACTTCTCGCGGCCGACATCGAAGGGCGCGACAGCGCCCGGGAACAGGACCGCATTGCGGATCGGCAGAACCGGCAGCTCGTCGCCGAAGACGACCTCTTCCTCGGAGCGCGGCGGCATCGGCGGGTTCTTTTTCTCGGACATAGCGATCTCCTCTAGGCACCCGACCGGGGGAGGTAAACCCCTTCATGAGCCTGCGGCCGGGCCGCGCGCTCGACGCGCGCGCCCCGGTCATCTTGGCTTGGATCTCGACGGATGAGAATTGTGCGACGTTGACGCCTGCTGGCGAGAATTTTGCCAGCAGGCCCACGGAAAACCACCATAGACACGTCGCATGCGGCGTGCCACAGCCCTGGTCATTTTTTTGGATGAGGGTACGCTCGGCGCCAGCTTCGCCGCTCGCCCTCTTGCCTGCCAACGCTGCTGCAGCGCTCGCTCGTCAAGCCACGACGGAGGCCACGACGGAGGCCGCGACGGAGGCGCCGCCGGACGCCGCACGGGAGGGTCGAGCGGCGCGAGGCGATCGCCGGAGCCCTCGCTGAACGATGCCCGCTGAACGATGATCGATCCCCTGCTCGGCCTCGGCGCGCTCGCCCTCGCGATGCTCACCTTGCCGGCGGCGCCGGCGCTCGATCCCGGGCCGAGCCCGATGTGTCCGCCGGACATGCGGCTCGTCACCGGCACACATCATGACGAGGTGCAGCATGTGTGCGTCGAGGCGGTCCAGAGCGGCAGCGCGACGCGCTGCTTCGCCTACTGGGAAGGCATCACCGCCGAGGAGGGCTCGGCGACCGAGATCGCCGTGTGCATGGACCAGTTCGAGGCGCCGAACCAGCGGGGGGCGAAGCCGCTCGTGATGCAGTCGTTCGAGACGGCGAGCGCGTGGTGCGCGGCGCGCGGCAAGCGGGTGTGCGCCGAGCAGGAGTGGGAGCTCGCGTGCGAGGGCCCGGAGCGGCGCCCGCTCGTCTACGGCTGGCGCGTCGACAAGGCGGTCTGCAACAGCGGCAAGGCGTGGCGGCAGGTCGACGAGCGGAAGCTCGGCGCCTCCGGCGAGGTGGCGCGGCGCGAGGTGGAGCGGCTCTGGCAAGGCGCCCCGAGCGGATCGCACCCCGGGTGCGTCTCGGCCTTCGGCATCTTCGACATGATGGGGAACGTCGAGGAGTGGGTCGCCTCGCGCCCCCGTCGGAGGTGGCCGGGCGCGCTCATGGGCGGCTTCTGGGCGAAGCCGTGGACGGGCTGCCGCGGGACCAACGACGCGCACGAGCCGCGGTTCGTGTTCTACGAGACCGGGTTCCGCTGCTGCGCCGATCCGCGCAGCACAGCGCCGCGCAGCGCGGGGCCGGACGATCGCGGCGCGCGGCCCTGAAGCTCCTCTGAAGAAGGCGGCGTGGCGCGGCGCCGCTCCTGCTAGAAGCAGGGCGTGCGCGCGCTCTTCTTCGGAACCCCCGCCATCGCCGTCCCCTCGCTGGAGGCGCTCGCGTCGATCGCGGACGTCGTCGGCGTCGTCTGCCAGCCCGACCGGCCCGCCGGGCGCGGGCTCGAGCTGAAGGCGCCGCCGGTGAAGCTCAAGGCGATGGAGCTCGGCGTGCCGGTGGTGCAGCCCGAGAAGGTGCGCACGGCCGAGTTCGCCGCCTGGGTGCAGGGCGCCGCGGCCGACGTCGCGCTGGTGATCGCCTACGGCCGGATCCTGCCGAAGGCGGTGCTCGACGCGCCCCGGCGCGGCTGCATGAACCTGCACGCGTCGATCCTGCCGCGCTACCGCGGCGCGGCGCCGATCACGTGGGCGATCGTCGGGGGCGAGGCCGAGACGGGGATCTCGCTGATGCAGATGGACGAGGGCATGGACACGGGGCCGGTGTACACGGTGCAACGGACGCCGATCGGCCCCGACATGACGGCCGACGAGCTCGCCGTCGAGCTCGGGGCGCTCGCGGCGCGCGTCGTGCGCGAGGACCTCCGCCGGGCGGTGGACGGCGCGCTCGAGGCGGCGCCGCAGGACCACGCGGCGGCCACCCACGCGCCGCTCCTGAAGAAAGAAGACGGGCGGATCCGGTGGGATCGGAGCGCCCGGGAGGTGCACGATCACATCCGGGGGATGACCTCGTGGCCGGGCGCGTTCACGACGATCCAGGGCAAGGCGCTGAAGGTGCTGTCCACGCACGTCGAGGGCGAGGCCAGCCGCGGCGAGGCGCCGCCGGGCACCGTGGTGATGGCCAGCCGCGACGTCGTGATCGTCGCCTGCGGCACGGGCGCGATCCAGATCGTGCGCGCGCAGGTCGAGGGGCGGAAGCCGCTCGCGGCGGCGGAGCTCGTCGCCGGGCGGACGCTGCAGACGGGGATGGTGCTCGGCGGCGGCTGAGCGCCTCGCTCGGCGGCGGCGCCGCGCGGCGCTCGGCCGGCGCTACGGACCCGCCGGGTGCCAGATCGTCTTCATCTCGACGAACCGCTCGATCCAGCGGGGGGACGTCGCCGACGCGTCGTCGAACCACGCCGCCTCGCCCAGCGAGCGGGCGCGCACCCGCTTGACGCTGCCGGCGGCCGCCTCCTCGAGGCGCTTCTGCAGCGCGGGGTCCACGCCGTGCAGATCGAGCGCGGCGACCTCCATGTGCGCGGCGAGGTGCGGCAGCACCTCGGCCGGCTGGCCGGTGAGGACGTTGACGACGCCGCCCGGCAGATCGCTCGTGGCGAGCGCCTCGCTGAAGACGAGGGCGGTGCGTGGATCCGCCTCGCTCGCGACGACCACGCAGGTGTTGCCGGCCGTGATCACCGGCAAGAGGGAGCTCGCGAGCCCGAGGAGCGCCGGACGCGGCGGCGCCGCGATGACGACGACCCCCATCGGCTCGGGCACCGTGAAGGTGAAGTGCGGGCCGGCCACCGGGTTCAGGCTCGAGAAGAGGCTCTGGTACTTGTCGGCCCAGCCCGCGTAGGCGACCGCACGATCGATCGCGGCGAGCGCCTCGCGCTGCGCGGCGGCGGCGTCGAGCCCGCCGCGCTCGAGGGAAGCGGCGAGCTCGGCGCGCCGCGCCTCGAGCATCTCGGCGAGGCGGTAGAGGATCTGCCCGCGGTTGTAGGCGGAGCGCGACGACCAGCCGCCGAACGCGCCGGACGCCGCGAGCACGGCGTCGCGGCCGTCCTTGCGCGACGCGCGCGGGATGTTCTCGACCGCGCCCGCGCCGCCGTGATCGCGCACCTGCGTGTACCTCCCCGACTCGGAGCGCACGAACGCGCCCCCGACGAACATCTTGTACGCCTTGCGCACGTTAACGCGCGCGCGCGCGGCGCAGCCGGCGCCGTCCGGCGCGTCGCCCTCGCGAGCGCCGCCCTCGCGGCCGGTGCCGTCCTGGTTGCCGAGCGCCATCAGTCCACCTCGAGGTAAGCGAGCAGCCCCTGGCGGCCGCCCTCGCGGCCGAAGCCGCTCTCCTTGTAGCCGCCGAACGGCGAGCTCGGGTCGAACTTGTTGAAGGTGTTCGCCCACACGACGCCGGCGCGGAGGCGCTGCGCGACCCAGAAGCTCTTCGATCCCTTGGCGGTCCAGACGCCGGCCGAGAGGCCGTACATCGTGTTGTTCGCCTTCTCGATCGCCTCCTCGGGCGTGCGGAAGGTGAGGACCGAGAGCACCGGGCCGAAGATCTCCTCGCGCGCGATGCGGTGCGACTGCGCGACGCCCGTGAAGAGCGTCGGCGCGAACCAGTAGCCGCGCTGCGGGAGCGCGCAGCTCGCCGAGAAGCGCGCGGCGCCCTCCCGCTCGCCCGCGGCCACGAGCTCCTGGATCTTCTCGAGCTGCGCCCGCGAGTTGATGGCGCCGACGTCGGTGTTCTTGTCGAGCGGGTCGCCGACCCGCAGCGTCGCCATGCGCTCGCGCAGCTTGTGGAGGAGCGCGTCGTGCGCGCTCTCCTCGACGAGGAGGCGCGAGCCCGCGCAGCAGACGTGGCCCTGGTTGAAGAAGATGCCGCCGATGATCCCCTCGACGGCCTGGTCGAGCGGCGCGTCCTCGAAGACGATGTTCGCGGCCTTGCCGCCGAGCTCGAGGGTGAGCTTCTTGCCGGTGCCGGCGAGCGCGCGCTGGATGCGCTTGCCCACCTCGGTCGATCCGGTGAAGGCGACCTTGTCGACGCCGGGGTGGCCGACGACCGCGGCGCCCGTCGCGCCGGCGCCCGTGACGACGTTGACGACGCCGGGCGGGAGGTCGGCCTCCTCGACGATCTTCGCGAGCAGGAGCGAGGTGAGCGGCGTCGTCTCCGCGGGCTTAAGGACACACGTGTTGCCGGCGGCGAGCGCCGGGGCGAGCTTCCACGCCGCCATGAGGAGCGGGAAGTTCCACGGGATCACCTGGCCGGCGACGCCGAGCGGGCGCGGGTCGCGGCCCGGGAAGGCGTGGGCGAGCTTGTCGGCCCAGCCCGCGTAGTAGAAGAAGTGCGCGATCGCGAGCGGGACGTCGACGTCGCGGGACTCCTTGATGGGCTTGCCGCCGTCGAGCGACTCGACGATCGCGAGCTCGCGCGCCTTCTCCTGGAGCGCGCGGGCGATGCGGTAGACGTACTTGCCGCGATCGAGCGGGCGCAGGCGCGACCAGTACTTCTCGTAGGCGACGCGGGCCGCCTGCACGGCGAGGTCGACGTCGCGCTCGCCCGCCTCGGCGAACTCGCACAGCTTCTCCTCGGTGGCCGGGTTGATGCTGTCGAGGTAGCGGCCGGACTCCGGGGCGCGCCACGCGCCGCCGACGAAGAGGTCGTAGCGCGGCGCGATCTTCACGTGGTCGCGCGCCTCGGGGGCCGGCGCGTAGCGCCACGCGTCGCCGAACACGACGGCCGCTTCCCGGGCCACCGAGGAGGCGGGCGCGGCGCTCGCGTCCCGCGCGGCGCTCGCGTCCTGCGCGGCGCTCGCTGCGCGGGGCGAGCCGCCGTCGCCGCCTGCGGCGGCGGTGCTCTTGTCGCTCATGCCGCGCACTTTACGCCCGCGGCCGCTGGTTCACCACCCTCGCTCCTCGCCCCCTGGCCCCCTCGCCGGGCGGCGCCGCGCGCGTCAGTCCTTGCTGAAGTAGTCGCTGCTCTGGTAAGCGCCCGTCCGCTCCTTCTCGAGCTGCATGAGCACGTCGTTGAGGAGCGTCGAGGCGCCGAAGCGGAACAGGTCGCTCGTGAGCCAGGCGTCGCCGAGGGTCTCCTTGACCATCACGAGGTAGTGGAGCGCCTGCTTCGCGGTGCGGATGCCGCCCGCCGGCTTCATCCCGATCCGCTGGCCGGTCGCCTGCGCGTGATCGCGGATCGCCTCCAGCATCACGAGCGTCACCGGGGGCGTCGCCGCGGGGACGACCTTCCCCGTCGACGTCTTGATGAAGTCGGCGCCGGCGAGCATCGCGATGCGGCTCGCCTTGCGGACCTGGTCGTAGCTCCCGAGCTCGCCCGTCTCCAGGATCACCTTGAGGTGCGCCCGCCCGCACGCTTCCTTCGTGGCGGCGATCTCGTCGTAGACCGCGTGGTGCTCGCCGGCGAGCATCGCGCCGCGATCGATCACCATGTCGATCTCGTCGGCGCCGAGCTCGACCGCTTGACGCACGTCGGCGAGCTTGACCGCGAGGGTCGAGAGGCCGCTCGGGAACGCGGTCGCCACACTGGCCACCTTGACCGTCGACCCTTCAAGCGCGCGTTTCGCCACGGACACGAGCTTGGGATAGACGCACACCGCCGCACACGGAGGGATGTCCGCGCGCTCGTGCGGCCGCAGCGCTTTCTGGCAGAGCTGTTGGACCTTCCCCGGGGAGTCTTTTCCTTCCAGGGTCGTGAGATCCATCATGGAGATGGCGAGCTTGAGGCCGGCGACCTTGGCCGGGCCCTTGATGCTTCTCTTGCCGAGCCCGGCGGCGCGCTCTTCCACCATGACCTTATCGACGGTGGGGGAAGAGAAATCGGGGTAGGTGATTCCCCTGCCCTGGCGCACCGCGTGCGGGGTGATGCCGCTGCCGTTGCCGAAGATGGCCATCGGTCTCGTCTCCTGCGGCGCAACGTACCAGAAGCGTCGGATCGATCCTACCGAGTGCGTGCTAACGTGGCGCTCTGATGAAGAGACGCTTCTCGACTGCTCTCGTTTTGTTCGTCGTTGCTGTCGTCTTTGCCGTCGTGTCGCTCGCGTGTGGCGCGGGCCAGCGGCCCGATGGCGGGCAGGGGCTGCTGCCGGTCGGCTCCCCGGCGCCCGACGTCTTCGCCGCCGATCAGCACGGCGCGATCCAGCGGCTGTCGGATCAGCGGGGCCGGGCCGTGGTCGTGTACTTCTATCCGAAGGACGGGACGCCGGGCTGCACGGAGGAGGCGTGCGCGTTCCGCGACGCATGGGATCGCTTCAAGCAGGCGAACGTGCAGGTCTTCGGGGTGTCGAGCGACACCCGCGAGTCGCACGAGCAGTTCGCCAAGGAGAACAAGCTGCCGTTCCCGATCCTGGTCGACACGGATCATACGTGGGCCAACGCGTTCGGCGTGCCGTCGCGGCTCGGGATGACGGCGCGCGTGACGTTCCTGGTCGATCCCGACGGGAAGATCGCGAAGGTGTACCCCGAGGTGGATCCGGGCGTGCACGTCGACGAGGTGCTGCGGGACGCCGCGCAGCTCACGGGCGCGGCGCTCCCGACAGAGCCGGCCGGCGCGGGCAGCGCGGCGCCGGCGGGCGCGGCGCCGGCGGGCGCGGACAGCGCGGCGCCGGCAGGGCCGCCGGCCGGCGCGGCGCCTGGAGCGCCCGCGGCGCCGCCAGCGGCGGGCGCTCCGGCCGCGGGAGGAACCCCGGGGGCGGGCACGCCGACGCCGGTGGCGACGGGGATCATGCTGCCGGCGGCGTCTCCTGCGCCGCCGTCGCCGTCGAAGCGTTGAGCGCGACAGGTGCGAGGGACACGCGCGGCGGATGCGTCGCGCGCGGCGAGCGGAGCGATGGCAGGGGCATCGTCACGCGGGATGACGCGCGCGGTGCCTAGGTCGTCGGGGACCTGGAAGGTCAACGGGCTCGACCTGTACGTGCACCGCTTCCGCGGCGAGCACGCGCGGCCGACGGGCCTCACGTTGCTGCTGCTCCACGGCTTCCTCGACGCCGGGAGCACGTGGGACCTCGTGGCCGAGCCGCTCGCGCGGGCAGGGCACGACGTGGTCGCGCCCGACCTGCGCGGCTTCGGCCGGAGCGCCCGCGTCCCCGCGGGCGGCTACTACCACTTCCCCGACTACATCGCGGACGTCGCCGCGCTCGTCGACGCGCTCGCGCCGGAGCGGCTCGGCGTGGTCGGCCACTCGATGGGCGGCGCGGTCGCGGTGTACTACGCGGGCGCGTGCCCCGGCCGCGTCGAGCGCCTGGCGCTGCTCGAGGGCATGGGGCCGCCGGGGAACGGGCCCGACGTCGCCGTCGCGCGCATGCAGGCGTGGCTGCGCCAGATGAAGGAGCTCGATCGGACGCCGCGCCGGCTGTCGTCGATGCGGGATGCGATCGCGCGGCTCGTCGCGAACCACCCGCGCGTGCCGCGCGAGGTGCTGGCGACGCGCGCGCCGCTGCTCACGCGCGAGGAGCCGGACGGCACGCTCGCGTGGGCGTACGATCCGATGCACCGGACGACGTCGCCGATGATGTTCCAGGTGGAGGCGTTCACGGCGTTCCTGGAGCAGATCACATGCCCCACGCTGATCGTGAGCGGCGGGCCGACCGGATTTCACCCGCCGGACGAGGCGGAGCGGGTGGCGCGGCTCGCGCGCGCGGAGCACGTCGAGCTGCCGGACGCGGGGCACATGATGCACTGGTCGGCGGCGGAGGCGCTGGCCGAGCGGCTGGGCGAGTTCTTCGGTGCGGGGGGCGACGCCGCGACGGGGGGCCAGGCAGGTACGGGGCGACAGCCCGCGACGGGGAGCTAGGCGAAGCAGACGCCGGTGCCGGAGGCGCGGGGAGGCGGGCCGCCAGGGTGGCCGGCGTGAACGGAATAAAAGACCTTGACTTGGTGGGGTGAGTGGGTAATCTGCGCGCCTCCTCGACGAGAGGCGTGCCACCTTAGCTCAGCGGTAGAGCAACGGTTTCGTAAACCGTAGGTCTCGGGTTCAAATCCCGAAGGTGGCTCAAAGAACTGTTGTGACGTGCCAGCGCGTTCGTTCACCTCGAGGTGAGCAGGAGACCGCTGGCCAGGTGGGTGGCTCGCGGAGCGAGCGGCACCGCGCTGGGTAGCTGAGTGCCGGGACCGACGGTTTACGAAACCGTTGCTTGACGGGCGGCGTTGGATCGCCGCGCGCTGCTGGTCGCGCTGTCGCAGCCGCTTGATGGTCGCCCCATGTCGAGCGCCGCTCCTGGACGCCGCCGTGCGACGGTGGAGGATCTTCTCGCCATTCCCGAGGCGGAGCGCTTCCACGAGATCGTCGATGGCGAGCTCGTCCACAAAGCGCTGTCGAGCCCCCGTCATGGCGCGGCGCAGGCGGAGCTGACGACGGAGATCGCCGGAGCGCCACATCCGACGCTCCACGCAGGGAAGCGGTCGGCCCCTGGGAGGCGATGGCAGGCGTGCCGCCTGCGGGCAGCACGGGAGTCGTCTATGAGCACGGGACGTTGCTTGCGCCCAGCGCTGCGTCCGTGACCGGCGCGAAGCCGCTGACGGGCGTCGAATGAGCGCGGGCCAGACGCTCACTGTCGGACCGCGCGCGAGGACTACGGTGTAGCTCCAGTTCGGGTGTGGCGGAAGATCGTGCCACGATCGCCGACCATGAACGAGGTACCTGCGTGGCCCCAGATACCTTGGAAAGACTCGTCCGTCGTAGAATTGAACCGCAACCAGGAGACGCCGTCGTAGTGGACGATGGTGCCAGACCAACCGACGGCAAAGACAGCGCCAGGGCCGCTTCCCCAGACACCAGCCAGATTTTCCAATGTGTCTGAGGAGGGCACGCGCTTCCAGCTCTGGCCGTCGTAATGCACGATCGTGTCAGAAGCTCCGACGGCAAACACATCACCCGGGCCGGTTCCCCAGACACCACGCAAAGTTTCCGATGTACCCGAGGAGAGCACGCGCTTCCAGCTCTGGCCGTCGTAATGCACGATCGTGCCAGAAGCTCCGACGGCAAAGATATCGCCAGGGCCGCTTCCCCAGACACCATACGCTCGTCCAGGATCGCAGCCACGTCCACCGCGGGGCCGTGTACCTCCGAGTCCACGGCCCCCGGCCGACCGAGCTCCGGGGCTGCTACTGGACCGACCGGGACACGAAAGGTGAGCTCCACTTCGAGCACGTCTCCCCGGAGCTCGCCAGCGACTTCACGAGCGCCATGGCCCTCGCCCGCGCCGCGCCCCCGGCATAGGCTCAGGCGAGCCCGAGCAGCCGGCGCAGCTTGCCCCGCGAGACGCCGAGCCGGCGCGTCGCCTCCGACTGATTGCCGCCGCACGCCGCGAGCGCCTGCTCCGCCGCCTCCCGGGTCAGCGCCACCCGGGCGGCGGGCGGGCCGAGCACGCGCTCGACCCCGTGCTGCGTGAGCGGCGCCCACGGGTCGATCATCGCCGCGAGGCGATCCACGTCACGCACGTTGGCCGGCCACCTCTCCAGCATCAGCCGCTCGACGGCTTCCACCTCGGCCGTCCGCACGTCGAAGGGCGCACCCCGCCGCTCGCGCAGCGCCTGGAGCACCGCGAAGACGTCCTCCGGCCGGTCGCGCAGCGGCGCGAGCTCGATCCGGATCAGGAACCGCGCCAGGAGATCGCGGCGGAATGCGCCCCGCTCCACCATGGCCTCCAGGGGGCGGTTCGTGGCCGCGATCAGCGCCACCTCCACCCGCGCCGGGCGGTCCTCGCCCACCGGGAGGATCTCGCGGTTCTCGAGCAGGCGCAGGATCTTCGGCTGCACCTCGAGCGGCAGCTCGCCGATCTCGTCGAGGAACACGGCGCCGCCCTGGTGGGCCCGGAGCACGCCGCGGCTGTCGCCCACCGCGCCGGAGTAGGCCCCCTTCCTCCAGCCGAAGAGCTGCCCTTCGAACACGCTCGCCGGGATGCCCGCGACGTTGACCGCCGCGAACGGCTTGCCCCGGCGCCCGAGCGCCTCGACGGCGGCCTCGGCGAGCAGCTCCTTGCCCGTGCCGGTCTCCCCCTGCAGCAGGACGTTGAGCTCGCGGCGCGCGGCCAGGGCCGCGAGCTCCGCGCGGACGGCTGTGAGGCCCCACGGCCCGACGAGGCGGCCGAGCGGCGGCGCCGGCGACAGGGCGCCGGTGAAGGCGTCGCGGTAAACCAGGAGCGTCCTGCCGAGACGCAGCACGTCGCCGTCGTCGAGGCCGGCACGTTGCCCGGCGCGCAGGCGCGCACCGTTGAGGAACGTGCCGTTGCGCGAGCCGACGTCCTCGACCTGGAGGCGACCTCCCGCCCGTGAGAAGCTGAGGTGGCGCCCGGAGACCTCGGTGTCGGGGATGCCCTCCGACAAGAGCCAGCCGCGGCCGACGACCTCGCCGGAGGCGGGGACGGAGACGGCCGCGAGCCCAGGGAAGGCGGCGAGGAGCACGGGACGGCCGCAGCCGCCGTCGCCGGCCGACGGGGGCCGGTGCTCCTCGGTGGTGGGCTGGGAACGACCATCGGCACGCATGGCTCAGGGCACCTCGCTTGGTCGTGCTGCTGCCGCGTTTGTCCCAGCGTATCACCAGCGCCGGGGCCGTGGCCTAACTCCGGCGGCACCTCACCCCCGCGCGAGGCCAGCCGCCACGACGGCAAGAAGCGCCGCCGCAAGGCCGGGGACCAGGATCCCCAGCACCACCGGCCTCCACCTCGTCCGCAAAGGCGTCGCGCTCGTTGCTGCCATCCCGGCGGCAGCCCGCGCGATCCGGTGGGGATCTCCGGCGCGACCTCCGGATGAGGCGCGGGGTCCGGCTCCTCCCCTCCCCGCTGCGACCCTCCGCGCAGGCGAGATTGCTACGGGCCTGCCCGCTTCCCGATCTCGCGCGCGATCGTGAACGCGTTCCTCGCGGCCTGGGCGCCCGCCGCCCCCGGCTTGCCGTCGAAATGCCCCGGCATGAAGCGCACGTTCCCGAGGTCTCGCCTGTACGCCTCGAGCTTGTGGATGTCGAAGAACGACTTACCGCGCTCGTCGTTGGTCCATTCACGGATCGACTCCGGGTGCGAGCGCAACAGATCGCTGACCCACAAAGGCCCCTCGTCCTGGAGCACGCGGTCGAGGAGGGTGCTCGCGGTCAGGAAGTCGGCCGGCGCCTCGCAGAAGGCGAGGAGCCTCACGGATCGGTCTCCGCGAGCACCCAGTCTCGCTCCGGATCGAGGCTCCAGAGCTGCCCCGTCGAGAGCGCGCCTGTCATCTGTTCCGCCTGCGGGTGGTCGGAGAGGCGCTTGAGCGCCACGGTACCGTCCTTGCGGAGCGCGAAGGCGACGACCTGGGAGGGCTCGAGCTCGTCGAGGATGTAAGGGGAGTGCGTCGTGGCGACGATCTGGAGATCGCTGAACTCGTTGAGCATGCGCTTGAACAGCCGAACGAGGTCCATCTGCGCCTGGGGGTGGAGCGACTCGGCGAAGTCGTCGAGGAGCAGGAGGTTCGGGCGGCTCGGGCCGTACAGCACGGTCAGAAGCGCCAGCGTGATCAGCGTCCCCTCGCTCGCCGCATGCGCGGGGACGCCGGGGGCGCCGCGGAAGTCGAAGAACACCTTGCTCCCGACGACCTCCTCGGCCCTCTGGGGCATGGACGGGCTCGGGCGCTGGACCTTGGCCTGCCGGATGCGGACCCGCTCCACGTTCGGAATGATCTGGCGGATAGAGTCTTCTATTCGCTCGAACATCTCATCGTGACCGAGCTTGATCGAGGCGAGGGCAACAGCGGTGTTGGCCCCGTCGTAACCGACGCCCGGCGCCAGGTCATCGCTGTACGCAGCAGCGGCGATGCGCTCCGCATTGAGTTTGTGCAGGGTTGCAGGCGGGAGGATCTTGTCGATCAGCGGCACGGACTCGCGGAGGGGCAGGTGGCCGGTACCGGTCCAATGCCGATCATCCCTGCCCCGGTTCCAGTGGTTTTCCATCGACGAGCCCGTGAATACGGTCCTGAAGCTCCAGGCCTCGTCGTCCCACGTGCCCGACGAGCCCAGCACGATCGGCCCCTGGGCTCCCCGGCACAGCAGATCGCCGGGCGACGAATCACCGCGAAGCACCTCATGGAACGTGTAGTTCACGACGTGGCTCTGAAGCGAGAGCGCCTCGAGCACGCTCGTCTTCCCGGATCCGTTCGGGCCGACGAGCACGGTAAACCGACCGAGCGCGACGGTGCTGTCCCGGTGCCCCTTGAATTCCTGGAGTTGAACGGACGTGATCATGGGAAGGTGCGGACGGAGAGACGAGGGCAGGAGCCTCTAGAGCGTCGATCAGCTTGAAACGCCCGAGAATGAAGAGATTCGAACCGCAGAGGCACAGAGGGCACAGAGTTGTTTTGTTGTTCCTCTGTGTCCTCTGCGCCTCTGCGGTTCATTTTCCCGGGGTTTCAACCCGTTCGGTGTCCTAGGTTCGCCCGCAGGAGCCACGGGCAGATGGAAGGTACGCCCGTGGCTCCACCTGGTGAAGCCTGTCCTGTCAAACCGTCGCGGTGTGCATGCCCGGCAGCGCCCCCGCCGCCGCCCTCGCACATTCCCGTCCGGCGCGCAGGCCGGCGCCTCCGCCCCGGCTCAGCTCGGGCTCGCCGCCTCGCCCTCCGGCAGCGGCGTCACCTCCGTCTCCTCCCCGCCGCCGTCGCCCGCGCCCCCGGCTCCGCTCCCGCCGCTCCCCTCCCCCTCGTCCCCCTTCGGCGCCGCGTTCCTCGACCGGCCCACGTTCGGCCGGCCCGCCGCGAAGAGCGACGGGAACCGCCCCTGCGCGCGCGCGTTCCTCCGCCAAGCGCGCCGCGCGAGGGGCAATCACCCCCCGGCGTGCTGCTGCCCCGTCGAAGGGGTAAATCGGGAGCGCGACCCCGATCGGGTCACGGAAATCGACAGGAGGCTGTTCCTTATTGTCCTGCCGGAATCCTGCGCGTCCGGGAGTTCCGTCGGAACGAGAAAAAGTGGGCTCCGGGGGCTCTCGGCAGCCTCCGGGTTGAGTTTCAACTCAGCCCCGGGCCTCTCGGCACCCTCCGGGTTGAGTTTCAATTCAGCCCCGGGCCTCTCGGCAGCCTCCGGGTTGAGTTTCAACTCAGCCCCGGGCCTCTCGGCACCCTCCGGGTTGAGTTTCAATTCAACCCCGAGCCTCTCGGCCCCCTCCGGTCGAGTTTCAATTCAGCCAGTGGCTCTCGACAGCCTCCGACCTGAAGCACGCGACCTCCGTGACGAGCACGAGCGGCTATCGTGCGTCCGCCTCGACGCAGCTGCGTCACCATGGACGATCCCAGGCCAGCCCTCGGCGCCGCGCTGACGGCGGCAGCGCAGCCTGCGCCCGGCGCTGACGCCATCCGGCGCCCCGGATCCCGGCATTGACGGTGTCAGCGCGGCCCGGGCACCGCTGCAGCTCCCTCCTCACTGGTACACGGGACCGACCGGCACGGACGTTGCTGTACTGCGCAGCATCCCTCCTCGCCGGCGCGGACGGCGGGAGCAAGGAGATGACCCCCATGCAGATCGCAGCGGATGGCACGGACATCACGCCCTCCACGCCGTGTGAGATCCTCCTCGAGATCCTACGCGCGACCGAGACCGAGCATCCCTTCGCGTTCGTGCTGGAGGAGCAGTGTTACGTGCGCCACCTCGATGGCGGCGCCGGCCGGTGCGGGAGCTTCCCCTGGAACGAGCAGGTGGTCGACCGACTCGCAGCCTTCCAGCGCGAGCGCGCCAATCCCGAGGCCGCCGCCTGGCTGGCCGAGGAGCTGCGCCTCTTCCTCGGAAAGCTCGGCTGGAACCTCGACGAGGAGATCCTCCAGAGCGCGCTCGACGCCGGGCGCCCGGTGCACCTCACCCTGCGGCTCGGCGCCGCCGAGCTCTACGCGCTGCCGTGGGAGCTCGTGCCGCTCGGCGCCACGGGGCGGCCCCTCGGCAGCGTGCCCGGCGTCCTCCTGCGCTACGAGTGGCCCGACACCCGCACCGCCAGACCCGAGCCCGACCCGCCGCCCGAGGGCGGCCGCGTCCTGTTCGCGTGGTCCGCGGCCGGCGGCGTCGTCCCCGCGGAAGAGCACCTCGCCGCGATCCGCCGCGCCTGCCTCGACGGGCGCCACCCGGACTTCGACCGGACCCGCGACGTCGTCCCCCACGCCTCGCTGGGGCGCCTGCGCGAGGCGATGCGGGCAGAGCCCGTCGCCGTGCTCCACCTCCTCTGCCACGGCGCCCAGCTCGACCCGAGGAGCGGCTCGTACGGCCTGGTCCTCGACGCCGACGACCGGTCCGGCAGGGAGATCGTCGACGCGCGCTCCCTCCAGGTCGCGCTCGCCGATCACCTCGGCTCGCTGCGCCTCGTCGTGCTGTGCGCCTGCCACGGCGGCGACCCCGGCGCGCTCGACAGCCGCCTCGGCAGCGTCGCGCAGGCGCTGCACCGCGCCGGCGTGCCGGCCGTGGTCGCGTCCCGCTACCCGCTCGCCGTCGACGCGTCGGTCGTGCTGGCCGAGGCGATGTACCGGGCGCTGATCGTCGAGGAGCGCTCGCTCGCGGACGCCTTCCTCTACGCCCGCGACCGCCTGCGCGAGCGCGCCGCCCGCGCCGGCTGGGCGTCCCTGCAGCTGTACGCCCGCGCCGCCGACGGGCCGGACCTCCGGCCGATCGTGCGCCGGCCCTACCGGGGCCTGCTGGCGTTCCAGGAGGAACACGCGCGCTACTTCTTCGGCCGCGACGCCGAGGTGGACGAGACGATCGGGGACCTCCTCGCGCTCGTGGCCGCCAACAACGCCGCGCGGCCCCGCTTCCTGATCTGCACGGGCGCCTCGGGCACGGGCAAGTCGTCGCTGGTGCTCGCCGGCGTGGTCCCGGCGCTCCGGGCGACCGACCGGCGGTGGGCCGTCGCCACCATGCGCCCGCACGACGGCTGGAAGGCGTCGCTGCAGGCGGCGCTCGCGTCGCGCCCCACGCCGGACGCGCCGCTGCTGCTCGTCGTCGACCAGCTGGAGGAGCTGTTCACGATGATCCACAGCCGCGCTGAGCGCGAGACGTTCGTCCGGGATCTCTGGGCCCTGGCCAGCTACCCCGGCTCGGGCGTGAGCGTGATCGCGACCCTGCGCGTCGACTTCCTCGCGCGCTGCGGGGAGATCCAGCTCTGGAGCGGCGATCACTTCCTGGAGGACATGGCCTACGAGGAGGCCCACCGCGTCTTCATCCGCCGGATGAAGCCCGAGCACCTGCGGAGGGCCATCGAGGGGCCCGCGGAGCTGATGGGCCTCTCGCTGGAGGAGGGGCTCTGCGAGCAGATGCTCCGGGACGCCGGCGACGAGCCCGGCGCCCTCCCGCTGCTCGAGTACACGCTGGACCAGATGTGGCAGCAGCGCCGGGGGCGCCTCCTGACCTGGGAGCAGTACAACGAGCTCGGGGGCGTGGGCGGCGCGCTGGAGAAGAAAGCCGACGCCATCCTCGCCGGCTTCGACGAGGTCCGGCGGCAGACGGCCCGGCGGCTGCTCGTGCAGCTCGTCACGCTCGACTGCGACGCGCGGCTCGACCGCCGCCGGCGGGTCCCTCTCCACAGGCTGCGGCGAGGCGCGCCCGTCGAGGCGGCGGTCTTCGGCGAGGTGCTGGACACGCTGGCGCGCGAGCGCCTGCTCGTGCTGAGCGGCGGGGACGACGGCGCCGGCCCGAGGAGCCTGCGCGGGGAGCTCATCGCCGACACCGGGGCGAGCAAGTCCCCGGTCGTCGAGGTCGCCCACGAGCAGCTCATCCGGAGCTGGGGCACGCTGCGCGCCTGGGTCCGCGAGGACCGGCAGATGCTCGCGGAGCTGCAGCGGCTCGACCGCTGGGTGGAGGAGTCGAAGGGCTTCCCCCGCTACGTGCTCGACAGCGACCGGCTCGGCCAGGCGCGCGACCTCCTCGCGAGGTACGCGGCGGACGTGGGCGAGGCCGCACGCAAGCTCATCCTGCGCAGCGAGCGGGCGGCGGCGCGGAGGCGCCGGCTGTCCGTCGCCACCGCGATCATGGCCTCCGTGGCGGCCGTGATGATGGGGGTGACGGCGCTGTGGGCCTTCTACGAGCGGGACGCGGCCAGGCAGGCGGCGAGCACGGCGGAGGAAGCGCAGAAGAAGTCGGAGGAGCAGACCCGGCTGGCGCGGGACGCCTCCGAGAAGGCGAGGCAGCAGGAAGAGCTGGCGAAGGAGGCCTCCCACAAGGCGCTGGAGCAAGCCACGTGGGCGCAGAGAGCCGGGGAGGAGGCGGAGGAGCAGGAGAGCGAGGCGAAGCTGCAGGCGACGCGGGCGGAGCACGCCCTGATCCACGCGGAGAAGCAGGCCCGGCGCGCACGGAACTCGTCGCTGATCGCCGGCGCGCGCGAGCTGCTCGCGCGCGGCCAGGCCGCGCTGGCGAGCAGGCTGCTCGCGGACGTGGTGGAGCCGGACACGGTGGAGGGGTGGGCCCGGACCGCGCTCGACGTCCTGGTCCATGGGTTCCCCCGGGCCACGCTCCGCGGCCATACGAAGCCGGTCGTCGCCGCCGCGTGGAGCCCCGACGGCAAGCGCATCGTCACTGCGTCAGCGGACTACACCGTGCGTGTCTGGAGCGCAGAGGGAGCCGGCGACCCCATCGTCTTCCACTACCCCGGCCTCAGTCACGTCAACACGGTCGAGATGACCGCCGCGTGGAGCCCCGACGGCAAGCGCGTCGTCGCCTTGTTCAACGACAGCGCCGCGTACGTCTGGAACGCGGACGGCTCGGGCGACCCCGTGGTTCTCAGGGGACACGAGGGGATCGTGGCCTCCACGGCGTTCAGCCCCGACGGCAAGCGCGTCGTCACCACGTCCGACGACGGCACCGCGCGCGTGTGGAGCGCGGACGGCTCCGGCGAGCCCATCGTCCTCCACGGCGACGACGCCTCCTTGCGGTTCGCGGCGTTCAGCCCCGACGGCAAGCGCGTCATCGTCACCGGGGTCCGCGGCGTCGCGCGCGTGTGGAGCGCGGACGGCTCCGGCGAGCCCGTCGTCCTCCAGGGTCACACCGACACGATCCGACACGCAGCGTTCAGCCCCGACGGCGAGCGCGTCGTCACCGCGTCCGACGACACGACCGCGCGCGTCTGGAACGTGGACGGCTCCGGCGAGCCCGTCGTCCTCAGAGGCCACACCCAGGAGATCAACACCGCGGCGTGGAGCCCCGACGGCGAGCACATCGTCACCGCGTCCGACGACAGGACCGCGCAGCTCTGGAAGAGCAACCACCTGAGCTCCCCCCCTCGACGTCTCGAGGGCCATGGAGACAAAGTGGTCTCCGCCGCGTGGAGCCGCGACAGCATGCGCGTCGTCACGGCCTCGAGGGACGGCACCGCCCGCGTCTGGAGCGCGACCAGCGACGCTCGCGAGCCGCTGGTCCTCCTAGAGCACGAGCGCGCGCTCCTCTCCGCCGCATGGAGCCCCGGCGGCGATCGCATCGTCACCACCTCCGCCGATGCCCTGGCGCGCGTCTGGAGCACCGAAAATTACGGCGATGCCGCGCTCCTCAAGGGCTCCACGTCCCCCTTCCACTCCGCCTCGCTCAGCCCGGATGGCAAGCACATCGTGACCACGTCCCCGCCGTCCTCGGCGAGCGAACGCGAGCGGCCCGCGCTCGTGTGGCGCACGGATCGGTCCGGCCGCCCCAGCCGTCTCGGCGATGAAGATCGCGCGGATACGTGCGCCGCGTGGAGCCCCGACGGCAAGCGCATCGTCACCGGCTCCGCCGACGGCACGGCGCACGTCTTCGGCGCGGACGGCTCCGGCGGCTTCGTCCTCCGCAAGCACACGAACGCCATCCGCGCCGTTGCGTGGAGCCCCGACGGGGGGCGCGTCGTCACCGCATCGACGGACGCGACGATCGTCTGGAGCGCCGACGGCTCCGGCACCCCGGTCGTCTTCGGGGAGGAGGCCGACGGGGTGAACGCCGCCGCGTGGAGCCCCGATGGCCAGCGCATCGCCACCGCCCAGCAGAGCCGCGTGCGCATCTGGCGCGCCGACGGATCGGGCGAGCCCGTCGCGCTCGACCACCATGGCGACGAGGTGAACTCCCTCGCGTGGAGCCCTGACGGCAAGCACCTCGTCACGGCCTCACGGGACAAGACGGCGCGCATCTGGAGCGCCGCCTCCCCGGGCTCGCAGCCCATGGTCCTCAGGGGCCATGAGGGCGCCGTGCTGTCCGCCGCGTGGAGCCCCGACGGCAAGCGCGTGGTCACGGCCTCCAGCGACGGCACCGCCCGCGTCTTTAGCGCGCATGAATGCAGCATGCCCATGGTCCTGCGCGACCACAGGTCCGCCGTGCCCTTCGCCGCCTTCAGCGCGGATGGCAGGCGCGTCATCACGGCCGCCGGCGACGGCTCGCTGCGGAGCTGGGCGGTCTCCAGCGAGGCCCTCCAGCGACGCCTCCGCAAGGCGACCACGGAGTGCCTCTCCGTCGAGATGCGCCTGATCTACCTGGGCGAGAGCGCCGTGGACGCCCAGAAGCGGCACGAGGCGTGCGAGCGCTCGCACGACCGGACGCCGCTCGCCCTGCAAGAGCAACCGTGATCGCCGGCGCGCGCCTCGAGCGGCTTGCGGGCGGCGCGCGCCGGTGCCTAGCATCGCGCCGTGACGTCGGGGAGGAAGACCGCGCTCGAGCGACCGACGCTCACGGGCGGGGGCACCTCGCTCGGGACGGCCGGTCCCGCGGCCACGCCGGCGCTGACGATCCTCCACCACCCGCACCCGGAGCGCGTCGGCGAGCGCGCGCTGCTGCCGGCCCCCTCCGCCGGCGGGCTCTCCGTGTCGCGCGCGGAGCCCGCGTTCGCGCCCTCGGGAGAGCCGCTCGGCGTCGAGCACGTGAGCCGCAAGCCCATCCTCCTGACGGCCACCGTGGACGGCGGCGTGACGCTCGATCTCGGCGAGAGCAGCACCGCGGTCCTGACGCGGGGCAAGCGCATCCAGGGCGGAGTCCACTTCTCCGCCGCGCAGGTCCGGCGGGGCGTCGTGCTCGAGCTCGGCCACCGCGTGGTCCTCCTGCTGCACACCGTGACCACGAGCCAGCGGGCGCTCGGCGGCGCGCCCGACCGGCCCCGCGAGCTCGCGGGCGAGAGCGACGGGATGCAGCAGGTCCTCTGGGAGATCTGCAACGTGGCCGACCTCGATGTGCCGGTCCTGCTCCGGGGCGAGACCGGCAGCGGCAAGGAGCTCGTGGCGCGCGCCCTCCACCAGGCGAGCGCGCGCCGGGAGCAGCCGTTCCTCGCGGTCAACCTCGGCGCCGTCGCCCCGTCGCTCGCGACGGCGGAGCTGTTCGGCGCCGAGCGGGGCGCCTTCACGGGGGCCCGCCGCCAGCCCGGCTACGTCGAGCAGGCGCGCGGCGGCACGCTGCTCCTCGACGAGATCGGCGAGGCGCCCGTCGAGCTCCAGGTCGCGCTGCTGCGCTTCCTGGAGACGGGCGAGGCGCAGACCGTCGGCGCGCAGGTCCGCAGGATCGACGTCCGGATCATCGCGGCCACCGACGCGGATCTCGAGGCCAAGGTCGCCGCCGGCACCTTCCGCGCCCCCCTGCTCAACCGCCTGTCCACGTACGAGCTGTCGATCCCGCCGCTCCGCGCCCGCCGCGACGACATCGGCCGCCTGTTCGTGCGTTTCCTCCGCGAGGAGCTGGAGCGCGTCGGCGAGGGCAGCCGGCTGCTCCCGCAACGGCCCGAGGAGAAGCCGTGGCTGCCGGCGTCGCTCGTGGCCCGGCTCGCCGATCACGACTGGCCGGGCAACGTGCGGCAGCTCCGGAACGTCGTGCGGCAGCTCGTCATCGGCAACCGCGGCAAGGAGCGCCTCGAGCTCACCCCGGCCATCGAGCGCCTCCTCGCCCAGCCGGCGCCGTCCGAGCGCGTCGCCGGCCCCGAGCCGCCTGCGCCGCGTGGGGCCGGCGCCGACGCGCCGCGCGCCGCCGGCCCCGACCCGCCTGCGCCGCGTGTCGCTCCGGAGGCCTCGGAGCAGCCCGACTCCCTCGACGCGGCCGACACGGCCGACGCCGAGCCCTCCGCCCCCCGGCGCGCGCCGGGCGAGGTGACCGAAAGGGAGCTCCTCCTCGCGCTGCGCGCGACCCGCTGGAACGTCTCCGCCGCCGCGAAGCAGCTCGGCATCACCCGGCCTTCGCTCTACATGCTGATGAAGCGGTACGACCAGTCGAGCAGCGCGCAAGCCATCGCGCCCGAGGAGATCCTCCGCTGCTACCGGGAGTGCGCGGGCGATCTGGCGCGCATGGCCGAGCGCCTGAAGACCACCGAGTGGTCGCTGGGACAGTGGGTGCGGAAGCTGGGGCTCGAGTAGGCCCCCGGCCCGCGGCGCGAGCAGGCTCCCCACCACAAGAAAGCCGCCTTCAAGGTGTGTTGTTCGAAGACCTCGGCCTCGCTCGTCGACATCAATTGATCTGCACCGAGCCGCCCTGGATCCGGTTCACGCCGGAGGAGCGCGCAAGCAAGTAAGCGCCCCGGATCAAGATCTTGCCAGCGCGCGTCAGCGTGATGCTGGCCTCCCCGCACTGGAGCACGATCTCCTTCTCCGCCGTGAACACCAGCCGCTCGCCGTCCGCGGTCGCCGCCGCCGTCGCCTCCGCGCGCCTCGCCGCTCCCGCGCTCTCCCCCGCCACGTGCATCCGCCCCATCACCACGGGCCTGTCGCGCCGCCCACCTTCGAACAGGAGCGCCACCTCTCGCCCTTCGTCCTCCGGCCCGAGCGCCGTCATCGCCCGCGCCGGCACCCCTCCGGGCGACCCATCTCCCAGGACAGCGGCCTCGACAAGCGGCTCGCCGTCTCGACCGAACCCCACGATCCGCCCCACCACGACGCCATCGATCGGCCCGGCCTTCGCCGCTTCCGCCGCGACGCGCTCCTCGTGCGCCGCAATCACCAGCTCGAGCAGCCCCTCCGCCCCCCCGCCCGTCTCCCCGGCGCCCTCCACGCCGGCGGTCACCACTTCCCCTTCCCCCTCCTCGATCAGGATCGCCTCAACCCCCAGCTCGGCCGCCGGTGCCCGACCATCGTCCTTCATCGCCCGACTCCTCTGCTCCTGCTTCCGCTCAGCGCCCCGCCACCTCGCCGTTCCCACGGTCAAGGTGTACCCCTCGGATCATCGAAGCCCACGACATCATGCCATCACGGCAACCCCGGCATCCACCCGGTTCAGCCGGTGGCCATCGTCAGCACCAGCTTGCCCACGGTGCTGCCCGACTCCAGCGCCCGGTGCGCCTCCCCGACCCGCTCCAGCGGGAACGTCGTCACCGGCGGCGCCACGATGCGCCCCTCCTCCACCCATCCCACGAGCCGCTCCATGGCCTCGCGCAGGATCTCCGTCTTGTGGAACAGGTAAGAGAGGTTGAAGGCGAGCACGCTCTTGTTGTCGTTGCAGAGGTCGAGCGGGTTGAAGCGCGGCATCCGCACGAAATCGAGCGCGAGCTTCGGATAACTCGGCCGCCCGCCCTGCCTCGGCAGCATCGTGTGGAAGCCGTACACGACGAGCTTCCCGGCCGGCGCCAGGTGCCGGTAGCTCTGCCGCAGCGTCTCGACGCCGTTCGCGTCGAGGATCACGTCGTACCCCTCGGGCGCGAGCCGCTCCGCCGCCGCCCAGAGCGGCTCATGGCTCTTGTCGATGACCGCGTCGGCCCCGAGGCGCTTCGCCGCCTCGACCTTGTGCGCCGCGCCGACCACGCCGATCATGCGGCAGCTGGCGATCTTCGCGAGCTGCACGAGCGCGCTGCCCACGCCGACCGCGGCCGGCGAGGCTCCCTCATCGACGGTCGCCGCGCGGCGTGCACCTCGCGCCTGCCCCGCTCCGCTTCTCCCCGCCCCGCTCCTTTCCTCCCCTGCCCCGTCCCGCTCCCCCCGCGTTGTGCTAGACCGCCGCCCCAAATGCGCGTCGCGCTCGTCTACCCGCCGACCTGTGACCCCACCGCGCCTTACCTCGCGGTGCCGATGCTGACCGGCTTCCTGCGCGCGCACGGCGTGGAGGTGCTGCCCATCGACGCGAACGTCGAGGCCTTCGACGCCCTGCTCACGTCGCAGAGCATGGCCGGCCTCCTCGATCGGCTGGAGACGCGCCTCGCCGAGCTCGACCGCCGCGCCGCCCTCCCGCACGTCGAGCAGCTCGAGCTCGCCGCGCTCGCCCGCGCGCGCGGCGACGCACACGCCGTCCCCGGCGCGATCGACGCCGCCAAGGCCACGTTCCGCTCCGCCGATGACTTCTTCGACCCGGATGCCTACGCGCGCGCGGTCGCGACGGTCGAGGCGGCCCTCGGGGTCGTCTCCGCCACACACCACCCGCTCCAGATCGACTTCACCGCGTACCGCACCCCGTTCGGCCTCACCTCGATGGCCGAGATCGCCCGGTCCAGCCGGCCGGAGCACGACCCGTTCGACGGCTGGGTGCAGCAGGTGCTCGTGCCCCGGCTCCGCGACGCGGGCGCCGACATCGTGGGGCTCTCCGTGTGTTTCCCGGGCCAGCTCCAGCCCGCGTACGCGTTCGCCCACAAGATCAAGGAGGCGCTGCCCGGCGTGCACGTCACGTGCGGCGGCCCCGGCGTCACGCAGATGCTCCTCCGGCTCTCGGGCGAGCGGCTCGCGCGCGCGCTCGGCCCGTTCGACTCGGCGTGCCTCTTCGAGGGCGAGCACACCCTGCTCGCCCTCGCGCGCGCGCTCGACGAGCGCCGGCCCCTCCGCGACGTGCCGAACGTCGTCGTGCGCGACCGCCTGATGGGCGCGCGCTGGACGTCCGGCCACGGCATGGAGGACCTCCGGGCGCTCCCGGCCCCCGACTTCGACGGGCTCCCGCTCGACACGTACTTCGCGCCCGCGCTCGTGCTCCCCTACGACCCCACGCGCGGCTGCTACTGGGGCAAGTGCACCTTCTGCCACTACGGCCTCGCCGAGGTCGGCACGGCGGCGTACCGCGAGCGCGCCGTCGAGACCGTCGTCGCGCACGTCCGGGCGCTCGCCGAGCGGCACCGGACGCGCCACTTCTACTTCTCGCAGGACTCGGTCGCGCCGAAGACGCTCGTGAAGATCGCCCAGGGGATCCTCGACGCCGGCCTCGACGTGCGGTGGGCGACCGATCTCAAGCCGGAGAAGTACCTCACCCAGGAGCGCGCCGAGGTGCTGCGCCGCGGGGGCGCCGTCGCGTGTGCGCTCGGCGTCGAGTCCGCGTCGCCGCGCGTGCTCGGCCTCATCGACAAGGGCGCGCCCGTCGAGGTGGTCTCGGACGTGATCGACCACCTTTCGGGCGCCGGGATCGCCGCCGAGGCGATGTGCTTCACGGACTTCCCCACCGAGACACACGCCGAGGCGGTCGCGACGCTCGACTTCCTGGGCGAGCGGCGGGAGGCGCTCGCGGTCTACATCGTCGGCGAGTTCGGGCTGACGCACGGCTCGCTCGTCGCGCAGACCCCGGAGCGCTTCGGGATCGACGAGGTGTTCGCGCTCGAGGGCGACGAGCTCGGGCTCGGCCTGTTCTTCGTCCCGAAGGAGCCGTGGAAGACCGACGCCGAGCGCGCCGACGTCGACGCCCGGCTCGACGCCCTGTCCCGCGGCTGGACCCTGCGCCGCTACCCGTGGGCCGGCGCCGTGTCGACCGCACACACGATCCTCCAGTACGACCGCTCCGGCCCCGGCGTCTTCCGCGAGCTCGCGGCGCGCCGGACCGAAGGCGGCGTCCCCGGCGCGGTCGCCATCGAGCGCGGGATGCGCTTCGATCCGCGCGCCGCCGAGCAGGCCGAGGCGCGCGAGGCCGAGATCTGGGCGACGCTCGTCTACGAGGAGCGGCGCGTGGGGCGCGACGCCTACGAGGCGCTCGCGCGCGCGCTGCCGCCGCTCCGCCCGAGGCCGGTGCGCCTCCGGTTCGCCGCGGGCGCCGCGCCGGCCGTGACGTCGGGGCGGAGGCCGTCACACGCGGCGAGCGCGGCGCGCTGAAGCGCCGCTGGAGAGGCGATCTCCTCAGGCCAGCGTCACGTCGGCTCTCTCCAGTTCTCCATGACCAGCGAGTACCCGGCCGCCTGAACACGGAGGTAGTCGGACGTGTTGCCTGTCACGAGGGGAATGCCATGCCGGATTGCAGTGGCAGCGATCATCGTATCTGGAACACCGATCGGCGTGCCGGCCGTCTGCAAGTCAGCCAAGATGCGACCAGCAAGCTCCGCCGAGGTCGCATCCAGGGACAGCACCTCGCTTCGGTCGACCATCTCTAGGAATCGCCGCGTCTTCTGCTCGGCCCGCTGCTTCGAGTAGCCAGCGACGACCTCCATGACGGAGACGGCTGAGAATGTGAACCGACCGTGGAAAGCGAGGTATGCACGCGCGCGTCCCACGATCTCCAGGCTCTTGGCTTTGGTGATCTCGGACAGGATGTCCGTATCAAGAAGAGCTCTTTTCATCCTCTTCCTGCACGTCGCGCAACCTGGATGTCCGACGGTTCTCGCGGACGACTTCCATCATCGCGTCCACCGCCTCTGGATCATCGGCGAAAAGTCCGATCATGCTCGACGCTGCCTCTGCCTCGCGCGGCACATTCTCGCTCGCCGATGATCCCGCGAGCTCCTGGACCACACGCTCGATGAGCCTGAGCCGCTCCGGAACCGGGAGGCGCTGGATGGCCTGGAAGATTTGCTCCACGTTGGTCATGCTGACCTCCTGTTTGCACGATCCGTGGGCTCAGTGTAGCCCGGCAGGAGGCGATCGCTTCGCCCCATCAGGCCACAGGCCGGCCCTCGGACGACTGAGCAGCGGCTCGCGGCTCGACTTGACCAGGAGGCGGATCGGTCACGCCCCCGCCCCGGTCACGCACGAGCGCCAAAAGGTCGGGCCCCGGTCGGGACCCGCCATACGCGGACGTCCCGGCGCCGGTGTGGGCGGGCAGGTGTTCCCGCGATCTCAGCGCACGGCCTCGGGCTTGGTCAAGCTGGCCAGGGTGCGCGAGCAAGGAGCGGCCCGGGCGCCCGGCATCCGGGGAGGGATGGAGGGATGCTAGAGTCCCGCATGGCCCAGAAGGCGCCCCCGGCGAAGCTCTCCCCGGAGGAGTACCTTGCCCTCGAGCGGTCCTCCGAGCTGAAGCACGAGTATGCGGGCGGCGAGGTGTTCGCGACGGCGGGGGGCACACGCGAGCACAGCCTCATCACCGCGAACGTGGTGGGCGAGCTCCGGAGCGCGCTTCGGTCCCGCCCACGTGAGGCACACGCGTCCGATCTGCGCATCAAAAATGCAACGACAGGCCGTTACGTCTACCCGGACGCCTCGGTCGTCTGCGGCCAGCCCCTCTTCGAGGACGACCACCGCGATACGCTGCTCAACCCCACGGCCGTCTTCGAGGTCCTCTCCGAGTCATCGGAGAGCTACGACCGCGGCGGCAAGTTCGCCCTGTACCGGGGCATCCCGTCGATCGCCGATTACGTCCTCCTGTCCCAGAAGCAGGTGGAGATCGAGCACTTCCGCCGCCAGCCGGATGGGACCTGGCTGCTTCGCGTGCTCGGCCCGGGCGAGCGGCTGCACATCGCCTCCATCGGGTGCGACCTGGCCGTGGATGAGCTCTACCTGAAGGTCTTCGAGCCGCTAGCCGACAGCTGAGCGGCCTCATTCGGCCCGAACGTCGCTCGCTCCGAGGAGGGGAGTGCGACCTGCCCGGCGCGAACGCCCAGCGCCGGCATGTGCAGGCGCCGGGCGTTCCGCGGATCTCCGCAGGAGAAGGATGCCCGCCCGCTCCGACCAGCACGGCGCCCCCGCACCGGAGCGCCAGGCCGGAGCGCCAGCGCTACAGCGCCGCCGCGCCGTTCCCGCCGGCGCCGGCCGCGCGCGCCCGCGCCCGCTTGCGCACCGTGATCTCCGGCGACTCCGCCACGGCCATGCCCACGAGGCGCATGCCCTCCAGGAAGTGCCGGATCCCGCTCCGGACGAGATCGTGGCTCGCCTCCCCCACCTCGGGGTAACCCCGGCCCTCCGCGTCGGGCTGCACCTTGCCCCAGTTCGCGAACAGCCGGCCCCACGGGCTCTCCAGCACGGGCGCCATCTTCTCCTTCGCGTAGCGCGGGTACCAGAACATGTCGTGGTACGTGACCGACGCCACGTAGGCCCAGGGCGCGAGCCACGTCTTGAGCGACCACTCCACCGGCTTCTTCAGCGGACCCCAGTAGATGCGGTGCTGGTTGCGCGAGGCGAACGTCATCTCCTTGAACGGTCCCTCGAAATTCCACTGCTCGTTCGCCGCGTCCACGTCGCCCACGAGCTCGATGTCGCGCACGTCCCCGCACCCGAGGCCCAGATCGTGCGCCAGCCGCACGAACTTGAGGTCGCGCAGCGGGTCGAACCCCATCAGCTTCGCCGCCACCGCGTCGATCGCCACCTGATCCGCGGACGCGAGCAGCACGTTCTTCACGTGCGGCACCATACAGCGCGGCCCGGGCCCGTCGCCCGCGAAGGTGCCGTCCATCACCGCGAAGACCCCGCGGTGGATCTTCTTCTGGATCATCAGGAGGTCCACGAGCGTCTCGTGGATCACCGGGTGCGTCCAGTGCCGGTGCTCGTTCAGCAGGCCGCCGAACGCGTTCTTCATCGCCCCCGTCGTCGTCGTGAAGATGTGGGTCTTCACCGTCGGCAGGTGGATGATGTTCTCGCCGATGAAGCGCTTCGGGATCGAGAACCCCTTCGGGTACACCTCGTTCAGGCAGAGGAACTTCTTCCGCAGGTCGCCGACCGCGTCCCCGATCGGGATCCACTCCTCCCCGCCCTCGTAGAGGTGGACGTTCCGCAGCCCGTGGGCCTGCACGACGTCGATCTGCTTGTTCTCGCGCTCGCCGAGGTGGGCGTCGATGACGACCGTGCGGTTGTGGCAGGCGTGGATCAGGTCCTTCGAGTAGCCGTCCTGCGTCATCGCCCGGATGACGCCCTCGAGCTGCCAGGGCGTCGTCGACGAGCTCGGGTAGAAGAAGTGCCACGAGATGTTCACCTTGAGCGCCGTGTCGGCGTCCTTGGCGACCACATCCTGGTAACCGGCCAGGTTCATCAGCCGGTGGTAGTCCGAGAGCACCGTCGCGGGGGACGTGCGGATGACAGCGACCTTCGATTTCGGCATGGCCCGGGTGTTATAGCCCGTCCCGGCTCGCCCGATCCGGGAAGTTGCAGGGGGGCCTCGTGGAGCCTCGGTGCACGCGCGGTGAACGCGGCCCGCCGCGGCGCCGGCCGCGCTGGACCGCCACGCGCGCCGCCGCACAGGTCCACCCTGTCACGGTCGGGGCATCGTGCCCCAGGGGACAGGGGCCGCCGCGGGCCCGGACGGAACCGCGGGCGCTGCGCAAGGGCCCCGCGCGGCCTCGTTCCGCCCCTGGAGCGCCGGGGAACCGCGCGCCTGGCAGCCTCAGCGGGCTTCGGCACGGCAGCTGCAATCCAGTCCTCTCGTTGAGGTCGTCGCCTACAGACAACGGACCGACCACCCCGAAACACTTGGAGGACATCATGCTGGGCTGGAGTGTCACCTTCTTCATCATTGCGATCATCGCTGCTGTCTTCGGTTTCGGCGGAATTGCCGCCAGCGCCGCGTCGATCGCGAAGATCCTGTTCATCGCCTTCCTGGTGCTCGCCGTCGTGGCCTTCGCGCTCGGGCGCCGCGTCCCCACGTGATCTGAGCAAAGTGAGGTGGAGACATGAACTCAGCGTCGCAACAGCAGGCCGGTGAAGTCTGGCGGCCGGGCGTCCCGCAGCCCATGACGAGCTCTCCCGGCGAGCAGCCCGGGGAGCCCGAGAAGCCCGGGAACCCCGCAGGGCCTCACGTGGCGCCGGATCACGAGATCCAGCTCCCGGACCCCGGCCACCAGCCCGGCAGCAACCCGGCAGAGCGCCGGCACCCCGAGGTCCCCGGGAACCCGTATACCCGCGAGATCCCGGAGCCGCCGCCCCACGAGGTCCCCACGCACGACCCGACGCGTGCGGGAATGGCCGGGGAGTAACACCTCCGGCACACCTCGGCCGTGTGCGCCCGCCCCCGGCGTGCACGCGCGCCGCGCCGCGCGCACACGGCACGCTCGAGGCGCCCTGCCTCGAGCGGCGGGGAGCAGAGCCCAGCCCGCCCATGGCTGGGCTCTGCTCCCCGCGCGGCCTGGATTCTGCCCCCCGCGAGCTCACTCGCGGGGAGCCCTCGGGAAGCCCCCGCGCGAGGCCATCGGGCCCCCCCTGGATTTATGAGCTCAGCGGGCCCGCGGAGATGCAGTCCTGACCTCGTTTCCTAGTTAAATCCCTATGTTGGAAGATCCCCACCTCCCTCCCGTGTCCAGCGCCCCCGTCCCTCACCGGCACGGGCGCTTCCGCCGGGCGCTCGCCCGCGCGGCCGCCGTGCTCGGGCTGGGAGGGGTGTTCGTCGCCGCGGTGGGAGTCGGCGCCGTCGTCCACCTGAACGCCGCCCCGACGCGCAACCTGACGAGGCAGCTCGTCAACGACATCCTGCGGTCCAGCCTGGAGGGCCAGATCGAGATCGCGCACATCGATCGGCTCGGCCTGTTCACCGCCGACGTCGCCAGGGTCACGGTGCGCCACCCGAGCGGGACGGAGCTCCTGCACGTCAGCGGCGTGCACGCGGACTTCAACGCGCTCGCGATCCTCAACGAGGTCCTCCTCGGCAGCGGGGACCTCGCGATCACGATCCCCCTCGTCCGCGTCGCCGACGCCGGCGTCCTGCTCGCGCAGGACGAGAGCGGCGCGCTCACGCTCGGCCAGGCGTTCACGCCCAAGCCTTCCCCGGAGCCCCCGACCGAGGACGGGAGGCCGCTCCGCCTCGAGCTCTCGCGCGTCGAGCTCGATCACGCCGCGGTCCACGGCACGGTCGCGCCCGGGAGCCCCATCGACGCGACCGTCGAGGCGCTCGCCGGCACCCTGGTCGTCGCGGACGACAGCCGGTACGCGCTCGAGCGCGTCCGAATCACCGAGCGGCGGCTCCTGCCGGTGCCCGTCGAGGCGACCAGCGTCGCCGGCAGCGTGAACGTCCCCCTCGACGCCCCGATGGAGCTCTCCGCGAGGCTCGAGGGCAGCGTCGGCGCGATCCCGATCTCGGCCGAGGGCACCCTGAAGGACGAGCACCTCTCGGCGCGGGTCTCGTCGGCGCGCGTCACCCCCGAGGCCGCCCTCGCGATCGACCCCAGCGTACCGCTCGCGCGGCCGGTCTCCGTCGCGGTCACCGCCGACGGCGAGCTCTCGGACCTCTCGGTCACGGCGCGCGTCGTGGTCCTCGATCCGCTCGTCACGGACGACGCCGTGACCGGCGAGATCACCGCCCGCGCCCAGCTCGACGCGCTCGATCCGAAGCGCATCACGGCCGAGCTCCGGGTGACCGAGCTCGACCCCCGCGCCTTCGCCGGCGCGGCCCCGGCCGCCCGGGTGAGCGCGGAGGCCCGCGGGGAGATCTTCCTCGACGAAGAGGGCGGGCCGCGCGTCGTCGCCGAGGCCAGGACCGAGCCGTTCGACGTCGTCGGGCAGCACGTGCCGGCCACCGAGGCGCGCGCGACCTTCGAGCGCGGCGCGCTGCGCGCCGTCGCCCAGCTCCACGAGCCCGGGGCGCCGATCGACGCCGACGTCGCCCTCTCGAAGGAGGGCGAGATCCGCTTCGACGTGCGCAGCGAGATCCCCTCCCTCGGCGCCGTGCGGCACGTCCCTTCCGGCATCCACGGCAGCGCCGCGCTCCACGTCGAGGGCGCGCTCAAGGACGACGCGCTCGACGCCAAGGCCACCGTGCGCGTCGCGGGGCTCCGCGTCGGCGAAGACGTGCGGCTCGGGCGCGGCGAGGTCCGCGCCAGGGCCACGGGCCCGCTCGACAAGCTCGCCATCCAGGGTGCGTTCCAGGGCGCGGACCTGCGCGCGCAGGGGTACACGTTCCAGAGCGTCGCCGCGAGCGCCTCGGGCCCCGTCACCGCGCCGCACGTCCGCGTGTCGCTCGCCAGCGCGGAGCGCCGGATCGCGGCCTCGGCCGCGCTCGACATCGAGCGCAGCGAAGCGCGGCAGGTCCGCGTGGACCTCGCGCGGGGCCAGGACGACCTCACCGCGCAGGCGGCCCGCGTCGCGTGGGGCCGCGGCGTCGCCGTCCGCGATCTCGCGCTGCGCGGCGACGGCGTGGGAGAGCTCACCGGGAGCCTCTCGCTCGCGGGCAACGACGTCGAGGGCGACCTGCGCGGCAGCGCGATCGACCTCGCGCGCATCGAGGAGATCGTCGGCGTGCCGCTCGGCGTCGCCGGCCTCGCCAACCTCGACGTGTCGCTGCACGGCCGGGGCGACCGCCGGAAGGGGCACGTGCAGATCGAGCTCGAGGACGGCGCCGTTCCCGGCGTCGCGCCCCGCCTCTCGATGAACGTGACCGCGCGCCTCGACGGCGAGGCGCTGAAGGCGGACGGCCTCGTCCGGCTGATCGCGCCGCCCGAGCCGCCGCCCGACCGCGCGCGGCAGGCCCGGCCCGAGGGCGCCTCGCCGGGCCAGCCGTCGGCCACGGTCGGCGACCTGGCCCGGCGCCCGAAGGCGCCGCCCCCGCCGGTGTGCGAGGGCGCGATCGCGCGTGTCCTCGTCGGCGGCAGCGCCGCCAGGGTGCGCGGGTCGCTGCTCTCCGGGCGCACCTGGCAGACCGTCACCGGCTCGGCGCGCATGGAGGCCGACGCGTGGAACATGGGGTGCCTGGCCCAGGCGTCGCCGGTCAAGCTCGCGCTCAGCGAGCTCGCGGGCCGGCTCACCGCGCGCCTCGCGGTCGCGCGCGAGCACGGCCAGCGGCTCCCCTCGGTGCGCGACTTCCTGGTCCGCACCGACGGGCTGCGCGCCGCGGGGCCCATCGACGAGAAGACGGGCGCCCCGGCGTGGGTGTCGCGCAAGCTCGACGTCCGCGCGGCCGGCGACCTCGACGCGAAGACCGGCGACGCGAACGTCGTGCTCTCGGTCTTCGACAAGCGGCTCGTCGCGGAGCTCTCGGCCGGGTTCGACGCGGATCTCCCGGCGCTGCTCGCCGACCCGATGGAGGCGCTCCCGCGCATGCCCGTCGCGGCGCACCTCGCGGTCCCGCGCCGGAAGCTCAACGAGCTCACCGAGCTGGCCGCCATGGGCAAACGGACGCCGGTGCTCTCCGGCGGCGCGGGGCTCGACCTCTACTTCGCCGGCACGCTCGCCGAGCCCCGGCTCGTGGCCCGCGCGACGGCGGCCAACGTCGGCTCCGACGGCCGCCCCTCGCCGCTCGGCAAGCTCCGGGTCGACACGCTGCTCGTCTACGACGGCCGCGACGCCCAGCTCGACGCCTACGCGTTCCGCGGCGCGCGCACGTACCTGACCGCCAAGGCGAAGGTCGGCGCGAACGCCGCCGCGCTCCTCGGCGGCGGCGGGGGTGCGCCGCTGCTCAGCGCGGGCAGCCTCGAGGCGAAGCTCGACGACCTGCCGCTCGCGGAGGTCCCGATCCTCGCCGACATGCAGATCAGCGGGCAGGCGCGCGGCGAGATCGCCGTGCGCGGCCTCTTCCAGGCCCCCGAGGTCGCCGCGCGCCTCGAGCTCCCCGGCCTCCAGCTCGGCCCGGACGTGCACTACGACACCGCCGAGGTGTCGCTCACCATCCCGAAGGCGGCCGGCGCCGCGCAGACCACGGCCGTGGCGAACGTGCGGCTGGTCGGGCGGAGCGGCGGCCGGCTCGAGGCCAAAGCCGAGGCGCCCATGACCTGGGAGGCCGGCGCGATCCCGACGCTCACGAACGACCAGAACGCCAAGGTGTCGCTCGCGGTCGACCGCTTCCGCCTCGCCGCGCTGGAGCCGTTCGTCCAGGGCACGGTGAACCGGCTCGACGGCACGCTCGACGGCGAGGTGCGGCTCGGCCTCGGCGCGAAGGCGGGCTTCTCCGGCCAGATGCGCCTCACGGACGGCCTCGTCCACATGGCCACCATCGGCCAGCCGTTCGAGAACGCCTCGTTCCGCGTCACCGCGACCCCCTCCGGCGAGCTCCGGATCGAGGATATCCGCGCCGAGGCCGGGAGCGGTCAGGTCCGCGGCGAGGCGACGCTCCAGATGGAGGGGTTCGCGTTCCGGAGCGCCCGCGCCGAGCTCGAGATCCCGGAGGACCGGGAGCTCCCGATCTCGCTGGAGGGTGTCCCCATGGGCGACGTGCGCGGCAAGGTGTTCGTCTCGGCGCAGGGCCGGGACGACCGGATCGCCGTCCGCGTCGACATCCCCACGCTCAACCTGGAGCTGCCGCCCACGATCGGCCGGAGCGTCCAGCCGCTCGACGAGAACGAGGACATCACCACCTCGGCGCCGCTCAGCCGGGAGGAGTACGAGGCGCGGCGGGCGCCGGCCGAGCCGGTCGAGGAGGTGCAGCGGCGCGCGAACGCGAACGCGAAGCCGCTCCTCATGGAAGTCCACCTCGGCAGGATCGGCGTCGAGGGCGACATGGTGCAGGCCTCGCTGTCGGGGGACAAGGCGCGCCCGATCCGCATCAACGTCGCGGACGAGATGACGATCCAGGGCAACGTGAACATCCTCTCCGGCAAGCTCGACGTGATCGGCAAGGAGTTCGAGATCGAGCCGGGCGTGGTCGCGCTGCGCGGGGATCCCTCGAACCCGTACCTGAACGTCAAGGCGTTCCACGACACGCCCGAGGGGACGCGCATCTACATCGACTACGTGGGCGAGCTGAACCCGATCACCGAGGAGAAGATCACGTTCCGTTCGGAGCCTCCGCGTCCGGAGAACGAGGTCATCGCCGAGCTCCTGCTCGGCAAGGCCTACGCCGAGGGCACGCTGGCGGGCGGCTCCTCGACGGAGGAGCCCTCGTCCGGCAGCGGGAGCGGCGCCACGAGCGGGGTCGCCGCCGGCGTGGGCACGGGGCTCGCGTCCGCGCAGATCAACATGATCCTCCAGAGCATCGGCCCGCTGCAGAACTTCGAGACGCAGCTCGACACGACGGAGGAGGGCGCGCTGAAGACCACGGTGGGCTACCAGCTCGGCCAGCGGGTCACGGCGAGCGCGAGCTACGAGGCGGGCGGGGCGTCGCAGGATGGGCGGACGACCACCCCGAACGACCCCGCCGGCGCCAGGGGCCGCACCGAGGTGAGCCTCGAGTGGCGCTTCCGCCGGGAGTGGTCGCTGCGGGCGGGGTTCGCCACCGGGGAGGACATGGCGACGAGCCTCGATCTGCTCTGGAAGCACCGGTACTGAAGCGGAGCCGCCGCCTCGGCGGCGGGGCGCGCGGCGGCGGAAGAAGGGCGCCGGACCGCGCGCCTCCGCGGCGCGCCCGCTCAGCGCCTCACGCAGATCCCGCCGCAGTCCGCGCCGGTCGCCGGGTCGCAGGTGTCGTGCGGGTCGTCCACGCACTCGAGCCCCTCGGGGCACGGCTGCGCCGTGATGCCGCCGCACGCGGGCGACGTGGGCTCGGCGATCACGCAGATCCCGCCGCAGTCCGCCCCGCCGTGCTCCGGGTCGCAGCCGTCGGTCGGGTCGTCCACGCACTCGAGCCCGTCGGGGCACTCGATCCCCGCGAACCCGCCGCAGAACGGCGGCTCCGGCTTCGGCTCCACGCAGATCCCGCCGCAGTCCGCCCCGCCGTGCGCCGGGTCGCAGTCGTCGCGCGGGTCGTCCACGCACTCGAGCCCCTCCGGGCACGGGAACCCGGCGATTCCGCCGCAGAACTCCGGCTCCGGCTCCGGCTTCGGCTCCACGCAGATCCCGCCGCAGTCCGCCCCGCCGTGCGCCGGGTCGCAGTCGTCGCGCGGGTCGTCCACGCACTCGAGCCCCTCCGGGCACGGGAACCCGGCGATTCCGCCGCAGAACTCCGGCTCCGGCTCCGGCTTCGGCTCCACGCAGAGCCCGCCGCAGTCCGCCCCGCCGTGCGCCGGGTCGCAATCGTCGGACGGATCGTCCACGCACTCGAGCCCCTCGGGGCACGGGAACGCGGCGATCCCGCCGCAGAACCTGCGCTCGACGCACACGCCGGGGCAGTCCGCGCCGCCGTGCGCCGGGTCGCAGTCGTCGGAGCGATCGTCGACGCAGGTCAGCCCCTCGGGACAGCTCGTGCCGAGGAAGCCGCCGCACGACTCGCCGGAGACCGGCCCGGGCGCCTCTCCGGTGTCGCCGCCGTCCTCCCCCTTGCACCCGACGAGGCCAATCACGATCAACAAGAAAGCCAGTCCTTTGTGGCGCATCACAACCTCCGAGATCATCCTGTTTGAACCCGACGCCGCCGCCGGCCGGCGCCGCGCGGCCACCCTGGCCCGCCGGCGCGGCCGCCGGCGGCGCGGCCGACCGTGCCACCCGCAGCGTTACCGTGGCCTGCGCTCCCCGGCAGAACGTCTTTCCGGGGGCGGCGTCCCATCGCGCTGCCTTTAAGCAGCTTCGGTGCCACTGGAAGTCCGCGGCGATTCACGCGGAGATCGCGGTCTCCGGCGCGGGCACCACGATCGGAATGTCTGGCTGTGTCTCGGTTGTGCCAACCCCCGCGGAGGCGGGTTGGCGCGGGCGTATGCGGGGGTCCTCCCCCCTTGTGCGCACCGGTGTTGCGCACGGGCGGCGCTTGCATGGTGCGCGCCGCCCGTGTGTGTGTCTCCCAGGTCGATCGCCGCCCGTCAGGGCCGCGGGGTGCTCGCCGTCAGAGCAGCGAGTCGAGCCGCTCTATCAGGGCTTTCACGACCGGCTGGTAGCCGTAGTCGGCCTGCGCGGTGTCGCTCAGCTGCGCGGGGCAGATGGAGGCCGCGACGCCCTGGTCCCCGAGGCTCTGGATCAGCTGGAGCTCGCGGAGGCCCGGGTAGGCCTTGCCCCGCACCTGGAGCGTCCTGTCCCCGCCGTCGGCCGGGTTCGGCGCGCAGAGGGGGTTGTCGTTGCTCGGATCGCGGCAATCGCAGCTGGTGGAGGTGGCATCACACGACCGCGACGTGAGCAGGGGGAAGATGCAGGCATACTGCAGATCCCCCGTGCTGCCGAAGGGGATGGTGTACTCGCTTCCGTTGATCGGGTTCGTGGCCGAGCCGGGGGGCGCGATGGCGTCCCCTGTGATCGGGTTGACCCCGGAGCGCGGCGCGCTCGACTCGCGCATGTGCGGGTCCTGGGGCATCACATTACTCGACGGGTCGCCGAGGATCACGTCCCACGTCGTCGCGCCGCTCGCGAGCGGCTCGGAGAGCTGCGCCGCGTTCTTCAGGCCGTCCCCGAGGTCGGCCGGATCGCGCGCGATGTCCTGCCACGGCACCCCGACGATGCCGGTGAACACGACGTGCTGCGGACCCCGGACGCGCGAGTTGCCGTCGCTCGGGTCCAGATCCGAGAAGATCGGGTTGGGCACGAGCTCCTTGTCCCGGTTGAGCACCTGGGGAGAGGTGAGCGCCTGGGTGTACCGCTCGATCGGGTAGAGGAAGTCGTACCCGAAGCGGCGCTTCTGGTCGAAGCACCGGAGGTTCACCGGATCTTCCTCCACGGTGAGCCTGGCGGGACGGTCGTCGGAGCCGGTGCAGGTCGGGTCCGCGGGGCACCCCTCGGGCACGGCCTGGCTGCAGGACGCGCAGCACGGGTCGTTCGGGTTGACGGCGCACTCGCTCCGCGGCCGCCACATCCGGAAGTTGTTCCTCGTCTCCGCGACGATGTAGTTCCTGCCATAGTCCTTGATCGAGCAGTCGTTCTCGTCGGTGAGCATCACGATCAGGAGGAGAGAGTCCGGCCGGAGGAACTCTCGCCGCTGCTGCAGCACGGTCTCGTCGACCCCCTGCGGAACAACGGCGCTCGTGCCAGGATCCAGGGCGAGCTCCGCGTACGGCTCGGGATCGGCGAGGAAACGATAGAAGCTCTCCAGCGGCGCCTCGAAGCCGCACCCCTGCTGCCCGACGCCGCGGATGATGTTCGTCAGCTTGTTGGTGAGGGTGAGCAGATCGGAGTCTCCCGCCGGGACGTGTGTCCCGGCCGCGTCCCACGCGAGGAATCCCTTGTTCTGGTAGGTCGGCAGATCGTTCGGGACCACCGGGCTGGACCGCGCGAGGAGGTGGCCCATGTCGGCATTCGAAGGGGCGAAGGAGGAAGGGCAGGTGCTCGCCCCGTGCCCGCCGAGGCTGCTGCTGATGACGCCGATGTGCATGTCCTGCACGGGCGGGCGCGTGCGCGATGAGCCCTCCGGGCAGTCGTTGAGCGCGTTCGGCTGGAACTCCACAGGGACGCCCGCAGCGTCCACACAAGGGGGGTTGATCAGGCCGCCCAGGAGGTCGTCGAGCGCCCTGTCCAGCACCTCTTGTTTGTCCGCCATTGAGCCGGAGTTGTCGACCACGAAGAGGAGATCGACCTTGTCCGGCGTGAACGACGGCGTTCCTCCGCCGCCTCCCCCGCCGCCCTCTCCACCGGAGCCGCCTCCGGAGCTCGTTCCGCCTCCAGTGCCCTCTCCGGAGCTAGAGCTCGTCCCGCCGCCGGGGCCTCCTCCGGAGCTCGAGCCCGACTCCGTGCCCGCTCCACCGAGCGAGACGTCTACCTTGCATCCAGCGAGCGCGACCGCGCTCAAGACGAGAAAGGGTGAGAATGTTCGTGAGAGCCTGAATGACATGATTCCTCCCTGGGCCGCCCCGGAGGGCGCCGCCAAAGGCCGGCCGTGATGGAGCATGAGTGCGCGCTCGGACTGCTTCCCATTTCAAAAAACGCATCTCGTCGGATCGACGGAGGTCCGGAGCGCCGCCACCTCCGTCATGGAAGCAGCGCGACGCCGCGAGGACGCGGGTGTCCAGCGGAGTCGAGCGGATCGATGTGCGAGGGGAGCAGGGGAGTCGAGCCGCGGGGCGCGGAGGACGGAGGGGAAGAGAAGAAGGAAGCGAAGTGAGG
The DNA here is from genome assembly GCF_002950945.1 of Sorangium cellulosum. Classification (GTDB taxonomy): domain Bacteria; phylum Myxococcota_A; class Polyangia; order Polyangiales; family Polyangiaceae; genus Sorangium; species Sorangium cellulosum_E. The sequence goes on from NZ_CP012673.1 coordinate 8,561,266, forward strand.
AAGGGCGCAGTGTCCTCTGCGCCCTGCGGTCGCGTGATGTTGCCGGGCGCCGGGGCGTTCGCCGCGGCGCCCCGGCGCGCGCGGCCCGAGGCTTGTTTCCTCGGGGCTGCGCCGCCAGGGCTACCGCGTGAACGCCTGGAGCCGCTCGACGTGTGGGCTCGACGGGTAGGCGTGGAGGAAGGCCGCCGCGCGCTGCGCCGCTGCCCCGCGCTGGCCGGCGTGCCAGAGCGCCTCGATGGTGAGCGCCTCCCGCTCCTGCGCCAGCGCGCCGCCCGGGAAGCGGCGGCGCGCCTGCTCGGCGATCGTCAGCGCGCCGGCCGCGTCGCCGCGCCGGAGCGCCGCGCGCGCGTCGCCGAGCAGCTTCAGCTCCTCGCGGAGCCGGCTCTCCGGCGCCGCCGCCGGGCTGGGCGCGCCGTCCGCGCCGTCCACCCCCGCCGCGACGCCCTCGGCCGGCGGCGCGGCCGCCGCGGCGGCGGCCTCTGCCTCGGCCGAGGACGGCGCGCTCGCCGCCTGGTCCGGCAGCGACGATCCGTCGAGCTTCGCAGGCGCCGCTGCGGTCCCGGTCGCGCGGGGCGCGCTCGGCGCGGCGGCTCTGTCTGGCGCAGCCGCGCCGGCCGGCGGAGCGTCGTCCGCAGCCGCGCCGGCCGGCGGAGCGTCGTCCGCAGCCGCGCCGGCCGGCGGAGCGTCGTCCGCAGGCGCCGCCGCGACGGCAGCCGCCGCCTCCTCGACCCGCGGCGCGACGGCAGCCGCCGGCGTCTTCCGGAGCGCCGGCGCCGCCTCCGTCGAGGAAGCCGGCGGCGCGACGGCGACGACCTCCGCCTGCGGCGCCGGGCTCGACGGATCGACGACCGCGTAGCCGGCGAGGAACAGGCCGCCGCACGCGGCGCCGAAGAGCATCGATTTCAGGATGCCCGCGAGGCCCGCGGCCCCGGCGGCCCCCGCGAGGCCGCTGCCGCCCACGGCGGACACCGCGGCCGCGGCGGTGGACGCCGCCTTCACCGCGGGCGCCGCGGCCGCGGCGATCTTCGCCGCGCCTGCGGCCACGCTCGCCTTGCCCGCGCCCGCGGCCGCGCCCGCCGCGCTCGCCTTGCCCGCGCTCGCGGCCGCGCTCGCAGCGCCGACGGGATCGGCGGGAAGCACCGCGCCCCCGGCGCCCCCGGCGCCCTGGGCGCCGCCGAGCGACGCCGCTCCGGCGAGGCCGAGCTGCGCAGCCATCGCCGCCCACACCCGATCCTGCGCGCCGTCCGGCGGGTCCACCGCCGGGGCCGCGCGCAGGAGCTCACGCTCCATCTCGAGCGCGCCCCCCTCGGCGTCCAGCCATCGCACGGGGTCGTTCATCGCCCACCTCCTGCGCTCTTCCAGAGCGGTTGTCGCTCGGCGCCCGGCAGCGCGCGGACCGCCGAGGGCGGCCCCGGCACCGGCGAGCGCTCTGCCTCGGTGAGCCCTGCGTCCACGGCCACCGCCTTCATGACGGGCTGCGACCTCGTGACCGGGCGGCCGCCCGCCCGAAACTGGTCGCGCGCGTTGAGCCGCGCCACGGCGCGCCGGAACGCCTCGCGCGCGAGGCGGAGGCGCGAGTAGACGGTCCCGAGCGGGACATCGAGCAGCTCGGCGACCTGCTCGCCGCCCATGCCGTCGAGTTCGAAGAGCGTGAACACGGCGCGCTGCTCGAGCGGCAGCTCGTCCAGGATGGCCTCGAGCAGCGTGATCGCCTGCCGCCGCTCCGCCTCGGCGCCGACGTCGGCCCGGTCGTCGGCGCAGTCGAGCAGCGGCTCGTCGTCGTGGGCGCGCCGCCTCATGTGCGCGAGCTTGCGCCGGTCGCGGGCGACGTGGAAACAGATGCTGTAGAGCCAGGTCGTAACTTTCGACCGTCCCTCGAAGTCGGGCAACCGCCTGTGGACGACCAGGAACACGTCCTGGACCGCGTCGGCGGCGTCGCTTTCGGGCACGCCGAGCCGGCGCAGCGACCGCCACACGAACCGGAAATGCTCTGCATAGACCTCTCCGAAGGTCATCCTGTCCTGCCGCTTCTGGTCATGCTCACCCCCTTCGTGGTGGGTCGCCTGCCGCGCCATCACCAAATCGACACCCGGGCGCTCACGCCGACGAGCAGCCCGATCGGGGCGGGGTCGAGCACGACGTCCGTCGTCACCGGCGCGCCGGCCTCGCTCCCTGCGCGGCGGTCGACGGTGAAGCGCGCCCGCGCGACGGGCACGAGGACGGTCGCGCGCGCGGACCACCCCAGCGCGCGTGTGCCGAAGAGGGAGCCCTCGGCGAGGGCCGTGCCTCCGAGGGCGATCCAGGGCGCGCTGTCCTCGCGCTCCGTGGCGAACCCCCTGCCGGAGCCGTACACGGCGCCGACCAGCGACGTCGCGCAGGCCGAGAGCCGCAGCCCGTCGAGCTCGCCGGTGATCGTCGCGCAGCCGCGGGCCGTGGCCGCGGCGAGCCCGAGGGTGGCGACGCCCGGAGCGAACGCGAGGTCGTGTGACGGCAGCCACACGGCGCCGAGGCCGACCGACCACGCGCGGAGCCGCAGCGACAGGTCGGCCGTGGCGGCCGCCCAGAGGGGATCGAGCATGCCCACGGTCTCGGCGGCGCCGAGCTCTACCGCGACGTCCCAGCGCGGGGGTTGGGGGGGCGGTGGCGCGGGCGCCCGGGTCGGCGCGGGCGGCGGCGGCGCGGGCGCCCGGGTCGGCGCGGGCGGCGGCGGCGCGGGCGCCGGGGTCGGCGCGGGCGCCGGGGTCGGCGCAGGCGGCGGCGTGGGCTCGCGGTCGAGCAGGATGGCGATCGTCAACGCCAGCGCCTCGACGAGCTCGTTGCAGGAGGCGCCCTCCTCCGACGAGAGCTGCCGGGCGCGGCCTCCGGCCTGGAGGACGGCGGTGTAGGTGGACCCGGCGCGCAGGATGTGGACCTCGAACTCGGGCGCGCGGCCGTCGGCGTCGCCCGGGTCGAGGGCGGGCCGCTTCATCTCGCGCTCGACCGCGGCGGCGAGCGCCGGCGCGTCGGGGCACTCGGAGGCCTCGGGCGCCCGGTGGACCACGAGGCGCGGGAGCGGCGGCGCGGCCGAGGCGGCACGCGGCGCGCCGAGGGAGAGGGCGCACAGGAAGAGGACGCAGAGCGCGCCGCAACGCGAGGGACGAGGGCAGATCACGAGGGGGCCTCTCTTTATCGCAAGGAACGGCGCAAGCGGAATTAGGACGCGCCGGGGTCGGCCACCTTGGGCTGCGCCCGTGGGACGCCCGGAAGGCGCCGGGAGCGCAGACCGCGCAGGTGGCGCGGCCGGCCAGGTCCGCGGGCGCTGCGCGGTCGGTCAGGCCGGACGCGGCGGAGCCTGCCGTTGCCGGAGCCCGTCGCTGCCGGAGCCCGTCGCTGCGGGAGCCTGCCGCTGCGGGAGCCTGCCGCTGCGGGAGCCTGCCGCTGCGGGAGCTGCCGGGCCTGCTGCGGGTGAGCTCCACGAGGGAGCCCCCGCTGCGCCTGCGCGGGGGCGTGGGACCGCCGAGGCCGGCACCTGGATCCGCGGAGATCGGATAGAGTGTCCGCCATGAACGCTTACGAGCTGGTCACGTGTGCGAGCTGTTACGGCGAGGGCGAGATCAACACCGACTCCGGCCCCTACCTGTGCAAGGACTGCCAGGGCAACGGCCGCATTCTTCCGACCGGGGAGCAGATCGAGGAGCGCATCCGCGAGATCGAGGTCGAGCTGGAGCGCCACCCCCTCGAGGCGCGTCCGGAGACCCGGTGGCTCCTCTTCGAGCTGCGGCGCACGCGCAAGCTGCTCTGGCAGATCCGGTCGTACTGCGAGGAGGCGCAGACCGAGGAGGAGCAGGCGATCCTCGTCAAGGTCCGCGACCTCGCCGACGCGGCCGTCGCCCCGAGGAGCCCGGCGCTCCCGCGCGAGATGCTCCCGGAGGACGGCTGAACGGCGCGCGGCGGCGGACGCCCCCGCGCGCAGCAGGAGACAACGTCTTTCAAGGGAAGCAGCGGCCCGGGCCCACGGCAGGGGGCGAGCCGGGCAGCGCTCCTGTGCGCGAGCTGCTGCATGTGTTTGCGGGTGCGCCCGCCCCGCGCGCCAGGGACGCGCCCGCGCCCAGACCCAGGCCGATCACCTTCGAGCGGCCGGCGCGATGCCCCAGGCCAGCAACTTCTCGCAGAGCTCGCCGAGCGGCGTGTGCAGTGCGATGCCGAGCAGCCTGGCGTTCCGCTTGGGATCGCGAGGCTCTATCCACGCCACCGCCAGCTCGAGCGCGTCCCTTCCCAGAGCGTCGGTCACGTAGCAGCCACACTCCTCGACCTTGCCACACGGCGCGGGTCGCACCTGCTGGCACCGGTCGCGCTGCAGGGCGACGGCGGCGGCCGACCAGAACGCCTCTTCCGGAGCTCCGGCCGCCATCGCTCGCACCTGGAACAGCTTGAGCCCGTATTTCAGATCGGCGTGGTCCCGCCAGGGGATCGCGCATGTCCTCGCCTCTGCCTGCATCAACCTGGCGAGCGCAGCAAGTCTGCCGCTGTGTCCGGTGAAGGCCTGGCCGTAAACGGCAGAGCTGAGCAGGTTCTCGGCAAACCTGACGTGGAGCACGTGAACATGCTGGAAGGCTTGCTTCGGAATGGATAGCACCTTCGCCGCGGTGCCCCCGATCCTGTCGCCCGGGTGCTTCTTATCGCTGTCGAGGATCGCAAGGACGATCCTCCCGTCGCTGACCAGCGCGGCGAAGCATGGCGCGGTCGTGCTGCCGCCTCCGCCCTGCTTTTCGAAGGCGATCTGCACACGCCAGCCATGGAGGGCGACGAACGCCTTGCCCATGGCCAGGTAGAGGGCTGCGTCCGTCAGGTTCTCGCCGAGGAGGACCGAACGGCTCAGGCGCTCCTGATCATGAAAATCATGCAGGTGCGCGTGGAGGATCTCCTTGCGCGCCTGCGCCACGGACCGGCCGTCGAACATCGGCCCCAGGCCCAGTCGCATGTTCCAGCGCACCCTGCCGAGCAGCCCGCGGATCTCGGTCCATTGTGCGCGGATGCTCCGGAGGGCTCCCTGAGCCCGGCGAGAGAGCTCCCCGGCGACGGGGTCCAGCACCCGGATAGGATCCGGCCCGATCGCGACGACATGCTTGCCCGCGTGGTGCGCCAGCAGGAGATTCTCGATGCACTCGCGCGACACCGCGGACGATTTGCCGGTCGCCGCGGCGTCCTCTATCGCCGAGCCGTCCACCTCGATCAACATGGCTCAGTCGTCCGCCACGGGGGCGAAGAAGCCGAACGGCCAGTCGTCGTTCAGCGCGCCGTCTTCCGTGTACCCCGCGAGGCGCACCTCGGTCCCGCGCGTCTCGGCGTCTTGATCGAAGAGGACGATCTGGACGTCGGAAGCGCTGATGACGCCGCTCCGTATCAGCTCGCCGAGGCCGTTGACGAGGCCCTCGCTGTGCGTCTCGACCATGATCTTGACCTCACGCTGCGCGTCGCGGCTCGCCCGCCACGCGCCGGCGATGACGCCGGCGAGCTTCACCTGATGGGCCGGGTGCAGGTGGAGCTCGGGCTGCTCGATGGCGAGGAGCGACGTCGGCTGGACGCCGTCCCGCGGCGCGCGCCAGCAGGTGGACCAGAGGATCGCCATCAGCGGCAGGACCTCGGTGTACCCGAACCCGATGTCGACGAGGTTGATGTAGCGGCTCCCGCGCGGCTCCTTGACGAGGATCTCGGCGTGGAGCCCGGAGATCTCGATCTTCGACTCGAAGCCGAGGTGCTCGCGCGTGAACGCGGCGAAGCTCTGGATCTCCGGCTCCGATAGCGAGCGCATGAACATCGCGAGGTTCTTGCCGTCGGGGTCGACGTCGTTGACGGACAGATCCTGCACGCGATACGATCGCGCGGCCGTGGCGCGGAGCGGGGCCAAGTAGGCGACGCGGTTCATGAAGTCCGCCACCTGCTGATCGACAGCATCGAGGATCCAGGGAACGAGGCGTGCGAACGTGCGGCGAACGATAGATGCGAACCTGAGGCCGCTCGCTCCCCGGTAGGTGAACCTATCGTTGAGGCGGCGCCCCCGGCTCGCAGAGAGGAGCTTCTTCCACATCGCGTCCAGCGTGCCGACCACCAGGTGATCCCCGATGTCTCTGCGCGTATCGTCGGTCGTGTTCCCGTGAAAAACCGGCCGTAGCTCCCGGCTCAGCTCGGCGAGCAGCGGCTCAGGATCCTTCGGAACCCGGTACTTCGGAGGATCGACGTGTAGCGCTTGAATCACGGGCTGGTAGGTGACCTTCCCATGGTTGCCAGGGAGGAGCGTCGGGAGCAGGAACGCCGCGCCGCCCAGCGACATGTCGGCGTCACGCGGGAGGACGTCGGCGTCATTCACATGAAAGCTCAATAGCTTTCCGAGCGGGTCGAACCGCAACGATGCCGTGTGGTCTAGACATCGGATGTCGTACGCCTTTACGTACGCGCCTCTCGGCGGTCGCCCCTCGGCGAGCGTCATGGCGACGTCGAACACCGGCGTCCCTTGCGCGACGTGCGCGTTCTCCGGCAACCTTACCGAGAACTCGAACGTCACGCTGCGATCGGTCGCCTGGTCGTTGATCGCGTCCTTGAGGGATCCGAAGTCGACGTACCGCTCGTGGTACCAGAGGATCGGGCTCTCGGTGGCGGTCTCCACGCTCTGGCGGAGCAGCGGGAAGGCGCGCAAGAACGTGCTCTTGCCCGAGCTGTTCCGGCCGACCAGCACCGTGATCGGCCGGATGGGGATACGGGTCGTGTCGCTCAGGCAGCGGAGGTTCTTGACGCGCAGCGCTTCGAGGCCCACGGCCGCGAGCCTACCAGCGTCCACCGGGCGAGGCGAACGCCAACCGCCGAGGTCGGCGCGAGCGGACGCCGCGCCGACCTCGGCGGGCCGCCAGGGATGCCCTCAGCCCTTCACCGCACCGGCCGTGAGCCCGGCGAGGATCCGCCGCTGGAACACCAGCGTCAGCACGACGAGCGGCACGGTCACCACGATGGACGCCGCCATCGTCTGCCCCCAGGGGATCTCGTACATCCCGCTGGTCGAGGTCGAGAACGACTGGATCGCGTAGGTCACCGTGCGCTTGTCCGGCGTCTGGGTGAAGGAGAGCGCGAACAGGAACTCGTTCCAGGCGGCGATGAAGGCGAGGATCCCGGTCGTCGCCATGCCCGGGACCGAGAGCGGCAGCATGATCTTGGTGAACACCTGCCAGGGCGTCGCGCCGTCGACGTAGGCCGCCTCCTCGACCTCGCCCGGGATCGCCTTCAGGAAGCCGGTGAGCACCCAGACCGTGAACGGGAGCGTGAAGATGAGGTACGTCAGGACCAGCGCCGGGAGCTGGTTGTAGAGCTTGAGGAAGTTGATCATCTCGAACAGCGCGCCGAGGACGGCGATCTGCGGGAAGATCGTCATGGCGAGGACCACGTAGAGCACGACGCTGCGCCCGCGGAACCGGAACCTCCCGAGCGAGTACGCGGCCAGCGAGCCGACGGCGAGCGAGACGACGGTGACCGTGACGGCGACGATCACGCTGTTCAGGAGGGCCGTCTGGAACTCGCCGTTCTCCAGCACGAGGCGGTAGTTGTCCAGGGTCACGCGGCCGGGCCAGTAGCGGACCGGCGTCGTGAAGAGCTCGTCGTCGGGCTTGATCGAGGAGATGAACGCCCACACGAAGGGGAACACGGTGAACACGAGGACCGCCGCGACGAGCAGGTAGAACAGGGCGCGCAAGGCGATCTGCCCGCCGCGCCCGGCCGGGCGCCGCTGCGGTTGAAGACCCGAAGAAGAGCCCTTCATCTCACGCCTCCTCGGTGCGGAACACCGCGAGATAGATCATGATGAACACCGCGATGATCAGGAACAGCGCGACCGAGATCGCCGAGCCGTAACCGATGTTCGAGACGCTGACCAGCGTCTGCTGGGCGTAGGTCGCCATCGTCTGCATGTCCGGCCGGTTGCCGAACATGACGAAGAAGATGTCGAAGACCCTGAGCGCGTCGAGCGTGCGGAAGATGAGCGCGACCAGCATCGACGGCTTGAGGAGCGGCAGGGTGATCCGGGTGAACTGCTGGAACGTCGTCGCGCCGTCGACCCGGGCGGCCTCGTAGAGGTCGCCCGGGATGAGCTGCAGCCCGGCGAGCAGGAGGAGCGCCATGAACGGCGTCGTCTTCCAGACGTCGATGACCGCGACCGCCCAGAAGGACACGCCCGGATCGGCGACGAACGCGATGTTCCGATCCAAGAGGTGCAGGCGGTTCACGAGGAGATCGTTGAAGACCCCGTAGACGTCGTTGTACATCCACTTCCACATCTGGGCGGAGATGACGGTCGGGATCGCCCACGGGATGAGCATGGCCGCGCGCACCGCCGAGCGCCCCTTGAACCGGGAGTTGACGACGAGCGCGATCGCGAGCCCGAGGGCGAGCTCGCTCAGCACGGTGACGACCGTGAAGAGGACCGTGAGCAGGACCGCGTCGTGGAAATAGCTGTCCTGCACGAGATCGACGTAGTTCTGCGCGCCGACGAGCCTCGCCGGCTCCCCGGTGCCGAGCCGCGCGTTCGTGAAGCTCAGGTAGAATGTCTGGGCGAGCGGATAGAGGGCGACGAACCCGACGACGAGCAGCGTCGGCACGAGGAACAGCCACGCGAGCCGCTCGCGCCGCTTCTCGAGCGACATGCCCGCCGCGCGCGTGTCCTTCATGTATTCCAGGGTGCTCATGGGGCGTTCCGTCCTCGCGAGGTGGGGTGTCCGGGAGATCGGGTATCTGCGCGCCGCGGGCCGCGCGGCATGAGCGCGCGGCCCCGGCGCTCGGCGGGCTCGCTCGGCGGGCTACCGGAGCGCGCGCGTGAGGCGCTGCTCCACCTGCCCGAGCACCTCCTTCGGGTCCTTGCCCTGGAGCACCTGGCTCACCCCCTGGAAGAACGCGATCGACGCCTCGTTGTACCGCGCGCCCGTGCTGTTCGAGGGGCGCGGGACCAGCGCGATGTCCTTCGCGCGCGAAAGGAACGGCATCGACTTCACGACGTCCGGGTCCTCTTGCACCGAGCGCACCGTCGGGATGAAGGAGCCCGCGGTCGCGCGGAACTTCTGCGCTTCCGGGCTGGTCAGGTAGCGGACGAGCTCGATCGCCGCGTCCTTCTGCGCCGAGAACTTCGAGACGGCGAGCTGCCAGCCGCCGACGGCGCCGGCGCTCTTCTGGCCGGGCTCGTGCGGCAGCGGGGCCACCCCGAACTTGCCCTTGATCGGCGACTTGTCGGCGTTGCCCGCGGCGTAGGCGTAGGGCCAGTTCCGCATGAACGCGGCGTTCCCGCCCTGGAACGTGTTGCGGGCGTCCTCCTCCTCGTAGCTCGTCACGCCCGCGGACGAGATGGTGCCCACCCAGCCCTTGGCGCGCGCGAGCGCCTTCTGGGCCCCCGGGTTGTTCACCGTGATCTTGCCGTCCTCGATGATGGCGCCGCCGCCGTGCGACGCGATCCACTCCAGCGCGTTGCAGGTGAGCCCCTCGTAGGCCTTCCCCTGCCACACGAAGCCGAGGAAGTTCGGGCTGCTCGCGCGCTCTCCGTCCTGGATCTTCTTCGCCATCTGCTCGAGCTCGTCCCACGTCTCCGGCGGCTTCGAATAGCCGTATTTCTCGAGCAGATCGGTGCGGTAATAGAGCAGCCCGAAGTCGGTGAACCACGGCATCGCCACGAGCTTGCCGTCGACCGTGTTGTTCTGAACGATGCTCTCGACATGCTGCTTCGCCGCCTCGCCGAGCTTCTCGCGCAGGTCGAGGAGGTTCTGGGCGAAGGCGCCGGGCCAGATGACGTCGAGCATCAGCACGTCGATGTCCGCGGACTGCCCCTGGAACAGCCGCTGGTAGACGGAGTAGGTCTCGGTCGCGTCCTTCGGCCGGGGGATCAGGGCCACCTCGATGCCGGTGTCCTGGTTGAACTGCTTGATCAACACCCTGTCGAGCTCGGCGCCCACGCCCACCGACTCGCTGTAATATTTCAGCTTGGCTCCGCTGAATTTCTTCGCCTCGGCGGCGTTCGGCACCGCGGGGGGCTGCGCCTTGATCGCGGTGTCGCCCGGCGCCTCGGCGACGGCGGGCTTGCTCGTGGCGGTCGCGGCGGCGCCGGGGCGGCTCTCGCCCGCAGGCGGCTTCTTGTCGCCCTGGCAGGCGCACAGGCCGACGACGAAGAGGAGCAGCGCTATGGTTCTCCATGCGCGGAGATCATGCTGCCGAGTGATGTCCATCGCGGGTTCCCTTTCTGAGATCTCGATCCGAACGGTTTCGCCAGGGGCCCTCCGCTCGCGGGCGGCGCTGACGACGCGCCTACATGCGGCGCTCGTGAGCGCCGCGAGGAGCCAGGCCTGCGGCAGCATCGAACAGAGTCGCGCTCCAGGGCAAGGGATAGCGCCGCGATTGCACCGGATCTGCGCCGCGCAGAGAGTGTCAGACGGCGCGGAGTACGGAGTTACCTTACTGGCCTACTGCCGACGGCGTACTCCATGAGGCGCTCACGTGCACGTGGACGACGGGAGCGCACATCACGCGACGTGCATGCGGTCGGACCAGCCGCGCGGCGGGCCGTGGTCCGCATGGGCCCAGAGGGGATTCACATGAAGTCGGGAACATGAAGTCGGGGAGAAGAATCAATCGTTTTCCCGTCCTCGTGTTCAATCCGATCCCCACCACGCGCGGTGTGCGATGAGCCTGCGCTGCGCGCTCCGCATGCGCCGCGCGCGACGTCCGTGCGGGGCCGCGGGCGCGCAGCCGCGCGGACGTCGCGCGCGGCGACGGGATCGCCGTGGCGCACGCGGCCGGAGCCTCGACGGAGGAGCCCAGGAACGCGACAGCTTTGCGCTTGCGGAGCCCTTCCGGAGGCGGTAGAGCCGGTCTGCGTGGCCGGTGATCGCACTCGGCATGAGCCACGGGCATCGCTCTCGTCGCTCGTCTCGCTCTGGTAGCTCTGCTCGCTCTCGCTCTGCTTGCCCCGTCGGCTCCAGGTTGGTCCTGCCCGAAGCGGGCGAGCCGACCCCGGTCTGCGCACGGCAGTATGGCTCCCCTGACGCTCTCTTCTTGGTCGGATTCGTCCGATTCGTCCGATTCGTCGGATTCGGCCGATGCGCTCCGCCTGGCCGCGCGGCTGGTCGCACGCACCGTCCGGCTCGACGCGGACACGCTCGCGACGATGCCCGGCGGCATCTCGTCCCTCGCCGGGGAGAACGCCCGCGTCTGGCTGCACCCGACCGCGCAGCTGGTCGCGCACGGGGTCGCCGCCCGGCTGGAGCTGCCCCACGGCATCGAGGGCGGCGTCTCGTGGATCCGGGAGGTGCTCTCGGCCATCGGCACCACCGACGCCCTCGGCCGCCCGGGCTCCGGCCCGATCGCGCTCGGCGCCCTGCCGTTCGACCGGACGGAGCCGGCCGCGCTCGTCATTCCAGCCCAGATCGTCGGCGCGGCGCCCGACGGCACCGCGTGGGTCACCACCATCGGCGAGGGCGCCGCCCCCGCGCCGCACCTCGCGCCGGCCGAGAGCCACCGGCGCTCGCCCGACAGCTTCACGCTCCGCTCGGCGATCCCGCACGAGGAGTGGTGCGCGCGCGTCGCCCACGCGGTCGCCGACGTCCAGCGCGGGGATCTCTCCAAGGTCGTGCTGGCGCGCCCGGTCGACGTCGAGGCGAACCGGCCCATCGTCGTCGAGGAGGTCCTGCGCCGGCTCACCGCGCTCTATCCCTCCTGCGCGATCTTCCACTGCGACGGCTTCCTCGGCGCGAGCCCCGAGCTCCTGCTCTCGCGCCGCGGCCGCGCCGTCTCCTCGCACCCGCTGGCCGGCACGTACGCGGTCTCCGCCGACGTCGACGCCGACCGCCGGTTCTCCGAGGTCCTCCGGAAGTCGGCCAAGGACCAGCGCGAGCACCGCTTCGTGGTCGACGCCGTCGCCGCGGCGCTCGGGCCGCTCTGCGCGTCGCTCGACGTCCCGGGCGAGCCGTCGATCCTGAGCCTCCGCAACGTGATGCACCTCGGCACGCCGATCCACGGCGTGCTCGACGAGGGGGCGCCCGACGCGCTCTCGCTCGCCGCGCGGCTGCACCCGACGCCCGCCGTGTGCGGCACGCCGCGCGACACCGCGAAGGCCTGGCTGGACGCCCACGAGGGGTTCCGGCGCGGGCTCTACGCGGGGCTCGTGGGCTGGCTCGACGCCCGCGGCGACGGCGACTGGTTCATCGGCATCCGGAGCGCCACCGTCGACGGCGCCCGCGCGCGTATGGTCGCCGGCGTCGGCGTCGTCGCGGGGTCGAGCCCGGAGGCGGAGCTGGTCGAGACGCAGCTCAAGCTCCAGGCCATGCTCGCGGCCCTCATCCGCCCCTGACGAGAGGGGCCCCGGCCCGGCGACCGGACAGGACGCCTCGCGCCGCGCCGCGCGCCCGGAGCGCCCGGGCCCCAGCGCGATCCCCACGGGAGCGACGCCGTGAAGACACTGCTGATCGACAACTACGACTCGTATACCCACATCCTCGGGCAGTACCTCTGGGAGGTGAACGGCGAGCAGCCGATCACCGTCAGGAACGACAGCCTCTCGCTCGCCGAGATCAAGGATCTGGAGATCGACAGCATCGTCCTCTCGCCCGGCCCCGGCCGCCCCGAGCGCCGGGCCGATTTCGGCGTCTGCATGGAGGTGATCGACGCGCTCCCCGAAACGCCGATCCTCGGGGTCTGCCTCGGCCATCAGGGGCTCGCGGCCCGCTTCGGCGGGCGCGTGCGCCACGCCCCGCGGGTCGCGCACGGCAAGATCGCCGAGATCGAGCACGACGGCACCGGCCTGTTCGAGGGCGTGCCCAGCCCGTTCAAGGCCGTGCGTTACCACTCGCTGCTCGTCGACGACGGCGACCTCCCGGCGGACATCGAGATCACCGCGCGGACGCGCGGCGACGGGCTCGTCATGGCCCTCAAGATCAAGGGCCGCCCGTTCTACGGCGTGCAGTTCCACCCCGAGTCGATCGGCACCGAACACGGAAGGAAAATCCTGAGCAATTTCCGTGATATCGCTGCGCAGGTGGCGCGCTCCCGGCGCGCGCCCGCGGCGGGCGCGGGCGCGGACCTCGACGGCCGCGGGCGGGGCCGGGTGCGCCACGTGCGGCTCCCCTGGGTCGACCCGGAGCGGGCCTTCGCCGGGCTCTTCGCCGACGCGCCGTACACGTTCTGGCTCGACTCGAGCGCGCCCGGCGCGGACGGCCGCTTCTCGTTCATGGGGAGCGCCGCGGAGGCGCTCGAGAGCCGCGGCGAGCACCTGACGCGGCGGCGCGCCGCCGGCCCCGAGGCCGCCCACGCCCCGGCCGGCGCCACGGGGAGCCCGTTCGCGGCGCTGCGGCAGGAGCTCGCGCGCGGCGCCGTCGCGCCGAGCGGCCTGCCGGTCCCGTTCACGGGCGGCCTCGTGGGCTACCTCGGCTACGAGCTGAAGGAGCACCTCGGCTTCGGCGCGACCGCCCACGGAGCGCGCGCGCTCCCGGACAGCACGATGATGATCGCGCGGCACATCCTGGCCTTCGATCACGTCGAGCGCGCGGTGTACGCCTGCGCGAGCGGCGCGGACGAGCCGCCGCTGCCGCCCGCGCCCTCCGCGGAAGTGTGGCTCGACGAGATCGCGGCGCGCCTCCGCGACCTCCCGGAGCTCGCCGAGCCCACGCTCGCGCCCGTCCCGGAGGGCTTCGCCGATCGGCTCGCGGTCGCGCAGCACCTCTCGCGCCGGGAGCACCTGGACGCCGTGGCGTCGATCCTCGCCGACATCCGCGACGGCGAGACGTACGAGGTCTGCCTCACGAACGAGTTCCGGGTGCAGACCTCGCTCTCGCCGTTCGCCCTCTACCGCGTGCTCCGCCGCGTGAACCCCGCGCCCTTCTCGGCCTTCCTCAAGCTGCCGGCGGGCGCGGTGCTGTCGTCCTCGCCGGAGCGGTTCCTGGCCGTCGACCGGGCGCGCCGCGTGCGCAGCGAGCCGATCAAGGGCACGCGCCCGAAGGGCGCCACCGCGGAGGAGACCCTGGCCCTCCGCCGCGAGCTCGCGGAGAGCGAGAAGGACCGCTCCGAGCTGCTCATGATCACGGACCTCGTCCGCAACGATCTCAGCCGCGTCTGCGCGGTGGGCTCGATCGACGTCGAGCAGCTCCTGCGCGTCACGGAGCACGCCACCTTGCTCCAGCTCTCCTCGGTCGTCACGGGCGCCCTGCGCGACGGCAAGGGCGCGCTCGACGCGCTCGAGGCGTGTTTCCCCGGCGGCTCGATCACCGGGGCGCCCAAGCACCGGACGATCGCGATCCTCGATCAGCTGGAGCGGCGCGCGCGCGGCGTGTACACGGGCGCGATCGGTTACCTCGCCTTCGAGGGGACCCTGGACATGAACATCGCCATCCGGACCCTCGTCGCCGACCGCGATGGGCTCAGCTTCGGCAGCGGCGGCGCGGTGGTCGCCGAGTCGAGCCCGGAGGCCGAGTACGACGAGGTCCTCGTCAAAAGTTACCCGCTGCTCCGCGCCGTCTACCTCGCGGAGCTCGCGGAGGGCAGCGGCAGTATGCCCGAGCCGGGACCACGTCCGGCGAGGGCGTCGCGCGGCTGAACGCGCACGCGCGCACATGCACATGTCAACCGCGTCAAACCGCGCGCACGCGCGCGTGCGCGGCGGAACCCGGCTCCCGGCGGCGAAGCCGGTGCGGCGCGCGGCGCACCGCGTATACTCGCCGGCCAAAGGAGACGCGATCTTGAAACGAGAGAGCAACGTCACACGGGGGGGAGTCGCGGTGCAGCGGGTGGCCGAGGAGCTCGCCGTGAGCGGCGCGATCCAGCCCATCGTCGAGGCGCTCGACAGCCACCTCGGCGTGGTCCTGGCGTCCAGCTACGAGGTCCCCGGCCGGTACACGCGCTGGGACATCGGCTTCGTCGACCCGCCGCTCGTGCTCATCTCCCGGGGCCGCGATTTCCGGTTCACGGCGCTGAACGAGCGCGGGCGCGTGATCCTGCCCGCCCTCGACGAGGCGCTCCGGGATCTCGAGGCGGTCGCGTCCATCGAGCGCCGCGGCGACGAGGTGGTCGGCGCGGTCCGGCCGCCGGGCGCGCGGGTGCCCGAGGAGCTGCGCAGCCGCCAGCCGTCCATCTTCTCGGTGCTGCGGCGGCTCATCGAGCTGTTCCGCGTCCCGGGCGACTCGCTCTTCGGGCTCTACGGCGCGTTCGCGTACGACCTCGCCTTCCAGTTCGAGCCGATCCGGCTCCGGCGCGAGCGCCCGGCGGACCAGCGGGATCTCGTCCTCTACCTCCCCGACGAGATCGTCGCCGTGGATCACCGCCGCGAGCGCGCGACGCGCACGCGGTACGAGTTCACTTGCGGCGATCGCTCGACCGAGGGGCTGCCGCGCGAGGGCGCGGCGCGCGCCTACGTCGGCGCCGATCGCGCGCCGCAGAACGAGTACGCGCCGGGCGAGTACGCCGAGCTCGTCCGGACTGCCCGGGAGTCGTTCAAGCGCGGCGATCTGTTCGAGGTCGTCCCGAGCCATACGCTCTACGAGCCGTGCCCGGTCACCCCGACGGAGCTGTTCTACCGGCTGCGCGAGCGCAACCCGGCGCCCTACGGCTTCCTGATGAACCTCGGCGACGCCGAGTACCTGGTCGGCGCCTCGCCGGAGATGTACGTGCGCGTCGAGGGCGATCGCATCGAGACCTGCCCCATCTCGGGCACCATCCCGCGCGGCAGCGACCCGATCGCCGACGCGGCGCAGATCGCGCGCCTGCTCGCGTCCGCGAAGGACGAGTCGGAGCTCACGATGTGCACCGACGTCGACCGCAACGACAAGTCCCGCATCTGCGTGCCGGGGAGCGTCCGCGTGATCGGCCGGCGGCAGATCGAGATGTACTCGCGGCTGATCCACACGGTCGATCACGTCGAGGGCCGGCTGCGGGAGGGCTTCGACGCGCTCGACGCGTTCCTCGCGCACACCTGGGCGGTCACGGTCACGGGGGCGCCGAAGGCCTGGGCGATGCAGTTCATCGAGGACCACGAGCGCTCGCCGCGCGCGTGGTACGGCGCCGCGGTCGGCGCGATCGGCTTCGACGGCGGCATGAACACGGGGCTCACGCTGCGCACGATCCGGATCAAGGACGGCGTGGCCCAGGTCCGGGTGGGCGCGACGCTGCTCTTCGACTCGGACCCCGAGGAGGAGGAGCGCGAGACGCACGTGAAGGCGTCGGCGCTGATCGACGCGATCCGGCGGCCGCGCGGCGTCGCCGCGCCCGCGGCGGCGGCGATCAGCCCGGTGCCGGGCGGCAGCCGGAAGATCCTGCTCGTCGATCACCAGGACTCCTTCGTGCACACGCTGGCCAACTACCTCCGGCAGACGGGCGCCGAGGTGGTGACGCTGCGCGCCGGCTTCCCCCACAGCGAGCTCGACGCGTACGCCCCCGACCTCGTGGTGCTCTCGCCCGGCCCCGGCACCCCGTCCGACTTCGACGTCTCGGGGACGCTCGCGGCGCTGCTCGCGCGCCGGCTGCCGGTCTTCGGCGTCTGCCTCGGCCTGCAGGGCATGGTCGAGCACTTCGGCGGCAAGCTCGGCGTGCTCGACTACCCGATGCACGGCAAGGCCTCGAAGGTCCACGTGCTCGGCGGCCGCCTCTTCGAGGGCCTCCCGCGCGAGTTCCGCGCGGGGCGCTACCACTCGCTCTACGCCCTGCGCGACGCCCTCCCCTCGTCGCTGAAGGTCACGGCCGAGAGCGACGACGGGGTCGTGATGGCCATCGAGCACGCGGAGCTGCCCGTCGCGGCCGTGCAGTTCCACCCCGAGTCGATCCTCTCGCAGGACGACAACATCGGCCTCCGGCTCGTCCGCAACGCCGTCATCGAGCTCAGGCGGGGCGAGGCGGCGCCCGGGGCGCGCTGACAGAGGGCGCTGCGCGCGGGGCCAGAGCGGCCCTGCGCGCGGGCGCCGCGCGGCCTCACGAACCACAAAATGAAAAAGCGCCGCCGGGGCCTCGGGGGGGGGAGAGGCCACGCCAGCGACGCTGGTTCTGGTTATTGCACCGAGCATGCCATGACGAAGGTCCGTCTTGGCCGGGCATTTTTAATGGATGTCCGGGACGATCCTTTCGCTTCTGCACGAACGGCCCTGCAATCCTGAATCCCGAGTGGAGCGCGCTCAGCGTGATCCCGGGGAGCCCTCGCTCCGTCTCGCGAGGATGCCCTTGCTGTAGGCCATGAAGAACCCGAGCCGCATGGCGTTGCGTTCGGTGGGGATGCCGGGGCTCGCGCTGATGCACGCCAGCAGGCAGCCGAGTTCGCGCGCCCGCTCCAGCCGGCGGACGATGAGCGCCTGCTGGATGCCGCGCTCGCGGAACCGGGGGAGCACCGAGACGCCGAAGAGCGCGGCGCCGTCGGGGTGGACCTCGACGCTGCCGGCGCCGGCCGGCTCGCCGTCCACGAGCGCGAGGAACGAGTCGCACCGGGGGTACGCGACGACGCGGCGGCTGACCTCGAGGAGCGCCGGCGCGATCGGCGCGCCCTCGGGCCGGAAGCCGCTCGTCGAGACGTCGATGAAGAGCCGGACCTGCGCCTCGTCGCCGGGATCGACGCGCACGACCTCGAGCCCCTTGGGCCAGCCGTTCGGCACGAGCGCGCGCAGGTCCTCGTCCGGCTCGATCTCGCGCGCGAGCACGTTCACGAACTCCAGCAGCGCGAACCCTCGCTCGGCGAGGCCGCGCACGAGCGACGGGTGCGCGAAGGGACAGACGACGATCCGCGGCTCCGCGCCGCGCGTCGTGTAGAAGCCGACGACGCGGTCGATCTCCGCGCCGGAGACGGGCCCGTCGAGCCCGAGCCCGACGGCGAAGTTCGCCCACGACCCCTCTCCATCGAAGGTCATGCACCCGCCCGCGACGGGCTCCGCGCAGGCGACGACGGCGGCGGTGGCGCGCGCCAGGCGGCGCTCCTCGACGCGCGCGATCTCGGCGTAAGACAGCTTCGGCATGGGAGGCTCCTCATCGGGCGAGCAGGGCTCTGCTGGACGGCGTGTAGGGATGGCGCTGCGGTGTGGCGGCATCCTAGTCGGTCGAGCCCCCTTTGGGCAGGCGAGCGCTCTTCCAGCGCACCGCCCGCGCGCTCCGCGCCGCCCGGGGCCGCGCCGCCCCGCGATCTCCGCTCGCGCGTGCGCGGGCGTTGAGATTATGCTGCGCCGCCATGAGCAGGATCTTCCGTTCACTTCCCCCGGCGGGCACCCACCTCGGCATCGCGTTCTCGGGCGGGCTCGACACGCGCTGCGCGGTGGCGTGGCTCTCGCGCAACGGGCTCAAGGTGCATGCCTATACCGCCGACCTGGCGCAGCCGGACGAGGCCTCTCCGGGCGACATCCCGCCGATCGCCCTGCAGCACGGCGCGGTCTCCGCCAAGCTGGTGGACTGTCGCGAGGCGCTGGTCCGCGAGGGCATCCTCGCCATCCAGTGCGGCGCCTTCCACCTCTCGACGGGCGGCAAGAAGTACTTCAACACGACGCCGCTCGGCCGCGCCGTGACGACCACCGCCATCGTGCGCGCGATGCGCGACGACGACGTCCACGTCTTCGGCGACGGCAGCACGCACAAGGGCAACGACATCCAGCGGTTCTATCGTTATGGCCTCTTCGTCGATCCCTCGCTCAAGATCTACAAGCCCTGGCTCGACCCGAGGTTCGTGGGCGAGCTCGGCGGGCGCAAGGAGATGAGCGAGTACCTCGAGCGCCACGGGCTCCCCTACCGCATGGGCACGGAGAAGGCTTACAGCACCGACGCCAACGTGCTCGGCGCGACGCACGAGGCGAAGGACCTCGAGCGCCTCGACACCGGGATCAAGATCGTCCAGCCGATCATGGGCGTCGCCTCCTTCCGGCCGGAGGTCGCCGTCGAGGCCGAGACGGTGACCGTCGGGTTCGAGCGCGGCCTCCCGTCCACGATCAACGGCAAGCGCTTCGCCTCCCTGTTCGAGCTGTTCGTCGAGTGCAACCGGATCGGCGGGCGCCACGGCCTCGGCATGAGCGACCAGATCGAGAACCGGGTCATCGACGCGAAGAGCCGCGGCATCTACGAGGCGCCGGGCATGGCGCTCCTCCACGCCGTGTACGAGCGGCTCCTGTCCGCCATTCACAACGAGAACACCCTCGACGTGTACTTCACCCAGGGCCGGCGCCTCGGCCGCCTGCTCTATGAGGGCAAGTGGTACGACCCCGAGGCCATGATGCTGAAGGACGCGCTCTCCCGCTGGATCGCGCCTGGCGTGACCGGCGAGGTGACGCTCGAGCTGCGCCGCGGCGACGATTACAGCATCCTCGACACGCGCGCGGACTACATGGCCTATGGGCCGCACAAGCTCTCGATGGAGAAGGTCGAGGAGGCCTACTTCACCCCCGAGGACCGCATCGGCGCGCTCGAGCTCCAGAACCTCTCGGTCTCGGACAACCGCCAGTTCCTGATCCACCTCATCGAGAGCACCCAGGCGCTCGGCCCGGGCGGCGCCCCCGCCATCGGCGAGCTGCTCGGCGGCGACAAGCCGAAGGAGTAGAGCGGGTTGCGTCAGGCGCCGGCCTGGGTCACCACGAACCAGCGAATCCGGCCCGCAACGCGTCGCCGCCCGGGCGGCGCGCTCCAAGCGCGGAGCGGCGCCGGCCCAGGGAGGTGCTCATCATGATCAAGACGTTCCTCATCCAGGCGATCGCCGCGGGCGTCGCGGTCCTCGTCGGGGCGAAGCTCATGCCCGGCGTGCGGCTCCGCACGGCCAAGACGGCGGTCGGCGTCGCCGCCGTGTTCGCGCTCCTCAACCTGCTGCTCGGGTGGCTCGTGACCTTCCTGGTGAAGGTCGCGCTCCTGCCCGTCGCGTTCCTCACGTTCGGCCTGGCCTACCTGTTCCTGGGCATCCTCGTGAACTCGGTATTGCTCTGGGCGACGGACAAGTTCATCGACGATTTCGACGTGAGAGGGTTCGGGCCGCTCCTCGGCACGGCCTCCCTCATCTCGCTCGCCGGGTGGCTCTTGCCGCGCCTCTTCTGAGCACGCCGCCGCGGCTCCTCGTCTTCAGGAGCCGCGGCGCGCCTCCGCCCCTTATCACCAGCGCTGGTGGACCAGCGGCCGCAGCTGCCGGTCATAGATCTCGCGGATCTTCGCCATCGTCTCCATCGGGATCGGCGGCAGGTATGCGGCGTTCATGTTGTCGTCGACCTGGGCCGGCCGCTTCGCGCCGGGGATGACGCACGTGACCGCGTCTTCCATCAGGATCCAGCGCAGCGCCCACGCGGCCATGCTCACGCCCTCGGGCACGAGCTGGCGGAGCTCCTCGACGATCGTGAGGCCCAGGGCGTAGTCGATGCCAGAGAACGTCTCGCCCCGATCGAACGCGGCGCCCTCGCGGTTGAAGCTGCGGTGATCGTCGGCGGCGAACGAGGTCTCTGGGCTCATCTTGCCGGCGAGCAGCCCCGAGGAGAGGGGCAGCCGCGCCAGCACGCCCACCTCCCGGCGCTTCGCCTCGGCGAAGAACAGCTCGGCGGGGCGCTGCCGGAAGATGTTGTAGATGATCTGCACCGACTGCACGCCGGGGTACTGGATGGCCTTGAGCGCCTCTTCCACCCGCTCGACGCTGACCCCGTAGTACCGGATCTTGCCGTATTTCACGAGCTGACCGAGGGTGTCGAACACCTCGGGCATGTAATAGACGTCCGTCGGCGGGCAGTGCAGCTGGACCAGGTCGAGCGCCTCCACCTCGAGGTTGCGCAGGCTCTGCTCCACGAAGGCCGTGAGGTTCTCCTCGGTGTAGCCGGCGGCCACGTGCGGGTTCAGCCGCCTGCCCGCCTTCGTGGCCACGATGAAGTGCTCGTCGGGACGCTCCCGCCGGAGGCGCGCGAGCAGCTGCTCGCTCCGGCCGTCGCCGTACACGTCCGCGGTGTCGAAGAAATTGACGCCGCGGTCCAGGGCCCGGTGCAGCGCGGCGAGCGACTCCTGGTCGTCGACTTCGCCCCACGTGCCCCCGATGGCCCACGCGCCGAAGCTCACCACGGAGACGTTCAGGCCCGTTCTGCCGAGAGGTCGGTATTCCATGGCGGCGCATACAACCAGATTTCATGCGCCGCGGCGAGCGCGCGCGACGCTGCGCCGCCCTGCCACGGTCAGCCGGGCTCGGCCCCGCGGCGGCGGTGCGCGCGCTTGCTGCGCTCGACGAGCGCGACGAGCTCCTCGCGCGTGACCCCGAGCCGCGCCGCCGTCCGGTGCGCGAGCGAGGTCCGGGCGACCCCCGGGACGAACTGGTATGTCGGCCACTGCTGCTCGTCGAGCTCGACCTGCAGGAACACCAGGCGGTCCACCGGCCGCTCCCGCTCGAGCCGCGACGCGAGCTCCAGAAAGTGGGTCGTGATGAACGCCTGGGGGCGGAGCTCCGAGAGCAACGAGACCACGAGCTGGAAGATCTCCTCCCCCTCGGACGGGTTCGTGCCGGAGCAGAGCTCGTCGAGCACCACCATGTCGCCGACCTGCATCGCCTCGAACAGCGACCGGATGCGCAGGAGCTCCATCCCGAGGCGGCCCTCGCTGTGGTCGGCCTGCGCCTGCTCGATCAGCGACACGAACAGCCCCTGGCACGGCGAGAGGCGCGCCGCCGCGGCCGGCACGAGGAAGCCCGCCTGGCCCAGCATCTGCGCGAGCGACAGCGCCTCGAGCAGCCGCGTTTTCCCCCCGGAGTTCGGCCCGGTCACGATGAACGTCGCGTCGTGGCGCTCCGCCGCGATGTCGCACGAGACGATGTTCTCCGAGGTCGCGAGCAGCAGCGGGTTGAACAGCCCCTTGAGCTCGCGCCCGCGCGGCTCGTCGCGCGCGCCGCTCGCCCACGCGAGCTCGGGCAGGCACGCCGAGAGCCCCGCCGCGCGCGCGCGGTCGTGGAGCGCGAGGCCCGCGAGGTAGAACTCGAGGTCCCCGAGCAGCTGGACGAGCGCGACGAGCTCGTCCTCGACGCCCTCGAACACGCCGTTCACGTAGCGGACGAGCAGCTCGTCCTCGCTGAACCGGTACCCCCGCCAGAGCATCACGAGCCGCGTGACGAAGCGCCCGATCGGCGACCGGTAGAAGCGGTTGTCCTCGTTCTCGCGGACCGACAGGGCGCGGAGGTCGCGGACGTGGCCGTCCGACCCGACGCGGATCCGCAGGTCGAGCGTCGCGATCTCCTCGTCGTACGCGAGCAGGTCGGCGAGGCGCCGGTACGCCTCGGTCCCGCGCACGGCCGCGCCGAACGCGGGGATCCGCGCGAGGCCGGAGCGGGCGCCCGCGAACCCGTCGGCGAGCGTGTCGAGCGCCTCCTTCGCGGCGGCCAGGATGTCCAGCCGGCGCCGGCTGCCCTCCCGGCGCGAGATGGAGATCGTCTCGAGCTGGCCCACCCAGCGGCGCAGCGCCGCGTAGGCGCGCGCGAGGTCGTCGCGCAGCGCCTCCGAGCCGATGAGCTCCCGGAAGATCTCGCGCCGAAGCTCGACGGTGTCGCGGTCGCTCGGCGGCTGCGACAACGCGCGGCCGAGCAGCGCCGGGCTCGGGATGTGCGTGCGCCCGTCGACCGTGAAGCGGAGGCAGGCCGCGATGAGCTCCGGCAGGAAGACGTGCTGCGCGAAGCGCTCCGGGTTCCAGCTGGACGGGGGCAGCGACGCCGACTCGATGTGGCGATCGAACGCCCCGCCGGGCGCGCCGCTCGCGAACGCGAACGTCAGCGATTGTTTGACCGCCTGCGCGTCGACCCGGAGCCCCGGCCGGTGCACGAGCAGGTCGGGCGCGGCGCGCGGACCGGACAGGGCGTCGGGCGGGGCAGGTTCCGGCGGCGCCGCGCTCACGCCCCCGAGCCTACGATGGGTCTGGCCGGAGCGCCCGTCCGGTGTCCGGTGTCGCGCCCGCGCGGTGGCCAGGGAGGAGGGGCTCGCCATGGCGTTCCCGACACACACGCCGGGCGGTTGTTCCTGAGCTCGCGCGCGCGCGAGGACCGCCCGCGAGGACGAGGAGAAACGAGTCCGCCCATGGCATGGCGTCTGCCTCGGTGTGGGGCCGGAGATGCACCATGAGCTACCGATGCACGATGAGCACAACACGTTGGTTCTCCTGCTCGGCGCTCGCGCTCGCCCTGCTGGGCGCGGCCTGCCGGACCGAGAGCGATCGCGCCGAAGGAGCGGTCCGCGAGCCGGGGGCTGAGCCTGGTGAGAAGAGCGCGGCGCCCGCCGGCCAGGAGCGATCGATCGGCCAGGAGGCGCGCGAGCAGGCCGACAAGGCGCGCGAGCAGGCCGACAAGGCGCGCGAGCAGGCTGACAAGGCCGGTGGGCAGGCCGAGCAGGCGCGCGAGCAGGCCGAGCGGGCGCTCGGGCAGGCCGAGCGAGGAAGCCAGGCGGGCACCAACGACCGCGCCCCGACGAGCCGGGGCGTCGAGCAGCCCGGCGCCGCCCGTCCGCAAGGCGGCGCCGCCAGTCCGCAGGGTGAAGGCGCGCGCGACGCGCAGGGCGCGCGCGAGCAGACCGCGCCGCCCGCAGGTGGCCGCGACCAGGCCGCGCCGCAGGGCGGAGGGCGGCAGGAGCAGGCCGGGAGCGCCAGGGACAAGGCGCAGCCCGCGGACGCCGCCACGAACGCGCGCGAAGCCTGGACGCGCGCGGCGAAGGACAACGACTACCAGGTCAACTTCAGCCGCGACGGCTCCGTCATCGCCACGAAGGAGTCGCCGAAGCCGGGCGATCGCCTGCCCGACGACGCGCTCCGCAACGCCGTGGGCGGCAAGCTCGCGGACAGCGACCACGACGCGGTGAAGAGGCTGAACGTCTCGGTCCGCGACGGGGTGGTCACCCTGCAGGGCAACGTCGCCAGCGTGAAGGAAGCGACCGAGGCAATGAAGGCGGCGATGAGCGCCGACGGGGTCACGAAGGTGATCTCGGCCATCCGGTACGAGAAATGACCTGGGCCGTCCTGCCTCCCTCCTGGCGGGAAGAGGTCATCGACGAAGGCCCCTCGACGCTTCGCGACCTCGCCGCGGGCGTGCAGGTCGACGCCGGGACGGGCCCTGGGCCAGGGCTCAGTTCTTGGGCCGCAGCTTGATGGTGCGCTCGACCGCCTCGCCCGACGCGAGGTCCAGCATGAGCGTCCCTTCGAAGCAGTCGGATCGGGACACGAGGACGACCTGCATGCCCACCGGCAGCTCCGTCTTCAGCGGGGTCTTGCCGAGGACCTTCCCCCTCCAGCTCACGGTCGCGTCGGGCGGCTCGCTCGCGATCGCCACGTTCACCTTGGGCGCCTCCGCGGGCCCCTTCTCCGGTGCGTTCGCGGCCGTG
The DNA here is from genome assembly GCF_002950945.1 of Sorangium cellulosum. Lineage (GTDB taxonomy): Bacteria > Myxococcota_A > Polyangia > Polyangiales > Polyangiaceae > Sorangium > Sorangium cellulosum_E. Next base: position 8,585,568 of record NZ_CP012673.1, read on the forward strand.
TTCTCGGCCGCGGCCGCCGGGGGCGCCGCGGCGGGCTCGGCGGCGGCCACCAACGAGCGTTTGCCCGAGAAGTGCACCGCGCCGGCCGCCATGGCCGCCACCGCGACCAGGCCGGCCGCTCCGACCAGGTAGCTGCGCCGCCGCCGGCGACGCCGCATGGTCGACGAGGGCATCGTGGCCCCGCGCAGGCTCGCGGAGTCGCTCGGCGGGGCGACGCGCCGCTCGACGCCCGAGTGACCCTGGTTGGGCTCGCCGAGGTAGGGGAGCCTGCCCCCCAGGGCCGAGCCCGACCCCGAGCTCGAGCTCAAGGGGGCCGCCGCGATGCCGATGCCGCTCATCGTCACCGGGCCGGACACCTCGAACAGGCTCCCCGCGCTGTTCACGCGGTGGATCTGCGCCCGGATCTGCTGGCGGATGTTCGCCCTGCTCTCGGCGAAGATCGCCTGCATGCAGGCGCCGAGGTGCTCGCTGCGCACGTCCTCGCCCGACCACTGCAGGTAGCTCTCGAGGACGTCGCACATCTCCTGCGCCGTCCCGAAGCGCCGCGACGGCTCGCGCTCGAGCGCCTTCGCGACGATCTGGTCGAGCGCGATCGGGATCCCCGTGACGAGGGTGGAGAGCCGCGGGATCTTCCCCATCAGGAGCTGGTGCATCACGCTGATCTGGTCGCCCTCGAAGAGCCGCCGGCCCGCGAGGAGCTCCCAGAGCACGACGCCCACCGCGAAGAGGTCCGCCCGCCGATCCACCGTCTTGCCCGACGTGATCTGCTCGGGGGCCATGTACGTAATTTTTCCTTTGAAGGTGCCGGTCTCCGTATGGGAGGAGTTGCCGGAGGCCTTCGCGACGCCGAAGTCCACGAGCTTCACGGCGCCGTCGTACGTGACGAAGATGTTGTGCGGGGAGACGTCGCGGTGGACGAGGCCGAACGGCCTGCCGTCGTAATCGCAGAGATCATGCGCGTACTGCAGCCCGCGGAGCACCTCGGCGATGATCCGGAGCCACGCGCCGCGGCTGAGCCCGCCAGTGCCGGGCTCGCGCTCGCTCACCGCCTTCATCACGCGCTTGAGGGGCTGGCCCTCCAGGTACTCCATGATGATGAAGTACCCGTCCTGATCCCCCCCGACCTCGTAGGTCTGCACCACGTTCGGGTGGCTCATGCGGGCCGCCAGCTTGGCCTCGTCCATGAACATGAGGACCCGGCGGTCCTCCTCGTCGGCGACGTTCCGAAGGCGCTTCACGACGACCAGCTTGTTCACCGACGCTGGCCCGTGCGCCATGGCCAGGAAGACGTCAGCCATTCCGCCCCGGCCGAGCTTCGCGATGGGACGGTATCGGCCGACCCCGAGCTGGGTCGGCGTGTCTCTCAAGATTGACGCTCCGTAGTCTCCGGTCACACCCACCTCAGTATGCAAAATTCATTATTTCAGCGTCCAAGTCAATGCAAAGAGTTGGGGTTTCTGGCGTCTCGTCGCATTTTTCAGGTTTTGACCTTGCCCGCGTGCTTGCCTCGCGGCTCATTTTTTTCCATCCGCTTCCATCCGTTTCCATTCGCTTCCACGTTGCCGCGCCGGCCGCTTTTGCCGCCGTGGCCGGCTCAGCGAGCTGCGCAGAGGTGGCCGGGAGATCTGGTGCCGTGTGGGCGAAAAAGAGGAGAAAGCGGACATCCGAGCACAGGCACGTACCGTTGAGTCCGCGCGGTGCGAGGGAGAGACATGCGCGCTCCCGACGAGGCTCCCATGGGGAGCGCGCGGCGCGTCTCACCGCCGGGCGGCGATGACGCCAGCGAGCTCGACGTCGCGCGGGACGCCTTCAGTCTGCCGGTATTCCTCCAACCGGGCTGCAAACACGACCAGGCCGAGCTCCTCGGCCATCCGGCAATAGACCGCGTACGCTTGCGGCGTGCTGCTCGAGAGGACGCCGGGCGCGGCGCGCGCGGCCCGGGGGCGAGCCGATCAGCGCGTCAGAGCTTCCAGAGCGCGCAGCCCCAGTGGACCCCCGTCCCGAGGGCGAGCACCATGGCGAGCTGCCCCTTCTTCAGCCTGCCGGCGCGCATCTCCTCGTCGATGAGGATGGGCACCGTGGCGCCGCTCGTGTTGCCGAAGCGATCGATGTTGCTCGGGAGCTTCTCGACGGGGACGCCGAGATCCTTGCGGATGTGCTCGTTGATGCGGCCGTTCGCCTGGTGCGCCAGGAACACGTCGATCTGATCGATCGTGAGGTTGTGCGCGGCGCAGAGCTCTCGCGCGGTGGCGGGGAGCTTGGTCACGGCGAATTTGAAGAGCTCGCGGCCATCCATGCGGGGGATGTGGGCGTCGTCGTCGAACGAGCCCGCCTTCCAGTAGGGGCGCGAGCGGAAGCCGCCGCCAGGCACGTAGAGCAGCTCGGCGAAGCGGCCGTCAGAACAGATCTTCTGGCCGCGCAGGCCGGCGTCGCGATCGGTCGCGCGCAGGATGAGCGCGCCGGAGCCGTCCCCGAACAGCACGGCGAGGTTCCGGTGGCGGTCGGCGCGCTCGCGGGCCTCCGGCGTGGCGGACCTGCCGTTCTTCGGGTCGAGCGCGCCCCAGTCCTCCCAGGGCATGAAGCCGGCGTGCGCCTCCGCGCCCACGAACAGGATCGTCCTGGCGGCGCCGGTCTGGATCAGCCCGTCGACCGTCTGGAGGCCGAACAGCATGGCCGCGCACTGCTGCCGGATGTCGAGCGCGGGGACGCCGGGAATGCCGAGCTTCGCGCCGAGCAGCGCTCCGGAGCCGGGGAAGATGTAGTCCGGCGTCATCGTGGCAAACAGGATGTGATCGATCTCGGACGGCGAGATGCGCGCGGACTCGATGGCGCGCTTCGCCGCCTCGCACGCGAGATCGCTCACGCCGACGCCGTCCGGCGCGTAATGCCGCTGGCGGATGCCGGATCGCTGGTAGATCCACTCGTCGGAGGTCGTGATAACCCGCGCGAGGTCGTCGTTGCGGACAGGCTCTCCGGGCACGTAGTGCCCTGTGCCGATGATCTCGAACCCGGTCTTGGCCACGGAGGTGCCTTACTCGAACCGCACGCCCGAGGCGAGCGGCGACGAAGAAAACCGCACGGCCACGCCGCGAGGGGCGCGCACGGCGCAGCGCGGCGGGCGCAATCGACGCCCGTGGCGCGCCCGCAGGTGTACACGCCGCGCCTCCACGGCGCCACGCGGCGATGCGACACGCGCCCGCCGTCTTGACGGCACGAGTCGTTCCGGATATCCTCGCGCCCCTCCAGGCGGCTGCATGAGGTGCTGCTGCGCGGACCGACGCGCCGGCCGCGATGTGCTGCTAGGCGCCGCGGCTGCGCAGCCGGCGCGCCGAGGCCGCCCAGCTGCAGATGGGGCAGCCGGTCACGTCGTGGCGCAGCGCCGGGCAGTGCTCGCGGCCGAAGTAGATGATCTGCAGGTGGAGCTTGTTCCACTGCTCGGCCGGGAACGTGCGCTTGAGGTCGCGCTCGGTCTCGACGACGTTCTTCCCGGACGACAGCCCCCAGCGGAACGCGAGCCGGTGAATGTGGGTGTCGACCGGGAAGGCGGGGTGGCCGAACGCCTGCGCCATGACCACCGAGGCCGTCTTGTGGCCGACCCCGGGGAGCGCCTCCAGGGCCTCGAACGAGGCGGGGACGACGCCGCCGTGCTCGCTCGTGATCCGCTCGCTCAGCGCCTTCAGGTTCTTCGCCTTGGTGGGCGCGAGCCCCACGGTCCGGATGAGCCGGGTGATCTCCTCGACGGGCACGGCCGCCATCTCCGCGGGCGTCCGGGCGCGGGCGAGGAGCGCCGGCGTCACCGCGTTGACCATCTTGTCCGTCGTCTGGGCGCTGAGCATCACCGCGACGAGCAGCGAATACGGATCCTCGTGGGCGAGCGGGACCGCGGGCTCGGGGTACAGTTGCTCGAGGACGTCGGCGATCCTCGCCGCTTTCTCGGCGCGCTTCACGGGGCCTCGGGGGCAATCAGAGGAACCAGAGCAACCAGAGCAACCAGAGCCATCAGGGCAAGAGAAACGCGAGGAGATCGCCGATCTGCTGGTCGGAGAGGACCTCGAGAGAGAAGGGCGGCATCTGCCCGCCGTAACCGATGAACGTGCCGTGCCGCACCTTCTCGACGAAGACGAGCCGCCGCTGGAGCTCCGTGTACTCGTCGAGCGGGTGATCCTCGATCCACTGCTCGGGCATCACCGGCGCCGAGCTGACGAGCCGCTGCTCCCCCGAATGCGCTTGCCCGTGGCAGGACGCGCAGCCGCGCTCGTAGACGCGCTCCCCCTCGCCCGCGTCGCCGGGCGGCGGGTCGCTCAGCGTGTACACCGGCGTGAACGGGACTGCCTCGGAGAGCGCGCCGTCGCCGGGCAGCGACTCCAGGAATGCGTACATCGCCTGTGCGTCGGCGTCGTCCGCGGTCCAGGGCTCGTCTCTCCGCATGAAGTAATAGAGGCAGTGGTTGATCGCGCCGAGGAGATCGGTCTCCTGTCCGCCCCAGTAATACGGCCTGTCCACGGCGCCGGCGAGCGGGGCGCCGGGCAGGAGGGCGTCCCCCGCCTCGCCGGGGCGCGCCTCATGGCACGTCGCGCACGTGTAGCTATTGAAGGTCGTCCCCGCGACGGACGGATCCCGGAAGAGCGCGGCGCCGTGCTCCGCGGCCGTGGCGTCGACGATCTTCGTCTCGGGCTCGCCCGGACAGCCGCACAGGAGCGCCGCGCAGGCGAGCGCGGCCGCGTGACCGCCCCGCGCCCTCACTGCGCCTCCGCGGCGACGCGCACGAACGCGTCGGGGTAGAGGCCCACCGTGGTGTTGCTGCGGGTCTCCAGCGTCTCCGGATCGAGCCGGAGCACGTTGCCCGGAATCTTCATCTGATCCCCCTCGCAGACGAGGAACAGCCCGTCGCCCCCGTCGAAGTCCACGATGTGCGGCTTGTCGCATTCCCCGGTGAGGTCGCGGTAGGCGATCTCGTCGTTCCCGTCGGCCACGTCGAACAGCGTGATCGCGTCGGGCGACTGGGTCGGCACGTAGATGCGGCGCGCGTCGGGCGTCCACGCGACGAAGTACGGCGCGCCGAGCATCCTCAAGGTCGACTCGGGCTCCCTGAACGTCCCCGACGCGACATCGAAGAAGCGCACGTCCTTGCTCACGGTGTTGCTCACGGCGATGGTCTTCTGGTCGGGGGACATGACCGCGGCGTAGGGCCCATAGGACGGGTCGGGCATCGACGGGCTCGGCCCCACGGGCACGCGCACCACCTCGGCGCCGGGGTCGGTCAGGTCGACGATCGCGAGGGAGTCCTCGCCATAACAGGCGACGTAGGCGCGGGCGCCGTCCGGGCGCGAGAGGGCGACCCCGTGGGCCATCATGCAGACCGGGATGAACACCGGCTGGGCGGAGCCCGAGGGCAAGACCTGGCCGGCATCGATCACCGCGAGGGAGGAGCGCGCCGCCTCGACGTCGCCTGGGTTGGCGAGCACGCGAGTGAGATCATAATGAGAGACGACGACGCGGCTGCCGTCCTCCGAGATCACGATATCCCCCGGGTTGGGCTCGACCCGCACCTGACCGAGGACGCGCATGTCGTCGAGCGCGAGCTTCTGGACATAGCCGTACATCGTGCTCGATCCGTGGCTCACGTGAGGGCCGATCGAGCCGGCGACGACCGGGTACGACAGCGCGACGTAAAGCGCGTTCCCCGGAGCGTCCAGGGCCACGTGATGCGGCCCGTCGATCGTCACGGGATCGCGGCCCACGGGATGGACGCCGAACCGCTCCCCCGTCGCGAGCGAGAGGAGGGAGATCGTGTCAGAGCGGCTGTCGCTCACCACGCCCATGCCCCCCTCCGGAATCACGATCTTGGGGCGCCGGTTGGGATAGGCTTCGCCCTCGTAGGCACCATAACGGGTCTCGATGTTCGGGTCAGGCTCTGCGCAGCCCGCCAGCGTCGACGCCGCGAGCGCGCAGCCCAGAAATCGCGAAATGGCCATGAACAACCTCGACAAGGCACCGGGCTCCGGACGCGCCGCATCGTAGCAGCAGCCGCCGGCGCGTCAGGACACGACCAGCGCCCTAGCACGGTCCAGCCCGCCCGCATCGACAGAGTGAACCCCGGCGAGGCCATCGCGCGAACGTAGTTCAGATCACCATCGAGCCGGACGCTCTCCTTAACATCTTGGGTCTCGCCGTGGGTGCTACCGCACCAGTGTACATTTCTTGATCGTTCGCCGTTGCATGGTCATCCATGGATCGATGACCCCCACACGAGCTGTACACGTCGCAGCGGCCGAGCTTGGCCGGCCGGCGCCCGAGTGGTCCCGCCGCGGGCGCCGCGGGGCGCGCCTCTTCCTCCCTCTCCTCCCCGCCCTTGCGCTGCTCGCGTCGGCGTGTGCGTCCGAGGAGGTGATCTCTCCCTTGCCGCCGCCTGCACCGACGCCGCTGCCGCCGCTCGAGGGCGCGCCGCCGCTGACGACCGAGCGCACGCTGGAGGTGGTCTCCGCGGTGATCGATCCGCCGGCCAGGGACCCTGCCGTGCCGGCGGACATGGAGCAGCTGCTCGCGGAGGGCTACGGCGACGTCGCGATCGGGCCCGGCCAGCCGCTCGTGCCGGCGACGCTCGACGGCGCCCCGCCGCCGCCGCGCGGCGCGCGGCCGAGGCTCCTGAGCCGGTTCGTCCACCTCGCCGACACGCAGCTCGCCGACGACGAGTCGCCCGCCCGGCTCGCCGTCTTCGACGCCCCCGGCGCGTTCGCCTCGGCGTTCCGCCCGCAGGAGGGGCACGAGTGCCGGATCCTCAACGCCGCCGTCCGGACGATCAACGCGTTCCACCGGAGCACGCCGCTCGACTTCGTGCTGCTCGGCGGCGACAACGCGGACAACGCGCAGACGAACGAGATCTCGTGGTTCATGGACATCCTCGACGGCGCCGAGCGCGTCGAGTGCGACTCGGGCAACGACGACGATCCGGTGCGGGGCCCGGACAACGATCCCAAGGATCCGTTCGTCGCCGAGGGCCTCGCCGTGCCGTGGCGCTGGGTGACGGGCAACCACGACGTGCTGCACCAGGGGAGCTTCCCGATCGACGAGGGCCGCGAGGCGCTCGCGATCGGGGGCATGTCGACCGGCGGCACGCGCGACTGGTCGCTCCCCGGCGCGCCGGTGATCACGGGCGAGGTCGTCCCCGATCCGAGGCGAGCGCTGCTCAGCCGCCCCGCCCTGCTCGACCGGGTGGCGGCCACGGGCGACGGGCACGGGATCGGGGCGGACGAGCGGGCGTACGGGAAAGCGTTCTACGAGTTCGACGTGAAGGACACGCCGCTCCGCGTGATCGTGCTCGACACGTCGTCCGACACCGGCGGGTCGATCGGCGTCATCGTCCAGGACGACGTCGACCGGTTCATCCGTCCGGCGCTCGACCGCGCGAAGCTCGAGAAGCGGTGGGTGATCCTCGCGTCCCACCACGCGTCCCGCGTGCTCGGCGACGGATCGTTCGCTCCGTCGGGCTCGCCCGCCGCGCCGGGCGCGCTCAGCGTGGCGGCGTGGCAGTCGCTCGTGGGCGGCTACGACAACGTCCTGCTCCACCTCGGCGGGCACACCCACGTGCACCGGTGGACCCGGGTCGAGCCGAGCGGCGGGCACGCCTACTGGGAGCTCGAGACCTCCGCGCTCGCCGACTACCCCCACCAGATCCGCGTGATCGAGATCTGGGACGACGACAACGGCTTCGTCTCCATCCGGGGCACCGCCCTCGACTACGCCGTCGACGGCGACCCGGTCGCCGAGGACGGGCGGCGCCGGGGCGTCGTGGACCTCACCTCCGGCTTCGGCAAGGACGGAAGCGGCGAACCCGCGTGGCGCAACGTCGAGCTCTCGATCCAGCGGCCCGACTGAGATCACCGGCCAGCGGCCCGACCGGGATCACCGGTCGCGCAGCGGCACCGTCTCCTTCAGCTCGATCGCCAGCGGAGGATCCCCGCCCCGGCGGATCGCCGCCGCCATCGTGTGCCGCGCCGACGGCCGGTAGAGCGCGAACTGCCAGGCGGCGCGGTCGTCGTCGAGCCGGGGGTCGAACGAGATGCGGATCTCCGGCCCGTCGTCGAGGTGGAACGAGAAGTGGTCGAGCGGGATCGCGAGCCCCAGCCCGCGCGCCTTGATGTACGACTCCTTGAGCGTCCAGTACTCGAAGAAGCGCGACCGCCGCCGCGCCTCGGGCTGCGCGTGCAGCGCGCGCACCTCGACGGGCGAGAAGAACCGATCGGCGATGTCCACGGCGCCGCCCGCGCGCTCGGTGTCCTCGACGTCGACGCCGACGTCGCGGTCCATCGCGACCAGGCAGGCGATGAGCCCGCGCGTGTTGGACAGGTTGAACCGGAGCGGCGGCACCCCGGACGGCCCCGCGATCTGCGGCCGCCCGTGTGCGTTCCGGACGAACGACCACGCCTCGGGCGCGACCCGCGTGTACTTCGAGAGGACGGAGCGCACGAGCGCCCGCGTGAGCAGGTACTCGTGCCGGTGCTCGGGGAACACGAAGCGCGCCTGCTGGGCCGCCTCGTCCGGCGCCATCAGCCGGTGGTAGGCCGCGAGCAGGGCCTCGTCGCGGACCGGATCCGAGAAGACGTACCAGAGGTGCGCGACGCCGGGACCGAGCTCTAGCATCTACTTCTCCACCGGAGCCGCGTGGGCCGGCCCTGGCAAGATCTCCCGCAGGCAGCTGTCGGCGGTGCGATCGATCGGCCGCTGCCGCGGGTACCCAAACGACACCTCCTCGAAACGGACACCGTCGATCCAGTCCGTGCGGGGGATGTGGAGATGACCGGACACGACCACGCGCGCGCGGAACCGCGTGTGCCAGTCGTGCGTGCGCCGGGTGCCGCACCAGATCGAGAAACGCGGGATGCGCCACAAGCGCACGAGCTCCTCGCGCAGGGGGAAGTGGTTGATGAGGATCGTCGGGTGCGCGGGGGCGGCGCTCGAGGTGATGGCGGCGAGTCGCGCCTCCGTCTCTGCGACGCGGGCGCGGCACCACTCAGGCCGGCTCGCGTACGGGCTCGGGTCGAGCAGCTCCTCGTCGGTGCAGAGGACGCCGCTCTCCATCGCCCACGCGACCGCGCCGCTCTCGGGCACGCCGTCCGGCCGGAAGCTGTAGTCGTAGAGGAGGAACAGCGGCGCCAGCACGTGCGGCCCGCCCTCGCCCTCCCAAAGGACGTACGGGTCCTCCGGCGTGATCACCCCGCGGCTCCGGCAGATCTGGATCAGGCGCTCGTACCGGTCTCGCCCGCGCGGCGCGCCGCGCTCACTCGGCATCCGATAGAGCTCGTGGTTGCCGGGCACCCACAGGAGCTGCTTGAACCGCGGGCCCAGCGTGTCGAGCACGTAGAGCAGGTGCTGCTCCGTCTCCCCGAGGTCGCCAGCCAGGATGAGCCAGTCCTCCGGCCGCGGCGTCATGCGCTCGATGGCCCAGCGGTTCTCCGCATAGCCGACGTGGAGATCACTGAGTGCGAACAGCTTCATCTTCTTCAACCGACACGTCGCCCGCGGCGGGGCCAGCGTCAACAACCAGCCTCATCCACCGCGGGGCGACGGGCGTCTTGACGAGCGCCGCGTCCGCGCGCTTCGCCGCCGCGCGTTCCGCCGCCGCGCGTTCCGCCGCCGCGCGCTCCGCCCGGCGTCCCCGCCGGGTCCCGCGCCGGGTCGCGGCCGGGGACCGCTCCCCCCGCGTTTTGGGCCGATTCCGCCGGAGCTGGCGCGGCGCATTAAAGTAGGGCTCCAATCCTTCTGCCACATGTGCTACGCGCGTGTGAAGTCTGCACCATGCCTCTGCCCCAACGACAAGGTCTTTACGATCCGGCTTTCGAACACGACGCATGCGGGCTCGGGTTCGTCGCCACGCTACGCCGTGAAGCGACGCACGAGGTCGTTTGCCAAGCGCTCGAGATCCTCGAAAATCTAACCCACCGCGGCGCCGCGGGCTGCGACCCCTGCACCGGCGACGGCGCGGGCGTCCTGCTCCAGATCCCGCACGAGCTGTACGCCGCCTCCGTGGCGGCCCAGGGCATCGATCTGCCCGCCCCCGGCGACTACGCGATCGCGACGGCGTTCTTCTCCCAGAACCCGTCGCGGCGCCGCCAGTGTGAGGCGATCCTGGAGGCCGCGGTCGTGCACCACGGCCAGCGCGTCCTCGGCTGGCGCGACGTGCCCATCGACGACGGGGCGATCGGCCCGGTCGCGCGCGACTCGCGCCCCGCGATCCGCCAGCTCTTCATCGGCAGGGTCGCGCCCCGCCAGTCCTTCGAGCAGGTCCTCTACGCGATCCGCAAGCGCGCCGGCCGCACCGCCCACTCGGACGACTTCTACCTCACGTCGTGCTCGTCGCGGACGGTCGTCTACAAGGGCCTGATGCTCGCGGAGCAGGTCTCGGCGTTCTACCCCGACCTGTCCGACAAGCGCGCGGTGTCGCGGCTCGCGATGGTCCACTCGCGCTTCTCCACGAACACCTTCCCCACGTGGGAGCGCGCCCACCCCTACCGCGTGATCGCGCACAACGGCGAGATCAACACCCTGCGCGGCAACACCGCGTGGATGTCGGCGCGCGAGGCGCTGCTCAAGAGCGATGTCTTCGCGAACGCGATCGAGGACTTCAAGCCGATCATCCGCGCCGGCGGCTCCGACTCGTCCGCGCTCGACAACGTCGTCGACTTCCTGCTCGCGAGCGGCCGGTCGCTCCCGCACGTGATGATGATGCTCGTGCCCGAGGCCTGGGCGCACGACCCGGACATGTCGGCCGAGAAGAAGGCCTTCTACGAGTACCACGGCTGCCTGATCGAGCCCTGGGACGGCCCCGCGGCGCTCTGCTTCACCGACGGCCGGCTGATCGGCGCGACGCTCGACCGGAACGGCCTGCGCCCCGCGAAGTACGTCGTGACGAGCGACGGGCTCGTCGTGCTCGCGAGCGAGTTCGGCGTGCTCGACATCGAGCCGTCGCGCGTCATCCAGAAGGGACGCCTCCAGCCCGGCAAGATGTTCCTCGTCGACACGAGCGAGGGGCGCGTCGTCAGCGACGACGAGATCAAGCGCCGGGTCGCGACCCAGAAGCCGTACGCGGCGTGGGTCGCCGAGAACAAGATCGACCTGCGCGCCCTCGAGGACGTGCCGAGCCTCTACACGATCCCGCACGCGGAGCTCCGGACCCTCCAGCAGGCCTTCGGCTACACGGAGGAGGACCAGCGGATGATCCTCGCGGCCATGGCCACCCTCGGCGAGGAGCCGGTCGGCTCGATGGGCATCGACATCCCGCTCGCCGTCCTCTCCGAGAAGCCGCAGCTGCTCTTCCGCTACTTCAAGCAGCTGTTCGCGCAGGTCACGAACCCGCCGGTCGACCCGCTCCGCGAGGAGATCGTGATGTCGCTCGTGAGCTGCGTCGGCGGCGAGGGCAACCTCCTCGAGGAGACGCCCCGCCAGTGCCGGATGCTCGAGCTGCCCCACCCGATCCTCACCCAGGACGATCTGTCCAAGCTGCGGAAGAACGTCTTCCCGGATTTCCGGGCGGCCACGCTGCCGATGTACTTCCCGGTCGACGGTGACCCGGAGGACAACCTGCGGAAGGCGGTCGCGAAGCTCTGCAAGGACGCGAGCCGCGCGATCGCGGACGGCGCGAGCATCCTCATCCTCAGCGACCGCGGCATCGACGAGACGCTCGCCCCCATCCCGAGCCTGCTCGCGGTGGGCGCCGTGCACCACCACCTCATCAACGAGGGGACACGCACGCGCGCCGGCATCATCGTGGAGACCGGCGAGGCGCGCGAGGTCGGCCACATGGCGCTGCTCATCGGCTACGGCGCGGGCGCGGTGAACCCGTACCTCGCGTTCGAGTCGATCGCGGCGATGTGCCGCGACAAGACCCTCGGCCCCGACCTCTCGCCGTCCGCGGCGAGCTCGCGGTACGTGAAGGCGCTCAAGAAGGGCATCCTCAAGATCATGTCGAAGATGGGGATCAGCGCCCTCTCCAGCTACCAGGGAGCGCAGATCTTCGAGGCGATCGGCATCGATCAGATCGTCATCGACGCGTACTTCACCGGCACGGCGTCGCGCATCCGCGGCGTCGGGCTGCGCGAGATCGCGGAGGAGTCGCTCGCGCGCCACCAGGCGGCCTACGGCGAGCGGGCGAGGTCCGTCCTCGACGTCGGCGGGCACCACCACTTCCGCGTGTTCGGCGAGCGGCACCTCTGGACGCCGCAGTCGATCGCGACGCTCCAGCGGGCGGTCCGCCTCGACGACGCGAAGAGCTATGAGGAGTACGCCGCGATCATCAACCGGCAGGAGGAGCACCCGATGTCGCTCCGCGGGCTGTGGGACTTCAAGCCCGCGGGCCCGCCGGTGCCGCTCGACGAGGTCGAGCCCGCCACCTCGCTCGTGAAGCGCTTCGCCACGGGCGCCATGTCCTTCGGGAGCATCTCGAAGGAGGCGCACGAGACGCTCGCCGTCGCGATGAACCGCATCGGCGCCCGGTCGAACACCGGCGAGGGCGGCGAGGACCCGGAGCGCTTCCTCCGGCTCGCGAACGGCGACTCGAAGCGGAGCGCGGTGAAGCAGGTCGCCTCGGGGCGGTTCGGCGTCACGGCCGAGTACCTCGTCAACGCCGACGAGCTCCAGATCAAGATGGCCCAGGGCGCCAAGCCCGGCGAGGGCGGGCAGCTCCCGGGCCACAAGGTCGACTCGGTGATCGCGAAGGTGCGCCACTCCACCCCCGGCGTGACGCTGATCTCGCCGCCGCCGCACCACGACATCTACTCGATCGAGGATCTCGCGCAGCTCATCTTCGACCTGAAGAACATCAACTCGAAGGCGCGCATCAGCGTGAAGCTCGTCGCCGAGGCGGGCGTCGGCACCATCGCCGCGGGCGTCGTGAAGGCGCACGCGGACGTCGTGCTCATCAGCGGCGACTCCGGCGGCACGGGCGCCTCCCCGCTCACGTCGATCCACCACGCGGGCGTGCCGTGGGAGCTCGGGCTCGCCGAGGCGCACCAGGTGCTCGTCATGAACGGGCTCCGCGGCCGCGCCATCGTGCAGACCGACGGGAAGCTCCTGACGGGCCGGGACGTGGCGTTCGCCGCCCTGCTCGGCGCCGAGGAGTTCGGGTTCTCCACGGCCCCGCTCGTCGCGACCGGCTGCATCATGATGCGCAAGTGCCACCTCAACACCTGCCCGGTGGGCATCGCCACGCAGGACCCGGAGCTCCGCAAGAAGTTCACGGGCACGCCGGAGCACGTCATCCGCTTCTTCTTCTACGTGGCGGAGGAGCTCCGGCAGATCATGGCGAGCCTGGGCTTCCGTACGCTGACCGAGATGGTCGGGCGCTCCGACTGCATCGTGCAGCGGCGCACCGGGCTCCACCCGAAGGCGCGGAAGATCGACTGCTCCGAGGTGCTGTACCGGCCGAAGGAGGCCCTCACGAGCCCGACCCACTGCGTCGAGCTGCAGGACCACAAGCTCGACCGGGTGCTCGACCTCAAGCTGATCGAGAAGGCGCGTGCCACGATCGACGGCGGCTCGCCCGTCGTGATCGAGACCCGCGTGAAGAACTCCGATCGGACGCTCGGCGCCATGCTGAGCGGCGAGATCGCGCGCCGGCACGGCAGCGCGGGGCTCCCGGAGGACAGCATCGTCGTGCGGTGCACCGGCAGCGCCGGCCAGAGCTTCGGCGCGTTCGCCTCGCGGGGCATGACGCTCGAGCTCGAGGGCGACGCGAACGACTACGTCGGCAAGGGACTCTCCGGCGGCGTGGTCGCGGTGCGCCCGCCGCGGGAGGCGCCGTTCCGGGCGGACGATCAGGTCATCGTCGGCAACGTCGTGCTCTACGGCGCGACGACCGGCCGCGCGTTCTTCAACGGCCGCGCCGGTGAGCGCTTCGCCGTCCGGAACAGCGGGGCCACCACCGTCGTCGAGGGCGTGGGCGACCACGGCTGCGAGTACATGACGGGCGGCACCGTGATCATCCTCGGCACCACCGGCCGCAACTTCGGCGCCGGCATGAGCGGCGGCCTCGCCTACGTCTTCGACGAGGACGCGCTCTTCGAGGCGCGCTGCAACAAGGAGATGGTGCAGCTCGAGACGATGACCGCGGCCGACGCCGAGTCGGTGCGGGCGCTGCTCGAGGAGCACGTGCGGCGGACGGGCAGCCGGAAGGCGCTCGAGCTGCTCGACAACTGGCAGACGGTGCTCTCGAAGTTCGTGAAGGTCGTCCCGAGCGAGTACCGGCGCGCCCTCGAGGCCGCGTCGGCGCCCGCGACGAACGGCGCGGACGGGTCGAACGGGATCGTGTCCCTCCTTTCACCTTCCACCCCCTACGTTTCCACTGGACGTTACATCCCCGCCAACGCGGGTCCCGCGAGCACGGGAGAGAGGTCGGCCGCCCATGGGTAAGGTACGAGGCTTCCTCGAGATCCAGCGGGTCGACATCAAGAAGCGGCCCGTTTCCGAGCGTTTGAACGACTGGCAGGAGTTCGAGCTCCCGATCCCCGATCCGGAGCTCAAGGATCAGGCCGCGCGGTGCATGGACTGCGGCATCCCGTTCTGTCACGACGGGTGTCCGCTCGGGAACCTCATCCCGGACTGGAACGATCACATGTACCGCGAGCGCCTCCCGGAGGCGATCGCGTCGCTGCACGCGACGAACAACTTCCCCGAGGTCACCGGGCGGGTCTGCCCGGCGCCCTGCGAGGCGGCGTGTGTCCTGAACATCGAGGGCACGCCGGTCACCATCAAGAACGTCGAGCGTGGGGTCGCCGACCGCGCCTTCGAGCGGGGCCTGGTCGCGCCGGTCGTCCCGAAGCACCGCACGGGCAAGAAGGTGGCGGTGATCGGGTCCGGGCCGGCCGGCCTCGCGGCCGCGCAGCAGCTCGCGCGCAAGGGGCACGACGTGACGGTCTTCGAGCGGGACGACCGCATCGGCGGCCTGCTCCGGTACGGCATCCCGGACTTCAAGATGGAGAAGCACCTCATCGACCGCCGCATGGAGCAGATGCAGGCCGAGGGGGTGACGTTCCGGACGGGCGTGCACTGCGGCGTCGACATCACCGGCGACGCGCTCCGCGAGATGTACGAGGCGGTCGTGCTCTGCGGCGGGGCGCGCCGTCCGCGCGACCTGCCGGTGCCGGGCCGGGAGCTCAAGGGCGTCCACTTCGCCATGGAGTTCCTGGAGCAGCAGAACAAGCGGGTCGCCGGCGACGTGATCCCGGACAGCGAGGCGATCCTCGCGACGGGCAAGCGCGTGGTCGTCATCGGCGGCGGCGACACCGGCTCGGACTGCCTGGGCACGAGCCACCGCCACCGGGCGGCGCACGTGACGCAGCTCGAGCTCCTCCCCCGCCCGCCCGAGCAGCGCTCCGTGACGAACCCGTGGCCCGCGTGGCCGCTCGTCCTGCGCAGCTCGTCCTCGCACGAGGAGGGCGGCGAGCGGGACTGGTCGGTCTCGACGACGGCGTTCCTCGGCGACGAGCGCGGGCACGTGCGCGCCCTCAAGGCGACGCGCGTGAGCCTGGAAGGCGGGAAGTTCGTGCCGGTGCCGGGGAGCGAGTTCGAGATCCCGTGCGAGCTCGTCCTGCTCGCCATGGGCTTCGTCGGCTCCGAGCGCGAGGGGCTGCTCGAGCAGCTCGGCGTCGCGATGGACGCGCGCGGCAACGTGAAGGCCCAGGGCGGGTGCACGAACGTCGAGGGCGTCTTCGCCGCGGGCGACATGTCGCGCGGCCAGAGCCTCGTCGTCTGGGCGATCGCGGAGGGGCGCAGGGCCGCGGAGGCGGTCGATGTGTACCTGATGCAGCCGGCGAAGCGCCGCCTGGCGATCGCGGTGGGCTAGGCCGCCGTGCGAGCGCTGGTCTGGGACGGCACGACCGCGCGCGTCGTCGACCGCGCCCCCCCCTCGACCACGGCCGGCATGGCCGTGGTCGAGGTGCGGTGCGCGGGGATCTGCAACACGGATCTCGAAATCACCAAGGGTTACGCGGGTTTCCGCGGCACGCTCGGCCACGAGTTCGTCGGGGACGTCGTGGAGGGGCCGCCCGTCTGGCTTGGCCGGCGCGTGGTGGGGGAGATCAACTTCGCCTGCGGTGGCTGCAGCACGTGTGTGCGCGGGCTCGGGCGGCACTGCCCGGCGCGCACGGTGATGGGCATCGTCGGCGCCGACGGGGCGCTGGCGGAGCGCGTCGCCGTGCCCGTGGCGAACCTTCACGCCGTCGACGACCGGGTGGGCGACGAGGAGGCGGTGTTCGTGGAGCCGCTCGCGGCGGCGTACGAGATCCTGGAGCAGGTGCGGGTGGTGCCGCGCACCGCGGCGCTCGTGTTCGGCGACGGCAAGCTCGGCCTGCTGGTGGCCCAGGTGCTCCACCAGGCCGGCGCCCGCGTCGTCGCGGTCGGCCGGCACGAGGAGAAGCTCGCCCTGCTGCGCGCGCAGGGCATCGCGACGGAGCACATCCCCCGGGCGGCCCCGGGCCAGGCCGGCGCCGAGGCCGGACCGGCGCAACCTGCCTGGACGGGCGAGCCCGCGGAGCTGGTGGTCGAGGCCACAGGCACGGCCGAGGGGTTCGCGGCCGCGGTCCGGGCGACCCGGCCGCGGGGCACGCTCGTGCTGAAGAGCACGGTGGCCGGGCTCTCCAGCGTCCATCTGGCCGAGCTCGTCGTCCAGGAGATCACCGTGGTGGGATCCCGCTGCGGGCTGTTCGAGCCGGCGCTCCGCGCCCTCGAGACCCGCAGCGTCGATGTCCGTCCCCTCGTCTCGGCGCGGGTCCCGCTGGAGCGCGCCGAGGAGGCGCTGCGCCTTGCGGCGGCGCCCGGGGCGCTCAAGGTGCTCGTGACGCGCTGAGCCGGGGTGTTCCGTCCACCGCCGTGCACGCGACGTGAGAACTTCGCTCGGGTGGTGGGAATAGTCCTGGCAGGCGCGCAGCGCGCGGCACCTCAGGAGCAACGATGAACACCAAGGATACCCCACCCCTGCCCGACCCTGGTCGGCCTGGCGCGCACGAGGGGCTGAGCGAGAGGGAGCTCTGGGAGCACCAGAGGCTGCAGGAGTTCGGCCTCGACGAGCGCGCCGGGGACGTGTTGACGTTTTGCCCTCATTGCCGCCGCGAGATGCTGGACCGGCTCGCGCGAGCCCAGGCGCGCGGCTCGGCCCTGTTCCAGGTGGTCCGGCGTGAAGGGTTGAGCCCGCTCTCCCCCGGCCCCATGACGCCCGAGGACGAGCTCCTTTTCGAGTACAAATCGTGGCTCCAGGCCAGGCACACACGCCTTCAAAGCCGCCGCACCCGCCGGCTCGTCGCCGCCGCCGCGTTCGTCCTCCTGATGCTCTGGACGGCGCTAGATTCCTTGCCGCATTGACGGCCAGCCGCGCTCTGCGCCCTCCGCGCGCGGCCGAATCCGCCTGTCCCCGCGCCCCCCCGTTTAAAGCGGATTCCCCCCCGTCTCTGTTACATGCGTCCCAGAGCGGCGGTCACCCGCACAGGAGACGGGCCCAGATCGGCGTTTTCGGCGCGCAAGCGCACTCCTGTGCGCTGAGCACCGAAAACGTCGAGGTGGGCCCGTATCCGAAGCGGGTGCCCGCCGCTCTAGAGGGTGCGGCGGAAGAGGCCGGAGATGAACCGCGACGGCGGCGGGACCTGCCGCGGCCGCCAGGCCGACGCGGCCACCAGGGAGATCCCGTTGCGCATGAGCAGCAGCGCCGGCTCGTCCCCCCGGACGTCGAACCCCTGGCTGAGCCGCAGCGCCCCGCGGACCAGCGACTCGTGCGGCGCCATGCGGAGCGGCTCGAAGCCGTTCATGCGGAGGCGGCGCTGCCAGGCGCCGCGGCGCTCGTGCCGCTCGACCCGGGCCGCCCCCTCTCCCACCACCACGTTCATCACCTCCTGCCCGAAGAAGACCTGCTCGATGGTCTCGCGCGCGGCGATATGGGGCGGGAGCAGCGCCTCCAGCGCCTGGAAGACCGCATAATAATGGCCGATCGCCTCGGACAGCCGCGGGAGGAACTGTAATGCGTTGTGCTCCACGTCCGGCTCGATCAGCGTCAGCACCCGGGGCGACAGCGCGCGGATCTTCGTGAGAATGGCGTCGCGGTTCGCGGTCGGGTGCACCGACGCGTCGGGCACGTGGTGCAATGCAAACGCGGCGTTGACGGCGATGGGCGCCGACGAGCGCGACGCGATGCGGCTCCAGTCGACGCGCTCCACCGAGGAGGCGACCCCGTGGAACTCGAACGGGACCTTGAGCCGCTCCGCCCACCCGCCGATGAAGGCGCCGGCCCAGCGCAGCCGCTGCTCGGGATCCGGACCCCGGCACGGCAGGTCGATCCCGGTGAGGCGGACGCGCGGGGGGCCGCCGGGCCGCGCCGCGAGCCGGTGCAGCAGGAACGGCCACTGCGTGCCGCCGCCAACACCGATGTCGATGAGGTGGAGCTCGTCCGCGTCCTGGAATGCCTCGACGATGGCCGCGTTGGCGCTGAGATAACCGAACCGGATGAGCGGCGTTGCGTGCACGAGCAGCTGAAAGGCCGCGAGCATGTCCCGCGGGCCGGCGCTGCGCAGGTACAGGTTGCCGTCGCCGGAGCGGTCGCCGTCGAGACGGGCGAGCAACGCCCGGCCGAAGACGCCCGAGATGCGCTCGGAGGCGTCCCCCGTGTCGGGCTCGGCGCGCAGGATGCCCTCCACGAGGGACCTCGCGCGCCCGCAATCGCCTGCGTCAATCGCCTCGCCCGCCGCGAGGAGGCGGCTGAGGAACGGGCGCCGCCGGGTGTGCGTCTGCCGGGTGCCGGAGCTCGGATGCGGCCCGAGCCCGGTCGCAGCCGAGCTCGTGGGCCCCTCGTGGTGCGCTCGTAGGCTGACAGGCGCCTCTTCGGCTGATGCGTGTCTACGGATCGCGTTCATGGTGTCCAGGGCTGTTCAAGCAGGCAGCCCGCCGTCCTGGCTAAGCTCTCTGCGATACGTCGATTTCAAGCGTGAACGCATGACGTCGGTCACACCGCCGGAGCCGGGGGGTTTCGATGGTCGCGGATACCGGTGCGGGAAAGCCCGAGGGCGAGCGAAGAGCGGACGCCGAGCAGCCGCGCGCCCGCGGCGGAGCCGCGGAGCGCGGCGCCCGCCCGTGACGCGATGGAGACGGGGCTCGCACGAGGGCTCGACAGACAACTCTCTGTACATCGATGAAGCCGCCGGTCCGGTCAAGCCCAAGAAGGTCATTGCACGTCGCGCGCCCTTCCTCGTCCCGTCCGAGCCTGTCTTTTGGCGGCAGACGTAAGCTCTCGTAGGCCGCCTACAACAAGGGGCTGGGCGGCTCACCCGAGCGGCGCTCACCGCCGCGGCGAGGCGCGCTGTCGCCGCGGCGCGCTGGACACACGAGAGCGCTGCGCGGCGCTCTCGGCGGCTCGCCCCGAGCAGGCGCGTCGTGTGGGCCGGATTCATCGGGCTCTCCGTGGTCGTGGCAGCACCTCGGCGGGATGTGGCTTACACAATACATTACATTCCGCATCATCACATCTGTAAAGTCGTTGTGCGCGCGGAGCCGGGCCGGGCCGGCGGGGCGCCGCCGCGTCGGATGGAGGCGGCCCTGCGACAACCGGGCTCTTCTTCGTCCACGAAACGAGCCCGGCGCGGCGCAATGCGCCGGAGAGACAGGCCCCTTGTTGGCGGTGATGTGGGGAATGGCCGCCCATCCGGCCCAGCAACCCACGCCAGGCGAGACGTGGTCCGAGGCGCGGCGCCCGGGAAAGCGCGCTCAGGCGGCGGGCGGCATTGACGTACTTCTGTACTTGTGCCTACGAACGCGGCGCGCCCGGCTCACTCGTTATCGGACAGATCGCCTCCTTCGGCGAAGTACGAGCGGTCCACGCCATTCTTCTCGAGCCAGCGTCGAATTCGATTCCTGTGCACGCCGAGCCGGGCGGCTGCGCGCGACACATTGCCCCGCTCGAGGCGAAGCGCCTCGGCGATCTCGTCTTCAGGCGGCGGTTGGTTCGCGCGCGCTCCGCGAAGGTCGCTCCCGCTCTGCCGGGCTCGCAGGTCGATCGAGTCCTGGCTCAGCCCGACGCCCGCGAGCGGATCCAGATCCTTGGCCTCGACCGTGCGCCGCCCCTCGTCGAGCGCACGTGTGACGGCCCGCCGCGCCTCGCCGACGAACTCGCGCAGGTTCCCTGGCCAGCGGCGGAGCGCGCACGCGATGACCATCGAGGGGTGGATGGTCATCGGCGCCCCCTGGCCGACCGCCTTGGTGCACTGCGCGAGCAGCCACGGGATTTCTTCCAGCCTTTCCCGGAGCGGCGGCAGACGGACCTCGGGCCGGCCGATGCGGTAGTAGAGATCGTCGCGGAAGCGGCCCTGGGCGACGCGAGCCCGGAGGTCGTGTGTTGCGGCGCAGATCCGGATCTGGACCGGGCGCGGCGCGACCGCGCCGAGCTCGAGCACCTGCCGGGTGTCGATCGTGCGCAGCAGCTTCGCCTGCACGGCGGCGTCGAGCTCCGCCACCTCGTCGAGGAACAGCGTGCCCCCGTTGGCGGCCTGCACATAGCCCTCGGTGTCGTGTGTCGCGCCGGAGTAGGCGCCGCGCCGCGCGCCGAAGAGCAGCCGCTCCGCGAGGCCCTCCGGGATGGCCGCGCAGTTGACGGCCACGAACGGCCCGCGCGCCTGCGGCCCTGCCTCGTGGTACGCGCGCGCCGCGAGCTCCTTGCCGGTGCCGCTCTCGCCGGTCACGAGCAGGCTGTCTCCCGCGGCGGCCGCGCGGGTGATCGTGTCGTAGGTCTGCTGCAGCCGCGGCCCGAGGACGCTGTCCTTCTCGACGCGCACGCCCCCGCGGGCGAAGCTCCGGATGTCCGGGAGCGCGAGGAACACCGACGTGCCCGCACCGACGACCTGGATCGATTCCCTCCGGATCTCGCCCCGGATCGGCTCGCCGTTGACCGTCGTCCCGTTGGTGCTGCCGAGGTCCTCCACGGTCCAGCCGCCGCCGTCGTACGCGATGCGCGCGTGCCGGCGCGACATGAGCGCGTCGTCCACGAGCGGCACCCCGGCGACGCCGCCGCGCCCGAGCACCACGGCCCCGGCGTCCAGAGGGATGGGCGCGCAGCGCGGCTGATCCCCCGAGAAAATCAGGACGATGCCGGGAACGGGCTCGGCGACCGATGGCTCAGGCGCGACCGAGACGCGGACAGTGGAGTAGTCCATCGGGCGTCATCTTACTCGTTCATTGACCTGGCCGGCCAGTGGCCGGCCAACCCCGAAGGCTCGTGGCTGGCTTTTCCAGCAGAAGTCCCGCCAAATCCGGGTCGCCCTGTTCGTCCCATTTTGGCATGAATCGTGCTTTGTATCCGGGTATGGTGGCCTCTGCAAGAGCTCGCATCTCTCGGGACCGGGGGTCCGCCCCTGAGGTAAACATGGGTTCCGGACGCAACACCGAGGAGGGGAGCCGCCGCCCCCCGCGTCGCCTGCAAACATCCCGCACCCTGCCGAGCTTTCCGACCCACCCTGGCCTACAGAGCATCACCGGGCTGCGCGGCGCGCTCGAGTTCCTGGAGTGGCCGGCGTCCGAGTGGACGGTGAAGGACCTCCAGGACTGGTTCACCGACCACCTCGTCACCCCGGGGTTGATGAAGCGCCCCCAGATGGTGCGCGAGCCCGGCGCGACGCCCGTGATGCTCGATCCGCGCACCGACGGGGGCTCGAACCTCGAAGACCTCATCTACAAGGCGCGCAGCCGCGTGCTCACGTCCCTCCGGGGGCTCATCGCGCCCGTCGCCGACGATCGCTTCCTGAACGCGGCCATCTACGGGGGCAGGGTGCGCCGGGCCGCCGTGGGCGGCCGCCCGGTGTGGGTGGCGTCGCCGCGCGAGATCGACTTCCTCGGGGACATCGTGCTCAGCCTGCTCGCCGCCGACATCCTGCTCGATCGCGAGTTCTATCGTGCACACCTATGCATTTGCGAGGTGTGCGGGAGGGTGTCATTCAAGGACAGCCCGGACGCGCGAGGCGTATGCAGTGAGCATCGGAGTTCCATCTCCGGGTTCACGCCGCGGGTGCGGTGAGCGGCTGAGACGGAGCAGCGCTGCCGCTTACGATGAGGCCGGCCCACGCGCCGGCCTTCGTCATTTCTCCTCGCACGGACCCGGTTCGCCCTCGGCGGCGGCGCGGGCGGCTCAGCCTCAGTCCGCGTCGAACGAGACCCAGGCGCCCGTCGCCCAGGTGTCATCCTCCGTGAAGGCTCCGATGTAGCTCGCGTTGGTGTCGAAGAAGCCGTCGTCGGGCGGCGAGGCCGCGTTCTCGGTGAGCGTGGCCGCCGGGCGGAAGTCCGGCGTGGCGGCGAAACAATCCGCGATCTGCGGGTCCTCGACGCTGTTCATGGACGCCTGGTCCTCGAACCACGCGACCTCGTCCAGGCCGCCGTCGTCATCGTCGTCGAGCGTCGATTCCGTCGCCTGGGCGGTGTCGGTCTCGACATAGGCGATGTTCTCCTCGAGGTTGCCGAAGAAGATGGAGCTCGTGAGCTCCACCTCGGTCCCCTCGTTCCTGACGTCCACGCCCGCCTCGAAGCCGGTGACGACGGCGTTGAAGATATGGGCCTTGGTCGCGCGGCGGAGCAGCATGCCGTACTGCTGCTTGTCGACCTCCTTGTTCTTGCCGCACAGGGTCACGTTGTAGATCGTGGGCTCGCTGAGGGGAGCGTTGTCGGACCCGTCGCCGTCGTTGTCGCCCTCGAAGCCGTTCGTCTCGTCGGCGACCGTGGGGTCCTGCTGGAGGGCGAGGAACTGGAGCTTGCCCTTGTACCCGAAGTCCCAGTCGAAGCCGTCGTCGCCGTTCTGCGCGCAGAGGAGGTGCTTCGCGTTGACGGTGCCGCCGAAGAACTCGAAGCAGTCGTCGAGCGTGTGGTGCACCATCACGTGGTCGACCTTCGTCTTGGAGCCCACGCCGGCGAGCGTGAGGCCGTTCACCTCGTTGTTCTCGGAGAGCAGGATCCCGCTGAACTCGATGCGAACGTACTCGAGGACGCCGCTGTTATCGTCCTCCACATCACCGCCGTACTCGACGCCGACGATGCCCTCGACCTCCGCCTTGCCGCCAGGAACGTTGATGGGCGCATTGCCCAGCAGCATGACGCCGCCCCAGTCGCCCGCGGTGCGCTCGCCCTTCGGGCTCTGGCTCGTGAACACGATGGGCTGGTCGGCGGTGCCCTTGGCGTTGATCATCGCGCCGGGCTTCACGACGAGCGTCGCGAGGGACGCCTTGTCGCCCAGGATCGTCGTGCCGGGCTCGATGGTGAGCGTGGCGCCGTCCTCGACGAAGATAGTGCCCTTCATGAGGTAGCAGTTGTCGGCGCTCCACGTCGTGTCGGCGGTGATCGACTCGGCGACCTCCACCGGGGCGTCGCAGTCGGGACCGTCACCGCCGCCGCCGGCGCCGCCACCGCCGTCGCCGCCAGCGCCGCCGGTGCCGCTCGTCGTCGATGTGTTGTTCGAGGTCGATCCGCCGTCATCATCGCCGCAGGCGGCGGCCATCGCGACGGCGAGCGCCGACGCGCAAACCAGGGCAGTCTTCAATGTCCTCATGGGATTCATCCTCCTTGGATAAGGATGGTCCGTACTGGCAACATCGTGGAGTTCGCCCCGTGACGATTCCATGGCACACGGTCAATAGGTCAGTGCTGCGCTCAAGGTCACGGTCGTACCAACCTTGTACTCGAGCACGATGTTGTCGCCGGTGCTCTCTTTACCCAGCGTGACGCGGACGGGAGCATCGATGAGGTTCTCGCCGGCCAGCTTGAGCTCGACGTGCTCGCCGAGGCGCTGCGCGACCGTGAGATCGATCTGGTGCCGGGGCTGTTCGTACTCGTCCGGCGTGTTCTTGCCCACCGTCCTGAGCCGGGCGCCGAAGACGTTGTAGAGGAGCCGGGCGCTCGTGCCGGTCGACTCGCCGCCGTAGTCGAGCCCGAGGTTGACGACGAAGGGGGATTGCCCGTGGAGCGGGTGCGTGGCGGTGCTCTGGATCGTGACCCCTCCCTCCTTCGGCTCGGGATTGATCTCGACCTTCGAGGTCACGAGCGTGAGGTTGCCGAGCGCCGTGACGTCCCGGAGGAGCGGGTCGATGAAGCCGAGGCTCTTCCTGAGCTCGAGCTCGACGCCCGCGGCATAGCCGCTGTCGCCGTTCGTCCAGCTCAGCCTCCCCTTGCCGAGGCTGGGCTTGATGATCTCCTCGATCGGATCCTCGAAATGCTTGTAGAAGACGCTGGCCGCCATCACCTCGCCGGCCGTCGGAAAGAGCTCGAAGCGGATATCGCCGTTCATCACCCTCGTCCGCTCGAGGTCTGGATTGCCTTCGACCTCCCTCGCGCTGTATCCCGGCTGGGACAGCGCCGGGCTGAGCTCGATGAGCTGGGGGCGGGCGAGCGTCCTCGTCACGCTGAACCTCAGGTTCGATTGAGGGGTCGTCTTGAAGACGAGGCTGGCCGCGGGCAGGAGATCCACGTCGTCGTTGTCGACGTCCTTCTCGGGATCACCCGGGACATCCATCGACAGCATGGAGGCCTCGACCCGGGCGCCGAGGATCGCCCGGAGCCACCGCGTGACGTGGGTGTCTGTCATCACGTAGCCCGCGTAGAGATCGGTGCTGGCCGTGTAGTCGTCCGTGGCGCGCGTCGTCTCCTCCAGCTCGAAGAGGGTGCCGATGTTCTCGTCCGAGAACAGCGGGCCCGGATCCTGCCGCAGCACGGTCGTGTCGGCGAGCCGGAGCGCCTTGAACCGGAACCGGCGCGCGTCGAACTCACGCGTTCGATAATTCAGGAGGCCGCCCACCTTCAGGCGGATCGGGGCGTCTCCGCGGCGAAGCGGCAGCGAGTAAGAGAGCTGTCCGCCGTAGTTCGTGTCGGCCAGATCGATGAAGACGTGCGAGCCGCTCAGCGTGCCGTCATCCCACGCCCAGGCGCCGCTCGTGTCGTCCCGGGCGTAGACGTTCTCCCTCGAGTCGGGCTCGTCCGAGGTCGCGCGGGAGACCGACACCTTCCAGTCGAGCGTCCCGTTCCCGAGCGCCGCGATGCGATGCTCCCCCGCGAGCTGGCCCAGGGTGAGCGCCCGGGAGACGAAGCGCTGCAGCATGTCGCGGTACACCGCCCCGCTGTCCTCGATGAGCTCCCTCGACTGGAGCGCCACGTCGTCCGATGAGCGGCTGTGGAGCCCGGTGAGCATCACCTTGTGATCCCGGTGGGGCGTGTAGGTGACGCTGGCGAAGGCGCCCCAGGACACCTGATCGCGGATGCTGTCCACCGTGGAGTCGTTGAGCTGCCGGAGGCCGCTCTCGCGCCTGGCATCGAACGCATAGGTCCGGCTGATCTCGTCGGCGCGCGGGGTGAATTTCCGGCCATAACTCAGCGTGGCGAGGTAGCCGAGGCGCTGCTCGCCGCGCAGCTTCAGGGTGTCGCCGACGACGAGGCTGCCGCCCCCGTTCGGCGGGGTGAAGGACCGGCGGGTCGCCATCGACGAGTTGATCGCCCTCCCGTAGGCCGCGATCTCGTCCCTCGTGATCGGCGTGCCGTCCGGCCGGCGGATCCCGCGGGCCACCTTGTACTCGGGGATCCCGTCGGGCAACGCGCGCGTGCCGTCGTCGATGCCGAGCCAGTCGGTGCTCGATCCGGCGTACGTCAGGCGATCTCGGAACGTGCTCCGGGTGTTCGCCGCGAGCGACACGGAGGCCTGGAGGAGGAACTCGGTCGGGAGCTCGCGCGTGTTGATCTGGACCGAGCCGCCCACGAAATCGCCGGGGACGTCGGGGGTGAACGTCTTGACGACGGTGATGTCGCTGAGGACCAGCGACGGGAAGAGGTCGAGCGGGACGGCCTGCCGGTCGGGCTCGGGGCTCGGGAGCGGCGCGCCGTTCAGGAGGGCGTTCGTGTAGCGATCGCCGAGGCCGCGCACGTAGACGTACCGGCCGTCGACGACGGTCGCGCCGACGATGCGCTTCGCGGCCTCCGCGGCGTTGCGATCGGGGGTCCTGGCGATCTCCTTCGCGCCGACGGCGTCGCCCACGTGGGGCGCGTTCTTCCGGAGGAGCAGCTGCGCGGCGACGCTCGCGCGCTCCGGCTCGAACTCGACCTCGATGACCTCCTCCGTCTGCTGATCCGGCTCGAGGCCGACGTCGACCTGAATCACCTGCCCGGCGGCCACCCGCACGTCCTGCACGCGCTGAGGTTTGTAGGCCTCGTACCAGATCCTCAGCTGATAATTGCCCGGCGGGAGCTCCAGGCGATAACGCCCGTCGAGATCCGCGATGGCCTTGATCTTCGTCCCGACGACCGACACCTGGGCGTCGAGCACGGGCTCCCTGGAGGTGGTGTCCGCGACGACGCCCCACACCGCGCCTCTCCCGGCGGGGGGTGGGCGCGACGGGCTCGGCTCGCCGGCCCCCGCGAGGTCCTCGGCGGCGGCGGCGGCGCCGGCGTCGGCCGTCGCCCCCGCCGCTTGCGGCGGCGGCGCGGCGGCCCCGGGGTCGTCCTGGGCGAGGGCCGTCGCCCCCCAGCAAAGCGGTGTCACGAGCGCTGCGACTACCCCCGAGATCCTTCTGCGAATCATGCACCCGTCCCTTCGCGCGCCCCGAGCGCGGGCGCGCAGATCGATCCCTGGGCGCGCGGCGGCGCCCTTCCACGAGGCGGCGGAGAGCCAGCTCCCCGCCGCCCTTGTCCCTGTTCACCGCGCCGCGATCGCTCCTCGGCACGCGCGCGTTCGACGCGAGCGCCCGCGCGCGCGCCGCGCGGCGACGCGGCGCCCGGCCTGAGCTCCGCCCTGGCTCAGCGCCCGGCTTTCTCTGTCAGGACGGCGATCGTCTTCGCCCCGCCCATGCGCGCGGCGTCCATCGCCTCGACCGCGACCGCGTAGGCGGCCTCGTCGTCCGCGTCGAAATAGAGCACGTTGTCGGAGCGCGCCGCGAAGATGCGGGCGAGCCGCTCCTTCAGCTCGGCGCGCTGCACCTCGGCCTGGTTGATGCGGATGACGCCGCGCTGGTCCACCGTGAGCACCACGGGTTTGCTGGCGTCGTCCGGGGGTGGCTCTAGCTTCGTGGTGTCGTCCTTCTTGGGCAAGTTCAGCCAGAACTGCTTCGCGAGCAGCGGCGTCACGACCATGAAGATGATGAGGAGCACGAGCACCACGTCGACGAGCGGCGTGACGTTCATGCTCGGCGCGACGCCGCCTCTTTTGCCCCCACCTTGCGGAGCGCTCATCCCCATGACGTCACCCCTCCTCCTGGCCGGGCGCCGCGCCGCCGCCCCGCTGGCTCACCTGCAGCGAGATGCCGGCGAAGCCGACCTCCTGGCAGAGCGCGAAGGTCTCCCGCACGCGGCCGTACTTCGCCGAGGAGTCGCCCTTGATGACCACCCGGCGCTCCGGCTCGCTCTCGCGGATGGCCCGGAGCTTGTCGCCGAGCGCGCGGAGGTCGGCCATGGCCTCCTTCTCCAGGAACACGGTGCCTGCGCCGGTGACCGTCACGTAGATGGGATCGAGCTTCGACTTCGACTTCGGGTCCGGCTGGAAGACCGCCGGGAGCTCGACCCGCTCGCCGTGCTCCATCTGGGGCGCGATGACCATGAAGATGATGAGGAGCACGAGCACCACGTCGACCAGCGGCGTGACGTTGATCTCCGGCTCAGGCGGCTGCCGACCCGATCTCTTGCTCTCCGCTTGAACGCCCATGCTCGTCCTCCATCTCGTCGATGAGCTCACCCGCGCTGCGCTCGAGCGCGAGCTCCACCGCGGCGATGCGGGTGGTGAGGTAGTTGAAGCAAAGCACCGCCGGGATGGCGACCCCGAGCCCGAGGGCGGTGACGATGAGCGCCTCGGCGATGCCGGCGCTCACGGCGCCGAGGCCGCCCGAGCCGGTCGAGGCGATGGTCTGGAAGGCGGTGATGATGCCGATGACGGTGCCGAGCAGCCCCACGAACGGCGCCACCGAGCCGACCGTGGCGAGCACGGAGAGGCCGCGGCGCAGGTCGGCGGAGATGGCGTCGCGGCGCCGCGACACCTCGCGGCGCGCGAGCTCCACCGGGGGCACGCCGCCCTCGCCCGAGTCGATGGCGCGCTTGAAGCGGCGCACCGCCGCCGCGACGAGGCGGGCGAGCGCGGAGCGGCGGTACCGATCGGCGATCTCCACGAGCCGCGCCGTGTCCCACGCCTCCATCACCGGCCGCGCCTCCCGCGCGAAGCTCCTGGTCTCGGATGCCTGGCGCGCGAGCGCGATGAGGCGCTCCACCACGACAGCGACGCTCGCCAGCGCCATGAGCACGAGCGCGAACGCGACGAGCTTGCTCAGGAAGCCCATGCTCGCCCAGATGTGCCCGAGATCGAACTGCATCATCGTCGTACACTCCTTCGTCCCTCTCGCGCGGCGCCGCGTCCGCGGCGATGCGCGAGAGTCATCTCTTGGCCCTGAAGGGGATCCTGACCGTCTTGAAGGTCGACACCGGCCTCCCCTCGTGGATTGCCGGCTTGTAACGCCACGTCTTCACCGTCGCGAGGACCACGGCGTCGAAGAGGGGGTGGCCCCGGACGATGGTGACGTTCGAGACCTCGCCCGTCTCGGTCACCACGAACCGGACGACCACGGTGGCCTCTATCCCGGCGCTCCGCGCCGCCTCGGGGATGGGGGGGAGCGCGTTGGAGAGCGCGACGGGCGGGGTCGCGTTCTCGGGGAGGTGAATCGGTCCTCCCGGCGGCGGCGGGGGCGGCGGGGGTGGCGGCGGCGGCGGGGCCGCCGCGACGGCCGTGCCCGTGCCACCTGGCTGGCCGCCCGGGACGCCGCCGGGCGCGCCGCCCGGCTCGCCGTACGTGTCGTCGTCGCTCGGCTTGGCTTCCCCCGGCTCGGCCTCCGGCGGGCTCTCCTTCGGCACCGCGGTCGGCGCGACGAGCGCCGGGCGTCGGGGCGCCGGGGCGCGGGGCGCCGCGGCGGCCGCCGCCTGGGGCGGCGGGGGCGCCGGCGCCGGCGCGGGGGGCGGCGTCTCGGGGACCTGGGAGGTGAGCTTGACGTCGACGACCTCCTCTTCGGGCGCCGGAGGCGTGATCGCGCCGCTCAGGCGCGCGGCGGAGAGCCCGATCCCCGCGAACAGCAGGAGCCCGGCCATCGCCCCGATCGCAAGCCTCCTTGCTCTGTCAGGGTCGGCCTCTCCCGCGCTCCACGTCTCAAGATGCATCGCGGCTCCCGGCGCCATCCAAGGAAAAGAACGAAGCTCCGCCCGACCACGAGAGGGCGAGCTGCTGCGAGCGGCCCGGCTCGTTCTTCGAGCGGCCGTCCGCACTGTGCTGCTCTCATGTTGCGGTGTATTGACAGACCAGCAACGTTTAACGCGGCGCTCGGGTCGCCGCGATCACGCGCTGCGGCTCTCCGGGACGTCGGGCGAGGCTGCGAATCGATAACCGATGCCGCGGACGGTCTGGATGTAATCGCCCGCGCGGCGCAGCTTGTCGCGCAGCCGCTTCACGTGGGTATCGACGGTCCTCGTCGTGATGCTCACGTCGATCCCCCAGACGCCGTCGAGGAGCGCGGTGCGCGTCTGGACGCGCTCGCGCGCCTCGTAGAGCGCGACCAGGAGCTTGAACTCGAGGAGCGTCAGCTCGACCTCTTCGCGGTCGACCCAGACGCGGTGGGCGCCCTCGTCGACCCGCAGGCAGCCGAACTCGATGCACCGATCCCCGGCCGAGGACGACTTCGCGCGGCGGAGCACGGCTTGCACCCGCAGCACGAGCTCCCGCACGCTGAACGGCTTGACCACGTAGTCCACGGCGCCGAGTTCGAAGCCGACGATGCGGTCGACCTCGTCTCCGCGCGCCGAGACGATCATCACCGGGATCCGCTGGGTGCCCTCGCTCTGCTGGAGCGCGCGGCACACCTCCGTCCCCGAGAGGTCAGGCAACATGAGATCGAGCAGGACGAGATCGGGTCGTTGGTCCTGGGCCAGCCGGATCCCCTCCCCTCCCTGGCCTGTGGAGAACACCTCATGGCCGGCCTGCCTGAGGTTGTAGTCGAGCACCTTTTGAAGCGCCGGCTCGTCTTCGATGACCAAAATCCGCGCCATACTGAAGAGCGCGTGTACCCGAGCGATGTGACGGCCCCATGACCAGATGGCAACAGGGCGGTGCGGCGCATGGTTCCGGTGAGAATTTGCCGTCGTTCGCCCTGGTGGCATGCCCTTCCGGTCGATGCGCGCGGACCACGCCCGGGCGCCGTGCGCGAAGGGGCGGCGCGGGGGCGCGGGGGCGCGGGTCAGCCAGCGGGACGAGCTGGAGCGGAGGCAACCGACGCGAGCCGAGGTGGCGCGGACGCAGGATGGCCTTGCGGGCGCGCGAGCGAAAGCTCGCACGAGGAAGCCGAGATGCGCTATTCTTCCCGGGATGCTGCGGACTTTGCAACTCATCGCCGCCGACGTGCGCCAGAAGGCGACATGGTGCTATGGCAACGCCCAACCGCCCACGATCCTGAAGACGCTGGCCACGGACGGCACAGCGGCGATGATCCTCTACCGCTGCACACAGGCCGCGCGCGTCCACCGGATGCCGGTGGTCGAGATGCTCCTCAACAAGGCGACCAACCTCGTCGGCGGCTGCGTCATCGGCCGCGGCGCGGACTTCGGCCCCGGCTTCGTGCTCATCCATTCGGACGGCGTCGTCATCAACGGCAACGTCCGCGGCGGCTCCAACGTGCTCATCGAGCACCAGGTCACGATCGGCGCCGACCGCCGGCAGACGCCGGTGCTCGGCAGCGACCTCTTCATCGGCGCCGGCGCGAAGATCATCGGTGCCGTCACGGTCGGCGACGGCTCCAGGGTCGGCGCCAACGCCGTCGTCGTGCACGACGTCGCCCCGAACACCACGGTCGTCGGCATCCCCGCCCGCCCCGTACAGCGCCGCGAAGACCGCGCCGCCCAGCCCGCAGCGCGCCCCGCCACCGACGAGACGCCCCCCCCCCGCAGCTGACCTGCATGCAGCGCGGGCCCCCCCCGCGCAGCTGCCCTGCTCGTCCTCCACGCCCCCCCGGCAAATCCGCCGCCGAGCGGCGGTCACCCGCACAGGAGACGGGCCCAGATCGGCGTTTTCGGCGCGGAGGCGCACTCCTGTGCGCTGAGCACCGAAAACGTCGAGGTGGGCCCGTATCCGCAGCGGGTGACCGTCGCTCAACGGGGGGTGCGGGCTAGGAGCTCTTGCCGGAGCTGCGCGATCTCGTGGCGGAGCGGCGCGATGAAATCCGCGCTGATCGTCCGGTTCTGGCCCGCCAGCGCGCGCGACGTGTGCCACTTGCTGAGCGCGAGCCGCGCGCCGGCGCGGATGAAGCTCCGGCCCGTCGCGCCGCGCCAGCCGAGGGTGCACCGGAGCCGGCCGACCGGAGAGCAGACGAGCTCGAGCTCGTCCTCGGTGAGCATGCCGAGCGCGACCTCGTCGCGGAGGTGATCCCGGATCACCCACCCTTTGCGGATCACGAGCGCCACGATGATCCCGAAGAACGACGCGACGAAGCACAGCCAGAGCAGGAGCCACGGCATGAAGACCTCCCCCATCGCGCGCCCGAGGGCCGCGGGGAGGAAGTTCCATACCGCGTGCAGCGAGACGCCGAGCAGGTAGCCGCCGATCGGGGCGGCGACGCGCACCCAGGTCTTCGACGACTCCCGGGCGAGCCCGAAGCCGATCCCGGTCATCGACGTGAAGAGGGGATGAAGCCAGGGCGTGAACACGCCCCGCAGGACGAAGGTGCCGGCGAGCACGTCGCTGCCCTGCATCGAGGCGCGCGCGTAATAGAGGACGTTCTCCACCGCGGCGAAGCCGAGCGCGCAGAAGGTGGCGTAGATGATGCCGTCGACGATGCCGTCGAACTCCCGGCGCAGGAAGTAGAAGAAGCCGAACACCCCGAGCCCCTTGAAGAGCTCCTCCGCGAACGGCGCGCTGATCGACGCGCTCACGAGCTCGCCCATCGGCTCGCCGAAGCTCCGGGACACGCCGACGTGGACGCCGGTGTTGATCAGGATCGAGAAGCCGGTCGCCGCGAGCGCTCCCCAGAGGAACGCCATGAGCAGGCACCACCACGGCTCCGGATCGTACCGGTCGATGATCATGGGGACAAAGAGGTAGAGGACGAGCGGCGGGAACGCGAAGAGAGCGCCCACGAGCATGGCGCTCAACATGCTCCCCTCGGAGTCGAGCACGCCGAAGAGGGTGAAGATCACGTTGAGGACCGCGCCCGCGAGGAGGCCGTTGGCCCAGAGCCACAACCCGGCGATGCGCCGGCGCCGGTCAGGATCAGGCCTGCGAGCGGCCCCGAGGTGACCGGCGCGGTGCAGTACGTGCGCGAGCGGCGGCGGGACGCCGTGCGCCGCGGAGACGCCGTGGGGCGGGTAGCCGGGGCCCGGCATCGGCGTGGCGCTCGCGGGCCAGTGCCCCTGCGGCGGGTATCCAGGCGGCGGGTATCCAGGCGGCGGGTACCCACCGGGCGGAGATCCCGGTGGCGCACCCCCGGGCGGCGGGTATCCAGGCGGCGGGTAGGCCGCGGGCGCATGCCCGGGCGGCGGATAGGCCGCGGGCGCATGCCCGGGCGGCCGGTACCCCGGCGGGGCCACATGCCCGGGCGGCGTATAACCCGGCGGCGAGCCCCCCTGCCCGGGTGGCGCATGCCCCTGGCCCGGCGGCCAGTGCGGTGATGGCCCCGAGGGAGCATGCCCCGCGCCCTGCGCCGGATATCCCCGCGGGACATGCCCGCCCGCGGGCGGAGCATGCTCGCTCGAGCGTTCCCCGGGACGGGGTTGCTGCGGCGCGCCGGAGGAGCCAGGGCGATGTCCGTACGGGTTGTTCATGGCTCGCTCGCCCTCGCGACGCCCTCGCGACCGCGGGCGTCCGCCGAGCCGCGGCGCGTCCCCGCCGACCCCATGGATCCAAGACGAGCGGCGACGGTCGGCAGGCGATGGCAGCAGGCGCGGCGCTGTCGTTCAGACCCGTAGGACCGTGGCATCACATC
The DNA here is from genome assembly GCF_002950945.1 of Sorangium cellulosum. GTDB lineage: Bacteria > Myxococcota_A > Polyangia > Polyangiales > Polyangiaceae > Sorangium > Sorangium cellulosum_E. The sequence goes on from NZ_CP012673.1 coordinate 8,618,546, forward strand.
ATTTCTACCACGGAGGGGACGCGCGGGGCATACATCCCGGCGAGGGCGCGGAGGCCCGGCGCAGCGGCAGCGTCAGGGGCGGACGACGCGCGTGCCGGGAGGCGGCGTGAAATCGAACTCGGTCTTCGTGACCGGCTGGTTCACGACCGGCGACGTGAAATCGAACCGGTTCCGGTTGCCCTGCGCGTCGAGGATCAGCACGCGGCGGACCTGATGGGTCTGCGCGTCGACATACAGGAGCATCTTCTGGTAGGCGGGCGTCGCCTCCTTCGGCGTGCCCTCGAGGACGTAGCCGCCCTCGAACTTCATCTGCGCAGGATCGAGCAAGCGGAGCGAGAAGTCCTTCGTGAGCTGCCCCTTGCCCATCAGGAACGCGAGCGCCGCCGGGTACTGCGAGCCCTTCACCGGCGTCTCGAACATCTGCTCGTTGTCCTTCTCGTAGACCTTGATCGTGACGCCGTCGGAGACGACGCGGTTGCCGTTCGGCGCGTCGTAGGCCCAGCTCATCTTGCCGGGCTTCTCGAAGGTCACCTTGCCGGTGGAGACCTTCTTCACGTCCTGGACCTTGATCGTGTACGTCTGCGTGAAGCTCGCCTTGAACGTCTTCGTGGAGTCGTAGAACTGCTGGACGCGCCGGCCGATCTCCTCGGCGGTGGGGCCCGCGGCCTGGGACTCGCCTTCGGTCGCGACCACGACCGTGAGCGGCGCCGCCAGCCCGATGAGGCACGCAGCGGCGAGGCGGTAAAGTGAGGTTCGCGTCATCCTTCCCGATCTCCTTTGAAATCCCGAGGCGCATCGCCTGGGCCCGTCGTGAGACAGGGGCGCCGGCGATCGCTCGCCGGTTCCCCTGGCGGCCGGCGCCCTCGCAGGAGGCCGGGGCGTGCCGCAATGTTGCAGCTTTGGACGCGGCGCGGGCGCGCCCGATGCACGCTCCATAGCACACGGGGTTCGCGCCCGGACCGCCTGGACGGCGCGGCGCGGCTCAGCGGGCGGCCACGGCACCACGCCAGCGGGCGGCCGCGGCGCCGCGCCAGCGGGCGGCCGCTGGGCGTTGCGGACGGCCGCGGCGCACACGTTCAAGCGAGGCGCGCCCGGCGCGGGCGGGCCCGGGACGACGGCGCAGGCGCGCCCGAGGCCGCCAGCGCGGCCGCGAAGCCGGCGGCGCTGAGGTGTGTCATGGCGATGGCGAGCGCGTCGGCGGCGTCCGGCCGCGGCGGCGTGGCGAGCCGCAGGACCGCGGTCATCACCTGCGCCACCTGCGCCTTCTCGGCCGCGCCCCGGCCGACCACGGTCCGCTTCACCAGCGCGGGCGCATACTCCGCGATCGGCAGGCCCGCGCGCGCCAGCCGGAGCAGCACGACCCCGCGCGCGTGGCCGAGCTTCGCCGCGCTCTGCGCGTCCTTCGCGAAGAACAGGCTCTCCACCGCCGCCGCGTCCGGGGCGTGCGCCTCGATCACGCGCCCGAGCGCGTCGTCGATCTCCACGAGCCGGGCCGCGAACGTCCCGCTCGTGTCGATGTCGATCACGCCGTGTGCGATGTGCTCGACGCGCGTGCCCTGCCGGACGAGCAGACCCCAGCCGAGGTGGCGCGAGCCGGGATCGATGCCGAGGACTCGCATCGGCTCAGCAGGCCCCGTGCGAGGGGGCCACGGCGCGGGTCGGGAAGCCCGGGGCGCGCTCGCCGCGATCGTCGCGGTCGGCGTGATCGACCGGTTCGAGCGCGCGCCGCGGGAAGATCTTGTGCGGGTTGAGCAGGCCCTTCGGGTCGAACACCGCCTTGATCCGGCGCTCGATCGCGATGAGCTCCGGGGACTGCTCGAGCGCGAGGAACTCGGCCTTCGAGGTCCCGATGCCGTGCTCGCCGCTCAGCGTGCCGCGCATGCCGATCACCGCGCGGAACAGGCGCGACAGCGCGATCTCCACCTGCGGGACGAGCTCCGGGTCGCTCCAGAGCAGGTTGACGTGGAGGTTGCCGTCGCCGGCGTGCCCGTAGGTCAACATGCGGACGCCGGTCGCCGCCGAGATGTCCGCGACCACGTCGAGCAGCGCGGGGATCTTGTCGCGCGGGACGACGACGTCCTCCGAGATCTTGAAGCGGGCCATGGCGCGCGTCGTCGGCGAGAGCTGCCGGCGCGCCTCCCAGAGCCGGTCGCGCTGCGCCTTGTCCTGCGCGACGAGCACGTCGAGCGCCCCGGCGTCCATGCAGACCTCCCCCACCCGCTCGGTCTGGACCTCGCAGTCGGCGGGCTCGCCGTCGACCTCGATGATCAACATCGCGCCCGCACGCTCGTCGACGCCGACGCCGCGCACGCGCACCGCGTCGAGCGTCGGGCGATCGAGCAGCTCGAGGCAGCGCGGGACGACGCCGGCGGCGACGAGCGCGCTCACCGCGCGGCCGCTCGCGTACACGTCCGGGAACAGGCAGAGCAGCGTCATGACCGACGGGGGCTTCGCGATGAGCCGGAGCGTCGCCTCGGTCGTGATCGCCAGCGTGCCCTCGCTGCCGACGAGCAGCGCCGTGACGTCGTAGCCCGTGACGCCCTTCACCGTGCGCCGGCCGGTGCGGAGGCGCGTGCCGTCGATGAGGATCGCCTCCAGGCCGAGCACGTACTCGCGCGTGACGCCGTACTTGAAGGCCCGCGGGCCGGCGGCGTTCTCGGCGATGTTGCCGCCGAGCGCGCACATCTTGAGCGAGTTCGGATCCGGCGGGTAGAAGAGCCCCTCGGCCTCCACCGCGGCGTGCAGGTCGGCGAGGATCACGCCGGGCTCGACGACCGCCACCTGCTCCTCGCGGCTGATCTCCTTGATGGCGTTCATGCCGATGGTGGCGATGACGATCCCGCCCGCCACGGGCACCGCGCCGCCGGACTTGCCGCTGCCGGCGGCGCGCGGCACGACCGGCACCTCGGCCTCGCTCGCCGCCCGCACCGCCTTCTCGATGTCGGCCGGCGACGACGCGAGCACGACCGCATCCGGGCTCACCGGCGGCTGATCCGACTCGTCGCCCGCGTAGGCGGCGCAGCCGTCCGCCGACGTGATGACCTTCGAGGGGCCGAGCGCGCGCTCGAGCAGCCGGCGCGCCTTGTCGACGGCCGCCGCAGACGGGCGAGGGAACGTGGGGTGCAGTCGCATGGCCCCTATTTACCGCGGATCGCGCGGCGGCGCTGCGCCTAGCAGGGCCCGGCCGTCAGAGCAGATCCAGGAAGGCGAGCAGCGCCTCGATCGCGCCCGGATCCAGCGCGGCGAGGCCCTCGGGCGCGCCGCCCTCGCCGGCGGCGTCGTGGAAGAAGGCGCGCGGGGACGCGCCGGCCGCGCGGCCCACGCTGGCCGCCTCGCGAGGGTCGTCGAACCGCGCGCGCTCGAGCACGTCGCGCAGCGTCTTCGCCGAGCCGTTCGTGAAGTACGGTTTTTTCTTGTAGAGCCGCCGGAGCGACGGCACCCGGGCTCCCTGCTCGTGTACGTACGGCACGACGCCCGTCTTCTCGTAGCCGCTCCTCCCCCACACGATCGCCCCCTCGGGCGCGAGCACGAGCTCCTCCCAGCGCTCGAACGGGACCGCGGAGCCCGGGTCGTCGCTGCGGAGCACGGGCGCGTGGCAGCGCGCGCATCGATCGCGAAACACCTCGGCGCCGGCGCGCTCCAGCGCCGTGAAGCGCGAGCGGCCGAGGGCGGCGGGGTTCTTGCGGTGCGAGAACTCCATGAGGAAGCTCATGAGCGCGCGGCGGAGCGCCTCGGGGGAGCGCGCCTCGCCGGAGAGCCCGAGCTCCGCGAGCCACGGCGCGTCCTCGGCCGAGAGCGAGAACCAGGGGTCGTGGCCGCTCAGCGCGCCGGCGACGCGGAACTCGTTGTCGGCGACCGCGGTGAGATCGGGGTCGAGGGCGCGGGAAAAATGAGGGCGGTTGTTGAAGAGGCCGAGCAGCGGCTTGGTCGTGGCGCGCACGTCGCCGCGGCCCGTGTGGTGGGTGCGGCCGTCGACGTAGCCCTCGAAGTGGCACGTCTCGCACGTGAACCGGCTGAGGGGGCCCTCGGTCCTGTTCCAGGGCGCCATCAGCGACGTGAAGAACAGCGCCTCGCCGAGGCGGACCTCGCCGGAGCGAGCGTCCTCGCCGTCGCGGACGCGGGTCGTCGCGACCGCGCCGCGCGCGTCGCCGGCGTCGAGCTGCCACGCGTCGAGCAGGGGGTTCGCGTACACGAACGCGCCGCCGCCGAGCGGGGCCATCGCGGCGACGCCGGGGGCGAGCGGGCGCGTCGCGACCTCCGGCGGATCCGAGAGGGGGCCGCCGGCGGCGCCGCGGAAGACGAGCTCGGCCCGGCGATCGCCGCCGTAGCCGGTCGCGACCACACGCACGCCCGCCGCGCCGGGGAGCGGCGACAACACGAGCGCCTTCGGGGTGATGACGCCGAGCTCGGAGACGTTCACGGCCGCGAGCCGCGTGACCCCGGGCGCCGCGCCGGCGTCGACGCGGTAGAGGAAGACGAACGAGTCGATGTAGCCGAACGAGCCGCCGGTCCGGTCGAGCGGGTGATCCTCCACGCCGCCCGCGGCGATCAGGAGGCCGCCCCCGGCGCCGTCGAGCTCGATCGCGTCGAAGCTCCAGATCGGGCCGTCGTGGCGGATCCGCGCCGCGCGGCCCTCGAGCGGGCGGCCGTCCGGGCCGACCGGGAGCACAACGAGCGTGTGGTCGAGGAGGCAGGCGACGATCAGGTGGCGGCCGACACGCGCAACGCGGAACGGACCGGCGCCGATCGGCGCGTCGGTGCGCTCCACGTCGATGTGCCCGCCCGCGCGGGCGGGCCCGGGGCGCAGCGTGAGGAGCGTCCCGGCGCGCTCGTCGAGCGCGTAGAGGACGCCCTCGGGGCCAGCCGCGAGGTCGCGGACGCCGTGCAGGCCGGCGAGCTCGATGCGCCCCGCAGGCTCGAGCGAGGCGCCGCGGACGGCGTAGCGGAAGAGGACGGGCGACGCCTCGCCGCTCACGAAGACCTCGCCGGAGGGCATCACCGCGACGCCCGTCGGCGAGGCGGGCGCGGGGGCGCGGGAGAGCTCGCGCAGCGACGCGTCGAGCAGGACGAGCGCGTCGCGGCCGCGGAGCGGCGAGAGCAGCGCGGGCGCGCCCGGCGCGGCGGGGCGGCCGAGCGGGTCCACGGGCCGGAGCGCGATCGGATCGGCGCCGAGCTGCCGGTCGGAGCTCGGCTGGCGGGCGAAACCGGCGGACGCGCGGCGGGCCGCCTCGAGCTGCCGCAGCGGCTCGAGCCGATCCGGGCCTTCGCCGCCGCCGTGGGCCGCCGCCCCGGGGCGGCGGTCGCAGGCCGCGGCGGCGAGGCCGATCGAGAGCGCAAGCGCGAAGCGCATGGTGTCCATGCTCGAGGCTCACGGGGCGGCGGGGGACGCCGCGCGGATCACCAGCCGCCGCTCGTGCTCGCCGGCTTGGCGCTCTCGGCCGCCGCGGGCTTCGCCGGCTCGGCCTTCGGTGCGGGCTTCGCCGCCTCGGGCGTGCTCGCGGGCTTCGGCGGCTCGGGCGTCACCTGCTCGGGCTTGCTCTCGCAGCCGAAAGCACACAGGGCGCCGAGCGCAACCAGGACTGTCAAGGCATTCTTCATGAGGATCCTCCTGATGGACGGGCCCAGCGAAGCACATCCGCCGGTCGCTCGGTAGGGGTGGGGGTCCAGGTTCTGAAGACTCCTTCACGGGGAGCCCGCGCCCTTGTCACGGCCGGGCGGGCGGGGGCGAGTCGGGCTGCGCGACCGGCCGCTTCAGGGTCATGAGGGCCAGCGCGGTCACCACCGTGCCCGCGGTGATCGACAGCACGTGGGGGGCGAGCAGATTGAGCGCAGGAGAGGCTGTCGTGTGTTGTTCAGCCCTCGGGGAGATCCCCCGAACAGACGTGCCGAGCCGGGCGCCCGCCGGCGCCCTCCGTCAGGCGCGCGCGGTGCGGCGCGGCGCCGCTCGCGGACGTGTGCTCCCGATCAGAGCTTCCCCTCGATCCACACGCTGCCTGGACCGAGGCCGACGCGCGCCTGCCACGGCGCGGCCCGGGTCTCCGCGCGCCCGCGCGCGGACGCCGTGTCGGCGACGTCGGACGAGGACGGCGCCGTGAGCCAGAGGACCACGCCGCCCGCGGCGAGGACCGCCCCCGCGACGAACACCGCCGTGCCGATGTTGCCCTGCGTGACCGCGTCGTCGCGCATCGTGATGCCGATGCTGTTCTTGCACTGGCCCGCGTCGTCGCACTCGCCCTTCTGGTTGGCCTCGTCGAAGGTCGATTTGGCCACGAAGCCGAGCACCGTGCCCGCGCCCAGGCCGGCGACGCCGAGCCCGACAGCCACCATGCCCAGCGGCCTCTGGAGGCTCCCTCCCTTCGCCTGCGGCGGGGGCGGCGGGGGCAGCTTCGGCCGGTCGACAGGCGGCTGCTCGACGGGCGGCGTCGGCGCCTCGGTCGAGGCGGCGGCCGCGCCGGGGTCGGGGGTGAGCGGCGGGATCTTGACGCTCACCACGCCGGGCTTCTCGAGCACGACCCTGGATTCCCAGGGCTTGTACCCGGGCGCCGCGGCGGCGATCCGATGCTCGCCCGGGTCGAGCGGCACCGCCGTCCCCCAGAGCGCCCGCCCGACGATCACGCCGTTGCGCGTGAGCTCGATCCCCTCCAGCGCCGTCTCCTGCGGCACCACGATCTGGAGACGCGAGAGCCGCGGCTCGAGCGCGGCGGCGCGGGCGCGCGCCACCTTCTCGCGCTCCATCTGCCCGGCGGCGAGCGCGGCGGCCGCGACGTCGCGGAAGCCGATCCACGCGGTCGCGGTCCTGCCGATGCGCTCGTAGCAGTCGGAGAGGTTGAAGAGCGTGCCGATGCCCGGGTCGATCCGCTGGCTCTCGGCCAGCTTGGGGCAGGCCTCCGCGTGTTTGCCTGCGGCCATCAGCGCGCGCCCCTCGTCGAACAGCGCGACCGCGGCGGCGCGCTCGTCCCTGCTCGGCGGATCCGCGGCGCGCGCGTCCGGCGCGAGGGCCGCGAGCACGGCGAACGTCGACAGGAGCGCGCGGGCGCCGCGGCACGCCGTCACGGCGGCCCCGGAGCTCGCCGCGCCGCGGCTCGGCGCGCGGCAGGCGCAGGGGAAGCGATGAGGGCAGAACAAGACGGGACCTCTCTTGGGCTCACGTGACGTCATCGCGGATCGGCGAAGGGGTCTCGTACCGGAGGCGGGCGCACACGTCCTGACGTCGAGGGCCGCGCAGGCCCCGGGCTCCGCGGCCCCGGGGCGGTCGCGCTCGCCGCCGGCGCCGCGGTCGGGCTCGCCGCCGGCGCGGCCGGCGCGCTCGCCGCCGGCGCGGCCGTCGCGCTCGCCGCCGGCGCGGGACCTCCGTCCAGCAGCTCGGCCGTCTCGCCGGCCGCGGGCCCGACCGCAGGCGCCACCTGGGCGGGCAGCGGCGCCTCCTTCGCGGTGTCGCCCGGCGGAGGCGCCTCCGGCGCGGCGGGGGTGGCCGCGTCGGCGCCGGAGCTCGCGACCGGCGCGACGGCGCGGAACACGAGCCACACGAACCCGCCGCTGGCGAGGAGGGCCAGCGCGACGCCCGCCGCGATGCCGAAGGCGCGCGCCCCGGTGCGGCCTTGCCCCGGAGAGGCGCGCGTGCCGCCCCAGGAGCGATCCGTGACCGCGCCGTCGGCGAGCAGCGCCGCGGGCGCGCCGCCCCACCCGGACGCGGCGGGCACGCCCTGCGCGTTCGGGGAGCCGCCGGACGACGACGCCGCGCGCTCGGTCGACGAGGGGAGCGAGCGGCGCGGCGCGGCGGGAGCCACGCTCCCCCCGGCGCTCGACTGGGGGCGGACCCGCAGCACCCGCGCCGCGCGCTCGGCCAGGATCTGCGCGTGCGGCGGCGCGAACGCCGCGAGCTCGGCCGCGAGCTCGGCGATGTTGCTGAAGCGATCGGCGGGGTTCTTCTGGAGGCAGCGCTGGACGGCGTGCTCGAGCCGCACCGGCACGTCGGCGCGCAGCGCGCGGAGCCGCGGCGGCCCCTCCAGGATGCGGTCGTAGATCTCCATCACGGAGTCGCCCCGGAACGGCGTGAGGCCGGTGAGCAGCTGGAAGAGGATGGCCCCCATCGACCAGATGTCGGCGCGCGCGTCGACGTTCTTCGACGAGACCATCTGCTCGGGCGCCATGTAGAGGGGCGAGCCCAGCATCGCCGAGGACTCGGTCACGTCGTGCCCCTTGGGCAGGGTCGGCTCCGCCTCGAGGGCCATCTTGGAGATGCCGAAGTCGATGACCTTGAGGAGCGGGCTGCCGTCGGCCCGCTGGCTCAGGAAGAGGTTCCCCGGCTTGAGGTCGCGGTGGATGATGCCGAGCGCGTGCGCCTCCGCGAGCGCCTCGCACACCTGCAGCAGGTGCTCGCACGCGAGCTCGACCGGCAGCGTCCCGTCCCGGTGCAGGACGGCCTTCAGGTCGATCCCCTCGAGGTACTCCATGACCAGGTAAGGCTCGCCGCCCGCGAGCGTGCCGACGTCGTACACGCGCGTCACGTGCTCGCTGCGGATGCGCGCCGCGGCTTGCCCCTCGCGCAGGAAGCGGCCCACGAGGTCCGCGCGCGACAGCGCCTGCGGCAGCAGGAACTTGATGGCCACCCGCTCGCCGAGCCGGAGGTGGCGCGCCGCGACGACCACCCCCATCCCGCCTTCGCCGAGGACGCGCTCAACCTGGTATTTTTCCGCGAGGACGTCCCCCACGTTCACCGGTGCGACCATGCACGTCCTCGCTCTCGCCCTCCGATGTATCAAAGCGGGCAGTCCGCCACAACGCGAGCGTTCCCGTGGAGGCAAACGCGCGCGCCACCTCCGCGCGGCCGGCAGCGGCGCCGTTGCAAATCTTCACGCGCCGCCGGGGCGCTGGCGGCGTGCTGCGGCGCCGGGCGCGGCGCGGTGCGCCGGGTGTGGACGTCCCGCGGATACCCGAAACGCCGCGTCGGGTTCGCCATGTGCCGCCATTGCCGGTATACACAGCGGCGATCGTTCCATGACTCCCCACCCGACAGATCCCTTTGCCCTCGCGCGCGAGCTCCTCGCGCAGCGGCGAACCACCGAGCCGACGGACGCGACCGCCATGACGCTGGCCACCGCGGACGCCTCCGGTCGTCCCTCGGCGCGGGTCGTGCTGCTGAAGGGCATCGACGAGCGCGGCTTCGTGTTCTTCACCAACTACGGGAGCCGCAAGGCGGCGGAGCTCGACGCGAACCCGTTCGCCGCGCTGTGCATCCACTGGGCGAAGGCGGCCGAGCAGGTCCGCGCGGAGGGCCGCGTCGAGCGCGTCAGCGACGCGGAGTCGGACGTGTATTTCGCGACCCGCCCGCGGGGCAGCCAGATCGGCGCGTGGGCGTCGCGGCAGAGCGCGCTGCTGCCCACGCGCGAGGCGCTGATCGAGCGGGTGCGCGAGATCGAGGCCCGCTTCGAGGGCCGTCCGGTGCCCCGGCCGGCGTTCTGGGGCGGCTACCGGCTGGTGCCCGACCGCGTCGAGTTCTGGTGGGGTCAGGAGAGCCGCCTGCACGACCGCGCGCTCTACCTCCGCGACGGCGACGGCTGGCGCGTCGAGCGGCTCTACCCCTGAGCGCGCCCCCCCGGGCCCTACGGCCCCGCGCGGCGGAGCCGGCTCACCTTGCGCTCCTTGAGCCGCTCGATCACCGCGGTGAGCTTCGGGTCGTCGCGGCGCCGCACGTCGAGCCGCATCCCCTTGAGCGCGTTGCAGCGCCCGCACGCGAGCGCCACGTTGTCGAGCGCGTCGGTCCCCCCGTGCACGCGCGGGACGATGTGCTCGATCGTCGCGCGCTGGATCGGCTCGCCGTCGAGCCCGACCACGACGTGCGACAGGCAATGGATGCACTTGCCCACCCACGCCGCCTGTCCGCGGATCTCGGTGCGTTCGAACGTCGCGTCGGTCGCCACGATGTCGAGGATCAGACGTCGCCGCGCGGCCTTCACGGTCCCCCAGCGTAGCCCTTCCGCGCGGCGCTCGCACGCCGTTCGCGCCGCCCCGTCAGGTGGGTTATGGAGCGCTCGCGGCGGCGGCGCGGGCCGCGCGCGAGGGAGGAGCCATGAAGTCGAAGACCGAGTATTTCCACTTCGAGACGAAGGCGAAGCGCGAGCTCATCAACATCACCGATCGTGTCGCCGCCGTCGTCGCGGCGAGCGGCGTGGAGGAGGGCATGGTGCTCGTGAGCGCGATGCACATCACCGCGGGCGTCTTCGTGAACGACCACGAGCCAGGCCTCTGGGAGGACATCTGGACGTGGCTCCAGGAGCTCGCCCCCGAGGGCCCCGACTACAAGCACCACCGGACCGGCGAGGACAACGGCGACGCCCACCTCAAGTCGATCCTCGTGCACCACCAGGTGATCGTCCCCATCACCGCAGGGAAGCTCGATCTCGGCCCCTGGCAGCAGATCTTCTACGCCGAGTTCGACGGCAAACGCCGCAAGCGCCTCGTCGTGAAGGCGATGGGCGAGTGAGCCCCCGGCGCACTTCTGAGCTTTCAGCCCGATCGGCGCGTTAACCGCCGGCCTGCGCCGCGAGCGCGGGCGCGTCGGGCCGGCCGGCGCAATACACCCTCGCTCCGCGCTGCATGAGCGAGGCGATCGCGCCGAGCGCGTCCGTCCAGGCCTTCTGGTGCTCGGGTGTCCAGTCGGCGGCGGCGACCTCGGCGATCGCGGTGATCAGCGCGTCGGCGACCCAGGGGTACATCGCGTCCGTGACGCCGTAGTCGACGTGCTTGGCCCCCATCGCCATGAGCTTCTCCTCGAGCCAGGACGCATCCTCCAGCCGGTCGATGACCGCGACGAGCGCCTCCGCGAGCATCTTCTCCTGCTTCTCCCCGCTGTTGCGCCCGAAGAGGGGCTTCACCTGCGGATACCGCGAGAACAGGATTCCGTAGAAACGGTGTGTGAGGTTGGGCTCCCTCTCGATCACGAGCTCGAAGCTCTCCCGCAGCAGGCCCACGTTCAATCCCATGACAAACCTCCGAGCCGGGCGCTGTGCCCGCGCGCCAGTCGTCTTCGCCGTCCAGTTCACCCGTCTGCGCGCGGGATATCGCACGGGCCGTGCCACGGGCGTTTCTCCGGCAGATCACGCCGATCCCGCCGGGCCGGCGCGCGCCGCGACCGGCGGCGGTTTCCTCCGGGAAACCCGGTCCGCGGCCACGCGCGGCAGCCCCGGCGGCGCCCCGCCCGCGAGGTGCCACGAAACGCCCTGGCCGCGCTTGCCCCGCCGGACCCCAGGGTGTTTGCTGCGGTGGTTTCCGAAAGGAAACCGCCGTCGTGTCCGTCTCCTCGAGGAACCCGCGTGACCCTGCTCGACGCCGTGCTCAGCCTGTCCGAAGCGACCGCCCGCGACGAGGTGCTGCAGCGGATCCTGCGCGCGCTCGCGCAGGTGACGGCGGCCGACGCGCTCTCGGTGCTCGCGGCCGCCGAGGACGGGTCGGTCGGCGTCGCCGCGCAGATCGGGCTGTCGAAAGCCGCCGTGGGGATCAGCTTCCGGCCCGCGGAGCACCCGCGGCTCCGCAGGGCGACGCTCGCGGACGGGCCGATCCGGTTCCTCGATCCGAGCGAGCCCGACCCCTACAGCGGCTGGCTGCTCGGCAGCGCCGGCGAGATCCACCCGATCCACGCCTGCATGGCCGTCCCGCTCCGCGTGCAGGGCCGCCTCGCCGGGCTGCTCACGCTCGACGCCTGCGATCCCCACGGCCTCCGCGGCCTGCGCGACGAGGACGCCCGCGTGTTCGCGGGGCTCTGCGCCGGCGCGCTGCGGCTCGACGCCGGCGCCGCCCCGGCCCTCGCCGCGGAGGCGCGCCGGGCGCCCGGCGGCCCGGCGCTGCCCGGCCTGTCGGCGGCGATGCAGCGGATCGAGCGCGAGATCGCGGCGCTCGCCCCGCTGCCCGTGCCGGTGCTCGTCACGGGCGAGACGGGCGTGGGCAAGGAGCTCGTCGCCCGCGCGCTCCACGAGCGGTCGCCCCGGGCGAGCCGCGCGCTCGTGATCGTCAACTGCGCGGCGATACCGGCTCAGCTGGTCGAGTCGGAGCTCTTCGGCCATAGGAAAGGCGCCTTCACCGGCGCCACCGCGGCGCGCGCCGGCAAGTTCGAGGCGGCGCACGGCGGGACGCTCTTCCTCGACGAGATCGGCGAGCTCCCGCTCTCGGCCCAGGCGCAGCTCCTGCGCGCGCTGCAGGAGGGGGAGATCCAGCCCGTGGGCGAGGATCGGGCACGCCGCGTCGAGGTGCGGGTCGTCGCGGCCACGAACCGCGATCTCCGTCGGGAGGTCGCGGAAGGGCGCTTCCGCGCCGATCTGTTCCATCGGCTGTGGGTCTATCCCATCTGCGTGCCGCCCCTGCGCGAGCGGCGCGAGGACATCCCGGCGCTCTGCGAGCGCTTCGCCGCGGAGCTCGCGGCCGAGCTCGGCGCCGAGCGCGTGGACTTCACCGAGCCAGCGCTGCTCGCGCTCGCGCAGGGCGCCTTTCCAGGCAACGTCCGCGAGCTGAAGAACACCGTGGAGCGCGCCGTGCTGCGCCGGACGATCGCGGAGGGCAAGAGCGCAGCCGGCAGGCGGCTCGTGCTGCGGCGCGAGGACGTCGCCCCCGTCGAGGCCGTCGACGCCGTCGTCGCGGGCGCGCCCGAGCGCTCCGGCGCGCCGCTGATCGCGCCCGCCGGAGAGCCGCTGTGGCTCGGGGAAGCGCCGCGCGTAGAGCCCGTGGAGCCGCTGGCCGAGACGCTGGAGAGGGCGCGTCGCGAGGCGTTCGCGCGGGCCTTCCGGGCGGCCGGCGGCAACGCGGCGCTGGCGGGCCGGCTGCTCGGGCTGAGCCGCTCGTTCGCCTACAAGGAGGCGGTGCGCCTCGGGCTCGTCCCCCCGCCCGGGCCGCGGCAGCGCTGAGCAGCGCGGGAGACGCCGTCTGCTCGACTGGCGAAGCTCAGCGCCCCTGCTCCGGCGCGGCGATCCCCTCGAGCGGCACCCGCGCGAGCGCCGTGTAGCGCGACCCCTTCGGGGTCAGCTCGCTCTGGTAGACGATGAGCTCGCCGATCTGCGTCTCGCCGAAATCGACCGCCCCGATCGCCTGCGCGCACGCGTCGAGCGCCGGATCGCCGCGCGGATCGCGCGAGCGCGCGAGCGTGAGGTGCGGCTCGAACGGCCGATCCTCCGGCACGTAGCCCGTGGACAGCGAGAGCGCCTGCTCGAGGTCGCGGTGGATCGCGGTCAGGGCGCGCACGGCGCCGCCGACGCCGAGCCACAGCACGCGCGGCCGGCGCCGCGTGCCGAACGCGCCGCCGTTCTCGATGCGCAGCGTGAGCGGCCGATGGAAGGCGGCGACGCTCCCTGCCGCCGCGATGACGAGCGGCAGCCGCTCCTCTCCGATCTCGCCCATGAAGGCGAGCGTGATATGCAGCCCGGCGGGCTCCACCCACTTGGCGGACGGAGCCCGCGGAGAGAGCTCCCGGAGGAGCTCTCCGACCTTGGCGAGGAGCTCGGCTCCCGGATCAACAGCGACGAAGACGCGCACAGCTCACCTACGCTACCTAGGCCCGATTACCACCCACAGACTTCACCCTTGTTCTGCTCCTTCAGCCACCTCCAGAGCGGCTCGAAGTACTCCAGCATCGCGCCCGGGTCCGCCTCGGACTCGCCCGTCATCGCCCGCAGCGCCTCCTGCCACGGGCGGCTCGCGCCGAGCGACAGCATGGCGCGCAGCTTCTCGCCCGCGGCCTGGTTGCCGTAGATCGAGCACGCGTGGAGCGGCCCCGTGTGCCCGGCCGCCTTGCACAGCGCGCGGTGGAACTGGAACTGGTAGATGCGCGCGAGGAAATACTGCGTGTACGGGGTGTTCGCGGGGACATGGTACTTCGCCCCCGGATCGAAGTCCGCCTCGGTGCGGGGCACGGGCGGCGCGACGCCCTGGTACCGGAGCCGCAGCGCCCACCACGCCTTGTTGTAATCGGCCGGCCTCGTCTTGCCCGAGAAGACATCCCACCGCCACTGATCGATGAGCTTGCCGAACGGGAGGAACGCCACCTTGTCGAGCGCCTGCTTGAAGAGGAAGTTGATGATCCCCTTCTCGCCCTCAGGCACCCTGTCGATGAGCCCCAGCGTCTTCAGGTAAGCCGGCGTGACCGAGAGGGCCAGCGTGTCCCCGATCCCCTCGTGGAAACCGTCGTTGGCGCCCGCCTGGAAGAGGATCGGGAGCTCGTGGTACTGGTGATAATAGTACACGTGCCCGAGCTCGTGGTGGACCGTGAGGAGATCCTCCTCGGTGATCTCGGTGCACATCTTGAGGCGGAGATCGCCCCGATCGCCCACGTCCCAGGCGCTCGGGTGGCAGACGACCTCGCGATCCGCGGGCTTCTTGAGGAGCGACCGCTCCCAGAACGTGGCCGGCAGCGGGTCGAACCCGAGCGAGGTGAAGAACCGCTCGCCGAGCGCGACCATCCGCTTCTCGTCGAGCTTCTGCGCCTTGAGCTTCCTCGTCACGTCGAGCGAGGGCTGGCCCTTGTACGGCTCCATGAGCGCGTAGACGTTCGACCAGTCCTGAGCCCACATGTTGCCGAGCAGGTGCGCCGGGATCGGGGCCTTCTCACCGATCCTGTCCTTGCCGTGGATCCCGCGCAGCCGCGCGCGCACGTGGCAGTGCAGCTCGTCGTAGAGCGGCTTCAGCTTGCCCCAGAGCCGCTCGGCCTCGGCCTCGAACGCGTCCGGCGGCATGTCGTACCCGGCCCGCCAGAGCGCGCCGACGTCCGCGAAGCCGATCTCCGCGGCCCCCTTGTTGCCGAGGGCGACGTACCGCTCGAACTTCGGCCGCATCGGCGGCGCGATCGCGTGCCAGCCCGTCCACGCCTCGAGCAGCTCGTCCCATTTGCGGCTCGTCTTCAGGATGTCCGAGAGCTCGTCGATCGCGAGGCACCTCGGCGCCCCCGCGGCCTGTGCCCCCGGACGCGCGGTCCCGGGGCGCTCCGCCTTTCCCGGAGGGCAGTACTTGCCCTTGCCGTACAGGCTCATCATGTCGACCGAGAGCGCGGCGAGCTCCGCGCGCTCCGCCGGGTCGCTCGGGGCGGGCAGCGTGGTCGAGATCTTGAGCCGCGAGAGCTGGCGCGCGAGATCCCCGGGCAGCGCGAGGCCGTCGAAGCGCCTCGCCGCCTTCATCGTGCGGGTGAGGTACTCCATGCTCTCCTCCTCGGCCGAGGCGGAGATCGCGTCCGTGTCGTCGGTGATGAAGGTCTGGTTGACCCACGCCGCACGCGCCGCCTGGAGGCGCAGCCGGCGCAGCTCCCGGTCGACGCCGGCCAGGAAAACCTGCGCCTCCGCCGGGCTGGGGGGGGCGGGCCCGGAGGGCGCGGCTCTGGGCGCCGCGGGCGCTGCGGGCGCCGCCGCGGCCTCGGGCCCGGCGGGCGCCTCCGCGCTCGGGCACGGAGGATCCGCCGGGGGCGATGCGGCCCCGCTGCAGCCCGAACCGAGGCCGAGCGCGGCGAGCACCAGGGGGGGCAGGATCACCGTCCGGGCGAACGCATAACGGACCACGGGCCCTTCATACACGCCGGACCGTGCCGAGGGAACCAGGAGCGACGTGGGATCCACGGCGCGCTCCGCGGCTGTCCCGCCCACGGCCCGAACCAACCGCCCGCAGTGACAGCTGCCAAGCGGCCGTGAACTGCCGCTAGAATGTCGACCCACGATGAGGAATGCGCTCGCATCCAGGCTCACGACCTCGGCGGTCCGCGACCTCGCCGCCCCGACGGGCGGGTGCACACCGGGCCAAAACCATGAGTGAGATCGAGAACTTCTCGTTCGTGATCGCGGGCGAGCTCGCCGGGATGGCCTACCCGCACGCGCCGGGCGCGCTCGACGAGCTCGCGGCGCTCGGCTTCCGCAGCGTGGTGTCGCTCTCGCGGCGGGCGCCGCCGCCGCACGCGCTCGGGCCGCTGATCCACCTGCACTGCCCGCTCGCGGACTTCACGCGCATCCCGAGCGTGGACCTGCTGCGCGCCGTGGCGTTCCTCGGCCGGGCGCCGAAGCCGGCCGCCGTCCACGGCGAGGGCGGCGTCGGGCGCACCGGCGTGGTGCTCGCGTGCCGCCTGGTGTCGCTGGGCAGGTCGTCGGCCGAGGCGATCGCCGAGGTGCGGCGCGCGCGGCCCGGGTCGATCGACCACCCCGAGCTCGAGACGTCGGTCGAGGAGTTCGAGCTCTTCTACCGGAGCGAGCAGGAGCAGGCGACGCCGGTCCCCTTCAACTTCGCGCCCGCGTCGCCGCTCGACCGCGTCGTGCACGGCGCGGAGCGGCCCGGCTTCGGGATGCCGCTCTGGTCGACCTCCGGCATCCGCTCGTCCGTGCTCGCGCCGCCGAGCACCGCCGAGGCGCTCGACCCGAGCGACACGCCCGTGGAGTCGTGGCTCGGCTTCATGGCGCGGCAGGGCATGCGCGAGGTGCTCTGTCTGCTCGACGAGGGCGAGCTGGCGTCGCACCGGGTGCCGCTCCTCGGCCGCTACCAGCGCGAGTTCCTCCGCGTGACGCACGTGCCGCTCGAGGGCGGCGCGGTCGCGGTGCCCACGCCGGAGGCGCTGGAGCACGCGCTCGCCGCGCTGCGGCGCGCGGAGGCAGGCGGCTCGCCCATCGTGGTGCACTGCGCGTCCGGCGCCGGCCGCACGGGCGTCGTGCTCGCGGCGTGGCTGCGCGCCCGGCACGGCCTCGCCCCCGAAGCGGCGATCGCGGCCGTCCGCGATCACGCGCGGCACTTCGGCGCGCGCCGCGAGCCGCTGAAGGCGGGCCCAGGGGTGCGGGATCTGCTCGCGAGCGTGCCGGCGCGCGGGTGATCCGGGCTCACGCGGCGCGCGTTTCCCCGACCTTCAGCGCCCGCTGCTCGCGGTACAGGCGCAGCGCGAACGCGCCGGCCGGCTCGGCGCGCAGCGCCTCGACGAGCGCGCGCAGGGCCGCCGGCAGATCGCCGGGCACGGGGAGCGGCACCGGGTAGCCCTCCGGCAGGAGCGCCGGGGCGGCGAGCGAGGCGAACGTGAGATCGGCGGCCGAGAAACGATCACCCGCGAGGAACGGGCGGCCGTCGCGCAGGCGCTCGTTCACCGCGTCGAAGACGGCGCGGATCCTGCCGCGCGAGCGCTCGGCGGAGGCGGCGTCGATGCGCATCGCGCGGTTCATGAGCGCGCGGACGGCCGGAAAGTAGGCGCGGAACGCGCCGCG
Organism: Sorangium cellulosum; assembly: GCF_002950945.1. Taxonomy (GTDB): domain Bacteria; phylum Myxococcota_A; class Polyangia; order Polyangiales; family Polyangiaceae; genus Sorangium; species Sorangium cellulosum_E. The sequence continues at coordinate 8,635,744 of NZ_CP012673.1, forward strand.
CCGGAGCCAAAAGGGCGCCGCCGCGCCCTCGGGCGTGGGGAAGGACCGCGCGAGGAGCGTGTACGAGAGCGCCTCGTCGGGCAGCAGGTGGTGGTAAACGACGCGGCGGGTCGCCGGGCCGAGCTCGCGGTCGAAGCGCTCCTCGAGCGACGCGACGTCGTCGCGGCGCGGGTCCGGCTCGCGGAAGAACAGCGCGTGCTCCGCCGGAACGAACTCGTCGGCGTAACGCAGGATGTCGGTCGAGTCGCCGAGCGCGCCCGCACGGGTGACGAGCACCGGGACGGTGCGGCCGCCGCCCGCGCGGAGCGCCGGGACCGCGTGGCCGAGCGGCGGGTAGGTTTCCTCCCGGTACGGCACCCCGGCGCGATCGAGCGCCCACCGCGCCTTCTCGCAATAGTGGCTGAACGGGATGGTGATGAGGCGGAAGGGCGCGCCGGCGCCGGGCTCGGACATGAGGATCTCCGCGACCGTGTGGGCTCGCCTGGACCGGCGAGCGCGCCCGCGTCAGCGCCGGATCTCGAAGAGGTGGATGCCGTACGCGGGCAGCTCGACGCCGAGGCCGCGCGACTGGTCGACGAGCTCGTCGCCGTCGCGCGGGAGCTCGTTGCCGCTCATGAGGTCGACCAGCAGGACCCTGCGCCCGGCGATGCCGGCGATGTCGAGCGGGATGCGGCACCCGCTGCGCGACGGGGCGAAGTTGACCACCGCCACGAGCGGCGGGGTGGCGCGCGGCGCGCCGCGCGCCGGGACCGGCTCCCACCGGTAGACGACGAACGCGTCGCAGCCAGCGCCGCGCGGGGTGAGCGTCGCGAAGCTCCCGGTGCGCAGGATGGGGCGGCGCACGGCGGCGAGCAGCCGCTCGTGGAAGGCGAGGCACGCCTGATCGACCGGCTCCTCGACGGCGCGGGCGAGGTGGAGCGAGGCGCGCACCTGCCGCCCCTCGAGCTGGCCGTGGTGGATGAAGCGCATGCCGGGCACCGTCGCGGCGATGAACTCCGCGGCCCGGCGCCGGTCGGGCGGGAGCACGGCCGCGATGCGCGGCTCGTCGTGGTGCTCGATGAAGCGGATGCTCCGCCGCTGGTAGTCGGCCGTCGCCGCGAGGTGGCCGCGGACCGAGGACGCCGAGGCGTGGCTCAACCGGTCGTAAAGGCTCTTGTCGAAGGTGTAGTCGAACCCGAGCATCTGCAGGTTCCACTCGAGGTCGCCCTGGGCCTCGGCGAGGAAGACGAAGCTCGGGTGCTCGCGGCGCACGGCGTCGATGGCCTCGGCCCAGAACTCGCCGCTCGCCTCGGCCTTTTTCTCTGCCGGCGGCCGCTTGGACCAGGTGCGCCGGAAGACGTCGTCGAGCACGAGCGCCGCCATGTCGCAGCGCACGCCGTCGCAGCGCGACGCGACGCCGCGGAGCGCCTCGATCGAGGCGGCGCGTGTGGCCGCGAGGCGGTAGTCGAGCTGGGCCGTGTCCGGCCACGGCGGGAAGTAGGGGTCGCGCCCGGCGAGCGGGGCGCCGTCGTCGCCGCGGAGGAAGTACTCCGGCTTCTCCTTCACCCAGTGGTGATCGCGCGCGACGTGGTTGGGCACGAAGTCGAGGATGAGCCCGATGCCGCGCGCCGCGAGGCGCCGGCGCAGATCGGCGAGCGCGGCGTCGCCGCCGAACGCGGGGTTCACCTCGTACCGCGCGACGGCGAACGGGGAGCCGGCCACGTCGGCCTCCGTCCAGTCCGGGAGCACGCGGTCGTACTCGGCGCGGAGGTCGGGGTTGGCGAGCGACAGGCGCGGGCCTTCCTGCCCGAGCGTCCACACGCCCATCAGGTAGACGTAGTCGACGCCGAGCGCCGCGAGCCTGTCGAGCGCCGCGTCGGGGACGCTGGCGAGCGTGACCCTGGCCTTCGCGGCGCGGGACAGCTCGTGGAGCCAGACGCGCGCGAACATGGCGTACAGCAAGGGGTGCTGGTGGGCAGGGACTAGGGAGCTCATCGGTTGAATTGGGGACGGCGGGCCCGCGAGGAAGTCGTGGGCAAGCGGCGTCGGCGGGGATTGTCTGCGCGCTCGGGTGGTCACCGCAAGGGCGATCGCGCGGCGCGCGGCGCGTGTGAACGTCCCGCGCGAAGGTCGCTGCGCGGCAGCCCGTCCGCCCAGGCTGCCGGCGACGGCGCTCGGGCGTGTTACAGCGACCCGCGGCGCGGGCGGCGCCTGCGGGCGAGCGCGGCCACCGCGCCCAGCGCCACGAGCGGCAGGGCGATCGGCGTCGCGCCCTCCTCCGGCGAGAGCCGGCAGCCGCAGCCGCCCTGCTTCGGCTCCACCGGGGGCGGCGCCTCGTCGGGCGGGGCGTCGCCTGGCGACGTCTCGTCGGACGGCGCCGATTCGACGGGCTCGGTCCCCGGCTCGGACCCCTTCTCGCCGCCGGCCGCGTCGCTCTTCTCGTCGCCGGCCGCGTCCGCCTTCTCGTCCTTCTTCTTTTTCTTCTCGCCGGAGAAGACGATCGCGCGGCGGTCGATGACCTCGTTCTCGCCCTGCAGGGTGATCTTCTGCTTCTGGCCCATCTGCGCGCCGTCGCTGGCGCGCTTGATCACGAGCTCGTACTCGCCGGCCTCGAAGCCGCGATCGCGCCGGAGCACGAAGTCGAACTTGGTGATCGAGAAGATCTTGCCGCTGCCGTCCGAGAAGCCGACGTCCATGCTCTCGTTGATCGACTGCTGGTTCTGGAGCGGGATGCGGTTGAGGATCGGCTTCTCCGGCGACTGGTCGGTGAGCGCCCGCTCGTAGTGCACCGTGGGCGTGAACGAGAACAGCATCGGGATGTGCGCGAGGTGCGGCGTCCCTCCGTAGTTGATCGTCATCTTGAGCTTCCAGCGCCCGTCGATCTCCGTGGGCGAGCGATCGGCGATGGTGACGGTGCCGGCCGCGCGCGCCGCGCTCGCGGGCAGCCACGCCCCGAGCAGGGCGAGCGCGGCGGCGACGAGGCGCGCGAGCAGGAGCCGGCGGCCGCCGCCGGGGAGGCGGCGCGCCGCGCGGGGGTGGGCGTGAGATCGAGGCTCCGCGCGCTGACGACGCGCGCCGAGCTGGGGCAGGTGACCGGTTCGAGGTCGGGCGGTTCGCATGCGCAGCACGCTACCAGGGATTTCGGGAAAACGAGGCGCGCACGAGGGGCCTCGCGGCGCGCCGCGCGGGCCGGCGGCGCGCTGCGAAGGCCGCGCGGCGCGCTGCGGGGGAGGCAGCGCGCCGCGCGGCGCGCTGCCTCAGTCCGGGAACCAGAGCAGCGCGTCGGACGCGGGCTGGTAGCAGGCCTGGCGGCCGGCTTCCTCGTTGTCGGTGCAGCTCGCGGTCTCCAGGCAGTCGACGATCTCGTAGCGGCCGGAGGCGTTGTAGATGGTCGTGAACATCGCCCGCTGGGCTGCCTCGAGCTTGCTGAAGGCGCTCTTGCAGGCGGCGACCGGGACGTTCTCGCAGCGCTGCATGCGCGCGCAGCGGGCCTCGAGGACGGCCTTCGCCGCCGGGTCGTCCGGGTTGATGTTGACGGCCACCTCGTCGTTGCACTCCAGGATGATCTGGCTCCGGTCCGGCGAGCTCTCGGTGGCGGCCTCCATGCGGCGCGAGAAGCAGCTCGTCATCGCGCGGAGGTAGGTTGGCGATGCGGTCGGGAACGCGGCCTTGCAGGCGTTCATGTGCTCCCAGGAGCTGCCGGCGCGCTTGAGCTTGGCGAGCGCGGCGCACCACTCGGCCTGGGCGGCGATCACGCCGTCGCGGTCGGGGAAGTTGGTGGGCCGCTGCGGACAAGCGGAGAGCAGGCCGAGCATCGACGCGGCCACCGCGATCGGCAGGGCCAAGGATCGAAGGGCGGGCATGGGGCGACCCTAGCACGAGTGCACCGCCGGCGCGGAGCCTCCGCAACCACGCAATCGCTCAGGGCCGGTCCGGCAGGAGCGAGCAGCGGAGCCGAGCGCCGCCGCCGTCGCGGAGGCGGAGCGCGGCGGCCCCGCCGGGTCCGAGGACCGCGCCGAGGCCCGAGGCGGCGGAGGCGCCCCCGGCGACGGCGCGGACCTCGATCGCCTCCACGCACAGGGCGCCGCGGCCGCCGGCGAGCAACGCCGTCGCGGGGGCGTCCTCCTCGAGCAGCGGCGCGCCGCTCCTCGAGGCCACCCGCAGGGTGGCGGGCAGCTCGGCGAGGAAGCGGTGCGAGGGCCGCGCGCCGCCGCAGCCCTCCGGGCCGATCTCGGCGAGCGACGCGAGGGAGCCGAGCGGCTCGAGCGGGCCGACCTGGCCGCGCTCGACGTCGAGCGGCCCCGCGAACACCTCCCCGGAGGCGACGGAGTAGCCGGCGATGGCGAAGCCGGGCGCGTCGAGCCGCCGGGCGAGCGTGAGCCTCGCGCCCGCCACGCCGGAGACCGGCGCGAGGCCGGCCATCTCGAGGGTGCCCTGCCGCCCGGCGAGGAGGAGGGTCCGCTTGCCTGCGTCGAAGGCGAGCAGGTCGCCCCCCGGCAGCTCGCCCGCGGCGGTGATCGTGCCGGCGTGCTCGAACGGAAGCAGCGCGGGCGACGCGGCGCTCGCCCGCGCGCGCCGCCCGGGCGGTCCGCGGAAGAGCAGCAGGAGATCGACGGGCGCCGCCGCGCCGGGCCCGAGCAACACAGGAACGACGCCGCCGGTCGGGTCGGCGAGCGCCGCGCCGCGGATCGACAGGCGCCGGGGCGCGACGGCGCCGGCGAAGGGCAGGATCACGCGGGCGGAGAGCGCGCCGTCGCGGAGCGCGCCGAGGGGGGAAGAAGAGGGGGTCCACAGCGAGACGACCGGGGGCGCGGCGTCCGGGGGCCGGATCGCGGCGGGGGTACCCGGGGCCGCGGCCGCGCCCGGGCGGGCGCGGCGCGGAAGGGCGGGCGCGGGCGCGGGCGGCGCGGGATCCGGGGCGGCGGCGGCGGGAAAAGACGGGGGGTCGTCGTCGAGCCGGCAGGAGAGGAGCGGCGGGGGTGCGGCCGGGAGCGCGAGGCTCGCGGCCGGCGTGTAGGGCGGCGGCGCGCGGCGCGGCGGCGGCGGAGGTCCGCCCCAGCCGAGGCGGACGAGCCCGTGATCGCCCATGGCGCAGCCGATCGGCGAGCAGGCGAAGGGGGTGCCCTCGTCGATCGGCGGCTCGATCCCGCGTGCGGGGGGCCCCTCGACAGGGCGCCACGAGCGGCCGCCGTCGGTCGACTCGAAGAAGGCGGGCGGGTCGTCGGCGGTGGCGGCGAGCGCGAACCGCCCGCCGACGACGACGTGCGCGACGGCGTCCGGGAGGGGAAAGACCGCGATCGTGCCGGCGGCGTCGACGCGCACGCCGGTGATGCGGCCGCCGCGGCGGCGCGAGAGCGGAGGCGCGGCGGGCGGGGAATCGGGCGGGGAATCGGGCGGGGAATCAGGCGGGGAACCGAGCCCGGGCGGGGCGCCGCGGGCGGGCGCGCCGGCGTCGGCGGCGTCGGGCAGGTGGATCCAGCCGCGCACGGCGCCGTCGTCGTCCTCCCAGAAGTCGGCGTCGACGAGGCGCGGCGACGCCGCGGCATCGGCAAACGCGGGGAAGAGGCCTCCCCTCAGCGCCGGGTCGTCGCCGCGCGCGTGGATCACGCGGACGCCCTCGGAAGAGCGCGCGGCGGGTCGCTCGCCCTCGCCCTCGCGGGACCGCGGGCGCAGCACGAGCGCGGTGACCGCGCCGCGCTCGCCGGGGATCCAGCGGTAGAGGCCGCGGGCGTCGTCGCCCTCGATCCAGCGCTCGACCCAGCGGCCGTCGCCGACGCGCACGCACACGCGCGCGGCGTGATCCTCGCCGGGCTCGCGCCGGGACGGCAGCGGCCGGGCGGCGGTCCAGGGCGACCGCGCCTCGTCGTCCGGCGCGGCCTCCTCCGGGCGCTCCGGGAAGTCGTGCAGCCCGGGCGGCGTGCTCCCGCATCGACCGGCGAACGCGAGGCGGCCGCTGTCGTCGCCGAGGAAGGCCGCCGGCGGGGGCGCGAGCGGATCGGGGTCGAGGCCGCGGGAGGGGAACGTCGCCTCCAGCGTCGGCGCGGAGAGCGTCGTCTCGAGGCGAAGCACCTGCGCGGCCTCGTGCGCGCACGCGAGCAGGACGCCGTCGCCGGCCCGGAACGGCTGGCAGCGGGCGTAACGCGGGTCGAGACCCGCGATCGCCGCCTCGTCGAGGGGCCGCGCGGTCGCCGCGGCGAGGACGGCGAGATCGCCGTCGCGGGCCACGAGCACCCTGCCGCCGTGGAGGAGCGCGCCGGTCGCCGCGGCCAGCGCGAGCGCCTCCGGGGCGAGCGCGCGGCGCGAGGGCGCGTCGCGCAGCGGGTCCCGCCCGGCCGGGAGGTGCAGCGAGGCCGCCGGCGCGTCGCGCGGCGGCGCGGGCGCGGCGGGCACAAGGCCCGCCGAGGTGACGTGGAGCGCGGCCCCACCCGAGGGTGCGAGCAGCGCGACGGCGCCGCTCGGCTCGGACAACATCGCCGTCGCGAGGCCGCGCGTCTCCAGCACGTCGATCCAGGAGGCGCCCCCGTCGAGCGTCACCGTGGCGCGGCCGACCATGTCGAGGCGCGCCGCGCGGCGCGCGTCGAGCGCCACCGCGTCGGCGACGCCGGCGACCCCGAAGCGGCGCACGGAGAGCGTGGCCGGGTCGACCTCGAGGAGGCCCCGGTCGCTGCGCAGGAGGATCGACGCGAGGTAGGGCCGCGCGCCGCCGGGCGCGCCGACGTCGGCGATGGGCGCGAGCTCGCCGAGGAAGTCGCGGGCGCGGTAGACGCGGCCCTCGGACCAGAGGACGAACCCGCCGCCGAGGCGCGCCGGGAGGGACCGGAACCCGCGGAGCGGCTCGGGCGCAGGCGCGGCGGCGAGCACGACGCCTCCCTCGAGGCGCACGCGGAGGCCCTCGTACAGCGCAGGCTCCGGGCGGGGATCCGGCGAGCCGTCGCCGCCGGCGCCGTCGAAGAGGACGCCAACGCCCTCCGTGAGCACGTAACGCGCCGGAGACGGCGGCGGCGGCGCGGCGGGCGCGGGGGTGTGGAGCACGGCGGGCCGGGGGGAGCGCTCCGGGGCGGCGCTGCACCCGGCGGCGCTGCACCCGGCGGCGAGCGCGAGCGCGGCGAGCAGGCCGGCGTGGGAGGGCGGCGCGGCGTCGAGGAGCGCGCGGCGTGGGAGGGGATCGCCGGGCCGCCTCACCGCGCGACCCCCGCGCACCGCACCGGCTGCCGGATCTCCTGCCCGTGCAGGACCAGCACGAGCGTGCCTGCGCCGGCCCCCCGCGCCGGCTCGCCTCGCCCCGCCCGAGCCGGATCCGGACGCTCGCGCGCGCCCCTGTCGCCGGCGCCGCCGCGCACGTCGAGCGACGCGACGGGCGACGGCCCCGCGAAGCGCGCGATGAGCTTCTTCACCGTCCCGGCCGGCTCGTAGTAGCCGAGGTCGGCCTCGTAGCGCTCGTCCCGCACGTTGATCTCCACCGCATCCAGGCACGCGCGGTCGCGCGACCACCGGATGACCGCGACGCCGGCCGTGCCGGCCCCGATGATCCCCGGCAGCGCGCCGGGCTCGAGGCCGATCTCCGAGGCGAACGGCAGGACCACGCGGGCCTCGTCGCGGCGCAGGGCGCAGCGCGGATCGCCCCCCGCGACGAGCTCGCCGAGCGGCGCGAGCGCCTCCTCGGGCCCGAGGGTGCCGCGCTCCGGATCGACCGGCGAGAGCACGGCGCCGCCGGATCCGTCCACCGCCACGAAGACCGGCGCGCGCCACGCGCGCGCGCCCGCGCCGTACACGAAGCGCGCCCCCTCGCGCGCGGTGCGCTGCACGTGCAGCTGCCGGAGCGCGGGCGACGCGGCACCGCCCGCGCGCTGCGCGCTCGCCGGCCCCGCACGTCGCGGCCCCGCGCCGTCGCGGCGCTCGGCCGCGCTCACCGCGAGCCGGTCGCGCCAGGGGCTCAGGAGCAGGACGCGATCGCCGAGATCCACGCCGACCGACGGACGAGGGACGCAACCGCCGATCGGCCGCGTCACGCGCGCCGCGTCGAGCAGGTCGGCGAGGCACACCTCCTCCGGGCCGACCGCGACGGGAGCGACGCGCCCGCCGCCGTCGATCACGAACCCGAGCTGCGCCTCGTACGGACGGTAGGCGAGGTTCGCGAGCCCCGCGCCCGGGAGCGGCACGCTGACGCGGCGGATCTCGGCGTGCACGTCGAGCGGCGCGATCCAGGCGAGCTCCGCGTCGGCGCCCGGCGAGAGCGGCGCGCCGATCGAGGCAGGCAGCGTCAGCGCCCCGAGCGTGCCGAGCCGCAGCGGGCTCGCGCGCAGCGCCGGCGAGCGCGCGGCGACGGCGCCGAACCCGTAGGACTCCGGGACGCGCGCGGCGGCGATCGGCCCCGCGAAGCTGCACGCGAGCCGCGCGAGCGGCGGCAGAGGCACCAGCGCCGCCTCGCGCGCCGCGCCGCCTCGCGCGGGCGCGGCGGCGTCGAGCGGCTCCGGCGCGGCCGCGCCGGGTGGGGGGGCGGCGCCCTCCGCCGCGGCGCGCGCGGCGGAGGGCGCCGCCGACGCCCACCCGAGCCGGAGGAAGGCCCCGACACGACAACCCACCGCGGAGCAACGCTCGATCGACGTGGACCACGCGGGCAACGCGGTCGCGCTGCCCGGCGGCCGCGCGACCGGCACCCACCGCTCGCCCCGATCGATCGTCTCGAAGAGCTCGCCGCGCTCGGTCTCCACGAGCGCGAACGGACCGGACGCCGCGATCGCCCGGGCGCGCTCGGGCAGCGGGCGGCGGCGCAGCCGGCCCGCGGCGTCGATCGCGAACGGCGCGAGGCCCCCCCGCGCTGCCCGGGGCGGGGAGCCAGCCCTCGACGGCGTCGTCCGCGAGCGCGGCGAGCCCGCGCGAGAGCAGCTCCGGGCTCCCGGCGGCGTGCCGTGAGAGCGAGAGCGGCGGCTCGCTGCGCGCGAGCCGCACGACGCGCAGCGCGCCGCGCACCTCGACGCGCTCGCTGTCGCGCAGGAACGAGCCGGGACGCGCGATCACGGCGATCGCGCCCCCGCCGCGGCGCGGGATCCAGGCGAAGGCGAAGGTCGCGTCCGCCGGATCGAGGCGGTGCTCGACCCAGGCGCCCGGCCCGCGCCGCACGCAGAACACCGCGCTCCGCTGCGTCGAGCCGGAGACGATCCCTCCGCGCGAGATCGCGTCGAGATCGAGCCGCGGCCTCGGCGGCCCCTCGCATGGGCCGACGTAGCCGAGCGCCTCGCCGTCGACCCCGACGAAGCGGTCCTCGCCGCGCGGCGATCCGGCCGGCAGCTCGAACGTGCGCTCGATCCGGAGCGCGCGCGCCGCGTCGCCGGCGGAGAGGTCCACCACGCTCGCGCGATCCGGGCCCGCGCAGACCGCGAGCAGCGCGTCGGGCGCGCGGAACGGCGCGCACTCGCCGCTGCCCGGCGGCAGGGCCGCGACGGAGGTGGCGCGCCCGGTCGCGAGGTCGATCCGCCCGACGAACCCGTCCGCCGCGAGCACGGCCCCGCCGTCGGGCAGCGGCAGGCCCGAGGCGACGGCGTCGGCGAGCAGCGCGAACGGCGCGCGGTGGAGCCACGCGGGCTCGCCGTCGGCGGGCGGCGGCGCGTGCGGGGCGCGCGGCGCGCCGGTCCGGCCGCCCGCGTCGATCGCGCGCTCGAGGCCGCCGTCCAGCGAGACGACGATCTCGTCGCCGCGCACGTCGAGCGCGATCGCGTCGCCGAGCTCCGCGGTGACGTCGCGGTACGAGGCGCCCGCGTCGAGCGTGAGGATCGCGCGCCCGAAGGCCGTGAGGCCGAGCGCGCGCCGATCGCTCGCCGCCGCGGCGGCGACGATGGAGGGAAGGCCGAGCGGCCGCAGCTCGCCGGTCCCGCCGCGGGCGGCGAAGCCCCCGGCGGTCGTGATCAGGCCGATCCCGTCGAGCCATGGGAAGGCGCTGACCACGTCGCCCGGCAAGGCGGCGAGCTTGCGGAGCTCTCCGGAGAAGCTCCCGGCCGCGTAGACGTCCCTGCCGCTCCAGAACAGATAACGCGCCTCCGGCGGCGCGCCGGCGACCGCGCGAGCACCTGCCCACGAGGGGAACGCTGCGCCGCCGGTGAGCTCCGGGCCCCCGGAGCCCACCGGCTCGATCCGCTCGAGGCCGTGCAGCTCGACACGGCGGCCGTCGACGACGACCCGGTCGACGCCCTGGCCGCCCACGACCACGCGCTCGACGAGGCCCTGCCCGGGCGGCGCGACGTACCGCGCGGGACCGAGGGCGGCGAAGGAGGGCGCGCCGCGGGCTGGCTCGGGCGCGCCGCGCGGCGGAGGCGCCGGCGGGGCCGCCCCGCAGGCCACGAGCGCCGGCGCGGCGAGGAGCGCGAGCCGGGAGAGGACGCGCGACCGCGCCCGCGGGAAGGCCGGGCCGGGGCTCGGGGCGCCCTGCCCTTTCCTTTTCCTCATCGTAGGGCGTGGGATCCCGGGGGAGTTCACGGGGGTCCGGGGACGGTAGCGCGAAGGAGCGCGCGGGAGGGCGGAACGTCGCCCACGGAGCACACGAGCCGCTGCACCGCACGCGGCGTGCGCAGCACACCGGCGGCGGCGCCGGCGTCGCCCCGCGCCGCGCCGCCGCCCTGCGCACGCGGTGCCGTCCACCGGGCGACCAGCGCCGCGCTCACGGCGGCCTCGCCGCGCCGCCTCGAGTCGGAGACCACGACGTGCAACGCCTCCAGGCAGACGCGCTCCCGCCCCCACCTCACCTGCGCGAGGCCCTGATCCCCGAGCGCGATCGCCGGGAGCGCGCGGTGGTCGAGGCGCAGCGCGGCCGCGGGGTCGAGCGCCACGAGCGCGCGCCAGGCCCCCGTCATGGCGCGGCAGCGCGGATCACTCGCCCCGGTCAACGTCGCCCAGGGCGCGAGCGCGGCCACCTCGCCCGCCGTGCCCGCGGCGCGGTCGAGCGGCGCGGCCCCCGCGGCCTCGGGGGCCGCGCCGTCGAGCACCAGCACGCCCGCCGCGCCGTCGTCGCGGAAGGCGAGCGTCATCGGCCGGCCGCGCAGCTCCTCGCGATCGAGCCCCACGACGCGCGCGGGCTGCCGGGGCTCCGGCGTGTGCTCCTCGAGGGCCACGCGGCGCCGGAGCTCGCCGAGCACGAGGGCGCTGCTCGGACCGAGCAGCAGCCCCGAGACCCGGCTGACGGCGCCGTCCACGGCGCCCCGGCGCGGCTCGAACGCCGGCAGCGCCCGCGCGCCCTGCGGGCGGAGCAGCAGCTCGCTCGCCTCGGTCAGCACGAGCAGCGCGACCTCGCCGCTCGCGCCGAGCAGCGGCACCGAGGCGACGCGCTGGGCGCCGCGGCCGCCGCCGAGCGCGAGGTCGGTCGCGTCCAGCCGCAGGGCCTCGCCGCGCAGATCGAACGGGGGGCGGAACAGCACGTTGTGCGTCCGCCGCGCGGCGCCGCTCGCCGGCGCCGCGCCGCCCTTCGCCGGCGCCGCGTCGCCCGGAGGCGGCGCCGCGTCGTCGGACGCCGTCTCCAGCGCCAGCGCCGCCGCGTCCCGCGCAGCCGCCGCCGCGTCGCGCGCTGGCGCCGCCGCGTCGGCGACGATCTCGATCACCTCCCCGTACACCGTCGCCACGACCGCGCGGTCAGCGCCAGGCGCGGGCGCCGCTTCCGGCAGCGGCGCCTGGAGGCCGACCGGCGCGCACGACAGCACCGGCAGCGCTTCCGGCGGCTCCGGCGGCCGGCCGGCGCCGCTCGAGCACACCGCCGCGGCCGCGCCGGGGGCGGCCCCCGCGCCGGCGCTCTCCGCCGCGCCGCACCCGGCGGAGAGGGCCGGCGCGAGGTCGCCCGCGCCCCAGCCGAGCCGCACCGCGCCGGAGAGCGCGCAGCCGAGCGCCGAACACGCGCCCTGGAACGACGACGGCGGCAGCGGCGAGCGCCCGGCGGCGCGCCACGTGCGGCCGTGATCGAGCGTCTCGTAGAGCTCCGCGCCGCGCCCCACGAGCACGCCGCGATCGCCGGTCACCACCATCCCCGCCGGATCGGGCGGCAGCGCGTGCCCCTCGACCGCGCCGTCCGCCGCGACCGTGACGCCCAGGCTCGCCTGCCGGACGGCATCGGGCCACTCGACCGACGAGAGCCACGCGTCGACGCCCCCGTCGTCGCGCGCGCGCAGCCGCCGGTCGACGAGCACCGGCGCGCCGTCGCGCGACGGCGGCGTCCAGTGCCAGCCAGGGAGATCCCGCGCGAGCCGCACGACCTTCGCGCCCCCCCTCGTCGTGGACCCGCGCGGCGCCGGCAGGCGCGGGCAGCGCGTCGCGCTCGCCGCGCACGAGCGCGACCGCGCCCCCGTCCCGGCGCGGCGCCCAGGCCACGAGCACCTCCGCGCCGCCGAGCGACACCGCGCGCTCGACCCAGGCGCCCGGGCCGCGCCGGACGCAGATCCTCGGGTGCACGACGACCTCGCCGAAGCGCCGGTCGCGCTCCTCGTCGCTCACGTAACGCTCCTCCGCGGCGCAGCCGCCGACGAAGCCGAGCGCGCCGCCGTCGTCGGCGACGAAGAAGCCGTCATCGCTGAAGGCGCGCTCCATCCGGGGCGCCTCGCCGCGCTCGGAGCGCAGGACGAAGCTGCCGTGGCCCTCGTAATCGTCCCACATGCACAGAAAGAGCAGCCCGTCCTCCGCGCGCACCGGCGCGCAATCGAGCCCGTCCGGGAGCCAGCCCGCGGAGCGATCGCGCGCCGCGCCCGTGCGCGCGTCGATCCGCGCGGCGCCGCCCCGGAGCACCCCGAGCGCGGTCCCGTCCGGCAGGAGCGCGCCCGCGGAGACGGCCGCCGCGAGCAGCGCGAGATCCTGCGCCGCGGCGGCCTCGCGCTCGCCGTCGCGCGCGCCCTCGACGACGAGCTGGAACGCGCTGCTCGCGGACGACGCCGCGCGGAGGTCGCCGTCGGGGCGCCCGAGCGAGCCGTCCGGCAGGACGGCCACCCTCCCGAGCGCCGTGTCGATCGCGAGCGCGTCCGGCGCGACGCCGAGGCCGCGCGCGGCGAGCCCGATCCGGCGGCCCACGTCGATCCACGTCGCGCCGCCGTCGGCCGTGGTCGCGGCGCGCCCGAAGACGTCGAGGCGCACCGCGCGCGAGGCGTCCAGCGCGGCGAGATCGTGGAGGGCCGGCGCCTCGAGCGCGCGGCCCCGGTCCTCGCCCGGCGGCAGCGCCCGCGGCCCCTGATCCGTGAAGATCACGACGTCCCGCAGGCCGTTGCGGGCGCCCCGCACCGCGCGCGCGCCGCCGCCGATCGCCACCTCCGCGAGCGGCCCCGTGAAGTCGCGCGAGCGGAACGCCCGGCTGCGCGTCCAGTGCAGGTAGCCGCCGCCGAGGCGGGGCGCGATGGCGAGCGACCCGATCACCGGATCGCCGGCCGCCCACAGCTCCGTCTCCCAGGCCGCCGCGACGACGCGGCCGCCGCCCGCGATCTCGAGCCGCGCGCCGCCCGCGACGACGCGATCCCGGGCGGCCGCTGCCGGTCCGCCGTGGGTCACCCGGAAGGCGCCGTCCGCCGTCCCATGGAAGTAGCGGGCGCCCTCCCGCGCGGCGTCGGGCGTACCGCGAGCGGGCGCGCCGGAGGCCGCGAGCGCGCCGGAGGTCCGGACCCGGCGCGCGCCCTCGCGCGCCGGGCGCGGCGCGGGCGCGAGCGAGCAGGCGGCAACGGCCGCGGTTGCGGTCAGGGTCGTGAGCAGACCGAGGGCGCGCGCGAGCATCGGGGAAAACACGACGGTATCCTCTGCAACGGCGCCGTCCAGAGCCGATCCCCGCAGCGGCCTCTCCCGATCGCTCCACCTCCACCAGCCCGCCGCGCCGGCGACGCCGCGCGGACGTCGTACACTCCCTGCGACAGCGGGTCCCCCACCCGCTCCCAGCGCCCGTGTCCACCCCTCGCCGGCCCACGAAAGAAGAGCTGCTCGCCGCCGCCAGCAAGACGGTGCCGGACGTCATCGCGCCCGACCTCGTCGTCCTGTTCTGCGGCATCAACCCGGGCCTCTACACGGCCGCCGTCGGCCACCACTTCGCCCGCCCCGGCAACCGGTTCTGGCCGGCGCTGCACGCCGGCGGCTTCACCGATCGCGTGCTCTCGCCGTCGGAGGAGCGCGATCTCCTGGCGCTCGGTTACGGCATCACCAACGTCGTCGACCGGGCGACCGCGACGGCGGACGAGGTGTCCTCCGGCGAACTCGCCGCAGGCAGGCTGCGGCTGGAGGCCAAGGTGCGGCGCTACCGCCCGCGGTTCCTGGCCGTGCTCGGGCTCGGCGCCTACCGGACCGCGTTCGGGCGGCCTCGCGCCGCACCCGGCCCGCAGCCGGAGCCGCTCGGCGCGACGCGGGTCTGGGTGCTGCCGAACCCGAGCGGGCTCAACGCGAGCTACCAGCCGCGCCAGCTCGCGGCGATGTTCCGCGCGCTGCGCGAGGCGGTCGAGGCGACCTCCGGCTCGCCGTGACCGCCGGAGACCCGGAACCCCGCTGTCCCGAGACGTGGTGGTCATCTTCCCCGGTCGCGCGATATCCCTCCTGCGCTGACTGGGCACCTCTGGCCAGCCCAAGCTCAGCAGTCCTCGCGCCGACAAGCGCTCTCCCTGGATAAGGCCGCGCCGGCCTGCTCGCCGGCGCGCTCACTCCGGCAGCGCGTTCTCCTCTTCCTGAGGCATCTTCGCGCGCGCGCTGCGGGCGTCGTCCCGGAGCGCGGCGAGGCCCGGCGGCCCGATGACGGCGTGCGCGCCGCGCCCGCCCAGCGCGGTGAGCCACGCCAGCGGCGAGGGCGAATCGGCCAGCCCCCGCGGCGTGGTGAGGAGGACTCCGCGCGTCGCGTACCGCGCACATCCTTCCTCGCACACCGGAAGCACCACGCTGAGCCCCCCGCCGCCTCGGCTCATGAGGGGGACCACGCGCACGTGCGCCGGGTTCGGGGCAACCATGACCTCGATCGCACGCTCGACCAGCGAAAGGACCGGCCCCGGAGACGTCTCGGGCGGCTGCAGCGACGGCGTCGCCGCGCGGTCCGCCGGCGCGGGGCGGCTCGGCGGCAGGGCGAAGAGCCCTGCCCCGTCCGCCGCGCTCGCCGCGCTCGCCGCCGAGAACACGAGCCCGCCAGCGAGCGCTCCGAGAAGTAACGCCAAGTTGGGTCCGAATCGCATGCCTGATCCCTCGCCCGCAGATTCAGCAGGCCTCATGCCAGGCGCGAGGCCGGCCGCGCAGCTGGCGGGCTGCGGCCCCGCGGCGGGCGTCGCGCGCGCCGCCCGGGCCGCCGCACGTGACAGATCACCACAGCGTGGCGACCCGGGTCCCCCCGCGCCGCGCGCCGCGGACCGCGGGCCGCGGGCCGCGGCCCGCGGGGAAGCTGGACAGTCGCGGCGGCTCTGGGAGCGCCAGTTTCGCTTGCCAGACGCTCCGGGCGCCGTTAACCGTCTTCACTATGCCCGAACAAAAGCCAGCGCTGAGCCCTCACCCGATGAAGGCCATCCCCCAGCCTGGCGCCTCGTCCGCTCCCTCCGAGCCCGTCGCGAGCATTCTGCTCGTCGACGATCATCGCCCGAACCTGCTCGCCCTCGAGGCCGTGCTCGATCCGCTGCGCCAGCGGCTCGTCACCGCGCAATCGGGCGAGGAGGCGCTGGAGCGCCTCGCCCGCGAGGAGTTCGCGCTGATCCTCATGGACGTGAAGATGCGCGGTATCGACGGCTTCGAGACGGCCGCTCGCGTGAGGGGGCTCGATCAGGCCAGGCACACGCCGATTATCTTCATCTCGGGCCTGCCCGAGGACGAAGACCGGCTGTATCGCGGCTATGCCCAGGGCGCGGTCGACTACGTCGTCAAGCCGTTCAACCCCGACATCCTCCGCGCCAAGGTGGCGGTCTTCGTCGAGCTGCACCGCCGGGCCGAGCAGATCAAGCGCCAGGAGGCGGCGCTCCGTCAGCTCGAGCGCGAGGCGAGCGACGAGGTGTTCCGCCGCATCATGGACACGAGCATGATGGGCCTGCTCTTCAGCGACTACGAGGGGCGGGTGCTCGAGGCGAACGACGCCTTCCTGTCGATGCTCGGCTACACCCGCGAGGATCTCAAGGCGGGGGTGCTCGCCTGGCAGCAGCTCTCGCCGCCGGAGTACGAGCACGTGCACCACGCCGCCATCCAGGAGCTCAGCACCCAGGGCGTCACGCGGCAGTTCGAGAAGGAATACATCCGCAAGGACGGCACACGCGTGGCGGTCCTCGTCGGCTCGGCCCGCGTCGAGAAGCAGCGGCGCAACCTCACCTACGTGCTCGACATCAGCGAGCGGAAGCGCGCCGAGGCGAACGTCAGCCTGCTCGCGAGCGCGGGCGAGATCCTTTCGTCCTCGCTCGATTTCCGCGAGACGCTCGCGCAGCTCGCCCGGCTCGTCGTCCCGGTCCTCGCCGACTGGTGCGCGGTGGACATCCAGGCCCAGGACGGGGCCATCCAGCGCGTCGCCGTCCTGCACACCGACCCGCGCAAGGTAGAGCTCGTTCAGCAGATCGAGGAGCGGTACCCGGTCGATCCCGGCGCCCCTCGCGGCGTGCCGAACGTGCTCCGGACCGGCGAGACCGAGTGGACGCCCGAGATCACCGACGCCGTGCTCGTCGCGATCGCGCGCGACGAGGAGCACCTCCGGATGGCGCGCGAGCTCGGCCTCCGCTCGGCCGTCGTGGTGCCGCTGGCCGCGCGCGGGCGCGTCCTCGGCGCGATGACGCTCGTGCAGGCGGAGTCGGGCCGGCGCTACACGAAGGCCGACGTGCAGTTCGCCGAGGAGCTCGCCCGGCGCGCCGCGCTCAGCGTCGAGAACGCGCTGCTCTTCGAGCGCGAGGTCACGGTCCGCAAGGAGGTGGAGACGCTCGCGGAGGAGCTGAAGCACAGCGAGGCGCAGTTCCGGCTGCTCGCCGAGACGATGCCGCAGCTCGTGTGGACGAACCGCCCGGACGGCCACCACGAGTACTTCAACCAGCGCTGGTACGACTACACGGGGATGAGCCCCGAGGAGACCGCGGGCGAGGGCTGGAGCCGCATGCTGCACCCCGAGGAGCACGAGCGCGCGATCGAGACGTGGCGGCAGGCGCTCCGCACCGGCGAGCCGTACGAGAGCCAGTGTCGGCTCCGGCGCGCCGACGGCACCTACCGGTGGTTCATCGGCCGGGCGGTCGCCGCGCGCGACGGGTCGGGCCGCATCGTCCGGTGGTTCGGCACGTACACGGACATCGACGATCAGAAGCGCGCCGAGGAGGAGCGGCAGCGGCTCGTCCAGGCGCTCGAGCGCAGCAACAAGGAGCTCGACCAGTTCGCGTACGTCACGAGCCACGACCTCAAGGCGCCGCTGCGCGGCATCGCCAACCTGTCGCAGTGGATCGAGGAGGATCTGAACGACAAGATGACGGACGAGAGCCGGAAGCAGCTCGATCTGCTCCGCGGCCGCGTCCACCGGCTCGAGAACCTGATCGACGGGATCCTCAGCTACTCGCGCGCGGGCCGCATCCGCGAGAAGGCTGAGGCCATCGACGTCGGCAGGCTGCTCCGGGAGATGGTCGAGCTGCTCGCGCCCCCTCCGGAGACGCGCGTGGAGATCGCGCCCGACATGCCCGTCATCGTCACCGAGCGCACGCCGCTCCAGCAGACGTTCCTGAACCTCATCAGCAACGCGCTGAAGCACGCGGGCCGCGCCGACCCGGAGGTCCGGATCGGCGTCCGCGACGCCGGCTCGTACTGGGAGTTCTCCGTCTCCGACAACGGTTCTGGCATCGCGCCCGAGTACCACGACCGCATCTGGGGCATCTTCCAGACGCTGAAGGCGCGCGACAAGGTCGAGGGCACCGGCATCGGCCTGTCGGTCGTGCAGAAGATCGTGCAGAGCAAGGGCGCGCGCGCGTGGGTCGAGTCCGCGCTCGGCGCCGGCGCCACGTTCCGGTTCACCTGGCCGAAGATCGAGGCCCGCGAGCCCTCCTCGCCAGGTTGATCCTGCCGGGATCGCCGCGCCGCGCCGCGCCTCGGGGCCATCATGCCGTGACGCAGGCCCGGCACGAAGTTTGATCACACCCGAAGATACCAGGTGGATTGAAACGAAGTGAGCGCCGGTGAGGGCGAGTCCGGGGAGTGCTGCCCCTTGCTCTTCTCGCGTCATGTCGCTCTTCGTCGAGCCGTTCACCTCGAAAGGAGGGTGTTCGTGATGGCAACGTTCAACCTGCCCAGGTTGTCCGTGGGCGCGCTTGCGCTCTCGCTGCTGTGCGCGTGCGCGTCGGCCCCGCCGCCCGAGCCGGCGCGGGCCGAGGCGCGGCTGCCGAACCCTGGCCCGGACGGGGTTTACAAGGTCGAGTGGCCGGATCTGAGAGAGGGAGAGGTGCGGTACATCGGGCTCACGCTCGGGGCCGACATCGCGGATGTCTGCCGCCTGCCGAAGACGAACTTCGCCTTCGACTCCGCCGAGCCGCTGCCGCAGGAGCACCTGGAGCTCCGGGCGGTCGTCGATTGCCTGCTCTCCTCCAACCTGAGCAACGCGAGGATAGAGCTCGTCGGCCGGGCCGATCCGCGCGGAACGGAGGCCTACAACCAGCAGCTCGCGCAGCGTCGCGCCGAGCGGGTGAAGGCGATCCTCGTGAAGGAGGGGCTCCCTGCGGATCGCATCGCGACGCGCTCGACCGGCGCCGCCGAGGCGGTCGGCGCCCAGCCGATGTACTCCTATGGCTACGATCGCAGGGTCGACGTCGTGCTGCTCGGCGTGGTCCACGCCCCGGGCCGGTAGCTGCCCGCCTCACCGGCGCTGCGCGCGCCCGCGAGAGCGAGCTTCTTCCCCGCCCTCCTCCCGCTCTCTCCTCACCGCTTTCCCACGCTCCCCGGCTCTTCGCCGGCTCTCTCCTCTTCCGTTTTCGACGGCGCCGCCCCCCCCGCATTGGGGTTGCGTCCGCGCGGCGCCCGGCGTCTGTGCTCGCGGCCGTGTGGCGCAGGGCATCACGCGCCCGAGGCGCGCCACGACAGCTGTGGCATTTCGTCACGGGCTCGCCATGGACGGCTCCCGCTGTGTCCGCAGCCTGCGGTCGCTCGGCGCGCTCTTCCGGTTGGTCCAGTGCATGCAATGTCTCCCGGCATGAACCGGCGGACGCCAGGTCCGTCACAAGGAGACAAGGGCCATGACGAAACTGAATGATGCCGTGGGGACTGCGAAGGTTGTCTACGAGACCGCCAAGGACGGCGCGGGTGTCGCCGCCGTGGGCGCCAGGACGACGGCGCTGGACGTCGCAAAGGCGGTCGCCGGCGTTGCCGCGACCATCGGCGCGATCGGCTTCGACGACGTGCTCGGCTGGGTCGGCCTGGCGCGGAAGCGGAGCCCCTTCAGCACGCTCGCCATCCTGGGTGCCGGCATCGTGGTGGGCGCGGGTGTGGCCATGCTCCTCTCGCCGACGTCGGGCGAGGCGTTGCGCCGCGACATCCTGAACCGCCTTGACGGCATGAAGCGCCAGGCGGGCCGTGGCCTCGATCAGGCCGAGCGCAAGGTCCAGGAGAAGGTGAGCGACGCGGTCGACACGGTGAAGGGCGCGGTCTCTTCGTCGGAGGCGGGCCCTGGGAACTCGATGTACGGGCACGAGGGTGCTGGGCGGCAGGGCGGCGAGAGCGGTCATCACCTGAGCTGAGGCGACGGCCGTGTGGCTAGAAGCCATCATCACGCGCGAGGATCTCGCCCAGATTCTGGGCGAGTTCCTTCCTGTCAAAATCCACCTCGACGATGACGACAAGACGGACCGCTGGCTTTACCTCGACAAGGCGACGGAGATCACCTTGCTCGAGGACATGGGCTTGCGCGTCCGCTGTCCTGCGGAGCTGAAGTGGTCGATCGCGGGGGTGAACCCTTCGATCAAGCTGGATCAGCTCAAGGTCCTGATTTCCCCTGAGATCATCGAGAGGAACCAGGGGAACGTCCTCGCGTTCAACGTGGAGCTCGAGGAGGCGGACATCCGCGGGATCCCGTCGCTCATCGATCACACGATCATGAAGGCGGTGAACTCGGCGCTCGCTAACAAGAAGCCGGAGTGGAACTTCACGAAGACGCTCACGAACACCGTGAAGCTGCCCTCCAACCTCGATCCGATCGACGGGCTCCACATCGGGGTTGCTTGGGGCAAGCGGCGTATCAGTCAGGACGCGCTCGTGCTCGTGGTCTCCTTCAAGCTCAACTTCGTGCGCAACGACTGACTGACTGACTGGCTGGTTCACTCGTTCGGTTATCCACGGTCAGCCCTCCGCCCTTCCACGGGGCCGCGCCTGCGGGCGGGGTCGCGCGGCGGGGGCGGGGGGCGCTGGCCATCCGGCAAGACTGGGACGAGGGAGCTTGCGCTGGGAACACCGCCCGGCGTGTCTCCCTTCGGGCCTTGCCAGCCGAGGCGTTTCGTTGCGCGCCACACAAGGCGCGCCTGAACCCTCGAGCCTCCTTTGGCCGTATGGCACCTCGGTCGGTGCTCGCCGCGCCCCCCGCCCCCGCCGCGCGACCCCGCCCGCAGGCGCTCCAGCCGTCAGCAGGTTCCGAGTCCGCCTCGCCCAACCCAAGAGATGGCCGAAGCCACCTCGCACACCCCCCTTTCATTTTCCAAGGCTGGGCCGCGGCCTCGGCCATCCGTGACGGCGGTAGGCCCGAGGAGGGGGTGGTCGTGGAGCGGGGCGGGGGATGGGCCGATGTCTGAGTGGAACGGCCATGAGCCTCCGGCGGAGCCGGAGGTTCATGGCCGTTCCACGAGTTCGGCGGGGCCCCCGCCCCGCTCCACGACCACCCCCTCCTCGGGCCGGGCTACCCGGCTTGCGGCACGAGCCCGACGCGCCCCAGCCTCCCCCCCCGCCCACGCAGGAGGGCGCCGGCGATGTCCGAGTGCTTCACCAGGCCGAGGTAGCTCTCGCCGTCGAAGACGGCGACCACCGGGGTATTCTTCTGCACCATCGTCCGGCCCACCTCGTCGAGCGAGACGTCGGCGGCCACCCGGGGGACGTCGCAGCGCATGATCCACGCGACGAACGAGCCTCCCTCCCCGGCCGCCAGCGCGCGCATCACGTCGGTGCGCGTCACGATGCCGATCACGCGATCCTCGTAGACCACCGGGAAGTCGGGCTCGTGGCTCGCGAGGACGCGGTGCGCGGCGTCGCTCACCAGCTCGCCAGGCCAGAGGTGGACCACCCTGCCCTCGAGCGGGCGACGATCGGGGGGAGCCTCCAAGGGCGCCATCACCGCCTGCGCGGCGCTCCACTCGCGCCTCGCCCCCACGAAGAGGAGCGCCGACAGGACGCAGAGCAGCCCATGACCACCGAACAGGCCGAGGAAGAACAACACCGCGGCCATCGCCTGGCCGAAGGTCGCAGGCACCGACGTCGCGAGCCACGTCCCCGTCAGCGGCGAGAGCGCCTCGCGCAACACCCGGCCCCCCTCGAGCGGCAGCGCGGGGATCAGGCCGAGCAGGGCAATGCCGAGGTTCGCGCTCGCGATCCAGACGACCGCCGTCTCACGGGAAGGCGCCTCGACCGCCTCGAGCACGGAGATCCAGGGGAGCTCGCCCCCCCCGTACCGGGCACCGACCATCAGGTAAAACCCCATCGCGAGGACGACGTTCGCCGCAAGAGCGACAAGGCCGCTCTGCGCGAGCCCCGGACCGCGGCGCGAACGGCTCGCGACCGCGCCGAGCGGCGAGAGCATGACCTCGCTCAGCCGGAGACCGAGCCGCCGCGCCACCAGCCCGTGCACGAGCGCGTGGAGCGCCACACAGGCGAGCAGCGCCGCGCCGAGCACGCAGCCGAACAGCGCGCCGCTCCCCCCGTGCCGCGCCCCCCACTGGAGCGCGCCAAGAGGAATGAGCAGGCCGAACGCCGCGTGCGCAACCACCTCGATACCGCCAATCCGCGTGACCTTGATGACCCAATTCATGGCGTGATGCTCCTGGATGCTCGCGCAGGCCCCTGTGCAGAGCGGTAGGAACAGGTCGAAGTGCCATCGCCCCCTCCCCCAGGGGCGCGGCGATAACCTCGTCACGCAGTCAGCGGCTGACGGGAATTTCGCTGGATCTTTCCGCACTTGCTGCAAAACACATGCCGCATTCCTGCACCGGCTCGGGAGCGCCACGCACCCGTGCGCAGGCGGCCGCTGCACGGCGAGAGGCGAAGGCGCGGACCCGACAAGGTGCCTGTCCGCACCTCCAAGATGTCGCGACGGTGACGGAATGAAGTCCGCGTCACGGACCTCTAGGGGACGACGGCCGGCCCGCTCGGCGCGCCAGCCCATGCGCGACATACCGAGATGTCGCGGTGTGGCGTTTCGCTACGTAGCGGCTCGTCACCTTGCCACATCTGCAACGCCGTCGATCGCCCCGGTCCGCCGCGGCCCGCGGCCCGACGCCGGGCCGCGCCGCTCGTCGCTCTCGGCGACCGGCAACGCCCGGGTGAAGCGCTCCTGCGGCAGGTACACGCCCGCCTCGAGCTCCCGGACCCAGCGGAGCATCTCCTCGCGAAGCCAGCAGCGCAGATCGAAGAGCTTGCCCGAATCGCTGGCGGACACGAGCAGCCGCACCTCGATGGTGCGCTCGGTGACCTTCGTGACCTGGACGGCCTTCACGCGCCCGTCCCAGAGCTCGCTGTTCGGCAGGATGGACTCGAAGCGCTGGCGCACGGCGTCCACCGGCGTGCGGTAATCCACGTAGATCTCGACGGTGCCGAGCTTCTCCGAGCCGCCCTTCGTCCAGTTCTCGAACGACTGGTCGAGCAGCCGCGACGTCGGGAGGATGAGCCGGCGCTCGTCCCAGAGCTTCAGCACCACGTGGGTGAGCCGGATCTCCTCGACGGTCCCGAACTCGCCGTCCACCACCACCTTGTCGCCGAGGTCGACCACGCGGGTGAACAGGATGTGGAGGCCCGACAGGATCGCGCCGACCGGCTTCTGCGCGGCCAGGCCCAGCACCACGCCCGCGATGCCGGCGGACGCGAGGAGCGAGACGCCGACGTTCCTCACCGACTCGAAGTTCAGGAGCACGAGCGCGCCCGTCACGACCACGATGATCACCCGCGCGACCCGCGAGAGCACGCGCGCCTGGGTCCGGAGCCCCCGGGACGACTCGCTCCCCTCGGCGAGGTGCCGCAGGGCGCGCGCGTCCAGCACATCCGAGAGGATCCCCACGACACGCATGAGGAACCAGGCCACACCGGAGATGAACAGCGCGGAGAGCAGCGGCGCCACATCCTTCACGAGCTCGTGCCCGAGCCGCGTCAGCCGGGCCAGGGTCGCCGTCAGGACGACCCCGAGGCAGAGCGTCAGGGGGCCGATCGACGCGTCGAGCGTCTTCTCGTCCCACGGCGTCGACGTCCTCCGCACGATGGCGGAGCCGACGCTCCGGAAGAGGGCCCCCACCAGCCGGGCGAGCCCGAGGCCGACCGGGATGCTCGCGGCGACGAGAAACCACTGCCAGACGCCGCTGGTCGGCATGCCGAGCCGAGCGAGGAACGATTCGACGGGGTAGTGCTGCATCAGGTCTGCTCCTTCAATCAGCGCCGCGCGCAGCGGCAGGGCTGGAGTGCCCGGACGCGCGGGACACCTCGCCGCGCGCGCTCGAGCGCGGCGGGAAGGTCCGTGACGCGACGTCCGCCGGACTCATCCACCGATTGTCGCGCCGCGATACGGCACGCCCCGTGCCGCCTTCCACGCCCCCGGTCCTACCCGCCGGAAATCCGCCACATTCTCGGCTCACGGACGAGCTAGCAGGACCAGCGTGGAGGCAACCCTGCCACGCTGCGACAAACCGCCACACCTGTGCACCGTTCCGCCTTGTACGTCCCGCTTAACAGACCTTCCTGGACGCGGCATGTGTCGTGCAGTGATGCAATCCAGAGAGTCGAGTTC
The DNA here is from genome assembly GCF_002950945.1 of Sorangium cellulosum. Classification (GTDB taxonomy): domain Bacteria; phylum Myxococcota_A; class Polyangia; order Polyangiales; family Polyangiaceae; genus Sorangium; species Sorangium cellulosum_E. The sequence goes on from NZ_CP012673.1 coordinate 8,659,595, forward strand.
AGCTGAAAGTAACAGCAAAGGGCCTCATTTATGTCAGAGCGCATATGCCAGGTCGATGACTTCACGCGGCTCACGGAGGAGACGGAGCGCCTCGCGAAGCACGTCGAGGACCTTCGTCTCCGGATCGCCGCGAGCACCGCCAAGCGGCGGGCATCCTCTGGCATGCTACCTGCGCAGAGCGGCGCCGCCCCCGAGGCACCGCCTGGCCCGACGTCGGAGCCTCCGCACGGCCCGTCGGAGCGCTCGCACAGCCCGGTGCCCGAGCGCTCGCACAGCCCGGTGCCCGAGCGCTCGCACAGCCCGGTGCCCGAGCGCTCGCACAGCCCGGTGCCCGAGCGCTCGCACAGCCCGGCGCCGGAGCGCTCGTATGCCTCGGAGCGGCCTCAGGGCGCGCCGACAGAACGGCCCCACGGCACGGAGCGGCCTCACCACGCCGCCACACCCCTCCCCGAGCGCCCCTCGTGCCTCGCCAGCGTGTCGCGGTGGCTGCCGCCGATCAGGCCCGCACGGGAGATCACGGAGTCCGGGGTCCACGAGAAGATCTCGTCGGAGGCCGGTCGCTACTGCATCGTCGCGCCGCGAAAGAGGCCGAGAGCGGCGCGCCCCCCGAAGACCGACGTGGCCTGACACGGCACACCCGGCGCACGTGTTGCGCCCCGCGCACGCGCTGCGCCCCGCACCTGGCTCCCCCGCCGCTCACCTCCATCACCCCCGACCTCGCGGCCCCACCGCCGCAGCGCACGAGGGCCACTCGCGTGGGCTGCGCGCGCCGCGTCATCCCGCGGCGGCGCCGGGCCGCGGCGCTTGCCCGGTTGCGCGCCTGCGTAGTATACGAACTCATGCTACCGCGCGGTATGTGCGGACGTGCATGCCACCGTGCCCGATAGCCAACCCATCGATGGGACCCGACGGAAAGTTTTCAGTCGGGCAGCGGGCGCCTCGCCCTTCCACCGCGCGAGACATCCCGCGGAAGCCCGCGCCGATCGAGGCATCCGCCCTCAAGGCGAGAGGGCCTCTCGTCGCGTGGTCCTCTCGATACCTCACCAGGGAGCAGGGTGCCCCGGGGGTACGCCTGGACACCTGGCCAGACCGACGACCGCGCGCCTGGGCACCGCCATCCCCGGCGCGCGCCCTCATATTCCCCAACAGATAGACCCCGCCGGGCGGGATGGGTCAGGAGAACAGCCGCATGGAGCAGCGAAGCGACCTCGACAAGACGGCCCGCAAAGCGAGAGCTGTCAACGGCAAGAGCAAGAAGGGCGCTCCTGAACAGAGGTCACACGGCGCCGCCCGGGCGAAGAAGGCCCCCTCGGCCGAGGGGACACGCGCCGCGCCGCACGTCATCGAGGGCGACGCGCTCGACCGGCGCCAGCTGCTGCTCGCGCTGACCGCGCTCAAGAAGGGCGACTTCTCGGTGCGGCTGCCCCTCGACTGGGCCGGGCTCGACGGGAAGGTCGCGGACACCTTCAACGACGTCGTCGAGCTCAACGAGAAGCTGGCCAAGGAGCTCCACCGCCTGAGCCGCGTGGTGGGCAAGGAGGGCAAGCTCTCGCAGCGCGCCTTCATCGGCGAGGTGAGCGGCTCGTGGGCCGACGAGATCGCCTGCATGAACGCGCTGATCGGCGACCTCGTGCACCCGACCGCCGAGACGGCGCGTGTCATCGGGGCCGTCGCCAAGGGCGACCTCTCGCAGATGATGGCCCTCGAGGTCGACGGCAGGCCGCTCGACGGCGAGTTCCTGCGGACCGCCAAGACGGTCAACACCATGGTCGAGCAGCTGGGCTCCTTCGCCTCCGAGGTGACCCGCGTCGCCCGCGAGGTCGGCACCGAGGGAAAGCTCGGCGGACAGGCCGAGGTCAAGGGCGTCGCCGGCACCTGGAAGGACCTCACCGACTCCGTCAACTCGATGGCCGGCAACCTCACCGCCCAGGTGCGCAACATCGCCGCCGTCACCACCGCCGTCGCCACGGGCGACCTGTCCAAGAAGATCACCGTCGACGTCAAGGGCGAGATCCTCGAGCTCAAGGACACCATCAACACGATGGTCGATCAGCTCCGCTCCTTCGCCTCCGAGGTGACGCGCGTCGCCCGCGAGGTCGGCACCGAGGGAAAGCTCGGCGGCCAGGCCGAGGTCAAGGGCGTCGCCGGCACCTGGAAGGACCTCACCGACTCCGTCAACTCGATGGCCGGCAACCTCACCTCGCAGGTGCGCAACATCGCCGCCGTCACCACCGCCGTCGCCAACGGCGATCTCTCCAAGAAGATCACCGTCGACGTCAAGGGCGAGATCCTCGAGCTCAAGAACACCATCAACACGATGGTCGATCAGCTCAACTCCTTCGCCTCCGAGGTCACCCGCGTCGCCCGCGAGGTCGGCACCGAGGGAAAGCTCGGCGGGCAGGCCGACGTCCGCGGCGTCGCCGGCACCTGGAAGGACCTCACCGACTCCGTCAACTCGATGGCCTCGAACCTGACGGCCCAGGTGCGCAACATCGCGACCGTCACCACCGCCGTCGCGAAAGGCGACCTGTCCAAGAAGATCACCGTCGACGTCAAGGGCGAGATCCTCGAGCTCAAGGACACCATCAACACGATGGTCGATCAGCTGAGCTCGCTCGCCGCCGAGGTGACGCGCGTCGCCCGCGAGGTCGGCACCGAGGGAAAGCTCGGCGGCCAGGCCGAGGTCCGCGGCGTCGCCGGCACCTGGAAGGACCTCACCGACTCCGTCAACTCGATGGCCGGCAACCTCACCGCCCAGGTGCGCAACATCGCCGCCGTCACCACCGCCGTCGCCACGGGCGACCTGTCCAAGAAGATCACCGTCGACGTCAAAGGCGAGATCCTCGAGCTCAAGAACACCATCAACACGATGGTCGATCAGCTCAACTCCTTCGCCTCCGAGGTGACGCGCGTCGCCCGCGAGGTCGGAACCGAGGGAAAGCTCGGCGGCCAGGCCGAGGTCAAGGGCGTCGCCGGCACCTGGAAGGACCTCACCGACTCCGTCAACTCGATGGCCGGCAACCTCACCGCCCAGGTGCGCAACATCGCCGCCGTCACCACCGCCGTCGCCACGGGCGACCTGTCCAAGAAGATCACCGTCGACGTCAAGGGCGAGATCCTCGAGCTCAAGAACACCATCAACACGATGGTCGATCAGCTGAGCGCCTTCGCGGCGCAGGTGACGCGCGTCGCCCGCGAGGTCGGAACCGAGGGAAAGCTCGGCGGACAGGCCGAGGTGACCGGCGTCGCCGGCACCTGGAAGGACCTCACCGACTCCGTCAACTCGATGGCCGGCAACCTCACCGCCCAGGTGCGCAACATCGCCGCCGTCACCACCGCCGTCGCCAACGGCGACCTGTCCAAGAAGATCACCGTCGATGTCCGCGGCGAGATCCTCGAGCTCAAGGACACCATCAACACGATGGTCGATCAGCTCCGCTCCTTCGCCTCCGAGGTGACGCGCGTCGCCCGCGAGGTCGGAACCGAGGGAAAGCTCGGCGGGCAGGCCGACGTCAAGGGCGTCGCCGGCACCTGGAAGGACCTCACCGACTCCGTCAACTCGATGGCCGGCAACCTCACCTCGCAGGTGCGCAACATCGCCGCCGTCACCACCGCCGTCGCCAACGGCGACCTGTCCAAGAAGATCACCGTCGACGTCAAGGGCGAGATCCTCGAGCTCAAGAACACCATCAACACGATGGTCGATCAGCTCAACTCCTTCGCCTCCGAGGTGACACGCGTCGCCCGCGAGGTCGGCACCGAAGGAAAGCTCGGCGGGCAGGCCGACGTCCGCGGCGTCGCCGGCACCTGGAAGGACCTCACCGACAACGTGAACTCGATGGCGGGCAACCTGACCAACCAGGTCCGCGGCATCGCCAAGGTCGTGACCGCGGTCGCCAACGGCGATCTCAAGCGGAAGCTCGTCGTCGACGCGAAGGGCGAGATCGCGGCGCTCGCCGACACGATCAACGGCATGATCGAGACGCTCGCGACCTTCGCGGATCAGGTGACGACGGTGGCGCGCGAGGTCGGCGTCGAGGGCAAGCTCGGCGGGCAGGCGAGCGTCCCCGGCGCGGCCGGCACGTGGAAGGACCTCACCGACAACGTGAACCAGCTCGCGGCGAACCTCACGACCCAGGTCCGCGCGATCGCCGAGGTCGCCACCGCCGTGACCAAGGGCGACCTCACCCGGTCGATCAAGGTCGAGGCGCAGGGCGAGGTCGCGGCGCTGAAGGACAACATCAATGAGATGATCCGGAACCTCAAGGACACGACGCTGAAGAACAGCGAGCAGGACTGGCTCAAGAGCAACCTCGCCAAGTTCTCGCGCATGCTCCAGGGGCAGAAGGATCTGCTCACCGTCGGCCGGCTCATCCTCTCCGAGCTCGCCCCCGTCGTGACGGCGCAGCAGGGCGTCTTCTACATCATGGACTCGTCCCGGGAAGAGCCCGTCCTGAAGCTGCTCGCGAGCTACGCGTTCAAGCAGCGCAAGCACGTGGACAACCAGTTCAAGCTGGGCGAGGGGCTCGTCGGCCAGTGCGCGCTCGAGAAGGAGAAGATCCTCCTCGTCAGCGCGCCGCCCGACTACATCACGATCACGAGCGGCCTCGGCGAGGCGCCCCCGGTCAACATCATCGTCATGCCCGTGATCTTCGAGGGGCAGGTGAAGGCCGTGATCGAGCTCGCGTCCCTCGAGCGCTTCAGCCCGACGCACCAGGCGTTCCTCGATCAGCTCACCGAGTCGATCGGCATCGTGGTCAACACGATCGAGGCGAACATGCGCACCGAGGACCTGCTCAAGCAGTCCCAGTCGCTCGCGCGCGAGCTCCAGAGCCAGCAGGAGGAGCTCCAGGAGACGAACGCCGCGCTCGGCGAGAAGGCGCGGCTGCTCGCCGAGCAGAACGTCGAGGTCGAGCGGAAGAACCGGGAGGTCGAGCAGGCGCGCCAGGCGCTCGAGGAGAAGGCGCGGCAGCTCGCCCTCACCTCCAAGTACAAGTCGGAGTTCATGGCCAACATGTCCCATGAGCTCAGGACGCCGCTCAACAGCCTGCTCATCCTCTCGGACCAGCTCTCCAGGAACAACGACCAGAACCTCACGGCGCGGCAGGTCGAGTTCGCGAAGACGATCCACGCCTCCGGGACCGATCTCCTGGCGCTCATCAACGACATCCTCGACCTCTCGAAGATCGAGTCGGGCACCGTGGTCGTCGACGTGGGAGAGATCAGCTTCAGGGATCTCTCGGATTACGTCCAGCGGACGTTCCGGCACGTCGCCGAGGCGAAGAAGCTGGAGTTCGAGCTCGCCTTCGCGCCGGAGCTGCCGCCGTCGATGCTCACCGACGCCAAGCGGCTGCAGCAGGTGCTGAAGAACCTGCTCTCGAACGCGTTCAAGTTCACCGAGCGCGGCAAGGTGGTGCTCGAGGTGACGGTCGCCCGGGAGGGGTGGAACTCTGAGAACGAAGTGCTCAGCCGGACCGACATGGTGATCGCGCTGTCCGTGCACGATACGGGCATCGGGATCGCGCCGGACAAACAGCAGATCATCTTCGAGGCGTTCCAGCAGGCGGACGGGAGCACGAGCCGCAAGTACGGCGGCACCGGGCTCGGGCTCGCGATCAGCCGGGAGATCGCGCGCATGCTCGGCGGCGATCTCGGGCTGATCAGCGTGCCGGGCCGCGGCAGCACGTTCACGCTCTACCTGCCGCGCACCTACCGTCCCGTGCGCGCCGTGCGGCGGCAGCCGTCGAACGTCCTCGACGCCCCGCCGGTCCCCGAGGATCCCATCCACAGCAGCCGGCAGTCGGACCGCATGTCGGGGATCGTCGACGTCCAGATCATCGACGACAGCGAGAACGTCCGCCCCGGCGACCGCGCGCTCCTGATCGTGGAGAACGACACGATCTTCGCCCGCTTCCTCGTGGACGTCGCGCGGGAGCACGGCTTCAAGGCCGTCGTGGCGGTCCGAGGCGCGACCGGCTTGTCGCTCGTGCGGGAGCTCAAGCCGGTGGCGATCACGCTGGACATCAACCTGCCGGACATCGACGGGTGGCGCGTGCTCGATTGCCTGAAGCGCGATCTCGCGGCGCGGCACATCCCGGTCCAGGTGATCACGACGGAGACGGAGGAGGAGCGGAGCCGCGCGCGGCGGATGGGCGCGATCGGGCTGCTCAACAAGCCGCTGAGCAGCAGGACGGCGCTCGACGACACGTTCGCGCGGCTGGGCGCGCTGGTCGGCACGCAGCGGCGCCGGCTGCTCCTCGTCGAGCCGGAGGCGGGGACGGGCGACCCCGTGGCCGAGCTGCTCGGGGACGCCGAGGTGACGATCTCCTGCGTGCGCACGGGCAAGGCGGCGCTCGATATCGTCGAGCGCGAGACGTTCGACGCGGTCGTGCTCGGGCTGCGCCTGCCCGACATGCCGGGCCTCGAGCTGATCGAGCACCTCGACCGCGCGGGGCGCTTCGCGGATCTGACGGCGATCGTGTACACGCCGGCCGACATCGCCGGGGACGACGAGGTGCAGATCGCCCGGCTGGCGCAGCGGCTGCCCGTGAAGCACGTCCAGTCGAGGGAGCGGCTCTTCGACGAGGTCGCGCTCGCGCTGCACCGCCGGGTGTCGGACCTGCCGGAGCCGAAGCGGCAGCTCGTGGAGCATCTCCACGAGTCCACCGCGGCGCTGTCCGGCAAGTGCGCGCTGATCGTCGACGACGATTTCCGCAACATCTACGCGCTGAAGACCGTCCTCGAGAGCCACGGGATGACGACCCTCGCCGCCGACACGGGCAAGGCGGCCATCGAGCGGCTGGAGAGGACGAGCGGGATCGACGTCGTCCTCATGGACATCATGATGCCGGAGATGGACGGGTACGACACCATGCGCGCGATCCGCAAACGGCCCGTCTTCCAGACGCTGCCGATCATCGCCGTGACGGCGCGCGCGATGAAGGGCGACCGGGAGAAGTGCCTGGAGGCGGGCGCGACCGACTACATCTCGAAGCCGGTCGACACGGAGCAGCTGCTCGCGCTGCTCCGGATCTGGCTGCATCGCTGAGCTCGCCGGAGCCCCCACCGATCCGGGGCGCCGCCCGGCGCCCCGCGTCGGTCCCCGACCCCCCGCCTGTCCCCAACCACGGTTCGTCTGGGTCGCACCGATGCCCCAGTGTGGCGTCTCTGCACCGGTGCGTGCGGATACCGTCCCCAGCCGACAGAGAGGATCCCGGTGGGAAACGTGGCACTTCGGCGTGGCACGCGATCTGCTAAACCCTTCCAGCTGGTGTGGGACTCCGGAATACAGAGAGACATGCGCCGAGGAGAGGCGTTCTCTTACGAAAGGAGAATCGCGTGAGGGCAACGCTTGTGACCGGTCTCATGAGGACGCAGTCGGACGCCGAAGGGGTGGTCGAGCGGCTCATGGGCTGTGGGTACAGGCGCGAAGCGATCAGCCTGGTGACGATCGACACGCCGCGCACCCAGGACGTGTGTGGACCGATGGGCGGGGCGCTGTCGGCGGCCGTCGCGAGCGTGGTCGTGCCGGGCGTCGGGCTGGTGGCGGCCGGGCCGATCGCGGCCGCGCTCGCCGGCGTGGGCAGCGCGGCGGGCGGGATCGCCGGCGCGCTGGTCAGCGCGGGCGTCCCGGATGGCCGCGCACGGGTCTACGAAGCGGGGCTGAAACAGGGCGCCGTCCTGGTGTGTGTCTACGCGTACTCGGAGCGGGACAAAGAGATCCTGGAGATGCTCCTCGAGTACGCCGGGGCCGAGAACGTCCGGAGCGAGAGCCTCCAAGAACGCCCCTATGATAGCTTTATTTAGTGTGTTTCCGATGGGCGCCCGCGCTCCGCGCGTGGCAACTTGCCCCGGCGAGGCGCGCTGTCACCCGGGTTCCTGCGTTTATTTCAGGCGATCCCCGAGCGCGATCCCCTGGCATGGGCGATGCTCCAAATCCGGGATGGAACGCGGGCAGTGGCGTGGTGAGCTGTCGGATGGCCGGAGCAGGCGGCAGGAGAGCGCATGTCGAGCAACATGACCCAAGATTTCGAGCACGCCTCGGGTGACCGCTTCGAGTCGGGCGCGATGATCGGTGACAAGTACCAGCTCCTCCGCAAAGCGGGTGAGGGGGCGATGGGCTCCGTCTGGGTCGCTGCGAACATCGCGCTCGAGGCGAACGTGGCGATCAAGGTGCTGCGGCCCGAGATGCGCTCTCCGGCGATCGCGGAGCGCCTGCTGCGCGAGGCGCGGGCGGCGGCCAAGCTCAGCCACCCCGGGATCGTGCGCGTGTTCGACCTCGGCAAGACGGAGAGCGGCACACCTTACATCGTGATGGAGCTCCTCGAGGGCGAGGCGCTGCGGGACGTGCTCTGCCGGGAAGAGCGGCTGTTGCCGGAGGCGGCGATCGCGATCCTGCTGCCGGTCGCGAGCGCGATGCACGCGGCCCACGAGCGGGGCATCGTCCACCGGGATCTCAAGCCGGACAACGTGATGCTGGCGGAGCTGGGCGGCGGGAGGATGCAGCCGAAGGTCGTCGATTTCGGGATCGCGAAGGTGACGTGGCGAGAGGCGGAGTCGGGCTCGACGGGCACGGCCGTGATCGGGACGCCGCACTACATGCCGCCCGAGCAGGCGCTGGGGCACGGTCACATCGATCATCGGGCGGACGTCTGGGCGCTGTGCACGATGCTGTACGAGGCGATCGCGGGCGAGACGCCCTACGCCGAGGAGCAGGGGTTCGGGACGCTGCGCGCGATCATCCAGGATCCGGCGCCCTCCCTCATCGAGCGGTGCGGCACGGACCCGGCGCTGTGGGCGATCATCGAGCGCGGGCTGCGCAAGGATCCGGCGGAGCGCTGGGGGAACATGCGGGAGCTCGGCGTCGCGCTCGCGACGTGGCTGCTCTCCCGGGGCGTCTCCGAGGACGTGTGCGGCGCGTCGCTGCGCGCGCAGTGGCTGGAGGAGCGAACGAGCCAGATCCCGCTCCCGGCGCCGTCGCCGCGGGCGGCGGTGAGCTCGCCGCCGACGCTGCACTCGCGCCGCGCGGACGATCCGATGGAGCGGCCGCTGCAGGCCATCGTGGCCTCGCGCAAGGCGTCCGCGGAGGCGGCGCGCCGGGTCGTGGAGGAGAGCGGCGAGCGGGCGTGGTCGGAGGCGACGGTGGACCTCCGCAACAGCGCGGCGGCGGCGTCGATGCAGCCGTCGTCGCGCGGGCGCTTCCCGTTCCGCCGGATCGCGGCGGCGGGGTTCGTGCTGATGGCGGGCGCCGCGGCGTGGAGCGTGGCGCCGGTCACGGGGGGGCGGGACGCCGAGCTGAGCACGGCGACGACGGTCGCGCCTGCGGCGACGGGCGCCGAGGCGCCGCCGCCGGCGCGGGCTGCGGCGGAGGCGAGCTCCCTCACGGCCAGCATGGCGCGGGGGCTCGTCGCGACGCCGCCGCCGCCGGCCGAACCGGTCGCGCCGCGTCCGGCGCCGCGCGCCGTGAAGGCGACGGCGGCAGCGGCAGTGACGGCCGCGCCGGTGGTGCCGAGCAAAACGGCGGCGGCGGCGCCGAGCGCGCTGCCGGAGCTGCCGGCGGCGGCGGCGGACGCGGGGGCGGGCGCGGAGGCGGCGATGATCCTTGCGCAGACGGTCGCCCCCGGGACGGCGCAGGAGCCCGGAAGCGCGCCGTGCCCTGCGGCCGGCGGAGAGGCGGCGGAGAGCGGAGGGGCGGCGTGCAAGCCGCAGGCTGAGGCCGCGGGGAACGGCCACGAGGTGTACGAGGACGCAGCTGCGCCCAAGCAGGAGGGCGAGGTGTCCCAGCCGGCGCTCGAGGAGGCGCCGGGGAACGACGCGCCGGGGAACGACGCGCCGAGCGCTCAGGCGGCCCAGTAAGAGACGCGGCGCTGGGGGGAGGTGGTCCCAAGCGGAACGCACCGCCGGGCGGGTCCGCGCGCGCCGACGTGGCGCGGGCGGGCGCTGGCCATCCGGCAAGACTGGGACAGGGGAGCTTGCGCTGGGAACACCACCCGGCATGTCTCCCTTCGGGCCTCGCCGGCTGAGACCTTATGTAGCGCGCCACATAAGGCGCGCCTGAGGCGTCGAGATGACTGAGAGGTTATGGCACCTCGGTCGGTGCTGGGCGCGCCCGCCCGCGCCACGTCGGCGCGCGCGGACCCGCCCGGCGGCGCTCGCCGTTGGGGGGTTGAGGGAGGTGGTGGTTGACTTCGGTAGGCCCGCCGGGCAGCGGCACGAACCGCGCACTCGGGGGTAAGCGCGCACTCGGGGGTAAGAGGGAGACGAGGGGTCAGACGCCGAGGGCCTGCAGCAGGCCACCCTCGCGATCGCCCAGCTCGCGGGCGGCAGCGACGGAGGCGTAACGTGGCTCGAGGAGGTCCAGGCTGAGGCTCCAGAGGGCGTTCCTGAGGCGCGCGAGCGGACTCTGCTCGGGTAGAGCGCTGAGACAGATGGCCTCGCTCCGGGCCATGTCGCGCTCGAAGAGGAGCGCGGCATCCCTCACGAACGCGGGCTGCTTGACGATGAGGTTGGCCTCGCTCACCCAGCGGAGGCTCGTCGGGTTCACGTTGAACGTGCCCACCGTCGCCCAGTCGTCGTCGATGACCGCGAACTTCGAGTGGAGCATCGACGGCAGGAACTCGTAGATCTGGATGCCGCTGTCCAGCCACGACGGGTACCTCGCGAGGCTCGCGTGGCGGATGCTGGGGAGATCGGAGTCGCGCGGGACGATGATCTTCACGTCGATCCCGCGGCGGGCCGCCTCCATGAGCTCGCGCTCCAGCCCGCGGGGCGGGCAGAAGTAGGCGTTCTCGATCCATATCCGGCGCCTCGCCGCGCGCACCCGCTCCAGGTGACGCTCGTAAATCACCGCCGGCGGCTTGGGGGCGTCAGTGATGAACTCGACATCGTCGTAGACACCGCCCGTCCAGTAATCGAACGAACGGCCGCCGGGGTCGTCTGCGAGCATCCAGCGGCACTCGAACGCCCGCTGCATGTCGGTCACACACGGGCCCACCACCCGGCTACAGACCTCGTGCCAGCCACCCCCGCCCTGATCGCGCGGCAGCCACTCGTCAGCCCACGCAGCGCCGCCGACGTAGCCGGCGCCGTCGATGACCACGATGCGCGAGTGCTCCCGCGGGAACAGGGCGCGGCCGCGGAGCACGGTGCGGAGCGGGCGGTAGGCCCGGGCACGAATGCCACGAGCCCGCATGTCCTCGAAGAACGCTTCAGGCGTCGCGTGGCTGCCGAGCGCGTCGTACAGGAGCCGCACATCGACGCCGCGCCGCACGGCGTCGGCGAACGCGTCGGCGAAGCGATGGCCCATCCGATCGTTGCGGTAGATGTACGTGGAAATCCAGATGCGATCCCGGGCGCGCGCGATGTCGTCGAGCAGCGACTCGAGCACCATGGTCATCCCCGGCAGGAGACGCGTGGAGTGGCGAGTACGAGCGCTGTCCGTGGCGTGAATTGGTGTGGAGTTCGCCCTGGGGCCTGGAAAGGTCAGCACCGAGCAGGTCATGTTCATCCGTGAACGCGGAGCGGCCACAGCACCATTGCCGCAGCGGCTCACACGCCCTCAGCGCAAAGGCGAAGCAGACCGTATGCCACGTCGCCAAGGGCGCGTTCGCGGGGAGAGGACGGCAGCAGGTGAGCCGCGACGTGGCAGACTGCCACGCGCGACAGCGGCGCCACAGCGCCCGCGGCGTTCGCGACGCCCATCGTTTGACCTGGCCCTTGCCAGCGCAAGCCGCGCGGCACCAATCTTGATGAAGGATGAAGATCGAGAAGGTCATGGCGATGGTGTCATCCGGCAGCGACGTCTCTGCTCCTCCGCCGCACCAGGCGAACGGTCGCCCTCATGCGAAACCGCCCGAGGCAGCAGCGGAACCGCCGCCCGCGCCGGAGATGCCTCGCCGGCTCGAGCTGAGCAAGGCACAGGCGCTCGGCGCGATCGCGCTCGCCTGCGTGGCGGCGAGCGCGGTCTTCATGGCAGCTCAGGAGACACAGGAGGCGACGGCGCAGGGGCTGTCGCTGCGCGTGGAGTACCCGCAGCGGATGCGCTTCCGTGACGCACAGCGGCTCCTCGTCGACGTGACGCGCACGGCGAGCGAGCCCTGCCAGACAGCCTCGCTCACGATCGACGAGACCTACCTGGAGAACTTCAGCGAACGCCGGGCCGTGCCCGCCGAGGCGGCGTTCGGGCGCTTCGATCTGGGCGCCCTGATGCCCGGTGAATCGCGGCGGATCGTCCTCGAGCTCCGCGGCGAGCGCCCCTGGTTCGCCGCGGGCAACGCAACCCTCTCGTGTGATGGAGAGCGCGCAGCGGCGCCGCTCCGCACCTTCATCTTTCCCTGAACGCCATGGAGACCGTAGCCCGCGTCGCCTGTGTCTATGTGTTCCTCGCCATCGCGTTTCGTGTGCTCGGCAAGCGGGAGCTCAGCTCGCTGTCGCCGTTCGAGCTCGTCACGCTCATGCTGATCCCGGAGATCGTCTCCCAGGCGCTCGTCCGGGAGGCGTCGCTCGCGAACGCGCTCGCAGGGGTGTCCACGCTCCTCGTGCTCGTGTTCCTGACGTCGATGCTGACGCACCTGGTGCCGCGGGCGTCCAGGATCATCGACGGCACCCCCACGGTCCTCGTCGCGAAGGGCCGCCTGCTCGAAAAGGCGTGCAACCGCGAGCGGATCCAGCCCGAGGAGATCCTGTCCGAGATGCACAAGAGCGGGCTGGAGCAGCTCTCCCAGGTGCGCTGGGCCATCCTCGAGGCGGACGGCGACCTCACCATCATCCCGGAGCAGGGCGCCGGGCTGCCCGTCACCCGGACCAGGGACCGGGACGCCGGGGTCTAGGAGCTGACGCCTCGGCCCTCGGCCTCGGCCCACCAGGCGTCGAGGTCGCGGAGCGCGCGCTCGGCCATCGCCTCGTAGCGGGCGCGCTTGCGCAGCTTGCCGTGCGCGGGATCGAGCGGCGCGATGTGCGCCCAGGTGATGTTCGACGGCTGGTACGACGGCTGCGGACGGCCGAGGTGCGTGAGGATGCCGCCGAGCGCCGTGGTGGGCGGCGGCGGCCGGAGCGGCTCGCCCCGCAGGCGCTGCGAGAGGAGGACCGCACAGACGAACCCCGCCGCGGCGCTCTCGACGTAGCCCTCCACGCCCGAGATCTGGCCGGCCAGGTGCACGCCCGGGAGCGCGTGCAGCTCCATCGCCGGGCCGAGGAGCACCGGCGCGTTGACGAACGTGTTGCGGTGCACCGAGCCCATGCGGAGGAACTCGGCCTCCTCGAGGCCAGGCACCATCCGGAACACCCGGAGCTGCTCGGCGTACTTCATCCGCGTCTGGAAGCCGACCAGGTTGTACGCGGTCGCCGCCTCGTCCTCCGGGCGCAGCTGGAGCACCGCGTACGGGCGCCGGCCGGTGCGCGGATCGGTCAGCCCGACCGGCTTCATCGGGCCGAACGCGAGCGTCTGCTCGCCGCGCGCCGCCATCACCTCGCACGGCAGGCACCCCTCGAAGTACCGCACCTCCTCGAAGGCGCGGGCCTCCACCTTCTCGGACTCGACGAGCGCGCGCACGAACGCCTTGTACTGCGCCTCGTCGAAGGGGCAGTTCACGTACGCCTCGTCGCCGGCCTCGGCCTCGTCGCGGCGCTCGGCCGCCTCCTCCTCAGGCGCAGGGCGCTCGCCTCGGGCCACGACGCCCTTGCCGTAACGCGACTGCTTCCACACGCGCGACCAGTCGATCGAGTCGGCGCTGACGATCGGCGCGATCGCGTCGTAGTAGGCGAGGTGCTCGGCGCCGACCGCCGCGGCGAGGCTCGCCGCGAGGGCGTCGGACGTGAGCGGCCCGGTCGCGAGGATCACGGGCCGAGCTCCCGGGATCTCCGTCACCTCCCGCCGCTCCACCACGATGCGCGGGTGGGCCTCGATCATCCGGGTCATCGCCTCGGCGAACCGCTCGCGGTCGACCGCGAGCGCACCGCCGGCCGGCACCGCGGTCTCGTCGGCGCACCGCAGGGCGAGCGAGCCCACGCGGCGGAGCTCTTCCTTGAGCAACCCCACCGCGTTGCTCAGCGCGGCGCCGCGCAGCGAGTTCGAGCACACGAGCTCCGCCATCCGATCGCTCGTCTGCGCCGGGGTCCGCTTGTGCGGCTTCATCTCGATGAGGCGCACGTGCAGCCCGCGCTGCGCGAGCTGGTACGCGGCCTCGCAGCCGGCCAGGCCGCCTCCGACGACGGTGACGTCGCTCGGGGTCTCCGCTCCGTTCATTGAGCTCTCCAGGGGGACAGGATGGGGTGATCGCGCGCCGTCGTCAGCTCGCGGTGCGGCGGGCGCGCGCGGACCGCGCCGGTTTCTCGGCCGCGCCCTTCGCCGCGCCGGGGCTCGGCGGCGCCGCCTCGGCGCGCTCGGCCGGCGGGGCCTCCGGCGGCGCAGGGTGCGCGGCCGGCGGCGCAGGACGCACGGCCGGCGCCGCAGCGGCGACCGCGGTCAGGGCCGCCGCCGCGTCCGGGGAGGCGCCGCCACCTTCGCCGTCCTCCCCTTCCCCTTCGACGATCTCCTGCTTGAAGCCGCAGTCCTTGGTCGCGCAGACGAGCATCGCCTTCTTGCCGGCGGTGCGGGTGACGAACTTCGCGCCGCACTGCGGGCACGGGACCGGCACCGGCCTCTGCCAGAGCTTGAAGTCGCACTTCTGCTCGGCGTTCCAGTTCGAGCAGCCGTCGAAGGTCCGACCGCCCTTCTTGCGGGGCCGGATCTCGATCAGATCACCGCCGCAGTTCGGGCACGCGACGCCGAGCGGCACCGGGCGCGTGTTCTTGCAGGCCGGGTAGCCGGTGCACGACAGGAAGTCGCCGAAGCGGCCCGTCTTGATGATCATCGGCTTGCCGCACTTGTCGCACGAGATGTCGGTCTCGCGGACGGCGGCGCTCCCCCGGGTGTCGGACAGGTCGCGCGTGGCCTTGCACTTCGGGTAGCGCTCGCAGCTCAAGAACCAGCCGTTCTTGCCCCACTTCTTGAGCATCTGCGAGCCGCACTCCTCGCAGATGAGATCCGTCTTCTCGGCCTCGGGCTTCCACGGCGCGAGCTTCTTCGACTTGTCGAGCTGCTCCCGGAACTTCTTGTAGAAGCGCTTGAGCAGCTGCTCCCGCTTGAGGTTGCCCGCGCCGACCGCGTCGAGCTCCTCCTCCATCTGCGCCGTGAAGTTCGGATCCATGATGTCGAGGTTCGAGCGGACGAGCCCGTCGACCACGAACTTCCCGAGCAGCGTCGGCTGGAACGCGCCGCCGTCCCGCTTCTCCACGTACGCGCGCTGCTGCACCTTGCTGATGATCTCCGCGTACGTCGACGGCCGGCCGATGCCGCGCTTCTCCAGCTCGCGCACCAGCGAGCCCTCGTTGTAGCGGGGCGGCGGCTGCGTGAACTTCTGATCCGTGACGACCCCCGGGGACGGCGTCACGGCGAGCGCCTCGCCCTCCTTCATGTCGGGCAGGAGCGCCTCGGAGTCCTCGTCGGCCGAGGGCCCCGGCGCCGCGCGCTCCGCGTCCGCCGCCGCCTCCGCGGCCGGCGCGGCCGCGCCGCCGTCGGCCGTCGCCGCGGCCGCGCTGCCGTCGCCCTCGTCCTCGCCGGCGAACTCCTGCTGGCCCTCCGTCACCTGCAGCCAGCCGGTGAACTTGAGGATCCGCCCGCTCGCGCGGGCGAGGTAGCTCCGGTGCGCCGGCTCCGCGATCGTCGGCGCGACGTCGATCTCGACCGTCGTCCGGTCGTAGACCGCCGGGTTCATCTGCGAGGCGACGAAGCGGTTCCAGATGAGCTTGTACAGCTTGTACTGCTCGTCCTTGAGGTGCTTCTTGATCGAGTCCGGGTGGATCTCGACGCTCGTCGGCCGGATCGCCTCGTGCGCGTCCTGCGCGTTCTTCTTCGACTTGTAGACGTTCGGGCGCTCCGGGACGTACTCCTTGCCGTACCGCTTCGCGACCACGCCGCGCACCTCGGCGACCGCGTCGTCGCTCACGCGCGTCGAGTCGGTACGCATGTACGTGATGAGGCCGACCGGGCCGCCGTCGCGCTTGAGATCGATGCCCTCGTAGAGGGCCTGGGCGATCTGCATCGTCCGCTTGGCGCCGAAGTGGAGGTAGTTCGTCGCGTCCTGCTGGAGCTTCGACGTCGTGTACGGGGCGGGCGGGTTGCGCTTCTGCTCGCGCCGCACGACCTTCGCCACCCGGTAGCGCGCCGTCTCGAGATCGGCGCGGACCCTCGCGGCGAGCTCGCCGTTCGTCACCTCGAGCTTGCGGCCGTCGGCGGCGGCGACCTTCGCGACGAACGGCGCGCGGGCCGGCGGGTTCGCCGCGGCGAGGCCGACCGCGATGTTCCAGTACTCCTCCGGGACGAACGCCTCGACCTCGCGCTCGCGATCCACGATGAGCCGCAGCGCGACCGACTGCACCCGGCCCGCGGACAGGCCGAACGCGAGCTTCGACCAGACGAGCGCCGAGACGTCGTAGCCGACGATGCGATCGAGCACGCGCCGCGCCCGCTGGGCGTCGTAGAGGTTCTCGTCGAGCTTGCGCGGGTTGTGGACGCCGTGGTCGACGCCCTTCTTCGTGATCTCGTGGAACTCGACCCGCGCGACCTTCAGCTTCGGGTTCTTGATCTCCTCCGAGATGTGGAACGCGATCGCCTCCCCCTCGCGGTCGGGGTCGGTCGCGAGGAGCACCTCGTCGGCCTTCTTTGCCGCCGACTTGAGCTCCTCCAGGACTTTCTCCTTGCCCTCGATTACCTCGTAGGTCTCGGCAAAATCGTTCAGCACGTCGACGGCGTTCTGCTTCTTGGGCAGATCCTTGACGTGCCCCTTGGAGGCGAACACCTCGTACCCGTTGCCGAGATACTTCTTGATGGTCTTCGCCTTCGCCGGCGACTCCACGATGACGAGCGTCTTGGCCATCACCACCTTCTGAGCAACGAGATCGGGGCTTGTGTAAAATGAAGGGCAACCCTCGGAACTGAGGGAGCCCCCCGCTTGGGGGCGGCCACCCGGAAACCGCACTGGGTGGGGTGAGCCGGCGCGCCCCTTCAACGAAGAGCCCGCCGAAACAACCCGGCGGGCCCCTCTACTACTACGGCCTGGAGCGTCAACGTCAAGAGTGCCTCCACGGCGAGCCTGGGCGGAAGCCCCGTCCTCTCGCATACCTCATCCACGTGCGCCGGGCGGGCGTCCAGAACGCCGAGAACAGCGCGTTCCTCCTCGGTCAGGGCCGGCGCGAGCGCCTCTCCTGCGGTCGGGACGTCCGGCCGCGCGGCGAACGCCGCGTCCGGCAGCGGAAGCGTGGCGGTAGCGGACGAGCTTGTGCGTGGGGAGCGCCGCGCACGCGGCCGCCGGCCGGGAGGAGGCGCCGGGCCGCCGAGCACGTCGATCACGTCGGCCGCGCGTGTGACGGGGCGCGCGCCGGCGACGAGCTCGAGCGCGCAGCCGATCCCGCGCGGGTCCCACGGGGCGCGAGGGACGACGCAGAGGTGGCGCCCGAGGCGACGAGCGGCGGCGGCGGTCGAGCGGGCGCCGCTCTCGATGCCTGCCTCGACCACGACGGTCGCGATGGTGAGCGCGGCGAGGACCACGTTGCGCTGGAGGAACAGGGCCGGCATCGGCGGCGTGTCGTCCGCGACGCGGGAGAGCAGCGCGCCGCCCGCGGCGACGACCCGGTCGAAGAGCGCCGCGTGCTCCCGTGGATAGGGGTGCGCGTGGCCGCCGCCGCTGACGACCACGGTCGGCGCGCGCGCCGCGAGCGCGCCTTCGTGCGCGGCCGCGTCGACGCCGCGCGCGCCGCCCGACCAGATCGAGAAGCCGGCCGCGCCGAGCGCCGCCGCGAGCTCGCGGGCGAACCGGAGCGCCTCGTCGCTCGCGGCGCGCGTGCCGACGATCGCGACGCCCGGCGAGGCCGGGAGCGCGCCGCGCAGGTAGAGCGTCGGCGGCGCGGCCTCGGAGTCCGTCACGAGGGCCCAGAGCGGCGCGGGGTAGGATGGATCGGCGGGCTGGATCTCGATCGACGCCATACGCCGGGTGTCGACCGGGGCGCGCGCCGAGTTGCGCGGGTCGAGGCGCCCATCGCCGGCGCCGCGCCGAGCGGCCGCCGGATCAGAGCGATGAGCCGGACGGCGACGCGCCCGCCGCGGAGGATCCGGGCGGCGACGCGCCGGGCGGCGACGCGCCGGGCGGCGGCGCGACCGTGCGCGGGTCGCGGAAGCCCTGCACGAGCACGACGCCGGCGCCGCGCCGCGCCTGCGCGTGCAAGCCGAGGACGAGCGGCGCGGCGCCCGGGTTGGAGAAGCACGCGCCCCGGCCGCCGATCACCGCGATCGGCCCGCTGTCGGCGTCCTGGGCGACGATCTCCAGCGCCGGCGGCGCGCCCTTCGTGAGGAAGAGATCGACCTCGATCACGCCGAGCCCGCCCTGCGCGATGAACACCGCGCACTCGCCGGGCGCGACACGCGCGGGGATCGCGCTGCTCTGCCCCTCGGCGAGCGCGATCGACGCGACCTCGCCCCGGGGCTCCATCCCCCTCGCCTCGCCGCGCGCGGTGTTGGCCAGCGCGAGCGCCGTGACCCGCGGCACCGGCGCGCTCGCGGCGGGCGGCTGCTGTCCCGCGCGGCTCAGGAACAGCCGCGCCGCCTCCGGATCCGGCGCAGGCGCATCGCTCGGCGGCGGCGGGTTCCGCGGCTCGGGCGCGGGCTCGGGCGGCAGCGCGGGCGGCGGGGCGGGCCGCAGGACCTCGGGGCCGCGCCCGGACGCGCCGCCGCCGCAGCCCGACGCGGCGAGCGCGATCACGGCGGCGAGCAAGCGGCGCGGCGGCCTGAACGGATGCGGATCGGGGTGAGCGAGGTCGCGCCACACGCCGCGGAGAGTACCAGAACCGCCGCGTGATGCTCGGCCCGCGAGCGGCCAGCCGGGGAGCGTGCTACCCCCTCGCCCGATGAGACCCAGGGACGTCGTCGTCGCGACGCACGGCCACTGCTTCGACGGCATGGCGAGCGCGGCGCTGTTCACCCGCTTGATGCAGGCGCTGCGCCCCGGCGAGCCGCTCGCGCTCCGGTACCGCTCCTGCGGCTATGGCCCCGGCATGACGATGATCCCGCCCTCGTGGCTCGACGGCGACGAGAACGCGATCCTCGACTTCCGCTACACGCCGTCGAAGAAGCTGACGTGGTACTTCGACCACCACGTCACCGGGTTCGGCTCGGACGAGGAGCGCGACGCCGCGCTCGCCGGCGCGTCGCGCGCGCAGGGCGCGGACGGCGCGCCGCACGTGTTCTACGACGCCGCGTACGGCTCGTGCACCAAGCTCATCGCGGACGTCAGCCGCGATCACTTCGGCGTCGAGATGTCCGGCGTCGACGAGCTCGTCCGCTGGGCCGACCTCATCGACACCGCGCGCTTCCCGTCGGCCGAGGCGGCCGTGAGCCGGGAGGAGCCGATCATGCAGCTCGCCTCCGTCGTGGAGCACCACGGCGACGGACCGTTCCTCGCCTCGGTCGTGCCCCGGCTCGTCGAGCGGCCCGTGAGCGAGGTCGCGCGCGCGCCCGACATCCAGGATCTCTGGCGGCCGCTCGCCCTCTCGCGGCAGACGTTCGTCGGGCGCATCGAGCGCGGCGCGCAGAAGATCGGCCGCGTGGTGCTCGTCGACCTCTCCGACGCGCCGCTCGAGGCGGTCGGCAAATTCATGACGTACGCGATGTTCCCGGAGTGCGTGTACTCGGTCACGCTCTCCCGGCACAAGCAGCACTACAAGCTCTCGATCGGCTACAATCCCTGGTGCGGCGTCCCGCGCGACCGCGACATCGCCTCGATCTGCCGCCGCTACGACGGGGGCGGCCACCCGGCCGTGGGCGCGGCGTCCTTCCCGCTCTCCGCGCTGGAGCGCGCGCGCGACGTGGCCCGCACGGTCACGGAGGAGCTGAACGAGGAGCCGCCGAGGTGACCTGGGCCGAGCTGCGCTTCCGCCGGAGCGCGCGCGAGACGGCGCCGGCGGCGGCGTCGCCGGGAGCCGCCGCGACGGCGGGGGCCCGCGCGCCGCTCATCTTCGGGCACCGGGGCGTGCGCGGCGAGGGCGCGCCCCCGGAGAACACCCTCGCCTCCTTCGAGGAGGCGGCCGCGCAGGGGGCCGACGCGATCGAGCTCGACGTGCGCGTGTGCGGCTCGGGCGAGATCGTCGCGCTGCACGACCCGGACCTCGCCCGGGTGACCCGCGGCGCGGACACACGCGCGGCCGCGTCGATCTCGTGGGACGAGCTCCGGCGCGTCGATCTCGGCGGCGAGCGGGTGCCGCAGCTCGCCGAGGTGCTCGCGTTCGCGCGCGCGCGGCGGCTCGCGGTCAACGTCGAGATGAAGCGGGACGTGCCCGACCGCGCCGCCGTCGTGCTCGCGACCGCGCGGCTCCTGCGCGCCTGGGATCCGCGCCACGCGGTGCTGGTCTCGTCGTTCGATCCGGTGATGCTGGCGTCCTTCAAGGTGATGGCGCCCGGCGTCCCCCGCGCGCTCCTCGTGCACCGGAGCCGCTACCACGACGCGGCCGTGCGCCTGACGCCGGCGCTCGCGCCGTTCGCCGCGCACATCGAGCGGACCATCGCGTCGCCCGAGCGCATCGCGCTGCTCAAGCGGCAGGGACGCGTGGTCAACGTGTGGACGGTGAACGATCCGAGCGAGGCGCGGGATCTCGCCGCGCTCGGCGTCGACGGGCTGATCACCGACGCCCCGCGCCGCATCCGCGACGCGCTCGCGTAGCGATCCGCTACTTCCGCTGCCAGGGATCGACGACGTCGCTCTGCCGGAGCAGCCGGCGCGGCATCGGCCGCGCCGGCGCCGCCGGGCTCGCGACGGCCGGCGGCTCCGCCGGCGCCGCGCGCGACGGCGCGGCGGCCTGCGCGGCGCTCTCCGAGACGGCGACGACGGCGGCGCCTCGCAGCGTCACGCGGGTCACCTCCACGGGAGGCGGGGCCGTCACGGGCGGCGGGGCCAAACGTTCGGCCGCCTGCTGGTGCTGGATCGGCGGCTCGACCGGCGCGAGCGCGGGGGCCGCCCGCTCCTCGCCGACGGGGCGCAACGCCGTGATCGCGGCAGCCCCGCTGACGACCGAGAGCGCGGCGCACGCCAGGAGCCAGCGCCGCGTCCCGCTCGCGCGGGGCTTGCGGGGAGCGCAGACATCGACGGCCGCGGCGGCCGTCAGGGTGCCGGGCTGGAACGGATCGGGCAGCGGCGTCTGCGCGGCCTCCTGCGAGCGCGGGGCGTCGGCCTCCGACCAGGAGAGCGCGCCGAGATCCCCCGGGCGCTCCGGCTCGGCGGTGCCCCCCGGCGAGAGCCCGAGCAACGTCCCCGTGCGCGACGTCGACGGCGCCTGCCGCGGGGCCGACGGCGCGGGCAGCGGAACGCCGACGTCGCCCGCCGCGGCGACGAAGGCGTGCACCATCTCGTGCGCCGACTGGAACCGCTGGGCGCGGTCGCGCGCGAGCGCGCGGACGAAGAAGGCGTCGACGTTCGCGGGCAGATCGGGCGCGATCTGCGTGGGCTGCGGGATCGGCTCGACGAGGATCTTCGACAGCACCGCGCCGAGCACGTCGCCCTCGAACGGGAGCCTGCCGGTGACGGCGCGGAAGAGGATGACGCCGAGCGACCACAGGTCGCTCCGGGCGTCGAGGTCCTTGTCGCTACGCGCCTGCTCCGGGCTCATGTAGAACGGCGACCCGAGCAGCTCGCCGGTCTTCGTGGTCTCGTCGCTGAGGAGCTTGCCGGTGAGCTGCTTCGCGATGCCGAAGTCGAGGACCTTGACGATCTCCTCGTCCTCGTCGACGCGCGCGAGGAACAGGTTGCCGGGCTTGAGGTCGCGGTGGACGAGACCCGACTCGTGGGCGCGGCGCAGCGCCTTGCCGGTCTGGAGCGCGATGCGCGCCGCCTCGGACAGCGGGACGCGCCGGACCCGCTTCAGGCGGCGGCTCAGGTCCTCGCCCCGGAGCAGCTCCATGACGAGGTACGGCACGGTGCCCTGGATCCCGTAGTCCTGCACGCTCACCACGTGCGGGCTCCCGAGGTTCGCCGCCGTGCGCGCCTCGCGGTAGAAGCGCGCGCGGAACTCGGGCGACGCCGCGTGCTCCGGGTCCATGAACTTGATGGCCACCGGCGCGCCCAGCTGGACGTGCCGCGCCACCCAGACCGAGCCCATCCCGCCGCGCGAGAGCGGTCTCTCCAGGAGGTATTTCTCGCCGACGATCGTTCCCGACTCGACGTCCATCGCCGACTCCTCCCGCCGCCATGGCGGGGTGGATTGCGCATTACTAAACGTTTGCGGGAGCGGCGTCTACGTCATACGGCCGACCGAGGTGGCCTGAGCGAGCACTGGGCGCTTCCCGACTGCGATATTCAGGAATCGCCTGACAGCGTCGGTTCAATCCTGGCAGTCGACGTAACGACGGATGACTCCGCCGGGGATAGGCTGGGTGAATGCGCCCGAGAGGAGAGGCGGATTCCACTTCGCGTCCTTGTATTGAAAGATGACATCGTCCTCGGTGTTCGGGACGCGCATGCGGATCGAACGAGGGACCTCGGCGTGGCAGACTCCGCCGCTCGGCGGGACCGGGTCGTCGATGCCTTCGGGGTCGACGCGCGGTGGAGCGGTGTGGACCACCTCATGCTGGCTGAGCTCGGCGTGATAGAGGTCCACGCCGCGCTGGGTCACCCGGACGTCTCTGACGCGCAGGCGCTGCCGACTCCACGGGAGGAGCCAGTCCTCGGGGCGCGGCTCGAGGTGGATCTCCTCCGTCGCGTCGCGGGTGCTCTGGATGAGGACGCGGTAAAAGCCGTCGCCGTCCCACGAGATCGAGGCGCCCGCGGGCTCGTGCACGAGCACCGGCGCCTCGCCGCGCAGCAGCGAGACGAGCGCGTGGCCGGGAATGGGCACCTGGGTCAGGCGCGCCAGGTTGCACGCGGTCGCGGGCCCGTGCAAAAGCTGCTTCTCTCCGACGTCCAGCATCTGGAACAGGGTGCCATTCGACGTGAGCGTGTAGAGCGTCGCGCCGAAGGGGCTCACGATGTCGAAGCGGACCCGATCGGGATTGACCGCCAGGATGTAGACGTCGCCGCGGATCCTCCCGCGGCGGGAGAAGTGATCGATCTTGGCGGTGCCCTGAACGCCGTTCACGCAGGCGTAGGTCTCCTTCATCCGGTCGAGCGCCGCGTCGGCGGTCGGGAACCGGGACGGCGGCGGGGCCACGGAGGCACAGCCGGTCACGAGCACGGCGAGGGTCGCGGTCCAGGCGATCGCGCGATGGCGCATGGGCGCGGACGCTGACAAGGATCGCCGACCACGTCAACCGCGGAAGCGGTGCGCGGAGCGTCTCCGTCCAGAGAACGTGGAGGGGATAAACGAGGAGCGAGGGCGAGGAGGCCAGCCTCCGCCCCGCGCCCGGCCGATGTGCCAGAGCCGGCTCACCCCCACGCGCGGCCGGAGGGGCGAGCCTCCGGCCGGACAGGGGCGGTCCGCGATCAGGACGCCCGGAGCGCCTCGAGCAGATCGACGTCGGGGATCGCGATGGGCAGGCGGGCGCGGAGGACCGCGACGTCGTTGTCCTCGCAGACGCGAGCGACCGCGAGCCCGTCAAAGAGGGAGATGGGCGCGGTCCCCGGGATCGAGGCCTCCTCGCGCGCGCCCGAGAGCATCTGACCGGCGGTCAGGATCCAGCCGGCGGTCGCGGGACCGTAGTGGTGGAGCGAGCCGCGGAGCTCGGTGACCCGCTCGCGGCCGACCTCGCGGCCGTCCCGCCGGATGACCAGCGCGAGCTTGATCTCGTCGCCCGCGGTGCGGAGCGCCCCGGAGAAGTGGCTCTCGCCGCCCGGCGCCCCGGCGCGGCGCACGGCGCGCAGCTGGCCCAGCCCGATGCGCTCGAGGGCGAGGACACAGATCTCGACGAAGGCATGGCCCGGGAGCTCGGAGAGCTTGCGCACGAAGGCGCGCCGCGCGGCGTCCCGGTAACGCTCCACGGCGGCGAGCGCCTCCTGCTCCAGCCGCGCGAGGTCGCCCGGGAGCAGCCAGTCCGTCAGCGCGATCCTGCCGCCGGCGAAGCGGAAGCGAGGCCGCTGCCCCGCGGCGATCCGGCGCGCGTTGTCGGCGCGCACGGCCGCCGCGACCTGCGACTGCACGAGCTGCACGTCCCCGGCGAGCCGGCCACGGCGCTGCGCCGTCTCGGCGATCTGCCGGAGCGAGACCGCGCCCGCGTTCCGATCGAAGGTGGAGAGGATGCCCGCGATGGCATCGGCGAGGTCGCGGCCGGCCAGATCGTCGAGCGCGTGCCCCTCGCCGCCCGTGAGCTCGATCACCTGCGGGCCGCGGTAGACCGGCTCGGCGCCGAAGCCCTCGGCTCGGTCGGCGCGCTCGGTACGGTCCGCGCGCTCCACACCGCGGTCCGCACCGCGGTCCGCGCCGCGGTCCACGCGCTCGACGCGCTCGAACCGATCGCCGCGGTCGGAGCGCGGCGGCTCGCGGCCGTTCTCGCGCCGCGCCTCGAACACCGGCGTCGCGACGTACGACGGCAGCCCGCCGGGGCTCGGGCTCGCGTCCGTGGTCCCGCGCCCGCGCCGGCGGCGGCGGCGGCGGCGACGGCCCTCGCCCTGCTCCCCGAGCGCGCCGGGCGCCGCCCGGTCGTCGCCGCCGAGGATCGGCTGGTCGTCGTCGTCCTCTTCGTCGAAGAGCTCCGCCGCCCCGGCGACGGCCTCCGCCCGCATCGCCTCGTCCGGGCCCGGCGGCTCGGCGTCCTCGAGCTCGCCCTCGTCCTCGTCGAGGTAGCCGGCCGCGGCACGCGGCGACGAGGGCGCCGGCGCGGGCACCGCCTCGTGCGCCTCCGGGGCCTCCACGCCGTTCAGCCCGGCCGAGCCGATCACGCCGGTCACGAGCTCGTCGCTGGGAGGCGCCGCCTGCGCGTCGTCGTCGTCCGCGGCGTCGGCCTCGACCGGCTCCACGTCGGCCTCCGCGGCCACCGCGCCCGTATCGCCCTCTTCCGTCGGCTCGTCGTCCGCGACCACGTCGAGCGCGAGCTGCTCTCCCTCGTCCTTGCGCGCCTTGACCGCCTCGGGCTTGCCGCCGCGCTTCCCCTTCTTGCCGTCGAGCCCGGACTTGATCGTCTTCTCGTCCCACTCGCGGAGCGCGAAGACGCCCGGCTTGACCCGCACGAGGGGGTTGTCGGCGGTGTCCTTCTTCAGCGTCGCCGCCAGCCGGGCGCCCATCGTGACCTCTGGGCTCTTTCCAACGTGGCTAAGGAGGTTCTTCTCGATCGCGATATCGGTGATCTCTTTATAGTGAAGCGGTCTACCGACGAGGCGAAGCACCTCGGCGGCTGCATCCGTAAACGTCATTTTGTTCGCCCTTCGGGCGCGCCGCCCGGCGGGCGCCCTCGTCGTCCCCATCGCGGCCGCCCCGTCCACAGTGGCTGACGAAGCGCGCGGGATACCCCACCGCAGCCGGGAAACGCACATTCGCTCCCACTCGGCCGCGACGCGCGGAACGGCCTGCTCGTAGCATGCTCACCGGCTGCGGTCAACGGTGAGCGCGATCCACCGTGAGATCGGCCGCGCGCCGATCCGAGCCGCGGCGAACCATGCCGCGGGCGGCGTGAAGCCCAGACCGGCTGCGCGCTGCGGCTCTGTGGACGCGGCGGCCGCGCGGCGGCTGCACGCCGCGGCGGGGTGAGCGGGCGGCGCGCGAGCGAAGGAGGGACCCGAACCTGCGGCGCCGTGCGGCGCATCAGCGGCTGTCGGGAGCGGCCCGGGCGCGCGGAATCAGGCGCGACCAAGACGGCGGAGACGGCGGACAGGAGCGGCCGCGCGCGCGGTGCGCGGAATCCTGCGCAAAGAACGCAGAGGACGGCGGAATACGTGAACGACGCGACGGACGCGACGGACGCGACGGACGCGACGGACGCGACGGACGCGACGGACGCGACGGGCACGAAGGCGGGAGATGAGTTTGAGCGCTCATTGCGGCGCAGCGGGCAGCGACAACCGACAACATCGCTTTTGCGCTTTGCGCTCTCCTCGATAAGAGGGTTACGCTGGGATGGTGGAGCTTTCGCGGTTGCTGGATGAGCTCACCCTGGCGGCCAACAGGGTCGGCATCGCCGTCAGGATGGAGGCGTTCGATCCGCACCTCTCCGACGCTCGCAATCCGCGCGGCGGGCTCTGCACGGTGCTCGGCAAGCGGCTCATCCTGGTCGACGCCAACGCGTCGCTGCCCGATCGCATCGCCACGGTCGCGGCCGCGCTCGCGCGCGTGGATCTCGAGTCCGTGTTCCTGCCGCCGATCGTCCGCGCGACGATCGGCGCCCACGCCCGCGGGGCGCGGCCGCGCCCCGCCGCGCCGGGCGAGCCCGTGCGGCTGCCGGTGCGCCGCGCGAAGGGCGCGAAGGCGCAAACGCTGCTCCCGCTCGCGCGCACCAAGTGGCGTGATGTCCGGTGATGGAGGCCCGCCAGCGCTCCGGGCGACGGCGCTCCGGGTCGAAGCGCGACAGGCCACCTGAGCCGCGAGGGCGCGGAGGGCGCCGAGGAGAGGCGCGCTCCTGGCGCGCCCCTCGGCGTGGTGTCCCGCTCTCCCGGGACGGCCCCGCGGCGCGTTACGAGGCGAGCGCGCGCTCGACCTCGACGTAGGCGGCCGCGATCGCCGCGTCGAGCTGCGCGACGTCGGTCCCGCCGGCCTGCGCCATGTCGGGGCGGCCGCCGCCCGAGCCGCCGACGATGCGGGCGATCGGCTTGATGAGCTCTCCGGCCTTGAGCCGCTCGGTCGCCGCCTTGGAGAGCATCACCGCGAGCTGCGCCTTGTCGCCGACGACCGCGCCGAGCAGCACCGCCGAGCGGTCGCCGAGCTTGTCGCGCAGCTTCTCCGCGAGATCGCGCAGCGCGCCCGGGTTCGTGCCGTCCGGCACCCGGCGCGCGAGCACCTTGATCCCGCCGATCTCCCGGGCGCCCTCCAGCATCGCGTCGATGCCGCCCCCGCCGCCGCCCTGCGTGGGGCCCGCCCCCTCCAGGATCCGTCGCTCGAGCTCCGTGATCTTCTTCTCGAGCTCCCGCTCGTGCGCGACGATCTTCCCGATCTTCTCGGCGAGATCGCCGCCCTGGGCCTTCGCGGCCTGCCGCGCCCGCGCGAGCTCGGCCTCGACGCCCCGGGTGTACGCGAGCGCGTTCAGCCCGGTCGACGCGAAGAGCCGGCGCACGCCCGCGGCCACGCCGCCCTCGCTCGTGATCTTGAACAGCCCGATGTCCCCGAGCGACCGCGCGTGGGTGCCGCCGCAGAGCTCCACGACCTCGGGCGTCATCGTCAACATCCGGACCGTGTCGCCGTACTTCTCCTCGAAGATCGCCATCGCGCCCCGGCGACGCGCCTCGTCCATCGGCAGGATCTCGGTCGTGACCTTCGCGTTCGAGAGCAGCTTCTCGTTCACGAGATCCTCGATCCGCGAGATCTCCTCGCGGGTGAGCGGTTTGTTGTGCGTGAAGTCGAAGCGGAGCAGGTCCGGGCCGACGCGCGAGCCCTTCTGCTGCGCGTGCTCGCCGAGCACCTTGCGCAGCGCCCAGTGCAGGACGTGCGTCGCCGAGTGGTTGCGGCGCGTCGCCGAGCGCGCCGCGTGGTCCACCTCGAGCCGCACGTGCTGCCCCACCGCGATCGCCCCCTCGCGGACCACGCCCTCGTGCACGACCAGCCCGGCGAGCGGCTTCTGCGTGTCCTTCACCTCGACGCGCAGCCCGTCCGCCGTCACCTCGCCGGCGTCGCCCACCTGGCCGCCGGACTCCGCGTAGAACGGCGTCTGGCGCACGACGAGCTCGACCGCGGCGCCCGCTTCCGCGCGCTCGACCAGCGTCCTCACCTTGCGCGCCCGGTCGCCCTCTCCCTCGACCTCGACCCGGATCACGGCGACGACCTCGCTCTCGCCCTCCTCGTGCTCGTAGCCCGTGAAGACGACCGGCTGCCCGAGCTTCGCCCGGGCCTCGCGGTGCGCCGCGTCCACGGCGGCCGTCGGGTCGATCGGGCCGTCGGCCTCGGTGCCGCCGCGGATGATCGCCTCGGCGCCCGGGACGTCGACGTCGAAATTCGACTCGGCGCAGATCACCTGCGTCAGATCCAGCGGGAATCCGTAGGTGGTGTAGAGATCCGCGGCGGCGCCGGCCGGCAGCGTCCTCTCGCCCGACGAGCGCATCTCGGCGAAGCGCTCGTCCAGGATCTTCATGCCGCGCTTCAGCGTCGAGCGGAAGCGGACCTCCTCGTCCTCGGTGGCGCGGGCGATGAACTCCCGCTTGTCGCGCAGCTCCGGGTACGTGTCGCCCATCCTGCGGACGACCTCGAGCGCGACCTCGTGCAGGAACGGCCGGTCGATGCCGAGCCGGTGGCCGTGGCGGATCGCCCGGCGCATCACCCGGCGGAGCACGTACTCGCGCCGCTGCCGCTCGGGCATGATCCCCTCGGCCATCAGGAACGCGGTCGTCCGCGCGTGATCGGCGATGACCCGCATCGACACGTCGTCGTCGGCGCTCCCGCCCGTGTACGCCTTGCCGCTGAGCTCCGCGGCCTTCTCGACGAGGCCCCGGAGCAGGTCGGTGTCGTAGTTCGACGTGACGCCCTGGAGCACGCTCGCGAGCCGCTCGAGGCCCATGCCGGTGTCGATGCTCGGCGCCGGCAGCGGGACGAGCGGGCCGTCCTTCTCGACGCGCTCGTACTGCATGAACACGTTGTTCCAGATCTCCGTCCAGCCGGTGCCGTCGATGCGCGGCTCCTCGCCGAAGCGCGAGACGTCCGGCTCCTTGCCGTGGAAGAAGTGGATCTCCGAGCAGGGGCCGCAGGGGCCGACGTCCCCCATCGACCAGAAGTTGTCGGCCGGGCCGAGCCGGAGGATCCGGTCGTCGCCGAAGCCGGTGACCTTGCGCCAGATCGCCGCGGCCTCGTCGTCGGCCGGGAAGCCGCCCTCGCCGTTGTAGATGGTGACCACGAGCCGCGAGGGGGAGATGTCGACGACCTTCGTCAGGAGCTCCCAGGCGAACGCGATCGCGTCTTCCTTGAAGTAATCGCCAAAGCTGAAGTTGCCGAGCATCTCGAAGAACGTCTGGTGGCGCGCGGTGACGCCGACGTTCTCGAGGTCGTTGTGCTTGCCGCTGATCCGGATGCACTTCTGGCTCGAGGCCGCGCGCTGGTAGGGGCGCCTGTCCTTGCCCGTGAAGACGTCCTTGAACTGCACCATGCCCGCGTTCACGAACATCAGCGTCGGATCGTTCTGGGGCACGAGCGGCGCGCTCGGGACGATCTCGTGCCCACGCTGGGCGAAGAACTCGAGGAATGTGCGGCGGAGCAGGTCGGAGCTGGCAGGCGTTTCGATCGGCATAGGAGGAGGCGCGGTCTAGCACGGCCGGGGGGCGGCTTCCGCAGGCTCGAGGCCGCCGGCGCAGCCGGCGGCGGCGTGCGGGGGCCGCGCCGGCCGGCGGGCGCGGCCTCGCCGCCGCGGCCCCGCCGCCGCGGCCTCCGCGCCGCCGGGATCAGCGGCCCGCGGGGACGACGCTGTTGCCGGCGGCGGCCTCGAGGGCGAGGGGCGCCCCCTTGAGCGCGCTCTCGATCGCGCCCGCGACGGCGTCGCTCTGCAGCTGGGCGATCTCCCGCCCGCCGCGGGCCCGCGCCGCGTCGGCGACCGCCTGGGCCGAGCCGCTGATCGAGCCCTTCAGCGACTGGCTGGGCATCTCGCGGATCACGTACTCGACCTTCGCCGAGAAGCCGACCCCGTCGGCCCCGTGGCGCCTGTTCAGCTGCGTGACCGAGCCGTCGATCTTGAACGCGGGCAGCTTGCGGTTCTTGCCCTCGACCGCCACGTCGGCGCCGTCGGCCACGATCTCGATGTCGGCGAACTGCGTCACGAGGTCCCGCGTGTGCTTCCGGAGGAGCGACCCGAGCCGCGCGTCCTTCACGGCGGAGCGGTTCTCGAACTTGCCCAGGCTCACCAGGAAACGCGCCTTCGGGGACGGCGCCGAGAGCCGGGAGATGGCGCTCTCGATCTGGCGCTTCACGCCGGCCGAGGACTCCGAGCCCAGCGCCGCCTTGAGCGCCGGGACCGCCGCGCTGTTACCGAGCACGCCGAGCCCGGCCACGGCCGCGGCGCGCACCGCCGGGTGCGGATCCTTGAGCGCTCGCTCGAGGGCGGGCCGCGCGCCGGGGCTCCTCGATTTGCCGAGCGCCAGCGCCGCCGCGACCCGCAGCCGGTAGTCCTTGCCCACCGCCAGATCGCGGAACGACGAAGTGTCTTTGTCCTGTGCCGTCGAGACGGAGGCCGATCCGAGCACCGTCGTGGCCGTCAGCAGCATCGCAACGAGGAGACGACGAACCATCACGTCCCTCCGGAAAAGGGCGGAGAGAATCCGTCCCTTTCCACGGTAAACCCAGTCCAGCCAGGCGACACATTGGCGCCCAGACGGCCTTATCCTTGGCCAGGACGGCCGCGGGATCAAGATCTCTGTTGGCGATATGACTCATGCAGGACTCATGACGACCGCCGATGGGTGGTCCGCCATCGCCATTTTGCCGCCCCCAGCGCTTATTTACAGACACACTGCGACGGCTGAGCCTGATTCATTTCAGAAGAGGATTCCGAGATACCAGCGCAGCGTCTGTGCGGTGTCGAGGTCGACCGTG
This sequence comes from Sorangium cellulosum, assembly GCF_002950945.1. Classification (GTDB taxonomy): domain Bacteria; phylum Myxococcota_A; class Polyangia; order Polyangiales; family Polyangiaceae; genus Sorangium; species Sorangium cellulosum_E. The sequence goes on from NZ_CP012673.1 coordinate 8,690,255, forward strand.
TCTTCCGTCTCACCGGGGAGGTGGCCGAGGCCACCGAGCGGGAAGAGCACGCCGTACTGCAGGGCCGTGTAGAAGCCGCCCATCTTGTCCGGGTTGTCGTTGAGGGTGCCGTCCTTCGACTGGAAGTACAGCTGGGCGTTCAGCTCGACGCCGAGATCCCGGGCGTTGCCCGGGGCCTGGACGAACTCCGAGGCGCGGCTCCAGATGAGCGCGGCGCCGCCTCCGAGCCGCTGACCGTTCTTGTCGCGGGCGAAGTCGTACTCCACACCAGGGCGGAAGTAATAGGCGCCCTGCACCCGAGACAGGATGTTCCTGAACAGGATCTGGTCGACCCTGTAGTCGGGGTGGAAACGGAAGGTCGAGTAGGTGCGATCGGCGGAGTTCTGGGGATCGACGGCGCCGAGGGCGGTGCTGCCCTGGGGCTCGAGGCCGGGCACGTCGTCGTCGCCGGTGGCGTAGCCGAAGCCGAAGTTCACCCGGAGGCGGTCCTCCATGGCGGTCAGCTCGGTCTGCGTCGCGATCCCGAACTGCCGGATGCCCCAGCCGCTGTCCTTCGGCGAGAGGAGGTTCTGGTAGTCGGCATCGTCCTGCGTGCGCGTGTCCAGAGCGCCGTAGATCATCGCCGCCTCGAGCTCGAAGCGGAACTTCTTGTAGAGGAGCTGGAACCACACGTCGGGGATGATCATCTCCGCTCCCCGGTGCACGTACCCCGACGCGACGTTGTCGCCCGGCTGGCCGAGCGAGGCGGCCTCGTCGGAATCGGTGCTGTCGTTCGCGAGCGTCTGCTTCCGGTAGGCGAAGTAGACGCCGCCGTTCACGACCGTGTTGCCGCGGGCGAGCTCCAGCTTCTGGAGCTCGGGGTTCTTGCGCCGGACGGCGACGAACACGTACTGATCGACGTCATCGCCCTGGGCGAGGTCGTAGGGCTGGCCCTCGAGCTCCTGGAGCGAGGCGCTCGTGGCGCCCTCGTTGGTCCAGTCCCACGCGCCGGCGAAGTAGAGGTCGTATTTCTTGATGCCCGTGACGAGCATCAGCCGGTCGACGGTCGACTGATAGTCCGAGTCGTACCCGTCGCCGCTGTTCGCCACCATGCCGAGGCCCCAGTGGTTCGGCATGCGGCCGAAGCGCAGGAGGCCGATCGGGGTCATGTACTCGCCCCAGATCCGCTTGACGGAGATCGAGTCGGTCGTCGAGTTCACGCCGGCGCGCGGCGCCCACTGGGTGCCGGCGAAGGCGCCGAGCGGCGAGTAGCCGCCGCGGCCGACGACCTCGTAGCCGCCCCCCGCCCCCGGGCGGTTGGCGTAGCCCTCCGGCGTCGAGCCGAGCACCACGTTGTCGAGCAGATCGACCTGGGAGAGGATGCGCAGGTTGTCGCTGATGTGCAGCTCGGGGTTGAGCCGGAACCGCATGTTCGCGCCGGCCTGGGTGTCGCTCTCGCACCGCCGGAACGTGCGCGTGCCGTTGCTTGCTTCCACCGGATCGCAGTGGAGGATCTCGCTGGCGTTGCTGTAGGAGTTGTCGGTCGGGTGCGGCCAGAGCGCCCGATCGCGCGTGTCCACCCGGCCGAGGGCGAAGCTGTTGAAGAGCTCCCACCGGAGGCGGTAGTAGCCGTGGAACTCGAACGTGGGCCGGGCGTGGGACCACCAGTCCTCGGCGTACACCTCGCTCGGCCGGGCGCCGATCTCGCCCTGGGTCGCCTTGCGCTCCGGCTGCTCGGCGGCGTCGGGCCCCGCGGAGGCCGCCGGCGTCTCCGGCTGCGGGGCGGTGGGGCCGGCCGCAGCGGGGCCGGGCTGCGGCAGGAGCGGCTCGCTCGTGGCCGCGGGGGGCTCCATGGCCTCGACGTCGTTGCCGCCGGCGGGCACAGGGGGCGCGGCCGGCTGCGCGGGGGCGGCGCCGGGCTGCGCGGGGGCGGCGCCGGGCTGCGCGGGGGTGGGAGACGCGGCGCCCGGCTGCGCAGGTGCAGGAGGGGTGGGCTGCGCTCCGCGCGGCTGCGCGGGGGCGGCGCCCGGCTGCGCGGGGGCGGCAGGTGCGGCTCCGGGCTGCGGGGCGCCCGCCTGCCCGGCCGGCGGCTGCGCTGGGGCCGCGGCCGGCTGGGCCGGGCGGCGGGCCGGCTGGGCCGACGCGGTGGACGCGCCCAGCACGAGCGCGAGCGCGAGCCCCGACCGGAGGCGACGGCGAGGGATGCCAGGGCTGCACGAGGTTCCCGGAGACCGCAACGAGATGGGCATCTGCTTGGTTCGTTCGCGCGTTTCTGCCCCGCGCGCAGGATGAGGTTGAAGGTCCGAGGCCCGGTGGCCCGGGGGCCGGGCGCCGATGTCTCACGCCCGGCTTGTGTGGTCAAGGCACCGCACGGCCCCGCCCCGCGGAACAAGTCGGGGCGTCACCCGGAACGCACCAGGCCGTCGCCTGAAAGCGCGCGCCGCGGACGCGGCTGACCCCAACCTCGGTCGGCCCGTCCCCAACCTCGGTCGGCCCGTCCCCAACCCCGGTCGGCCCGACCCCAACCCCGGTCGGTCCACGGGCGGGCAGCCGCCGGTCAGGCGGCGCCGTCGTGCTGCGGCAGGGCCGCGCGCGACCACTTTTCGAGCCCTCTTGGAAATCTGAACGATATCCGGGAAGATTCGGAGCACGTCGCGGTGGATGCCGCCGCGTGGCTCGGCTGCCGTACTCTCGCCTCACCGCCCGCGCGGAGCGCTTCTGTCCCGGCGCACGTCCGCCCCGTGGCTGTGCACGCCAAGAATGCTCACCGGGAAAATGCCTGAAAGGGGATAGATGAGAACGCTGCGAGCGCTGTGTCTGCTTTCGATCGTGGGCGCCGGGGTGGAGCTCGTCCCGGGCGCGGCGCGCGCGCAGGAAGCGGCCCTCGAAGGGGAGTTCTCGGCGCAGCGGTTCGAGCCGGCGCCGGGCTCGAGGAACTACCTGAGCGTCGAGGGCGCCAGGATGGAAGGGGGCTTCGGGATCACGGCCGGCCTCGTGTTCGACTACGCCCGCGAGCCGTTCGTCGTGACGAGCTGCGTCTCGGCGACCGACTGCGCCGCGCCCGACGCGCAGAACCAGCGGGACGTGCCGGTCATCTCGGACATGTTGACCTGGAGCATGCTCGCGTCGATCTCGCCGGCGCCATGGCTCCAGGCCGGCCTGCGCTTCCCCGTCGCGTACGTGCGCGGCGAGGGCATCGACGCCGCGACCGGCGCCGCGGCCGCCGAGGGGCTCCAGGCGTTCGGCGTGGGCGACCCGACGCTCGAGGGCAAGGTGCGGTTCCTCGGCGGCCCCAGGGATCCGCTCGTGCTCGGCGCCGCGGCCGACGTGAGCTTCCCGCTCGGGCACGCGACCAGCAAGGGGAGCTACCTCGGCAGCTCGTCGCCCGTGACCGCGGGGCTGCGCCTCATCGTCGACGGCAACGCGGGGCCGCTGTCGTTCGCGCTCAACCTGCGCGGCAAGCTGCTGCCCGAGACGGCGCGGATCTCGACGACGGAGGTCGGCCCGGTCGAGTTCCGCTACGGCGGGGGCGTCGGCTACCAGATCACGCCGGCGCTCCGCGTGCTCGCCGAGGGGTACGGCGCGACCCAGTTCCGCGCGCAGGGCGGGACGAACTCGCTCGAGGTCGACGGGGCGCTCCAGATCGCGCCGCGCGACCTCGGCCTCGTGTTCACGGTCGGCGGCGGCGCCGGCGTCGTCGAGGGGATCGGGGTGCCGACCGCCCGCGCCATCGCGGGGATCCTCTTCGTGCACGAGCCCGGAGACGAGGACGGCGACGGCGTGAGCAACGCGCTCGACCAGTGCCCGGTGCAGCCCGAGGACAAGGACGGGCTCGCCGACGAGGACGGCTGCCCGGACGACGACGGGGACAACGACGGCATCCCGGACGAGACCGATCGCTGCCCGGCCAAGGCGGAGCTCATCAACGGGCTGGACGACAAGGACGGCTGCCCCGACGAGGTGGCCGACCGCGACAGGGACCGCATCCCTGACGCCGAGGACAAGTGCGCGGATCAGGCGGGCAACGTGCGCCTGCCGGAGCACTACGGCTGCCCCGACAAGGACGAGGACGGCGTGCCGGATCGGGTCGACCAGTGCGCCGACGCGGTCGAGGACACCGACGGGTGGCAGGACACGGACGGCTGCCCGGATCCCGACAACGACGCCGACGGCATCCTCGACGGGCAGGACGAGTGCATCGACCAGCCCGAGGTCAAGAACGGCTTCAAGGACGAGGACGGCTGCGCCGACGAGCTGCCCGACACGGACGCGGACGGGATCCCGGACGACCGGGACAAGTGCCCGAAGCAGCCGGAAAACCTGAACGGAGTCGAGGACCTGGACGGCTGCCCGGACCGCGGCGCGAGCCTGGTGCAGGTCGGCGAGGAGGAGATCAAGATCCTCCAGCGGATCGAGTTCGCGATCAACAGCGACAAGATCCAGGGCGCGCAGAGCTTCGCGGTGCTCGACGCGGTGGTCTCCGCGCTGAAGCTCCACCCGGAGATCTTCAAGGTCGAGGTGGCAGGACACACCGACAACGCGGGGCCAGCGGACATGAACCGCGCGCTGTCGCAGAAGCGCGCCGAGGCCGTGGTTGCCTACCTCGCGACGAAGGGCATCGACCCGAAGCAGCTCGTGGCCAAGGGCTACGGCCCGGACAGGCCGATCGACGACAACAAGAGCGCGAACGGGCGCCAGAAGAACCGGCGGGTCGAGTTCGTCATCCTGCACTCGGTGAAGAAGCCGCAGCAGGCGGCGGACGATCCGGCGCCGGCCGCGCCTGCGCCGGCCGCGCCCACCTCGGGCGCACCTGCGCCGGCCGCAGCTGCGCCGGCCGCTCCCACGCCTGCGCCGGCCACACCTGCGCCGGCCGCGCCTTCACAGCCGACGAAGCCCTGATCCGCCCGTCCCTGCGGTCCGCGGCCGCAGGGGACGGCCGGCGCTCGCCGTCCTCCCCTCTGGATCTCTCGCCCGAGCTGAGCGAGGCTGCCGCCCGCACATCCCGCTCCGCCTCGGAGCCATGGAGAAAGCGCTCATGAAACGGACACTCATTGCACTGACCCTCGGCCTCTCGTCGCTGCTGGCGGCGGGCTGCGGCCACTCCGAGCAGGAGTGGAAGGCGCAGCTCGCCAAGTACAACGACCTCCAGAACCGGAGCCAGAAGAGGGAAGCCGATCTCGAGAAGGAACTCGCCGCGGCGAAGCAGCGCGTCGAGGAGCTCGAGAAGCAGCTCGCGGACCAGGGCGCCGACATCTCGAAGATGAGCTCGACGCTCGAGGACCGCGAGAAGGCGCTGGCGGAGTACAAGGCCCGCGCAAAGCAGCTCGAGGCGATCCAGGCGCGGTTCGACCTGCTCCGGAAGAAGCTCGAGGAGCTGGTCAAGCTCGGCCTGGAGGTCCAGGTCCGCAGGAACCGGATGGTCATCTCGCTGCCCGGAGACGTGCTGTTCGACTCGGGCAAGGACACCCTGCGCAAGGACGGCCAGGAGATCCTGAAGAAGATCGCGGACGTCATCCGCGGCGACAAGTCGCTGGCCAACCGCGACTACCAGGTCGCGGGGCACACCGACAGCCAGCCGTACAAGAACGGGCCGTTCCACGACAACTGGGGGCTGTCGCTGATGCGCGCCCGGGCGGTGCTGCTCTTCCTGATCGGGAAGGAGGGGCAGCTGCCGACGAGGCACTGGAGCGCGGCGGGGTTCGCGGACACGGATCCGATCGCCCAGAACACCACGCCGCAGGGGATGCAGAAGAACCGGCGGTGCGACCTGGTCGTCCTGCCGGACGTGGACGAAATGCTGGACCTCACGAAGCTCGCCGGCAAGTAACGGCGGGGCGGGGTTCCAAGCGGGACGTGCCGGCGGGGGGCTCTGCGCGGCGGGGGCGGGTAGGCGCTGGCCATCCACCGAGGCGGGGGGCGAGGAGCTTGCGCTGGGAACACCGCCCGGCATGTCTCCCGCCGGGCCACGCCAGCTGGGACGTTATGGTGCGCGCCCAAGCTGTCATGGAATCGCCTGCTAACCATCGCGAAGTATCATAGCGAGATCCGCGGCCGGCGAACCGACGCAACCGGGATCACGGCTGGCGGCCAGCCGCGCGGCTACCTACACTCGCCGCGATGTCTCGCTGGTTCAACACCGCAGGCCCGTGCAATCCGGCCGACCACTACATGCTTCCCCCGGAAGAGCGCCTTCCTTCGGTGCGCGATCTCATCGATCGCAAGGCATATTTCGTCCTGCATGCCCCGCGGCAGATCGGCAAGACAACCTCGCTGCTCACGCTTGCCCAGGCGCTCACGCGGGAAGGGCGCCACGTGGCGGTCCTCGTGTCCGCGGAGGTCGGCGCCCCGTTCCCGGACGACCCCGGCGCGGCGGAGCTCGCCTTGCTCGCGGAGTGGCGCCGCTTCGCGGCCTGGCAGCTCCCCGCCGAGCTGCAACCCCCGCCGTTCCCGGACGCGCCCGCCGGACAGCGCATCGCGGCTGCTCTCGGCGCCTGGTCCCAGGCCGCGCCGCGTCCGCTCGTCCTCTTCGTCGACGAGATCGACGCCCTGCGCGACATGACGCTGGTCTCCGCCCTGCGGCAGATCCGCAGCGGGTACGCGAGCCGCCCGCATGGCTTCCCGCACGCGCTGGCTCTCATCGGTCTGCGGGATGTTCGAGACTACAAGGTCGCGTCGGGCGGCAGCGATCGGCTCGGGACTTCCAGCCCGTTCAACATCAAGGTCGAGTCGCTCACGCTGCGCAACTTCACGCGCGACGAGGTCGCCGCGCTCTACGCCCAGCACACCGCGGACACGGGTCAGATCTTCCAGCCGGACGCCGTGAACCGCGCCTTCGAGCTCACGCAGGGCCAGCCGTGGCTCGTCAATGCGCTCGCCCGCCAGCTCGTCGAGGTCATCGTCACGGACCGGGCACTGCCCATCACGGCCGCGGACGTCGAGCGCGCCAAGGAGATCCTCATCGAGCGGCAGGACACGCACCTCGACAGCCTGGTCGACCGCCTGCGTGAGCCGCGCATCCGGGCTGTGATCGAGCCCATGCTCGCCGGCACCGGGCTGCCCAGCATCCCTGCGGACGACCTCCGCTTTACCGTTGACCTCGGCCTCGTGCGTATGACCGCGGAGGGTGGCCTCGACGTGGCCAATCCCATCTACCGTGAGATCATCGTTCGTGAGCTCGCGTTTCCGGTCCGCGCTTCCCTCCCCCAGATCAAGGCCACGTGGCTCACCGACGACGGCCGCCTCGACGCGGATCGCCTGCTCGATGCCTTCGTCTCCTTCTGGCGCCAGCACGGCGAGCTCCTCCTCGGCGCCCCCCCTACCACGAGATCGCGCCTCACCTCGTGGTCATGGCCTTCCTTCACCGCGTCGTGAACGGCGGCGGCTCCGTCGACCGCGAGTACGCCATCGGCCGGGGCAGGATGGACCTCTGCGTCCGTTATGCCGGCGAGACGCTCGCCATCGAGCTCAAGGTCTGGCGCGACGGCCGCCCGGACCCCCTGGCCGAGGGGCTCGCCCAGCTCGACGAGTACCTCGCCGGCCTCCCCCTCGATCGCGGCTGGCTCATCCTCTTCGATCAGCGCTCTGGCCAGCCCCCCATCGCAGAGCGCACGCGCCGCGAACAAGCGTCGACCCCCGCCGGCCGTGAGATCGCCGTGATCCGCGCCTGATTGTGGCCATCCTCAAGATCCCAGCCCGAAGAGGAGCCCCCTTCCTCCTGCAGCACGACGGTAGGCCCGAGGGGAGGGAGCTCGTCGCGCGGGGTGGGGGATGGGCCGATGTCTGAGTCTGAACATGGCTCCTCCGGCTCGCCGGAGGGGCCATGTTCAGACGAGTTCGGCGGGGCCCCCACCCCGCGCGACGAGCTCCCTCCCCTCGGGCCGATCAGCCCAGCCAGCCCCTCTTCCCTCCCCTACTCCGTCGCCGCCACCTCCCCCGCCCCGCCGCCCCCTCCCGCCGGCTCCACCTCGCACCGCACCACCTCGAACTCCGCGTTCCCGAGCTCCGCCCGCTCCACGAGCTCGTGCTCCCCCGCCCGCACCGCCGCCAGCACGTCCCCGAGCGCCGGCTTCAGCCGCCCCAGCGTCATCGCGTTCGCCCCCAGCGCCAGATCCGACACGACGCGCCCCACGCTCGCGCCCTTCTCTCCCTTCCGCTTGTTGACCGCCGACATCGCCGCCGCCGCGACGTCCAGCAGCCCGGGATCCGACGGCGCCGCCACCTCCGCGAAATCGGACGCCCCCGGCCACGGCGCCCGGTGGATCGACGGGTGACCCGTCTCCTCCGCGTACACCCAGCGCCAGACCTCCTCGGTGATGTACGGCAGCATCGGCGCGAAGAGCCGGAGCAGCACGTTCAGCCCGAGCCGCAGCGCCGCCACCGCCGAGCCGCGCGCCGCCTCGCCCGCGCCGCCCTCGCCCCGCGCCCGCGCCTTCACGAGCTCCAGGTAGGCGTCGGTGAACCAGCGCCAGAAGAAATCCTCGGTGCGCTCCAGCGCCGCCGCGAACTCCTGCTCCTCGAACGCGCGCGTCGCCTCGGCCACCACGGCCGACAGCTTGTGCACGAACGCCCGGTCGAGCTCCTCCGAGATCGAGTGCACCTCCGCCGACTGGCTCAGCACGTACTTGCCCGCATTCCAGATCTTCGTGACGAGGCGCTTCCCGATCTTCAGCACCTTCTCGTCGAAGGCCGTGTCCGTGCCGAGCCGCGCGCTCGCCGACCAGTAACGGACCGCATCGGACGAGTACGTGTCGAGCAGGTGCATGGGCGTGACCACGTTGCCCTTGCTCTTCGACATCTTCTTGCGATCCGGATCCAGGATCCACCCCGAGATCGCGATCTGACGCCACGGGACCGACGCCTCGTGCAGCATCGCCTTCGCGATCGTGTAGAACGCCCACGTCCTGATGATGTCGTGCGCCTGCGGCCGCAGATCGGCCGGGAACAGCCGCGCGTGGCGCTCCGGATCGCGCCTCCAGTGCGAGCTGATCTGGGGCGTGAGCGAGCTCGTGAACCACGTGTCGAAGACGTCCGACTCCGCCGTGAAGCCGCCCGGCCGGTCCCGCTGCGACGCCTCGTACCCGGGCGGCACGTCGACCGTCGGATCGACCGGGAGCATCGCCGGCGTCGCGAGCAGCGGCCGGGCGTGATCGGGGTTGCCGTCCGCGTCGAGCGGGTACCAGACCGGGAACTGCACGCCGAAATAGCGCTGGCGGCTGATGCACCAGTCGCCCTGCAGCCCCTCGGTCCAGCTGCGGTACCGGTGGCGCATGAAATCGGGGTGCCACGTGATCCGCTCGCCGTACTCCAGGAGCTCGGCCTTCTTGTCGGCGAGCCGGACGAACCACTGCCGCGTGGGGATGAACTCCAGCGGCTGGTCGCCCTTCTCGAAGAACTTCACCGCGCGCTCGATCGGCCTCGGCTCGCCGCGCAGCGCCGGGCCCGCGCCCGCCGCCGCCGCGTCGTCGCGGCGGAGCAGCTCGACCATCGCCGCGCGCGCCTGCTTGGCCGTCTTGCCCACGAGCGGCGCATAAGCCGCGTTCGCCGCGGCCGGATCGCGGCTCTCCCACTCGCCCTCCCCGAACGTCACCGGGACGACACGGCCGTTCTTGCCGAGCATCTGCCGGAGCGGCAGCCCCCGCTCCCGCCACCAGATCACGTCCGTCGCGTCGCCGAACGTGCAGACCATCAGGATGCCCGTGCCCTTCTCGCGATCGACGAGCGCGCTCGGGAAGATGGGCACCGGCGCGCGGAAGACGGGCGTCAGCGCGACCTTGCCGAAGAGGTGCTGGTACCGCGGGTCCTCGGGGTGCGCCGTCACGCCGACACACGCGGCGAGCAGCTCCGGGCGCGTCGTGGCGATGACGAGCGCCTCGCCCGTCCCCTCCACCACGAACGCGATGTCGTGGAACGCGCCGGCCTGCGGGCGGTCCTCGACCTCCGCCTGGGCGACCGCGGTCTGGAAATCCACGTCCCACATCGTCGGCGCGAAGACCGAGTAGAGGTGGCCCTTCTCGTGCAGATCCAGGAACGAGAGCTGCGCCGTCCGGCGGCAGTGGTCATCGATGGTCGCATACTCGTGCTGCCAGTCCACCGAGAGGCCCACCCGGCGGAAGAGCGCCTTGAACACCTGCTCGTCCTCGCGCGTGACCTTGTGGCAGAGCTCGATGAAGTTCGGCCGCGACACGACGCGCGGCGGCTCCTTCTTGATCACCTCCGGCGCCGCCGGAGGGAGCGTGAGGCCGCGCTCGTACGGCGTGCGGACGTCGGTGCGGACGTGGAAATAGTTCTGCACGCGCCGCTCCGTGGGCAGGCCGTTGTCGTCCCAGCCCATCGGGTAAAAGACGTTGAGCCCGCTCATCCGGCGCTGCCGGACGACGATGTCCGTGTGCGTGTAGCTGAAGACATGCCCGATGTGCAGCGAGCCCGAGGCGGTCGGCGGCGGCGTGTCGACCACGAAGGTCTGCTCGCGGGGGCGCGCCGGGTCGTAGCGGTACGTCCCGTCCGCCTCCCATACGTCGGCCAGGCGCTGCTCGGCAGCGGGCGCGTCGAAATGCTTCGGGAGCGTCGCGGGATCGATGGTGCGGAGCGTTTTCTTGGTCGTCACGTGGTCACCTGCCGAGCGGACCCCGCAGGAAACGCGCGGGGGCGGCATCCTACGTCGTCCCCCGGACGCCGCTCAAGACGCGGCGCGCAGGGTCGCTGCGGCGCTCGTGACGGTCACAGAGGCTGGACGGTGGCGCTCCCGTCGTCGGTCCGGAAGACGAGCTTCCGGCCCTGGCCGCCGCCCGTGTCCTCCTGGAGGATGCGGATCCCGGCGGTGCGCAGCAGCGCCATCCCGACGTCCACGTTCTGCTGCCCGAGCGGCGACGCCCGCTCGCGGAAGGCGGAGATCATGCACGCGCCGCCGACGATGCGGGCCTGGAGCGAGCGGGTCGTGACGCCGAGCGCGACGAGCCGCTCCAGGAGCAGCGGAAAGGCGGAGTCACCGAAACGTCCGGAGGCGAGCTCCGGATCGGGACAGCGGGGGAGCAGGTAGTGGCTGATGCCACCCACACGGAGCGTCGGCTCCCAGAGGCAGATGGCGACGCTCGAGCCGACGATGGTGGTGATGGTCGTCGGCTCGCTCGCGGCGAAGACGTTGCCCGCCGTGAGGTAATGCGACTGCGGGCCGCTCGGGATCACGCTGAGCCGCTGGCCGACGGCGGCACGCCGCGGCGATGGGGAATGCTTGAGCATCGTCAGGAGACTCCCAGCATGCTCGGGCGCCTCCCCACGGCGGCGGACAACCTCTCGAACGATTCGAGCGGGACGATCGTTTCCACGACGAGGCCCGCGCCGCCGCCCGGACGGGCGCAGTCCACCTCACGCGTCCGCGGGGGGAGAAGCCGCCGGCCAGCGAGGATCTTCTTCCGAGTCATCATCACCTCCCTGCGGACACAGAAGGCGCTGGAGCCCTCGCATGCACCCGCCGCGTGGCCGCCCAGGCTTCACCCAGCGCCTGCGCGCCGAGCTTGTCCAGGGTGCGTGTAATGTAGGATCCCGGTACGATTCATCAAGCAGAAACCGCATTGATAAAAACCGCGGACCTGCCGAGCATTTCGCTCAGGATTCTCCTGCCCCTCTTGCAATGAAATGCCGGAAGGAGATCCCCTTCGCGGGCTCATCCGTCTGGCCAGAAGGTATGCAGAAGGACTGGACGGCGTGAACGGACGCTCGGCGACCGCGGTGTGCCGCGACCGCGGTGAGGGCCGGGAGGTCGCGGGCCGAGGCGGACTCTCGAGCAGGGGGAGCTCAGTCGTAACGCTCGACGTGGACGTGCTTGCGGGGAACGCCGAGCTCGTTGCGGGCGAGCTCGCGAACGGACGACACCATGCGATCGAGACCGCAGATGAAGACGTGCGGGGCCGGATCGCCGCTCGCCGCGGCGAGCTCCCGGTAGAGCGCGGGGACGTGGGCCTGCACGTACCCGCGGCGGCCGGGCCACGCGGGGGCGCCGCGCGAGAGCGTGATCTCGTAGCGGATCCGGTCCGAGCTGCGCGCGAGCGCCTCGAGCTCCTCGCGATAGATGATGTCCTCCTCGAAGCGGGCGCCGAACAGGATCCACAGGTGGGGGGCCGCGCCCGCGCGCAGCGACGCGTGCAGCATGCTCCGGAGCGGCGTGACCCCGGTGCCGGTGGCCACGAACAGCGACGGGGCCGGATCGCCTGGGTCGCGGGTGAAGAGGCCGTGCGGGCCGATGGCGCGGAGGGTCGCGCCCGGCGCGAGCTGGTGCAGGAGCTCCGAGCCGGCGCCGCCCTCGACGCGCGTGACCGCCAGGTCGAAGCGCGGCGAGCCGTCGGGCGCGGACGCGATCGAGTAGGCGCGCTTCACCTCGCCCGACGGGAGCGGCAGCACCAGATTGACCCACTGGCCGGGCTGGAAGTGGAATGCCCTCGCGTCGGTGCGCTCGAACGAGAGCTCGCGCACGAAAGGGCTGAGCGGCCGCGCGGCGACCAGGCGGGCTTCGAACGGTTCGGCGTGGATCATGGCTCGACGGTCCGGGCGGCCGCGGGTCTGCGCGGCGACGCGGGGTCGCGACGTCCTTACCGCATCCTCCGCCGCCTCACCACGATGGCGTGCAGGCGCGCGCAGGGGGAACACGCGCGGGACGCGCCGGGACGTATGCGGGGAAACGCGCAGGGACGCGCGCGGGGACCCGACAGCAGGTGCCCCCGCGCGCGGGGGCCGGGATCAGGCCGACGCGGCGCTGCCCATGCGGCGGCGCTGCGGGATCATCGGCGTCGGCCGGGAGCGGTCCATGCTGGGAGGCCGGCGCGGCGGGTACGGATCCCGGCGCGCGGGCTTCTGTGCAGGGGCCGGCCCCCGCGGCGGCGGCCGGCGCAGAGGCGACCGGGCCGCGCCGAGCTCGAGCGGGCAAACCGGAAGATGTGCGTGTCGTCGAGAAGAAGCATCCATGAGACCTCCCATCGCAGCAGAAAGACCAACGAGGTTGAACGACACGATCGAAGAGCCGGCTCTCATACACCCTCCATTCATCACAAGACGTCGGACCGAAGGCAGACCGGTGCCGCAAGGAACGCTGTCCCCGGATGCCACCCTCCTTCACCGCGCTCCGCCGGCGCGTGCTCAAAGCACCTTCACGCCAGGTTCGTGAGCCGACGGTCCGCCTCGCCACACGCCCGCTGACGAAGCGCACCAGCACTTCGCAGCCAGGAGAAGGCGAGTCGGACCCGTCGCGCCACGAACCTTCCGGCCCGGTGCTTCGCGCGAGCGGCGAGCGAGCGAGAGGCGGCAACCAGCAGGTCAACGACCTCCAGGGCCTCGGATCGTTCGCTGTTGAGCCCCGCTCCGGCCTCGGGAGCCCACGACACAAGCTCACGCGGGGGTCCGCGGGCGCCGTCGTGGCTGCTCACGCGCGAACACTCAGGGGCGTCGCGCCCACCTTGGGCGCTCGACGTTCAGCCCTGACGGCTGCGTGGCAGAGCGGTTGGCTTCAGGATCAGATGCGCATAGTCGACGCGGGCTACGCGTCGAGAGGAACGGTAGCACCCGGTGCGGAGCATGCCAATGAATTTGTGAGCTCTGCGAGGGGCGCAGCGCCGCCAGGGGTGATGCCTGCTCGGCATCCGTGGCACGTGCCAGGTGCCAGGGTGCCAGCGTGCCACCCCGCGGCGAGCCGTCGCCCGGGCCCACTTTCCCCGGTACTCCGGGGAGAGCTCGGGGGCGAACGAGCGAACGACAGGCAGCTTTCTCCCGTGCGGGGCCGTCCGCAGCGGCGCGGCCCGACCGTTGCTTTTCGGAGACACGAACGGTCCTCGCGCCAGCGCTGGCCACGCTCCGGAGGAGCACGGCGCTGCCGCGCGCGGAACCGGTCGATCCCTCCACTGCGCTCTCCCGCGCGAAAGGGCGATTCCATCCATGGCTTCGACCGCCCCCTCGCAAAACAACCACGCCTTCGATCTCCGGGCCCCCTCTCTCTTCCTCGATCCGCACCCGCTCCTCCACCGGATGCGCGCGGAAGCCCCCGTCTACTTCAGCCCGCACCTCGACTCGTGGGTCCTCACCAGCTACCAGGACGTCTGCGCGGCGCTCCGCGATCCCCGGCTCTCCGTCGTGGAGGAGGTCAAGCGCATGGAGGCGCTGCCCGCGTCGGACCAGCTCGCGCTGGGGGCCCTCCGGCGCACCTTCCTCGCCTGGGGCGACCGCGGCAATCCGGAGCGGCACGCGCTCTTCCTCAAGCTCCTCAAGCGCCACTTCACGCCTCACCACGTCGAGGCCCAGCGCCCTCGCATCCAGGAGATCCTGGGACGCCTACTCGCGGCGGCGACGCGGCGGGGGGAGATGGATGTGGTCAACGACATCGCCCACCCGCTCGCCATGACGGTCGTGGCCGGGGTGACCGGGGTCCCGGAGGAGGAGGTCGACCTTTACCTGCGCTGCTCGAACTACATCTCCCAGCTGCTCGAGATGGGCGATCGCGACCAGCTCTTCCTCTGCCAGCGCGGGATGATCGAGCTGTCCGACTTCCTCCGGCCCATCGTCGAGCGACGGCGGCGCGAGCGCGGCGCCGACCTGCTCGGCGCCTTCATGGAGGCGGACCCCGACGGCGTCCATTTCAGCGACGACCACATCGTCGCGCAATGCATCATGTTCCTCGTCGTCGGATACCACACGACCGCGAACCAGCTCTGCAATGGGCTCCAGATCCTGTTCGACCACCCCGACGCGCGCGCCAGGCTGACGGCCGATCCCGCGCTGCTCCCGAACGCCTTCGACGAGATGATGCGGTATCACGGCGCGGTCGCCTCGGTGCGCCGGATGGCGACCGTCGACCTCGCGATCCGCGGCCAGCAGATCCGCGCCGGGGAGACGATCGTGCTCGCGCTCTGCGCGGCGAACCGCGATCCGTCGGCGTTCCCCGACCCCGACCGGCTCGACATCACACGCGAGGAGGCGAGCCGGCAGGTCGGCTTCACCATCGGCCCGTACTCCTGCATGGGGCAGGCGCTGGCGCGCCTCGAGGCGCAGGTCTTCTTCCGCACCCTGCTCGGCCGGTTCCCTCGCCTCCGGCCCCGGGACGCCGCCCCGGACTGGATGGTGTTCCGCCCGCTCGGCCGGGAGCTCCGGACGCTGCGGGTGCTGTTCGACTGACGAGGGCGGGCCACGGAGCGGCGGCCAGCCGCGGAGCAAGGCACATGAAGCACGTCATCGAGCTCATCGAACAGAAGAAGCGAGAGATCGCCGCCCACCCGTTCTACCGGTGGATGGCGAACGGCCCGACGCCCCTCGAGACCCGGTTCGATTTCGCGCCCCTCCTCGCGAATTTCATCATGGCGTTCAGCGACATGAACCGATGGTTCATGAGGTATCCCGCCCCCGCGGGCGCCCTCGAGCGCGCCATCAACCGGCACACGCGCGAGGACGAGACCCACTCCAGGCTCTTCCTCGAGGACTGGCGGAAGCTCGGGCTCGATCGGCGCCTCGGCTGGAGCGCGAGCGACATGATCGGGTGGTACTACGCGGGCGCCGAGACCGACGTCTTCCGGGAGTACGGCATGGAGATCATGCAGATGTGCACCCTGAACGAGGATCCGCTGGTCCGCTTCGCCGTGATGCAGTCGATCGAGGCCTGGGGGCACGTCTTCTTCACGGCCTCGTCCGGCGCCGCCGACGCGCTCACGCAGCGATCCGGCGTGGAATACCGCTACTTCGGGCCGTACCACCTGAGGCGGGAGCTCGGCCACCTGCTCTTCGAGAACCAGCTCTTCGAGCAGGCGGAGCTCGACGAAGGCCGGCGGGCGCGAGCCTCTGCGCTGGTGCGCCGGCTCTTCGACATGATCCTCGTCGAGAGCGACCGGCTCCTCCGCTACGCGGAGCGCGTCGCCCGCGACGACGAGCCGCCGTCGACGCTCCGGAGCCCGGCCGCCCCGCCGCGCGCCCCGCGACCGGACCCCGGGCCGAGCGCGGGGACCGCGGGCCGCCGGCGGAGCGAGCGCGTCGCGCCGGAGCAGGCGCCGGTGCAGCAGGTCCTCGAGCAGCGGAAGCGGGCCTCGGCCGAGCACCCGCTGTTCGCCTGGATGCGGGCGCGGGACGGGCAGGATCCCGAGGAGAAGCTCCGGCGCATCGCGCTGTTCTGGACGCCGGACTGCATGGGATACCGGGACCTCAACGTGCACGCCCTCGCCTACCGGCGGCCGGCAGACCGGCTCGAGCGGGCGATCAACCGCTGGGCCCTGGACCTGCAATCGCACCACGAGCTCTACCTGCGCGACTGGATCGAGCTCGACATGGATCGACGCCTCGGCTGGAGCGCGAGCGACACGCTCGAGTTCTACTGCGCGAGCAAACACTCGGAGGCGCAGCGGCGGAACATGTCTTCCTTCGTCAAGCTCGCGTTCGCCTACCCCGAGCCGGTGCTGCGGTTCTGGCTCATGGAGGCGCTGGAGGCGAGCGGCGAGGCGTTCTTCGAGAACACCCGCGCGCTCGCGCGACGGGTCGAGGCAGAGCGGCCGCTGCGGCTCGACTACCTCGCTGACCGCCACGCGCTGTCGCACCCCGCGCTCGAGCCGGACGACGAGGCCGACGCCGTCGCCTTCAAGGCCGAGGCGCTCGGCGAGAACGGCCGGGAGGTCGCGGTGGGCATGATCAACACCGTCTTCGATTGCCTCGAGGTCCAGTTCTCGCTCTCGCTCGAGCTCTCGGAGAGCAAAGCGGCGTCGACCGCCTGATCGCGCGGGGCGGCGAGGGCCGGCGACGCCGATCGACCGAGCCATCAACGCCCGTCGCTTTGCTCGATTCGATGGGGATGCCCTCACAAGGACGTATCCCCGGAGGACACACGCCATGTTTCTGCGCAGAGCCCTGCTCGTTCCCACCCTCCTCCGCAGCGCGCTCCGAGCGCCCCGGGACCGGCGCGCCGCCTGGGACCGCTACTGGCGGGACATCCGGCGCACCGGCCCCGGCGGCGAGGTGCTCTGGGACGGCGGCGCCCCCGAGGAGCTCGGCTGGGCGATCGACCTGGCCTGCCGCACCATGGATACCACCCGCCCCGTGGTCGACGTCGGCTGCGGCAACGGGCGTTACACGCGCGCGCTCTCGCCCTGGTTCGCCGCCGCGATCGGCGTCGACATCTCGGCGCAGGCCGTGACCCACGCCGAGCGGGAGACCCTCGCCGAGGGGGCGGGCGCCACGGACCCCGCCGGCGCGGCGAGGGGCAGCGACGGGGCGACCTCGAGCCCGCCGCGCGTCGCGTTCCGGACGCTGGACATGACCGAGCCGGGCGCCGGAGAGCGCCTGCGCGCCGAGGTGGGCACGGCCAACGTGTTCGTCCGCGGGCTCTTCCACACCCTCGACGCGGCGCACCGCGGCCGCCTCGTCGAGAGCTGCCGCGCGCTCGTCGGTCAGCACGGCACCGTGCTCCTCGTCGAGACCGACTATCCGGGCAGCGCGCTCTCGTACCTCGATTTCCTCGGGGCCCGGGGCAGCGACTTCCCGGAGCCGATCCTGCGCTGCCTCGAGGCGGGGCTCCCGGCGCCGGCGCGCTTCGGCGCGAAGGAGGTCGCGCGCCACTTCCCCGAGCCGGCATGGGAGCGCGTCGAGGCCGGGCGCGCGGAGCTGCACCCGGCGGCGATGCGGCCGGGCCAGCCGCAGCGGCCGATCCCGGCGTTCTTCGCCGCGCTGCGCGCGAGGCCGGGCAGGCTGTCGTCATGAGCGGCGCGGCGATGCTTCAGGGCGCCGCGCCCGGCGCGCCCCCGGTCCCCCGGGGCTTCCGCGCGAGCCTGCGGAACGCGGACGCGTTCAAGGCGAACCCGCTCGCGTTCTACATGCGGCTGACCAGGGACGACGAGTCCGGGTACCGCCGGGTCGCGCCGTTCGATCTCTTCGGCCCCAACGTCCTCGTCAACGACGTCGACGAGGCGTGGCGCATCCTCACGAGCGCCGTCGACCGGGGGGGCTACACGAAGGACGGGCTGCGCTTCTTCGAGGTGATGCGCCGCCTGCTCGGGCGAGGGCTGTTCACGGCCGAGGGCGATGGCCACCTCCAGCAGCGCCGGCTGCTGCAGCCGTCGTTTCAGCCGAGGAGGATCGACGGCATGGCGGGCGGCATCACGCGCGCCGCGGCCGAGGTCGGGGCCCGGTGGTCGACCCAGGTCGGCGCGGTGCTGGACGTCGAGGGCGAGATGCGGCGCCTCGCGCTCGATCTCCTCGCCGAGGCGCTGATCGGCGCCGATCTGCGCGACGACGTCCACGAGCTCGGCGCGCTCGACGAGGAGATGGAAGCGCGGCTGCTCGACACGATGGGCGCGCCGCTCCTGGTCCCGGCCTGGGTCCCCACGCCCGGCAACCGGCGCTTCGCCAGGGCGGCCTCGCGGATGCGCGCCGTGGTGGCGCGCCTCATCGCGCGACGGCGGGCGAGCCTGGGAGCGGCGCGCGCGCCCGACGTGCTGCTCACGCGCCTGCTCGCGGACGAGCTCTGGACTGGCGCCATGGGAGAGCGGCAGCTCGAGGACGAGATCGCCACGCTCCTCGTGGGCGGCTACAAGACCACGGCGCTCGCGCTCACGTGGACATGGTACCTGCTCGCGACGCACCCCGACGTCGCGCGGCGGCTCCACGCCGAGGTGACCGGGCAGGTCGGGCCGCGGCTCCCCACGCCTGAAGACGCGCGCAATCTCCGTTATACCCGGATGGTCGTCCTCGAGTCGATGCGCCTCTATCCGCCGGTATGGGTCATCAGCCGCGTGGCCGCGCGCGCGGACGAGGTGGCCGGCGTGGCCGTCCCGCGCGGCGCGATCGTCGCGATCAGCCCGTACACGCTGCACCGCCACCCCGCGCACTGGTCGCGGCCGGACGGCTTCTACCCCGAGCACTTCGCGGAAGGCGTCGCCCGGCCCGCCCACGTGTACCTGCCGTTCGGCGCCGGCCGGCACAAGTGCATCGGCAACCACTACGCCATGGCCGCGGCGATGCTCACCCTCGCGACGCTGGCCGGTCGGTACACGTTCGAGCCGCCGTCGCACCCGGTCGTCGCGAACACGCGGGCGTTCACCACGCCCGACCCCGGCCTGCGGATGCGCCTCGCCGCGGCGCCCGGGAGCCTCCTCGAAGGGAGGGACGCGGCCTGAGGAAGCGTGGGAGACGCGAGAAAGAGAAGAGACCTTCGCCGCGCGGAGCGAGGGGGGGAGCTCGACGACCGCGCCGGCGCGGCGCCCGCAGGAGGCGAGAGTCGTTGTTCTTCAGATTCGCTCGACGGCACGCCCGGCGCCGCTCGATCGCGACACGGCTCGATTCGACCCCTGTCGAGCAAAGGTCACTTCCCATCTCCGCCGCTGGGGCTACGATCGGCCGCATGTCTGCCACGCCTCAGGCCGCTGAGATCCCCCCTCAAGCGCCTCGCGGAGAGGCTCCCCCCGGCCACAACGTACAGCTCTACGAATCGGATGATTTCCTGGAAGGCGTCGTGACCGCCTATCTCCAGGAGGGCCTCCAGCAAGACGCCGGGGTGCTCCTGCTCGTGACCGAGGAGCGGTGGGCCGGGCTCCAGCGGCGGTTGCCCTGCCTCCGGGCGGACGCGACCGACGCCGGGCGCGATCTCCCGATCCGGGTCCTCGACGCGCAGCAGGTGCGGGACCGCGTGTTCGTCGATGGGGTGCTGAACGAGCGCCTCTTCCGCCGGTTCATCGACGCCGCGCTCGGCGCGGTCCGGCGCCGCGCGCCGGGAGGCAGGGTGTGCGCGTACGGAGAGCTGGTCGACATGCTCTGGCGCGAGGGCCACGCGAAGAGCGCCGTCCAGGTGGAGCGCCTGTGGAACGAGGCCCTCTCCGGCCGCGCGGCGTCGCTGCTCTGCGCATACCACACGCACGGCGCGCACGGCGCGCACGGCGCGATGGACGCGTCGGCCATGGAGCTCATCTGCCACACCCACGCGCAGGTCTCCCCCGCCGAGTCGTTCCTGCACCTCGAGACGGACGAGGAGCGGTCCCGCGCCGTATCCTTGCTGCAGCACCGGGCGGGCGCCACGAGCGAGCTCGCGGCGCGCAAGGCCGCGGAGGACGCCCTCCGGAGCCGGCAGGGCGAGCTGGCCGAGCAGGCCCGGCAGAGGGACCAGTCGATCGCGGTCCTCGGCCACGAGCTGCGCAATCCGCTCACCGCCATCCTGTGCGCGCTCCGGCTCGCGCGGTCCGGCAAGCCGGACGCGGTGGAGCGGGCGGTCGCGCTCGCCGAGCGGCAGGTGAGAAAGATGTCGCACCTCATCGAGGACCTGCTCGACGTGACGCGCCTCAGCCACGGCAAGATCCGCCTCCAGCGCGAGCCGATCGAGGTCGCCCGCTGCGTCGAGCAGGCCGTCGAGGCGATCCGCCCGCTGCTCGCGGCGCGCCGCCAGCGCCTGTCGCTCGCGCTTCCGGCCGAGCCCACGCTGCTGCTCGGCGACCCGGTGCGCGTCGAGCAGATCCTGTCGAACCTGCTGCACAACGCGTCGAAGTACACGCCGGACGAGGGGGAGATCGCGCTGCGGGCGGGCGTGGTGGAGGGCATGGTCGAGCTCGCCGTCCAGGACACCGGCCGCGGCATGACGACCGAGTTCATCGCGCGGGTGTTCGAGCCGTTCGCGCAGAGCGAGCCGTGGGATGCCGGGTCCGGCGGGGGGCTCGGCCTCGGGCTTTCGCTGGTGCGCGAGCTGGTCGAGCTGCACGGCGGGAGCGTGCGCGCCCACAGCGACGGCCTCGGCCGCGGCAGCACGTTCGTCGTCCGGCTGCCGCTCCCGGCGGAGGCCTCGATCCCAACGTCCCGGATGGCGGGGTGAGCCCGCGCCGTCAGCGCGGTGTCCCGCGCGGGTGCTCGGGGCCCTGCGGGCGCTCCGGCCCCCACGGGTGCTCCGGATAAAACGCCCGCATCATCCGCGCGGTGTACGCGACGAGGTTCGCGAAGCCCTCGGCCCTGCGGCGCAGCGGCGAGTCGAAGAACGGCGTGAGGATCCCGGCCAGCAGCGCGAAGGCGGTCGCGTCGACGCCCGCGGGCCGGTCGCCGAAGAGGTGCGGCTTGTCGCCGAGCAGCACGGACAGCGCGGCGAGCGAGCGCGCGCCGAGCGCGACGATCTCCTCGTCCGAGTGCCGCGCCATGCCGGCGATGCGGAACGACTCGCGCACGCGCCCGAGCAGCTCCTCGCGCAGCCTGGGGCGCAGCTCCTCCGGCGCCCCGTCGACGAAGTGCGCCGGGCCCTTCTCGAAGTTCTCCGGGATGAGCCAGCGCGTGCAGCCCGAGGCCGCGGCGAAGTGGTTCTCCAGCATGCGCTCGACGGCCCACGCCTCGGCGCGCTGGCGGGCGTCGAGGCCGGCGTCGAGGTCCTTGCTGTGCTTCTTCTCGAGGTGCTCCCGGATGAAGTGCGAGTCGGCGATGCGCGCGCCGTCGTCGTCGATGAAGGGGAGCTGCCCCTTCGGGGACTGCTCGGGCCGCCCGAGCTCCTTCCGGTAGGGCAGGCCGAGCAGCTTGAGCTGGACCTCGGTCTTGGTCACGTAAGGGCTGGCTTCGGGCAGGCCGAAGCTGGGGCCGAGGCCGTACAGGGTGATCATGGGGAACCTCCGGGCGCTGGGTCCGTCGTGGACCGCGCTTGATGTACGCCCGGCCTGCTGACAGCCTGGTGTCAGCAGCCTCGTGCGACGCGCCGACCGCCTGTTCCAGATCCTGCAGATCCTCCGCCGGAAGCGCGCTCCGATCACCGCGGCCGCGCTCGCGGAGGAGCTGGAGACGTCGACCCGGACGGTGTACCGCGACGTCGCGGCTCTGATCGCCCAGCGCGTCCCGATCCGGGGCGAGGCGGGCACCGGCTACGTGCTCGATCGCGGCTTCGACATGCCGCCGCTGATGCTCACGCCCGACGAGATCGAGGTCGCGGTCCTCGGCGCGCAGTGGGTCGCCCGGCGCGGCGACGCCGCGCTGCAGAGGGCGGCGCAGGACCTCATCGCGAAGATCGCCGCGACGGTGCCCGAGCGGCTGCGCCCCTTCGTGCTCGAGCCCGCGAGCGGCGCGCCGCCCGCGTGGAACCAGGCGCCCGACGCGCTCGACCTGGCCGAGGTGCGCGCCGCGATCCGCGCCGGCAGGAAGATCGTGCTCCGTTACCGCGACGAGCAGGCGCGCGAGAGCGAGCGCGTCGTGTGGCCGGTGGTCGTGGGGTACCTCGACACGGCGCGTTTCCTCGTCGCCTGGTGCGAGCTCCGCGAGGGATTCCGCTCCTTCCGCACGGACCGCGTGGTCGGCGCCACGTTCCTGGAGGAGCGTTATCCCGAGACGCCGAGCGCCCTCCGCGCGCGGTGGCGCAAGACGTTGCCGCCGCGGCGGTGATCGGGAGAAGCCGCGCCCCGGCCCGCCGCCTCCGCCCGCGTCCGCCCGCGTACGCGCGGGCGCGCCGCCGCGCGCGTGGTCCCGCAGCGGCCGTAATCGCCTGTCATCGCGAGCTCGTTGCGTGCAGGACGGGAGGCCCCTATGTTTGGAGGATGAACTGACTCCTGCCGAGGATTCGGCCGGCGCGAGTTGCTTCCTCGGCTGATCGGGACCAGGTGAGCGCGTCCCGGATCGCCTGTTGTGCGGTATCGCCGTCTTCGAACGGCCCATGATCGCCCCACCTGTGCGCGATGACCGCCGGTAGAGGCGCGCCTCCGCGGAGCGGAGCGCGCGGCCCGGCCTCGCGGCGCGCAGGGTGAGCGTGGACGTGCGGTGAACACCCCAAGGACGTGGGCAATGACGACCAGACGTTATCAGCGGCTCATCTCCAGCGGGCTCGTGCAGCCCCTCGACGCGGTGCGCTTCCATGGGGGGGAGGCGCCGCTCGTCCGGCGGCTGATGGCCGGCGCGGCGGTCCTCCCCCAGGCGAACCACCACATCGCCGTGCACGAGATCCGGGGCGCGGCGCGGGAGGAGCGCGGCTACTGCGATCCGCACCGCCACGACTGCGCCGAGCTGAACCTCCTGCTCAGCTGGGATCGGCTCCTGTTCCGCGTCGCGCTGGGCGACGAGGTCTACACCGTGGAGGCGCCGGCGACGATCTACATCCCTCCGAGGTTGCTCCACAGCGCCAACGTGGTCGAGGGGACGGGGTTCTACATCGCCATGCTGGGGAACAGCGATTACGAGTCCACCTTCATGGAGTGAGGACCCATGTCCGCGGCGACCACCATGTCCACAGCCACCACCGTGTCCACGGCCACCACCATGGTGCGCATGTTGACCGCCTACTGGGTCAGCAGGGCGCTTTACACCGCCGCCAAGCTCGGGGTGGCGGACGCCGTCCGGCAGCTCGGCGACGGCGCCGCCGTCCCCGTCGAGCAGATCGCGCGGCAGATCGCGGTCCACCCCTCGGCGCTGCGCCGGCTGCTGCGCGCGCTGGCGAGCGCCGGGGTGTTCCGCGAGGAGGGCGGCCCCGACGGGCCGCGTTATGGCCTGAGCCCGCTCGCGGAGCACCTCCTCTCGGACGCGCCGTGCTCTCTCCGCAACGCCGCGTTGATGTACGGCGAGGAGATGTCGCTCGCCTGGCACGATCTGCCCTCCGCGATGAAGGACGAGCTGCCCTCCTGGGACAGGGCGCTGGGCGCCGATCACTTCGGCTATTACCAGCAGCACCCCGGGCCGGCGAGGATCTTCGATGAGGCGATGAAGGAGCTCGGGAGGGCGATGTACAGCGACGACGCCATCGCCTCCAGCTACGATTTCATCGGCGCGCTCGGCCGGGGCGCGACCGTCGTCGACGTCGGGGGCGGCCTCGGGCGCCTCCTCGCCTGCATCTTGCAGCGCGACGTGTCCCTCCAGGGCATCCTCTTCGACCTGCCGCACGTGATCGACGGCGCGCGGCGGTTTCACGAGGGCTCGCCCGGGGCGGCGCCGGTGGCCGCGCGCCCGGAGCACCTCTCGCGGCTGTCCTTCGAGGCGGGGAATTTCTTCGAGCGCGTGCCGGGCGCGGCCGACGCCTACGTGCTGAAGAGGATCCTGCACGACTGGCCGGACGACCGGTGCAGGACCCTGCTCGCCAACATCGCGCGGGTGATGAAGCCCTCGGGCCGGGTGCTCGTCGTCGAGGCGTTGATCCCCTCGGGCAGCGAGGATCATTTCGGCAAGTGGCTCGATCTGAACATGATGGTGGTCACCGGGGGGAGAGAGCGGACAGAAGAGGAGTTCGCGGCGCTGTTCGAGGGGGCCGGGCTAGAGCTCGCCGGGGTGTTCCGCTCCCCCACGGCGCTGTCCGTCATCGAGGCGACGAAGCGAGCCTGTCCAGCGCGAGGAGCCTGAGGGTATGTCGAGCGTCTTCTATATCCATAACCAGGTCGCGACGACGTACGCGCAGTTCGGGCGGCAGGTCCACCGGCGCGCGCTTTCGCTCCGCCCCTGGCGAGGCGGCGTCATCGCCTTGTGGGCCGACAACGACCCTGATTTCGTCATCAACCTGTTCGCCATCTGGCAAGCGGGCGCCGTCCCGTTCCTCGTCTCGCGACGCCTCCCCTGGACGACGGTCGCGGCCCTGCTGGAGGTCGCCGGCGCGCGCGTGCTCGCGACCCCGGACGTGAGCCGCTGCGTCCCCTCCCCCGTGCCTGTGATCCCCTCCGCGTGCGGCGCCGACGGCGGGGGCGCAGAGGCCGCCGGCGAGCGCACGGAGGCCCTGGCGATCGGCTCCGAGGAGCAGGAGCTCGCGGTCATCCTGCACACCTCGGGCACGACGAACCTGCCCAAGCTCGTGCGCTTCACCCGGGAGAACCTGCACGCCTCGCTGCGCCTCGAGGAAGCGCGGTGGGGCGGCGCGTGGACCGCGGAGGACGAAAGCCTGGGGTGGCTGCCGCTCTACCACGCGTTCGGCCTGATCTCCGAGCTCCTGCACGGCTACCGCACGAGGAGCCGTTACCACTTCGGCGAGGCCAACCCCCGCGCCCTGCTCCGGCTGCTCGAGCAGGCCCCCGTCACGATGTTCTCCTCGGTCCCCTGGATGCTGGAGCAGCTCCTCGACCTCCCGGGCGGCGCGGCCGCGCTCGCGCGCCTGCGCTGGATCGTCGTGGGCGGGGCGGTGCTCGGCGAAGCGCTCGGCGAGCGGCTCTCCTCCGCCGGCGTCCGCGTGGTCCAGCAGCACGGCATGACCGAGCTCGGCGCCGTGTTCCGGGGCTCGCCGGGCAGCGGGGAGTGGCGGGACATGACCCCGGTGATCCCCGAGGCCTTCTGGCACCTCGAGCAGGGCACCGGGCAGCTCATCGTGCATGGAGACTGCCCGACGCTGGCCGGCTCGCCCGGGAAGGACTTTCCCACGAGGGACACGTTCCTGCGCACCGCCTCGGGCGCGTACCGTTACCAGACCCGCCTCGACGACATCCTCGTCCACGTGAGCGGCGAGAAGAGCAACGCGCTCGCCATCGAGCAGGCGCTCCTCGGCCGGCTTCGCGGCCGCGTCGAGCACGTCGTCGTGGTCGGCGCGGGCCGCCTCCGGCTGGCCTGCGTCGTGGCGTGGCGCAACGAGCCGACCGCCGAGGACCGAGGGGCCCTGTCCGACGCCCTCGCCCACGTGAACGCCGGCCTGCCCGGACACTCGCAGCTGCACGAGGATCTGGTCCTCTCGCTCGCGCCCTCGAGCGGCGTGCGCCTGCCGCTCAGCCCGAAGGGGACGGTCCTGCGGAACCGGGCGGAGCAGGAGCTCGCGGCCGAGCTCGAGCAGCTCTACGGCGAACAGACGCCGGCCCCCGCGCCGCCGCCCGGCGAGCCTTGCCCCGGGGGAAGGCCGAGCTCCCCGAGGCCCACGCGCCCGGAGCTGCGCGCGCTCGTGCGCGCGATCGCGGCCGAGGTGCGCGGGGCCAGCGGCCTCGGCGGCATCGACCCGTCGCGGGGCTTCGCGGAGCAGGGCTTAGACTCGCTGAAGGCCATGCAGCTCCGCGCCCGGCTGCAGCGGGCGCTCGGCGTGGCCTTGCCGGCGACGCTGGCCATCGACCATCCGACGGTGGATCGCCTGGCCGAGCACCTCGCGGCCGACGTCCTCGGCCTGGAGACACGCGCCGCGCCGCGGGCGGCCCGGGCCGTGGACCCCGGCGAGCCGATCGCGATCGTCGGCGCCGCCTGCCGCCTGCCCGGCGGCGCCGACGATCTGGACGCCTACTGGCGGCTCCTGACCGACGGCCGCGTGGTCGCGACCGACGTGCCGGCCGACCGGTGGGACGCGGCCGCGTGGTACGACCCCGATCCCGAGGCGCCGGGCCGCACCTACGTCAAGCGAGGCGGCTTCCTGCGCGACGTGCGGTCGTTCGACGCGGCGTTCTTCCGCATCGCGCCGCGCGAGGCGAGGACCCTGGACCCGCAGCAGCGGCTGCTCCTGGAGGTGGCCTGGGAGGCGCTCGAGCACGCCGGCGAGGATCCGGAGGCGCTGCGGGGGAGCGCGACGGGCGTGTTCGTCGGGGTGAGCGCGGTCGAGAACGCCGAGGCGCAGGACGTCGCGGGCGACTCGGCCCTGTACGTCGTGACGGGCAACGCCCCCAGCGTCGTGGCGGGGCGGCTGTCGTTCTTCCTGGGGCTGCACGGGCCGAGCCTCGCGGTGGACACGGCGTGCGCCTCGTCGCTCTCGGCGGTGCACCTCGCTTGCCAGAGCCTGCGCCAGGGGGAGTGCGACCGGGCGCTCGTGGGCGCGGTGAACGCGCTCCTCTCGCCGAGGTCCTTCGTGGCGCTCTCGCGGCTGCGGGCGCTGTCGCCCGACGGGCTCTGCAAGCCGTTCTCGGCGGCGGCCGACGGCTTCGGCCGGGCCGAGGGCTGCGCGGCGGTGGTGCTCAAGCGGCTCTCGGACGCGCGGCGCGACGGCGACCACGTCCTGGCGATCCTCCGGGGCACCGCGATGAACCACGACGGGCCGAGCAGCGGGCTGACGGTCCCGAGCGGGCCGGCGCAGCAGGCGCTGCTGCGCGCGGCGCTCGCCCAGGCGGGGCTCGAGCCGGCGGCGGTGGATTTCGTGGAGTGCCACGGGACGGGCACCCCGCTCGGCGACCCGATCGAGGTGCAGGCGCTGGGCGCGGTGTACGGCCAGGGCCGGCCTCCGGAGCGGCCGCTGATCCTGGGCGGGGTCAAGGCCAACCTGGGGCACCTGGAGGCGGCGGCGGGGCTGGCGGGGCTCGTGAAGGTGGTGCTCTCGCTCCAGCACGAGCAGATCCCGGCGCAGCCGCCGCTCGGCGCGCTCAACCCGCACATCGCCTGGTCCGAGCTGCCGGTGGCGGTGGCGCGCGAGCGCCGGGTGTGGCCGCGGGGCGGCCGGGCGCGCGTCGCGGGGGTGAGCGCGTTCGGGCTGAGCGGGACGAATGCGCACGTCCTCGTGGAGGAGGCGCCGGCGGCCGAGCCGCGCCCGGCGGCGCCGGAGCGCGCGGCGGAGCTCTGCGTGCTGTCGGCCAGGAGCCCGGAGGCGCTGCGCACGGCGGCCAGGCGGCTGCGCGATCACCTGCGTGCCCACCCGGAGATCGGCCTCGGCGACCTGGCGTTCAGCCTGGCGACCACGCGCAGCCACCTGGAGCACCGGCTCGCGGTGGTCGCGCCCTCGCGCGAGGCGCTGGAGGCGGCGCTCGCAGCCGCGGCGCAGGGCGAGACGCCGGCCGGCGCCGCGCCGCAGCCGGCGCCCGGCGCCGAGCCCCTGGCGGAGCTCGACGCGCTGGGGGCGCGCTACGTGCAGGGCGACACGATCGACTGGGAACGGATTTTTCCAGCCCAAGGCCGACGGGTGCCGCTGCCGAGTTACCCCTGGCAGCGGCAGCGCTGCTGGGTGGCGCCGGCGGGGGGTGCGCCGCGGGCGGCGGAGGATCTTCGGGAGGGCCGCGACGTGGGGCCGGCCGCGGCGAGCTCGCTCGCGGGCTGCTTTTACGAGGTCGCGTGGCAGCCGCAGGACCTGGCCGAGCCGCCCGCGCCGCTGCCGGCCCAGGCTGCGCCCGGGAGGTGGCTGCTCCTGGCGGACGGCGCCGGCGTCGCCGACGCGCTCGGGGCGCAGCTCGCGGCGCGGGGCGAGGCCTGCACCTGGGTCGTCCGGGGGGCGTCGTACGGGAGGCTCTCCCGGGACAGGCTCTGCGTGGACCCGGCGCGCCGCGAGGATCTCGCGCGCCTGCTCGCGGAGGTCCTGGAGTCGGGGGGCGGCCCGCTGCGCGGGATCGTGCACCTGTGGAGCCTCGACGCGCCCGCACCGGAGGCGCCGGAGGCGGCGCTGGCCGCGGCGGCGACGCTCGGGTGCGGCCTGCTGCACCTGGTCCAGGCCCTCTCCAGGGCGCGCCGCCCGGGGTTGCCGCGGGTCTGGCTGGCGACCCGGGGCGCCGCGCCGGTCGGCGAGGCGCAGGGCGCCGTGGGCCTGCTCCAGGCGCCCATGGTGGGCCTGGGGAAGGTCGTCGCCCTGGAGCACCCGGATCTCTGGGGCGGCCTCATCGACCTGGATCCCGCATCGGCCCGGGTGGATCCCGCGGCGACCGGGGGCGACGCCGCGCTGCTCTGCGCGGAGCTCCGGGGCGCCGTCGGGGAGGACCAGGTCGCCTTCCGGGGCGGGCGCCGCTGCGTCGCCCGCCTCGTGCGCCGCCGCCCGCCGGAGCCCGGGGGCATTTCCCTCTCGCCGGACGGGGCCTACCTCGTCACCGGAGGGCTGGGCGGCATCGGTCTCAGGGCGGCGCGGTGGCTGGTGGACCGCGGCGCGCGCCACCTCGTGCTGCTCGGGCGCCGGGGGGCGTCCGAGCGGGCGCAGGCCGCGCTGCGCGAGCTGGAGGGCGCGGGCGCCCGGGTGGAGGTCGTGAGGGCCGACGTCTCCGACGCGGCGGAGATGGCGCGGGTGTTCGAGGGGCTGGCGCGCGCCGCGACCCCGCTGCGCGGCGTCCTGCACGCGGCCGGCGTGGGCAACCAGCAGGCGATCGAGCACCTCGATCGCGGCGCGCTGGTCGCCGGGCTGCGCGCGAAGCTGGCAGGGTCCTGGATCCTGCATCGGCTGACGCAGGGGATGGCCCTGGACGTCTTCGTCGGCTTCTCCTCGGTCGCGTCGCTCTGGGGAGGCCGCGGGCTCGCCGCTTACGCCGCGGCGAACCAGTTCCTCGACGCGCTCGTCCACGAGCGCCGGCGCCTCGGTCTCCCCGGGGCGACGGTGAACTGGGGTTTGTGGGAAGGCGACGGCCTCGGGACGCAGGAGTACCGGCGGCACCTGGAGCGCACCGGCATGGGGGCGCTGCGCGCGGACGAGGCGTTCGCGGCGCTCTCCGGGCTGCTCGCCGCCGGCGCCGTCCAGGCGGCCGTGGTCCGGGTGGATCCCCGCGTGTTCAGGGAGCTTCAGGAGGCGAGGCGGAAGTGGCCGCTCCTGGAGCGGATGGGCCTGGGCGCGCCGCAGGCGCCGGCCGGCGCCACCGCACCGCCGGCCGACACGACGGTGACGGCGGCCGGCGCGATCGCGGCGCCGGCCGGCGCGACCGCGGCGCCCCTCGGCCCCGCGTGGCGGGAGCGCTCCGCGGGTGAACGCCGCGGCGAGCTCGTCTCCTGGCTCCAGGCCCAGGCGGCGAAGGTGCTGGATCTGCCAGCTTCCCAGGTCGATCCGCGGCGCGCCCTGACCGACCTCGGGATGGACTCGCTGACGGCGCTCGAGCTGAGAGACGGCCTCCAGCGCCACGGCGTGGCCGTCGGGCTGCAGTTCCTCCTCGACGACGCGAGCATCGCGGCGCTGGCCGACGTGGTTCTCCCTCAGCTCGACGCGGGGGCTCCACTTCCCCCGCCGGCCGGCGCCGCCGCCCACGGCCCGGGGCCGAGCGGCGCGCGGCACGAGGCGGCGGCCCCCTCCTCCACGGCGCCGGCGGCACCGGAGGCGCGCGCCCTCACGGCGCCGGCGGCGCGCACCTTCGACCCCCCCGTGGCGGGGCCGACGGCCGCGCGTGATCCCTGGGTCGTCGTCCGGCGCCCCAACGAGCAGGCCTCGATGCGGCTGCTCTGCTTCCCCTACGCGGGCGGCGGCCCTGCCGTGTTCAACGGATGGCCCGAGGGGCTGCCGGGCTCCGTCGAGCTCGGCGTGGTCCACCTCCCCGGGCGCGGGAGCAGGCTCGGTGAGCGCCCCTTCGTGCGCATGGATCCGCTCGTCGAGGCGCTGACCCCTTCCCTGCTGCCTTATCTCCAGGGCAAACCGTTCGTGTTCTTCGGCCACTGCCTCGGCGCGCTGATGATGTTCGAGGTCGCCCACCGCCTCCGCCGGGAGCACGGCGTCGGGCCGACGCGCCTGTTCGTCTCCGGCGCGCGCGCGCCGCGCGTGTACCACCCCGAGCAGATCCAGAACGATTACATGCAGTACAGCCCGGTCCCCGGCGTGCCGGGCCACCTCGTGCCGGATCTGGATCTGCTCGATATGCTGCGCGATCTCGGCTTCGACTCGAGCCGGGCCGTCTACGAGGACGAGGAGATGCGGCGGCTCGTGCTCCCTGCGGTCCGGGCCGACTTCGAGATCAACAACACCTATACCTACGAGGAGAAGCCGCCCCTCGACATCCCCGTCACCGTGGTGGGCGGCCGCGTGGATCCCTTCGTCAACGCGGAGCAGATCCTGGGGTGGCGCGCCCATACGACCGGCGAGTTCTCCGCGACCTTCCGCCCGGGAGGGCACTATTTCATCGAGCGAGAGCGGCCCTTCTGGGCGCAGGTGCTCACGCGGGCGCTGTCCCCGGCGCCCCCTCTGGCCAGCGCGGTGACCTGAGCTGCGGAGGTCGCGCTCACGCGTCGCGCTCCCGGAGCTCGTCGTCGAGGCGCTCGTCGTACTCGTCGCGAACCCCCGCCGTGAGGGCGACGCTGGACGGCTCTGGCTGCTCGGCGCTGCGCCTCCACGAGCGCAGCAGGGCGAAGACCCCGAGGAAGGTCGCCGCGATGCCGAGCATCAAGCCCAGGGCGACCTTGCCGAGGAGGCCGGACGAAGGCGCCGCGCGGAGGCGGTCGCCATAACGCGCGACGAGGTCCTGCTCGATGGCGCCGGAGGCCTCTCCCCGGCGGAGACGGGCGCGGATCTCGCGGCGAAGAGCGCTCGCCACCTCCGATTCGTGGACATCGAGCGTCTGATCCCAGCAACAAGGCGCGAGCAGACGCGCTGCGAGCGCCCTCTCGCCGGGCGCCGGGGTCGAGTCGACGAGCTCGGCCTCGGCGTGGCCGGGCGTCGCGGGCTCGGCCCTGCCGCTGAACGCCACGCTCGCGGCGACGGCGGCCAGCGCCGCCGCGCGCCGCCAGCGCGAGCTCCGCAGGAGCCGGAGACGCGACGGCGAGCTCACGTCGCCCGCGCCGTGAGGGGAACGGGCCGGGTCCTCCGCGGACCCGCCGTGCTCTCGCTGGATCATGGCGAGACAGGCTAGCGCCTCCAGCCGCCGAGGCCCTGCGACACGATGTCGCGCATGTCGCCGTGCGGCCATGTCCGAGCCGAAGGCCGGGATACCGCGGCGTCGTTCGACGAGGTGCGACACCGTGACGTATTGCCAGCCCAGCCCGGCGACGCCCGGCATCCCACGGCGCTCGGCGACCTCACATCGAGACGTCCACCCTCGGCGTCGTGTCCGTCGTCCAGTCGCTCGAGCTCGGGAAGTAGGTTGTCTCGTCGTCGCCGTCCTGGCTCGTGTGGATCTGGTACCGGCGGTTCGCGCCGCAGCCCCAGAGCGCCCCGTAGACGATCGATCTCGTCTCCCCCGCGTCGACCCGCTCGGACGAGTTCCTCGCGAGCCTGTCCCACGTGCCGCCGGACACCTTCACCTTGCTCTCGTCCCAGTTCACCGTGAACGCCTGACTGCCGGTGTTGCGCACGCTCACCGTGATCTGGCATCCGGCGACGGCATCCTTCGGCATGCTCGTGGCGACCGCTGCGCCGATGGGCACCACGGCGGCGACGGCGATGAGGGCGCGGCGGATGAGCACGGATCGATCGAACATCATGTCGAGTTCTCCCCTTCTGGTGTGACCGTCGACTGCTCGCGACGGCAGCGCTCTCCACCTCAGCAACGGGCAGGCCAGGCGCGAGAGCGCGCCGTTTCCCGAGGTTCGAGCCGTCCTCGGGATCACGCGCCGCTCTTTCAGGTCGCGTGGAGGCGCTCACTCCGGGTCTGCGCTCGACGGGCCGACGGGAAAACGCCCCGTTTCCTCGGAGCGCGGCGGGTGACACACTGCCACCGGGTGCCCGGTGACACCCTGTGGCAGGTGACGCCCGCCGGCGCCGGCCGGGTTGCCGGGCCGGGCGCCGAGGGCCCCTCAGGCCCCTCGGCGCGCTCCGAGCTGGCAGCTCAGGCTGCGTTCTCCACCGGCCCCACCCCGTTCGCCCACTCCACGAGCTCGTAGACGATCCCGTTCGGATCGGTGACCTGGAAGAGCCGTTCGCCCCAGGGGTCCTCTCGCAGCGGGAGCGTGATCTCGACCCCCTCGCCGCGCAGCCGCGCCTCCTCGCCCTCCAGCCCGCGGACGACGAACGCGACGATCACACCCGCGGCGCGCTCGTTGCGATAGGCCTCCGGCAGCACCTCGATCCCGCGGCGGAGGAACACGATGTTCATCCCGACGTCCTCCCGGGTGAGGGCGACGAACCCGTCCGCGGACATCTCCTCGCGAAACCCGAAATGCTCGACGAGGAACGCGCTCGACGCCTTGACGTCGACGACCGTGAGAGAAATGGCAGATGCGGTGATCTTCATGGTTCTCCTCTCTTCATCTGGACGAGCGCTGACGCGAGCTGCCACGCATCGAGCCGACACACCCTTCGTCGGCTCGCGCGGGCGCTGTATCCGGCGAGGACCCTCCGGCCGAGGTACATCCGGGTACCTCGCCGCCCCGGCAGGACAGACCGCCGCGGCAGCCCCTGCGGGGCGCGCGTGCGCGGCGCTCCGTAACGTGTTCCGTACACTGTACGGATACGCGGACGTCTGTCAAGACCGGGAGCTCCGGAGCGCCCGCAGCACGCGCGCTGGAGCGCGGCCCACGTCGTCGTACCGCGGCCGCCCTCCCGCGGCTCGCGCGAGCTCGAGCCTGGATCGGCGTCGCTTCGAGGGGCTATCCTGATCTGCCCTCATGCCGCCGTCCCGACCGCCTCGTCACCACGGCCCGCGCCCCACACCGCTGCCCTCGTCGGCGGTGTCCGCGTTCATCCGCCCCTCCAGGCTCGACGCGTTGCTCGCCCCCTGGATGCCCGACGCGGAGGAGCGCGCGTTCGTCGTCCGGTGCATCGCCGGAGAGGGTCCGGTCCATCACCGCGGGGCGAGCTACGCCCTGGTTTGCCTGCTCGGCCTGCTGCTCGAGGAGCTCGGACCCGACGAGGGCGGCGCGCGCGCCGGCGAGTCGCTGCCGGTCCCGATCCGCCTGCCGCCGCACCTCGCGCGCGGCGACGATCACGACTACCCGCTGACCATCCCGCTCGCGCCGCTCACGCGCCTCGCCCCGAAGGGCTCGCCGGAGCTCGCCGCGCTGGTCGACTGCCTCACCGACGGCCCGCCGCACCACGCGCTCGCCAACGCCGCGATGATCTGCCTGCTCGACGCCCTCTTCGCTCGCGCCGAGCGCGCCCGCGCCGGAGCGGAGGAGGCCTGATGGCGCTGCCGCCGGCGCTCGGGCAGGCGTTCCGGATGGTGGCCGCAGAGCTGGGCATGCGCTCGGCGGCGGGGCTGTTCCTCCGCGAGCTCATGGGCGCCGGCGGCGCCCCGCTCGTCCGCGAGGCCCGCGACCAGCTCGGGCGCGAGTTCCCGGTCCTCGACTTCGTCGCCGAGCAGCGGCTCTCCGGGGCCGCCGAGGCGCCGCTCGACCCCGAGGGGGTCCTCGACGCGCTCGGCGGCGTGACCCGGCTGCTGGTCGTGGGGCTCGAGGCCGACTGCCTCGACGTGCTCGTGCCGCGGCTCTCCGGCGTCGAGGTCGGCCTGGTCACCGACGCGGGCGGGCTCGAGCCGGACTTCCGCCGGGTGCTCGCGAACTACGACGGGCTCATGGTGCCCGTGGGGCTGTCGGAGCTCCAGCGCTGGGCCGGGCGGAGGAGCGCGCTGCTCACCTTCATCTACGGCACCGACGGGCACGCGGCGCACGTCAGCCCCTCGTGGCTGCGCGTCTCGGGCCCCGACGTGCGCACCCAGTTCCGCTCGCTGATCGGCTGGGACATCCTCGGCCAGCCCATGACGGTGTACCCGCGCTGGATGGTCGAGACGAGCCCGGGCGATTTCTCGCGTCTCGTGGGACCGCGCCCGCCCGCGCGCGCCCTCTCGCCCGCGCGCGAGGCGACGTGACGGCGCCCCAGGCCGTCCTCTTCACCATCCTGCTCGGCGCGCTCCTGCTCCAGGCCCTCCTGCCGTCGCGCCGGGTGCTCATCGTGACGGGCGGCGCGGCCCTCGCCTGCCTCGCCTCCACGCTGCTCGGGATCGCGACCGCGCCGCGCCTGCTCGCCGAGGTGCCGTGGGACGTGCTCGTCATCCTCGTGACGCTGGGGCTCCTGTCCCAGCTGTTCGCGGCCTCGCGGCTCTTCGATCGCCTCGCCGTCCTGGCGACGCGGCTGAGCGGCGCCGACCCTTTCCGCGTCCTGCTCGTGTTCTCGCTCACGATGTACGTCGTGAGCGGCGTCGTCAACAACCTCACCGCGCTCGTGCTCGTCCTGCCGGTGCTGCACGTGCTGCTCAAGCTCATGGGCACGCGGCAGCGGTACGTCTCCTGGTTGCTCGGCCTGCTGCTCGTCGCCTGCAACCTCGGCGGGGCCGCCACGCCGATCGGCGATTTCCCGGCCATCCTGCTGCTCGGCCGGGGCAGCATGACCTTCGGGGCCTACCTGTCGCACGCTGCCCCGGCGACGCTCTGCGCGCTCGCCGCGCTGCTCCTCGTCGTGCGCTTCGCGGTGCGCCCGGCCGCGGGCTCGCCGCGTGACCCGGTGTCGGCGCGCCTCACGCGCGCGGCCATGGAGGCGCTGCATCGGAGGGTGCGCGCCGATCGGCGCCTCGTCGTGCCGGCGGCGGCGTCGCTCGCCGCGATGGTGGCCGCGTGGCTGTTCCTGCCCGC
Source organism: Sorangium cellulosum (assembly GCF_002950945.1). Classification (GTDB taxonomy): domain Bacteria; phylum Myxococcota_A; class Polyangia; order Polyangiales; family Polyangiaceae; genus Sorangium; species Sorangium cellulosum_E. The sequence goes on from NZ_CP012673.1 coordinate 8,725,214, forward strand.
GGAGCTCGGCGTCGGCCCGGAGCTCGTGTGCTGGCTCGGTACCGGCGCGGCGCTCCTCATGGCGCGCAGGCTCGGCGAGAGGCTCGCGAGGACGGGGCTCGACGTCGAGGCGGTGCTCTTCCTGCTGTCGCTCTTCGTGATGGTCGCGGCGGTGCGACGCGCCGGCCTGTTCGAGGAGGTCTCGCGCTCGCTGGAGAGGCTGCCGGTCGCGCCGTCGCTGCAGCTGGTCCTGTTCCTGCTCCTCGCCGGCGTGCTCACGGGGCTGTTCTCGGCGGGCCCGAGCATGGCGGCGCTGCTCGACGTGGCCGAGTCGCTCGCCGAGCGGCTGCCCGGGCCCGCCGTCTACGTCGGCCTCGCCTTAGCGGTGTGCGCGGGCAGCTCGCTCTTCCTGACCGCCGCCACGTCAGGCCCGCTCGCGCAGGCGCTCACCGAGCGCGCCGATCTGCGGGACGTCGACGGCAGGCCCATCCGGTTCGGCTTCTTCGACTTCCTGCCGACCGGCCTCCTGAGCTTCTCGATCATCCAGGCCGTGGCGATCGCCTACGCGCTCCTCGCCGTCTGGGCGGCGCGATGAGCCGCCCGCGCTGCCTCCGGGCGGCGCGTCCTTGACACCCGCAAACGTGTTCGCGTCTCCTGACCACCCCAGCGCGCCTGTCCCGGAAGGAGCGGCTCATGACCTTGCGACGCCCCGAAGACTTCAAGCACCATCAAGCCCAGCTCACAGATATCCGCCTGCATTTCGTGCGCGAAGGGCGCGGAAGGCCGCTCCTCCTGCTCCACGGCTGGCCGGGCTTCTGGTGGGAGTGGCACAAGAACATCGGACCCCTCGCCGACGCCTTCGACGTCATCGTGCCCGACATGCGCGGTTACGGCGACTCCGAGAAGCCCGATCTCTCGCGCATCGAGCTCTTCCACCTCGATCGCGTCGTGGAGGACATCGCCCAGCTACTCGACAGCCTCGGCATCGAGCAGGCGTTCCTCGTGGGTCACGACTACGCCGCGCTGGTCCTCCACAAGTTCGTGCGCAAGCACCGCGACAGGGTGATCCAGGCGGCGATCATCAACCCCATCACGCCCGGGTTCGAGGGGCGGTATCTGAGCCCCGGGCACTTCCCCGAGTCGTGGTACTCGCAGTTCCACCAGCTGGACATGGCCGTCGAGCTGGTCAGCTCGAGCCGCGACGCGTGCCGCGCCTACTTCCGTCACTTCCTGAACCACTGGTCGCACGACAAGAACCTCTTCCAGGGGGAAGAGCTCGAGATCTACGTCGACAACTTCATGAAGCCGGGCAACATCCACGGCGGCTTCAACTTCTACCGCGCGAACCTGTCCATCACGAGCCAGCCCTGGACCGCGCTCGACCGGACCATCTCCGATTGCCGCGTGACGTTCCTGCAGGGCATGGGGGATCCGGTGGTCCCGTCCGTCTGGACCGACCTCGTCACGCCCTGGTACAATCACTACACGATCAGCTACGTGCAGGAGGGCGGACACTTCTTGATGCGCGAGAAGCCGGGTTACGTCAACCAGCAGATCCGGAGCGCCTTCCTGAAGTAGGCGAGCCGGCGCGGCGCGATCGTGCTGTGATCGCGCCGTCGGCCGCTCAGGCGCTGCCGCTCACCTTCGCTGCCCGGGTATTGCCGTCGAACCACGACTCGATCGTATACCGCGCGCCGTAGTAGTCGATGCTCCCGTCCTCGCTCAGGCTCCCGCCGCGCAGCACGTTGGCGGCGCTCTCGTACAGGAGAAACGGGACGAGGCCGACGGGCAGCGCGCTGGCCAGGGTCCAGGTGCCCTCCTCGCCGCCGGTGGCGATCACGAGGAATTGCTGAGCGCCGGACGCATCGACGAGCACGCCGAGCGTCGAGCCGCTCCGGTCGCGCGACGTCGCGCGGAAGTTGAGGTGGGCAGCGGTGGCGAGCAGCGCGGCCGACGTCACGGGCTTCTGGGGCATGGGCATGGCGGTGATGACCGGAGCGTTCACGATCCGCACCCCGCGATCGTGCTCTTCGGCTGCCAGATCAGCCCGTTGTATTTCCGCGGCGAGCCCGAGCGGTCCAGCCGCAGGAACGTCTCGCCCTGCTTGAGGTGCCGCTGGCGGTCGCGGTCGAACGGACCGTGCGAGGCGCTCGCAGGCTCGTAGGTGGCCTCGCTCTTGCCGTGCACCTGGAAGCGCCAGCAGAGCCGCTGTTCCACTCCATCCACGATCCGCGACAAATAATCTTTCATGGCGTCCACTTTCCTTGTGCTCAGACCGCGCGCTCGACGAGCGAGATCAACGGACACGTGACGCGGCCGGACCGGCGGGCGCGGACTTCCCGCCCGCACCTGGACCGCCGCGTGCGCCTCCCGAGACCGGAGGCACCGGGTTCCTCTCGAACGTGGAAGGCACGCCGGGGGTGCGCTTCCGGAGCTTCACGCAGGAGCTGCTTCGATCGGCCCTGGACGGCCTTGTCTATGGCTCGGACCCGACGGGGTCGGACGGCACGTTGTTCAACTGCGCATCCACTTCGCTGCGCGAGCACCAGCTATACCAGAGAAAGAACCGCGGCACCACGAAACTTCATCATGGACACGCCGATGTCGTCGATGCGGGAATTTTCACGATCCTGCGCGCCGGGCGTCAGGAGACGCCCCCCGTCGGGGCGTGGCCTTCACCCCTCGACACGCGCGGACCCGGGCTCCAGCCGGGCGACCTGGCGCTGCTCGGGCATCTTCAGGACACCCAGCCAGGCGAACACGCGGATGACCTGGTAGGACGGGTCGACCTCGAACCAGCGCACCGCGAAGTTCGGGCTCATCGAGTACTTGTGGTGGTTGTTCTGGAAGAGCTCCCCGAGCGTCACGACGTCGAGGATCAGCGTGTTGCGCGAGTCGTCGTCGCTGTTGAAATTGCGGTAGCCGTAGCGGTGGCCGCACCAGTTCACGATCGCGCCGTGCAGCGGCCCCATGGTCCAGTGGAGCGGGAGGAACAGGAACTGCCACCATTGCGTGGCAAAGGCGATGTAGAAGAGCGCGTAGCCCGTGCCCCAGGTCAGGCGGCTGGTCCACGAGTTCCCGATGCGGTCGAGCGCCTTCCACTCGGGGTAGCCGCCGAGGAACCGCGGCTCGACCTCGGCCGTGCCGTCGCATAGTGCGTCGTAGCGCTTCTTGGTCGCCCACATCATCGACGCGGGCCCCGCGAAGTACCGCGGCGAGTGCGGATCCTTCGGCGTGTCGCTGTACGCGTGGTGCATGCGATGCAAGATCGCATAGGCCCGCGGCACGAGGTACGAGGACCCCTGCGTGAGGTACGTGAGCAGGTGGAAGGTCCGCTCCCAGAACATCGACATCGTGAACATCCGATGCGATGCGTACCGGTGCAGGAAGAAGGTCTGGAAGAAGACCGAGAGTGTCGAGTGGGCTAAGAGGACAATGACGAGCGCCATGCCGAGCTTTTACATCAAACCGCGCCCGGCGCACGGTCAGCTCCCGGTCATGATTTGCGAGCGCCGCATCCGAAACGTTGTGTCGACGGTCCGTTCATTATGTCCCGTCACCGAGATCTTCCGTCCGTGACGACGGCCATCCCGTGAAGACGTGAGTTGCCGTGATATCCTGAGTGTCACCTGCGTCCGCGGTGAATCTGGCTTGACTTACCTGCTCGCCGCGGTCACGCTGTCCCGGACAGGCCGTCCGGGCGTACGTCGCAGACGTCGATGCGCTCGGAGCGTGAGTGCTCTCGGTGGTGTCGGGCGATCGGCGCGCGCGGCTGGGCTCGCCAAGCCGCATCGACCCGAGGTACACGCATGCAGATCCGCGCAGGTTACGAGCTTCTCTACGTCTTCCCGCAACCGACGCCGGTGATCCTGACGCTGAGCATCCACTACTCGCGTGTATCGGATCTGGTGCGGCCCGATCACATGCTCACCAGCCCGCCGGTCGCGAGCCGGTCCTACCGGGACGGCTTCGGGAACTGGTGCAGCCGGATCGTCGCGCCGGCGGGCAAGCTGAGGATCTCCGCCGACGCGGTGATCAACGACACGGGCGCGCCGGACCGCATCGTGACGTCGGCCGAGCAGCACCCCGTCGACGGGCTCCCCGAGGAGACGCTGGTGTTCTTGCTGGGCAGCCGGTACTGCGAGACGGACCGGCTGTCGGAGGCGGCGTGGGGCCTGTTCGGCCAGGCGCCCACCGGCTGGGGCCGCGTGCAGGCCATCTGTGATTTCGTGCACCGGCACATCACGTTCGGCTACGAGTTCGCGAGCTCCACCAAGACGGCCTGGGAGGTGTTCAACGACCGGAAAGGCGTCTGCAGGGACTACGCGCACCTCGCGATCGCCCTGTGTCGCTGCATGAACATCCCGGCGCGTTATTGCACGGGCTACCTGGGCGACATCGGCGTGCCCCCGCCCCACGGCCCCATGGATTTCTCGGGCTGGTTCGAGGCCTTCGTGGGCGGCGAGTGGCATACCTTCGACGCGCGCAACAACGTCCCCCGCATCGGGCGCGTGCTGATCGCGCGCGGGCGCGACGCCGCCGACGTCGCGATCAGCACGACCTTCGGGCCGAACACGCTCGAGAGCTTCCGCGTCTGGACGGACGAGGTCAAAGGCCCGCCCGTGTAGCCCGCTCCGCGATCAGGAGCCCCACGGCGTCGAGGATGCGATCGAGGCCGAAGCCGAAGGTGTGCTCGGGGCTCGACGCCCCCTGATGCGCTTGCCCCGCCGACTGCCCGACGCGGGTCGCGACCGGGAATCGCCTGGCGTCCAGGACCTTGTCGAGCAGCGGCGCGGTGGCGACCCACCACTCCACGTCGGTCATGCCGCTCTCCTGCCGGGTGCGCCTCGCGTTCGCCTGGGCCCTCGCCGTGCCTTCGACGTGCGTCAGCAGGAGCGTGAGCACCGAGTCCATCTCCACGTCGGTGAGGCCCAGGTTGTCGAGCGGCCGCAGCTCGGCCTCGTACTTCAGCGAGGCGTTCGGGCCGAGCACGGGGCGCGCCGTGACGATCTCGAGCAGCCACGGGTGCCGCTGGTAGAGCTCCCAGTTGCACGTGGCGATGTACCTGAGCGCCCCGCGCCACCCGCCCGGCTGCCGCGAGGGCGCGTCCACGTCGTCGTAGAGGCGGCCGAAGACCGTGTCGACCATGAGATCGGTCAGCTCGGCCTTGCCGGGGACGTGGGTGTAGAGCGACATCGTCCCGACCTTCAGCAGATCGGCGAGCTGACGCATGGAGACGGCCTCGAGGCCCCCCGCGTCGGCGAGCTCGATCGCCGACGCGACGATGGCGCGCACGGTCAGCCCCGATCTCCCGGGCTTCCCGTGAGAGCCCCAGAGCAGCGCGAGGCTCCGGGCAGGGTCGGCCCCCCGCCCCTCCTTCTCGCGCTGCAGCGGCTTGCTGGCCGGCTTCGCAGGGGTCTTCTTCATCGAGACGCCCGCGAGCTCCCGCGCTCGCCTCCACCCGGCGACTCCGTACGATGTACGATACGGCCTACGGAACGCCTCATGCTCGCAGTATGAGCGCCGGCGACACGGCACGTCAACGCGCGCTTCGCTGCGGCGCAAGCCCACGTCGCTGCGGCGCGCGCCGTGGAGCAGGCGCTCCCAGCGCTCGCGCCGCTCGGCCAGGGAGAAGTCCACCCGAGTTACGTCCTACACAGAATAATTCCTTGTGAACGGGACCACTTAATAAAGAAAGATTTCTAACAATCCTTCACACGTGCGTGCTGGATGTTTCAGAATCGCAAAGCAAGCGCTTCCGTAGGCGACGCAACGACCCGGTTCTAGGGTTGCCCCGTATGGCACGGAGCGTGCTTTATCACTGGCCAGTGCCGCCGGTGTGGTCTTCGCCCCCCTGAGACCCCGGCGGCGCTGACTATTTTGTCGGTCGTGATCCGACCCGCCCCGCTCGCCCGGTCCCGCGCACCGGGCGGGCGGGCGCCGCGTGCCTCCGGCGCGCCGCGGCCGGGCGCCTGTCCACGCTGCGGTGTATCGTCCCGCCGCGCATGGCGACGAAGCTCTCCTCTCCCCCGAACCAGCGGTTCGAGTGCCGCGACTGCCCGGCGCGGTGCTGCCGGATGCCCTGGAGCATCCGCTTCAGCGGCGACGAGGCCAAACGTTACCTCGACGAGCCGTGGGTCCGGGAGCGCGCGGGGAGCGAGGGGGCCGAGGTCATCGCGCGTGGGGTCCTGCCCATGCGGGAGAAGGACAACCGGCTGCAATGCGTCTTCCTCGACGACGACATGCTCTGCGGCATGCAGAAGCAGTTCGGCCACGAGTACATCCCGCGCGCGTGCCAGGCCTTCCCCTTCGGCTTCGTGCGCGACGAGAAGGACGTCGTCGTCGCCCAGCTCTCCCACCTGTGCCCGTCGATCCGCGACAACTACGGCACCCCCGTGGACCGCCAGCTCAAGGCGAAGCTGCAGCAGAAGGGCGGAGCGGAGCGGATGTCGACGGCGCTCGCGACGCTGAGCGGCACCATCGTCCCCCAGTCGTCTTACCTGCGCGTGGCGAAGCAATGGGAAGAGCAGCTCGGGGCGGACACGTCGCCGACGTCGACGCTGGCGCGGCTCTATGACGTGACGGCCGCCTTCGAGCGGGCGCTCCCCCCGGGCGCCGAGCGCGCGACGGACGCGCCCGTCGAGGCGGCCCTGCGGCAGGCGCTCGGCCAGGAGATCGAGCCGCTCACGCCCCGCCCCAAACCCTCTTTCTATGCGCGGGTGCTCTTCGCCTACCTGCTCGGCGGGCTCTGTTATCCGTCGCGGGTCCAGGGCACCCACCGGATCGGAAAGGCCCCCTGGACCGCGTTCCACGGGCTGCGCAGCTTCTGGAACAAGGTCACCTGGATGCTCGGGCGAGGCACGCTCGACATGCTGTTCGTGGCGAAGCCGTTCAAGCTGCAGCGGGTGCGCACGGTCGACCGCTTCCTCGGCGAGGCGGAGGGGGCGCTCGTCCGGGACTACCTGCGCCTCGTGCTCCAGCGCCGGCACATCTTCTCGACGCCCCGCCACCTGCTCGCCACCGTGCTCGACCTCTCGCTCGCGACGGTCGTGATCTCCCGCTTCGCCCGCTGCCGCGCGGCGGCCGACGGCCGGACGAAGGTCAGCCACGAGGACGTGCGGGAGGGGATCGGCGTCGCCGAGCTGCTCCTGCTGAGCCACGCCGCCCTCTCGGAGCAGGGCAAGCTCATGAAGAACCTGCGCTGGCTCCTGCTCACGAAGCGCGAGAGCTTCCGGGCCCTGCTCGCCAGCGAAGCATAAAGGTCCTTCCGTCGCCGCGCGGCGCGCCGCGACGATCACGGCGCGTCCGCCCGGCCGGGGCGCGCGCTGCGCTTTTTGCCTGGAGGGGCGCCCCGGAGCGCGGCGCCGCCGCGGGTGAGCGTTTCGGGCGTGTCAATGAGCTCCGCGGGCGCGCAGCGGGCGCGGGTCGGGCGCACGGTTAACGCACGTTCCGGCGCGCCGCCGGGCGGTTTTCCCCGAAGGAGCCACGACCATGACCTCGCGCCAGAACATCCTCGCCGCTAGCCTCGCCTGCCTCTCCGCCGCCCTCCCGGCGTGCGCGGAGGCCCCGCCTCCGGAGGCGCCGGGGCGGCACGCCGTCGGCGGGTTCAGCACGCCGGAGTCGGTGCTCCACGACGAGGAGCGCGACGTCTACCTCGTCTCGAACATCGACGGATCGCCGGTCGACAAGGACGGCCGGGCGTTCATCTCGCGCGTGTCGCCCGCCGGCGAGCTCCTCGATCGCGCGTGGATCGACGGCGCGTCGGAGGGCGTGACCCTGAACGCCCCCAAGGGGATGGCCATCGCAGGCGGCAAGCTCTACGTCGCCGACATCGACGTGGTCCGCGTCTTCGACGCGCGCGACGGCGCGCCGATCCAGGACGTCGAGGTGCCCGGGGCGAGCCTGCTCAACGACGTCACGGCCATGCCCGACGGGTCGATCCTGGTCTCGGACAGCGGCGTGAAGCTCGAGGGCGACGCGTTCGCGCCGACCGGCTCCGACGCGCTCGTCGTGATCGCGCCGGACGGGCAGGTCTCCAGGCTGGTCGCCGACCCGGCGCTGCCGCACCCGAACGGCGTGGCGTGCGCGCGCGACGAGATCTGGGTCGCCTACCTGGGCGCCGCCCGGCTCGACGCGTTCGACGCCTCGGGGGCCAGGCAGCGCGAGATCGCCCTGCCGGCCGGCATGCTGGACGGCCTCGTGCGCCTCGACGACGGCCGGCTGCTCGCGTCGAGCTGGGACGCGAGCGCCGTCTTCGAGGTCGACCTCAGCGGCGAGGAGGCGCCGCGCGTCTCCACGTTCGCCGCGGATCTCCCGAGCCCCGCCGACATCGGCTGGGACCGCGCGAGGAATCGCCTGCTCGTGCCGCTCTTCAACGACGGCGAGCTCGTCCTGCTCGACGCGGAATGAGCCCCCGGAGCGGGCGCTTCGCCCCCGGGACGGCGCAGGATAAGATCCTCTGATCTCGCCGGCCCCGAGGCGTGTCGCCCGCAGGGGGAGAGCTCCGCGCCACAGCACACCACAACACCCGAAGGATCCACGCCGACGATGACGACCCAGCTCACCCGGTTGCTCGAGCCCAGCGATCACGCCGACGCCTGGCGATCGCTCAAGGACGCCCTGGCCCGCCTGGAGCACACGTCCTCCGCGAGCGGCGCCGGGCAAGCTCGGTGGGTGGAATTTTTCACCCGCACGCGCGAGCGGATGTCGATCAAGCAGCTGCCGCGGCCGATCATCGCGCTCCTGCTCGACGGGTCGAAGCGGATCTTGCTGGACGGCCCGCACGGCAACACGCAGCTCGTCGCCCGCGAGGGGCAGATCCTGCTCATGCCGCCGGGCGTGCCGCTGGAGGTCGTGAACGAGCCGGATCCGGAGCGCGGCGTCTACCGGACGTTCGCGATCGAGCTGCTCTGCGAGGTCGACGAGCGGCTCCAGCGGCGTTACCCGACGCTCTGCGTCCAGCGGGGGCTCGGCGGCTTCGAGGCCGACCGGCCGCACCTCCTGCGCTCGGCGCTGCCGTCGATCCAGGCGCTGATCCACCTCGTGAACACGCTCCTCCTGCCCGGCGCGCACGCGCTGCTCATCACCCACCGGCTGGAGGATTTCGTGCTGACGCTGCTGCTCCAGCACCGGGAGCAGCTCGAGGAGGCGCGGACCGCGTCCTCGACCCTGGCGCTCGATCCCACGCTCGCGGTGAGGACGCTGGTGCGCCGCGACCCGGCGCGCCCGTGGACGGTCGAGGACGTCGCGCGCGCGCTCGGGGTGAGCAACGCGACGCTGCGCCGCCGGCTCGGCGCGCGGGGGCTGTCGTTCCGGGCCCTCCTGTGGAAGGAGCGGCTCGACCTCGCCAGGACGCTCCTGCGCTCCGGGCGCCACGGCGTGCTCGAGGTCGCGACCGCCTGCGGGTACGACTCGGCGTCGCGCTTCGCCGAGCAGTTCCGGCGCTCCGAGGGCGTCAGCCCCTCGGCGTACCGGGCGCAGCACCGCGCGAGCTCGCCGCGCGAACACCCGCACGACAGCGCGCGCGAGCGGCCCGAGGACGCGCCCGCCCTGCGCGCGCTGTAAGGATCGACGTGCGCGCGCTCCGCCTCCTGCCCGCCCTCCGCGGGCGCACCGCCGGCGCCCTGCTGCAGGAGGACGGCAAGCTGCTCGTCTGCCACGCGGCGCTGCGGATCGAGGCCGAGGGCGGCGGCCCCGGGGTCGCGCTCGCGCAGAAGGGCTCGCCGCGCGCGATCCGGGCGCTCTACGACGTGCGTTACCCGCTCCTGAAGCTCTCGCTGTACGCGCTGCTCTCCGGCCTCGCGCTCTGCGCGCTGCTCGTGCGGCGCATCGTGCGGCCGATCGAGGCGCTGCGGGACGAGGTGCTGAGCCGCGCCGAGGCGCCGCTGTCCGGCGAGGCCATCCCTGCGCGCGCGCCGCGCGAGATCGGCGAGCTCGCCGACGCGTTCAACGCGCTCTTCGCCGCGATCGCCGAGCAGAGCCGGAGCAACCACGCGTTCATGGCCGACCTCGTCCACGAGCTCAAGAGCCCCGTCGCCGCCGTGCGCGCGGCCGCGGACACGATGCGCGGCGGCGGCGACCTGCCCGCGGCGCGCGCCGAGCGCCTCGGCCGGGCGCTCCACGACAGCAGCCAGCGGCTCGACGCCGTCGTGAGCCAGTTCCTGGAGCTCGCGCGCGCGGAGGCCGGCCTGCCCGACGAGGAGCGCGCGGTGATCGACGCCGGCGAGCTCGTCTCCGGCCTCGCGGGCGCCCTCGGCGAGGACCCGCGGCACGCGGCGCTCCGCGTCGACGCCGACGTCGCCGAGGCGCACGTGCGCGGCGTCCCGGGGCGGCTCGAGTCGGCGATCCAGAACGTGCTCGAGAACGCCGCCTCGTTCGCCGGCGAGGGCGGCGCGGTGCGCGCCCGGGTGCGCGCGCGGGGCGGGGCGTGCGAGATCGAGGTGACGGACACGGGGCCCGGGATCGCGGCCGAGGACCTGCCCCGGGTCTTCGACAGGTTCTTCACCCGCCGCAGCTCCGGCCAGGGCACGGGCCTCGGGCTCGCGCTCGCCAGGGCGATCGTCGAGGCCCACGGCGGGACGCTCGAGGCGGCGTCGCCGCCCGGCGAGGGCGCCTGCTTCACGATCCGGCTGCCGCTCGTTTCACACGGCGTCCACACGAAGCCCGCGGACGATTCACCCGGCGCCTAGCGCGGATTTCAAGCCGGGGTCGCAACCTGCTGCGTCGAGGGAGGTTGCGATGCGGATCGTCTGGCTCGCGGCCGCGGATGCCCGCGGTCACCTGATGCGCGCTCACCTCGCGCGGCGCCTGCTCGCGCGCGTGGGGGTGCGCGTGACCCTGGTCACCACGTCGGAGGAGGGGCGGGCGTTCCTCGCGGCGCTCGGAGCGCCGAGCGAGGTGCTGTCGTGCCACTACAGCGTCGCGTTCGACGCGCGGCAGAACATGGCGCGCGCCGCGACCGAGGCGTGCGTGCTGCGGTACATGGTCACGCCGAGCCGCGGCCCGAGGGATCTCGCGCGGCTCTCGGCCCTGTGCCGGGGGGCGTCGTACGTGGTGAACGATTTCCACCCGCTGCTGCTCCTCGCCGGGGCGCGCGGGCACGGGGGGGCGCACGCGCTGCCCTGCCCCGTGGTCCACGTGCACGGCGAGAACCTGTGGCGCGCGATCGAGGGGAACTTCCACGGCCGCTGCCCCGCGGTGGCCGACCGCGGCTTCGGCGCGCTGGTCCGCGCGCTGCGCGACCGGGCCCACGGGCGGATCGAGCACACGTTCGACGCGCCGTTCGCGGGCAGCCGCGATCCGTCGCGCCGGAGCTACCGGCTCCTGCCGATCATCGCCGCGCCCGGGCGCTCGGCCGCCGAGGTCCGGGCCGAGCTCGGCGTCGGCGCGGGCCGCCGCCTCGCGGCGGTGTACCTGAACCCGCACTTCGCGGATCCCGCGCTGGCGACGGCCCTCTCCCGGGCGCTCGCCGCCGAGGGGTACGCCGTGCACGGCGTGGCCGAGGGGCTCGCCGGCTACCCGGGCTTCCGGCCCTACGACGCGCGCTTCGCCGACGTGGCCGCGGCGGCCGACCTGCTCGTGTCCGCGCCGGGCATGGGCGCCGTCGGCATGGCGCGGCTCTTCGGGGTGCCGTTCCTGGCGCTGCTCACCGATCAGCCGGAGCAGCGGGAGAACGTGCGGTTCCTCGCCGCGCCCTCGGGCGGGGCGAGGACCTCGGCCGCGTCCTCGAGGACCTCGCCGGGCCTGGCGAGCCCGGTGAGCCCGGCGAGCTCGAGCGCCACGTTCGCGACGGTGGATCTCGCCGCGCCCGGAGGCCTCGAGCGCCGCCTGCGCGAGGCCGCGGCCGAGCTCGCGGCGCGCGGCGGCAGGGCGCTCGACAGGCCGTCTCCCGCCGCCGTGGTGTCCGCCATCCACGGCGTGTGGACCGATGTCCTCACCGGGCTCGCGCCCGCCGCCGCCCCGGCGGGGCGGGCTCGCTTCTCATCCCATCTCGCGTCGAACAAGGCAGCACCCAAGGAGGTTCACCCATGACATCTCACGATTCCCACCCGGCCAACACGGCGGCTCACGCCGCTCGCCCGACGACCGCCCTCGTCCTGGAGACCAACAACCTGCGCGGGACGAGCGATCCCGCGCGCGTGGTCGCGAGCCTCGAGCGGCTGCTCCGCCACCTGTCGGCGCAGTCGTTCCCGCTCGGCGATCTCCGCGAGCTCGTGATCACACACGACGGCCTCGACGAGCGCGACGAGGCGCGCCTCGAGGCGGCCGCGGGCAGGAGCGTGCGGTTCGTCCGCCTCGCGGACGACACGGGCTATTACGAGGCCAAGAACCAGGGGTTCGACGCGACGACGGCCGACGTCGTGGCCTTCGGCGACGCCGATTGCTGGCCCGATCCGGCGTGGCTCGAGCGCCTGTTCGCGCCGTTCTTTGCGGACCCCGCGACGGGCGTCGTGGCGGGGCGGACGACGTACCGCGACGATCTCCTGGGCATCGCCGCCACGTCGATCGATTTCATGTACTTCCCGAGCCCGCTCGGCGAGGGCACGACGCGCAACTTCTATGCGAACAACGTGGCGTTCCGCCGCGACGTCTTCGCCGCGCGGCGCTACCGCCCGGCGGACGGCATCTACCGGGGCCACTGCCAGATCCTCGGCATGCGCCTCGAGGCCGACGGCGTGCCGATCCGCTTCGAGCCGCGGGCGCACACGACGCATCGCTTCCCCGACGGCGCGCGGGAGCTCTTCCGCCTGCGCCTGCTCCGCGGCGCCGACACGGTGGAGATCACCCCGCACCTCGGCCGGGCCTTCCTGCCCTCGGAGTGGCGATGGCTGAGCCGCCTCGGCCCGGTCTCGCCGCTGCTGGTGCTCGCGGTGCGGCTCGGCTTCAGCGCCCGCGCGGTGGGCCGTCAGGGCCTCTCCGACACCCGCGGGGCGCGCCGCGCTGCGGGCATGGCGATCATGGGGGGGATCGCCGCGGCGGACGCGGTCGGCGCCCTCGCGCGGGCGGCGGCGGGCGCGGACTTCGGGGTCCATGACGGAGGGTTCAAGCGAGGCGCGCTGTCGTATCACGGGAACGGAGATCGGCTGTCCGTGGCGGGCTAGCCGCGGGCCGTTTCAGCGCCAGCGACGCCCGGCGCCGCCTCCGCGAGCGCGCCCTCGACGGGCCGCTCGGGGCGCAGCTCCGTTGCGTCGAGACGCGACCTCCATCATACCGCGCTGGCCGGTCTTTCCTCTCGGCGGGCTCAACCGTTCGAGTGGTACGGAGCGCAACCGAGCGCGGACGAGGGGACCAACGTATCGATGCGGCGGAGGTACAAGCGGTGTGGCGGGAGCTCTGGAGGCTGCTCAAGGCGAGCGCGCGGGAGTGGTGGAAAGACGATACGTTCCGCCTGGCCTCGTCGCTGGCGTTCTACACCATCTTCTCGCTCGCGCCCGTGCTGCTCATCGCCATCTACCTCGTCGAGCGCGTGCTCTCCACGTGGAACGCCGCCGCGGCGATCGCCGGCCAGGTCAGCGCCCTCGTCGGCGACGACGGCGGCCGCGTGATCGAGCAGATCGCGCGGAACGCGCAGACGTTCCGGGGCGACGCGTGGACCGTGATCGCCGGCGTCTCCACGCTGCTCTTCGGCTCGACCGTGTTCTTCGCCGAGCTGCAGGCGGCGCTCAACCAGATATGGGGCGTCAAGCCCGATCCCAGGCGCGGCGTCGTCCTGAGGCTCGTCCGCGACCGGGTGCTGTCGTTTGCGATGGCCGTGTCCATCGGCTTCCTGCTGCTGGTGTCGCTCGTGCTCTCGGCCGCGCTGCACGCGCTCCAGGCGTACATGGGCGGCCTGCTGCCAGGCTGGGGCGTCGCGTGGCAGATCTCGAACACGATCCTGTCGGTGGCGCTGTCCACCGCGCTCTTCGCGCTGATCTACAAGATCCTGCCGGACGCGAAGATCCGCTGGTCCGACGTGTGGATCGGCGCGCTGGCGACGGCCGTGCTCTTCGCGGTGGGCAAGTACCTGATCGGCGCCTACCTCGGGCGCGTCGCGCTCGGGAGCGCCTACGGCGCCGCCGGCTCGTTCGTCGTCTTCCTGATCTGGATCTATTACTCGGCGCTGATCTGCTTTTACGGCGCGGAGTTCACGCAGGTCTACGCCCGCCGCCACGGCGGGCGCATCGAGCCGAAGGAGGGCGCCGTGCTCCGGGGTGAGGAGCCGCGCTCACCCGCCGCCGGGAGCGGTGCCGGCGGGTGAGCGCGGCGCGAGCGCCAGCCCGCAGGGCAGGCCGGCGGGCTGCTTGGTCAGGCGGATGTCCACCCGCTGGTCAGGCGTACTCGTCACGGTAGCCGACGAGTTGCTCCGGCTCCTCTTGCGCGGGGTGTACGAGCAGCGGCTCTTCCACCGAGAGTTTCGCGCGCCGGGAGCGAGCGCGTTTTTCAGGATTACCCAGCGGAAACAGGTTGCGCTTGTGTGTGCCGTTGCAGATCCCACATGAGAAGAGGAGGTTGTCCCACTCGTAGGCGAGCCAGTAATATCCCGGCCGCTCGACGGGAGCCGTGCGCACTTGCTGGACGGCCGCTTTCGGCGAGCGTAAGCGACACGAAGTAGACGCCCCTGGCTCCCTTCCCGCCTTCGGCCGTCCGACGCCTCGGCCCGCTCATCGCCGCTTTTTTCGCCACCATCCGATCTCCTATCGCGCAGCCGCCCTTCCCGTGCAATCCCCAGATGTCCGCCACACCTGCAGCGCCGCACATCGCGCACAGGCGGTCGCTCGCCGCTGTCAGAGAGGATGCGGCGCGCAGGTCCCGGGCGGCTGCTGATGGCGCGGCGCCGAACGGTGCGCATGGACGTCACGAACCCTGAGGGCTCCGCGCCTCAGCGCATAACAACGAACCCCAGCCCCTCCACCCCCGCGCCGACCTCCTCCGGCCAGCCGAGCCGCGCGTCGATCCGCACCTCGCCCGGCCCGAGCGCGGCGGCCTGCGCGAGCAGCGCGCCGACCTCGACCGCCTCCATCTCGGCGCCGACGTCGCCCGCGAGGGGCGGGCAGAGCACGCGACCGAGCGGCGCGAGCGCGAACGTGGCGCGCGGCGCCTCGCCGAGCACCTCGCGCAAGTCGTCGAGATCACAGAAGATTGCGGCGGGCGGCGCCGCCGCCGGCCAGATCCAGACGGCGAGCCCCGGCAGATCGGCGACGCAGGCCGCCGACGCGCGCTCTCGCGGCAGCGCGAGCCCGCGCGCGCCGAGGCGCGGCGACGCGATCGCGGCCACGACGAGCCCCGGCGGCGCCAGCGTCAGCGCCGCGAGGCGGCCGAGGTTGCGCTGCGCCGCGGTCCGGCGGGCGGCGATCGCCGCGAGGTCGTCGGGCCGGTCGTAGACGAGCTCGACCTCGCGCTGCACCGCGAGGTGCGGCGCCGTCTGCGCCGCGGCGGCGAGCGCCCGCTCCGCGGCCTCTCGGGCCGGCGACGGGCGGTCTGCCTCCGGGCCCAGCGTGGCTTCCTCGATGTCCCGGCGCTCGCCGAGCAGCTGCGCCACCCGGGCGGGCAGGCCCAGCGAGCCGAGCGCCCAGGCCGCGGAGAACCACCCGCCCGCCGCGGCCTCCGTGCCCGCAGGCGCCCCGACAGCACCGCCCTCCCACGCCGCGAGCGCCTCGACCGAGGCGCGATCCCACGCCGCGAGCGCCGCCCCGAGCGGATTGCCCAGCTCTCCAAACAGAGCCCCCGCCTCGCCGAGCGCCGCCGCGGCGCCGGGATCGCCGAGGTCGCGCCGGGCGCGCCCGATCGCGCGCGTGGCGTACGCGATCCAGATCCGTAGCGGCGGCGCCGCGCGCTCCGCCACCTCGCGGGCCGACGTCGCGAGCGCGAGCGCGTCGTCGGCGCGGCCGAGCTCCAGGGCCAGCTCCGAGAGGAACGTGAGCGCGCGGGCGCGGCCGAACGCGTCGCCGAGGCGCGCCGAAAGCCACTCCTGCCGCTGCAGCGGGGCGCGGGCGCGCTCGAGCGCGCCGAGCCCGAGGGCCGCCGCGCCGAGTTGCCCGCAGGCGATCGCCTCGCCCACCGCATCGCCGCGGCGGCGGTGGAGCTCGGCGGCGTGCTCGAGCAGCGCCTCGGCCGCGCCGTGGGCGCCGAGCGCCACGTAGAGCGTGCCAAGCGAGTTCAGGATCTGCGCCCGCTCGCCGAGGAACGGCTCCGAGCGGCGCAGCGCCGACAGCAGCGTGCGCTGCGCCGCCGCCGCGTCGCCGAGCAGCCGCTCCGCCGTGCCCCGGTAATGCATCGCGACGACGGCGGCGCGTCGGCCGGGATCGCCCCCGGCCGCGATCGCGTCGAGCTCCGCGATCGCCCCGGCGCACGTAGACCGCGCGCCCTGGCGCAGGCGCGCGAGCGCCGCCTCGCAGCGGGCGAGGTCCCGGGCCTCGGCCGCGCCCTCGCGCCCGTAAGCGGCGGCGGCGCCGTCGAGGTGCAGGGCTGCGGCGTCGAGCGCCCCCTCGCGCAGCGCGAGCGCGCCGCGCGCGAAGCCGAGCGCCGCCGCGACGAGCGGGCCCCCGGAGAACGGCGCGCCGGGCGCCGCCTCAGGATCGCGGGGGCCGCCACCGGCGAGCGCCTCGACGCGCTCGATCTCGGCGCGCACCTCGGCGCTCAGTGCGCTCCGGAGCAGCCGCGACAGGGGCGACACGCCGTCGAGCGGCTCAAGCGGGAGCACGGCCCTCCTCCGGGTGATCCGCGGCCGCCGCCGAAGGCCGCGCCCCCGCCGCGGCCGCATCGGCGCTCTGCTCCGCCCCCCGCGCGCTCCGCTCCGCCCCGCGCGCGATCTCGTGCAGCGCCGCCTTCACCGCCTCGATCGAGAGCTCCGGCCGCGCCGCGCGGAGCCGCGCGACGTGCGCGGTCACGTGGGGGGCCGCGAACGAGGTGCCGGTCCAGCGCCGCTCGCCGCCGCCGGGGGCCGGCGCGAGCACCTCGTCGCCGGGCGCGAGGATCTCGTGGTCGAGCGTGAGCTCGCTCCGGAGCGCCTCGGGGTCCCGGAAGGGCGCCCTGCCCACGCCGATCAGCGACTTGAAGCGCCCTGGGTAGGTGCGGAACGCCGCCACGTTCGGGCCGGCGGCGACGAGCACGACCTCCGCGGTGTACGCGGCGTCCGCGACCTCGTAGAGCTCGACGATCGACCGGTGGTCGCCTGGGCGGAGCGGCGCGCTCCTCGGGATGTCGATGCCGAGGCTCAGGTTGACCACGCTGAACCGCTCGCGGACGCAGAACCGCAGCGCGGCGATGAGCCCGTCGCGCGAGCACCGCCCGTCCTCGCCGAAGGCGCGCACGCTCGTGATCTCGGCCCCGGGCGCCATGCGGTGGAGGATGCCCGCGCAGGCCGTCCCGTGGCCGCCGAGGTCACCCGGCTCGACGGGCAGCACCTCGTGCCCGCCGCCGCGCCGGACCAGCGCGACGTGGCGCAGCGCGGCGCCGCGCAGCGCCGGGTGCGCGGCGTCGACGCCCGAGTCGATGAGCGCGACCCGCACGCCGGCGCCGGCGCGCTCGCTGGCACCGGGCGCGCCGCCGCCCCCGCCGTCCGCCCCGCCGCGCGGCCCTGCCGGAGCGGGCGCGGTCACGCGGCGCTCCCCTGCCCTTCGTCGAGCGGCCCCCCCGCGTCGCCGCCGCTCGCGTAGGCGTCGATCCGCTCGAGCAGGTCGATCGCCAGCCGGGCCTCCGCGTCGCCGCGCTCGGCGAGCCGCCCCACCACGGCCGCGAGCTCGAGGCGCCGCCGGTACTCCGGCGTGAGGCGGAGCGCGCGGATGTGCCGCTCCAGCGCGGCGCGGAGCGAGGTCGGCGTCGCGGTCGCCCCCGGGGGGGCCTCTTCGCGCGGCTCTCCCGCGAGCAGGTCCGGCATCGCCCGCGCGAAGAGCTCGAACACGACCCGCTCGGTGCGGAACGACTCCACGGTGAGCGCGAGGACCTCGGCGAGCCGCTCGGCCATGTCGAGCTCCCGCCCGCCGAGCGGCGCGCCGTGGGAGAACAGGGCGGCGCCCCCCACGGCCGCCGCGCCCACGCGGATCGGCACGAAGATCGCGGCGGCCGGCGAGGCCGACAGCAGCGGGCGCAGCGGGCCGAGGATCGGGTCGCCCTCGGCGAGCGCGACCGCGTGCCCGCCGCCGCCGCCGAGCAGGTACGCGAACGGGGTGCCGCTCGGCGGGAACGCCGCGCCCGACGCGCGGAAGCCGGCCGCGTCCGCCACGACAGGCACCGTGAGCCGCCCGAGCGCCTCCATCTCGAGCGCGACGAGCGCCTCCGAGCACGGCACCGCCAGGCAGGCGAACCGCAGGTGCTCCCCGAGCCCGCGCACGCGCGCCTCCACGGCGCCGAGCAGCGCCGCCGACTCCACGGTCGAGAGCAGGTCGCGGAGGCGCGCGGTGAAGGGGGCGAGCGGCGAGCGCAGCGCGTGGGGTGTCGGCGAGACGACCCGCGCCGGGGCCGGCGCAACGACACCCGGCGCGGAGCGGTCGGCGAGCGGCATGGGGCGCCGATGTTACCCCCGGACGGCGCCGGAGCGAACCGCCGCGCCCCGTCGCGGCCGGCGTTCCTCCCGCCGCGAGGTTCGCGGTTGACGTGCCCCCGCGCTCTCCTAGCATGGAGAGGCCATGCGGCGATCTGGCTGCCCAGCGCACCGTCCCAGGCGTTCGCCCGCGCGCGCGGCGCTCGGGTGGCGGCGCGCGGCCTCCGGGCGGGCGCAGATCCGATGAGCCCGTCAGTACGCGAGCAGCGGCGCCGCCTCGCCGTCGTCCTGTGGGGCGTGCTCGGCGTCGTGATCGTCCTGGTCGAGGCCATCTACCGCCTCGGGGCGACGGCCGCCGGCATCCTGGCCTCGCAGCCGCTCACGACGGGCCAGCTCGTCCTGCTCGCGGTCTGGACGGTCGTGATTGCCTATTTCGAGGGATACCGCGGCTTTCAGCAGCACTTCTCCCCGCGGGTCGTCGCGCGCGCGCTCTACCTCGCGGAGCACCGGCGGCCCCTCCACGTCGCGCTGGCGCCGCTCTACTGCATGGCGCTCTTCCACACCACGCGCCGCCGGCTGATCGCGACGTGGGCGCTCATCGCGGGCATCGTCGCGCTCATCGTGCTCGTGCGGCAGATGTCCCCGCCGTACCGCGCGATCGTCGACGCGGGCGTCGCCTTCGCGCTCGCCTGGGGGACCCTGTCCATCCTCGTCTTCCTCGCGCGAGCGCTCGCGCACCGCCCGCCCGGCGTGTCGCCGGAGGTGCCGGAGGAGGCGACGAGCCCTGCCGGGGCTGCGCAGGCGATCGCTCATCCGTCCGCGCAAGCGGGCAGCCCCTGCGATTCATGACCCCTGGCCGTCCAGGCCGCAGCCCCGGCGATTCAAGGTCTCGTCCGTTCAAGCGGGTTGTCCTCGATTCGTTATCTACAACGCGAACGCGCATCACAGAACAGCGACCGTCCGAGCGACCCCATGAGTTCACCTCAGGTGATATGCCCTGAGTTGAACCGCGTTGCTGTCTCACCTGTGGCCTTCTGGCCATCACCTCCGACGCCGCGCTCCACGGCAACGCGCGCGTCGTAAAAAAATCTCGCCTTGCTGCACCTGTGGCGCGATGCCCCGTCGCGGGTGACACGAGCGTCGGCGAGCGCTCCTGGCGGGCGCCTGATGCGTGTTGCCGCTGTTGGCCCGAACGATGCTTTTCCCGGGGAGCGCTCGCGGCGAGCGCGCCAGAGAGGATCGAGCAGCGCGCTATCGAGCGTGTACGAGGCATTGTGCAGGACTCGAGCAGCAGACAAGGACCGCCTGAGGTGAAGGGTGAGGCTGCCGGCGAGCTCATCGTGCCTGTCGTGGCGCAGGAGCTCGAGGTGAAGAAGCGCACGGTCGAGTCCGGGCGCGTCCGCATCACCAAGGAGGTCCATGAGCGCGAAATCACCGTGCAGGAGCCGCTCGCCCGGGAGCAAGTGCTCGTCGAGCGGGTGGCCGTCGACCGGGTGGTGACGGAGCCGCCGGTCACGCGGCAGGAGGGCGACACGCTGATCGTCCCTGTCGTCGAGGAGGTGCTCGTCGTCGAGAAGCGCCTCTTGCTGAAGGAAGAGCTGCGCATCACCCGGGTTCGCTCGGTCGAGCGGAGCCCGACGGCGAACGTCACGCTCCGCAGCGAAGAGGTGCACGTCGAGCGTGTGCCGCCGCGCGACGGTCGATGAGATGTCCCGCCGGGCGGCGAGCGACGCTGGCCCGGCGACACAGTCCCCACCCTCGCACGTGGTGTGCGGGGGCATGGCCACAGGCCACAACAACAAGGGAGGTCCATCATGAACAACAGTGAACGAGCCGTAACCCCGTCCCAACGTGCCCAGCAGCTGAGCAGGTCGCAACAGCAGCAGAAGAGCACCACCGCGAAGACCGATGAGCTCCGGGCCGACGTCCTGCAGGAGCAGGTCGCCGTCCCGGTGATGGAAGAAGAGCTGCAGGTCGGCAAGCGCGAGGTGAACCGCGGCGGCGTTCGTGTGTCGAGCCGCCTGGTCGAGCAGCCGGTCGAAGAGGCGGTGAGGCTGCGCGAGGAGCACGTCCACGTCGAGCGGCACCCCGTGGACCGGCCGGTCCAGCCGGCGGCGCTCGACACGTTCCAGGGCGGCACCGTGGAGCTCGTCGAGACGGACGAGGAGGCCGTCGTCGCGAAGAAGGCGCGCGTCATCGAGGAGGTCGTCGTCAGCAAGGCGGTGACGCAGAGGACCGAGCAGATCCGCGAGACGCTGCGCCACACGGAGGTCCACGTCGAGCCGGTGAGCGCGACCGGGCGCACCGACGGGATGAGGGGCTACGAGCAGTACGACGCCGACTTCCGGAAGCACTACGCGTCGGGCAGCTACATGAAGAGCGGCTATGCCTACGATCAGGTCGCCCCGGCCTACCTGTTCGGCTACCAGCTGGGCACGTCGCAGAACTTCAAGGGCCATGACTGGACGACCATCGAGATGGAAGCCGGCAAGGCCTGGGAAGAGCGCAACCCCGGCACCTGGGAGCACCTGAAGACGGCCGTGCGCCACGCCTGGGACAAGGTCTCGGGCAAGGCGTAGCCGAGGGCCTGAGCGGCGCTGAGCGCAAGCAGGACCGACGAGGAGGAAGGCGCCGGGAGATGGCTCTCGGCGCCTTCTGGCGTCGTCGAGACCAGTCGTCCTTGGGAGGCGGAGCTAGAGCGCCGAATAGGTTGAACCAGCCTGAAACGAGCAGAAGTTCGAACCGCCAAGGACGCCAAGAACGCCAAGAACGCCAAGAAGAAGATAATATCTTGGCGTTCTTGGCGTTCTTGGCGGTTCATTTCTCGCTCGATCAACGTGATCGGTATTCTAGAGCGCCGGTCTCGCCGCAGACCGCTGCAGGGCCTCGGCGAGGAGCGATCGGTAGAGCGGCGAGCTCTCGGAGAGGGCCTCGTGGGTGCCCACCGCGGCGACCCTGCCGCCATCGAGCAGCACGTTGAAGGTCGACCGGAGCAGGTGCGGCGCGTGGGTCACCACGACGGCGGTGCGCCCGGCGGCGACCTCCCCTGCCGTCCGGAGGAGCGCCTCGGCGGTCGCTCCGGGAAGGCCCGCCTCCGGCTCGTCCAGCACGAAGACGCGCGGCTCGCGCAGCAACACCCGCGCGAGGAGCAGCCGCCGCGCCTCGCCGCCCGACAGGCTCGGCGGGGACAACCGCACCTCGGTCGCGAGCCCACGCGCGCCCGCGAGCCCGCCCTCGCCCGCGAGCTCGTCGAGCTCCACCCGGCGGAGCGCCTCGTGCATCCGGTCATCCCCGGGCGGCGGGCTCAGGCCGAGCGCGAGGTTGTCCCGGAGGCTCCGCTCGAACAGCCGCGCCGACTGGCCCATCACGCCGAAGAGCCGCGGGAGCTCCTCGGGCGGGATCCGCCGGAGATCCACGCCGCCCACCGCGATCACCCCCGACGACGGCTCGTCGAGGCGCAAGAGGAGCCGCAGGAGCATCGATTTGCCGCTCCCGGATCGACCGCAGACGCCGACCACCGCGCCGGCCGGGATCGAGAGCGATACGTCGTCGAGGACCGGGCGGCTCGCGCCCGGCGGGGTGAAGGTGACCCGCTCGAAGGTGATCGCCAGCGGCTCCCCCTGCGCGCCGTCCAGCTCGGCCGCAGCGCCCGGCCCGGTCGCGGCGGGCGCCCCCGGAACCGCCGCGAGGCCGCCCTCCGCGCGCGGCGGGTGCTCCGGCAGGCGGAGCAGGGCGAGCGTCGCGCGCAGCAGCGGGGCGCGCTCGATGAAGCCGGCGCGGAGCGCGTCGAGCGCCTCGAGGCGCGCCATCAGGAGCGGCACCACGAGGAGGAGCTCGCCGACCTCGCCCGCGCCGGCATCCCCGCGGGAAGCCGCGATCGCGGCCACGATGACCAGCGGCGCGAGCGCCGCGAACACGCCCTTGATCTGGCCGGAGACGGCGAGCGCCTGGCCGAAGCGGCGGCGCGCGTCAGCGACCCGCGTCGCGGCCGACGTGAACTCGCTCACCGCCTGGGCGCGGGCGCCGAGCAGGCGCAGGTCCTCCGCGCCGGCGAGCGCCTCGCCGAGGGCGCCGAACACGGCCGTGTCGGCGTGCTGCATCTCCCGCATCGCGCGGCCCACGCGTTTGGACGCCCGGTCCGCGGCGAGGCGCGAGGCGGCGAAGAGCGCCGCGCCGCCCGCGAGGACGAGCGCCATGCCGCTCGAGACGAGCGTCGCGGCGAGCACCACGAGCGTCGCGACCGCCTGGGGCAGGCCGGCGGCGAAGGCGATGCCGAAGTCGGCGACGAGGCCGGCGTCGCGCGCGATCGCGAGGCGCACGACCTCGGCGCCGCGGACGGCCGGGACGGCAGGCCCGCCCCGCGCGGCAGGCCCGCCCGGCGCGGCACGTGCGGCAGGCCCGCCCGGCGCGGGCCCCGAAGCGTGCGCCTCCACGAGCGCGCGGCCTGCGGCGTCGACATCGCGGGGCGAGGCGGAGAGCGCCGCCCGGAACAGCGCGACACGCAGCGCGGCGGTGAGGTCGCCGGCGAGCGCGGAGCTCTTCCGGCCCGACAGCACCGCCGCCGAGGCGGACACCAACGTGGCGCCGAGCGCGGCGAGGACCACCACGGCGGGCGAGGCGCCGGCGAGCAGCCGGGCGAGCGCCCCGCCGAGGCCGCCCGAAGGCGGCGCGGCGCGCCCGGCGACCGCGCCGAGGGCCACGCCGGCCACCGCCGGCAGGAGCCCGGACAGCGCGCCCGCGATCGACGAGAGCGCCACGACCAGGGCGAGGCGCGCGCCGGGCGCGCCGCGCAGGCGGCCGAGGAGCCCCGCGCCGCGCCCGGAAGCCGCCTGCGGCGCCTGCTGCGCTCGCTGCGCCGGCGGCGCCTGCAGCGCGCGGGCGTCGCGCATCGAGCGAAGGCCGAGCCGCAGGATCGCGAGGAGCGCGCCCATCAACGTGCGACACCACGGTACACCGCGGGCGCGGTTGCGCGCGACGCGCATCCGATCGACCCTCTCCGCGTGCGCATCGCGCTCGTGGTCCTGCTCCCGCTGCTCGCCGCCTGCGATCGCCCGGAGCCCGCGCCGCCGGCGGCGGGGGACGCCGGGAGCCTCGTCCCCTGGTCGCGCGACGCCGCGGCGCCCGGCGAGCGCACCGCCCGCGCCAGGTCCTCCGGCGCGCCGCCCGTGGGCTCCGCCGATCCGGCCGCGCTCGCGGAGATCCTGGCCGCCGCGCCGGCGGCGGCGAAGCCGCCCGGCGACGGCCCGATCGCCGCGAAGATCGGCACGAGCACCGGCGTCGCGGCCCCCTCGGCGAGCGCGCGCCCGCCCGATCCGGGGCCCGCGCCGGCCGCGACGCCGCGCGTCGAGATCGGCCTGCCCACGGCGCAGGCCAGCATGTCGACGCCCGCCATCGAGAAGGCGGCGCGGGCGCAGCTCTACTGGGACCTCGTGCAGCGCTGCCGCGGCCCCGACGGCAAGCGGCTGCCGCCCGACGCCGTCCGGGTGGAGTTCAACATCGACGCCGAGGGGTACATCGTGGCGACGTCGATCATCGGGAGCGCGTCCGACCCCCGCCACGACGAGGCCGCCACGTGCATGCGGCGGGAGCTGGCCGGCGCGACGTTCCGCGCGCCGCCGGGCGCGCGCGGTCAGCCGACCCGCGTGACCGCGACCGTCCCATCGGTGGACTGACCCGGGCGAGGCCCCGGCGCGGTTGCCCCCACGAGGCCCCGGCCTGCGGCCGGTCCCGACGGAGCTGGCGGCGTGCTCCCCGCCGGCGCGCCCCCCGCCGGCGCGCCCCCCGCCGGCGCCTCACTCGAGCCGCGACACGCTCAGCGGCCGCATCAGCGCCCGCTTCTTGTCCTGGTGCTGCTGCATCCGCTGGAGCACGTCGACCATGAACCCGACCGTCGCGACGATGTTCTCGCCCTGGTTGAGCATCACGCACTCGGCGCGCGAGCTCATCGCCGCGTCCGTCACCTCCCCGCGCGTCGGCACGCCGGTCTTGTTCAGGCTCTCCAGCACCTGCGTCGCCCAGATC
Source organism: Sorangium cellulosum (assembly GCF_002950945.1). GTDB lineage: Bacteria > Myxococcota_A > Polyangia > Polyangiales > Polyangiaceae > Sorangium > Sorangium cellulosum_E. Next base: position 8,749,671 of record NZ_CP012673.1, read on the forward strand.
GCCGGGACCAGCGCCGCCTCGCAGAGCCAGAGCAGCTCCTCCTGGACCTCCGCGAGCCGCACGAACCCCATCTCGACTGCCATGTCCCCGCGGGCCAGCATCACCCCCACGCGCTCGCTGCGCATCGCCGCGAGCAGGAGGCGCGGCAGCTGCTCGAACGCGGGCGTCGTCTCCACCTTGAGCACGATCCCGAGGTGCGCAGCCCCGCGCGCCTCGAGCTCCGCCTGCACGCGCTCCACATCGGAAGGAGACCTTACGAACGAGAGCCCCACCATGTCCGCGCTCTGGGCGATGAAGTCGAGATCCTCGAGATCCTTCGGCGTGAGCGAGGGGATCCCGAGCTCGGTGTCCGGGAAGTTCAGGCCCTTTCCCGGCTTCAGCTTGACCGAGCCCTGGCGCGCGAAGTCCACCTCGATGAGCGCGGCGCCCTCGGCCAGGAGCGTGACCGTGCCGCCGAGCTTGCCGTCGTCGTAGAACACCCGGTGCCCGGGCCTCAGGTCGTCGATGATCTCCGGGATGGTGCAGCCGACGAGCAGCGCGTCGTCGCCCCCGGCGTCGCCCAGCGAGGCGCGCGCGTGCTTCACGTCCTTGCAGAGCCAGATCCGCGCCCGCGCCCCCGAGTCCGGCAGGCTCACCCGCGGCGGATCCCCGACGATCTTGCTCACGCGCGGGTTCGGCCCGGCGATGTCGCACAGGATCTTGCAGCGGATCCCGAGCTTCCGCGCGACGCCGCGGAGCCTGCCGACGAGCTCGGCCCACTCGCCCGCGTCGCCCTTCGAGCAGTTGATCCGCGCGACCTCCATGCCGCCCTCGAGCAGCCGCCTGATCTCGCCCTTCCCGACGTCCGTGGGCAACGTGACCATCACCCGCGTCTGCCGCTCCGGCCGGCCCTCGCCGAGCAGCGCCGCCGTGTGCTCGTCGAGCAGCGACTCGCCCGACGTGAACGTGGTCGGCGGCTCGCCGGGCGCCCGCCCCCCGGGGCGACGCGCCAGCGCGTCGAGGGCGCAGAGCACGGCGTCCAGCGACGAAAGCGCGCAGCGCTCCATGCGCCCGAGGGAGCTCAGGCCGAGCGAGGCGAGCTGCCGCTGCAGATCCCGGACGTCGTGCTGCCGGACGGCGAGGTAGTGGAGCAGGTTGGTCGCCCCCGCGCGGTGCGCCGGGTGCACCGCCTCGATCAGGTGCCGGTAGCGGTGCTCATGCTCGACGGCGCTCCCGCGCAGCGCCTCGACGGCGGCGATGGCGTGCTCGACGACCTGCGGATCGGGATAGGACATGGCGCGATCTCTCGGTGAAGGGCGCGGATACTCGCATCCGCGGCAGGGCGCCGCAACGCGCGGCGCGCCGGGGCCAGTCCAGCACCGCCGCCGCGGCGACGGCGCGGGCGAAGGCAGAACTCAACCGTTCCTCCGCGCCGCCGTCATGGAGGCGGCGCGCGGCGCGGACGCCCGGCGCTACGGGGGCGCGCTGTACCTCGCCACGACGATCGTGATGTCGTCGTCCGGGCTCGGGGACCAGCCCTCGACCTCGCTCAGGATCCGGTCGCGGATCACCTCCACGGGCGACGCCTGGACGGCCTCGATCGTGGCGCAGAGCCGCTCCAGCCCGAACTGCTCGTGGTGGGCGCTCCGCGCCTCCGTCACGCCGTCGCTGTAGAGCACGAGGACGTCTCCGTCCTCGAGGACGAGCTCGGCGTCCCGCGTCATCCCATCGACGTCCGGCAGCGCGCCGATCCAGACGCCCGTGCTCGGAATACACGCGCACCGCCCGGTGCGCGCGCGGCACACGACGATGTCCTCGTGCGCCCCGGCGAACTTCACCCGCCCGCTCCGCTCGTACCGCAAGAGGAGCAGCGTCGCGTAATCGTCCCGCTTCAGCCGGCCGCGCACGTTCTTGTACACGGCCCGGTTGAGCGCGACGACGAGCTCCCGCGGGCCCCCGCCCGGATCCTTGCTCGTCAGCGCCGTCACCATGCTCTGGATCATCAGCATCACGAGCCCCGCCGCGAGCCCGTGCCCGGCGACGTCGCCGATCCCGAGCCAGCCGCCCCCGGGCGTCGCGATGACGTCGTAGTAGTCGCCGCCGACCTCCGTGGCCGGCTTCATCACCGCGCAGACCTCGAGCCCCTCGATCGCCTGCTGCTCGGGCCGCTCCGGCACCAGCGTCGTCTGGATCCGCGCCGCCACCACGCTCTCCTGGCGCCCCCGCTCCTGCTCCAGCCGCTCGCGCAGCTCCAGCTGCCGCACCACCTCCCGGTGGAGCGCCACCGTCTTCACCGCCGAGCCGAGCTGCAAGCGCAGCGCGTCGTAGACCATCTCGTTCACGCCGCTGTCGAGCGCCATCACGCCGAAATGTTCGGTGTTGCCGAGCGTGATCGGCATCACGACCATGCTCCTGCGGCGCTCGTCCGAGCGCAGGAACCCGGGAGGGGCGAGCTGCCGGACCGGGAAGCTCTCGAAGGGCGCGTCCACCTCGCGGCCGTCCTCCATCACATAGAGCGGCCGGAGGGCGGTGCGCTGGGCGTCCTCGTAGAGCGAGAGGGCGACGTGCGTGAAGTGCAGCCGCGGCATCTCCGAGGCGAGCATGCGCTTCAGGAGGGGCAGGCTCAGGCACGTCGAGAGCCACCGCCCGCTCCAGCTCAGGTCGATCGAGGCGACCTCGACCTCGAGGCGCTGGCGCCCCTCGGCGCGCACAGACGCGCTGCCGATGAGGACGCGGCACGCGTGCCAGAGCTGCTCCAGGGCCTCGTTGGTCGCGGCCGCGGCCGGGTCCTCGGGCGGCCGGCGGAGCCGCGCGCGCAGCAGCGTGATCACGCCCTGGAACAGGTCGAGGAACAGCCCCTCGCGCGCCGCCGCGTCGAGCAGGCGCTCCAGCGCGCGCAGGAAGCGGCCCTCGCGGCCCGCGAGCTCCTCCTCGAGCGCCGCGAGCAGCTCGGCGGGCCAGGCGCCGAGCGAGGCGGACGGGATCCCCAGGGCGAGCTCGAGGGCGCGCTCCAGGTCCTCCGGGCGGCCGCCGAGCGCGAGCGCCCCGGCGCGCCGCGAACCCCACGGGGCCCCGGCGACCGCCTGGAACGCGCAGCCGCACGACTCGCGCCGCGTGAGCTCGATCTGCTGGAGGTTGCGCTCGGGCACCACCTCGCCGTCGAGGATGCGCAGCACCGTCTCCAGCGCGAGCTCCCCGAGCCGCTTGATGGGCTGGCGCACCGTGGTCAGCGAAGGCTTCGTGTAACGCGCCACGCCGACGTCGTCGAAGCCGCACACGAGCACGTCCTTCGGGACGTCGCGGCCGGACGCCTTGAGCTGCTCGATCGCCCCGAGCGCCATGTTGTCGTTCGCCGCCACCACGGCGTCGAACGCGACCCCGCGGCCCAGGATCTCGGCCATGGCGGCGCGGCCGGTGTCGATCGTGAACTCGCCGACCGCCACGAGGCGCTCGTCGTAAGGGATCGCGCGCGCGAGCAGCGCCCGCCGGTACGCCTCGGCCCGGAGGCTCGCCTCCCCGTTGTGCGTCGGGCCGCCGAGGTACACGACGCGCCGGCGCGCGTGGTCGTCGATCAGGTGCCCGACCGCCATCTCGATCCCGAGCCCGTTGTCGACGACGACGCTGGGGACGCCCTCCAGCGCGAGGCCGATGCTGCAGAGGGGCAGCGGCGCGTAGCTCCGGCAGAAGCTCCGCATCCCCTCGACACCCACGTAGTTGCAGAGCGTCCCCGCGGCGATCACGACGCCGTCGACCAGCTCGTCGCCGACGAGGCGGTAGATGCTGTTCGTGGCGGCCTCGGAGGGGCCGTGGCCGGCGAGCGTCTCCCCGACGGCGATGACGAGGTTCACGTCGTGCGCCTCGGCCGCGCGCTCGACCCCGATCCGCAGCGCGGACTGGTACTCGCCGCGCACGTAGTCCATCAGGAGGGCGATCGTCCGGCGCTGCTTCGTCATCGCCCGAGGCCCCTCAGGTCAGGTGTCCGTGATCGAGACGAGCTCCGGAGACATGCGCTCGAGCGCCGTCAGGCTCCGCCGCTGCCACCCGAGCCGCGCGTCGGTGATGAACAGGATCTTGCACTTCAGGCCCGGGTTCGCGAGCCCGCAGATGAAGCTGATGAACGCCTTCAGGCAGCTCGAGTTCAGGAAATAGAGGGACCGCACGTCGAACTCGACCGCGTTGATCGAGAGGCGTATCACCTCCGTGTGCAGGACCTTGAAGTACGAGTTCAGCGGCCCGGCCGCCGCCATGTCGCCCGTCCCGCTGAGCTTGACGGCGAGGGTGTCGTCCCTCAGGTCCGGCTCGATCCCGAAGCTGTCCGTCACGACAGACTCAAGCCTTAGGCTGCTCATCTACCTCCACCTCCCGACCGGCGCATGCGCGATGATCGCCAGCTCGTCCCCTTCTATCGTGCAGTCCACGTCGAGGCCTCCCTCGGCCCGCACCCGCGCGAGGCCAAGCGCCGAGCCGGACACCAGCCGGAGCACGCCGCTCGCCACCCGCTCGACCGGAGAGAACGTGATGCCGTGGAACAGTGAACCACGCTGGCTCGGCTCGGGCGCTGTCACGGTCCGACGAGCCTACGTGGTTCTCGCACCGGATCCAATCCCCCTCCGCGCGCGGGGCTTCACCGGGGCGTGTGGTATCTCGCCACCACGACCGTGATGTCGTCGTCCGGGCTCGGGCACCAGCGCTCGACTTCCTTCAAGATCCGGTCGCGGATCACCTCCACGGGCGCGGACTGGGCGGACTCGATCGCGGCGCAGAGCCGCTCCAGCCCGAACTGCTCGTGATGGGCGCTCCGCGCCTCCGTCACGCCATCACTGTAGAGCACGAGCACATCTCCGTCCTCGAGCACGAACTCGGCGTCTCGGGTCATCGCGTCCACGTCGGGCAGCGCGCCGATCCAGACGCCCGAGCTCGGGACGGACACGCAGCGACGCGTGCGCGCCGAGCACACGAGGATGTCGTCGTGCGCGCCCGCGAACGTCACCCGCCCGCTCCGCTCGTACCGCAGGAGGAGCAGCGTCGCGTGCTCGTCCCGCCGCAGCCGGCTGCGGACGTTCTCGTACACCGCCGCGTTGACCGCCGAGATCACCCGGGCCGGGCTGGCGTCCGGGTCCCTCCGCGTCAGCGCCGACACCATGCTCTGGATCATCAGCATCACGAGGCCCGCCACGAGCCCGTGCCCGGCGACGTCGCCGATCCCGAGCCAGCCGCCCCCGGGCGTCGCGATGACGTCGTAGTAGTCGCCGCCGACCTCCGCGGCCGGCGTCATCACCGCGCAGAGCTCGAGCCCCTCGACCTCCAGCTGGTCCGGCGCCAGCGTGGTCTGGATCCGCGCGGCCACCTCGCTCTCCTGGCGGATCTTCTCCTGCTCCAGCCGCTCGCGCAGCTCCACCTGCCGCACCACCTCCCGGTGCAGCGTCACCGTCTTCACCGCCGAGCCGAGCTGCAGGCGCAGCGCGTCGTACACCATCTCGTGCGCGCCGCTGTTCAGCACCGCGATCCCGAACCGGTCCACGTCGCCGAACGCGACCGGGACCACCGCCACGGTCGTCCGCGCGGGCGCGTCCAGGAACCCCTCCGGCGCGAGCAGGCGCGCCGAAAAGCTCACGGGCGGCGCGTCCACCTCGCGGCCGTCCTCCATCAGGAAGAGCGGCTGCATCGTGGCGCGCTGCGCGTCGTCGTAGAGCGACACCGCGACGCGCGAGAGGTGCAGCCTCGGCAGCTCCACCGCCATCACGCGCCTCAGGTTGGGCAGGCTCAGGCAGGTCGAGAAGCTCCGCGCGCTCCAGCTGAGGTAGAGCGAGGCGAGCTCCACGCTGAGCCGCTGCTCGCCCTCGGCGCGCGTGGAGGCGCTCCCGATCACGATCCGCGCCGCGTGCCAGCGCCGCTCCAGGGCCTCGTCGAGCGCCCGGTCGCCGCCCTCCTCGGGCGGCGGCTGGCGGAGCCGCTCCCGGAGCAGCGAGATCGCCCCCTGGAAGTGCTCGAGCAGCGCGCCCTCGCGCCCCGCGGCCTCGAGGATCGCCTCGAGCGTCTGGAGGAAGCGGCCCTCCGTGCCCGCGATGTCCTCCTCGAGCGCCGAGAGCAGCTCGCCGGGCCAGCCGTGGAGCGCGCCCGTCGGGATCATCACGCACCGCCGGAGGCCGCGCTCCAGCGACCCCCGCTGCCCGGCGAGCGAGAACGCCCCGCCCCGCGCAACCATGGCCGGCGGCGCGAGCGAGGAGCCCACCTCGGAGGCGCAGCCGCACGACTCGCGGCGCGTGAGCTCGACCTGGAGGCGCGTCTGCGCCGGGACCGGCACGCCGTCGATCAGGCGCGCGATCGTGTCCACGGCCATCGCGCCGAGCTGCTTCATGGGCTGGCGGACCGTGGTCAGCGACGGCTTCGCGAAGCGCGCGATGACCGCGTCGTCGAAGCCGCTCGCGAGCACGTCCTCGGGGATGCGCAGCCCCCGCTCCTTGAGCGCCTCGATGGCCCCGAGCGCCATCTTGTCGTTGGCGGCCACCACGGCGTCGAGCTCAACCCCGCTGTCCAGGATTTGACGCATTGCGCCATAACCACTGTCGATGGTGAACCTGCCGCTGGCGAAGAGGCGCGGGTCGAAGGGGAGAGAGCGCGCCGCGAGGGCCCGGGCGTACGCCTCGGCGCGGGCCTCGGCCTCCTCGTTGCCGGGCGGTCCGCCGACGAACGCGACGCGCTGGCGCCCGTGGTCGTCGACCATGTGCGCCACCGCCATCTCGATCCCGGAGGCGTTGTCGACGAGGATGCTCGGGATCCCGTCGATGGCGAGCCCGATGCTGCAGACGGGCAGCGGCGCGTACGAGCGGCAGAACGCCCGCATGCCTTCGATCCCGACGTGATGGCAGAACGTCGCCGCGGCGACGACGACGCCGCTGACCGTCTCCGGGCCGATGAGGTGGTAGAAGCTGCTCGGCCCGGCCGACCCGTCGGGCCCGTACGGGGCGAGCGCCTCGCCGAAGGCGATCAGGAGGTTGAGGTCGTGCGCCCCGGCCGCCCGCTCGACGCCGAAGCGCACCTCGGACTGGTAGTCTCCGCCCACGGCATCCATCACGAGGGCGATCGTCCGGCGCTTCTTCGTCATGGCCTGAGGCTCTCGGGTCAGGTGTCGGCGATCGAGACGAGCTCCGGCGACATGCGCTCGATCGCCGAGAGGCTCCTCCGTTGCCACGGGAGCCGCGCGTCCGTGAGGAACCGCGTCCTGCACTGGAGGCCGAGGCTCGCGAGGCCGTGGACGAAGCTGATGAACGCCTTGAGGCAGCTCGAGTTGAGGAAGCCGAGGGCCCTCACGTCGAACTCCACCGCGCTGACCGAGAGGCGTATCACCTCCGGCTGAAGGGCCTTGAGGTAGCGCCCGAGCGGCCCGGCCGCCGCCATGTCGCCGGTGCCGGTGAGCTTGATGCCGAGGGTGTCGCCCCGCTGGGCCGCCTCGATACCGAAGCTGTTCATGACGACGCGCTCAAGCCTTAGGCTGCTCATCCACCCTCCACCTGCCGATCGGCGCATGCGCGGTGATCGTCAGCTCGTTCCCTACTATCGAGTAGTCCACGTCGAGGCCGCCCTCGGCCCGGACCCGCGCGAGGCCGAGCCCCGACACCCCCTCCACCATCGCCGTCTCGCAGATGAGCGCGTCATAGTGCTTCACCGGGTCATCCGCGCTCTTCAGCGTGAGGAGTCGCCGCTCGACCTCGCGCAGCCGCTCCGGCGACGCCTCGTTGCGCGCCCGGATCTTCATCACGCACGCGCTCTCCGCCTCCTCCAGCGCGAGCTCCAGGCTGACGCGCGGGCCGGTGGAGTACTTGGTGATGTTCTCGGCGAGCTCGTGCGCCGCCATGTAGAACCGCGAGCTCACGTTCGCGTCGTCCAGCACCATGCTGCAGAAGGTGGAGACCAGCCGGAGCACGCCGCTCGCCATCCGCTCGTTCGGGAAGAACGTGATGCACAAGAAGAGGGAGCCTCCCTGGCTCGGATCGGAACCTGACACGATTCCACCAGCCTACGTCGTTCTCGATTCGAATCCAATCCCTTCTGCTCGCGGGGCGCACCGGCGCTCATGTAGGCGACGAGCACGACTCCAGCTCTTCTATGCGGCTGTCCGCCTAGCGAGGGGCGCGGTACCTCGCCACCACGACCGTGATGTCGTCGTCGGGGCTCGGACACCAGACCTCGACTTCCCTCAGGATCCGGTCGCGGATCGCCTCGACGGGCGACGACTGGACGGCCTCGATCGTGGCGCAGAGCCGCTCCAGCCCGAACTGCTCACGATGGGCGTTGCGCGCCTCCGTCACGCCGTCGCTGTAGAGCGCGAGCACGTCCCCGTCCTCCAGGACGAACTCGGCGTCTCGGGTCATCGCGTCGATAACCGGCAGCGCGCCGATCCAGACGCCCGTGCTCTGGATGCACACGCAGCGCCCGGTGCGCGCGCGGCACACCACGATGTCGTCGTGCGCGCCCGCGAACGTCACCCGCCCGCTCCGCTCGTACCGCAGGAGGAGCAGCGTCGCGTGCTCGTCCCGCCGCAGCCGGCTGCGCACGTTCTCGTACACGGCCCCGTTCACCGCGGAGACGATCTCGCCCGGGCTGGCGGTCGGCTCGCTGCGCGCGAGCGCCGAGACCATGCTCTGGATCATCAGCATCACGAGGCCCGCCGCGAGCCCGTGCCCGGCGACGTCGCCGATCCCGAGCCAGCCGCCCCCGGGCGTCGCGATGACGTCGTAGTAGTCGCCGCCGACCTCCGCGGCCGGCTTCATCGCCGCGCAGAGCTCGAGCCCCTCGACCTCCAGCTTCGCCGGCACCAGCGTGGTCTGGATCCTCGCCGCGACCACGCTCTCCTGGCGGACCTTCTCCTGCTCCAGCCGCTCGCGCAGCTCCACCTGGCGCACGACCTCCCAGTGCAGCGCCGCGGCCTTCACCGCGGAGCCGAGCTGGAGGCGCAGCGCGTCGTACACCATCTCGTTCGCGCCGCTGTTCAGCACCGCGACGCCGAACTTCTCCGCGTCGCCGAACGCGACCGGGAGCGCGATCACGCTCCGGCGCTCGGCGCCGAACAGGAAGCCCTCCGGCGCGAGGTTTCGCGCCGGGAAGCTCGCGGGCAGCGCCTCCACCTCGCGGCCGTCCTCCATCAGGAAGAGCGGCTTCATGGTCGTGCGCTGCGCGTCGTCGTAGAGCGACACCACGGCGCGCGAGAACTGCATCTTCGGCAGCTCCGACGCCATCATCCGCTGGAGGACGGGCAGGGAGAGGCACGTCGCGAAGCTCCGCGCGCTCCAGCTGAGATAGAGCGCGGCGAGCTCCACGTTGAGCCGCTGCCGCCCCTCGAAGCGCACGGACGCGCTCCCGATCACGATGCGCGCGGCGTGCCAGAGGCGCTCCAGCGCGTCCTCCAGGGCCGCGTCGCGCCGGCCCCCCGGCCCGTCGAGGAACCGCGCGCGCAGCAGCGTGATCACGCCCTGGAAGTGCTCGAGGAGCGCGCCCTCCCGCGCCGCGGCCTCGAGGAGCGCCTCGAGCGCCTGGAGGAAGCGGCCCTCCTTGCCCGCGAGCTCCTCCTCGAGCGCCGAGAGCAGCGCGCCGGGCCAGCCCTGGAGCGATCCGGCCGGGATCGCGACGCTCTGCTCGAGCTTACGCGCGAGCTCCTCCCGCGCTTGCCGCGGCGCGGCGGGCGGGGGCGGCCCGCGCCGCGCCGCCCGGCTCGGCGGCGCGCCCGCGGCCTCCACCTGCATGCCGCAGCTGCAGGACTCGCGCAGCGTGAGCTCGACCGGGAAGAGGCTGGTCTCCGGGACCGGCTCGCCGTCGAGCATGCGCACGATCGTGTCGACGGCGCGCGCGCCGAGCCGCTTGATGGGCTGGCGGATCGTGCTCAGCGACGGCTTCGCGAAGCGCGCGATGACCGCGTCGTCGAAGCCGCACACGAGGACGTCCTTCGGGACGCGCACGCCGTGTGTGCTGAGCGCCTCGATCGCGCCGAGGGCCATGTTGTCGTTGGCGACCACGAGCGCGTCGAACTCGGCCTCGCGCGCGAGGAGCTCGCGCATCGCCGTGCGCCCGCTGTCGATCGTGAACTTGCCGGAGGCGACGAGGCCCGGGTCGTGGGGGAGAGACCGCGCCGCGAGCGCCCGGAGGTACGCGCGGGAGCGCGCCTCCGCCTCCTCGTTGTTGGCCGGCCCGCCGATGTAGGCGACGCGCCGGCGCCCGTGGTCGTCGACCATGTGCCCCACCGCGATCTCGATCCCGGAGGCGTTGTCGACGACGAGGCTCGGGACACCGTCGATCGCCACCCCGATGCTGCAGACGGGCAGCGGCGCGTAGGACCGGCAGAAGCGCTGCATCCCCTCGACGCCGACGTGATGGCAGAGGGTCGTCGAGGCGACGATGACGCCATCGACGGTCTCCGGGCCGAGGAGGTGATAGATGCTGTTCTGCGCCGCCTCGGCCGCCCCGGGGAGGGCGAGCGTCTCGCCGAAGGCGATCACGAGGTTGACGTCGTGCGCCTCGGTCGCGCGCTCGACCCCGAAATGGACCTCGGACTGGTACTCGCCCCGTACGAAGTCCATGAGGAGGGCGATCGTCCGGCGCTTCTTCGTCATGGCCTGAGGCCCCCCGGGTCAGGTGTCGGCGATCGAGACGAGCCCCGGCGACATGCGCTCGATCGCCGCGAGGCTCCGCCGCTGCCACGGGACCCGCGCGTCGGTGAGGAACTCCGTCCTGCACCGGACGCCGAGGCCCGCGAGGCCGCAGATGAAGCTGATGAACGCCTTCAGGCAGCTCGAGTTCAGGAAGTGGAGGGCCCTCACGTCGAAGACGACCGCGCGGGCGGACAGGCGCGCCACCTCCCGCTGAAGGGCCTTGAGGTGGCCGCCGAGCGGCCCGGCCGCCGCCATGTCGCCCGTCCCGGTGAGCCGCACGGTGACGGTGTCGTCGCGCACGGTCGTCTCGGCGCCGAAGCCGTCCAGGGCGACGGGCTCAAGCCTTAGGCTGGTCATCGCACCTCCACCTGCCGACCGGCGCGTGCGCGGTGATCGTGAGCTCGTTGCCCTCTATCTTGTAGTCGACGTCGAGGCCGCCCTCGGCCCGGACGCGCGCGAGGCCGAGCCCGGACACGCCCTCCACCATCGCCGTCTCGCAGATGAGGTCATCGTAGTGCTTCACCGGGTCGCTCGCGGTCTTCAGCTCGAGGAGCCGCCGCTCCACCTCGCGCAGCTGCTCCGGAGACGCCTCGTTGCGCGCCCGGATCTTCATGACGTACGCGCTCTGGTCCTCCTCCAGCGCGAGCTCCAGGCTGACGCGCGGGCCGGTGGAGTACTTGGTGATGTTCTCGGCGAGCTCGTGCGCCGCCATGTAGAACCGAGAGCTCACATTGGCGTCATCGAGCACCATACCGCAGAAGCTGGATACGAGCCGCAGGACCGCGGTGGCGAGGCGCTCGCTCGGGAAGAACGTGATGCAAAGAAAGAGTGATGCATTCGGGCTCGGTTCGACAGCTGACACGATTCGAACAGCGTACGTGGTTCCCGGACCGGAGCCAATGCCTTTGACCGCCGCGCGGGCGGCGCTCATGTAGGTGAGCGGTGCCCCCCCGGGAGCTCGACTCGCAGGCGGGCGCCGCGGCGAATTACCGTCCAGGTGGTGGCGAATGGCGCTGCCTCGTGAGCGCGAGTACGAGCGCTCGAGGACTACGTCGCGAACGGGGGCAACGGGGAGGCAAACCGGTGACGGATGGGTAAGCTGGAATGCTCAGCGTGCATGGCGACGAGCGACACATCGCGGCAGGTGGGGAGTCAGGGGAGGTGTCGAGAAGGGCGGCGAGCGGGCGAACGAGCTGGCCCAGGCAGGTGCGTGGCGCAGCTCGCCGCACAGCGGCAGCGGATGTGGTCATTGAGGCGAGCGGGGCGCCCGTCGAGGCGTCCAACCACGAGGACGCCGAAGCCGTCTCCTTATCCGGAGCAGCCGCGGCGCCGGGACGGGAGCTGCGGGCTGCTTCAGCGTGCCATCGAGCGCCCGGAGGCTGATCTCGGCTGGGATCAGCAGAAAAACGCCAAGGACGCAAAGGGCGCCAAGGACGCCAAGAGGTGAGGGAAGGGCCGTCCCGGCATTTCGTCCTCCTATCGCCCTGACTTCTTGGCGTCCTTGGCGTTCTTGGCGCCCTTGGCGTCCTTCGGCGGTTCGCACCCCAGCCCGAATCTCACGCAGCAGAGCTGCGCAGCGTTGTTATGCTGCGTACGCGCAGCGTTCACGTGGGAGCGCCCGCCTGGAGAGGCAGACATGGACGATCCGCATCTCGCCGAGGCCGTCGGCCGCGCCAGGGAGCTCCTGGAGCGTGAAGCGTACGCCGAAGCCGAGGCGCTGCTCTCCGGGCTCATCCGCGACATCGAGTCGCGATCGGGCGACCGCGCGCCGGAGCTGATCACGCCCCTTTCCCTGTACGCCAGGGCGGTGACCCAGCAGCACCCGTGGACCACGCTGCCCGAGGGCGCGAGGGCCGCGCTCGAGCGCGGGCTGCGGCTCGCCATCGAGCATCACGGCGAGCAGTCCCGTCGCGCTGTGCGGTTCCACGAGACGCTGGCGCTGAATCTGCACGCGGCCGGGGAGGCCGATCTGGCGTACCCGCACATGGTGCATGTCGTCCGGTTCGCGGAGCGCACCCACGGAGAGGGCGTCCTGCTCGCTCACCAGCTGAGCGGGCTCGCTGACATCCTGCTGAGTGCCGGGCGGTACGAGGAGGCCCTCGCGACGTACGAGCGCACGTTCGGCATCCTGAGCGGCAGGGGAGAGGAGCTGTCCGAGTTCACGCTGCTCTTCGGCAAGGGCCGCTGCCTCATCGAGATGGGGCACCACGCCGACGCGGTCCCGGTCCTCGAGCGCGCGCACACATGGTTCCTCGGGAGGTTCGGCGACAACAGGAGGGCCAAGGAGCTGCTCGCCTATGTCGATCGTGCCCGGCTCGGGGCGGCGGAAGGCCAGAAGACGTGATCCCGCTGGCCGCCAGGTGAGCCTTCATGTTCGGCGCTCTAGGTTTCCGGGTGCGGTCCGTCGTCGAGGACCAACAGGTCGAGATCGCGGAGCTGCTCGGGGTCGCCCAGGACGTCGATCCGGGCGATCTTCCCCTGCTCGAGCGTGAAGCGGAGCACCCGGAAGAGCCGCCCGTGCGGGGCCACGACGACGCCCACCGCGCCGTCCACGAGGGCAGGGCGGGCAAACTTGGCGCCGCGCGCGCCGGAGATCGCCTGCTTGGCCCAGGCGCGCGCGCCGCGGACCTCGTTCCCGGCCGGGGGCGCGGCCGTGGCGTCGGCGCGGATCACGACGTCCGGATCGAGGATCGCCACGAGCGCGTCGAAGTCGCCGCCGCGCATGGCCGCGATGAAGGCGTCGACGACCTCGCGCTGGCGGCCGACGTCGGCGTCCGGAGACGCGGGCGCCCCCTGCACGCGGCGGCGGGCGCGGCTCGCGAGCTGCCTCGCCGCGGCCGGGGAGCGGCCCACGATGGAGGCGATCTCCTCGAAGGGGACCGCGAACAGGTCGTGCAGCACGAACGCGAGCCGCTCGGCGGGGGTCAACGTGTCGAGCACCACGAGCAGCGCGACGCCGATGGAGTCGGCCAGCACCGCCTCGCGCTCGGGGTCGGTCCCGGCCTCGCGGTCCGCGGCGGGGTCGGGCGCGGCCATCGGCTCCTCGCGCCGCGCCTTGCGCGCGCGCAGCATGTCGAGGCACACCCGCGCCACGACCGTCGTCAGCCACCCGCCCAGGTTCTCGACGCCGCTCGTGTCGGCGCGGCTCAGGTGGAGCCAGGACTCCTGCACGGCGTCCTCCGCCTCGCCCAGCGACCCGAGCATCCGGTACGCCACCGCCCGCAGGTGGGCCCGGTGGGCCTCGAACCGCTCCGCCAGCCAACGATTTTCATCCATCGGTCACACTCCCTCGTCGCGCTTCGTCATGGCTGTGACGAACGAACCCTAGCCGATGTGACGACGCGAACGGACGTTCAGCGCCCGGTCACGGTCGGCGAGCACACCCGAACGCCTCGAGAGGACCACGATCATGCTGAAAGCACGGATGAAGAACCCCGCGATGCTCATCCCCGACGTCATGCAGCCCATCTACGCCCTGCTCGCCGCGGTGAAGAAGAGCAGCGTGCCGGCGCGGACGCTGGAGCTCGTCCACCTGCGGGCGAGCCAGATCAACGGGTGCGGCTTCTGCGTCGACATGGGCGCGCGCGAGCTCAAGAAGGCGGGCGAGACCGACGAGCGCCTGTTCGCCGTGGCGGCCTGGCGCGAGGCGCCCTATTTCACCGACGCGGAGCGCGCCGCGCTGGCGCTCGCCGAGGCCGCGACGAGGCTCAGCGATCGCGCGGATCCGGTGCCCGACGACGTCTGGGAGGAGGCCGCGAAGCATTACGACGAGCCGGCGCTCGCGGCGCTGATCCTGCACATCGGGCTGACCAACTGCTTCAATCGCGTCAACGTCACCACGAGGCAGGTCGCCGGCTCGTTGAAGTTGGAGGGGCGCGCGGACTCCCGCTGACGAGGCGTCGATACGCCCCGATGTTCACCGGCATTCGCGCCGGCCGGAGCTCTCCGCCCCCGCGTCGTGGTGCCCGGCCACGGCGGCCGAGGGCGGCAATCGTCGTGAGCATCGATGTCGTGCGCGATCCAGCGCGGGGCGCGCCTCGTCCCCGCTACTGCCGCGCCACGAGCCGCTTGCCCTGCGCCCTCAGGTTCGACACGGCCTCGCCCACCCGCTTCGCGAGCGGCAGCCCGCGCGGCACCACGACCCCGGTCGGCCCGCCGGCCCGCCCGAACGACCACGAGAGCGCCGAGCCCTCGGCGTCCCACGGCGCGAGCCGCTCCCGGCCCTCGGACGGCATCGCGCCCACGATCTCGCGCCGCAGCAGGTCGAGCACCACGAGCCGGTCCGCCGACGCGAGCCTCCCTTTGAACACCGCGCACGGCGTAGGGCGGCGCTCATGTAGGTGAGAGATGCCGCGGATGTGGTCAGCGAGGCGAGCGGGGCGAGCAGGCCCGGGGTTCGGCCATCGACGGCTCGCTAGGCTGGCTAGCTCCGGCGCGGCGCCGAAACGTCGATTGCGTCGAGCGCCTCGGCGCGTCCCTTCCGGCTTCGATGAAGCCCCCTCACTCCACGAGAAACGCCGCCTCGATCCGGTCCACTTCGACTTCTACGGTCTGGCCTGAAAGGTAAGCGAACTCTCTCTCGAACAGCGGGTCGTCGAACTTGATCCCCGCATCGAGGACGCGCCCGTCGAGGCGCCCGACCACGAGATATCCGAAGCCGTCCCCTCTCCGGAGCAGCCGCGGCGCCGCGACGGGGGCCGCAGGCTGCTCCAGCACGAGACCATCGAGCGCCCAGAGGCTGACCTCGACCGGATAGCTGCGACCCACCTCGAACCGATACGGGCACACCGCCGCGAAGACGGAGATCATATTTCCCCATCGTCTGCAGGCGAGGCCCTGCCTGCCGGACCGCCTGCGCCAGCCGCGGCCCTGCCTGCCGGACCGCCTGCGCCGCCGCAGGCCCCGCCTGCCTCACCGCCTGCACCACAGCAGGTCCAGCCCGCTCGATGATGGAGACCGCTTTTTGGAGGAGCTGAGCCAGCAGAGGATGGGTTCCCTCCGGGTCGACGAAGTCGAGCGGACGCCTCGGAAGGCATGGCCCCAACCCAGGCTCAACTGTCAAGCCCCGAGCCTGGGGAGCTCGCCGTGACCGAGCCGTCGCGTCGGGCTGCGGTGGTCGCCTCGCTCGCCAACTCCCTGAGCCGCGCCGTCGCCCTCGGCCCCGACACGCGCTCATTGTGTCCGCGCGACCACGGCGAGAAGGGTGTCGAGATCGAGCGGCTTCTTGAGCAGCGCGCACGCGCCCAGGGTGGCCGCTCTGACTTCCAGAGAGTCGACGCCCGACAGGATCGCCACCGGGATGCCCGCCAGCGCGGGCTCCTGTCGCTTGAGCGCGAGAAACTCCCAGCCATTGATCTCCGGCATCATGAGGTCGAGCAGGATGATGCTCGGGCGGAGGCCGCGGCGGAGCAGATCCAGCGCCACCGAGCCATTTTCCGCGCAGATGACCTCGTAGCCGAATGCCTTCAATAGCTCCTCTACGACAGAGCGAAACCCACTGTCGTCATCGACGACCAAGACGCCGTCGCGATGATCATCCTGCGGGCTCACCGGGACCTCCGGCCGGCGGGGACACCTCGGTCGGCGGAGCGTGGCGGCGCCGGCGCAGGGGGAGGTCCACGATGAAGGCAGCCCCCACGCCGAGCTCGCTCTCGACCCGAATCGAGCCACCATGGGCGATCACGATTCGGCGGCTGATGTACAGCCCCAGGCCGAGACCGCCGTAGTGCTGCGTCGAGACGCCTCGCTCGAAGCGTTCGAAGATGTACGGCACGCAGCCCGCGTCGATCCCGATGCCGTGATCGGCGACGACCAGCTTGGCCATCTCGCCCTCGGCCGCGACGCTGATCTCGATCGGCTTGCCCCTCCCATACTTGATGGCGTTCAGCACCAGGTTCGTCACCACCTGCTCCAGGCGGGCCCTGTCCCACCTGCCCACCACGGGAGCGTCGGCCCGCCATATCACTGTACTTCCGGCCTGCTTCAGCTCGACGTCGAAGTCCTCCACGACCTCTCGCGAAAGCGCCCGGAGATCGACGTCTCCCAACGTCAGCTCGAGCTTGCCTGCCTGGATCCGAGCCACGTTGAGCAGATCTTCAATGAGCCTGACGAGCCGCTGGCACTGCCGCTCGGCCATCCTGGCCAGCCTCTCCGCGCCGGCGGGGAGCGCCGTGGCCTCACGCATCAAGCCTTGCACGGCGAGCTTCAGGCCCGCGATGGGGGTATAGAGCTCATGAGAGGCGATCGACACGAAGTCGTCGCGCATCCGCACCGCTGCTTCGGCAGCGGCCCGAGCCCTCTGCTCGTCCTCCAGGAGCAGGGCGCGCTCCGCCTCGATCTTCTTCCGCTCCGTGATGTCCGTGGAGATGCCGCCCACCGCGTACGGGACGCCGGCAGCGCCGCGCAGAGGGAACTTGATGGCGAGATAGGTGTGCACGCCGTCGTCCTGGGGCATCACCTCCTCGTCTTTCAGCGCCGTCCCAGCGAGGAGCGCCCGCTGGTCGAAGGCGCGAAGCGCCTCGGCGTGCTCCCGGGAGAACAGGTCATAGTCGCTCTTGCCCACGATGGCGTCGCGAGTGACGCCGAACAGCTCCTCGAAGCAGCGGTTGACGAGGATGTAGCGCCCCTCGATGTCCTTGACGGAGACGACGGCCGTCGAGCTGTCGATGATGGCGCGCAGGAGTTCCTGGCTCGTGCGCAACGCCTCCTCCGCGCGCCTGCGCTCCTCCGCGACCTTCCGCAGCGCCGCCTCCGTCTGCTCGTGCTCCGCGATCTTCTGCCTGAGCTGGGCGTTGGTACGGCTGAGCTCGGCGGTGCGCGCGGCGACCTGCTGTTCCAGCCGCTCTTTTGCCCGGGCTTCTTCTGCCAGGCGAGCATCGAAGGCGAAGATGGATTTCAAGTCCACCTCGATCACATCGCGACATTGCGCGATGAGTGTCTGGTAGGTCTTGCTGTAGTGGTTCGTGCGGTCATCCAGCACGCAGATGGTTCCGAAGATATCCCCCGTCGGCCAGGTGATCGGGAAACCGAGGTAGGATATCATCCCGAGCTTGACATCCGGAGATGACCTCCACAGCTCGTCTTTCAAGGCGTCAGTGACCAGCAGCGGCATTCGGGTCTTCATCACCGTCTCGCAGTAGAGCCCGGTGTCGAGACGCGCGCGTTCGTTGGGCTCGTAAGGGTTCCCCTTCGACTTGCTGGAGACGCAGACGACGATTTCGGGCGGCTCGATTCTCATGACCAGAGCGGCCGGGACGTGAAGGATCTCCGCGAGGAGATCGGTCATCTCCTGCCACTTGCGAGCAATGTCCGTCGGAATGTCGATCGCGACCGTGCTTGATTGGCTTCTTCGGCCGCTCCCGGGCGAAGAGGTCTTCATCCCGAGATCGTCCGGACGCTGCTCCGGCGGGCAGCCGGGCTCCGGCGGGCAGCCGGGCTCCGGCGGGCAGCCGGAGGCGGCCCCGTGCGGCCGGAGGCCCGCGCTCTCAGGGCGCTCCCACGGCGCGGGCTCGCCCAGCCCCGGGCCGGGTGGCGGGCATGGTTGACAACGAGCGCGCCTGGCTCTGTGTGATCGTCGATCTCGGTACGCATGGACCCCCACAATGACGGATCGTGCGAAGCACCGTCGGGTTGTCAAGGTGGGCGCGACGGCACCGCTCCTGATGACGCAGCGCGACGAGCCGGCCGGCGGTCGAGCCCTACCCTGGTTCGCCGCCCTCGACGCGCGGCCCGGGCACCCTTCGGAGAGCGGCGAGGATGCCCTCGCGATGATGCTCTGGGCAGCTCGGCGGTCAAAGCAGATCCGATGGTGCTGCGTCCCCGGCCGCCGACCGGTCATTGGTCGTCGGATTGCGCAGCTCAGCGGTTGAAAATGAGGAGGAAGAAATGACGCGGTCACGGGTCCCTCCCGCCACCAGCACCTCGCCAGTAGCATCAAGCTTCGCGAGATCGCCGGTCATCGAGCGCGCGTACACGTGGTTTCTCGGGAGGTTCGGCGACAACAGGAGGGCCAAGGAGCTGCTCGCCTATGTCGAGCGCGCCCGGCTCGGGGCGGCGGAAGGCCCAGGGCTAACCGACGCGGCGCCACCTCGACGATTCTCGCGGGTGAGCTGGAACGCTCAGCGTGATTGGTGACGAGCGACACATCGCGGCAGGTGGGGAGTCAGGGGAGGTGTCGAGAAGGGCGGCGGGCCGGCGAACGAGCCGGCCAGGCAGCGCGCCTGGCGCGGCTCGCTGCACAGGGGCCGCGGATGTGGTCAGCGAGACGAGCGGGGCGAGCAGGCCTGAGGGCCGTCTGAGATCCCCGCGGCCCCGACGGCGGCGCTCGCCGCACTGCGAGATCGCCTGGCCCGACGTTTGGCGGAGAGTGGTCTATGGATGGGCGCCCTCAAGCCGTCTCGCGCCAGATCCAGCTATCCAGGTCGACGTCGTCGCGCCCGGCAAATACTGGCAGTATTCGAGCGAGGTACCACGAAACGTCCGTCGTGCGCGGCCCCAGCTTGACCCGGTCCATCGTCGGGCTGAACACCACCTCGCAGCTGGGGAACACCAGAAACTCACCGCCGACATCGGCGCCGTCCCAGAAGAGACGAATGCCGAATACCTCGCCGGCGCGCATCTTCGCCTGAACCAGCGCATCGAGCTCTGTCCGCTCAGCCCCTTGCACCCTCAGTGCTCGAAGAATTGCACACCCTTGCTCGTCAGCCAATCCTGCACATGCTGCGGGATCGGGGCGTTCGAGTGGACCTCCAGGGTTGCACCATTCTTGGTGGCGATGCTCAGCCTCTCGCCAATATCGGACCTGAATGTAGCGAAGCCGGGCCCCGGCTGGGTCTGGTCGATCCAGTACCGGCCGGACTTGGCTTCGATCCACCGTGTACCAACCGCTCCGTCGAACTCTCGTTTACCCACCTTGAAGTTCTTCTGGGTGACGCAGCGCGCCGGCCGCGGGCGGCTCCAGCCGGGAGAGCTCCCCGATCTGCGCGAGCTCCTCGCGGAGGAAGTGGAGCAGCAGGCGGGGGATGTCCTCGCGGCTCTGGCGGAGTGGAGGAATGGTGATGATGTAGCCCTGGAGCCGGTGGAGCAGCGGCGCGCGGAACCGGCCTTGCGCCACGGCCTGCTCCAGGTCGACGTCCGTGGCGGCGATGACCCTGACGTCCACCGCGCGCTGCTCGCTGTCGCCGAGCGGCAGGATCGTGCCGGTCTCGAGCGCCCGGAGCAGCATGGCCTGGACCTCCATCGACATGTCGCCGATCTCGTCGAGGAAGAGCGTCCCGCCGTGCGCGCGCTCGAAGAGGCCCACGTGGCGCTGGTGAGCGCCCGTGAAGGAGCCCCTGGCGTGCCCGAACAGCTCCGACGCCGCGGTGTTCGGGGCGAGCACGGCCATGTTCACGGCGAGGCAGGGGCGGCCGGCCCGCGGGCTCGCCTGGTGGATGGCCTGCGCGACCCGCTCCTTGCCGACCCCTGTCTCTCCCCGGAGCCGGAGGAGGACGGGCACCTGCAGGTCGGCGACACGCGCGGCCGACATGAGGACATCCTCCAGAGCGCTGCCCTCGCCGACGAGCCCATGCCTCGGCGCCGAGAGCACCGCGGGGGCCCTGTGCACGAGGAGCACGACCCGCTTCGGCCCGAGCCCCCTCCGCCCGCTCTCCTTTCGGCCCCTCCCCTCGTCCCCGCTACTGCCGCGCCACGAGCCGCTTGCCCTGCGCCCGCAGGTTCGACACGGCCTCGCCCACCCGCTTCGCGAGCGGCAGCCCGCGCGGCACCACGACCCCGGTCGGCCCGCCGGCCCGCCCGAACGACCACGAGAGCGCCGAGCCCTCGGCGTCCCACGGCGCGAGCCGCTCCCGGCCCTCGGACGGCATCGCGCCCACGATCTCGCGCCGCAGCAGGTCGAGCACCGCAATCCGGTCGGCCGACGCGAGCATCCCTTTGACCACCGCGCACGGCGTAGGGCGGCGCTCATGTAGGTGAGCGATGCCCCTCAGGAGTTCGACGAGGAGGCGGACGCCGCGGGGAACCGCGGGCCAGATGATGGCAAGTGGCGCTGCCCAGGGCGGGCGTGTTCATCGCCCGGTGAGCGCGGATACGAGCGCTCGGGGGGCCGCAGCGCGTCAAGGGCGAATGCGGGGCGCGCCGGTGGAGAATGGGAGAGCTGGAACGCTCAGCGTGAATGCTGACGAGCGACACCTCGCGGCAGGTGGGGAGTCAGGGGAGGAGTCGAGAAGGGCGGCCGGGGGGCGGGTTAGCCGGCCGGGCGGCGCGCCTGGCGCAGCTCGCCGCACAGCGGCAGCGGATGTGGTCAGCGAGGCGACCCGGGCGAGCAGGCCAGGGGTTCGAGCGTCGACGCCTCACTGGTCTGACCCGCTCCGGCGCGGCGCTGCTGGCTCCGAGGGAGCCCCAGCGGGCCGCCACGGATCGAGAAAGTTCGCGAGCGCGCCGAAGAGCTCTGTTGATGCCAAGCGGAGCCGGACAGTCCGCGGACTGTCGGTGGACAGTCCGCGGACTGTCGGTGGACGGTCCGCGAACTGTCGGTGGACGGTCCGCGAACTGTCGGTGGACGGTCCGCGGACTGTCGGTGGACGGTCCGCGGACTGTCGGTGGACGGCCCCGCGGACGCCGAAGGCGTCGCGCGCGTACCGCCCCAACGGCTCGCGGTCGCTCCATAGCTGGCATAGCCATTGCCAAACGACGCGCGTGAGCGTCGACCGACGTCCGGCACGGTCCTCGTGCGCGGGTGGGCCGACGCTCGCTGTTGGACGGCGCGAGAGTCGGCCTGCAGCGAGGCTTAGGCGCGCTCGCATTCCTGCATTCATCCGGATCACTTCGCAATTCCATGCGCCATTGCCTGATGATGTCGTAACGATATCTTCATAATCGGAGCTCATTCATGCACCTAAAAGAATGCCTTCATTTAACGAGGGGTGATTCATGAGAATCCGCGAAAACCCGTCTCCAGGCTCCCGCCTGCTCGAGCACCTCGACCGGCCATCACCGAGACGCTGGGCGGCCCCGAGGGGCGCCCTCCTCATCGCAATGACCGTGGGGGCCGCCTGCAGCCCCGGCTCGCCGGAGGAGGGCCCGCTCGGTACGGCGAAGCTCGCGGCGAACGGGGACGGCACGACCTGCGTCACGATCCAGCGCGGGACGCTCGGTACGGTGGAAGACGCGACCATCTGGGAGGTCTTCCCGACCTGGACCGACTCGACGGTCTCCTTCCGGACGGGCCTCCGGCCCGGGTTCGGCATACGGCACGCCGTCCTTCGCTTCGACCTCTCGCCGGTGCCCGCCGGAGCGACGGTCGTCTCCTCGACCCTGAACCTCCGCCAGATCTACCGGGACGACACGAGCTCCAGCACCATCAACATCCACCGGATCACGTCGCCATGGTCCGAGTCGACGGTGACCTGGCAGAGCCTTGGGAACGGAAGCGACTTCGACCCGGCCATCGCGGCGTCGTTCCAGTCGCTCCCCGGCGCGGGCGCGCGGTCGGCTGACCTGACCGCGCTCACCGCGGCGTGGCTCGCGGGGACCGCCTCGAACTACGGCATGCTGCTGGAAGAGGCGCCGGTCCTCACGACCGAGTTCCACAGCGGCGAGGAGCCTCAGATCGACAAACGGCCGAGCCTAGAGGTCTGCTACACGGAGTCCCCGCTCTGCTCCGGCGCGCTCGATGACGGCGATGCATGCACGGCCGATACGTGCGACCCACTCCTCGGGATCCAGCACACGCCCCTGTCGACCGATGACAGCGACCCGAGCACGATCGACCTGTGCGACCCGGCGACCGGCGCCGTGACGCACGTCGCCTGCCCGGCGCTGGATCCGACCGTGGCCACGCGGCTCATCGACGCCGTGGGCTGCATCTACCAGGGGCCGGACGCGCCGCAGACGGGCATCACCGCGGGGGCGATCGACCCGGTCACGGTGGCGGTCGTCAAGGGCAAGGTCGCGACGCGGGCGGGGGTGCCAATCTCGGGTGTGCGGGTGAGCGTCCTACACCACGACACGGGGGCTGCCGAGAGCTACGGGCAGGTCCTCACGCGCGCGGACGGGGCCTTCGAGATGGTCGTGCGAGGAGGCCAGCCGCTCACGATGAAATACGAGAAGCCGGGCTACCTGCCTGTGCAGCGACAGGTCGCTGCCCGGTGGCAGCACTGGTCCAATGCGCCCGACGTGGTGATGATCGAGAGCGATCCCGTGGTGACGCCCGTCACGCTCGGGAGCACGACGGAGGTGCAGGTGGCTCGCGGGAGCGTGCAATCGGACGAGAGCGGCGCGCGTCAGGCCACGTTGCTCTTCCCGCCAGGGACCACGGGGACGATGACCGTGCCGGACCCGAGCGGCCCGCCAGGGGCGACGACGACGGTGGCGCTGCCGGCCGAGGTGCACGTGCGCGCGACCGAGTACACCGTCGGCCCGACGGGATCGAAGGCCATGCCGGCGGCGCTGCCGCCGACGAGCGGGTATACTTATGCGGTGGAGCTCGGGCTCGACGAGGCGGTCGCGGCCGGGGCGACGAAGGTCGAGTTCAGCCAGCCGATCCCGTTCTATGTCGAGAACTTCCTGAACTTTCCGGTCGGGATGGCTGTTCCGCTCGGCTACTACGATGCGCAGAAGGGCGCATGGGTGCCGGCGGACGACGGGCGCATCATCGAGATCCTCGATGTGAGCGGCGGGGCAGCGTCGGTGGACGTGGACGGCGACGGCGTCGCCGACGGCGCGAGCGCGCTGGCCGGGCTCGGGATCGACAGCGAGGAGTTGGAGGAGCTGGCCACGTTGTATGCGGCGGGGACGAGCCTCTGGCGGGTCCGCGTGACGCACTTCACCCCGTGGGACTGCAATTGGCCGTTCGGTCCGCCCTCCGGCGCCGCCGGGCCTCCCGGCCCTGGTGGCGACGGATCCGGGAGCGGCCCCGAACCGGGGGAGCCCGAGGACGAGCCGTGCAAAGAGGCAGGCTCCGTCATCGAGTGCGAGAATCAGATCCTTGGAGAACGCCTGCCGATCGCCGGCACGCCGTTCAGTCTGCACTATCAGAGCGACCGCACGAAGGGCTGGGGCGACGAGCGCCGGCTCCGGATCCCCCTCACGAGCTCGACCGTCCCGGCGGACCTGAAGCGCATCGAATACACCGTGACGTTCGCCGGCCGCACGGTCGAGAGCAGCATCGAGTGCCCCTGCGAGCCCGGCCGGTTCCACGACCTCGACTGGGACGGAATCGACGCGCACGGGCGCAAGGTGACGGGCAAGCAGCCGGTGTCGGTCGAGATCGGATATGTGTACGATGGCGTCTACAGAGAGCCTGCCGGCGGCACAAACGCGAGGTCCTTCGGCGTGCCCTCGGGCGTGTCGATCACCGGGAGCACGACGCGGCAGGAAGTGACGCTGTGGCGGCGGTGGGAGAGGACGCTCAGGGCAGCCTGGGAGAATGCCTCCGACGGTCTCGGAGGCTGGAGCTTGAGCGAGCACCACGCGTTCGATTCAGCTGCGTCGACCCTCTATCTCGGCAACGGCTCGAGGCGGACGGGAAGCCAGGCGGCGAAGATGATCCAGCGCGTAGGCGGCGGCGTGGCGCGCACCACGGCCACGCGGGCCGACGGCATCGACGCCCTCGCAGCGTCCATCGACGCCAGCGGCATCGCCGTCGGCCCGGACGGCAGCATCTATTTCTCCGACGTGCATACGGATCGCGTCCGCAAGATCTCGCCCAGCGGCGTCGTCACGACGGTCGCCGGCATCGACGGATCGCCCGGGTACACCGGAGACAACGGGCCAGCCACGACGGCACGGCTGAACAACCCGGAACACCTCGCGTTCGGACCGGAGGGGGATCTGTATATTTACGACAGAGGGAACTTCCGCATACGACGCATCGACGCGAGCGGGACCATCGTGACCGTGGCAGGAAACGGCGCACAGACGTTCTCTCACACCGTCTTCGATGGAGTTCCGGCGACCTCGATGCCCATCGGAGAGAACGTCAGCCCCCTCGCGGTCGGTATCGACGGTAGCTTGTACTTTGCCAGCTACCCGTCGCGCGCCTCCTTCGCGGGCGCGTGCGTGCGACAGGTGGGTCCAGACGGAATCTTCAGGACCATTGCTGGGACGGGAAACTGGGGATCGGGCGGTGACGGCGGCCCCGCCAAACAAGCTGAGTTCACCTATATCGCAGGCGTCGCCGTGGCGCCGGACGGCACGGTGTATGTCGCTGACAGCAGCAACAATCGCGTCCGACGCATCGATACGAGCGGCATCATCACCACGGTCGCCGGGAACGGATTTTCCTCAGAGACAGGCGACGGAGGACCGGCCAGCGCGGCGGGCGTCGGGAACCCGCGGGTGCTGACCTTCGCGCCCGACGGGAGCCTTTACGTCGCTGTGAGCGGACAGCAAGACAGCATCACTCACGCCATCCTGATCCGGAGGATCGATCCGAACGGCGTCATCACCACCGTCGCGGGTCGCCCCGGGAGCCAGCCGGCGTCGTGCCCTCTCTGTGGCTTCGGGAGCCCGCCCACCTCAGTGGCGATCAAGGTGCCGAACGCATTGGCGGTCGGGTCGACAGGAGAGCTGCTGCTAGGGTACACTGATGCTTCTCAATTTACGGCGAAGGGGGCGATTACTAGCATCAGAGCGGCGCTCCCAGGCTTGAGCGTGAACGACATCGTCGTAGCCAGCCGCGACGGGAGGGATGTTTACGGCTTCGACGAGCAAGGACGGCACCTCGTCACGCGCGACGCGGCCCTCGGCGTCCCCCGGTACCAGTTCGCCTACGACAGCGCAGGAAGGTTGAGGACGATCACCGACGTCGACGGTCAGGTGACGACCATTCAGCGCGATGGAAGCGGCGCCGCGACCGCGATCGTCGCGCCGACCGGGCAGGTCACGACGCTCGATCTGGATGCAGAGGGTTACCTCTGGAAGGTGACCAACCCAGCGAACGAGACCACCACGCTCGAGTACTATCCTGACACCGGCCTCCTCCGGTCCTTGAGCGACGCGCGCGGGCTTCAGCATGAGTTCATTTATGACGCAGAGGGGCGCCTTACGAGAGATACGAACCCGGCGGACGGCTACAAGGAGCTCACCCGGACGTTCACCGCGTCGGGCCACAACGTCACGATCTCCACGGCGATGGGTCGGCCCCGGTCGCATTCGATCGAGGCGCTCCCGGGCGGCGGCACGAGGCGCGTTCATACCGGAACGGACGGCCTGTCGACCGTGACGGAGATCGGCACGAACGGCGTCGCGACCACGACGAGGCCGGACGGGACCGTGATCTCCACGCAGACGAGCGGCGACTCGCGCTTCAGCATGCAACTGCCGATCATCAGCAGAGAGACCACGACGACGCCTCTCGGACGGACGATGGTTGTCGACAGGTCGCGTTCGGTGGTGCTGGCGGCGCAGAACGATCCCCTGAGCCTCACCTCGATGACCGACCTCATGACCATCAACGGGAAGACGTTCTCCCAGACGTTCGACAAGGCGACGAGGACGCTCACGTCCGCCTCGCCGGCGGGGCGTCAGTTCACGGTCACCTTGACCCCCCAGGGACGAATCCAGCGCGTCGCGATTCCCATGATCCTGCCAGTCGAGTTCACGTACTATCCTGACGGCCGGCTGCATACGCGATCCCAAGGCTCCAGGGCTTGGATCTACACGTACGAGGACAACGGCTGGCTCACGACGATGACCGACTCGCTGTTCAACACGACCTCCTTCCTCCACGATCAGGTTGGCCGCGTCACGAGCACGACGAGGGGCGACGACGAGGTGGTCGGCACCAGCTACTATCCTGGTGGGCTTGTGCACACGCTGACGCCTCCAGGACGCCCGGCGCACTCGTTCGTCTATAACGAGGCCGACCTCCTGGAGCAGTACGTGTCCCCCGGCGTGGGAGGCGAGCCCCGCGAGTCCTCCTGGTCCTACGATCTCGATCGGCTGCTCACGAGCTCCAACCGCCCGGGCGAGGCCGCCACCGTGTTCACATGGAGCCCCTCCTCGTCCCGGCTCAACCAGGTGACGTTGCCGATGGCGATGGGGACGCTCACGTACACCTATCATCCGACGACTGGCAACCTGGTGGGCGTCACCGGGCCGTCCGGGATCTCCCTCAGCCTTGCGTACGATGGCTCGCTCCTGACCGACCGTACGTGGACAGGCGCCGGGTTCGGGGGCGGCTCTGCCACGGTGCACTGGACCTACGACAACAGCCTCCGTATCAACGGCGAGGCCATCAACGGTGGCGCCGCGCTGAGCTTCGGGTACGACGACGACGGCTTCCTCAACCAGGCCGGCGGCCTCACGCTGACCTGGCACCCGCAGAACGGCCGGTACACGGGGAGCAGCATCGGCGTCGTCAGCGACACGGTGGGCCTCGACGCCTACGGCGACGCAGGTACCTACGTCGCGCAGGTGGGAGGCACGGCGGTCTACGAGGTGAGCTACACCCCGGACGATCGAGGGCGCATCGACGCGCGCACGGAGACGCTCCTCGGAGAGACACACACGTACGAATACGACTACGATCTCGCCGGCCGGCTCACCGACGTGCGCCGGGATGGCGTCCTCGCGGCGCACTACGACTACGACGCGAACGGGAACCGTCTGGCGCGCACGTCGCCGGCAGGGACGGAGAGCGGGGCGTACGACGATCAGGATCGGATCCTGAGCTACGGGGACAACACGTACGACACGACCCCGGCGGGCGATGTCGTGGGCGTGACCCACACGAGCACGAACGTGACGAGCACCTTCACGTACGATGCCCGCGGCAACCTCCGCCAGGCGGTGCTGGGCAACGGTGACGTCATCGAGTATCTGGTCGACGGCGAGCACCACCGTGTCTGGAAGAAGAAGAACGGCGTCCTGGTACAGGGATTCCTCTACCGCGACGAACTGCGGCCCGTGGCGGAGCTCAACGGCGCTGGCGCGGTGGTGGCGCGGTTCGTCTATGGCCAGGAGCGCAACGTCCCCGATCTCGTCATCAAGGGCGCGGCGACCTACCGGGTCCTGACCGATCACCGCGGCAGCCCGCGGCTGCTCGTGAACACGGCGACCGGGGCGGTGGCGCAGCGGATCGATTACGACGAGTTCGGCCGCGTGCTCCAGGACACGAACCCGGGCTTCCAGCCGTTCGGCTTCGCCGGCGGGCTGTACGATCTCGACACGAAGCTGGTGCGCTTCGGCGCACGGGACTACGACGCGGAGATCGGGAGGTGGAGGAGCAAGGATCCGATCCTGTTCCACGGCGGGGACTCGAACCTGTATGGGTACGTCATCTCCGATCCCGTCAACCTCGCCGATCCGAGCGGGCGCGGACCGGCGGAGTTCTTCGAGTGCCTCCTCAGCGGCCGGCCTCTCGCCGAGTGCGCCTACGAGGAGGAACAACGGATCTGCAATGGTCCCGCCGGGCCCTACTGGTGCGTCCCCGCGGATGAGGAAGGGGCCGTGCCGCCCGGGTGGCTGCCGAGCATACGCTACCCCGAGTGCCATATCGTGCCCCCGAGCCAGATCGCGGCGTGCTGCCGGGACTCCACCGGCTACCGCGGAGAAGAGGACGACGTGGACGAAGATGCCATCTGCCGGAGGGCGGCGGACATGGATCCCGACACCCTCAAGAAGTTTGTCGCGTACAACTACTGCATAACGGAGAGCTATCAAGCACAGGGCTTCTAGTCCTCTGCCCGACGGACGTCGCGAGTGGTCGGGAGCCAGGATGTCCTGACAGGATGACTGACGCGCCGAGCTGGAGCGCCGATCGGGCAGAGATGTGGTGAGACGAGCCGGCAGGGTGCCTGGCGCCCTGCCGGCCTTTGTGCGCCGCGGCTCTGGCGGAGCGGCGGGAGCGTGATGATGTAGCCCTGGAGCCGATGGAGCAGCGGCACGCGGAACCTTCCACGGGCACCTGCAGTTCGGCGACGCGCGCGACCGACCGGAGGACCTCCTCGAGGGCGTTGCTCTCGCCGACGAGCCCGTGCCTGGGCGCGCCGGGCACGGCGGTAGCCGTATGCACGAGGAGCACGACCCGCTTCGCGAGCTGCAGGA
The DNA here is from genome assembly GCF_002950945.1 of Sorangium cellulosum. Classification (GTDB taxonomy): domain Bacteria; phylum Myxococcota_A; class Polyangia; order Polyangiales; family Polyangiaceae; genus Sorangium; species Sorangium cellulosum_E. Next base: position 8,778,341 of record NZ_CP012673.1, read on the forward strand.
CGAGCCCGGCGCGCAGTGCTTCGGCGGGGAACCGGCGCGGCTCCTCGACGGGCTCGCCGTCGACGAGCAAGCGCCCACGCTCCGCGAGCACGAGCGCGAGCGAGCCGTCGGTTTCCCACGCCACGAGGTGGGGTTTCCGGCTCAGCCGGGAGTCGCAAAGCGGCGCGTGCTCGTGGCAGCGCGGCTGCGCGAACTCGGGCTCCAAGCGCGAGAGGGGGACCGCGTAACCGGGCGCCGTCGCCGCGATCGCCCGGGCGCCGACGCGGCGCAGGTCCGGGTGGTAGAGCAGCGTGAAGCACAGGTGGCGAGGCGCCGGGCCGGTGGACCGCTCCGACGACGAGTCGAACCCGTTCAGGGTGTCCGTGTGGTGCCACGGGCCGCGCGCGGGGCGCTCTGCCGGCGCGGAGGCGGGATCTCCTCGACCCGCGCTGTCGGCCGCCGCGGCACGCGCGGGCGCCCAAGGAGCGGTCCCGAGGCTGTCGCCTGCGCGGATCTGGCTGCTGTGCTAACGCTCGGACACGACGCGTCAAGCTATTGCCTCTCGCCCGGCGTCCGTCCAGCATCAAGCGGCCGGCGCACGTGGCCGCACCTTTGCTTCTTCGCTGCGCAGGAAGGAGCGACCAGCGCCGGCCGATGCCGTGTGCGATACTGCAGGCGCGATCTAGGCGGGGTTGTTATGCTGCGTACGCGCAGCGTCATCATCGGAAGCGCACGCCTGGAGGTATTGACATGAACGACCCACATCTGGCCGAGGCGGTTGGCCGCGCCAGGGAGCTCCTGAGGCGTGAAGCGTACGCCGAAGCCGAGGTGCTGCTCTCCGGGCTCATTGGCGACATAGAATCGCGGGCAGGCGACAGCGCGCCGGCGCTGATCACCCCTCTTTACCTGTACGCCAAGGCGTTGAGCAAGCAACACCCGTGGACCACGATGCCGCATAGCGAGCGGGCCGCGCTGGAGCGCGCGCTGCGGCTCGCCGTCGAGCATCACGGCGAGGGATCGCGTCGCGCGGTGCAGATCCAGGAGACGCTGGCGACGCGCCTGTGGTCAGCTGGAGAAGCCGAGCTAGCGTGCTCCCACATGATGCATGTCGTTCGGTTCACGGAGCTCGCCCACGGAGAGGGTGTCCCGCTCGCCCACGCGCTGAGCGGGCTCGCCGGGATGCTGCTGGACGCCGGCCGGTGCGAGGAGGCCCTCGCGGCGTACGAGCGCGCGTTCGGCATCATGAGCGGCAGGGGAGAGGAGCTGTACGAGTTCACGCTGCTGTTCGGCAAGGGCCGCTGCCTCATCGAGATGGGGCGTCACGCCGACGCGGTCCCGGTCCTCGATCGCGCGTACACGTGGTTCCTCGGGAGGTTCGGCGACAACAGGAGGGCCAAGGAGTTGCTCGCCTATGTCGAGCGTGCCCGGCTCGGGGCGGCGGAAGGCCAGAAGGCGTGATCCCGCTCGCCCCAGGCGGGCCTTCGTGGGCCGCGCGGGGCGCCGGCTCGCCGCCGAGCGCCGCCACGCCGTGCGCGCGGTACAGCGCCGCGCGTCCTCCCGAGACAGCGAGAAGGCTTCAACGATAGATGAGCTCTTCTTCCTCCTCTAATCGGCGCAGCTCCACCTCGAAGCTTCTCGCGGTCCCCATCTCAAGTATTCTACCAGGCATCCGCGCCGACTCAAGTGCAATTTCACCACGTAAACATCCATCGACGATCAGCTCGACGTTGCTGGGTGCCAACACTGGAGGCGAGCCTGATTCCAGCGTGCCGACCAGCGCCGTCACACTTCCACCGAAGTTGAAGACGCGGCACGTGAACGCCCGGTGTCATACCCTGCCTCCATGAGCTGACGAAGAGTTGCAATGTTTTCTGAGACAAGCATGCCGCTGTGCCGAACCATGAAGCTCTCGAGTGGCTCTCCGCGCCTTTACACGGAGATACACCGAGCCGCTGTACGATGCCAGGTCGCCACTGCTGCCCGCGTGGAAATTCCTCCAGCACAGCTGCCTTGCTCGGGTTCCGCGCGCGCAGCGGCCGCTGCGCGCGTTTGCCCGGTAGTGCCAGACGCTGCCACCGCAGACGCCGAGGTCGAGTCCGTCCGCGTCCCAGTGCGCGGACGCGGGCGCCGGATTTGCGCGAAGCGCGCGCTACGTCGCCCCTCGACCCCGAGCGAGCTCAGTGAGCCTCTCCGCGACGTTCAGTCCGTGGACCTTTCACGGACCGTCCACGGACCATGCGGCCTCGCTCAGGGCAGCGGCGTCACTTCTCGCGCGCCTGTCCCGCGCTGACGAGCTCCCGCAGACGCAGCTTCAGCCCGCGCTTGGACACCCTGAGGCGCGCCGACATGGCGTCCAGGTCGCCCGCGCACTGGTCGTGGCAGCGCATGAGCTCGTCCATGGGGATGTCGGTCGCCCTGCGGACGTTGGGGCTGCGCTCGATGAGGCGGTGGAGCGTGCTCCGCGGCACGCCGAGCATCGCCGCCGCCGGCCCGATCGCCCAGCGGCTGCTGCGGAGCGCCTCGAGCAATGCGTCCTCGTCGATCTCCCGCTCCGCGCCGCGCACCTCGGGCTCGTCGTCGGGAGCGTCGACGATGCGCGTCTCGGCCGGGCGCGGCGCGTCCGCCGCGGGCTGCGTTGTGGGGCGTGCATGGTCCAGCAGCCGCGCCAGGCTGGCGTCGACGACGATCGCGTCGGAGCCGCGGCTGGAGATCACGAGCTGTCGCGCGACGTTCCGGAGCTGGCGCACGTTGCCGGGCCAGTCCTGCTGGATCAGCTGCACCATGAGCGAGTGAGGGAACCACGGCAGCGCGCCGGCCGCGGGCGGCTCCAGCCGGGAGAGCTCCCCGATCTGCGCGAGCTCCTCGCGGAGGAAGTGGAGCAGCAGGCGGGGGATGTCCTCGCGGTTATGGCGGAGTGGAGGAATGGTGATGATGTAGCCCTGGAGCCGGTGGAGCAGCGGCGCGCGGAACCGGCCTTGCGCCACGGCCTGCTCCAGGTCGACGTCCGTGGCGGCGATGACCCTGACGTCCACCGCGCGCTGCTCGCTGTCGCCGAGCGGCAGGATCGTGCCGGTCTCGAGCGCCCGGAGCAGCATGGCCTGGACCTCCATCGACATGTCGCCGATCTCGTCGAGGAAGAGCGTCCCGCCGTGCGCGCGCTCGAAGAGGCCCACGTGGCGCTGGTGAGCGCCCGTGAAGGAGCCCCTGGCGTGCCCGAACAGCTCCGACGCCGCGGTGTTCGGGGCGAGCACGGCCATGTTCACGGCGAGGCAGGGGCGGCCGGCCCGCGGGCTCGCCTGGTGGATGGCCTGCGCGACCCGCTCCTTGCCGACCCCTGTCTCTCCCCGGAGGAGGACGGGCACCTGCAGATCGGCGACACGCGCGACCGACATGAGGACATCCTCCAGAGCGCTGCCCTCGCCGACGAGCCCATGCCTCGGCGCCGAGAGCACCGCGGGGGCCCTGTGCACGAGGAGCACGACCCGCTTCGCGAGCTGCAGGACGAGCCCTGCGCTCAAGGCCTCCGGAGGAAACCGGCGCGTCTCGTCGATGGGCTCTCCATCGACGGACAGGTGACCTCGCCCCGCGGGCGTGATGGTGATCCACCCGTCAGCTCCCCACGTCACGAGGTGAGGCTGCCGGCTCAGGTGAGGATCGCGGAGCGGCGCGTGATCGTGGCTGCCCGGCTGCGCGAACTCGGGCTCCAGGCGGGAAAGAGGGACGGTATAGCCGGGAGCGAAGGCCGCGACCGCCCGGGCGCCGACGCGGCGCAGGTCCGGGTGGTAGAGCAGCGTGAAGCACAGATGACGAGGCCGCGGGCAGGCCGCCCGAGCCGATGGCGTGTCGAACCCGCTCAGCGTCTCCATGCGGCGCCATGACTCCCACGCGCGGCGTTCTTCCGATGTGGCCAGTCCGCCTTGCCCCCCCGCGGAGATCCCTGCCGCAAGGGCGGGTATCCGAGACGCGGCGCCGACGCTGGCCCCTGCGCTGATCTCGTTGCTGTAGTTACAATTAGACACAGTGCGTCAACGTATCGTGGATCGTCAAGCGCTCGTCCAGCACAGAGCAGCTTGCCGTACAGCGACAGCGACGGCCGTCCCGCGCCATCCCCGCAGGCCCGAGCCCCCTTCGCCCGCTTTTCTCTCGGCCCCTCCCCTCGCCCCCGCTACTGCCGCGCCACGAGCCGCTTGCCCTGCGCCCTCAGGTTCGACACGGCCTCGCCCACCCGCTTCGCGAGCGGCAGCCCGCGCGGCACCACGACCCCGGTCGGCCCGCCCGCCCGCCCGAACGACCACGAGAGCGCCGAGCCCTCGGCGTCCCACGGCGCGAGCCGCTCCCGGCCCTCGGACGGCATCGCGCCGACGATCTCGCGCCGCAGCAGGTCGAGCACCGCAATCCGGTCCGCCGACGCGAGCAGCATCGTCCTGCCGTCGGGCGCGGCGGCGATGTCCTCCCACTCCGCCGCGCTCGACGCGTCGAGCACCCGCTCCGCGACGCCACCCTGCCGCACCACGACGACCCCCGTCGCGTCCGCGAAGGCCACGTCGCCCGGCAGCGGCCCGTCGCCGATCGCGCTCGCCCGCGGCGTGGCGTACCCGAGCACACGCACCTCGCTCCGCGCCTCGTCGAGGCGCGCCACCGCGCCCGAGCTGAACGCGAGCCACAGCCCGGGGCCGACGCCGCCCCGCGCGGGGCTCGGGCGCGCCTCGTAGACGTAGCCGTCCGTCACCGCGAGCGTGCGCGACGCGAGGTCGCGGAACGACGTCGCGACCAGGTTGCCGTCGAGCTCCTGCGTGAAGAGCGTCCGGCACGCGGCGTCCACGCCGAGCACGAACGCCGGCGCCCTCGGCACGAGCTCCACCGTCGCGTCCGTGAGCGCGTCGAACACCCGCCACACGCCGTCCTCCTGGCGGTACGCCGCGACGCGGCCGTCGTCGCAGCGGCGCAGCAGGTGTCCCTTGCGCGCGGCCACCCGGCGCCGCGTGCCCTCGTCGTAGAGGCGCACCTCGCCGCCGATCTGGAAGGCCACCGTGCCCCCGCTCCGCAGCGCCGCCGCGGCCGAGGCGCCCGCGTCGAGGGCCTCCGGGCTCCCCCCCGGATCGCGCCCCTCGAACCCGAGCAGGCGCTCCGCCGCGGGCGGGCCCGGGGTGAACAGGACCAGGTCGCGCGTGAGCACGCGGCCGTCCGGGAGCCGCCACCCGCCGAGGAACACGTGCGGCCCGACGTCGCGCTCGGCGACGTCGTTCGCCTCGCCGCGCGAGCGCAGCGGCCGCGGCGCGCGCTGGTCCGGGGTCGCCTCGCACGGCGAGCCCTCGGGCGGCGGCGGGTCGCCGGGGGCGCGGCCGCCGGCGCGCAGGTAGTGCCAGACGCTGCCGCCGCCGCCGCAGACGCCGAGGTCGAGGCCGCCGGCGTCCCAGCGCGCCGACGCGGGCGCCGGATCGGTGTCGAGCTCGAGCAGCGGCACGCCGGGGCGGTCGAACGCGACGATCGACGTCCTGCCCTGCTGGACGAGCGCGATCACGGGATCGCGCGGGCTGAACCGCCCGAGCACCGCGGGCGAGGCCAGCGCGATCTCGGCGCTCCTGCCGGCGGCGGCGCCCGCGGCCGCGCCCTCGGCGGGGACGCCGGTCGGCTCCCAGAGCAGCGCCCTTCGCCCGAGCACCGCCGCGACGCGCTCGCCGTCGGGCGAGACGCCGAGCACGTTGCCGCGGAACGGGTGCCGGTCGACGGCGCCGGCGCCGCCGCCGCGCCGCATGTCCCAGCGCGCGACGCCGCCGTCGGTCGAGCAGGCTAGCACGGGCGCCGCCTCGGCCACGTGGACCGCGCTGCTGCAGCGGACCGGCGAGACCGCGGCGAGCGCCACCGTGCCGCCCTCCTGCAGCCGGAAGACGTGGACCTCACCCGTGACCGAGCGCGTGGCGACCGCCGTGTCGAACGCGAACGGCACCCGCTCGACGTGCGGCGCGTCGTGCGGCCGCAGCGAGAGCACACGCGGCGACTTGGCGCGCGCGACGGTCTCCGGGTCGGCGTCGAGCTCCACGCCCTCGATGACCTCGGGGTCCGGCGGGATCAGGTCGGCCACGATCATCGCGCCCCCCGGCCCGCCGGCGATGACCCAGCGGGCGTCCCACGGCAGCGCCGGCGACGTCGCGCCGTCGAGCGTGAGGAAGTGCGCGCGCGGCAGGCCCCTCGCCGCGGCCGCGAGGTCGAGCGGCAGCGCGCCGTCGTCGGCGCGCCGCTCCATGGCCGCGGCGATCCAGGCGGCGCGGTGGTACGGATCCTCGGTTCGTCGAGATTTGCCGATGATCTCCGCGAGATCGGCGCGCTCTTCGGCCGCCCGGCGCGCGGCCTCGGCGCCGGCCTGGCGCGCGGCGAACCACCGCTCGGCGGCGACGGCGGCGCCGAGCGCGAGGCCGATCGCGGCGGCGGCGCCGAGCTTCTTCGCGTGCTGGACGCGGGCGCGCCGGAGGCTCTCGCGGGCGAGGGCGCGCTCGCGCCGCGGGAGCCGGTCGACGTCGACGGCGCCCGCCTTGATCTGGTCGAGCAGGTCGCGCCGGAGGAGGAGCTCGGGCTGCTCGCCGGAGCGGTCCCACACGTCGCCGGCCTCGCGCAGCCGCTCGAGCAGGATGAGGCGGTCCATGTGCATCGCGCGCGTGGCGGCGAGGTGCGGCCAGCTCGAGACCAGCGCGCCGTGGGCGAGCTCCACGGTCCGGTCGCGGCGGGAGAGCAGGCGCGCGCACTCGAGGGCGCCGAGGACCTCCGTGGCTTCGGCGGGCGAGGAGGTGGTCTCGACGAGCTCGTCCTCGGCCCAGCGGACGCGCGACCCGTCCATGGCGCCGAGGCGGAGCAAGAGCTCGTCGGCGACGGCCCGGCGCGGCGGGTCGAGGGCGGCGAGGGCCGCGTCGGCGTGCCGGGCGAGGGCGCCGCGGACGCCGCCGAGCCGGTCCCAGGCCTCGGCGTGGAGCGCGCCGGAGGCGTCGCGGGCGTCCCACCACGCGGCGAGGGCGAGCGCGACGAACGAGAGCGCGGCGCCGCCGCTCCGGAGCTCGCGCTGCACCTCGGCGGCGACGTGGCCGAGGCCGCGCACCTCGGCGCCCGCGAGGGCCGCGGGCCGCGCCACGAGGTCCTTCACGGCGGCGGCGGCGGGCAGGCCGACGTAGCGCAGGGCCGCGCGGAGCCCCTCGCCGGCGGGCGAGGCGAGCAGCTCCGCGGCGCGCTCGTCGGCCTCGTCGAGCACGCCGATGAGCCGGAGCCCGCGCGGCGCCTCGCCGCCGGCGAGGGCGGAGACGAGGGCGGCGAGCCGGCCGGCGCCGAGGGGCGCGATCGGGTCGACGACGAGCGCGACGCCGACGGGGGAGGCCATGCAGAACCTGGTGAGGGCGGCGAGGTCGGCGGTCTCGAGCTCGGGCGAGACGGCGGCGAGGGCGCGGGCGAGGGCGGCGTCGGGGTCGGCGTGCGGGGTGGCCACCGGGTCGCCGCTCGGGGGGGCGTTCGGCGAGACGCGCGCCTCGATCCAGTCGTCCTTGTGGTCGACGTGGCGGCGCGCGAGGTGGGGCACGAGGCCGGCGGAGGCGAGCGACGTCTTGCCCGATCCGCGCGGTCCCTGGAGGATGACGCACGGCTCGAACTCGAGCTCGCGCCCTAGGCGGGCGATGTCGTCGTCGCGCCCGAAGAGGAGCCCCTCGTCGGTCGACGAGAGCGGGGCGAGGCCGCGGTACGGCGGATCGGGCACGCCGTGGGGGCGCTCCCAGACCTCGTCGAGCAGCTGCTTCAGCCGCCCCGGCGCGACCCGGCGGTGCGCGGGGTCGATGGAGAGCAGGCGCACGAGCAGCGCGACGAGCCCGCGCGGGAGCCGGGCGGGGTCGCGCGCGAGGTCGCGCATCGCGCCGCGCAGGGTGGCGGCGCGGAGATCGGCCCACCAGGCGCTCACGCGGGGGGGATCGGCGCAGTCGTCGGGCTCGGAGGAGACGTCGTGCGGGAGGCGACCGGTCGCGAGCTGCACGATGCAGACGGCGAGCGCGTAGGCATCCGTGGCGGCGGTGGGCTCGGCCATCTCGAGCACCTCGGGAGCCATGAAGCCCGGGGTCCCGATGACGCTGCGGGCGGCGGCGGGGCTGTTCGCGCCGGCGAAGGCGCGGCGGGTGGAGGCGTAGACGTCGCGCTCGGCGAGGAAGGCGGCGGTGCCGAGCTCGCCGAGCGCGCCGGGGGGCGTGACGGCGCCCGGGGAGGCGGCCGCGCCCGCAGGGGCGGCGACGGCGAGCGCGGCGCCGGGGAGCGGGACGGTGCCGGCAAAGGCGACCGCGCCGGGGGCGGCGACGGCGACGGCGCCGCCGGCGAACGCCGGGGCCGCGCCGGGGGCGCGCGAGACGGGGCCGGACGGCGTGGGGCCGGCGCGCCGCGAGATGCCGAAGTCGAGCACCTTGAGGGCGCCGTCGTGCGTGAGGAACAGGTTGGCGGGCTTGAGGTCGAGGTGGACGACGCCGCGCGCGTGGATGACGTCGAGCGCGCCGGCGACGTCGCGCGCCCAGGCGACGACGCGGCGCCACGGGATGCGGCCGCGGTAGCGGATCAGGTCGGCGAGGTTGCGGCCCTCGAGGAGCTCCATCGCGACGAACGGCGTCCGCGGGGTGCCGTGGAGGATGCCGGCGGCGTAGATCGTGACGAGCGAGGGGTGGCGGAACGAGGCGAGGAGCTTGGCCTCCTCGGCCCAGTCCGGAGCCTCCACGAAGTCCGAGACGAGCAGCTTGAGGGCGACCTCGCGGAACGGCGCGCCGTCGGGCAGGAGCTCCTCGGCGCGCCAGACGTCGCCGAAGCCGCCGCGGCCGAGCCGGACGCGGAGGAGGTAACGGCGGTCGAGGACGTCGCCCGGGGCGTGCGCGAGCCCCCCCGGCGGCATGGGGACGGGGCCGGGATCGCGGGAGGAGCTGCCCTCATCGACGAGCGTGCGGTCCATCGCAGGACGACGGTATCACCGGCGCGGGGAGAGGTGGGCCGCCCGTCCCCGTTCTCCGTCTTCCCTCTCCGGCGCACGTGCGCCGGGCTCGCCCCGCGCCGCGGCCCCTCGCCCGGGCGCGCTCAGCCGGTCTGCCCATGGACATCTCCAACCTGGCACGCGACACTGTCGCTCATGGGCGTGGCGGCACCTCGACGGAGACTCTCGCCGGAGGAGTACCTCTCGCTCGAGCGCGCCTCCGAGGTGAGGCACGAGTACGCCGACGGCGAGATCTTCGCGATGTCCGGCGGCACCTTCGAGCACAGCGCCGTCGCCGCGAACATCGTCCGGCTGCTCGGCAACGCGCTGGGTGATCGCGGGTGCACGGCGCTGAACTCCGACATGCGCATCAAGATCCCTGCCGCGCACCGCTACGTCTACCCGGACGGCTCGGTCGTCTGCGGTCGTCCAGCGTTCGAGGATGAGCGGCGCGACACGCTGCTGAATCCGGTCCTCGTCGTCGAGGTGCTCTCCGAGTCGAGCGAGGCCTACGACCGCGGCGACAAGTTCGCGCACTACCAGACCGTATCGTCGATCCGCGAGGTCGTCCTCGCGTCGCAGAAGGCGCCTCGGATCGAGGTGTTCACGCGCCAGGCGGACGAGAGCTGGGTGCTCCGCGTCTACGGTCCCGGCGACGGAGCTGCGCTGTCCTCGGTCGGGTGCGAGATCGCGGTGGACGACGTCTACCGGGGCGTGTTCGAGACGGCGGTCGCGACGGGCTGAGGCCGCTCCCGCTGCGCTCGCCCGCGGGACACGACACGCCCCAGTCGCCGGGTCCGCCGGCAGGGTCTTGTCGTGGGAACACGGTCCGGCCTGTCCGCGCAATCCTGCCACTCCGCTGCAGCCGCATCGGTCCCCGTCTCCCCTCTCCCGTCTTCGTCTCCCGTGCGCGTGCTCGATTCTTCCGTGGCCGTCAACGATCTCCCATCAGCGCTCGACGATCCGTGTCGTCTTGTTCCCCGTGCGCAACCACTGCTGCGGAGGCTCATCACGGAAAGAGAGGAACCGCCAAGGACGCCAAGGACGCCAAGTTTATGTAAAAAGAACCACGCGCCTGACGCCGGCGCGGAGGACGGCCACTTTGAAGGTCATCACGAGATCAAGCCGAAGCCTTGCCGCCTTGAGATATGACAGGGTCTGCGCGACGTGGATCGGGGCGATGGACTCGGTGGCCTTGAGCTCGACGACGAGCTGACCATCCACCACGAGGTCCATCCGAGCGTGGCCCACGAGATTCCCCTTGTAGTCCACGCGGATGGGCACTTGCCGGGCGAACGGGATGCCGCGCAGGGATAGCTCGACGCAGAGCGCTTCCTCGTAGATGGCTTCGAGGAAACCAGGGCCGAGAGTTCGGTGCACTTCGATCGCTGCGCCGATGACGCAGCGGGCGAGGCGATCCAGCTCCCCGCCAGGCTCGCCCCTCACTTCTCCCTTGGCGTCCTTGGTGTCCTTGGTGTCTTGGCGGTTCATCTCCTGTCTATCGGCACACCCCCGCCCTCTGTTGCGCGCTCCGCCACAAAATGCGATTGGCACGTTGAGGTGCTCCCGAGCCAGGGCAGCCGCCCGCGCGCCGAGCGCGGAGCGCGATCTCGCGCAAGGAGGTCGCCTGCGCGCCCTGCCCGGTGGGCTCTCCCGCTCCGCTTCGCTCGCGTCGGGCTGCGTGGCGGCCGGGACTTGCCCCAATTGCCGGCTCATGTGGATCGACCGGGATGGGGTCTGCGGGGCGAGGTTATCCGGAGGCGCGCCGGGCATCGCCGGGCGATCTCGAGCGCGGGCGCGGGCCGCCCTTCGCCGCCCGCTTCGGCTTCGGCGCGTCCGCCCGCGGGAGGAGATCCCCCCCTCCCCACGCCATCACCGCGTCGAGGAAGGCGCGGAGCTGCGGCGGCATGAACTCCCGCTCCGCGTAGACCACCGAGATGTGCGAGTCCGCCTGGATCGCGCCTTTCAGCACGTGCACGAGGGCGCCGCTCTCGAGGTGCGGGTGCGCGACCCCCTGCGGCAAGAGGGCGATGCCGAGGCCCTGGAGCGCGGCGTCGCAGAGCAGGTGCATGTCGTTCGTGAAGAACGCGCCCTCGACCTGGAACTTACCGCCGGAGGACGGCCATTGTGTCTGCGGCAGCTCTCCCCGGGCGAAGCCCATGAGGCAGCGGTGGCTCCGCAGATCACGGCGCGTGCGCGGCGTGCCGCGGGCCTCGAGGTACGCGGGCGAGGCGACCGCGAGCACCGGCATGTGCACCAGCGTCCGGGCGACGAGGCCGGGCTCGAGCGCGGTGCTCGCGCGGAGCGCGACGTCGTAGCCGCCGCGCTGGAGGTCGACGTACTGGGTCGTGCTGTGGACGTGGAGGCGGACCTCGGGGTAGCGCCGCGCAAAATCGCAGATCATCGCGCTGAAGCCCGCGCCCATCATGGGCGGCACCGAGACGCGCAGCTCGCCGCGCACGGCGCCGTCGGCCTTGCGCACGCTCGCCTCGGCGTGGTGGACGGCGTCGAGCACGATGCGGGCGTGGCGGAGGAGCGCCTCGCCCGCGTCGGTGAGGGCGAGGCTGCGGGTCGTCCGGCGGAGCAAGCGCACCCCGAGCCGCTCCTCCAGCCGCGCGAGGCGGCGGCTGATGGTGGCGCGAGGGACGCCGAGCTCGGCGGCGGCGCGGGACAGGGATTGGGCCTCCACGGTCTTCGAGAAGGCGAGGAGCTCGGAGGTCTCGAGGGGTTCGTCCATCTGGATCAAATCCTGGCAGGTGCTTCCAGATGTTGATGCATTGATACAGACGTGTCCACGGCCCAGAATGCTCGCTCATGAACGACAAGGCACGCACCATCGGTTACTGGATCGCGACGGGTCTCCTCGGCTTCGCCTTCGCCGCGGGCGGGCTCGCCGATCTCTCTGGCTCCCCCCAGGTCCTCGAGGGCATGGCGCACCTCGGCTACCCGGCCTACTTCGCCACCCTCCTCGGCGCATGGAAGGTGCTCGGCGCCATCGCCCTCTTCGCCCCGCGCTTCCCGCGCCTCAAGGAGTGGGCGTACGCCGGCATCTTCTTCGATCTCACCGGCGCCGCCGTCTCCCACGCCGCCGTGGGCGACGCCGCCGGCAAGGTGATAACGCCCCTCGTCCTCGTCGCCGTCGCCGCCGCCTCCTGGGCGCTGCGCCCCGAGAGCCGCAGGCTCGCGAGCGCCCCGAAGCCCGACGCCGAGGTCCGCGTCGGCAGGCCCGCGCTCGCGACCTGACGCGGGATCTCACGGAACGACTCGCCCGACCTCGCCCACGTACCACGGAGCAAGCCCCATGAGCGACCAACTCCTCCAGCAGATCCTCCTCGAAGCCCGCACCCACAACGGCTGGCTCGCCGAGCCCATCGACGACGCGACCCTGCGCCGCCTCCACGAGGCCCTGCGCCTCGGGCCGACCGCGGCCAACAGCGTGCCGGCGCGGATCGTCTTCGTGAAGAGCCCTGAGGCCAAGGAGCGCCTGCGCCCCTGCCTCGCGCCGGGCAACGTCGAGAAGACCATGAGCGCGCCCGTCACCGCGATCATCGCCTACGACACGCGCTTCCACGAGAAGATGCCGAAGCTCTTCCCGGCGCGCCCGACGATGGGCGAGGCCCTCGCCGGGATGCCGCCGGAGCAGCGCGACTTCTTCCTCCTGCAGAACGCCTCGCTCCAGGCCGGCTACCTGATCCTCGCGGCCCGCGCGCTCGGGCTCGACTGCGGGCCGATGGGCGGCTTCGACCGGGAGAAGGTCGACGCCGCGTTCTTCGCCGACGTGCCGTGGAGATCGATCCTCCTCATCAACCTGGGCCACGGCGATCCGGCGAAGCTCTACCCGCGCAACCCCCGCCTCGATTTCGAAGAGGCCTGCCGTATCGCGTAGCCCACCTGCACGAACCTGCAGGCCGGCTTGCAGGGCGCCATCGCGGGGAGGCCGCCACGACGCGCCGGAGACGAGGCCCGTGGGACGCCCGACATCACCTGCACGAGCAGTTGTATCCGCCGGCCATCGTGTTCAGGGAATACAGACGACCGCTGGATCCGCCGTCGTACTGGCTGCCGTCGACAAACACGGTACAGCCGGCCACGACGGAGAGCCTCGTGACCCTGATCGGTACGAGGTAATCGACGGCCACGTTCTCGCGGACCACCGTGGTCCGGGGAGGTGAACCGAGGGAGATCCGGCCGCATACCCGCGACTGCGCGCGATCCTCGGCGGCCGCGTCGGCCGCGAGCAGGATCGAGGGCAAGGTGAGGACGAGCGTGGCAATTGCCTTCGAGACGAGCTTCATGATCCACCCCCCGGCGCCCCGAGATCTGTTGAGGAGGCGCTGGGAGACCTCTGGGGCCGAGGATCCCTCGCCGGCAGGGTCTTGCGGTGGGATCACGGTCCGGCCTGTCCGCGCAATCCTGCCACGCCGTTGCGGCCGCTTCGGTCCTCGTCTCTCGTGCACGTTCTCCGGTGCGCGTGCGTGATTCGCTTCGTGGGGGTCAACGATCTCCCGTCAGCACCCCACGTTCTGTATCGTCTTGTCCCCGTACGCAACCACTACTGCGGGAGGTCCATCGCAAGAAAGAGGAGAGAGAAAAACGCCAAGAACGCCAAGAACGCCAAGAACGCCAAGTTTATAAAGATAGGGCCACGCGCCTGACGCCGGTACGGAGGATGGCCACGTTGAAGGTGATCACGAGACCAAGTCGAAGTCTTGCCGCCTTGAGGTACGACAGGATCTGCGCGACGTGGATCGGGGCGATGCACTCGGTGGCCTTGAGCTCGACGACGAGCTGACCATCCACCACGAGGTCCATACGGGCCTGGCCCACGAGATTCCCCTTGTAGTCCACGCGGATGGGCACTTGCCGGGCGAACGGAATGCGGCGCAAGGATAGCTCGACGCAGAGCGCTTCCTCGTAGATAGCTTCTAGGAACCCAGGGCCGAGAGTTCGGTGCACTTCGATCGCGGCGCCGATGACGCAGTGGGCGAGGCGATCCAGCTCCGCGCCGGGCTCGCCCCTCACTTCTTCCTTGGCGTCCTTGGCGTCCTTGGTGCCTTGGCGGTTCATCTCGTGTCTATCGACACCCCCGCTCTCTGTTGCGTACTCCGCCGCAAATGTGGTTGGCACTTCGGAATCGCCGGCACGACCTGCCCCGTGGGCTCTCCCGCTCGGCTCAGCGGTCGATGCCGACGATGAGCATGCCCATCACGCCCGTGGGCACGAGATCGTCGGGCAGCGCCGCGCGTGTTAATTGTTGCACGCCGGCGTCGAGGGAGGCCATCGCGCCCGGCTTCCCTCCGCCCGAGGTGCGTCGTTACATCGATTGCGGCGTCGGGTCACGCCGAGCCGGCCCCCTTCAACAGCGAATCGACGCGCTCATCGCGGAGAGCGCGATGGTCAGGGACGTCCTCGGCCGCGATCTCCCCGGTGAACATGAGGAACCCGTGCCGCCGCACGAACCGGGGATCCGCCTCCGTCCCGTCCGCCTGCGCGCCGTCTTCATGGTCACGCTCGGGCTCCGGCTCGGCGCGGAGCCCCTCGCCGAGCAGCCGCGACGCTTCCTTCTCCGGCGTCGTCCCCAGCCGCTTCGCTCGGAGCTCGAGCTTCTCCACGATGTCGGGCTCCAAGTTATCCAGAACCAACCGCGCCATCCGTCCTCCGCATGCTCACCATCACGGGGCCCCTGCGACGTCCTGGAGTGTAGCGTGCGCTCAGCAGCATGGGTGGAGCGCGACGCCGATCGACCGCCCCTCCGACGCGTTGAGGTCGACCCCGACCTGGATCGTGACGACCCCCAGCGCGTTGCGGTCGGATGCAATCCGGATCTCCCCTGTCCCCCAACGCATTGCGGTCGGCCACGATCCGGATCGCCCCCCTCCCGCAGCACGCTGGGGTCCGTCACGATCCGGATCGCCCCTCCCCCCAGCGCGTTGAAGGCGACGGCGATCCGGATCGCCCCTCTCCTCCAGCGCGCTGGGCTCGACCACGATCCGGATCGCCGTCGCCTTCAACACGCCGAGGTCAGCTCAGAAGCCAAGGTCTTGAAACGACTCTATTTTTCTTGCGTGACGTGAGAAACTTCACAGCAGGCGAGCCGGACCGGAGGGCCGGGCCGTCCCGACGTCCTCCCGCCCCCGCTCGCCCCCGCCGTCACGCCGGGTCCGCCTCCGGCGCTTCCAACCCCGCTCCCGGCTCCGGCATCCCCGCCCCCGGCCTGACCGGCCCGCCCGGCCCTGCCGGGGCTGCCGGCTCCGCCGGGACCCCCTCCCCCTCCCCGCCGCCGCCGCCGGTCGCCACCGGCCGCGACTCCCACGTCGCGAGCGGCTCGAGCAGCGCCGCGCTCAGCGCCTCGCTCCCGGGCTCGTCCGGGTCCGCGTGGGCGGCAACCCTCGTCGCGTAGTCGCGGATCGCGGCGTCCGCCGCCGTGAGCAGCTGCGTCACCAGCACGACCGCCTCCGCCGCGCTCAGGCGCGGGAGCGCGATCAGGTCCTGCGATGTGAAAGAACGAGCCATGTCGGGGTCCCTTTCCCTCGATTGCTGCGTTGACTGCTGAACAGCCAACGATAGGCGGGCCGGCGCCGCCCGCGCAAAGCGAACGGAAGTCGACATCGTGCTCGGACGACGGGCGCCGCTCTTGCAACCACTCAGCGCGCGCTCTTCAACCGCGCGCTCCCCCTCACCCCCCCGCCGCCTCGATCAGCGTCCTGAGGAGCGGCGGCATCCTCCGCGCGTCGTACGGCGCCTTCACCGCCCTCCCCGCCACGACCGCGCTCAGCTGGCACAGCCCCTGTCGCGGCAGGTGATCCATCCAGTAGAGGTCGAACCTGTCCTCGTGCGGCAGCCGCTTCACCATCGGATCCAGCGGCAGCATCAACCCCTCACGGAAGCGGGCCAGATAGACCACGTTCGACAGCCGCACCGGCGAGTTCAGCCCGATGCGCCGCCGCGTCCCCGACGCGAACGGGCCGGTGTGATCGATGAACTCCACGGTCTGGAGATCCCCGTAGAGGTCCGGCTCGGTCTTCTCGACCGTCACCAGGGTCCAGGCGCAGAGCGGCCGCTGCGCGCGGAGCAGCGCGCGGGTCATCTGCTCGAAGTCGGGCAGGTCGGCGGCCGCGCGCGCCTCGGTGTAGTGGCCGTGCGCGAACTGGTTGCGCTCGGCCTGCATCAGGTTCGAGAGCGTCTCGAACGTCTGGTTGTGCGACAGCTTGACGTCGAGCACCTCCCTCGCCATCGAGCCGATCGGATCGTCGCGGTCGCCGAACGCGCGCGCCGCGGTGCGCGCAAGCTCGCGCCACGCGCCGAGCGCGAGGCCGTCGCGCGTGCGCGTGCGGCCATAGAAGTCGAGCAACGCGCCCCAGCCCTGGGGCACGCCGCCCCCGGCGCCCGAGCCCCCCGACCCGCTCGGGCTGCTCTCCCTGCCGCCGCTCGCCGGGCCGACCGAGCCACGGCCGCCGCCCGCGCCGGCCGCATCCCCCGCCCCGCTCGCGCCCGCGCTCCCCCCGCTGCCCGCGCCGCGCCCCGCCCCAGCGCCCGCGCTGCCGCCGCTGAAGTAGGCCGAGACGAGCACCGTCGCGATGAAGCGCCACGTGCCCTCGAGCACGTCGAACAGCATCTTCACGCGCTCGATCGCGCTCGACGCCCCGATCGCCGCCCGCACCCGCCCGGCGATCGGGTACGGCAGGCCGCCGCTCAGCGCCGAGAGCACGCCGTGCGGGTCGCTGCACTCGCGCGAGATCTCCGCCGCCCGCGCGCCGGCGTCGGCCTCGTGCAGGAGCTCCCACGACAGGGGCCGCGCGTGCTCGACCTTGCCGTCCAGGATCGGCGGCCGGGCGTGCCAGTCGCACTGCACCGCGCTCGCCATCGCCGCCGGATCCGCCTTGCGGGGGACACACGCGGCGACCACGCCGGGCGCGAGCGGCGCGATCAGCGCCCCGGACCCCGCGTGGCTCGCGACCACCGCCGCGAGCTCCTGCGCGAGCGCCCCGATCACGTGCGGGCCGACCGCGCCGAGCGCGCTCTGCTCCTCGATGCCGAACAGGACCGTCGCGCGGCGCCCGCTCTGCGACGCGCCCAGCACCTCGGACGGCGACGCGAGGCGCGCGCTCGCCGCGGCGTCGCGCAGCTCCGCCGCGCCGGAGGGGACCGGGGCGCCCCGCGCGCGCTCCGCCGCGAGCGAGGTGATGGCGTGCACCGCGAGCTCGACCTCCCGGCCGGCCGCGTCCGCGTCCCCCGCGAGCGTGAAGTAGCCGCACGCGAACGGCCCGATCCCGGCGGCCTCCGCCGCCTCCGCCGCGCGGCGGGCCGCGGCGGACGCCTCCTCGGGGCCGCCGCGCACGAGCGCCGCGGCGGCGCCGTCCGCGTCGCCGACCGGCAGGTCCGGCCACAGCCGGTGCAGCGCGACCAGCGCGGCCGCCGCGCGCGAGGCCGCGCCAGGAGGCGGCGGCGCGGCCTCGGCCGCACGAGAGGCCGCGCCCGGGGGCGGCGCCGCCGCCTCGATCGGCCGGACCAGGACGAGCGACCCCGCGCGACCCCGCGAGAGGAGCGCCGCGCACTCGTGCTCCAGGCCCGCGCGCGCGAGCAGGCCCGTCGCGGGATCCACCGTGCCGGCGGGGACCGACAGCGCGGCGTAGCGGCGATCGAAGAACGTCGCGCGCATGCCGCCGACACACACGAACGCGCCGTGCACGAGCGGCGACTCCTCCCCGCGCGCGAGGTGCCGCGCGCCGACCTGCACCGGCACGCTGCACTCCTCGCGGCGGCGCAGCCACCAGCGCACGCCGTCGTGGCGCAGCGTGGCCGCGAGCCGCGACGCCGCGTCAGGGACCACGAGCTCGTTGCGCTCGTCGCCGACGCGCTCCGCGCGGCCGAGCCGCAGCACCCCGACCGGCTCCAGCCGGAGCTCGTGGAGGTAACCGTCGCGCCCCTCGATCCGCAGGCGATCCGGCGCCGGGATCTCGCCGCGCCACAGCGAGAACCCCGGCGACTGCGTGAGCCAGAGCGTCGCGCCGTTCGCCGCGGTCGTGCGCAGCTCGGCCCCGGGCGCGCCCACGGCCTCGCCGTCCCCTGCGGGCGGGAGGCTCTCGCCCGCAGAAGGATCTCCGCCGCTGTCCCCTGCGCCCGTCACGTGTGCCTGTCCATGGTCATGCCCGGCGCTCGATCCGCGCCGCGCGCCGCCCGAGCACCCGGCGGGGTCATGAGCCGATTACCGCACCGCGCCACGGCAAATTCAACGCAAATGCGCCCCGTCGCCTTCCGGGGCGCCGCGCTTCCCTCCGCGGGCGACACGGCACCCGGTGTGCGCCGAGCAGACAGGTAAGGCCGTCAGGCCTCGTCGGCCCGAGGCGGGCTCAGCGCTCCTCGATGTCCGAGGGCACGCGCGGGTTCACCTCGTAGTGATCGATGAACTGGCCGCTGAACCCGGTGATCTCCACGTCGTCCCCCAGGGCGATGCCGCTCACGTCGATGCCGGTCCCGGCATAGACGAACACCGTGATCTCGCCCGATCCGTCGTTGACGTGGAACCGGTAGCCATATTCCCCGTCGTCGAAGACCTCGTCCACCACCGTGCCTCGGATGCGGACGAGGATCCCCTCGGAATCCTCGCCCACGTCGCCGGTGTCGATCGGCTTGGCCGGGTGGACTGGATGGGAGCCGGAGACGGCGATGTCCGTGGGCTGGACACCGAGGACCTCGCCGAAGCTGTTCGCCACCGCGCCGGTCACCACGACCTCCTGGCCGAGCGCATAACTCCCGCCCAGCGCGTCGTGGATATAGATCCCCGTGCGCCCACGCTGGATGGCGAACCCCTGGTCGTTGGGCGCGAACGCGCCCGAGGGGACGGACACAACCCCCTTGACGGTGACGACAGTCCCCTCGGGCTGCGCCCGCGCGAACCGGATCGAGTTGCCCGCCGCGGACAGGGGCCCGGCGGTGATCAGGACTGCGATGAAAGCGGCGGCGCCGCGGAGCAATGTACGCATGAAGGCACCCTGCGTCAGCACGTCCGGGGTCGCAACCTGGATCGTGATCCAGCTTTCGGAGGCGCAGGCTCTCGTGGTAACCTGAGGAGGCCTGTCTGAGGAGCGCCCTGACGTCCTTAACAGGCGCGGAGCGTCCAGGCGTGAGCCCGCCTGGATCGCTCGCGATCAGCCGCCGCAGCCGAGGGGGATCGTCAATCTCCACATGTCGTTGAGCAGCACCGGCGCGAACTCCGCGGTCGCTCCCCCGAAGATGTAGAGCTCGTAGGCCGTGGCGGTCCTGCGCGTGAAGTAGAACTGGCCGAACCTCGGCGCCGGCGCCGGCCCCGTCATCGCGGTGTCCACGCGCGTCCAGGTCGCCGTGTCGAGATCGAAGTACCAGAGATCGGACAGGGTGGTCCCGTCGAACTGGCTGCCCCCGAAGAGCCAGATGCGATCGTTGTGCTCATCGGCGATCAGCTTCGCGTTGTCGCGGCGGCCCGGTCCGGCGGCCTCGTCGAAGACGAGCTGATCCCAGGTCTCCGTGTCGACGTCGAACCTCCAGAGGTCGCCGAGGTAGTTCTCCGGCGTGAAAACACCGGTCCCGTTCACGGCGTCGTTCGTGTAGCCGCCGTAGACGAGCAGTGCGTTCCAGCCCTCGGCGTAGACGAGCGGATGGTGGGCTCGAGCGCGCGGGGCGGGCGAGCCGGTCGCTACCTGCCTCCAGCCGTTCTTGTAGCGGACCAGGTCGTGCTGTAGGCCGTCAGGGCGGTTGATGAAGGCCGGCAGCGTCGACGAAGAGCCCGAGAAGGCGTACGCGACCGTCTTGTGTTTCCCCTTCCTGCGCACGGCGACCGCCTCCGTGGAGCGGTTGGCGCGCCCGATCTCGGCCGCGCTCTGCGGGATCTCCGTCCACCCGTGCGCCGGATCGAACCGGAACGTGTCCTGGTGCGTGAGGTCGAGCCCGCGCCGGAAAGGACCTCTCCCGCCGGAGACGATCAGCGCGTCGTCCTCGGCGACGCACCACATCATCGACTCGGCCCTGGCGGACGGCCCGCCCGGGTAGTGGCCGAGGTCGTACCAGGTCGACGTGTCGACGTCGAAGGCGCTGAAGGCGGCCACGGCCTCGTCATCCGGGTAGGTCCCGTTCAACCCGCCGAAGATGTAGAAGAGGCCGTCGTGATAGGCGCTCGCGCCGTCCCAGATGGCGTCGGGGACGGCGCCGCCCTGCGGAATCTCGGTCCAGTAGGGCAAGCTCGACTGGGCGGCGCTCGGGCGGAGCCCGGCGAACGAGAGCAAGAGAGAGAAAGAAGCGATGAGAACGATCCGAAGCTGAACCCTGCGTGTCATCCGAGCAACCTCCCTGTTCCAGGCAACGGCGGGCTCGCTGGAGCAGGTCGCCGGCAGACCTTTATGTTACCACGAGAGCCTGTGCCTCCGAAAGCTGGATCACGATCCAGGTCGCGACCTCGGACGCGCCAACGCAAGGTGCAGCGCGCGGCGGGCGATCCGCGGAGCTACACCGCGCGTCCCGTCCAAAGGAGAAGAGTCATGACGCATTTCACCTCCCCTCGTAGGCTCGGCGCGGCGGTCGCGCTCCTCGGCCTGAGCAGCTTCGCGGTCCTCGGCGGCGCGTGCTCCAGCACGGACACGCCCGACGGATCGGACGCCGAGCACCTCGGCGCGGCGGACCAGCACCTCATCGACGCGCAGTGCACGTCCTTCGAGGTCAACGGCAAGACCCAGATCTGCCACTACACCGGCTCGGCGAGCCACCCCTACACCATCATCAAGACCAGCGCGCAGGGCTGCATCAACGGTCACGCCGGGCACGCGCACGACTACATCGCCGTCGGCGACCCGACCTGCCAGGGCGGCGGTTGCCTGCCGACGGGCGCTCCCTGCGACGCGACCCTCCCTTGCTGCAGCGGCTCGAGCTGTCAGAGTGGGACCTGTGTCCAAGACTGCGTGCCGACCACGTGCGCGGCGGTGGGCGCGACGTGCGGCACCGTCTCCGACGGCTGCGGCGACACGCTCGACTGCGGCTCGTGCGCGGCGGGCTCTACCTGCCAGGCGGGCCAGTGCAAGGACCTCTGCCAAACGGTCAACCCCTGCCTGAACGGAAGCACCTGCACCCCCGTCCCGACCGGTGTCATCTGCACCTGCTTGCCCGGATACGTCGGCCCCAACTGCCAGATCAACAGGAATGATTGCTCGCCGAACCCCTGCCTGAACGGAGGCACCTGCACCGACGGCGTGAACAGCCACACCTGCGCCTGCCCGGCGGGCTTCACGGGGACGAACTGCGAGACGGCCGCCTGCGTCCCCACCACCTGCGCGGCGCAGGGCGCGACCTGCGGCACCATCCCCGACGGCTGCGGAGGCACGCTCACCTGCGGCTCGTGCGCGGCGGGCTCCGCCTGCGAGGACGGCACTTGCCAGCCGTCGGGGCCGGTATGCCCGTGTGAGGCGCTGCCCGGATGGCTGGACTTCGTCGTCAGCGGCACCGAGTGCATCAACTATTCGGGCGAGCTAACCGCCGTCTACCTCTACTTGAAAGACACCGGTAGCTCGCGAGGTATCTCCGTCCACTCCGCGATCGAGGAGAGTCCTGGCACCCCGGGCAGCCCGGACCTGTGCGGAGTCGTGGGCCCGAACAACGTGGGCAACGCCTTCATCACGCTCGACACCCAAGATCTGGTGAACGCCTGCGCTCAGAGCCTCTCGAATGTCGCCTCGGCCGGCGGGGTGCCCTGCCCCTAGCTCCGCCCGGAGAGGCGCGCCGCCAGCGCTCCGGCGGCACGCCTCTCCGATCCACCGCCCGACGCAGCCTCAACGACGGTGCTCAGTAACACCGCGCAGGGGGAGTTCCAGCTCGACAACCTCGAGCACCTGAAGGCGCTCGCGCTCATCCTCCTCCACGCCTATCGCCAGGCGGACGCCGCGGGCGCGTTCACCAGCGGCGCCAAGCTCTCTGCGGCGCTCGACAAGGAATCGGCGGAGGTAGAGCCCCGCCTGCAGAAGGTCTGCGAGCACTTCCTCGGCGACAACCCGGAGCTCGGTCCCGTCCTCCGACCTCCTGGCTAGCTAAATTAGTACGTCGTCGCCCAAGGAGAGCCGGGCCGGCACCACGACGCCCGGAACCGCGGGCCATGCCGGTCCGCGAGGCGTCGCTCGTCGTCGGCTGCAGCCCTGTCCGTGAGAGCAGTCGCCTGACCGCCCTCCCGGCCGGTTCGTTCTTGGGCGACACGGCACCCGGTCGTGCGCCGAGGAGACGAGAGATGCCGTCAGGCCTCGTCGTCCCGAGGCAGGCTCAGGGGAGCTCCTCGATGTCCGAGGGCACCCGCGGGTTCACCTCGTAGTGATCGAGGAACTGGCCGCTGAACCCGGTGATCTCGACGTCGTCCCCCAGGGCGATGCCGCTCACGTCGATGCCGGTCCCGGCATAGACGAACACCGTGACCTCACGGGGGCAGCGCGTTCAGCCTCACCATAGGGACGACCAATGACGCCGGCGCGCTGACCTCTGCCCTGGTGGCGTCCGGGGGCGCGATGAATGTGACGTCCGTGAGCTACTCCGGCGCGGCGACCGCCTCGGGCACGTACTCCGAGGGTCCGCTCGGCATCGCGGACGGCGCGATCTTGACGTCCGGGGGTGCGTCGCTCGCCCTGCCTCCGAGCGACGTGTTCCTCGCCAGTCAAGAGAATGAACTGCCCGGTGATCCGCTCTGCAACGCGCTGATCCCTGGCGCCACGAGCTACGACGCCGCCAAGCTGACAATCAACTTCGATCTCGCGCCGGGCTTCAACGGGATCTCGTTCCAGTCCATCTTCGGGTCGGACGAGTACCCGATCTTCGTGGGTGGCCCGTACGCGGACGTCTACGGCGTCTACCTCGACGGGGTGCAGATCGTCTTCGACGAGAACAACGCCCCCATCACCATCAACGGCCCGTTCTTCAGCGGCGGGAACGTGGTGGTGGGGCCGGCGACCGAGACCGAGTACAACGGATCGACGGGCCTGCTCACCACGCAGGCGCTCGCGGCGCCCGGCGCGCACGTGCTGGAGATCGTGGTCTGCGACGGCGGCGATTACTCCATCGACAGCGGGGTGTTCCTCGGTGGGCTGGGCGGCTGCGTCGGCGCTTGCACCACCGGCACGGTCGTCTGCGGAGACATCGACGGTGACGCCGACGGCTACAGCTCATGCGTCGACTGCGACGACACGGACCCGTCCGCGAACCCCGGGGAGCAGGAGGCCTGCGACGGCGTGGACAACGACTGCGACAGCGCGATCGACGAGGACAACGTCTGCTGTGTCGACGCCGATGCCGACGACGTCTGCGACCCGGTCGACAACTGCGTCGGCGTCGCCAACCCGGATCAGGCCGAGGACGACGGCGACGGGCTGGGCAACGCCTGCGACAACTGCGAGGCCACCTCCAACGCGAGCCAGCTCGACGCGGACAGCGACGGCGTGGGCGACGTCTGCGACAACTGCCAGACCACCTCCAACGCGAGCCAACTCGACGCGGACAGCGACGGTGTGGGCGACGTCTGCGACAGCTGCCAGGGCGTGCCCGGCGCCCAGACCGACTCCGACGGCGACGGCCTCGGCGATATCTGCGACAGCTGCCCGGCAGATGTGGACAACGACGCGGACGGCGACGCGGTCTGCGGTGACGTGGACCTCTGCGCCGGCACCGTGCTCCCGGAGGGCGTCCCCACCGTGAAGCTCGGCGTGAACAGGTTCGCCGATATCGACGGCGACGGCGTGTTCGACACCGTGTCGTCGAACGGAACCGGCCCCGGCAGGACCTACACGGTCGAGGACACCGGCGGGTGCAGCTGCGAGCAGATTATCGATGAGCTCGGCCTCGGCCAGGGGCACGTGAAGCACGGCTGCAGCATCAGCGCCATGGACGACTGGCTCAACACGCACTGAACGAGCCCCTACCCGGGCGCGCGGCCGTCCCCCCCTCGCGCGCCCCTTGCCCCAGCGCCCGCGCGATCACCCCGTGACCCGCTCGAGCCTCGCGAACAGGCTCGCCAGCTCGGCGGCCGACGCCACCCCGAGCTTCTCCATCCCCTCCGCCCGGTAGAGCCGCACGGCCGACGCGGAGATCCCGAGCTCCGCCGCGATCTGCTTGTTCAGCATCCCCCGCGCCACCCGCTCGCACACCTCGCGCTGGCGCGGCGAGAGCGCCGCGAGCCGGGCGGCGAGCGCCTCCACCTCGGCCCGCGCCGCACGCGCCTCCGCATCGCGGGCCAGGGCGCGCGCCACGGCGGCGAGCAGGGCCTCCGCGTCGAGGGGCTCGGCGAGGAAGTCCACGGCGCCCGCCTTCATCGCCTCCACGGCCACCGCCACGTCCCCGTCGTCGCTGGTGAAGACCACGGGGAGCGCGCACCCTTCCTCGCGCAGGAGGGCCCTCACCTCCAGGCCGTTCACATCGGGGAGGTGGACGTCGAGCACCACGCAGCCCGCTCCCACCCCGCGCGCGGCCTCCAGGAAGGCGAGCGACGACGCGAACGCCTGCACTGCGTGCCCCGCCTCCTGGAGCAGCCCGGCCGCGGCCCCGCGCCAGGAGGGATCCCGGTGCACCAGGAAGACGGTCGCCGCCTCCGCTCCTCGCGGGCACGGGCTCGTCGCCCTGGGCCGCGGGCGCGGCGGCGCCTCGGTCGCGAGCAGCCCGCGCCGCCTCGTCTCGGCGGGGGTCTCGCCGAACTGCGCGGCGTAGGCGGCGCCGAAGCGCTCCACGCGCAGGTAGCCGGCAGCGTGGGCCACACTCGCCGCCGTCTCGCCCGGCGCGGCTAGGAGCAGGCGCTCCCGCGCCAGGAGGAGGCGCCTCTTGCGGAGGAAGTCCCACGGGGTGGCGCCCCGATGGGCAAAGAAGGCCCCGTCGATCGAGGCCATGCTCGCGCCCGCGAGCGTCGTCAGATCGGTGGTGCCGATCGGGCCCTGCGCGTGGGCGTCGAGGTACTCCTCGACGAGCCGCACCACGCTCCGGCTCGACGGCGGCGCTGCCTTCTCCAGGAGGTGGGCGTGATCGTGCGGCTGCCCGAAGAGCAGCGCGCGCGCCACCGCCTCGCCGAGGCTGGCCATCACCACGGGGTGGCCGAGGGCTCGCCCTGCGCGTTCGGTCTCCGTGGACAGGAAGCGGCAGAGCCGCGCCAGGAACGTCCCGGGGCCGTCGGTGGTGGGCATCGAGAGCGAGAACGCAAGGGGCCCGCGGATGGCCACGCCGGTGAGCGCCTCGAGCTGCGCCTCGAGA
Source organism: Sorangium cellulosum (assembly GCF_002950945.1). Classification (GTDB taxonomy): domain Bacteria; phylum Myxococcota_A; class Polyangia; order Polyangiales; family Polyangiaceae; genus Sorangium; species Sorangium cellulosum_E. The sequence goes on from NZ_CP012673.1 coordinate 8,803,521, forward strand.
TAGCGAGCCTCGACGAGGAGGGTCAAGGGGCGGGCCGGGCCCTCCGCGCTCCACTCGGACCGGGCCCCCGGCGAGAACACGGCGGCGCTCCGATCCGGGGCGATCTCCGCTGCGCTCCGCGACGAGGCCGCTCGTACCGAGCCGCTGGTCGCCATGCTGACCGTGTAGCCCGAGGTCACGCCGCGCAGGCACATGCCGGAGGCGATGGCGCCCGAGAAGAGGGAGACCGGCCCCATGTCGACGGGGGTGGCACGCCACTCGAAACGGTGACCGCGGCCGACGACGTCGGCGGTGAGGTCGCCGTAGATCGTCGCGAGGAGCAGGCGGGCCGCCTCCAGATCGCGCGTATGGATGAGCGGAGGACGCTCGAGCCTCGGGCGAGCAGATCGGTCAGGCATGGAGGTCTTTGGCAGGATGTGAAAGGGGAAACGGATTCAGCATAACGGATCGAGAGACTGCGCCGCACACGCGCCACCCTCCGAGGCTGGGATCCCCGTCTCGCGCTCCGGATCGGGCGTGGGTGCTCCCGCGGTCCGCAAATAACGGGCCGTCCGCGTGGGAGGTGGCGCAAGCCGAACCAGGACGGCTCCACGAGCTCGATGGTGCGCGGGCTCAGCAGCTCGGCGGCCGCGGCGCCTTCGCCGCCTTGTTCACGGCGTCGGGCGCGCCTTCACGAGGATGAGGCCCGCGCTCCGCAGTCGAGGCCTGCAGGCAGCAGCAGTGGGTGGCGGTCGGTGCGGCCACGCCGCCACGCCGGCGACCACGTCACCAGCACCGTCCCGAGCTCGCCGCTCCACGACCCGACCGCCGGTGGATCCATCTCCGCAGCGCCTCGGCGAGCGTCGGATACGTGGCCAGGGTCGAGAGCTCAATACCGAGCCCGGCCATTCCCCCCGGGGATCCGGCACCCTCACCGTGATCCCCAACGGACTCTGACTCGCCTTTTCGCCCCAGGCGGCCGCCTCCGCTGCCTTGAGATCGCCTTCCCTGGCGCACAGTCACCCGCTTCAAGGCTTGAGACGGCCGACTCGACCCCCGAGTTGCCCGCTGCAACGCTTGCATCAAGCGTTGCAGCGGGCCGCCGGCTCACGCGTCCGGCGCGGCCTCCGTCGGTCGCCGCGCTGGATCTCCGCGGGTGGTCGCGCCTGGTCAGCGAGCTGGGCCGCCGCCTGCCGACGTGACGCAGGCCGATGAGCGCGTCGATCGCGCCTCGATGCCGCCCCCGCAGCGCGGCACCCGCCGGCGTGTGATCTCAGGCCGGAGCCGGCCTCTCCAGACCGGGAGCCCGCCGCTCGAGCAGGCGCGAAAGGAAGATCGCATCGACGGCGATGAGCAGCAGATCGAGCGGCAGGCGGAACCGGATCCTGCTGAAGAACACCGCGTGGGCGAACGCGCTCGCGACGTAGATCACGGCGAGCCTCTTCTCGAGCGGCAGCAGCGGCAGGCGCCTCCAGGACACGAGCCGAACCACGAACAAGAGCAGGAGCGGGCCGTACGTCGCGAGCATGACCAGATCCTGCCAGCCTGCCCCCTCGCCCTTCGTCGCCAGCTGGTTCCTGAAAGCAAAGTAGTGGATCACCTTCGAGACGTAGAGCCCGAGCGCGTCCAGCTTGTTCTCGAGGACGTAACGCACGCCCTGGGCGCGGAGGTAGGCGTCGCGCTCGACCTCGTTGAGGCCGGCGGCGGCGGCGTCCCGCAGGTGATGGCTGATGTCGACGTTGACGCCGGAGCCGCCCGTGGCCTGCTCCGAGTTCCCGAGCAGGAAGTTCAGCCCCGAGTTCGACGAGACGAGGACGAAGGCGTCGAATGCCAGGTAGTTGCGCACGGACCAGGCGCCCACGACCACGACCAGCGCGGCCGCCGCGACCCCGGCCGAGCGGAGATCCGGCCACAGGAGCAGGAACAGGAGCGGCAGCAGGAACAGGAACGTCGGCACGACGAGCGTGAGCGCGCCGAGGGCGATGCCCGCGAGCGCCGCATTCCAGAGCCACGCGCGGCCCTCCCCGCGCGGCGCTGGCGCGGGATCCGCCGCGCCCGCTCCACGGAAGAGCAGCGCGAGGGAGAGCACGAGCAGGAACGCAGCGACGGTCTGCGGGTAGAGCGTGCCCGCGGTATAAAAGAACACGGGATAACCCAGCGCGAGGCCGACGGCGATGAGCCCGGCCCGGACGCCGGCGGCGCGCTTCACCAAGTGGTGTGTCAGGAGCAACGAGCCCGCGAGCAGGACGAAGTTCGCGAACCGGATCAGGACCACGCCGGCGCCCGAGAGGAGCAGCGCCGCGATCAGCGCGGGATAGCCGGGCGGCCGGAACGTGGTGGGGCCATCCCCGTTCAGCGTGTACTCGCCCCGATCCGCGAGGTAACTCGCGATCTTGAAATACTCGCGCTCGTCGTAGTACCGGAGCGCATCGCCGAGCCGGAGCGAGTACACGAGCCCGGCGATCAGGAGCAGCGCGATGCACACGCCGAGGACACTGCGCTCCCGGAGCTCGAGCCACGAGAGCGGGCGCTCGATACGGCGAGAAGCCCACGCGGCCGCCCGGTTCAGCATGAGCGCCCGAGATTATCGACGGCCAGATCCGCGATCAAGCAGGATCGCGCGCGGTTCTGAGGTGCTCCAGGACGTTTCTGAGACGTGAATTCCGAGCTGCGCGACGGCCGCGGCGCACCATCACTGCGTCAGGCAGGACCAGCCGAGTGGTGCAGGCCGACCGTGTGCAGCGCAATGGGCTGATAGGCAGGGATATCTCGTTCTTCCTGGCCACCCGGCGCGGGTCCTGTATGCTCCCGCGCCCTCCGCAGGACCACAATCGCCGCCATGCCGCTGATCGTCGTCGAGGACTTGCGCAAGACCTACCAGGTGGCCGAGCGCCGGCCGGGCGCGTGGGGCGCCGTCGCCGGGCTCCTGCGCCCGCGTTACCGGCCCGTCGACGCGCTCGCGGGCGTCTCGTTCTCGCTCGAGCGGGGCGATCTCGTCGGGTACATCGGGCCGAACGGCGCGGGCAAGTCCACCACGGTGAAGATCCTGGCGGGCATCCTCGTGCCGGACTCGGGGCGCTGCGAGGTGGCCGGCCGCGTGCCGTGGCGCGAGCGCATCGACCACGTGCGGCGGCTCGGGGTCGTGTTCGGCCAGCGCACCCAGCTCCTCTGGGACCTGCCGGTCATCGACTCGTTCGAGCTCCTCCGGGACATCTACCGCGTCGGCCCCGCGGACTACGCCCGCGCGCGCGACGAGCTCGTCGCCATGCTCGACCTCGCGCCGCTGCTCGGCACGCCGGTGCGGCAGCTCAGCCTCGGCCAGCGCATGCGCTGCGACCTCGCCGCCGCGCTGATCCACGCGCCCGAGCTGCTCTTCCTCGACGAGCCCACGATCGGCCTCGACGCCGTCTCGAAGCTCGCGGTGCGGCGCTTCGTCCAGCGGCTGAGCCGCGAGCGCGGGGTCACGGTGATCCTGACGACGCACGACATGGACGACATCGAGGCCCTGTGCTCGCGCGTGATCCTCATCGCCGGCGGGCGGGTGCTCTCGGACGGCTCGCTCGAGGCGCTCCGCGCCCAGGTCACCGCCGAGCGCTGGCTCATCGTGGACCTGACCGATCCGGCGGCGGAGATCGCCGAGCCGCACGCCGAGGTGATCCGCCGCGAGGGCGACCGCGTGACGCTGCGCTTCGACCCCGCCGCCGTGTCGACGGCGGAGCTCGTCGGGCACATCACGGCCCGCTACCCCGTGCGCGACCTCCTCGTGCAGAACCCGCCCATCGACGAGATCGTGGCGCGGCTCTACGGCGAGGGCGGCGAGGCGGGCGCGCGGTCGTGAGCCCCCTCCGCGTGTACCTCGCGGTGCTCCGCGCGCGCCTCCGCGCCCTCCTGCAGTACCGCGCGGCGGCGGCCGCCGGGTTCGGGACGCAGCTGTTCTGGGGGCTGCTCAAGGTGATGGTGCTCGAGGCGTTCTACGGGAACACGGCGCCGGGCGCGCCCCAGCCGATGGCGCTCGGACAGGCGATCACCTACACCTGGCTCGGGCAGGCGTTCTTCCAGCTGCTGCCGTTCTCGACGAACCCCGACCCCGAGGTGCGCGAGATGATCCGCACCGGCGCCGTGGGCTACGAGCTCGCGCGCCCGCTCGACCTGCACACGCTCTGGCTCACCCGCGCGATCGCCGCGCGCGTCGCGCCGACGCTGCTGCGCGCGCCGCTGATGTTCGCGGTGGCCGTGCCGCTGCTCGGCATGTCGCTGCCGCCGTCGCTCGCCGCGGCGGGCGCGTTCGCGGCGGCGATGGTCGGCGCGGCGGCGCTCGTGGGCGCGTTCGCGTCGGCGGTGACGTCGACGATGCTCTGGACCACGTCGAGCGACGGCATCGCCCGGCTCGCGCCGTCGGTCGTGCTCATCGCGTCCGGCATGGTCATCCCGCTGCCGCTGTTCCCGCGCTGGATGCAGCCCTGGCTCGACGTGCTGCCGTTCCGCGGCATGCTCGACGCGCCGTTCCGGCTCTACCTCGGCCACCTGGCCGCGGGGGCGCTCCCGGGCGTGCTGCTGCACCAGGCGCTGTGGACCGCGGTGTTCGTGGCGCTCGGCCGGGCCATGGTCGCGCGCGGGCTCGGGCGGCTCGTGGTGCAGGGCGGCTGATGTCGCAGGGCGCGCTGAAGCTCTATCTCCGGCTCGCCGCCGCGTCGCTGCGCGCGCAGATGCAGTACCGCGCGTCGTTCGCGATGTGGTCCGCCGGGCAGTTCATCACCGTGGGCATCGAGCTCCTCGGGGTGTGGGCGCTGTTCCACCGGTTCGGCGCGGTGAAGGGGTGGCGCTTCGAGGAGGTCGCGCTGCTGTTCGGCCTCGTCAACGTCTCGTTCGCGCTGGCCGAGTCGTTCGGCCGCGGGTTCGATACCTTCTCGACGCTGGTGCGGTCCGGGGACTTCGACCGGATCCTCCTCCGCCCGCGCTCGACGGCGTTCCAGGTCGCGACCCGGGAGTTCCAGTTCCTGCGCGCCGGGCGGCTCGCGATCGGCCTCGTGATGCTCGGGTGGGCCGGCGCCGCGCTGGACGTGGGGTGGACGGCGCCCAAGCTCTTGCTGCTCGCCGGCGCGATCGCCGGGGGCGCGTGTGTATTCTACGGGCTCATCGTGCTCCAGGCCACGCTGTGCTTCTGGACGGTCGAGTCGATCGAGATCATGAACGCGGTGACCTACGGCGGAACGGAAGCCGCGCAGTACCCGCTGAGCCTCTACCGCGACTGGTTCCGGCGGTTCTTCACGTTCGTCGTGCCGCTCGGGTTCGTGAGCTACATCCCCGCGGGCGCGCTGCTCGACCGCCCCACCGTGCCCGCGCTGCCGGAGGCCGCGCGCTGGGCGTCGCCGCTCGTCGGGGTGGTGTTCCTGCTCGTGTCGCTGCGCATCTGGCGGCTCGGCGAGCGCCGGTACCAGTCCACCGGGTCGTGAGCCGTCAGCCGCGCATCAACCGCGCGGTAGCAGGTTGAAGACCATCTCCGGCCGCCGCCGCGTCACGCCGCGCTCCACCACCTCCGCGAGCCGGAGCAGCAACCCCTCCTCCCACGGCCGCCCCATGAGCTGGACGCCGATGGGGAGCGCGCGCGGGTCATACCCCGCGGGCACGCTGATCGCCGGGTATCCCGTCAGGTTCGCGGGGAATGCATACCGCATCAGCGCGCTGGTCACCTCGAGGTCGCTCTCGCCGGAGGGCATGACGTCGCCCGCGATCGCGGGCGCCGTGGTCGCGCACGCCGGCGTCACGAGCGCGTCGATCCGCTGGAAGATGCGGCGAAAGCTGGCGAGCGCGCGGGTCCGCACCTTCTGGGCGGCCACGTAATCGCGGCTCGTGAGCGAGCGGCCGATGGCGAGGTTCACCCGCACGCCGAGCCCGTAGGAGCGCCGGTGCTCGGCGTCGTGGGGCTCGGCGAACGACGCCATCTCCGACAGGATGGTCACCGCGTGCGCGACCCGCGCCCGGTCGAGCTCCGGCACCTCGACCTCGACCACCTCGCCGCCGCGCGCCGCGAGCGCCGCGACGGCCGCGCGGCACGCCGCCGCGACCGCGGGCGAGGCGTCGTCCATCCAGGCCGTGTAGACCCCGAGCCGCACGCCCGTGAGATCGGCGTCGCCGAGCCTCGCGAGGCTCGGCGGCGGCTGGAGCAGCGAGCCGGGGTCGCGCAGGTCGGGCCCCGCGATCGCCGCGTAGGCGAGGGCGACGTCCCGCACGCTCGCGCCGATCGGGCCCACGTGCCCGACGCTGTAACAGAGCGGCGCGACGCCGTGCTCGCTCACGCGGCTCCACGTCGGCTTGAGCCCGGCCACCCCGCAGAGCGCCGCCGGGATCCGGATCGAGCCGCCGCCGTCGGCGCCGAGCGCGACGGGGCAGATCCCCGCCGCGACGGCGGCCGCCGATCCGCTCGACGATCCGCCGGGATAATGGCCCGGGGCGTACGGGTTGCGCGGCGTCCCGTGGTGGGGGTTGAACCCCGTCGTGTCGATCCCGATCTCGTGCATGTTGGTCTTGCCGAGGATCACGGCGCCCGCGGCGCGCAGGCGCGCGACGACGGTCGCGTCCTCCCGGGCGACCGCGCGGAGGAACCGTGTCCCGGCGGTCGTGGGGTATCCCGCGACGTCGATCTCGTCCTTGATGGCCACGGGGACGCCGTCGAGCGGGCCGAGCGCGGCGCCCGCGCGCCGCCGCTCGCCCGAGGCGCGCGCCTGGGCGCGGATCTCGCCGGCGCGGCTCGCGATGAAGGCCCGGAGCGGCGGGTCGCTCCGGTCGGCGCGCTCCATGGCCTCGATGGCGCGCTCGGCGACCTCCTCCGGGGTCGTCCGCCCTGACGTGTACGCTCGCGTGATGTCGGCCGCCGTCTCGAACGCGAAGCCGTTCGCGGGGGGCGCGCCGGCCGCGATGGCCTGGAGGTCGATCGCGGCGGCCTCCGTGGCGAACATCGACGAGGGGCGGGGCAGGACAGGGCACACGGAAGGCGGCTCCGGGAGCTCGGCGCGCCGCATCGCGAGGACGCCGACGTCCCTGTGGAGCTTCTGGAGGAGCAACGCGCCGGCGGCGGGGTTGTCGAGCGCGGCGGCGAGCGCCTGCAATGCGCGGCCCGCGAGGCGCGGGGCGGCGGCGGTCTTGAGATCGTAAGGCATGGGTGGACCCCCCTCTTACCGCAAACGCGGAGGTCTTCGCGCGCCGCACGACGCGCGCGCTCGATGTCTCGGGCGCACCGCGCCTGCACCGCCCTGAACGACGCTGCGGTCCATGCTTCGACACGTCGCTCTATCCCGGTTGACGCGCTGTTCCGCTGTGCGCCATCTCTCCTCGGGCGCCGTGTTGAAGAGTGGCGGAGCTGGCCTATCCGGCCGCCGTTCGCCGCCGTCTCCGGCGTCCCAGGGGAGGACCATCATGAAGTGCATCTTCCGGGTGCGGCCCGCGTTCGTGGCCGCCGCAGGTCTGGCCGCGCTCCTCGTCGTCCAGGGCCACGCGGCCACGGGCATGGGCGCCGGCCGCTGGACCGTCTTTGGCAAAGATCTCGCGAACACGCACAATGCGGCCGACGAGCACGACATCGGGCCGGCGAACGTCGCGTCGCTGTCCCTGAAGTGGGCCTTCACCACGAGCGGCAGCGTCTCCGCGACGCCGGCCGTCGACCACGGCGCCGTCTATTTCCCGGACTGGGGCGGCAGCCTGTACAAGCTCGACGCCGCGACCGGGCTCCCGCTCTGGACGCGCACGATCGCCGGACTCACGGGAATGGCCGGCGCCGTCTCGCGCACGAGCCCCGCGCTCCACGGCCACCGCCTGTTCCTCGGCACACAGGACGGCGCACACGTGCTCGCCGTGGACAGCCGCACCGGCGATCTCCTGTGGAAGACACAGGTCGACCCGCACCCCGCGGCGATCGTCACGCAGTCTCCCGTCGTGTACGGCGGCCGCGTGTACGTGGGCGTCTCCTCGCGCGAGGAGCTCTTCGCGGCGGACGCCGGGTATCCGTGCTGCACGTTCCGCGGCAGCGTGGCCGCGCTCGACGCGGCGACCGGGGAGCTGCTCTGGCAGCGCCACACCGTGCCCGCCGGCTACAGCGGCGGCGCCGTCTGGGGCGGCGCGCCCGCCATCGACGTCGGACGGCGCGCGCTCTACGTGGCCACCGGCAACAACTACACCGTGCCCCCGCCCGTCGCCGCGTGCGCCGAGGCCGCCGGCGACGACCCCGTGGCCGCCGAGGCCTGCCTCGCGGAAGACGACCACATCGACGCCGTCCTCGCGCTCGACCTCGACAGCGGCGAGGTGAAATGGGCGCGACGGCTTCAAGGCTTCGACGCCTGGACGGGCGCGTGCTTCTACGGTCACGACTGGTGCCCTTCCCCGATGGGCCCGGATTACGACTTCGGCACGGGCGCCACGCTGTTCACGGCCGGCGCGGGGGAGCACTGCCGCGATCTGGTCGGCGCCGGCCAGAAGAGCGGTATCTTCTGGGCGCTCGACCGGGACGACGGGACCGTGGTGTGGAGCACGCTGGTCGGGCCCGGCGGGGTCCTCGGCGGCATCATGTGGGGAGTCGCCGTGGACGACGCCAGGGTTTATGTGCCCGTCAGCAACAGCGACCAGACCGCGTACACGCTGCACCCCTCCGGAGAGACCATCACGTGGGGGTCGTGGAGCGCGCTCGACCCCGCCACGGGCGACATCCTGTGGCAGACGCCCGATCCCACGCCGGGCGCGCAGGACAGGGGGCCGCTGACGGTCGCGAACGGCGTGGTCTACGCCGGCTCGATGAGCGGCGACGTGCTCGCGCTGAGCGCCGCGACGGGCGCCGTCCTCTGGAGCCACCCGGCGGACGGCTCCGTCAACGCCGGGCCGGCGGTGGCGGGAGGCACGGTGTACTGGGGGAGCGGCTACGAGAGCTTCGGCGTCGGCACGCCGGGCCACACGTTCTTCGCGTTCGGCCTGCCGTAGCGCAGCCCGGCTGCCGGGCGCCGCGCGGGGCGGTCGGCGCGGATCTCCGCCGCGCCTCGCCGCGAGGCCAGGCGGCCGCGCCCGGGCCGTGGCACAACGGGCGTCACCATGATCCCGCGCGACCCCCGCTTCGCCGAGCGCACCCGCGCCCTCTTCGACGCGACCCCGTTCCTGCGGCACCTCGGCGCCGAGCTCCTCCGGTGCGAGCCGGGCCGGTGCGAGGCGCGCCTCCGCGTCGCGCCGTGGCAGCTCCAGCAGGACGGCTTCATCCACGCCGGCGTCCAGGCCACGCTCGCCGATCACACGGCGGGCGCGGCCGCGGGCACGCTGCTCGCCGCCGACGAGGTCGTGCTCACCGTGGAGCTCAAGATCAACCTGCTCCGCCCCGCCCTCGGCGAGGAGCTCCGCTGCGCCGCCGTGGTCCTGCGCCCCGGCGCGCGCATCACCGTCGCCGAGGCCGAGGTCTTCGCGCGCCGCGGCGCCGAGGAGAAGCTCACGGCCAAGGCCATGATCACGTTGACCTCCGCCCCCAGCCGATGAGCCCGGAAGCCAGCCTCGCGCGCCGCGCCCGGGTAACGGGGGCGCGACGATCGTGCTATCAAGATCGGGCTCACACGAAGTAAACGAACACAAGGCAGGGCTGCACGGCAGAGGCCGGCTGAATGGCCCCGCGCGGAGAAAGGCCCCCTCGCGATGAGCATTCCAACAGAGCCGATCGGCAGCATTCCCAGGCCCGCGGCGCTGATCGACGCCGTCTCGACCCGGGACCACATGGATCCGGCCCTGGACGCGCTCTACGATGAGGCGGTCAGGGACACGATCGAGCGATTCGAGGCCACGGGCTCGCCGGTGATCACCGACGGCGAGCAGCGCAAGTACCACAACTTCTGGACGTACTCCGTTCACGGAATGCCGAACATGGCGCCGGACGGCTTCAAGATCCCCTTCACCGCGGGCCACGTCCGACGGATGCCCCGGCTCCTCGAGGGGCCGTTCAGGTACCGGGTGCGCGCGAGCCGTTACCTCGAGATCGCCCAGCGGTACGCCCGCGCGCCGCTCAAGCAGGCGGTCATCTCGCCCTCGGCGCTGAGCCTGCTCTACCCGGCCGACGGAATCGAGGGCTACTCGCGCGACCGGTTCATCGAGGATCTGCTCGCCGAGCACGAGGCCGAGGTCCGCGAGTGCCTGGAGCGGGGCGCCCACAAGGTCCAGATCGACTTCACCGAGGGCCGGCTGGCGATCAAGGTCGACCCGACCGGAGACCTCCTGAGCAGCTTCATCGATCTCAACAACCTCGCCCTGTCGCGCTTCTCCGCCGCGGAGCGCGCGCGCCTCGGCGTCCACACCTGCCCCGGGGGAGACCTCGACTCCACGCACAGCGCCGATGTCGACTACGCCGAGCTCCTGCCCAGCTTGTTTCACCTGAAGGTCCACAATTTCTACATCGCGCTCGCGGGAGAGCGGGACCGGACCCGGGTATTGAAGATCATCCGCGAGCACCTCATGCCGGATCACCGGGTCTTCATCGGCGTCGTCGCGCCGATCGACCCGCACGTCGAGACGCCCGAGGAGGTGCGCGACCGCGTCCTGGAGGCCGCCGCCTACATCCCGGTCCATCAGCTCGGCACGACGGACGACTGTGGCTTCTCGCCGTTCAGCGACGACACGTCCACCAGCCGTGACACGGCGTTCGCGAAGATCCGGGCGCGGGTCCTCGGCACCGAGCTGGCGGCGAAGGCCCTTGGAGCGGGGTGATGTCCGATCACGAAGAAGAACAGCTCCTGCGCTCCGTCGCCCTCCAGAACGCGAGGAGCATCCTCATCGCGCGCCAGCGGGCCGAGCAGGAGCTGCTCCGCACCAAGGAGGAGCTCGAGGCGAGGACCGCGGAGCTCGCCCGGTCGCTCGCGATGATGCGCGCCACCCTGGAGTCGAGCACGGACGGGATCCTCGTCGTCGACCGGGCCGGCGACGTGACCGACTTCAACGAGAACTTCCTGCTGCTCTGGCAGCTGCCTCGGGAGGCCGTCGCGTCGAGTCCGTACCGGCGCGTGCTCGATCGGATCTCGCGGCAGTTCCACGACCCGCAGCGCTTCCTCGATCGCGTGGAGGAGGTCCTGCGGACCGCGCCCCGGGAGAGCTACGACCTGCTGGAGCTCGCGGACGGAAGGGTGTTCGAGCGGTTCTCCAAGATCCAGATGGTCGAGGATCGCGACGTCGGCCGCGTCTGGACCTTGCGCGACATCACCGCGCGACGGCGCGCCGAGGAGGCGCTGCGGGACGAGACGCGGATCCTCGAGCTGTTGAATCAGACCGGGAGCGTCATCGCCTCGACGCTGGATTTGCAGCGGCTGGTCCAGTCGGTCACCGACGCCGCCACGCAGCTCAGCGGCGCCGAGTTCGGCGCGTTCTTCTACAACACGCGGGACGCGACGGGCGACGCGTACCTGCTCTACACGCTGTCGGGCGCGCCGCGGGAGGCCTTCGAGCGCTTCGGGCACCCGCGCGCCACGGCGCTGTTCGGCCCCACGTTCCGCGGCGAAGGGACGATCCGCTGCGACGACGTCCTGCTCGATCCTCGCTACGGGAAGATGGCGCCGCACCACGGGATGCCGCCGGGACACCTGCCGGTCCGGAGCTACCTCGCGGTCCCCGTCATCTCCCGCACCGGCGAGACGATCGGCGGGCTGTTCTTCGGGCACAGCCAGACCGGCGTCTTCACCGACCGGGCCGAGCGGCTGGTGGAGGGGGTCGCCGCGCAGGCCTCCGTGGCGATCGACAACGCGAGGCTCTACGAGGAGGTGAAGCGCGCCGCCGACGAGCGAGCGCGGCTGCTCGAGGCCGAACGCGCGTCGCGCGTCGAGCTGGAGCGCGTCGGCGTCATGAAGGACGAGTTCCTCGCGACGTTGTCCCACGAGCTCCGGACCCCGCTGAACGCCATCCTCGGCTGGTCCGAGCTCCTGCTCGATCAGACCGGCGAGGACGCGGAGTGGAGGCGAGGCATCGAGACCATCGCGCGCAACGCCCGGGCGCAAGCGCAGCTCATCGCCGATCTGCTCGACATGAACCGGATCATCTCCGGCAAGCTCCGGCTCGACGTGCAGCGCACCGACCTCGCCGCGGTCATCGACGCCGCGGTGGACTCGGTGCGCCCGTCCGTGGAGGCGAAGGGGATCCGCCTCCGCAAGATCATCGATCCGCTGGCCGGGCCGGTGTCCGGCGATCCGAACCGGCTGCAGCAGGTGGTGTGGAACCTCCTCTCGAACGCCGTGAAATTCACCCCCTCGGACGGCAAGATCGACGTGCTGCTCGAGGGGGCGGGCTCGCGCGTCGAGATCACCGTCCGCGACTCGGGGGTGGGCATCAAACCCGAGCTCCTGCCGCAGGTGTTCGAGCGGTTCCGGCAGGCGGACTCCTCGACCACACGGAGGTACGGCGGCCTCGGCCTCGGCCTCTCGATCGTGAAGCAGCTCGTCGAGCTCCACGGCGGGACCGTCCACGTCGAGAGCCCCGGAGAGGGGAGCGGCGCCATGTTCGTGGTGCGCCTGCCGCTGCAGGTCGCCCGCGAGTCGCACCCTCTCGAGGATCCGACCCGCACAAAGGACACGCCCGACCGGCGAGGCGACATCGCCCTCTCGGGGATCAAGGTCCTGGTGGTCGAGGACGAGCCGGACGCGCGGGAGCTGGTGAGGTGGGTGCTCGCCCGGAGCAACGCGCACGTCGTCACCGCGTCGTCGGCGGCGGAGGGCCTGGGGCTCCTGAAGCGCGAGCGGCCCGACGTGATGATCAGCGATATCGGGATGCCCGATATGGACGGCTATCAGCTCATGCGCGAGGTCCGCAGCCTGCCGCCGTCCGAAGGCGGGACGACCCCGGCGATAGCGCTCACCGCGTTCGCCCGCGCCGAGGACCGGACCCGGGCGATGCTCGCGGGCTACCAGGTGCACCTCACCAAGCCCATCGAGCCGCGAGAGCTCGCGGCCTCCGTCCGCAGCCTGGCGGGACAGCCCGACGGCGCCGACGGCGCGCAGACCCGCAAAGGGTGAAGGGATCGCCGCGCCTCCGGCGCTCCGCTGCGCGAGCCGCCGCGAAGCGCTCCCGCGCGCCGCGCGAAGCGGGTATGCTCGAGCGAGCGTGAACGGACAGCGCCGAGGGCGGCCAGCCGAAGCCCACACGAAAGCGGGGCGCGCGGGGCCGGGCGCCGGCGCTCGGCCGACGTCCGAGGGCGCCTCGTGCTCCAGGAGAGAGCTCCATGACCAGCCCCGTCGACAGCAGCGATGTGTTCCTCATCCCGATGCCCGGCAATCGCGTGGCGCGGATCCCGCGCGCGGTCCTCGAGCGCTACGTCGATGAGGCCGCGCGCCTCGCCCACGACCCGTGCGCGGCGGAGAACGACGTGACGGCCCACTCGATGTCCGTCGATCCCGCGACCGGCGCGAGCGCGTGGCATACCGAGTGGGAGCTCGGGCCGTGCGATTACACGGACGAGAGCGGGTTCCCGCAGAGCGCCTATACGTGGCACCGCCACCCGCTCGGGACCGAGTACACCGAGATCTACCAGAAGTGAGCGCGCCCCGGTCGACCTCGCCCCGCGCGCCCCGGCGGCCGGCGGCGCCGCTGCTCGCCGCGCCCCCCCTCGCCGCCGCGCTCCTCCTCGCCGCCGCCTGCATCGAGCGCGGGTACCCGCTCGCCGCGAGCGGGCAGGTCGACATCCGCGCCGACGTCGCCGGGCCGCTGTTCGCGGCCGACACGCTCGACGTGGAGGGTAAGCCGGTGCCGCCCCGACAGAGCCCGTGGCGCACCGCGGTCTCGCTCCAGCTCACCGAAACGAACGAGCCGGCGTACGGCGCCTACGTCGAGGTCCGCGTGGTCCCGAGCGAGGCGCTCGCGCTGCACGCGGTCGACGACGAGACGGGCGACGGCGTGAGGGGCGACGGCGAGACGGGCGACGAGACGGACGACGGCGCGTCGTGCAGCGTGCGCGACGGCGCGTTCCGCTGCGTCGCCGGCACGCAGGGCTACGCGCGGTTCATCGCCGCGTCCGAGGGCGACTGGTCCGGCGAGGCGCGGCTCGTCGTCGCCTGGGCCGACCGCACCGAGGAGCTCCCGATCACCGTGCTCCCGGCCGGCCTGCCGGAGGACGCCACCAACTTCGCGCTCATCGCCGGCGGGCTCGGCGAGAACGACCGCGTGCTCGCGACCTACCTCCCCCTCACCTGCACGATCGGCCCCCTGCCGGACGACCTCGGCGCCACGTGGCGCCCGGGCGCGATCCGGGCGCGCGAGGCGCGCGTCCGCGCGTCGCCGCCCCAGAACGCCCCCGGCGTCGTGGAGCACGCCCCCGTCATCGTCGAGTCGCTGCACAGCGAGGCCGCCCTCTCGCTCGCCCCGGACTGCAGCGAGCGCACGACGCGCCTGCGCGTGCTGCTCGGCGCGACCGGGGAGAGCCCGCCCTTCACCCTGTGCTTCAGCGACCTCGGCGGCGACGTGAGGCTCGCCGTGAGCTCGGGGCAGAAGGTGATCGAGCCGGCCCCGGCGCTCACCGTCGACCCCGAGCCGCGCCTGCTCCGCGTGCGCGCCCTCCGGAGCGTCGTGACCGCGGGGACGCCGGGCGACCTCTTCGAGGTGAGCGCCTACAACGCCAAGCGCGTGCGCATCGCCGTCCCCGTCGACCTCCGCGCCGGCGACGACCGGGTGATCGCGCTCGGCGAGGCGTCGGTGACCCTGCGCGGCGAGGACAGCGAGGCCACCATCGTCCAGGGCGTCGCGGTCGCGCCGGGCACGACCGAGCTCCGGGTGACGCCCCGCCTGCTCGCGAGCCCCGAGTGCACCTCCGAGCCCGTCACCGTGGTCGCGCCGCCGCCGCCGCCGCCGGACCCGGAACCGGAACCGGAGCCGGGCGACGGCGGGGGGTCGCCGTGAGCGCGCGGCGGCCCGCGCTCGTCCTGGCGAGCGTCGCGCTCGCGGTCGCCCTGGCGGCGCCCGCGCCGGCGCCGGCGCAGGACGACCCGGAGGTGGGCTCCGGGGAGCCGGGGGTGGAGGCGCCCGAGGCGACGCCATCCCCGCAGCGGACCACGTCCGCGCCGGCGGCGCTCGCGGTCCCGGCCGACTTCGGCGGCAGCCTCCAGGTCGTGCGCGGCCCGGCCCGCGCGAGCGGCGCGGGCGGCGCCGCGGGGCCGGGCGGGCCGGAGATCTTCCCGGACGCGCGCCGCGTGTGGATGAGCGTCCGCGACACCGATCCGGTCCCGATCGAGGCCGCGCGCCGGGGCGGCCGCTGGCTCTGCCGCGGCGGCGGCTGCGCGGCGCAGGCCGGCGATCCGGGGCAGAGCCCGGTCGGCGACCAGATGCTCCGCTCGATCAAGCTCCAGACGCCGACGCTGCCCCTCCCGCTCACGGTCTGGGGTCGGCTCGGCGAGGACGGGCAGCGCCTGCTCGACTTCGATCCGGTGCTGCTCGGCCGCCGCTCGTACCGGCACGCCTGCGCCTACCGGCCCGTGGCCGAGCCCTCGCGGGTGCCCGCGGGCGCGCCCGGCGGGCCCGCCGGGGCGCCGCCGAGGTCGTCGCCCTCGCCGGATCACGTCGAGATCTGCCGCGACGGCCGGCCCGAGCCGCCGCCGGCCGACGCGGGCGAGCTGACGCTCGGCATGCAGTGGCCGAGGCAGTCGGAGATGGCCGACTTCCATTACCTCGCGATCGTCGACAGCTGCGGCAACGCGCGGGTGCAGCCGTTCCAGCGCACCTTCACGGTGCCGGTCCTCGAGGTGGCCTCGGGCGGCTGCGGGCGCCCCGACGGCAAGGTGCTGCGCGTGTTCCCGGGCGGCGGCTGGCTCCGCGTCACCGCCTTCAACCTGCACGAGCCCGCGGCGGGCAACGTCGTCAACGCGACCTACCGGGTCACGATCCCGCCGCTCGAGAACCTGGTCGAGTCGAACCCCGCGCGGCTCCTCTTCCCCGATCCCCACGCCGACGACCTCAAGGTCGACTGCGGCCCCGCGCCGATCGCGCCCGGCGCGGATCCGGCGAGCCTCCCGCCGCCGCCGGGGAGCGCCCCCCCGCCCGGGCCGCCGGGGCCCGGGGCGGCCCCGCGGAGGGGCCAGCGGCCCGCGCCGGGGCAGGCCTCGCGCCCTGGGCCGCAGCCGCTCGCGCACGGCGCCGTGGTCATCTCGCCGACGCCGCTCCGGCTGGGGAACTGCCGGATCCGGCTGACCGGCCAGGCCAAACACCGGCTCGTGGCGCCGCTCGCGCTCCACGTCTCGCTGACGCGCACCGACGTCCTGCGGGGCGGCGCGCCGATCGAGCTCCTGGCCGAGGGCACGTGGATCGTCACGCCGAGCAACGCGGAGTTCCCGCTCCCGCCGCTCGCCGAGGACTTCGACGGGGACGCGCGGCTCAGGCTTTCGGTCCACAGCGATCCGCTGAGCCCTCTCGGCAAGGTGGTGCTGCTCTCCGACGCCGGGCGCGTCGCGAGCTCGCTGCGCTCGAGCGAGCCTTCCGACCCGGAGCGCGCCCGGCGCCTCGTCGGCTCGGTCGCCATCCACTCGGTCCCGCTGTGCGGCGAGGACAACTTCGAGACGCTCGAGGCCGCGGGGAGCTGCTTCCGCGCGTACCTGACCGTCCCGGCGATGCTCGCGACCCTGCAGATCACCCGGGCGCCGTGGCTCGAGAGGCCGCTCGTCACGCGGAGCGTGCTCAGCGCGGTCGGCGTCGCGCTGGCGGTCGACCGGTACGACCCGGTGGAGCGCCGGGCCTTCCCGATCGCGGCGCAGCTCGGCGGCTTCGTGCAGACGCTCGGCGAGGGCCGGGTGGGTCTGCTCGGGTACGTGGGCGTCGCGCCGACGGTCCCGATCCTGGGCTCGGGCGGCAACACCACGTCGTTCGGCTTCCTGGCGGGGATCGGGCTGGAGTACATCACGAACGAGGCCGGCCCCGACGAGGGGCTCAAGCCGGCCGCGTTCGTCTCCGCGGTCGTGCAGATCGGCCAGGCGGCCCCGCAGGTCTCCACGACCGGCCGGGCGAGCTTCGGCACCTACGCGGGCGACTGAGGCCGGATGGAGGGCGGCGCGTGGTCGGCTCACTGCCTGGAGAGCCCCCGCTCCAGGTCATCGAGCAGCCGCCGGTCGATCGCGCCGCTCGCCCGGGCGCGCGCGATCCTCTCGCGCGCCTCGTCGTCGCGCCCCGCGAGCCGGAGCGCGCGGATCCAGAGCACCGCCCGCTCCGCCGCGAAGGCGCTCTGCGGCACCTCGCGCTCGTAGCGCTCCAGCGCCTCCAGCGCCTCTGCGGCGCCGCGCTGCCGCACCGCGCTGGTGCAGATCTCGAGCAGCATCAGGTCGAGGCTCTCGCCCTCCGTCGCGGGCCCGGGAGCTGGCCCGGGCGCCTCGACGGCCGGCGGCCACGAGCGAGGTGGCTGCCGGGGGCTCCTCGGCGGCGGCTGGGCGGCCACCGGGGCGACCGCTGGCGGCGGGGGCGGCGGCGGCGGCGGCGGCGGGGCCACGGAGGGCACCGCCGCCCTGGAGACCGCGGGCGCGGGGGGCATCCCTCGCAGAAGAGGCGGCCCGTCCTGGCTCTCGAGCGCGATCGAGAGCGCGCCCACGGCCGCCGTCGCCGCGGCGGAGGCGAGGACGACGAGGGCCGCGCTCGACAGCAGCTTCTGGGCGAGCTTCGCGATCGCGCGCTTGCCCCACGTCACCGCCTCGCCGAGCACCTCGCGGGCGTCGACGATCAGACCGCCGGCGCCGCCCGCGTCGATCGGGGGCACCGACTCGGTGATGCCGCGGAGGATCGAGCGCCGCACGTCGTCGGGGAGGCGGGGCGCGACCCGGGCGGCGGCGACGATCGCCGCCACGTCCACGGGCACCGCGCGGAGCCTGCTCCGCCGCTGCTTCTGCGTCTGCCTCTGCCTCTGCCACTGCTCCCCGCGCTGCCGCTTCAGGGCGATGTCGTGGAACAGGGAGAGCGCCCGCGCGCGCCACTTGTACGCCGTCGACAGCGGGATGCCGCGCTGCCGCGCGAGCTCCGTCATCGGGATGCCGTCGAGGTCGTGCGCGACGAGGATCGAGTGCGCCTCGACGTCGAGCTGCTGGAGGACCTCGAGCACCATGAGCCGCTCCTCCTCGGAGCTCAGCATGTCCTCGGGGCTCGGGGACTCGTCGACGAGCCTCGGGATGTCCTCGTCGGGCACGAGCTCCTCGTACCGGTGCTGGGCGCGCTCCCGGTAGTGCGCGGAGGCGTGGACCGTGATTCTGTTCAGCCACCGCTCGGGCCTGGAGATCTCGGGCTGGTAACTTTCGAAGCTCAGGTACGCAGATAGTAGTATGTCCTGCGCGAGGTCCGCGCGATCGCGCAACGGGATGCCCAGGCGCGTCAGCCAGCGCCAGACAAGCTCGAACGTTCTCTCGCGGAAGAGCAGCTCGAAGGCTCGCTCTTTTTCGGGGGGGCCGCCGTGACCGGGGCGGCGAGGTCGCGTCATACCCGGCCAATTCCGCCCGCCGGCAGAGATTTGCGTGGAGCGACCGGGGGCTCACCGGCCGGTACGGGGGAGCAGGGCCGAACCCGCGGGGCGAATGGCCCAAAGCGCACGAAACCGTGCGGTTTTTGCGAGGCGAGGCCGCCGGGAATATATCAAAACTATAAATTCATATTTTCAGACACATTCGCCACGTCGATAGACGTGGATTTGGCCGGATTTTCAGCAGCGAAATGGCCCCGTGGCGCGCAATTCCTCCCCGGCGCGCTCAGCAGCGCTCGGTCTCCTGGACGCGCCTTGCGGCGGTGGTCGGGTCGGGCACGGGACGGGCGCAAGGGATCGGCAGGTGCAGCCGGCACGGCCACGGGCCTGAAGAGGCGCTTCGCGTCGACGTTCGTGCGGTGCGCCGAGGATCATCCGGAAATCAACGCGCCGCGCCCGGTAGGAGACGCGCCGCGGCCCGTCGCGTGAACGGCGCGCCGGGCGAGGGCTGTCGACGTCCCACGACCCCGCGGCAAAGGAGCGGCTCACCCCGGAAGGGGGCATGGTCGAGGCAGCGGAGCCTCTCGACGGCGGCGCGGACCCCGGCGTGCTTGGCGTGCTTGGCGTCCTGGCGATCCACCGAGCACCGGGCCTTCGGCCAGAGCACTCCATCACCCGCAGAGGGGTGGTGCTCGGAGTCGACCATGAGAGCGAGAACGCCGGAGGAGGTCAGAACGAGAGTGCCAATCATCTTCCCGCCTTCCTCTGGAGTCGATTGCACCTCGGCCAGCAGCCGTCTCGTCGCGTGCGCCTCCGCTGGAGGAGCACGCGCCGCCCGTGCCACGGATTACACAGGCCGGACGGACACGGCGCCCGCCCACGGCAGCTCGGCACAAGGTGTCTCCCCGGCCCTCGTCAATTCAGGTGCGCTTGCCGCGGATCTGGGGCACTGTGCGTCCGCCGCCGCCACCGGCGGAGCCAACCCCATGAAACTCGCCGACCTCTCCCTCGCTTCGCTCGCCGGCACCTCGCGCCGCAACACGTTCCGCGACCTCTGGGACAGGCTGCACCGCCTGCCCGGGGGCAAGCGCCTGTTCAGCAGGATCATCGGCATCATGGCGCCTTACACGGCGACGATTCATGCCCACGTCGAGGTCCTCGAGCGCGGCCGCGCCGAGGTGACCATGCGCGACCGGCCCGGCCTGCGCAACCACCTGAGCTCGATCCACGCCATCGCGCTCGTCAACCTCGCGGAGATCGCCGGCAACATCGCGCTCTCGTACGCGCTGCCCGACGACGCCCGGTTCATCGTCGCCGGCCTCTCCATCGAGTACCTGAAGAAGGCCCGCGGCGACCTCCGCGCCGTCTGCGAGTGCCCCGTGCCCGCCACCAGCGAGCGCGCCGAGTACCAGATCCCCGTCAGCGTGCGCGACGCGACGGGCGCCGAGGTCGCCCGCGCCGTCCTCCGCAGCCTCGTCGGGCCGAAGAAGCAAGCCTGAGAACCGGCACAAGAGCACGCTCCGGAGAGCCGCCTCACGACGCCCGCGACTCCCGAACATTCCTACCCTGTACGACACGTGGGCACGCGCGAGCGCGCGGTGCGAGCCACACCTCGACAAACCGCGTTCGGGATGTTTCGATTCATCGTATGAGAAACCGCTCAACGATGGTGGCGCTCGCCGCGACGGGGGTCAGCGTGATCTTCGCGGCGTGTGGTGGGTCCGGAGGCTCGATCGGCGGCGGAGGCGGAGCCGGCGGAGAGACGGCGTCGGCCGGCACGAGCTCGGGCACCGACACGGGCGCGGGCGTGAACTCTTCCTCTGGCGCAAGCACGGACTCGGGGTTCGGCGACGACGGCCTCGGCGGAGCCGGCGCCGGGACGAACAGCGGCGCGGGAGAGGGCGCGGGCGGCGACGTGTCGTGCGCGGGCGAGACGAGCACGGCGGAGCTCGTGCCGCTCGACCTGTACATCATGCTCGACGCGTCGGGCTCGATGGACGAGCGGCTCGCGAACGGCGACACCAAGTGGACCGCGGTCACCGGGGCGCTCGAGGCCTTCTTCACGGATCCGCAGTCCGAGGGGCTCGGCGTCGGGCTCCAGTACTTCCCGCTGGAGGACGACGACGTGCCGTCGAGCTGTACCAGCAACGCGCAGTGCGGCGACAACGGGCCGTGCGCGCTGCGGGTCTGCCGCAACTCGTTCTCCACGGCCATCGAGGTCTGCGTCACCGACGCGGAGTGCTCGGACGGGGACACGTGCGTGGACCTCGGCGTGTGCTCCCGGAGCCGCGAGCTCTGCGCGCCCGCAGGCGGGACCTGCTCCGACCGCGGGGGCACGTGCCAGCGGGTGACGCGGAGCACCTGCGCGAACCCGTACTCGTGCACCGTCGAGGATTACGCGGCGCCCGCCGTCTCGATCGCGCCGCTCGACGGCGCCCGGGCCGAGGTGCTCGTCGGGTCGATCGGCCGGAAAGATCCGGGCGGGGGCACGCCCACGTCCGCCGCCCTCGCCGGCGCGCTCGCGCAGGCGCGCGCCCACGCCGAGGCGAACCCGACCCACCGCGTCGTCACGGTGCTCGCCACCGACGGGATGCCCACGCACTGCGACCCCACGTCGGCCGACGGCATCGCGGCGCTCGCGGAAGCGGCGGTGGGCGGCTCGCCGAGCATCTCCACCTTCGTGATCGGCGTCTTCGACGGCGACGACGAGGGCGCCCAGGCCACGATGGACCTCATCGCCCAGGGCGGCGGGACGGAGTCGGCCTTCTTCATCGACGCCGCCGCGGGCACGGACGTGAGCCAGGCCTTCCTCGACGCGCTCACGGCGATCCGCGGCCAGAGCCTCGCGTGCGAGTACCAGGTCCCGGCGCCCTCCGCCGGTCAGACGCTCGACTACGGCACGCTCAACGTCCAGCACACGCCGACGAACGGCGACCCGACGACGATCTTCTACGTGCGCAACGAGGCCGGCTGCGACCCGACGGCCGGCGGCTGGTACTACGACGTCGACCCCGCGAGCGGCGGCACGCCGACCAAGATCGTGATGTGCTCCGCGACCTGCACGCAGTTCCGCGAGGGCGGGCAGGTCCAGGTCCAGGTCGGCTGCAAGACCGAGGTCCCGCCGCCGCCCCGCTGACCGCCCCCGCCCGCAGCGACCCGGACCGGCCTGCCACCGCCCTGCCACGCGCCGGACGCGCTCCGGCAGGGCCGCGCCGGTAGGCTGCTCGCCCGATGCACACCCACCCCCTGCGAGGCCCTGCGGCGGTTCGCGCCGCGCTCGCCGCGCTCGCCGCGCTCGCCCTCGCCGCCCCGGCCTGCTCCGAGGAGACCGTCGCGCCGGCGCCGGGTCCGGTGCCGCCCGGCATCCCGTACGGCGCGCCGGGCTCGCTCTCGGCCGGCTCCGGCAAGGGCGGCTTCCGTCTCGGGGCGGCCAGCGCCGCGACCCAGATCGAGGACCGGAACCCCGCGACCGACTGGTACGTGTTCACGCTCCCCGAGGACGAGGGCGGCCTCGGCAAGGGCGCGGCGTTCGTGGGGGACGCCGCGCGCGGCTACACGAAGGCGATCGAGGACGTCGCGCTGCTGCGGGAGATGGGGCTCGACGCCTACCGCTTCAGCGTCGAGTGGGCCCGGATCGAGCCGCGGCGGGACGCCGTCGACGAGGCCGCGCTCGCCCACTACGACCGGCTCCTCGACGCGCTCGTCGAGGCGGGGATCCGCCCCGTGATCACCCTGCACCACTTCTCGAACCCGGTCTGGGTCGACGACCCGCGGCACACCGGCTGCGCGGCCGGGCCGACCGACGAGAACCTCTGCGGCTTCGGGCACCCCGAGGGCGGCCCCCTCGTGATCGAGGAGCTGGCCGAGCACGCGGCCCTGCTCGCCGAGCGGTTCGGCGACCGGGTGGACGAGTGGGGCACGCTGAACGAACCGTTCAACTACCTGCTCGCCGCCTACGGCGCGGGGACGTTCCCTCCGGGCAAGGCGGCGCTCTTCGGCGACCTGCTCGGCGACTTCGTGCCGGTGCTGCGCGACTACCTGCTCGCGCACGGGGCGGCGTACCGGGCGATCAAGGCGGCCGACCGGGGCGACGCGGACGGCGACGGCGAGGCCGCGGACGTGGGGCTGTCGCTGTCGGCGGCCGACTGGGTCGCCGCGCGCGACCACCTGCCGAGCGACGACCCCGAGGACGTCGGGGCGCGCGACCGCATGGCCTACGTCTACAACCACCTCGTGGTCGACACGGTCCTGAGCGGCGCGCTCGACAGCGATCTCGACGGCGCGCCCGATCTGGAGCTGCCCGGCCTCGCGGGCGCGCTCGACTGGCTCGGGGTCCAGTACTACTTCCGCGCCGGCGTGACGGGGAAACGCGGCGGCATCGTGCCGGTCCTCGCGCTCACGCCCTGCGTGAACGGGCTCGACTTCGGCGCGTGCCTCGCGCCGGTCGACCCGACGTTCTGCGTGCCGGCGATGCGGTACGAGCACCACGCGCCCGGCCTGTACAACGTGCTGAGGGACCTCGGCGAGCGTTACCCCGCGCTGCCGCTCGTCGTCACCGAGTCGGGGATCGCCACGCGGGTGGGCGCGCGGCGCGCCGAGGTGATCGTGCGCGCCCTGGAGCAGATCGAGCGCGCGCGCGCCGGGGGCGTCGACGTGCGGGGCTACTACCACTGGAGCCTCTACGACAACTTCGAGTGGGCCGAGGGGTTCGCGCCCAGGTTCGGGCTCTACACGGTCGACTACGGCACCTACGAGCGCGCGCCGACGCTGGGCGCCGAGGTCCTCGGCGAGATCGCGCGCGGGCGCGAGCTCACGGGCGCGCTGCGGGCCGCGCACGGCGGCGACGGGCCGATGACGCCCGACGTTGACGCGCCCGAGGGGCTCGAGCGCTGCCTCGGGAACTGAGGGCGCGGCGCTCGGAGAATGCCAACAGGTTTGAGACAGGCGGGACGAGAATCCTATGAGTGGATCGCGCTGAGGGGCGCGTTCCGGCTCTGGGGCCCGAGCGGTCGGGGTCGGGGCGGCCGCGGCACGGCGGTGGGCGTGGCGCCGGGTTCGGGCGCGGCGCTGATCGTGCCCGTGTGCGTTGGCGCCGCGCTCTCTCCGGCAGCATCGTCAACCGACAGCGGGTTGATGGCTACCGAGGCGGGCGGTCTGCGTACGACGGGCGGCCCGTGGAGCGGGCTCGGGCAGCGCGGGCGGCATCGCGGGCTGGGTCTGCCGGTAGAGCGTGGCGCGGCTGACGCCGAGCGCCGCACACGCCTGCGCGATGGGGACGTGCGGGTCATCGAGCTCTTCGATGACGTCCATCAGCGCTCTCAGTGCCCATTCTGGGAACACGGTTTCTCCGTGCTCAGGCAACGTCAGACGCCCCCGCATGGTGTACCACTCGATGTACCTGGAGAGCGCGAAGATGCCGAGTATGGCCGCGCCTAGACCATCGGTTCCCCACACTGGCGCAGTTTCCACGGCTTCTCTGGATCCAAGATGTCGATCTGGACTTCCCAGCCGTCATCCGGTCGTTGTTGAGGTCGTCCGACGCGAAGGAAAATTTCGCGTTCATGCTCCGCTCCGGCCGGCTGAAAGACGACTTTCCGTTCGCCGATGATGTCCATGATGGCATCATAGCACCCGATTTTCCCCCAGCCCGTCAACCGGGTCGTCAGGGACAACGCGCGTGACATGCAGCGTTTCCAGAAGCTTTCGCGAGATGGCAACGAATCTTCCATTTAGCTGGAACCCGCCTTGCGTGTCTTCATGCCTGGCATCCGGATGCTCGCGCCGGATATCGAGCAGCAGCGTGCGCAGCTCCTCCGAGAGCTCCTGCGCGAAGCCGCGATCGCTGCGCAGCTGCGGGCGCAGACCGTCGAGGCCAGCGGAGCGATACGCATACAGCCAGCGCTCGAGCGTGGGCACCGAGTAGCTGCGCGTGCTGTGCGCGCCCGGCGGTCGAAACCGCTGCTCGCTCAGGGCGCGCAGCTCGGCGGCGAGCTGGCCGTGGGTGAGCACGCGGTGCATGAGAGGGCCGATGACCGTGGCGCGATAGATCGCGACGGTCTCGGCGTGGTCGGCGGGGCCGGTCTCCTCGTCGCCTATTTTGTGGCCGGCCCCGCGCCGCTGCTCCGCTCCTGGGGTGCACCTACCCCGCCGTGAGGCGGGTGTGGGAGCAACGATGTGTGGTAATTTTCGAGCGATGGCCGGAATGCATGCAGCCACGTGCCGGTAGCCTCTTTTTATGAGAACTCGGGACAGCTGACCGGAATGCGTGCACCGCGCTCCGTGGACGTCAGCCCCCCTCGCTGCATACGCCGAGCGAGCGCCCTCCAGGATGGCCATCTTCGCTGCACAGAGCTCCTCACCATCAAGCAGCATGCGCGATGCGAGGGGCTGGAGCATTAACGAGTCTGGGCGGTAATAGTTCGCCACGCCGTGTGACCTGGGTGTGCCCCGACTCCAGGGCACGGGGCTCCCTCTGCGAGGCCGACGTGGGCGAGGAGCTCCCGCGCGTCGCTGATGACCGCAGCGAGGCTGACCCAGCGGTCCAGCTCGGAGAGGTCGGTGCTCGCGAGAAGGCGCTCCCGCGCCGCCGCGGGCCGAGCAGATCTCCAGCCCGCGGGTCGTAAGTGGATAGCCTGGCAGGCTCACGGGGACATATCTACCGTGCAAGGCGCCCTAATTCGCATGCCGCTCCCGCTCCTACACGTGCGCTTCATATAAGCGAACGGGGGACAGGCCATGCTCAAAGCCGCGCTCATAACGTCCATGTTGTTATTTACCCTTCGACATGAAGCACTCGCAGCAGAAGATCCGGAACCCGAACGTACATCACAAGGACGATGCGACAACGCAGTAAACGATGGGGCGGACGTGTGGCAACTCATGTGCGGCGCTTTGGTAGCGCGTCCCAAGACGAAACGACAATGCTATGCTGAGCACAATGAAGGTCGCGCAAGGGCTGTGGCCGCCTGCCGATTTGTCACTTGCGAAAACGCCTGCAGAACGCTCGATGAACGATGGGATCTGTATTGCTCGGAGAGAATTCCACGCAAGCACCGGAAAGTGTGCGACAGAGCACGCACGTTCGGCAACGGCAGGTGTCTTGCAGTGTGCAGAGGACGGACGCTTGACGATGCAGAGGACGGTGGCACCATCGGCGCATGCAGCTCCCCATCGCAGAGCGAGAGCTCACGCTGAAGCGGCCGGACGGTACCGAAGAAGCGATCTGTGTTCTGCTGTGGAAGCCGGAATTTAGGCATGAGCGCGGCTGGGAAGTTGATTTTGAAATTCGAGGACCAGGTAGCGAGGTCACACGCTCTCATGGGTCAGGGCTAGACGCGTTCCAAGCTCTGCACGGCGCGCTACACATGATACCGATCCTGATGGACGGCCTCGGCACATTGGGTCAGGTGAGCGCCCACGGGGACGACTGGCACTGGTTTCCGGCTATTCCGGTACTGACGAAGCCGACGCCAGGTAAGCCGCGCTCGAAGCCGACGCCAGGTAAGCCGCGTTCCAAGTAGTGGTACGTGAGGGGCCTCGATGCAGCGCCGACCCCGGGTCGGGATGTCGATCACGGGCCGGCGAACTCGACCTCGTTGCTGGTACCTGCCGAACGATGCGTCTCGAGCGGATTTCTACCTCTTCTCCCTCCCCTGTTACCGGCAGCTTCCCGGGTTCGCCACGCCGTGTGACCTGCGTGTGCCCACGGGGCTCCACGAGAGGGCACTCGGGTATACGAGAGGAATCGAGCCCTCGATGGCCTCTGACACCGCTCCGACTCGTCCGACGCGGCGTCTGCCGTATCTCTCGCGCATTCGCCCCGCAGATTCGTCTCCGGGTTCGATTCCCGGCGCCTCCACCCCAGGATCGCGGCGGTCACGACGCTCTGGAGCAGCAGGGCAGCGGGCAGCCCCTGAGCAAGCGCTTTCATGGGCATGGATCCACGGGAGCCCGCGGGATCTTACGGCGCCGCGCCGCCCGCGCCGGCGGACACGGTGGCGGAGCGGCCAGCGTCGCGCGGGTGCCTCGGAGGTGACGCAGCGGCGGGGGTGATGTAGCTGCAACGATCGCTGTGCGGCGCTGTGGACCTGGCCTTGGCCTGCTGATCGCGGGCGCCCTCGCGGGCGCGTGCGCGGCCGCGCCGGACGCGCCCGCGCGGCCGAGAGGCGAGCTCGAGGCGCCGGCTGGCAGCGCGCTGCCTGGGGCCGCGGAGGCGGCGCGCGTGCCCATGCCGAGGCCGGCGCGGGCGCGGCTCGGGGCAGCGGCGATCGCGAACCAGGCCTGCGAGGGGTGCCACGAGGAGGTGGCGAGGGAGTGGCGCGCGTCGCTCCACCACCGGGCGAACACCGAGCCGGCCTACCGGCGGGCGTTCGCGATCGAGCCGATGCCGTTCTGCCGGGCTTGCCACGCGCCCGAGGCGAGGTCGGAGGAGCCAGAGCCGGCGGCGCTCGGGGCGCTCGGGGTGGGGTGCGTGACGTGCCACGTGACGAGCGACCGCGAGGGCGAGCTCGCGGGGCAGGCGGTGGCGCCGGTGCTCGCAGCGCCGTGGGCGGGGGGCGGGGCGCCGCCGGCGGCGCCGCACGCGGTGATCCGGGACGCGCGGTTCGGGGGCGCGGACGCGTGCGCGGCGTGCCACGAGTTCGCGTTCCCCACGGCGCGAGGGCGGTCGGCCGCGGAGCTGATGCAGTCGACCCTCACCGAGCACCGCGCGTCGCCGGCCGCGAATCAGCCCTGCGCGGCGTGCCACATGCCGCACGGGCCGGGGGGGCGGCGCAGCCACGGGTTCGCGGGATCGCGGGACGAGGCGCTCGTACGGAGCGCCGTGGCGGTGACGGCGCGGCGGCTCTCGGCGACGCGCGTGGCGGTGACGCTCGCGCCCGCGAACGCGGGGCACGCGTTCCCGACGGGAGATCTGTTCCGCAGGATCGAGGTGTCGGCAGAGGCGCTCGGGCCCGACGAGCTGGTGCTGGGGCAGGAGGAGCGCTACCTGACGCGGCACTTCGTGCTGCGGCCCGGGTCGATCGGGCGGAAGCTCGTGGCCGACGATCGGGTGCACGCGGAGCCCGTGACGGTGGAGCTCGACGTCGGGGCCGCCGGCGAGGGGCGGACGATCGCGTGGCGGGTGGCCTACCAGCGGGTGGCACACCCGAACGGGGTGGACCTGCGCGACGCGGAGATCGAGGGCGAGATCCGCGTGGCGTCGGGGAGGCTCGCGCCGTGAGCGGACGAGGGATCGGCGTGAGGGGGAGCAGGCCGGCGTGGCGAACAGCCCGGGGTGGTGAGCGGCGACGTCGTCAGCGGGTCGAGGATGGAGAGCGTGGGAGCGCGGCGCGGCAGTCCGGCGCAGCCGCGCCTGGAGGAGGAGGAGCGATGATCGGGCGAAGGGCGCGGTGGGGGCTGGGCGGGCTCGTGATGGCGATGGCAGGGTGCGGACCGGCGCCGGCGCCGCAGGCGGCGGACGGGCCGCGCCCCGAGGCCGCAGCACAGGGGCCGGGCGCGTCGGGTACGGCAGGCGCGGCAGGCGGCGCACCGAGCGCCGTGGGCGCGACGGGCACGGCGGGCGCGGTGAAGGCGGACGAGGCGACGAAGCCGGCGCCGCCGCCGAAGTCGGCGTTCACGCCGGTGGCGCAGGTCCCGGCGGAGATCGATCTGCGGCTGCACCCGGTGGAGGGGGCGCTGCTCGTGTCGACCAACAGCCTGATGACGCTCGAGGCGGAGCAGATGGGCTCCGCCGTCGGCGTGCTGAAGGAGGGGAAGATCGAGTTCCCGAAGCGGCTGCACCTGCCGGGGTGGGGGGTGGCCGTGATCGGCGTCCACGGGCGTTATCCCGACCAGCTCGACCTGATCGCGACGGGCACCACGGGCCGCACGGGCGTCGCCCAGCACCACGTGCTCGGGGCGCAGGGCTGGGTGCAGCGGGGGAGCGATCCGGGGCTGTGGTTCACCGGGGTGGCGAGGATGGGCAGCTCGCTCGTAGGGCTGGCGGGGCCGACGATGATCGGGGTCCCGAGGTTCATCACGCTGCGCGGGCCCAGGGTGGGCCTGACCATCACGCCGGCGCCTAAGAACCGGCCGTGCCGCGGGTGGGAAGCGCCGCTGCCTTACCCGGAGGCCGAGGTCCGCCCGCAGGCATTCGGGGCGACGCGCGACGGGACCGCGCTGAGCTACGGGCACGACTGCAGCGCGGAGAGCGCCCTGGAGGTATGGAAGCCGGGCGGGAAGCGCGCGACCATCCTGCCCGTCCCGGCGCTGTCCGAGGGGCAGATCCCGGAGGATGCGCGCACGCTGATCCTGCCGGGCCCCGGCGAGGGCGAGGCGTGGATCGTCGACGGGGTCGTGCTCCGCTACCAGGGCGGGGAGCCGAAGAAGATCGACCCGCCGGCGAAGGGCGCGGGCGTGCTCACGGCGTCGGCAGCGCCGGACGGGACGCTGTGGGCGATCGCGGACGGGGCGCTGTTCGCGCGCAAGGGCGAGGCCTGGGAGCAGGCGCCGCTGCCCGACGGGGTGAAGGCCGAGGACGTGGCCGTGGGGAGCGACGGGGCGGTGTGGGTGGCGGCCGGCGGGGCGATCCTGAAGCACGGCGGCGCCAGCGAGGCCGCGGGCGCGGCGCCGGGGACCATCCAGCTCCAGAAGGGGCCGCCGCCGAAGCCCAAGACGAACCGGCCCTTCCCCAAGCCCGGCGGGCCGGAGTGCCCGCAGAACCTCGTGGTGCTCTACACGTTCAGCAAGACGGCGCCGGACGACTACGACTTCCCGCTGACGCGCAAGGCGCTCAAAGGACACACGGAGTTCTCGCCAGCGCGCTTCGTGGTGACGCGCGACATGGGGCAGCGCTTCTTCGCCGCGTTCGTGCCGAGCTGGGCTCTCGCGAAGACGCTGCAGGAGCGGATCAAGACCGATGTGCAGGGCTCGACGCCGCAGATCGTATGCGCCGAGCCGGAGGTGGTGCGGGAGCTGAAGCTGGATCTGAAGACGGGAGAGGTCGCGAAGTGAGACGGGGCGGCGGTGGCTGCCGCGGCCGAGCGCCTAGGCGCCCGGCGCCGGCCGCGCGGCGGGGGCGCGGCTCGCGGCGGGAGGGCGCGCGCGCAGCCAGAAGTACCCCGCCGACACGGCGAACAGCGCGCCGCAGACGAGCGCGGCCGCGTAGCTGAAGCCGAGGAAGAACTCGAGCCACGAGAGCTTCGCCTGACCGAAGCTCTTGTAGAGCAGGAGCGCCACGCTCCCGAGGTAGCCGAAGGCGTCGGCCGCGGTGATCAGGAAGCCCGCGGTCGCCACCGAGCCGAGCGCCGCGATGAGCCGGTCGAAGAGCACGCAGTTGTACGGGACGTAGCCCACGTAGAGCCCGAGGCCGACGCTGATCATCCAGCCGACCGGGCCGATGACGCCGGCCTGGTAGAGCGCGGTGCTCACCCCGGCGAGCGCGGCCCCCGCGAACATGATCCCGTGGACTGCGAGCAGCGCCGCGCGGTTGTCCCGGATCCCCATCATCAGCGCCACGGAGAGGAGCGCGCCGAAGGCGACGGGGATCTCGGCCGTGGTCAGGATCGACGGCTGGTCGGCGTAGCCCACGGCGTCCCAGATCTCGCGGGCGAAGTTGTCGCGGAAGTCGCGGTAGGCGGTGAGCACGACGTACCCCACGGTCAGCGTCGCGAGCCCGCCCGCGTTCGCCAGGAAGAACGCGCGGCGCGCGGCGCGATCCATCGGCGCGCGCCGGGTCTGGAGCGCCTCGTCGGCCGCGGACGGCGGCGGGATCTGCGCGAGCATCCACACCGAGAGGAGCAGCGGCGGGAAGAACAGCGCGCCGGTCGCGGCGGGCATCCACGCCTCCGGCACGCCCCAGCCGAGCGTGAGCTTTCCGACGGTCTTCACGAAGCCGCTGGCGACGATGAAGCTCGCGCACAGCCCGGCGCCGAGCAGGTCGCTCACGCGGCGCCCCTCGAGGAAGCCGAAGACGAGGCCCCAGACCATGCCGAGCGGCAGGCCGTTCAGCACCAGGAACACCGCGGAATACGGGGCCGGCGCGAGCGCGAACAGGACGAGCGCGGCCTCGCTCACCCCGATGCACGCGAGGATCGCGAAGGCGCGCCGCTCGGGCCGCATCTCGGAGACGACCTTGATGCCGAGGAACTTCGAGGCGCAGTACCCGATCACCTGGGCGATGAGGAAGAAGCTCTTGAGATCGAGCGGCGGGAGCAGCGGCAGCGCGATCGCCCCCTTGAAGGTGCCGACCGCGAGCGGCTTGCGGAACGCGTACATGCAGAAGTAGGTCGCGAACGCGGCGACGACGGCGAAGGCCATGAACACCGGCGCGGGCGCCCGCTCCAGCCATCTCGTCACGCTTCTCTGGGCCGCCATGGGAGCTCCGGGAAAGCGCGAGGGTAACCGCGGGGCGCACCGCGGGGGCGTGAAATCGGGGCGGCACGCGGCCCGTCCCCCGCGTCTCCCGGGGCTGGTTCCCTTCCGACGGCGCCCGTGCGAGACATGGGAGGAGGGTCATGGCCCGCGCCGGGCGCGGGGGAGGGCGCCTTGGGAGACCGGTCACCGCTCGCCGCGAGCAAGATCATCGACGACGCCGCGTCCCCTGCCCTGGGCCGCGACGCCAGGCTGCGCGGCGCCGCCGCCCTGGTCGCGATGGGCCTCGCCGCCGGGGGCGCCGGGGAGCTCTCGTATGACCAGCTGAAGCAGCGCTTCCGCAGCGCGATGGCGCGCGACTCCATCGACTCGCTCGCGACGTTGATCCTCGGCGGCGGCTACCTCTTCTACCTCGCCGAGCGCGGCGAGAACCCGCGCTGCGCGACCGTGCTCGACGCGGTCCTGTTCCTCTCGACGTGCGTCTCGGTCGGCTACGCCCAGGTCCACGCGTGCACCCCGGCGGGCAAGGCGATCGCGTCGTTCGTGATGGCGTTCGGCCCGGCGCTCGCGGCCTCCGCGCTCGGCGCGCCCGCCGGCATGCCGAGCGGCGCGCAGGACCAGAACCGCGCGATCCTCGAACGCCTCGACGCGATCCTCGAGGCGCTGCGCGCGCCGCGGTGAGCGGCGGCCCCGGCCGGCGGCCGGGCGGGCGCCTCAGGGCCGGGTCCCCTCGACGCCCCGGAGCACCACGTGCTGGCGCTCCGCGGCGCCGCGGCAGAACGCCTGGTAGTCGCGCTCGGCCGCGTCGCTCTCGGCCTCGGTGAGCGCGCCGGCGGCGATCATCGCCGGGCCGCAGCTGTGGATGACGTGCAGCCAGAGGTCGACGGCGCCGTCGAAGCCGGGGTCGCCGCGGCGAGCGATCTCGTCCTGGTTCGTGACGTGGACGTCGCGGAGGCCGCAGGCGTCGAAGCGGGCGGCGAGGGTCTCGCCGAGGGTGTTGTCCATGCCGAGGCCCGCGCGCCACGCGAGGAACGCGGCGTAGAACCGGGCCATCGAGGCCGGCGGCTCGGGGCTCCAGCGCAGGCGCTCGTGGCTGTAGTCGAGCACGAGGACCGTGCCGCCCGGCTTCGCGGCGCGCGCCATGCGCGCGAGCGCCTCGTCGAGCCGCGGCACCCACTGGAGCGTGCGGGCGGCGGTCACCACGTCGAAATGGTCCTCGGCGGTCAGCGTCAGGACGTCGCCGCACACGAACGACAGGCCGGGCTGGCCGGCGAAGCGCTCGACGGCGCGCGCGATGTGCTCGGGGTCCCGATCCATGCCGAGCGCCGCGCCGGAGGGCTGCACGGCCTCCGCGACGCCGCTCGTGATCGCGCCGGTGCCGCAGCCGATGTCGAGCACCGAGAGGCCGGGGCGGAGGAGCTCGGCGAGGCGGCGGTGGTCGCGGGACAGGGTGCGGTGGTCGAGGACGGCGGGCGAGGAGCGATGCTGCTGGGGCATGGGCGGGGATGCTCGGGAGCGGGCGGGCAGGCGTCAACTGCTCGGGTGATGGCGGGCTCGGCGTTAGACGCCCGGGGTGGGCCCGCGCGGCGGGGGCGGGCGCTGGCCCATCGGCAAGACTGGGGGCCTGGGAGCTTGCGCTGAGAGCACCATCCGGCGTGTCTCCCTTCCTGGTCAGGCGATCGCCGTGGTGCCGCCACCTGAAGTCCTCCCGGGTGTAGTCGATGACACGATCGGCCCCCAGAGCTTTTACGAGGTCCACAAAGGCCTGGTCGCCGACCTTGAACCGCGTCACCCCCTTGCCCACCGCCACGATCTCTCCGGCGAGGGTGCTGCCGGGGACGGAGATCCTCGGCCTGGTGAGGCCGAGGAAGAACCGCACGATGAAGGGGTCGGCCCTTCGCATGGCGCATTCGGCGAACGAGACGACGGTCACATGGACCCTGATCAGCACCTCGTTGTCCTTCGGGACGGGCTTCGGCACCTCCCTCGGCTGGAGGACATCGGGCGGACCATATTTCTCTTGCACGATCGCCTTCATGGGTAACCGAAAGGCGACCTCGAGGGAGGGCGAGTAGCGGCCCTGCTCGATGGCGACGATGGTCTGGCGGGTGACGCCGACCTTCTCGGCCAGCGCCGCCTGGGTCATCTCGTTCGCCTGGAATCGCAGCGCGCGAATTGTATTGGTGATCTGAGGCTGTCCCTTGCCCATCGACTCACCCGATGCGGTAATAGACGAGCTTCGAGATCGAGTCCGCAGCGCCCCCCAGCATCAGCGCGGGCGGCCCGGCGGATCCAGCGATCCAGCTCGGCCAGGTCGGTGCTCGCAAGGACGCGCTCTCGCGGTAGCCGCTCCGCAGACCGCGTCTTTTCCCTGGCCAGCTTCGGTTGCACGCTACGCGACGTCCGATGAGGGCCGTGCCCTCGCCGAGCGAAGAGGAGCGAGCGATGCCAGGAAGCAGGGAGCTGGTGCAGCTGCGTGCAGAGCTGTCGAGGTACCGAGAGCAGAAGAGCCGTGGGAAGTACCCGAGCGAGCTGCGGGAGCGAGCCGAGGCATACGCCAGGGAGCGTACCCGCGCGGGGGCGACGCCGACCGAGATCGCCACGGAGCTCGGTGTCCACAAGATGACGGCCGACCGATGGGTGGCTGACGGTGAGCGCGCACACGAGGGTGCGTTGGCAAGAGCCCCCAAGGCGGCTCAGCAGGTTCCATTCCTACCCGTCGTGGTGCGCCCGGAGCGCCGAGACGCGCCGCCTTTGCGGCTCAACGTCGCATTTACCGATGGGACGCGGATGCAGGTATGTGGGATCAGCGCGCACGACGTCGTGGAAGCGATCGACGCGCTGCGGAGGGGACGGTGACCCCCGCGACGATAGCCGTCTACCTGGCGGTCGGTCCGGTGGACTTGCGAGGTGCGTTCGACCGGCTCGCCGCGATCACCCGGCAGGTGCTCTGCCTGGACCCGGCCAGTGGTGCGTTGTTCTTGTTTCTCAATAAAAAGCGCAACCGGCTGAAGGCACTTTGGTGGGACCGCAATGGCTATACAATGCTGTACAAGCGTCTCTCGAAGGGTGCATTTGCTCTGCCCTCGTTCACCGAGGCTGACGGCAAGTGTATCGAGCTGTCAGCACAGGACTTCGCGCAGCTGCTCGCCGGTCTGCCTATAGAAGAGCTGGCAAACCGCCGCCGGGTGGTCCACTGAGGCGTCTGCGCCGGCGCTCGTTTACCGCGCTGCCGGCGCCAGCGCGGCCCGATGGCGGCCGGCGCAGCCCGATGCGGAGATGGCGCAGGACGCGCGCTGCATCGTCCCGAAGACCTCGCGAGAGCGCGGCGCCGATGGCGCACCAGGGTTGTCCTAACCTTCCCGCCTTCGACGAGAAATTCTCACCAGAGACAGCGAAATTTTCTCTGCGTAAGGTACTTGTCAAGAGCAAGCGCAGGCGGCATCCATGGCGCGCCTTGACCTCGACGACACGCCCCGGTGAGACCGCGCTGCCGCAGTCGGCGGAGACAGAGCGCCTTGACGGCGCGGCGCTCGTGCTCGGCTATCTCCAGGCCAGGGGACAAGGACAGGGCAGCCCCGCCGACCCCGCGTCGGTGGTCGACGCGCTGCTCCGGCGGGTGCAGGAGCTCGAGGCGAGGCTGGCCGAGCTATCGACGGCGGAGCAGCAGGCCCAAGAGCTCGCTCGCAGTGTCGAGTCGCTCAAGGCGTACAATCAACAGCTGCAGGAGACGATTCGGACCCTGGAGATCGGGTTCCGGCGCCACGTCTCCGAGCAGGTCTCGCCTGACCAGCTGCGGCTTTCGCTGGCCGGGGAGCCAGGCGCCTGTCCGGCTCCGGCTTCGTCGCAGGCCGAGAGCGTCGACGCCGCGCCCGAAGCGGACCCGGGTGAGGCCAGCAGCCCGCCGCCGGGCCCCGCGAGCCCACCGGAGCACGCGGGGACGGCAGAATCCTCCTCCGGCTCCGATCCCGGAGGTGGCAAGCCAGTCCAGCGCCACGAGCATGGGCGCCGTCGCATCGGTATCATCCCGAGGGTGATCATCGAGTCGCTGCCGCCGGAGGTGCTGCTCAAAGGCATCGAGCGCTTCGAGCGTGTGGGCGCCGAAGACAGCTCGGTCATCGGCTATCGGCGCGGCGGCCTCATCGAGCTCGTCACGCGTCGCCCCAAGTACGTGGCCAAGGCGGAGGCACTGGAGGCGAGCAGCGGAGCTGGAGCGGAGCCGGCTCCTTCGCCAGCCGCCGGGCCGGTCTTGGATCACGAGCTCGACGAGCCCCTCGTCGTGCGGGAGCACGAGCTCTTGGGGAGCCCCGCGGACACGGGCTTCAAGCAAAGCCCCTTCGTCGACGGCGTCCTCGTCCGCTACACGCCCGAATCGGACGCTGCGGAGGACAGCGGCGGACCGGTGAAGATCGCCTCGCTGCCGGAGCGCCCGATCGACAGGTGCCTTGCCGATCCGAGCCTCTTGGCCCACCTGTTCGTTCACAAGCTCGACTACCACATGCCCTACTACCGGCAAGAGGTGGAGTCGGGTCGCCACGGCTTTCGCATCGGCCGCGGCAACATGGCACGCTGGCAGTACGACTGTGGTGGCATCGCGATGCGCATCGCCGATGCCATGTGGAGCGACGCGCTCTCGAGGTCGTGGTTCGCCATGGACGCGACGGGCACCGCCATCCGGGCCAAGGAGAAGCACCGCTATGGGCATGTCTTCGTCCTGGTCGCGCCGGGCGATGGGGTGCTGTTCCGCTATACGCCGACGTACGACGGCCCCACCGTCGCGAAGCTCTTCGGCGGCTACCAGGGGACGCTGGTCGCCGATGCCTCGGCCAACCACAACGTGCTGTTCGGGCCGGGCAAGGCGCGCGAGGCCGGCTGCTGGAGCCATGCACGAAGGCGCTTCTTCAAGGCGTTCAAGGCCGGGGCTGGCAAGGAGGCGGCGTTCGCGCTCCAGACCCTCCAGGCACTCTTCCGCGTCGAGGAGGAATGCGCCCTGTGCAGCCCGGACGAGCGCCTCGAGCTCCGGCAGCGCGAGTCCGCACCGCTGATTGAGAGGCTCTTCGCCTGGGTCGAGGCGCAGCGGCAGGTCGTCCCGGAGCATTCGCCATTGCGCGAAGGGCTGGTCTATCTCCACAACCAGAGGGAGGCGCTCTGCGAGTTCCTCTCCAACGGGGAGATCCCCATCCACAACAATGCCAGCGAGAGGGCTCTGCGCCGCGTCGTCAAGGGACGGCGCAACTGGCTGTTCCACGGCAGCGACGAGCATGCTGTCCGGGCGTGTGCGATCACGTCGCTCATCGCGACCTGCCAGATGCACGGGCTCGACCCCGAGCTGTACTTGCAGGAGATCCTGACCGTGGCGCCGAGCTATCCGCTCCGTCGCATCCTCGACCTGAGTCCCAAGAACTGGGTCGCGACGCGACAACGCCTCATCGCCGAGGGGCGGCTCAAGTACCTGGACCTGGCTCGGATCACCGGCTCGCGGCTCGCCTTCCGCGACGCCTGATCGCGCGGCGTCGCCCGCTTCCGTCGTGTCCACAGCGCTCGTCGCGTCCGGAGCGGCCGAGCCAGGCGCGCGTCCTTTCCGCCTCCGCGCCGAGGTGCGTCGGCTCGTCGAGCCGGTGCCGTCGTCGCTTCGCGCGGCCGCCGTCGAGCTCGTCGTGGCGGGGCGCCTTCGGTTCGCCTCGGTTCGGAGCTGCTTGTCCGCGCCTCGGGTCGGCCGCCGTCCGCCCTCCTGCTCCGCGGGCGGCTGCGCGGCGCTCTTGCGGCGCCCCACGCCTGCGGGCTCGGCTGCTCCCGCGCGCTCCTCCTGCCCGGCCGCGCGACGCGGGCGCCCCTTCGCGCGGGCGGGGGCGTCCTCGCGGCCTTGCCACGTGACGTGCGGCGCGGACAGCTTCAGCACCGCCGTCATCAGGCTCGGGACTTCGACTCCCTCCTCCCCGCTCCGTCGCTTCGCCATCGCACCGCGACTCTACGCACGGGGCCGCCTTCCACAAGCTCGCTTCGGAACGCGCTCTGCGGAGCGGCTACCTCTCGCGTCGTCGCGGGCCGCGGAGACCCCCCCAGCACGTGCCCCCGGTTCAGGTGGCGCTGGTCGGATCCCGGCGGTTTCGTGGTCGTCTTGTTGCCGAGGGGCGAGGTGCGTGCGAGCCCATGGGTAGCTCGCCAGGCCAGGGGGGACTCGTGGGCGCTGCTGACCGATGGAGGCGAACGTTCAGCCGGTGCGCCGCCCGCTGCGCCACCTGGTGGCATACGGCAGCACGAACAAGTACAGGCCGGTGAGCAGGAGCAAGACGAGCGGGAGCAGCGCCAGGAAGCCGACCCAGACGGCAGGCGACTCCTGTCCCATGGCGACGAGGTTGACGATGACGGCCGCCGTGAAGACAACGGACAACCAGCGGTGGATCTGCCGAATCCAATGGTTCCAGTTCAATGGAATCTCCTCTGAAGACGAGCCCGAAGCGGATCGGGCACACCTGCAAGTACTACGCAACCACCTTCGGCGAGAGCGTCCTGCTCGCCGGACTCAAGGGGAAAGCGCTGGCGCTCATCCCGGATCTCGCCGTTCGGATGGGAGCGCGTTACCGCGCCTCTCCTTGTCCGGAACTGCGAAGATCTACTGAGGAAGTGACCTGCTGAGAAAGTGACCTGCGCGCGTGGCCCCCGCCTGTCTCAGCGGCGCGCCTCGATCATCTTCCACCCGTTGCCCGAAGGATCCCGGAAGCCGGCGTCCACCGTGCCGAAGCGCTCCACGGGCTCCTCTGTGAACTCCACCCCGCGGGCGCGCATCCGATCGTACGCGGCGCGGCAATCGTCGACCACCAGCACGAGCGGCGGCATCGCGCCCTTCGCCACGAGCTCGCGCATCGTCTGCGCGGTCCCCGCGTCGAGCACCGGCGGCCCCGGCACGAACAGGCCGAGCTGGAAGGACGGCTGGTCCGGGTGCTGGACCGTGAGCCAGCGGTAGTCGCCGGCCCGCGCGTCCGTGTGGACGCGGAATCCGAGCTTCTCGACGTAGAACTCGAGCGCTTCGTCCTGATCTCGAACGTACAGACCGACCACCTCGACACCCTGGCTCATGGAACCTCCGTTTCCTCGACCTCCTTCGTACCACCCGCCTCCTGCCGTCGCTTCTCCGAAACTGCCATCGTGAGGTCCGGCCGGTGGGCGGCGCGCAGGAAGCAGGGGGGCACGCTCGCCAGGTCGTTCGGTGCGGCCCTCTCGCGGGCCCGGATCACGCCCGGGCTCTCGCCGGTGACGTCGCGGAACGTGCGCCCGAACGTGCCCAGGCTCTTCCAGCCCGTCTGGAACGCGATCTCCGTGATGGACAGGTCGGTGTCGCGGAGCAGCGCCGTGGCCCGCTCGATCCGCCGCGTGAGCAGGTACCGGTGCGGCGGGACGCCGAAGGCCTCCTTGAAGGACCGCGCGAAGTGGGCCTCGGAGACGCCGCTCACGCGCGCCAGCCGCCGGACGGGCCACTCCTCGTGCGAGGCGGCGTCCATGCGGTCCTTCGCGCGCAGCAGGCGGCGCAGCAGCTCGGGGTCCTGGCTTGTATGACCTCCGCTCACGCCGCCGCCTGATGCACGATGGGAAGCACCCGAGCCTCTCGGAGCCAGCCTACCTGATCCCTTGGGCCCTCGCGACCCTCACCGGTGGCGAGGGCTACCTGCCACGCCTCGGTCCGACGAACGCCGCCAGGTGCTCGCCGGTCAGCGTCGACCTCGCCGCCGCCAGGTCGGCCGGGGTGCCTTCGAACACGATCCGCCCGCCGTCGTGGCCCGCGCCCGGCCCGAGGTCGATGATCCAGTCGGCGTGCGCCATCACCGCCTGGTGGTGCTCGATCACGATGACCGACTTGCCGGCGTCGACCAGCCGGTCCAGCAGCCCGAGCAGCTGCTCGATGTTGGCCAGGTGCAGCCCGGTGGTCGGCTCGTCGAGCACGTAGACGCCGCCGTCGGCGCCCATGTGCGTCGCGAGCTTGAGCCGCTGCCGCTCGCCGCCCGACAGCGTGGTGAGCGGCTGGCCGAGCCGCAGGTAGCCGAGCCCCACGTCGGCCATGCGCAGCAGGATCGCGTGCGCGGCCGGCGTGCGCGCCTCGCCGGCGCCGAAGAAGCCGACCGCGTCGTCGACCGACAGGTCGAGCACCTCGGCGATGTTGCGCCCGCCGAGCCGGTAGTCCAGCACCGACGCCTGGAACCGCCGGCCCTCGCACTCCTCGCAGACGGTGGCGACGCCGGCCATCATCGCGAGATCGGTGTAGATCACCCCGGCGCCGTTGCAGGTCGGACAGGCTCCCTCGGAGTTGGCGCTGAACAGGGCCGGCTTCACGCCGTTCGCCTTCGCGAACGCCTTGCGGATCGGCTCCAGCAGGTCGGTGTACGTCGCCGGGTTGCTCCGCCGCGAGCCGCGGATCGGGGCCTGGTCGACCGACACCACCCCTTCCCGGTTGCACACCGAGCCGTGGATCAGGGAGCTCTTGCCCGACCCGGCCACGCCGGTCACCACCACCAGCACGCCGAGCGGGATGTCGACGTCGACGTTCTTCAGGTTGTGGGTGCCGGCGCCGCGCACCTTCATCACCCCCGACGGCTTCCGCACCGACGGCTTCAGGGAGGCCCGGTCGTTCAGGTGACGCCCGGTGAGCGTGCCGCTGGCCCGCAGCCCGTCGACGGTGCCCTCGAAGACCACCTCGCCGCCGGCGGTGCCGGCGCCGGGGCCGAGGTCGACGACGTGGTCGGCGATCGCGATCACCTCCGGCTTGTGCTCGACCACGAGGACGGTGTTGCCCTTGTCGCGCAGCCGCAGCAGCAGGTCGTTCATCCGCTGGATGTCGTGGGGGTGCAGCCCGACCGTCGGCTCGTCGAAGACGTAGGTCACGTCGGTGAGCGACGACCCGAGGTGGCGGACCATCTTGGTGCGCTGCGCCTCACCGCCCGACAGCGTGCCGGACGGCCGGTCGAGGCTGAGGTAACCCAGCCCGATCTCCACGAACGAGTCGAGCGTCTCCCGCAGCGTCGCCAAGAGCGGCGCGACGGACGGCTCCTCCAGACCGCGCACCCACCCGGCCAGGTCGTTGATCTGCATCGCGCAGGCCTCGGCGATGTTGATCCCCTTGATCTTGGAGGACCGGGCGGCCTCGTTGAGCCGGGTGCCGCCGCAGTCAGGGCAGGTGGTGAACGTCACCGCCCGCTCCACGAACGCCCGGATGTGCGGCTGCATGGCGTCGACGTCCTTGGACAGGAACGACTTCTGGATCCGCGGGATCAACCCCTCGTAGGTGATGTTGATGTTGTTGATCTTGATCTTGGTCGGCTCGCGGTGGAGAAAGTCGTGCAGCTCCTTCTTCGTGTATTTGCGGATCGGCTTGTTCGCGTCGAGGAACCCTGACTCGGTGAACATCCGCACCGACCAGCCGTCCGCGTTGTAGCCGGGGACGGTGATCGCGCCCTCGGCGAGCGACTTCGTCTCGTCGTAAAGCTGGGACACGTCGATGTCGTTGACCGATCCCATGCCCTCGCATCGCGGGCACATCCCGCCGGTGACGGTGAAGTCGCGCTTCTCGGTCTTCTTGCCGTCTCCCTTCTCGATCGAGATCTGCCCGACCCCGCGGACCGACGGGATGTTGAAGGAGAAGGCGTTGGACGAGCCGATGTGCGGCTTGCCGAGGCGGCTGAACAGCACCCGCAGCATCGCGTTGGCGTCGGTGGCCGTGCCGACCGTCGAGCGGGAGTTGGCGCCCATCCGCTCCTGGTCGACGATGATCGCGGTCGTCAGCCCGTCCAGCACGTCGACCTCGGGCCGGCCCAGCGTCGGCATGAAGCCCTGCACGAACGCGCTGTAGGTCTCGTTGATCAGCCGCTGCGACTCCGCGGCGATGGTGCCGAACACCAGCGACGACTTGCCCGATCCCGAGACGCCGGTGAACACGGTCAGCCGCCGCTTGGGGATGTCGACGCTGACGTCCTTCAGGTTGTTCTCTCGGGCGCCCTGGACGCGGATCTGGTCGTGGCTGTCTGCGGGGTGCTTGCTGGAGGAGGCCATGTTCGGCGCTCATGTCATCGAGCGCCGGCGGGTTTGTCAAGATGCGGATTGCACGCCACCGGTGATCACCGAGCTCGCCGCACCGTGATCGCTCGTGCCGGGGCGCGAGCAACTACACGTACGCGGAGGCCCTGGGCGTGATCCGGCTCGCGGGCGCGGCGACGCCCGCGGGCTTGCCGGCGCGGTCGAGCGGGGTTGGCAAGCTTACTGCGTTGACGGTTTGGGCTTTCCGGGGAACATGCGCTGCAGGGCAGGTGCGCCAGGCTTCCCATTCACTGTGAGCGTCCCGTCTGATCCGCGCACGAGGATGGGCGGCGCTACTTTTGGAAGTTCGAGTGGCCGAAACGCGGCAGGGTCCGAACGTGGCCCGGCATCTGGCCCGGCATACCATCCGATTTCCCCGCTTGGCAGCTTTCGTGCGACAATTACGCCATCATCGTCGGTCGACCATTCGTCTGGTTTATAGACGCCAGTCGTCCCGTCTGGGTGCTGGACGATCACAGCTTCGGAGTAGGTGTCCAAAAGCTCGCGGTTTCGCCGGATCTCTGCGGCGCTTGGCGTGCGTTGAGGGTCGACGGGCGCGTGTTCTGGAGTATCTTGCCCAGATGGCTCTGCAACGCTGGATGGTTCGGTCCTATGGACCGGCGCAACGAAGGCCATGCAGATAGCCAGCTGCGCCTTCGTCGACGCAAGCTCGGTGCGTTCAGCCTTGCAACTGCCGCGGGTAGACGCCGCGCCGCTGGGCGAGGATTGGGAGGGTGATGCGCTCTCAAGTGCTTGGGCAGCCGGTGTATCGCGCGGCATAGCGCGTCCGATGAAGACGCCGGTGACGCTGGCGACGAGTGCGACCACAACATACATACGCGTCATCATGCAGCATCTCACTGTTACAGCGGGCAGCCCGGCGGCACCGGCTGGCAATATTCATAATCTTGATTTGGCCACTCTTGAGGAATGATGTCAAGGTGACATGGCGTAAGAAAAAAGGACAGCTCGGCTTGAGGGCAAACCTGGTTTCCATTGAGCTGCTCTTCGGTTGCGCGATTCATCACGGTGAGCTCGAACAGTAGCTCTTTATCGCCGGCCGACACATCGCTACACGCCGGCGTGAATGCGATCGTGTCCACGTTCTGGCAATACGCGGCGCAACCGATCGGCGGATCGGTGTAGCAGAATGGCTTGTTCGACGACGGAAGCGATTCGCCACTTTTGGGAGTGCACTTTTTCGCTCCGATGGAGCATAGAGCAAACACGAGCACTAGCATGGTGTGCGCAACGGATCGTTTCATGGACTCTCCTTTGGCGTCAAGCTCAGGTCACACACCCCGTACGCTTCGACGAGCGGCAACGCTGGGCCCTGCGCGGCTCGCTGTTGTCCCAGGCAGCAGGGCTACGTCTGAGCCAGACGGCGCTTCGGCACGCAACCGCCGCGCGCGGGCGATCCCCGTAGAGCCTGCGGGCACTGGCGAGCGGCAAGGCTCCGGCAGCGAGCCGAAATCCCCGCGGAAGGGCAGCGAGCGTCGCGGGCCGCCGCCCCCCGGCTCCGCCATGGCGCCGCCATGGGCGATAGCCCGGCGGGTTGTCGAAATTCACGGCGAAAACGCGCCCTCACCGCGTGGCGTGCGGCGTGCGGTGTTGGCGCCGTGTGGCGGACCGAGCCATCACGACGCTCGCGGCCCCGCCCTTTCGGTTTGCTGCGCTGCACTTCCTCGCGCTGCGATCCGGCTTGACCTGCCTACGCGCCAAACCGCGCGCGACAAAGCCGCGAAGAGCGCGAGCGACGCGCGCAGCTGGGACACGCCGGCGGAGATCTCACATCCGCGCGCGCTCCGGCAACCTTGACGACGAATCGCCAACGAGATGTCGCAGGGCCATCCTGGGCGTCGGTCGGCGCCAGCTACCTGACCAACCGCACCACGACGAATTCGCGCTGCCCGTCGACGGGTCCGAAGCCGAAGTCGCCGGGACCGTCGAGTTGGCCGGCGAGGTAGACGGAGCGCTCTCCTCCCGTGCAGACGGCGAAGAAACGTCCGAGAGCCAGCAGGGTACAGCTATACGGTAGGATGCCTTCCGCTTGGTGCTACGTCGCGGTAATCCCAGGCGTTTCAGGCGTGGAAGACCTGCCTGATCGCATAGGCCCGTTCTGTCAATGAGCTCGTACAGTCGGACTGCACGAGTCAGGAACGGCTCCGAGAATCTTGACTTTGCGGAACGCGTTTGCTTGTCCTATCCGC
Source organism: Sorangium cellulosum (assembly GCF_002950945.1). Lineage (GTDB taxonomy): Bacteria > Myxococcota_A > Polyangia > Polyangiales > Polyangiaceae > Sorangium > Sorangium cellulosum_E. The sequence goes on from NZ_CP012673.1 coordinate 8,846,529, forward strand.
CGGGCGCACGTTCACTCGGAACGGCATCATGGCGGCAATGTGACAAGGAGGTGTAGCGAATGAAGGCGCTGGCGAGCATAGTCTGGGTGTGGTGTTGTATGGGACTTCTAGGCTGCGCTACAGAGGCAGACAGCAAGATAGCTGAATTCGACTACCCTGATCTTGGTATCGAATGCTTCGGCGGTGCGTGCCGCGGTCTGGATCCCGTACCCGAAGGCTGCGCGGTGGCCCCGGTTGACGGGCCGACCAGCGCCATCTGGGGCGTTGGAACGGTAAAGGTAAGAAAGTCCACCGCATGTGGAGGAGTGAAGTGGCCTTGGGCCAGTCGCGACGGGTCCAGCTATCCGGGCAGCTTCAGGACGTGGCTCGAATTTCCACTGGGGACCGAGCTCCCTGGCACGGAGTATGGAGATCAGTCCTCGGAACAAATTTATGGCGATATGTGGACTGGTCCAGTGCATGCTTGTATGCAGATAGATTCTTATAATGGAGGGCAGAAGGTCTGCACCGGCCTAGATCCTGATCCAGGGCCTTGCGACCCCGACCTGGTGAGCGGGCAGACGGTCGCGCCTGGGGTGCAATATTACGACTGCTCCTCCACGACGACCAAGGTTCATATCGTCACCATCGACCGGAGCCGTCCGGAATACGAGATGTGGATCCTCGACGACCCTACGATCAGGAACCCGCCGTCAAACGTGTTCAACCTGCAGACGGTCCCGGACTTCGCGGCGAGCTACAATGCCCTGGCGGCGGTCAATGGCTACGTGTGGAGCGGTGACGAGGGGACCGGTCCTGGCCAGACGGGTATTCCGCAGACGACGCTCTACGAGACAGGTATTCATTATACTTCGAATACCTCGACGTGCCCCGGGTTCCCCGGTTCGTGCCCCGAGGTACTGATGGGCTTCACGCCGCAAAGCGGCAACGGCCTGGACGTGAGCCGGATCCCGCAGGACGACCTGTCAGCGCCTGCCAACCAGAAGTACACATATACGCTCCATGGATCCAATTCGACAGTGATGAACTCCGGAGGGTGCACGAGCGACACCACGAGCAACCGGTGGAGCGTGGTAGGGTACTCGCCGACCCAGATCGTCTTGCTCTCGACTGCAACGGACGTCGGCCTCACGCACGCCGAGATCTGCCCGGTACTGAGCGCCTTCGGCGTGGAGGAGGCCGTGCGGCAAGACGGTTCATCCGCCGCGGGGATGTTCGTCGGTGGCAGCATCAACGAGCACGTCAACCCGCTCGTTAACTTGGACTACTTCGTCTATGGCGGACCGGCGCGGCACGTCGCTTACGCTGTCGGGCTCGTACAACTCTATCCACGGCAGGTCCAAAACAGCGGCTTTGAAGCGCCCGTACTATCCCCGGGGGAGGCCTGGCGTCGGATGACCGGAGCGTCCCAGGAGACGACGCTGACTGGCTGGAACGGGCCAGCCGATCTCCATAGCGCCACAGATCTGGTCGCGCGCGGTCAGCAGATCATCGACCTTAATCAGAGCGGCAGTGGCTATGTGGAGACCACGCTGGCGACGCCGGCCGACACATACTGTCTACTGCGCTTCTACCACGGCGTGAACCACCATTGCAACCAGCAGGCGACCTTCACGGTCGATATCGACGGGACGTCCGTGGCCTCGTTCACGAGCACGTATGACCCGAATTCGCTTCAAGAAGCGCGGGTGCGGTTCAAGACCACCGGGACGGCGGCCACGCTGCGATTCACCAGCACGACCGGCGGGTGTGGCGCTGCGACGATCGACGACGTGAGCGTCGCCTGTACGAAACAGTGAACCGATCCACGCTATCCCTGGATTCGGAGCCAGTAGGGTACAGCTCTACGGTAGGACGCCTTCCGCTTGGTGTTACGTCGCGGTAATCCCAGGCGTTTCAGGCGTGGAAGACCGCGCGCCGCGCAAGGTCGCTGAGCTCGGCCTGGGCGACTTCGCCCCCCTCGATGAGGCGATCCCCGAGCTTCGAAACATGGGCGGGTCGGTCGGAGGAGCCCTCCTGGTGGTGGGACCGGACGCCGGGGTGGCGAGCGAAGGCGGCTCCCTCGGCGCCGCCTCGCCGAGTCAGGCGCCAACCCCGACCGATGACGCCGCGGTCCCCTCGACAGCGGCCGACGCGGCGGCGGCCTTATGGCACCTCAGTCAGCGCTCGGCGCGCCCGCTCCCCCCCGCCGCGCCGACCCCCCCGCGGCGCTCACCGGGTCGAGGGCCGTCGAAGCGGCGCGGCTGGCCCGAGAACTGTATAGGCTGCACCGGGTAGCACCGTCGAGACAAGAGGACACCGAGGCGATACCGTAAGGGACACTCAGGAACATCCCTAGGGCGACATTCGGCCATGGGGCACAACGTCTCGATGGGACGCCTTTGCGATTTCGAGGTGGGGCACTTTGCGACCGGGCGCTCCGAGACGGAGGAGTGCACCTTCTCGAAAAGTGGGTGAAACATCGACTTCCCTGTGTGGAACGCCCCTTGCGACCTCCGGTCCCGCTGGGGCACAGGGGCCCCGGGTTCCTCCGGTGACGCGATGTCAGGGGCACATAATCAGGCGGGCATTTCAAGCGACGCCCGCGCCTCGAGCGTCAGCCGGGTCACGAAGAGAGCGATGCAGTTTCATGAACGTGTCACTCGTGTCGCAGCGATAAAGACGGAGGAGTCATGCCGAATCGTCAGGGATGGATCGACGACGAACACAACCACGGGCGGGGGCGCGACGACGATCAGCGGTCCGGGCGACAGCGAGGAGAGGAAGGGTATCGCAGCGAGCGCGGCGCGTCCGGCGATGCTAACTACGGGCATCGCGGTAACTATGAACAAGTTCTTCAGCGAGATGATCACCGCCAGGCCCAGCGAGGCGGGCAGGACGATTTCCGCGGTGGATGGGAGCAGCGCGACCAAGGAGGACGCGGGTTCGAAGGCGAGTTCGGCGGACGTGGGTTCGACCGCGACCAGGGCGGGCGCGGGTACGGCGAGCGCGGCTTGGAAGGACGGCAAGAGCGCGGCGGCTGGGGCCAGCACGAGGACTCCGGCTACCGACAGACGTCGGGCGGCCAGCGCGATGACCTCCACCGAGGAGGTCGCGACGATCTTGGCTCCCGGCGCGGCTACGGCGGCGGCCAAGGCAGCTTCGGTGGCGGCCAGGGCGGCTTCGGCGGCAGCCAGGGCGGTCACGGCGGCCAAGGTCACTTCGGCGGCGGCCAGGGCGGCTACGGCGGCCAAGGCGGCCACGGCGGCGGCCAAGGCGGTCTCGGCGGCGGCCAAGGCGGATTCGGCGGCGGCCAGGGCGGTTTCGGCGGCCAGGGCAGCTTCGGTGGCCAGGGTGGATTCGGCGGCCGCGACCAGGGCGGCTACGGCGGCGGCCAGGGTGGGTTCGGTGGCAGCCAAGGCGGCTACGGCGCTGGCCAGGGCAGCTTCGGCGGCCAGGGGCACCTCGGAGGTGAGCGAGGATTCGGCGGCAGCCAAGGCGGCTTCGGCGGTCAGGGCGGCTTCGGCGGCCAGGGTGGATTCGGTGGCCAGGGTGGATTTGGTGGCGGCCAGGGCAGCTTCGGCCAGGGCGGCTTCGGCGGACAGCGCGAGGACTACGGCGCCCGGGGCGGACAGCGCTGGAGCGACGAGGACCGCGGATGGAGCGAGCGGTCAGCACAGCAGCGCGGCCACGAGGGATGGAACGAGCGCTCAGGACAGCACCGCGGGTACGAGGCTCAGGAGTCCCGCTTCCGGGGCGATCAGGGCTCCCTTCACCACCAGCAGGGTGGACAGGGCTTCGGCGGCCAGGGTCATGGCGGCCAGGGATGGCAGTCCGGACAGGGCTACGGCGGACAGGGATGGCAGTCCGGCGGACAGGGCTTCCAGTCTGGACAGGGCTACGGCGGACAGGGCGGACTCAGCGGCTCTCGCGGCCGCCCGCCCAAGGGGTACAAGCGCGCGGACGAACGGATCCGGGAGGATATTTGCGATCAAATTTCCGACCACCCGGATCTCGACGCGAGCGAGGTGGAGGTGAAGGTCCAGAACGGGGAGGTCATCCTCTCCGGGACCGTGCGCGAGCGCCGCTTCAAGCACCAGCTCGAGGTGCTCGCCGAGCGGATCTCGGGCGTGACCGACGTGCGGAACGAGATCCGGCTGCAGCGCGAGCAGCAGCAGCAGCAGCACGGCGAGACGAAGACGAGCGCGGGCCAGTCGTCGAGCGAGCGCTCCACGAGCGCCGGCTCCACCACGAGCACGAGCGGCTCCAGCGCCGGCGCGGCCGGGTCGGCGAGCTCTCTCGGCGCGACGTCCTCGGAGACGAAGAACAACGAGACGCGCCGGAACGCCTCCTGAGCGAGGCGACTCCGGAAACAGACCGCAGGGGCGCGGCGCCGGCCTCGGCGCCCGCCCGGCCCTGCTGGTGCTGCTGCGGGAAGCTGCTCCCCATCAGCAGAAAAAACGCCAAGGCGCCAAGGACGCCAAGAGGAGAGGGAAAGGGCCGTCCCGGCGTTTCCTCCTCCCCTCTCCCCGGCTTCCTGGCGCCCTTGGCGTCATGGCGGTGTCAAGCCTTTTCGGCGGAGCGCCGGACGGCGGAATTTGGCCCCATCCCTCCCCTCCCTGTGATCCTATCGAACGCGCCGGTCGCGGGCGCCGCATCGCGCATGCTCCACCTGCGCCTGCGCCCTGCTCGCGTCTGCTTATGGCCGAGGTGCTCGCCGCGTCGCTCGCGTTCCCTGCCGTGATCTTCACGGTCCTGCTCGCGCTCGCGCTCATTTACTGGCTGTTCGTCCTGATCGGCGCCCTCGACCTCAACCTGCTCGGCGGCGCCGACGTGCCCGAGCTCGACGGGGTCGCGAAAGGCGCGCTCGAGGGCGCCGCCAAGGGCGCGCTCGAGGGCGCCGCCAAGGGCGCCGCGGAGGGGCTGGCCGACGGGGGCGCGGACGTGCACGGCGTGGGCTCGCTGCTCGCGGCGCTCGAGCTCCACCGCGCGCCGGCGACCGTGACACTCACGCTGATCGCGGCCTTCGGCTGGTTCACCAGCGCGCTCTCGGCCCTGCTCGTCGAGCCGCTCTGGACCTCCGCAGGGCTGCCGCGCTGGGCCCTCGGCCTCGTGGTGCTCCTCGTGTCGCTCGCCGCCGCGCTGCTGCTCACCTCGCTCGCGGTGCGACCGCTCGCGCCGCTCTTCGTGACGCGGCACGCGCAGTCGAAGAAGGACCTCGTGGGACGCGTGTGTGTCATCTCCACCGGGCGCGTGGACGAGCGCTTCGGCCAGGCGGTCATCGACGAGGGCGGCGCGAGCCACATCCTCGACGTGCGCTCCGACACGCCGGGCGCCCTCCGCCGCGGCGACCGCGCGCTGCTCGTGAGCTGGGACCCGAACGCCGAGGTCTTCAGCGTCGAGCCGCTCGACGCCCTGCTGGGCCCGCCACCACCCCTCGCCGCGCGGGTTGTGTCCCCTCTGGACGACGCGACCGCCGCGAGCGCCTCCCGGGGCGCCGAGGACGAGGCGAACGCCGCCGCGGCGGGCACCGGCGAGGCGCCCGGACGCAGCCGCAGCAGCTGACGACCCCGGTCGCCGCCGCGCCGCCATGCGGCCGCCGAGCGCCGCCACGCGCACGGTCGCGCCAGCCGAACGAACACGTCACCCTGGCGGTTTCGTGTACGCTCGTCCCTTCAGGGGGTGTCATGAGCCCCCCGACCCGACTCGGAGCGGGCCCGGGGCGCACCCGCGATCAGGCGACGCGGGCGAGCGCCCCTCCCCTCCCCTGCAACGCGAAGGAGCTCCGCGTGCCCACTGGAACCGTCCCCCTCGTCCTCATCCTCGTCGGCGTCCTGGCCTTCCTCGCCCTCGGGATGCTGGTCATGTACGCCAAGTTCTACCGGCAGGTGGATCAGGGCAAGGCGCTGATCATCAACACGAGAGGCGAGGATCCCATCGTCACCTTCACGGGGACCATGGTCCTGCCGATCATCCACCGCGCCGAGTACATGGATATCTCGGTCAAGACGATCGAGATCGACCGGCGCGGCAAGGAGGGCCTCATCTGCAAGGACAACATCCGCGCGGACATCAAGGTCACCTTCTTCGTGCAGGTGAACAAGACGCAGGACGACGTGCGCACCGTCGCGCGGACCATCGGCTGCGTGCGCGCCTCGAACCCCGAGACGCTCGAGCAGCTCTTCGCGGCGAAGTTCTCCGAGGCGCTCAAGACCGTCGGCAAGCGGCTGAACTTCGAGGACCTCTACAAGGAGCGGCAGAAGTTCAAGGACGACATCCTCGACGTCATCGGCAAGGACCTGAGCGGGTTCGTGCTCGCCGACGCCGCGATCGACTACCTGGAGCAGACGCCGGTCGAGCTGCTCGACAAGGACAACATCATGGATGCCGAGGGCATCCGGAAGATCACCGAGCTCACCGTCCTGCAGAACGTCCAGACCAACGAGCTCCGCCAGAAGGAGCGGATGGAGATCGGCAGCCAGAACCTGAACTCCGACGAGGCGATCTTCCGCTTCGAGCAGCGGCGGGCCGAGGCCGAGGCGAAGAAGGCGAAGGAGATCGCGGTGGCGCAGGCGCGCGAGCAGAACGAGGCGGCGCGCATCCTGAGCGACGAGCGCAAGAAGACGCTGCTCCTCCAGGAGAAGAACGACGAGGAGGCGCTCGTCGCCCGCGAGGCGAGGGAGCGCGGCGTCCAGGTCGCCCAGAAGAACAAGGAGCGGGAGGTCGCCGTCGAGAACGAGCGCGTCGTGAAGGCGCGGGAGCTCGAGATCGTGAGCCGCGAGCGCGACGTGAGCCTCCAGCAGATCGCCCGGGAGAAGGAGCTCGAGGTCCAGAAGAAGGACATCGCCGACGTGATCCGGGCGCGGATCGCGGTCGAGAAGACGGTGGCCGAGGAGGAGGAGCGCATCAAGGACGTGCGCGCCGTGGCCGAGGCGACCCGCCTGAAGGACGTCGTGCGCATCAACGCCGAGGCCGAGGCGCAGGAGCAGCTCGTCAAGCAGATCAAGAACGCCGAGGCGAGCGAGGAGGCCGCGAAGTTCAGGGCCCGCGAGAAGCTCATCACCGCCGACGCCGAGCTCGAGGCGAGCGACAAGGCCGCGCGCGCGAAGATCCGGATCGCCGAGGGCGTGCAGGCCGAGTCCGCGGCCGAGGGGCTGGCGCGCATCCGGGTGAAGGAGGCCGACGCCCAGGCGATCGAGAAGCAGGGCTTCGCCGAGGCGCGCGTGACGCTCGAGAAGATGCAGGCGGCCGCCTCCGGCGAGGAGAAGCAGGGCCTCGCGCGGGTGATCGTCAAGGAGGCCGAGGCGCAGGCCATCGAGAAGCAGGGCCGCGCCGAGGCGCTCGTCGCGAAGGAGCGGCTGCTCGCCGAGGCCACCGGCATCGAGCAGAAGGGGCTCGCGGAGGCGAGGACACGCGAGGCCGAGGCGATCGCCCTCGAGAAGCGGGGCCTCGCCGAGGCGACCGCGATCAAGCAGCGGCTGCTCGCCGAGGCCGCCGGCACCGCCGAGAAGGCCGCGGCCATGAAGGCGCTCGACGGGGTCGGCCGCGAGCACGAGGAGTTCCGCCTCCGCCTCGAGAAGGAGCGGGCCGTGGAGCTCGAGTCGCTCCGCATCCGCGCCGACGTCGCCCGCGCGCAGGCCGAGGTCCTGCGGGGCGCGTTCGAACACGCGAAGATCAACATCGTGGGCGGCGACGGGGCGTTCTTCGACCGCTTCATCAAGGCGGTCACCCTCGGCCAGTCCGTCGACGGGATGGTCGACCAGAGCGCCACCGTGCGCTCCCTGGTCGGCGATTACCTGAATGGAAACGCGAGCTTACCGAACGATCTGAAGCAGCTCGTCACCCAGCCCTCGCCGCTCGGGCGGCCGTCGGACGCGACGTTGTCCGGGCTGCTCAAGTCGCTGCTCCCGAGCGCGGACGACGACGGCAAGAAGAAGATCCAGGCGCTCGCCGACCGCGCGCGCGAGCTCGGCCTGGACGAGCTCGCGCACCGCTCCCAGCAGGCCTGAGCCGCGCGACGGGCGGCGCCGCGCGACCGGCCGGCGCCGCTACTCGTTCTTCGTCAGGTAGATCAAGGCGCCAAGGCACATCTCGTCGAGCGTGCTCTCGCCGAGGTGCACGTCCACCGGGCCCGGGAGGTGCTGCTCCTTGAGCGCCTTCACGAGGAACGGATTGCTGGTGGAGTTGTTGTAGACGCAGCGCATCGTGAGCAGGTCGCCCGCGTGGAGGCGCGGGAGCTGCTCGATGGGCGCGTCGTAGTAGAACCCGCGCTGCCAGGAGAAGTCCCACGCCGGCGTCTGCACGAGGCACATCTGCTCGGGCTCGCCGGCGCCGCTCGCCTCGCGCGTGAGCGACACCTTCATGTCGGTGCCGACATAGTGCATGTGGGTGCCGGCGCCATAGAGGTAGACCTCGGACTCGGACACCGACGCGGGCATCCGGAGCTGCATCGTCTCGACGTGGTCCTCCGCGCCGGCGGGGATCAGGAACTCCACGCCTCCCGTGTCGTTCGGCCCGGGCAGCAGGCTGCCTCCCTGGTCGGAGGGCGCGGCGAAGTTGCCGATCAGCGCCACCCCCATCTGGTACTCCGGCACGCCCTCGGTGAAGCGCATCTGGACGCGCGTCGTGTCGGGCTCGGCGGTCGCGCCGGCCGGGTGGTAGTGCACCTGCATGACGAGGCGCGCGCCCGCGGGGATCTCCGCGCCGATGTTCGGCTCGAACTCCAGCGGCACGCCCCCCGGCGCCCACGCGGAGAGGAGCTCGCCCGCGATCCCGGGGCCGCCGAAGCAATCGTATCCTCCGTCCTGGTCCGCGAGCTCCTCGGCCGCGCCTTCCCGGTCGAGGAACACGAGCGCGTGGTGCACGACGCTGGCGTTGCCCGGGACGACGTGCACGCCGTTCAGGTAACGCGTCTCGGTGATCCCGGGGTCCATCACGAAACACCGGAACTGGTCGGCCTCGCCGCTCGCGACGAACGGCGTGCGCGGCGCGACCTCGAGCTCGGCGCCGCGGAGCCCGCCGGCCTCGGGGACGAACGCGGGCGGAGCGTCCGCGGGGTCGCCCTGCGGGGCGCCGGCGGCCGCCCACATGTCCACGAGGGCGATCTCGTCGTCGGTGAGCCGGACATCCTCCTTCCAGCCGTACGGGGGCTGGCACTCGTCGGTCTCCACCGCGTTCCACGGCGGCATCGTGCGCTCTCGCGTGGCGGTCGCGAGCAGGGGGGCCACCGTGCGCGCCTCCTCGTACGTCGTCAGGCTGAACGGGGCGATGTTCCCGGGCGAGTGGCAGCTCATGCAGCGCTTCTGCAGGAGCGGCTCGACGTCGCGGTGGAACGTCGGCGCCCCGGCCGCGGGGCCCGGCCCCCCCTCGCCGGAACAGCCCAGGAAGAGCGGCGGCGTGAACGCGAGCAGCGCGAGCGCGCCAGAGATCGAATTTCGCATGGAACTCCTCATTGATGGCGTCCGCGGCGCGCCCGCTCCGCCCGCCCCGTGAAGGCTTCACCGCAGGGAAGCTCGCCGGGCCGACGGCGCGGGCGCGCACAGACGGTGTGACAGCCCACGGTATAACGCAGCATCGGCCGGTGAGCGGAAGAGAGCACGGGTGAGACCCGCCGCGCTCGGCGCGGTGCGACCGAGGCGTTTTCGTGGTCCATGCGAGAGCTGTAGACACCGCAAGGCCCCTGAGCTCCACTGGTTTCATGGCGCGCAATCGGGGTTTTCTGCGTCCGCAATTCGCTTTGTTGACCGTGCGGCTGGCGCTCCTCGCCACCGCGCTCGCCGCGGTCGGCTGCGCCGCGGGAGGTTCGGAGGTCGCGACGAGCGGCCCGTACGGTACGGGCGGCGGCGGCGCGGGGGGCGGCGGCGGCGCGGGCGGCGACGGCGCGGGCGGCGGCGGCGGGAGCGGGAAGCTCGAGCTCTGCGTCCTCAATGACGGTGGGCCGGCGGATCCGTGCGTGAGCCCCGAGGTCCTCGATTTCGAGACGGTGCCGGCGGGGAGGCAGCGGACGCGCCTCTTCCGCGTGGACAACCAGACCGCGCAGGAGGCCGTCTTCACCGCGGCGGCCGTGGCCAGCGCGGACTTCGACGTCGTGGCGGTGCGCTTCGAGCCCGATCCGGCGAACCCGCTCCTGACGATCCGCGCCGTCGAGACGCTGCCGGTGCTGCGCGCGCCGGGCGGCGCGCTCCATTTCGAGGTGACGTACACCTCGCAGGGCGTCGCGGGGCCGCTGCCCGCCGACCGGGTGATCGTGGAGGCCGAGGTCGGCAGCGCCGGCGCGCCCGACATCGTCGTGCCCCTCATCGGCCGGTCGAACAGCTGTACGCCGGGGATGGGGGCCTGCGACGACGATCCCGACAACGGCTGTGAGACCGATCTCCTGACCAGCGCGGCCCACTGCGGCGCCTGCGCCCAGCTCTGCGTCTCGCCGAACGGGACCACCGGCTGCGTCGACGGGCTCTGCACGGTGTCCTCGTGCGCGGACCACTTCGCGGACTGCGACGGGAACGCCACGAACGGCTGCGAGTCCAACCTGCTCACCGGGGTGGACACGTGCGGGGCGTGCGGGACGACCTGCCGCAAGGAGCACACGGAGTCGTTCTGCAACGGGGGCAACTGCAACATCGTCGGCTGCGCGCCGGACCACGCCGACTGCGACCTCGATGCGCTGACCGGCTGCGAGACCGACCTCTTGACCAGCGCGGCCCACTGCGGGGGCTGCAACGTCGCGTGCGACTTCGCCAACGCGAGCGAGACGTGCGCGGAGGGTTCGTGCGAGTTCGGCGCGTGCGACGCCGGCTACGCCGACTGCGACGGCGACCTGACGAACGGCTGCGAGGCGAACCTGGAGGCGAGCCTCGCCCACTGCGGCGCCTGCGATGCGGCGTGCGGCTTCCCGGGCGCCGCCGAGTCCTGCCTCGCGGGCGTCTGCGTGATGGGCGCCTGCGAGCCCGGCCGGGCCAACTGCGACGGCGCCGCGGCGAACGGATGCGAGGCCGACACGACGCGCGACCTCGCCCACTGCGGCGGCTGCAACCTCGGCTGCGCGTTCGCGAACGCCGCCGAGTCCTGCGTCGACGGCGCGTGTGTGCTCGGCGCCTGCGGCGCCGGGTATGCCGACTGCGACCGCGACCCGGCGAACGGCTGCGAGGTCGACACGGAGACGAGCCTCGCCAACTGCGGCGGCTGCGGCGCCCGGTGCGCGCTCCCGAACGCGGCCGAGTCGTGCGAGGGCGGCGTGTGTGTGCTCGGCGCCTGCGAGGCGGGGCGCGCCGACTGCGACCGCGACCCGACGAACGGCTGCGAGGTCGACACGGCGCGCGACCTCGCCCACTGCGGCGGCTGCGGCGCGGCGTGCGACGCGGCGAACGCGGGCGAGGCGTGCCTCGGCGGCACCTGCGTGATGGGCGCGTGCGGCCCCGGGTTCGCGAACTGCAACGCGAGCGCGCTGGACGGCTGCGAGGTGAACACGCTCGGCGACGTCGCGAACTGCGGCGGCTGCAACCTGGCGTGCGCGCTCCCGAACGCGGCCGAGGCGTGCCTCGGCGGCACCTGCGTGCTGAGCGCCTGCGACGCCGGCTTCGGCGACTGCGACCGCGCCCCGGCGAACGGCTGCGAGGTCGACACGCGGACCAGCCTGGCGAACTGCGGCGCCTGCGGCGCGGCGTGCGAGCTCGCGAACGCGTCCGAGGCGTGCGCGCTCGGCTCCTGCGACCTGGTCGCCTGCAACGCGGGCTTCGCGAGCTGCAACGGCGTCGACTCGGACGGCTGCGAGACGAGCACCGCCACCGATCCGGCCCATTGCGGGGCCTGCGGCACGGACTGCGCGGCGCTCATCCCCAACGCGGCGGTCGGGTGCGGCGCCGGGGCGTGCACGTTCGAGGGCTGCCTGCCGGGCTACTACGACGCCGACGGGGTGGCCTCGAACGGCTGCGAGTATGCGTGCACGTTCGTGAGCGACGTCGATCTGCCCGACGACGGCTTCGTCGACGCGAACTGCGACGGCGTCGACGGCGACGTGGATCTCGCGGTCTTCGTCGACGTGACGACCGGGAACGACGGCAACGACGGGACGCGGCAGCGCCCGGTGGCGACGGTCGGGGGCGGCATCAACCGGGCGGTGCTGAGGGGCAAGACGCACGTGTACATCTCGCAGGGGACGTACACCACCAACCGGGTGAGCCTCGCGAGCGGGATCTCGCTCTACGGCGGGTACAACGCCGCGCTCCGGTGGGCGCGCTCGGCCGCGTCGGTCGCGGTCGTGCGGTCGACCGGCAGCGTGGTCGGCGGCTACGTCACGGCGCTCGAGGGCCACAACATCATGGCGCCGACGACGATCGATCGGCTGACGATCCAGACCCCGAACACGGCCGCGACGGGCGCGTCGAACTACGCGATGCGCTGCGTGAGCTGCACGGCGGTGACGTTGAAGAACAGCGTCCTGCAAGCGGGTTCGGCGGGGCCGGGCGCGGCGGGCACGAACGGCGGGACCGGCGCGGCGGGCAGCAACGGCTCGAGCGGCGGGGCAGGCAGCTGCGACGGGCCTGGCACGCGCACCGGCGGCGCGGGAGGCCTGTCGAGCTGCGGGCGCACCGGAGGCGCCGGCGGCACCGGCGGCGCGGTCGGGGCGAACGCCGGCGCGGCCGGCGGCGCCGGCACCGGCGGGACCCCCGGCGGCGCCGGCGGCCCCGGGGGCAGCTCCGGCGGTCACGGCGGCGTGGGCGAGATCGGCGCCGCCGGTGCGCCCGGGGGGAACGGCAGCGGCGGCACCGGCGGGACCGTGACCGGCGGGCTCTGGACGGGCATCGCGGGCGGCTCGGGCGTGATCGGCGTGCACGGCAACGGGGCCGGTGGCGGCGGTGGCGGCGGCGGCCAGGGCGCCGCCTGGGTCACCGACGGCGCCGGCAACGGCGGCGGCGGCGGCGGCGGCGGCGGGTGCGGCGGCGGCGGCGGGCTCGGGGGCAGCGCGGGCGGCGGCTCGTTCGGGCTGTTCCTCGTGAACTCGACCGGCTTCCAGCTCCTCACCAGCCAGGTCACGAGCGGCAACGGCGGCAACGGCGGCGCCGGCGGCAGCGGCGGCAACGGCGGCAACGGCGGCAACGGCGGCGCCGGCGGCAGGACGTGCACCAGCGAGGTCGGCGCCGGCGGCGACGGCGGCCGCGGCGGCGCCGGCGGCCGTGGCGGTTACGGCGGCGGCGGCGCCGGCGGCGTGTCCTACGGCGTCTACCGGTTCAACACGACGGTGTCGACCTCGGGCAACGTCATCGCCCACGGCACCGGCGGCGCCGGCGGCACCTCGTCGGGCAACAACGGGGTCGCGGGCGCCTCCGCCAGCGTGTTCTGAGGCCGCGCAGGGCCCTCCAGCCTCCTGTTCTGATTCCGCGCAGCGGCCTCGTCCCTCAAGCTCCCACCTGCCATCGGCACGCCCGCGGGAAGTTGCCCCGGATCAGCAAACCTCCGGAGCTCCGGGGTCGATAGCTCGCGCCCATCGAGACGTCGCCACGCGCTGCGGTGGTTGCCGAGCTTGCCAGCCCCCTGAGCCGCGCCGTCGCGCTCGGGGACTGTTTCACTTCTCGAACGCCGCCGTTCCAGCCCGCTGCCTGGCGTCGCCCACCGTGTCGCCGCATACTCTGGACATGATCCCGGCGCGGTTGCGGGGCGGGGCGGATGCGCCTGTCTCCGGACCTCGGGCTGCGGCGGGCCCATCTTGTGGCCCGCCGGTGCAGAGGGCATCACCGCGGATGGAACCTGACCTCGATGATCCGCCGCGGTGCTCCGGGCGCGTCCTTCCAGCGCGTGGGTCGCGCGCCGGCGCTGCGGCTCTTTTGCAGCCCGGCGCGGTGCTTTGCGGTAGTGAGAGGCGGAGAGCAGCGCCTGGAGCGTCGATCAGCTTGAAACGCCCGAGAATGAAGAGATTCGAATCACAGAGGCACAGAGGGCACAGAGTTTTTTTGTTGTTCCTCTGTGTCCTCTGTGCCTCTGTGGTTCATTTTCCCGGGGTTTCAACCCGTTCGGTGTCCTAGAAGGGTTCGAGCACGTGGATTTCGCTACCGCCTCGCCTACTCGGATGAGATATGCACTCACGTCGGGTACTGGGGGATCGCGAGGATCGGCGGAGGGGGCTCCATTGACGGTCCAGGTTACGGTTGCGGCGCCCGCGCGACCGACTCTCGCCAGCTCGGTGATGCCATCTGCGTAGAAATCGAGTGAATATCCCGAACCAGAGGCAGCTTGCGCAATCCCCACCAACTTGGCAGCCTGGGTGCGCAGCCACCGATACAGCTGCTTCGAATCGTCCCCCTCGCGCCGCGCGAGCTTCTCGCCGCTCAATCCGCTCCGCTCCCATCGCTCCACCCGCTCGGCCCACTCCACCCTCGTCGCAATCGCTTCCTCCTTCGTCGCGATGGCAACAGGTGCCCGGCGCCGCGCGGACGGTCACGATGACCTTGGCTGGGTGGTTACGCCCATCTCTCGCCACGCCGCCCGCGCCAGGCGTGAGTCGTCAGGTCAGGTCGCGTCTCGCTCGTCAAGTACGATGCGTCGCGACCGTGACGGCGGCAGCACGATTGGACCGTGGCGCGGGACCGGGTTTCGGGCCGGTTTCGACGAGAAGTCGATGCACTGCCAATCCGGAATTTGCACGTGGTTGTCGCCGGAAGTTCACACGATTGTTGCCGGCGACCGAACGGATAACGCGTATGCTCCTTGCCCGCCCGGGACGGACGGATTAGTATTGGGGCGTGTTGTTGGATCGGGAAGCCTCCCGGCGAAGTGGCCCGGAGGCTGTGTGCGGGGATTCAGGAGACGCCGACCTGCGCTTCCGATGTGCGCGCGCGCGCACACGAGCTCGATCATGAACCAGCGCGTCGGACGGAAGGCCAGCAGCGAGCGCAGCTTCGCCGTGCCGAATCGCGACTATTGCACTCGGTATCGGAAGGATGACTCCACATGCTGCCGAAACATGCCCTGCCCGCACGTCTCCTCAACTCCGTCGGCCGGCTCGCGCCCAAGAGTGCGTTCGAGTTCGATGAGCTGAAGAAGCTCGCGGTGCGCCGAGCCGGAAGTGATTCCTGGGACGACATCGGCGAGTTCGACGAAGCCCTCAAGTGGGTCCTCGATGAGGCCAGCAAGCTGGACACCTTGACGTTCTTGGGGCGGCAGTGGGTCAAGACCGCGACGCTGGGCGCGCTCACGAAACGATTGGAAGTCGAACGCTATCGGCGAGAGCACGCGATCACCAGCGACAGCCCGCGGGTCGGCGTCATCATCGTTTCTCCCCCGAGGACGGGCACGACCCTGTTGTTCGAGCTCCTGGATGCGACCGGGCTCTTCCGCTCCCCCATGATGTGGGAGCTGTGCTTCGCGGGCTCGCGCCTCTCGCCGGCGCAGCGGAAGTCGCGCGCCGTCTGGATGGCGCGCATGCAGAGCGCGCTCACGCGCATGGACGACGTACATCCCGTCGACGCGCTGGGTCCCGAAGAGTGCACCATGCTGCTCAACTACACGGGCATCTGTCACTCGTATGACTTCGTACTCGGCTTGCCAGAAGCCAGGCGACGCCTGGCCGAGCTCGATCAGCTGGGCCGGCATGCCAGGCGCCGCTACGACTATCACGCGCTGCTCCTCAATACGATCGCGCACGAACGACTGGCCTCGGGCGTCGATGCGGAGCCAGACCAGAGACCGTGGCTGCTCAAGGCGCCCGGGCACGCGGAGTTCGTCGGAGCCGTCGCCGCCAAATACCCGGAGGCTTCGCTGGTCGTGAACCTGCGCTCTCCCTCGGACTTCGTTCCGTCGGTGTGTTCGCTGCAGATGACGCATCAGCAGTCGTTCGTTCGCACGACGCCCGCAAAGATCGCCGAGCACAGCATGAAGATCGTCGATCACGGCTATTCGACCCTGGGCCGTTGGTCTGCAAACCAGCCTGGAAAGCTGCGCCTCGTCGAGTACGACGACCTCGTAGAGGCCCCCTTGACCGTCGCTCGCAAGGTCCTGGAGGCCAGCGGCGTGCCGCATGGCGAGGCGGACCTGAAGCGCGCGGAAGACTGGCTCAAGGGCAGAAAGCGCCGCCCGTCTGTATTGCGCTCGACGCTCGATGACTACGGCCTGGACGCCGCGACCGTCGACTCGCGGCTGGCTCCCGCGCTGACCCGCATCCGCGAGACTGGCTCGAAAGTGAGCTCCGTGAGCGGCCCAGCGCCGCGGGCATGAGCACTCCTTTCGCCATCGCCATCGTGGGCGTGGGACTGCGCTCTCCGGCGGGGGTCACCACGCTCGAAAGGCTCTGGACCGCCCTCGCGACGGGCGAGCGAGCCTAGGGTCCTCGTCCACGTCGCCCACCGCAACCGTCGTCAACCCCAGGAGCAGCGCTCATGCCGGACGGGCATACTCATCCATCGATAACGCCGGAGGCTGAGGACAAGCTGCGTGGCTTGATTACCGCCCTCCTCGGCGCGCGGCTGGGCATCGAGCCAGGGTCGATCGATGCAGGCGAGCCCTTCAGCCGCTACGGCCTCGACTCGCTGAACGCGATGGGCCTCATCGCGGACCTCGCGAAGGCGCTCGGACGTCCCCTGTCGCCCGTCCTCGTTTGGAAGCACCATACCCCCGCGGCCCTGGCGCGCCACCTGGCCGGCGAGAAGACCGAGCGCGAGGATTCCTTCCAGCGGAAGAGTCCAGGGGAGGACGACGAGCCGATCGCGATCATCGGAATAGCCTGCCGGTTTCCGGGCGCGCCGAGCCCGGAGAGCTTCTGGCAGCTGCTCCGGGACGGCAGGAGCGCGATCTCCGAGGTGCCGCCGGAGCGCTGGGATCCGGGCGCGCTCGCCGATCCCGCCTCCGCTGCACCCGAGAGGCAGATGAACGCTCGCCGGGGCGGGTTCCTCGATCGAGTCGACGGCTTCGACCCCATGTTCTTCGGCATTTCCCCCCGGGAGGCCCACGACATGGATCCGCAGCAGCGGCTCATGCTGGAGCTCGGCTGGGAGGCCCTGGAGGACGCGAGGATCGTCCCCGAGCGGCTGAAGGGCAGCCAGACCGGCGTGTTCCTGGGGGCCGTCTGGGACGACTACGCGACCCTGCGTTACCAAGGCGGGACGCGAGCGATAACGCAGCATACGGTGACGGGGCATCACCGCAGCATCATCGCGAACCGCGTCTCCTACACGCTCGGCCTGCATGGCCCCAGCATGACGGTCGACTCAGCCTGCTCGTCGTCGCTGGTCGCCGTGCACCTGGCCTGCGAGAGCCTGCGTGCGGGCGAGTCCACGCTGGCGCTCGCAGGCGGCGTGACCCTGAACCTCATCCCCGAGAGCACCATCGGGGTCGATAAGTTCGGAGCGTTGTCCCCGGACGGCGCTTGCTTCACCTTCGACGCCCGCGCGAACGGCTACGTCCGAGGCGAGGGGGGCGGCGTGGCGGTGCTCAAGCGTCTGTCGCAGGCCATCGCGGACGGCGATCCCATCTACTGCGTGATCCGCGGATCTGCGGTGAACAACGATGGCGAGAGCAACGGACTGACCGGCCCAAATCCTCTGGCGCAGGAGGCGGTCCTGCGGCTCGCGTGCCAGCGGGCGGGCGTCGACCCGGCCGACGTGCAGTACGTCGAGCTGCACGGGACCGGCACCCAGCTCGGAGATCCCATCGAGGCGAGCGCGCTCGGCGCCGTGCTCGGCAAGGCGAGGTCCGCCGATCGCCCGCTGCTCGTGGGCTCAGTCAAGACCAATGTCGGGCACCTGGAAGGGGCCGCGGGCATCGCCGGGCTGCTCAAGGTAGCGCTCTGCATCAAGCACAGGCAGCTCGCGCCGAGCCTCAACTTCGAGATCCCGAATCCCCATATCCCGTTCGCCGACCTCCACCTGGAGATGCAGCGCGCGCTGGGCCCCTGGCCGGACATGCGTCGTCCGCTCCTCTCGGGGGTCAGCTCGTTCGGGATGGGAGGGACGAACGCCCACGCCGTGCTCTCGGAGTGGCCTTCGCCGAGGGTCGAGCTCTTCCCTCTGTCCGCAGAGAGCCCGGAGGCGCTGCGCACACAGGCGCGAGAGTGGCTTTCGGCCATGGCCTCGCTCGGAGGGCGAGCCTCGCTCGCGGCCCTCTGCGAGCAGGCCGCGGGGCGCCTCTCCCCGAAGGAGCATCGCCTCGCGGTGACCGCGCGCTCGTGCGACGAGCTGGCGCGCCATCTGCAGAACTTTCTGGAGGACAAAGCCGAGCCAGGTATGTCGGTCGGCCGAGCGGCCTATGGCGCAGCGCGCTCAGCGCGCGCTGCGTCAGAGGTGGTCTTCGTGTTCGCCGGCCAGGGGGCGCAGTGGTTCGGCATGGGCCGTCAGCTGCTGCATCGCGAGCCCGTATTCCGGGCGACGCTCGAGCGATGCAGCCGCTTCATTCAGCAGCAGCTGGGCTGGTCTCTCTTGGACGAGCTGACCACGGGCCGCGAGGGCTCGCGGCTCGATGAGATCAACGTCAGCCCCCCGGCCATCATCTCCATGGAGATCGCTGTCGCGGCGCAGTGGCGTGCCTGGGGCATCGAGCCGGCAGCCGTGGTGGGCCATAGCGCGGGCGAGATCGCGGCGGCCCATGTCGCCGGCGTCCTGAGCCTCGAGGACGCGATGCAGGCCATCTGCGCGTATGGGCGCCTGCTCCCGCGTGTCCGGGGGAAGGGCGCCACGGGCGTCGTGGGCTTGTCGTGGGATGAGGCGGAGAGGGAGCTGGTCGGCTACGAAGGACGCCTCTTCCGCGCGATCCAGCACAGCGCCGACTCGACCGTGCTGGGGGGAGAGCCGGAGGCGCTCGACGAGATGTTCCGGGCGCTCGAGCGCCGGAACATCTTCTGCCGCAGGGTGGCCATGGACGTCTCCGGCCATTGCCCTCAGATCGACTGCCTGCGCGAGGACCTGCGCGAGGCGCTCCTCGGGGTGCGACCCCGCGAAGCCAGCATCCCCATCGCCTCCCAAGTCACCGGCTCGGTGCTCGCCGGCGAGCGCTTCGACGCCGACCACTGGGTTCGAAACCTGGGCGACCCGGCGTTTTTTTCGACCGCGGTCGACTGCCTCTTGCAGGATGGATTCAGCACCTTTCTCGATGTCAGCCCGCACCCGGTCGCCCTGCATGCCATCGGGTCGAACCTGCGCCGCGCCGGCGTCCGCGGTGCCGTGCTGCCCTCGCTCCGCCGCGACGAGGACGAACGTGCGGTGATGCTCGACGCGCTCGGAGCGCTCCATGGGCTCGGCGCACCCGTGAGGTGGAACGAGGTCTATCCGGCCGGCATGGAAGCCGTGTCGTGGCCGGCGCTGGGCAGCGGCGGCGAGGCGCCCCGGGCGACAACTCTGGACGTCGAGCCCGCTGCGGCGTTGCCGTTCGTGGTCTCGGCCAACACCGAAGGGGCGCTCCGGGAGCAGGCCGCGCGGCTGAGGGCCCACCTCGAGGCCCGTCCGGACCTCCGGCTCGTCGATGTCGCCCACTCGCTCGCCACCACCCGCGCTCACTTCGAGCAGCGCGCCGCGCTCGTGGCCCATGACCGCGCCGAGCTCCTCTCAGCGCTCGATTCGCTCGCCCACGGCCACCCCGCCCCGAGCACCGTCCTCGGACGGAGCGGGAGCCACGGCAAGGTCGTCTTCGTCTTTCCAGGGCAAGGCTCGCAGTGGGAAGGGATGGCCCTCGCGTTGCTCGACTCCTCGCCGATCTTCCGGGCCCAGCTGGAGGCGTGCGAGCGCGCGCTGGCGCCTCACGTCGATTGGAGTCTGCTCGCCGTCCTGCGCCGCGACGAGGGCGCCGCCTCCCTCGACCGCGTCGACGTCGTCCAGCCTGCGCTCTTTGCCGTGATGGTCTCGTTGGCTGCCCTCTGGCGCTCCTTGGGCGTCGAGCCCTCTGCCGTCGTCGGCCACAGCCAGGGAGAGATCGCCGCCGCCTTCGTCGCCGGCGCTCTCTCCCTCGAGGACGCCGCCCGGATCGCCGCCCTGCGCAGCAAAGCGCTCACCACCGTCGCCGGCAAAGGCGCCATGGCCGCCGTCGAGCTCGGGGCCTCGGACCTCCACAGCTACCTCGCGCCCTGGGGCGACAGGCTGTCCATCGCCGCGATCAATAGCCCCCGGGCCACCCTCGTGTCCGGCGAGCCCGCCGCCGTCGACGCGCTGCTCGACACCCTCGCCGCCGCCCAGGTCTTCGCTCGCAAGATCCGCGTGGACTACGCCTCCCACTCCGCCCAGATGGACGCTGTCCGCAGCGAGCTCCTTCGAGGCCTCGAAGGCCTCGCTCCTCGGACGTGCGAGCTTCTTCTCTGCTCGACCGTCACCGGCACCCCGCTCGACGGCTCCGAGCTCGATGGCGAGTATTGGTATCGAAACCTGCGGCAAACCGTCCTGTTCTCGGACGCCATCGAGCAGCTCGTTCAGGATGAGCACCGCTTCGTCGTCGAGGTCAGCCCCCATCCCGTGCTCACGCTCGCCCTCCGCGAGACGCTCGAGCGCTCGACCGAGCGCTCACCGCGCGCGCCCGCGGTCGTGGGGTCGATTCGACGCAACGAAGGGCACTTCGCCCGTCTCCTCCTCTCCTGGGCCGAGCTCTATACCCGAGGACTGGCCCTCGACTGGAACGTACTCTTCAACGGGGGTCGGGACTCCGCGTTCGCGGGTCCCTCCGCGCCCTTCGCTCCCCGCAAAATCTCACTCCCCACCTACCCCTTCCAGCGCGAGCGCTTCTGGCTCGACGCCCCCAAGGCCCACGCCGGAGGTGCCGCTCCCCGCGCGCCGCTCGATCCACTAGAGCGGCGGTTTTGGAGAGCCATCGACGAGCAGAACGTCGATGCACTCGGCGCCGAGCTGCGCGTCGGCGACGATGCGCGCCCCGCCCTCGCGCAGCTCCTGCCCCACCTCGCCGCATGGCGCCGCGAGGGCCTGGACCAGGAAAAGGTCGAGCGCTGGCGCTACCAGATTGTCTGGAAGCCCCTCACCCGCGACACCCAGACCAAGCTCGATCTCACCGGGAACTGGCTGGTTCTGACGCCCGAGACGCACGCTCAGGACCCTCAACTCGCGCTCATCCTCCGCACGCTCGTCGAGCGCGGCGCAAGCCTCGTCGAGCTCACGGTCGACCCGGCGCTCGTAGAGGGCGCTGCCCTCGCTGCGCGGCTGCGCGAAGGCCTGCAGGACGCAGCCGTGCCGCGCGGCGTGCTCTCGTTCCTGGCCCTCGACGAGACCTGCCTCGACGAGCACCAAGCCGTGCCCAGAGGCCTCGCTTTCTCGCTCGCGCTCGTCCAGGCGCTCGAAAGTCTGAGCTGGAAGGCTCCCACCTGGCTCTTTACGCGCGGCGCAGTCTCCATCGGTCGCTCCGATCCCCTCCTCGCTCCACGACAGGCCATGACCTGGGCGCTCGGGCGCGTGGCCGCGCTCGAGGTGCCGCAGCGACCCGGCGGGGTGATCGACCTCCCCCAGGCGCTCGACGACCGCGCGCTCGAGCCGCTGCTCGCGCGGCTCGCCCACGGCACGGACGAGGACCAGCTCGCGCTCCGCACCTCCGGGCTGTTCGCGCGCCGCATGGTCCGCGCCCCCCGCGCCGAGGCCCGCGGCGAGCCCTTCGTTCCCCGCGGCACCTACCTCATCACCGGCGGCACCGGCGCCCTCGGCGCCCACGTCGCCCGCTGGCTGGCGCGCCACGGCGTCGAACATCTCGTGCTCACCAGCCGGCGCGGCGCAGACGCACCGGGCTCTGCCGCGCTGCGCGACGAGCTCGCCGCGCTCGGCGCGCGCGTCAGCCTCGTCGCCTGCGATGCCGCCGACCGCCCCGCCCTGAGCGCCCTCCTCGCCCGCCTCGACGCCGACGGCGACGTGCTGCGCGGCGTCGTCCAGGCCGCCGGCATCAACCACAACGCGCCCCTCGCGGACACCCGTCTGCTCGACCTGAGCCGCGTCCTCGAAGGCAAGGTACTGGGCGCCCACAACCTCCACGAGCTGCTCGCCGACCGGAAGCTCGACGCCTTCGTCCTGTTCTCCTCCGGCGCCGCCAGCTGGGGCGGCGCCCAGCAGGGCGCCTACGCCGCCGCCAACGCCTTCCTCGACGCCCTCGCCGAGCAGCGCCGCAGCCTCGGCCTGTGCGCCACCTCCATCGCCTGGGGAGCCTGGGACGGCGGAGGCATGGTCGATGCCCAGACCCAGGACACCCTCCGGCGCCGCGGTCTGGCGCCCATGGCCCCGCAGCTCGCCCTCCAGGCCTTCGCCCAGGCGCTGCACGCGAACGAGACCCACCTGACCGTCGCCGACATCGACTGGACACACTTCGCGCCCGCGCTCGCCGCCATGCGCGAGCGCCCCCTGCTGCGCGACATTCCCGAGGCGCGCCGCGCCCTCGAGGACGGCGCCGCCAGCACCGAGACCACGGCCGGCGCTGGGGACCTCCTCGACTCGCTGCGCCGCGCCTCGAGCGACGAGCGATACCATCACCTGCTCGGCATCGTCGTCGCCGAGACCGCCAAGATCCTCGGCTTCAGCGACGCCTCGCGCCTCGACGCTCACAAGGGCTTCTTCAACCTGGGCCTCGACTCGCTCATGGCCGTCGAGATCCGCAGGCGCCTGCAGCAGGCGATGAACCTCAAGCTGCCGGCCACCCTCACGTTCGACCATCCCACGCCGCACGCGGTCGCGCTGCACTTGCGCGAGGCGCTCGCCGGCTCGCTCGGCCTGCCGCAAGCGACCCGCGCTGCGGCCGCCGCCGACGCAGCGCCGCGCGCTGCCCACGAGCCCATCGCCATCGTCGGCCTCGCCCTGCGCGTGCCGGGCGCCGACGACCTCGACCAGCTCTGGGCGCTGCTGCGCGACGAGCGCGACACCATCGCGCCCATCCCGGCCGCGCGCTGGATCCCGGAGCTCTACGATCCGGACCCCGAGCAGACGGGCAAGACCTACGTCAACCAGGCGTCCATGTTCGAGCGCGTCGACCTGTTCGACGCGGGCTTCTTCGGCATCAGCCCGCGCGAGGCCGAGCACATCGACCCACAGCATCGGCTGTTGCTCGAGACGAGCTGGGAGGCCCTCGAGCACGCCGGCATCGTCCCGGCCGACCTCAAGGAGTCCGCCACCGGTGTGTTCGTCGGCATCCGCGAGGGCGACTACGGCATGGCGCGCGTCGATCCGACCGCCGTCGAGGCCTTCGACCTTCAGGGCAACGCGAGCTCCTTCGCCGCGGGGAGGCTCGCCTTCGTGCTCGGCACGCACGGCCCCGCGCTCACGGTCGACACGGCGTGCAGCTCGTCGCTCGTCGCTTTGCACCTCGGCTGCCAAGCGCTGCGCAACGGCGAATGTACGCTCGCGCTCGTGGCGGGCGCCTCGGTCATCAGCCCCTCCACGTTCGTCATGCTGTCCCGCACGCGCGCGCTGGCTCCCGACGGGCGCTCCAAGACCTTCTCCGCACAGGCCGACGGCTACGGCCGCGGCGAGGGCGTCGTCGTGCTCGCGCTCGAGCGGCTCTCCAGCGCGCAGGCGCACGGCCGCGACATCCTGGCGGTCATCCGCGGCAGCGCGCTCAGCCACGATGGCGCCTCGAGCAGCATCACGGCGCCGAGCGGGACGTCGCACCAGAAGGCGGTGCGCGGCGCCCTGGCGGACGCCCGCCTCGAGCCCGCCGACGTCGACTTCGTGGAGTGCCACGGCACCGGAACGGCCCTCGGCGACCCCATCGAGGTCCACGCGCTCGGCGCGGTGTACGCCCAGGGACGCCCGAGCCACGCCCCGCTCTTGCTCGGCGCGCTCAAGACCAACATCGGACACCTCGAGGCCGCGTCCGGCCTGGCAGGCGTCGCGAAGATCGTCGCAGCCCTGCGCAACGAGGCGCTGCCGGCCACGCTGCGCTGTACGCCGCAGAACCCCCACGTCGACTGGGAGGCGCTGCCGGTCGCGGTGGTCGACGCGCGGCGCGCCTGGCCGCGGCGCAGCGCTGGGCAGCGCCGTGCAGGCATCTCCGCGATCGGGCTCTCGGGCACCAACGCGCATGTCATCCTCGAGGAAGCGCCCAGCGTCGCGCCGGCGGCCCCCGCATCGCCGGCCGATCCGACCGCGCTGCCGTTCCTGCTCTCCGGCAGGAGCGAGGCGGCGCTGCGCGCCCAGGCCGAGCGGCTCGCCGCACACCTGCGCGCTCACGAGGAGCTGCCCCTGCTCGACGTCGCCTACACGCTGGCGACGCTGCGCACGCACTTCGAGCAGCGCGCTGTCATCGTCGCCAGCGAGCGCGACGCGCTCCTCGCGGACCTCGAGGCCCTCGCCAGCGGCGGCACCGCCCAGCGCGGCGTCCAGGGTCAGGCCGACGTGCGCGGCAAGACGGCCTTCGTGTTCCCGGGCCAGGGCTCGCAGTGGAGCCACATGGCGCGCGAGCTCTACGAGAGCTCCGCGCCGTTCCGCGACCAGCTCGACGACTGCGCGCGGGCGCTCGCTCCCCACACGGACTGGTCGCTGCTCGACGTCCTTCTACACGACGCGCACGACGCGGGCGACGCCTGGCTGGATCGCATCGACGTCGTGCAGCCGGCCCTGTTCGCCGTGATGATCTCGCTCGCCGCGGTGTGGCGCGCCATGGGCGTCGAGCCCGACGCCGTGGTCGGCCACAGCCAGGGAGAGATCGCGGCGGCCTTCGTCGCCGGAGCGCTCTCGCTCGAGGACGCCGCCAAGGTGGTCGCGCTGCGCAGCCGCGCGCTGGCGGCGCTCGCCGGCAAGGGCGCCATGGCGTCGGTCGAGCTGAGCAGCGCGGAGCTCGCGCCGCAGCTCGCGCCGTTCGGCGACCGCATCTCCATCGCGGCCATCAACAGCCCCACCACCACGCTGGTGGCGGGCGAGGTCGCTGCCATCGATGCGCTGCTCGCGGAGCTCGCGGCCGCGCAGCGCTTTGCCCGCAAGGTTCGCGTCGACTATGCGTCGCACTATCGGCAGGTCGAGGACGTCCGCGCCGAGCTGCTGGCGCAGCTGGCCGACATCGCTCCGCGGCGCGCTCGCTTGCCGCTCTACTCCAGCGTCACGGCGACGCCGCTCGCCGGCGACGAGCTGGACGCGCTCTACTGGTACGAGAACCTGCGGCGCACGGTCCGCTTCGCCGAGGCCACCGAGCGCCTCGCGCGGGATCGGCACCACTTCTTCGTCGAGGTCAGCCCCCATCCCGTCCTCACGCTCGCCTTGCGCGAGACGCTGGACTCGCTCCCCGGTCCGTCCGCCGTGGTGGGCAGCCTGCGCCGCGACGACGGCGGCGCGCCGCGCCTGAGCCTCTCGCTGGCTGAGCTCCATGGCCGAGGCCTGCCCCTCGACTGGCAGGCGCAGCTGCCGGGAGGCAGGCGCGCCACGCTGCCCACCTATGCCTTCCAGCGCGAGCGCTTCTGGCGCGACGTGGGCCGGTCGCGCGCGGACGTCGCCTCGCTGGGCCTCGCGGCGTCGGGTCATCCGCTGCTCGGCGCCTGCCTGCCGCTCGCCAGCGGCGACGAGCACGTGTTCGCCGGCCGCGTGTCGCTCGCCGATCAGCCCTGGCTCGCCGGCCACAGGGTCCACGACCGCGTCATCGTGCCCGGCACGGCCTTCGTCGAGCTCGCCTTGCTCGCCGCTCACCATGTCGCGCTGGAGCGCATCGACGAGCTGACCATCGAGGCTCCCCTCGCCGTGCCTGCCCAGGGCGGCCTGGCCTTGCAGATGACCGTGCGCGCGCTCGACGAGGCGGGTCAGCGCGCGCTGAGCATCCACAGTCGCGCCGACGACGCGCCCGACGCTCCGTGGACGCTGCATGCCAGCGGCACGCTCGCGCCCGCGGCCGACGCGGCCTTCCCGAGCCTCCACGCCTGGCCTCCGCCCGGCGCGGAGCGGCTCGCCATCGACGGCCTCTATGCGACGCTGCGCGAGGCGGGCCTCGCCTACGAGCAGGCCTTCCGCGGCCTGACGGCCGTGTGGAGGCGCGGCGACGAGCTCTTCGCCGAGGCGCGCCTGTCGGAGCCCGCCGCTCAGGACGCCGAGCGCTTCGCGCTCCATCCCGCGCTGCTCGACAGCGCCTTGCACGCGCTCGCCCTCGACGCCCACGCCGATGGCGCGGTGGCGCTGCCGTTCGTGTGGAGCGGCGTCACGCTGCATGCCGCGCACGCCCGCAGCGTGCGTGTGTGCTTGCGGCGGCGCGGCGAGCGCGCCTTCAGCGTGGCGGTGGCGGACGCCACGGGCGCGCCGCTCTTGCACGGCGACGAGGTCGCGCTGCGCCCGGCGTCGAAGGGGCAGCTGCGCGAGGCCCGCGGCGCGGCGCGAGCACCGCTCTTCGAGCTCGCGTGGCAAGAGCTCCCGCTGCCTGCCGACCCGCTCCCGCTCGCGCGCCTCACGCTGCTCGGAGACGTCGCGCTCGAGCCCTCGCCCGCCGTCCACGTCGAGCGGCTCGCCGATCTCGCCGCCCTGCAGCGCTCGCTCGACGCTGGCGCTGCGCCGCCGGAGGTCGTGCTCGCGCCCGTCTCGGCGCTGGCCCTCGCGACGGACGCCGACCTCGCGACGCGCGCGCGCGAGGCCAGCGCGCGCGTGCTCGAGCTCCTGCAGACCCATGCCCGCGATGAACGCCTGGCTGCCACGCGCCTCTTCGTGGTCACGCGGCGTGCCGTCGCGAGCCGGCACGACGAGGACGTGCCCGCACTCGCGCACGCCGCCGTGTGGGGGCTCGTGCGCTCCGCGCAGAACGAGCGCCCCGAGCTGCCGCTCTTCCTCGTCGACCTCGATGACCACCACGCTTCGCGCCGCGCCCTCTCGGCCGCGCTCGCCGGAGACGAGCGCCAGCTCGCGCTGCGCGCGGGACGGCGTCTGGTCCCGCGCCTTTCCCGCGTCCACGAGGCGGCGGACGCGGCGCACGCCGCTCGTTTCGAGGCTCACGGCACGGTCCTCGTCACGGGCGGCACCGGCACGCTCGGCAGCCTGGTGGCGCGCCACCTCGTCGCCGCGCACGGCATAAGGCGCCTGCTCCTCACCTCGCGTCAGGGCCCGCGCGCGAGAGGTGCAGACGCCCTGCGCAGCGAGCTCGAGGCCCTGGGAGCGCACGTCACCATCGCGGCGTGCGACGCCGCGGACCGCGCCGCGCTCGAGGCGCTGCTGGCGGCGATCGAGGCGGAGCACCCGCTCCGCGCGGTGGTGCACACCGCGGGCGTCCTCGACGACGGCGTGCTCGACGCGCTGACGCCGGAGCGGCTCGACCGCGTGTTCACCCCCAAGGTCGACGCCGCCTGGAACCTGCACGAGCTCACGCGAGGCTGCGAGCTCAGCGCCTTCGTGCTCTTCTCCTCGCTCTCCGGCATCGTCGGCGCGCCCGGCCAGGCCAACTACGCCGCGGCCAACACCTTCCTCGACGCGCTCGCCCACCATCGCCGCGCCCGCGGCCTCCCCGCCTCGTCCCTGGCGTGGGGCTTCTGGGCGCAGCGCAGCGGCCTGACCGAGCACCTCGCCGACGCCGAGGTCGCGCGCCTGCGACGCGGCGGCGTCCTGCCCATGTCGTCGGAGCAAGGTCTGGCGCTCTTCGACGCGGCGCTGGCTCGGCCCCTGCCGCTGCTCGTCCCCGCGCGCTTCGACCTGGCGTCGCTGCACCGCGAGGCCGAGGTCGTCGCCCCGCTGTTCCGCGGGCTCGTGCGCGCCCGCGCGGCGCGGCGCAGCGCCTCGAACACCGACACCTCCCTCGCCCAGCGGCTCGCCGCGCTCGACGCCGGCGCGCGCCATGGCGCCCTGCTCGAGCTGGTCCGCGCAGACATCGCCGCCGTGCTGCGCGTCGCCTCGCCGTCCTCGCTCGAGCCGAGCCGACCGCTCCAGGAGCGCGGGCTCGACTCGCTCATGGCGCTCGAGCTGCGCAACCGGCTGGCCGCACGAGTCGGCCTGAAGCTGCCGGCGACCTTGCTGTTCGACCACCCGACGCCCGACGCGCTGGCCCGGTTCCTGGGGGAGAAGCTGGTCTGGACCGCAGCCGCCCGCCCCGCAGAGCTCGCCGTCGTCGCGGAGCACGACGAGCCCATCGCCGTCGTGTCCATGGGCTGTCGCTATCCGGGCGGCGTGCGCACGCCCGAGGATCTGTGGCAGCTGCTCGAGGGCGGCCGCGACGCCATCTCGGCCTTCCCCGGCGACCGCGGCTGGCACGCCGAGACGCTGAACAGCATCGCGGAAGGCGGCTTCCTCGACGACGTGGACCGCTTCGATCCGGCCTTCTTCGGCATCAGCCCGCGCGAGGCGCTCGCCATGGATCCCCAGCAGCGCCTCCTGCTCGAGCTGAGCTGGGAGGTCCTCGAGCGCGTGGACATCGTCCCCGCGTCCCTGCTCGGCAGCAGCACTGGCGTCTTCGTCGGCATCTTCGACAACGACTACCGTGTCGGCCTGCAGGCGCTCGATGCTCCCGTCGCGCTGACCGACTACCTCGCCACGGGCACCACCACCAGCGTCGCCTCGGGTCGCATCGCCTACACGTTCGGCTTCAAGGGACCTGCCCTCAGCGTCGACACCGCGTGCAGCTCCTCGCTCGTCGCCATCCACCTGGCCGCGCAGGCGCTGCGCCGCGGCGAGTGTTCGCTGGCGCTGGCGGGCGGCGTCACCGTCATGGCCACGCCGGGCGTGTTTCTGTACATGGGTCCGCACAGCGCGGGAGCCCCGGACGGGCGCTCCAAGTCGTTCTCCGCCGACGCGAACGGCGCTGGCTGGAGCGAGGGCGCAGGCATGTTGCTGCTGGAGCGTCTGTCCGACGCACGGCGCAACGGCCACCCGGTCCTCGCAGTCCTCAAGGGCTCGGCCGTCAACCAGGACGGCCGCAGTCAGGGGCTCAGCGCGCCGAACGGCCCTTCGCAGGAGCGCGTGATCGCCCAGGCGCTGCGGACGGCAGGCCTGACCGCCAACGACGTCGACGCGGTGGAAGCGCACGGCACGGGCACGCCGCTCGGCGACCCCATCGAAGCGCAGGCGCTGCTCTCGGCCTACGGCCAGGGCCGCGCGCCGGACCATCCGCTGTGGCTCGGCAGCCTCAAGTCCAACCTCGGACACACCCAGGCCGCGGCGGGCGTCGGCGGCGTGATCAAGATGGTGCTGGCGATGCAGCACGGCAGCTTGCCGCGCACGCTCCACGCCGAGCGGCCGTCTCCCCACATCGACTGGTCGTCGGGCGCCGTGCGCTTGCTGCAGGAGCCGAGGGCGTGGGCGCCGAACGGGCGGCCACGGCGCGCGGGCGTGTCGTCGTTCGGCGTCTCGGGCACGAACGCCCACCTGATCCTCGAGGAAGCACCGCCGAGCGAGCGACCTCCGCGGCCGCGCGCGCGAGCGGCCACGCTGCGCGCGCTGCCGCTCTTGCTCTCGGCCACCAGCGAGCTCGCCCTGCGTGCACAGGCCGCGCGCCTGCACGCCGAGCTGGAGGCCCGCCACGACCTTACCCTGCGCGATGTCGCCGCCGGGCTGGCGACGGCACGCACGCACTTCGCGTGGCGCGCGTCCGTCGTCGCGGGCGAGCGCGGCGACGTGCTGGCTGCGCTCGAGGCGCTCTCACGGAAGGAGCCGCGCGCAGGCGT
This sequence comes from Sorangium cellulosum, assembly GCF_002950945.1. Classification (GTDB taxonomy): domain Bacteria; phylum Myxococcota_A; class Polyangia; order Polyangiales; family Polyangiaceae; genus Sorangium; species Sorangium cellulosum_E. Next base: position 8,876,008 of record NZ_CP012673.1, read on the forward strand.
GGCCGTGCGCCAGAAGCTCTCCGGCAAGCTCGCCGTGCTGTTCACGGGTCAGGGCAGCCAGCGCCCGCAGATGGGCAAGGCGCTCTACGAGACGTTTCCCGGCTTCCGCGCCGCCTTCGACGACGTGTGCGCCCACCTCGATCGCGATCTCGCGGCTCCGCTCTCGGAGCTCGTGTTCACCGACGCGGGTGACGCCACCCCGCTCGATCAGACCGGCCACGCCCAGCCCGCGCTGTTCGCGCTGGAGGTCGCGCTGTTCCGGCTCCTCGAGAGCTTCGGCCTGAGCGCGGACATCGTGCTCGGCCACTCCATCGGCGAAATCGCCGCGGCGCACGTGGCCGGTGTCCTGTCGCTGGCCGATGCCTGCACGCTGGTGGCCGCGCGCGCCCGCCTCATGCAGGCGCTTCCGCCGGGCGGCGCCATGGTCACGCTCCAGGCATCCGAGGCGGAGCTCGCCGCGCTCCTCGAGGATCAGCCGGGGGCGTGCGTCGCGGCCGTCAACGGGCCGACCTCCGTGGTCGTGTCGGGCGACGAGCGGGCGGTGCTCGACATCGCCGCCCACTTCAGCGCGCTCGGGAGGAAGACGTCGCGCCTGCGCGTGAGCCACGCGTTCCACTCGGCGCACCTCGACGCGATGCTGGACGACTTCCGCGAGGTGGCCACGACGTTGTCCTACGAGGCCCCGCGCTTGCCCATCGTCTCCAACCTCACGGGCAAGCTCGTCGCGGCCGAGATGGCCTCGCCCGACTACTGGGTCCGGCAGGTCCGCGAGGTGGTGCGCTTCGCGGATGGCGTCGAGGCCCTGCGCGACCAGGGCGCCACCACCTTCCTCGAGCTCGGTCCTCAAGCCATCCTGTCTTCGCTGGCTCAGGACACGCTCGCTGCCGGCGACGATCAGGCCGCGTTCGTGCCCGCGCTGCACAAGGGCCGCGACGACCTCGACAGCTTCGTCGCGGCGCTTTCGGCGCTGCACGGCGCGGGCGTGTCGCTCGACTGGACCGCCTTCTTCGCGCCGTTCGCCCCCGAGCGCGTGGCGCTGCCCACCTACACGTTTCAGCGCGAGCGCTTCTGGGTCGGCCCTTCCCGGGCACGCGCCGACGTGGCCTCGACTGGACAGCAAGCGGCCGACCACCCGCTCCTCGCCGCGACGGTCGCGCTCGCCGGCAGCGGTGCGCTGGTGTTCACCGGTCGCTGGTCGATCGCAGAGCACCCATGGCTCGCCGGGCACGTCGTCCACGGCGCCATCGTCCTGCCCGGCAGCGCCTTCGTGGAGCTCGCGCTGCTCGCGGCGCAGCGCGTGGAGCTCGGACGCGTGGAGGAGCTCACGCTCGAGGCGCCGCTCATCATTCCCGCCCAGGGCAGCGTCGTCGTCCAGGTGACGGTGCAGCCTGCCGGCGCAGACGGACAGCGCGCGCTCAGCATCCACAGCCGCGCCGACGATGCCGTCGCCGACGCGATCTGGACGCTGCACGCCAGCGCCACGCTGGCGCCTTGTGCCGCGGACACGCCGGCGCTCGCGCTGCACGCCTTCCCGCCGCCCGACGCCGAGCCGGTCGACCTCGGCCACCTGCCCGAGCTGCTCGAGCGCGCCGGGCTCACCTACGGCCCGGACTTCCAGGGGATGAAGGCCGTGTGGCGGCGCGGCGAGGAGCTGTTCGCCGAGGTGAGCCTGCCGGAGAGCAGCGCCCGCGAAGCGGAGCGCTTCGCCCTCCACCCGGCGCTGCTCGACAGCGCGCTGCGCGTGCTTTCGCTCGCCGCTCCCGTCGGCGACGACGTACCGCTGCCGTTCGGCTGGAGCGGCGTCACGCTGCACGGAAGCGGCGCGAGCCGCCTGCGCCTGCGCGTCCGCCACCACGACGCGCGCTCCGCGACGCTCGACATCGCGGACGCGAGCGGCGCTCCGCTCGCCCACATCGAGGCGCTCACGCTCCGGCCCGCCTCCGCGGTGCGGCTCGGCGAGGCGAGCACCGGGGGCAGCCGCACCCTCTTCGGGCTCGGCTGGCGTGAGCGGCCGCTGTCCGCGTCGCCGGCGGCGTACCGCGGCGTGCTGCTCGGTGACGCCGCGCCGGAGCTCGGCGCGGCCAGCGCGGGCCTCGAGCGCGTCGCCGACCTGGCGGCGCTGCAGCGAGCGCTCGACGACCAGGCCGCGCCCGACGTCGTGCTCGCGCCGCTCGACACCCGCTCGGGGGAAGATGTCGCCGCGGCGACACGGCACACGTCCGCGCAGGTCCTCGCGCTGCTGCAGGCCTGGCTCGCGGAGCCACGGCTCGCCGCCACGCGCCTTGTGATCGTGACCGAGCAGGCGCTCGCGGTGACGGGTGACGAGCGCGCCCTCACCCTGCCCCACGCCGCCGTGTGGGGCCTCGTGCATGCGGCGCAGAACGAGAACCCCGAGCTCCCGATCTCGCTCGTCGACCTCGAGCCGAGCCACACCTCGCGCGGCGCGCTGCCGTCGGTCCTGTACGGCGACGAGCCGCTGCTCGCGCTGCGCGACGGCAAGTGCTTCGTGCCCAGGCTCACGCGCCTCGCGCGCGGTGGCGTAGAAGCGCCCGCCAGCGTGTTCCCGCGCGGCGGCACGGTCCTGATCACCGGCGGCACGGGCGCGCTGGGCAGCCTGCTCGCCCGCCACCTCCTCGACGCGCACGGCGTGCAGCACCTGCTCCTGATCTCGCGGCAAGGCCCGCGCGCTCCCGGCGCCGCTGCGCTGCGCAGCGAGCTCGAGGCCCGCGGCGCTCGGGTCACCATCGCCGCCTGCGACGCCGCCGATCGCGGCGCGCTCAAGGCCGTGCTCGACGGCGTCGACCCGGCCCATCCGCTCGGCGCCGTCGTGCACGCAGCGGGCGTCCTCGATGACGGCATTCTGACCGCGCTCCAGCCCGAGCGCCTCGCGCGTGTGCTCGCGCCGAAGGTCGACGCGGCGTGGAACCTGCACGAGCTGACGCTGGATCGCGAGCTGGGAGCGTTCGTCCTGTTCTCCTCGCTGGCCGGCATCCTCGGCACACCCGGGCAGGCGAGCTACGCCGCGGCCAACTGCTTCCTCGACGCGCTCGCCCAGCAGCGACGCGCGCAGGGACGCGTGGCGACCTCGCTCGCCTGGGGTCTCTGGCAGGTCGAGGCCGGCCTCGCCCACCGGCTGTCGGCCGCGGACGGCGCCCGCATGCAGCGCAGCGGCCTCTCGCCCCTGTCGCCGGCCCAGGGGCTCGCGCTGTTCGACGCCGCCGTCGCGCGCGCGGAAGCGCGGCTCGTGCCGGCGCGCCTCGACCTCGCCGCCCTGCGCGCGCAGGGCCCTGCGCTGAAGCCGCTCTTCCGCGAGCTCGTGCAGGGCGCGCGCCGCGCCTCCAACACCGACACGTCGTCGCTGCCCGAGCGCCTGGCCGCGCTCGCCGCCGAGGCGCGTCACGAGCGCCTGCTCGAGCTGGTTCGAGCCGAGGCGGCCACCGTGCTCGGCATCGCGACGCCGTCGACGCTGGCGCCTCGCCAGCCGCTGCAGGAGCTCGGCCTCGACTCGCTCATGGCCGTCGAGCTGCGCAACCGGCTGGCCGCGAGCCTCGGCGTGAGGCTGCAGGCCACGCTGCTGTTCGATCACCCGACGCCGGAGGCGCTCGCGCGCTTCCTCGCCACCAAGCTGCCCGGCGCCGCTGCGGCGCTCGCGGCGCCGCCGGCGGCGACGACCACGGCCCTCGACGAGCCCATCGCGATCGTCTCCATGAGCTGTCGCTTCCCCGGCGGAGTGCGCACGCCCGACGACCTGTGGCGCTTGCTCGAGCGCGGCGGCGACGCCATCAGCGGCTTCCCCGCCGACCGCGGCTGGGATCTCCAGGGGCTCTACGATCCCGACCCCGACGCGCGCGGCAAGAGCTACGTCCGCGAGGGCGGCTTCCTGCACGACGCGGCCCTGTTCGACCCCAGCTTCTTCGGCATCAGCCCGCGCGAGGCCGTCGCCATCGACCCGCAGCAGCGGCTCTTGCTCGAGGCCACCTGGGAGCTGTTCGAGCGCGCCGGCATGGAGCCGGCCGCGCTGCACGGCAGCTCCACCGGCGTGTTCGTCGGCGTCATGTACGGCGACTACGGGGCGCAGCTCGGCCGGTCACCCGGTGAGCACGAGGGCCACATCGGCCTCGGCAGCTCCGCGAGCGTGGCCTCGGGGCGCATCGCCTACACGTTCGGCCTGGAGGGCCCTGCCCTCACGCTCGACACCGCCTGCAGCTCCTCGCTGGTCGCCGCCCACCTCGCCTGTCAGGCCCTGCGCCGGGGCGAGTGTTCGCTGGCGCTCGCCGGCGGCGTCACCGTGATGGCGACGCCGGGCGCCTTCATCGAGTTCAGCCGCCAGCGCGGCCTCGCGCCCGACGGTCGCAGCAAGTCCTTCGCCGCCGAGGCCGACGGCGTGGCCTGGGCCGAGGGCACGGGCCTCGTCCTGCTCGAGCGCCTGTCCGATGCGCAGCGCAACGGTCATCCCATCCTCGCCGTGCTGCGCGGCTCCGCGGTCAACCAGGATGGACGCAGTCAGGGTCTGACGGCCCCCAACGGCCCCGCGCAGGAGCGCGTGATCGCGCAAGCCCTGGCCGCCGCCAGGCTCGAGACGCACGACATCGACGCCATCGAGGCGCACGGCACGGGCACGCCGCTCGGCGACCCCATCGAGGCCCAGGCGCTGCTCGCCACCTATGGACAGGGCCGCGCGGCGGACCGCCCGCTGTGGCTCGGCAGCCTCAAGTCCAACATCGGCCACACGCAGGCGGCGGCCGGCGTGGGCGGCATCATCAAGATGGTGCTCGCCATGCAGCACGGCACGCTGCCGCGCACGCTGCACGCCGAGCGTCCGTCCACGCACATCGACTGGTCCTCGGGCGCCCTGCGGCTGCTGCAGGAGCCCGTTGCCTGGACGTATAACGGTCGGCCGCGCCGCGCCGGCATCTCCTCGTTCGGCGTCTCCGGCACCAACGCCCACGTCCTCCTCGAGGAGGCGCCGGATAGCCCGGAGGTGCGCGCGCCGGACACGCTGGCGGCGCCGGTCGCGCTGCCCATCGTGCTCTCCGCCCGGACCGACGCCGCGCTGCGCGCCCAGGCGGCGCGGCTGCACACGCACCTCCTGGCTCACCCCGAGCTCGCGCTGCGCGACGTCGCCCACACGCTGGCGGTCGCGCGCACGGGCTTCGAGCAGCGCAGCGCCCTCGTCGCCAGCGAGCGCGGCGAGCTGCTCGCCGGCCTCGAGGCGCTGGCCAGCGGCGCCACGCCGGCGTACGGCGCGCGCGGCCGTGCCGACGTGCACGGCAAGGTCGTGTTCGTCTTCCCCGGCCAGGGCTCCCAGTGGACGCACATGGCGCGCGCGCTCTTCGCGAGCTCGCCGGCGTTCCGCGGCCAGCTCGAGGACTGCGCGCGAGCCCTGGCGCCCCACGTGGACTGGTCGCTCCTCGACACGCTGCTCTGCGCGGAGCACGACGCCTGGCTCGATCGCATCGACATCGTACAGCCGGCGCTGTTCGCCGTGATGGTCTCGCTCGCGGCCGTATGGCGCTCGATGGGCGTCGAGCCGGACGCGGTGGTGGGCCACAGCCAGGGCGAGATCGCCGCGGCCTTCGTCGCGGGTGCGCTGTCGCTGGAGGACGCCGCCAAGGTGGTCGCCCTGCGCAGCCGCGCGCTGCTCGCGCTGGCCGGCAAGGGGGCCATGGCCTCGGTCGAGCTGAGCAGCGCGGGCCTCGAGCCCTACCTCACCCCGTACGGCGAGCGCATCTCCGTCGCCGCCATCAACAGCGCCAGCACCACGCTGGTGGCGGGCGAGGTCGCGGCGGTCGATGCGCTGCTCGGCGAGCTCGCCGCTGCCCAGGTGTTCGCGCGCAAGGTGCGCGTCGACTACGCGTCGCACTGCGCCCAGGTGGAGAGCGTGCGCGACGAGCTCCTGCGCCAGCTCGAGGACGTCGCGCCGCGGCGCGCGCGCCTGCCGCTCTACTCGAGCGTGACGTCGCGCGCGCTCGAGGGCAGCGAGCTCGACGCCCACTACTGGTACGAGAACCTGCGCCGCACCGTGCGCTTCGCCCAGGCCACCGAGCAGCTCGCGCAGGCCGGACATCGCTTCTTCGTCGAGGTCAGTCCCCACCCCGTGCTCACGCTCGCCTTGAGCGAGACGCTCGGCGCAGGCGCCGCGCCGTCGGCGGTGGTCGGCACGCTGCGGCGCGACGACGGGGGCCTCGCGCGCTTCACGCTCTCGCTCGCGGAGCTGCACACGCGCGGCATGCGGCTCGACTGGCAGCGCGTCGTGCCGGGCGCGCGCCGCGTCGCCCTGCCCACCTACGCGTTCTCGCACGAGCGCTTCTGGCTCGAGGCCTCGAGATCGCAGCTGGACCTCGGCGCGGCGGGCCTCGCCGCGCCGGACCACCCGCTGCTCGGCGCCTGCTTGCCGCTCGCCGGCAGCGATGGCCTCGTGTTCTCGGGCCGCCTCTCGCTGGCCGATCGACCGTGGCTCGCCGGTCATACCGTCCACGGCCGCGTGGTGGTGCCGAGCTCGGTGCTGGTCGAGCTGGCCCTGCACGCCGCGCAGCGCGTCGCGCTGGAGCGCGTGGAAGAGCTCGCCCTCGAGGCGCCGCTCTTGCTGCCCGCCCAGGGCGGCGTCGTCCTGCAGATGACCCTCGAGGGCCTCGACGAGGCGGGCCAGCGCGCCCTCAGCCTCCACGGTCGCGCCGACGACGCGCCCGACGCGCCCTGGACGCTGCTCGCCCGCGGCACGCTCGCGCCGGACGGCGCGCCGGTCGCCTTCGACCTGCGCAGCTGGCCGCCTCACGGCGCGGAGCCCGTCGACGTCGCGAGCCTGTACGAGCGGCTCGCCGGGTCCGGCGTCGGCTACACGGCGGACGCGCGGACGCTCGCGAAGGTCTGGCGCCGCGGCGACGAGCTGTTCGCAGAGGCCCGCTTGTCCGACGCGGACCTCGCAGATGCCCAGGCGTTCGCGCTCCATCCGCGGCTGCTCGACAGCGCGCTGCACACGCTCGCGGCGCACGCCCGGTCCGACCAGAGCACCTTGATGCCCTTTGCCTGGAGCGGCGCCAGCCTGCGCGCCGCGGGCGCCGCGGGCGTCCGCAATCTGCGCGTGCACGTGCAGCGGCGCGGCGAGCACGCCTTCAGCCTGGCGCTCGCCGACGTCACGGGCGCTCCGCTCGCGCACGTGGCGTCGCTCGCCCTGCGCCCCGCCACGAAGGAGCAGCTGCGCGAGGCCAGCGCCGGCCGTGGCGTGCCGTTCGCGCTGGCGTGGACCGAGCTGCCCCTGCCGTCGACGCCGCCCCGGGCCACGCGCTGCGCGGTGCTGGGCAGCGCGCCCTTCGAGCTCGCGCTGCCCACGGCCCTGCACGTCGACCGCGTGGCCGACCTCGACGCGCTGCGCGCCGCGCTCGACGGCGGCGCCCCCGTTCCGGACGTGGTCTTTGCGCCCGTGTCCGCGCTCGCTCCCGGAAGCGCGACGGGCGCCGAGCTCGCGGCCCGCGCGCACGAGGCGGCGGCGCGCGTGCTCACCTTGCTGCAGCGCTGGCGCGAGGATGAGCGCCTGGCTGCCGCGCGCCTGGTCGTGCTCACCCGGCGCGCGCTCGCCAGTCGACCGGACGAAGAGGTGCTCGCGCTCGCCCACGCGCCGGCCTGGGGCCTCGTGCGCGCCGCCCAGGACGAGCGCCGCGCTGCGCCGTTGTTCCTCGTCGACGTCGATGACAGCGCCGCCTCGCTCGACGCCGTCCCGCTCGCGCTCGACGACGACGAGCGCCAGCTCGCGCTGCGCGACGGCAAGCGGCTGGTGCCGCGGATCGCGCGCCTGACCAGGGCCGCCCAGGCCGAGCGCGCGCAGCGCTTCGACATGCACGGCACGGTGCTGATCACGGGCGGCACGGGCGCGCTCGGCAGCCTGATCGCCCACCACCTCGTCGAGCGCCACGACGTGAAGCACCTGCTGCTCGTCTCGCGCCGAGGCCCCGCGGCAGAAGGCGCAGGCGCCCTCCTGCGCGCGCTCGAGGCGAAGGGCGCCCACGTCCACATCGCCTCGTGCGACGCCGGCGACCGCGACGCGCTGGCCGCGCTGCTCGCCGCGATCCCGGCCGACCACCCGCTCGGCGCCGTGGTGCACGCCGCAGACGCCTTCGACGACGCCCCGCTCGCCGAGCTGAGCGCCGAGCGCCTCCGCCGCGCGTTCACCCCCAGGGTCGATGTCGCCTGGAACCTGCACGAGCTGACGCGCGCTCGCGAGCTCACGGCCTTCGTGCTCGTCTCGTCGTTCGCCGGCATGGCGGGCGCGTCCGGCCTGGCCGGCGAGGCGGCGGCCGGCAGCTTCCTCGACGCGCTCGCCCAGCAGCGCCGGGCCCGGGGTCTCGCCGCGTCGTCGCTGGCCTTTGGTCCCTGGACGCTGCCCGGCGACCCCCGGCGGGAGCGCGCGGCGAGCACCGCGCGCCTGCGCCGCGAGGGCCTGCGCGCCATGTCGCCCGAGCAGGCGCTCTCCTTCTTCGACGACGCGCTGCGAGCGCCGCACGCCACGCCGGTGCCGGCGCTCCTCGACCTCGCCGCCATGCAGGCGCAGGGCCCGGCGCTGCGCCCGCTGTTCCGCGGCCTCGTGCGCGCCGCGGCGCCTCGCCTCGCGGCGTCCAACGCCGGCGCAGCCTCGCTCTTCCAGCGCCTCGCCACGCTCGGTCCGGACGCCCGCCACGACGCGCTGCTCGACGTGGTGCGCGACGACATCGCGGCCGTGCTGCGCGTCGCTTCGCCCTCGTCCCTCGATCCGCAGCGGCCGCTGCAGGAGCTGGGGCTCGACTCGCTGATGGCCCTCGAGGTGCGCAATCGCCTGTCGGCGAGCGCCGGGACGAAGCTGCCGGCCACGCTGCTCTTCGACCACCCGACGCCTGACGCGCTGGCCCGCGCGCTCGCCGCGCTGATGCCCGATGCGCCCGCCGCACAGGCCCCAAAGGCGCCCGCGCCCGCTGAAGACGATCAGATCCGCGCCCTGCTCGCGACCATCTCCATCCCCCGGCTGCGCGAGGCCGGCCTGGTCGACGCGCTCATGCGCCTCACGCAAGCGCCGAACCAGGACAAGGACCTCGCCATGCCCGCCACCACCGAGATCTCGTCGATGAACGCGCTGGAGCTCATCGAGCTGGCGAACGCTCTGACCGATTAACCCCCGATTGAAGGCGCCATGCCCACCCAACCTCAGAACGACGCGCTCGTCGAAGCTCTCCGCGCTTCGCTCCTCAACGTCAAGTCGCTCCGCGAGCTGAACAAGACCCTCGTCGAGGCAGCCTCGGCGCCCATCGCGGTCGTCGCCATGAGCTGTCGCTTCCCGGGCAACGTGCAGAGCCCGGAGGACCTGTGGCAGCTGCTCGTGGCCGAGCGCGACGCCATCAGCGGCTTTCCGGCCAGCCGCGGCAGGGCCTGGGGCCTCGAGTCCAGGCAGGAGTCGGGCGGCGCCAGCGAGGGCGGCTTCCTGGATGGCGCGGACCTCTTCGACCCGAGCGTGTTCGGCGTCAGCCGGCGCGAGACGCTCGCCATGGATCCGCAGCAGCGGCTCTTGCTCGAGACGGCCTGGGAAGCGCTCGAGCGCGGCGGCATCGCGCCGCTGTCGCTGCACGGCAGCTCGACGGGCGTGTTCGTCGGCCTGTTCGAGAACGAGTACAACTCCCAGCTCGATCGCTCGCGCCCGGACTTCGAGGTGCTGAAGAACTACCTCGGCACGGGCCGCGTCTCGAGCGTGGCCTCGGGGCGCATCGCCTACACGTTCGGCCTGCAGGGGCCGGCGATCAGCATCAACACGGCGTGCAGCTCCGCGCTCGTGGCCGTGCACCTCGCCTCCCAGGCCCTGCGCCGCGGCGAGTGCTCGCTGGCCCTGGCCGGCGGCGTCACCGTCATGACCGAGCCGCGCGCCTTCGTGGCGCTCAACAACAGCGGCATCAGCGCCCCCGACGGCCGCTGCAAGCCCTTCTCGGCGCACAGCGACGGCGCCGGCTGGAGCGAAGGCGTGGCCATCCTGCTGCTCGAGCGCCTGTCCGACGCGCAGCGCAACGGCCATCCGATCCTGGCCGTGCTCCGGGGCTCGGCCGTGAACCAGGACGGACGCAGCCAGGGGCTCACCGCGCCGAACGGGCCCGCGCAGGAGCGCGTCATCGCCCAGGCGCTCGCCGCGGCGCAGCTGTCGGCGCAGGACGTCGATGCGGTGGAGGCGCACGGCACGGGCACGCCGCTCGGCGACCACATCGAGGCGCGCGCGCTCCTCGCCACCTACGGCAAGGGGCATGGGCCGGAGCGGCCGCTGTGGCTCGGCAGCCTCAAGTCGAACCTCGGCCATACGCAGGCCGTGGCGGGCGTGGGCGGCCTCATGAAGATGGTGCTCGCGCTGCAGCACGGCATGCTGCCGCGCACCCTCCACAGCGAGCAGCCGTCGTCCGACATCGACTGGACCTCGGGGCCGATCCGGCTCTTGCAGCGCGCGACGCCCTGGCAGCCGGGCGAGCGGCCGCGGCGCGCCGGCGTGTCGGCGTTCGGCATCTCGGGAACCAACTGTCACGTGATCGTGGAGGAGGCGCCCGGAGCCGCACCCGCGACTTCACCGCTGGAGGTTCATGAATCCGACGCGCCGGACCGCGCGCGGCTGTTCTTGCTGTCCGGCAAGAGCGAGGCGGCGCTCCGGGCACAGGCCGAGCGCCTGCACGTTCACCTGGCGGAGCACGAGGCGCTGGCGCTCTGCGATGTCGCCCACACGCTGGCCACGGCGCGCACCCACCTCGAGCGCCGCGGCGCGCTCATCGCCCGCGACCGTCAGGAGCTGCTCGCGGCGCTTTCGACCTTCGCGCGCGGGGAGACCGTCGCCGGAGCGTCGAGCGGCCAGCGGCTCGACGGCAAGCTGGCCGTCCTGTTCACGGGTCAGGGCAGCCAGCGCGCGGGCATGGGCCGCGCCCTGTACGCCGAGTTCGCGGCCTTCCGCGCGGCCTTCGACGCCGTGTGCGCAGAGCTCGACGGCCCCCTCGGCCAGTCGCTGCGCGAGCTGGTGTTCGCCGCGGAGGACGACCCGGCGGCGGCCGAGCGCCTGGAGCAGACGGTCTTCACGCAGCCGGCGCTGTTCGCGCTGGAGGTCGCGCTGTTCCGGCAACTCGAGAGCTTCGGCTTGAAGGCCGACCTGCTGCTCGGCCACTCGATCGGCGAGATCGTCGCGGCGCACGTCGCGGACGTGCTGTCGCTGGAGGACGCCTGTCGGCTCGTCGCCGCGCGTGCCCGCCTGATGCAGGCCGTGCCGCCGGGTGGCGCCATGGTCACCGTGCAGGCCTCCGAGCAGGAGGTGCGGCCGCTGCTCGACGCACATCCCGGCGCCTGCCTCGCCGCCGTCAACGCGCCGAGCTCGTGTGTGGTCTCGGGCGCCGAAGGCCCCGTGCTCGCCGTCGCGGCGCACGTTCAGGCGCTGGGCCGCAAGACCTCGCGCCTCAGGGTCAGCCACGCCTTCCACTCCGCGCAGATGGACGTGATGCTGGAGGATTTCAGGAAGGTCCTAGGGACCCTCTCCTTCAAGGCGCCGCGCATTCCCGTCATCTCGAACGTCACCGGCAAGCGCGCCGGCGACGACATCGCCACGGCCGACTACTGGGTCAGGCACGTGCGCGAGGCCGTGCGCTTCGCGGACGGCGTGACGGCCCTCCGCGAGCTCGGTGCGACGGCGTTCCTCGAGGTCGGACCGCACGGCGTGTTGTGCGCGCTGGCCCAGGACACCCTCGCAGGGGAAGAGCAGCCGAGCGCCTTCATCCCTGCGCTGCGCAAGGGCCAGGAGGAGCTCGCCGCCTTCCTCTCCGCGCTCGCCGCGCTGCACGTCGCGGGCAGCACGCTCGACTGGCCCGCCTTCTTCGCGCTTCAGGGCGGCAAGCGCGTGCTGCTTCCCAGCTATGCCTTCCAGCGCGAGCGCTTCTGGCTCGACCTCGTCAAGTCCGGAACGGACGTCGCGGCGGCGGGACAGACCACGGCCGACCACCCGTTGCTCGTCGCCAGCGTGGCCCTGGCGGGCAGCGACAGCTTCCTGTTCACCGGCCGCCTGTCGCTGGCGGACCACCCGTGGCTGTCGGGGCACGTCGTCTACGACACCGTGATCCTGCCGGGCGCCGCCTTCGTGGAGCTGGCCCTGCTCGCCGCGCATCGCGCGGGGCTCGAGCGCGTGGACGAGCTCACCCTCGAGGCGCCGCTCGTGCTGTCTGCAGACGGCCATGTGGTCTTGCAGATGGCCGTCCAGGCGCCGGACGCGAGCGGAAAGCGCGCGCTCACCCTCCACAGCCGCGCCGACGACGCGGCGCCGGAAGCGCCGTGGACGCTCCACGCCAGCGGCACGCTCACCTCCGGCGCGAGCGCGCCCGCCTTCGACCTCGGCGCCTGGCCGCCGCCCGGCGCCGAGCCGGTGGCCATCGACCACGCCTACGAGACGCTCGCCGAGGCAGGCGTCAGCTATGGACCGGCGTTCCAGGGGCTGCGCGCGGTGTGGCGCCGCGGCGACGAGCTGTTCGCCGAGGCCCGGCTGCCGGACGACGTCGCGGCGGACGCGGAGCGCTTCGGTCTCCATCCGGCGCTGCTCGACAGCACCCTGCACGCGTTCGCCCTCGCCGCAGCCGCGGAAGGCACGGTCGGGCTGCCCTTTTCGTGGAGCGGCGTCTCGCTGCACGCGGCGCACGCCACCACCGTGCGCGCGCGCTTCGAGCGCCGCGGAGCCCATGCCGTGTCGCTCACGCTCGCCGATGCCGCCGGCGCTCCCCTCGCACACGTGGAAGAGCTCGCTTTTCGGCCGGTGTCCAAGCAGCAGCTGCGCAGGAGCGGGGTCAGCGCGAGCGACGCCCTGCTCCGGCTCGACTGGACCGAGCTGCCGCTGCCCGCCGCGCCGTCCGAGCCGGCGCGCTACGTGCTTCTCGGCAAGGCAGACGAGGCAGATGAGGCTGACGAGGCTGACGAGGCTGACCTCGCGGCGTCGCTGCCGCCGGCCATCCAGCTCGAGCGGTCTCAGGACCTCACCGCGCTCCAGCACACGCTCGCGGCCGGCGCTCCGGCTCCCGACGTCGTCCTCCTGCCCGTGTCCGCGCTCGCCCGCCCTGCCCTGACGGATGTGGATGCGGCCGCCGCCGCGCACCAGCTCTCGGCCGGCATGCTGGGCTTCTTGCAGGCCTGGCTCGCCGAGGAGCGGCTGGCTGCCACGCGCCTCGCCGTCGTCACGGAACGCGCGATCGCCGCCTCCGACCAGGAGCGCGTGCTGGCGCTGGGCCAGGCCGCGCTGTGGGGCCTCGTGCGCTCCGCGCAGAGCGAGAACCCGGAGCTGCCCATCTTTCTCGTCGATCTGGACGCCAGCCAGAGCTCGCGCGCCGCGCTTCCGGTCGCCCTCGCGGGTGAAGAGCGAAGGCTCCTGCTGCGCGACGGACGGCGCCTCGTTCCGCGCCTCTCGCGCAGCAGCGCGGACGACGCGCTCGTGCCGCCCGCTGCGCCCTGCTTCCGCCTGCACATTCCGGCCAAGGGCTCGTTCGATCCGCTGACCTTCGTCCCCTACGCCGACGCGCTCGCGCCGCTCGGGCCCGGCGAGGTACGCATCGCGGTGCGCGCCGCCGGCCTCAACTTCCGCGACGTGCTCGACACGCTCGGCATGTATCCGGGAGACGCCGGCCACCTGGGCGGGGAGGGCTCCGGCATCGTCACCGAGGTCGGCCCGGACGTGCACCACCTGGCCGTCGGCGACCGCGTGATGGGCCTCTTCCGGCCGGCGTTCGCGCCGATCGCCCTCGCCGACGCGCGGCTCATCGTGCGGATGCCGCGCGGCTGGTCGTTCCAGAAGGCCGCCAGCGCGCCGATCATCTTTCTGACGGCCTACTACGGGCTCATCGACCTCGGTCAGCTGAAGCCTGGCCAGCGCGTGCTCATCCACGGCGCGGCCGGCGGCGTCGGCACGGCCGCCGTGCAGATCGCCCGCCACCTGGGCGCCGAGGTGTTCGCCACCGCGAGCGCGCCCAAGTGGCCAGCGCTGCGCGCCCTCGGCTTCGACGACGCGCACCTCGCCTCGTCGCGTGATCTGCAGTTCGAGGCGCACTTCTTGCGCTCCACCCAGGGCCAGGGCGTCGACGTCGTGCTCGACTCGCTGGCGCGCGAGTTCGTCGACGCATCGCTGCGGCTGTTGCCGCGCGGCGGCCGCTTCATCGAGATGGGCAAGACCGACGTCCGCGACGCAGGCGCCGTCGCCGCCGCGCACGCGGGCGTCTGGTACAACGCCTTCGATCTCTCCGAGGCCGGGCCGGAGCGCATCCACGCCATGCTCCTCGAGCTGCTCGGTCTGTTCGAGCGCGGGCTGCTCACGCCGCCGCCCATCACGACCTGGGACGTGCGCAGCGCCCCGGCCGCGTTTCGCGCGCTCGCCCAGGCGCGGCACGTGGGGAAGATCGTCCTGACCCTTCCCCGTCCGCTCGATCCAGGAGGCACTGTCCTCATCACCGGCGGCACGGGTGCGCTGGGCCGCCTCGTCGCCCGACACCTCGCCGGCGAACACGGCGTCAAGCACCTGCTGCTCGCCTCACGTCAGGGCCGCTCCGCGCCCGGCGCCGACGCGCTGTGCAGCGAGCTCGAGGCGAAGGGCGTCGAGGTCCACGTCGCCGCCTGTGACGTGTCCGACCGCGGGGCGCTCGCGGCGCTGCTCGGCGCGATCTCCGCCGCCCATCCGCTCACCGCCGTCGTGCACGCGGCCGGCGTGATCGACGATGGCGTGCTCGGCGCGCTGACGCCCGAGCGCCTCGCTCGCGTGTTCGCGCCCAAGCTGGACGCGGCGTGGCACCTGCACGAGCTCACGCGCGAGCACGACCTCTCGGCGTTCGTCCTGTTCTCGTCGCTGGCCGGCGTGCTGGGCGGTCCGGGTCAGGGCAACTACGCCGCGGCCAACACCTTCCTCGACGTGCTCGCGCGCATGCGCAGGGCCGAGGGCCTGCCGGCCACGTCGCTCGCCTGGGGCCTGTGGCAGCTCGAGGGCGGCCTCGCCCAGCAGCTCTCGGCGACCGACACGGCGCGCATGCGGCGCGGCGGCGTGCTCCCCATCACGCCCGAGCGAGGCATGGTCCTGTTCTCTGCCGCCCTGGCCAGCCACGCTGCCGAGCTCGCGCCCGTGCTGCTGGACGCGAACACCCTCGCGGCCGCCGGCAGCGCGCTGCCGCCCCTGTTCCGCAACCTCGTCCGCGCCCGCGCGACGCGCGCCGTGGCCGTGAGCACGCAGAGCTCCGCCTCGCTCGCGCAGCGGCTCGCCACGCTCGAGCCGGCAGCCCGGCACGACGCGCTGTTCGAGATCGTGAGCAGCGAGGTGGCCGCCGTGCTCGGCGTCGCCTCGGGATCCGCGCTGGATCCGCACCGGCCGCTGCAGGAGCTCGGTCTGGACTCGCTGATGGCGGTCGAGCTGCGCAACCGCCTGGCCGCGAAGGCCGGCCTGAAGCTGCCGGCCACGCTGCTGTTCGATCACCCGACGCCCCGCGCGCTCGCGCTCCTGCTCGGCACCAAGCTGCTCGGCGCGCCATCCAAGCCCGTGGCCAGAGCGGTCGCGGCGGCGAGCGCGGATGAGCCCATCGCCATCGTGTCGATGAGCTGTCGCTTCCCGGGCGGCGTGCGCACGCCCGAGGAGCTGTGGACGCTGCTCGAAGGCGGCCGCGACGTCATCACCAGCTTCCCGGACGATCGCGGCTGGGACCTCGCTGCCCTGTACGATCCGGACCCCGACGCGGCCGGCAAGAGCTACACGCGCGAGGGCGGCTTCTTGCAGGATGCGGCGCTGTTCGACCCTTCGTTCTTCGGCATCAGCCCGCGCGAGGCCGTCGCCATCGACCCTCAGCAGCGTCTGCTCCTGGAGACCACGTGGGATCTGTTCGAGCGCGCGGGCATCCAGCCGGCCGCGCTGCAGGGCAGCCCGACCGGCGTGTTCGTGGGCGTCATCTACAACGACTACGGCCTGCAGTTCAGCCTCAGTCCGGGCGAGTACGAAGGCCTGTTCGGCATCGGCAACGCGCCGAGCGTGGCCTCGGGTCGCATCGCCTACACGTTCGGCCTCGAAGGCCCCACGCTGACGGTCGACACGGCCTGCAGCTCCTCGCTGGTCGCCACGCACCTGGCCTGCCAGGCGCTGCTGCGCGGCGAGTGTTCGCTGGCGCTGGCCGGCGGCGTCACCGTGATGGCCACGCCGACCTCGTTCACCGAGTTCAGCCGCCAGCGCGCGCTGGCGCCGGACGGACGCAGCAAGCCGTTCTCCGCGGACGCCGACGGCGTGGCCTGGGGCGAGGGCTCCGCCCTGATCCTGCTCGAGCGCCTGTCCGACGCGCGGCGCAACGGCCACCCGGTGCTCGCCGTGATCAAGGGCTCGGCGGTGAACCAGGATGGACGCAGCCAGGGCCTGACCGCGCCGAGCGGGCCGTCGCAGGAGCGTGTCATCGCGCAGGCCCTCGCCGCGGCGGGCCTGTCGGCGCACGAGGTCGATGCGGTCGAGGCGCACGGCACGGGCACGCCGCTCGGTGATCCCATCGAGGCCCAGGCGCTGCTCGCCACCTACGGCAGCGCGCGGCCTCAGGAACAGCCCCTGTGGCTCGGCAGCATCAAGTCCAACATCGGCCACACCCAGGCCGCAGCAGGCGTGGCGGGCATCATCAAGATGGTGCTCGCCATGCAGCACG
Source organism: Sorangium cellulosum (assembly GCF_002950945.1). Classification (GTDB taxonomy): domain Bacteria; phylum Myxococcota_A; class Polyangia; order Polyangiales; family Polyangiaceae; genus Sorangium; species Sorangium cellulosum_E. Next base: position 8,892,666 of record NZ_CP012673.1, read on the forward strand.
GCTCGCTGCCGCGCACGCTGCACGCCGACACGCCTTCGCCGCACATCGACTGGTCTCTGGGGACCGTGCGGCTGCTCCGCGACGCGCTCGCCTGGAAGCCGAGCGGTCGAGCGCGCCGCGCCGGCGTGTCGTCGTTCGGCATGTCCGGCACCAACGCGCACGTCATCCTCGAAGAGGCGCCGGGCAGCGCGCAGGCCCTCCCAGCCGAGGTCGAGGCGCCGCCGCGCGCGCTCGCGTTCTTGCTGTCTGGCAAGAGCGAGGCGGCGCTGCGCGCGCAGGCCGGGCAGCTGCACGTGCACCTGCAAGGTCACGGCGAGCTCGCGCTGCGCGACGTCGCCCACACGCTGGCGCAGGCGCGCACGCACTTCGAGTGGCGCGGCGCCGTGGTGGCGAGCGAGCGAGGCGAGCTGCTCGCCAGCCTCGACACGCTCGCCCGCGGCGGCAGCACCGAGCGCACCACGCTCGCCCAGAGCAACCTCCAGGGGAAGCTCGCCTTCGTCTTTCCAGGCCAGGGCTCGCAGTGGCAGCACATGGCGCGCGCCCTCGCCGACAGCTCGCCGGTGTTCCGCGCGCAGCTCGAGGCCTGCGCGCGCGCGCTCGCGCCGCACGTCGGCTGGTCGCTGCTCGAGGTCCTCCTGGACGGCGAAGACGACGGCTGGCTCGACCGCATCGACGTCGTGCAGCCGGCGCTGTTCGCCGTGATGGTGTCGCTCGCTGTCCTGTGGCGGTCGCTGGGCGTGGAGCCGGACGCGGTGGTGGGACACAGTCAGGGCGAGATCGCCGCGGCCTTCGTGGCCGGCGCCCTCTCCCTGGACGACGCAGCCAAGGTGGTCGCCCTCCGCAGCCGCGCCCTCGTCGCGCTCGCCGGCAAGGGCGCCATGGCCTCCGTCGAGATGAGCGCCGCCGAGCTCGAGACGTACCTCGCGCCGTTCGCAGACCGCATCGCCGTCGCGGCCATCAACAGCCCCACCACCACGCTCGTCGCCGGCGACGTGGACGCCATCGAGGCGCTCTTGCAGCGGCTCACCGCCGCGCAGCGCTTCGCCCGCAAGGTGCGCGTCGACTACGCCTCCCACTGCGCCCAGGTGGAGCGCGTACGCGACGAGCTCCTCGCGCAGCTCCGCGACGTCACGCCGCACAAGGCACGCCTGCCGCTCTACTCCAGCGTCGACGCGCAGGTGCTCGACGGCAGCGAGCTGAACGCGGACTACTGGTACGAAAACCTTCGCCGCACCGTGCGCTTCGCCCAGGCGGCCCAGCTGCTCGCGGACGACGGCCACCGCTTCTTCGTCGAGGTCAGCCCCCACGCCGTGCTCGCCCCCGCCCTGCGCGAGACCCTCGAGGCGCTCGCCCACCCGGCCGCCGTGGTCGGCACGCTGCGCCGCGACGACGGCGGCCTTGCGCGCCTCACGCTGTCGCTCGCCGAGCTGCACGCGCGCGGCCTGCGCGTCGACTGGCGCGGCCTGACGCAGGGCACCTTCGTCCCGCTGCCTACCTATGCGTTCCAGCGCGAGCGCTTCTGGTTCGAGGCGCCCAGGGCCGAGCCCAGCAGCGCCGCCAGCTCCGCGCACGAGGCCCGCTTCTGGAGCGCCATCGACCAGCAAGACGTCGACGCGCTCGGCGCCGAGCTGCGCGTCGCCGACGACACACGCGCCGCGCTCGCGCTGGTGCTGCCGCGCCTCGCGGCCTTTCGCCGTGAGGGTCTCGACCAGCAGACGGTCGAGCGCTGGCGCTATCAGATCGTGTGGAAGCCGCTGACCCGCGACGCGCAGACCCGCCTCGACCTGAGCGGCAACTGGCTGCTGCTGACGCCGGACAGGCACGCGCTCGACGCGCAGCTCGCGCTCGTCCAGCGAGCCCTCGCCGAGCGCGGCGCGAACCTCCTCGCGCTGACCCTCGACCGGACGCTCGCCGACGGCGCCGCGCTCACGGCGCGGCTGCGCGCGCAGCTCGAGAACGCCGGCGAGCTCCGCGGTGTGCTGTCCTTCCTCGCCCTCGACGACAGCTCCCTCGACGAGCACCGCGCGGTCCCCGCCGGCCTCGCCTTCTCGCTCGCGCTCGTACAGGCCCTCGACGCGCTCGCCCTGCACGCCCCCTGCTGGATGTTCACCCGTGGGGGTGTCTCCATCGGTCGCTCCGACCCGCTCCTCGCGCCGCGCCAGGCCATGACCTGGGCGCTCGGGCGCGTGGCCGCGCTCGAGGTGCCGCAGCGGCCCGGCGGGGTGATCGACCTCCCCCAGGCGCTCGACGACCGCGCGCTCGAGCCGCTGCTCGCGCGGCTCGCCCACGGCACGGACGAGGACCAGCTCGCGCTCCGCACCTCCGGGCTGTTCGCGCGCCGCATGGTCCGCGCCCCCCGCGCCGAGCCCCGCGGCGAGCCCTTCGTTCCCCGCGGCACCTACCTCATCACCGGCGGCACCGGCGCCCTCGGCGCCCACGTTGCGCGCTGGCTGGCGCGCCACGGCGTCGAACATCTCGTGCTCACCAGCCGGCGCGGCGCAGACGCACCGGGCTCTGCCGCGCTGCGCGACGAGCTCGCCGCGCTCGGCGCGCGCGTCAGCCTCGTCGCCTGCGATGCCGCCGACCGCCCCGCCCTGAGCGCGCTCCTCGCCCGCCTCGACGCCGACGGCGACGTGCTGCGCGGCGTCGTCCAGGCCGCCGGCATCAACCACAACGCGCCCCTTGCGGACACGCGTCTGCTCGACCTGAGCCGCGTCCTCGAAGGCAAGGTCCTGGGCGCCCACAACCTCCACGAGCTGCTCGCCGACCGGAAGCTCGACGCCTTCGTCCTGTTCTCCTCCGGCGCCGCCAGCTGGGGCGGCGCCCAGCAGGGCGCCTACGCCGCCGCCAACGCCTTCCTCGACGCCCTCGCCGAGCAGCGCCGCAGCCTCGGCCTGTGCGCCACCTCCATCGCCTGGGGAGCCTGGGACGGCGGAGGCATGGTCGATGCCCTGACCCAGGACACCCTCCGGCGCCGCGGTCTGGCACCCATGGCCCCGCAGCTCGCCCTCCAGGTCTTCGCCCAGGCGCTGCACGCGAACGAGACCCACCTGACCGTCGCCGACATCGACTGGACACACTTCGCGCCCGCGCTCGCCGCCATGCGCGAGCGCCCCCTGCTGCGCGACATTCCCGAGGCGCGCCGCGCCCTCGAGGACGGCGCCGCCAGCACCGAGACCACGGCCGGCGCTGGGGACCTCCTCGACTCGCTGCGCCGCGCCTCGAGCGACGAGCGATACCATCACCTGCTCGGCATCGTCGTCGCCGAGACCGCCAAGATCCTCGGCTTCAGCGACGCCTCGCGCCTCGACGCTCACAAGGGCTTCTTCGACCTGGGCCTCGACTCGCTGATGGCCGTCGAGATCCGCAAGCGCCTGCAAGGCCACACTGCGCTCAAGCTCCCGGCCACGCTCACCTTCGAGCATCCTTCGCCTCACGCCGTCGCGCTCTACCTGCGTGACGCGCTCGGCGGCGCCCTGGGCCTCTCCGCGAGCGCGCGGGACGGCGCCGCCGTTGCGAGCGCCCAGCGGGATGCTCACGAGCCCATCGCCATCGTCGGCCTCGCCCTGCGCATGCCCGGCGCCGACGACCTCGACCAGCTCTGGGCGCTGCTGCGCGACGCGCGCGACACCGTCGCCCCCCTGCCCGCGAGCCGCTTCAGCCCCGACCTCTACGATCCCGATCCGGAGCAGGCAGGCAAGAGCTACGTCAACCAGGCTTGCGTGTTCGAGCGCGTCGACCTGTTCGACGCGGGCTTCTTCGGCATCAGCCCGCGCGAGGCCGACCACATGGATCCGCAGCACCGCCTGCTGCTCGAGACCGCGTGGGAAGCGCTGGAGCGGGCGGGCATCCTCCCCGCCGACCTGAAGGACTCCACCACCGGCGTGTTCGTCGGCATCCGCGAAGGAGAGTACGGCGCCACGCGCGTCAGCGTCGAGAGCGCCGACGCCCTCGACCTGCAAGGCAGCGCGAGCTCGTTCGCGGCGGGCCGGCTCGCCTTCGTGCTCGGCGCGCAGGGTCCGGCGCTCGCCGTCGACACCGCGTGCAGCTCCTCGCTGGTCGCCTTGCACCTCGCCTGCCAGGCGCTGCGCAACCGGGAATGCACGCTCGCGCTCGCGGCCGGCGCCTCGATCACAGGCGCGTCGGCGTTCGTGCTGCTCTCGCGCACGCGCGCGCTGGCCCCCGACGGGCGCTCCAAGACCTTCTCCGCGCAGGCCGACGGCTACGGCCGCGGCGAGGGCGTCGTCGTGCTCGCGCTCGAGCGGCTGTCCGACGCCCAGGCGCACGGGCGCGACATCCTGGCCGTCATCCGCGGCAGCGCGCTCGGCCACGACGGCGCCTCCAGCGGCATCACCGTGCCGAGCGGCAGCGCGCAGCGGAAGGTGCTGCGCAGCGCGCTCGACGACGCGCGCCTCGCGCCCGCCGACATCGACTTCGTCGAGTGTCATGGCACCGGCACCGCGCTCGGCGACCCCATCGAGGTCCACGCGCTCGGCGCGGTGTACGGGCAGGGACGCGCCAGCGCTGCGCCGCTCCTGATCGGCGCGCTCAAGACCAACGTCGGCCACCTCGAGGCGGCCTCGGGCCTCGCAGGTGTCGCCAAGGTGGTCGCGGCCATGCGCCACGGCGCGCTGCCCGCCACGCTGCACTGTACGCCGCGCAATCCCCATGTGGACTGGGACGATCTGCCGGTGGCGGTGGTCGACTCGCTCCGCCCCTGGCCGCGCCGCGACGATCACGCGCCGCGCCGCGCCGGAGTCTCCGCGTTCGGCCTCTCGGGGACCAACGCACATGTCGTCCTCGAGCAGGCGCCGAGCGTCGCGCCGTCTTCCGCGCCGGACCTCGCGGCCGCGACCCCCTTGCCGGTGCTGCCGGTGCTGCTGTCGGCCAGGAGCGAGCGGTCGCTGCGCGCCCAGGCCGAGCGCCTGCATGCACACCTGCAAGCGCAGCCGGACGCGCGGCTGCTCGATGTCGCCCACGGCCTCGCGACCTCGCGTACACACTTCGACGTGCGCGGCGCCCTCGTGGTGCGCGACCGCGAAGCGCTGCTCGGCGCGCTGCACAGCCTGGCCCAGGGCAGCTCGCCCGTGACACGTAAGCTCGACGGCAAGCTCGCCGTGCTGTTCACCGGTCAGGGCAGTCAGCGACCCGGCATGGGCCGCGCCCTGTACGAGGCGTTCGCCGCGTTCCGCTCGGCGTTCGACGCCGTGTGTGCTCACTTCGATCGCCTGCTCGACCAGCCGCTGCACGAGGTCGTGTTTGCGAGCGAAGGCTCGGCTGCGGCCCGCGAGCTCGAGCAGACGGCCTACACGCAACCAGCTCTGTTTGCGCTCGAAGTCGCGCTGTTCCGGCTGCTGGAGAGCTTCGGGCTGAAGCCGGACCTCTTGCTCGGCCACTCCATCGGCGAGATCGTCGCTGCCCACGTCGCAGGCGTACTCTCGCTCGAAGAGGCCTGTACGCTCGTCGCGGCGCGGGCTCGCCTCATGCAAGCCCTCCCCCGGAGCGGACAGCGCGGCGCCATGGTCACACTCCAGGCCTCGGAGCAGGAGCTGCGGCCGCTCCTCGCCGCACATCCGGGCGCCTGTCTCGCCGCCATCAACGCACCGACCTCCACGGTCGTCTCCGGCGACGAGCAGGCCGTGGTCGCGGTCGCGGCGCACTTCGAGGCGCTCGGCCGGAAGACCTCGCGCCTGCGCGTCAGCCACGCCTTTCACTCTGCGCACATGGACGCGATGCTGGAGGACTTCCGCAAGGTCATCCAGGAGCTCTCCTTCCAGCCGCCACGCCTCCCCGTCGTCTCCAATGTCACCGGCCAGCGTGCGTCCGACGACATCGCCTCGCCGGACTACTGGGTCAGGCACGTTCGAGAGGCCGTGCGCTTCGCGGACGGGGTGCTCACGCTGCGCGAGCTGGGAGCCAGCTCCTTCCTCGAGGTCGGACCGCACGGCGTGCTTTGCGCCCTGGCGATGGACACCCTCGCGGGTGAATACCGATCCAGCGCCTTCGTGCCCGCGCTCCGCAGGGACCGGGACGACGTCGAGGCCTTCGTGGCGGCGCTCGGGGCGCTGCACGGCGCGGGCGTCGCGCTCGACTGGCGTGCCTTCTTCGCTCCCCACGCCGCCGCGCCCATCGCGCTGCCCACCTACGCCTTCCAGCGCGAGCGCTTCTGGCTGGACTCATCCCCGGCGCACACGAACCTCGGCTCGGCGAGCCACGCGGCCGCAGGTCACCCGCTGCGCGCCGCGCCCGAGAGCGCTTCTGCCCTCGTCCAGCAGCTGCTCGCGCTCGAGCCCCACGTGCGCCACGACACCCTGCTCGACCTGGTTCGCGCCGAGATCGCCGCCGTCTCCCGGCTCGACGCGTCGTCGCTCGAGCCACACCGTCCCCTGCACGAGCGCGGGCTCGACTCGCTCATGGCCCTCGAGCTGCGCAATCGCCTGGCCGCGAGGTTTGCGCTCGAGCTGCCCGCGAACCTCCTGTTCGACCACCCGACTCCCGATGCCTTGGCGCTGCTGTTCGCCACGAAGTTGCTCGCGGGTGGTGTGAAGCAGCAGAGGCGGGTCTCGCCTGCCGCCCACGACGAGCCCATCGCCATCGTCGCCATGAGCTGCAGCTACCCGGGCGGCGCCCGCACCCCCGAGGAGTTATGGCGGCTGCTCGAAGACGGCACCGACGCCATCGCTCCGCTGCCGCGCGATCGCGGCTGGGACGACGAGCTCCTCACGGACGTCCGACAAGGGGGCTTTCTGCGTGACGCCGATCGCTTCGACCCGACCTTCTTCGGCATCAGCCCGCGCGAGACGCTGGCGATGGATCCGCAGCAGCGCCTGTTGCTCGAGCTGAGCTGGGAGGCATTCGAGCGCGCGGGCATCGTTCCGTCCTCCCTCCAGGGCACGAGCACGGGCGTCTTCGTCGGCATCTTCGACAACGACTACCGCGCGCGCTTCCAGGGTCTCGATTTATCCAGTGACCTGGTGGACTACCTGGCGACGGGCACGACCACCAGCGTGGCCTCGGGCCGCGTGGCCTACACCTTCGGCTTGCAAGGGCCCACGCTCAGCGTCGACACGGCGTGCAGCTCGTCGCTCGTCGCCATCCACCTGGCCTCACAGGCGCTTCGCAGCGGCGAATGTTCGCTCGCGCTCGCTGGCGGCGTCACGGTCATGGCCACGCCGGGCATCTTCCTCGTGCTCGGCCCGCGCAGCGCGGGAGCGCCCGACGGACGCTGCAAGTCGTTCTCGGCACAGGCGAATGGCGCCGGCTGGAGCGAAGGCGCGGGCATCCTGCTGCTCGAGCGGCTGTCCGACGCCGAGCGCAACGGCCATCCGATCCTGGCCGTGATCAAAGGCTCCGCCATCAATCAAGACGGGCGCAGTCAGGGCCTCAGCGCTCCGAACGGACCCGCGCAGGAGCGCGTCATCGCCGACGCTCTCCAGGCCGCGGGCCTGTCCGCGCACGACGTCGACGCCGTCGAAGCCCACGGAACGGGGACGCCGCTCGGTGATCCCATCGAAGCACAGGCGCTGTTTGCTACCTATGGAGAGGGCCGCTCGGCGGAGCGGCCGCTGTGGCTCGGCAGCCTCAAGTCCAACATCGGCCACAGCAACGCGGCCGCCGGCGTGGGCGGCGTCATCAAGATGGTGCTGGCTCTGCAGAACGGCGCCTTGCCGCGCACGCTCCACGCCGACACTCCGTCGCCGCACATCGACTGGTCCCCGGGAACGGTGCGCCTGCTGCAAGAGCCCGTGTCCTGGGAGCGCAACGGCCGTCCGCGCCGCGCCGGCGTCTCGTCCTTCGGCATCTCGGGCACCAACGCACACATCATCCTCGAAGAAGCGCCGGCGGTTGCCCAGCCCACCCCGGGTGAGGCCGTCGCGCCGCCGGGCGCGCTGCCTTTCTTGCTGTCCGCCAGGACCGAGGCCGCGCTGCGCACGCAGGCCGAGCGCTTGCACGAGCATCTTCAAGGCCAGCACGACCTCGCCCTCGTCGACGTCGCTCACAGCCTGGCGACCGAGCGCACGCACTTCGAGCACCGTGCTGTGGTCTTCGCTCGCGAGCGCGACCAGCTCCTCGCCGCGCTGCATGACCTTGCGCAGGACCACACACCCGCAGGAGTCGTCAGCGGCCGCAAGCTTTCGGGCAAGCTCGCCGTGTTGTTCACGGGTCAGGGCAGCCAGCGACCGGGCATGGGCCGAGCGCTGTACGAAGCCTTCCCCGCGTTCCGCGACGCCTTCGACGGGATCAGCACGCGCATGGACCGCGAGCTCGCCGTGCCGCTGCGCGAGGTCGTCTTCGCGACGAGCGGCGACGCCGAGGCCGCGGCGCGCCTCGAGCAGACCGCGTACGCCCAGCCGGCGCTGTTTGCGCTGGAGGTCGCGCTGTTCAGGCTGTTCGAGAGCTTTGGCCTGAAGGCGGGCCTCTTGCTCGGCCATTCGCTCGGCGAGATCGTGGCGGCGCACGTCGGCGGCGTTCTGTCGCTGGACGACGCGTGCACGCTGGTGGCCGCGCGCGCCCGGCTCATGCAAGCCCTCCCGCAGCGCGGCGCCATGGTCACGCTCCAGGCGTCCGAGCAGGAGCTGAAGCCGCTCCTGGCCGCGCACCCGGGCGGGTATCTCGCGGCTGTCAATGCACCGAACTCGACCGTCGTCTCCGGCGACGAAGGGGCCGTGCTCGCCGTCGCGGCGCACTTCGAGGCCCTCGGGCGAAAGACCACGCGCCTGCGCGTCAGCCATGCGTTCCACTCCGCGCACATGGACGCGATGCTGGAGGCCTTCCGCAAGGTCGCCGCGGCGCTGTCATTCCAGGCGCCGCGCATTCCCATCATCTCCAATGTCACCGGCAAGCGAGCCTCCGAGGAGCTCAGCTCGCCTGACTATTGGGTCGCGCAGGTCCGCGAGGCCGTCCGCTTCTCAGAGGGCATCCGGGCGCTCCACGAAGAAGGAGCCACTTCGTTCCTGGAGCTCGGCCCGCACGGCGTGCTGTCGGCGCTCGCACAGGACACGCTGGGCGACGACCATCCGGCCGTGATCGTTCCGGCGCTGCGCAAGGATCGTGACGACCGCGAGGCGTTCGTCGAGGCGCTCGGCCGACTGCACACGGCGGGTGTCGCGCTCGATTGGACCGCCTTCTTCGCTCCCCACGCGCCCAGGCGCACGGCGCTGCCCACCTACACGTTCCAGCGCGAGCGCTTCTGGTTCGAGCCGCCCAAGCCGCGAGTGAACGGCGTCGCGACCTCGGCGCACGAGGCGGGCTTCTGGCGTGCCGTCGACGAGCAGAACGTCGATGCGCTCAGCGCCGAGCTCCGCGTCGGAGACGACGCGCGCGCCGCGCTCGCCCTGGTTCTGCCCCGCCTCTCCGCCTGGCACCGCGACGGTCAGGAGCAGGAGAAGGTCGAGCGCTGGCGCTATCAGGTGCTCTGGAAGCCGCTCGCGCAGGAGAGTCAGACGGAGCGTCGGACCAAGCTCGACCTCGCGGGCCGTTGGCTGGTGGTGTTTCCCGCCGCGCACGCGGACGACCCGCAGCTCGCGCTCATCACACGTGCGCTCGCCGACCGCGGCGCCGTGCTCATCGAGCTCGGCGTCGACCGAGCGCTCGCGCTCAGCGCGCGCCTGCGCGACGGCATCGGAGCCGCCGGAGAGCTGCGCGGTGTCGTGTCGTTCCTCGCGCTCGACGAGACACCTCTCGACGACCATGGCGCGATCCCCACGGGTCTCGCCCTCACGCTGGCGCTCGTGCAAGCCCTGGAAGCGCTGAGCTGCAAGGCACCTGCCTGGATGTTCACGCGCGGCGCGCTGTCCATCGGCCGCTCCGATCCCATCCTGGCGCCGCGACAGGCGATGACCTGGGGACTCGGGCGCGTGGCGGCGCTCGAGTACCCTCAGCGCCCGGGTGGTCTCGTCGACCTGAGCTCGACGCTCGATGCCCGAGCCGTGGGCCATCTGCTCGGGCTCTTGGCGCGGGGCTCGGACGAGGATCAGCTGGCGCTGCGTCCTTCCGGCCTGTTCGTACGGCGCCTCGTGCGCGCGCCCAGGCCAGAACGGCGCGGCGAAGCCTTCGTGCCTCGTGGGACGTACCTCATCACCGGCGGCACCGGCGCCATCGGTGCCCACGTTGCGCGCTGGCTCGCAGGTCACGGCGCCGAGCACCTCGTGCTCACCAGCCGGCGGGGACCCGACGCACCGGGCTGTGAAGCCCTGCATGCCGAGCTCGTCGCGCTCGGCGCGCGCGTCAGCATCGTCGCTTGCGACGCCGCCGACCGGAAGGCCCTGGCTGCGCTCCTGGCGCGCCTCGACGCCGACGCCGAGGACCTGCGCGGCGTCGTCCACGCGGCCGGCATCACGCAGGGCGCGGTGCTTGCGGAAGCGAGCATCTCCCACCTCGCGGAGGTGATCACCGGCAAGGTTCAGGGCGCCGCGAACCTGCACGAGCTGCTCGGCGAGCGGCCGCTGGATGTCTTTCTGCTCTTCTCCTCCGGATCCGCCATCTGGGGCGGCGCACAGCAGGGCGCGTACGCCGCGGCCAACACGTTCCTCGACGCGCTGGCCGAACAGCGGCGCAGCCTCGGGCTGAGCGCGACGTCGATCGCCTGGGGCGCCTGGGCCGGCGGTGGCATGGTCGACGATGTCGCCGACGAGATCCTGCGCCGCCGCGGCCTGTTGCCCATGGACCACGCCCTGGCGATCCAGGCGCTGGTGCAAGCGCTGCGCAACGGCGAAACCAACCTCACCGTCGCGAACATCGACTGGACGCGCTTCGCACCCGCCCTGTGCGCCATGCGCGACCGCCCGCTCCTCCACGACATCCCGGAAGCGCGCAGCGCGCTCGACGCGAGCTCGTCCGCCGCGGCGAGCGGCTCCGCCGGCTCCGAGCTGCTCGACAAGCTCCGACGCGCTTCCAGCCAGGAGCGCCTCGAGCAGACGCTCACCCTGGTCCTCGCAGAGACGGCCAAGCTCCTCGGCTTCAGCGACCCAGCACACGTCGATCCGCACAAGGGCTTCTTCGACCTCGGGCTCGACTCCCTCATGGCCGTCGAGCTGCGCAGGCGCCTGCAGCTCGGCACCGCGCTCAAGCTGCCGGCCACGCTCACCTTCGATCATCCCTCGTCCCAGGCCGTCGCGCTCTTCTTGCGCGACGCGCTGGACGGCGCCCTGGGTGTGAGCGCCCACGCCGCGACCTCCGCCGCGGCGTTCGCCGGCTCCACCGACCACCACGAGCCCATCGCCATCGTCGGCCTCGCCTTGCGCATTCCGGGCGCCGACGACCTCGACGACCTCTGGGCCTTGCTCCGCGACGAGCGCGACACCGTCGCGCCCATTCCAGACAGCCGCTGGGGTCAGGACCTCTACGATCCCGATCCCGAGCGCCCCGGCAAGAGCTACGTCAACCAGGCCGCGTTGTTCCAGCGTGTCGATCTGTTCGATGCTGACTTCTTCGGCATCAGCCCGCGGGAAGCGGAGCACATCGACCCGCAGCATCGCCTGCTGCTCGAGACTTCCTGGGAAGCGCTCGAGCGAGCCGGCATCCTCCCGGCCGATCTGAAGGAGTCCACCACCGGCGTCTTCGTCGGCATCTCCGAGGGCGAGTACAGCGCCACCCACGTCAGCGTCGACGACGCGCAGGCCTTCGACCTGCAAGGAAGCGCGAGCTCCTTCGCCGCGGGACGACTCGCCTTCGTGCTCGGCGCCCAGGGCCCCGCGCTCGCCGTCGACACCGCGTGCAGCTCCTCGCTCGTCGCCTTGCACTTGGCTTGCCAGGCGCTGCGCAACCGGGAATGCACGCTCGCGCTCGCGGCGGGTGCGTCCATCGTCGGCCCCGCGTCGTTCATCGTCCTCTCGCGCTCTCGCGCGCTGGCAGCCGACGGCCGTTCCAAGACCTTCTCCGCCAAGGCCGACGGCTACGGCCGCGGCGAGGGCATCGTCGTGCTCGCCCTCGAGCGCCTCTCCGACGCGCAGGCGCGCGGCCGCGACATCCTCGCCGTCATCCGGGGCAGCGCGCTCACCCACGACGGCGCCTCCAGCGGCATCACCGTCCCGAGCGGCACCGCGCAGCAGAAGGTGCTGCGCAGCGCGCTCCAGGACGCTCGCCTCGAGCCGGCCGACGTCGACTTCGTCGAATGTCACGGAACCGGGACCGCGCTCGGCGATCCCATCGAGGTCCATGCCCTCGGCGCGGTCTACGGACAAGGCCGCTCGAACGATGCGCCGCTCCTGCTCGGCGCGCTCAAGACCAACATCGGCCACCTCGAGGCTGCGTCAGGGCTCGCGGGCGTCGCCAAGGTCGTCGCGGCGCTGCGCCACGAGGTGTTGCCGGCCACGCTGCACTGTACGCCGCGCAACCCGCACATCGACTGGGAGGAGCTGCCGGTCGCCGTCGTCGACGCGCTTCGTCCCTGGCCCCAGCGCGACGACCAGACGCCGCGCCGAGCAGGTGTCTCCGCGTTCGGGCTCTCGGGCACCAACGCTCACGTCATCCTCGAGCAGGCGCCGAACGTCGAGCGCGCGCCGGAGGTCGAGGCGCCTGCGGCGGCGAACGTCCTTCCCGTGCTGCTCTCCGCCAGGAGCGAGGCCGCCTTGCGCGCGCAGGCGGCGCAGCTGGGTGCACACCTGCGCAACCACGTCGAGCAGCGCCTGCTGGATGTCGCCAGCTCGCTCGCCGGCGCACGCACGCACTTCCGGCACCGTGCGGCCCTGGTCGTTCGTGATCGCGAGGCCCTGCTCACGGCGCTCGAAGCGCTCGCCCGGGGGGAGGCTCACGCCGCGGCAGCCAGCGCGCAGACGCTCGACGGCAAGCTGGCCGTGCTGTTCACCGGTCAGGGCAGTCAGCGACCGGGGATGGGCCGCGCGTTGTACGAGGCGTTCGACGTGTTCCGAGCCGCCTTCGACGCCGTCTGTGCTCACTTCGATCGCCTGCTCGATCGGCCGCTGCGCGACCTCGTCTTTGCGGCCGAAGGTTCTGACGCCGCCGCCCAGGTCGAGCAGACCGCCACCACGCAGCCTGCCCTGTTCGCCCTGGAGGTCGCGCTGTTCCGGCTCTTCGAGAGCGTCGGCTTGAAGCCAGACCTCTTGCTCGGCCACTCCATTGGCGAGATCGTCGCCGCCCACGTCGCCGACGTGCTGACCTTGCACGACGCTTGCGCCCTCGTCGCGGCGCGCGCCCGGCTCATGCAAGCGCTCCCCCAGAGCGGAGCCATGGTCACCCTCCAGGCTTCCGAGCAAGAGCTGGAGCCGCTCCTCGCTGCACATCCAGGCGCATGTCTGGCGGCCGTCAACGCGCCCACCTCCACCGTCGTCTCCGGCGATGAGCAGGCCGTGCTCGCCGTCGCGGCACACTTTCAGGCCCTGGGGAGGAAGACGTCGCGCCTGCGCGTCAGCCACGCCTTCCACTCCGCGCACATGGACCCGATGCTGCGCGACTTCAGGAAGGCCATCGAGGCGCTCTCCTTCCAGGCTCCGCGCATCCCCATCCTCTCCAATGTCAGCGGCAAGCGTGCGTCGCACGAGCTCGCTTCGCCCGATTACTGGGTCGAGCACGTCCGCCGCACCGTGCGCTTCGCCGACGGCGTGCTCGCGCTGCGCGAGCTCGGCGCCACGACCTTCCTCGAAGTGGGGCCGCACGGCGTGCTCGCCGCCCTCGCCCAGGACACCCTCACGGGTGACGACCGTCCGGCCGCCTTCGTGCCCGCGCTCCGCAAAGATCGCGACGATGTGACTGCCTTCGTGACGGCGCTCGCCGGGCTGCACAGCGCCGGTGTCGCGCTCGACTGGAACGCCTTCTTCGCGCCCTACGCGCCGCGGCGCGTGGACCTGCCCACCTATGCTTTCCAGCGCGAGCGCTTCTGGATCACGGCCTCGAAGCCGCGCGCCGACGTAGCGTCGGCCGGCCTGGCGACCGCGGACCACCCGCTGCTCGTCGCGGCCATCGCGCTCGCCGACAGCGCTGGCTTGCTGTTCACCGGCCGGCTCTCGCTCGCCGAGCACCCGTGGCTCGCAGCCCATCGGGTCCACGGCAGCGTCGTCCTGCCCGGGACGGCGTTCCTCGAGCTCGCCCTGCTCGCTGCGCACCACGTCGAGCTGGAGCGCGTGGAGGAGCTTACCCTCGAGGCCCCGCTCGTCCTACCCGACCAGGGTAACGTCCGTCTGCAGATGAGCGTTCAGGCGCCCGACGCCGCCGGGTATAGGGCCTTCGCCATCCACAGCCGCGCGAGCGATGCGCGCTCCGGCGCGACCTGGACACTTCACGCCAGCGGCACGCTCGGACGTGTGGTCGATGCTCAGGTCTTCGATCTCCGCGCCTGGCCGCCTCCGGGCGCCGAGCCCGTCGCTGTCGACGGCCTCTACGAAGCGCTCGCGGACGCTGGCCTCGCCTACGGACCTGACTTTCAGGGTCTGCAGGCGGCCTGGAGGCGCGGAGACGACCTCTTCGCCGAGGCACGGCTGCCGGACGCCTGCGCCAAGGATGCCCAGCACTTTGCGCTCCACCCAGCCCTGCTCGACAGCGCTTTGCACGCGCTCGCGTTCAGCGCTGCCCGGGAGCGCTCGGTGGCCTTGCCCTTCTCGTGGAGCGGCGTGTCCCTGCGCGCCGTCGGCGCCACCTCGCTGCGTGTGCGCTTCGCGCGCCGCGGCGAGCATGCCTTCGCCATCGAGGTCGCGGATGCCACCGGACAGGCGCTCGCGCGCGTCGACGAGCTCGCCTTGCGGCCCGCGTCCAGAGCCCAGGTGCGCAGCGCAAGCAGCGCGCTGAGCGACCCCCTGCTTCGCGTCACGTGGACGCAGCTCTCGCTCACGGGCGCGCAGACCGACGCTCCTCGATGGGCGTGGCTCGGCACGGACGCTCAGGGCGCGATGACGGCCGAGCGGTTCGTGGACCTCTCGGCGCTCTGTCGAGCGCTCGACGCAGGCAGCGCGGCCCCCGAGGTCGTCGTGGCGCCCGTGCCGACCACGACCGACGGCGAGCTCGCCAGCGCGACGCACGACGCGGCCGCCCACGTGCTCGCGCTCCTGCAAGGCTGGATCGCCGACGAACGGCTCGCCTCGACACGGCTCGTCATCCTGACGCGGCGCGCAGTCGCGGTGAGCGAGGACGAGGGCGTGCTCGCGCTGGCGCACTCGGCGGTGTGGGGGCTCGTGCGCTCTGCGCAGGGCGAGAACCCCGAGCTGCCCATCTTCCTCGTCGACCTCGATCACACCGACGCCTCGCTCGCCGCGCTGCCGCTCGCGCTCGACGTCGACGAGCGCGACGAGCGCCAATTCGCGCTGCGCGATGGCCAGCGCCTCGTCCCGCGCCTCGCCCACGCCTCGGCGCACGCGGCGCTCGCCGCGCCTGACGCTGACACCTGGCGGCTGCACATTCCGAGCAAGGGCTCGTTCGACGCGCTCACGCTCGTCGCCTACCCCGAGGCGCTCGCGCCCCTCGCGCCCGGCGAGGTCCGCATCCGGCTGCATGCCGCCGGCCTCAACTTCCGGGACGTGCTGGACACGCTCGGCATGTACCCGGGCGACGCTGGCCCGCTGGGCGGTGAAGGCGCGGGCGTCGTCGTCGAGGTCGGCCCAGGCGTGCAGCACCTCGCCGTCGGCGACCGCGTGATGGGCATCTTCCAGCCCGCCTTCGCGCCCATCACCATCGCCGACGCGCGCGTGGTCGTCCGCATGCCGCGCGGCTGGTCCTTCGTGCAGGCCGCGAGTGTGCCCATCGTCTATCTCACGGCTTATTATGGGCTCGTCGACCTCGGTCGGCTGGAGCCAGGTCAGCGCGTGCTCATCCATGCTGCCGCGGGCGGCGTGGGCACCGCCGCCGTTCAGCTCGCGCGCCATCTCGGCGCCGAAGTGTTCGCCACGGCCAGCACCCCCAAATGGGGGGCGCTGCGCGCGCTCGGCTTTGACGACGCGCACCTCGCCTCCTCGCGAGACCTCGACTTCGAGGCGCATTTCCTGCGCTCCACCCACGGACAGGGCGTCGATGTCATCCTCGACTCGCTGGCGCGCGAGCTCGTCGACGCCTCGCTGCGCCTTTTGCCGCGCGGCGGCCGCTTCGTCGAAATGGGTAAGACCGACATCCGTCAGCCGGACGTCGTCGCCTCCGAGCATCCTGGCGTCTGGTATCGCGCCTTCGATCTGAGCGACGCTGGCGCAGAGCGCATCCGCGTCATCTTCCAGGAGCTCGTCGACCTCTTCGAGCGCGGCGTGCTCACCCCTCCGCCCATCACCGCCTGGGATGTCCGTCATGCGCCGGACGCCTTCCGTGCGCTCGCGCGAGCTCGACACATCGGCAAGTTCGTGCTGACTCTGCCGCGCCCCCTGGAGGCCGAGGGCACGGTGCTGATCACGGGCGGCACCGGCACGCTCGGCGCCATCGCCGCCCGCCACCTCGTCCAGGCGCACGGCGTCAAGCACTTGCTCTTGACCTCGCGTCGAGGACCCGCCGCCCCCGATGCTCAGATCCTGCGCAGCGAGCTCGAGGCGCTCGGCGCCAGCGTCACCATCGCTGCCTGTGACGCCGCCGACCGACAGGCCCTCGAGGCGCTGCTGCGCACGATCGCCGCGCAGCATCCGCTCACCGCCGTCGTGCACACCGCCGGTGTGCTCGACGATGGCGTCCTCGGCGCGCTCGACGCCGCGCGTCTGCACACGGTATTCACCCCCAAGGTCGACGCCGCGTGGAACCTGCACACGCTGACTCGCGACGCCGACCTGGCCGCCTTCGTCCTCTTCTCCTCCGTCTCGGGTGTGCTCGGTGCCCCCGGGCAGGCCAACTACGCCGCCGCCAACACCTTCCTCGACGCCCTCGCCCAGCACCGCGCCGCGCAGGGGCTCCCTGCCACCTCGCTCGCATGGGGCCTGTGGGCGGAGCGCAGCGGCATCACGCAGCACCTCGACGACGCCGAGCTCGAGCGCATGCGCCGCTCGGGCGTGCGCGCCCTCGCCACCGAGCAGGCGCTCTCCTTCCTGGACCAGGTCCTGGCGAGCCCCGAGCCCAACCTCGTGCCCGCGCTCTTCGACTTTTCAAGAGCTCCGAGCCGCGTCGTGCCGCCGCTCTTCCGCGGCCTCGTGCGCGCCGTCGCGCCGCGGCCCGCGGCCTCCAACGCCGACTCCTCATCGCTCCTCCAGCGGCTCGGCGCGCTCGACGCCGGCGCGCGTCACCAGGCGCTGCTCGACCTGGTGCGCGCCGAGGTCGCGGCCGTGCTGCGCGTCGGCTCGCCGTCGTCGTCGCTCGATCCACACCGGCCCTTGCAGGAGCGCGGGCTCGACTCGCTCCTGGCGGTCGAGCTGCGCAATCGACTCGCCGCGCGGGTCGCGCTCAAGCTGCCAGCGACGCTGCTCTTCGACCATCCGACCCCCGACGCGCTGGCGCGCTTCTTTGCCGCCAAGCTGCTGCCGGACGCAGAAAAGCCGCGTGCCAGGCCGGTCATCGCGGCCGCTCACGACGAGCCCATCGCGATCGTCGCCATGAGCTGCCGCTACCCAGGCGACGTCCACACGCCCGAAGACCTGTGGACGCTGCTCGAAGGCGGCGTAGACGCCATTTCACCCTTCCCGACCAATCGTGGCTGGAGCGACGAGCGAGCCAGCTCCGTGCAAGAGGGCGGGTTCTTGGTTGACGCAGACCGCTTCGACCCCGCGTTCTTCGGCATCAGCCCGCGCGAAACCCTCGCCATGGACCCCCAGCAGCGCCTCTTGCTCGAGCTCAGCTGGGAGACCTTCGAGCGCGCCGGAATCCTGCCGTCTTCGCTCCAGGGCAGCAACACCGGCGTCTTCGTCGGCATCTTCGACAGCGATTACAGGGCGGGCTACCAGGGCCTCGACGCCTCCAGTGATCTGATCGACTATCTCGCCACGGGCAGCACGACCAGCGTGGCCTCGGGCCGCGTCGCCTACACGTTCGGTCTGCAGGGGCCAGCGATCAGCGTCGACACCGCGTGCAGCTCGTCGCTCGTCGCCATCCACTGGGCCGCCCAGGCCATCCGGCGCGGCGAGTGCTCGCTGGCGCTCGCCGGCGGCATCACCGTCATGGCGACGCCGAACATGTTCGCTGCCTTCGATGCGGACAGCGCCGGCGCACGCGACGGACGCTGCAAGTCCTTCTCGGCCGAAGCCGACGGCGCTGGCTGGTCCGAAGGCGTCGGCCTCTTGCTGCTCGAGCGGCTGTCCGATGCGCAGCGCAATGGCCATCCCGTGCTCGCCGTGCTCAGAGGCTCGGCCGTCAACCAGGATGGGCGCAGCCAGGGCCTCACCGCCCCCAACGGCCCCTCGCAAGAGCGCGTCATCACCCACGCTCTTCAGGCCGCGGGGCTCGCTCCGGAAGACGTCGACGCCGTCGAAGCTCACGGCACCGGCACGCCGCTCGGCGACCCCATCGAGGCCCAGGCGCTGCTCGCTGCCTACGGCGAAGGACGCTCCAGCGAGCGACCGCTGTGGCTGGGCAGCCTCAAGTCCAACATCGGACATACTCAGGCTGCGGCGGGCGTCGGCGGCATTATCAAGATGGTGCTCGCCATGCAGCACGGCGTCCTGCCGCGCACGATCCACGCCGAGCGTCCCTCTCCGCACATCGACTGGTCCTCGGGAGCGGTGCGCCTGCTGCAAGAGGCCATGCCCTGGAAGCCCAACGGGCGGCCACGCCGCGCCGGCGTCTCGTCGTTCGGCATCTCGGGCACCAATGCCCACGTCCTCCTCGAAGAAGCGCCCAGCGTCGAGCGGGAGAGCGCGACCGAGCCTGCTCCGCGCCTGAGCGCGGTCCCCGTCCTGCTCTCCGCCAAGAGCGAAGCCGCCGTGCGCGAGCAAGCCGGCAAGCTGCACGACCACCTGCAGGCTCAGGGCGAGACCGCGCTGCTCGATGTCGCTCACACCCTGGCGACCACACGCACACACTTCGACTGCTCCTGCGCCATCGTGGCCAGTGAGCGCGACGATCTCCTGGCGTCGCTCCGTGCCCTCGCGCAGGGGGAGTCGCCCGTCGGCCGCAAGCTCGACGGCAAGCTCGCGCTGCTGTTCACCGGTCAGGGCAGCCAGCGCGCGGGCATGGGCCATGCCCTGTATCACACGTTCCCCTCGTTCCGTACCGCGTTCGATGCCGTCTGCGCCGAGCTCGATCCTCTGCTCGGGCAGCCGCTGCGCGAGCTCGTCTTCGCTGCCGAGGGCTCCGACGCGGCCGACAAGCTCGAGCAGACCGCTTTCACGCAGCCTGCCCTGTTCGCCCTCGAGGTCGCGCTCTTCCGGCTCCTCGAGAGCTTCGGCCTGAAGCCGGACCTCTTGCTCGGTCACTCCATCGGCGAGGTCGTCGCCGCCCACGTCGCTGACGTGCTCTCCTTGCACGACGCGTGCACCCTCGTCGCGGCGCGCGCACGGCTCATGCAGGCGCTGCCCCAGCGCGGAGCCATGGTCACCGTCCAGGCCTCGGAGCAGGAGCTCCAGCCGCTCCTCCACGCACATCCGGGCGCATCTCTCGCCGCCATCAACGCGCCCGCCTCCACCGTCGTCTCCGGCGATGAGCAGGCCGTGCTCGCCGTCGCCGCGCACTTCCAGGCTCTCGGGCGAAAGACCTCGCGCCTGCGCGTCAGTCATGCCTTCCACTCCGCGCACATGGACGCCATGCTGGGCGACTTCAGCAAGGCCATCCAGGCGCTCTCCTTCCAGACACCACGCATCCCCATCCTCTCCAATCTGACCGGCCACCTGGCGGGCGACGACATCGCTTCGCCCGACTACTGGGTCAGGCACGTTCGACAGGCCGTGCGCTTCGCCGACGGCGTGCGCGCCCTTCGCGCGCTGGGCGCCTCGACCTTCCTGGAGGTTGGCCCTCACGGCGTGCTCTCCGCCCTCGCCCAGGACACCCTCGCGGGGGAAGAGCTGCCCGGCGCGTTCGTGCCCGCGCTCCGCAAACATCGCGACGACGTGAGCGCCTTCGTCGCGGCGCTCGCCGCGCTGCACTCCGCCGGGGTCGCGCTCGACTGGAACGCCTTCTTTGCTCCGTATGCGCCCCGCCGCGTGGAGCTGCCCACCTACGCCTTCCAGCGCGAGCGCTTCTGGATCTCCGCCTCCAGGCCCCGTGCAGATGTCGCTTCCGCCGGTCAAGCGACCGCGGACCACCCGCTGCTCGTCGCGGCCGTCGCGCTCGCGGACAGCGACGGCTTGCTGTTCACCGGCCGACTCTCGCTCGCCGAGCAGCCGTGGCTCGCCGCCCACGTCGTCCACGGGGCCGTCGTTCTGCCCGGCACTGCCTTCGTCGAGCTCGCCCTGCTCGCCGCCCACCGCGTCGGGCTCGAGCGCGTCGATGAGCTTACCCTCGAGGCGCCGCTCGTCATACCCGCCGACGGAAGTGTCAGTCTGCAGCTGACCGTGCACGCTCCCGATGCCTCTGGACAGCGCGCGCTCTCCGTCCACAGTCGGCCCCACGACGCCCCGGCTGACACGCGCTGGACCCTGCACGCCAGCGGCACGCTCGTGCCCGCGCTAGAGCAGCTGGCGCTCGACCTCCAGGCCTGGCCGCCGCCCGGCGCGGAGCCCGTCGACATCGCTGGACTCTACGACACGCTCGCAGCCGCGGGCCTCGTCTACGGCCCCGAGTTTCAGGGCCTGGAGGCCGTCTGGAAGCGCGGGGATGACCTCTTCGCCGAGGCGCGACTGCCCGCTGCCGCCAAGGACGCCGAGCGCTTCGCGCTTCACCCGGCCCTGCTCGACAGCGCCTTGCACGCCCTCGCCGTCGGCCACTCCCAACACCAGTCCGTCGCCCTGCCCTTCGCATGGACCGGCGTCTCCCTGCGCGCCGCCGGCGCCACCACGCTGCGCGCCCGCTTCGAGCCACGCGGCGAGCACGCCTACGCCATCTCCCTCGCAGACGCCGCCGGACAGCCCCTCGCCCGCGTCGACACGCTCGCCCTGCGCCCCGCTTCACACGAGCAGCTGCGCAGCACCAGCACGAGCACACGCGACGCGCTCTTCAGGCTCGACTGGACGGAGCTGTCGCTGTCTTCCTCGCGGTCGAAGGCTGCCCGCCACGCCGTGCTCGGCCCTGCCTCCTTCGAGCTCGCCGCTCAGCAGGCGAGCCAGGTGGAGCAGTTCGTGGACTTCCTGGCGCTGCGCCACGCGCTCGACGAGGGCGCAGCAGCGCCCGAGCTCGTCGTCGCGCCGGTGCCGACCGCAGCGGGCGAAGAGCTCGCTGCAGCCACGCACCAGGCCGCCGCGTATGTCCTCGACTTGCTGCAGTCATGGCTCGCCGAGGAGCGCCTGTCGTCCACACGCCTCGTCATCCTCACGGAGCGCGCGGTCGCGGTCCGCGACGACGAGGACGTGCTCGCCCTGGCCCACGCCGCCGTCTGGGGGCTGGTGCGCTCCGCGCAGAACGAGAACCCCGAGCTGCCCATCTTCCTCGTCGACCTCGATCCCACCGCCGCCTCGCGCGCCGCGCTCCCGCTCGCTCTCGACGGAGATGAGCGCCAGTGCGTGCTTCGCGACGGGCGACGCCTCGTCCCACGCCTTGCGCGTCTGCTCGAGACCGAGGTTCTCGAACAAGGCAGCGCCCTGGGCAATCGAGGCACGGTTCTGATCACCGGCGGCACCGGCACGCTGGGCAGCCTGCTCGCCCGTCACCTGGTCGATCGCCACGGCGTCAAACACTTGCTCCTCACCTCGCGACAGGGCGCGCAGGCGCCCGGTGCGGAGGCGCTGCGCAGCGAGCTCGAGGCGAAGGGCGCGCAGGTCACCATCGCTCGCTGCGACGCTGCCGACCGCGCCGCGCTGGAGGCCGTGCTCGACACGGTCCGGGAAGACCAGCCGCTGATCGCGGTCGTGCACACGGCCGGTGTGCTCGACGACGGCGTGCTCGGCGCCATGACCCCGGAGCGCCTCGACCGCGTGTTCACCCCCAAGGTCGATGCCGCGTGGAACCTGCACGAGCTCACCAAGGACCGAAGCCTCGCCGCCTTCGTGCTCTTCTCCTCGCTGGCTGGAGTCACGGGCTCGCCGGGCCAGGCGAACTACGCCGCGGCCAACACCTTCCTCGACGCCCTGGCCCAGCATCGTCGGGCGCGAGGACTGGCCGCGACGTCGCTCGCGTGGGGTCTCTGGGCCCAGCGCAGCAACCTCACGCAGCACCTCGACAACACCGAGGTCGCACGGCTGCGCCGCGGCGGCGTGCGTCCGCTCTCCTCGGAGCAGGGCCTCGCCTGGTTCGATGAGGCCATCGCGCGGCCCGAGGCCACCTTCGTGCCTGCCCTGTTCGACGCGGCGGCCCTGCGCTCGCAGCGTCGCGCGGTGCCACCGCTGTTCCGCGGGCTCGTGCGCGCGTCGCGCGTGGAAGCCTCGAACACGGACACGTCGTCGCTCGCCCAGCGGCTCGCGTCCCTCCAGCCCGACGCCCGCCACGGCGCCCTGGTCGAGATCGTCCGCGCAGAGGTCGCGGCGGTGCTGGGCGTCACCACGCCGTCAGCCATCCAGCCTCACCGTTCGCTCCAGGACCTCGGGCTCGACTCCCTCATGGCCGTCGAGCTGCGAAATCGGCTGTCCGCACGGTCTGGACTGAAGCTGCCAGCCACGCTGCTCTTCGACCACCCCACGCCGAACGCGCTCGCGCGCTTCACGCTGTCGAAGCTCGCCCTGAACACCGAGAGCGCCACGCCGGCCATGGAGCTCGCGCAGCTCGAGACGATGCTCCGGACGATGTACGAAAAGCAGTCCTTGCGCGACGACCTCGTGCTGCGCCTGCAGAGGCTGCTGACGACCTGGGCGGCGGACGGCGAATCGACGAGCGAGAACGACGCGGCAGCCACCCTGTCCAGCGCCAGCGACGAAGAGCTCCTGGCGATGTTCGACAAGCAGTTCTCGACCGACCATGCCGACTAGCGTTCCCCTCGCTGCGCCCGCGAGCTGCCGCCGATCCGAGAAGGAAATCTGATGAGCACCATCGACAGCAAAGTCCGACAGCGTCTCGAACGGGCGATGCTCGAGAACCAGATGTTGCAGCGGCTCCTGCGCGAAGCGGAGGCGCGCTGGAACAGTCCCATCGCCGTCGTCTCGATGAGCTGCCGCTACCCAGGCGGCGTGCGCACCCCCGAAGACTTGTGGAGATTGCTCGAGCGCGCCACCGACGCCGTCACGCCTTTTCCGAGCAACCGCGGCTGGGATGTCGACGGTCTCTACGACTCCGACCCGGAGTCCTCGGGCAAGAGCTACGCCCGCGAGGGCGGCTTCCTCCACGACGCGGATCTCTTCGACCCCGCGTTCTTCGGCATCAGCCCGCGCGAAGCCTTCGCCACCGACCCCCAGCAGCGCCTCTTGCTCGAGACCACCTGGGAGCTCTTCGAACGCGCAGGCCTCGAGCCCGGCGCTCTGCAAGGTAGTCAGACCGGCGTCTTCGTCGGCGTCATGTACAACGACTACGGGGTGCAGCTCAGCCTTGCCCCGGGCGAGTTCGAGGGCCTCATCGGCCTCGGCAGCTCACCGAGCGTGGCCTCCGGGCGCATCGCCTATACCTTCGGCCTCGAAGGTCCTACGCTGACCCTCGACACGGCCTGCAGCTCGTCGCTCGTTGCCATCCACCTCGCCTGTCAGGCGCTGCGTCGCGCGGAGTGTTCGCTGGCCGTCGCCGGCGGCGTCACCGTCATGGCCACGCCGGGCGCATTCATCGAGTTCAGCCGCCAGCGCGGTCTCGCACCCGATGGGCGCTGCAAGTCCTTCGCCGCCGAGGCCAATGGCGTCGCATGGTCGGAGGGCACCGGTCTCTTGTTGCTGGAGCGCCTGGCCGACGCCCAGCGCCACGGGCATCCCATCCTCGCCGTGCTCAAGGGCTCCGCCGTCAACCAGGACGGTCATAGTCAGGGTCTTACTGCGCCCAACGGCCCCTCGCAGGAGCGCGTCATCGCCCATGCCCTTCAGGCTGCCGGGCTCAGCGCGAAGGACATCGATGCCGTCGAGGCCCACGGCACCGGCACGCCGCTCGGCGATCCCATCGAGGCCCAGGCGCTGCTCGGCACCTATGGCGTGGGCCGCTCACCAGAACAGCCGCTGTGGCTGGGCAGCCTCAAGTCCAACATCGGACATACTCAGGCTGCGGCGGGCGTCGGCGGCATCATCAAGATGGTGCTCGCCATGCAGCACGGCGTCCTGCCGCGCACGATCCACGCCGAGCGTCCCTCTCCGCACATCGACTGGTCCTCGGGAGCGGTGCGCCTGCTGCAAGAGGCCATGCCCTGGAGGCCCAACGGGCGGCCACGCCGCGCCGGCGTCTCGTCGTTCGGCATCTCGGGCACCAATGCCCACGTCCTCCTCGAAGAAGCGCCCAGCGTCGAGCGGGAGAGCGCGACCGAGCCTGCTCCGCGCCTGAGCGCGGTCCCCGTCCTGCTCTCCGCCAAGAGCGAAGCCGCCGTGCGCGAGCAAGCCGGCAAGCTGCACGACCACCTGCAGGTTCAGGGCGAGACCGCGCTGCTCGATGTCGCTCACACCCTGGCGACCACACGTACACACTTCGACTGCTCCTGCGCCATCGTGGCCAGTGAGCGCGACGATCTCCTGGCGTCGCTCCGTGCCCTCGCGCAGGGTGAGTCGCCCGTCGGCCGCAAGCTCGACGGCAAGCTCGCGCTGCTGTTCACCGGTCAGGGCAGCCAGCGCGCGGGCATGGGCCATGCCCTGTATCACACGTTCCCCTCGTTCCGTACCGCGTTCGATGCCGTCTGCGCCGAGCTCGATCCTCTGCTCGGGCAGCCGCTGCGCGAGCTCGTCTTCGCTGCCGAGGGCTCCGACGCGGCCGACAAGCTCGAGCAGACCGCTTTCACGCAGCCTGCCCTGTTCGCCCTCGAGGTCGCGCTCTTCCGGCTCCTCGTGAGCTTCGGCCTGAAGCCGGACCTCTTGCTCGGTCACTCCATCGGCGAGATCGTCGCCGCCCACGTCGCTGACGTGCTCTCCTTGCACGACGCGTGCACCCTCGTCGCGGCGCGCGCACGGCTCATGCAGGCGCTGCCCCAGCGCGGAGCCATGGTCACCGTCCAGGCCTCGGAGCAGGAGCTCCAGCCGCTCCTCGACGCACATCCGGGCGCATCTCTCGCCGCCATCAACGCGCCCGCCTCCACCGTCGTCTCCGGCGATGAGCAGGCCGTGCTCGCCGTCGCCGCGCACTTCCAGGCTCTCGGGCGAAAGACCTCGCGCCTGCGCGTCAGTCATGCCTTCCACTCCGCGCACATGGACGCCATGCTGGGCGACTTCAGCAAGGCCATCCAGGCGCTCTCCTTCCAGACACCGCGCATCCCCATCCTCTCCAATCTGACCGGCCACCTGGCGGGCGACGACATCGCTTCGCCCGACTACTGGGTCAGGCACGTTCGACAGGCCGTGCGCTTCGCCGACGGCGTGCGCGCCCTTCGCGCGCTGGGCGCCTCGACCTTCCTGGAGGTTGGCCCTCACGGCGTGCTCTCCGCCCTCGCCCAGGACACCCTCGCTGGGGAAGAGCTGCCCGGCGCGTTCGTGCCGGTGCTCCGCAAGAATCGCGACGACGTGAGCGCCTTCGTCGCGGCGCTCGGCGCGCTGCACTCCGCCGGGGTCGCGCTCGACTGGAACGCCTTCTTTGCTCCGTATGCGCCCCGCCGCGTGGAGCTGCCCACCTACGCCTTCCAGCGCGAGCGCTTCTGGATCTCCGCCTCCAGGCCGCGTGCAGATGTCGCTTCCGCCGGTCAAGCGACCGCGGACCACCCGCTGCTCGTCGCGGCCGTCGCGCTCGCGGACAGCGACGGCTTGCTGTTCACCGGCCGACTCTCGCTCGCCGAGCAGCCGTGGCTCGCCGCCCACGTCGTCCACGGGGCCGTCGTTCTGCCCGGCACTGCCTTCGTCGAGCTCGCCTTGCTCGCCGCCCACCGCGTCGGGCTCGAGCGCATCGAAGAGCTCACCCTCGAGGCGCCGCTCGTCATACCCGCCGAGGGAAGTGTCAGTCTGCAGCTGACCGTGCACGCTCCCGATGCCTCCGGACAGCGCGCGCTCTCCGTCCACAGTCGGTCCCACGACACCCTGGCTGACACGCGCTGGACCCTCCACGCCAGCGGCACGCTCGTGCCCGCGCTAGAGCAGCAGGCGCTCGACCTCCAAGCCTGGCCGCCGCCCGGCGCGGAGCCCGTCGACATCGCTGGACTCTACGACACGCTCGCAGCCGCCGGCCTCGTCTACGGACCCGAGTTCCAGGGCCTGGAGGCCGTCTGGAAGCGCGGTGATGACCTCTTCGCCGAGGCGCGACTGCCCGCTGCCGCCAAGGACGCCGAGCGCTTCGCGCTTCACCCGGCCCTGCTCGACAGCGCCTTACACGCCCTCGCCGTCGGCCACTCCCAACACCAGTCCGTCGCCCTGCCCTTCGCATGGACCGGCGTCTCCCTGCGCGCCGCCGGCGCCACCACGCTGCGCGCCCGCTTCGAGCCACGCGGCGAGCACGCCTACGCCATCTCCCTCGCAGACGCCGCCGGACAGCCCCTCGCCCGCGTCGACACGCTCGCCTTGCGCCCCGCGTCGCACGAGCAGCTGCGCAGCACCAGCGCCGGCGCGCGCGACGCGCTCTTCAGGCTCGACTGGACGGAGCTGTCGCTGTCTTCCTCGCCGGTGAAGGCGGCCCGCTGCACGGTGCTAGGAACGCAGCACGAGCACCTGTCCGCGATGACTGTCGCGCGCGTGACCGACCTCGCGGCGCTACAGCGAGAGCTCGACGCTGGCGCGACCGTTCCCGATGTCGTCGTGGCGCCCGTCCCCCCCGCGGCGAGCAGCGATCTCACGGCCAAGGTGCGCCACGCCACCGCCCACACCCTCACGCTGCTGAAGTCGTGGCTGGCCGACGAACGACTCGCTTCGACACGCCTCGTCATCGTCACGGAGCGCGCGGTCGCGGTCCACGACGACGAGGACGTGCCTGGACTGGCCCACGCCGCCGTCTGGGGACTCGTGCGCTCCGCACAGAGCGAGAACCCCGAGCTCCCCATCTTCCTCGTCGACCTCGACCACACCGAGGCCTCTGGGGCTGCGCTGCCGCTCGCGCTCGAGGGTGACGAGCGGCAATGCGCGCTCCGCGACGGACAGCGCCTGGTCCCGCGCCTGACACGTATGCCCAAGGCTGCGCAGGGCGACCAACACACGGCCCTGGATCGAGGCACGGTGCTGGTCACTGGCGGCACGGGCGCGCTCGGCGGTCTACTCGCCCGTCACCTCATCGCTGCACACGGCGTCAAGCATCTGCTCCTGGTCTCGCGACAAGGCCCGAAGGCCCCCGGCGCAGATACGCTGCGCAGCGAGCTCGAGGCAAGAGGCGCCCACGTCACCATCACCTCCTGCGACGCCGCAGACCGCGACGCGCTCAAGGCGCTGCTCGACGGCATCGACAGCGCCCACCCCCTCATCGCCGTCGTGCACACCGCTGGCGTGCTCGACGACGGCGTGCTCGCCGCCATGACGCCGGAGCGCCTCGACCGCGTATTCACCCCCAAGGTCGATGCCGCCTGGAACTTGCACGAGCTCACCCAGCACCGAGACCTCGCCGCGTTCATCCTCTTCTCCTCGCTCGCCGGCGTCACGGGTGCGCCCGGGCAAGCCAACTACGCCGCGGCCAACACCTTCCTCGATGCCCTCGCTCACCATCGGCGCGCACAAGGACTGCCCGCCACCTCGCTTGCCTGGGGCCTGTGGCAGCTCGACGGCGGTCTCGCTCACCAGCTCTCCGCCGCAGACTCGGCCCGCATGCGGCGTAGCGGCCTGCGGCCCATCGCCCCCGAGCAGGGCCTCGCCCTGTTCGATGCGGCCCTCGGCGCCGATGCGGCCGGAATCGTGCCCACCTTGTTCGACTTCGCCACGCTCGCCGCCCACCGTGAGGTCCTGCCGCCGCTGTTCAGGGCGCTGATCGGCGCGCAGGCCGCCCGCCCGCTCGCCAACAACAGTACGGGCGCACTCTCGCTGGCCCGGCAGCTGTCTGGGCTCGACCCCGAGGGACGCCATGCTGCGCTGCTCGCGATGGTGCGCAGCGAGGCTGCGACCGTCCTCGGCATGAGCTCCGCCTCGGCCCTCGAAGCGCGCCGACCCCTGCAGGAGCTCGGCCTCGACTCGCTCATGGCCGTCGAGCTGCGCAATCGCCTGGCCGCGAAGATCGGCGTGAAGCTGCAGGCCACCCTCCTCTTCGACCATCCCACCCCCGACGCCCTCGCGCGCTTCCTCGCCACCAAGCTGCTCGGCGCGCCGGCAAAGCCTCAGACCACGGCCCTCGTAACAGTCGCCGACGACGAGCCCATCGCCATCGTCTCCATGAGCTGTCGCTATCCGGGCGGCGTTCGTACGCCTGACGACCTGTGGACACTGCTCGAGCGCGGCGGCGACGCCATCACGGCTTTTCCAGACAACCGCGGCTGGGACCTCGACGCACTCTACGACCCCGACCCCGACGCCCCCGGCAAAAGCTACGCGCGCGAGGGCGGCTTCCTCCACGACGCCAGCCTCTTCGACCCCACGTTCTTCGGCATCAGCCCGCGCGAAGCCTTCGCCATCGACCCACAGCAGCGCCTCTTGCTCGAGACCACCTGGGAGCTCTTCGAGCGCGCGGGCCTCGAGCCCGGCGCCCTGCAAGGCAGTCAGACCGGCGTCTTCGTCGGCGTCATGTACAACGACTACGGCCTTCAGCTCGGCGCCAATCCGGGGGAGCACGAGGGCCACGTCGGTCTCGGCAGCTCGCCCAGCGTGGCCTCGGGACGCATCGCCTATACCTTCGGCCTCGAAGGGCCCACGTTGACCCTCGACACCGCCTGCAGCTCCTCGCTGGTCGCCACCCACCTCGCTTGCCAGGCCCTGCGCCGCGGAGAGTGCTCGCTGGCCCTCGCCGGCGGCGTCACCGTCATGGCCACGCCGGGCGCCTTCACCGAGTTCAGCAGACAGCGCGGCCTCGCGCCCGATGGCCGCTGCAAGGCCTTCGCTGCCGAAGCCAACGGCGTCGCATGGTCCGAAGGGACCGGTCTGCTCCTCCTCGAGCGGCTGTCCGATGCCCAGCGCCACGGCCATCCCATCCTCGCCGTCCTCAAGGGCTCCGCCGTCAACCAGGACGGCCGCAGTCAGGGCCTCACTGCCCCTAGCGGTCCTTCGCAGGAGCGCGTCATCGCCCAGGCGCTCGCGGCCGCAAGGCTCTCCGCGGGCGACGTCGATGTCGTCGAGGCGCACGGCACCGGCACCCCGCTCGGCGACCCCATCGAAGCTCAGGCGCTCCTCGCCACCTATGGTGAGAACCGCTCGCCCGACCATCCGCTCTGGCTCGGAAGCCTCAAGTCCAACATCGGACACACCCAGGCCGCGGCGGGCGTCGGCGGCATCATCAAGATGGTGCTCGCCATGCAGCACGGCGCCTTGCCGCGCACCCTCCACGCCGAAAACCCGTCCTCCCACGTCGACTGGTCCTCGGGCGCGCTCAGGCTGCTCCAACAGCCCATTCCTTGGACCTCTAGCGGCCGCCCGCGCCGCGCCGGCGTCTCCTCGTTCGGCGTCTCGGGCACCAACGCCCACGTCCTCCTCGAGGAGGCGCCCAGCACCGCGCGGCCCGCACCGGACGAGCCTGTCTCCACGCTGAGCACACTTCCCATTCTGCTCTCCGCCAGCAGCGAAGAGGCGCTGCGAGCCCAGGCGGCGCAACTTCATGCCCACCTGCGAGACCACGACGCACAGCGCCTTCTGGACGTCGCGAGCTCACTCGCGAGCTCACGCACACACTTTCGCCACCGCGCTGCGCTGGTCGCTCGAGACCGTGCTGGCCTGCTCAGCTCCCTCGAAGCGCTCGCCCGCGGCGAAGTGCCCGCGGCGGCTTCTGTCGACCAGAAGCTCGATGGTAAGCTCGCCGTGCTCTTCACCGGCCAAGGCAGTCAACGACCAGGGATGGGCCGCGCGCTGTACGAGGCGTTCTCCACCTTCCGTGCGGCGTTCGATGGTGCCTGCGCGCACTTCGACCGCCTGCTCGACCAGCCGCTGCGCGACCTCGTCTTCGCGGCCGAGGGCTCGGACGCGGCCGCCAGGCTCGAGCAGACGGCCTACACGCAGCCTGCCCTGTTTGCCCTCGAGGTCGCGCTGTTCCGGCTGCTCGAGAGCTTCGGGCTGAATCCAGACCTGTTGCTCGGCCACTCCATCGGCGAGATCGTCGCCGCCCATGTCGCCGGCGTCTTGTCCCTGGAGGACGCTTGCACCCTCGTCGCAGCGCGCGCCCGGCTCATGCAAGCCCTCCCGCAGGGCGGAGCCATGATCACGGTGCAGGCGTCCGAGCAAGAGCTGAAGCCGCTTCTGGAGGCGCATCCGGGTGCATGCCTCGCCGCCGTCAATGCACCGACCTCCACCGTCGTCTCCGGCGACGAACACGCCGTGCTCGCCATCGCAGCGCACTTCCAGGCCGTCGGGCGAAAGACCTCACGCCTGCGCGTCAGCCACGCTTTCCACTCCGCGCACATGGACGCGATGCTGGACGACTTCAGGACGGCCATCCAGGCGCTCTCCTTTGAGCCCCCGCGCGTTCCGCTCATCTCCAGCGTCACCGGCGGGCTCGCAGCGGATCAAGTCACCTCGCCCGACTACTGGGTCCGGCAGGTTCGAGAGGCCGTACGCTTCGCGGACGGCGTGCGCGCGCTCGGCGAGCTCGACGTCGCGTATTTCGTCGAGGTCGGCCCGCATGGCGTGCTGTCCGCCCTCGCTCAGGACACCCTGGCGGGTGACCACCGCCGCCGCGCCTTCGTGCCCACGCTCCGCAAGGATCGCGACGACTTCGAAGCGTTCGTCGCCGCGCTGGGCGCTCTGCACGCCTCTGGCGCAAGCGTCGACTGGCCATCCTTCTTTGCGCCCCACGCCCCGAAGCTCGTGCCGTTACCCACCTACCCGTTTCAGCGCGAGCACTTCTGGGTCGAGCCGTCCAGGCCGCGGGCCGACGTGGCTGCCGCTGGACAGGAAGCAGCAGGCCATCCTCTTGTCGTTGCGACCGTCGCGCTCGCTGATGGCGGGCTCGTGTTCACGGGCCGACTCTCCCTCGCCGACCAGCCATGGCTCGCGGGGCACGTCGTCCACGGCAGCGCCGTTCTGCCTGGCACCGCGTTCGTCGAGCTCGCCCTTCTCGCGGCGCACCGCGTCCAGCTGGGGCGCGTGGAGGAGCTCACGCTCGAGGCGCCGCTGGCAGTGCCAGCGCAGGGGGGCGTCAGCTTGCAGATGACCGTCCAGGCCCCCGACGCCTCCGGACGTCGAGCGCTCTCCATCCACAGCCGTGCCCACGACGCACTTGTTGACCTCGCCTGGACGCGCCACGCCAGCGGCATCCTCGGGCCCGCGGTGCAGGCGCAAGCGTTCGACCTGCATGTCTGGCCATGCCCCGGCGCCGAGCCCATGGCCATCGACGGCCTCCACGCGGCGCTCGCAGACGCGGGGCTCGTGTATGGACCCGAGTTCCAGGGGCTCAAGGGCGTGTGGCGGCGAGGACACGAGCTGTTCGCCGAGGTCGAGCTGCCGTCCAGGTGCGCCAAGGATGCCGAGCGCTTTGCGCTCCATCCGGCCCTGCTCGACAGCGCCTTGCACGCGCTCGCGCTCGGCGATGCACGAGGCCAGTCCGTCGCCTTGCCGTTTGCGTGGACGGGCGTCTCCTTGCGCGCCGTGGGCGCCACCACCCTGCGGGTCCGCTTCGAGCGCCGCGGCGAGTTTGCCGTCAGCCTCGCCATCACAGATGCCGCCGGACAGCCGCTCGCCCACGTCGACGAGCTCGCCCTGCGCCCCGCGTCGCCGGAGCAGCTGCGCAGCTCTGCACACGATCCGCTCTTTGGCCTCGCCTGGACCCAGTTGCCGCTCTCCAGCTCGCCGCCCCGAGCGACTCGCCTGGCCTGGCTCGGCAGCGCTCCGGTCGCGCTCCCTGTGCAGCCCTCGACGCAGGTCGAGCGGTTTGCAGACTTCTCGGCGCTGGAGACCGCGCTCGACCGGGGTGCCAGCGCGCCCGAGATCGTCGTCGCGCCCGTGCCGCCCGCAAGCGACGCGCTCGCCGAGGCCACGCACCAGGCAGCCGCGCACGTGCTCCGCTTGCTGCAGGCCTGGCTCGCCGACGAGCGGCTCGCCTCCACGCAGCTCGTCATCCTCACGGAGCGCGCAGTCGCCGTCCGCGACGACGAAGACGTGCTCGCGCTGGCGCACTCCGCCGTCTGGGGCCTGGTCCGCTCCGCTCAGAGCGAGAACCCCGATCTCCCCATCTCCCTCGTCGACCTCGATCACACCGACGCCTCGCGCGCCGCGCTGCGCCTCGCCCTCGCGGCGGACGAGCGCCAGTGCGCGCTCCGCGACGGCCGGCGCCTCGTCCCGCGCCTTGCGCGCCTGCCCAAGGAGGCGCGCCGCGACCCGAACCTGGCCCTGAACCAAGGCACCGTGCTGATCACCGGCGGCACGGGCGCGCTCGGCAGTCTGCTCGCCCGCCATCTCGTCGATGGATACGGCGTCAACCACTTGCTCCTCACCTCGCGACAGGGCACGCAGGCTCCCGGTGCAGACGCGCTGCGCAGCGAGCTCGAGGCCAGAGGCGCCCACGTCACCATCACCTCCTGCGACGCCGCAGACCGCGACGCGCTCAAGGCGCTGCTCGACGGCATCGACAGCACCCACCCCCTCATCGCCGTCGTGCACACCGCTGGCGTGCTCGACGACGGCGTGCTCGCCGCCATGACGCCGGAGCGCCTCGACCGCGTATTCACCCCCAAGGTCGATGCCGCCTGGAACTTGCACGAGCTCACCCAGCACCGAGACCTCGCCGCGTTCATCCTCTTCTCCTCGCTCGCCGGCGTCACGGGTGCACCCGGGCAAGCCAACTACGCCGCGGCCAACACCTTCCTCGATGCCCTCGCTCACCATCGGCGCGCACAAGGACTGCCCGCCACCTCGCTTGCCTGGGGCCTGTGGCAGCTCGACGGCGGTCTCGCTCACCAGCTCTCCGCCGCAGACTCGGCCCGCATGCGGCGTAGCGGCCTCCGGCCCATCGCCCCCGAGCAGGGCCTCGCCCTGTTCGATGCGGCCCTCGGCGCCGATGCGGCCGGAATCGTGCCCACCTTGTTCGACTTCGCCACGCTCGCCGCCCACCGTGAGGTCCTGCCGCCGCTGTTCAGGGCGCTGATCGGCGCGCAGGCCGCCCGCCCGCTCGCCAACAACAGCGCGGGCACGCTCTCGCTGCTGCAGCAGCTCGCCGCGCTCGACCCCGACGCACGCCACAACAACCTGCTCGAGCTGGTGCGCAGCGAAGCTGCCACCGTCCTGGGCATCGTCTCCGCGGCTGCCGTCGATGCACGCCGACCCCTGCAGGAGCTCGGCCTCGACTCGCTCATGGCCGTCGAGCTCCGCAATCGCCTCGCCGCACGCGTCGGCGTGAAGCTCCAGGCCACCCTCCTCTTCGACCATCCCACCCCCGACGCCCTCGCGCGCTTCCTCGCCACCAAGCTGCTCGGCGCGCCGGCAAAGCCTCAGACCACGGCCCTCGTGACAGTCGCCGACGACGAGCCCATCGCCATCGTCTCCATGAGCTGTCGCTATCCGGGCGGCGTTCGTACGCCTGACGACCTGTGGACACTGCTCGAGCGCGGCGGCGACGCCATCACCGCCTTTCCAGACAACCGCGGCTGGGACCTCGACGCGCTCTACGACCCCGACCCCAACGCCCCCGGCAAGACGTACACCCGCGAGGGCGGCTTCCTCCACGACGCGAGCCTCTTCGACCCCACGTTCTTCGGCATCAGCCCGCGCGAAGCCTTCGCCATCGACCCACAGCAGCGCCTCTTGCTCGAGACCACCTGGGAGCTCTTCGAGCGCGCAGGCCTCGATCCCGGTACCCTGCAAGGCAGTCAGACCGGCGTCTTCGTCGGCGTCATGTACAACGACTACGGGTCTCTGCTCGGCCTGGCTCCAGGCGAGTATGAGGGTCACATCGGTCTCGGCAGCTCGCCCAGCGTGGCCTCGGGACGCATCGCCTATACCTTCGGCCTCGAAGGGCCCACGTTGACCCTCGACACCGCCTGCAGCTCCTCGCTCGTCGCCACCCACCTCGCTTGCCAGGCCCTGCGCCGCGGAGAGTGCTCGCTGGCCCTCGCCGGCGGCGTCACCGTCATGGCCACGCCGGGCGCCTTCACCGAGTTCAGCAGACAGCGCGGCCTCGCGCCCGATGGCCGCTGCAAGGCCTTCGCTGCCGAAGCCAACGGCGTCGCATGGTCCGAAGGGACCGGTCTGCTCCTCCTCGAGCGGCTGTCCGATGCCCAGCGCCACGGCCATCCCATCCTCGCCGTCCTCAAGGGCTCCGCCGTCAACCAGGACGGCCGCAGTCAGGGCCTCACTGCCCCTAGCGGTCCTTCGCAGGAGCGCGTCATCGCCCAGGCGCTCGCGGCCGCAAGGCTCTCCGCGGGCGACGTCGATGTCGTCGAGGCGCACGGCACCGGCACCCCGCTCGGCGACCCCATCGAAGCTCAGGCGCTCCTCGCCACCTATGGTGAGAACCGCTCGCCCGACCATCCGCTCTGGCTCGGAAGCCTCAAGTCCAACATCGGACACACCCAGGCCGCGGCGGGCGTCGGCGGCATCATCAAGATGGTGCTCGCCATGCAGCACGGCGCCTTGCCGCGCACCCTGCACGCCGAAAACCCATCCTCCCATGTCGACTGGTCCTCGGGTGCGCTCAGGCTGCTGCAACAGCCCATTCCTTGGATCTCGAGAGGCCGTCCGCGCCGCGCCGGCGTCTCCTCGTTCGGCGTCTCGGGCACCAACGCCCACGTCCTCCTCGAGGAGGCGCCCAGCACCGCGCGGCCCGCACCGGACGAGCGTCCTCTGGCGCCGGCCGCCCTTCCGCTCTTGCTCTCCGCCAAGAGCGAGGCCGCCCTGCGTGCGCAGGCAGCGCGGTTGCGGGACCACCTCCAGGCACACCCCGACACCGAGCTCGTGGACGTCGCCTATTCACTCGCCACGACGCGGGCGCACTTCGAGCGGCGCGCGGTGGTCGTCGCCAGGGGCCGCGACGACGCCGCCTCCGCCCTCGACGCCTTCGAGCAAGGCAGCCCTGCCCACGACGTCGCGCTCGGCGAAGCCAGGGTCGCGGGCAAGCTCGTCTTCGTCTTTCCAGGCCAGGGGTCCCAGTGGCCCGGAATGGCGCAGCAGCTGCTCACGACGTCCGATGCGTTCCGCGCGCAAGTCGAAGCGTGCGCACGCGCGTTCTCACCTCACCTCGACTGGTCGCTCTTGGCCGTGCTGCGCGGCGACGAGGGGGCCCCGTCGCTGGAGCGGATCGAGGTCGTGCAGCCAGCGCTCTTCACCGTCATGGTCTCCTTGGCTGCCCTCTGGCGCTCCATGGGTGTCGAGCCCGATGCCGTCGTTGGCCACAGCCAAGGCGAGCTCGCCGCCGCCTACGTGGCCGGCGCGCTGTCGCTCGACGACGCCGCCAGGGTGGTGGCACGGCGCAGCCGCTTGCTGAGCGCGCTCTCCGGTAAGGGCGCGATGGCCGCGGTGGAGCGGGCGCCCGCGGCGCTCGAGCCCTACCTCGCGCGCTTCGGCCGGCGCCTCTCCATCGCCGCCATCAACAGCCCGAGCGCCACCACGGTCTCCGGCGAGCCCGACGCCATCGACGAGCTGCTGCGGCTGTTCAAAGCCGAGCAGATCTTCGCGCTCAGGCTACCCGTCGACGTGGCGTCCCACGGCGCGCAGATCGAAGGCATGCGCGAGCAGCTCCTCGAGGAGCTCCGCGGGATCGAGCCGCGAGAGAGCCGCGTCCCGTTCTACTCGACGGTCCGAAGCGAGAAGCTCGCCGGCACCGAGCTCGACGCCGCCTATTGGTACGAGAACCTGCTGCGGCCCGTCCGCTTCGCCGACACCACCCAGCTGCTGCTCGACGACGCGCACCGCTTCTTCGTCGAGGTGAGCCCCCATCCGGTGCTGATGCTGCCGCTCGAGGAGACCCTCGAAGCCTCCAGCCTTCCCACGGCGGTCCTTGGCTCGCTCTGGCAGGACGAGGGGGACTCCTCGCGCTTCCTCGCTTCGCTCGGCGAGCTCTACGCGCGCGGATACGCTGTCGATTGGCGCGCTTTCTTCGAGCCGCTGCGGCCGCGTCGCGTCGCGCTGCCGACGTATGCCTTCCAGCGCGAGCGCTTCTGGCTCGACGCCTCCACAGCACACGCCGACGTCGCCTCCGCAGGCCTGACCTCGGCCGACCACCCGCTGCTCGGCGCCGCCGTCCCCCTCGCCGACACCGATGGCTTCCTCTTCACCGGCCGCCTCTCGCTGCAGAGCCATCCCTGGCTCGCCGATCACGCCGTCTTCGGCACACCCATCCTGCCGGGCACCGCCTTTCTCGAGCTTGCCCTGCTCGCGGCGCAGCGCCTGGACCTCGGCTGCGTGGACGAGCTCACGCTCGAGGCGCCGCTCGCCATCCCGGCGCAGGGCAGCGTCAGCTTGCAGATGACCGTCCACGCGCCCGACGCCGCCGGACAGCGCGCGCTCGCCATCCACAGCCGCGTGAGCGGCCCGCTCGCCGAAGCGCCGTGGACGCTCCACGCGACTGGCACGCTCACACCCGCGGCGGCGCTCCCTACCTTCGACTTCCAGAGCTGGCCGCCGCCCGACGCCGAGCCGCTTCCCCTCGACGGGCTGTACGAAGCGCTGGCCGAGGCCGGGCTCGCCTATGGTGCGAGCTTCCGGGGGCTGAGAGCCGTGTGGCGACGGGGCGAGGAGCTGTTTGCCGAGGCTCGCGTGCCGGACGCGCTGGCGAAGGACGCCGCGCGCTTTGCGCTCCATCCGGCCCTGTTCGACAGCACCTTGCACGCGCTCGCCCTCGGCGCCGCGCAGGGCTCCTCCGTGGCGCTGCCATTCGCCTTCAGCGGCCTCTCGCTCCACGCCGTCGGAGCCACCGCCTTGCGCGCGCGCTTCGAGCGCCGCGGAGAGCACGGCGTGACCGTCGCGCTCGCGGACCTCAGCGGCGCGCCGGTCGCACACGCCGGCGAGCTCGCGGTGCGCCCCGCATCCAGGGAGCAAGTGCGCAGCGCGCTGGTCAGCGCCGGGGACCCGCTCTTCAAGCTCGACTGGACCGAGCTGCCCCTGCCCGCCGCGGCGCCGAAGGCTGCCCGGTGTGTCTTGCTCGGCAGAGCTCCACTCGAAATGCACGTGCCGGCCATTCAGCTCGAACGAGCTCTCGATCTGAGCGAGCTAGAGCGCAGCCTCGATGCTGGAGGCGTGGCCCCCGATGTCGTCATCGCGCCCGTGTCTGCTCTCAGCGCCGGGGGACCAGGAGCCGACCTGATCGCCGCCACGCACCACGCCTCGGCGCGCGTCCTTGCTTTCCTGCAGACCTGGCTGGCCGACGAGCGCCTGGCCTCCACGCGCCTCGTCGTGCTGACCCATCGCGCGGTGGCAACTCGCTCCGATGAAGGCGTCGAAGCGTTGGCCCACGCTGCCACATGGGGACTCGTGCGCTCGGCGCAGAGCGAGAACCCGCGCCAGCCCCTCCTCCTCGTCGACATCGACGCCACGGCTGCGTCGCTCGCCGCGCTCGCGTCCGCCGTCGAGGGCGACGAGCGCCAGCTCGCGCTGCGCGAGGGGAGGCGCCTGGTCCCGCGTCTCGCTCACGTCACCAAGCACGCACCGGAGCGGCCTCGCGCTTTCCGCGACGAGGGTACCGTCCTCATCACCGGCGGCACGGGCAAGCTCGGAGGTCTGCTCGCCGAGCACCTCATCGACAAGCACGGCGTCAGGCGTCTGCTCCTCACCTCGCGCCAGGGGCTCGCCGCGAAAGGCGCAGAAGAGCTGCGCAGCAAGCTCGAGGAACGAGGCGCGCACGTCACCATCGCCGCCTGCGACGCATCGGACCGAGCGGCCCTGAAGGCCCTCCTCGACGCGATCCCGAGCGCCCATCCTCTGACCGCCGTCGTGCACACCGCCGGCGTCATCGACGACGCCGTGCTCGGCGCGATCACGCCCGAGCGCCTCGAACGTGTGCTCGCCCCCAAGGTCGACGCCGCATGGCACCTGCACGAGCTCACCAGGGACTCTGACCTTGCTGCCTTCGTCCTGTTCTCCTCCCTCGCCGGCGTCCTCGGCGGGCCGGGGCAGGCGAACTACGCCGCGGCCAACAGCTTCCTCGACGCCCTCGCCCAGCACCGCCAGGCCCACGGGCTCGTCGCCACCTCGCTCGCCTGGGGCCTCTGGGCCGAGCGCAGCGGTCTTACCCAGCACCTCGACGATGCCGCGGTGGCACGCATGCGCGAGGGCGGCGTGCGCCCCATCTCGTCCGAGCGCGCCTTCGCCTTCTTCGACGAGGCCCTGACGCAGCCCGCTGCGGCTGTCGTCCCGGCGCTGTTCGACTTCGCCTCCCTGCGCAACCACTACGACGCGCTGCCTGCGCCGCTGCGCAGCCAGGTGCGCCCCGCTCCGCGTCGTGTATCCGCGAACGCGGCCGCGAGTCGGGCGCTTGCCGACCACCTGCGCTCCCTCTCGCAGTCCGAGCGCCGCGCAGCGCTCCTGCGGCTCGTCATGAACGAGACCGCGGCCGTCACCCGCGCCGACGCTGCGGCCATCGACCCGCAAAGCAGCCTGCTGCACCTCGGGCTCGACTCGCTCATGGCCGTCGAGCTGCGCAACCGACTCGGCGAGTCCACCGGCGTGCGGCTCCCCGTCGCTCTCTTCGTACAAGAGAACCCCGAGGCCCTCGCGGCCGCGCTGTTCGACCAAATCGAAGCGAGGTCCCCGGTCGCCGCGACGACAGCCGCGCCGGCGCACGCGGAGCTCGCGCCACCGAACACGGCGAACGGCTCGGATATGCTCAGGCGGCTGCTCTCGGAAGCAGACAAGGCCAACGTGTGGAACGACGGCAATGCCGTCGTGCAGGCGGCCACGCGCCTGCGCGCGCTGGTCGAGAAGACCATGCCCCCGGATCCTGCGCTCGCCGCTGTCCCCTTCCGCCTGGCCAGAGGCCCCAAGGCCCCCAGCCTCGTCTGCTTCCCTGCGCCGGCAGGTAACCCCGGCCCCATCCAGTTCGCGCGCTTCACCAACCATTTCAAGAGCAGCCGCGACGTCTGGGTCGTGCCCCTGCCCGGCTTCCACGAAGGCCAGCGCCTCGCCACGAGCCGCGACCAGCTGGTCGCCGAGCTGGTGCAGCACACGCTCGACTGCGCGGGCGATGCTCCGTTCGCGCTCGTCGGCTACTCCTCCGGCGGATGGTTCGCGAACCTCGTCGCCGCGCAGCTCGAGCGCCTCGGGCGCCCCCCCATGGGTGTCGTCCTGCTCGACTCCTACTCCGGTATGGACGTCGACCCACGCGTGCTGCGCGCGTTCTCGCGCCATGCCATGGCCGACATGCAGATGATCGGTCGCATCTCCGACGCCGCCATGACGGCAGCGAACTGGTACGTGAGCGAGAGCCAGTTCTTCGTCGGGTGGCGCCCAGCGCCCCTCGCCGCGCCCTGCCTCCACGTGCGCGCCGCCGAACGCATGCCGACCCTGGACGACGCGGTCACCGAGGAAGTGTGGCGAGCCAGGTGGCCCGAGGCCCACACGGCAGTCGATGTCCCCGGCAATCACCTCACCGCCTTGCACCTCCCCTCCACCGCGCTGGCGGTGGAAGCTTGGTTAACCTCGCTCGTCCCCACGCTGCCCGAGCGCTCTCAGCG
This sequence comes from Sorangium cellulosum, assembly GCF_002950945.1. Classification (GTDB taxonomy): domain Bacteria; phylum Myxococcota_A; class Polyangia; order Polyangiales; family Polyangiaceae; genus Sorangium; species Sorangium cellulosum_E. Next base: position 8,932,276 of record NZ_CP012673.1, read on the forward strand.
CTCCACGCCGTCAGAAGCGCATGCCGTCGCGCTCGCGGGCGAAGAGGAATGAGGTCCGAATACCTCAACACGCGAGGAAGGAGCTCGATGCGGCGACGCTACCTTGCCAAATCATGAGCTTGCGGTAGGCTCCATGCATGACTGATGCTGCCGGCGCGACCCAGGACGTCTTCACGAGCCAATCTCAAAGACCACTCGGCATCTTGTTCATGCGAGCGAACGTCGACGCTTCGCAGCTCCTCCCGGAGAGTCGCATGCGTACGCTCAACCGCCTCGCACCACGGTTCATCCTACCGCTCGTCCTCGACAAACGGCACCAGCTCGGCCTTTTCGTGGCGCGGTTCGCGACGCTCTTGAAGGAGCGTGATCTCCACGTGCTGGATCTGAACCTGTGGATGGACGGTGGGCGTTCCCGTCCGACTGCTTATCACAATGACCTCTGGTTTCCGGCGCCGCTCAAGAATCGGGTGGTTCAGCTATGGATTCCTCTGATGTGCGAAGGCGCGGCAGAAGAGATCGAGAAATCGATGCTCCGCGTCGACCCGCGGCCGCTCCCCGACGGTTGGGCGTGCCCACCCGGCTTGGCTCATCTTGCAGACGTCTCGACCGGCGACACCCGTCCGCTTCCATTCGCTCATGAACATGGGGTCCTGGCTGAAGATCTGAAGGATGTGGTCGGTGGCCGTGAGTTGAGAGTCGGTGATGTCCTGTTTTTCGATAGCCAGTATTGCCACTACACGCTAGCCTCGAGGGCTCGGCGAGTGGGCCTCGCCGTGCGATTCAGCGTCGGCGCACCAGTGTACAACGGCTATTTTTGCGAGCAGCGACCGCTCGACGGCCGGAGTCAAACGGAGCACAACCGGAGGGCTTTTGCAGCGGCTTTCGCTGGCGCCCAGGCGGGGGAGGTAATAGACGCAGGACGCCTGGTGAACCGATTTGACCATCATCCTCCGACCGCCTTTTCGTTCCGACTCCTGCGGAAGATTCTTCTGGGAGCCGTCCCGAAGACGCCGCTGCTGCCACAGTACGAACAGTATGCGGAGGACGTCCGGAACAGGCTCACGAGTCAATTGGCCCGCGCCGTTGCCTAGACTGGATTTCACAGAACAAGATCGATCAACACACAGCTGTCGGCGAGGCTCGCGAGCGCGCTGCGCGAGCTGTACGGCCGCAAGAGCCAAAAGGTTTCGACCGAGCAGCGGACGCTGCTGCTCGCGGAGCTCGGGGAGCAGGCGCCGCCGGGGCCTGCCGGCTCGGCGCTCTCGTCGGAGCAAATTCGCCGACATGCTCGTGCTGGACCAGAATTTCCCCTACGAGCGCCGCCGGAGGATGTGCTGGAGTAGCTGGCGCGAGATGTTCAGGAGCTTCGCCGCCTTCCGCCGGTTTCCCTCGGCGCGCGCGATCGCCTCGTCGACCATGATGGTGCGCACCTGCTCCTCGACGTCCTGGATCGACGCCCGCCCGACCGCCGCGCGCACCTGCGGCCGGAGATCGGGCGGTCGGGTCAGCGCGTCGTCGATCGTGCGCTCCAGCTCCTCGAGGCGCAGCGGCTTCGCCAGGAACGAGCGCACGCCCATCTGGGCGAGCCGGAACGAGACCGCCGGGCTCGCCGAGCCGCTGATGGCCACGATCGTCGGCGCGACAGCGCAGGTCATGGCCCGCTCCACCACGTCGACGGCGTTCCCGTCCGGGAGCATCACGTCGGCGATGATCCCTTGAAACGCCCCGTCCGCGAGCGCGCGATGCGCCTCGGCCACCGACGCGCAGGCGACGACCTCGGCGCCGCGCACCTCGAGCGCCTCGCGCAGCGCGCGCCTGAGCCTCGCGTCATCCTCCACGATCAGCCAGCGTAGCATTGTGTGGTAGCATGCCCCCGGTCCATGGAGGCGCATAGTCTCAAGGCGGCGGAGCAGGCCAGCCTCCCGGCGCCGTTGACGGGGGCGCAGCTCGACACCCTGATCGCGCGCGAGGCGCTGCGGGGTGAGCGCGCCGCCTCGATCGCGCGGAGCGTCTTCTGCGCGGCCCTCCTCGCGCGGTTCCTCGCCGTCAACGTCCAGACGTCGCCAGGCGCTGACGCTCGCTCGCTCATCGAGGTTCCGCTGCTCCTCGGCGCGATCGCCACCTCGCTGTGCGTGTGGTGGAGGAGCCGGCGAACCGACGCCTCCCCTCACCTGCTCCTCGTCTCGGTCGGCCTCGACGCGCTCCTGTGCTTTCTGGCGCTGCTGCCGAACGTGCTGTGGCCCTGGAAGGGCTACCCGGGGATCTTGCACGTGCCCGACATGGCCGCGCTCCTGATCACGGTGTCCGTGAGCGCGCTCCGGCTCGTCCGCCGGGCGGTGCTCCTCGCGGCGGCGGCGAACGCGCTCTCCGCGCTCGTGCTCATCGTGCTCGACCGCGTGCTGAACGGCAGCCACCATTACGGTTTCTCGATACCGGCGTCGCTGTTCTTCATCCTGCTCCTGACGGCCGCCAGCGCGGCGCTCCTCGTCACGATGCGCACGCTCCGCGTCGTCGAGCTCGGGGCGCGCTCCACGCTGCGCGCGGAGCGCGCGCAGCGGAACCTGAGCGTCGTGCTGCACGAGCACCACGACGTGAAGACCTCGCTCTCGGCCGCCCTCATCGACACAGATCTCCTCCGGCGCGAGCTCCTTCGGGTCGAGTCCGCGAGCGCCGAGCGCATGTTGCGGAAGCTGGAGCAGCTCCGTGAGAGCATCGAGGAGGTCGCCTCGACCATGGGGCACATCCGCGAGCGGACGATGCGCGAGCTCGACGCGCTGCGCGCGACGGCCCCCGCCGAGATCGGCGAGGCGACCCGCGGCGCCCTGCGGGTCGTCCGGCGGCGCTACCAGGCGGTGAAGGTCGACGTCACGGATCGCGCGGAGCGCACCGCGGTCCTCTTCGCGGGGGGGCACGACGTGCTGGAGCGCGTGCTCCTGAACCTCCTCGTCAACGCGTGCGAGGGGACCGGCGAGCGCGGGGCGTCCAGCGTGACGCTGGACGCGCGCCCGCTGGGCGGCGGACGGGTGGCCATCGAGGTGAAGGACGACGGACCGGGGTTCCGCGCCACGCCGAGCCCGAAGCCGGGCGGGTCCGGACAGGGGCTCGGCTTCGTGACCGGCATGGTGGAATCGAGCGGTGGGCTCGTCCTGCGCGCCAACCTCCCGGAAGGCGGCGCCAAGGTCACGCTCGAGCTGCTCGAAGCGCCTGTGTGACGGCGGAGCGCAGCGGTGAGCGGCGGCAGCCGCGGAGGCGACGGTCCGATGGACGCGCGGGTCAGGACCCGGCCCCAACCTGGGTCGGGTCCGGGTCCTGTCCGCCGTCAACCTGGGTCGGGTCCGGGTCCCGCCGCTACTGGCGGAACCACGCCACGAGGAACTTGGTCGTGTTCTTCCCCGGGTTGAACGCGTCGCCCTCGCGGACGCTCGCCGAGAAATCGATGGTTCGGGGCCCGGACTGGGATGCGCTATACCCCAGGGCGCCGTTGTGGCCCTCGATCTGCACGGTGATCGAACCGGGGACGATGTCCGTCGCACTCCCGAGCCGCCAGAAGCAGCCCCGCGTACCAGGCCAGCCGCTGTTGCAGGTCACCGACGTGAGACCGATCTGGAGCGCCTGCTCTGCCTCTCCCACGGCCTCATCGCTCAGGGCCTCATCGCTCAGGGCCTCATCGCTCAGGGCCTCATCGCTCAGGGCCTCATCGCCCTCCTGTGCGACGCAGCCTGCGAGCGCCATGGAAGCGAGAACGGCGACCGCCCCGCTGATCTTCATGAGGAACTTCATGCCTCGTCCCTTCCCGCTCGACCGAGCTCGTCTTTCATCTCCGGGCTGGGCCACGGCGATGTTTTCCTGGCACTCGACAAGGGTGTTTTCTTCGCTCTTGATATGGTTTGTCATGCGCTGCCTCATTCGTGCTTCGGGGGCCAATGCAGGACCTGTCGCGAGGTGGCTTCATCCATGACGATTCGCCGTTCGGGCGTCGTTGCGCCGCGCAGCTCGTGAGAGGACCGTGCCTTGACACCCACTTGGTATCGCACGGCCGGATACACGGTAAGGGCAAACTTTCTTGCCCCCCATCGGAAGGGGTCGCGTAGCAAAGAACCAACGCACGCTCGGCGCTCATCCCTTCGCCGCGAGGAATCGAGCATTGCGAGCTTTGCTGGCGAGCTTGAACAGCCTCTTGATGAAGGGGCGCGGCGTCGCCTTCGTGCAGCTCCCGGAGGCGCGCGACAGCGAGACGCGCGCGCGCGGGCTCCAGCGCCTCCCGGGCGCGCGCGAGGCGCCGCCGCCGCCGGACGTGCAGCGCGCGCTCGACGGCATCGTCGCGCTCCTGCGCGGCGAGGCGAGCGATCTCTCCGCCGTCGCGCTCGACATGGAGCGCGTGCCGCCGTTCCACCGCCGCGTCTACGAGGCAGCGCGCACCATCCCGCCCGGCGAAGGCTGGGCTCTGAGCTCAGGGGAGCGCGCTCGCGGCGCGCTGCTCGGCCCGCTCCCAGGTCTGCGCGAACGCTTCGGCGGAGCGGTAGAGATTGCCGACCACCGCCGCGCCACCTCCTGGCTGCCGCTCCACATCGCGCAAGAAGTCCCACATCAGACCATAGTGAGCGGTGCCTTCGGCCGTGTAGTCCCATTCACGGTTCCCCGTCCGTGACTTACCGAACCCGCTGTAGAACTCACCCGGGTCGAGGTTTGGGGTCGCGCGGGGCAGCGGCTCGAGTCCGTTCGCGTCGGTGCCTATGCCCGCCACGCGCCCGCCCATCGCCTCGAACGCACGATTGTACGACTTGATGAATTCGGCAGGGGAGATGTCTGCGGAACCGACCCCCATCATGCCGCCCAACCGGCCGACCCGCGCGGCGACGGCAGCGCTGACGGACCGCTCGCTCCCCGGCTCCTCCGCCGTACGAATGCCGGTGTGCCCCATCATGAGCGGGTATCCCCCAGGGGAAATCGCTTCGGCGATCTCTATGGTTCGGACCATGGACCGTTCGGACATGTGATCGAGATCGATCAGCATCCCCATGCGCATCATCTCTGCCACCGCAAGCTCGCCGAGCGGCGTCAGCCCGCGGGCATTCACATGGCCACCTGGAATGGAGTCGTAGACTGCCGTGCGCGGATCGGGCTGGAGCAGGTCGTTGATGCGCCTGAACTGGTCCCAGCAGCCAATGACCGGAAACGGGCACTCGAACAAGTGAAAGGCAGGCGGGTACGGGATCAAGCTGACTCCATCCAGGATCGGCTTCATCCACCAGTCTGCGGACGACATGCGCAGCGTGATGGTGGGATCACTCGCGCTCGCGATCGTGTAAGGCGCGCCCGTGCTGAACTTGTTCGCATAATTGAACATGTCTTCGTATACGGCTGCACCTCCGAGCTTGTTGTCGACCACGTGGATGGGAAAGACGTATCGAACGCCCTTGTTGTGCAGGCGGCGGAGCTCCGCTCGAACGTCGTCCAAGGATGGGTTCGACGTATTGAAGTTTCCTAGATTATCCACCTCCACGCCCAGGATGACGGCCAGCTTTCCGTCACTGACGATGCGACGAAGGTCGGCCGCGCTGAACGCGATCTCCATGAAGTCGCTGTGGCGCCCCACGAAGGCGCGCATTTCGTCGATTTGCAGGTCGGCAGACGCGCGGTCGTCGCGCGGCGGATCGCCATTGATTATGGTCCCCAGCAGCTCGTTGTTCACAGCCAGGGAGACCATGACTCTCAATCCCCCCTGGTACGCACGCTCGATCCACGACCACCACATCTGCTGATGAATGACCGAGGTTTGATGCGGCCAGAACGGTAGATTTGGGTAGCCCTCGTGCTCGTGGTCGCCGTGGACGTTACCGGTCTTGTGGACGAAGCGTGTGTCGAGTCCGTGGGACAAGATTGCGGCCCTGATGTAGTCGCCGCAGCCGTTGTCCGTGCCCCAGCCACCGTGGGTCGAGTTGCAGTGGCCGAGCGCCTCTTCGATGGTGGTCGCCCTCATATCCGTGGGATTGCAGCCCCGCGTACCCGCAGGGATCAACGAGCCGACATCGGGGACGCCGTGCATCAGCTTCTTCCCGAACCCGAGGTGGCTCATGGGATGGGTGTGGAGGTCCGCCCATCCATGTAGCTGCTCAGGTGAGACGATCGGCTCCAGGCTCCAACGTCGCGATGGCTCGGCGGCACCCTGTGCAGTGGCGACGCGAGTCCCGTTCCCCGTACGCGCGCTGACCACGTCGAGGTAGGTCCCGAGCTTCGACTTCAGCGCGACCGTGCCGTCTGGTTGGGTTTCAATACCCCACTTCTGCGCGTTACCCCCGTTAAAGTCCCAGATGTGAACCGGTGTTCCCGGTGCCGTGCTCCCCCATTCGACGTCGAGGTATCGGCCCATCTCCGACTTGATGAAGAAGGAATCCTCCCCCGGGACGGGTATGATCTCCCATTTCTGATTGGGCCCGCCGACTTTGTCCCAGATCTGCAGCGGCGTCCCCGCCGCCGATCCGAGTTCGTAGACATCGAGATAGCGGCTCGCGAGGCCTGTCTTGATGTAGTAAGTGCCGGGGATCACCTTGACCGGCTCGAGCCGCCACGCGGTCCGCCCTGCAGTGTCAGGCCCCGTAACGACCTGAACACCATCGGCGTTGAGGTCGGACTCCACTTGCAGATACGTGCCGAGCCGCGACTGGAGGACGAGCGTCCCGTTGTCGTCCAAGATTCGCCACTTCTGCGCGTCGCCTCCGTTGAAGTCCCAGATGTGGACCGGCGTTCCTGGCGCCGTATCGCCCCATCGCACGTCGAGGTAGCGGTCCACGCCCGGACGGATGTTCGAACGAATGTAGTAGTAGCCATCCTCGGGCGACTTGATGATTTCCCATTCTTGATTGGGTCCACCGACCCTTTGCCATATCTGCAACGGCGTACCAGCATTCGGGTTATCGCCGGAGACGTCCAGGTAGCGTGGCGCCGCTTCATACCGGATGAAGTAGCGCCCAGGCAAGATCGGCCTGTCTAAAGGTGCAGCAGACGCAGCAGCCGCAGCGTGTCCGCCTTGTAGTACGAGAAGCAAGGAGGACAGCAAGCTTGGAACACGGGAGCAGAACGTTGCGCGAGACATGGCAGCCTCCGTTCAATGGAAACGCGGCGTGCGTGACCGCTGGCCTTGCTTGTAGGTCTCCTAGCGCTCGGAATGTGGGCGTGTCAGTGCAAATTTTCTTGCCCAGCCTCCAAGGTAGAGACGAAGGCGCTTTTGATTGGGATTGCCGCCGTGCTGGCGGCGTGCGGGGGCGAGTCGATCGAGGAGCCCGCCGGCCGGGAGATCGCGCAAGGGCAAGAGGCGCTGTACGGCGACCTGAGCACGGGCTCGCGCTCGCTCGCGCAACGCGATGTCCTCCTGGAGGCCCACCAGGCCGGCCGCCAGATCGCGATGACAAGGGAGCTCGACGCCGGTGTCCCCTGCGCAAGCTCCCTCGCCCCAGTCTTGCCGATTGGCCAGCGCCCGCCCGCGCCACGCCGGCGAGCGCGGACCCACCCCACGGCGCCCGCCGTTGCTTCTCGAGAAAATGAGAGGAGGTTATGGAGACAGGAGAAAGGCCACGCGGCGCCCCGGGAGGAGCGCCGCCCCGTGACCGTGCGTCACGGCCCGGAGAGGTTCAGTTGACCTCGTTGCGGCAAGCCGCGCTGCACCCGTCGCCGTTCCGGTTGTTGCCGTCGTCGCAATCCTCGCGCCCGGCCTGGAGCACGCCGTCGCCGCAGTGCGGGCCGATCACGCACCCCGCCGCGCACTCGCCGTAACCGCCGTCGTTCACCCCGTCGTCGCACTGCTCCGGCGGCGACTGCGTCACGGCGTCGCCGCAGTGCGGCCCGACCACGCAGCCCGGCGCGCACTCGCCGTAACCGCCGTCGTTCGTGCCGTCGTCGCACTGCTCGCCGAGCGCCGGCTGGCGGACCCCGTCGCCGCAGGACGCTTCGAGCCGGCAGCCGGTGCAGCCCATGCTGCCGTCGTTCACGCCGTCGTCGCACTCCTCGCCGAACTCCGCCTGGGTGACCGTGTCGCCGCACCGCGGCGCGAGGTCGCACTCCGGCGAGCAACCGCCATAACGGCCGTCGTTCACCCCGTCGTCGCACTCCTCGCCCGACGCCGTCTGGGTGACCGCATCGCCGCACCGCGGGCCGATCGTGCAGTCCGGCGAGCAGCCGCCATAACGGCCGTCGTTCACCCCGTCGTCGCACTCCTCGCCGAACTGGCTGTGGATCGCGCCGTCCCCGCACCCGGGCGCCCGCACGCAGCCCGGCGCGCACGCCCCGGAGCCGTAGCCGCCCAGGTTCACGCCGTCGTCGCACTGCTCGTACGGGGTCGTCGTGGTCCTGTCGCCGCAGTAGAGCCCGAGCGTGCAGCTCGTCGAGCACTCGCCGTACCCCGTGCCGTTCCGGTCGGCGTCGTCGCACTCCTCGTCGGGCGTGACGATGCCGTCGCCGCACACCGGCACGCACTGCGACGGCGCCGCGTTGAAGCCGGCGAGCGTCAGCTTGTAGCTGGACGCCGTGATGTGGCGCTCCGCCTGGAACACGGCCACCTCGTACACCCGGCCCACCGTGAGGCCGAGCGCGGCATCATCCATGCGCACCGTCCCGCGGTTGTCCACCGTGCCGCCGACCTGGCCGGTCCCCACGGGCCCGTGGATGCCGCCGAGGTCGAGGCGGAGCCGGTTGTTGACGAACACCCAGACGTCGTCGTCCCCGTAGAACTCGAGCTCCTCGCCGCCGCGGTACTCGAACCAGTAGCGGACCTCGCTCGTGAAGTAGAAGTTGTGGTTGCCCGCGGCGGCCCAGCCGTTGAACGGATCGGCCGCGGCGCGGAGCGCCTCGCGCTGCGCCGCGGGGACCGTCGGGTCCCGCCAGCCCCGCTCGTCGAGCGGGAAGAACGTGTGATCCTCGAACAGGAACACGTCCGTCGCCCCGATGCGCGAGAGCGTGAGCTCGTCCACGACCCGCTTCGAGAGGGTCGAGTCGCTGTACCAGCGGTTGAAATCCGTGGCGTTCGTCAGGAAGGCGTTCGGCCGCGCGGCGGCGAACTGGGGCTTCCTGTTCGTGCCGAGCATCGCCTGCACGATGCCCGTGACGATGGCGTCCGGCGGGTTGGTGTCAGGCTCGAAGTTCGGCGCGTCCTCCTTGAAATCGCGGTACACGATCGGCACGCGGAGCTCGTCGCCCAGCGCCGTGTCGTTGGTGCAGAGGTACCCGGGCTCGATCACACACGTGGACGAGCAGCCGTCCCCGTCCCTCGTGTTGCCGTCGTCGCAGGCCTCGGAGCTCAGGCGCAGGCCGTCGCCGCAGGCCGAGGTGCAGCCGGCGTCGCCGCAGGTCGGCTCGACCTGGCAGAACGGCGTGCAGCCGTCGCCGAGGTCGCCGTTGCCGTCGTCGCACGGCTCGGAGCCCTCCCGCGTGCCGTCGTTGCACACCGTGTCGCGGCAGACGTAGCCGCCGGCCGGGGCCGGCGTGCACACCACGCCGGGCTCCCACGTGCACTCGGCGCTGCAGCCGTCGCCGGCCGCCGTGCCGCCGTCGTCGCACGCCTCGCCGGCGACGAGCAGCCCGTCGCCGCAGACCGTCGCGCAGCGGCGCCCCACCCGCGCGCAGTCGTAGCCGGGCTCGGGGTGGCACGTGGCGTTGCACCCGTCGCCCGCGACCGCGTTGCCGTCGTCGCACGTCTCGTCGCCGCCGATCTGGCCGTCGCCGCACTCGACCGTGTACGAGCACGTCCTCCGGTCCGGGCACACCCAGCCGTCCTCGATCCGGCAGTCCGGCGAGCAGCCGTCGCCGCCCTCCACGTTGCCGTCGTCGCACGCCTCCGCGGGGCGCAGGTTGCCGTCGCCGCAGCGCTCGACCGGCCGGCACGGCATGCCCGGCCGCGGGCAGATGATGTTGCCAGGGTCCTCCAGCGCGCAGGTGTCCGAGCAGCCGTCGCCAGCGGCCGTGTTGCCGTCGTCGCACGTCTCCCCCGGGGAGAGGCGCCCGTCGCCGCACGCGTACAGCCGGACGCACGGCTCACCCGGCGTCGGGCAGGTGCAGTCGCAGCCCGGCTCGAGCTGGCAGCGATCGCTGCAGCCGTCGCCCGCGGCCGTGTTGCCGTCGTCGCACGTCTCGCCGGGCTCGAGGGCGCCGTTGCCGCAGACGATCGTCGTGTGACAGCCCACGACGGGCTCGCAGACGCAGTTCGGCTCCACCTTGCAGGTGCCGGAGCAGCAGTCGCCGGGCAGGCTGTTCCCGTCGTCGCACGTCTCCTCGAGCTCCGGGTTCACCTCGCCGTCGCCGCACGCCGGCTCGACCGCCGCGCACTCCGGCGGAGCGTCCGGCCCGTCGCACGGATCCGGGCTGCCGCCGGCGCCTCCCCCGCCCTCCTCCGGCGGGAGGAAGTCGCCCGAGCTGCTGCTCGTCACCGAGCCGCTACCCGTGCTGCCCGCGCCGCCGGCGCCGCCCGTGCCCCCCGGATCACCGCCCCCGCTGTTGCCGTTCCCGCTGCCTCCGCAGGCGAGGAACGAGCCCGCGACCAGGACGACGAACGTAGAAGAAAGCCTGTTTCTTAAGTCCATTGCTGCCACCATCCCAACCCGTTTCAAAAGAGCGTCACCTTGTCCCGCCACTCGAACGATGCGCCTCGACCGAACCGAAGAGAAGCGCCGCTGAAGCCGGTGTCGGCAGGCGCCGCACAGGGCCCTCGCACGCGGGGCCGAACGTCGCGGCCGACCGGATCTCAGGACGTCGCATGAAGTCGCCCTCGTCCACGGGGGATCGCAACCCAAAGCCCACAAGCTTGCAAGCAATTTTCAAGTCACAGCCGATTTGTGGCGCCCTGCGGCGCGCGGCGGGGCCCTGAGGCACCCTGAGGCGCCGCCGGCGGAGGAATTCCACGGCCGGCGCGCGGCGGGACGGGCGGCCGGGGGGCAGGCCGCCGGCGGCTTGACTTCCCGGCGCGCGGCCCCGCAGCGCCGCGGGCCACGCCGTCTGCCGCGGCTCGCGCCGTCTGCCGCGGGCCGCGCCATCTCGCTCGCCGGGCGCCGCGGAAGCGCTGTACGCTGGCCGCGGGCGGGTCGGGGTCGCGCCGATGGGCACGGCGGAGCGCGGACCCTGGGCCCGATCCCACGGAGCATGCATGGTGTCGACAGGGGCCTTGGAGGGCGCGGCCCGGAAGGCGGGGGCTCCGCCTCCGCAGGCGGCCGAGACGCTGGACGGCGGTAATTACGAGGTCATCCGGCGGCGGCTCGTCGAGCGCGCCGACGAGCTCGGGCGCCGCGCCGAGGCGCTGAACGCCCGGCGCAAGGAGGTGTTCGGCGGCTCGGACCTCGCGCTCATCGAGAACGCGCGCGTCCGGACCGAGAACAACTGCCTGCCGCGCGACATCGTGAGCATCCGGGGCAAGCTGCTCGTCGGCTACCTCGTGTTCATGGGGCTCAAGGAGGTGAACGTCGGCGACGTCTTCAGCCTCCACCGCTTCGCGAAGGCCGACGGCAGCTTCGACCTGTCGCCCGTCCCGCTCGACGACGGCGATGCGTTCCTCGGCGATCCCGCGTTCGTCAAGGAGTTCAAGGACCTCCACCGCTACGTCAAGGAGCCCCGGCTGCTCCAGCTCCGGCGCAGCGACACGCGCCTGCTCGCCATCTTCCAGGTCGGCGCGGCCGAGCGCGACGTCAAGGTGTTCCGCTGGAGCATCGACGCGACCGGGCGCATCCGGTACCTCGACGCCCGCGGCGAGGAGGACAACGTCCGCCCGCGGCCGCACGACTTCGCCTGGACCCAGACCACCCGCGACGACCACGTGCAGGGCAAGCACCCGCACGTGTCGATCCTCGGCGAGATCTTCGTCGAGACGGTCGGCGGGGACCTCACCGTCAAGATCGAGAACAACACGACGACGGGGCTCGGCATCTACCGCGAGCCCGTGGACGACGCGGGCCAGGCGCTCGACGACGCCGACATCCAGTACGCCCGGCTCGGGCCGCTGATCCTGCTCAAGATCAAGCCGTTCCGCGAGCCGTCGTACCGCTACCTCGTCTACAACGGCCGCACCCGGAAGGTCGTGCGCATCGACGCGATCGGCCTCGCCTGCCTGAGCCTGCCCGAGGACCAGGGGATCGTCTTCCCGAACGGCTACTACCTCGTCACCGGCGAGACGAAGCGCTTCGAGGGCAACACCGACAGCCTCGTGTTCGAGCGGGCCATCCGCTCGCCCAACGGGGAGGACGTGCTCTACGTCTTCCACCAGATCGTGGAGGGGCGGTACGTGCTCTTCCCGTACAACCTGATCCGCAAGGAGGTGGCGACCCCGATCCAGTGCCACGGGTACAGCCTCTTCGACGACGGCAAGATGGTGATCTTCCGGGCCGCGAGCGACGAGGCGACGCGCGTCCACCCGATGCAGATCTGGCAGACGCCGTTCATGACCGCGGAGTTCGCGGCGTCGGCGCCGACCGACGGCTCGTACCTCGCGAAGGTGGGCAACGCCGACCTCGTGCGGGGCATCTCCGAGGCCCTCAGCATGCGGCGCGCGGCGATGGACGGGGCGCCCACCCGGCAGACGTACGAGGACCTGATCAAGACCGCCGAGCGGATGACCGACGCCTTCTACTGGCTCGGCCACGCCGAGACGGGCGACCTCCTGTCGACCGTGAACGAGCTCCGGGTGGTCTCGGAGAGCATCGTCGACGAGTTCGAGAAGGTCGAGGCGATCAAGGCGCGCGCGGCGAGCGCGCTCGCCGAGACCGAGGAGGCGCAGCGGCAGCTGCTCGGCGGGGTGCGACCCGAGGACGCGGCGAGCGTCGACGCGTTCCTCAAGGCGCTGACCGCGCTGCGCCGGCAGCGGGGCCACCTGATCACGCTCCGCGAGCTCAAGTACATGGACCTCGGCCGCGTCGACGCGCTCGAGGCCGAGGTCGTGGCGCGGGCCGACGAGGTGAGCCAGGCCTGCGTGACGTTCCTGCTCGGCGAGCAGGCGTTCCGGCCGCTCGTGGACCGGCTCGCGGCGCTGATCGCCAGGATCGAGGCGGTCGCGCGGTCGCCCGAGCTCGCGCCGTTCGCGGCGGACCTCGACGCGGTGAACGAGGGGCTCTCGGTGCTCGCCGACATCGTGGCGAGCCTGAAGGTCGACGACCCCACGGCCCGGACCCGGATCCTGGAGGGGATCAGCGAGGTGTACGCGCAGCTCAACCGCGCGCGCGCCACGCTCAGCGCCCGCGGCAAGGACCTCCGGGGCGCCGAGGGCCGGGCCGAGTTCGGGGCGCAGTTCAAGGTGTTCGGCCAGAGCGTCGCGAGCGCGCTCGCCGTGTGCGACTCGCCCGAGCGCTGCGACGCCGAGCTCTCGAAGCTGCTCGTCCAGCTCGAGGAGCTCGAGGGGAAGTTCGGCGAGTTCGACGAGTTCCTCGGCGAGCTCGCGGCGAAGCGCGAGGAGGTGAACGACGCGGTCGCGGCGCGGCGGCAGGCGCTGCTCGACGAGCGGCAGCGGCGCGTCGCGAACCTCGTCGCCGCGGCCGACCGGATCGTGCAGGGCGTCGGGCGGCGGGCGCGCTCGTTCGCGAGCGTGGACGACCTCAACGCGTACTTCGCGTCGGATCCCATGGTCGCGAAGCTGCGCGACCTCGCCGCCGACCTGCACGCGCTCGGCGACGCGGTGAAGGGGGACGAGGTCGAGGCGCGGCTCAAGGCGGCGCGGCAGGACGCGCAGCGGGCGCTGCGCGACCGCGAGGACCTGTTCGAGGGCGGCGGCGACGTCATCAAGCTCGGCCGCCACCGCTTCAACGTGAGCACGCAGGCGCTGGAGCTCACGCTCGTCCCGCACGGCGACGGGCTCGCGCTGCACCTCACCGGGACCGACTTCTTCGAGCCGATCGAGGACCCGGCGCTCGAGGGCGCGCGCGACCTCTGGGGCCAGGAGCTCGCGAGCGAGACACAGGCGGTCTACCGGGGCGAGCTCCTCGCGGGCGCGATGCTGGCGGACGCGGAGGCGGGGCGGCACGGGCTCACGGTCGACCGGCTGCGCGAGGCCTCGCTCGGCCCGGGCGGGCTGCTCGGCGCGGTGCGCGCGTACGCGGAGGGCCGGCACGACGAGGGCTACGAGCGGGGCGTGCACGACGCGGACGCGGCGCTCATCCTGGACAAGCTGCTCGCGCTGCGGGCGACGGCGGGGCTGCTGCGCTTCGGCGGCGCGCCGCGGGCGCTCGCGTGCCTGTACTGGGCGGGGCTCGACGCGCGCGGCCGGGACCTCGCGCACCGGCGGGCGCGCAGCCTCGGCCGGCTCGCGGCGCAGCTCGGCGAGAGCGAGGCGCGGGCGGCGCTGGCGGCCGCGCTGTCGGAGGGCGTGGCCGCCGCCGCGGCGGCGCACCACCTCGCGCCGGCCGCGGCGGACGTGCGCGCCGCGGGGCGGTACCTCGCCCTGGAGCTCGCGGCCGAGCGGGTCCGGTTCGTGACGAGCGCCGCGGCCCTGTCGCTGCGCGACGCCCTGCTCACGCACCTCGGCCACGAGGGCGGCCGCGCGGCCTTCGAGGAGGACCTCCGGCAGCTGGAGAAGCACCCGGCCGAGCGGCTCGAGCTCGCGCTCGCGTGGCTCACGGCGTTCGCCGCGAAGGGCGGCGGGCAAGCGGTGCATGTCGGCCACGCCGGCCACCTCGGCCACCTCGCGCTCGAGGCGGCGGTCGCGATCGTCACGGAGCGGCAGATCGAGCGGGAGCCCAGCGCGGCCGTGACCGAGGCCCGCGTCGAGGGGCTGCTCGGCCAGCACCCGCGCATCAAGGAGCGCGCGCTCGCGCTGCGCCTCGACGAATTCCTGAACAGGATCGAGGACTTCCTGCACGAGCGCGCGCCGCGGTACCGCGCCTACCGGAAGCTCCGGAGCGAGATCGTCCACCGCGAACGCAAGCGGCTGCGCCTCGAGGAGTTCGCGCCGCGGGTGCTGACGTCGTTCGTGCGCAACCGGCTGATCGACGAGGTGTACCTGCCGCTCGTGGGCGCGAACCTGGCGAAGCAGCTGGGCGCGGCCGGCGCCACGAAGCGCACGGACCTGATGGGCATGCTGCTGCTCATCTCCCCGCCGGGCTACGGCAAGACGACGCTGATGGAGTACGTCGCGAGCAAGCTCGGGCTCGTGTTCATGAAGGTGAACGGGCCGTCGCTCGGCCACGAGGTGACGTCGCTCGACCCGGCGGAGGCGCCGAACGCGACGGCGCGGCAGGAGGTCGAGAAGATCAACCTGGCGCTCGAGATGGGCAACAACGTGATGCTCTACCTCGACGACATCCAGCACACGAACCCGGAGCTGCTCCAGAAGTTCATCTCGCTCTGCGACGGGCAGCGCCGGATCGAGGGCGTGTGGCGGGGCCGGACGAGGACGTACGACCTGCGCGGCAAGAAGTTCTGCGTGGTGATGGCGGGCAACCCGTACACGGAGTCGGGCGCGCGGTTCCAGATCCCGGACATGCTCTCGAACCGGGCCGACACCTACAACCTGGGCGACGTCCTCGACGGCAAGGAGGAGCTCTTCGCGCTGAGCTACCTCGAGAACGCGCTCACCTCGAACCCGACGCTCGCGCCGCTCTCGGGCCGCGCGCCGGGCGACGTGCACCGGCTGATCCGCATGGCGCAGGGCGAGGCCGTGGCGCCCGCGGAGCTCGAGCACGCGTACTCGGCGGCGGAGGTCGCGGAGATCGTGGCCGTGCTCGAGCGGCTCTTCCGGGTGCAGAAGGTGCTGCTCTCGGTGAACCTCGAGTACATCCGGAGCGCGTCGCAGGACGACGCCTTCCGGACGGAGCCGCCGTTCAAGCTGCAGGGCAGCTACCGGAACATGAACAAGCTGGCCGAGAAGGTCGTCGCGGCGCACACGCCCGAGGAGATCGATCGGCTCGTCGACGACCACTACGTGAGCGAGTCGCAGACGCTGACGACGGGCGCCGAGCAGAACCTCCTCAAGCTCGCCGAGCTGCGCGGCCGGATGACGCCGGAGCAGGCGGCGCGCTGGGACGAGATCAAGAAGGGGTACCAGCGCATCAAGCGGATGGGCGGCAAGGAGGACGATCCGGTGGTGCGCGTGACGGGGACGCTCTCGATGCTGGGCGAGCAGCTCGAGGGGATCCGCGGGGCGATCGGGAAGGCGGCGGCGGCGGCGCAGGCGGGCGACGCGCGCGCGCGGGAGGTGAAGCAGTGGCTCGCGCCGGAGATGGAGCGGCTCGCGGCGGCGCTCCGCGGGGTGGCGCAGCCGAAGGTCGAGGTGACGGTGGAGACCGATCGATCCGTGTCCGAGTTCGTCGGCCACCACCTGTCGCTGGTGGAGCGGCTCGTGGCGCCGCTCGCGAAGGCGACGACGCAGAGCGCGTTCGGCATCCGGGCGATCGAGGCGCAGATCTCGGAGCTCGGGCAGGCGCTCAGGTCGCTCGACGAGCGGGTCCGCGGCGGGGCGCGGCCGGGTGGGAGCAACGGAGGAGGCGTCGATCGGGGCGACGGCTGAGCTCGTGCGTGAACCCGGATCTGCGCCGGCGCGGAGGTGCGCGCGCCGGCGACGGCATGAGGAGCGCGGGGACAGACCGCGGCGCGCGCCGCACATCGGCGAGCGGCCGTGCGGGGCCGGAGCGATAGAGGGGGGGTAGAGCGGCGTCCCTCGCGCGTGGTATCAACGTGCCCGCGGCGCACAGCCAGCGGATAGCCTGGACTCGAAGCCTCGCGCTCCGGCGCTGGGCAGGCAGGAGCTTCGGCGCATGAAGATGATGACCCTCGGACCCTTTGAAGGGAACGCGTGGCTCCTGGGCCGGAAGGTCGAGCGCACGGTCGCGGAGTGGAAGGAGCCCGCGCGCCTCGCGATCGTGGCCTTGCCCAACGGGGCGCGTCACGAGGAGTACCTCGCGGCGGTCGAGGACGCGACGGGCGTGCCCGTGGTCGGGGCGACGACGGGCGGGGCGTCGTTCACGGAGCGCGGCTTCACGAAGACCGGGGTGTCGTGCGCGATCCTCGGCGGGGCGAACGTCGAGGTGGGGTGCGCGGCGGCGCGCGAGCTGCGCGCGGATCACGGCAAGAGCGTGCGCGCGGCGCTCTCGGAGATCGACGAGGCCACCTCGAGCGGCGGCCCGCGGAGCGGCGCGCCGAACTCGATCCTGGTGCTGGCGGACGCGTTCGCGTGCGACGGCGACGAGCTGGTCGCCGCGCTCCGGCAGAGCGTGCCGCCGCACACGCGGGTGTTCGGAGGCACGGCGGGCGACGGCTGGACGTTCGAGGGGGCGCGGGTGTTCCTGGGCCGCAAGGCGCTCACGGACGCGGCGATCATCGTGCGCCTCAGCCACCGTAACCGGGTGAACATCGACGTGCAGCACGGGTTCCGCGCCGCCGAGGGCGGGCGGGATTTCACGATCACGGACATCGAGCGGAACGTGCTGAAGACGCTCGACGGGCAGCCGGCGGCGCGGGTGTACGAGGAGGAGCTCTCGCGGCTCGGGTTCCGGTCGAGCGGCGAGGGGCTGCTCCAGACGATGGCGAAGCACGCGCTCGGCGCGAAGACGCCGTTCGGCGAGGCGCTGAAGATCCGGTCGCCGCTCGCGATCCGCGGCGACGGCGCGGTGGTGCTGACCGGCGGCCTCGCGCGGGGGCAGGTCGTCCGGGTGGTGAACGCGGCGAGCGACTCGCTGCTGCAGGCGGCGAAGAGCCTGGCCACGAAGGTGCTCGGCCCGCTCCCGGCGGTGTCCGGCTCGCTCGTGTTCGACTGCGCATCGCGGCTCCGCCTGCTCGGCGACCGCTACCGCGAGGAGGTGCGCGCGCTCCAGTCGCCGAACAGCCCGTCGCACCCGACGTTCGGGATGGCCTGTTACGGGCAGATCGCGAAGTTCGGCGGGAGCGTGGAGGGGTTCCACAACACGAGCGCCGTCATGGTGGCGTGGGGCGAGTCGGACCTGGGCACGGGGCCGGCGAGCGGATGAGGCGGAGGCGCGGCGCGGCGGCCGCAGGGATTTGGTTCGGCGCGGGGCTCTGCGCCCTGTGGCTCGCGGGGCCGGCCGCGGGGTGCGGCGGGAACGTCGCCGTGGACAGGCCGCCCGCGGAGGAGGAGCCTGCGGAGGAGGTGCCCGCCGGGGAGGCGTGCGCGGGGACGAGCGACCGGGTCGATATTCGCTTGCAGCTTCCCGACGGTACGGTGCACGGCTGCATGCCCGAGACCGGGGCCTCGCTGGACCCGGGGATCACCCAGTTCGTGCGGAGGGGCACGGTCGCCGTCCATCAGGACGATCTCTTCTTCATCGACGAGTGCCCGCCGAGCATGGCAGACGCCTGCGTGGCGTCGGCCACCGTGCTCCGCGTGAGCGGGCCGGGGCTCGCCCCGAGGTTACCCCTCGGCACGATCGTCGATGTCGCGCTGCGCGTCGATTCGGACGAAGAGGGCTGCGGCGCGCAGCTCATGATCACGAACGTGCCGGAGTGGGAGGGCAGGAAGAGCGCCGGAGGGACGGCGCCGACGCTGCTCCTCGCCGCGGCGGACGGCCTCATCAACGAGCTCTCCGGTTCGCCGTTCGCGGTGGCGGTGAGCCCGGAATGCATGATCGATCCCGAGGATCCCGCCCGAGGGTCGGTGTTCGCTCTCCAGTTCTTCGACGTGGCGAACCCTGCCGACCAGGGCATCAAGGTCAGGCAGGGGGAATGGGCGGAGTGGCGGCCGGGGTCGAGCACGATCGAGCCGACGTGGAGGATACGGAACGTGCGCTCCTTCATAGGCGAGCCGTCGCAGTTCGGTCGGAGCTGGGCTTACTGGGTGGAGCCTGCGCTGGACGACTGAGCGCCGAGGCCCCTGCGGGGAGGGCTATCTCTCCCGCGTCGTGCAGTATCGTGCCGGGGGTGCGGTCACGCCGCCGCGCCGGCGGCGTCGCGGCGGAGGAGCCCGTACACCGCGGTGTCCGTGAACTTCCCTTCGTAATACCAGTTCTCGCGGAGCAGCCCGTCGCGCGCGAAGCCGAGCCGCTCCAGGAGGCGCGCGGAGGCGCGGTTCTCGGGATCGAGCTGCGCCTCGACGCGGTGGAGGTCCATCGACGCGAAGCCGAAGGACACGACGGCTCTCACCGCCTCGCTCATGATTCCCTGGTTCCAGAACGCGGGCAGGAGGTCATACCCGACCTCCGCCCATCGATGGGGCTTGTTCCAGCGCCAGAACCCCACGCTCCCGATGATCTCCCCGCCGTCGCGGAGCGTGACCCCCCAGCGGATCGAGGTGTTCTCGCGGACGCCCTTCTCGATCTCGGCGACGCGCCGCTCCGAGTCGGCGAGCGCGCCGTCGCCCGGCCGGCCGAAGTAACGCGTCACCTCCGGGTCGGACTGGATGCGGAAGATGCTCTCCGCGTCGCCCGACGTGATCGCCCGGAGGCGCAGGCGCTGTGTTTCGAGCACGGGGAAGGGATCGAAGGAGACCGCCATCGCCCCGGGATGGGATGGCGAACGCCGGGCGTCAAGCGCGCGGCGCTCACCCGTCGTTCGCGCTGCGGGCGGCGGAGGCCGGCGCCGCGGCGGAGGCCGGCGCCGCGGCGATGGCCGGCAGCACCTCGACCTGCATCGCCGGATCTCCGGGGCGTGTGCCGAGGGCGATCGCCGGCTGCGCGGCCACGGGGGTGAGCGCGACGCCCTCCTCGCGGCACGCGACGAAGAACGCCCTCATGACCGACGACTCCAGGATGTCGTGACGTTCGAAGTCGTCGATCCAGAACTTGATGACGTAGCGCTGGAAGAGCGGCGTGACCGCCGCGAGCCAGAGCCTCGGCTCGGGCTCGTGGAGCACGCCCTCCACCTGCGCGCAGGCGCGGCGCGCCGCGCGCTCGACGGCCTCGGGCGGGGCGGCGAGCGCGACGAGCATCTCGATGTTGCGCGCGCACGTCCGGTCCGGCGCGCAGAAGTTCTGCACGCGCGCCTTGGCGATCACCGAGTTCGGCAGGATCACGATGTCCCCAGAGAACGTCCTCAGGCGCGTCGACCGCCACCCCACATAAACCACCTTCCCCTCGATCCCGTCGACGAGGATCCAGTCGCCCACGCTGAACGATCGCTCCGAGTGCAGGGCGAGCCCGGCGAAGAGGTTGCCCAGCGTGTCCTGCAGCGCGAGGCCGAGGACCACGGTGATGACGGTCGACGTCGCGAGCACCGGCACGAGGTCGATCCCCGTGACCGCGCCGACGATCGAGAGGCCGGCGACCAGGTAGACGATCGTGAGCAGGAGGTGCCGGACCAGCGCCGGGAACAGGATCTGCTTGCGCTCGCCGAGCCAGTAGTCGATGACCATCGTCTCGGTGATCTCGATGGCGAGGTACGCCGCGAGCGAGAGCTCCACCAGGAGCACGCCCTTGCGCAGGGTCGGCAGCTCGCCCCCGCGCAGGATCGCGTAGGTGTGCAGCGATGTCAGCGCGACCAGCATCCGTGCCGGCAGCCGCATGCGGCGGACGAGCACGTCGTCGAGCGAGGTGTCGGTGACCCGCGCCAGCCGGGCGAGCAGGGAGAAGAGCAGGCGGTAAGCGACGATCCCGAGCGCGAAGACGGCGAGCGCCCCCGCCAGCGCGACGGGCAAGGACGCGGGAATGCGGGAGTAGTCGGCCCAGAGCGAGGAGAGCCGGTCGAGGTTCACGGGCCGAGTCTGCCACAACCGGCGGGCGGGAAGCGCGGGCGGAGCGGCGGAGGGCAGATTTTGAGGATCACCGCCGAGGCGCGTGTGCTGGCCCGCCCTCGATGCGAGCGCGGCAGCCAGGGTGATCGACCGGACGAAGGTGCGTGGCGTGGGGCCTGCGCGAGGTGGCGCTGGTCTGCGGGCGCGACCGTCCTCCGAGGGCACACGTCGCGTTGCGTGACGGCCGCCGAGGCCCGCCGGCAAGCGTCGACTGACAGCGATGGTGACCGTTGATACGATATCGGCACAAGATCGATGCGGTATGCGTAATAAGGCTGTTCCTGCACTCCAGCGCGCCTGAGCTGCCGGTCGGATCGCGCAATCGCGCGCATGGCGCCACAATTCGCTTGCCGATGCGCGCGCGACCGCCCATGGTTGCTGCCGAGTCATGCGCAGCCGATTCGACGCCTTCGGCAAGAACGTCTTGCGCGACACCCTCGCGCGCGTCGGCGCTGCCGACACTGGGGTCGAGGTCATTGCCGCTTCCCAGACGATGGATGTCTGGTACGTGCCCGATCCTGCGCGTGCAGCGTCGCTCACCGAGC
The DNA here is from genome assembly GCF_002950945.1 of Sorangium cellulosum. GTDB lineage: Bacteria > Myxococcota_A > Polyangia > Polyangiales > Polyangiaceae > Sorangium > Sorangium cellulosum_E. The sequence continues at coordinate 8,953,456 of NZ_CP012673.1, forward strand.
TGGGCCTGCTCGGCGAGCTCGCGGCCGACGCGTGTCAGTTCGAGCCTTTCCACGACACGCCGGGTCCGGGCGAGCTGCGCGGTTGTGTCCGGAAGCAGCTTCACTGGCATCACGAGCTCGAGCGCCGCGCCGGCGGGGAGGCGCCGTTCCCGCGGCTGTGCCTCCTCAGCAGCGGCCGGCCCGGAACGGTGCTCGACGCGTTCGGCTTCGGTCCGGTCCCCGGGCGCCCCGGCCTGTACCGCGCCGCGCCGGGCTGGCGCGTCGATGTCGTCGTCATCGCCGAGCTGCCGCGCACCCGCGAGACGCTGCTCCTGCGGCTGCTCGGCGCGCGCGCCGTGCTCCGCGACGCCATCCGGGAGCTCGCCGCCCTGCCCGAGGACGCCTGGGAGAGGAGCATCGCCCTGCCCTGGCTGGTACGCTTGCGCTTCGAGACCCCGGCGGAGCCCTCGGCGCGCGCGGCGGAGGACGCGGAGGAGGAGGAGATCGTGACGGAAGTTCAGCGATGGTTCGAGCAGCTCAAGCAGTCGCTCCGGGACGAGGGCCTCAAGGAAGGGCAGATCCAGGCGCTAACGAGGCAATTCGAGAAGAAGCTCGGCCGGCCGCTCGCCGAGGCCGAGCGCTCCGTGCTGGCCGAACGGTTCGACCGCCTCGGCCTGGATCGCCTCGACGACGTCCGGCTGGAGCTGTCCGCGGACGCGCTGGCCGCGTGGCTCGCGGATCCGGCGGCGCGCTGAGGACAGCCATGCCTCCCGGAGGAGGAGATCGTGGCGGAAGCTCAGCGATGGTTCGAGCCGTGTTGGCACGGGTGCCGCCGGGTCGCGGGGCCATGTCGGCTTCAAGCGGCGCCTCCCGCCGCGCGCAGGCGGCGGCGCGCGGCCGCCTCCTCGCTCGTCCCATCACGACGGGCGACGGCGGGTCCTGCCTCTCGCCCAGCGAGAGGGTCGCTCTCGGGATGATCCTTCACGCGCTGATCGTGTAAAGAAGACCGCCCCCCGGGTGGCGCGAAGCTGCTCTATCCGAGGGCGAGCGATCCCTCATGCCTTCGCCTTGCTCCAGCTCACGGCTCCTCTCGCTGTTGCCTCCCCTGCGCGCTGCAGCGCTGCTCCTCGCCGGCTGCGGCGCAGAGCCGGAGGACACCTCGGCTGCCGCGCTGCGCGCGCGCTTCTCGGATCACGCCGAGGCGGTGCTGTCGGCGCGCGACGCGTTCATCCCGACAGCGGGTGGGTTCCGGCTGGCCGCGACCGAGCAGGGCGGCGCCTGGGTACGGGCTGCGCGACCCGAGGTGGAGCTGCCCCGCGAGGGGAGCGGGCCGATCCGGTTCCGACGCGCGAACGGCGGCGAGATCCGGGTGCGGGAGCTCGGAGCCGCCGGCGAGGGGCGGATGGCGGAGCGGGCGGTGAGCTACCGGCGGGAGGGCGGGACGTCGTTCTGGACGGCGACCGACGGGGGCGTGGAGGAGTGGCTGCTGCTCGACGCGGGGGTCGCGCGCGGCGAGGCGGTCGTCGCGGCGTGGCACGTCGAGGGAGCGACGCTGCGCGCGCGCGGCACGGCGATCGAGCTCATGGACGAGCAGAGCGGGCTGCCCGTGCTGCGCGTCACGGCGCCGCGGGCCTACGCGGCCTCGGGGCGCCCCGTGGCCGCGACGCTCACCGCGCGGGGAGCGCGCATCGAGCTCGCGGTGGACGCGGGCGGCGAGGCGGCGCTGGTCGATCCGGCGTGGGAGCCGGCCGGCGTGATGAACGTCGTGCGCGGCGGGCACACCGCGACGCTGTTGCCGGGCGGCAAGGTCCTGATCGCGCACGGCATCGGCCCTGCTTCCGACAACGTGGAGCTGTATGACCCGACAGACGACACCTGGACCCTCACGACGTCGGTGCCCGTGCGCCAGTATCGTCACACGGCGACGCTGTTGCAGGACGGCACGGTCCTCCTGGCGGGCGGACACGGCGGAGACATCGGGAGCTCGGCGCTGTACCTCCCGGCGACCGACTCCTGGCGTTTCACGCCGAACTACATGAGGGTCGCGCGCTGGTCGCACACCGCGACGCTGCTTGACGACGGCCAGGTCCTCGTGGTGGGCGGATATCACGGGGAGTTTCGTATCGCGACCCTCGCCAGCTCGGAGCTGTACGACCCGCCGACGGAGAGCTGGATCCCCTTGGGTTCCATGGTGATCCCGCGCGAGGAAGGTCACACCGCGACGCTGCTGGGCGACGGAAGGGTCCTGGTGACTGGCGGGATCGTTCCCATGTGGGAAGGGCCGAGCGTTCCCAGTCCCGAGGTGGAGGCGTACAACCCCAGGAACCACGAATGGATGCGCAAGAACCCGATGCCGAGCGCGCGCGTCAGGCACACCGCGACACGGTTGCTGAGCGGCAAGGTCCTCGTGGCGGGCGGGAATGATGGGAGCAAACCCCTCGATTCCGCCGAGCTGTACGATCCCGTGGGCGGGACCTGGACCTCCGCGCGATCCATGAACGTCGCGCGCGCCGGGCACACCGAGACGCTCTTGCCGAACGGGAAGGTCCTGGTGACGGGGGGAGACGACCCGATCTCGGGCCAGAGCGCGGAGCTCTACGACCCGGCGGCCGACACCTGGGCCCTCACGGACCCCATGGGCGCCGTGCACGAGTCGCACACCGCGACGCTGCTGCCGGACGGCCAGGTGCTCGTGGTCGGCCCTTCCGTGTACGTCGAGCGGTACACGACCATCGGCGCTCCGTGCACGTCCGATGACGACTGCGCGCTCGCCGCCTGCGTGGAGGGGGTCTGCTGCGACTCGCCATGCACCGAGCCCTGCCACACGTGCGCCCGGAGCACGTCGCGCGGCCGCTGCGTGCCCCAGCCGCAGGGCTCGGATCTCCGCAAGGAGTGCGCGCACGAGGGCTGTGACGGCACGTGCAACGGGTTCGGGGCTTGCTCCGCCGTCGCCGCTGGCGACCCGTGCACCCCGGGCGAGTGCACCGACGAGACGCACAGCCTCGGGCCCGTCCTGTGCGAGGCCGATGGAGGCACCTGCCCGGCCCCGACCAGCCGGGGCAGCGAGCCCGTGGACTGCTCGCCCTACCGCTGCGACCGGGGCGACGGCACCTGCATGACGCGCTGCAGCTCGCTGCAGGACTGCGCGCCGGGCTTTGCTTGCGATCTCTCGGGTCGCTGCATGCCCCCCCCGCCCGGCGTGAGCAGCGGTTGCAGCGTCGCAAAGGCAGGCGCCGCGGTCGGCTCCGGAGCCGTTCCGGGCGCGCTGGTCCTTGCGCTCCTCGCGATGAGGAGGCGAAGGTCGTCGGCCCCTCGCGCCAGGCCTGCAGAGGAACCGGAGAACTCATGACGTCGATGTCCCTGCGCGTCCCCCTGAGGGGCATGCTGCTGCGCTCTGCTCCCCTGCTCTGGGCATCGGCGCCCGTCCTCTCCGGCTGCAGCGCGGAGCCCGAGCCGCCCGGGGCCGCCGCCCTGCGCCGGCTGTTCCCGGACCAGACCGCCGCCGTGCTCGCGGCGAGTGAGGCGTTCGTGCCCGACGCGGAGGGCTTTCGCCTCGGCGCGGCCGAGGCGCGCTGGAGAGCGTCGCAGCTTCACGTGGTGCTCCCCCGCGACGGGGGCGAGCCCGTCCGGTTCCGTACGCCGGCGGGCAGGGAGGTGCGGGTGCAGGAGGACGGGGCGCTGGGCGAGGGCACGGCGGTGGACCGGTCCGTGGCTTACCCGCGGGCGGGCGGGACGTCGTTCTGGACGGCGACCGACGGGGGCGTGGAGGAGTGGCTGCTGCTCGACGCGGGGGTCGCGCGCGGCGAGGCGGTCGTCGCGGCGTGGCACGTCGAGGGAGCGACGCTGCGCGCGCGCGGCGCGGCGATCGAGCTCATGGACGAGCAGAGCGGGCTGCCCGTGCTGCGCGTCACGGCGCCGCGGGCCTACGCGGCCTCGGGGCGCCCCGTGGCCGCGACGCTCACCGCGCGGGGAGCGCGCATCGAGCTCGCGGTGGACGCGGGCGGCGAGGCGGTGCTCGTCGATCCAGCGTGGGAGCCGGCGAGCGTGATGCATCGTGCGCGGGCCCAGCACACCGCGACACGGCTGGAGAGCGGCGAGGTCCTCGTGGTGGGCGGGCTCGAGGGCGACAGCCCCGAGCTGTACGACCCGACGGCCGACGCCTGGACCCTCACCAGCGCGATGACGAGCACGCGTGAGCGCCACACCGCGACGTGGTTGCCGAGCGGCAAGGTCCTCGTGGCGGGCGGGCTCTCCGACGAGCAAGCTCCCCTCGACGGCGCGGAGCTGTACGACCCGCAGGCCGGTACCTGGACCGTCACGTCTCCCATGGCGCACGCGCGCAGCGCTCACGCCGCGGCGCTGCTGCCGGACGGCAGGGTCCTCGTCGCGGGCGGAGCCGACGACCAGATCTTCACCGGGATCGGCAGCGCGGAGCTGTACGACCCGCAGGCCGGTACCTGGACCGTCACGCGCCCGATGGTGGGCCCACGCGTGTACCACACCGCGACGCCGTTGCCCGGCGGCAAGGTCCTCGTCGCAGGCGGGTTCGACGGCCGCAGGCACCTCGACTCCGCGGAGCTGTACGACCCGGAGGCCGACAGGTGGACCGCCGCGCGCCCAATGACGCAGGCGCGCAGGGATCACACCGCGACGCTCTTGCCGAGCGGCAAGGTCCTCGTGGCGGGCGGATTCAGCGGGATTGCCTACCTCGACGGCGCGGAGGTGTACGACCCGGAGAAAGACACGTGGACGCCCGCCGCAGCGCCGATGAGCCGGGCGCGCAGCGGGCACACCGCGACGCTGCTGCCGAGCGACCTGGTCCTGTTCACGGGGGGGTACGACGGGGTCACCTACCTCGCCAGCGCGGAGGTGTACGACCCGGAGGCCGACACCTGGACGCTGACGGCTCCGCTGAAGCACGCGCGCACCCAGCACACCGCGACGCTGTTGCTGAACGGCGAGGTCCTGCTGGCGGGGGGCCAGTTCGCGCTGCACGACATCGCGACCACCGAGCGGTTCGGCTCTGCTCTCGGCGACGTATGCACCGCCGCGGTCGGCTGCCCCCCCAGCGGCTTCTGCGTCGACGGGACCTGCTGCGACGCGCCCTGTCCCTGCGGCGCCTGCAGCGCCGCGGGGCACTGCGGTCCCGAGGGCACCTCGGCGAAGGTCGGGCGGATCTGCGCGCCCCCTGCGTGCATCACGGACACCCAGCTCCTCAGTCCGGCGCAGTGCACCCTGGAGTCCGCGGCTTGTCCGGAAGCGGCTGTCGTGGACTGCATCGCCTACCGCTGCGACCCGGAGCGGGGCGCCTGCAAGGCGAGCTGCGCATCACTCGACGACTGCGCGCGGGGCTTCGTCTGCAACCTGCAGGGCCATTGCGTCTCACCCCCGTCCACGCCGAGCGCCTCCTCGGGTTGCGGCGCCGCGCCGGGCCGACCCGCCCCCGCCGCGGCGTGCGCCGTCGGCGTCGCGCTCCTCGCGCTCGGCGCCGCGCGCCGGCGGCGCAGCGTCGCCGCCGCGCTCCTCGCCTTCGCCGCCTTCGCCGGGGCGTCCGCCGCGCGCGCCCAGCCGGCCGCTCCCCAGGCGTCCGCCGCGCCTCTCTCGGCGCCCTCCGCGCCCGCCGCCGCGCCGCCCGCCGCCGCGCCGCCCGCCGCCGCGCCGCCCGCCGCCGCGCCGCCCGCCGCCGCGCCGCCCGCCGCCGCGCCGCCCGCCGCCGCGCCGCCGGACGTCTCCGCCGAGCCTCCGCCGGCCGAAGATCCCATCGCGGGGGCGCGCGCCCACTTCGAGCGCGGCGTCGCGCTGTACCGCCAGGGGGCGTGGGAGGCGGCGCTCGCCGAGTTCCTCGCGTCGCGCGAGCTCTACCCGACCTGGAGCGCCACCTCGAGCGCGGCGCTCTGCCTCCAGCAGCTCCGGCGTTATGACGAGGCGCTCGCGCTCTTCGAGACCCTGCTCGGCGACTTCTCCGAGAAGCTGCCCCAGAACACGAGGACCGCCGCGCAGGAGGCCGTCGTGCGGCTGCGCGGGCTCATCGGGACCCTCGACATCGCGGGCGCCGAGATCGGCGCCTCGATCACGGTCGACGGCCGGCGCCGCGGCGACTACCCCATGCCCGCCCCGCTGCGCGTCGGCGCCGGCAGCCACGTGGTCCGCGTCTACAAGGAGGGGTTTGAGCCGTTCGAGATGCGCGTCGACGTCGCCGGAGGGCAGGTCGTCCGCATCCTGTCGCGCCTCCACAAGCTGGTGGAGTCGGGGCGCCTGCGCGTCACGGAGCAGAAGGGCAAGGTGCTCGACGTGCTCGTCGACGGGTACACCGTCGGCAAGACGCCCTGGGAAGGCCCGCTCTCCCCCGGCCAGCACACGGTCGCGCTGCGCGGCCCGGGTGAGCTCGGGACCATGCCAGCCTCCGTGCGGATCCAGCGGATGCAGACGACGCCGCTCGCCCTTCGCGCCGAGGAGCTCACGGCCTCGCTCCGGATCGAGCCCACGCCGGTGTGCGCGAGCGTCACCGTCGACGGCGTGACGCTCGGCAACGGCATCTGGGAGGGGCGCCTCAGCCCCGGGCGCCACCGGATCGAGGTCGCTGCCGGCGGCTTCGTCACCGCCCACCACGACGTGATCCTCGCCCGCAACAGGCGCGCGGTCGTCCCGGTCGTGCTCGAGCGCGTGGTGCTCGGCAGCCCGCTCGGGCGCTACCTGGTCGAGCTCACCGCCGCCCCGGTGTTCGTGCCGAGCCTCGGCGGCGGCGCGGCGGGCCAGTGCGGCGCGGCCTGCTCGCTCGCCCTCGGCGCCGGCGGCCTCGGCGTGGTCCACGCGGGCTACGAGCTCTGGTCCGGCCTCGGCTTCGGCGTCACGACCGGCTATCTCCAGGTGCAGCAAGCCGTGACCGCGCGGAGCACGTCCCTGCAGATCCAGGACCCCCTGCCGGAGAGCACCGGCACGGCCGACGACGCGCTCGCGCTCCGCGGCTTTCTGGCGGGCGGCTGGGCCGGCCTGTCGCTCGGCGATCGCCTCCGGCTCTCGATGCGGCTCGGCGCCGGCGCCCTGTTCGCCGCGGTGAGCGACGAGCGCAGCGGCACCTTCACCTCGAGCAGCAGCGTGCAGTTCCACGTCGACCGGACGACGGCGCAGGGCTCCGCTAGCTTCTTCTTCATGACGCCGGAGGTGCGCGCAGGGCTGCGCTTGGACGACCACCTCGACGTGACCGTCGGCCTCGCCGCGGCGGTCCTGATCCGGCTCACCACGCCGGTGTGGACCAACGCGCCGGGGGGGGTCTACGGCCGGATCGACGACAATCGGGGTTACTTCGGCGCGTTCGAGGAAGACCCCCTCGTCGGCGAGGTGACGGTCGCGCTCGCGCCCGGTGTCGGGGCTCGCTACACGTTCTGAGCCGCGCGACCGGGGGATCTCGTCCGCCTCGTCGCGCTCGGCGTGGCGCTCGACGCTGACCACGCACACGGCACATCCCCACGTCTCCCAACGTCCCCTGCAGCCACTCCGCCTCATCCCCGACCGACGCCGGGGTGCCGCGCTGGCCTGAACGGCGTACACTTCCCCCATGAACGACGTTCGCGACATCAGCCACGACGAGGCTCGGGTGGCGGAGCTGGTCCGCTCGGCGCGGCGCGTGGCCGTGCTCGGCATCAAGACCGAGGCGCACGCGGATCAGCCCGCCTTCTACGTCCCGAGCTACCTGCAGAGCGCGGGCCTTACCGTGATCCCGGTCCCTGTCTATTACCCCGAGGTCAAGGTCATCCTCGGCCAGCAGGTCTACCGCCGCCTCGCCGATGTCCCGGGCCCCATCGACATCGTCGACGTCTTCCGGCGCGGCCAGGACGTCACCGGGCACCTCGACGACCTGCTCGCCGCCCGGCCGCGCTCCGTCTGGCTCCAGAGCGGCATCCGGAACGACAAGGTGGCAGAGCGCCTGATCGAGGTCGGCATCACCGTCGTGCAGAGCCGCTGCCTGATGGTCGACCACCAGCGCTTCGCCGGGCGGGGCTGAGAAGCGGCGCCGCCATCTCGGTGGGCCCTTGACGTGCCGGCCCAGGATCGGGCGCGTCATCAGCCCGGGACAGACTCAGCCTCTCTGGACTCAGCCTCTCTCTTCTGCCCCTCTGCGCCCTCTGCACCTCTGTGGCTCGAAGCGCTTCACCGTCACGGAGGCGCCACCACGAACGGCGACACCTCGCCGCACCGCAGCTACAGCGGCCGGTGCTGCGTCCCCTTGCCGTAAGTGATCCCCATGAGATCCCCCGGCTCCCGGAGCACCAGCCGGTGCCATGCGCCGCGGGGGACCTTGCACACCGTCCCCGGACGTAGCTCGACGACGCGCTCGCCGCCCTGCTCCTGCAGCACGATGTCGCTCGCGCCCGACAGCATGTACAGGAACTCGTCGCCTGCCGGGTGCATCTCCCAGTGAGCCGTGTCCGCGGTGATGTGAAACCTCGTCACGAGCCAGCCGTCCACGGTCGCGACCCGCCGCACGTCCTCGGAGGTGAGATCGCCGGACGTGAGCTCTTGCCAGAACGTCGGCGTCACCTCGATCGGCGCCCCGCCGCCGCCGTCGGCGAGGTGGAGGTACGTGCTGCTGAGATCGAACCCGGGCTGTCTCGGAATGGCCATCTCGTCCCTCGCGGAGCGCTGAGCTCGCTCATGCGAGCAGGGACTCCCCCGCCTGTCAATCCGCACCTCCCTCCTCGCGCCTCCCTCCTCTCTCCCCTGCTCCTCCTGCCTCCGGAGGTGCCCTTTCCGCTGCGACAGGGCCGCTCCTACCTGCTGCCTCCCGGCCCAGCCTGGATGCATCGAGCTGTCGAGCCCGCCACCTCAGCGCCAGCCCGCCCTGCACTGAACAAACGCTCCCACCCCGCCCAGGACGCGCTACACTCCTCCTCGTCCCCGGGTCACGCCGGTACCCGCCCGGCGGCACCACCCCGCGCTCCGCCCCTCGCCCCTCCGCCTGGACCCCATGCCGCGCCCCGTCAACAACCCTCCGAACCCGTGGTCGTCGACGCAGGTGGAGTACCTCGAAGAGGCGCCCCCGGCGACGCTGCAGATCTTCGAGGAGCAGGCCCGCTCCATCATCACCTCGAACGACAGCCCCGACTTGCCGTTCCGGTACAGCGTCAACCCGTACCGCGGGTGCATCCATGCGTGCGCCTACTGCTACGCCCGCCCCTCGCACCAGTACCTCGGGTGGGGCGCCGGGACCGACTTCGACCGCAAGATCGTGGTCAAGACGAACGCGCCCGAGCTCCTCGAGAAGGAGCTCGACCGCCGCGGCTGGCAGGGCGACACGATCGTGTTCTCCGGCAACGTCGACTGCTACCAGCCCGTCGAGGCGAGCTACACGCTCACCCGCCGCTGCCTCGAGGTGTGCCTCGCGTTCCGGAACCCCGTCGGGCTCATCACGAAGGGCGCGCTCGTGCGCCGCGACGCCGCGCTGCTCGGCGAGCTCGCGCGGCGCGCGCGCGCCCGCGTCCACTTCAGCATCCCGTTCGCCGACGACGTGGTGGCCCGCAAGATGGAGCCGTACGCGAGCCGCTCGTCGCTGCGCTTCGAGGCGATGCGCGCGCTCTCGGACGCCGGCGTGCCCACCGGGATCTCCCTGTCGCCCATGATCCCCGGCCTGAACGACAGCGACATCCCGGAGCTGCTCGAGCGCGCCCGCGACGCGGGCGCGGACAGCGCCTTCATGATGCCGCTGCGCCTGCCGCGCGAGGTGCTCCCGGTCTTCGACGAGCGCCTCGAGCAGGCCTTCCCGGACCGCGCGGGCAAGGTCCGCCGCGCCATCCAGGAGATGCGCGGCGGCAAGATGAACGAGGCCGCCTTCGGGGCGCGCTTCCAGGGCGCGGGCCCGCGCTGGGCGGCGATCCAGCGCCTCTTCGACGTGCACTGCCAGCGCCTCGGCCTGAACGCCGCGCGCGCGGGCGAGGCGCCGCGCGAGCGCGACGATGAGCGCAGCGAGGCGAGCGAGGACGGAAGCACCACCGGAGACGCCGGAAGCGCCGATGGAGAAGCGCGCTCGACCTTCCGGCGCCCGAGCCGCCAGGGAACGCTGTTCGATCTCTGATGGGCCTTGCGACCCACGCGGGGGATGCGGTACCAGTGAAACCGCAGTGCGTTTCCCGGGGGTCGCACGGCGCGGCCCTGCTCTTGCCGAGCATGTGGTGAATCCGCCCGCCCGCTGACGAGACCTCATGACCTCTCCCGCCCAGGATCGCGCCACGCAGCGCCCGACTGCCCGCCGCAAGCTGCTCCTGAACCCGCGGTTCCAGCTCAAGTACACGGGGCTCCTGGTGTCGGTGGTGCTCGCGGTCATGCTGGTGTTCGGACTCGTCATCTGGCAGACGGCGGGCGTCGCGACCGAGCAGGCGCAGCGGGCGGCCCACGAGGCGGAGCGCGCGCTCGACGAGGCCGAGAAGAGCGCGCGCATCCTGAAGATGAGCGCCACCGATCTCGGCGGCGAGGGGTCCGATCTCGCGAACACCCTCGACGAGGAGCTCGCGCAGACCAAGCGCGAGCACGAGCGCAAGCTGGCCGACGTCGCGGCGGGCCGCGCCGAGGTCGAGGCGCACCAGCGGCGCCTGCTCTACATCCTGCTCGGCGGCGGCGCGATCGTCCTCGTCACCCTCGGCGTGCTCGGGCTCTTCATCACCCAGCGCATCGTGGGGCCGGTGCACCAGATGAAGCGGCTCTGCCGCCAGGTCGGGACGACGCGGCTCTCCATCGGAGAGGGGCTGCGCAAAGGGGATGAGCTCGGTGACCTGTTCGACACGTTCGTGCAGATGACGTACTCGCTCAAGGCGCTCCAGACAGGCAGGCTCGCGACGCTCGACGCGGCCATCGAGAAGGCCGAGGCCTCGTCCGCGTCCGCGGAGGTCCTCGCCGGGCTGCGCGCGCTGCGGGCGCAGCTCTGCCTCGGCCTCCCCGAGGCCGATACGGTGCGGCGCCGCGCGCCGCGAGAGGGGAAGTCATGAGGCGAATCGCCGGCGTGGAGGCGGAGGCGCGATGAAGCCCCCGGTGCTGGTCCAGCAGGCCGCCGGCCTGCTCCGGGCCCGTTTTGACCTGAACGAGTACAACCCGACCCCGATCGTCGACCTCGGCGCGCTCGTGGCGAACGCCGACGGCAACGTGGACGCGGAGGAGGTCGACGCCCTGCGGCAGCTCATCGAGCCGATGCTCGGCACCGAGCTCAACGCCGAGCTCGTCCGGTATCTCATCGAGGCGAGCCTGAAGGTGATCGCCGCGGCGGGCGTCGAGCCCCGGGTGCGCCTGCTCGCGGAGATCCTCATGGATTGCGACGCGGTGGAAGAAGGGGTCATCGTCGCGCTGGCCGTGGCCCACGCGAGCGAGGGCCTGTCCGCCGCGGAGCGCGCGATCATCGAGTCGCTCGCCCGGGCCGCGGAGCTCCCCGCGAGCCGGCTCGAGCGCCTGAACGAAGAGGTCCGGGCCGCGTTCGCCGCCTGAGCGGCGGCCGCCCGGGCGGCGCTCGCCGCCTGAGCGCCGCCGTCGCAGGACGACGCTCACCGCCTGAGCGCCGCCGTCGCAGGGCGGCGCTCGCCGCCTGAGTGCCGCCGTCGCAGGGCGGCGCCCGCTGTCCCCCCGGCGGCTGTCAGCCCTCTTCCTTGGTCGCGAGCAGCCGCGCCAGGCGATCTCCCTCGATGCGGACGGCGATCACCTTCTCCCGGTCGAAGGTCACCGCCCCCGGCGCCGCGCCGCGCGGCTTGCGCACGTAGCGGCGCTGGACGTAGCTCACCTCGCACACCCCCTCGCCGCGGGCGTCGCTGAAGTGCGCCGCCAGGGTCGCCGCGTCCACGAGCACGTCGGCGGGGCAGCTCGCGCCCTTGAGGAGCGGCACCACGACGTGCGCTCCCACGACATTTTTCGCGTGCAGCCACAGGTCGTGCGGCCGCGCGTGTCGGGTCGTGAGCGCGTCGTTGTCCTCGGCGCCCCGGCCGACGAGGATCGCGGCGCCGGAAGCGCTCCGGTACACGTGGAAGGGCCGCCGCGGCGCGTCCCGGCCCGCCCGGCGGCCCTGGGTCCTGGCCGGGCCGGGCTCCCCCGGCGCCGCGAGGTCGCCGAGCGCCGCGCGCGCCACGCCGAGCGAGCTCGCGCGCTTCGCGAGCGGCTCCAGCGCCTCCGGCCGCGGCTCTGCGGCGGCGACGTCCGCCTCGAGCGCGGCGATCGCCTGGAGGGCGCGCTCGGTCTCGGCGAGGCGGGAGCGCATGACGGACTCGCCGCGCTGGTAGCGCCGCGCCTTGGCGAAGAAGGCCTCGGCCTGCGCCTTCGCGGGGCGCGCCGGGTCCAGCGCGACCTCGAGCTTGCCGCCGGTCTCCCAGTCGTCGAGGAGCGCCTTCGCGGCGCCGCGCGGCACCCGCGCGCCCTGCGCCAGCAGCAGCTGCCCGGTCTTCTGCAGGCGCGCGACGCTCCCCAGCCGGCCGAGATCGCCGCGCACCGCCTCGGCCCTGCGCTCGAGCGCCGCGCGCCGCGCCCTGACCGCGCGCGCGAGCGCTGCCTTCTCCTGCCCGGCGGCGGCGTCGTCGCTCGCCTCGACCAGCGCCGCGCCGGCGGCCAGCGGGTCCGCCGCGTAGACGACCTCCGCGGGCGGCGCGCCGCCCTGCGGCGGCCAGCGGAGGACGAGGTTGCCCGCGGCGTCGAGCAGCCGCGCCTCGCCGCGACGCCCCGGCGCAAGCTCCAGCCGGGCAGCCGCCGCGTGTCCCTGCCCCGCCGGCGCCCGCTCCGCCTGCGCCGGCGCCCGATCCTCCCGCCCCGGCGCCCGATCCTCCCGCCCCGGCGCCCGATCCTCCCCTTCCGTCGCACGCCCCTCCCCCGCGTCGACCGCGCCTGCTCCCTCGCTCCCCCCCTCGTCCTCACCTGCGTCCCGGGGCAGGTCGCCGGCGACCACCACGATGCCGTCGCTCCGCACCTCGATCGCCAGCACGCGGCGGCCCACGAGGTGCGCCCGCATCGCGGCCACGAGCGGGTGCGACGCGCCGGCGCGGAGCCGGGGCAGCCGCGGCAGCACCCCGGCGCCCGCGACGCGCGGCCCGATGCCGGCGCCGAGCACGCGGCGCCCCCCGGCGTACACCGCGAGCGCGACGAGCCCGGTCGTGGGGTTCGCGTGCGCCGCGTCGATCCGCGCCCCCACCCAGCCCGCGACCTCGTCGGCGAGCGCCCCCCCCGCCGCCGCGCTGCCTTGCCGATCCTCCATGGCGCGGGGGCTCCCCTGTCCCCTCAGCGGCGCCCGTCGCCGCCGCTGCCGGAGCACTCGCCCGACCGGCAACGGAACCCGGGCCCACACTCCGCGTACGGCTGCAGGAGCTCCTCGCACGCGGGCTGGCGGACTGCCTCGCACTGTCCCGCGTTCACTTCCGTCGTCGCGCAGTTCAGGTACGGCACGAGCAGGTAGTTGCACTCCGGCGCCTGGACCAACAGCCACTCACAGAGATCGCGGCACGCGCCGCCGCCATCCCCGCACGTCTCCTCGAAGATCCCGCAGTAGAGCTCGCACAGCACGCCGGGGTCGCCCCCGCCCTCCCCGCTCGAGACGGACGTCTGCACGTTCGTGCCGCCGATCCCGCTCGCGCTGGTGCTGGTCGCGCCGGGGGTGCCCGCACCGGCGCCATCCGCGCTGCTCGAGAACCCGTCGACGACGACGTTGCCGCCGCAGGCGCTCGCCCAGGCGAGCGCGGCCAGCGAAGGTAGGCACATCCTAAGCAGCGTCCTGTTCATGGCGCGAGACTACCCCAGGTGCGCGCGGGAGCGCGAGCGCGCGGGGCGGCGCAAAGCTGCGCGTGCGGCGCGCGCGGCGTTGGGATAGAGAGCCGCGACATCGCGTGCTCTTCGACGTCCTGCTCGCCCAGCTGCTCGCCCAGGCCGGCGCGCTCCCCGCCCCGCTGCCCGCCCCGAAGCCCGCGTCGGCCTGCCCGCCCGACATGGTGCTCGTCGAGGGCACACACCACGAGAACGTCCAGCGGATCTGCACGAGTTACCGGGGCGGCCACTGTTACCGCTTCTTCCCCGGCCTGTTCGCCGTCGAGCCGCGCGCGACGCCGGTGCGCGCCTGCATGGACCGCCACGAGTGGCCGAACCGCGCCGGCGCGCTGCCGGTCGTGATGCTCCGCTTCGTCGAGGCCGAGAAGGAGTGCGCGGCCGCCGGCAAGCGCCTCTGCACCGAGTTCGAGTGGGAGCTCGCGTGCGAGGGGCCGTCCGCGCTCCCGTTCCCGTACGGCTACGCCCAGGACGCGGCCGCGTGCAACGTGGGCAAGCCGTACCGCGGCATCAGCGAGCGTCGGCTCGCGTCGGACGACCCGGCGGTGCGGGCCGCCGAGACGCAGCGGCTCTGGCAGGGGGAGCCGTCGGGGTCGTATCCCGCGTGTGTGAGCCCGTACGGGGTGATGGATCTCGTCGGCAACGTGGAAGAGTGGGTGGCCACGTCGCGCCCCGAGTGGCCGCACCGGTCGTCGCTGAAGGGCGGGTACTGGTCCAAGCCATGGGCCGGGTGCCGCGGGACGAACGAGTCGCACGGGCCGATGTTCCGGTTCTACGAGATCGGGTTTCGCTGCTGCAAGGACGCGGGGCCGCCGACCTGAGCAAAGGGTGGCGTGTCCATTTCGGCGGCAACGAAGGCGCGCAGGAGAGACGCTCTTCGACCCCGGCCGATAGTCGCTGAGATATCGGTCATCAGCAAACGGAGAGCAAGACCATGTGGAAGCGCCTCGCACCGGAAGGTTTCATCGCCCCCACGACCCTCGAAACGAGCAGGCTCCGCCTGCGTCCGCTCACGGTCCACGACGTGGTCCGCGACTACGACGCGGTGATGACGAGCGTCGAGCACCTGGCCGGGGCCGGGATGTTCGGCGACTGGCCCCGCGGCTTGACCCTGGAGCAGAACCTCATCGATCTAGGCTGGCACCAGAAGAACCACACGATCGGCGCGGCGTTCACCTACACGGTGCTGTCGCTCGACGAGCGCACGTGCCTCGGCTGCGTCTACATCGAGCCGACCGACGTCCCGGGCTGCGAGGCGGAGGTCCTGCTCTGGGTGCGCCAGAGCGAGCTCGCCTCGGGGCTGGACGAGCATCTCTATGTGGCCGTCCGCGCCTGGTTATCGAGCGAATGGCCGTTTCAGCGGGTGTGTTACCCCGGCCGGGAGTGACGCGCACCGCCGGAGGCGCGCCCTCCTGCCGTCCTGGCCCCGGAGGCCGCCGGGGTGAGCAGGGGAGGAGCAAGCGCTCCGAAAAGCGAGCGACCGACACCGTCGACGACGCAGGTGGTCGACGGCACCGAGCCCCTCCACGGTCGCGAGCGGGGCGTCCCGACCTGCGGCTGCGAGCCTGCTCCTGGAGTCCGGCACCGCGGCGCGGCGGAGCCTTTGGTCAGGAGATTCGACTCTTCCAGTATCCAGGCTCGCGACGAGCATGCATCACGGCGATGATGACGACATGCTCGCTCGAGAGGAGATAGATCAGAGCGTAGGGGAATTGCGGAGATTCCACCTCCGCACGTCCCCCTCGATGCGCGCCGCAGCGTCCGGGTTCCGCCGCACGAAACCAACCGCCGCCTCGAACGCATCGACGAACCGCGATGCCACCTCGGGCGATAGGCCGAGGTAGTGTTCGACCGCCTCTTCGAACTCCTGAAGAGCACGCGGGTGAAACCGAAACCGCCTCACCGCCGGCGCGCGTCGATCCGGGCGCGCGCCTCGCGGAGGACGTCGTCGCCGTCCACGAGCTCCACCGTCCCCGCCTCGACCTCCGTCGCTCGCCTTCGGATCTCCTCGAGCTGCTCCGGTGCGAGCGGCCAGCTCTCCTCCGGGTGGAGGCTCTCCCAGATCCTGTAGGCCACGAGCTCGCGCAGCGCTGGGGGAAGCGCGAGCGCCAGCTCGGTCAACCTGTCCACTTCGGCGGTAACGTCGGCAGGCATACGATCCGAGCTCCTGGTGCGGAGCGTGATCCTACCACGGACGGCGACGTCGGCGACCCACCGACGAGAGCGACCACGGACGGGCTCCACGGCGCGCATCGCAACAGCGAGCGGCCACTCCTTGAACTCCGGCTGCATCTACATCGAGCCGACCGATGTTCCGGGCTGCGAGGCGGAGGTCCTCCTCTGGCTGCGCCAGAGCGAGCTCGCCTCGGGGCTGGACGAGCACCTGGTTTCGGCGGTTCACGAATGGCTCTCCAGCGCCTGGCCCTTTCGACGGGTGTGTTATCCCGGCCGGGAGTGACGTCCGCCCCTCACGGCCCGCCGGCGCCACGGCTCGGCGCGCCCGCAGGCGCTGAGCCTGCGCCGGGCGGCCCGTCGCCAGGGCTCAACAGGATCGGATACACGACGCTCACGATCCCGCCCTGGGGCGCTGGAAATCGCAGGGTCGCGAGCACCTTGTCGATGCAGTCGCGCACGACCGGATCCGGGATTGTCCCGGGGTCTTCCGCCGGACCGGCAACTTTGTGTGCGCCGACCGCGCCATCCTTCTCGATCACGAAACACGCCGTGACCTTGCCCGCAAGCTTCGGATCTCGCTTCAGCCCATCTTCGTAACAGGCCCGCACCTGTCCGAAGTGGGATCGCACCTCGCTCTGGATCACGGGGGGCGGCAACCGCCCTGCCTGGGCTTGAGGCCTGCCAGCGTCCGGCCCGCTGCGGGGCGTCGCGCCGTGCTGCGGGCCCCCGGAGGCGGTCGCGGCGACCATCGGTCCGATCATGGGCGCGCAAGGGTGCGAGGCGAGCGAAGGGCTCTCCTTCGGAACGGGCGCAGCGGGGTCCGTCGCGGCAGGAGGTGACGCGGAGGGAGCCGACCCGGCGAGAGGCGCCTCGGCCGGGGCCGGCACAGAGGGTGGCGACGCCGCCGGGGCCGACGCGAGGGCGGGCGATGCCGCCGGGGCCATTGCAGCAGGCGTCGGCGCCCTCGGAGAGGCAACGGGGGGGCCCGAGGAAGAGCAGGCCGCCGCCATGGAGAGGGCAAAGAGCACCGGAACGGAAGGGCGCATGGTGCGACTCTATCATTCCTCTGCTGGCGGAGAGCGCCTCACGCCGCGAGCCGCCCCCGCGCCCCGCGCAAACGTGCTCTCCGCCGCGCCAGCCCCGGACGCGCTCCCCGCCGCCCCGGCCTCGGGTGATACTGCGCCGCGATGCGCCAGGGAGAGGTGATCGCCGACCGCTTCGTCGTCGAGGAGCTCGTCGGCGCCGGCGGCATGGGCCAGGTCTACCGCGCGCGCGACCGGCTCTCGGGCGCCGCGGTGGCGGTCAAGGTGCTCTCCGAGCGCCGCGCCTCGGGCAAGGGCGAGGCGCGCTTCGCGCGTGAAGCCGAGGTGCTCGCCAGCATCCATCACCCCGGCATCGTCCGCTACGTGGCGCACGGCACCACCGGCGCGGGTGTCCCCTACCTCGCCATGGAGTGGCTCGCGGGCGAGGACCTCGGCGCCCGCCTCCAGCGCCTCCCGCTCACCCTGGACGAGGCGGTCGCGCTCGTCTCCCGCGCCGCCGGGGCGCTCGCCGCGGTGCATGACCGCGGCGTCGTCCACCGCGACGTGAAGCCGAGCAACCTGTTCCTCGTCGACCGCGACGTCGCCCGGGTCAAGCTGCTCGACTTCGGCATCGCGCTGCGGCCGGACGTCACGCGGATGACGCAGACCGGGGCGCTGCTCGGGACCGCGGGGTACATGGCGCCGGAGCAGGCCCGCGGCGCCGAGCAGGTCGACGCGCGGGCGGACGTGTTCGCGCTCGGCTGCGTGCTGTTCGAGTGCCTGACCGGCGCGCCGGCGTTCGTCGGGAAGGACGCCATCGCCGTCGTCGCGAAGATCGCGTTCGACGAGGCGCCGCGGCTCGGCGAGCTCCGCCCCGACCTCCCCGCCGCGCTCGACGCGCTCTGCGCGCGCATGCTGGCCAAGCAGCCCGATCTCCGCCCGCGCGACGGCGCGGCCGTGCTCGAGGAGCTCGCCGAGGCGCTCGCGGAGCCCGCGTCCTCCGCCGAGCCGCGGCCCGGCGGCGCGGGCGCGCGCCGGGCCGCGCTCACCCGGGGCGAGCGGCGCACGCTCGGCGTCGTGCTGGTCGGCGCCCCCCCGGCGGCGGAGCGGCCCACGGTCGAGGCGCTCGGCGCGACGCTCCGCCGGACGCAGCGCCGGACGATGGCGCTCTCCCCGGAGGACGACGCGCTCCGCAGGGAGGCGGAGGCTCACGGCGGGCGCGTCGAGCGCCTCCCCGACGGCGCCGTGGCGATCACGCTCGCCGGGGCGCAGATCCCGACCGACCAGGCCGCGCAGGCCGCCCGCTGCGCCCTCGCGATCCGCGCGTGTTACCCCGACCGGCCGATCGCGCTCGCCATGGGCAGGGCCGCCAGCGCCGGGCTCAGGCCGTGGGGCGACGCGATCGTCCGGGCCGCCGCGCTGCTCGCGCGGCACGCGCCCCCGGGCGCGCCTCACCGCCCGCCGCCGCAGGACACGGCCGCGGCGCCCCCCGCGCCCATCGCGCTCGACGAGATGACCGCCGGCCTGCTCGACGCCCGGTTCGACGTGCGCGAGGGCCAGCTCGGGCTCTCGCTCTCGGGCGAGCGCGCGATCGCGGACGAGGCGCACACGCTGCTCGGCAAGCCCACGCCGTGCGTGGGGCGGGACTGATCCGCGCGACCGCCGAGCGCCGCGGCGACGCGCTCCCCGAGACGGTGCTCCTCCGCTCGCTGGGGGATAGGGTAACCTTCAGGCCGTCAGTGCACCCCATGACCACAGCTTGACGCGTTGAACGTGAGCCCTCCGAACGTGACTGGCACAGCTTTTCTCCAGGACAACGATGGTCTACAAAGTCTGTGAGAATGTCGGAGCTTGTGCGCAGATGGAGTTCCACGATGGAATCGGCTAGAATGGGCGGTGGTCAAGGCGGTGCTGGGGCGCCGTAAGGACTCCGTCTAGCAAATAGAAAGCTTGATACCGGACATGGACGAACTCGAACTGCAGCGCAGAGTCGGCACAGTACTGTGCGGGAAGTGGACGATCGAGCGGCTGCTGGGCTCGGGCGGTATGGCCGCCGTCTACGTCGGCGTGCACAGGATCGGGCGGCGAGATGCCATCAAGATCCTTCACCCCGAGATCGCGCGCCTGCCCGAGCTGCGTGCGCGGTTCGATCAGGAGGCGCAAGCCGTCAATCGATTCGTGCACCCCGGCGCGGTCGAAATACACGATATCGACACGACCGCGGACGGCTGCCCGTTCCTCGTCATGGAGCTGCTCGATGGTGAGTCGATCGCCACGTACGCCAGGCGCCTGGGCAGGGTCGACGTGGCCGAGCTCCTGGCCATGGTCGACGGGCTGCTGGACGTGCTGGCAGCGGCCCATGCGCGCGGCATCATCCACCGCGACATCAAGCCAGACAACCTGTTCCGCCTGCGCGACGGGAGTCTGAAAGTGCTCGACTTCGGCGTTGCCCGTGTCAGGCAGGCTGCGATCGACTTCGTTCGTACGCGCACTGGAACAACGCTCGGCACGGTCGCATACATGCCACCGGAGCAAGTCAGAGGCGACGAGGTCGACGCGCGTGCCGACGTGTTCGCGGTCGGAGCGACGATGTTTCGTCTGATCACCAGGAGGCGCATCCACGAGGCAGGCTCTGACACCGAGCTGGTCGTCAAGATGGCTACGCTGCCTGCGCCGCCGCTCGCGAGCGTCGCTCCGGAGACTCCGCAGGCGGTGTGTGCCATCGTCGATCGAGCGCTCGCGTTCGATCGAGACGAGCGCTACCCGAGCGCGACGGTCATGCAGCAGGACATACGCGCGGTCTTGGCCGGTCACCCGCCCCCCTTTGCCCTGCGGTTCGGCGCGGCCCGGACCCCTGCCCCCGCGGCAGATTCGCTCAGTACCGCCACGACGGTGTGGATCCCACAGGGCCTCGTCCCTTCATCGGCCGTATCGGTGCGCGCCTCGGGCGCCGGTGATCTGCGTCCCGCGCCGCCGCCGGCAGGCGGCATGGGGAGCGCCAACCGCGATGGCCCCACCGCCAACGTCCGGAGCGCTCCGACCCCGCAGGGCGCCCCGGGCGGCGGATCGGCCGTTGCTCCGGCTCGTGCCCCCTCATCGGCCGCATCGGCGTTCACCCAGGCGACGCAGTGGACGGCGACCACGGTAGGTGGACGGAGACTGCGATGGGCCGTGCTGGCATTCCCGCTGCTCGCCGCAGGCGTGCTCGCCGCCGTGTATTTCCGTGCGGTGAATGTCGAGCCAGACGCGAAGCCGCCGGCGGCGACCGGCGCGCAGAAACGGGCGGCCCCACCGCCCAACAAGGCCCCCGCCGATCCGGCAGCGGATCGCCTCCTGGCAGGAGCTCCGGATCTCAGTCCCGGGAAGAAGGACGACACAAGACTTCGCCTCCCTGGCCCGCCGAGCCGCGCCGAGGAAGGGCGTAGCATGTCGCAGCGGACCAGCTGTATGCTGACAAACGACTGCCATCACGTGTGCGATGAAGCGTGCCAGATTGATTGTCAGGACGGGAGCGCCTGCAAGATCGGAGCGCGCCGAGACGCATTGGTAAACTGCGTGGGATCGGGGATCTACAAAATCTGGTGCGAAGGCGATTGCTCGATCAATTGCATCACGGGCGCCCCATGTACGGTGTACTGCACGCCTGGCGCCGATTGCATCATCGGCACGTGCCTCGGGCAGATAGAGACCTGCCCTGGCAACGTCATGGTGTGCGGAGCCCCATGCCCCGACTGATCGTCCCATGGCGCTCGTGCGCTGCTCTCATGGCGTCTGCGATGAGGGCGCCACGGCACGCGCGCTCAGCCCGCCGCCGCGCGGAGAATATGGATGGATATGGACCGGTTCGGCCGTCGTGACGACCACGTATCCGCCTCGCACGCTGGCACGGATCCCCGCCGTGATGATGCGGAGGTGAAAGAGCCCGCGACAAAGTTATGGGTGCGCTCGCCGCAGGCCACGACGCCGACGAGCTCCGACGAGCGGGCTCGACAGGCCGAGCCGGAGCGACCGACCCTGCCGTGGTCGCCGCCGCCCGCGGGCGGCGCCGCACGGTCGTCGCCGGCCGAAGGCTCTGCGCAGCCGCCCGTACCAGGCGCGCTGCCGGTACGCCGGCTCGCGAGGGCCGCTGGTCGGATCACATCGGCGCTGCGGGTCCTGGCGAGCGTGCTAAGCCGCGCTGTGGCGGCCCGCCGACCGCGGGAGCAAGCGCATCAGCTCCGGCGAAAAGTCCAGTGGAAACGACGTTTGCGGCGATGGGCGTGGCGCCTCCTGATGGCCGCTTCGACGCTGCTGGGCCTCGGTCTTCTGGCGTTTGCTGCGCTCATCTGGCACTACGGACAAGACCTGCCGCGGACCTCGGAGCTGAAGAGCTATCGTCCGCCAGAGGTCACGCGCATCCTCGCACGCGACGGGACGCCGCTCGCGGAGCTCTTCGTCGAGCGACGCACCGTCGTTCCGATCTCCGTGGTGCCGAACAGCATGAAGCTGGCCGTTTTGGCCGCGGAGGACGCGAACTTCTACAAGCACGAGGGGCTGAACTACGTCGGCATCCTGCGGGCGCTCCTCGTGAACCTGCGGTCCGCGCAGGCCCGCCAGGGAGGCAGCACGATCACCCAACAGGTGATCAAGAACGTGCTCCTCACGCCGGAGCGCACCTTCGCGCGCAAGATCCGTGAGCTCATCCTCGCGCGCCGCATCGAACAGGAGCTCACGAAGGACGAGATCCTGGAGCTTTACCTCAACCACATCTATTTCGGGCACGGGCGCTACGGTGTCGAGGAAGCCGCGCGGTACTACTTCGGGAAGAGTGTTCGAGACGTGCAGCTCGCCGAAGCAGCCCTGCTCGCAGGCCTGGTCAAGGGGCCCAGTGTTTACTCCCCGCGCGTCGACCTCGCCCGCGCCGAGGAGCGACGCAGCTACGTGCTCCACCAGCTAGGCGATAAAGGGTTCGCCTCACGCACCGACGTGGATGCCGCCGCTCGCCAGAAGATCGTCTTGGCCCCCCCGCCGGAACACGCCGCCGAGCTGGCGCCCGAGGTCGTCGCCGAGGTCGAGCGCGCGCTGGTCGCCGCGGTCGGCCCGCAAGCCAACCGTGGTGGATATACCGTCACGACCACGATCGATCCGAAGCTGCAGGCGGCCGCGAGGGCGGCGGTGCGCGGCAATCTCGATGCGTACGCCGCGCGCCGCGGGCTCATCGCTCCGCTGAAGCGTGGCAAGGGAGATCCGGCTCCCTTCGAAGGAGCTCCCACACAGGGCAGCGGGCGCATTTACCAGGGTGTGGTCACGAAGGCCGACGACGTGGCCGGGACGCTCACCGTGCGCGTGGGTACGGCGGAAGGTGTCGTGAAGCTGGAGAGAGCAGCGCGCTACAATCCACGCAAGCTGCCCCCGAGCCAGTTCGCCGAGATTGGCAAGGTCGTGCGCGTCACCTTTGACGGCGGGGACCCGCGCGGCGGACGGCTGGAGCTCGCGCTCGGGCCCCAGAGCGCGCTCGTCGCCCTCGACGTCCGAACGGCCGAAGTGCTCGCGGTCGTCGGCAGCTACGACGCCGTGCGCGGCGCCCTCAATCGGGCAAGGTCGGCGCGCCGACAGCCCGCCTCCACGTTCAAGCCGATCGTGTACAGCTACGGGATCCACACGCGGGCATTCACCGCGGCGTCGATCCTCGAAACCCAACCGGCCGCTCTCGGGGGGAAATACAGGCCCGACAACTACGACGAGAGCGACGGACAGGCGCCGCGCCGGCTGCGCGAAGCGCTTGCGAGCAGCGTCAATGTAGCCGCGGTGTGGACCCTCGAGCAGCTCGGGCCGGCCAAGGTCGCCGAGTGGGCACGATCGCTCGGAATCACTTCCAAGCTCGGCGCGGATCTGTCGCTGGCGCTCGGCGCTTATGAGGTGACGCCGTTCGAGATGGTCGCTGCCTTCAACACGTTCGCCGCAGGCGGTACGTACCGTGATCCAGTGCTCGTTCGCAGCATCATCGGCCCGGGTGGTCAGCCGCTGCCGCTGCCCAGCGCGACGCCAGCGCGCCAGGTGATGAGCGAAGCCGAGGCGTACATCATGACGAGCCTCTTGCGTTCAGTCGTCGAGTCGGGGACAGCCAAGCGGGCGCGATCCATGAGCACGCCAGTCGCGGGCAAGACGGGCACCTCGAACGCCGCGAAAGACGCATGGTTCGTGGGCTACTCGACCGACATCGCGTGCGCCGTCTGGACGGGCCACGATGACGCCTCTCCGCTCGGGCCCGGCGAGACGGGCGGCGCGACCTCTCTGCCGGCCTTCATGGCCTTCATGCAGGATGCGCACAAGGCGAGACCGCGTACCGACTTCGCCGCCCCGCCGGACGGGCTCGTGCGCGTGCTGATCGATACGGCGACCGGTCGACTCGCGCCGCCGGGCGCCGCGGGCGCGATCGAGGAGGTGTTCCTTGCAGGCACGGAGCCGACGACGTATGCCGAGCCATCGTGGAGCGGCGAGGCCCCTCGCATCGAGTGGCCATTTTGAGCCTCGGTCAGCTCGGGGGCCCTGGCCGCTCGGCGGCGCAGCGCCGCCGCGCCCGCTCGGATTCATGGGCGTCCGGCCCCGGTGCACAGGGCGGATGTTGGCGTGCATTGCGCGGGTGGACCCGCGCAACTCCGTGCCTACTACACCCCGTCTGTCGTGCACACCGCCCCGGGCTCGCAGTGGACCACGCAGTCTCCCGAGCCGGGACACCGCACGTCGCAGTCACCCCTGCAGACCACATCACAGTCGCCCGACCCGGTGCACTCCACGGTGGAGCCATCGCCGACCGTGAGCGCACAGTTGCCCGAGCCGGTGCAGGCGATGGCGCAGTCAGCGCCGCAGTCGAAATCGCAGCTTCCGGAGCCGGCGCACTGGAGATCGCAGTCTGCGCCGCAGAAGATCGCGCAGTCGCCGGACGAGGGGCAAACGCACTCAGCTCCGTCGCACTCGCACGTTGGTCCCTCGATGGGGTCGCCGATCGTACAGTCGTCTTCGTATGGGTCATCGCCGCATGCGGCGATTCCGCCCCACAGGAGAGCGAGGAGCGATAGAGCAACGACGTGGTGGGTACGAATGTGCTGGCGCATGATCCTCCGATCGGCGTGGATGAAGTGCAGTGACGGGACCGACGGCGCCCGCCGAGCTTCGGTGACGGTTTGTGGCTCGCCTGTGCTCCAGGCCCTCCCGGAGAACGAGGCAGGAGCTGCCGCGGTCAGTCGCACAAGAGGGGTGGCAGCGCTCCCAGCGGCGCCACACCGTAGTTGTCGAGCAGCGTCGCGTTGCTCGATGGCACCACCGTCTCACCACAGAATACGTTTCGCACGAACGCACCCGCGTTGCCCGTGATGCTGACATCGCCACGGACGACCGAGAAGCTGATCCCGAAATTGTTGCCTCTCGAGGTGAGATCGCCCGTGATCGTCAGGCCTCGCAGCCGTACCGCTTCGCCCGCTGCCGTGATGCTGCCGTCGACGACCACTGCGCGATCGAGGAACTCCTCGCCGTACAGGAGCGTGCCCTTGCCGGTGATCGTGATGCTGCCGACGTAGGTGCCCGGGCGCAGCACGACGATCCTGTCGTCCTCGGCCAGGTGGCCCTCGAGCTCCGCCAGCGGCACCGATGGATCGAGGAAGATGGCGCCCGAGGCCTCGTTGACGGCGTAGCGGATGGGCGTGTTGTCGAAGAACGCCGCAGCCGAGCCGGAGAAGGCGATAGGCGCATCCACGACATCGCCCTCGGCCTGGACTGTATGCGAGAGGCGGGCCCCCGAGATATCGAGCTCGATGCTGCCGGGCGGCGCGCCGACGACGGCGACGCCGTCAGCTGTGACGTCGCTGTCGCCCGGCCTTGCGGTCACGGTGATCCCATCGCGCGCGTCGCCGAGCTCGTCAGGAACTCCCGTCGTGTGCGGCGTGTTCACCACCGGATTGACGATGGCCACGATCGCAGTAGCGCCGGCCGCGACGTCGACATCCTCGGGAGCTCCCGGGCTCGTCGTGTCGTCACCGCCGCAACTGACGGAGCCGAACCACGCGAGCACGAGCAGGGCTCGTCGTGCAGAGAGGGCGCGGGACGGGATCGCGCTGCCGAAGCCAGCTTGCTGCTCAGACGCGTCGTTCTGTCCAGTCATGGCGAGATGTTCCTCCAGGTGAAGACCTTCAACGAGTGGCTGCGCAATCAGGGACCGTGAAGCTGGCTGCGGCGCGGCTTCAGCTCACTTCCAGCGCCATCTGCCTCTACCCTTGCCCTTGTGGACGACAATCACCCGGCCGTCGTCGTCATCGTCGTCGTGCACCACCACGGTCGGTTTGACGTTGACCTTCACGGCCCACGCGGCGGCGACCAGGATGCCTATCGCGGGCGCGCTCGGGCCGACCACGATCACCGAGCCCGGGTGGTAGCCACAGAGGACCACGTCCGTGTGCCCGCCCTCCTTGAGCACCACCGCGATCTTGATCGGGTTGACGAGCCAGGAGCTCGCCGCCTCGTGGATCTCGACGACCTCGTCGAGAGAGATGTAGAGGAACGCGGCGGAGAGCCCGGACCAGTGCTCCACGTACCCGCCCGCGCGGCGGGCGATGACGGCGATCGCCGCGAGGGTGAGAGCGCACGTGAACAGCAGACACGATGTGTACCACGTGGGCACATCGCAGGCGTATGAGCACACATCCCCCCTACAAGGATTGTCTGATGGTGCAGTCGCATGGCCGCTCGTCGACGGCTCAACAATCGACCGGCCGGCTGCTCGAGGGCGCCGAGCGGGCCGGCATGACGCTGCCCCGAGGCTCCGAGGCCACCGTTGGTCTATCGACAGGAGCCCCCGCGAGGCGGGTGCAACGATGTGCGACAGTTTGTTCTGATGTGTACGCCGCAAGCACGTCCCGCAATTGCAAGGAGCGCGGTCAGCAGGCGGTCAGGCTAACGCTCGTTGAAGACGGTCTCCAGGCAGCCGTTCGCGGCGGCGGCCCTCAACGGAAGCATCTCGGCTGCCCGCCGGGAGTGTCGCAGGTCTTTTTCGTGAGCCGCCGGTGCACGCGCGAGCGACAGCTCGATCGCTGCTCGCAACACGCGAGGAGCGTGTGATGCGTCTTGCTAATTGGCTGTCGTCTTCCGTGCTCGCGGGTGTGCTCGGCCTCGCTTTGCACGCCGGATGCGGTGGCGAACCGCCGCGCTCGGTCGGCTCCCTCAGGATTTCGGGAGGCGACCTGACGACCGCCGTCCCCGTTGACCCGCCGTGAGGAGCGCCGAGCGAGCACGCCCGGGTCCCTCGCTGAGACAGATCAGGGACGACGTCGGAGACGAGGTAGTAACCTGCGGTCATGACGATCAGCTCACGAATTTCTACCCTCATCCTCGCCTGCTGCCTCTCGGCGCTCACGTCCTGCACGGGGGATGCTTCTCTCGACAGCTCCGGACCTCCCGGCGGCACCGGCGGCACCGGCGGCGCTGGCGGCGCTGACGGCGCGCCGGGCGGTGAAGGGGGGGCCGGCGGCGTCTCCGACGAGGGCAAGCCCCCGGCGCTGGACCTGACCGGGCGCTGGACGAGCTCGGAGTTCGAGGATCCCTTCGAGGCGCAGCTGACGCAGGCAGCGGACGGGACGTTGTCCGGTACGGTCTGCGGGCCCGGCGTGACGGGCGACAACTGCGGAACGGTGACGAACGGCAAGATCTCGGGCCATACGGTCCAGTTCAGCTACGGCCTCCCCTGGCCGGACATGGAGATCCCGATCGACTACGACTTCGAGGGGACGGCTTCGCCCGAAGCTCCGGCCGCGCGGATCGTGGGGCAGCTGAGCGACAGCTACGTCGGCGGCCCGCGCGAGATCGTCTGGACCGCCTGCCCCGGCACGGAGAGGTGCCCCTGACGCGCGACCGCGGCGGGTCAGCGGCGCCCCGCGCTCACGGGACGAAGGCGATATCGTCGACGAGGAAATCGAACACGGTCGATTTCGCCGTGTGGAACTCCACCGAGTAGGCGTGCGCGGCGTCGAACGCGGCCGGCGCCGGCACGCCCCAGCCGTCCGTGCTGAGGATGGCGAACATGACCGTGTACTGCGCCCACTCGGTCGTGAGGTCGAGCCCCTCGCCGAAGTGGTCGCCGCAGCCGGAGCCTTCGCACACGCCGCCCTCACGATCGGTGTTGCGGTCGGGGAAGTTCACGTAGATGTGTGTCGGCGCCGCCGCCTTGGCCCAGAAGGTCAGGCCCGAGTAGGCGGAAGCGTCGTAGCTCAACTTCGCTCCACCCGGGGCGAGGTTCAGGTCGAACCCCATCCCGGCCCCCCTCGTGATGAACCCGCTCCCCTCGACGTGGGCGGCGTAGTTGCTCGGGCCGTGCCCGGGCGAGACCAGCACGAACGGGCGGCCGGGCAGCGGCGTCTGCGTGCCGCTCCGGGTGCCATCGTTGTACGTGTACCAGCTGCCGACACGGTCCTTGCACCGGAGGATCGCGCCGTCGCCGTCCTCCAGGTCATCCAGCAGCGGCGTGCAGGGAGGCGGCTCCACCTCCGCGTCCGGTGCCCCGGCGCCCCCGGCGCCCCCGGCACCCCCGGCACCCCCGGTGCTCCCGGCGCCACCTTCAAGGCCGAACGGGTCCGGGTCGTACTCGCCGGGCGAGATGCCGAAGACGAGAGCACACCCGTTCACGAACGCCGCCGCGCAGAGGCCGACGGCGAGCCCCTGGAGGCGCATCAGAAGCTGCCTCGCACGAGCGCGCCGCCCACCGTGGGAGCCAGCCCGATCGACGCGCCCTGCGTCGGGCTCTTTGCGGTGAGCCACAAAACGCCGCCGCCGGCGATGGCCGCGAGGCCGACGCCGAAGACCACCGTCGCGACGTTCGCGCGGGCGACGGCGCTGTCGCGGAGGTCCATCCCGCGCTGGTCGCAGCGGTCGCCGTTGCAGAACGGGCGCGACTCGTCGAACGTCGACTTTGCCCCGAAGGCGAGCGCCGTCCCGACGCCCACGGCCACGATCCCCGCGCCGCCCGTGACGAGCGCGAGCGTGCGGCGCCCGTTGCCCGTGCCGCCCGCGTCGCTCGACGCGGGGTCGTCTTCCAGCGGGCGCACGACGAGGGTCGACGTCGCGCCGCCCGGCTCGACCTCGACCTGCGCCGTCCACGTTCGTTTGCCCGGCGCGCTCGCCTCGATGACATGGGTCCCCGCGTCGACCGGCATGGGCACGCCCCACTGGCCGGGGCCGACCGGCGTGCCGTCGCGTTTCACCGCGAGGCCCGGCGTGCTCGCGGCCTCGACGACCACCGTGAGGCGGGAGACCTTCGGCTGGACCGCCGCCGCGCGGTCGCGCGCCTTCGCCTCCTTCGCCCGGTCGCCGCTCGTGTGCACGCGGGCGGCGACCTCGAGGAAATGCGCCCACGCCGAGGCCATCTTGCCGATGCGCTCGTAACAATCGGCGAGGAAGTAGCGGGTGTTGACGCTGTCGTAGAGGCGTAGGCTCTCTTCGTACTTGGGGCAGGCGCGCGACGGCTGGCCGGCGTCGACGAGCGCTCCCGCCTCCCTGAACAGCGCCACGGCGCCCGCCTTGTCCTCGGCCCTCGCCGCGCTTCCTCCCGCGATCGCCGCCGTCAGGCCGGCGCCGACCGCGCAGAGGCGAGCGACGCGTCCGCGCCCGCGCCGGACTCGGCTGCTCGTCTGCCGCGGCGTCTTCATCGCTGCGAGGGTATCAGAAGACATCGCGCGAGAAGGGGTCGGGGTTACCGGGTCGCTTCACCGGCGGCGCGCTGCGCTTCGGGGGAGCCGAGCCGCTCGGCTTCGTGGGCTTCGGCGCCGCGGTGGCCGTGGCGCGCGCCTCCGGCGGCGAGCCCTCGGCCGGCGCGCCGGGAGCGGCGCTGGGCGGCGGCGTGGCGCTCGCGGAGGGCTCGACGGCCGCGGGCGGCGCGGCGCTCGGCGGCGCGGCGCTCGGCGGCGCGGCGCTCGGCGGCGCGGCGCTCGGCGGCGCGGCGTGGGGCTCCGCCGCTGCGCCCGGAGCCACCTCTGCCGGCGCGGCCTCACGCGCGGCGTGCTCCGGTGCCCGGTCCGACAGGCGCCAGAGGAACAGGCCGCTGCTCACGACCGCAAGGCCGATCCCGAGCGCGATGGCGGCGGTGCGCCGCTCGCGCGAGGCCTGCCTGCGGTTCGTCGTGCCGACCGGCGCGATCGTGAGCGCTCCCGCGGCGAGCGGCGCGGCCGCCGCGGAGGTGGCCGGCCCGGCCGCCGAGGCCGATAGCGGGGCCCCGCCCTGCAGGGGACTCATGGCCGCGAGCGGGCCGCGCAGCGCGCCGAAGAGGCGCTCGGCGGCCGCGCGTGTGTGCGGCGGGGCGAAGGGCACGAGCGCGAGCGCGAGCTCCGCGACGGTCGCGAACCGGCGGTCGCGATCGCGCGCGATCGCCGCCATGATCACCTGCTCCAGCGGCTCCGGGATGTCCGGGCGCAGCGCGCGCGGCCGCTCTGGCTCCCCCTGCGTGACCAGGTAGACGAGCTGCGCGAGCTCCAGCGCGACGAACGGCGTTCGCCCCGTGAGCAGCTCGAAGAGCACGACGCCCAGCGAGTAGATGTCCGCGCGGCCGTCGACGTCGCTCGCGGAGCGGAGCTGCTCGGGAGACATGTAGAGGGGTGAGCCGAGCACTCCCCCCACCCGCGTCAGCGCGTGGTCCTCCACGTGTGTCATCTTCGAGATCCCGAAGTCGAGCACCTTGACGCACGGCGAGCCGTCCGCGCCGCTCGTGAGGAACAGATTGCTCGGCTTCACGTCCCGGTGGACGATGCCTTGCGCGTGCGCCTCCGCGAGCGCCTCGCAGGCCTGGAGCACGAGCTCGATGGCCAGGGGCACCGCGAGGCGCCCGCTCTGCGCGAGCACGGCGGCGAGGTCCTTCCCCTCCAGGTGGTCCATCACCATGTACGGCGCGCCGTTCTCCAGCGTGCCGACGTCGGCGACACGCACGACATGCCGGCTTCGAATGCGCACGGCGGCGCGCCCCTCTCTCAGGAAGCGCTGGAGGATCTCCGGATCTCGCGCGTACTTCGGCAGGAGCACCTTGATCGCGACGCGCTCGTCGAGCGCGAGGTGGCGCGCGGCGACGACGAGCCCCATGGCGCCCCGTCCGAGGACGTTCTCCACGCGGTACTTGCCGAGGAGGACGTCTCCGGGGGCAATCGGGTAAATCGCGTGAATCGCGTGAATCGCGTGCTCGTCGAGGGTCGACATGGGCAGAACGGGGTAGCGTCGGGCCGTCCACTATGCCACGGGTAGAGGTTCCTGCAATTCGGCCGCATCGGCCTCTCTACCGAGCCGTCGTGGACCTGGACGGTCACGGCCCCGCGCTAGGACACCGGACGGGTTGAAACCCCGGAAAAATGAACCACAGAGGCACAGAGGACACAGAGGAACAACAAAACAACTCTGTGCCCTCTGTGCCTCTGTGGTTCGAATCTTTTCATTCTCGGGTGTTCCAAGCTGATCGACGCTCTAGGGAGGCGACCGAGGTCGGTGCCGCCGCCTCATGTTCCAGCCTCGCTTGGCCAACATCACTGTCGCGGCGGGTTCACCATCACGGACGCTCTACACCAGTCGAAATCCATCTGCCGGGCCGTGCGTCTGGCCAGCTCGCTGGTCTCCAGCCGTTCCACCAGGTGGAGAGACATGTCAATACCGGCCGAGATTCCGCCCGAGGTGACGATCGAGCCTTCGTCCACCCAACGAACATCGCCCACGACCTTCACGGATGGGAATGATCTCTGCAGATCGTCGATATCTTCCCAGTGCGTCGTCGCCGTCTTCCCGTCCAGCAGCCCCGCCTTCGCGAGGAGAAACGCGCCGGTGCAGACCGATGCGGTGATTCGCGCCTTGGGCGCGGAGCGAGCGATCCAGTCGATCACGTCCGCTCGCTCGAGCTCCGCGGCGACAACTCCGCCTGGGATGATGAGGACGTCGATCGGTGGAGCATCGCTCAGCTGATGGTCGGGGGTAAAAATGAGCCCCGCCCTGGCGCGCACAGGCGAGCGAGCCCGCCCCACCATGAAGACGGAGAACAGGGGATCGGCTGCAGGGTTGTCGCGCTCGTGCATGCGCGAGGCCGTGGTGAAGACCTCATAAGGTCCAGCAACGTCGAGGACCTCAGCGTCGTCGAAGATGTAGATGCCTACTGTGGTCATTGCGGCGGAGTCCTCCGATTGGTTGACGTACGCAGGGCGAGCTCGCCCGTCCAGAACCAAAGCCTATCACGGCCGCCTCAGGCGCCCGCCGCCGGTCGCGGCGCCCCCTCCCCCTCCCGCTGCTCCCACCGCGGCCCGTCGAGCAGGCGGGCGACCAGCATGCAGCTCACGTTGTCGCCCACGGCGTTGACGAGCGTCGCCGGAGGATCCACGAGCGCCCCCACCGTGGAGATGATCGGCAGCGCCTCCATCGGAAACCCGAACAGCGACACGATCACCAGCTCTCCGATGAACCCCCCGCCGGGAATACCGCTCATCACCGTGCCGCTCAGGATCGCCACCCCCACCACCGCGAGGTAGGTCTCCGCCCCGCCGAGCTCGCGCCCGAAGAGCCCGAACAAGAGCGCCGTCTTGAGCACCGCCGAGAGGCACGAGCCCTCCATGTGGATGGTCGCGCCGATCGGGATGATCACCTCCGCGATGTCGTCGGGCACCCCGCAGCGCCGCGCCGCCTCCAGGTTCGAAGGGATCGTCGCCATGCTGCTCGACGTCGCGAGCGCCGTCAGCGCCGGCGCCGGGATGTGCTTCCAGAACGCCTTCACCCCGCGCCCCCGGCCGGCGAGCCACACGTACAGCGTGAAGGCGAGGAAGAAATAGGCGATGGCGAGCGGGTAAAAGAGCCCGATCGCGCGGACGTACGAGCTCAGCAGCGTCGGGCCGAAGGCGCCCACGAGGTGGGCGAAGTAGGCGCACAGCCCGATCGGCGCGTAGTACATCACGAGGTCGACCAGCTTGAGCATCACCTCGTTCGCCGAGGCGAGCAGCCGCGCGAACGGCTGCCCGCGCTCGCCCGTCGCCGCGGTCGCGACCCCGACGAGGAAGGCCACCACGATGAGCGGCAGCACGTTCTTGCGGGAGAGCAGATCGCCGAAGTCCGCGACGCTGACCGCGCCCACCAGCCGCTCGCCCAGGCTGACGGGCGCGACCTCGGGCCGGTCGGGCAGCGCGACGGAGAGCCCCTCCGCGGGCGGGTAGAGCTCGACCGCGACGAGCATCATCGCCGACGCGGCCAGGCCGGTCGCGACGAAGACGCCCAGCATCGCGGCCACGATGCGCCCGAGCCGCCGCAGGCTGCTCATGCCCGCCACCGCCGAGGCGATCGAGAAGAAGATCAGCGGCACCACGACGGTGAACAGCAGGTTGAGGAAGAGGTCGCCCAGCGGCTTGAGCGTCGCCGCCCGCTCGCCGAGCGCGAGCCCGAGCCCTGCGCCCACCGCGATCGAGGCGAGCAAGAGCAGCGTGAAGCCGTGGGATTTGAGCAGGATCCGAAGCGGTCTCGTCATGGCTCCTCTTCAACGCGCTCGCCGCGAGGCCCCACGCTCGCCGCGCGGCGCGCGACGGCGGAGCGCCGCCCGGACGCCTCGACGCCCCTCCGCCGACGCGTGTTACCCGCGCCGCCCGGCGAGCGCCTGCTGCAGCCTGGCGACGCCCACGGGCTTCGTCAGGTGCAGGTCGAAGCCGGCCCGCTCCGCGCTGGCCTGGGCCTCGGGCCCACCATAACCCGAGAGCGCGACCAGGTAGAGCCGCTCGCCCCCCGGCGCGGCCCGCGCCCGGCGGGCGACCTCGTGGCCGTCGATGCCGGGCAGCCCGATGTCCACGAAGGCCACCTCGGGTCGCAGCGAAAGGAGCTTCGCCACGCCCTCCAGCCCATCCACCGCCACCGTCACCTCGTGCCCCAGGGCCTCGATGAACTCCCGCATCACCCGGCGCACGTCCTCCGCGTCCTCCACGACGAGCACGCGGCGCCGCGGGGCCGCCCGCCGCGGCGGCGACGCGGCCGCCTCCGCGCGCGGCGCGACTGCCTCCGCGGACGGCGCCGGCGCTTCCGCGCGCGGCGTCAGCGCCTCCGCGCGCGGCGTCAGCGCCTCCGCGCGCGGCGTCAGCGCCTCCGCGCGCGGCGCGGCCGCCTCCGCCGCGCCCCCGCCGAGCGGGAGCCGCACGGTGAACTCGCTGCCCCGGCCCGGCCCGTCGCTCGCCGCCATCACGCTGCCGCCGTGCAGCGCCAAAAGCCGCCGCACCAGCGTCAGCCCGAGCCCCAGCCCGCCCGTGCTCCGGTCGATCGTCTGATCGACCTGCGTGAACAGATCGAACACCTTCTCGAGCATCGCCGCCGGGATGCCGCGGCCCGTGTCGCGCACCCGCAGCACGGCTTCGGGCGCGCCGCCCCCCGCCTCGCGGGTGAGGCGCGCCGAGATCATCCCCCCCGGCGCGGTGTACTTCGCCGCGTTGGTCAGGAGGTTCGTCACCACCTGCTCCAGCCGCGTGGCGTCGGCCCGCATGCGGAAATCCCCCGCCCCCACCGAGAGCGACAGCTCGTGCTGCCGCGCCTGCACCGCCGGCCTCACCGCCGCGACCGCGCCCTGCACCACCGCCGCGAGATCGATCTCCTCGACGCGCAGCTCCACCGTGCCGCGCGTGATGCGCGACACGTCGAGCAGATCGTCCACGATCCGCACGAGGTGGCCCATCTGCCGCCGCGCGATCTCCCGGTAACGCGCCGACTTGGGCCCGTCGCCCTCCAGCGCCTCGAGCAGCGACAGCGACATGCTGATGGAGGCCATCGGGTTGCGCAGCTCGTGCGCGAGCATCGCGAGGAACTCGTCCTTGCGCTGGTCCGCGAGCTGCAGCGCCTTCACGAGCGCCTCCACGCTCCGGCGCGCGTTCACCTGGTCGGTCACCTCGAAGGCGAACACGAAGATCCCCTCGACCGCCCCGTCGCGGTCGCGCATCGGCTGGTAGACGAAGTTGAAGAACACCTCCTCCGTCGCGCCGCTCCCCTGCCGGTCGAGCCGCACGGGGAACTCCTTGCCCACGACGGGCTCGCCGGTGCGGTACACCTGGTCGAGCAGGCCCCAGACGCGCTGCCCCTCGAGCTCGGGGAGCGCGGCCCGGATGGGCTTGCCCACGAGCGCCCGCCCGCCGACGAGCTGCTGATAGAGCGGGTTGACCACCTCGAAGACGTGCTCCGGCCCGCGCAGGATCGCGATCGGCCCCGGCGCCTGCATGAAGAGGTCGTTCAGGTACTGGCGCTGCCCCTCGGCCTCGCGCCGGCGCCGCGCGAGCTCCACGTGGACGCGGACCCGCGCGAGGAGCTCCTTCGCGGAGAACGGCTTCACGAGGAAGTCGTCGGCGCCCGCCTCGAGGCTCTCGACGCGCGACGCCTCGCCCGCGCGCGCGCTGAGCATCATCACGGCCACGCCGCGGGTGTGCTCGTCGGCGCGCAGCGCCCCGAGCAGGCCGAAGCCGTCGAGCCCCGGCATCATCACGTCGGTGAGCACGAGGTCCGGGGCGTGCGCGCGGGCGCGCTCCAGCGCGCTGTGGCCGTCGGCCACGGCCTCCACCCTCCACCCCTGCGCGACGAGCAGCCGCTGCAGGTACTCGCGCATGTCCGCGTTGTCGTCCGCGACGAGGATGTGCCCCGGCACCTTCACGGCCGGCCCCTCGCCCGCCTCGGGGCCGTCCTGCGCCGCCGGCCCCTGCGCCCCGCGCACCCACTGCGCGGCCTCGTCGAGGAACGGCGCCGCGCCGCGCCCCGTCGAGGCCGGCGCCGAGGCCGGCGCGACGTGGTCCTCGGGCAGGTGCGCCTTCCCGAGCGGGATCGACACCGAGAAGCGGCTGCCCTCGCCGAAGCGGCTCTCCACGGCCACGCTGCCGCCGTGCAGCCTCGCCAGCTCCTGCACCAGGGCCAGGCCGATGCCGCTGCCCTCGTAGCTCCGCCCCCGGAGCCCCTCGACGCGGTGGAACCGCTCGAACAGGTGCGGCAGCTCCGCCTCCGGGATGCCGGTGCCCGTGTCCGCGACCGACAGCACGGCCCTCCCGCCGGCCTCCTCGAGCGAGACCCGGACGCCGCCCGCGAAGGTGAACTTGAAGGCGTTCGAGACGAGGTTGAGCACGATCTTCTCCCAGAGATCCCGGTCCACGTACGCCGGCTCGGAGAGCGGCGGGCACGCCACCGTCAGGGAGAGACCGGCGCGCTCCAGGAGCGAGCGGAACGAGCTCGCCAGGTCCCCGGTGAAGGTGCCGAGATCGGTGGGCTGGTAGTGGGCCTGGATGCGGCCCGCCTCGATGCGCGAGAAGTCGAGCAGCGTGTTGACGAGCCGGAGGAGCCGGAGGCTGTTGCGGTGGACGAGCTCGAGGCGCTCGCGCTGCCGCGGGGGCAAGGGCTGCTCGGCGTCCGCGAGGCCGTCCTCCGCGGGCCCCAGGATCAGCGTCAGGGGCGTGCGGAACTCGTGGCTCACGTTGCTGAAGAACGCCGTCTTGGCGCGGTCGAGCTCGGCCAGCGCCGCCAGCCGTCGCTGCTCCTCCTCGCTGGCCCGCGCGTTCTGGAGGACCATCGCGCAGTGGCCGGCCACGAGCCGCAGGAAGGCGCGGTAGTCGTCGTCCAGCACGAGCCGCGGGCTGACCCCCGCGACGAGGAACCCCGCCGGCCGCGCGCCCACGCCCGCGCCCGCGCGCGGGATCGGCAGCACCACCGCCCGCCGCGCCGGGTCCGGCCACGGCCCTCCCGGCAGCGCGCCGGCGCCCGGGGGCAGCTCCGACAGATCCACCTCCACCTCCTCGCGCAGCGCGCGGTGGAGCGGCCACACCCCGCCGCCCGCCGCGGGCTCGAGGCTCACCGCGGCGGGCGCGGCGGCGTGATCCGGGTCGAGCCCGGCCGTCCCGGCGAGGGACGCCTGCGCGCCGTCGTCGTCGGCGAGGTAGAGCAGCGCGAACGGCAGATCGCTCCCGGCGTCCGCGAGGGCCTCCATCGCGACGCGACAGGCGTCCTTGAGGTTCCTCGCGTCGGCCGCCCTCGCCGCCAGCGCCCCGAGCAGCTGCAGCCGCCGCTGCCCGAGGATGTGCCCCGTGCTCTCGGAGCACGCGACGAAGACGCCCGCGACAGCGCCGCTCTCGTCCCGGATGGGGCTATAGCCGTAGTTGAAGTAGCACTCCTCCAGGAAGCCATTCCGATCGAGGATGAGCAGGCCATCGCGGAGGTACGTGGCCCCTCCCGAGAAGACCTTCTCGATCATCGGCCCGATGACGTCCCAGATCTCCTTCCAGCACGCGCGGCCCTCTTGCCCCATGGCCGCCGGGTGCTTCGTGGAGCCGAGGATGGGCCGGTAGCCGTCGTTGTAGAACTGGATGAGATCCCGGCCCCACCAGAGGAACATGGGGTGCTCGGACGAGAGCAGGATGGACAGGGCCGTGCGCAGCGACGGGGGCCACGCCTCGACCGGGCCGAGCGACGTCCTCGACCAGTCGATGGAGCGGATGAGCGCCCCCATCTCCCCGCCGCCCGAGAGCGCGGCGCCGGCCGGATCCAGCCCTCTCCCGGCGCCCGCCGCCTCGACCCGGCTCATGCCGGTCTCCGCTCCTCGACCCCCTCGAGATGGCCCTCGCGCTGCGCAGTCATGGCGAACGCCCGTGTTTACCACACCTCCGGGTCCCGTGGTCACCCGCCGCGGGGGCGCGGCATGAATGTCCGCCTGGATGACTGAGTCCGTCCAGCGCGTGCAACGTTCGCGAAACCACCTCTCCTGTCGCGTCTCGCGTCGTGACGAGTGCGCCCGCATCTCGCCGGGGGCGCGCGCGGCGGGGTCACCGGCTCACGACGCCGAGCTGCTGGAACAGCGTCATGTTGTCTTCGATGTGCCAGTTGTCGGTGATGCGGCCGCCCTGGATGCGCAGGATATCGGTGGCGATGAAGTCCACCTCCTGCCCTGCGCCCTTCCGGTCGCCGAAGGTGCCGGTGAAGTGGCCGCGAAACCGCAGGTGCGCCACCACGCGATCGCCGGCGACGATCAGCTGCTCGACCTCGCACCGGAGGTCCGGCACCGCGGCGCGGAACCCCTTGGAGGCGAACGCCGGGCCGTCCGGGCCCTGGGGGCGCCCCTCGGGCAAGGTGCGGTCGGTGAAGCCCGGCGCGATGGCGGCGTCGAGGTAGCTCGTATCGCCGGTGTTCCAGAAGGCGTAGAAACGGCGCGCCGCGAGGATCTCGGCGTCGGCCTGCGCCCTGGGCAGGCTCGCGTCGACGATCGTCGACCGCGGCTCGGGCAGATCCTCGGCGCCAGCGCCGTCTACGGCGCAGGCGATCGCGGCGAAGAGCGAGAGGGCAAGGGCGCTGGCGAGGACTGGCTTTCTCATGTCGGTGTCTCCTTGAACGGCGAGCCCCTCCTCGGCCGTCGAGCCAGGAGGAGCCCTGTCGGGCAGCGTTGGAGTCGCCGCGGCGAGCGCGGGAGGGCTCGTTGCAGCGACGGGTCGAGCATGATCCTTTCCGCTGCGGATGAGAATATCCGCAATCGCCGAACCAGCTTTTCTAAAAAGTTGAAGATGCGCGGCGGCGCGGCTACCCTCGGCGGGATCGCGGCGGGAGCGGGGATGGTCGAGCTCGAGGACATGCGGCTGTTCGTGTGCGCGGTCGGGAGCGGCAGCCTCTCGGCGGCGGGGCGGGAGCTCGGGTTCTCGCCGGCGGTGGCGAGCAAGCGCCTCTCGCGGCTGGAGGCGGCGCTCGGCGTGCGCCTGCTCCAGCGCAGCTCGCGGCGCCTCGCGCTCACGGGCGAGGGGGCGACGTACTACGAGCGCTGCGCCGCGATCCTGGCCGACGTGGACGAGGCCGCGCTCGCGGTCTCCGCCGGCCAGGCCGAGGCGCGCGGCCGGCTGCACGTGTCCGCGCCGGTGGATCTCGGCCGCCAGTGGATCGGCCCGGCGGCGGCCGATTTCGCGGCGGCGCACCCGGAGCTCGCCGTGCGCGTCAGCCTGTCCGACCGGCTGGTGGATCTGTTCGAGGCCGGCGTGGACGTGGCGGTGCGCCTCGGCGCGCTCGACGACTCGCGCCTCGTCTCGCGCCGGCTGGCCGGCAATCGCCGCGTCGTCTGCGCCGCGCCCGCCTACCTCGAGCGCCGCGGGTCGCCGCGCACGCTCGCGGAGCTCGCCGATCACACGTGCATCGTCCTGGAGCGCCCGGGCATGCGCCCCCTCTCCTGGACCTTCCGCACCGAGCGCGGCCTCGAGGCGGTCCGCGTGGGCGGCCGCCTCGCCGCCGACAGCGGCGACCTCGTGCGCGACTGGGCGTTGGCCGGCCACGGGCTGGCCTTCAAGTCGATCTGGGACGTCGCCGCCGACCTCGCCGCCGGGCGCCTCGTGCCGCTCCTGACCGACCTGCCCGCGCCGGCGTCGGCCGTGCACGCCATCACCCCGAGCCGGCGCTTCGTCCCGGCGCGGGTGCGGCTCTTCGTCGACTTCCTTCAGCGGCGCTTCGCCGCCCACGAGCCCGCGGTGCTGGCCGCGGCCGCGCCGCGCGGAGACCGCCTGCCTCCGCAGCGCCGCCGCCGGGCGACGTGAAATCCCGGGCGGCCCTTCCGGCCCCGTGTACTACCCTCCCCGCCCATGGACTACCGCAACCTCGGACGCACCGGCCTGAAGGTCAGCCCTCTCTGCCTCGGCACGATGAACTTCGGCCCGGAGACGAGCGAGCCCGACAGCTTCGCGATCATGGACAGGGCGCTGGAGCACGGGATCAACTTCTTCGATACGGCCAACGTCTACGGCCGCAAGCGCGGTGAGGGCGTCACCGAGCACATCATCGGCCGCTGGCTGGCGCAGGGCGGCGGCCGGCGGGACCGCATCGTGCTCGCCACGAAGGTCTACGGCCCCATGGGCGAGGGGCCGAACGACCGGCGGCTCTCGGCCTACCACATCCGTCGCGCGTGCGAGGGGAGCCTGCGCCGCCTGCAGACGGATCACATCGACCTCTACCAGATGCACCACATCGACCGGGAGACGCCCTGGGACGAGATCTGGCAGGCGATGGAGCAGCTCGTGCGCGAGGGCAAGGTCCTCTACGTGGGCAGCAGCAACTTCGCCGGCTGGCAGATCGCGCAGGCGAACGGCCTCGCGGCCCAGCGGCACTTCCTCGGCCTCGTCTCGGAGCAGAGCCTCTACAACCTCAACGCGCGCACGGTCGAGCTGGAGGTCCTGCCCGCGTGCCGCGCGTTCGGCCTCGGCGTGCTCCCCTGGAGCCCGCTCGCCGGCGGGCTGCTCGGGGGCGCCCTCGAGAAGGCGAGCCAGGGCCGGCGCGCCTCGCCGGACGCGCAGGCGCGCATCGAGAAGAGCCGCGCCAAGCTGGAGGCCTACGAGGGGTTCTGCAGGGAGCTCGGCGAGAAGCCGGCCGACGTGGCGCTGGCCTGGGTGCTCCGGAACCCCGTCGTGACCTCGCCGATCCTCGGCCCGCGCACCATCGAGCAGCTCGACGGGAGCCTGCGCGCGCTCGAGATCAAGCTCTCTCCGGAGCACCTCAAGCGGCTCGACGACATCTTCCCGGGCCCGGGCGGCGAGGCGCCGGAGGCCTACGCCTGGTAATATCGCTCCCCGGCGCCGACCCCGTGTAGACTCGCTCCCCGGCGGCAGGGAGCGAGGGATGACCATGGCGCGATGGCAGTACGAGAAGGGCCTTCACGACGTCGGCGACGGCTGCTTTGCCTACCTGCAGCCCCACGGCACGTGGGGGCTCAGCAACGCGGGCCTCGTCACCTCGGGCGGTGAGGCGCTGCTCGTCGACACGCTCTTCGACCTGAAGCACACGCGCGAGATGCTCGACGCCATGCGCGCCGCGACGCCCGCCGCGGCGCGCATCGGCACGGTCGTGAACACCCACGCGAACGGCGACCATTGTTATGGCAACCAGCTCGTCGACGGCGCGACGATCGTCGCCACGCGCGCCGGCGCCGCCGAGATGGACGAGGTGCCCGCGTCGCTCCTCGCCACGTACATGCGGGCCGCGCGCGCCGGCGCCGCCGGCGCGCTGGGCGACTACCTCCTCCATTGCTTCGGCGCCTTCGATTTCGAGGGCATCGCCCCCGCCGCGCCGACCCGGGTCTTCGACGGCGAGCTGACGCTCGCGGTGGGCGACAAGCAGGTCCGCCTCCTCGAGGTGGGCCCCTCGCACACGAAGGGCGATCTGCTCGTGCACGTGCCGGGAGACCGCCTGATCTACACGGGAGACATCCTCTTCATCCACGGGACGCCGATCATGTGGGCAGGCCCCGTGGGCAACTGGATCAAGGCCTGCGACACGATCATGGCGCTGGACGTCGACGTCATCGTCCCGGGGCACGGCCCGGTCACGGACCAGCAGGGCGTGCGCGCGGTCCGCGACTACCTCGTGTACATCCGCGACGAGGCGCGGCGCCGCTACGACGCCGGGATGGCCCCGGCCGAGGCCGCCCGCGACATCGCCCTCGGCGACCACGCGAGCTTGCACGACGCGGAGCGCATCGCCGTGAACGTGCACACGCTCTACCGCGAGTTCAGCGGCGGCCGGCTCGCCCCGCCCGGCCCGATCGAGCTCTTCGGGCTCATGGCGGAGCTCGCGCGCAAGCCGCGCTGAACGACCCGGAGGAGCCGCGCCGGGCCGACGGAAGAAAACAAGGATAAGACAAGCAAGATCACGTGTCGGCCGTCCCTGGCAGCGGGTGTACAGCGGTGCTCCGGCGCCGAGGAGGAGGCGCCGCCGCCGCCGAGGAGAGGGATTCTCCCCGGAGAGCGGCTGTCGAGCAAGCCGCGGCGCGGGATCGTGCGGACAGGAAATGTCATGGCATTGCGCGGCGGCGGCGGCCGATCACCCCTTGAGGCCCGTGCGGGCGACGCCCTCGATCACGTACCGCTGCGCGGCGATGAAGACCGCGAGGATCGGCGCGCTCGCCACCACCGCGCCCGCCATGACAAGGGCGTAGTCGGTGGTGCGGGCGCCTTGCAGCAGCGCGAGCCCGGGCGAGAGCGTGAGGTGCTCGGGGCGATAGAGCACGTAAACCGGCCAGAGGAAGTCGTTCCAGCTGCCGAGCAGGCTCAGCACGGCCAGCGTCGCCAGGGCGGGCTTGGACAATGGCAATATAATTTTCCAGAACACTTCGAGGCGGGTGGCGCCATCGAGCGCGGCCGCCTCCTCGAGCTCGCGCGGGAGGCCGAGGAAGAACTGGCGCAGGAAGATCACCCCGAAGGCCGACGCCGCCGGCGGCACCACCAGCGCGGGCATGCGGTCGAGCCAGCCGAGGGCCCTGACGATCAGGTAGTTCGGCGGCAGGAAGATGATCGGCGGGATGAACAGCGTCGCGGCGACGGCGGCGAGCACGAGCCGCTTGCCGCGGAACGAAAGGCGCGCCAGCGCGTACGCCGCCGGGGCGGCCGTGGCCAGCACGAGCAGCGCGTGGGCCGCGGCGGCGACGGCGCTGTTCAGCAGCCAGCGGAGCACCGGCGCCTCGGAGCTCGCGCCGGCGAGCGCGCCGTAGCTCTCGAAGGTCACCCGCGAGGGGAGCATCGTCGGCGGCATCGCCGTCGCCTCCGGCGACGATTTCAGCGAGGTGAGCGCCATCCAGAGGATCGGCGCGAGGTACACCGCGGTGAGCAGGCACAACGCGGCATACGAAAGGACGCTCCCGGGCCGCGCGCGGCGCGCGAGACGCCCCCCCGCGCCGCCCCCCGCGCGCCGGCGCCTCACGCCTGCCCCTCGCCGCCGCGGCGGAAGAGCAGCGCGAGCAGGCCGAGGCCAGCGAGCGCGAGGAAGAAGGCCTGGACGTAGCTCATGGCCGCCGCGGCGCCGAGCCGGAAGTTCCGGAACCCCTCCTCGGCGATGTACATGATGGTGGTGCGGGTCTCGCTGCCAGGCCCGCCCCCGGTGACCAGGTAAGCCTGCCCGAACATGTTGGCCGAGCCGAGGAAGGTCACCATCACGACGAACACGAACACCGGCCTGAGCCCCGGCAAGGTGACGTGGCGGAGCTGCTGCCAGCGGCTGGCGCCGTCGATGCGCGCGGCGTCATAGAGCTCCCGGTGGATGTTCTGCAGCCCGGCCAGGTAGATCACGGCGTTGTAGCCGAGGGTCCACCACACGGTCATGCCCACGAGCGAGATCCACACCCACGGGACCGCCGTGGTCCACCCCGTGTCCGAGGGGAAACCCAGCTTCCCCAGGAGGTGGTTGACCACGCCGATGTGGGGATCGAGCAGCAGCCGCCACATCAGGGCCACGACGGCCACGCCGAGCACGTAGGGCGCGAAGAACATGGCCCGGAAGAACGACCGGCCGGGAAAGCGCCGGTTGAGCGCGAGGGCGACGAGCAGCGGGACGACCACCAGGACTGGCACGCTCAGCGCCGTGAAGATCGCGGTGGCCCGCAGCGACCTCCAGAAGTTGCCGCGGATCGGCGAGCCGGACCGGAACAGATCCGCGTAGTTGCCGAGGCCCACCCAGGGCCGCTCGGGCAGGAACGGGTCCCAGTCGTGGAGGCTGATCCACACGCCGAGCAGGATCGGCGCCGCGACGAAGAGCGCGAACAGCGCGAGGTACGGCGCGAGCAGGAGGTAGGCAGTCCATTCCGGCGAGCGCGCGAGGCTGCGCCGGACGTGGGAGGCCCCGGGGGCGCTCTCGGGCGCCCCCTCCGCCGCCGCCGCCTGCCCGGGCTCCACGAGGGGCGCGTCGATCGAGGTCACGAGGCCCTCCCGAACTTCCTCAGGTTGCTCGCGAGCAGCGCGTCGGCCTCGCGGGCGGCGCGGCGCAACGCCTCCCTCGGCGCGGCCCGCAGCAGCACGGCCTCGTTCACCGCGAGATCGAGGGTGGACGCCCGCACCGCGTCGATCCCGGCGATCGCCGGCGGGAAGTGCACATGCGGCAGCTGCGACTCGACGGTCGCCTGCTCGGTCATGCGCTGGAACGCGGCGCTCTCCCGCGCCTCGCGCCGCGCGGGCACCATGCCGGCCTCCGCCCATTCGAGGGAGTGCCGGCTGAGCCAGTCCAGGAAGACCACCGCGGCCGGCAGGCGGCGCTGGCCGGCCCGGGTCTGGCGGGGGATCACGAGGTGGTGCGCGTTGGCCCAGACCGCCGGCCGGTCGCCGAGGACGGGCACCGGGAGGACGCCCCACCGGAGCCCGGGGATCGCCTTGAAGGTGTTGATCATCCAGATACCGTTCCAGAGGAAGGCATTCCGGTTGTTCATGAAGGCGATGCTGTCGGCGTCCTGGCCGACGTCGCGCGGGCTGTAGCCCCGCCGGATCAGCTCGATCATGAACGAGAGCGCCTCGACGCCGGCCTCGCCGTCGAAGGTGGCCCGGGCGCCGTCCTCGGAGAACAGCGCCCCGCCGTGCTGCCAGAGCAGCGACTGGAACATCAGCCCTCCGGTGAACAGCCCCGGCGACACCCACGCGCCCTGGACGCCGCGCGCCTTGAGCTGCTCGAGCGCCGCGAGGTAGTCGCGCCG
Organism: Sorangium cellulosum; assembly: GCF_002950945.1. Lineage (GTDB taxonomy): Bacteria > Myxococcota_A > Polyangia > Polyangiales > Polyangiaceae > Sorangium > Sorangium cellulosum_E. Next base: position 8,996,842 of record NZ_CP012673.1, read on the forward strand.
GGCGCGCGGCAGCGCCGCGTCGTCGAGGCCGGCGCCGGCCAGCACGGCGCGGTTGACATAGAGGCCCAGCGGGTGGACATCGAGGGGAATGCCGTAGCGGCGGCCCCGGAACACGCCCGATTCCCAGAGCGTCCGGGTGAAATGGACGGCGCGGAGGCCGAGCGCCTCGGCCACCTCGTCGAGCGGGAGCACGGTGCGGTGGGCGGCCGCCGTGGCCAGCTGGTCCGCGTGCATGACGGCCACGTCGGGGCCATTGCCGCTGTCGACCGCGGCCGGGAGCTTCTGATAGAAGTCGCCCCAGCGCGTGACGCTCATCCGCACCGCGATGGTGTCGTGCTCGCGGTTGAACCGCTCGAGCAGCCGCTCCATCGGCGGCCGATCACCGCCGGTGAAGCCCGTCCAGAACGCGAGCTCGACGCGCGGGCCGGCGTAGCCGCGGCCGCCGCCCGCGGCGATGGCGGCCTGGTCGCGCACGTCGACCGGCTCGCCGCGACAGCCGAGCAGCAGCAGACCTGCAGTCGCCCCCGCGCCCGCGAGGAGCGCGCGACGGCGCGGCAGCCGCCCGATGTCTCCCTGTCTCTCCGGCGCCCGCGCCCTCTGCATCTGCCCCTCCGCCCACGCGCCTCCGCTCACGCGATGATCCACGCACCATCACGGCGGAGGGCGCTCGCCGCGCCGCCTGTCGCCCGCGACCGAGCGGCGCCGCCGCACTCTCCCGGTCCCCCGGCTGCCACGGCGATTTACATCAATGTCCTCCACCGTCCAGAGGAATATTCCCGGAGCGCATGGACGACCACGCGACTGTCCGAAGTTGCCTTGTTGTTCGTTCTTCGAGCTGGCGATTTTCTCCAGCAATCTCTTCGCGCGCCGAGGACCCGCCGATCGGACGGGTGTGTCCCCACGGTGAGTCGCCGCCCCTCCGGCTCGGCCGGGCCGGCTCACGCGGCGGCGGCGCGGCGGGGCCCCATGGCCGCGGGTGCCCGTGGGAGCGCGGCGCACACGCCGCCGTTCAGACCATGAAAGGTTGGCCTGGCCAGACCTGGCAACAAGATGTTGCTTTCATCAGGTCGTATGGTACCGCAGACGACAGCTTGAGCTTGCTTGGGGAGGACCTTGAGCACACGAACGAGCTGCCGTGGTGGCGCTCGAGTCGCTGGCCGGGCGCTGCCGCGAGCCCTCGTCCAGCGCGAGCGCTGCGCGGCCCGCGCCTACCGCGCGCGCGCCAGCGAAGAAAGGAACGGAGAAGAGCCCATGACCTACACCTACAGCCTCCTCACGCCCGAGGTCATCGACAACCCCTATCCGCGGTACGCCGAGCTCCGCGAGAAGGCGCCGGTGTGCCAGGTTGAGCCGAACGGCTTCTGGGCGGTGAGCCGTTACGAGGACGTCGTCCATGTCCTGAAGCACCCCGATCTCTTCTCCTCCGACACCCTCGTGGCGAGGATGAGCACGCAGGACGAGCGGCTCCAGCGCGAGCCGCTCGTCTTCAGCGACATCAACGTCCTCATGAGCGATCCGCCGGTCCACGGCAGGGTGCGCCAGCTGATCACCGGCGCGTTCACCCCGAGGGCGATCGCGCGGCTCGAGCAGCGGGTCCGTGCGATCGCGGTCGAGCACATCGATCGGATGCTCGCGAAGGACAGCGTCGACCTGATGGAGGACCTGGCCGTGCCGTTGCCGGTCACGATCATCGCCGAGATGCTCGGCGTGGATCCGTCGCTCCGCGCGGACTTCAAGCGCTGGTCCGACGAGAGCGTGGGCACGCCGCCGGGCCAGCTCCCCGACGAGGTGGTGGAGCGCGTCCTCCGGAGCCGCCGCGAGATGCGCGCTTACTTCCTCGAGATGATCGCGGCGCGGAAGCGGCAGCCGCGCGAGGATCTCATCAGCGACCTCCTCCGCGGGGAGGTGGAGTACGGCGAGCTCAAGGAAGACGACGTGCTCGGCATGGTGGTCCTCCTGCTCGTCGCGGGCAACGAGACCACGACCAACCTCATCGGCAATGGCACCCTCGCGCTCCTCGAGAATCCGGACGCCCTGCGCCACCTCCGCGACGAGCCCGCCCTGATCCCGGGCTTCATCGAGGAGGTCCTCCGGTACGACAGCCCCGCGCAGCTGCTGATGCGGCAGACGACCCAGGACGTGACCCTCTCCGGCGTCACGATCCCGAAGGGCGCGGTCGTCCTGCCGATCATCGCCTCGGCGAACCGGGATCCTGCGCAGTTCCCGGATCCCGACCGATTCGACATCACCCGGGAGCAGCGCGGCAGCGTGGGCTTCGGCCACGGCATCCACTTCTGCGTCGGCGCGCCCCTCTCCCGGCTCGAGGGCAAGATCGCCTTCGAGGAGCTCCTCCGGCGGCTGCCGCCCTTCTCGCGCGAGCCCGGGCCGCTCGCGTGGCGCGCGATGTTCAGCCTGCGCGGGCTGAAGAGCCTGCCCCTGCGCCTCGACCGGTCCGAGCGCGCCGCGTGACGTGACCCCTCAGCGCAGGAAGGGAGGTGACTCGAGGAGGCCTCGCACCTCCAGGGCGTCACCTCCCCGCTCCCCGCAGTGGACCTGTGCCAGCGTGCCAGCGTGCCAGCGTGCCAGCGTGCCAGCGTGCCAGCGTGCCAGCGTGCCAGCACGTCCGCCTTGCTCCCCGAACCGTCCCCGTGAGCACGCCGCGCGAGGCGCCCTGGCCCACCGGTCCGCACTCGGCATTGGCACAAAACGGCTGAGCCATATTGCGCCAGATCGCGGATTGGTCACAAAAATGAAGTGCGCAGAGTGGGGATCCGCTCTGGTCCGCCGATTGCTCTTTTGCGGTGCACCCACGCCGGACCGGCAGCGGACTTGGCTCACGCGGCCGCCGGTGCCGAGTGGGAACTTAAAGGGGAACTAGCATGAACAAGATGATCAGGGGTTTTGGGTTGTTGGCGGCGGCCGGTGCGTTCTTCACGGCGGGGCTCAGCGGTTGCAGCTCGCAAGGTGGCGAGAGCACGTCAGAGGTCGGATCCATCAGCCTGCCGCTCGCGGCAAACGCGCCGTCCGGGGTGCGCTATCAGCTTCGCAACGCCACGTTCGATATCAGGAACCGCGACTACTACTATGGCGGGGTGGGCGGGTCGGGCGGAGGATACAATTACGGCGGCTGGGATGGAGGCCAGGAGGTGGTGACGGTCAACTCGGAGGACCATGATCCCAACGCCAGCGCCATCCTCGTCGATCTGGAGCGAGGCCGGTACCAGGTCACGCTGCGTCCGGGCTGGAGCTTCCAGAAGGTCGAGGAGGACGGCACGAAGACGAACGTGGAGGCCACGCTGCTGTCGGCCTCGACGGTGTACATCCGCGTCTCGCCGCACTCCACGAGCTGGGCCCAGTACAACTTCGGTATCGGGGACAGCTCGCTGTGGCTCAACGGCAAGGTGAACCTCGACATCAACGTCTACGATGATCCGGACCAGTACTACGGTTACGGCGGATACGGAGGCGAGGGCGGCGGCGGCGGCGTCGGAGGGAGCGGAGGATTCACTAGCACAGGGGTCGGAGGGGCCGGAGGCGCCGGAGGCGCCGCAGGGGTCGGAGGCAGCGACTGGTAGAGCCCCGAGGGGCCCAGCAGCGCAGGAGTCCGGCCATCCCAGGCCGGACTCCTGGCGGGCGGAGGCTCCACCGGCGAAGTCGACCCCCTGCACAATTTTTACGCAGCGCGTCAATCCGCGTGCGCCTTGATCAATCGAGCGCGTTACGGGAATAGTTGCCACCATGTGGAACTCTTCGCGATCGCGCCGTCTTAATAATTTTCCTTCGTCATCGTCACGGGTGTTCGGTGCGCTGTTCTTGTTAGGCGCCCTACACTTCAGCGGTTGTAGTGATGATGGCGGCGGGGGTGGCTCCGACGGCAGCGGTGGCCAGCCGACGGCGAGCGGCAGCGGCACGTCCGGAAGTGTCACCTCCGGCGATCCGGGCGGCACGACCTCGACGTCGGCGACCGGGGGCACCGGCGGATCGGGCACCGGCACCGGCGGCAACGACGCGGCGGGTGGTGGAGGATCGGATCCTGTAGGACCGGCGGTCGATTCCGGCCTTCCGACGCCGCCCGGCGCCGGCGACGTCGCGAAGCCGTCCGGCGCGCCCGGCGGGTTCAAGGTCATCGACTGGGCCGGCTTCGCGGGCGCCGTGTCGTACTCCTTCGACGACTCGAACTCGAGCCAGATCCAGAACTACGACGCGCTGAACGCGCTCGGCGTGCCGTTCACCTTCTACCTCCAGACCGGCAAGAACGAATCGAACGATCCGGTGTGGCAACGCGCGCTGACGGACGGGCACGAGCTCGGCAACCACACGAAGAGCCACAGCAGCGAGGACAACGGCTCCGATACGGACGCCGCGACGCAGTTCATCGAGGACAAGTTCGGCGTCAGGCCGTGGACGATGGCGGCTCCGAACGGCTCGTCGGTGTACACGGGCATCGCCCGGACTCGCTTCCTCATCAATCGCGGCGTGTCCAACGCCCTGATCGCCCCGAACGACAACACCGATCCGTTCACGCTTCCCAGCTACATTCCCCCGACCGGCGCCTCCGCGTCGGTGATGGACGAGCAGGTCACGAGCGCGCGGACGGCCAAGAGGTGGCGCACCTTCTGCATCCACGGCTTCAACGGCGGCAGCGACGGCGCCTATCAGCCCATCGCGCTCCAGGCCTTCGTCGATCACGTCGAGCACGTCAAGGATCTCGGCGACGTGTGGATCGACAGCATCGTCAACATCGGCGCCTACTGGCTCGGCCAGAAGGCCGTCAGCTCCGTCACCGGCACGCAGGCCGGCGGCGGAACGACCTGGACGTGGCAGCTCCCCGCCAACTTCCCGCCCGGCAAGTACGTGCGCGTGACGGTCACCGGCGGCACGCTCACGCAGAACGGCGTCGCGCTCCCCTGGAATCCGCACGGCTACTACGAAGTGGCGCTCGACCCGAAGTCCGTCACGCTGTCGCCGTGACACGAGCCGCCCGGCGCTGCGCCATCCCCGGCGCGGCTCCGGGCGGACCCGCCCCCCGGTCGCGCACCGGCCCCGCCCTTCCGCACGAATGATCTGTCGTTTCCGAGCGAGCGAGAACGGATAACGTTCAGCGCGCTGGTCCTCGTCCGTTGTCGAGCCAGCTGGAGATTTCCTTCCGCGGCTCCGCCTCGTTCTCGAGCAGCTCCCTCAACCTCGCCTCGAAGGACACGGGCGGCCGCCCGAGGACCGCCCCGAGCAGCGGATCCACGAGGGACGCCTCGCCCGCCTCCAGCGCCGGATACGTGGACGCCCAGAACCTCGCGACATCTCCATGCGCGCTGTTTCGACGCACGAACTCGTCTCGGCTCACCACCGAGAAACGTATCTCGCGGTCGAGGATCGACGAGATGAGCGCGGTCGTCTGCTCCAGCGTGTACACCTCTGGCCCAGCGAGGGTGATCGTCTCGCCTTCGTATCCGCTCCCTGCGATGATCCTCGCCGTCGCCTCTCCGAGGTCGTCCCGCGCAGCCCAGGCGACCCCGCCGTCGCCCGGCACGATCACCTCGTCGTGTCCGGCGCCGAAGAACCCGAGAAATACTGGGTAGCTCTCCATGTAGACGCCTTCTCGAACGATCGTGTAGGTGACCCCACGCGATCTCAGGTAGGCCTCCGTGTCGAGGTGCGCCCTCATCACGGCTGCCTTGCTCTCCTGTCCGAAGGCGAGGGAGGTGTAGTAGATGTGCCTCACCCCCGCCTTCACCGCCGCGTCGATCGCGTTCTTGTGGGACGTGACCCGCAGCTCGTCGGAGAAGGACGGATGAGAGACGATCAGCAGCTTGTCGCCACCTCGGAACGCGTCTTCCAGGGAGCTGGGATCGGTATAATCTCCTGCCCGCACCTGCACTCGCGTCTTCTCGATCTCCTCGCGAGCCAGGCGGTTGTGCAAGGAGACGAGGATCTCGGAGGGGGGGACGAGCTTGAGGATGTGCTTGAGGACGGACGAGCCGAGGTGCCCGGTGACGCCAGTGAGGATGATCATGGCGGAGAGTCTAGGGTCGCGCCCGGGGGCGCGGCGAGGGCGAGGGCTGCGCTTCTCTTGCCAGATCCTGCGATCCGGCGCGCTACAGCTTCCGGAGCCGCTCCGCGTAGTCGCCCGGCGAGGCGCCGAAGCAGCGCTTGAAGTCGCGGGTGAAGTGCGAGGCGCTCTCGTACCCGGCGCGCTGCGCGACCTCGCTCGCGCGCAGGCCGGAGAGCAGGAGGGTCCGCGCGTGCTGCAGGCGCAGCTCTTTCAGGTAGCGCATCGGAGAGACGCGAGCGACGGCGCGGAATCGATGGGCGAAGTGCGAAGGGCTCATGGCGACGTGCCGCGCCACCTCCTCCACGGACAGCGGCCGCTCGACGTTCGCGCGCAGGAAGCGCATCGCCGCCTGGATCTTGTCCGCGTCGCGATCGCGCCTCACGGCGCTTCGGACCATCGCGGCGGCCTCCGAGCGGAGCAGGCGAAAGACGAGCTCTTCCAGCGCCAGGGGAGCGACGATCCGGCGCTCCACCGGGTCGCGGACCGCGCGCAGCAGCCGGACCACGGCGTCCTCGATCGGCGTGTCGAGGTCCGAGACGAGGGCCATCGCCGCGTCGGCCGCAGGCTCGGCGCTCGCGTCGGCCAGCGCGAGCAGCATCCTGGCGATGGCGTCCGGCGGAATCTCGAGGCTCATGGCGAGGTATGGAGAGGTGCTGTCGGCCTCCATCACCGCTTCCTCGAAGACCACCTCCCTCGCCACGACGGCATAGCGCGATGCGTCGTACTCGATCTCGTGCTCGCTGAATCGCGCGGTCGTCCTGCCCTGGCCGACCACCGTGAGCGTCGGACCGAGGGCATGCAGGCCCGGACAGGTCGAAGGGCGCGACACACGGACGAATCTCAGGCCGGGGAACGCCGCGTCCGTGCATCCTTCGGCTTCCGCCTGGCTGGCGATGAGCGCCGAGCGCTCGCCGGCTGGCACCCCACGGTGGAGCCCTGCGGCATGCGGGCCCTCGGGCCCGTGCCGGAGCCGAGCCTTGGATCGTTGCAGCATGCTCCCAGCGTACCCCACGCCGCTCGGCTCACAAGGCGCGGGCTCTGGCGCCCCTTCTCCCTCGAGGTGACGTCCTCCCCGTGAGCCGTGGGCCCGCCGTCCGGAGTCTTCACGTGCAGGAGCTGGTTCACGCGGCACCTGAGCGAGCGGCCGGGCGGCGAGGACGCCGCGGAGGCGGGTCGCGATCGCCTCCTCCGCGCCGCCCGTGCGCGCCGACGACGACGCGCCGACGGAGGCGGTCTCCACCGCCGCGGTCCTCTGCGCCCCCGGGTGATCGCGTCGGCCTGCGCGTCCGTTGGTTTTGATGAGCCGTGGCAGGCCCCCCTGAGGTCTTCACTTGAGGAGCTCGCCTTGGAGGTGTTCGGATGAAACTTTGGATGATGTCCCTCGCGGCAGCGGTGATGATCGTGAACGGCGGGTGCGCCCCGATCGTGCTCGGCCTGGGCGAGGAGCCGGAGGAGGAGCCGGGGGGTGAGCCGCCCTCGCGCAACGCCATCGCCGTGCGGTTCGGTGATACTTCGTCAGACCCGTCCAGCGCAGAGGTGGTGCTGAACGGGCTGCAGTTCCAGCGCCCGCCGCACCCCGACTCACTCGCGCTCTTCTTCAGTGATTCCGAGCAGGAGTGCAGCCGACCGCTGATCGGGCAGGCGCGGAACGGGCTGGCCTTCAACTCGACCTCGCCCTCCTTCTGGCAGATCGCTCTCTTCATCCCGCCAGAGCTCAACCGGCCTGGGCTCATCGATCTCAGAGACTATCGCATCACGTCGTACACAGCCGTCTGGGCTACCTCGCTCGGCGGCGGGACCAGCACCGGCCCCGGGACGTTGGCCACCTCCGGAGGGGTGGAGGAGAAGACGCTCGAGATCGTGAGCAGCGATGCGAGCTCCGTTTCGGTGAAGCTCCATTGGGGGACCCCGCCGTGGCGGATCAAGTTCAATGGCCAGCCGTACGAGCCCGATCTGGACCTCGGCGGCGACTACACGGCTACCTATTGCGGCGACCCGCCGCCGCCGAGCCTGCCCTCACCGGGGCGCGCGGTTCCTGGCGCCGCGCTGGCCGCGCCTCCGGGCGGGCCGACCCCGGATCCCGACGCGCTCCACCTGTTCCTCGGGAGCGCGGCCGAGAGCTGCGCGGATCCCTGGTCGTCCATCGCGTGCACCGGTACCTACCGCGTGACGTTGAGCCTCCCGCCGGCCTACCAGAAGCCCGGGATCTTCGATCTCACGGATCCGGCCATCGCCGCGTCCTTCACCCGCTCGGTGAGCACGGAGTGCGCGGCGGGTGACCTCGTTACCGACGTGTTCGACGGCGGCACGATCGAGATCTTGAGCATCGACGCGACCGGGGTCTCGTGCAGGGTGTACGGATCCCATACCCAGCTCACCCACGGAGGCTTCGACGCTGACGGGCTCTACGCCGCGTCGAGCTGCCCCTGAGCGCCTCCAGCGGGCCACCGCCCGCTTCCGGTTCGGCGAGCGGCGTCCGCCAGCTCGCGCTGTTCGTGATCGAGCACGAGCGGTGCAACGGCGCCCGTTCAACTCGCTCTTCCGCGAGCAGCTCCCGCGGCTCGACATCACCGCCTGACGGCGCGCTCGCCGCGCGACGAACGCGCGCCCTGACGCACATCGACCCTGATCGGTCGACAGGTGGGACACGGTCACCTCCACGCAGGCCGCGCGCCGGTGAGGGGCGCGCCGCACGTCGAACAGGTCGTCGCGACGTGCAGCGTCGCCTGGCATGACGCCGCCTGACATGCCATCGACTACGGATGTATATCCTGCGATCGATTGCCTTATCCTCAGGTGGCCGGCGGCGCGCCGATTGCGATGTCTCTGGAATGGTTCGGCGCTTGTCCCTCGGTCTCGGCTTGTTCACCTCTCTCCTGCTCGCGGCGGGCTGCGGCGACGCAGGGGACAACGGCGGATCGGGCGGCGGGGGCCCGGGCGGCGGCGGCTCGGTCGCGGGCAGCGGCGGGTCGGTCGCGAGCAGCGGCACCGGCGGCGAATTGCCGGACCGTTGTACCTTGCCGCAGGAGACCGGGCCCTGCGACGCGGCGATCCCGAGCTACTGGCACGACCCCAGCACCGGCGAGTGCGTTCAGTTCACCTATGGTGGTTGCGATGGCAACGAGAACCGCTTCGAGTCGCTCGCGGCGTGCCAGGAGGCCTGTCAGGGCACCACCCCGGCCATGGATGTGTGCGCGGCGCCGGGCGATTGTGTCCTCGCGCCGCCGCAGTGCTGCGCGTCCTGCGATCCGGTCGACGCCAGCGCGTTCGTCGCCATCCACCGCGACGCGGTGGCGGATTTCTGGAATGCCAGCGGTTGCGGGGAAACGGCGTGCACGCCGTGCCAGGAGGTCAGCGAGGCCGAGCGCACCGCCCAGTACTTCGCCGCCGCGTGCGAGGGCGGGCGCTGCGTCGTCGTCGACGTGCGCGAATCCCCGCTGACGGAATGCACGCAGGACGCGGACTGCGCCCTGCGTGACGGCGTCGGGTGCTGCGAGTCGTGCGACGGGAGAGGCATCGTCGCCCTCAACCAGAGCGCGGATCTCGGCGCCCTCGTTTGCCCCCAGGAGCTCGTCGCGTGCCCCCCCCTGCGCGCCCGTGTATCCGGAAGGAATGACGGCGGTGTGCTCGGAGGGCAGGTGTAAGCCGCAGCCCTCCCAAGCGCCCTGACCGACCAGCACTCCAGGCGTAGGCCGCCCGAGCAGGATCAGGAAGCGACAGATCGCAGGTCGATCCGTCGCGATTTGTGATCCATTTGCGGACTCATACTGATATAGAGTTCGTCAAGGCAACTCCAGCCAATGACCACCAAACTCCGACTCGTCGCCCCCGCCGCTGCTTCCCTCGCAGCCGTCGCGCAGAACGGCGCGTGAGCGCGCAGCGCCGGCGTACGGCCCCGGGCAGGTGCACGAAGGCACGATGACGGCCCCCTGGACCGCCGAGCACCGGATCTCCGACGCGCTCGCGGCGCAGCTCCTCGAGGACACCTTCCCGGTGCTCCGTCCGGTGCGCCTGGAGCTCCTCGGCGAGGGCTGGGACAATGTCGCTTACCTCGTCAACGGCGAGCTCGTCTTCCGCTTCCCGCGCCGGCAGCTCGCCGTCCCGTTCCTCGAGAAGGAGCACCGCCTTCTCCCGGCGCTCGCGCCTCGGCTCCCCCTCCCCGTCCCTGTCCCCGAGCTCTTCGGCCAGCCCCGGGAGGGGGCGTATCCCTGGCCGTTCCTCGGCTACCGCAAGCTCTCCGGAGAGACGGCCTGCCGGGCGAGCCTCGACGATCGCGAGAGGACCGCGCTCGCGGAGCCCCTCGCGCGTTTCCTTTCGGCGCTCCACACGTTCCCGCCCGACGACGCGCGGCGCCTCGGGCTACCCCCGGACACGATCGGCAAGCTGGATCTCTCGCTCCGCCTCCCCGAGGTGGTCGAGCGCCTCGCCCGTATCCGTGCGCTCGGCCTGCTGCCGGATGTCCACCCCTGGCTGCAGATCCTCGAGGCGGGCGCCGATCTCCGCGCTTCCGAGGACCTCCACGTCGTGCACGGCGACCTGTACGTGCGGCATCTCCTGCTCGCCCCGGACCGGTCGCTCGCGGGCGTCATCGACTGGGGTGATCTCCACCTCGGCGACCCCGCGGTGGACCTCAGCGTCGCGCACAGCTTCCTCCCCCCCGGCGCACAGGAGATCTTCCGTGCTGCTTATGGCGAGATCGACGAGCGCCGCTGGAAGCTCGCCCAGCTCCGGGCCATCTGTCATTCCGCGGCGCTCGTCGTGTACGGCCACGACATCGGAGACCGGGATCTCCTGCGCGAGGGCCTGCGGCTCTTCTCCTCTGCAAAGGCCGCCGCGCGCTGACGCCTCCGACCACGAACACCCCATCGCCAGGTGCGGCACACGTCGCGCGGCGAGCTCCCTCCCTCGGGGCCGCTCCGCTCACCAATCGCTCACATCGAGAACCCGTCCCCCTGCCCCTCCGGCGGCGGCTCTTCCCCCTCCAGCCGCTCCTCCACCGCCTTCGCGTGCTCCGGGAGCTCCGGCATCGTCGAAGGATCATAGTCCGGCGCCACCCAGAACACCTCCGGCGCGGGCTTGTACTCGCTCGTGTAGCTCCGCTCGCCGACGCGGCCGTCCTTGTAGCGGAGCGTCACGAACGACCTCACGTCGTACCCGCACGAGCCCTTCTGGTGGCGGCGCACCTTGCCCTCCGACAGCTCCGACTTCACGTAGATCCGCCGGATGAAATCGTCGGTGTGCTCGGCGTCGACCTGGTGCGCGACGTCCGCCACCGGGTCGCCGCCCAGGATCTCCACCCGGATCACCGTGGGCGACGGCAGGTACGCGTGGAGCATGATCGGGAAAGGGAGCGTGTTCCGGATCTTCAGGTCCGACTCCGGATAGGTCACCATCGCGTCGAGGCCCATCGGGATGTAGGCGCTCGGGCGGGAGTGGCTCTGCCGGTCCAGCGTGTCGAGCGCGCCGAAGAGCGCCGCGGCGAAGAGCGTGCTCGAGACCTGGCACGTCCCCCCGCCGTAGCCGGGGACGGTCTCGTCTCCGAGGATCTCCGGCGCGATCGTGAACCCGTTCTTGCGCGTCCGCGGGCCGACGCGGGTGTTGAACGAGAACGTCTCGCCCGGCGCCAGGATGGTGCCGTCGATCCTCGCCGCCGCGTTCGCGATGTTCGCCGCGCGCCCGGCCTCCTTGCCGTGCCGCTTGAACTTCGTCTCGTAGGCCGCGACGACCTTGCTGACGTCCACGCTCACGAGGTCCGCGACGACCACCGCCGCCGAGAGGTGCCGGACCTCGAGCGCGATCGTCTCCTCCTCGCCGTGCTCCCCGGCCCGCAGCGCCTCGATCGAGGCCTCGACGTCGAGCTCCCGGCCGGGCTGCTCCGGGATCTTGCGCCGGTTCGCCAGGTCGAGCCGCGCGTCGACCGGCGCCCGGTACACCTGGCCGGCGAGCCGCTCGAGCAGCGCGCGGGCCTTCTCCTCGTCGACCGACCAGACGAGCGGCACGTCGATCTCGCCGCGCCGCGCCCGCCGGGCCTCCCGGATCCGGTGCGACCACGGGCCCTCGTGCCCCACGACCGACGCGGCCGCGAGCGTCGCCGCCACGTCGACCTCGACGCCCGCCTCCCCGAGCGTCGCGGTGAACTCCACGTCGTCGTGGCGCAGCCGCACCAGCCGCCCGCGGAGCACGTCGCGCCGCGCCGCGAGCCAGGCCGCAGGCGACGCCCCCTCCGGGACCACACGCTCGCCGATCGACAGGCCGTGGACGACCGGCGAGGCCGGCAGCTGGTCGCGCACCACCACGGCGGCGCCCACGCCGGCCGATGCACCGAGCGCCAAGACCAGGACAAGGGCCCTCGTATCCACGGCAGCTCGCCACGGTAGCCGGAACCCGGACGAGCTGGAAGATCACGAGCGCCCGATCTGCTGGAAACGCCTCGAACAACGGGACCGGCCTCAGCCGCCGACGCTCGACCGCCGCCGACGTTCAGCCGCCGCCGACGTTCAGCCGCCGCCGACGAAGTGCACGATCTCGATCACGTCGCCCTCGGCGAGCTTCGCGGCGGTGTGCTCGGCGCGCGGCACCACCTCGCCGTTGCGCTCCACCGCGACCGGCCCCTCGGTCAGCCCGAGCAGCTCCACGAGCACCCGCACCGTGACCGCCGCCGGAACCTCGCGCGCCTCCCCGTTCACCGTGATGTTCATCGCTTCTTCACCTCTCCCGTCACGGCGGCGCTCGCCGGGACCCCGCCGGCCGCTTGCGCGGCCGCGGCGAGCGCTTCCCGGAAGCGCCTCGCGTTCTCCACGTAGCTGGCAGCGCCCATCCTGCCGAGCTCGGCCTGGTCCGGCCGCACCTCCCCCATCACCTGGGCCGGGTTGCCGCGCACCAGCGACCTCGGCGGGATCACCTTCCCCGGCGGCACCACCGCGCCCGCGGCGATCACCGAGCCCTCCCCGATCGCGACGTTGTCGAGCACGATGCTCCCCATCCCGATCAGGCACCCGTCCCCGACCGTGCAGCCGTGCAGGATCGCGCCGTGCCCGATCGTCACGTCCGCGCCGATGATCGTCTCGGAGACGCCGCCCGTCAGGTGCAGGCACGCGAGATCCTGCACGTTGGTCCGCGGCCCGACGCGGATCGCGCCGATGTCCCCGCGCAGCACCGCCCCGAACCACACGTTCGCCTCGTCGCCGAGCACCACGTCGCCGATCACCGTCGCGCTCGGCGCGAGGAACACGTCGCGCCCGAGGCGCGGCGACATGCCGCCGAAGTCCAGGACGAGCGCCACGTCAGCCCCCCTCGGCGGCGATCACGGGCAGCACCCGCCGGGCCGGCCGCGCGGCCTCCGCGCCGGCCGCGTCGCCTGCGCCGACCCGCTGCCTCGGCCGGGCCGCGGCGCGCGCCGCCTCGGTGAGCTCCGCCTGGAGCGAGTGCTTGTTCGCCCGCGCGATCGCGACCTCCACGACCTCGCCGAGCAGATCGAGCTCCCCCGCGCCCTCGATGTGCACGATCTCGTGCCGCCCCGTCCGCCCGGACCAGAGCGTGCCGCCGGCGCCGCGCTGCTTGTCGCGGCCCTCGACGAGGACCTCCTGCGTCGTCCCCACGAGGCCCTCGAGGTGGGCGGCGAGCAGCGCCTCGCTCGCCTCGAACAGGCGCGCGAGCCGCTCGCCCTTCACGTCCTCGGACACGTCGTCCGGGAGCTTCAGCGCGGGCGTGTGCGGGCGGCGCGAGTACTTGAAGCCGAACAACCCCTTATAGCCCACCTCGCGCACGAGCGAGAGCGTCGCCGCGAAGTCGTCCTCCGTCTCGCCGGGGAAGCCGACGATGATGTCGGTCGAGAGCGTCAGCCCCGGGACGGCCTCGACGAGGGCCCGCGTCCGCGCGACGTACTCGGCCCGCGTGTAGCGGCGGATCATCCGCCGGAGGATGCGGTCGCTGCCCGACTGCACCGGCAGGTGCACGTGGCGCGGCAGCACCGCGAGCTCGGCGTGGGCGCGGATCAGCGAGGGCGTGAGGTGCCGCGGGTGCGGGCTCGTGTAGCGCAGCCGCGCGAGGCCGGGCACACGCTCCGCGATCCGGCGCAGGAGCGCCGCGAACTCGCTCTCGTCCGGGTCGTCCGCGCTCGCCCCCGGCGCCCGCGGCAGCGCGCCGAGCGGGTCGCGGTAGCTGTTCACCGTCTGCCCGAGCAGCGTGATCTCGCGGACCCCGGCGGCCACGAGCGCCGCGATCTCGGCCACGATCTCGTCGCTCGGCCGGTACCGCTCCGGCCCGCGGGTGTACGGGACGATGCAGAACGAGCAGCGCTCGTCGCAGCCCTTCATGATCGTGACGAACGCCGCGGGCGCGCCCCCCTGCGCGCCCGCGCCGGGCGTCGGCGACGCCATCAGGAACCGGGGCGCGTCGACGTCGAACACCGTGCGCGCGACCGGCAGCCCGCCGAGGGCGAGGTCGCCGAGCAGGCCGGGCAGCTCCGGGATGTTGTCCGGCCCCACCACCACGTCGATCGCCCGCATCTGCTTGAGGAGGCGCTCCCCCTCCTGCTGGGCCACACACCCGGCCACGACGAGCACCCGGTCGCCGCGCTCGCGCTTCCAGCGGGCGAGCCGCCCCACCTCGCTCCGCAGCTTCTGCTCGGCCTTCTCGCGCACGCTGCACGTGTTCAGCACGAGCACGTCGGCCTCATCCGGGCCGCCGGCCTCGGTGTAGCCGGCGCGGCGGAGCACGTCGTGCATCCGCTCGGAATCGTGCACGTTCATCTGGCAGCCGAACGTCGTGATCGCGTACCGGGGCATGGAAGCGATGACCCTGTAACAGAAGGGGCCCGAGGCCGCCACCACACGCGTGGGGAGGCACGAACAGCCAGGACGGCGAGCCGGGGCAAGGCGCCGCGTCCCCTGCCCGCGCCGCGCCGCGCCATGCAGCGCGGCACACCGGACGCCACGGAAACACCGCAGACGCCGCACGGTAACATGGTAAAAAATCCGCCGAGGAGGAGGCCCAATGGCGAACCTGGAGAACCTGGTAGAACTGCTGGATCGCTCGATTCAACAACACGGCTCACGGCCGCTGTTCGGCACCAAGACGGATGGCCGCTGGGATTGGATCACCTACGCGGAGTTCGGCCAGCGCGTCGCGAGGTTCCGCGGCGGCCTGGCGTCGCTGGGCGTCCAGCGGGGCGATCGGGTGGCCTTCATCTCGAACAACCGCGTCGAGTGGGCGGTCGCGGCGTACGCCTGCTTCACGCTGGGTGTCTCCGTCGTGCCGATGTACGAGGCCCAGCTCGCGAGCGAGTGGGAGTTCATCATCAACGATTGCGAGGCGGTCGCCGCGGTCGTCGCCACGCCGCAGATCCTCGCGAAGTGCGAGGAGCTCTCCGCGCGGGCGCCGTCCCTGAAGCACCTCATCAGCCTGTCCGAGCCGGAGGGCGACGGCGACGGGGCCTCCGGCGCGAAGACCACCTCGTACCGGGCGCTGCTCGAGGCGGGCGAGGAGAGCCCGGCCCCGGCCATCCAGCCCTCGCCGAAGGACACGGCGTGCCTCATCTACACGTCGGGCACGACCGGCAACCCCAAGGGGGTGATCCTCTCGCACGGCAACATCACCTCCAACCTCTGCGCCGTGCTCTCGAGCATCCCGTTCGGCGGCGGGCACCGCAGCCTGTCGTTCCTCCCGTGGGCCCACTCGTTCGGCCACACCTGCGAGCTCCACGTGATGATCGCGGTCGGCGCCGAGGTGGCGCTCTGCGAGTCGGTCGACAGGATCGTCCTGAACCTCGCCGAGGTGAAGCCGACCGTGCTGATGAGCGTCCCCAGGATCTTCAACCGGATCTACGAGGGCGTGAACAAGCAGATCGCGGAGAAGCCCGCGATCGTCCGGAGCCTGTTCCGCGCCGGGCTGCGCGCCGCGGCGAAGCAGCAGCGGGGCGAGGCGCTCGGGCTGGTCGAGCGGCTCACGCTGGCCGCGGCGGACCGGGTCGTCTTCTCGAAGGTCCGCGCCAAGTTCGGCGGCAACCTGAAATACGCGATCAGCGGCGGGGCGGCCCTGTCGCGCGAGGTGGCCGAGTTCGTCGACGCGCTCGGCGTCACGGTATACGAGGGCTACGGCCTGACCGAGACCTCGCCGATCATCGCGGTGAACACCCCGGCAGCCCGCCGCCTCGGCAGCGTGGGCAAGCCGATCCCGGGGGTGAAGGTCGTCATCGACACGTCCCGGTCGCACGACCCGGCGCAGGGCGAGATCGTCGTCTACGGGCCGAACGTGATGGTGGGCTATCACAAGCGCGACGAGGAGAACAAGGCCGTCTTCACGGAGGACGGCGGCTTCCGCACAGGCGATCTCGGCTACCTCGACGGCGACGGGTATCTCTTCATCACGGGCCGCATCAAGGAGCAATACAAGCTCGAGAACGGCAAGTACGTCGCGCCCGCGCCGCTCGAGGAGAAGCTCAAGCTGTCTCCGCTGATCAACAACGCGATGGTCCACGGCGACAACCGCCCCTTCAACGTGGCGCTGATCGTCCCCGACATGGCCTCGCTCACCGCGTGGGCCCAGGGCAAGGGCCTCTCGTTCGACGCGCCCGGCGCGATGCTGAAGGACCCGCGGGTGGTCGCGCACGTCCAGGAGGAGGTCGACAGAATCTGTTCTGAATTCAAGGGGTTCGAGAAGATCAAGAAGATCGCCCTCGCCGCCGAGGACTTCACGGCGGAGAGCGGGATGCTCACGCCGACCCTGAAGCTGAAGCGCCGCGTCGTGCTGGAGAAGTACGGTCCCGAGCTCGAGGCGCTCTATGGAGGCGCGGCGAAGGAGGCGCCGCGCCAGGCCGCGCGGGTCGCCTGAGCCGGCGGCGCCCGCCGCGCCGCGCAACGCCGCGCGGCCAGGGTGTCCCGCGGAAGCTCCCCTCCCTTCCCGGCGCGGGTTGGCGTAGGCTGCGCGCCCACGTCCACGGATGGGAGCGCGATGACGACCACAGGCACGCCCAGACGAACGCTGTACCCCGAGATCGAGCCTTACCGCGCCGGGAGGCTCCGCGTCTCTGACCTTCACGAGATCTATTTCGAGGAGTCGGGCAACCCGCGCGGCAAGCCGGTGGTCTTCGTGCACGGCGGCCCCGGGGGCGGCACGGAGCCGAAGCAGCGGCGCTTCTTCGACCCGGCCGCCTACCGGATCGTGCTCTTCGATCAGCGGGGCTGCGGCAGGAGCACGCCGCACGCGTGCCTGGAGGAGAACACCACCTGGCACCTCGTCGCGGACATGGAGGCGCTGCGCGAGCACCTCGGCATCGAGCGCTGGCAGGTGTTCGGCGGCTCGTGGGGGAGCACGCTCTCGCTGGCCTACGCGCAGAAGCACCCGGATCGGGTGACGGAGCTCGTGCTGCGCGGCATCTTCCTCCTGCGCAAGCAGGAGCTCGACTGGTTCTATCAGCGGGGCGCGAGCGCCATCTTCCCGGACGCATGGGAGGAGTACCTCGCGCACATCCCGGAGGCCGAGCAGGGCGACCTGCTCGGCGCCTACCACCGGCGGCTCACGAGCCCCGATGCCGGGGTGCGGCAGCGCGCGGCCCGCATCTGGAGCGTCTGGGAGGGGCGGACGAGCTGCCTGTTCGTGAGCCAGGAGCTCGTCGCCAAGACCGCAGCGGATGAGTTTGCGCTCGCGTTCGCCCGGATCGAGTGCCACTACTTCGTGAACAAGGGGTTCTTCACGTCGGACACGCAGCTGCTCGACGACGTACAACGGATCCGCCACATCCCGACGGTGATCGTGCATGGCCGGTACGACATCGTGTGTCCGGCGGAGAGCGCCTGGGCGCTGCACCGGGTGTTTCCCGAGGCCGATCTCCGGATCGTACCCGACGCGGGGCACTCGGCGATGGAACCGGGCATCCTGCACGAGCTGGTGGAGGCGACGGACAGGTTCCGCTGACGGCGCCCGCAGGTGATGACGTCGCCCGCAGGCGGCGCCCCGCAGCCGAGATCGGCGCGCAGACGTACACCGAACACCTGAATCGACACTCATCCTCTTCCTGACAGGCTCTCTCTTCGAGCGCCCTCCCGGGTGCTTTCAAATTCAGGGCCACACGAGCCACGCGCGCCGATGAGCCTGCCAGTTCCGTGAGGCCAGGCGCAATCCGATGGGATCTCGTCGGTTTGGGCTCGCCGGCCGCTTGCGCCTGGGGGGGTCGGTCTCTAACGTAAACGCAGACAACGGGAAGAGTTGATCACCTGTGGAGGCTTATGGCGAACAAGGCAGCACGGAAGACATGGATCCTGGTCGCTGACGCAAGCCGGGCTCACCTCTATCGCGAAGAGTCTGCGGGCAGCAGCTTTGCCCTCATCGACTCCTTCAGCCACGAGGAGAGCCGGGCGCGCGTGCGGGATCTGATGGCCGACGCGCACGGCCGGAAGCCGAACGGCACCCCGGGCGGGAACGGCAACATCAGCGGCGGCGGAGGCGGGCCCTACCTCGGCCGTCCGGGCGCCGCGCCGGACACCGATCCCAAGGAGGTCGAGAAGCAGAAGTTCGCCCAGGAGCTCGCGGAGACCCTCGAGAAGGGGCTGAACGAACACGCGTACGAGTCGCTGGTCATCATCGCTCCGCCGCACTTCCTCGGGCTGCTCCGCGGGACCGTGAGCAAGCAGGTCAGCAACCACATCGAGACCACGGTGGACAAGGACCTGAGCGGGCTGGACGCCCCCCGGCTCACCGAGCGCCTGCGCGAGCTGCGCGCCGGATAACCGGCCTCACTGCCCGCGTGCCGGAGCGCCGGTCGCGTCCTTCGCGGCCGGCGCTTCCGCCTGCGCGGCCTCGAACGTGTAGGCGAGCCCGAGCCCCAGCACGTTCGCGCGGGTGCTGTACGCGCCGCCGTTGATGGTGTTCGGGTTCCGCGGCGGGTTCGCCTGCACCGGGCTCACCTGCGCGAGCCGGGCGTCCCTCGGGTCGACGAGGACGTCGGAGACGAAGACGTGCGCGTAGGTCACGTCGAAGCGCCACGGGCCGAGGTGCACGCCGACGCCGGCCGCCGCGGTCACCTTCGCCGCGTCGAGCGTGATCACCGACAGGTACGCGGGCGGGACGGCGCTCTGCTCGACGCTGAGCCCGGCGCGCAGGTCCCACGCCCGGTCGAGCAGCTGGATCGTGTACTCGCCGCCGAGCCTCGCCGAGAACGAGCTCTCGAATTTGCGGGGTAGAGCCACCGGCGGGACCCGGTACTCCTCGGGGAACCCGGCGACGTTCCGGAGCACCACGCCGTCCGGCTCGACGAGGATCTCGTCGTGCATCCCCCAGCCCTCGACGCCGAGCCCGAGCTCCACGCGCAGGTCGTCCGTGGGCCGCACCTCCACGCCGGCGCGGAGGATCCAGGGCAGCTCGAACGACACGTCGGCGTCCTCGCCCTCCTGGGAGGCGCGCTCGAAGACGGGCGCCGCGGGGAGCCGCGTCCGCATCGTGGCCGGGGCGCGCACCCAGACCGGCAGCTGGAAGGACGCGCCGATGCGCCACCGCGGGCTCGGGATCAGGAGCGCGCCGAGCTGGCCCGTCGGCGCGACGATGGGCCCCACGTCGAGCTCGGAGTGCATGTCCCACTCCGGATCTTCGGGCGCGCAGAACATCCGCTCGGGGACACAGCCGGAGAGCGCCACCCTGCTGTTCAACGTGCCGACGAGCGCCCCGAGCCCGGCGCCGAGGCGGACCGAGCGCGACGGCGCGTAGGCCGCGCCGGCGCCGAGGAACGCGAGCGCCGAGCCCTCGATCGTGAACAGCGCGTACCGCTGCGGCGCGGGCATGCCCCTCACCTGCTCCGGGTAACTCGCGAGCGCCGCGTACGGCGCCCACACCCCGCCCCAGACGACCCACCGCTCGTCCACCTGGAACGACGCCGCGAGCGTGGGGATCGGCAGCACCGGCGCGCTGCCGGTCACCGGGTCCATCGTCTGGACGAAGCTCGTGCCCGTCGGCTCGCCGGTGTTCGGGTCGACCTGCCGCAGCAACGCCTGGCGCGTGTACTCGCTGCGCCACTCGAAGAGCCCGACGTCGAACAGGATCTGGGTGCCGGCCTCGTAGACGCCCGCCGGGTTGTAGGCGATGGCCCCGAGGTCGTCGCCGCCGGCGATGAACGCCCCGCCGCGGGCCAGCGGGCGAACGCCGCGATCGGTGACGTACACCCCGGCCCCGCGCGCCTCGCCCGGGGACGCCGCGATCGCCGCCGCGGTGGAGGCCGCGAGCAGCGCGGCGCGGATCGTGGGCTTCTGCACGTGGATCACTCGTGGGGCCGCTTCGCGAGGATGGCGTAGATCTGCTCGAGGCCGCGCGTCTCATCAAGCAGGAAGCCCCTCGTCGAGTGCAGCACCTGGCGGTAGTCCTCGGCCGAGAGCGGCTCGGCGCTCGCCGCGTCGACGCGGTTCACGTCGGCGATCGCCTCCAGGAAGACCTGGATCGGCGCGCGGCCGTCCGCCATCGGGGCCACGAGCCCGGGGAGCACGTGGTCCATCGCGTGATACCTGTCGAACCGGTCCTCGCCGAGCGCCTTGAGCACGTTGAGCCCGGTGTCGGCCGCGCCCGGCCCGTCCGGATCCCCCGCCGGGCTGAGCGCCACGGCCCCGGCCTTGAGGATCGGCGCGAGCGTCGCGTCGTCGGCGAGCACCTGGACGCCGTCGATCACCGTCGCGAGCAGCGCCTGGAACGCCTCGCCCTCGGCGTCCGCGTCGAGCAGGTAGGTGATGAATTTCTCGATCTCCCGCCGCGCCGGCTCGTGCGCCCGGACCGACTCCGCCACGTCGACGAAGCCGGCGAAGAGCGGGTGGCTCACCAGGTCGGCCACCTTGGCGCCGAGCTCCTTGCGCGCCCACGGGCACCTCCCGGTCGACTCGCGGTCGGGGCAGTGCGCGTTCAGCTGCTCGCGGAGGACGCGCAGGACCGCGGCGCCGATCGTGGGGATCGCGCGGTTCTTGAACCGGGTCTGCGCCCCTTCGCCCTCGACGGCGAGGAAGGCGTCGACGAGCTCGCCCGTCGCGCGGTCCCACTGGCCCTTTCGCGCCGCGGCGTCGGGCGCGGCGCTCTGCGCGAAGCGGGCGTCGATGCGGTTCAGGGCGTCCGCGAGCAGGGTGAACACGGTGAGCTGGTCCTGGGTCCGGCCGTCGGCCCACGTGGCCGACTTCTTCCCCCATCGATCGACCAGGCCCACGCTGGTCGCGTAACGGGTGCTGAAGAAGATGCGCGCGAGCTTCTCGATCACCTGCGCCTTGGTCCACGCCACCTGACCGGCCCCGGGCCCGCGCTGCACCGGGATCTTCGCCGACGTATCGGCCAGCATCTGCGAGAACGCGACCGTGGACTCCATGACATCGTCGGCCTGGAGCGCGTCGGCGAGCAGCGGCTCATAGGTGTTGCCCCCGGCCTCCGAGCAATAGGCCGGGTTGGTCTGTGGCGTCCCGCTCTTGCTGCACTCCGGGCCGTGCTCCTTGCCCGGCCAGTGCCGGTAAAACGTGCTGAGCAGATCGATGAGCAGCTCCTCCCCGGTGTCGTCCGGGGCGACGTCGGCGAACGGCTCGACGAGGGGGCCCAGGTACACGCCCAGCCCGAGCCGCTCGATCAGGAAGGTCGTGCCCGGGTGGCGCACCCGGATGAGGCCCTCCGGGGAGGTGCACACGTTGACGCCGTTCCCGTTCTTCGGGCAGAGGTTCGTGCCGGCGGGCTCGAGCGAGCCGGAGATGAAGTCGTTCGTCCGCTCGTTCGTGAGCTCCCGCAGCGGATCGAGGTCGAGCAGGTCGCCGGAGAACCGCTCCGAGTCTGCCCCGAAATAGATGAGCCGGCTGAGCGCGGAGGGCGTCGGGTGGCTCGTCAGGCCCGTGATGCCGCTGGAGTCCTCGAGCACGCCGTCCGTCACGAGCAGCCCGATGGCCGTGGGCTTCACGTCGAGCTCGGCGCGCTTGTCGTGCCCCTCGGGGAGCAGGGAGTCGAGGTAGAAGGCGGCCAGGTTGTCGATCTGGAACAGCTCGCACTCGTCGTACGTGAGCAAGGGAATCGTGACGCCGAACGCGTTCAGCTCGGCGTCCGGCTTGTTGCACTGCCGGACGCCGGCGGTGTCGTGGATCAGATGCATCAGCCGCTCCATGGCCGAGCGGTTGTCGCCGATCTTGGGCTTCTTCTGATCCACCGGCGTCCGCGGATCCGCGGTCGACGGCGCCCCGACGGTGAGGTTGATCGCCGGGCCGTTCAGGTCCTCCGGGTTGTACGCGAGCTGGTCGCGGGTCGTGGCGATCGTCGCGATCGCGTCGCCGAGGTGCCGCGAGCCGCCGCGCGGCGTGAGCAGCGCCTCGGCGTCGAACGCCTCGAGCAGGCGCGTCACGAGGCCCGGCTGGTCGACGACCCGGCCGAGCACCGCCGCGAGCTCGTCCCAGAGCGGCGCCTCGTCGGCGATCTGCGCGCGCGCCTCCTTGCCCTCCGCCGCTAGCCGGTCGTGCTCGCGGGCGATGTCGCGGATGCGCAGCGTCGCGCCCATCATGCGGGCGAGGTCCGCCTCGTGGTTCTCGAGCAGGTCGATCAACGTGGAGAGCAGGACGTCCGACTCCCGGTCGGCGAGCACCTGGCCGAGCGCGTGCGCGAGGTCCGCGAGCGGCGAGTCCTCGCCCCGGAAGCGGCGGTACGGCAGGCAGCCCGCACACGTCGCGCCCGGCGGCTCCACGGCGCCCCGCGCGAAGTCATACGTCGCCTCCTCGCGGTCGCCGTAGAGCAGGTAGGCGCCGGCGAGCGTGTACATGAGCCCTTCGTGCTCGGTCTTCCAGGGCTCCGGGTCCCCTTCGCCCACGTAGCGGGTCGCGTCGACGAGCGGCACCACCGAGCGCAGCGCCGCGGCGGCGAGCGTGCGGGAGGTGTCGATGTACTCGTAAACATCCGGCGAAAGCGGCGCGAACGGGTCCACGCCCTCGGCGAGCGCGGTGACGCCCGGGATGGCGAACGGCGGATCGACCTCGACCGGGGCGCCGGACGTGCCCACGAAGCGGCCGAACGTGTCGACGTCGGCGAGGCTGTCGCCGTCCTCGTCGGCGAACGGCGCGGGGACGCCGCCGGCGACGATCGCGAAGCCGCGCCGGTCGCGGCGGACGACGAGGCGCGGCGGGCTGCTGTCGCTCGCGGCGAACCGCGGGTCCTCGGCGAGCGCCACCGCGCCCGCGAGCTCGATCAGGGTGCGCGGCCGGCTCGGCTGCGCGGTGGCCTGCGCGACGACGAGCGGCGCCTCGCGGGACGCCTCCGGATCCAGCGCGCGCAGCTCGCCCTTGCCGGCGGCGAGCAGCGCCTGGAACGCCGGCGCGCCCGCCCCGCCGGGGCCGAGGACCTCGAGCGACGCCCGCGTCATCGCGCGCAGGTCGGGGTACTCGAGGGCCGCGCGCGCCGCGCCGAGCGCGACGTTGGCCGGCCGGTAGCCCCGCCGCTCGCCGATCTGCGCGAGCTTCCCGGTCACCTCCTCGCTGCCTCCCAGCGCCTCCGTGAGCCGCCCGAGCGCCCGCGTCGACGCCGGCACGACCGCCGGCCCCTCCGGATCGAACGGGTTCGTCTCGTAGAGCGGCGCCAGCGCGTGCGACAGGTCCAGGAAGGCGTCGTGCAGCCGGATCGTGCCGCCCCCCTCGCCCGCGGCGACGTTCTCGATCTCGATGTCCGGCACCGCGGCGTTCACCGCGCGGACGAGGTCGCTCCGCCAGCGCGCCATCGCCTCGATCTTCGCGACGCCGAGCCGGCGCGCCTGCTCCGCCCGCTCCCCGGCGACGGGCGGCAGCAGCGAGACGTCGACCTTGTCGTCGTAGCGGAAGCCGCCCTCGCCCTCGTAGTAATGGCAGACGCGCTGGTACGAGGCGCCGAGGTGGTCCTCGTACAGGCTCGACGCGCCCACGCGGTCGCAGAGCACGCCGAAGACGTCGTCGCCCAGCGTCGCCTTGGGAGGCGCCTGCCGCGCCGTATCGAGCGGCTCGTGACACGAGCCCGCAACGGCGCCGGCTGCGGCGAGCGCGGCCAGCCGAAACACTCCCGCGGCCGAGAAACGCAACGTACGCCGGCGCATGACAACCTCCCGAAGGCACCTTCAGGGTAGACGATTCCACTCCGGGTGCGTAGCGGCTTCGTGTCGGCCCACGCGGCGGCGAGCGGGCTCGGCGATGACGCGGCGCGTGTGCGCCGCGTGTGCGCCGCCGCGCCGGCGCCGCGATGAGCGCGGCGGCGGGCCCGGGGGTGATAGGCTGCGGGGCGATGGCGAACGCCCAACAAGCCCCGCTCACCGCTGTCGTACTCGCCGCTGGACAAGGAACCCGGATGAAGAGCACCCGCCCGAAGGTGCTCCACGAGCTCTGCGGCCGGCCGATGATCCACTACGTCGTCGACGCAGCGCTGGCCGCTGGCGCCTCGGACGTCGTGGTCGTCGTCGGCCACGGCCGCGACGAGGTCTCCGCTTACCTGGACAGGGCCTTCAACGCCCAGGGGAAACGCGTCCGCACCGCGCTCCAGCCCGAGCAGCGCGGCACGGGCGACGCGGTGCGCTGCGCCATGCCGCACCTCCAGCCGAACGCCGAGGCGGTCCTGATCCTGTGCGGCGACACGCCGCTGCTCGACCCGGAGCAGCTCACGTCGCTCCGCGGGGCGCTCGACGGCGCGAGCGACGCGCCGCTCGCGCTGCTTACCGCGGTGGTCGCGGATCCGACGGGCTACGGGCGGATCCTGCGCGACGGCGCGGGCCGCGTGGTCGGCATCCGCGAGCAGAAGGACGCGAGCGCCGAGGAGCGCGCGATCACCGAGGTGAACCCCGGCGTGTACCTCGCGCGCGGCGTGTTCCTCGAGCGCGCGCTCGCCGCGCTGACGACCGACAACGCGCAGGGGGAGCTCTACCTGACCGACGTCGTCGCCCAGGCGGCGAAGGCGGGCGGCGCCGCGGCGGTCGTGGCCCGGGACGTCGGCTCGCTCGTCGGCATCAACGACCGCGCGCAGCTCGCCGCGGCGGAGGAGGTGCTCTACGGCCGCATCGCCGACCGGCTGCGCAAGGGCGGCGTCACGATCCGCACGAGCGCCCGGATCGACGCGGGCGTGGTCGTCGAGCCGGACGTGGTGATCGAGCACGCGGTCGTGCTGCGGGGCCAGACGCGGATCGGCGCGGGCGCGCGCGTGGACGTGGGCTCGGTCCTCACGGACGTGGTCGTCGAGGCGGGCGCCTCGGTGAAGCCGTACTCCGTCGCCTCGCAGTCGACGATCGGCGCGGGCGCGCAGATCGGGCCGTTCTCGCACCTCCGCCCGGAGAGCCAGATCGAGGCGGACGCGCACATCGGCAACTTCGTCGAGACCAAGAAGACCGTGGTCCGCAAGGGCGCGAAGGCGAACCACCTCGCCTACCTCGGCGACGGCGACATCGGCGAGGGCGCGAACGTCGGCGCCGGGACGATCTTCTGCAACTACGACGGCTTCAAGAAGCACCGGACCGAGATCGGCCCCGGCGCCTTCATCGGCAGCGACTCGCAGATCGTCGCCCCGGTGAAGGTCGGCGCGGGCGCGTACGTGGCCACGGGCACGACCGTGACCCGCGACGTGCCGGCGGACGCGCTGGCGATCGGCCGGGTGAAGCAGGAGAACAAGGAAGGGTACGCCGCGAAGCTCAAGGCGCGGCTGAAGGACGCCGCGAAGAAGTAGCGATCGAGCAGGCAGGCGCGGCGGCGGGGCGCGAGCCCCTGCCGCCGGGCCGGAGCCCTGCGGCCGGGCCGGTGGGTGTCCTGGGATGGGCCCGCCGCGGCCCGGGGGCTACTCGGCGTCGCTGGGCGCGGCGCGCTCGCCGCTCGCGCTGTCGCGCAAGGAGCCGCTCGTGCTGTCGCGCAAGGACGGGATGGCGTGGCCCATCCGGAGGCGCTTCGCCTCGAGGTAGGGCGCGGAGAAGGGGTTGGCCTGGATGACGGCCGGAGCGCGCGACGCGATCGTCACGCCGAGCGCGCGGAGCGCCTCCACCTTGTCCGGGTTGTTCGTGAGGAGCCGGATCGACGCGATGCCGAGGTGCTCGATCATCGCGGCCGCGGGCTCGTAGCCGCGCGCGTCGTCGGGCAGCCCGAGGATGCGGTTCGCGTCGACCGTGTCGTGGCCGAACGCCTGGAGCTGGTACGCGCGGATCTTGTTGGCGAGCCCGATCCCGCGCCCCTCCTGCCGGAGGTACAGCACGACGCCGAGCCCGCGGCGCCCGATCTCGGCCTGCGCCGACTCGAGCTGCTCGCGGCAATCGCACTTCAGCGATCCGAACACCTCGCTCGTCAGGCACTCCGAGTGGACACGCAGCGTGACGTCCGACTTGCCGCGCACGTCGCCCATGACCAGGGCCACGTGATCGGGCGAGAGACCTTGCTCGGAGCTCGTCGTCCCGCCGAAGTGGAAGACCAGCATCTGGAAGAGGCCGAACCGGGTCGGTACGGGCGCCTGGGCGCGTATGTCGAGCTGAGGCCGGATCGCCGTCGTCGGGACGTACATCTCGCTCTCCTGGTGGAGGTATTTCGGGTCTCTTGTCAAGCGGTTGGCGACATGTCGACCCGGGTCGCCACGCAGCGTCTGTCCAGTAACCTGGTCTCGTGGCGCCAGTCAGGTAGCGTAAGCACGGAACAGGGACAAGGTAACCTCTCCAAGTTGTTGCTCCAGGGACAGACGAGGGAATGCCTCCCGGCGGCGGCGCTCCGGTGGGGTGCTCCGGGGTCCTAACGGAGGTCCCGCGCGAGCTGCGCGGCGAGCAAGCGAGCGACCTCGGCGAGGTCGAAGGGCCAGGCGTAACGGAGGGCGACGGCCGGGTGCTCGGCGCGCAAGCGCGCGATCGCCTCGGGGATCTCCACCTCGGAGTGCACGCCGCCGGGCGTGAGCATCGAGGGGACGACCGCGATCTCGGTCGCGCCCCGCTGCACCGCGGTCGCGACGGCCTCGGACAACGTCGGGGCGCAGAACTCGTTGTAGGCGACGAGCAGCTCGGCGCCGCCGAGGAGGGGCGCGAGCTCGGCGGCGAGGCGCTCGATGCCGGCGCGGTAGGGGTCGTTCTCCGGCGTGCGCGGCCAGGCGCGGATCTTCGCCTCGAGGTCGCGCTCCTCGGGGCTCGGCGCCGCGCCCGCGCCGGACGCGGCGCGACGGCCCTCCAGCGACTTGAGCCGCGTCACGAGCTCGCGCGGGCAATCCGCCGCCGGCGCCCCGTGCCCCACCAGGATGACTGCACGTCTCATTCGGTCGCTCCTTTGCCCGCCACACGTCGCCCGTCGCCCGTCGCCTCGCCGCCGGGGCGCCCTGCGCCGCGCGCGGACCGCGTCGGCCGCGCGCTCGTCAGAACCACTCCGGCCGCATCCTGGCGTACGAGTCCTCGCCCGAGCGGCAGAGCGCCGCGAGCGCCTCGACGCGGGGCAGCTCCGTCGCGAACCAGTACTGCGCCGCGCAGAGCTTGCCCTCGTAGAAGCCGGCGGGCGAGGCGCCCCGGGCCAGCCCCTCCCGGGCCGCCGCGGCCATGGCGAGCCACTGCCAGGCGACCACGATCACGGAGACGAGCTCGAGGTAGTCCGCGCTGTGCCGGAGCATCAGCTCGACCTCGCCGCGCAGCCCCACCCCCGCGAGCTCCGCTGTCAGCTCGCCGAGCAGGGCGGACGACGCGGCGAGGCGCTCGCACCACGCCGGCTCGACCCCGGCCCGCTGCGCCCTGTCGACCGCCTGCTGGATCTCGCCGCCGAGCGCGAGCAGCGCGGCGCCGCCCCCGGCCACGATCTTGCGGCCGAGGAGGTCCAGGCCCTGGATCCCCGTCGTCCCCTCGTGGATCGAGTTGAGCTTCTGGTCCCGCAGCCACGCCTCCGGGAGGTACTCGCTCGAGTAGCCGTAGCCGCCGTGCACCTGGAGCGCGAGGGCGTTCGCCTCGAACCCCTTCTCGGCGGGGAAGGTCTTGACGATCGGGGTGAGCAGGTCGAGCAGGCGCTGCGCGCGCTCCCGCTCGGCCGCGCCCTCGGCGTGCGCCGCGAGGTCGGCGTAACGTGCCGTCGTGGCGACGAGCGAGAGGCTGCCCTCCACGATGGCCTTCTGCCGGAGGAGCATCCGGCGGACGTCGGCGTGCTCGACGATGGGCACCTGCGGCGCCCTCGGATCCTTCGCGCCGAGCGGGCGGCCCTGCGGCCGCGCGAGCGCGTAGCCGAGCGCCTCGTGGTAGGCGACCGAGGCGGTCGCGGCGGCGTTGGCGCCCACCATGAGGCGGGCCTCGTTCATCATCTGGAACATGTAGGCGACGCCCTGGTGGGGGCTGCCCACGAGGTAGCCGTGGCAGTCGCCCCGCTCGCCGAAGCTGAGCGAGAGGCTCGGGAGCCCGCGCCAGCCGATCTTGTGGATCACGCCGGCGACCTCGATGTCGTTCGGGACGAGCTCCCCGCCCTGGATCCGCCGCTTGGGCACGGCGAACAGGCTCACGCCCTTGATGCCCGGCGGCGCGCCGTCGATGCGCGCGAGCGTGAGGTGGACGATGTTCTCGGTCAGGTCGTGGTCGCCGCCCGAGATGAAGGTCTTCGCGCCGCGGATCAGGTAGTGCCCGGCCTCGGTCCGGGTCGCGCGTGTCTGCACGTCGGCGAGGCTCGAGCCCGCCTGGGGCTCGGTGAGCGCCATCGTGCCGGTCCACTCGCCGGCGTACAGCCGGGTCATGAAGGCGGCCTTCAGGGCGTCGTCGCCGAACGCCTCGATGAGGTGCGCCGCCCCGGCGGTCAGGCCGAGGTAGCCGCACGCGCTCAGGTTGGCGGCCATCAGGTACACGCTGGCGAACGTCGCGACGAGCAGCGGCAGCTGCTGGCCTCCCACCTCGGCCGGCCGCGTCGCGGCGATCGTCCCGAGCTCGACCAGCGGCCGGATGAGCTCCGGGAGGGCGGGGTGCACCTTGACCGCGCCCCCCTCGAAGACGGGCGGCGCCGCGTCCATCGGCTTGTAGGCCGGGAAGAGCACCTCGCGCGCGAGCCGCCGGCAGCTCCGGAGATAGAGGTCGAAGGTGTCCCGCGAGTGCTCGGCGAAATACGGGAGCTCAGCGAGGCGGGGCGCGTCGAGCACCTCGTAGAGGAGGAAATCGACGTCGCGGTCGTTGAGCAGGGGGTTCTGCCAGGGGGTCATGGTGTCTCTCGCCGGAGTTGGCGCAGGCTAGGCGCCGATGGAGCGGGATGTCGAGCGGGTTGTCTCGACCGTGGATCCAGCGAGCGCGGGAGGACACGCGCCGGCGGGGCCCCGCCGGCACCCGGACCTGAAAGCCGCCAGCGCCCAGCTGGAGCCCGTCGGTGTTCCGGGCCGCCCGGAAGCGCGTCGACGCCGCCGGCGGAGACGAGGCGGTCGGCGTGTCGCGATTACCAGAGGACGTTGATGTCCGCGCACTCTGCAATCAGGTGGTCCGAGGTCACCACGGAGATGCTGTACACCTGCGCGGTGGCGATGATGATCCGATCGCACGGATCCGCATGCGATACCGCAACATCGGGCGCCAACGCTGCGATCTCCGAAGTAACCGGCAGCTCCCGGATCGCGTATGTCTGAAGTGCATCGCGGAGCCAGTCGCGCGCAGCCAGCGGGAGCGCGAGCTTCCCCTTCCTGTGCTTGATCGCGATCTCGAACGCCGAGATCGCCGAAACGCAGAGTTCGGTCCCGGCATCCGCGAGCACGGTACGAGCGCTCGTCGAGAGTCGCGCGGGATCGCCAACCAGCCAGAGCAACGCGCAGGTATCGAGGAGTACGCGCACGATTCGTCAGCGCTCGGGCCAGTCTTCGGGGTCGAGCGGGAGCGACGGATCCTCGTGGAAGACGATCTTTCCTAGCACGGGATGAGGCTCCAGCGTCCTCGTCGTTACGCCGGGACGCTCGCTCGGACCCCGTGTGGCGAGCACGATGACTTCTGCGGGGCCGGGTGGAAAATCCTCGGGGAGACGGATGGCGATCTCGTGATCGGCCGGGATGATGATGTTCAGCTTGTGCGCGTGCATGGTGACGTCCAGACCATACCACCTCGGCCCTGCGGCCGCACCGAGGCCGATGGCGGGCGAGCCCCGTCCGCTTCATCGCCGTGTTGGGCCGTGTCCCCGAGCCGTCAGGAGAGCACTTCAGCGGCGGTCTTCGCTCCAAGGACGTTATCGACCCAGCGGTCGAGGGTCGCGATGTCCGAGCATGCCTGGATGCGCGCGCTCTCGTGGTCGGTGAGCGCGATCCCTGCACGAGCGAGCAGCCGCAGCAGCGTCTCCCTCTTGCCCTCGATCTTGCCCTCGCGCATCCCCTCGATCTTGCCCTCGCGCATCCCCTCGAGCTTGCCGCGATCGATGAGCTTTTGCACAAACGAGGGGAGAGTCGCCTCGCCTTCGATCTGCCGTTCCATGACCAACGCCTCCAGAGCCCGCCGCATGGGCTCGCGCAACCCGTTCCAGATGATCTGAAAGTAGACCGCCGCGTGCTCTTGGTCGAGCCGGCCGAGGGCGACGAGCACCGCCTGGACCACGGCGAGCCCGTTCGGCCCGTTGCCGTGCGCCACCGCCGAGAGCACGGCGAGCTCTGTCTCCTGCACCGCCTCGGCCGGGTCGGTGATCTCGGGCACGACGGCCGGACCGAGCACCAGCGGCTTGAGGTTGCCGAAGCCGAGGCCGACGTCGATGTTCTCCGCCGCCCAGGCGGCCACGTCGGCGCCCGGAGCGACCACGAGGACGACCGTGCCGCAGCGCTTCCTCGCGCGCACGACCGTGACGTACACCGGCCAGGAGAACTTCTTGTCCGGGTCCTCCTCGCGCTGGACCTCGACGATGATCGCGAGCACGAGCGTGCCGTTCGCGTCGCGGAGCTCGAGCACCAGGTCGGCGCGGAACTCCACCGGGATGAGCTGGTCGAGCGAGGACTCGACCACCGCGACCGAGGCATGCCGCGGCACATCGACGTGGAAGAGGGTCACGAGGAAGTGAGGCGCGAGCTCCGGGGTCTGGCGGAACATCTCGACGAAGGCGTTGTGCTCGAGCGTCGGCATGGCGCCGGGCCCCTGGCACACCCCATACCGGCGCGAAACGACGGGAGAACGAGAGGAAAGATCCCTGTCAGGGGTGGCGGCGCCATGGCGGAGGGGGCGGCCGCAAGCCCACGGCACATCGGCCGAGCGGCCTGCCGGTCTGCCGCGGCGCGAAGTGCCGCCGGCAGCAGCGGCTTGTTAGACCGAGAATGCCGTTCTACGCAGCTCGGTGCTCACAGCCGACCTTTCCACGCGTCCGGATGGCGGTGCAGATGGAGCACCGCTATCACGAGCACCAAGGGTTCTTCGAGGAGGAAGAAGACTCCATTAAGGAAAGATTCGAACCAGTGCCCGACGAATGCCAGGCTCGATCTCAGCAAACTGGAGAGGATTCTCTATGGCACGGCGGATCGTGACATCCACTTCAGACTCGAATCGGAATCCGAGATCGACCGACTTGAAGAGGGCGGTGCCGCTGGACAGCCCGGGCAGAGCCGCTACCGCTACAGCGTTGCGGGCTTCCACCGCTTCGCCACGCGCTCGAGACGACGCTCCGCAGCTCGCCGCCATCGTCGCGGGTGCCCGCGCCCCCTGCTGGCCGCGAATTCAACGAGCGGCCCTAGCGCTCGGGCACGGCCGGGTGCGCCGGGCCGGCGGGCGCGTTTCGCCCTGCGCGCCGCGCCCGGAACCGCGCGACGGCCGCCTGGGCGTCGTCCGCGAGCACGTAGAACGCCGGTACGACGAGCAGGCTGAGCGCCGTCGAGACGAGCAGCCCGCCGATCACCGCGGCCGCCATCGGCGCCCGGATCTCGGCGCCCGGGCCGAGCGCCAGCGCCGACGGCACCGCGGCCATCAGCGTCGCGATCGAGGTCATCAGGATGGGCCGCAGCCGCACCGGGCCGGCGCGCAGCATCGCCGCGCGCGCGCTCATGCCCTCCCCTGCCCGCTCGGCGCGCCCGCCTTCGCGGTACATCCCGGCGTCGCTCGCGCCCTCGCCCTCGCCGGCCGCCCTGTCGTGGTCGTGCGTCGCGCGCCCGCCGTCGCTGCGCATCTCCTCGTGGGTCGTGCGCCCGCCCTCGCGCCTCACCTCGATCGCGTGATCCACGAGGATGATCGAGTTCTTCTTCACGATCCCCATGAGCAGCAGGATCCCGATCATGCTGAAGATGTTCAGCGTGTGCCCCGTCAGGAACAGCGCGAACGCGGCGCCCGCGATCGACAGCGGCAGGATCGTCAGCACCGTGACCGGGTGCAGGAACGAGTTGAACTGGGACGCCAGCACCATGTAGGCGACCAGGATCCCGAGCACGAGCGCGAAGATGAGGCCGCCCATCGACTCGCGGAACGTCACGCTCGCGCCGCCCAGCACCAGGCGGTAGCCGGGCGGCAGGTCCCGGCCGAGCTCCTCGACGCGCGCCACCGCCTCGCCCTGGGAGCGCCCCGGCGCGACGTTGCCGAAGATCGAGATCGCGCGCTCGCGATCGCGGCGCGTGATCGCCTGGAGCGCGGGGCGCTCCTCGTAGGAGACCACCGACGTCAGCGGGACCAGCGCGCCCGACGCGCTCCTCACCTGGATGCGCGCGAGGTCCTCGGGCCGGCTCCGCTGCTCGGCGAGCAGGCGCGCGCGCACGTCGATGCGGCGACCGTTGTCGTTGTACTTGGCGATGCGCCCGCCGCCGATCAGCGTGTTCAGCGTCGTCGCGATCGCCTCGACGCTCACGCCGAGATCCGCCGCGCGCGCCCGGTCCGGGACGATGCGGAGCTCGGGCATGCCGAGCTGGTAGTCCGTGTCGAGATCCACGACGACGCCGCTCTGCGCGAGCTCGGCCCGGATGCGCTCGCTGTGCTCCGTGAGCTCCTCCCAGTCGGGGCCGCGGACCGAGAACTCGACCGGGAACCCGCGCTGGGCCGTGAAGCCCGACTGCGAGAGGTCCTGGACCACGGCGCGCAGGCCGGGGTAGCCGTTCAGCTCCTTGCGGAGCACGCCCTGGAGATCGGCCTGGGACAACGACCGCTCGCCCGATGGCTTCATGGTGACGAACAGAATGCCCGTGTTCACGGCGCCCCCGCCGAAGCCGCCGACCACGGAGAAGACCCGCGACACCGCCGGGCTCTCGCCCACGAACTTCTCGGCGCGCTGGAAGAGGCGGTCCGTCTCCTCGATGTCCGAGCCGATCGCCGTCTGCAGCCGGACGAGCAGCCGGCCCTGGTCCTGCGACGGGACGAACTCCGTCGGGAGCCGCTGCAGCGTGACGATCGCGCCGGCGAAGAGCAGCGCGCCGAGCAGGACCACCGCGACCGGGAACCGGAGCGCCCGGGCGAGCATCCAGCCGTAACCGCGGGCGAGCGCCTCGAAGCCGCGGTCGACGAACCGCCCGACGCGGCTCCGGCCCTCGCGGGAGACGTCGAGGATCTGCGCGCAGCGGGCGGGCGCGAGGGTGATCGCCTCCAGGTACGAGAGGAGCACGGCGATGCAGAGGGTCACGCCGAACTGGAGGAAGAACCGGCCGACCACCCCTTCCATGAAGATGATCGGGATGAAGATCGCGACGACGGCGAGCGTCGCGGCGAGCGCCGCGAAGGTGATCTCGGCCGTGCCCTCGCGGGCGGCGCGGACGCGGTCCTTCCCTCCCTCGGCGTGCCGGTGGATGTTCTCGAGCACCATGATCGCGTCGTCGACGACGATGCCCACGGCGAGCGAGAGCCCGAGCAGCGTGAAGGTGTTCAGCGTGAAGCCGAGGAAGTAGATCGCGGCCACCGTGCCGAGCAGCGACATCGGGATCGCCAGGACGACGTTGATCGTGCTCGAGAGCGAGCCGAGGAACATCCAGCAGACGAGGGCCGTGAGCGCGACGGCCATGCCGAGCTCGAGCTCGATCTCGTGGACCGACTCCTCGATGAACTTGGTGGAGTCGAAGTTGACCCCGACCTCCATCCCCTCGGGCAGCGTCTTCTGGACCTCGGCGAGCGCGGCCCGGACCCCCTGCGCGACCTCGACCGCGTTCGAGCCGCGCTGCTTCCGCACGCCGAGGCCCTGCGCGGGCTCGCCGTTCACCCGGGCGAGCCGGCGGACGTCCTCGAAGCCGTCCTCGACGAGCGCGACGTCCTCCAGGTACACCGTGGCGCGCGTCAACGACCGGGGGCCCGCCGGCTGGACGCCCGCGCCCGCCGGGGGCGCCGCGGCGGGGCCGGCATCGCCCTCGCGGACGACGATCTTCTTGAAGGTCGCGAGGTCGAGCGCCTCCCCCATGACCCGCACGTTGACCTCGCGCCCCTCGGTCTCGAGGCGGCCGGCGGGGAGCTCGATGTGCTGGCGGCGCAGGGCCTCGGTGACCTCGGCGACGGTGAGCCCCTGGGCCGCGAGGCGATCGGCGTCGAGCCAGATGCGGACGTTGCGCTCGAGGTAGCCGCCCAGGGTCAGCTCGCCGACGCCCGGCACGGTCTGGAGCTTCTCCTTCAGCCGGTAGCGCGCGATGTCGGCGACGAGCTGGGGGGAGAAGGGGCCGGAGAGCCCGACCCACATGATCGGCTGGTCCTCCGGGTTGCTCTTGGAGACGACGGGCGGGTCGAGGTCGAGCGGCAGCTGCCGCTGCGCCTGGGAGATCTTCGTCTGCACGTCCTGGAGGGCGACGTCGACGTCGCGCGACAGGTCGAGCTCGATGGTGACCGAGGCGCTGCCCTGGCGCGCCGTCGACGTGATCGACCGGATCCCCTCGACCTGGACGGCCGCCTCCTCGAGCGGCTCGACCACGTCGTGCTCCATGATCTCGGGGGCGGCGCCCTCCAGGGAGGCGGAGATGGTGATGGTGGGGAAGTCGACGTCGGGGAACTGGCTGATGCCGATGCGCGACACGGCCACGAGGCCGAAGACGATGGTCGCCGCCATCAACATCCAGGCGAAGACCGGCTTCCTGAGGCACGCTTCGGTGAGGCTCATTGCGCGCTCCGCGTGGAACTGGCAGGGGAAGTCGCCGGCGCGGAGCCGGCGGGCGAGGCGGGCGCTGCCGCGCCGGGAGCGGCGGGCGCCCCCGCGCCGGGGGGAGCAGGCGCCCCCGCGCCGGGCGCCGCGGCGCCGGGGGGCGAGCCGGGCGGCGCCGGGCCGCCCTCGGCGCCGGCCTTGCCGCCGTGGCCCGCGGCCTGGTCTCCGGGCATGCTGCCCGGCGGCCCGACGCGGACCTGCGCGCCCTCACGCAGCGCCTCCGCGCCGCGCACCACGAGGCGCTCCCCGGCGGAGAGGCCCGACTTGACCTCGACGCGCCCGTCCGGCGTGCGCAGCCCCAGCGAGAGCACACGCTCGCGCGCGGTGGTGCCGTCGACCACGTACGCGAGGAACCCGCGCTCGCTCGGCCGCACGGCGGTCAGCGGGATGACCGGCGCGTCGCCGCTCGCGCCCACGGGGACGGTGACCTCGGCGAAGGTGCCCGGGCGGAGCAGGTCCTTGCCCTCGCCCTGCACCTCGCCGGTCACCGC
This sequence comes from Sorangium cellulosum, assembly GCF_002950945.1. Classification (GTDB taxonomy): domain Bacteria; phylum Myxococcota_A; class Polyangia; order Polyangiales; family Polyangiaceae; genus Sorangium; species Sorangium cellulosum_E. The sequence continues at coordinate 9,032,319 of NZ_CP012673.1, forward strand.
GACCATGCGGGTCGCGGGATCGGCGGCGTCGGCGACGTGCGTCAGCTTCGCGGTGAAGGTCCGCGCGTCCCCCTTGATCTGGAAGCGGGCCTCCATGCCCGGCTGGACGCGCGGGGCCTCGGCGGCGGGGATCTGGAAGCGGAGCAGGAGCGGGTCGCGGCGGAGGAGCGTGGCGAGCACCATGCCGACGGCCACGTGCTGGCCGGTCTGCACGGTGCGCGTCTGGATCTTCCCCTGGATCGGGGCGCGCACGTAGGCGTCGCGGAGGTTGAGGAGCGCCTGGTCGACGGCGACCTTCGCCTCGGAGACCTGGGCCGCCGTCGTCGCCGCCTTCGAGCGCCACGACGCGATGTCCTCCTTGCTGAACACGCCCTCGGCGCCCTCGGCCTCGCGCCGCTCGAGGCCGGCGGCGGCCTCGGCCTGCGTGGCGGTCATGCGGTCGAGCGTCGCGCGCGCGGCGCGGACCGCGAGGTTGTACCGCGCCGGGTCGATCTCGACGAGCACCTGCCCCTGCTTGACCTCGTCGCCCTCCATGAACCGCACCGCCTCGACGACGCCGGCGACGCGGGCGGTGAGCTGCACCTGCTCGAACGCCTCGACCGAGCCGACGGCGGGCACGGCGTACTCGACCCGCTCGGCCGCGACGGGCACGACCTCGACCGGGAAGCTCATCGCCTGCTTCCCTGGGCGGCGCCCCTGCTCGGGCGAGGCCTCCTCGCCCTTCTTGCAGGCCGGAGATCCGAGGAGTGCAAGCCCCGCCACAAAGGTGAGCGCGGCGACACGAAGCGAGTGGAGCGCCATCGGGGGGAGGAGTAGCGCACTTCGCGACCCCGCGCGCGAGGTTAGAGCGGGGGCCGGGGGCCCGTCGCGCCGGGTCCCTGCCGCGCAGCGGCGGTGTGCCGCGCTTCAGACGGGAGATGCAGCACGCTTCGGAGGTGCGCCGCGCTTCAGCCGAGGAGCGGGCTCTCTCCGACGCTCGTGGGCGCGACCTGGGGCTTTACCGCCTCGCGCGCGGCCTTGGCGCGCCGCGCGGCGACGCGACGGCGACGCTCGTAGCTGCTCGTCACCTCGCGCAACACCTCCGGATTCCGCGACACGTCGACGACACGAACATGCGCGGCTTTCCGATGCGGCCCCTCTCGCCGCAGGCGTCCCGCTCTCCTGCGCCGCCCCAGCAACGGTCTGCTGCGGGCGGTCCTTCGCTGAGGGCGACCATCAAGGGCTCTGCGGCTTCGTGGTGCTCGGGGGTTGAGCCGCACGCTTCGCGCTCCCGCCCCGCGGCGCCGGGCGCGCGCTCCCGGCGGACGCCGCCGCGGGGCCGGAGCTCGCCGCCGGCGGAGGCGCCGCCGCCGGCGGCCAGCGCGTGCACCGGTAGTCGCCGAGGAGGATGTGCTCGCGCCTGCATCGGATCGAGACGTCCTCGCCCTGCACCAAGAAGCGGAAGCTCCGGCCGAGCACGCTGCGCTCGAAGAGCGTCAGGTGCTCGTCGCATGGCGTCTTCATGCCTTCGCACGCCTGGGCCCGCGCCGTCGCGTCCACCTCCGGCTCGTCCGCCATGAAGTTGCGGATCAACGCCACGCTCAGGCCGACGCTCGCGGTCCAGAGAAGAAGCGAGAACAGCTGCTCCAGCACACGCGCCATGGCGACAAACATAAGCCCCCTTCGCCATGGATCAAATCGATTTCAACCGCCTTCTGTCGACGAAGCCGCGCCCGACGACTCCGCCGCTGAACGTTCACGAATCATCACGATTTTTTTCAGCACGATTTTTGGCGGCTTCCGGTAATGGACACGCCTCGACGCTTCGCGTCGCACCCCTTAGACGGCGGCGGTCGATCTTTTTTCAACGGATCCGACGTGCTGCTCGGAAGACGTGGTCGACGCGGGTCGAACGCCGAGCGGCTGAGGCGATTCCTTGATAGGTTTGACGGGCTGTCCGCAAGGACGTGGACGGCCCCTGACCCACGTCGAGCTCAGCGCACCGGGCCTCCACGGGACCCGGGCGGTCCCGAGCCGTCTCACGGCGTGGCGTCACACTCGCTGATGGGCCGACACGCCCGCTCGCAGATGTCCCCGTTCTCCTCCTTCGCGCCGGGCCTGCAGCAGGTCTTCTCCTCGGGGTCAGGGCACAGGCAGCGCCCGTCGATGCACTCCGTCCTGGTCCTCTCGGGATCACATTCCGTCGTTGAATCGCACGGAGGCGGCGCCTCCACATCGACGTAGGGGTCACCGCGGCAGCCCGCCCAGAGGACCCCCGCCAAGGCGACCGCGCAGGAGACACACAGATGCCGATTCCAGATGCGCACCATAGTACCAAACTCCTCGTTCAAAAGGATCTCGTAGATTCGAAGCAGGTATCGAACGTCAAGCGCAGATCACGCTGCTCATCGAGCCGCTCTGGATGCCGGGCTCGATGGTCCCGCCACAGCCGCGGTAACCCCCAAAGACGTGGCATGGTCGGCGGGAAGACAGCCCTCCCTGGCGAGCTCTCGCTAATTGCAGGGAGGGCAGTCCCCGCCGCAGTCGGCGTCCTCCTCTTCCCCATTCCGCCGACCGTCGCTGCACGTGCGTGGCTGACACTTGCCACCGAAGCAAACTGCGCTCTTGCAGGTCTCGTCACCCCGGCACTTGTAGCCGTCGGCACAGGGGTAGCAGCCGTAGCCGCAATCCACGTCGGTCTCGTTGCCATTCTGGACTCGATCGAGACACCTGTCCACGGAGCATACCCCGTCAGGCCCGCACACGCCCGTGATGCAGTCGTACTTGTCGTTGCATGCCTGCGTTATCCTGCACGGATCGCAGTGCCCGCCGCAGTCGGCGTCAGTTTCCCCGATGTCGCCGTCGAGCACGCCGTTCTTGCACTTGAGAGGGATGCAGTTGCCGTCAGTGGAGCAGTAGAGCGTAGCGTCCGCGCAGTCTGCGTCGTACAGGCATTCAACCTCTTTTCCATAGCCGTTGCAGAATCCAGAACCAGAAGGCGCAGGAGAAGGGGGCACATCCCTGTTAAACGGCCCTGTGGGTTCGCAGACGTCGTCCGTGCACGGATTACCATCGTCCCACACATCATCCGGGTCGCGCTCGATGACACGTCGGCCGTCATGACACAGGACGCTCTCACAATCGCCTCGGTACTGGCTCCTCGATACCTCGAACAGTTCAAGCTCGCAGGCGCCATCGATGCAGGCCATCTGACTGCAACGCGGGTCCACGTCATAAGGCAGCGCGCAGTCCGCTGCGGCTCTGCACTCCGGCGGCGGTTCGTAGGGAGGCGGCGGCGGGCTGTCCGAGCAAGCGACCCATAGCGACACGATCATGAGCGCGCCGAGGGCGGTAAAACGACTTCTCCTTGTGTTCATAAGATCCTCATGTCAGATGTCTACATAGTCGATGTAAAGCGGGCACGCGACGCAGGGTCCACCGCAGTCGATGCCAGCCTCATCGCCGTTCATGAATCCATCGCCACAGATCGCCGCGCGGCACACGCCGTCCACGCACACGCCGCTCTTGCAGGATTCGTGCGAGTTGCACCTCTTGCCGGGATCGCAGGCAGGACAAGATGGCGCGCCGCAGTCCACGTCGGTCTCGACGCCGTTGCGAACACGGTCGCTGCATGTGGGGAGTGCACACTTCCTCTCCTCTGTGCAGACCTGATCCTGGCAGTCTTCCAGGGTCAGGCATGCCTGCCCCGCGGTGCACGGATCGCAGGCGCCTCCGCAGTCGGTCGCTGTTTCCCCGAAAGGAGCGTCAAAATCCCCGTCCACGCACCACTGTGGAACACACCATCCATGCTGCGAGCAAGCCACGGAAGACGGATTGCCGCAATCGTCATCCGTCAGGCACTCGACCAGATTACGCTCGCCGTCGCAGCGCCCAGCGCTCTCCTCGGCCCTTCCCGCTTCTCTCGGGTGGTGCACGCCGACCCCGCTCGCGCACGTGTCGACCGTACACTCGTTGCCGTCATTGAACACGTCGCTGTCATCAGGTTCTTCAACAACCCGCCCCGCCTCGTCGCACCGCAGGGTCACGCAATCGCCAGGCCGCTGGTTCTGAAGTTGCTCCGGCAAGGCAAGCCTGCAGACGCCGGCAATACACACGGCCTCGCCGCACCGGGCGTCCACCGGTCCGGCGCAGTCGCGAGGCGTCTCGCAGAGCGCGGCGTCGCACTCGGCAATGGGCCGACACGCCCGCTCACAATCGTCGCCTAACTCCTCCTTCGCGCCGGGCTTGCAACAGATTTTCTCCTCCTCGGGGTTCGGACACTGGCAGCGGCCGTCGATGCACTCCGTCCCGGTCCTCTCGGGATCACATTCCGTCGTTGACTCGCACGGAGGCGGCTCTTCCACATCGACGTAGGGGTCACCGCTGCAGGCCGCCCAGAGGACGCCAGCCAGGGGCGCCGCGCAGGAGACACGCAAATGCCGCTTCCACATGCGCACCATCATACCAGGCTCCTCGTTCAGAAGGTTCTTATAGACTCGAAGCAGGTGTCGAACATCGAGCGCAGATCAGATTACGACCACAGCTATCGAATTCTCTGTCAAAATGGACTGCCGCACAAAAGCAGGCGGTCGTTACCACGCCGGGAGCACGCCTCTCCGGAGGGCGGAGCTACCACGAGAAGGAGAGCGCCACGCCGGGGGCGGTCCCGACGGCGGCCCCCACGCGGACCTTGGCCTCCGGCGCGAGCAGGAATCCCGCGGCGACGGCGCCGCCGGCCGCCAGGCCGGCCCCGACGAAGGCGCCCACCGACAGGGCCGTGAAGGCCTTTGCGCGCCGGTCGGCCTCCGCATGGGCGTCGCAGGCGGGGAGGCCCGGACGGCAACGGAAGACCTCCCAGCGTACCCGGGCGATGGCCGCGTCCCGGTCTCCGGCCGCGTCGTTGGCCTCCACGACCGAGACGCCCCCGAGGACACCGAGGGCCGCCGACGTGGCCGCGAGCCCGCCCACGGCCCACCACCGGAGCGCAGGGCCGCGCGCGGGACGAGGCGGCGCCGCGCCGGGCACGCCGGCCGTCTTGCTCGCCGGGGAGCGCGCGGGCGCATCGGCGCCGGCGCGCCGGACCATCAGCCATACCGTCCGCTCGCCGCCCGCGTCGACCACCACCGGCTCCTCGACCCGCGTCCCGGCGAGCTGTGCGCCCACGCGATGCCGGCCGGGCGCGACGAACACGGGGAGCTTGAGCGGCGAGACGCCGACCTGCCGCCCGTCCACGAGCACCGCGGCGCCCGGATCGCTCACGCGCACGTCGAGCGCGCCCACGTGCCGCCGCGCCTCCGCGAAGTTGGCCCGCGCCAGCTCGTAGCTCTCCTTGAAGCCCGGCGGGACCCAGATCTTGGGCGCGTCGGGCGTCCCGACCATGTCGAAGTAGATCGAGAGAAACTCCGCCGCCATGGGGAAGTCGCCCAGCCTGAAGGACAACATCCCCACACGGAACGCGTCGGAGGCGCTCTTCGTCAGCCGCCACAAGGTCAGGTGGATATCGCGCGCGTCCGCGATCCGACCTTGATCCAGCAGCCGCTTCGCCCGGTCCAGCATCTCCCGCTCCGGCGCCGTCGACGGAGGGCGCCGCGGGAGGGGCTCTGCCCCCGCGAGCGCCGGGCACGCCAGCAAGAAGAGCGCAGCGGCCAAGCTGGTTTGTATGCGTCGCATGATCCTGTCTCCCGGGCATCCACAGCGCTCCATGACACCCCGTGCAGCGTGCGAGGCGCTCGCAGGCGCGGCGCTCCTCGGACCCAGGCTCGAGCCCGTGGTACAAGGGATCACGCCGACGATCTCACGCCCTCGGCCGGCCTATCTTACTAGAGATCGCCGTACGACGGCTGCATCAAGAACGCTGAGCGGGGATACAGAGATCACGTTCAACACGCATTACGTCGAGCGCCATAAAGTTCTCACGACCACGATGCACCACCCCGACACGGGAGCTCACCCCGCAGGGTGCGCCGCCGAGCACGCTTTCGGCCGACGCAACCGCTCACCCGCCCTGCGGACAAGGCGGGGCTCGAGCCCATCCGGACAGGGGCCGCCCTGCCCGCGCTCAACAGGCGCGCCGCACGCCGTCCGAGAGCGCGGGTGCGCCGTCCGGGTAGACCGCAGGGGGTGTCCGGGTAGCTTGCGGAGTGTCCGGGTGAGCGCGGCCCCTGTCCGGGCGAGGCTCCACACGTCCGGGTGACCGTGGCCCCTGTCCGGGCGACACACGCCGGGCGTCCGGCTAGAACACCGATCACGTTGAGGAACGAGAGATGAACCGCCAAGGCGCCAAGGGCGCCAAGATATTTTCTTCTCCTTCTTGGCGTCCTTGGCGCCTTGGCGGTTCGAAAATCTGCTCGTTTCAGACGGGTTCAACCCGTTTGTCGCTCTAGGGCTTCAGCATCATCTGCACCTTGTGCAGCTGAAAGCCGGTGATCGATCCCTGCGGGATGCCCGGATCCAGCGTCCCCTCGCGACCTCGACTCAGGTACAGGGAGACCTGGCATCCCCCGGCGGGAAGATCCGCCGGGAGCACCTCGCTCGGGACGACGAACGATCCTTCGTCGCCCACGTACCCCCAGGCGTCGTCCCAGGATACGTCGTCTCTGCAGACGCTGGGCTCGTTGATGTCGACGGGCTGGAGGGACCACCTCATCTCATCGCCCTTGCCCACCGGCTCCCACGACAGGACCAGGTCCTCGCCGGAGCTCACGCTGAGCTCGCTGTCCTGCTCCGGGGACGAGAGCGCCGGGCCCTCGGGCATCACGATCGCGGATCCATGGAACTCGTTGAACCAGACGTGGACCTCCTGGCCGGGCTCGGCCTGCAGGAACGGAGTCCGGCACCGGGACGCCAGCAGGTCGTCCTCGGGATAGCTGTCTTTCCACAGGTAGCAGCGGAGCGGCGCCTGCTCCGAGCCGCTCTCCACGATGAACGTGTCGGGGAGATACTCCCCACCCTCGTTCTGCCTGATCCCGAACGCGCTGGTGTTCTCGATATCCCGGAGGTGGGCTTCCGCCTCGGCGCGGTACTCGACGCCATCGCGGAGGAACGGGGCGCTGTACCCGTACACGCTCATCCGGACGAACTCGCCCCCTCCGAGCGGCCTGTACTCGTCCGGCCCCCCACATGCCGTGCCCGCCAGGACTGCGACGAGCATTGCCGCTAACCTCCCGATATTCTCAATCACGGTAACCTTTCTCACACACCGGCGTCAGGTGAACAGAGATGCCTTGCTGTGAGGGCCACGGCCGAGGAGCTCGCTCGCCGTTTCCACCTGCGCAGCACGGTAGCCGGCATCTTCGCTGCCCGGGCGCGGAGATTTCCGAGGCCGGATGCAAAGAACACAAGCGACATCGTTTACGGTAAACCGAAGTAAATTACCTATAAAAATTCGACACTGGCGAAGGCAAATTCAGATGCACGATTGGAATGAACCACAGGGAGCAGGTCGTGTTGTGGTTTCGGGTGACGTACCGGCGGACGAGCATCGGGCTTGGCGCTGATCGACGTCCCGCGGGTACGAGCTTCTGAGTTCCGGCCCGGCGGCCTCCGGAGGCGCGCCGCAGGGCCCGCGCCGCGGGCGCGCCGTCGCCGGCGCAGCCGGATGAGGCCGCCGGGCGCGTCGCCCTCGCCGCCGCGGCGCGGGGCCGTTACGATGGGAGGGCGCCCTGCCGTCCGTCGCTCGACCGCGCCGGGCAGCGCGCCCAGGAGCTCCCGGATGAGACACCACGGCACCGTCCTCCTCTTCGACATCGACGGCACCCTGCTCTCCACCGGCGGCGCGGGCCGGCGGGCCATGGAGCGCGCGTTCGAGCGGTTCGCCGGCCGGCGCGACGCGTGCGAGGCGTTCTCGTTCGCCGGCATGACCGATCGGGCGATCATCCGGGCCGGGTTCGAGGCGCTCGGGCGCGAGGTCACGGAGGCCGCGATCGACGCGCTCCTCGCGATCTACGTCGAGCTGCTCGCGGAGGAGATGTCGGGGACCGGCGAGGCCCGGGTCCACCGCGGCGTCCTCGAGGCGCTCGACGCCGCCGCGCGGCGATCCGGGTGCGCCATCGGCCTCGGGACGGGGAACGTCCGCGTGGGGGCGCAGGCGAAGCTCACGCGCGTCGGCATCTACGACCGGTTCGCGTTCGGCGGCTTCGGCTGCGATCACGAGCGCCGGGACGAGCTCCTGCGCATCGGCGCGGCGCGCGGGGCGGCGACGCTGGGGGCGCTCCCCGAGGCGTGCCGCGTCGTCGTCATCGGCGACACGCCGAAGGACATCGCGGCCGCCCAGGCGATCGGCGCCGAGTCGATCGCGGTGGCGACCGGCACGTACGACACCGCGGCGCTCGCCGCGTGCGGCCCGACCCACTGCTTCAGCGATCTCGGGGCGAAGGGCGTGCTCGAGGCGCTGCTCGGGTAGGCGGGCCGCCGGCGCGCGCGGCCACGTCCCGCCCGGCGCGAGCGCGTCCCGCTCAGCGCGAGCACATCTCGATGAGCATCGTCTCGAGCACCGCCTGCGCCGGGCGGCGGCTGCTCTTCAGGGCGAGGTCGGTCTCGGCGAGCGTGCGCATCCAGCCGCCGAGCGCGCCCTTCGGCAGCGCGCGGAGCGTCTGCGCGTACTCGCTGGCCTTGAACGGGGCCACGCCGGCGCGCTGGGCCGCCTCGGCCTGGCTCGCGCCCGCGGCGAGCGCCGACTCGAACTTCACGAGCTGGCGGACCGACCACGAGACGGCGCCGAGCAGGCGCAGCCCGCCGTCGCGCGGGTCGTAGGCGTCGGCGAGCGCCGCGAGCGCGCGGTCGAGGCGCCTCCGGCCGAGCGCGTCGATGAGCTCCCAGACGGTGCTCTGCCGGACGCGGATGACGACCTGCGCGATCGCGTCCTCGGTGATCGGCTGCTTCGGCCCGACGTACAGCGAGAGCCGCTCGATCGCGTCGACCACGTAGCCGAGCTCGGGCCCGGCGAGCTCGGCGAGCTGGTCGGCCACGTCGGCCGAGATCGGGTTGCCCTTCTCGCGGGCGACGGTGGTGATGAAGCCGGGCAGGGCGCGGCGGTTCAGGGGCTCGCACGCCACGAGGAAGTCGCCCTTCTTGGCGGCGGTGACGATCCGGCGCTGGCCGTGGAGCTTCGTCGCGACGAGCACGAGCACCGCGCTCGGCGAGGGCGCCTTGGTGTACTCCGCGAGCGCGTCGAGCGGGCTCGCCTGCTTCGACGCGCCCCGCTTGCCGCCGGCGCCGCCGCGCTCGTCGTCCCCGCCGTCGCCGTCGTCGCCCTCGTCCTTCTTCTCCCAGCGGTCGACGCTGCGGACGAGCACGAAGCGGCGCGGGGCCATCATCGGGAGCATGCGGGCGGCGCCGAGCACGGACTCGACCGGCGCGTCGCCCGCGGTGAACTTGTCCTCGTTGAAGCCGGCGATGCCCCCCTTCGCCGCCGCCTCCCGGATCGCGGCCACCACGCGGTCGACGAACCAGCGTTCCTCCCCCAGCACGAGGTAGACCGGGCGAAGGTTGCCTGAGGTCGCTTCCTTCATCGCTTGGTCGGGCGTCACCGCTCCGACATCGGGCGTTCAGGCGGGTGCGTCAAGGCCGACGCGACGCCCGGCAGCGCGGCGGCCCGGAATGAGCGGTATTCATCCGGCAAGAAGCCGATGGCATAACGTCCTTCCGGCCTTCGATTCGAGTTCTGCTCGTTTCAGGTCCTTTGCCTCTCGTCACGGCAGCGAGAACGGGACGTCGACGCGCACGCGCGCGCCCGGCGGCGGGATCGAGAGCGGCGGGAGCGCGGTGCCCAGGCAGGCCGTGACCTCGGGACGTGCGGTCTCGCGATCCTCGATCACACCGCGCGCGACCTGCCGGCCCTGCGCGTCGAAGGTGATGTTGAAGACGTACTTCACGACCGGCCGCTCCGGCTGCGCCGCGATCGCCGGCGTGTAGCAGCGCTGCATCAGCGCCGCGCGGTGCGCCTCGAGCGCCTCGGCCGCGCGCCGGGCGACCTCGTCCCGCGGCGTCGCGCTGCGCGCCGGCGTCGCGCTCGGCGCCGGCGTCGCGCCCGGCGCCGGCGCGTCGGCTCCGGGCGCGCGCTCGTCGCGGCGCGCCGCCGGATCGTGCGCCTCCGGATCTCGCGCCGACGGGCCGTGGCGGAGGCCGAGGTAGACCGCGGCGGCGATCATCGCGCTGCCGAGGAGGATCGCGGTGGAGGTCGAGAGCTGCCTGCCCATGCCTTGTGTTCCCGCGGAACCCAGGATGAACGCCGCGCCGGCGCCGGTCCACGGCCGCCGTTGTTTACCCGGAAACCGCGCCGGCGGCGAGACGGCGCGGGACCCCCTCGGCCCGTTGACAGGCACACCTGCGGCCACTCAGATGCGCCGCCGTGTGGTCCGTCCTCCTGGTCTTCGCCGCGACGTACATCCTCATCGCGGCGCGCCGCCTGTCGATCCTCCCCATCGGGCGCCCGGCCGGCGCGCTCGCGGGCGCGTGCGGCATGGTCCTCCTGAGCGTGGTCGACCCCGGCGCCGGCCTGACCCCGGAGGCGGCGTTCGCCGCGATCGAGCCGAACACCATCGGCCTGCTGCTCGGCATGATGCTGCTCTCGGCGTCGCTCGACATGGCCGGGGTGTTCGAGCACGCCGCCGCGTGGGTCGCGCGGCGGCGCCTGTCGCCGGTCCGCCTGCTCTACCTCGTCACGCTGGGCTCCGGGCTGGCCTCGGCGGTGCTGCTGAACGACTCGGTCTGCGTGATGCTGGCGCCGCTCGTCGACCGGACCGCCCGGCGCGCGGGGCTCGATCGCGTCCCGTACCTGCTCGCGCTCGCCATGGGCGCCAACGCCGGCAGCGCGCTCACGCTCGCGGGCAACCCGCAGAACATGCTCGTCGGCCACCTCTCGGGCATCTCCTACCGCACTTACCTGCTGGAGGCAGGCCCGGCCGCCCTGATCGGGCTCGCCGTGACCGCGGTGATGCTGCACCTCCTGCTCCGGCGCCGCATCGCGGCGCGGACGCCGTCGCTCGATCTCGCCCCCGAGCCCGAACGCGACGCCGCGCCGGCGCGCGACCCGGCGCAAGGCGCCGCGGCCCCGCCCGGGAGCGCGCGGCCGAACGCCGCGGTGCCGCTCGCCTGCATCGCGGTCGTGTCGCTGCTCTTCGTGCTCGGCGCGAACCTGGCCTGGACGGCGATCGGCGGCGCCACCGCGGCGATCCTCCTGCACCGGCGCGACGCGAACGGCCTGTTCGAGCGGGTGTCGTGGACCGTGCTCGTGTTCTTCGGCGCCCTCTTCATCGTCGTGGCCGGCCTCCAGAAGACCGGCATGCCCGAGCAGGCGCTGCGCGCCGTCAGCCCCTACCTGCCGGCCGGGCCGGCGACGGGCGTCCTCGGGCTCAGCATCGCGATGCTCGTCGGCTGCCAGATCGTCTCCAACGTCCCGTTCATCCTGCTCGCGGAGTCGTACATCCGGAGCCAGCCCGATCCACACCTCGCCTGGATCGCGACGGCCCTGGTCTCCACGCTCGCGGGCAACTTCACGCTGCTCGGCTCGGTGGCGAACATCATCGTCGTGGAGACGGTCGGCGCCGAGCGGGAGATCGGCTTTCGCTCGTACGCGAAGGTGGGGGTCCCGGTGACGCTCGCCTCGACCGCCGCCGCGCTCCTCTGGCTCCTGCTCGTGCGCTGACCGGCGCGCTGACCCGGGCCGCCCCCGCGCGCCGGACGCACCGTGTCGATCAGAGCTGCGCCTGCCGTCGCGCGCGGAGGCGCTGATGCCGCGATGCGGCGCGGTCGGGCTGCCGCCGCTGCGGCGGCCTGCGCCGTCCGTCGAGCCACGCGTGGACCACCGTGATCCCCACGGCGGCACAGAAAGCAGGGCTCACGGCGAGCATCACGAGAGGTCGCAGGGTCCGATGAACGGCGCGCATGTTCATGTGACCCAGGATACGCCTACCAGCGCGGGTGGAGTAGCGCGCTGCGTCGAGATCGCGTCGATTCGGAGGGACGAGAAGGCCCACACGCGACGCCACTGAAGAACGGGAGACGGAAAAATCTTGTCTTGCTGGATCACAGTGTCTACACCTGCCGTGACCGATCTCGATCCTCTGCGCGCGGCCCGCAGCGCTGCGCGGGAGCGAGGCTCTCGGAGGCGCGCCTGAGCGGCCGCTCTCCGCGCCGAGGCGAACGAACCGCGGTCACCCATCTCCCGGAGAGGCCCTGAATGGCGCACGATCTATCGAAACGAGTTGCCCTTGTCACCGGCGCTTCCCGCGGCCTCGGCGCGGCCATCGCGCGCAAGCTCGCGGGGTCCGGCGCGCGGGTGGCGGTCAATTACTTCGGCGGGCGCGAGGGGGCGGCGCGTGTGGTCGAGGACATCCGCCGGAGCGGCGGCGAGGCCGAGGCGTTCCAGGCCGACGTGCGCGACGAGCGGGACGTCGCCCGCCTCGTGGACGAGGTGCGGGCGCGCTTCGGCCCCGTCGAGGTGCTCGTGCTCAACGCGACGGGCCCGCAGCCCTACGTGAAGCTCGAGGAGCTGACCTGGCGTCACTGCCTCGACCAGCTCGAGTTCTTCGTGAAGAGCCCGGTCCTCCTCTCGCAGGCGGTGGTGCCCGAGATGAAGGAGCGCCGCGCGGGGCGGATCATCAACATCGGCTCCGAGGTGTTCGAGCAGGGCGTCCCCGAGTTCTCGAACTACGTCTCGGCGAAGGGCGCGCAGCTCGGCCTCACGCGCTCCTGGGCGCAGGAGCTCGGCCCGTGGGGGATCACGGTCAACCTGGTCGCGCCCGGCTGGATCCCTGTCGAGCGCCACGCCAGCGAGGGCCTCACCGACGCCCACAAGCAGTCCTACGCGTCGGGGAACGCGCTCCGGCGCATGGGCACGCCGGACGAGATCGGCGACGCCGTCGTGTTCCTCGCGTCCGACGCCGCCGGGTTCATCACGGGCCAGAAGCTGTCCGTGAACGGCGGCAGGACGCTGGCCTGACCGGCCCGGGAGGACCGCCGTCGGAGCCACAGGGGACGCCGAGGACACAGACGAGAGAAGGCTCTGCGTCCTCTGTGCCCGCTTCGCACACCGAGGGCTCGGCGCGTGGAAAGACCACGATGCCGTCGCGACGCTGGGCGACTCGTACGGCCCGCTCACCGACGCGCCAGCAGCTCAGCTGCCGTCGTCAGCCCCGGGGCGGGGGGTTTCGTGTTGGTTGTCCACCGCCGGGGGGCGCAACGGGAGCTCCACGACGAACGTCGCTCCGCCGTTCGGCTTGCTCTCCACCCGGACGGTGCCGCCGTGCGAGGAGACGATCCAGCGTACCAGATAGAGGCCGAGGCCGAGACCGCCGAAATTCCGCGCCGACACCGCGCGCTCGAAGCGATCGAAGATCCTGGCCTGATCCCCCTCTGCTATCCCGATCCCGTGATCTCGGACGATCACGAGCGCCGAGTTCGCCTGCCTGCGCACGCCCACGTGAATGGGCCGATGCATGCCGTACTTCATCGCGTTCGACAGGAGGTTGAACAGGACCTGCTCCAGGCGGGACCTATCCCAGTGTCCCACCACTGGCTCGTCCATCTCGAGCTCTGTCCGGCAGCCAGCCGCCGCGAGCTGCGGGGCCATCCGCTCGACGATCTCGCGGGCCAGGGAGGAGAGATCGACTGGCTCGCATGCGAGTGTCAGCCGTCCGGCGTGCAACCGCGAGACATCCAGCAGCTCGTCCACCAGATGCCCGAGCCGCGCGATCTGCCGATTGACGACCTGGAACATGGTCTCGATCCGTGCCGGGGTGAGGTTCGCGGACCGGTCGCGGCGCAAGTGCCGCTCGACCATCTGAATCTGCATTTGCAGCGACGTGAGCGGGGTCTTGAGCTCATGGGAGGCGATCATGAGGAATTCGTCCCGCCGCCCGATCGCCTCCTGGGCGATCGCGTACAGCCGGGCGTTGTCGAGCGCGAGCGCTGCACGGCGGCCCAGCTCCTCGGCCAGCGCCAGGTCGGCGGGCCCATAACGACGCTGCTGCGCGGTCGCCAGCAGGAACATGACCCCGAGGCACCGATCGCGCGCGCGGAGTGGAACGCGGAGGTAGGCGTGGACGCTGAGCTGCTGCAGGAGGGGCATGGCGCGGGCGTCCCCGATCTCGGGCCCGGTCGGCGTCGCCACCGCGGGGGAGGCCAGCGCCTCACGCAGCGCCTCGAGCTCTTCGCGGGGCGCTCCTGAGGCGGCGGTGCCGAAGACCGCGTCGCCGTCGGGGAGGACGCTGACGACGCACCGGTCGGAGAGCTCGGGCACCGCGAGATCGGCGACGCTCTCGAGCGTGGCGTCGTAGCCCAGCGCCATCAGCTTGCGGCTCGCATCGGCCAGGAAGCGCTGGGCCCGCTCGACCTGCTTGCGCTCGGTGATGTCGGTGGATATGCCGCAGAGCGCGCGCGGCGCGGCGCCCTCGCCGAGAGGAAACTTGACCGACAGGAAGGTGCGCGTCCCATCGGCGAGCGGCAGCACCTCCTCCCATTCCATCGGCGTCCCCGCCTCGAGCACCTTCCGGTCGTGGTCACGAAGGGTCTCCGCGATCTGACCGGGGAAGATCTCCGCGTCGGTCCTTCCGAGGAGCCGCTCGCTCGGGAGGCGCAACAGGTCGCACACGTGCCGATTGGCGAGCAGGAAGCGACCTTCGCGGTCCTTGAGGTAGATGGCCGCCGCCGAGTTGTCGACGATGGCCTGGAGGATCTCTTGACTGTCCTTGAGCGCCTGCTCCGCCCGCCGCCGTTCGGTGTTCTCCTCCTCGAGATCGGAATAGAGCATGGCATTCTCCAGCGAGATTGCCGTCTGCGAGGCGAGCAGCTCGAGCACGTTGAGCCGCGCGGGGGTGAACACCCCGGTGACCAGGTTGTTCTCCAGGTAGAGGATGCCGAGCAGTCGGGTCTGGCGCGCGATGGGGAGGCATAACAAAGATCTCGGCCGCCTGCGCGTGAAGTGCTCGTCCTCCAGGAACGGGTGCGGGGCGGCGGCGTCGTCGAGCAGCAAGCGCTCGCGGCTCCGGCGGACATAGTTGAGGATCGACTGCGGGAGCGTCGCCGTCGACTCTTCGCAGAGGTCGAGCAAGCGCACCGTCCCTCCCCTCGCCTCGATCGCGGCCGCGGTCGACAGACGTTCGCCCCGGACGAGGACCACATACCCACGATCGGCGCCCGCGTGCTCGACCACGATGCGCAGCAACGTCTCGAGCAGGCGCGGCAGCTTCAGCTCCCCGGAGATGCTCTGCGAGGCCTTGACCACCGACAACACGTCGAACTGCTCGGCCCGCAGCGCGAAGGTGACGGTGGGGGCGATCGGCTTGCGCTCCACGAGGTGGGGGTAGCGCTGGTCGAGCTGCTCCACCTTGGCATGGGCGCCCCAGCGGAAGTAGCCGGCGCGGGCCTTCTGCAGGAAGGCGTCGGCGGAGATGGCGAGGCCGCGCGCGCGGTGAAACCCCGCAGCGAGCTCGCAGGCGAGGGCCTCGTGCTGGACGAAGCCGTGCTCCCGCGCCGATGAGATGGCCTGCTCGTAGAGACGGCTCGCCTCGGATTCGCGCCCCAGGAGCCGGGCGATCTCGGCGCGCACCAGGGCGTGTTTGTGGAGGAAGTTCTCGGGACAGTTGTCCGCCCACACGCCGAGCTGCCTCTCGCCCGCCAGAAGACCGTCGGGGAGCTCCCGCGACGGCGACGGCGACGCATCGCAGACGGCGGCGAGCGCGAGCGCGCGATAGAAGACGAACTCGACGAGCAATGGGCCCATTCCGAACCTCCAGGCTTGCTCGCTGCTCGCGATGGTCGTCGCCGCGACCGCCTCCCTGGGGGAGCCGAGCACGAGCAGCGCCTGTGCTTTGAATATATAGTAGAAGCAGTGAGCCCCCTCCAGGTCATTCGGATCCAGCCGCTCCTCGAAGGCCTGCTGATCCAGCACCGATCCATCCAGCATCGAGAAGTGGACTGGTCTCCCTCGCAGCGTCTGGATCAGGCAATAGGCGCCGAGGAGGATGTCATGAGAGAACCCGTGACGCGCCCTGCGCACGAAGCGAAGCCGATCTTCGACCTCACGAAGGACCTCCTCCAGAGGCTCACCGCAGGCGAGCGGAAACAACGGAGCGAACTGGCAATTACTGCATGCCAGATGCAGGTCGCCTGACTCGATCGCGGCATTGTACCCGATGAGCGAATAGAAAGGAGCCTCTCGGTAGTGCCGCCGCCAGAAGGCAAGGTGGTTTCCGAATATGGTGAACACGAAGGATTTCGTGACGAGGAGGCTGCTCCCGTCCGCCAGGCGGCAGGCGAGCTCGCCGAGGCGGTAAGCCTCCTTGTATTTCCAGTACCTACGGGCGACCTCCACGGCGAAGCCGCTGTACGCGTGGGCCGAGCTCTCGGCGTTGCCGTGACGCAGGCTGAGCTCGATCCTGCGCACGGCGACGAGATACATCAGATTCGGGTCTACAAAATAGGCGGCGAGGGCCACGCCTCGCAAGACGCCCATCGCGACCTTGATCTCCGGGTGCGTCATGGGGGGCAGATGGATCAGCTCCTCGATGGCCCGGTCCCCCAGCATTTGCCACACGCGCTCGGTCTCTTCTTCGACCTGGGCGTCGGTGGGGTGGATCGGCAATTCGATCCCGAACGCGCGGAGGCACCGAAGCCCGAGCTCCAGCGCGCGGGCGCTTTGCCTGCAGGTCACATGGAAGCCGACCGCGAGCTCGACAACCGCGGCCCTCTCGAGCTCGGTCCGCGCTCGAGACAAGAGCTCTTCGAAGAGCGGCTCAGCGTCTTCGAAGCTGCCGGTGACGTACGCAGCGTACGCTCGCTCGAAGGTCAGGTTGTAGGTCAGCTCGTACTGCGACTCCCAGCGGTCCGGCGCGAGCAACGCCGCGCCCGCGGCGAAGAGAGCCGCCGCGCCGTGGAACGCCGCCGCAGCCTTGGCCTTCCTGCCGGCGCGGAGGTTCAACGCGGCGATCTCGTTCCTCTCCGCCTGGGAGCGGACGAGCGCCGCGCCGCGGTTGAGGTGACCTATGACGTCGAAGATCATCTCCTCACGCTCTTCGGCGCGCTGCCGCTTCAGGAGCAGCCAGCCAATCCCAAGGTGCACCTCGGCGAGCCGTTCCGCCGGAATCAACGCGTAGGCGGCTTGCTGCACCCGGTCGTGGAGGAACCGATAGGTCCCGCCCTGGCTAACGATCAGCCCCTCCTGAACGGCCTCTTCGAGCGCCTCGCGGAGCTCTGCCGCCGGACGTTTTGCCACCACCGCGAGGGTGTCGAGGTCCAGGCGGCTGCCCAGACACGCGGCGAGCTTGACGGCGTCCAGCGCCGGGACCGAGAGCCGCTTCAGCTTCCCCGTCATCAGCTCGACGACGTTATCGGTGAAGCCCTTGTCGCGGATCGCGGCGATGTCCCACCGCCACGCGCCGGCCTCCGCATCGAGGACGATGAGCCGCTCTTGATGCAGCGCGCTCAAGAACTGGAGCACGAAGAAAGGGTTGCCACCGGTCTTCTCGTAGACCAGGTGCGCGAGGGGCTCGACCTGATCCGCGCTCGCGCGGACCGCCTCGGCCACGAGCGCTCCAACGTCAGCCGCCGAGATCGGCGCGAGGGCGATGTTGGCGACGACCGCGCCCTGCTTCCTCGCGTCGGCCAGCGTGCGCTGCAGCGGGTGCGCGGGGCCGACCTCGTTGTCGCGATAGGCGCCGAGCAGGAGCAGGTACGAAGCCTCGGTATACGTCACGAGCTGCTCCACGAGCTTCAAGCTGGCCGTGTCGGCCCATTGCAGATCGTCGAGGAAGAGCACCACCGGGTGCTCTTTCTCCGCAGTCGCCGCGACGAAGCGCTGGACCGCCGCGTGTAGCCGGGTCTGGGCCTCGGTGGCCGGGAGCTCGGGCATGGGCTCTTGCGGGCCCACGAGCTGCTCGATCTCGGGCAGCACGTCGGCGAACAGCCGGCCGTTCGACCCAAGGGCCTCCCGCAGACGCTGCCGGAAGCGCTCGACTCGGTCCTCGCTCGCAGCCAGGATCTCCTGCAAGAGGCCCCGGAACGCCTGGAGAAAAGGGAGGTAAGGTACGCCTCTATTGTATTGATCGCATTTGCCGGAGAGGAAAAAGCCCCGCTCCCGCACCACCGTGCTGTGCAGCTCGGCCACGAGCGACGACTTGCCGATGCCCGAGTAACCCGACACGAGCACGAGCTCCGGCCGGCCCTGCGCTACCACCCGCTCGAAAGCGGCGCGCAGCGCCTCGACTTCGCGCTCGCGTCCATAGAGCCGCTGTGGGACCTGGAAGCGATCGGAGAGGTCACGCTGCCCGAGCGCAAAGGCTTCGATGTTGCCGCTCGCCCGCCACCGGGCGAAGCACGCGTCCAGGTCGTACCGCAGGCCGAGCGCGCTCTGATAACGCTCCTCGGGGGCCTTGGCCAGCAGCTTGAGCACGACCGCGGACAAGAGCGGCGGAACGGAGCGTACTATCGCGTGGGGCGGGACCGGCGTTTGAGCGATATGGCAGTGCACCCACTCCAGGGGATCGCGCGCGTCGAAGGGCAGGCGGCCCGTCAGCATCTGGTAGAACGTGACCCCGAGGGAGTACAGGTCGGTCCGCTCGTCGATCCAACGGTTCATCCGGCCCGTCTGCTCCGGCGCCATATAGGCCAGCGTCCCCTCGATGAGACCAGCGTGGGTGAGGTCTTGGGACTCGCGAGGTGCCCGGGAGGCGATCCCGAGGTCGGTGATCTTGACCTCGTCGGTGTCAGCGTTGTAGAGCAAGTTTTCAGGCTTGATGTCCTTGTGGAGGATGTGATGTCGATGCAGCTCAGCGAGCGCTGCAGCAATGCGGAGGGCGAGGGGGAAGAAGCGATCGAGCGGCATCGGCTCGCCGAGGGGATGATCGAGGGAGCGGCCCCCGAAGTCCTCCAGGATCAGCGCCGGCTGGCCGTGGAACGCGTCGATCGCGTAGGGCTTGACGACGGCCGAAGCGTCGATCGCGCCGGCGATCTCGTACTCGTGGTACAGCCGCCCGAGAGCGCGGGGATCGGTGTGGTCGCGCCGTATAACCTTGAGCACGACCGTCCGGTCGTCTTCTTTGCGACGTGCCCGGAAGACGAGGGTATCTGTACCTTCATGGAGAATCTCGAGCACGACATAACGCGAATCGCTGGTCATGTGAGAGCCTTTGGAGACGATCTAGCTGATTCAACGTGGCGCTCCTCAGATCTATAGGACTATCGGGGACGTTTGCACATCGCGCAGAGGTGCCGCAGGCGGGCCGCCGTCGACGCGCTCTCCCGCAAGCGCCAGGGCGTGCTCTCGCTGCTCGCTCCCGCAGGCGGGTCGTTCGAGGAGCTCACCCTGCCCGGCCGCGTCTCGGCCGGCCCCGCTCCGGGCGGGCACCCAGGACAATTCTCTTCCTGGCGTCCCCAGCGCCTTGGCCGCTCACTCGCTCCTCGCGCGAGCCCCGCGCTGGAGGTGTTCATCGCGGAGGCCGCGGAGCATCGCTATAGCCGCCCCTGGTGCCACAGGGAGAGCAGATCCATCGACATCGCGACGGCGACGTGGATCGCGCACCCGCCCCAGATGGAGTCGCTCTTCAGGCTCACCGTGCCGAGGACGAACCCGGCGATCACCGAGCCGAGGGCCTCCGGCAGGGGCTTGCCGAAATGGATCATCGCGTAAGGCACCATCATGGCGAAGATCGAGGCATAACCGAGCACGCGGCGGAGCCCGTGGAGGAAGAAGCCGCGGTAGAAGAACTCGAGCGCGACGAACTGCGCGGCGTAGAGGGCCTCCCACGACCAGAACCACGGCCAGAGGGGCTCGCCGGGCGCGAGCTTGTAATACGGGTACTTCGCCTGGAACGCCGGCGCGAGGGACGCGGCGTAGAGGACGGGCGCGAGGACGGCGAAGAAGAAGGCGTAGACGGGCAGGTGCCGGGCCGTGCCGCGGACGCGGAGGCCGAAGCTCCGGAGCGGCTCCCGCAGCACGAGGCGCGCGACGAGCAGCGTCGGGACGAGATACCCGAGGAGGCGGCCGGCCGCCCAGACGATCCGCTGGTGGAAGCGGCGGTCCGGCGAGGTGTTCAGCGCGCCGTGGAGCCACGCCGCGGCGTCGTCGAGGCCCACGGCGCGCAGGCCCTGGACCATCCAGCGCGTGTCGTTCTCGTTGCCGGCGAAGCGGACGAAAGTGAGCACGCCGATCACCGTGAGGAACACGCTCACCATCCGGCGCGTGACCTCCCCCGCGGGCGTGGTGGTCCGGTACAGCATGGCCTCGGCGTCGATCCGGTCGCGTAGATCGATGACGTACTCCTGCCAGATCCCACGAAAAAAGCGTCCGATCACGCGCAGTGCTTACCAGAACCCGCGCGCCCGGCACAGCCCGAAAGGCCGCGCCCCGGCGCGCGGCGCAGGCCCGGCGCGCCCCGCTCCGCGGAGCGTCAGGAATCGTCGTCGCTGTCGTCGTCCTCGCCCTCGTCGAGGTCGGCGGAGGTCGTGCCCAGGATCGTGAGGAGACCGATGACTGCCTGCGCGTCGCCCATCATCTCGGCCACGATCTCGGCCGCAGGCTTGATGTTCCGGACCGCGAGGACACTCTCCGAGCCAGCGGGCATATCCATCTCCTCCAGGTCGGCCACCGTGTCCGGCGTGGGGATGGTCGCGCTGAACTTGGGCATCGTGTAAGGCACGTCGAGGACCCCGGGGAACATCACGGTCGTGCCGATGGTGGCCGGCGGAGGCGGCGGGCTCGGGATCCTCGACTCCCTCCCGGCCCACTGCCTGACGACGCGGTTGCGAAGGACACGCTGGCGCGCGTTCGGCCACTCCGGGCCGAAGAACGTCTGCAGCGCCGTGGCGTCCCTCCCCGCCGCGACGAGGCGCGCCTTGTAGTCGGGATGGGCATACGCCTCCGTGGAGGCGACGAACCGCGTGCCGGCGACGACCCCATCGGCGCCGTACCCCAGCGCCCGGACGACGCTGGCCCCGTCGGCGATGCCGCCCGCCGCGAGGAGCAGCGCCGGCCTGACGCGCTTCTTGATGTCCTTGACGAGCGCCCTGGTGTCGACCGTGGCCCTGGCGTGGCCGCCGGCTTGAACCCCCTGCGCGATGATCCCGTCCACGCCGAGGGCCACCGCCTGGCTCGCGGCCGCCACCGAGCCCACCTGGACCCAGACCTTCGCGCCCGCCGCGTGGAGCGCGTCGACCCACGCGGCGTCCGGGGGATTCCAGTGGAACACCACGAGCCGCACGCCCTCGGCGACACAGACGTCGATATGCTCCTGCGTGGTGAACGGCCCGGAGGTCGCGTTCTCGACGATGAAGTCCACGCCGAAGAGGTTCGAGGTGAGCGCCTTGATCGCCTGGATCCTCGCCTGCACCACCGAGGCCGGCTCGACCGCCGCGCCCAGGAGGCCGATGCCGCCGGCGTTCGATACCGCCGCGACGAGCGGAGGCAGGCTGACGAACGCCATGCCGGCGCTGACGAGCGGGTACTGGACGCCGTAATCCGCCGTGAGCTTGGTCGTGAGCGAGAGAGAGAGGGCGCTCGACTCGCCCAGCAGCGTCTCATCGCCCTCGCCAGGCTCGCGCGCCCCCTCGCCCGGCGCGCAGCCGGCTCCGAGCGCAAGGGCGAGACCACCCCGCCCGAGGACGTCCAGAAACGTACGCCGATCGAGCCCCCGCACCACGTCCTTCGTCTTCTTCGTCGTGCTCATGTTGTACTCCCGCGCGACCTATCGGTCGGCCATCAACTGGCAACAGATTTCACCCTCGACCGTCCGTCGATGAACCGGACGCACACCCTGGCGGCACGTATTTTGCTGAATTTCCTGATGATCGCCGGCCACCCCATTACCTCTTGGAGATGACCAGGCCATGAAAATCGTCCAGCAACACATCGCGCGACATCAGACGCGCTTTCACGACCATCCATTCTTTGCCCGCCTCGACAAGGACCCGCCCCTCGATCAGCTCGCGCCGTTCCCGTTTTGCTTTACGTTCTTCGCGCTCGCGTTCCAGGACATCTTGCGCACCTGCGACGAGCGCGTGACACATCCGGACTTCAAGCGCATGGTGCACCGCCACCGTCTGGAGGATGCCGGACACGACCGATGGTTCCTCGCCGATCTGGCGACGCTCGGCATTGAGCCGCCCACGGGGACGCAGATGTTCGCCCCGGCCCACGACGCCGCTCGCCGCGCAGGGTTCGCCCTGATGTCCGAGGCGCTCGGCGCCCGCCACGACGCGTGTGTGCTCACGCTGCTCCTCGCGATCGAGTCGACTGGACACGTGTTCTTCGAGCGTATCGCGCGGTACATCGCGCGCATCGGCGAGACGCGCCGCCTGCGCTACTTCTCCCAGTCGCACCTCGACGTCGAGATGGCGCACGACGTGTTCGAGAAGGACACCGACGCTCAGATCGAATCCCTGGCCCTGGCTCCGGAGGTGCGGGAAGAGGCGCTGCAGCTCGTCGACCGCTGCTACCGCGAGCTCACCGCCATGTACGACGGCATCGAGGCGCAGATCGCCGCCCATGCGTCGGGCGCGGCGTCGGTGCGATCCAGGCCTCGCCCGGGCATCGGAGCGGGGCTCCACGCGTCGGCCGCGCCTTCCCTGCGACCGTTCGCGCGGCGCGCTCCTGCCCGGGATGGCGCGCGCCGGACGCGGTGACGTCGAGACGTCTGGCGACAACCGCCAGACGTTCTGGCCACGGACAACAGACGCCCAAAGATGTCTCGAAATGCCTCAGTCCCCCGCCGCCTGACTGGGGCGAAATGGCCCGCTCCGGAGACCACGGGACGTCCGGCCACGGACCGCCAGGCGTCCGGCCACGGACATCCGGCAGCGCTCGACGGAGAGGAGGCCGAGGGCGCGGATGGGGCGGTCCTGCTCACCCGGAGCACACCTGCGCGACCTGAGCTCATGTGACGGTGACGTGCCGGCGACCGCCGGCGGAAGACGCGACGCCGCGGGCCGGCGCCGGGAAGCGCGCAGCCCGCGGCCCGCGTGTCACTGCGGCGAGGTGGGGTTGACGATGATCTCGACGCGCCGGTTGTTCGCGCGGCCTTCCGGGCTCTTGTTGTCCGCCACGGGGCGGTCCGGGCCGTGGCCGACGGTCGCGATCTTGTCCGCGGGCAGCCCCACGCTGATGAGGTGCATCTTCACCGAGTCCGCCCGCGCGAGCGAGAGCTTGCGGTTCGCGTCGGCGGAGCCGGTCGAGTCGGTGTGCCCCTCGATCCGCAGGGGCGGCGACCCCTGGTCCTTCAGCGTGGTCGCGATCTGGTTGAGCTTCTCCTTCGCGATCGGCAGGAGCTCGGACTTGCCCGAGGCGAAGAGCACCGCGCCGGAGAGCGTGATGACCACGCCGCGCTTCTCCTCCTTGACCGCCGCGATCTCCTTCAGGCTCGCGAGCGCCGCGTTCGCGACGCGCTCGGCCTCGCGCCGCGCGTCCTCGGCCTCCTTGCGGGCCTTCTCGGCCTCGGTGCGCGCGCTCTCGGCCGTGAGCCGCGCGCTCTCGGCCTGGGCGCGCGCCTGGCGCTCCCGCTCGATCTGCTGCTGCCCGGTCTGCAGCGCGTCCTTCGCGCTCGCGAGCTGCTGCTGCGAGAGCTCCTTGAAGTTGTCCTCGGCCGCCGCCTTGTCGCGCTGCGCCTGCTCGATGGCCGCGGCCGCCTCGGCCTCGCGCGCCTTGCGCTCGGCGACGTAGGCGAGATCCCGCGTCTGCTGGGCCTCGGGGTCCTCGATGAACGCCCCCTCGGCGCGGGAGAGCGCCTGCCGCGCGTTGTCGAGCTGGGCGGGCGCGAGGGTCGACGCGGGGCCCTGGCTCGCGCGCGAGTAGCTCGACCGCGCGTCGACGAGCTCCTTCGGGGGGAGCGCCGCGCTGCACCCGGACGCGGCCAGGAGCGCGGCGGCGAGCCCGAACGACCGGCCTGGGAACGACAGCATCATCAATCTGGAAGGCATCACCCTCACCTCTCGCTTCACGGGGCCCCCGCCTGCTTCAGCTTCTCGACCTGCTTCAGCGCCTCCTGCGCCTCGGCCTGCGTGGCGCGCTGCTTGGCGATCGCCAGCGCGAGCTCGGCGTCGGCCTGGGCGCGCAGGAGCAAGCGATGGGCGGCCTCGTTCTCCTCGTTCTGCATCAGCGCCTTCGCCTGATCGATCTGCTCGCGGGCGAGCTTCAGGTGGAGGGTGGCCTGGGGGTCGGACCGGGCGCCCACCTCGTCCGCCGCGCGGAACGCGGCCTCGGAGGAGGTGAGCTGCTGGTTCGGCGGGGGCACGGTGCCGCCGCATCCCGTGACGGCGAGAGCGAGCGATCCCGCGAGCACGGCGGCCGGGCTCGCGAGACGACGTCTGGCTGGCTTTTGGTTCGTGCTTCGGTTCACCCGACGTATGTACAACACGCCGCGGCGGACAAGAAATCAGGAAAGCCCTGGCTTTACGGGTATTCTCTTTCTGTAAATCGCGGGCGCGCAGCCTCGCGCCGCGACGCCTCGCGCGGCGGCGCCGCGAAATCGCCGCCGGGGCCCGGAGAATCGAGCCGCATCGAGGTCGCGCGGACGATGCGGATCCGCGCGTCGCGCGCGTCGGGCTTGTTCACGGCGCGCGCGAACTCGGGCGCCGCGGGGGAGGCCACCTCGACGACCGACGCGGTGCTGCCGATCCGGATGGCGCCGATCTCCCGGCTCGACACGCCGCCGCGGCGGCACACGAGCGCGAGCAGGCGCCGGGGGTCGGCGCCGTGGCGCTCCCCCCAGTTCACCTGGAAGGGCACGAAGGGGAGGCGCGGGGCGTGCTCCGTGTCGCCGCGGCGCATCCCGGGGCGGGCGTGCTCCGTGTCGCCGCGGCGCGTCCCGGGGCGGGCGTGCTCCGTGTCGCCGCGGCGCATCCCGGGGCGGGCGTGCTCCGAATCACCACGCCGCATCGGGGGGCGAGCGCGCGACGGATCGGCGCGGGGCGGCGCGACGACGGTGACCGGCTGCGGCGCGCAGGGGCCGGTGTGTTTCGCGCGGGCGAGCAA
Source organism: Sorangium cellulosum (assembly GCF_002950945.1). GTDB lineage: Bacteria > Myxococcota_A > Polyangia > Polyangiales > Polyangiaceae > Sorangium > Sorangium cellulosum_E. Next base: position 9,057,256 of record NZ_CP012673.1, read on the forward strand.
GGCCGCGACGAGCTCCGTGGCGTCCATGTCCGCGAGCAAGCGCGCGGCGAGCTGCTTGAGCCGCGCCTCGGGCGCGCCCTCGCCGGCGCGCTCGGCGCCTTCGCCGGCGCTCTCGGCGCCCTCGACGGCGCCGCTCGCGGCACGCTGGGCGCCCCGGCACGCGGCGAGCTCGGCGGCGAGCCGGTCGTCCGCGGCGCGCAGCACGTCGGCCGGCGACGGGACGGGCCGGAACACCGCGTCCACCCCCGCGCGCCGGAGCAGCCGCAGGGCGTGCTCGCGCGCGAACGGCGCGACGAGCAGCACGCTCGTCCCCTTGCGGCCCGCCCGCCCGGTGCGGCCGCTCCGGTGCGTGAAGATCTCCGGGTCGCCCGGAGGATCGGCGTGGATGACACGACCGACCTCGGGCACGTCGATGCCGCGCGCCGCGACGTCGGTGGCGACGAGGGTGGTGATCACACCGGAGCGGAACGCGTCGAGCGTGCGCGTCCGCTCCCGCTGCTCGAGGTCGCCGCTCAGGGCCCCCGCGGGCAGGCCGAGGGCCGTCAGCCTGTCCGCGAGCTCGGCGGCGCCCTCGCGGGTGCGCACGAAGACGAGCGTGCGCTCGCCCGGCGCGAGCAGCAGGAGATTCACGATCGCCGCCTCGCGCTCCGCGGGCAGCACGAGGTGCGCGACGTGCGCGATGTCGCCGTTGGCGGCGCCGGGACGGGTGCCCTCGATGCTCACGGCGCCCTGCTGGAAGCGGTCGGCGAGCGCGCGGACCTCGCGCGAGAAGGTGGCCGAGACGAGGTGCGTCCGGCGATCCGCGGGCATCCGGCCGACGATCGCCTCGAGCTCCTCGCGGAAGCCGAGATCGAGCATCTGATCCGCCTCGTCGAGGACGAGGGCGGCGACGCCGCGCGGGTCGATCGTCCCGCGCTCCAGGTGATCGAGCAGGCGGCCGGGCGTCCCGGCGATCACGAGCGGCTCGCGGCGCAGCGCGCGCGCCTCGACGCCGAAGCTGGTGCCGCCGGTGACACACGCGACGCGCGCGCCGAGCGGCGCGAGCAGCCAGCCGAGCTCGCTGGCGATCTGCGCGGCGAGCTCACGCGTCGGGGCGATGAGCACCGCGGCGGGCGCCGCCGTGGCCCGCGGCGCGCCGTCAGGCGCCGGCGCGGCCGCGCGCTCGGCGAGGGCGCGCTCCAGGGAGGGCGCGAGCGCGAGGCCGACGGCCACGGTCTTCCCCGAGCCGGTCTGCGACGAGATGCGCAGGTCGCGGCCGGCGAGGTCGGGGCCGAGGACGGCCTGTTGAACGGGCGTGAGGGAGGTGAAGCCGCGGCGGGCAAGCGCGCCCGCGAGCGGCGCGGGCAAGGCGTCGAACGTCTGGTCTGGATTCATGAAAGCCGCGCAACCTAGCAGACCCCGCGCGGTTGTCGCGCAAGATTCCGCTGGCCGCGCGGCCACTCGGCTCATGGAGGGCCGCGAGCGGCCCTCTGGCTCATGGAGGGCCGCGAGCGGCCCTCTGGCTCATGGAGGGCCGCGAGCGGCCCTCTGGCTCAACCGCCCGGGATCACTGGGACGCCTGGCCGCCCTTCTCGTCGAGCCAGGCCACCGCCCACGCAAACGGGCTGTTCCAGTTGATGGTGATCTCGTTGAGCGACCACGCCTCGATGTGATCGATATAGCACTTCTGCGGCGCGCACTCCGGATCGACCGGCGGCGGGTCTGCCTCGGCCTCGTTGCTGGCGATCGGATCCTGCCGGGCGGTGTTCGGCCCGCCGGAGACGCACCCCGGCGGAGCGGCCGGGTACTCCGTGCTGAGCTGGGCGGCCCAGAAGCGATGGTGCGGATTCCGGAGCGGGTTCTCGCCGTAGCCGGAGACGTAGGACTTGTCCATCGCGTTGCGGCCGAGGAGGTAATCCGCGCCCGACGCCACGCCGTTGAAGTACTTCGCGTCCTCGGTGAAGTCGTGGGCGAGCGCCAGCACGATCATGTTGTTGAGCACGAACGAGTTGGAGCCCCAGGGGTATCCGTTCTCGTCCGCCCGGAAGGGCACCCGGTACCCCTCGGCGCCGATCACCTCGAGGTACTTGTCCGCGATGGCGATCAGCTTGGCCTTGGCCGCCTCGCTCTCCGCTGCCGTCGCCTCGGTCCCGGCCACGGCCAGCGAGATGGCGCCCAGCCCGTCGGTCTGGCCCCACGTCATCGCGCTGAACGAGCCGCTCTCGCCGAGGAGCGCCTCGGTGTAGTCCGAGGCCGCGAGCTCCTCCTTGTAGACGCTCTCACCGGTGGTGATGAAGAGCTCGGCGGCCGCCCAGTAGAACTCGTCGCTCGCGTCGCTGTCGCCGTAGGCGCCGCCGCCCACGACCTCACCCTCGTTCGGGAAGACCGCCGGGTTCGCCTTGGCCGCGGCCCACGCCCGCTCCGCGGCCGTGAGGCAACGCGCGGAGAAAGCGGCGTCGATGTCGCGCCAGATGCGCGCGGCCTGGGCCGCGGTCGCGGCCAGGTTGAGCGTCGCCGGCGTGCTGACCGGGCGCAGCACGCGCGGCTGCGGGTCGTCGGCCGGCGCCAGCGGCAGGCCGGTCCACTTCTCGTCATGCACCTTGTGGTGCACCATGCCCGCCTTGGCGCGGCCTTCGGGCACCTGCATCTTGAGCATGAACTCGAGCTCCCAGCGCGCCTCGTCGAGCAGATCGGAGACCCCGTTGCCGTTCTCGGGGATCTTCATCTTGCCGTCGTCGAACGCCGCGGTGCTCCCGAACTTGGCGAAGCGCTCGTACTGGTTCATCAGGGTCCAGACGGAGATACCGCCGTTCACCACGTACTTGCCGTGGTCGCCGGCGTCGTACCACCCGCCCGTGACGTCGAGCCCCGTGTAGTCGCACCCGATGTCCGCCGCGCAGGGCGCCTCCAGCGCCGGATCCGCGTGCCCCGCGGCGCGCGCGTACTCCTGGCCGACGTACTCCGCCAGGATCTCGATGCCCGAGCGGTTGTGGTAGAAATACGAGAGCGCGTCGTACTTCATGGTCGAGTAGATGCCCGGGCCCACGTCGAACGCGTGGCTCGTCACCTGCCCGACCCGCAGCCTGTAGCCCTGGCCGACCGTGGCGAAGGCGCTGAAGTCGATGACGTGCACGTGCTCGCCGGAGCTCGCGTCGTCGCCCACGACCTGCGTCGCGCCGCTCAGGAGGACCGCGTCGTCCGCGCCGATGAGCTCCCACGCGTGCGGCTTGTCCGCGGCGGCCACGACCGTGGCGATCTTCGCCGCGGCCGGCAGATAACCGACCTGATTGACGCGGATCAGCTCGCTGCCCGACGGCGCGACCGTCTCGACCGGCGTGCCGCCGCCCCCGCCCTCGCCGACGTCGCCGCCGCCACCACCGTCGCCCGCTCCAGCGCCGCTGGCTCCAGCGCCGCTGCCGCCGCTGCCGCCGCCGCCGGTCCCGTCATCGCCGCAGCCGACCGCGCCGAGGCCGCCCACGAGCGCAAGGAGGAGCGAGCCCCCCAAAGACAACCACGAACGCTTCCAGCAAGCCGATCTTGAAGCACTACGCATTTAGTAAAGTCTCCATACAAACTAAGGTTGACCGTCGCACAGCAATGACGCTGCAGACAGCGCTTTTCAGCGCCGCTACATTCATTGGGAACAAGGGAGATGTCAAGAGCAGAGCTGCATCCACGTCGCAGGCAATCCCATGACTCCGTGAACTCGAGATCACGCGACGCGGCGCGGTGAGGCACATCGCGTCATGTTTGACCACGGCGGAATTTTACAAATCCACCGCCAGGGTAACGGCTCGCACCGCGGCGCCGCACATCCCGTCACATCCCGGTTTCCTGGCTGTTTCTGCGTGTTCTCGCGCCCGCCGCCCCTCCGGGCGGGCCGCCGCGCGTCCACAGGACACGCGGCCTGTCGTTGCCTCCCGGCGTATCCGGCTCAGTAGTGCCAGGGAAAACGCGTGAAGTCCGGACGACGCTTCTCCAGGAAGGCGTCCCGCCCCTCTCTGGCCTCGTCCGTGCCGTAGGCGAGCCGCGTCGCCTCGCCGGCGAACAGCTGCTGTCCGACGAGCCCCTCGTCGGGCAGGTTGAACCCGTACTTCAGCATGCGCATCGCCGTCGGGCTCTTCGAGTTGATGATCGCCCCCCAGCGCAGCGCCTCGTCCTCGAGCTCGGCGTGGGGCACGACGGCGTTGACCATGCCCATCGCCGCGGCCTGCTCTGCGGTGTAATCGAGCCCGAGGAAGAAGATCTCACGCGCCTTCTTCTGCCCGACCTGCCGCGCCAGCAGCGCCGAGCCATAACCGCTGTCGAAGCTCGCGACGTCCGGGTCCGTCTGCTTGAACATCGCGTGCTCGCGGCTCGCAAGGGTCATGTCGCAGACGACGTGGAGGCTGTGGCCGCCGCCGGCTGCCCAGCCGGGCACCACGGCGATGACCACCTTGGGCATGAACCGGATGAGCCGCTGCACCTCGAGGATGTGGAGCCGGCCGAGCCGCGCCGGATCGGCCTGGCCCGCGCTCTCGCCCTCGTACTTGTAGCCATCCTTGCCGCGGATGCGCTGATCGCCGCCGGAGCAGAACGCCCACCCGCCGTCCTTCGGAGACGGGCCGTTGCCGGTGATCAGCACGCAGCCGACATCGGAGGTCGTGCGCGCGTGCTCGAGCGCCGTGTACAGCTCGTCGACGGTCTTGGGGCGAAAAGCGTTGCGCACCTCCGGCCGGTTGAACGCGATACGCACGGTGCCCTGATCCACGGCGCGGTGGTAGGTGAGGTCCTCGAACGAGAACCCGTCGACCTCACGCCAGCGCGCCGGGTTGAAGATCGCAGAGACGGTCATGGTCCACTCCTTTTCGCGCGGACCCTACCCGCCTCGCCGTGGGCTGGCAACCAGGCAACCCGCGCGTTGCCCGCGCGTTGGAAGGCGGCGCGACCGCGGACGCGCCGCCCTCGACTGGTGTATAGAGGACGGGGACGCGTGTTCATGCCCACGGAGAATCGCATGGTGCTCGGCAAGGGTTCGATCGCGGCAGCCTGCTGCGCGGCCGTCGCGCTGCTCGCCGCCGCGCCGGCCTGCTCGACGAAGGTGCGGAGGTTCGGTGACGCCGGCGCCGGAGGCGGCGGCGGGGACGGCGCGACGGCGAGCGCCGGGGGAGGCGGGGGCGGCGAAGGCGGCGGCGGGCGCACGTGCGAGCCCGGCAGCCAGGACGCCTGTTACAGCGGGCCGCCGGAGACGCTCAACCGCGGAGTCTGCCGGAGCGGCTTGAGCACCTGCGACGGCGACGGGGCCGGCCACGGCCCGTGCGCGGGCGAGGTGCTGCCCGCGGCCGACCGCTGCGACACCGCCGACGACGAGGACTGCGACGGCGTGGTCAACAAGGCGTGCCGCTACGCGAGGTGCGGCGACGTCCCCCCCGGCTCGCCGAGCGGCGTCTACCTGCTCGATCTGGACGGGAGCGGCCCGGCGCCGGAGTTCCCCGTCCACTGCGATCTGGAGACGGACGGCGGGGGGTGGGCGCTCGTCTACAACAGCGTCGGCTCCGAGGAGGGGACGACGCTCGCGTTCTGGGATATCCCGTACGAGGCGCGGCTCGGGGTCAAGGGCGAGCCGGGGCTCGGCCAGAACTTCTACCGGGGATCCCTCTACTTCGTCGGCCGAGAGTACCGCGACGAGATCGAGGATATGGATGGAACCGTGAAGGACGTGGTGCGCGCCACCGCGGAAGGCATCGACTCGGCCACCATGAAGCTCCTGCGCCCGTCGCAGACCTCCGGAGACGCCGAGATCTTCTTTTCGCAGTTCTTCTCGGGGTGGTCATCACAGGACTTCGACGGCGATCCTTACGAGGAGAACTGCGCGCTGAGGTACCAGAACGTCACGCAGCACTACGCGCAGTGCTGGGCCTACAACCTCGGCGCGGACGGGGACGAGCCGCTCGACGACGGCGGCTGGGGTCCCCATCTCGTGGCGCAGTTCGCGGATCGACTCGGCCTCGCCGGCGACGGCTCCCGCCACACCCGCGTGAAGAGAATCTCCCGCTGGACGCGGTGGTGAGGCCCGCGAGCGCGTGCCCCCGCGAGCGCGTGCCCCGCGAGCGCGTGCCCCCGCGAGCGCGTGACGTGACAGAGAGGCGCCGGAGGCGAGGAATCTTCGCGGATTCCGTGACACCTCCGGCGCGGGTGCGCTATGCTGCCGCGGCCATGCGCTTTTATGCAATGACACTGCTCGTGCTCCTCTCGGGCCTCGGCCTGGCGAGCTGCTGGAACAGCGGCGCCTGCGTGGACGGGGATGCGTGCGAGTGCTCCCACGGGGACGACTGCTACCTCGGCTGCGATGGTGACTTCTGCGACCAGCGCTGTTTCCAGATGGAGCACAGCTGCGGCGCCGTCTGCGACAACGGGTGTTCCTTCGAGTGCTTCGACGTGAGGGAGTGCTCGTCCTCCTGCGGTGACGAGTGCCAGCTCGACTGCCACAACACCACGTCGTGCGGCGCCTTCTGCGGCCGCGACTGCAGGTACGACTGCCATGACACGGACCGGTGCGGCGTCGTGGTCGGGTCGGGCAGCACCGTGAACTGCCGCAACACCGCGACCTGCGTCATCGAGTGCCAGGGCTCGTGCGACGTGCTCTGCGCGGCCGTGAGCGAGTGCACCGTCGCGTGCGACGGGCCGTGCCAGGTGTCCTGCGAGTCCGTGGCCGGGTGCAACGTCACCTGCTCCGACGGCAGCCAGGCGGAGACATGCTCGGACACCCGGCGCGCGTGCGGTGGATGCTGAGGAGACCGAGACCAATGCAGAGAGCGACGACATCGCAGCTTCTCACGCCGCGCCGGCTGGCCGCGGCCCTCTCGTTCGCGGCGCTCACGATCGGATGGGTCGAGAGCGGCGCCGCGCAGATGACGATCCGCCGCCCGGGCGATCGCCCCGACTACAAGGTCGAGCTGGAGCCGCACCTGCTCGTCGCGCCGTTCGAGCCGGTGGGCCCCGGCGTCGGCTCGGGCGTCGGCGCCGGGTTCCGCGCCACCATCGATATCGTCCCGGAGGGGTTCATCTCGCGCATCAACGACTCGGTCGGGCTCGGCTTCGGGCTCGACGCCCTCCACTACGGAGGCAACGGAGACTTCCGCGGCGAATGTACGCGCTTCGAGCGCGGCCCCGCGGGCACGCAGGTCTGCACGGAGGTCGACGCGTACGGGGACGCCACCGACTACGTGTTCGGCGAGGTCGTGATGCAGTGGAACTTCTGGCTCCACCGGCGCTGGTCCGTCTTCGGCGAGCCGGGGCTCTCCTTCTACCTCGGTGATCTGGGCCACCGCGGGAATTTCGGGGCCTCACCGGTGGTGTTCGTCGGCGGACGGTTCCACTTCACGGAGAACGTCACGCTGACGATGCGGCTCGGTTATCCCGCGTTCTCGCTGGGCGTATCGTTCCTTCTGTGAGGGACGGCGCGCCGCCTCCCGGGGGCGCGCGCCGCCGTGCGGGGCGCCGCTCCTGTTTCCCGGGGCGCCGGCCGACCTGATATCCTGCGCGCATGCGGGAGACGCCTCGTTCCGAAGAGCTGCCGGGCTCGGCCGCCACCGACGATCCCAGGGCAAAGGGGCCCGGAGCGCCGGACGAGCCTTCCATGGCGGAGCTCTCGAGCTCGGCGCTCGTGGAGGAGATCTCGTCGATCGAGGCCCTGGGCGCGCGCGGGAGCTCGCTCTCCGGGGGCGCGAGCGGAGACGTGATGATCGGAAGCCTGCTCTCCGGGCGCTACCGGGTCCACGAGCTCATCGGCGAGGGCGGGATGGGCGCCGTCTACCGCGGCGAGCAGGTGCACCTCCGCAAGCAGGTCGCGATCAAGCTGCTCCGGCCGGTCGCGCGGAGGATGCCGGAGCTCGTGGCGCGGTTCGAGCGCGAGGCCGTGGCGGGGGCGCACATCCGGCACCCGAACGTCGTCGCGGTCATCGACTTCGGGCAGCTGGACGACGCGTCGTTCTTCCTCATCCTCGAGTACGTCGAGGGCACGCCGCTGCGGGACGTGATCACGTCGGGGAGGCTCCCGCCCGGGCGGGCGCTGCGGATCGCGCGGCAGATCGCGTCGGCGCTCGCGGCGACGCACGAGAAGGGCATCGTGCACCGCGACGTGAAGCCGCACAACGTGCTGATTGACGCGCACGATCAGGTCAAGCTGATCGACTTCGGGCTCGCGAAGGTCAATGTGGATCTCCTGGCGAGCACCGCCCGCAGGACCAAGGGACCGAGCCCGGCGCTCACCAGCGCGGGCGAGGTCTTCGGGACGCTCGCGTACCTCGCGCCGGAGGCGCTGCGCGGGATGGACGCGGTGGACGCGCGCGCGGATCTGTACGCGCTCGGGCTCGTGCTCTACGAGATGCTCACCGGGCAGCACCCGTTCGACGTGAAGAACGTGGTGGCGCGGCTCAAGGAGCAAGGGCCCGGGGGGCCGCCGGCGCTGGGCGTGCGGGCGCCGGATCTCCGGGTGCCCGCGGAGGTCGAGCAGGTGGTGGCGCGGCTGATCCAGCACGATCCGGCGCTCAGGTACGCGACGGCGGTGGAGGCGATCGCGGCGATCGAGGCGGGGATCGCGGCGGTGGAGCGGGCGGAGGGGGGGCAGGGCGCGCAGGCGGCGCAGGGCGCGCAGGCCGCACACGCGGCGCAGGCCGCACACGCGGCGCAGGGCGCGCAGGCCGCACACGCGGCGCAGGGCGCGCAGGCAGCGCCCAGAGGCAAGCCGTCGCCCGGCTGGAAAGGACCGCGGGCGACGCTGCTCGCACACGCGCACCGGCCAGCGGCGTCGTCGGCCCGCTGGGTGCTCCTCGCCACGGCGATCGCGGCGCTCGCGATCGGCGGCACGGCAGTATGGCTCGCCGTCCGACGCCCCGCGACGACGGCGGCAGCACCGGCAACCGCACCGGCAGCGCCCACGCCCGCACCGCCCGAGCCGCCTCCGGCCGACTCGGCAAACGCACCGCCCGAGGAAGACGAGCGCGGCGCCAGAGGGGTGCGCGCACAGCTGAGCCGCGCCGTGGCAACCAGGAACTGGGTGCTCGGGGCACGATCGATGGTGGCGCTCGCACAGGTCGACCCCGAGATGCTCCTGAGCAGGGGCCTGCGCGAAGAGGTCCTCTCCATCGTGGCCGGCATCGGGTTCGAGGAAGACCACGAGGCGGCTGACGAGGTGTTCGAGCTGCTCACGAACGGGCTCGGTACCGGAGGGCTGGACGTGCTGCTGGACGTGGTGCGCGCGCGGGGAGGCACGAAGGCGGCACGGCGCGCGAGCGAGATCCTCGCGCAGCCCGAGGTGATGGCGCGCGCGACGCCGGCGCTACGCGTGACGTTCGCGTTCCGCAGGGCGACGTGCAGCGGGAAGAGGGCGCTCTTCGGGCGCGCTGCGGCCGAGGGAGATGAACGCACGCTGTTCGAGCTGCAGGTTCTGCATGGGGCGAGGTGCAGGAGGAGAGCGGATCCGTGCTGCTTTCGTGAGGATAAGGCGATCGCGGAGGCGATTCAGCAGCTGAAGGCGAGGCTTGGGACGTAGGGAAGGGCGCGGCGCGGCGAGGGGTGGACGGGGGGACGTGAGGGGTGAGGGGGGACGCGCACGCGCACGCGCACGCGCACGAGCACGAGCACGAGGAGGAGAGACGGGGGACGGGAGACGGGAGACGGGAGACGGGCCTGTCAGAGCAGGCCGCAACTGCCGTAGAGCGGAAGGATATCCCTGTCGTGTAGTTCGGTCCGGATCGTCTCCGAGTACGTCGGGGCGACGAGCGAGTACGTCGGGGCGACGAGCGGGCCGAGCAGCGGGCCCAGGACCGCGGCGAGCGCGAAAGAGCCGCACGTCTGGTCTCCGTTCGCATCCTCCGTGCAGGCCAGGTCGCACAGCCCGACGAAGGAGACCCCGCACAGCAGCGGCGTGTGGCCGCAGAGGCGCTCCAGCACGAGCAGGTTGAGGTCGAGAGGGCAGCTCAGCGACAGGCCCGAGAGAACCCCCGCGAGCTCGGGATCGATGCAGGCATAAGCGACGATCGGTCTGTCCAGGAAGGCATTGCCGAACATGGTGGCATCCCGGACGTTGAAACCGGCGAACGGCTCCTCCTCCCTGGGGCATTCGAGAGACGAATGGTGACCCTCCAGCAAGATCTCGACGTGTTCGTTCGCGCCGTTCAGGTGCTGAAAGAGGCACGCCGAGACCCAGCGCTGCTCCGATGTGGTGAGGCCGCGCTCGGCCCACTCCGGCGCGAGGCCGAAGGAGCCGTACAAGGTGCGGCCGCCAGGGAGGGACACGGTCGCCCCCTCGGAGAGAGCGCAGCGGACGGTGTAGTCAAGGACGCTCCTCCCGCCGGCAGTGTCGAGCAGCGGCGTCGGGACCAACGCGCCACCTTCGTCGAGGATCGCGTCGAGGCCGAGCTCCCGGAGGGATGCTCGGTTGACGGGATCCCAGAAGTCGCTGGGCGACATACCGTTCGCGCCGATGGGCGCGATCGTGCGCCGCAGCGGGGCCTCCGCCGCGTCGCCTGCGAGCTCGTCAACGTCGGCCGGCGCTTCGTCCGCGCCGACGCACCCTACCGTGAACACACCTCCAACCAGTAGACCAGCCATGACGTACCGGATCGTCGACATTCGAATCTCCATTGAATGAGAGCGGGACCGAGCGCGAAGCTCGGAGAAATGGCGACATTAACCTACATCACACATTTCCATTTTTCACACAAGCACGCAACCGCGAAATAAGGTACATTCCTTGTGCACAAGGCACTAAGGCAGGCCCTGATCGCAACTGCTGAGCAGGCCTTGTCAAATCAAGGACCGAGGGTTCGTTAAACAGCCGGACCCTGCAGTGCGTGCGTCAGCGCGCTCTCGAGCTCATCAAAGCGAGGCAGCCACAAGGGGCACTCCTCGCGACGATCTCGCGCGCCCGCGAGCGCGTCCCGGGCCTCGTCGATGCGTCCTCGACGAAGCGCCAGCCGAGCACGCCAGTAGAGGAGCCGCATCGTGATCTCTATCGGGAGATGACGCTCGGCGAGCGCGATCGCCTCATCCCACGTCGGGGGCGGAGGGGTGGCCGGCCGGACTCCCATCTCGGTCAGGACCAGCCGAAGCAGGGCGTAATCCGCCATGTCGCCCGGCCAGAGGGCGCAGGACTGCTCGATCCACGAGACGATGCGGTTCGCCTCTTCGAACTCGTCGAGCTCGAGGTGGATCGCGGCGAGCAGGATCGCCGTCTCCGGCATCGGGCGCTCCGACGACTGCTCTTCCAGCCACCGGGCCCGCCTCGTGAGCGCGAGCGCCTCTCGCTGCCGATCGGTCCAGTAGAGGAGCACGGCGACGTTGTACGATGCCATCTTCTCCAGCCACGGATTGCCGATCTCGCGGGCCAGGTCGACGGCGCGACGCAGATCCTGCACCGCGCCCTGGAGGTACCAGCGCGAGCCCCACAGCACGATGCGGTTGATGTACGCCGCGCAGAGGTGGAACAGGTCGCCGGCGGCCGTCAAGAGCGCGCTCAGCTCCCTGAAGACAGACTCGGCCTCCTCGAGGCGGCGCGAGAACGCCAGCTGGAACAGCAGCATGAGCTGGGCGAGGACACGAGCGTCGTAGTCCCCGAGCTCCGCGGCCCGCTCGGCGCAGACGGTGAGCTCCGCGATCGACTCCTCGATCCGCCCTCGCCGCCACGACGTGCGGCCCTGGGCGACCCGGAGCCGGAGCTCGAGCTCGGGCGAGCGCTCCGCCTCGACGAGCGGGCGCGCCTCCTCCACCCGCCGCGCCGACGCCTCGAACTCGAACGCCCAGTCGAGCGCGGTCGCGTCCTCGAGCAAGAGCGTCGCCCTGAGGTGCACGTCGCCGAGCGACTCGGCCAGCGCGAGCGCGTCGCCGAAATCGGCGCGGGCCTCCTGGATGCGGCACATGCGGTACCGGCTCCTGCCGCGGCCGGCGAGCGCGCGCGCGCGCCGGCGCGCGTCGCCCTCCTCGATCACGTGGAGCGCGGCGTCGTAGCGCTGATCCGCCTGGACGGAGCGGTGCCGCGCGGACGCGAGATCGCCGAGGGCGAGGTAGGCGTCGGCAGCCTCCGCGCGCTCGCCGCAGGCGGCCGCGTGGCGCGCCAGCGCGCGCAGCGCGCCCGGCGATCCGCCAGCGACGTGCGCCCGCCAGTACACGAGGGCGCTCCGGTGGATCTCGGCGCGGTGCGCCGGGTCGAGCATCTCGTACACGGCCTCCTGGAAGACCGCGTTCTGGAACGCGTGCCACTCCTCCGCGCGGCCCTCGTCGTCGCGCTCGCGCTGCAGGATGCGCCGCTCGACCAGCGCCGAGAGCCCGAAGCCCGCGTCGACCATCGTCCCGGCGGCGCCCACGCGCTCGAGGCCGTCGAGCACCGCCTCGAGCTCGGCGCGATCGAACGACATCCCGAGCGCCGAGCAGACGCGGGCGCACGCCGCGAGCTCCGACGGCAGGCCGTCGAGCTGCCGCGCCGCGAGCCACTGCCACGCCGGCGAGGGCGGCAGCGCCTCGACCTCCGCCGTGGCGACGTAGTAGCCGCCGCCGGCCCGCTGGCGCACGAGGCCCGCCTCCTTGAGGGAACGGACGATCCGCCGCAGGCAATCCGGGTTGCCCCCCGCCCAGTCGGTCAGGCGGCGGAGGGTCTCCGCCGGCGGGTACTCCGCCGGCAGGAGCAGGCGCGACGCGAGCTCCATCGCCGGCCCCTCCGCGAGCGGCGCGAGCGTCACCCGGGCGTGGCGCTGGCAGCGCTGGCCCCAGCCGGGGCGGGCCTGCTCGAACGGGGGGCGCGCGGCCACAACGGCCCAGAGCCGGATGCCCTCGCCGTCCAGCGTGGCGTACTCCAGGGCTCCGAGCAGCACGTCGTCCGCTTGATGGGCATCGTCGAGGACCACGGCAAGGGGGCCGCGGCGCGCCCGGCCGCGGAGCGCCTCGGCGAGCGCCAGCATCAGGCCCTGGCGGGACGCTCCGGGCGACTGCGCGCTCCTCGCGGAGGTCCAGCCGAGCGCCGCCGCCACGGCCTCCCAGGCGGCGCCGCCGAGCGCCTCGCCGAGCCGCTCCACGCAGAAGGCCCGCGGGTCCGGGGGCCGGTCGTCGGGCGCGTCGAGCGCGACGCGCAGGAGCGCGCGCACCGCCTGCGCAGCGCCGCCGTGGATGGGGTGGAGCGCGCGCACCGCCGCGACGCACACGTCCGCGGCCGTCACGCCCGCGATGCACGCGGCCTCGGCCGCGAGGCGGCTCTTTCCCAGGCCGGCGTCGCCCACGAGCGTGAACAGGCCGGGGCACGTGCCGTCGAAGGCGTCGGCCGCGCTCGCGGCGAGCGCGGAGAGCACGTCGTCGCGGCCGAGCAACGGCGGCTCCCCCGTGCTCACCGGGTCGCCCGGCGGCGTGGGCGTGCTGCCCGGCGGCGTGGGCGTGCTGACCGGCGCCGTGGGCGCGAGCACCTCGTCGGGCAACGCGCGCTGGAACTCGTCGCTCATCGCGAGGCCACACCAGGGCTCGACCGGCAGCCACGTCTCGGGGCGCTCGACCGGCGCGCCGTAGACCGCGTGCAGCCCGCCCGCCGCCCGGCGGAGCCGCACGCTGGCCAGGTGCAGCGCCATGCGCACCCCGCCGGCCTGCGCGAGGTCGCGCGCCGCGGCGAGCGCGGCGCGGGCCGGGTCGTCGACGTCCCTCGCCGGGAACACGGCCACGCAGCGGTTCCCGCGCTGCCGCGCGAGGAACCCGCGGCGGGCGTTCACCGCCGCCATCACGAGCGGCGCGCCCGCCTCCGCGTACAGCAGCGCGACCGGCTGGAGCCCCTCGGCGGCGGCGGCGGCCGCGGGGCCCACGAGCCGCCGCGACGAGCGGGGCGCGGACGGCGGGGGGATGGTGTCGGGGCGGGACGGCGCGCGGGACGGCGCGCGGGGCGCGCGCAGGGCGCGCCGGACGGCGGCGGCGCTCTCGGGGCGGCGGCTCGGGTCCTTGGCGAGGCAGGCGAGCGTGAGCTCCTCGAGCGCCTCGGGGACCTCCGCGAAGTCGCCCGGGCGCGGCGGGCGCAGCGCGAGGTGGCCGTGCTCGATGGCGTCCTCGCCCCCGACGAACGGCGGGCGCAGCGTGAGCAGCTCGAACAGGATCACGCCGAACGCATAGAGGTCCGCGCGCGCGTCGGCCTGCGCGGCGTCGCCCCGGAGCAGCTCCGGGGCCATGTACTCCGGCGTGCCCACGACGTCGCCGGCGCGCGTCGCGGCGAGGGACTCGCCCGTGTCGCCCGCGGCGCCGGCGCGCTTCGCCAGGCCGAGATCGAGCAGCACCGCGCGGCCGCTCGCGCCGATGAGGAAGATGTTCTCCGGCTTGAGATCGCGGTGGACGACGCCGCGCGCGTGCGCCGCCTCCAGCACCGCGAGGATCGCGTCCGCGCGCTCGGCGGCGCGGCCCGGTTCGAGCGGCGCAGGCAGCGCCCCGAGCTCCTCGGCCAGCGTCAGGCCGAAGAGCCGCTCCATCGCGATGTACGGGCGGCCGTCAGGGAGCTCACCGCAGCCGTAGAGCTGCGCCACGTGCGGCACCCCCACGCGCTCGAGCAGCGCGGCCTCGCGCCGGAACCGCGCGCGGACGGCACGTGTCGCCTGCCGCGCCACCTTGACCGCAGCCGGGGCCTCGTCGGCGTCGCGCTGCGCGGCCCAGACGTCGGCGAAGCCGCCGCGGCCGAGCGGACCGAGCAGCGTGAACCCCTCGACGCGCGGCGTCGCGCGCTCCTCGTCGCCGTCCCCGCGGGGCGGCGGCGTGAACCCATCGCGGGCGCATGACGCGCCGGGAAGGAGCCGCCCGTGGCATACGGCACAACGGTGCATGGTCCGGCTCTAGATGACAAAGCCGAGCGTCGCGTTGGACGCCGGCGTACGGCTACAGTATCGCGCGAAGTAAGCGGCTGTCATGTATGAACAAGCGACCCGAAGAAGATGAATCGCCCTCCCGCGCGGCGCCAGCCGAAGCTCCCGCCGCGGACGAACTGGAGGCGGGCTCGGCGCCGACGTGGGACCAGCGCACGTTCGACACGCGCGACCGGGACGGCGATCATCACAGCATCCCGGCGTCCGCGGCGCTGAGGGCCGGGGAGTACCTGCTCGACGGCGTCATCGCCGAGGGCGGGTTCGGCGTCGTCTACCGCGCGGTGCACGCGACGAAAGGCACGCCGGCGGCGGTGAAGATCATGCACGCGGAGCTGATCACGCGCGCCGACGTGGTGATGCGCTTCCAGCGCGAGGTGGACGCCATCGGGCGGATCCGGCACCCGAACGTGGTCGAGATCCTCGACGTCGGCCGGGTCGAGGACGGGCGGCCCTACTTCGCGATGGAGCTCCTGCAGGGCAGGAGCCTCGAGCAGCACCTGTTCTCGCGCGGCCGGCTCCCG
Source organism: Sorangium cellulosum (assembly GCF_002950945.1). Lineage (GTDB taxonomy): Bacteria > Myxococcota_A > Polyangia > Polyangiales > Polyangiaceae > Sorangium > Sorangium cellulosum_E. The sequence goes on from NZ_CP012673.1 coordinate 9,072,611, forward strand.
GCGGACGAGGCGCTCGCGATCCTCGACCCGCTCTGCAGCGCGCTCGCCGCGGTGCACGCGGTCGGGATCGTCCACCGGGACGTGAAGCCGTCGAACGTGATCCTGTGCGAGCAAGGGGCGGGGATCAGGGTCGTGCTGCTCGACTTCGGCATCGCGAAGCTGCTCGACACGACGGAGCTCTCGCTCACCTCGTCGCGGCACGTCGTGGGGACCCCGGCGTTCATGTCGCCCGAGCAGCTGCTCAACCGGCCGGTCGACATGCGGACCGACGTCTACGCGCTCGGCGCCCTGCTCTACACGATGGTCGCGGGATCCATGCCGTTCTCGGCGAGCGCCTACCCGGTGCTGCGGCACCTGCACCTGCACCAGGCGCCGCCCCGCCCGAGCCTGCACGCGCCGGTCGATCCGGCCTTCGACGACATCGTGGTGCGGGCGATGAGCAAGGACCCTGCGGGCCGCCACCCGGACGTGACCACGTTCCTGGAGGAGGTCCAGGCCGCGACGGCGCGGGTCGCCCGCACGGAGCAGAAGGAGGCCGGGCGTATCCGGCGGCTCGCGATCGGGCTGCTCGTCGAGGTCCTCGCCGAGCTCCGCGCGCTCGAGGCGCCCACCGACTCGTTCCTGACCGACTTCGAGTCCGTGCTCCCGCAGGTGATGACCGAGCTCTCGGCCGCCGGCTTCTCGGCGCTCGCGGTCACGAGCACGAGCGTGCTGCTCGCGGCGGACTGGCCGCGCGACGAGCGCGAGGCCGCGGAGGCGCGCCGCCGCGCGGTCTCGGCCGCGCTCTCGCTGGTCGAGCGCCTCGATCGGTCGAGCGGCCACGACCGGCGGGTGGGGGTCCGCTTCTGCCTGCACGCCGGCGAGGTGGTGGTCACCGAGGACGGCTCCGCGGTGGGCGGGAACGTGCTCGAGCTCTCCTCGTGCCTGCCGGAGACGGCGGAGCAGGGCGTCTACGCGTCGCCGGCCATGCTGGAGGGCCTCGGCTTCACCTCGCATCGGACCGCGGCGGCGCCCGGCGCGTCGATCCCGATGCGCCGCGTGGTCGCCCGGCCGCCGGCCGGCCCCGCCGAGCCCGCCTAGGCCCCGCCGAGCCGGCGCGGCGCCCGTCGGGCGCAGCGCCGGGCGCCGTCTCTCGCGATCTCGTCAGCGGGCGGGCTTGACGAACTTGAGCGTCATGCGGTCGCTCTCGCCGATGGCCGCATACCGCGCGCGGTCCTTCTCGCCGAGCCGGAAGTTCGGCGCCAGCGTCCAGACCCCTTCCGGGTAGTCCTTCGTGTCCTTCGGATTGGCGTTCACCTCGGACTTGGCGCCGAGCTTGAAGCCGGCCGACTCGACCTTCTGGATCACCCACGGCTCCGGGAGGTATCCCTGCTTGGCGCTCTCGTCGGGGTTCGCATCCGGCTTCGCGCGGTGCGCGACGATGCCGAAGACGCCGCCCGGCTTGAGCGCCTTGAACGCCTCCGCGACATAGGTGTCGAACTTGCCGCTCCGGTGCCAGTTGTGCGCCTCGCGAATGGCGAGCACGACGTCGACCTTGCCCTCGATCCCGAGCTTCGGGGCGTCGCGGTCGATCACGACGACCTCGACCTTGCCGAACAGGTCGGGCGACTTCTCGAGCGTGCGCTTCAGCCGCTTTCCATAGAGCGTGTTGCGCGACTCCGCGGGGCCATTCGGGTCGAAGGACGTGACGATGAGCTTGCCCTTCTTGGAGAGCACGGGCGCGAGCAGCTCCGTGTACCAGCCCTCGCCGGCCCCGAGCTCGAGCACGGTGCTCGTCTGCTTCAGGCCGAAGAACTCCAGGGTCTCGACCGGGTGCCGGGCCGGGTCCCGCTCGGCGTTGCCGGGCGTGCGGTGCTTGCTCTTGAGCGCCGCGCGCAGCGCCGCGCCGGTGTTCGGGTGGTTGGCCGCGACGAGCGCCTTCACCTCGGCCTTGAGCGCGTCGTCGAACCGCGCCGCCTCCTGAGCGGCTTTGGCCTCCATGGCCTTCGTGTCCTCTTCGAGCTTCGCGAGCTCCGCCTTCTTCTTCTCCTCTGCCGGATCTGCCTTGGGCGGGGCCGCCGCCTCGGGCTGCGCGGGCGCCGGCGCGGTCGGCGCCGCGGCCGCTGCCGGGGCGGTGGGCGCCGCGGGCGCGGGGCCGCCCTCGACGGGCGGCGGGGTGGATGCGCACGCAGCGAGCGCGCCGGCGAGGACGAGCAGGATGGATCGGGAAGTACAGTGCATGCGGGGTGCCTAGACTGAAGGGCGGACGGCCGCAAGCGGCGACCACAGCGGGCGGGCAATCAGAAAAGGCGGCGAGGCGGCGAGGCGGCGGGCCGACGCAGCGACGGCGCGACGGCGCGACGGCGCGACGGCGCGACGTGAAGAGCCGTATCCGCCGCGCGCGGCGCGGCGACATCGCAGCGCGGGGCCGTCGTCCAGGTTTCCCGGCATGCAGCGCAGTCGGCCGCCATCGGCCGCCATCGGCCGCGATCAGCCGCGATCAGCCCATGGCCCGGCGCGTTGACCCGCTGGCGCGGCCAGGGTAGCGTACGCGGTCCCCAGAGAAGCCCGCACATCCACGCAGGTCGCCGATGCCGCTCAAGGTCCATAATACGCTCACGAGGAAGAAAGAGCTCTTCGTCACCGCGCAGCCGAAGGTCGCGCGCATCTACACGTGCGGTCTCACCGTCTATGCACCGATGCACATCGGTCATGCGCGCACCTACTCCTTCTGGGACGTCTTCCGCCGCTACCTCGAGTACCGCGGCTATCACGTGGTGAGCATCATCAATTACACGGACATCGACGACCGCATCATGCAGCGCGCGAACGAGCGCGAGGGCGCGGTCGACGTCGCCGAGCGGAACATCGCGGCGTTCCGGCGCGACTGCCGCAGGATCCATATCAAGGACTACGCGGTCTACACGCGCGCCACCGACTTCGTCGACGAGCAGGTCGACATGGTGAAGCGCCTGATCGACAAGGGCCACGCCTACGCGGTGAACGGCGAGGTCTTCTACGAGGTCAGCACCTGCGCGTCGTACGGTGAGCTCTCGGGCCGCAAGGTCGACGAGCAGGAGGTCGGCGCGAGCGGGCGCGTCGAGGAGGACTTCGCGCGCAAGCGGAGCCCCGCGGACTTCACCCTGTGGAAGCCGAGCGAGGCGAGCCAGCCGAGCTGGCGCACGGGGGAGGACACGTGGCCGGCGGGGCGCCCCGGCTGGCACATCGAGTGCTCCGCGATGAGCACGGCGCTGCTCGGCCACCACTTCGACGTCCACGGGGGGGGCATCGACAACATGTTCCCGCACCACGAGAACGAGATCGCGCAGAGCGAGCCGATCTGCGGGAGGCCGTGGGTGCGTTACTGGCTCCACCCCGAGCACCTCGATCTCAAGGAGGTGAAGATGTCGAAGAGCCTCGGGAACGTCATCAGCGTCGAGGAGCTCGTGTCGAGGCACGGGCACGACGAGGCGCGCTGGTTCTATGTGACGCACCACTACCGGTGCAAGCTCCCGTTCAGCTGGGATCTGCTCCAGCAGGCGTCGCAGGGCTACGCGCGCATCAAGAAGCTCGCGTCGGTGCTCGCCGAGAAGCTGCGCGGCGCCCCGGAGGAGCCGCTCGCCCCGGGCGTGTACGCCTCCCAGCGGCCCGAAGAAGAGCGAATTCCGCGGATGCGGCACATTTACACCCACGGTCAATTCGGGGAGCACACCGAGCGCTTCGTCACGCGCTTCATCGAGGCGATGGATGACGATCTGAACACGCCGAACGCGGTGGCCGCCTTCTTCGACTACGTGGGCGCGCTCTACTCGGCGGGGATCGAGCAGTGCGGCGACCGCGCCTCGCTGCTCGCCGTCTACCGCGCGATCACGCGTCACCTCGCGGTGTTCGGGGTGGAGATCGCGGAGCCGGCGCTCTATCCGGCGCTCGTCGCCGACTACGCGCTCCCCCCGGCGGAGGGCGCGTGCGGGCGCGGGGGCGACGCCGCCGTCGATCGGCTGATCGCGATGCGCCAGGCCGCGCGCAAGGCCAAGGACTTCGCCAAGGCGGACGCCATCCGGAACCTGCTCGCCGAGGCCGGGGTGGTGCTCGAAGACACGCCGCAGGGCCCGCGCTGGAGCGTCGCTTAAGACACGCCCCGGTCGTCGTCGCGCCGCGCCGCGGCGCCCGTTGTTCCCCTCCCCCGCCCTCCTCTCCGCGCGTCAGGTCCCCCTCCTCATTCAGGTCCCCCTCCTTATAAGGAGGGCCGGCCGCCTCCTGCCTCCTTTCAAGGAGGGGCGGCATGGCGCGATCAATGACAGGCGCGTGTCGTTCGAGACGAACATCGCCGCATTTCGTCGCGTGCTCCATGCAAACGCGTTGGAAGCTTGCTGGCCCGGGTAGAGCGCCTGCCGCCTGTTGTATGAGGAGATTGTGCCAGGTGTGCCAGTATCGGACTTCCGAGACATGGCTACGTGTGTTCACACCCGCAGCGCGTCAGGGGAAACTCGCTGGCTAGACCGGGCACATCAATTGCCAAGTAACTGAATCGCAACAGCGCCCAAGCCCGAACAGCCCAGTCGGGTCCGATGGACGCCTGCTCCGTCACCGGTGGCAACCCGCGTTGCGACCGGCGGGCGCTCGTGCAGGTAACTCCTACCCAACGAGAACGTGAGAACGTAGATGCGGAACCTCTCCTTCGGCTTCGCCCAATCTCTTTCAATCAAAACCAGCTCGGCTGCGGTCCTCGCCCTCTTCGCCGTGGGCGTCGCCGCATGCGGAAGCTATGGCGCGGATGAAGGTGCATTCGACGACGCAGCGCAGACGCTCGACGAGCAGGGCGGGCCGATCAGCGTCGCCGTCAGCGTCGGCGTCGGCGTCGGCGGCGGCGGCACCGGCGGCTTCGGCACCGGCGGTGATCCCGGCACCGGCGGCGGCGGCGAGGGCGGCGGCGTCGTCGACCCGCCGCCCGTGGCCGGGCCGCCGGGCGTCGGCTTCTGGAAGTTCGACGATTGCGACAGCGCGACGACGATCCTGAGCGATTCGTCGGGCAATGGCAACGACGCCACCCGCTCCTCCACCGCCGCCTGCGTCGCGGGCATCAGCGGCCCTGGGGTCGAGTTCAACCACAAGGACGACACGGTCACGGTCGCCGACGATCCCACGTTCACGTTCGGCAAGAACCTCGCGGTGGCCGCGTGGGTCAAGCCGACCGCGGTCACGGGCACGCAGGTCATCGTCCAGGAGCGGGGCTCCGGCTCGAGCGACACGAGCTTCACGCTCAGCATCAAGAACGGCAGCGCGCAGTTCGCCGTGAAGCTGAGCAACGCCCAGACGATCACCTCCTCCGCGAAGATCGACGCCAACGTGTGGACACACGTCGGGGGCATCTACGACGGCAGGTTCGTGCGCCTCTTCCTCAACGGCGAGCAGTTCGGGCAGGTCAGCGTGCCGAGCGCGGCCACGGTCACGCTCAGCGACATCAGCGCGCCCATCCATATCGGCCACAACCCGCAGAACACGAACCAGCGCTTCAAGGGCCTCATCGACGAGGTATGGCTCTCCGCCAGCCCGTCGACGGGCGCCACGATCGCCGAGCTCTCCTGCATCAAGCAGCCCGCGACGATCGCGGTCACCCAGTCGACCACCGGCCCGGTCCCGCCGAACACGCCCGCGTCGTACGACATCGCCGTCACCAACAACAACGTCGGCGCGTGCGACGACGCGAACTACTTCCTGAGCATCTTCGGCGGCGTCCCGGGCCTCAGCATCCTCCCGGACACGACGTTCGTCCCCGAGGTCGCGTCCGGCACCACGGCCCACTTCCCGGTCACGATCAGCGGGACCGAGGAGGCCGAGCCCGGCGTGCACGAGCTCCCGTTCCAGATCGACGACTTCTTCGTGGGGGAGTTCATCGGGTCGGGCTCGCTCAGCTTCGAGTCGGCCGCGCCGACCGGCTGCTTCGTCCGGACGGGCCGGGAGCTCTTCGTGAAGCACGTCAGCGTGGTCGACGACCCGATCCGCACGACGTTCGACGGGCCGCCGGAGGACCCCCGCACGGGCGCGTGGACCTTCGCGAAGCTGATGGAGGACATGGCCCCCACGCCGGAGGCCGCGCCGGCCATGGTCGAGCAGCTCTTCGACACCTGGCGGACCGATCAGGTCGTGAACGGCTTCACGATCCCGGCGCGCCCGGCCATTCAGAACAGGGTCTTCGACTTCTGGCCGAGGAGCCCTGACGGGTCGCTCGATCTCAAGCAGGCGCCGCTGCGGCTGCTCGGCATCGTCAACCGGATCGACGTCCGGAACCTCGCGGAAGGCCACGCCGGCGAGGGGCGGTTCGTGTTCAACGTCGTCGGGGGCTCCGAGCAGCAGTTCACCGTCATCCTCGAGTACAAGCTCCCCGCGTCGACCGAGGCCGACGTGCTCCAGTGGGCGAACGACTGGCACGCCCTCGGCAGCCTGCCCTTCCCGTCCGAGGAGTACAACGCGGCCCTCCAGGCGATCACCGCGCGGTTCGCCGGCCGGAACGCCGCGCCCGGCAAGCCGAACGGGAACTCGCTCAGCCAGCTCCGCACGAACGAGATCGAGATGGCGCCCGTGTGGGAGCTGCGCGAGTTCGTCCTCTCGCCCGTCACCGGCCTCCTGGAGCCGACGACGGTGAAGCTCACGCCGGACCTCAGCTTCGACGGGACGGCCACGCTCGCGGACTTCGTGAACCAGAACGAGGCCGCGATCGTCGCCGAGCAGCACACGGTGCCCGAGACGTTCCTGGGCGCGCCGTTCCTCGCCGGCGCGATCCTCAACAACCTCACGGCGTGGCAGGCGCCGGGCATCGCGAACAACGAGGCGCGGCACAAGTTCTCGCTCAACACCTGCAACGGGTGCCACGGCTCCCAGGAGACCGGGACCGGGTTCCTCCACGTGTTCCCGAGGCCGGTGGGCGGCGAGGCGCAGCTGTCGGGGTTCATGACGGGCATCACCATCGGTGACCCGGTGACCGGCGAGCCGCGCACCCTGAACGACCTCGGGCGCCGGAACGCGGATCTGAAGGCGCTCGTCTGCGAGCCTGCCCCGACCGCCGTCGCGGAAGCCGAGGGCGCGCCCGGCGCCCGGCTCGCCGCGCCGACCGGCGCGGCCGCCAGCCGCTCGGCGTTCATCCGCCGCGGCATCGGCCGCGTCCACTGACCCCGCCGCGCGGCGCGGCGAGCGTGGCCAGCGCGCCGCGCCCGCCGCGCCGTCGCGCCTCCCCCGAGGTCCCGTCGCGACCTCCCCTCCCCCGACCACCACCTGCCGAGCCCACCGCCCGCGCCCCGGGGCCGCCCGCGGAGGACGCCGTAGCTGCCCCGCGACCCGCTGTCGCGACAGGCGCTCTCCCGACGTCGCGCCCGTGCCGCGCCATTGCGCAATGCATTAATAAATATTCATTACCGAGCTGCGGTTCGCGACGATCGCGGAAGCGAGTTGCTTTGCGCGAGCGCCGTGAGATAATGCGCCCCGCCTGCCTTTCTTTGCGAGCAACAACGTTCATCCACAGGGCGCTCCTGCGCGCCCGCATGGAGATGACGCAATGCGTTTGCCGGAGAAGAAACATAAAAAGAGCGATCTTGCTTTGGGGCGCCGCGTGTTCCTGAAAGCGCTCGGGGTCGGCATCGCGGCGCCGCTGGCCTTCCGGATGAGCAACCTGGCGATGGCCGAGCCGAGCGCCGCGCCGGTGCGGCTGTTCATCTACTTCGTCCCACACGGCATGCCGATGGAGTTCGCCGAGCCGTACGGCTCGGGGGCGGACTTCCTCAAAGGGTCGACGGTGCTCTCGCCGCTCGCGCCGTTCGGGAAGTACATCAACGTTTGCCGCGGCCTCGGCATCAACGGCTTCGGCAACCACGAGGCCGTCTCCGGGGTGCTCACGGGCGTCAAGGACGGCGCCGGGGCCGACTCCATCGATCACACCATCGCGCAGGCGCTGGGCGTCGACGCCTACAACCTCGGCGCGAACCCCTATCCGAGGAACCAGGACGGGACCGGGTTCGACAAGAACTCGTACCTGATCCGGCACGGCGGCGTCTGGGTGCGCCCGACGGAGGACCCCGCGGCCGCGGCGGCGGACATGCTCGGCGCCATCGGCGGCGGGCAGCAAGGCGGCGGCACGCCGGAGGCCGACGAGACGGCGTTCCGCAACGAGGCGCTCGGGCTCACCGAGCGCCAGCTCGAGAGGATGCAAGGCGCGCTGTCGGGCCTCACGAAGGAGCAGAACAAGCTCGGGGTACACCTGGAGTCGGTGCGCGCGCTCAAGGCCGCGGGCGACAGGCCGGTCGTGAACGGCTGCACGACGAGGCCGGCGCTGCCGGCGCTCGACGCGCTGGCCGGCAAGAACGTGTTCGATCAGGCGAACCTGCGGGCCGTCATCGACGCGCACCTGGAGGTCGCCGCGACCGCGATGGTGTGCGGCACCGCGCGTGTCATCACGATGCAGAACCTGTGGGTCAACTGCGATCTCCCCATGAGCTTCGCCGGCGGCCCGGGGAGCTCGAACCCGTACCACGGGGCGACGTCCCACTCCCGGGACGCGGCGGGACGGATGGAGTTCGCGGCCATCCAGAGCTGGTTCTTCGCGCGGCTCGCGGAGAAGATGCTCACGATCCTCGACCAGCCCGATCCGCTCGACCCGGGCAACACCGTCCTCCACAACTCGCTGATCTACGTGTGCAGCGAGATCGGCGACGGCGCGGACCACAACTCCGATGTCCACGACGTCTACCTCGGGAACCAGATCGTCCACTCGTATCTCCCGTCGATCCTGATCGGCAACGCGGGCGGCCGCATCGCGGGCCAGCGCGCGGTCGACGTCGACACCTACCACGTCGACATGCTGGCCACGCTCGGCGACGCGATGGGCGTCCCCCTCAACAAGATCGGCGGGCAGGACGCGAAGCCGATCCAGGAGCTGAAGTCATGACGCGCTGGCGAACGTGGGTGCTTGCCGGGCTCTCTTCATCGCTCCTCGCGTGCGGCGGGGGCAGCATCGGGGGCGAGGAGGATCCCGAGAAGGGGCCGCTCATCGAGGGGAGCTCGTGCGAGCAGGCGCAGGTCGGCGCGCCCGTGCTGCGGCGGCTCTCGGCCCTGGAGCTGGAGAACAGCCTCCGGGACATCTTCCCCGAGCTCGGCGCACAGTGGTCCGGCGTCCGGCTGGGGACCGACCCGACATCGACCTTCGGGTTCACCAACGACGCCGGCACCCTGCAGGTCGGCGCGCAGACGGCGAAGGAGCTCCTCGGCACGGCGGAGGACGTCGCCGACCTCGTGACCGCGGACGCCGCGCTGGCCGCCTCGCTCCCGTGCGCGGCGACGCAGCCCGGGCCCGAGTGCGCCGCGGAGTTCATCACCCGGCACGGGCTGCGGCTGTTCCGCCGGCCGGTGAGCGAGGAGGAGAAGAGCGACTTTCTGGCGCTGCACGCCTCCGTGAGCGGGAAATCCGACTTCCGCCGCGGGCTGAAGTGGACGCTGGTCTCCATGATCCAGTCGCCTCACGCCTTTTATCGCTCGGAGATCGGCGCCCCGAACGGCGGCCGCTACGAGCTGACGCAGCACGAGCTCGCGACGGCGCTGGCCTACAACTACACGGGCACGACGCCCACCCCGGAGCTGCTCGACAAGGCGGCGCGCGGGGAGCTCGGCTCGCCCGAGGCGCTCGTCGCGGAGGCGCGCGCGCTCCTCGACACGCAGCGCGGCCGCGAGGCGATGAGCCGCTTCCTGCAGCAGTGGATCAGCTACGGGAAGGTCAACGGGATCGCCAAGGAGAAGATCCCCGATTTCAGCACGTACGGCGCCCTCATGCAGGAAGAGACGCGCCTCTTCCTCGAAGAGGTCATCTACAACCGAGGCGCCGGCGTCGGCGAGCTCTTGACCGCGCCGTATACCTTCCTGAACGACAGGCTCTCCTCGTTCTATGGATACGGCAACGTCACCGGCGCCGAGTTCCAGCGCGTGGACCGGCCTGCCGACTGGGGCGTCGGCCTGCTCGCCCAGGGCTCGATCCTCGCCGGGAACGCGCACATGGACGGCTCGTCGCCGACCCACCGGGGCCTGCTCGTCTTCCGGCGGTTCCTCTGCGGCACGGTCCCCCCGCCGCCGGAGAACATCCCGGCGATCAGCAAGCCCGACCCGGGGAGGATGACCACGCGCGAGCGCTACGAGACGGTCCACATCTCGGCGCAACAGTGCAACCAATGTCACACCAACTTCGACCCGACGGGCTTCGCGCTCGAGCACTTCGACGAGATGGGACGTTACCGCGCCGACGAGGGCGGGCTCCCGATCGACGACTCGGGCTACATCGCCGTCGGGAGCGAGCAGCGGCAGGTGGCCGGCGCGAAGAGCCTGGCCGAGACGCTCGCCAGCTCGCCGGAGGTGACGACGTGCGTGAGCAGCCTCACGGCCACCTACACCTACGGCGGAGCGCTCGGGGCCCAGTGCGCCATCGGGGAAGTCCAGCAGGGGCTCGCGAACGGGGAGTACGGGATCCTCGAGTTCGTCGCTCGACTCGCGGGCACCGAGCACATGCGCGCCCGCGTCCGCCGCGAATAGGCTCGCCGCGCGCCGCCGCAAGCGGCGGCGCGCGGCCGTCCTCGGACAGACGACGCCCGCAAGGCGGAAGTGTCACGGACGGCCGCGGGCTCGCCGCCGCTCACCAGGTGATCCGGTAGGTGGTCGGCGGCATGGCAGGCCATAAGGCCCGTCCTCCCGTGAAGAGCGCTCTCGGCGCCAATCATCCACGGTATCGGACTCCGCCCGGCGCCGCAGACACCACGTCTCCGCGCGCGCTGCGGTCGTCGGGCTCGCTGGGCCCGTGGCCTGATTCACCGGGACGCCCGGCGCGTCGGGGGTCCGCGGCGGTGAGCCCTCTCGACAAACGCTGCACAAAGGCTCACTCGCGCGGAGAGCGGTGCGCGACGAGGTGCTGCGGCCGCGCGGCGCCCTTTCCGGAGCACACGGCGGCGATCGATCACCCCCTGCGCCGACGGCGCTTCCCACACGTCTCCGCGCCTGCCTCGCTTGACCGTCACAACATCGACCCGCACACTACCTACCACAGTGGCGCACGAATTATACCATTCCACGGTAGAGAGCGCCCGGTTGCTCCCTGCAAGGAGCCGGTCCTGTAGCGCTGCAATACGCCCCGGGACCGGGCGGCTTCGACCCCGACATTTCGCCCGGCGCGGCCTGGCCGCCGCCGGGTGAGCGCCATGGCCGCGTCAGACCGCTATACCCTCACCGAGATCCTCACGGAGGGGACCCGGTTCGTCGTCCATCGCGGCGTCCGGAACGAGGACGGCTGTCGGGTGGTGATCAAGACGCCTCGCGCGGCTCACCCCGATCGCCGCGACGCCGCGCGCCTGCGCCACGAGCTCGAGATCGGGCGCAGGCTCGACAGCCAGTTTGCGCTCAAGCCATGCGCTCTCACGACGTACCGGGATCGGCCCGCGCTCGTCCTGGAGGACTTCCGCGGGTGCTCGCTCGATCGATTGCTGGGCGCGCCGATGGAGCTCGCCCCATTCCTCGCGCTCGCCGCGCGTATCGCGGCCGCGCTCGCGGACATCCACGCAAAGGGGATCATCCACAAGGACATCAAGCCGCACAACATCCTGGTCGACGTCGCCTCGGGAGAGGTGAAGATCGCGGATTTCGATCTCGCCTCCGTGGCCCCGGTCGACATGGCCCCGGCGAGCCTGAGCGACGGGCGGAGCCCGCATGTCATCGAGGGGACCCTCGGTTACATGTCCCCGGAGCAGACCGGGCGCATGAGCCGGGTGATCGACCACCGGAGCGACCTCTACTCGCTGGGCGTCACGCTCTACGAGATGCTCACCGGCGTCCTGCCCTTCTCGGCCGGAGACGCCCTGGAGTGGGTCTACTGTCACACCGCCGTGTCACCCCGGCCTCCCGCCGAGCTCGTCCCCGGGCTGCCTCCGCCGGTCTCCGCGATCGTCCTGAAGCTCCTGGCCAAGGCTGCGGAGGACCGCTACCAGAGCGCGCGCGGCCTCGGGCTGGACCTCGAGCGATGCCTCGAGGGCCTCACGACGAGAGGACACATCGCGCCGTTCTCGCTCGGAGCGCACGATTTCTCCGGCCGGTTCCGGATCCCCCAGAGGCTCTACGGCCGCGAGCGCGAGACGAGCGCCCTGCGGGGCGCCTTCGAGCGCCTGGTCGAGCGCGGAGGCCCCGAGCTCCTGCTCGTCTCCGGGGGCGCCGGGGTCGGCAAATCGTCGCTGGTGCGCGAGCTCTACGCGCCGATCGCGCGAGAACGAGGCGTGTTCGCGGCCGGCAAGTTCGATCAGGTCCACCGGCACGAGCCTTATTCAACGCTCTCCCGGGCGCTGCGCGATCTCGTCCTCGGGATCCTGGGCGGGAGCGAGACGACGGTCGACGCGTGGCGGGGCCGCCTCTCCGCCGCCCTCGGGGAGCACGCGCGGCTCATCACCGAGCTCATCCCCGAGGTGGAGCTCATCCTCGGCGAGCCGCCGCGCGCCGCCGCTCCGCCGCTGTCCGATCTGCCGCCGACCGACGCGCAGAGCCGGTTCGCCGCGGTGTTCCGGCGGTTCCTGGGCGCGTTCTGCGAGGAGCGCCCGCTCTGCCTGTTCCTGGACGACCTCCACTGGGCAGACCCGGAGAGCCTCGCGCTGCTCGAGCAGCTCGTCACCCACCCCGAGGCCCGGCGCCTGATCGCGATCGGCGCCTACCGCGACAACGAGGCGGGCCCGGCCCACCCGCTGCGGCTCATGCTCGAGCGCGCGCGGAGCGCCGGCGCCTCGATCGGCGAGATCGAGCTCTCCCCGCTCTCCGCCGCGGACGTCGAGCGGCTGATCGCCGACACGGTCCAGCGCAGCCTCGACGACGTCGCCCCGCTCGCGCGCCTCGTCCACGAGAAGACGGCGGGCAACCCGCTCTTCGCCACCCAGTTCCTGACGATGCTCCACGGCGAGGGCCTGATCGAGGCGGACCTCCGCGCGGGCGCGTTCCGGTGGGACATCGACGCGATCCGCGGCAAGGGCTTCGCCGACAACGTCGTCGATCTCATGATCACGAAGATCAGGCGCCTCTCCCGGGGCGCCCAGCGGGCGCTCACGCTCGCCGCGTGTGTGGGGAACACCGTGGACACGGCCACCCTCGCCGTGGTCCGCGACCGGCCGGAGGACACGATCCACGAGGACCACGCCGAGCTCGTGCGCGAGGGGCTGCTCCTCCGGTCCGGCGACACGTACCGGTTCCTCCACGACCGCGTCCAGCAGGCGGCCTACGCGCTCGTCCCGGACGAGGAGCGCGCCGCCGTGCACCTGCACATCGGCCGGCTGCTCGCGGCCCACCTCCCGCCCGAGGCCGCCGAGGCGCGCCTCTTCGAGATCGCCGGCCACCTCAACCTCGGCTCGGCCCTGGTCACGGACCCGCGCGAGCGGGATCGGATCGCGCGCCTCGACCTCCTGGCCGGCCAGCGCGCCAGGGCCTCCGCCGCCTACGCGGCCGCCGCCGGCTACCTCGCGGCGGGCGCGGCGCTGCTCGCGGACGACGCCTGGGAGACGGAGCACGCGCTCGCGCTCGACCTCCACCTCGAGCGCGCGTGGTGCGCCTTCCTGACCGGCGACTTCGCCGAGGCCGAGCGGCTCGTCGGCGCGCTGAAGCAGCGCGCCCGGATCCGGCTCGATCTCGCGGAGATCCACCGCCTCGAGATCGATCTCCACACGACGACCGCCGACTTCGAGCGCGCGGCGCGGAGCGCGCTCTCCTGCGTGAGCCGCTTCGGGATCGACATCCCGCTCCGTCCGGCGCCCGACGAGGTGGAGGCCGCGGCGCGCGAGGCCTGGGGCGAGGTCCGCGGCCGCCGCCTCGAGGCGCTCGTCGGCCTGCCGCGCATGTGCGATCCGGACACGAAGGCCGTGATGACCCTCCTGTCCACGGCGCTCCCGTCGGCCTATTACACGGATCCGGGCCTGTACGACCTCATCGCGTGCCACATGGTCCGGCTCAGCCTCCGCGCGGGCAACTCGGACACCTCGCCGCCGGGGTACGTGGCGTTCGGCGGGACGATCGGCCGCGTGCTCGGGCTCTACCGGGAGAGCTACGGCTTCGGCGAGCTCGCCCACGCGCTGCTCGAGCGCGAGGGCCGGACGGGGAGCCGGGCGCAGATCCTCCACATGATCGGCACCTTCATCGACCCGTGGATCCGGCCGTTCCGGGACGTGCTCGGCCTCTTTCACCGGGGCTTCGAGGAGGCCGTCGCGACCGGCGCGCTGATCTACGCGTCCTACTGCTGCTTCCACATCGTGGCGCTGCGCCTCGCGTCGGGGGATCCCCTGGAGGACGTCGCCGAGGAGGCCGAGCGCCGCCTCGAGTTCACGCGGCGGGCCCGGTACGACGCGATCCACGACCTCGTGGCCACCCTCTACCGGCTGGTGCAGACGCTGCGCGGCAAGGCGCAGGACCCGGGCGCCGCCGGCGCGCCGCCGCGCGAGGTGAAGGCGCCGCTCACGCCGTTCTACGAGCACCTCTACCGGGCCCAGGCGGCGCTCGTGCTCGGGAGCTACGGCGAGGCCGTGGCGGCGGCGCGCGCGGCGGGCGAGCTGCTCGGCATGGCGACGGGGCAGCTCCAGGTGGCCGAGCACTGTTACTGCTCCGCGCTCGCGCTGTCCTGCCACGCGCGCGCGCTGCCGGCGGAGCAGCAGCGGGAGCTCCTCCCCACCCTGCGGGCGCACGAGGCGGCGCTCCGGGGCTGGGCGGAGATCCAGCCCGCGAACCAGGAGGCCCGCCGCGCGCTCGTGTCCGCCGAGATCGCGCGCGTCGCGGGCGACGAGCTCGCCGCCATGCGCCTCTACGAGCAGGCCATCTGCGCCGCGCGCGCGGGCGGCTCCCTCCAGAACGAGGCGCTCGCCCAGGAGCTCGCCGCGCAGTTCTACCGCGACGGGGGCTTCGACCTGATCGCCGACACCTACCTGCGCGCGGCGCGCTCGTCGTACGCGCGCTGGGGCGCCGACGGCAAGGTGAAGCTGCTCGACCGGCTCTTCCCGCACCTCGAGGCGCGCCCGCTCGCCTCCACGGCCACGGTCACGATGCCCGCCGAGGAGCTCGATCGGCTCGCGGTGGTGAAGGCGTCGCAGAGCATCTCGGGCGAGATCCTGGTCCCGCGGCTGGAAGAGGCGCTGCTCCGGGTCGTCCTGGAGCACGCGGGCGCGCAGCAGGGCTGCCTGCTCGACGCCGCCCGCGGCGCCGTGACGATCCGGGCGCGGGCGCGGATCGAGGGCGGCAAGGCGTTCGCCGAGGCGCTCCCCGACGAGGCGCGCGCCCCCGCGTCCGCCTCGGTCCTGCCGCTGTCGATCGTCAACTACGTCGCCCGGACGCGCGAGCCCGTCGTCCTCGACGACGCCGTCCACACGCGGTTCGCCGCGGACGAGTACGTGGCGCGGGCGAGGCCGCGATCGGTCCTGTGCATGCCGGTCGCGCGGCGCCCCGGGCACGAGGCGATCCTCTACCTGGAGAACGGCCTCCTGCGCGGCGCGTTCTCCAAGGACACGCTCGCGGTGCTCGATCTGCTCTCTTCACAGGCCGCCATCTCGCTCGAGAACGCGTCGCTCTACGCGGCGCTGCGCAAGAGCCAGGAGGAGCTCCAGGCGATCATCGACAACTCGCCGGCGATCATCTACGTGAAGGACCTCGAGGGCCGCCTGCTCCTCATCAACCGGCGCTTCGAGCAGGTGGTCCACCTCCCGCGGCAGCAGGTGATCGGCAAGCGGGATCACGACCTCTTCCCGCGCGAGGCGGCGGATCTGTTCGCCGCGCACGACCGCCGGGTGATCGAGACGGGCGAGCCGCTCGACATCGAGGAGGTGGTCCCGCAGGACGACGGGCTGCACACGTACCTCTCGCTCAAGTTCACGCTGCGCGACGCGGCCGGCGCGGTCTACGCCGTCTGCGGCATCTCCACGGACATCACCGAGCGCAAGCGGGTGGAGGTCGACAACGCGCGCCTCTACCGCGAGGCGCAGCGGGCCGTGGCGCTGCGCGAGGAGTTCCTCTCGGTCGCCTCCCACGAGCTCCGCACGCCGCTCACGCCGCTCAAGCTGAAGCTCGGCCTGCTGCAGAAGAAGCTCGCGGCCGAGCGCGCGAGCCCGGCGCTCGACGGCCTGGTCGCGTCGAGCCTCGGGCAGGTCGAGCGGCTCGAGCGGCTCGTGGAGAGCCTGCTCGACGTCGCGCACGTCGGCCGCGGAGGGCTCGTCCTCGGGTTCGAGGAGGTGGATCTCGCCGAGCTGACCCGCGGCGTGGCGCGCGAGTTCGACCAGGCGCTCTCCCGGGCGGGCTGCCGCCTCGATCTCGACGCGCCCCGCCCGGTGCTCGGCCGCTTCGACCGGCTCCGCGTCGAGCAGGTCCTGCGGAGCCTGCTCGGCAACGCGGTCAAGTTCGGCAGGGGGCGCCCGATCGAGGTGGGCGTCGAGGGCCGCGGCGACGCCGCGCGGGTGACCGTGCGCGACCACGGCCTCGGCATCGCGCCGGGCGACCTGGAGCGCATCTTCGAGCGGTTCGAGCGGGCCGTCTCGTCACGCTCGTACGGCGGGCTCGGGCTCGGGCTCTACATCGCGCACGAGATCGTCCGGGCCCACGGGGGCACCATCCAGGTGGAGAGCGCCGAGGGCGAGGGGGCATGCTTCACGGTGGAGCTGCCCCGGGGCGGGTGACCGCCCGCTCTAGGAAGGCGCCTGCGCGTCCGGGAAGAGGCGCTGGAAGGTGTCCTTGTCGATGGCCTTCTCTAGCGCCGCCTGGGCGGAGATGACGTCCTTCTTCACGAGCCGCTCCAGCGCCATGTCCATGGTCTGCATGCCGGCGGACCGGCCGGCCTGCATCAGGTTCGTGATCTGGAACGTCTTGCCCTCGCGGATCATCGCGGACAGCGCGCTCGATCCGACGAGGATCTCGTGCGCGGCGACGCGGCCGCTGCCGTCCTTCGTGCGGAGCAGCTGCTGGGCGATGATCGCGGCGAGGCTCTCGGCGAGCATGCCGCGGACCTGGAGCTGCTCGTCGGCCGGGAACGCGTTGATGATGCGGTCGATCGTCGCGGCGGCGCTGTTCGTGTGCACGGTGCCGAACACGAGGACGCCGAAGCTCGCGAGCTGCAGGGCGAGCTTCATCGTCTCGTTCGTCCGGAGCTCGCCGATCAGGATCACGTCGGCGTCCTCGCGGCCGGCGCTGCGGATCGCGCTCGCGAAGCTGCCCGCGTCGGGGCCGACCTCGCGGTGCGTGACCTGCGCCTTGATCGGCGTGTGCACGAACTCGACCGGATCCTCGATCGTGAGGATGTGGCAGGCGCGCGAGCGGTTGATGTGATCGATCATCGCCGCGAGCGTCGTGGATTTGCCGGAGCCCGTCGGGCCCGTGATCAGGATGAGGCCGCTCTGGCGGTCGGACAGGCGGCGGACGATGTCGGGGCAGCCGAGGTCGTCGAGGGAGAGGATCTTGCTCGGGATGGTGCGGAAGACGGCGGCGAGCCCGGTGGTCTTGTAGAAGTAGTTGGCGCGGAAACGGGCCTTGTCGGCGTAGGAGTAGGCGAAGTCGAGGTCGAGCTCGCCCTCGATCCGCCGCCGCTCCTCGGCCGTCGTGATCTCGAAGAGGAGCGCCTCCATCTCGGCGGCGTCGAGGGGCGTGTCGCGCACCGGGATGAGCTCGCCGCGGGCGCGGACGAGCGGGGGGTAGCCGATGCCGAGGTGGAGGTCGCTGCCCTTCCTGGACAGGAGCTCGTCGAAGAGGCGGTCGATCCTGGCCACGTCAGCCCCCCTTCTTTCCGAAGAGCGCCCCCGCGCGCTCGAGCAGGCCCTTGCCCGCCTCGGACGCGGCGGACTTCGCCGCGTCCGCCGGCGGCGGGGCGGGCGGCCGCCGGTCGGGCGGCAGCGCGGGCTGCCTCCGGCCGGCGAGCACGGCCTCGAGCTCGTCCGGGGCCTCCGCCAGCGCGAGCGCGGCCTCCAGCGTGGTCTTGCCGGCGCGCACGAGCTCGGCGAGCGAGTCGTCGAGGCGGATGATCCCGAGGCTCTTGCCCCGCTGCTGGAGGCTCGGGATCTGGAACGTCTTCGAGTCGCGGATGAGGTTCCAGAGCGCGACCGAGCCGGGCAGGATCTCGGCGGCGGCGACCATGCGCCTCCCGCCCTCGCTCGGCAGGAGCCGCTGGCTGACGATGAGCCGGAGGCCGCCCGCGAGCGTGACGCGGACCTGCTGCTGGTCGCCGGGCGGGAAGAGGTCGATGAGCCGGTCGATGGTCTTCGCCGCGCTCGGCGTGTTCATCGTGCCGAGCACGAGGTGGCCGGTCTCGCTGGCCGCCAGCGCCATGCGCACGGTCGCGGAGTCCCGGAGCTCGCCGACGACGATGACGTCGGGGTCCTCGCGCAGCGAGGCCTTGAGGGCGTTCTCGAACGAGCGGGTGTGGGTGCCGACCTCGCGCTGGCTGATCATGGCCTTGCCGCGCGCGTGGACGAACTCGACCGGATCCTCGACCGTGATGATGTGGTGGCTGGTCTCGCGGTTCAGGATGTCGACGATCGCGGTCAGGGTCGTGGTCTTGCCGTGGCCCGTCGGCCCGGTGATCACGATGAGGCCCTGGTGGTGGCGGGTGGCGAGCCCGATGGCGTCGGGCAGGCCGAGCGACGCGAGGGTCGGGATGCTGCGCGCGATGAGGCGGAAGCAGCCCTTGTAGCCCTGGCGGTGGCGCGCGATGTTGACGCGGAAGCGGCCGAGCGCGCCGAGCTCCAGGGCGAAGTCGCACGAGCCCTCGGCCGCGAGCACCGGCCCGAGACGCGCGGGGACGCGCGGGAGCAGGAGGGCCTCGACCGCGGCCGGGTCGAGCGGCTCGCCCTGCGGCAGGAGCTCGCCCGCGATCCGGAGGAGCGGCGGGCGGCCGGCGACGAGGTGGAGGTCGCTCGCGCCCTGGTCGCGGCCCGCGGCGAGCAGCCCCTCGAGCGCGCCGGGGACGTCGGCCGACGAGGGCCGGCCGCGCGCGCCGCCCCGGGCGCGCGGCTCCAGGGGCGCGGCGGGGGCCGGCGCGGCGGCCGCGCGCGCCGCGGGCGCGCCGCGGGGCTCGGCGGGCGGCGGCGGGGCCCCCCGGAGATCGAGCGCGAGCTCGGGGGAGCTCGTGCGGTGGGCCTCGGGGTCGCGCGGCGGCGGGCGCTGCGCCTCCTCGGGGGCGAGGTGCTCGCGCATGGAGAGCTGCTGCGAGGGGCGGGCCTGCGGCGCGACGCTCCCGGCGGCGGCGCTCCCGGCGGCGGACGGCTGCATCCGCGTCATGCGGGCGTGCACGAGGTCGCCCTGGCGCGCGGCGACCACCGCGATGGCGCCGATGCCCTCGATGCGGATGTGCCACTGGGAGGGCTTCGCGCCGAGCGTGTCGATGAAGCGGCCGCCGCCCAGCGCGCTGAGCAGCATGAGGATGTCTTCGGTGGTGAGCGCGCCGGGGTCGACGGCCTGGAAGGCGCCCGAGACCTTGACGCTGGGCATGCGCCCCGTGGCCACGGCGAACTCCGTCACCTCGGGGCGATTCAGTTGCGAGAGCCAGGATCGAAGGGCGTTCATCGGCGTCGCTCGTCTCCGCCCGACGACTCTATCAACAACGCTAGGGCGCGGCGTTTCAAAATGTCGAGCGGTCCCGGGGAGATCCGCGGCCCGATCGGCTCCCTCGCCCGCCCGCCGCGCCCGACGCGACCGCCATCGCCGCCGCGCGCCGCCCGGCCCGCGCGGCGGCGCCGGGCGCGACGGTCGACGCGGCTCACGCCACCGGCGCTCTCCGGAGAGGCGACATGGGAGCCATTGTGGTCACTCGATCGCGAGCTTGAGCCGCGCGCCTTTGACGAAGTGGTTCGAGGCCTTGCTGCTCGCGCCGACCGGCGCCTGGAGCTCCGAGTCGATGGTGAGCTGCATGTTCCCGGTCGACTCGATCTTCTTCATGGTGACCCTGGCGATCTCCACCCATTGCACCGGCGTGGAGCTCTTCGGATCCCCGATCCTGCGGAAGAGCACCGCCTTGGTGCCGGCGGCGACCGGCGTGGCGCTCGTCGCGACGAGCGGCAGCAGCGTCGCGACCTTCCCCGCGCGCGAGACCAGCATGCCGTAGACCTCGACGGAGTAGCTGTCCCACTCGGGGGCAGGCGCGGAGTCCGCGGGCGCGCCCTCGGGGGACGCCGCGGGCGCCGCCCCTCTCGGCGCGCCCTGCTGCTCCGCCGAGGCCGCCATGGGCATGGTGGAGAGGAGCGCGGCCGCGGCCGCCGCGACGAGCGATCGCGAGCCCATGGAGAGCCAATTACCTACGGTGTTGCGCATGCTCTTCGCTCCTTCACTCGACGTGATCACACGGCCCTCGTCCGACCAAACTGGCCGGACACCCCTCGGACACAAACTCTTCATCGTACCTTGAACTGGCACGTTCCTCAACACTTTTCTCTCTGCTCCCCAACTCCGCACTCCCCACTCCCCGGGAAGCTCACCGGCGCGCCGCGCTGGCATGGCGAGGCGCGCGCCTCGCGCTTCGCCCGGGTTCGCCAGCTCTCGTCGCCTGGTGGCTCCTGTGGCCGCGTTATCAGGCCGCCGAGCTACCAAGTTGTCCACCGAGCGACCGAGTCGCCGAGCGACCGAGTCGCCTGGCCGCCCCGCCTGTCCCATGGCCTGGCGGGCTCTCTTGACCGCTTGCCGAGCTCACCTGGTCTCTTGCCGGAGGTCCGTCAGCGCGCTTCGCGAGGGGCACCCTCGAAGGGCGCCGAGCCTGCGCGAGCGATCGGCGCGCTCCGCTCTGAGGAGAGCTCGCCGCATCTCATGTTGACCCGTCCGACCGAACCAGCTGCGCAAAGCAGCGCGACATCTCCCTCCTACATCGCTCCGGGATGATCTCCGGTGCCTTCCAACATCGTCGACGCGAAGCTCGATGTCGGAGTGAAAGTCGCCTTTCAACCAAGATATCATGGCTTCTTCAAATCAGAACCGAAATTTTCGAGCCCAGGCGAATTCTGGTGCGCGCTCGTGCGACATGGTCGACGACGCCTCCCGTTGTCATCCCTCGTCATGGCGGGCGCGAAGGAGTGCGGGAGCCGTGCGGGGCGCGGCGCGCGGGAGGTAGGATGCCCGTGGAGGACGAAGCCGATGCCCACGGTCGCCGATCACTACGACACGCTGCTCGCCGAGTTTTACTCGAGGATGTTTGGAGATTACGGCGCCAAGGTCGCCGAGCAGCGCGCGCTGCTCGAGCGCCTCGGCCTGCGCCCGGAGGGCTCGTCCGGGGCGCTCGACCTCGGTTGTGGATCCGGCTTCCAGTCGATCGCGCTGGCCGAGCTCGGGTTCAAGGTGACGGCGGTGGACCTCTCCGAGCGGCTGCTCGGCGAGCTCGCCGCGCGCCGGGGGCAGCTCGCCATCGAGGTGGTGCGCGGCGATCTGCTCGATGTGATCGAACGGCCGGGCGAACGGCCGGGTCCGCTCGCCGAGCTCGCCGTGTGTATGGGCGACACGCTCCCTCACCTCGGCAGCAAGGCCGACGTCGAGCGCCTGTTCGCCGGCTGCGCCCGGCGGCTCACGCCCGGCGGGCGGTTCGCGCTCACGTTTCGCGACCTCACCCGCGAGCTCGAAGGGGTCGACCGGTTCATCCCCGTACACGACTCGGCAGACGTGATCATGACTTGTTTCCTCGAGTACGAACCGGAGACCGTGAAGGTGCACGATCTCGTGTACACGCGGGCACAGGACGACGGCCGGTGGAGGCTGTCCGCGAGCTTCTATCGCAAGCTGCGCCTCTCCCCCGAGTGGGTCTGTGAGCGGCTCGAAGCGGCCGGCTTCCGCGTCTCCCACCGCGAGGTCGCGCGCGGGCTCGTCACCGTGGTGGCGCGGCGCGAGACCGAGGTAGGCCGGGATACGAAGGCTGTTGAAGTCCATGAATAGGAGTTGATGGATCGGGCATGACAGCGTTACTTTGACTATGGGAGGATGAGACCCATGTCCGATGCAGCGATGAAGACAGGCACGAAGGACGCCGGACAGACTGCGGTTGTCCGGACGTCGCGGGATGAGGTCCAGGATCTGCGGCGCGAACGGGACGAGGCGCGCCAGCTTCTGAGCACGCTCCTCGCGGGGCTCAAGCGGGCCTCGTTCCGGCACGGCACCTACATCGACGGGCTCGGCGCCGCGATGATCGCCGTGGATCGGTGGTCCAAGCCGCAGGGCCGGTAGAGGCGCTGTTCCCGGAGAGAGGCTCCGGAGCGCGAGCAGCGCTGTTCACGACGAACCCTCCACTCCAGTCCCCCGGAGGTCGATCCTCCCCGCAGGCGGGGAGCCAGCGCGTCGCGCGCCGGCGACCGGCGCTCCCCTCGACCGGCCGAGCCGAGGCGCCCGCGGGCCCGGGCCGCGCCCGCGGCGGGAGGTGGTCTCGCCGCGGATCGCGGCGCGGCCCCGGCCTCTGCAGCGCCGCTCCGGCCCCACCGACGGGCCCGCCTCCGGGGCCCACGTGGGTCGAGGTCGTACCCTGGCGCCGGCCTCGCCTGTCGGCTAGGCGCGGAGGCTGGATCGGAGTAGGGTCCGGAGCATGGCCGGATACCGTAGTCGTACATCCACCCAGGGTCGCAACATGGCAGGGGCGCGCGCGCTGTGGCGCGCCACCGGCATGAAGGACGCAGACTTCGAGAAGCCGATCATCGCGATCGCCAACAGCTTCACGCAGTTCGTCCCCGGGCACGTCCACCTCCACGACGTGGGGCAGCGGGCCAAGAAGGTCATCGACGCCGCCGGCGGGTGGGGGGTCGAGTTCAACACGATCGCGATCGACGACGGCATCGCGATGGGCCACGCCGGGATGCTCTACTCGCTGCCGAGCCGCGAGCTCATCGCCGACAGCGTCGAGTACATGGTGAACGCGCACTGCGCGGACGCGCTGCTCTGCATCTCGAACTGCGACAAGATCACGCCCGGCATGCTGCTCGCGGCCATGCGGCTCAACATCCCGACCGTCTTCGTCTCCGGCGGGCCGATGGAGGCGGGCAAGATCGTCGGCACGCACGACCGCGACGGCAAGCCGCTCGTCCGGAAGCTCGACCTCATCGATCCGATGATCGCCGCGAGCGACGCCAAGGTGACCGACGCCGATCTCGCCGCGATGGAGCGGTCCGCGTGCCCGACCTGCGGGTCGTGCTCGGGCATGTTCACGGCCAACAGCATGAACTGCCTCAACGAGGCGCTCGGGCTGGCCCTGCCGGGCAACGGGACGCTGCTCGCGACGCACGCGAAGCGCTGGGATCTCTTCGAGCAGGCGGCGAAGCGCGCCGTCGAGCTCGCGCAGCGGCATTATGTCGAGGGGGACGCGTCGGTGCTGCCGCGGAGCATCGCGACCTTCGAGGCGTTCGAGAACGCGATGGCGCTCGACATCGCGATGGGGGGCTCGACGAACACCGTGCTCCACATCCTGGCGATCGCGCGCGAGGCGCAGGTCGACTTCAAGATGTCGGACATCGACCGGATGTCGCGCCGGGTGCCCAACATCTGCAAGGTGGCCCCGTCGTCGAGCTACCACGTCGAGGACGTGCACCGCGCGGGCGGCGTGCTGACGATCCTCGGCGAGCTCGACCGCGCGGGCCTCATCCACCGGGAGGTCGGCACCGTGCACACGCGCACCCTGGGCGAGGCGATCGACACGAACGACCTCCGGCGCCCCACGGCCGCGGAGGCCGCGAAGAGGCGCGCGCTCGCCGCGCCGGGCGGCGTGGCGACGACGGTGGCGTTCTCGCAGGACAAGTACTTCGCCGACACCGACGACGACGCCGAGAAGGGCTGCATCCGCGACGTCGCGCACGCGTACAGCCAGGACGGCGGCCTCGCCGTGCTCTACGGCAACCTCGCGAAGGACGGCTGCATCGTGAAGACCGCGGGCGTCGACGAGGAGATCTGGAAGTTCGAGGGCCCGGCGCGGGTGTTCCACTCGCAGGAGGCGGCGTGCGACGCGATCTGGGGCGACCAGGTCC
Organism: Sorangium cellulosum; assembly: GCF_002950945.1. Lineage (GTDB taxonomy): Bacteria > Myxococcota_A > Polyangia > Polyangiales > Polyangiaceae > Sorangium > Sorangium cellulosum_E. The sequence continues at coordinate 9,096,577 of NZ_CP012673.1, forward strand.
GCTCGGGCGACGTGGTCGTCATCGTCTACGAGGGCCCGAAGGGCGGGCCCGGCATGCAGGAGATGCTCTATCCGACGTCGTTCCTGAAGGGGAAGGGGCTCGGCAAGGCGTGCGCCCTCATCACCGACGGCCGGTTCAGCGGCGGGACGTCGGGCCTGAGCATCGGGCACGTCTCGCCCGAGGCGGCCGAGGGCGGCGCCATCGGGCTCGTCGAGGAGGGCGACCGGATCCGGATCGACATCCCCGCGCGCAGCGTCGAGCTGCTCGTCAGCGACGCGGAGCTCGAGCGCCGCCGCCGCGCGGCCGAGGCCCGCGGCCCGGACGCGTTCAAGCCGAACCGCGACCGGAAGGTCTCCGCCGCCCTGCGGGCCTACGCGCTCATGGCCACGAGCGCCGCCAACGGCGCCGTCCGCGACGTCGGCCAGATCGAGCCGAATCGGCGCAAGTAACGGACGTTGGGCGACCTCGGGTGACATCGAGTCACCCGGGTCGTTGAATCCAGCCAAGACACCCCTACACACGCATACGCCGAGGCCGGGTTTCCGGGCGCGGCGGCCGCCCGGACCGTCGCGGGCCGCGCGCCCGCCGCGATTGCCCCGGATGCCCGATCGTCTCGCGACCACTCGATGAGATCGGTAGCGTAAAGTGAAGCACATGAAGAAATTTGTGCTCATCACGGCGCTCTCTCTCCTGACGGGGTGCTCTCCGAAGGATCGCGACTTCGGCAACGGCGACGTCGCGGGCAGCGGAAGCGCCTCCAGCGGCGGTGGTGGGGGCGGCAGCAACAGCAGCAGCAGCAGCCAGGGTAGCGGCGGCGACGGCGGCAGCGGCGGGTCCGGGGGCTGTGTCGATGCGGTCAGCGACTGCCCGCCGCCGCGGGGCGCGTGCGTGGAGGCGGTGTGCAGGGAAGGCAGGTGTGAAGAGCTGCCGCTGCAGGAGGGGACGCCGTGCCGGGAGAGCGGAAGCGCGGCGTGTGACGCGGCCGGGGTCTGCGTCGAGTGCGCCGGCGGGACGACGTGCGGCATGTGCCCCGCGCCGGGCTGCCCGACGACGTGCGGCTCGGCGGACGAGGCGGCCACGCCTCGGAGCTGCGCGCCTGGCGCCCCGAGCGATTGCGGGTCCGGCGAGGGGAGCTGCTGCGACAACCGGCTGGTCCGCTGCGGCAACTACCTGAGGAGCTACGATGGCGTCGCGTACAACAACACGTCGCACCCTGCGGCCGTCAGCGATTTCCGGCTGGACCGGTACGAGATCACGGTGGGGCGATTCCGGGAGTTCGTGAACGCCGGGCGAGGCGTACAGGCGAACCCGCCCATGGTGGGTGTCGGCGCGCACCCCCGGGTCTCCGGCACCGGGTGGCACCTCAACTGGAACGAGAACCTCGCGGACACCACGGCCGCGCTGAAGGCGGCGCTCCGCTGCGATCCGCACGGCATCTCGACGTGGACTGACGAGCCTGGCCCGAACGAGGCGCTGCCGATCAACTGCATCACATGGTACGAGGCGTTCGCGTTCTGCGCGTGGGACGGCGGCAGGCTGCCGTCGCAGGCCGAGTGGAACTACACGGCGGCCGGAGGCGACGAGCAGCGAGAGTACCCGTGGGGGTCCGGGATCGACGGCGCGCGCGCCGTGTACGACTGCACCGGGGATGGGAGCGTCGCCGACGACTGCACCCTCGGCGACATCCTGCCCGTCGGGTCGAGGCCGCTCGGGAACGGCCGGTGGGGCCATTCGGATCTGGCCGGCAACGTGTGGGAGTGGATTATGGATTGGTGGAGCGAGGAGCTCTCCTTGCCGTGCCTCGACTGCGTGTTCACCGACCCCGACCCCGAATCGGAGCGGGTCACCCTCGGCGGGAGCTTCCGCGCGCCCGAGCGCGATCTGCGCGCAGCCCTCCGCGACAAGAGCACTCCCATGGACCGCGTCAACAATATCGGGGCCCGGTGCGCGAGGGACCCTTGAGGGACACACACGCGTGACGTACGGTGACCGCACGCGTCGAACAGCGGCGCACGTCGCGCCGAGCGCCGCGCGCGCCTGGCAGCGAGCAGGTGCGGGCGGCCGCGCGCCTCCGTGCCGGTCAAACGGGCGGCCGGGCGCGATGCGTGACGATCGCGGCGCGGGCCGCGCGCGCTCGACGCCAAGGTGCCTCGTGCTAGAAGCGCGAAGGTGCAGCCTCCTCACGATCGAGCGCAGCAGGTCACCGTCGTGGGCGCAGGGGTGATCGGGTTGACCACGGCGGTCGTGCTCCAGCGCGCCGGCCACCACGTGCAGGTGATCGCGGCGGCCCGCGGCGAGGGCACGACCTCGGCGGTCGCGGCCGCGCTCTGGTATCCATTCCAGGCGAACCCGCCCGACCGCGTGAATGCGTGGTCGCGGAGCAGCCTTGATGAGCTCACACGCATCGCCCGGGAGCACCCGGAGGCCGGCGTGGATGTCCTGACCTGTCGCGAGGCCGCGGTCGACCCGGCGCTGCCCTGGTGGGCACCGAGCGCCCCGGACCTCTCGCTCGAGCCCACGCCGCACCCGCTCGGCGCGCCGTACAGCTTCCGGTTCACGGCGCCGCGCATCGAGCCGGCGCTGTACCTCCCGTGGCTGGATGCGCAGCTCGCGAGTCCGGTGCGCGTCGAGCGTGTGGTCTCCCTCGACGCGGTCGAGGGAGACGTCGTCGTGAACTGCACCGGGCTCGGGGCGCGCGCGCTCACCGGCGACGCGGAGCTCGTCGGCGTCTACGGCCAGGTCGCCATCACCGAGCCAGGCGATATCTCCCTAGATGTCGCATTGGGTGATGAAAGGAACGAATCTGCGCTCGTTTACATCATCCCACGGCGTCGCGAGATCGTTATCGGCGGCTGCGCTGTTCCCTCCCCCGACGACCGCCCGCTGACGCCCGATCCCGAGCGCACTGACGCAATGCTCCAGCGCGTGCGCGCAGCCGGGCTCAACCCAGGCAACCTGCTCCGCTCGCGCGCTGGACTGCGTCCCTACCGGAGCGCGGTGCGGCTCGAGCGCGAAGGCCGCGTCATTCACAATTACGGCCACGGTGGTGCAGGGTACACGCTGGCGTGGGGCTGTGCGGCAGAGGTAAGCGAGCTCATGAGGGCTGCCCCGCGGGACGGCGGCGGGGCGACGCACCGCACCTAGGTCGTCGGTCGCGCCAGCACTGTTTCGACGCGCCCCATGTCTCTACCGTACTCATCGGTGGGCCGGTTCACGAAGGACTGCACCTCGCAGCCTACGGGCGCTCGGTGCCAGACAAGAAACAAACGGCGCTCGGCCCGGGTTGCCGCTGGAATCCAGCGCAACGTCGTCCTATGGCGGGGCGCGTGGACGTGCGTGACCCGGCTGGACGCGTGGCTGGACGTCTGGACGTCTGGACGTCTGGACGCCGGCGCGCCTGGGCGCTGGGACGGCAAGATCGAGAGGATCGAGCCGGAAACCTAGCGCATTGCTCCGAAAGCTCGTTGTGCTCGTGTTGCGAGGCTGCTAGATTGGAATCGTGCTCGTCTTCGAGCAACTCCCGTTGTTTCTCGGGATGGAAACGCCCTCGGCGCCCCCCTGTTCAATCATGGGCATGGCCGTGGGGGAGCGCGCGCTGGAGATCGCTGGAACCTGACGGCCTCTCGCTGCGGTCCCCGAGGAGCGTGATCCCGAGGTGGTCGAACGTTCGCTTGCGCTTGATCCGGCGACCATCGTCCGCTCGCAAAATGAAGACCCGACGCTTCCCCTGGGAGTCTTGAACGCCATGAACTACGACGAGAATCGACTCAGTCGTCCGACGGGAAGGCCTGCGGCCTGGAGTGCCACGATGACCAACGACGAGAGTCGCCCTGGTCGCCCTTCAGGGCGGCCCGCAGGGCGATCGTCGGGGAGACCGTCGCTCTGGAGCGTCCTCCCGCTCGACAGCGGGCTGCTGCAGACGCGGCCGATCGAGTGGCCCACGGTGGCGCTCTTCGGGGCGTCGTACACGCTCTGGGCGGCGGCGGTCGCCGCGGGCCTCACGGGCTGGGTCTCGCCCGTGACGGCCGTGATCGCGGCGGCGGTGGCCGCGTACGCCGTGTTCACGCCGATGCACGAGGCGGGGCACCGGTCGCTCGCGCGCTCCGCGCTGCTCAACGGCGTGATCGGGCGGCTGTCCGGGGTGCTGCTGATGGCGCCGTTCCTCGCGGTGCGCCACTTCCACGTCGAGCATCACAAGCACACGAACGAGGCGGACCAGGACCCCGACCACTGGAGCGGGCGCGGCCCGTGGTGGCTCCTGCCGCTCCGGTGGGCGACACAGGACCTCTACTATTACTATCTATTTTTGCGCTCCTACCGCGCGCAGAAGCGCGGCGAGCGGATCGAGACGGTCGCGACGATGGCGGTCTTCCTCGGGCTCGTGGCGCTGGCCTTCGGGCTCGGGTACGGCGAGGTCGTGTTGCTCTACTGGATCGCGCCGGCACGGGTGGCGATCTTCTTCCTCGCGTTCGCGTTCGACTACCTGCCTCACTATCCCCACGGCGTCACGGCCGCGCAGGACCGGTACCGCGCGACGCGCGCGGTCGACAGCGCGATCTTCAACGTGCTGCTCTTCGGGCAGAACTATCACCTGATCCACCACCTCTACCCGGCCGTGCCGTTCTACCGCTACCGGGCCGTGTGGAAGTACCAGCGCGAGGAGCTGCTCAAGCTCGGGGCGACGGGCTTCGCCTCGCCGCAGGAGCTGCTCAAGCTCGGGGCGGCGAGCCTCGCCGCGCCGAGGGCGCCCACGCTCCACGCCGCCTCCGCGGTGCAGGCGGCGCCCGAGCTCGACCCCCTCGCCTGAGCAGCGCCGCGCGGCGGCCCCGTCCTCCTCGACGCGCGCGTCGGCCTCACAGGCGCGCGCGACGGCGGCCGCGGAGCGCTCGCGGCGGCAGCAGAGCCTCGCGCAGGATCAGCGCCTCGGTCACGTCGCGGCGGGTCAGCGCGGCGCCGAGCACGGCCTTGCCCGGGGCGAACGCGTCGGCGCGCCGCTCGCTCGTGCCGACCGCCGGGATGGCCGCGCGCGCGTTCGCCAGGATCGCGATCGCCTGCTGCTCGTGGTGCACCGCCTGGCCGAGCGCGGCCGCGCCCCGCTCGAGCTCGTCCAGCCTGAAGAGCGCCTCCTGCCGCCGCTCGTCCTCGAGCGCGCGCGGGGCGCCGAACGCCGCCGCGCGCGCAGGCGCCTCCTCCCGCGGCGGCGCGCGCTCGTCGGACGACGCGCGCTCGTCGGACGACGCGCGCTCCCGGGTGGCGGCGCGCTCGGACCACGCCCGGGCGAGCGTGTCGCCCTTCCAGCCCATCGCCTTCGCGATCTGGACGATCAGCCAGAGCGCCGCGAAGACGAGGCCGAGGTAGGTCTCGAGGTCATCCATGGCGCCCGTCCGTCGTCGGTCGCGGGCGGCTCCCCGGCCACGCCGCCGCCGGGCAGCAGCCGCGGCGACAGCGCCCGCGGCGGGCCGAGCACCTCGGCCAGCACGAAGCGCCGCACGAGCGCCTCGCGGCGGCCCAGCCACGCCCAGCGCGGGCCCTCTCCGCCTCGCGGCGGCACCTCACGACTCCCCGACGGGGTCGGGCTTGGCCCCCGTGGTGCCGGCGATGCCCTGGCGCATCTCGGTGTCGGCGATGACGTTGCGCATGTTGTAATAGTCCATGACGCCGAGCTTGCCCGTGCGGAGCGCCTCCGCGACGGCGAGCGGGATCATCGACTCCGCCTCGACGAGCTTCGCCCGCATCTCCTGCGTCTTCGCCTTCATCTCCTGCTCCTGCGCGACCGCGAGCGCGCGCCGCGACTCCGCCCTCGCCTGCGCGACCTGCTTGTCCGCCTCGGCCTGCTCCGTCTGGAGCTTCGCGCCGATGTTGGAGCCGACGTCGACGTCGGCGATGTCGATCGAGAGGATCTCGAACGCCGTCCCCGCGTCGAGGCCCTTCTTGAGCACGTTCTTCGAGATGGTGTCGGGGTTCTCGAGGACGTGTTTGTAATCGTCGGCCGAGCCGATGGTCGAGACCACGCCCTCGCCGACGCGCGCGAGCACCGTCTGCTCGCCCGCGCCGCCGACGAGGCGCTCGATGTTGGCGCGCACGGTCACGCGCGCGATCGCGAGGAGCTGGATGCCGTCCTTGGCCACCGCCGAGACCTTCGGGGTCTCGATGACGCGCGGGTTCACGGACATCGCCACCGCCTCGAGCACGTTGCGGCCGGCCAGGTCGATCGCGGCGGCGCGCGAGAAGTCGAGCTCCATCCCCGCCTTGTCCGCCGAGATGAGCGCGTTGACGACCGCCTCCACCCGCCCGCGGGCCAGGTAGTGCGCCTCGAGCATGTCGACCGTCACCCCGTCGAGCCCGGCCTTCACGGCGCTGATCCGCGCGTTGACGATCTGGTCCGGCGGGACGCGGCGGAGGCGCATCGCGATGAGCGTGAGCATCGAGACCCCGGCGCCCGACGCCTGCGCGGCGATCCACAGCCGGAGCGGCACCATGTACAGGATCGCGATGACGGCGACGAGCACGAGCCCGCCGAGCACGATGACCGAAACGATGTCCATATCCCCTCTCTCAAGGCCCCTGCGCGCAATGCACCGCCCGCGTCGCCGCTAAAGCTCTCGCGGCTCGACGACGACCCGATTCCCCTCCACGGCCGCGACGCGCACGGGCGTGCCAGCCTCCACGTAAAGGCCGTCGGTCACGACGTCGACCGCGCGATCCTCGATCTCCACGGTTCCGGACGGGCGGAGCGGCGTGAGCGCCCTGCCCTCCCTGCCGACGAGCGCAGCGAGCCGCGGGTCGGGGCCGCGCCCGCTCGTCCGGGCCTCGAGCACCATCTTGCGGCCGACCCGGGTCCTCGGGAAAGCCCAGAACAGGAGCCCCGTCGCGCAGGCGCCGACGGTGAGGGCGAGCAGGCCGTAGCCGGCCCCGAGGGTCGCCCAGGCCAGCACGACCGCGCCGAGCACCGCGGCGCCGCCGAGCAGCCCGACGAGGCCGACGCCCGGGATCACGAACACCTCGATGGCGAGCAGCACGAGCCCCGCCATGAGCAACAGGATGACGAGGAGCGCCGGGCTCACGCGCGCCCCTCCTCGCCCGCGTTGTCGTCCATGCCGCTCCCGAGCGCACGCACGACCACCCGGCCCGCGTCCGCGCGGATCACGCGGACGCGGGTCCCCGCCTCGACGTAACCGAGCTCCGAGAGCGCCTCGACCCGCCGGCCGTCGAGCACGACCTTGCCCGAGGGGCGCAGATCGGTGGCGGCCGCGCCGATCTGGCCCACGCGCGAGGCGGGCGCCGCGGCGCCCCCGGACGGCGCCCCCACGGCGACGCCGCGGATCGCCGCGTCGAGGACGAGCCGCCGCCCGAGCCGCGTCCGCGGCGCGAGGCGCGCGGCGACCACGGCGAGCGCCGCCGTCGCGGCGAGGGAGACGGACACCGAGGCGAGGGCGCGCGGGAGCCAGCCGGCGTGCCACGCGACGTCGACCGGGACGCGCTCGAGATCGATCAGCGCCAGGATCAGCGCGCCCGCCACGCAGAGCGCGCCCGCCACGCCGGGCGCGACGTGCCCCGGGACGAAGATCTCCACCGCGATGAGGACCGCGCCGGCGACGAAGAGCGCGATCTCCTCCCACCCGGCGAGCTTCACCACGTGGTGGCCGAAGAAGAAGAGCGCGAGGCAGGTGAACCCGACGGCGAGCGAGACGCCGTGCCCCGGCGAGTAGAGCTCGAGGAGCACACCGAGCATCCCGAGCGTCATGAGGATCCCCGCGAACGCCGGATCGGAGAGGAAACGCGCGAGCTCCTCGGCGACGCTGGGGCGCGGGCGCGCGATCTCTCCGGGCGGGGCGCGGCCGAGGGCGCGGAAGAGCTCCGCCTCGCTTCCGGCCTGCACCTCGGCGAAGCCCCACGCGAGCGCCTGCGCGCCGTCGAGCGTGAGCAGCTTCCCCTTCTCGTCGAGCCCGGGGACCTCGACGTCAGCGTCGACCATGGCCTCCGCGATGTCGCCGCGCCGCCCCTTCGCCTCCGCGGTCGCGCGCATCTCCTTGCGCATGTACGAGACCACCTTCTCGGCGACCGGCTGCATCCCGCCGCCCTCGCCGATCTGCACCGGCGTCGCCGCGCCGATCGTCGCGCCGGGGGCGACCGCGATGGCGTCGCAGGCGAGCGCGATGAGGGCCCCGGCCGAGATCGCGCGCGGGTTGACCCAGCAGATCGTGCGCCCGCGGGCCCGGAGCAGGGCGTCCCGGATGGCGAGCGCGGCGTCGACGCGCCCGCCGAGCGTGTTGATGTCGAGCACCAGGAGGTCGCCCTCCCCCTGGGCGGCGACGACACGCGCCAGGAACGGCGAGAGGCCGAGATCGACGGCGCCCGCGATCGCGACCACCGTGACCCGCCCCGCGCCGGGGATCGGCGGGAGCGGCCGCGGCCCCGGCGGCGCAGGGGCGTGCTCCGCGGCGCGCCCGCCCGGCTCGCCCGCGCTCGCCGCGGGCTGCGCCTCGCCCCGCGCGGCGCGGCACAGGATCATCGCCGCGGCCAGCGCGAGCAGCGCGATCGCGCGCCCCGCGGCGGACCGTCCCAGCACGCGCCCGATGCCCGTCAAGCCCCACTCCCTGTGGCGGCGCCGCGGCCCACGCCGCGCGCCGCACCGCCGAGGTTTCCGCTGAAAACGCCGCGGCGATGTTAACGCACGCCGGCGCGCGACGATACCCCTGGCGCGATCGCCGCCGGGATCATCCCTGCTGCCGCCACCCCAGCCCATCCCCGCCATCCCGCGCCCGCGCGAGCCCCCGCCCGGCCGCCGCACGACGCGCGCCGGGCGGGGGCGAACTCCGCGGATCGCGCCATGCGCCATCGCGGCTCCCCTCAGGGAAGCTCTGAACGGTCGAGTCAGGAATCAGGCGATCCATGACAGGAGCACGAGGATCACGCACGGCGGATGCTGTGTGACGGAATGACGCAGAGCGCGCGGCGCGCCGCCAGCCCTGAAAGCCTGGAAGGTTGTTGAGCCCTCCCGGCGCCGCGCTAAGCTCCTCCACGACAGCAGCAATCTCCAGGCTCATGGGAATCCGGCAAGCAGGGTGTCACCCGCAAAAGCCCGGTGGGCTGCTCAGATAACCAGTCATCCTGTCATGGATAGAGGCTAAATGTTGAGGATCCGCTCCACTTCCGGAGATCGGAAGACAGCTGTGCTCAGGGCCCCGGTGCGCTCTCCCCTCTCGGTGCCCGTCGCGCTGTCCGTCCTCTCGCAAGGCGCATGGGGGACGGACGAGCCGCCGGCCGCAGAGGTGCAGTGGGCGTACGCGCTCGTCGCCGCGCTCGGGTACCTGCCTCCCGCGATCGAGATCGCCTCCGCCACGCTGCGGCGGACCGCGATGTCGTGCGAGGCGTACCTGCGGAGGAACGCGACCCGCCTGGATCCCGGGGGGACCGAGGAGGACGTCGTGGGCGTGGTCCTCGCCGACGCGCTGATGTCGCTCGGAGAGGACGCGCCCGGCATGGTGCACGCGCTCGCCGTGCTGCCGGCGGCGGACGTGCCGCTGGAGGTGGTCGCCGCCGCGGCGGGGAAGCCGGCGCCGTCCGCGGCCCGGCCGCTCCAGGCGCTCGTGCACGGCCGCCTGGTGTCGTTCCAGCAGGACTCGCAGACCTACCACCTCTCGCCCGTGGTGCGCGCCGCGGCCCGCAAGGCCGCGGCCGGGGACGAGGCGCGCTGGGACGCGCTGCACCGGGGCGCGGCGGACGCGATGCAGGCGCTCTTCTTCTGGACGGCGGCCGTGGAGGGGCGGCCCGCGGCGACGATGCGCCGGCGCGTCGCGGCCGAGCTCTTCGCCGCGCTGGACACGGCCCCCTTCCGGGACGCCCGGCGCGGCGCCGAGGTGCTCGCGCGGGTGCTCGTCGACGCGTGCACGGTGCTCGATCTCGGGCTCGCCGCCGAGGTCCAGCAGCGCTTGCTCGAGGAGGCGGCGCGGCTCTCCGGCGAGGCGCTGCCCGCGCTCCACGCGCGGGCGCTCGCGGCGCTCGCCGCGCTCGAGCGCGCGCGGCGGGCAGCGTCGGAGCTCGCAGGCAAGCGGCGGGGTCTGCTCGGGGCGCTGCGGGTGTCCTCGTCCGCCCGCGACCGCGGCCGCCCGGGGCACCGCGACGTCCTCCGCAAGGCGGTGCGCGCGAGCGCACAGCGCGCCGCGTCCCGGCACGCGCCGCCGGCGACGGCGACGGCGACGGCGCCGGCGGAAGAGGACGGCCTCCGCGGCGCGAAGGAGCTGCTCTCGCGCGGCGCCCAGCGCTGCCGCGAGGGCGCGCAGGGCGCCGCCGCGGCGCACTACGGCGAGGCGCTCGCCTTGTTCGAGGCGGCCGGCGACGGGCGCGGGCAGGCCCACGCGCTCCTGCTCCGCGGCGATCTGCGCCGCAGGCAGGGGCAGCTCGCGGACGCCGCGCGCGATCACGAGCGGGCGCTCTCGCTCTTCCGGGCCGCGGCCGACCGCATCGGGGAGGCGCTCGGCCTGTTCGCGCGCGCCGCCCTGCGGCTCGATCAGGCCGACGCCGAGGGCGCGGCGAGCGATTACGGCTGCTCGCTCATGCTCCTCCGCGCCTCTCGCGATCGCGTCGGCGAGGTCAACGTGCTGAAGGCGCGCGGGGATCTGTGCTTCAGGGAGGGCGATCTGGCGGGCGCGGCGCGCGATTACGACCGGGCGCTCTACATCCTCGAGGGCGTGGAGGAGCGCGTCCTCAGCCAGCTCCGGCTGCCCGCGGGCATCCGCGAGGAGCGCCGCGGGGCGAGCGCCTGCGCCTCGTCCAGGCGCGAGATCCTGCCCGAGCTCGAGCTCCTCGCGGCCCTCGGGTGCGAGCAGACCCACGCCCGCACGTGGCAGGCCCGCGGCGACCTGCGCCTGCGAGAGCGGCAGACGGCGCTCGCGGCGCGCGACTACGGCAACGCGATCCTGCTCTACCGGGAGGGCGGCGACCGCCGCGGCGAGGCCGCCGCGCTCAAGATCCGCGGCGATCTGCGGCGCCAGCGGGGCGCCCTCCCGGGCGCGCAGCGCGACTACGACGATGCGCTCCACCTGCTCGAGGCGCTCGGGGACGGCGCCGGACAGGCCGCCGTGCTCAAGGCGCGCGGCGACCTGCGCTGCGAGCGAGGTGACATCGCGGGAGCGGCGCTCGACTACACGAGGGCGCTCGCCCTCTTCGACGCGACCGGCGATCCGGCGGGTCAGACGAGCGTAAAGCACGTTCTCGCGGGCATCTCCCGCCGCGACGAGGACCCGCCGCGCCCCGCCAGAGCCGCTGTTCCGCGGTGAGGTGGAGAGTGCCCCTGGCCCCTCTCGGGCGACCTCTGCGCCTCGCGCCGCGACACCGGATACGCCGGCGCGCCGCGCGCCGCCGCTGAACGCGGGGCTCAGCGCGAGTCGATGGAGGTGCGAGAGGGCGCCTCATGAGCGCTGATTGATCTCCCGCTTTGTGACTTCGTTGTTTGTCCGTCCTGCGCTAGGGTTCACTTGTCCGGATATTCCGTCCCGGCACCGAGGTGGCCCCGTGCGACGACACCGTTCCTCTGTCGGTATCAGCTTCACTTCGCTTTTGCTCCTGCCCTCGACGGTGCTCGCCCTGCCCACCGTGACCGGCTCCACCGCAGAGCTCGGCGCGTGGGACCCGCGGCGCGGCGCCGCGCTGCGCGACGACGGCGTCGCGCCCGACGCGGCGGCCGGCGACGGGATCTTCACGGCGGCGGTCTCGTTCGCGGCGCAGGGCGCCGTCGAGTACAGGGTCTCGCGGAACGGCATCGATCTCGGCGACGGCGGCGTGGGCACGGCCACGGGCGAAAACCTCCGTTTCACCCTGGCCGGCGGGACAGCACCTTACCAGGTCACCTTCTACTACGACACGCGCGATCGCACGGCGGAGGGGTTCAGGCCGCCGACCGAGTCCGCCTCGGACTCGCGCAGCGCGTCCACCAAGGTGGACGGGTCGACTCTGGTGTGGGTCGCCGTCGGAAACTGGCAGGGGGCTGTAGGCGACAGCGACTGGAACCCGGAATCCACCCTCACGGTCGCCCGCGACGACGGCCGTCGCGGCGACGCCGTCGCGGGCGACGGCATCCACACCTACCGCTTCGTGGCCCGCACGGCGCTCACCGGCGCGCGCTTCAAGTTCGCGGCGCAGGGCCCCTGGAGCACGAAGCTCGGGGCGGACGGCTGGAGCTACGCTCCCCAGGACTCGTCGGACGGCGCGTTCAGCGCGGCGGCCGGGCAGGTCGTCACGCTGGAGCTCGACGCGCGTCACGGCCGCATGCGCGCGCGGGTGTCGAACCCGGGGAAGCTCCTGCTCACGGAGCTCGTCGTCCACCCGGCGTCGGCGGAGTTCGTCGAGATCTACAACCCGGGCAGCGCCCCTGTCGACCTGTCGGACTACTACCTCGCTGATTACAGGGTTTATTACCAGCTCGTCGCGGCGGCCGCCGCCACGCTCCCGAACATGAACGATTTCCTCGTGCGCTTCCCGGCCGGCGCCGAGATCGGCCCTGGAGAGATCCAGACCGTGTCGCTCGCCGGCGCCGCGTGTTACCGCATGGGGTGCGAGGAGACCAGGACGTTCAGCGGCTGGGGCTCGCTGCCCACGTACGAGATCTACAATGCAGGCACCTTCGGCGAGGGCGAGGGCAAATCGGCCGCGGCGGTGCCCGACATGCTGCCGGCGCTCCCGGGATCGGTGGGAGAGACGCGCGGGCTCACGAACGACCACGAGTGTCTCATCCTTTTTTATTGGGACGGCGTGAGCGACCTCGTGAAGGACGTCGATTACGTCTTCTATGGCACGGGGGGGCCGAACCTCCCTGTCGACAAGACGGGCGTCTCGATCGACGGCCCGGATCCCGGGACCGCGGCGAGCGCCTACCCGGACGACATGCCGGACGAGGTCGCCCTGCACGCGCCGCTGTCGAACGGCGGCGGGAGCTGCCGGAAGGACTTCACCGAGGGCGCCCAGCTCGCGAGCGGGGGGAGCGGGGTGACGGGCGCGGTCGAGACCAGCGAGCCCTGGTCGTCGACGTGGGCCGCGTGCGCCGCCGCGACGCCCGGCCAGATCGATTTCGACGGCGACGGCGAGCTCGCGGGCGACAACTGCCCGATGGTGGCGAACCCGTTCCAGGAGGACCTCGACGGCGACGGCGACGGCGACGCCTGCGACCCGGACGACGACGACGACGGAGATCTCGACGGCGCCGACAACTGCCCCGGCACGGCCAACCCCCGCCAGACCGACGACGACGGAGACGGGGACGGCGACGCCTGCGACCCGGACGACGACAACGACGGAGATCTCGACGGCGCCGACAACTGCCCTCGGACGGCGAACCCCGATCAGAGCGACAGCGACATGAACGGCCACGGCGACGCGTGCGACATCGACGACGACATGGACGGCGTCATCAACGACGACGACAACTGTCCCGAGGTGGCCAATCCCGGCCAGGCCGACGTGGACGACGACGGCGTGGGCAACGCCTGCGACGAGGACTTCATCGACGCCGACGCCGACGGCGTGTTCGACGCGGAGGACAACTGCCTTGGCGTCTCCAATCCAGAGCAGACCGACGTCGACGACGACGACGTGGGCAACGCCTGCGACAACTGCCGTACGGCCGAGAACCCCGACCAGCTCGACACGGACGACGACGAGGCGGGCGACGCCTGCGACACGGACGACGACAACGACTTCGTGAGCGACGTGGACGACGACTGCCCGCTCCAGGCCGGTCCGCCCTCGCACCAGGGTTGTCCCGGAGGGGGCGACGGCGGCGGCGGAGCGGAGGCGGCGAGCGCGACGAGCGCGAGCCAGGCCGGGTCGTCGGGCAGCGGCGGCGCGTTCGCGGGCGGCAGCAGCTGCGGCTGCCGCGCCGCGGGCAGCGCGCCCGACCGCTCCGGGCGCGCGCCGGCCCCGTGGCTCGCGCTGCTCGCCGGCGCGCTCCTGATCGCGCGCCGCCGGAGGGGCGTGTCGGCTTAGCTCGCCCGCTGCCGCTCGAGCCGCTCCCGCATCACGTTGGGGATCCTCCCCGCCGCCTCGATCGCCCGCGCGAGCGCCGCCTGCGCCTCGGCGTGGCGACCGCGCCGCGCGCGCGCCAGCGCCCGCGCCTCGAGGACCTCGATCTGCTCCTGCCCCACGGAGAAGCGCGCCGACCGCGCCTCGAGCTCGTCCCACGCGTCGTCGCCCGCGTCCCGCGTCGCCAGGTCGATCATCGACCACTGCACCTCTTCCGCGAGCGACATCTCCATGCCCCCGCGCCCCTCTGCAGCGGCCTTGGCCTGCTGGCTCCGGATCGCCTCGATGATCTCCCGCGCCCTCGCCTCGTCGCCCCCGTAGAGGACCAGCCTCGCCAGGAGGAGCTGCACCACCGGCCGCACCTCCTCCCCCCGCTGCTGGCGCTCGAGGGACATGGCCCGCTCCACATGAGGCATCGCGATGTCCAGGTTGCCCGTCAGGTAAAAGTGCTCGCCGAGGTTGAACTCCCCCACGAGCTCCATCGCGCCGAGGCCCAGCTCGCGCGAGAGCGCGAGCAGACGGCATATGTCCAGGATCATGCCCTCGTGATCCCCGAGGCACGCTCGCAGGAGCGCCCGGCTGTTGATGGCGGACCCGAGGTGCAGGAGGTCGCCGCGCGCCTCGCACATCCGGATCGCCCGCTCCAGGACGGCGCCGGCCTCGTCCAGCTTGCCCAGCCCAGGGTAGACGAAGCCGAGGAGGAGCAGCGAGATCACCAGCGTCTCGTAGCCGTCGTCGCCGACGGCCTCGGCCTGCGCCGCGGCGACCGCCAGCGGCGGCGCTGCAGCTTCCTCGCGGCCTTCCCGTAGGAGCGAGCGCGCCTCCCCCATCGAGAGGCGCGCCGTGAGCGCCGGCGGCAGCTCGCCCTGCACGAGCCCCCTCGCCTGCTCCACCCGCTCCTTCGATCGCCCGTAATCGCTCATCCAGTCAAGGACCGTTGCCTCGTCGAGCAGGATCTCGATCTGCTCGATCCTGTCGCCCTCCAGGGCCGCCATCGCGCGCGCGCGCTCGAGGTCGCCGAGCGCGTCGTGATAGCGGCCGAGCCGGTAGCGCATCAGCCCCCGGCCCCGGTACGCCGCCCTCCGCCGCGCGTCGCGCCCCGGGGCCGGCTGCGCGAGCGCGCGGCTGTAGTGGAGCTCCGCCTCGACATAGGCGTGGCGCGAGCGCGCCCGCTCCGCGAGCTCCAGGTAAGCCTCCTCCGCGACGTCCGCGAGCCCCGCCTCGGCCGCGTGGAACGCGATCTTGAACCTCAGCTGCTCCCGGCTCTCGTGGGCCGTATGCCGGTGGTGCTCGTACGCCGCCAGGTGGATCCGCCGCCGCTCGGCCTCGGCGACGCCCTGCGCGATCGCCTCGCGCACGAGCGCGTGCCGGAAGCCGAGCCGGCCCTTCCGGTCGGCCACCAGCACGCCGGCCTTGAGCAGCCGCTCGGTCCCGACCCGCGCGTCGAGCGGGAAGGCCGCGCCCTCGCCGCGCCGGTCCAGGTGGTCCAGCACGCCCGCGATCTCGTCGAGCGACACCTCCGCGCCGAGCAGCGCGACGAGCCGCGCGTGGGCGCCGAGCGCCGGCCCGAGCGCCGCGATCTCCCCCTGCGCCAGCGGATCGAGCTGCGGCAGCATGGGCAGGCGCTCGAGCTCGTCGGTCGCCAGGTACCACGCGTCGCCGCGCGGGTGCCGGCGCAGGATCCCCTCGCGCTTGAGCCCGTGCACCAGCTCCACGAGCAAGAGCGGCACCCGCTGCGAGCGCTCGAGCAGCCGATCGATCGCCTGATCCGGCACGTCGCGCGCCGGCAGCAGCAGCCGCCGGCACAGCGCCCGCGCGCTCTCGGCGTCCAGCGGATCGAGCCGGACGACCTCGCGCCGCGCCGCCCGCTCGCCCCAGGACGGGTGCGCCTCGGCGAAGGCGGGGCGCCCCATCGCGCAGATCCACACCGGGGCGGGCCCGTCGGCGAGCGCCGCGTACTCGAGCGCGGCGAGCGTCACGTCGTGCGCGAACTGCGCGTCGTCGAGGAGGACCAGGAGCGGCGCGGCGGCCGCGCGCCGGCGCAGGCACTCGCCGGCCGCGCGCACGCGCGCCGAGCGCAGCGCGCCGGGCGCGGCCTTGAGCGCCTCGATTTCGGGGAACACCTCGCTGCCGCTCCGCTCGTCCACCCACCCGAGCGCCATGGCCAGCCCCGAGCCGAGCTCCTCCCCGAGCGCGGGGCCGAGCCGCTGCTCGAGCGCCGCGCGGACGCCGCTCTCCGGCGGCGCTTCGGGGATCTCGAGCGCCTCGCGCACGAGCTCTTGCAGCGTCGCGTCCTCGGCGCCGCTCGTGGGCTCCTGCCCGCGGAGATCGATCACCTTGGCGCCGGGGAAGAGCTCCCGGAGCCTCTTGCCGAGCTCGATGAAGAGGCGGCTCTTCCCGTACCCCGGCTCGCCGACCACGGACACGACCGTGGGCAGCTTCCGGCGGATCGCCTCCCCCGCGTCGTGGAGGAGCTGCTCCAGGATCTCGCGGCGGCCGATGAACGCGCCGGGGCTCGTCGCCTCCCGCCCCTCGTCCGGCCGCGGCTCCGGCTCGTGCGGGAGCTCGTCCGGCGCGGCGAAGGGCGCCTCGGGCAGCGCGGCCTTCGCCGCGGGCGTGAGGAACGGCCCGAGCGGCCCGGAGGCGGCCGGCCACCGCTCGGGGCGCGAGAAGAGCGGGCTCAGGAACCGCCGCGCGCCGCCGGGGCGGACCTGGACCGAGACGGGCGCGAGATCGATCAGCACCCGCGCGCACAGCCCCGCGCGCAGGAGCTCGTCGGCCGCGCGCTGCGCGTGGCGCGCGGGGCTCGCCGCGCCCTCGTGGCCGAAGACCGCCGCGTAGCGCGCGCCCGAGGCGTGCGCGAGCTCGCCGCCGAGCGCCCGGATCCGGCGCTGCACGGCCATGCGATCGGCGGAGCCCTCGAAGAACAAGAGCCCCACGGCGCGGCGCTCGGCGCTGCCCGGGGTGTGGGGACCGTCGCGCTCGCTCGCCGCGAGCTCGTCCCCGAGCGCGCGCTCCAGGGCGCGGCGGAGGTCGGTGGCGCTCTCGAAGCGCTCGCTGCGGTCCTTGGCGAGGCAGCGGTGCACCACCTCCTCGATCGCCTTCGGCACGGCCGCGCGCGACGACAGGCGCGGGGGCCTGCGGCTGCGGTGGTCCTCGAGCACCGCCGCGCGCGGACCCCAGAACGGCGGCCGCCCCGCGAAGAGCTCGTACAGGATGACGCCCATCGCGTAGATGTCGGCGCGCGCGTCGAGGTCCGCGCGCCCGGCGGACTGCTCGGGGGCCATGTACTCGGCCGTCCCCAGGGCGAGATCCTCGTCGTCCGCGTCGCCGCGCCGCCCGACCACGCGGGCGATGCCGAAGTCGATGAGGGTCGCCGCCCCCGCGCCGTCGGCGAAGATGTTCTCGGGCTTGAGGTCGCAGTGCACGTACCCGCGCGCGTGGACGACCTCGAGGACGGCGAGCGTCGCGAGGCCGAGCTGCGCGGCCTCCTCGAGCCGCGGCGCCGGGCGGGCGGCGAGGCGGGCGGCGAGCGTCGGCGCGGCGACGCGCGCGAGCACCACGTACGTCGAGCCGTCCTCCAGGGCGCCCGAGGCGTGCACGGCCGGCACGCAGGGGGCGCCCACGGCGAGGAGCACCTCGATCTCGCGCTGGAGGCGCGGCCCTGCCCCGCGGCGGTCGGCGCGCGCGACCTTGATGGCCACGGGCGCCCCGCCGCCCTCGGGCTCGGCCTCGTACACGACGCCGAAGCCGCCCCGCCCGAGGATCCTGGACGTCCAGTAGCCGGGGAAGCGGGGCAGCGAGACGGCGACGACGTCGGTGATGTCCGGCGGGCTCTCCTCGACGGGCGGCGGCGGCTCGAGCGCGGGGCACTCGGGGCACACGCCCTGGTTCCGCCGCCCGCACGACGGGCAGCGCCGGCCTTCGAACGGCGCGGGCTCCAGCGCCTCGCCTCGCAGGGCCTCGGAGCGCATCCCCGCTCCTACGGGGGCAGGAACGACGTGATCACCACTTCCGTGCGCGCCCAGGACGAGATCGCGGGATTGTCGAGACATCGGTAGTAGTAGGTGCTGTCGCTGGTCGCGTCGCAGATCGTACTGCACGAGCCCATGAGCGCGATAGGACCACACGCCTGCGCGACCGTCGCCCCGGTCGCGGGGTCGGCAGCAAGGTGACCTGCCGCACAATCGCGCTTCAAGCTCCGCGCGTGGTCGGCGAACCGCGAGTCGTAACAGGCGCGCAGGTGCGGCGTCGAGCTGAACAGGTTGCCCCAGAAGGCACCCTCTCGCTTCGTGTAGGTGCTGCCCTCGTTCGAGGCCAAGTCCAGCGAGGGCTGGCTGCCGCGCATCGAGAGGTTCACCGAGACGCCGTACCAGTTCGTGCGTGCGGCCAGGCACGCCGAGATCCAGCGCTGGTAGAAGGCATCGGCCAGGGGACCGTAGGCCCACCAGTCCGCCATCCCGAGGTGGCCGGCGTACGTCTCTGTGCGGACGACCCCGCCGCTGTCGGTCCACGAGAACGAGAACGACTGGTTCGGCTTGAGCGCGCAGCCGACGACGTACTTCACGAGCTCCCTTGACAGGGCGCCGTCTGTTCCCGGATTCTGGATGGCCGCGCGCGCGCTGGAGTCGAGGGAGCTCCAGGTCAGCGCGTGCTGACTGAGTTTGAGCGGGGTGAGCGCGGTCTGCGTGAGGGCGTTTAATCCTAGCCTGTTGGCAAACAAGCTGTTCGTGGAGGCGACCGCCCCTTCGGCCTCCGCTACGAGCTCGTCCGGCTCTTCGTCGGCTTCGGCTCCGATGCAGGCGGTAGTAACCAGAGGTACTGCGAGGAGGGCTACAGTCCGGGCACAGCAAAGAACCATCATGGTCCCCCTTTCGGCAATGGGTCCCAGCATTCCAGAGTCGGATGGTGGCAAACTTTAAGTTACCACCCAGAAATATTTCTGCATATATTCTTTTATCAAATCTCTTTCTCTTGGCGGCAGCCGGAAACAGAATCGCGGGGCGGCGCGCTGACACGCGCGGGGGCGGCGCGCTGACGCGCCGCGCGACGAGGCGAGATGACGAGAGAGGACGAGACGAGGGCATTTTCGGAGGTGGAGCGCGCCGCCGCGCGCGGCGAGCTGCCGCCCGGCACCCTGGCCGGCGAGTACATCCTCGAGGGGTTCATCGCGCGCGGGGGCTGCGGCGTAGTCTACTCGGCGAGGCACACCCGTTCAGGGAGGCCGGCCGCCGTGAAGGTCCTCAGCGAGGCGGTGGCCCACTCCCGCCGTGTGGTCGAGCGGTTCGCCCGCGAGATCGAGGCGCTGCAGTCGATCTCCCACCCCAACATCATAGAAATTTACGAGGTCGGTGAGCTGAGCGGCCACCAGCCCTTCTACGTGATGGAGCGCCTCGTGGGGCAGACGCTGGACGCGCTGATCCGGGCCGAGACGCGGCTCGGGCCGCGCGAGGTGCTCGAGCTGTTCGAGCCCATCTGCGCCGGGCTCGGGGCGGCGCACGCGGCCGGGATTGTCCACCGGGACGTCAAGGCGAGCAACATCTTCATCTGCACGGGCCAGCCGCGCACCGTGAAGCTGCTCGACTTCGGCATCGCCAAGCTGATGGGTCCCGAGGAGGGCTCAACGTGGCTGACGACCGCGGGACGGATGCCCGGGACGCCATCGATCATGGCGCCCGAGCAGATCCTGGGTGGGCACATCGACGCGCGGGTGGATGTCTATGCGCTCGGCGTGCTCCTCCATCGCATGCTGGTGGGGAGGTTACCCTTCCTTACCCACGACATGGATGAGATGGTGCGGAAGCACCTGGAGGAGCCGCCGCTCCCGCCGAGCCTCCGGGTGCCGCTCCCCCTCGAGCTCGACGCGGTGGTGCTGCGGTGCATGGAGAAGCGGCGGGAGCGGCGGTTCGGCTCGGTCGAGGAGCTGATGCGGGCGCTGCGGGAGGCGATCGGCGGGCCCGCGTCGGGCGTGCAGAGCGGGGTCGATCCGGCGGTGCCCGGGGTGGCGGTGTACCTGGAGATCAAGACGCGCGGCGGCTCCGACGAGATCGACGACGCGCTGACGGCCGACGTCGGGCAGGTGCTCGACATGGCGGAGTCGCAGCTCTCGCGCGCGGGGTTCATCCTGGCCTCGACCACGGGCAACGAGGTGCTCGGCGTGCGCCTCTTGCCGGCCGACGCGGGCGAGGAGCGGCAGGCGCGGCGCGCGGCGCTCGGGGTCGCGTCGGCGCTGCACCAGGCGCTGGGGCGGCGCGCGGGGGCGGATCCGCGCGTCCATGTGAACGTGAGCGTGCACGCGGACGACGTGCACGCGCGCGCGGCGGGGGGGGCGGCGGCGGCGGCAGCGCAGCCCGAGATCACGGGGGGCGCCTTGATGTGCGCGGGGCTGTGGGCGCCGGCGGACGAGGTGCACGAGGTGTTCGCGACGCCGAGCGCGAAGGCAGGGATCCTGACCGACGAGCTGCCTTGATCCCCCGGCGGGCTGGGTGCACGGCGGGTGGTCTCGCCGAGCTGCCCGGCCCGAGGAGAAGGTGTTCGTCGCGCGGCGCGGGGCCCCCGCCGGACTCGCGTGGGCCGGCGGTGTCGCGGCGCAGGCCCGCTGCCGGCGATCGCCTTCCGCCGGCGCCCCGACGCAAGCCTGCCGCCGGAGATCGCCGCCCGACGGCGCCTCGGCGCGCCCCCACTGCCGGCGATCACCGCCCGGTGGCGCCTTGACGTAAGCCATCTTACTCGCGATGGCCTCCCGCCGGCGCTCGGCTCAAACCAACTCTCAGCAATCGTCGCCCGGTGGCACCTTGACGTAAGAAATTTCACACATAGTCACCGCCGGCGGCACCTTGAAGTAAATCATCTTACATACAACCGCTGCCCGATGGTGCTACAACGTAATACTTCTTACCAAATATACCACCCTCCACCGGTTCAGCGCACGTGGACAGACTCGCCCTCCCCCGCAGGCGGCGTAAAAAGAAAGATAGCTTACTTAAGCGGGGTGGAGGGCGACAGATCTAGCAAGGTGTCTTGCATCGCGCGCCCGGCGCGGGAGGGTCCATCGTGGCGCGGAGGCCAGGAGCGCCAGGCTCAGGCGCTGTTCAGCGCCTCGCGCGGCGTCGCGCGTCCGTGTTCGACGGGGCGCGCAGCGCGAGCTGCTCGCGCTGCGCCTCCACCTTCTCGAGCACCAACCGGCCGCGCCCCTGGCGTCCACCACCCGCGCGAGCCGCCCCCTCGGGCGTCTTCAGCTTCTTGAGCGGCTTCTCCGACGCATCGTCGAGCCGCGACCGGAGCAGCTTGGCGTCGCCTGCCTGGTCTCCGTTGCCGCATGAGATCGCCTTGAGCCCCGCCGGCGCGAGCCGATCGCACAGGTCGAACGTCCGCTCGCCGATCACGCGACCGCCGGCGTCGCGCTCGATCGCGTGCTCCTCCCCGCGCTCGCGATGGGCGCGCGCCGAGGCAGTCGTACCGCACGTGCCGCGGCAGCGTGCCGCCGGTCGGCTCGGTGATCGCCACGCGGTTGCCGATCTCGTCGTACGCCATCCGCGCCACGTCGCCGTCGGGCAGCCTCGCCTCCACCCAGCTCCCGCGCTCGTCGTGGGCGCTCTCCACGAGCAACCCGCCGTCGTCCGTCAGGCGGAGCACGTCGCCCTGCGCGTCGCGCTCGCAGCAGAGCGCGCGGCCGAGCGGATCGACCTGCTCCGCGATGAACCCCGGTCGTCGTAGCGCGTCGTGACGATCCCGCCGGGCGGGTCGGGCGCGCTCGTGATGCGCCCGCGATCGTCGCGCTGCCACGTCCACGTCACCGCCGTCGGCTCGGTGTGCTGCGTGAGGTTGCCGAAGGCATCGAAGCGCTTCGTGCTCACCCCGCACGCGAGCACGGCCCTCGTGCACTTGTGGAGCGCGTTGGTCTCGCAGAGACCGCACCTCGCGCGAGGTCGCCACCTCCACGTCGTCGCCATCGTGCGTGATCTCGCAGCGCAAGACGCCCTTGGCCTTCGTCTCGCGCTCGGCGAGGAGCTCCGAGACGGAGGCGTCGAGCGACGGATCGACGTCGCCCGGCCTGTCGACCCAGGTCTCGACGCAGCGCCGGCCTTGGCTTGGTCTTCGGAGCGCAGGGCGTGTCGGAGGTCGAACCGTGTTGTTGTGGGTGGGCAAAACGCGAGACGCCGGGCGCTGGTAACTGGCCGTTCGTCGACCAGTTGGTTGACGAACACTCCCGCCGCGTAACCGCCTGCGCACCACTGCCGACGAGCTCGGTAGCGCGCCGGCGTCGCGCTACTCGCGCCGGAGCAGATCGCGCGGCCGCGGCGTCGAGATGAACGCAGGCGAGCTCCGGGAGCGCGCCTGCGTGTCTCGCTGAGGGGGCGATGTCAAATTTGTTGAATGTATGTATTGTCAGCTAAAATCGGACATCTACGCGACGCCGCCGCGCTCTTCCCACGGGAGACTGGACTAGACTCCGGGCATGCCTCACCCGGATCAGCCCCTCACCAACGACGACGAGGAAGAGGATCTGCTCGACGACGAGGAAGAGGATCTGCTCGACGACGAGGAAGAGGATCTGCTCGACTGGGCGTCTATTGCTACGCTCTACGCCGTCGGCTACATCCGGATCCTCGCCGACGCGATCGAGCGTGGCGACGCCGATCTCCAGGTGGATCCCGTGGCGTGGGAAAACACCCTGACCGCCGTCGAGGGGGTGATGGTGGAGCACATCCGCGGTCGCCTGCACGGGCCTACAGCCATCACCGCGGAAGACGTCCAGCGGATGCGGCGACTCCGCGGATTAGGTTCCGCTGCGCTCTCGGGCGGTGAGCGGTCGCCCGAGCTCTGCCCGCTCGCTCTTCAGTGCATGGAGTCTCTGTTCGGACCGGACTGGAAGCGCGCGGCGCGGGAAGCCGTGTTCTACGCGCGCGCTCTCAATCAGGAGTTCCACCCTCGTAGCGGCACCTAACGGGAGCTCTGCCGATGAACACACAGATGTCTCCGTTCTCGTAATAATACCAGCAGCTGCTGACCAGGCCGAGGGCCCTGCATTGCATCAGTAGTCCAGTCTTGACGTCGTCCTTGTATGGATGTTTTCGCCCACCCTGGCATGATATTCCTGCGTCGGCGCACTTCATCATGCACTCGGCGCCGTGCTCACGTCGCTTGCAGCGAATGATCTTGAATGAGCCGATCGCCTCCGGTTCGGCTGTGGAGACGTTCTCCGCTTCGTCGTCAATTGTCATGCTGTCAGGTTCTGGATCGCTGGTTGGCGTGTCAACCTCCGTCTCATCGAGAATTTCCGATGGGTGCATGACACACGATGCAACGCATATAGCGACTCCATGGAGCGATACGAAGACGGCAACCGTTGGAGCCATTCGCATGGTACGGGCGACGCAAGCTGCGAGCCACGTCAGGCGAGTGTGACGGTGCCACGCTCTTGGAGCCGGAGCTGGACAGCACCGGCAGCCCGGCCTCCCCAAGCTCGACGAGGCCGGGCCGATGTCCGGCTAGACATCTGAAATAGGTGCAGAACCAGCGTGGCGCTGGCCTGCACTTCGCATGATCAATTCCAGTGTGAATCGCGCGGCGCGGCCGGAGTCGAGGCCCTGGGGCGGAGGCTCGCAGTGCAAGACGGCGCCTCGCGGAGCTCACGCGTCCGGCGAGGGTCCACGCCGCTCAACCAGAGGCGAGCTCGGGCGCCCCTGCCGCGGGCGGCGGTCGCTCGTGTCCTCGCCCCGGGCGGCGCGGGCGGGACGTGGCGCCGTCGCCACCAGGCCGCCGGCGGTCACGAGCGCGCAGGCGGCGAGCAGCTGGGGGCTCGCCTCGGCGCGGCCGGCGAGGCAGAGCAGGAGCGTCGAGAGCACCGGCGCGCCGTAGGACAGCACCCCGAGCTGCGGCAGGTCGCCGTGTTTGGTCGCGTGATCCCACGCGAAGAACGCGGCGCCGACGGGGCCGAGGCCGAGCGCGAGCAGGCCGAGCGCCTCGCCGGCCGTGGGCACGACCGTGCGCTCCAGCGCGAGGTGGCCGGCGAGGCCCAGGGCGGCCGTGGCGGCGCAGGTGCCCGCGAGCGCGCCTTCAGGGACCTCGGCGAAGCGGCGCTGGAGCACCGAGTACGCCGACCAGAGGAGCGCGCAGCCGAGCGCGGCGAGGTAGCCGGGCGCATGCGCGGCGCTCAGGCTGCCAGCGCCCCCGGCGGTGAGCACGGCCCAGACGCCCGCGAGACCGAGCAGCGACCCGACCACGTGCCTCGCGCGCAGGCGGCCGCCGGGCAGCGCCGCCGACAGCAGGACGATGAGCAGCGGCCACAGGTACGAGATGAGGCTGACCTGCACGGGCGGCGCCGCGGAGAGCGCGTAGAAGTAGAGGGCGTGGTAGCCGAACAGGCCGCCCACGCCGACCAGCCAGCCGGGCAGCGGCTGGCGCAAGGCGCGGAGACCACCCCGCCCGCGGCGCGCGATCCGCGCCCCGCCGAGCAGCGCCGCGACGCCGAACGTGCAGGCGAGCACCTGGAGCGGCGGCAGGCCCCGCACCGAGGTCGAGAGCAGCGCCAGGCTGCCCCAGAGCGCGATGGCCAGGGCGCCCGCCAGCGTGGCGGTCCGCCGCGAGGGTCGCGTCGCAGAGGTCGTGTCGGACATGCCGCAGAGGGTGCAGCGCCGGCCCGCCGCCGTCTTGGCCGAGGCTCCGGTCCGCTGTGCCTGGGCTGCGCGGTCGCTGGCCTGCCCGGGTCACCCGCCGCCGCGCCCGGGGCCGGCCGGCCTCGCGGCGCGGGCCGCGCGGCGCAGGGCGGCCGGGGTCACGCCGTGGCGGCGCCGCAGGCTGCGGGTCAGGCAGCTCTGATCGGCGTAGCCGCAGCGGAGGGCGATCTCGGCGATCCCGAGGTCGGTGCGGGAGAGCAGCTCGGTCGCGCGCGCGAGGCGCAGCTCCGCGACGCGCTCCTGCACGGTCGTCCCGAGCACGGCGCGGAAGAGGTGGTGGAGGTGCCCCGGGCTCAGCTCCGCCCGGGCAGCGACCTCCGCGACCGTGAGCGGCTCGTGCGCGTGCTCCTCGATGTAGCGGAGCGCGCGGCCGAGCTTCGCGGGCTCGCGGCCCGGCGCGCGGGCGGCGCGCTCGGCGAGCGTGAGCACGAGCAGCCCCGCCCACTGCCGGCGCAGCGCCGCGGAGCCGCCGGCGTCGAGCTCGACCGCGGCGGCGCGGACCAGGAGCGCCGCGGCGCCGTCGAGCGCGATCGGGCCGCCCGCGGCGCGCTCGATCCACGGCGCGGCGCCGAGCGACTCCGCCGCGGCGAGCGGGACATCGATGACGAGGAAGCGGTTCGGGTCCGGCGCGGCGAAGGCGTGGCGCGCCTCGCCCGGGACGAGCACGCCCGAGAGCCCCGCCGCCCTGAGCTCGCGCCCGCCCACCGAGAGCGAGAGCGCCCCCTCGACGGGCAACACGAGCTGGTGGTGGGCGTGCCGGTGCGCGATCACCTCGGCCGAGTAGCGCTGGACGCTGAGATCGACCTCGGCCACGGCGCGCCATGATCCCACGGCCGGCCGGCGCGCGCCACCGCGGCCGCGACGCCGCCGGGCGCTTGACGGCCCGGCGCGAACGGAAAACCGTGGCACCCATGCCGGGGCATGAACGGAGGCGATGCGCGGCCATCGCGGGGCGCGCTCACGGCGCGAGGGGTGAGCGTTGATGTCGCTCACGCTCGAGGAAGGCACCCTGTTCGCCGGGCGGTACCGGCTCGGGCGTGTCATCGGGGTCGGGGGCATGGGCGCGGTGTACGAGGCCGTGCACCTCGAGACGAACCGCCGGCGCGCCCTCAAGGTCATGCACCCGACGCTCTTCGAGAGCCCGGACCTCCGCGAGCGGTTCCAGCGCGAGGCGAAGATCGCCGCGGAGATCGAGAGCGAGTTCATCGTGGAGGTCTTCGACGCGGGCGTCGACGACAAGACGCGGATGCCGTTCCTCGTGATGGAGCTCCTGCGCGGCGAGGACCTCGATCACCGCGTCGAGCGGCTCGGCAGGCTTCCGCCGACGGAGGCCGTGACGTACCTCCACCAGGTGGCGCTGGCGCTCGACAAGACGCACCGGGCCTCGATCGTCCACCGCGACCTGAAGCCCGAGAACATCTTCGTCACGCAGCGGGAGGACGGGCTGCCGCGGGTCAAGGTCCTCGATTTCGGCATCGCCAAGCTCCTCGCGGAGCGCTCGAGTATCGGGCGCGCGACGCACGGCGTGGGCACGCCGCTCTACATGGCGCCCGAGCAGTTCGACGGGGCCGCGGTGAGCGGCGCGACGGACGTGTATGCGCTCGGCATGGTGGCGTACACGCTCCTCGTCGGCGCGTCGTACTGGGCGAAGGAGGAGAAGACCGGCAACCTGCTCGCGCTCCTCAACGCGGCGTCGCGCGGGAAGCCCGAGCCGGCGAGCGCGCGGGCCGCCGAGCAGGGCGTGACGCTGCCGCCGGCGTTCGATGCGTGGTTCGACAAGGCCACCGCGCTGCAGCCGGGCGCGCGGTTCCAGGTGGCGAGCGCCGCGGTGCGCGCGCTCGCCGAGGTGATGGAGATCGCGCCGCCGCCGAGCGCCGGCAGGATGCCGGCCTGGCTGGCCGATCTCGCGACGGGCGCCACGGTCGCGTCCGTGCCCGCCGGCACGCCGATCCAGGCGCCGTCGCCGTCGTCCTCGCGGCGCGACACCGACAACACGCCCCTGCCTCCGGGCGGCTCGCGCGGCGAGCCCGCGGCGAGCCCGCGGCCGCGCGTGGGACGGGTCGCGGGCCTTTCGCTCGCGCTCGGCGTGGGTGGGCTGCTCGGCGCCGTCGTCTACGCGATGCAGGCGGGCCGCGGGCAGGTGCCGGCGGCAGGGGACGCGCCGGGCGCCGGGGCGCGGGCGACGGCGGTGGAGCTGCAGCCCATGCCGGGCGTGACGCCCAGCATCGCGCCGATGGGCGCCGCGAGCGCCGCGGAGGCGACGGCGCCCGCGGCGAGCGACGCCGCCTCCGCGGCGCCCGCGGCGAGCAGCGCCGCCTCTGCGGCGAGCAGCGCCGCCTCCGCGGCGCCCGCGGCGAGCAGCGCCGCCTCCGCGGCGCCGAGCGCGCAGCCGTCTCCGAGCGGTCCGGCGCCGACGAAGAAGAAGAGGTGGACACGCGACTGAGGTAGGCTCGCCGCGCGCGCCGATCCGGCGAGCCTCTCGACCACGTCATCCCCCCGAGCGCCTCGATGAACACCGCGCGATACGCCCTCTCCGCCGCCTGCTTCTCGAGCGCGCTCGCCGCCGCGGGCGCGGCCTCGGCGGAGCCCGATCCCGCCCAGGCCGCGTTCGATCGGGGCGTCGCGCACATGGAGGCAGGGCGCTTCGATCAAGGCTGCCCCGAGATCGCGCAGAGCCAGTCGCTGGATCCTCGGCCCGGGACGCTGTTCACGCTGGCGGAGTGCGAGGCGCTGCGGGGCCGGCTGGCGACGGCGATCGCCCGGTTCGACGAGTACCTCGCGCTCTACCCGACGCTCACGGCGGCGCAGCGGCGCAGCCAGGGTGATCGCGAGCGGAGCGCGCGCGCGCAGCGGGCGGCGCTCGCGCGCGACGTGCCCGAGCTCAAGCTGGTGCTTTCGCCGGGCGCCCCGGCCGACGTGGTGGTCGAGCGGGACGGCCAGGTCCTCCCGCGCGAGGCGATCGGCGCGTCGGTGCCGGTGGACCCGGGAGAGCACGCGATCAGGGCGCGGGCGCCTGGAGGGCCCGCGCTGGAGCTCCTCGTGCGCGTCGACAAGCGCGAGAAGAAGACCGTGACGCTCGAGGTGATGCCGCGCCCGCCCCGTCCGCCGGAGGTGCCGCCCCCGGAGAAGCCGCCGGTCGAGGACAAGAGAGCGCCCGGCGCCGGCGGCGCGGTGGTGGGGGCGCCGCCCGCCGCGACGGCGCCGGAGGCCGGCGCGGGCGGGCGCCGTGCCGCGGTCTACGTCGCAGGCGGGCTGGGGCTCGTGGGCCTCGCCGTGGGCGGCGTGACCGGCGCGCTCGCGATCCAGAAGAAGGGCGTCGTCGACGACCGCTGCGCCGGCACGGCCTGCGACGCCGACGGCATGGCGGCGGCCGACGCGATGAAGGCGCTGGGGCTCGCCAGCACGATCGGCTTCGGGGTGGGCCTCGCGGGGGCCGGCGCGGCGGCGGTGCTGCTCTTCACCGAGCCGGAGCCCGCGAGCACGCGGCCGTCCGGCGGAGCGTGGGTGGCCGCGGGCGTGACGCCGTTCGGCCCTGGCGGCGCCGCGCTCGAGGTGCGGGGAGCCTGGTGACATGGAGGTGGTGCACGTGCGCTGGATGATCGCCGCGGGTCTCGTGCTCTCGCCGGCCTGCACGACCCTCATCGGGGGGGACAAGGACTACTACGAGGTCGTCGGCGGCCAGGGCGGCGCAGGCGGCCAGGGCGACGGCGGCGCCGGCGGTCAGGGCGCGGCTGGGGGCGCAGGGAGCGCCTCCGGCGGAGGCTCGGGCGGCACGCCGCCGGGGCCGTGCACCTCGGCGGACGAGTGCCCCGGCGGTGGGGCGTGCGAGGTCGCGGCGTGCGACGACAACGTCTGCGGGCTCGCGCCGGCCGAGGACGAGGCGCCCTGCGGCGGGAGCGGAGCGTGCGAGGACGGCGCGTGCGTGTGCCCGTCCGGCGAGCAGTACTGCGCGGGGGAATGCGTCGACACGGCGGCCGACCCGCTCCACTGCGGCGCGTGTGATCACAGCTGCCAGGGCGGCGCGTGCGAGGCGTCGCGGTGCCAGCCGATCGTGCTCGCCGATCGGTTCCGGTACGCGGGCGACGTCGTGGTGGACGCGGAGCGCGTGTACTGGACCAACCACTACAGCGGCTTCGTGATGTCGGTCCCCAAGGACGGGGGTGAGCCGACGTTGCTGGCGTCGGACGGCGCGTCGAGCCCGTGGGCGCTCGCGGTGGGCGGGCAGTACGTCTACTGGTCCGACGATTCCGATGGTCAAGTGTACCGGGCGAGGAGTGATGGAGAAGGTGATCCAGAGCTGCTCACGGATCCGTTGAGGTCGACCCCGCTCCGGCCGAGGCCGGCCGCGCTGGCGGTGGACGCGACGCACGTCTACTGGACCGATCCGCAAGTGAACGAGATCAGCAAGGTGCCGATCGAGGGGGGCGAGGTGGTGACGCTCGTCAGCGGTCAAGAGGACCCGTTCGGGATCGCGGTGGACGCGGAGTACGTTTACTGGACGGTCCGGCTATCGGGGCAGGACGCGGTGAGGAGGGTTCCGATCGGAGGAGGGGAAGTGGAGGAGATCGCGACAGGGCAGTACGAGCCGTGGGGGATCGCGATCGGCGCGGGGTATGTCTACTGGGCGGATGCGCCTGACGCGATCCACCGAGCCACGCTGGAGGGGAGGGACGGAGAGGTGCTCGCGGAGGAGGGGTACGACCTGCGAAGCGTCGCGGTCGATGGGGAGCATGTCTACTGGACGGCGCCGGACGAGGGGGTGGTGAGGCGCGTGCCGATCGAGGGGGGGATCGCGGAGACGGTCGCGGAAGGGCAGGATACGGTGTGGGAGATCGCGCTTGATGAGACGAGCGTGTACTGGATCAACAACACGGATCCAGGGCGAGTGATGAAGCTCGCGAAATGATGGGGCGGCCGTGTGGTCCTCGGGGCACGACGGAGGATGGAGGAGCGAGTGTTCGCTGATGGGAGGTAGGGAATCGACCCGTCTTTCGTCTTTCGTCTTTCGTCTTTCGTCTTTCGTCTTTCGTCTTTCGTCTTTCGTCTTTCGTCTTTCGTCTTTCGTCTTTCGTCTTTCGTCTTTCGTCTTTCGTCTTTCGTCTCTCGTGAACGTCTCTCGTGGTCGTGAACGTGAACGACACGATCGAGAAAGCCATGCTCTAGGATCTGTACAGGACTCTCGTGGTTGAGAAATGACGGTTCCGGACCGAACAAGATCTGAGTCGCAGCGATCTCGTTCACGTTCACGTTCACGAAAGACGTTCACGAGGGACGAGGGACGAGGGACGAGGGACGAGGGACGAGGGACGAGGGACGAGGGACGAGGGACGAGGGACGAGGGACGAGGGACGAGGGACGAGGGACGAGGGACGAGGGACGAGGGACGAGGGACGAGGGACGAGGGACGAGGGACGAGGGACGAGGGACGAGGGACGAGGGACGAAAGACGAAAGACGAAAGACGAAAGACGTGGGAGCGCCTGTGCCGGACCGTTACCAATTGTTATGACGTCCCCTTTTCATGTGAGCTCTCCCCGCCCCCATGACGGCTCTCCCTGACGCGTTCCCGAAGCCTCCCGCGCGCCTCTCCCGGGCCGATCTCGCCTACGGAGCGACGGTCTTCGCGCTGACCCTCCTCTCAGCGCTGCCCTTCTGGCTGACCGATCTGCTCCCCATGATGGATTACCCTCCATTCCTGACGTTCGTCCGCGCCTTCCAGGACTACCGCGACCCCTCCTCCCCCTTCCACGGCACCTACACGCTCGGCTGGCCCCTCTCCCCTCTCCTCCTTCCGCTCCTCGTCATGCGGCTCCTCGCCGCCGTGACCTCCATCGAGCTCGCCGGCAAGCTCCTCCTGACCCTCTACGCCATCGCCCTCCCCGCCGCCTCGATCCACCTCCTGCGCGTCCTCCGGCGGGATCGCTGGTGCGTGCTCCTCGTCTTCCCCCTCGTCCACTCGTACTGGGTGAGCGGAGGCTTCTTCGCGTTCGCGACGGCTCCTCCCCTCGTCGTGCTCGGCCTCGCGTTCGCCGTGCGCTGGCTCGACCGCCCCTCGCCGCGCCTCGGCGCCGCCCTGGCCGCCGTCGCGACGGCCCTGTTCCTCTGGCACGCGCTCGCGTTCGCGCAGCTCCTCCTCGACTTCACGCTGCTCTGGGCGCTCTGGCGCGCCCCGGGACGGAGGGCGAGGTGGACGGCGCTGCTCCCGGCCGCGCCGTCGCTCGCCCTGTTCGCGCTCTGGATGGCCACGATGGTGCTCGCGAGCCCCTCCGGCGGCCGAGCGCCAGGCCCCGTCGCGGCATGGCCCCCCTTCCTCGAGAACGCAGGGCAGCTCCTCGAGTTCGTCGGGGTCCTCCTCCCGATCTCGACCGCCTACGTAATCCTCTTCGCGCTCCTCGTCCTCGCCGGCGCCGCCGCCACACCCGCCCGGCCACACGAGGCGCCCGACTCCCCTTCCCCGACCGCCCGGTACCACGTCCCGAACCCCTTCGCCGTCCTCGCGCTCGCGAACGTGGCCTGTTACCTCCTCCTCCCCTCGTACTGCCTCGGCGTCGAGGGCATCAACAACCGGCACCCGTGGATGGCGGCGCTGCTCTTCACCTTCGCCTGGAGCCTGCCGGCGCGCCCCGCCGTCAAGGCGGGCCTGCTCGCCTCGACCGCGATCGGCAGCGGACTCCTGCTCCTCCATCTCTGCGAGCGCTTCATGGCCTTCCACGAGGAGACGGTCGGAGCCTCCCGGCTCATCGACAGGCTCTCTCGCGGGCAGACGCTGCTCGCCCCCCTCGACGCGTGGGGCGCGACCACCACGTTCCCGGTGAAGCCGCTCCGCTCGCTCCAGGAGATCGCCACGGTGCGCCACGGCGGTCTGCCGAACCACTCGTTCGCCGGCTACGGCATCAACATCGTCCAGTATGTGGGCGGAAGGAATCCGATGCCCGGGCTCGGCCAGAACTGGCTGAGCCACCCGGAGCTCGCGCGGTTCGACTACGTGCTCCTGCGCTCGCCCTCGGCCGCGCTGCTCGCGCACGAGCGGCTCGAGCTCGTCGCCCGCGACGGGCGGTGGGCGCTCTTCGCCGTGCGCCGCTGACACGTCGTCGTGCGGCGCGGACGCGTCGCCGTGCACTGCCGAGGCGGCCCCGGGGCCCCGGCCAGGCGCGCCCGGCGGCGCGCGCGGCACGTCGCGGGGCGACGCCGCGAGGGAGAGCGCGGTCCGGGCGCGCGTGGCGCTGGACGTTCCGGCGCGGCTTGTGGATCCTGCGACCATGAAGCTCACCGGCATCGCCACCGAGACCGTGCAGATCGTGAACCGGGGAGAGTACGTCGCGCCCTCGGGCGCGACGGTCCGCATCCGCGACCGCGTGCGCGCCGCGGTGAAGGGCACCGTGCTGTACCGGCCCGGGTCGCTCGACGTATGGGAGCCCAAGGAGCGCCTCGCCCAGCCGGTCCGGATCGAGGTGACGGACGAGACCACGGGGGCGGCGGGGCGGCGGCTGGTCCAGAAGGAGGGCGAGGAGCGCGTCGTGGCCCTCAACTTCGCGTCCGCGAAGAGCCCGGGGGGCGGGTTCCTGCGCGGCACAAAGGCCCAGGAAGAGGACCTCGCGCGGTGCTCCGCCCTGTACGCGTGCCTGACCGAGCACCGCGAGTACTACGATCAGAACCGCGCGTCAGGCACGCTGCTGTACACCGATCACCTCATCTACTCGCCGGACGTGCCATTCATCCGGAACGAGCAGCTCGCGCTGCTGGAGCGTCCCTTCGATCTGTCGATCATCACCGCGCCGGCGCCGAACGCCGGAGAGGCGATCGAGCGGGGCGAGTCGCTGGACGGGGAGATCCGCGCGACCCTGGAGCGCCGCGCGGGTCTCGTGCTCGCCGCGGCCGGCGCGCACGGGCACCGCTGCCTGCTCCTCGGGGCGTGGGGGTGCGGCGTGTTCCGCAACGACCCGCGCGAGGTCGCCGACGTCTTCGCCCGGTGGCTCGAGCACCCGCGCTTCCGCGGCGCATTCACGCGGGTGGTGTTCGCCGTGTACGACCGCGGGCGCGATCAGCCGAACTACCGGACTTTCCGCGAGCGGCTCGCGGGCGCATAGGCGGCAGACCGGCGGCAAACCTTCGTGATACCGTGCGGGGGCGACGCCCGGCGCACCGGCCCGGCGGCGCGAGAGGAGGAGCAGATGACGGATTCGCCGAGGGACACGCGCGTCGCCGAGGTGGCCGACGGGGTGTACCAGATCCACACGCCGATCGGGACTGGCAAGGCCGCGTTCTCGTTCAACCAGTATCTCGTGGTCGACGAGGCGCCGCTGCTCTTCCACACGGGGCCCCGCAGCCTCTTTCCGGCGGTGCGCGCCGCGATAACGCGGGTGATGCCCGTCGAGCGGCTCCGTTACGTGGCGTTCTCCCATTGCGAGGCGGACGAGTGCGGCTCCATGAACGCGCTGCTCGACGCCGCCCCGCAGGCCGAGCCGGTGTGCGGGCGCGTCGCCGCGATGGTCGACGCGGACCTGTTCGATCGCGCGCCGCGGGCGCTCGCAGACGGCGAGGTCCTCGCGCTGGGCCAGCGCCGCGTGCGCTGGCTCGACGCGCCCCACCTGCCCCACGGCTGGGAGTGCGGCTACCTGTTCGAGGAGTCGACCGGGACGCTGCTCTGCGGCGACCTGCTCACGCAGCCCGGCGCCGACCACCCCGCGCTCACGCGCAACGACATCCTCGGACCGAGCGAGGCGATGCGCCGCGCCATGGATTACTACGCCCACGGCCGCGACGCGCCCCAGCTCCTCGAGAAGCTCGCGGCCACGTCTCCCCGCGTGCTCGCCTGCATGCACGGCAGCGCCTACGAGGGCGACGGGGCCGCGCTCCTGCGCGCGCTCTCCCGCGCGCTCGCCGGCGAGCGCTGAGCGGCGCCCGGGCTTGCGCGGAAGGCGGGTACACGACCGGTCCGCCGCAGCTTCCTCCGCATCGAAAAAGTACCTTCCGGCGCGATCGCTCGGCCCTCTCCACGAGAAACTCGATCGACGCGTGATTGATCCAGGACACTCCAGCTCACGGGACGAAGCGGAGCGGCGCTCGGCGGTCGTCTCGCAACCTGTTCACCTGGACGAAAGTTCTATCGCCATGATTCCCGCGCTCGGTGGGCGCGTTCCCCGAGGCGTGCTCGTGATTGGCCTGACTTCTCGCCGGAGATTGTGATGCACATTCGACCCGTCTTCTTGACCATCGTGCTCTCTTCCTCGTTCCTCGGCCTCACCTCGGGGGGCTGCGATCCAGCAGACGTCGGCGACACGCCCGCCGAGCAGAGCAGCAGCACCAGCAGCAGCAGCGCCGGGAGCGGCGCCGGGAGCGGCGCGAGCAGCGCCACCTCAGCGAGCAGCACGGGCGCGGGCGGCGCGAGCTCCGGCGGCGACGGCGGGGGCACGGCCGGAGGCCCGGCGAACTTGGGAGGCGGCGGCGACGGCGGCGGCGGGAGCGCCGAGCTGCCGGAGGTGTCGGTTTACATCGCCGGCGACTCCACCGTGCAGACCTACACGAACAGCCCCATTCACCAGGCGGGCTGGGGTCAGTTCCTGGGAGAGTTCTTCGACGCGCGGGTGCACATCGAGAACCGGGCGATCGGCGGGCGGACCGCGCGCAGGTTCATCGACGAAGGGCGGCTGGACGACGTCCTCGACGACCTCCAGAGCGGGGATTACTTCCTGGTGCAGTTCGGCACCAACGACAGCAACAGGAACGCCACGTACGAGCACGACGGCGCCACCATTCCCTATTACCTGGACCCCGCGACGGACTTCAAATCGTACCTGACGCAGTACATCGAGGGCGCGCAGGGGCGCGACGCCATCCCGGTGCTGGTCACGCCGCCCCCGCGGCGCTCGTGCACCGGGGACAGCCACGAGTTCGGCAACGGCCTGGCCGCGTATGCGGGGGCGATGCGGGAGCTCGGGAGCGCGCTGGACGTGGCCGTCATCGACCTCAACGAAAGGACGCTCGCCCGCCTGAGGACGATCGGATGTGAGGCCGCAGGCAGGGACTTCTTCCTCGTCCGCGCGGACGGCTCGGTCGACGGCACCCATTTCCAGGAGACCGGCGCCCACTTCATGGCGGGCTTCGTGGCCGACGGCGCCGCGGACGCCGGCCTGCTGCTCGGGCAGTACCGGGAATGAGGCCGCGCGACGGTCAGCGCGACACCCGGTGAGGCGCCCCCGCTCCCCTTGCGAAACGTTCGCTCGAGCCTTCTCGCCCGGGCGGATCGCCACGGCAGGCCCCTGATGACCAGGCCGCGGGCATGATAGAAGCAAGCCATGACGATGCTGCCTCCCCTACACCTCGCCGAACCCGCCGCCGAGCCCGATCAGCTCGCCGGGTGGGCGCTCAAAGAGGTCGACACCGGGGAGCGGATCGCCGCGATCGCGGGGCCGACGGGCGCTGGCAAATCCCATGTCGTCGACCGGCTGCGCGAGACGGGGCCCGTCGTTGTCGTAGAACCACCACCGCTGCGGGACGGCGACGCCGTGTTCCACGCGCTGGCCCAGCTCGCCGCCGCCGGCGGCGCCGCCGGGGAGGCCTACGAAGCCGGGATGAGCGTGCACACGCGTTCAGAGAACGCCGCCCGGCGCCTCGCCAACGACGACCGCGTCCTCGTGCTCAGGTTGCCCAACTCCTGGAACGGGCTCGATGCGGCTTCGGGCCGTGATCAGCTCGTCTTTCGCCGACGTGCCATCGAGATACTCCAGGGGCTCCGGGACGCGGCCGGCCTCCGAATCATCGTCCTCGCGACGCGCGTCGACCGCGCGCTCGAGCGAACCCTCGGACTGCACGGTCACGTGAGGCAACTCCGGGCGCCCAGGCTGCGCCTCGGCGCACTCCGAGATGAGGCCGCCTGGGGGTCCTATGCCCTCCCAGCGCAGCGCGCCGCCGGACTCGTGCAGGAGGCGCCGCCGGTGACACCCGTAGAGGCCCGCGTGCTCGTCGGGTGCCTGGCTCTCGGCGCAGACCTGGCGCGCGCGCGCCCGGCGCTGTCCTCGCCCGCGCCGCTGCCCCCGCTCCTGTCGTTGCTCGCAGACCTGCTCGCGCAGCCACAGCACCGTGAGATCGCGTCCCGGCTCGCGGCCCCCCTCGCCGCGCGCGGCCCGCTCCCCCTCGACGTGGCCGAGGGCCTCGCCGCCCTGCCCGAAGAGCACCGGCCTTTGCTCCGCGACTGTATCGGATACCGCACCGACCATGCCAATCTCCGGGTGACGGAATCCGTCCGTTCTGCGCTCCGCCTCGCGCTCGGTGGCGCACCGCCAGAGGTGCACGCTCGCCTGGCGGAGCACTACCGGACGCTGGATGGCAAAGGCTCTCTGGCCGACCTCGACACGGAGCACACACGCGCCTGGCTCGAGAAGCTGCATCACCTCGCCCATGGGGGACTGGAGACCTCGGCGCTCTGGGAGCGGCAGGCGCGCGACGCGCGCGAGCTGTTCTGGGACCGAGGCCGCGCCCTGAGCATCGACGCGCAGCTCCACCATCTGGCGGCCGACGTCTACCGAGCATGCGTGACGAGATTCCCGGACGACGCCTATGCCTGGCACTACTTGGGCTACAACCTCGACCGGGCCGGCGCCGAGCCCCTGGAGGCAGAGGTCGCGTTCCGCCGCGCCGTGGCGCTCGAAGGAGACAATCGCTGGTGGCAGAGCCGCCTGGTCAGCTTCCTCGTGGAGCAGGCCCGCTACGCCGACGCCGAGGAGGCGACGCGAGCGGCGCTAGCACAGCTGGATCCGGAGGCCGGTCGGGTCTACGACGACCCCCAGCTGGCCCACGACTTTCACCGCTGGCTCGTGGCGGCGTGGCTTGACGCCGGGGAGCTCGCGCGCGCGCGGCGCGTGTTCGAGCTCCTCCCGCCCGAGGTCGTCGCTCAGCACGAGCTCCTACGCCAGCTGAAGTGGCGGTTGGAGGATGCTGAGGAAGCCGACCGCCTCGGCGACTCGGTCCACCCGCCGGGCGTTCGCATCGACCTCCGCTGGCAGACGCCGGCGCACATCGGCATGTCGGGCCCCGACGGGACGCGGCTCGTCGCCCTGCTTCCCGCGCGTGTGGTTGAGGCATCCGCCCAGGCGGTCACGCTCGTGGTCGGGGTAACGAACGAGGGCGGGCACGAGCTGGTGCGCACGGAGATGAGCGCGGCCGAGTGGCAGGCGGCGCACGCGTGGTGCCCCGCAGAGGAGGCCCGCGGATATCTTTACCTGGCGTATTACGAGAGCGGAGCGCAATGCGTCTATCTGCGCGACGAGCCCGATCCGCCCTGGAAGCCTGCCGAGCCAGGACCGGATCCGCTGCGCCATCTTCGAAGCTGGGCAGCGGTGGGGACAAGCGCCGAGGCAGACCGGCTTCATGCTCCCGCCGAGTGAGCCGCTCGACAGGTTGACGGCGCTCGATCCCCAACGGCTCTACGTCTTCGTCGTGGGGCCCGGCCGAGGGGAGGCGCTCGCGGTGCGCCTGCCCGAGGTTGGCTGGCTGCTCGTCGATTGCTGCCGCGTACGTGCCGCAGACGGCTCGGATGTCCTCCCGCAGCAAGCGCTCGTCGCGCGCTTCCCCGCCCCGATCGCGGGCGCGCTGCTCACACACCCTCACGAAGATCACGTCGATGGGTTCGCCGAGCTCATCACAGCGCTCGTCCCGGAGAGGGTGATGGTGAGCGGTGGCGACCCGCCGCATCGACACCTCCTCGACGCGGTAGAAGCGAGGCTGTCGGACGTGGACGCCACGCCGAGCTACGTCGTGGCGCAGCAGGTCAAGCAAGCGGCCATGGCGATCCGACAATGGGAGGCGCGGAATCGGCGAGCGGTGACCCCGCTGCACGCCGCAACGACGCTCTGGCCGGGGCCGGTGGGCGTGTTCGGCCGGGCGCCGGACACGGCGGCGGCGCGTCCCCTCCTCGAGAGCGGGAACGTGGCCGCACGCGCCAATGAGCTGAGCGCGGTGCTGGAGATCCAATGGGGGAGCACCCGGGTCGTGCTCGGCGGCGACCTTCCCAGGGTAACGACGTCCCGCAGGGCGCCGGCGTCGATCGCCTCGGGCTGGGATCTCGTGATGGCGCAGCGCCCGGAGCTCGGCGATCACACCGCATTGAAAATACCCCACCATGCCTCCTGGGCGGCGATGCACCTCTCCCTCTTGCGGCCGGCCCCCGACCGGCGGCGCGGCTGGCTCGTCACTCCGCTGCACAAAGGGAAGAACCACCTCCCGAGCCTCAACGCCAACGACGGTCTCGATCTCTTGCACCTGACGGAGCCGCTCGTGATGGTCACGCGGGAACCGCGCGTGCAGACGGGGCAGGAGAGATGGAGCCTCCCAGCGCTCCGCGCGGCGATCCGCACGCCAGCGACGGGGATCCCCCTCGTCGATCGCGGCAAGCGCCTTTCGTCCGCCGCGATGATGGGCCCGCTGGATGCAGCGTGGGGGATCGAGCTGGACGATACGGGGCGCATCGTGGCCCGATACCGTGGACAGGCGGCGTTCGACGTGGTGCCCGGAGAGTAGGACATATACCCACACTGCGCGATTTCTACTCCCGAGGTCGAAGCTACTGTCATCCTCCGCGCGGCCGTCCCTGACACGTCCTGGCGCGCCCCGACGCCCCTGACGCGATGCAGCCCTGCGCCATCCGCACGCCCGGGCCTTCCGTCCCGCCTCCCCGGCCGCCCGGCGCTGCCCTCTCGTCGGCTGCGCCGGGCTCTGCTAAATGCGCGCCATGCGAATCTGCATCCTCGGCGCTACGGGCCTCGTCGGTCGCGAAACCATCACCCTCATCGCGCGGGCATGGCCCGGCGCCAGCCTCGCCCTGTACGCGAGCCGGGACCAGGAGCTCACGCTCGACGGCAAGTCGTACGAGGTGCTCGGCGCCTCGCGCCTCGAGGCGCAGGACGCACCCCGCGGGGATCTCGCGTTCGTCGCCCTGGATGACGAGCACAGCAAGCGGTACGTCCCGCGCCTGCTCGAGCTCGGGTACCGCGTCATCGACAAGAGCAACACTTACCGCGCCGACCCGAAGGTGCCGCTCGTCGCGGCCGGCGTGAACTCGAACATCATCGACGACTCGGTCCGGCTCGTCGCGAACCCGAACTGCACGACCATCCCGCTGACCCTCGCGCTCGCGCCCCTCCGCCGGGAGTACGGGCTCAGCGCGGTCACCGTGAGCACCTACCAGGCCGTCAGCGGCGCCGGCATCGCCGCCCTCGACGCGTTCCTCTCGGACGCGCGCGAGGGGTACCAGAGCGGCGATCGCCTGGGGCTCCCGTTCAAGGCGAGCGGCTACGCCGGCAACACCGTCCCGCACAACGGCGGCACCGACGACAGCGGCTTCTCCTCGGAAGAGCGGAAGCTCATCTTCGAGAGCCGCAAGATCCTCGACATGCCCGACCTCGGCGTCTCCGCGCAGTGCTGCCGCGTCGGCGTCGCCGTCGGCCACTACGAGAACGCGTGGGTCACGTTCGAACGCCCCGTGGACCTCGAGCGGGCCGCGAGCATCCTCAGCGACCCGGCGCTCTCGCCGTACGTGAAGCACCTCCCCGGCGCCGCCGGCGAGGGCCTCAGCGCCCTGCACTGCGTCCAGGACCGCGACCGCGCCCTCGTCGGCCGGCTCCGCCCCGACCCGCGCTACCGCGACCGCAAGAGCGTCTGCCTCACCGTCGTCGGCGACAACCTCCGGCTCGGCGCGGCCACCAACGCGGTCCGCATCGCGACGCGCTGGTTCAAGAGCGCCGACCAGGACCTCCAGGCCCCGTGACGGCGCAGCCCCTCCGGGCTTAGACTGCCGCGGCAGGCCGTCGTGACGCCGCGCAACGGCGCGCGGCGCACGACGCCCCCCGCCCCGGAGGTCTCGAACGTCATGTCCTCCTCCTCCCCGTGCCTCATGATCCTGGTCGCCGGCCCGTACCGCTCCGGCACCAACGATGACCCCGCCCTGATCGCGGCCAACGTCCACGCCATGAACGACATGGCCCTCGCCCTGTTCCGCGCGGGCCACCTCCCCGTCCTCGGCGAGTGGTACGCGCTGCCGCTCATCGAGCACGCCGGCTCGCGGCAGATCGGCGACGAGATCTTCAACGAGATCTTCCACCCGGTCGCCCGCCGGCTCGTCGCCCGCTGCGACGCCTGCCTGCGGATCGGCGGCCCCTCGAAGGGCGCCGACGAGATGGTCGAGCTGTCCCGCTCGCTCGGCAAGCAGATCTTCTTCAGCCTGAACGACGTGCCCGGCTGCGGCTGACCCCTCCGCGGCGCATCGCGGACTGGCTCCTCCCTGCATCAGGCTGAGCCCGTTGCTGCGCGCCGCGGCCCGCTCGCGCCGCTCGGATGGATCCTTGAGCTTGCCTGCGGGCTTGGCCAAGGTGTGCTCATGAGCGAATCGTTCCAGAGCGACACGGCCACGACCCCGCCGGGGAAGCCCAGCCCGCGCGACGTGGTGACGGTCGACGAGCTGGCACGCCGCCCGACCCGGCAGCCCGACCACGCGGCCGAGAACCGGGCCCTGCTCGCCCTCGCCGCGGCGATGGCCGGACCCCCGCAGGGCGTCCTCCCGAAGCTCGTGTCGCTCGCCCTCGAGCTCTGCCGGGCCGACTCGGCGGGCGTCAGCCTGCTCGAGGAGGAAGACGGCCACGAGGTGTTCCGCTGGCACGCCGTCACCGGGGCGTTCGCGCCGAACAACGGCGGCACGATGCCCCGGAACGCGAGCCCCTGCAGCATCGTGCTCGAGCGCAGCGCGACGCTCCTGTTCGCGCACCCCGCGCGCCAGTTCCCGTCGTCGCCCCCCGTGGAGCCGGAGATCGTGGAGGCGCTGACCGCCCCCTTCCACGACGGCGAACGACCGGTGGGCACGGTCTGGGCCCTCTCCCACTCCGACGAGCGGAAGTTCGACGCCGAGGACGCCCGGCTCCTCTCCAGCCTGACGCAGTTCGCCGCCACCGCCGCCCAGGCGCTCGCCCGGGCGCGCGACAGCAAGCGGACGGACGTGCTGCTCGACGGACAGAAGCAGGTCCTCGAGCGGGTCGCCCGCGGCGAGCCGCTCGAGGAGGTGCTGGCCGACCTGTGCCGCCTCGTCGAGCACCAGGCCGACGGCAAGGCGAAGGCCTCGATCCTCCTCGTCGACCCGGACGGCCGGCGGCTGCGGCACGGCGCGGCCCCGGGCCTGCCTGAAGCGTACAACCGGGCGATCGACGGGGTCGAGATGCGCCCGGACGTCGGCACCTGCTGCATCGCCGCGCACCGCCGGGAGGCCGTGGTCACGCCCGACATCGCCGCCGATGTCGCCTGGAGCGAGCTCCGCCACCTGCCGCTCGGCCTGGGGCTCAAGGCGGCCTGGTCCATGCCCATCCTCTCGGCCGCAGGGGACCTGCTCGGGACCTTCGGCACGTACTTCTTCGCGGCGCGGCGGCCGACGACCGCCGAGCGGCGCAACGTCGAGATCCTCGCCCGGACGGCGGCGATGGCGATCGAGCGGCGGCGCGCGGACGAGGCGCTCCGCGCCAGCGAGGGCCGGCACCGGTTCCTCGCCAACCTGGCCGCCGCCACCCAGCCGCTCGCCGACCCCGACGAGGTCATGGCCGTGACGGCGCGCCTGCTCGCCGAGCACCTCGGCGTGGACCGGTGCGCCTACGCGCAGGTGGAAGACGAGTCCATCTACGTCATCACGGGCGACCACACGCGGGGCGTCCCGAGCATCGTCGGGAGGTGGCCGGTCGCCGCCTTCGGGCCCGAGGTCGAGCGGTGCATGCTCGCCAACGAGCCGTACGTGATCGACGACGTGGACGCCGACCCGCGCGCCGGGCAAGAGCTCGCGGCGTACCGGGCGACGATGATCCAGGCGGTCATCTGCGTGCCGCTGCACAAGGACGGCAAGTTCACGGCGGCGATGGCGGTCCACCAGAAGACGCCGCGGCACTGGACCGCCGAGGAGGTCGAGCTCGTCCTGCTCGTCGTGGACCGGTGCTGGGAGGCCATCGAGCGCGCCCGCGCCGCCCGGGACCTGCTGGAGCGGGACGAGCGGCTCGACTACGCGGTCCGGCTGTCCGGGGTCGGGTTCTGGCACTGCGATCTGCCGTTCGACGAGCTGCTCTGGGACGAGCGGACCAAGGAGCACTTCTGGTTCCCGCCGGACGCCAGGGTGACCATCGACATGTTCTACGATCGCATCCACCCCGACGACCGGGAGCCGACCCGGCGGGCCATCGACACGTCGGTCCGCGACCGGGTCGGGTACGACGTGGACTACCGGACGGTCGATCCGGCCACGGCGGCGATCAAGTGGGTCCGGGCCCTGGGCGGCGCCGCCTACGCGCCCGACGGCACGCCGCGGCGGTTCGACGGGGTGACGGTCGACGTGACCGCGCGCAAGGTCGACGAGGAGCAGCTCGCGCGGCTGCTCGAG
Organism: Sorangium cellulosum; assembly: GCF_002950945.1. Taxonomy (GTDB): domain Bacteria; phylum Myxococcota_A; class Polyangia; order Polyangiales; family Polyangiaceae; genus Sorangium; species Sorangium cellulosum_E. Next base: position 9,138,669 of record NZ_CP012673.1, read on the forward strand.
CGGGAGCGGGAGCAGCGCCGCCTGCTCAAGGAGGTGGCCGACGCGGCGCTCACGATCCACGCGGCCGGATCCCGGGACAGCGTGCTCCGGGTCGTCGCCGAGGAGGCGCGGCGGATCCTCGGGGCGCACCTGGCGCTCACCAGCCTGACCACCGGGGACGACTGCGCGCAGGCGATCACCACCACGTCCGTGTCCGGGAAGTACACGCGCTGGCGCGGCGACGGCGCCCCGATGACCGGCGAGGGCCTGGCCGCGGTGGTCTGCCGGACGAACCGGCCGATGCGGCTCACCCAGGCCGAGCTGGAGGCCCATCCGGCGTGGCAGGGCCCGAGCGGCGAGGGCGACCGGCTCCGGCCGCTGCGGGGGTGGCTGGCCGCGCCGTTCATCGACCGGGGCGGGAAGAACCTCGGCCTCGTCCAGCTCTCCGACCGGTGCGAGGGGGAGTTCACCGAGGACGACGAGGCGATCCTCGTCCAGCTCGCCCACATCGCGTGTGTCGCGCTCGAGAACGCCCGGCTCTACGACGAGCTCCGCGATCAGGACCGGCGGAAGGACGAGTTCCTGGCGACGCTCGCCCACGAGCTGCGCAACCCGCTCGCCCCGATCCGGACGGGGCTCGAGGTGCTCCGGATCACGGGGGACGGGGATCAGGGCCGGAAGACGCGGGAGATGATGGAGCGGCAGGTCGGGCACATGGTCCGGCTGGTCGACGATCTGCTCGACGTGTCCCGGATCACGCGCGGGAAGGTGGAGCTGCGGCGGGAGCGGGTCGAGCTCCGGGCGGTCCTGAACAGCGCGCTGGAGACCAGCCGGCCGCTGATCGAGGCGGCCGGGCACGAGCTCGCGATCCGGCTGCCGGCGGAGCCTCTCGCGCTCGACGCGGACCCGACCCGGCTGGCCCAGGTGTTCGCCAACCTGTTCAACAACGCGACCAAGTACACGCCCGCGGGCGGTCAGATCCGGCTCGTGGCGCAGCGGGACGGGGGCGAGGTGGTCGTGCGGGTGGCGGACACGGGGGTCGGCATCCCGGCCGACATGCTGCCGAAGGTGTTCGACATGTTCACGCAGGTGGGCCGCTCGATCGACCGGGCGCAGGGCGGGCTGGGGATCGGGCTCACGCTGGTGCGGCGGCTGGTCGAGCTGCACGGGGGGACGATCCACGCCGAGAGCGAGGGGCCCGGCCGGGGGTCGACGTTCCTCGTGCGGCTGCCGCTCGCCGCGACCGAGCGGGCCGCGACCGCGGCGCCGCCGTCCGGGAGGCCGGCGGTGGAGGGCCACGCGGCGGGGCTCCGCGTGCTCGTCGTGGACGACAACGTCGACGGGGCGGAGAGCCTGGCCGCGCTCCTCTGCGTCTCGGGGCACGACGTCCGGACCGTCCACACCGGTCCCCAGGCGCTGGTCGCCGCCCGGGAGTTCGGTCCGGGCATCGTGTTCCTGGACATCGGCCTGCCGGGCATGAACGGGTACGAGGTGGCCCGCCGGCTGCGGGCGGAGCCGGACTTCGCCGGGCTCGTCGTCGTGGCGCTGACCGGCTGGGGGACGGAGGAGGATCGGCGGCAGACCCGGCAGGCGGGGTTCGATCACCACCTGACCAAGCCGGTGGACACGGCGGAAGTGCACCGGCTGATCGCGCTCGTCGCGGCCCGGTCGCGGGGCGGCTAGAACACCGATCACGTTGAGGAACGAGAGATGAACCGCCAAGGCGCCAAGGGCGCCAAGGGCGCCAAGATATTTTCTTCTCCTTCTTGGCGTCCTTGGCGCCTTGGCGGTTCGAAAATCTGCTCGTTTCAGACGGGTTCAACCCGTTTGTCGCTCTAGGTCACTCAGCCTGTTCGCCGACCTCGAACACCTTCCGGTACATCTCGTCGACGGCGAGCACGCAGCGGAGGGACGCGATCTCGACGCGGTCGCCCGCGCGGAGCACGCGCAGATTCCAGGAGCCGTCGGCCTGCCGGACGAAGTGCTCGACCAGGATCTTGTGCTGCGCCACGAGGATGTACTCCTTGAACGAGGGAATCGAGCGATAGTGCTCGAATTTGTCGCCGCGGTCGTAAGCCTCGGTGGATTCAGACAGGACCTCGAAGATCACCTCCGGGTTGGTGAGTGTGTCCGCGTGGCGGTCATCGAACTCGGGGCGCTGGCAGAGCGCGGAGGCGTCCGGGTAGGTGTAGACCCCCGTGGCCGGGATCTTCACCCGCATGTCCGAGGGGTACGCCTCGCAGGGCCGATCCAGGAGCGCGTTGCCGAGCAGGCGGACGATGTTCCCGACGAGGAGGTTGTGCTCGCGGCTGCCTCCCGCCATCGCGAACACCGCCCCGCGATAAAACTCGTGCTTTTCCGGCTGTGCTCGCTCCCAGGCCAAGTACTCCTCGGGCGTCCAGCGCTTCGTCTCGACCGCCTGCGCGCTCACCCGCCTGTTGTACACCGCAGACGAGGCGCGCCGCCACCGGCCGCGCCGCTGGCCTGCCCTCCGCCGACATGTTTCTCCAGGTCGGCCGCTCGATTGGCCGGGCCCGGGTCGAACAGGGAGGCGGGGAGACGGGGAGGCGGGGTTAGACGCCACGAGTTAGCACCCCTCCACCCCGTCTCCCTGCCTCCCTCTGGGACCCTCCGGGCAAACTTACGTCCACCTCCGGTGAGCGCGCAGCGGGCCGCTAGCCACGGTGAGGCATCCACCGGCAGTCCGGGACATCCGCCGCGTTCTCCCGCTTGCGCTGCCGGGGAGGCGCTGCGGTCAGGCCACCTCGGCGAGCGTCGAGGGCAGCTCCGGGAGCTCCCAGCCGCGCGTCCGGATCTCCTCGGTGATCCAGCGGATGTGGCGCCGTTCGTCCTGCCAGTTCGCCTCGACCAGCTGCCGGAGCTCCTCGGGCAGCTCGCCCGCCAGCGCGGAGGCGTACGCGTCGTTCGTGAGCTCCTCGTTGCCGCGCATGGCGACGAGCGCCGTGCGATCTTCCCGCGCCGACAGCTCGGTGTAGCGCAGGATGGACACGCCGCGCTCGTCGGGCTGCCCGGGCGGCTCCACGCCGAGCGCCCTGGAGAGGTCGCGCACGTGCCGTTCGTGGTCCTGGCGGAACGAGTCCAGCTGCTTCTTGATGTCCGGCGCGCGACAGGCGCGGAGCGCCACGGCATAGGCCTCGACGGCCGCCATGTCGAGCAGGAGCAGCGCGGTGAGCGGCTCCAGGGCGGGCCCGCCGGCCGCGCCGGCTTCCGCCTGCTCGCCCGGCGAGCCCTGCTGTTCCATGGCGCCAGCGGCGTCGAGCTCTTCCTGTCCAGCGGCCCCAGCCTTGTTTGGATCTTTCTGCGCCTCGCGGGATGATGTCTTGGCCATCTCGAACCTCCTTCGGCGAAAGCCTGTAAAGCCGCCCGTGGCCCATCGGAAGGTGGTGCGGTCGCGAAGGTCGATTTTCTCCCGGTGCCTGCGCATTCCGGTTCATCGCCTTTCTTTCCATGCGTTCGAGCGCGGCAATTTTGCTGGAGCGGAGACGTCGCCTGGTCGTCCGGCATCGCGCCGCCCGTGCGAGCGCGCCCGTACGGCGCCGCGTGCAGGCCGCGTCGTCATGTCCATGCCAGCCGCGACGCGAGCACGAGCGTGGAAGGGTGATGTTCATCTGGCGCGCCCTCATTGGAGGGCAGCATCCTGCTGCTGCTGCGAATCAAGCCGCTGTCCTGCTACCCCGGCGAAGGGCACACGCGGCGAGCGACGTGTTGAGCTGATGCGTGTCGCGTGATGCCCGACGATCTCCTACACCGAAATCGTAATACACATCACAACAACCGCTCCGTAAAAAAACGACGCGACCACGGTCGATCGCGTGAAGGACCAGCGAGCTCACCAGCATCCAGGGGGCATGCGGTTCTGCTCGACGATCCTGGCCCAGCGTCCGGCGCCCTCGGCCTGGGTCGTCCGCCCTCCCCGGCCGGCCTCCGACGTCGACCACGCGTCGGGCGCGAGCACCCGCTCGACCTCTCTCACCCCGAGCGCGACGGCCGCGGCGCGCGCTTCGCGTCACCCACCACGCTCCGGAGCACCAGCGGCGAACCGATCGTGATCTCCCCATAACCGCATCACCGCTCTGCCCCGCCCGCGGCGCCCGGCGAGCGCGCGGTGCACCCGTGCAGGCGAATCCACGGACCGCTCCGGCGCGGCGCCGACATCGCTCATTTTGTGGACCGACCCAGGAGACATCGCCGCGGCGCGCTCGCCATGAACAAGACATCTCGCGAGAGATGTTAGTGCTTGCCCTGACACTAAATCTAATTAATATTCCTGTCGCGCTCGGCGCCGGCTCATCCCCCGAGGGAGCCGCGCGCGAGCAGGTCGTCTCAAGATCGTCAACGCGACGAGCCGATGAGGCCATGTTGTCATGACAGCGTGGCCGGCGGCGGCGCATGCCCAGGAACGGGCGAGCGCGCCCGATCGGCTCGTCGGGCAGGGCGCGGCGTTCTCCCGCGCTCGCCTGGACTCCGTGTCTCTTCGTTCGTGAGCGCGCGCCCGCCGACGGGCGCGGCGCGTCAACGTGGCCGTTTCCTGGAGGTTTCATGCTGTCCAATCGCTCGAGCTCGAACATCCCCGTGCGCACTTCGTCTGGTCTCGGCTCCGCTTTCGCGTGGCGGAGGGCGCGGCACGCCGCGCTGGCCGCGCTCGCGCTCCTGCCCGCTGCGTGCGTGGACTTCGATCCGGGCGACGGCGCTCTCGACGATCCCAGCGAGCTGGCCGAGCTCTCGGACGGCGAGATCGGCGAGGCCTCCCAGGAGCTCGCCACGCTGCCGTTCCCGATCGATCGGCGAAAGTCGCTCATCGTCACGGACGTCGACATCGTGTCCCAGTTCTCGCTGCAGCAGGTGCTGCAGCAGCTCATCACCCAGTCGGGCGTCAGCGGCCTGACGCCCCTCACGCTGTTCCAGCGGTTCATGGACACCCACCGGACCACCGCGACCGGGGTCTTCCCCTCCGTCCAGCACTGCGACACCGTGCCGGCCAACACCGCCGATATCTACCCCCCCGGCTCCTCGAACCCGGCGGAGCAGCCCACCGGCTCGACCAACGGGTGGCCGGTCCTCTGCCCGCGCCCCGTGGGGGACGAGGCCACGAGCAATCCTTTCGCCGATCCCAACGCCGCCAGCGCGTACATGGCCACGACCCTGTCGAACCGCTTCGACCTCGCCCCGCCGGACGGCTCCAACTGCGGTGAGTACCGGATCGTCTTCGCGAGGAAAGGCGGCCACCCCGATACGAACGGCCTCCAGCGGAACTTCATCATCTTCGAGGCCCGGCTGCCCAACCCGAACCCGAGCCAGGGCCGGGCAGCGTGCCTCCCGGTGGCCCAGTTCTGGCTGAACCAGTCGGACCCCGCGAAGAGCGTGACGACGCGGAAGAACGAGCTCCTGAACTTCTACTTCAACGGCCTCTCCGGGTTCCAGCCCGTCGTCCACATCGACCATTACGGCCACGCGGCGGGACCGGACCACGGCCAGATCCGGACCAACGAGTTCCTGAACGGCACGGCGCCGCCCCTGGCCTGGTCGCTCCGGGAGTTCAGGCTCATCCACGGCACGAGCGGCAGCCCCTCGCTGAACGTCGTCCCGTCCTTCGTCAAGGACAACCCTGCCGCGAGGCTCTTCTCGCCGGCCGCGTCGAGCGATACGCGGGTCACGAGCTTCCGGAGCACCGTCTTCCCGAACGTGGTGGAGCGGCTCGCCGCCACCGACGACATCAACCGCTTCAATTACCCGTCAGCCCTGCCCGACTCCATCAACGCGGGCGAGAGCCTGATGATTCCCTTCCAGAACAACTACCTGAACGCGCTCGGCACCGGGACGTCGACCCTGCGGACCAACATCGCGAACAAGCTGACCGCCCTGGGCAGCAACCTGTCCGGCACGGCCGGCAACCTGTCCGTGGACCAGGTCGTGGCCCGCGCCCAGACCCTCGCCTGCTCCGGGTGCCACGAGCCGCAGGAGCGCGACGGCTCCGCGTCGAGCGCCTTCGATGTCGGCGCGCCGAGCCCCTTCCCGAACACGCTCGTCTTCACCCATACCTCCGAGAAGACGGAGCCGATCAACTCGAGCAACCCGACCGGCCCGCAGCGCTTCATCATCTCGCCGGCCCTCATCAACGTGTTCCTCCCGTTCCGCGAGCAGGTGCTGACCGATTACCTCCTCAACAACACGACCCTCGGCTTCGAGAAGCCGGGCGCGTGGACCTCGCCGCAGGGCCTGCTCGCGGTCCACACGGGCCGGGTGACGGAGGGCATCTCGTCGCTGGAGGTCCGGACGCCGGCGTCGTTCAACGCCATCGTCAGCCCGAACTTCAGCACCGCGGGGCTCACGCCGGTGGGCAACAAGGTCAAGCTCGATCTCTTCATCTCGAAGGCGCAGCCGAACCCGAGCTGGGTCGGCACCATCGAGGCGCTGATCTCGATCCCGTCCGCCGGCATCAGCAACCAGTGGATCGGGAACGTCGTGCTCAACAGCCTCACCCGGGGCGGGTTCAACGTCATCTCGTTCTCGCTCCCGTCGGCCACCATCACCGCGCTCAACGCGGCGCCGAGCGACGTGAAGCTGCAGTTCAACCTGAACGTCACCCCGAACTCCGGCCCGTACTACCTGGACAAGGTCCGGCTCGAGAACTGAGCCTCGTCGCGATCGCAAGCGTCGTCCCCGAGCGCCGATGACCGGCGCTCGGGGACTCCGGGGGGAATGGGCGCCGCCGGCTGGCAGGCGTCCGCAGACGCCTCCTGCCGGGTGAAGCCGACCCGCTCGGGTCGGAGCGCCGCGTCGAGATCCCGCTCGACCGCGAGCCGTTCACAGACAGAAAACCCCGCCGATCCGATCGAAACCCCCGCCCTGCCGAGGCTGCCCGAAGGGCGGTACTCCTTGATGCAGGCGGCCCGGGCGACCGTCCGCCGAGGAGAAGACGTGATGAAGACGGACGAGCACGGGAAACACGCGGTGAACTTCGGGCGCGAGCGCGCATTGAGCTACGACGGCCAGGTGCACCGCTTCTGGCCGGGTTATGGCGTCATGCAGCAGGTCATCGCCGAGGTGATGGTCGCGGCGCTCCCCGACAAGGAGGCCGCGTCGCTGCTGATCGTCGGCGTCGGGACCGGGAGCGAGGTGAAGCCGCTCGCGCGCTACGCGGGGGCCGGCGTTCGTTTCACGGGCGTCGACCCCTCGCCGGAGATGCTCGCCGTCGCGAGAGAGAAGCTCGCGGCGGAAGGCCTGCTCGAGCGGACGAGCCTGCATGCCTGCGAGCTGCGCGATCTCGCGCGCGGGCCCTTGTTCGACGGCGCCCAGATGCTCGGCGTCCTGCACCACGTCCCGGGCGATGAGGCGCGCCTCGGGCTCTTGCGGGAGGTCGCCGGGCGCCTGAAGCCGGGGGCGCCCTTCGTGCTCGGCTGTCGGACGGGAGACGATCCGCTGCTGAGGGCCGTCGAGGACCGGCGGGCCCTCGCGGAGGGGGTGCCGCCCGAGGCGGCGGAGCAACGACGGAAGGCCATGGCGTCGTTGAAGGTGCCGGCCTCGGAGGCCGAGGTCTTCGCGCTCCTGGCCCAGGCAGGCTTCATTGCGCCTCGCCTGATCTTCTGCGAGCTGCACCTCAAGACCTGGGTGACGCGCTACGAGCCCTCCACGCTCGGCGCGTGACGTGGCGACACGGGGGGCCGCGGCTCCGCCCGATGTTGCTCCTGTCCACGCGCGGCCCGCGGACGTCGTGCGCGGCGCCAGGGCTCAGCGCTGCGGTAATCTTGCAGGCTCCCGCGCCCGAGAGGCGGCTTTGCACTACTTCAAACAACCCCGCGGGCGCCCTCTTCTCCAGCAATAACGTCGATCTGGGCCGCTCACGACCGCGGCCTGCAAAGGGCTCTCTCTCCTGGAGAGCTTGACCCAGGATGGTTTGCCTGTAGCCTGGGCGCGGCGCCAGGATGCCGGGTGGGCATCGCCGCGCCCAGCCGGGGCGGCGAGCCCTGGAGGGATGGAGGAGCGCCATCATGAATCGATCGTGGCCCGCGATGGTCAAGTCGTTGATCCCCTTCCTCTCCGCAGTGCACGTCGCGTGCGGCGAAGCCGGCACGGATCCGGGCGGAGCAGGGGGCACACACCGAGGCTCGCCCGACAGCTCGAGCACGCCGGCGTCGGCGGCCTCCTCGACGTCCGCCGGAGGGGGCTCCGACATCTGGATCCCGGCGCTCGAGACGTCGTGGCACTGGATGATCGACCACCCCCTGGACCTGGACGATCCCAAGGACATGGGGTTGCTCGATCCCACCGGAGCGCCCATCGCGTCGCCGCCTCCGACGGTATACGACATCGACTGGGAGTTCACGCCGGCCGAGACGGTGGCCGCGCTCCACGCCATGGGCGCCAAGGTCATCTGCTACGTCGACGTCGGCGCGTTCGAGGACTATCGACAGGACGCCGGCGACTTCCCGGAGTCGGTCAAGGGCAACCCGGACTACCACTGGGAGGGCTCGTTCTGGCTCGATATCCGGCAGATCGACGTCCTCGGGCCGATCATGCAGGCCCGGTTCCAGGTCTGCAAGGACAAGGGGTTCGACGCCATCGAGCCCGACGAGGTCGACGGCTACGCCAACGACTCGGGGTTCCCCCTCACCTACGAGGACCAGATCGCCTACAATCGGTTCATCGCGGATCTCGCCCACGCGATGGGCATGTCCGTCGGGCTCAAGGGCGACATCGAGCAGGCGGAGGACCTGTGGCCGCACTTCGACTGGACGCTCAACGAGCAGTGCTTCGAGTATGAAGAGTGCGAGATCCTCGTCGACACCTTCCTGGCGAACGGCAAGGCCGTCTTCGAGGTGGAGTACGACGATCCGTTCTCCGGTCACATGACCGATCGGTCGCTCTTCTGCGAGCAGGCGAACGCCTGGGGCTTCAACAGCATGGAGATGCCGCTCGACCTCGACGGCGGTCGATGGCCCTGCCGCTGACCCGGTCTCCGCGTGGCTCCTGTTCCCGGAGCACATCTCCGGGCTCCAGAGCGCCCTCCGCGCGGCGTGAGCCGATTCGCCGGCTCGACCCTCCCCGAGCCGGCGCGTGCCCACCCCGGCGGCGCCGTCGCGATCCCGCGCGGACGCGTCCGCGTCTGCCCTAAGGCGTCCACTTCTCCCCAAACGCGTCTGCGTCTGCCCAAACGCGTCCGCCGCTGCCCAGGCCCGTCCGCGCGGCGCCGCGCCGGCCTTCTCGGGGCCGAGACAGCGGCACGAGCGTTGCCATCTGCTCGGCGTACCCTCGCTGGATCCCATCCGGCGGGGCTGAGGAGGTTCGCTCATGCTTGCTGCAGCGGAGAGCGCCGGCCGCGTTTCCTCGTCCCCTTGCAAGGTCGTCCTCGAGCTCCTGCGTGCGACCGATACCGAGAACTCCTTCGCGTTCATGCTCGAAGAGCAGTCCTATGTGCGCCACATCGAAGGGGGCTCAGGCCGGAGCGCCAGCTTCCCCTGGAGCGACGAGGTGCTGAAGCGCCTCGCCGCGGTCCAGCGCGACAAGGCCGACCCCGAAGCGGCCGCGTGGCTCGGCGAGGAGATGCGCTCGTTCCTCGATCGGCTCGGCTTTCGCCTCGACGAGGAGCACATCCGGAGAGCGCTGGACGACGGGCGACCTGTCCACATCACCCTGCGGCTCGCCGCGGCCGAGCTCTTCGCGCTGCCGTGGGAGCTCGTCCCGCTCGGCGCCACCGGACGCCCGCTCGGCAGCTTGCCAGGGTGCTTGCTCCATTACGAGTGGCCCGACACCCGGACGGCCAAGCCCGAGCCCGATCCGCCGCGCGAGGGCGGCCGCATCCTCTTCGCCTGGTCCGCCGCCGGCGGCGTCGTCCCCGCGGACGAGCACCTCGCCGCGATCCGCCACGCCTGTCGGCAGGGGCGCCACCGCGGCCTCGGCGGCAGCCGCGACGTCCTCGCTCACGCGTCGCTGGGACGCCTGCAGTCGGCGCTGCGCGCCGAGCCCACGGCCGTGCTCCACCTCCTGTGCCACGGCGGATCGACCGACGCGAGCGGCGCGTCGTACGGCCTGGTCCTCGACAGCGACGGCGGCGCGAGCCCGGAGGTCGTGGACGCGCGCGCCCTCCAGATGGCGCTCGCCGAGCACCTCGGCTCCCTGCGGCTCGTCGTCCTGAGCGCCTGCCACAGCGGCAACCCGGGCGCGCTCGACAGCCGCCTCGGCAGCCTGGCGCAGGCGCTGCACAGGGCCGGCATCCCGGCGGTGGTGGCCTCCCGCTACCCGCTCCCGGTCGACGCCTCCATCGCGCTGACCGAGTCGCTCTACGAGGGGCTGCTCGTCGAGGATCGCGCGCTGTCGGGGGCGCTCCTCGGCGCGCGCGACCGGCTGCGCGGGCGCGCGGGGTGGGCATCGCTGAGCTGTACACCCGCGACGACGGGCCGGAGCTCCGGCCGATCGTGCGCCGGCCCTACCGGGGCCTGCTCGCGTTCCAGGAGGACCACGCGCGCTACTTCTTCGGCCGGGAGGCCGAGGTGGAGGCGGCCGTGGCCGGGCTCTCGGCGCTCGTCTCGGCGAGGGATCCCGCGAGGCCTCGCTTTCTCCTCTGCGCCGGCGCGTCGGGCACGGGCAAGTCGTCGCTGGTGCTGGCCGGGGTGGTGCCGGCGCTCAGGGCGCGCAGCGAGCCGTGGGCCGTGGCGACGCTGCGCCCGCACGAGGCGGACGTGATCCTCGCGGGCTTCGACGCCGTCCGGCGCCAGGCGGCCCGGCGGCTGCTCGTGCAGCTGGTCGCGCTCGACGACGGCGCGCGCACCGACCGGCGGCGCCGGGTCTCGTTCGACCAGCTGCGGCGGGGCACCCCTGCCGAGGCCGCGGTCTTCGGCGAGGTGCTGGAGCGGCTGGCGCACGAGCGCCTCCTGGTGCTGAGCAAGGGCGACGACGGCGCCTGGCCCACCTGCCGGCGCTCGGACCCGGCCGCTCAGGGCGCCGGCGCCGTCGCGGGCAGGTGCCCCATCGTCGAGATCGCCCACGAGCAGCTCCTCCGCAGCTGGCGCACGCTGCGCACGTGGCTGCGCGAGGACGAGCGGAGGCTGCTCGAGCTCCAGCAGCTCGACCGGTGGGTGGCCGAGGCGAAGGGTTTCCCCGAATACGTGCTCGACGCCGACCGGCTCCGCCACGCGCGCGGTCTCTTGAAGAAGTACCCGGACGACGTCGGCGAGGCGGCGCGCGCGCTGATCCGCCGCAGCGAGAAGGCGGCGCGGCGGAGGCGCTCGTGGCTGCTCGCCCTGGGCCTCGTCGCGGTCGTGGCCGACGTCGTCGTCGTCACAGGCCTGGCGATGGCCGCGGCCGCCCCGCCGAAAGAATCAGCGATATGTAGCCAGGATCCGCCTGCCTCCCACGACGCGGGCGCCGCCAGCCCGGACTCCGGCGACGCGGCCACAAGGCCGCCGGTATCCTCCGCCGCTCCGTCGAGCAAACCGAAGACCCCAATCCGGAAACCACCAAGCCCGGTCCCGAGCAGTTCTGCGGGAGCTGCGGGCAGCGCGCGCCCTGTCGCCAAGGAAGCTCCTAGCGGTCGAGCTGACGCGTCGAACGAGGCGCCGGACGGCGGACCTGGAACGCCAAACAAGGTTCGAGGCAGTATAAGGCGCCCATTCGAGCGCGACGAGCCGAAGCTGCCGTACATCCGGTGAACTCGCCTCCTCGTGAACAGCGCGTTAGCCGCTCTCGAGAGCGGGCCCCGAGCTGGCCGGCAAGGGCGGCTCGGTAGCAGTCATTCGACAACTTCACGGTGCACGTCGGCTGGGTCCTCATGTCCGTACGACGCTCTCGAGCCCCGTCTGTCGTCCAACTGCTCGCGTGCGAGGGCGAGAAGGCGCGCGCGGGAGGTGATAGATGAGGATGGCGCCGTAGTACCCCCGATCTCGCCGGCGTCCTCCTCGGCGCTGCGACCGCCCCCGAGTTCGTGCTTGAGAACCTCGACGCCGCGGCCGCGCTATCTGCTAGGACGGCACGTAGGCCTCGCAGTCACTTATTCAGTGCCACCGCCATGCGGAGCTCTTCCTCTGTCTCGTTCGCCGTCCCTGCCCTCCCCTTCCCTTGCGCGTTCTCTCCGGAGTGATCATCCTATAGAACCTTACGCGATCCGCATCCCTCCTGGAAAAGTGACGCTGTATCAGCAACTTATCCATGCGTCGAGGGGGCGGCTTTCGCTCCACAGCCTGCGCGGCCAAACGTACTGACTTGCGCCGAGCAGCGCTCGCATCGGCTTGCTGACGCTCAGGCCATGCCGAGCACGCGCAGGCGTCGCATCCCGGAGTATGCTATGCATGCAGGCTATGCGTCGCACGCCTCAGCACCCCGCTCCCCGCGTTCTCACGCTGGACGGGTTCGGCGCCGGGGGCTTGCCCTTGTGTGTGGTTCGCGTCCCACGACAAAGGCAGCCCACGCTGCCGCCCGGGCCGCTCATCTCGACCTTCTTCATGGTTTTCGTGCTGACGGCGGGAAGGGGGCGAGGCCGTCATCTGGAGCAGGTCAATCTTCATGCCGGGGATATCCACCTCATCCCCGCGGGCGTGGAGCATCAGCCCCTCGATGTCGGCGACCTGGAGGGATGGATCGTGGGCTTTGATCCGACGCTGCTGAGCACTCCGGAGCGGCTGCCGGGACGACCACGAATCCGAGGCGATGCGAAGGACGCGCCGGTGCGCAGCCTCTTTCTCCGGGGACTGCTCCGGCTGCGGCCCGGAGAGCCCCGGCGGCAGCGAATCGAGCGCCTGGTGGCCGAGATGGATACCGAGCTGCGAGAGGCCCAGTGGGGCGCGGACAACGCCGCGCTCGCATTGTTTACCCTCCTGATCACGGAGCTCATCCGCGAGCTTTCGGAGCACGCGCCTCTGGCGTCGCCCATGCTCAGCGGGCTCGTGCAGGATGCGCTCAGGTTCATCGAGGCGCACTGTCTGGAGCCCCTCTCGCTTCAGGACGTCGCGTCGGCGGTCGGGCGCACGCCTTCGCACCTGGCCAACGCCATCCGCCGGGAGACAGGGCTGACGGTGGGGGACTGGCTGCGCGAGCATCGCATAGCCGAGGCCCGGCGGCGGCTCCTGGAGACGGACGCGAGCATCGAGAGCATCGCAGACCAGGTTGGCTACGCCGACGTCACCCATTTCATTCGCACCTTCCGGCGCGCCCAAGGGATGACCCCCCGGGTCTTTCGCGATCAGCGCCGCCGCCCCGGGGCTTGAAGGCCCCGCCATCCGACCCCAATCCAGGCCGATTTCCGCCCCAAGCCACGCTCTGCCGGCGTGCGCCGTCGATGGCTAGAGTCGATGCATCATGACGACTTCAGCAACCCACGGGCGCCGCGTTTTGATCGTCGGACTTGGCATCGCCGGCATCGCCACGGCCCTGCGGCTGCACAGGGCCGGCTGGGAGCCCGTGATCATCGAGAGGGCCCCCGAGCGCCGCAACGGCGGCTACTTCATTGCCCTATTCGGCACGGGCCAGGCGTCCGCCAAGCGGCTCGGCGTGCTCGAGGCCATGGGCAACCGCAAGCACCCGCAAACCAAGACGTACGAGGTCGACCGGGCCAATCGTCGTCGCAAGGGCATGACCTTCGCCGACGTGCCCGGCGAGCCGCGCATGCTGCTGCGCGGCGACGTCGAGAATGCGCTGTTCAACGCGCTGCCGGAGCGGGTGGAGATCCGCTTCTCGACTGTCCCCACGGGGATGGATCCAGGAGGTCGCGGCGTCGATGTCACGACGACCCACACGAAGACGGGCGAGACCGTGACCGAGCACTTCGACCTCGTGGTGGGGGCTGACGGAATGCGCTCGACCGTCCGGAAGCTCGTCTTCGGCCCGCACGAAGATTTCCTCTACCCGCTAAATTACATGATCGGGGCGGCCATCCTGAGCGAACCCGTCCGCGGCTATCACCTGCATGATGGGCTGGTCCTTGCCGAGACCGGGCGGTCGGCGTGGGTATTCCCCTTCGCGGGCCACAACCCAGGCGTGCTCTTCTCCTACCACGTGGACGACATCGATGCGCAGTTCCGGAGGCCCCCCATCGAGTCGATGCGCAGGGCTTACGGACCAGAACCGGAAGGGCCCGTGCTGAGGCAGCTCCTCGACGATTTCGCGGCCGCAGACGAGTACCTGTTCGACTCGGTCAATCAGGTTCGCATGAATCGCTGGCACAAGGGGCGGGTCGTGCTGGTCGGCGACGCTGCGTGGTGCTTGACGCTGTATTCAGGGATGGGCGCTTCGACCGGCATGGCCGGGAGTGAGCTTCTGGGCAACATGCTGGAGAAGTACCCTGACGACGTGGGACGCGCGCTCGTCGCCTGGGAGGAGAAGCTGCGCCCGTTCATCACGAGCCTGCAGGCCGACGGGCTGAGAATGAGGGCGCTCTTCACACCGTCCGGGGAAGCTCAGCGGATCCTGCGCGCGGCGTTCGTCCGCCTCGCCAGCTCGCCCGTCACGCGCCCGATCTTCCGACGACTGACCATCAATGACCAGCTGAAGATGCGCGACATCGTCGCGCAGTAGGTCCCTCTGTCTCGCGTGTGGTCGTCGCCACATCCAGCGACAACGCCGATCGTAGTGCCCCCGCCGACACCGCGGGATCTCGAGGGCCTGGATCCGCCGTGCGACCAGCATGCCGAGCGGTCCCTCCCTCTCGCGTCGGCGCAGTGCCTACTGGTCCTCCTGGCCGAGCTGGAGTCCCCTGAACCTGGCCCTCGGCTGCTTTCGTTCTTCGCTCACGCCCCCCAGACGCAAGAGCCGGGCGAAACGGATCGTCAAAACCGAGGCGCGGCACTAGGCTAGGGGTCTATCCCGGTAGGGGGGCTGTTCAGTGGTTGGAGGTGTTCGTCAACCAATGGGTGGCGAACAGCACCCGCCCAGAAATCCGCTGCGCCTCGCACGATGGCGCTTGACGATGGCGGCGGTACCGTGCTCCCGGCATGCGCTTCGGCCTCTACGACCGGAGCGGCGGAGAGGGGCCGCGCCGAGCTCGCGCCCCCGCTCCTCCTCGCCGGCACCGTCGCGAGCGCCACGTCGGGGCGCCGTGACGCACCTGACGCGCAGAATGTGTTAAAATTATCAACTTGGCCGCGATCACTATCGCCTCTCCCGGCGGCGGCGGCAGCGCACAGGAGGGCATGGCTGTGTTGCCCTCGCGGCCACACCACGGAGGTGACGCCTCAGTCGATCTTCCGGGCCCACGCCCCGAAGACCATATCGCCCACGTACGTGGCGTTCGCCTTCGCCCGCTCCCCGAGGAGGCGCTCCTCGAGCGTGTCGATGTCGATCTCGGCCTCCGTGGCGACGCCCTGCTTCACGATGCGAGGCAACATCACACGGACGATGGCGCCGGTGCGGTGGACGAGCTTCGGCGTCTGCACGACGGCCTCCGCGCGCACGCGCTCGACGGCGAGGCCCGCCTGCTCGAGCACGGTCGCGAGGTGAAAACCCATGTGAATGTCGGCGCCCTCTCGCTCCACCGTCTGCCAGATCCAGTGATGCACGCGCTCGTGGAGCGGCAGGGGCGCGACGGAGGCCGGCACCATCGTGGCGTCGAGCTCCTGAAAGACGACCAGACCGCCGGGGCGCAGGGCGCCGGAGAGCCGGCGCAAGGCCGCCACGGCGTCGGGCTGGTACATCAGGACGCGCCGGCCGACGACCACATCGAAGAGGCCGAGCTCGGGCGACAGCGCGCCCAGGTCGCCCTCGGCAAAGGTCACGTTGGAAAGACCGAGCTCGCGGGCCCGGTCTCGCGCCGCCGCGAGCGGCTGCACGTCGCGGTCGATGCCCACGACCTGCCCCTGCGCCCCGACGCGCTGCGCGACCATGAACGAGACATCCCCGCGACCACAGCCCACGTCGAGGACGCGCATGCCGGCGCCAATGCCCGCATCGGCCAGCAGCCGCTCCGTCATCTCGGCAACCATGTCATTACTCATGGCGTCAACGCGTACCGCGAGCGGCACCTCCGCGGAAGGGCGCCGCTTGCTCCGGGATTGGCGCATCTTTCGATCCCAGGACGAGGCGCGCACGATCCTCGCCCTGGCTCGAACGACGCCCGGCGAAGCGCCGACGATACGCGGGATGGCACCACAGCTGCATCGCGGCCCGGGACGGGCGCCGCCCCCGCGGATCGGCGGCGGGGCGCCCGGCTCAAGCGAGGTCAACGATGCCGAAGAAGAACGTCGCCGCCGCGGCGACCTTGATCGGTACAGCGGCCGCTGCCGCGCTGGGATTCGGGCTGCTCGCCGGCCGCGTGGCCGAGCGCGAGACGTGCGGCGCGGACAAACGCGCCCGGCGGAAGGCGAAGAAACGCGCGAAGCGCAAGATGAAGAAGGCCGCGGCGGCCGTGGGCCCGCTCGGCAAGTGGTACACCCACGTGCCGCTGTCGCTGCTCGCGGCCGGCGTGCTCGAGCGGCAGGGCAAGACGGGCGGCGCCTTGACGATCGCGGGCGCCTCGCTCGGCGCCGCGGCGCTGAGCCGCATCCTCGACCGCGCGGTGAAGCACCGCGCGCCTCCCCCGGGGCGCAACGAGCCGTGGGAGCAGAGCTTCCCGAGCGGCCACGCGCTCGAGACGACCGCCGCGGCCATCGCCGGCGGCTACGTGCTGGTGCGCGAGGGCGTCGCCGGCCCCTGGGTCACCGTGCCGCTCGCGCTCGCCTCGGCCGCCTCGGGGATGAGCCGGCTGGTGCTCGACCGGCACTGGGCGACCGACTCGCTCGGCGGATACCTCGCCGGCATCGCCCTCGGCACCGCGTCCGCGGGCGTCTACGAGCTCACCCGCCCCGGCTGAGCGCGCGGCGACACGGGCACGCCGGCTGTGGCGCCACGTCACGCGTGGGGCGGAATGCCATGGCGTCCCGGAGAGAGGGAGCGCGCCCAGGGCACGCCGCTCCGCGCCAGGCCAGGCGCCACGAGCTAGGCGTCAGGTCCTCGGCGCGCGCGCTCGGCGCTGCGCCTGAACGCAGAGGCGACGCGGGCATCCATCTCCGCCACGAGGTCGGGCGCGTCCATGTCCCGCGACAAGTAGCTGGTCAACCCGTCCGTGTTCGCCTCGAGCACCACCCAGCGCCCGTCGCGGCGCTGGAGGAGATCCACGCAGCCGAACGACGTCGCGAGACCCAGCGCCGAGAGCGCCTTCTCGGCCTCGCGCGCCGCCTCGGCCGGCGCGTCGCCGGGGAGATGGTAGTAACGCGCCCCCGCCGACCAGGCCACCCACAGCGAGCGCTCGGCGCCAGGCGGAAACCGGCGCACCGACCAGCCGAAGAGCTGGCCCTCTGCGATATGGATCCGGTAGACCATGGGGTCGTCCATCTCGATGAGCTCCTGGACGAGCAGCGGTATCGGCCAGAGCCGCGTCACCCGCGTCTCGGGCGTCAGCACCCGGTGGCCCAGGCCGCCGCAACCGAGCGGCCACTTGAGGACCCAGCGGCGATCCCGCTCGCGCGCCGCGAACGCGCGGAGCTCGTCCTCGCTGCCGA
Organism: Sorangium cellulosum; assembly: GCF_002950945.1. Taxonomy (GTDB): domain Bacteria; phylum Myxococcota_A; class Polyangia; order Polyangiales; family Polyangiaceae; genus Sorangium; species Sorangium cellulosum_E. The sequence continues at coordinate 9,156,128 of NZ_CP012673.1, forward strand.
TGAGCCGCCATTCCGGCGTGCTCACGCGCGCGCGCTGGAACACGCGCGCCTGCGCTCGCTTGTCCTCGCACAGGCGCATCGCCTCGTAAGGAATGAACAGCGGGCAAGGCGGCGGCTCGTCGCGATCCCAGGCGAGCAGATAGGCGAGGTCGCACTCGAGCGCCGGGCATCGATCCCCGGTGATCAAGGGCGCCCCGGTCGTGCGCGAGAGGCGCTCCGGCAAGTCGCTGAAGACGGGGCGATAAGGCCCCACGTGGAGGATCACGGACTTTGCCATGGTAGCTCGTCTCCTTCGACAGGCGCCCGTCGCGCCCGTCGCGCTCGTCGCGCGAGGTGCGCGCGATCCGCTGGCTATGTGCGCGCGAGGTGCGCGCGCGCCACCTCGTCCAGGGCGCGGCGCGGCGCGCGCAAATATGCGCTGATCCAGACCATCTGGATACCGATGTAGGCCGCCGGATCCGCGGTGTAGTCGGCCGAGAAGCGACGCGTGAACGCGGAGAGCGCGGCGCTGTCCCGCGGGGCGCCGCCCCGGGTCTCGGCTGCGAGCAGGTCGAGGCCCGAGGCCAGATCACGAGGCAGCGGGTGCTCCCGCTGAAGGTGCGCGGCCGCCCGCTCCACGAGCGCGACGCCGGCGCGGCGCTCGGCCCCCTCGTAGAACGCGCCGGTGAGCGCAGAGGCGAAGTCGTTGGCCGCCCGCTCCTCGACGAACAGATCGTCGCCGAACATCCCTTCATGATGGCGCAGGCAATGGCCGAGCTCGTGGGCGAGCGTCCAGGGCAGGAGGAAGCGGATCAGGCGATCGAGCTCCGCGGTCGTGATACCGAGGAGCGAGCTCAGGTACAGCCCCGCGAGCTGGCCCTTCGGATCCTCCCCGCAGGCGAGGCAGAGATAGATGTGGCCGTCGTCGCGGTCGAAATAGGTGAGGAGGCCGGCGCCCCGCCTGAGCTCCACGCCGCGCCTCATCGGGAGCCCCGCGCCGGCGAGCTCCGCGACGAGCTCGGCGAAGATGGGTAGCGCTTGCTCGTAGAGACCCATGAGCGCGTTCACCGGTCCTCCTGCGCGGCGCAGATCGCCGCGAGCGCGGCCAGCCCTCGGGTCACGTCGTCGTCCATCTGCGCGAGCGCCTGGGCGCGGGCGTCCACGTAAGCGGCCAGATCGGCGGAGCCGGTCCCGGCCGCGAGGAAGCGCATCTCCGCGAGGGCGCCGCGCAGCATCGCCATGCCCGCCGCGAACCCCTCGCGCACCACCCAGGCCGCGACGGGCTCGCCCGGGCGCCGCCGCCGCTCGGCCTCGCCGAGGAAGAACGTCGCCGCGCCGTGCTCCAGATCGCGCTGCCAGTCGAGCAGATCGTTGTGCATCTGGTGGAAGCGGCTGAGCAGCAGGAAGACCTGCTCCCAGGCCGCCGGCAGCGCCTCGAGCCCATGGACGCGGCAGACCGCGAGCATGGGAATCCGGGCCGCGGCGACCTTGTGGGCCGACACCGCGGTGAAGCGCTCCAGCGTGATCGGCGAGCTGTCCGCGTCCGCGACGGCGGCGTCGGCGGTGTGCGCCCAGAGACGGGTGAACTCGGGCCAGAACCGGTCGCCGGACGGGAAGAGGCGCTGGTACGCCGCCTGGAACTCGGCGTGCAGCACGCCCAGCACGGGCAAGAGCCGCGTGTTCTGCCCGAGATCCATGCAGTCGTCGATGAGGCGGATGAAGTAATAGCCGCTCATCGACGAGTAGGCGAGCTCGCCCTGGAGCCCCTCGTCCGCGCGGCCCGCGATGGCGCGGTCGAGCCACCAGGGCAAGAGGAGCGTGGGGAAGGCGTGCGGATGCATGAAGTAGCGCGCGAGGTCGCCGCCGGGGGCGATCCCGCGCATCCAGCGGGTCGCCTCGGCGCCGCTGCGCGGAAGGAGCGCCTCCACGCGCGCGAGGAGGCGGCCGGCGCTCACCTCGATGAGCCGCGCCTGCCGCGGGTCGTAATGCAGCTCCGCGCTCATGGCGTATCGCCCGCGGGGACGCCGCGCCCGCCCGCGCTCCACAGCGCGCGGTAGCAGAGCGAGGTGGTGATTAACCTGCTCCCGTGGAACCCTATCCCGTTTCCTTGCATCGGCATGATGTAGAAAGGCTCGCTGTCCCACGTCCCGTCCGAGCGCTGGCTCGAGACGAGCACGTCCGTCCAGCGAGGTGCCCTCGCCGTGGATGCGCCGCTCCGCGCGAGGGCGGCGCGCGCGAGCAGGAGGAGCGCGGCGTCCTGGGGCGTCACGCGGACCCGCCCGGCGTGCCGCTCGAAGAGCGCGCGCCCGTGCGCGGCGATCGCGGCGCGCTCGGCCGCGAAGTCGGCGGTGAGCTCGCCGGCGAGCTCGGCCAGCTGCCAGGCGAGGTAGAGCGAGGAGTAATAGGCGGAGCCGATTCCGCCCCTCTGATCGAGGCGGCGGATCACCTGGGCCAGGAGGCCGCGGGCATAACCGGAGAGCCTGGCCCGATCGAAGCTCAGGAGCCCGCGGATGACGTACACCATGCACATGGTGCAGTCGCTGCCCTGGAGCGCCGAGTACCCGAGCGGACCGCGGGTGCCCGCGGTCAACCACACGGGGACGCTCCCGTCCGCGCCGGTCGCGTCCATGAGCCAGCCGAGGGGCGTCTCGAGGGCGGCGGCGTACCGCGCGCGAGCCCTCGTGTGCCGGACCAGCCTGAGCATCAGGCCGAGCGAATCGATGTCGGGCGGCAGGGAGGAGGGCTCCTCGAAGTACTCGAAACGCCGCTCGACGTACCGATCGAGCGCGCTCTCCGCCCAGGCGGAGATGTCCTTGCCCGTCGCGGCGAGGTTCTCCTGGATGAGGCCCACCGGGAAGCGCCAGCCCGTGAGCACGGGCTGCCCGATCAGCCCCCAGCGGTGGATCTCCCACGCCTCGTGCATGTCGGGATCCGCGAGCAGGCTGGCCTCGGCCATGGCGAGCGCGCGCTCCACGGCGGGCTCACCGCCGCGCGGCGCCTCGCGCGTGCCCTCGGCCCCGGGCGCCGCGCCCTCCGCCCCGAAGAGCAGCGCGCCGGCGGACAGGAGCTCGGCGGACTCGCCGATCCGCCCCGCGAGCGCGCGCGCCTCGCTCGCGAAGCGCGCAAACCCGAGCTGCGCGGCGCGCTCGGCGCAGGCGACCGCGCGCCCGCGGACCTCGGCCGCGATGCGCGCCCCCTCCCCGCTCGCGACGAGCGCGCCCACGATCTCGCCCGCGACGTCGCCGCGGTCGAGCTGGATGCCGAGCGCCGCCGCGACGCGCGCGACGGGGTAAGTGATCACGCCGCGCGCGCAGTCGGCGCTGACGCTGAAGAGCTCGTGATGGATCTGGTGCGCTCGGCTGAGCTCGTCCACGACGGCGATGAGCCCGTCCACGCGTGCGCCCGCGCCGGCGCTCTCGAGGGCCGCGGCGACGGCGGCGCGCGCCGGCGCCCACAGGAGCCCCGCGGCGTCCATCAGCTCGCCGGCGTCCGCGCGGCTCCCGCGCCGGTAGGCCAGCGCGGCGCGAGCGCGATCCGCGAGCGCGCGGCGCGCCTGCTCCCAGGCCATGGACCCGCGCGGCGCACACGCGGCCAGGCACACGTCGCTGGCGTTCACGAAGATCTGCGAGAGGAGCAGGTGCTCTCGCGGCATCGCGCACCCCGGCGACAGCACGACATCGCTCCCTTCGAGCGCGGCGAAGAGCCAGAAAGAGGCCAGGAAGAGGCCTTCTTCCAGGGCGGAGCGCTGGCCGCTCTCGGGGACGCCGAGGTCATCGAGCGACCACGACGTATACTTGAGCACCGGCGGCTCGCTGCTCAGGAAGCAGTAGCTGAGCAGCCCTTCGCCGGCGGAGGAGGGCAGACCAAGCCCGACGCGCAGGGGCCGTGCCAGCGTCTCCAGCTCTGCGGGGAGGTCGTCGAGCAGCCGGTCGATCCGACGCGTGTACTCCGACCAGCGCGCGGTGTCTTTGGCATATGTCGGCATGGCGTCCTCGGGGTGCGTCCGATGTTGCCGAGCGGAGCTGCGCCTCGGCTCAGGTCGCGGCCTGGCTCTTGCCGAACGCGGCGGCCAGCCGGCGCACGGTGTTCGCGTCGACGCTCGACAGGGCCTTGAGCATCTCCGGCGTGGGCTCGACGCCGTTCGCGCGCAGCGTCTGCGCGGGGCTCGTCACGAGCTGCTCACAAAAATCGGCGTCTGCCAGGGCGCGGGTGACGATGTGATGGAAATTCGACATGGTGACTTCCTCGATTGTTCGTTGCCATGTGCGCGTGGCCGGCAAAGAGGGTCGCAATCGCGGCGACCGCGGGCCACGGGTCGGCGGCGAGCGGCTCGCGCGTCCATCGCGCGAGCCAGCTTACCGTCTCATCGATTGACCCGCCGTGTCGAGGGCAATAACAGGATCCGTGCCAGTCGGATCGGGCGTCGCTCGGCGACCCGGCCCAGGCTGCGTTAGCCAAGGACTGATCTGGACGTGACCCGACCCAGAGGGGTACGGACATGCACCGTGCCACCGTGCCACCGTGCCACCGTGCCACCGTGCCACCGAATCCATCACGTCGCGTCCGAGCTCGCCCCCCTGGAGCGCGACCGACCCGGGTTCGGGTCGTGTCCCCGGGGCCACAATCCGGCTCTCCCCGAGCCTCGCGCTCGGCGGGCCATGCGAGCTTGTCACCGCCGGTCCACACGGGTCGGAATCCCCTGCACGAGATAAGGAGCAATTGGATGAGCGGATCCGGAGACATGGTTTCCCGGCGCGGCCTCCTGCGGACGGCCGGCGGCGTCGCTGTCGCGGGCGCCCTCGCGAAGCTGAGCGTCGCGTGCGCCAGGGCTGAGAGCGGCGCCGGCGCGTCCCCCGACCCGCCCACGCCCGTCAAGCTGCCGCGCCTGATGGCGCCCACCGAGCGCGAGTCGGAGCTGATGCCCGCGCCGCTCGCCCCGGACAAGCGCGTCGGGTACGCCATCGTCGGGCTCGGGCGGCTCTCGCTGGAGGAGATCCTCCCCGCCTTCGGCCACTGCAAGTACTCCCGGCCCACGGCGCTCGTCAGCGGCGACGCGCAGAAGGCCGCGCAGGTCGCCGGGCAATACGGAATCGACCCGAAGAGCGTCTACAGCTACGAGACGTTCGACCGCCTGAAGGACAACAAGGCCGTCGATATCGTCTACATCGTGCTGCCCAACAGCATGCACCGCGAGTACACGATCCGGGCCGCGCAGGCGGGCAAACACGTGCTCTGCGAGAAGCCGATGGCCAACACCTCGGCCGAGTGCGTGGAGATGATCGACGCCTGCAAGAAGGCGAGCCGCAAGCTGATGGTCGCCTACCGGCTCCAGTACGAGCCCCACCACCGCGAGATGATCCGCCTCTGCCGGGCGAAGGAGATCGGGCCGATCAAGACGATCATGGCGGTGAACGCCCAGCACCAGGGCGACCCGAACCAGTGGCGGCTCAAGAAGGCCCTGGCCGGCGGCGGGGCGCTCCCGGACATCGGCATCTATTGCCTGAACGCGGCGCGCTACCTCACGGGAGAGGAGCCGATCGAGGTGCTCGGCTCCGCGTACAGCACGCCCGACGACCCGCGGTTCCGCGAGGTCGACGAGACGGTCGACTTCTTCCTGCGCTTCCCGAGCGGCGCGCGCGCGGTCTGCTCCACGAGCTACAGCTGCCACCAATCGAAGCGCTTCCGCGTCATGGGCCCCGAGGGCTGGGCGGAGATGGATCCGGCGTTCCCGTACCACGGCCTCCGCATGCGCGTGTCGCGCAAGATGAAGGACAGCCCCATCGAGGACGCGAGCGAGCGGAAGCTCCAGGAGAAGAACCACTTCGCCCTGGAGATGGACCACCTCTCCCAGTGCGTGCTCCGCGACAGGCCGGCGCACACGCCGGGCGAGGAGGGGCTGCAGGACATGCGGCTCATCGAGGCCATCTACACGTCCGCGCGCGAGGGGCGCCCGGTGAAGCTGGAGCCCGTCCAGGGGCTCGACGTGTTCCGCGGGCCGCCGCCGGAGCCGGGCGCGTGAGCCGCCCGTGTCCCAGCTGACGCCGACGAGGGCGCAAGCCAAGACAAACCGGTGTCACCGTCCGACCCTCCCGTGATATGGATTTGCAAAGGAGGGGGAAATTTCGCACGACAGCGCCATCCTCGCACCGTGTACGCACCTGCGCGCTCGCCGTCAGGTCGGGTATGCCGTTCGGGTGGGGGATGGTGGTGCGGGCACGTTGAGATCGTCGGAATTCCATGCAAGAGCAAGACATTTCGCGTCCTGGGCTCGTCCTCATCGCGGACGACAGCTCGGACAACCTGCATGTGCTCTCGAGCGCGCTCCTCGCGGATGGACTCGAGGTCGCCGTCGCGTGCGACGGTGAAGAGGCGATCGAGCTGGCCAGCCGCGCTCAGCCGGACCTCATCTTGCTCGACGCGCTGATGCCCGGCCTCGGCGGGTTCGAGGCGTGCCGGCAAATCAAGGCCGATCCGGCGACGCGGAGCATCCCCGTCATGTTCATGACGGCGCTCGCGGAGGCGAAGTTCAGGATCCAGGGCTTTCGCGTGGGCGCCGTGGACTACGTGACCAAGCCGTTCGAGGAGACCGAGCTCCTGGCGCGGGTGCACACCCAGATCTCGCTCCGGCGCGCGACGAAGGCGCTCGAGGAGCAGAACCGGAGGCTCTCGGACGAGATCCGGGAGCGCGAAAGGGCCGAGGAGGCGCTGGCGGAGGCCGTGCGGAGGCTGAGCGAGGCGAACGCGCAGCTCGCGCAAGAGCTGACGGAGCGCGAGCGCGCGGAAGCGGAGAGGGGGGCCCTGCAGGAGCAGATCATCGCGTCCCAGCGGGAGAGGCTGCTCGAGCTCTCCGCGCCGCTCATCCCCGTCATCGATGGCATCCTCGTGATGCCGCTCGTCGGCACGGTGGACGTCGAGCGCGCCAGCCAGGCGATCGAGGCGGCGCTGCGCGAGGCGAGCGGGCGCGGCGCCGACCACCTCATCATCGACATCACCGGGGTCAAGGCGGTCGATGAGACCGTCGCGTGTATGCTCGTGCGAGCGGCGCGGGGGCTCGCCCTGCTCGGCACCCGGACGGTGGTCACCGGCATCCGCGCCGAGGTGGCGCAGACGCTGGTGGGGCTCAACCTGGGCCTGGGTGGCCTCGTGACGAGGGCCACCCTGCAGTCGGGCGTGGAGCACGCGCTGCGCACGCGCGGCGCCGGGCAGCGCCGGGCCGCGCCCTGAGGAGCGGGTGAGTCCGCTGCTCGCCCGGCATCTCGGCCGGAGCTGTGAGAGGAGCTGAGAGGGGATGGAACTGGCAGACTACGCGGTGGGGGAGGTCATGTACGAGGGGAGCGAGACCCGCGTGTGCCGCGCGGTCCATCGCCCCTCGGGCGACCGGGTGGTGCTCAAGCTCCCTGCGGCGGCCGCGCCGAGCTCGCGCGTGACAGGGCGCATGATGCACGAGCACCACATCCTGACGCAGCTCGGGGCGGTGCCGGGCGTGGCGCGGGCGCGGGGGCTCCTGCAGCAGGGCGGCGCGGTGGGGCTGGTGCTCGAGGACCCCGGCTTCCGGTCGCTGGATCACCTGCTGGCCGAGCGCGGGCGCTTGCCGGTGGAGGCGGGGCTACGGCTGGGGGCGCTCCTCGCGAGGGTGCTCGAGGCGGTGCACGCGGCGGGCATCACCCACAAGGACGTCAAACCGCAGAACGTGCTGGTCGACGCGGCGTACACGCAGGTCACGCTGCTCGACTTCGGCATCGCCTCGTCGCTGCCGCTGGAGGCGGCGGCGGCGAGCATCCCCGAAGGGATCGAGGGGACGCTGGCGTACGTGTCGCCGGAGCAGACGGGCCGCACGGCGCGGGCGATCGACGCGCGCTCCGACCTCTACTCGCTCGGCGTGACGCTCTTCGAGGCGCTGTCGGGGCGGCTGCCGTTCACCGAGCGCGACCCGCTGGCGCTGGTGCACGCGCACCTCGCCAAGGAGCCGCCGCCCCTCGACGAGGTGGCCCCGGAGGTGCCCCCGGGCCTCTCGGCGATCACGTCCAGGCTCCTCGCGAAGAACGTCGACCGGCGTTACCAGACGGCCAAGGGGACGGCGGAGGACCTGGAGCGAGCGCTGCGCGCCTTTCGCGAGCGCGGCACGGTGGAGCGCTTCCCCCTCGGGACCAAGGATTTCTCGCACAAGCTGCGGCTGCCGGACGTCCTCGTCGGACGAGAGCGCGAGCGCGAGCAGCTGGGCGCCTCCTTCGACCGCGCCGCCCGGGGCGCGGTCGAGCTCGTGCTCATCGGCGGCCCCTCCGGCATCGGCAAGACGGCGCTGGTGCGCACCGTCTATCGAGACATCGCCCGAGCGGGGCGCGGGCTCTTGATCTCGGGCAAACACGACCAGCTCGCGCGGTCGACGCCCTACGCCGCGATGGCGGAGGCGTTCGGGGCGCTGATGCAGCAGTGGCTGGCGAGCCCGAAGCCGGTGCTCCGGGCGTGGCAGGAGCGGATCAAGCGCGAGGTGGGGGACAACGCCCGGCTCATCGCAGACGTGGTGCCGGAGCTCGACCTCGTCATGGGCAAGCTCGCGCCGGTGCCGCCGGTGCAGGGCAACCAAGTGCTCGCCCGCCAGCGGCTGACCTGGCTGAGCTTCGTGCGGGCGGTCGCGGCGCCGAACGCGCCGCTCGTCATGTTCCTCGACGACATGCAGTGGGCCGACAGCGCCACGCTGGAGATCCTGAGGACGCTGCTGACGGACGCGGAGCGGCGGGAGCTCCTTTTGATCGCGGCGTACCGCGATAACGAGGCGCCCCCCGAGCACCCGCTGTGGAAGCTCGTCGCGTCGGTGGACGAGAGCGGGGCGAAGGTGACGAGGATGTCGGTGAGCCCCCTGTCGGAAGAGCACGTGCGGGCGTGGGTGTCCCGGGCGCTCTGCGGCGAGGCGGCGCGGGTCTCGCCGCTGTCGCGGGTCGTGTGGCAGAAGACGCGGGGGAACCCGTTCTTCATGGAGCAGCTGCTGCTCTCCTTGCACCGGCAGGGCAAGGTGGTCAGGGACCCGGAGAGCGGCGCGTGGCGCTGGGACATGAAGGAGCTGGAGCAGGCCCAGGTCACCGACAACGTCGTGGCCCTGCTGACGGACAAGGTGCTCGAGATGCCCGAGGCGACCCAGCAGATCCTGGGGCTCGCGGCGTGCGCGGGGCACACGTTCCACCTGCACGATCTGGAGCGGCTCAGCGGGTGGGAGCGCGCCCGGGTGACCGCGGCGCTGTGGCCCGCGCTGCAGGAGGAGCTGGTGGTGCCGGCCGACGGCGCCTACAGGCCCGCTCAGGCGCTGGGGCAGGCCGGAGGAGGCGCGCTGGACGCCGAGTACCGCTTCTTGCACGACCGCGTGCAGCAGGCGAGCTACGAGCGGGCCGCGCCGGAGCAGCGCGTCCTGGCGCACCTGGAGATCGGCCGGCGGCTGTGGGCGCAACGCCGGGCCCAGGGGGGCACGCCGCAGCAGCTGCTCGAGCTGGTGCGGCACCTGAACCTGGGCTCGGCGCGGCTGGAGTCCGCGGAGGAGCGCGAGGCGCTGGCGCGGCTGAACCTCGAGGCCGCGCGCGCCGCGAAGGCGGCGAGCTCGCACCGGCTCCTCGCGAGCCTCGCGGAGACGGCGCAGGCGTTGCTGGACCACGGCGACCACGGCGACGACGGCGCGCGGCGCGACGACCCGGCGCTGTCCGCGGAGATCGCGCTGGAGCGGCTCGAGGCGGCCTTTCTGCTGCGGGAGTTCGACGACGTCGAGGCGCAGTGCGTGCGGCTGCTCGCGATGCCGCTGCCGGCGCTCGCCAGGCTCTCGGCGCAGGAGCTCCGCGTCCGCGGCTGCCAGGCGGCAGGCCAGTTCGCGCGGGGGGTGGAGCTGGGGCTCGCGGCGGTCGCGGAGCAGGACATCGTCTTCCCGGCCACGGACGAGGGGCGCCGCGCCGCGCTCCTCGAGGAGTCCGCCGAGCTGGATCGCTGGTTCGAGCGCGACCCGGACGCGTTCGAGCGCATGCCCCCCGATCCCTCCCCGGAGCACGTGCTCGTCGACGCGCTGATGATGCACCTCATGGTGTGCGCGGCGATCGGCGGTGAGCCGGTGCTGTCCACGCTCGTGGTCACCCGCGCCGTGCAGGGCGTGCGGCGGCGGGGCGTGCTCACGCCCGTCGCCCCCTTCATCATCGTCTGCTTCGCGAACGTGTGGTCGCTCACCACGGGGATGTACCGCCGCGCCGCGTGCTGGGTCGGCCCCGGCGTGCGCGCGGCCGAGCGCGTGGCGTCCCCCTTCCTGGCAGAGTGCCTGTCCTTCCAGGGGCAATACACGGCCTATGCCCGCCCCGCGGACGAGATGGCCCCCCTCTTCGAGCGGACGTGCGCGGCTGGCCTGAAGATCGGCTCGTTCCAGGGGACGAGCTGGGGGCTGGAGGGCGACCTGTTCTATCACCGAGTGTGGCGTGGCCAGCCGCTCGGCGAGATCCAGGCGCACCGGGCGTCTCGATCGGGGCTGATGCAGCGCGCCGGGACCGCGCTCGGACACCACTTCTTCGAGGCGATCGCCTCGTGGTGCGACCTCTTGATGACCGCGGACCGGTCGGGGATGCTCCTGTCGGAAGAGCCGCTCTCGCGCGGGTCGCGCTCCCTCCTGGCCGACGGAGACGGGATGACGGCGGAGCTGGCCCGCATCCTGGAGGTGCACCTGTTCCTCGTCGCCGGCGCATACCCGAGGGCGCTCTCGCGGGCCCGGGAGGCCGAGCAGTTCCGCACGTCCATCTTCGGCTTCCCGCCGGTCACGGACGTGCCGCTCTGGCTCGCGCTCGCGGCCGCGAAGTGCTGGCGGGAGGCGGCGGACGCGGAGGAGCAGGAGCGGCTCCGCGAGCACGTCGAGCACGGCCTCGTGCGCCTCTCGTACTTCGCCGAGGGCTGCCCGGAGAACTTCCTGCACAAGCTGCGCCTGCTCCAGGCCGAGTTTGCCCGCATTCAAGGCAAGACCGACGAGGCGATGGCCAGGTACGACGAGGCCATCGAGCTGGCCCGCGAGCAGCGCTTCTTGCACATCGAGGCCCTCGCCGCCCAGCTCTGCGCCGAGTTCCACCTCGGCGCGGGGAGGAGCCGTATCGCGGCGGTGTACCTGCGCGAGGCCAGGGACGCCTATGTCCGCTGGGACGCGCGCGCCGTGGTGGCCCACCTGGAGGCGAGGTGGCCCGCCCTGCTCGGCGCCCCTGCCCTGCCCGCGGCCGCGGAGCGCCGCCTCGCCGCGAGCGCCGCGAGCACCGTCACATTGACCACCACGGGCGTGACCGGCACCGCGCAGCTCGACGTGAGCACCGCGGTGCGCGCGGCGCAGGCGCTCTCGAGCGAGCTCGACCCGGAGCGGGTCGTCGGCCGGCTGATGGAGCTCGTGCTGGAGAGCGCGGGGGCGCAGCGCGGCGTCCTCTTGCTGGTCGAAGCAGAGGAGCTCTCGGTCGTGGCGCGGCTCTCGGTGGAGGGGGGCCGCATCGAGACGGGCCTGTGCGAGCCGCTCTCGGACAGCGGCGAGGTCTCGCCGACGGTCGCGTGTTACGTGGCGCGCACGAGCGAGCCGGTCGTCGTGGACGACGCCAGGGCCGACGCGCGCTTCGCGGCCGATCCGTACCTGGCCTCGAGCGCCGTCCTCTCGCTCCTGGCGCTCCCCCTGTCGCATCGAGGGCGCCTGCTCGGGGTGCTCTACCTCGAGCACCGCGAGGTGCCGGGGGCGTTCCACAAGAGGCGGGTAGAGCTCCTGTCGGTGCTCGCCTCGCAGGCCGCCATCGCCGTGGAGAACGCCCTCCTCTACCGGGACCTGGAGGCCAAGATCAAGGAGCGCACCCTCGAGCTCCGCGTCGCCAAGGAGGCGGCGGAGCGCGCCAACCAGGCCAAGAGCGACTTCCTCTCCAGCATGAGCCACGAGCTCCGGACGCCGCTCAACGGGATCATGGGGTATGCTCAGATCCTGGAGCGATCGCCCGATCTCCCGCCGAAGTGGCGGGAAGCGCTGCACGTCATCCAGAAATCGAGCGAGCACCTGCTCTCGCTCATCAATGACGTGCTCCACCTGGCCAAGATCGAGGCGGGCAAGGTGGACTCCGTCGTGAGGGAGATCCATCTCCCCGCCTTCCTGCAGACGGTGGTCGGCCTGTGCCGGGTGCGCGCCGAGGAGAAGGGGATCACGTTCACCCACGCGCTGCGCGGCCCCGCGCAGAAGGCCGTCCACGCCGACGAGAAGAAGCTGATGCAGGTGCTCCTGAACCTGCTCGGCAACGCCCTCAAGTTCACCGAGCGGGGAGGCGTCTCCCTGCATGTCGAGGTGCTGGAGGAGATCGTCCCTGCGGGGCGGATGGTGCGCTTCCGCGTCGAGGACACCGGGCCTGGGATCGCCGCGGAGCACCTGTCGTGCATCTTCGAGCCGTTCGAGCAGGTGGGAGAGCAGCGCGCGAGGAGCGAGGGCACGGGGCTCGGCCTCGCGATCACGAAGAAGCTCGTGCAGCAGATGGGCGGGGCGCTCGAGGTGCAGAGCGAGGTCGGCCGGGGCAGCGCCTTCACGGTGACGCTCCCGCTCGCCGAGGCGCAGCCGGCGGCGAGCCCGGGCGAAGCCGAGCGGGCGGGCACGATCGTCGGTTATCAGGGGGAGCGCCGCACGGTCCTCATCGTGGACGACAGCCCCGACAACCGCGCCGTGGCGCGCGAGCTCCTGGCCCCCCTCGGCTTCGAGGTCCACGAGGCGGACGGCGGCGAGGCGGCGCTGCGCATGGCCGCCCTGCACACGCCGGCGCTCGTCCTCATGGACCTGTCCATGCCGGGCATGGACGGTTATGAGACCACCCGCCGCCTCCGGCGGATGCCCGAGCTCCGACGAGTCGCCATCCTGGCGTCGTCGGCGAGCGTCTCCGAGGCCGAGCAGGAGAAGAGCGCCCGCGCCGGCTGCGACGACTTCCTGCCCAAGCCCCTCCAGGTGAGCGCGCTCCTGGACAGGATATCGCGCTTGCTGGGCGTCGCGTGGATCCGCCGCGAGGAGGCGAGAGCCCTGGACACGTCGGCGGAGCTCGCCGCGGACGGCGCACCCCTCGTGCCGCCTCCGGCCGAGGAGCTGGCGCTCCTGTCGACGCTCGCGGACAAGGGGCTCGTCCACAAGGTCCTGGAAGAGGCGGAGCGGCTGAGGCAGCTGGACCCGCGCCTCAGCCCCTGGCTCGACCAGCTCGCGGCGCTCGCGCGCGGCTACCAGACCCGAAAGCTGCGGGAGCTCGTCCGCTCGGCCTCCAGGTGAGCCGCGCCGGCGAGCCCTCCCGGTCACCGCGGCTCGCCCCGCGCCGCGCGGCTCAGAGGCCGAAGAGCTCCTGGAGGAACACGCCGCCCTTCCCCCGCCCGGCGTGTGTGAAGAACAGGCGCCCCGCCCCGAGGCTCCCCCCCTCCCCGACCCACTCGGCCGCGTGTGCGCGCAGCCGGGCGACGGCGTGCGGCGGGAACGAGAACGGCGAGCGCGAGCGGTAGACGAACGTGGCGTCGTAATCGACGGGGTAACTCGTGATGGTCAAGTAGAACCACCCCTGCCGCGCGAACACGAACGGCGACTCGGTATGACCGCTGTTGTGCATCGCGGTCTCCGGTCCGAGCGTGAGCGCCATGGCCGGCGGGCTCCAGCGGGCGAGATCCGTCGACGTGCGGTAAGCGACGCCGCTCTGGCGTGACGCCAGCGACGCGCAGCGCGTGTAATAGACCACCCACAGCTCGCCGAGCCGGACGAGCATCGGATCGCGGGCGACGCAGATGTCCTCGAAGAGCGTCCCTGCCTCGCGGGTCCAGGTGAAGCCGTCGCGCGAGCGCGCGATCCGGAAGCCGGACCGGTCAGGGTCGGGCGTGCCCACGTGGAAGATCATGACCAGGCTGCCGTCGCGGTCGTGGACCACGTGTGGGGCCCAGATCCAGCGCTCGTCGGCGAGGGCGCGGGTGGAGAAGCGCTCGGGCGCCAGCGAGAAGCTCGGCGCGGCGGCGTCGTGCCAGCGCGCGGGCCCGGGCCCCGGCGCGGTGGCCAGCACGAACACCCGCTCGGTCTCCGGCGGCTGGCCCTCTGCGTTGAAGATTCCCGTCAACATCCACCGGCCGTCGCGGAGCTGGATCGTCGTGTGATCGTTCACATAAGCCGCGCCCTCGGGGAGGTGGTCGGTGTCGAGGATCTCCACCGCGGGGCCGTGGGTGAGCTGCGGCGCGGGCGGCCCCGAGAAGAACCGCAGCCTGTAGCCGCCCTCGCTCCACGGCTCGGGCGACCCCGTCGCGTCGACCTCGATCACCGGGCGCCTGCCCGCGCCGCATTGACCGGGGCGCAGGTCGATCCAGAGCGCGTCCTCCGCGATCGACCGGACGGGGTTCGCCTGCATCTCGTGGATCGTGCCCACCTCTCTCCCGTCGAGCCGCACGCGCGCCGTCTGGGGGGCCTTCGCCGCGGAGTACGCGCGCAGGAGCAGGAGCCCGCGGGCCTCGGGCGGGCACGCGACCTCGATCCGGGTGATGCCGCGGCCCTCGCGGAACCGGAAGATCCGCGGCTTCTCCGAGCGCTCCGCGTCGACGGCCGAACGCACGCGGTGCCGCCGCCCCTGCACGCGGACCTCCTGCTCGCCGATCACGCGATGATCCGAGAACGTGTAGGCGAGCCCCAGCGAGCGCACCTGGAGCGGCGTATAGGCGCCGGTCGGCCCGGCCTCGATGCCGAAGCGCAGGCCGGAGCGGCTCACGATGGGATCGGCCACGTGCAGGCGGTACAGCGAATGGACGAACCGGGCCCTCTTCCATCCCTCCTCGGGATCGATGACGAGGAAGCGGTGCAGCCCGCTGAAAGCATTGCTGTGCGCGCCCAGGAAGTAGAAGCCGCCATTGAAATAGTCCTCGGTGCCGGTCCCGATCTGCAGCGGGAGCGACATCCCGTCGGTCCGGATCATCTCGTCGCCCTCGAGGTACGTCCGGTCGTTGGGGAGGCCGCCGCTGAGGTGCTTGAGCAGGGCCACGAGCTGGAGCGGCTCATCGCTCTCGAAGAGGGGCATCGTCGTCTCGCGTCCGGGGGCCGTCTGGTCGCGGTATTGCGCGAGGAGCCGCACGCCGCGGCGGGCCGGCGCGACGGCGACGGCCGCCTCGAGGCGCGCGATGGCCCCGCCTTGCGCGACCTCGAGCGAGAGCGCCTCTCCCTCGGCCAGCGGAACGGGGAGGCGCGTCGCGAGCCTGCCTGTCCCGCCCGCGTCGGGCGCCCAGGCGGCGTGCAGCGCGCTCCGGAAGGTGGCCCATCCGCCGTCGCTATCGGTGCTCGCGCTGGCCAGGCCGAAGAAGAAGGACGCGGGCACCGGCGGCTGTCCGCCGATCCTCACCTCCAGGTCCTTTAGGCTCGCCGCCGGGATGTGGAGGACGAGGCCCGATACCGTCGCGGGGCCTTCCGCCAGGACCAGCGGGGCGCCGGGGCTCGGGGCCTGCTGGCGCGACGGCGCGGGCAGGGCCCTGGTCCAGTCCTCGGCCATGAACTGCGCGAGCTCCTCGGACGACGGCCCCGATGCGGCGCCGGGGCCCTCGCGGTAGGTCACCTGGTAATAGATGGGAACTCCCCGGAACCGGATCTTGGCCTCGCTGGACCAGGCGAAGGGGACGTAGCTGGTGAACGCCCCCGAGCTCGCGTCGACGCCGAGCGCGAGCGGCGACGTCCAGAGCCCCCGACCCTCGAAGAAGTCGCGGTGTGACCCGCGGAAGACCGTGCGTCCGTCGATCTCGATCCAGAGCTCCTGGCCCGGCTTCTCGAGCTCCGCGCGCGGCGCGGTCATCCAGATCCGCGTGATTCTCCCCTCGCCCCGGGCATGGAACAGGACCCGGTGCTCCCCCTCGAGCGCGACCCCGGGGCGATATCCATCGTCGTTGCCGCCTGCGGGGTCGTGTGTGGTCACGCTCCGGGTGATCCACCCGGGGTGAAAGGAGAGGAGACTCTCCAGCACCGGATCGATCGACGCAGCGCTCGGCGTGATGGCGAGGGACGAGCCGAGGAGATAACGGGCCGCGCGGGAGACAAAGGTTTCCAGGCGCGCCCCCGCCGCGCGCGCGTCGTGAGTTCCGGTGTGCATGATCTCAACCTAAGGGTGGAGACGGCGTCGAGGGAGCGGTCTCGGACGGTATCTCGCTTGCATCGATGTCGTGCGAGACCGAGCGTGACGCGCCGGGTGTACACTCGAGAGGAGCAATTCATGCGCACTCGCGGCGATCGACGCCCTGCCCGCGGATCGTCCCGGATCGGGCCTCCTTCACGGAGGCGCGGCCTGCTGCTGGCGCTCCTCTCCCTCGCGCCGCTCGCGGTCGCCGCGCCGAGCCGCGCGCTCGCCGGGCCGGCGGAGCGACACGACCCGGCGGGGATGTCCTCCGGTTCGCGGATGCGGCTCGATCGCGCGGCGTACGCCGAGCGGCTCCGCGCGATGTGGGCTGGCGCGTGTATCGCCAACTGGACGGGGCTGCGGACGGAGGGTGTCCGCGTCGAGCGCCCCTTCTTCACCGACGCCGACTGGGGGAGCCCCCAGGGCCGCGACGGGGCGCGGATCGACTTCGTCCTGCTCGACCCCTGCCCGTCCGACGACGACACCGACATCGAGTATGTCTATCTGCACCTCATGACCGGGGCCGGGGCGCTCTTCCTCTCTCCCGAGTCGATCCGGGACGGGTGGCGCGCGCACCTCAACGATTTCATCTGGGTCTCCAACCGGAGGGCGCGTGATCTGCTCGAGCGAGGCGTGCTGCCCCCTGCCACGAGTGATCCTGCGCTCAACCCGGACGCGCTCCAGATCGACGCGCAGCTCACGACGGAGATCTTCGGCGCCCTCGCGCCCGGGATGCCGGAGCTCGCGCTGCGCATCGCCGACCTTCCCATCCGGACCACGGCCCGCGATCACGCCGCGCACGCCGCGCAGTTCTACGTCCTCCTCTTCTCGCTCGCGGCGACCGTCGATCCGGAGAAGCCGCGGCGAGAGGAGATCGTGCGCATCGTCCGCGAGGCCAGGGCGTACCTCCCGGACGCGTCGAAGGCCGCCGACGTCATCGACTTCGTGCTCTCCGCTCATGAATCGGCCGAGGATCGCGGCGACTGGGAGCGCGTCCGCGACGCCATCGCGCATCGTTACCAGGAGCGCGCCGCCGCGCACGGCTTCGTCTACCGAGGGTTCACCGAGTCCGCGATCAACCTCGCGACCGGCACCCTGGCGCTCCTGTTCGGCGAGGGGAGCTTCTCGCGCACCGTGCAGATTGGCGCCCTGTCCGGGTGGGACTCCGACAACGGCACGGCGACCATGGGCGCGCTCGTGGCGCTCCTCGGCGGCATGGAGGAGCTGCGCCAGGCCTTCCCGGGGGCGCGATTGCCCGAGCGTTACCGCGTCCACCGCACGCGCCCCACCCTGCCGGATCGGCTGCCGGAGGACCACGAGGCCGAGGATACGTTCGCGGAGATCTCGAGGAGGATGCTCCCGCTGGTCGATCGCGCCGTGCAGGCGGAGGGCGGTCAGGTCGAGCCGACCCGGTGGGTGCTCCCCCCTCGCCCGCGCGGCGTCGGCGGCGCCGGCGCTCCGGCCCCGCGCGCATCCGGGCGGCGAGCGCGCGCCTCGCGGCCGGCGCGGTGACCCTGCAGAGGGCTGACCCGGCACACGCAGGCGCCCGAGCCCCGACGTTCATTCCCCGTGACCGGGAGGCTCAGACGTCTTCGCGATCGGGCGCTCGTGCGGCCGGCGGCGCGGCTGCGCCGACGGCCACGGCCGCCTGGAGGCCCAGCGCTGCCTCGGCGGCTCCTGCGGAGGCACGCCGGATGCGCCGCTTCGCCTGCACCATGTGCACGATCTGGTCGAGGATCACGGCGACGAGGATCACCGCGCCGATGATGATGAACGTCCAGTTCGGGTCCAGGCGCCAGATGCGTTGAATGCCGTCAGCGTCCTCGTACGGCAGCTGGAACATGTTGATGCCGTTGTCGATGACGCGCATCATCGCGGCGCCGATGATGATGCCGAGCACCGTGCCCTCACCGCCGCGAAGCGAGCAGCCGCCGAGCACGGCCGCGGCGATCGCGTACATCTCGTACGCGATGCCGACCTGTTGCGACATCTGCCCGATGTACGACGCGTAACAGACGCCGGCTACGCCGCCGAGGCCCGCCGAGATCACGTAGGTGGACGTCTCCACCCGCTTCACGTTGATGCCGGAGTACTCCGCCGCGTCGCGGTTGCCGCCGATCGCATAGACGTAACGGCCGAACACCGTGAAGTGCAGCGCGTAGGTCGCCGCGCCGATCACGGCGAGGAAGATCAGGAGCGGATACGGGACGAGCGCGTCGCTCCCGACCTTGAGCAGACCGCCGTTCGCGAGGTCGAGCAGCGGCGAGCCCCCGAGGCTCAGGGTGCCCCCCTCGGCGATGGTCTGCGAGACGCCGCGCAAGAACAACATGCCGCCGAGCGTGACGATGAACGGCTGCAGCTTGAGCCGCGTGATCAAGAGGCCCTGGCCGAGGCCGACCAGGAGCGCCGCGCCGAGCGCCACCGGGATGCCGATCCACAACGAATAACCCAGGCCGCCGACCTGGGTCGACGAGAGCTTCGCGATCAGGACGCCCGTCAGGCCGATCACCGACCCGATCGACAGGTCGATGCCGCCGGCGACGATGACGAAGCCGATGCCGATCGCGAAGATCCCGAGCATCGAGATCTGCCGCAGGGTGTTGATCGAGTTCGACTGCCCGAGGAAATCCGGGTTCGAAATGTAGAGACCCAGACACATCACGACGAGCGCGATGGTCATGCCGAGCTCGCGCCTCACGACGATTCCTCCTTGTCGGCGTGCCCCGTCATCAAGGTCGCGATCCGCTCCTGGCCGAGCCGTTCCCGCGACAAAACACCCTTGATGCGCCGCTCGTGCATGACGGCGACGCGGTCGCTCATCCCGATGATTTCTTCCATGTCCGAGCTGACCATCAAGATCGTGATGCCCTCATCGGCGAGGGCGGCCATGTGGCGGTAGATCTCGGCTTTGGCGCCGACGTCGATGCCGCGCGTCGGCTCGTCCAGGATGAGCACGCGCGGGTTCATGGCCAGCCATTTTCCGAGCACCACCTTCTGCTGGTTTCCGCCGGAGAGGTTCACGACGCGCTGGCGGATGTCAGGCGTCTTCGTCCGCAAGCGCTTCACCTCCGATTCGGCGACGCGGCGCTCCGTCGTCCTGTCCAAGAACCCCCAGCGGCTATAGCTGCCGATGCTGGGCAAGGAGGTGTTCTCTGCGATGCTGAGCGGCAGCACGAGGCCGTGCCGCTTGCGATCCTCCGGCGCCAGGTAGACGCCGCGGTCGATGGCGTCCCTGGGTCGTCGAGGCGCGAACGCCTTGCCTTCGAGCGTCATGCGTCCGCCGAGCGCCGGAGTGACCCCGAAGATCGTCTGCATGAGCTCCGTGCGGCCCGAGCCGACCAGGCCGGCGAAGCCGAGGATCTCCCCGCGCCCGGCCGAGAAGGAGACCGGCGCGGGCGCGCCGGGCACGACGAGGCCTTCGACCACCAGCACGGGCTCGGTCGACCTCCGAGGCCGCCTCTCCGGGAAGTAGTGCGCGCTGAGCTCGCGGCCCACCATCATGGAGACGATCTTCTCGTGCGTCGCCTCCGCGCGCGTGAGCTCCCCGACGTAACGTCCGTCGCGCAGGACCGTCACCCGGTCCGCCAGCGCCATGACCTCTTCCAGCCGGTGCGAGATGTAGACGATGCCGATGCCGTCCGCCCGGAGCTTGTGGATGATGTGGAAGAGGTGCTCCGACTCGGCGCTCGTGAGCGACGAAGTCGGCTCGTCCATGACGATGATGCGCGCGTCCAGGGCGAGCGCCTTGGCGATCTCGACCATCTGCATCTGCCCGGCGGTCAACGCGGACACCGGGGTCGAGGGCGGGAGCGTCAAGCCCACACGTTGGAGCAGCTCCTCGGCGCGGGCGTACATGTCGCCCTTCGGCAGCGGACGGAGGAGCGGGCCGGCTCCGCCGCCCTCGTTGCCGAGGAAGATGTTGGCTGCGATGTCCAGGTTCGCCGCCAGCATCAGCTCCTGGTGGATGAGCGCGATGCCGAGGCGCTTGGCGACGCGCACGCTCTCGAGGGCGACCTTCTTCCCTTCGACGCGGATCTCCCCCTCGTCGGGCTGCTGGGCGCCCCCGAGGATCTTCATGAGCGTGCTCTTGCCGGCGCCGTTCTCGCCCATGAGGGCGAGCACCTCGCCCGGCTTCAGCGAGAGAGAGACGCCCTCCAGCGCGACCACGCCGGGGAACCGCTTGGTGATCGCGCTCATCGCGAGCAGGTCCGGTTCGGACGCGGCCACGTTCACTTCTTCATTTCGGCGAGCTTCCGCTTGAAGTCCGCCACGTTGGTCTTCTCGATCACCTCGATGCCGGTGTCGATGCTCCTGTCGGCCGGAATCTGCGCCGTCGCCACGTCGGGCTTGGTCGCGAGCTCATGCGCCCACTTGCTCGCCAGGTAGCCGAACTGAAACGGCTTCTGGACGACCGTGGCCGAGATCGTGCCGCTCTCGATGGCCATGAGCGTCTGCTCCTCTTCGTCGAACACGGCCGCGAGGACCTTGCCCTTCTTCCCGAGGGCCTCGATGGCCGCCGCGATGGCGGGGCCGTTGTACGACCACAGGCCTGCCACGAGCTTCAGGTCCGGGTGCGCGTTGATGATGTCCTCCACGTTGGAGCGCGCCTTCGCGCGGTCCGTGTTGTCCTCACGCTTGTCGACGATCTCGATGTTCTTGCCGGCGATCGCGTCCTCTATGCCCTGCAGGCGCTGCTTCGCGTTGTCCGCGGAGAGCATTCCGACGAACACGGCCATCTTGCCGCCGCTCGGGAGGAGCTTCACGATCTGGGCGCCGAGCGCCTTGCCGGCCTCGTAGTTGTTGGTGCCGATGTAGAGCAGCCGGCTCGATTTCGGGGCGTCGGAGTCGAACGTGATCAGCTTGCTCCTCTCGGCCGCCTTGTTGAGCGCCGGGACCTGATCGTTCGGCGCGATGGCGCTCACGGCGATGGCGTCGTAGCCCTGGCTCGAGAGGCTCTCCAGGATCTGGTTCTGCTCCTCCGTGGTGCCGTTCGGCGGCATCTTCACGTCGACCTGGACCTTGCTCTCCTGCTCGTATTTCCGGATCCCCGCCTGAGCGATCTTCCAGAACTCGCTCGAGTTGTTGGTGATGAAGGCGAGCTTCACGCTCTTCGGCTTCGGGCCGCCCCCCGCGGCAGGCGCGGCGCCCGTCCCCGCGTTCTCGTTGCTGCACCCGGTCATCGAGAGCAGCGCCAACAGGAAGGGCGCTAAGGCCGCCCACCCCTTGCCCCAGGACTTCGTCTCTCTCACGGCAGGTCTCCTTCCTGATTCACCTTCAGAAATGCGTTGATACCACGCGTGACTTCGCTCTTCACCGGCCGTCGCCCGGAGCCCAGGGCGCCGCGCCAGGCATCCATGACCTGCATGTTCCCCAGGGTGTCTGCCCAGCTCATCGCGGGCCACTCCGGCTCGAGCATGGGCAGGCTGTCGGCGACGAGCTCCGCCTCGATCGCATACACCGCGTTCTCCGTCGGGAACGTGAGCTCTTTGGGCTCACGGCCGTCGCGGTGGATCGTGAACGCATTGTGACGGCCCTGGCCGTCACCCCCCGGAATCCACGGGTTCGGCAGCACGATGAAGCCCCGCTCGCCATGGATCACCGCCGTCGTTCCGATGGCGTAGGCGATGGAGCTCGTCACCTCCGCCGTGAAGCCCGACGGAAAGGTCAGGGTGGCGCTCGCGAGCTCGTCCACGCCCGTGGGTCCGAACCGCCCCCATGCAGAGATCCGGGTGGGCTCCGCGAACGGCGCGTCCTCTGTAACCCCGGCGAGCAAGCGCGCGAACGACACCGGGTAGCCACCGACGTCGAGCACGCTGCCGCCGCTCCGTTCGGGATTGAACAGCCTGCCGGAGCCGCGGCTCGCGCGGAAGCCGAAGTCGGCGCGCAGATGCAGGATGCGCCCGATCGCGCCGCCCTTCAGGCACTCGAGCAGGCCGCGAAGCATCGGGTGGCAGCGATACATGAACCCTTCCATCAGGAAGCGTCTCCGGCGGACAGCCTCGGCGATGACGCGCTGGGTCGACGCGGCGTCGAGCGTCAGGGGCTTCTCGCACAGCACGTGTTTGCCGGCCGCGAGGCTCGCCAGCGCATGCTGTTCGTGCGCCGAGTGCGGCGACGCCACGTAGACGGCTTCCACGCGCCGATCCTCGAGCAGCTCCTCCACGGTCCGCGACGACGCTCGGAGCCCCCACTCGGCCGCGAAGGCTCGCGCCTTGTTGGCGGAGGTGCCCGCGACGTTCACGACCCGGCAACGCTGGCTGCCCTGAAGCGCGCGCGTGAAGTCACGCGCGATCTCTCCCGTACCGATGACGCCGAAGCCAAGCATGACCGCCTCTCTCAGCCCGCCGTAAAGCGGGGAATTATTGTGTGTTTGTAGGCCTGTCCCGCTTCGAGAGCTGGCCCTCTCCCCAGCTCCGTACGCATGACGACCCATCCAGGGCGAAGCAAAAGGATACCCCTTGGGCACAATGTGAACGTTCACATATTCCGTGTCAACTCTTAACGGCCGGGCCGCGGGCATCCTCCAAGGGAGGATAAATCCAGCGGTCGCCCGCCGGAGCGCCGCGTCAAGAGGAGCGGGCGCCGGACCGCGATCATCGCCGTTCCGCCCCTGAAAAGCGACGCCATCTCGACAGGTTATCGATGCATCGAAAGGGCCGCGCTCGACCCGCCCGAGCAGGAGGTGGAGGCAGGCCGGTCGATCGGCGTTGACGCCCGCCATGTGATCGTTCACATTGCCTCAAGCGGTATCCTTTTGCTTCGCCCTGGATGGGCCGTCTGCGCACCGAGATCTTCGTCCTCCGATCGATCTCGGCACCGACTCCGTTCGCTCGGTCGTCGAGGACGCGATTGCTGCTCGATGATGGTTGGCATCTGGCCAACGGTCTGCTGGGATGCAGATCCCGGGGACGCCCGATCCGAAGGGCAGCGGAGGGGGCGTCGGAAGCTTGATCCACCACGACGGCCCCGACACCGCTGCCCAGCAGCAGGCCCGCTGGGGGACTGCGCCATAACTGTTTTATTATCGTGTAATGAAAGCGGGGTGTTCGATGATGTGGCTTCAACGTGCCCGGAGCGGGCGAAGAGCGACATCCGTGTCCAGGTCCTTCGATCATGAGCGGACGCGTCGTTCCAGAGTTTCTCGGTCGGCGATCCCGATCGCGTTGATCCTGGCCAGCGGCTGCACGGGAAATTTGGGTGGGGGTGACGGTAATGCCGACCCTGGCGTCGAAGATCCCACCACGGTGGCCCCGTCCGCGTGCGAGGACGGCGTGGTGTACCCCGGGCGTGCGCCGCTGCGGCGGCTGACGCGCTTCGAGTACAACAAGACCGTTCGCTACCTCTTCGGCGACACGACGGAGCCAGCCTTCTCGCTGCCGAGCGAGGATGTCGGGAACGGCTTCGGCAATGACGCGGACGAGCTGTCGGTCTCCAGCCTGCTGGCCGAGCAGTGGGGCACCGTCGCGGAGGGCGTCGCCCAGCGTGCCACCGCGAGCCCGGAGGCGCTCGCGAAGCTCGCGCCGTGCGCGAGCGGCGTGCAGATCGAGGGCGAGGAGGCGTGCGCGCGCACGATCATCGAGAAGATCGCGCCGCTCGCTTACCGGAGGCCGCTCGCCGACGGCGAGGCGAACGAGCTCCTCGCGCTGTACACCGTCGGGCGGACGGACGCGACGTTCGCCACCGGCATCGCGACGGTGATCGAGGCGCTCCTGCAATCGCCGGATTTCCTCTACCGCATCGAGTGGGGCGCCCCCGACCCCGAGCGCCCCGAGCTCCGCCGGCCGACGGGCGACGAGATGGCGACGCGGCTCTCGTACCTGCTCTGGGGCACGATGCCCGACGACCGGCTGCGCGCGGCCGCGCAGGCAGGCGAGCTCTCGACGAAGGAGGGCGTGCGCGCGCACGCCGAGCGCATGCTCGACGACGCTCAGGCTCGGCCCGTCCTCCGGTTCTTCTTCGACAACCTGCTCCCCATCAGCAACCTCGCGGATCTCGAGCGAAGCGAGGAGTCGTTCCCGACCTTCTCTCGCGCGATCGGCGCGCTCATGCGGGAAGAGACGCAGCGATTCCTGGAGCACGAGATCTTCGAGGGGACCGGCACCTGGCCGTCCATCTTGACGGCCCCGTACACGTTCATGAACGGACCCCTCGCGGCGTTTTACGGCGTCTCCGGCGTGACGGGCGACGAGTTCCAGAAGGTGCAGCTCGACACGACCCAGCGCCTCGGGGTCCTCACCCAGGCGGGGGTGATGGCCGGGACGACGCACTCGAACATGACAAACCCCGTGGGCCGCGGCTCGTTCGTGGTCCAGAAGCTGATGTGCCGGACGATCCCGCTCCCCACCGGCGAGATCCTGGAGCGGGTGAAGCCGCCGGACCCGTACACCGGCGCGACGGCGCGGGAGCGCTACAGCCAGCACAGCCAGGACGCGGTCTGCGCGACGTGCCACCGGCAGATGGATCCGATCGGGCTGGCGTTCGAGAACTACGACGCGGTCGGGCTGTTCCGCACCACGGAGAACGGCGTCACCATCGACGCGAGCGGCGGGGTCCCGGGCACGGAGGGCACGGTGAGCGGGCCGGTCGAGCTGGTGCGGAAGCTCGCCGAGACCGAGGAGACGCAGAGCTGCTTCGCGACGCGCTGGGCCGAGTACGCCTACGGCCTCACCCTGCGCGCCGAGGACGAGTGCACCGAGAAGGCCGTCACGGCCGCCTTCAAGCAGTCCGGGTACAACGTGAAGCAGCTGCTGATCGAGCTCACGCAGACGGACGCTTTCCACTACATGGCTTCAGGAGAGGAATGATGGTTATGTCGAAATTTCGCTTGAGTCGACGTGCCATGCTGCGGGGCGCCGGCGCGATCGCCGTCTCCCTCCCCTGGCTGGAGATCATGGGCCCCGAACGCACGGCGCACGCGCAGCCCGCGCCCGCCAAGCGCTTCCTCGCCGTCTACACGCCTGGTGGAACGGTGATGGACCGCTGGAGGCCGACCGGCTCCGAGACGAGCTTCACCCTGGGCCCCATCCTGGCGCCGCTCGCGCCGGTGCAAGATCGGCTGCTCGTCGTCGACGGCCTCGAGATGAAGAGCGCGCGCGGCGAGCAGCACCAGAGCGGGATCATCGCCTGGCTCACGGGCACGGCTCAAGAGGGCTCCTCGAGCAACGGCTACGGGAGCGGGCCGTCCATCGATCAGGTGATCGCCTCCCGGATCTCCGCTGGCCAGAAGGCGAAGGCGAGCATCCAGATCGCGCTGCGCTGGGCGA
Organism: Sorangium cellulosum; assembly: GCF_002950945.1. Classification (GTDB taxonomy): domain Bacteria; phylum Myxococcota_A; class Polyangia; order Polyangiales; family Polyangiaceae; genus Sorangium; species Sorangium cellulosum_E. Next base: position 9,181,482 of record NZ_CP012673.1, read on the forward strand.
CGGGCAAGTCCCACGGCCTGCTGTCGCCGATGAACGCCGCGAATTTCGAGGACGCCGCGCCGCACAGGCCGATCCCGCCGCGCCTCGATCCGGTGGAGATCTTCACCGAGCTCTTCGGCACGCTGAACCCCGGCGACAACAACGACGCCGCCCGTCGCCTCGCGCGAAAGCAGTCGATCCTCGACTTCCTCGACCGGCGCTACGCCGCCCTGTCCGCGCGGGTCGGCGCCGCCGACAAGCAGAAGATCGACCAGCACCTGACGAAGATCCGCGAGATCGAGCAGAGCCTCAGCAACGTCCCTATCGCGACGAGCGCTTGCCAGGTCCCGATGATGGTCGACACGTCCGACTACAACCCCCGCACGGGGCTCAACTCGTCCGACACCGGCTCGATCAGGGACACCTCGACCGACGCGGCGATCCCCAAGGTCGGCAAGCTCTTGACGGACATGCTGGTGATGGCGCTCGCCTGCGACATCACCGCGGTCGGCACCCTGCAGTGGAGCGACACCGAGGCGAAGCACACCTTCCCCTGGCTCAACCTGAGCGAGCACCACCATTTCTACCAGCACGACGGCGGCTTCAGGGCGGCCGAATGCGAGCTCATCTGCAACTGGTATTCGAAGCAGCACCTCTACCTCCTGCAGGAGATGGAGAAGGTCGACATGGGCGGGCACTCGCTGCTCGACGAGAGCGTCGTCTTCTTCGGCTCCGAGATCTCGGATCCGCCGACGCACAGCAAGACGAACATGCCGTTCCTGCTGGCCGGCGGCGGCGGAGGCCTGCGCACCGGACGCTGGGTCCGTCACCCCGGCGTCCCGCACAACAACCTGCTCGTCTCCATCTTGAACCTGTTCGGCGACGCCCGGACCACGTTCGGCGACCCGCGGTACTGCACCGGGCCGCTCACCAACCTGACGTAGCCACGCCCGAGGCGGGAGGGATGGGCGGCTAGCTCCGAGCGCCACAAGTCTCGCCAGGGATCCCGAGAGATTTCAACGCCAAGGACGCCAAGGACGCCAAGCACGCCAAGATATGATCTTCTTCTTGGCGTTCTTGGCGCCTTGGCGTCCTTGGCGGTTCCAACTTCTGCTCGTCTGAGGTCGGCCGCGGCACCTCGGGCCACAGCGGCCTGAACGCTCAAGCCTACGCGAACAGACCCGGGATTGCCGTCGTGTGGAGGTCGGCGTCCCCGAGGACGAAGTCCGGGAGGCCGAACGCCCCCGCGCACGCCATCCACAGGTCGTTGGTCGACCGGAGACCGCGGCCGCCGTTGTCCCACACGCGCCCGCCGACGAGCCCGGTACTGGCGCCGCCGAAGAGCACCCAGGGCACCCTGTCCCAGTTGTGCGTGCGGGTGCCGACCTCGGTCACGTAGGGGACGACGGTGTTGTCGAGCAGCGTCCCGCCGTTCACGTCCTGGGTGTCCGCGAGCTCCTTCAGGAACCCCGCGACCTTGCCCGCGTAGAACTCCTCCACGCGCGTGAGGAACTCGAGCGTATCTCTCGTATCGGGATCGTGGCTCGTCGTGTGGTGGACCTTGAAGACGCCCGAGTCCGGCGGCCAGAAATCGCCGAAGCTCACGTGGTTCGTCCCCGGGGCCCACTGGAAGGTCACCACGCGCGTGATGTCGCACCGGAAGGCCGCCTTGAGCACCGCGAAGTGCAGGGCGCCGATGCGCGCGTGTTTCTCGTCGTCGCGCTCGCGCACCACGTGATTCGAGGAGTAAGGGTCGATGTACTCGCTCACGGAGATGACCTCCGGCGGCTGCTCCATGCCGCAGAACGCGGCGCTGCGCGGATCGGCGTCGAACTCCTTCTCCACCTCGCGGATCGCCTCGGTGTGCGCGTCCAGCATCTCGCGCTGCGCGCTCGGCGCGAGCTCGTGGAGGCGGGCGAGGTCCTTCCTCGCGAAGTCGAGCACGCTCTTCTTCTGCCGGCGCGCCCTGGCGAGCGCCTCGAGGTTGTCGCTCGTCGTCCCGCCGGGCATCAACGTGCCGAACACCCGCTGGTAGACCTCGAGCGGCTGGTAGTACGGCGTCATCGGGGCTCGCGGGCCGGAGTACGACATGTGGCGCGTCGACACCTCCGGCGTGTCCGCGCGCTTGTCGCACGAGATCTGGAGCGACGCGATCGGCGTCCCCTGCAGATCGGTCGACTGCTTCACGAGCAGCTGGTCGATGCTCGCCCCCTCGGCCATCGGGTCGTCCCCGCCGTTGCCGGGGTAGAGCTGCTTGGTCCGCTGGCCGGTCGCCATCAGGACGGTCCCGCGCTCGTGGCCGCCGCCGACCGATCCCTCGTAAGGCAGCTTCAGGTCGCGCAGCACCACCATCCGGTCCCGCACCGACTCGAACGGGCGCAGGATGCGGGACAGCGTGAAGTCGGTCCCGCTCCCCTGGGGCCACCAGTTCTCGTAGACGGTGCCCACGGGCCGCTGGATGATGAGGAGCCGCTTCGGGCTCGGCGCGCCCTCCGCGACCCGCTCGAGGCCGCGGAGGATCGCGAACATCCCTGCGGCGGCGCCGACGCCCTGAAGGAAGCGACGACGGGACGAAGCATAAGGTGAAATGCGGTTCATGGTCACTCCTCCTCGGTCTCGGTGCGGTCGGTGAGCGCGCTCGACCTCGCGATGGCCTTCACGATGGCGGGCAGGGTGCGCGCGCCATCCGGCAGCGCCTCGACCACGTCCGCGACCTGGCAGTCGTCCGGCGCGAGCCGATCGTCGTCGGTGCCGTAGGTGATGAGGTGCCGCGTCAGGCACGCGGCGAACTCCTCCTTTTGCGCGATCGCATCGGCGAACTCGACCGCGTTCGTGTAGCTGCCGGCCAGCGCGTTGTTCCCCAGCAGCTCGCCGCGCGCGTCGATGGGCGCTCCGTCGAGCGTCTCTCGATATCGACCCAGCGGATCGTAGTTCTCGAGCATCAGGCCGAACGGGTCGATCCCCCGGTGGCATGCGCCGCAGGTCGCGTTCTGCGCGCGCACGTCGGCGCGCTCTCGCTCGGTCATGTCGGCGTTGAGCAGGTCCGTCACCTCGTCCGCGAGCGTCTCTGGCGGGGACGGGAGCTTCGGCAGGCAGAGCAGCGCGCCGCGGACGAACAGCCCTCGTGCGACCACGCTCGTGTTGTCCGTGCGGGAGAGCGTGGTGAGGACGGACGCTTGTGTGAGCAGCCCGGCGCGCTGCTCGGCGGGCAGGGTGACCGGCGAGAACTCCTCCGGTGCGCCTTCGTGCTCCACGCCGTACACCTTCGCGAGCAGCTCGTTCGCGAACGTCTCGCGCGACGAGAGCAGGTCGGAGACGTCCGCGCCCCGCTCCCAGAGGGTCGCGTCCAGGAACAGCTCGGTCTCGTGGAACATGCTCGCCTGGAGCGCAGGGCCGTATTCGGGGAACATCCCCGGATCTTTCTCCGTGCCGAACAGGTTGCTGAGCCCCCACGCCGCGAGCAGCGTGCTGCTCAGGCTGCGCCGCGTCGCCGGCAGCGCGAGCAGCCGCTCGGTCTGCCGTGTGATCTCTTCCGGGTCGCCGAGGGCGCCCGAGTCGGCGGCGGCCATGAGGTCGGGGTCCGGCGGGCTGTCCGTGAGAAAGAACGAGAGCTCGCTGGCGATCTCGTGCGGCGACAGCCTCACGACGCCGTCCTCCCCCTTCTCACCGAGCTCCGTCCGGTAGCTGAAGGAGGGTGAGGCGAGGATGGCCTCGACAGCGAGCATCACGCCGCGCTTGTAGCTCTCTTCCTTTCCGAGCTCGACCACCTCCCACAGCTCTCCGAGCTCGGTCGCGCCGAGCGGCCTCCGGAACGCCTGCGCCGCGAACCGGGTCAGGAAGTCGCGGGCGCACGTGTCATCGCCGTCCGCCGCGCAGCCCGTCACCTCCTCGAAGCGCCCATCGAGGCTCTCCGCGGCGTAAGCGGCCCTGTCGAGCCGCGCGCGCACCAGCGACGTGCCAACGACGATCCCCTTCTTGGTGAAGGGCTTCGTCTTCTCGTCGGGCGCCTGATCGGCTCGTACGGCGGCGTCCCCGAGCAGCGCACGCACGGAGTTCGTGAACTGAAAGTCGGCGAGCAGCACGATCCGGCGCGCCAGCCGCGGCGCGCACTGCGCCTCCGCGCCAGGTGGCTCGACGCCTGGTCGATCTTCGTCGCTGCTCCCGAGCGTGCCCGTACACGCCGCCGCCACGAGGGTCGATGCGCACGCGGCGAGCCACGCCGAGCGGCGCCGCCCGCCGGAGCGCTCCCGGGTGGCCTGCCCCTCCCCCGAGGCGGGGGACGCCGTGCGCCGTATCCAATCCCAAACTCGAGTTCGATGCATGAATAAACCTCCCAGTCCTGCTCACTCGCCAGACATGGTGATAATCGAGCGTCATGTGCTCTTGAGTCAAAATGAATCGTTGAGGCTCGTGACGTTCGACTCGGGAACTAAGTTTACGTCAGGGCAGCAAGTCGCGGGTGTCCGTGGCGTACGGCGGCGCCCGGCGCGGCGCGTCAGGCCGCGCCCCTGGAGCGCCGGCTCGCGTGTCGCGGCTCCTGCCCTGCGCAGCTGCGATAACGCAGCTGCGTTATCGGCCGCTGGGCGCGGCCACGCGGCGCGGCGCGCAGGGTCGTCTCGAGGTTGAGGCGGGAGCGCGACGCCGCCTCACGGCAGCAGGTCGCCGATGGCCGTGTACCAGACGTTCGCCATGCGCGCGAAGCCGGCCTCGTTCGGGTGTACCCCGTCCGGGAGCTCCGACGCCGGAAACCCGGTGTGCATGTCCACCAGCACCACGTGCTGCCCTGCGGACGCCCGGGCTTCCACGATCCCCCGCAGCGCGCTGTTGTATGTGACCGCTGCGGCATCGGCGAAGGTGACCGGAATGATCTGCGCCACGACCACGAGCGCCTCGGGAGCCGAGGTGAAGATCTTGTCGAGGAGCGCCCCCAGGCGCTGCGGCGCCATGGAGAGGTTATCGTTCTGGATCACGTCGTTGGTCCCCGCCATGAGCAGCACGATGTGCGGGCCCTCCGCGAGTGCGGGGGTCGGCACCAGCCCCGCGATCCCGCTGATCCTCCAGCCGCTGTGCCCCTCATGGTTCCGCGGGAACGCGGCGCCGTCGACCATGGTCGGCCCGTTCACCAGAGATCCGACGAACGTGATGTTCTGGCCAGCGGCCCGCGCCTTTTTGAACAGCTCGATCCGGTAGCCGCCGCCGCCCTGCACCCCGACCCCGTCCGTGATGGAGTCGCCGAGCGGCAGGATCTTGCAAGGGTCCCCGTTCGTCGGGCACGGCGTGAACCCGCCCGCGCCTCCCGCTCCTCCGGCGCCGCCACCGCCCTGGCCGCCGGTGCCGGAGGCGCCGCCGCCGCCGTCGCCGCCGCCCGAGCCCGTCGCGCCGCTCGAGGTGACTCCGCCGCCACCGCTCCCGCTCGTGGCGTCGCCGCTGGTCGCACCCCCGCTGGTCGCGCTCGACGCAGCGCTCCCTCCTGTCCCGGACGAGGTGCTCGACGCTCCCGGGGCGGGCTCTTCATCCGACGAGCCGCAACCCACCAGGATCAATCCAACGAGAGCAACGATCTTTGCTGCACAGGAACGCACGGCGACCTCCGCGAGGTTTGTTGTGTACGACCGAAATTCCGAGTGGACCGGCGCGCGTGCGGGTCGCTGGTGAGACCTCGCACGCGGCGCGGTACGGTGTGAGTGATGCCCCCGCGCCCCCGCCGCCGCTCAGACCTGGATGCCCGCGAGCGGCGACGTGACCCGCCCCGCGTCGACACCGATCTCCCTCGCGGTCGAGCCCATGATCTGGGCGACCGTCAGGAGCGCCTTGCTCAGGTTCTCGCCGGGGAAGTTGTGATGTTCGTCGCCGCGCAGCCGCCCTCCGGCTTTCCCCGCGAAGAGCACCGGCCACTCCGCCTTCGTGTGCACCTTGCCCCAGGCGGTGTCGGACGTGACGAAGACGAGCGCGTGGTCGAGCAGGTTCGAGCTGCCGTGCGGCGTGCTCTTGAGCTTCGTCAAGAACTCGTTCAGGCAGCGCATCGTGTAAATCACGCCTTTGTCGACGCGGGGCTGACCCGATTGATCTCCGGGATCCCCGTGACAGATGGTGTCGTGAAAGTCGTCGTTCATGTCCGACGCGAGGTGCCGGTAGTAGACGTGCGCGGCGGGCAGCGAGAACATGAACGAGAGCACGCGGGTCCGCTCGCACGCGAGCGCGAGCGCCGAGAGCTCGACCATGGCGGTGTTCACGGCCGGGGGGGCCTCGCTCTGCACGTCCTTGCCAGCGCTGGGGGCCGCCGGGCTGCTGCACGCTGCTGGCGAGCCGCCGGAGGGGGTCGCCTCGAGGCGCCGCTCGATGGCGCGGATCGACTCGAGGTGCTGCTCCACGCGTTGCCTGTCGGCCGTCCCGAGCCGCTGCTTCAGGCTCGCGCCGTCCTGCAGGATGGAGTCGAGCACGCTCCTCCGGACCTTCGCGAGCTTCTCGGCCTGGTCCGCGCCGTCATCGCCGGGGTCGGGCTGCGCGCCGCCCATGAACAATCGATTGAACACGGCCCTCGGATCGAACTCCGGGTTGTTCCGCGAGTGCGGCCCCTTGTGGGAGACCGTATGCAGCGAGTCCTGAGGCCCGCCCGGCGTCGCCGGCGTCAATCCCACCTCGAGCGAGCGGTACGGCGTCCCCGCCGAGATGGCGTCCGCGACGACCTGGTCGATGGACGCGGCCCGCACGGCGTTCCCGTCGAGCGGCGCGCCGGTCGTGGCCCCCGCCGACCCCGTGGGGTGCTCGAAGCCGGGTACCACGAGCTTGTTCTCGAGACCCGTGATCACCGTGAGATGAGACTTGAGCGCCGCGAGCGGCTGGAGCTGGGGGCTGAGCTCCCAGGCCGAGCCGGAGCCCGTGCGCGCCGGCTTCCAGCGACCGGGCAGGGTGCCGTTCCCGAAGAACCACGTGACATAGAGCGGCGAGACCGGGGTGTTCGGCTGAGCGTACGCCGTGCCGCTCTCGTTCAGCATGATCTCCAGGAGCGGGAGCGGGATGGTGACGGCGGCGCCCGTCGCCAGCATACCCCGGAGAACAGTGCGTCGGTCCAAAGCTTTGATGGTCATTGGGGGTACCGTGCGATCAGGGTTGAGGGGCGACGGACGAAAAGGCCTCGTTCGTCACGAGGTCGAGGACCAGCTCGCGCAGCTTGAACCCCGACGCCTCGAACGAGGCGGCCAGCGTGTTCAGCACGCTGCCGTCCACGTCTCGCTCTTCGTGGCCTGCTGCATACGTGTAGTACTTGCGGACGAGGCACCGAGCGACCAAGTCGCTCGAGCTGATGGCCATGCCGAGCTCGCGCGCGTCGGCGACCGGCTGCCCGTCGAAGTCGCCGCTCGGGTCGATCGGCAGGCCGTGGTCGGTCGTGCGGTGGCGGCCGATCGCGTCGAAGCTCTCGAGCGGCAGGCCCAGCGGGTCCATCAATCCATGGCAGCCGGCGCAGGTGGGCTCGGTCCGGTGCTTCTCGAGCCGCTGACGCTTCGTGAGAGGCATGTCCGCGGGCGGCTCATCGAGCACGATGTCGATGTCGCCGGGCGGCGGCGGGATGGTCCTGCACATCAGGGCGTCACGCATGAACTTGCCGCGCAAGGTGGGGGATCCCTCTTTCTGGTTCGCGAACTGCGAGAGGAAGCCCGCCTTGCTGAGGATCCCGAGGCGCGGGCCGTCCGCGGGCAACGAGCGGACCTCGAAGGTGCTCGAGTCGAGGCCGGTCGTGTCGATGCCGTAGAGCTTTGCGAGCTCCGTGTTGACCACGACCTTCGTGGTCGAGAACAGGTCGAGCGCGCTCGTTTGATCCTCGAACGCGAGGACCTCCCAGGTGCCCCGCATGTCGCGGACCATCGCCGCTCGCAGCGCGGCGTCGTACTCCGGAAACAGCGCCGCGTCCTTCGCCTGCGTGCCGATTCGATCGAGCCGCATGTACTCTTCGGCGAAGGCACCGACGGCCTCACGTCCGGCGGGCGCGTCGAGCATCCGCGTCGCCGCGGCACGCACCCCCTCCACGGTCTCGAGCGCCCCGCCCGCGGCCTGGTCGAGCAACACCTCGTCCGGCAGGCTGTTCCACACCAGAAACGCGAGCCGGGACGCCATCTCGTAGCCCGTCAGGCGAAGCGACCCGTCGGCGCTCGGCGCTCCGAGCTCCGCGCGGTACAGGAAGTTCGGCGACGTGAAGAGAGCCACCGTCGCCCAGCGGGCCCCCTCGACGGGGCTGCCGAGCTCCGTCGCGGCCCCCGCGGCGACCGCCGCGAGCCGATCGAGCTCGGCGGCCTCGAGCGGGCGGCGCCACGCTCGGAGCCCCAGCGCCTGGAGGAACCCGCGCACACAAACGTCGTCTTGCGCGCCGCTGGGCGTGCAACCGATGAACTGGGCCCGCTTCGCGGAATCCGCGAACACCACGTCCACGGCCTTCTCGATGGCCGTGTGGTACTGCTCGACGCCTCGCTCCGACGTGACGACGGTCGAGGCGCCGATTACCGCAAAATTTCCATTCCAGCTGTCGGCATCGAGCTCATTGACATCGACGTCGACTTCGAACACGTCGCGCACGGCGTTGCGGAATTGCGTTCTCGTCAGGCGGCGCAGCATCCCGGCCGCGGGTTGGAATGGCGGAGGGGCCGTCTCGCCAGCCGAGCCCGTCGAGGGTCCAGCGTGTCCGCCACCCAGCGGGTCCTCCAGTGTGCCCGTACACGCGGCCGCGGACGCGAGCGCGCAGACCGCGGCGACTCTTCTTGAGGAACGGAGCTCGTTCCAGGACGACTTCCTCATTTTGTTCTCCAACGTGCAGCGGGTTGACGACGCACGGGAACCCGCCCCCGGCGACGATGCCTCAGAGCACTGCTCGCACCACGAACCGCACCTCGCCCGGCGTGGCCTGGGCAAGACGCCAATCACCCTCGATCAGCGATCATCTTCGCGACGACCGATCGGACATTTCCGGCGCCAGACGATCCCGGTCCCAAGGACGAAGGTCCCGGGCACCCACGACGCCCCCTCATGACAAAGCGAAAGGATACCCCGAGAGGTCATTGTGAGCGTTCACATAGCCGGTGTCAAACAAAACCGACCGGCGCGCGGCCCCCCTCGCACCCGATTGGACGGCCAGGCTGGCGGGTCTACGCCGGAGGCTCGCGCGCGCTCATCGGCCCCGGGGGACGGCGGCGGCGCTCTTGCGCAGGACCAGCTCGGCCTCGACCACAACGCGCGCATCGGAGCGCTGGCCGCTCTCGATCTGCCCGAGCAGCAGGTGGAGGCACCGGCGCCCGAGCTCGGAGAAGTCCTGGCGGACGGTGGTGAGCGGCGGCGTGAAGTAGGCCGCCTCCGGGATGTCGTCGAAGCCGACGATGCTGATGTCCCGCGGCACATCGCGGCCGATCTCGTTGAGGTAGCGGAGCAGGCCGAGCGCCATCTGGTCGTTGGCCACGAACACGGCGGTGACGCCCGGCGTGCGCGAGAGCTGCGGGGCGAGCTCGTAGCCCGAGCGCGCGCTCCAGTCGCCGCGCAGGAGGGGCGGCACCTCGACGCCGGCGGCCTCCAGCGCCGAACGCCAGCCGTCGATGCGCTGGTCGGCCTCGAGCCAGTCCTGCGGACCGGCGATGTGCCACACGGTGCGATGACCCAGGTCGAGCAGGTGGCGGGTCGCGGCCGCCGCGCCGCCGTGCTGGTCGACGGCGACCACCGGGACCGAGTCGTCCGGCCCCCCCTCGACGGCGACCACCGGCACGTTGGAGGTGACGTGGCGGAGCGCGTCCACCGCCGACCGCTGCGGGGCGATGACGACGATGCCGTCGGCGCCCTGGTCGCACAGCCGCTTCACCGCGTCGACCACCGGCGCGCGGCTGAACGACTTCAGGCTGGCGATGCTGACGCCGTACCCGGCGTCGTGCGCCGCCTCCTCGATGCCGAGCAGCGTCGACGCCGGGCCGTAGAGCGTCGTGTCGAAGCTGACCACCCCCAGCGTCCGCGAGCGCCCGGTCACGAGCGCCTGCGCCACGGAGCTAGGGCGGTAATCGAGCTGGCGGATCGCTTCGAGCACGCGCTCCCGCGTGTCGGGATGCACGTGGGGGCTGTCGTGAAGGACCCGCGAGACCGTCTGGTACGAGACGCCGGCGAGCTTGGCCACATCGACCATGACCGCGGCCCGGCGCCCGCCTCGCTTGACGCGCCGCTCCGGAGGAGACTTGTCAACCATCGGGGCCCGAGCTTAGTCGCGGCCGGGCGGATTGGAATCCACATCCCGCACAAGATTAGAAGCCACATCGCGCACGACCGCGGCCCGGCGCCCGCGCCGCTTGACGCGCCGCTCCGGAGGCGACGTGCCAGCCGCCGGAGCGCGAGCTCAGCAGCAACCGGCGGACTGGCGTTGACAGCGGACAGGTGAACGCTCACAAGGAAGTCTCCTTCTCCAGCTTCGCCCCGAGGGGGCCGTTCTGCTGCGCGCCGAGACCGCCGTCGTCGGGATCGGCCTCGGGATGGCCCGGTGGTCCTCTACATTCAGCGGAGATCTCCGGCGGCCCAGCTGCGACCGGCTCGTCGCGCACGACGCCGCCGCGCGACGACCACGCCCAGCGCGATCAAGGCGCCGAGCACGCCCGCCGGGGAGGTGGGCCCCGAGCCGACGCGGAACGAGCACCCGCCCCTGTCCTCGCTGCCGCCGCCATCCGGGGCGGCGCCACCGCCGCCCGTGCCGGAGCCCGCCGTTCCTCCGCTGCCGGTCGTCGCTGCGCCGCCGTCGCTCCCGCCCCCGCCCGAGCCGCCGCTGCCCGTCGCACCCCCGCTCCCCACGCTCGTGGAGCTCCCGCTCGTCGGCTCCGGATCCGGAGCGTCGAGCGGAGCGAATTTCCACCAGTTGAAGTTGAACAGGGAGCCGCCTCCACCGGCGAACTTCAGGTAGAGATCGTGGATCCCTGTCGCACCGTCGACCTCACACGACGTGGTGACCCAGGCCTGGGGGCCGCCGGTGCCCCGGACCGTGCAGGTCCCCACCAGCGTGCCGGTCGGGCCGTCGAGGCGCAGCTCGATGCTGCCGCCACCGGTCGCCGAGGCCACCCTCGCGTCGAAGGACACCGCGCCGGTGCCGAAATCGACGCCCTTTACTTTGATGTAGTCGCCGTTCTCGATCGACGTGACATTGATGCCGCCCTCGCTGCATGCCTCGGTCTCGACGCCGGATTCCCAGGCGATGGTCTCAGCCTCCGTCATGACGTACGGGTTCAGGTTGCCGGCGCCAGGCGGCCCCGCGTCGGTCATCGTGATCGTCGGGAATGTACCATCGGCGTTGAAGGTGAACCCCTCGACAGCCGCCGAGCGGTGAAAACCGTGACCGCCCGGCAGAGCGCCGTTGTGATAGAAGAAGTACGAGCTGCCCTTGAAGTCGATGACGCCAGCGTGGTTGGTGAAGCTGCCGCCTTCCGTGGGCATGATGACCCCGCGGTAAGTCCACGGGCCGGTCGGGCTGCTGCTCGTGGAGTAGGCGATGTACTCGGGGATGCCGCCGGCGGCGTACACCAGATAGTACAGCCCATCACGCTTGTAGAGCCATGGACCTTCCTCGTACAGCGTCGGACGTTGAGCGTTCCCGTCACGCCGCCCGAAGCTCTCCGCCGTCATGGGCACGCGCACGACGTCTCCCTGGTAGGAGGTCATGTCCTCGTTCAGCTTCACGTAGCACAGGTTGGGGTTTCCCCAGTACAGGTAGGCCTGGCCGTCGTCGTCGATGAACGGCGTCGGATCGATGTCTCCGCAGTTGGCGGTGATCAACGGCCGTCCGAGGGCATCCTCGAACGGACCGGTGGGGCTGTCCGACACGGCCACGCCGATGGTCATCCTGCCGAGCGACCTGCTCGTCGTGGGAACGTAGAAGTAGAACTTCCCGTTCCTGTGGATGGCCTGACCTGCCCACGCGTCTCCCTTCGACCAGCTGAAGTCGCTGTACCTCAGCGGAGATCCGTGGTCCGTCCAGTTCACGATGTCCGTGGACGAATACACTCTCCACTCGTTCATCCCGAACCAATCCGTGGCGCTGTCCTCGTCATGCCCGGTATAGAGATATACCGTGCCATTGTGGACCATGGGAGCAGGATCCGCGGTATAGATGGTCTGCACGATGGGATTGTCCGCCAGGGAGCTGGACGGAAACGCGGTCACGCCGCAAATCAACAACGCCGCGATGCCGAGCTTGCTCTGCATGTGTGTCGCACTCGTAGCCATTCTTGGACCTCGCTGCTCTGCTGCAACTTCGCCAGGCATCGCCGGATGACGCAGATCGCTCGGGCGATGATTCTCCGGCGCTTCTCGAGCTTCCGGATGCGCGCAAACATCGAGCTCGGCGCACGAGGGTGGCGCCGAGTTCAATCGGAGGATAAAGGTCTCGGCGCGCGTGACGGCCCACGCAGGGCGAAACAAAAGGATGACACTCGGGCTAATTGTGAACGCTCACATTACGGCAGTCAATGCAAAATCGACCAGCCAAAGGATCTGCCCGCCGCCCGGGCCGAGCGCAGCGGACGGGGATCGGCGTTGATACAGGAAATGTGAACGTTCACAGCACTACCACCCTTCGACTTTGCCCCCTGACCTACGACGCAGAGGGCAAGATCGTCCAGGTCTCCGCCACGAAGGGAACGGTGGCTCAGCGGAAGAGCGTCGATGCGCTCGCCCGCATGGAGGCGGAGACCATGGTCGCTCAGCGCGGCGTCGAGGTCGACGTCGTGGAAGACGACGGCGAGCGGGCGGGCGTCGCCGTGGCCTGGATCGACGACCAGGAGGTGCTGCTGGGCGGCTGTGAGGGGTTCACGGACACGCCCGGAGAGCGCATCGGCGTGTGCGCGGTCAGCCCCACGGGAGGCTGGCAGGCGTGGACGGACGTCGAGTGCCCGTCGAGGACCACGCCTGGCCGCGGAGGCGCGGATCATTGTTGACATTCAGCATGTGAGCGTTCACATTGAAACTTCGTCCTTCGGCTTTGCCCTGAGGGGGCTGTCATGAGCACCGGGACCTTCGTCATCGGGATCGATTTCGGTACAGACTCCGTTCGCTCGGTCGTCGCGGACGCGCAGGGCGGCGCGATCGCGGGGGCGGCGGTCGCGCCCTACCCGCGCTGGGCGCAAGGTCGTTATTGCGACCCGCACGCGCACCGGTTCCGCCAGCACCCGCTCGACTACCTGCACGCGATGGAGGCGTCGATCCGGTCGGCCCTGAGCCAGGCGGGCGGCGACGTCGCGTCGCGCGTGCGCGGGATATCGGTCGACACCACGGGCTCCACGCCGGTCCTCGCCGACGAGAAGGGCAGGCCGCTCGCGCTCCACCCCCGCTTCGAGGAGGACCCGGACGCGATGTTCATCCTCTGGAAGGACCACACCGCGCTGGCGGAGGCGGCGCGGATCAACGAGCTCGCCCGCACCTGGGGCGGCGTGGACTACACGAAGTTCTCGGGGGGCGTGTACTCCGCCGAGTGGTTCTGGGCCAAGGCGCTCCACGTCATCGAGGCCAATCCGGCGGTCGCACGCGCGGCGGTCACCGTGCTCGAGCACTGCGACTGGATCCCCACGGTCCTCACCGGCACCGAGGATCTCGGGCAGATCAGGCGGAGCCGCTGCGCCGCAGGACACAAGGCGATGTGGCACCCGGAGTTCGACGGTTACCCGTCGAGCGAGTTCCTGGCGAGGCTCCACCCGCGCCTGCCCGCGCTCAAGGCCACCCTCGGCTCACGGACCTGGACCGCGGACGCGCCCTTCGGGACGATCTCGCCCTCGTGGGCCGCGACGCTCGGCATCCCGGAGGACACGGTCGTGGGCGTCGGCGCCTTCGACGCGCACATGGGCGCGGTGGGCGGCGACATCCAGCCTCACCACCTGCTCAAGGTCATGGGCACGAGCACGTGCGACATGCTCGTCGTCCCGAGCACGGGCGCGCCGGAGGTCCTGGTCGCCGGGATCTGCGGCCAGGTCGACGGATCGATCCTCCCGGGCGCGATCGGCTACGAGGCGGGGCAGTCCGCCTTCGGCGACGTCTTTGCGTGGTTCAAGCAGCTGCTCAGCTGGCCGCTGCGCGCCCTCCTCCCGGCCGCCCAGGGAGCTTCCGGTTCGCCCCCGGAGACCGTCGCCGACGTGGCGCCCCGTGCGGCTTTCGCCGACGCGATCCTGGAACGGATCATCCCCGAGCTCGAGAAGGCCGCCGCGGAGATCCCGCCGGCGCCGAGCTCGGTCGTCGCGCTCGACTGGTTCAACGGGCGGAGGACGCCGGACGCTGACCAGCGGCTCAAGGGCGCGCTCCTCCGCCTCGATCTGGCCACCGACGCGCCGCGGATCTACCGCGCGCTCGTCGAGGCGCTCGCCTTCGGATCGCGCGCCATCGTCGAGCGCTTCCGGGCGCAGGGGATCCGCATCGACGGCGTCATCGGCATCGGAGGGGTCGCGCGCAAGAGCCCCCTCACCATGCAGGTCCTCGCGGACGTGCTCGACATGACCGTCGAGGTCCGCGCCGGCGAGCAGCCGGTCGCCCTGGGCGCGGCGATGTTCGCCGCGACGGCCGCCGGCCTGCACGCCACGATCGAGGACGCGCAGCGCGCGATGTCGCCCGGGACCGAGGCCGTCTACCGGCCGGATCCCGTGCGCGCCGGGATCTATGACGCACTGTACAGGGATTATATCAAGCTCGGGTCCTTCGCGGAGGAGGAGCTGACGTGATGAGCGGAGTCGTAATGCAGGATCTTCGAGACAGCTTCGAGGTGTGGTTTTTGACGGGCAGCCAGGACCTCTACGGCGAGGAGGCGCTGAGGCAGGTCGCCGAGCATTCGCGGGAGATCGCCGAGTACCTCGACGCCTCGGGCAAGATCCCGGTCAGGGTCGTCTGGAAGCCGACGCTCAAGAGCCCCGAGGCGGTCCTCGCCGTCTGCCGCGAGGCGAACGCGGCGCCGCGCTGTGTCGGCGTCATCACGTGGATGCACACGTTCTCGCCCGCGAAGATGTGGATCGCGGGGCTCATGCGCCTGGAGAAGCCGCTCGCTCACCTGCACACGCAGTACAACCGCGAGCTCCCCTGGGACAGCATCGACATGGACTTCATGAACCTGAACCAGTCCGCCCACGGGGACCGGGAGTTCGGGTACATCGGCGCGCGCCTGCGCATCGAGCGGAAGGTGGTCGTCGGCCACTGGAAGGACGACGACGTCCTCGGCAGGCTCGACGTCTGGTCGCGCGCCGCGTGTGCGGCCCTCGACGCGCGGCGGCTCAGGATCGCCCGCTTCGGCGGCATGAACATGAGAGAGGTGGCCGTCACCGGCGGGGACCGCGTCGAGGCGCAGGTGAAGCTGGGATGGTCGGTGAACGGCTACGGCGTGGGCGATCTCGTCGCGCGCATCGCGGACGTCGACGAGCGCGAGGTCGATCGCCTGGTGGCGGAGTACGACGAGGCGTACGCCGTCGCCCCTGCCCTGAGGAAGGGCGGCGAGCGTCGCGGCGAGCTGCGCTACGCGGCGAGGCAGGAGGCGGCGATACGCTCCTTCCTCAAGGAGGGCGGCTTCGGCGGGTTCACGACCACCTTCGAGGACCTGCACGGGCTCAAGCAGCTCCCCGGCCTCGCGGTGCAGCGGCTCATGGCCGAGGGCTACGGCTTCGGCGCCGAGGGCGACTGGAAGTCGTGCGGCCTCGTCCGCGCCCTGAAGGTCATGTCGACCGGGCTGCGCGGGGGCGTCTCCTTCATGGAGGACTACACGTATCACCTCGTCGAGGGGAAAGAGCGGGTCCTCGGCGCCCACATGCTCGAGATCTGCCCGTCGATCGCCGCGGGCAGGCCGTCGCTCGAGATCCACCCGCTCTCCATCGGCGGCAGGTCGGACCCGTGCCGGCTGGTCTTCGACTCCGGGACCGGGCCCGCCGTGAACGTGGCCATGGTCGACATGCGCGGCCGCATGCGGATGGTCGCGAACGAGCTCGAGGCGGTGCCGCCCGACGGGGAGATGCCGAAGCTGCCGGTGGCGCGCGCGGTGTGGATCCCGAAGCCGGACTTCAAGCTCGCGTGCGAGGCCTGGATCCTGGCGGGAGGCGCTCATCATTGCGCGCACAGCCGCGCCGTGACCATGGAGCACGTGGAGGACTTCGCCGCCATCGCCGGCGTGGAGCTGGTCCGCATCGGCCATGGGACCGAGATCCGCGCGCTGAAGAACGAGCTCCGCTGGAACGACCTCGCCTACCGGATGGCGCACTGAGGGCCCGGACGTGAGCACGACCTACCGAGAGCTGCGAGAGCGCGCCTGGGCGGCGAACATGGAGATCCCGCGCCGGGGGCTCGCCATCTACACGTTCGGCAACGTCTCGGCGTTCGACCGCCACCGGGGTGTCCTCGCCATCAAGCCGAGCGGCGTCGCGTACGACCAGCTGTCGGTCGACGACATGGTGGTGGTCGACCTCGCGGGGAAGGTGGTGGAGGGGCGCCTCCGCCCCTCCTCGGACACCCGGACGCACATCGTCCTCTACGCGAGCTTCCCCGGGGTGGGCGGCGTCGTCCACACACACTCGACCTTCGCGACCAGCTGGGCGCAGGCGGGCACGCCGATCCCGATCTACGGGACGACGCACGCCGATCACCTGGCCGAGGACGTGCCGTGCACCGAGGTGATGCGCGCGGACGCCGTGTCGGGCGACTACGAGACCGAGACCGGCAAGCAGATCCTCGAGTGCTTCAGGGAGCGGAACCCGCTCCACACGCCGATGGTGCTGGTGGCGGGGCACGGCCCCTTCGCGTGGGGCGAGGACGCCGACAAGGCGGTGTACAATGCGGTGGTGCTCGAGGAGATCGCGCGGATGGCGTTCATCACCCGCACCATCCACCCGGGAGCCGCGCGCCTGCCCGACGCGCTCGTGCGCAAGCACTTCGACAGGAAGCACGGCAAGGGCGCGTACTACGGCCAGAAGTGAGGCCGGACGTCAGGGGACGAAGACGAACGAGCCGTCCCGTGGACGGGACGTGTACACAGAGGAAAGGAGCTGCGCCATGAAGAGGAGCGGTGTTGTCGCCGCGGCCGTGATGGTCCTGGCCGGGCTGGTCATGATCTTGGGGGGGCTGGGCTGTCAGGCGGAGAAGAAGAAGATCACGCTGGGGTTCTCGCAGATCGGCGCGGAGAGCGAGTGGCGGACCGCGAACACCAAATCGATCGAGGAGGCCGCCAAGACGGCCGGGATCGAGCTCAAGTTCTCCGACGCGCAGCAGAAGCAGGAGAACCAGATCAAGGCCATCCGGTCGTTCATCGCCCAGAAGGTGGACGTGATCGCCTTCTCGCCCGTGGTCGAGACGGGCTGGGAGCCCGTCCTGCGCGAGGCCAAGGCGGCCAAGATCCCCGTCATCCTGACCGATCGCGCCGTGGACACCAAGGACGAGACCCTCTGGGCCACCTTCATCGGGTCGGACTTCGTCGAGGAGGGCCGCCGCGCGGCGAAGTGGCTGGTCGAGAAGATGAAGGACCACCAGGGCGCCGTCAACATCGTCGAGCTGCAGGGCACCGTCGGCTCGGCCCCCGCGATCGACCGCAAGAAGGGGTTCGAGGAGATCCTCAAGGACAAGCCCGACTTCAAGATCATCCGCTCGCAGACGGGCGACTTCACCCGCGCCAAGGGCAAGGAGGTCATGGAGGCGTTCCTCAAGGCGGAGGGCAAGAACATCCACGTCCTCTACGCCCACAACGACGACATGGCGATCGGCGCGATCCAGGCCATCGAGGAGGCCGGCCTCCGCCCCGGCAAGGACATCCTGATCATCTCGATCGACGCGGTGAAGGGCGCGTTCGAGGCGATGATGGCCGGCAAGCTGAACGTCACGGTCGAGTGCAGCCCCCTGCTCGGGCCGCAGCTCATGAGCGCGGTGAGCGACCTGATGGCCGGCAAGGCGTTGCCGAAGCGCATCGTGACCGAGGAGAGCGTCTTCCCGATGGAGACCGCCGCCCAGGAGTTCCCGAAGCGCAAGTACTGAGCGCGCGCGGCGGAGAGCTGGAACTGGTGGCCGAGAGGAGGACGTGAGCGATGGACAGCAACGCCGTGCCCGTGCCCGTGCTCGAGATGACGAGGATCTCCAAGCGGTTTCCCGGGGTGCAGGCGCTCCTGTCGGTCGACTTCCGCCTGCTGCCGGGCGAGGTGCACGCCCTCATGGGGCAGAACGGCGCGGGCAAGTCGACCCTGGTCAAGGTCCTCACCGGCGTCCACCCCGCGGATGAGGGGCACATCCTCCTCGAGGGCCGGGAGATCCGGCCGACGAGCCCGCTCGAGGCGCAGAAGCTCGGCATCAGCGCCGTGTTCCAGGAAGTGAACCTCTGCCCCAACCTCTCCGTCGCCGAGAACATCTGCCTCGGCCGCGAGGGGTCGAGCCCCTTCGCCCTCCGGTGGGGGGAGATGCGCCGGCGGGCCGCCGCCGCGCTCGCGGATCTGAACGTCCACATCGACGTCGCGGCGCCGCTCTCGGACTTCTCGCTGGCCGTCCAGCAGATCGTCGCGATCGCGCGCTCGCTGACCGCCAGCGCCAAGGTCCTCATCCTCGACGAGCCGACCTCGAGCCTCGCCGAGGACGAGGTCAGGAGGCTGTTCTCGGTCATCCGGCGCCTCAAGGCGCAGGGGATGGCGATCCTGTTCATCTCTCACTTCCTCGACCAGCTGTTCGAGATCTCGGACCGGATCACGGTGCTGCGGAACGGCCAGCTGGTCGGCGAGTACCCGATCGCCGCGCTGTCGCGCATGCAGCTCATCACGCACATGGTCGGGCGGGAGGTCGCGGACGAGGGCCCGACCCGGGCCGGGCGCGCCCGGGCGGAGAGGCCGGCGGGCGGGGGCGCGCCGCTCCTGCGGGCGCGCGGCCTGGGCAAGAAGGGCTCGGTCCGGGACATCGACCTCGAGGTGATGACGGGTGAGGAGCTCGGCATCGCGGGCCTCCTGGGCGCCGGAAAGACGGAGACGGCGCGGCTCCTCTTCGGGGTCGACGAGGCGGACGAGGGCACCATCGAGATCGACGGCGCGCCGGCGCGCATCGGCTCGCCGCTCGACGCGATCGCGCACGGGCTCGGGTTCTGCCCCGAGGACCGGAAGACCGAGGGCATCCTCGGCGACCTCTCGCTGCGCGAGAACATCGTCGTCGCCCTCCAGGCGAAGCGCGGCATCTTCCGCAACCTGTCCCGGGCCCGACAGGACCACATCGCCCGCAGCTACATCCAGCGGCTCGGCATCGTGGCGGCCGACGCGGAGGTGCCCATCGGCAAGCTGAGCGGCGGCAACCAGCAGAAGGCGCTCCTCGCGCGCTGGCTGGCGACGAACCCGCGCATGCTCCTCCTCGACGAGCCGACCCGCGGCATCGACGTGGCGGCCAAGGGTGAGATCATGGGCCAGGTCATGGATCTCTGCGACCGGGGCATGGCGGTGGTGTTCGTCTCCTCCGAGATGGCCGAGGCGCTGCGCTACGCGGACCGGCTCGTCGTCCTGCGCGACCGGCGCAAGGTGGCGGAGCTCGCCGCGGGCGAGGTCGACGAGCAGGCGGTGTACCGGATCATCGCGGGAGGGTACGCGTGAGCGCGGCCGCGGCTCCCCTGCGCCGGCTCGCCGGCAGGAGCACCTCCTGGCCGGTCGCGATGCTCGGCCTGCTCCTCCTCTTCAACCTCGTGAACAACCCGAGGTTCTTCGCGGTCACCGTCAAGGACGGCCACCTCTACGGCAGCGTCATCGACATCCTGAACCGCGCGTCGCCGCTCATGATCATCGCCATGGGGCTCACCCTGGTGATCGCCACCCGCGGGATCGACATCTCGGTCGGCGCGGTCGTCGCCATCTCGGGCGCGGTCGCGGCGGCGCTGATCGGCGGCGAGCTCGTGCTGAGCGGCGGGACCGGCATGGCGGACGTGACCCAGGTCCCGCTGCCGGTCGTCCTCTGCGGCGCGCTGGGCGTGGCGCTGGCCCTCGGCCTGTGGAACGGAGCGCTGGTGTCGCTGCTCGGCATGCAGCCGATCATCGCGACCCTGATCCTGCTCGTCACGGGCCGGGGCATCGCCCAGCTCATCACGGGCGGCCAGATCCTCACGATCTACTACAGCCCGTATTACGTCATCGGCAACGGCTTCCTCCTCGGCATCCCGGTCTCGCTGTTCATCGTGGCGGGCGTGGGCGCCGTGCTCGGGCTCCTGGCCCGCAAGACCGCGCTCGGCCTGTTCATCGAGGCCATCGGCATCAACCCGGTCGCCTCGCGGCTCGCCGGGATCCGCGCGCGCTCGATCACCCTCGCCTGTTATGCCGTGTGCGGGCTGTGCGCCGGCATCGCCGGGCTCATCGTGAGCTCGAACGTCAAGAGCGCCGACGGCAACAACGCGGGCCTGCTCTTCGAGCTGGACGCCATCCTGGCCGTGGTCCTGGGCGGGACGTCGCTCTCCGGGGGCAAGTTCACGCTGGTGGGGAGCGTCATCGGCGCCCTCACCCTCCAGACGCTCACCACCACGATCTACGCGGTCGGCGTGCCGCCCGAGGTCAACCTGGTGGTGAAGGCCCTCGTCGTCTTCCTGGTCAGCATCCTGCAATCGAAGAAGGTTAGGGATCTGCTCGGGAAGCAACGGGCAGGGAGGGTGGCCATTCCATGAGCGATATCGCAGCCGGCACCAGGAGCCACAGCGCAGCCGTGACCGCACCGCCGGTCCGGCTCGACCCGAGGCACCTGCCGCTCGCCGTCACCATCGGCCTGTTCGTCGTCATGTTCGGGGCCGGCTCGACCCTGTTCGACGGGTTCTTCTCGCTGCAGGTGTTCCTCAACTTCTTCATCGACAATGCCTTCCTGGCGATCAGCGCCATCGGGATGACCTTCGTCATCCTCTCCGGCGGGATCGACCTCTCGGTCGGCTCGGTCATCGCGCTGACCACGATGGTCTCGGCCTCGCTCGTCGAGAAGCACGGCGTCAGCCCGGCCGTGGTCATCCCGCTCGTCCTGGCCATGGGCGCGGGCATCGGCCTCGTGATGGGGCTGATCATCCACTACTTCGAGGTCCAGGCCTTCATCGTCACGCTGGCGGGCATGTTCCTGGCCCGAGGGCTTTGTTACCTCATCAGCATCGACTCCATCACCATCACCGACCGCTTCTACGTCGACGTCTCGTCGCACCGCATCCCGTTCCTGTTCGACACCGCGATCACCTGGAACGTGGTGATCGCGCTCGTCCTGTTCGCCGTGGCGCTCTACCTCGCGCACTACACGCGCTTCGGCCGCACGGTCTACGCGATCGGCGGCAGCGAGCAGTCCGCCCTGCTCATGGGCCTCCCGGTGCCGAGGACGAAGGTGCTCATCTACACCTTCAGCGGGTTCTGCTCGGCGCTCGCGGGCGTCGCCTTCACGTTCTACATGGTGTCCGGTTACGCGCTGCACGCCGGCGGAATGGAGATGGGCGCCATCGCCGCCGTCGTCATCGGAGGCACCCTGCTGACCGGCGGCTCCGGCACGCTCATCGGCACCCTGTTCGGCGTGCTCATCTACGGCACGATCCAGACCCTCATCATGTTCGAGGGCACGCTCAGCTCCTGGTGGACGAAGATCGTCATCGGGCTCCTCCTGCTGTTCTCCTGCCTGCTCCAGCGGCTCTTCGAGCGGCGCCCCCGTCCGGCGTGACACGAGAGGATAAGGGGCGGCCGCGGTGGCCGTTTCAGGCGTGATCAGACCGGCACGCTCCGGGCATTTCTGAGCCTGACCAGCGAGCTGCGGGCGTCTCCACACGCCTCGGGCAGCTCGGGCTGGAGCGACGGGCGCGCCGCGTCGAGCGCATTGTAAATAGCACAAACAAACCCGGTCGTCCGGCAGGGGGAACAGAGCAGGCTCCGTTCTCCGCTGCAGCCTCGTGGTCACAAGACGTCGCGTGCCTGTGTCTCTGCCTGCGCAGGCGCATCTCGCGCGTGCGCCGGGGGGTCGTCCGTGCGCGTGAACAGCCGGAGAAGGCCACTCATGACAACCATCGAAGAAGATTGCATCGCCAGCGCGTCGACGCGATCCCACGGAGGAGCCGCCCGCGCGCGGCGCGCCGGTCGTCCGGGGGCGGGCCCGGGCAGACGAGCGCTCGGCGCCCTCTGGGCGAGCTGGAGGCCCCTGGTGCGGGCGGGGATCCTCTGCGGGGTACTCCCCCTCTCCTTGTCCGTGTTGGGGGGTTGTTCGGGCTCGGAGGAGGCGCCGAAGCCCGGCGATCCAGGCGCACAGCCGGGAGGGCCGGACGGGCAGCCGGGGGGGCCGGACGGGCAGCCAGGTGGTCCCGACGGGCAGCCGGGAGGGCCGGACGGGCAGCCGGGTGATCCGACGCCGCACCCGGAGGATCCGGAGAAATACGTCTCGTTCGAGCCCGGGTCCGAGAGCTTCCCCCTGGTCGCCGGCGGCAAGGCCGCGCCGCTCGTCGTGAGCTCGAGCGATCACGCCGGCGTGATCCGGGTCGTGAGCGACCTCAAGGCCGATATCGGCCGGGTCACCCAGGTCGAGCCCGAGGTCTCGCTCGACGAGATCCCTGCGTCGGACGACGTGGTGATCATCGGGACGCTGGGCAAGAGCCCGCTCGTGGACCGGCTGGTGAGCGAGAAGAAGCTCGACGTCACCGGCATCGCGGGCCGGTGGGAGACGTCCCTTCTGCAGGTGGTGAACGACCCGGCGCCGGGCGTCCGCCGCGCGTTCGTGATCGCCGGCAGCGACCAGCGCGGGACGATCTTCGGCGCGTACGACGTCTCGAGGAACATCGGCGTGTCGCCCTGGTACTACTGGGACGACGTCCCGGCGCACGAACACGGCGAGCTGTACATCCTGCCGGGGCGCTACTCGCAGGGGGAGCCGAAGGTGAAATACCGCGGCTTCTTCATCAACGACGAGAACCCCGCCCTGGGCACCTGGGCGCGCAACACGTTCGGCCCCGCGCCCAACACGAGCCGCCCGAACGGCTTCAACCACGAGCTCTACGCCAGGGTGTACGAGGTCATGCTCCGCCTCAAGGCCAACTACCTGTGGCCGGCCGTGTGGGGCAGGTCGCTCTTCGACGACGATCCCGAGAACCAGGCGCTGGCCGCCGAGTACGGGATCGTGATGGGGACATCCCACGAGGCCCCGATGATGCGGGCGCAGGACGAGTGGGATCGCTACGGGGCGTCCGGCGGCAGGTACGGCGGCAACGGGCAGTGGAACTTCGACAGGAACGCCGACGCGCTGAAGAAATACTGGACCGACAGCATCCAGCGGATGGGCGAGTTCGAGAGCGTGGTGACCGTCGGGATGCGCGGCAACGGCGACCTGCCCCTCGACGACGGCGGCAACATCGATCTGATGCAGCGGATCGTGGAAGCGCAGCGGAAGATCCTGGCCGACGTCACCGGCAAGGACGTCACCACCATCCCGCAGGTATGGACGCTCTACAAGGAGGTCCAGCGCTTCTGGGACGATGGCATGAGGGCGCCGGACGACGTGATCATCAACTGGTGCGACGACAACTGGGGCAACATGCGCGAGCTGCCCGAGCCGTCCGCGCCCCCGCGGTCCGGCGGCTACGGGCTCTACTACCACTTCGACTACGTGGGCGGCGGCCGGAACTACAAGTGGGTCGACACCAACCTCCTCCCCAACATCTGGGAGCAGCTCCACCTGTCGTACCGTTATGGAGTCGATCGGCTCTGGATGGTGAACGTCGGCGACCTGAAGAACGAGGAGCACCCGCTCGAGTTCTTCCTCGACTACGCGTGGAACCCCGAGCGGTGGCCGGTCGAGCGCATCCCCGTCTGGGAACGGCAGTGGGCGGCGCAGCAGTTCGGGCCGAAACACGCGGCCGAGATCGCCGAGGTCCTGACCATGTACTCCCGGCTCCAGTCGCGCCGGAAGCCGGAGCTGCTCAACCGGGTCATCACGCTCAACCCGAACGCCAACATCGCCACGAGCCCGGACAGCGCGGTCGTCTACGCCGACGGCAGCCCCTTCAGCCTGATCCATTACGGTGAGGCGGAGCGGGTCGTCGCGGAGTGGCAGGCGCTCGCGGCCGAGGCGGAGCGGCTCAACCAGGAGCTGCCAGAGGACTACCGGGACGCGTACTACGAGCTCGTGCTCTACCAGGTGAAGGCCAGCGCCAATCTGTACGAGCTGCGCCTGGCCGGGTTCAAGAACATCCTCTACGCCGCGCAGCGGCGCGCCGCCACTGAGGACATGGCCGCGACGGCCGAGGCCCGGCTCGCCGACGACAAGGCGATGTCGGCCTACTACAACGGTCCCCTCGCCGGCGGGAAGTGGAAGGGGTTCCAGACGCAGCCCAAGATCGGCTACGGGGGGAGCTATCCTGACTCGGGCTGGCAGCAGCCGGAGCGGAACGGCACCGTCATAGAGGACTTCATCTGGCCGGCGCTCAAGCAGGTCGACCTGCCGCGCGCGGCGGAGATGGGCGTGGCCATCGACGGGTCCGACAAGGTGTGGCCCGCGGAGCGGACGGCCGCGGTGCTGCCCGACTTCAGCCCGTTCCAGACCCAGCCGGCCCAGTACATCGAGGTCTTCAACCGCGGCCAGGGGTCGTTCGACTACCAGATCGAGGCGGACGTGCCCTGGGTGACGGTCTGGCCGAACAACGGCACGGTCGAGATGGAGGTGCGCGCCACCGTGACCGTCGACTGGGACGAGGCGCCCCAGGGGACCACGGAGGTGCCGATCACGGTGACGGGCTCGAACGGAAGCACGGTGGCGGTGAAGGCCATCGTCCACAACCCGGCGGTGAACCTCGCAGATCTCGAGGGGTTCGTGGAGAGCAACGGGTACGTCTCCATGGAGGCCGAGCACTTCACCCGCGCGGTGAACGCGGACCCGATCGTCTGGCAGCTGCTCCCGGACATCGGCCGGACGGCAGGGGGCATGACGCCGTTCCCGGTCACCTCGGCCAGGCAGACGCCCGGCGGGGACAGCCCGCGCCTCGAGTACACGATGAACCTCGTCACCAGCGGGAGGGTGACCGTCTGGGCGTACCTCTCGCCGAGGAACAACGTGCTGCACTCCGACGGGCTGAAGTACGCCGTGTCCATCGACGACGGGCAGCCGCAGGTCGTCAACGTCACCACCGCGCTCAACGGGATCCCGACGAACAAGTCGTGGGAGAGGAACACGTCGGACAACGTGAACCGCACGTCGACCACGCACACGATCGCGGCGCCCGGCAAGCACGTGCTGAAGTTCTGGATGGTGGACCCGACCGTGGTGGTGCAGAAGCTGGTGGTCGACACGGGCGGGCTCAAGCCGAGTTACCTGGGGCCGCCGGAGAGCTACCGCGTGGCGGAGTAACGAGCGTGACCGCGCAATCCGCCGAACGGGACCCGCAGCCGCGGCGCGCAGCGTCCCCATCCGGTGCAGCGAGGTAACGCCTCCAACGCGTGGGTGAGTCGTTCGTCGAGAGCACTGCTCGCCGGTCTCATCGGCACTGCGCCGCCATGGATATCGAGGCGGATCGAGCAGCGCCGCCGAGCGTCCCCAGGGGCGCAACCCGGCGTTCCGCCGACAGTCACAAAATTCAGCACAGGCGTAATTAACCCAGGTCGGTATCCCCAACCTGGGTCGAGCACGACCACGAATCCGGTTCGGATCAGAGCGACGTGATCGTTTGATCCATCCGATGATCCGTTCGATCCATCCGCGCGAGGAGGCGAGCGTGCTCGGCGCGACGTACACTCGACGAACGGCGTCGTCGCCCTCCTTTGCCGCGCGGGAGAGCAGCTTCGCGCCCGCGATCCGCGCCGGAGCTCCTGCGGCACGCCGTGTGCTTTATCCGTGTGCTTTACGAGCGGAAAGAGGCACAGGATGAAAGCGATGAAGTGGATGGCGGCGGCGCTGGCGCTCCATGGGATCGGCTGCGCTTCGCTGCCGAACATGGATTCTTCGATGCCGATCGAGATCGACCATGGGTTCTTCGCGTCACGGTACAAGCAGGCCGGCCGCCCCATCGATCCGGGGGACATGGTCGCCAGGCTCAAGCAGGAGCCCTCGGCGGAATCCGCCGCGAGCCGCGGAGAGGGGCTGCGGGTCGTCTCGTCGGTCATG
This sequence comes from Sorangium cellulosum, assembly GCF_002950945.1. Lineage (GTDB taxonomy): Bacteria > Myxococcota_A > Polyangia > Polyangiales > Polyangiaceae > Sorangium > Sorangium cellulosum_E. Next base: position 9,207,510 of record NZ_CP012673.1, read on the forward strand.
GCCTCGGTCGCAGGCGTGTTGATCGGGTGGCCCCTCGGGCAGGCGATTGGCGGCGAGCGGAAGCCCATCTGGGCGCTCGCGGGTGTGGGTGCGGGCGTATTCGCCGTCAACATCCCCATCGCCATCTGGGCTGACAGCAGCATGGATAGCGCTGTCGAAGCATACAACAAGACCCGCACGTTCTCGGATGACACGACCACGGAACCTGAGGTGTCCACGGAAGATACGCGGACGCCCGGAGCGCGCGCGGGAAGCACGTCCCCGTCCGGCCCGCCGGGGGTGTTCGGCTTCGCCTTCGGCGCCTCGATGGAGGCGAGCGCCGCGGCGTGCCGCCAGGGCGGCCACACGTGGAGCGAGGAGGAGGGCGCCGGGCGCTGCAGCGGCGCGCCGGCCGAGGGGCTCGCCGGCGCCGCGGCGCAGCTCGACTTCACGGACGGCCGTCTCACGGCCGTCGAGCTCGTCATCCGCCCGCCGGACGACGCGCAGGGCTGGGCCAGCGCCTTTCGCGAGACCGAAGCGGTGCTGGTCCGGACGCACGGCAAGTCGAAGGAGCGGACCTTCGTGGTCCCGGACGACTGCAAGGCCGAGGAACGGTTCCTCGCCTGCGTGGCCGAGGGCAAGGTGACCGGCAGCGCGTCGTGGTCGCTCGACGACGGCCACTCCGTGGCGCTCTCCATCGCCGGCTCCCCGCCGCCGTCGACGATCCGCGTGCGCGCCCGATCCGGGCAGTGACCACGCCGGAACGGGGCTTCACCCCGGATGGACGTCGGAGCCGACCAGCGACCACGGGTGGGTGGAGCGCGCCCCTCCACGCCAGCAGGGGGCGATGAGCTCCCATCGCGATGGGATGGCGTCGGCCAGGCGATCCGATTCGTGCTTCGCAGGCCGTCCGCGTCTCGCCATGCCTTATGCTCGCCCGTCCTTTTCATCTCAGGAGGTCCCGCATGACGAGATCGGTGTTTGTCAAGCTCGGGTTCGCGGCGTTTCTTGCGGCAGCGCCGCTGCTGCCGGCGTGCCTCAGCGCTCCGGACGGTACGGAAGACGTGGAGTCCACCGGCCGCGCGAGCATGTCCCTGGTGACGCAGACCAACGGCCGCGTGTACCGGCTGAGCAACGCGATCTTCTCGATCCAGGGGCCGGTCTTCACCTACCTCACCAGCACGGACGATCCGAACGAGACGACGCTCACGGCGGCGTTGCCCACGGGCGACTACCTCAGCGTCCTGGAGCCCGGATGGGTCCTGGAGCGCGACGACGGCTGGGGCGCGTTCGTGCCCGTGCAGGCGACGCTCGCCTCTGGCAACCCTGTGCCGTTCACCATCTTCGACGGCGCCACGACGCCGCTGGTCTATCAATTCCAGACGGACGGCACGATCATCACGGTCGGGGAAGGTCAGCTGGACATCTCCATCGAGGTGACCGAGGTCGGCGTCGGCGGTGCGTGCACGCCGCTCGGGGCCGGCTGTGCTGACGGCGAGTGGTGTGTCCCTGGAGAGGTCCTCGAGTCAGCCCCCGCGTGCCTCACGACAGGCGATATTCCCATCGGCGGGGCCTGCGACGCACCGGACTCGCTGTGTGTGGCCAACGCGCTCTGCGGAGATTTCGGGAGCGGCGCCGTCTGCATCGAGCTCTGCCCGGCGAGCGACCTCGGAGCGCCGTGCGCCAGCGGCGGGATCTGCAGCGACATCGGCTACACCGAGTTCGGGATCTGTTATTGATCCAGGCCTGCCCCGCCCGGGGCCGGACCAGCGGCGCGGCCCGACCGGGGTCGGGCTGACACGCGAGCGCCGAGCCGCTCACGCGATCATCGATCTCAGGACGACGGCTGGCGCGTCACCCGCCGCAAGGAGGAGAAGAGCTGGGCGGACGGCCCGGTGCTCGGGGGCTGAGCGGCGCCTCGTGGAGGCGCGGCGAGATCACCGCGCCTTCTGTCGGGAGGCCGGGCGAGCGGCGGCGGGGGCGGCGTCGCGGGCGCTCCGCGAGAACCCTTCGGCGAGGTGCCGGACGAGCTCGCGCACCCTCGCCGGGACGAAGGGCGCCTGCGGGTACACCGCGTAGACGGCGCGCTCGACCGGGACGAGGCCCTCCAGCACGGCGACGAGCCGCCCGGACCGGAGATCGTCGCCGACGAGGTAGTCCGGGAGGTTCACGATCCCGAGGCCGGCGAGGGCCGCCTCGCGGAGCGAGAGCGTGTTGTTCGCCTGGAACCGGCCGCGCACGCGCACGCCCTCCACCTCGCCCGAGCGCGGGTCGGGCTTGAGCCGCCACGTGTCGTCCACCGCGCCCCCGGCGAGGAAGACGATGCAGTCGTGGTCCGCGAGGTCGCGGGGGTGGCTCGGGCGCCCGCGGCGCGACAGGTAAGCGGGGCTGGCGCAGAGCACACGCGCGTCGTCGCCGAGCTTGCGCGCCACGAAGGAGAGCGGCGGGCTCGCCGTCATCCGGACCGCGACGTCGATGCCCTCCTCGACGAGGTCAACCACCCTGTCGTTGAGCAAGAGCTCGACGTTCACCTCCGGGTACGTGTCCTGGAACGACAGCACGAGCGGGAGCACGCGGACATGGCCCAGCACGGTGGGCGCGGTCAGGCGCAGCGTCCCGCGCGGCGCGTCGTCGTGGCTCTCGACCTCGCGCTCGAGCGCGTCGAGCTCCTCGAAGATGCGCCGCGCGCGCTCGTAATACGCTCTCCCGACCTGGGTGAGCTGCATCCGCCGCGTCGTGCGCTGGAGCAGGCGCACCTTGAGGCGCTCCTCCAGCCGGGAGACGAGCTTGCTCACCCCGGACGGGGTGAGCCGGAGCTTCTCCGCCGCCGCGGAGAACGAGCCCTCCTCGACGGAGGTGATGAACGCCGTCATCCCGGCGAAGGACTCGCGATCGTTCCTCATCTGTCGACGCCGGTCCCAGGTGCTCCGGCGAGCCTACCATGCTCACGCCGCTCGCCGACGGTGCTTCTGCGGCGAGGGACTGGCCAGCACGGCGGGCGTCTCGATGCGAGCGAGGATCCGCGGGCCCGCTACCCGGCCCCGGGTGGGCTCACCGCCCATGCCTCGACGAGCCTGCGACCCGCCGCGCCGCGCCGGCGGCTCAGGGCCGCCAGGGCAGGCTGCGCGAGAGCCACGCCGCGAGCGACGGGCGGGTCCTCACCGTGAGGCGCATCGGCTTGATCCCGGAAGGGAAGGCCGCCTCGGCGAGCGCGGGCATCAGCGCCTCGTCGACGTTCTTGAGGGCGACCACGCGCTCCTCCCTCCGCTCGATCCAGAGGAGCTCGCCGTCCTCGGCCTGCCCGAGCCGCGGCTCGCCCTCGTCGATCACCTTCCCGCCGTGGAGCGCCCAGAGCGCGGACTGCACGCCGGCGGCGGCCTCGGCGTCGTCCCAGGCCGAGGCCCAGGCCGTGCCGGTCGCGCCCGTCTGCCGGTCGCGCACGAACAGCGCGCGATCGCCGTCCCAGGCCGCGGCGAGCGCGCGTAGGTCGCCGGGAGAGAGTGTGCCGCCGAGCGGGTACAGGAGCAGGTAAGAGAGCCACTCGCCCAGCGAGTCCGCGCTGATCGGCTCGAGCCGATCGGTGAGGCCGGAGGGCACCTCCTGCAGGCCGACAGGCACCTCGAGGTCGTGGCGGTCGAGGGTGAGGATCTGCTGGGTGGTCGCGGGGACACGATCCGAGAAGAGCGCGTCCTCTCGTGACCAGTCGAACGGGAAGGGCTCCTGGGCAAAGGGCATCTCCGCGCTCGCGCCGGTCAGGTTGTGGGCGCAGTACACGAACCCGAAGCCGTACGCGAACGATGGATACTGGACGAACAGGACGGGGACCTCGCTCTCGGCGAGGATGCTCTGCTCGATCTCGAGGAGCCCGCCGATGGTTCGGGACCAGTCGAGCTCGTCCAGGTCGCCGCCGTTGTGCTCCTGCGCAAGGAAGCGCGCCTCGGCGAGCATCGCGTCGCCCTCGGCGGCCGCCCTCAGCGCGAGCATCGCGTCGCTCGTCGGCGCCGCCGTGAGGAGCGCGCCGAGATCGAAATGCTGATCCTGGAGCCCGTGCACGTACTCGTGGATGAAGACGTTGTCGTCCACCTCGCCGATGAGCGTGATCGCCTTGGTGTCGGAGGAGTACCAGGCGCCCATCAGGTCTCTCGCGTGGCCGAGGATGGCCCGCAGATCGGCGTCGACCGGGAAGTAGCCGAGCCGGCCGTAGGTGGCGGCGAGCTCGGCGAGCTCCTCCTCCTCGGCCGCCGTTGCCTCCGCCTCGGCCAGCGCGTCGACTTCCTCCCTCGTGACCGTGCGGACCGGCACCTCGCGCTTGAAGGACAGCTCGCGCACCTCCTCGGCGCGCCTGGCGAGCGGGGCCAGGTCCAGATCATCCTCACCGCCGCAGCCGGCGACCGCGGGAGCGGACGCCAGCAAAAGAACAAGCGCTGATCGCTCGACGAACTGATTCATGCTCTGCCACCTCTGACACCTGTGTGTCGACCTGGGTCCGCGGGAGGATCCGAGCTCCTTCCGCGCTTTTTTGGCGAGCGGTCAACATCGTTCGGTTCGGCAGAGCACGTCAACGCCACGCTCGCCATCGCACGATTTGTGGTAATCAAGCTTACAGGATCGAGCACCAGGCGCCGGGGCTCGTCACCGCCTCAACGGGCAGGGTGATGAGACACCCGTCGTGCGACGCGACGTGGACGTGCGGGTGGTGCAATGCTCCGTCGAGCGGCGTGATCGGTGCGCCGGAGGGCCCGCGCCCGGCATGAGCCGCCGACATCGGCGTCACGCCGGGCGCCGGCGCTGGCTTGCGCGCAGCGCGGCGCCGGAGCCGGCGCGCTGCCAGGCGCCGGAGAGGAGGAGGGTCAGGCGGCTCTCACTGGTCGGGAGCGCCCGCGCAGATCCAGTCGGTGATGGTCTTGATCTCGGCCTCGGCCAGCGGCGTGCCCGGGGGCATCTTGCTCTCGCTGGCGCTGCAGAGGTCGACGTTCTTCAGCTTGTTCATGATGTAGCTGCTGCTCGGCATGAACGGCACGACGAGCGCGCGGTCGCCGGAACAGGCGACGGTCTCCTGACCGACGAGCTCGACGACCGCCATGCTCGCGCGGAGGTCCAGCCCGGCCGACGGCGCATCGGGGCTGCCGTGGCAGAACTCGTTCGCGCATCGCCGCGTCAGGATCGGCTCCACGTCGGCGAAGGCCGCGACGTCCGGGCCGCAGGCGGGATCGCCCGGCGGCGCGCCGCCGCTGCCCGTACCCGTGGTGGTCGTGGTGGTGGTGCCGCCGCCCTCGCCGCCCGTGCCCGCGGTCGTTGTGCCGCCGCCGGTCCCCGGGGCGCCGCCCTCGCCGCCCGTGCCCGCGGTCGTCGTGCCGCCGCCGGTCCCCGGGGCGCCGCCTTCGCCGCCCGCGCCCGTGGTGGTCGTGGTGGTGGTGCCGCCGCCCTCGCCGCCCGTGCCCCCAGTGGTGGTCGTGGTGGTGGTGGTGCCGCCGCCTTCGCCGCCCGTGCCCGCGGTCGTCGTGCCGCCGCCTTCGCCGCCTGCGCCGCCTGCGCCGCCGGTCCCCGGGGCGCCGCCCTCGCCGCCTGCGCCGCTGCTCACCGAGGACGTGCTCGTGGTGACGACCGGGCCTCCGGTCCCGTCGACCGAGACGACCGTCGGCCTCCCGTCACCGCTGCCGCAGAACCCCCACATCGTCGAGCCGCCCGGCTGCAGGGTCCCGTTGTAGGCCTCGTTGATGGCGCGCACCTGCCCGTCCTGCGGCGTGAGGCGCGCGTTCCACGCGTGGTTGATCGTCGAGCCGTTGAGCCCGAGGACCAGGCCCCAGGCGGTGGTCTGGCTGGAGCCCGTGTTCTTTACCGTCACGCTCGCGCAGTACCCGACTCTCCAGTCCGACTGAATGACGATGTCCGCGGTCATCGTGCCGTCCGGGCTGGTCAACCCGGAGCCCAGGGAGTCGCTCTGCTCGTGGCCAGAGGGCGCGGTGCTGCATGCGAGCAGGCCGCACGCGAACGACGTGCACAGGTAGCCAAGTAAGCGGTGTGTGATCATTAAGATTCTCCAGGTGAGCTCGGCGTCGTCGCAGGATTCTACTCAAGATGGATAAGTGAATCAATATAGTACCTGCGAGCTCCGCCGCTTCATTGGTTTGAGTTCGTGATTCCCTGCCAGCGCTGTTCCGATCACGGCTGTGTCCGCCGTTTTTGTTCAACCCGCCGCATTTCCGACGATTTTGTGGTCATCGGAGCGATTCGCGCACACAGAAGCCCCCTCCGGAGAGGGAATTACGCCGCAGGGATGGCCGCGACAGGCGACCTTCAGTTGACAGGTGCGCCGGCGCAGATCCAGTCAGTGATCGCCTTAATTTCGGCCTCGGGCAGAGGTGTACCCGGAGGCATGCTGCTCTCTCCGGAGCCGCAAAGATCGACGTTCTTCAGCTTGTTGATGAGATAGCTGCTGCTCGGCATGAACGGCACGACGAGCGCGCGCTCGCCGGAGCAGGCGACGCTCCCCTGATTGACGAGCTCGCCGACCGCCATGCTCGCGCGCAGGTCCAGCCCGGCCGACGGCGCGTCGGGGCTGCCGTGGCAGTACTCGTTCGCGCATCGCCGCGTCAGGATCGGCTCCACGTCGGCGAAGGCCGCGGTGTCCGGGCCGCAGGCGGGATCACCCGGCGGCGCGCCGCCGCCCTCGCCGCCCGTGCCGGCCGTCGTCGTGCCGCCGCCCTCGCCGCCGCCCGTGCCGGCCGTCGTCGTGCCGCCGCCCTCGCCGCCGCCGCCCGTGCCGGCCGTCGTCGTGCCGCCGCCCTCGCCGCCCGTGCCGCCGCCCTCGCCGCCTGCGCTCGTGGTGCTGTCGCCGCCCGTGCCGGCGGTGGTGGTGCCGCCGCCCTCGCCAGCGCTGCTGCCGCTGCTCTGGCCGGAGCCGCTGCCGCTGCCGGTCGCGCCGGAAGCGCCGCTGCCGCCCGTGCCGGCGTCGCCGAAGCCTCCGGGCAGCCCCTCTAGGCAGGCCGTCGTCGAGAGGCCGACGGCCAGGCAAAATACCAATCGGAGCGGACTGTTATGGTGAAGCAAGGTGACCTCTCATGGTGTTGGCCGCGCGACGCTTCGCCGTGCAAGCAAGTGAAGGAGAGATTAAAAGCATGCGAACGCAAACGATGCAACGTGCGATGACGGAAGAGGCGATTTCGCACCACGTCACCACTGCAATGCAATGACATCGCTGAAACACGATGTCCGCCGGCCCCTGCGATCGCGGCGAGCCAACGTGATCTCCTTCTCCTCTCCTGGGATTGTTGTCGTCTCGGCGGTCTCCTCCGCGCCGCCGATCCAGATGCGGCGCCGTCTGCCCTACTTCGCCCGACATGCGCCGCGAGCGGCGCCCGCGCGCAGCGGCCAAGGAAGCGGCCAGGAGAGGAGCGACATGCCGGCCGAGCGGCCGCGCGCGTGTCGACGCTGACGACATCCGCGCAGATTCCGGCTAGGATGGCTGCGATGGGAGGAGCCCCTTGATCCACTTCGACGAGCGATGGGTCACCATCTCCTGGGACGCCGACATTCAGGCGGTGCTGGCCGAGTGGAAGGGGTTCGCCGACACCCGGGAGCTGCGCGCGGCGCTCGAGGCCACGCTCGATCTCGTCCGCAAGAAGAAGGCGACCCGGTGCCTCGCCGATTGCCGCCACGCCGGGCCCACCACGCAGGACGACCAGCGGTGGGCGCTCGAGAACTGGCTCCCACGCACCGCCGCGCTGGGGGTGCGCCATGTCGCCTACGTGATGCCGCGCTCGGCGATAGCGCGCATGTCGCTGACGCGGTCCGTGACCAGGTTCGACGGCCAGGATCTCGCCCAGGTGCTGTTCGACGACATCGACGCCGCCCGCGCCTGGCTCGCCGCCGCGCGCTGAGCGCCGTGGACTCTCTGAAGGGCGCCCAACCTACCAGCATTCATGAGCAAGGGAAAGCCGCGCGCGAGGGATTCGTTAATAAACAGTATTTATGAAATATGCCTCGCGTCCGAGCTTGATTTATCCAGGGTGACCGGGCTCGACCCGAGAGTCCTTCGCGAATTCGACTCGCTGTAATATCGATACATCCCCTCGATCGACGAACGACGAAAATTCCATGCTCGTTCGTCGGTCACCTCACGATCCTCGAGGGGGCCCGGAGCTCAGCGGGTCAACATCACCAGGTTGCCGTCGGGGTCGGAGACGTACGCGACGCGCTCGCCCCAGGGCTGGTCGACGGGCTCGAGCACGACCGGCACGGCGGCCGCGCGCAGCCGCTCGACCGTCGCGTCCACGTCGTCGACGTAGACGCAGAGCTCGATGCGGTGCCCCTGCGCCGGCCGCAAGGGCTGCCCGTGCAGCGCGGGCCCGGAGCCGATCGCGCCCAGGCCGAGCTCGGACTCGCCCAGCCGCAGCGCGACGAACGAGGGCGGCCCCTGCTCGGGGAAACGAAAGGTCTGCACGCCGCCGAGGAGGCCCTCGTAGAAGTCGAGCGCACGCCCCAGGCTCTCGGTCGACAGCATCGGGAAGAGCCGCCTCACGCTCATGCGCTCCCGCTACCAGCGGGCAACCCCGCGGGCAAGACCGACCCGGGCCGGGTCGAGGTCGGCCGACCTGGGGCGACCCGGGTGGGATCGCCCCGCGCGCGCGCTCAGGGGGCCAGGTGCGCGCGGAGGAACTCGGTCTGATCGGCCGCGACCTGCTCGAAGGCGTCGCCGTGGTAGAGGTCGAAATGGTCCGCAGGGTAGGTGCGGATCTCGGCGCGCCGGGCTCGCTCGGCCTTCGACCTCACGAAGGCGGCCGAGACCTCGACGTCGCGCTCGGCGAGGCACACCAGGATGGGCGCGGCGATGCGCTCCATCGTGCCCTCGCGGTAGCGGGGCACGCGGAGCAGGAAGCGCGCGGCGACCCGGTTCTGCCAGGTCGGGCTCTCCTCGGCGACCCGCTCGAAGCGCGGGGCGAGCTCGGGGTCGGTGAAGAACGCCTCGCCCGGCGCGCCGTAGACCGCGAGGTAGCGAGGAGGCCGGCCGAGCGCGCCCCGCGCCGCGTCGCGCGCCGCGGCCGCGAGCAGCCGCGCGGTGACCCAGGCCACGGTCGCCCGGCTCACGCCCGCGCGCTCGCGCTTGGCCTCCACGTTCGCTCCGGCGAGCGCGTCGAGCGCAGGCATGTTGAGGATCACCGCGGCGATGCGCGCGTCCTCGGCGGCGACCTCCACGACGTGGCTCCCGCCCAGCGAGGTGCCCCAGAGCGCGACGCGCTCGGGGCGGATGCCCGGCTGGCGGCGCGCGCACGCGACGGCGGCGCGCAGGTCGGCGCGCTGCTTCCGCACGTCCACGAGCTGGCGCGGCTCGCCGTCGCTCCTGCCCAGGTGGCGGTAGTCGAAGGCGAGGACCGCGAGGCCCGCCGCCGCGAACCGCTCGGCGAAGGACGGGAGGATCCAGTCCATCGTCCCCGAGAACCCGTTGGCCATCACCACGCACGGCCTCTGCGCCGGAGGCGAGGCGGGGGCGAAGAGCGTGGCGGCGCAGAGGACCCCTTCGGACTCGAACGTGAGAGGCGTTCGCTCGACGACCATCGCGCCGTCGGGATACCATGCAGCCGGGAAAAAGGAAGAGCGCCACTCGCGCGACCGGCGTCGGTCGGACGTCGCGCCGGGCAACAATGGTCGATCGACCGACGTTGAAACGGACGGCCTCCCTCAATTCGATGAGTTCCCGCCGTAGCGCGGCCGCCGCGTCTCCTGGCCGGTGTGGTGGAGGAGATCACGTGTCAGGTCGTGCGCGGCGGACCTACCAGCAGCCGCCGCGGGCGCCGAGCGCGCACAGCCGCGACCATGCATGTGCCGCCGAGAGGCGCGAAGCGAAGATCGCCCTGGCCACCCGTACACGCCGCTTGAGCCCTTGTGTTCTGCGGCGCTGTGATATGAGGTGGCCCATGACTTCCGTCGATGTCGACGCCCTCGTGGCAGAGCTCGCCCAGCTGCGCGAGGAGAACGCCGCGCTCAGACGCGAGCGGGACGCGGCGCGCCGCGAGCGGGACGAGCTGCACAAGGCCATCCTGGGGATGCCGGCGGCGGTCGGGGTGATGGTCGGCCCGGATCACGTGTTCAAGATCGTGAACGACGCGTGGCGCGCCTTGAACCCCTCTCTCGAGCCGATCGGAAAGCCCTTGATCAACGTCCTCCCGGCGCCCCTCGGCGGGCGCGTCGCCGCGATGGTCGATCGCGTCTTCGCGACCGGTGAGCCCCTGATCTCCGCGAACGTGCCTTACACGTGGCCGGGCGCCGAGGAGACGTCCTTCATCACGTTTCATTACTCCGCCCTGCGCGGGGACGGCGGCGAGATCTTCGGGATCGTCTTCCACGGCCTGGACGTCACCGCGCAGATGCGATCGCAGCGGGAGGTGCAGTCGCTGAACAGCAGGCTGCGCACCTTCCTCGCCCTGGCCGAGAACGCGCCGGACAGCATCGTCGTCACCGAACACGGCCAGATCACGTACGCGAACCCGGCGTTCCGCCGCATGTACGGGTACGGCGCCGAGGTCGTCGGGACTCCCCTGCTCGACCTGGTCGACGCCGAGGGCCGGGCGCTGCTCGACGCGCGCCGGAAGGAGGGCGCGTCCCCAGGCGCAGCCCGGGCCATCGTCACCTGCCGCCGCCACGACGGGAGCACCTTCCCGGGCGAGGTCTCCACGTTTCCCATCCGCGACGACGGCGGGCAGATCGACGCCGAGGGCGCCATCCTCCGCGATCTCACCGAGCAGCGGCGCGTGGAGCAGGATCGGCAAAGGCTCCAGGAGGATCTCATCGCGGCGCAGCAGCGGGCGATCCGCGAGCTCTCGACGCCGCTCATCCCGCTCGCCGAGCGGCTGGTCGTGATGCCGCTCGTGGGCACCATCGACAGGGTGCGGTCCGAGCAGATCCTGGAGACGCTCCTCAAGGGCATCACGGCGCACCAGGCGGCGGTGGCCATCCTCGACACCACGGGCGTGCGGAGCATGGATGAGCAGGTCGCGAGCTCCCTCCTCAGGACCGCCGGCGCGGCCCGCCTGCTGGGCACGGAGGTCATCCTCACCGGGATCTCGCCCGAGGTCGCGCGCGCCCTCGTGGAGATCGGCACCGACCTGAGCGGGGTGGTCACGCGCGGGACACTCGAGGCCGGGGTGGCCTACGCCCTCCGCCGCCGGCCCCGATCGAAGGGCAGGCGCTAAAGCCCGGCAGGCGGGCCCGCCCGGCGTCGTGACACGCGCGCTCAGGCGAGGCGCGCCGCGATGAGCGGGATGTCGTCTTCCAGGCGGTTCGTGGCCTCGTAAGGCCGCCAGCCGAGCTCGGCGCGCGCGCGCTCGTTCGACATCCGGTTGTCGAGCGCGAGCAGCATGGCGAAGAACGGCCCCCAGAGCGCGCCGGCCTGCTCGCGCGAGGCGCTCGCGACCGGCAGCTCCAGGGCGCGGCCGATCCAGCGGGCGACGTCGCCCGTCGCCACGTTGGCGCCGGCGCCGTTATAGATCCGGCCCGGCGGCGCCTTCTCCAGGGCGAGGACGTACAGGTCGGCCAGGTCGTCGACGTGGACGCAGGTGACCTGGTTCTCGCCCGATCCGATGTGGTGGGCCGCGCCCGCCTTGCGCGCGGCCGAAACGAGCCGCGGGGCCACGCTGTTCAGCGCGTCGCTGTGGGTGAGGATCGACGGGCGGATGACGGCGGTCCTGACGTCCCGCCGCGCGGCGGCCACGTAGCAGCCCTCGACCTCGCGGCGTATGGCCGCCGGGTAGCCGGGCTCCGTGGGGTGATCCTCCCCGACGGGGACCTTCCCCGTGTTGCCCACGACCCCCGTCGCCGTCGTTCCGATCAGGCATTTGCCCGTCCCGGCGAGCGCCTCGACGAACGCCTCGGCGACGCGCCGATCCTGCCCCACCGCGGCCGCCAGGTCGTTCGCGCGGTGCTCGAAGGCGAGGTGCACGACGGCGTCCGCCGCCCTCGCCGCGTCGGCCAGGATCTCCGTGTCGTCGAGCGAGGCGCGCAGCGGCTCGGCCGGGACATCCATGTCCCGCAGGCGCGCGGCGCTCGCCTCGTCGCGCACCGCCGCGACCACGGCGTGCCCCTTCGCGTGGAGCCGCCGCGCGACGCGTGAACCGATGTACCCCGTGGCCCCTGTGATCAAGACGCGCATCGCGACCTCCCTCTCCTGTCCAGCATCGTCCACCCGGCGGCGCACCGGCGGGCGCACGTCGGCCTGCGGCGCCCGGCCGCGCCGCGCGCCGGGCCCCCGTCGGGCCGCGCGAGGCCGCCTGCCGGGGCGTGCCCGCCATCATCGCGCAGGAGATCACGTCGCTGCGCGCGGGCCTCCGCACGGCGGCGCTCCCGCTCGCCCTGAAGGGCCTGCCGGTGGAGCTGCTCTGGCGGGGCGCGGTCGAGGACGACGAGGCCGTGGGCTTCCTGCGCGACCTCGTGGCGCGTGTGGCGAGCCCGGTGGGGCGCTCCGGCGCGGCGGCGCCGCGTGGCCGCCGCCCGGCGCCGCCGCCGTGCTGATCACGGCGCCCGGCGGCCCCTCACGGCTCCACGGCCTGCAGCGTGTGGCAGTTGCCGCACGAGAACTCGCCGGTCTCGGTGGTCGGGTCGAACCTGGCGACCTGGAGCAAATCGGCCATCTGAGGCACGACCGTCTCGTACATCCATGTGCTCCACCGCCCGATCTCCGGATCCATGGCGTACTCGAGGAACGCCTCCGGGGTGCCGGGCAGCGGCGGGATCTGCGCGCTCGGCATCGCGTAGGAGCCGTCGGTCGCGCCGGCGCCGTGGCAGGTCGGGCAGCTCATGCCCTCGAACTTCGGGTCGAACGCGGCGAAGGTCTCCGCCATCTGCGGCGTGACGACCTCCTCCATGAACTCGTAGCGCTGCTCGAAGCTCATGTCCTTCCACGCGACGGGCTCGCTGTCGTCCTCCCCACCGCAGGCGGCGACGACCAGACACAGTGCGATCGAGATGCGCTTCATGACCATGTTCCTTCTCCTTGCTCGTTGCGGCTCGTGCCGGGGCTCATCCGGCGGCTCGGCGTCGTCGTCCCGGGAGCCGCGGCGGCGCCCAGGGCCACATGGCCTGCGCTCCGCCGCCGTCCCTGGCGACCGCCGGCTCCGTCAGCGCGACCGGCTATACCCTAGAGACCCGGCCGCCCACGGAAACTCATCGGTAAAAAGAACGAGGGGGGACGAAAATTGATCGGCCAGCGGCCTCGACCCGGGGTTGTGAAAAATTTCACACTCACGGCACCGGACCTCCTGGCAGAGCGGCTCATCGCGCCCGGCCGATCACGGGTTCGCGCTCGGCACGCCGGGTCGGACCGCGGCCTGTCGTGGGACTGTCAGGGAGGGAAGGAGATGTTCACCCGCGCACGTGAACGCAATTGCCTTGACGTGCTCTCGCGAAGCTGAAACCGTGGCTCGCATCCTGGGTGAGCCGTCGCTGCAGCAGCGCCCCGAGGTGCCGTGGATGGCCTCACCGAACGTGCTGCTCCGAGCCCTGAACGAGGCGCGCTCGGTCGTACTCGACACCACACCTACCCCCACAGGAGATTGCCCGGTATGGACTCCAGACACGCACTCTACCGCGGAAGCCTCGCGATCGTCATGTCGCTCGTCGCCGTCTTCGGGACGGGGTGCTTCGCGCTGATCGCCGCCGACGCCAAGGAGCGCGAGGCCCAGGCCAAGGAGCGCGAAGAGCAGAGGAAGAAGGACGCGCCCCCCATCCCGTCGCCCGGGAAGCTCCACGACGAGGCGCTCGCGAAGCAGCTCGAGGACAAGATGACCTCCAAGGGGCAGATCACCGCCGCCAAGGTGATCTTCTCCCAGGACGACTGGCGGATCGAGCGCAACGAGAACACCGGGATCGTGACCGGGCGCGTGACGGAAGCCACGGTGATCTACAAGCGAAAAGCGGACGGCAAATGCGTCCAGGATCCGTCGATGCTGCGCCAGGAGTTCGTCGGCAACGAGTTCGTCGGCCCGGGCGAGTGGGCGCTGATGATGACCGAGAAGTTCGATATCCCCTGCGAAAAAGCCGGCCTCTAGGAGCGGCGGGCACCCGCTTCGGATACGGGCCCATCTCGACGTTTTCGGTGCTCAGCGCACGGGAGTGCGCTTGCGCGCCGAAAACGCCGATCTGGGCCCGTCTCCTGTGCGGGTGACCGCCGCTCTGGGACGCAGGTACGAGAGGCGGAGAAAGAGGCTCTCGTCTGTCGCCCCGGAATGTTGAGTGAGCGGGGTGTCGGCTGCCCTTGAGGGGGGTGCCGGCTTTCCGGCGGTGCTGCCGGTCTTCCGACGCTCATGCTCCGCGCGACGCGCCTGCTCGCGCCGATCGCGTCGTCGCGCCGTGGCTTGTCGCGTGCATGGCGGCCGCGGGCGCGCCGGGAGCGGAGCGCGGAAGGAGGCACGCACATCGACACCCCCGTCACACAGCATCCCTCCGACCATCCTATTCTGAAGAAGGGGCACTCGCGCAGGACTCGTGCGCCCCGATGTGCGGAGGGCGCAGGGAGGGCCAGGTCAGGGCCGCCTGGCCTGGGCGCGTCGAAGGTATATCCGAAAAATACCAGTCGACTGCAAAGCGAACGGGTCGAGGATGAATCCGAAAATAATTTGAAGGGCGCTCCCCGTGGCGGCATCCAGTGCCACGAGCTGCCCGGATCGGGCGCCAAACGGCCCCTGTGGCCCAAAGTGAGCACAAGAGAGGAAACACGACCATGCACAAGATGTCGAAGCTCGCCACGATCATCGCAATCGCCGCCGGCACGTTCGCCGCGACGTACTCAATCCACGGCGCCCCCTCCGAACCCAAGCAGGAAGTTAGCTGGAACTGGTGGGCTTATCGCTCGTATTCCCTCTTTTAACTCTGGTGGCTTCCACCAGTAGCCGACGCCGACGTTCGGCCTGCTGTCGACGGCTCATGCCAACGGGGCAGCGGAGCGAACGTTGCTTCTGAAGATCGGCGCGGGTCAGTAACTCGCGCCAGGTGAGCCGAGGCCGCTGGCTCCTCGGCGCACGCCGATTCCTCCGCCGCCCGGGAGCGGCACCGATCCGGCTCGGGCTCCGCCGTGTTCCGCTCGCACGATGGCGAGCCCATCGGCGAGGCGACCTTCACCCTTACCCATTGCGGCGAGGTCGGGCTCGAGGAATGGCGACCTCAGCCGCGGCTTAAGTCCGCGGCGCGCCGCAGCTTCGCAGCGCGCGCTGCGCCTACCTGGATCACCTGACCTGCCTGAGTCCTCTCTCCTACGGCAAAGCCGTAGGAGAGAGGACTATTGAGCTCGATCATCGGCCCATTCCCTACCCCGCGCGGAGCCCATCCTCGCCGGGAGCGACCGTGGACATAGAGAGACTACGGGCCCGGCGAGGAGCACGGTCCCGGCGGCGACTCCAGGCGTGCGGCGGGCTCGACGAACAGCCGCCTCGCGGGCGCGCTGGTTCATTGGCATTGTAATGCGAATTCAACTTGACAACCGATTCTTATAGTAAAGACCTCTGACTTACCAGGGCACGACCCAACGGACGCCCTGAAATCCGCGATTTCACGTCGGAAGCTCGCTCAGCACGTCCGCCGGACCCTGGAACGGTGCGTCTTGGTCAGCGCCGTCCCCTGAAACAAACAGCGAGGTAGTCCCATGTCCTTCTTTCTCTCACGCCGCTCCGCTGTCGTCCTGGCTCAGGTTGGTTTGCTCTCCACGGCTCCGTGGAGCTTCATCGGTTGTGGCCCCGCGGATCCTCTCGACGATCCGGCCGGAGCTCACGACCACGCCTTCGAGGCCAGCGAGCCCGTCGCCGAGGCAGGTCTCGCTGCCGAGGCCAACTTCGCCTCGCGCGAGATCCTGCGAGGGTTATCGTTTCCGACGCGGGTCGTCTGGGGGCCGGACGGCTTTTTGTGGCTGACCGAGCGCGTGGGGAAGCGGGTCGTGCGTGTGAGGCCGTCGGACGGACAGAAGACGACCGCGGTGACCATCACGGAAGCGTACCAGTCGGGGGGCCAGGACGGGGTGCTGGGCCTGGCCCTGCACCCGGATCTGCTCCAGGGCAAGGGCACCGACTATGTGTACGTCTCCTACACCTATGACGCCGATGCAAGCTCAGCGGTGAACCGCAGGACGAAGATCCGTCGCTACACGTACAACCCGACGACCCAGGCCCTGGGGAGCCCTACCGACGTCATCACGGGCCTGCCCGGGAGCGACGATCACAACTCCGCGCGGCTCCTGATCGGCCCCGATCAGAAGCTCTACTACACCGTCGGGGATCAGGGGAACAACCAGTTCAACAGGAAGTGCCTCCCGGTCGGCTCGCAGGATCTGCCCACGGCGAGCGAGGTCGCGGCGAAGAACTGGTCGAAGTACGCCGGCAAGATCCTGCGCTTGAACCTCGACGGATCGATCCCGGCCGACAACCCGCAGATCGCCGGCACCCGCAGCCATGTCTACTCGTACGGCCATCGCAACCCGCAGGGGCTCACGTTCCTCGGCAGCACGCTCTATGCGAACGAGCACGGGCCGAAGAGCGACGACGAGCTGAACATCATCCAGCCCGGCAAGAACTACGGGTGGCCGCACGTCGCCGGCTATCAGGACGATCAGGCCTACACGTACAACAACTGGTCGGCCTCGAGCCCGACGCCCTGCGCGTCGCTCGCGTGGAACGACTACACGCCCCCTTCCTCGGTCCCCCGGCAGCAGGAGAGCGCCTGGAGCCACCCCGACTTCGCGGAGCCGATCCTCACCTTGTACACCGTGCCGAACGACCACAACTTCCGCGATCCGGCCTGCGGGTCCTCCGCTTACATCTGCTGGCCGACCATCGCGCCGTCCTCGCTCCACCACTACGCTGCCGAGCCCGGCATCCCCGGGTGGGAGGACTCGCTCCTGATGACCACGCTCAAGAAGGGCGCGGTGTACCGGGTGACGCTGAGCGCGACCGGGGACTCCGTGGTGGGCGAGCCCGTCGTGCACTTCCAGACCACCAACCGCTACCGCGACCTCGCGATGAGCCCGGACCGCCGGACGATCTACGTGATCACGGACACCCAGGGGAACACGAGCGGGCCGACCGGCGGGGCCACGACGGCCCTGAGCAACCCGGGGGCGATCCTGGAGTTCACGTACACGGGACCGAACTGAGCCGGGTCGTGCCGTCTTTTGATTTGGTTGTCTTCATGCTCATTCCACTTCGATGCCTGGAGTCGATCAGCATGGGCTGCTACGGCTCGCCCGATGGGGCGCCTCGGGCCGGCCGGGTCGGCGCGCACCTCTGCGTGCAGGGCGCGAGCGGGAGGATCATCGCGGCACGTTACCACCGCAGGCGGACTCCTGTCACGCGGGCATGACACCACGGTGTCACGACCACGCAACAGCGTCACTACGCCGTACCACGTTGCTCGTCCTTGATGGACTGAAATCCGGGCGCTCCGCGGGCTGGACGCGCAGGCACGGTCAATGCAGTGCTCCGAATGCGCAGGGTACCTGACCAGAGACGGAGGCAAGCATGTTCTACGACAGGCGAATTCTGGGTGGTTTCGTCGCATTT
The DNA here is from genome assembly GCF_002950945.1 of Sorangium cellulosum. Lineage (GTDB taxonomy): Bacteria > Myxococcota_A > Polyangia > Polyangiales > Polyangiaceae > Sorangium > Sorangium cellulosum_E. The sequence goes on from NZ_CP012673.1 coordinate 9,225,023, forward strand.
GCGCTGCTCGCAGCAGGCTGCGCGGTCGAAATGGGCGAGACGGGGCGAGCTTCGGAGGAGGCGGCGGCGAGCCAGGCATCGCATGGCTTCGGACAGGAAACGCCCGAGGAGGGCGCCGGCATACAGCCCGCTCGGGACGTCGAGAGGGTCGAAGGCAAGGTGCTGAATCGATTCGTGGTGCCACGTGTCGGGACAGTGTCGCTGATCGACGAGGATCCGAGCAGCGCGGTGCCCCAGATCGGCGTCCTGGTCGTCTCTTCGCCCGAAGACGACAGGCTCTTGCCGCTCGTCCACGAAGACGGGACCGAGATCACGCCGGTCGAGTATCTGCTGAGCGCCGACGCCTCGGCAGACGTCTCGCCGCGGCTGCTCGAGCAGCATGCTTCGATCACCGGAGGCGCACGGATGCTCTCCGTCGTCTACGACGCGGGGCCGGAGGTGACGGCCGGGAGCTGCGCAGCGGCATCCTGGCAGAGCTACTTCGACGACCAGGCGCTCTCGTTCGGCGGCGTGGACGATCCCGAGCATCTCCTGAACAGGACCACGTCGTTGCCGAGCTGGACGGCGAGCGGCTACCTGGGCAAACACTCGCGCATCGTCGCGGGAGCGTGCTTCGTCAGCCAAGGCGACGGCCACGACGACCTGACGGTGAAGATGGAAAGACGCGTCGACGGAAGCTGGCAAACCGTGAGTGGGACGCAGGCCACGCTCAACACGACGACCCATGGCGGCAAGGATCGCTATCTCTACATGAGCGGCTCGTTCTGTTATGACCACGAACGCCGCATCACCGTCGCGGGGCTTCCCCCGGGGGGCGTTCATCCAGCGGACAAGTTCCACCTCTCGGGCGCGTGGGGAGGGCAGGCGAACGGCTGCTGGATCGAGTCCGGCGGCTGACGCGCTCCCGCCCCTGCGCTCCGCTTCGCGCCGGGCCGAGGCACCTCGTCCCCCTTGGACCGCTGGCAATCGGTGTCGGTGGCGTTTCTGGTGTTGCTGGAACAGCTCTCGCCGCTCGAGCACGCGGTCTTCGTCCTGCACGAGCTGTTCGACTACGACTACGCCGAGATCGGGCGGATAGTCGAGCGCACGCCCGCCGCGTGCCGCCAGCTCGGGTCTCGCGCCCGCGAGCACCTCGAACGGCAGCGGCCGCGGTTCCCGCCCACCCCCGAGGCCCACCGCGAGCTGGTCGCGCGCTTCGCCCGCAGCGTGGGCTCGGGCGACCTGCGCGGGCTGATCGACCTGCTCGCCGAGGACGTCGTGCTCGACGCCGACAGCGGCGGGCGGTTTCCCGGCGCCGTGCTGGGGCCGCTTCGCGGCCGCGAGGCGGTGGCGGGCTTCGTCGCCTCGACCCCGCGGCTCCCGGCCGGCCCCTTCAACGCCGCGATCGGCGACATCAACGGTGAGCCGGCGCTGCTCTTGCGCGACCGCACGGAGGCAGCGATCCGCGTCGTCATCACGCTCGAGATCGACGGCGGCGTGGTGCGCGCCATCCGGGCCATGGCCAATCCCGACAAGCTGCGGTGGCTCAACGCCCGCCGCGATCCGTGATCGGGCAGCTCGGTCTCGCGCCGACCCGCCCAGCCGCGACGATCGCCCCGGGTCAGGTCACAGGCCGCGCGAATCGGCCGGCGTGCTCGGCTGAGGCCGGCGGCGGAGCTGCAGGAGACCTCCTGCGCGCGGCGCCGCAAGGTCGATCTGGTCGTCCCGGAAGTACGCTCGCGTCGTCACTTGCCCCTCGCCCAGAGGGGTGTTGTCGCGCGCAATCACGGGCTCCATCACCGGGCAGACCTTGCACACGTCCAGCCTGTGGCCTTCATACGCCTCATGAAGGCTCCGGACCTTCTGCAGGACAACTCCATTCCAGATATCCTGGAGCGATGCCGTCTTCACGTCTCCAACCAGGACGCTCGACTGACTGCATAACCCAACGCTCCCGTCCCAGGCCACCTGGAGCTGCTGCAGGATGAGCCGGCAGCGCACCTTTCGCTTGAGCTGCATCGGCTGGGGCGCCGCCGCGAGGGTTCGCTTCACCTTCCTGGCGACGCCGGTGTCCGCGTAGAGCCTGACCGGGTTGAACTGCAGCGAGTCGACCTTTCCGGACCAGCGACGGGAGAACTCGTCGATCTTCGATCGATCCATGACCACCATGCGCGCCACGGTGATGGGCGCCCGGCGCCGGTCCGCGGCGCACAGCTCCAGGAATCCGTCGACGTTGGCGATCACCTCCCGGAATTTTGCGCCCTTGCGGATGCGCTCGTACTCCGCTTCGTCAGCGGAGTCGAGCGAGAACCCGATCTCGTCCAGGCCAGCGTCGAGCAGGGCCGCGCCAAGCTCCCGTGTCAGGAGCGTGGCGTTGGTGGACACCTCCGTGTAGAGCCCCCCTCGCTTCGCCTTGCGGATCATCTCGGGGAGCTGCGGGTGCATCAAGGGCTCCCCGAGCCCGATGAAGCGGATCCGGTGCATCCCGCCGGCGACGGCCTCCCGCAGGACCTTGTCGAAGACGTCCATCGACATGTAGCCGCGCGGCGATTTGAACCCCGGCGACGGGCACATGATGCACTGCAGGTTGCAGTACGTCGTCGGCTCGACCGCCACCACGTAGGGCAATCGGGGTCGCGGGAACGTGTAAGGCGCCTTGGAGTATACCAGCGAGGTCAGCGCTCGCGCGAGGTGTTGCTTCTGGATCCTGCGCGCGTAGAAACGAACCGACAGGAGATCCCGGAACAGCAGCTTGCGCACGCCGACCTGAAGACGGACAAAGCGATTCATCTCTCTTTTCCTTCGGATGAGCGGCGCTGCCCGCGACCGCTGCGGCGCAAAGGGGACACGTCTCGATCCAGAACGGACCGGACGTCGAGCCGCACGAGGATTCCGTCCTGTACGGCTACCCTGTCGGCGAGAACGGGTCAGCGGCTCGCCGAGAAACCGGACTGTCAGGAGTGTGGCTTACCGTACGCGGCTGTCAATGGCGCCGCACCGTCGCGGAGCGATCCCTGCTGGAGCATGGGGGCGGCGCCTTCGGTCGGGTGCCAGTTGATGCACTCGTGGTCCACGAGATCGCGCGGGTGCGTCGGCTCGGGGTGCCGCGCGATATACGCGGGCGAGCCGACCACGACGAGGCGCAGGCCGCCCGAGGCGGGCAAGGCGATCATGTCCCGGTCACCCCGCGTTGGCCGAACGCGACGAGAACAGTGGCCTGCCGCGCCAGCGGGCGGCGCCGCGCGCGTGTGTTTCGAGGTCAGACTCCAGGATCGGGTCGTTGAAGAGCACCTCGCCGCGCGCGAGGGCGTCCTCGTCCGCCGGCTTCGACCGGGCAAGTCCTTGAGCGCCCCGGAGCAGGCCTGGCGTGCATTTTTGCACGGGCCTGGGCGCACATTGCGAATCGACGGTTCGTCCTCCGGCGGGTACCAAAGCCTTCAACGGCGGCAAGACGGGCCCCGCGCCGCCCGCCCCTTCGCGGGGGGCGCACGCCGCCCCAATCCGTCCAGGGCGCCGTCATCCCACGCACCAAGGAACTCCAATGACACTTCGGCCGACTCACATGTATTTCTTGGCACGCGCCCTTCCGGCGCCCATTCTTCTGTATACAGCTTGCGGCACCCCCGGCGCCGATCTCGAACCCGCGCCCGACGGCGCCCCCGTGGCCGAGGTGTCGGCCGGGCTATCGTCTTCGACGACCGTCATCAATCGAGAGATTCCAGTTCGGTTCGTTCAGTTCGTCGACGGCACCAACGACTCGCTCGGCCGGACCGCCCTGAACGAGCAGATTGCCGGCGCGAACGCCGCCTTCGTCAAGGCGGGCATTCGCTTCTCGCTGGCCGCATCGGTCGTCGTCACGAGCCCGACCTTCACCGATATCGGCGGCAGCTACGCCTGGCCCTCGCCCCCCTCGTCGGCGCCCCCCGTCGCCTTCAACCACGGCTGCGCGGCCCCCGGGCTGAGCGGCACCGAGTCGGAAGAGATGGCCCTCTTTCGCGCCGCCTCGCTCTGCGGCAACGAGAACGAGATCGTCGTCTTCACCGTGCGCTCGAGCAGCCAAGCCCGGGGCGCCTACCCCTGGGAGGGCAACGGCATCATCATGCAACGCTACAACATGGGCGCGGGCAACCGCACCTTCGCCCACGAGCTGGGGCACTACCTGGGCCTCTCGCACTCGTTCCGCGGCGCGGGCCTCGGCTACGATCTGTCGAACCCCAACCTGAAGAACCCCGCGACCGGCGCCCCGGCCAAGCTCGCCGACTTCTGGGACCTCGTCTACAAACCCGCCGACCTGCCCCCGGCGACCACGACCAACGTCTACTTCTCGAGCCGAGCGCAGGCCGCGGGCTACCCCGAATCGTCGCTGCGGCCCATTCAAGGCAACAGCGGCTGGGCGCAGAACCCGCTCGGCTTCGCCTGCTACGGCTCGCTCAACAACTGCCCCCCGGCCGAGCCCGACCGCACGTTGCGCCTGGCCGTGCCGCGCACGGGCTTCGAGTACGCCGACTGCAACCAGGCCGACCCCGGTTACAGCCAGACGTGCCTTTGCGTCAGCTTCCCTTCGGCCTGCGACATTCTTTATACAGGCGACGACGGCTTGAAGGGCCTCGGCTTCACGCTGCCCGGCCACACGCCGTCGGCGCCGAACCTCGGCGCCAACGTCATGAGCTATAACTACGATCCGGGCTACACCGGCGACCGCTGGTCGCTCAGCGACTCGCAGGTCGAGCAGGTGAAGCGCGTTCTGACTTACGACGTCGACTCGTCGTGGTTCGCCGGCGCTCGGGGCAACAGGCCCGCGCTCGGCATCGGCAAGGGCTGGGGCGACTGGGAGCCCGTCGGCGCCGGGGTAAGGGGGCTTCCGGCCGCCGCGACCAAGCCGTCGGGCCAGCTCGATCTCGTCGTCAGGAACGCCGACGCCACCTTCGGCAACAAGGTGCAAACCCCCGGCTCGCCCGCCTCGTGGTGGCCGTCGCAGCTCGGCCTGGCGGGCCTCGGCGGCTCGTCGAGCAAAGCGCCGGCGCTCGTCAGGCGGGGCGACCACCTGAGCGCCTTCATGCTCGGCAACGACAGCTCGGTTTACCACAAAGTGTGGGACCCTATCCTCGCCGACTGGTGGCCCTCGCAGACCACGTGGGACTCTCTCGGGGGCCCCGCTTCGGCACCGCCGGTCGCCGTCTCGCCCGACCCGGACTCGCTCGACGTATTCACGCTCGGCGCGTCGGGCAAGGTCTTGCACAAGTCGTGGTCGACCTCGACGGGCCAGTGGTCGCCCTCTCCATCTGGCTGGAACGACCTTGGCACGATGGGCTCCGCGCCGACGGCCGCCTCGTGGGGCGCCGGTCATATCGACGTCATCGCGCTCGACGCGAGCAAGCGGGCGTACAACAAGGTCTATAACACGTCGGCCGGCTGGTGGCCCTCCCAGACCGGCTGGCAGGGCCTCGGCGGCAAGCAGTTCGCCGAAACCCCGGTCGTCGATTCGTGGGGCGCCGGCCACCTCGACATCGTCGGCCGCGGCGCCGACGGCCGCGCGTACAACAAGGCGTGGGAAGCGTCGGGCTGGTCGCCCAGCCAGACCGAGTGGTATGACCTGGGCGGCGACCTCGCGGGGCCCCCGTCGGTGGTCTCGTCGGACGTCGGCCGCCTCGAGGTCGTCGCCCGGAGCACCGACGGTCGATTGCTTTACAAAGAGTGGAGCGCGGGCAGCTGGTGGCCCGGGCAAACCGAGTGGGCGACGCTCGCCGTCGACGTCGGCGGCGACCCCATCATCGTGAGCTCGGCCCCGGGCAGGCTCGACGTCTTCGTCGTGGGCCCCGACGGCACCCTCTGGCACCGTTCGCGGGACCTTTAACCCCGGATGGCCCCGGGGCAGGGCGCCGCTCATCAGCGGCGCCCTGGGGTCCCGAGGTGCCCGCGAAACGCCTCGGTGACGAGCTCGACGACCGCCCTCACCGGCTCGGCGAGGAGCGCCTCTTTGCGGTATACGATCGAGAGCCGGCTCTTGCCGAGGCTCTCGCCGGTGAGCCGCCGGAGCGAAGGCTCGAGCGAAGCGAGAAGGCAAGGCAAGATGGTGAGACCCATGCCCGCGACGCAGGCGGCCAGGAGGTCGCTCACCTCGCGGTATCGCATGAGCACGCGGGCGCCTTCGCTGTGCTCTTCGAGCCACCGGGCCAGAGGGGCGTTGCTGATGCCGGCCTCGAAGCCCAAGAGGTCGTGCCCCCGAAGGTCGCACGAACCGGCCGAAGCCGGGTGCCGCGCCAGGTAGGCTTCCGAGGCATACAGCGACCAATCGAGCTCGCCGAGCTTCCTGGCGATGAGATCGTCGCCGTCGACGGTGCCCGAACGCAGCGCGACGTCGGCCTCGCCCTTTCTGAGGTCGGCCGGGCGGCTGCCGCTCAGTATCTCCAAGACGATTTCGGGGCGGGCGGCCTGGAAGGCGCCAATGTGCGGGGCGAGCAAGCGGCCGAAGGCCGAGGGGGTGGCCAGCTTGACCCGGACCGTTTGCGACCGCACGGCCGCTTGCACCGCGAGCGCCGCCTGCTCCATTTGCTCGAGCAGCGGCGCGACCGTCTGGCCTATCGCCGTGAGCGAAAGCCCCTCGGGGCCGCGCGTGAGCAGCGGGGCGCCCAGCGCCGTCTCGAGCGCCACGAGCCTGCGGCCTACCGTCGAGTGCTCGACGCCCAGCGAGCGCGCCGCGCCAGCCAACGTTTTGGCCCTGACGGCGGCGAGGGCGTAGCGAAGGTCGTTCCAGTCGAGGTCTGACGGCTTGGTCATGAGGGGTAGAGCTTAGCCCAGGTCAGCACCGGGAGATGGGGGCCCGGAGGGCACTTGCTCGTCCTCATCGATAAAGAGAGGGATGATGCGCTCGCGGGGCCTGGTCAGCCGGAGTTGGTTGTGGAGGTTGCGGCCTGTACGGGCCCGTGGGGGGACGGCGCCTGGTCCTCGTCCATGCGGTACGGATCCGTGAGGGCCACGTCCCGGCGGCGGTAAGCCTCGCCCTACGGGCGCGAGCGTGTTCGCCCGTCCGGTACTACCTGCAGCTCCAGCAGCCGACCGAGCGCTTCGTGAACGACCCGGGCCGCCGTCGCGTCCCCGAGCGCGACCGCGCGGGTCGCAGCGCCGCGTCAAGCCGGCGCCGCGGCGCCGCGTCAAGCCGGCAGTGCGAGGCCGGCGGCCCCAGGCCGGCGGTCGTCGCCTTGCTGCTCGCGCCATCGCTCCCTTGGACCCGCGGACGGGATCGGTGAACATGCGTGTTCCCGCCGGGGCACATGGCCCCGCGCGAGCCCCCTGCGACGCTGTGCCCGCCTGCGGAGTCGACCTCGCTTGCCCAGAACCCTCCGTCTTCTCCCCGCGCTCGCGCTCGTGTCGGCCCTCCTCGCGCCGCGCGCCGTCCTCGCGCAGGTCCCCTGCTTTCCGTGGATGTGTCCGCCGCCCGCGCCGGCTGCGCCCGCGCGACCGCCCCCCCTCACGCCGGAGCTCGAGCTCGCGACGCGCGCCCGGCTCGAGGCCGAGGCGCGCCCGCGCCTCGAGCCGCAGGCGCGGGCGACCGCGGCGCAGCAGGTCCAGGACGAGCGCCGCCGCGCCTGGATCGAGCGCGGCATAGAGCGCGAGCCGAACCCGGTCCGGCTCCGGCTGCCGCTGCTCGAGGTGTTCGCCGCCGGACGGTGGCTCGGGACGCTCGCCGGGCTCAAGTACTCGCAGCAAGCCGTCGGCCTCGGCGCACGTCTGCGCCCGGGCGAGCCGCTCGCGTTCGAGATCGCCGCCGCGTACGCCTCGATCGACATCGAGGAGGGCGAGCGGCGCGTGTCCGCCGTGATGATCGAGCCCTCGGTGGTCTTCATCTGGGGACGGCGACAGCGCGTCGACGTCTACCTGCGCTCCGGGCTCGAGGTGACGCTCCCGTTCGCGGATGACGCCCGTCCGCCGGCGGTGATGCTCGGCGGCCACGTCGGCCTCGGAACCCAGTTCCGCGTTGCCCGCATCGGGCGCGGCGGGTTCGTGGGGTGGTTCGCGGAAGCGCGCGGGTTCATGCGGGGCGGCCTCGGCGGCGACGTGCCCGGCCTGAAGGGGCCGCACGCCGGGTTGGAGTTCCTGTTCGGCCCGAGCGCGGGGTTCTGATGCGCCCGCGCAGCCCGCTCCCCCGCCGCCTCGTCAGCTGCCTCGTCGCGTTCGCGCTCGCGCTCCTCGTCCTCGCGTGTGCGCCCGCGGCCTCGGCCCAGTCGAACCCCTGTGTTCCGCCCTGGTGCATCGGCGGCACGGTGAAGATCGAGCCGCCCCCGGTGCGGGTCCAGCCGCCGGCCGTGGACCTCGAGGCCCAGGCCCGCGCGGAGGCCGAGGCGCGCGCCCGCCTCGAGGCGCAAGCCCGCCTGGAGTGGGAGGCCTACTATCAATGGGAGGCGCGCCTCCGCCTCGAGGCCGAGGTCAGGGTGCGCGCGCAGCTCGAGGCGAGCTTCCTCGCCGAGGAGCGCGCAAAACCCGATCCCTACCTCCAGACCCCCTCGCCGGTGACCCGGTGGATCCCGCCGCTGCCGGTCACGTTCCGCGTCGAGCTCGGCATCATCGGTGGATGTCTCGGCGTGTGGACCGGCCGGGGGAGCCCGGCGCACCTCGGCGCGTGTCCGATCGTGCGCGTGCGGCTCCGCAAGCAGTGGGGCCTCGCGCTCGATCCCTCGATCCTGCGCATGGCCCACGGCGCTCTCGACTTCACGACCCTCGGCTTTCACCCTGCGGCGACCTACGCGTTCGTGTCGGGCAAGGGGAGCCTCACGGGGTCTTACGGCTTCGCGCGCGCGGGGCTCGATGTCTGGGCGCCGGTCACGCAGCTCGCGAGGACGCCCGATGCCCTGCTCGGGGCCCACGTCGGCGCGGGCGCGCACTTCTACAGCGACTGGGCCGGCGCAGGCGCCGAGGCGCGGCTGCTCGTGCGCCAGGGTGTGGGCCACGGCGGCGACCCGCTCGCCGCCGAGATCGCCGACCTGCGCCTCGGCGCCGAGGTCCGCTTTCACATCTTCATGATCGGGTTCTGAGCGCGCGCACCGCCCCGCGCCTCGTACCGGAGAACCCGCCGCTCGTCGGGCAAAACCCCTCCCTCGTCATCTGTCGCTCGATCTCGCCACCTCGTCTGGCAACGTGGGTGCCCTATGACATCCCGGACAAGACGAGATCCCTGGTCGATGGTCGTTGCCCTCAGCGCGCTGGTCGCTCTGAACACCGCATGCGGGTCGAGCTCCGGTACACAGGACGCGCCGGACGACCTCCAGGACGAGCTGGAGCGCCGCCTCGAAGCCGCGGCGATGGCCGGGTTCTCCGGATCGGTGCTGGTCACGGTGGACGGGGTCCCGGTGCTGGCGCGCGGCTACGGAAGCGCGGACCGGGACAACGGCGTCCCCAACGTCGCCGACACCGCGTACGATTTCGGCTCCGTCATGAAGGACCTCACGGCGGCGGCCATCTTCAAGCTCGAAGGCGAGGGCAAGCTCAGGGTGGCGGACTCGCTCGCGACCCTCTTCGACGACGTGCCGGCCGACAAAGCCGACATCACCGTCCTGCAAGTCGTCCAGCACAGCGCCGGGTTCGAGGAGTACCACGACACCGAGGGAGACTTCGAGCCCATGGCGCGCCTCGAAGCGCGCCAGCGGATCTTCGCGCAGGAGCTGCGGTTCGAGCCGGGAAGCGAGGTCGACTACTCGAACGCGGGCTATACGTTGCTGGCCGACATCGTCGAGACCGTCTCGGGGCGAGGGTTCACCGATTACGTGCGCGACGAGCTCCTGGCGCCGGCCGGCATGCAACACAGCGGCTTCTTCGGCGACCCGGTGTGGGAGCAGGTCGACACCGCCATCGGGTACGGCCACTCGACCTTCGGGGGCAACGACCCGGCCGCATGGCCCTACACCTGGTCGCTGGTCGGCAACGGCGGGCTGGTCACGACGGTCTCCGATCTGGAGCGCTGGCTGGTCGCCGTCTGGGGCGGGGACGTGCTGGCCCCGGCCGCGCTCGACGCCTACCGGACGCTGTACCTCGAGGGCGGGACCTTCGAGGGCAAGACGGTTTACGCCTACGCCGGGGGCAGCGACTTCGGCTTCGGGGGATACGCGGCGGACTGCCCGGAGGCGAACAGCCGCGTGATCCTCGGGACGAACACGTACGACACGTTCGACATCGATCGGTTCGGGGGCGAGCTGGCCCAGTTCGTCCTCTCGGCGAGGTAGGACACGCTCAGCCTGGCTGACGAATGCCCACGGTGTTCTCCAGCAGCTGCTGCCGGACCTCTCGCGCCCGATCGCGCGACACGGGGACACGCAGCGTGGGGCCGACCTCGATGATCAGCTCTCCCGCGAGCCGGCTCAGCCCCTGCGCGTGCGCGGGGGCGACGAGCCAGTTGCGGTGCACACGTAGAACGCGGCTGCCCAGGGCGGCCCCGAGCGCGTTGAGGGAGAGGTCCATCGAGAATACACCCTCGACGTGGTGGACGTAGGTGAGGCGATCCACCGTCTGAAATGCCAGCATGCCATCGAGGTCCAGGAAGACCAGGCTGCTCCCCTTCCGGGCGACCAGGCGCCGCCGCGCGGCGCCATGGGCCGGCGGCCGGCGCCGCTCGAGCAGCCGTGCCGCGCACGTATGGATGCGATCGAGCGTGAACGGCTTGAGGAGATAGTCGACGACGCCCAGCTCGAACCCCTCGAGTGCATACTGCGCCGAGGCGGTGGCGAGCACCACCGCCGGGGGGCTCGCCAGGCCGGCGAGCGACCGGGCGAAGTCGAGCCCCGAGCGATCCCCCGGCCGATCGACGAGGCGGACGTCGACGAACGCGACCTCGATGCCGAGCTCAGGGCGCTCGAGCACCTCTCGGGCATCCTCGACGCTCGTCACCGCGGCGATGTCCCCGAAGCTTCCGCTATCGCGCAGCAACTCGACCAGGAAGTTGCGAGCCGGCCATTCGTCATCGATGATCAGCGCGGACAGGGGCTTCATGCGGTCCTCTTTGGTAACACGATCTCGACGTGTGTCCGGCCGGGCTTCGCGTCGACCCGCAGCGAAGCGTCGGCGGATTCGAGGGTGATGCGGCGCCGCACCAGGTCCAGCCCCCGCCCCCCGGGGCGGGCGGAGCCCGGGTCGAAGCCTGGCCCGTCATCCTCGACGATGCAGCGCAAGCGGTCCGCGTCATGGGCGATTCGCAGGGCGACACGGCCGCGGCCCGGCCGGCGGAGAGCGCCGTGATGGACCGCGTTCTCCAGCAATGGCTGCAGCAGCAATGCCGGAAGGACACATTCCTCCGCCGAGCGGTCCACGTCCCACTCGAACGCGAGCCGCCCGAAGTGCCGAGACTCCAGGATCCGAGCGAAGCCCCGGAGCCAGCTCACTTCCTCGCGCACCGTGTGACGGTGGCGTCGCGACTCCTGCATGGCGTCTCGCAGCAGGTCCCCGAGCGTCGCGATGAGGTTGCGCGCTTCGTGCGGGTCCTCGGTCACGAGGCCTGCGATCGTGTTGAGGGTGTTCAGCACGAAATGAGGCTCGAGCGCGGCGCGGATGCGCGCGAGCTCGGCCTCCTGGAGCAGCGCGTGTCGCTCCTGCTCCAGCCTTCGCTCGGCGCCGATCCGGCGCGGCAGCTCGACGAGCAGTGCCCAGAAGCCGAACAGCGCATCGCCGTCGAAGAACCCGACGACGGCGGTGGCCCCAAACGTCTGCCGCGGGCCTTCGGCGAAGGCCTCGGGCAGCGATGTGACGAGCAGGAGGACGACGAGGTGGGTCAGCGAGCTGGTGATGCCGGCCGTGAGCGCGAGGGTGAGCAGCTGCCGCCAGACCGGCGTGCGCTGCGTGTCGAGCCTGTGCGCCACGACCGTGAGCGCGCCGAGGACCGCCGACACCCACGCCGCGATCCCCAGGGCTTCCCGGGCGTCGAACCTGCTGGTGCTGACCCAGTCGAGCAGCCAGAGCACGGCCGTCGTGATCAGCACGGCCTTACCGAGGTGGGCGTTTCCGTGACGAGGGGGTTCGTGCGCCGCCGCCCCGACGTTACCAGTCTGGACTAGCATCGTCCGGGCTCGGCCATGGTCCCTGGGGAAAAGAGATCACGGAAACGTGGCGTCCGCAACGTCATCGCCTGCCGGACGGCGCGTAGAGCAGGGCAACCCCTTCTCCCCTGCGCCGCCCTTCACCGGGCCTGCTGCGGACGGCCGTCAGCGCCGGTTGGCGGCGTCGAGCAGGTGCAGCACCGCCCCGAGGCCCCGCACCTCCTCCGACGGCGCGAGCCACGACACGACATCCTCCGCGCCCGGCAGGAGCAGGACGCGGCACCCCACCGCCGTGGCGCCGCCGTCGGCGCCCGGAGTGTCCCCCACCATCAGCGCGTGGCGTCCGTTGACGCCCAGCTTCCGCAAGGCGTGCTTGAAGATCTCGGGGTTCGGCTTGAGCGCGCCGACCTCGTACGAGAGCGTCCAGACGTCGATGGTGCGATCGAGGCCGTGCCGCGCGAACGCGGCGCGGACGTCCCAGCCGATGTTGCTGACGACCGCGATGGGGATCCCGCGCTCGGCGACGCCGGCGAGGACCTCGGCGGTGTCCGCGTACGGCGGCCAGCGCGCGGGATCGGCCATGGCGGCCGCGAGTGGATCGAGGATCGGGCCGAGCTCCGCGACGCGCGCGATCCAGCCGGTGCGGTACGCCAGGTGGCCCGCCTCGGAGAGGTCGCCGAGCTCCCAGAGCCGGATGACCTCGGGGTGCAGGTGGGCGTCGCCGAGGACACGCGCGAGCTCCTCGGCGTCGGCCGCGATCTCCGGGTAGCCGTGCTGGGTCGCGATGTCGCGGATCATCTCCACGGGAGCGGTGAGCCGGAAGAGGGTACGGGCGAAGTCGAAGAGGACGGCGTGGATCGGCAGGACGGCGTGGGGCATCTCGGTTCCTCGATGTGGATGGGGGCGAAAGGGCGCCGAACGAATATGGCCTACGGGCAACCTGCTTCCTACTCGAGGAAGTGCAGCGTCTCGAGCACGCTCCCGTCCTCCCCCGTCACCGCGCTGCCCTCGTGGCTCCAGCTCGTGCCGCCCTTGCCCGGCGGCCCGAGCTCGTAGGTGACGCCCTCGAGCGTGAGCTGGTCCTCGTCGAGGTAGGCGATGCCGATCGAATCGCCGCCGCGGCCGGGGCCGCCGTAGCCGCCGTCGCCCCCCCGGCCGCCGCTGCCTCCGCCACAGGACCAGGTGCCGTCCCCCACGGCGCCGCCCGGTGCACCTCGACCGCCTTTGCCGCCTTCCTCGGGCGGCCCGCCGTCACCCCCCGCCCCGGCGGCGTGCGTCGCGATCACGCTGTCGCGCACCGTCAGCTTGGCGTGAAGCGCGACGATGCCGATGCTCGGCTCGCCGTTCTCGCCCCCTCGGCCGCCTCGGCCACCGCAGCCGCCTGCGCCGCCCGAGCCGCCGCCGGCGCCTCCCTTGGAGGTCACACCGCACACGGCGAGCCCGCCGCGACGCCCCCCGCCCCCGCCCCCGCCTTGGCCCGGCATGCCGCGGCTGCCATCGGCTGCCTTGTCGCCTTCCCACCCTGTCTCGGTGATCCGCCCGATGCCCGCGCCCGGCGTGCCGGCGTCGCCCCACATGCCGGAGATCCCGGTGAAGCCGCCGTCGCAGCCACCGTCTGCCCGGTTGCCGAGCCCTCCTTGTCCATGGTGGTCGGGGTTTGACGTGGGTACGGGGTCGCCGTCCTCCCCATCTCCTGCACCGTCGGGGAGCCCGTCGCCTCCCTTGCCACCGACGCTCTGGATCCCGCCCTCGCAGGGGTTCACCACCGCAGGCCCGCCGGCGACGGTGGCTGCCGAGCACGCATCAGCGCCGTACATGCCGTGTGCCCCGTCAGGTGCACGATTCATCCCGGGCCACTTCTCGCCATGGCGGCCCCCCAATCCGTAGGATGCTTCGATCTCGCTCCGGATGAACTCCACCGCCGTGCCTGACCGAATGAATATCCCGATATGGATCCCGGCCAGGAGGGTCACGTGGTCGATCGTCGTGACTCCATCCGCCGCCCCGGTGTCGCCGGCGCCCGCTGGCTCGACGACCAGCAATTTGACCGGCTCCGGACGGAAATAGATGCCGGTTGTGATGGTATCGGCCGTGCGCTCCCAGATCAGGCAATCGAAGCCACCATAGAGGTCCACGCCGGAGGGCAGGACGACAGGCTCTTCAAAGACGTCGCTGCACGCGAACACCCTCCCCCGACCCGTGCGTGCAAGCTCGATCGCGCGGCGGAGAGAGCCAACCGGCTTGTCCTTCGTGCCTGGATTTGCATCGTCGCCACCGAAGAACGCGCTACTGACAAACACGCCACAGCCATCGTCCAACCGATCCGCGGCGAGGTGCTCAAGGCAGATGGCCTCCGGCGGTGGTTCGCCTTGGCACGACGATGTGAGCGCGCACTCCGGTTCACCTGGATCGACCGGGGCTGGGGCGGTCCCACAACCGACCGCGGCGAGAGGAAGGACAAGCAGCAGGACATCCATGGAATTTGACATCATCGGCATTCCTTGACGGCAGCGCCACGGTGAGCGCCTCAACGGGGCGGTTCGTTGGCCGCACCGAAACGAAAGAATTGACCCCACGGGCCGCGCGCGCCTCTGCCCACCTCGTCGCCTATGCCGGCGTTGCCTGCATAGCCGCCTTCTCCAGCTTTCCCAACCTCGATGGTCGTGCCGGGCCGGAAGGCCATGTTGGGGACCACGTACGCGATGCCGACGGCAGCGCCCCCGAGCCCGCCGCCGGCATCACCGCCTAGGCCGCCGTTGCCCCCCCTACCGCTGTCGCACGCGTCCCACATACCAGTCAGACCAAAACCCAAACCGCCTTGGCCGCCCCATTGACCGACCCCGCCTAGTTGACCGGTTCCGCCGACCCCGCCATCGCCGCCGTTGCCCGCGATAATCTTCGTGGCCTCGAGTGATAGCTCGGAGTCCTCCAGTGCAACGATGGCGATGCTCGCGCCGCCATAACCGCCGCCCCCGCCTCCCTTGCCGCCGCAGCCCCCGCTTCCCCCCGAGCCGCCAGCCGCACCACGTTGAGGGCGACTTGTCGGACACGCATACATGCGCCCACGTGACTTGCTGCCGCCTCCGCCGCCGCCTCCTTGCCCGACACCACCCTTTTTCCCGTCCTCACCGCGGACACCAATCCATCCATCGAACGTGAGGTAGCCAAAACCCAACGCGCCGTCAGCGCGGCCACCGCTAGCCCCGTCCGTCCCGTTCCCTCCATCCGAGCAAGGCGCGCTGCTCGCGCCCGTCCCCGCAACCCCGAAGCCTCGCGGATTTTCCGCGGGCTCCGGCTGTCCTGGCGTGCCATCGCCGCCGACGTCAAGCCCGCCGTCGCCGCCGTAGCCACCCGTCGACTCGCTGCCATCGTCGCAAACGGTAACGACCGGAAGAGCGCCCACCGCGGAGTCCGCTGTACAAGCGTTCGCGCCGTCGTTGCCCACAACGCCGTCCGTCGCCCGCTCGCGAGGCGCGTCTTCTCCCGCCTCCCCGTCCTTGCCGTTCCCCGCGACGACCTCGCTCGACACGACGTTCGCCTTGGCCCCCTGACTCAGGATCATCGCGATCGACGACTTGTGATCCATCGCCGAGGCGTCCGCCGCCATGAGGCGGACGCCGATGATCGTCGACGTCGCGGCCTCCTCTCCCGAGATGACGCGCAGCGGGATCCCCGTCGGCGGGGCGATGGTGGTGAGCTGGTTCGGCCCAACGACCGACCACTCATACGACAGATCGCCGACGTCGCACAGACGCCCGCCCCAGAGGTCGACCCCCGAGGGCAGGGTGACCGTCTCCTTGAACGTGCCGCCGCAAGCGTACACGCGCCGGGTTGGCGACTCGCGCTGGCCTCGTCCGTGCGCGGCGAGCCCGACCGCATGCTGAAGCGTCTTCACCGGCGCGCCCTTCGTGCCGGGGTTCCTGTCGTCGCCGTGCTCGCTGACGAACACCCCGCACTGGTCGAGCGCCGGAACCGTAGCGGGGTCTCCCTCGCACGGGTCGGGCGGAGGCTCCGGATCGGGAGGACACGCCAGCTTCTCCCAGCAATCATCGGAATAGGAGGTGCACGCTGTCAGCGCGCCAGCTCCATGGAGGCAGGCTGCGACGGCGACGACCGACGTCACAGCGCCCCGGCCTGACAGCAAGCCGATCCCCTCCGCTCCGCGTGTACTCACCATAGCCCCTCGAGTCGCGCACCGATCTCCTCCCCGGTCGCCACGGGCGAGACATGGATCCGACCCCGGGCCGGCGAGGATCCCAGGAAGGAGAGGTCGGTGACGAAGGACGCGGCGGTCACCGCGCCGACCACACCGCCCGTGATGATCGTGGCCAGACCCGCGCGGCCGGACAGGTTGCGCGCGTCTTGCAGGCGCGCCAGCTCGGCACACGGCGCGTTCCGAGGCGCTTGCCAGCACATCGACGAACTCGAAGGCGACTGGCCGAGCAGCCGGTCACGCCGGGCGGCCAGCTCGTCGTCCAGCTTGCCCGCCCGAATCATGAGGATGGCGCCCACTGAGACGCCGGCCGTCGCGACGGCGATCCCCGCGATGCGCAGCGTCCCGGGCCATGAAGCCCACGGTCCGGGATCCTTCGCGCGCGCAGCGGGCTGAGCGCTCGCGGGCTTCGACGTCGCGGGAGGCTCCATGGCGCTGACCACCGCGGCGCGCGGCAACTGCATCATGATTTCCTGCTTGTCGCCTCGCTCGGCATGAAACACGTGAAAGGCGTCCTCGCGGCCCGGCGCCCGGGCCCGTACCATGTGTCGTCCGGGCTCGAGGAACAGCTTGTAAGCCCGCGCGGTCCGACCGATGGGCTTGCCGTCGATGAGCACCTCGGCGTCCGGCGGATCGACAGACAGCAGGAGCTCGACAACGTAAAACACCGCCTTCGCCTGTCCTATCTGGAACCGTCCTCGAAGCTCGCGCGGCAGCGCCCGGTCCTGCGCGAGGCTCCAGGTCAGGTGCTCCGCCGCGTCACGGTACTCACGCAGCTCGAGCTCACAGAGGCCGAGCTCGCCGGCGAGCTCCGCGGGATCGAGCGCACCGCGGCCGAGCTCCGCGCGGTCCAGCTTCACGCCGGGTGGCGCTCGTGCGGCATCAAGGGCCGCCTTGTAGGCGTCGCGGGCCTCGGTCCAGTTTCCGCGGTCGCGCGCTTTCCGAGCACGGCGAACAAGGTCCTTTGGCGTCGACCCGTCGCTGCTCGCCGAGGCCGGAGACCGCTGCTGAGCATCGGCCGCGCTGGACAAGGCCGTTGAAGCGCCAAGCGTTAACAAAATGAACAGCAGGTGCGCACCGCAACGCATACAAGTGACGGTACTTACGCCTGGCGCTCGACGTCAACCGGAGGAAACGCCGTTGAGCCGTATTTTGAATGAGAATTGTTAGACCGAGGGAGGAAGGCATGATCGATCTCGTGTGTCGGTGATCTTGTATGCCGACGCCCGCGGCGTGTAGCACATTATGCCACATCATCCGACCAAAATGAACCCGTGCCGTGCCGCGGTCCCCGAGCCGCTCCGCTTGCGGTCCGGCCGTGTGCTCAAGCCGCGGCATGCCACGCTCGGGGTGACATGCCCTCGTCGGCTCTGACGAGAGCCAGCCGCGCGGCCGCACCGTCCGACCGCTCCTCTGGTACACTCGCAGCGTGCGTCCCGCTCGTTACCCCCGCGCTGCCGCCGACATCCTCCGCTCCGTGCCGCCGCACGACCGCGCCCTGCTGCTCCAGCTCGGCCTCGACCTGGACGACCCGGCTGATGCGAAGCTCTTCGTCGAGGGCGTGCGTGCCGCGGAAGACGCGATCGCGGCTCAGATGCGGTGGGAGCGGGATCGGCTCGGCTGAGGGCCGCCCGTTCCGTCAGCGTGTTCTCGTCACGGGTGGAAGCCGCGGCCTCGGCCTTGGCATCGTCGAAGCGTTGGTCGCCCAGAAGGCGGAGGTCACCGTGGTCGCGCGCGACCCGGAGCACCTCGGCGCGGTCGAGCAGCGGCTCGGGGTCCGCACGGTCTCCGGGGAGGTCCCGGCCTGGATCGAGGGGCGCGAGGTGCTCGCCGTGTTTCGGGTCGCGGGTGACGAGCGACCAGCTTATTTCATCGAGCTGTCGGTGGCGGACGGACGGGTGACGTCGATTCGAGACTTCCGGTACGTGCCGTACATCGCCCGCGAGGCGACGTTCACGATCACCTCTCCTGCGCGGCCGCCGCCCCGTCATCGATAGAGATGGGCCGAGCTCTCCCGCTTCAGGCTGCGGGGAAGCGAACGCGCAGCGAGCTCGGCCCGCGGTCCTGCAGGTTCGAGCCGGCGTAGCTCAACGTCTGTTCGGCGAGCTCCCAGCGCGGCAGCGCGAGCAGGGCGCGCAGCGACTCCTCCACTTCCATCCGGATGAGCGGGGCCCCCGGGCAGTAATGAGCGCCGCTCCCGAAGGTCAGGTGCCGGCTCTGCTGCCGGGTGATATCGAAGCGGTCCGGCTCGGAGAACAGCCCGGGATCGCGGTTCGCGGCGGCGATCATCGCGAAGACGAACTGCCCCTCGGAGACCCTGGCGCCCCGGATCTCCGTGTCGCTGGCGCACATGCGGCTGAGGGAGAGCACGGACGGCTCGAAGCGCAGGCTCTCCTCGACCGCGCCGCGGACGAGGCCTGGCGCCTCCCGGAGCTTCGCGAGCTCGGCGGGGTGGTTGAGGAGCGCGAGCACGGTGTTCGCGATCTGGTTCACGGAGGTCACGAACCCCGCGGCGACCATCTGGAAGCATTGCATGGCCGCCTCGCCCGCGAGTTCGGTGTCTCCGTCTTCTGCCGCGATGAACCTGCTCGCGACGTCCTCGCCCGGCGCCTTCCGGCGCTCCTCGACGAGCCGCATCATGTAGTCGACCATGTCGCAGCAGCTCTGCTTCACCGCCCGCTTCTGCTCCTCCGAGCTGACCCCGCCGCCAGCGAGCTTCAGGAGGTCCGTCGACCATCTCATGAACTGCGGCCGATCGGCCTCCGGTATCACGAACATCTCGGCGAGCGTGTTGAGCGCGACCGCCTCGGAGAACGCCGAGACGACATCCATCTCGCCGTCGCGCCGCGCCTCCTCGATGGCGCGCTGCACGAGCCCCACGACCCGCGGGCGCATCCACTCGACGGCCGACGGCGAGAACCCTTTCATGATGAGCTGTCGAAGCTGCGTGTGGCGCGGCGGGTCCTGAAAGAAGGCGAGCCGCGACAAGGAGTCGAACGTCTTTCTCGAGAGCTCGTCCTCACCGAGCATGCCGAGGCCGCCGAGGAGCGCCGTCGCCCGCCGCGCGGTGAAGCTCGAGTCCCTCACGAGCCCCTCGATATCGGCAGGCGCGGTGATGAGGAAGCACTGCAATGGCTCTAAGAAGTAGACCGGCGCCTCGGTGCGGAGCCGATCGAGCGTCGGGAATGGATCGGCGAAGAAGCGCTCGCTCGTGAGGTCGAAGCCAGAGGTGACAGCCATGGTCCTTCTTTCCTTGTGGCGCCCGTAGCGCGGCGGAGATGCACGGCCAGGCTAGGGTATCGCCGCGCCGCCGTGAAGCGCCCTGCCCGCGCGTCGATCGCCGCGCGACGGCGGCCGAGGTGGGCGCGCGGAGCTCCGCGCAGCGCGCCCTGCCAGGCGCTGGCCCGGGGCGCTCAGCGCTCCGGAGCCGACCCGCTCTTGTGTGTCGTGGTTCGTTATGTGGCGCGCCGGTGTGCGACGAGTGGGCTTTTGGGACCTTTCACCGCTCTCGGTGCGGAAGGCTCCGACACAATCTCTTCAGACGTTCTCCAGGATCTGGAGCACCTCGTCGGTCGGTTGGTAGCGGTCGGCACAACCTCCCGTGACCTCCGCCTCCCTGAGGCTCTTGCACATCATCTCGACGTCTGGTCTGCCCCGCTCCGGCGAGGAGGATCCGAAGCCTGTCATGGCGCTCACGCTGGCTTGGCTCCGGCGATCCAACTACGATCGGACCGAGGAGGTTCTTCATGCGCACGCATCGACCTGTCTTGTTAGCGACGCTTCTATCGGCCGTCGCCGTCGCGATGTCCGCCGTGCCCGGATGCGGGGACGACGAGACGCGGGCGAGCAGCGGAGGCCCGGATCGGACAGGCAGCGATTTCCTCTCGAGCTATGCGAAGGCCCTCTGCGAGCGCACGTTCGCGTGCTGCGACGCGGCGACCCGGGCCGCGCATGACCTGGACGCGAGCTCCGCCGACACGTGCGCCTCGGAGCTCGAAGCGATCCTCGTTGCCGTCAGCGGCGGAGGCGAGGTGAAGGGCACCTTCGTCCCGGAAAAGGCGGAGGCGTGCCTCGCCGAGGTGGACGCGGCCCCCTGTGCCGAACTTCAGATCCTGGGCGTGCTTCTCGGGGTGAACGACGGGTTCACGCCGTCCTGCCTCGATGCGTTTGACGGCTCCGTGCCCGAGGGCGAGACGTGCGGCACGGACTGGGACTGCGTCCGGGACCGCTGCCTGTACACCGGCGACGCGAGCGGGCAGAGGACGTCGGCGTGCACAGCGAGGGCGGCGGCCGGAGAGCGATGTTCGTCGGCGTTCGACTGCGACGAGGCGCTCCGGTGTGACCAGCCCTCGCCGTCCAACGCGGGGACGTGCGCGCCACGGCTCGCCGTGGGCGGGTCGTGCGAGGGAAGCCTCGACTGCCAAGAGGAGCTTCGCTGCGGCCAGGAAGGTACGTGCCAGGCGCGCCAGCAGGCTGGCGGCCCCTGCGCGTCGGACGGAGACTGCGCGGCCGGTACGACGTGTGATGGCGCCACGTGCGCGCCGCTCGGCGCCGCCGGCGCGCCCTGCTCCTCCGATTCGGACTGCGCGTCCTTCGCGTGTGGTGATGCGACGGGCACCTGCGCCGACGTCTGCAAGGGCAGCTGACCGCAGGCCAAAGCTGGTCCTCCCCCGCTTCCGCGCACAGTCTCACCATGGGCCCAAGCTTATACAGCCCCGCTCTAGTCTCGGCTTGGGCATTCTTGGCCGCCTCTCGACCGGCCAAGAATGCCCAAGGCAGCGCCCGCGGAGGTCACTATCCCGGGGACATGCAAGACAAACCCGTCGCCCTGGTCACCGGGGCCAACAAAGGTATCGGCCACGCGATCGCGAAGGAGCTCGCGGCGCGCGGCCACACCGTGCTCGTCGCCGCGCGCGACCTCGCGCGCGGCGAGGCCGCGGCGAAGCAGATCACCGGCGATGCTCGCGCGATCGCGCTCGACGTCACGAACGCCGACTCGATCGCCGCCGCCGCAGCGCGGATCCGTCGCGAGCTCGGCCGGCTCGACGTCCTCGTCAACAACGCTGGCATCGCCAAGGGCGCAGCGCAGAGCGGGGTCACGGTCGACGAGATCGCCCGGAGCGGGAGGCCGAGCGTGGCCTCGCTCGCCGACGTCCGCGCCGTGTTCGAGACCAACGTGTTCGGAGTGATCGCCGTGACCCAGGCGATGCTGTCGCTCCTCCGCGAGGCGCCGGCCGGGCGGATCGTCAACGTGTCGAGCCGCCTCGGCTCGATGACCTGGATCAGCGATCCCGCCAATCCGAACCGCAGCGTCGGCGGCGTCGCGTACAGCCCGTCGAAGAGCGCGCTCAACGCCGTGACGATCGCGTTCGCGCAGGAGCTCGCCGGCACCGCGATCAAGGTCAACGCGGTGTGCCCCGGCTACGTCGCGACCGATCTCAACAACCACAGCGGGACGCGCACCGTCGCCGAAGGCGCGCGCGAGCCGGTGCGGCTCGCGCTGCTCGGTCCCGACGGACCGACTGGCACCTTCTCGGACGACGCGGGCCCGATCCCCTGGTGAGGAGACGAGCGCGCGCCAGCAAGGAGCGACAGGGCGCGCACGGAGAGGGCTCGCGTCCCTCCCGGACGCGCTGCGTCCGCCGCGGACGCAGCGGCCACCGTTCGCTCTGGACCCGCCCCCGTTCTCCTGCTCTTCTGAGCCTCGCCGTGTCCCGTGACGAGAGCCTCGTTTCACTCCTTCCCCGCCTCGTGTCGGCCACGTACTTCGACGAAGCCGCCACGGCGGTCCTCCAGACCATGTTCGCCTGCGCCGAAGAGGCGCTCGCCGACAGCCCGTTCGCAAGCCGCGCTCGGCTCCTGCGCGGCGTCGTCCACCTCCGTCCCGAGGGCAGCTACCAGCGCCTCTTCGGCGTCGATCGCCTGAGCGGCGCGCGTATCGAGGGCACCGGTTACCTCACCTCCGGCAGCGTCTGGAGCTGGATCGAGAAGCACCGCTGCTCGGTCTCGATCGACGTCCAGCGCGCCTCGCTCCGCTCCTGGATGCCGGACGGGGAGATCGAGCTCCGTGACCCGTCGGAAACGGCCGGCATGCCCGGCGACGCGACGCGCGAGCGGATGCTCGGCCGCGACACGACCCACGTCCATGTCGTCCCGCTGCGCGCGCCCGGCGGCAGCGTCGACGGCATGATCACCCTCGAGGCGAGCTGCAGGGGGGCGGCCGGACGGGAGCTCCCCTGGGACGTGTGCCACGAGGAGCTGGAGATCCTCGCCAGCATCGCCGGGGCCTTCATCGCCGCCCGCGCGCTGCCGCTTCGCCCGGACGATCCGGTGGGCCCGGACGAGTTCCTGCCGGTCGTCGGTCAGAGCACCGCGCACCTCGTCGAGCTGCTCCGCGCCTTCGCCCCGCGGGACGACACCATCCTGATCACCGGCCCGACCGGCGCCGGGAAATCCAGGCTCGCGCGCTGGTGCCACGAGCACTCGCAGCGCCGGGGCCAGCCCTTCGAGTCGCTGGACCTCCTCGGCGTGCCCGAGGACCTGCAGATGGCCGAGCTGTTCGGCTGGAAGCGGGGCGCCTTCACCGGAGCGGTCAAGGACAACCCGGGCGCGGTCGCCCGCGCCGCGAAGGGCACGCTCTTCCTCGACGAGATCGACAAGCTCTCGCTCAAGGCCCAGGCGGGCCTGCTCCGCTTCATCGAGGAGCGCTCTTACCGGATGCTGGGCGACGACGGCGCGGGAGAGCGCCGCGCCGACGCGCGCCTCCTCGTCGGCACCAACGCCGATCTGCGCGCCGCCGTGCGCGCCGGCCGCTTCCGCGAGGACCTGTACTACCGCATCAACGTCCTGCCGGTGCGGCTGCTCCCGCTCGCCGAGCGGCTCGACGAGCTGCCGCGCTGGGCCGACTACATGCTGAACCGGCGCCACCGGGAGGCCGACGGCAAGGGCACGGCGCGCTTCGAGCCCGAGGCCATGAAGCTCCTCGTGTCCGCGCCCTGGCCGGGCAACCTGCGGCAGCTCGACAACATCGTCCGGCGCGTTTACGCGCTCCAGCTCGCGGGGCAGAGCGGCCTGGGCGGCGATCTCGTGATCCAGCGGCGCCACGTCGAGCGCGCGCTCACCTTCGACGGCGACGCCGAGCCGAGCGCGCTGGTGAAGCTGCTCTGGCGGGCGGCGCTCAGCTTCGTGAACGAGGCCGAGCGGCGCCGGGGCGGCAACGCCCCGCTCTCGCTCGAGCTGAGCGACGTGTTCCGGGGCATGGTCCTGGGCGCCGCGGTGCACCGGACGGGCAACCGTGACGAGGCCTTCACGCTGCTCGGCCAGGAGCCGATGCTCAAGAACCGCAACCACCATCGGGCGCTGCGGCGCGAGCTCTCGCGGGTGCGCGAGGTCCTGGATCTGCTCGGAGGTGAGGTCGATCCGGATCTCCTGGCGGTGCTCGAGGCCGACAAGGACTCCTGACGGAGAGGTGCCGGCGCTCTCCGGGCGCCTCCGAGCGCCTCCAGCGACCACAGGGTCAAGCATGCAGCGCTACGTCGAAAACGGGGCAGCACTCATCCCGGGGGCAACGTTCGAGGGCCGTTACGAGATCCTGGCCAGGCTCGGCGAGGGCGGCTTCGGCGTGGTGCACAAGGCCCGCCAGCTCACCACCGGGCAGCCGGTTGCCTTGAAGATCCTGCGCCTCGCCGAGCAGGGAGGCGCCGCGCAGGCCGACAGGCGCGTCGCGCGCTTCCTGCGCGAGACGCGGCTCTGCGCCCAGCTTCACCACCCCAACATCGTCCAGCTCGTCGACTCGGGGCAGATGGAGGATGGGAGCCTCTACACCGTGTTCGCCTTCGCGCCCGGCGACAACCTCGCCGCGCTGCTCGAGAGAGAGGGCGCGCTCGCGCCGCCCGAGGCGCGGCACCTGATGCTCCAGGTGCTCGACGCGCTCGCCTGCGCCCACGCAGCGGGCGTGGTCCACCGCGACCTCAAGCCCAGCAACATCATGGTCATCCCCACGGGCGCCCGCCGCAACGCGCTGGTGCTCGACTTCGGGATCGGCGCCACGCTCGACGAGGAGCGATCCGCGCGCCTGACCGGCAGCCACGACGCGCTGGGCACGCCCGGCTACGGCGCGCCGGAGCAGTGGCGCGGCGCCGAGCCCTCGCCGCGGGCGGATCTGTTCTCGTGGGGGCTCGTGTTCCTCGAGTGCCTGACGGGCAAGCCGGTCTACGGCGGCACGGAGGCCGAGATCTTCTATCGGCTGCTCGGCCCCGATCCCGTCCCGATCCCCGCCGCGATCGAGCGCCACCCCCTGGGCGCGCTGCTCGCCCGCGCCCTCCGCAAGAACGAAGGCGCGCGCGACGCCACCGCCGGGGAGCTCTTCGAGGCGCTCGAGGCCTGCAACCTGCGCGGGCTGTCGCGCGAGGCGTTGTTCGGCGCCGACGGCACCCCGTCCGGCGGGGACACGCGGTCGTCGGTCTCGATCGCGACGGTCGCCGCGTCGCGCGACCGACGGAGGGGGCCCGCTCCGCCCGCGCCCGACGGCGAGCGCCGGGAGCTGACGGCGCTCTGCTGTCACCTGAGCGCGCGAGCGGCCGCCGCGCAGACCCTCGACGTCGAGGCGGCGGACGATCTGTTGCGCTCGGCGCTCGCCCTCTGCGCGGACGTCGGGCGACGCCACGGGGGGTACGTGGCCGCGGCGTTCGGCGCCGACCTGCTGCTCTACTTCGGCTACCCCAGCGCGGCGGAGGACGACGCGAAGCGCGCTGCCCGCGCGGCGCTGGCCATGGCCGGCGCCGTTCAGGCCGGGGACCAGCGGAGCGCCGCGCAAGGCGTCGGGATCGAGGTGAGCGTCGGCCTGCACACGGGCCCGGTCGTCGACGGCAGCCTGGGGGACCTCGACGGCGCGTGCCTCGTCACCGGCAGCACCCCGCGGCTCGCCGCGCAGCTCGCCGCGCTGGCGGCGCCGGGATCCGTGACGGTCAGCGCCGCGTCGCAAGGGCTGCTGCGCGTCTCCTTCGACCTCGAGAGCGAAGGGGCCCGCTCCATCGAGGGGATGGCGGCGCCGGTGCAGACCTTCCGCCTCCGGAAGGAGCACGGCGACGCGGCGAGGTGGCCGACCCCCGAGGGCTCGAAGACGCCGCTCTACGGCCGAGATCAGGAGCTCGGGCTCCTCGTGGAGCGGTGGCGCCGCGCGTGCGAGGGGGCGGGTCAGTCGAGCCTCGTCACAGGCGAGCCCGGCATCGGCAAGAGCTGCCTGGCGCGCGAGCTGCGCCATCGGCTGGCGCACGAGGCCCACACGTTCCTCGAGGCGCGGTGCTCGCCCGACACGCAAAACAGCCCCCTTCGTCCGGTGATCGATCTCCTCGAGCGCGCCTTCGGGCTCGATCAGGCTCTCGACGCGGGCAGCAAGACCGCGCGGCTCGAGGGGGAGCTCGCCCGCCACGGCCTCACGCCGGCCGAGGCCATGCCGCTCTTCCTGCCGCTCTTCTCCCTGCCCTTCGGCGGACCGTACGCCCCGCTCGACGTCTCGGCGCAGCGGCAGAAGGCGCTGACGCTCCAGGCCATCGCGTCGCTGCTCCTCGCGATGGCTGACGAGCAGCCCGTCCTCCTGCTGGTCGAAGATTTGCACTGGGCCGACCCCACCACGATGGAGTTCCTCGCCCAGCTCGTTCGCGAGGCGCCCGCGGTCCCCATGTGCATCATCATGACGGCTCGCCCGGAGTTCTCTCCGTCGTTCTCGACGGCCGATGTGCTGCTGCTCCCTCTGAGCCGCCTGGAGCGCCCGCAGATGGAGGAGATGCTCACCGGGCTCCTGGGCAACAAGGCGCTGCCTCCCGCCGTGATCGAGCAGGTGGCGGACCGCGCCGACGGGGTGCCGCTCTTCGCGGAGGAGCTGCTCCGGATGATGGTCGACTCGCGGCTCCTGGTGGAGCAGGAGGACCGCTACGACCTCACCCGGCCGCTCTCGGGCGCGGCGATCCCGGGGACGCTGCGGGCGCTGCTCACGGCGCGCCTGGATCGGCTCCTGCGCGCCAAGCAGACGGCCCAGCTCGCGGCGGCGCTGGGTCGGGAGTTCAGCCTCAAGGTGCTCTCCGCCGCGAGCCCGCTCGGCCCGGAGGCGGTGGCCGAAGATCTGGAGCGCCTGATGAGCGCCGGGCTCGTGCTGCGCAAGCGGCGGCAGAAGGATGCGGTGGGGGTGTTCAAGCACGCGCTGGTGCGGGACGCGGCCTACGAGTCGCTCTCCACGGGCGCGCGGCGGAGGAGCCACGCGCGGATCGCTGCGACGCTGGAGGAGCGGTTTCCGGAGGTGGTCCGGATGCGGCCGGATCTGCTCGCGCACCACCACGCGGCGGCGGAGCAGATGCAGGAGGCCATCGGGTACGCCCGGAAGGCGGCACATCAGGCGCTCGGGCGCTCCGCCTACGCCGAGGCCAGCGCGCACGCCTCCAACGTCGTCGGCTGGCTCGGGGCGCTGCCGGCCGCCGAGCGGGTGGAAGCCGAGCTCGGCGCCAACAGCATCCGGTTGCAGGCCCTGATGTCGACGCAGGGCTGGGCCTCGCCCGACGTGCGTGCGCTGGCCGAGCAGTCCCGGGCGCTGCTCCCCGGGAGCAAGACGACCGAGCACACCGCCTCCACGCTCTTCGGTCTGTACATGCACTACCACGTGGCGAGCGAGCGCGCGGCGTGCCGGCAGGTGGCCGACGAGCTCGTGGCGTTCGCCGACCGGATCGAGGACCCGTCTCTCCAGTGCGTGGCCGCGACAGCCCAGGGCGTCGGCTTTCACGCGGAAGGGCGGTTTCTGGACGCCGAGACATGGTTTGACAGGGCGCTCGCCCTGTACGACCCGGCGCGCGACTGGCAGCAGGGCTCGGCCTTCGGCATGGACTGCCGCGTCTGGGCTGCGGGTCAGCTCGCGTGGGTGCAATGGGGTATGGGGCGGACGACGCGGGCGTTTCAGCTCGCGAACGAGGCGATCGCCTGGGCGCGGGAGATCAAGCACGTCCCGTCCCTCGGGATCGCGCTGCTCTACCTCGGCCAGATCCAGCACATGAACGGCGACAAGCCCGCGGTGCACAGGACGACGGGCGAGCTGCTCGCGGCTTCCAAGGCCTACGGCCTGCCTGCCTTCGAGGGCTACGGCGCGGCCCTCGCGTCGTGGGCCGCGGGGGACCTGCAGGGCGTCGAGGCGATCCTCGGGACCCTCAAGTCCCTCCACTGCAACCTGGCGCTCACCTACTACGGGTCTTTTCTGGCAGACATCGAAGCAGACGCCGGCCGCCTGCACCAGGCGATCGCCCACGTGGAGACCTGCCTCTCGATGTGCGCCGAGCTCGGCGAGCGCTTCTTCGAGGTGGAGCTCTTGCGGCGCCGCGCGCGCTACGAGATACGGCTCCCGGAGCCCGATCGGGACGCCGTCCGCGAGCTGCTCGCCCGGGCTCGCCAGCTGGCCGGCGAGCGAGGCATGCACCGCTTCGAGGCCGCGGCGATCCAGGAGCATCGGCGTATCTTCGGGGATGACGCCGCGCTCGTGCGCCGATTGACGCAGCTCCACGAATCGTTTCCTGATCTGAAATTGCTTTCACCGAGGAGTGAACCATGACAATCGAGCCCTCCAAAGCATGGGAGAACGGCGGAACAGGCAGCGCCGCCCCCTTTCCCCGCCTGCGCACCGCCTACCTGCGAGCCATCGCTCGCGCCTGGCGCGACCCGTCCTTCCTGGAGCAGCTGGTCAGGAAGTCCAAGGACGACCCTTATGGCGTCCTCCCCTTCCTCGAGAAGGAATATCGCTTCAGGTTCCCCTTCAACGTGAAATTCGCCATCTCCGACGATCCCAGGCCGCAGTGGCGGCCGAACGAGATGCTTGGCTGGCTCGCCGACGGTGACGAGATCGACATCACCTTGCCGGGCCCTCCGGCGCTGCGCAAGGTGCGCGTCCACGACGACTCCTTGACGACGCTCGCGGACGCCATCGCCCTGTATTGCCAGTGGTTCCCGTCCATGCTCGGTCCGCCGAGGGACGGGGTAAGCCAGCCGCCCGATGATTTCGCCGAGTTCGGAGTGCTCACGGCCCGCCTCCTCGCGATGATGTGGGGCGATGAGAAATTCAAAGAGCAGCTCCTCGGCGAGAGGGACGCTCGGCGCCTCGTGCAAGCAGCGATGGGCGTCATCGTCCACTGGAACTTCAATCTGAAGTTCTCCTACCTCGACTGGGACGAGTTCTGGAACGACATCGATTATCAGGGGCAACCCGAGGGCACGATCCCCGCTCGGGTGAAGATCACCGTCAACATCCCTCAGAATCCCCCGGACGATGCCGTCTGGCCGGTCGCCCTCGCCGCGTACAACGACACGGGTCCCCAGTACCCCTTCACCTGCGCGTGACCTCGCGACGCCGTCTGGACGGGGAGCGGAGCGGACGCTCGCGCGATCCCACGCCGCCGGACGAGCGGCGGCGCGTCCTCTGCACCGCATGGCGGTCCGAACATCTACTTGTAGGAAGACGGTAGCGTGCGCAACGGGATTGCGATCATCGACATCGACCGCCACGTCATGGAGCCCATGGGGTTGTGGCCGGAGTACCTGCCGGCGAAGTACCGCGACGTCGCGCCGGACGTCCGCCCCCTCGCGCCGCCAGACGAGCCCCTCGGGGCTCGCCTGGCCCGGCTGGGAGACCATGCCCTCTTGCCGACCCCGCCGGTGGTCACGGTCGGTGGGAAGCCCATCTGCCGCGGGATGACCGAGGTGGGCTACATCGAGGTCGGGCTCCACGCGGAGGAGCACCGCCGCGAGCTGATCGCGGCGGAGACGGCGGCCGGCCAGCTCGCAACGATGGACGCGGCGGGCGTCGACGTCGCCGTGCTGCACCCGACCTACACGGGGTTTCTGGTCTATGACGAGGAGATCGACGCGGACCGCTCCCGCGCCTATGCGAGGGCCTATAACCGCTGGCTCGCGGACCAGTGCCGGCGAGACCCGACCCGGCTCAAGGGGGCCGCGCTCATCTCGCGCCACGACCCCGCGCAGATGGTCGCGGACCTCGACGCCGGCCTCGCGGACGGCCTCAGCGCCGCCGTGGTCCGGCCGAACCCGGTCCGCGGGAGGACCCTCGGCGCGCCGGAGCTCGGGCCCTTCTTCGCGGCCTGCGAGGCGAACGACATCCCGCTGCTGCTGCACGAAGGGACGCACACGCGCGTGCAGACGGCCGGCGCCTCGCGCTTCCAGACGCACTTCGCTCAGCATGCCTGCTCCCACCCGCTCGAGGCGATGATGGCGTTCCTCGCCCTGCTCGAAGGAGGCGTGTTCGAGCGCCATCCGGGCCTCCGCGTCGGCTTCCTCGAGTCGGGCTGCGGGTGGCTGCCCTACTGGCTCTGGCGCCTCGACGAGATCGAGTATGCGCAGCTGAGCAACGAGGTCAGCGGCCGCGTGAACCGGCGCCCCTCGAGCTACTTCCGCCGCCAGTGCTGGATCGCCTTCGAGCCGGGCGAGGCGATGCTCGCGCACAGCGTCGGCGCCATCGGCGAGGATCGCGTCGTCTTCGGCACGGACTTCCCCCACGTCGACCACGATCCCACGATCGTCGCCAGGTTGTTCGACGGCGGCGCGCCGCTCCCCGGCGAGGTGCTCCGGGCAGCCCTGTGGGACAACCCGGCGCGGCTCATGGGGCTGTCGGAAGCGGCGCGCCCGCGCGGCGCGTGAACGAGCGCGAGGCCGACCCGCGGAAGGACCGACGATGGACGCTCTGGAGCTGAGCCAGGTGCTGGCGTGGAAGCCCACCTTGCGTGTCGAGCGCGCCGATGACGGCGTGGTCTTCCTGATCGGCGAGCGGGAGCGCTTCGTCCTCTCCGGGGCACGTATGGCCGAGGTGGCCATGCTCGTCGACGGCCAGCGCACCGTGGACGATATCGTGTGCGCCGTGCGCCCTCGGATCTCCGAGCCGGAGGCGCTGTACACCTTGAGCGGGCTCGCGGCGCGCGGTTATCTGGTCCCCGCAGCGCCAGAGCTCCCCTCCGAGCGCGCGGCGTTCTGGCGCGGGGTGGGCCTTGACGGCGAGGCGGCCGCCGAGGCCCTGAGCCGCACCCCCGTGTCGGTCCTGGCCCTCGGCGAAGCCGCTGCCGCCGGGTGGATGACCGAGGCGCTCGAACAGGCGGGCGTGCGGATCGACGGCGAGGCGGCCGTGCGGGTGGTCGTGAGCGACGACCCCCTGCGGCCCGAGCTGGCCTCGATCAACCGCCGCGCGCTGCGCGAAGGGACGCCCTGGTTCCTGATCAAGCCCGCCGGCGTGCAGCCGCTCATCGGGCCCCTCTTCGAGCCAGGCGCCGGCCCCTGCTGGGACTGCCTGGCGTTCTGGATGCGCCAGAACCGCCCGGTCGAGGAGCTCTTGCGCCGGCGCCGGGGGCACGAGCGCCACGTCGCTCCCCCCAGGGCGGCCACCGAGGCGAGCGTGCGGACCGCCTGCGGGCTCGGCGCCCTGGCCATCGCCCGCGCGCTCGCCAGGGGGGATACAAGCGCCGCCCATGCGCTCAGCTCCCGGGTGCTCGCCCTCGACCTGGCCACCTTGCAGACCACCACGCACGCGGTCGTCCGGAGGCCGCAATGCCCGACGTGCGGAGATCCGGGGCGGATGGCGGCCGTCGGCGAGCGCCCGATCGAGCTGCAGCCGGTCGAGAAGGCGCATTACGAGGACGGCGGATACCGCCGGCAGGCCCCGCGGCGGACCTACGAGCGTTATCAGCACCTCGTCAGCCCGATCACGGGCGCCGTGACCCACCTCGTGCCGATGCCGGGACGGGACACCGAGCTCCGCGCCGTGTACGCGTCCGGTTACCTGGTCTGTCCTCGGGACGGCGTGCCGCAGACCAACGTCTTCGACAAGGGCTGCGCCGGCAAGGGGCGCGGCGCGGACCAGGCCAGGGTGAGCGCGCTCTGCGAGGCGCTCGAGCGTTACAGCGGCGTATACCAGGGGGACGAGGCGCGCGTCCGCGCCAGCAAGAATGAGCTCGGCGCGTCGGCCCTGGCGGCCGGCGATCTGTTGAACTTCAGCGAGGCCCAATATCGCGCGCGCGATCGGCTCAACGCGCAGGCGGCGGATCGACGCCAGCGGGTGCCCGAGCCGTTTGACCCCAGCGTCCCGATGGACTGGACTCCGGCCTGGTCGCTGAGCCGGCGCGAGCGGCGTTATGTGCCGCTCGCCTACTGCTACGCCGAGGCTCCGGCCGAGAGCGGCGCCGCGTTCTGCGGCCCGTCCAGCAACGGCGTGGCGGCCGGCACCTGCCTCGAGGAGGCCCTGTTGCAAGGCCTGCTCGAGCTGGTGGAGCGCGACGCCGCCGCGATCTGGTGGTACAACCGGCTCGCTCGCCCGGCCATCGATCTCGATGGCTTCGCGGATCCGTACTTCGAGGCCCTCCAGGCCGACTACGCTCGTCTCGGCTGGGCCGTCTGGGTGCTCGATCTGACCCACGACCTCGGCATCCCCACCTGCGTGGCGCTCGCCCACGAGGCCCGGGCGGATCGGTTCGCCCTCGGGTTCGGCTGCCACCTCGACCCGCGCCTCGCCGTGCAGCGATCGCTCACCGAGCTGAACCAGCTCTTCGATCCCGCCGGCGCCCGCCGGGCGCCGTGGGACCTCGAGCGGCTGCCCGACCGCGTGTACCTCTTCCCCGACCCCGAGCTGCCGCGGGTCGCCGCCGAGCGCCTGCCGCGGCTCGGCGGCGCCGATCTGCGCGCCGACATCCAGGAATGCATGAGGCGCCTCGACGGGGCGGGCCTGGAGCTCGTCGCGGTGGACAAGACCCGCCCCGACATCGGCTTGCCCGTGGTCCAGGTGATCGTCCCGGGGTTGCGCCACTTCTGGCCTCGATTCGGCCCGGGGAGGCTCTACCAGGTGCCGTGCGCGCAGGGATGGCTGGCCCGCCCGCTCGACGAAGGCGAGCTCAATCCGGTCCCTCTGTTCGTCTAGCCGCCGAGGCGCTGCGCCGGGGCGCGAGGGGGCAGGGCGGCCGGACGCCCGCCGTGTCCCGAAGGGACGCAGCGCGTCCGGGAGGGACGCAGGGCCGTCGAGAAAGAAATCCTCGCGAGGCCGTCGTCCCCCTGTGCCCCTCTCTCGGCGCGCGCACGCAGGGGCATCCCCGGAAGTCCACCTCAGTTTTCATGGGTGGCATACGTTGTGCTGGTTCACAGCGCTGACCAGCAAGAGGCCACCCTGTTCGGGTTATCAGCTCATACGAGGAGAAGAGGAGAGCCTGTGGAAAGGAACACTGTGTCACGCGCTTGTCGTGGAAGCTCAATGAAGGGACGCACCCGTGCGCAGAGCACCGCGCGTCGTCGTCCGATCGCCGTCGCAGCTTGCGTCGGCCTGTTATTGACCTTGCTGGCCGCTGGCGGCGAGGCCGTCGCCGCCCCGGTCACGGTCACCAACGGAGTGCAGTTCACCGACACCGCCGGCAACGTGGTGCGCGGGCACGACGGCGGCATGATCAAGGTGGGCCAGTACTACTACTGGTTCGGCGCGAACCCCCACTCCGACAACAGATTCCAGCACATCTCGGTGTATCGCTCGACCGACCTGCATACCTGGGAGTTTCGCAGGCACGTGCTGACCGAGGCCTCGGCCCCCGGAGTGAAGAATCTCCAGCGGCCCAAGGTCATCTACAACGCCCGCACCCGGCAGTTCGTGATGTTCATGCGCAAGGAGAACCACCCACACCCCTTGGAGGAGAACCGGGTCGGGATCGCCACGTCGCCCACGGTGGACGGCGACTACACATACCGGCGCGACTTCCGACCCCTCAAGGAACCCTCCTTCGACGTGAGCGTGTTCCAGGATGATGATCGCGACCGCACGGCGTACCTGATCTCGACGACCGGTAACGACCAGCAGCACCTCACCATCTACCGCCTGACCCCCGACTACCTCTATGTCGCCGCCAGGGAGCTCGTTCTCTCCAACGTCACCCGGGAAGCGCAGACGATGTTCAAGCGCCACGGCGTCTACTTCCTGTTGACCTCGGGCGTCACCGGCTGGCAGCCCAACCAGACCAAGTACGCCACCGCGACCAGCATCAAAGGCCCTTGGAGCGCCATGGCAAACCTCGGCGACCGCATCACCTACGGCTCGCAGCCCACGTTCGTCCTGCCGATCCAGGGCAGCAACACGACCTCCTACCTCTACATGGGCGACCGGCATGGGAACGCCTGGGACGGCAACATCAACGACAGCGAGCACGTCTGGCTGCCGCTCCAGTTCCCGACCAACAGGACGCTGTCGATGCGCTGGCACCCGCGGGTCTCCATCGACACCACGACCGGCGAGGTGAGCGGCGTCGGCTCCGGACCCGCGTACGAGGAGCTGCGACCCCAGCACAAGACGGACGAGTGCCTGGCTGTGCGGCGCTTCACCAATGGCTCCGTAGTCGATGACAGCCAGGCGAATGGCAACGGGGTAGGGGTGATCCTGCGACCCTGCGGCTCCGCCGCGACCCAGAACCAGCACTGGCAAGTGCTCCACCTGGGAGCCGGCTACCACCGGATCGTCGCCCGGCACAGCCACAAGTGCCTCACCGTGCCGTCGTCGTCCACCGCCGACGACACACGGGTGACACAGTCGACCTGCGGCACCGGCGAGAACCAGCAGTGGAAGATCACCGACCTCCCCGGAGGCGACTTCCGGATCACCGCTCGGCACAGCGGCAAGTGCCTGACCATCCGCTACGATCCGGACATCAAGGGCGGGAAGGCCATCCAGTTCACCTGCGAGGGCACCGCCAACCAGCGGTGGAAGCGAGCCGGCGCCCCCTACTCACCCTAGGGCCAATGCCGCGTCGAACCGGCGGCCCGGAGCTGCGAACCATTGATCTGGCTCGGCAGCGCTCCCCGCTCCCCGGCGGCAGGAACCGGAGCGCCGGCAGGAGCGCCGGGCGAGCCCCCTCCTCGCTGCTACCGCCGCCGTTCGGGCGATGCTCGACGCCGCGGCTAGCTAGCGGCCTCGGGCGCCGGCGACCTCCGGGGCGCCACCGGCGGCTGCTCGGGTTGCCGGTGGCACCGGAGGGGCGAGCGAGCTCGGGCCGGTCGTCGAGCCCGCCGCTCGCGTCGACTGGCTGCCGGAGCCTCGCCGCTCGCCGGCGCCCGCAGGCTCTGCTGCGATCGCCCACGCTCCGTGTGTGCTGCCGAAGCGCCCCTGAGGCCTCCGGGAAAGCGGGGACATCGGGGATCGGGCCCCAGCTGGACTTCTTGTCCTCCGTGCGGTAAGGCTGCGTAAACGACGCTGGGGGTGTATCCGGATGCATGAGGTGAAGGGGAACACCCAGACGCGACCGAACTTCTGCTCCTTTCTCGTCGTCGCCGCCACCCTCGCTGCGGCGGCAGGATGCTCCGCGCAAGACCGGCGTTTCTCGGACAGCGGAACGGGTGGCGGTTCGATCGATGCGCAGGGCGGCGGAGGCGCCGGCGCGTCCGGCGGGGGCGGCGCGGGCGCGTCCGGCGGGGGCGCGTCCGGTGGTGGGGGCGGTGGTGATCCTGGATGCCAGATCCCGCCAGACAGCCCCACGCTCGCCGACGCCATCATGGTGGCTGCGGGCGACAGCCATACGTGCGCGATCCGGCATGACGGCTCTCTCTACTGCTGGGGGGACAACTCGTTCGGCCAGCTGGGTGTTCCGCAGGCGATGGCGGTCTCCTCGAGCACGCCGGTGAGAGTGCTTTTCCCCGCGTCGCTCGGCACGGCGACGATCACGCAGATCGCGTTGACCGAGCGGGCGACCTTCGCGATCGACAGCCAGCTCCGACTCTGGGCCTGGGGAAGCAACGAGACCGGGATCCTCGCGAACGGCTCCAAGGACTCGATGGCCCATGACGCCCCGGCGATCGTCAATGACGGTACGGCCCCGTTGCTCGTGCGCAAGATCGCGCCAGCGTGGTACTCGGCGTGCGCGCTCACCTCGACCAGCAGCATTTACTGCTGGGGGGCCAACCTGTTCTCGAGCCTCGGGCCGGATGCGAGCGGCGAGGAGAGCCTCGTCCCGGTGAGAGCGTTCAACTTCACCGCGACGGCCGGTCCGAGGGCCATCCTCGCGCGGGGCATCGGCTCGATAGGCAGCTGCTTCTCGACCGGGACCGCGGAGGACGGGCTGCGTTGCTGGGGCGCGATCGGCGGCGGTTATATCCTCACGAACACCTCCGCCAGCTCCCAGGGCGGCGTGAACTACAGCGCGCACATGCCGCTCATCGAGGCGGGAGCGACGCTGCCCTTCTCCGAGATCTCCTACGGCACGAACTTCGGCTGCGCGCGCGACGACGTGGGAGGCCTCTTCTGCTGGGGGACGAACAACAGTTCGGGTCAGCACGGCGCCGAGGCTCCCCCGGCCGGGACGGCGGCTGCGATCCCGGGTGTCTGGGGTCCGATGTCCACCGGCTACGTCTTCGTCTGCGCGATCGACGACCAAAGGCGGCTCCGCTGCCGTGGCAGCAACGAGCAAGGGCAGCTCGGTCGCAGCACGCCGATGATGGGCGATAATGCGCGAATGGAACCTGTCGTGCTCGGCGACGGCACCGCGCTCGCCAAGGTCGTCGCGGTGAGCGCCGGCTTCTTCCACACGTGCGCGATCGTCGAGGGGGCGTGCGGCCCCACGGGCCCTGGCCAGGTCCTGTGCTGGGGCAGAGGCACCCTGGGTCAGCTCGGCGACGGCGCCGGGACGAGCTCCGCGGTCCCCGTCGAGGTGAAGGCGCCTTGAGCGCACTCTCGGACACAGGCCGCGACGCGCCCTGAACGGCCGATGTCGCGGCGCACCGGCCGGTCAGGGTGCGATCCCCTCCGCTTGCGCGCGTGTGGCTCCTCGAGCGCGGGCTCGACGCTGCGGCCTGGTCGGATGGCGGAGCGGCCGCGGCGTCGAGGAGGATGCCGGCGAGTTCGGAGCGGCCGTGCAGGTCGAGGGCGACATCGGGCGCTGGTGACTGGACACCGGCGCTCAGCGCCGGCGAGCTCGGGGCCGTCGCCGTCCACCTGGCCGAACTCGGCCACGTCTGCCGTTCGCGGGTCTGAGGGGAGGTTGAGATGATCGAGGATGCGGCGCACGGCCTTCGGGTCCGTGTTCGTGGAAAGCGCGCGCATCTTCCGTTCGCACCTCGGCCATCGCAAAGCATCGAATCCGAAGGTGCGTTCCATGAGCACGGCCCACTCGACATTGCGCGACGTTGCGATCTCGGCGGGTTCGGGACCGGCTGCGTCTCGTCGTGGTGGAACCCGCGCAGGACCAGCGATCCCGTCACCAAGATCAACATCGACGGCGGCAAGCGCTGGAGCGTGCGCGACAGCTACCTGACACCCTTGGCCTCCTGACGGCGGTCCTCGCCGCGTTCGCCCTCCGGCGACGACAGGCCTCCTCATCGCGGAGCGACGCCAGTTAGGTGGACAGCGCGGCGCTGCTGAAGTGGGCGATCGAGAAGCGGCAGCCGAACCGGTTGCAGCTGGAGTCGGACCGAGCCGTCCGCCCGCGCCCGGCGTGGGAATTCCCCTTGCGGCGCGGGTCGGCCATACTGCGCAGCATGACGAAGGGAAGCTGCCCATGAGGACCACGCGCTCCATCCGCGGCAGCGACCATGCGCCGGTGCAGCGGATCACGCACGTCGCCTATGGTGACGACACGCAGGACCAGTCCCTGCCCGACGGCTGCTGGGACCTCGTGTTCATGAAGCGCCGCGGCCGGCTGCAGGTGCTGCATACCGGTCTGATCACGCACCCGGTGACGCTGGGCTGCGAGACCGGCGACGAGTACCTGAGCATCGCCTTCCGGCCAGGCGTGTTCATGCCGGGGGTGCCGGCGATGGGCATGCTGGACCAGGGCGTGCTGCGCCCGCTGGCGAACCCGCGCTCGTTCCTGCTGGGGCCGCGAGCCTTCGAGGTGCCCGACTTCGAGAACGCCGACGATCTGGTGGCACGCCTCATCGGGGCCGGCCTGCTGGTGGCGGCCCCGGTGGTGTTACATCGTGCGCTGGACCGAGCTGGCGCGCGGCGGGCATTTCCTGGCGACGGAGACGCCCACGGCGCTGGCCGTCGATCTGCGGGAGTTCTTCGGTTCGCTGTCCTAGGGCCAGCCTGTCCACGCGACTTGCGCGCCCACCGTGACGCCGGCGCGCCCGCCGAACTTGACACAGTGTAAACTGTGCCCCATGCTTGACACCATGTCAAGTAAGGACGGGGAAACCCGCACTGCGATCCTCGAGGCCGCGCGCCGGCTGGTGACCGAGCCGGGGCGTCGCGGCGTCTCGATGGCGGAGATCGCGTCGGCGGCCGGGGTGTCGCGCCAGGCGGTCTATCTGCACTTCGAGACCAGGACCCAGCTCTTGGCCGCGCTGGTGCGTCACGTCGACGAGGTGCATGGGTTCGCCGACCTGGTCCGGAAGTGCGAGCGCGCCCCCGACGCGCGCGCGATCCTCTCCGAGTTCATCGGTGCGTGGGCGGGCTACGTCGCCCACATC
Organism: Sorangium cellulosum; assembly: GCF_002950945.1. Taxonomy (GTDB): domain Bacteria; phylum Myxococcota_A; class Polyangia; order Polyangiales; family Polyangiaceae; genus Sorangium; species Sorangium cellulosum_E. Next base: position 9,262,688 of record NZ_CP012673.1, read on the forward strand.
ACCGACGTGGCGCGGGCCATGCAGGCGGCACGGGCCACGGACGAGGACGCGGAGCTCGCGTGGCGCGACCGCATGCGCGGTTTCACGGGCGTCTGCGCGCGCTTCGTGGCGCGGCTTCAGGCCGAAGGCGCGCTGGCCGACGAATGGTCGGCGTCGGATGCGGCGGACTTCTTGGCCACCATCCTGTCGATCGGGAACTGGCAGGAGCTCATCGAGGAGCGGAGCTGGTCCCGGCCGCGCTACGTCCGCGCGATGCGTCGGAGCGTGGAGCAGAGCCTGCTCAGGCCGATGGAGATCGAGACGGCGCCGAGGAGGCGCTCGTGAGCGGCGCGCAGCCGGAGCTTTTGGCGCAGGGCTCGGTGGATATCGGCCGGCCCCTGCACGAAACGTTCGCGTACGTGTCCAACATGGAGAACTTCCCGACTTGGTTCCCGGGCGTCGCAGCCATGCGCGAGCTCGACACGCTGGAGCACGGGCAGGTCGGCAAGCGGTATCGGGAGACCGTGCGCATGCCCTTCGGGCGCACCGGCACGATCGACATCGAGGTGAAGGAGGCGCGCGTCGGGGAGCGTCTGCTGACCGAAGGTGAGGGCTTCCTCTTGCCCCGCATGAGCGTGGGCTTCGCGGCGCTCTCCGACGGCGAGACGCGCGTCGAGTGGCGCATGGTCAGCCGCAATCAGCGGTGGTGGTTTCGCTGGCTTGTGGTCCCACTCCTGCGCCGCGTGATGCGCGGCCGAGCGCGCGACGGACTGCGTAAGCTGCGCGAGAACCTGGAGCGCGAGCCGTCGTGAATGGTGCCGACGTTCGAGCGCACCTCGCCTCGGGCTCGAGCTGGGTTGGCGGACGTTGCGTCGGCGCGGCGGGCGCTTGGCCCTCCTCCGGCGCTTGCTCACCCAGCCCTCCGCGTTCAGCCGGACAGGCGGGCATCGAGCAGCTGCCGGGATCACTTGGCGGCCAGGGCGGGAGTCGGCCCGACTATCGACCCGAGTTTGCTCGCCTATCGGCCGGAGGCGGCGCCGCTCGGCCGGAACGTCGGAGGTGCCGGCCGGCGCCTCGTCGTCACGCTGGAAGCGAGCCGAAGAGCGACGCCCATACGGCGCGCGTCCGGACCGTCAGCGCGCTGGCCGGCGGCACCTCGATGGCGTCGTCGGGGACGAGCACCTTGGCGTAGATCGCCTCGTACACCCGCTTCACCTCACCCGGCCGGACCATGTCGCGATCGTGAGCCGGCATGATCCCGACCAGCCTGTATCTCTGCCGTTCGGCCAGGACCTGCTGATGGGGTGATTTCAACGTCGCGAAGTAGTACGCGAGCTCTGCTCCGATCGCGCGCCCGAGCCTCTCGAGTAGCATGGGGCCGAGGAGCGCGAGGGACGGGCCCCGATGCGCCGGAGCGATCGCGCCCATCCGGCACGTGATGGTCCTCGCGCTCGCGTTCTTCTCGAAGGTGCTCATCGCCACGATGGCGCCCTGGTGCCTCGCGACGATCGGGAGGATCGGCCGGTCCTCGGCGACGTCCGCGAGCATCGTCTGCTCGTAGTAGAACTCCGGCGTCAGGTGGCATGACTCGGCGCCGACGACGATGTCCGGGTACCACCCGCGGAGGTCCTCCACCAGCGCGAGGACATCGGCTCGCCGGAGCTGCACCAGCTCGTAGCCGCTCGGTACCTTCGTCTCTTTGAGCGCGGCGTGCGCTCCGTCCCAGTTCATGTGACATGCCCCTCGGTCAATTGAACCGTTCTTTGTTGAAGGAGATACGGATTCCGGCTGGACCCAGCCGGCCACGCGAGCGCCCCGCGCCTGTCGAGCTCTTCCCTCGTGCCGGAGCTGCCCTGCGGGTAGAAACGCAGGCGCGACGCGGAGTCAAGCGCCTCGCCCGGCCGCGGCCCCGGCGCGCCGGTTCGCGGGAGGGCGCCCGCGTGTGATGCACCGCCGCTTCGATGAGCTCCGAGAGCGAATCCGTCGGTGCAGGCCGGCCGTTCACCGCCGCCGAGCTCGACGCCTGCCTGAAGGTGCTCGAGTCCCTGGTCGCCGATCGCGCGCTGCTCGCGTCGGTCAGCGCGGAGGACCGCCGCCGGCTCCTGCTCGCCGCCGGCCGCGTCTCGCGCCTTGAGCGCGCCGTGCAGCGGGAGCTCGCCCGGGCGTTCCGCAAGGACGGATTTGCGGTGCGGCCACGTACCCCGGCTACCAGCCGATCCCGCCGGAGCTCGGGAACGAGGTGGTGCCGGATGTGGACATGGACGGGGTGTCCATGGGCGAGGCGACGATCTACGTGTGCCTCTTCTCAGTCGTGTGGACTTGGTTGGATCCGGTATAGCCCTTCCCTGGCGTCCGCCGTCCACGTGGCCGGGTTGGGCGCATAGACGACGAGGAGCTCGAGGCGAGCTCGGCGGCGCCCCTCCGCGGCGGCGCGACCGTGGCGGCACGCGCCGGGGAGAGCTCGGCGGCTCGCACCTCGGCAGGAGATCTTCTTCCCCACGTAGAAGCGCCGCGCGAGCTCGGGGCCGTCGCCGTCCACCTGGTCGAGCTCTGCCACGTCGCGGCGCTGAACGCCCGCGAGCTCGCGATCGCGCTTGCCTACACGGCGCCCGCGCAGATAGTGGGGCCGCGACGTCGTTCGGCTCGCTGCGGCGTACTTTCGTACGCCTCACTCGCCTGCCTAGCGGCTGAGCCAGTATTACACGGATCTGCACCTCGCTCCAATTGCCGGATTAACGCGTATGTTTGGGGCCCGGCGTGAGGATGCTATCCGCGCCCGGCGCGCCCGTCCAGAGGTACAGGCGCGCTTCGTGAGCAGCGCGCGGCGCCACCTCGACCCCGTCGTGGGTGCGCCGATCAAGGACGGATCACGCAGCCGCCTACTTGTTGGAATCGAGCCGCCTCTGCTGGGCAGCTCGCTCTCGTGCCCGGCCTTCGGCCAACCAGCACCGGGCGAAGATGATAGGTGCAACAACTAAGCCCAGGACGACCAGGCCGCGTAACCACACATTGCCGTGGGGATCACGCGTTGCGCTTTCGTAGTTCATCGCGGTAAAGAGAAGCCACGAACCGGACGCTACAATGCCGGTGATCCTTAGGGCGGGGCTCATCGCTTTCCAATCCTCTACCGATATGCTCAAAAGGCTGCACACATCAGGCCCAGACCGAAAAATCCTCCGCCCGTCCAGTAGTCGCAGCGCCTCCTGTCCCGCTCCGTCGTCGCACGCGGGCACAGGAGAAACTGCGAGACCAGGGCAGATCCGCCCACGAAGTCCGCGCAGCCCAAAGAGAACGGCGAAAGCCGTTGTTGCGCCTCCCCGGTCCCGTTGTCGTTCGGGTCGCTTGTTGGAGCGCTGCACGCCTCCCCGATGTCGTTCAGAATGGCTGAGCACGGCACGTCACTGTAGTCGCCCAGCGCGAGCGGGTTGAACACTCGTATTGCTGCACCAGAAGTGCTCGCGCAGGCTGCGGCGATCTCTTCCCGTCCTGCGGCAACGATCCGCGGGATGACGGTCTCTTCCGTCGTATCGCTGGATAGCTGCACATCGAACGTTCGCAGCACGCCCTCGTTCTCCTCCTCCGTTTCGGACTCCCCCGTTTCTCCGTGGCGGGGCGTCGTCTCGACTGTGCAATCGGTGAGCATCGCCCCACAAACGAGCAGTCCGGCCGATGTAGTCGTCCTGCACATGCCCACCTCCGTCCAGGACTGATGCGAGGGCCGGACCAGCACGGCGAGCGCGTTGTGCGGCAAGCATCACGATCCCCGGCCTGCGGCTCCTCCCGGGCGGAGGCGCTCGCGGCGGCCGCCCTCGGCCCAGTGCAGGGGGTGGGGGCCACCGAGGACGAGCGCGAGATCGTGGCGACCCTTTCGGCGCGGCGGCGCGGTGGGGCCAGAGCAGCCACGGCCAGGCGCCCGCGGACGTCGCGAGCGGTAGCGAGCTGGCCGGCCGCGAGGAGCTCGCGGAGCCGCGGAGCTTCTCGGAGAGGGCCGCCGGCGTCGGCCGCCAAGACGGCCGCACCTCGAGGGCTATGTCGGGCGCTGGTGACTGGACACCGGTGCTCAGCGCCGGCGAGCTCGGGGCCGTCGCCGTCCACCTGGTCGAACTATGCCACGTCGCGGCGCTGGACACCGGCGAGCTCGCCATCGTAGATGGCACCCGAGCGGAGGACGAGGCCGCGGCGTCGAGGAGCACCGCGACGTGGTCCGCACCTTCCGGCGGACCGGAGGGGGTGGTTGATGAAAGGATGGGCTGCCTGATGAAAAGAGCGTGTTCTCCCGGGTGCGGCGCGGTGGCCGTCGACTTCAGCTCGGATCCCCTGGATTGGGTGTGGGTCGGCGTGGCCCTGCTCGTGCTCGTCGGCATGGTCGCCGCGCTCGTCCTCCGCTTCCGGCGCCGTCGCTGACCTCGAAGGCCAGCTGTACCTCGCAGGCGGCGCCGCTCGCTTGGGGCGGCGCCAGGCGGGGGAGCGGCTGCGGGGGCGAGGTGAACGCCCGCAAGCCTTAATCGGGACCGTCGGTGTCACCTGGCGGGGCGCGGAACGGCCGCGATGGTCGAGGGATGTACCGGGCGCTGGTGACCGGCCGTCATCGACCAGCTCGTTGGCGAACCCCCCCGCCGCGTAACCGCGTGCGCCCCTGCGCACGCCCGGCACGGGTCGACCCGTATGCATTCCGGTTTCACCGCGAAATTTGTCTTTGACACCCACATCACGCTCAGAGAAATGGCTCGCGGTTCTCAGTACGTTCATCGAACAGACGCGGATAACGTTCAAATCCAAGTACCTGCGGCTCGGCGCCTCGGTGAAGAACCCATGAAGGTAACTCGCTTCGAGCTGCTCGACGTCGTCTACCGCTTCTACCCGCGGGGCGTGCATAACACCGATCGCATCTACGTACCTCCCAACGAGCCCGTCTACACGGACACGGCGGAGCACCGCCGCCTGGCGGAAGCCGCAAGCCGCGGGCGAGCGGAGTACCCAAGGTGGAAGACGATGATCGACAGGCTGGGGGATCGATACGGCCTTCAAAACGAGTCGCTCCACATCTTGGCAGGGTGGGTCGACTCGGCCTACTCGGCCCGCATCTGGCTCACCGAAGAAACGGCGCTCAGCTTCCACTTGTCCCTGCTCGGGCCATACTACGGGATCCACCTTCCTGGCATCCCCGAGGAGGAACCGGTGGCGCGCGAGGTCGCCCGGGAGATCGAGGCTACGTACCCCGGCTACCGGCCGATCCCGCCGGAGCTCGGGAACGAGGTCGTGCCGGATGTGGCGATGAACGTGGTGTTGATGGGCGAGGCGACGATCTACATGTGCCTCTTCTCGGATAAGTGGACTTGGGTGGATCCGGTATAGCTCTTCCCTGGCGTCCGCCGTCCACGTGGCCGACTGGTCGATCACGGGACCGCCGCCGGCGAGCTCCTCGGGCGCGGGTCTTGTCCCGTTGCTATCGCGACCCCGAGCTCCTCGAACGCGGGCTCGACGCTGCAGCCCCTGGCCGACCGCGGAGCGGCCGCGGCGTCGAGGAGGCCGCTGGCGAGCTCGGAGCGGCCGCGCAGGTCGAGGGCGACATCGGGCGCCGGTGACTGGACACCGGCGCTTAGCGCCGGCGAGCTCGGGGCCGGCGCTGGCGAGCTCCTCGACCGCGGGCTCGGCGCCGCGGCCTGGTCGACCCCGGAGCGGCCGCGGGCGCCGGCGAGCTCGGGGACGTCGGTCCCCTGGCCGAGCGCGGAGCGGCCGCACAGGTCGAGGGCGACGTCGGGCGCTGGTGACTGGCCGTTCGTCGACCAGTTGGTTGTCGAACAGCTAGGGGGAGAAGCGTTCCAGTAGCAACGGATGCACTGGCAAAGGCCTTCGCATCGTCACAGGCCCATCCGATACGCCCTATTCCAGCCTGTCGCCCGACGATGCGGTGTCAAGTCGGCTTAGGTAAGGTGTGCCTCGTGCATCGAATTGGCATACCCATACGTGGTCAGGATCATACGCGGCAGCACCTCCAATAGAGATAGGCGGGGCCGCTTGTACACTCGGCAGCGCCTCGAGGATCTCCTCGCTCCCCGCACGCCATCGAAAGGACCATCTCGTCATCTCTGAAGGTCTTGGATGATGCGCGTTTCGACGTTCGATGATACGGCCTCGCGTATGGCGATACCACTCATTGAGCCGTTTGGCCGCGTACAGATCTCCCGTGTGTGAAAACCAAGAACTGAGCTCAGATTCAGCGTTGATCGCATTGGCAAAAACTTTAACCGGCGAAAGCCACTCTTGCGATAGCTGTCGCAGGAGGAGCTCGTCAAAGCGCGATGGTAAGAGCCCATGGCCTGCCCGTCGGGGAAAGAGTCCGGCATGGTAACGCCCAAGGTTGGCCAACTGCGGGTGGAACATGCTCCCAGATGCACAGAACCTAGAAAAGGCAACGGGTGAGCGGCGGCACCACAACTTCCAGAGCGTAGCCGCGAGAGTTGTCTCGAGCTTCGACCATTGGACCACGGGCGGCTTGCGTAGCAGAGCATCCGCGACATTGAGGGATATGGCCCTGCCTGGGCCGGGCCCCTGCGGAAATGCTCCGGCGGCCTCCGGGCTGAGATCAACGACGAACACCGTGCGCCCGCCCTCGACTACGGAAGCACAGATCCGACAGAGGCTCATCAGGCCGCCTGGTGTCGGCGGAAGCGCCACACAGACCGGCGGCCCATCAGAACGCGCAAGCTCTTCATTGAGCTCGGCAGACGGCTCTCCCCCCCAGTATCTAACGCGCGCAGCACGATGACGTTTCGGATCTACTCTTGATGGACCCAGTAGGAGATTATCATCGTCGGCCACGACCGGGGATGCAACCTCGGCTAGAGCCGCTCCGGCAATCCTTCCCATGGCAACGTAGACTGCGCCCTGTATCCGATCATTCATCATCTGAATCCGCACGATCTGCATTTGCATGCTGGCGGGTATGGTGCGTCCTTTTGGCAGGCGTCGCGGCAACTTTCACACGGTGTATAGCCCCATTTGTCGCAGCCTGGATATCCAGTGATGCACTTGCCGCCGATTTCTTGGCAATCTACGAACATGTCTGTGCATGTCTTGTCGGGCGTGCACCCTGCCATCTCTTCAGTGGCGCCGCTCCCCACGTCGTCACCGTTTCCGAAGTAGTCCCCCGTAGCTGCTGACCCCCGGTGGGTATGGTTCTCCGGCCCCTGTGCCTTCCGTCCCCCTAAGATAGCACTCGCCCACGTCGTAGTTGCACGCCCAGACCGTGAGGCCGAGAGGAATAAGAACAGGGATCGCCTTTAATTTCAGCCTCTGGCGCATGCTCATCCTCCAAGTATTTCCAGATGCGTGTGCGGAGGCGCGGCGTCAACCGTGACTCAGGGCATGGATTGCGTCCCTGCGGCTACGCCTTGCCAACCTCGCCCCGGTCCGAAGCCGAGCTCGATCTGAGCGCAGCGGGTTGCACATCGTCGCGGCCGAGCTCGGCGCGGACCATCGGAGGTCGAGGCGCACGTCGGCGCGGCCTTGAGCCCTGAGCCTGCTCGGCACGTTGTGACGCCCAGGACGGGAGTTCCGAGCGTGAGCGCGGCGCAGCCCCCAAGGCGGGCCTGGTGACTGGCCGTTCGTCGACCGTGATCGTTCGTCGACCGTGACGGAAATCCGCGCCGCGCAACCACATGCGCACTTGCACCGCCCGGGACGCGTCGACCCAGAGCATGGGGATCTGCTTGCCGAATTTCCCTTTGACGCCCACGTCATGCCCTGCGTTCTTATATCGCCTGTCGCGGCTCGGCGAGGGCTTCCACCATGTCCATGCGCTTACTCGGCAAGATCGGCTTGCTCTGCGTCGGTTCGCTCGTCGTGGTTCCGGCGCCGGCCCAGGCACTCGAGTTCAACGGCGGCGTGAGCGTGGGCGGGATCCAGGTTGGGACCGAATCCAGGATTGCCGTGAGCCCCTTCGCCGGATGGCTCTGGCGCAGCGAAGGGGATTTTCGGCTCGAAGTCCACAATATGTTCAGCATCGTTCCAGGGGCAGGTGTCGGGGTCTACGATCGAACGGCAGTCACTCTTGGGTATACCACGGAGACAACCACCGTCAGCCTCGGGCCGTCCCTGGCTATCTACTCGATGCCGGTGTGTGGTGCCGTAATCTGTGACCGCGTGGTTGGGGTTGCACCAGGCAGCCGCGCCCAGTACGACTGGTACTTTGCCGATGCCTTAGGCGTGTCCACGAGCATCCATGTGGACTGGGCTGGCGGCAGTAGTCGCGTTCTTCCTGGAAGTCTGGTCGTGATGTTGACCACTGGGCCAATTTGGAGATTTGAGATAAAGTCGAAATGAACAGGATGGCTACTCGTTGTTGATTCCCCGTCACGGTGAACGTTCGGGTCCAGAAGTATGGGGCGGTCCTAACGGTTGCAGCAGAGCACGTGCGTGTCGCCGGGCTCCAGTTCGCCGCTCACTACCTTGGAGTCGGTCGAGGGGGCGCAGGTAGGCTCGTCCTTCACGAGGATAGACCGAATCGCACCGATCTGTCCGTCGATCGTATCCGTGCAGAGCGGTCCATCCAGCCCGGAAATGAAAACGGCTCCGAGCTCTTCGGAGCAGTCTGCCTGATAATACACCGTGGTCTGTGCGCGGCACTTGTCGCGGCTCGGCTCGCTACAGGAGCACGGGCTGCACGTGCGCGTGTCGTTGTGGAGCTGCAAATCCCGCCGGACCCGGTAGGAGTCCCAGCACTCTCCGTGCGGCTGCGGCGGATAACAATGGAGAAAGTCCGTGGAGAAGAAGTCGATGTCCGGACTGCATGCCCGAACGAATGTCATGTTCGTTCGCCGCAGCGGAGGCACCGGGGTGACAGGCTGGCAGTCAGTCACAAGTGGCGGCTCGATCGTCACAAATGCATAGGATTCGCGGGGAATGGGATGGGTAAGAGGAAAGCATGTGCCATCCCAACTGTTGCCCGCATCGATCGTAGAGACGAGGTCACTACTGGAGCAATCGGAGGAGGAGTGCAGGAGCACCCTGTCCGAGAGCAGACATTGAGCAGGTCTACACTCGCAAGGCTCGCACTCGACCGGCCCCGGCGCAGGTCGAGCGGCTCAGTGGCGACGTAGATCGAGACGCGGCCCGGGATCATCGTGCGCCCCCAAGCGCACGAACGACGCGCGCCAGCGTGGCCTCGTCGAACGTCGGCGGGACACGTACGACCGCGCCGTCCGGAAAGACGATCTCCAGCGCTGCGGCCGGCGAGGGTGCCGTAGCGTCCGCTGAGGTGACCACCACGGGGAGCAACGCGGGCAGCGCCGGCTTCTCCGAGCGCTGCCGGTACTCGCTCCGCTTCATCCCCAGCCGGCGGCTCCAGGAGTACAGCGTGCCGGCGTTGACCCCCTCTCGCTCCGCGAACACGCGGGCGGAGTGCCCGCTCTTGTGCCAGCGCGCCACGCGGTCGCGCCAGATGCGTGTGCTCTCGTCCATCGACACCTCCGGCGCCAGTTTCTACGCAGCGGAGGAGCCCGAGGACAGCATGCTGGTCGCCGAACGGATACCAAAATCCCGCGCTCAAATTTCCGCGGTTTCTGATGCACGTCGACACCCCCAAAATCGCGGCAGATGCGACGGATCGCACCGGTTCGCCACCACAAATTCGTCGCCCAAGCTCCTCCCTGGTTCGTCGTGGCGGGGCCTCCGTTATGGCGGTCACACCAGGGCCCCGCTGGCGCACAGCCCCTCGGAGCCACGAACCAGGCACGAACCTCGGCGACAACGTCCTACCCCTCCCCCGCGCGCCCCCCACGCGCCTTGAGCTGCACGCGCAGCGCCTCCACCACATGATCCCGCAGCGCGATCGTCTTCTTCGGCAGGTGCCGTCCGCTCGGGAACACCAGGAACACGCCCCCCATCGGCGTCGTCCAGCGCGGCAGCACGCGCACGAGCGCTCCGGCGAGCACGTCCTGCTGAGCGAGGAAGGCCGGGAGTAGGCCGATCCCCATGCCGTGGCGCACCGCCTCGCGCGCGAAGAACCCGTCGTCCGCGAGCAGCCGGAGGCGGAGCCGCGCACCGGCGCCCCACACCCCGTCGCGCGCGAACGGGCTTGTCCCTCCGATCGCCACGCAGTCGTGCTCCGACAGATCGTCCACCGTCCTCGGCGTGCCCCGTGCGGCCAGGTACGCCGGCGAGGCGTAGAACTGCAGGCTCAGCTCGCCCACCTTGCGCGCGACCAGCGTCGAGTCCCGGGGCTTCTTCCCGAGGAACCGGAAGGCAGCGTCGTACCCCTCCTTCACCAGATCCACGGGCCGGGTCGCCAGGTGCATCTCCACCGTGATGTGCGGGTAGCGGCGGCAGAAGCCGGCGAGGATCTCCGCCAGCACCTCGGTGGCGAAGTCCGCCGTCGCGGTCAGCCGGAGCGATCCCGACGGCTCTTCCGCGAGCTCCGGGAGCCCCTCGAGCGCCTCCGTCAACGCCTTGAGCCGTGAGCCCAGGCGATCGACGAGCGCCTGCCCGGCCGTCGTGAGCGCCACGCTGCGCGTCGTCCGCTGCAGGAGGCGCACGCCGAGCGACGCCTCCAGCGAGGCGACAGCCCGGCTGACCGTCGACTTGGGCACCCCCAGCCGGCGCGCCGCCGCCGTGAAGCTCGCCGTCTCGGCCACCGTCGCGAAGACCGAGAGGTGGTTCAGGTCCATTGTTCCCATTCCGGAACATAGTAGCCCATTTCGTCTCATTGCGCCGGAACCGAGACAGACACAAACATCCCTTCAACCTCGTCACAAGGAGCTCTCGTCATGTCTCAGCCTCTCCTCGTCACCGGCGCCGGCGGTCAGCTCGGGCGGCGCGTCGTCGATCTCTTGCTCGCGCAGGGTGCGGGTCCGCTCATCGTCACGACCCGGCACCCGGAGAAGCTCGGCGAGCTCCGCGACCGCGGCGTCGAGGTGCGGCGCGTGGACTTCGACGCGCCCGCTGCGCTCGCGGAGGCGTTCGCCGGCGCGGCGCGGCTGCTGCTCATCAGCACCGACGCGCTGGATCGCCCGGGCCGGCGCCTCGCGCAGCACCGGAGCGCGATCGAGGCCGCGGTGAAGGCGGGCGTCGAGCACGTGGTCTACACGTCCCTGACCAACCCCGGGCCGGGCTCGCCGATCGCGATCGCGTCCGACCACCAGGGCACCGAGGACGCGCTCGCGGAGAGCGGGCTCGGCGCCACCGTCCTGCGCAACAACCTCTACACCGATCTCCTCCTGGGCTCGCTTCAGCGCGCGCTGGCGACGGGCCAGCTCGTCGCCGCGGCCGGCGACGGCAAGACCGGCTACGTCACGCGCGAGGACTGCGCCCGCGCCGCAGCCGCGGCGCTGGCGGCCGATTTCAACGGCAAGCGCGTGCTCGATATCACCGGCCCGGCGACGGTCTCTCAGGGCGACATCGCCCGGATCGCCTCGGAGCTCACGGGCAAGCCGATCGTGTACGTCCCCATCCCGCGCGAGGCGCTGGAGCAGGGCATGCGGCAGGCTGGCCTGCCTGCCGCGATGGCCACCCTCTTCGCCTCCTTCGACGAGGGGATCGCTCGCGGCACGCTGGACGTGGCCACGAGCGCGGTCGAGGAGCTCACCGGCGAGCCCGCCGAGGACGTGCAGCGCTTCCTCGCGCGCCACGTGGCCGCCCTGCGCGCACCGGTCGCTGCCTGATCCCGCGTCGCGGTCGCGGTCGCGGTCACGGCCGCGACCGCAGGGGCCGAACGCCGAGAATCACCTGGGAAGGAGCGCCGGGCGCCGCCGCCGCCGCGCCAGCGCGCCGAGCGCCGCCACGGCCGCCGCCCACCCAGCGCCCTCCGCGCTGGCGCCCGCCGCCCCGGCGCCGGCCGCGCGGCAACCGCCGCCATGACCCGAGGAGCCCCCAGACCCAGGTCCGGGCCCCGGCCCAGGCCCCGGCCCCGGCCCAGGCCCAGGCCCAGGGTCGGTGTCCGGCGAGGGCTTCACGGGCAGCGCGATCACCGCGGTGTCATTGCCCGGCTCCGGATCGCAGACGCTCGCGCCCGACGCGCTCGCGGAGATCCGCACCTCGGCCCCGGTCGCCGCCGCCGCGACGACCCTCACGGTCGCCGCCGCGCCGGGCGCGAGATCCCCGAGCTCGCAACGCCCGCCCTCGCAGCCAGCCGGCCCCGACATCTCCACCACCCGCGCCCCCGTGACCTCCACCGTCACCGCGGTTCCCGCCCGGGCCGTCGGCCCTTCGTTCGTCACCGTGACCGTCGCCTCGAAGGGCGCGCCTGCGCGGATCGCCCGCTCCGGCCCGGCGATCGCCGCAGCGAGGTCGCCCTCCTCCAGCGTGGCCGCCTCCGACAGGCGGACGATCTCGTACCGCCGCGCGGGCACGTTCGCATGGTGCAGGAGCAGCACGTCCCCTCCCCCTCCCCCGGTAGCGCGGATCGCCAGCGCCTCCGCGGCGGGGAAGAACGGCTGCCCCTCGTAGCCCTCGGCCGCCGTGTCCAGCGCCGGCTGGAACGGGTTGAACCTCGCCCACGGCGTCCGGTCCGCGGGCTCGATCCCCCCGAGCGAGAGCGCCTCGCCACGGCGCGACACCCGGGAGACCCCCGCGTACCCGATCTCGACGGGCTCGCCGGCCGCGTCCACACCGAGGTCGGCGAGGCGCACCGGCAGCACGAGCACGTTGTTGAAGTAAGGCTGCGTCGCGAAGGTCTTCTCCCCCGTGGTGAACACCCCGCCGGCCGCGGGCGGCAGCTCGATGTTGGCGGGGAGCGCCGTCTGCAGGTACTCGCCCGTCGCCAGATCGAGCACGCGCGTGAACAGCGCGTCCGAGGCGAGCACATTGGAAGGCGCCGGACCCCAGACCCAGTACGACTCGACCGTGACCAGGTGATCCTCGACGCCGTCGAGGTCGGCATCCACGTAGATCCCGACGTCGGACAGGTACCCGCGCGCGGGCGTGGTCCAGTCTCCGGCCACGGCCACGCCGAAATAGACGACCGTGTCCCCGGGCGCGCCGCGCTCCTCGGCGGCCACCCGGTCCGTCGCCGCGCCCACCGCCAAGAGGTCGTTGCGGGGCGGGAGCGCCGGGTCCACCGGGCTCGTCGCGCCGAGCTCGAAGGCGGTGACCACCGGCTCCAGCGTGCTCCCGCCGCCGCTCACGGGCACCGAGATCAGCCCGTCGCCGAGCCCGGGCCGGCACCCGACAGGCGCCTCGGCGCGCCGGTCCTCGGCCCCGCGGAGGACCGCGTGGTACGGCACCACGGCCGCGGCGGCGGCTTGCCCCCGGGGCAAAAGCTCGATCAGCCCCGAGGCCTCCGTGAGCAGCACCCGCGGGCGCCACTCGTCGGACTCACCGATGCGGACCGTCGAGAGCGGGCCCGTGAATCCATCGGTGAAGAAGTCCGGCAAGGGTCCGCTCACGGTGAGCTTCAGCTCCACCGTCGCGGCGCCGCCCGCCGGGACCGTGATCTCGGCGGGCGACACCGTCACGTCCACGTTCGGGATCGGCTTGGCCTGCCTGACGTTGACCGCGAGTGTCACCGGCGCGGCGCCGCGGTTCGTGATCACCACCGGGCGGCTCGCCTCCGCGGCGCCCGTGGAGAGGACGACGCCGAGGGACACCGCGACCTCGCCCGCCTCGCCGTCCACCCGGGCGCTCACCGCGGCGGAGGCGGCGGCGTCCACCTGCACGCGGCCGGCCCCCGTGAACGACCTCGGGACCAGGACCTCGTCCGCGCCCACCACCGGCGCGGCGGTGTTCATGAGCAGCTCCTTGATCTCGAGCGGGCCGAGCTCCGGACGCGCCTGCCGCACGAGCGCCGCCGCGCCGCTCACCATGGGCGTGGCCATCGAGGTCCCGCCGAGCGGGAGCCCCTCGCCGCCGGTCCCCACCGCGGCCGAGACGATCGCCTCCCCCGGCGCGGCGATCTCGGGCTTGAGCCGCCCGTCCGCCGCGCTCGGGCCGCGGGAGCTGAAGTCGGCGATGGTGTCGGCGCTGCGCGTGAGATCCAGCGTCACGCCGGCGTCGATGACGGCCTGCGCTCCGGGCAGCGCCCGCTTGAGCTTCTCGCCGTGCGCCCACCGCAGCATGAAGACGGGCATCTCGGGCTCGCCCGACACCGAGAACGGCTCGTCCATCCAGTTCATGTCGACGTTGTCGACGAGGAGCAGCGCCGCCGCCCCCGTCTCGGCCGCGTGGGTGTACTTGACGTCGTACGGGCAGGCGCCGCGATCGATCATCGCGATCTTGCCCGCGATCGCGCCGGCGTTGGTGAGGGGCGCGCAGCCGTCCGCGGGCTCGACCCGGACGATCTCCGCCGCGATGGGGCCCACGGCGCCGATCTGCGGGCCCTTCGGGCTCGTGGCCAGGGGGTAGGTCCCGGCGACGTCCGCCGGCGCGGTGACGGTCAGCGCGAGCCAGGTCGACGTGCTCGCGTCGTGGTGCGTGGCCGCCACGCTGAGCGCCTCCGGCAAGGCGCCCGGCGCGATGGTCGTGAAGTACGCGTCGAAGTAGTGCCCGTAGTTGCCTCCGGCCGCGACGAGCAGGGTCCCGGCCGCGGTGAGGTTCTTCACGGCCTCGGCCTCGAGCGGCGACGTGTAGGCGAAGGCTCTGCCGAACGAGGCGTTCACCACGTCGAGGCGGTCCGACACGTCCCCGTCCTCGTCCGGATCGGCGGCGCGCTCGAACGCGGCGATGTGCAGCTCGGTCTCGGCGCTGACGTCGCAGCCGAAGATCTTGAGCGCGTAGATCTCGGCGCGCGGCGCGACGCCGGGGAAGATGGCGAACGCGCTCGGGTCGAGCGAGGCGTTGTAGGGTCCCGGGTAGCTGGCCCCGTCCAGCACGCCTGAGCCCGCCGCGATGCCGGCGACGTGTGTGCCGTGCCCGTTGCAGTCGAGCGGATCGGCGTCGGGCACGGGGGTCGGCGAGCCGAGCAGGCCGAGGGAGTCGTAGTCGTCGCCCACGAGGTCGACCCCGCCGGTGACCTTCTCGGTCGGGAAGGTCCCCGGCTCGACCGCCGTGGGGTCGTTCGCGGCGTACGCCGCGGGCGAGCCCGCGCCGCCGAGCTGGGCGTGGAGGTAATCGACGCCGGAGTCGAGGATCCCGACGCGGATCCCGGCGCCGTCGAGCCCCGCGGCGCTCTCCCAGAGCGGCGGCGCGCCCACCCGCGGGACCGCCTCGCTCAGCGCCTGCTGCACGGGCAGCACCGGCTCGATGCGGGCCACGCGCGGCAGCTTGGCGATCGTGCGGAGGGCCCGCTCGGGGACGCGGATCTGGATGGCGTTGGCCACGCGGAGCAGGTCGGCCACGATCACGGCGCCCTCGGCCTCGAGCCGGGGGCGGAGCCGGGCGTGCTCGCCCGCGAGCGCCTCGAAGCGCGCCCGCGCGATCTTGCGGGACTCCGGGGAAGCGACGCTCTTGCGGCGCGGGAGCGAGGCGATGACGGAGGGGCCCTCGAGGACGACATACGCCGAGGCCCAGCGCTCCTCCGTGAGGGCGGGGCGCCCGGCCGCGTCGCCTGCGGGCTGGGCGCCCTCCGGCGCGCCCGCAGGTGATGCGGCCGGGTCGGCGCATCCCCAGGCGCAAGCGGCGGCGAGGAGCAGCGGGAGGGCGGTCCGTGGACTGCGATGGTGAGCGGGAGGAAAAAGCATCCCGGCCGCCACAGCAACCGACGCGCCACGCCGCCCCGCACGTGCAAATAGGCGGGCGCGCCGGCCCCGGAGCCGCGTTCGCCGGGGCGCCGCAGATCCGCGGCGCTCGATTCGAGCAGGCGTGGCTCAACTTGCGCATGTCCTGCGCAATCACCTCGGCGGTCCACGAGGCCGCGCCTCGACGGGGCCGTCGAGCGCACGACATGGCGCTGGCGCGCGACCGGAGCGAGGAGATGCGCCTCAAGAGAACACTGGCGCGCTGTCTGGCGCGGCGCATCCCTCGGACATCGCGCCAGTGGCAGCCTCAAGAAACGCGGCGCCGCTCCACTTCAGAGGAGCGCCGGCGCTCAGGAAGCCTGGCAGTAATAGAATGACATGTTGTCGCAGTGATCTCCGTCGCACGCCGCGCCCGCGATGTAGTGGCCCGCCGGGAAATAGATCGACCCGCCGTTCTCCTCGGAGATGGCCCCGCTCCAGTAGCAATTGCCCCAGGTCTTCCCGTTGAGGTGGGCTTGATGTCTCCTAAACGTCTGGGATGACGGCCACCGCCCTCCGCTTCGGCGCGTCCGCCTCGGCCCCGGACGCGCCGGGCGAGCTCTGAACTACACAGGCCACCCTGGCGGCACGCCGCCTCGCCTTCCTGGCGCATGGCGCTCGGCCATCACCTGCGGCGCCGCACGGCTCTCTCGACGCGATCGCGCCGCGGCGGCGCGCGAGGCCTTCCCGGACGCGCTCCGCTCACGGTACACTTTTCGTCCTCTGCTCTCTGCTCTCGGCTCGAGGAGATGCGCGCCTGATGACCCCTGACTCGAATGCGTTGCTCGTGGAGTTCTTCGCCGGCTGTCCCGACCTGCTCTTCATCGCGTCGGCCGAAGGGGCGTTGCTCCACGCGAGCAACGCGCTGCGGGAGGCGCTCGGCCCCGCGGTCGAGCGGGGCGAAACGCTCACGGCGCTCGTGCACCCGGACGATCGCGCGGCGCTCGCCGAGGCCTGGTCGAAGCTCCTTGCCTCCGATGAGCCCGTCTCCTTCCGCGTCCGCCTGCGCGACGGCAGCGGGGCGCACTGGCCGCTCTCGTGCAGCGCGAGGCGGTCGTCGGACCGCGGCGCGGTCTTCGGGACGCTCCGGGCCGCGCCCGAGGTGACGGAGGAGGAGCTCAAGACGCTCCGGTCCAAGGCGCGCATGATCGATGGCATCGCCGAGCACCTGGACGACGCCGTGCTCTGGGGGCTCGATCGCAACGCCGTGTGCTACTATCACGAGGGCAAGGGGCTCGCTCGGGTGGGGTTGAAGCCCGGGCATCTCGTCGGGGCGAACTGGTTCGACGTCTTCGGAGACGAGTCGCGCAGGACAGGCATCGACCTTCACGCGTGGTTCGACGGGACGCCGCACCGCCATCGCGACGAGTTCTTCGGGATCCACTGGGACCTCTGGGCCATTCCGCTCCGCGATGATCGCGGTGAGCCCGGGGCGGGCGTGCTCTGCCTGGCCTTCGATGTCACCGAGACGAAGCGCGCCGAGGAGGAGCTGCGCACGCAGCTCCACCAGATCGAGGCGCAGCAGAAGGTCATCCGCGACCTCTCCACGCCGATCATCGAGGTCTGGGACGGCGTCCTCACGCTCCCCATGGTGGGGACGGTCGACAGCGTCCGTACCGCCGACGTCATGGACAGCCTGCTCTCGAAGATCGTCGAGAAACAAGCGCGTTATGCCATCCTCGATCTCACCGGCGTCGAGGTCGTCGACACCAAGGTCGCGAGCCACCTGATCGAGCTCGTCACCGCGATCCGGCTGCTCGGCGCCGAGGGCATCGTCGCCGGCATCAAGCCGAATGTCGCCCAGACCATGGTCGCGCTCGGGCTCGACCTGTCGCAGCTCAACACGCAACGTAACCTCCGCGCCGCGCTCAACCACGCGATCCGGGCCATGACCCGCGTCCAGGCGCCGTCCGTCGCCGCGGGCCCGGCGCCGGCCCACAAACCGGCGCCCTGAGCCGCGCTCCCCCCCGGGCTGCGCCGTCCCGCCGCCCCTTCCGCTCGAGACCACGCCCTGTCTCTTCCAGGTGGCGAAGAGCTCGAGGAGCACGGCGGGGAGGCAGGGCCGCGTTCACATGCGCATGTGAACACGTTCACATGCGCATGTGACGGCGTGGCTCACTCGCACACCCGATGGTAGTCGGGGCAGCAATCGCCGTTCAGCTCGCACGCGTCATCGCAGAAACAAGCAGGCTGTCCATTCGGGGCGAGAGGGCCTCCTCCGCCGCAATGATCTTCACCTTCGCGCCTGCCGGCGCACCTGAAGAGGTTGCTGCGCCCCTCGAAGCTCGTGGCCCTGCACTCTCCACCGCCCCAGAAGGCGTTCGTGTGCACATGGATCCTCGCGCGGCAGTCCGCCGGATTGTCCGGGTTGACCCAGCCGGCGAACTCGCAGGCTATATTCCCGGTCCAGCTCACGTCGACCCTCACCCGCTCATGCCCCGCTCGGCACATCCCGCCGAACTCCGGATAATGGTCCTCCTCCATGATGTTCCCGCCGTAATGCCGCCTGAAGCTCGAATGCACCCGCGGCGCGCCGACGACGGCCGCCTGCGCGGCGCTCCCGACCTCCTCGCCGTCGGCGCCCTCGGCGAGCTCCTCGCGACTGTCGTCGGGCGGCGCCGCCCGCGCGGGCCGGTCACCAGGTCACCCGGTCACGCGATCCGCTTCACCCACGCGACCACGAAGTCGCGGAACACCGCCACGTTGCGCGGCACGTGCCGCGCGCTCGGATAAACGAGGTACATGGTGCCCGCGCGCCAGGACCACTCGGGCAGCACCTGGACGAGGCGACCGCTCGCCAGGTCGGGCGCGGCGAGCAGCCGCGGGAGCGGGCCGATGCCGCCGCCGGCGCGGAGCACCGCGCGGATGAGCTGGAAGTTGTCGGTGGCGATGCGCCCGGTCGCCATCGCGTCGCGCACCGCGCGCGCGTCGTCGATCGGCCACTGCCCGCGCCGGGCGTCGGGCAGGAACACCACCCGCTCGTGCGCGGCCAGCTCCTCGAACGCGCGGGGCAGGCCGCGGCGCGCGAGGTACGACGGCGCCGCGAACAGCTGCACGTCGGAGTCGAGCAGCTTGCGCGCGACCAGCGACGAGTCCGGGAGCACACGCGTCGCCCGGAGCGCCACGTCGAACCCCTCGCGCACCAGATCGACCTGCCGCGCGGAGAGATCCACCTCCACGGAGAGCAGGGGGTAACGCGCGCAGAACTCGACCAGCATCTCCCCGATGAAGGAGTCGCCCCCGTCCGGCGGCGCGCTGAGCCGGATCGTGCCCTGCGGCTGCCCCTGGTACACGTCGAGCGCCTGCGTGGCGTCGCGCAGGCCGGCGATGTGCGGCGCCACGTCGCCGAAGAAGCGGCGCCCCGCCTCGGTCAGCGCGACCGCGCGCGGCGACCGCTGGAGCAGCCGCACCCGCAGCGACTCCTCGAGCCGCGTCACCGCGCGGCTCACCGTCGATTTCGGCACGCCGAGCTGCGCCGCCGCCGCCGTGAACGAGCCCATCTCCGCGACGCGGGCGAAGGCGGCGATCTCGTCGAGCTGGGGCGCCGGCGCGGCGCGGCCGCGGGCTCTGTCGCGAGGGCCAGGCATACAGGCGGATCTCCACCAGGTTCGAGGCTGCACCGGGCAGGTTGCGTTCACGCAACGCTGCGTTGATTCGTTGCACGATAGCACCATGGGCCGGGAGGGCGCAAAGAGGAGGTGCGGGCGCTCCGGTGGAGAGGGCCCGCCTCACCTCAGCGAGGCTCGTCATGAACAACGTCAAGCGTCTTGCTCCCGTCGCCGCCCGCGTGCTTCTGGGGCTCGTGTTCTTCGTCTTCGGCCTCAACGGCTTCCTGCAGTTCCTGCCGCAGCCCCCGGCGCCGGCGGCGGCCGCCGCGTTCGCGGGCGGGCTGGCCGCGAGCGGGTACTTCTTCCCGATGCTCAAGGCCATCGAGGTCGCCGCGGGCGCCCTCCTGCTCACGAACCGTTATGTGCCGCTCGCGCTGACGGTGCTCGCGCCCATCGTCGTGAACATCGTCCTCTTCCACGTGTTCCTCGCGCCCGGCAACCCGGTGGCCTGGCTCGTCCTCGCCCTCGAGATCTACCTCGCCTTCGTGTACCGGTCCGCGTTCCGCCCGATGCTCGCCGCGCGCGTCCAGCCTGACGCCGCGGCGGCCCCCGGCGCCGCGCAGCGCAGCGCGCGCCCGGTCGAGAGCGCCGCGTGAAACATGGCTGACCCTCGATGTGTGCCGACAGCCCAGTATTTCCAGATCCCGCAGTGACATCGGCGGCTGCTTGACGCGCCGGCGCGCCACGCCTGCGAGCGGCGGAATCCCGCAGCGGGCGCGGCGCTTGCGCGCTGCGCCTGCGTCTTTCAAGGTCGCCGGCCCCGGCACGCGCGAAGAGCGTCCCGAGCCTGCCACCACCCATCAACCCCGATCCCGGAGCGCCAGCTCGCCGTTCACTCGGATCGTAGAGAAGCCATGTCGATGGAGAAGCGGTACTTCACATCGGACTTGAGCAGCCTCTCGTAGGCTTCGTTGATCTTCTGGATGGGGATGACCTCGACGTCCGCGGTGATGTTCTGTGCCCCGCAGAAATCGAGCATCTCCTGCGTCTCGGCGATGCCGCCGATGGGCGAGCCGGAGAGGCTGCGGCGCCCCAGGATGAGGCCGAAGGCGGCGACGCCGAGGGGCTTCTCGGGCGCTCCGACGAGGGTCATGGTGCCGTCGCGGCGGAGCAGGTTGATGAGGGCGTTGACGTCGTGGTCCGCGGAGACGGTGTCGAGGATGTAGTCGAAGCTGCCGGCGTGCTTCTGCATCTCGTCGGCATTGCGGGAGAGGACGACCTCGTCGGCGCCCAGGCGGAGGGCGTCCTCCGTCTTGCCGCGCGAGGTGGTGAAGACGACGACGTGCGCCCCGAATGCACGGGCGAACTTCACGCCCATGTGGCCCAGCCCGCCGAGGCCGACCACGCCGACCTTCTTGCCCTTGGTGATGCCCCAGTGGCGCAGGGGCGAGTACATGGTGATCCCGGCGCAGAGGAGCGGCGCCGCACGGGCAGGGTCGAGGTTCGGGGGGACGCGCAGGACGAACTGCTCATCGACGACGATGCTGTCGGAGTAACCGCCGTACGTGACGCCCCCGAGGTGCTTGTCCGGGCCGTTGAAGGTGAGGACGTAGTTCGGGCAGAACTGCTCCAGCCCCTCCGTGCAGCTCGGGCAGGTCCTGTCCGCGTCCACGAGGCAGCCGACCGCGGCGAGGTCGCCGGGCTTGTACCGGGTGACCGCCGAGCCGACCTTGGCGACACGGCCGACGATCTCGTGGCCCGGCACGATCGGGAAGACCGTGTTGCTCCACTCGTTGCGGACCGAGTGGAGGTCGGAGTGACAGACGCCGCAGAAGAGGATCTCGATCTGCACGTCGTGCGCGGTGGGATCGCGCCTCGGGATCCGGGTGGAGGCCAGCGGCGATGTCGCGCTGGCGGCGGAGTAAGCCTTCGTCTCGTACATGGGTCGATGCTCCTCTTGCTGTGCCTTGCTCGCCGCGGGGCCGGGCCGTCGCGCCCCGCGCACGGAGAACAGTACGCCCCGAGCGCTGATCGGACCAGGCGCCAGGAAGACGACGGGCTGTTGAGCCGCGCTGGACAATGCGGCGAGCTCGAGGGCTGACGGACCGCGGCGAGCGCGGCCCCGCCCGCCCGCGCGTCAGCGCTTCCGCAGGTACTTGCGGATGTCGACGGACACGGCCGCGACGATGATGAGGCCCTTGATGATCTGCTGCCAGTAGGCCGACACCCCGAGGACGACGAGCCCGTTGTTGAGGACCTCGAAGATGAGCACGCCGGTGAGGACGCCGCCCACGGTCCCGATCCCGCCCGAGGTGGAGACGCCGCCGATGACACACGCCGCGATGGCGTCGAGCTCGTACATCAGGCCGTAGTTGTTGGTGGCGCCGCCGGTCCGCGCCGCGAGCAGCGCCCCCGCGAGGCCGTAGAGGGCGCCGGCGAGCAGGTAGACGAGCAGGAGGGTCTTCTTGACGTCGACCCCCGAGACGACCGCCGCGTCGCGGTTCGAGCCGATGGCGTAGATGTTCTTGCCGAGGCGGGTCTGGTTGAGGAGCACCCAGACGAACAGCGTGATCACCGCCGCGATGATGACGAGGTACGGCAGCGCCCAGTCGCCGCCGAAGCGGATCGCGCCCGTGCCGATGCCCGTGAAGTCGTCGCGCAGACCGCCGATCGGCTGGGCGCCGAGCGGCGGGCGGTCGACGTACAGGGACGCGGCGCCGTACACCATGATCATCGTGCCCAGCGTGGCGATGAACGGCGGGACGTTGAGGAACGCCACCACGGAGCCGTTGATCAGGCCGACGAAGGCGCCGATGCAGATCGCCGCGACGATGCAGAGCAGCACCGGCTGGGCGGCGAGGGTCGGGTACATCCGGCTCGCGTAGTCGGGCCGCTGGAGGAGCGACGCCGCGACGCACGCGGAGAGCCCCACGATGCGGCCGGCCGAGAGGTCGGTCCCGCGCGTGATCAGGATCCCTCCCTCGCCGAGGGCGATGATCACCCGGACCGACGAGATGATGAGGATGTTCACGAGGTTGGCCACGCTCAGGAAGCTGGGCCGCATGACGCCGATCACGAGGACCAGCGCCAGGAGGACCAGGGAGATCGCCTGCCTGCTGGCGAACTCCCGGAAGGCCGTCAGGTGATTGCGGGCAGCGACGCCGGAGCCCTTGATTTCCATGGGGGATGCTTCCTCTTACGCTGGTTACGCCGGGTGGCTCACATGAACTGCGTGGACAGCGCCATGATCTCCTCCTGGGTGGCGCGTTTGCCCGGGAGGACGCCCGTGATCCGCCCCTCGCACATCACCATGATCCGGTCGGACATGCCGAGCACCTCGGGCAGCTCCGAGGAGATCATGATGATGCTCTTCCCCCGCTTCGCGAGGTCCGCGATGATCGAGTAGATCTCGTATTTCGCGCCGACGTCGACGCCGCGGGTCGGCTCGTCGAGGATCAGGATGTCGGGGCTCGTGAGCAGCCAGCGCGCCACGATCACCTTCTGCTGGTTGCCGCCCGAGAGGTTCTGGATGAAGGCGCGCGTGCTCGGCGTCTTCACCCGGAGCGCCTCCACGAGGCGCCGCACGTCCTTCTCGGCGCGGCCGCGGTCGAGCAAGCCCGTCTTCCGCTTGTACTTCTTCCAGCTCGCCGACAGCGTGTTGTCGGCGACGTCGAGCATCGGGAAGATGCCCGTCGAGCGGCGCTCCTCGGTGAGCAGCGCCATCCCCCGGTCGATCGCCTTGATCGGGTCCCGGATCCGCACCTCTTCCTGGCCGATGACGATACGGCCCTTCGCGATCCCGCGCAGCCCGAACAGGGCCTCCATCAGCTCGGTGCGCTGGGCGCCCACGAGGCCGCTCACCCCGAGGATCTCGCCCTTCCGGAGGTCGAAGCTCACATCCCGGAACGACCGGGGCTCGGTCGAGCTCAGCCCCTCGACCCGCAAGACGACCTCGCCCGGCTCGTTCTCGCGCGGCGGGAACCGCTGCGTCATGTCGCGGCCGACCATGCGCTGGATGATCAGATCCGTCGTCAGCTCGGAGGACGGATACGTCCCGACGCCCCTGCCGTCCCGCATGATCGTGACCTCGTCGGAGATCCGCAGGATCTCCTCCATCTTGTGCGATATGTAGATGATGGCCACCCCCTCGCGCCGGAGATTGCCGATGATCTCGAAGAGGTGCTCCACCTCGTGCTCGGTGAGCGACGACGTGGGCTCATCCATGATGATGATCTTCGCGCGCTGGGAGACGGCCTTGGCGATCTCCATCGACTGGATCTTCGAGACCGAGAGGTTCACGACCCAGGTGGTCGGGTCGATATCCATGCGGAGCTCCTTGAAGAGCGCCCGCGTGTCCTCCAGCATCTTCTTGTGATCGACCAGCTTGAACGGCCCGAAGCCGCGGACGGGGTAGCGCCCCAGCCAGACGTTCTCCATGACGCTCCGGTAAGGGATCGGCTGGAGCTCCTGGTGGATCATGGCGATGCCGTGATCGAGCGCGTCGCGCGACGACGAGAACGAGACGGCCTTGCCCGACAGCGTGATCGAGCCGGCGTCCGGCGCGTACATGCCGAACAGGCACTTCATGAGCGTCGACTTGCCCGCGCCGTTCTCCCCCATGAGGGCGTGGACGGTGCCCGGACGGACCCTGAGGCTCACCGCGTCCAGGGCCTTGACGCCCGGGAACTGCTTGGAGATGTCGTTCATCTCGAGGACGTAGTCGGCGCTGGCCATCACGTCTCCTGTGCTGTTGACGGAGGGGACGGCGAGCGCCGGGCCCCGACCCACATCGTTCGAGGGCGGTCGCGGCCGATCCCCGGCGAAGGCTGACGCGCGGGGCGCCCTCTCCGCGCCCTCTCCGCGTCCTCTCCGCGTCCTCTCCGGGTCGAGGGATCGCCGCGCGAGCGCGCTCGCCCTACTTGAACTGCTGGTAATTCTCCTTGGTGACCTTCTGGTAGGGGACCCAGACGGACCGGCCGTCGAGCGGCGCGACGGTGGACTTCACCTCGGTGCCCGCGGCGAGCGCGTGGACGAGCTCGAACGTCGCCTTGCCCTGGTTCTTGGCGTCGTTGAGGACCGTGCCGAGCAGCGTGCCCTGGGCGACCGCGTCGAGCGCGGGCGGGGTGGCGTCGACCCCGACCACCGGGAGGAACTTGCTTCCGGCGAAGTACCCCGCGGCCTTCAGCGCCTCGATGGCGCCGAGCGCCATGTCGTCGTTGTTGGCGAGCACGGCCTCGATCTTGTCGCCGTGGGCGGCGAGGAAGGCGGCCATCTTCTCCTGCCCCCTGACGCGCTCCCACATGGCCGTGTCCTCGGCGAGCTTCTCCACCTGGAGCCCGGCCTCGGTGATCGCCTTGATGGAATACTCGGTGCGGAGGAGCGCGTCCTGGTGCCCGGGCTCGCCGGTCAGCATGACGTACTGGACCTTGCCATCCTTGTTCCGGTCGGCCTCCGGGTGGGCCTTCCAGTAATCGACGAGGATCTGGCCCTGCATCGTGCCCGACTGCTCTGCCTTGGCGCCGACATAGTAGATCTTATCCCACTTGCCCATATCTTCTTTCGTGGGCTCGCGGTTGAAGAACACGACAGGCACGTTCTTGGCTTTGGCCTTGTCGATGATGACGGAGACGGCGGTCCGGTCGACCGGGTTGATCGCCAGCGCCTTGTATCCCTGCACGAGGAGCTGATCGACCTGATCGTTCTGCGTCGGTTGCTGGTTCTGGCTGTCGACGACGTTCAGCTCCGCCTTGCCCTTGGCGCTCTCTTCGATGGTCCGCCGCACGTACGACATGAAGGTGTCGTCGAACTTGTAGATGGCGACGCCGATCTGGGGCTTGCCGGCGGCCGCGGTGGAGGTGCCCGTGCCGGGGGCGGCGTTGCCGGCCGCGGGCCCGCCGCTCGTCGTGCCGCCTTCCTGACAACCGGCCATCAGGACGGCGGCCGTCGCCGCCGCCAAACGAAGCGTTCTCATGCGGAGATCTCCTTGCTCGTCGAGGTTCCTGCTCGGCTCAGCGAGCCCGTAGGAAGGAGGAACCGCGCCGGGTTGTCAAGCTTCTTGGGGGCGGGCAATCGGGGCGGATGCGTAGTCCACCTCTCCCCGGCGAGCGCGGCGGTATGGCGGCGCCCGGGGCCGGCGGCGCGCCTTGCGCGGCGGCCGCGCGTCCGCAAGAACACGGGCGATGTCGCGCGCGGCGTTGCTCCCGGCCCGGAAGAGGTCAGGCGACGAAGAGCGGCTCTCGCTGCTGCGCGCCTCGGTGCGCGAGGGGGCCGAGAACCGGCCTGGTGTCTACCAGATGTCCGGAGAGGACGGCGCGGTCCTCTACGTGGGCAAGTCGAAGCGGCTGCGGACGCGTCTGCTCGGCTATTTCCGCTGCGCTCCCGAGGAGAAGGGGGCCCGCATCCTGCGGGAGACGAGCCGGATCACGTGGGAGTACTGCCCGAGCGAGTTCGCGGCGCTGCTCGCCGAGCTCAGGCATATCCGGCGGAAGTGGCCGCGGTTCAACGTGGCGATGAAGCGCGATCTCGGCCGTTACGCCGTCATCAAGGTCACGCGTAGTCCGGCGCCCAAGCTCCATGTGGCGCGGGGCCCGGCGCGCGACGCCGGCGCGCTCTACTATGGCCCGTTCACGGGCGCGGGCCGCGTCCGCGAGGCGGTGCGCGCGCTCTCCAACGCGCTCGGGCTGCGCGACTGCGCCGAGGACGTGCCGATACACTGGAGCGATCAGCAGGCGCTGTTCTCGCTCGGGCAGCGCACGCCCGGGTGCATTCGCTACGAGATCAAGCGCTGCCTCGGGCCGTGTGTCGCCGGCTGCTCGTCGCGGGAGTACGAGGACCGGGTGGCGCTCGCGCGCGCGTTCCTCGAGGGGCGGAGCGACGGCCCGATCGCCCGCTTCCGCGAGGACATGGAGGCCGCCCGCGCGCGCGCCGAGTTCGAGCGCGCCGCCGCCCTGCGCGACCGGATCCAGCGGCTCACGGCGCTGCGCGCGGAGCTCGATCGGCTCCGCTTCGCGCTCGGGTCGCTCTCGTTCCTCTACCCCGTCCCCGGCCACGACGGCGACGATCGCGTCTACCTCATCCGGCGCGGCCGCGTCCGCGCCGAGGTCCCGGCGCCGCGCTCGGAGGACGACCGCCGCGCGCTCGACCGGCTCGCCGCCGAGGTCTTCGGCCCCGCCGAGCCCGCCGCCGCGCCGGTGCCGCCCGGCGACCTCGATGAGGTCCTGCTGCTCACGTCGTGGTTCCAGCGCTTCCCCGAGGAGCTCGCGCGGACGTTGCCGGCGCCCGGGATGAAGGGGTGAGCGGACGCGGGCGGTGATGGGAGGCTCGCTGAGCGACCGAAGCTCGCGCCGGACGGGAAGCCGTGGGCCACGTCTGCTGCGGCCGGATGGGCCGAGGAGCGCGGGGACCCCCTGCGGCAGACCGCGGATCTTTCTGGTATGCTGCCCCCCATGCACGTGGATGCCTCCGCTGCCATCGCCCGCCTCCTCGATCCCGTGGGTCGCTGCCTGACCCCCGAGGTTGCCCGCGCGCTGGTCAGCCTGCGCGCCGACGCGGAGACGCAGGCCCGGATCGAAGAGCTCGCCGACAAGTGCACCGAAGGGACGCTCTCGCCGGACGAACGCGACGAGTACAGCGCTTACGTGGCGGCCATTGATTTTCTCACCGTGCTCCAGTCGAAGGCCAGGGCCGTGCTGGCAAGCGCCGCTGGCGCGTGATCGATCGGGCGCTCCGCGACCTCGTCCGGGCGCGTGCCGCGCGACGCTGCGAGTACTGCGGGCTCCGGCAGGAGCTGGTTCCGCTCGTGGCATTCCACATCGAGCACATCGTCCCTCGACAGCACGGCGGCGGCGACGGCCCAGAGAACCTCGCGCTGGCCTGCTATCACTGCAATCTCCACAAAGGCCCGAACCTCACGGGGATCGACCCCGGCACCGGGGCCATCGTGACCCTGTTCAACCCGCGGATCGACGCGTGGGGCGAGCACTTCTCGATGGAAGGGGCCGTGATCGTGGGCCAAACGCCCACCGCGCGAGCGACCGTGCGTGTGCTGAGCATGAACTCGCCGACCCGGATCGAGCTCCGCATGGAGCTCGGGGCGCGATCCTGAAGGCCCACGTCAGCGGGTCGGCGTAGCGCCACGGAGCTCGGCCAGGCGATCCACACCCGCGTCGGCCCGGCTGTCGCTGCTCCGTGGGGCTTGATACAAGATGCGGTATGCAGCACCGCGCCCCGCTTCCTTGTCTCCTGCGCTTGCTCCTTGCGTTGCTCCTCGCCGCCGCGCCCGGGTGCGCCGCGGACGCCGAGCAACCCGACGCGCGCGCCCTGCGGCGCGACTTCCCCGGCCAGGCCGACCAGGTGCTGCGCGGGCGGGCCGCGTTCGCCGCCACCGGCGAGGGCTTCGAGGCGGCCGCGCCGGCGCTGCTCGCGGGGCTGCCGGCGCTGCACGGCCTCGCGGCGCCCCAGGCGCTCTGGGCTCCCCTCCCCCGCCAAGCGCCGCGGTCAGGGCTGCGCGCGCGCCTGCCGCGGCGCGGCGACGGCGCGGTCCAGCTCGTGCTGCCGGACGGCTTCGAGGTCCACGTCCGCGAGCGTGGCGCCTCGGGCGAGGGCGCCCTCGAGGGCGACGCGGTCATGTACACCCGCGAGGGCGGCGCCTCGTTCTGGGCCGCCACCGACGCCGGCTACGAGGAGTGGCTGCTGCTCGCGCCGAGCGCCGTCACCCGCGCCGGCCCCGTCGCCGTCTGGGACATCGAGGGCGCCGCGCCACGGCAGCGCGGCGAGGCCGTCGAGCTCGCGGACGCGAGCGGCGACCCGCGGCTCCGCGTCACCGCGCCGCTCGCCTACGCGGCGCAAGGACGCCCCGTCGACGCCTCGCTCGTCGCCCGCGGGACCACGATCGAGCTCTGGGTCGACGCCGAGGGCGAGGCCGTGCTGGTGGACCCGGCCTGGATCCAGCTTTCGTCGCAGATGACCATCGAGCGGGAACAGCACTCCGCGACCGTCCTGCACGACGGTCGGGTGCTGGTCGCGGGCGGCTCCCACGTGGGGGAGTCGGGCGGGGCGACGGCGCTGTCCAGCGCGGAGGTGTTCGATCCCGGGACCGGGCGCTGGACGGCCGTGCCCTCGATGAGGGCGACGCGGAAGGACCACACGGCCACGCTGCTGCACGACGGTCGCGTGCTGGTCATCGGGGGGTTCAACGAGGACGAAGCGCTGCGGAGCGCGGAGCTCTTCGATCCCGGGACCAACGACTGGACGACCACGCCCCCGATGACGTCCCCGCGTCAGAACCACACGGCGACCTTGCTCCCGAGCGGCGACGTGCTCGTCGTGGGCGGCTTGCAGGTCCCCTTGGGCGGGGCGCCGGACGTCGCCCTCAACGCGGAGGTGTTCGACCCGCGATCCCAGGCCTGGACGCAAACGGCGCCCTTGAACGTCGCGCGCGCGAGTCATACCGCCTCCCTGCTGCCGGACGGTCGCGTGCTGGTGGCCGGGGGCCAGGGCCTGGGGGACGGGAGCAAGGGCCTCGCGAGCGTCGAGCTGTTCGACCCGGGGCCAGGGACCTGGACCCTCGCCGAGCCGATGTACCGCGCGCGGATCAGCCACATCGCCGAGCTGCTCCGCAGTGGCGAGCTGCTCGTCGCGGGCGGTGAGTACCGGCAGGAGCGGCACACGAGCGCCGAGCTCTTCAACCCCGCCTCGATGATGTGGACGCGCGTCGGGAGCCTCGGGACGGGGCGGAGCAACAGCGGCTCCGCGGTCCTCTCGGACGGCCGCGTCGTCGTCGCCGGCGGCATGGACGACGAGAGGAGCGTCACGGCCACCACCGAGATCTTCGACCCGGACACCTGGACCTGGAGCGCCACGGCGCCCCTCAACACGGCGCGCCTGGAGTGCCCCCTGGTCGCCCTGAAGGAGGGCCGGCTGCTCGCCGCCGGAGGCCACGGCAGCTGGGGGGCGCTCCGCGATGTCGAGCTGTTCGAGCCGAGCTCGGGCTCCTGG
This sequence comes from Sorangium cellulosum, assembly GCF_002950945.1. Taxonomy (GTDB): domain Bacteria; phylum Myxococcota_A; class Polyangia; order Polyangiales; family Polyangiaceae; genus Sorangium; species Sorangium cellulosum_E. The sequence continues at coordinate 9,291,858 of NZ_CP012673.1, forward strand.
GCGCCCGCCGAGCGCATGATCGAGGCGCGCGCGAAGCACACCGCGACCCTGCTGGCCGACGGTCGCGTGCTCGTCGCGGGCGGCGTCGTGCCCGTCAGCGACGAGAAATACGCCAGCAAGCGGCCAGTCGCGAGCGCCTTGCTGTTCCAGCCCGAGGACGGGCGCTGGATCGCCGCCGACCCGATGCACCCCGCCCGCGCCTACCATGCAGCGGCGCGCCTCACGGATGGCCGCGTGCTCGTCGCCGGCGGGGAGACCGGCGACGAGCCGAACATCGATGTCGTGTCCTCGGCCGCGCTGTTCAACCCGGCGACGCTGCGGTGGACCCCGACGGCGTCGATGCACACGGCCCGGCAGCTGCACACGATGACCCTGCTCGCCGACGGCCGCGTGCTCGCCGTCGGCGGCATGGTGCGCTTCAGCGAGTTCCTCGCCACCTCGGAGATCTTCGACCCCGAGACCGAGCGCTGGACGAGCACGGGCCCGTTGACCTCCGTCCGCATCGCGCACACCGCGACGCTGCTGCACAGCGGCCGGGTGCTGGTCACCGGCGGCGTGCTCCCGGGCAAGGACGGGGGCGACGGGATGCTCGACACGGCGGAGGTGTTCGACCCCGAGACCGGCGCCTGGAGGGAGGTGACGCAGCGCATGAGGGAGGGCCGCACGTTGCACACGGCGACCTTGCTGGACGACGGCAGGGTGCTCATCGCGGGCGGCGACACGTTCTCCGGGAGCGCCACCGCCGAGGTGTTCAACCCGGAGTCCCAGCGCTGGGAGGCCGCGGCCCCGCTGAACGTCAGGCGGACGAAGCAGCCCGCGGCGCTGCTGGAGAACGGCTGCGTGCTCATCGCGGGCGGCGTGGCGCAGAACCGCGGCGCGATCTCCAGCGTGGAGCTGTTCGACCCGCGAACGTTCACATGGCGCGCCGCGAGCCCGATGACCGTCCGGCGGTCGGCGCACAGCGCGACGCGGCTGCTCGACGGCCGCGTGCTCCTCGTCGGCGGCATCCAGGGGGACGACGTCTACCTGCCCAGCGCCGAGCTGTTCAGCGCCGCGCCGCTCGGCACGCCCTGCAGCTCGGCCTGCGAGTGCCAGTCCGGCCACTGCGTCGACGGCGTCTGCTGCGACAAGGCCTGCGAGGCGGTCAGCTGCGAGGCGTGCTCGGTGCGCCGCAAGGCCAGCGCGGAGGGGATCTGCACGCCGCTGCGCCCGGAGTGCTCGCCGTTCGCGTGCGACGCCGAGACGGGCGGCTGCGTGGAGCGCTGCGTGTCCATCAACGACTGCGCGGAAGGTTACGTGTGCGACCTGTCGGGCGGCTGCGTGCGGCTCCCGGCGGACCGGAGCTTCTTCGACACGAGCTCGTGCGCCCTCGCGCGCGCGCCGTCCGGCGCCTCCGGGCGCGGGGCGGCGCCGCTCGGGCTGCTGCTCCTCGCCGCCCTCCCTGCCCTCGCCGCGGCGCGGCGGCGCGCGTCAGCGCGGGCGAGCGCGCCTCGGCAAAGCCTGCCGACTCGGCAACATTTGCCGTGATCGCCGCGTGGGGTCACCGGGCGCGCCCTCGGCCCCGAGCGCCCTCGCCGGCGGCGCGACGACCCGCCTTCGATCACGTTTTCAGCGCATCCAGCGCGGCGCCGCCGTGTCCCTGCTCCCGTTGCCATGCCGGAGCGGCGTCTGGTAGGCTCACGCCGACTTGGTCGGCACGACGCTTGCTCGCAAGTACCGGATCCTCCGCCTCCTGGGGAAGGGCGGCATGGGTTCCGTGTATGAGGCGCAGCACACCGGGACCTTCCGGCGTGTGGCCGTCAAGGTCATCCGCGAGCACCTGGTCGCCTCCCGCGGCGGCGGCGCGCACCGGTTCCGCCGCGAGGCGAAGGCGGCGGGCGCGATTGAGAGCGCTCACATCGTCAGGATCCTCGACTCCGGGGACGACGAGCTCACGGGCATGTTGTACCTCGTCATGGAGCTGCTCGAGGGCGACGACCTGCAGCGGCTCCTCCGCCACGTCGGGCCGCTCGACGCGGACGCGGCGCTGCGGATCGCGGCGCAGGCGCTCCGCGGCCTCGCGCGGGCGCACGAGGCGCAGGTCGTCCACCGGGACATCAAGCCGGCGAACATCTTCCTGGCGCGGGGCAAGGACGGCGAGATCACGGTCAAGCTGCTCGACTTCGGGATCGCCAAGATCAAGGCGGACGCGCTGGACATGCCGCACACGACCGGCCTCACGGGGACCGGGAGCTTCCTCGGGTCGCCGCTCTACATGTCGCCCGAGCAGGTGGAGAACAGCCGCGACGTCGACTTCCGGTCGGATCTCTGGTCGCTCGGGAGCGCGCTCTACTGCGCGCTGTCCGGGCAGGCGCCGCACGAGAGCGCCGGCTCGCTCAGCAAGCTGCTCGTGAGCATCTGCACCTCGCCGGTGCCGCCGCTGCAGGAGGTCGCCCCCTGGGTGCCGCGCGAGGTGGCCGAGGTGGTGCACGGGGCGCTGCAGATCCGGCCGGAGGACCGGTATCCGAGCGCGACGGCGATGCTGGAGGCGCTGCGCCCGCTGCTGCCCGACGGGATCGCGCTGCGGCAGGACATGCTCGTCCCGGCGCGCGGGGCGCCGCCGGCCCGGGTGGCGCCGTCGCCGTGGGACGAGGACCAGGCGTGGAGCGACGAGCGCGAGGCGACCGCGACCGCGACCGCGACCGCGACCGCCACGGTGACCGCGCCGCCGGGCGGCGAGCGCACCGTGTCGCTCGAGGGAGCCGACGCGCCGGGCGGCGCGCGGCACCTCACGACCACGGCCGGCCAGGCGACGCCGCCGCCATCGCCGCGGCGCGCCGCTCGGCGGCCGGCCGCGCCGCTCCGGCGGCGCACCCTCGCGGCCGCGGGCGTGGCGATCGTCGTGGCGGCTGCCGCGGCGTCCGCGGGCTACGTGCTGCTGTCGAGGCCGCGGCCCGCCTCCTTCGAAGCCGGGGCGCCGGCGGCGCCCGAGGACGCGGCGCGCCTCGCGGCGGTCCCGGAGCCGCCCCTCGAGGCGCCTGCGGCCACGGCGCTCACGGGCGCGATCGTCGCCCTGGAGGTGCGGCATGTCTTGCTGGCGGTCTCGCCGGCGGACGCGCTCGTGGAGGTCGACGGCGTGCCGGCGGACGTGAAGGGCGGCGCCGTGACGGTCTCCGGCATGCCCGGCAGCCGTCATCGCGTCCGCATCACGAAGGGGGGCAACGAGGTCGAGCGCGACGTCTTCGTGACCGAAGCCGGCGCGGTTCCCCCCGCGCTGGAGCTCTCCGTGACGAGGCGGGCGGCGATCCCGGCGGTGAAGCCGCACGGCAGGCCCCCGGCCGTGAGCGCGCCGGCCGAGGAGCCGACGGATGCGGACGCGCCGGTCCCGAAGCGGACGGCGCCGGCGCCGGGACCGGAGAACGTGCTCATGCCCCCGGTCGAGCCGTGAAGGGGGCGTGTCGACCAGGAAACAGGCCAGGCTGAGCTCATGAGGCGCCGCGTCGCGATCGGGCTGCTCGCCGCCCTGGAGCTGGTCGCGTCCCTGCCGCGCCGGGCGCTGGGCGCGCCGGAGGGCACGCCGCCGCGCGATGTGCAGGAGGCGCCGGCGGCGGCCTCGGCGGCTGCCCGGCGGAGCGAGGCCGTCGCGCGGTACAACAAGGGGCGGGCGCTGTACGCCGAGGGGTCGTGGGCCGCGGCGCTCGCGGAGTTCCTGGCGTCGCGGCAGCTCCATCCGATGTGGGCGGCCACCTCCAGCGCGGCCTTGTGCCTGAAGCAGCTCAAGCGCCACGACGAGGCGCTCGCCATGTTCGAGGCGCTGCTCCGGGAGTTCGGGGCCGAGCTACCGGCCGGCGCCAAGGAGGTGGTGCAGCGCGAGGTCGTGGAGCTGCGCGGCCTCGTGGGCACCATCGAGATCGACGGCGCCGAGCCGGGCGCGGGCGTCACGATCGACGGGCAGAGCCGCGGCGAGTTCCCGCTGCTCGCGCCGCTCCGCGTCACCGCGGGGAGCCACGTCGTGCGGCTGGCCAAGGAGGGGTTCGAGCCGTTCGAGCGCCGGGTCGAGGTGGCCGGCGGCCAGACCGCGCGTGTCGCGGCCCGGCTGCGGGCGCTCATGCGCGCCGGGCGGCTGCGGGTCGCCGAGCAGGGCGGCAGGGCGCTCGACGTGGTGGTGGACGGCAGCGTGGTCGGGAAGACGCCCTGGGAGGGGCGGCTCGCGGCCGGCGACCACGTGGTGCTGCTGCGCGGCGAGGGGGACCTCGGCACGTTGCCGGTCTCGGTCTCCATCGAGCTCGACCGGATCACGCCGATCACGCTGCAGGCCGAGGAGCTCGCGGCGGCGCTCCGGATCGAGCCGGAGCCGGTGAACGCGAGCGTGGCGCTCGACGCGGTGACGGTCGGGCGCGGGATCTGGGAGGGCCGGCTGCGCGCCGGCGAGCACCGGATCGAGGTCGCGGCGCCGGGGTTCGTGCCCGAGGCGCGCCGGATCGCCGTGGCGCGCGGCGAGCGGAAGGTCCTCCACGTGCGGCTCGGGCGCGACGAGCTGTCGCCGTTCTGGCGCAAGCCCGCGCGCCCGGCGCGGGCGGTCGTGGAGCTCGGGACGGCGCTGATGCTGGTGCCCTCGTTCGGGGGCGACATCACCGGGCAGTGCGGCGAGGCCTGCCGGATGAGGGTCGGCGCCGGGGGCGGCGCGGTGATCCATGTCGGGTACGAGCTCGGCATGGGCCTGGGCTTCGGCGTGACGGTCGGTCATTTCGCGGCGGTGCAGACGATCTCCGGGTGGACCGCGTCGCTGACCCCCGTCGGGATGCCGGCGCAGGCGGGCACGGCGGAGGACGTGATCGCGCTGCGCGCCGGGCTCGCGGGGGCGTGGGTCGGCTTCACCCTGGGCGAGCGCTGGCCGCTGCACTTCCGGCTCGGCGTCGGCGAGATGCTCGGCACGGTGCTCGACACGCGCACGGGCGAGTTCTACGCGAGCAACGCGCGGAGCTACCGGCTGGATCCCTCGATCGAGCAGCACGACGCGGCGTTCATCCACGTGACGCCCGAGGTGCGGATCGGGCTGCCGCTCGGCCGCCACGTCGAGCTGACCGCGGGGGTGGCCGCGCCGGTGCTGATCAACCTGACCAGGCCGCAGTGGTCGGAGGCGCACGGGGTGAGCGCCGGGATCGACGGGCTCGGGACCTTCAGGAGCGACGCGCTCCTCGGCGACGTGCTCCTGATGCTCGCGCCGGGCATCGGCGCGCGGTTCGATTTCTGAGGCCCGCGCCTCGCCGGGCGCCTCGGCCTCAGGACCGGCGCTTCGCCGGGCGCGCGTCGATGCCGTACTGCTTCAGCTTGAACACGAAGGTGCGCGCCGGCATGCCGATGAGCTCCGCCGCGCGCGTCTGCACCCCGCCCGTCGCCTCGAGCGCCTCCTGCATCCGCCGGCGCTCGATCTCCTTCAGCTCGTCGGCGATCGGCCGGAAGCGCGCGGGCGTGGACGGCGCGCCGGAGGACGGCGGCGCCGCGGCCTCGCGCCCCACGATGCGGTCGGGGAGGTTCCACAGCTCGACCACGTCGCTCTCCGCGGTGGCCGCCGCGAACTCCATGGCGTTCTTCAGCTCGCGCACGTTGCCCGGGAACGTGTAGGCCGCGAGCTTGGCGAGCGCGGCCTCGGAGAGCTCGAGCGCCTGCTTGCCCACCCGCGCGCGCGCCCCCGCGAGGAACAGGCGCGCCAGGATCGGCACCTCGCGCGGGCGGTGCCGGAGCGGCGGCAGCTCCACGACCGCCGTGCTGAGGCGGAAGAGCAGGTCCTCCCGGAAGCGGCCCTCGCGGCGCTCGACCTCGAGGTCGCGGTTCGTGGCGGCGATGATGCGGAAGTCGACCTCGCGCTCGCGCACGTCGCCGAGGCGGGTGATCCGCCGCGCCTCGAGCGCGCGCAGGAGCTTCGCCTGCGCGCCGAGCGGGAGCTCGCCGACCTCGTCGAGGAACACGGTGCCGCCGTGCGCCCGCTCGAGCAGCCCGGGCTTCGGCGCGCGCGCGTCCGAGAACGCGCCCCGCTCGTACCCGAACAGCTCGCTCTCGACGAGCGTCTCCGGGAGGGCGGCGCAGTTCAGCGTGATCATCGGCATGCCCGCGCGGTCGGACCAGTGGTGCAGCGCGGCCGCGGCGTTCTCCTTGCCGGCGCCCGTCTCGCCGAGGACGAGGACCGAGAGATCGCTCGCGGCGAGCCGGCGGATCAGCTCGAACACGCGGATCATCGCCGCGTCGGCGAGCACGATCTCGCGCCCGCCGACGTCGTGCCGGACCGCGGTGTCCGCGGCGCCGGCCACCGTCCCCGGCGCGGCGATCGCGGCCGCGGCGGCGGCGCCGGAGACGAGGGTCTCGGCGTCGCAGCCGTCCGCGGGGTACGAGGCGAGCCCGCCGCGGACCTCGGGCGCGAGCGGCGCGAGCGCCTCCAGGAGCTCGAGCGCGGCCGCGTGTGCCGCCTCGGCGCCGAGCTCGGGCATCAGGGCGACGAGCTGCGCGCCGCCGTTCCAGGCGAGCACGTCGATGAGCCGCAGCGCGGCCGCGGCCCTCGATCCGGCGGCGCCCCGGTCTCGCATGCCGTTCATCGACACGGCGACGACCGCGAGCGGCCTGCCGTAGTCGCCGGCGCGCTCGAGCTCCTCCTCGAGGCGCCGGCGCCACCGGCCGAGGTCGACGACGGCGCGGTCCGGCGCCCGCGGTTCGCGCCGGAGGATGAGCAGCGCGTCGCCGATGGCGACGACGTCGCCGGAGGAGAGCAGGCGCGAGCCCTCGAGGCGCTCGCCGTTGACGAGCGTCCCGTTGTGGCTCTTGAGGTCGGTGACCTGCACCTCGCCGTCCGCGACCAGGAACTTGGCGTGCCGCCGGGACGCCGCGGCGGCCGCGACGCAGATCTCGCATTCGGACGAGCGGCCGACGAACAGCATCCCCTCGCGCGGCAGCGGGAACCGCCGCGAGGAGGATCCGTCGATCACGAGCAGGTACGCGGAGGCGTCCAGGCTGGCTTCGAAGAGATCGCTCCGGTCGAGGCTCGCGGTCTGCGCCCTGGAGTTCAGCCTGTCCACCGGCGAGAGCTTCCCTCGGAAGGGGGGGTGATTCAAGGCGGACGCACCTTGGTAACACCGTCGAACCGCGCCGTACCGCGCGGTGTACAAGCGGGTTTGCTGCGTGCGGCGGCGGCGCGCGCAGGCTCCGGCGTCCGCTGGAGAGAGGAAGTTATTCCGCGCCGCGGCCTAGGCCGCAGACTGCTTCTGAAGTTGGACGAGCATGCGCGCGAGGTCGCAGAGCGCCGAGGGGCCGCCGAGCCGCAGGACGAGCCGGAGGACGGCCTCGGCGTGGAGGTAGTGCTCCGAAGGCAGGTAGGCGAAAAGGGCGGGATCGCTGATGTCGGTGGTGCGTCGCCACACGTCGGCGCGCGCGCGCGCCGACCAGATCGCGGAGAGCGCGGCGTCGGGCAGGCTCGCCAGCACGTCGCAGAGCACGCCGTCTTCGGTATCCGGCTTCGCCAGGACGGCCCGCACGGCGGCTTCGATCTCCGGCGCGGAGGCCTCGCGCTCGGCCTCGGACCGCGAAGCCGCCCCGCTCGCCCACCGGCGGAGCCGCTCCTCGGGCGAGAGCTCCCCTTCCCCGGCGCCCATCGTGGCGGGGCTCGGCGACGCCGCCTCGTCGCGCACGTCCGGGGGCGGAGCCGCGCTGCCCTGCGCTTCGAGCATCGCGCGCACCTCGCGCGGCAAGGTCTTCTGCTGCCAGGACGTCCACGCGAAGAACTCCTCGCCTTCCTCCAGCGCCCAGCGCAGCGCCGGCTCCCATCGAGACGCCGGCAGCGCCGCCCAGACCGGATCCGGAATGGCCATCAGCCGATCGCCCGCCCACGTCCTGCCGATCTGCCCGTCCGCGACCGCATCGAGCACTCGGCCGGCGAGCGGCACGGCGCGCGCCGCCGGGAGCAGCGGCATGACCGCAGCGATCGCCTCGGCGCGATCCGCCTCGTCGAGCTCGTCGCACGTCTCCACCAGCGCCAGCACCTCGTCCACGAGCGCCGCGCGCTGGTCGCCCTCTGCGAGCGACGCCGCGGTGAATAGCCCCCTCAGCCGCACGCGCCCGCCGCGCTCGCGCACCTCGTCGAGGTAGAGCGCGAGGAGAACGCCGCGGGGCGCGCCGACGGCGAGCCGCGCGGCGTGCTCCAGCGTGGCGAGGATCTCCACGCAGGCCGGCCCCTCGTGGCGCGCGAGCGCCGCCCGCAGGTGCTCGCGCTGCTCCTCGGGGGAGAACAGCCCGGCGAAGCCGGGCGAATCGTAGAGCTCCTCGCCGCTCTGCAGCAGCGCCCGGGCGAGCCGGGCGCGCCGCTCGCCCTGAAGCCCGCGGGCGAGCTCGATCACCAGCGCCAGATCGTCGCCGGTGGCATGGTGCTCCGCGAAGTCGAGCACCCTGTCGAAGCCCCTGTCCGTGAGGATCGCCGCGGCCCGCTTCGGGCCGAACAGCAGCCGCCCGAGCCGCGACGCCGCCGCTTCGACAGGGGGTGTCGACCCGCGCCCCTCGGCCTCCGCCCCCCCTCGCCCCGCGCGTTCACCCAGCGCCGCGCGCTCGCCCTCCGTGAGCGACGGCCCGTGCTCCGCTGCCCAGTCCGCGATCCACTCGAGCGCCTCCCAGGCGACGTCGCCGAGCGGCTCTATCCGGCCGAACGCCTCATGGAACAGCGCCGATGCGCGCGGCTCTCCGAGGTGCGCTGCGAGGCGCAGGAGCGCGTCCGCCCCCGCTGCGGGGTCCGCCTCGTCGCGCGCGCAGGCGATCGCCTCGTCCGCGAGCGCCGGGCACACCGCCACGACGTCCGCGAGCGCCGCGGGCAGGTACCGGCTCGTCCGGGCCCGCTCCAGCGCGAGCCGCGCGATGCGCACGCGCGGCTCGCCCGGGAGCTCGCGCGCCACGGACAGCAGCTCCTCCACGTCATCGAGGCCCTGGCACTCGGCCTCCGACGCCTCGAGCATCCCCGCGCCCGCGAAGGCGTGCGCCGCGCGCGTGCGCGCCGAGAACCCGCCGGGCCCCCTCCCCTCCGCCTCCTCGGCCTCGAAGGCCGCGCGCAGCCGGACGATCTCCCCGCGCGCCCGCTCGCGATCTCGGGCCGGCAGGAGCGGCAGGAGATCGCACCACGACAGGAACCGGACGATCGGCTCCGCCTCGGGGATCCACGCCTCGATCTCCGACACGGCGCGCGCCGCCGCCGCGCCGGGGAGGTACGGCGCGCACGAGCGCAGCGCCTCGGCGCGGCGCGCACCGAGCGCGCGGATCGCGTCGAGCGCGGCGTCGTGTTGCCCGGCGCGCGCCAGGCGCGCCGCGATCGCGGCCACCGCCGCCTCGTCCGCGAACCACGCCGCTCCGTCGCCGGGCTGAGGCCGCCTTGCGAGCGCAAGCACGGCGCCGAGCGCGTCGTCCGGAAACACCCCGAGGTGGTGGAGGACGAACGCGTGGCGGCTCACGAAATCCATGCGCCGGAGCCGGTCAATCGCCTCCTCCGCGCTCCACAGCCCGTACTCGAGCGCTCGCGCGCGCAGGCTGAAGGGGATCTGCTTCTCGGCCCAGCACGTCCGCTCCGCGATCTCTCTCGCCCGGAGCTGTCTCAGCATCACCTCGGCGCGCGCCCGCTCGGACTCGGCCTCCTCGAACGCCTGGTCCGCGAGGCGCCACGCGTCGAGCGAGCGTGCCAGCGTGTCTTTTGCGGAGGAGGTCTCCATCAGCTGTCCCCATCCCTCGCGCTACTTCTTCGGTTTGTGCTTGTCGCGCGGGCCGATGGAGTGGACCTCCCCCTTCGGGTTGACGACCTCCACGAGCCGGCCTTCCCGGTCGTACTTCATCCGCGTGACCGCCCCGTCGGCCTCGTGCACCTCGCAGAGCTTGCGGAACCCGCCATACACATACCGTGTGACGCGCCCGTTCTCGCCCATCACGCTCGTGCGCTGCCCGATGGCGCTCGACCACGGCGCCGGCGGAGACGGCCTTGTCGAGCTTGCCGTGCTCGTTCCCGAAGTACCGGTGGACGGTGATGGAGTCGATCGCCTCGGAGTAGCCGTCTCCATCGTAGATGAACTTGCAGTGATAGATGCCCTTCACCGCGGTCTCGCCGTCGGCGAGGACCGCGGGCACCCCGTCCGAGAGGCTGAGGGTCGGCCGCGCTTCAGCCATACCATTCTATTCGACGAGCGGATCGCCGCGCGCTGCTGTCCGGAGAGCGGTTTGGTGGCGCCGTTCGTGTCCCGGTGTGCGCTGCGCCGGGCGCCTCACGCCGGGGGCGCGGAGAGCGCCCCGGCCAGCGCGTCGCCGAGGTGGGCGGCGTCGTTCCAGACCACGAGGCGATAGCCGCCGTTCTCGTCGCGCTCGATCAGACAGACGCCCGTGTTCGCCGGCACCTGGAGCGCCTTCAGCCCGCTCGCGCCCATGTGGAGCACCCGCCCGACGAGGGTCTTGATGGCGGCGCCGTGGGAGACGAGCGCCACCACCTCGCCCGCGTGCCGCTCCGCGATCCGGTCGAGCGCGCGGATCATGCGGTCGCCGAGCTCCGCGTACGTCTCGCCGCCGCCGCGGCGGACGTCGACCCCGCTCCGCCACGCGGCCCACTCGTCGGGGAAGCGGGCCTGCACGTCGGCGCGGCTGAGCCCCTGCCAGGCGCCGAGGTTCACCTCCCGCAGCCCCGCGTCCAGGGCCGGCGTGAGGCCCAGCGCCGAGGCCAGGATGCCCGCCGTCTCGCGCGCGCGCTCGAGGTCCGAGCAGTAGACCGCGGCGGGCCGGATCCGCGCGCCGACCAGCCGCTCGGCCAGCCGCGCGGCCTGGGTGCGCCCCCGCTCGTTGAGGCAGCTCCCCGCCTGCCCCTGGAAGACCTGCGCCCGGTTGTCGTCGGTCTCCCCGTGGCGGATCAGCATCAGCTTCGTGGTCGCGTGCACGTCGGCCGCGCAGTGTAGCAAGCGATCGCGGCGCGACGACACCCGCGAGTGCGCTCGCCGGCGCCTCGAGGCTTCCGGAGGGGCGCCCGCGGGTGCAGGATGGGCCGATGAAGATGACCCTCGACAGGCGCCCTCGCGCCCCGGCGCGCGCAGCGGCCGCCGCGCTCTCCGCGCTCCTCGTGATCGGCGTCGCGCTCGCGGGCTGCAAGAAGGGCGGGGCCGGCGGGCCCAAGGGCAGGGAGGCTGCGCCGGAGCGCGACCGCGCCTGCGCGGACCCGGCGCGGCCGAAGGCGTATTTCTACCCAGCGCCGAACCGGACGGACTACTGGCCTGACGACCCCTGGAAAGACGGGTGCGCCATGCTCGTGCCAGATCACCTGTTCTGCTGCCCGACCGGGGGCGCGCCCGGCGCGCCGAGGTGACGAGGGCGCGCCGGGCGTGCCGAGCGCGCGCCGACGCGCGCCGACGCGCGGCGCTTGACACGTGCGGTGCCCTCCATTTCAATCCAGCGCAGGTGTCGCGCGCCCGCCTCGCATCGCGGGGGGCGCGCGGCCATTGTGCCCGAGCGGAAGGGCTGAGACCATGTCAGAGCGAAGCGTCGCGTCCTACCTGAGCGATCCGGCATTCTACGCCGACCCCTACCCTCTTTATCGCGCGCTGCGCGAGCGCGATCCGGTGATGTTCACCGACCTGCGCGGCGGCGCCTGGCTGTTCACGAGCTACGAGGACGTCGCCGCCGGCCTGAAGCACGAGCGCCTCTCGAACGCCCGCGCCGGAGGTTTCCTGAAAGCGCTGCCCCCGGACACCCACGCGGAGCTCCAGCCCCTCGCGGAGACGCTCTCCCGCTGGATGCTCTTCTATGACCCGCCCAATCACACCCGCCTCCGCAAGCTGATGGGCCACACGTTCGCCCAGACCTCGCTCGACACGCTGCGGCCGCGCGTCGAGTCGGCCGTCCACGAGCTCCTCGACGCCGTGGAGCCCGCGGGGCACATGGATGTCCTCAAGGACTTCGCCTTCCAGCTCCCGCTGCTCGTCATCGTCGATATGCTCGGCGTCCCGAGGGACAAGCGCGACGAGTTCATCGTCTGGTCCGGCGACATCGGCCAGCTCCTCGGCGGCGCGACGCCCACGCTGGAGGTCGCGCGGCGCGCCCAGCGCAGCGTCGCGGCGATGACCGAGTACCTCCGCGAGCGCGCGGCGCTCCGGAGGCGAGCGCCGGCCGACGACATCCTCACCCTCCTCCTCCAGGCCGAGGCGGACGGCGACAAGCTCACCGAGGACGAGCTCTACGCCCAGTGCGTGTTGTTCCTCTTCGCCGGCCACGAGACGACCCGCAACCTGATCGGCAACGGCCTCTATGCCCTGCTCCGGCACCCGGAGGAGCTCGAGAAGCTGCGGAGGGATCCGTCGCTGATCAAGACCGCGGTGGAGGAGCTGCTCCGCTACGACAGCCCGGTCCAGATGCTGAGCCGCGTCGTCACCGACGACATCGAGTACAAGGGCCGGCGCATCAAGAAGGGCCAGATGGCCATGCTGTTCATGGCCGCGGCCAACCGCGATCCCGCCGAATTCCCCGATCCCGATCGCCTCGACGTCGCCCGGAAAGCGAGCCGGCACCTCTCCTTCGCCTGGGGCCCGCACCTCTGCCTCGGCGCCGGTCTCGCCCGCATGGAGGCGCAGATCGCCTTCTCCGCCCTTCTCCAGCGCATGCCCGACCTCCGCCTGGCCGACGAGCCCCCTCAGTTCGTCATGAACCTGGTCCTGCGAGGGCTACAGTCGCTCGAGGTCCGGTTCTGAGCTCGCCTGCACACCGGAGCACCGCCGGCGCCCCGGGACGCAGACCAGGCGGCGAATGCGGCCCCGGTCTCCCGGCCCGCGCACGTCGCCCGTGCACATCCGGTCCCGCGGGTGCCTTTCTGCCACGTGCGGCGAGCAGCCCATTGCCTTTCTGCCACAGGCGCAGACCGTCGCCTTTGTAAATGCCCTTGCTCGGTCGCGCGCCGGCCGCAGGTACGCGGCGTGCTTTCTCCTCTCGCTCGATCCGAGGTCATCCACGGAGAGATGCTGTGCTGCGGACGCGCACCTGCGGCCGGAGCCTGCCTTGTTTGGAAAGGGTCGCTCGTATGCAACGACGTCTTGCGCCATGGCTCATGCTCCTGCTCGTCCCGTCGTGCGCCGAAGAGGGAGGCGTCAAACCGATCGAGTCTCCGGCCGGCGCGACCGGGACCGGCGGCGCGCCGCCGGAGGATCCGGCGGCCGGCGGCGGCGGCCAGGGCGCGGGGGGCAGCGCGGGCGGCAACAGCGGCGCAGGGGGCTACAGCCCGGATGACGACAGCACGTTCCGGCCGGAGCAGCAGCCGTTCTCCGAGGACCTGCTCGAGCGCCTCGTGACGAAGCCGGGGTTCACCGTCAACGTGTTCGCAGAGGAGGCGGGCAACGCCCGCATGATGGAGGTCGCCGCCGACGGCGGTGTCTACGTCACGCGGCCGATGCCCGGCGACGTGCTGCTCTTGCGCGACACCGACGGCGACGGCCAGGCAGACGACGGGATCAAGGCCTTTGAAGGGGGCCCGGGCTTCGAGAACCTCCACGGCATCGCCCTCAGCGAGGACGGCGAGACCATGTACCTCGCCACGCCGACGAGCCTCTACGCCGCGGCCGTCAACGCGGACGGCAGCCTCGGCGAGCCGACCGCCCTCCTCACCGATCTGCCCGACGGCGGCCAGCACCCCAAGCGCACGATGCGCCTCGTCCCCGGCGCCGGATCCCTCCTGTTCTCCGCGGGCAGCAGCTGCAACGCCTGCGCGGAGACGAACCCCGAGCACGCCGCGATGATGCTCATCGACCCGTCGAAGGGCCAGCAAACGCAGGAAGATCGCGCCCTGTTCGCCACGGGGCTCCGCAACACCCTCGGCTTCGACTGGTATCCAGGCACCGAGGAGCTCTGGGGCATGGATCACGGCAGCGATCACCGCGGCGGCGTGGTGCCCCCCGAGGAGCTCAACCTGCTCGTCTCCGGCAAGGACTACGGGTGGCCTTACGTCTACTCGAGCGGCCCCGGCGAGGCCGCGCCGGACCCGATCATTGACGACCCGCCCGGGTCGACGAAGCAAGCCCACGCCGCCAGCGCCGAGCCCGCGGTGCTCGTCTACGACGCGCACAGCGCGCCCATCGATTTCCGCTTCTATACGGGCGACCAGTTCCCGGCCGAGTACAAGAACGACGCGTTCGTCGCCATGCGCGGCTCGTGGAACCGCTACCCGCCCGTGGGCTACAAGGTGGTGCGCGTCCTCTTCGACAAGGAGACGCGCAAGCCGACCGGCTTCGAGGATTTCGTCACGGGGTGGCTGCTCGACGACGGCCACGCGCACTTCGGCCGGCTCGCCGGCCTCGCCCAGCTGCCGGACGGGTCGTTGCTCGTCAGCGACGACACCAACGGGGTCATCTACCGCGTCGCCTACACCGGCGACTGAGCCGCGGGGCGCGCGGGCGCACGGACGATCACGCAAGCACAAGCAGGAAAGGCGCGGGCGAGGCGCACGCGCGACAGGTAAGCTCCGCGCTCACGCCGCAGCAAGGAGCTCGATCGATCATGCCGCGTCCGCTCTCGTCATCGCTCACAGGAATGCTGCTTTGCGCAGCTCTCCTCACCCCCTCGTGCTCGTCGTCCGCTCCCCCCTCCGGCTCGGGCGGCCTGGGCGGCGCCGGCGGCTCGGGCGAGGGCGGAGGGGGCGGCGCCGGCGGCGCTGGCGGGGCGGGCGGCCGCGATCCGGGACCAGGGGACGGGGAATCCGAGCTGCTGCTCGGGCAGGACGCGGAGAACGCGCCGCTCCGCGCGGTGGGGCGGCTGCTCGGCGGGCTGGGCTCCGGCGCTTGCACGGCCTTTCTCATCGACCCTGCGGGGCGCCCCGACGCGCCGGCGCACGTGCTGACGAACGGCCATTGCACCCACGACTGGGCCGTGCCCGAGTCGGCCAACGCGGTGCACGTCGACACCGAGGCGACGCCGGAGCTGCGCATGATCTTCAACTACTTCCACGACACGGTGGACGCGCAGATCGAGGTCCCGGCGAAGGTCGTCCGTTACGCGACCATGAAGGGGACCGACCTCGCGGTGGTCGAGCTCGACGCCACGATCGGCGCCCTCGCGGATCGCGGGGTCGCCGCGCTCGCCCTCGCGCCCTCGGCGCCGCCTCCCGGCGGGAGCGTGTCCGTGGTGGGCGCGCCGCAGCTCGAGGTGGAGTTCCTGAGGCGCGCCCGCTGCAGCGACGAGGGCACGTTCGACGTCGTCGAGCGCGGCTGGCACTGGTTCGGGGTGCACCGGAACCGCTGCGCCGACATCGCGAACGGCAGCTCGGGCTCGCCGGTGCTCGACGAGGCGCAGCGCGTCCATGCGATCGTCAACACCACGACCCAGGGCAGCCCGCCCGACGGCGACTGCTTCCTCGGCAGGCCGTGTGAGGTCGGCGCGCCGCCGGGCGCCTCGGTCGAGGGCGCGAGCTACGCCGTCAGCGTGACCGGCCTTGGCGCCTGCTTCGACGAGGGCGGGCGCTTCGCCCTGGACCGCGGGGGCTGCCCGCTCGACGCGGGCCGCGCGCTCGACGTGCTCACCTACCCCCCGCCCCGCACGCGCCCGAGCGACCCGGCGACCGGCGCGTCGAACACCTGGGAGGTGACGCTGGGCGAGCGGGACGCGCTCGTGTTCTTCCGCTACAAGCTGGGCGTCGGCGGCAGCGTCGATTGCCGCCGGGACGAGGGCTACTCGGCGCCGATCAAGCTCGAGTCGCAGGCGCTCTCGATCTTGCCGCTGCCCGAGCTCGAGGGGGTCCAGCAGCTCTGCGTGATCGCCGGCCCGACGGCGGTGCACGACGAGGCGTGGCAGCCGCTCGCCTTCCCCACGGTCGTGCTCACCACCATCGACACGACGCCGCCGACGCGCCGTCCCGAGCTCTCGATCGTGGGCGACGCGACCGAAGGCCTGCGCGTCGAGCCGCTCTTCTCGCTGCCGGAGCTCGCGGACTTCGAGTACCAGGTCGGCCCGCCGGAGACGACGGACTGCGATGATCCCGCGGCCGAGTGGCTCCGTTACCGGCGCATTGCCATCGTCATCGATGCCCGCTCGCTGCCGGCCCGCTTCTGCGTGCGCCCCACCGACTGGGCGGGCAACGTCGGCGAGCCGTTCGACTACCTCCTGCCCCCCTGAGGCGGCGGCGCGGCTCAGGCCCTCCGGAGCTCGAATCCGAGGGCCGGGATCCCCTGGATCGAGGCCGGCCCCGTCCGGTGGAACCCGAGCTTCTCGAGCACCCGGATCGACGCCGGGTTCTCGGGCATCACCGTCGCGATGAGGCGTGAGAGCCCGAGATCCTCGAACGCATAACGGATGCACGCCCTCGACGACTCGGTGGCGTACCCGGCCCCCCAGTGCTTCCGGAAGAAGCGGTATCCGAGGTCCGCGACCTCGGCCTCCTCCCACCACCTCAGCCCGCACCAGCCGAGCTTCTCCCCTGTCCTCCGGTCGAGGACGAGGAATCGCCCCATCCGCCGGGTCGCGAACTGCTTCGCCAGCCGCTCGACGACCGCGCGCGCCTCCGCTTCGTCGGCGAAGGCCGCGTCGCCGGTGTAGCGGACCACTTCCGGGTCCGAGCTCAGCTCCATCATGTACGGCACGTCGGAGAGCCGATGAGGGCGGAGGTGCAGTCGCTCCGTCGAGAGGAGGGCATTTCCGGCGTCGGTCTCATCGATGATCTCAGGCTCAGGCCAGGTCATGCCTCCATGGTAGCGGGCCCGCCGCGCCGGCGCACGGCCCCCGCTCGGAGCCCGCCCAGGCGCGGCGGGCCCGATCCTGAAACGCGGGGAAGAGCTCGCCGAACCGGACAGCGCACCGCGCGGCCCCGCGCCCGGGTCGAGCGCCCGGATGTCGTGGGTCTCTCGGTCCTGCCGTGGTGCGGCCGGCATCCTCTCTTTTCCCGAGCGTCTTTTCCCGCGCGCCCAGGTGGCCTCTCCGGCCCTGGCGCGGCGTCCTGACATGGGTGGTTCGTCCTCGGCGCCTTCTGCGCATTCTCGCGCTCCACCCGTTTGTCGGGCGAGGGATCGGTCGTGTCGTGACATCGCGCCTCGCGCGGCGCCCCGTGCTCCCCGCCTGGCGCGTTTTCCAGCGGTGATCTCGGATCGGCGGCGGGCCGGGTCGCCCCACATACGGCCGTCAACCCCTCCAGAGGGGCTTGGTGCGCCGCCCCCATCAACTTAGGTTTGCTCCAGACACAGCGCATCGGCGACCTGAGCCTCCTGGCGCTGGCGACATCCGGCGGCGCGCGGAGGCCTCGTCGACGCGTCGACCTGGCTTCTCGTATCCGTATTGGTGGGACTCTCGTCGAGCAAGGCGGGGCTGGGTCCAGGGGGGGGAGATCCGCCCTGAAGACGCCCTTCGCCCGGCTCACACTCTTCCTGAGCTCCACCTCTTCCGAGCACGGCTGACTGCGGGATCGAGCGCCTCGGCGCTCGGGATCGATAGAAAGGTGGAGTCACATGCGAAGGTATCGAACGAGCGCGGTTTCTGCTGGAGTCCTTGCCGGGTTCACGGGCGTGATGGCCATCGCAGGCGCAAGCTGGGCCGACAGCCAGCATCAGCAGTTCTCGCAGGTGGGAATTCAGGGTCCCGTGGGGCAGCAGGGGCTCAAGGGCGATCGCGGTCCCCAGGGGCCTGCGGGGCCCAAGGGCGAGCGCGGTCCGCAGGGCCCGGCGGGGCCCAAGGGCGAGCAGGGCGAGCGCGGTCCGCAGGGCCTGGCGGGGCTCATCGGCCAGCAGGGCTACAAGGGCAACGACGGCGTCAAGGGTGAGAAGGGCGAGCGCGGCCCCCAGGGTCCCGCCGGCCCCCGAGGTCCCGCCGGCCCCCAGGGGCCCAAGGGCGAGAAGGGCGAGCCCGGAGCCCAGGGTCCGCAGGGCATCAAGGGCCACGACGGCGCCATGGGCCTCCAGGGCCTGCAGGGCATCCAGGGCCTCAAGGGCCACGACGGCGTCAAGGGCGAGCGCGGCCCCCAGGGTCCCGCCGGCCCCCGAGGTCCCGCCGGCCCCCAGGGGCCCAAGGGCGAGCCCGGAGCCCAGGGTCCGCAGGGCATCAAGGGCCACGACGGCGCCATGGGCCTCCAGGGCCTCAAGGGCCATGACGGCGTCAAGGGCGACCGTGGTCCCCAGGGTCCCGCCGGACCCCAGGGGCCCAAGGGCGAGCGTGGTCCCCAGGGCCCCGCGGGCCCCAAGGGCGAGAAGGGTGACCCCGGACCCCAGGGCCTGCCGGGCGCCAAGGGCCACGACGGCGCCAAGGGCCCCATGGGCCCCATGGGCCTCCAGGGCCTCAAGGGCCAAGACGGCCTCAAGGGCCAAGACGGCCTCAAGGGCGAGAAGGGCGAGCGCGGTCCCCAGGGTCCCGCCGGCCCCCGAGGTCCCGCCGGCCCCCAGGGCCCCAAGGGCGAGAAGGGCGAGCCCGGAACCCAGGGTCCGCAGGGCCTCATCGGCAAGCAGGGCCTCCAGGGCCAAGACGGCCTCAAGGGCGAGAAGGGCGAGCGCGGTCCTCAGGGTCCCGCCGGCCCCCAGGGCCTCAAGGGCGAGAAGGGCGAGCGCGGTCCTCAGGGTCCCGTCGGCCCCCAGGGCCTCAAGGGCGAGAAGGGCGAGCGCGGTCCTCAGGGTCCCGCCGGCCCCCAGGGCCTCAAGGGCGAGAAGGGCGAGCGCGGAGCCCAGGGTCCCGCCGGCCCCCAGGGCCTCAAGGGCGAGAAGGGCGAGCGCGGAGCCCAGGGTCCCGCCGGCCCCCAGGGCCTCAAGGGCGAGCGCGGTCCTCAGGGTCCCGTCGGCCCCCAGGGCCCCAAGGGCGAGAAGGGCGAGCCCGGAACGCCGGGTCCGCAGGGCATCAAGGGCCAAGACGGCCTCAAGGGCCAGGACGGCCTCAAGGGCGAGCGCGGCCTCCAGGGCTCGGCGGGTCCCAGGGGCGCTCAGGGCGAACGCGGTCCGCAGGGGCCGGCTGGCCCGCCCGGGGTCACCAAGATCCGCATCGTCTCCGTGACCCGCGAGGCGGATCTCAAGAGCACGTTCGTCAACGCCAGGGCGGTCTGCAAGGCTGGCGAGATCGTGATCAGCGGCGGCTTCTCGGTCTCCGGCGGTGCGCAGTCGGTCACCAGGGTGGTTGAGAACTCGCCGCTCGAGTCCCTCGAGGAGGGCCGCGCGGGCTGGACCGCCACGGCCATGTTCGACCACGGCTACGGCAAGAAGGGCCAGACCCTCGCGCTGACCACGTTCGCCGTCTGCGCCGAGGTCCCCGGGCACTGAGCCCCGACGCGCGGAAGGGCATTACGCACCCGGCGTGAGCCCGCCCTGCGACCTCTGTCCCCTCTCTCCCCACCCCGCCTCGACCCGGGGACAGGGGGGACAGAGCGTGATCTATCTCACAAATAATCCCAACCCGCGCCACGTACCCTGCCGTCGCACATGTCGTCCCTCGGGACAGATGCTGCCGAGCAACATGCGCACAGAAAGCTGATGCAGAAGAGCAGCACCTGGCCGGGGAGCCGGTCCGATGAGCCTCCTCGCGCCGCCGCGCAGGGACTCCCTCCGCCGCTCCGGGCGGCCGCGCCGGCGATGAAGTTGCGGGCGCGTCAGCCCCTACGCGGCGTACACCGCAGGGAATACACGTCCGGGCCTTTCCAGAGAGCGCCAGCGCCATCGGCGCGCTCGGGGTGGTCCCTACGCCCGCGAAGCGCTGTGCGCCTCCGCCACACCGCCCTGCGGAGACGCGCCGCGGCATAAGGCCGCTTGCACGCTTTTCGCAAGTGCTCAGGGCGGTGACCTCATGAACGCGCGGCCCTTTCAAGACAGCGTGAAAATTTCGCGTGCCGCGCGAATTCTGCCGGCGCTCCGGCCGTCTCTCCCCCGCTGCTCCCGCAGAGCTGCCGGCGTGTGTTCGTTCCTGGCGGTCGTCGTTTTGCCACAGCTGTTGCCATCTGCCACAGCGGTGCTTCCAAGTATCCAAGTTGACCCGTTATGAAGGCCCCCCCTCACTTCAACCCAGGGGTAAGAGGCATGTTGGGCGGAGCTCGGAAGAGTTCTGCCTGCTCCGAAACTCTGTGGTAACTTCCCTCTGCGGATCACGACACGAAGGAGGGGTTTCTCTCAGGTCAGACCACACGCGCCCGTGCGCACCCTAGAGGGGACCCATGAGCACAAGCTACGCTATGAAGAACACCCAGCCTGCACTGACGACCCGAGGGCGCCGCAACCGTCTTGTGATCGCGCATGTGCTGAACTCCTTCCAGGTGGGAGGCGCTGAGCAGGTGGTGGTGGACCTCGCCGGTCTGCAGCGGGAGGCGGGGCACGACGTGAAGGTCGTGGGCATCGCGACCAACCCCGAGGGTCCGCGCGCGGATCAGCTCCGGGAGCGCGGCGTCGAGGTGCACATGGTCCCGAAGCGCCCCGGCTTCGACATCACGCTCCCCGGCAAGCTCGCGGCGTTCTTCGCCAAGCACGATGTCTCCATCGTGCACTCGCACAACCAGATGCCGCTCATCTACGCGACGGCCGCGGGCCGGCTCCACCGCGTCCCCGTCTGCCACACGCTGCACGGCGCCGTGTTCGATCAGGGCCGCCGGGCGTGGCTGCGGCACGTCGCGGCCAGGCTCGCCGACGCGCACGTGGCCGTGTCGCAGTCGACGGCCGACTTCATGCTGAAGAACAACGAGGTCCCGCGCTCGAAGCTGCACGTGATCCTGAACGGCATCGACCTCTCCCGGTTCAGGCCGGACCCTGCGGCCCGCGCGCGCCTGCGGTCGGAGCTCGGGATCCCCCAGGACGCGTGGGTCGCGGGCTCGGTCGGGCGCCTGTCGCAGGTCAAGAACCACGCCCTGCTGCTCCGCGCGGCCGCGGCCGCGGGTGTCCTGTCGGAGGACGGGCGCCTCCTGCTCGTGGGGGACGGGCCCGAGGCCGCCCCGCTGCGCGCCCTCGCCGAGGAGCTCGGCATCAGCGACCGCGTCGTGTTCGCCGGCGAGCGGCACGACGTGCCCGCGTTCCTCGCCGCGATGGACGCCTTCGTCCTGTCGTCCACGTCCGAGGGGCTGCCGCTCTCCATGGTGGAGGCGATGGCCACCGGGCTGCCCGTGGTCTCGACCGCCGTCGGCGGCATCCCGGCCCTCCTGGGCGACGGCGAGGCCGGCCTGCTCGTGCCGTCGGACTCGGTCGAGTCGCTCGCCGAGCACCTCGCCGCGCTCAAGTCGGATCCCGCGCGGGCCGGGGCGATGGGCAAGCGCGGCCAGAAGCTCGCCCTCGGGCGCTACTCGGCCGAGCGCATGATGGCGAGCTACATGGACATCTACGAGAGCCTGCTCTCGCGGCGGATCTCGGAGCGGCGCGGCGTCCTGCGGCCGAGCGCGCTGCTCGCCGGGCTGAACGCGTAGCGCGCGGCAGGCCGCCCCGGCGCGACCCGGCCGCCTCGGAGGCGGCGGGTCGCGGGCGGACCGCGAAGGCGCGGAAGACGCAGGGAACGCCCGCTTCTCTGCGCCCTCCGCGCCTTCGCGGTTCCATCGACCGCCCCGCAGCGCCGGCTGCGGGCGAGCTCAAGGGGTGCGCGGGATCGTCGCGAGCGAGCGAGGGATCGTCGAGGGCGGCGCCGGCGTGCGTGAGGGTCGCGCCCCGGAGCGGGCCGACGGCGCGCGCGCGTCGGGCGCGGCGTCGGCGCGCACGGGCCGGGGCGACGGCACCGTCGGCCGCAGGGGCGGCGGCACGCTCGACCGCAGGGGCGGCGGCACGCTCGACCGCCGGGGCGGCGGCACGCTCGACCGCCGAGGGGACGGCGCGACCGCGACCGCGATCCGGGCCTCGCGCACCGCCGCCAGCATCGATCGCGCGTCCGGCCAGCGGTCCGCCTGCGCGAACTCGAGCGCGCGGTCGATGAGCCGCACGACGGCCGGGTGCATCGACGGCTCGACCTTCGCGAGCGACGGGATCGGGCAGGTCATCCGCAGGAAGAAGAGCTCGTTCACGGTCGACGCTTCCTGCACGTACCGGTTCGTGAGCAGCGCGAACATCGTCGCGCCCAGCGCCCAGAGGTCGGTCCGCGCGTCGACGAGGTCCCAGCGCGCGCGGGCCTGCTCGGGCGGCATGTACGCCGGCGTGCCCATCGCGCGGAGCCCCGCCAGCGACGTCTGCGACGAGGGGACCCGCAGGCGCGCGATGCCGAAATCCAGGATCTTCACCCCGCCGTCGCGCGTGAGGAAGATGTTGTCCGGCTTGAGATCGCGGTGGACGATCCCCTTCTCGTGCGCCGCGGCGAGCACGTCGAGGATCTGCTCGCTCAGGGAGAGCACCTCGCCCGGGGGGAGCGGGCCCTTCTGCGCCTTCCAGCGCTGGAGGAGGGTCTCCCCCTCGAGGAGCTCCATCACGAGGAACGGCGAGCCGTCCTCGGCCACGCCGTCCGCGAGCACCGCGGCGACCCCGGGGTGGCTCACGGCGTTCGCGATGGCCTTCTCGCGGAGGAACCGGGCCCGGTCGATCTTGTCCGCCGCCCGCTCGGGGTGCAGCAGCTTGATCGCGGCCCGCGCTCCGCTCCGGTGCGTCGCCGCGTAGACCGCCGCCATCCCCCCGAGGCCGACCAACGCATCCAGCCGCCAGACGCCGCTCAGCACCGTGCCCACGCGTGCCTGCGCTCTCCGGACGTGCGCGCCATTCTCGAAGTCCATCGCTGACTCTTTCTATGCCTTCGTGCGGCCGAACCTTCAAATCATCCCCGGGTCGAGGAGACGAGGTGCTCCTCTTCACGTCCCGGGTATCCAGAGCTCGGCTGTCCAGATGGATCGGCGCTCCACGATGGCAAGCTGAGGGTGCAACGTGTAGGGACCGCGACCTGCCGTCCTCCCTTCGCCGCCCACATCGGAGGCGCCTGAGGCCGGCGGTGCCAAGAGCACGTCATTGCATGGAAAAGTTCAGCAAGAGCCGCGCCATGCAGGCCCGCTGGACGAGCGCTGCGAGGATCGAGCGCCCCCCCCTGGGGCCGATTGCCTCACGTGACAAAATGCCGCGACCAGGACGCCGCCGTGGACTGTGCGCCGTTCAGGGGGTTACCCGGACGGAGAGCCGGTGTGATGACGCCCTGCGCCGCGGGGAGCGCAAACGGTCCTGCCGTCCTGATCACCAGAGCTTGGCTGGACCATCACCCCATCGTCACATCCGCCGGGATCGGGCTCTTCGTGGGCGGGCATGGCCGCCGAATCACTGGATGCCCTTGAGCGTCGGATCCCCCAGCCTGTACGCCGACAGCGCCTGGCGTACGAAGACGGGCACCGAGACGTAGCTCTCGAGCGCGACGCAGGCGCGGTTCGACGAGCACGTGCACTCGTAGAAATCGCTGTAGTCGTCGTCGCTCTCGTCCGCGTCGGCCTGGCATCCGGGGATGCCGTCGCGCTCCGTGCCGCCGTCCGGCGCGACGGCGGCGATCGTGGGATCCCACCGGACGATCGGCTGCCCGCCCTCCGGGCGCAGCGTCACCTCGTGCCAGTCCGCGTCGCCGTCGCCGTCGAGGTCGGGGCCGGGCGACGTGACGTAGGCCCTGGCCAGCAGCTCGTTCGCGTACTCCAGGATGCGCGCGCCGACGCCCTTCTGTACGACCTTGCCGAAGAGGGTCTCGGTGCCGGACGTCTTCGCCACGAACACCTTCCCCGACGGGTGGTGGAGCTCGATCCGGTTCGTGAACCCAGGATCGGTGTCCGCGCCGACCTCCCAGATCTGCATCATGTCGAGCCACTTCTGCTGCTCGTTCTCGGGCAGGTACAGCAGGGTCCAGGCGATCAGGAACTTCTGCTGCTCCCAGCCGACCTGCGGGTCGAGGACGGCGACCGCGGCGGGGGCGCGCGGGTCCCACGGCGCGCTGTCCGCCGCGCCGTAGACGCTGCACACGATGCTCCCCGCGCCCGGGAAGCAGCTCTCCGGCCCGCTCTTGCTCCACCAGGAGGTCCAGCCCAGCGCGCTCGCCGGGTACCCGCTCTGATCCCGGACCGGCCGCCCGCGCTGGTCCGCCTCGACGCGCACGCCCTTGATGGCGTCGTCGCCGGTGAGGTTGTTCGCGAGCCAGCGGCGGTACCCGTCGGGGAAGACGTCGGCGAGCGAGACGGCGCGGTGGCGCGCGTCGAGGAAGTCGAGCCGCGAGTCGCTGATGAAGTTGTCGACGGACTCGGTCATCAGCATCGCCACCCACGCCTTGTCGTAATAGGAGCCCGCGTTGATCGTGTAGGCCGAGTCGTACTCGCCCTTGTCGTCCGCGAGGGCGCTCTCGAGCGGCTTGCCGCCGAGGGCGATGTCGCCGAAATACCCTGTCGCGCCGTTCGGGACGATCACCTGCGTCTCGCCGGGCTCGGTCAGGACGTCGCGCGCCGAGCGGAGCACGGTGTCGCCGTCCGGGAGGAAGTGCTCGCCAGGCTGCGGGCGCGCCAGCTGGAGCGTGAAGTGATCGAACGCGATCCCGGACGCGAGGAGGTTGTCCCTGAAGTTCCGGCCCGCGACGCGGCCCCAGAAGGGTTCGAAGTCGACGCCGAGCTCCAGCGCGGCCTGGCGGTAGAGGTTGGCGATCAGGCCAAGCCCCTTGGCGCCGTCGCGCATCTTCGCGTTGTAGCGGTTCAGCGTCCGCTCGGACGCGGTGCGCACGCTGAAGGTCTGCCGGTCGCGCCGGTAGTTGTCGAAGATGTGGTTCACCTCCTGCTGTGTGATGAAGAAGTTGAACAGCTCGTAAGGGTCCGCGCCGTTGTCGTGCCGGTACACGCTGAGGTTGCCGAGATCGGCCCACCGGTCGGTCGCGAAGCCGTACGGCACGCGGGTGCGCCCCGCGGGATCCACCGAGGGCCCGTTTGTGTCCTCGGGGGTCGAGAGCGTGCGCCACGGGACGTAATCGACCTTCTGCTGCCGGCACCGCGTGTACTTGCCGTCGACCGGCACGAGGTGGCCGTCGAGGACGGGGTGCCAGGCGCCGTCTCGCGCCTGGTCCCAGCCGGAGGGCATGTACGCGGTCGGATCGACCTCGACGCAGGTGTCCGGCCGGATCAGATCGTATTTGCTCTGCAGCGCCGAGTAGTGGATGTCCTTGCCGTCGTGCTCGGGCCGGATGCCGAGGATGCCGCCGAAGTTGTCGATCTTGGCGAGCGTGCCCTTGCCGCGCGGAGAGCCCGCCCGGTAGCTCGGGTCCGCGTGCACGGCGACGGCGTCGCCGTAGAACATCCGGGCCGCGGCGAAGTCGTAGGCGCCGAGCCCGACGAGGTCCTGCGTGGGCTCGCCGGCGTAGTCCATGGTCGACGAGTGCATGAACATCCAGATCAGGTTCTTCCGCTCTCCCTCCGTGACGGGATCGAAGTAGCGGGGCCCGACGCAGCGCTCGCCGTCGTCCGACAGCGTGTCGCACGCGGCCGTCACCCGCCCGTTCTTCGTGCGCAGCTGCCAGTACTGCGGCCGGTAGCTCCAGGCGTCGGACGAGCTCACGAAGTTGTGGCGCAGGCCGATGGAGTGGCCCATCTCGTGGATGATCACGGCATAGTGCGCCCGCTGGGCGAGGTAGCGGCGCATGGCCTCCGCGCGCCGCGCCCGCTGCGCGGCGTCGCCCTCGCCGAAACGCCCGTGATCCTTCGCGAATTTCTCCTCCAGGAGGTCGGCGAGGGCCGCGGTCGCGAGCGGCGCCGGCGCCTCGTGCAGCACACACGCGCCGCGCCCGGCGAGCGCAATCTCCTTCAGGTTCCTGAGGTCGCGCTGCACGCTCGGGTTGGCCCCCTGGAGCGGCGAGGCGACGCGCATGACCTCGTCCGTGAGCGGCAGCCCCGAGACGCCGGTGAGCTGCTGGATCGCCTTCGTCGTGAGCTCCGCCTCGAGCGCCGTGCCCACCGCGGCCTTGCGGCGCGCCGCGTAGACCGCGCGCATGCTGTCCGGCGCGGTCGCGTCGGCGGCGATGGCGCGCACCTCCTTCGCGAGCCGCTCGAGGCGCTCGCGGAGGCGCGGGTCGCGCGCGACGTCGGCGTCGCCGCCGGGGAGGGCGCCCGGGTCGAGCCCGGCCGCCGCGGCGACGCGCCGGTCGAGCTCCTCCCGCGTGAGCCGCGGCAGCGCGCCGCCCTTCGAGGCGCCCTCGCTCGCCTGCGCCCACGCGCGCACGTAGCGGCCGTCGGTGATGTCCTCGGTGCTGAGCTCTCCCTGGATGTAGCGGGCCGTGTCGACGACGCCCTGGCTCCAGAGGTCGTTCACGTGGGTCCAGACGTTGATGCTCGACGCGATCTTCTCGCCGGTGAGCGGGTCTTCCGCGTCGCTGTAGATGCCCCAGGGCGAGGGCGACTGCGGCGCCTCGAAGCTGTTCACCTGGTGGTACCGCAGGTCGCCGATCCGCGCGTTCAGCGCCGCGTCGCAGGCCTCGATCAGCGCGGGGTCGCGCCCGGCCTGCTTGCGGCGCTCGTCGCGGCACATCCGGGCGGTCACGCCGGGCGGGAGCCGCCGGTCGCCGCACGCCGCCGCATCGTCCGCCTCGACGGGGCTGTGGCAGAGCACGAGCATCTCGGGCACCCTCGCGAGCGCGACGACGCCCGGCGAATAGCCGCGGCGGGCGGCGAGCGTGTCGGCGAGGGCGTCGCAGCCCGGGTCGCCGGGCGCGGCGCCGCGCCGGCACACGTCGACCTCGCGCGCGAGCGCGACGGCATCGGCGTTGTCGTCCATCTGCCCGTCGAGGATCGGGAACGTCGCGGTGCATTGCCCGGCGTCGCCGTGCGTCCGCGCGCACTCGGCGTACCGCGCGGTGACGACGGCGCTGCGCAGGGCGACGTCCCACTCGTGAGCCGCCGCCGCCGTGGCGTCGAAGTAGTCGGGGTTGCTCTCCGAGGTGACGTACCACGGCTGGGGCACGGCCTTGCGCCGCTGGTAAGGCAAGGTGCAGCGCTGCTTGAAGGTGTCGCACCGGGAGCCGGGGCCCACCAGGGCCAGGTCGCCTTCCCATTCCAGGGTCGCCCCGGTGACGGCCTCGCATTCGTCCTCGGTCCCGTTGCCGTCCAGGTCGCGGTGCGGATCCGCGCCGCTCGGGGTGGTCTCCGGCGTGAAGCACGGGATCTCGCCCGTCATGTTCTCCGGATCGGCGTAATAGTGGCTGCGTTCCCAGAGGTTGTAGCGGGTGATCATGCGGTGCCACCGGGTGTCGCTCATGCCGTAGTTGCGGGCGTACCCGTAGCGCTCCCGGACGAACGCGCCGTAGGCCTGGAAGCGGTAGCCGTCCCACTCGGCGGGCTCGTAATCGCGGTCGACGACGCGGCGGAACGACTGCCGGAGGGTGATCTCGACCGGGTTGCACGAGCCGCTCGGCGCGGCGCCGCCCGCGAAATCGGCGTCGAGCATGCAGGCCGGGAGGCTGTCGATCCCCCAGCCGAGGTGGCTCAGGTCCACGATCTGGGGCATGGCGAAGGCCTTGTTGGTGACGTCGAGATAGCCCTCGTCGCCGTCGAACCGGGGCGCGTCGGGGTGGCTCGGGTCGCTCACGTAGTAGGCGAGCGGCTCGTAGCGCACTCCGCCGTGGACGCCGAGGAGCGACAGCGTGTCGAAATCGTAGGAGTCGACGTTCAGGCTCTTCGACCAGTCGACCCGCATGTACTCGCGCTCGTACCAGGGACGGTCCGTCGTGTTCTCGACGATGACGTTGCTCTCCTCCCCTGTCGTGCGGTTGTACTCGGGCTGGACGTCGAAATGAGAGAGGATCTTGTAGGCGACGGCCACGACGCCATCGTCCGTGGCGGCGCCGGCGCCCTTGCCGTCGGTGCCGTTCACGCGCTCGTAGGTGATGCGCCCGACCAGCAGATCTTCCTGGACCACCCACTTGATGCGCGCGACGTCCGCCTGCGCGTAGGACGAGGAGAAGAGCCCGTCCTGCGCTGCGCCATAACCCACATCGATCACCGTGGTCCGCGCCCAGAACTCCGGATCATCCGCCTTGCTCTGCAGATCCGGGCCGACGAAGAACGATTTCTTCAGCGCGTTCGCCTGGACTTGATCGATCGAGGGTCGCTCCTCGGCGCAGCCGGCCGTCCACACGACGGCGGCCGCCAGCAATGCTCGTCTCCCGCTCCAACCCATCGCAGAGCCCTCCTCTTTCGCGCTCGACTCCGAGCGTGCATGCCCGCACGAGAACCTCGTCGTCCACGCGCGATCTGCCGTGATGACCGCCCTGGGCGCGCGACGGACGTGGTTGATCGTCCGCGCGGGGACAGCGGCATACGGCGTGCCATGGACGCGAGTCGCCGGGGGCCGCGGGAGATTTCCTTGGGTTGAAGAGCACTTGCGAGGGGCGACGGCCGGTGGCTCGACCGGAGCTGCGGCGGGGATCGTTAGGCGACTGACGGAGGGGATACCCAGCCGAACGCGCCGTCGGGTGGGGCCGCGCGGCGGGGGCGGGCGGGCGCTGGCCAATCGGCAAGACTGGGACGAAGGAGCTTGCGCTGGGAACACCACCCGGCATGTCTCCCTTCGGGCCTTGCCCGCTGGGACGTTATGGTGCGCGCCACACAAGGCGCGCCTGGGACGTGGAGGTGACTGGGGACTTATGGCACCTCGGTCGGTGCTCGGCGCGCCCGCCCGCCCCCGCCGCGCGACCCCACCCGACGGCGCTCACGTTGGAGATCTGGGGAAGAGAGGGGGATCTGATCGCGGGGGCGCACGGGAGGGGGCGCCGGGCAGCTCGGCACCAGCGGGACCCAAAGAGCAGCGGCCGGGGGGGCAGGGATGCGGTATCGAATCGACCGCCTGCACGATCGCGAGGAACCCAGTGACTGAGGGAGAGGTACTGCTCTCGAACGCCGACGGCGCCATCCTGGCCCACGGGGACGAGGTGCTCGTCTGCGACTGCCAGGGGGACGGGCTCGACCTGGCCGTACGACGCGTCGCCACGTTCGCGCTGGTCGCCTCGATCATCATCGCCAGCATCGTCACGGCCAGGGCAGCACCCCTGCCCATCCTCTTCATCGCCGTGACCTGGGCCGCCGGCGCCACGGCAGCCCTGCTGGCCGTCCGACGACGACGCCGGCTCCACGGGGTGTTCCGGCTCGACTTCGAACGGGGCGAGATCGTCCAGGAAGGTCGCGGGTTTCGGCGGATTTTTCCGATGGGGACGGTCGTTGGGGTATCGACGCCGCCGGCCTTGGACGCGGAGGTCGACGAGCCCGGGCTGGCGCCGCGATGGCTGCTCCTTCATCTGGCGAACGGAGAGACGCTGCGCCTGGGGAGGGCGCCGGCCTACGCGCTCGGGCCGGCGCTCGCGTTCCTCAAGCGGGCCGGCGTCGAGGCGTGACGAGGCGGCCCTCGGCGGGGCGCGCGATCAGGGCGAGGTGAGGCTGGGGTACGGCGGACCGAAGTTCCCCATGATGTCCCGCCTCTTGGCGAGGTACGGCGTCTTCATCGTCGGATCGGCGTAGATGGGACGGACGATGCAGGTGTTGGTGCCGCACTCACCCGGGTCGGGGAAGACCACGTCGGCGACCAGCCAGAACATGTCGCCCGAGTCGTTCCGGGTGAACGCAACCGGCCGCTCGGGGTCGTAGAAGCCGGTGAAACCGAGGTCGGCCCCGAGCTCGCCGTTGCAGAAGATCTTCACCCGCGGGTGCACGTCCGTGGGCGAGGCGCCGCCGAAGTAGTCCACGCCGACCCGCATCCACCCGGCCTTGGGCGGGAAATCGACGTTGATGTTCTCCGGCGCGCAGAAGCTCGAATCGTCGGGGTCGCTCACGTCGTAGTCGCAGAAGATGTTGTCCAGGTCGAGCCGCGGGTTGTGGCAGCCTCTGCCGTGGTCCCGCCACAGCTCCCCGACGTTGCGAGGCGCGTAGAAGCAGGTGTTGTTGGTCTCCTCCGGATCCAGGAACCAGTTCACGGGGTCGGGCGGCGTCGCCGTGTCGCTGAACCACGTGATGCTCGGGTCGTCCGCGAGGCTGCTGATCGTGCAGTTGGCGTAGCCGCACGCGACGTTCGAGCCGCCGATCGTCCAGGGCTGGGTGTTGTTCGGCTTGTGGAGGTAGAGGTCGAGGTCGACGCTGGTCGGCTCGTGCTCCCACTCGAGCTCGACGCGGAGGCCGCGCGCCCCGACGAAGAGCGGGTACGCGCACGTCTCGGTCTCGCCGTTCGCGAGGCCCTTCGTGTACGTCACCGTGTACTCGCCCGACTGCAGCGGCTTGAAGTCGTCCGCGTCCGCACCGCCGACCGAGGGGCACGGGTCCACGCCCGGAGGGCACGCCACCGTCCACACCTCGGTGCCCGCGACCGCATCCGCGCCGAACGCGCCGATGCCCGTCCTCAGGTCGACGTTCGCGAACGGCGCCGCCTGGATCGGATGGCACCCCCGGAGATCGTTGTCGTAGCAGCTCTCGTCCGCGTGCACGCCGCCGACGCACGGGCCCCACGTGCCCGTCTCGTCGCAGAGCTGCGTGCCGGGGAAGCACCCCTCGTGGCGCCGGTACGACGGGTCGCCGCGGAAGCAGGCGTGCGCCTGGCCCGCGATGCACGCGCACGTCTCGTCGATCACCCCGTTGCAGTCGTCGTCCAGGCCGTCGTGGTCCACGCCGTTCTCGTCGACGCCGCAGAGCTCCACGGGGCCGCACTCGCTCCCGCACGGGTTCACCGTCACATCCCCCGGATCTTCAACGCCCCCGTCGATGTCGATGTCGCCGCCCAGCCCGCCGAAGTCGGGCTCGCCGCCCATCCCGCTCGCCCCAGCGCCCGAGCCGCCAGCGCCGCCGGCGCCGCCGGCGCCGCCCGCGTTCGACGTACCCGTCGTCGTCGTCTCGCCGAAATCGTGGCGAATGCCTTCGGCGCTGCAGCCGGCCGCGATGCCGGCCCCCGCAGCGGCGGCTGTCATCACGACGGGGAGCACGGAGTAGATACGAAAACGAAACATGATGCCTCCACTTGAGGGGACATGGCGCGGCGTCGCGGCAGGGCTCGCGCCCGTAAGCGCCACGACAGGAGGACCGTAGCTTAGCAAAGTGCAGACGCCACGGCGCGCTCACAGGCGCGATCGCGCCCGGGGACGGCGGATCGTGCGCCTCGACCTTCAGCCGGGTGACAAACGGAATGATTTTGCAGGTTCAGGAAGGCACGAGCACGATCCCCCATCGCCCCTCGGCCGACGCCGGCGACGACGAGCCGCCGCGCGCCAGGCCGCAGAGGGACGTGATCAGGAAAATCACTACGCCGTCATTGCGCCTCGACGAGTTCCCCAGGACGACCCCGGGTCGACCTCGCCCCGGCGGCGCCGCGGCCGTCACCGCGCAACGGCAGGACGGGGTGCGGCGCGCGCCGGCCACGCGCCGCCGGCCGGGAGGCGGGTCGCCGGCGCTCCGGGGGGGAGCTCTGAGCGCCGCCGCTCCGGGGGAGCTTTGAGCGCCGCCGCTCCCGGAGGGAGCTCTGAGCGCCGCCGCTCAGGGGGAGCTCTGAGCGCCGCCGCTCAGGGAATCGGCGGGTAGTCGGGACCGAAGTTCGTCTCCACGTACGCCTCCGTGGTGAGCAGCGGCGTCTTCATGGGCTCATCCTCGTAGAGCGGCTGGACGACGCAGGTCTCCTGGCCGCACTCGTCGGGCGTCTTGAAGAGCACGTCGGCGACGAGCCAGAAGAGCTCGCTCGAGTGCGCGCGGGCGAACGCGACAGGCCGCTCGGGCGTGTAGAACCCCGTGGGCCCGAGATCGGCCCCGAGCGCGCTGTTGCAGTAGATCTTGATCCGCGGGTGGACGTCGCCCTGCACCCCGCTCTGACCGTAGTAATGCACGCCGATCCGGATCCATTGATCCCTCGGCGGGAAATCGATGTTGATGTTCTCGGGCGCGCAGAACTCTTCATCGTTCGGATCGGTGATCGCGGGATCGCACTTCATGTTGTCGAGATCGAGCCTCGGGTTGTGGCATCCCCTGCGGTGGTCCCGCCACGCCTCCCCTACCCCGCGAGGGGCGTAGAAGCAGGTGTTGTTGCTCTCCACCGAGTCGAAGAACCAGTTCACCGGGGCAGGGGGCGTCGCGCTGTCGCTGAACCAGCGGATCTGCCTGAAGGACGACAGCTCGCCGATGGTGCAGTTGCCCCAGCCGCAGTCGAACGGCGAGCCGGCCGTCGTCCAGGGCTGCGTGTTGCCCGGCTGATGCAGGTGCAGATCGAGATCCGCGCTCCCGCGGTCGTGCTCCCACTCGAGCTCGACGCGGAGGCCGCGGGCGCCGACGAAGAGCGGGTAGTCGCAGCTCTCGGTCCCGCCGCCCGGGAGGCCCTTCGTGTACGTCACCGTGTACTCGCCCGACTGGAGCGGCTTGAAGTCATCCGCCGGCTCCGCCCCGCTCACGGCAGGACACGGATCGATTCCCGCCGGGCAGGTCACCGTCCACACCTCGGTGCCCGGGACGGCGTCGTCGCTGAACGTGCCGGTGCCCTCCTCGAGGTTCACGTCGGCGAAGGGCGGGGCCTGGAGCGGGCGGCAGACGGTGACGTGGCCCCCGAAGCAGCCCTCGTCCGCGTGCACGCCGCCGACGCACGCGCCCCACGTGCCCGTCTCGTCGCAGAGCTGGGTGCCGGGGAAGCAGCCCTCGTCGTCCCGGAACGACGGGTCGCCGCGGAAACACGAGCTCGCCTGGCCCGGCGTGCAGTGGCACGTCTCGTCGATCTCGCCGTCGCAGTCGTCATCGAGGCCGATGTTGGCCGAGAGGCACAGCTCGGTCGGGCCACACGCGCTCCCGCACGGGTTCATCGTCACCTCCTCACCGCCGGTCCCGCCGTCGAGGTCGAGGTTGCCGCCGAGGCCCTCCTGGCCCGCGCCCGCGCCGCCGTCGCCGCCCACACCAGCCGTCCTGTCGTCGCCCCCCCCTCCCGCGATCGCACCGGGCGTGCCCGTCGCGCTACAGCTGCCCGCAGCGCCGGCGCTGGCCGCCACGGCGCCCAGCAAGAAGACGAGTGAGGAGGAGAGACGAAAACGACGCATGAGACCTCCGGTCGAGAAACCCTCGATGTGATGACAAACGGGTTCACCCCCCGCCCGCACTCCCGGCACTCCAGGAGGCCATGGAGTGTAGCAAAATTGTCATGCGACAACTTCGCTGTAGCGTCTTGCCAAGAAGACGTTTCACGCGTGTGTGGGCCCTCAGGGAACCATGGTGGAGTCGTTCCGACGCGCACCTGCAGGCGAGTTGACACGCGCTGCGCGCGCTTCCGCCGCGGGCGCGCGGCGCTGATGACGCGGAGAAGCGCCGCGGCGAGGCGCCGCGTCATCGCGGCCGAGCGGTGATCCTGGTGGCCGCGCCGGTGGTGGCAGGGCGGCGCCGGCGGGGGGAGATGTGAAGTGTGAGGGGGAGTGTTCCCGTCAACCGATGACCGGCAGCTGCCTGCCGTTCTTCGTCTTCGCCGGCTGCGGCTCCGGCTGGGCCACGGGCGGAGGGGCCGTGTCCTCGATGTGCACGCCGGACCGGAAGCGCTGCTCGCCGCCCGCGATCTTGCGGTGCGCCAGCGAGTTCTGCATGAAGTTGAGCGGCCAGAAGCCGGCCAGCTGGACCCAGCTCGACTGCCGCGTCAGCGTGAACCGGCGCAGCATCGACGAGTAGGAGTAAAACTTCTTCCACGCGGACATCCACCCCTCGCGGAGCCGCTCCCGCGACATCTGCTTGGGGACGAAGTAAGGTGATCCGGCGTCGTGATCGCGGCGCAGCCACCAGCGCTCGTCGGTGAGGCGCCCCTCCGACTTCAGACGACGGTAGAGCTGCGTCGCCGGATAGGGTGTCAGGATCGCGTACAGCGCCATCGTCAGCTTCATGTCGATGCCGAACTCGACGGTGCGATCGAACACCTCGGGGTCGTCCGTGTCGAACCCGAAGACGAAGCTCCCCCAGACCGAGATGCCGTGATCGTGGAGCATCGCCATCGTGTCCTTGTACTGGGAGGGCCGGTTCTGCCGCTTGCCGGTGAACTTGACGGTCTCCTCATCGATGCTCTCGAAGCCGATGAAGAGCGCCTTGCACCCGCTCTCCGCCATGAGCTTCACGTTCTCGAGGCGCTTGACCGCGGCGAGCGAGCACTGGCCGATCCAGTGCTTCTTGAGGGGGATCATCCGGGTGAACAGCTCCTTCGAGTAGGCCCGGTGGATCATCACGTTGTCGTCGGCGAACATGATGAGCTTGCCGAGCGAGCGGAGCTCGCTGAGCACCTCGTCGGTCGGGCGGAAGCGCATCGTCGTGCCGTTCGCCGTGGACACGCTGCAGAACTCGCACGGGTAGGGGCAGCCGCGCATCGTCTGCACGACCTGGAACGGGATGTACTTCTTCGAGGTGAACAGGTCGCGCCGCGGCGGGGGCCTGCCCGCGAGGCTCGGCAGCTCGGGGCGGTAGATCGGCTTGAGCTCGCCGCGCTTCGCGTCCGCGAGCAGGATCGGCCAGGCGTCCTCCGCCTCGCCCACCACGACGGCGTCCGCGTGCTGCATCGCCTCGTCCGGGCAGGCCGTGGGGTGGATGCCGCCGAGCACCACCTTGATGCCCCGCCGGCGGTAGGCGGCGGCGATATCGTAGCTCCGGCGCGCGGTCTTGCTGTCGACGCTGATGCCGACGAGGTCGACGTCCTTGACGTCGCGCTGGAGGTCGAAGGGCTTCACGACGTCATCGGTGTAGATGACCTCGTCCTCCCGGGGCGTGAGCGCCGCGAGGGTGCCGAGGCCCACCCTGGGCAGGTAGGCGGAGTCTTCGCTCGCCGTGGCGATGAGCTCGATCTGCATGGCAGATCGTGTGTATCACGGCGACGCCCGGGCCGGACAGCCGGGAGCGACCGCGGCAGCCGGCGGCCGGCGCCCGGGCACGGCGGTGCCGCGGCGCGCGGTCCCGCTCGCGCAGCCGGTGGGCAACGCCGCACGGCGCAGCGCGTCGGGCGACTCCTGATCTGCGCTATCATCGCGCCGCCCTCGGAACCCCTGCTCGTCTCGCGCTCCGGACGTGGAGCTCGAAGGAGAGATCCACGACGCATGAGCCTGCTCTCTGTTGCCGCTGTCTTCCTCGGCGCGGCCGTGGTCGCCGTGCCGCTCTTCAAGCGGATCGGCCTCGGCGCGGTGCTCGGTTACCTCGTCGCGGGCGCCCTCCTCGGGCCCTTCGGTTTCGAGATCTTCACCGACGTCGAGAACATCCTCCACTTCTCGGAGCTCGGCGTGGTGCTGCTGCTCTTCCTCATCGGCCTCGAGCTCCAGCCGTCCCGGCTCTGGGTGCTGCGGCGCGCCGTGTTCGGCCTGGGCGGCGCGCAGGTCGCCGTCACGGGGGGGCTGATCGCGCTGATCGGCGTCGCGCTCGGCCTGCGCGTCGACACGGCGGCCATCGTGGGCGTCGGGCTCTCGCTCTCGTCGACCGCGTTCGTGCTGCAGATCCTGGCCGAGAAGGGCCAGATGCAGTCGCAGCACGGCCGCTCGGCGTTTGCCATCCTGCTGTTCCAGGACCTCGCCGTCATCCCGCTGCTCGCGGTGCTGCCCCTGCTCGGGCCGGGCAGCGGCGAGGCGGCCGAGGGGAGCGCGCTCCTCTCCTCCCTCCAGGCGGTGGCCGTGGTGCTCGGCGTGGTCGCCGGCGGGCGCTACCTCGTGCGCCCCGTGTTCCGGGCGATCGCCGCGGCCCACGCCCACGAGATCTTCACCGCGGCGGCGCTCCTGGTCGTGCTCGGCACCGCGCTCCTCATGGTCTTCGTGGGGTTATCCATGTCGCTCGGGGCCTTCATGGCGGGCGTGCTGCTCGCCGACTCCGAGTACCGGCACGAGCTCGAGGCGGACATCGAGCCGTTCAAGGGCCTGCTCATGGGGCTCTTCTTCATCGCCGTGGGGATGTCGGCGAACATCGGTCTCGTCGTCGAGCGGCCGGGGCTCGTGCTCGGGCTCGTGCTCGGCATGATGGCGCTGAAGGCCGCCGTCCTGCTCGGGCTCGGCAAGGCGAGCGGGCACGCCCCGGGCTCCGCGCGCGATCTCGCGCTCGCGCTCCCGCAGGGGGGCGAGTTCGCGTTCGTCCTCTTCGGGCTCGCCGCGGGGCAAGGCCTCATGGACAGGTTCCTGTCCGACCTCCTCGTCGTGGTGGTCACGCTCTCCATGGCGCTCACGCCGCTCGTCATCGCGCTCGGCGACGCGATCGTCAGGCGACGGCGGAAGTCCGGCCCAGAGCGGGAGTTCGACGCGATCGAGGACGACGACCCCAGGGTCATCATCGCGGGGTTCGGGCGGTTCGGGCAGATCGTGTCCCGCGTCCTCCGCACGAGGAAGATCCCCTTCACGGCGCTCGAGGCGAGCGCGACGCAGGTCGACTTCGTGCGCAAGTTCGGGAACAAGATCTACTACGGGGACGCCTCGCGGCTCGACCTGCTCCGGGCGGCGCGGGCGGACAAGGCCCGGGTGTTCGTGCTGGCGATCGACGACATGGAGGCGTCGGTGAAGACGGCGGACGTCGTGAAGCGGCACTTCCCGAACCTCGAGATCTACGCGCGCGCGAGGAACCGCCAGCACGCGTACCAGCTCATGGACATCGGCGTGAAGGTGCTCGAGCGGGAGACGTTCCTGTCGTCGCTCGAGGTGGCGGCGCGCGTGCTCGAGGGGCTCGGGATGCGGGAGCCGGACGCGCGCGCGACCATCGAGAAGTTCAGGGCGCACGACGAGCGGACGCTCCTCCGGGGGCACGCGGTGCACAACGACGAGGCCAAGCTCGTCCAGGCGGCGAAGCAGGCGGCGCTGGAGCTGGAGGGCCTGTTCGAGGCCGACGAGAGCGTGCCTTCCGGGAGCGGCAAGGCGGACGAGGCGGCGACGGCGTGACGCAGCTATCTCAACCGCTCTACCAGGCCCCGATACACGCTGGCGTGGGCCGCAATGGTGGACTCGATATCCCGGCCGTAACCGCCCCCGAGGGTCACGACGAGCGGCACGTGGAGCCGGGCGGTGAGCTCGAACACCCGCGCGTCGCGGCGGCTCAGGCCCTCGTGCGTCAGCGCGAGGCGGCCCAGGCGATCGCCGGCGAGCGCGTCCACGCCCGCCTGGTAGAGCACGAGCTCGGGGCGGTGCGCGGCGACCACCTCGAGGGCGGCGTCGAGCGCGCGCAGGTACTCCGCGTCCTCGCAGCCGTCCGGCAGCTCGACGTCGAGCGAGCTGACCTCCTTCTGGAACGGGTAGTTCTTCGCGCCGTGCAGCGAGAGCGTGAACACGCCCGGGTCGCCGCGCAGCAGCGCCGCCGTGCCGTTGCCCTGGTGCACGTCGAGGTCCACGACCGCGAGCCGGCGGACGCCGTGATCCCGCCGGGCCACGAGCGCGGCCGCGGCCAGGTCGTTGAACACGCAGAAGCCCTCGCCGCGGTCGCGGAAGGCGTGGTGCGTCCCGCCGGCCAGGTGCCCGGCCGCGCCGTGCTCCATCGCCCAGCCGAGCGCGGCGAGCGTGCCGCCCGTCGACCGCCGCGAGCGCGCCACGAGCGCGTCGCTCCACGGGAGGCCGAGGCGGCGGACCTCCGCGGCCGCGAGCGTGCCGTCCCGCACCGCCGCGAGGTAACCCGCGTCGTGCGCCAGCGAGAGGTCCTCCCACGACGCGCGCGACGCCTCGTGCACGAGCGCCGGATGCTCACGCCTGAGCTCGTCGCGCACGCGCGCGTACTTGGCCATCGGGAACCGGTGGCCGGGCGGGAGCTCGACCGTATCGCCCTCGGAGGAGAAGAGCCGCACGCGCGCAGCTTGGCACCGGTCCCCGCCGCGCGCAGCGGCGCGCGGCGGCTCGCGCGTGGCTCCGCCCGCGCGCGCCGCGCCGGGCTCACTCCTGCTCTTGCTTCGACCCGATGCCGTGGCGGCGGAGGTACGCGCGCACGTGCGCCCGCTCCATGCCCGCGCGCCGGGCCATCTCGCTCACGTTGCCCTTCGCGTCCTCGGACAGCGCGGCGAAGTAGTCGCGCTCGAAGCGCGCCAGCACGTCGCGCTTCGCCTCCTGGAACTGGCGGCCCTTCAGGGACGCGAACGACGCGCTCGGCCCGCCGCCCGGGTGGATCGACGGCGACGAGTTGCCCGTCACCGGCGCCTCGGTGAGCGCGCCGAGGTGCGCGGCGATGTCGATCTCCTCGCCCTCGGCCGCCAGCGCGAACGCGACGGCGACCGCGTTCCTGAGCTCGCGGACGTTGCCCGGCCAGTCGTGCCGCATCAGCCGCTCCAGCGTGGTGTTCGAGACGCGCTCGTACGCGGTCTCGTCGCCGAGATCCTTCAGCATCCGGCGGACGAGCACCGGGATGTCCTCGACGCGCTGCCGGAGCGCCGGCAGCTCGATCCTGATCTGCGCGACGCGGAAATAGAGGTCGCTCCGGAAATTGCCGGCGTTGACCGCCCGCACCAGATCGCGGCGCGTGGCCGCGAGCACGCGCACGTCGACCTCGCGGTAGCTCGATCCGCCGACGCTCTTGATGCGGCGCTCGGCCAGCGCGCGCAGGAGCTTCGGCTGCACCTCGAGCGGCAGCTCGCCGAGCTCGTCGAGGAAGATCGTCCCGCCGTCCGCCTCGATGAACGGCGAGAGGCGCTTGTCGACCGCGCCCGTGAACGCGCCGCGCTCGTGGCCGAACAGCGTCGCCTCGGCCAGGGTCGGCGGGATCGAGCCGCAGTCCACGACCACGAACGGCTTCTTCGAGCGGGCGCTCGCCATGTGCAGCGCCTGCGCCACGAGCTCCTTGCCCGTGCCCGTCTCGCCCGTGATGAGCACGGTGAGATCCGTCGGCGCCATCTTCGACAGGCGCTCGAAGATGGCCCGCATCCCGGCGCTGCTCGCCACGAGCGGGCCGAACGACGGGATCGCCGAGACCGTGATGCGCTCGGGGCGCAGCGGCTCGAACTGGATCTCCGTCTCGCCCAGCCGGAGCTTCGTGCTCGTCAGCAGGTAGATGTCGCCGACCCGCACGCCGCCGACGAACGTCCCGTTGCGGCTGTCGAGATCGCGCACGCGGACGCCCTGCTCGGTGGCGACGAACTCGGCGTGGACCGCGCTCACCTTCGCGTCGTCGAGGACCAGCTGGCATGCCGCGTTGCGGCCCACGATGAGCGGGTCGGTGCCGATCTCGACCCAGCCCCCGCCGCCGCGCGCGGCGGCCGACTTCGTCGGGCGGATGCGCCCACCACGCACCTCGACCCTGTTCTTCGTGCCTACCGTGGCGTCGAGCAAATCAGTCCCTCTCTGTCTTGCGGCGCGAAGGTGGGCCCTCCGGCCGAGGAATCTCGGCGCCGCCCGCCCGGCTGGGCGGCGGCGGCGGCGCGGCTCCGGCCCGGCTCGGCGGCGGAGGCGGCACACCTCCGGTCCGGCTCGGCGGCGGCGGCGGCGCGGCTCCGGCCCGGCTCGGCGGCGCGGGCGGCACACCTCCGGTCCGGCTCGGCGGCGCGGGCGGCGCGCCCCCCGCCCGGCTCGGCGGCGGCGGCGGCGCGCCCCCCGCCCGGCTCGGCGGCGGCGGCGGCGCGCCTCCCCTCCGGCTCGGCGGCGGCGGCGGCGCGCCTCCCCTCCGGCTCGGCGGCGGCGGCGGCGCGCCCCCGCTCCGGCTCGACGGCATCGGCGTCACGCCCGTCCTGCTCGACGGCATCGGCGTCACGCCCGTCTTGCTCGGCGGCGCGCTCGGGCCGGTGTCGGCGAAGCCGCCGTTCTCGGTCATCGTCGGCGGGCCGTCGACCACCGTGGGGTTGTCCTCGAGGAACGCCTCCGGGATCTCGGACGGCACCGGCGCCCTGCCCCGCTGCGAGCGCCGCGCGCGCGTGATGTTCGCCGGCTGGATCGCGCGCCAGCTCGTGAGCGCCTCCTCGGCGGAGGCGAAGCGCCGCTCCCGCCGGCGGTCGAGCGCCCGCTCGAGGAAGCGCTCTATGCCGACCGGCCACTTCTCCCCTGTCGCCTCGGCGAGCGACGGCGCCGGGCGATCGAGCTTCATCGCGACGAGCACCGCGGCCGTCGCGCCCTCGAACGGGAGCCGCCCGGACAGCGCGCGGAAGGCCACCGCGCCCACGGCGTAGATGTCCGCCCGCTCGTCGGCCCGCGCGGCGCCGCGCACCTGCTCGGGCGCCATGTACGCGAACGAGCCGAGCGTCGCGTCGAAGGCGGTGAGCGTCGGCTCCTCCGTCTCGCGCCGCGTGAGCTTCGAGATGCCGAAGTCGAGGATCTTCGCGCGCTCGCGGCGATCCGGCAGGCCGAGGTGCTCCAGGTAGATGTTGCCCGGCTTGAGGTCGCGGTGGATGACGCCGGCCGCGTGCGCCGCCACGAGGCCCTGGAGCACGTCGTCGATGATCGGGCCGACCTCGCTGAACGGCAGGTACTGCTCGCGCTTCAGCCGGTCCGCCAGCGACTCGCCGTCGAGCTGCTCGAACACGAGCAGGTGCGCGCCGTCGTCCGCCTCACCGACGTCGAGCAGCTGGCAGACATAAGGGCTCTTGATGGCCGACGCGATCTTCGCCTCGCGATCGAAGCGCCGCACGAGATCGGGCTTCATCGCGGCGCGCGCGAGCAGGACCTTGATGGCGACCTGCTGCATGTCCGACTCGCGCGTCGCAGCCCAGACTTCGCCCATTCCGCCCCGCCCGAGCAGACGGGTTACGCGGTAGCCTGCAACAATGTCGCCCGGGTGGATCGCCACGTAACCTGGATCGGGACCGTACCACCGTCACCCCTCCAGGGGGGAGAAAAAAGCGAGACCGGGGGTAAAAGCCGAGAGCCTCCGCGCAACGCGGGCGCAGGGACAACACGCCGCGCGGGCGGCCTGGAAAAGCAGGGAAACCGCCGCCGCGCGCCGCAGCCGCGCGGGTGCGGCGCGCGGCGGCGGCGCGCGACACCCGCGCGCCGCCGTCCCTGCGTCCGGAGCTAGCCCGAGGCGCCACGATTCAGTAGGCTCGCCGCGCCATGCCGCGTACAGCCGAGGACGTCGAAACCTACCTCCTGCAGCTCGATCGCCGGTTCGAAAACGATGCCGGCACCTACCTCGTCTCGGGGGGCCAAGACGCGCCGCCCATCGCGATCCGCGTGGATCCGCCGATCGTGGCGGTGCGCGTCGCGATCGGGCCCACGCCCGCGGACGACGCCCACCAGACCAAGCTCTACCGCCGCTTGCTGGAGTACAACGCCACCGACCTCATGCATGCGTCGTACGGGATCGAGGCGGGCACCGTGGTCCTGTCGGCCGCGCTGGAGCTCGAGAACCTCGACATGAACGAGCTCGAGGCGATCCTGAGCGACATCGACCTCGCGATCGCCCGCCACGTCCCCGTGCTGCACGATCTCGCCCAGAGCTGAGCAGGACCCGCCGCGCCTTTCGCGTACCCCGAGAGTTGGAGCTGATCTATGGGAATTTTCGCGCGCCTTGCCACCCTCATCAAGTCGAACCTGAACGACCTCATCAGCCGCTCGGAGGACCCCGAGAAGATGCTGAACCAGGTCGTCATCGACATGGCGAACCAGCTGATCGAGGCGAAGAAGCAGGTCGCCGTCTCGATCGCGGACGAGAAGCGGCTGGCGAAGCAGGCCGAGCAGGAGGCGGCCAACGCCGCCGAGTGGGAGCGCAGGGCGATGCTCGCGATCAAGGCGGGCGACGACGTGCTGGCCAAGGAGGCGCTGAACCGCAAGAAGGAGCACGACCAGCTCGCCACCACCTACAAGGACCAGTGGCAGAAGCAGAAGCAGGCGGTCGACCAGCTGAAGACGGCGCTGCGCCTCCTGAACAACAAGATCGAGGAGGCGAAGCGCAAGAAGAACGTGCTCATCGCCCGGAAGAAGCGGGCCGAGGCGCAGAAGGCGATCCAGGAGACCATGAGCGGTCTCAACAACGCCTCCGCCTTCGAGACGTTCGACCGGATGGCGAACAAGGTCGACCAGATCGAGGCCGAGGCCGAGGCCGCGGGGGAGATCGCCGAGCAGTACACGGGCGACACGCTGGCGCACCGGTTCGGGCAGCTCGAGGCGACCGTGGGCGCGGACGACGAGCTGCTCGCGCTCAAGCGGAAGATGGGCGTGCTGCCGCCCGAGCCGCCGGCGGCCGCGGCGCCCCCGCCGCAGGTGCGCGTGGCCGGGACCGGCGGCGCGCCGACCGGGATGCCCCAGGCCGAGCAGGACGAGCTCGCGGCGGCCATCGCGGAGCTCGAGGCCGAAGAACAACGTGAACAGGCACGGATGAAGCGCTAGAGCACGCCCGCCCATGAGCCAAGTCGCAACGGCAATCCGCCGGCCAGAACCGAGCGTCGCTCCCACCGAATCCATCCCCGTCCACGCCGAAGAGGTCGGCGCTTTCCTCGAGCGCGTCGGGGTGAGCTCCTCCGGCGGGCTCTCCGAGGCCGAGGCGCAGAAGCGCCTCGCCGAGCACGGAAAGAACCGCCTCCCCGAGACGAAGAAGAAGAGCGCGCTCGTCAGGATCCTCGAGCAGTTCGCGAACCCGCTCGTGCTCACGCTCCTCGCCGCGGCGGCCATCGCCGTGGTCGTGGGCGTGACCGCCGACCAGTCGGAGAGCTTCCTCCACCGGTTCGGCGACGCGATCGCGATCCTCCTCATCGTCGTCCTGAACGCGTTCCTCGGCTACTACCAGGAGCGGCGCGCCGAGGCCGCGCTCGACGCCCTCCAGAAGCTCAGCGCCCCGAACGCGCGCGTGCGCCGCGACGGCAGGACCGCGGTCATCCCGGCCGAGGACGTCGTCCCCGGCGACATCCTCGAGATCGAGGCGGGCGACGCGATCCCGGCCGACGCGCGGCTCGTGCAGACGATCAGCTTCGCCACCGAGGAGGCGGCGCTGACGGGCGAGAGCGCGGCCGCGGTCAAGGACGCGCTCTCGCCGGTCGCGCGCGACGCGCCGCTCGGGGACCGCGTCACGATGATCTTCACCGGCACGAGCGTGGTGCGCGGCAAGGGGCGCGCGGTGGTGACCGCGACCGGCGTGCACACCGAGCTCGGCCGCATCGGCGAGATGATCCGATCGGTCGGCGACCAGAAGACGCCGCTCGAGGAGCGCCTCGACCGCTTCGGCTCGATCATCCTGCGGGTGTGCCTCGCGCTCTCCGCGGTGCTGCTCGGCTGGGGGTTCATCCGGGGCGGCCGGCCGTGGCACGAGCTCCTGCTCGAGGGCGTGAGCCTCGCCGTGGCGGCGATCCCGGAGGGGCTGCCCGCGATCACGACGATCACGCTCGCGCTCGGGATGCAGCGCATGGCGCGGCGCGGGGCGATCGTGCGCAAGCTGCCCGCGGTCGAGACGCTCGGCGCCGCGACGATCATCGCGTCGGACAAGACCGGCACGCTCACGCAGAACGAGATGACCGTCCGGAACGTCTACGCGGGCGGGCGTCACTTCACGGTGAGCGGCGAGGGGTACAACCCGGCCGGCGCGCTGCTCGACGAGCGCGGCGCGGAGGTCGTCGAGCTCTCCGCGCCGCTCACCTACCTGCTCGCGACGGCGGCGCTCTGCAACAACGCCTCGCTCAACGAGGACCAGGCCACGGGCCGCTGGAACATCGTCGGCGATCCGACCGAGGCGGCGCTGCTCACGCTGGCCGCGAAGGGCAGCCACTCGCGCGAGTCGGTGGCGCCGTCGCACGCGTTCGTGCACGAGCTGCCCTTCGACAGCGATCGCAAGCGGATGACGGTGATCACGCGCGACGAGCGCGGCCGGGAGATCGCGCACGTGAAGGGGAGCGTCGACGTGCTCCTGCCGCTCTGCGTGAAGTTCGCCGACGACAAGGGCGTGCGGGCGCTGACCGAGGACGACCGGCGGGCGATCCTCGAGGAGGCCGACCGCATGAGCGCGTCCGCGCTGCGCGTGCTCGCGATCTGCCGCCGGGTGCGGGTCAGCCGGGACGAGGACGACGTCGAGCGCGAGCTCACGTTCCTCGGCCTGGTCGGGATGATGGACCCGCCGCGGGCCGGCGTGAAGGAGGCGGTCGCCGAGTGCCGTCGCGCGGGCATCCGCGCGGTCATGATCACCGGCGACCACCGGCTCACCGCGACGGCGATCGCGAAGGAGATCGGGCTCTGGGACGAGGGC
Organism: Sorangium cellulosum; assembly: GCF_002950945.1. GTDB lineage: Bacteria > Myxococcota_A > Polyangia > Polyangiales > Polyangiaceae > Sorangium > Sorangium cellulosum_E. The sequence goes on from NZ_CP012673.1 coordinate 9,335,764, forward strand.
GACGAGGCGCTCAGCGGGTCGGAGCTCGCGGCGATGAGCGACGAGGAGCTCGCGCGGCGGATCATGCACCTGCGCGTCTTCGCCCGGACGACGGCGGAGCAGAAGCTCCGGCTCGTGCGCGCGTTCAAGGCCCACGGCCACATCGTGGCGATGACGGGCGACGGCGTGAACGACGCGCCGGCGCTCCGCGAGGCGCACATCGGCGTGGCGATGGGGCGCGGCGGCACCGACGTCGCGCGGCAGGCGGCGGACCTCGTGCTGGCGGACGACAACTTCGCGACCATCGTCGAGGCGGTGCGCGAGGGGCGCGCCATCTACCGCAACATCCAGAAGTTCATCTTCTTCCTCCTGTCGTCGAACATGGGCCTGCTCGTGGCGGTGTTCGTCGTGTCGTTCTTCGGCAAGTGGCCCCCGCTGACGCCGCTCATGATCCTCTGGATCAACCTCGTGACGAACGGCCTGCCGGCGCTCGCGCTCGGCATCGATCCGCCGGATCCGAAGCTCATGTCGGAGGCGCCGCGGCCTCGCGACGAGGGCCTGCTCGTGCGGCGCGACTACCTCGGGATCCTCTACGTGGGCGCGATCATGGGGCTCGCGGCCGTGGCGCTCTACGCGACGGCGCCGCAGGACGAGGAGTCGCTCCTCCGGACGCGCGCGCTCGCGTTCTCGCTGCTCGCGCTCTCGCCGCTCTTCCACGCCTGGAGCTGCCGGAGCCCGGTGACCTCGATCTTCGCGTCGAAGCCGCTCGTCAGCCTGCCGCTGCTCCTGGCCGTCGCGGCGAGCGCGGCGATCCACCTGGTCGCGCTGCTCGTGCCCGCGCTGCGCCCGGTGTTCCGCACGTACGCGATGTCGGCGGACGAGTGGCTGCTGCTGCTCGGCCTGGCCGCGCTCATCGTGCCGGCGGTCGAGATCGCGAAGCTCGTGTACCGCCGGATCCGCCCGGAGGTCGCCGGGCCCGGCGACCTCGCCGTGCGCGCCGACCCGCGCGGCTGACCTGCGCGGGCCGCGCCCCTCCGCGCGGCGGCGCCGACCCGTCCCGAGGCCGGCGCCGCCGGCCTCCCCCCCACCCACGGCCTCCTCCCCATCCACCTCGCGGCAGCGCCAGCCGGGCGATCCGGAAAGAAAGCGCTCGTGGTAAGAACAAGCGGGCGCGACACGGCGTCCAAGCGTGAGCTTATGCGACGTCGAACCTCTTCCCTCCGCGCGCCTGGGGCTCCTGCCCTCGGTCCTGGCCTCGCCGCCCTCGCGTCCGCCGCCCTGGCGGTCGCCGCCTCCTCCCCTGCCCTCGCCGCCGGCGCGCCGCTCGCGGCGCCGCTGGTCGACGCGAAGACGATCAAGCTCGACGGGGTCCCGAAGGAGTGGCCGGTGGCGTTCTCCTCGCTCGGCCACAAGGTGAAGGGCAAGCCGGGCAAGGCCGATCTCGCCGCGCAGGCGGCCATCGCCTACGACGACGCGCGGGTCTACGTGGTGGCCGACGTGACCGACGACGCCCTGCGCGGCGGCGCCGATCACGTGGCGCTGGTGCTCGGCTTCCCGGGCGGGAAGGTCCACGAGGTCGCGCTCTACCCGGGCGAGCCGGGCAAGACGGCGGGCAGCGTCAAGCTCGCGGGCGGCAAGGCGGCGGCGGGGGCGAAGGTGGTCGAGGCGCCCCGGGGCGGCGGCTACACGCTCGAGGCGAGCATCCCGTGGTCGGCGTTCCCCGACGCGGCGACGACCCGGGTCGGGCTGCGGGCGGGGCTGTTCGTGCACGACGCGGACGGCGGCGGGGCGGTCGACGCGATCGTCGGCAGCGCGGCGTCGGAGGCGTACGCGTCGCTGTCGCCGCTCGCGACCGAGCCGGAGCTGGCGCTGACCGAGGGGCTCCTGAAGAGCAAGGGGATCCGCAGCGCGCCGAGCTACGACCTCGTCGTCGACGTGGCGGGGGACGCGATGCGGGAGCGGGTGATCGTCTACGAGCGGTACCTGGTCGTCCTCGGCCCCGGCTTCCGGAAGGGCGCGCAGTACTACTTCGAGGACCTCGGGGTCGACGCCAAGGAGGGGATGTTGCCCTCGCTCACGGCGCGCGATCTGACCGGCGACGGCCAGGCCGAGCTCATCCTGAGGAAGCGCTCCGGCAGCAGCGCGAAGTACCGCGAGGTGATGCACGTGATGCAGTTCGGCGCCGGCGACGCGCCGAGGCCGCTCTTCCAGCACGAGGTCGCGATCGCGACCGACAAGGGCTCGGTGGTCAACGAGGTCGACTTCGTCCCCGACGGCGCCAAGACGGCGATCCGCGTGCGGCCGGGCAAGGCGACCCGCTACGACGCGAGCAACTATGCGGAGGGGGTGGAGCAGTCGTACGACCCGCTGCTCTTGCCGTGGGGTCCGATCAAGTCGCAGCTGTACAAGCTGACCGGGGGCGTGTTCACGAAGGCCAGCGAGGAGAGGCAGGCGGCCGCTTCCCGGCCGGCGCCGGCCCAGGCGGCCGAGGAGGCGCGGCCTGCGGCGAAGCCGGCGCTCGCGCCGGGGGAGCTGCTCGACAAGGTGTACGCCCTCTACCGGCGCGACCGCGGGGCGTCGTCGAGCAAGCCGCGCTTCGATCTGGGGGCCGACGTGGCCGGCGGCCGCGAGCCCGAGCGGGTGCTGCTCCACGACCGCGACATCGTGGTGTTCGGGAAGGGCTTCCGCGGGGGGACGGGGTACGCGTTCATGACGCTCGCCCAGTTCGCCTCGCCGGGCGACATCCGGTCGGTGAGCGCGCGGGATCTCACGGGCGACGGCAAGGCGGAGATCATCGTCCACGGCACGGTGCGGGCGCCGGCGCCGAAGGAGGCGGGGAGCGGGACCGTGGACCGCGACGTGGTGCTCATCTTCCGGATCGAGGGCGACGGGATCCAGCGGGTCTTCGCGGCCGAGGTCGCGCGGAGCGTCGGGAGCAAGAAGATCGTCGGCGAGCTCAGGTTCGTGCGCGTGGGGGACAAGGTGGGAATCGAGCTCGCGCCGGGACGGGCCGTGGAGTGGACGGAGGAGACGTATCCGTTCAATCAGGACAAGGGGCCTGTCGGGGGGTTCGAGCCGCTGCTCCTGCCCTGGGGGGGAGCGCAGGCGGTGAAGTACGTTTGGAACGGGTCGAGCTTTGCCAGGTAGGGGCGGCGGCGGCGGGTGATCCGGCGGGCCGCGCCGGCGGGGGGCTCTGCGCGGCAGGGCGCGGGTGGGCGCTGGCCATCCGCCGAGGCTGGTGGGGTGAGAGCTTGCGCTGAGAACACCGCCCGGCATGTCTCCCTTCGGGCCATGCTGACTGGGACGTTATGGAGCGCGCCACACGAGGCGCGCCTGAGACGATGAGCCAGCTTTGGGCTTATGGTGCCTCGGTCGGTGCTCGATCGCGCCCACCCGCGCCCTGCCGCGCAGAGCCCCCCGCCGGCGCTCACGGTGAAGGCTCCGCTGGACGACGGAGAGGGGTTCGGAGAGGACGCGTCGTTTTCCTCTGGTTTCTTGCCGGCTGTCGAAGGCTCCGGGTACAGGGGGGCATGGGCTCGACCAGGACGGCCTGGCACGTGCTGCTCGCCGCGCTGCTGCGCCAGCGCGGCCCGGGCAACTTCCAGGTCCAGACGGAGGTGCCGCTCGCGGCCGAGCCGCCACGGGCCGACTACCTCCTGCTGCGCAACGAGGCGCCGGGCGAGGCCAGCAAGCCGGCCGGCACCTTGCGGAGGCTCTGGCCGCTGTTGCCCAGGGAAACGATCGTCGAGTTCAAGAGCGCGCGGCGCACCTACCGCCGCTGCAACCTCGATCGGCTCTGGGGCTACCTGTCGCTGCACTACGCCGACACCGCCAGGCGGCTCGGAGCGCGCAGCAACCTGGCCGGCGTGGTGCTGCTGCCGTCGCGCACCCGAACGCTCGACGCCGATGCCGCGGCGCTCGGGCTGGTCTGGATCGACCTCGCTGGCGGCTACTGGCAGCTCCAGGGGGGAGCGTTCGCGCTGTACGTGGTCGAGCTCGCCGCGGTGGCCGAGGACGAGGACGACGATCTGCTACACTTGCTGGGTCACGGCAAGGCACGCACGGCCGAGGCCCGCCGGTGGCTGGCCGAGCAGGTCGGTGCAGAGGAGAGCGCGATGGCAATGCGCGAGCTGGAAGGCTTCGACGAGGTGATGCGGACGCTGCTGGCCGAGCTGCCGATCCAGACGCTGCTGCCAGGGCTGCCCGTGGACAAGCTGCTGGCGGCGCTGCCGCCCGAGCAGCGGCTCGCGGGGCTGCCGCCCGAGCAGCGCCTCGCGGGGATGCCGCCCGAGCAGCGCCTCGCGGGGATGCCGCCCGAGCAGCGCCTCGCGGGGATGCCGCCCGAGCAGCGCCTCGCGGGGATGCCGCCCGAGCAGCGGGCCGCTGGGCTGCCGCCCGAGCAGCGCCTCCTGCTCGCACCGGACGAGGTGCTGCGGCTACTGCCCGAGGACTACCTGCGCTCGCTCCCGGAGGACGTCCAAGCGCAGATCCGCGCCCGGATCGGCCGCCCGCACGAGGGCGGGACGTGATGGCCAACCCGGGCCGCAGCTAGGGCTCCTGCTCGGCCCGGCGCTGGCGGCGACGGGCCGCGGTGGCCGCGAAGGCGAGCCCGAGCAGCGCAACGGCGACGCCGCTCCAGGCGACGAGGCGCAGGCGCGGGTCGGCGTCGAGCGCGGTGGCCTCGTCGGCGCGGCTCTGGACGACGACCACGAGCTCGGTGTGGCCGACCGGCGCGAGCCCGGCGAGCCAGACGCCGCCGTACTTCGCGGGGTCGCGCTCGGCGAGCGGATCGCGCCAGTCGGCCACGGCGGCGACCCGATCGGGCGGCGGCAGCCGGAGCTGGTCCAGCGCAGGCGTGGACGCGGCGGCAGGCGCAGGGAGCAACGTGCTCAGCGTCGCGCTGCGGAGCGCGGCGCTCTCGCCGTAACCGAGGCCGTCGTGGATCAGGACCGTGTAGTCATCGCTCGCCGGGAGCGGACCGCCACGTTCGCGATCGCGGCGCGCGGCGAGCGCGACCAGCCGGCCACCATCGCTGAGCCGGAGCGCGCCGAGCCGGGAGTCCGTCGCAATGGTGGCGATGAGCACCCCGGCGAGCTCGCCCGAGGCGCCGCGGATGGGGGCCGAGAGGCCAAACTTGTAATTGTGGTCGGTCTCCGACCGGAAAGCGCGGGATACGTACGCGACGCCGAGATCCGACCCCTCGGCGAGGCGCCGGGCACCCTGGAAGTAGTCGCGGAAGGCATACGTTCCGTGCGGCGCCGACGCGTGCGGCCAGTGCAAGAGGAGCTTGCCCTGGCGGTCGACCACGAACCAGGTGACGAGCGAGGGCCCCCCGTCCCGGCCGATGTACACCTCGCGGAGCGCCTCGAGATCCGCGAGCGCCGGTCGCTCGACGAGCGCCGCGGCGCGTGGATCGGCGGCGGCGCGGGACACGAGCACGCCGTAATGCCAGAGCTGCGCGAGCACCGCGCCGGCGACCGCCCGCGCCGCGTACACGTTGCCCTCGATCACCTCCTGCCGGCGCGCCTCTTCCTGGGCGCGGGCCGTGGCGACCGCCCCCGCGAACGCGAGCGTCGCGGCCAGGATCAAGGCCACCGCGGCCGGGTGGCGGGCGCACCAGCGGAGCGCGCGCTCGAGCGGCCCAGGGGTGCGGGCCTCGACGGGCTCGCCGCGCAGCCAGCGCTCGAGATCCTCGGCGAGCGCCTCGGCGGACCCGTACCGGCGCCCGGGCTCCTTGTGGAGGCAGGTGAGGCAGACGGTCTCGAGGTCGCGGTGCACCTCGCGGCGGAGGGTGCGCGGCGAGGCCGGCTCGTCCTCGGCCGTGCGGCGCAGCGTCTCCTGCGGCGTCGGACCCGCAAAGGGACCTCGGCCGGTGAGGAGCTCGTAGAGAATGACGCCGAGGCTGAAGACGTCGGCCGCCGCCGTGACCCGCTTGGCGTGGCCGAGGGCCTGCTCCGGGGCCATGTAGCCGACAGTTCCAATGGCCAGGCCCGTCTGGGTGCCGTTGTCGCGGCCGATCTCCTTGGCGACCCCGAAGTCCGCGACATACGGGTTGCCCTTCGTGTCGAAGAGGATGTTGTCCGGCTTGAGATCGCGGTGGAGGATGTGACAGCGGTGGCCCTCGTGGACGGCGCGCGCGAGCGTCGCGACGAGCTCGGCGGCGCGGCGCGGGTCGCGGTAGCGCTCGCGGCGGGCGGAGAGCGTGCCGCCGGCCATGAGCTTCATCGTGAAATAGGGGCGGCCCTCGTGCTCGCCGACGTCGAGGATCGGCACGATGTTGGGGTGATCCAGGCGCGCGACGGCCTCGATCTCGCGCTGGAACAGGCGCGCCGCGGCCATGCCCGCGAAGGGGCCGCCCGGGAGCATCTTGAGGGCGACGATCCGGTCGGCGCGCACCTGCCGGGCCCGGTAGACCACGCCCATGCCGCCCTCGCCGAGGCGGTCGAGGATCTCGTAGTCGCCGAGGCGCAGCGACGACCGAGGGCGCTCCTCGGGGCCCGGAGGGTCGGAGTCGGCCTGCGGCGTGGGGCGATTGAGCACGCGGCCGAGCAGGCACCGCGGGCAGAGGCCGTGCGGGACGTCGTGCCCGACCTCCTCCCGGCACCTCGGGCAGACGCGGACGGTCGGGGGGTGGACGGCGGCGGTGTGGGCTGCGTTAACCATCACCCGTCCTTCCGGATCTGTCCATGAAGGTTACCGTCCCCCGGATCTCCGCCGAGACAGAGGAACAGCGAGCGCAGCTCGTCGTCCACGTCCTCCACGCGCTCGACCGTGCGCGCCACCTCCTCGCGGAGGACCCGCTCGTCGCGGCCGTACAGGCGGGAGGTCGCGGTCTTCACCGCCTCCACGCTCATCCCGAGCGCCGCGGCGACCTCCCGGTGCGGCTGCGTGTCGGCGTCGTCCGAGAGGCGCCCCTTGAGCGCGTCGAAGACCCGCGCCTGTCCGGCCTGCGTGTACTGGTCTCGCAGGGCGGCGAGCGCGCGGTCGAGCAGGGCGAGGGCGAAGCGCTGGCCATACAGCGCCTCCGGCGTGAGGGCGTGCGACGGCTCGGCCTGATAGCGCCGCTCGGCCCGATCGCCGTCGAAGCCGACGAGCACGCGATCGCCGCCGCGCTTCGCCGCGCGCGCGCGCTCCCGCTCGTTCGCGAGGTAGTTCTTGAGGCAGCCGATGAGCCAGGACCGGAACCGGCCGCGCTCCCGGTCGACCGTGGCGAGGCAGTTCTTCTCGAGGAGGCGCGCGAAGAAGCCCTGGGTCAGGTCCTGCGCCTCGTCGGCGGACGCGCCGCGGCGGCGCACGAAGGCATAGACGGGGTACCAGTAAAGCTCATAGAGCGTGGCCAGCGCCTTCCGGCCCTCGGTGGTGAGCTCGACGGCGTCCGCGATCAGGCCCCAGGAGGTCTCGGGGAAGCGGTGCGGAGGGTCGGGTCCCGGCATAAGCGGGCATGGTAACGTGTGTCACAGGAGGCGGGAATGGCTTGTCGGGGCGCCTCGCGGCGGGCGCTCCCTGCGCGGTCATCCGGTCGGCTCGGGCAGGCAGCAGACGGTGGTCGGCTTCGGCTCGCCGCCGGCCGGAATGCAGCTCCCCGGCTCGTTCACCTCCCATTCGGCGCGGATGCTGCCGAGCGCCGGCCCGGCATCGAACTGCAAGCAACCATCCCCTTGGCCGACGCTCGTCTCCGCCGTCCCGATGAGCGCGTCCTCGCTGCACGCGCGATCCGCGTAGGCGTTCACCCGCGCCTGGCACCGGCTCGGTGTGCCAGGCAAGCAGATGCAAGGCTCGCAATCCGCTCCGTTTGCATCCCGAGAAATAAGGGTGATCTTGTCCGAGAACGTCGGAGAGTCTCCCGGCGGAGCCGGCGGGTAGCAGCTCTGATCACCGCCCGACCCGACGATGCAGTAGCGCCAGCCCGGAGGCAGGTTGGCTTCTTGCTGGTGGACCAGGCACAGATCCGTAAGCTCAGGGCACTGATTCTCCGCCACGATGCCTCGACATGCGACCGCGATCTGCGAAGGCGTCTCCGGGGGAGGCAGGTCGAAGGTGGTCGCTGTGCACGGCGCCTCGGTCGCCGGCCCGGTCCAGATCGATCGGACCCGCTCCGACGGCACGGTGCCCGGAGAAACGCAAGCGCCTCGCCAATCCGGTGGCGGATTGAACGGCGTGGACGTGGCCGCTGTAGTCTGCTCGCACGCGGACAGTGAATTCGCCGCCACCATCCGCGGCAGCACGCAATCCGGGCCGATGCACGCGCACTCCGGGCAGACCGCCTCGCCGGCCGGGGCCGACTGGAGCAGGAAGGACGTCGTCGGGGCGATGCTCTCCGTGTCGCCCGTCTCGGGATTGACGAACACGAGATCCTCGCACGACGGCTCCGACTCCTCGGACCCCATCCAGAGGAGCAACGGCTCGCTGAAGAAGGCCAGCTCTTGCATCACACATTTGCCCGAGCAAACCCCGTTGCTCGTGCCGTCTTCGTTGACGACTGGGCATAGATTCCACGGCTTGCCGCACGGCTCCTCGTCCGTGATACAGGCTCCCGCGGTCACCATGCCGCCCAGACCGGCCAGCGCGAGCGCGCTGAGCGAGCGTAAAATCCACCGCGTTCTGTTCAACCGCATCTCGACCTCATCGCTTTTCTCTGCGCGTTCTCGATGAGACCGCGCCCCCTTACGCCTTCGTGGCTAGGGCGGTGAGCGGCGCGTGTTCGCCCGCCGCTGCGCCGGTCCACGGACTCACGACTCCCTCGGCAGGCAGCACAGGAGCCTGGGTTCTCCGCGCTTCACCTCGGGAAACGGCTCGCCTCCCCTCGGCGTGCAGCGCCCCGGCTCGTTGGTGATCCACGTCGCGCTCAGGCTGCCCAGGCTGGAGGTCGATACAGGGACCACGCAGCTGCCCTCCTCGTCCTCGTTCACGCGGATGAAGAAGATCATGTCGCTGCATGCGCGGTCCTCGTACGTGTACACGAGAGCTTCGCAGCGGTTGGTCTCCGGCACGTCGCATGCGCACGGCGTGCACGCTGGCGTGGTCACAAGGTGGTCGTAGAACACCGAGACCTTCTCGGAGAACACTTTCCGAGGGTCCGCTGTCCCCTCCGGCTGCGGGCACTCCTCCACACTCGCATCGTCCGAGACGATGCAGTGGCGCCAGCCGTCCGGCAGGCGAGTCTGCTGCTGGTAGAGCATGCAGTGCTCCGCGGGGTCCGGGCACAGCTTCGACTCCACACGGCCGCCGCACGCGACCGCGACATCGCCTGTCTCCGCCGCCAGCGGCTGCGGGGGCTCGCCCCTCGCGAACGGCGTGCACCTCTGCGTGGGGCCTATCGAGATGGATGCGAACTGCTCCGGCTCCAGAAAGCCGGGCGACACACACGATCCGTCCCAGCCCGGTGGCGGATGGAACGGCGTCGTCGGGTCCCCGGGGCCGTCACTACACGTCCCGAGCTCGCTCGCTGTTACGATCGACGGCAGCGCACACGAGGGCCCCATGCAGTCGCACACGGGGCAGCCATGGTCAGCGACCGGCAGGGCCCGCCCGATGAACACGGGCGAGGCGCCGACGAAAGGAATCCTCTCGCTCGTCTCGGGGTCGATCGTCGCGAGCTCGTCGCAGGACGAAGGCGCAAGCGCCTCGGGCCCTGTCCACACGAGCATTGGCGTACGAAACGAGGCCGGCGGCTCGTGAACACACTGCCCCCAGCAATATCCGTTGCTCGTCCCATCGTCGTTCACGACCTCGCACAGCACTTCCTCGGCGCAGGCGCGTTCTCTGCCGCAACCGCCCCCAGACCCGCCCGCCGCCGCCACGCCGCCCGCAACGAGGAGAGACCCCGCCAGCCGTCTGCTCCGCACCCACCGCATTGAGGCCACCACTCCCTTCGTCTCCTCCGCTGCCCTACCAGGATCCGGACACCACCACGCCTCGGAGCTGCGCCGTCGCAACGGGCGCCGCACGCACGGGGCTCTTGTCCGGCACAGGGGCCCACCAGAACGACGAGACGGCGATCGCTGCGACAACCCCGGCGCTGACAAAGCTCGCGGCCGCGGCGGTCTCCAGCGTATCGCGCGCGTCGTTCGTGTGGCGCAACGCTGTGCAGTCCACGACGTAGTCCTTTTCCGCGCACGCAAACGGGCCTCCGCGCCGGCGGATCCGATTCGCTTGCGCGTCCGCATCGCCATCGCGCACCGCCGCCGCGATGGAGAGTCCTGCGCCGATCGCGACCCCGGCCGACGCGAGCGCGAACCAGCCGATCCGGAACATCGTGCCCGCCGGCATGCCGCCCTGCGCCGCGGGTGCAGCAGCGGCCGTCACCGGCACAACCGGCGCAACCGCCGGGGGCGGCTTCGGCTCCAGGTGAAGGCCGACCACCGACTCCCGGCCGCGCTGCGCCTCGAACGGATAGGCGTCCTCGACATAGCCCTCGAGCCTGCCGCGCGCCTCGTGCCGCCCCGGATCGAGGTACACGAAGTAGCTGGCCTGTCCGCGGCCGATCCGCCGCCCGTCCACCAGCACCTCGGCCTCGGGCCGGCTCACCGAGATGGTCGCGGACGAGACCTTGCTCTCCGCCCTCTGAAACCCTTCCATGAAGCGACGCCGCGCCGGCGGCGCGAGCGTCTCCCGGTCCAGCAGGGACGCGCGCAGGTGCTCCGCCGCGTCCTTGAACCGCCCCAGCGCGAGCTCGGCGAGCCCGAGCTCTCCCGCGAACTCCGGCCGCGGATCCGCCTCCCATGCGGCCCGGTAGGACGCCTCGGCTTCCTCCCACCGCCCCGCGCGCCGCGCCTTCTCGCCCCACGCGAACGCCTCCTCAGCCTCGGAGCGCGCCGTGGCCGGTGCGTGCGGCGCTTCGCCGGCCGCGAGCGCCGCGCGACTGCACACGACGACCGCTGCGGCCACCGCAAGTGGCAACCAGCCTGTGGACCCCATTCCCTCGGCACGTTACGCAGCGAGCTTCTTCTGCGTCAAGCTGCCTTGGGCCACCAAAAACGGCAAAAAAGAAGCACTTGGCCGAGAATTTCTGAGACGTACCCGGAATGCATTCCCGGCCGTGGGGCGCACCGAGCGTGCTCGCGCCGTCGTCACGGGCTGAAGAACCGGCGCCGCCAGCCATGACGATTTCCAAATGCCGAACGGGCTCGCCAGGGAACACGGATGCATGGGCAAAAAATCTCGAAAGAACGACGAGGCCTCCGAGCAACACCCGATCACCCTGGAGGTGATCATCGCGAAGCACCAGGACGTCATCCGCTGGGTTGTGGAGCAGCAGGGCTTCCACGGCGCGGATCGGGACGACCTGGTCCAGGAGGTCTTCTGGAGCGCCGCGCGGTCGCTGCCGCGGTTCGATCCCCGCCGCGGCACCCTGCGCACCTGGCTCATGAGCATCACATTCCACGTGATATCCCACGAGCGCCACCGCGCGTACCGGCGTTATGAAGAGCCGTGGCCCGAGGAAGCGCTGGACGGGCTCGCCAGCCGCATGCCGGACTCCGAGACACGGCTCATCGCGGAGCAACGGTGCGAGGTCCTCACGGGGTTGCTCCAGGAGGTACCGCAGAAGCGCAGGGAGATCCTCGTCGCGCACGACCTCGAGGAGGAGGCCATCGAGACGATCGCCGAGGAGCGCGGGATGCCGCCCAACACCGCGTGGAACCACCTCCGGCTCGCGCGGCAGAGCCTGAAGGGGGCACTCCGGCGCTGGCAAGCGCGCCACCGTGGCCGCGGGTTGCTCCTCGCGCCGCTCGCCGCGGCGTTCGGCGCGGCCGAGGCGCGCGCCTCCGGCGGGCCGCTCCGCAGAGGGCTGCTCCGGCGCGTCGTCGACCGCATCGGCGGCGGCCTCCAGCGCGCAGCGGATCAAGGCGCTGCGAGGCCGGCGGCGAGCACGTGGCGCGCCTCGCCTGCGCGCCCGCGGCCTCCCGGAAGAGCGATCGCCAGCACCGCGGCCGGCGTCGTGGCCGGCGCGATCGCGCTGCTCCCCCCCGGACCGAGCGGCGTTCTCCCGACGCCCCCGGGCCACGCGACCACGCCGCGATCCCCGCAGGTGCTCGGGGCCGTTCGGCGCGGCCGGGATCTTCCCTCGCTCCCGGAGCTGCCGCTGGCTACGCCGGCCGCCGCCGGTGCGGGCGGCGCTCCGAAGGCAACAGGCCACGATCCGTCGAACGCTCGGCACGCTCCCCGCCAGCTTCAGGGCGGCGGCGCCCTGTCCGGGATCGAGCTCCAGCTGTGGCGGCAGGTGATGGCGGCGCGCTCCTCCGGTCGAGACGACATGCGCCAGCTGCTCGAGCGACACCGGCGCGACTTCCCTCGGGGCGCCTATGCAGGAGACCGCGACGAGCTCCTGCAACGTACGCCGGTCGCCGCGCGGCCGGAGTGACGCAGCGCCGCGGAGCCCGCTCCCCGTGATCGCTCACGACCGCCGCGCCCGTCGGGATCCTGCCGGCGCGGAGTTCCTGCCAGGGCATTGCGGAGGGCCGCCGCGCTCGGCAAGCATCGACCCGTTTTGTCAACCCCAGGAGGCGCCCATGGCAGACCCCTATATCGATCCCTTCGAGACGAGAATCTACGGCAAGTTCGCGCGCGAGCAGATGTCCGCGGTCCTGACGGGCAAGGTCCCCGCCCTCGACGACATGCTCGAGTTCGCGATCAACAAGCAGCGCATGGCCGATCAGGCGATGGGGGACGTCCTCGACCGCCAGCCCAAGCCGGCGCCGGAGCTCGACAGCAACGCTGTCCTGGAGGAGGCGCGCGACGTCATCGTGCGGTTCGCGTCGTACCTCGACTCGCTGAAAGGGCGGCCGGTCGATCCGAAGCTGTTCTTCCGCGGCGAGGCGCCGAGCGTGCTCGCGCGCCGGCGGATCACGAAGCTGACCGCCGCGGTCGGGCACATCGCCGACGAGCTCGAGAAGCACCGCGCCAGGATCCGCGGCGCGGAGATGTGGGAGGCCGAGATCAGGGAGGTGCACGAGAAGCTTGTTATCGTCGAGCGGCAGCAGCGCGCCTCGCGGGTCGAGCGGCTCGAGCTCGGCCCCGAGGTGTCGACCGCGCGCGAGGCGTGGCTCGCCGTCTACAACGCGAACAAGCTCCTCGTGCGCGGGCTGCTCGCCCACCTCGGCAAGCCCGAGCTCATGCCGCTCATCTTCGACGACCTCGCCGAGGTCCACCGCGCGAGCGGCGTGAGCGACGCGCTCCCGCCGGGGCAGCCGGCCGCGCCGGCCGAGCCGACGGCCGCGCCGCCCGCGCCGGCGGCCGCGACGCCCGCCCAGCCGGGGCCCTCGCCGGACGCGTGAGCCCGCGGCCCGCTGCAACGCTTGCATCGAGCGTTGCAGCGGGCGACTCGGCCGTTGCAACGCTTGCATCAAGCGTTGCAACGGCCGACTCGGTCGCCGAGTCGGCCGTTGCAACGCTTGAGACGGCCGACTCTGTGGCCCAGCGGGCCGTTTCAAGGCTTGAGATGGCCCACTCGGCGGCCGAGAGAGCCGTTTCAAGGCTTGAAATCGCCGACTCGGCGACCGAGTCGGGCGTTTCAAGCCTTGAAGCGGGTGACTGTGCGCCCGGGAAGGCGATCTCCTCGCACCACGCGCGAGCGTTCCCGATCGGGGACGGGGGTTTTGCTCTCCTGGGATCGAGCGGGGAAGCCCGCCTCAGGGCGTGCTGTTCGGGTCTGCCGGATCGCTGCCGGCATCGACCTCGTCGCCGTCGAGATGGCCGTCGAGGTCGCGGTCGACGCCGATGCGATAGCCGGAGCCTGGAGGGGCGCAGGTGTAGGTGAGCGCGGCGTCGTGGGACGTGACGAAGGCACGCAAGCCGGCGCTCGCGACCAGCGGCGCCGATTGCCGATCGGTCGCGAAGTAACCATTGCCCAGGTAGCTGAGGCCCACCGCGGTGGAGCCGATCCGGCCCTTTGCCACGAGATCACATTCGAGGAGATCGGCTCGCGCCTCCAGGAGGTCGATGCGCGCAGCGACGATCGCCTCGTTGCCGTCGTCGAGCGTCACCTGCTGGCCCACGATCGGCGCCAGGTTGCTCTCGATCGCGAGCTGGTACTGCTCCATGTCCCGCTTGCCCTGCGCGCCGGCCGCGTCGACCGGAATGCCGAACAGGGTGAAGGGGCCGAAATCGAAGCCGCTGGCGAAGCGGAACAGGTCCGGAATGGTCCCGTCATGGTTGAAGCCGAAGCCGCGGACCTAATCGCCCATGAACGGATCCAGGCCGACCGAGCCGTCGGTCCGAGAGGAGCCGAACATGCCGATCTTGTCGTACATGTTGCGCAGCTGCGGGACCTTGAAGACCTGCGGCTCCGCGTCGAACGACGAGCGGCCGTCGGTCCCGAAGAAGCCGGCGAAGTCGCCCTCGCCCGGGTTCGCCTCAGGGTCGATGTGGTGGCACGACTGGCAGGTCCCGTTCGACGCGGCGCTGGCGGTGAAGAAGAGATCGCGGCCCGCCTGCTGCGCCGGCGTGAGCGAGTTGTCGAGGTTGCGGATCGGGTTGGGCGGGTAGGCGACCTGCAGGATGAAGTCCGTGAACTTCGCCATCTGCCCCGTGGTGAGCTGCGTATCGCGCCCGAGCAGGGCGACGAACGCGCCGTTGAACTTCTTGAACCCGGCGTGCTCGTCGAACACTCCGTCTTCTGGCTGGGCGCTCGCCTCGTCGTTGCCGCCGGTCCGATCGCCGCGCCAGTGCATCGGGCCCTGGTTCTCCATGCCGCGCAGGCTCTGGGTCACCATCGGGCCCTTCATGGGGTGGAAGTCGGGGTCTTGGCCGAAGAGCGGGTCCGGGTCGCCGCCGGGCAAATTCGGGACGAACGGGCCAGGGTTGTTGAGCACCGTGCCGTCGGGGTTGCCGAGATCCCACGCCAGGCTGTCCCAGTGGGAGAAGACGTGACAGCTCCCGCATGCGGCCTCGCCGTTGCTCGACGAGAGCCGCGCCTCGTAGAGGAACGGGCGCCCCTCCACGACCGACCCGGGCTCGGGGTTGTACATCGGCAGGTGCGCGATCTCCTGATTCGAGGCCGTGCTGACCACCGAGATGGAGTTGTCGAAGCGGGTGAGGACGTACAGGCGCCCGCGGGCCTCGTCGAGCACCATCCCGGTCGGGCCGCCGCCGGAGAGAGGGATCTGGTGCGCGGCGTCCGGCGTGAAGGTGTCATTCTCGAGCGCCGCCGTGGCGAAGACGCCGATCTTGCTGGAACCGAACGCGGCCACGTAGAGCTTCTGGCCATTGCTGCTCACGGCCATGCCGAGGGGCTGCGCCAGGCTCTTGTCGCTGACCGCATTGGGGAGGGGCGCCGGCGCGGCGTCGTAATCGATATGCTTGTTGAGGTGGCGCGGCGCGACGCCGGTCGGGCTGAGCACCGTGATGCGGCTCTCGTGCAGGTGGCCGCGCAGGGTCTCGCCGGCGAAGGTGCCCGGCCCCTCGAAGCGCAGATCGTTCCTGGCCTCGGTGTTGCTGACATAGACCTTCCCGCTCACCGGGTTGACGGCCATGTTGAAGAGGACGGTGCCGACGCCCACATAGAAGCCGGCCGAGCCCGAGAGCTGGGCCGGCGGATTGGCCGTCGCGTCGATGACGAAGACGTCCTTGTCCGGCAGGTTGAGCTTGACCTCGTCGTCCCAGGGGCGGCCAATCACGTCCACCCAGTGCTCGCCGTCGTGCTTGAGGATGAGGCCGACCTCGGGCGCGGGGGTTCCATCGGCGCTCTCGTTGGGGCCTGGCACGCCCCCCACGTCCTCCCCTCCGTCGGGAACCACGGTGTCGCTGATAGAGGTCGTACGGTTGCCCGAGTGGAACGCCGCGGCGTAGACCCGCGACCCGTCGGGCGTCGCGACGAGCGCGCGCGGCGTGTCGCTGAAGAGGGAGATGATGTTGCGCGGGTCGCCGCACAGCGAGGTGCCGAGGTTCAGGGCGTCGAACACCCAGACGTCGGCGCGACCGACACCCGGCGTGGTGAGCTGCGGGTCGAACGGGATGTTCTGGCCGCGGTGCGCGGTGGTGATGAAGGCGCGCGTCTTGCCAGGGCCGGCAAAGACGATGTCGCGCGGTTCATCGCCGACCAGCAGGGTGCGCTCGACACCGGCGGCCTGGTCGGGGCCCAGCTTGACCACGCTCACGCTGTCGGAGAGGTGATTGACGACCCAGACCTCGCTGTTGCTGCGCGCCGCGACCGCCACGGGCTCGAGCCCGACGGGCACGGAGCCGCGATGGACCAGGCCGCTGGCCTTCACGCTGTAGATCTCCAGGCGGTTGTCCGGTGTATTGACCGCGAAGAGAAGCTTGCCGTTCGGCGACAGGGCGAGAGGACGGACCTGGCCGCTCTCGAAGACGGTGATGGCGGGAGCGGCGGGGGCGAGAGCGAACGATTCACCCGACGTCGCGAGCACCGCCAGGGTGGTCGCGGCAAAAAAAACGGCTCCGAAGAGCGGAGATGGGCCGAAGCAATGGGATCGTCTCATGAGTACCTCGACATGCCGTAGGTCCTTCAGGGCTCGCAGCCTGCGGTGGCTGGGGAAACAGCAGGTCGTCCGATTCAGCAATTCAAGATCGATGCCAGCGGGAACACGACGTTTGCGGCGGTGATGTCGAGGCGGGCCCGCGCCGCCGCCGCTGCTGCCTGGAGGCCTCAGATGCGGAGCACGCCAATCACCCTCGTGAACGACCGCTGACACTTGGCCGCAACCGACGAAGGGGCGGCGGTTCGTATACTAATCGCCAGGCGAGCCATGTAAATCAAATAACGCGTTCACCCACGTCATCACCGTTCATGGACAGACGCTGCCGCCTGTGCACGGGCGATGTCGCTCTTGGCACGTCCTGGCTTCGCTCGTCCTGGGCCGCGATCCGATCAATCCGTCGAGGGCGATCGACGGTGAGCTGCCGGCACGTCGCACCTCGCACCACGCCCGGCCGTTCCGCCGCGGAAACCGCGAGGAGCGGCGCGACGCGCGGACGGCGATGTGATTCACAGTGAATTCACAGTGAAATGACGTGACAGGCCGCCGAGCCGACGTTTGCCGTGCGCGCGGCGGCCGTACCGTGCGCGCGGCGGCCGTCGCGACGCTCGGGTGTCGACGCCGCGCTCCGCGAGATGCTGCCCGCGCTCTCGCCATCGCTGCTCGGCCAGGCCCCGATCCCGAGATCCCTGGATACGTGCTCCTTCACTGCCCGTAGACAGGCGGCCCACGCGTATGATTGAATGAATATTTCAGCACAAAGGAGCTTTCAACGATGCCTATCTCTCGAGTTCATCTTGCAGCCGCGGCGCTCGCGCCGTAGCTCTCCGCACCAACAACGCCTCCGGCGGCGCCACCGCCGTGAGATGAAGAGATAGTCTCTCCATGCTCGTTTGAACGGACCTGTCGCGGCGCCCTGGCGCGAGGACGCGCCGAGACCGCGCGCCCTGGTCCATGGAAAGGATCGAAACCGTATGCACAAGCGGCTCCTGTTCGCTCTCTCGCTGCTCCCGCTCGCGGCCTTCGGGCTCGCCCTCCGGCCGGCGCCCACCCTGGCCGGCGGCTTCCCTTCCAGCTGCGCCGGGACCTACCTGATCTCGGAAGCCGGAGGGGCCAGGGATTTCTGGACGTTCGCGGCCGACGGGTCCTTCTTCGGGACCACCTCGACCCAGCCCCTCTACAATTTCTCGAACCAGCAGGGGAGCTGGGAGAAGGTGGGTCACGAAGGCGCTCGGGGCGCCCTGTTCGCGTTCGTGTACGACGAGGACAACACCCTGATGACGACGGCGCGGATCGATGTCGTCGTCGACACGGTCGGTCAGGGCTGCGACGAGATCGCCGGCTCTCTCGTCGTGCGCACCTTCGAGGACGGCGAAGATCCGCTCGTTCCTTCGAGCGACACCGGCGATCCCATCGCCTCCGACACCTTCACCGGCCGGCGCGCGAAGCCGAGCCCGTGATGGCGGCCTTCCTCACGGATAGATGATCGATGTCACATAGCCAGATACCGTCGGGTTACCGATGTGTTCCTACGTGGAGAGGTCGAACGCACCCCAACCGGGGTGAAACTCCACGTCGAATGCATTTGCGTGCCAGGACTCCATACCTGAGACATCCCCTCGAATTCTTCGAAAAATTCACAGGGAGGCGGGGAGACGGGGAGGAAAATCTTCAAATACTCCCTGTCTCCTCGCCTCCCTGTTCAATTTTCCCGCGGAAAAGGCCCGCGCCCGCGCCTTCGCCTCAGATCACCCGGTCCTCGAGCGGCTCCCCCCGCTCGAACCGCCGCAGGTTCGCCAGGAAATGCTCCACCTGCGCCACCGGCTCCTCGCGCCGGCCGCCGGCGGCGTGCGGGGTGATGGTGCAGCCCGGCGCGCGCCACAGCGGGTGATCGGGCGGCAGCGGCTCGGGGTCCGTCACGTCGAGGTACGCGCCGGCCAGGCGGCGCGCCTCGAGCGCCTCGAGCAGCGCCGCCTGGTCCACGGTGGCGCCCCGGCCGACGTTGAAGAACCACGCGTCCGGGCGCATCCGCGCGAGCAGCGCGCGCGAGACGAGGCCGCGCGTGCTCTCGGCCGCGGGCAGGCTCGAGACGACGTGGTCCGCCCAGGCAAAGGCGTCGCCGAGCGCCTCGGGCGCGACGACGCGGCCAGGCTCGTCGCCGTGGGGGCGGGCGCGCAGGATGCACAGCTCCACCTCGAAGGGGGCGAGCAGCGCGGCGAGCCGGCGGCCGATGGCGCCGAAGCCGAGGAGCAGCACCCGCCGGCCGCGCAGCAGCGCGCTCCTCGAGCGCACCTCCGCGTCGGGCCAGCCGCGTGGGCCGCGCTGGTTCTCGACGCTCTCGGGCAGCCGGCGCGAGGCCGCGAGCAGGAACGCGAGCGCGTGCTCCGCGCACGGGTCGGCGTAAACGCCGCTGCTCGTCGTGAGGACGGCGCCACGCGCGGCGAGCGCCGCGCGCACCGCCGCCACGTCATAGCGCGTGTACCCCGCGGTGCTGAGGTGCACCCAGCGCAGGCGCGGGGCTGCGCACACGTCGTCGGGGTGCGGCTGGCCGAAGACGACGTCCGCGCCCAGCACCACCGGATCCCGCCCGACGACGGCGAGGTTCTCCGCGGAGCGCGCGGCCGGCATCGCGAGCTCGTGCGGCGCGACGCCCTCCGCCAGCAAGCGCTCCACCTCCGCGGGGAACGTCATGGTGCAGGCGACGACCATCCGCATCGACGCCCCGCTCATCCGTGCACCGCGCGCCCGAACTCGCGCATCGACGCCTCCTCCTCCGGGGTGAGCGGGCCCTTCGCGAGCGCGTCAAGGTTCGCCTCGACCTCGGCGCGGCTCTTCGGGCCCGTGAGCGCGAGATCCACGTTCGGGTTGGAGAGCTGGAACCGGTAGCAGTCGCCCGCCGTCATCGCCGGGCCGTCCCAGCCCTTCGGCTTCTTGAGCAGGCGCCGCCAGGCCGTGGCCGTGTAGGCGAGCACGCTCGGCTTGCGGTCGCGCACGTGCGGGAAGATGTCCCGCTCCGCCCCGGGGTGCGCGGCGTTGTAGCGGATCATGAGCAGGTCGAGCGGGGACGACGCCGCGAGGCCGCCCGCCCGCGGGCGATCGTGGATGCTCACCCCGATCGCGCGCACCTTGCCGCTCTCGCGCAGGTGCAGCATCTCGCGCTCGGTCGCGCTCGTCCACGCGGAGCCGGCGCCGAGCCAGCCGAGCAGGTAGACGTCGAGGTGATCGGTGCCGAGCTCGCGCAGGAGCTTCTCCGCCCCCCGGCGCACGCCCCAGCCGAACCAGCCGACCTGCGCGACGCCGACCACCGCAACGCGGTCGCGGCGCTGCTGGAGCGCCTCCCGCAGCGGGCTCCGGAGCCCGCCGGCGCGCAGGGTCCAGAAGAACAGGTTGACGCCGCGGTCCATCGCCGCGCGCACGCCGTCCTCGTCGATGCCGTAGTTCGCCGCCAAACCCAGCCGGAACAGGCGCTTCTGGTGGAACGCGGCGGGGGCGCGGTGCAGCCAGTCGTCCATGCGCGGCATCCTACACCACGCGCGCCGCGCTCAGCCGTCGATGTCCTCGTACTCGCGGTAGAGCAGCCCCGGGATGCGCGGCGTGCGGACCTCGAAGCCGTAGCTGCGATCGACCGCCTCGAAGAGCTCGATCTTGTACGCGAGCCCCTCGGGCTGCCCGACGTCCGACGAGGCGCGGCGCTCCGCCCAGCGCGCCGCCGAGCGGATGAGCGGATAGCCGCGCGCGGCCAGGGCGACGGCGAACGTCGCCGGCGCGAGCGTCGCCACCTCGGAGCCCTCCGCGCGGTACAACTCCATCCGGGGCGACTCGACCCACCCGAGCCGGTCGCCCTCGCGCGACGCGCCGAGCAGGCGCTCCCTCCTGCCGCCCTCCTCGACGCTGAACGTGGCCTCCCGCTCGCCGATCTCGACGGCGGGCGCGGGCAGCCCGCGGCGCCACGTGAACACGAGCGCGTGCTGCCAGCCGGCGACCCACATGCGGAGCCCGAGGTAGAACCGCACCGCCGGCTGCCACGCCCAGGAGGTCCGCACGTGCAGGCCGGACACGCCGGCGGCGCGCGCCGCCTCGTCCGCGCGGCGCAGCGCGGCGCCCGCGACGCCGCGGCCGCGGCAGGCGGGCAGCACGTAGAGGCTCGAGACCTCGAGCAAAGGCGGCCCGAGGGCGCCGGTGGACAGCGCGATCGTCCCCGCCCGGCAGCCGCCCTCGAGCAGCCAGTACGGGACCACGTACCGCGCGCCCGCGTGCGGGGTCCCGAGCGGCGCGCCGTCGCGGGTCGCCCTCGGCCCCCACACGTCGCGGAGCTCGCGGCCGCGCGCCGCCGGATCGAGGCGCTCGAAGAAGCGGCACTCGACGAGCGACGCGAGCTCGCAGTCCGCCCACAGCCGGGTATCCGCGGCGTTCAGGGCCAGGGGGGCGATCACGCCGGCCGCGACGAGCGCGGCGTGCGCCGCGAGCAGGGGCCGATCTTCCTCGCCGTCGGCCTCCATGGCGCGCGCCGCGACGGTACCATGTTCGCCGCCCACCGCGGCCCCGACCTGTGCGAGACTTCCGGCCGACCGATGGGCCAGGACACCTCGCTCCGGTGCGCCGGGTGCGGCTCCCCGCTCCCGGGGAACGCCCGCTTCTGCCCTTCCTGCGGCCAGCCCGCCCCCGATCCCGGCCTCGGCTACTCCGCGACCGCGCTCCCCGGCACGGAGCTCGGCGCCGGGGAGCTGCCGCCGCCGCTGCCGCTGCCGCCCGTGCGGCTCCTGCCCGGGACCGAGCTCAGCGTGTACCGCATCGAGACGACGCTCGGCGAGGGCGGCATGGGCGTCGTCTACCGGGCCCACGATCGGGCGCGCGAGCGCGTCGTCGCCGTCAAGTGCCTGCACTCGAACCTCTCGGGCAACCCCGAGATCCGGCGGCGCTTCGCGCGGGAAGCGCGGGTGCTCCGCGGCTGGAACCACGAGAACGTCGTCGCCGTCTACGACTTCGTCGAGCGAGAGCACGTGCTCGCGATCGTCATGGAGTACATCGAAGGGCACACGCTGGTGCGGCACCTCGAGCGGTGGCGCGGGCGCATCCCCTTCCAGGAGATCCGCGCGCTGTTCGGCGGGGTGCTCGGCGCCATGGACGAGGGGCACCGGCTCGGCATCATCCACCGCGACCTCAAGCCCGACAACATCCTCGTCACGCCCGGCAAGGACGGCATGATGCCCAAGATCGTCGACTTCGGGATCGCCAAGATCCTCGAGGGGACGACGTACACGCTGAGCGGCGCGTTCCTCGGCACCTGCTGTTACATGTCGCCGGAGCAGGTGAAGAGCCCGCACGCGGCGGACCCGCGCTCGGACATCTACTCTCTCGGCGTGACGCTCTACAAGCTGTCGACGGGGCAGGTGCCGTTCGACAGCCCCAACCATTTCGCGGTGATGATGGCGCACGTGGCCGACACCCCGGCGCCGCCGTCGTCGCTCCGCCCCGACATCCCGCCGGCCCTCGACCGGCTCATCCTCGACGCGCTCTCGAAGGATCCGGCCGGCAGGCCGGCGTCGTGCGCCGAGTTCCGGGCGCGCCTCGACCAGGCGCTCGCGGAGTACTCCCCCGCGCCGTCGCGCCCCTCGTCCGAGGGGCGCCCGCTCGCGCCGACGGTCCGCGAGAAGACGGGCGAGCAGATGATCCTCGTGCCCGGCGGGCCGTTCCTCATGGGCCAGCAGCGCCGGAAGGTGCATGTCGACGCCTTTTACATGGATCGCACGCCGGTCACGAACCGCCAGTTCAAGGCGTTCATCGACGTGACGGGGTACCGGCCCGACGACCCGGACGCGAGCCGGTTCCTCTCCCATTTCCGGCGGGGCGAGATCCCGTCGGGCCAGGAGGACCACCCCGTGGTGTACGTGTCGTGGGACGACGCGCGGGCCTACGCCAACTGGGCCGGCAAGCGCCTGCCGACCGAGGCCGAGTGGGAGAAGGCGGCGCGCGGCACCGACGGCCGCAAGTACCCCTGGGGGCGCGCCGAGCCGGGGCACACGCGCGCGAACTACGACAACCGCGAGGGCGGGACGGTGCCCGTCGGCTCGCTGCCGGCGGGCGCGTCGCCGTACGGCATCCTGGACCTCGCCGGGAACGTCTGGGAGTGGTGCGAGGACTACGACGATCCGCTCTTCTACACGGACGGCCCCTCGCACAACCCGCGGAACACGCGGCCCGCGGACAAGCCGCTGCTCGTGATGCGCGGCGGCGCGTGGATGTACGGCGCGCAGTCGCTCCGGACCTGGACGCGCACGAGCTTCGAGGCGCACTACCGCTTCGCGAGCGGCGGCTTCCGCTGCGTGCGCACGGCCTCGTCGGGCTGAGCGGGGCGCACGTGCGCCTGGCCAACCGGCGGCGGCGCGGATAGAACGCCGGGCATCGATGAAGACGGGAAGCGGCGGCGTCCGCGTGCGGCTGACCGGGGTCCGGCGCGTGTTTCCGGTGGTGGACGACGCGGGCCGCACGCCCGGCGCCAGAGCCTCGGGCGTGGTGGCGCTCGACGGCATCGATCTCGACATCCCCGCCGGCGCGTTCGTCGCGCTGCTCGGGCCCTCCGGGTGCGGGAAATCGACGCTGCTGCGCCTCGTCGCCGGGCTCGACCGCGCCGACGCCGGCGCGGCGGTCGTCGAGCCCGACGACGGGCTCGGCGGCGCAGGCGGCAGCGCCGGCCACGCCGGCAGCGCGGGCGGCGGGCGGGCGCCGATCGCGTACGTGTTCCAGGACGCGCACCTCCTGCCCTGGCGGAGCGTGCTCGACAACGCCGCCCTGCCGCTCGAGCTCGCCGGGGCGCCGCTCGCCGAGCGCCGCGCCACGGCGCGGGCCGCGCTCGCGCAGGTCGGCCTCGCCGACGCGGGCGCGCGGTACCCGGCGGAGCTCTCCGGCGGCATGCGCATGCGCGTGTCGCTCGCCCGCGCGCTGGTCACGCGCCCGCGGCTGCTCCTGCTCGACGAGCCGTTCGCCGCGCTCGACGAGCTCACCCGCACCCGGCTCGACGACCAGCTGCGCGCCCTGTGGACCGAGCTCGGCATGACCGTGCTCTTCGTGACCCACTCGATCACCGAGGCCGCCTACCTGGCCGAGCGCGCCGTCGTGCTGTCCCCGCGGCCGGCGCGCATCGTCGCCGACCACACGCTGGATCTGCCGGCAGCGCGGACCGCCGCGCTGCGCACGGAGCCGGCGTTCGCGCGCGAGGTGCGGGCGCTGGCGGAGGCGCTGGAGCGAGGCGGTGCGTGAGGGGCGGGCCGACCATGCCGGCGAGCTCGGCGCTCCATCCGTGGAGGTGGGCGAAGTCGCATTGGCTCAGCGCGCCCGGTCGCCCTCACGGGTAACCCCTGCTCGTCGTCCTCTGACCGCTGGGCGTCGCCGACTCCCGGCCGCGCTACACTCCCGCCCGTCCACCATGGCCCATGCGATCCGCATTCACACCCAGGTCACCTCCGATACCCTCCACATCCCGGAGCTCTCGGCCCTCGTGGGCAAGAACGTCGAGGTGATCATCCTCGAGGAGGAGTCGACCCCGCGTAGCCCCACGCCGCCGGCGCGCAAGCTCGGGGCGCTCCGAGGTCTTTTCGATGTCCCCGATGACTTCGATGCGCCGTTGCCCGAAGACATGCTGCGCGCCTTCGAGGGTGGTGACGAGAGGTGAAGCTGCTCCTCGACACCCACGTATGGCTCTGGGCCGTCCTCACCCCAGAGCGCATCGCATCGGTGGCGCGTCAGGCCCTCGAGGACCCGCACAACACGATCCTGATCTCCGCCGCCAGCGCTTGGGAGATCTCGGTCAAGCACGCGACCGGCAAACTCCCGCTCCCCGAGGGGCCGGAGCTGCTCGTCCCGCGGGCCATCGCCGCGCTCGACGCGATCGAGCTCCCCGTGACCGCCCGTCACGCGATCTCGTCCGCGGCCTTGCCGTACCATCACCGCGATCCGTTCGATCGCCTCTTGGTGGCACAGGCGCTTTGCGAGGGCTCGGCGCTCGTCACAATGGACGAAATGCTCACCCGCTACGGCGCCACGGTGCTCTGGGCCGGCTCATGATGGGGTAGCGACCTGTCAGCGGCGCGCCCGGCGTGTCCGCGCTCGGAGCCATCCACCTCGCCTCGCGCGCAGCGCGCTCATCGCGCTGCTCAGGCCGTCGTCATGGTGGGCATGACAAATACCCGAAGCGCGGCCGTCCCGCACGGCCCGCTCCCCCGATCTCCGTCGCCGCTGCCCCTGCCGCTGAACGACGCCCACCGTGGGCGGAGCTCCCACTCGCCTCGCGACGCCGCGCGCGAACGCGCTTCCATGCCGTCGGCTCCCCCGTACAATCGGCCCATGCCCACGTCCTCCCGGCGGCTCCTTCGCTTCGTGATCCCCTGGTCCGCAGTGCTCGCTGCAGCGGCCTGCAGCAAGCCGGAGATCGCCATTCCCCCAGGCGAGGGCGGCGGCGGAGAGGGCGCCGGCACCGGCGGAGACCCCGGGTTCGGCGGGATGCCCATCGGCGGCGGGGGCACGGGCGGCACCGTCCCCGGCAACCCCTGCGACGGCGTGGAATGCCGGCCGGATCAGCGGTGCGAGGTGGAGGACGGACAAGGCATCTGCGTCGACAACGCCTGCAACGACCTCGATTGCGGGCCGACCGAGGAATGCCAGATCACCTCCGACGGAGGCGCGATCTGCGTCGACATCGGCTGCGCCAGCGACCTCGAGTGCCCGATCGACCGGTTCTGCGACGGCACCCTCTGCAAGAGGGATACGTGCGTCGCCGGCGAGCGGACCTGCGACGGGAACGTGCTCACGCAGTGCATGTCGAACGGCAGCGGGACGAAAGAGCTGTTCACGTGCGGCGGCAGCGCCTACTTCGAGAGCACGTGCGCCGACGCAGGCACGGGAGACGCAGGCTGTCCCTGCGAGGACGACTGGGACTGCCCCACCCACGCGTCCTGCGAGGTCGGCTCCTGCACCGGCACCGGCGAGGCGCCCACGTGCCTCCTGCCCCCGGAGCCGTTCGCGAACGTCTTGCCCCAGATCGAGATCCAGTGGGGCGGGGTGAACCGCGCCCAATCGAGCGCGGTCGGCAGCCCGTTCCCGACCTCGGCGCAGAACGTCATGACGCCGCTCGTCGCCAACCTCGACGACGACAACGGCGACGGGCGCATCAACGAGCTCGACTTCCCCGAGATCATCTTCACGACCTTCTGCGGCAGCGAGTTCGCCAGGAACGGCGTGCTGCGCGCGATCCACGGCGGCGGCCCCAACAAGGGGCGCGACTACCTCGCCGTGCTCGGCAGCACGGTCTGGAAGGAAGGCGACGACACCGACCTCCCGTACACCTGCGCCAACGCGACGCTCAACTCGACCTCGGCGCTCGCCGTGGGCGACCTCGACAACGACGGTATCCCCGAGATCGTGGCGATCACCGAGTCGTCGGGGCTGCAGATCTTCAGCAACACGGGGAAGACCAGGCTGCTCGCGAACAACCTCTGGACCGGCTACCCCGAGCCGGCGCCCGCGATCGCCAACATCGACGGAGAAGGGTTCGCCGAGATCGTGGTCGGGCGGCACGTGTTCACGCTGGAGCCCGGGGCGGAGGGCGCGCTGTCGATCCGGGACCAGTTCCAGGGCACCCTGATGCACGGGCTGCAGACGGTGGTCGCCCTCGGGCCGATCCCCTGCGTCGCGAACCTCACCGGCGACGCCCGCCAGGAGATCGTCGCGGGCAGCACCGCCTACGCGCTGCCCCGCCCGCCGGCCGGCGTGACCCGCATCTCGGAGTGCACGCCGCCCTACGCGAACCCCGAGGAGACGGCGTTCTGCAACGGGGAGCTGCTCGTGGTCTGGGACGGGCAGACCGTCAACGGCGCGGCCGAGATCCCGAACACGCAGCGCGACGGGTTCTGCGCCGTGGCCGACGTGCTCGGGGTCGACCAGGCCGCCGCGCCCGGGCCGAACAACCCGCTCGACCACGCGCCCGAGGTGATCCTCTTCAACAACGGCTACTTCTTCGTGCTCAACGGGCAGACCGGCGCCATCCGGCGGCGCACGGCGATGATCAACGCGAGCACCCGCGACGGCGGCGCCCCGAACATCGACGACTTCGACGGCGACGGCTTCCCCGAGGTCGGCACCGCGTTCGGCCTGAACTACGTGATGCTCGACCTCCAGGCGCCGACCGAGGAGTGCCCGGCGTGGCCGAACTCCTTCCGCGACTCCGGCACGGGGCTGCAGGGCAACCCGGAGCGGACGCCGAACGGGGTGCCGTGCACCACGGACGCGGACTGCGGGGGCTCCGGCGCGGCCACGTGCAACACGCAGCGCGGGACCTGCGTCTGCTACCACAACGGCTGGCAGCGCGTCACCGAGGACAACTCGAGCCGGGCGACAGGATCGAGCGTGTTCGACTTCAACGGCGACGGCGCCGCCGAGGTCATCTACAACGACGAGTGCTACTTCCGCATCTACGACGGCGTGACCGCCGGGGTGCTGTTCAAGGAGCACTCCCCGAGCCGCACCCGGACCGAGTACCCGGTCGTGGCCGACGTCGACAACGACGGCAACGCGGAGATCGTGTTCGCCACGTCGAACGAGTCGACCTTCTGCTCGGAGGGCACCGACTACAACAACGGCCTCGAGGTCTGGGGCGCGCGGAACGATCTCTGGGTCTCGGCCCGGCGCATCTGGAACCAGCACGGCTACCACGTGACGAACGCGCTCGAGAGCGGCGGCATCCCGAAGCAGGAGCCCGAGAGCTGGAAGGAGTACGGCGGGCGCGGGTACAACACCTACCGCTCGAACCCGCGGTCGTACGGGATCGCGCCGGATCTCCGGCTGGACGGGATCCAGATCTCGTCCCCCGACGCGGCCTGCGGCGAGCTCTCCGACAACATCAACATCACGGTGCGCATCGAGAACGCCGGCGACCTCCGCGTCGGGCCGGGCGTCATCGTCAGCTTCTACGGCGAGTGGGACACGCCGTCCGTGTCCGAGCCGCTCACGCAGGCGAACGGCGAGCCCCTCCAGATCGAGCTCACGACGAGCATCGAGCCGCACAGCTCGATGCTGCTCACGGTGAGCTACAGCGCCCCGAACAGCGACCAGGGGACGCTGCCCGTCCGCGTGCGCGCGCTCGTCGACAAGGACGCCGTGGAGCGCGAGTGCGACGAGGACAATAACGAGGAGACCGCCGACGTGGACGCCGGCGGCGCGCTGCCGGACCTCCAGATCGAGGTCGGCCGGGTGATCACCGCGGATTGCCCGCTGGCGAGGGTCGGCGTGCCGACGACCCTCAACAACGCCGGCTCCGCGCCCGCCAGCGAGGTGCTCGTCCGGTACTACGCGGGGGATCCCAGCCAGGGCGGGCGGCTGCTCCACGAGCAGGTCGTCCCGGGGCCGATCGCGCCGGGCGCGAGCGAGAGCTTCACGGCCACGATCGACGGCTTCCCGCCGAACAGCTCGATCCTGATCTACGGCGTCGTCGATCCGGACGGCACGATCGACGAGTGCAACGACGGCAACAACAAGGACGCCGCGTCCGACAAGGTGCAGTGCGACGTCGCCAACTGACGCGCGGGAGGGCGGCGCGGGCGGCGACGGAGGCCGCCGCCCGCCCCGGCGCCGGCGGGCCGGGGGCCTGAAGGGCCCGGGCCGGCGGCGGCGCACGAACGCCGGCTCCTCCGCGGGGCGCAGTGCTATGCCTGTGCGCCGCGCCCTCCGCTTCGACCGCGCGCCGCGCGCCGCGCCCCCCAGCCCCCCACCGCTCCATGCTCGGAACCTCGAACCTCGCGAAGTCGTACGGTGATCGGACCCTCTTCGAGGGCGTCTCGCTCAAGCTGAACCCGGGCTCCCGCTACGGCTTGGTGGGCGCCAACGGCTCGGGGAAGACCACGTTCCTCAAGATCGTGTCGGGCGACGAGCCCGCGACCGAGGGGTCCGTCAGCCTGCCGAGGGACGCCCGCGTGGGCGTGCTCCGGCAGGACCGGTTCCTGAGCGACGACGAGATCATCCTGGACCTCGCGATGATGGGCGATCGCGTGGTGTGGGACGCGCTCGTCACGTCGCGCCGCCTCGCGGAGGACGGCGGCGACCCCGGCAGGATCGCCGACCTCGAGGACCTCATCCGCGCCCACGACGGCTACACGCTGGAGGCGCGCGCGAGCGCCGTGCTCGAGGGCCTCGGCATCCCCGTGCCGGCCCACCGGAGGCCGCTCTCCACGCTGTCGGGCGGCTTCAAGCTGCGCGTGCTGCTCGCGCAGGTGCTGCTCGGCGGCTCGGACGTGCTCCTGCTCGACGAGCCCACGAACCACCTCGACATCCTGTCGATCCGCTGGCTGGAGAAGTTCCTCGCCGGCTACAAGGGCTGCGCCGTCGTCATCTCCCACGACCAGCGCTTCCTCGACAACATCGCGACGCACATCCTCGACGTCGACTACGAGACGATCACGCTCTACACGGGCAACTACGCGGCGTTCGTGGTCGAGAAGCAGGCGATCCGCGAGCGCAAGCAGGCGGAGATCGCGCGGGCCGAGAAGATCATCGCGGACAAGCGCGCGTTCGTGGAGCGGTTCGGCGCCAAGGCGACCAAGGCGCGCCAGGCGCAGAGCCGGCTCAAGCAGATCGAGAAGATCGAGGTCGAGGAGCTCGCCGACACGTCGCGGCGCACGCCGGTGTTCCGGTTCGTGATCCAGAGGCCGAGCGGGCGCGACGTGCTCGAGGCGCGGGGCATCTCCAAGGCGTACGGCGACAAGCAGGTGCTGCGCGACGTGTCGCTGTCGGTCCGGCGCGGCGAGCGGGTCGCGGTGATCGGGCCGAACGGGCTCGGCAAGTCGACGTTGCTCAAGATCCTCGTGGACCGCCTCGCGCCCGACGCGGGCGGCGCGTCGTGGGGCCACGAGGTGCGCGTCGGCTACTTCGCCCAGGACCACCGGGAGCTGCTCGTGGACGGGTCGATGACGCCGCTCTCGTTCCTGTGGGACGCGTGCCCCGACGAGTCGCCGAGCTACGTGCGCGGGCAGCTCGGCCGGGCGCTGTTCTCCGGCGACGACGTGGAGAAGAGCGTCGGTTCGCTCTCCGGCGGCGAGGCCGCGCGGCTCATCTTCTGCCGCATCGCCGTCGAGCGCCCCAACGTGCTCGTCCTCGACGAGCCGACGAACCACCTCGATCTGGAGGCGATCCAGGCGCTGATCGAGGGCCTCAAGGCCTTCGAGGGGACGGTGCTCTTCGTCTCCCACGACCGCTTCTTCGTCTCCGAGCTGGCGACGCGCATCCTCGAGGTGACGCCGGCCGGCCCGCGTGATTTCCCCGGCACCTACGAGGAGTACCTGGCCGGCTGCGGCGACGATCACCTCGACGCCGACACCGTGGTGCTCAAGGCGAAGCGCGAGCACCACAAGGCCGCCCCCGCCGCCGCCTCCGCGACGGCCGAGGCCGGCGGCTCCTGGGAGGAGCAGAAGCGGAGGCGCAACCGCCAGAAGGAGCTGCCCGCGCGCCGCGACAAGGTGCTCGCCGCCATCGAGGCGGCCGAGGCCCGCAAGAAGGCGATCCACGACCTCTACTGCAGCGACGGCTTCTTCGAGCGCACCACCAAGCCCGAGATCGCCGCGCTCCAGGCCGAGGACGAGGCCCTCGGCCCCCGCATCGACGCCCTCATGGCCGAGTGGGAGCAGCTGGAGCAGGAGCTCGCCGAGCTCGGCGCCCCCTGACGCCCCCGCTCAGTCCCCCCTACCAAGCACAGAGCGGCGCGCCGCCCGCACAGGAGACGGGCCCAGATCGGCGTTTTCGGCGCGCAGGCGTACTCCTGTACGCCGAGCACCGAAAACGTCGAGGTGGGCCCGTATCCGAAGCGGGCGGCGCGTCGCTCAGTGCCCTCGATTTTTCCGGCTGGCCATGTCGATGCCGACGGCGAGGACGAGGATCACGCCCTTGATGATCGGCTGCCAGAAGCTCTCGGTGTTCATCAGGCTCATGCCGTTGTCGAGCGACGCCATGACCAGCGCGCCGAGCAGCGCGCCCCACACCGTGCCCTGCCCGCCGAGGAGCGACGTGCCGCCGATCACGGCGGCCGCGATGGCGTCGAGCTCCATCATCCGGCCGGCGTCCGACGTCGCCGAGCCGACGCGGGCGGTGAGCACGACGCCCGCGATGCCCGACATCACGCCCATCAGCGTGAACACCGCGACGAGGTGCCGGTTGATGTTGATGCCGGAGTAGAAGGCGGCCTCCCGGTTGCCGCCGATCGCGTAGAGGTGCCGCCCGAACGCGGTGTGCTTCGAGAGCACCGAGAACGCCGTCGCGAGCACGAGGACGAGGAGCACGGGGAACGGCACGCCCTGGTAGTCGTTCATCACGCCGGCGAACACGAGCGTGAGCATGGCGAGCCCGATCCACGGCCCGCGCGCCGTGCCGGACGCGCGCACGGCGCGGTACACCAGGAAGGCGCTGATGGCGCCGGCGATCGCCCAGCCGAAGGCGTGCGGCACATAGGCCTGGCCGACGAACAGGTAAGGGCGCGACGGCGAGATGGACACGCCGCCCGTGGTGCCGAGGATGGCGCCCTGGTAGATGAGCATCCCGCCGAGCGTGACGATGAAGGGCGGGATGCGCAGGCGGGCCACGAGGGTGCCTTGCACGAAGCCAAGGACGGCCCCGAGCACGATCGGCACGACGAACGCCGCCGGCAGCGGCCAGCCGAGGTTCACGTAGGTTATCGCCGACGCCGCGCCGAGCAGGCCGGCGAGCGCGCCCACCGAGAGATCGATCTGCCCGGCGACGATCACCATCACCATGCCGATGGCCAGGATCGACGTCACCGACATCTGCCGCGCGAGGAGCGTCAGGTTGCGCGACGTCACGAACGTCCCATCGGTCGTGATCGAGAAGACGATCCAGATCGCGACGAGCGATCCCACCATCGAGAGCGTGCGCCAGGGAATACGCACGCCAAGCTTCCCCTCGCTCATTCCGTCACCTTCTTCGTGGCCGCGGCCATCACGCGCTCGGCCGTGGCGTCCTTCCGATCGAGGCAGGCGGTCATCCTGCCCTGGGTGAGGATCAGCACGCGGTGGCTCATGCCGAGCAGCTCCGGCAGCTCGGAGGAGACGAGCACCACGGCCAGCCCGCCCGCCGCGAGATCGTGGATGAGGCGGTAGATCTCCGCCTTCGCGCCGACATCGATCCCCCGGGTCGGCTCGTCGAGCAGGAGCACACGCGGCCCCGCCATCAACCATTTGCCGATCACGATCTTCTGCTGGTTGCCGCCCGAGAGCTGGTTGGCGAGCGCGAGCGGCCCCGGCGCCTTCGTCCGGAGCGCCCTCATCTGCTCGAGCGCCTTCACCTCGCGCTCCGTGTGGTCGAGGAAGAGCCCCTTCACGAACCGCCGCAGCGTCGCGAGCGTGAGGTTGTCGAGGAGCGTCGACTCGAGCACGAGGCCGTAGCGCTTCCTGTCCTCGCTGACGAGCGCGATGCCCGACGCGATCGCCTCGGCGGGCGACCTGAACGGCGGCGCGGCCGGCCTGCCCAGGACCGATATCGAGCCGGTGACGCGGCTCGTGGCCGCGCCGAAGATCGTCGAGACGAGCGCGGTGCGGCCGGCGCCCATCAGGCCGCCGACGCCGAGCACCTCGCCGGCCCGCACCTCGAAGCTGACGTCGCGCAGCACGAACCGCCCGGGGTGCCCCGCGTCCTCGACCGACCAGCGATCGACCGCGAGCGCGACCGGGCCCTCGGGCGGCGGCGGGCACGGGTACAGGTTCGTCACCTCGCGGCCGACCATGAGCGAGATGACCTTGTCGGGCGTGAGCTCGGCCCGCGGCTGCGTCGTGATCGACCGCCCGTCCCGGAGCACCGTGATGCGATCGGCGATCTCGAAGACCTCCTCGAGGCGGTGGCTGATGTAGATGCAGGAGACGCCGCGGGCGCGCAGGTCGCCCAGCAGGCTGAGCAGCGTCCTCACGCCGGACTCGGTGAGCGCGGCGGTCGGCTCGTCGAGGACGAGGATCCTGGCGTCCTTGAGCAGCGCCTTCGCGATCTCGACCATCTGCTGCTGGCCGATGCCAAGGTCCTTGATCGGGCGCTCCGGGTCGACGTCGAGGCCCACGCGCTCGAGCGCCCTCCGCGCCAGCGCGCGCACCTCGGCCCAGTCGATGAGCCCTCCCCGGACGGGCTCGCGCCCGAGCACGAGGTTCTCTGCCACCGTGAGCTCGGGGACGAGCGCGAGCTCCTGCGCGATCAGCGCGATCCCGTGCTCCTCGGCGCTGCGCATGCCGCTGAACTCGACCCGCTGTCCGGAGAGCCGGATCTCGCCACCGTAGGTGCCCGCCGGGTAATACCCGCAGAGGGTCTTGATGAGCGTGCTCTTGCCCGCGCCGTTCTCGCCGCACAGGGCGTGAATCTCGCCCTCCCGGAGGTCGAACGAGACGCCGTCGAGCGCCTTCACGCCCGGGAACTGCTTGGTGATGGATGCGAGCTCGAGGAGAGGCATTGTCCTGGGGAGCAGGTGCCGCGGTGCGCTAGCGTTTGCCCGGGTGGCGGCGCAGATGCAAGCACTTCTTTGCGTCCCCGGACGAATGCCCGCCGGAGCGTGCGTGTGGAGGGCCTCCTGCGCGGGGCCCCTCGGGGAGTCGAGCGCTCAGGCGCTCACTCGTAGAAGCCGATGTCGTCGACGCAGAAGTCGAAGTCGACGTCCTTCGCGACCTGGAACCGGATCGAGTAGATCGCCGTCGTGTCGATCGTGGAAGTGAGCGGAGCGAGGCCCCAGCCGCCGACCTTCATGTCCTCGAAGGCGATCACGTGCTGCTCCCACTGCTCCGAGAGGGAGATCGGGTCGGCCCAGTTGTCGTTGCACCCCATCTCCGTCGCCTCGGGATCGCAGTGCCCGCCTTCCGCCGTCGTGCTCTTGTCCGAGATCAGCACCTTCACGCTGTCCTGGGTGCCTGCGGCGTTCCTGGCCCAGAACGTGATGCCCCTGTACGCCGAGCCGTCGTAGGACATCCTGGTCGCCTCGACGTACAGCAGATCGATGGCGATCGCGGCGCCCCACTCCGCGAAGCCCGATCCCTTCGTGCAGGCCCCGATCGTGCTCTGGCCGCGCGCCGGCGCGAGCTCGGTCATGGCGAAAGGATCGGCGCCAGCTCCGGCCGGCGGCGTCTGCGTCGCGCCCTCGGTGCCGTCGTTGAAGCTGTACCAGTATCCTTTCCTGCCGCCCGCCTCATGGATGGCGTTGTCGCCGTCTTCCATGTCGTCGATCATGTCTGCGATGGTCGGGGGCGCCCCGCCGCCGCCCGTCATCGAGCCCGTGGCCGACGTCGAGGACAGGGTGCCCGTCGAGCCGGCCGCGCCGCCCTCCCCTTCCTTCAGGTGATAGCCGTCGTCCAGCCCCGCGAGCGTGGTGCACCCGCCGGCCGCGAGAGCCCACGCAGCCCCTATCCATGCCGCCCGCTTCCTCTTCGCCATACCTTCTCCTATCGCCGCCGCGCGGACGCTGTCCACGTCGCGCAGCGCGCAGCTCACCGAGCGCCGCGGCCCAGGGTACCATGGAGTTGAGGGGAAGAGGCGGAGGGGGCGTGAGGGCCTCCGACGCGGAGGCCCTCGGGGCGCCGAGCGCTCAGGCGCTCACTCGTAGAAGCCGAGGTCGTCGATGCAGAAGTCGAAGTCGACTGCCTGCGCGACCTGGAACTGGATCGAGTACAGCGCCGTCGTGTCGATCGTGTCGGTGAGCGGCGCGAGGCCCCAGCCGCCGACCGCGAGATCCTCGAAGGCGATCGCGAACTGCTGCCACTGCTCCGAGAGGGAGATCGTGTCGGCCCAGTTGTCGTTGCACCCCATCTCGGCCGCGTCGGGATCGCAGTGCCCGCCTTCCGGCGTCGTGCTCTTGTCCGAGATCATCACCTTCACGGAGTCCTCGGTGCCCGCGGCGATCTTGGCCCAGAACGTGATACCCTTGTAGGCCGAGCCGTCGTAGGCCGCCTTGACGCCCTCGGTGCTCAGCAGGTCGAACCCGATCCCGGCGCCCCACGTCGCGAAGCCCGATCCCTTGGTGCAGGCCGCCATCGTGCTCTGCATGCGGGCCGGCGTGAGCGTGGTCATCGCGAAAGGATCGGCGTCGGCCCCGGCCGGCGGCGTCTGCGTCGCGTCCGCGGTCTCGTCGTTGAAGCTGTACCAGTACCCTTCCCTGCCCGTCACGACGCGGATGGCGTTATCGCCGTCTTCCATGTCGTCGATCATGTCCGAGACCGTCGGGAGCTCCCCGCCGCCGCCCGTGGTGGCGCTGGTGGTCGCGCTGGTGGTCCCCGTGCCGGTCCCCGTCCCCGTGCCCGTGCCGGTCCCCGTGCCCGTGCCGGTCCCCGTGCCCGTGCCGGCCCCGGTGCCGGTGGCGTCCGAGCCGCCTCCCCCGCCGCCGCCGTCGTCGCCGCACGCGACGAACGCCGCCACGGCCAGACCACACACCGCAAAGTTAAAGCTGCGCAAGAAAATTCCAGTCTTCATGCGTTCGTAATCTCCGTATCAGAAGCCCAAGAATCAGGCCTTACCTTACGTGACGCCGGACATTCTATGTGTTGTGAGGTGTCCTGGCGGCGCCGAGTATCGCCTGGAAGAGCGGGACCCGCAACCTCGTTCTTTTCGCTCGGCAATCGACTCTCCTGGCGCGCCGAGAAGGGCTCGGTTCACCGCGATTTCCTGGATGGGGCCGCTCGCAACGGCGGTGGGGGCGCGGAGCGTCATGGATACGTGAGCGGCTGGATCATCGTGAGTGGCCATGTCCTTGCAACACGCCATCGCGGGCTCTCTGGACGAGAGTCGAGGGGGGAAAGATGGCAAAGGGGAAGGCGCGCCAGCGCGCGGGGGCGCGCGCTGGCGCGCAGCGGGCGGAGCAGGACGCGAGCCGGGAGCGGGGCGCGGCGGAGGTCGCGCCGCCGGCGAAGCCGGAGAGGGCCTCGCTGATAAGGATCTTGCGGGCGGCGAGGCAGCGCGGGCGCTGCGCGCCGCTGCCGGCGAGGCGGGGAGTCGTGAAGGCGCTCGCGGGGCGCGTGCAGACGGTGGTTTACCACCTCTACGAGCGGCTCACCGGGCTGTCCGAGGAGCGGCCGGCGCTCTGGGTCTCGGCGGCGGCGGCTCTGCTCGGGGCGCTCCGGGCGCCGGCGCCGCGGATCGCCAGCAGCGTCACGGTGAGCAGGCCGCGCGCGGCGGTGCTCCACGCGCTGCTCGACGCCGAGGGCCTGCGGCGCTTCATGCAGGGCGTCGAGCGCCTGGAGCCCGGGACGGGCGCGTGCGAGGGGACGGCGACGATCCAGGCGAGGAGCGCGGGCGGCGCGATCGTCAGAGAGAGCGGGCGGACAGGCGTCGTGTCGGTCGAGCCGGCGCCGGGCGAGCGGGGGACGGAGGTCAAGGTCGTCCTGCCCGGCGCGCGCCCGAGGGGGCGTATCGCGCGCGCGGCCGCGAAGGTGCTCGCGGAGGCGCCCAGGCGGCGGCTGCGGGGCGATCTGCGGCGGCTCAGGCAATGGATCGAGGTGGGCGAGATCCCGACGACCGCGGGGCAGCCGTCGGGCCGGAGAGGCCAGGAGAGGAGTTGATCATGCGCGCGATCTGCTGGAACGGGGTGAATGACGTCGTGGTCGAGTCGGTGCCCGAGCCGAGGATCGTGAGCCCGCATGACGCCCTCGTCCGCGTCTCGCTGTCGTCGGTCTGCGGGTCGGACCTTCACCTCCTGCACGGGTACATCCCGACGATGAGGCGCGGCGACGTCCTCGGGCACGAGTTCCTCGGCGAGGTCGTGGAGACGGGCGCGGAGGTGAAGCGGATCCAGCGGGGCGACCGGGTGGTCGTCTCGTCGATCCTCGGGTGCGGCCGGTGCGTGTATTGCGAGGGCGAGCTCTGGTCGCTCTGCGACAACTCGAACCCGAGGCACGTGGTGACGGAGCGGATGTTCGGGGACACGATGGCCGCGATCTTCGGTTACTCGCACGCCTTCGGGGGCTTCGCGGGCAGCCACGCCGAGTACGTGCGCGTGCCGTTCGTGGACCAGGGCGCCTTCAAGGTGCCGGACGGGGTGCGGGACGAGAGCGCCCTCTTCGCCTCGGACGCGCTCCCGACAGGCTACATGGGCGCCGAGCTCTGCGGCATCCGTCCGGGCCACGTCGTCGCGGTCTGGGGTTGCGGCGGCGTCGGTCAGATGGCGATCAAGTGCGCTTATCTCCTCGGCGCCGCGCGGGTCATCGCGATCGACAGCCGCCCCGATCGCCTGGCGATGGCGAAGGTGCACGGCTGCGCCGAGGTCCTGAACTACGCCGAGGTCGACGTCCAGGAGGCGCTCCGGGAGCTGACGGGCGGCCGCGGTCCCGACGCCTGCATCGACGCGGTCGGCATGGAGGCCGAGGGCGCGGGCCTGCAGTATGTGTACGATCGGGTGAAGCAGGCGCTCCGGCTGCAGACCGACCGCCCGCTCGTGCTGCGCGACGCGCTCCTCGCGTGCCGCAAGGGAGGCACGGTGTCGATCATCGGCGTCTACGCCGGCTTTGCCGACAAGATCCCGCTCGGCGCGCTGATGAACAAGGCGCTGATCGTCCGGGCCGGGCAGCAGCATGGACAGCGGTACATCCCGAGGCTGCTCGAGCTCATCCAGCGCGGCGACATCGATCCATCGTACCTCCTGACGCACCGCATGTGCCTGGAAGACGGCCCCCGCGGATACCGCCTCTTCGAGGAGCGCGCCGACGGCTGCATGCGCGCCGTGTTCGCGCCGTGACCGCGTAAACCGCCTCGCGGCGCGGCGGGCGGGCCGTTGCTTGAGCCGTGTCGAAGGTGCGCAAAGACCTCGGGCCGGCAGGGACGGGGCGCGGCGAGCCCCCTCCCTGCCGGCCGCCCAGCTCGGACGAGCTCCCCCGCCCGAGCCGGCGTGTCTCGAGTCTACCGCCCTTGCTGCTGCCCCTTCGTGAGCGCCTCCATGATCGTCCGCGCCCTGGCCAGGTGGCTGGCCACCTCGCCGCGGACCCGCTGGAGCTCCTGCTTCAGCGCGTCGTTCTTCGCCTTCGGGATGAGCTGCTCGTCCAGCATCCGCAGCGCGTGGCGATGCGTCATGACCTGCGTCGCCATGAACGCCAGATCGAACTTCTTGGCCGGCTGCCTCCGGAGGAAGTTCCCGACCACGGACGTGTGCCCGGTGATCATCGAGCTCACCCGCGTCGGCTGTACCTCGATCCTGAGCCGCTTGAGGAGGGCGCTCAGGCGGCGCTCCGACCGGGTGTGGGACTCGATCATGTCCTTCGCGAAATCCTTGACCTCCCGCGTCCGCGCCTGCGTGCGGGCGATCGTCGACTGGAAGATCTCGAAGCGGTTCGTCGCCGAGACCACCCCGGCGATGCCCCCGTCCGAGACCTGCACGTGCCCGCCCTGCTCCCGCGCCGACTGCTGCCGGAACTGCTGAATCACCTGCTGCTGGAACTGCTGCTGGATCGCCTGCTGCTGGGCGTACTGGCCGCCGTGGAGAGCCTGGTACTCATCCCCGGCCGCGAGAGCGGCGCTGCCGATGACGCTCGCGGCGAGAGCAGCGAGCACCGCGACGTGATGCCTGAACTGATGGCGCATCATGGTTCTGTCCTTTCCTGGGTTCCCGCGGCGCGCTGCACGGATTGAATCCATGGACGCGCGCGGGGTTCACGACCTCTGCGTACGTCTTCAGTGTTAAGCAAACCGCGGACCCGCTCTCGACGGAACCAGCGAGACCGCGCTGCGCACGCGCCGGCGCGCGGAGGCGCCGAGGAGGGCAGTCGCCGCGCACCAGGCCCCTCGCGACGGCGGCGTCGGGCGCGCTCGCGTCGGGCGCGAGAGGGGCTTGCGGGGCGCCGGCCCCGGTGGTCAAGTGGCCTCGGGCGAGGTGGTCATGACCGCCTCGCCCCACGGCGATGAGCTCGCCCGGAGGTCTTCGCGCATGGCGGACCGTGGCTTCATCCTCACGCCGACAACCCGGATCGTCGCCGGATGTCCCGAAGTCCATCTCCACGCGGTGATGGAGGACGGCGAGCCGGCGCTCGTCATCGAGGACCGGTTCAGGCCCTACTTCTTCGTCCGCGCCCGCGACGAGGACGCCGCCCGGCGGGTCGCCGGCGGCCGCGTCGCGGCGGAGGCGCTCACGACGCTCGACGGGGAGCCGGTGCTGCGCGTCGACGCCGCGCTCCCGCGGGACGTCGCCTCGCTGCGCGAGCGGCTGGGAGACACCGGCGTCGAGTGCTTCGAGGCGGACGTGCGCTTCGCCTACCGGTTCCTGATCGATCGCGGCATCCGCGGCGCGTTCGCCGTCTCCGGGCCGTTCGAGCGCCGCCCCGGCGTCGGGCGCGTGTACCGGGACCCGGAGCTCACGCCGGCCAGCTTCGTCCCGAGCCTCCGCGTGCTCTCGCTCGACATCGAGACGAGCCTCGACGGCGAGCACCTCTATTCCATCGGCCTCGCGGGCGCGGGCGGGGAGAGGTGCCTGCTCGTGCGGGGCGAGCCCGTGCCCGGCGGGCTCCCCGCCTACGTCGAGCGGTTCTCCGACGAGCGGTCGCTGCTCGAGCGCTTCCTCGCGCACGTGGCCGAGGCGGACCCCGACGTGCTCACGGGCTGGAACATCCCGGACTTCGATCTCCCCGCGCTCCAGCGCTACTGCCGCCGCGCCGGGCTCCGGTGCGCGCTCGGGCGGGGCGACGAGGAGATCTCGATCCTGCGCGATCCGGGCTTCTCGCGCGAGGCGCGCGCCGTGCTCACGGGGCGCGTGGTGCTCGACGGGCTTTCGCTCGTGCGCAGCGCCTTCATGCGCCTCGACGACTACCGCCTCGAGACGGCCGCGCGGACGATCCTCGGGCGCGGCAAGCTCTTCGGGCCCGAGGACCGGGGCGCGCAGATCGAGGCGTCCTACCGCGACGATCCGGCGCGGCTCGCGGCGTACAACCTGGAGGACGCCCGCCTCGTCCGGGACCTCCTGGAGAAGACCGGGCTGGTCGAGCTCTCGGTGCGGAGGAGCCTGCTCACGGGCATGCAGCTCGACCGGGTGGGCGCGCAGATCGCCGCGATCGACTCGCTCTACCTGCCCGCGCTGCGCGCCCGCGGCAAGGTGGCCCCGTCGGTCTCGAGCGAGGCGCCGGACGGAGAGGTCGAGATCGCCGGCGGGCTGGTGCTCGACTCGGTGCCGGGGCTCTACCGCAACATCCTGGTGTACGATTACAAGAGCCTCTATCCGAGCCTGATCCGCACGTTCAACATCGACCCGCTCACGTTCGTGGCCTGGGACGCCGAGGAGAGCGCGGCCTTGATCCGGACGCCGGGCGGCGCGGCGTTCCGGCGCGGCGAGCCGGGCATCCTCCCCGAGCTGGTCGCGCGCCTCTGGGACGAGCGGGCCGACGCGCGGCGGGCGGGCGACGAGCGCGGCGCGACGGCGATCAAGATCCTGATGAACTCGCTCTTCGGCGTGCTCGGCTCGCCCGCCTCGCGCCTGTTCTCGCCGGCGGTCGCGAACGCGATCACGAGCGCCGGACAGCACGTCATCCGGCTCGCGGCCGAGGCGGTGCGGCGGGCCGGGCACCGGGTCCTCTACGGCGACACCGACTCGCTCTTCGTCGACAGCGGCGAGCCGGACGTCGCGCGCGCCCTCGCCCGCGCCGAGGAGCTGCGCGCCCTCGTGTCGGAGTCGGTCGCGGCCGAGATCGAGCGGAGCTTCGGCTGCGAGAGCCGGCTGGAGCTCGAGTTCGAGAAGCTGTACACGCGCTTCCTGCTCCCCGAGCTGCGCGGCGCCGCGCAGGGCAGCAAGAAGCGTTATGCGGGCCTCGTCGTCGAGGAGCGGGGCGACGCGATCGAGATCGTCGGGCTGGAGGCGGTGCGGCGGGACGCGAGCGCGGTGGCGCGGCGCTTCCAGCGGGAGCTCCTCGACCTCGTGTTCCACGACCGGCCGGTGGCCGAGTTCGTGCGGACCTTCGTGGCGGAGCTCCGCGCGGGCCGGTTCGACGCGGAGCTCACCTACAAGAAGGCGCTGCGGAAGCCGCTCGACGCGTACACGAAGACGACGCCGCCGCACGTGAAGGCGGCGCGCAAGCTGGGCGGGGACGTGGGGAGGATCGTGACGTACGTCATCACCCGCGCCGGGCCCGAGCCGGTCGGGATGACGACGGCGCCGCCGGACTACGACCATTACGTGTCGCAGCAGCTCAAGCCAATCGCCGACTCGGTGCTGCGGTGGCTGGGGGGCGACGACTTCGACGCCATGATCGGGGCGCGGCGGCAGCTGTCGCTGTTCTAGAGCGACAAACGGGTTGAACCCGTCTGAAACGAGCAGATTTTCGAACCGCCAAGGCGCCAAGGACGCCAAGAAGGAGAAGAAAATATCTTGGCGCCCTTGGCGCCTTGGCGGTTCATCTCTCGTTCCTCAACGTGATCGGTGTTCTAGGCCCAGCGCGAGCCGCCTGGGCGCGGGGCGGTCCACCGAATCGGTCATCGCCTGCGCCATCTTGTCGGGATCGCCCTTCACCTCGAACATTTGCTCTTACGCACGCCGCCGCCGGCGCGCGATACTGCGCGCGCGGCGCGGTGAGGGCGGCCGTAGAACGGAGCGAGCGCGGTGATCAGCGGAAGGTGTCTGTGCAGCGGCGTGCGATTCGAAGTCACGGGCGAGATCGGCCCCGTGGTCCAGTGTCATTGCTCGATGTGCCGGCGCGCGAACGGCACGGCGTTCGCCACGAACGCGCCCGTGCACGCGGACGCGTTCCGCATCGTGCAAGGGCAGGAGCTCATCACCGAGTACGAGTCGTCGCCGGGCCGCCTCAGGGCGTTCTGCTCGCGCTGCGGCTCGCCGCTCTACTCCCGCATGCCCGACCGCCCCGAGCTCCGGCGCGTGCGGCTCGGCACGCTCGACGGGGATCCGGGCGCGCGCCCGGTGGCCCACATCTGGATCGGCGCGAAGGCGCCCTGGGACACGCTCCCCGAGGACGGGCTGGAGCGGTTCGACGAGGCCCCGCCGCAGCCTTACTACACCTCACCCGGCCCGCCCCGCTGACAGGTGCGCGGCGCGCTCTCCCACGCTCGGCGACACGAGGAGCGGAGGTGAGCGCCGGCGCCGCGCGCGGCGCGGTGAACGTCGGCGCGGTGAACGTCGGGCCGAGCAGCGCGCCGTGGCGGCCGTGGCATGGTGGTACACTCGACGAGAGACGCACGTCTTGCGACGATGTCGCAGGAGAAGAGGAGTGTTCATCATGTCGAGCTGCTGTCTGAAGAACGTCTCGCTGGGAGCGCTCGCGGCGCTCGGCCTCTCGCTCTCCGGCTGCTCCGGCGACCCGGGCCCGGAGGGCGGGGCGGCGACGGAGTCCTATTACCGGGACGTCAAGCCGCTCGTGGACGCGAAGTGCACCGGCTGCCACCAGGAGGGCGGGATCGCCCCCTTCTCGCTCACCACCCATGACGACGTGAGCCGCTGGAAGGGGCCCGCCCTCGCGGCGGTGGAGAGCCGCTCCATGCCGCCCTGGCCCCCCGCGCAGGACTGCGCCGACTTCGCGTTCGACCGCTCGCTCACGGACGACGAGGTCGCCCTGTTCGCGCGGTGGGTGAACGCCGGCGCGCCGGCGGGTGATCCCGAGGACGCGGCGCCGCCGGTCGAGGCGCCGCGCACGGCGCTGCCGCGCGTGGATCACACGCTCACGATGGCGGAGGCGTACACGCCCCGGGTCTCGCCCGACGATTACCGCTGCTTCCTGCTCGACTGGCCAGGATCGACCACCGAGTACGTCACCGGGATGGACCTCGTGCCCGGGAACAAGAGCATCATCCATCACATGATCGCCTTCCTGGCGAAGCCCGATCAGGTGGAGGAGTACGAGACGCTCGACGCGTCCGACCCGGAGCCCGGTTACGAGTGCTTCGGCGGCCCCGGCGGAGGCCAGGGGGGGCTGAGCTGGCTCGGCACGTGGGTCCCCGGCGCGGTGGAGACCGGGCTGCCCGAGGGGACCGGCATCGAGGTGCCGGCGGGCTCGAAGATCGTCATGCAGCTGCATTACAACACGCTGACGGCCGAGGCGGTCCCCGACCAGACGGGCCTGGAGATCATGGTCGAGGACGCCGTGGAGAAGCCCGCGTTCGTCGTGCCGTTCACGAACGCGGCGTGGATCCTGCGGAAGACGATGGACATCCCCGCTCACTCGAAGGACGTGGTCCACGCCCACACGCAGGAGCCGACGGCCTTCCTGAAGCGCGCGTCGGACGACGCCATCTCGGGAGACAAACCCGTGACGATCTACCGCGCGGGGCTCCACATGCACACGCGCGGCGTGAAGGCGGTCACCGAGCTCGTCCGGGCGGACGGGCAGAGGGAGTGTCTGCTCGACATCCCGCGCTGGAATTTCCACTGGCAGGGCACGTACGGGTACACGCAGCCGAAGGTGTGGAACCCCGGCGACGAGCTCAGGATCGAGTGCCACTACGACAACACGACGGCCACCGACATGAACTGGGGCGAAGGGACACTCGACGAGATGTGCCTGGGGACCCTGCTCGTCTCGGAATGAGGCCGCGCCCGGACGAGATCGCAGGTCATGGTGGAACCTCGTGGTGATCCATGAGAGAGCACACGCATGAGACACATCATCGAGCGCTCGACCGGGCTCCTCCTTTTCACCGTGCTCTGCTGCGCTGCGTGCGGGGCCTCGTCGCACGAGCCTCCCGGCGCCAGCGCGCCTCCGGTGCAGGATCCGGCCACGCCGCCCGCGGCCACCCCGACGGGCGAGACGATCGCCGTGGGCAGCGACCCCTGCCAGACCGACGCGGACTGTGCGCCCGCCTGCGGGTGCCACCCGGCCGCCTGCGTCGCGAAGGCCACCGCGCCCGCGTGCGAGGAGGGGCGGGTATGCACGCAAGAGTGCCGGCCGGGGACGATGGATTGCGGCGGCGGCTGCCTCTGCAAGGAGGGCCGGTGCGCGGCCCGGCTCGTCAACGCGCCTACGCCCTGATACGCGGCTCGTTTGCCCCTCCGCCTGACGTCACGGCCTGTCGGGACGAACGAGCCGTCGGTACCGGCGCGTGTTCATCCCCGAGATCGCCCTGTGCCGGCTCGACCTCGCGCCGGTGGACCGCTCGGCTGCGGCGAGCACCGGATCGTCTATGCCAATCTCGCAGAGGGGCTACCATGCTCGGCATGAAGGTCCCCGGCCCCAGCGGCGCAAGCTTCGAGATCCGCGAAGACCCCGATGGATTGTTGTGCACGGTGCTCGACGGCGAGTTCTCGGAAGACATGGGGCGCGCGCTGGGCGCCGCGTGTCTGCGCATGGTGGAGAGCGGCCGCGAGGTCGTGTTGCTCTGCGACGCGCGTCGCGCGGGCGCCCTCCCACCGGCAGCGCGCAAGGTGCTGGCGGACGAGATGCGCGGCGTGCGCCTCCCCGCGGTCGCGGTCGTCGGAGCGAGCTTCACCATGCGCGTCGCCGCGACGCTCACCGCGAAGAGCATCGAGTTCCTGACGGGAAGGTCGTACCCGGTGAAGTTCGTCGCCACGGAAGCGGAAGGGCGCGCGTGGCTCCTCACGCAGCGCGACGCGCTCCGGGCCAAGCGCGGGCCGGTCGCGTGATGGCGCGCTCCGCCGCGCGCCGCTGGACGAGCTGCGCCTCGCGACGATCCTCGTCTCGGAGCGAGGCCGAGCGCTCGCGCGGCGCCCCGCGGCGGCGCGCAGGGTTGCCGTCCGGCCGGCGCGCTGCGATCGTCGCGCCCGTGACCCCGCCGCTCCGGCTGCTGCTCCTCCCGGGCCTCGACGGCACCGGCGCGCTCTTCGAGCCGTTCGTCTCCGCGCTCTCCGCCGACATCGCGCCGGAGGTCGTCCGTTACCCCGCGGACAGGGCGCTCGACTACGGCGCGCTCGAGGCGTTCGTCGCGGAGCACATCCCCGCGCGCGGGCCGTACGCGCTGCTCGGCGAGTCGTTCTCGGGTCCGCTCGCGCTGCGCCTCGCGTGCCAGCGCCCCGGCGAGCTCGTCGGTGTGGTCCTGGTCGCCAC
Source organism: Sorangium cellulosum (assembly GCF_002950945.1). Classification (GTDB taxonomy): domain Bacteria; phylum Myxococcota_A; class Polyangia; order Polyangiales; family Polyangiaceae; genus Sorangium; species Sorangium cellulosum_E. The sequence continues at coordinate 9,380,162 of NZ_CP012673.1, forward strand.
CTTCGTCACGAACCCGGTGTGGCTCGTCCCGTCGCTCGCGCGGCACCTCGTCGGGCCGTGGCTCTTCCGCCGGCGCGCCCCGGAGTTCGTCTCGCGGCGCTACCTCGTCGGCGCGGGCGCCTCCGCCGCGTGGCTCGAGCGCGTCGCCGCCAACGTGGAGACCGTCGACCCGGCCGTGATGGCGGCGCGCGTGCGCGAGGTGCTCTCCGTGGACGCGCGCGCGCTGCTCCAGCGCTGCGCCGTGCCCCTGCTCTACCTCGGCGCCGCGGGCGACGCGCTGGTGCCGCCGCGCGTGCTCCGCGAGCTCTGCCGCCTGCGGCCCGACCTCGAGTGCGTCACGGTGGACGCCCCGCACCTCGTGCTGCAGCTCGCGCCGGAGGCGTCGGCGCGGGCGATCGAGGGCTTCCTGAGGCGCGCGGCCGCGCGATGATGTCAGCGCATTTTCATGAAGATTTCAGCAACGATTCCGGCACGTTTCCGGATCAGTTCTCGAACCGGACCTTGTCCAGGTAGTAGGGGCGCGAGCTGATCGGCAGGGTCACCAGGAACTGCAGCTGCACGTCGCTGGGCGCCGCGTTGAGCGCGGTGACGGCGCTCGCCGGGAGGTCCGGGAAGACGACGGTGTTGAACGCGCCCTGGGTGGCGCCGGAGAGCGAGACGCTCCCGACCGACAGGGTGTTGATGCCGGCGGACGGGATCGAGAGCCGCGCCTCGACGCTGCCCGCAAGGATCTGACCCGCCGGGACCTTCGGCACGAAGATCTCGAGCTTCACCTTGTTGCCCACGGGCGTGAGGTCCGCGGTGCTGAAGCTCGCGCTCGTCACCGTGCTCGTCCTGGCCAGCGGACGGACCTCCAGCGACGCGATGCCCTCCTTCACCCGACCCGTGTGGTGAAACAGGAGGGCGCTCGTCGGGGTCCACGCGCTCAGCGTCTCGAACCCGAGGACCGGGTTGTTGAGGAGGAACTCCTCCATCACCTGCTTGCGGTACGGGAGGAACACGTCGATCAGGGCGTCCGAGATGAGGAAACGCCGCCGGCTCGTGCCGTCGATGGGCTCCGTCTTCTCGGAGGTGTGGGTGAAGCTCAGCGAGCGGGGGAAGAAGGCACCAGGAACGCCGACGTCGAGGGTGGACGTCGAGTTGCCGTCGCGGCGCATGGGCTGATGGCAGCCCGCGCACGAGAGGGTCTGAGCGCGCGCCACGATCTGCTCCGCGGTCAGGCCGCTGCCCGCCGCGCTCAGCTTGCTCGTGATCGCGGCCTTCAGGGTCCCCCCGTCGCCGAACGCGTTCAGGTAGTTGTTGTGGAGCGGGGACGCGACGCTCTCACCGGCGTTGATCTCGACGGGCAGCGGCGCCCGGTAGGCGAAGCGGTTGATGTCGTCGGTGGCCGCGAGCCGGTCCACCGCGCCCGGGAAGACGGAGCCCTGGAAGGCCACAATCCGCGGATCGGTCGACGTGATGGGCGCGAAGAGCTTCGCGGCCGGGTTGTCGTTGACGAAGGAGGGGACGATGCTCAGCGAGGGATCGCTGCTCGTGCCGTGCCTCAGCTTGAGCTCCCGGAGCGTCCAGGTGGTGTTGAGCGCGGAGAGGCCGACGGTGTTGAAGGTGAAGTCGTTCGTCCGGATCTGGCCGCGCTCCGGGCCTTCCACGCTGCCGTAGTGATCGATGTGGATGACGGGCTCGAAGTCGGGCAAGCCGTTGAAATAGAACGCTTTCAGCTCGCTCGCCCGGGTGGCCGGGCTCTTCGCGGGATCCGACAGGTTCTGCCAGAACTCGACGACCGGGCGGCAAGCCTGCCGGCCCAGGCTCGGGTTCGGGTTCGGCAGCCGCGCCTCGAAGATGATGAAGCTGCGCACGAGGGCGCTCGACGCGCCGGACCGCCGCGCGAAGACGAGCCGGTACTCACCGCAGTCGGCGCCCTGGGGAGAGGCGAGATCGAAGCGGTTCGCGAGGGTCGTGGCCATGAACGCGTGGCTGGCCGAAGGGTCCGAGAACGGATCGCGGGTGGCGTCGTTGCCGATGTCCCGGGGGCAGAACATCGGCCATCCGTTCCTGGATCCGGTGGGGACCTGCTGCTCGAACGGGACGACGAGGCTGATCTCGTTGGGGTTGAACGGCGGGTGGATATCGTTGCGACTCCCGGGCACCTCGTCGCAGTGCTCGACGTCGGGGAAGAGCCCGCTCGCGTCGGTGCGGTGGGTGTCCAGGAGCTGATGGAACAGCGTGGTGGGCGTCAGGCCCGTGACGCCCGACTGGTCGATGAGCTGCTGCAGCACCTCTTCCAGCTTGAACTCGGACACGATGTCGACGTCCGTGACGAGGAGCGACTTCCGCGGGTCGATCGGGAACGGCAGCGCGAGCGCCTGGGCGGCCGAGGCGACCTCGCCGTCCGCGAGCTCGACGGCCTCGCCTCCCTCGATCTCGGCGAGCTCGCCGTCCCCCGGCCCGAGGTCCGAGCAGGCGACCGGCAGCGCGGCGAAGGCGAACAGCGCGGCCTGCCGCGCCCTCCGCCACGCCGCGGCGGAGCCTGGACCGGACCGAAAGCACACGGGGACGTTCGAACTCGATGGCTGAGATGGCATGGGATCTCCTGGGATCACCACGAATGCCGAGCGGCGCGCCCGCGCACGAAAGACCAGCGCGCAGGCAATCCAGGTCGCCAGGCGCGGTGCGCTGGGCCATGGCCGTCGAGAGTGGCGTCCCGCTCCCTGAATGCCGCCTGCCCCGCGGTCCTTCACCCGATCATGGGGGCATGAGGATTTTTGTTCGAGCGGCGGATCCCGCGCGAGCGCTCCGCGCCGGAGGTCGACGGGCAGGGTCGGTGTCCGCGGGCGGCGTTCCCCCGCCCGCGGCGTCAGGGGGCGGCGGCGCTCGCCTGCGCCTCACCGCCCCCGGCGACGGTGAGCCGCGACGCCACGCGCGACGCGAGCCGCTCGGCGATGTCGTGGAGCGCCGCGCCCATCGCCGCGGCCATGTTCTCGGGATCCTTGGGGTCCCCGCGGACCTCGACGTCCACGGTCAGGCTCCGGGCGTCCAGCACCGAGCGGTCGTCCTGCACGGCGTAGTGGAGCGTGACGCGCGCGGCGCGGCCGTCTTTCCGGTGCACCTCGTCGAAGGCGAGGAGCTCGACGTCGAGCGCCGGCCCGCCGCCGGACAGGGCCTGCACGAGCGGCCGCTCCTCGAACAGCGCCTGCGCGAGCGCGCGGCGGACGTACTCCTCCGGCTTCTCCGTCCAGCGGCGATCCTCGTACATCGCCACCTCGACGTCGGACGACCGGTAGACGATGCGGTTGCGCAGGTGGGAGCTCGACGAGACGCGGCCGAGGCGGAGGCGCGGCCCGTCCGCGCTCGCGCGCTCCGGCGCGCGGGAGGCCTGCTCCCACCGCGGGGAGAAGTAGCGGATCGACAGCGGATCGGCCTTGGAGGTGAGCGCGCAGCCCGGGAGCAAGAAGAGCAGCGCGAGCGGGAGCGTCCTTGTGGTCTTCACGGCATCTCCTTCTCGGATCGGCCCTTGAGCAGCATGTCGGGCTCCTTCTCCAGCGACTCGAAGACATCGCGGACCGCGTCGATCGCCTCGCGGAAATCGCGCAGCGTCGCGTCGAGCTCGCGCGTCGTCCCGTGGGCGCTGCGGCCGACCTCGCCGAAGGCGTCCGTCGCCCGCGTCGCGCTCGCGACGAGCCCTGCGTCGCCGTCGAACCGCCGGAGCACCGCGTCGAGCCGCGCGACGGCGGCCTCCGTCCGGACGAGGGTGCCCGCCGCCTTTTCGGGCAGCTTCGCCTGGTTCATGCGCTTCACGGTGTCGCTGAGATCGGCGACGAGGCCGTTCACGTTCTCCAGGGTGGCGACCGTCTTCTCCGCCACGTTCTCCTGCTGCATTCCTTTGAGCAGGAGGTCGACGCGATCCAGGGCGGACGAGATCCGCTCTGCCATGACGGGCAGGCTGTCCGCGGCCCGCACGAGGCTGTCCTCGAGGCTCTTCATGAGGGACGGCGCGGCAGGGATGTAGTTGAGCGGCGTCGGGAAAGGCAGCTCGGGCAGAGGGTTCGTCTCGGGATCGAAGAAGTCGATCGCGAGGAACTTCATGCCGGTGATGCCTTGAGACTGGAGCTGCGTCCGGAGCTCGGGCGGCACCGAGAACCGGATCGGGCCCGCCTCGCCGGACGACGCCTCCGTCAGGCCGAGCCGCCGGATGTTCTCGAGGTCGAGCTCCGCGGCGACCTGCACGTGCCGCCGGTCGGGCGCGATCTCGACCGCGGCGACGGTCCCGATGGTCACGCCGCGGTACTTGACCGGCGAGCCCAGATCCAGCCCCTGAACGGACTCGTTGAAGTAGGTGTAATAGGCGAGCGTCCGCCGCTCCACCTGGTTTGCCCCGAAGGCCACCGCGGTCGCGAAGGCGGCGGCGAGCCCGAGGAGGACGAAGAGCCCGATCTTGAAGTAGTTCGTGGGGGAGGACATCAGGCGGCCTCGGCGGTGCGGTTGAAGAAGCTGTGGACGCGCGGATCCTCGCTGCTCCGCAGATCGGAGGGGCGGCCGCGCGCGATGATGCTCCGCGTCTCCTTGTCGAGCATGATGCATTGATCGACGATCGCGAAGATGCTCTGGAGCTCGTGTGTCACCACAACGACGGTCAGCCCGACGACGCGCTTCAGCGTGAGGATGAGCTCATCGAGCCCGGCGGACATCACCGGATCCAGCCCGGCCGACGGCTCGTCGAGGAAGAGGAGCTCGGGCTCGAGCGCCATGGCCCGCGCGATCGCCGCGCGCTTCTTCATGCCGCCCGAGAGCTCGGCGGGCAGCCTGTCGGCCGCCGCCTCCAGGCCGACGAGGCGCAGCTTGGCGCGCGCCATGGCGTAGACCACGTCCGGCGGCAGCTGGGTCCACTCGCGCAGCGGGAGCGCCACGTTCTCCAGCACGGTCATCGATCCGAACAGCGCGCCGTGCTGGAACATGACGCCGAACGGCGGCCGGCCCTCGCCGAGGCTCGGCGCCCCGATCCCGTCGATGTGGATGCTGCCCGAGAGCGGCTGTTCCAGCCCGGTCAGGAAGCGCAGCAGCGTCGACTTGCCGCACCCGCTCCCGCCGAGGATGGCGAACACGTCGCCGCGCTCCACGCGGAACGAGGCGTTCTCCAGGAGCCGCCGCTCGCCCCAGCCGACGGAGAGATCGACGACCTCGATGATGGGGGCGCTCATACGTTGAAGGTCCTGAAGACGACGGTGAAGAAGGTGTCGATGAGGACGATGCAGAAGAGCGATGAGACGACGGTCGACGTGGCGCGGCGCCCCACCCCCTCGGCGCCGCCCGAGGTCGCGAACCCCTGCTGGCACGCGATCAGCGCGATGGTCATGGCGAACGCCGCGCTCTTGATGAGGCCGGTGCCGACGTCGAGCGGCTGGACGGCGATCAGGGTCTCGTTCAGGTAGGCCTGCGGGCTGACGCCGAGCGAGGTCGACGCCACCAGCGTCCCGCCCGCGATGCCCACGATGTCGGCGAGCAGGGTGAGCACCGGGACGACGAGGACGAGCGCCAGCGCGCGCGGCAGGACGAGGTAGTTGACCGGGCCGAAGCCCATGGTCTTCAGGGCGTCGATCTCCTCGGAGACCTTCATCGTGCCGAGCTCTGCCGCGATGGCGGCGCCCGAGCGGCCGCAGACGATGATCGCGGTCATGAGCGGCGCGAGCTCGCGCGTGACCGAGATGCCGACGAGATCGGCGACATAGATGTTGGCGCCGTACGCCGCGAGCTGCTTCGCGGCCTGGAAGGCCATGACGAAGCCGACGAGGGTGTTGATGAGCAGGACGATCGGCAGCGCGTCCACGCCGGTCCTCTCGACGAACGGCAACGTGTCGCGCCAGTTGCCCGCGCTCGGCCGCCGCGCGACGTGGACCGCGGCGACGACCATCTGCCCGAGGAACTCGACGACGAGCCTGGCCTCCTCGAGCACCGAGACGGTTGCGCGGCCTACCTGGGTGACGAGCCCTTCGGCCTTCTTCGGCTTCCGGCGCACGACGCGCTCGTTCCCGCCGTACAGCTCGATGAGCGCGGCGAGGCGCTCGTTCGCGCCGGCGAGCTCGAGGCGCGCCCCCCGCTCCGCGAGCACGGCGCGCAGGTGCAAGAGCAGCGACAGGATGCCGCCGTCCATGATGCTGACGTGTGTGAGGTCGAACGTCACGACGCCGTCGTGGATGTCCGCGACCGCCGAGGACAGCTCGCCCCACAACGCATCGGCGTCCCGCATGCGCAGCTCGCCGCGGAGCGGGATGAGCCGCCTCGCCGACGAGCCCTGGCCAGGGATCAGGGCCACTCCGGGCGCAACGAGCTCAGCGGACGCCATGGGTGTTCACGGCGGCCAACTCAGCAGGCGCCGTGCCGAGATCGACGGAGGGGAAAAGCCCTCATGGCCCGCGCCGGCGCGAGACGTTCTGACGCAGCTGTGGCGTTCGGACACGGGGCGTGCGCAGGACCGATGGGGGCCTGGCGCACGCTCCCCGCACGCGGTCGGCTCAGGCTTGGCGGCTCAGGCTTGGCGGCTCAGGCCCGGCGGCTCAGAGCGGCCGCGCCTTCGCCGCCGCCTCGAGCCACGCCGCACACGCGGCGTCGTCGGCGGGCGGCTGCTCGCCCTTCATCAGGTACCACGCCTCGCGGTGCGCCGCGCGGCCCCCGGGCTCGACGCGCTGCAGCGGCCCGAGCGACTCCACCTCGAGCATGCCCTCGTTCGTGAAGGTCTCGAAGTTGCTCCCCATGTCCGGGTAACTCGCGCCCTCGACGAACGGGAACCGCTTCAGGAACACGTTCCCGTGGTTCGCGTACGCGGCGTACCCCTGGCTCACGAGCGTGCCCACCTTCTGCGGGCCCTTCCCGGCGACCTGCCGCAGGCGAATGACGCGCTTGCCCCAGGTCCAGCGCGGATCGCTCATGTCGCTGTACGGCCAGAGCACGAGCGGCCGCGCGGGGAGCACGCGCTCGGGGTGCGGGAAGAACGGCGCCTGCGGGAACAGGCACTCCCCGCCGCCCGCCATCACGGTGAGCGCCCAGGGCGTGAACTCGACCGCATAGGCGCCGTGGTTCTCGATCGCATGATCGAGGACGAACCTGCCCGCCGCCGCGTCCGCCGTGATACGGACCTCCTTCTGCATCCCGTACTTGTCCGGCGCCGACCGGAACACGTGCGCGCCGTTCTCCTCCCGGTGCTCCACCGGGTCGTTGTCGGGCTGCAGGGTCCGCTGCTCGTCCTCCGGGCCGATCCAGAGCCGGTGTCCGCCATAGAACCGGTACTTGGCCCCGCCGGTCGCGCCCAGGTCGTCGGAGATCTCGAAGAGCTCGTTCGGGCCACCGATGACGCCGTACCGGATGATCCGCGGGCCGATATCGAGCGTGACGACGAGCTCCGTATCGCCGCAGACGAGGCGCGCAGCGCGCTTCCAACCGCCGTAGGGGATGATCTCCATGGGGAAGGCTCGTACCCAGAACCGGCGCGGGGTTCAACCCCGACCGCCGGGCGCGCTCGACCGGCAGCGCGGCAACGCGACCCCGCCCGGCCCGTCCTGCCGCCGACGGGACCCCCACACGTCCACCCGGGATTGTGGCGTCGCTCCTGCAGGGATCGCCGTCGCGGCCTCCACCGGCGGGCGGACGCAGCGACTGGCCGGCCGGCCGCTTCGTCATCGAAGTTACGATGAGTTGTGACACAACGAGCACCTGCGCCGCGGACCATCGCGCGCATGAAACGTCGCGACCTCCTGCGCACCTCCGCCGCCACCGCGGCCTTCGCCCTCGGCTCCGGCTTCTGGCGGCACGCCTTTGCCGCGCCCGCCCGCCCGGGCGTGAGCCCTTATGGTCCCCTCGCCGCCGCGCCGGACGCGAACGGGCTCCGGCTGCCGGCCGGATTCACCTCGCGTGTCCTCGCCATCACGGGGCTGCCCGTGCTCGGCACCTCGCACATCTGGCATGTGGCGCCGGACGGCGGGGCCTGCTTCCCGCTCGCCGACGGGGGCTGGGCCTACACCTCGAACAGCGAAGTGCCGGTGATCGGCGGCGCCGCCATGGTGCGGTTCGACGCCGGAGGTCGCGTGGTCGAGGCGCGCACCCTCCTGAGCGGCACGACCTCGAACTGTGCGGGCGGCCCGACGCCCTGGGGGACGTGGCTCTCGTGCGAGGAATGGGAGGGCGGCAACGTGTTCGAGTGTTACCTCGACGGCCGCGCGGCCGCGCGCCGCTCCGGTCTCGGCACGTTCGCGCACGAGGCGGTCGCCGTGGATCCGTCGGGGCGCCGCCTGTACCTCACCGAGGATCGCCCGAACGGCAGGTTCTACCGCTTCACCCCCGATCGTTACCCGTCCCTGGCCAGCGGGCGCCTCGAGGCGGCGCGTGTCAGCTGGAGCTCGGACGGCCTGGGCGGCACGGTCAGCTGGGTCGGCGTCGAGACGTGGATCTCGGCCGCGCTGAACCCCTTCACGTCCGGGCGGACCACGGGGTTCAACGGCGGCGAGGGCTGCTGGTACGACGATGGAGTCGTGTATTTCACGACCAAAGGAGACAATCGGGTCTGGGCCTACTCGCCGTCGGGCGCCAGCCTCGAGTGCATCTACTCCGCCGAGCTCTACCCGGAATCCCCGCTGCGCGGCGTCGACAACCTCGTCGTCTCGCGCTCGGGCGACCTCTTCGTGGCGGAGGACGGGGACAACATGCAGCTGTGCCTGATCACGCCGGACCGCACGGTCGCCCCGTTCCTCCAGGTCGAGGGGCACGCCGGCTCCGAGATCACCGGCCCGGCGTTCAGCCCCGCCGGCGACCGGCTCTACTTCAGCTCACAGCGCGGGCCCGGCGGGCACGGCGTCGGGGTCACCTTCGAGGTGAGCGGCCCGTTCCGCCGCTGAGCGCGGTCCTCGCGCGGTCGCCTGGCGCTCGCGCGCTCCTCCCACGGTGACCGCGCCGCGCCGCGCCGCCTCGCAGCCGCGCTCACGTCCGGCTGCTGGCGAAGCGCTCCGGAGGGGCGAAGTCGGCCGGGCGGCCGCCGAGCCCGAACGCGATGGCGCGTTGCCAGTAACGGTCGCCGAGATCGAGCGCGAAGTCCTGGAGCGACGGCAGCGCGTGCGCGCGGCTCGAGGCGGCGGCGAGCGCGCGGACCAGCGGGACGGCGAGGCGCGCGCTGGTCCGCGGCAGGCCGAGCTGCTCGGCGAGCTCTTCGCCCAGCACGGTGCGGGCGACGCCCGCGAACAGCGCCGCGCGCTGCTCGGCGCGCCGGCGCTCGCGCTCGTTCGGGGCGCTCCTGGCCGCGTGGGTCAGCAGCGCGTCCACGAGCGCGCGCGAGTCCGCGTCGGGCGCGCCCTGGGTGGCGAAGATCATCTCGGCGAGGCGCCTCGCCTCGGCGTACGACCCCGGGATGAGCTCCCCCTCGACGCCGATGACATGGGCGACGTAACGCCAGAGATGGACGAGATCCTCGCGTTGCTCCGGCGAGACGTGGTAACCGAGCTTGTCCAGGCCTTCGAGCAGCGCGACCGAGAAGAGCAGCGCGGTCGCGATCATGTCGTGCTGGTTGACCGGCTCGCCCCAGAGCGCCGTCTGCCAGCGGCCGCTCGCGTGGGCCAGGCGCCGCACCTGGGCGTGCATGATGCGCACCTTCACGGTGATCGCGAAGCCCTCGCCGAAGCGGCGCATGCCGCCGGCCTGGCTGACGGCGTGCACGAACCGGCCCGTCTCGGCGAGGCGGCGCCCGGCCTGCTCGCGGAGCCGCCCCGAGAGGGCGAGCGGCTTGTTCCCGCCGGGCGAGGCGTACCCGAGGATGAGCGACTGCATGGCGAGCAGCATCCCGCCGATCACCCCCGTGCGGAGGAACGCCGTCCCGCCGCGGCTCACCGCCTCCCAGTCGACCCAGACGGGCACGTGATCGACCGCCGCGAAGAGCGCGCGCAGCTCGGGCGGCGCGTCGGGCACGGCCTCGATCCCGCGGGTGAGCGCGGTCTCCAGGAGGCGAAAGCCCTGGCCCGAGGGCATCGCCGCGAACGACGCCACGACGGCGTCGGCGAGCGGATCGACCCGGAGAAGGAAAGGCGCGAGGCGATCGAGCTGGTCGCCGAAGCGACGGCGGGCGTTCGCGCCGTCCTGGAAGCGAGACGGGGTCATCGCGTTCTTCATGCGGTGATACGGCTTGGCACAGCGCCGCCATTCCGCAAAGCAGGGCCGTTCGTTCGTGACGGCAGGCTCAGCCGTGAGCGCCCGAGGCGTTAAGGGAGCTTACCGACAGGGCCGCCGTGCGCGGCGGAGCACCGTGCGAGGCAGACCTTGAGCCCCTCGCGGAGGCTGCGCATCGGGGTCAGCTCCTCGAACGAGATGCCCAGCGTGACGAGCGTCTCCGCGACGTGGCCGCCCAGCCCCGTGAGGATACATTGCGCGCCGAGCAGCCGGACGGCCTGGCCCAGCTTGACGAGGTGCTGGGCGGTCATCGTGTCGACGACCCGCACGCCGGTGAGGTCGAGGATCACCCACGCGACATCGCTGTCCTCCGCCACGCGCGCGAGGAGCCGCTCGGTCACCTCGACGGCCCGCATCGAGTCGAGCAGGCCGACGAGCGGGAGCGTGAGGATGCCCTGCCAGATGTCGATGATCGGCACCGAGAGCTCCCGGATCGCGAGCTCCTGGCGCTGGATCGTCAGGAGCTGGCCCTCGAGCTCCCCCTTGGAGGCGGCGAGCGCGTCGAGCGCCCGCGCGTTCTGGTGCAAGGTCGCGGAGAGCTGGGAGAGGAACACGCGCAGCGCCACCTCGAGCTTGCCGAAGGCGTCCTGTTCGGCGGTCTCGAGCTGCCGCAGGGCGAGATCGATGTCTCCCGTGGACGCGAGCGCGACGGCGCTGATCACGCGCTGCATCCGGAGCTCGTCGACAGAGACCATGTCATCGGTTGTGTGCATGGAGTCCTGTGCGCTCAGCGGGGCGTGATCGCGGCGATTCCCCCTGGTTTGGCGTTGCGGGCTGGCGAGATGCACACCTGCCGTCGCGTCGGCCGTCGCGTCGGCCGTCGCGTCGAATCGATCAATAACCCATTTCGCAGTCCGGCTGGAAGGAAACCGGCTCGGCCGCCCGGCAAGACCCGAGCGCGCCTGCCGGATCTCCGGGGCCCCTGCTGAGCTCGTCGCTCGCGCGTCGTGCCCGATTCTTCCAGGGCGCAGCGCCGCTCAGCGCGGGCGCTCGTCCTGGGCGCTCTCCTTCGATGCCCTGTCGAAGAACGCGCACAGCTCGTCGTGCCTCGCGCGCGCGTCGGCGCGGCCGATCTCGATGAGCCGCCCCGCGAACTCCCCGTCGAACAGCAGGTACGACAGGAAATCGGCCTCGCGCTGCTCGTCGCCCTCGGCGAGGCGCCGCATCACCCGGCCGAGCACGCTCGACGTCCGCGCGCGGAACGCCGGGGATCGCACGAACTCCGCCGCCAGCCCGCCGATGTCCTTGGAGGCGCGGATGAGCAGCGACCGGAGCGGCCGGAGCGCGCGCCCGGGCGGCAGCCCCAGCGCGTCGTTCAGCTCGGTGATGAAGCCCTCGCCGTAGCGGCGCGTCCCCGCCTCGAGGATGGAGTTGATGCTCTCGAGGCGCGCGAGGTCGTTGTCGATCCGGTCGAGCATCAGCGCGTTCAGCGTCTTTCCGAGCAGGAAGAGCGGCCCCGGGGAGCCCGGCGCGTCCCGTTCGGCCGCGGCCGAGGCGGGCTCGATGTACCGCGGGTTGACGACGATCACGCCGTCGGCCCCGAGGCGCCGCGCCGGGGAGAGCGGGACGTTCTGGCGCAGCCCGCCGTCGCAGTAGAGCTCGCCGTCGATGTTCACCGGGCGGAACAGGATCGGCACGGCGGACGAGGCGAGCGCGTGCTGGGCGCGCAGCGCGGTGGCGCGCGGGGTGATCGTCGGGTCGTGGCTCCAGGGCGGCAGGCCGGGCTCGCCGCGGTGGACGAAGACGACCGTGCGGCCGCTCTTCACGAGGGTGGTCGACACCGTCACCGCCGACAGGAGCCCGCGGGCGAGGTGGCCGTCGATGCGGTCGAACGGCACGGCCTCCGCGATCTGCCGCTCGAGGCCCGCCGTGTCGAGCAGCGCGGTGTGCCCGCCGCTCGACGGCTGGCTCGCGGCGCCGCGCAGGAGGTCCTGGCCGACGGCGAGCACGCCGCGCACGTCGAGCCGCACGAGGTCGTCGATGCGCAGGCGCGTCCACACCGCGGCGAGCCGGCGGGCGCGGATCCGCGACTCGTCCGCGAACGCGGCGAGCCCGCAGACGTTGATGGCCCCGACCGAGGTGCCGCACAGGATGTCGAACGGGACGTCGCGGCCGAGGTCGCGGGAGACCTCCTCGAGGATGTGCTGCACGACGCCGACCTCGTAGGCGCCGCGCGCCGCGCCGCCGGCGAGCACGAGCGCGATCTTGGGGGCGCGGCCGTTCCGGGCCGAAGCGGGCGAAGGGTTGGCCATGGTTGCAAAGTACCATGGTCCGCATGGTCACAGCGGGGTGAAGCGCTCGGGCCGGGCGCGCGCCTCGTGCTACATCCACCGTGCGCAGGCGCGGAGGCGCGGACGACGGCAATCTACCTGGTCCTCGCCTACCTCCTCGGAGCGATCCCGACAGGCTACCTCTTTGCGCGGTTCGTCAAAGGGATCGATATCCGGACGATCGGCTCCGGGAACATCGGCGCGACGAACGTCCTGCGCGCCTTCGGCTGGAGGGCTGGCCTCTCGGTGATGGCGGTGGACATGGCGAAGGGCGCGCTCGTGGCCGGGCCCCTCGCGGCGTGGCTCGGCGTCGCGCCCGGCGGGTGGCTCGCCGCGGCGGGCGGCCTCGCCGCGGTGCTGGGCCACGACTACACGGTGTTCCTGGCGATGCGGGGCGGCAAGGGCGTCGCGACGTCCGCGGGCGTGCTGCTCGTGCTGGCGCCTCCGTCAACGCTGGCCGCGCTGGCCCTCTTCGTAGTCGTCGTCCTGGCGACCCGCATGGTGTCCGCGGGCTCGCTCGCCGGCGCGCTTGGACTGCCGCTCTTCCTCTGGCTGTTCGGCGAGCGGCAGGCGCCGCTCCTCTGCCTCGCGCTCCTGCTCACCGCGTTCGTCTGGCTGAAGCACGTCCCGAACATCCGGCGCATGCTCGCGGGGACCGAGAGCAAGATCTCGTTCGGCCGGCGGCCCAGGGAGGGCGCGAGCGCCCCGGGGCGCGAGGCGGAGCGCGGCGAGCGACGCTGAGCGCATCGGGCGGCGTGCCGGCGCGCAGCGATTTCTGTCGAACACCGCCCGCCAATGCGGACTGCATTCGTCCGATTTCATGGCCGCCTTTTCTCGACATCGCCGCACGCCTGGCGATGGGGACATAACACCTCCCCCGCGCGCGATGTGCCCGCGAGGAGCACAGTGGTTCCGATTGAATCACATGGACGGCTCCTGTACGATTGCAGGCGGCGAGGACGCACACATGGCCAAGGTCACCGCGCTGGGCATGGACACCATCACCGAGAAGTCCGGCCACCAGATGACCGGCATGGCGGTCAGCGTGTGCCTGACGCCAGCGGCACCGAGCCCGCTGCCGATTCCCTATCCCACGATGGGCACGGTCGCCGAGGGGATCACCGACCCGTGTATGCGCACCAAGATCGAGGGGGCGAAGATCCTCACGGTGGGCGGCTGCATGAAGGCCTGTCATGGCAACGAGCCGGGCACGCTGAAGGAGGTCGTCAGCCTCAACACGGCCGGGCCGTGCTTCCCGTGGCTCGGGGCGCCCAACGTCTTCATCGAGCTCGGCATGGCCGGCATCACCGGCAGCATGGGGCAGATGAACAAGAGCATCACCGTGGGCGCCGGCGCCAGCGCGAGCGGGGCGGGCGGCGGGGGTGGAGGGGGCGGGGCGGGCGGCGCGGGCGGCGCCGGGCCAGGGGGCGCGAGGGCAGGATCACCCAGCAATGCGGGAGGGGGCGGCGGCGGGAGCAATCAAGGAGCCGGCCCGCCGAACCCGCCGGCGCCCCCCGGCGCCGAGGGGCAGGCGAAGGCTGGCCACCCGATCGATATCGTGACCGGCGCGATGTACACGGTGCCGGCCGTCGACTTCCAGCTCCTCGGGCCGTCGGCCGTGCAATGGGTCCGGCAGTACCGCACCTCGGCCGTGCGACGTAACTGCGGCCTGGGATGGGGCTGGTCTCACGCCTATTCCTGGCGCGCAAGCCTCACGCCCGCTGGCATCGAGGTCATCGACAGCGAGGGAGCCATGGTGCTGTTTCCTCGGCTCAGCGACGGCGAGATGGCGCGCGCTCCCTTCGAGCGCCGGCTGTCGCGTCGCGGCGGCGATCTGGTCCTCGCCCTCGACGACGAAGACGAGCGCATTCTCCGGAGAGACGACTCCGGCACCTACCGCCTCGTCGCGATCCGCGACCGCTGCGGGAACCTGGTCGAGATCGAATGGGACAGGGGCGAGGTGTGCGCCGTCGTCGACAGCGTGGGTCGCCGCGCAGAGCGCGAGCGCTTCCCCGGTGGAGAGCGCTGGTTCCTCGTCCTCGTGGACGGCGAGGGCAAGACGCACCGCCTCCGAGCCGTCACGTACGAGGTGGACCCGCGTGGCGATCTCGTGCGCGTGACCGACAGGGGGGGCGGCGTCACCGAGTACCGTTATGATGAGGACCATTTCCTGGTGGAGGAGCGGCTGCCCGGAGGGCTCGTCTTTCACTTTCGTTACGAGGATGGCCCCGATGGCCGGCGGCGCTGCGTCGAGACCTGGGGCGAGCTGCCCGGGCGCGACATCCTCGCCGAGATCGGCGGAGGCACGCGGCTGTCTCCGCCGGGCGCGCGCGGGATCTACCACACGCGGCTCCGGTACGGCCCGGAGCCGCTCCAGACCACGGTGATCGACGCGGAGGGCGGCACGTACCGCTACGCTGGCAACGAGCTCGGCCTCGTCACCCGCTGCACCGATCCGCTCGGCCGGACACGCTGGTTCACCTACGACCCCATGGGCAGGCTCGTGGCGATACGCGACCCGATCGGCAATGTCGCGCGCTTCAGCTACGACGCCTCGGGCCGAGTCACCGCCGCCGTCGACGAGCGCGGGAGCCGCACGACGCTCCAGCGCGACGACCGCGGGAACGTGGTCGCCGTCGTCGCCCCCGGATCTCACCGCTGGGAGATGAAGCATGACGCGCGGGGGCTCCTCGTCGAGCGCAAGGACCCGCGCGGCATGGTCGCGACCTGCGTGTACGACGAGCGGGGACTCGCCACCGGGAAGACCGGACCGAGCGGCACCGAGACCATGCGCTACGACGCGCACGGCAACCTGCACGAGTTCGTGAACGCCCTCGGCGCGACGTGGAAATACACGCACGACCTCCTCGGCCAGATCGTCGCCGTGGAGGGCCCATCCGAGTACCGCTACACGCTCGCTTATGACGGCTACGGCCGCCTGACCGAGGTGGACGGCCCGTGTGGCCAGCACATGGCGCGCGCCCACGACGCGTTCGGGCACGTCGCCGCGGAGGAGCTGCCGGGCGGCGCGCTCACGACGTATCGCTTCGTCGGCCCGGCGCTGCTCGAGTGCAGGCGCCCCGATGGCTCCGTGGTGCGCTGGGGGTACGATGCCCTGCTGCGCCTGCGATGGGTGGAGAACCCTGCTGGCGAGCGTTGTACATTCGACTACAACGCCGCGGGTCAGCTCGTACGGGAACGAACGTTCGCGGGACACGAGCATCGCTACGAGTACGACGGCGCCGGACGATGTTCGGTCAGGGTGTGGCCGGATGAGCAATGGCACCGCTATGTTCGCGACGCGACCGGGCGTGTCGTCGCCGTCGAGCGCTCCGACGGACGGCTCGATCGCTTCGAGCGGGACGACCGCGGGCTCGTCGTCCGCGCCTCGAACCAGGAGGTGACGATCGAGCTCGAGCGCGACGGCCTCGGGCACGTGGTGCGTGAGGTGCAGCGGGCTTCAGGGTGGGAGTTCGCCGTGGAACACCGCTGCCCTGCGGCGGAGCCGGTCGAGGTGCACGCCTACTCGACGGGATGGAGCGTCGCCATCCAGCGAGGCGCTTACGGCGGCACGAAGGAGCTCGTCATCGAGGCGGGCGGCGCCGTCGAGGAGGCGGTCCTCTTCGAGCGCGACGAGCGCCAGCGCGAGGTGAGCCGCCGGCGGAAGGCAGATGGCGCCGGGGTGTCCACGCGACGCGACGCGCTCGGGCGCCCTGTGGAGGTCCAGATCGTCGACGGGCTCGGAGGCGCCGCCCGGCGGCGCGCCTACCACTGGAGTCCCCTCGGCGGGCTCGCCGCCCTCGAGGACAGCGAGCTGGGCTGGCGCACGTACGATCTCGACGCCCTCGGGCGCCCGCTTCGTGTCCAGGAAGCCGGCCGCACCGAGGCGTTCCAGTACTCACCGCACGGGACGCCGCTGCCCAGAGGGACGGCAGCGGCGCTCGGTCCTGGCGGCAGGGTGCTTCGGCTGGGCGAGCGTCGTTACGTGTGGGACGCGCGCGGGCGCCTGCAGCGACGCGTCGACGCGACGCAGAGCTGGACCTTCGTGTACGATAACGACGATCGCCTCGTCGAGGCGACGCGTGGAGACGGCTACCGGCAGCGTTTCCTCTACGACCCTTTCGACCGTCGCATCGCGGTCATCGGCTCCGACGGCCGGAGCACCTGGTTCGGCTGGGACGCCTCTGCGCTCGTGGAGGAGCGCTCGTCGGACGGCAGCGTCGTGCGCCGCGTCTTCGAGAGCGACGAGCATACCCCGCTGCTCGAGAGCGCCGGCCCGGGGCGGTGGCGGCTCGTCGCGACAGACGCCACCGGCGCGCCGTGGTTCCTCGTCGGGCGCGACGCCGACCACGGTGGAATCGAGCTCTCCACATGGGGCAACGTGTCGTGGCAGCGCGGCGAGGTGACCGCGCTTCGGTTCGCGGGTCAGCGGTTCGACCCGGAGACCGGGCTCGTCTACAACCGCCATCGCTACTACGCGCCCGAGCTCGCCCAGTACACGACCCCCGATCCGCTGGTGAGCGACGGCTCCTTCCAGGACGTGGGGTTCGTCCCCAATCCGACGGTGTTCATCGATCCCTTCGGGCTGATCATCATCGTCGGCGTCCGGAGCGAGGCGGACGAGGATCCCGAGCTTCGGCGGGCGAGGGAGGCGCGCGCCAACGCACGCCCCGGTGAGCGCGTCGTCTACGCCAACGAGCTCTACAACCCCAACACCGGCCGAGGGGTACGCCTCGACAACCTGGCGCCCGGCGAAGAGGTCGAGATCCTCTCGCACGGCACCCGCGGCGGCGTACGTTTCGGCAAGAGCGTCGAGAACGGCACCGCCGTGGCCGGCAGGCTGCAACGGGCCGGCTTGCAGCCCGGCACGCCCATCACGGTGGTCGCGTGCCGCTCTGGAGACCCAGGGCCCACGGGCAGCAGCGTGGTGGATCAGATCCACGCGTCGACGGGCGGCGCGAACCCGGTGACCGGCATCGCCTCGAACGTCGGCGCGGATCCGGCAGGCGCGGGGCTCGGGTTCGTCCGACCGGCGGTCCCGGCGAGCGTCGCACAACGCGCGACTCCCGGCCCCGAGGGCTCGGTCGCGCTCGTGGACGCCCACTGGGTCCGGCGGGAGGGCAGCGGTGCCTCCGAGACCACGTACGGTCTGGTCCAGCCCCCGTCGCGGTTCGTACCGCCATTCACCTGACGAGGAGGTCAGGCGTCTCGATCCAGATCGCGAGGAAGGGCCTCGGGGCGCCTCGCCGCAGCACCATGACGAGGAAGGGCCCGTTGCACACGATCGTGCGCGGCGGCAGAGAGAGCCCTCGAAACTCCGCCTCCGAGACGAGCGTTGCGCCCCCCTCGTCGAGCCGGAAGCGCACGCGCTCGAGGACCTCGCCGAGCGCCTGCGCCTCGAACCCCGGGTTCGCGATGCGCGTGCCGTGGAGCTCGTCGTAGCGGCGAACACGGTCGAAGTCGATGCACGGGATCTCGAACTTCTCCTCCCGTGTCAGGAACGCGCGCGGATCGGCCGCGGCGTCCTCGCGCAGGTGAGAGACCGCCCACGCGACCGTGCCGGCGAGCGTTCGCCGTGGGGTCGCGCGGGCGACGACGAGGCAATCCGCGGGATCCTCGGTGACGAGCTCCACCACGAACTCCTCCGAGGGCTCGTGTGCTTCGGGTTCCCGGCCGTACTCCTCGTCCGGGATGAACCGGTGATGGTGGACGATCACCTGTCTGGCGAGCCGGGAGTACGTGTCCCCGGGTGCGAAGGGGTCCCCGAGGCTGAAGCTGTCGACGTCGACGCCGCGGAAGCGCATCCAGCCGTGCAGGCGCTGAAATGGACAGCGGAACCTCCACGTCTTCGCCATGTACGCATAGGCGCCGAGGAGATCCGGCTCCGGCTCGCGGGAGAGCAGCCGGGCGTCGCCCGCGCCGCCGAACCTCTGCTCGAGCAGGGACTCCACCTGGCGTAGCCATTCCGCGGTGCGGAGCCCTCCGACGGCGACACACGAGGCGGGATCCACCTCTTCCGGCGCAACGGGGCTCTCGTTGAGGGCGCGCACGAGCGCTGCCGCGCCGTCTTCCTGAGCGGGCTCGCGCAGGATCAGCGGACCGCCGATGAACGCACACAGCTGTCTCCACGCGAGCTCGAGCGACGCACACCACACGAGATCCCGATCCGGCGCGTGATCGACGTGGAGCGTCGGCACGATGGGCCGTCCGGGCGACTGCTCCGAGGTGGCGACGTACTCGGACAACGACCCTCGCGATGTCATGGCGCCGGATGCCTCCTGTCCACGAGAGCCCGAGGAGGCGCGGCGCTCCGCGTCCGCCTCGATACGGCAGGCCCGCCACGGTGGGCCCGCCCGCGGAACCTACGCCATCCGGATGCTCCTGTCGCGCTTCTCGCTTGACAAGCGCTCCGGCTTCGCATATCGAAATTGAACATCACTTTCAATATCAACACGGCGCCTGGTGCGCGCCGGAGAAAGCCGAAGAGGAGCCGACCCATGTCCCCTGCCCTCCGCCCGTCCCGATGCGCCGCGGCCGTCGCTTTGCCCTGGACCGACGCGCCCACGCGGGAGGGAGCGCCGTGAGCCTGCGCCCCCCTTTCTCGGTGGATCCCCCGCCGCGGCCGGATCTCGAGCGCCGCGAGCGCGCGCGGCCGCGCGACGAGCGCGCCCATGAAGAGCGCTGGCCGCCGCCGCCGCACGATCCTCGCGAGCGCGACCTCGCGCTCTCGGTGGCCGGCTGGGAGGTGCGCCTCTTCGGAGGGCGGAAGTTCGAGTACTTCGTCGCGCGCGGCTTCTGGCACCTGCAGCTCTGGCACCCGGTGGCGCGCGCCTCCGTGCTGACGCCCTCGCGGCTCACCCGCGGGCTCTACGAGGCCTACCCGATCGCGAACTGGAAGGCGCAAGCGCCCGACTACGACCAGCTCGCCGCGCTCGTCGCCGGCATGTTCGCGGCGGAGCTCCCGGAGAAGTCCGCGGTGCTCCGCCTGGAACGTGCGCTCGTCACCGAGGTCGTCCGGGGCAGCGGCGGGGTGCTCTCGTGAGGCGCCGGCTCCCGGGCGCGCCCGCGCTCGCGCGGACGCCGGCGCGTGCCCCGGCGCGCGAGGAGGGGCGATGACGTCCGCGGCCGTCCCCAGGGACGTCGTGCTCTCGCTGGTCGGGCGCGCCGCGGCGCGGTCGCGGTTTCCGGAGCTCGGCCTCTCGGATCCGTGGGCCGAGGCGATGGCGGCCACGCTTGACCTCGATCCGGCGGGCTTCGACGAGCGCGCGCTCCGGACCGAGGCCGTGCGCACCATGGCCGTCGATCGGCTCGTGCGGCGTTTTTTCGCGCGGAGCCCGCACGGCCTCGCCGTCGCGCTGAACGCCGGGCTCTGCACGCGCTTCTCGCGCGTCGACAACGGGACGCTCCGCTGGGTCGACCTCGATCCGCCGCCCGTGGCCGACTTCAAGTGCGCGCACCGCCCCAGCCAGCCGTCGGACCGCCACGCCATCGCGCGGCGCTGCTCCCTCGCCTGCACCGGCTGGATGGACTGCCTCCGCGGCGCGGGCGACGTCCCCACGCTCGTCATCGCCGAGGGCGCGCTGGAGCGGCAGCCCCACGCGCTCGTCGACGCGTTCTTCACGAAGACCTCCGCGCGCCTCCCGCGGGGGACCGAGCTCATCGTCGACTGCGAGCCGTCCCCCCCGCTGCGGACGCCGCCGGGGCAGCGCGTGTGCCTCGAGATCCCCACCCCGGACGGCTCGGTGGCGCGTTACCCGCGGCTCCGCGCGATCGGCGCCGACGACGCCGCGGCGGCGCCCCCGCGCCCGCCGCGCGAGGTGAGCCGGGAGCACCGCCTGCCGCGAGGTGGAGAGTCGCCGTCGGTCCTCCACCTCCGCTTCGAGTGAGCCCATGTTCCGGCGGACACGTGACTGGCACACGCGCGCGCGCGAACCCCACCACGCGACCCCACCTTCACCCCTCCACCTTTTCCCAAGTTGAGCGAGACCTGCTTTCCCCATGGGCACCTCCGCCTCATCTCCAGTTGCTTGCTCGCCGCATTTCTGCTGCCCTGATCCTGGACCGGCGACAGTCCCCCCGGCGTTCAGGCGAGCGAGCATGCTGTATTGGGAGACACGTTTTCTTCGGATCGATTGGGACGAGGAGCTCCGGTGTGTGTGCACCGCGTGGAAGGACGCTTATGCCGACGGCAACGAGTACAGGACCGCGCTGGACAAGGTGCTGGACCTGGTCGTGCTGAAGAGAGCCAGCCGGCTCCTCGGCGACGGGCGCCGGATGAAGGTCATCTCCGAATCGGACCAGGAGTGGGTCGAGTCGAGCTGGATGCCCCGCTCGGCGCAGGCGGGCCTCCGTCGCTCGGCCCTGCTCCTGCCGAGGAGCGCCCTGGCGCAGCTCTCGGTCCACAGCATCCTGGCGCGGTACACGCTGTACGAGGGGCGCAGCGTCGAGGTGGTCAACGCCTATTTCGACGACATGGCGAAGGCCAGGGAATGGCTCCGCAAGCAGCCCGGCGGCGGCGCCGCGGAGGACCCCGGCCCCGCCAGCGCGCGGCGCGGGGCGCGCGAGCCAGGGCGGTGACCCGACGGCAGCGCCAGCAGCCGGCCGGCGCGCCGCGCAGGCGCACAGAGCGGAGCGCTCAGTACACGCGGAACTGCCCGCTCAGGACCAGGAGCGAGAGGAGATTGAGGATCCCCGAGTAATAACGAGGCTGGCCGACCTCCAGCGTCTCCGCCCAGGCAGCCTCGATGTACTGCGCGCGATCCGCGTTCGTCGCCATGAGGCCGGTGACGCCGTTCATGACGATGAGCGCCCTGTCGCGACCGAATTCGAGGTTCCCGCCCTCGAGCAGGTACGACGGGCCGTAGGTGTCGATCCCCTTCGCCGAGAAGAACGAGAGCAGCCGGTTGGCCTCCTCCACCTGCCACGGATCGACCCCGAACCAGATGTGATCGAGCGCCATGTTCAGCGACGTGCGGTAGGCCTCGGCGTCGAACGTGTGCGAGCCGAACACCGGCTCTCCCTCGAAGGTGGCGCGCTCCGGCATGAGGCCGGTGACCGGGTGCGCGGCGCGCTGCCAGTGCGCGCGCGCGCTGGCCGCGGCCTCGGACCAGAAGGTGTCCCCCGTGGCCTGAGCCCAGAGCTCGTAGTACGCGGGCATCTCGATCGAAGGCCGGGTGATCCCCGCCGCAGCGGTGTGCGGGAAGTCGAAGGCGAGCTTCGTCTCGGCGTCGAAGACGTTCGTCACCCCCTCGACCACGCCCCCGTTCTGCGCTTCCTTGTACCGCATCACCTCGAGCAGCTCGAGGGCGTCCGCCTCGTAGTCGATGTCCCCGGTGTCGCTCCCCCAGCGGTTGTGGGCGAAGATCAACGCCATCGCGAGCTGCTGCTGGCCGAAGGGATCGAAGCACGGCAGAGGCCCCACCGGGGTGTCGCACGACGACTCGAAATAGCCCCGGCCAGGCCCGGAGGTGCGCTCGAGGCTGGCCTGGGCGTACCTCCAGAGCCGGTCGTGCTCCTCGCGCTTGTCGAGCTGGACCGCGATGATCATCCCGAGGCCGATGCCCTCGCTGCGCACGTCCCCGTGGAAGGTGTCCACGATGCGCGCCTGGTCCTCGCCCTTCTCGTAGTAGATGGCCTCGTTGACCGGGTCGCCGTAGAAGAGCTGCTGGAAGCGCTCCTGGATCTTGGCCGCGATCTCGTCGTCGGTCTTGTGGAGCACGTCCTGGAGCTCGTTGGGGTACTGCTGAGGGCCGGCGATGGGCTGGAGCTCGTCGTAGCCAGGGCTGTCGTAGCCCAGGGAATCCACCGTGGTTCCACACGCAGGCAACAGGAGAGCGGCGCACAAACAGCCGGTGCGACGAGCTCCGTCGAGCAAGCGGTGGAGGGTGGGGCGGTGCATGAACCGAAGCTTAATCGTTTACATAACGTCGAACCCGGGTGGCAAGCACACTGTTCGGATGCCGCCGTAGGAATGCCGTAGCGCGCTGCCTGGCTGCGTCGAGCCGGCCGCTCTTCGCGAGCGCGTCGATCCGCAGGACCTCGGCCTCCAGCGCCAGCCGGCCGCGCGGGTGTGCCCGCGCGTAGGCGTCCAGGCGAGACAGCGCGCCCTGGGCGTCGCCCCCCCGCGAGCGCCCTACGCGCCGCGTCAAGCGCGACCAGCTCCGCCTGGAGCGCCGCGCTCGATCCGGCCGGCCTCGCGGCCGACCTCGGGGCCGCGTTCCCGCTGCCGTCCGCCGGCGCCGCGGCCTCGGCCTCGGCCTCGGCCTCGGCGGGTTGCACCTCGGCGCGCGCCTCCGGCGCCGGAGGCAGCGCCGCCCGCGCGACCGGGCCCGCCAGCGCGTCGGAGAACCGGTCCAGGGCGGCGGGCGGCGGCGCGGTGTACGCGCGCCAGGCGAAGTAGCCGGCCGGGACGCTGGCGACCGCGCCAACCACCGAGATTGCGGCGAGGAGCTTCGTCCAGCCGACCTTCGCAACGAGCGACGTGGACGCGCCGGCCGTCGGCGCCGCGGCGACGGCCGAGGCGCCCGCGGCGCTGGCCGAGGCGCCCGCGGCGCTGGCCGAGGCGCCCGCGGCGCCCGCGGCGCTGGCCGAGATGGCCGCCGCTCCGGCGAGCCCCAGCGCGGCCAGCGTCTTGGCGCGCGTCTCCGGCGAGACCGAGTAGGACGTGCCTGCGTTCAGCAGCGCACGTTCGAACTCGCTGTCGCTCTCTTCAAGCAATCGTCGCGGTTCCATCATCGCTCCACCTCGCTCGCCGGCGCGCGCTCCAGCGCGCGCACACGCTCGCGAAAGTCGGCCCTGGCCCGCCGCAGCCGGGAGGCAACGGTGCCTTGCGGGATCCCGAGCACGGAGGCTATCTCCACCATGCTCATCTCTTCGAACTCGTACAGTACGAACACGGTCCGCAGATCGAGCTCCATCTCGTCGAGGACCTGATCAAGCATCTGCCTGGCGCGCTTCTGCGACGTGAGCTGCTCGGGCGTCGCAGAGTCCACGACCTCCGGCGGCTCGGCCGCCGGCACCTCGCGCCGGCGGGCGGCGCTCCGCCGCGCGTGGGCGGCCACGTGGAGCGCGATCTGGAGCAGGAAGCTCTTCTCGGCGCCCGGCCGCACGTCGTCGAGCCGCCTCGCGGCGGCGATGAAGGTGCGCTGGACCGCATCGTCGATCTCGGCGGCCGGCGTCCCCGCGTTGCGGAGCACCCGCCCGACAAAGTCGAGGTACGCGTCGACGAGCCGCCGGAGGCGCGCGTCCCGCTGTTTCGCTTTCGCGGCCGGCGTCTCGGTGTCGACCAGTCCCATGTCAGGCAACGCAACGGGCGCCACGATCTCGATGCCCACGCCTCCGCTCACCACGAGCGGGCGCATGACAGTACCAGAGAACCATGGCAATCGGACATCGTCCCGCCCCGGGCGGGACGGAGCAGGCGCCGCGGCGCCGGGTGGACGGCTCGCCAGCGGCACGGGGTGAAGCGTCGTTGCATGGTCCAATAATTCCCGATCCACCCCGGAGCGATCATGGACTTCAACTAAAATCCGTAGACGAGCCCGAGGCCGACGAGCGGCGAGACGGACGGCGTCTCACCGACGGTTTCTTCTGGAGATGTGATGATGAAGCGCCGGCGGACGAGCGGCACGCTGACGCCCGCTTCGAGCTCGATCGACGTGTCTGCGGCGAGCGCCCACCCGGCGCGCGCGACGGCGCCGGCGCTCCACCAGGAACGCGAGGCGGACTCCGGGTCCGTGATCCCTCGCCCGCTGGCGGTGAGCCATCCGCCCGCGGCGAACACGCACGGCTGCGCCTCGACCGGTCCGGCGACGTGCCAGCGCAGCGGGCAGCCGGTGAGCGCCGCGGCAGTCCACTGAACGGACGCGCGGCCCGCGCCCGGCACCAGGTCGTTCCGCGCATGGACCAGCGCGATCCCGAAGGAGGGGCTCAGCGTGGTGCCCGAGCGCTGTGTCATCCGGGCGACGATCGCGCCGCCGAGGCTCACGTAGGGCGAGACGACGTGCGCGACGAGGGCCTGGGCCCCGATCTCGAGCCGGAACGGCGGCGCCTCGGGCGCGCCGGCCGCAGGCGCCTGATCCCGCGGCGGCGCCGGCGGCGCGGGCGGCGGCGCGGGTGGCGCGGGCGGCGGCGCGGGCGGCGGCGCCGGCGCGGGGGCGGCTTCCTCGGCAACCTGATCGAGCGAGAGCGCCGCGGTGAGCGAGAGCGCCTGGAGGACGATGCCGCAGGAGGCGCCCTCGACGGTGCGCGTGTCGGTCGCCCCGCGCTCGTGGACCACGCGCAGCTCGCCGTGGACCTTCCGCCGGGTGCGCGTGAGCCGCACCCGGACGATCATGCTCGGCTCGTCGCCGGTCGTCAGCCGCACGCGGTCGTTCCGGGCGCGGATGGCGGCGTAGAGCTGGTCGGCCGTGGCGCATTCCGCCGGAGCGTCGAGGTCGATCCGCACAGGGATCGGGTCCGGCGCCGCGGCGACCGAAGCCCCCCCGAGGACGACCAGCCCGATGGACGCAATACCGCCACCGGAAGGCACGGGACGGAAGTTGCCATGAACCGTTCGCGAAACGCCAGATGGTCCTGCAAGTATCCCCCCGGGATCCCATGCAGGCGAGGCGCCGGCCGCGCCGGCGACGGCCCGGCCTCGTCACCCCACCTCGCCGCCTTCGCGCGCTCGGCGGCCGACGCGCCACGCCTTCGCCCGCTGCCCCTTCGCCCCGCGCTCCTCACGGCTCCCCCTTCCTGGCGCGGCAGCCTCGCGCTAAGGGGATCCGCAGCCGTGCGACCCACCCCGCTCCAGGCCGTCGCGCCGCCGCTCGTCGCGCTCGTGTTGCTGCTCGCGCTCTGGGAGGCGATCGCGCGCGCGCTCGACATCCCGGCCTACCTCCTGCCGCCCCCGTCCGAGGTGGCCCGCGCGGGCGTCAACGACGCCGCCGCCCTGCTCGCCGGCGCCGTCACCACCGCGAAGGCGGCGCTCGCCGGGTTCTGCCTCAGCGCCGCGGCCGGCGTGCTCGCCGCCGTCGTGCTCGCCTCGTCGCGCCCGCTCGAGAGGGCGCTCTACCCGTACACCGTCTTCCTGCAGACCGTACCGATCGTCGCCATCGCGCCGCTGCTCGTGCTCTGGTGCGGCCCCGGCCTGCGCGCGGTCGCGGTCTCGGCGTTCATCGTCTCGGTCTTCCCCGTCATCGCGAACACCCTCGCCGGCCTGCGCTCCGTCGAGCCCGCGCTGCGCGACCTCTTCCGGCTCTACGGCGCCCGCCGGCTCGCCACGCTCGGCAAGCTCGAGCTGCCCTCGGCGCTGCCCCACATCGTGACCGGGCTGCGGATCGCGGCGGGCCTCGCCGTCATCGGCGCCATCGTGGGGGAGTTCGTCGCCGGCTTCTCCGAGGGCGCCGCCGGCCTCGGCATCCTGGTCCTCTCCGCCTACCGCCAGCTGCGCACCGACCTGCTGTTCGCCGCGGTGCTGCTCGCGTCCGGCCTCGGCCTCGCGCTGTTCGGCGCCGTCGACCTCGCCGGCCGGCGGCTCCTGCGGCGCTGGCACCCCTCGGAGAGCGGCCGTTGAACGCACGATCGCCGGACCGGCCGGCCGCCTCTCCGCGCGGGTGCTCGTCTAGCATGCTGCCCGAGCCGTCGCGCCCGCACGGCGCGAGCGCGCCACAACGCAAGGGGAAAACGCCGTCCATGGCTTTCACGCATCGACCTCGGGCCAGCCGGCTCCCGTTCGCCTCGCCGCCCCTCGCGGCCTCCAGCGCGCTGCTCGCCCTCGCCGGCGCCGTCGCCCTCGGCGCGTGCGGCGAGGAGTTCACCGCGCGCCCGCCGGACACGTCGACGAGCTCGAGCAGCGGCGGCGGCGGCGGCAGCGGCGGCGGCGGCAGCGGCGGGGCCGGCGGGGCCGGCGGCGGGTGCCCGGACGGCGGCGCGTCGTGCGGCGGCGACTGCGTCGACACGAGCACGGATACGCGGCACTGCGGCGCCTGCGACAACGTCTGCTCCCGGAGCGGCGGGACGCCGAGCTGCGTCGACGGCGCGTGCCAGCCGCCGGCGTGCGACGAGCGCCGCGGCGACTGCGACCAGGATCCGTCGAACGGCTGCGAGGAGGACCTCCGGACGAGCGTCGCCCACTGCGGCGCGTGCGGCCAGCCCTGCAGCGGGCAGTGCGTCCAGGGCGCGTGCGTCGTGCCCGAGCAGATCTCGGCCGGCGCCGACTACACGTGCGCGGTGCTCTCGGACAAGACGGTCTGGTGCTGGGGCAGGAACACCTGGGGCAACCTCGGCGACGGCTCGCTCCAGCAGGATCGCCCGATCCCGCGGCAGGTCGTCGGCCTCGACGGCCCGGCGGCGCGCGTCGCGGCGGGCCTCTCGTCGGCGCGCACGCACACCTGCGCGGTGATGGCGGACGGCGGCGTGGCGTGCTGGGGCGCCGGCAACAGCGGGCAGCTCGGCGACGGGAGCGCCATGAGCTCCCTCTCCCCCGTCCGCGCCGAGGAGCTCACGGGCGTGCGGTGGGTCGCCGTCGGCGCCGCCCACACCTGCGCGGTGACGCGCACGCACGACCTCTACTGCTGGGGTGAAGGCGGCTCCGGCCAGCTCGGGTACGGCGGCCACGACGACCAGGTCGTGCCGCTCGTCATGGCGGACGGCGTGGAGATGGTGACCGCCGGCGTGGCGCACACCTGCGCGGCCCTGCGGGAGCAGATGGGCGAGCGCCGGATGAGCTGCTGGGGCGACAACACGAACGGCCAGCTCGGGATCAGCTCCTTCGTGCCGCAGAGCACGCCGACGCCCCTCATGGGCCTCACCGACGTGGCGACGGCGGCCGCGGGCTCCCTGCACACGTGCGCCGCCCCCCGGACCGGGGTGGCGTCCTGCTGGGGCAAGGGGGACCACTACCGGCTCGGGACGGGCATCGTGAGCTCCGAGCCGATGCCGAGGCGGATCCCCGAGCTCGTGGACGTGACCCAGCTGGCGCTCGGCGCGAGGCACTCCGGCGCGGTGCTGGCCGGCGGCGCCGCGCTCACCTGGGGCGACAACACGAAGGGGCAGCTCGGCAACGGGACCCAGGATCTCGGGCTCACCCCGCAGCCGATCGCGCTGACCGGCGTCAAGGAGCTGGCCCTCGGCGACGATCACAGCTGCGCGCTCACGACCAAGGGCGAGATGTACTGCTGGGGCGACAACACGAACGGCCAGCTCGGCGACGGGACCACCGACCCGCAGCTCCTGCCGGCGCGGGTGCGCTGGCCGGCGCGGCCGTAGGGGCCCATGCCGCGGGCGCGGCAGGGAGATCGTCCGGGCATGTCACAACGGGGATCACGCCCTCGTCCTGTCGCCGAGCCCTGCAGCGCGGGGCGGGAGGCATCCATGGACGAGAGGGCAGGAAGCAAGCAGGAGGCGCGCGGGCGCGCCCGGGTGGTGGTGATCGGCGGCGGGTACGCGGGCGTGCTGGCGGCGCTGCGGATCGTCGGCAAGGCAGCGCGCCGGCGGGTGCCCGTCGCGGTCGCGCTGGTGAACCCGTCGCCGCAGTTCGTCGAGCGGATCCGGCTGCACGAGCTCGCGGCCGGCAGGCGGCAGCGCCGGCTCGAGCTGTTCCGGCTCCTCGGGGCGCAGGTCGAGCTCGTGATCGGCCGGGTCCGCACGATCGACGCGGCGGCGCGGGCCGTCGAGGTCGAGCTCGCAGACGGGGGAGGCGCCGCGGCGGAGGGCGTCGCCGCGGCGGGGATCGCGGCGGCGGACGGCGGCGCGGCTGAGGCGGCGGTGACGCGGCGGCTCGGCTACGACGCCCTCGTGTACGCGCCCGGCAGCGCGGCCGACCCGGAGGTCGTGCCCGGCGGCCGCGAGCACGCCTTCACGCTGGCGGACGCCGCGAGCTCGCGCGCCCTGCACGCGCGCCTGCGCGCGGCGCGGGACGGCGACCGCGTGGTCGTGGTCGGCGGCGGGCTCACGGCGATCGAGGCCGCGGCGGAGATCGCCGAGGCGTTCCCCGCGCTCCGGGTCGCGCTCGCGGCGCGCGGGGGCGTCGGCGAGGGCCTGTCGGAGCGCGGGCGCGCCTACCTCGGCCGGGCGCTCGGCGAGCTCGGCGTCGCCGTCCGCACGGGCGTGCGCGCGGTCCGGGTGGACGCGGGCGGCCTGCTCGTCGCCCGCGGGGAAGCGGGAGACGGCGCGTTCGAGCGCGACGCGGCCGAGCGCGTCGCCGCGGACATCGTCGTCCTCGCCGCGGGCTTCCGGCCGGCGGCGCTCGCCGCGAGCTCCGGGCTCGCCACCGTCGCCGGCGGGCGGCTCGTGGTCGACCGGTGGCTGCGCGCGCCCGCGCACCCGGAGATCTGGGGCGTCGGCGACGCCGCGGCCGCGCTCGACGGCGAGGGCGCGCCGCTGCGCATGGGCTGCGCCACGGCGCTGCCGCAGGCGACGTACGCGGCGGAAGGCATCGTCGCCGCGCTCGCGGGCGACCCGCAGCCGCCGCCGTTCCGCTTCGTGTTCCTCTTCCAGTGCATCAGCCTCGGCCGGCGGCGCGGGCTGATCCAGCGGGTCGACCCCCGCGACAGGCCGCTCGAGCGCGTGCTCACCGGGCGGCCGGGCGCGTGGGCGAAGGAGCTCGTCTGCCGCTTCACGGTCGCGTCGCTCCGCGTGGAGCGGCTCCTCTCGGGCACGTCGAGCGGGCCCGGGAAGGAGCCGCGGCGGCAGGGCGCGGCGGACGCGGCGGGCGCGGCGGACTACCGACGGCTCCCGTCCGGTGCGGCGACATGAGCGCCGCGGCGGGGGTGAGCGCCGCGAGCTTCACGGCGCACCGGCGCTCGCTGTTCGGCCTCGCCTACCGCATGCTCGGCAGCGCGGCCGAGGCCGAGGACGTGGTCCAGGAGGCGTACCTGCGCGCGCAGGCCGCCCGGGAGGCCCCGGAGGCGCCGGGGGCGTACCTCGCCACGATCGTGACGCGCCTCTGCCTCGACGTGCTGAAGTCGGCGCGCGCGCGGCGCGAGACGTACGTGGGGCCGTGGCTGCCCGAGCCCGTGCCGACCGGCGAGCTGCTTGGTGGCGACGGCGACGCCGCGGAGCCCCTCGACGCGCGCGGCGTCGCGGAGAGCCCGGCGGCGCGCATGGACCGGGTCGAGTCGATCTCCATGGCGTTCCTCGTGGTGCTCGAGAGCCTGTCGCCGCTCGAGCGGGCGGCGCTGATCCTGCGCGACGTGTTCGACTGGGAGTTCGACGCGATCGCCGCGGCGCTCGGCCGCTCGCCCGCCGCCTGCAGGCAGCTCGTGCACCGGGCCCGCGAGCACGTGGCCGCGCGGCAGCCGCGGTTCCGCGCGACGGAGGCCGAGCGGACGCGCCTGTTCGGGGCGTTCCTCGAGGCGGCGGCGCGCGGCGACGCCGCCGCCCTCGCCGCGTTGCTCGCCGAGGGCGCGAGCGCGACGCCCGACTCCGGCGGCAAGGCCAGCTCGGCGCGGCGGGTGCTGCGCGGCAACGACCGGATCGCCCGGTACTTCGTCGGCCTCTGGCAGAAGGCCGTGGGCGCGCGCGCGCTCACGAGCGCCCGGATCACATCGCTCAACGGCGGGCCTGCCCTCCTGATCTACGAGGAGGAGCGGATCGTGACCGCGATGGGACTCGACCTCTCCCCCGCGGGGATCGACGCGATCTGGATCGTGCGCAATCCCGACAAGCTGGCGAGGCTCGCGTCCAGGCTCGGGTCGTCGCGCCCGCTGCACGCGCTGCCCGGCGCGCGCGCGTAATCGCGGGCGGCGGGCGGCGGGCGGCGAGCTCACGAGCGCGCGCCGGCGTCGAATCGAGCCGAGCGCGCAGGGCGGAGGCGCCGCGGCGTCCCGCGCCGCGCGCGCGCCCCGCGAGGCAACAGCAGCCGATATGAGGGCGACACACGCCCGATCATGGGTGGGTGGACATAAATGCGTGGACGCATTCACAGGCCATGAACACATGGTCATGGACACCTGGTCATGAACGAGAGGTAAAGGTGGTTGTTTATGCCCACGGCGAGCGGCGCGCCGCAGTGGCATGCCGCTAACAATTGATGTTTCAAGCGGATTTGACTCGACAGCCAAGTGGCCGATCTGCGTATACTGGCTCCATCGTGGAAGCTTCTGTGGGCTGACAAAACGGGGAGGTTCGAGCCTCGTCCCGGCCGTGTCGGCCATTCGAGAAAACCCCGGTCCGTGAACCACGGACACAGGAGGGATCCATGCCGCATCACAAGCTGTCGAGTTCATCTTGCTTCAGCGGGAAATTGCTTGTCTCCGGTGCCCTGGCGCTCCTCTCGGCCGTGTCGATGCTCATCGCAGGTCCGGCCCGGGCGCACGGGTGGTGGTATGGTGAGATCAAGACGTTTGCGAGGACACCGGCCGATCCCGGGTTCCCCGAGGGCATCGCGGTCCATGGCAATCGGGTCTACGTGTCCGGCCCGGCCACGTTCGGCACGGCGGGCCGCGGCCCGTCGAAGATCTTCGTTTACGACAGGGATAACAAGGACCTGACGAGCACGATCGTGGTGGCGGGCGAGGCGCTCGACCAGGAACACGCGCTGAGCTGCGTCGCCGTCGACGGCCACGGCCGGGTCTACGCGCTCAGCACGCAGCTCGGGCTGCTGCGCTTCACCAAGGTCGGTCGCAGGTACGTCCAGGGGCACTATGGAGCGCCGCTGCCGGACCTGCCGACATGCGCGACGGCCGCGCCGGGAGAGGCGTGCGCGCCGGCGCCCATCGAGCTTCCGCCCATCCCGAACGACATCGTCTTCGACGAGGACGGCTATGCCTATGTGACCGACTCGTTCCAGGCGACGATCTTCCGTTATCCGCCCGGGGGCGGCGCGCCGGAGATCTGGTTCCAGAGCCCCGCGCTCGCCGGAGGCGGGCCGAGCCCGTTCGGCGCGAACGGGATCCGGCTCGACCCGCGGCGGGAGCACGTTTACGTCTCGGTGACGTTCTCCGCCGCCGATCCGAGCGTCGGGTACATCTACCGGATCCCCCTCGTCGAGTCGCCCGAGGAGGCCGACCTGGAGCTCGTGCACGAGTATGCCGCCGGCGAGGCGCCCGACGGCTTCGCGTTCGGCCGATCAGGGAAGCTCTATGTCACGCTCGCGGCGGCGAACGCGATCTCGGTGCTCGACGCGCGCGGCCATGAACGGGAGCGCATCGAGAGCTCGCCGGGGGACGAGATCCCCCTCGACTCGCCCGCCAACGTCGCCTTCAACGACGCGGCGAAGACGCTGCTCATCGTGAACCACGCGCTCCTCAGCGGGGATGCGGATCACTTCGGGGTGCTCCGGGTCTGGATCGGCGACACGGCGGATCCGCTGGAGAAGCCGTGGCTCCCTTGAAGCGCGGCGGCCGGGGCCGCGAGGGCCGCAGGCCACGCGATCTCTCCCTCTCCCTGAAAAGGTGAATCGCCGCCCCGGAGGACCCGGGGCGCCTCAGGCCAGACCGCCGCGCCGGCGCACGATCCAGTGCGCGCCGAGCGCCACCGCCGCCGCCAGCGTCCAGGTCCACGGGGGCAGGAGCGGCGCGACGTGGCGCTCGGACGCCACCTGCGTCGCCGCGGGCAGCGGCAGCGAGCCGGCGGCCGGCGGCAGCACCGACGTGCCGCCCGTCGCCCGGGCGATCGCCTCGAGGCGGGCGACGTCGGGCCGGGGGTCGGCCCACTCGTCGCCGCCGCGCTCGCACGCGAAATCGCGCCGCGTGGTCGCGCCCTTCTGGCCGCCGCCGTCGCCGGCGGCGCCCCGCGCGGGGACGATCTCCACCGTGGCCGCGTAGCCGCCGGGCTCGAGGCGGCCGGCCGCGAGCTCGACCGGCTCGCCGCCCTCGCCGATCCGGGCCTCCAGCGTGCGCACCACGGCGCCGCTGCCGAGGCGCGCGATCGTCACCTTCGCCGCGCCCCGCTGGCCCGCGAGCGGGCGGAGCACGAGCGACG
The DNA here is from genome assembly GCF_002950945.1 of Sorangium cellulosum. Lineage (GTDB taxonomy): Bacteria > Myxococcota_A > Polyangia > Polyangiales > Polyangiaceae > Sorangium > Sorangium cellulosum_E. Next base: position 9,412,534 of record NZ_CP012673.1, read on the forward strand.
TCTCCTCGCCCGCGAGGCAGCCGCCGCGCGGCTCGATCGAGGCCGGCTCGAAGCGCGGGTCGCGCATCAGCCAGCCGAGCAAGGCGTCCCAGAACGCGCCGTGCGCGCGGCCCGCGGAGCTCGAGGCGAAGGCGCTGAAGAGCAGGCGATGGCTGCCGTCGATGGTCAGCGCGATCGTCCGGCCGCTCTCGTGCTCGCCGAGCGAGAGCACCGGCATCGGCGCGCCCGAGGCGGTCGTGCGGGTCGGGTGCGCCATCAGCACCGTCGCCCCGGGCAGCGGGTCGCCGACCACGTTGGTCCCCGGCATCTCCGGCATCTGGTCGCCGATCAGCGCGAGCAGCGGCGCGAGCACCGGCGCGGCGCGGCCCGCCGCGGTGACGCGCGGCGCGAAGGCGCCGAGGTCCACCGGCTGGGTCCGGCCGATGTCGAGATCCACCGGCAACACGCGGGCGAGCCGGGTGCGCGCATAGTTGCCCTGCACGAACGCGTTGGGGCCGCCGACCATGATGAGGCCGCCGCCCTTGTCGACGTACTGGGCCAGCGCCGGGAGGTGCTTGGTCAGGCCGTACGGCTCGGCGTCGAAGTCCTGCAGGACCACGGCGTCGAAGCTCGAGAGGTGCACGCTGAAGAGCTCGTCCACCGGGAACGGGATCAGCGCGAGCTCGTCGGACGTCGCGTTCACGGCGTCGCCCGGGGTGCGCAGGATGAAGAACGCCACGACGTCGACCGAGGCGTCGGCCTTGAGCCACATCCGGAGCGCGCGCACGTCGTAGGTCGGCCGGCCCGCGACGTGGAGGACGCGGATGCGGTCGCGCGCGACGTCGAGGGTGACGTAACGGACGTCGTTCTCGGGGAGCTCGTCGCCGTCCGGCGCCTGGATCGCCACCTCCAGGATGCGCGTGCCCGCCCGGTCGAGCGTCACGCCGAGATCGACCGTGCCGACGCCGTCCTGGACGCGCGCGGTGCCGGTCGCGAGCGTCGTGGGCGCGCCCTGCTCGCGCAGCTCGCGGGCGACGACCGGGACCCCGTCGCACGGCAGGCCGCCGCTGCAGCCGATGTCGATCCGCAGCGAGAGCGGCTGGTGGGCGACCGCGGCGCCGGAGGTCCGGACCGCGCGCACGCTGGCGTCGCGCACCGACTCGGTCGCCACGGCGACCGTGTGCACCGGGACGCCGAGCCCCTCCAGCGCGGCGCGTGTCGCCGCGGCGGTGTCCTCGGGGCCCGGCCGGTCGAGGCGGCCATCCGAGACGACGACGAACGCGGCAGGGCGCTCGTCGGCGGCCCGGGCGAGCGCCTCGAGCGCGGCGCTGAGGTCGGAGCGCCGCTGCGGCCGGCCCGGAGCGGGCGCCGGCGCGACGCTGGCCGCGGGCGCGGCGCTGACGCCCGGCGCCGCCGCGGCGCTGCCGCCCGGCGCCGCCCCGGCGCTGCCGCCCGGCGCCGGCGCCGGGACGGGGGCCACGCCCGCGTCGGCCGGGATCGGCGCCCCCTCGCCGAACAGGTACCGGGAGAGCCGGACGTCGGCGCGCTTCCCGAGCTCGGCGAGCGCCTGTGCGGCGCTGTCGCGGCGGGTCCCCGCGAGGCCCGGCAGGTCCATCGACCGGGAGCCGTCGACCAGCACCACGACCTTCGGCCCGACGAGGCTCCCGCGCGAGGTGATCGCGACCGGGCGGAGGATGGCCGCGAGCAGGGCGAGCACGGCGAGCGCGCCGGTGAGCGCGGTGCCGACCGCCGCGCCGCCAGCCGCCCCGCCGCCGGCGCGGCCGCGCGCGCGGACGAGCTCGAGCACGAGCAGGCCGAAGCTCAGGACGGCGACGACGCAGGCGACGGCGACGATCGGCGAGGTGAGATCGCCCGAGGGCGCGAAGCTCCGGGTCACGGCAGCTCCGGGAACGCGGGCGCGGGACGGTGCGAGGAAGGTCCGCCGCCGGCGCTGGAGAGCAAGGGGAGCGACAGCGCGAGCAGCGAGTCGAAGGCGCGCGGCACGGGCGAGAGCCTAGTACATCGGGGCGGGGTGTCCCAGCCCGGCGCCGCCGCCGCCCCCTTAAGGCTCAGCCGCCTTGCGTGAGGTACTCGATGAGCTCCGCCTCGTTCGACGTGATCAGCCGCCGGAAGCCGTCTTCCCTGGCGAAGCGCTGGATCTGCATCGCGCCGACGACGCTCTGCACGAGCACGCCGATCCTGCGGAAACCGGACAACCAGCGCGGCCGGAGCCGGCGCATGGTGGCCTCGAAGGTGGGGTCGTTCCGGCCGATGGCCGCCCGGGTGTCGATGAGCAGCGCGTACCGCGATCGACCCAGCCCGTCGAGGACGCGGCTGAGCTCTTCCATCACGGCCTCGAGCTGCTCGATCGAATCGTACGGCCTCGCGGTGCGCACGTTCCGGACGAGGCGCCGCGGCTCGTCGACCAGGACGAGGAAGTAGTCGTTCCGCCAGACCTGCTTCGGGGCGGCGGGAGGGAAGCTCGATGTCACGGCAGCCCGGGCAGCGCGGGTCCGGAGCGGGGGCGCCCGTCGTCGATCGCGCGGCGGCGCATCAGGAACGGCGCGTGCACCTGGTCGTCCTTGTAGTTCGAGCAGAGGACGTACATCGCGATGTTCACGGCGAGGCGGAACGCGCGCTCGCGCTGGGCGTCGCCGCCGGGCGTGACCTCGACGCTCGGACCGCCGGTCTCGGAGCGGGCGAGCGCGCCCGAGAGGTCGTGGTCGGAGAAGATCACCTGCGGCATGCCGCCGCGCACGATCGCCGACAGCTTCTGCGGCCCCTCGACCCGGCCCACGGCGCGCTGGAGCAGGTAAAACGAGCGGAAGACGACGTTCTCCGTGCCGATCGGGATCGGCGAGCCTTCCGGCAGGACACGCGCGAGCTCGCGGCGCGCGGCGCGGCCGAACGCGCCGCGCTCGGGGGCGAAGTCGTCGACGAGCAGGACGCCGCCGAGCGCGAGGAAGCGGCGCAGGCCGAGCACCTCGCGGGCGGTGAGCGGCGGGATGTCGCCGTCGCCGCCCCAGAGCGCGAACGGCTCGGCGAGCAGCGAGGGGTCGTCGGCGCGGACCGTGGTCGGGGTGCGGCGCGCGGGCGCGCTCGTCCGGCGCTCCAGCTCGAACGACCAGCGCGCCGGCGCGCTGGCGCGCACCCCCTCCCAGCGCGCGTTGCCCGTGAGCAGCGGCCGCGGGTTCCACGCGCCGTCCTCGCCGAAGGCGCGCACGGGGCGCGGGATCGCGAGGAGCAGCAGCGCCGAGACCAGCACCAGCGCCGCCGCGACGAGGCGGCGCGGCCGCCGCCGAGCGAAAACCGGCCCCGTCTGCCGCGTCAATCGAAGTCTTCGACCCGCCACACACCCGCCTCGCGCCGGAGCTTGACCTCGTGGCCTCCGGGGACCTGTACTATAGCGGAGTCGCCCGCGATTTTCACCTCGAGGCCCTCGGGCTGGGCGAGCCCCTCGACGAGCGACCGGAGGTCGCTCTCGATGGCGCTGCGCGTCGCCGGCGTGAGGACGCGGAGCAGGCCGGCGTAGCTGCGGCGCGCGAGGACGCGGCGGAGCTGCTCGAGCGCCTGCTCGGGGGTGCGGCCGCCCGCGGGCAGGGCGTCGGCGGCCGAGATCCGGAAGGCGCGCTCGCGCTCGTCGAGCTCGAGGGTGGCGACCTCGCCGTCCGGGTAACGGACGCGGGCGCGGGTCTTGATCACGACCCCGGGCGCCGTGACGCTCTTCGCCTGCTCGGCGAGCTCGGCGCGCGCCTCGGCCACGCGCCGCCGCACCTCCTCGCGCGACATCGCGGTGCGGCTCTTCTCGCTCAGCATGCCGTGGATGGCGTCGGCGTCGCCGCGCGCCGCGGCGTCGGCGTACGCCTTCACCGCCTCCTTCGGGTCGGGCAGCGAGGACGACGTGCAGGCGGCGGCCGCGCCGGAGAGCGGCAGGAGGAGCGCGAGCAGCGAGGCGGGGGCGCGCGGCACGGGGCGGAGCCTAGTACATCGGCGGCGGCGTGTTCCAGCGCCGCGGCGAGCGCAGCCATCTATCACCGTAAGCGCCGCGCCGTGGTAAGGCGGCGCTGCCCGCGCCACGGCGCGGCGCCTCCACCCCATGAACGAAGCCGTGGCCGCATGACCGATGTCGTTGGAAAGCTCTGGGGTTTCTGCCACACGCTCCGCCACGACGGCATCGATTACGGGGACTACATCGAGCAGATCACGTACCTGCTCTTCCTGAAGATGGCCGACGAGCGGGGCCTCGATCTCTCGCGCGTCGAGCGCGGCGCGCCGGGCGGGGGCGGCGAGGTCACGGACTGCTCCTGGCCGGCGCTGCGCGTCTGGACCGGGCGGGAGCTCTTGGGCCGCTACGCCGAGGTCCTCCGGGCGCTCGGCGAGGCCTCGGGCCTGCTCGGGGAGATCTACGCGGGCTCGCAGCCGCGCTTCAACAGCCCGGTGAGCCTGAGGAAGCTCATCGATCTCATCGACGAGATCGCGTGGACGCGCCTCGGGGTGGACGTGAAGGCCGCGGCGTACGAGGGCCTCCTGGAGAAGGCCGCGGCCGAGGGCAAGAAGGGCGCGGGGCAGTATTTCACGCCGCGCGTCGTGATCGAGGCAATCGTGCGGTGCATGAGGCCCGATCCGCGGGGGAATCCGGGCTTCATGCTCTGCGATCCGGCGTGCGGCACGGGGGGGTTCCTCGTCGCCGCCCACGAGTGGCTCATGGCCGAGGCAGGGGGGGCGCTCGACCCGGAGACGGCGGAGCGGGTGAAGCGCGGCGTGTTCTTCGGCCACGAGCTCGTCGCCCGGCCGCGCCGGCTCGCCCTCATGAACCTGGTCCTCCACGGGACCGCGCCGACGATCACCCTCGGCGACGCGCTCGCGGCGCCCGCGCCGGACGTGCGGTTCGACGTGGTCCTGACGAACCCGCCGTTCGGCACGAAGGGGGCGAGCCAGGCGCCGCGGCGCGACGACTTCGCGGTCGCGACCTCGAACAAGCAGCTCAACTTCCTCCAGCACGTGGTGACGATCCTCAAGCCGGGCGGCCGGGCGGCGGTGGTCCTGCCGGACAACTGCCTGTTCGCGGACCAGGCGGGCGAGTTGTTCAAGGTCCTCACCGAGCGCTGCGATCTGCACACGGTGCTGCGCCTGCCGCGCGGGACGTTCACGCCGTACTGCCCCGGCGTGAAGGCCAACGTCGTGTTCTTCACGAAGGGCCGCGCGACGGAGGAGGTCTGGATCTACGACGCGCGGACCTGTGTCCCGTCGATCACCAAGAAGGACCGGCCGCTCTCGCCGGCGCACTTCGCCGGGTTCGAGCGGTGTTACGGCGACGACCCGAGCGGGCGCTCCAGGCGCACGGCGGAGGGCGCCGGGGACGACCGGTTCCGGCGCTTCAGCATCCGCGAGGTCGAGGAGCGGGAGTTCAAGCTCGACGGGTTCAAGTGGCTCAAGGAGGCGCCGCTCGACGAGGCGGGTGAGCCGGCCGAGCCGGAGGAGCTGGCGGCCGAGGCGATCCAGGAGCTGGAGGAGGCGGTCGCCGGGCTGAACCGCGTGCTCGCGCTGCTGGAGCGCGGGGCGAACGGGGCGCCGGAGGCGTCGGGGGGATGAGCGAGGACCTGCCGGAGGGGTGGGCGCGGACGACGCTCGCGCGCGTCTGCTCGCACCGGAGCGGGAGCTCGAAGCGCATCAAGGGGAAGCTCCACGCCGGGGCGGGGCCCGGGCGCTACCAGGGGTTCAGCGCGTCCGGACCGGACGTGTGGAGCGACACCTGGGACCACGAGGGCGAGGCGATCGTCGTGTCGGCGGTCGGGGCGCGGTGCGGGAGGGCGTTCAAGGCGCGCGGGCGGTGGTCGGCGACCACGAACACCTATGTCGTGTGGCCGCGCCTCGAGGCCGTGGAGCTCGACTACCTGTTTCTTTACCTCGACAACGAGGGTTTCTGGGCGAAGGGCGGCTCGGCGCAGCCGTTCGTGAAGGTGCGCGAGACCTTCGAGCGCCCGCTCGCGCTGCCCCCGCGCCCCGAGCAGCGCCGCATCGTCGCGAAGGTCGAGGCGCTGCTCGCCGAGGTGAACGCGTCGAGGGCCCGGCTGGCCCGGGCGTCGCTCCTCCTGAGGCGGCTCCGGCGCGCCGTGCTGGCCGCCGCGTGCTCGGGGCGGCTGACGGAAGACTGGCGTGCGTCGGGCGGCGCGGCGGCGGCCGACGGGCTCGCGGAGGGCCTGCCGGGCTCCCCGAGAGGAGCGGTTCACGAGGGCGGCGCGGCCAGCGGCGACCCGGCGCCCCGGCTGCCCGCGTCGTGGACGGTTCGCCCCTTCGGCGCGCTGGTGGACAACCATGACGGCCGCCGCGTCCCGGTGAGAGCCGCCGATCGGGAGAGGCGCCGGGGGCCGTACCCGTACTACGGGGCTTCGGGGATCATCGACACGATCGACGGTTACCTGTTCGACGGCGACTACCTGCTCGTCGCGGAGGACGGGGCGAACCTCCTGTCGAGGAGCACGGCGGTGGCGTTCTCCGCGAGCGGCCGGTTCTGGGTGAACAACCACGCTCACGTCGTCCAGCCGAAGGCCGGTGTGGTCCTCGGGTATCTGGAGGGCTTCCTCAACGGGCTCGATCTGCAGCACCACGTGACCGGCTCCGCGCAGCCGAAGCTCACGCAGGCGGCGCTCAACGCCATCCCGGTGCCGCTGCCGCCTCCCGAGGAGCAGGCCGAGATCGTCCGCCGGGCGCAAGCGGTCTTCGCGCTGGCCGGCCCGATCGAGGAGCGCGTCGCCGCCGCCGCGGCGCGCGCCGAGAAGCTCCCGCAGGTGATCCTCGCCAGGGCGCTCTCGGGCCAGCTGGTGCCCACCGAGGCCGAGCTGGCCCGGGCGGAGGGCCGGGACTACGAGCCTGCGGAGGAGCTCCTGCGCCGCATCCCGGGCGGACGATTGAAGCCCGGGGCGAAGCAGACCGGCGACGCCGCGGCCGAGGAGGCCGCGGGCTCCGCGGCAGGGAGGCGGCGCGCGCGGGAGAGCGCTTGAGGGATGGACGGCGCGGCCGTCGGGCGCGGTGCGCAGCACGGCAGCCGCGTCCTCCCGCCGGGTGTCTCGAGCGCGCAGGCGCCAGCACACCTCCCTCCGCATCTCCGCACGTTCATCGTCGCTCCTGCTCGTCCAGCGTGGCCATGAGCAGCGGGAGCACGGCGCGATCTTTGGGCCGTCCCGTGCGTGCTTTCACGGCGATGAGGCGCCGCAATCCCAGCACCCGCAGACGCATCGTGTCGTTCTCGACAAGCACCGTGTCAGCGAGCAGATTTTCGTAATCCTCGTCGGGGCCGAGCTCGCAGAGGACATCCAGCTTGCCCAGATCCGTTTGGAGGTTCAGGTGGCCTTGACCGAGGAGCAGGTCACGGCCCGGCGGCAGCCGACGGTTGGCGAGATCGAACCGATGGTAAGCTCCATGCGCCAGGAGCCACGCGTGGAGGCGGTCGACGTTGTCCGGCGTCCTCCGGTGGACGATATCGAGGTCCAGCGTAACGATGGGCGCTCCCAGGATCACACCGGCCGCACCCCCTACAACGATGTACTCGACTCCGGCCTCCACGAGGCCCTGAAGCATCTGCCGAGCGTCCTCAGCCAGCGACACGGCGGAACCCGCTGAGCGCCTCGGCCATGGAGAACGCGGCCTGCAACCGCTCGAGCGGTGCGCGCCGGAGGGTGTCGCGGATCTGCGAGCGATCGACGTCGGCGACGGCCGCGATGAGATCCGGATCCTCGACGGCGATCCGCCGGAGCAGCGGGCCGAGGACCGAGTCCTCCCACAGCGCCGGGCCGAGCGGCTGGAAGTAGGCCGCCAGGGTGCCGTCGTCGTAGCTCGGTTTCATCCCCGTCATCCTACCGCGTCCGGTCCCGGAAGGAAGCCTGCCCCGGAAGGAAGGGCCGCCTGGTCGCATCTCGGCCGCGTGGCAAGGTTCTCTTTGCGAGCGGGCGTCCATCCTCGGCGCGCCCATGCGATCAGATCGGGCGGTCACGGCGCCATCGCCCCGCGCTTCGCCCGGGTCGCACTCGCCTCCGCCGGCGCGAGCCTGGCGAGGGCCGCCGCCAGCGTGGCGTACGTGGACAGATTGCCGAGGTCGGCGCCGATCAGGCGCATGGCCAGCTCCGGGCGCACGCCGACCAGGGCGACCCGCGCGCCGAGCAGGGCCGCCGCGCGGCTGACCTGGCCCAGCGCGTGGGCGACGTGGGCGTCCACCGCGGGGACCCCCGTGATGTCGAGCAGCACCACGCTCGCGGCGTGCAGGCTCACCCCCTCGACCACCTTCTCGAGCACCTGCTGCGCGCGCCCCCCGTCGATCGACCCGATCAGCGGCACGAGGAGCACGCCCGCGAGCAGCGGGATCACCGGGCAGCCCAGCTCGCGCACCGTCGCCGAGAGAGCGCGCTCGCTCTCGTAGGCCTGCTGCAGATCCACGTGCCGCGCCGAGAGCGAGTCCATCAGCGCGCCGCGCTCGAGGGCCACCCCGAGCAGCGTCGCCCACATCGCGGCCGTGCCCTCGTCGCCCGCCACCTCGAGGAACTTCGGGCCCACGATCGCCAGGACCCCCCAGTCGCGCTGGAACGAGCGCACCGGCAAGAGGGTCACGAGCAGCGGATCGTCCGGCGACGACACCGGCAGCAGCTCCGCGGGCGGGAACTCCTCCTGCGGACAGCGCCCGCCGAGCGCCGGCGCCGGGCCGCCATCGCGCCGGTAGACGCCCGAGATCACGAGGCGCGTGCGGGACTCCGGATCTTCCCAGAGCCCGAGGCAGCTCCAGACGACGGAGGTCATCTCGAGCCACGCGAGCGATCGCGCCGCGCGCTGGTCGCCGCCGAGCAACGTGAGGCCCACGTCATGATTGGTCTTCACGAGCAGCCCGAGCTGCCTCGTGGACTCCCGCTCCGCCTCCAGCCGGGCCCGGGAAATCGCGAGCCGCGCCCGCTCCAGGAACACGTCGATCCGCGCCTCGGCCGCGATCGCGCTCGCGCCCTCCAGCAGCCGCGCGCGGCGCGCGCGATCCCCGTCGCGCAGCCGGCCCAGGAGGCGCAGGGTGGCCTGCAGGGTCGCGAGATCGGAGTTCAGACCCACGGCCTGCCGGTAAGCGCGATCAATCTCGGCGCTCGGCACACGCGCGCCGCCCTCCAGCGCCGCGATGTACCCCTCGATGACCCGCGTGACCCCCGGCCAGACCGCGGCCGGCGGCTCGCCCGGCGGCAGCGGCCGGGGGACGAGGAGCAGCTCGACCATCCGCCGGGCCACGGCGGCGCCGAGCTCCTCCCCCGGCGCGATGTCCTCCTTCGCGATGTCCTCCTTGCCGACGACGCCCGCGACCGCGTCGCACCCGCACGAGCTCCGCAGGCACAGCGTGTTCGACGTGAGCACGACGTCGGGCGACACGGCCTCGCCCGCGAGCCGCGCCGCCGCGAGCTCACACGCGACCCTCCCCAGCTGCTCGAACGACTGGCGCACGGTGGTCAGCGGCGGCTCGAACGATTGCGCCTCCACGATGTCGTCGAACCCGATCACCGCCATCTCCTCGGGGATCCTGACGCCCGCCTCCAGCAACGACGTCATCGCCCCGAGCGCGTTCTTGTCCGTCGCGAAGACCGCGGCCGTCAGCTCGCCCCGCCGCGCGAGCAGGCCCTCCGCGATGACGTGGCCCCCGGAATACCAGTTGTTGTCGCACCGGAAGACGAGCCCAGGATCGAACGGAATGCCCAGCTCCGCGAGCGTCGCCCGGTACGATTCGAAGCGCTCGCGGACGTCGTACTCCCCGAAGTACCCGCCGAACGCGATCCGCCGGTGCCCGTGCTCGACGAGGTGGAGCACCGCGCTCCGGATGCCGCCGCGGTTGTCCGGGAGCACCGACGGGCAGCCGGCCTCGGGGACATGGACGCTGACCGTGACGAGCGGAACCCCCACGCGCGCGAGCCGCTCGAGGCCGTCGGTCCCGAGCACGACGATCCACGCATCCACCTGATCCGCGGCGAGCGAGGGCGCCCGCAGGTCGGCCGGCGTGCCGCGCAGGACCACCGTGCGGTAGCCGCGCTGCCGCGCCACCGCGTGGATGCCGTTCAGGACCGTGCTGAAATAGAAGCCGTCGAGAAAGGGCGAGACGACGCCGATGGTGCGCTGCCGGGCCGCCGCGGTGCCGCCCGCGGCGGCGAGGCCGAGGTGGCCCGCCCCGAGGCCCGGCAGGCGCCCACGGCTCACTCCACCGCTCCTCTGCCCCTGCCCCGCGGCTCCGGCCGCCTCGCGCCACTGCTCGGGTGATCGCGCGCCGCGGCTCCGGCCTCCGTTCTCCATCGAGCTCACGGTATCTCGCCGCGCCACCTGCTGCACCACCGTCGCCCGGGCAGCACGCTCGCGGCGCCGCGCGCGCCGCGCGCGCCACGCGCGCCACGCGCGCCACGCACGGCTTGCCGCCGGTTCACCGCGCTGCGGGCGGCGCCGGGTGGTATCCTCCGCGCGATGCCCACCGCGCGAGAGCCGCTCGCGTCCAGCGCGAAGCCTCCGCGGCCGCACGGCGCGCCGGGGTCGACGCCTCGCTGTGCGCGCCGCCCCGCCCGCGCCCTCGCGGCGCTGCTCGCGGCCTCGATCGCCGCGTCGGGCGCGCGCGCGGCGCGGGCCGACGGCCTCGCCGACGAGGCGGAGCTGCACTTCGAGATCGGCCGCGAGCGCTTCAAGCGCGGCGATTACCGCGGCGCGATCGAGCACTTCCTCGCGTCGAACCGGCTCGTCCCCAACCGCAATGTCGTGTTCAACATCGCGCTCGGGTACGAGGAGCTGAACCGCTTCGCCGACGCGCACAGGTACTATATCGACGCGAGGCTCCGCGAGACGAACCCCCAGATGCTCGCCGACATCGACGCCGCGATCGCGCGCATCGCGCCGCAGGTCGCGGTGCTCCGGATCGAGACGACCCCGCCGGGGGCCACGATCTACCTCGATCGGCTCGATCTCGGCTCGCGCGGCTCGACGCCGCGGCCGCTCGCCGTGCCCGAGGGCCGCTACCGCATCCTCCTCGCGCTGGACGGCCACGAGCTCGCGGTCGTGGAGGGGGTCGACGCCCGGCTCGGGCAGGAGGCGCTCGTCGCCGTGCCCCTCACGCGGATCGTCGGCACCGTGCGCGCCCTCTCGCGGGGCGCGGAGGGGGCCGACGTGCGCGTCGACCGGGCGGACGGGGAGGTGGCCTGTCAGGCGCCGTGCTCGGTCGATCTCCCGCCCGGCCGTCACACGCTCTATTTCTCGAGAGACGGCTTCCAGACCGCGCGCCAGGAGGTCACGGTCGCGCCGCGCGAGGTGGTCGAGGTGACCGCCGCGCTCAGCCCGCTCACGGGCTCGGTGCTCGTCCGCACGAACGAGCGCGAGGCCCTCATCGAGATCGACGGCCGCTCCGTCGGCTTCACGCCCGCCGTGATCCAGGGCGTGCCGGCGGGGAGACGCCATGTCCGGCTCAGCCTGCACGGCTTCAACCCGATCGAGCGGGACATCGACGTGAACGCGGGCCAGCAGGCGGAGCTCGTCGATCTCCGCATGATCCCGAGCCGCCAGGTCGAGGCGGCGTCCCGGTACCGAGAGAACATCGACGACGCGCCGGCGTCGGTCAGCGTCGTCGAGCAAAGGGAGCTGCGCGCGTTCGGGTATCCCACGCTCGCGGAGGCGCTCCGGGGCGTGCGCGGCGTGTACCTGTCGAACGATCACGACCTCTTCACGTTCGGGATCCGGGGCCTGGGCGAGCCGGGGGACTACAACAGCCGGGTGCTCCTCCTCTCGGACGGGCACCCGCTCAACGACAACGTGATGAACGGCGCGCTGTTCACCGGGGCCGAGGGGCGCGCCGGGCTCAACGACGTCTACCATATCGAGGTCATCCGCGGCCCCGGCTCGCTGCTCTACGGGACGGGCGCGTTCTCGGGGGTCATCAACATCGTCCCGTTCCCGCGCGACACGCAGACCGGCGTGTACGCCGGGGCGGGCGCGTACGACGACACGACCCTCCACGCCCACGCCGGCTTCACCTACCGCGCCGCGCGCGACGCCGGCGTGCGGGCGAGCGTCTCGGGCGCGCGCTCCGAGGGGCGCGACCTCGAGGTCGAGCTCCGCGAGCCGGAGGGCGGGAACGCCGCGCGGACGGTCCATGGGGCGAACCGCTTCCGCAGCGGGGGGGTCGTGGGGCGCGCCTGGGTCGGCCCGCTGACGGCGCAGTGGTTCTGGGGGATGCGGACGAAGCGCATGCCGGCCGGCATGGTCAGCGCGCTTTTCGACGATCCCAGGACGGTCTACGACGACCACCGGATGATGGCCGAGCTCCGCTTCGAGCCGCGCGTGAGCGACGAGGTCCACATCCTGGCGCGCGCCCACGTGAACCACGCGACGTTCCACGGCGAGTTCGCGCCCACCTCGGTGGAAGATTACACGAGCACGTGGCTCGGCGGCGAGCTGCGGGCGGTCTGGGCGCCGCGGCCGTCCTGGCGGCTGACCGCCGGCGGCGAGCTGCAGGTGCACCCGCAGGCGACGATGCTGGGCAAGCAGGAGGACGTGACCTATGTCGACGTCCACAAGCCCCATCGCTCCGGCGCCGGGTACGTCGTCGCCGAGGGCTCGCTGCTCGCGTGGCTCCGGCTCTCCGCCGGCGCGCGCGTCGACGTCAACAGCCTGTTCGACCCCGTCGTGACGTCGCGGCTCGCGGCGATCGCGAAGCCCTGGCCCGGCGGCCTCCTGAAGCTGATGGGCGGGAACGCGTTCCGCGCCCCGGGCATCTTCGAGCGGCACTACACCACGGTCGGCCAGCGACCCGGCGTCGATCCCGCGAGCGAGCTCGATCTGGAGCCCGAGCTCGCGCTGACCGGGGAGGCCGAGCTCTCCCATCGCTTCGACGACGACTGGGTCGGGCTCGTCGCGGGCCACGTGAGCCGGATCTCGGAGTTCATCACCGCGGCCCCGGACACCCCTGGCGAGATGGGCGAGAAGGTGGTGCGCAACGTCAACGTCGAGTCGCCGGCGTTCCTGGCGGGCGCCGAGCTGGAGCTCCGCAGGGAGTGGCGCGAAGGGTGGATGCTGGGCGCGAGCTACGGTTACGAGCGGGCGAAATACGCGGACACCGGCAACACGATGTTCAACATCCCGGAGCACCTCGGCTCGGTGCGCGCGGTCGTCCCCCTGCTCGGCGACGCGGTCACCGCGGCGCTCCGCGTCTCCCTCGAGGCGCCCAGGCGGATCTCCGTCGAGGGAGACGCGCGCACGCGCGGCGGCGTCGTCGCGGATCTCGCGTTCTCGGGCGAGCTGCCGCAGTTCCACGCGCGCTACGTGCTCGGGATGTACAACCTCACGAACACGCGTTACGAGTACCCCGTCAAGGAGACGTTCCATATCAGGACGAGCCCGCAGAGCGGGCGCACCGTCCTTCTGGATCTCGCGGTCAGTTATCCGTAGCGGGCGTCGTCGACGTGCTCCTCCGCCCTCTCAGCGCTTGATCCCGACCACGATCTCGAAGGGACCGGGCAGGACCTCTATCCCCTGGAACCCCAGCTCCCGCAGCGCGCTCGTGTAAAATTCCACCTCGCGAAGCCGGCTCACGCAGCTGTCCACGCCCATGAGGAGATAGGACCAGAAGAACTGCGCTGCCAGGCGCTCCGGCGTGCGGAACTCCTCGCTTATGAGGATCTGCCCTCCGGGCGGCAGCGCCGCGTGTGCGGCCCGCATCAGCGCGCGCGCCGTCTCGGCCGGCCAGTCGTGCAGCACCCGGACGAACGAGATCGCGTCGTGCCCTCCGGGCAGGGGCTCGCGCAGGAAATCGCCCGCGGTAAAGCCCAGGCGCGCGCCCAGCCCGCGCGCCTCGCGCGTGCGCGCCACGAGCGGCTCGGTGGCCGGGAGGTTGTAGACCGTGGCGTGCAGCCCGGAGCGCTGCTCGAGCAGGTGCGCGGCCAGCGTCCCGTCTCCGCCGCCGACGTCGAGCAGCCGCGCCCCGTCGCGCCACAGCCGGCCCGCGTGCGCGCGGAAGGCCTCCACGATCGGGCCGAGCCCCGCGGCCATGCTCGCCTCGAAGCTCGCCACCTGCTCCGGCGTGCTCGGCGGCCACGCGAAGTCCGCCGCCGGCACGCTCACCGCCCCGCGCAGCACCTCCGGGAGCCGGCCGCGCAGCGCGCGCCAGGCGTACCGCTCCCGGTCGCGCTCCAGCGAGCCCGGCCCGAGGACCACGTCCGCGGCCGCGCGCAGCCCCGGCGCCGCCGTGTAGCGCGCCTCGACGAGCGCGTCCGAGGGCTGCTCGCGGCGGACGAGGCCGAGGCTCTCCAGGCAATCGAGCAGCTTGTACAGCCGGCCGGGGATGAGCCCGTGCCGCGCGGCGAGCTCGCCGAGCGACACCGGGCCGCGCTCCAGCGCGTCGAGGAGCCCCATCTGGAGCGCCGCCTGCACCACGTCGACGGCCCGCGCGCCGTTGAAGAGCAGGTGCAGGAGCGCGCGGGGCGACAGCGACGGTCCGCTCACCACGACGCCCTCCGGCGCTCCTCGAGCAGCGCGTCCATGAACCGATCGACCTCCTCCAGCGTGTTGTAGACGTGCGGCCCGACCCGCAGCGCGCCGCGGTAGCTGCACACGAAGCCGCGGGCGGTAAGCCGGCGCGCCACCTCCGCGTCCCCGGGGAAGCTCAGCACCACCACGCCGCCGCGCCGCGCCGCCTCGCGGGGCGTGACCACCACGACGCCCGCCTCGTCCGCGCGCGCGATCACCCGCGCCGTGAGCTCCAGCGAGCGCGCGCGGATCGCCTCCATCCCGACCTCCGCGAGCAGCGCGAGCCCGACCCGCGAGATCTGCGACGGGAGCACCGCCGGCGTGCCGCTCGCGAGCCGCCGCGCGCCCTTCGCCCACGCCGTCGCCGGCTCGAAGCGGAACGGATCCTCGCCGGCGATCCAGCCGGTCGCCGCCGGGCGCAGCGACGGCAGGAGCTCGGGCCGGACGTAGAGGAACCCGCTCTCCAGCGAGCCGCACAGCCACTTGTGCGCGCCGCCGAGGAGGAAGTCCACGCCGAGCGCGCCCACGTCCACGGGCACGACGCCCACCGACTGGTATGCGTCCACCGCGACGAGCGCCCCGACGGCCCGCGCCCGCCGCACGACGGGCGCGAGGTCCAGGAGCGCGCCCGTCGCGAAGCCCGCGTGCGAGACGCAGACGAGGAGGGTGCGCTCGTCGATCGCGGCGCACAGCCGCTCCTCGTCCACACGCGCGCCGTCCGAGGGCACCACGACGAGCTCGGCGCCGTAACGCGCGAAGCCGCGGAGCACGAACGGAACGGCAGGAAACTCCCGATCGGTCGTGACGAGCCGGCGCCGCTCGCCCCGGTAATCGAAGCAGGTGCACAGCCGCCCGAGCAGCGTGCTGAGGTTACTGTCCGTGACCACGGAGCCGGGCGGCGCGCCGAGGAAGCGCGCCAGCTCGTCGGCATAAAGGTGCCAGTCCGCCCAGAGCTGCTCGTAGGCCTCGTCGCGCCAGGTCTCCAGCAGGTGGTAGTGGCGATCGAGCACCGCCTTCACCCCGCGCGGCGTCGCGCCCATGGAGTTATTGTTCAGGTAAACGGAGCTCGCGAGCACGGGGAACTCGGCGCGCAGGGCCTCGTGGGTGGCCGCGTGCATCATGGGCTCACCTGCACGTCGCGCGCCCCCCGCGCCGAGGCCGGAGGGTCCGCCGCCTCGGGGTGGCGCCGGCCCCGCTGCGCGCCGGGCGCGTGGCCCCCGTCGCGCGACCAGCTCGCCGTCATCGTCACGCGCACCTCCCAGAGCGCGCGGAACAGGGGCAACGTCATGCGGCTCGCCAGCACCTGCGTGGGCAGCCCGTCCAGCGCCTTGACGGAGCGGGCGACGCCGATGGTGCGCCGCACGAGCTGGAAATGGCCGTGGAGCCAGCCCTGGAAGGCCTCGTCGACGTCGACGAGCTGCTCGCAGAGCCGCTTGAGATCGTCGGCGGCGCCGGAGGGCTCGTACACCGCGAGGAGCGACGTCTGCCGGCGCGCGAGCAGCCGGTCGAGCGCGCCCTCGAGGCCGGCGGCCGCGAGGCGCAGCGCGTTGTACCCGGGCGACTCCTGGCCGCTGCCGTTGCCCAGGCTGCGGCGCAGGATCTGGTAGGTGTCCGGGGTCATGGTCTCGAGCACCGCGAGCTCCGCCGCCACGCAGCGCAGGGTGCGGGCCACCCGATCGAGCCGCGCCGAGGCGGCCCAGAGGCGATCGCCGTCCAGCTCGGCGACCGTCTCCACGATCTCGACGGAGGCGAGCTTCAGCCACAGCTCCTGCGTCTGGTGCACGATCTGGAAGAGCAGCTCGTCGTGCGTGACACGCTCGCTCGCGGAGAGCTGCAACGAGAGGAGCGCCGGCGTCCGCAGGTACACCTCGTAATCGAGCTCGCCCCTGCCGACCCACTTCTTCAGCATGGAGTTATACATCGGCGCATCGAGCATGCGCCGCAGCTTCTCCGCCTCGCCGCCACCATCGTTGCGATCCATCGACAACCTCCCTCTCGAGCCTCGCTCTCGGCGGTCTATCGCCGGTCTGTCGTCGAGCCGGGTAGCAGCGCGCGTGCCACGGAGACCAAGGCATTCTCGCGGAGGATCCGAGGCCGCTCAGGGCTGCTCGACGCCGCTTGAGCGAGGCTTGCTCAACTCGCGCAGGCGCCGCTCAATCTGCGGGGGACGCGCCGCTCCGCATCCTGCGGGGTCGCGGCCGGCGCACGGGCGAAGCGCGCCAGTCGGGCGATAACCCCGTCAACGCTTGGGAACCGTGTTCGGTGTTCTAGCTGGCCAATCGAGGCCCGCGCCCGAGCGCAAGCATCGTGTCCCAGAACATCTTCTCATACGCCTGGAAGAGCCTCGTGGTGCGGCGGACTGCCCGGGGGGTCACGCCGCGGTCGAGCCCGTCTTGCAAGATCGCGATCGCGGTGTCCTCGAACGAGGGGAGCGCCGCGAACGCGTCCAGGAAGGCGGTGTGCTCCGCTCCGAAGCCGTGCCGGGCGCGGAGCGCCTCGCTCATCCTGCCGCAGCTGTAGCCCCAGGCGGGGAAGTTGATGAGCAGCGCACACGCGATCTCGGCCGCCGAGGCGTTCGCCGCGGCCCAGGCCATCTGCGTGGCGTACGCGAAGCCCTCCGGGGTGACCTCGTAGCGATCCAGGTCGTCCGCCGTCATGCCGAGCTTCTGGCCCATGGCCGCGATGGCGGCGGGCGCAACGAGCTCGCCCTGGAGGACGCCGCTCCAGAAGCCGCGCCACGGCGTGTCCGCGAAGCGCTGGAGCATCATCGCCATCGAGCGCAGGTCGCTGAGCACCACGTGGTGCTGGTGGCCGGGGAAGGCCTTCAGCCCCTCGGCCGTCACCTCGCCCCGCGCGATGGCGTCGGGATACGGATGGTTCTTCAGCCCCTCGTCGATGTCACGGAGCTCGTCGCGCAGATCCTTCACCAGCTCGACCGCGGCCTTGGCTTTCATCGGCACCTCCGCCGGATCGGATACCACGATCGCGGCACGGGGTGCTGGCGACGCGCGCGCCGTCGCGGCGCGTCGCCGATACCCTCGCTCGCGGAGGGCGTCACTTCGCGCAGTACCGCTCGACCCACTCGACGAGGCGTCGGTTGTAGAAGACCCGGTGGCTCGGCTTGCCGTGCTCGGCGAGGTGGTGGTCGCCGCCCGGGAACCGCACGAACTCGACCGGCGCCTTCCCCGCCCGCACGAGCGCCGCGAAGAGCTCCTCCGACTGCCCGATCGGGCAGCGGTGATCCTCCTCGCCGCACAGGATCAGCGTCGGCGTCTCGGCCTTCGCGGCCTCGCGCACGGGCGAGAGCCGGTGGTAGACATCGCGCTTCTCGGACAGCTCTCCTCGCATGTCGTGCGGATCCACGTAGTAACCGGTGTCGGACGTGCCGAAATGGGACTCGAGGTTCGCGACCGGCGCGCTCGAGACCGCGGCGCGGAAGCGCTTCGTCTTGCCGATGGCCCAGGCCGCCATGAACCCGCCGTACGACTTGCCGGCGATGGCGACGCGCTCGGTGTCGACGGTGCCCTCCTCGACCAGCTCGTCGACGGCGGCGAGCTGCTCCGGGAGGTCGCGCTCGCCCCAGCGCCCCCGCAGGCGATCGGCGAACTCCTTGCCGTATCCGCCCGATCCGACCGGGTTCAGCGAGAGGACCGCCCATCCGCGGGAGACCAGCAGGTACCAGTACGGCCGGTAAGGGAAGCCGAACTCGACATACGCGTGCGGCCCGCCGTGCACGTTGACGAGCAACGGCACCGGGCCCCCCTCGTGCCCCGGCGGCAGCATCAGCAGGCCGGCGTTCTTCGCGCCCGAGGCGCCGCGGAACTCGCGCAGCGTCACCTCGGGCCAGGCGCGCCCCTCGGCCCACGCCTCGTTGGCGTTGAGCAGCTGCCGCGCGTCCGAGCCGTCCCAGCGGGCGCTCCCGATCATGCCGCAGAGCCGCATGGTGCTCCACGCGAACGCGATGGCGCCCGCGGCCGGCGCCGCGCTGAGCTGCGTGATCTGCCGGTCGTCCGAGATGGCCTTGCGGAGCGCGCCCGTCTCGACGGAGACGAGCGCCACCTCGGAGGTGCTCTCGGTCGCGAGCACGACGGCGACCTCGCGGCCGTCGCTGGACCAGGCGGGGGGCATGAGCTTGCCCAGCGGGAAGGACGCGACCTCCGTGTCCTCCGAGGTGATCCGGCGCGGCTCGGCCTCGCCGGCAGCGTCCGCGACCCAGACGTGCGGCCGCGAGCCGCCGTCCTCGCCCGGGCTGTAGAAAGCGATCGTCCGCCCGTCGGGCGACCACGACGGCGAGCTCGCCATCGGGCAGCGGCGCGTCACCTGCCGGAGCCCCTCGCCCGACGGGGTCGCCACCCAGATGTCGCTGCGGTGGGCGTCGCGAGGGCCGGTCCGCGTCCGGCTGAACGCGAGCAGGCGCCCGTCGGGCGACCAGGCCGGGCTGCTCTCGTTCGCGTCGCCGTCCGTGATCTGCCGCGCCTCCTCGCCGTCGGCAGGCACCACGAAGAGGTGCGTCGGGCGGTCCAGCACGAACCCCTCTCCGTCGCTCTTGTAGAGGGCCCGCGTGACCACCCGGGGAGCGTCCGGCGGCGAATCGGGCTCGACCGTCGCCGAGAAGGCGATGGCGCGGCCGTCCGGCGACCAGGCGGGCACCCCGGCGCCGGACTTAAGGTCCGTCACCCGCTTTGCCTCGCCGCCGTCGATCCGGAGGACGTAGAGCTGAGCCGGCCCGCCGCCGCGATCCGAGAGGAATGCGATCCGGGTGCCGTCGGGGGAGAAGCGGGGGCTCGCGTTGGTGTCGGAGCCGAACGTGATCTGCCGCGGGTCGCCGCCGCTCGCGGGGATCAGCCACAGGTTGGCGACATAGGTGTCCGCTCCCGTGTCGATCTCCTCGAGGACGTACACCACCCAGCGGCCGTCGGGCGAGATCTGGACCTCGGAGACCATCTTGAAGGACAGCAGATCTTCGGGCTCGAAGCGGCGCATGCTCGTCTGTCGCATGGGGGTAAAAGGTGCAGATGCGCGCCGGAAGTCAAGCGCCCGAGCAGCAGCAGCCGCGATGCGCCTCACGGCCCGGTCCATGACCGGCGCGTCGGCGAGCGCGCGGAGGCCGGCTCGCCCCAGGCTCTGCCGTGACCCGGCAAGAACGGCTCCCGGGGAGGGGCCGGTTCTGCTAAGAGCTGCCTGCCGCCCCGGAGCGGATCGCGCCCCGGCGCGCGCAGCGGCTTCACTCAGGACTGCCCGCCAGCGTGCTGCGTTGCGGCAGCGCACATCCTCGGTGGACGGGTCCCTTTACCTTCGAGCATCCACATGACTTTTCATCGCGAGACTGCACGCTTCACTTCGGGCTGGATCTCCTGTGTTGCCCTCGTCGGGGCGATGTCCGTCGCGGCGGGCTGCGACGGCTCGGGCGGCGGAGGGGACGGCGGCGCCGGCGGCGCCGGCGGCTCCGAGAGCGTGAGCTCGGGCTCGGGCACCCCCGCCACGGGCAGCGGCAGCGGCAGCGCCGGCAGCACCAGCGCCAGCAGCGGCTCGGGGAGCGCCGCCAACACATCGAGCAGCGGCAGCGGGACGCCGACCGGCGCGTGCCCGCCGAGCGCGACGTTCTGCTCCGGGTTCGAGGGAGCGGGGCTCCCCGAGGGCGCGACGTACCGCCCCTCGTACCAGGCGGATCAGGCGGCGAACAACATGGTGATCGACACGTCCATCTTCCACGCCGGCGCGAGCTCGCTGCACGTGAAGCCCGGCGGCAGCGGCTACGACTGGAGGATGCTCTCCGTCGCGGCGCCCGGGCCGACGTTCTGGGTCCGGCTCTACGTGCGCAGCAGCGAGGACATCGGCCAGGACGGGCACAACGCCTTCTTCCAGGCGATGACCGGCGACGGCGATCCCAACGCGGGCGACAACGTGGAGATCGCCGAGCAGTTCTGCCAGATCCTCCTGAACCTGCACGATGCCCTCGTCCTCCAGGAAGGCGCCACCGCGATGTGCGGCAGCGGCACGAAGCTCCCCAAGGACACCTGGCATTGCATGGAGGCCTACTTCGACGGCACCAAGGGCGACGTCCAGGTCTACGCGAACGGCGACAAGATCATCGACAAGACCAACTGGGAAAAGCTCGATTTCAAGACGTTCAGCTTCGGGTACCTCGGCTTCCACGGCCCCGCACGCTCGATGTGGTACGACGACGTGGCGGTCGCGCCGGAGCGGATTGGCTGCGCCCCCTGACCGGGCCGAGCTGCACGCCCGCCGTAGATGGAATGACGTACTTTTCTTTCCGGGATTTCCCCGACAACACGCCGATCCCCGACGACTGCCACGGTCATGACGGCACGCCGGACTGGGCAGCGCTGCTGGAATGGATCTGCCCCGATCTCTCGCCGGACGAGGCGGAGCGGCTCGCGGCCATCGCCGAGGCGAGCGGAGGCCGGCCCGACGTCGCGAGCCTGAAGCGGCTCATCGAGGAGCACGCGAGGCCGTAGCGGGCAGAGCCGTAGCGGCAATGCAGGGTGCGCCCGATACGAGCGCACCAGACGCAGAACTAAAGAACTGGCCGGAAGAACGAACCGAGCGACCCCGACCTGCCCGGCGCCCCCGGCGCCGCGGCCGGCGACGCGGCACGCCGCGGAGCGAACCGTGACGACTTCGTGTCAGCCCTCTGACGTGCACTTCTCTTCTGTTGAGCCGCGCGGCGAGCCGCCCTGTCCGCTGCCCTGTCCGCCGACCACGCGCTGGCCGAGCGAGCCGCCCGTGGCTAAGGAGGGGGCGATGGCGAAGATCATCGATCCCCGGCGCCACACGTGGTGCGACACCCCGGTGGACGACGTCGGCGTCTTGATCGACGCCGACGAGTACTATCCCGAGTTCTATCGGGTGGCGTGCAAGGCGCGCCGGTACCTGCTCCTCGCCGGGTGGCAGTTCGACAGCGACGTCGCGCTGCTGCGGGGCGGCAGGGAGGCGCAGGTCGAGAGCCCGATCACGCTGCTCAAGTTCCTGAACCACCTGTGCGAGGTCAACCCCGAGCTCCAGATCTACATCCTGGCCTGGGATTTCCATCTCGTGTTCGCGCTCGAGCGCGAGTGGCTGCAGCAGCTCGTCTTCGAGTGGACGAACCATCGCCTGCATTTCCTCTTCGACTCGAGCCACGTCGAGCGCGCCTCGCACCACCAGAAGTTCGTGGTCGTGGACGGCGAGCTCTCGTTCCTCGGCGGGCTGGATCTCTGCGACCACCGCTGGGACGATCGCAGCCACACGAACAAGAACCCGCACCGCGTCAGCCGCGGGGAGCCGCACAAGCCGTTCCACGACGTGCAGGCGTACGTGCGCGGCCGCGAGGTCGCCCGGGCGCTGACCGACATCTTCACCGATCGCTGGCGCCGCGCCGGCGGCGCGCCCCTGACGCTGCCGGACCTCGAGGGGCTCGAGCCGACGTTCGCGAGCTACCGCCCCGAGGGCGGCATCCCCCTCGCGACGAAGCACGTCACGCTGAGCCGCACCGACCCGCACGGCGCGCCGAACGGCGCCCTGCACTGCACGGAGATCCGCGATCTCTTCGTCGACGCGATCGACGCCGCCGAGCGCTTCATCTACATCGAGACGCAGTACTTCAGCTCCCATGTGATCGCGGACGCGATCGAGCGGCGGATGCGCGCCGAGGGCCGGCCGCTCCTCGACGTGGTGCTCATGCTGAACATGGAGGCCGAGACGATGAAGGAGCAGATCGCCGTCGGCCTCTCCCAGGCCAAGGTGCTCGGCCAGCTGCGCAAGGCGGCGGCCGAGACGGGCCATTACCTCGGCACCTACTACACGCTGCCGGCGTGTGGTGAGGACGAGAAGGCCGAGCGCGCCACGTACATCCACTCGAAGGTGATGATCGTGGACGATCGCTTCCTCACGTTGGGCTCGGCCAACCTGACGAACCGCAGCCTCTCGATCGACACGGAGATCAACGTCTCGGTCGAGGCCGCGGACCCGGACGACCCGCTGGGCCGCTCGATCCGCAGGGTGCGCGCCTCGCTCATCGGCGAGCACCTCGGCGGGCCCGACTTCGAGCACGCGGGCGACCTGGTCGCGCAGCTCGACGCGCAGGCGAGCCCGCCGAGCGGGCCGCGCACGCCGGGGAGCTCGTGCCGGCTGAGGCTCCACCCCTCGCCCACGGACGACGAGCGCGCCTTGCTCGAGGTGATCGATCCCCAGGCGTTGCCGTTCGATCCTGCCGCGGCCGAGGACATCGACCAGCGCCACGGCTCGCTCTTCGTGGGCGGCCTCGGCGCGCTCTGGCGCCATCTCTTCAGCAGCCGCACGGCCGAGAAGTAGCCGCCGCCGCGACGCTCGCCCGCCGCGACGCGCTCGCGCCGCGACGCTCCGCCGCCGCGAGCGCTCTGCGCTCCGCCGCGCGACAGCGCAGCTTGCCGGCCGCCGGCGGCACATGGTAAGCTGATGTACTGCGGACAGACAAACCGTCTCGCAGAGGGCAAGCGACGAGGAGTATGCAAGAGGCAGAGATCACGATCGGGGGCATTTCGGTCCGCGAGCTCGCGGAGCAGTACGGGACGCCGCTCTACGCCTACGATGCCGAGCGCATCCGGGAGAACTTCCGTCGTCTGAACCGTGCCTTGCGCAGCTGTTATCCGGACGTCGCCGTCTACTATGCCATCAAGGCGTGCAACAACCTGGAGATAGCAAAGCTCCTGGTCGAGCAGGGCTCCGGGGTGGACGCGGCGAGCCCGAACGAGATCCGGCTGGCGCAGGCGCTGGGGCTCTCTGGCGAGCGGATCATCTACACGGGCAACAGCCTCTCGGACGAGGATCTCGCCGCCGGGCTGCGTGCGGGGGTCGTCTTCAACGTCGACGATCACGGGGTCTTGAAGCGCCTGTTCTCGCTCGGGCGGCCTCGCTGCATGTCGTTCCGGATCAACCCGAGCGGCGAGGACATCGAGACGCCGGATTTGAAGCCGTTCGCGGGCCCGTCCGCGAAGTTCGGGATTCACCCGCGGTATGTGGAGGAGGCCTATCGCACGGCGCTGTCGAACGGGGTGGAGCGGCTCGGGGTGCACATGATGCCGCACTCGCAGGCGAACAAGGCGCAGAGCTTCGCGCACGTGACGGCCAAGCTGCTCGATCTGATCGGCCCCGTGGCCCGGAAGCTCGGCTTCGACATCGCGTTCCTGGACATCGGCGGCGGTCTCGGCATCCCGTACCGCCGGGAGCAGCCGCCGCTCGACGTCGACGCCGTGGCCCGCGAGATCGCCGCGGTCGTCCACCGGAAGTGTGAGGAGTACGGCCTCAAGGCGCCGCGGCTCGTCATGGAGCCGGGCCGGTATTTCGTCGGCGACTCGGGCTACGTGCTCGGCCGGGTGATCTCGATCAAGCAGGGGTACCGGACGATCATCGGGACGGACATCTCGATGAACACGATGGCGCGTCCGGTGATGTACGGGGCTTACCACGAGGTGAGGATCAACGGGCGCGGGGGCAAGACGGCGCCGATGGCGATGACCGGGCAGGTCTGTGAGAACACGGATCTCTGGATCAGCGAGCGCGAGTTTCCGGCGGACGTCGCGGAGGGGGATGTCGTCGTGCTCATGGATGCGGGCGCGTACGGGCACGTGATGAGCTACGATTACAATGGGCGGCTGCGTCCGGCCGAGGTGCTGATCGAGGGGGGTAAGAGCAGGCTGATCCGGCGGCGGGACACGTTCGAGGACATGGTGTCGAGGATGTGTTTGTCGGAGGATATTCAGAAGAGGTTGCGCGACGCCGCGGGCTAGACGGCCCACAGCTCCACCCCCGCAGGCATGAAGCGGGGGCGCCGCCATCTCCTCTCTCACGTCTTTCGTCTCTCGTCTCACGTCTTTCGTCTTTCGTCTTTCGTCTCTCGTCTTTCGTCTCTCGTCTTTCGTCTTCCCTCTTACGTGAACGTGAACGTGAACGTGAACGCTTGTTCCCGTTTGATCCGAGATCATTCGATTCTAACTCGGCCCGCGCCGTCATCCCGAGCACGTGTGACGGGACAAGCGTTCACGTTCACGTTCACGAAAGAAGGGGGATGAGAGACGAAGACGAAAGACGTGAGACGTGAGACGTGAGACGTGAGACGGGAGACGTGAGACGTGAGACGGGAGACGGGAGACGAAAGACGAAAGACGGGAGACGACATGCGGTAGACGGGGACGAGCGACGCCCGTCGAGGGGACGCGGGCCGGCTCTGGACGCCGAGCAACGGCGCGCGGCGCCTCGCCCCACAGCAGCGCTTCCAGGCAGCTCACGCGCCGATATACCCGTCCAGCCCTCGGTCAGACAAGGTCATCATGGTATCTGATCAGCCCCGCGACAATCACATGCTCCCACCCGAAGACCACCACCCCCTCGGCCGAGGGGTCCCCCGGTGCACCCGCCAGCTCGAAGTCCCCCTCCCGACCGAACCGAAGTTCTTCGGGTCGCTCCGCCGAGGTCGGTGATAGGCTCACCAGCGTGGACCGGGGGAGGACACCGCTGGAATGAAGACAGGACACGCTGAGCACCTCACTCCGAAGGTAGTCGGAGTCACATCGGTCTTCATTGACAACTCCTTCAATGCCATGGCGTTCGCGGGCATGCACCGCGCGGCGCGAGAGCGCGGTTACGAGCTCCTCCTCTGCTACGGGCCGCCCCGGTCCGCCCTCGCGCGCGGGCTGGCGCTCCGCCGGGTGGCCGGCTGGATCGCCATGTACACCATCGACGGCCTGGAAGACCTCCTCGCCGACGGGAAGCCGGCCGTGATCTTCTGCGCGCCGGCGCTCGGCACGCGCTGCCCGGTCGTGCGGGCGGAGAACCACGGCTCGATCCACCGGATGATCGAGCACCTCACCAGCATCGGCCACCGCCGGATCGCCTACATCGGCAAGTCGACATCGGACGACTTCATCGAGCGGAGCACCGCGTTCAACAGGGCGATGAGCGCGCGCGGGCTCGCGACCGATCTCAACCTGCTCTCCTCCTTCGGCGAATGCACGATCAGGTACACCGAGCGGCGCTTCCGGAAGCTGCTCGATCGCGACGGGAAGTTCTGCACCGCCGTCGTGGCGGGCAACGACGAGATGGCGATAGGCGCCATCAACGCGATCCGGGAGGCCGGCTACCGCGTGCCCGAGGACATCGCGGTGGTCGGATTCGACGACATCAGCGCCGCCCAGCACTGCGATCCTCCGCTCACCACGATGCGGCAGAACCCCGAGCTGCTCGGGAGGACGGCCGTCGAGCGGCTCATCGACCTCCTCGACGGCATCCCCCCTCCCGAGGCCGTGACGCGCGTCCCCGCCGAGCTCGTGCTGCGGCGCTCGTGCGGCGGCGGCGCGTGGCAGGCCGGGCCTACCCCGCCGGCGCTCGGCGCGCTCGGCGCGCTCGGCGCGCCGGGCGGCGGCGGCGGCGACTGGCAGCGCGACCTGCACCGGCAGCTGAACGCCCTGATCGAGGGGCCGGCGCTCTCGCCGCTCGGCGAGCCAGCCCTCGTGTGGCCCGAGGCCGAGGTGGTCGTGCGAGGCCTCGGCGCGGCGCTCACCGGGGTGGACGCGCCGGACCTGGCGACGCTCGAGCGCGCCTTCGACGCCGCGATCACGCACAGCGACAGGGTCGAGGTCCTCCTCGCGATGCTGGAGCAGATCGAGGAGACCGCAGCGCGGCAGCTCGCCAGCGCGCCGGCACAGGACGCCGCGCTCCGGGTCAAGGCCTTCGTCGGGCGGGTGCGCCTCGCGCAGCAGCGGGCCATCCTCCGGTGGGAGCGGCGCGGCGTGAGGGGCCTCGAGAGGCTGGTCCGCGCCAACATGGACATCAGCTCACTCCTCACCTCGAAGCAGGTATGGACCGACGAGCCGCTGGAGTGGCTGCGGAATACGTCCGTGCGCCTCGGGTGCATCGCGCTCTGGGCGAACGAGCCGGGCCCGGGCGGGCCAGAGCTCGTCATCCGCAACGTGCACTCCAGCGCTGCGGACATCACCGCGCTCGTGGGGCGCCGGGTTCCGGCCGACCAGTTTCCCCCGGCCGAGCTGCTCGCGGCCGCGTCGCCGGAGGAGCCGAGCGGCTATCTCTTGCTGGTCCCGCTCGCGAACGAGCGGCACGACTGGGGGACGCTGGCGCTCGGAGGGCTGCACACGGAGAGCTTCGCGGACAACCTCCAGCCGCTCGCCATGTGGTCGTCGCTCCTCATCGCGGCGTTCGAGCGCCACGAGATGGAGAACGCGCTGCACGCCGAGCGCGACATGCTGGCCGCCGCCTACGAGCGCGAGCGCGCGCTCGCGAGCACGGTGCGGGAGCTCGGCTGCCCCGTCATCCCGCTGCTCCCGGGGGTGCTGCTCATCTCGCTGATCGGCGCGATCGACGCCGCCAGGGCGCAGCAGATCCTGGAGGCCGTGCTCTCGGGCGTCGCGCGCGAGGGCGCCCGGTGGGTGCTGCTCGACGTGACCGGCGTGCCGCACGTCGACGCAGACACCGCGGCGTCGCTGGTCCAGACGGCGCAGGCGACGCGGCTGCTCGGAGCGCGCGTGAGCCTCGTCGGCGTGGGATCCAGGATGGCGCAGGGCATGGTCGATCTCGGGATCGAGCTGAGTGGCATCTCGATTTTCCAGTCGCTCGAGACCGCGGTCCGCCAGCTGACGCGGTCGCCGCGCTGACGTAACCTGACGTAATTCGACGTAATCTGACGCAGGAAAGCTCCTCCATGCCCTTCGCCTTCGTCCGCATCGATCACGTGCAGCTCGCCATGCCCCCCGGCCAGGAGCCGCGCGCCGTGGCGTTCTACCGGGACGTGCTCGGCATGGAGCACGTCCCGAAGCCCGAGCCGCTCGCGTCGCGCGGCGGCGTCTGGTTCCGCGCCGGCGCCGTGACGGTCCACCTCGGCGTCGAGCCCGATTTCCGGCCGGCGCGCAAGGCCCACCCCGGCATCGCGGTCACGGGCATCGACGACCTCGCGGCCGCGCTCGAGGCCGCAGGCCACGCCGTGCGCTGGAGCGACGAGCTGCCCGACGTGCGGCGGTTCCACACGGACGATCCGTTCGGGAACCGCCTGGAGATCATCGACGCCGGCGCGCCCTGAAGCGCGGAGCACGCCCCGCGCGCCCTGCCTTCTTCAGGCGGCCGAGGCCTGCGACCTCTTGCCCTCGTGGCGGTTCGCCGGCCGGACCAGACCGAGGTTCTCGCGGAGCGTCCGGCCCTCGTACTCCGTCCGGAACCGCCCCCGCCGCTGCAGCTCCGGAATGACGAGCTCGACGAAGTCGTCGAGCCCGCCCGGGAGCCACGGTGGCATGATGTTGAACCCGTCGGCCCCGCCCTGCGTGAACCAGGCCTCCAGCTGGTCGACGATCTGCTCCACCGAGCCGACGATCGTCCAGTGCCCGCGCGCCCCGGCCACCCAGAGGTAGAGCTCCCGGATGGAGAGGTTGCGCTTGCGGGCGATGTCGAACATGAGCGCCTGCCGGCTCTTGTTGTTGTTGGTCTCCGGCAGGTCGGGCAGCGGACCGTCCACCGGGTACCCCGACAGATCCACGCCGCCCGAGAGCGCCGAGAGCAGCCCCAGCCCGACCTCCGGCAGGATGAGATCCTGCAGCTCCTGGTACTTCGCCCTGGCCTCGGACTCCGTCCTGCCGACGACGGGGAACACCCCCGGCATGATCTTCAGCTGGTCCGGGCTGCGGCCGTACCTCGCCATCCGGCCCTTGACGTCGGCATAGAAGGCCTGAGCGTCCTCCAACGTCTGCTGGGCCGTGAAGATCACCTCGGCGGTCTCCGCCGCGAGCTCCTTGCCCGCCTCCGACGATCCCGCCTGGACGATGACGGGGTGGCCTTGCGGCGGACGGGGGACGTTGAGCGGACCCCGCACCGAGAAGAACTTCCCCTTGTGGTTGAGGGCGTGCAGCTTCTCGGGGTCGTAGTAGCGCCCCGTCTCCTTGTCGCGGAGGAAGGCGTCGTCTTCCCAGCTGTCCCACAGGCCGGTGACCACGTCGACGAACTCGCGGGCGCGGGTGTAGCGCTGCGCGTGGTCGGGGTGGGCGTCGAGGCCGAAGTTCCCTGCCGCCTCGCCGCCGCCGGTGGTGACCACGTTCCACCCTGCGCGCCCGTGGCTGATGTGGTCCAGCGAGGCGAACTTGCGGGCGAGGAGGTACGGGTCCTCGTACGTGGTGGAGGCCGTGGCGATGAACCCGATGCGCTCGGTGACGGCCGAAAGCCCGGAGAACAGCGTGACCGGCTCGAAGCGGGCCCCGTACGCCGTCCGGCCCTGCGCCCCGGGCCGGCTCTGCAAGGCCAGCCCGTCGGCGAGGAACACCGCGTCGAACTTGGCCCGCTCCGCGGTCTGGGTGATGCGCTTGTAATGGTCGAAGTTGATCCCGCCGTCGGCCTGCGCCTTCGGGTGCCGCCAGGCGGCCACGTGGTGGCCGGCGCCGGGCAGAAAGGCGCCCAGGCGGATCTTCCGCTGATCGTCGCTCATGGTGTCCTCGGTGCTTGCGCTCGCGCGCGGGCGCGCCCGTCGGCGCCCGCGGTCGTCGTTCGTCCGTCGTCAGTCTCCGTGCGCTCCGTGCGCAAGCCTCGTGCCTCGGGAGACAGCCGCCGCGCGGCGGCAGAAGACGAGGCGGCTCGCCCCGCGCTGAGGCGGCAGGTGCTCGGGCAGCAGCAACGCCCGCCCGCGCTGCTGGCGCGCTGCTGGCAGGGAAACACCAAGCTCGGAGGCCCATGGGGCGAGCCGTACGCTATGCTGCCGCCATGAGCCGCGTCGCGAAGCAGCTCCCCAGCAGGCCCGCCACGCTGGAAGATCTGCTCGCCATCCCCGAGGAGGACCGCCGTCACGAGATCATCGACGGGGAGCTCGTCGAAAAAGGGGCGGCTACCGGGGAGCATGGCGGCGCGCAGGCGGACCTCGTAACCACCCTCAACAGCCGCTTCGGCCGCCGCCCTGGGGGACGCTGGCCGGGTGGCTGGTGGTTCGCCACCGAGGTCGAGATCTCCTTCGCCCCGGGGCATGTATATCGCCCCGATGTCGTCGGCTGGCGCCGGGAGCGCGCGCCCCAGCGTCCCACCGGCGTCCCCATCACCCTTCTCCCCGACTGGGTCTGCGAGATCCTGTCGACGAATCGGCGCAACGACCTCGTCAAGAAGAAGCGCGTCTACCATCGATGCCAGGTTCCGCATTACTGGATCATCGATCCAGCGGAAGAGACGCTGGCCGTCCATCGCTGGGGGCCGGATGGCTACATCGAGATCCTGGCGGCGCAGCGAGGAGAGATCGTCCGAGCGGAGCCCTTCGACGCCATCACGCTCCATGTCGGCGTGCTCTTCGGAGACGACGAGCCGGAGGAATGACCTCCGCACTGCCGGCGCGCCGCTGCCAGCGCGTCACCGCCGGCGCGTCACTGCCAGCGGAACCACCGGAGCGCGATCGCGAAGGAGACGGCTCCCCAGGCGGCGAGCACCCCGAGCTCGGGCGCGAGCGCGGCGAGCGGCGCCGCGTCGAGCATCACGCCGCGGAGCGCGTCGTTCAGCGCGGTGAGCGGCAGGGCCTGGATGAGCGGCTGGATCGCGTCGGGGAAGCGCTCGGTCGAGAAGAAGACGCCCGAGAGGATCCACATCGGCAACATCGCGAGGTTGCCCAGGCCCGAGACGCCCTCGATCGTGCGCGGCCGCGCGGCGATGAGCAGGCCGACGCCCACGAAGGACATCGCGCCGGCCAGGACCACCAGCGCGAGCGACCCGAGCGAGCCGGCGATCGGGACCCCGAGCACGTACACCGCGAACAGGAGCAAGGCGCCGACCTCGAGCGCCAGGAAGACGAGCCGCGCCCCGATGTGCGCGGCGAGCAGCTGCCAGCGCCGCATCGGCGCCGCGATGAACAGCTTCAGCAGCTTGCCCATGCGCTGCTGCACGAACGTGAACGCGAGCGACCAGATCCCGGTCGACATGAGGTTCAGGCCGAGCAGCCCGGGCACCAGGAAGTCGATGTAACGCGAGCCCTTCTCGGTCATCTCGAGCTCGGCCGGGCGGAAGGTGTCCTCGCGCCCGGCGGCGCGCTGGAGCGCCTCGTCGACCTCGAGCCGCGCGATCCGGCTCTCCGGCCGCGTCGGATCGAACCAGTAGGTCGGCGGATCGGTGGCGAGCACGACGAGCGCGACCTTGCCGGTCCTGAGCTCCTGCCGCGCCTGCTCCCGCGGCCCCACGCGGGGCACGACACGCCCCGAGGCCTCGAGCGCCGCGCGCCGCGGCTCGGCCAGCGCTCCCGCCTCGACGCTCACCAGCACCGGCTCGGCGGGCTGCTCCCGGAACGCGACCGCGAGCGCCGACGAGAGCAGGATCGGGAACAGGAACACCCAGAAGAGCGACTCGGGCTCCCGCAGGAACTCCATCACCCGCGCCCGGATGAGGAGCACGAGCGGCGAGGCGCGCAACGACCGGAGCCACCGCGCCATCACGCCGCCTCCTCCCCTGCCCCCTCGAGCCTCCGCCCGGCGAGCGCCATGAACACGTCCTCCAGGCTCGCGTGGTGCGTGGCGAGCCGCCGCGGCGCCGCGCCGCGCTCCGCGCACAGCGCGAGCAGCGGCGGCAGCGCGCGCGCGACGTCGCGCACCGTCAGCCGGACCGTCCGCCCCGCGACGCGCACGCCCTCCACCGCCGGCAGCGCCCTCAGCTCCTCCTCGGCGAGCTCCCCGTCCACCTCGACCTCCACCACGTGCTCCGCGCCGAGCGACGCGACGAGCGCCGCCGGCGTGCCGAGCGACAGGACCCGCCCCCGGTCGACGATCGCGACGCGGTCGCAGAGGCGCGCGGCTTCCTCCATGTAGTGCGTGGTCAGGAGGATCGTGCGGCCGCGCGCCTTCAGATCCTCGACGATCTCCCAGATCTCGCGGCGCGACGCCGGGTCGAGGCCGGTGCTCGGCTCGTCGAGGAACAGCACCTCCGGGTCGCCCACGATCGCGCACGCGAGCGAGAGGCGCTGCTTCTGTCCGCCCGACAGCGTGCGCACGTGCGCCCTCGCCTTCTCCTGCAAGGACACGCGGCGCAGCGCCTCCTCCGGCTCGAGCCCGCGCGGGTAGAAGCTGCGGAAGAGCGCGATCACCTCCGCGACCTGCAGCTTCTCCGGGAAGCGGGTCTCCTGGAGCTGGATCCCGAGCCGGGCGCGCAGCGCGAGCCCGTCGCCGACCCACCGCTCCCCCAGCACCTCGACCTCCCCCCCGTCGGGGCTGCACAGCCCCTCGAGGATCTCCACCGTGGTCGTCTTGCCGGCGCCGTTCGGGCCGAGCAGGCCGAAGCACTCGCCGCGGCGCACGTCGAGGTCGAGCCCGTTCACGGCCACGACGTCGCCATAACGTTTGACCAGACCGCGACAGACGAGGGCGGGCGGGGCGGACACGGCGCCCCTCTACCGCGAAGCACGAGGAAAAGGAACCCGGGCGCCGGAAGCGGACGCAGGCGCGCGCGCGCAGGGCTCGCCGATCGCGTGCAGCGCGGGCGATGGGCCCCGTTTTCCTCGGGCGGAGATCCTCTCCGGTGCGACCTCGACAGAGCGAAGGGGCCTCCACGCGCCCACAGGAGCACCGGAAAATTCGACAGGCGACGCGACGCATTGCCTCTCCGGAGAATCGAATCTCGCCAGACACCTGCGGCGAGCGCCTCGAGCGCGCCCTGCAAGGAACCATCCGGCCCGAGAGAGCGGCTGGCCGGTCTGCAATCCCAGATCGACGGAGTTGGGGGGCGCGTGGTGAGCGAAGAAGAGGGAGTGGTGCCCGTGCACTGCGGCGAGATCGTCGCGGAGCGCTACCGGGTGGAGCGGCTGCTCGGGGTCGGCGGGATGGGGACGGTGGTCGCCGCGCGGCACCTCTCGCTGGGAGAGCTCGTCGCGATCAAGTTCATGCGCGCCGAGTACTGCGGCAACCCGGCGCTGCTGCGGCGGTTCCAGCGCGAGGCGCGCGGCATGTTCCGGCTGAAGGGCGAGCACGTGCCGCGGATCCTCGATCTGGGCTCGCTCCCGCCGAGGCCGGGCCTCACGCTGCCGGTGCCGTTCATCGTGATGGAGCACCTCTCGGGCAACGACCTCCGCTCGATCGTGGAGCGCCGCGGGCGGCTCCCGGTCGAGGAGGCGGCCGAGTACGTCCGGCAGGCCTGCGTCGCGCTGACCGAGGCGCACGCGCTCGGCATGGTGCACCGGGATCTCAAGCCCGCGAACCTGTTCCTGACGTACCGGACCGACGGCACGCCGCTCGTCAAGATCCTCGACTTCGGCGTCGCGAAGTTCACGTGCGCGAAGCCCGAGGACGACGGGCTCGAGATGACGACGGCGCGGTCGGTCATGGGCTCGCGCCGCTACATGGCGCCCGAGCAGATGCTCACGCCGCGGGACGTCGATCTGCGCGCGGACGTGTGGGCGCTCGGGGTCGTGCTCTACCAGCTCGTGAGCGGCGCGCTGCCGTTCGCCGCGGAGACGCTGGAGCAGCTCGTGATCGTGGTGACGGAGCAGCCGCCCCGGCCGCTCGGGAGCGTGTGCGCCGGCCTGCCCGAGGGCTTCGAGCAGATCGTGATGCGCTGCCTCGAGAAGAACCGCAGCCGCCGCCCCGCCTCGGTCGGCGAGATCGCGGCCGCGCTCGCGCCGTTCGCGCTGCGCGGGCCGCCGGACGCGACGTTGCCCACGGGGTTCCACCGGAGCGATCCGACGTTCACGTGGCGGGAGCAGAGCCCCCCGCCCACGACCGCCGTGCGGCCGGCCCAGGCCCCGCGGCAGGAGCGCCGGCGCCGCCCGAAGAGCCAGGCCTGGCTGGCCGCCGCGGCGGCCGGCACCCTGTCGGCGAGCGCCGCGCTCGGGGCGGCCTTGCTGCCGTCCTGGTGGCCGCGCCCGCCGGCGTCGACCTGGGCCGAGGGCGCGAGTGCGCAGCACCTCGTCGGCCTGACGCCGGGGCTCGCCGCGGAGCCGCCGGCGACCGCCCTGGAAGGGCCGATCGCGGAGCCCCGCGACGCGGTGGACGTCGCGGCGCGCGGCGGCGCCGACGGCGCGGGCGACGCGCCGCAGGGGCGTGTCGGCGACACACCGCTGGTCGCGTGCGACACGGCCGGGCTCGTCCTGCCGGCCAGGGTCGAGCCGCTCTCGCGGGCGAGCGCCGCGCGGCCGCAGCGCGCGCCCGCGCGGCCAGCGCGACCGGCGCGGGTGTCCGGGATCTCCGAGAGCACGCCCGCGGCGCCCGCCGTCCCGGCCCCTCCGGCCGCGCTGGCGGCGCCGGACGCTCCGGCGAGCCCGGCCGCGCTCGCCGCCCTGGCCGCGCCGGCCGCGGTGGCGGCGCTATCCGCGCCGGCGGCGCCCTCACCGAAGGCCGCGCCGCCCGCTCCGGTGCCGGCTCCGGGCAGCGCGGTCGCGGCTCCGGGCGGCGCGGCGCCAGGCGCTGCTGCGCCGGGCGGCCCGGTTCCAGGCGGCGCTGCACCGGGCGCCGCCGCGGCGCCTGGCCGCGGCGCGGAGGCCGCCACGGGCGCGCCGGAGAGCCCCTGGTGATCGCCGTGCGCCGAGGCGCTCGTCCGGAGGTCCGCGGCGCGGGCGCGCGCCGGCGGCTCGCCTGCGCGCTCGCGGCGGCCTCGCTGTCGCTCGCGCCGGCGCGCGCCGGGGCCGGCGATCCCGCCGTCGCGCGCAAGGAGCAGGTGCTCGCGCTCTACCAGGCCGCGCGGGAGCTGCTCTCGACGGGGCGCACCGCCGAGGCGTGCGCCCTGCTCGAGCAGGGCCGGCGGCTCGATCCGACCGCGCTCAACCTCCTCCTGCGGCTCGGCGAGTGCCTCGCGGCCGCGGGCAGGACCGCCGGCGCCTGGAACGTCTACGCCGAGGCCGCGGCCATCGCGAAGAGCGCGGGCGATCCGCGCGCGGCCCGCGCGGCCGCGCTCGCGGAGGCGCTCGCGCCGCGGCTCTCGCGGCTCGAGATCGCGGTGCCCGCGGCGGGCGCGGCGCCCGGGCTCGAGATCCGGCGCGACGGCGTGCTGGTCCTGCCCGCGCTGTGGGGGCGGGCCATCCCGGTGGACCCCGGGCCTCACGCGATCGAGGCGTGGGCGCCCGGCAGGAAGCGCTGGTCCGTCGTGCGCGCGGTCCCGCCGGACGGCGCGCGCGTGGTCATCGACGTGCCCTTCCTGGAGCCGGAGCCGCCCGCGCGCGCCCTCGCCGCGGCGCCGTCCGCCGCCCGGCAGAAGCCGCCCTTCGCCCTGGCGCCCGCGCTCGCCGGCGATCTTGACCTCGACGGCGGCGGGCGCGCGCAGCGGGCGATCGCGCTCGCGACCGGCGGCGCCGGCCTGGTCGGCCTCGGCCTGGGCACCGTCTTCGGCGCGGAGGCGCTCGCCGATCGGAACGCCTCGAACCGCGGCCACTGCGACGCGCAGAACCGCTGCGACGCCGCCGGCGTCGCGCTGCGTGCCGACGCGCAGTCGGCGGCCATCGCCTCGACGGTCGCGTTCTCGGCCGGCGCGGCGGCGCTGCTCGCGGCCGGCCTGCTCTTCTGGACCGCGTCGCCCCGCCCCGCCGGCGCGCCCGCGCGCGGCGTCGCCGTGTCGGCCGCGGCGGGCCCCGGCGCCGTTTCGCTCGTCGTGGGGGGGAGCTACTGACATGGGCGCGCGCGCATCGATCGGGATCGTCGGACGGCTCGCGCTCGCGGCGCTCGGCGGCGCCGGCTGCGACGTGCTGCTCGGCCTCGAGGACGGCGTCCTCGTGGAGGAGCGCTGCGAGCCGCTCTCCACCGTGGCCTGCTACAGCGGCCCGCTCTCCACCGCGGGCGTCGGCGCGTGCCGGACCGGCCTGAAGCGGTGCAACGCCGCGGGCGACGGTTATGGCCCGTGCGAGGGCGAGGTCGCGCCCGCGCCGGAGCGCTGCGGCAACGCGGCCGACGACGACTGCGACGGCGCGGTGGACGAGGCCTCGGCCGACGGCGGCGGCGGCCATGGCCCTGCGGCCGAGCAGGCCTGCGCCTGCGCTCCGGGGGCGGTCGAGGTGTGCCCGTACGGCGGTCCGCCGGCGACCGAGGGCGTCGGCGCGTGCCGTGCGGGGCAGCGGACGTGCGGGACCGACGGCCGCTGGGGCCCGTGCGCCGGCGAGATCGCGCCCCGGATCGAGGACTGCGCGACGCGGACCGACGAGGGCTGCGACGGCGCAGCGGACTGCGGCGCGGTGCTCTCCGGCGGCCTGTACGGCGGCCCCGGACTGCAGAGCGTGCTCGCGATCGCGGCGGGCGCCGGCTTCGCGATCGTGGGCGGCGAGCTCGAGGGCTCCCTCGACCTCGGCGCCGGGCCGATCGCGAGCGTCGCCGAGCACGACGTCTTCGTGGCGCGGATCGACGCGGACGGCGCGGTCCGGTGGGTGCGCCGGCTCGTGGACGAGGGCCAGGGCAGGCTGCGCGCGCTCGCGGTCGATGCCGCGGGCGAGGTCGCGGTCGTCGGCGAGCTCGAGGGGGTGATCGACAGCGTCGGGCTCACCGCCGCCGAGCGGCGCGGGTTCGTGGTCAAGCTGGACGCGGGGGGGGAGGTGCGCTGGGGCGCGATGCTCCCCGGGGAGCCGCGCGACGTCGCGATCTCGTCCTCCGGCGCGGTCGTGGTCGCGTCGGCGCTGCCGACCTCTGCGGGCGGCAGCGACATCGCGGTGGCGAGGTTCGGCGCCCTGGGCCTGCCGCTCTGGACCCGGGAGTTCGGCGGCGCTGGCCACCAGGAGCCGACGGGCGTCGCGGTGAGCGCGCGCGACGACGTGATCCTCGCCGGCAGCTTCGAGGGCGAGCTCCAGCTCGGCGAGGGCGCGCCCCGGCTCGCGTCGGCGGGCATGAGCGACGTGTTCCTGGCGTGGCTCGACGGCCACGGCGACCCCATCACGTCGCTGGCCTTCGGCGACGGCCGCGCGCAGCAGGGCGGCGACGTCGAGGTCGGCCCGGGCGGCGAGATCGCGCTGAGCGGCACGTTCGAGGGCCTGCTCGATCTGGGCGGCGGCCCCCTGTTCGCGGACGGCGTCTCGGCGTTCGCGGCCGGGCTCGGGCCTGCGGGAGAGCACCACTTCAGCCGCGCCTACCGGGCGAGCGCGGCGCCGCGCCTCGCGTTCGAGCTGGACGGCGGGCTCGTCCTGGCCGGCGACGTCGACGGTCCGACCGACCTCGGCGGCGGTCTGCTCGACGTCGGCGCCGGCGGCTTCGACATCGTCGCCGCGCGGCTCGACGCCGGGGGGCGCCACGTGTGGAGCCGCCGG
Source organism: Sorangium cellulosum (assembly GCF_002950945.1). Taxonomy (GTDB): domain Bacteria; phylum Myxococcota_A; class Polyangia; order Polyangiales; family Polyangiaceae; genus Sorangium; species Sorangium cellulosum_E. The sequence goes on from NZ_CP012673.1 coordinate 9,449,216, forward strand.
TTCGGCCCGGCGGCGGGCAGGAGCGGCGGCCTGCGGCGCGCGGCGGGCGTCGCCGTCGACGCGGACCGCGGCCGCGTCCTGCTTGCGGGGACGGTGACGGGGAGCGTGGACCTCGGGGGCGTCGACGTGCTGTCGACGGCCGCCGACGTCCTGGTGGTCTGGCTGACGCGGTAGGCTCTGTCGGACGGGCCTCGCGAGCGGCCCGAGCTGGAGCGAGCGAGCAGGCGCGCTCCAGCAGATCGAGCGAGCTCATCGGCGGCTCGGGCTGCCGCGGATCGTCCGACAGCGCCTGGACAGGGAGGTGAGCGCCTCTCAGCCGCTCACGGCCCGCAGTCGTCCCCGCACGTGGTGAGCGCCTCGCAGTCCTCCTCCTCCGCGCACGCGTCAAAGGCCGCGAAGTAGCAGTCGTCGCCGTCCTCCGGATCCTGGGCCTGCGCGATGCACGCCTCGCAGTTGGCGTTGTTCACATCCAGCATGGCCGTGTCGGTCCCGCAGACATCGGAGTCGGGATCCGTGGTGTCGCACTCCGAGACGCACGGAGAGTCCTCCACGCAGCCGCAGTGCCAGTACACCAGCTTGGTGAGGACCTCCACCTCGTTCGGGTGTGCTTCCGCACAGCAGTCGACGCAATCCTGCCCGGTCACATCCGCGCACTCGCCGCCCTCTCCTCCGCCGGCGCCGCCCCCTCCCTCGTCTCCGCCGCCCCCGGTGGTGGAGGACGTCGTCGTCGAGCCGTCCGAGCCCCCGTCGCCGCCCGAGCCGCCGTCGCCGCCCGTGCCGTCGCCGACCTTACACGCCGCCATCGCGCACACGCTGACCAAGATCGCCGCGAAACCAAGAGTCTTCATGTTCTTAACCTCCAGCCAGGAAGGGTTGCGCTGCTCGGGTCGAGACGCCGGGCAGCGCTTCCTTTGCATTTCAGCGCCGCTGGGGCGCCGGGGTTTGTTCCTACACCAAAAATTTTCGTGACGGTATCCGCTGCGTGCTTACAGCGGCGCGCCTCTGCCCTCAGGGGTCCATCGAACGGCGGCGCGCCGCGGATGTGCATCATGGTATTCAAATCGGCCACCCGTCGCCTATTACAGCAACAGCAGATCGTAGCACACGGGGTCCGAGGGCGATCAAGCACTCTCGCGCAGATAACCTGCTTTGCGGGAATGCACTACATGTGCTGCTGTCCTCAACAATCAGGCAAATAGACCGCTTGACCGGCAGAGCTCGCCCGCCAATTGTCGCGCGGCATGTGGCCCCAGCTGTCGAGTCCGTTCGTGTGTTGAGCGGCGGCGATACCCCGGCTGTCCCCAGGTCGCCCTCCAACAGCCCCGGTAGACCCGGGGGATCCAGGCACATCCGAGCGCGGCGCGGCGCCGGCAGTGAGCCGGGTCCAGTTCACGATCGGCGATTGCCCCGATTCGCCTCGATCGCCCTCAGGAGCGCGCGAATCCGGCCGAGCACTGAGATCCTTCGCTCCGAGCGCGGAAGACAGCGACGGTTTGCACCTCCGTGCAACTCGACTGCTCCGCGAAGTGTCGGACAGCCCCTTCAACTTTGCCCCTGACTCCGCGAACACGTCAGGCCGCCAGCGAGGGTGCTCGCCCCACGCCCCCTGGGTGGCCTCCCTCGGCCACGCGCTGCGGCTACGATCCGCCGGTAGCGCGCCGCATGGCGCACACGAGATCCCCGTTGCAAGGATCCCCCGCCGCCCCGGCGCCGCCCTGGCGTTTCGGCGCCGCCGCCGCCGCCGCCGCGGGCGCCGGGCTGCGGCTCGCGGCCGCCCGCTTCTCCGCCGTCCTGGCGCCGCCCCCGCCCGCCGGCGCAGCGGCCCGGGCCTTCTCGCCCCGCTGGGCGCGCTCCCGCGCCTTGTCGCCCTGCTTGCCCGAGGACGGCGCCCCGGGGATCGCCGCGACGGGCGGCGCCTCGGTCTTGGGCAGCCGCGCCTGCGCGGCGCGCGCCGCGTGCCCCACGCCGGCCTGCGCGGCGCCGTGGAGCGCCTCGCGCGGGGCGCCGAGCCACGCCGCGGAGGCGATGACCGCGGCGCCGGCGAGGCCCAGCACGCCGTAACGCCAGCGCGCCCCCGCAGCCGGCCGCCCGCCCCGCGGGAGCAGGTCGATCGGCACCTCGGACGGCACCGGCGTGAGGTCGGGCGGCCTGAACGCCGGCAGCTCGGTGGGCGCGCCGAACGGGAACAGGTCGAGGTAGCTGCTGCGCTCCTGCTCGCCTCCGGCGGACAGCCCTTGGATGTCCACCACGCCGGCGCTCCTCGCGCCGTGCTCCGACCGCGCGCTCGACGCCTTCGAGGCGGCTGCCTCCTCCTCCACCGCGAGCAGCGCGCTCAGGGAGATGACCACCGAGTTCTCGTCCCGCGGCCCCGCCGGAGCGCGGCCCTCGGGCCCGCTGCCCAGCGGCGACGATCGTCCATCCGTCTCACCGGCCAAGTGCTTCGTGCTTCCCATACGCTCCACCCCGCCTGCGCTTGCCCGTGTCGACCGAGCACAGGGCACAGACAGCGTCCACCAGTCTACTCGAACTCTACCGCTCTTGATAGAGAGTTCTCGCCGCACTGGAGAGTGCGACTCCGCCGCACCGGCGCCCGGATCGCGGCGGATCGTGCACGCGGCGCCGAGGGCTGCCCACACCATGCGCCCTGGCCCGCGCGCGGTCACGCCCGATGACGCGCGGTCACGCCAGGTGACGCGCGGTCACGCCAGGTGACGCGCGGTCACGCCAGGTGACGCGCGGTCACGCCAGGTGACGCGCGGTCACGCCAGGTGACGCGCGGTCACGCCAGATGACGCCAGGTGACGCGCGGTGATGCCAGGTGACGCGCGGTGATGCCAGATGACGCGCGAGCCTCGCGCTGTGTCCTGGAATCCGGAACGAGCCGGCAAAACGCGCCGACTGGCCCTGCCGGCCGAGATTTTATCTCAACGAAACCTCGTGGAAACACGAGCCTGGGCAAAAGGGCTACACCACGTCGTCGTGTCGCTGGCCCTCGCCCGAGGTCAGAGCTCTGCTGTGCAGGGCGGACCTCCGGCGCCCAGCCGGGAGTCTCACGGCAGAGGCGCCGACTCCCACACTTCCTGAACGGCTCTCGTGCATTCGGATCGCCGCGCCGCGTCGATGCAGGGCATCACACGGGCTCGCGGCCCCAAGGAGGACGCGTTGAAGATGATCACGTCTGGGCTAAGCGTTGAGGGGCGGCCGGCGGCGGGCTCCTTCGGGCGGCGGGCGCTCGCCGGCGCGGCGGCGGCGCTCGCTGGCGCGGCCCTGCTGTCCGCGTGCGGCAAAGGGGGCGAGGACGCGCCGGGGCCGGGCGCCGCGCCGGCGGCGGCCGCCCCCGAGGGCGCCACCATCAAGGTCGGCGTGCTCCACTCGCTGAGCGGCACCATGTCGATCAGCGAGGTCGCGGTGAAGGACGCCACGATCCTCGCCATCGAGGAGATCAACAAGGCGGGCGGCGTGCTCGGCAAGCAGCTCACGCCCGTCATCGAGGACGGCGCCAGCGACTGGCCGACGTTCAACGAGAAGGCGCGGAAGCTCGTCCAGCAGGACGGCGTGGCCGTCGTGTTCGGCGGGTGGACCAGCGCCAGCCGCAAGGCGATGCTGCCCTCGTTCGAGGAGCTGAACGGCCTGCTCTTCTACCCGGTGCAGTACGAGGGCCTCGAGCAGTCGCCCAACATCTTCTACACCGGCGCCGAGCCGAGCCAGCAGATCGTCCCCGCGGTCGACTACCTGCTCGAGAAGGGCAAGAAGCGCATCTATCTGCTCGGCTCCGACTACGTGTTTCCGCGCACGGCCAACAAGATCATCAAGGCCCAGCTCGCGGCGAAGGGCGGCGAGCTCGCCGGCGAGGAGTACCTCCCGCTCGGCGGGACCGAGGTCAGCACGATCATCAGCAAGATCGCCGCGGCCAAGCCGGACGCGATCTTCAACACGCTGAACGGCGACAGCAACGTCGCCTTCTTCAAGCAGTTCAAGGACGCCGGCTACACCGCAGAAAAGGTGCCCGTCCTCTCGGTCAGCGTCGCGGAGGAGGAGGTGCGCGGCATCGGCGCCGAGAACATCGCCGGACACCTCGTGTCGTGGAACTACTACCAGACGACGGACACGCCCGAGAACAAGAGGTTCGTCGCGGCGTACAAGGCGAAGTACGGCGAGGCCCGCGTCACGGACGACCCCATCGAGGCGGGTTATTTCGGGGTCTACCTGTGGAAGCTGGCCGTCGAGAAGGCGAAGTCGACGGACGTCGCCAAGGTCAAGGAGGCCGCGCAGGGCGGAGGCGTCGAGTACGCGGCGCCCGGGGGCCTCGTGAAGCTCGACGGCAAGAACCAGCACACCTGGAAGACGGTGCGCATCGGCATGGTGCGCAAGGACGGCCTCATCGACGAGGTCTGGAGCTCGGGCAAGCCGATCCAGCCGGACCCGTTCCTCTCCGCGTACACCTGGGCGAAGGACCTCGCCGGGAAGTAGCGCGGGCGCCTTGACCCCCGCGCTCGGGCCGCCGGGGCGCCGGGGAGTGCTGTCGCCCTGGCGTGCCTGGCGCCCTCTCGGTCTCTCCCTCTCTGCAAGCTGATGGGTGCTGCTCTCATGAACGAAGTCCTCCTCCACGCGTTCAACGGCCTGAGCCTCGGCTCGATCCTCCTGCTCATCTCCATGGGGCTCGCGTTCTCGTTCGGCCTGATGAACGTGATCAACATGGCCCATGGCGAGTTCATCATGGCCGGGGCGTACACGACGTACGTCATCGGGCAGGCCGTCGCGCCGCTCGTCGGGGGCATGGAGGCCGGGCTCTGGTTCCTGCTCGCGCTGCCCGCGTCGTTCCTGGTCGCGGGCCTGCTCGGCCTCGTGCTCGAGCTCACGATGATCCGGTTCCTTTACGGCAGGCCGCTCGACACGCTGCTCGCGACGTGGGGCGTCGGCCTCGCGCTGCAGCAGGCGGCGCGGAGCCTGTTCGGCGCGTCGAACGTGCAGGTGTCGAGCCCGTCGTGGCTGAGCGGCGGGCTCGCGCTCTCGGGCGGGGTGCAGCTGCCGTACAAGCGGGTCTTCCTGATCGCGCTCGTGATCGCGTGTATCACCGCGGTCTATCTCTACCTGCACCGCTCCGCCGGCGGGCGGCGGCTGCGCGCGGTGATGCAGAACCGTCAGATGGCCTCGTGCCTCGGCGTGCGCGCGCGCCGGGTCGACGCCGCGACGTTCGCGCTCGGCGCCGGGCTCGCCGGGGTGGCCGGGTGCGCGCTGACCCAGCTCGGCTCGATCGGCCCGTCGCTCGGGACGAACTACATCGTCGACGCGTTCATGGTGGTCATCCTCGGGGGGCTCGGGCGGCTGCCTGGCACGGTGATCGCGGCGCTCGTGATCGGCGTCGCGAACACGCTGCTCGAGCTCTCGACGACCGCCTCGCTCGGCAAGGCGCTCGTGTTCGCGCTGGTGATCGCCTTCTTGCAGTGGCGGCCGACAGGCCTGCTCGCGCTGCGCACCCGATAGAGAGGACACGGACATGGGCCCTAGAGACTCGACGCTTCGCACGTTCCTCTGGACCTGGGGGGCTCCCCTCGCGCTGGCGCTGCCGCTTTTGGTCGCGCCGCTTTTGCTCTCCGATTTCCGCCTGAACCTGCTCGGCAAGTTCCTCACGTTCGCCATCGTCGCGCTCGGGCTCGATCTCATCTGGGGCTACGGCGGGATGTTGAGCCTCGGGCAGGGGCTCTTCTTCGGCCTCGGTGGCTACGCGATGGCGATGTACCTGAAGCTGGAGACGTCCGGCGCGCGCCTGCCCGATTTCATGAGCTGGAGCGGCCGCGAGGCGCTGCCGTTCTTCTGGGAGCCGTTCCGCTCGCCGGTCGTGGCCGTCTCTGCCGCGGTGCTCGTGCCGATGGTGGTGGCGTCGGCGGTCGGTTACCTCGTGTTCCGGAGCCGCGTCCAGGGCGTGTATTTCTCGCTGATCACGCAGGCGCTCACGCTGATCGCGTCGATCCTGTTCATCGGCCAGCAGGCGGTGACCGGCGGCACGAACGGGATCACGAACCTGAAGACGATCTTCGGGTTCGCGCGCGGCAACGCGGCGACGCAGACGGTGCTGTATTTCGTGACGCTCTTCTGCCTGGGCGCGCTGTACCTCCTCTGCCGGAGGCTCACCCAGTCGCGCTTCGGGCGCCTGCTCGTGGCGATGCGCGACGACGAGAACCGGGTGCGGTTCCTCGGCTACAACCCGGTTGCGCTGAAGACGCTGGTGTTCGCCTTGTCGGCGGGCATGGCGGGCGTCGCGGGCGCGCTGTTCGTCTGTCAGGTCGGGCTCATCTCGCCGTCGTCGATGGGCGTGATGCCGTCGATCGAGATGGTGACCTGGGTGGCGGTCGGCGGGCGCGGCACGCTGGTGGGGGCGGTGCTCGGGGCGATCCTGGTGAGCCTCGGCAAGAGCGCGCTGAGCGAGTCGTACCCGGAGGTCTGGCAGCTCGGCTTCGGCCTGCTCTTCGCTGCGTCGGTGATGCTGCTCCCGACCGGCGTCGCCGGCTTCGTGCGCCGCGCCGCGGCGAAGCTCGCGCGGCGCGACGCGAGCGGCGCTGGCGCGGGCGCGCTTGGGGCGCGCGACAACGTGGCTTCGGCGGGGTCGGCGAGCGCGGGCGAGGTCGACGCGGGGGCGAGCCCCGAGGCGCCGGCGGCGCCGGTGCGCTGAGGGGAGGACGCGGAGATGAGCGGGAGCGGAGGTGGTGGCGTGGAGGGAGGCGACGTGGAGACGAGCGACCGGATGAGCCGCGGCAACATCGTCGAGGTGCAGCAGGTGACGGTGAGCTTTGACGGCTTCAAGGTGCTGGACGGGCTCGATTTCTCCATCGGCCGCGGGGAGCTCCGGTTCCTGATCGGCCCGAACGGCGCGGGGAAGACGACGTTGCTCGACATCCTGACGGGCAAGACGCGGCCGTCGAGCGGCCGGGTGGTGTTCTTCGGAGGTGGGGAGTCCGGCCGAGGGGCGGTGGAGGCGCACCGCCTGTCGGAGCACGCGCTGGTCCGGCTCGGGATCGGGCGGAAGTTCCAGACGCCGGCGGTGTTCGGCAGCCTGACGGTGCTCGAGAACCTCGAGGCGGCGATGGGCTTCCGGGAGAGCTCGCCGCGGCTGCTGCGCGGGTTATCCGAGCAGCAGGAGAAGGAGATCTCCGAGACGCTCGACCGCATCGGCCTGAGGCGGCGCGCGGACGTGCGGGCGGCGGTGCTCGCGCACGGGGAGCGGCAGTGGCTGGAGATCGGGATGCTGCTCGTGCAGCAGCCGAAGCTGCTCCTCCTGGACGAGCCGGTGGCGGGAATGACCCGGCGCGAGCGGGATCGCACGGGGGAGCTCGTGCAGGAGATCGCGAAGCACCGGTCGGTGCTGGTGGTGGAGCACGACATGGAGTTCGTGCGCAAGTACGCGAGCACGGTGACGGTGCTGCACGCCGGCAGGCGGCTCTGCGAGGGGCCGGTCGAGGAGGTGCAGCGCGACGCGAAGGTGATCGAGGTCTATCTCGGGCGGGCGCACGGCGCGGGAGCGGCGCACGGCGGCGCGGCGGCGGCAACGGCGGAGGAGCGGTAGGACATGCTGGTCGTCGAGGACATCGCGGTCTATTACGAGGAGAGCTGCATCCTGTCGAAGGTCAGCCTGGACGTCGCGCCCGGACGGGTGTCATGCCTGCTGGGGCGCAACGGGGTCGGCAAGACGACGCTGCTCAAGGCGATCATGGGCGTGCTGAAGCCGCGGCGCGGGAAGGTGATGCTCGACGGGGCGGACATCACGTCGAGATCGCCGAGCGACAGGGCGCGCGCGGGGATCGGGTATGTGCCGCAGGGCCGGGGGATCTTTCCTTACCTGACGGTGCGCGAGAACCTGCTCATGGGGTTCGAGGCGTACAAGGACCCCACGCCGAGCCCGGCGGCGCTCGAAGAGATGATGGCCATGTTCCCGATACTGAAGAAGTTTCAGGGGCGGGCGGCAGGGACCCTGAGCGGAGGGCAGCAACAGCAGCTCTCGCTGGCGCGGGTGCTCCTGAGGAAGCCGAAGCTCCTGCTCCTGGATGAGCCGACGGAGGGGATACAGCCGTCGATCATGCAGGAGATCGGGGAGGTGATCAAAGGGCTCGGGAAGAAGGGGGACATGGCGATCCTGCTCGTGGAGCAGTTCCTCGATTTCGCGCTGTCGACGGCGAGCGAGTACTTCATCATGGACGGCGGGGGGATCGTGCGGCGGGGGGACGTGGCGCAGTTCGATGACGAGATCGCGAGGGAGTTCCTGGCGGTGTGAAGAAGGGGCGGCGTGCCAAGCGGGACGCGCCGCGGGGTGGGGCCGGGCTCGCCGGCGTGGCGCGGGCGGGCGCTTGCGATCCGCCGAGGCGGGGGCGAGGGAGCTGAAGCTGAGGAACACCGCCCGGCATGTCTCCCTTCGGGCCTTGATGACTGGGACGTTAGGGTGCGCGCCACACAAGGCGCGCCTGGAGCGTCGAGCCCGCTGGGAGCTTATGGCACCTCGGTCGGTGCTCAGCGCGCCCGCCCGCGCCACGCCGGCGAGCCCGGCCCCACCCCGCGGCGCTTGCCGTTGGACGGTGAAAAGAGGGGGTTGAGGGGGGCGCGGAAGGCAGCGGGTCGCTACAACGGCCTGCGGCTCGAAGCGTTGCAGTTGTTGCTCATGAAGGAGCGATCAGCCCGATCGGCTCCTCTGGCCACTCCACGGATTACTGGTGACGCCGGTCGCGCGTGGGACCTATGCCAGCGCGTCTTCTGCGCTGAGCCCGGTCATCGCCTGATCGAGCCACCGACGCAGCGTGGCCAGCTCGGAACAGGCGTCGATCTGCGCCTCCAGCGCCTTGCTGAGCGCGAGCCCCCGCCGCGCCAGCACCCTGCGCAACACGGCGCGCGCTTCGGCGAGCTGGCCCTGCTCAATGAACTGCTCCTTGACCTCCGGACTGTCGGCGAGCAGCGCCTGGAGGATCCACTGCCTGCGCGCCTCGATCTCCGGATCGTCGGAGCGGCCGAACTTGCGCATCAACTCCTCACGTACCTCCGGTGACATCGGCATGTGCTGTACCATATTGAGCACCCATTCCATCTCTCGCCGCGGTGCGACCCACCGGGCGAAGTCGTCGAGCGCTTGCCCCGAGCGCGCTGTCAAGAAGAGCACCAGCTCATCGCACAAGGGCAGCTCGTTGGCGGCGATCCACAGAAACGGAAACGACGAGGGCCCAACGCGGTAGCAGCCGGGTGCGATGCGCTCCAGCACCCGCACGCCGTGCAGCCACGACGGCACGTCGGGAGCGACGAACCATAACGGCTCCTCGCCCATCCAGGGCGGCGAGTGTTCCTCGACGCGCTCGACCTCGCGCGCCTGCCGCCGGAGCAAGGCCCGCTTGAGCTCCACCACGCCGACGTGTTTGCCCGCGACGTTCAGATCGACCAGCACTTCCTTGTGGTCCCGAGCCTCCGGCCAAGGCGCCGCGAGAGACGCCAGGCCTTCGGGCCGCAACACCCGAAGATAGCCGTCGGCCTGCATGCGCTCACGCCATAACTCGGCCTCCCGCTGCCAAGCAGCGGAGCCGGCTTGGAGGAGGTACGCCGTTGCCGCCGCGAACGTCTGCTTCGTTGCCCCACCCCCTGTGCCCATGCCGCTCTGGTATCAGCTCGCACGCGGCGATGCACGCCCAATAACCGACCTACCTGGTAGATATAGAGACACGATTCCGGCGACGTGTGCGTAAGTTCGCGACCGAGGCGACGGGGAGAGGGGGTGTTCGGAACCGCCTCACGCCCCAGCACCGGAGGCCGTAGGACGAAGCCGGGGATGCCCGTCTCGATCGGCGCTGCGCACCACAGGGCGATGTCGGCGTCGGACACGACGACGAGCAGGCCCACCTGACAGCGGTGAGCGGCGCGCCGCCCCCATCGTGTGTTCAACCAATGGCACGGCCCGGCAGCACGTGGAGGGCTCGACCGCCCGGCCGACGCTCGCGGTCGGCCGCGAACGCCAGGCAGCATCACACGGCCTCCACGATCGACTCCGGGAGGTCGGGGAGGCCGGAAGATGGCGCGGGGAGTCTACGCCAGCGCGTCTTCTGCGCTGGCCGCGATCACGGCCCGGTCATGCCAGCGGTGCAGGGTGGCCAGCTCGGAGCAGGCGTCGATCTGGGCCTGGATCTGCGCGGTGAGCGCGAAGCCGCGGAGCGCCAGCACCCTGCGCAGCGCCGCACGCGCTTCGGTGAGCTGGCCCTTCTCGATCCCCTTCTCGATGAGCTGCTCCTTGACCTCCGGGCTGTCGGCGAGCAGGGCCTGGAGGATCAACTGCCTGCGCGCCTCGATCTCCGGGTCGTCGGAGCGGGCGAACCGTCGCAGCAAGTCCTCACGGGTCTTCGATGACATCGGCAAGTATTCTAGCATAGAGATCACCCATTCCACATCCCGCCGCGGTGCGACCCACCGGGCGAACTCGTCGAGGGCCTGTCCTGAGCGAGCGATCAGGAAGGACACCAGCTCGTCGCGCAGCGGCAGCTCGTTGGCTGCGATCCAGAGGAACTGAAACGACGAGGGCCCCACGCGGTAGCAGCCGGGGGCGAACCGCTCCAGCGCCCGGGCGGTGTGCAGCCACGACGGCAGGTGGGGAGCGACGACCCAGAGCGGCTCCTCGCCCATCCAGCGCGGTTCGCGCCCCTCGACGCGCTCGACCTGGCGCGCCTGCCGCCGCAGCAACGCGCGCTGGAGCTCCACGATGTCGACGTGGTCGCCGGCCATCTTGATCTCGACGAGCACCTCGTCATGGTCGCACGCCGCCGGCCAGGGCGCGGCGAGGGGAGCGAGGCCGTCGGGCCGCAACACGCGGAGGTAGCCGTCGGCCTGGACGCGCTCGAGGCGGATCTCGGGCGGCCGGTGCCATGCGGCGGAGCCGGCGGTGAAGCGCGGGGCCTCCTCGGCGCAGGTCTGCTTCGCGAACCCCTCCAGATTGCCCACGGCGGAGGTGATATCAGCGCTCCGGGAGAAGCGCATTCGAAATATCGACTCTGAATGGCAGAAATAGAGACACCATTCCGGCAGATCGCGCGTAATGGCGTGAGTCTGCGCGTCCTGCTCGCGGGCGGCTCGCCCGACCTGCCATGCTTCCGGGGTTGCTTGGTGGGTGCCATTTCGGCCCTGGGCTCGCTCGGACAGGAGGGAGCGGGCACGGAGCGCCCCGGAGGAGCGCGACGGACAACCGCGGCGGAGTCGTCGCCGTCGAGCCGGCCGATCTGCTGTGCGTCGCAGAGCCGGCAATGCCGCGGGCCCCTGGGAACGCGCGCCGCACAGGGTACGTAGCCGGCGCGCGCAGCAGGGGGCGATCCCGGTCACGCGCGGCGGTGGACAGCGCTGGCGCCGGGGCTGTAGGAGAAGGTATGGGGAAGACGACGCGCGCGGCAGGGCTTTGGGCAGCGTGGATGATGGCGGCGAGCGGGTGCGCGGCGCTGGTGGAGGCGGGAGGGCGTGCACGCCTGGCGGGAACGAGTGCGACGGGCAGACGTGCGTGGAGGGGCAGTGCAGCGGGGAGTGCGGCCCGGAGGACGTGCGCTGCCGGGAGAACCGCCCGCAGCGGTGCGATGAGCGCGGTGAAGCCACCGCCGCCTCGGACCTCATCGACCTCCTTGTACGGGCGACAATGAATGCTTCTTGGTTCCGCCGATCCACCCCTCTCCTCGCCGTCCTCGGCCTGCTCTCGCTCTCCGCGCCCGCGGTGGCGCAGGACATCGCGGCCGCCGAAGCGCTCTTCGACGGAGGGCTCGCCGACATGCAGGCGGGACGCTACGAGACGGGCTGCAAGGCCCTCGCCGAGAGCCAGCGCCTCGACCCGCAGCCAGGGACGCTCTTCACGCTCGCGTCGTGCGAGGCGCAATGGGGCCGAGTCGCCACCGCGCTAGCGCGCTTCAAGGACTACCTGGCCCTGTTCGACCGCATGACGCCGGCAGAGAAGGCCCGTCAAGGCGAGCGGCCGAAGGTCGCGAGGCAGGAGCGCGACAGGCTCTCGCCGCGGATCCCGAGGCTCGCGCTCTCCCTGTCGCCGGGAGCGCCATCCGGGACCGTGGTCAAGCGCGACGGCCACGAGCTGGGAGAGGCCGCGCTGGGCGTCGCCTTGCCGGTGGATCCGGGAGAGCATCTGGTGTCCATCCAGGTGCCGGGACGGCCCGCCCGGGAACAGCGCATCTCGATCGCCGAGGGTGAGACGCAGGAGCTGATACTGAAGCTGAAGCCGAAGCAAGCGCCTGCACCCGCAGCAGCGCCCGCGCCGTCGCCGGCTCCTTCAAAGCCACCTGCGCCGGAGCTCAGCCCGGCCCCCGCGCCGGTCGAGCCGGACGCGCCGTCGCCCTCCGCCGGTCGCCGAACGGCCGTCTACGTGGCGGGCGGGGTCGGTGCGGTGGGGCTCGTGCTGGGCGGGATCCTGGTCGCGCTCGTGATCGACAAGAAGGGTGTCGTCGACGAGCACTGTGGCGACGCCATCCAGGCCCCGGCCAAGGCCTGCGATGACATAGGCTACGCCGCCGCCAATAACGCGAACGCGATGGTGGTCGGGAGCACCGTCGCCTTCGGGGTGGAGCTGGCCGGTCTAGGAACGGCTGCAGTGCTCTACTGGACCGAGCCGAAGCCCGCCGGCGCGGCGGCCGGCGCGAGCCCGAGGTGGGTCAGCGCTGGGGTGCTCGCGGCAGGTCCGGCGGGGGCAGTCCTCGGCGCGAAAGGCCGTTTCTGACGCTGACCGCGGCACGTCCGCTGCAGGACCTCCCGTCTTCACGCGCAATCCGGCCATCACCCGCGCCCCCGCTGCCGGATCACTCGAACGGTTTCCCAAGCGCACCTCACGGGTCAAGACAGGACGAAGAAGGACGCCAGCGGGTCTGCTTCGAAGGCAAGCGCGTCACTGTGCCGCACTCGTAGCAACGCCGCAATGGCCGCCGTGGTGCAATTCCCCAGCCGGATCCAGATCACCTTGGGAGGGTGGCCGTAAAGCAATGCCCTCTGCTGAAAATCCGAGTCCTTCGAGACGACCGTGAACCCGTTCTGGGCGGCATAGTTCCACACTGCCTGGTCATCGGCAGCGCTGAGCCCCACGTCTCGAACGTGAACGGATCCGGGAAACTCTGCCGCCAGCAGGGTCACGAGCCGGTGCGACAGGTTCTGATCGAAGAGCAGCCTCACGTAGGCGGCACTGCCCAGAGCCGACGCTCGCGGTCGGCCGCGAACGCCAGGCAGGCCCGCACGTCCTCCGCGGTCAAATCCGGGAAGTCGGCAAGGATCTCCTCCACGGTCATGCCAGAGGCCAGATACTCCAGGACATCAGTGACCGTGATCCGCAGGCCGCGCACGCACGGCTTGCCGCCACGCTTGCCCGGTTCGATCGTGATCAACCGCTGGTAATCCATGGGAGAAGCGTGCACGGCGCCCTGCCTCTCGTCAACCGGTCAGGCGGACAAGCGCGAACTTCCGGCGCAAACTCGGCCGTCACGGCGCCGCAGCTCCGACAGCGAAGGCCCTCCCCAGGTCGGCGCGCCGCCCCGCGCGCCTCGCGCACCCAGCCCGCCGCCGGGTTCTTGCCGGCGCTTTGACGCCCCCGTTCTCCCCTCACTACCCTGCTCCGCTTGCGCATCACCCCAAAAACCCAGGAGCAGAGATGAGCCCTGAACCCAAGAGAATGAATGACCTCCTCTCCGAGGCGAAGCCGACCCTGCTCGAGCTCCCCTCGGACTCGCTGGAGCGGCCGCGCGTCTCGCGCGAGCGCGCCCTCCAGCTCACCGCGGCGCTGCGGCAGGAGTTCGCGCCGCTCGTGCCGCTGCTCGCCGACGAGCTCTCCCCGGCGAAGGCCAAGAAGCGCAAGGCCGACCTCGACGCGCTCGAGCCGCGAGCGCTCGTGTTCTACGCCGCGGATCTCGCGGTCGAGGCGCCGTGGACCTCGACCCAGAAGGAGCGGCGGGCGGCGCTCGCGCGCAAGGTCCGCGAGCACGACGAGCTCCTCTCGTCGTGGGCCGTCCCGCTCTTCCGCAAAAACGACGAGGCGAGCGCGGTCGTCGCCGACATCCAGCGGGGCAAGGGCATCCGCGACGACGCCGAGGACACCGTCCGGCTCGTCGCCCTGTTCCGCAAGCACTGGCCCGCGGCCAAGGGGCAGACCCCGATCAAGGAGAGCTACCTGGACGAGGCCGAGGCCGACGCCACCGAGCTGCTCGGCCTGCTCGACGTCGGCGAGACCTCGGCCAAGGGCTCGCCGCGGGATCTGCGGCAGCGCGCGTACACCCACTGGCTCACCGCCTACCTCGAGGTCTTCCACCTCGGCCGCTACCTCCAGCGGCACGATCCCGCCGCCGCGGAGCGCTTCCCGGCGGTGGCCGCCGAGCGCGGCGCCGCCGCGCCCCAGGTCGCGCCGGCTCCAACCACCCCGGCCGTCCCGGCGCCCCCGGCCGTCCCGGCGTCCCCGGAGCCCCCGGCGCCCCCGGCCGGCGACGGCGACAGCGACGGCGCGGTGCCCATCTGATCCACGCCACCGGCCGCCGGCCGCGAGGTGTGCCGCACACCATCCCATGATGCCAACCTGAGCCAGCCGTGGACCGGCCAGCGATCGCGGAATGACGGATCGCGCGGACGCTCACGCCGGGCCGGATCCACGGATGCCCGTCCGTGCCGTTGCTGGCACGCACCAGCATCCGCCGAACGCCGCAACCAGGACCCGTCACCGATCGCGCAGGCGCCCCATGGCCTGGCTGGCCAGCATCGGCACGGGCGCCCCTCTGCCGACGCCATGCTGTGCCACACGCTGTACGTCTGGTATCAGTCGGCATACGAGGCGGCATGAAGAGCGAGCGCGCTAGGTGGTGGTGGGCAGCATCGGTCTTCATGGCCGGCAGCTGCACGACGCTGCTGGGCCTGGACAAGGAATATCACCCGCTGGGAAGCGGAGGCGGCGGAACCGGCGCCGGCGGCGACATCGGGAGCGGCGCCGGCGGCTCGGGCGACGAAGGCGACGGCGGTGGCGACGGCGGATCGTGCATGCCCGGCCGGGAGCGATGCTTGGACAACGGACTGCAGCAATGCGACGACCGCGGCCAATGGAGCGCCGCGGGGCCGTGTCCTCCGGAAGCGCCCGTGTGCCGCGCAGCGGCCTGCGTCACGCCCCCGAGCTGCGACGGGCTCCCCGCCACCTGCGGCCCCGGCAGCAGCGAGAGCTGCTGCGCCACCACCCTCGTGCCCGGAGGCACCTTCCACCGCGACAACGATCCAGCCCACCCCGCCACGGTCAGCCCCTTCCTGCTCGATCGCTTCGAGGTGACCGTGGGCAGGTTCCGGAGGTTCGTCGCGGCGTACCCCGGGAACCAGCCGGCGGCGGACGCGGGCGCACACCCGCGTGTCCCCGGGAGCGGGTGGAACCCGGGCTGGAGCGGCGAGCTGCCGCCGGACGCGGCGGCGCTGAGGGCCGCGGTGCTGTGCAATCCGGACCACCCGGACATGCGGACGTGGACCGACGAGGCCGCCGACCACGAGCACCTGCCGCTCAACTGCCTCAGCTGGTACGTCGCGTTTGCGTTCTGCGCATGGGACGGGGGCCGGCTGCCGACCGAGGCCGAGTGGAACTACGCAGCAGCCGGGGGCGCCGAACAACGGCAGTACCCGTGGTCGAATCCTCCGGAGTCGACCGACATCGACGCGAGCTACGCCTCCTACGATTGCAGCGACAGCGCAGCCCCGGGCTGCACCTTCCAGAGCGACTTCGGGGACATCGTGCCCGTCGGATCCAGGTCGCCGAAGGGCGATGGCAGGTGGACACAGGCGGATCTCGCCGGGAGCATGCGGGAGTGGACGCTTGACGGATACGCGAGCTACCCGGCCGAATGTGTCGATTGCGCCAACCTGACGGACACCGCGGAGCGGGCGGTCCGCGGCGGGAGCAGCTTCGGAACGCCGGAGTACCTGCTCTCCTCCCACCGCGTCCACGTCGCGCCGTCAGCGCCGTTCTACAGCCTCGGGATCCGGTGCGCGAGGACACCGTCACCGTAGCGCGCGACGGACGATCTCAGCCGAAGAAGTCGAACGCCGTCCCGGCGCCCTTGCTGCGCGCGGCGGCGTAGACGACGCGGGCGAGCGCGACGTCCTGGATCGCGAGGCCCGTCGAGTCGAAGACCGTGATGGCCGCGTCGCCGCGCCCCTTCAGCTTGCCGGCGACGACCTCGCCGAGCGTCCCCTGGATGTGCTCGCGGTGCAGGGCGCCCTCGTGCAGCGGCACGTTGACCTCGCCGCTCTCGGTCGCCTGCGCCCAGTCGTCGATGATCACGCGGGCGCCGCGGAGGATCTCCGGATCCAGCTCCTGCTTGCCGGGCGCGTCGGCGCCGATCGCGTTGATGTGCGCCCCGGGGCGGACCCACGCGCGCTGGACGACCGGCGCGCGCGCCGGCGTCGAGGTGCAGACGATATCGCACCCGGCGGCCTCCTCCACCGACACGGCGCGCCCGCCCGCCTCGGCCGCGAACCGCTCGCTGGCCTCGGACGACACGTCCGCGGTGAGCACCTCCAGCGGATCGCGGTAAGCCGCGCGGTGGGCGTCGAGCAGGAAACGCGCCTGCACGCCGCAGCCGACGAAGCCGATCGTCCGCGGGTCCGGCCGCGCCAGGTGCCTCGACGCGATCGCCGCCGCCGCGCCGGTCCGCACCGCGGTGATGTGGGTCGCGTCCATCACCGCGAGCGGCGCCGCCGTGGCCGGATCGCTGAGGATGTAGAGCCCCCTGACGCACGGCAGGCCAAAACGCGCTGGGTTCTTCGGGTGCGAGTTGACCCATTTCACGCCGGCCGCGCCGTCCACGTAGGCCGGCATCGCGCGGAGGTCGCCGTCGTGGGCCGGGAGGCCCAGGTACACCTTCGGCGGCATCGCGGCCTCGCCGCGACCGTGCGCCGCGAACGCCGCTTCCACGGCGGCGATGGCCGCCTCCATGACGAGCAGGGAGGCGACATCGGACTGGGAGAGGAGCAATGTGCTGTTGGCCTTCATCGGGCGTGACCCTACGCGAGACCGTGATGAAACGCACGTGTTCCCGAGGCGAGCAAGCGCATTGCGCCGTCCGCGCGAGATTCTCCCCAAGGCCGCGGCGCTGCTCCAATACTGCGGCGGCGCACGGCCGCGCACCGGAAGCAGGCGGCGCACGTGAAAAGAGGGGTTGGCAGGCGATGCGGTTGCGCCGAAGATGGCGTCGCGCTGCGCCGTGGGGTGAGACCCACCTCGCGTCTCGACAATCTCTCTTTCGTTGGAGCGGGTGGATGAACGTACGACTTGTTGCAGGTCTTTTCGTGCTGGCGCTGTCGACAGCCGCAGGATGCGGAGACGACGGCGGCCAAGGCGGTGAAGGCGGCGACGGCGGAGCCGGTGGCATCGATGGGACCGGCACTGGCACCGGCACCGGAACGGGAACCGGCGGCAGCGGCGGCGCCGAGCCCACCGGCACCGGCGGCACCGGCGGCACCGGCGGCGCCGAGCCCACCGGCACCGGCGGCACCGGCGGCAGCGGCGGCGCCGAGCCCACCGGCACCGGCGGCGCCGGCGGTGGGACCGGCGGCACCGGCGGCGCCGAGCCCACCGGCACCGGCGGCAGCGGCGGCGCCGAGCCCACCGGCACCGGCGGCGCCGGCGGTGGGACCGGCGGCACCGGCGGCGCCGAGCCCACCGGCACCGGCGGCGCCGGCGGCGCCGGCGGCACCGGCGGTGGGACGGGCGACTTGTACGGGACCTGCGCCTCGGACGACGAGTGCACCGGGGACGTCTGCCTCTCCGAGGCAGAGAGCGGATACCCGTCCGGACTCTGCTCGAACTTCTGCGAGCCCGCGGGCGAGCCCACGCCGGGCGGTGATTGCGGCGGCGGGGTCTGCCTCGACATGTTCGACGGCCTGGGCGCGTGCCTGCCGCTGTGCAGCACGTCGGCCGACTGCCGCGACGGCTACACCTGCGCGGACATCGGCGGCGAGATCACGGCCTGCATCCCGGGGTGCACCTCGGACGCCCAGTGTCCCGACCGCGGCGCGTGCGACACGGCGACGGGTCTCTGCGAGTACCGCGAGAACTGCACCAACGGCGCGGACGACGACGACGACGGGGACTACGACTGCGCGGACGACGACTGCATCGCGACCTGCACGTCGCTCCTCGCGACCGCCTGCGCGGACGCGACGCCGGTCGCGACGCCGGTCGCGTCGACGACGGTCACCGGCGACACGCGTGAGGGCACGAGCGTGACCCACAGCACGTGCAGCACCAACGACGCGCGGGAACAGATCCACCTCTACACGCCGCCCGCCGGGCAGTCGGGCACGCTCATCGTCGAGCTCGAGTCGCCGACCGACCAGGCCGTCTACGCCCGCAGCACGTGCACGGACTCGGAAACCGAGATCGACTGCTCCGACGCCAACGCCCCGCGAGGCGACGAGCCCGACCGCGAGAGGATCCGGGTCGAGGTGAGCGACGGCCAGGCCGTGCCGATCTTCGTCGACGCCTACCGGGCGGCGTTCGCCGGGCCCTACACGCTGACCTTCACGTTCTACCCGCCCGCCGTCTGCGGCGACGGGACGATCAGCCCGGAGGAGCAGTGCGACGACGGCAACGACGTGGGCGGCGACGGCTGCTCCAGCACGTGCGCCGTCGAGCCCGCCGCGGTGTGTGCGGGCGCGGCCGAGCTCACCCTCGGCATCAACCGGGGGGACGTCTCGACCGGCACGGTGCTGTTCGAGGGCATCTGCGTCGAGGGGGTGGACCTGCCGGAGGCGGTCCACACGTTCACGCCGCCGAGCGACGGCACGCTCACGCTGGTGCTGTCCGCCGAGACCGACCTGGGCCTGTACGCGCGCAGCACCTGCCTGGACGACGAGTCCGAGCTCGCCTGCGTCGACGATGAATTCGGCGGCGTGGACGAGCTCCTCGTACTCGATGTCACCGGCGGCGAGCCCGTGTTCGTCTTCGTCGACACGTACGCCACGGAGTTCAACGCGGGGCCCTACACGCTCGACGTCTCCTTCGAGCCTGCTCCCTGAGCGCCCGCGCCGTCCGGCGCGCCAGCTCCCCCTCCGCCTCGGGACGGATGAGCTACACTGCGCGCGTGCTTACCGTCCCGCCCCCGACCCGCCCGCCCCACCGCAAGCTCGCCCTCGCCGCCCTGCTCGCGGCCTGCGCCTGCCAGCCGGCGCCCGCGCCCTCGTCTCCACAGGACGCGGACGCCCCGCAGCCGCCCGCCCCTGGCGACGCCGCGCCGGCGGGGCAGCCCCCGGCCCCGCCGGGGCAGCCCCCCGCCCCGCCGCCCCGGGACACCGCCGCGCCGCCCGCGCAGGCGGCCGCCGGCAGCGCGGCACGCGCGACGCTCGAGGCGAGGACACCCGTGAAGCTCGCCCCACCGCCGTTCGGGGAGGCGCTCTTCCGCCCGGCACCCGGCGGAGGCGCCGCCGCGCCGCGCCTCGTGAAGCTCTCCGAGAAGAAGAACACGATCACGGACGAAGCGGAATGGTTCACCAGGAACGGCGTCGCGCTGCCGCTCCTGCAGGTCCCGGACTCCCCCTGGAGCGGCCCCGGCCCCCTCCCGGCCTCCGTTCCCACCTGGTACCGTCCCACCTGGTCCCGCGGGCTCATACAGCTCGTCAAGGCCATCGATCACGGAGACCACCTCGCGCTCTTCTACGGCCCGAGCCCCATCGACGGCCGCTTCCTCGCGATCCTCGACGAGGCGCGCAGGGTCGTCGCGTTCTTCGACTTCGAGAGCTTCCTCGCCCCGACCGAGTCCGAGCCCAACGACGCCGCGTTCGTGCGCGGCGAGCTCCGCTGGGCCGAGGTCAAGGACGGCGTGCTCTACGTCGCGACGGGCCACCGCACCTACGCGGCCTCGTCGAAGGGCAAGAACGCATACCTGTCGGCCCTCGATCTCGCGTCAGGGCAGCTCCTCTGGCAGAGCGCCCCGCTCGTCTGCAACGCGGGCAATTTCGTGCTGCGCGGAGATCACCTCCTCTGCGGCTACGGCTTCACGGCGGAGCCCGACTTCCTCTACGTCCTCGAGCGCACCACCGGCAAGATCACCTCCAAGATCCCGCTCAAGAGCGGGCCGGACGTCCTCATCGAGAAGGACGGCAAGCTCTTCGTCCGCACCTACGACACGGACTACGTCTTCGAGATCCGCTGACCGCTGAGGCGCCGCGCACGCGGTCGGCGAGCTCATGCTGGCGAGTTGCTGGACGAGCCGCGACGAGCCGCGACGAGCCGCAGGGACAGCCCGCCCGGAGCAGGCAGGCTCACGCCTGCGGCGAGGCAGCACGAGCGCCGCGCCGATGACGCGAGACGCCCCGCGTGTCGCAAATTGCCTCACCGGACCGAGGCACCCCGCCCCTTCCCCCGTTGGCGTTGCGATCGGCCGAGTCCGCTTCCGACGTGGCGGCGCGCCGCGCCCCCGCGCTGGCTGTGCGGCATTGCGCAAACCTTGCGCCGCTCCGGCGAGCTGGTGAGCACCGGACTCGGCCGCGCCGCGGGGCGGCCATGGCAACGAAATTGCTACTGATCCTTTCAAGCACACACGAGGTCTCATGGTCGCGCAGAACAATCACTCGGAACCTGCGCCGCAGGCAAAGCAGAACTACCCCGACGATCTGCAGCGCGACTTGAACCTGAACCCCATGGCCGGGCAGAACATCGGGGGTGGCCCCTCACCCCTGGATCCGAACGTGAAGTCTGCGTCGGACAGCGCCCCGCATCGACTGCAGCAGTGACGCGTCCCAGCGACACGCACGAGACGCGTCCCAGCGACACGCACGAAAGGAGCGAGCATGCAACTGGAACTCACGTTCCGACATATCGACAAGAGCCCCGCTCTCGAGGAGTTGATCCGGGAGCAAGCGGACAAGATCCAGCGCTTCAATGATCATATCAACAGCTGCGCTGTCGTGGTCGAGCTCGACCACGCGAGCCAGGGCACAGGCACCGAGTACCGGGTCCGCGTCGACCTCCACGTGGCCGGCAAGCAAGAGATCGTGTGCGAGGAGCGGGCCGCCAGGAACCTGCTGCAGCCGGCGGTGCGCGACGTGTTCCAGCGCGCCGGCCGCCAGCTGAAGAAGCTCGCGAGCGCGCAGCGGAGCGAGGTGAAGGCGCACCCGGCCCAGGACACGGCCGGCGTGATCACGAAGCTGTTCAACGACTACGGGTTCATCACGACCATCGACGGCCGGGAGATCTATTTCCACGAGCGGAGCATCGTGTCGGCGCCGTTCTCCGATCTGAAGATCGGCATGGGCGTCGCCTACACCGAAGAGGACGGCAACGAGGGGCCGCAGGCGAGCACGGTGCGGGTCGTGGACGCCCGCGGCGGAAACCGCGGCCGCGAGGAGATACCGACCCTCAGCTGAACGCAGGGGCAGCGCGGCGCCGCGAGCTGCGGTGACGCAGCTCTGCGACGCGCGGGCCGGCGTCGGCGGCACGGCGGGGCGGCGGGGCGGCAGCACGACCCCGCCGCCGCGCGCCGGCGATCGGGGCTTCTTTCCCTCGAGAAAGAACGATATCCGGGATCTGGAGACTCCGTCTCTTCGCCCGGCACACCGTTCTCCTCCCGGAGGGCCCCATGAACATCGAGCTGCTCCTCGCGCACGCCGACGACCACCGCCCCATCCTCGCGGAGGGCATCCCGCCCGCCGCGCTCTCGGCCGCGCCGCGGCCAGCGGAGCTCCCGCTCCCGACGCACCTCCGCTACGACGCCGCGGATCCCGAGTCCCTCCCCGACCAGCGCTGGGGCGTCATCGCGCCCGAGGGGCCCGCGGGCGACCGCCTGCTCGGCGCCGTCGCGCCGCTCTGCCAGGCGCGCCGCGAGGCCCAGGGCGCGGACGTGCGCGTCTACCGCGTCCCGGCCGGCATGGGCCCTGTCGACGCGGCCCGCTGGAAGGAAGAGGTCTACTGGGACAGGTCGGTCCGCGAGGAGGACCTGCCGCGTTATCTGCTGATCCTCGGCGACGCAGACCAGGTGTCGTGGGACCTCCAGCTCCGCCTCGCGAGCGACACCTTCATCGGCCGCGTCGCGTTCGCGGCGGAGGCGGGCTACGCGGCCTACGCGGACAAGGTGCTCCGCTGGGAGCGCGCCGAGGCCGCGGCCGCGGCGCGCGCGGTCTTCTTGACGGTGCGCGACGGCACGGCGGCGACGACGCTCGGCCATGAAGCGCTGATGAAGCCCACCCTGGAGCTCGCGAGCGCGCGCAAGGCGGAGGGGGTGTTCCCGGCGAGCGAGATCGTCGCCGCCTTCGACGACGTGCTCTCCCCGCTCGACGCGCTCCTCGAGCACGCGGCGCGGCGCGAGCCGGGCATGCTCTTCACCATCAGCCACGGCATCGGGGCGCCCCGCGGCGGGTGGAAGTCCCTCGCCGAGCAGCGCGCGCTGCAGGGCGCGATGGCGCTCGGCCTGGGCCAGCGGCTCGCGGCCGAGGACCTCCGCAGCAGGCCTTTCCTCCCCGGCGGCGTCTGGTTCCTCCTCGCGTGTTACGGCGCGGGGACGCCGTCCGTGAGCGCCTACCGCCACTGGCTGGAGCGGATGCGGGCGGCGGGGCAGTACGCCGGCCGCGTCGACGCGGTGCTCGCCGGGCTGCCGGCGGGGAGCGCGCCGCCGTTCGTCGCGGCCCTGCCGCAGGCGGCGCTCGAGAACCCCGACGGGCCGCTCGCCGTGATCGGCCACGTCGACCTGGCCTGGACCTACAGCTTCCAGGACGCCGGCGCGCCCCGCGGCAGCCGCCCCGCGCGCTTCCAGGGCATCTTCCGGGCGCTCGCGGACGGCGGCCGGGCCGGCGTCGCGTACCACGAGCTGCTCCGCTTCTTCGCCGAGACGAGCGTCGAGCTGACGACGCTCGACAACGAGGACGCGCGGGCCGGCGCGGCCGCGGCGGGCGACGCGGAGCTGGCCAGGAAGGCCCACCTCTGGATGCTGCGCAACGATCTGGCCGGCTACGTGCTCCTCGGCGATCCGGCGGCGCGGCTCCCGATCGCGCGGACCCCCGGCAGGCCACGACCGCCCGCGACGCTGCCGGACGTCCAGGCGATAGTCGGCTTCAAGCTGAAGGCGGAGCGGAAGGTCGCCCTGGATCCGCGGCGCATGGAGGAGGCGGTGCTGGAGCTGCTCGGCGAGCCCGAGGCGCAGGACGCGATCGCCGACCGCGTCGGGATCAGCCGCAGCGAGCTGCGGCGCTGGGCGGACATCTATCGAGACGCGGGGCGCGCAGCGCTGGCGAAGATCAGGTGACGGGCGCCGCGCGGCGCGTTCCGGCGTACGACGGACGCCGCGCGGCGCGTCCCGGCGTACGACGGAACGTACGCAGGGACGCGCGCCCGCGGCGCCGGCGGGGCGCGATCCCCGCGATCTGCGCGGTTCACGCGCCCTGCGCGGCGGGACCGACGATGGCCCTGTCGTTGCTCTAGGGCCAGGCAGAACAGCGAAGCGCTCTGCCGAACCCGCAGGCGTGGCCGCGCAGCCCAGGTAGGAGAGTATCCATGGTCGACATTCTTCCGATGAATCAGGTGGTCGAGATCGTGGGGAACGACGCGAATCTCACCTCGCTCGGTCACGCGTTTGCCACCGTGAACGAGAACAAGCAGCAAGTGCAGCACTGGCTGCTCGGCCCCGGCTACAAGGACACCGCGCCGCCGAACGGGACCGTCTACCTCACGCAGCCCCGGAGCTCGAAGTGGGCCAAGGTCCGCGACGTGCGGTCGTTCGTGGAGGCGGTGCAGAAGACGTGGGTGAAAGGCAGCCAGTACGTGGAGGCCAATTGCTTCCGGAAAGAGGGCCTGACGGTCCTGCCGAACCTCAAGGAGCTGGACAGGATGGCGCCCGCGTTCCCCAAGCAGGAGCAGGCGGTCCCCTTCCAGTTCGACACCGGCACCGGCAGGATCTTCGACAAGCAGCGGACGCTCGGCTACGTCCTCGCGACGTGGCTCGATGACATCCACCTTCGCGAGTACTGGGTCCTGTTCGACGGCTACACGCCGCCCGCCGGCGACGTCGAGATCGGCCTCGGCCCCCGCGATCTGCAGACCGCCGCCGTCTCCGCCTCCTTCGCGGCCGGGGCGGCGCCGTCGGAGCGCCCGTTCTCCCTGGTGATCACGAGCTGCACCTACAACGATTTCCCGCCCAGCGCGCTCGGGTGACCCCGGGGCGCGAGAGGCGCCGTGATCGCCGCGGTCCGCCGCGGGGTCACGGCGTCGCGCCGAGACCAAGGGCCTCGAGGGACTCGTCGACCGAGAGGATATCCATCCGAATCCCCCAGAATCGCCGATCTATCCCTCGGAGGCTCGCGGCGATTCCCTCGGGCCCTCTCGGGCGCGCGCCGCGCGGGGCGAGCAGCCCGAGCGCCTGGATGCCGACCCCGACCCCCGTGCACGCCGGGGCCCGCTCCGACAGGGCCTCTACCTCGCCTTCCTGCGCGGGCGCGCCGCACCGGAGCGCCAGGCACCTCAGCAAGAGGACCCCTTCCGGGTACATGCCCGCCCCGGCCCAGAGGCGGCCCCCGCGGGTCGCGAGGTCGATCGCGGCCTCTAGCTGTCCGGCACGGAAGGCGGCGGCGGCCTCGGTCATGTTGACCAGCGCCTCCAGGTCGGCGAGCCCGAGCCGCGCGACGGCCTCGACGAGCTCGATGTCCGCCCCTCGGGTCGCCCCCATGCGGTAGGCGGCGGCGCGGAGGACCCGCTCGGCGGACGCCGAGAAGAACGGATGCCGGCAGGGCCGGGCCAGGGCGAGCGCCTCGACCGCCTGCGCGCTGGCCTCCGCGTGACGGAACGCCTCCAGCAGGGCCGACGCGGCGTTGACGCGCGCGGCGATGCGATCCACAAGCCACGGCTCCCCCTCCGCCGCCTCGGCGTGCAGCGCCGCGGCCTCCTCGAAGCGGCCCTGCCGGTAGCGGACGCGGCCCGTCCACACCGCGAGCCGCGCGCGCGTCGCCGGGTCGTCCGCGGCCTCTGCCCACGCGGCGACGCTCGCGAGCACCGCCTCCTCGGCCTCGAGCGGGCCGCTGCGCGCGGCGATCATCCGGATGCCGTGCCGGCGCCGCTCCAGGCTGGGATCCGGGAGGCTCGGCAGCCCCTCGGCGATCCGGAGCGCGCGCTGCGGGTCGGTGCCCAGCGCGTGCCGCGCGCGCCCGAGCTCGATCAGCGGATCGAGCTGCTCGCGCGGCGCCTTCGAGCGGCAGAGCTCGTAGAGCACGCGATCGAGCGACACCGGCGTCCACTGGGAGAGCGCGATGTCGAGCCACACCGACAGCACCCCGAGCTCGCCGGCCGCCCGCGCCGGCCCGTCGCACCGGCGCAGCGCGTGCAGCCCCTCCTCGAGCGCCGCCACGGCCCAGCCGAGCCGCCCGTCCTGCGCCCGCTGCTTCGCCAGCGCCACGGCCTCCTCCGCCACGCGCCTCGGCTCGGCGCCCCCGGCGAGCAGGTGGATCAGGCGCCGCTCGGAGCCCGGCGGCAGCGCCGCCGCGATCACCCGGTGCGCCGCCTGCTTCCGCGCCGCAGGCCAGGTGTCTTCGACCCGCGCGCGCGCGAGCGCCTCGAAGCGCCCGCCCTCCGCCCTCCGCACGGCCTTGCAGGCCACGAGCTCTTCGACCCCCGCCGCGATCTCGCTCTCCGGCCGCTCCATCATCCGCGCGAGCACCCCGAGGTCGGCGTTCGGCGACGCGACGCCGATCCAGCCGAGGATCTCGCTCAGCTCGGGCGGCAGCGGCGCCGGGTCCTCGGCCGGGGGCGGCGGCGTCACCACGAGCAGGCCCGCCTCGAGCCGGTCGATCGCGTCGCGGCTCATCACGAGCAGATCCTGATCCCACCGCGCGAGGCCGGCGCGCACCCAGGCCATCACCTCGTCGGCGACGCGCGCGGGCTCCCCCTCCGTCCGCGCCCAGAGCGCCCGCGCCGCGTCCTCGCGGAGGTGGAACAGCCGGTCCGGGCCGGCGAACAGCGCCCGCAGCGCCGCCTCGTCGAGCGGCTGCCCCGGCGCCTGCGCGCGCTCGTCGAGCCAGCGCAGCGCCGGCGCGAGGGGCAGCGGCTCGCCGCGCAGCAGGCCGATCACCGCGGCCGCGGAGCGCGGCCGGTCCTCCGGGTCCCTCGCCAGCAGCCTGTCGACCACCCGGGCCACGGCGGCCGGCGCCGCGGGCGCCACGCTCCGGAGCAGCGCCGGCGGCACGAGGAGCCGCGCCCGCAGGATGCCCGCGACGTGGGGCTCGTTGTGCGGGAAGACCCCGGAGAGCGCCTCGTAGAGCATCACGCCGATCGTGTAGAGGTCGGTCCGCGCCGTCACCGGGTCGCCGTTGAGCTGCTCGGGCGCGAGGTAGAGCGGCGTGCCGACGATCTCGTCGTCGCCGGTGATGGAGGAGGGGTCGACGAGCGACTCGAAATACGAGATGCCGAAGTCGAGGATCGTCGGCCGGCCCTCGCCGCTCACCAGCACGTTCGCGGGCTTGAGATCGCGGTGGATCACGCCGGCCGCGTGCATCCGCGACAGGGTCTCGAGCAGGGCGATCGTCACGTCGGCCAGCTCGGGCCAGGAGCGCGGCGCCGCGCCCTCCGCGCGGTCCACGCGGTCCACGCACGTTCCCGGGAACGGCGCGCCCTCGACCCGCTCCATGACGAGGAAGGCGCGATCCTCGTACACGCCTTCGTCCAGCAGCCGGACGACGCCCGGCAGGCGCAGCAGCCGGAGCGCGGCGATCTCGCGCCGGACACGCGCGGCGTCCGCCCCGAACCCGGCGCCCAGCAGCTTGATCGCGACGACCTCGCGCGCGAGCTCGTCGTCGGCCTCCCAGACGTCGCCTTGCCCCCCGCGGCCGATGCGGCACCGGAGGCGGTAACGGTCCGCGACCCGCTCGCCCGGATGTGGGCCGCGGCGCAGCGGCGCCGTGCTGGGGGCGAGCTCGTCGCCGGCGGCGGGTGTGGTGTGCAGCGCGGCCTCGCCGTCGCCCCTCCCACC
Source organism: Sorangium cellulosum (assembly GCF_002950945.1). Taxonomy (GTDB): domain Bacteria; phylum Myxococcota_A; class Polyangia; order Polyangiales; family Polyangiaceae; genus Sorangium; species Sorangium cellulosum_E. Next base: position 9,476,164 of record NZ_CP012673.1, read on the forward strand.
ATTCCCCGGCGTCATCCAGTCTTCTATAGCGGGCGACTATTCCGTTCGACAGCCGGGTTTTTCCGCATCGCGCGCGGTCCGCGCGGCGCGACGCCCGTCTCCTCGGGCGCCGGCCCCGGGCCCTTCGTTAGCGATCCTCGCCGTCGCCCAGGGCGCCGAAGGGGCGCCCCTTCTCGTCCGCGAGCCCGAGCGCGTTGCAGAGCGCCTCGACCTTGTCCATCTCGCGCTTCAGCGACTTGTGGTGGTTGCGGCTCTGGACGATCGCCTCCTTGCCCAGGAGGCGGAAGGCCTCCTCCCTGCTCCCGAGCTGGTGCGCCGCGGTGCCGAGCACGAACCCGCGCAGCGCGTCCACGAGGTCCAGGTCCAGCGAGCCGCCGCTGGCCCGCCGCCGCTGCGCTTCCGCCACGAACGCCGCGGCGGTGAGCTGGAACAGGTCGAGCAGCGACTTCGGCCCGCCGCCGGCCTCGTAGCCGAGCGCGCGCTCGATGTGGCGCGCCTCGAGCGTGAGCACCTCCGGGGCCGCGCTCCGGTCCATCTGCGCGAACGCGTAGGCGCGGCGGACGATGTTGTCGAGCTGGCGCAGGTTGCCCGGCCAGGGCTGGGCCAGGAGGACGTGCTCGGCGTCGAGCGAGAGGCGCGCCTCTCCCGGCTTGCCGCCCGCGCGGTGCCGCCGGTCGAGCATGTACTCGGCCCAGCGCCCGATCTCGTCCCGCCGCTCGGCGAGCGGCGGCACCTTCACCGGGAGCACGTTGATCCGGTAGTAGAGGTCCTCGCGGAACCGTCCGGATCGGACCTCGGCGTAGAGGTCGGCGTTGGTGCCGATCACGAACCGCACCTCGGCGGTCCGGTCCCCGGCGCCCTCGCCGAGGGGGCGGTAGCGACGCTCCTCGAGCATCCGGAGCATGCCGGCCTGCGCCTTGAGAGAGAGCTTGTCGATCTCGTCGATGAACAACGTCCCGCCCTCGGCGCGCCCGATGCAGCCCACGGTGTCCTTGAGCGCGCCGGTGAAGGCGCCCTTCTTCCAGCCGAAGAGCTCCGCCATCTGGAGGTCCTCGGGCACCGTGGAGAGGTCGAGCGTCTCGAAGCTCTGGCCGCGCTTCGACGACTGCTCGTGGCACCAGCGGGCCAGCCGCGACTTGCCGGCGCCGGTGGGGCCGCTCAGGAGGACGGTCTCTTCCTGCTGGGCGAAGACCCGGAGCATCTCGATCACGCCGGCCATCGACGCGCCGATGACCGGGAGGTGCTCGTCGGGCGCGGCGGCCTCGACGGGGCGGAGCGGCAGCGTGCAGAGGTAGGGGGCCGCGACCGCGGCGAGCACCTGCGCGGCGTCGCGGCACGCGGCGAAGAGCGGGCCCCTGCCCATGGCGGCCCGGCAGAGCGCCTCGATCGAGATCATCCCGTCGATGGCGCCGCGGGGCGCGCGCAGGGGCAGGGCGAGCACGTGCGTCGCGTCGCGCTGGAGCAGCCGCGCCCGGCTCTCCTTGCTGTCGAAGTTCGGGGCGCCCTCCCCGTGGGCGAGCGCGACCTCGCCCGTGAGGCCGACGTCGACCGTGCCGAGCGTCACGTCGATCTCGACCGGCGCCTCGTGCTCCGAGATCCAGCGCCACGCGGTCGCGGACGGCATCGACGTGGGGCTCGCCTTGGACACGTCCGGCCTGCTCTCGACGACCACGAGGCGCCGGTAGCCGTCCCCCGGCCGGAGGTGGACCATGCCGCGCAGGACCCGGCCGCGCTTCGCGAAAGGCGAGCTGGCAAACGCTTCGTCCGCGAGCTCGAGCAGCGCCTCCAGCGCGACCGTGGCGGCGTCCTCGAAGGTCGGCGCGCGAGACAGAGCGGAGATGAGGGTCGCGAGCTTGTGTTCCAGGCACCCCTCGTTACCACGGAAGCGCTCGCGGCGGTCAGGTCGTCGCGCGGCCACACGGCCGGACAAAGGCCGGCCAGCTCGACCACCCCCTTCGTCACCCGTCACCGCAACCGCAGGTGCAACCGCAACCGCAACCGTCACCGTCACTGTCATCGTCACCGCACTGACGGTCGGCGCGTCCTCCTGGACGAGAGGACGTCCACCGGAGACGCAGCGACGGAGTCTTTTCCTGAAATTCCGCGCGCTTCGTCCCGTCCTTAACGTTGGAATGATGCTTGCCAATGTCCGTCGGCATGAGGCGAGGTGGGAGAATCAGCAGGCCCGAACCCGATCCGACCCGGTTCGAGGCAGGCAGCTCGGGGGCGGAGCGCGCGCGCGAGGACGGCCGAGGCAACCCGCGCTTGCTCAGGAGGGGCGCGGGCATCGAGGCGACGTCGCTCGATCTGACGCTGGATCTCGCGCGCGCCGAGGACACCGACGCGCCGTTCGCGTTCCGCTTCACCAGCCAGTCGTACGTCATGCGCAGGGAGGACGGCGTCTTCGAGTGCGCGACGTTTCCGTGGGACGACGAGGTGCTCCGTGATCTCGAGGCCCTGCAACGCCCGCGCCCGGAGCCGCTCGCGCGGCAGCGCTTCGGGGAGCGGCTCCGCGGCTTCCTCGCGGAGGCCGGCCGGGGCGCGCGCGAGGAGGAGATCGCCGCGGCGCTCCGCGACGGCCGCCGCGTCCACCTGACCGTCCGCTCGTCGGCCGCGGAGCTCTACGCGCTGCCCTGGGAGCTGCTCACGCTCCGCGCGAGCGGCCAGCACCTCGGCGAGCTGCCCGGCTGCCTGATCCGGTACGAGTGGCCCGGCACCGAGACCGCGGGCCCCGAGCCCGGCCAGCAGGCCGAGGGCGGGCGCATCCTCTTCGCCTGGTCCGCGGCCGGCGGCGCCGTGCCCGCGGAGGCGCACCTCGGCGCGCTGCGCCGCGCCTCGGCCGAGGGATACCACCCCTTCGACGTGGACAGGGACGTCCTGCCCCACGTCTCGCCGGCGGCCCTCTACAAGGCCCTCAACGGCGGCGGCCCGCCCGTCTCCGTGCTCCACATCCTCTGCCACGGCGGCGCGCTCGCCCCGAGCGCCGAGGCGTTCGGGCTCGTGTGGGACGCCTCCGAGCCGGGCGGGGAGCCCGTGATGGTCGACGCGGGCGCCCTCCGCAGGATGCTCGAGCCCCACCTCGGCACGCTGCGCCTGGTCGTGCTCTGCAGCTGCTACGGCGGCGGTGCGGGCGCGCCTGGCAACGCGCTCGGCAGCGTGGCGCAGGCGCTCCACCGCGCCGGCATCCCGGCGGTCGTGGCCTCGCGTTACCCGCTCACCGCGCACGGCTCGGTCGCGCTGGCGGAGGTGCTGTACCGGGAGCTGCTCGTGAGCTCGGCGTCGGTCGAGGACGCGTTCCTCGCGGCGCGCGAGCGGCTCGGCCGCGAGGCGGCGAGCGACGACTGGGCCTCGCTGCAGCTCTACGCCCGCGAGGCGGACGGCCCGGATCACCGGCCGATCGTGGTGCGGCCGTACCGCGGCCTGCGCCCGTTCGAGGCCGAGCACCGCCGGTTCTTCCTCGCGCGCGGGCGGGAGACGGAGGAGCTCGTGAAGGCGATCGGCGCGGGCGGCCGCCTGGTCACGGTGGTGGCCCCGTCGGGCGCGGGCAAGTCGTCGCTGGTGAGGGCGGGCCTCATCCCCGCGGTGCTCGAGGGGGCCCTCGGGCCGCGCCCGTTCCAGGTGCGGATCCTCCACCCCGGCGTGAGCCCGCTCCGCGCGCTGGCCGCCATGGCCGACTCGCTCGGCGCCCCCGAGGAGGAGCGCGCGCCCCGCTCGCTGCAGCCGTCGCTGGCCGGCCCGCCGGGCGAGGTCTGGGGCGCCGTCTCGCAGCGCCCCGCGGCGCTCGCGGGCGTCCTGGAGCAGCGGCTCTCGGCGCTCCCCGGCGATCCGCGGCTGCTGCTCGTGGTGGACGAGCTCGAGGAGCTGTTCACGAGGGCGGAGGATCGGGCCGAGGTCGACGCGTTCGTGACGGCGCTGGTGCAAGCGGCCTCGGCGCCGGGCGATCGGGTGCGGGTGGTATTCACGCTCCGGTCGAATTTCCTGGCGCGTTACCTGGAGCTCCACCCCGAGCTGGCGAGGGCCCCGCTGGTGCCGATCCCGCCGATGAGCGACGAGCAGCTCATGGAGGTGAGCGTCGGCCCGGCGGAGCGCGTGGGGCTCCGGTTCGAGGAGGGTCTGGCCGAGGCGCTGCTCGCGTCGCTCCACGAGGGCCCGGCGGCCGCGGCGCACGGCGCCGGGGGGAAGCTGCCGCTCCTGGAGTTCGCGCTGGAGGCGCTCTGGGAGCGGCGCGCGGGGGGCTTCATCACCTGGGAGGCGTGGGAGGAGATCGGCGGCCTGAACGGGGCGATCGCCAAGCGCGCCGACGAGGTGCTGGCCGGCTGCGCGGGCGAGGAGCAGCGCCAGCTCGCGCGGGACCTCTTGACGCGCCTGGTGCACCTCGGGCGGGACACGGAGGACACGCGGCGTTACGCGTCGCGGGAGGAGATCGAGTCGCTCGCGCCGGGCAGGGCGGCGGGCGCGGAGCTGGAGCGGTGGATCCGCGCCCGCCTGCTGACCGCGAGCGAGGACGAGGTGGTGATGGCGCACGAGGCGGTGATCCACGGCTGGGGGACGCTGCAGGGCTGGCTCGACGAGGACCGCGAGGCGCTGCTCACGCGGCAGGATCTCGGGCAGGCGGCCCGGCGCTGGGAGGACTCGGGGCGGAGCCCGGAGGAGCTGTGGCGCGGGAGCCGGCTCAGGAAGATGCTGGAGCTGCGGCAGGCGGGCCGGATGCGGCTGTCGACGGCCGAGGCGGCGTTCCTGGAGGCGGCGCAGGCCGCGGCGGTAAAGACGCAGAGGAAGCGGCCGTGGTGGCGCTCGCTGCGGCTCGGCGACGCGACGGCGATCGTGGCGCTGGGCGCGGTGGCGATCGCGGCGCTGGGCGCGGTGACGATCGTGGCGCTGCGCGCGGCGAGGCTCGCCTTCGAAGCCCTGCTCACGAAGCCGATCCACCAGGCCGACCCGCAGACGGTCCTGTCGTCGCCCTCGCCGGGGCCCGGCAGCGAGGCGGCTCTCGTGGCGCTGGGCGCGGTGACGTTCGCCCTCGGCGCCCTGGTCGCGAGGGCGATCCGCCAGGTCGACCCGCAGGCCATCCCGATCACGCCCGCGTCTGCCCCGTCGGCGATGGCGCGCGTCGTGGTGCTGCCGCCGAACACGCGCGGCGTCATCCGCCAGGGACCCAGCGCGCACGAGGAGGGGGTGAGCGGTGTCCCCGCCGGCGCGGAGGTGACCGTGCTCGAAGAATTCAATCCGGACAGCAAAAATCCAGCGAACTGCTGGTACCGCGTGCAGTACAGGGGCGAGGAGCTCTGGATGCGCCGGAACATCGTCTCGCTGAATTGAGCTACGCCGCGCGGCACACGTGCGAGCACACGCTCCGCGGCACGTGCCTCCAGCCGCATGTGCTCGATGGCGCGTGGCACGTGCGCGCCGGTCAGATCGTCGAGCCGCGCGGCAAGGAGGGGAGGGGCGCGGGGAGGGACGGCATGTCGGCCGGGGGCGCGGCGATCGGCTCGTTTCCTTCCTCGGGAGGGGCCGTGTCGTGGTCCGACGGGGGCGCGGGTGAAGGTGGCGTCCTGGGTTGCCTCGCCGTGCACTCGTCGAGCTTCCGCTTCATGTCGTGGAGCCGATCGGAGGTCTCGGCGAGCTGCTCGTCGAGCCAGCTCGCGCGCGCGGACTCGCGCCGCAGCTCGGCGAGGGTGGTCCTGAGCTCGTGGTCCCTCGCGCGGAGGGCGGCCCTTGCGCGCTCGCCGTCCCGCTCGGCGCGTCCGAGCTGCGCGAGCATGCGCTCGCGCTCGGCCTCGAGGCCGGCGATCTCGCGCTCCATGGCGCTCCTCGACTGCTCGTACCGCGCGTCGGCCTCGGCCTTCGCGGTGGAGGCGGCCTCGGCGGCGCGCCTGGCCCGGAGCGCGGCCTGCTCGGCGAGGCGCTTGGCCTCGGTCATCGCGTCCCTGGCGGAGTTGGCGCTCTTCGCGTCGTCGCTCGCCTTCATCGCGAGGGCGAGGGCCTCTGCGGTGGCGTTCTGCGCCTCGCTCATCTTCTGGAGCGCCTCCTGGGCGGAGGCGCGGGCGGCCGCCTCGAACCTGCTGTGATCGCGCGCCGCGCGCTCCGCGGACTCGGCCGTGCGCCGCGCCCGGGTCGCGTGCATCCAGAAGACGGTGGTGGTCGCGACCATGCCCATCAGGACGATGACGCCGAGGGCGAGGAGCATGCGCGTGACGCGCTCGCGGCGCGCCTCGGCCGCGGCGGCGGCGTCCAGGAAGCCGCGCTCCACCGCGGAGAGGTCGTCGATGTCCCGGGCCCACGCCGAGAGCTCGTGCAGCAGCTTGCCGCGCGGCAGGAGCTTCGGCGCCTTGCCGCCGAGGATCCACCGGGAGAGCGCCTCATCGAACTCCCGCTTCGCCCGGCCGAGCCGGTGCAGCGCGGCCGCCACCTCCGCCATGTGCGGCCGCGTGTCCGGATCGAACGACAGCACCCGGTGGACGAGGGCGACGAGATCGGGCGGCGTCGCGGCGCCGAGGGGCGGCGGCCACGCCCCGCTCGGCGCGTCGGGTGTTCGCCCCTCGAGCAGCTCGTACAGGATGATGCCGAGGGAGTAGACGTCGGCCTTGGCGTCGACGCTCCCCGAGTGGCGCTCCTGTTCCGGCGCCATGTAGCTCCTTGTCCCGAGCCCCCACACGCCCTCCTGGGTGAACGGCATCGTGGGCTGTCCAGCGCCCTCGCTGCGCGGCCCGGCCGGCTCGAGGGCGGCGCTCGCCGCCGCGAACGAGGCGACCTCGGCCGGCACCTCGATCGGCGCGTGGATCATGGCGGGCCTCCCCGAGCTGACCCCCGGGAGGCTCCGGAGCGCTTCCTCGTCGTGTGTGTCCCCGTCCCGCGTGTCCCCGTCGCGCCTGGCCTCTTCGGCCGCGCCTCCAGCCGCGGTGCCCAGGACGGTCCTCGGCGGCGCCGACAGCTCGGTGCGGATCGTCGGCGCGCGGGTGGAGGCGAGGGACCCGTTCATGTCGAGCTCCATCACCTCGGGCAGCCCGCCCCACAGCACCTTCGCGATGCCGAAGTCGAGGATCTTGACGCGGCTGCCTCCGGGCGCGAGCTCGTCGTCGATCACCATGATGTTCTCCGGCTTCAGGTCGCGGTGGACGACCTTGGAGGCGTGGGCGGCGGCCATGGCCGAGGCGATCTGATAGCCGAGCCGCACGACCTGCCGCGGCCGTTCCGCGGCGGGCACCTCGTGCACCCACTCGCGGAGCCCTCGTCCATCGAGGTATTCCATGACGATGTAGGGCGACCCGTCATCGAGCTCACCGGAGTCGAACACCCGCACGATGCCTGGGTGGTTGATGATGTTGACGGCGATCGCCTCTTGCCGGAAGCGCGCCACGACGTCTGGCCGCCGCGCGTAGTCGCCGAGCAGCACCTTGATTGCGGCCCGCGCCCGCGTCTTCGGGTGTCGAGCCCGGAACACCCGCCCCATCCCCCCGCGTCCGAGCTCTCCTTCCACAAGCCACCCGCGCAGGCTCCCGGGCCCCCGCCCGGCCTCGTCCTGCCCTCCCTCGAAGGTGGCCCGCATCTCCATGCCCACCCATCCTGCACCCGCCCGCCCCCCGGCGGAAGCCCCGACAATCCCCTCCCCTCCCCCATCATCCCCCTGAATCCCCGCCGCGAGCGCCGGCGGGTGGGTCCGCGCTCGCCGGCGTGGCGCGGGTGGGCGCGCCAAGCACCGACCGAGGTGCCATGAGTCCTCCGAGGGCTCGACGCCCCAGGCGCGCCTTGTGTGGCGCGCACCATAACGTCCCAGCAGGCAAGGCCCGAGGGGAGACATGCCGGGCGGTGTCCCCAGCGCAAGCTCCCTCGCCCCAGTCTTGCCGATTGGCCAGCGCCCACCCGCGCCACGCCGGCGAGCGCGGACCCACCCGCCGGCGCGTCCGGCTCAGCCGGCGCAGCTCAGGTAACGCAGTACCCCGCCCAAACCTCGGGGATCCGCCGCTCCTCGAGCCCCACGACCGGCGCCGGCGGCAGCCACTTCGGCTTCACCGGCGCGCGCAGCAGCTTCATGCCCGCCTCCTCCGGCGTCCGCCCTCGCTTCATCGAGTTGCACGCGTAGCAGGACGACACGATGTTGTCCCACCCCGTCTTCCCGCCCTGAACACGCGGGATCACGTGATCGTAGTTGAGCTCCCGCGCCGCCTTCTTCACGCCGCAGTACTGGCACCGGAACCCGTCGCGCAGGAGCACGTTGATCCGCGAGAACCGCACGCCGCGCTTCATCCCGAGCGTCGGCCGCTTGAGCCGCACCACCGCGGGCGCTCGGATGGCGACCGACGGCGACCGGATGACGTCGTCGTACTCCTCGATGATCTCCACCTTGCCCAGAAAGCTCATCGTGACAGCGGTCTGCCACGAGATGACCTTATGAGGCACCATCCATGGCGTCAAAAGCAGCGTCTGCGCGGTCATGTCCCACCTCGTTATCGCCTCTTCTTCTTCATGATGTCGCTCCAGGTTGCCTGCGGAGGTGCCCGGGGAGGGAGTCGAACCCCCAGTAAGCTGGGTCTGAGCCAGCCGCGTTTGCCGTTTCGCCACCCGGGCTGTCGTCGCTGTGAAATTGGCAGGCTCGCTCGCTCGGGCGCGAGCTCCCGAAGGTGCACGCTGGCGAGCGGAGCGGCCCGGTGTCCCCAGCGGGATTCGAACCCGCGTTTCCGGACTGAGGATCCGGCTGCCTGGGCCATCTAGCATGATGGGGACGTGTTCAGGAGAGCCGCACCCCGGCCGGGGTGCGGCTCATGCCTGGAGCGGTGAGAGAGAATCGAACTCTCGTCGCGAGCTTGGCACGCTCGCACTCTACCATTGAGCTACCACCGCGTGGTCACCGATGCCGTCGATGCACGGATATCATAAAAAAAGAGGCGGGCCGACCGGCGCCGCGCGGCCGCACGTCCATCGCGTCTGTCGCGTGGGTGCGGCTCACCGGCCGACGGCCCGCCTCGGCGGCGAGAGAAAGGACGGGCAAGGGGCGCCCGTGGGGTCTTTTCCAAGGAACAGTTGGGGTAACCCACGCGCTTCGGCCCGTCCAGTGGAGCGACGAGGAGTCGAACCTCGATCCCTACCGTGCGAGGGTAGTGTTCTCCCGGTTGAACCATCACCCCGGAAGGCTCGTGTCAGACGTTCATCTCACCTCCTTGTTCCCTTGCTCATTGCTCATTGGACGATCATCCATCTTGTTTGTTTTGTCCAGCCCTCGATTTATCTAATCTGATCGTCGGCGCCGCCGGCGGGAGTCGAACCCGCGACATCCTAATGCAAGATAACCGTCCTTCTTCGGCCCGGATCGGACGATCGGGCAAAGGGTCGAGGGACGGCGTGTAGGTGCTCTCCCAGGCTGAGCTACGGCGGCAAGAGCGGATCCACGAGGATCCGTCGCACGTCTTTAGGTGTCGGACGGACGGGCCGGCGGAGCCCGTCCGTCACGTTGTCTGTCACGCATCACCCCGGGTGAAATCCGCCATCACCTGGGGGGCCGCGCCGTCGAACCCCACGACGTCGAGCATGCCGGGGTCCGAGGGATCGGCGATCGAGAAGCCGGTCGACGTCATGCCGACGACGATCAGCCTGGCTGGACGACCCATGACCTGCCGGTACTCCCTGAGCGCCTGGAACGGGTGCATGTTGCCCGCCCAGGTCTCGTTGTCCGTGTAGATGACGAACGAGTCGACCTCTACCCGGTTCCGCGTCGCCCAGATCATCGGCAGAGCACAGTCGGTGCCGCCGAAGGGGAGATCCCCGACGGCGCGCAGCACGTCGTCGAGCCGCTGCTCCGGCGAGATCGACAGCGGCAAGAGGCCGGAGACTCCCCCGCCCCACTTGCCGCCGTAACCGCCCGCGGCCGCCGAGAAGCCGACCACGGAGTACTCGCGCTCGAGCCGCGCCGTCGCCATGGCCATCGCCGCGCTCGCCACGCGCGGCGTCAGGCCAGGGACGCCGGCGATCTGGCCGCTCGCCATCGAGCTGGAGATGTCGAGGGCCAGGAGGTGCTTCTTCCCGGTGGGCTCGACGGCCTGGAACGCGAGGTAGAACGCCTCGTTGAGCGCGTCGACGACCTCGCGGACCGGGGTCCACGAGAGCGCGTTCTGGCGCCGGCGGGCGAGCTCGCCGTGGCCCTGCTCGTAGACCCGGAGGGCCGAGAGCACGGCGATCGGGTGGACCCGGGCCGCGGACAGGCGCGCTGCGTCGGTGAGCTGCCGCGCCACCTTGCGGGACGTGTCGCTCATCGGCTCGAGCAGGCCAATCGCGGTCATCTTGCCCAGGTTCCGGAGCAGCGCCGTCTGGGGCATGTGCGGGAGCAGCGCCTCCCAGACCGCAGGATCGTTCTTCCACTCGGTCTGGAGCATCTCGTGCGTGAAGTGATGCTGCGCGATCAGCGCGGTGACCTGCTTCTGGTTCGTCGCCGCGCGGAGCGACTCGAACCCGCGCACCAGGCCCGGAAGCGCCTCCGGCGACAGCGCCTTGCCGCGCGGAGGCTCCCTCGCGAGCGCCTCGACGCCGCCGACGATCCAGCGGTACAGGGCGTCGTGCTGCGGGCTCGGCGCGACCGGGTGCGCGAGCCGCAGGAGATCACGGTGGCTGAAGCCGTCGCGCTGCTGGTACTTGATCACCTGGTACGACAGCCTGTCGATCGGCTTGCCGTTGTACCAGGCAGCGACGGCGGACCGCAGCCCGCGGCCCCACTTGCGGAACCCCTGCACGTCACGGGCGAAGTGGAAGAGATCCGTCCCGGTGCGGCACACGTCGGGCACCGCCGCGAGGGCGGCCCGGCGCGTCTCGAGCTTCACGTCGCCGGCGGCGATCGCAAGCGCGAAGATCGCCGGCGCGTTCTTCGGCGCTCGCCCCGAGCGGCTGATCTCCACGATGCGCCGCACCGCGCGGGGCCCGTCCGCGGCGAGGCAGGCCTCGACGGCGCGGGCGTTCTCCACGGTGAGCTTCCGCTCGGACGCGTAGTAGGTCCCCCCCTCGGCGCCGAGGATCAGCCAGCGGTCGAGCCTCGCCCAGTCGTCCAGGGCGAAGGTGTACCCTCCGGCGCTGTTGGGCGCCTGGTCGGCGCGGGCCTTCTGCCGCTGCGGGGTGACCAGCGCGGCGAAGTGCTTTCGGTAATCGGGCATGACACCACCTCCGGCCCGAGGGTTCGGGCAAAAAAGGACGCAAGAAAAGGACGGATAAAGGTGCTCGCGCTCGGACCTATCTGTAATGATAACCGAGCGCGTTCGACCCGTCCTGGGTGGATGTACGGGAATCGAACCCGCCTCCGCAGGGTCACAACCTGCCCTCGTCACCAGACGAGTAACATCCACATAAACCTGTCGTCGGGATGGCCGGAATCGAACCGACGGATCTCCTCACCCCAAATGAGGCGCCTTTCCACTAGGCTACATCCCGGAGCGCCTGCTCGAGGCAGGCGCGCGCGGCCCCCGCCCGGACGCGGAGAGGGCCTCGTCGAGACGAGGCGCGATCCACATCCGGGCGGGAGGGGCGCGCGGCTCCGGCGGGAGGACTCGAACCTCCAACCCTCCGCTTAACAGGCGGGCGCTCTGCCATTGAGCTACACCGGAACATGAAGGCGCAAGGCGCCTCCATTCACAATTGCGCACGACGAGTTGTCATGGACCGGGTGACCGCTCGGCCTGCGCCGCACGCAGGCCAGGGTCGGCGCGGGCGCGCCCTCCCCGCGCGCCCGCTCCGGATGGGAGAGGGCGGCAGATCGAGCGCGCCGCGCGGCTCCGGGGGCAGGAGTCGAACCTGCCTCTGCGGCTTCAGAGACCGCCGTCTTCGCCACATAGACGACCCCGGATCGCAATAAGGTGGACTCGAGAGGAATCGAACCTCCAGCCGTCCGCTTAAGAGGCGGCTGCTCTGACCAATTGAGCTACGAGTCCGCGCGGAGGGCGCACCTCCGCATTGCCTGCCGCACCGGCAAGCCATTGCATTTCAAGAGCTCGAACCTCCGAAGCAGAAGAGCAAACAGCCAGAGCCGCCCGGGCTCACGAAGGCCTGATTGCACACACACGAACCCCACGCGCGCCTCCACCGCCGCGCGCGCACCCATTCCCCTCAACAACAAAGGAGGCCGCGCGGCCCACCCAGGCAATCCCCGCACGTCACCCTGGACGTGAGATGTGGACGCCAGGGCTGCGCCCCCAGCGCAATCCCGTCAGGCCACCTGGCCGCCCGGAGAACGAGGCGAAATCAGCGCGCAGAAACGCCGAAGGCCGCCTGCGGTTCCCCGAGGCGGCCTTCGCAAACGTCGCGGATCGACGCGTGCCTTGCCGCCTCTAGGCGCTATTCTCCGGGTTCTCGAGCTTCCGCGACAGGCAGACGCCGCCGAGACCGCCGGGATCATGCGCCAAGAGCTTGCCACCCTGCAGATGCTCCCATCCCATCGATGCTTTGGGCCCTTCGACCTTGGGCAGGGTGGAGATGCGCTGCGTGCTGTCGGAATGGCAAAGCATGACGAATCCTCTCGTGCCCAATGAGTACTCTCCTTCGAGAGACTGCGCAATACAAAAGTTCCTTGGAGGGATTCTTTTTTTGCGGGCTACTCCGCACCGGGGTCGAGGCGGAATCGCTCGTTGCACCCGGCGCCCGAGACGACCACATGGCCGCCCTCCACCTTCACGTGCACCTCGCTCGATCCCGGCCAGCGCAGCGCCACCACCGCTCGGCCGGTGCGCACGTCATAGTACGTCCGCTCGCGGTGGCTCACGCCGTTCAGGCACACGAACTCGTCGTTCACCATTTCATCGAAGACGGAGCCCGTGCCGTCGACGGAGGCGTCCACCACGAGCAGCCCCCCTTCGACGGATCCGGCCACGCTGCGGAGTCCATGGCAACGCGCGGGCCAACCCCCCGAGTAACCGCCGGCCGCGACCACGAACCCCTCCGGCTTGCGCGGGAGGACCACTGGGTTCCGATGGTGGGCATACGTCATGTAGCTGCGCGCGAAGATCCACGGCGGATCGCCCGCGCACGGGCGATCGCTCTCGCCTTTCGGCTCGCACAGGCCCCGCGCCACAGGGCATCGCTACCCCGCGCGAGGGCGCACCATGGCGCCGGCGCGCTCCGCCGCCGCCTCGGCGGAGCGCACGGCGGCGTCGATGCCGGAGCCGTGGAACGCCGAGCCGGCGAGGAGCACGCCGCTGCCGGCGAGCGCCGCCTCGACCTCCTGGACGCGCGCGGCGTGCGCCGGGGTGGAGACCGGGAGCGCGCTCGCCCAGCGCGAGACCCACGCCCGCTCGGCGCCGCCGCGCACGGGGAGCACACGCGCGAGCGAAGCCTCGGCGCGCGCCGCCCAGCCGGCGTCGTCCAGCTGCTCCAGGTCGGCCGGCTCGGGGCGGAAGAAGAGGCGGAGCGTGACGTGGTCCGGAGGGGCGCGCCCCGCGAACTTCGAGGTGGTGAACGTGCACGCGCGGAAGCCGTGCCGCTGGTGCGCCGCGGCGACGATGAAGCCGGTGCCGTCGAGCGGATGCTCGATCGCGGCGCGCGGGTACACGAGCGACACGGTCACGCTGGAGAGGGTCGGCGCGCCGATGAGCGGGCGCGCCGGCTCGCCGAGCAGCGCGGCCGCGCCCGCGGCGTGGGTGGCGATCACCACCACGTCGGCGTCGATCGCGCCGCCGCCGGCGAAGTCGAGCCGGAGGCCGCCGGCCGCCCGCGCGAGCGACGCGACGGGGGTGGAGAGCCGCACGTCGGCGCCCGCCTCCACCGCCGCGCGCGCGAGGGCGTCGGTCAGGTGCGCCATGCCGAGGCGGAAGGTCCGGATCCCCTTGCCGAGCTCGTCGCGCGGCACCTGGAAGCCGAGGAACGCCGCCGCCTCGCCCGGCGCGAGCTCGCGCAGCGGTCCGCCGTCGTAGCCGAACGACCGCGACACCTCCTGGCCGACGAGCTCCTCGCCGACGCCGAGCGCGCCCGCGAGCGCCGGGACCGCCTCGCTGCGCGCGATGAACCCCTCGGCGCCGTGCTCGATCACGAAGCCGCCGGTCCGCTCGGTCCAGAGCTGCCCCCCGACACGCGGCGCCGCCTCGACGAGCGCCACCCGGTCGCCCGCCGCCGCGCGCCGGTACGCGACGATGCACCCGGCCAGACCACCTCCGACGATGACGACACGACGCATCGCCCGTCTATACCACGGGGCGCGACGCGGGGCCGATCGTGCCTTGAGCCTCGCCGCTCGTGACTTGAGCCTCGAAGAGGAGCCGCACCGCGCCGGGCGCCCGGCGAGGAGCAGCGATGTCCCCTCCCCGGCCCGCCTCGCCAGACGCCGAGTTCGTCGGCGACCGGCGCCGGACAGGCAAGGTGGACAGACGCCGCGCGCGCGGCGTCGACGCGCGAGCAGCGGACATCTCACCTGGTCTTCCACCCCGCCCCGGCCTAGGCTCCTCCCCATGGCGAGGATCTCCAAATACTTCGACATCAAGAGAGACGCGCTCGGCCGCGAGTACATGGAGGTGTACCTCGACGGGATCGCGCTCCTCAGGCTGGTCATGACCAACAAGGGGACGGCCTTCACGCCCGAGGAGCGCGTGAGCCTCGGGCTCGACGGGCTGCTTCCGCCCCAGATCAACACCATGGATCAGCAGCTCGCCCGCGTCTACGGCGGGTTTCGACGCGAGCCGACGCCGATCGCCAAGTATCAATATCTGCGGGCGCTCCAGGAGCGCAACGAGATCCTCTTCTACGCGCTGCTCGAGCGGCACCTCGGGGAGATGCTCCCCATCGTCTACACGCCGACCGTGGGGGAGGCGGTGCAGCAGTTCAACTTCCTCTATCAGAGCGCGCGCGGCGTCTCGTTCTCTCCCCTCAACATCGACCGCGCCCGGCGCGCGCTCGCCGGCTTCCCCTGGGAAGACGTCCGCATGATCGTCGCGACCGACTCCTCTGCGATCCTCGGGATCGGCGACCAGGGTTACGGCGGGCTCGCCATCCCGATCGGCAAGCTCGCGCTCTACACCGCGGGCGGCGGCGTGAGCCCGTTCCACACGATGCCCGTGGTGCTCGACGTGGGGACGGACCGGGCCGACCTCATCCACGATCCCTTCTACCTCGGCGTCCGCCAGCGCCGCCTGCGTGGAGAGGCCTATTTCGATTTCTTCGACAGGTTCGTCGACGCCGTGAAGAACAGCTGCCCCCGGGCCGTCATCCAGTGGGAGGACCTCTCCAAGGAAGCCGCCTTCTCCGTGCTGGAGCGGTACCGGAAGGTGCTCCCGTCCTTCAACGACGATATCCAGGGGACAGGGGCCGTCACGCTCGCGGGCGTGGCGAGCGCGTGCAGGCTGCGCGGCGAGTCGATCAAGGACCAATCGGTGGTGATCCTCGGCGCGGGCGCGGGCGGGATCGGCGTCGCATGGGCGATCTGCCAGGGCATGATCCGCGACGGCCTCACCGAGGAAGAGGCGCTCGCCCGCATCTTCGTCCTCGACTCGAAGGGGCTCATCACGAAGGGCCGCCCGGTGGAGGAGTACAAGCGCAAGTTCGCGCAAGATCCGGGGAAGATCGCCTCGTGGAAGACGGCCGGCGCGGTGCCGACGCTGCTCGAGACGATCCAGAACGCGCGCGCGACCGCGCTCATCGGGCTGTCGGGGCAGCCGCGCGCGTTCAGCGAGCCGATGATCCAGGCGATGGCCGAGAACGGCCCGCGGCCGATCATCTTCCCCCTCTCCAACCCGACGAGCTCGTGCGAGGCGCTGCCCGAGGAGATCCTCGCCCTGACGAAGGGCAGCGCGCTCGTCGCGACGGGCAGCCCGTTCGCGCCCGTGGAGATCGACGGCAAGACCCTCCCCATCGGGCAAGGCAACAACGCGTTCATCTTCCCGGGGCTCGGCTTCGGATCCATCCTGTCCGACGCCCGCGAGATCACGGACGGGATGGTGCTCGCGGCGGCCTACGCGCTCGTCGATTACACGGCGGAGAAGCACCTCGACAACGGGCTCATCTATCCGCCCGTGGAGGAGCTCCAGGAGGTCTCCCAGCGGGTCGCCGTCGCCGTCATCCGGGCGGCGTTCGCGGACGGCGTCGCGACCAGCGCGAAGGTGGACGCCGAGCGCGCCGAGGCGTACGTGAAAGCGCGGTTCTGGCGGCCCAGGTACCTGCCGGTCGTGCGGGGATGACGAGGACCCGCCCCGGGAAGCCGGCGCGCGCGAGCGCCGGCTCAGCTGAGCTGCGCCAGGAACTTCCGGAGCTGCTGCGACTCCACCATCGTCATCACCGGGACGAGCCACGCCTCCAGCGACGTGGCGTCGCGAAACGCCTTCCGGCTCGAGTTGTGCGCGTCCCGGATCAGCCGCTCCACCTGGAGCCCGAGGATCGCGTTCGTCACCGGCAGCAGGTAGGCCGTCCGATGCACCGTGGCGTTCTGGACGCGCATCATCTCCAGGAACTTCTCCGCGCTCTCGGGCGCGAGCACGTCGACCTGGAGCAGCTCGATGCAGACGATGGCCCCGTGCCGGTTCTGGGTCACGATCCCCTGGATCCGGGCGATGCACGCGTCGACCTCCCCGGGCGGGAGCGGTGATCCAAGCCTCACCTCGATGAGGCGACCGGCCCTATTGTCGACGGAGTACATGAGCAAGGCTACCCTAGCGTAGACGTTCGAGCCGGAGCGCGTCAATCCACGGCAAATCTCTGCTCGTACGCGCGCACACGCCCACGTCGCTTTTATCGAGCAGCCTTGGACGCTGCCGGCGCCGCGCCGGTCGCCGGTCCTGTCGTCAGTCCAGAGGCGTCGACATGCGTCGACATGCGTCGACATCGGGCGGCCGACATCGATACGACGGCGATCGCGCAAGGAAACGCCCGAGACGGTCTGGTCACACGTCCGAGGAGAAGATCACCTTGCCGGCGCGCGCCTCTTCCTCGGACGCCGCCTCCCGCTCGGCCTCGACGGCCTTGGCCTCGAGCTCCAGATCGGGAAAACGGTACCGGATCCCCTCGCCCGACTCGAGGTCGACGTCGCCCCCGAGCGCCGCCACCTCGCGGGTGATCTCCTCGGAGCGCGGCGCCTCCCCGGCCGCGTCCTGCCAGGCCCGCTGCAGCACGGCGTCCGTGATCGGCTCCCGGCGCTGCCCGGCCCCGACGCGGGTGAGGATCGCCCGCAGCACCGCCCGCCGGGCGTTCTGCCGGGCGAGCCGCCGCCGCTTCAGCGGGCGCAGCAGCGCGCGGCCGAGCGGCAGCGCGAAGAGCGCGAGCGAGAAGACGAGCGGCACCACGCCGAGCGCGACCGCCGTCTCGCCGCCCGGCAGCGCCGACATCGGCAGCCCGCGGGCGAGCAGCCCCAGGTTGTCGATCGTGAGGTGCGCCTCCAGCGCGTAGAGGCTCATCAGCAGGTTGAACCCGTTGAGCGCCACGATGAGCGCGTTCACCCCCGCGCCGTTCCCCGTGAGCGGCGGCAGCTCCTCGCGCTTCGACCAGACCGGCGGCGGCGGCGGCGACGACGACCACACGTCCGCCGCCGTCCTGCGGATCGCCTCGAACCGGTAGACGATGCCCCCCTCCTCCGACACGTCCACCGTGCCGTCGTAGTCGAGCATCAGCCGCGCCATCATCGGGTCCGCCTCGTCGCGGGGCAGCCCCGTCACGCGCATCACGTCGGCGAGCCCGATCCGGCCCCGCTGCGCGCGGATCTCCGCGAGCACGAGCTTCTCGGTCTCGAGCGGATCGCGCGGGGCGGGCGCCGGGCCGAAGAAGAAGCGGTTCACCTTCTCGTAGAAGGGCGTCTCGTCCTTCTTCGGCGCGAACGCCCGGCGCTCGGCGTACGGCGAGGACGACGACCACGCCGGCTCCGCCGTCCACACGAACGGCGAGAAGGGGTGGAACGTCCAGAAGAGCGCGTCGACCACCAGACGGAACAGGAAGTAGCCGGCGAACGATCCGGAGAAGCTGCCGCCCTCGCGCGAGTCGCTGCTCGATCGGGCGAACATCTGCGCGATCAGGATCGCCATGAAGATCGCGACGTAGGCGATCAGCACGATCGCGATCCACGCGCGGACGACGAAGCGGGCCACGCCGGCGGCGCCGCGGAGGACCGCGCCGAGCGCGCGCTGGACGCGCGTGCGGGTCTCCCACGGCTTGGTGAAGCCGTGCGGGAAGCGGAAGAGCAGCTCGCCCTCGGTCGTCGCCTTGAGGTGGCCGCGGTACTCGCTGACCAGGAAATGCAGCCCGCTCTCGGCGTCGCGCAGCGGCAGGCCGCTCCTCGCCGACGCGTCCGCGAGCGTGAGATCGCCGGTGTGCCCGCGCAGGGCGGACTCCAGGATGCCGGCGGCGCGGCGGGCGTCCATCAGCTTCGGCGTTTGCAGTGTCAACGGTCGCTCGCGTTCGTTCAGCGGTGGGACGGCCGCGTTCGTCGTACGGTACGGCCGCGCTCGGTCGCGGGGACAAGACTGCCCCCGGTACCTGGCTTCATGGTGGCGCGCCGGGCGCCGCGCAAAGGCCGCGGCGATTTTTTCGGCGTCTGATGGCGTCTGCTGACGTCTGCTTCCGACGTCTGATCCCGGCGTCAGCCGCCCGCGGTCGCCGCGGCGAGCGGCGGGTGCGATCTCGGCGAGGCGTCGACGATCCGCACCTCCAGGCCGAGCGCTTCGCGCAGCATCCCGGCCTTGGCGACCACCGTCCACTCCTCGAGCGCACGGTCCTCCCCGCCTTGCACCTCGAGCACCAGCGTGTCGTTCTCGATGCGGCCGGTCACCTCCGCGACCTTGGCGCGGTGCTCGCGATCGAGCGCGTCCGCGATGCGCAGGATCGACGCCATCGCCTTCACCTTGGCGCGCGCCTCGCGCGAGAGCGCGCGGAAGTTGTCGTGCTCCATGCTGGGCGGGGACTTGCGGTGGTAGCGCGCGATGTTCGCGACGAGCGCGCGCTCCTCCGGGGAGAGGCCCATGAGGTCGCTGTGGATGATGATGTAGTAGCTGTGCTTGTGGTGCCCCTCGTACCGGACGAAGTCGCCGACGTCGTGCAGCAGGGCCGCCGCGCGCAGGAGGATCCGGTCGCGCGGGCCGAGGCGGTGGCGCGGGGCGAGGTCGTCGAAGAGCCGCTCGGCGAAGCGGGCCACGAGGGCGCCGTGCTGCTCGTCGAAGTGGTAGCGGCGGCCGAGCCGGGTGCAGGCGTCGCTGACGGCGGCGGCCTCGCCGCGGAAATCGGGCCCGACGAAGTGGGCGTGGGCGAGGTCGACGAGCACGCCCTCCTTGAGGCCGACGCCGGGCGCGACGATGAGCGGCTGCGCGAACGCCTGGGCGATGCGGCCCAGGACCGTCGCGGCGGGGACGATGGTGTCGGCGCGGTCGGGGCGGAGCCCGTAGATCTGCGCGCGCTCCTCGGGCGTGCGCGCCGACATCTCGTCGAGCAGGCGCGACATCGCGGCCACGTCGATGGACCGCCCCTCGGCCGGCGAGCCCGGCGCCGGGCAGAGGTCCGCGAGCGTCTCGATGTTGCCGCCCGTGCCGACGAGCAGGTCGATCCCGGAGCCCGCCCGCTCGCCGAGCAGCTCCACGATCTCGCGCGTCGCCTCGACCATGACGCGGTCGACGTACTCCTCGATGAGCCGCCGGTGGCTCGCGTCGATGGGGCGGCGGTCCTCGAGGAACGTCTCGACCATGCGCACCGTGCCCACGGGGAGCGAGCGCGAGAAGACCGCGCCGCGGCCGCGCAGCAGGGTGAGCTCGGTGGAGCCGCCGCCGATGTCGACGAGCAGCGCCGTCCGCTCGCCGAGCGCGATGCGCTCGCGGACGGCGAGCTGGACGAGCCGCGCCTCCTCGACGCCCTCGATGACCTCGATGTGGACGCCGGCCTCGCGCGCGGCGCGCTCGACGAAGAGGTCTCCGTTCTGGGCCTCGCGCGCGGCGCTCGTCGCCACGGCGCGGTAGCGGTCGACCTTGGCGGCGTCCATGGCGGCGCGGAAGCGCCGGAGCGCCTCGCAGGCGGCGCCGATCACGCCCGACTCGAGCCGGCCCTTCGTGAAGACGTCGTGCCCGAGACGCACGGACGCGCGGTCGACGTGGACGTCCCGGAACGGGTGGAAGCGCGGCCCCTCGAGCGGCCCGTTCGCGGGCCCGGGGAGCGCCGGGTCCCAGCCGGCGCCGAACGCCCCGAGCGCCGGAGGGTCGACGTCGACGATGCGAAGCCGTATCGCGTTGGATCCGATGTCGATCGCAGCGAGCCGCGCCATGTCGGGAGAAGTAGCGAAGCTCCGGGCCGTTGGCTACTCTCATCCCGCTCATGTGGAGGAAGCATCAACGCGGGTCGGGGCCCCACCTTCGCGGCCCCCTTCAGCATCGGCCTTCGAAGGGCGCTCGTCGCCTCTTCGCCGGCGTTATCCTCGGCGCGCGCCTCGCGCTCTCCGCCGCGGCGGCGGCCGGCGCGCTCGCGCTCGCCGGCTGCAGCGGGGGTGAGGCGCGCGCGCCGAACCCGACGCGCGCCCTGGACGAGCGCAGGGCGATCGAGGTGATCCGCCGGGCGATGGCGCAGGAGGGCGCGAAGCCGGCCCTCGGGCGCGAGGTCGACCTGCTCAGCGGGGCGAAGGTCCGGATCGACGTCGGCGTGCAGGGCCGCTCGTACGGCGTCGCCTACGTGACCGGGGAGGACGCCCAGAAGCTCGGCGCCGCGATCCCGCCCCCGAACGGGCGCGACGAGAAGCTGCGCATCGTGCGCGGCGGGCCGGACGGGGCGATCCGCATCGTGCTCCTCTACCAGGACAACTACTTCTTCGACGATCTCGTCGGCGAGTCGCACGAGCGCACGGCGATCAGCGCCGAGCGGCAGCTGACGCGCGACGTGCAGGACTTCATCACCTACGCGCGGACGCAGAAGTTCCAGTGAGCGCGCGGGCGGACGTGGAAACGCGGCGTCGGGGCGAGGCCGAGCGGCTCGCGCGCCGGGCGCTCGGCGGCGGGGGGCTGCTCCTCGTGGCCGGGCTCGCGCTGGTCGGGGTCGGGCCGTCGGACGCGGGCATGGCGCTCACGGTGATCGCGCTCGCCGCGCTCCTCTACGGCATCCACAGCTTCGGCCGGCTGGGGCCGGAGCGGGACGGTCCGGGGGAGCGGGCGCAGCCCCCGCCGCCCTGAGGCGAGCGTTGAGGCTTGCGGAGCGCGGCGCGTTCGAGCAGCATCCGCCGCCATGCATCGCCCCACGCGTCAGCACCAGCACCTCAGCCAGAAGCTCGCCCAGAAACAGCAGCGGAGCGCCCAGAGCTCCCGCAAGCCCGGCCGCAAGACCAAGCGGTGGGGCAAGTGGATCACGCAGTACGCGCCGCTCGTCGCCGGCGCCGACGCGGCCGCGCCCGCCGAGAGCTGAGCCCCGGCGGCCCGCGGCGCCGCGGGCCCCCCGCACCGCCGTCCCCCGCCCTCTCCCTCTCCTCCTCCCTTCCAGATCCATCCAGGTCGATGACGACGCCGTGAGCCGGCGCGCGCCGCCGCCTCCCGTGGGGCGGCAGCGTCGGCGTCGCGCGCGCGATTTTCTGTGATGGCGGCGCCGTTCTCTTGCCACCTATCCAAGAGAACCCCCCCTCGCGAAGTCTGACTACGCGAGCGCCTGGCCGCCTGTCACCAGGTCCGCGCGAGACGAGCGCGCCGGCGCGACACGCGCATCGCATGCGACGCGCGCAAGGGACCACTCCATCTCTCGCGCAAGGAAGGATCCATGGTCGACCGTCCGCCGTCCCTCGCGGCCCGGGCAGCCGCGCTCTTCGCGTCTTCCCTCGTGGTGAGCGGAACATCGCTCCTCGGAGGGTGCCTGAGCCGCCCCATCGAACCGCAAGACACGCGCACGACGAACACCATCGTCGAGCGGCTCCCGCAGCGCATCGACAAGATCGATCTCCTCCTGACCATCGACAACTCGGCGTCGATGAAGGACAAGCAAGAGATCCTCCAGGACGCCGTGCCGGACCTGGTCGGGCGCCTCGTGAACCCCCGGTGTGTCAATCCGCTGGATCCCAGGGAGTCGTCCGCGCCGAAGCTGCCGAGCGATCCGTGCCCGGCCGGCACGGAGCGCGAGTTCCAGCCGATCACCGACATCCACATCGGCATCATCAGCACGAGCCTCGGCGACCACGGCGCGGGCTCGTGCCCGGTGGATGGGACCGTCTCCGACCTCGCCCATTTCTCCAAGGACGACAAGGGGCACCTCGTCGCCCGGAGCGACGTGGACGACACCGACGACGACGACGACGATCCGCCGACCTACCAGAACCTGGGCTTCCTCGCCTGGGATCCGGAGCAGAAGCTGAGCCCCGCGGGCGAGGCGGTCTTCGACGACCTCGCCGGGGGCGGCCTCGTGCCGACGCTGAAGAACATGGTGAGAGGCGTCGGCGACCGCGGGTGCGGCTACGAGTCGCAGCTGGAGAGCTGGTATCGGTTCCTCGTGGAGCCCGCGCCGCACGCGAGCATCGTCATGGAAGGCACCACCGCGGTGCTGAAGGACGTGGACCAGGACCTGCTGGCGCAGCGCCGCGAGTTCCTGCGTCCGGACTCGCTCCTGGCGATCATCATGCTGTCGGACGAGAACGACTGCTCGATCCGCGAGGGCGGGAGGTCCTATGTCGCGGCGTATACCGACAGAAACTGGCGGATGTACCGGCCGCGGACCGAGTGCGCGGAGAAGGGCCCGGCGGACGTGTGCTGCAAGTCCTGCTGGGAGGCGAGGGGCGACTGCCCGGTGGACCCCACCTGCGGCCCCGAGGGGGAACCGGCGCGGCTCAAAAAGGAGGAGGACCCGTACAACCTGCGCTGCTTCGACCAGAAGCGGCGGTTCGGGATGGACCTGCTCTACCCGATCGACCGCTACACGAAGGCGCTCACGGAGGCGACGGTCCCCGACCGCCACGGCGAGATCGTCGCCAACCCGCTCTTCTCGGATCTCGACCCGACCGACGCGAACAACACGATCCGGTCGCCGGATCTCGTGTTCTTCGCGGGCATCGTGGGCGTGCCGTGGCAGGACATCGCGCGCGTGAACGAGGCGGGGGAGCCCGACCTCATCAAGGGCAAGGACGGCGACGGCAACATCGTGGGCGGCTTCAAGAGCGCCAGCGAGCTCGGCCGCCCGAACGCCGGCGCCTCGAGCACCTGGGAGATCATCCTCGGCGATCCCGCGAAGTACACGCCGCCCCTGGATCCCCACATGAAGGAGTGGCCCGCCCCCCGGAGCGGGGTGAACCCGATCACCGGGACCGCCATCGCCGGCCCGGATGCGCCGGACGACGCCAACGACATCAACGGCCACGAGTGGTTCCCCGACGTGGGGTTCGGCGATCTCCAGTATGCCTGTGTGTTTCCGCTGAAGCAGCCGATGGAGCAGGGCGACGACTGCGACGACGAGGTGGACCGCAAGAATCCCCTTTGCGAGAACAGGGCCGACGGCACCGACAGCCCGAGGCAGGTGAGGGCGAAGGCCTATCCAGGCCTGCGCCAGCTCCAGCTCATCCGGGATCTCGGAGACCAGGGCATCGTCGGCTCGGTGTGCCCGAGCCAGACCGAGGACAGCCAGAAGGCCGACTACGGGTATCGGCCGGCCGTCGGCGCGATCATCGACCGCCTGAAGACGAAGCTCGGCGGGCAGTGCCTGGCGCGCGCCCTCACGCCCGACGAGAAAGGGCAGGTCTCCTGCCTGGTCCTCGAGGCGCGGACCGTGCCCGATGGCCAGTGCAGCTGCGAGCAGCACCCGGCGCGGCGGAAGGTGCCGGACGAGCACCTCGTCGCGGAGCGCGAGGTGCTCGAGGACCCGATCTCGAAGGCGGGCGGCAGGAACTGCGTCTGCGAGGTCGAGCAGCTCATCGAGCCCGAGGAGCTCAAGGCCTGCCAGGAGACGGTGCCGCCGGCGCCGGTCGAGGTCGGGGGCGAGCGGGTGAACGGGTGGTGCTACGTCGACCCGGGGATCGGGGTCGGTAAGCCGGAGGTCGTCGCCACGTGCCCGTCGACGGAGCGCCGGCAGGTCCGGTTCACCGGCGAGGGCGAGGCGCTGCCCGGCGCGACGCAGTTCGTCATCTGCTCCGGCGACAGCCGGTAGCGGCGAGGGCGCCGACGGATCAGCTGAAGCGCGCGCGGACCGGCGCCGGCGCCTCGCAGATCGGACACACGTCCGTGCGCTCGTCGACCTTGCCGCAGTCCTTGCAGTCGACGCGGTAGCCGTGGAACCCGGGGTCGTGCAGCTCGACGCTCGTCTGCGCCTTGTCCGCGCGCTTCCCTTCGTACTTCACGCGCGCTGGCACGAACGCGATGAGCCGCACCTCGATGTGCTCGCACCGCGGGCACCGCTCCGGGACGGCGTACGTGCTCGTCGTCGTGAGCCCGCGCGCGAGGCCGCCTTCGCCGTGGCACCGCGGGCAGCGATCGTCCGTGAACAGGAGGTGCTGGCACGCGCCGCACGCGATCTCGTACAGCCCGTCGACGAACATCTCCCCCTTGTAGACCCACTTGACCCGGCCGACCGGCTCGCCCTCCATGAGCGGCACGAGCCCGTCCACGTAGGAGCGCAGGTTCAGCTGCCGCCCCCCGCACGAGGGACACCCCGCCTCGACGATCTCGGTAAACGCGCGCTCGGAGAGCCTGCTCATGGGGGCCGTCTTCTAGCACGCCCCGGCCGCGCGTGAAGGCGGGCGACGCCATCCAGCGGCGCCACGTCGAGGTAGCCGCAGCGACGCCGGTGACACGTGCAGGCAAAGTTTGCCGCCCCGGCAATCCTTGCCGAGGAGCGACGGCATAGATTGCCCTGTCGCCGCCGCGCCATCCGCCGCCGAGCAGCGCGGGCGAGACGATATCGCTGCCACACGACGCCCTCTATTACGGGTATTACGGGCCCGCGGCCAGGAGCGGACGCCCGCGGAGGCAGGGGCGCGCGTGACCCCGCCGAACTACGGCTGACGGACGGCACGAGCGTTGCTCTGCACGAGAGCGTTCGCGATCACGACTCGATCTGTCGAACACGGCGCTGCTGCTGAGCAGCGCCAGTGACACGCCTCAACAAGGACCCAATTCATGCGCTACATGTTCGCTTTGTCGGTCGCTGCTTTTTCGCTCGCCGGGTGCGCCGTCGACGCACAATTCGACGCAGAGCTCATCGATTCGTCGCGGGATCAGCTCGTCAACGGGCACGTCGCCACCGAAGCCGAATACCCGTCCACGGTCTACCTGGGCGGCTGCACGGGGGTGAAGGTCGGTGAGCGCCACTTCCTCTCCGCGGCGCATTGCTTCTCGAATCCTGGGAGCGTCACGCACCTGAACGTCACGGCAGACAACAACGCTCTGAACCAGGTCTCGCTCACGGTAGAGTCCGTGAACAACCACCCGGAATACGAAAATTGCACGAGCTGTGCCGGGGACAACTCGATGAGCGACTTCGGGCTCAGGCCCGACGTCACGCTCATCATCGTCAACGAGCTGACGCCGCAGATCCCGATCGCCGTGATCGATCCGAACCCGGTCCAGGTCGGCGCGCCGGTCACGTTGACCGGTTACGGCTGCGAGCGCATTCAGCCGCCGCCTCCGACGCGGTTCAAGGTGGGAGACTCCGTGACCGTCTCGCCGCTGAGCCTCGACCCTGCTGCGACCATCCCCGGCGGGTACACTACCACCGAGGGACCCGCCTTGGTCCCCGGCGCGCCCGCGCTGTGCCCCGGCGATTCGGGCGGGCCGCTGTTCCGCACCGGCACGAACCTGGTGGTCGGCATCAACGCCCTCGTCTCAGGTAACGACAGCGGCGAGATCGGGAACTGGTTCACCCGCCTGGACCAGCAATCTCGCTACGACGTTCACTCCTGGCTCGCGGGGCTGATGGGAACGCCGGGCTCGACGCCGTGCAGCTCGATCTGCAGTAACCCGACCCCGATCACGTCCGCGGCGTTCTCCAGCGGCAATCTCGGCACGGGCGAGCGCTGCTTCGAATCCACGGCAAACTCGGCGGCCGTCAACTGCGGAGGCTTTGCTGCCTCGCGCACCTTCGAGGTCAACGGAACGGCGCTGTCCTGCAACGGAACCGCGGTCAACCTCCCCGCGAAGCGCAACGGTGGCTATTGCTTCCACGCCAGCGCCGGCGCCAACACCTGGGCCTGGTTCAGCACGTGGTGAGGATGACCTCGCGGGACGGTTAGCGCCCGCAGCCCTCGCGGACCGTGAGGCACGGCATCCGTGGTCGCTAGTTGCCTGCCGTGTGGGCGATCGCGAAGATGAGGTTTCGCTCGAGGCGGATCCCCTGCGGCGTGCGCCACGCCTCGAGCTCCCTGGCCAGCCGATCGCGCACCTCGCGCTTCTCCTCGGGGCTGAGCTGCGCGAGGTGGTTGCCGAACGAGCCCGCCCCGGTCTGCCGGAAGATCTCGTCGACGTCGGCGGCGTGATCGACGAACGTGCGGATCTCCACCGTGTCCGCGATGAACCCGGTGCGCTGGAGCAGCTCCCGGACCTCATCCACCGTCAGCTTGTGGGCATTCGTGCCCCGCGCCTCTTTCCCGAGCTCGGCCAAGATCTTGCGCTGCAGCGGCTCGATCTGGTGCGGCTTCTCGCGCGATCCGGTGCTGAACCCGAGCTTGCCGCCCGGCTTCAGCACGCGCGCCGCCTCGCTCAGCGCGCGCTGCTTCTGGTCGTCGTTCAGCCAGTGCAGGACGCTGTTCAGGTACACGACGTCGAAGCTCCTCGTGGCGAAGGCGGAGAGGTCCTCGGCGCGGCCGACCGCCGTCGCGAGGTTCGCGCGGGTCTTCTGCCGGGCGATGTCGACGCGGAGCGGGAGGGGATCGATCGCCACCACGCTGCCCTCGGCCCCGACGATCTCCGCGACGTGCGCCGCCAGCCGGCCCGTGCCGGCGCCCACGTCGAGCACGCGCTGGCCGCTCCGCACGCCCAGCGCCGCGATGAGGAGCTTGCCGTGGTTGAATTGCCGGTCGCTGCCGTGCTCGTAGGCCTGGGCGAGCTCCGGGGTGTCGAGTGCAAGGCTGATGGTGGTCATGAGGGCCGCCCGAGCAGGCGCCGTGCCGGATGCACCGGGAGCAGCGGCGGCCGGACGCACACGCCGGAGGACCACGCCGCCGCGGCGACCCGCACGCGGCGGCCCGCGCTCGCCGCTGCTCCTGGGCCAGCAGCGCTGCTGCCCTGGTGCTGCGCCGCGGGCAGCGCTGCCGCCGGCGTTCCACGCAGCGGCCCAGAGGCGCCCTGCACGTCGCCGGCCGGCGGCGGTGCCAGGGACTCCGACGGTCGCGACGGCGGCCGCGTCGGGGATGGCGGCGACGGTGGCCCGCGGCTCGCTTCCTCTGCCGCCGACGCGCGTCATGGCCTCGTCCGTGCGGGGCCGCCAGGGGTGACGTCTGGAAGGGATGATCGCATGGAGAAGAGACGGATCGGATCGCTCGAGGTGTCGGTCGTGGGCCTCGGGTGCAACAACTTCGGCGGCCGCATCGACGCGCAGCGGACGGCGGCCGTGGTGGGCGCGGCGCTCGACGCGGGCATCAACTTCTTCGACACGGCCGACATCTACGGCGGGACGCGCAGCGAGGAGCTGCTCGGCCGGGCGCTCGGGCGCCGGCGCAGCGAGGTGATCGTCGCGACCAAGTTCGGCGTCCCGCTCGACGACCAGCGCAGGGGCGGCGCGAGACCGGCGTACATCCAGCGCGCCGTGGAGGACAGCCTGCGCCGGCTGGGCACCGACTGGATCGACCTCTACCAGCTGCACCGGCCCGATCCCGAGACGCCGATCGAGGACACGCTGGGGGCGCTCGACGCGCTGGTCCGCGCGGGCAAGGTGCGCGAGATCGGCAACTCGAACTTCTCGGCCGACCAGCTGCGCGGCGCCGAGCAGGCCGTCCGCCCGGGCGCGGCGCGCTTCGTGAGCGTCCAGAACGAGTACAGCCTGCTCCAGCGCGAGCCCGAGCGGGAGGTGCTGGCGGAGAGCAAGCGCCTCGGCATCGCCTTCCTGCCGTACTTCCCGCTGGCGAGCGGCCTGCTCTCGGGGAAGTACCTCCCGGGCCACCCCGCGCCCGAGGGCGCCCGGCTGGCGGCGCCGGAAGCGCCGCTCACGGCCCGCTTCCTGACCGACCAGAACCGCAGCACCGCCGAGGCGCTCTCCGCGTTCGCCTCGTCCCGGGGCCGCTCGCTCCTGGAGCTCGCCTTCTCCTGGCTCGCCGGCCGTCCGGCGGTCGCCTCCGTGATCGCCGGGGCGACGTCGCCGGAGCAGGTGCACGCGAACGCCGCGGCGGTGGGCTTCCGGTTGACCGCGGACGACCTCCAGGAGATCGACCGCCTGGCGCCGCCGCCGCCGCGCTAGCGAGCGCTGCCCGGGCCGGGAGCCGCCGCGGCGCCGGCCCTCCGCGTACCTCCAGCCTCACGGCAGGTTTTGCTCGGGAGCTCGCCCTTGGTCTCATCACCTCTCCGGGACATCAAGTCTGTCCTGTTCGATCTCGACGGCACGTTGTTCGACCGCGAGGCCGCGGTGCCGCGCCGGCAGCAGGCGAGGCGAAGGTCCCTGCCCCCCGCTTGCGGTCCAAAAGCGGGCTTGGCATCCTGCATCGACTTCCCATGCCGCTGCCGTCCCCGCTCGATGAAGTGCACATCCGCCTGGCGACGGAGGCGGATCTGCCCGCGATCGACGAGATCTACGCGCTCTACGTCGAGCGCTCGACCTGCACGTTCGCCACCACGGTGCCGACCCCGGCGGAGCGGCGGGCCTGGCTGCTCGCGCACGGGCCCGCGCACCCCGTCACCGTGGCGGTCGAGCGCGACGGGACCGTGGTCGGCTGGGGCTCGCTGTCCACGTGGAACCCGCGCGAGGCGTACGCCCGCTCCGTCGAGGACTCGGTGTACGTGCGCGAAGGCCACCACCGGCGCGGGCTCGGGCGCCGCCTCCTCGCCGACCTGGTGAGCCGCGCGATCGTGCTCGGACACCGGACGATCGTCGCGCAGATCGCGGGCGACCAGGCGCCGAGCCTCGCGCTGCACCGCGCGCTCGGGTTCGAGGACGCCGGGCGGCTCCGCGACGTCGGGTACAAGTTCGACCGCTGGCTCGACGTGGTCCTCATGCAGCGGGCGCTCCCCCACCCCGCCTGACGAGCCGCGGCCGCCCCGAACGCCGTGACGCCGGAGCGGCCGACCTGAACCGCCGCGCCTCGCCCGCCGGCGAGCGCAGCGCCACCCGCAGCGCTACGACGCCTTCGCGGCCTTCTGGCCCTGAAGCGCGTCCGGGTTCCCCGGGCCCTCGAGGTACTCGTCGTACGTGCCGTTGAAGAGGCGCGGCCCGCTGGCCGACAGCTCGAGCACGCGGGTGCCGAGCTTGCCGATGAAATGCCGGTCGTGGCTCGTGACGATGACCGTCCCCTTGTAGGCGATGAGCGCTTGGAGGAGCGCGTCGATGCTCTCGACGTCGAGGTGGTTCGTCGGCTCGTCGAGCACGACGACGTTGTTCTTCACCAGGATGAGCTTCGCGAGGAACAGGCGCGCCGCCTCGCCGCCCGAGAGGTTCTCCGTCTTCTTGAGCCCGGCCTCGCCGCTGAAGAGCAGCTTCCCGAGCACCGAGCGGACGTGCTCCTTCGGCGCGCTCGGATCGAAGCGGTACAGCCAGTCGTAGGCCGTGTACCCGGGCTCGATCGCCTCGTGGTGGTCCTGGGCGAAGTAGCCGACGTTCGTGTCGTGGCCCCACGTGACCGACCCGGCGTCGGGCGTGAGCTCGCCGACGAGGAGCTTGAGCAGCGTCGACTTGCCGATGCCGCTCGGCCCGATCACGGCGAGCTTGTCGCCGCGGTTCAGGTTCATGTCGAGCTTCTCGATCACGCGCAGCTCGCCGAAGCTCTTCGCGAGCCCGTCGACGCGCAGCACGTCGCGGCCGGACGGCTTCTCGATCTCGAACTTGATGTACGGCCGGACGACGCTCGTGCGCCGCACCTGGATGCCCGCCTCGAGCTTCTCGATCTCCTTCACGCGCGACTGCGCCTGGCTCGACCGGCTCGCGCTCGCGCCGAAGCGGGCCACGAAGTCCTTGAGCTCGGCGATCTTCTTCTTCTTCTGCGCGGCGTCCGCGTCCGACTGGCGCTGCCCGGTCGTCTTCTGCTCGATGAAGTCGTCGTAGTCGCCCGTGTAGACCGTGACCGTCTGGTAGTCGACGTCGGCGACGTGCGTCGCGATCGCGTTCATGAAGTGCCGGTCGTGGCTCACGACGAGGAGCGTGCCGCGGAAGGTGTCCGTGAGGAACGACTCGAGCCAGCGGATCGAGTCGAGGTCGAGGTGGTTCGTCGGCTCGTCGAGCAGCAGCACGTCGGCGCCGGCGAAGAGCGTCTGGGCGATGAGGACGCGGAGCTTGTACCCGCCCGCGAGCGTGCTCACCGTGCTCGTGTGCCGCGACGTCGCGATCCCGAGGCCCTCCAGGATCTCGGCGGCGCGCGCCTCGGCGGTGTAGCCGTCCTCCTCGCCGATCGTGCCCTCCAGCTCGGCGAGCCGCATGCCGACCTCGTCCGTCATCTCGCCCTCGAGCAGGCGATCGCGCTCGTGCATCGCGTCCCAGAGGGCCCGGTTGCCCATGAGCACGGTGTCGAGGATCCGGCAGGACTCGTAGGCGAAATGGTCCTGCTTGAGCACCCCGACCTTCAGCTGCCGCGGGATCTCGACCGTGCCCTGGTCCGACTCTTCCTCGCCGGAGACGATCTTGAGCAGCGTCGACTTCCCGGCGCCGTTCGCGCCGACGAGCACATACCGCTTGCCGGGGTCGAACCGCATCGAGACGTTCTCGAAGAGGATCTTGGGGCCGTATCGCTTGGTGAGCTTTTCGAGCGTGATCATTGCAGCGGCGGGGGAGTAGCACGGCTCGGCCCGCGGTTCCGGTGAATTCTGGCGGACGTGCGCCGGCGCCCTCCCGCCTGCGCTGGGCAGGGCAGGACACGAGCGGGGCGCGCGCGGCCCCGGCGTGCGCTCCGCGCCGCGGCGGTGAGGAGCTCCGCCCTCGAGCGAGGACCGCTGCCGGGCGCGGTCGGCGGGCTTCGGGATCCGGCCGGGCGAAGGGCGGCGCGCGCGCGAGCGGCGCAGCTCGAGGCCGGAGCCGGCGGCTCACCAGCTCGACCCGCGCCACCCTCTCGTTCACTCCGGATGTCACCGCGCGCGGCCAGTCCGTATCTCACGACGACGGCGCGCCCGTCGCCGGAATGGAGGTGGTCACATCGTCACGGATCACCCCACATGCGGGCGACGGCCGCCCTCCGGCGAGATCGCGCCGGACTCGTGGAGTCCACGGCTGCTCCACAGCAACTCATGAGGCTCTACGCCGGGTCGGGTCCCGCATATCCTACACTCGGCCCTACGCAACGCTGCATCATGTGACTCCAGGCGCGGCAGGCCGGAGGATCGACCATGGTGTTCTACGTTGCGTAACGGTGTGGGTCTCCGCTCTATCTCTCGCCGTTTATTTTCTCCAACTCCCCTTGACAGATCGGCCTTCGATGCGATGTCATCGCCGCCGGGATCGAGCATGCACCTGGGGGGCCTGCGGCCTTGTACCGCTTCCATCGGATCGGCGCGGCGTTCGTTTGCGGTGTTCACGGGCGATGCGGGCGTTCCATGCGCGCCGGGCTGCTCGTGGGACTCGCGTCCTTGAACTCGGCCTCATGCGCCCCGACAGCGTCCGAGCACCCGGAGGACGCGGTCGTCATCGGGGCGCTCCTGCCCTTCTCCGGTGGCGAGTCGGCCATCGGCCGCAACCTCGAGCAAGCGATGCTGCTCGCCATCGAGGACCTGAACGACGCAGGAGGGCTCGACGGGAGACCGTTCGACGTCCGGAGCCGGGACAGCCACTCCAGCTCGGTGCGCGGGTTCTATCAGCTGCAAGAGCTGCTTTACACGGACGAGGTGGACTACCTGGTAGGGCCCGAGGAGAACGATCTCGCCGGCCAGATCGCGCAGGACGTGAAGCTGAACGACGCGTTCCACATGCTGCCGGGGTATGCCGCGCCCGCCGTCGCGCGCAGCGAGACGAGGGGAGGCCGGATGCGGCTCGCCCCCTCCTCGATCGACGTCGGTTGCGCCCTGGCGAGGCTCGCCCGATCGGAGGACATCGACACCGTGAACACCCTCTCGGCGCGGGACGACTACAACGCCACCGTCAGCAGCGCGTTCACGACGCAGTTCGAGTATCTCGGGGGCAGGATCCTCCCCTCCGTGTCGTTCGCGTCGGGCGAGCGGACGTACAGGACCAAGCTCGAGTCCGCGTTCGAGGCAAAAGCCGAGCGCACGCTCCTGGCCGCCTATCCCGCCACCGCCTCGACCATCGTGACCGAATGGACCGCCTCCGGACGCCCGGGCACCTGGCTCCTCGGTCCGGCGCTGCGCACCGAGGTGCTCCTCGCCAACATCCCTGCGGGCTCTCTCGACGGATACATCGGGGTGTCGCCGTCGCTCAGCCTGCGGAGCGAGTGCGACGCCACGGGCGAAGGCCGGGAGACGGTCGAGTGCACGACCGGGAACGCCGCCGCCTTCATCGAGCACTTCTCGCGCCGGTGGGACGGCGAGGTGCCGCTGCCCGCAGCGCACTTCTACTACGACGGCGTCGTCCTCATCGCGATGGGGCTCGTGTACGGCCAGGCGACGAGCGGGGAGATCCCTTCGTCCGGGCACGCGCTGGAGAACATCATCCGCGAGCTCAACAACCCCGAGCACGAGGCGGTCTCGTGGCGAGAGCTCCGGGCGGCGATGCCCAGGCTCCGCGCGGGGATCCCGCTGCGGTACGTCGGTGCGGCCGCTGAATACGAATTCGACGAGTACGGGGCGAACAGGCATCATTTCATGCAGAGGTGGACCATCGAGGGGGGCGCCTTCGTCGATCACTCCCCCGTCTCCGTGGCGTGCCGCTCGCCGCGCTGATCTCGCCGAGAGCTCGGCTCCCACGCGATATCGACTCTCACGCAGGGGTTCCGCGCGCGACCATCGAAGCCTTCTTTGCGCCGGTCGCCACCGGCGCGAGCCGAGCCATGGGCGAGCTCGGGGTCACGGGGAACGACGAGATCGGCGCGACCCAGTAGCGGTGTCGTGGCTCGCGGACGAGGAGGTCGGCGCCGGCGACGACGCGCTCCCGCGCCTCACTCCGCCCCTTGCGCCTGCAGCGCGGGCAGCCACATGCGCACCGTCGTGCCCTGGCCGAGCTCGCTCTCGATACGGATGCTGCCGTGGTGCTCCTCGATGAACCGGTGCGTCAACGACAGCCCGAGCCCGGTACCTTGCCCGGGCGGCTTCGTCGTGAAGAACGGCTCGAAGATGCGGCTCAGGTCCTCGGCGCGGATGCCGGAGCCGCTGTCGCGCACGTCGATCTCCACGCCGCGGATGTCCCCGCGCGACAGCGGGCGAGCGCCGACCACCACGGCGGTGTCGTGAGCGCTGGCGTCGAGCGCGTTGCCTATCACGTTAAGCAAGGCCGACTCGAGCTGCGATGTGTTGACGAGCACCTCGGGCAGCGCCGGTGTGGTGCGGTCCGCCTCGAGGCGGACCCTGCGCTCGCGCGCCCGCGGCACGGACAGGTCGACCGCGCGGCGGAGCGCCGCCTGCACGTCGCACGGCTGCCGGCCGATCGGCTTGCCGCGGGCGTACTCGAGCAGCGCCGTCACGAGATCCGAGCACCGGTTCGCCTGCCGCTCGATGGTGCCGAGGGCCTTCAGGATCGCGGCCTCGTCGGGCAGGCCGTGCCCCTTCCGGTGCCGCCTGAGCAGCAGCTGGGCGTTCATCAGGATGGCCGACACCGGGTTGTTCATCTCGTGCGACAGCCCCGCCACCAGCGTCCCTATCGCCGCCATCTTGCCCGCGTGCAGGAGCTCCTGCTGCGTCTCCGAGAGCCGCTCCAGCGCCGCTGCGAGCGCGCGGTTCTTCGCCGCGAGATCCAGGTAGGCGCGGTGCAGCCGCTCGGCCGCGCGGACCCGCGCCCTGAGCTCCATGGGGTCGAACGGCTTGCTGATGTACTCGTCGGCGCCGACGTCGAGCCCACCGACGGCCTCGGCGCCGCTCGCCCTGGCCGTCAAGAGGAGGACCGGGATGTCCCGGAGCGCGGGATCCCCCTTGAGCCGCCTGACCAGCTCGAACCCGTCCATCTCCGGCATCATCACGTCCGATACGATGACATCGGGCCGCTCCTCCGCGATCGACTCGAGCGCTTCCCGGCCGTTCGTCGCCAGGACGATCTCGTGCCCGGCCGACAGGATGTCCGCCAGGTAAGCTCTCATGTCCGGGTTGTCCTCCACCACGAGCACGCGCGGCCCCTCCGCGTCGGCGCCGGCACTGGGCGCGCCCGCGGCGGCCGGCGCGGGCGCCTCGAAGCCGCCGAGGCCGCATGACGGCGCGGGGATCTCGGAGGCGCCCGGGCCGTCACGCGACCTCGGCGGCTCCGGCGCGCACGGCGCCCGCCGCGCTGCCAGGCCATCCACGGCGCGCGGGAGCCGCACGAAGAAGCGAGAGCCGACCCCGGGCTCGCTCTCCACGCCGACCGTGCCCCCCATGAGCACCGTGAGCTCCTTGGCCAGCGACAGCCCGATCCCGGTCCCCTCGTGCTTGCGCGTCGCCGAGGTGTCGATCTGCTGAAACCGCTGAAAGAGCAGGTGTCTCCTGTCCTCCGGGATGCCAGGGCCGGTGTCCTCGACCGAGAGCTCGAACACACCATCGAGCGCCCGCAGGCCGACGGTGACGCGACCGCCAGGCGGGGTGAACTTCAGCGCGTTGCCCAGCAGGTTGAGCGCGATCTTCTCGAGCTTGCGCCGGTCGGCGGGGACCGTCCGCAGCTCGGGATCCACGTGAATCGATAGATCGATCCCCCCGCGCTCCGCCGCCGGGCGAGCCTCCTCCACCATGTCCGCGACGAGCTCTCCGACGTCCACGGCCTCCCAGTCGAGCTGCATCTTGCCGGCCTCGATCTTCTGGTGATCGAGGACATCGTCGACCAGCCGGCGGAGCCGGCGCCCGCTGCGCTGGATGAGCTCGAGGTCCGCCCGCACCCGCGGCGAGAGCGGTTCGTCCCGGCTCGACAGGAGCGACTCGATCGGTCCGAGGATGAGCGAGAGCGGCGTCCGGAGCTCGTGGCTCATCACCGTGAGGAACTCTCCCTTGGCGCAGGCGGCGGCGTCCGCCGCCTCCTTGGCCTTCTGGAGCTCCATCTCCATCCGCTTGCGCTCGGTGATGTCCGCGTAGATCCCGAGGATCCCCGTCACCTCGCCGCGCTCGTCGCGGATGGGCACCTTGCTGGTGAGCAGGACCCGCCGCTCGCCGTCCGGGCGGAGCAGCGGCTCCTCGACGTCGAGGATCGGGACGCCGCCCGCCATGACCTCCCGGTCGATGCTCACGAAGCGCTCCGCGTTCTCGCTGCCCCAGACGTCGGCATCGGTCTTGCCGACGAGGTTCTCCAGCACCTTCGTGTTGGTGTCGTTGAGGAAGTTCTGGTTTCCCCCGAGAAACCGTCCCTGACGGTCTTTCCAGAAGATGGCGTGGGGGACGTTGGCGATGACGTACTTGAGCACCGCCTGCTGCTGGTCCAGGGTCCCCTGCGCCCGCTCCAGCGCGGCGGTGCCAGTCGGGGCCTCGGCCGGCGGCGCCCTGCGGGACGTCCGTGCCTGTCCTTCGCGCGCCCGACGGGCCGGGAGGAGCCTGCTGATCTTGGCAGAGAGGCGGTAGAGACGTCGCATCGCTGGTGCGTCACAGAGCATAACGCGAGCGCGCGCGACATCAAACCTGCGCGGCGCGGGGGCGCCGCGGCCGAGCACGGATGGCCGTACAGGCAACACCCGAGCAGGCAACGGCCGAGCAGGCTCGCCTGTCAGTTCTTGACGAACCCGTTGAAGAGGCCGATGCACATCTCGTCGAGCGAGCTCTCGCCGAGGACGATATCCCGCGGCGCGGTGAGGTTCTCCTCGAGGAGCGCCCTCCTCACGAAGGGGTTATCCATGGTGTTGTCGTAGAGGCAGCGCAGGCTCATGACGTCGCCGGTCTTCAGGACGGGGAGCTCCTCGATCGGCGCGTCGATGGTGTACGTCTGCTGCCAGTTGAAGTCCCATCTCGGCGTCTGGACCACGCACTCCTCGGCCGGATCGCTGCCCTGGGGGCTCGGGCGCTTGACGTCGACCAGCATGTCTGTCCCGACATAGTGCATGTGGGTCATGGCGCTGTAGAGCCGGATGCCATCCACGAGCGACTCGCCCATGAACGTCTCGGGGAGCGTGACCTTCATGACCTCGGTGTGGTCCTTGACCCCTGCCGGGACGAAGAACTCGGGCTCTTGCCTGTCGTTGGGCCCCGGCTGGAGGCCCTCGCCGTTCGGCCACTGCGACGGGAAGTTGCCGAACGCGAGGAAGACGACCCGGTACTCCGGCGGCTCCGGGAGGTACCGCAGCTCTACCTTGGTCGCGTCGGGCTCGGCGACCGTGCCGGCCGGGTGGTAGTGGACCTGCATCACCAGCCTCGAGCCCGCGGGGACGAGGAAGCCGGCGTTGGACGGGAACTCGGTCGGCCGCCCGCCCGGCACCCACACGCCGAGGACCTGGGTGTCCTGGACGCCGGCGCTGCCAAAACACTCGTAGCCGCCGTCGGCGTCGGCCAGGGTCTCGCTCTCCGCGTGCGGGTCGGTGAAGACCACCACGTGGTGGACGACCTTCGAGTTCCCCGGGACCACGTTCATGCCGTTCACGAACGTGTCCTGCGTGAGCTTCGGATCCATGACGAAGCAGCGGAACTGGTCCTCGTCGCCGCCCGTCACGTACGGCGCCGCGGGCTCGATGGTGGCGCTGACGCCCTCGAGGCCATGGAGCCCGGGCCGCTCGATCGCGGGGGGCGCGTCCGCGGGGTCGCCCTCGGGGGTGCCGGCGTCGTGCCAGGCGGCGAGGGTCGCGAGCTCCGCGTCGGAGAGCCTGCTGTCGTCCTTCCAGCCGAAGCGCGGCGTGCACTCGTCCGTCTCCAGGGCGCCCCAGGGCGGCATCGTCCCGTCCTGCGTCACCGTCACGATCCGGCTCGAGACCTGCTTCACGTCGGCGTACTCGGTCAGGCTGAAGGGCGCGATCTCGCCCGGCGCGTGGCAGCCCTGGCAGCGCTTCTGCAGGATGGGCGCCACGTCCTTGTGGAACGTCGGCCCCGCCGTGGGCGAGGGGTCCTCGCCCGGGGGGCGCGTGTCCACGGGGTTGACCTCAGACTCGCTGGTGCAGCCCATGAGGGGGACGAGCGAGGCGAGAACGATAGTCCAAGGCCTGTTGATCATGGTCATCATCTCCTCTTCTTCACGCGTGCTGAAGGCCCGAAGGAACACGGCTTCCCCGGGGCGCCTTTCTCTGCTGCCGATGCGCGAGCGCCGCTCCACGGCCAGAGGTCCGCGGCGCGGCGCGGTGCTGCTGCCGGCGCGCGGCGCCTGTCCTGAGCGCGGAGGAGCGGCAGATCCTCCTCGCCGGGCGCTGGCTGCCTACCTGCTCGCCGAGGCGCCCGTCAGAAAGAGCGCGGCGGTCCGCTGGAGCGCCGTGCTGAGCGCCATCGCCGGATCGGCGAGCCAGGCGATGGTCGTCGTGAACAGCTGAGCGAGCAAGAGGCTGCAGAGCCACTCCATCGGGAGCTCGCGCCGGAGCTCGCCGCGCTCGGCCGCCAGGCGGAAGCGCTCGGTGAGCAGGCGCCCGACGGGGCTCATCTCCGCGGGGGGCGTGCGCACCATGCCCTTGCGGATCATCGCCGCGGCGAGATCCGGGACGAGCGAGCTGTCGCGCTCCCACTCCGTGCTGAAGGCGGCGCACAGGGTGTCCAGCAGCCCGCGCAGCGGCGCGTCCTCGGGGAGCGCGGAGAGCGAGGCGACGACGCGCTGGTCGAGCTCCCGGTGGTGCTGGAAGAGCACGTCGTCCTTCGTGGGGAAATGGAAGTAGAACGAGCCGTGGCTGACGCCCGCCAGCCTGGCGATGTCCTCGATGCGGGCGGTCGCGAAGCCGTCGCGCCGGAAGACGGCGATGGCCGCCTCGTAGATGCGCTGCCGCGTGTCCTCGCGCTGGCGATCCCGCAACGTGGAGCCAGCCTTCACCGGACGAGGAGCCATGGACCGATGCCGCCTTGCCGGGAGATCTATCGGAGAACCCGGCTCCGCTCCAGCGCGGATCGTCCGTCCTTGGTAGATCCCTCGCTCCATTGACATTCGTCATTGACGTCTGTCAATGATTTGCCGCCGACCCGCCGTCAACAGGGAGGGCCTTGCTCGAGCGGTCCGGGCCCGCCTGGCATCTGGCGCCCGGCGGGCCTGTCGGCGGGGCGAGGCGGGCGCCACATCCCCGAGGGACGATGTTGTGCTGGCCAGCGCCGAAGGGGCGAGGAGGGGGCGAGCAAGCCGGCAGGGTCAGGCCGGGGCGCTGCTCGGCGGAGCCGATGTCCGCCTCCGCGCAGCCGACCTCGGGCCGGCGGGCTCAGCGACGAACGCCCCGATAGCCAGGGCCGCTCTCCACCCGCAGCGAAGGCACGGCGGAGCACAGGGCTCGCAGCTCTTCTTTGGTCGTCGTTATGAAGCACATCCGCTCGTGAGCTACCGACACAAGCCAGTCATCGGCGCCGCTCATGAGCGCGAGATCCGCCGGTCGATCGGGGAAATCCCAGTCGAATACGCCATCCGCCAGCTCGGACAGCTTATTTGCCAGACCGGAGTCAAAACGGTAGACATACCGTTTCCTGCGGGATTCACTGTCAGTGACGACCGCGCTCGGCGCGGGGCCGCCGGTCTGATGAGGTGCCAGCCTATTGATCGCGTGCATGCACCGCGGGTTGATCGTACTCAGGGGGCACAGGGTCGCGCGATCAACCCTTCCAACCGCGAACCGCAAGAGCTGTCGATACGTCTCGCCTCTTGGCTCATCGAGATACCAGGTGTGAGTTTGACGAGGGTCCTTCGGTTGTCGCGGACGCATACCTACCTCCAAAGCTCACGCCTCACGCAGTGCCGCAGAAGGGAAGATCATGATCGAGCCCGGGAGAAGGTCAAGCTCGCCGCCTTCCGCACGGCGACGTGGATCTCGGCAGCCCCCAGCACGGCATCACCTCGGACGACGAGCTGCGCTTCGGCAAGAACGTCGCCGGCGCGGCGCGCGCGGCGGGGGTCCGGCACCTCGTCTATATGGGCGGCTGTACAACGGGTCGACCGGCGTGGCCGCTGCGTGAGGCTTGACTTTCGAATGGCGATTGACCTTCATGGCCTCCATGGCACGATTCCCCGGCACGTTCACGTCCGTCGTCGTTGCGGCCGCGATGGCTTCCTGCGGGGGCGAGGCTCCTCCGCGCGCGCTCGCACCGGCGGCTTCCGCTTCTTCCGCCGCGCCTGCGGCGACGAACAGCGTCGAGTCCCCGCCTGCGGCTCCGTCGGCCCCCGCGGCGCCCACGCCGCCCAGGCTCGCCGCGCCGAGCCCGGTCGCCAAGTATACCGGCTTCGCCAAGCCGGAGAGCGTGCTTTACGACGCGGAGAACGACCGCTACCTCGTTTCGAACGTCAATGGCAACCCGAACGACAAGGACAACAACGGCTTCATCTCCGTCCTCTCGCCCGACGGTCAGGTGACGAACCTGAAGTGGATCGAGGGCGGCAAGGACAAGGTCAAGCTCGACGCGCCGACGGGCTCGGCGATCGTGAAGGGCGTGCTCTACGTGGCCGATCTCGTGACCGTCCGGATGTTCGACCTCAGGACCGGGGCGCCGAGGGGTGAGATCGCCATCCCCGGCGCGACGTTGCTGAACGACGTCGCGGCGGCTCCGGACGGCAAGGTCTACGTGTCCGACTCCGGCTTCACGATCGGCGCGACCGGCAACCTCGAGGCGACGTCGAGCGACGCCGTGTACGTCATCGAGAAGGGCAAGGCCAAGCTGCTGGCGAAGACCACCGACCTGCACATGCCGAACGGCATCGCGTGGACGGGCGAGGGGCTCGTCGTCTGCTCGAGCGGCGCTCCCGAGGTCTTCCGCCTCGACGAGAAGGGCGCCAAGCAGGACGTGACCACCACGGCGCCCGGCGGCCGCCTCGACGGCCTGGTCCCCGTCGGAGACTTGCTCCTCGTGACCAGCCACGAAGCGTCGGCGGTGCTTCGCGGGAAGCTCGGCGGAATTTTC
This sequence comes from Sorangium cellulosum, assembly GCF_002950945.1. Classification (GTDB taxonomy): domain Bacteria; phylum Myxococcota_A; class Polyangia; order Polyangiales; family Polyangiaceae; genus Sorangium; species Sorangium cellulosum_E. The sequence continues at coordinate 9,516,204 of NZ_CP012673.1, forward strand.
GAGATCGCGATTCCCGAGCAGAAGACGCCCACGGATATCGGCTACGACACGAAGCGTGGACGTGTGCTCGTGCCCCACGTGATGGCGGACGAGGTCGACGTCTACGAGCTGAAGTAATCCGCGGTCGTTGACGGGAGGTTCTCGACAGGTCGGGATGGCTTTGCGCGGGCTCTCCTCGGAGGCGGTTCGCTACAAGCAGCTGGGCTCGTAGTTCCAGCGCTGCCCGTGATCGAAGACGTCCCCGCTGGCCTGCGTGGTGGTGTGGGTGAACGTTCGCCACCAGCCGTCGGAGCCGGCCGACCAGACCCAGTTGATGGAGCCCCCTGCGCTGATGTCGAACGTCCAGGCGATGGCCTCCGGGAACGCGAAGCCGCACGCTCCCCAGGGGTTGTGCGAGGTGTACGTGAGCTGGTCGTGCACGGTGCCTTCCTCGACGCACAGGCCGACCTTGTAGCGGCTGGCGCGCCCGGACCTCCACGTCGTGTCGCCCGTGCGGTTGAAGAGGCACTTGTGGCTGTCGTAGGGCGGCGGCTCATCGCAGTACGCCTCGTCGAACAGGACGTCGCTGGTGCACTGGTCTGCGATGGTGAGCGCCGCGCCCATCGTCTTGATGAGCCATCCTTGCGCGCGGTCGTTCAACAGGGAGGTGGCAGACTCCGACAATCTTCCGGCGAGGCCCTCGGGCACCGGCGTGTCCGGCTCGCTGACGGCCCAGAAGATCTCCTCCGGGCTGGCGTCGCGCAGCTCGGGGCGCCGAGTGACCGAGGGGCCGTTGTCGACGTTTCCGATCTCGAGCACCGCGCTCCCCTCCTCGGGGTCGCTGTAGAAGCGCAGCTCGTTGCCGTTCCTCAGCTTCAGCACCGTCACGGGCGCCTTCGCCTCACCTGCCATCACGGGCAAGGGGGCGGCTCCTTCCGCGGGCTCCTCGCCCACGTCGGCGGCGCAGCCGAGCGCGAAGACGCAGCCGAGCGCAGCCATGGAGCTCATCACCGTGGTCATCGAATATCGTGCGTTCATGTGGACCTCGTATCCTTCCAGGTGAGCGAGCTGTTTTTCCTGCGCTCGCGTCACGGCGGCGACTACGGCAACCCGCATGCCGGTGGGGATATCCGCGGAAAACGAGGTGTCCGTCACGAGGGCGTTACACGACGGTGATCCGGCGCCGCAACAGTGTCATTCCTCCATGACGATCCACGGCGACGTCGTACGCGGCCTGGTACCCAGAGCTCCGAGCTCAGGAGAGCCGCGCGGGAGGCGGCGCGAGGAGCAGCACGGACGGCACGACCGTGGGCTCGGCGAGCCGCAGCAGCCCGTAACCGACGCCGGCGATACCCACCATCAGCCCCGGCTCCTCGGCCTCGAGCGGCAGGCCGCAGATCGGCCCGTCGTGATCCAGGCTGTCGAGCAGCACGGCGGCGCGGCGATCGGCCTCGGCCCGGTACCTCGGCTCGTCGAGCACACGGGCAGCCTCGGCGAAGAGCTCGATGTTCCCGAGATCGCCGTGGCAGAGGCTGTGATCCGGCGCGTACCGTTGCTGGAGCGTCACCTCCAGCGCGGCGAGCACCTCGGCGCGCGCCGCCTCGTCGCCGTCCGCCGCGACGATCGGCAGGCGGGATAGCCCGATCCCTGGCGCTCCGTGGCACCACGCCGTCTCGTAGCTCGGCCGTGACAGCGATGCGCCTTCGGACTTGCGCCAGTCGGGCCAGCCTTTCCCGGGCACAAACGCGCCGCGCTCGTAGGCGAGCGCCTGCTGCGCGGCCGCCATGAAGCGGGCCTGCCCCGTCGCCTTCGCGAGCGCGTGGAGCGCCCACGCCGCGCCAGCCGCGCCGTGCGCGAAGCCCGTGAGCGGCGCGAGGACCTCCTCGACGCACGGCCACGCGATGCCTTTGCCGGCGGGCTGTGCGCGCTCGATCAGGTGCGCGCCGCACGCGACCGCCGCGCGCAGCACCGCTTCGGACGGCGAGACGGCGTGCAGGCCGAGCAGCACCGCGATCGCGCCGGCCGCGCCGCCCACCAGATCGAGCTGCTCATCCTCGGGGACGAGCGCCTCGATGCGCGCGGCGATCGCGGCGGCATCGGCGAGCAGCGCGGGATCGTCCCACAGGACCCCGAGGTGCGTCGAGGCGTAGAGCAGCGAGCCCCAGCCCTCGAACGCTCCGATGAGCCGCACGCTCGCCGCGCCGCGCTCCATGCTCTCGTGGGCTTGCCGGAGCGTCGCGCGCGCGAGCGCGGCCGCCTGCGGATCACCCGTGATCGCGCCCGCGTAGCCGAGGAACAGCGCGATCCCGCAGGCGCCGCTGTAGAGGTTGTTCTCCACCGCGCCGAAGCTCCAGCGGTCGCCGCGCAGCGTCACGCCGTAGTAGATGAGATCGTCGTCCGCGAGCGCGAGCGCGCCGATGCGCTCGCTGATCCTGCGCGCGGCCCGGAGCAAGCGCGATCGCTCGATCGGCGCCGCCGTGTCCGCAGGCGGGCGGCGCGGGCGGCGGCGGCCCTCCCTCGTGCGCGTCTCCAGCGTCGAGAGGGAGGCGCGCAGAAACCAGATCTGCCGGTCGAGGTCGCGCTCGTCGAAGCTGCGGAGATGTCGCAGGACCTGCTGGTAGCCAGCCTCGTCGAGCACGCCCTCGATCGGACGGCCCATGCTGTCGCGGAGCGTCGTCTCGCTCGGCGTCGTGAAGAACATCGGGATGTCGCCGCGCCACAGATCCTCGCGCTCGGCAGAGATGAGCTTCGCGAGGGAGGGCATGCTCGCGGCGTCGTTCCATAACCTGTCGAGCGATCGATCGCGATCGAGCGCGTCGCGGAGCAGGTTCGGATGGCGAGACTCGTAGCGCAGCACCGCGTAGCGCTGCGTGCTGCGGACGATCACGCGCACCTCGTCATGGGCGAAGCGGGCGATCGGCCCGTCCGGGGCGAGCAACGTGTCGCGCAGCGCGACCACGAGCCGGTACGCCGCCGAGAAGCCAGCGACGATGTCGTCGACGTAGTCAATCACGTCGATGTGGGCGCCGTTCAATGTCGCCCGGTTGTGGCCAGCGTTCAGGCCCATGACCTTGCGCGTGAAGCGCAGCCCGTCGGTGCCTCCCTCCTCCCAGGTGGGCATTCCTACCGCGGTCTTCTGTCCGGGCGGGGTGCCGAGCCCGCTGATGTCCACACCCGCAAGGCCGATGTCGGAGCTCGCCGAGGGCAACAGGCCGGATCGCAGGACGGACCTGTAGAAGGACCCGTCCGTGGGCAACGGCTCATCCCTGCGTGGCTTGGGATACGGGTGGAACAACGTCTCCAGATCGATGAGCACGGGGTGCTCGCCCACGGCGATCACGTTCTCGTAATGGAAGTCCGTCGCCTCCAGCATGTAGGCCAGGAGCACCAGCGCGCCCTGCCGACGGTAGAACCTGTGCACTTCGTCCTCGGAGGTGCACGTGGCGGGCGTCGCGTGCTCGAGCCAGCCATAAGCGCCGCGATCGAGCACCGTGAGCTCCCGCAGCGCGGGGTCGAGGCCGCGCGCGTTCAAGAAGGCCACGAGCTCCTGAAAGTGGACATCGACCGCCAGTGCCTTGGGCTTGTAGACGAGCTTGAGGCCCGACGAGAAGCGGAGCAGCACGACCGATCGGCCCTGGCGGTGCGGATCGCCCGCGCCGGTCTTGATGAAGACGAGCTCGCCAGGGTCGGAGGATGGACAGTAGGCAGCGCGGATCGCCTCCCAGTCGGTGATCAGGTGGCGGAAGAACTCGAGGCCGTAGGCGACCCATTGATCGACGCAAACGACGAGGTCCTTCGCGAGGACCGGGTACTCCCGGAAGATGGCGAGCACGACCGCAGGATCGCGCAGCCGTTCGACGAAGCTCGCGAACCGCTGCTCGGGCGTGTCGCCGGAGAGCAGGCCCTGCATGCGGGCCACGTGCATCTCCAGCACGAAGGTCCGATCCATCATGGCCAGCACCTTGCCTGCCAGATCGAGCAGCCACAGCCGCTCGGCCACCGCGGGATCGAACGGCACGAACGAGGCCACTCTGACGAGCGCGTGGAGGCCCTCGCGCAGGCGGGCGCGGGTCTGCCGGAGCAGCGGCACCACGGCGACCAAGAACCCCGCGGCGCCGCGGATACGATGGTCGAGGCGCTCGGTGTCAGGGAGGATATCGTCCACGGAGACATCGGCGGGATGCTCGTACGCGGCGACGAGGCCCGGCACGAACGACGGCGGCCCGCCCGCGCGTTCGTGCACCATGGAGGCCGGCTCTCCCACGAGGCGCTTCCACTCCTCCTCGGCCAGCCCCTCGGAAGCGAGCTTCTGTGCGAAGAGGGAGGTGTCGGTGAAGGGCGCCTGCGCGCGCCAGCGCCGCGCCCGCTCCGGCTCCAGCAGATCTTCTGCTGCGCCGGTGCCGAGGTGCGCGCGCAGCAGGACCAGCCGTTCATTCAGGGCTGTGACATGGTGCCAGTCGGGGACATCGAACGGGTGCGGGGTCATGACGGAGATCCTCCGGCAAGGTGAGAGAGAAAGGCGTGTCGGATGGGCGCCGCGTGAGCCGCGGCGGCCATCCGACACACGGCTTATGCCCCACTGAACGCGGTCAGCATCACATCGCGCAGACGCAGATGCTCTTGGTCGAACAGGTACACCACGAAGCCGGCTGGGTGATCTTCGCCATCGCGCTCGCGGCAGCGCCGCCTGCACCCGTCCAGTCTTCATCACTGAGCTCCACAGGCCCCACCGGGCTCTCCGGGAGGAGCGCACGTTGGGCGTCGCTGAGGCTCAGGCGGTAGGACTCGTCTTTCCAGGCGCGGATGATATCGAGATTGGACATGGGATTGTTCTCCTTCGTGTCGTCGAGATCCAGCTTTGGGCCGGACGCCACAGGTGAAACACCCCGCCGCCGTGGCGCTTTCACGCCACAGCCCGCGGGGCATCACGGCCCAAAGTTGACCAGCCGAACGCCGGTGCGTCGCGCGGCAGCCGATAGGCCGACAGGCAACGCCCATACCAGGCGAATCGCCGCTGAGGTCCACCCGTCTCCCAACCTTCCAGGCGAGATCATCGATGGGCGCCATCGCAGCGCACCCAGCGAAGGTCCCCTGGCCCGCGATCACGTCAGGGTCGTCGAACGCTGGGAGAAACCGCCAGTCGTGACGGGCTACGAGCGACCGCGCGTGCTCGAGCGCGTCCTCGTACGAATCGCCGGAGCGGATCACGCTCGCGCCGAGCATCTCGGCGCCGAGGACCTTCGTGCGCGGCGCGGTGCATCGGGAAGCCGTCGGACGTGTAGCTGCCGTCGTTGCCGCGCACGAGCACGAACCAGTCGTCGGGCGCCTGGAGCTCGGCGCGGTCGCCGAGGGTCACGGCGTACATCGTACCTTGAGCGTCGATCACGCAGGTCTCGACCTGCTGCGCCGACGGCTGGTCGACGTCGAGCTCGCGCGTACAGACCTCGGCGCGCTGGGTCTCCGCCATCCAGCAGTCGTGCGGCAGGTCGTACGGCACTGCCGCCGCGCCAGACCCGCCGGCACTCGATGGCACGACGGCACGCCGTAACGGCGTGCCACGTGGCACGTGCCACCTGCAATGTGCCACGTGCCAGCCGACCGGAGGAGCCGGCAGCGACGGCGCATGTCCACAGCGCGGTGGAGCTGCTCGGCTCACGCTGCTTGCTGACCGGCGTTCCCCCTGCGGTGGCCCATCCCCTCGCATCATTGCGTGTGGACCTCGGCCCGCTGCTCACGCTCCGCAACGTCACTGGTACGGCTCGTGCATTGAGCTCCTCACGTCACGGACGGAGGCGAATCCATCTCGTGACGTGAGGAGCTTGGGTGAAGGAAATGAGAGATACACTGCTAGGTCGCAGGCGAAGGGCGTTCCTCGTCTGTCTTGCACTGACGGTGGGCGCGGGGGCAGCGTATGCGGCCACGACCACGAACGCCCCCGGCGCTTACTGCACTGCCACCCTCGGGCAATCGCTCACGGTCCGGAGCGACGGTGAGGTGGAGAACTCGTCCCCGGATGACCTCATCGTGCTCTGTCCCGTGGAGAGGCCCGACTCCTCGACGACGGTGAGCGGTACGGCCTTCGTGGTCGATCGGAAATCCTCGTCGAACATCTGCTGCAACCTCGTCGCCAAGGGAACGGCAGGAGCCACGATCAACGGGACCTCGGCTTGCTCGGATGGCACCAGCGCATCGACCCAGACGCTGGCCCTGCCGCAGATCACCGATACGATGGTGGGCAGCTCTCGCTTCGTCCAGTGCACGCTGCCCGGGCTCGGCTTCGGCGAGAGCAATCCGTCGCGCATCCAGATGTACAGGACGGTCCAATGACCACCGATCGATTCAGGAGGAAGAGCATGGAAGCGCATGGAAGCGCGGCGCGGCGTAGCTGGCGGTACCTCCCCCCCGCCGCGGCGTTCGCGTGCCTCGGAGCGGCCTGCATGGTCCCCGTCGACACGATCCCCTCGGCCGACGACGAGGCCCTCGGCGTCGCGGAGAGCGCGCTCGATCTCGCGTGCACCGCGGATCCGACGAAGGGTGTCCCGTCCGTCACGGGCTTCGTCAATGCCTATCATGACGCTACCTTCAACCCGAACGGCGTCGACCTCGCCGACCTCACGGCCATCGGCCCGACGTGCGGCTTCGGCTCCCAGCGAGACGACAACTGCTGCGAGGCCACCAAGCTCACGAATCTCGCTGCATACAACACTTGCAAGCAGCAGCAGGAGCAGAACGCGAAGGATTTCATCGAGGACTTCTCGCGACAGATGCCGCTCGTCCCGCCTGCCGACCTGGACCCCCCTTCTGGATCGGGCCTGCAGAAGGTGGTCTTCTGGCAAGGGTACTACTACGACTGGAACAGCCTGCACGCCTCGGTCGACCTCGCCAGGGAGACCGTCGCGTCGGGGACCGATCCCGGGTTCCCCGTGTATGCCGTCGGAGATGGCGAGGTCATCTTCGCGGGCTGGGACGGGGCTGAGGGGGGGAACGTCATCGTCGTGCGCCACCCGCTCTGGAATGGCAGCTCGTACCTGTCGGAGTACCGGCACGTCCGAGGCGGCGTGAGCCACGACAAGCAGCAGTTTTGTCCCTGCATCAACCCGGCCGGTGTGACCGAGGCCGCTCGGCTGCTGAGCTGCTCGGCGACGGATAAGGCCAAGAAGGAGTGCAAGTACGCGGCGAAGCTGGCGAACGACATTTACTGGGGCAGCAGCACGGACGCGCTGCCGGCGCCCGGCACTGTGGTCCGACTCGGTGAACAGATCGCGACGGCGGGCAACTCGGGGACCGTCACGGATCATATCAACAACGATGGCACGCTCTCGCACCCCACGGGCAACACGCACCTGCATTTCACGCTCCGCGTGGCCACGGGCGACAACGAGGGCTCTGCGGCTGTGGATTACGTGGCCCTCGACGCCTTCGGTGCGTACTCGAAGACCACCGGCGTGAAGAACGGGCTCGGCTGCTACGATCTCGATCAGTCGACGCCCTACCCGCGCCTGGTGACGCCCTTCGACCCCAACGACTACATCGCCATGAGGAACCATCCCGGCCTCCAGTGCCGGCAGACCGGCGGCGACACCACCGCGGTCACCTACTCCTCGCGCGGCGCAGTGGTGAACACGGCGACCGCGAGCGAGGAGGTGGTCTGTCCGGCAGGGCGATACGATACGGGCGACGGCCTGTCGAACTACGTCTTCGGGCGCGTCTGGGTGAATGATCAGAGCACGACAGGCAACGTCTGCTGCCACGTGATCACCAAGAACCCGACCGGCACGCTCCGCGAGGCTCCGGAGGAGTGCTCCTCCGGGACGGGCGCGCAGGTGATCATGCTGGACTTCCCCAAGATGCACGATCCGTTCAGCTGGAGCCATTTCGACATCAGCTGCACGCTCCCGGCGTCTTCGGGCGGAGCGTCGTCGTCGATCCACACGTACCGTGTCCAGCAACAGCGGTTCTGAGCGAGAGCTCTGGGAGTATTCTGATGAAAGCGCGTAAACTTATTCTGGGGTTCATGGGAACGATGCTCGCGGTGTCGCTCGCCGGGACCGTGCTGGCCGACGACGTCGCGACCTACCCTGCGTCGATGTGCAGGCCACAGGACAGCGGGAGCCTCGAGGTTCTGTCCAATGGCGGCGTGGAAAACCCCACGTCGTCGTCCGTCACGGCCCTGTGCCCCGTCGAGCGCAAGTGGGAGGACGGCGGATGGATGACGAAGCTCAGCGGCACGGCGTGGGTCCTCGATCGGAACACGTCGACCAATAGCTGCTGCCGCGCCGTGAGCAGGAATCCGTCCGGCGGGAACGTGGAAGGAACCTGGGTGTGCACGAGCGGGAGCTCCACGAGCTATCAGAGCCTCTCCGTCCCGCAGATCACCGACACCACGACGTTCAGCCACTTCTACCTCGAGTGCACGGTGCCCGGTGCCACGGGCTCCACGAGCGGCCTGCTGTCGTTCAAGGCGACCCAAGAGTAGCCCGCCGCCCCCCGTGGGCGCGCCCACGCGAGGGCGCGCCCGCCCTGGCCGCGTGACCGCCGGCGATCGCGGAGAGCGCGAAAAGGGGCGTATCGGCGCGCCGCGCTGCTTCACCTGAAGGCGTGCGCGTGGGCGCGCGCGAGGTCGCGGAAGGCGCGCGGGGCGCGGCCGGTCACGCGCTGCACGGTGTCGGTCGTGCGGTCCTCGGCGCCGTCGCGGATCGCGAGGTCGAGACGCACGAGAAACGCGGCGTACGGCGCGGGCACCCCCGCCTTCACGAGGCGCGCGCGGGCTTCGCCCTCGCCGACGTGGACGTGGCGGATCGGCCGTCCCACGACCTCGGTCAGGATCGCCGCCACGTCGTCGTAGCTGAGCGCCTCCGGACCGGTGATCACGTGCGACGTGTTGTGGGGCGCCTCGTCGAGCAGCGCGCGCGCGGCGACCTCCGCGACGTCGTCGGCGTCCACGAAGCCGACGCGGCCGCCGCCGGTCGCGGTCGCGAGCTCGCCGGGACCGGCGATGATCCCCGCGCCGTGGTGGTGGCGCGGATTGATGAAGTTCTGCATGAACCACGACGGCTGAAGGACGGTCCACTCCGGCGCGCGCTCGCGCAGCGCGCGGTGGACGGCGCCGAGCCCGGGGCTCCCCTCCGGCACGGCCGACGCGCTGAGCAGCACGAAGCGGCGCGCCCCGCCCGCGAGCGCGCGCTCGATGAAGGGCATCATGAGCGGCGCGGGGTCCTCGACCATCGCGGGCGCCAGGAGGTACGCGCGGTCGATGCCGCGGAGCGCCTCCTCGTGCGTCGCCGGGTCCGCCCAGTCGAACCGCGCGTGCTCCACGCCCTCGCGCGGCGCGGGCGCCGTCCGGCTCGCGAGGCGGACACGCGCGCCGGCGGCCTCGATCCGCGCGGCGATCGCTCGCCCGGTGGTGCCCGTCCCGCCGACGACCAGGATGCGCGGCCTGCCGCCGCCTGCGCGCGCGCTCATGACGCCGCCTCGCGCCCTGCGGCGAGCGCCTCGCCGAAGGCCTCGACGACGGGCGCCGGATTCCAGTACTCGCGGTACCGCACGATCTTGCCGTCCCGCGTGGCGACGACCATCACGTAGTCCTGCTCGTAGCGTTTGCCCGCGGGCAGGATGATCGCCGAGCCGTGCACCTCGGCGAGCGCGACGTCGGGGTCGGTCGTCGGATACCGCCGCACGTCCCGGAGCGACAGGTCGCGGAAGCGCTCCAGCATGCCCTCGAAATAGCGCCGGATGGCCGGCTTGCCCTCGAACCGGCCCGGCACGCCGAGCGCGGTCGCATACGGGAACTCCACGGTGGCGTCGTCGGCGAAGAGGTCGAGCCATCGCTCGGCGTCGCGGCCGATGAGGTCGAGGTGGGCGTCGAGCGCCTGCGCGGCGTCGAGCGGGCGAGGGTGCGGCAGGGGGTGAGTCATTCAGGGGCCTCTCTCTCTCGTGTTGTTGACGAGGCCAGCGTAGCCAGGCCCCGATTGCCGCGCGTCCGGCTCTGCGATCCGCGCGTCCACGGCCGGCGCCGGTGGCGGAGCCCGGCGCGTGCGGTACAGTCGAACGCGCCATGTCCGACGCGCTCGACGAGCTGGCCCGGAGCGTCGCGCTCCGCGAGGCGGAGGTGATGCGCTTCGCGCTCGGCGAACGCTGGGGCAAGCGGCGCCCGGCGCAGCGCGCGTGCGCCCGGGTGTACGCGGCCCGGCGCGGCGGCGGGTGGATCGATGTGGCGCGGCGGCGGCTCGCGCTCGGCGCGGGAGAGCTCGTGTTCCTGCCGCGGGCCGACGAGCACACGATCCGCGATCGGCCGACGACGTCGCTCGCGCACCCGGAGGCCCTCTGCCGCGGGATGCGCGCCGTGGCGGAGGGCGCCCTGGCGACGGAGGCCCCGCCGGAGACGCAGCTCGTCGTCGTCGACCTGCACCTCGACGCGGCGGGCGCCCCGTGGATCGCGCTGCTGCCGCCGGCGGTGCGCATCACGGGCGCGGCGCCGGGGCTCGCGCGCTGGCTGAGCGAGACGCTCGCGCTGCTCGCGGGCGCGCCGGACCTGTCGCCCGCGCTGCGCCGCTCCGTCGGCGAGACGTGGGCGCACGCGCTGTTCGCGAGCGCGCTGCGCGACCCGGCGGCGTCGCTGCCGCGGCCCGAGGCGCTCCGGGACGAGCCGGTCGTGGCCGCGCTCGCGCGGGTGCGCGCCTCGCCGGAACGCGCGTGGGAGCTCGGGGAGCTCGCGCGGGAGTCCGGGCTCTCGCGCTCGGCGTTCGCGGCGCGCGCGACGGCGCTCCTCGGCGAGCCGCTCGGCCACCACGTGCGCCGGCTGCGCCTCTCGCGCGCCGCGGTGCTGCTCGGCGAGACGACGCTCCCCGTGAAGCTCGTCGCCGCCCGCGTCGGCTACGACAGCGAGCCCGCGTTCGCGCGCGCCTTCGCGCGCGCCCACGGCGTGAGCCCCGTCGGCTACCGGCAGGCGAGGCGGCGCGAGGACGACGCGCTCGCGGCCCCCCGGATCGAGCGTGGGCCCGCCCCCTCGTGGTAGGGCCACGGACACCCGGGGTCTTCATGGCGCCTGGAGCAGCCCGCTCCTGTCTCGTACGACGCCGCCGTTCGCGAAGATCGTCTGTCCGTTGACCCAGCCGCCCTCATGTGTGGAGTGCATGGTCAGGCCAGCAGCGCGGGAGGAATGTCGTGAATCGACCGGAGCAGCTACACGAGCGGCTGGACGCGATAGGTCGCTCGCTCGAGAGCAGCGGCAAGGCGCTCGCGTTGATCGGGCTGGGCTCGGTGGGCGTCGAGACCGCGCGGGCCGACAGGTACTCGGACCTCGACTTTTACGCCGTCGTGCGCCCCGGCCACAAGGCCGAGCTCCTCCGTGATCTTCGCTGGATGAGCGCGGCCCACCCCGTGGCGTGGTGCTTCCAGAACACGCCGCACGGCTACAAGCTCCTCTACGAGGACGGGATCTTCTGCGAGCTCGAGGTGTACGAGCCAGAGGAGCTGCCCAAGGTGCGCTACGCCGAGGGGCGATTCGTATGGAAGGCGACGGACTGCGATGAGTCTTTGCGGATCCCGGCCCAGGAGATCGCGGATCGACAGGAGCGGTCGGTCGCGTGGAGCGTGGGCGAGCTGGTGACCAACCTGTACGTCGGTCTGTGCCGGTATCGACGCGGGGAGAAGCTCTCGGCATACCGGTTCGTGCAGGGATACGCGGTCGATCGGGTGATGGAGCTGCTCCCGCACATCAGCACGCCCGAGCCGGTGCACCGCGATCCGTTCGGTCGCGAGCGGCGCATCGAGCAGCAGTATCCGGAGATGACGGCTGATTTCGCCTCGTTCATGCAGGGCTACGAGAGGACGCCGGAATCGGCGCTCTCGCTCCTGCGCTGGGTGGAGCGGTACTTCCACGTGAACCCCGCGATGCGCCGCCTCGTCGAGGAGCTCTGCCTGAGGTGAGGCACAGCGGGGCCGCACGCGGCAGCTGCGGCGCCGGTGAAGGAGTGGAACGGCAAGGTGGAGGTCTTCAACGCCAGCGAATCACGTGCCGAGTCGAGCGCCGCCTTCGTGCGACCCGCAACGCGGTCGAGGACGCGAAGGGACACGCCGCTGCGTGTGGGTGCGGTCAACGACGGCCTCAAATCCAGTCGTGACGCCAGTTTGAACGGCGCGGAGGTTCGCGTTATAGTGGCGCCCTTCGACGAGGGGGCGACGATCCGTCGAAGCGAACGAGCTGCCGACGCACTGACGGAGGTGAACGGATGCGGACCTATGTGCTTGAACTCCAGGAGGTCGATCGAACGAAGGCCAAGGCGGTCGGGGGGAAGGGCGCGAACCTGGGGGAGCTCTCCAGGATCGAGGGGATCCGCGTGCCCGCCGGCTTTTGCGTCACGACCGAGGCCTTCCAGCGGATCATGGGAGAAGCGCCGTCGATCGGCGGGTCGCTCGATCGGTTGTCGTTGCTCGAGATGGGAGACCGGGACGGGATCCGGGAGCTCAGCGGCGAGCTGCGCCGGATCATCGAAGGGACGGCCATCCCCGAGGACCTGCACGAGGCGCTCACCCAGGCTCTTTCCACGCTTGGCGCGGACGACGCCTACGCCGTACGGTCCAGCGCGACGGCGGAGGATTTGCCGGGGGCTTCCTTCGCGGGCCAGCAGGACACGTATCTGAACGTCATCGGGACGCAGGCGATCCTGCAGCACGTCCGCCGGTGCTGGGCATCGCTCTTCACGGAGCGGGCGGTGGCCTACCGGATCCAGCACGGCTTCGACCACCGCAAGGTCGACATGGCGGTGGTGGTGCAGAAGATGGTCTTCCCGCAGGCGTCCGGGATCCTCTTCACGGCCGATCCCGTCACGTCGAACCGGAAGGTGTCGTCGATCGAGGCAGGCTTCGGCCTCGGCGAGGCCCTGGTCTCCGGCCTGGCGAGCGCCGATCGCTACAAGGTGCGGGACGGCCAGGTCATCGAGAAGGCGATCGCCAGGAAGACGCTGGCGACGCGTGCCTTGGCGGAGGGCGGCACCGAGGAGCGGGCGATCGAGCCCGAGCGGCAGGACGGGCAGGTGCTGACGGATGCGCAGATCCTGCGGCTCGAGCGCCTGGGCCGGCAGATCGAAGGGCATTTCGGCCACCCCCAGGACATCGAGTGGTGCCTGGCCGAGGAGGAGCTCCACATCGTCCAGAGCCGGCCGATCACGACCCTGTATCCCATCCCCGAAGCAGGTGCTCGAGGCAACCGCGTCTACATATCCGTCGGCCATCAACAGATGATGACCGACCCCATGAAGCCCTTGGGGCTGTCCTTGTTCCAGTTGACCTCTGGTGGCCGCATGCACGCAGCGGGCGGCAGGTTGTTCGTCGATCCCACGAAGGAGCTCGCCTCACCGGCCAGCCGGGACGTCCTCCTGAATGTCATCGGGCGCTCCAACCCGCTCATCAAGGACGCCCTCTTGGCCATCATCGAGCGAGGAGACTTCATCGAGCCCTTGCCCGGTGATCCGGCGGCCTCGGGTCCCGGCCAGGGCAAGCAAGGTACGGCGCCCTCGCGCTTCGACGCGCAGGTCGAAGACGATCCGTCGATCGTCGCGGATCTGATCGAGCGCAGCCAGGCCTCGCTCGAGGAGCTGAAGCGCGACATCCGGACCAAGGCCGGAACGGCGTTGTTCGACTTCATCCTGGAAGACCTCCAGCAAATGAAGAAGTCCTTGTTCGATTCACGGAACATGGGCGTGATCATGGCGGGCATGAACGCTTTATCGTGGATCAACGAGAAGATGATGGCGTGGCTCGGCGAGAGGAACGTCGCGGATACGCTCTCCCAGTCCGTGTCGAACAACATCACGTCGGAGATGGGCCTGGAGCTGCTCGATGTCGCCGACGTGATCCGTCCTTATCCGGACGTGGTCGCTTATTTGCAGAACGTGAAGCACGAGGGCTTCCTGGATGAGCTGGTCGAGCTCGAGGGCGGGCAGGAAGCCCGGGACGCCATCCGGGCTTACCTCCACAAATACGGCATGCGATGTCCCGGGGAAATCGACATCACGAGGGCCCGCTGGAGCGAGGAGCCGACGACCCTGGTCCCCTTGATCCTGAGCAACATCAAGAACTTCGAGCCTCATGCCGGCGAGCGGAGGTTCGAGCAGGGGCGGCAGGAGGCCTTGCAGCAGGCGCGAGCGTTGCTCGACCGGTTGAGGCAGCTGCCGGATGGGGAGCAGAAGGCCAGCGAAGCCCAGCGGATGATCGACCGGCTCCGGAGCTTCATCGGTTATCGCGAGTATCCGAAGTACGGCCTCGTCAATCGCTACTTCGTTTACAAGCAGGCCTTGCTGCAAGAAGCCGAGCGGCTCGTGCAGGAGAGCGTGATCCACGACGCCGAAGACATCTACTACCTCACGTTCGACGAGCTTCGCGAGGTCGTGCGCACGCGTCAGCTGGACGACCAGGTCGTCAGCAAACGAAAAGCCGAACACGAGCTCAACAAGAAGCTGACGCCGCCGCGCGTCATCACGTCCGATGGAGAGATCGTGGCAGGTGCGTACCAACGAGCCGATCTCCCCGCCGGCGCCATCGTCGGCCTACCGGTCTCCTCAGGCGTCGTCGAGGGACGAGCCCGCGTCCTCCTGGACATGGCCGATGCGGATCTGGAGGCGGGGGACATCCTGGTCACCGCCTTCACCGACCCCAGCTGGACGCCCTTGTTCGTGTCCATCAAGGGCCTGGTGACCGAGGTGGGGGGCCTGATGACCCATGGCGCGGTGATCGCCCGAGAATACGGCTTGCCGGCCGTCGTCGACGTGGAAAATGCGACCAAGTTGATCCGGGATGGGCAACACATCCGCGTGAATGGAACGGACGGGTATATCGAGCTCCTGACATGAGTAAGGCGCGGCCTTCCGCTTGCTGGGCGGAGCCCTGACCGGGCCAGCCCGACGCGCGGGCGGGCGGCACGTGGCCGGTCGGCCAGACGCAGTTGACGATCCGAAAGTCAAGCGCCTCGTGGCGTCCGTCCCCCCCACCGTACAGCCACTCTGCACGTGCTGGTGGACATAGGGCACTTCACGCGATCCACGTCCTTCCTGGAAAAATGGCGCCGGACTAACAACGTCGATGCGCTCCAGCCCTCCTGGAAAAGCGACGCTCTCTCTACAATTGATCCATGCACCAGAGGGGCCGCCTTCCCCAGAGCCTGCGGGAGCGGCAGCTGCCCACCTGCAAAGCGCCGCCGGTTGCCGGCAAATGTAGGCAAACGGGGGCATGGGTACGACAGCCACAACTTGTGTCGGCCGTGTTTCTTATCGCTAGGCTCTTGCTTGGTTTCGCCACATACTCGTACAGAGAACGTAGTTAACCTTTCGAGTAGCGTGAATACTGCGCCGAACTTCTTACCCGGCACCCCGGCCGAGCTCGGTCCCGGGTCCGTGCTCGGTCGTTACGAGCTGCTGCTGCCGATCGCGGCAGGCGGCATGGCCATGGTGTGGGCGGCGCGGCTGAAGGGAACGCGCGGCTTCCAGAAGATCGTCGCCGTGAAGACGATGCTGCCGAAGCTGTCCGAGGACGACCAGTTCGAGCGCATGTTCCTCCTGGAGGCGTCGCTCGCGTCCCAGATCCGCCACCCGCACGCCGTCGAGATCCTCGATCTCGGCGAGCAGGACGGCGTGCTGTTCCTGGCGATGGAGTGGATCGACGGCGTTCCGCTCAGCCAGGTGATGAAGACCGCGAAGAGGGGGAGCGGCGTGCCGCTCCCGATCGCCGTGCGCATCGTGGTGCAGGCCTGCGCCGGCCTGCACGCCGCGCACGAGCTCAAGGACAACAGCGGCAAGCTCGTCGGCCTGGTGCACCGCGACATCTCCCCGCAGAACATCCTGGTCACGTACGACGGCAGGGCCAAGGTGGTGGACTTCGGCGTGGCCAAGGCCACCGCGTTCAACGACAGCACGACGAAGGCCGGCCAGCTCAAGGGCAAGGTGAGCTACACGGCGCCGGAGCAGGTGCGCGGCGACGCGATCGACCGGCGCGTCGACGTGTTCGCGATGGGCATCGTGCTCTACGTGCTCACCACCGGCAAACACCCGTTCCGCAGGGAATCCGAGGGCGCGACGCTGTTCGCCATCTCGTCACCGGACCCGGTGGTGCCGCCGCACACGTTCCTGCCCGACTACCCGGCGTCGCTCGAGGCCGTGCTGCTGCGCGCGCTCGAGAAAGATCGCGACCAGCGCTACGCCACGGCCAACGAGCTGCTGCGAGCGCTCGAGCAGGCGCTGCCGTCCACGCAGCGAGCCGCCGAGGAGGACGTCGCCGGCTTCATCCGCGAGCTGTTCGAGGAGCAGCAGCAGCAAACGCGCGCGGCCCTCACCGAGGCGCTCGAGCGCGCCGCCCGCAATCAGCTGAGCAACAACCTCGGCATCTCCGACGTGACCGGCACGAGCCACTCGGTGGTGAGCGCCTTCAACCCCGTCGACAGCCAACGCGCGACCCCGGGCGCTGCCATAACGAACACGCCCGACGACGAGAGCCCTCCGTCCGTGCGCCCGAGGAGCCGCGCGCTGCTCGCCGTCGTGCTCCTCGGTCTCTTCGCCGGCGGCTCGTTCGCCGTACTGCGGTTCCGAAGCGCCGACGCACCAGCCCCTCTTCCTTACGTCGCCGCGCCCGCCGCCCCGGCGCCCGCCGCCCCGGCGCCCGCGCCTCCCAACGCCGAGACGCCGGCGCCCGCGCCTCCCACGGCGGAGGCGCCCCCTGCGACCGAGCTCGGCGCGCCCCCGGGTGAGCCCTCTGCCCCCGCCTCGGCCAGCGCAGCGCCGGCGCCGGCTCCGCGCCCGGGGTCACACGCGAGCGGAGCGCCCCGCCGTCAGGCCAAACCCGCCGAGAAGATCACGTCGCCGAGCCCGACGCCAAGTACCGCGCCGCCCAAGTCGTGGAAGCATGATCCGGGGTTCTGACCCGACTCCCTCAGAATACTCCTGAGAGACTCGCGCCGATCTCGGACCCGCCCGCGACGGGCACGAGCTCGAGCGAGGTCTTCGCGGGCCCTTCTGGCTTCTTCTTCTGAAGGAGCAAGATCGCGGTCGCCGTGCCGACCGCGGCGACGCCGACGCCGAGCGCCACCTGCGCGCCGTAGTGATAGAACTTGAGGTCGGCGTAACGCGACTCCATGGAGCGCGGGCACGACTTGCCGCCCGGACCGCAGGCGTCTTCCAGATCCCGGAGCGCTCCCTGGCGGAGCACGAACAACACCCCGGAGCCGATCAGGCTCGCGGCGCCGACGCCCCCGACGACGTACGGCACCACCTTGGACGGCGGCTTCTCCGACAAGGCGCCCGCCTGGATCAGCAGCTCTTGCGGCAACGCTTCGAGCGTCACCTCGACGCGCGCCACCCCCCCCTCCTTCAGCTCCACCGTTTCTTGAAATGGCTTGTGATTGGGAGCCCTGGCGGTGAGCGCGTGTGGCCCGGGATCGAGCGGCACCTCGACGCCGATGGACGAACCGCCGAGGGCGATGCCGTCGAGCCCGATGGCCGCGGAGGCCGCCCCTTTGCCGCGCACGATGACGAGCTTCGGGATCCGGGCGCGCAGCCGGCCGATCGACTGCTCGACCTCGGCCCGAAAATCGGGCCCCACGGCGTCGGCCTCCGCGAGCGCCAGCTCGTAGCCGCCGAGCGCGGCCACGAGCCGCCCCAGGTTCTCCTCGCACACGGCGATGTGGAAGCGAACCTGCGGCGTCATCCGCACCTGACCGACTTCGCGGAACCGCTGCAGGGCCGCGCTCCAGTTACCCGCTTGCTCGAGCTCGGTCGCCTGCTGGAACTGCGCGCGAGCTCGCTTGAGCTCGTCAGCGTCCTGGGCGATCGCGGGCGCCTCGAGCAGCAGCAGCACCGCTGCGACGCGGAACATTCGTGGAAAATTCCTCACCGCTGCGACGTGGAACATTCGTAGAAAATTCCTCACCGCTGCGACGCGGAACATTCGTAGAAAATTCCTCATGCGAGGCTTACCATAGTGCCTTGTCGTCTCCGCTCCTGTCAACGTGGCGGCGCGGCCTTCGCGGCGCGCGACGCCGCGCCGCGTCGTCGCCGGAGGTGCGAGCGCGCCGTCAGAGCTCCGCGCGCGGAGGCCAGCGCGGTCTCGATTTGTGGCCGCGACATCCGCCAGGGAATGGTACTTTTGCCCCTGGATGTCGACCCCGAGCTTTCTGCGTTGCTTCGCGCTGCTCCGCGCGTTCTCGGCCGCCGCCCTGACGGCGGGGATCTCCGCCGTCTCGTGCAGCGTGCCGGACTTCGAGTTCGCAGACGGGCCCGCCCCGGAGCACTGTACCGACGACACGCAGTCCGACGGCGAGACGGGCCTGAACTGCGGCGGCGAGTGTGATCCATGCCCGCTCGGCTCCGGCTGCGCCGCGAGCCGCGACTGCGCCGAGGGCGAGTGCATCGACGCCGTTTGCCAGGAAGCGGGTTGCATGAACGACGCCCGCGACGGCTCGGAGTCGGACGTCGATTGCGGCGGCAGCTGCGACAAGAAGTGCGCGACCGACCAGACCTGCAACCGGGCCAGCGACTGCGAGAGCGGCGTGTGCCAGGAGGGCCTGTGCGTCGCGGCGACCTGCACCGACGGCGTGCCCAACGGCACCGAGAGCGACGTGGACTGCGGGGCCGACTGCGAGGGCTGCGAGGACGGCAAGATGTGCCGCTCGAGCAGGGACTGCCTCAGCGACGATTGCATCGACGGGGTGTGCGGCCCCACCTGCTCGGATGGTTACGCCAACTGCGATCGCCTGGCCGGGGGTGAGTGCGAGGTGAACGTGCGCACCGACGCGGACAACTGCGGCGGCTGCGGCCAGAAGTGCACGCTGCCGCGCGCGACGGCCGAGTGCCAGGGCGGCGCCTGCAAGGTCAAGGAGTGCGAAGCGCCTTACGCCGACTGCGACGGCGATCCCGAGAACGGCTGCGAGGTGAACACCTCGACCAGCTCGAGCCACTGCGGCGGGTGCAACGAGCTGTGCCCGGCCGAGAACGGCGACCCGTCTTGCGTGGAGTCGGAGTGCAAGATCGAGTGCGACGAGGGCTTCACCGACTGCAACGGCCTGATCGCCGACGGCTGCGAGAAGACGATCACCCGCGACGTGCTCAACTGCGGCGGGTGCGACATCGCGTGTGTGCCCACGGAGGGCGGCAGGCCCTGGTGCCTCGACGGCGTGTGCGGCGAGACGGTTTGCCCGGCCGGCAGGGGCGACTGCAACGGCGACCCCGTGGACGACTGCGAGGTGAACCTGGCCGCCGATCCGGAGAACTGCGGCACGTGCGGCGGCCTGTGCACGGTCGCCAACGGCACCGGCAAATGCACGGCCACCGGCTGCGCCATCGACACCTGCGACGACGGCTTCGCCGACTGCGACGGCGGCTACGCCAACGGCTGCGAGACCAACACGGAGACGAGCCTCGGCCACTGCGGCGGCTGCGGCGAGACCTGCACCATCGCCGGCGGCACCCCCAAGTGCGAGGACGGCGAATGCAAGGTGAGGACCTGCAACAGCGGGATGGGCGACTGCGACGGCGATCCTGACAACGGCTGCGAGACGAACGTCAACGTCAACCAGACCCACTGCGGCGCCTGCGCCGCCGCCGGCGGCGTCGACTGCAACACCATCTACGCGAACGCCACCGCGACCTGCCAGAGCGGCGCCTGCAGCTTCGTCGGCTGCAAGGCGGACTACGCCAACTGCAACAGCTCGTTGACCGACGGCTGCGAGGCCAATGTCAGGACCGACGAGGGGCACTGCGGCAACTGCACCACCCAGTGCAACACCCTCCACACCACCAGCAACCAGTGCGTCGACGGCACCTGCAACCCGGTGTGCACGAGCGCGCAGTACGACGACTGCGGGGTACCGAAGAACGGCTGCAACATCGACCTGTGGAACGACGAGGGCAACTGCCTCGGTTGCAACCTCGTGTGCCAGAGCGGGGCCAGCGCCCACGTCGTCAGCAATAACTGCAGCTCGTCGGGCTGCAACCCCGTGTGCTCCGGAGCCTACGAGAGCTGCGACGGCAACGTGAACAACGGGTGCGAGACGGACACCGCCACGAACCCGAGCCACTGCGGCGACTGCAACCAGGTGTGCAGCACCGCCGCCGCCGCCCACGTGACCAGCAACAGCTGCAGCGCCGGCGACTGCCGGCCGGCGTGCAGCGGCCTGTGGCGCAGCTGCGACGGCAACGGCATGAACGGCTGCGAGAAGGACACCTCCCGCGACATCAACGCCTGCGGCGATTGCGACACCCGGTGCCTTCAGGCGCACGCGAGCGCCACCACCTGCACGGGCGGCACCTGCGTGCCCACCTGCAACGCGGGCTGGAAGGCGTGCGCGAACCCGGAGGACGGCTGCACCACCCAGCTCGGCACCGTCAGCAACTGCGCCGACTGCGGCGACGTGTGCAGCGACACCAACACGAGCGCCGTCGCCTGCACCGCCGGCACCTGCGTGCCCACCTGCGACGCGGGCTGGAAGGCTTGCGGCGACCCCGGCGACGGCTGCACCACCCGGCTCGGCACCGCCACCAACTGCGGCGACTGCGGCCACGTGTGCTCGGGAGCGAGGCCCATCTGCTCGAACGGCAGCTGCGTCGTCACGCCGGACATCGTCGTCGTCAACTCGGCCACGACCGGCAGCACGAGCGCCAGCGGGAGCTCGACGCCCATCATCAACGTGACCCACGCGCTGCAGACGCTCCCGGCCAACGACCGCATGGTCCTGGTCGGGGTCGTCGCCTCCGAGAACTCGCTCGTGCCGGTGAGCGTCACCTACGCCGGCGTGGCGATGACGCTCTTCAACGGGCAGCAGGCGCCGGGCGACCTCAACGCCGGGGCGCACATCTACTACCTCCTGGACAGCCAGCTGCCGGCCACCACCGGCAACAAGTCCGTGGTGGTGCAGATGGCGAACGCGAGCAGCTGGGGCATGTACTTCGCCAACGTGGTGGAGCTGAAGGGCGTGCATCAATCGAACCCGTTCGCGAGCACCACCTCGACCGGCATCCACGCCAACGCGGCGGACTGCGGCGCCACGGCGACCCGAGGGGTCAGCACCAACTTCAGCGCGACCCGCTCGTTCGTGTACACGGTGATGGCGGCGCGCAACGGCAACGCCGGCGCCACCCTCAACCTCGAAGCGGCGACCTCCACCATGAACCTGCGCCTGACCCCTCCGACCGCTCCGGCGACCATGGTCGCGCTGGCCGGCTACCTCGTGGCCAGCTCCAACACCACGCTCTCCTGGACGATGGGCGGCTGCTGGAGCACCGCCGGCGTCGGCGTCGCCGTACGGCGCGCCGGCGGCGGCTGAGCACCTCGAGGCGCTGCTCTCCGCGCGGCGGCTCGCGCGGAGCGGCCGGCGGCGAGAGGTCAAGCTGACGCCGGATGAGCGCTTCGACGGGACGGCCTCGACGCGATCACATCACGTTCCGCTTCATCCCGGAGGGGCCTCTGCGCGAGCTTCGCGCGCGCGGTCAGGCGACGGGGCTCGAGGACCGTGGCGACGGCATAGCCGCCGCCGCCGGCGATGGCGAGGACCCAGAAGAGGCCGGGAGTGCCGAGGAAGAGCGCTGCGGTGGAGATCAGGGCGAGCCAGGTGCCGAGGCCGTAGTGCAGCAGGTTGCGGCGGACGGCGCCTTCGCCGAGGTAGATCAGGCCGACCATGAGGCCGGAGCCGGTAGGCCAGAGCATGGCCTGCAGGTCGGGCCTGTCGAGGGTGTACGCCAGGCCGGTGATGGCGAGGAACAGCGCGGTGAAGGCGCTGACCCAGGAAGCGCCGAGCAACTTGCCGGACAGGGCGTCGGACTCGCTCGCGCCGCGCTGGGCGCGGGTGGCGGCGAGGGTGGCGTAGACGGTGCCGACCGCGAGCCCCGTTCCCAGGAGCATCATGGGCAGCCAGCCGGGCAAGGCGAGCAGGGGACTGGCTCCCTTGGAGATCGCGGCGGCGCCGTGGCCGAGAACGTAGGCGAGTCCGAAGCTGATGTAGGTCGCGCGGTTGTCGACCTCGCCCAAGGGATGTGTGGTGACGGCATCGGTGGTGGCGGTGATCATCGCGGGAACCTCCGGATCATGGCTGCGAAGCCGAGAACGATGGGGTGTTGAAAGGAAGTAAGAGACGCCATCAGCCGGCCATCATGTTGGCCGTCGTGCAGCAGGCCTTCGCCGAGCTGGAGAGCAGGCTGCGCTGCGCCGTGGAAGAGGCCGGCGACGATCCACGAAAGCGGCTGTACGCCGTTTGCAACGCCTATCTGGAGTTCTCCCAGAGTCATCCAGAGCGCTACCGCACCATGTTCGGTGGCCTCTGGAAGCCCACCCTGGGCGACAGTTCCGTGACTGAGCGGGACCTGACCACGCTCGGCCATGAAGGCCTGCGAATCCTCAGCGACGCCCTCGGCGGCTGCGTCACCGCCGGGTGCTCCACCAGCACCGACCCGGCCGCCGACGCGATCGCGCTGTGGCTCGGCCTGCACGGATTCGCACACCAACGTGCCGTGAGCCGCGTCTTTCCCTGGCCCGCCGACACGGCCGAGCGCCTCATCACCGCACTTGCACACCTCGACACCTGAGCCGTGCACCGGCAGACGTGAGAGCCACACGAGATTGTACGTTACGGTTACACGCGCCACCTCCCTCCGCGGTCGCGGCGGGATGGTACGCTCGGCCCGCATGAAGAGCGTGTTCGACACCCTTGCCGTCACGGGACACGAGCAGGTGCTGTTCTGCGCGGACGAGGCCGCGGGCTACCGCGGGATCATCGCCATCCACAGCACCGCGCTGGGCCCGGCGCTCGGCGGCACGCGGCTGCTGCGGTACACGAGCGACGAGGACGCGCTGATCGACGCCCTGCGTCTGTCGCGCGGCATGACCTACAAGAACGCCCTCGCCGGGATGAACGTCGGCGGCGGCAAGGCGGTCGTCCTCCACGGCGGCGCGGAGCCGCTCGACCGGGAGCGGCTCTTCCGCGCGCACGGGCGCTTCATCGAGCGCCTCGGCGGCAGGTTCATCACGGGCGAGGACGTGGGCACCACCCCCGCCGACATGGAGCTCATCCGGCGCGAGACGCGCCACGTCAAGGGCCTCGCCGGCGAGGGGGGCGACCCGTCGCCGTGGACCGCGCGGGGCGTGCTCCGCGCGATCCAGGCCGCGGCCCGCCACCGCTGGGGCAGCGACGACCTCGCGGGCCGCACCGTCGCGCTCCAGGGCTGCGGCAGCGTCGGCAGCCGGCTCGCCGCGGGGCTCCACCGGCTCGGCGCGCGGCTCATCGTCGCGGACGTCGATCCGGAGCGCGCGCGCCACGTCGCGGCCGAGCTCGGGGCCGCCGTCGCGCCGCCGGGCGAGATCGCCTCGGTCCACGCCGACATCTTCGCCCCGTGCGCGCTCGGCGGCGTGCTCGACGACCGCGCCGTGCAGGCGCTCCGCGCGGAGATCGTCGCCGGCGCGGCCAACAACCAGCTCCTCGAGCCGCGCCACGGCGACGCGCTCGCGGCGCGCGGCGTCCTCTACGTGCCCGACGTCGTGGCCAACGCGGGCGGCGTGCTGAGCGGCGGCGCGGACCTCTTCGGCTGGCCGCGCGCGGAGGTCGAGCGGCGCGTCCACGCCATCCACGACACGGTCCTCCTCGTCCTCGAGAGGGCGAAGGCCGACGGCACGCCGCCGCACGTGGCCGCCGAGCGGCTCGCCGAGCAGCGCCTGCGCGAGCGCGCCGCCGCCGGCTGACGGCGCCCGGCGCGCTCGATGGCGCCGCACGAGCGCTCCCTCGTGACAGCGCTACTGCGTCGCGCCGATCTCGTCGAGGAAGTCGTTGAACTCGTTGACCTTGCCTGCCGGGACCACGTAGACGCCGAGGTCGAACCGGCTGTCGTCGATCATCTGCCGCGCGAGGATCTTCCTGGTCGCGTCGAGGTCGAGGCTCTTGATGCCGTAGGCGATGTAGGGCCCGAGGTAACCCGCGTAGTACTGCCGCTGGACGTGCGTGGCCTTGATGCGACCCTGGCGCATGTAGTCGGCGGTCTTCGGATCGAAGTCGAACGTGACGATGGGGAGGTCCGGCGCGCCGGCGGCGTCTGCGCCCATCACGCACCGATACGAGTCGTTGAAGAGGCCGATCAGGCCCACGACGGGCGGATCCGCGGCCTCGATCTCTTTCTTCATCACGTCGACGTCCTTCTCTTCGTCATCATAGATGACTGGATGCACCAGCACGTCGTAACCGGCTGCCTCGAACACCTTCCGGGCGCCCTTGGTCCGCTCCACGCCGTCGACCCAGGTCTCGTCGACCCAGCCGTGGATGAGCACCGTGCCCGGGCCCTCGGGCAGCATCCCGAGCAGCGTCTCCCCTGCCGCGCGCCCGGCAGTATCGCTGATGGTCCCGACGTAGATCTGGCGATTCGAGGTCGTGAGATCGGTGTCGAGCGTCACCACCGGGATCCCGTCCGCGACGGCCTCTTTGATGACATCCACGTTGCCTTCGCCGAACGGCGTGATGACAATCCCCTCGGCGCCATCCGCCACCATCTGCTTGATCTGTTGAGTCTGGAGCCCCATGGCCTCCTCGTGGCCGGCCGAAGCATCGGTGGGCCCGAGCACGTTCCCCGTGACCCTCCCCGCGGCCCCGAGCTCCCCCACGGCTCGGCTCGCGCCCGTGGCGATCGGCGCGAAGAAACTGTTGAGCGATTTCAGCAGCACCGCCATCTGCATCGGCTCGATCGAGCTCTTGTTGATCTCGGTGACGAGCTCGTCGATCGTCGCCTCGATCTCCACCGCGGTGAACTCGTTCTGGGAAACCGGCGTCCGCTCGATCGGTGTGACTTCCCGCCCCGTGTCGGTCGCGTCGCTCGTCCCGCACGCCGCCGTCATCAGCGTGAGCCCGAAGGCCGCCGTCCAGCATCGTCCAGTCTTCGTCATGAGACCCCCTCCTGGTACCTTGTTTACGTTGATCCTGCGTGGTTGGTTCGGTCGCGCGCGGTCCCCCTGCGTGCAGATCGGTCTTGTGGCGAGATCAGAGCCGGGGCGTGCACGGGACGGGCACGGTGGCGAGATCGACGAAGGTGTCGCCGTCGACGGTCCACGTCTGCAAGAAATGATGCTGGTTCGTCCCGTACACGTCGAACTCGTACTCCGCGGCTGCCCCGACGTATCGGACAGGGATCCCGGCGCGAAGCTTCGCCATCGCGGCCCCGAGGTCCCGCCACGAGGCCGCCTCGTGGTCGGGGTCGCTGAGCTCGTGGATGATGTTCCTCAGCTCGTATCCGGACGAAGGAATCGCCCCGCTCGTCGCCTGGGCGTAGGCGAGGCCCATCGCGATGAGGACGACACCATCGTAATAGAAGTGGGCCGCAGGCAACGGCACTTCGCCGTCCCACTGGCGGGAGAAGTGCCCGATGAACACGTCGGCGTTCCCGGTCGTGCAGTCGACCGTCGCCTCGTCCTCGTCGATGACGCGGCATTCGCTCCGCAGGCTGAGCGAAGGCGAGACGCCCAGGTATCCATCGAGGGCGCCTGCGGGGATGTTGGCGAGGAGCTCCTCGGTGCGCAGCGCAGGACCAAGGAACCAGGTGCCCGGGCGTCCGGAGCCGGTCCATTCGGTCACGATGGTCGAGGCGGCGGCGGGAAAGGCGGCCAGGAGCGTGCGGCCGGCGTGCGACGCGAAGGCGGACTCGATCTGGTCCGTGTAGGTCTGCTCGCCCGGCGTGAACGTCACCGAGGGGAGGACCCTGCCGAACGTCCCGAAGATGGTCGTGAACTCGATGCTGATCCTGGAGTTGTAGTCATCCAGCGCGGCGAGGCTGTTCACGGACTCGACGCCCTCGCGCTCGGCCGATCTCGCCAGCACGCAGCCGACGGCGAACGGAGAAGGGGCGAGCCGTATCGAGCCTCCCCTCACGTCGCTGCGCGCGCCGAAGGGCGCGGCGTAACCCGGCAGCATGTGCAGTACATCGCGCTTCTTCACGTCCGGCGCGATGTCGAGGGCAATCTGGTTCTCTTCGGGCCCTACCAGGTAGTTGACCGCATCCGTGTAGAGCAGCTCGATCAGCTGATCGAGCCCGCGCTGGGTGCTCGAGTGGCTATCCCGGAGCACGAGGTCGAACGGCCTCCCGTCGAGACCGCCCGCGGCGTTCAGGTCGGAGGTCGCGAGCAACATGGCCTGCTCGAGGTTGCGGCCGATGGCCGACTCGCTGCCGGAGAACGGCAGGAGACCGCCGATGCGGACTGCATCCTCGGGGTGCTCGGGCGCCGCCGGCGTACATGACGCCGGGAGGAGGGAGGCGAGTCCTACAAGCAGGCCAGTCTGGATACAATGCACACGTCGGCTCCGACAGACACACCATGCGCCGGCTCCTCGGGAGCGATGCGAAGCGGCAGGAGACCCCCGGAACATACGCGCTTTCGGAGACACGTCATCACATCGACGACCGGCCTGTCAAGGGGCGTGCAGGGCAGAATTTTCGCATCTGGATTGATGGCTCGCGCCGAGCATCCGTGGAAGCCACGGTGGCAAGAATACATCCCTGGAGACCGGGGTCCTTGTATGTGCTCCGCGCCTCAGCCGTGAGGTGAGCACGGCCACCAGAGGTGGATCGACTTCTTGTACGTCATGTCAGCTGCCGGTCACAGAGCACCTCACGGCGACCGACCTCATCATGCCCTCTCTCCCGCCCCGAGCTCGAGCCCCGGTGGAGCACCCCTCCGCCGTCGCCCAGGCCAGGCCCCGCCAGGGGGCGACAAGGGTCTAGTACGCACATTCTGGGCGTGTTAACGTTCACATCGGAGGTTCCATCATGTTCACAAAGTTCCGTGCGGGCCCGATGCTCGCCGCTGCGTCGGTGGCGCTCGCGGTGAGCTCGACCGCGATCGCGAAGCCTTACAAGGGAGCAGAGCTCTACACGCCCCAGGGCCATCTTCATGGTCGTATCGAGGTGCGCATGCGCATGGCGCGCGGGAGCGGCATCCTGTCGACCTTCTTCACCTACAAGGACGGCTCCGAGCTGTCCGGCGCGTTCTGGGAGGAGCTCGACATCGAGGTCTTCGGGAAGGACAACGCCCGGAGCTGGCAGTCCAACATCATCACCGGGATGGGCACGAGGGTGACGTCGGAGGACGTGCACACGGCGGACGTCTCCCTCGCGGACGGCTATCACACCTACACGCTGGAGTGGACGCCGGACTACGTGGCCTGGAGCTTCGACGGGCGAGAGGTCAGGAGGTCGACGGGTGATCAGGTGGCCTCCCTGAGGAATCCCCAGTCCCTGCGCTTCAACACGTGGGCCGCCGAGGCCGTCGAGTGGGTCGGACCGTTCGACGATTCCGTCCTCCCGCAGCACCAGTTCGTCAACTGGATCAAGTACTATCGCTATAACAATGGCGGCTTCGAGCTCGCGTGGCAGGACGACTTCGACTCCCTGGACGGCGCGCGGTGGAGCAAAGCGGACTGGACGTTCGAAGGGAACCGCGTGGACTTCGACCCGCAGAACGTGACGGTGAAGGACGGCACGCTCGTGCTGTCGCTGACGCGGGAGGGGCAGACTGGATTCACCGGAGATGTGCCCCGCGATGAGGACACCGAGCCAGGCACCGGCACGGGTGCGGGCACCGGCACGGGGGCGGGCGGCGCGGGGGCGGCGACCACCTCCTCCGGGGGCGGCGCGGGCGGCGCGGGGGCGGCGACCACCTCCTCCGGGGGCGGCGCGGGCGGGACGGGGACGGCGGCCACCTCCTCCGGGGGCGGCGACGCACCGGGCGAGGGGGGTGGGATCGGCGGAACAACGCCGGACGAGGGGTCCTCCGACGGAGGTTGCGGGTGCGTGGTCGCCGGAGCCAGCGCCCCGGCGAGCTCGTGGGCCGCGGCGCTCGCCGTGGGGCTCTCCGCCCTGGCGATGCGACGGCGCCGGAGCCGTGGCTGACCCCGGCGCGGTCTCCCGCGGGCTGCGGCCCCGCCGGAGGCCGCGCCCTTCTCCCCAGGCGACGATGGGCCGCTGGCCAGCGTCGAGCCTCGGCCGAGGGAGCTCGCCGAGATCACCGCATCAGCGTGGCGTCACTCCCCACGACCCGTGAAGTCCATCAGCCACTGCATGGCCGGCCGCATCCTGCCGTCCGGATGCTGGAGGCCGGTGTTGTCCCGCCACGTCGCGCCGACGATGTAACCCCACAACGTGATGCCCGGGACCGCGGGGTGATTCCAGAACATCGTGAACTGTTCCTCCATCACCCGCTTCTGCTGGTTGTCGTCCGCGATGCCGATGTCGTACTCGGTGATGTACACGGGCTTGCCCAGGGAGGCGAGCCTGTCGATGTAGCCCTTCACCGTGTTCGTGTTGATCTTGTAGGCGTCGTGGGCCTGCGCGCCGAGGGCGTCGACCGGGGCGCCCGCGTCGATGACCGCCTTCGCGATCCTCATGAAGTTGTTGTGGTCGTTCTCGTACTCGATGTTGTTGTAGTCGTTGAGGATCAGGACCGAGTTCGGGCAGAACTCGCGAGCCCACTTGAAGGAGTTGACGATCCAGTCCCATCCGCTGGCGCCGTCGCCGCCGATGCCGTTCTTGTAGGAGGGCGTGGTGTGGGGCGGCGGCTCGTTGACGACGTCGATGTACTTCGTGTCGGGGTAGCGCTCGCAGAACGCCTTCATCCAGTCCCTCACGGACGCGCGCTGCTCGTCCGCCGAGAGACGCCCGATCCAGTCGGGTTGCTGGGCGCCCCACACGAAGACGTGGTGCTTGAAGATGAGGTTGTTGTCCTGCGCGTATTTGTAGATCCTGTCGAGCGCGGTCCAGTCCCTGTTCCCGCGCGACCTCTCGACGGAGCCCCACTTGCCCTCGTTCTCGGGCGTGATCTGGTTCCAGTACGTCGCGAAGCCTTCACGCACGGCGCCGTTCGTCGTGATGTTGCCGACGAACTTCTCCGTGGGCTCGGGGCCGCCAGGTCCGGTGGACGTGCTGCTCGAGGCGTCCGGACCGCCGCCCTCGTTCGAGCCGCCGGTGCTGGCGCTGGTCGTGCTGGAGCTCGCGCTCGCGCTCGCGCTCGTGCTCGTGGTCGTGCTGGCGCTGGTGCCGGCGCCGCCCGCTCCCCCCGAGCCGCCCGCGCCAGCGCCACTCCCGTCGCCTCCATCAGAGCAGCCAACGAGCGTCGCCATTCCGAGCGCGACCCAGGCCGTGCTGCAAAGCAATCGAGAAGAGCGGTTCTTGTTCATGTCGGACTTCCCCTTCGATATGAGCGTAAGCTGTTGATGTAACGTGGCTTTCGAGGGCGGCCGGATCGCATGGACCGGATCGCATCGAGGAATGTTCTGTCGACCCAGGGCAGGCTCCGCAGTCGTGGACTCACATCTCCGAAACGTCTGGGCTCCCCGCCCCTCGGGCGAGCTCGTTGATCCGCGCCGCCGCTGCGTGCCGGAGCCGATCACGATGACGAAGATCCCGGTGCGCGTGACGGACCTACCGGGGCAAACCTGAAGGATGGGGGCAAATGTGAGCGCTCACATCACAGATGTCAACTCCAATCGCCCGCCCGCTGCGCTCGGGCGTGGACGACGGGCAAGTCACCTCCGGAGCGCTCCCCTGGAGCGGCGCGTCAAGAGCGGCGGGGCCGGCGTCCTCGAGCACCCTCGCCGGTTTTTGATTGACGCCGATATGTGAGCGCTCACAATCATGCTCCTGCTCTTCTTCCACCCGGCCCCGGACAGGCCGCCGTGTGCACCGGGTCCCTGATCGTCCTGCGCGTCGACCTCGACGGTCGGGCTCTCGGGAGCTCGCTGGCCAGCTCCGGCATCCCTGTGAGGACTGGCAGGATCACTCCCTTCGATTCGCCCCGCCGACCCCTGAGCGCGCAGCAGCTGCGCTGCATCTGTCGGAGAAAATCTCGCATGAAAAGAATACTCTCTCCTGGGCTGATTCCGTCGCTTGTCGCGTTTCCGCTCATCGGGGCCCTTGCCTGCGGTGAAGCAGACGTCCCGGATGGAGCGCCCGGACCTGCGAGCGCCGGCGGCGGAGGCGGCGCACCTTCCGACGCCGCGTCTTCAGCGTCCGCAGGGGCTCTCGCGGGCGGAGGGCCCGCAGACGGCAGCGCTGCGAGTACGGGTGGGGTAGGCGGCGAGGGCTCGGGGGCTGGCAGCGCGGGTGACCCGAGCGCCGGCGGGAGCGGCGGCGGAGGATCGCCCGAGCCCGTGCTTCACGTCTTCCTCCTCCTCGGACAATCGAACATGGCCGGGTACCCGAAGGCCCTGGAAGCAGACAAGACCGAGGATCCCCGCATCAAGGTCCTCGGCTTCGACGCCTGCGCCGCGACCGGGCGCGTCGAAGGCGAGTGGGACACTGCTGCCCCACCGCTCCACGAATGCTGGAACGGAGCGATCGGGCCTGGCGACTATTTCTCCAGGACGATCCTCGACCATTACCCCGCCCAGGACAGCGTCGGCCTCGTCCCGTCCGCCATCAGCGGGGAGCGGGTGGAGACGTTCATGAAGGTGGGGGGCAGCAAGTATGATTGGATCCTGTCGCGCGCGAGGGCGGCGCTGGACATCGGGGGCGTGATCGAAGGGATCCTGTTCCACCAGGGCGAGTCGAACTGCGGCGACGCCGCGTGGCCCGGCAAGGTGAAGACGCTCGTCTCGGACCTGCGCGCTGACCTCGGTGTCGGTGACGTGCCGTTCCTCGCAGGGGAGCTCCTCCACTCGGGATCGTGCGCCAGACACAACTCGCTCGTGAACCAGATCCCGGGGCTGATCACGAACGCCCACGTCGTCTCGGCTGAAGGGCTCGCCATCGATCCTGCCGACACCTGGAATCTCCACTTTGGTCACGACGCGCAGGTCACCCTGGGCATCCGTTATGCCGAGAAGATGATCGGCGCCCTGGGTCTCTGAGCGGGCCAGGGCCGGGAATTTTCCTTCAGCCGAGCTGACGGCGAAGCTCGGCCTCGAGCTCGCGCACGACCACGCGCACCCGCGGCGTCTTCCTGGCGTCGCGGTGGAAGGCCAGAAAGACCTCGGCCGAAGGAGGCGGCTCGTCGGTCTCGATGCGCACCAGCCCGTCGAGCCTCAACCCTTCCGCCTCGCTGAGCAGCCCGATGCCAAGACCAGCGAGCACCGCCTCTTCGATGCCGGCGCTCGAGCTCGAGCGAAAGACGAAGCGCGTCGCGCCGTACGCCTGCAGCCACTGCTGCTGCGGCAGGCGCTCGAGGCTGCGGTCGAAGCCCACCCAGTCGTGACGGCTCGCCGCGCCGCGGTCGAGCCGAGCCCCGGACAGGCGCTGCTCGACGTAGCCGCGCGAGGCGAACAGGGCGCCGCGGGCGCGCCCCATCGGCCTCTCGACCAACGTGGCCGACCCGGTGCGGGCGAGGCGAATGCCCACGTCGGCCTCTCGGCGCGCGAGGTCGACCAGGCGCGACTCCGAGGAAAGCTCGAGCAGCAGGGCCGGGTGCTTCACGCGGAGGCGGGCCAGGACGCGCGTCGTCGGCCGCACGAAGCCCTCGCTCACCGACACCCGCACGATGCCGGCCACGGTCGCGTCGGAACCCTGTGGCGCCCCGCGCCGCGACGGCTCGCGGGCGAACGCTTCGCCGATGCCCATCGAGGCCCCTGGGCTCAGCGCCGCATTGCCGCGAGAGCGAATGCCTTCATGCCCGTACGATGCTGTCTCGCGCCCTTTTCGGCAAGGGGCAGTCTTGGCGAGCCGGTCTCCATCCATGCAAAGCCAAAGATGGCTCCGCGGCGTCGCGAAGCTGGCGGAGGACCGGGCTCGGCGGGAACGGCGCCGGCTTCAAGGCCGTGCGCCGCGACGCGGGGGCGGAGCGCCCGTCACCGCAGGTGGGCCACTTGCTTGTGTCTGCGCAGTCCCGTCTCCCGATCGCGAGGAGCGGCGCCGAATTCACGTACCAGGTCGACGAGCGGTTGAATCGTAGATATGAATCCAATCAGCAACGGTCAAGCCGCAGAGGTCCTCAAGCGTCTTCATCAGGAGGCGGAGGCGGCCGACGCGCCGCTGGCCGCTGACGCCGCGAGCGAGGCGGCCGCCCGAGAAGAGATGATCACCCAGCTCCTCGAGGACGAAGCCAACGATCTGAAAGGCACGTATCGCGGGTTCGCGGAGAACTTTCTCGATGTCTCCCCGGCTCGAGGCACGCTGACCCCGGCAGGACGGCCGCACACCCGCCGGAAACGCGCTGCCGGCGTTCGACGGTACCTCGTCCTTGGCCGCCGCAGTCCTAGAACACCGATCACGTTGATCGAGCGAGAAATAAAACGCCAAGGACGCCAAGGCGCCAAGGCGCCAAGGACGCCAAGATATTATCTTCTTCTTGGCGCCCTTGGCGCCTTGGCGTTTCGAACTTCTGCTCGTTTCAGGCTGGTTCAACCCGTTCGCCGCTCTAGGGCCGCCGCCCCGCCGCCGCCGCCGCCGCGCCCGCCGGCTCCCCGTCCCCGGCCTGTACTCCGCCCCAGCCCACCACCAGCGGCTCGGCCGCCCCCGGCGCCGCGGCCAGGGCCCCCGGCGTCACCCCCGTCCACCGCTTGAACGCGCGGTGGAAGGCGCTCGGGCTCGAATAACCGAGCTCCTCGGACACCTCCTTGGCCTGGGCGCCGCCGAGCGCGCGCCGCGCCCGCTCCAGCCGCAGCTCCTGCAGCAGATCCCGGTGGCTGACCCGCGCCGCGGAGAGGCGCCGCTGCAGCGTCCGCGCGCTCATCCCGAAGCTCTCGCCGATCCGGGCCAGGCTGGGATCGCCCGCGTCGAGCGCCTGCGACAGCGCATGCCGGAAGACCGCCACGAAGTCGTCCTCGGGCTCGACGCGCTCGACCGCCCCGCGCACGCCGAGGCGGGCGAGCGCCGCCTCCGCCTGCGCGACGAGGATGCCCCGGAGCGCCGGGTCGCTGCTGGCGATCGGCGCCCGGACGATGTCGCGATCGAAGACGAGCTCGTCGAAGCCGCCCCCGAACCGCACCGGGGCGCCGAGCACCTCCTCGTACACGCTGACCGCGGCCGAGGGCCGGTGCGCGAACTGGACCAGCCGCGGCGCGCACGTCGGACCGAACAGCTCCCGGCTGCGCGCGACGATCAGCCCGAACAGGAGCTCCGCCAGCGACGGGAGACCGCCGGGCGACGCGTGAAGGACCCGCAGCCGCTGCCGGTCCGACTCGATCCAGACGCGCCCGGCGTCCGCGAGCAGCGGCAAATACCGCGTCAGATGCTCGAACGCCTCCTCCCCCGTCGTGCTCGTCTGCGCCAGGTAGTCCAAGAGGTCGAGGCTGCCCATGGGGAGCTCCCGGGCAGCGCGGAGGGCCAGGAGAGGGCCCGCCGCCCGATCCGTGAACCCGCACCATACCCGGCGGACCGTGGCGATGGGGACGCGGACGCCCCGCCTCTCGAGGAACCCGCTCGGGAGGGCCAGCGCGCGCCGGACCTCCTCGACCTCGACGCCGTCCCGCTCCGCCGCGGCCGCAAGCACCCGCAAGAACTCCGTGGATCCAGAACCTTGAGCCGGCACGATGGCGCATTATGCGAGGGTGTCGCAAAATGTAAACCGTTAGAGCAGCCGCGCGACCATAAGCCAGCGACTCAGGGGCCATAAACACCCGGGACGACGCCAAACCAGCGTCCCAGGATGCTCTTACGATGACCTGCCCCGACCATCTCCCGCGACGCGCTCAATTGACCCAGGCTGGCACAACACCCGAGCGGCGCCGCGCGCGCCGCTTCGCGACAGCGGTTTTGGCCGCCTTCGCATGGCTGCCGTTCGGCTGCGACTCCGCGATCACGCCGTCTTCCGGCGACAATGCCGTGGACGAGCCCGCCGGCTGGAGCCAGGGCGAGCTCTCCGTCGAGACCGCGGCAGCGAGCTCCGCCGCGCCGGCGCCGCTCGCCGCCCTCGCGGCGCCCGGCGCGCCGGCCGTCAGCGGGTTCGCGGACCTGCACTTCCACATGATGTCCGAAGAGGCGTTCGGCGGCGGATGGCTGCACGGCAAACACGACGGCGCGCTCGACGACTGCGACGGCGGCATGCCCGAGAGCGACCACGCGCGCCTCCGGCAGAACCTCAGCGAGCTGCTCGACAGGTGCCCGCAGTCAACCATGCTGGATTTTTCCACCGGCGGCACGCTGTCGGCGCTCGTCGGCCTGGGCGGCGGCGTCGTCGGCTCCGAGGCGATGGGCATGATCGAGGGGACCGACGGCGACACCGGGCTGCACCTCAACCGGTCGGAGCTCGGCGAGGGGTGGCCGCGCTGGGACACCATCGCTCACCAGCAGGGCCACGTGGACTGGCTGCGCAGCGCGCACGATCGCGGCCTGAACCTCATCGTGATGTCCGCGGTGAGCTTCGACTGGCTCTGCTCGATCCTGCCGGAGCAGAACCGCGACCGGCCCTGCGACGAGATGGCCGACGTCGACCTCCAGCTGCAGATGACCCACGCGCTCGTGGCGCGGAACTCGAGCTGGATGGAAGTCGCGCTCTCGCCGGCGCACGCCCGGCAGATCATCGGGGCAGGCAAGCTGGCGATCGTGCTGTCGATCGAGGCCAGCCACCTGTTCGGCCGCGACGTCGACGCCGCGAAGATGCGCGCCGCGCTCGACAAGTACCACGCCCTCGGCGTCCGGACGCTGCAGCCGGTGCACCAGGTCGACAACGCGTTCGGCGGGGCGGCGCTGCACAACCCGATCCTCCAGTTCGCTCAGTACACCGAGACCTGCTTCATCGACACCGACTGCGACGCCACCCTGCCGGGGGTCACGCTGGGCATGGATGTCGACGCGCAGTGCAACAACATGCGCGGGCTGACGCCGCTCGGCGAGGCGCTCGTCGGCGAGATGATGGACCGGGGAATGCTGATCGACGTCGCCCACCTGGCCGAGCGGGGCGTCAATCGCGTGTTCGAGCTGGCGCAGGCGCGGAACTACTACCCGATGTACATCTCCCACGGGCACTTCCGCGAGATCATGGGCCCCAAGGTGGCGGAGACGGAGAAGTCCACGCCGGCGCGGGTGATCCGGATGCTCCGGCAGACCGGCGGGATCTTCGGCCTGCGCACCGCGCACGACGAGACGAAGCAATACACGCGCACGCCGGTCCTGAACAGCTGCCAGGGCTCGTCGCGCTCCTTCGCCCAGGCCTACGAGTACGGGCGGCGCGGGCTGAAGGTGCCGATGGCCTTCGGCGCCGATCTCAACGGGTTCATCCAGCAGACCCGGCCGCGCTTCGGCGACGACGGCGCCTGCTCGGCGGCGTTCCAGGCCGAGGCCGACTGCCAGGCCCGCGACGAGCGCGAGCACGGGCCCGCGCCGCTCGGCACGGAGTTCGACGAGAAGGGGCTGGCGCACGAGGGCCTCTTGCCCGATCTCGTGGCCGACCTGGAGCGCCTCGGCG
Organism: Sorangium cellulosum; assembly: GCF_002950945.1. GTDB lineage: Bacteria > Myxococcota_A > Polyangia > Polyangiales > Polyangiaceae > Sorangium > Sorangium cellulosum_E. Next base: position 9,551,520 of record NZ_CP012673.1, read on the forward strand.
TGGACACGTCGGGCCTCCGGTCCTCGGCCGAGTCGTTCCTCCGCATGTGGGAGCGCGCGGCGGGCCCGCGCGCCGGGATGGCCGACCCCGCCGCGGATCTCGACGAGGGCGGCGTCGCGCCGTTCGCGACCGCGGAGGAGCGGGAGCTCGCCTACCCGACCCAGTGCGGCGCGGCCTATTGCCCGGGCTTCCAGGAGCTCGGGGGGAGCTGCCGGTTCAACGAGGAGTGCGAGAGCGGCCAGTGCACGGCCGTCGCCTGCAACGCGATCCCCGGCCGCTGCGTCTGCAACGACGACGCCGACTGCGCGAGCGGACACTACTGCGCGATCAAGACGCCGGGGGTCGGCGGCGACAACGAGTGCGTGGCCGGCAAGGCGGATCATCAGATCTGCACGCGCGACAGCCAGTGCGCGTCGGGCCGCTGCGGCGGCTTCATCGCCGGCTCGGGCTGGTGCTACACGCCCGGGTCCAAGCCCATCGGGGCGGGGTGCCGGGTGAACGAGGAGTGCCCCACGGGCCGGTGCGGCGACACCAGCCAGGTCTGCATGTGCCGCTACGACGAGCACTGCGGCGCGAACCAGTTCTGCGGCTGGGGCGCCAACGAGGGCAAGTGCATGGACAAGCGCGGCCGAGGCGGGGCGTGCACGAAGGACAGCCACTGCCTGTCCGGCGACTGCCGGTTCACCTTCACCTGCCGCTGAGCCCGTCCGGACCGAGAACCACGACAGGACGCCTGCGCCGGGCTGCGGCCCGGCGCGGCAGAGCGAGCTGACGCCTAGAGATCATCACCTGTCGCAAACTGACAATTTCGTCTCACATCAACAGCTGACAAAATCGCGCCCCCCAGCCGGTACACCGTGCCCGAGCGCCACCTCACAGCCACCACGAAGGGGCCGTGTCCCGGGCGGCGGAGCGAATGGCGGGCGCGTCACTCCGGCGCGCTGGCCGGAGGCGTGCTCACCTCCTCGAACACCTCGGCGTCAGGCAAGGAGAGGACCTCCCTGCCCGCCGGCTCCAGCTTCTCTCTCGGCACATCACGGAAACGCGCGCGGAAGGCCGCCGACGGACGGAGGGTGATCGCCTGTCCGGTCGACTTGCGCCGGTAGGTCGTCTCGACGCCGGCCTCGGTCGCCTCGACCAGGCTGAGGTTCAGCTTGCCGAGGCTCGCGCCGGTGGCCGCGGCGGCGCCGTCGGCGATGCACGAGAACTGCACGTTCCGCGGGCTGTGGTGGACGACCTCGAGGTCGAAGCTGCCCTGCAGAAGCCCGAGCTTCGCGATCGCGTACCTCCCCATCCGGTAGCCGGCGACCGCCCACGGCCCTGCCCCGCCGTGGATCGCGGCGACCGCGCGGAGCTCGTCGTCCCGCGGGTCCGCCGCCGGCTGGCCCGGCGAGGGACGGGGGCCGTGCGCCCCGTGGCCGTCAGGGCCGTGGCCGTCCGCCCCGTGGCGATGCTCCCGGCGCCCGTGCTCGTGGCCCTGAGGCCGCTGCTCGTGACCCGCGCCGCCCGCGGCGCCGGCGCCGCCGCAATGGATCGACGCCGCGGCGACGAGGAGGATCGATACCGCGCTGCTCACCGTCTGCCGCATGTCCGGGCCCTCGCGAGACAGGCGACGTGTCCCCGCGCGGGGGCGACGTCAAGGGTGTCGAGGCCCCGCACGCGAGTGTCGAGTCCCTGCGCGCGCGTCGAGACCCTGCGCGCGCGCAGCTGAGGCCCCGCGCGCGGCGAGGCCCCACGCCGGCGCGTGGACCTCGGACGGTTTCGCGCCGCGGCGCGCCGGACCGGGTTAACATGCGGCCGTCATGCCGCGCGCTCCCGTCCGCCTTCCCTTCCCCCTGGGGCCCGAGGGCCTCGCCGGCGAGGTGACACCTCGCGGGGCCAGGTCAGCGGGTGGTCCTCGCCCATGATGCGCGCCGAGTCGGAAGGCCTGTGGGCCGAAGCCCTGGTAGGCCGGGTCCTGCGCGGCAAGTGGCGCCTCGATCGCATGCTGGGCTTCGGCGGGATGGCCGTGGTCTACGCCGGCACGCACCGCAACGGGATGCGCGGCGCGGTGAAGCTGCTCCGCCGCGAGCTCTCGGAGGACGAGGAGGCCCGCTCGCGGTTCCTGCGCGAGGGCTACGTCGCGAACCGCGTGGACCACCCGGGGATCGTCCGGGTGCTCGACGACGACGTCACCGAGGACGGCGCGGTGTTCCTGGTCATGGAGCTGCTCGAGGGCGAGACGGTCGAGGCGCGCCGCGCGCGCGAGCCGAGCGGGGCGCTCGCCGTCGCCGAGGTGCTCGGCATCGCGGACGACCTGCTCGACGTGCTCGCCGCGGCGCACGAGCGCGGGATCGTCCACCGCGACCTCAAGCCCGACAACCTGTTCCTCACGCGGCAGGGCCAGCTCAAGGTGCTCGACTTCGGCATCGCGCGGCTGCGCGAGCTCGCGGCGAGCCCGGTCAACGCGACCACCCGCGCCGGCACCCTGATGGGCACGCCGCAGTTCATGCCGCCGGAGCAGGCGAAGGGGCAGTGGGACCGGGTCGACGCGCGCACCGACCTCTGGGCCGTCGGGAGCACGATGTTCCAGCTGCTCTCGGGGCGGTACGTGCACGAGGCCGAGACGCTGCCGCTCCTCCTGCTCGCGGCCATGACCCAGCCGGCGCCGCCCATGGCGAGCGTGGTGCCCGGGCTCCCGCCGGCGATCGCGGGCGTGCTCGACGTGGCGCTCGCGTTCGATCCGGACCGGCGCTGGCCGAACGCGCGCGCGATGCAGCACGCGCTCCGCCAGGCGCGGAGCGGCGCGGCGATCGAGCTCCCCCCGCGCGTGCCCTCGGAGCTCGGGCGCCCGCCCGTGCAGGCGCACACGCCGGCCTCGTTCCCCGAGTCCGCGCGCCTGTCGGCGCAGCAGGTCCCGGGCTTCTTCGGCGACCCCGCGCGCCCGCCGGCGCCGGCGCACGCCCCGGGCAGCGGACCGCGCGGGCCGGCGTTCGGCGCGATGGCCATGCCGGGCACGGCGAGCGGCGCCGTCCTGCCGGAGCGCCCCGCCGGCGCGCCGCGCGGGGCGCCCCGCGCGGCCACGGGCGCGCTCCTCGCGGGCGCCGCCGTGGTGGCCCTGGCGGTGGTCGGCGCGGTGCTCGTGTGGCTCGGCTCGCGCACCCCGGCCGACGTGGACCCGTCGAGCGCCTCGACGGTCGAGGCCGAGCCGCGGCCTTCCGCGGGCGCCCCGGGCGCGCCCGAGCCGCCGGTCCAGGCGACGCCGACCGGCGTCGAGCCCGCGGCGTCCGGCGCCCCGGTCCCGGCGATCGCGCCGTCGTCGCCGGCGCCCCCGATCGCGTCCGCGCCGGCGTCGTCGACCGCGGCGCCCGCGAGCTCGCCCGCCCCCCCCTCGCCGCCCGGCCCCACCGCGAGGCCCGTCGGCGGGAGGCCGCGGGGACCCGCCGCGCCGGCGACCGCGCCGGCGAAGGCGCCTCCGGCGCCGGCACCGGCGGAGGACCCTTTCAACCGGAGACGTTGAGGTCGCACGGATGCCTGGATTGAGCTCACGCAGACGACGATTCCGAGCCGGGGTGCTCGCCGTGGGAGGGGCCGTGCTCCTCGCCAGCCCGGGCGCGTCCGCGCAGCCGCGCGACCCGGCGGCCGCGGAGGTGCTGTTCGACGCCGGCAGGGCGGCGCTCCAGGCGAAGGACTACGAGACCGCGTGCGCGAAGCTCCGGGAGAGCTACGAGCTCGATCCTGCGCCCGGGGCGCTGCTCAACCTGGCCGACTGCGAGGAGAAACGCGGCAAGGTCGCGACCGCGTGGTCCGTCTTCCGGCAGCTCGCGCGCGACCTGCCGGCGACCGACGACCGGCGGCCGATCGCGCAGGCGCGCGCGGCGGCGCTCGAGGGCCGCGTGCCGAGGCTCGTCATCCGGCTCGCCCCCGGCGCGCCGGCGGGCACCGCGGTCCAGCGCGGCGGGCTGCCGGTCGGCGCGGGCTCGCTGGGCACGCCGCTCCCGGTGGATCCCGGCGAGATCCAGGTGACGGCGACGGCGCCGGGCCGGACGCTGAAGACGTTCACCGTGCGGCTCGCCGAGGGCGAGCAGGTCGAGCTGCTCGTCGCGCCGGAGGAGCCCGCCGCGGCCGGAGGGGGCGCGGGGCCCGCGCTCCCCCCGAAGGAGGCCCCGGGGGAGGCCGGCGGTTTCCCGTGGCGCACGGCCGGGTGGATCAGCGGCGGCGTGGGCGTGGTCGGGATCGGGCTCGGCGCCGTGTTCGGTCTGAGCGCGATCGCGAAGAAGGGCGACGCGGAGGACTACTGCGACGGGAGCAACCGGTGCACGCAGAGGGGCATCGAGCTGCAGGAGCAGGGCGTGACCTTCGGCACGATCTCGACGGTCGCGTTCGTCGCGGGGGCGGCGGCGCTGGGCGCCGGGGCGGTGCTCGTCCTGACGGCGCCCAGCCCGGCGCAGACGTCCTCGGCCCCGAGGGCGACGCTCGGCGTGGTGCCGGGCGGCGCCGTGGCGACCGTCGTGTTCTGACGAGCGACGCCGCGGCCTCGGGCCGCTCTCCATCGCTGGCGAGCGCTCCCACGACACCTCACAGGCTGCGACCGGAGCGCCGCGCCATGCGTTCCGGCGGGCCGTTGACGCCGGGGAGAGCGGCGGCTTTCATCCGGGGATGTGTCCAGACCACGTCGACCCCCGGAGCGATGACCTGTGTGAAAAGAGGTCCGGCGAGGGCGGTCTCTCGGCGGCGGCCGTGACGGCGCCGCGCGGCGGGGAGCTGAAGTGATGAAGCGCGATCCCGGGAGGATACGGGCGCTGTGCGGCGCCGTGCTGCTCGCCGCCGCTTCCGCTGCAGGCTGTAACGCGATCATCGGTCTCGAGGTCGGCGAGCTGGATCCCTCGGCGGGCGGCGCGGGACCGGCCTCGTCGAGCGCGTCGGCGGGCGGCGGGGGCAGCGCCGGTGATGGCGGCGGCGCGGGGGATGGCGGCGGCGCGGGGGATGGCGGCGGCGGCGGCGAAGAGGCGCGCTGCAGCTACGTCCGCCAGGGAGATGACGACCCCCCTTCGGGAGAGTGGGGCGCGCTGGCCGGCAGGGAGATCGTCGACATCGTGGCGGACGAAGAGCAGGTGACGGCCCTCGTCAACGGTCCGCAGGACTTCTCCATCGCGAGGTGGAACGCCTCGGGCGACCTCGACGGCGACTACAGGATGGAGTCGAGCCTCGTGGCAGGCAGCATCCGGGGCGAACGCTTGATCACGGCCGGGGGCCTCGCCTACGTGACCGGATCGGCGGAGCCGGGCGCCGAGACGCCGGTGTTGACCGGAGGATGCCAGATCAGCGCGAAGGCGGATGTCTCCCCCAGGGTGAGCTTCGTGGCCGCGCTCGACGAGAAAGGCGCGTGCGAGTGGGCGTGGAGCGTGGACGCCGTGTCCAACACCACGCCGCTCGAGCTCGCGGCGACGTCCGATTCGGTCCTCTTCGCGGTCTCGCTGACAGGGGCGGCGACCGCGAGCAGCGGCGGTTGCACGTTCGGGTCCGACGACGCGAAGGCGATGGCGGAGCTCATCTCGTTGACGTCCTCCGGGGCATGCCGGTGGAGCAAGACGCTCGGACCGTCGGAGGTGGTGCGCATCGCGGCGCTCCTCGTCGATCCGCAGGCGATGGATGTGCTGGTGATCGGCGACTACATCGCCCCGGACGGCGCCATCTCGATGCAGGGCAAGACGCTCCCCCGTTCCCAGGACAGCGACCTGTTCGTGGCGCGCGTCCGGCTGGCCGACGGTGGACTGGAGGACGTCGTCACGATCGGCGCTCCGGGAAGCCAATCCGTGACGCGGCACGCGGCCGCGCTGCTGGAGGACGGCGACCTCGTGATCGCCGGGACCTACTCCGGGCCGTCCTTCGATTTCGAGGACGATGAATGCCCGTCGATGCCGCCCGCGGGAGGGAGCGACAACTCGTTCGTCCTGCGTGTCTCGGACGGCCAGGTGGTCTGGAGCCGCGGGTTCGGCGACGAGGGGAAAGATCAGCTGGTCACCCACGTGGCGGTGGACAAGGAGGGCTCGATCTATGCAACCGGAACGCTCGAGGGCGAGATCGACTTCGGGGACGGCGTGCAGCTCACCGCCCCCGACGATCAGATCGCGAGCTTCCTGATCGTGTTGAGCGAGCACGGCAACGTCGTCTCGGCCTCCGCGCTCGTGGGTGATGGGACCGTCTGGTCGTGGCGGGTCGCGCCGGGCCCGACGCTGCGCGACCCCCTCTACGTCGCCGGTCAGATGACGAAGACCTTTTACCTCGTGCCCAGCGATCATCCCATCCAGGAGAAGGGAGAAGGGTTCGTGGCTCGGCTGGCCGGCCTGCTGTGATGGCGGCGCGCCGCGCGCGGCATGCCGAGCGTTACGCCGCGCCGAGAGCTCACGACATCCCCACACGCCGCCACAGGCGCTGCGACCGGACCTCCGGAGCCCACGTCCCGACGGCCGGTCGGCGCCGGACGGCCGGCGGTTGACGCCGGGGGGAACGACGGGTTCCATCGGAGGATGCGCTCTATTCCTCCTTGCTTCTGTCTCGCGCTCGCCGTGTTTCCTGCCGCAGGCGCCGCGCTGAGCGGGGGGTGTGGCTTCCCGGATGCCGTCATCGTCGGGGACACGAACTCCGCGGGCGCAGGCGCGGGGGGCGCGAGCTCCGGGACGTCGGCCGCGAGCACCGCGGCCGGGTCCTCGGACGGGGCGGGCGCGGGCGGCGGCTCGGCGACGTCGGGCGCGGGCGGCGACGGCGGCTCGGGCGGCGGGGGTGCGTCGAGCTCGGGCGGCGGCGACGGCGGCGCGGGCGGCGGGTCGGGCGCGTCCACCTCGAGCGCGGGCCCGGCGACCTCGAGCAGCAGCTCGGCGAGCTCCGGCTCCGGCGGAGGCGGCCCCGTCAACTGCGACGTCGACGAGGACGGCTACCGGTCGGCCACGTGCGAGGGCGGCGACGACTGCAATGACAACAACCGGCTGGTCCACCCGAACCAGCCCAGCACGTTCTACGACACGCCGATCTCGCCCGGGGGCGGCTTCGATTACGACTGCAGCGGCGGTGAGGAGCGGGAGCTCCCCGCCGTCAGCTGCAGCGGACTCGTCTGTACGGCGGCGACCAACGTGTTCCTGGCGAACGTCCGGTGTGGGAGCCGCGGCCCGCTCGGCAACTGCAACACGCTCTGCCAGTCGATGATCACGTACCCCGACTCCATCAGGGCCTGCCATTGAGCCCGCGCCGGCGCCATGGCCGCCGCGAGGATTCCACGCAACGGAGAGCCGAGGTGATGAAACGCGATCGTGGGAAGATCCGGTCCGTCCTGTCCTGCGCGGGCCTGCTCGCCGCCGTCACGGGAGGCTGCAACGCGCTCATCGGGCTCGAGGTCGGCGAGCTGGATCCGTCGCAGGCCGGCGCGGGCGCGGCCTCGAGCGCGGCGTCCTCCGGCGGGGACGCCGGCGAGGGGGGCACCGGCGACGGGGGCGCCGGCGGGGGAGGCTCCGGCCCGGGAGGCGCCGGCCCCGGGGGCGCCGGCCCGGGCGGCGGCGACGCGGGCAGCGGGGCCGGGGGGCCGTTCTGCGATGCCCCTGGGGGCGAGATCCTCACCGCGCCGCACTCCGGCTGGGGCGAGACGGTCGGCTTCCACATCGGCGACGTCGCGGCGCTGGAGGGCACGGCGACGGCCGTCGTCAACGAGGTTGCCGCGGACAGCAGCGAGACGCTCACCGTGACGAGGTGGAGCCCCGCAGGGGTGCGCGACGCCAGCTACGGGCTGTCGGCAGCGGGTGCCTGGGGCACACACCTGGCTGTCGGCCCGGGCTTCGTTTATGTGGCCGGCGACGCGACGAAGGCGCTCGATCTGCCCAAGTCCCAGGGGCTCGCCACGTGCCGCGTCGGCGCCCCCGTGCTGCAAGCGACCTACGGGCCCAGCTTCGTGGTCGCGCTCGATCCGGCTGGCCGGTGCAGCTGGGCCTGGGGCGTCGACTCCCGCGGCGGCGCCACCACGCGCGGTCTCGCCGCGACCTCCGAGGTGGTCCTCACGGCCGTGGAGGTGGTGACCGAGGGCACGACGTTCGGGCGGTGCGCGCCCGAGGACGGCATCCCGCCGGAGTCCGTCCTGCTCGCCGCGCTCCGTCCCATGGACGGCGCCTGCCAGTGGAGCCGGGTCCTCGGGGCGCGAGGGCCCGTGACCCCGAAGGTGGTCCTCGCCGACGCGAGAGCCGGATCGAGGCTCGTGACGGTGGTGGGCGACTACGACACGTTGAACGGACCCGTCTCGTTCGGCGGGGAGACGCGGTTCGAGTCGATGGACCGCGATATCTTCGTCGCGCGGTACGTGTCGAACGACGGCACGCCGCGGGAGGTCACGACGCTGAACTTCGAGGGAGACCAGCTCGTGGCGACGCACGGGGCCGCGCTGCTCCCGGGCGGCGACGTCGTGATCGTCGGCACATACCGCGGGCGCCTCGACTGGGCGGACGGCTGCTCGGAGCTCCCCGACGCGGCCGAGACGGACAACCTCTTCGTCGCGCGCATCTCGGACGACGGCGTGGCGTGGAGCCGCGGGTTCGGCGACCCGACGGCGAGCCAGAGCGCGACGGGCGTGGCGGTGGACTCGGTCGGCTCGATCTACGTCACGGGGCAGTTCGAGGGCGAGCTCGTCCTCGACAACACCGGGAGCTTCACGACCGTGCCGGGGATACCTGCCGGTTTTCTGATCAAGATGGATTCCAGAGGCAACATCCTCTCGGGATCCAAGTTCGGAGGGGACGACGTCGACCCCGTCGCCCTGTGGGCGGTCGCGGCGGGCCGGGTGTCCAGAGATCCCGTCTACGTCGCAGGCACGGTGACTGGGACGCTCGACCTGGGCTTTCCTACGTCGCTCGGCAGCGACGCCGATCAGAATTCGCACGCGTTCATCGCGGGGTTCACGGGTATCCCCTGACCCGCAGGCGCCTGCCTGAAGCAGCGGGCGCTCTCGGATCGCGCGCTGACCCGCGACCGCCCACGAACCCCACTCGCCAAGGGAACACACGCCCGGCGGCACACATCAGGCGAGCCGCGGTCCAGGGATAAGGCACTCCCCGATATACATTTCGGGGGTGGATCCGTGCCTCGGCATGGGACGGACAGGTTTCCAGCCGATGTCCTGCGCTGAAGGGGCTCGCCCGAGGGCTGTGCTGCGTTCTGCTCCTCGATACTCGGCACCTCGCGTCCAGCAGAGTGGCCATTGCGCCGGGCTGGGCCGATGGCGGGGACGGCGGCGGCATGTAATAGAGGACGCACAGTAATGAAATGTGCTCTCAGGAAGGTTCAGGCTGCGTCCTGCGCCGGGTTGCTCGCCGCCGCGGCGGGAGGTTGCAATTCCCTCATCGGCCTCGAGGTCGGCGAGACGGACCCGGCGGGGACCGGAGCCGGCGCGCCCCCGTCCACGAGCAGCTCGTCCGCGGGCGGGGACGACGGCGCGGGCGCGGGCGGCGGTGACGGCGCGGGCGGCGGCGGCGGGGCGCCGGCCTGCAACCAGGCCGAGCCGGACGCCGTCGTCGCGCCGCGGGGCCTCTGGGGCGACACGATCGGCGACGACGTGCGCCACATCGCGGCGGTGGACGGCGCGGTGACGGCCGTGGTCAACGAGGGGGCCTCGCTCACCGTCGCGCGGTGGAGCGCCAGCGGGGCGCGCGAGCCCGAGTACACGCTGTCCGTGCCCGGCGTCTCGGGGATGCACGTCGCCGTCGGCGCCGGCGTCGTGTACGTGGCCGGGGAGTCGACGGGGAGCGCCACGTTGCCGTCGAGCCAGCGCTCCGGCTGCGGCATCGGCCCGCCCTCGGGGCACAGCGAGCGGCCCAGCTTCGTGGCGGCGCTCGACGCAGCGGGTCGATGCTCCTGGGCGTGGAGCATCGACGGCGACGGCGGCACCGCCGCGCGCGGCCTCGCCGCGACGTCCGACGTGATCGCCGTCGCCGTCGAGACGCTGGGCAAGGGCAAGACGTTCGGCCCGTGCGCGCTCAGGGCCGACGTTCCGGAGCGGTTCACGCTGGTCGCCGCCTTCAAGCCGGCCGGGGGCGCGTGCGCGTGGCACCGCGAGCTCGGGGCGCGCGAGGCCGTGACCGTGCGAGCGCTCGCCGGAAGCGCGGAAGCGGGGGCCGGCGTGGTGGCGGTGGTGGGCGACTACGACGCGGCGAACGGGGCCGTCTCGCTCGGCGGGGACACGCCCGTCACCTCGGAGAGCCGCGGCCTCTTCGTCGCGCGCTACACGTCGCGCGACGGCGCCCCGCAGGCCGTCACGACGCTGAAGCTCGGTGGGGCTCCGAGGGTCGCGCCGCACGGGGCCGCGCTGCTCCGGGGCGGCGACGTCGCGATCGCCGGCAACTACGCAGGAACGTTCGACTTTCAGGACACCTGCCCGCGCATGCCCGACGCGGGCGCCACGGACAATTTCTTCGTCGCGCGTGTCTCGGGCGACCACGTCGTGTGGAGCCGCGGGTTCGGCGACGCGACGACCGACCAGACCGCAGCCGGCGTGGCGGCGGACGACGCCGGCGCGGTGTACGTGACGGGCCTGTTCACGGGCGAGATCGATCTGGGAGCGGCCGGGAAGCTCGAGGCGTCGGCGGGGAAGCAGGCGGGGTTCCTCATCAAGCTCGACGCCGAGGGCAACCTCGTCTCGGCGTCCAAGCTCGAAGCGGGCGGCGCCGCGGACCTGCGGGCCGTCGCGGCGGACAGCTCCTCGGGGGCCGTCTACGCCGCGGGGAGCCTGACCGGAATCCTCGACCTCGGCCTCGATCTCGGCCAGCTCGGCAGCGCGGTCGACGGGCCGCGCGGGTTCATCACGGGGCTCTCGAGCGCGCGCTGAGCCGCGGCCGCGCCGGTGGCGGCGGCCTCCGGCCTGCCGGCCGGTCGCTCACGTTTCGGGCGAGAACGCGACCGGATAGACGACCGTGGTCTTCACTCCGATCGCCGGGAACCTCAGCGCGCGCGTCGCCTCCACCATGCACGCCTCCAGGGTCGCGTCGCGCAGCGTCGTCGTGGCCGGGTCGACCTTCACGTCGGCCACCGTCCCGTCGCCCAGGATCGCGAAATCGAGCGGGATCGTCCCTGCCGCGGCCGGGCTCCGCTCGAGGAGCTCCTCGTAGCAGACCCGGAACCGCCCGAACTGGCCCCGCACGACGGCCTGGATCTCGTCGCGCAGGAGGTGCTTCGGCAGCGGCACCGCCACGGGCGCCGCCGGCAGCGCCTCCATCGCGGCGAGCGCCTCCTCGACCGCGGGGAGCTGCGCCCGGCGCGGGGCGGCGATCAGGATCACCGGCGGCGCGCCGCTGCGCTCGCGCGCGGCGATGAGCCCCTCGCCCTTCGAGAGCCGCTCGACGACCTCCGCCGAGGGCAGCGGCAGCTCCGCGTCGTACCGCGCGGGGATGTGCAGGTTGCCGAGGTCGAAGTAGAAGACCGCGAGGCTCGATCCGAGCCTCGCGCGGGCGGCCGGGATGCCGACCCAGCTGCCGGTCCGCGATGACCGCGCGTGGATCGGCAGCCTGTCGTCGCAGCGGGGGCAAGCCTCGCGCCGGAGCTCGCGGATCGCGGGCGCGAGCGCGAAGGTGCCGAGCCGGTCGCTGACCTCCCTGCTCCCGCCGAACGAGAGCACGTCGATCTCGATCCCCCGTGTCCCGGCCTCCGGCGCGGGGAAGTACCGCGCGAGCGCGCGGGCGAACGGCGACGTGTGCTCGTGCTCGCCCGGCTCCCCCGGCAGCGGCGCCTCCCCGCGCCCGGTGAGCAGCACGCGCAGGCGCTCCTCGGCCGCGGACTGGAGCGGCCACGACGGGCTGCCCGCCCGCTCGCCGAGCAGCGCCTCCACGGCGGCGATCGCGCCCTCGCGATCCCCCTCCGCCTCGAGCAGGCGGCTCATCGCGAGCCGCGCCTGATCGCGCTGCTCCGGCGCGGCCGCCGGATCGGCGAGCGCCTCGTCGAGCGAGCGGCGCGCGGCGCCGAGCTCGCGGCCGGTGTCGACGCGGCGCTCGGCCAGCTCGATCGCGAGCGCGAGCGCGGCGCGCCGGTCCTCGCCGACGGCGAGGTCGGCCTGCGCCTCGCCGTTCGGCGCGCCGGGCGCGCCGGGCGTCGGCCCGTCGACGCACGCGGCGGGGGCGAACATACCGAGGATCAGGGCGGCGGCGGCGGTGTGGTGATGGATCGTGTTCATGGCGTCTCGTTCCCTCCGGCGCGCGGCCAGCGTGCGTGTCGTCGTCCGCGCCGAGCCGGAGCCCCCGCACCTTGTCCTGCTCCTCGCCCTTGGCGGTGACCATCAGGATGGGCAGGTCCACGTCGTGCCGGCGGAGCTCCTCGCAGATCTCGAAGCCGTTCATCCCGGGCAACATCACGTCGAGCAGCACGAGGTCGGGCCGCGCGGCGAGCGCCGCCTGCAGCCCCTCGGGGCCGGTCTTCGCCACCTCGACGCGGAAGCCCGCGGATCGCAGCGTCTTCTGGAGGCCGAGGCGCAGCGTCGGGTCGTCCTCGACGACGAGGACGGTCTCCAGCCTGCCTTCGGGCGTCTTCTGGGTCATGGCGCCTGCTCCTTCGGTCCTCTGGGTCCCGGGATCCACAACGTGAACGCGGCGCCGCGGCCCGGCTCGCTGTCGACGCGGGCGCTGCCGCCGTGCGCGCGGGCGACGTGCCGGACCAGCGACAGCCCGATGCCGCTGCCCGAGACGGCGCGGCTCAGCCGGTCGTCGGCGCGCTCGAACGGCTCGAAGATGCGGCGCTGATCGCGCCGGGCGACGCCCGGGCCGCGGTCCTCGACGGCGATCGCGACGCCGCCCCGCTCGCGCGCGACGCGGACGCGGTAGGGGGCGGCGAGCAGCGCGTACTTCAGGGCGTTGGCGAGCAGGTTGTCGACCGCGAGCCGGATCTGGCCCGCGTCGATGCTCGCCTCCGCCGCCGGGTCGAGCTCGCGCACGACCCTGGGCATCTCGGGGTTCCGCTCCTCGAACGTGTCGATCGAGGCCGCGACCGCCTCGGCGACGCGGGCCGGGGCGCGCCCTATGGCCGCGCGTCCGGCCATCATCCGGCTGAAGCCGAGCAGCCGCTCCACGGTCTCGCCGAGCCGCCGCGACTCGCGCCCGAGCGCCTCGAACACCTCGCGGTGCTCGTCCGGCGCGAGCCGCCCCTCCTCGAGCAGCTCCGAGAGCATGCGCACCGACGCGATCGGCGTCCGGAGCTCGTGGGAGACGGCGGCGACGAAGTCGGTGCGCAGCTCGCTGGAGCGCCGCGCGGCGCGCATGCGCGCGAACAGGAGCGCGGCCAGCCCGAGGGCGAGCGCTGTGGCGGCGGCCCCGACGCCGACGAGCAGCCGCTCGCCGCGCGCCGCGTGCCGCTCCACGGCCGCTGGATCCGCGGGCGAGAGCCGCACGGCGAGCTCGGGCGCGATCGGCAGCAGGGCCGCGGGCGCGCCGCCGACCTCGGGTGCGCCCTTCGCCCGCCCGGCGGCGCCGGCGGTCGCGGCGCCGGCGAGGACGTCGGCGCGCACGTCGGGCGAGAGCGGGCGCGCGTCGCCGTGGAGCCAGCCGGCGAGCGAGCCGGCGTGGATCACGAAGCCGGCGGAGCGCCCGTCCGGGAGCGCCCGCAGGGTTCCCGAGGAGGCGCCCGCGCGCCACGAGACGAGCCCGCGCGCGTCGGGGCGCGCGCGCAGCGCGGCGTCGAGGCCCCCGCGCCGGAGCTCGGCCACGAGCGCGTCCCGCTCGGGGCGCGGGGACGCGAGCGCCGCGCGCGCCCGCTCGCGCGGCTCGCCCGAGAGCGCGGCGTCCACCTCCATCGCGGTGGCCTTCCGCTCCGCCTCGGAGAGCCCCGCCGCGTGCGCCTCGAGCCACGCGGCGACGGCGCGCTGATCGACGGCGACGGCGCGGCCTTCCGCGGCGTCGAGCGCGAGGACGGGCCAGAGCCACCGCCCCGCGGGCGACCGGGCCTCGGCGCAGCGCGCGAGGAAGTCGCGCCGCGCGCCGTCGCGGGTCCGGGCGTCCGGCCCGGCCGCGGTGCGGGCGAGCGCGGCGCAGCCCTCGGGCGCGGGCGCGGGCGGCGGCGCGGCCCGGGGCGGCAGCAGCACGGATCGATCCGGGGCGAGCAGCACCGGCGTCGCGAACGGCGGTGTGATCCCGGAGAGCGCCGCGGCGACGGCGTCGGGGGCGCCGTGGATCGCGAGGGCGGCGAGCGCGGCGGAGGAGCTGTCCGTGGCCTCGTCGAGCGCGCGCGAGAGCCGCGCCGAGGCGGTGGACAGGCCGAGCGCCACCTCGCGGCGGGCGCCGTCGGCCTCGTTGGCGAGCGCGCGCAGGCCGAGGACGCCGACGCAGATCGCGGGCAGGCTCGCCGCGGCGGCGAAGAGCGCCCAGTCGCGCAGCCGGCTGGCCCGAGGGGAGAGCATGGCCGAGGATCTCACGGCCAGGTCACCGGCATGTCACCGGGCGGGGCGGCCCGGGCCGGGCGCCCTGGGGCGAGGCCCTGGCCTCAGAAGTGGACGCGGAGCGAGCCGCCAGTCGGACCGACGACGACCTCGGGGGCGTGGAGCGACGCCTTGCGCGGGATGTCGTTGCGCACCCAGACCTCCTGGTTGGAGACGAGGCCCGCGACGAGCAGCACGAAGCCCGTCACCTGCGTGACCCCGTTCAGGAGGACGAGCGAGCCGGCGACCTGGCCGTCGTCGTCGCTGAAGTCGACGTCCTCGCCGCTCCCGAGCGTGATGAACGGCCCGCCGAGGGGCACGAGCAGCGGCGCGTAGCCGCCGCTCGAGCTCTCCCCCACGCTGAGGATGGTCCCGCCCGTCAGCGCTGCGATCGCCCACGCTCCGCCGAGCACGGCGGTCCCCGCGACGATCATCCGGCGGTTCATCTGCGTCTCGAGGCGGTAGCCCTCCGGGGGCGTGCCGCGCTCCTTGTAAGGCAACGTCCGCGGCAGACCGAGGATGACCTGCGGCGGCGCGTACGGCGCGTAGCCGGGCGGCGGCGCGTAGCCAGGCGGCGGCGCGTAGCCAGGCGGCGGCGCGTAGCCAGGCGGCGGCGCGTAGCCAGGCGGCGGCGCGTAGCCAGGCGGCGGCGCGGGCGCGTGGCCCGGCGCCGCGCTCGGCGCGGGCGGCGGGGCGGCGTCCTCCGCTGCCGCGGCCGGCGCCGCGAGCGCGAGCGCGCCGAGCAGCGCGGCCATCGAGTGGACAGTGCGGATCGCGGTCACGTGCGTCTCCCTTCAGGGTGAGAGCTCCCGGCGACGGCTCGCCGGCTCAGAAGCGCCATTGCAAGGCCGCGGACGACGCGCCGATCGAGACCTCCGGCCAGCGCGAGGCGGCGTGTGTCACGCCGCTCGGTCCCGTATCGAACTGGCGCTCCAGGTAGACATCCTCGTGGGCCAGGCCGGCGGCGATCAGGATCAGGCCGCCCACCTGGACGGCCATGTCGACCGTGAGCCAGAAGGTGCCCGCCCCCTCGGCATCGAGGGTCGATGTCGCGATCGTCGGGCCGACGAACGGAAGGAACAGCGGCGCGAACTCGCCGCCCGTGTCCTCCGCGAGCCCCGCGATGCCCGCGACCGTGAACGAGACCGCGTACCCGATGCTGAACGTCACGAGGCCCGCCCCGACGAGCGCGCGATCCGCCCTGGTCTTGAGCGCGTAGCCGCGCGGGATCGGATCTCCCTCTTCGTAGACGATCGTCCGCGGGTTGGCCCACGGGGGCAGCGCCGGCGGCGGCGGCGGGAAGTAGCCCGGCGGCGGCGGCAGCAGCTGGGCCCTCGGGGGCGCCTGGAACGCGCCGGGCGCGGCCGGCGCTCCTGCCGGGCCCTCGATCGCGGGGCCCGGCGGCGCGCCCTGGCCCGGCGCCTGCGCGGCCGCCGGCGCGGCGAGCCCGAGCAGCGCGGCGATCGCCGCGGCGGCCTGCGTTGCGAGCGCCACGGCTGCGCGGGCGCGGCGATCGCGCCGCGCCGTGGGGCGGCGAGGCGGCATGATTCTCCCTTCCGTTGGCCTGGTCGGCATGCTGGCTCCGGTCGCGCTCGCGCTGCGACTCCAAGGAACTGCGGGTAGCTTCGGTGCAGCGACGCCAGGATACGCGGACAGCGCGCGAACTCAACGGCGCACGAGCGCGGGCGGCGGCCAGCGGCGGCGCGCGGCGCCCTCGGGCCGGTCGCAGCGCGCGAGCGCCGCCGCGTCGCCGGCGGTGTCGGCGCTGTCGAGCGGCGCGGCCGCGGCGCGACGACCTCGCATCGATGACCGACGCGCGCGGCGGTGCGCTGGTCTGTTACTCCACGAACCGGAGCCAGTTCAGGTTGATGTCGCCGGTCTCGAAGACGACGCGCACGACGTGCGGGCCGACGGTCACCCAGCCGACCGGGACCGAGACGGTCTGCCACGACTGCGCGCCGCCCGTCGCCGGCAGGACGACGGTCCCGGTGACGTTCTGGCCGTCGATCTCGACGTGGAGCGCCTTCGATGCGCCGGTCGTGGCCACCCGCAGCTCGAGGTTATACTGGATCGGGAACCCGTTCATCACCGAGTAGTTGAGCCACTCGCCTGCCGCGGTGCCGGTGACGTTGGCGCCGGGGCCGGTGGGGGCGTCGGTCGTCGGCTCGAGATCGACGTGCTGACCACGGTAGAAGCCGGTCGCGTTGCCGACCGTGGTGTCGTGGTAGGCGAGGCCCTCGTAGCCGTAATCGAAGTTCTCCGCCTCGATCGTGCTCGTCACCGGCGCGTGCGTGAACTCGTAGGGGATGGTCCGAGGGGAGCCCCCCTGCGTGTTCACGCCGCGGTCCTTGAGCCACGTCAGGACGTCGTAGCGCGCCGCGGAGTCGAGCCGGGTGTGCCAGTTCGTCCGCGAGATGCCGCTCTCGTCGGAGAACGTGTAGTAGGAGTTGACGCCGACGATGAGCTGCTGGGACGTGCCGGTGCGGTAGAGGGGTCCGCCGGAGTCGCCGGGGCAGAGGCTCGCCGCGGCTGGATCGGTCAGGACGCCCTCGGTGATCACGTTGGCGCCCGCGACGTCCGCCGCGTCCTCCGGGATCACGTAGGAGCCGTCGTGGATCAGCGCGCTTGCCGGGAGCGTGGTCACCGTCTCGATCTTGAGCCGAGCCGGGGGGGTAGGCTGGTCGACGCCGTTCTCGCAGCCGTATCCGGCGATGATCACCTCTGTTCCCGGCAGCACGGGGTTGCCGTCGATCGTCGCCTCGGGGATGCCCGGCGTGTCCTCGTTGACGACGATCACCGCGACATCCGGCGGATGGTACGGGTTCAGGATGTTGGTGCAGTGCCTGTGGCAGCTCGGCCGGGAGGAGGTCCACGTCGGGAAGATGTGGGTCTGCTGGACGGTCAGGTTGAGCCGCTGCATCCCGGAGGGGCCGTTGTCGCTCGTGAGCGCGATGGTCGAGCCCGGCAGATGGTTGCTCCCGACGGCGCCGGTGTTGTCGTCGTCGATGCAGTGGGCCGCGATGAGGAAGTGACGGGGGCCGACCTTGGCCCCGGTGCAGTCGCTGACCTGGATCGTGGCGGGGACCTCGGTCTCGAGGGCCGGGCGGCCGCCGATGAGCTCCTCGCTGGACTCGTCGACGTGCTCCGAGGTCGGCGCGGCGTGGTCGCCGACGCACGCGGCGAGGACAAGGGGAAGCAGGCCTATCGCTGGACGAAGACGCATGGAAACTCCTCTTTTCATCTCGACCCGGAGGCTCCTCTCGCGAGAAGCAGCCTTTGCGGCCCACCCACCATCGGGGGGCGCGCGCCGTCGTCGGCCCATGGCCGCTCCAGCAGCGCTGGAGCGGCGGCGGGCCGACGCGAGGCCGTTCGGGAGGCTGGCGAGGCTCCGACCCGACCGATGCGGTGGTTGCACCACAAAGCGGGGATCGGCGCGTGCGCTCACGCGCGAGCAGCCTGCAGCGGATCGACTGTAAATCTGTCGGAAATGGTTGCGTGTGCCGGAGAGCTCGGGCGCGGACGGGGTTCGGAATGACTATTTACGAAGGGGAACGTCCGCGCCCGGCTCCCTCTGGCTCCCTGAATGATGGCGAGCCCGCCAGCCCTTCAGAAATTCGTACGTGCCCCGCTGATTTTTCATGGGGGTGCGGAACCGGGCCGCGGGGATGACCGGCAGAGGGCGTCCACGGATCAGCCCCGCGGCGCGCGCCGGCTCGTCGGGAGCCCCGTCGAACCGGCCGGCGGCGAGGGCGGGTGGGCAGCGTCGCCGTGCAGCTCGGCAAGGCGATGGGCGCGCACGTGACGGCGCTCTCGAGCGGGAAGCCCCTCGACGCGGTCCGGAGCCTGGGGGCCGACGTCGCGTACGACTATCGCCGGCCGGTGATCGAGGCGATGTTTCCGGTGGCGCAGGTCGCCGACGTTGATCGAGCGAGAAATAAAGCGCCATGGCGCCAGGGACGCCAAGATATTATCTTCTTCTTGGCGCCCCTGGCGTCTTGGCGCCTTGGCGTTTCGAACTTCTGCTCGTTCGAGGCTGGTTCAACCCGTTTGCCCCTCTAGCAGGCCCTGGGTCGGTTCATTGACAGCGGCGCCAGGGGATCAGCCCATCAATATAGTTAAACTTGACGGATGCGCTTCCCGTGCCACCGATCGTGGCGCGGAGCTGCACGTTGACCGTAGCCGAGGTGGCGCCACACGGGGCGCTGCCCGCTTGTCCTCCGGCAGGGATAGAGAGCAGCTCAAACATCCCTTCGGAGTTCGTGTCGATGTTCTCAAACGTCTTGGAGACGCTGGCCGTGCCGGCCAGTGATTGGCTTGCTTGAACCGTGACGACAGCTGCGTCTTCGGTATACACGTCGCCAAACACATCCAAGGACGGCGCATCGAACGTGTAGCCTGCTGGAAACGTATAGGTGACCTCGACGTCACAAGCGACGTCGTACGTGCCAAAGTCGTCGCGGCCCCCGAGAGCGCCATCGAACGTGAGTGCGTATTCCTCGTTGCCAGCTCCGACCTGCGTATCCATAGCTCCGCAGCCGGAGGCAGTTGCCGTGATCGAGACCTGGCTCGGGTCAGGCACGTCGCCGTCGTCGAGGGCGGCCGCCTCGCCTTCCACTACCTCGCCTTCGTAGGAGGCGTCGGCGCACGCTACGCACAGGGAGGAACAAAGCAGCATCGCAAGACACGACCGGACATGACGGTTCAAAAGCTCGTTGACAAGCTGAAATCGCATCATACCTTCCTCTCATGGTGACTGGACAAGCCGGTGCGACATGCAACGTGACCCATGTCCAGGCACGGCTGTAGTACTAGGGCGTGTTGACGAAGGGGTCGATGAAGTCGAGGTAGAGGTCGACCCGTGTATCCCAGCCGTCGGTACAAATGCTGGGGGACTCCTGTCCGCCGAACGACGTCACGCCGATGATCGTGGGGACGCCGTTCACGTTCATCAGCGCAGGCCCGCCCGAGTCGCCCACGCACGTGTGGTGGTCCGCGTCGCCGAGGCCGAGCAGGAGCGGGGTGACGGTGTTGATGAAGGTGGACACGTGGTGCTTGACGCCGCTCCACCCGGCGATTTCGTCGTCATCGCCGAAGCCGATCAGCCGGATTGGATCGCCGACCATGTCCTCGGTCATCGGCAGCCGGTTGTAGGGCAGCGGCTCTACGTTGGCGGGCTCCTCGAGGATGGCCACCGCGATGTCGTACCCCGCGTGGAGGTTCGAGTTGTCGTACTGGGGGTGGTAGTGGGTCTCTGTCACGTTCACCCACCTCCCTTCCTCGCTCGAGGAGTCGGTGCCGAAGAAGGCCGTGACGGTCGCGCCGTTCACCTTGTTCGGCGTCACGCAGTGGGCTGCAGTCAGGAGCACCGTCGGAGCGATGACCGAAGCGGTGCAGACGTTGCGCTTTGTCCCGCCGTCTGGCAGCTCTCGAGCCACCTGCAGCATCACCACGGCCGGGTCGCCCTCGTCGATGGTGCCACCGATGATGCCTGCGGGCGTGGCGTCCGTCTCGTCCTGGGGGAGGTCGTCCACCTCTCCCGTGCACGCTGAAAGGAACGCTGCCGCCACGAGGACGATGCCTTTTCTCATGATAAACTCCGTTCGGTTGTTGGGCTGGGCGAGAGGGTCCCAGGAATGGGCGTGAGCCGCCCCGAGAGCTCCCCGAGCACCGCCAGACGACGCTCCGCCGGTTACCCCGGCGGCCTCGCCCCTCGCGGCCCGGCTGGATCCTGCGTCCTGCTCGACCGTTGCCTGGTGGATGCCGGCGACCTCGGTCGGCCTTCGCTCGAATCGCACAGACCAGGGTCTTTTCTACCGCCCGCATCACGACGACTTGACCGAACGGAAAAATCCATTAACCACGTATTCCCGAGCTCAGCCATGAATCGGGTGCCGGCGAGCGGCGAGGCTCCGGCATCGGGCATGAAGGCTCGAAGGAGCCCTCGAGGAGCAGGCAGCTCTATGCACTGTCGTCAAACCCGAGATCGAAGCGCCCCTCCCCTTCGACGTTGCGGAGCGCGTGTCCGGCCAGGGGGAGCGTGTAGCACATTCGCGGCATCGATCCCCCTGTTGCCCAGCTATCCCGGTAGACCGCATCGAGCTCACACGGCGCGCCACGCTACACCATCGCACCCGTGCGGTCTCGCTGGGTCCGATGACGCAGGCTCACCCCTCGACCCCAAGACCGCCGTTCAGGTTCAGCGATGTGAGCCTTCCTCCTATATCCACCTCATTTTTTGTGTGTACGCGATGCGCCCTTGACAGCTTCGCCCGCCACGTGATGCAGTATCTCGAGGGGGGACATGGTGCATCGATACCAGCAGGGGTTTCCTGGTCGCGGCCGCTTGGATGGTACGAGGATCTCGCTGCTGGTGGGGCTCGTGTCCGTGCTCTCGGCATCATGCTCGCCGGAAGAGCCCGGTCACCCCACGGATGCAGTCGTCATCGGGGCCATCCTCCCCTTCTCTGGGGGAGAGTCGGCCATCGGCGGCAACCTCGAGAAAGCCATGTTGCTCGCGGTCGAGGACCTGAACGCTGCGGGTGGGCTCGACGGGAAGCCGTTCGACATCTCGAGCCGGGACAGCCACTCGAGCGTGGAGCGTGGGCTCGGTCCAGTGCACGATCTGCTCCACACGGAGCATGTCGCCTACCTGGTAGGGCCCGAAGAGAACGATCTCGTCCGTGAGATCACTCCGGAGATGAGGTCGCTCGACCTCTTTCACATGCTGCCGGGGTATGCCGCGCCTTCCGTCGCGCGCAGTGATACGAGGGGAGGCGCGATGCGGCTCGCCCCCTCCCCGTTTCACATTGGCTGTGCGCTGGCGAAGCTCGCCGTTCGCGACGGCGTCGCCACCGCGAATAGCCTCAGCGCGCGGGACGACTACAACACCACCGTCAGCAGCCGGTTCATGACCATCTTCAAGGAGCTCGGGGGCAGGCCCCTGCCCTCGACGACGTTCGCGTCGGGAAAACAAGCGTATACGACCGAGCTCGAGTCCAGCCTCAAATACCGCGCCGGTCGCACGTTGCTGGCGGCCTACCCGACCACCGCATCGACCATCGTGACCGAATGGACCGCCTCCGGACGCCGGGGTACCTGGTTTCTTGGTCCTGCGCTGCGCACCGAGATGTTCCTCGCCAACATCCCTACGGGCTCTCTCGATGGATACGTCGGGGTCACGCCTTCGCTCAGCCTAGAGAGCGAGTGTCATATCACGGACGCAGACCGAGAGACGGTCGACTGCACGACCGAGAACGCCGCCGCCTTCATCGGGCACTTCTCCCGCCGGTGGGACCGTGAGGTGCCGTTCCCGGCGGCGCACTTCTACTACGACGGCGTCGTCCTGATCGCGATGGGTCTCGTGTACGCGCAGGCGACGCGCGGGGAGATCCCTTCGTCTGGACACGAGCTTCAGCAGATCATCCGCGACCTCAACAGCCCCGCCCACGAGAGTGCCTCGTGGCGAGATCTGAAGACGGCGATGACCAAGCTTGGTGCGGGGATCCCTCTCCGGTACGTGGGGGCGGCCGCAGAATACGAGTTCGACGAATACGGGGCCAATGAGCATCATTTCATGCAAACGTGGACGATCCACGGTGATGCCTTCGTCGACCTTGGCCCCGTTCCCGTCACATGCGAGACTTGGAATTGAGCCCGATGCGAGCTCGGCGCTCACGCAGGTAGGGGTTACCGCGCGCGGACGAATGAACCACGAACGGGGGAGGAGTCTCATGACGACGATTGGACGATGCTGGATGATGGCCTTCGGGCTCACGCTGATGACGGCGGCATGCGGATCGAGCGATGCACCCGACATCCCCGTGGGGGAGAACCCCACATTCATCAAACGAAGGCCAACTCCCGTCACTGAGTTTACGCCAGTGAAGCTCGAGGCGACGGTCGATGATCTCATCGCCGAGCTCAACGAGCACACGAACAAGCCAATGCACGCGGAGATTGTGCTGAAAGTGGTCACCGGCTTCTTTGCGCCGGTCGCTACGGCTGCGAACCGAGCCATGGGCGAGCTCGGGATGACGGGGAACGTGGTCGGGAGTCTTGAAGAGCCGGGCGATCAGCAGGAAGCGGTAGACCTCCAGAATAAACAGATCGAGCAGACGGTAGCGGGGGGCGCCGAGGCGATTGGCCTCGCGCCCTTCGGCGACGGCAACGGACCCGCCATCGATGCGGCCGTCGCGAAGGGGATCCACGTGGTGACGCTCGACGCCGACGTGGAGGCCTCGAAGCGCTCCATGTACGTCGGAACGCTCAGCGGGGCTGCCGGAAAAACGGCAGGGGAGACCCTGCTCCCGATCCTGCGCCCGCCGCCGGGTACGGTGATCATCCACGGCAACGTCAACCCGGTGTGGGCCACCGGGCTGGAACGAACGCAGGGTGCTCAGGACGTGTTCGAGAAAGCCGGTTACAAGACAGTGGTGAGCCAAATCACCTTGACGGAGGAGGGCGACGGCGACGACGCCACATCGATGAAGACCCTGATCGAGACCGAGGACCCGCCCGTGGTGGGGATGATCGGCATGTTCAACGAATCGTACCGGTGCGCGATGGCCGTAGAGGACGCGGGCAGGACGGACATCCCCATCGTCGCCTTCGACTTCGATCCGAAGACCGTCAACTACATGCGCAAGGGGCTCATCAACGCCACACACACACAGCGGCAGTACTACGAGGGCTACCTCGTGCCCTACATCCTCTACGGCATCGAGAACATCGGCCTCGACGAGACCAAGAAGATCCTCGCTCCGCTGATGGCCGACGAGCTCCGCGTCGACACTGGCATCGACGTGGTCACGGTGGACAAGCTCGACGCCTACAATGACTTCCTCTACGCGCTCGGCGTCAGTCAGTAGCGGCGTCGTTCAACCGACACGACCAGCCCCTCCGTGCGGCAGGGTGCCCGTGTTGCTTGAGTAGCGCCAGTTCTCGAATGGCCATCGGGCGGATCCACGCCTCAGGGCGGTCAGCGCACGCCGCGGCGAGCTCGTGCCGTCCCGCCTCCAGGATCTGGGGGATCACGGTCTCCGCCGTCGTCGCCCGGTCGAGCGAGACCGCGAAGCTGCGCGGCCATGGGTCAGCCTCCGCCTGCTGGATGACGCACGACGCCCAGGAGCGCCGCGGCCCGAGACACGGGTCCGCGTCCCCGCGGCGCTGCCGTCGTGGTAGCCTGGTCCCGATGCGCAACGCTGACGAGCTCCGGCGGTTCGCTCGCCAGGGCTGGGTCGCCGCCCAGCGCGACAAGGAGCTCTACTGGCGCGACTGGAAGAGACAGCACGGCCCTGCCGCCGGGATCCGGATCGCCGATGAGCTCCGCAAGCAAGTCCTCGCGCAAAAGCCCGGCTGGCCGAGCGAAGAAGAGCGCCGCGAAGACCTCGCCACGCACCTCCGCGTCCTCGAGGCCCTCGACCGCGTCCCGCCCCGCCGCCGTCGCCCTGCTCGCTGACCTCGCCGCGGCGCTGCGGCGGCGCCGCCTGCGCTGGTACGTCTTCGGCGCGCAGGCCGCCGTGGTCTACGGCAGGCCCCGCATGACCGCGGACGTCGACGTCACCGTCGACCTCGCGCAGACCAGCACGCTCACCCTCGTCGACGACCTCTCGCGCGCGGGCTTCGACCTCCGGATCCGCCTCGACGAGGACTTCCTCCGCGAGGCCCGCCTGCTCCCGCTCGTGCACCGCCCGACCTGCATGCCCATCGACGTGGTGGTCGCGGCGTCGAGCCTGCACCTCGAGTTCCTGGCGCGCCGCCGGCTCATCGACCTCGGCGGCGTGCGCGTGCCGATGATCAGCCCGGAAGACCTGGTCGTCACCAAGGTCCTGGCCGGCCGCCCCAAGGACCTCGAGGACGTGCGCGGCGTGCTGCTCGAGCAGCACGGCCTCGACCTCGATCACATCCGCGATCTCCTCGGCGAGCTCGAGGCCGCCCTCGACGACGGCAGGTTGCTCCGCCGCCTCGAGCGTCTGATCCGCAAAGCGCGCACCACCGCCGTGCGCCGGCCATGAGAGGTGCAGCAACCCAACCCAGGTCACGGCGACCCGGGTCGGAGACGAGGTGATCGCGGCTGTCGCAGAGGCTCTGCGCGTCGCCGCCTCCCGGGAATGCGAAGAGTTGTCGCAACGATTCGCGGCTCGCATGCGGAAATGCGGAGATAGGCCATGCGCCACGATGGATCGCGACGTTGGGCAGAGAGCCGGGTAGGTCTTGCGAAGCCAGAAGATCTGGTATGTTCGCACGGCGGTGCGTCGTTCCGCTTGGTGAAGGGCACCTTCGCCTGCGCGGCGGGCCCGTCGACGACGATCGACGGAAGCTCGCGCCGAAGCCCTGGAGACCTTCCGCTGGTACGAGGAGCAGCGATCTGGGCTTGGCGCCGTCTTCCGAAGAGCGCTGGATGAAGCTATCAAGCGCATTCGGAGCGCACCGCTCGCGTACCCGCCGCTCTACCGAGATGTCCGGCGCGTGCTCGTCGAACGTTTCCCCTACGCGGTCTTCTACCGGATTCTGCTCAACGCCATCGTAGTCGTTGGAGTGATTCACGGCCGGCGACATCCTCGCGAGTGGAAGCGCCGAGCGTGAGCGAACTCCGGGATGGCCGTGTGCCCGCCGCGCTGCCGTCGTGGTAACCTGGTCACGATTCCTGGTCGCAACCGACGGCCTCCTGAAGTACACGTCGTGGGCGACCCTCGGCGCTCTCGCCCGCACAGGCGATGTGCAGACGGCGGTCGAGGCGCTGATCCAGGCGGTGCTCTCCCATCGGGCAACCTGCCCGACGGCGTGGCGGTGGTGCTCGGCGAACGCGTCGGCTAACCTGCCGCACTTGAACCCCAGCACCGGTACCAGAGAGTTCGCGCTCCGTGATCCTGATGGGTATTACGTCATGGTCAGCGCGCTGGCTGCGACCTGACAGTTCATTCACGGCCCCCGGCACCGCCGCCGCCCCCGGCACCGCCGCCGCCCCCGGCACCACCGCCGTCCGCGGCACCACCGCCGCCCCCGGCACCGCCGCCGCCCCCGGCACCACCGCTTCCCGTGGTTCCACCACTGCCCGTGGAGCCGGTTGGCGGCAAAGGAGACATGCACGCGTTCCACACGACGATCTGGCCCGGATCACAGGGGTCCGAATCCCAGCATCCCACGAGCATCGCCGCGCAGACGGCGCCGAGCGCGACGATCAGGGCCCTGGAGCGGGTGGGCGGCATGAGGCGAGACAGGTAGATGTCCATGGTTCGTTCCTCTCTCCGCAGGCTCACGGCGGTATGACCTGACCGTTGCGGATGCGCGCGATCACCTTGACGGAGGCGTTGACGTCGCTGGCGGCCACATACCCGACGCCGCCCTCTTCCTCGGCCACCGCGCGGAGGACGGCGCCCGGACTCGACACCTTGCGCGGCGGCCGCTCGCCGCCGCGGATCTTGCGGTCGATCCAGTACCGGGCGACGCCGTCGGGATCGAGGCCCAGCACCGCCCTGTCGAAGCGCTGCCGCAGCGGGGAGTCCTCGGGGAGGTTCAACGGCATCGCCGACCGGCCGTTCCACTCCGTGCGTGTCGTCTGGAAAATCGGGCGGAGCGTGTCGCGCCCCGCCGCCCGCGCAGGGTTGGCCTGGTTGACGACCACAACGATCTCTTCCTCGACAGCGAGGGACGAGGCGGACGGGCTCACGCCGAGCAGGGCCAGGAGGAGCAGAAGGGATGAACGCTTCATCGTTGCGCGAACCTCTCAGAAGGCCAAGATCAGGCGTGCCATCATGGACGTGGTGTCAATCCTCGGCGCCTCGACCCCCTCGCGCGTGGAGGTGAAGATCGCCTGCCTCACCTGGGTTCGAAGCGTGACGTCCGGGGTGATGTAGAAGTTCAAGCCGCCGCCGATCTGCAGCAGGGTATCGGTCGGGCCGAACGGCGCATACAGCATGGCGCCCAGGATGAACGGCTCCATGTTCAAAAAATCCATCCGGTGCGCCCCCAGGACATAAGCCGAGGTCCGCCAGGCGTCCGGCTCGTAGATTCCGGGTGCTACCTCCTGCCGGGCCCCCTGGTCGTAGAGCACCCGGACGACCATCGCCTCCGCCCGGAGGCGCGTCTTCCCGACGTCGAGCGAGGCATCTCCCCCCGCGATGTACTCCCGGAAAGCCCACGTCGCGTGGATGTCCGGCTCGTCCGTGCCGGGCTTGGTGTCGGCGACCCAGTTCCGCGCCCTGTCCGTCAGGAACGAGGCCCCGAGCTTCAGCGTCAGCTTGCCGGGGTCCTCGTAGCTGGCGTGCAGGCGGCCGCCGAAGCCGCGGTTGTCGTCGAAGGCGAACGGCGCGTCCTCGTTGCGCCCGTTGCTCACGTACGCGTCATATCCGAGCTCCCAGGGGCCCGCGAACATGCTGCCGTAGGCCATGACGCCGGTCTGTCGCGCGGGAAAGAGGCTCGACATGATGAAATAGGGGTTGTCGACGGTGATGAGCACCGGGCTGCCGTGATCGACGTTGTAGATGCCGATCGGGGTGAAGAACTGCCCGACGCGCACCTTGAAGATGTTGAAGCGCGTCCAGTCGATGTGGGCGCGCTCGATCGAGACGAGCCCGCCATAGACCATCGATCGGTCGAGCTTGGTCGTGTCTGCGCTCCCGTACGGCTGCGTGGCCACCCGGCCCGTGATGCCGGGCGGCGGCGTCACCGGGACCAGCGTGCCGGCGGGCGCGGTCGTGAACCGCAGCTCCCCGAGGAAGTGAAAGTCCTCGTGGGGCTGCGCGTCGAGGTAGAGGTTCAAGTTCCCGACGACGAAGTTCAACGCGTTCGCCTGCGGGATGATGGCCGAGATGATCTTCTCCTTGATCCAGGTGCGCTGAACGCCGACGTCGATGAACCCGTAAATCCTGAGGAGGTCCTTGCTGGCGTCTTGCTCCGGTGACGCCTGCACGTCCTCGACCGTCGAGAGGCGCTTCTCGAGCTCTGCCGCTCGTTTGTTCGCCTCCGCCGCCCGCTCGTTCGCCTCCGCCGCCATCCTCTCCGCCGCGGCGAGCCGCTCGAGGATGGCAGCCTCTCCGCGCGTCGCGGGCTCCGCGGCTGCCGCTCCCGTCGTGGCGGCGGCCGCTCCGGTCGCGGCGGGCGGTGCTGCGATTGCCCCGGTCGCGGCGGGCGCTGCGGCGGTCCCCGGGGCGGCGCCAGCGGCAGGGCTCTGCGCGTGCGCGAGAGATGCCGTGACGAGCACACCTCCGAAGGCAGCACTCGAGACGCGCGCCAGGCGCGACGCGCCCGCTCGGCGCACTGAATCACCACCCATCAACATGGTTTTCTCCCTGTCCGCAGACCCCATATGCGGCAGGCCGACGTCGCACGCCGCTCCTGCGGACTCGCGGCTGTCACGTCTACCATACACAAGTACGGTGATAGATGAAAATTCACCACGCCCCGCTGCGATCCAGCCTACAATCACGTGAAGTATACACATGAAACACCGCTGAAACGCCGCAACAGCAACACCTTGAATCAGCAGGTCACACAGGGTGCGCAGGGAATGTCCGGCAGCGACCATGTGTCTGAGCGCTGCTGTGTTCGCCTGCGATGGTCGATTCGCCGGATGTTCCAGGTGAGAGCGCGGCGGGCGGACGCAAGCCTGTCCCAGGGGCCCCCGAAGACCTGGTCGTCACCAAGGTCCTGGCCGGCGAACGGCTCCATCGTGATGACATCCAGGGCTCACGCGCGCGTCACGCCGGACGTGCACCAGCAGACACGCCTCGAGGCTCCACGGTGAGCTCAGGCGCGGTCTTCCCTGAAAATCCCCTCGTCGCCAGCGTGAGCAGCGGGCGGGGGCCACGACACCGCTACTGCCTTGCGTCGAGGATGGCGAGGAAGTCGTTGTACGCGTCGACCTTGTGCGCCGGGACCACGTCGAGGCCAAGGTCGAACCGGCTGTCGTCGACCATCCGCGGCGCGAGGGCTCCCCTGGTCGCGTCGAGACCGATGTTCTTGATGCCTTGGAGGATGTAGGGCACGAGATAGCCCTGGTAGTACTGCCGCTGGATGAGCGTGGCTTTGATGCGCCCCTCGCGCATGTAGTCGACCGTCCTCGGATGAAAGTCGAAGGTGACGACGGGGAGGCCCGGCTTGCCCGCGGCCTCCGCGGCGATCGCGCAACGAAACGCGATGTCGAACAGGCCGATCAACCCCACGGCGGGCGGGTCCGCGGTCTCGAGCTGCGTCTTCATCCATTCGACGTCCTCGGCCTCGCCCTCGTCGCTCCAGGTGGCCTGACGCACCACGGTCTTGTAACCGGCTGCCTCGAGCACGTCCTGGGCCCCCTGCGTTCGATTGACTCCGTCGACCCACGTCGGGTCGGCGTTGCCGTGGATCACCACGGTGCCCGTCGTCGAGGGCAGCGCTGCGAGCAGGGTCTCCCCTGCCTTCGCACCGGCAGACTGGCTGAGGGTTCCGACGTAGATCGAGCGCTTCGACGTCGCAAGATCGCTGTCGAGCGTCACCACGTGCACCCCCTTCGCGACGGCGGCATCGATGGCGGCTGCGTTGGCCTCGCCGAACGGCGTGATGCCGATCGCCTCGGCGCCATCCATCAACACCTGTTCAATTTCCCGGTTCTGGAGCTCCATATCTCGCTCCTGATCCCCCGGCGGCTCGGGGGACCCGAGCACGTTGCCCGTGGCGTCGAGCTCACCCATGGCTCGGGTCGCGCCCTTGACGATCGGCGCAAAGAAGCCGGTAGCGGCCTTCAGCAGCACCGCCATCTGCATCGGCTCGCTCGGTTTCTTGTTGATCTCGGCGACGAGCTTGTCGATCGTCTCCTCGATCTCCACCGGAGTGAACTCGTTCTCGGCAGCCGGCCTTCGTATGATGGGTGAGGCGTCCCCGCCCCCGTCCGAGGTGCCGACCGGCGCGCATGCCGCCGTCATCAGCGCAAGCCCGAAGGCCGCCAGCCAACGTTGTCCAGCGCTCGTCATGAGACCTCCTCCTCCGTGGTCCGTCCGGTCCCGCGCGATACCCCCGCGCAAGAACACCGGGCTCGTGGCGAGATCATCCTAAGCCGTGGCATGTGACGCGCTGCACATGATTCCTCTACGACGAGCGGACCACGCGCCGGTCCGATCTGTCAAGAGGGCAAGAGACAGATACGAGGCCCACAACAGCCGCTCACGGGATTGGTGGACTAAAGAACACAACCCGAGACACCTCGGGACATGGCGGATGTTTCGCGGGCGCCAGCGACCTCACCCAGCCACTCGCGCGCCACGAGGAGCGTGCGGGCGTGCTCGGGGACGCGCTCGAGGAAGCTAGAGCTCCGAGACATGATCAACGCGGCGCGCCAGCACGTCAACCCGGGCACGCACATCTACATCGTGGGCCAGCCGGTCTACAATGAAGGACACGAGTGCTTCATCGCGGGGAACGGCGGTGCCGATTGGACTGACATGAAGGCGCAAGAGCTGGCCAGCGACTCGACCATCAACGAAAACATGAGCTACCTCGGGAGGTTCATCCTCAACAACGACGCGGGCGAAGTCAGCGACGGCTGCCACGCCAGCAGCCCGAAGGGCGAGGACGTGCTGGGAGAGCAGGCGAAGGCGTTCTTCGGGGGCTGATCGGAGCGCAGGCCCAACGAGACCGAGCGGCGACGTCGACGGGCGCACATCCAAAGATCCCAGGCTCCGGCTGGAGCTCAGCGTGGAACACCAAGCTGCCCCCGAACACGGCTGCCCTGAAGAACGCCCTGAATTGCTTTGTCCATCAGAGCTGGACGGACGCGGCGGGGAGCAACGAGAACATGCCGATCAACCGCCTGGACTGGTACATGGCGCTCGCGTTCTGTGCGTGGAACGGGGGACGGCTGGCGACAGAGGCGGAGTGGAACTACGCGGCCTCCGGGGGCAGCGAGCCAGCATCGAGGCGACATCGGGTCGCGTTGCGCGAGAACCCCTTCGTTCTACACCCGAAACCCCGCCGCAGGGACGGCGGGGCAGCGCAGGAAGGCGCCGGAGCCGCGCGGCTCCCTCCGCCTCAGCGCAGCGCCTCGGCGGCCGTCGCGGCCGTGAGGGCCTGGTCGAGCCAGCGCTCCAGGGTGCCCAGGTCCGTGCAGGCGGCGAGCTGAGCCTCCGCCTCGGCCGCCAGCGTCAGCCCGCGCCTCGCGAGCACGCGGCGGACCGCGGCGCGCAGACCTTCCTCCTGGCCCTCCCTGCGGCCCTCGCTGCGGCCCTCGCTGCGTGCCAGCGACAGCGCCCCGCGCTCGTCCTGGAGGGCGATGCCCGCGCGGATGTATGCGTCCCACTCCTCGTCGGTGAAGCGCGCCACGCGCGCCACCTCCAGCGCGCCCGTGAACGGCTCCTCCGCGAGCGCCTCGGGCACGACCCGGAGGTTGCTCGCCTCGCGAAAGAAGAACGCCCACTTCTCGATCGTCGTCCGCGGCGTCTCGCCGGCGTCGTACTTCGGCAGCTCCAGGAACACGAACTGCAGCTGCCCCAGGCCCCGCGCTCCGCCGTGCTGCTCCTGCATGCGCCAGCGGCTCAGCATCGGCACGTGCGTCCCGTCGCGCCCAGGCCACAGCTCGAAGTCGCAGATCGTCACGCCGATGACGTCGTTCAGCTCAGGGTACTGCTGTCCGGCGTCGAGCTGCCCCGTGTAGGCCTTCGCGACGTTATAGACCACGCGCTTCTCGAACCCTTCCACGTTGAGCACCTGCATCTCCACGACGTACCGCGTGCCCTGCGCGTCGATGCACTTGACGTCCACGATGGAGTGCTTGAGCTCCGCCACCTTCGGCCGCTGCTCCGCCGAGAGCAGCTCCGCGGTGGCGATCCGGTGCGCCGCGTCCAGCTCCAGCAGGTCGTTCAACAGCGCGATGAGCAGCGGCTTGTGCTCCTCGCTGCCGAAGATCTTCTTGAACACGAAATCCGTCTTGGGATCCGCGAACAGAGGCCGCATGGCCCCGATCTACCTCGCCCCGGCCAGGATGTCCCGCCACAGCCCTGGATCTCGCGGCGCGCCGGTGCCCTCCTTCACGAGCCCGCGCGGCTCCGCTTGCGCGGGCGCTGCGCCCCATCGCACCCTCGCGCGCGATGCTCGCCAGAAGCTCGCTCCGCCGGCCTGCCCACGCGGCGGCCGGCGCGGCGCTCGTCGCGGCGCTCGCCTGCGCCTCGCTCGGGTGCGCCCCTCCTCCCGCGCTCGCCCCGTCGACGCAGCCGCCGCTCCGGAGCCTTCGCATAACGGACGGCGATCTCGATCGCGCGCCGCGGACCGTCTCGGCGGCGGAGGCGCTCCGTGATCTCGACGACGCGCGCTACGCCTTCGCGCACGCCTACGCGGGCCTCGACGGGCGCCCGCCGTCCCCCTCCCCCCGGTCCATCGCGCTGGCCGAACGCGCGCTCCGCCGCCGCGCCGCGTGGCGCCCCGACGACTTCGCGCGGCTCCTCCGCGACCTGTTCGCCGCCCCCGACGGCCACCTCGCGTTCGGCTACGGCGGCCCCGCGCCGCTCCGGCTCGCCGCCGCCCCGCCGCGCTCGCCCCTCCTGCCGTCCAGCGGCGCGCCGCCCGTCGAGCTCACGCGCACCCCGAGCGGCGTGCCGGTGCTCGCCGTCCGCACCTTCAGCGCGGCCGCCGCGCCGGCGCTCGAGGCGCTCCCCGCGCTCGCGGCCGAGCTCCGGCGCGCCCCCGCCTTCGTCGTGGATCTGCGCGGCAACGCCGGCGGCGACTACCGCTACGCGGAGCGCTTCGCGCTCGCGCTGACCGACGCGCCGCTGCGCGCCCTCGACGAGCGCGAGGTCCTCTCCGTCGCGGCCGCCGAGGGGCGCGCGAACAGCGCCCGCCGGCGGCTCGCCCGCGGCGACGTCCCCGACGCGGCGCGGCCGCGCTTCCTCGATCACCTCGCCGCGCTCGAGCGCCTCGCCGCGGCGCTGCGCGCGCGCCCCCGAGGCGCGGCGCCGCGCGTCGACCTCACCACCCGCGGCGCCGCGCTCCGCGGCCGCGCGCCGGGGCCGCTCGCCGGGCGCGCCGTCTTCCTGGTCGACGGCGGCTGCGCCTCGGCGTGCGAGATGCTGCTCGCGCTCGTCCGGCAGATCCCCGGCGCGCTCGTCGCCGGCCAGAACACCCGCGGGGCCATGAGCGTCGGCGAGGTCGCGCTGTTCCGGCTCCCTCGCTCGGGCGTCACCCTCTCGCTCGGCACCCGCGCGTTCCGCGATCCGCTCGGCGGCTTCGCGGAGACGCGCGGCTTCGCGCCCGACGTGCGCCTCGACGGCGCCGACCCCGTCGGCGACGCGGCGGCGCTCGCGCTCGGCGATCACCTCACCGCGACAGCCGGTACGTCGCGTCGAACGGCGAGCCGCCCTGCGGCACCTCCCGGGTGACGCCGCGCTCGGGGTTCGCCGCGAGGTGGCGCAGGATCCAGAAGACCGTCTCCAGATCGTCCGACCCCGCCGCGCGCGCGACCTCCTCGAGCGGCAGCGCCCGGCCCTTCGCCGCGGCGAGCGCCGCGAGCACCTTGGCCTGGAGCTCCAGGACCTGCTGCGCCGCCTTCTTGCCGGCCTCCACGCCGGGCTGGTGGTACGCGTTGATGTTCACGAGCGACGCGTACAGCCCGACCGCCCGCTCGTAGAGCGCGATCAACATGCCGACCGCGCGCGCGTCGACCGCCTCGATCGTGATCGCGATCGACTCGCGCCCGCTGTCGGTCAGCGCCTTGCGCGTCCCCAGGAGGAAGCCGGCGAGGTAGTCGCCCGTCGTGACGCCGGGGTCGACCTCGAGCGCGCCGCGCGCGGGCGAGCGGTCGCGCAGCACCTCGATGAACGTCACGAAGAAGTTGTCGAGCCCGTCGCGCAGCTGCTGCACGTACGCGTGCTGATCGGTCGAGCCCTTGTTGCCGTAGACGGCGATCCCCTGGAAGACCTCCTTGCCCTCGCGATCCAGCCGCTTGCCGAGCGACTCCATCACGAGCTGCTGGAGGTAGCGCGAGAAGAGCTCGAGCCGGTCCTTGTACGGGAGCAGCACCATGTCCTTCCGGCCCACGCCGCCCGTCGCCGAGTACCAGGCGAGCGCGAGCAGCGCCGCGGGGTTCCGCGGCACCTCCTTCGCGCGCGTCACCTCGTCCATCTCGCGCGCCCCCTGCAGCATCTCGAGGATCGGCAGCCCCTGGAGCGCCGCCGGCAAGAGGCCGACCGCCGACAGCTCGCTCGTGCGCCCGCCGACCCAGTCCCACATCGGGAAGCGGGCGAGGAAGCCCTGCTTCGTCGCGTACCGGTCGAGCTCGCTCCCCTCCCCCGTCACCGCCACCGCGTGCGCGCCGAGCGAGAGGCCGAGCCGCCGGTACGCCGCCTCGAGCTCGAGCATCCCGTTGCGCGTCTCCTTCGTCCCGCCCGACTTCGAGATGATCACCGCGAGCGTCGCGCCGAGCTCGTCGCCGATGGCGTCGAGCGTGCGGTCGATCCCGTCGGGGTCCGTGTTGTCGAAGAAGTGCAGCTGCATCCGGTCGGCGGGCGAGCCGAGCGCCGACGCCACGAACTGCGGCCCGAGCGCCGAGCCGCCGATCCCGACCACGAGCACCCGGCGGAAGCGGGCGGCCCGCTCCGGGCGCACCCGCGCCGCGTGCACGTCCGCGGCGAAGCTCAGGATCCGGGCGTTCGTCGCCTCGATCGCGGCGCGGAGGGCGGCCTCGGGCGCGAGCTCCGGCGCGCGCAGCCAGTAGTGGCCCACGCGGCGATCCTCGTCGGGGTTGGCGACGCTGCCGCCCTCGAGCGCCGCCATCTCGGCGAGCGCCGCCTGGATGCGCGGCTCCATCGCGGCGAAGAAGCCGTCCTCGAAGCGGATCCGGCTCACGTCGAGCCAGAAGCCGAGGTTCGGGTCGTGGAAGAGGTGGTCCCGGAATCGGACGAGAAGAGCGGGATGAGCGAGAGGAGCGAGGGAAGCGGCGGAGGGGACGGCGGGCGCCGGTCCTCGACCCCCGGTTGCGCGGTCTTGATCCATGCGCCCCTTCTACCGCTTCTCCCCACCGTTTCTCCAGGCGCACGACCCCCTTGTCCAGGCGAAGTTCCGCCCCAAGGGCGGGGCCATCCGAAAAGGACTCTAGCGTGCCGAGCCGACACGCGTTATTTGCACGCCGAACACGATGCAGCTTGATTTCGGAATCAATGCAGGGCTCGTCGAGGAGCTCTATGCCCAGTACCTCGAGAACCCGGAGTCGGTAGACCCCGGCTGGCGCGCGTTCTTCGAGGGCAAGAACGGCGGCGCGTCGGCGCCGGTCAGGCTGCCCGCCCCGGCCGCCCTGCCCGCCGTGCAGCCGCACGTGCTCCGGCCGGTGGAGCCCGGGAACGGGAAGAAGACGAACGGCGAGGCCACGAAGACGCTGGAGGCCGCGTTCGCCCGGACGCTGAGCGAGCACCCGACCTCGACGGAGTCGCCGCGGGATCTCCAGGTGCTCGCGCAGGCGGCGCTCAAGGCGCGCGTCTACGCGCTCGTGAACGCCTACCGCGTGCGCGGCCACCTCTTCGCGCACGTCGATCCGCTCAACCTGCCGCCCGCCACGCCGCCGGAGCTCGACCTCACGAACTTCGGGCTCGTGGTCGAGGACCTCGACAAGCCCTTCCCCACGACCGACCTCGCCGGCGTGCCGCCGGTCCTCACGCTGCGCGAGATCATCCGCCGGCTGGAGGAGACGTACTGCCGGCAGATCGGCGTCGAGTTCACGTTCATCGAGGAGCCGGAGGCGCGCCAGTGGCTCCAGCAGCAGATGGAGTCGACGCGCAACCGCCTGACGCTCGACCGCCAGAAGCAGCTCCGGATCCTGACGAAGCTCTCGGACGCCGAGATCTTCGAGCAGTTCATCCACAAGTCCTACGAGGCGGGGACGAAGCGCTTCTCGCTGGAGGGCGCCGAGAGCCTGATCCCGCTGCTCGATCTGCTCATCGAGCGCGCCGGCTCGCACGAGGTCGACGAGATCGTGGTGGGCATGGCGCACCGCGGCCGGCTCAACGTCCTCGCGAACATCATGGACAAGAGCCTGCGCGAGATCTTCGCCGCGTTCGAGGACAAGGACGCCGAGCGCCACCTCGGCAGCGGCGACGTCAAGTACCACCTCGGCTACTCGACCGACCGGACGCTCGAGAACGGCAAGAACGTCCACCTCACGCTCACGTTCAACCCGAGCCACCTCGAGTTCGTGAACCCCGTCGTCCAGGGGCGCGTCCGCGCGAAGCAGGACCGGCGGCTCGCCGACAGCACCCCCGACGCGCGCCGCCGCGTGATGCCGCTGCTCATCCACGGCGACGCGGCGTTCATCGGGCAGGGCGTCGTCGCCGAGACGCTCAACATGATGCACCTCCCCGGCTACACGACCGGCGGCACGGTGCACGTCATCGTGAACAACCAGGTCGGCTTCACGACCGACCCGATGGAGGGCCGCTCGACCCGCTACGCGTCCGACATCACGCGCATGCTGAAGGTCCCGGTGTTCCACGTGAACGGCGAGGATCCGGAGGCGGTCGCGCACGTCGCGCAGCTCGCGATCGACTACCGCACGCGCTTCGGCTCGGACGTGGTGATCGACATGTACTGCTACCGGCGGTACGGCCACAACGAGGGCGACGAGCCGCGCTACACGCAGCCGCGGATGTACGCCGCGATCGACAAGAAGCCGACGGTGCGGCAGGTCTACGTCCGGCGCCTGATGGAGCTCGGGCAGGTCACCGAGGAGAAGGCCGAGGAGATCGTGGTGCGCCGCCGCGAGGCGCTCGCGGCCGCGCTCGACGAGGTGAAGCAGAAGGGCTTCGCGCCGGTGCTCTACTCGATGGGCGGCGTGTGGTCGCACTACCGCGGCGGCGCCGACGCCGCGACGCCGGACGTGCCGACGAGCGTGCCGGCGGAGAAGCTCATCGCGCTGTCGGAGAAGGTCCTGGAGCTGCCCGAGGGCTTCAAGGCGCACCCGAAGGTGCTGCCGACGCTCAAGCTGCGGCACGAGCGGCTCGTCTCCGGCGAGCCGTTCGACTGGGGCACGGGCGAGATGCTCGCGTACGCGTCGCTGCTCGCCGAGAAGACGCCGGTGCGGATCTCGGGGCAGGACGTGCAGCGCGGCACGTTCAGCCACCGGCACGCGGTGCTGCGCGACGTCGAGACGGGCGCGAGCTACGCGCCGCTGTCGCGCGTGGCCGAGGCGCCGGCGCGCTTCGACGCGTACAACAGCCCGCTCAGCGAGGCGGGCGTGCTCGGCTTCGACTTCGGCTACAGCCTCGACTTCCCGGACGGGCTCGTCATCTGGGAGGCGCAGTTCGGCGACTTCCTGAACGGCGCGCAGGTCATCGTCGACCAGTTCCTCACGTCGAGCGAGGACAAGTGGCACCGGCTGAGCGGCCTCGTCCTCTTCCTGCCGCACGGCTACGAGGGTCAGGGGCCGGAGCACTCGAGCGCGCGCGTCGAGCGCTTCCTCCAGAACAGCGCCGAGGACAACATCCAGGTGTGCAACCTGACGACGCCGGCGCAGCTGTTCCACGCGCTCCGGCGGCAGGTGCACCGGCCGTGGCGCAAGCCGCTGATCATCGCCACGCCGAAGAGCCTCTTGCGCGTCCCGGCGACGTCGAAGGGGCCGCACCGGCCGGTGTCGACGATCAAGGACCTCTCCGAGGGGAAGTTCCAGCGCGTGCTGCCGGACACGAGCGGCGTCGATCCCGCGGACGTGAAGCGGATCCTGCTCTGCTCGGGCAAGGTCTACTACGACCTCGCGATCGCGCGGGAGACGCGCGGGCTGAAGGACGTGGCCATCCTGCGGCTGGAGCAGCTCTTCCCCCTGAACGACGAGATCGTGAACGCGCTCGCGCCCTACAAGGACGGGACGCCGCTCGTGTGGGTGCAGGAGGAGCCGCGCAACTACGGCTCCTGGTACTACATCCTCGCGGTGCTGCAGCAGCGCATCGGCGACCGGCTGCCGCTCACGTGCGTGAGCCGCGCGCCGAGCGCGAGCCCGGCGACCGGGTCGCGCGCGAGCCACCTGCTCGAGCAGAAGATGCTGGTGGACGCCGCGTTCGTGGGGGGCACGCGGTGAGCGGCGGAGGCGCGAGCCTGCAGGACAGGTACGCGCCGGAGAGCCGCTGCTTCGGCTGCGGGCCAGCGAACGACAAGGGGCTCCGGGTGAAGAGCCGCGTCGAAGGGGACGTGGTGGTCTGCGATTTCACGCCGGAGCCGCACCACCAGGCGTTCCCGGGGATGCTCAACGGCGGCATCATCGGGGCGCTGCTCGACTGCCACTCGAACTGGACGGCGGCGCACCACCTGATGGTGGCGCGGGGGGCGGAGGCGCCGCCGTGCACGGTGACGGCGGACTTCCACGTGAAGCTGAAGAAGCCGACGCCGCTCGGGGCGGTCCACCTGCGGGCGCAGGTGGCGGAGGCCGAGGGGGACCGCGTCGTGGTCGAGGCGACGCTGGAGGCGGGGGGGCGGGTCACGGCGACGTGCCGGGGGACGTTCGTGGCCGTCAAGGAAGGGCATCCGGCTCACCATCGGTGGTAGCTCCGGGGGGAGCAGCAGGAGCCAAGACGCACGCGCCGTGGTGAGGGGCCGCGCTCGCCGGCGTGGCGCGGGGGGCGCTGGCCAATCGGCAAGACTGGGACGAAGGAGCTTGCGCTGGGGACACCACCCGGCATGTCTCCCTTCGGGCCACGCCAGCTGGGACGTTATGGTGCGCGCCACACAAGGCGCGCCTGGGACGTAGAGCCAGCTGGGGACTTATGGCACCTCGGTCGGTGCTCGACGCGCCCCCCGCGCCACGCCGGCGAGCGCGACCCCTCACCACGACGCTCACGCACCTGTGGATGGGACCAGGGGGGATCGAGGAGATCAGCACGTGCGCCGCGGGCGGCGAAGCAGGCCGCGCTCCTGCGATGAGCCGGGACGGAGTCGCGCCGTCCAGCGTGGATGTTCGCGCGACGAGGCCAGTCGCACATAAACTGACTCCGAGTTCGGCTCATCACACCGGCGATGACGACACGAGCTGGCGCGGCTTCTCCCCGCTCGGCACGTGCTGGACACAACCCAGCTCGCCCCGAGGACACCGTACCTCGATGAAATGCGATGGACATGAAATCGATTTATCGTTGATCCCCATATTTCTATCCTGTAAGGTGGTCGACATCGGCTAAGCCGGAGCAGATGGGCAACACGATGCTCAGGAGTCCTTGAAGGCGGAAGGGGTGGCTGCCGACACGGTGCTCGCGGGCGGCGAGATCGAGGCCGCCTTGCAGGTCGAGGACCTGCAGCACGAGCCGCTGCGACAGCAGGTGTTCTGGGAGGCGAGGAGTGGCCCGATCGAGGAGGTGCTCGTCGGCGCTCGCGCGGCGGACCGCGACCAGAAGCATCCGTGACGCGAACGAGGGCGCCGGGGCGGGGCGCCGCGGGAATCCTGTTCTGAAAGGGGGGACCTCATCATGATCACCATTCTCCTCGTCGAAGACAACGAGATGAACCGTGACATGTTGTCGCGGCGTCTGGTGCGCCGAGGGTACGCCGTGATGACCGCGGTGGACGGCGAGTCGGGGGTGGATATGGCGCGGTCCACGCGGCCGCAGCTGATCCTCATGGACGTCGGCTTGCCCAACATCGACGGCCTCGAGGCCACCCGCCGGCTCAAGGAGGACACACGCACGAGAGACATCCCCATCATCGTCCTCACCGCCCACGCGATGAACGGCGACAAGGCGCAGGCCATCGAGGCGGGAGGCGACGACTACGACATCAAGCCCGTCGAGATCGAGCGCCTCGCCGCCAAGATCCAGACCCTGCTCGGACGGGCGTCGCAATGAAGCGGCCGACAGATAGCCCCGGACGCGACGTCGCGGAGCGGAGCAGGCCCGGCCGACCGGAGCTCTGGAGATCGCTCATCGCCCATCACCGCCACGAGCTGCGCACGTCGCTCACCGCGATCATCGGCTACGGCGATCACCTCCTGGAGTGCCTGCCCCTCGACGCCTCCACCAGCACGTTCAACGCGCTCAACGGGCTCAGAGACATCGGCGCCTTCGTGCTCGCCCAGGTCAACGAGCGCATCTCGGAGGAAGCGCTCGTCAACGCCGATCCGCAGACGCTGGTGCGGAGCCTGCGTGAGCTCGACGAGGCCACCTCGCCGCACACGAGCAAGATCGAACCCCTCTGCGCGGAGCTGCTCTCGAGGTTCGAGGGCGAGGAGAGGTTCACGTTGATCCCCATCCTGTGCAGGATCCAGGCGGGCGGGGCGATGCTGCGCAACCTCATCTCGGGGTACTCGCAAAACGCCCTCCCGAAAGGCCCGTGGTTGACGCTGCCGCTCGGAGAGGAAGAGCCCTCCCCTCCCCCGCTCTCCCGAGCGAGGGCCGGACACCTCGGCGGGCGCCTGCTCGTCGTGGACGACCACTCCGTGAACCGCGACATGCTGAGATCGTGCCTCGAGCGGCGCGGATACGAGGTGCACGAGGCGCCCGGGGGACGCTCGGCCTTGCAGCTCATCCGCGAGAACGACTTCGACCTCATCCTGCTCGATCTCGTCATGCCGGACCTGAACGGCCTGGAGGTCCTCGACAAGCTGAGGGCCGAGGGCCGCCTCGGCCTCGCGCCCGTGGTCCTGCTCTCCGCGTCCGACAAGCTCGGCGACGTGGCCCGCGGCATCGAGTGCGGCGCCGAGGACTACGTGACCAAGCCGTTCAACATGGTCCTGCTCCACGCGCGCATCCGCGCCTGCCTCGAGCTCAAGCGGCTCAGGCGATGCGAGGAAGCCTACGTCACCCTGCTCCGGGAGCACAGGGCGCGCACCGAGGAGGCGCAGCGGACGGCGGCGCGGAGCGCTGAGGGCGAGCAGGACGGGACCTGAGCGGGCGGGCCGCTCCGGCCGGGGCGGCGCGGCGGTGGACCACCCTGGCCAGAGCGCCCAGCTGCGGCGGCGCGGAGCGGCAGACCATGCAGGTCATTCACACCATCGTCAAGGAGAGGCGCGAGTACAACAGCCTGGTCGCCAACGCGACCATGGAGGACTACTCGCTCCGTTATGCGCCGAGATCGTTCCGGAAATGGTCCCCGGCGCTCCTCGCCAACACGGCGCTCGGCGGGATCTCGTTCCTGGCGCTGGAGGCCATCGGCGGCTCGCTGGTCGTCAATTACGGATTCACGAACTCGCTCTGGGCGATCCTGGTCTGCGGCGCCATCATCTTCCTCACGGGGCTGCCGATCACGTACTACTCGGCGACCTACAACCTCGACATGGACCTCCTCACGCGAGGGGCCGGGTTCGGCTACATCGGGTCGACGATCACGTCGGTCATCTACGCGTCGTTCACGTTCATCTTCTTCGCCCTCGAGGCCTCGATCATGGCCCAGGCCCTCGAGCTCTACTTCGGGCTGCCGCTCGTGCCCGGGTACCTCTTGTGCTCGGTGGTGATCATCCCGCTCGTGCTCTTCGGCGTGACCCTGATCAACAAGTTCCAGCTCTGGACCCAGCCGCTATGGCTGGTCCTCATGGCGCTGCCGTTCATCTTCGTGCTCCGGAAGGATCCGGAGGCGCTGTCCGGCTGGGCCAGCTTCGCCGGCAAGTCGCCGAGCGGCAACACGTTCGACCCGCTCCTCTTCGGGCTCGCGGCCAACGTGAGCTTCTCCCTCATCGTGCAGATCGGCGAGCAGGTCGACTACCTGCGGTTCATGCCGGACAAGACGAGATCGAACCGCCGCCTGTGGTGGACCGCGCTGATCCTGGCGGGGCCGGGGTGGATCGTCCTCGGGGGCGCCAAGCAGCTGGCCGGCGCCTTCCTCGCGTCGCTCGCGGTGAGGCACGGGTCGAGCGTGGACTCCGCGCTCCGGCCGGTGGTGATGTACGTGGCCGGCTACGAGCACGTGTTCTCGAACCGCGGCGTCGCCCTCCTCGCGGCGATGGCGTTCGTCGTCGTCTCGCAGATGAAGATCAACGTCACGAACGCCTACGCCGGGTCGCTCGCGTGGTCCAACTTCTTCTCGCGGCTCACGCACCGGCACCCCGGTCGGGTCGTGTGGCTCGTGTTCAATGTGGCGATCGCGCTCCTCCTCATGATGTTCGGGGTCTTCCATACCCTGGAGAAGGTGCTCGCGATCTACTCCAACGTCGCCATCGCGTGGGTCGGCGCGATCGTGGCCGACCTCGTCGTCAACAAGCCCCTCGGCCTGAGCCCGCGTTACATCGAGTTCAAGCGGGCGCACCTCTACGACGTCAACCCGGTAGGCGTCGGCGCGATGGGCGTGGGCGCGGCGGCGTCCATGGTCTGCTTCGCCGGGCTGTTCGGCCCCGTCGCCGCGGCGTACTCCTCGTTCGTCGCGCTCGCCGTCGCCTTCGCGCTGTCCCCCGCGATCGCGTGGCTCACCGGGGGCAAATATTACATCGCCCGGAGCAACACCCATTTCTCCAACGGCAAGGACGACGGCATCGCCCAGTGCTGCGTCTGCGAGCGCGGCTACGAGCCGCAGGACATGGCGTTCTGCCCCGTGTACGAGGGGCCGATCTGCTCCTTGTGCTGCACGCTGGACGCGCGCTGTCATGACGTCTGCAAGACGCCCAAGGCCGGGCCGCCCGCGCGCCGGGCGACGGCGCTCCGGGCCTTCATCGCGGAGAGGCTGTCGGCGCGGCTCTCGTCGAGGCTGCCGCGCTTCGCGCTCGTGTTCGTCGCCATGGCGAGCGGCGTCGCGGCGCTCTTCTGGCTGTTCTACTGGAGCGCCAGCCTGACCCCCGAGGCGCAGGCGGAGGTCAGCTTCGCGTTCATCAAGCTGTACGCAGCGGTGGTGGTCCTCATCGGCGTCGGCGCGTGGTGGCTCGTCCTGTCCTGGGAGAGCCGGGAGCTCGTCGAGGAGGAGCTGGACCGCCAGAACGAGCAGCTCCAGGAGGAGGTCCTCGATCACAAGAAGACGGAGCAGGCGCTGTCGCTGGCGATGGAGACGGCCGAGCGCGTGAACCGGCAGCTCTCCGAGGCCAAGACGCACGCGGAGGCGATGGCGAGGACGGCGGAGCGCGCGAACCTGGCGAAGAGCCAGTTCGTCGCCAACATGAGCCACGAGCTGCGGACGCCGCTCAACGCCATCCTGGGCTACAGCGAGATGCTCCAGGAGGACGCGATCGACCTCGGCAACCAGGCGTTCGTGTCGGACCTGAAGAAGATCCATCAAGCCGGCGCCCACCTCCTCGGCCTGATCAACGACGTCCTCGACATGTCGAAGATCGAGGCGAGCAGGATGGAGCTCCACCCCGAGTCATTCGATATCCAGGTCCTGCTCGACGAGGTCACGTCGACCTTGCGCCCGCTGGTCGCGCAGCACCGGAACACGCTCTCGATCCACCGGCCCGACGGGGCGATCACCCTGCACGCGGACCCGAGGAGGATGCGGCAGATCCTCTACAACCTCCTCAGCAACGCGGCGAAGTTCACCGCGGATGGCGCCGTGCGGGTGCGGGTGATGCTCGACAGCGGGCCCGGCGGGCCGCTCCTGCACCTCCAGATCGAGGACGAGGGCATCGGGATGACGGAGGAGCAGCTGAAGAGGCTGTTCCAGCCCTTCGCCCAGGCCGACTCGTCGACGTCGCGCAAGTACGGCGGCACCGGGCTGGGCCTCATGATCACGAAGCGGCTCGTCGAGCTCATGGGCGGCACCATCGAGGTGAGGAGCCAGAGCGGCGAGGGCTCCACGTTCATCGTGCGGCTGCCGCTCGTGGCGAGGCACGGCGAGGCGGCCCCGCGGAACGGCGCGGCGGACGGCAACGGTCGCGCCGGCGGCGAGGGGCGGACTCCGGGTCCCGGGGACGTGCAGCGGCTCGTCCTCGTGGTGGATGACGACGCGACGGTGCGCGACCTGCTCCAGAGGCACATCGAGGCGCTCGGCCACCACGTGGCGCTCGCGGCGGGCGGGAAGGAGGCGTTGCACCTCGCCGGAAAGCTGTTCCCCGATGTCATCACCCTGGATCTCCTGATGCCCGAGATGGATGGCTGGCGGGTGCTCTCGGTCCTCAAGTCGACGCCGGAGCTCGCGTCGATCCCCGTGGTCGTCATCTCGATCGTCGAGGAGCGGGGCATCGGGCATTCTCTCGGCGCCGCGGACTACATCACGAAGCCGGTGGAGCGCGAGGCCCTGGAGCGCGCGCTCGCGCGCTGCGCGCTCCGGGACGGGCGCAGCCCGCGCATCCTGGTGGTCGAGGACGACGCGCCGAGCCGGGAGGTGCTCGAGGGGATGCTGCGCCGGTCGGGCTGCGCCGCGTTGCCGGCGCCGAACGGGCGGGTCGCGCTCGACCTCCTGGCGACGGGCGCGGAGGTCCCCGACGCGGCCATCGTCGACCTGATGATGCCGGAGATGGACGGGTTCGAGCTGATCGAGCGGCTGCGCGGCCAGGAGCGCTGGCGCCGGATGCCGCTGATCGTGCTCACGGCCAAGGAGCTCACGGACGAAGATCGCGCGCGGCTGCGCGTGGGCACGGAGAAGGTGTTCCAGAAGGGTCAGCTCGGTCTCCAGGAGGTGCTGAACGAGGTCCGCGTCTGCATCGAGGCCGAGGCCCTGGCCGACGCCGTCCGAGCTGCGGAGCCGACCGGAGCGCCCGCGGGGTGAGGGCTCTGATTCCCGCCCCGCGCCCGCCCGCCGTCGGCTACCCTGCACGCCTGCGCGGCGCCGTCGCCGCGCGCTCTGCCCACGGATGCGGTTGTACGTCGCCCTCGCCTTCTTCGAAGGCTGTCCCTTCGACTTCCTGAACAGCCCCGCCGCGCTCCGCGGCGCGCTGGAGTCGGCCGTCGCCGCCGGGCCGTTCACCCTGCTCGATATCGTGGTCGTCCCGTTCTCGCCGCAGGGCATCACCGCGTGCGCCGTCGTGGGCGAGTCGCACGTGGCGCTGCACTCCTGGCCCGAGTCGGGGCGGCTCTTCGTCGACGTCGCCTCGTGCAGCACGCTGGAGAGCGTCCGCCGCGCCGTGGCCGCGATCGGGAGCGCGCTGCCCGAGGGGCGGCTCGCGACCCTCGACGAGCGGATCGTCGACCCGGGCGGCGCGCGCGCTCCCTGAGGCGCCAGGGGGCGGCCCGGGCCGGGGAGGCGCGGGCCGCGGCGGGCGGCGGGTCAGTGGCTGCCGATGATGCGGCGGAGCGGCTTGTTGAAGGCG
This sequence comes from Sorangium cellulosum, assembly GCF_002950945.1. Taxonomy (GTDB): domain Bacteria; phylum Myxococcota_A; class Polyangia; order Polyangiales; family Polyangiaceae; genus Sorangium; species Sorangium cellulosum_E. Next base: position 9,596,012 of record NZ_CP012673.1, read on the forward strand.
AACATCGCGGCGCCGGCGCCGACGCCGAGCACGGTGAGCATCAGGAAGAACATGTCCTTCGACCAGCGCTCGTAGAAGATGCCGATGTAGCCGCTCAGCGTGTTGCCGAGGAAGCTCGAGATGAACCACATGCCCATCATCATCGACACGATCCGGACCGGCGAGACCTTGGTCACGAGCGACAGGCCGATGGGAGACAGGTAGAGCTCGCCGACCGTGAGGAGGAGCGTGCAGAAGAGCGGCCAGAACAGGCTGCCCTTGCCGTCGCCGACCGCCTGCGCGCCGAGGATCATCACGATGAACGACAGGCCGAGGATCGTGCAGCCCAGCGCCATCTTCGAGACGCTCGTGGGCTCGGTGCCCCGCCGCGCCTGCCAGCGCCAGAGCATGTCGAGGACCGGGGCGAGCACGATGATGCAGAGAGGGTTGAACGACTGGAACCACGTCGACGGGATCTGGAAGCCGAGGACGTTCGGCCACACCGTCTTCTCGTCGGCCCAGGTCTGCATCGTGTTGCCCTGCTGCTCGTAGACCGCCCAGAAGACGATGTTCAGCGCGCAGAGCGCCACGAGCGCGCCGACGCGCTTCCACTCGTCGCCGGTGAGCGGGTGCTTCTGCTCCCCGGCGCCCTCGGCCGCCTTCATCAGGTTGTCCTTGGCGAGGTACTTCTGCCCCATCACGTAGACGATCACACCGAGGCACATCCCGACGCCGGCGGCCGCGAAGCCGTAATGCCAGCCGTAGACGGCGGCCAGCGTGCCGCACACGAAGTTGCAGATGAAGGCGCCCAGGTTGATGCCCATGTAGAAGATGGTGAAGGCGCCGTCGCGGCGCGGATCACCCTTCGGGTACAGGCTCCCGACCTGCGTCGAGATGTTCGGCTTGAAGGCGCCGTTGCCGAGGATGAGCAGGAGCAGCGCGAGAAAGAACGAGTTCTCGAACGCCATGACGAAATGGCCGATGGCCATCAGGACGCCGCCGACCACCACGGTCTTGCGCTGACCCCACACCCGGTCCGCCAGGATGCCGCCGAAGAGCGGCGTGAGGTAGACAAGACCCGTGTAGAGGCCGTAGAGCACCGACGCCTGCTCGCCAGGCGCGCTCGGCAAGAGGCCCCGGATGAACTCCCAGCCGAGCACCGAACCCGGGTTGCCAGGGACGAGCTCGCACGGCGGCGAGTGCTGGCGGCAGCCCTGGTACACCTCGCGCGCGGTGACGAACAGGTAGTTCGCCATATACAGCTTGAGCAGGCCGCGCATGCCGTAATACGAGAAGCGCTCCCACATCTCCGCGAAGAAGAGGATCACGAGCCCCGGAGGGTGCTTGAAGCGCCTCTCGAAAGCGGTGACAGGGAGGGCCGGTTCGGTTGCTTGCTCGCTCAATCTACCTCTCCACGAGCTGGGACCACGCGGCGTGGTCGTGGGGCGATGCAGGGGATCGTAGGGGGCGCGGCCCCGGAACAGCGCGGATGCTAGACGATCCGCAGCACCCACGTCACGCCCTTGTTGCGCAGGGTGTCGACCCGGGCGAACAGGGGCGTCGCGTGGGCGTGCACGCCGGTGACTGGCCGGTTGCCAGGTCGACGACACGAAACACGGGCGCGCCGGGTGGACCGGCGCGGGCAGCGCGGGGGCCGAGGACGCCGTGGGAGGACCGGCGACGGGGTGGGCCGGCGGCGCCATGGCCCCGACCGCGACGCAGAGGTCGGGGGCCAGCGTCGCCGCTGAGGTCGGTTGCATCGGCGCCGGAGTCGTGGAGACAGACGGCGCCGTGGGAGGCGCCCGGGCATGCGGCCGCCGGCGCCTGGACGGAACCCGGCTCGCGCGCCTGGATTGCCGGGAGCGTCGCGGCCGTCCGCGCGGGCGCCGCCGCGGCGCAGCTCGGGCGACGCCGCGACGGCCGGGGATATCCACGGTCGAGCGCTTCCGGTGGACCGCCGGCCGCCGCAGATGCTCTTCAATGCGATCTCAGAACACCCGCTCCGTCCCGAGGGACAGGGCACGATCAAGGTGGTGTATCCTGATTCCGTTCCTCCCGGGCTGCGCCGGGGGCGAGCCCGCGCCGCCCGCGGCGTGCGCGCCCGGCGAGGAGCTCTTTCGCGGCCGGTGCGTGGCGCCGGCCGCGCGCCACGAGCCCGAGGAGCGCATCGACCGGGACAACGTCGTCGCCTTCGGCGCGCCGCTCACGCGGCTCTCGCTGCCCGATCCGCCCCGCAGCGGATTCAGGATCATCGCGCCGCCGCGCACCCTGCCGCCTGGAGCGGAGACGACCTTCTGCATCTCATGGCCCTTCCCCGCGATCGAACACAAGACCGTCTATGCCGCGCGCGTCTACACGACGGCCGGGCTGCACCACAGCAACGTCATCGCCAGGCCGGTCGATCCGGACCTCGGGCCGAACCCGTACCCCGACTGCCACCCTGGCGCCGACGACCCGTACGGCGACCTGCCGGCGATCATCCCCGACGTGCTCTTCGCGAGCTCCACCCAGGTCGTCGGCCGCGAGGCGCTCGTCTTCCCGCCCGGGATGGGCTTCACGCTCGACACGTCCCGCGAGATCTCGACGAACATTCACCTGCTCAACACGTCGCCCGAGGACGCCGTGATTGAGGTCGCCTACGACTTCTTCACGATGCCGCTCTCGGAGCGCGCCGAGGAGCTCGTGCCGTTCGTCATGAACATCAACGACTTCCTGGTCCCGCCGCGCGCCACCCGGAGCGTCGGCGCCACGTGCACGACGTTCGGCGGGAACATCGTCTCTCTGATGCCCCACACGCACCGCTACGCGGACGCCTTCGACGTCGACGTCGTCCGCGAGGCCGGCGGCGAGGCCCGGATTTACGAGGGAGGTGCGTTCGACCTGGAGGGCGATATCGAGGTGTACCGGCCGGCGATCGCGCTCGAGGCCGGCGACTCCATCCGGTATACGTGCAGGTTCCGGAACAGCTCGGAGCACGAGCTCAGGTTCGGGCTGGGCGACAACGAGATGTGCACGCTGTTCGGGTACATGTACCCGCCGGAGAAGCAGTTCGCGGCGGTCACGAGGGTCGACGGCGAGCCGTGCACGTCGTTCGGGATCGGCTTCTTCCGGTAGGCGACGTTGCTCTCTCGCCGGCCGCCGCGCGCTGCGCCCGCGCGCTCTCCAGCGGATCGCTCGGCGGCGCCCGCCCGCGCTCCGGTCGCTCGCCACCAGGGGCGCCCCGCGGTACATAGAGCCCGTGCGGACCTTCAACATCGCCGGCCCATGCCGCCCGGAACGACATTACATGGTCCCGGCCGGGCGACGGCTGCCCGGGTTCGACGCGCTCGTGGACAAGCAGGCTTACTTCGTCGTCCACGCCCCGCGGCAGACGGGGAAGACCACCACGATGAAGGCGCTCGCCCGGCGCCTCACGGAGGAAGGGCGTTATGCGGCGCTGCACTTCTCCTGCGAGACCGCGCGCGCTTTCCCCGAGGACGTCGAGCAGGCGGTGAAGGGGGTATGGCTCGCCGTCGAGAGCGCCGCCCGCCTGGAGCTCGCGCCGGAGCTCCGTCCCCCGGCGCCGATCGAGGTGCCCGCCGCCGGGTACCTCCAGACCCAGCTCACGCGCTGGGCAGAGGTCTGCCCCGGCCGCTGGCGCTCGTGTTCGACGAGATCGACGCGCTCCTCGGCAATGGCCTCATCTCCGTCCTGAGCCAGCTCCGCGCCGGCTTCCCGGATCGTCCTGTGGCCTATCCCTGGTCGGTCGTGCTCTGCGGGTCGCGCGACGTCCGCGACTACAAGGTCGCGAGCGGCGGCGGCCCGGTCCGGATGGGCAGCTCGAGCCCTTTCAACATCAAGGAGGAGTCGCTCCGCCTGGGCGACTTCACCGAGGCCGAGGTCCGCGATCTGTACGGGCAGCACACCGCCGAGACAGGGCAGCCCTTCCTCGAGGAAGCGCTTGTGCGGGCCTTCGAGCTCGCCCAGGGGCAGCCGTGGCTGACGAACGCGCTGGCGCGGGAGGTCGTGGAGAAGATCGCGGTCCCTGCGGAGCTGCCCATCTCGGCCGCCCACATCGACGCCGCGAAGGAGCGCGTCATCCTGGCGCGGGCGACACACCTCGACTCGCTGCTTGCGCGGCTCGAGGAAGGGCGCGTGCGGCGCGTGCTCGAGCCGGTGCTCGCCGGGGAGCTGACGGGCGGCAAGACCTTCGACGCGGACTTCGAGCATGCGGTCGATCTCGGGCTGGTCGCTCCGGGGCTGCCGGTGCGGATCGCCAACCCCATCTACCGCGAGATCATCCTCCGCGTGCTCGCGAGCTCGGCCGAGGCGGCGATCGACGCCGAGCCGCAGCGCTACAGGACGCCGGACGGGCGCCTCGACGTGGACCGGCTGCTCCGCGGCTTCGCCGAGTCCTGGCGGCAGCACGGCGAGATCGTCGTCGAGAGGATCGATTACCAGGAAGCGGCGCCGCAGCTCGTCTTGATGGCGTTCTTGCACCGGGTGGTGAACGGGGGCGGCGTCCTCGAGCGCGAGGTCGGCGTGGGGCGCAAGAGGATCGACGTGCTCGTGCGGTGGCCCCATGTCGACGCGGCGGGTCGGCGCGCGGAGCAGCGCGTGGCGCTGGAGATCAAGGTCTGGCGCGACCGCGACAAGAAGGGAGATCCGCTGCACCAGGGGCTCGGCCAGCTGGACGAGTACCTGCGCCGGCTCGGGCTCGACGAGGGGGTGCTCGCGATCTTCGATTGCAGGAGCGCGGCGGCGCCGATCGAGGAACGGACACGGTTCGAGGGGGCGACGACGCCGTCGGGGCGGCGGGTGACGGTGCTGCGGGGATAGGCGCGCCGGGAGGGCTCGGGTGAGGCACTGAGGCACGCGAGCGGGGGATTTGTCGGGCGGGCAGGGGCGGTTCGGCTCGGATCGCCACCACGGCCATGGGGCTTGGCAGGCGCGCTAACGTCACGTAGACCATCAGCACCGTCAACCGCTCGCCCCTGCGTTCATCTCCGATCACACCATCGCCTCCAGCGCAGCCGTCGTTCGCGGGTCGACGGCGATCGGCTCCTGCTCCAGCCACAGGCCGCGCGCCGCGAGCCGCCGCACGAGATCGGGGGTGTCGCGCAGCTCGAGGTCGGCCGGCCACGCGCCGCGGCGGCCCTTCGCCTCGACGAGCTCTTCCCAGAACGGCGGCACGAACCAGCGGAGATCGGGGCGCACGCCGCGGAGGTGCTGGAAGATGCGGACGCCGTTGGGATCGAGGTCGCCGAAATGCACCACGGCAGCGTGCGTCAGGCGCTCGAGCAGCCGGGTGACGGTCGCCGTGTCCCACCCCGGAACGTGGGCGAAGAGCCAGCCTTCGATCGCCGTGAGATCGCAGAACGCCCCGAGGTTCTCGACGAGGAGCGCCGCGCGGACGGCCCCTTCGAGTGCGAGCCCCCCCTTCAACGCACGCTCGGGCAGCGACACCTCGCCCAGCACGGCCGCGACGGCCGTGAGGTCGACCGCGCCGCGCGGCGTTCGGGCCACGAGGCCCTCCGGCGGCCGGAGCCTCACCGAGCCGTCGTGCATGGCCTCGACGTCGCCGAGGGCGGCGAGCCGCCGCCCGGTGAGCGCCGCCTTCGCATGAGGGGCGGCCAGCGCCGCGGCCGTCCGCCGGTTGAGCCGGTCCGGGAGCGCCGGCAGCCCTTCGGCGCGCCGCGCGTCCTCGAGCGCGGCCCAGCCGTCGGGCGTGGGCGGGAGGCCGCGCGCGGTCAGCTCCGCGAGCCCTGCGCCCCACGCCGGCCAGATCCGATCGAGGAGCGCCGCGAGCTCGCCGCGCCGGCCCTCGACGAGGCCGAGCTCGTCCCGCCGTCCGGTCCGCCTCGTCCAGGGCAGCTCGGCGAGGGCGTCCCACGCCGCGGCCTGCGCGCGGCGGCGCCTGAGCGCGCCGCGCACGAGCAGCTCGAGGAGCGCGAGCCGCTCCTCCGCCATTTGCCACATCACGCCTCGGCCCGCGTGCGCCGGCCGCTCACCAGCACCTCCTCACGCCCGTCCGGTGTGGTGCGACGAACGAGGCGGTACGTGGTGTTGCCCTCCGCGCGAGCGACCTCGGGCGCGGCGATCAGGAGCTGCAGGTCGAGCGTCTGGCAGAGGTCGAAGAGCACGCCCAGGTTGTCGTGCGAGAGCCGGTTCGCCTCGTCGAGGAACAGGAAGCGGAGCGATCCGTGGGACTTCTTCCCCCTCAGCAGGGTCGCGTCGCGCTCCCACTCGGTCAGGACGACCATCATCAGCGCCGCCCCGACGCCGATGGCCTCGCCGGTCGACAGCCGCGTCGGGTTCGCGACCTCCCAGTCGGCGCCGGCCTTGCGGCGGATCTCGACCTGGAGGTGGACGTACTCGCGGTAGTCGAGCAGGCGCTGGCCGCCCGTCCGCCCGCCGCCGTAACGGCGGAAGATCTCGTCGAGGGCCTCCTCGATCGGCATCTCCGCCTGGAACAGGAGCCCCTGCGCCGCGCCCTCGCGCAGCGCGCGCAGGACCTGCTCCATCCTCTCCACCGGGTTCAGGCGAACGCGGATCCCCTGGATGCTGCCGAAGCTCACGCCCTCGAGGTTCTTGTTGAGGCGCGTGACCTGTCCGCGCGCCTTGCGGATCTGGACGTCGATGCCGCGGGCCACGTCCTCGCTCGCGCCGCGCAGGTCGCTCTCCTGGCGGGCGAGGCGCTCCTCGAGGCTGGAGAGCTGGTCGCGCAGGCGGAGCAGGGCGTCGCGCGGATCGTCGACCTCGGCCACCTGGGCCGGCAGCCGCCGGCGCAGCCAGTCGCGCACGGTGAGCCAGAGCTCGAGGTAGGCGTCGGCGAACGCGGCGTCCGAGGTGTCGCGCAGCACCTGGAGCTCGGCGAGCAGCGCGGCGCCGCCCTGCGCGGCGCGCAGCCGATCGAGGAGGAGCTCGCGCCGCGTCCTCGCCTCCTGCACGAGGTTCACATGGCCGCGCACGTCCCCCAGCTCGCCCGGCGCTCCGGCGAGCAGGCCGCCGAGGAGCCCGTGGCGCGCCGCGCGCTCCCGGAGGTCGTCCCACCGCTTCACCGCCGGCTCGGCCTCGCGGCGCTCGCTGGCGAGCTTCTCGTCCGCGTCCTTCACCCGCCCTTCCGCCTCGCGGAGGGCGCCCTCCTGGCCGCCGCGCGCCGTCAGCAGATCGTCGCGCCGCCGGTCGTGGGTGCGGAGCTCCCCCTCGAGCCGTGAGACCTCCCCGGCCGCCGCCGCGGCGGCCTCCTCGCGCGGCGCCGGCACGCCGAGCTCCTCGAAGCGCTCGGCGGCCGCCGCGTGCTCCTGCACGGCGACGCGCCGCCTTCCGTCGGCGTCCTGGAATCGCGCCGTGGCCTCGTCGAACCGCTCGTCCGCGCCGCGCGCGGCCGCCTCGGCCGCGCGGAGCTGTTCGTCGGCTTCGCGCAGCTGCTCCTCGAGCGCCGGGACGAGCGCCTGGCCGTCGGCGAGCCTCCGCGGCGCCTCGTCCCAGCCGAGCGCCTCGACGTTCGCGCGCACGTAGGCGAGCGCGTCGATCCCGGCGTCGAGGCGCTCCCTCCGCGCCTTGAGCTCGAGGGCGCGCTCGCGCAGGCGCGCGACCTCGTCGTCGGACAGCGGCGGCTGGCGCAGCGTCGCGAGCTGCCGGTCGACGAGCTCCGCATGCCGCCCCTGCGCGGCCACGCGCACCTTCGCCGACAGCGCCGCCGCCCGCTCCGCCTCGAGCGCGCGGGCGCGCTCGCCGTGGTCGGGCGGATCGAGCAGCATCGCCTCGCCGAGGAGCGCGCGCAGCCCGTCGACGTGCGGCCGGAGCGCCCGCGCCGCCTCGGCGTGGCGCGCGGCCGCGGCGCGGTGGCGCTCGAGCTGAGCTCCGGCCTCCCCGATCGCGCGCCTCGCGGCCGCGAGCGCCGGCGCCGGATCCCCCGCGAGCCACACGGCGTGCCCGGCGAGGAGGGCCTCGCCGTCCGCGACGAGGCGCTCGATCTCCCGCCGTCGCGCGCTCGCCTCGTCGAGCGCGCGCGCCTCCGCCTCGGCCTGGCGGCGCAGGTCTGCGGCGCGCTCCTCCCGCGCGCGCCGGCCGAGGCGCGGGCGCGACGGGACGCGCGACACCCGCAGCGCGATCCCCTCGTCGACCGCGACGTCCCGCTCGCCGACCTCCACCGCGCTCCTCGCGGAGGCCAGCCCCTCGAGGTCCGCCTCGCGCGCGACGAGCAGCACGTCGGCGAGCGCATCCGGGCGCCCCGCGATCGCGCGGGCGGCGCCCTCCGGATCGTCCACGACCAGCGCCTGCGCGAGGTCTCCGAGGCGCGCCTCGAGCTCCGCGGCCTCTGCGAGCGCGACGTCCTCGAAGCCGAGCGCGACGAGCTCCGCGCCGAGCCGGTCCTTGAGCTCGAGCAGCTCGGGGGCGAACGGACCACCGGCCGAAAGGAGCTCCCGCGCCTCCCGCAGCAGCCGCTCCTGCGCCTCCCGGGCCAGCTCCTCGGACCTCCGCGCCGTCGCGAGCTGCTCCGCGAGCGCGGAGCGCGCGGCGTCGAGGGCCGCGCGGTCGGCCACCGCGACGCCGAGGTGCGCTCCCAGCCGAGCGGCCCGCGCGTCGTGCTCGCGCCACTCGGGCTCCCGCGCCGTGAGCTCGCGGCGCCGGGCCTCGAGGTCCTTCAGGAGGGCCTCCGTCGCAGCGGCCGCCGACCTCGCCGCCCGCTCCTGCTCTTCGTGGTCCGCGCGCTCCGCCTCGACCTCGCCAAGGAGCCGCCCGACGAGCGCCACGGCCGGCTCGCCGGTGAGCGGTACGCCGAGCTGCTTCGCCTGACCGCGAGCGCGCGCCTGCCTCGCCTCGAGCCGGCGGGCCTCCCCGAGCTCTCCTTCGATGGCGGGGAGGCGCCCGGCGAGCGCGGCGAGCTCCCGGAGGTGCCGGAGGGCCTCGACGGCGGCGCCGTGCGCGCGCGACGCGTCGACCTCGCCGCCGGCGAGCGCGCGCAGCGCCTCCATCACCTCCGCGTGGCGCCTCCGGTGGTCGTCCGCGTCTGCGAGGCGGGTCGTCGCGTCGCGGCGCTCCCGGTCCGCGGCGTCGAGCTCGGCGCGGGCCGCCGCGAGGCGGCCGCCGAAGCCCTCCGGGGCGAGCGGCGCCGCGCCGAGGCACGCCTCGGCCTCGCGCAGCCGCCGGACGGCTTGGTGGTAGGCGCCGGCGCGGCGGTGCAGCTCCTCGATGCCCCGCTGCGCGTCCGCGAGCCCGCCCGCCGCCCGCTTGTAGCTCTCCTGTGCGCGACGGAGCTCCTCGCGCCGTCGCTCCCGCTCCTCGTCGGCCTCGGCGCGCGCCTGCGCCGCGGCCCTGGCCGCCTCCTCGGCGCCGCCGAGGGCGGCGGCGTACCGCTCGAGCGCGCCCGCCGCCGCGAGCGCCTGCCGCACCCGCGCGTGCCACGCGCGCGCAGACTCGAGCACCTGGCCGAGCTCGCCGCGCCGGCGCTCCAGCGCGTCGAGCTCGGCGACGGTCTCCTCGAGCGCGTCCCGCGCGGCGTCCAGCGCGCCGGCGGCCGCGGCGCGCGCCGCCTCCGCGTCGACCACGCGGCGCGACAGCTCGTCCGCGCGCTCGCGGGTCGCGAGGAACGCCGCCGCGAACATCGTCTGGCCCGCCTCGAACACGCGGCCGATCTCCTGTTCGAGCCGCCGCGACTCCTGCACCTCGGTCCGCGTGCGCCGGCAGGCGTCGAGGTTGGCGCGCATGCGCTGGAGCGTGTCGGCGAGGCCGCCCTCTTCCTTGAGCAGGAAGGCGCGCAGCTCGGAGGTCAGCGCCCGCGAGATGCCGCCCGTCATGCTCGTCCGGAGCATCTCGTTCAGCTTGTTGCGCTCCTCGTCGGTGCCGAGGCGCAGCGGCGTCACGCCCTGATCGAAGAGCGCGGCGAAGTAGTCGCGGGCCGACACGAACGACTGCAGCCGCCCGCCGAGGCGCGCCGCGCTCTCGCGGAGCTCGGGCAGCTCGGGCACCACCTCGCTGTCGCCCTGGCTCACGAGCAGGAGGTCCTGGAGGCGCACGTCCTCGCCGAGCCCCGACACGACGAAGGGTGTCGGCTCGACGGACGGCTCGCCCTTGCGCTCCAGGTGGACGCCGGCGACGAGCCGGCGCCCCGACGGGAGGACGACGTCGAGCGCGGCGTACGAGGGGCGGCCGGGCTCCCCGAGCCGCCCCCAGATGCCCTTGTCGCCGCCGGTGGCGCCCGTCTCGCCGAGGTTCGTGAAGCGCAGGCGCGACATGTCCGGCAGGAGGACCACGTACGCGGCGATCATCACCGTCGTCTTGCCGGCGCCGTTCGCGCCCTCGAGCGCCGTGACGTGGCGGTCGAGGAGGTACCGCTCGTAGAAGACCCCCTTCCAGTTGACGAGGGCGAGCGCCGCCGCGCGGGTGCGGCTCATCGGGCGGGCTCCTCGTCCGGGGCGGCGTCCTCCTCGGCGCCCGGCTCGTCGCCGCCGCTCGCGTCGCCGAGGAGCACCTCGCCCCGCGCGACGAGCCGCTCCAGCGCCGCGCCTCGGTCGCCGAGGCCGCGCACGGGCTCGGCGAAGCGCATCAAGGCCGGGCGCAGGCGGAGGCGCGCCTCGTCGAGGACGTCCACGAAGCCGAGGTCCGCGAGCCGGCGCAGCGCCTCCCCGACCTGCGCGCGCACCGTCTCCGCGGCGACGCGCTCGTCGTACTTGCGCTTGCGCGGGCTCAGCGTGCGGACGAGGATCTCCGCGCCGACCAGGCCCGAGAGGCGCCCGAGGAGCGCCTCGCGCGCGACGAGCCCGCCGTGCTGGAGCGTCGCCGGGTCGAGGTAGAGGAGCGCGAGCGTCTGGCCGACGAGCATCTCCCCCGACGAGAGCTGCCTCCGCCCGAGCCGATCGCCCGAGGGGAGGAGGTAGAAGTACCCGTCGCTCTGCTGGACGAGCTCGCAGCCGAACCGCCGGTAGAACCCCTCGAGGAGCGCCTGCGCGTCGGCGAGGTAGTCGTAGGCGGTGCCGTCGTCGCGGCCGATGTGCCGCCCGCGGCGCAGCATCAGGTCGACCTCGGGGAAGTGCTCGTCCGCGATCGCCGCTTCCAGCGTGAGGAAGGTCGAGTCTCTCACGGCGCGCCCCTCCCCTCGACGGCCCAGTCCTCGATCTCGATCCGCTCGAGGACGTGCGCCCAGGGCCGCTCGCGCTCGCTCCGCACCCGCGCGCGGCGGGCGACCGCGTCGGCGATGCGCCCCGCCGCCGCGTAGCGCACGGGCTCCGGGAGGCCGGGGAGGACGCGCGCCGACACCGCGGCGAGCGTCGCCGCGCCCTCGTCCAGGGCCCGCTCGACGAGCGCCTCGATGTCCGCGACGAGGCGCTCGGGCTCGACCCACGCGGGGGCCGCCTCGCGATCGGCGCGGGGTCGCTCCACGGGCGGGCGCTCGACGCGGGCCTCGAGCGGGCGGAGGAGCCGGATCGAGGGCGCGCGCGCCGTCACGAGATGGAACGGGCGCGAGGGCCACGCGGCGAGCTGGTCGCGCAGGCGCTGGCTCAGCGCGCGCTCGGGGTCGAGCCGCACGACGTCCCGCAGGTAGCGGTGCACATACTGGTAGTACTCGGACCACGCCCGCTGCCGCGCGGCTCCCCACGCCGCGATCCGATCGACGTGCTCGATGACGCGCTGCACCGTCGCCTCGGCGTCGGCGTTCGAGGCGGAGATCGCGAGCGTCTGGATCTCCTGCAAGAGGGCGACGAAGTGGTTCGTGTCCCTGAGCAGGATCTCGTTCAGCTCTCGGAGCGTGCTGGTCGTCGTGTCGAGCAGGCTTTGGCAGCGGTCGACGGCGCTGAACCAGTCGGCCGACAGCAGGGTCGCGATCTCGGCCTGCACCTCTTCCTGCTGGGCGTCGAGGCCGCGCTGCCTGCGCTCGATGCCCGAGACGAGGTCGGCGACGGTGACGCGGAGCGGCCCCGCGACCGTGGCGCGCCACGCGCCGTCGCCCTCGGCCTTCCTCGCGGCGGCGAGGATCTCGGCGAGCTGCGCGCGGAGGGTGCCGGTGAGCAGGGTCAGGCTCTCGCGCGTGAGCGCCTCGTCGGCGAGGAAGTACTCGACGACCGCCGCCGCGAGCCTGGTGAGCGCGTATTCGCCCGCGCGCACGAGGCCGGCGCCGTCGACGCGCGCGAGCATCCGCTGCTCGCGGAGCCGCTGGATCGCGTGCGTCGCGCGCTTGCGCGGGTTCTCGGCGCCGGGATCGACGACGTCGCAGACCTGCTCGAACAGGTCGACGAGGGCGTCCTCTTCGAATGACGCCAGGGCCGCCTTGTCCGCGCGCAGGTAGAGCCCCGCGAGGAAGCAGAGGTCGACCGTCTTCAGGTCGAGGTTCACCCGGTCGCGCGCGAGGGAGGCGATGACGCGGCTGGGGTCGGCGGGAGGCCTCGTGTCGTGTCCTGGTTCCACGTACCCGTGACGGCGATGGGGTGGCGGTCATAACGTGGAAGGGATGACGGGTCAACGTGCCGCCGGGCACGATGGCCTGTCCCGGGGCAGCCCGGCGGGCGCGGCTGCGCCCCCACCGCGCCTCTCGCCCTCGCCGCCGGCGACGCGCGCGACCTCGGCCGAAGGCCGGATGCCGTCTGGCGGCGCGCAGACGTCGCCCGCCGTTCCGGGGACCGTGCGGCGGCGTGTCCGCCGCGCGCCTCGGACTCAAGGGCAAACGCCAATCGCGGGTGCGCCACATGAAGAAAGCGGGCGACAGGGTGTCGCGGCGAGAATTTCCAACACGAGAAAGGAATGCAATGAAGACATTGCGCGCAGGGCTCGATCTCTCCACCTCGATGGCGGATGGAGGCAAGCTCGTGTTCGTCCCACGATCCACGCTCCAACAGGCCTGCGGAGCGCCCCATCGGACGAGCGTCCTGAAATGCATTCCGGCCGTCACGGAATGGCAAATTCGTCGACGATTCCGGAATGCATGACCTTGTCCGATCCGGTGCCGCTTGAGCATCACGAACCGCTTGACGCGTCCACCCTCATGGCCTTGGATGGCGGCGGGAGCGATGACGAGATGAGCAAGAGTCACGTGGCCGCGGCGCGGCGTGCGAAGAGAAAGCATGAGAAGGAGCAGAAGCGGAAGAAGAGGCCACCCCACAAGCCACTCGGGGTGAGCACGCGCCAGGCGGTCCCCGCGTCTGCCCCTCCCCTACGGTGGCATCCAGAGATCCAGGGCATCGAGGGCCTCGCGGCGCTCGCTCAGGTCCCGTTCTACGAGGCGGCGCGCATGGCAGACGCCTTCGCGCGCGCGCATGGGGCATCGCATCCGCTGTACGCTGCGGTCTGGACGCGCGAGAGGGTGTGTGCGCTGGAGACCTCCGCGCTCGTGACTCGGCTCGAGCAGCTCGGTATCCGGGTGGACCACGACAGGTTCATCGCGGAGACGCCGTGGTTCGGCTCCGCCGTGCGGTGGGCTCGAGAGACATGGCTCCCGTTCGCTCCGGCTCACGCCGACGTGCATGCGCGCGACTTCGTCGCCCTTGCCGCGTGCGAGCTCTGGAAGCGCTGGCGCCCCGAGTCGCCGTCGCAGGAGGGGTTGCACGAGCTGCTGCTGGTCGGTGAGGATCACGCGGAACGTCAGGACGACATCGCGGCGACGGAGCACTGGATCCGCTTCTGGAGGTGTCTCCGGCCGCTGCTCACGCCCGAGCTGCGGACCACGGGCGCCGCCGGCGAGCTCCTCGGGGTCGACGACAGCGTGCTCTTCAACTGGGCGTCCGACTTCTCGATGGCGGCCACGTACGCGGCGCCGCAGGACGCGGCGCTCGGGCGTCGTGCGGCGGAGGTGCAAGGAGAGATCCTCACCCAGTTCTCCGCGGAACAGGATTCGTGGAGACTGCCTCTCGTCTGCGATCGTGCCGAGGTGCTGTACGTGACGGGGGAGCGAATCGAGGCGGAGCGCATCCTGCGCGAGCAGATCGAGGCGCACCCCACGAGCGCAGGAGCCTACGTCACGCTGGCCGAGCTCTGGGCCCCGTACGGAAGCGAGGATCGCGAAGCGATCACCCGCTCCCTCGCGCTCCTTGCTCAGGCAGCCGCGCGACCCGTCAAGGACGCCGCCAGCTGGGATCTCGCCGTCCGCATCAAGGGGTTGCGGACGCAGCTCCGGGCGTGTGGCGGTGACGCCGGCAAGGCGGTCACGGTGTAGGCAGTGCATACACCGCGGCGCTGTGGATGGAGCCGGAACAGGACCGGTAAACCGCTGCGTCGTCCCGCATTGACCACGAGGCATGCAACGGCCTCCCGCGGCGGAACCTCCGGACGACGAAGGTCGGTACGAGCATTCCGGCAGGTCGTCGTTCCGTAGCGGCCCCCGTCCCCCATCGACCGCGCATACCAGTCGCCGAGCGCGGTCACGTGATATGACGCAAGCGAGGCGGAGTTGTTCGTCTGCGCGCGCCGATCCCGCCGAAGCGTCTCCGGCGCCGGAGCGCAGCGAGGCGCTGGCGACACACCTCCTCGGCGGCCTGTGCAGTTGCGGATGGCGGCTCCCCGTTTGGGAACCTTCGGCGTTCCTCACTGAGCGCCGGCATCTGGTGCCGAGAGCGCCGGAGCGTGGTGCCGAGAGATTGCTCGGTCGCCCTCGTCGAGCGGATGGGGGGCCGCCGGCTCATGTCGCCCGCAGGTGGTCGAGCACCTCCATCCACGCGAAGAGCGAGGAGCGCACCCTCGCCAGGAGCGCCGCGAGCTGGGCGTACGGGGGCTCGTCCCGCTCGCGATCGGGATCGTCCCAGCGCCGTGGGAGGTCGATCGCCTGCCACGCGGAGAGCTCGATGGCGTGCAGCCGCAGCTCGCCCGCGGGGCCGCACACGAGGCGCACGCTCGGGTCGTCTTGCCAGGCGAGGATCGCGACGCTCCCGTCGCCCTCGTCCACCGCCACGTCGTCGGGTAGGAGGCGCTCGACCCGCTCGAGGCGCCCGAGTGCCTCCCGCGCCCACCGGGACCATGCCTCCCTAGAAGCACAAACGGGTTGAACCAGCCTGAAACGAGCAGAAGTTCGAACCGCCAAGAACGCCAAGAAGAATATAATATCTTGGCGTCCTTGGCGCCTTGGCGTCCTTGGCGGTTTATCTCTCGCTCGATCAACGTGATCGGTGTTCTAGAGGGCATCGGCAGCAGCTTGTCCCGGCGCACATGAGCGCCGAGCGTCACGTCGACCCGAAGCGACGGGCGGTCGGTGTCCATGTCCCTCCCGTTGCGACCGAGGAGCGTGGCGAGCACATCCTCCTCACAGAATTGACCTCGCATCGTCTGCAGCGCGGTCCAGCACCAGGAGACGGTCGCGGCGACGAAGAACGGCTTGGTCCGTTGACCGCCGAGCGGTTCGACATGGACCTTGAAGCGCCGGTCCATGGATCGGAGGTCGACGGTCACGTCTTCGAAGCCGAGGACGGACAGGCGCGATTCCACGAGTGCGCGGCGCCAGGTTTCTCTGAGCTCTTCGTGGTTCATGAGCATCGTAGGCGAAGTGCGCCTCGCGCTCAACGCACATCGCGCCCGCGCCAGGATTCAATAATCGGCTCGGCGCAGACCAAACGACGACAATTTCCCGCTCCTGACCGGAATGCCCGTACCGAGCTTCGTCGTCCGGAGGTGCCGCCGCGGGAGGCCGTTGCATGCCTCGTGGTCTCCGATGCCCGCTGAGCGGGCATGCCCTGCTGCCCGGGGACGGAACGCGCAATGCCTCACGATGACTAGGCTGCTCAATGCCCTTTGAGCAGGCATGTCATATTCGGGGTCCGGAATACGACCCTGCACCGCCAGGACATGTGAGCCGTGCCGCTGCGAGGATGGGGTCGTGAAGGCCTCAATGCCCTTTGAGTAGGCATGTCTTGTTCGAAACCCTGTTCAACATCCTGTAGCACCAGCACCATTTGACCTGTTTCAATGCCCTTTGAGCAGGCATGTCTTGTTCGGGCAACCCCGAGTCGCACACCATCAGGGTGATCGACAACCTGTTTCAATGCCCTTTGAGCGGGCATGTCTTGTTCGGGGATCTGGGAGGCCTGCACGGCCACTTGCGGCACCACAGAGGGGTTTCAATGCCCTTTGAGCAGGCATGTCTTGTTCGGGAGGCACCTCTAAATGCCCAGCCGCCCTACGACCGCGGCGCGGCGCCCGCCTTCATCCAGGCGCGAATGCAGCGGCTCGGGCTCGACCTGGACGCGATCACCGGCCTCTCGCCCCAGGCGCTGTTCGATGTCGCCAGATCGCCTGAGTGGACCGGGATGAGGAACCTGCTCCGTTCCGAGGAGGTCCCTCCGGAGATCGCGCTGGCGGTGCGCGACCTCTTCGCGCGTTCTCGCGACTTCCGCGACCGGCGCTGCCACGCGGGCGATCTGGTGAGCGCGGCCTGGTATCGGCCCGTCCCCGCGGTGCTGCCCGGCCCGTGGCAGCTCGCCGCCCAGGCCGTGCTCGGCAGGAGCCCCGTCAGCCGGCGAGGCGCCGCTCCTCCGCCCTCTTCCCGCGCGTCCCCCGATGGGCCACCCTCGCGCCATGAGGCTCCCCGTGACCGAGCTCGAGGCCGCCTACCGCCCCACCGGCGACTTCCGCCTCCCCCACCACAGCGGGAGCCTCCTGCGCGGCCTCCTCGGCCGCGCCCTCCGACAGACCGGCTGCGCCATCTCCGACGAACCCTGCCGCGCCGCGTGTCTCCGCCCGGGTCTCTGCACCTACTCGCGCCTCTTCGATCCTCCCCTCCCGGAGCCGCTCCCCCACCGGCTGCTGCGCGGCGCCACCGAGGCGCCTCCGCCCTTGCTCCCCCTCATTCCGCGCCCCGGCGAGACGCACGCGGATCCCCTCGTCCTCGGCGTTCGTGTGCTCGGCACGCTCGGCGACGGCGACCTGCAGCGGCTGCTCGCCGCCCTCATGGACATCCCGACCCTCCGGCTCGGCTCTGCCGAGGACCGGATGGAGATCGAGTACCTCCGCCGGCGTCGCGAGCGCGATCGCATCCTCGAGATCGCCCTCGGCGAGCCCCGGCAGGGCCAGCTGCGGGTCACCTTCGAGACGCCTGCGTGGCTCACGCACAAGGGCCGACTCCACACCGCGGCCGACCTCGACTTCTCGTCGCTGTTCCGTCATGTCTATCGCCGGCTGACCACGCTCTCGTCCCTTTACGGCGAGCTCCTCCCGGAGGACGAGGCGCGCTTCCCGGAGCTCGATCAGCTCGCCGCGTCGGTGCAGACCGCCGCCGCGGACCTCCGCGTCGTCCGGTGGGAGCGCCATTCCTGGGAGCGGGAAGCCCGTCACCCCATGACAGGGCTCCTCGGGTCGCTGCTCTTCGACGGCCCGATAGGCGTCTTCCGCCCTCTCCTCGAGGCCGCAGCGCTCACGTTCATCGGAAAGAGCACGAGCCATGGCCTCGGGCGCATGCATATCGATGTCCTGGACCTCCCCGGGCCGCCTCCATCACCACGGCCTCGTGCGTGAGCGCCTCTCCGCTGCACCAGAATCCCCTGAATCCCAGCGGCGGTTGGGCTCCCATACCTCCCGGAGCACCTCCCTCCCGGCGCCGCCCCCGCGCCGTCCCAGGCGCGCTACCGCCGCGCCCTCGCGCGCGCTACGTTGCCCGCCGTGAGCGCCCCTCGATCGTCCGGCCCCCGCACTGCGCTGCTCATCGCCCTGCCCGTGCTCGCCGTCGCCGGGGCGGCCTTCCTTCTCCTGGGCGGCAGCGACCGCCCCGAGCCTCCCCCTGCCCGGCCTGCAACGGCGGAGTCCAGCGTGAGCCCTGCGCCCGACCAGCCCGAAAGGTCATCTCCCGCACAGCCGCCTCCGGCGGCCTCCGCCCCTGCGGAGGCCGCTGCATTGCAAGCAGAGGTTTCTCCTGACACGGATCCGGAGTCCCTCGTCCTCGAGCGGATGCGCGCCGCGTTATCCCAGAATGCAGAGGAGGTGCTCCGGCTCGACGACGCGGCCTCGCGCGACTTCGGCGCCGACAGCCCGCGCGCCGCCGAACGGGGCCTGCTCCGCGTGCGGGCGCTCGTGCGCATGGATCGCATCGGCGAGGCCCGCAGCTTCGCGGAGGACCTCGTCGAACGGTATCCCGACGACCCGTCCGCAAGGAGTGCTGCGGCCTACATGGGCATTCACCCGAGGCCGCGCGGGCCGTCCCGCTGAGCCGCGCCGCCGCGGGGTCGCGCCCCCGAGCGTGCTTGTAACGAGAGCGGATCATTTCATTACAGCCGCTGAGCCAAGGGCTCGCCGCCAGACCGAGGCGTTGCGCACCGAGCTTACGCAGCGAGTCACTGAACCGCTTAAGATTTCGGCTGGTCAATCGAACGTTTCTTGGCGATACTCCACGCCATGAAAACTTGGCTTCTCCTCGGGGCTCTCCAGCTGTCCCTGGTTGGAATTGGATGTGGCGGCACGCTCGACGGCGTCGACGACGGCGAGGGCGGCGGCCCGGCGTCGAGCGGCAGCGGCGCTCCTGCCGGGAGCGGCAGCGGCGGCTCCGCCACCACCGGCACCGGCGGACCTGACCCCGGAGGGACGGGCAGCGGCGGCCCCGTGTCGAGCGGCAGCGGCGATCCCGCGACCACCGGCGGCGGGCCGGATCCGGGCAGCACCTGCGCCGAGGTGGATTCGTGTCCGTTCGCGGCCGGGGTCGAGATCGACTGCCGCAAGCGCTTCATGTACGGCCTGAACTACGCCTGGCGCGATTTCGGCGCCGACTTCAGCGGGCAGCGCCAGTGGGACCAGGCCGGCGTCTCGGGCAAGCGGGACCGCGTGCTCGCCGACCTGCGCGACATGCGTGCGCACGGCGTCGATGTCGTCCGCTGGTGGATCTACCCGCGCATCTACGGCGAGGCGCTCGTGATGGACGGGCAGGGCAACCCGACCGGGCTCGGCGGCACCTCGACCCAGGACATCCTCGCGGCGCTCGAGCTCGCGGATCAGGCCGAGGTCAACCTGATGTTCACGCTCTTCTCCTTCGACGGCTTCTACAAGACCTCGCACAACCCGCCGAACGGCCTGTCCGTCGTGAGCCTCGGGCCCATCGTCGCGGACACGTCGCGGCGCGCCCGGCTCATCGAGAACGTCGTCCGGCAGGTCGCGCGGACGGTCGCGTCGAGCCCGCACCGGCACCGCATGGTGGCGTGGGACGTCATCAACGAGCCCGAGTGGGCGATGACCGGGCCGAGCCTCTACGGCGGGGATCCCCCGTTCGAGGGAGACGCGAGCAAGTTCGACCTCGTCACACACGCGCAGATGGAGGCGCTCGCCAAGGAGTCGGCCGCCGTGCTGCGGGAGGAGACGGGCGCGCCCGTGAGCGTCGGCAGCGCTGCGATCAAGTGGGGCCAGGCGTGGACCCGCGCGGACGTCGACTTCTACCAGGTCCACATGTACGGATGGGTCAACGAGTGGCGACCCTACAACACGCCGCTCGCCGAGCTCAACCTCACGGACAAACCCGTCGTCATGGGCGAGTTCCCCATCAACCTGGACGGGATAGACGTCCAGTACGACAAGTTCGTGAGCGACCTCTACAACGTCGGGTATGCAGGCGCGCTCTCCTGGTCGTACACCGACGGGAACTTCCCGTGGGCGCCCGCGCGGGACGCCGTGAAGGCGTTCGCCGACCGGCATACGTGCGAGACGCGTTACTGAGGAACGACCGCTGAGCTCGACAGGCGCGCCGCGCGCTGCCAGGAGCCCGAGCTCAGCTGTCATCCCCGCGAAGCGCTCGTCCTGGACGGCGCTCGTTTCATCCCGCCAGCGCGGATGTTTCACATCCTGGACGGGTTCCTTTTCTTCCTTGTGACAGGCTGCCTCAGTGTGGCGTGCTGACACGACATCGGTCGGCGTGTGGCTCGTGGTCGCGCCTCGGTTCGTGGTGAATGCCGTCTGGCTGGTCGCGCGGGCACGTGCGTTGCTCGGCATGTGGGCCCGCTGCTCACAGGCGCTGCGCGCCGGTGGGCCACCGAGAGTTGTTAACCAGCACCCAATGGGAGAGCGACATGGCAAACGATCGCTACGGATACCGAGGCTTCCGCGACGAGGGGACGCGCGACGAGGGGCGTCATCGGGAAGAGCAGGGCCGCTTCCAGGGACACCAGGATCAGCGTGGCCAGCGCGATCGTGACGACGACCAGGGGTCGTTCGGACGGGGCTCGTACAGCCGCGGCAACTATGCCAACCAGAGCGGTGGCAGCCGGCAGGGCGAGTGGGGTCATGAGCAGCAGCACGGCCAGCAGCAGCACGGCCACTACGACGGGAGCGACGACCGCTGGCAGGCGGGCGGCCAGCAGGGTCAGGATTACCGTGGCGGCTTCGGCGGGCGCGGCCAGGATCAGCACGAGCGCGGCCGCTTTGGCGGGCGCGACGAGGACGAGCGCCGCGGTTACGGGCGGGACAGCTCCTCCTGGCAGCGAGGCGGCCGCGACGAGCAGCACTTCGGCGGACGGGGAGCGGAGGAGGAGCGCGGCGGGTTCGGCTCGGCGCAACGTGGGCGCGACGAGAACCGTGGCTATTACGGCCGCGACGTGAACCGCGGGTACATCGGGCGCGACGAGGGCCAAGGGCGCGACGTCTACGGCCGCGACTATTACGGCCGCGAGGAGTACCAGGGCCGCGGCTTCGAGGGTCAGCAGGGCCGCGGCTTCGAGAGCCAGAACCGCGGTTACGGCCGCGAGGAGTACCAGGGCCGCGGCTTCGAGAGCCAGAACCGCGGTTACGGTCGCGAGGAGTACCAGGGCCGCGGCTTCGAGGGTCAGCAGGGCCGCGGCTACGGGCGCGAGGAGTACCAGGGCCGCGGCTTCGAGGGTCAGCAGGGCCGCGGCTACGAGAGCCAGAACCGCGGCTACGGCCGCGAGGAGTACCAGGGCCGCGGCTTCGAGGGTCAGCAGGGCCGCGGCTACGGGCGCGACGATTACCAGAGCCGCGGCTTCGAGGGTCAGCAGGGTCGCGGCTACGAGAGCCAGAACCGCGGCTACGGGCGCGACGATTACCAGAGCCGCGGCTTCGAGGGTCAGCAGGGCCGCGGCTACGGGCGCGACGATTACCAGAGCCGCGGCTTCGAGGGTCAGCAGGCCCGCGGCTTCGAGAGCCAGAACCGCGGCTACGGCCGCGACGACTACCAGAGTCGCCATTTCGGCCGCGGCGACGAGCGCGGCGGGTTCGGCGGCGGCCAGCGCGGTCGCGACGAGGACCGCGGCTTCCAGGGCCGCGGGGACGAGCGCGAGGGCTTCGGTCGCGGCCAGGAACGCTCCGGTCGCGGCGATCTCTACAACCGCCCGGAGCGCCGCCCGAGCTCCGGCCGCTTCATGGGCGAGGAGATCCCGCCGGGATACTCGACCCGCACCCACGAGCGCGACGACGTGCACGCGTCGCAGGGCCGCGATCGCGACCGCTCGTTCGGCGACAGCCACGATCGCTCCGACCAGCAGAACCAGAACCGGACCTGGAACTGACCCGCTCGCCCCCGCGCTGAAACGTCACGAACGCCCCAGCGCGTCCCCGTCCCCGGAGAGGCACATCCCATGAAGACGCCGCGCCTCCGAAGCGCAGAGCCCGCCGTGCCTCCCCTACCCTTCTCCCCTCTGCCTCCTCCCCCCTCTCCTCATTCCATCCCCCCCGAGCCGCCCGCCGCCACGGGCCATCGCCGCGCATCCTGCACGAGCTGTTGTCTACAGCGCCGGCCTGCAGCATTCTCCCGCGCATGACGACATCTGCTTACTCTCATCCCTTCCCCTTCCCGAAGCTCGCCGGCGTGTTGTGCATCGCCTGGTCGGCCCTGGTGGGGGCGTGCGGGGACGACTCCTCCGGCCAGACCAGCGGCACCGGCGGAGGGGCATCGACCTCGTCGGGCAGCGGCTCGGGCACCGGCGGTAGCGACAACCAGGGCGGCAACGACAACCAGGGCGGCAACGACAACCAGGGCGGCGGCGACAACCAGGGCGGCGGCCCGTCGTCCGGCGACACCATCCGCTTCATCGGGCGCTTCGACACGACCGACCCCGCGGGCCCGCGCTTCTCCTGGCCCGGCAGCGCGATCGCGACGCGGTTCACGGGGACGTCCATCAGCGCTCGCTTCAACGACACGGCGCCCCAGGATGCGCCCGACTACTTCCAGGTGGTGATCGACGGCAAGCCCGAGGGCGTGCTCGCGGTGCACAGCCAGGAAGACCTCTACGTCGTCGCCGAGGGCCTGGCCGACGGCGAGCACGACCTCCTGCTCCACCGGCGGACGGAGACGCTCGTCGGGGTGACGCAGTTCCTCGAGTTCATTCCGGAGCAGGGCGAGCAGCTCCTGCCGGCCCCGCCGGCGCCCGAGCGCCGGATCGAGGTGATCGGCGACTCGATCTCCGCCGGCTACGGCATCGACGGCCTCAACGAGACCTGCCCGTTCACGAGCGCGACGGAGAACAACTACCTCGCCTACAGCGCCCTGACGGCCCGGATGCTCGAGGCCGACGCGACGATCATCGCCTGGTCCGGCAGGGGCGTGTACCGCAACTACGACGGCGAGGCGGTCGAGCCCATGCCGGAGATCTACGGCCGCACCATCGCCTCCGAGGCGCAGCCCGCGTGGGACTTCTCCTCCTGGGTGCCTCAGGTCGTGGTGATCAACCTCGGCACGAACGACTTCAGCATCAATGTCCCCGGCCCCGCGACGTTCGACGCGCCGTTCAAGCAGGCCTACGCGGGGCTCGTCGAGACGGTCAGGGGCCACTACCCCGAGGCCCACATCTTCACCACCGTGGGCCCCATGCTGAGCGACTCGTACCCGCCGGACGCGAACGCGCTGACCAGGGCGCGGACCCTCATCACCGAGGTGGTCGACGAGCGGACGGACGGCGGCGACACGCGCGTGCACTTCGTCGAGTTCCCCCCGCATGACGGCGCCGTGAACGGGCTCGGCTGCGACTACCACCCGAGCGCCAAGACGAATGAGCTGATGGCCGAGCAGCTCGCCGAGGCCATCAAGGAAGAGGTCGGCTGGTAGAGGCGACGCCAGCGCGGCGCAGGGGCCTCAGGTCGCCCTGCGCCTCGCCGCCCGGCGCCGCCGCTCCCCGCGCGCCGCCTGCGACGCCGCGGGCCGCCTGCGACGCCGCGGGCCCTTCCGAGCTCCTCCTCGACCGAAGGCCTGCGCCTCGTCCTGGACCGAAGGCCTGCGCCTCGCCCCGGACGCACGTGGCATCGTGTCTCTCCTCCCCATCCCCGGCTGTGGCACGTCGCTACACCCGCGGCCGATCGCGCTGCGACATGGATGCGGCGGCGAAGCAGCGCCGATCGAACCCCCGCCAGAGCGCGGCGCCGCGCTGACGAGGCGGCCTTGGTACATGCGGTGCATCTCTTGAACATCAGAACACCAGACGGGCGGCGCCGCCGAAGACGCGTGGGAGCGCGTGCCGCTGAGCGAGGAGATCATCCCATGTACAGCAAGCAAGACGGCTCCCAGCGGGCCACCTACAAGAGCCACAGCCGAGAGTTCATGGCGGACGCGCGCGAGCGGGCCGAGAGCTCGGACGACCGGAACGCGTTCATCCCTGCCCCGAAGGACGGCCGGGTGGAGGTGGTGGACGAGTTCGCCGAGCAGATCGCCGAGCAGTACCTCGCCTCGGCGACCTCGGGCAAAGGGGACATCACGGAAGACTACGAGGATGAGCTGGATCCGGAGGAGATCGGGGGTCCTTTCATCATCACCACGGCCGAGCAAGAGATCGCGTACAGCAGGGACTCGATGAACCCCGAAGACGGAGAGGTCGAGCCCTTCCCTCTCGTCACGCGCTCGCCCCTGCCCTGAACCGCAGCGCTCGACTCGCCGCAGGCTCGTGCCGGCAAGACCGCCCCGCGACACACCACCCACGCGGCCGGCCGAGCCGAGCGCCCTCTCCCTGACAGCCCCCCGGGTGCGTCGCTACCCATCCGCTCGCGCGGCGTTGCGCTGCGGGACAACGGCGCTGGCGCGGCGGGCTGAGCAAAGGTAGAGACGGCGGATATGGCGGAGTCGCTCGAGAGAGAGCTCGCGCGCCTGTCCGGCGAGGAGATGGTCGCGGCGCTCGGGCTGGGCAGGGCCCCCGCGTGGGTGCGGCGCGCCGGGCGCGCGGCGTTCGAGCTGCCGTCGCGCCCGCTCGGGCGGGTGCTCGCGCGCTTCGATCGGCGCACCGGCGAGGCGGGGATCCACGTGGCGGCGCGGGAGGCGCTCGCGGGCTTCGGCGCGCGCTGGATGGCGGACGCGCCGCGCCCGGCGGCGGGCGGGGCGCTGCTCGTCCTCTCCAACCACCCCGGCGCCTACGACGCGCTGGCGCTGATGGCGGCGCTCGGCCGGGCGGACCTCATGATCGTCGCCGCCGAGCGGCGGTTCCTGCGCGCGCTGCCCCACGTGAGCCGGCGGCTGCTCTTCGTGCCGATCGACGGCGCCGGCGGGGCGCGCGAGATCGCGGCGCGGACCGCCGGCGTGCGCCGCGCCGTGCAGCACCTGCGCGGCGGCGGCGCGCTGCTGCACTTCCCCGCGGGCCGCATCGAGCCCGACCCGGCCTTCCCCGCCGCCGGCGAGGCGCCGCTCGGGGCGTGGCACCCGAGCGCCGGCGCGCTGCTGCGCACGACCGCGGCCGCCGGCGGTCGCGTCGCCCTCGCGATCGTCTCGGGGGTGCACTCGCCCCGGGCGAAGCGGCTGGCGGCGACGCGGTGGGCCGAGCGGCGCGGGGTGACCACGCTGGCGCCGCTGCTGCAGATCGCGCTGCCAGGGTTCGACGACGTCGCGGTGCACGTGCGGCTCAGCGAGGCGCAGGACGCGGCGGCGGTGGTGGCGGACGGGCCGGAGGATGACGCCGGGCTGACCGGGCGGCTCCGGGACAGGGCCGCGGCGATGGTCGCGGCGGTGGCGGGAGACGGGCGGGACGCTCCTGGCGAGCGCTGGTAGGCCCGCCCCCGCGGGAACCGAGGTGCCCGGCCCTCGGCGAGCTGGACCCCACCGAGGGGGGTTGCTGGGGATCTACACTCATTCCGACGAAAGAGGCGGAATTGTCATGGAGATGGCGCGATTTCAGGCTGAGCGCTGCAATTAGAGTGTCTGACGAGAACGCATTCCCGTCTGCCGGATAATTTGCCACGCGCAGAAGGGGTTCCTGGTCGATTTGAAGATTGACGCGTGGATCTCCATCGCTCGATCCTCTCGACTGAGGATACCCATGCGCAAGGTGCTGCTCGCTGTCGTCGTGCTGCTCGCGCCGCTCGGATGTATGAGCGGCTTCGAGCCGCCGCTGGTCGCGGGGAAGATCGTGCTCACCCTGGGAGCGCAGCAGTTCTTCCTCGACACGGGGAACAACGGCGAGACCGCGGTCAGCTTCGACGAAGACGAACCGGGGAGCTGGTACACGGACTGCGGGCTGCGAGATGGCGAGTTCCAGGTGATGATCCACAACGAGGCGATCCGGGAGAAGAAGGGCTTCTGGGGCGTCAACATCCGCGCAGCCATCGACGTGCCCCAGGAAGACGCGAACGTGTTCGTCAGCCTCGGCGAGGACTCGCTCAGCGGCGTCTGTCAACTGAAACACAAGACGACGAGGGAGAGAGACCCTTATGAAGGGGAGCTCTCCGCGGCGGCGTGCATCGTCAAGGACCTGAGGGAGGATCCGGACGGCCTGCAAGAGGCCCGTTTCGACGCCTTCATCCGCGCCAGGCAGTGCTTCCTGATCAACGCCGAGAACGCCGCAGACTAGCTCCGAGCGTCACCTGGCCAGCGATCTCGAGAGATTTCGGCGCAAAAGCACCGAGACGCAGAGGCACAACCAGAATTTTCTCTGTATTTTTGCGCCTTTGCGCCTTTGCGCCTTTGCGTTAAAATCTCTCTTCTCTCGCCGTGATCCCCGTCAAGCCTTCTGACGGGCGGAGCTAGCCCTCCGCCGCCCGAGCTCGCCCGGCGAGCCGTTACCCGCCGGAGAAGGTTCCCGACCGGCACGCCACGGAGCGCTCGACCGCCGCCCGCACCACCGCGGCGGTGCCGTCCCAGGTGGGCAGCCCCGCGGACCGGGCCACGGCCGCGCGCCGCATGCTCGCCCGCAGCGGCGCGTCCGAGAGGAAGCGGGAGAGCGCCCGCACGAGGCCCTCGCCGTCGTCCCAGAGCAGCGCCTCCGCGCCGTCCTGCACCACCTCGGCGATGGCGCCGGCGCGGGAGGCGAGCACCGGCACGCCGGCGCGCACCGCCTCGGTGAGCACCATGCCGTACCCCTCGAGCGACGAGGGCAGGATCAGCGCGTCCGCCCGGGCCAGCTCGGCGGCGAGCGCGTCGTCGCCGAGCACGCCGAGCGCCGCGACGTGCGCCCGCAGGAACGCCGAGCCGGCGATCGCCCGGCGCACCGCGCCGCCGTATGCAGGATCCCGCGCGCGGTCGCCGACGAGCACGAGCGTCGCGGCCTCGCTCCCGATCCGCTCGAACGCCGCGAGGAGCTCCAGCAAGCCCTTGCGCGGGATGAAGCTCCCCACGAACACGATCCGCAGCGGACCGCCCTCCCGCGCGGCGCAGGGGAGCAAGGCGAGCCGGTCCGCGCCCGGCAGCGCGACCTCGACCCGGGCGAGGCCGTGCTCGCGCCGGAGCCGCGCCGCCGTCGTCGCGCTCGTCGCGAGGTGCACGTCCGAGAGCCGGATCACCGCCCCCTCGAGCAGCGAGAGCGCGGCGCGCCGCGGGCCGGGCGGGAGCTCCCACGCGCTCAGGTGGTGCACCAGCAGCACGCGCGCGATCCGCCGCGGCAGCGCCGCGAACGCCGGGCCGAGCTCGCGGAAGCAGAGCTCGTCGCCGACGACCACGGCGGGCGCCGCCCGCGCGAGGCGCCGCGACAGCGCGAGCCCCGAGAGCACCCGCGAGCGCGGCGCCGGATCGAGCGACACGACCTCGACGTCGTCGCCCTGCGCGCGCAGCCGCTCGACGACGAGCCGATCGTAGAGGTAACCGCCCGTGATCTGGTCGAGGGTGCCGTAGACGATCCAGGCGATACGCATGGGGCAGCGGTGCAGGCCGGCGTGATAGACGGCCTCGCGACGCGGGGCAACGCGCGCCCGCGCGCCCGCGCGCCCGCGCGCCGCCGTACCGCCCGGCGCCGAGGGCGGGCTCTGCCGCGGGGAGGCGCGCACCGTGGCCAGAGAGCAGGCGCGGGGTGTAGAACGGGGACCGTGACGACGAATCGATCAGGCCGGCATCCGCCGGCCGGGGCGGAGCCCCCGGACCAGCGCGCCGCGGCCGGGCCCCCGCGGTCTCCGGTCGCGCGGGAGCTCACCGTCTTCGCCGGCGACGCGGTCGTCGTCCACCCCCTGCCCGCGAGCGGATCGGTCTCGATCGGGCGCGCCGCCGACAACCACATCCGCATCGACCACCCGTCGGTCTCGCGCCGGCACGCCGTCCTGCACCTCGGCCCGGCGCTCCGGATCGAGGACCTCGGCGGCACCAACCCGATCTCGGTGCGCGCCTCGCGCGCGGACCCGGGGCCCACGGTCGCCGAGGCAGGGAAGACCGAGGACATGCGGCAGGTCTCCCGGCAGGCCATCGAGATCGCGCCGGGCGACTGCATCACCCTGGGCTCCGCCCTCGTCGTCGTCCGCCTGGCCGAGGCCGCCATGAGCGGACCTCCGGCAGGCCGCGACCCCGCCTCGGCGCCCGGAGAACACGGCGAGATCATCGTCCGGGATCTGGCCATGATCGCGCTCTACGAGCAGGCCTACCTCGCCGCGCCGGGCCTCATCAGCGTCCTCTTGCTCGGCGAGACCGGCACGGGCAAGGAGGTGCTGGCCCGGGCCATCCACCGCCGCTCCTCCCCGGCCCGCGCGCGCGGGCCCTTCCTCGGGCTCAACTGCGCCGCCCTGTCGGAGTCGCTCCTGGAGAGCGAGCTGTTCGGGCACGAGAAGGGCGCCTTCACCGGGGCGCTGCAGGCGCGGCCGGGGCTGTTCGAGGCGGCCGACGGGGGCACGGTGTTCCTCGACGAGGTGGGCGAGCTGCCCAAGGCCACGCAGGTCAAGCTGCTGCGCGTGCTGGAGGAGCGCCAGGTGATGCGCGTCGGCGGCCGGGTCCCGCGCAGCATCGACGTCCGTTTCCTCTCGGCCACCCACCGCGACCTCGAGGCCGAGGTCGCGCACGGGGCGTTCCGGCAGGATCTCTATTTCCGGCTCAACGGGGTCACGCTCACGATCCCGCCGCTGCGCGAGCGCGCCGCGGACATCGCGCCCCTGGTCCGGCTCTTCGCGACGAAGGCGTGCAAGGCGTTCGAGCGGCGGCACGTCCCCCGGGCCTCGGCCGAGGCCCTCGCGCTGCTCGAGCGCTACCCGTGGCCGGGGAACATCCGGGAGCTGCGCAACGTGATCGAGCGCGCCGTCATGCTCTGCACCGGGGACACCCTGCTCCCGGAGCACCTGCCGCCCAAGATGAGGACCGGCGCCGCGCCCCCCGCCGCAGCAGCCGGGGCCGCCGCCGCCGGGGCCGCCGCCGGCGTGGCGGGGCGCGAGGTCGCGGGCGGGGCGCCGGAGCCCGCGGCCGCGGCGGGCGCGGGGCTGCCGGGCGCGGCGCTGCCGGGCGCGGCGCTGCCGGGCGAGGGCGCGCCGAGCGAGAAGCAGCGGATCATCGAGGCGCTCGAGAAGTGCGCGGGGAACCAGACCTACGCGGCGAGGCTGCTCGGGATCTCGCGGCGCACGCTGGTGTCGCGGCTCGCCGCGTACGACCTGCCGAGGCCGCGGAAGCCGCGCGAGAGGCCCTGACGCCGACGCGCCGGCGCACACACCGCTGGCGGCCCCCCGCGCGCCCTCGAGCCGAAGGCCGCCCCGGCCCGCGTGCCCGGCATACGCGCGCCTCGCCCGCTCACTCGTCGCGAAAGCCGAGGCCGAACCGATCGATGCGCCGCTTGATCATGATCCGGGTGATCCCGAGCTGCCGCGCCGCCTCCGACAGGTTGCCGCGCGCCGCCTTGAGCGCCTCCTCGATGAGCCGCCGCTCGGTCTGATCGAGCGCGGCGAACCGCTCGGCGAGGGACAGGCCCTCCCGCGCGGCCGGCGCCGCGTCCCTCGGGCCCTTGTGGAGGCGCGCGCTCAGGTTGTGCGTGTCCACGATCGGGAGCTCGGCGTCGATCGCGGCGCGCTCCATCTCGTTGCGGAGCTCCCGGACGTTGCCCGGCCAGTCGTACGCCTTCAGCACGGCGAGGGCGGCCGGCGTGATGTCCAGGTCCCGCTTCCCCATGCGCGACGCCGCCGACCGCAGCAGCGCCCGCGAGAGGAGCTCGACGTCCTCGCCGCGCTCCCGCAGCGGGGGCACCGAGAGCTCCACCACGTTGAGCCGGTAATAGAGATCCTCGCGGAAGCGCTTCTGCGCGATCTCCTCGGTGAGGTCCTTGTGCGTGGCCGACACGACCCGCACGCTGACGTGCACCGGCTTCTCGGCGCCGAGCGGCTGGATCTCCCCCTCCTGGAGCGCGCGGAGGACCTTGGCCTGCGCGGCGAGGCCGAGGTCGCCGATCTCGTCGAGGAACAACGTGCCGCCGTCGGCCAGCACGAACTTGCCGCGTTTCCTCGCGACCGCGCCCGTGAAGGCGCCCTTCTCGTGGCCGAAGAGCTCGCTCTCGACCATCGACTCCGGGATGGCGGCGCAGTTGAGCGTCACGAACGGGGCCGCCGCGCGCGGCGAGACGTTGTGGAGCGTGCGCGCGACGAGCTCCTTTCCGGTGCCGCTCTCGCCCTGGATCAGCACGTTGGCCGTCGAGGCGCCGTACTTCTGGATCTGGGCCTTGAGCCGCCGCATCGGCTCGCCCGCGCCGATCAGCTCGCCGGCCGGGCCCTCCGGGCCGAGGGCTTCGGCGAGCGCCTCCATCCGGCGGTAGCGCTGCGCGCTCTCGAGCGCCGCGGCCATCAGGTGGCCGACGGCCATCAGGAAATCGAGGTCCTGCGGGGTGAAGCGCGACGACGGCCGCCGCGCGTCGACGTAGAGGAAGCCGAGGAGGAGCGAGCCGGCGAGGAGCGGGACGGCCATCGCGGTCAGGATCCCCGCGCGCACGAGGGTGCTCGGGGCGCCGCGCTCGCCGCTGTTGTGGACGATGACGCCCTCGCGCCGCGCCGTGACCGCCTCGAGCAGGGTGCGGCTCACGGCGATGTCGTCGGGCCCCGGGTCGCCCTCGCGCGTCCGCGCGAGGCGGCGGAAGCCGCGCGCGCCCGGGTCGGCGAGGCCCACCAGGGCGCGCTCGCCGCCGAGCACGTCGAGGATGGAGTGCAGCGCCCGGCCGAGCAGCTCGTCGCGGTCGTCGAGGGTGAAGGCGGCGCGGCTCAGCTCGTAGACGAGCTGGAGGCGGCGGTCGCTGTCGTTCTGGAGGGGCGCGAAGGCCGCCGTGGCCTGCTGGTGGACGAGCTCCGGCTCCTCGTCGTCCCGGAACACGAGCAGGACGTTGCCGACCTGGACGCGGTCGCCGGCCCGGAGGACGTGGGTCGTGATCTTCGCGGCGTTGACCAGCGTGCCGTGCGTCGACCGGAGATCCTCGACCCCCCAGCCCTGCTCCGACCGGGTGAACCGGGCGTGGAAGCGCGAGACCTGGTGATCGTCGAGCACGACGTCGTTCTGCTCGCTCCGGCCGAGGCGCAGGCCGTCCTTGAGCGGGAGCGTGTACGACACCTGGCCGGGTTCTCGGACGACGAGGTAAGGCATGGGCGCGGGCGGAGATTGTCGCCCACGACCACGGAGCGGCGCAACGACCCGGGGTGCGCGCGGCGCGCGCCGCGCCACACGCGCGCCGCGCGCCCCCATCGGAGGCCGGCCGTGTTCCCGGAGACCCGAGGCCGCGCCGGGCGTTACGGCGTCAGTAGAGGCAGCGTCCGGCGTTGCCGGTGCCCACGCTGTAGCAGTAAGAGCACCCCGGCGTGCTGTACGGGCTCTGCGTGTCGCAGATCTGCCTGCACGCGCCGTCGTAACACTGGTAGCCAGCGCCGCACGTCTCGCCGGAGCAGGCTCCGCCGGCGGGCGTCGCGCCGGGTGCGCCGCAGGTCGCGAAGCTGCCGCCGGCGTACTGGCACGCTTCGCCGGCCGCGCAGCCCGTCTGCGTCACGAGATCACAGGTCCCCTCGGGGGCCGGCCCCTCGAAGCCGATGTCGCTGTCCGGGAGGCCGAGGCTCAGGCAGTTCACGCCGAACGTCGCGTTGCTCACCCGGCAGAACTTGACGCAGGTGCCCTGGTCCGGGCTCTCCGGATCCACCTTGAGGCACTGCGCGCCAGCGACGCACTGATCCGAGGTGCACGGAGAGCCCACCGGCAGCGACCCCGGAGACGCGCAGAACGTGCGGCCGGTCGAGTCGGCGACGAGGCAGGTCTGCTCCGACGGGCAGCCGTTGCCGTAGTAGTAATAAGGGAACAGCTCGCACTGCCCCAGGTCCTCGTTCGCCGCGACGTCGAAGCGGATGTCGACCCCGCCGTCGCCGAGGGTGATGGCGCCCTGTCCGGTCGTGAACGTGAACGAGAGCTCGGTCGTCGCGGCGGCGCCGACCTCGAAGCTCTGCGGGTTCTGCGAGACCAGGGCCGCCGAGATGGGGGACTCGGTGCCGTCCGCCTCGATCCGGGCGAGCGCCCAGCCGTCCTCCAGGCGGACCGTGTACGGCCCCTGGAACAGGCTCGCCGACAGCGTGTCCGCGTAGGGATCGCTCTCGGAGTCGAGGGAGGCGGCGTGGACCCCGCTCGTCGAGTGGATGGAGAACACGGCGTTCTGGAGGCGGAAGTCGCCGCCCGCCGACGTCACGAGCGGCAGGTTGACCATGCCGACCTCCTGCTCGCTGTGCGAGTCCACGGGAGACGTGCATCCGATCGCCGTCATCGCTCCGGCGGAGACCAGGAGCGAGAGCCCGAGATAAAAAGGCCTGAATTTCATCGTATGATCCATCCTTCTGCCTGCTTGGCGCGTGGGTGAGGCCCGGCGTCGACGTCGATCGCGCCGCGGACGAGGCGGCGAGATCACGACCGCTGTCGGGCCTGCGTGAAGCGGTGAGTGCCCGTGGTGAAGCGCGGTGTGCCGCGACTGCCGCCGAGGCGCGCGGTTGCGTCGCGCCTCGACGTCCAGCAGCTATCGCAACTATCGCAACGGCCATGCCAGCGCGGCGGCGGTGGTGACGGGGCCGCGGAGCGCGGCCGCGCAGCCCTGGGATTTCGTGCCGCTCACGGGGAATGCGCGGCCGCGCCGGGCGGGGCTCGTGGTCCCGCCCGGGTGAATTATGAGGTCAGCGCGGGCCGCGCGGGACGCTGGAGGTGATCGTTTGATCGAGCGGATCGAACCGATCGATCCATCCGCCAGGGTCGCGCCGCCAGGGTCGCGCGATCCGGCGCGCCCCCCGCACCGCGGGCGTGCTCGGCGGCGTCCTCACCGCGTACGGCGCCCTCGACGTCGGGGTCGGGCTCCCGCGGTGCGAGACCGAGGGGGCAGCCTTCTGCACCGGCGTCTTCCTCCCGATCGGCATCGGTCTCCCGGTCATGATCTGGGGCATCGCCACGAACACCGGCTCGAGGTCGGCGGTGAACGAGAGCCCCGTCACCGGGCAGCGGGGGAGCCTCTTCGTGGTGCCTACCCATCAGTTCGCAGGGCGGCCGGATACTCCGGGGGTCTCGCTCGGCGGCACGTTCTGAGCCTTCACGAGAGCCCGGAGGCGGGCGCGTCTGCCCTGAGAGAGCTCCCATGAAGGCGGGAAGATCCCGGTCTTCGCTTCCATGCGCGGATCAGCCACCAGCCGAAGAGCGCATTGAGCGGGCCCGTGGCCGGGAGCGCGGTCATGGCGAACCACGTCACGTCGTCCGCCATGAGGACGTAAACGAGATCGCTGAACACCTCCGAGAGGCGCACGCCCGCCACGATGAGCAACCACCATGTCTCCATTCGCCAACGCACCAGGGCGATGGACTGCATCAGCAGGAAGCCGGTCCAACTGGCGGCCGCCCGGGGCAGGAGCGCCGCCGGGTCTACGTAGGCCGTTCCGTGGAAGGCATCAAACCACGCCTGTGGAAAAAAGAACGCCCAGATCGCGAGGGTGAGATCGACGAGCACGAGGGCTGCGAGGAGCGCGGTGATGCGCCGCCCGAGCGCACGATCGGATGGAGTCATGTGCTTCAGTATAGTAGGCACAGGCGCGGGATCGCGCGGCCAGGAGAAGCGGCGACCTGAGGTGAGCGCGGCCATTCGCCCTCGACGTCCTCGAATCGTTTTGTTTTCCATTCCCGCTCGTCGCGAGCCGGTCGGACCACGCGCTTCCGAGCCATGCAATTTACAGCACGGACGACGTCCGCCCAGCCCCGTCGTCACCGCATCGCCTTTGGATAAGGAATCAACCGGCGCGTGCAGCGTGGCTGTACGATGGGACGGCCACTACGAGGACGTTGACTTTCGGATCGCGTTTGGATTTCCTAGCCCCCGCTATGGGAAGCATGGTCGAGGCCGCGGTGAAGACCTACATCGACGCGGCGAGCGAGCAGGATCCAGAAAAGCGGGCAGCGATGCTCGAGGCGTGCTTCGCGGCTGACGGGCGCGTCGTCTCACGAAGCCGCGAGATCCGAGGGCGAGCCGCGGTCGATGACGAAATCGCGAAGCTGCTTGCGGATCCGCTGCTGGTGCGAGTCCGCGTGCTCAGCGTCATCGACACGGGGAACACCACATTTCGATTCCGTTCGGTCGTCGAGCGTGGTGATGGCAAGAATTTCGAGTTCTTCGACGCTGGTGAGGTAGACGCTACGGGCCGCATCTCGCTCCTGCTCACGTTCGCCGGCCCTCTACGTGAAGCTGCTGACGCCTGACGATGGGTCGGTAGGAACGCCGCCGGCAGCCCATATCACGACGATTCATCCCACGTCGCGCTGCCCGTGGCCGCGATCGCGACGATTCACCCCGAGTCGGGCTGCGCCTGGCCCATCGACGGGATGATTCATCGCGTTCAGGGCTGCGGTTAGCCCATCTCGCGACCACCTCGTCTGCGCACGACCTTCGCGCCCCGCTGGGATCCAAGCGACGACGGTGCCATGTGCGGCGGGGCGGCGCGTGTGCTCCCCGCGCTGGCAAGACGGGCTCCGGGAAGAGCCGGGAAGAGGGCGCCCCACCTGCCTTCGGGGGAGGCCGGCACGACTGCGGGGGGTTCATCGCGGAAAGAGCGGAGCTGCCAAGCAGCTGTGAAAGGGAGCGCCAGTGCAGCTCAAGCCGCCGCGGCTGCCTCGTCACCCTGGCGGCCCGTAACCGCTCGCCCAGGCTTCGCCTGACGAACTCGGTTCATCTCCACCTTGACAGGTGAACAGTACTGCGCAAAAGTTCGACCGGGTAGGCCTGCGCTCGCGCCCCCTTCGAAGAGAGGAGATGACAATGCCCATCATCGGACGACAGTGCACACGCGGTGGCAGGACGGTCTGCCTTCGGATGAGTCAGGCCGGTCTGCCGGTAAATCACGACGGCCCCGGGCTAACGCTCGTTTACGGGTGGTCGAGCGAGGAGCGCCGCGCGCAAGGGATCCCGGCTTCGATCCAAGGCGTCGAACTCCGCACTGACTCGGGCAAGGTCCTCGCGTTCGACTATTGCCCGTTTTGCGGCGAGGGGCTCGTGGGGAGCGCGACGATCGTCCGAGCGCCCGTGGCGCGACGCGCCGCGTCGGAAGGCGCCCGCGCCGAGTTGCCGCCGGTAGAGGTCGAGCGCACACAGCGGGGCGTGCGTGCGGTCGAGGTCGTGCCGCCTCGCCCTTCGAGCGCACCGGCTCCAAGCGCACCGGCTCCGAGCGCACCGGCTCGGAGCGCACCGGCGCGCGAGCAAGCGGCGACGGGCTCGACGTCGCTGAAGGTGCTTCGCGAAAAGCTCGGACTCTCGCAGGCCGAGCTCGGCGGAAAGCTCGGCCTCGCGCGCAGCTCGGTGGCCAACTACGAGAACGGACGGTCACCTCTATCGCAACGGCTCCGCAAGTGGATCGCAAAGCACGAAGCGAAGCTCACCGAAGGGGGAAACGGCGCAGCCCGCCGCGGGAACGCGGCCGCGTAGAAGGTCACCGGGCCCAGACGCGCTCTGCCGCGCCCTCGGGGAGCGGCGTGCCTACCCACGTTCGAAGTGTCACCGCGCCGGACGCGGCGCGCCGGATTCGCACGACCTCGTCCTCTCCAAAGCTCGCGTGCCCAGCGCAGGCCCAGAGGCGCGAGCCTATCCCACCCCTCGCCCTCTCCGCCCCGATGTCGCCTCCCGGGGGCTGCGCGACCGCGATCCCCCGCAGCACGACCCCGCCGGTTCGCGAAGTTTTCGTATAGTCTGTGTCGTTGATCATGATGCGACACGAGTCGTCAGACCTCGCGACGGCCCCCCATGCACCGCCGGTCCTCGACGCGTCGACGGCGCCTGATGCGCCGCCGGTCCTCTGCCCGCCGACGGCGCCCCACGCGCCGCCGGTCCTCGGCGCGGCGGTGCGCGGCGATCTCGGTCCGGGTCACGTCATCGCCGGCCGCTACGAGCTCCGCTCCCGCCTCGGCGCGGGGGGCATGGGCTCCGTGTGGCGCGCCCTGGATCACGCGGTGGAGGAGGAGGTCGCCGTCAAGGTCCTCCTCGCCGACTGGTCGAACGAGCCGGTCATGGTGGCGCGCTTCCGCCGCGAGCTCAGGCTCGCGCGGAAGATCTCCCACCCGAGCGTCTGCCGCGTGTTCGACCTGGGCGAGGCCGACGGGCTGCGCTTCCTGACCATGGAGCTCATCGAGGGCCAGACGCTGCGCGCCCTGCTCGCGGAGGGCCCCCTCGATCCGAGGCGGGCGCTCTCGATCCTCCAGCAGGTGGCGAGCGGGCTCGCCGCCGCGCACGATCAGGG
Organism: Sorangium cellulosum; assembly: GCF_002950945.1. GTDB lineage: Bacteria > Myxococcota_A > Polyangia > Polyangiales > Polyangiaceae > Sorangium > Sorangium cellulosum_E. The sequence goes on from NZ_CP012673.1 coordinate 9,631,727, forward strand.
GATCATCCACCGCGATCTCAAGCCCGAGAACGTGCTCGTGCGGCGCGACGGGCGGGCGATCGTCGCGGACTTCGGCCTCGCGCGGGGGGTGCTCGCCCAGCCGTCGATCGTCGGCAGCATCGCGGGCACGCCCTCGTACATGTCGCCGGAGCAGCTCCGCGGCGAGCCGCTCGGCCCGACCAGCGACATCTTCGCGCTCGGCATCCTCGGCTTCGAGCTGCTCACCGGCCGCTCGCCGTTCGGCGCCGGCGCCCCCGCCACCGTCATGAGCGCCATCCTGCGCGACGCCCCGCAGCGCCTCGAGGCGCCGGCGCTGCCCGAAGGCGCCGCCCGCGCGCTCGACGAGCTGCTCGCGCGCGCCCTGAGGAAGCGCCCGGAAGAGCGCTTCCCGTCGGCCGGCAGCTTCGAGGCCGCGCTCGGGGCGGTGCTCGCGGACCTCTGCCGGGCGATCGACGGGGCCACCGCGACGGCCAAGACGCTCCCGAGCGGCCGGCCGTCGCTGTCGTCGACGCTGTCGCCGACGATGGACGCGACCTCTCCAGGCGTCCGGCTGTCGCTGGCGGCGATGGACTCGACGTCTCCGGGCGGCCGGCCGTTGCCCTCGCCCCGTCGAAGGTGGCGGGGCGCGGCCGCCGCGGCGGCGTTGGTGCTCGGGCTCGGCGCCGTCACCTGGCGCGCGGGCGACGGGGGTCAGGCCGCCTTCGAGCGGGCCACGCCGCCCGGACAACAGGCGCTCGACGTGGAATCGATTCCTCCCGAGCCCACCCGCCCTTCGATCGTGGTGATGCCCTTCGACAACCTGACCGAGGAGGCCTCGTGGGACGGGCTCGGCCAGAGCGCGGCGGAGGCCATCCTCGGCGGCCTGTACACGATGCCGCAGGTGCTCGCGCTCGGCGCCGCGCGCTCCGGCGATCCGGTCGCCGAGGCGAAGCGGCGCGGCGCGGCCTGGGTCGTCACGGGCACCCTCCAGCGCGTGGGGGAGGACCTCCGCCTGGCGGCCCAGCTGCGCGCGACCGGCGGGCCCGTCGCGGGCGAGCCGATCGAGATCGACGGCGCCCCGCAGGAGCTGCCGCGGCTGCTCGACGTGTTGCGCGACCGCGCCCTCGACGAGGTGCGGCTCGTGTGGCGAGACCATCACCGGCGCGAGCGCGCCGCCCGCGGGACGAGCGACGCCGCGGCCCGCGCGAAGCTGCTCCTGTACTACAAGATGATCGGGCCCGCGCCGCGTCCCCAGCACCACGCCGAGGGCAAACGCCTGCTCGACGAGGCGCTCGCCGCCGACGCCGGGTACGTGCCGGCCCTCGCGGAGAGGGCCTACCTGCAATCGCTGCACGCGTACGTGCAGAACGAGCCTTCGCTCTACACGTCGGCGCTCGACGACCTGGATCGCGCCCTGTCGCGCGCGCCGGACGACCCGCAGGCGCGGGTCATGCGCTGCCGCGTCCTCCAGGTGAAGCGCCAGGCAGGGGACCACGCGACGGACGCGGACAACCAGGCGGCCCTCGAGGCCTGCGAGGCCGCGCGCCACGCCGATCCCGGGTCGGCGGACGTGCTCGTCGCGTTCGCGCGCCTCTACGACGACACGTGCGAGACCGACCTGGCGAACGGGTTCGCCGAGCAGGCGCTGGAGCTGGATCGCAGCCTGTCGGGGCGTGTCCTCCGGCAGCGCGTGATGCTCGCCGTGCAAGAGGGCAAGTGGGAGATCGCCGACCGGATGTCGCTCCGGCTGGTGGCGTTCGAGCAGGAGCAGCGGGCGCTCGGGGCGCGCGGGATCAGCCGGCGCATGGGCGTCCTGCCGGCGCCCGGCGCCCACCTGCTCCGCGCCGCGGTGCTGCTGCGCCAGGATCGGCTGGACGAGGCGCGGGCGGAGCTCGAGGAGGAGCTCGCCGCCGACATGGGGGCGAAGGCCGACGGGCCGTTCGAGGCCGCGTCGATCCGGGGTCTCCTGCGCATCGCGCGGCAGAAGGGGGAGCCGGCCGACGCCCGGCTCGCGAAGCGCCTCGCCGCGCTGGAGCGGCAGCTCCAGGAAGGCGCGGCGAAGAACCCGCACGTGGCCGCGTCGGTCGCGGGCGCGTACCAGTGGACCGATCCCGAGGCGGCGCTCGCCTGGCTCGGGCGGATGGGCGCCCCGAGCTCGTTCAAGGAGGCGTTCCACCGCGCGCTCGCCTACCGGATGGCCGGCAACGACGCCGCGGCGCGCGCCGCGCTCGGGGCGCGCGCGCCGGCCGAGCGGTGGGAGCAAGCCTGCGCGACGTGGCTGGGGTCGCAGCTGTCGCTCTGAGCCCGGCGGCGCGCGCGTCCCGGCGAGAGCTTCGCAGCTCAGATGGGATCACAGATGGGGGAGCACATGGCCTGCGGCGTCCTCACGGGCGCGCTGGGGCGCGCGGCGCGCGCCTCGGAGGGCGCCTCCTCACCGGCGCTGTCGGAAGACGCCTCCTCACCCTCGCTGTCGCTCTCCTCTTCCTCCTCGTCATCGCACTCGCCGCCTTCGTCGCCCTCGCTCGCCTCCCCGAGCACGCAAGGGGCCTCGTCGCTCGACGCGACACACGCGGTCATGGACAGCATCGGCGCGAGGCCGGCGAGGAAGAGCACAGACAGGCGGAGGGACTTCAGGGTTTGGCAGCTCATGATCGCACCTCTCCATCGAGCAGCCGGAGGGCTGCTGCTTGCAGGGATTTCCGCGGCGGATCCGCTCGCTGGCCGAGCCGCAGATCATGAATTCATGATCGGCAGTCCGGGCCCACGCTGGCCGGCGGCGCTCGTCCTTGCGGACTGGCTCGTTATGAGCGAGCGCCGGGGCCTTCGTGAGAGCGGCGTCGTCCGTTCGTCAGCGCGTATCGCACGCGCCGTACCAGGGTTTACCGGCGGTGACCGCCGGGCCCGGCGACGCGCGCACGGGGGCGCGTTTCAGCGGAGAAGAGGCGCGATTTAGGGGGAAATGCGGGGCGCTCTCGCGGGCTCGCGCGCCGGGAGGGCGCCCCGACAGGCGATGTTCCCGGCGGGGAACCAGCGCGGTTGCTCAAGCGATGCGCAGACTGCGCGTGGACGGGTTGCGCAAATTGAGAAAGCCTCCTTGCGCACGCGGGCGGCCCTGCGCGCGCCGGAGGCGGCGACGGTCGACCCGGACCGGGGCCTCACGTCAAGAGGTCGTGAGGCGCGGCTCCCTCGCGAAGCGATGAAGGGCGACCACGCTTGATCTCCCGTTCTCGATGCGAGGTCTCGTGCACCCCTGGATCGCGCTCACGCTCGTGGCGCGCGCTTCAAGAGAAGCGCTCGGAGGTGAGGATCACGCGGCGTCCCGGCCCATGGTGCGCGTCGCGGCGCCGAGGGAGCCCGCTGCCCGCCTCACCCTGGCACCAGCGCCGCGCGTGTTCATCGCCGCGTCCGCCGCTTGCTCTTGGCCTGCGCGAGCTCCGCCCGCAGCGCTGCCATCTCGGCTGCCATCTTTTCGTTCGCCTCGCGCGCCTTCGCCTCGGCCTCGCGCGCCTTCGCCTCGGCCTCGCGCGCCTTCGCCTCGGCCTCGCGCGCCTTCGCCTCGGCCTCGTCCGGGGTCGGGAGCAGCTCGCGCCCCTCACGATCGCGCGCCAGCCGGAGCATCGGGCCCACCAAGGGGTTTTCCACGACGGTCCACCAGAGGCCCAGCGCCTCGCACGCGCAGAGGTCCGGATCGTCCGGCGCCCGCTCCACGAGATCGCCGTCGAGCGCGTCCCAGATGCGGATCGGGCGCTCCCGATCGTCGGGATGGAAGCGCACGACCTCGCGGATGCCCGCGGCGCGGTAGCGCTCGAGCTTCTCGTCCCAGTCCGGCTCGCCCTCGTCCGACTCGCTCACGATCTCGACCCCGAGGTCGGGCGCCCCGTGCAGCCACGTCTTCCAGGTGCGAAAGGTCCGGTGAGGCACCCCCAGACGGACGAAGGCGTCCGGGGCGAGGCGCTTCTTCGCGCTCGTCGGGTCCCAGTAGACGAACTGGTCCGAGCCGAGCGTCGCGACCTGCGCGAGCTCGCGCTTCAGGATCAGGTACAGCGCGGTGCGGAGCTCCAGGTGGCGGTTCGTCTCGGGCACTTCTTCGGCCTCGGGAAAGTACACCGGCTCGGGCGGGCGGCTGTAGACGTGCGCCCTCATCCGCCGGCGAGGCGCAGCGGGCGGGCGGACGGTGGGCTCGCTGGCTGACATGGGATGACGTGGAGGGTACCACGACCGCCGCCGTGCGGCATCGACGGGGCCGGGGCAGCGGCTCGCCCGGTGGAGCTCGCGCTTCACCACCTCGTCCGCGAGGACCTGCTCGCGGAGGGCCCGCTCGCCGCTGAACCTCGCTTCGTGGAGAGAGGCGGGCTTCATGGTCGGACTCATGAAAGGCGACGATGCTTCCGCCGGGCCTGCGCCCGCGCCGCCTCAGCGCTCGCGCTTGACGCGCATGCCGCCGCCGAAGCTCACCGTCCACACCTCCCCGGGCCGGTACGGGTTCCAGAACACACGCACCGGCTGGTGGGACGGGTAGTCCTCGACCGGCCTGAACGTCGGTGTCTCGTCGTTCAGGTTCTCGGTCAGCCAGAGCCCTTCCCGCTGGGTGGTCATGTACATGCGGTCCGGGTCGCGCGGATCGATCGCGCACGACTCGACGCGGTACTTCTGGCTGATACGCCGCCACGTCGCGCCGCGGTCCCTGGTCCGGTAGAGCCCGCCATAGAAGTGGTCGTCGTGGCTGAACACCGTCACATACCACGTGCTCTCGGTCGGGTCGTTCGGGTCGATGACGACGTCCTTGGTCCAGTACCGCATCTCGGGCGCCGACCGGTCCTCCCACGCCGCGGCGCCGGGCCGGAGGAGGAACACGCCGGAGCGCTCGGTGTACGTCCGGGTATTGCCGGGCTGATGACCGGAGTAGGTCGCCACCACGCTCCCGTCCTTCAGCACGTGGACGTTGTACGCGTGCCCCTGCGTCCGCGGCGGCGCCGGGAGCGCCGCCGGCGCCGCGCCGGGCGCGTCCAGATCGAGGCGCACGACGCCGCCGGTCGCGCTGTTCACCGTGCTCGCGTAGAGCCGGCTCGGGTCGTTCGGATCGAGCGCGAGCCAGATGACCGGGCGCTGGAGGTCGGCGAGCAGCGACCACGAAGCGCCCTTGTCGTGGGACACCATGACCGCCCCCCGCGCGGGGCGCGCCGCCGTCCCGTCGATGCGGGCGTCGCGCAGGTAAGGGCTCTGGTAGAGGTCGTGTACGCTCGCGGTGGCGGCGTAGAGCGCGCCCGTGACCGGGTGCTGCACGGCGTGGTACGTCGTGTTCAGCGACAGGCCGTTGTTGCCGTCGCGCGACCAGGACTTGCCGCCGTCCTCGCTGAAGGCGCTGCGGATGTCCGTGAACGACGCGAAGAGGGTCTTCGGTCCGGTGAAGGTCAGCCACCAGCACGACGTCTGCTCGACCCCGCTCGTGCGGTAGGAGCGGGACATCGTCGTGTCCTCGCCCTTCCGGTTCTCGTCCGCCGGCCGCACGTACGCCTGCTGGAAGGTCTTGCCCCCGTCGTCGCTGACGTGGACGAAGCCGAGATCCGTGAACGCGAGCCGGTCCGGGTCCCTCGGCGACACCGACAGGCCGAGCGCGTACTCGCCGAACTCCCAGCTCATGTCGCCCCCGTACCCGCTCCAGCCCGTGGCGACGTTCGTGTTGTGATCGGTCCGGAGCGCGTGCTCCCAGCGCTCGCCGCCGTCGACCGTCTTCAGCACGACGGGCGCGAGCTTCGCGCGGTCGCCCCCGGCGACGTAGGCGACGCGGGGGTGGTCGTCGGACATCGCCACGAAGGAGAGCTTGTCGTCCGGGCCGAGCCCGTTCGTCGCGGGGGTCCAGCGCGTCTGGCCGGGCGGCAGCCGGTAGAGCCCCGCGTAGGCGTCGAGATCCAGGCCGGTCGTCTCCGCGGTGACGCGGGGGCTGCCAGCGCTGTCGGCCGCGGAGAAGGTGATCGCGAAGAAGCGCCGCTGCGCGCCGCGTCCTGCGCCGGCGAACGACACGATCTTCTCGCCCGGCGGGATGCCGTCGACCGACACGTCGACGGCGAAGGTCGCGCCGCCGTCGCGCGACACGAGCAGCCCGTCGCTCGTGCCGGCGTGGATGTCCGCCCCGTCCCAGTGCACGCCGCCCACCACCAGGCCGCCCGGCCAGGCCGTCGTGTACACCGAGCGGAAGGTCGCGCCGCCGTCGCTCGAAAAATACAGCGCTGCCGTCCCCGAGAAGAGCAGCCGTTCGGTGCTGCGCGGGTCCACGAAGAGGAAGTGCCCGTCGCCTGGCGCCGCCGGCATGGTGACCGGCGCGTCCCACGTGGCGCCGCCGTCGGTGCTCTTGATCAACGTGCGCACGTGGTGGAAGGCGTTGAGCGGGAGCGTGTGGCCCACCGCGTACAGGACCTTCGGGTCGGCGGTGAAGCGGAACTGCGAGAGGATGCCGCCGCGGATCTCGCGGAAGTCGAGGGTCGTCCACTCCCTGCCGAAGCTCGTCGTGTGAAAGACGCCGAGCAGGTCGCTCGCCATGAAGATCTCGCGGCGGTCGTGGGGGCTGATCGACGGCGAGAACAGGGCGCCTCCGCCGCCCACGCCCCGGGGCTGCCACGCGCCGCGCGCGCCGGAGATCGCGCCGCGCGCCTCGGAGGCGAGGCGCGCGCTCTCCGGTCCCCTCGCCGCGCCGGGCGCGGACCCGTCGCCGCCGCACCCCGCGCTCAGCGCCGACGCCATGATCAGCAGCGTCGACGTCATCGCCCCATGAACCGTGCGCCCAGCCTGGCTCGTCATCTTCGCTCCTCGGCTCCTGACCTGATGGGACGCGCGGGAAGGCGGGAGGGTCACGCGAGCCTTCTCGTTCACGCGAGGGAACGCTGCCTGGTGGGCGCAGGCGATCAGGTACATCACAAGCGCGGGCGCGATGCGACGGAGAAGTGACGGAGAATGCGCGTCAGCGCGTCAGCGCGCCGCGGCGTCCGGGAGCGCGGCGGACGCTACAGCGCGCGTTCGAAGCCGGCGTACGCCGTGGGCGACTCGCGGACGAGCACCCGCAGCGAGGCGCCCGGCAGCGGCGCCTCGTCGACGGGCAGCTTCGCGATGGTCTCCGCGAGGAGCCCGGCCACGTGCTCGGCCACACGCTCGGTCGTGGAGGTGCGCCCGGGGAAGGCCGGGTGCTCGTCGAGGTTCTGGTAGTCGAGCGTGTCGAGCGCCCGGCGCAGCGCGTCGCGCAGCGCGCCGATGTCCATGATGACGTGGTGCGGCCCGAGCGCCTTCGCGTGGATCTCGACGTCCACGGTGTAGGTCGCTCCGTGCATCCGGGTCGCCGGGCCGAAGAACGGGTCGGAGAAGCTGTGTGCGATCATCACGTGATCGCTGACGCCGAGAAAGAACATGGGAGACCCCCTTCTAGCACCACGCGTCAGAGCCCAGGTCAGGATTTTGCCATCGGGGCGAGCCGTCGCGATCCGTCGCTTCGCCGGGTGTTCCCAGGGTGAGCAAGAAGCGAAGGCGACCGAGCGCCCGAGCCACGTCCAGCTCCGGTCGCGTGCGCGCTACCCCGCCACGAGCGCCCCCGCGAAGCACGCCGACGCGACCGCCATGGTCGCGATCGGCGGCGGCGGGAACGCGCGCACCGCGACGACGAGCAGCGCCAGCGACACGAGCGCGTCGAGCGCGACGACGGCCGCATGCGACGCGAGCGCCGGGGCCGCGAGCAGGTTGATGGCGCCGTGGACCGCCAGCGCCAGCCCCATGGCCACGCTGAACCCCACATGCAGCGAGTACAGGTCGCGTGTCAGCCCCATCAGCGGCACGCGGTGCGTCCGCATCGCGCCGACGATTCCCGCCAGCGCGGGCCGGGCGGGTCCACGCCGCGCCAGCGCGACGAACCCGAGGTGCCCCACGCCTGTGACGAGCCACGCCCACGCGCCCACCTGAAACAGCAACAGTGCAAGGCTCCCCATGGCGGCATCCCTCCTGCGCCGCCGCTTCGCGGCTCGCGCTCCATGCGCTCCCGTAGGTTGATGGCGCCCGCCTCGGAGGTTTCAATAGGGTGCCGTAGTCGCAGTTTCGGCACCGGGGTTGTCCCCACCGGCCTGTGTCCGCTGTGGAGCTCCGACGCTGCGAGAGGCCCTGTGCCAGACCGTCTCGCAGCCCTCCCGCTAGCTCAGTCGTCGCCGGTCTGGTGGCCCCGTCTACATTACCGCTGCGCAGCGATCCAGCCCTGCTAAAATTTGTCAGGTCACACGCAGGGCACACAAAGAGCAGAAGACACGGCTCTCGCCGTGTCTTCGTGCGTGGAAGCGCCGGGAATCGAACCCAGAGACGAATCTGCGGGGCGGATGCGCGAGAGATACGGCGGACGCGGCGTCGGACGCGTCGGAGCGGTGTCAGAGGCCATCGAGGGCTCGATTCCTCTCGTATACCCGAGTGCCCTCTCGTGGAGCCCCGTGCCCTGACGTCGGGGCACACGCAGGTCACACGGCGGCAAACGAGCCCAGCCAAGGCCAGTAACGGGGCGGAGAGCCGTCGAGCGAGCCGCCTCGGACGTAGTGAACGAGCGGGTGAACGGGACGATGCCGAACTCGCTGACGCACCCATTGACCATCCACGTTGCCGGTCGCGCTCCGGCCCTCGTGTGCAAGGACCGCTTGGACGTAATGTAGTCCAGGTTACCTGTTGACGCCGCCTTCCAGTAGGAGAAGCATCCGGGATCGGGGGAAGGCATGGGGCATGGACTGAAGTCCAAGGTGCGCGTGTTCGTGCTGTGCGGCTATGTCTGTGCGCTCGCCAGTAGTGTTCCGGCGCCGGCACACGCACTCGAGTTCAGCGGCGGCGTTAGCGTGGGCGGAATCCAGGTCGGGGTCGAGCCCAGGCTGGCCGTGAGCCCCTTCGCCGGGTGGCTCTGGCGCAGCGAGGGAGACTTCAGGCTCGAAGCCCACAACATGCTCAGCATCGTTCCAGGCGCTGGTGTCGGGTTCTACGATCGAACGGCCGTCACTCTTGGGTACGCCACGAAGACAACGACCGTCAGCCTCGGGCCGTCCCTAGCGATTTACTCAATGCCGGTGTGTGGTGCCGTGATCTGTGACCGCGTGGTGGGGGTTGCTCCAGGTGGCCGCGCCCAGTCCGAGTGGTACTTCGCCGGGCCCTTGGGCGTGTCCTCCAGCGTCCATGTGGACTGGGCTGGCGGCAGCAGTCGCGTTCTCCCCGGAAGTCTGGTTGCGATGGTGACCACTGGACCTGTTTGGAGATTCAGGGCAAAGTCAAAATGAACAAGCTATCCATTTTTCTCTGCTTCGGTCTCACGGCATGCAACTACGATGTGGGAGAGTGCTATGTCCGCGGTGAGGGGAACGAAGGCGCCGGCGGTAGCATCATCACCCCGACAGGAGGGGATGGGGCCTTCGGGTATGTGCCGCTGGAGCCGCAAAACGCACCGGTGGGAAGCGGAGCCTCTGAGGCGATGGCAGGGTGCACTCCCGACTGCAAAGAGGTGTGCAAGGAAAAGTGTGACAAGATTCATGATCGATGCCACGAAAACTGCACCAAACATGACCCCACTCAAAGCTGTCGCAAGAAGTGTAACGACGAGTATGCCTTGTGCCTCAGGGACTGTGACCGAAATTGCTAGGAGGACCAATGCTGGAGCTCACCACAACATTTACACCCGCGGACGGGAGCTCGCCTCGAACGATCACGCTCCGGATCAGCGACGTGCGTCCGGACCCGGATGGCTTCACGTGGTCCATTGCCGTTGATGTGCTTGGATTTAAGCACGATGACAGTGTGCGCCTGAAACAGGTGGACTGGGCGGCTGCGATTGAGGACGCGGGGCGATTCATCAAGAGGATGGTGGCAGACAAGGTGGAACTTGCGGGCGGAGGAACGCTCGATCCGCCCGTTCTTCCTCCGGAAACATAGACCTGCGACTACACGATGCCGCGCGTCGATCGGGGAGCGCGTCGTAGCCACCCAGCCATCGCGATGGGCATGGCCTCTTGCGACTCTCGCCGGGGTCGACGATGCTGGGCGCGGGGCGGCGACGGGAAAACGGGGGGCTGTGCGGAACTTAAGAGTGGGAGACGGCTGCTCCGGCCCCCGGGGGTGTTGCCGCTCAGGCTAGCCGATGGTTCCCGCACCGACGCGCTGCGGCCCGTAGCAAAGCACCGTTTGCAGCCGCGCGCCGGGCTCCTCGGCGAGCTTCTGGTACACCGCCGGCGCCTCGTCGAACGGGACCGGCGGGTCCAGCAGGGCGTCGAGCGCCGCGTCCTCTAGGAGGGCGCACACGAGCGCGAAGCGCCGCGTGTGGTCCCAGCGCGCCGCGCGCTCCGGCGGGATACTCGAGACCTGGCTCGCCCGGAGGCGCAGCCGCCGGCGGTGGAACTCCGCGCCGAGCGCGACCGGGCTCGTCCGCGCCCCGTAGAACGACGCCACGGTCACCGTCGCCTCGCGCGCCGCGTGGGCGATCGCCCGGTCGAGCTCGGCGGGATCCCCGGTCGCGGCGATCACCACGTCCGCGTCGCCGCGCGGCCGGTCCTCGTCCGGCCGGACCGCCGCGGCGGCGCCGAGCGCGAGGCCGGCCTTTCGCCGCCGCTCGCTCGGCTCGACCAGCCGCACGGTGGCGCCAGCGCGCCGCGCGAGCGCCACGACGAGCAACCCCACGACGCCGCCGCCGAGCACCACCACGGCGTCCCCGAGCCCCACGCCGGCGTCCCACACGCACGTGATCGCCGTCTCCAGGTTGGCGGCGAGCACGGCGCGCTCGCTCGGGACGGCGCGGGGCAGGGCGCGGGCGGCGCCGGGCCCGAGCCGGTGCACCTCGCCGTGCGGCGCGAGCGCGAACACGCGGTCGCCCGGCGCGAGCGCGGCCCCCTCGCCGCGCGCGACGACCTCGCCCACCCAGGCGTAGCCGTAGCGGCGCGGGTAGGTCGGCGCGCCCGGCGGGTCGAGCGACGGGTCGAACGGCGTCGGCCCCTCGCCGCGGTAGAGCAGGAGCTCCGTCCCCTGACTCACGCCCGACGCGAGCGCGCGCGCCACGACCTCGCCGGCCCCGGGCTCGCCCGGCGGGGCGCCGGGCCGCACCTCGACGACGCGGGGCCGGACGAACCACAGCTCCCGGGGGGGCGGCGCAGGCGCGTCGGAAGGCGCGGGCACGCCGGAAGGCGCGGGCGCGGGCGCGTGGGGCGGCGGCGCGGCCGCGTCAGTCGGGGTAGCCAATGTCCCCTCGCAGGAGCACGTTGCCTCCGAGCAGCTCGACCGCCGGCTCGCGCAGGTCGATCGCCGACGCGAGCGTCGCCTCCCCCAGCGCGCCGACCGCGGGGATCGCCGTGTCCCCGAGCAGGCGCGGCGCGATCTCGACCTCGGCGCGGTCGGCGAGCCGCGCGCGCAGGAACGACGTGAGCACGATGCCGCCCCCCTCGACGAGCAGCCGCCGCACGCCGCGCGCGTGGAGCTCGGCCAGCGCGTGCGGCAGCGAGACGCGGCCGCAGTCGGTCGCGGGCACGAGCACGACCTCCGCGCCGCGCTCCTCGAGCCGCGCCCGCGCCCCGTCCGTCGCGCGCCCCGCCGCGCCGACGACGAGCACACGCCCGGCCGCCGGCTGACCCTTGCCGGACGCCGCGAGCAGCCGCGCGCGGTCCGGCACGCCGAGCGCGCTCGCCAGCACGACGCGCATCGGCTGGGGCCCCGCGCACGCGCGCACGGTCAGCAGCGGGTCGTCGATCATCACGGTGCGCGCCCCGACCAGCACCGCGTCGTGGTCCGCGCGCGCCCGGTGGGCGTGCTCGATCCCCGCGGGCGTGCTGAGCGCGACGCGCTCGCCCGGGGTCGCGATGCGCCCGTCGAGCGTCTGGGCGAAGTGGAGCGTGACCAGCGGGCGCGGCAGGATCATCGCCCCCTCGCGGCGCGGGGGAGCGGGGACGGCGTCGCCGTTCCGGGCCGAGAGCGGAGCCTCCGCGTCACGGCGTCACTTTAGTCCAGAACGCTCGAGCCGGGGAGCGGAGCCGACAACTCCCGCCCGGCGGCCGCCTCCCCTCGCGCCTCCCTTGCGGCGCCGGGCCGGGCGCTCTAAGCGCGCCGCGATGCTCATCGGCTGGCCTGAGCTCTCGGCGCGGTGCGAGCGCGCTGGCATCCCGCTGCGCGGCGGCTTCCACCCCGTCGCCGAGGACGGCGTCCCGGCGGCCGGCGCGCGCGCCGCCGCCACGCTCGTCCTGCTCGGCAACGCCGGGCCGTCGATGTGGCGCGTGTTCTCGGCGGCGCGCGCGGCGGCGCCCGGCCTCGCGCTCGACGACTGGACGGCCGCGGTCGTCTCCGCGCTCGCGGCGGAGCTCGGCGCGGCCGCCCTGTTCCCGTTCACCGGCCCGCCCTACTGGCCTTTCCAGCGCTGGGCGCAGCGGGCCGAGCCGGTCTACCCGTCGCCGCTCGGCATCCTCATCCACCCGCGGTTCGGCCTCTGGCACGGCTACCGGGCCGCGCTCGTCTTCGCCGAGCGGCTGTCGCTCCCGCCGCGCGACGACGCGCCGAGCCCCTGCGCGTCCTGCGCCGACCGCCCGTGCCTCAGCGCCTGCCCCGTGTCCGCGTTCTCCCCTGGCAGCTACGATGTCGCCGCCTGCGTCCGCCACCTCGACGCGGGCCCGGGCGCGGCGTGCAGGACCGGAGGGTGCCAGTCGCGCCGCGCGTGCCCGGTCGGGCAGGAGCACGTCTATCCCGAGGAGCAGCGGCGCTTCCACATGCGCGCGTTCCGGCGCGCCACGCCGCCCGCGGCAGGGTGATGCCCGGCGTCACGGGTAGCCCGCGCCGCCGGTGTCGCCGTGGGTCAGCGCCTCCCAGGTGATCTGCACGTTGGTCACGTCCCTGCTGTTGCCGGACTGGCCCCGGATGCGGTCGCGCACCTTGCGGGTCTCGGGCATCGTCTGGCCCTCGCGCCGGACGTAATGATTGTAGACGAGCTCCCAGACCGGGACGTCCTTGACCTTCAGCTCGCCACCGCACAACGAGGCCTCTACCTCCACCTTGATGTCGGTCGCCGACGGAGACAGGTTCAGGTGCTTCGCCACGTACTCGAAGGATGCCTTGATCCGCTCCTCTTGCTCGCCGTAGAGATCGATGCCCTGGAGCCCCGCCGTCTCTGCCGCGTAGACGGTCGAGGCGAGCCCCATCTGCGTATGCGGCAGATCGCGGCACGTCTCCTGCGTGTGGCCAGATCGCCCGGCGAAGTCGGACTGACCGTACCAGAGCTCGATCAGCTTGGCGTCGGTGCTGTGCCCCGGCGGGCGCTTCGGCAGCCGGCCGTCGCTCGCCAGGTAGACGTTGTACGGCACGCGCTCGCGCCACATGGCGACGCCTCGATCGAACAGCGCTCGGTCGTCGTTGTAAACGCCGATGTTGATCATCCCGTCCGCCATCGACAGGTTCCAGTTCGCCTGGTAGCCCCATCCGTCGCGGATCTTGGGAACGAGGACGTCCGAGAGCATCTGTCCGAACCGCGCGGCCTCGCTCTCCGGCCATCCAGCGCCGGCGTGCCGGAGGATCTCGGCCGAGCGCGGGAACAGCTCCGCGAGCCAGGCGGCCTGAAGCGGGCCGTTGTTCTGGCCGGGATCGGTGCGCACCTTGGCCGGGTCGAAGACGATCTCCTTCAAGGTCGACGACCAGGCGTTCAGGATGGAGATGGCGCTGTCGGCGTACGCCTGGTTCCCGGTGTAGTACCAGATCAAGGCCTGCGTGTACGCCGCGACGGCGTCGTCGCGCGACGTGGTGCAGCCCTGATCGAGCGGGTTCGACCCGTTGCCGCACTTCATGATCTCGACCGGCTGAGCCGTGTAAGGGAGCCGCCCGTACCTGGTGCCCTTGGCCTTGTCGAAATCCTCCTTCCACGGCTGCTGTCCAGCAGCGATCTTGGCCTTCACGAAGTCGAGCTGTCCGCGCGACACGAGGACCCCGGGATGCTGGAAGGCCGGAGCGCCGCCGGAGTCCGCCGTCGCGCTGCTGGTGTCCCCGTCGCCGCTTTCGCCTGCAGCGTCATCGACCGGCGCCGGCTGAACAGCCCTGTCGAGGGAGCTCACGCACTCCTCCCCTTCGCAGGCGCCCTCCGACGCGGTTTCGGTGGGGGCCAAGCACGCAGTGGAAGCAGCGACGACGGCGAGCAATGGAATCATAAGGTAACGCATGCAATGAGTATATGTACATCACGAATCGATGCCAGAGAAATACACACCTTCACGTTTCTTCACTGCACTTTCAGCGTAAAGTTTCGCATCAAGCAAGCGACGCATCCGCGTGAAAGAAGCCAGCGCCTTCGCAAACACAAGCACGCCACCTCACCTACACGCGCTCTCTCATCCGCCCGATGCCCCGCTGAAAGCGAGCGATCGCCTCGGGCCTGAAGACGCCGTACACCAGCTCATCCAGGATGATGTGATGGATCTCTTCGCGTTCGTCGGCGCTCGGGCGCACGCGCTCGATCCCGCGCGCCGCGAGCTCCTCTGGATAGACCTCCCCCTCGGAGCCAGCGCGTCCCGGTCAGCCCGATGCGCCGGATCCCGCGCTCGGCGGCCTGCGCGGCGGCGACCTGCTCGTTTCAGGTGGCGTCAATCCTTTTGTCGTCCTAGGCTCTGTCCGGCGACCCCGGTACGTGCATGAGTCAGGTGCGAGAGTTCTTGCGATCCGTGTGGTCCGAGCCAAGAGCGCCGCACGCACCTCGACGCACCCGAACGGACTGGGTGCTCCTGGCGGCGTTCGCCGTCATCGCGTCCCTCGAGGCCGCCTTCCGATCCGATCTACCGTGGCGCGCCGCTTCGCTGTTCGTCGGCGTCGGGCTCCTGCCGACGCTGCTGTGGCGGAGAACCAGGCCGCTGCTGATGGTCGTGATCGCGTTCGGCCTCGTCACGGCGATGAACATCGCGGCCCTGGTCGCCGGCAGCAGGTCGCCAGGGCTCCACGCGATGGCGTATCTGCTGCTGCTTCCCTATTCGCTATTCCGGTGGGGCACGGGGCGTGGAGCCACGATCGGGGCGCTCATCCTCGCGGCCGCGGCGTCGTTTGATATGATCTCCCTGCACGCCAAGCCTGGCGACATCGTCGGGGGCTTCGCCGTCCTGCTCTCCAGCATGGCGCTGGGCGCGGCCGTGCGTTACCGGGATCGCGTGCATCTGCGAGAGCTCGATGAAGCCAAGCTGGCCGAGCGAGAGCGCCTCGCCCGTGACCTGCACGACACCGTCGCCCACCACGTGTCGGCGATCGCGATCCGCGCACAGGCTGGCCTGGCAGTCGCATCGGCGCGACCCGAGGCGTCCGCCGACGCGCTCCGCGTGATCGCGGACGAGGCCTCGCGCGCTCTTGGGGAGATGCGCACGATGGTCCGGCTCCTGCGGCGGGACGAGCCGGCCGGGCTTGCTCCGAGCCCGCGGCTCTCCGACATCGAGCGGCTTGCAGGCCCGTCCGCCGCGGGACCTTCCGTCGAGGTCAAGCTGACCGGGAGCTTCGATGACGTGCCGTCGTCGGTCTCCGCCGCGATCTTCCGCATTGCGCAGGAATCGATCACCAACGCTCGCCGGCACGCACGCCACGCGACCCGGATTGAAGTTGACGTCACGGCCGACAGCGCCTCCGTGCGTTTGCGGGTCACCGACGATGGTCATGGAGTCCGCGCTCGTCACCCGGGGTCGAGGGGATACGGGTTGGTCGGCATGATCGAACGAGCGGAGCTGCTCGGCGGCACGTGCCACGCGGGTCCGGGCCCGGAGCGTGGCTGGACGGTAACGGCTGTGCTCCCCCGGAATGGAAGGTCCACATGAGCATTCGCGTCATCGTCGCCGACGACCAGGAGATCGTCCGCACCGGTCTCAGCATGATCCTCGACGCCCAGCCCGACATCGAGGTCGTGGGCGTCGCCGCCGACGGACACCGGGCCGTGGAGCTGGCGCTCGCCCTCCGCCCCGACGTGTGCCTGTTCGACATTCGCATGCCCGGCATCGACGGCATCGAAGCCACGCGACGGCTCGCCGGCCCGACGGTCGACCGTCCGCACGCGGTCGTCGTGATCACCACCTTCGACCACGACGACTACGTGTATGGCGCCCTCAAGGCCGGCGCCCGCGGCTTCTTGCTGAAAGACGCCGGTCCTGACCTGCTCGCGCAGGCCATCCGCGCGGCCGCCAGGGGCGACGCCCTGATCGCTCCGAGCATCACCGCCCGCCTCCTCTCCGCGTTCGCCGCCTCTCAGCCCAGCCTGCCACGAGCGCAACCCAGCGAGCCCCTCACCGCCCGCGAGGAGGAGGTCCTCCTCACGGTGGCCCGCGGGCGAACCAACGCCGAGATCGCTGACGAGCTCCACATCAGCCTCAGCACCGTCAAGGCCCACATCGCCAGCCTCATGACCAAGCTCGGCGCACGCAACCGGGTCGAGATCGCCATCTGGGCCTACGAGACCGGTCGCGTCCGGGGCTGACCCATCCGGCGGGCGCCAGGGAGGCGCACCTGGCCGAAAGTACGATCTCCCCATCGGACTCCTGGTCTACCCAGATCTGGCCTCTGTGCCAATTGTGCCGTGGCTTGGGCCGTGGCTACGTTCGCGTCATGACGAACAAGCGCACCGCGACTCCCTTGGCGAGGCGAGGCTGGCTCGTGCCCGCGTCTCTGATGGCCCTCAGCGCGGTCCCCGTCGCCGCCGGTGCCTATCGCCTGATCCAGCTCGGCGCCGGCGCCGAGGTCACCCAGGACAACGCGCGCTTCTTCGCAGCGCCGCTGCCCGTCGTGCTGCACATCCTCAGCGTCAGCGTGTATGCGGTCCTGGGCGCGCTCCAGTTCTCGTCCGGCTTTCGCCGCCGGAGACCTCGCTGGCACCGCACGGCGGGGTGGGCCCTGGTCCCGGCCGGGATCGTCGCTGCGGCTTCGGGTCTATGGATGCAGGCGTTTTACGAGCTCCCCGAGAGCGACGGCGGCGCGCTCGCCGTGCTCCGGCTCTTGTTCGGCTCTGCCATGTTGACGTCGCTCCTCCTCGGCGTGGTCGCCCTCTGGCGGCGCGACTTCGTCCGCCACGGCGCCTGGATGCTGCGCGCCTACGCGATCGGCCTGGGCGCAGGAACCCAGGTGCTGACCACCGTGCCCTGGGTCTTGCTCGCCGGCCAGCCGGACGCGGGGGAGAAAGCGCTCCTCATGGGCGCCGGCTGGGCGATCAACGTCGCCGTCGCAGAGTGGATCATCCACAGGAGGTCGACGATCGCCCCCGCCCCCGAGAGGGCCATCGTCCAGCTCCCGCACGCACCTCTTTGACGTCGCGTGGCAGGGCAGTCGACGTACCAGGCTCACGTCATCGCGTGCACCACCTCGCGAACACCTCCCTTCCGCGAGAGGCGCGCGATGTGCGAGAACACCTTGTACAGCGTCTTTCCCCACGTGTCGGTCTTGTAATTGACGCCGTACCGCTCGCAGATGGCCCGCACCTCGGGGGCGATCTCGCGCAGGCGCGGCGGGGGCAGCGTCGGGAAGAGATGATGCTCGATCTGTCGGTCCAGGCCGCCGCACAGGATCGACACCGGCAGGCTCACCTCGAAGTCGTTCGTGGCTTCGACCTGCATGGCGTACCACTCGCCGCGCCCATGCGCGCGGGTTCCTGCCGGCCAGCTCTTCACGTCGGCCCCGACATGGCCGCAGAAGATCGTGGCCGCCGAGTAGACGTCGCGGATCGTCTCGGCGAGCCAGTTGCCGAACAGCACCTTCCCGAAGAACGGCCCCGCGAGCGCGGGGAAGAAGAGATAGTTCTTGAGGTAATACGGCACGTACTTGCGAAGGCCCCGCTTCCATGCGTCGCGCACGCTCTCCTTCGATCGGTCGGGCAGAAAGTCGAGCTTCTCGGGCCGGCCGTTGTCGAAGAACACATCGTTCAGCCCGGCGACGTGCGAGCCGATGACGAAAAGAAAATTCGGAAAAATCAACGCCACCGTGGCGGGGACGGCCCAGGAATGCCAAGGAGAATGCGGTGTCTGCTCGGTGAGGCGCACCGGGCCGAAGTGGATGTCCGGATCCCTGGCAGCGACGTTGGTATTGCCGTGATGGCGCACGTTGTGGCCGCGTTGCCACGATGCCTCGTCGACGGGCGTGTCCCACCGAAACGTCTTGGACTCGAACTTTTCCGCCCCGGGCAGCCCATCCCACGCGCCGTGGAGCGCGCTGTGACCGATCTCCGTGGCCTGAAGCTGCTTGCCGACCCAGAGCGCGCCGACGCCGAGGGAGAACGTGACCGGCTCCAGGCTGACATGGATCAGCACGCGCCCGGCGATCTCGGCCCTGCGCGCAAGACGATCGAGCCGTCGGACGTAGGCGACATCGTCAGCGCCCAGCCGCGCGAGGGTGCGCTGCTTGAGCGCGTCGAGCTCCTCGCCGAAGAGGCGATAACGTTCGGCGTCGGGAAGCGACTTCGGATCGATCGGCGTGCACGCGGAGACGTCCCCGCTGAATGAATCGGCGCGCATGCTCCTTCTCCCTGGGCGCGAGGCGCGGGGCCGTGACACGCAATGGTTGCGCCCGCCCCTCCTCATGTTGATGCAATGCGTAGCACGCGTATACGAGTGACCCCCTGGGGCGTCAAGACGCCCTGTGTCACGGACGGGTCACATCGCGACTCGGGGCTCATCTCCCGCTCGGTCGACGCGAGCGGTGCTCTAGCTAGTCGACCCTGAGCCGGAAGATGGCCGGCTCGCTGGTGCTCTGCTGCGACGCCTCCACGTAGTTGGCCGGCGAGTGGTCGCCCCAGGAGAAGGGCAGCGGGAGCGCCCGGAGGAGCGGCAGCTGCTGCTTGATCCACGCGAAGACGCCGACCGCCGAGCTCACGAGGAACGTGCGTGTCTGGCGCGCGATCTTGCTCTCGTACGTCCACCCCTCGCCCGTCGAGCGGTACTCCCTCCCGAAGTGCACGAAGGCCCCCGTCGTGCGCGGCGGCAGGCGCGGCACGATGTCGTTCCCGTAGACGAAGCGAAACAGCTTGCCCCCGAAGAGCTCTTCGGCCCTCGCAGCGAAGGTCGCGTCGCCGACCATGGGCTGCCCGAACGTGTAGACCCCGCGGATGAGCCGCCGGATCTCGGCATACCTGGTGTTGCTGAACAGCCGCGCGGCGGCGAGGACCGCCATCGCCGCGCCCAGGCTATGTCCGGTGATGTAGATGGCCTCCAGCTTGCCCGGGGCGTCCGGGGCGGGCTCGGCCTCCGGGGCGGACCCGGCGTCGGGGCGCGGGCAGGCCTCGGGGGACGGAAAGACCTCCTGGATGTTCCGGCCGCGCAGCGCCGTCTCGAGGCACCTGTCGATGATCGACCAGAGCACGTCGACGTTGCGAGCAAAGCCGCCGTGGACGCGCCCGAGCGCGTAGAATCGCTGCGACGCGACGCTCGCGTCGGTGAGCCAGTTGAACAGGTTCCCCGGCTCGGTCCCCTTGAAGCACAGGATGAGCAGCCGCCTGCACTTGCTCTGGATGAAACACACGTCGTGCGCCAGGAAGAGCGCGTTGTTCTCCACCTTCAGCCGCGTCAGATCCCAGGCGCCGTAGACGGACATCGCCCTCTCCAGCGTGTCCGTGTCCGAGTACATCCACACGGACGCCAGCGACAGGAGCAACGTGGCGTCCGGGTCGGGCTCGCGCACCTCCGGATCCACCCGCAACAGCCGCTGGATCGTGCCTCGCTCGGCGCATGTGTCGGCGGCGGCCTCCGGTCCCCAGGCCGAAGCCGACCCCAGCGCCTCCCGAGGCGGCATGGCAACGATGGAATCTGTCATGAGCCCTCCCGTGATCGAGCCGACGAGCCTGCCAGGGCGGCGCCTCGCGCGAAACGGCTCCTGCGAGCCGGACGGGCGGCATCCTGCGGCGCTCCGCGCGCGATCTCGGCAGGTCTACCGCCGGCGAGCCCTCGACGCCAACCTGCGTCCGCCGCGGCGCGCGTCGACCTGCCGGGTCGGACGGGCGACATGGCCGCCGCCTCGCGGCCGTGTTGAACGGAGCGCCTCACTGCGCGCCACGGCAGCCCCGCCGCTCCCGGCGCGCGGCGGAGCCGCCCCGCGCGGCGCAAGGCGCGCGCGGCGCCCCGGCGCGTGCCGCCGTCGAGCAGGCGAGGGGCGTCTCGCCCGACGGTTCACGCGCGCCTTGTGTTGCTGCTCGGCGTGCTGGCCTTGGTCACCACGATGCCCGCGTCCTTCATGCTCTCTATCATCGTATCGTCGATGCCGGCCACCTGCTTGATCTCCTCCCAGCTGCTGAATCCACCCATCTCCTCCCGCCGCTCCACGATGATCTGCGCGCACTGCTCGTTCACCTGGAACGTCCGCTGCAAGTCCTCTGCGCTCGCCTGGTTGATATCGATCTTCTCGGCCATTCGTCCCCCTTTGCGCCGGGTGGCCATCGCGACCTCGACGCGGCGAGAGCGTTGTGCAGCGCGCCCGGGGCCGGGAGGGGCCTGGCGGGGCAGAAGTGCTGGACGGGCCCGCTCAGCCGCTCGATCGACGTGGCGCCCCACAGGGCGTCCTGGGCCTCGCATGGGTGCACCCGGGTGCATCCTCGTGGCTGGGCGCGCCCAGCAGAGCCTCGTTCACCCGGAGCAGCGCGACCTGGGCCCGCCCCCCGTGTCGCGCCGCGGTTCCCCGCACGTCCCCGCCCGCGACCCGCTACCCTGCGCCTCCAGGGGGCAGCGCCGCGCCTTCGCGGCGCGCTTCACCGTCCCCTTCGCTCCGACCGATTCCGACCGATCCCGCGCCCCGCGCGGGACAAGGAGGCACCGCCCATGCTCGCCGGCCGCATGATGGATTACCCGCTGACGCTGACGCACTTCCTCGATCGGGCGAGGACCTACCACGCCCGCTGCGAGATCGTGACCCAGAACCCGGACAGGACGCTCGCGCGCGCCACGTACGCCGATCTCCACCGCCGCGCCTCGAAGCTCGCGCACGCCCTCGCGCGGCTCGGCGTCCGCGCGGGCGACCGCGTCGCGACGCTCTGCTGGAACCACGCCCGGCACCTGGAGCTCTACCTCGGCGTCCCCGCGCTCGGCGCGGTCGTCCACACCCTCAACCTGCGCCTCCACCCGAACGAGCTTTCGTACATCGCCTCGCACGCCGAGGACAAGGTCATCGTCGTCGACCGCTCCCTGCTCCCGCTCTTCCGCAAGTTCGCGCCCCAGGTCCGCTGTATCCAGCGCGTCCTCGTGATCGGCGACGACGGGCCCGTGGACGGCGACGGGCTCGACTACGAGGCGCTGCTCGCGCCCGAGCCGGACGACTTCGACTTCCCGCGGCTCGACGAGCGCTCCGCCGCCATGATCTGCTACACGTCCGGCACGACCGGAAACCCCAAGGGCGTCGTCTACAGCCACCGCTCGATCGTCCTGCACACGCTGGTCTCGTGCATGCACGACGCGCTCGGCTTCCGCGAGAGCGACGTCGTGCTGCCGGTGGTCCCCATGTTCCACGCGATGGCCTGGGGGCTGCCGTACGCGGCGGTGGCGACCGGCGCCAGGATCGTCCTCCCCGGCCCGCACCTCGACCCCGCGTCGCTGCTCGACCTGATGGCGAGAGAGCGCGTCACGTTCGCCGCCGGCGTCCCCACGATCTGGCTCGGCATCCTCGCGCTGCTCGACGAGCACCCGAAGCGCTGGGATCTCTCGTCGCTGCGCTCGACGGTGATCGGCGGCGCCGCCGCGCCGCCGTCGCTCATCGACGGCTTCCTCTCGCGCCATGGGATCGAGGTCACACACGCCTGGGGCATGACCGAGACGAACCCGCTCGGCACCGTCGCCCGCCTCCGGAGCAGCCTCGGCCTGGACCCCGCCGCGTCGCTCGCCGCGCGCGCGTCGCAAGGCTTCCCGGTCCCGCTGGTCGACCAGCGCCACGTCGGCCCCGACGACCGGCCGCTCCCCTGGGACGGCGAGAGCATGGGCGAGCTCGAGGTGCGCGGCCCCTGGGTCGCCTCGTCGTACCTCGGCGGCGAGGGGGAAGACCGCTTCACGAAGGACGGCTGGTTCAAGACCGGCGACGTCGTGACGATCGACGCCGCGGGTTACATGCGCATTACCGATCGCGCGAAGGACGTGATCAAGTCGGGCGGCGAGTGGATCAGCTCGGTCGCGCTCGAGAACGCGCTCATGAGCCATCCCGCGGTCCTCGAGGCCGCCGTGTTCGCCGCGCGCCACCCGATCTGGGGCGAGCGCCCGCTCGCCGCCGTCGTGCTCCGGCAGGGCAAGACGGTCTCGAAGGACGAGCTCCACGCCCACCTCGAGCCCCGCTTCGCGAAGTACTGGCTCCCCGAGGACTACCTCTTCCTCGAGCGCATCCCGCGCACCTCGACCGGCAAGTTCCTGAAGTCGAAGCTGCGCGAACAGTTCGGCGACCTCTTGGAGAAGAAGGCCTCCGGCTGAGGCGACCGCGCGCGGCGGGGCGCAGGCCGGGCTCATGCTCGGCCCGCAGCGCCGACAGGCGTAAGGCCGCGGGGCGGCCCGGCCACCCCGCAATCCTCCGGTTGCTCCGCACCTCATTGCGTCCCTGCCGCAACGGGCTTCACCTGTCGGCCTGCGGCGTGGTGAGGCGCCGATGGCGGCACAATCAACACAGCATATCTGTCCAGGAGTTCGCGATGAAGCGCCCTTCCACCTCGGCGCAGCTCATGCTGCTTTTCGTGCTGGCGATGCTCTCGTGCACCGGTGATAAGGCCCCAAGCCTCGGCTGGGCAGCGCAGGCATCGAACGAGGAGATGCCCCCCGAGCAGCCCAAGCCGTTCAAGCTGCCTGAAGATACCATCGTCCCAGCAACGGGAGCGGCTTCGCTGCCGGGCTCGGGTCAGGTGACCCCGGACGGGGCATATACTTACCGGCTGCCGCTCGAGGTGCCGCCCGGGCGCGGCATCCAGCCAAGCCTCGCCATCACGTACTCGAGTCGCGCCGGTAACGGCCCGCTGGGGGTCGGCTTTTCGTTGAGCGGCCTCTCGTCGATCCAGCGTTGCCACAAGACGATCGCGATCGACGGGGTCGTCGACGGGATCGGATGACGAAGGAACAGGACCGCTATGGTAACGCCATCACCTATTCCTACGCCGACTTCGGGGGAGGAGGCGAGGAGCCGACGGAGATCCTCGCTGCGAAAATCGAGTACCTGGGCCACAGGATCGAGTTCAGGTACGACCAGGATGCTCCCGAAGTCGTGCGGCGGAAGGACAAAGCGACGTTCTACACGGCCGGTGTCGCGAGGAAGGGACACGGGCTCCTGCGGCGGATCGAGGTCCACCCCTCGGAACCTTCACGAGGAGGCCTGTACTGGGCCTACGATCTCGCTTATCACATCATGAGCCCTGCGACAGGGCGACCGTTGCTCTCCGAGGTGAAGCGCCGCGGGCTCGGGGACTCCTCCGTGGCGCGATCGTTCCACTGGTCTCGACGTAAGGAGTGGTTCCGGGAGGCCTACCGCGAGGAGCACCCCTGGTTCACCAGCGCAGCGCACCCGCTCGTGCTCGACGTCGACGGCGACGGCAAAGACGAGGTGCTGTTCCGAACGACGGATGACGAGGCGCGGTACGTCCTCCTGCGCAGCCCCTCCGGGACCGCGCCGCTCAGCTCCCGCGAGGTGCTCGCGAGCCCATCCGCCTTCGAGGGCGCAGACCTGCGGAACGCCAAGGCGGTGGACGCCGGGGGAGACGGCACGAACGAGCTCTTCACGTGGAACCGCCGCACGGGCCAGTTCGAGATGTACGCCTGGACAGGCGCCACGTTCGATCCGACCGGGACCACGGTGCCCATGTCCCCCGATCTCGGCTCGATCGAGGTCGGCGTGGAGCCCTTCCATTTCGCTGACGTGGACGGCGACGGGCTCGCCGACATGCTCAAGCTGCTCGACAATGACGTGGACGGGGTATACGCACCGAGCTTCGTCGTCCGGCGCAACCTGCCGAGCGGTGACTTCGACTCCGCCGAAGCGACGGGGATCCATTTCGATGGCTCCAGCGCGCTCGACTTCGAGTCCGTCGCCCTCGACGTCCAGGGAGACGGACGAGCCGGCCTGTGGACGAAGCTGGGCTCCCACGCGTACTATCCCGATGACGCCGGAGCCTTCACCAGCGTGGAAGTTCCCCACTATGGCTGGTTCCCCATCCTCGACTCGGTCATGGCCGACCTGAACGGAGACGGTCTGCGGGACGCGCTGCTCTTCGAGGTGAACCCGTCGTCCGGCGGAATGAACACCGGATTCAACGTGTCGTGGAACACGGGCAAGGGGTTCATCGGGCCTCGGCTCCGCTACACGGGAACCCCCAACTACTGGTACCACAGCGCGCCCGTCTACCCTGCCGCGCTGCAGGTGGCTGACGTCGACGAGGACGGGCGCGACGACATCATCTCCGTACGCAATGACTTTCCCTACTCACCCGGCTTCGGAGATCACGCGGCGATCTATCTCCATCAGCTGCTCGTGTCGCCCGCGGCGCTGACGCGCTCCGACGCGACGGTGAGGACGACGCGGATCGCGACTCATACGGGGCGAATCGGAGCCGTGAGGCATGGCGACTTCAACGGCGACGGGTTGCTCGACCTGATGTATTTCGCGGAGCGGTGCACGAGCGGCGACGACGACGACCCGGCGTCGGGCTGCGAGCCGGGCACACACGTGGGCAGCGTGCACGTGCTCCTCCAGCAGAGCACGGTCACCGACGTGGTGCAGGCGGTCCTCGACGGGGGCACCACGCGGCTGGAAGAGATCACGTATGCGCGGGAGTGGACGGACGCGCCGGAGCGCCCGTCGTGCGTGTACCCGCAGGTGTGCCGGCGGCGCGGCCTGCCGGTGGTGCGGGAGCACGTCGTCCACGAGGCGGCCGGCATCTCGCGGCGGCTCCAGTTCTCGTACGACGATCCGCGCTCGGACCTGCTCGGGCGCGGCTTCCTCGGGTTCGGAAGATTCCGGGTCTGGGAGCCCCACGTGCCGCGCGAGACCGTGACGACGTTCGATCACGGGACGCGCGTCGGCACGCGATACCCGTTCGCGCACCGCCCCGAGACGGTGACGGTGGTGACGCCCATCCTCGAGAGCGCCGCCAACGGGCCGACCGAGCGGCCCGGTACGGCGTTGGCGCGGGTCTCGCGCAGGACGGTGCGCTACGAGCCGCGCGAGCTGAACGGCGGCCTGACGCAGGTGGTGTTCCCGCGCGACTGGACGAGCCGGGAGTGGGAAGAGGAGGTGGCGATCGACTGGACGCCGGGGCGCGGCGTGCACATCACGGAGGTCGACGGCCCGGTGCAGGCGCCGCTGCGGGCGCGCTTCGGCGCGACCCGATTCGACGACTGGGGCGGCCTGGAGCTGGAGACGAGCGAGACCGTGGGCGGGGTGCGGACGCAGGTGGAGACGGGCTACGAGCACCGGCTGGAGCCGTGGCTGCTGTCGCTGCCTGCGTGGCAGAAGGTGACATCGACGACTCCTGGAGGAGCGGCCTCGACGGTGCGGCGCACGGCGTTCGATCACAACGACGCGGGGAGGGTCGAGCGCGTCGAGGTCGAGCCGGTGTATCCCGCGGCGCCGCGCCTCGATGTGAACGCGTCGGTGCGCTACGACTACGATGCCGAAGGGCTGTTGCGGAAGGTGACGCAGACGGCGCCGGGGGTGCCGGCGCGCCGGCTGCACATCGCGTACGACGGGACGCCGGGGCACACGGCCCCGAGCGTGATCTGGGACGATCTCGGGCATGCGCAGTGGTTCGCGGTGGACACCAGCTTCGGCGTGGTGATGGCGGAGATGGACGCGAACGGGGTGCAGACGACCCGGGTCCACGACGCGTTCGGGCGGCTCGTGCGCCGCTCGGCGGACGGCGCGGGCGAGCAGACGTCGAGCTACGAGCGGCGGTGGGATGGGCTCACCGTGCGCACCTCGGACGGGACCGGGGCGAGCGCGGTCGTGGAGCTCGACCTCTCCGGCAGGCCGTGGCGCACGAGTCATGTCGGCCACGACGGGTCCACGCTCACCGTCGAGACCGTATACGACGCGTTCGGGCGCGTGATCCGTCGGAGCCGGCCGGCGCGCCGGATGGCGGAGGCGCAGTGGAGCCGGCAGGTCTACGACAGCCTGGGACGGCTGCTGAGGGCGGTCGGCCCTGACGGCGCGGCCACGCGCTACAAGCACTCGTTCTTCGAGACCGAGGCGTGGGATCCGAGGGGCAGCCACACCAAGCTGGTGCGCGATCTGGACGGGCGTGTCGTGCAGAGCAGCTCGTACCTCGGGGCCACGGAGCTGTCGACGGCGGAGGACCACTTCCTCTACCACCACGCGAAAGAGCTCACGACCCATTACGAGTACGGTCCTTTCGATCAGGTCGAGCGGATCATCGACCCGCTCTCGAACGTGACCGAGATCGAGTACGACGTGCGGGGGCGGCGCACGCGGCTCGTCGACCCGGACCAGGGGACGACGCGCTTTCACCACAACGGCCTCGGGGATCTGTGGCGCAAGGTCGAGGGCGGAGACGAGACGATCTACGAGCGCGACGCCATCGGCAGGCCATACCGCGTGACGGATGCCGACGGAACGACCGAGTACGTCTGGGATACGGCCGCGCACGGCATGGGGCGGCTCGCGGCCACCACGAGCCCGGACGGGACGACGACCGACTACGGCTACGATGAGCACGGCCGGCTGGAGCACCTGGGCTGGACCGTCGGCGGCCAGCCGTTCAAGCTGCGCGCCGGCTACGATCCACACGGCAGGCTCGAGACGATGAGCTACCCGGAGATCCCGGGGGCGTCGCGGTTCACCGTCAAGCACACCTTTGACAGCCGCGGCTACCTCGAGCGCATCGCGGACGTGACCGCGGCCCCGGCGTCCGACGGGTCGTCGCTCTGGATCGTGAACGCGCGCAACGACGACGGGGCGCTGGTGCGGGCCACGTACGGCAATGGCGTGGAGATGGAGCGCTCGTACCATCCGGTCACCGGTCACCTGGAGACGGTGGAGCAGCGCCTCGGCGGCAGCGTGCTGTCGGCGTTGCGGTACGAGTACTACCCCGACGGCCGGGTGAAACACCGCACCGAGGTGGCGGGCGATCGCGGCGAGAGCTACGTCTACGACACGCTGCACCGGCTGCGCGCGTGGAGCCTCAACGCTGGCGATGTGAAGCAGACGACGGAGTACCGCTATGACGCGCTCGGGAACCTGACGCGCATGCTGGTGGGCGGCGAGGAGCGGGAGAGGAACGACTACCTCGATCCGCGGCCACACGCCGTGTCCTCGAACCTCGACGGCAGCTTCTTCTACGATGCGCGCGGGCGGCTCGAGCAGGACCCCGACCGGAGCCTCGCGTACACGAGCTTCGACCTACCCAGGGAGATCGCGACGGCCGCGGGGGTGACGCGCTTCGAGTACGACGCCGCGGGCGCGCGGGTGCGCAAGCAGGGGCCTGCGGGGACGACCGTCACGATCGGCGGGCTGTACCAGCGCCGTGAGGACGCGGGCGGGACGAAGCACGTCTTCCTGGTGCCAGGGAGCGACGGCCTGGCGGTGGCTCAGGTCGTCGTCGACGAGGCGAGCGGCGAACAGCAGGTGCAGTACCTGCACCACGACGCGCTCGGCAGCGTGACGCTGGTGACGGACGCTGACGGCGGCGCGGATGCGTCCGATCATGCGTACTACGAGCCGTTCGGGCGCCGGATCGCGCGCGACGGGGCGCCTTTCGGTGGGCCCACCGGCGACGTGCGGCTCGGGCTGACTGGCCACGAGCACGACGACGAGCTCGGGCTCATCAACATGAAGGGGCGAATCTACGACCCGAAGCTCAAGCGGGTGCTGACGCCCGACCCGCTGGTGTCGTTGCCCCTGTTCGGGCAGAGCTACAACCGCTACAGCTACGTGCTCAACGACCCGCTGAACCTCACCGATCCGACGGGTTTCGACCCGACCGGGCCCGACTGCACGACGTGCGGGCCCTGGGTGCCGCGGCAGCCGCCCTGGGACGAGGGTGACGGCGGGGGCGTGACCATCATCTCGGGCGGCGGCGGCGGTGCCGATGGGAAGTGGGGCGACGACCCGGACAACAACGAGGCGCCCCCGCCTCCGCCCCTCGTCCGGTCCGACGTCGACGGCTTCCAGAGCGCCGCGGCCGCTCCCTACCACGGCGGCTTCCTCGGCAAGCTGGTGCACGACCGCCAGCGCGACGAGCGGCTGCGCTACGAGGCCGACCAGCGCTCGGCGTTCCGCGGCGCCGTCATCGGCGCGGGCGCGGTGCTGGTCATCTGGTCGGGCGGTTATGCCCTGCTCGCCATCGAGGAGCTGTCGGTGTTCGGCAGCGCCATCGGGATGACCTCGACCCAGCTCGCGGCGGCCGGCGCCGCGAGCTTCACCACGAGGGCCGTGCCCGCGCTGCTCGGCGAGCTCTGGGTCCTCGAGGGCCTGCGCGACAACGACCCCGGCAGGGTGGCCGACGGGCTCATGATGGCCATGTCCGCTGGCGCGACCTACGGCCCGGGGCTGGGGTCGGGGCCGAGGGGTGGCGCAGATCCAGGAGGTCACGGGCAGGTTCTACGGCACTATACGGATGAGGCAGGATTCAAGGCCATACGGGACTCCCAAATGCTCCTTCCCAACGCCAGAGGTCAGGTATTTGCCACAAAAGAAACCCTAAGCCCAATACAGGCATTTGGCCGACTCTTCCTCAGCCTTCAAACGCACACCGGCAGAGGAGAGTTCGTTATCGAGTTCACCCCCCGCCAGGGCGTCACGTTTTCTCCTGGGAAGCCAGGCGAATTGATTCACAGGGGCACGATTCGTTTCGGACGCCACGCGGACGTGCGCTACGCTGGCCCCAACCCCTACCAATGATTGGTGAGCAACATGTTTTCATCTTCCTGCCCCGCAGAACTCATCGCGCTGCTGCGTGCGATTGTCGAGGCAAAGTTCCACAATGATCCGAACGATCTTGAGGTACCAGGGAGCCCGATCCTTGCAAGAGTGGCCATCCGCATTCGAGACGAAGTCATCGCCGAGGCAGTGGACCGCGGAGGCGCGGCAGCTGAGGAAACATGGCGAGAGTGGATGAACCTCGGACCGGATCGGGAGGAATGGGCGACCGCCAAGAAATATGCCGCAGCCACGTGGAGGAGCGCATGGGGCAAGTGGTCCGACACTGACAGGCGCACGGCTGCCGAGGATCTCCTGAGCCCGTTCAAGCCTGACGAAGCCACAATGATCAAGTTTCTTGACGAGGTCGCAGCAGCCATTGAACACATCTGATCCAGGAATCACCACACCCCGCCCGCTGCATCGAACACGCTCGCAAAGACGGGCTGCCTCAAGCGACAACTGGTTCCAAATGACATCAGTAGACGCACTCCAGATCCTCAATCAATTTGCATCTCTACAGGGACACCTGGTACGAAAATTCTTACACCTGTATGACCCAAAGGACCGCGAGAGGTTCCGCGACGTACCCAACGGAACGCTGTCAGTAAACGGCAGAACATGGTCTCACCAACGACACGGAGCCGGCGTTACATTTACAGACTCCAACAACACTCGAGTAAACGCGCACGTCGGGATGACCGAACACCCGGAAGGAATCGACAGCGGACGAATACTTGAGTACCTCGAATCACTTGACATCACCACCGTAAGCTTTGATAACCGCGACTACAGCGCAACAATTCACGACATCAACAACCTAATAAATGACATGACGCAACGAGGACTACTTCGGACCGTAACGACACAAGGACGTTTTCCGCACCAAATGTTTAAGTTAACACATGTTTCAAACATTCAACGCGATGGCGGTAATATCCCCGTTTCCTGAACGTGTTGGTCGAGCCGAGCGAGCCGCGCGACCTAACCTGCGGCGTGATGCAGGCGAAGACTTCGCCGCGCGCCGCTCTCCTGGAGAAGGCCTCCGCCCGAAGCGCCCACCCCGCGGCGCCGCGGGGCGCCGTGCTACGCTGGCCCATGGCCGAAGCGCCCCCCGAAGACCTCGCCGCCGCGCTCAACGCCGCCGGCCTCGACGGCTGGATGACCGCCATGGGCCTCCAGCTGACCCGCGCCACGCGCGACGAGGTCGAGGCCGAGCTCACGATCGGCCCGCAGCACCGGCAGGCGTACGGCATCGTGCACGGCGGCGTCCACGCGGGCATCGTCGAGACGCTCGCGTCGATCGGCGCGGCGCTCCACGCTTTGCCGGAGGGCCGCTCGATCGTCGGCGTCGAGAACCACACGAGCTTCCTGCGCGCCGTCCGGTCAGGCCGCCTCCGCGCCGTCGCGCGGCCGATCGATCGCGGCCGGCGCACCCAGGTCTGGGAGGTCTCGGTTCACGACGACGACGGCCGCCTCTGCGCCTCCGGGCGCGTGCGCCTGCTCGTGCTCGAGCCGGACGCCGTGCTCGCCGGCCAGCGCGCCGGCGCGCCCGGCTGACCCTACCGCCGCCGCCCCCGCGAGGTGCCGTCTTGCCCGACGCAGCCGCTCTCCTGACAAAGCTCGACGCCATCCCCCGGCTCGGCTGGATCCGCGAGCCCTCGCCGGTCGCCGCGCTGCCGCGGCTCGCCTCCGCGCTTGGCCTCGACTACCTCGGCGTCAAGCGCGACGACCTCTGCGAGCCCCTCCACGGCGGGATGAAGGTGCGCAAGCTCGACTACCTGCTCGCCTCTACCCCCTTCACGACCGCGGCGGCGTGGTCCGCGGCGGGCGGCATCGGCTCGGGCAACGTCGCCGCGCTCGTCGCCGCGGCGGAGCGGCTCGGCCGCAGGGTGCACGCGCACCTCTTCTGGACCGACGTGTCCGAGGGCGTGCTCGACAACCTCGCCTTCACCGCCTCGGGGCCGGCCTCGATCCGCTTCTACCCGTCGCGGCTCGCGCTCGCGCTCGCGCGCCCGTGGCTCTTCCTGCCGCTCCGCGCGCGCGACGGCGACGGCGCGGCCGTCGTGCCGCTCGGCGCCACGTCGCCGCTCGGCATGGTGGGCCCCGCGCGCGCCGCGCTCGAGCTCTGCGCGCAGGTCCACGCGGGCGAGCTCCCCGAGCCCGCACGCGTCTACGTCCCGCTCGGCTCCGGCGGCGTCGCCACAGGCCTCGCCGCCGGCCTCGCGCTCGGCGGCCTCCGGTCGCGGGTCGTCGCCGTGGCCGTGGTCGAGCGCCTCCTCGCCTCGCGCCTGCGCCTCCGCGCCCTCGGCGCCGCCCTCCGCGCCTTCCTCGACCGCGCGGGCGTCTCGCCCCTGCCCCCGGCCGTACCCATCGACATCGTGCACGGCCACCTCGGCCGGAGGTACGGCTCCCCCACGCCCGCCTCGCTCGCCGCCTGCGCGCTGCTCGCCGCCGACGGCATCCCCCTGGAGCCCGTCTACACGGGCAAGGCCATGGCGGCGCTGCTCGAGGACACGCGGCGCCGCCGGCTCGGCCCGGTGCTCTTCTGGCACACCGCGCGGCGCAGCCCCCTACCCCGGCCCCCCGGCTACGGCGAGCGCCTCCCCCCTGCGCTGTCACACCGGCTCGAGCGGCTCCACGGCGCCTGGCAACGATAGAAATCTACATCCAAGCACGAATCGCCATCGCGACGCCCGGCCGCCGTCGGGCGGTGAGGCGGATTGTGAACGACCTCGCCGGGCCGACGCGATAAGATCGAGCTCTCATCTGCGTCTGCCGCCGCTGCTTTCCGTGGCTGCAATGGCGCATCATGCACGAAAAAGGAGTCCTTGTATGCTTCAGCCGTTGCGATTGAGGGGGTGCGTGCCACTGGCAGCGCTGCTGCTGATGGCCGGTGTCGGCTGTGGTGGTGGCAGCGGCAACAGCAGCTCCAACGGAGCCGGCGGCGGCGGCGCCGGTGATCCTGGCGGCAGCACGGCCGACGTCTCCTTCGGCATGGGCGTGGGCGGAGCGGGCCCGGGGGGCGGCACCGACCCGTGCGGCCCGAGCCTCACGGGCATCGTGCGCGATTTCCGCGCCTACAACCGGGAAGACCGCACCGGGCACCCCGACTTCGAGACGATCAACGGCGAGGGGCTGAAGGGCATCGTCGAGGATCAGCTCGGCGCGGACCGGAAGCCCGTGTACGCGCACGAGGGGCGCACCGAGCACACGACCGGGCCGGAAGAGTTCAATCAGTGGTACCGCGACGTCGAGGGGGTGAACATCCCGATCGAGTTCACCATCACGCCCACGGTCGGCCAGAACGGCATCGCCACCTACGAGAACAACGCCTTCTTCCCCATCGACGGGAAGGGCTTTGGGAACGAGGATCGGGAGCACAACTACCATTTCACGTTCGAGCTCCACATGACGTTCAAGTACCAGGGCGGCGAGGTGTTCGAGTTCACCGGCGACGACGATCTCTGGGTCTTCATGAACAACCGGCTCGCCATCGACCTCGGCGGCCTCCATCAGTCCCAGAGCGATACGCTCGTCCTCGACGAGAAGGCCCAGGAGCTCGGGCTCGAGATCGGCCAGGAGTATCCGCTCGACTTCTTCCACGCCGAGCGGCACACGACCCACTCGAACTTCGCCATCCAGTCGTCGCTCGCGTTCACGAACTGCGAACCGATCTTCGTCGAGTGAGCGGGGGGATCCCCGGGGAGGCGCCGCCCGGCGGCTCGATGGCTAAAGCCAGAACGACTGGCTGACGAACGTCGAGTCGGCGAGCCGGTACGGCGCCCCCATGATCTCCCTGGGCCGCGGCGCGCGCACGAGCTCGCCCGGGAGCTCGTAGGTCTGGTCCACGAGCCGGATCTCGATCGGCCCGGAGTCCGCGACGTCCAGCGACCACTCGATGCCTCCCGGCGGCAATCCCATGTAGGTGAACCCCCAGCGCGCCGTCATCGCGCGCATCCCGCGGCCCCGCTCCTCCACGCGCCGGCCGTCCACCTCCGCGCGGAGCACCTCGGTCGCGGACGCCACCGAGGCGAGCAGCCAGGGGGCTCCCCGGGACGACGCGACGCGGAGCCGGAGCGACCGCACGCCGCCGCGCGTGGCGTCGCCGAGCACGGTGAGCGAGGGCGTCGCGAGGGCGAGGGCCGGCGCCTCGCCCTGGCGGGTCAGGGTCACGAACGGCACATCGAACGAGGGCGCCTGCGCGCGCTCGGCCGGGAAGAACGACGCGGTCCACGGGTCGAGGTCCCGATCGGCCGAGAGCCAGTGGGCCCGGCCGGCGGCGCCGTCGAGCGCGTACGCGAGGCTCGCCGGCCGGGGCCGCGCCTCGGTGAAGCCGCCGGACGTGCACGCGACGGCGAGCGCCGCGAGGCCCGGGAGCGCGAAGCCGAGCGAGAGCGAGCGCGCGCGGCCGCCGCCGAGGAGCTCGGCGTGCGGCAGGAACAGCCCGAAGACGAGCGCCACGGCGAGCGCCGCCACCGCCGCCATCGGCAGCCCCAGCGCCACGAAGAACAGGTACGGGCCGGGCGCGGCGATCGCGACCGACGGCGCCGCGGCGGCGACGAGGACCGCGGCGTCGGCCGCCGTCGGCGGGGCGTCGCCGCGCCGGATCGTCGCGAAGGCGAGGCCGAGCAGGGCGAACGCGAGCGGCCAGGCGAAGTAGAAGCTCGCGCCCGGCATGGCGAGGCTGGTCGCGACGAGGAGCAGCAGCCAGAGCAGCAGCGCGCCGAGGGCGAGATCGCAGGCCCCGAGGCGCCGCCGGAACGCCCGGTAGATCGCCGCAGCGGCCGCGAGCGCCGCGAGCGCCAGCGCGACCCGGTAGGCGGGCGCGTTGTACGGCTCGAACGGCATCACCCGCAGGACCGGGTGCACGCGCCGGAGGCCCCACGCGAGCCCGCCCACCGCCGCGGCGGCGCCGAGGAGCATCGCCAGAAAAGCGAGCAACCCCGCGAAGATCCCGCCCACGGACGCGAGCCGGCGCGCGCGCGCGGCGGCCGCCACGGCCGCGAACAGGCAGGCGACCAGCGCGGAGATCGGGGTCGCCCAGGCGATCGGGTACGCGACGACGTGGGCGCCCCACGTGTTGAAGTACACGGCGTCCTCGCGGCCGGCGCCGCGCAGATCGAGCTCGCCGAAGCGACGCGCGAGCGAGAGCGCGTAGTCGCCCGCGTGCTGCACGCTCCGGAGGTCCAGGTTGCTCAGGGTGTCGGAGGGCGTGTGGTAGTGCGCGGCCCCGTCGCTGAAGGCGAAGTTCAGCCCCGGGATGCCGGCCCGCTTGAAGACGCTGAGGTCGGTGCTGTGGCCCATGCGCCGCGCGACCTCGGGGAAGAGCGACGAGGCGACCGGGTAGGGCGCGACGCGGGCGAGCTCGCGGACGGGCCAGGCGTCCCCGGGGCCGGTCTCGAACATCGCGACGACGCCGCCGGCCCCGCGGGCGTCGAAGTTGAGCGCGACGCCCACCTCGCCGCGGAGCGGGTGCTCGTCCATGAACGCCTTGCCGCCGAGGATGCCGCCCTCCTCCGCGTCCGTGAACAGGAGCAGCACGTCGTTCCGGAGCGGGGCGCCGCTCCTCAGCGCGCGCAGCGCCTCCAGGAGCGCCGCGACGCCGCTGCCGTCGTCGCCGGCCCCGGGGCTGCCCGGCACCGAGTCGTAGTGCGCGACGAGCGCGACCGCCCTGGTGCTGTCCGCGCCGCGCAGCCGCGCCACGATGTTCTCGACGTGCGCGGCGTCGTACGGCAGGCCCCACATCCGGCTGAGCACCGAGGTGCTCTGGATCTCCGCCGGAACGCCGAGCCGCTCGAGCTCCGCGAGCAGGTAGTCGCGCGCCCGCCGGTGCCCTGCGGACCCGGTGGGGCGCGGCGCCGCGGCGATCTGCTCGAGGTGCGCCCTGGCCCGCTCGGCCGAGAACACCTCGGGCGGGGCGCTGGCCGGGACGACGGGCGGCGGGGTCAGCTGCGCGATGCGGAGCGCGACCAGCGCGAGGAGCGCGAGGGCGACGGCGAGGCGGTGCGGCCAGCGCATGCCCGCGGTCGTACCACGGCGCTCGCGCCGCGCGCGCGACCGGCAGCGCGGCGCCTCACGCCGCGCGCGCGACCGGGAGACAGGCGCCGCGCCTTCTTCAGGGGTTGCGCTCCGTTTCAGCGTCTCGGTACAGAAAGAAGTCGCGCAGGGTCTGTCCCGGCGTCTCCTCGAAGCGCGCGTCGAGCGTCTCGAGGTCGTGGATGCGGTCGAGGCGGAAGCCGCGGAACTCGGCGCGCAGCTCGCACCAGGCCGCGAGCGACCAGCCCGTGCCCCAGAAGAAGAGGCCGAGCGGGTGCACCGTGCGCGTCGACCGGGCGCCGTCCGCGCGCGTGTAGCCGAAGCGGAGCTTGCGGCGCTCGCTCACGGCGGCGCGCAGCGCGGCGAGGTGCGCCGTGGCGCCCTCCGGGACGTGGAAGCTCGGCGCGAACAGCGCGCTCTCGGCGACCTTGGGCCGCAGCCGCTCGGGCAGCGCGGCCTCGATCCGCGCGAGCGCGCGCTCGGCGGCGCGCACGAGCGACGGATCCGACCAGCTCGCGACCATCCTCGCGCCCAGCACGAGGGCCTCGATCTCGTCGTCCTGGAACATGAGCGGCGGCAGATCGAAGCCGCGGGGCAGCGCGTAGCCGACGCCGGCCTCGCCCTCGATCGGCACGCCCGACGCGATGAGGTCGCGGATGTCGCGGTAGATGGTCCGCTCCGAGACCTCGAGCTCCTCCGCGAGGCGCGCGGCCGTCGTGACGCGGCGGCGGCGCAGCTGCTGGACGATCTGGAACAGTCGGTCGGCTCTCCGCATGGTGCGTCCCCTTCGTGACGGCGGCACGCGCGGTGCGGCGCGCGCCGCGCGTCGTCAACGAGCACCCGCGGAGACTAGCCCGGGGCTCCTGCACGCGAGGAGCCAGGAGCCCCGGCCCGGGTCACCTCACCGCACCGGAGGCGCCGCGCCGGGCCTCGCGCCGCCGCTGCCCTGGGGAGGGTCGTCCTCGGGCCTGCGCGCGAGCCGCACCGCCGCGCGGCGGTAGATCTCCGCGAGCGGCGCGCGGTGCGCGGCGAGGAGGAGCGCGGCCCCCGCTAGCCAGAGGAGCACGAGCGGCGCGAGCGCCGAGGCCGTCGTGTAGACGAGCACGGGCCGGAAGGCGCGCTCGCGCGTGACCAGCTCGCGGCTCACGTGGAGGCTCCTCGCGGCGCTCGGGAGCGACAGCGCGACCGGCGTCACCCCCTCCAGCACGGCGCCCCCCGGCGCGAGGGCGGCGCCGCCCGCCTTGTCGTCGTCCTTCGACCTGCTCACGGCCGCGGGCGCCGACGCCACGCGGGCCTCGTACGGCGACTCCGCCCTGCTCGAGTCGCGCGACACCGAGAGCGCGAACAGCCCGATCAAGAGCGCCAGGCCGCCCGCCGCGACCAGCACCACGAGCGCAGCGGCGCGGCCCGCCCCCCGGAGCAGCCGCGCCGCGAACCACGCCGCCACCGCGGTCGCGAGCCCGACCAGGAGCGCCACGTACAGGGCGGGCGACAGGAACCACAGCCCGGCGAGGACCACCCCGCCGAGCGCGCGCAGCGCCACGAGGCGCCCGCGCCCGCGCGCCGCGCGGGGGCGCACCGCGATCCACGCCGCCACGAAGCCGAGCACCACCGCGACGGCGTCGCCCGCGTCCGCGAACCACACCGGCCGGTCGCCGCCGAGCAGCGCGAGCGGCACCACGCGCTCGGGCAGCCCGACCGTGAGGGCCACCTGGCTCGCGGTGAGCGGGTAGCTCGGCATCGGCAGCTCCATCGTGCCGCCGAGCGGCCGCACCGCCGCCTGCGCCAGCGATTGCACCTGGATCGTGTGGCTCCCGGTCTGCAGCGGCACGAGGATCTCCTCCGTGGCCGTGCCCTGGTGCATGATCCGCTGCGCCCTCGCGTCGGTGGCGAGGTAGATCGGCCGCCCGCCGGGCGCGTAGTTCAGGTAGTCGATGCCGCTGTTCTCGTAGGTCAGCGTGTCGTCGGCGACGAGGTCGCCGCGCTCGGTCAGGACCACGGTGCGCCGGTGGCCGCGCACCACGGCGGCGAGCACCTCGACGCTCGCGAGCGGCTCGACGGCGACCTCGACGCGCTGCCCTCGCTGCACGAGCAGCAGCCGCGACGTCGCCTGCGTCCGCGGGATCGGCGACTCGGCCGCGTCGACCTGCCGCGCGCCCTTCACGGTCAGGCGGTGCTCCGCGTCGGACTCGAACAGCCACCACTCGTAGGCGGAGCGCGGATCGGGCGTGAAGACGCCGACCTTCGGGAGCGTGCCCGTGACGGTCATCTCCGCGGTGCGGCCCGAGGTGGGCAGCACGAGCTCGCTGCCCTCGACCCGGAACCCGCTCGCCCCGGAGACGTCGAGCACCTTCTCCCCGAACGCGAGCGGCAGGCGCACGACGCCGAGATCGTTGCCCGAGCGCAGGACGAGCCGGTACTCGAAGCCGATCTCCCGCCCCACCCGCACCGCGCGCGAGAGCTGGAAGACCGTCGGCCCGGCGCTCTGCGCCGCCGCGCCCCCCGTCGGGGCTGAAGTGGAGCGTCACCCCCGAGAGCCCCGAGAGCCGCGCGCCCTCCGCGACCGCGCCGCCGGTCACGTCGGCCTCGAGCGTGTTCAGCGGGCCGGGGATGACGAGCGTGAGATCGTTGTCGAGCGTCAGCGTGCCCCGGAGCACGAAGCGGCGCGCCGCTGTCCAGAGGTAGTAATGGCCCCCCTCGAAGCTGATCGGCGCGGCCTCGCGGCGCGACGCGGGCCTCCCGTCGTCGAGCGAGGCCTCGACGCGCACGTGCACCGGCGGCCCGAAGAGCGGCACGACCACGGGACCGTCCGCGAGCACGCCGCCGGAGAGCTCGAACTGGAGCGGCCCTTCCCCCACCACCCCGGTGATGCGCAGCCGATCGAGCGCGTAGCAACGCTCGGTGCACCGCCCCGGCCCGCGGCGTTGCTCGACCCAGCGCGAGAGCGTCTCCAGCTGCCCTGCCCACGAGTCGGGCGCGAACGACGTCGGCCCGGCGTCCCTCGACGCAGGCGGCCCCGAGCGGGCCCCCGCGCTCGGCCCGGACGCCCCGCCCGGAGGCGCCGCCGCCGGCGGCTCCGCCGCTGCTTGCCCCAGCACCGGCGAGGGGATCGCCAGCAGCAGCAGCACAACAAGGAGCCGCAAGAGCCTTAAAGGCGCGGCCTCGTTCCAGCGCACGAGCGACATAGGGAAACTCCTTCCTTGACTGATCTGCTGAGCGAACACGACGGCCCCCGCATGTCCTCATCAAACAACCGACCGAAAACCGACTGCAACAAAAGCGACATCGAGCCTTGACAGATAACGCATTGCGTCGTAGCAATTTCGCCGCGACGTGATCACGCCTTAGCGACGCTGCCACCGCGGCATCGCGCGCGGGCGTGGGCACGCCGCGGGGGTCCCTCGCTCCAGTGCACATCGCGTCCTGCGGGCCCGCGGCAGCGGGCGACGCGCGGAGCACGGGGGCCCTGACCGCGATTCATCATCTCGGGACGCCCGCGGCGATCGCGGGAGGACGACCCGACGAGGGAGGTAGATCATGAGTGAGACCCAGAGCATCACGGAACCGAGGACGGAGAACAGCGTGAACGGGAGCGCCGCCCCTGCGGGGCAGGCTGGGTCGAGCGCCTCCGGGCCGGCGGCGAAGGCGGCGGCGGTCGTCGAGACGCTGCGCGGGCTGGGGACGTCATGGGCGGAGGTGGCCATCGGTTACGGCAAGGTCGCGCTCGAGGGCGCGGCGCGCGCCCTCGAGCGGACGGCCGGGAAGCTCGGCGAGCTCCAGGGCAAGCTGAAGAAGGGCGACGTCACCGCGGCCGAAGGCGCGAACTGAGCGCCCGTTCCGGCGCGCCGTGCCCGGCGCGTGCTGCGGGCGCTCATCAGGGCGCTCGCGGCGGCGTCGGGACCGGCGCGCCGTTGATCCCGGCGCGGACCGCGTAGATGGCGCCCTGCGCGCCGCCCACATAAAGCGTCTTCGCGTTGAAGCCGGGGCCTGATCCGAACTGCGCGTTGGTGACCCTCGTCGGGAAGTTCGCCAGGAGCTCCGGCTCCGCTGCGGCGTCGCCGCCGGCGTCGAGCTGCACGCGGTAGAGCCTCGCCCCTCCGCCGTCGACGGCGTACAGGTGACCGCAGGTATCGAGGGCGAGCCCCTCGAGCGCGGTCCCCTCCACGGCGCTCACGAGCGCCGGCGGCTCGCCCGGCGCGGCGACATCGATCCGCCGGATCTCACCCCCGGAGGAGTTCGTGTAAAAGACGACCCTCCGCCCCGGATCGAAGACGATCCCTTTCGGCTGGCTCACCTCGGGGGCGCCGCTCGCGATCACGTCGACGGAGGCGTCCGGGTTGAGGCGGATCACCCGGTCGCCGGCGCGCTCGGTCGCCCACACGTTGCCGTCCGCGTCTGGTGACAGGCCGTTTGGCTCCAGGAGCCCGCCCACGTAATCGCTGACGATCCCCGACGTCGAGATCTGGACGACGGCGCCCTGGCTCGGCTGCGCGGCCACGAGGGTCCCGTCGGGCCGATACCGCAGCCCGCGCACGTCCCCTGGCAGGTATGCGAAGTTCGATGTCTGCCCCGTGGAGGCATAACGGATGAGATTCGATCCCTGCTTGGCGACGATATAGCCTTGTCCGTTGAAGGCGAAGTCCTCGCTGCCGCTGAACACGTCGGTGACCAGCGTCGGCTCGACGATTCCGGTCTGGAGCCCCGGGCACCTCTCCACCTGGACGTCCCCCCCTCCGCCGCCCGCAGCCTCGCCGCCGCCCGCTTCCCCCTCGCCGCCCGCTCCCCCCCCCGAGGAGACGCTCGTCGTGCCCCCGCCCGCCCCTGCTCCCCCCGACGCCCCGCCCGCGTCGCCGCACGCGGAGGGCGCGCTCGAAAGGAGCAGCGCCCATCCGAGCAGCCGGTGACCTCTCTTCATCCACTCGCCTCCTGGCGGCACACTACACGGCGTCTCTCTCATTGCCTACCGCCGAGGCCTCTCCCTCCCCCGCGCACCGCAATTCCCGCATCGCGCCGCCGCAGCCCCCGCGCCCCCCGCTCTCGATACCAACGCAAGCGCCGGCGGGGGGGCCGCGCTCGCCGACGTGGCGCGGGCGGGCGCGCCGAGCACCGACCGAGGCACCATAAGGTCTCAACAGGCTCGAGGTGTCAGGCGCGCCTCGTGTGGCGCGCAACGAGACGTCCCAGCTGGCGAGGCCCGAAGGGAGACATGCCGGGCGGTGTCCCCAGCGCGAGCCCCCCCGCCCCGGTCTTGCCGATTGGCCAGCGCCCGCCCGCGCCACGTCGGCGAGCGCGGCCCCCCCGCCGGCGCGTTCGGCTGGGATCCCCCTCCCTCCCCGCCGCCCCTCGTCTGCTAACGCCCCGGCCGCGCCCTCGACACGATGACGACCCCCACGCCGATGATCGCCGCCGCCGCCCACGTCGCCGCCGACGCGCGCTCCCCCCCGAGCCAGATCCCGAGCGCGATCGCCACGATCGGGTTCACGTACGCATAACTCGTCGCGATCGCCGGCCGCGTGTTCCTGAGCAGGAACGTATACGCGCTGAGGGCCACGATCGACCCGAACACCACCAGGTACCCCACCGCGAGCAGCGACCGCGCGGACGCCCCTCCCGCGAGCTGTTCCCCCGAGAGCGCGCTGATCCCGAGCATCACCGCCCCGCCCGCCAGCATCTCCGCCGCGACGGCCATCGGCCCTTCCGGCAGCGGCAGCGACCGGCTGTACACCGAGCCGAGCGCCCACGACACCGGCGCCAGCAGGAGGAGCAGCGCCCCGGCGTGCTCCGCGTCGAGGTCGCCCCCGACGTGGAGCAGCGCCGCGCCCGCGAACCCCACGAGGAGCCCGACCCATTCCCCCCGCGAGACCGCCGCGCCCCCGCGCAGAGGATCGCCGCCGCCGACCACGTCCCCCCCGCGCGCGCCCCGCACGGTCGTGATCAGCGCGACCCAGAGCGGCATCGTGGAGACCACGACCGCCGCGACCCCCGAGCTCACCCACTGCTGCGCCACCACGACGAACCCGTTGCCGCAGACGAGCAGCAGCACCCCGATCCGCGCCGCCGCGCCCCACTGCCGCGGCGTCGGCCGCGGCACCCCGCGCAGCCGGAGCACCCCGTAGAGCAGCGCGCCGGCCACCGTGAAGCGCGCCCCCGCCAGCAGGAACGGCGGCAGCGTCTCGAGCGCCACCGCCATCGCGAAGTACGTCGAGCCCCAGATCAGGTACACCGCCGCGAGCGAGAGCAGCACGAGCCAGCTCCCCCGCGCCCTCTCGAGCGCCGCGCGCACCGTCTTCCCTGCCTCGTCCGCCGCCACCGCGATCTGCGCCGGCTCGAGCGCCTCGACCACGAGGAGCCCGCGCCCGGCGCCTCCATAGCTGCTCCCCGCCTTGAGCACCACGTCGTCCGGATCCCCCTCCCGGGTGACCCAGACCGAGCCCGCGGTACAGTTCAGGAGGAGCGGGCCGCCCCGGAGCCGGTGCGTCCACAGGGCCCCCTTCCCGAGCTCTATCCGCGCCGAGCGCGCCGAACGCGCCGACCCCTGGAAGCGCGACCGCGCCTCCGACAAAAGTGAGGTCAATTCCATGCCGGGAGCTTGGGTCCGCCCGCTCGACCGGTACAGAGGCAGTGATCCCCGCATTGAGGCCAGCACAGTTTCGAAAAACCCCGACTGTGCTGGTCGCGCCGCCCGCCCGCTGCGCTGGTACCGCAGCGCCCGGCCGGCTGTACAATGTCCCCTCGTGCAGGCGCCCATCGAGCAGCAGGACGAGGCCCACCTCTACGACCGCGTCGCCGCGCACATCGCCGACCTGATCGCGCGCGGCACGCTCCGGCCCGGCGACAGGATCCCGTCGGTGCGGCGGCTCAGCCGGCAGCAGGGCGTCAGCGTCGCGACCGTGCTGCAAGCGTACCTGCAGCTCGAGAACCGCGGCCTCATCGAGGCGCGCCCGCAGTCGGGCCACTACGTCCGCGCCCGCCGGGTCTCGGCGCTGCCCGAGCCGCGGGCCGCCCGCGCCAGCAACACCGCCACGCGCGTCAGCGTGAACAGCCTCGTCTCGAAGGTCTACCGGGCCTGCCGGGACCCGCACATCGTCCCGTTCGGCGCCGCGTGCCCGAGCCCCGACCTTCTGCCCACCGACAAGCTGAACCGCATCCTCAGCGCGATCGCCCGCGGCGCCGGCGGCGCCGGCGTCGCCTACGACCCGCCGCCCGGCCTGCCGGCGCTCAGGCGGCAGATCGCCCGGCGCTCGGTCGAGTGGGGCTGCGCGCTCTCCCCGGACGACATCGTCACCAGCGTGGGCGCCATGGAAGCGCTCCACCTCTGCCTGCGCGCCGTCGCCCGCCGCGGCGACACCGTCGCGCTGGAGTCGCCGGCGTACTACGGCCTCCTCCAGCTCATCGAGAGCCTCGGCATCCGGGCGCTCGAGGTCCCGTCGAACCCCCGCACGGGCATGGACCTCGACGTGCTCGAGGAGATGCTCGGCCGCCACCGCATCAAGGCGTGCTTCGCCATCCCGAACTTCAACAACCCCCTCGGCAGCGCCATGCCCGACGAGGCGAAGGAGCGGCTCGTCGCGATGCTCGCGCGCCGCGAGGTGCCGCTCATCGAGGACGACATCTACGGCGACCTGCACTTCGGCGACGTCCGCCCCCGCCCGGCCAAGGCGTGGGATCGCAAGGGCCTCGTCATGCTCTGCTCGTCGTTCTCGAAGACGATGGCCCCCGGCTACCGCGTCGGCTGGACGGCGCCCGGCCGCTTCCGCGACGAGGTCGAGCAGCTCAAGTTCGCGCAGAGCGTGGCGACCGCGACGCTGCCGCAGATGGCGATCGCCGAGTTCCTCGAGAACGGCGGCTACGACCACCACCTGCGCGCCCTCCGGCGCCGCCTCGCCTCCCAGGTCGCCCGCATGAGCGAGGCGATCGCCGAGCACTTCCCCGCCGGCACCCGCGTCTCGCGCCCCGGGGGCGGCTTCGTGCTCTGGGTCGAGCTGCCGCCCGGCACGAGCGCGCTCGCCGTGCACGAGCGCGCGCTCGACCACGGCATCAGCGTCGCGCCGGGGCCGATCTTCTCGGCCAAGCACCGGTTCTCGAACTACATCCGGGTGAACTGCGGCTACCCGTTCTCCGATCTCATCGAGCACGCGGTCCGCACGCTCGGGCGGCTCTGCGCGGAGTCGACCGACGCCTGAAGCCTCGATTAAGGCGCACGCGGCCGACGCCCGAAGGGCGCGCCCTGGATGCCGCGGCCGCCCTGAAGTAGAACCTGCTGTCTCGCTCCAGCGCCCCGACGAGCCCACGACCTTGCGCCCCGGACATCCCGCGCCCTTGCCTTCGCCCGCGCCCTCTCCCCGGCCCGC
This sequence comes from Sorangium cellulosum, assembly GCF_002950945.1. GTDB lineage: Bacteria > Myxococcota_A > Polyangia > Polyangiales > Polyangiaceae > Sorangium > Sorangium cellulosum_E. The sequence goes on from NZ_CP012673.1 coordinate 9,674,932, forward strand.
CCGCGCGGCCCTCGCGCTCGCGGCCCTGCTCACGGCCCTGCCCGCCTGCCGCGTCGGCGCGCCCGCCCAGGCCGGCGCGCCGTCCCCGGAGACGCTGCGCGCGCTCCCCGATCGCATCGACGGGAACACCCTGCTCGGGAGGGACGCCAAGCGCGCCGCCCTGGCGGGCGCGGGCCCGCTGCGGGTCCTCGGCGCCGACATGGCGTCCGACGGCGACCGCCTCGGCGCCTTCGTCGAGGTGCCCGCCCGGGAGTGTATGCTCGCGATGGCGCGCGTCTCGCCCACGATCGGCGACGTCGACCTCTTCGCCTTCGAGGACGACGGCAGCGCCTTCTCCACGGACGAGGCCGCCGACGCGCGCGCGTCCCTCCTCGTCTGCCCGCCGCACCCGCGGCGGCTCTACGTCATGGCGCGCGTCATGTCCGGCGCGGGCGCGGTCAGCGTCGGCGTGCAGAGCGTTCCGGTCGAGGCGGCCGAGGCGGTCGCCCGCGCCGTCGGCGCGCGCGGCAAGGACGACGAGAGCGGCCGCCTCGAGTCGTGGCCCGGCCTCGAGGCGAAGATCCGGGCGCACCGCGGCGCGATCGGCGCGCGCTGGGAGGACATCCGGCGCATCGCGCTGCCCGTCGGCTCGCGGACCGCGAGCCGGATCGGCGCCACCCTGGACGGCGGCCGCTGCCTCGACGTGCTGGTCTCGCCGAGCGACGAGGTCGCCTCGCTCGAGGTGGTCGCGGAGGACGAGACCGGCAGGATCGTCGCGCGCGCCCGCGAGCGCGGCCAGGATCGCGAGCTGGTCCTCTGCTCGACCGTCTCCTTCGAGCTCTCGATCGCGGTCCGCTCGCGCGGCACCCAGGGCCTCGTGGCCGTGGTCATCGGCCGATCGCAGCCGGGCGCCGAGGCGGAGATCTCCGGCGCCACCCCGATCGAGCGCGTCACCGAGGGCCGCGAGCTCGCCGAGGTGCGGGCGGCCCACGACCGCGCGCTCGCGGGCCGGGGCTACGGCGCGCCGCGCGTGTCGACCGGCGCCGCGCGGCTCGGCAGCCGCACGACGCTCCCGATCGAGCTGCCGGCCGGCTGCGCCCGGATCGACGTGCTCGCCGGCAGGCCGCTCGCCGACGTGCTCGCCGAGCTCTGGAGCGACGCCCACGCCCTGCTCGGCCGCGCCCGGGGCGGCGCCCGCGCGACGCTCTTCACCTGCGGCGGCGGCGGCCACGCCCGCCTCGACGTCGAGTCGATGGCGCAGCCCGGCCCGTTCGCCGTCGAGGTCCGCAAGGAGCCCAAGGCCCCGCCGGCGCTCGTCGCCCACCCGCTCGCCGCCGCGCGCCTGCTCGGCCGCCTCGGCGCGGTCGGCCTCGTCGACGCCTCGGCCGCCGCCGGGGCGCAGACCGTCGCGCTCGACTCGGCCCGCCTCAAGATCCTCCCGCTCCAGATCCCGGCCAACACGTGCGCCGAGGTCATCGCGGCGCTCGACGCCGAGGGCGCCGGCGTCGACCTGCGGCTCGTCGACACCTCGACCGGCGAGAGCTCGCTCGCGCGCGCCCGCCACGTCGTCTCCGACAGCCGCTGCGCGGGCGCGGCGCCCGTCCCCGCCTCGATCGAGCTCCGCCTGGCCGCCGGCAAGGGCGACGCCCTCGTGCTGACCCGCACCTCGTCCAGCGCGCCCGCCACGTCGGCGCCTTGACGAACTGCTACCTCGAAGCGCACAGTTCTGCCCGGGGGTCCCTCGATGTCCTCGGGTCGCTTTGCCATCGCCACGCACGCGCTCGCGTTGCTCGCGCAGGCGCAGGTCGACGAGAGCTGCGCGAGCGACGCGCTGTCGGCGAGCATCAACACGAACCCGGCGTTCCTGCGGCGCATCCTCGCCCGGCTGTCGCAGGCGGGGATCATCGAGGCGCGGGAGGGCCGCGCGGGCGGCTACCGGCTGGCGCGGCCCGCGAGCGCGATCCGGCTGAGCGACGTGTACGCGGCCGTCGAGCCGGACGGCGCCATCGCGCCGAGCCCGTGCGAGCCCAACGCGAGGTGCCCGATCGGCGCGGGGATCCAGCGGGCGTTCGACGAGGTCGCCGAGGCGGCCAACGCCGGGCTGCTGCGCGGCCTCTCCCAGAAGACCGTGGCCGACATCGCGCTGCGGGCGCAGCGGCTCGGCCGGCCGGCGCCGGACCGGGCCGACTGACCGCGCCGCGCCGCCGCGCCCACAGCGCACGCCGCGCTGCGAGGCCCCTGGCGCGAACTGAAACCATACTTATAACAGTTCGAGCGAGGGTGGCTGTCTCGCGGGCCGGCGTCGCGCCGGCTCATCGCGATCGCAGCGCAACCAGAGACCGACCCATCCCCGACATGCACGGAAAGGACAACGTCATGGCCAGCAAGAACGTCGTCGAGGTCAACGATCTGAACTTTGACAAGGAGGTGCTGCAGACGGAGACCCCGGTCCTCGTGGACTTCTCCGCTTCCTGGTGCGGCCCCTGCAAGCGGCTCGCGCCCGTGGTCGACGAGATCGCCGACGAGACAGCGGGCCAGGTCAAGGTGGTCAAGCTCGACGTCGACGAGTCGCCCGCGGCCGCGCGGCGGTTCGAGATCCGCAGCCTGCCGACGGTGATGGCGTTCCGGAACGGCGAGCCGGCAGGCAAGCACATCGGCCTCACCAACAAGAAGACCCTGCTCGCGCTGCTCGCGCGCTGAAGCGCGAAGCGCGCTGAAACGCGCAGCGCGCCGCGCGCGGCCTCTCCCCGCAGCGCCGCCTCGGCGGGGCTTGACACCCCGGCGGGCTCTGGTCTCCTAGCGTCGGGCGGGGCACCCGCCCGCCGGCCCATGAACGACGATCCCGAGGACAGCGCCGCGCAGCAGGAGGAGCTCGCCGCGTTGCGGAGGCAGGTCGCGGACCTCGAGCAGCAGGTCGCCGGGCTGCGGGACCGAGAGGCCACGCTTCGCGAGCGGCTCCTGGAGCAGTCCGCGCTGCTCGACGAGCTCCCTGCCATCGTGTCCCTCAAGGACCGCGAGCACCGGTTCCTCATCGCCAACAAGGCGTTCACCGAGACGTTCGGGCTCTCGTCCAGCCAGATCCTCGGCAAGAGCGATCTCGAGCTCTTCCCGCCCGAGACGGCGCACATCTACCTGCAGAACGACGAGCTCACCATGGCAGCCGGCGCGCCGCGCAGGAACGTGGAGCTGCTCGGCTCCCGCGCGGACGGCACCCCGCTCTGGACCATGGAGAGCCACATCCCCCGCCGCGACGTGAACGGCGAGGTGATCGGGCTGCTCTCCGTGCTGATCGACATCACCGACCGCAAGGAGGCCGAGGCGGCGCTGCAGAAGACCGAGGCGGAGCTCAGGGCCGCCCTGGCCCGCCAGGAGCAGATGCTCGCGACGATGCTCGCCATGTCGGCGCCGGTCTTGCCGATCCACCGCGGCATCCTGGTCCTGCCGCTCGTGGGGCACATCGACGCGGCCCGCAGCAGCCACATCGTCGAGGCGCTCCTGTCCGCCGTCGAGCGCCACGCCGCCGGGCACGTGATCGTCGATCTCACCGGCGTCCCGGTCGTCGACGAGGCCATCGCCGCGCACCTCGTCCGCGCGGCGAGCGCGCTCCGGCTGCTCGGCGCGCGCAGCATCTTCGTCGGCATCTCGCCCGCGATCGCCCGGACCCTCGCGCACCTGGAGGTCGACCTCGCGGGCATCACCCTGCTCGGCGACCTCCAGGCGGGCATGAGCCACGCGCTGGCCCAGACCGGGCACACGATCCGCCGCGTCGCGCTGTAGAACGATCGCGGCGCAGGCGCCCGGACGATCGCGGCGCAGGCGCCCGGACGATCGCGGCGCAGGCGCCCACGCTGCGCCGCCATCACAGCCGCCGACCGGCGCCGGCGGCGTACCTCCCATCGCTCCCCCTCGCACTTCATCTCACGTTCGCGGTGCTGCGTGCTGCGGCTTGGTGTCCTGCGTCGCACCGGCCGCGCGGCGGTCGCACCCGCTGCGCAGGGCTCGGCGTCGCCTCGGGCCTCGCTCGCGCCCTGCCCGCCTTTTCCATAGATGCAGCACCCCGTTGACATCACCCCCCGATACGAGATCCTTCGTTCAAGGAAGCCCAGCAACCCGCAATGCTGCTCGCGGCCGTCTGTCGAGGTCGAGGGTCGTCGCGCGGAGCCCTGCCGGTGTGGGGTTTTGCTGCCACGGCGTGACCGAGCCTGGCTTCCCGAAGGCCAATGGCTCTGTTCGACGACGATTTCGAGACGCTCGAGCAGCTCCCCGAGATGCGAAAATCTCGCGGCAAGGGCGGGGATCCGCACGGCCAGAGCCCGACGCCCGTGAACCCCGGGCGCGCCCGCGGGGAGCTCTCGGAGCTCTCCGGCGACGACCCGCGCTACGAGGTGCGCTCGCTGCTCGGCGTCGGCGGGATGGGCGAGGTCCACTTCTGCCGGGACCGCCGCATCGGCCGCGACGTGGCCATGAAGGTCATCCGCGCCGAGCACCAGGGCGACGCCACGCTCCGGCACCGCTTCATCCGGGAGGCCCGCGTGCAGGGCCAGCTCGAGCACCCCTCGATCGTGCCCGTCTACGACCTCGGCGTCGACGCCAAGGGCTCGGCGTACTTCACGATGAAGCGCCTCCGGGGCCTCACGCTGGCGAGGATCCTGAACGAGCTCCGCGAGGGCGACGCCGCGGCCGTGCAGAGCTTCTCGCGCCGCAAGCTGCTCACCGCGTTCTCCTCCATCTGCCTCGCCGTGGACTTCGCGCACTCCCGCGGCGTGCTCCACCGCGACCTCAAGCCCGCCAACATCATGCTGGGCGACTTCGGCGAGGTGTACCTGCTCGACTGGGGCGTCGCGAAGCTCATCGACACCCCGCTCCAGACGCTCGACATGGGCGAGGATCCCATGAGCACGCGGACCATCCCGGGCGACGTGCTCGGGACGCTCGGGTACATGTCGCCGGAGCAAGCGCAGGGGTGCGTCGACACGCTCGACCCGCGCAGCGACGTGTACTCGCTCGGATCCATCCTGTTCGAGCTGCTCACGCTGAAGCCGCTGCACCCGAAGAAGGACCGCGGCGAGATGCTGGACTCGCTCATCCACGGCGCCGACGCGCGGGCGTCGGTGCGCGCGCCGGAGCGCGAGGTGCCCCCGGAGCTCGACGCCATCTGCGTGCGGGCGACGCGGCGCGACCCGGCCGACCGCTACCCGTCGGCGCGCGCGCTCTACGAGGCCGTCGAGGGGTTCCTCGACGGCGACCGCGACGTCGAGCTGCGCCGCGACCTCGCGGCCCGGCACGCGGGCATGGCCGAGGAGAAGGTGCTGCTGGCGCTCGCCGGCGGAGAGGACGCCGAGAGCGCCCGGAAGACGCTGCTCAGCGAGGTCGGCCAGGCGCTCGCCCTCGACCCGTCCAACGAGCGCGCCCTCGAGACGCTCCGGCGCATCCTCACCGAGCCGCCGCGCGAGATGCCGCACGAGGTCCTCGCCGAGCTGGACGCGGCGGCCGCGGCGCGGCACCGGCTGCAGCTGCACGCCGGCATCCGCGCCGAGCTGCTCGCGACCGCGATCGCGACGCTCGTGGCCGCGGTGTGGCTGGGCGTCCGGGACTGGAAGATCTTCGGCTTCATCCTCGGCTTCACCGCCCTCGCGGCGCTGATGAAGGTCGTCGCGATCCGGGTGGTCCACCGCCCGTCCGCGCAGTGGTACGCCTACGCCGGGTTCGTCTTCAACGTGCTCAGCTTCCTGTGCATCGGGCGCGGCTTCGGGCCGCTGCTCTTCATGCCGATGCTCCTCGTGATCTTCACCTACGGCAACTCGCTCACGTACCGGACGGCGTACCGCGTCGCCATCGTCGTGACCGGGTGCCTCGCGCTGCTGGCCGCCGTGTGGGCCGAGTACGCGGGCCTCCTGCCGCGGTCGTACGAGTTCAGCGAGGGCGCGATGATCATCCTGCCCCAGGCCGTCGAGCACTCGAAGATCCCGACGATGACGGCGCTGACGCTGACGACCCTGTTCATGCTCGTCGTGCCGGCGTTCATGATGGGCCAGCACCAGCAGGCGCTGCGGGACGCGGAGCGGCGCGCGTTCCTCCAGGCCTGGCAGCTCCGCCAGCTCCTGCCGGAGCGGGCGCAGTCGGGCGCCGTGGCCGGCCCGAGGTCGGAGCAGGTGACCCTGCGAAGCCTGAAAACGCCGCAGCGCGACGGCGTGGGCCGCCGCTGACGGAGCGCGGCCGCGGCCGGCGTCCGTGCGGCCGCGGACGGCGTCAGTCCATCGGCCAGACCGCGAGGACCCAGACCGGCGCGCTGCCCCGCGCGGACACGCGGACGGCCGCGCTCTCCTCGATCTCCGAGCAGAACGCGACGCCGGCGCCCTCGCCGCGCTCGCCCGCGTCGTCGCGCGCGGCGCGGTCGCCGATCTCGGCGGTGAGGCGCAGCCCGCGCAGCTCGCCCCGGGCCGCCGCCGCCGCCGCGAAGTAGCAGCGGCCCGGCTCGACCTGCACGGGGACGAGCGTGTCGCCCTGCGCGCCGACGGCCTCGGCGATCGGCTGCGCGCGCGGCTCGGGCGCGCGACGGCGGCGCAGCGCGGCGGCCAGGCCGCCGCGGGCGCGCGCGCCGAAGTGGCCCGGCACGAGCGCCGGCATCGGCCACATCGCGTCGGAGAGCACGACCTTCACCGGCCCCGCACCGCCCAGGAAGGGCACCTCCACCGTCGCGGGCTCGCCGAGGCAGAAGTCGAGCCGCGCGTCGGGCGCGTCGGACCGGTCGCGGTCGAGGAGCCGCCCCGTGCCCACCTCCCGCACCTCGGCGTCGAGATCGGTCGCGCGGCGCACCGTGGCGGTCGGGACCTCGGCCATCAGATCGAGCCGGTGGCAGCCCTCCGCGAGCTTGACCGAGAACTGCCCCGTCCCGACGACCGAGGCGCGCAGGTCCGTCTGCACGACCCGCGCGGCCCCCTCCGCGCGCGCGCGGCGCGCCGCCCGCGCGATCCGCGGATCGAGCGGACCGGGCTCGGCCGGCCGGCCCGGGTCGCCGCGCGGCGCGACCGGACCGAACACCCGCTCCGGGAGGATCGACGCGACGCGCTCGGGCGGGCCGCTCGACGCCGCGACGACGACGTCGAAGGCGCCGCGCGGCGAGAGCACGTCGACCACCATGCGGCGCAGCCCCTCGCGCGCAGACCCGCACCGCGTGATCGCCGCGGCCCCGGCCACGCTGGGGACGCGGCGCTCGCTCTCGCCGTCATCACCCCGCAGCCGGTCCACGAGGTCCTCGAGGGCGGAGAGGTCGCCGGCCGACTCCTCGGGCTCCAGCGTGAACTCCACGACGCGCGGCGCGAGGAACGCGACGGTGAGGCACTCGTCCTCCGGCGTGCCCTGCCCGCCGCGCCCTCCGGCCGCGGCGCCCGCCCCGCCGGCGCTGCGGGCGCCGCGGCCGGAGGGCGCCGCGGGCGCGCCGCCGGCCCCACCCACCGCGGCGGGCACGCCGGCGCGCGGCGGCGCAGGCACCGCCACGACCCGGGCGCGACCGTGTTCGACGAAGATCGGGGGCAGCCGCGTGACGCGCGCCCCGGAGAGCGACCACATCCGCGCGAGCCGCGCGGCGTCGTCGCTGAGGTCCGCGCGCGCCGGCCCCCCGAGGGAGAGCCCGGCGAGCGCGGTCAGGAGAGACAGGGTGACGGCCGCGCCGCGCAGCTTGCGCGGCGCGCGCGCGTCGTGTGGACCGCGCGGACCGCGCGGCTCGTCGACGACCGCCCGGCGGGCTCCATCGACGACGCCGCGCGCCGCTGCCATCGGGCCTCCGGGCCTACGACGACGAGCGCATCGCGTCGATGAGGATGCGCGCGACCTCCGGGCGGGAGAACTCCGGCGGCGGCAGCTCGCCCCGCTGGAGCAGCTCGCGCACCTTCGTCCCGGACAGGTTGACCTGCGTCGACGCGTCGCCCGGCGCCGTCTTCGCGGTGGCCATCGCCCCGACCACCGTCGAGTAGAAGGCGTTCTCGAAGTTGAGCGTGACGATGCCGAGCTCTCCGGGGCTGAAGGCATTGAAGATCTCCTGCGCGTCGTACGTGCCGTAGTAGCTGCCGACGCCGGCGTGATCGCGCCCCACGATGAAGTGCGAGCAGCCGTAGTTCTTGCGCGCGAGCGCGTGGAAGATCGCCTCGCGCGGCCCCGCGTAGCGCATCGCCGCCGGGTAGATCGAGAGCAGCACGCGATCCTTCACATAGTACTTCGCGATGAGCTCCTCGTAACACCGCATCCGCACGTCGGCGGGGATGTCGTCCGACTTGGTCGCGCCGACGAGCGGGTGGATCATCAGGCCGTCGCAGATCTCCAGCGCGGTCTTGGTGATGTACTCGTGCGCCCGGTGGATCGGGTTCCGCGTCTGGAACCCGACGATGCGGCGCCACCCCTTCTCGGCGAAGTACGCCCGCGTCACCGCCGGGCCGCGGTCGTACGCCGGGAACGGCGACTCGATCGGCCGCTCGAGCACGCGGATCTCGCCGCCGACGTACACGGGGCCCGTGCTCATCAGGTACGCGACGCCCGGGTGCTTCGTCTCGGTCGTCCGGAACACCTCCTGGGCCTCGAGCTCCTTGCTCGGCCGCCACTTGTCGTTCACCTCGATGACCGCCACGATGCGGCCGTCGCGCGCGCGGAGCGCCGCCTCGGAGCCCACGCGGATCCCCTCCGCCGCCTGCTCGGAGACGGCGAGCGTGATCGGCATCGACCACGGCAGGCCGCTCTCGAGCCGCATCTCGCGCACGACGCGCAGGTAGTCCTTCGAGTTCATGAAGCCGCGCAGCGGCGAGAACGCGCCGATCGCGATCATCTCGACGTCGCTCTCCGTCCGCTCGTCGAGCTCGATCGCCGGCAGCCCCTTCGCCCGCTCGGCGAGCGACGCCTTCTCGGCGCCCTCGGCCCACCGGTTCACGAGCTCGCCGCCGTGCGGGGCGATGAGCCCGCGGGCGCCGCCCGCGGCCGCGCCCGCCGCCGACGCGCCCGACACCGCGACCGCCGCGCCGCGGCGCGGCACGTACCCGAGCTCCTCGAGCTTCGCGAGGATCTTGGCGAGGCTCTCCTCCTTGGTCTCCTTGTCCGTGTGGACGACCACCTCGGCGTTCTCGGGCGCCTCGTACGGATCGTCAATCCCCGTGAAGTTCTTGATCTCGCCGGCGAGCGCCTTCTTGTAGAGCCCCTTCGCGTCGCGCTCCGCGAGCACCGGGATCGCGCACGAGCAGTACACCTCGACGAAGTGCGGGATCTGGGCCCGCTGCTCGTCGCGGATCGCCTTGTACGGGCTGATGGCCGCGGTCATGGCACACGCGCCCGACCGCGAGATGAGCTTCGCCACATATCCGATCCGCCGGATGTTCGTGTCGCGATCCTCCTTGGAGAACCCGAGGCCCTTCGAGAGGTTCGTGCGCACCTCGTCGCCGTCGAGCACCTCCACGTGGACCGAACGAGCGCGAAGCTCGGCCGAGAGCATCGCCGCGAGCGTGCTCTTGCCCGCGCCGCTCAAACCGGTGAACCAGACAACAAAACCTGACATTTAGGCAACTCCTTCGATGATCAAGTGACTGGAAGAGACTCGGCCGCGCTGGGCCTTCGGGATCGGGGTCCCCTGCACGTGACGCTGGAAGCGAGGACGGCGGGCGCTTCGGTTCAATCAATAACGGAGAACGTCGACGCGACGAACGCGGCGCCGTCCCACACGAAGAGGCGGTGCTCGGCGATCGAGGGCTTGCCCTCGGGGCGCCCCTCGCCGGAGCCGCCGCGCACGCTGGTCACGAGGAACGCGAGCGGGAACGCGGGGCCGGGCCCCATCGCGATCTGGCCGCCCTCCTCGGCGGGCGGCTCGCCGCCGCTCATCATGGCGGCGTCGGTCGGGCTGAAGTAGGCGCCCGCGTCGAGGTGCGAGTGGTACAGCACCTTGATGGGGCGGCCCTCCGCGGCCCCCCGCTCGACCGCATCCGAGAAGCGCTTGCCGTTGAAGTCGAAGAACGTGCGCGCCGTCCGGAAGTACCGCTCCGGATCGATCGCGTGGAGCTTGTTCGCGATGTTCTCCATCCGGACATGCTCGTCGCAGAGCAGCGGCTCGGCCGCGGGTCCCTTCAGGTACCCGCACGCCTCCTCGTCGCGTGTATACCCCGCGAGCGCCTCCTCCTCGACCGCCTTGAGGACACTCGCCTTCAGGACCACCCCGCCGGTGGTCCACGGGTGGGACGTCACCATACGTATCGCTTCTCCCATTTCATGGGCGCAAAATAGCGGTCGCCCCGGTCCGGGACAATCGCGACCACACACCCGCCCTGCTGTTCGCGGTGCAGGCGCTTCGCCACCTCGACGGCCGCGAACACCGCGGCGCCGCCCGAGTGGCCGACGTGCAGCGCCTCCTCGCGCGCGAGCTGGTCGGACATGTCCCAGCCCTGCTCCGTCGTGATCCGCATCGTCTCGTGGTACGCGCCCGCGTCGTGGATGCCGGGCACGAGGGAGCTCGGCAGGTGCTTGAGCCCCTCCAGCCCGTGCAGCGCGTCCGCGGGCTCGACCGCGATGCAGCGGATCGGCCGCCGGTGCTCGCGCAGCCGCCGGCTCGTCCCGACGATGGTGCCGCTCGTGCCGATCCCGGCCACGAAGTGCGTGATCCTGTCGCCGACCGCCTCGAGGATCTCCCGCGCGGTGCCGTGGTAATGGGCGAGCGGGTTGTCCTCGTTCGAGTACTGATCCGGGTAGAAATACCGCTCCGGATCCTTCGCGACCAGCTCGCGCACGAGGCGGATCGCGCCGTCGGAGCCCTCCATCGGATCGCTGAAGATGAGCTCCGTGCCGAACGCGCGCGCGATGTCCTTGCGCGCCTTGGACACGTTCGACGGCATGACGAGCGCCACCTTGAAGCCCATCGCCGCCCCGAAGAGCGAGTAGGCCACGCCGGTGTTGCCGCTCGTCGAGTCGATGAGCGTCTTCTGGCTCGTGAGGCGGCCGTCCGCGGCGGCGCGGGTCATCATGCGCAGCGCGGCGCGGTCCTTCACGGAGCCGCCGGGGTTCGTGAACTCGAGCTTGGCGTACACCTCGACCGAGGGCGCCTCGCGGCCGACACGCGCGAGGCGCACGAGCGGCGTGTCGCCCACGGCGTCGACGACCGACGCCACCCGGCGGGAACGGACGAGCGAGTGCCTCACGACGGCCCGCCCTCCTCCCCGGCCCGCGGCCGCTCCCCCGCCGGGGCGGCGCGCCTGCCGACCGCGAGCGCGGCCCGCATCTCGGCGAGCGCCGCGCGCGCCCCGGCGAGCACGGCGCGCGCGGACGGCGCGGCGACGAGCTCCCGAGGGGCGAGCGCGTCGACGTCGATCGCGCCCTCCGCGAGCGCGCCGAAGCCGGCGCCGCGCGCGTAGCGCTCCGCCACCTCGTGCTCGAGCGCCGCGCGGCCGAGCACACGCGCCGTCGCCGCCCCGAGCCTCGCCTGCCCCTCCGGGCCGATCTCCGCGAGCAGCACCTGGCGGAGGTAGCGCGGGTCGTCCACCTCAGCCCCCGGCGATCGCCGGCACGATCGCGATCTGATCGCCGCCCTTCACCGGCGTCTTCAGCCCGTCGAGGAAGCGGATGTCCTCGTCGCCGACGAAGATGTTCACGAAGCGCCGCACGCCCTTCCCGTCGAGCAGCCGGTCGCGGATGCCCGGGTAGCTCTGCTCGAGGTTCTCGATGATCTCGCCGACGGTGCCGCCGGCGGCTTTGACCTCGTCCTGCCCGCCCGTGAGCGTGCGGAGCGGCGTCGGAATGCGGATGGTCGCGGTGTCAGCCATGGTCTTGATCTCCCGTGTTGAGGTAGGCCGGGGAGCCGCGTCCGCGGTCCCCGTCAGCGCACGCAGTGACGTAGCGCGAGGCGTCGATGGTCGAGATCGCGGCGCGGTCCCCGCATAACGCGCAGGCGGGCCGCGCCGCCACGGCCACGCTGCGCAGCGTGTCCGCGAGGCCGTCGTAGGTCGCGATCCGGCCGTACACCGAGGCGTCGCCCGCGAGGATCGCGAGCGCCCGGTCGGCCGCGATCGCGCCCGCCACCCCGCACACCGGGCCCGCGACCCCGGCCGTGGCGCAGCTCGGCGCGTCGCCGGACGGCAGGTCCTCGAAGAGGCAGCGGTAACACGGGCCCCCGGCGCCGGACACCGCCATCACGGTCGCGCGCCAGCGGATCGCGGCCGCGTGCACCACGGGGATTCGCGTGAGGTGGCACACATCTGCGAGGAGGAACCGCGTGGCGAAGTTGTCGGTGGCGTCGACGACGACGGAGACGCCGGGCAGCAGGGCGGCCGCCGAGCTCGGGGTGAAGCGGCCGTAGCGGCGGTCGACGCGGAGCGCGGGGAACCTGCGGCGCAGCGCCTCGGTGAAGGCGTCGAGCTTCGGGCGGCCGATGTCGTCGTCGTCGTACAGGATCTGCCGGTGCAGGTTGGTGATCTCGACCTCGTCGTCGTCGGCCACCCGGAGGTCGCGCAGGCCGGCCGCGGCGAGCGCGAGCGCCGCGGGCGCGCCGATCCCGCCCGCGCCCACGAGCAGCACACACCCGGAGATCGCCGCGCCGCCGCTCATCGGAAGTACTCGTCGAGGCTGAAGTAGCGCTCGCCGGTGTCGCAGAGGACGGTCACGACGTTCGCGTCCGGGCCGAGCTCGCGGGCGACGTCGAGCGCCACGCGCACCGCGGCGCCGGCGCTGATGCCGACGAGCAGCCCCTCCTGCCGGGCGAGCGCCGCCTTCGTGTCGTACGCGGCGCGATCGCTGACCGTGCGCACCTCGTCGACGACGCTCGGGTCGTAGTTCCTGGGGACGAACCCCGCCGCGAGCCCCTGGATCTTCGTGGGCCCGCGCTCGCCGCGCGAGATCGTGGCGCACGACTCGGGCTCCACCGCGATGACACGCGTCGCGGGGCGCGCCCGCTTGAGCACGCGCCCGACGCCGCTCACCGAGCCGCCCGTGCCCACGCCGGCCACGAAGGCGTCGATCCGCAGCGACTGCCGCGGGCCGGGGCTCCGGCCGGGCGCGTCGAGGTCGGCCATCGCGTGCAGGATCTCCCGCGCGGTCGTCTCCGCGTGGACGCGCGGGTTGTCGGGGTTGTCGAACTGGCTGAGGACGAGCGCGCCCGGGATCTCGGCCGCGAGCTCGCGCGCCTTCGCGATGGCGCCCTCCATCTGGAGCTCGGGCTCGGTGAGCACCACCTCGGCGCCGTAGGCCTCGAGCAGCTGGCGCCGCTCCAGGCTCATGCTCGCCGGCATCGTCAGGATGCACCGGTAGCCCTTGGCCGCGCACACGATCGCGAGCCCGATCCCGGTGTTCCCCGAGGTCGGCTCGATCACGACGCCGCGGGGGCCGTCGCCGCCCTGGCCCGGGCGGAGCTGCCCGCGCGCCTCGGCGCCCTCGATCATCGCGAGGCAGATGCGGTCCTTCAGGGAGCCGCCCGGGTTGTGCTGCTCGGCCTTGCCGAAGACGCGCCCCCGGGGCGTCTCCGCGTCGACGCGCCGGATCTCGAAGAGCGGCGTGTCGCCCACGAGGTCGAGCACGCTCTCGACGACGCGCGGGTGCGAGGGCAGCGGCGGAAGGGCGCCCGCGTCCGCCGCTGCGCTGCCGCGGTCGCCGGGGGTGGAGGCGGTCGGGTCGGGATGGCTCATGGCTGTCGGGCTCAGATCACGTAGGTCGATCGCTCCGGGCGCCCCTTGCGGTGCACGCCGAGCTCGACGCCGCGCTCGCAGACGTCGGCGATGGACACCGAGTCGAAACAGCGCTCGATCGCGCTCGCGAGATCGTGGAACACGGACGTCGGCGGGTCGGGGGGCGAGCTCTCCTTTTGGGCGTCGTCGTCCGGCGCGATCACCGCGACCGGCCCCTCGAGCGCGCGGACGATGTCGCCCAGGCTGATCTCGCTCGCCGGCCGCGCGAGGTGGTAGCCGCCGCGCGGGCCGCGCTTCGAGCTGATCAGCCCGGCCCTCTTCAGGTCCTGGAAGATCTGCTCCAGGAAGCGGGCCGGGATCAGCTCCCTCTCCGAGATCTCGCGGATCTGGGTCGGACGCCCCTCGTTGTGGAACGCGATATCGAACAATGCGCGCACACCGTAGCGACCCTTGTTCGAGAGCTTCACCGACAGTCCTATGCATTGGTGCATCGGAGAAGTCAAGAACCGCCTGGAGACGCTTCTTGACGTGGATCCGCGTGGGACAGGGCACCACATTGCACCGCAGGGATCGGCTGTCACGTTGAAATTGACAGCAGAGGTTCAGCGTTCGCTCCATCGTCGCGACGCGGGCTCGACTTCCTGGTTGAACCGGACGCGATGGGTTCAGTAGCTTCGAGTCCACGAGGCTGCGAGTCGCCGTACCTGCCCAAAGCGCGGAGCGTGATCTACGCGTCCGTGTCGGATCGTCCCGGCCGCGGCGCACCAACCTAGGAGTCGGCCTGTGGCTTTCTATCAAGACCCCCCCACGCTCGGGAACCAGTACGACGACGACCGGGTTCTGCGGTCGTACCTCTCGCGCGCGCTGCCGCGCGAGGTGGCCGCGGCGATCACGCCCTCGCTGCGCGAGATGGGCGAGCTCGCGGGGGGCCACCTCTACCGCATGCAGCTCGCGGACCGGCTGAACGAGCCGAAGCTCACGTCCTGGGACGCCTGGGGCAAGCGCGTCGACGACGTCGAGGTGACGCCGCTCTGGAAGGAGGCGGCGCGGATCGCGTGCGAGCACGGCGTGGTCGCGGCGGCCTACGAGCGGGCGCACGGCGCGTTCTCGCGGGTGCACCAGTTCGCGCTCGTGTACCTGTTCGACCCGTCGAGCGACATCTACACGTGCCCGCTCGCCATGACCGACGGCGCCGCGCGGACGCTGCTCGCGAGCGGCAACCGCGCCCTGATCGACCGCGCCGTGCCCCGGCTCACGAGCCGCGACCCCGCGGCGGCGTGGACATCGGGGCAGTGGATGACGGAGCGGACCGGCGGCTCGGACGTGGGGATGACCGAGACCGTGGCGCGGCCCGGGCCGGGCGGGGAGTACCGGCTCTACGGGACCAAGTGGTTCGCGTCGTCCGCGACGTCGCAGATGGCGCTCGCGCTCGCGCGGCCCGAGGGCAACCCGGAGGGCAGCCGGGGGCTCGCGCTGTTCTACGTGGAGCTCGCGGACGCGGAGCGCCGCGCGGGCGTCGTGATCCAGCGGCTGAAGGACAAGCTCGGCACCCGCAAGGTCCCGACGGCCGAGCTCACGCTCGACGGCGTGCTCGGCACGCCGGTCGCGGGCCTGACGAACGGGGTGCGCGCGGTGGCGCCGATGCTCAACGTGACGCGCACCTGGAACGCGGTCAGCGCGATTGCGGGGATGCGCCGGGGGCTCGCGCTGGCGCGGTCCTACGCCCAGGGCCGGGTGCTGTTCGGCACCCGGCTCGCGGACAAGCCGCTCCACATGGACACGCTCGCCGCGCTCCAGGCCGAGTTCGAGGGCGCCTTCCACCTGACCTTCCGGGCCATCGAGCTGCTCGGGCGCGAGGAGACGGGGTCGCTCACCGAGTCCGAGGCGAAGCTGCTCCGGCTGATCATCCCGCTCGCGAAGCTCACGACCGCCAAGCAGGCGGTCTCGGTGCTGAGCGAGGTGCTCGAGGCGTTCGGGGGGGCGGGCTACGTGGAGGACACGGGCCTGCCGCGGCTGCTCCGGGACGCGCAGGTGCTCCCGATCTGGGAGGGCACGACGAACGTGCTCGCGCTCGACGCCCTGCGCGTGATCCTGAAGGACAGCTCGCTCGACGTGCTCGCCGCGGAGGTCGCGCGCCTCCTCACGGGCGTCGTCGAGCCGAAGCTCGCCGAGGCGGAGACGGCCGCGTCGCGCGCGGTGTCCCACGCGCGCGCGTGGATCAAGGAGATGAACGGCACCGACCGCGCCGGCCTCGAGGCGGGCGCCCGCCGGGTGGCGCTCACGCTCGGCCGGGCCCTGGAGCTCGCCCTGCTCGTGCGCCACGCGGCGTGGGCCATCGACCGCGAGCGCAGCCGGACCGCGCTCGCCGCGGCGGTCCAGTTCACGCGCAACGGCGTCGACTGCATCCGCGACCACGACCCCGAGACGATCGAGGCGCTCGCCGAGATGCGCCCGAAGTCGGCTACCTGAACACACGCACCCCCCTCAACTACTGAACAGCGCCCGCGTGGATCCGGCGTGGGCACCCGGACGCCGGGGCTCCGATCCGCCCCGCAGCTGAGACACCGTCAATTTTTCCTCCGCGCCACCGCCTCCGAGAGTCCGGATTTTATATCAACAAATCCGGATGGTTGCAGAGTTAGCCACAACCTGCTGCCGGACGGGATTTGTCCTAGCGGGGCGTGAAGGCACTAGACGGAACTATCTGAACGGGTATACAGTAATACCTACTTGAGACGCTGAACGTGTGCCCCACAGGGAGGGTGCGGGCGGTCCGGTCCACGCGGGGACCGGCGCCGTCGGCCCGATCTCCCTGAGGGGCGAGATCCGCCTGCGGGCGCCGGCGCCGGCGCCATCGAGGGACCTCGTCCGCCTGTCGGACGGATCGGGCTCGTGCAGCCCCGGGGCACGTGTGCGGCGCGCGGCGCGGGCAAGCGCACACGACGAGCTGCGAAGGGGCGAGATGAAGACGCAATACACGCTGCTGTCCGGCGAGACGGTCGAGTTCCCGACGCCGACGGGCGAGCTCGACGCGTTCCTGCGCCGGGTGCTCCCGGCGGCGACCGATCCAGCCGTGTCCGAGGCCGAGCTGAACGACCTGGTGTTCGGCCCGGAGAATCCGCTGCTCGACAAGACGGCGGTCGCCGGCCGGAGCGTGGCGACGGCGGACGTCTACCGCGACCCCCTGTTCCACGTGATGCTCGACTGCATCGCGCGCAAGCGCTTGCCGGCGCAGCCCGCGCCGGCGGCGCCGCGGACGCGGTACACGATGACGGTGCCGGAGGCGGCGCAGCAGCTCGGCATCTCGGAGAGCGCCGTGCGCCAGGCCATCTACGCGAGCCGGCTGCGCGCGAGCAAGGAAGGGGGCACCTACTACCTGGACCCCCACTCGGTGGCCAGCTACCGCGTGAGCAAGCGCGGGCCGCGGCGCCAGGACCAGCAGGCCAAGGGGCGGCCCGGCGGCACGCTCGACGCGCGCATCGGCTCGGGGCCGGACGCGAGCTTCCGGGTGAAACACAGCCGCGACGAGTTCGAGCTGACCGAGCGCCGCGGGCCGGAGTGGACAGGCATGATCCCGTCGGGGTGGCGCCGCATCGCGCTTCTCGGCACGTCCAAGGAGCTCTCGCGCTACTGGGAGATCGAGCCCGCCGAGGGGGAGAGCGTGCTGCACTTCGAGGGCTTCTACGTGCGCGGAGGCTTCCGCGTCGTCGAGACCGTGAGCACCACGCAGCGGGCCGTGGCGGCGTTCAAGGCGTTCCAGCCGCGCTGACCGCGCGCGGCGGCGCGCGGTCAACGTACCCGCGAGGCGCTCGCGAGCTCAGTAACGCGCCTGGAAGCTCGCCCCGCCGCCGACGAAGTCCGGGTTGACGAAGGTGCGGAGCGCCACCGTGCCTTCGGAGGGGTCGCGCTCCATGAACGTGCCGTTGTTGTCGCGCACGTACTGGATCCAGGCGACGGCCGAGAGGATCCGGCTGATGTCCCAGCGCACGCTCGCGCGCGCCTGGAAGATGGGCACCGCCGGGCGGTTGTAGGGCAGGATGGAGAGATTGCCCTGCTCGCGGATGACGATGGTGCGGGCGATCGGCGTGCCCAGGGCGTCGAAGGAGGTCGTCCTGAACGTCGAGGGGAACTGGAGCCCGGCGCCGAGGCCGGGGGTGAGCCGCGCCGACGGAACGTAGTAGTCGGCCGCCGCGGCGAAGAAGAGCTCGTCGGCGGTCGACGCGCCGCGGGTGTCCGGGATCGTCTGGAACGGGATGTAGCTCGGCTGGTTGCGCAGCACGAAGGCGAGGTCGCGGTAGATGCCCGTGAGGCTCGCGCGCACATACCCTGATTTGATGACCGCCTGGAGGGCGCCGGCGCGGGCGGCCTGGTGGGTCGTCGCGCCCGCCGACTCGAAGTCCTTGAGGTTCTGGTAAATGTTCGAGGCCTCGAGGCTCACCGCCCATGTGGTCTTGCCGGGCGTGTAGGACTCGGGCTTGAAGACGATCTGCGGCCGGTTCGGGTCGTTGCGGTAGAGCAGGAAGTCCACCGACTGCGGTATCGGCTCGTTCTTCGTGTGGGCGACCACGCGGGCCGAGGCGCCGAAGGTGTAGACCGGCTGGCCCGCGACGTCGGGCCACTCGAAGCTGCCCTGCTGGAAGTAGCCGGCGCCGAGGTCGACGTGCACGTAGGGGTGGACGTCGGCGCCGGCGCCGGCGAGAAACCCGTAGTTCGTCTGCGCGACGCTCGTCTCCTCGACCTCGCTCGTCCCGGGGGTGAGCACCTGCTGGATCTGGGTCAGGCTCGCCACCTTGAAGCCGCCGAACACGCTGAACCGCTCGGCGTCGTACTGGATCTTGGCGCCGGGGGCGGTGCCGATGATGCGCGGGAAGATCGATTGGTTGATCGACGCGTTCGTGCCGCCCCACGAGATGTCGTAGAGATAACCGAGGCGGAACCGGTCGGTGTCGAGCGGCCAGAGCGTGACGCCGACGCCCGTCTTGCCGTCGGGGCTCGCGCCCGTGTGGTAGAAGGCGCGGATGAACGAGCCCGCGTCGTAGAGCGCCTGATTGACGTTGTTCGTGTTCCTCGACAGGGCCGCGATGTCGATGCGCAGGACGAGCGAGGCCTCGGTGTCCAGCCGCTCGATGAACCCCGGCATCTTCTTGTAGAGCGCGAGGTGGGTCAGGTTCTCGCGGCCGCTGAAGCGGGAGTTCAGGTTGTCGAAGAAGAGGCGGTATTGCTTGCGGTCGCCGACGCTCACGTTCGGCGAGATCGGCTGGGCCTGGCCGGTGTCGTGGAGCAGGTCGTCGTCGCCGAGGGTCCAGGTGAGGCGCGTGTCCATGGCGTCGCCCACCCGGACCGGCAGCTCCTCGGTGGACCGCGCCGGCGGCGCGTCGGGCAGCTGCGCCGCCGCGGTCGCGGGGGGCAGCACGGAGGTCGCGGCAGGCGAGGCGGGGGCGGCGGCCGGCGAGGGCGCGAGGGCGGCCGGCGCGTTCGCGAGCGGCAGCGCGGGGGGCGGGCGCAGCGCGGCGGAGCGGGACCGCGCCTCGTCGGCCTGGGGGCCGCCCGCGGCCGCGACGGCGTCGTACTCGGAGGCGGCCACGTCGGTGCGGCCCTGCTGCTCGTGGCAGGCGGCCAGCTCGAAGAGCAGCTCGGCCGGGGGCGGCCCCGGCGCCCCGGCCTGCGCGGAGGCCACCGCCGCCGCGTGCGCCTTCAGCAGGAGCGCGCACGCGCCGTCGATGTCGCCGAGGGCACGCGCGCCGCGGGCCCGGTCGCGGATCTGCTCCGCGGTCTCGTCGGCGCGCGCCGGCGCCGGCTGGGGGCCAGGCGCCGGCTGCGGCTGCTGACCGGGCGCCGGCTGCGGCTGCTGAGCGAGCGCCGGCGGCGCCAGGGTGACGAGCAAGGCCGCGGAGACCGCGGGGGCGAGGAGCGCGCTTCGATGCATGGCGAACCGTGGAGTTCCTTGGGGCTGAAGTGAGCCGGCGCGGCGCTAGTTGGTCTCCGCGTCGTTGTCGTCGAGGCTGCGCGCCCGCACGCAGGCTTCCTTCGAGGGCTTCGGGGCCGGCACGCAGCCGGGCGCCTCGCAGGCGAGATCGTCCGGACAGCGGGCCTCGATCGTCCAGTTGAGCGATCCGCCCGAGAAGTTCCGGAGCGTGCCGCTCACGGCGCCGAGCACCTCGCCCCGGTGCGAGGTCGGATCGAACGCGCTCACCGTGCCCGTCTGGACCTGGATCATGCTCGATCCGTTCGAGATCTTGTAGTTCCCGCGCGCGGAGTAGCTCGTCCACTCGCTGCACTCCGGGTCATCCGAGCACGTGTTGGCGCACCGCCCCTCGGAGGGGCTCGCGAAGTCGATCTGACCGTCGCCGTTGAGATCGCAGTTCGACCGGTCCGGGCCGAAGGTGTTGCCCGTCGCGGGCTTCGGGCCGAAGTTCGCGCTGATGTGATAGCCCTCGACGCGCACGAGGCCGCTCTCGAGGCGCTCCATGGCGACCGGGTCGGCGATCGTGCGGGCGTCGAGCACCCGGGGCTCCGGGACGGGGCACACGTCCCCCGCCCTGAAGCCCGCGATCTCGTACGAGGGGAAGGAGAGCTCGGTGAAGCCGAAGAACTCGTTCACGGTGCCCGCCAGGTACTCGAGCCGGTCGCAGACCCGCATGTTGGCGGGCGTGTTGAAGTTGAACGCGAAGAGGTGGTTGTACCCGCCGTCCTCGCCGGTCAGATCGGTGACGTAGAAGCCGTCTCTCGCGACGCGCGTCACGACGACGCGCCGGGGAGCCGCGGTGTTGATCTGGATCCCCTCGAAGGCATAAGGGGTCGTGGAGCCGCCGCCCTGGACGTCGGCGACGGTCGGCAGGGCGTAGGCAACGGGCTGCGAGTTGCCGGCGCTGAAGGAGCCTTCCTCCTCCGTGTCGTCGTCGGCGAAGGCGCACCCGGGGTCGGCGGGGAAATCGATGAGCACGTCGCCCGGCGCGTCGTCGTTGAGGCCGTTGGCGCAGACCGGCTTCTGGCCCCGGGGGGCGGGCTGGTAGCCGATGTCCTCGACCCAGAGCCGGGTCGGGCCGTAGGCGGCCGTCACGCGGACGACCCCCGACGCGACCCCGCCCCGGAGGCGGATGTTGCGGCCGACCGCGGCGCCCTCCTCCTCGGACGCGACGTCGAGCACGGCCCCGGGCTCGACGCTGAGGCGGACCATGCCGTCGAAGGGCGCGGGGCGGCCGGCCGGGTCGCGGGCCTCGATCGTGAACGCCCACACGTCCGCGGTGTCGCCGCGGTTGGCCGGCAGGGGCAGGTCGGCCGGGGGCGGCGGCGCGCCGTTCACCGACACGACCTCGACCCGGAAGCTCGACACGCCGGTGAGCGGCCCGCCGTCGCTGCCGCATCCGGCCAGCGCCGCGGAGAGCGCCGCGGAGGACGCCGCGGAGAACGCCCGACGACGCGCCCGCGGCCTCACTGGCCCACCATCCGCAGGCGGCCGTCGGAGAAGTTGCCGAGCCGCCGGTCGACACACGCCAGGTACTTGCACTGCTCGCCGGCGGCGCTGCACGGGGCGAGCGCGCCCTCGCACTGCCGGCGCACCTCGGCGGTGGGCGCCGCCGCGCAGACGTCGCGCTGGTAGGCGGCGACGTCGTCGCGGCAGCTCCTCAGCACACACGCCCCCTTCGAGCACGGCGCGTCGCCGGTCCGGCAAGACGGCCCCTCGACGACCGACTCGGGGCACGCGCACACGTACCCCTCGCCGAGGGCCTCCTCGCACCGCTCGTCCCGATCGCACGCGACGAGCTCGCCGCGCTCGTCCGCGCCGCACGGGCTCCCGGCGCGGAGGTAGTCGATCAGCGCGTCGCGCTGCTGCACCTGGGTGTCGAGCTGGGTCGTGTTGCGCTTGAGCACCCGGAAGCCGCTGCCGCCCTGGGCGAGGTAGTTCGACGTCGCGAGCTCGTAGGTCGCGATCGGGTCGATCGGCTGCCAGCACCGGTTCGCCTCGGCGTCGCAGCTGCCCACCTCGCGCCCGGGGCAGTCGGCGTCGCCGTTCGGGCACGGGATCGGCGGCTGGTAGGCGCCGATGTAGATGTGGCTCGCGACGCCGGGCGCGGCGCCCTCGCCGCGGCGCGCGGTGCAGTCGATGACGACCCGCGCGCCCGCGATCTGCACCTGCGACACGCACCCGCGGCCGCTCGAGCGGCGCGCGGCGAAGTCGAAGAGGTCCTGCACCTCCAGGCCGGAGAGCTGCATCTTCGAGATCGAGTTGTCGAAGGGGAAGATGTTGAACATCTGCTCGACCGTCACCGGGCCGGGCACGAGATCGGCGCGGATCCCCGTCGTGTTCGTGAGCGCGAAGTCGGTCTGGATGCCGAGGCGCAGCCACATCGCCGTGGCGATCAGGTTGCCGAGCGGCGAGTCGCCGCCGCTCGTCGAGACGCGGCGCGAGCCGTCCAGCGCGTAGCCGACCAGCAGATCGAGGTTCGCGAGCGCGTCGAGCCCCTGCGCGTACGGCTCGAGCACCGCGCTGACGATGGGGTCGGCGGGGACGTTCTCGGTGACCGGGAAGAGCTCGTACCGGTTCGAGAGCACCTCGAAGCCGTTCAGCGGGTCGTGGCCGGCGCCGAGCTCGGAGGGGTCGTTGGAGAGCACGAGATCGAGGCGGCCGACGTACTTCGCGAACGCGCCGGAGTGCGCGAGCACGACGTTGCGCGGCGCGCAGTAGCGCCGGATTTTTTCGCCTTCGCCGGGGCGCGTGTCGTCGTTCAGGAGGATGTAGTGGCTCTGCCTCTCCTCGTCGTAGTAACGCGAGCAGTCGCGGACTTGCTTCGGCGGCTGGAGCACGATGTGGTTGTGGCCGCCGAGCACGACGTCGATGCCCGTCGTCGTCTCGATCATGCGCTCGTCGACGTCGAGGCCGAGGTGGGTCACGAAGACGATGACGTCCACCGTGGGGCGGAGCAGATCGACGTAGAACTGGGCGACCTCGGTGGTGTTCAGCGGGGTGATGCCGAGCCGGTTCGGCGACTCGAAGATCGAGGTCAGGCTGGAGAGGTTGCCCATCCCGATGACGCCGACCCGGAGGCCCTCGAGGTCGAACACGGTGAACGGCTGGAGGACCGTGCCGAGCGGGGAGGCGCCGGGCTGCGCCGGGTCCTCGAGCAGGTAGTTCGCCGCCAGGACCGGGAAGCCGGCGTTCTGCTGGATCTGGATGCCGAGGTTGAGCGCGCCGCGGTCGAACTCGTGGTTGGCGACGATCATGGCGTCGACGCCCATCGCGCCGAGCGTCCGGATCTCCGCCTCGCCGGAGTAGAAGTTGAAGATCGGCGCCCCCTGGAAGCAGTCGCCGCCGTCGAGGTGCAGCGCGCGCGACGACCGCGCGCGCTCGCGGCCGATGATGTGGGACATCCGCGCGGCGCCGCCGACGTTCGCGATCCGGGTCGCCTCGCCGAGGCCGAGCCCCGCGTCGACCTGGCCGAGCTGCAGGCTGTACGGGAAGAGCCGCGAGTGGATGTCCGACGTGTGGAGCAGCGTGAGGTGCACCTGCCCCGCGATCCGCGTGGGCGGGCGCTCCTCGTCGCAGCCGGCAGCGCCGGCGACGCAGAGCCCGAGCGCCGCCGCGGAGGCGAGGAGCGCGCGCGACGCCCGGGTCCAGGAGGGCGCTCC
Source organism: Sorangium cellulosum (assembly GCF_002950945.1). Taxonomy (GTDB): domain Bacteria; phylum Myxococcota_A; class Polyangia; order Polyangiales; family Polyangiaceae; genus Sorangium; species Sorangium cellulosum_E. The sequence goes on from NZ_CP012673.1 coordinate 9,698,175, forward strand.
GCCGCGCGACGGGGCCACGCCGGGAGCCCCGGAGGGCAGTGCCGCGGCCGCCAGCGCCGCGTCCATGGCATTACGGGACTTCATCCAGCGGCGTCACGCTAGGAAGCCCTTCCCGCGAGCTCAAGCGAAAAGGAGGTGAAGGAAAGGATGGTGAAGGCGACGAGACGTTCACCTTGCGATGCGGGTCACTTCGTGTCGCGCTCTCCCGTGAGCAGGTCGTAGAGATCCGGGGCGAACGCCGCGGCGACGCAGCACTCGGCCTCCTCGGCCGTGGCGCAGGCGAGCGCCTCGGCGGCGACGGACTCGGCCTCGGTGACCGTGATGCGCCGGAGCGTCTCCTTGATCTCCGGGATCGCCGCGGCCTCCATGGAGAAATCGCGGATGCCGAGGCCGAGCAGGAGCAGCGCGGCGAGCGGGTCGCTCGCCATGGCGCCGCAGATCGAGACCGGGCGGGAGAAGTCCCGGCCCGCCTGGATCACCTTCGCGATGAGCCGGAGGATCGAGGGATCGAACGGCGAGGCCAGGTACGCGAGCGAGCGGCTGGTCCGGTCGACCGCGAGCGCGTACTGGATGAGGTCGTTCGTCCCGAGGCTCAGGAACGCGGCCTCGCGCGCGAAGTGGTCGACCATGATCGCCGCCGCGGGGACCTCGATCATCACGCCGAGCGGGATCTCGTCGGCGCACGCCTGCCCGCGGGCGCGCACCTGCTCCTGGGCGCGGTGGAGCAGCGCGCGCACCTGCCGGAGCTCCCCGAGGCCGGCGACCATGGGGATCATGATCCGGACGTCGCCGTAGGCGGAGGCGCGGACCATGGCGCGCAGGTGCTCGAGGAACACGTCGGGACGCGAGAGCGCGAGCCGGACGGCGCGGAGGCCGAGCATGGGGTTCATCTCCGGCGGCACCTGGAAGGTGGAGACGAACTTGTCGCCGCCGATGTCGAACGTGCGCAGCGTGACCGGCTTCGGGCGGAGCGCCTCGACGACGGCGCGGAAGATCTCGAACTGCTGCTCCTCGGAGGGCGGCGAGGTGCGGTCGATGTAGAGGAACTCGGTGCGGTAGAGGCCGATGCCGTCGGCGCCCTGGTCGCGCGCGAGGATCGCCTCGGCCGGGAGCTCGACGTTGGCCCGGAGCGACACCTTGACGCCGTCCTTCGTCTGGGCAGCGCGGTGCCGGGCCTCGGAGAGCTCCTTGGCGAGCGCGACGTGGCGCTCGGCGCGGGCCCGCGCCTCCGCGAGCTCGGCGGGCCCCGGGCGCACGACGACCGTGCCGCGCAGGCCGTCGATGGCGACGAGGTCGCCCGTGGAGATGCGCTGGAGCACGTCGCTGACGCCGACCACGGCCGGGATCTCGAGCGCGCGGGCCATGATCGAGGTGTGGCTCGTGCGGGTCCCGACCTCGGTGACGAAGCCGACGACCGGCTCGTCGACCATGGCGGCGGTGTCGGCCGGCGACAGGTCCTGCGCGATGAGGATGGTCGGGCCGGAGAAGCGCGGGAGCGCCGCGCCGAGGGTCGCCGGCAGCGGGCTCTGCAGGGCGGCGAGGTTGCGGGTGGAGAGCGGCTCGGCGTCCGAGGGCGGCGGGTCCGGCGGCGGCGGGACGCTGAAGGCGCGGAGCAGGCGCTCGCCGACGAACGTGACGTCGTGGCTGCGCTCGCGCAGGTAGGGGTCGTCGAGCGCGGCGAAGCGGCCCGCGATCGCCTCGCACGCGGCGGCCACCGCCCACTCGGCGCAGCGCCGCTCCTCGGAGACCTGGCGCTTCACGGCGTCGGCGAGCGCCTCGTCGCCGAGCATCAGCAGGTAGGCCTCGAGGATCGACGCCTCGGCGCGGTGGTGGCTCTCGACGCGCTTCGCCATGTCGCGCAGCTCGTCCTGCGCGCGCTCGACCGCGGACTGGAAGCGCTCGAGCTCGGTATCGATCTCGGCCGACCGGATGCGGCGGCGCGGGTGCTCCGCCTTGGGCGCGCCGATCACGACGGCGGTGCCGATGGCGACCCCGGGCGACCCGGCGATGCCCCGCAGCGTCTCGGTGCCGCGGGCGCTGGGCACGATCGAGTCGCCCCGCGCGCCGGGCGCCATCGAGTCGCCCCGCGCGCCGGGGACGAGCGAGTCGCCCCGCGCCGCCGAATCCCCCCGGGCGGCGTCCACGAGGACGGGTAGATCGTCCGGGATCCCCGCGGAGAACGCGCTCGGGCCGCGCGTCACTCGGGCTCTCCGAAGCGCGACGCGATGAGCTCGCCGATCGCAGCGACCGCCTCGGCGGCCTGATCGCCGGTGGCGCGGACCTCGATCTGGGTGCCCATCGAGCCGCAGAGCAGCAGCACGCCCATCACGCTCTTGGCGTTGGCCGACTGCCCGTCCGGACCGGACAGCGAGATCTCGCAGTCGTACCGCCCGGCGAGCTGCACGAGCTTCGTCGCGGCGCGCGCGTGCAACCCCCGCACGTTGATGATGGTAAACCGCTTCGTCACCGCCTCGGTCGTCACCGCTCGCCCCCCGTCACGCTCTTCCCCGACGCCGGGCGAGGCTCCGGCGCAGACGCCGTCGGTTGCGCCAGCCGGAAGTCCGCGCTCACGGCCCCCGCCGTGCCCTCACCCGCCGCCGAGGGTACTATACTCCCGCTCGCTCGAGCGACGTCCCGATGCACCACCGTGATCGGGAGCCCCGTCTTCCGCCTCAGGCTGTCGCTGAGGACGTTGGTGAGCACGACGGAGCGGTGCCGGCCCCCGGTGCACCCGATGCCGACGGTGAGATAACTCTTCCCCTCGTTGGCGTAACGCGGCATGCAGAACGCGAGCAGCTGCTCCGTCTTGGAGATGAACTCGAGGGCGTCCCCGTTCTTCAGGATGTACTCCCGGACCGGCTCGTCGTTGCCCGTCAGCTCGCGGAGGCCGGGGACGAAATAGGGGTTGTCGAGGAAGCGGACGTCGAAGAGCAGGTCGGCGTCGAGCGGGATCCCGTACTTGTAGCCGAACGAGAGGAACCGGGTCGACATGAGGGGCGTGTCGACCTTCGCCGGCCTGAGCCGCTCGATGACGACGCGGCGCAGGTCGTGCGTCGACAGGCGCGTCGTGTCGAGCTCGATGGTCGCCCTGCCCCGCAGCGGCGCGAGCCGCTCGCGCTCGAGCAGGACGCCGTCGAGCATCGCGATGGCGCCGCTGCCGCCGGTCGTCAGCGGGTGAGGGCGCCGGGTCTCGCTGAAGCGCCGGAGCAGCGTCTCGTCCGAGGCGTCGAGGAAGAGGATCACCACGTCGCGCCCGACCCGGATCGAGTCGAGCGCCGCCGTCGCGCCCGCGAGGAACGAGCCCACGCGGACGTCGATGCCGAGCCCGATCCGGGTGATCCCCCCCGCCTCGCACGCCTCCACCGCCGGCCGCACGAGCGAGGTGGGCAGGTTGTCCACGCAGAAGAAGCCGAGGTCCTCCAGGGCGTGGAGCGCCGTCGACTTGCCCGCGCCGGACAGGCCCGTGACGACGACGACACGCGCCGGCGTGCTCTCGGGCTTCGGCGGGGCGGACGGCTCGTGGCCGCTCGGGTCGCGCGGGCCGCTCATCCTCGCCTCCTCGGCCGCGGCAGGCTCACCGACGACTCCGTGGCGTCGAACCCGGAGCCCGGGCGGCTCGGGAGCGGCGGCGGCCGGCCCCGGTCGACGGGCGGCCGGAAGGCGCTGCTCGGCGGGCTCGGCGGGTCGGCGCCGGGGACGGGCGGCGGGGGCCGGGGCGGGCCGTGCGGCGCGGCGGGCCGCGGGGCCCCCTCCTCCGCGACCTTCACCGGCGGCGGGACCGCCGACTCCTCCTGGGAGCGCTCGCGGAGCAGCTCGCCCTCGACGTTGCCGAAGAACTCGCGCGCGGCGTGGAACCCGGCGTTCTTCAGGAGCTCGTTCCGGGCGGCCACCTCCAGGATCGACGCCATGTCGCGGCCGGGGCGCACCGGGATGACGAGCTCCCGGATCTTCACGCCGAGGATCGTGTGGTACCGCTCGTCGAGGCCGAGCCGGTCGTACTCGGTGTCCTTCGACCACTCGACCAGCTTCACCACGACGTCGATCCGCTTGCGCTCGCGGATCGACGTCACCCCGAACAGGTCCTTCACGTTGAGGATGCCGAGGCCGCGCACCTCGAGGTGGAACCGGAGCAGCTCCGCCGGGGCGCCGAAGATCATGCCGGGCGGGCGGTAGTCGCACTCGACGGCGTCGTCGGCCACGAGCCGGTGGCCGCGCATCACGAGGTCGAGCGCGCACTCGCTCTTGCCGATCGCGCTCGAGCCCATGAGCAGCAGGCCCACGCCGAAGACGTCGACGAGCACGCCGTGCAGGCGCAGCCGCGGCGCCAGGCGATCGTCGAGCAGGGCGTGGAGCGCGGTGATCGTGACGCTCGACCGCACCGCCGAGACGAGCAGCGGCGTCCCGGTCTCCTCCGCGCACTGCGCGAGCTCGGGCACGGGGAAGAAGCCGATGCCGGAGCTGTTGGTCTCGAACGGCTGGTCGCCCTGCGTGAGGATGAGGCAGCACAGGCCGAGCTCGAAGAAGCCGCGCAGGGAGCGGAGCCGGTCCTCGCGGGAGAGCTTGTGAAGGAAGGAGAGCTCGGTCTGGCCGAGGATCTGGACGCGCGTCGGCACGATGCCGTGGAAGTGGCCGACGAGCGCGAGCCCCGACTTCTGGATGCGGGTGTTCATGATCGGCCGGTCGAGGCCCGCGGCGCCCGCGAGCAGCGTGAGCTCGATGCCGAGCCCCTCGTCGGCGATCAGGCTGCGCACCGTGAGGGCGGGCCGGTCCGGCCGCGAGCCCGGCGATCGCGGCGGCGCGGGCCCGCGGCCGCCCCCGTCGCGGTGATGTCCGCTGCCGCTCGCGCCGCTCATGACGCCGACCTCCCTTCCTCCGCCGCGATCAGCTCGAACGCCGCCCGCCCGGTCGAGGCGCCGAGCAGCCGCTTCCTGAAGGTCTCGTCGCGCAGGAGGCGGGAGATGCGCGCGAGCGTCTTCAGGTGCTCCCCGGTGGCCCGCTTCGGCCCGATCACGGCGACGAGGATGGACACCGGCGCCCCGTCGATCGCGTCGAAGTCGATCGGCTTCGGGCAGAGCAGGACCGCGCCGATCAGCCGCTCGACGCCCTCCATGGCGCCGTGGGGGATGGCCACGCCGCTCCCGACGCCGGTCGACTGAAGGCGCTCGCGCTCGGTGAGCACCCGCTCGATCTCCTCGGTCTTGACCCCTTGCTGCCCTGTCGCGAGCAGGGCGGCCAGCCGGCGGAGGGCGTCGGCCTTGGAGCGGACGACGCCCTCCTGTTCGCTGGCGACGGATACCTGGTGCGCGGTCAAGATGTCGCAGACTTGCATGCTGATTTCGGCGCTCTGGCGAGGTGGGAGGGCTCTGGGATAGCGCACATACACCGCCGGCGCGGGGCTCGGCGAGGGGCCGAGCGTGCCGGCAGGACCATCGTACCCTGTGGAACTCGGGTACGCGACTCAAGGACGCTACCGCGGCGTGATGTCCCGGAGAGCAGCGATCTTCAGCGTCGCCGCCGGTCGGGGGCGACCGCCGCGCGCAACGCCCGGGGCAGGGTCCCCGGGCCGGCTGCGCGCGGGGGTGCGCGGCCTGCCCCCGCGGCGGCGAGCGCCCTCCGCGACCTCAGCGGGGAGCGGCCCCCCGCGACCTCAGCGGCGAGCGCGCTGGCTCACGATCGGGAGCGCGCCGCCGCCTCGATCTCCCGCTCCACCTCGACGGCGTACTCGCCGGCGCTCGTTCCGCCGCGCTTGCGCGCTATGGTGTGCCCCTTGCCGTCGCGGATCTGCCGCTCGAGCTTGTCGTGGACCCGGTCGATCGAGGCGTACATGTCCTCCCCCCGCTCGGTGGCGTGGAGCGCCACGCCGCCCGCGGAGAGGCGGACGTCGGCGACGTGTTCCAGCCCCTCGACCGAGAGGGTCACCTGAGCCGTCATCGCCTGCCGGAGAAACTTCTGGAGCTTGGCGACCTTCTCGTGGGCGTACTTCTTGACGGCCTCGGTACCCACCATGTGGCGGAACGTGATCGTGATGTTCATCGGGCCCAGCCTTCCTTCCCTGACGCGTAGAGGAAACAATCGACTGCGTCTACAGAGCACCCCGTCATCACTATAGTAACACCGCTGTAGAGGTCGGGTCTGCTCCTAACGAGGCTGGCCTTCCGTTTTGTTCGTGGTGCTCCCGAGTTCACGACGCGGCGCGCAGCGCGCCGGCCGCGCGCTCCTCCACCGGTATCCTCATGTGCAGCGGTCAACGGGCCCTGGCCCGCCCCGCCTGCTCCATGGCCCGGCGCACCGTGTGCGGAGCGTGCCCAGAGGCCTGCGAGATCTCGACCACGGTAGGCTTTCGTCCCAGCCTGGCGGCGAGCTCCCGCGCGCTGACGAGGACGGCGCGCAGCACGGCGATGTCGTCCTCGTCGAGCGGCTCGGCGACGCGGAACCCCTCGGCTTCCAGCCGATCGACGATATATTCCACCTCCTCGTACGAGACCGCCCGGTGGCCCACGACCTCCGCGATGTCGTTGAGGTCCACCCGGCCGGTCGGCCGATGGCGCCTGAGGAGCTCCTGGACGATGAGGTCGATGGCGTTCCGCACGGGGCCAGGGTGGCACCGCCGCACACGCCGCGCACGCCTGCTCCGCGCCGGGGCGCGGGCTTACGAGCGGCCGCGGCGGCCGCGCGCCTCGCCCCGCCGCGCGGCACGCGCCACGCGCCACGCGCGGCCGCCGCTCGGCGCAGGAGCAACCACAGGAATGGCGACAACGATGTTTCCGCGGAGCTACGCGGAGGTGTGGTAAAACCATCAGCTCATCCGGCCGGCAGGTTTCATGCAGGCCTCATGGAGATCTCGATGCGCTGGGCTCCTCCCGATTCACGTTCACGTCATGCGATCCGCGACCACATCGAGGCAAACCTCGATCCGGTCGCCGATCATCAGGAGATCTGCTTCCTGTCGTCGTGTTATGATTTTCCCTGGGACACGACGCGCTCGCTGGAGCTCGCCCTGCTGCGCGTCTTCGGCGTGGCGAGCAGCTCAGCGCTCCTCGTGCAGACAGGCGAGCTCCTGGAGAGGACGCAGAAGCGGTACGACGACACGGTCCTCATCCTCTCCGAGATCCTGGAGAACGGATACGACAGCGAGCGCGGCCGGGCGGCGCTGCGCCGCATGAACCGGCAGCACCGGCGCTACACCATCCCGAACGACGAGTACGTCTACACGCTCTCGACGTTCGTCTTCGAGCCCATCCGCTGGAACGAGCGCTTCGGCTGGCGCAAGCTGCTCGAGAAGGAGAAGCTCGCGGGATTTCATTGCTGGCAGCAGATCGGAGCGCTCATGGGCATCAAGGACATCCCGCCGAGCTACGAGGCGCTCGAGCGCTACAACGTGGCGTACGAGGCGGAGCACTTCCGGTTCTCGGAAGACAACCGGAAGCTTGCCGTCACGACGCGCGATCTGCTCTTGAGCTGGGTCCTGCCGAGGCCCCTCCGGCCGCTCGGGGCGCGGGTGGTCCACGCGCTCCTCGACGATCGCATGCGCGACGCGCTCGGGCTGCCGCGGCCCTCGCCGGCGGAGGTCCGCCTCGTCGAGGCGGCCCTCCGCGCGCGCGGCCTCTTCATGCGGGTCTTGCCCCGGCGCGGCGCGCCTCGCCTCATCACGAAGCAGAAGCACCGCGCCTACCCGGACGGCTACCGCATCGAGGATCTCGGCGCGCACTGACGAACACAGACGGGCGCACGCCGGACCGCGACGGGGTCGGCGCGCGCTCGTCAACACGCGCCGCGCGCCCGGGTCAGGGCAGCTGGCGGCGCAGGAACTTCAGGGCCTCTCGCGCCGCCGGGCTCACGGGCTCGTAGAGGTCCGGGGTCTTCCCGAGCGGCGCGCCGATCGGCTCGCCGGGGCGGACGCCGAGGATGCGCTCGACGTCCTCCAGGAGCGACTGCATCGAGTCGAAGCGGTTGCGGGGCAGCTTGCGCAGCGCCGTCGCGACCAGCGCCTCGAGGCGGGGGTCGACGCCGGGGCGGAGCGCGCTCAGCCGGGGGGCCTCGGCGCAGGCGTGCTGGGCGACCACCAGCACGTCGTCCGGCGAGGAGAAGGGCAGCTGGCCGGTGAGCATGCGGAACATCGTCACGCCGAGCGCGTAGACGTCGGTGCGGCCGTCGACGGGGTCGGCGAGGGCCTGCTCCGGGGCCATGTAGGGGACGGTGCCGAGCACGATGCCCGCCGCGGTCGCGGGGCCGGAGCGCAGCTTCGCGAAGCCGAAATCCATCATCTTGAGCACGCGCGGGCCCGCCTGGGAGCGGACGAGGAACATGTTGTCCGGCTTCACGTCGCGGTGGATGATCCCGGCCGCGTGCGCGGCCGAAAGCGCCGACGCCGCCTGCCGGATCAGCGGCAGCGCGACCGCCTCGCTCACCGCCCCCTCCCGGCGGAGCATCGAGCCGAGCGACTCGCCGGTGAGGAGCTCGAGCACGATGAACGGCGCCCCGTCCTTGCGCTCGCCCGCGTCGAGGACCTTGATGATGTTGGGGTGCCCGATCTCGGCGGCCACCTCGAGCTCGCGGAGGAAGCGCTCCCGCTGGCCCCGGTCGACCGCGAAGGAGTGGTTCAGGATCTTGACCGCGACCTGCTCCTTCGTGCGGCTGTCCGCGGCGAGGTACACGCGCGACATCCCGCCGGCGCCGATGAAGCCCTGGATGACGTAGCGATCCTCGAGCACCGCGCCGAACTGCCGCGTCGGCCTGGCGGGCGTCGCGGCCGAGAGGGTCTGGACGAGGCGCGCGCCGTCCTCCGGGCAGAAGCCGTAGGAGAGGTCGGTGTACGCGCGGTGGCAGCGCGGGCAGATCATGGACGCGGCTCATGATGGCGGCGGGGGCGGGGATCCTCAAGGGGCCTCACGCGCGCTCGAGCGACGGAAGCGACGGGAGCGACGGGAGCGACGGGAGCGACGGCGAGCGAGGACGCGCTAGCGAGGACACATTTCGTGGGGCCGGCGGGGTAGATCGCCGCGCGGACCTCGACTATGCGTGCGGCACCCCCCTGGCCCACGAGACGATTCAACCCGAGGCAGAGAGACAGCCCGTGACCTCACAGAAGCAACCCGCGACCCTCATCCCCGGCGACGGCATCGGCCCCGAGATCGTGGAGGCGACGCTGCGCGCCCTCGACGCGCTCGGCGCGCCCTTCGAATGGGAGACGTGCGTGGCCGGATTGGCCGGCGTCAAAGAGGCGGGCGACCCGCTCCCGCGGGCGACGCTCGACAGCATCCACCGCACGAAGCTCGCGCTGAAGGGGCCGCTCGAGACGCCGATCGGCGGCGGATACCGCTCCTCGAACGTGCGCCTGCGGCAGGAATTCAAGCTCTACGCGAACGTGCGGCCCGCGCGCACGCTGATCCCGGGGGGACGTTACGAGAACATCGACATCGTCCTCGTGCGGGAGAACCTCGAGGGGCTCTATGTGGGCTTCGAGCACTACATCCCGATCGGCAGCGACGAGCACGCGGTGGCGATCGGCTCGGGCGTGAACACCCGCGTCGGCTCGCGCCGCATCGCCGAGTTTGCCTACGACTACGCCGAGAAGCACGGGCGCAAGAAGGTCAGCATCGTGCACAAGGCGAACATCATGAAGGCGCTCACGGGCATCTTCCTGGAGGCGGCGCGCGAGGTGGGCCAATCGTACGAGGGCCGCGTCGCGACCGACGAGCGCATCGTGGACGCGTGCGCGATGCAGCTCGTGCTGAACCCTTGGCAGTTCGACGTCATCGTGACGACGAACCTCTTCGGCGACATCCTCTCGGACGAGATCGCCGGCCTGATCGGCGGCCTCGGCATGGCGCCGGGCGCCAACATCGGCCAGCACGCCGCGATCTTCGAGGCGGTGCACGGCTCTGCGCCGGACATCGCCGGCAAGGGCGTCGCGAACCCGATCGCGCTCATGCTCGCCGCCGCCATGATGCTGGATCACGTCGGCCGCCTGGATCTCTCCGGCCGCCTGCGCGCCGCCATCGACGGGGCGCTGAACGTCGACGGGGTGCGCACCCGCGATCTCGGCGGCAAGGCGGACACGAAGACGTTCGCCGACGCCATCGTGGCGCGCATCCAGAACGGCTGAGGGGATCGGCGCGCCGGCGCGTGGACCCGCGGGGCGCCGGCGCGGTCAGCGGGGGGCCGCGGGCTCGTCCGGGAGCGGCAGCGCGACGTGGAACGAGGTCGTCTCGTTGGGCTCGCTCCGCGCCCAGATCCGGCCGCCGTGCGCCTCGACGATGCCTTTGCAGATGTAGAGCCCGAGGCCGGTGCCGGGCGGGGCTTTCCTGGACGTGCCGGGCGAGAGCCGCTGATAGCGATGGAACAGCCGCGGCAGCTCGTCGGGCGGGATGCCCGGGCCGCGGTTCTCGATCGCGATCTCCACCTCGGCGTCGCGGCGGCGGAGCTGCACCCGGATCGCCGCGCCGGGGTCGCCGTACTTGTCCGCGTTGGTGAGGAGGTTTCCCAGCACCTGGTCGATGCGCGCGGCGTCGATGGCGACGAGCGGGACGTCCTCGTCGGCCGTGAGCTCGACGGCGCGCCCCGGCCGCTCCGCCGCGGCGAGCTCGGCCGCAGCGCGAACGAGGGCGCGCAGGTCTGCCGGCCGCGGCTCGAGCGAGAGGCGCCGCGCCTCGATGTTGGAGGCGTCGAGCAGATCCGCGGCCATGCGCTCGAGGCGCCGGACGTTCGTGAGGATCCGCTGGCCCCACGCCGCCGTGTCGGCGCGCTCCGGCCGGCGCGACAGCATGGCCGCGGACGTGGCGATCGCGGTGAGCGGCTGCTTGAGGTCGTGCGCCACGAGGGACGTCCATTCCTCGCGCAGCCGCTCGCGGTCCCTGAAATAGGTGACGTCCTCGTAGCTGGCGACGGCCCCGACGCTCGCGCCGCGGGCGTCCCGGATGGGCCCGGCGCTCACGATGACGGGCACGTAGCTCCCGTCCAGCTTCCGGAACCACAGCTCCTTGCACGTCGTCCCCTCGCCGCGGGCCGCGCGCATGAGCGGCATCTCGTGGCGCAGGAGCGGCCGTCCGCCCACGTCGCACAGCAGCACGCGCGGCCCGTCCCAGGGCACCCTGAGCGGGTGCGGCCCGCCGCAGAGCTCCTCGCAGCGGCGGCTTGCGAGGAGCGAGCCGCCGCCGCGCTCGTCGAAGATCGCGATGGCGACGGGGAAATCTTTGATGACGCTGTGCAGCCATTCCCGCTCCGCCGCGAGCCGGCGCTCCACCTCGCCGCTGGTGGCGGCGGCGCGCTCGGCGCCGCTGAGCGCGAGGGCGAACAGCGCGGCGAGGGCCTGCACGCGCGGGAGGAGCTCCTCGAAGGGCGCGCTGCGGCTCCCGAAGGCGCACGTGAGGACGCCGAGCAGCCGATCGGCGTGGAGCAGGGGTGCGGCCAGCACCTGGCTCGGCCGGGCGTGGGCCGCGAGCGCGCGGAGATCAGGCGGGCGCTCGCAGGCCTCCGGGTCGATCGACCCGAGCTCGGTGCGGCGGCTCTCCGCGGCGCGCAGCGTGGCGGGCGGGGGGCGCGTGAGGTCGTCGAGTACCCAGGTGAGCGCGCCTGGCTGCCCGGCGGAGGCGAGCTGCCGCGGCGGGTGCGCGTGGTCCACCGGCGCGCCGTGCAGGAGCGCGAGATCGGCGCCGAGCAGCCGGGCGGCCAGCTCGGCGATGGCGGCGTGGAGCGCCTGCGGATCGAGCTTCCCCGAGAGCGCGGACGCTGCCTCGGAGACGGCCTCCGCGAGCTGAGCGGCGGCCGCGGCAGGCTCGCCGTTCGTGCCCCACAGCCGGTCCTGCTCCGACATGCCCGCCGCGCCTCCCTCGGATGCATGGCCTAGCACCCGCGCTGGCGTGTGGGTGCTGCGCTGGACTGGCCAGCGCGTTCGTTCGGCGCTGGCGCGCGGTCGTCGGGCGCGGGGGTCGCGCGGAAGGTCCGTCGAATGCCGGCGGGACGGGGTGTCGTCAGCGGGACGGATCGAAGCGGCGTTTCGCCCAGCTCACGAGCGCGCCGGTGTCCCGGGTGCGCGTGGCGCCGGGCGCGCCGCGGCGCTTGCGCCAGTCGCCTTCGCGCACGCGCCGGCACCCTGCCGCCTGCTCGACCGAGAGGAGGTAGGTCTGGACCTCCCGCCCGTCCGCGAGGCGGATGGCGGAGCGCCGGTGCAAGACCGGGTGTCCTCGGTGCACGTCGAGCGCGGCGAGGGCCGCGGGCGCGAGGGCGTAGAGCTCGCCGGATACGGCGACGAGGCCGCCGGCGACCAGCGCGCCGGTGGAGCCCAGGTCGACCAGCGCGTACTGGGGGGGCGTGGTCGCCTCCCCGAGCGGGCGCGCCGACGCGAGCCACTCGTGCTGGTCCTCGCCTTTCATGAGGTTGTCGTAGACGAAGAGCACGATCTCGTGGGTGGTCATCTGGCGTGGTCCTCAGGGCCGGGCTCGGCGGCCCGGCTCGGACCCTCGCAAAGCGAGCGCGCGCGCGCAAGGTCGACGGGGAGGACGGGGCCGAGCTCCGGATCCTCGCCGAAGAAGTGCTCGCACACCTTCTGCAGGCGCGACTCGACCTGCGCCGACTCCTTGTCGAGCGCCATCCACCGCGAGCTCGGGATCGTAGCCCTGAGGCTCGGCCGTGAAGCCAGCGAGCTGCGCGACAAGGGTGGTGACCGCGGCCGGCGCGAACGCCAGGGGGTCAGTGCCAGGGACGAAGAGGGGCGCCGGATCTCGCCGGCGCGAAGGCCTCTTCTTAGAGGCCATGATCGGGCGAGCATACGACGGATGGAATCTTTGAACATGGCGGCTCCGTGCCCGCGAGGACGACAGGAATGTTCCTGGAAGCGCGGACTCGGCGGGCAGCGTCGCCGGGCAGCGCGCGTCTGGAGATAGGTGCCGCTGCGCGAGGCCGCCGATGGTGCGGTGAGGCCAACCGCCCAGAAGCGCGCGGCGTCCTCGCGCCGTCGCGCCTGCGGAGCGCCCGCGTCACTCCGCGCGGCGGGCGAGCCACCGGCGGAGCTGGGTCCTGTGTATACCGAGCACCCTCGCCGCGCGCGCCACCTTTCCCCCCTCGCGGCGCAGCGCCTCCTCGATGACCGTGTCGGGAGGCAGCGACGTCGCGCGCCCCGCCCGGACTCCGGCCGCCGCGGGCGGCGCGGATGGCGACGGCGCCGACGGAAAATCCTGCCCCGCCGAGGGCGAGAGGTGCGTGGCCTCCACCCACGCGCTCGCCTCGCTGCGCGCCTCCTGCGCTGCCATCCGGCTCTCCGCCAGGAGCTCCCGCACGTTGCCGGGCCAGGCCCTGCGGAGGCACGCCTCGATCAGGGATGCGTGCGCACGAAGCGGCATACCCCCCTCCCCGTCCTCCTGCGCCGCGGCCGCATCCGCCTCCTTGATCGCCGCGCAGACGAGCCAGGGAATCTCCTCCAGCCGATCGCGGAGCCGCGGGAGCCGCACCTCGGGACGTGCGATGCGGAAAAACAAGTCCTCCCGTAGCTCCCCTGCGGCCACCCGCGCGCGCAGGTCCTTGTGTGTCGCCGACACCAGCGCGAAATCCACCGTCGCCGGCCGCGAGGCGCCGAGCGGGATCACCTCCCTCGTCTCCAGCGTCCGCAGGAGCTTCGCCTGCACCCCGAGGTCGAGCTCCGCGATCTCATCCAGGAAGAGCACCCCGCCGCGCGCGGCCTGCACGTACCCGTCGGCGTCCGCCGTGGCGCCCGAGTAGGCGCCCTTGCGCGCGCCGAAGAGCAGGCGCTCGGCCAGCCCCTCGGGGATGGCCGCGCAGTTGACGGCGACGAAGGGGCCGTCGCCGCGCGGGCCGAGCGCGTGGAAGGCCCGCGCCGCGTGCTCCTTGCCGGTCCCGCTCTCTCCGGTGATATGCAAGGTGGAGCCGAAGCGCGCCGCTCGCGCAATGGCATCCCAGACACGGACCAAGGCCGGGCCGAGCACGGTGCCGCCGGCCGTGACGCCGGCCGCGCGGAGCGGCTCCACGTCGCCCGCGAGCAGGAACACCGACGACCCCGCGCGCACGACCCGGAGCGCGGCCCCTGCGCGCTTCCCGGTGAGCGGCTTTCCGTCGACCCACGTGCCATTCCGGCTGCCGAGATCCTCGACGTCCCAGCGCCCCGCGACGTACCCGACGCGCACGTGCCGGCGCGACATCTGCGGGTCGTCGAGCGAGACGCCCGCGAGGTCGTCGCGCCCGAGCGCGAGCTCTCCGTTCTTCAAGGGAAAGACGTCGCAGCGCGGGCGATCCACCGAGAACACCAGGACCAGCCCAGGCGTGGGGGCCTTCCGGCGCTCGCGCCGCGACCCCACGTCGAGCGCGTCGTCCTGAGTCGTCTTGCGCGTCGAGGTCGCCACTTCGGTGCGGAGTGTATCGCCGATCCGCTGGCGCCCGTCCAGAGAGCAGCTGTGTCCTCTCGCCGTGAACTCACCTGCGCGCCGCGCCCCCTTCCACGTCGTCCACGCCGCGGTGGCGTCCCCCGGGCACCGAGCGAGCCTATTCCTGCAGAGTTCGGCGCACGGAGAGCGCATGGACAGCTGCGAGCGGCGCCGGATGATACCGTACCGGGGGTGCGGCCAGGCGATGTGATAGAAGGTCGGTTCGAGATCGCTTATCTTGCCAGCGTCGGCGGCATGGGCCAGATCTTCCGCGCCCGCGATCGGCACACCGGCGAACCGGTCGCGGTGAAGGTGCTGCGCGCGGGGACTGTCCCCCATATCGCGCGCTTCGTTCAGGAAGCGCGGGCGCTCTCCGAGCTCTCGCATCCGCGCATTGTCCGCTATATGACCCACGGCGTCGCGGAGCCGGACTGCCCATACCTCGCGATGGAGTGGCTCGAAGGAGAAGACCTCTCGACCCGGCTCGCTCGCGCCAGGCTGACGATCGACGAGGGCGTCGAGCTCGCCTCGGGCGTGGCCGAAGCGCTCTGTGTCGCGCACGGGCGGCGGATCGTGCACCGCGATCTCAAGCCGGGCAACATCTTCCTCGTCGACCGGCGCGTCGACCAGGTCAAGGTGCTCGACTTCGGCGTTGCCCGGCTGGACGCCGCGTCGAAGATCACGCCGACCGGGGCCGTCGTCGGAACGCCGGGCTACATGGCCCCGGAGCAGGCGCAGAACGTCCGCACGGTCGATGCGCGCGCCGACGTGTTCTCGCTCGGGTGCGTGCTCTTCGAGTGCCTCACGGGCTCGCCGGCGTTCTCGGGGGAGCACCTCGTTTCGCTGCTGGCGAAGGTGCTTTACGCGGAGCCGCCGCCGCTGCGGGAGCTCGTCCCCGGAGCCAAGCCGGCCCTCGAGGAGCTGCTCTCGCGCATGCTCGCGAAGCGCCCGGAGGACCGGCCCCGCGACGGCGCGGCGGTCCTCTCCGCGCTCCGAGCGCTGAAGTTGCAGGTGAGCGCCGTCGATCCGGCCCGGGCGCCCATCGCCCTGACGACGGACGAGCGGCGGACGGTCTCCGTGGTGCTGCTGGCGGCCCATCGCGCGGAGGGGGGCGGCGCGGACGAGACGCTCGATCCGGCCGAGTCCGACGCCCTGGAGGCGCTGCGGAGGGGCGCGGCGGTGCGGGGCTGGCGGCTCGAGCGCCTCCGTGACGGCTCGGTCACCGCGTGGATGGGGGGCGCCGGGCTCGCCACGGATCAGGCCGCGCAGGCGGCGCGGTGTGCGCTGTGGCTGCGCGGGCGCACGGGCGGGAGGACAACGGCGGTGGCGACCGGGCGGAGCGGCGCCGCCGGGAGCCGGGCGACCGGCGAGGCCATCGAACGGGCGGCGCAGCTGCTCCATGCGCGCGTGACGGAGGAAGGCGAGGGCGGCGTTCGCGTCGACGAGACGACCGCACGACTGCTCGACGGCCGGTTCGACGTGCGCGAGAGCGGGGCCGGGCTGGCCCTTTATGGCGAGCGCGTCATCGCCGAGGGAGCGCGGCCGCTCCTCGGCAAACCCACGCCGTGCGTGGGGCGCCGTCGGGAGCTCGCAGAGCTCGAGCAGATGTTCGCTGGATGCGTCGAGGAGCAGCAGGCACGGGCGGCGCTGCTCGTCGGAACGGCCGGCATAGGGAAGTCGCGCCTCGCGCACGAGCTCCTGGCCCAGCTCCGTCGGCGCGGGGAGCCCCTCGCTTGCTGGATCGGCAGGGGCGACGCGCTGCGCGCCGGCGCCGCGCTCGGCCTGCTCGGCCAGGCGCTCCGCGGCGCGTGCGGCATCCGCGGCGACGAGCCGCTGCCCGAG
The DNA here is from genome assembly GCF_002950945.1 of Sorangium cellulosum. Classification (GTDB taxonomy): domain Bacteria; phylum Myxococcota_A; class Polyangia; order Polyangiales; family Polyangiaceae; genus Sorangium; species Sorangium cellulosum_E. The sequence continues at coordinate 9,714,389 of NZ_CP012673.1, forward strand.
CGCCGGGGCAAGCTCTCCTCGCGCGTCGCTTTGCGCGTCGCCGCGAGCGAGCGGCAGCGGGTGGCCGAGATCCTCGGGGAGATCGTCGGCGCACCCTTTCCGGAGGAGAAGAGCGATCTGCTCCGCGCGGCGCGCAGGAACGCGCAGATCATGTCGGACCAGATGCACCGGGCGTGGACGGAGTTCCTTCGCGCCGAGTGCTCCGCGCAGCCGGTTTTGCTGTTGCTCGAGGACTGGCATTGGGGCGACGGGGCGACGGGGCGCTTCATCGACAGCGCGCTGCGCGATCTCGACCAGAGCCCCTGGCTGGTGCTGGCCCTCTCGCGCCCCGAGGCGAGCGAGCGCTTCCCGAAGTTATGGCACGACAGGCGCTTGCACGTGATCCACCTCGCGCCGCTCGGCCGGAAGCCGAGCGAACGGCTCGTGCGCCAGGTGCTCGGCGACGGCGTGGACGCCGAGACGGTGAAGCGCATCGTGGCGCAAGCCGACGGCAATGCGTTCTATCTGGAAGAGCTGATCCGCCGGGCGGCAGAGCCTGGAGGAGAAGGGCTGCCGGAGACGGTCGTCGCCATGGTCCAATCGCGGCTCGCGGCGCTCGACGACGAGGACCGGAGGGTGCTCCGGGCAGCCTCCATCTTCGGCGAGGCCTCCTGGCCGGGCGGCGTGGCGGCGCTGCTGGGCGGCGCGGATCGCGCTGCACACGTGGAGCGGCGCATGCTCGGCCTCGTGGAGCGCGAGGTGCTCGTGCGGCGCCCCGAGAGCCGGTTTTCAGCGGAGGTGGAGCTCGCCTTCCGGCACACCCTCTTGCGAGAAGGCGCCTACGCCATGCTGACCGACGAGGACCGCGCCCTTGGCCACGGTGTCGCCGGCGAGTGGCTGGAGCGGGCCGGGGAACGGGATCCAAAGCTCCTGGCGACGCATTTCGATCGGGGCGGGGTGGGAGCGCGGGCGGCCGCGTACTATCTGCGCGCGAGCGAGCTGGCGCTCGACACGGGCGATTGCGAGACGGCCATCGAGCTCTCGGAGCGAGGGATATCGCTTGGCCGGGAGCCTGAGCTCCTCGCGGGGCTCAAGGCAGCCATGGGAGAGGCGAGGTTTCGAACCGGTGATTTCCAGGGCGCGTTCCGTGCAGCAGCGGAGGCGCTGCGCCTGGCGCGCCCGGGTAGCCGGATCGAGGGGAGGGCCATCCACTCCGGGATCTACACGGCGCTCTACCTGCGGCGCACCGAGCTGCTCGTGGAGCCGATGGAGCGGCTGCTCCGCACGGATCCCGAGCCGGACGCCATCGGCCTGCTCGCCGCCGCGTTCTTCTCGGTCATCGTGTTGCTCGTGTGGCAGGCGCGGCGCGACACGATGGATCTGTATCGCCAGCGGCTCGAGCAGGTGAGCCGAGGCGTCGTGGCCGATCCGAGCGCCCTCGCCTGGATGGAGCTTGCGCGCGCGATGTGGGCGATCCACGTCGAGCGGGATCCGTGGGGCTTGCTGCAGCATGCACGGCGAGCGTCCGCTCATCACGAGCGTTCGGGCGTCGGGGGGGTGTTCCCCCTGTCCCAGTTCTGCATCGCCACAGGTTACGCGCTCCTCGGCCTCTTCGACCGGGCCGAGGAGGAGCTGGCGCGCACGCTCGCCATGGCGCCTTCCACGGGCCACGAGGGGCTCTCCGCGGGGCTCACCCGGACCATGATGCTCGTCGATCAACGCAGGACGGCGGAGGCCTCCGCGCTCGCAGCCTGGGTCGTGAAGGAGGCAGAGCTGCGAGGAGAGCAGCTCATGCGCCTGAATGGCTGGCTTTACGGGATCGAAGCCAGGCTGCACGAGGGGGCCGTCGAGGCCGCCGAGTCCCTGGCCCTCCAGATCCGCGACGCGATGTCGACGGAGCCCTATCTCGGCATGGCTTACCTCGTCGAGCTCGCCGGCATCCGCCTCGCACAGGGGCACGCGGAGGAGGCGGCGGACATCGCCGACCGCGCGTTCGCCCAGGCCCGATGCTTCGGCATGGGCTTCTTTTGCCGGCACGCCACGCTTCTCTTGATCCGCGCCGAGGCGCGGTGCACGCTGGGCGATCGCGACGCGGCCGGCGAGGCGATCCGCGACGCCGCGGAGGACCTGCAGAGGAGGGCAGCGAGGATCCCGGACCCTGTGGCGCGCCAGAGCTTCCTGGAGAATCTTCCCGACCACCGGAGGACACGCGAGCTAGCGCGAACATGGCTGCTGGAAGACGTGGGGTGAGCGGCCAACCGTCGTCGGATCGAGCGCGTGCGACATGGTACATCTCCTCGTTACGCGTCGGGGTTCGATAGAGCCGCTCCTGTCACCGCCGCGTGACGCGGGCCATGCTCGCGACGTGGATCGTACCTGTTCAAGTGCTGCCGCAGGACATCGGCGAGGGCTTTTACGTTCGGCTGCTTCATGATCGTGAAGTGGTTACCAGGTACCGAGTGCACCTCCACCCGACCGGGAGCGTACATTTCCCACCCGAACGATGCGCTGACCTCGAGAGCCTCCGGGGACACCGTGGGCGGCGCCGCCCCGGCCACGAGGAAGCTTAGCGGCTCGCTGGCCCGAAGCAGCAGCATCGAGCCCGGGTAGGGCCGCGGCACGTAGCTGTGCAAAGCACGCATGTTGCAGGCAAATACATGAAAGAGGCGCTCCAGCTGCTCCAAATCGACAAGCTCTGACGCTGTCCCGGAACGCCTTATCTGGTCGAAGATATACTGGAGCCGCTGCGTCGAGTGGAGCCCCCCGAGGGCGGCTGCCTGCTCCGCGACGGACACCTCGGCGATGGCCTCCAGGTCCGCGGCGAACCAGGCCAGCATGCGGGCGTCGAGCTCGTCCATCACCCCGCGGAGCAAGGTCGGCGTCACGCTGTCGACGAGGATCGGCGGCACCACGAGCTGTCCCTCGGCCATGAGCTGCGAGGCCATCTCGAATGCCACCACGCCGCCGAAGGACCAGCCCGCGATGGAGTACGGGCCCTCCTGCTGTACGGACCGGATCCGATCGAGGTAGGCCCGTGCCATGTCCTCGATGCGCTCCTGGCTGGTGGCCTGCCCGTCGATTCCAGGCGAGCGGAGCCCATATATCGCCTGGTCCAGCCCCAGTTGCCGCGCGAGCTCGACATAACAGTACACATTTCCGCCGACAGGGTGAACGAGGAACAAGGGGCGTTCGAGGCTGCCGCGCTGGATCTCGACGAGCGTGCTCGGGGCTGCGGTCGCCGGGCTCGCCGCGGGCGCGACGACCGAACCCTCGCGCAATGCCTCCTCGATCCGCGAGCTCAGCGCGGCGACGGTAGGCGCATTCAAGAGCACATTCGGATCGAGCGGCACCGCGAACCTCTCACGCAACCTGCTCAAGAGCCTGATGGCGATCAGCGAATCCCCGCCGAGCTCGAAGAAGTTGTCGTTCACGCCGATGCGGCCGAGCCCGAGCGTGTGCTGCCACAAACTCGTGACGGCCCGCTCGAGATGGGTGCGCGGCGGAGCATCGGCGGCGCCCTCGGCCTCGTGTCGCGAGTGGCACAGGGGGAGAACCCCTGCTCGCCCGGCATCGTCGGCGTTCGCCGCCTGCACGGGCAAAGGGCGGCTCGCCGGCCGCTCTCGCGCCGATGCCGCGGGTTCGAGGACGTGAGGGATGCGCTCGAAGGCGTATGTGGGGAGTGGAACACGCCGCCGCCGCTCTCCACGAGAAAACGCCGACCAATCGATATTGACGCCAGCGCACCATAGCCGCCCCACGGCGGCGAGCAACGCCTCCATGTCCGCTCGACCGGAGCCCGGGCTCCTCATCGTATTCGTGACGAGCCGTCTCGCGCCGGCCCTGGGGTGCCGGGACGAGAGCGTCGTCAGGGTACTGCCAGGCCCGACCTCCACGAAGACATGGTCGGGGTTCGCCAGGAGTACCGCGAGGCCATCGGCGAACCGGACCGTCCCTCTGAGGTGCCGCGCCCAGTAGGACGGATCCAGGGCTTCTGCGTCCGTCAGCCAGTCGCCGGTGAGGTTTGAGATCATGGGAATGCGTGGGACCTTCCTCACCATCGAGGCAGCTCGCGAGGTCAGACGAGCCATGAAGGGCTCGACGAGCGAGGAGTGCACCGCCGCTGAAATTGGGAGGCGCTTGACACGACGTCCTTCGCGCGAGAGCTCTGTCTCGAAGCGCCGCACGTCCGGCCCTGGCCCCGAGACGACGCAGGTCTCTTCACCGTTGACCGCAGCCAGGGAGATGCCGTCGGGGAGCCGCTTCAGGAGCGCGTCCTCGGAGAGATGCACGATGAGCGTCAGCGTATCGTCCGGCAGCTCCTCGTAGAGCCGGCCCCGCGCCGCGACCAGCGACACGGCGTCCTCGAGCGATAGCACCCCGGCGATGCACGCCGCCGCGTACTCACCCAGGCTATGGCCTGTGAGGGCGGCAGGCCTGACGCCCCAGGATAGGAGGAGCTGCGCCAATGCGTACTCGGTCGAGAAGATGGCGGCCAGGTTGGCGCGAGAGCGAAGCATCTGCTCCGCCACCCGAGCGCGGCTCTGCGCGTCCGGGAAGAGCAGCCCGACGATGTCCATGGACAGCTCCTTCCGAAACAGTGACGCGCACGCATCGATGCCCTCTCGATACGCCGGTTCGCCCGTGTAGAGCTCTCTCCCCATGTCGAGCTGCTGGGTGCCTACACCGGGGAACATGAAGACGACCGCGGGCTCGCGGGGGCCGGCGATGGCCCGATGAACGTGGATCGGGTCAGGATCCGTGAGCCGGGCCGCCGCGGTCGGGGCGTCCCGGCAAACGATCGCGCGGCGGTGAGGCAGCGCGACCCTCCCCTGCTGCAACGTGAACGCAACGTCCGGGAGCGAAACGCCCGGCGTGGTGCGGATGTGCGCGACGAGCCGTCCCGCGTTCACCTCCAGCGCGCCCTCCGTGCGAGCAGAGAGCACGAGCAGCTGGCAGATCCGCGAGGGGCCGCTGGGCGCCAGCTCGGGGGCCTCCTCCAGCACGACGTGCGCGTTCGTGCCTCCTGCCCCGAAGGAGCTCACCCCGGCTCGGCGCGGGCGCGCACCCCTCTTCCATTCGATCGGCCGGGAGTTCACGAAGAACGGGCTGCTCTCCAGATGAAGCTCGGGATTCGGGCGACGGAAATGGAGCGTGGGAGGTATTTTTTCGTGCTTCAGAGACAGGACCGCTTTGATCAACCCCGTCACGCCGGCCGCTGCCCCCAGATGGCCGACGTTGCTCTTCACCGAGCCCAGCGCGCAGAAGCCGACCTCGCTCGTGCCCTCGCGGAACGCCCTGGTCAGCGCGGCGACCTCTACCGGATCGCCGAGCTTCGTGCCCGTCCCGTGTGCCTCGACATAGGTGATGCTCTCCGGGCTCACGCCGGCGGCGGCGTGAGCCCGAGCGATGGTCTCGAACTGCCCGTCCAGCCCCGGAGCCATGTAACCGACCTTGCGCGCGCCGTCGTTCGTGACCGCCGATCCGCGAATCACAGCGTGGATCGTGTCGCCGTCATCGATCGCGTCCCTCAATCGCTTGAGCACGACGGCGCCCACGCCGCTCCCGTTCACGGTCCCCCCGGCGTCGGCGTCGAAAGGACGAACATGGCCGTCGGGCGACAAGAGCGATCCTTCCTCGTAGACGTGCCCGATCCTCGTCGGAGAATGGACGACGGCTCCGCCGGCCAGCACCATGTCGCACTCCTTCGTGAGGAGGCTTCGGCAGCCGAGGTGCACCGCCACGAGGGACGTCGAGCACGCGGTCAGGACCGTCACGGCAGGCCCCCGGAGTCCCAGCTTGTAGGCCACGCGCGTCGTCAAGCCATCCGTCAGGTTTGTCGCGTACACTCGGTAATCTTCGCTGGTCAGAGGCCCCCCGGCGAAGCCGATGCGCTCCATCCAGTAGCCTGGCGCGTCGCTCCCGGCGAACACGCCGATCGGCTTTCCAAAGGAAAATGGATTGTAGCCTGCCATCTCCACGGCCTCCCAGGCGCACTCGAGGAAGACCCGCTGCTGCGGGTCCACGAGCCTCGCCTCGCTCGGGCTGTAGCCGAAGAACCCAGCGTCGAAGCACAGCGCGTCCTCCAGGGCTCCGAATGCGGGCACGAGCGATGGCGACCCGATGAGCTCCGGCTTGACACCCAGCGCCGCCAGCTCATCGGCCGTGTAGAAGGAAATAGCCTCGACGCCGTGAATGAGGTTATACCACAGCGCGCTCGTGTCCCGTGCCTTCGGGAAACGACCCGCCATTCCGATGATCGCGACGTCATTCTCCTGAATCGCGCCGCCCACAGGTGCGCTCGACCGCCGGTGCGAGGCCGGCGCCGGCGGCGCTGCCCTCGTGCCCTCGCCAGCGCCCGTCACGCCGAACCTCGCCCTGAGGTGCGCAGCGAGGCTCCGGATCGTCGGATACTGGAACAGGTCCACGATGGGCACACGGAAGCCGGTCCGCGTCTCCAGCGCAGCCCGAACCTGCGCCAGCAGGAGCGAGTGGCCGCCGAGTTCGAAGAAGGGATCATCAAGGCCGACGTCCTCGGCGTCGAGCACCTTGCGCCAGATGCCCGTCAGGATTGCCTCGATGTCCGGCGTGACCGCCGCGGCCTCATGCTTCTTGGCCGGCCTCGCTCCATCGAGCGGCGGCAGGGCTCGTCGATCGACCTCGCCGCTCTCCGTGAGCGGCAGCGCCTCGAGCTTCACGATCGCGGCCGGGAGCATGTGGTCCGGCAGCTTCGCCTGGAGGAACGCTCGCAGCCGCGGGACGAGGTCGCGCGTCTGCCTTTTCCGGAGAGGGTTGTTCGTGCGCGACGAGAGGGACGGGTTGTCCAGCTTTCGAGCCTCCATCCATGGGCGGGGCCTCTGCGCGCTCGCGGAACGCTCGAACAGCACGTCCATGGCGCCGGGCCCCGCCACCCTGGACCACGTGACGCGAGCCGAATATCCCAGCCGCTCGCCCAGCTCCCACAGCGCCTCCGGCTCCGCGCCCGCGCCTCGGCCGGCCAGGGCCGCCTCGGCGAGCGCCAGATCCGCCCCGCCGCCGCTTCGCAGCGCCTCGAACACGAGGACATCGGCGTGAACACGCGCGTTGGGGACGCCCAGAAGCTCAAGGGCCTGGGGCCGCTCCTCGCAGAGTAGCCGCTCGACGTCCTCGAGCGCCGTGATCTCCTCGTCCCGAGACCAGGGCACCGACCTGTCGATGGACACCGGTTCCGGCGCTCCTCCGACATAGAGGACAGCGTCAAAGCGATACCGGGTCATCTCGTCGCTCGCGTAGCCACGCTTGAGCCAAATCTCGGCGTGGATCACGCGAGGAACCTCGTCGCATAGAGCGCGGAAGTAGTCGGGGGCGAGGACGAGCTCCTTTTCATTGGACACCGCCCGGTAGATCCGGTCGAGCAGCTCTGAACGAGCGGTGCCCGGAGGGGCCCGGTAGAGCTCCACGGAGGTGCGGAAGGCCTCGAGGAGCGGCAGGCTCCTCACGTCCCCCACGAACACGACCCCTCCAGGGGCGGTCGCGCGTACGGCGCCCTCGATCACCGATCTCAGATAGTGAGGGTCTGGAAAATACTGAACAGTCGAGTTCAGGATGATCGCATCGAAGCTCTCGGGCTCGATATTGGTGAAATCGTTCGCCTCACGTCTTTGCAAGACCACGCGCGACAGGTCTCCGGCGAGCTGGGAGCGCAGGGTCGAGACGGCGTGCTGGGAGAAATCGGTCCCGAGGTAAGCGCCGCAGCGCGGGGCCATTCGCAGGAGCAAGAGCCCCGTACCGCAGCCGATTTCCCACACCCGCTCAGGAGCAAGACTCATCAACCGATCGAGCGTGGCTTCGCGCCATTTCCGCATCGTCTCCTGGTCGAGCGGCTCTCCGGTGTAGCTGCTGTTCCAGCCGGTGACATTGAATTCCGGATCGACGTCGGATCCGCCGCTGCCATAGGTTTCATCGTAGAGCGAGAGCCACTCCGAGATATGCTCCGCTCGGAGCGCCGAGTCGCGGCCCGAGGATCCGCCGCCGCCCGGGCCAGGCACGACGTACGCGATCACCTGCTCATCGCCCTCGCCGTCCTTCCGCGCGAGCGCGACGGCATCACGAACGGCCGGGTGCTCGCGGAGCGCCGCCTCGATCCTCATGTAGTCGGCGGCCTCGCTCCGCTCCGTGGTGATGACACGCCGGGCCGGATCGATTGCAATCGATATCGAGGAGACACGCCGATCCGGGTGTGAGACCGCGACAGCGAGCAGCTCGAGCAGGTGGTTCACCATCTGCTCCATCGTCGCCCGCTCGAACAGGTCGGTGCTGTACTCGAACGTGCCGACGACACCGTCAGCGCTCTCCCAGGAGTAGATCGTCAAATCAAAGACGGTCTTCTTCGCGTCGATATCGAGGCGCTCCACGACGAGCCCATCCAGGTGGAGATCGCGGCCCGCTGGAGGCTGCGGAGCGAACGCCACCTGGACCAACGGGTTGTAACTCGTGGTGCGCTCCAGCTGCAGATCCTGGACCAACCGATCGAAGGGCAGCGCGTCGTGCTCGTAGACCTCCAGGCACACGCGCCGCGCTCGCTTCAGCAGTTCCTCGAACGTCGGGTCTCCGGATAGATCGAGGCGTATGGGCAACGTATTGACGAAGAACCCCATGACCCGCTCAAGCTCCACGCGATCGCGGTTCGCGCTAGGCATCCCGATCAAGATGTCGTCGCGGCGCGTGTATCGGCTGAGCAGCACGGCGACCGCCGAGAGCAGGACCATGGTCAGGGTCATGTCCTGCTGGACGGCCAGCGCCCTCGCAGGCTTGACCACGGAGGCAGGCAGCCGGTAGTGGACGGCCGAGCCGCGGAAGGTCTGGACGGGCGGCCGGGGGTGATCTGCCGGCAGGTCGAGTAGGGGCGGAGCATCCACGAGGTGCGCCCTCCACCAGCCCAGCAGAGCCGAGAGGGCGTCGCCCTTCATGCGCTCGCGCTGCCACACGGCGAAGTCGACGTATCGGATCGGGAGCTCGGGGAGCGCGGGGGGCGCGCCTTCTTTGAGGCGCTCATAGATGGCTCCGAGCTCGCGGAAAGCGACCTCGGTCGACCAGCCGTCCATGGTCAGATGATGAAGGTGAATCCAGAGGACGTGCTCTTCCGGTCCCAGCCTGAGCAGGCCTGCTTGGAAGAGGGGGCCGCGCTCGAGGTCGAAGAGCGTATGCGCCGCGGCGTCGATTCGCTGCTGCACCTCGGTCGCCCGCTCCTCCGCCGAGAGGTGCTGGAGGTCCGCCACATCGAGGCGAACGGTCGCATCGTCATTGACGATCTGAGCTGGCCTACCTTCGTCCTCCCCGTAGACGGTCCGCAAGATGTCGTGCCGTTCGACGAGCTTGCGCAGGCTCCTATCGAGCGCCCGGACGTCGACGGGTCCAGTCAGGCGGAAGGGGAACATGCAGTTGTAGGCTCGGCTCTCCGGCGAAAGCCGGCTCAGGAACCAGAGGCGCTCCTGCCCGAAGGACAGCGGCATCGGCCCTCGCCGCGGAGCCGCCGGAATGGAGCTTTCGGCCCAGTGAGCCGAACGTTCTCTTCTCATCAGCACTGCGAGCTCGGCGATCGTCGGATGGGCAAAGAAAGCGTGAAACTTGACGCTGACACCAAATGTATTGTGAACGCGGGAGAACAACTTGACCGCGTGAAGGGAATGGCCTCCAAGCTCGAAGAAATTATCGTGGACGCCAATTTGATCGAGGCGCAGGAGCTCCTTCCAGATATCGGCGAGCGCCTCCTCGAGCTCGGAGCGAGGGGCGACGAGCTCCCGTCTGACCTCCATTCGAGCGCTGTCAGGCACGGGGAGCCTCTTGCGGTCCACCTTGCCATTGGGCGTGATCGGCAGCTCACCGAGCTCTATCAGGGTCGGCGGTATCATGTATCCAGGCAGCTTGCTCTTCAGGAACTCCCGGAGCGCAGGGACCAATGCCCCCTCGAATCCATGAGCTACCTGGGGGCGCTCCGGGACGATGTAAGCGACCAGCTTCTTCTCGTTCTGGCTCGTCGCCCACGCCAGCACCACCGCCTCGCGCACGGCCGGGTGCTCCCGGAGCGCCGCCTCGATCTCGCCGAGCTCGACGCGGAAGCCTCGGATTTTCACCTGGTGATCGATCCGGCCGAGAAACTCGATGATGCCGCCCGAGCGGTGCCGCGCAAGATCTCCCGTCCGGTACATGCTCGCACCGGGCTTGGACGCGAACGGATCACTCATAAACCTCTCCGCCGTGAGCTCGGGGCGGCGGAAGTATCCCCTGCCTACCCCCTCGCCCCCTATGTAGAGCTCGCCGCTGACGCCGGGCGGGACGGGATCGAGGTTGGAATCCAGGATGTATATGGTGGTATGCGCGATCGGGCGGCCGAGCGGGATCGCGGTCGCTTCCGGCGGCACGCTCCGGACATGGTACCACGCAGCGAAGGTCGTCGCCTCCGTGGGGCCGTAGCCATTGAGGAGACGCTCAGGCGCGCCGCACTCTAGGACCTTACGCACACGCTCCGGATCGAGCGTGTCTCCTCCGACGATAACGGTACGGACCCCAGCGAGCGCTCCTGGCGTCTCCCCTGCGAGCTGGTGGAACAGCGCCGCCGGAAGAAATAGCGTCGTGATTCTCCGCTCGCGGAGCGTCCGGGCCAACTCGGGCGGTGACAGCGTGATATCTCGCGCGATGCCGACGAGCTGCGCACCATGCATCAAGGCGCCCCAGATCTCGAATGTTGCGGCGTCGAAGGAGGCATTGGCCGCCTGGGCGATCCGGTCCTCCGGTCCGAGCGTCACGTAGTCCGTGTTGACCAGGAGGCTCAGGACGCAGCGGTGCTCGATGGCGACGCCCTTGGGCTTTCCGGCCGAGCCCGAAGTGTACATGACATATGCCAGGTTCTCGGGACCCTCACCGGGCAGGGGGTCCACCTTGCCTTCCGGCTGATCGTCGATCAGCGCCTTGTCGGCGTCGAAGCGCACCACCTCGACGCCGTCGCCGGGCAGCCAGGAGGCGAGGCGCTCATGGGTCAGCACCACGCGGAGCTGCGTGTCCTCCAGCATGAACGCGAGCCGATCGACCGGATAGCTAGGGTCGAAGGGGACGTAGGCGCCGCCCGCTTTGAGGATACCGAGCATCGCGACGATCATGTCGACCGATCGCTCCATGCTGATGCCGACGAGCCCGTCGGGTCCGACCCCGAGCTTTCGGAGGAGCCGAGCGACCTGGTTGCCTTTGCGATCGAGCTCGGCGTACGTGAGCTGCTCTCCCTCGAACACGACGGCTACCGCGTCGGGGGCGCGCCGGGCCTGCTCCTCGAAGACCACGTGAATCCGCTCTCTTGGCGGGTCCATGGCCGAGTTGCTGTTCCATTCGACGAGGATCCGACGGCGCTCTGCTTCGGTCAGGATCGGCAACTTCGACAGGCGTCGCTCTGGATCTTTCAAGGCGCCGCGGAGCAATACCTCTATATGCTCGAGGAGCATGAACATTGTGTCATGCTCGAACAGGTCCCGATTGTATTCCACCTTCAGGCTGAGTCGCTCATCGTCCTCCTGCTCCTGCGCCGTGACGATGAGCTCGTAGGCCGCATAGGGCAGCTCGACGTCCACCGGCCGCAGCGAGAAGAGAGCCCCCTCCTGCCGCGGTGCCCTGGGCGGCCTCATGTTGAAGAGGACCTGAAAGAACGGCGTGCGGCTCGGATCGCGTGGCGGCGAGAGCTCCTCCACGAGAGCCCTGAACGACACGTCCCCGTTGGCGCGGGCCTGTTGCACGGCCCGGCGCACCTGACGCAGGAAGTCTCGAAACGAAGGGTCGGGCGCGAATCTGGCACGGATGGCCACCGGGTTGCCGAAGTACCCGATGACACCCGAGGTCCCCGGGCGATCGCGCCCGCAGAGCGGCGTGCCGATGAGGATATCGTCCTGGCGGCTATGGCGGTGCAACACGGCCCCGAGCGCGGCGAGCAGGAGAGCGGAGAGATCCGTACCGTCATCCTGAGCGAACGAGCGGAGTTCTCGGAGAAGCTCTCGATCGAGCGTGCGCTCAGCCGTGGCGCCCGCGAAGGTTTGCGCCGCCAGGCGCGGCCGGTCGAGCGGCATCTCGAGCGCCGTCGGTGAACCCGCGAGCTCTGCGCGCCAGTAGGCGAGCTGCCTGTCGTGAAGCTCGCCAGAGACGTGGACGAGCTGCCACCGCGTATGGTCCTGATATTGCAATGCCGGCGCTGGCAGCTCCACGCCGTGGTAGAGGAAGAACACTTCTCTCAAGAGCAGGCTGATGCTGAGATCACCATCCGATATGATATGGTGCATGGATATCACGAAGAGATAACGCCCAGGGCGCGCCCGGATCAGACTTACGCGCCAGAGCGGCCCTAGCTCGATGTCGAAGGGGATAGAGACCTCGTCGCGGGCGATCGCGAGCGCGTCGTCGTCCAAGGCAGACCGGCCACCGGCGCTGAGATCCACCTGGTCGAGCGCGATCTCCGCCTCGGGGGAGATGACCTGCACGGGCTTCCCGTCGCGCTCGGCGAACGTGGTCCGCAAGATCTCGTGGCGCGTCGCGACCGCCTCGACGGCGCGGGTCAATCTGACGGTATCGATCTCGCCGTCCAGCCATGCCCCGCCTCGCTCATGAAACGCTGCCAGCGCGCCGTGAAGACGGACCAGTAGCCACATTCTCTCTTGCTCAAACGAGAGCGGCGCATACGAACATTCTCTGCTCATGAAGAACTCCAGCGATTTTGTGCGTGAACCATGCCGCCGGTGCTGACCCGCATACCGAGAGCGGCGGTGGCGTAGAGCACGGGGTGTGCCGGGATTGATCGCCGGCGCATATCGCAGATCAAAGGTATGGCGCCGGCGAGGCCGAGCGGCCTGCTGGCACGTGGCACGTGGCACGATTTCCACGTGCCACGTGCCACTAACCATTCCAGCGGAAGAGGATGTTTCTCGGCGCACGGCCGTAACGCGCTCATGCCATCCAATTGGGCGCTGGATCGGCAACGGGGGCGGTGATACCCTGGTGAACATGGCTCGACTGCCGTATGTGAACATTGATGAGCTTCCCGAGGAGCTGCGCGTCTCCCTCGCGAGGCTACCGCCGCTGAACTTATACCGCCTGCTCGCGCACACGCCAAACGTCATGCAAGTGCTCGCCCTGAGCAGCGTGAACATGTGCGAGGCAGAGATCGACCAGCGTCTGCGCGAGTTGGCGATCCTGCGCGTCGCGCATCTCACCGGCTCGCGCTATGAGTGGGTTCAGCACGCCACGCTCGCCCGGTCGCTCGGGGTGAGCGCGGCGCAGGTGGAGGCCGTCCCGCGAGGAGCCGACGCGGAGGTATTCTCCGAGGTGGAGAGGCTCGTGTTGCGCTTCACGGATGAGATGACCGAGGACGTCAAGGTCTCGACGCCCACGTTCCAGGCCCTCGCCCAGCACTTGAATGCCCGTTGCTTGATGGAGCTCGCGATCGCGATCGGGATGTACGGTATGCTGGCGCGCATCATGGAGACCTTCGAGGTCGAGCTCGAGCCCACCGCGGGGACATACACGTTCGACTCAACGCGCCAGGTGGGAATGAGACTGCTCAACGGCTCTGGCTAGCGGTGCGGTCCGTGTGCATTCGGATGAGCAAACGTACAAAGCGGCTCACCCGGGCTCTTGTCATGGTGACGACTGGCCACAGCGCCCCCGCGGCTCGAGCGCTCAGACGATCGGCGCGTTGGTGGGAAGCCCGAGGAGCGAGCGGCCGTAGGTCTCGAGCGTGGGTTGAAGGGAATACGCGCCGTGCAGGCAGAGCGCGCGGGCGTCACGGGCGATGCGCTGGATCGGGTTCGACAGCGCGAGGGAGCTGCCGCCGCTCCCTTCGATCAGGATCTCGATGGCCTGACGGCACAGGCTGGCGGCGTAGGCGGCGTGCATCCTGGCCCTGAGCCGCCCTTCCTGGCGCATGATCTCACCGCGCGCAGCGCACCCCTCGACGTCGTCCACGCTCCGGTGGAGGAGCAGGCGCGCCGCCTCCATCTTCACCGTGGCTTCGGCGATCTGGAGATGTGTCACGACCGCCTCCGCCCGGTCGGTATACAGGGTATACGACACGGCGCGCCCCCGAAGCCGGGACTCGAACTCCGAGCGCGCCGCCAGCGCCATGCCGAGGGCGCAGCTCGACGCGTGGAGCAATTGCCCTGCGAACAACGGCATCCGATAGAGCGGGCCGTCCAGGCCCTCGGCGACGAAGCCCTCCTCGAAGACGAGCCCGGCGTCGAGGACGCGGTGCTCGGGGACGAACACGTCCGTGACCGTCACGCTGCTGCTTCCCGTGCCGCTCAGCCCGCTCACGTGCCAGTCGTCCTTCATCTCCACCTGGCTCGCCGGAAGGAAGAACCACCCCGGCCTCGTCGCCTGGCCGTCCCCCGCGCAGGGCGCCCCCACGCCGATCCAGCTCGCGTGCCGGCAACCCGTGCAGAACGGCCAGGAGCCGCCGAGCACGTAGCCGCCCGGCACCCGCCTCACGGACGGGCGGGACGGCGGCAGAAAGCTCGACGCGACACGAGCGACTCTCTCCGCGAAGATTTCCTCGCGGAACCCGGAGGGAAACATGCTGGCGAAGAGGGCGCTGCCGTTGAGCTGGCTCACGACCCAGGCCGTCGAGCCACACCCGCGTCCGAGCTCGATCTGGACCTCGACCGCCGTGCGCAAGCTCGCCTCGATCCCGCCGTGGCGCCTCGGCCGGAACATGTCAAACAGGCCCGCCGCCTGGACGGCCTCGACGATCGCGTCAGGCAGGTAGCCGCGCCGCTCGGTCTCCATCGCGTGCTCCCGCAGGAGGGGCACGAGGGATCGAGCTCGCTCGACGAGCACCTCTCGAGGAACGCTCGCATCATTCATATTTATACCTATCCATTCTTGCCGCTTCGTTGGATTCACCGGAGAGGGTACAGCGAGCGCCTACGCGCGATCAGGATCCGGTGCATGGGCGCCGGGAGCACGATGAGCCGCTCGAGGCCGGCGTCGCGCAGCCATTCGTCGTATTGCTCGAGCGTGTACGTGTCTCCGCCTCCGGTCGCCAGCATGGAGGCGGCGAACATGAGCGCGAAGCGGTTCTGGGCCGTGTCGACGTGCCGGTGCTCATCCCGGATCTGATCGATGACACACACGATACCGGCCGTCGACACCGCCTCCCCTGCGAGCTTCATGAGCCGCGCGGCCCCATCGGGAGACTGCAAGTGAAACATGTTGCAGAGCAGGATCAGGTCGAAATCCCCACCCCACGGGAGCCGCCAGAGGTCGGAGGCCCGACACGAAAACCGGTCCTCCACGCCCAGCTCTGCGCTCTGCGCCCGCGCGAGCGCCGCCATGGTCTCGCAGTCCATTCCCACGGCGCGCCAGGTCGCGTGTCTCTGCAGCAAGAGCTGGCTGTAGATACCCGTGCCACACCCCACGTCGAGCACCGAGATTGCGCGCCGGGTGCTCCATCCGATCTTGGCGAGGCCCTCGCCGAGCGCGTGGATGATCGGCGGCGCGAAGAAATTGATCCCCCTCGTGAGGAACCGGTACTCCTCGGGGGAAATCTGGTTCTGGCGGCATTGCTTGGATGACTGATCCACGCCACCCTCGCGCACGGCCGTGGCGAAATTGCGCCACGCGTCCCAGGCGAAGCGTCGATCGTAGAGCATCTTGCCGGCGAGGCTGAAGAGCCCGAGGGGCTCGACGCACGCCTTCACGTCCTCGGGGAGGGTGTAGATCGGCGCGCAGCCCGGCTGTTCATCGCACTCGACGAGGTCACAGGCGAAGAGCGCGTCAAGGAGGATGCGCGCGCCGCGTGGGTGAACCGACAGGGCCGCAGCCAGCTCGTCGCTGGTGGCCGGCCCTCTGGAGAGGGCGGAGAACAAGCCGACGTCGTGGGCCGCCTCGATGACGGCGGGCGTCCATAACGACACGAGCTGCTCGTAGAGGAGATGGGCCCTTCGCGACGCTGCGTCGGCCGCCGCCGCGGGCGGCAAGCTGGTGGTATCCACCAGGGAGACCGGGCCGCCTCGCCCGGATGTGAGCGGAGTTTGTCGGCCTTCATCGGCCGAGAGCGAATGCATGCGTGTTCCTCTTGGTCTTGGGTCCATCGACACCCAAGAGCATCTTCCGGACCATGCGATGGCCCGAGAAAAAGGACCACGACGCGCGGGGCTGGCACGATCCACCTGGCACGGTGCCAGTGCCAGCGTGCCAGGAATCGCGCCGCTGCACGGGGCGCGCTGACGAGATTACTCGCACCGCCGCCGCGGGCCGCACTGGCATGACGCCTGCACGAGACGACCGGCACATGATGAAGAGTGGACGCGATCCTGGGTGCGTATTCGTTCATGAGATGTTCGAGGCTCACGCGAACCGCTGCCCGGGCGCCGTGGCGGTCGTCGCCGACGACGAGCAGATCTCTTATGGGGCGCTGAACGCGAGGGCGAATCGGCTGGCGCACCATCTGATGGCGCTGGGCGTCGGTCCCGAGATGCGGGTCGGCCTGTGCGTCGAGCGCTCCATCGACATGATCGTCGGGGCGCTCGGGATCCTCAAGGCGGGCGGCGCGTACGTCCCGCTCGACCCTGCATACCCGAGGGATCGTCTGCGCTTCTTCCTCGAAGACGCGGGCGCTCCGCTGCTGGTCACGCACCGCCCTCGCACGGCGGCTCTACCCCAGGGCAACGCCGCCGTGGTCGACCTCGACGAGCACCTCGGCGCCATCGGGGCGAGAAGCGCGGAGAACCCCGCGCGCAACGTCAGTCCGGAGAACCTCGCCTACGTGGTCTACACCTCTGGGTCCACAGGCAAGCCAAAGGGGGTCATGATCCCTCACGCCGCGCTGGCCAACTGCATCGAGGCGCTGCGAGAGGCCTACGAGCTCGGCGCGGACGACCGCGTCCTGCAGTTCGCGTCGCTGTGCTTCGACGTGAGCGCCGAGGAGATCTACACGTGCCTCGCGGCGGGAGCCACGCTCGTGCTGCGCAGCGAGCTGATGCTGCAGTCCACCTCCACGTTCCTCCAGAGATGCGCCGCGCACGGCGTGACCGTCCTCAACCTGCCCACCTCGTACTGGCACGACCTCGCCGCGGATCTCCGGAAGGAGAGCGCGGCCCTGCCCCCCTCGCTGCGCCTCGTGATCATCGGAGGGGAGAGGGCGCTGCCCGCGCGCCTGGCCGCGTGGCGAGAGCACGTCGGCCCGCGGCCCAGGCTCCTCAACGCCTACGGGCCGACCGAGGCGACCATAACTGCGATGATCGCCGACCTCTCGACGTCGCCCGCCGAGGGGCCGATCTCTGTCGGGGCGCCGATACGCAATGTCAGCGCCTTGATCCTCGACGGCGCCATGCATCGCGCGGGCCTCGGCGAGCTGGGCGAGCTTTATCTCGGCGGGGCAGGCCTCGCCCGCGGATACCTCGGCCGCCCGGAGCTCACCGCGGCGCGGTTCATCGCGGATCCATTCTCCCGCGAGACGGGGGCGCGCCTCTACAGGACCGGGGATCTGGCCCGGCTCCTGCCCGATGGCAGCGCCGAGATCGTCGGCCGCGCCGACGATCAGGTCAAACACCGGGGGTACCGGATCGAGCTCGGCGAGATCGAGAGCGCCCTGTGCGCGCACCCGCGCGTACGCCAGGCCGCGGCCATCCTCCGCGAGGACGCCCCGGGAGACAGACGCCTCGTCGCCCATGTGGCCCTCGGTCCAGGCGTTCATGAGCCGCGCAGCGCCGCCGAGGAGCTCCGCGCCTTCGTGCGGCAGAGGCTCCCCGATTACATGGTGCCATCGAGCTTCGTCCTGCAGGAGGCCCTGCCGCTCTCGCCCAGCGGAAAGGTGGATCGCGCCGCCCTGCGTGCGCCGGATCGCACGGGCGACGACGAGCGAGGGTCGGCGCCACCCCGCACGGCGGTCGAGAAGGTGCTGGAGGGCGTCTTTGCCGCGGTCCTCGGTCTCGGGCAGGTGGGCGTGCACGAGAACTTCTTCGAGCTCGGCGGCCATTCTCTGCTGGCGACGCAGGTGATAGCGCGCGTGCGCGATGTCTACCGGATAGAGATCCCCATCCGCTGCCTGTTCGAATCCCCGACCATCGAAGCGCTGGCCAAGGTCGTCGAGGCCGCGCGCAACCAGGAGCACGGCGCTGGCTTGCCGATGATCCAGCGCGCACCGCGCGACAGACCACTTCCGGTCTCCCATGCCCAGAGGCGGCTCTGGCTCGTCGATCGGATGACGCCGGACCATGCCTTCTACAACGTCCCTCAGGCCGTACGCCGCATCCTGGGGCCGCTCGACGTGACGGCGCTCGAGCGGGCGCTCGGCGAGATCATGCACCGCCACGAGGCGCTGCGCACCACGTTCGCATGGAGCGGCGGAGAGCTCGTACAGGTCATCCATCCACACCACGGCTTCTCGCTGCCTCGCGTGGATCTGAGGGGCATCGAGCGCTCCGCGCGGGAGCGGACGGTGCTCGCGCTGATCGCGGAGGATATTCGAAGGCCCTTCGATCTCACCGCCGGGCCGCTCGTCCGGGCCTCCCTGCTCGAGCTCCGGGAGGACGAGCACGTCCTGCTCCTCACGCTGCACCACATCACCTGCGACAACTGGTCGCTCGGCGTGCTGTTCCTGGAGCTCATGAGCCTTTACGACGCCTTTGCGCGGGGGCTCGGCTCGCCGCTCCCGGCGCTGCCCATTCAATACGCCGACTACGCCGTGTGGCAGCGAGCGTGGCTCGAAGGGCCCGCCCGATCCGCCCAGCTCGCCTACTGGAGGCGAGAGCTCGATGGCCTGCCCGTGCTCGAGCTCCCGGCGGACCACCCACGGAAGGCAGTGCCCACGCACCGAGGCGGCGCCGCGCCCGTGTCGATCCCGAAGCACCTCGCGGACACGCTCGCGCGTTTCAGCCAGCGACAGGGCGTTACCTCGTTCATGACCTTGCTCGCCGCCTATTTCACGCTGCTCGCTCGCTACACCGGCGCGGACGACATCCCGATCGGCGTGGCGATCGCCAACCGGAGGCAACGTGAGCTCGAGGGCCTCATCGGGTTCTTCGTGAACACGCTCGTGTTGCGCGGCGATCTCTCGGGCGAACCGACCTTCCGCGAGCTCGTCGGTCGCGTGCGCGACGTGGCCCTGAGGGGGTACACGAACCAGGATCTCCCCTTCGATGAGCTCGTCGACGAGCTGCAGCCGCACCGGGATCCAAGCCGCCATCCGCTGTTTCAGGTCGGGTTCACTCATTTCAATGATCCGCTCCCCACGATGGAGCTGCCCGGGCTCGAGCTCCTCCCCGAGGAGCTCCACAACGGGACATCGAAGCTCGACCTGCTCCTGCTCTTGGCCGAGGCGCCAGACGGCATCCACGGATCGCTCGAGTACAGCGCGGAGCTGTTCGAGCCCGAGACAGCGCAGAGGATGGTCCGGCACTTCCTCGTGCTGCTCGAGAGCATCGCCCAGGAGCCGGACCGGAGCATCTGGTCCCTGCCCCTCCTGCCTGCCGACGAGGAGGAGCTCGTCACGCGCGTGTGGAACCGGACATCCAGGGAGTACTCCGACGCGGCGTGCATCCATCACCTCGTCGAGGCGCAGGCGTCGCGGTCCGCGGACGCCCTCGCCGTGGTGTTCGAGGGGGAGTCGTTGACGTACGGGGAGCTCGACACGAGGGCCAACCAGACGGCGCATCTCCTGCTCTCCCTCGGCGTGGGCCCGGGATCACTCGTGGGGATATGGCTGGAGCGCTCCCCGGAGATCGTCGTCGCGATCCTCGCCGTATGGAAGGCCGGAGGAGCCTACGTGCCGCTCGATCCCAGGTACCCGAGGGAGCGCCTGGAGTTCATGCTGCAGGACGCGCGCGTGCCTCTGGTGCTCACGCAGCGCCAGCTCGCGGAGGCGATTCCGAGAGGCGATGTGCCCGTCGTCTGCTTGGACGAGGAGGCGGGGGCCATCGCGCGGAACGCCGACACGCCGCCGGAGACGCGCGTGACCCCTGACGACCTCGCGTACGTCATCTACACGTCCGGCTCGACCGGCAGGCCAAAGGGAGTCTTGATAGAACATCGAGGCGTATGCAACCTCGCAGAGTCGCTGCGCAGGATCTTCGGCCTCGGCCCCTCTGACCGCTTGCTCCAGTTTGCCTCGATGAGCTTCGACGCCTCGGTGGCGAAGATCGTCATGGCCCTGACCGCCGGGGCGACCTTGTACCTCGCGAGCAGAGAGGCGCAGATGCCCGGGCGCGCCCTGCTCGCGCTCTTGCGCGAGCGAGAGATCGAGATCGCCGTCCTGCCGCCGTCGGTGCTCGCGGCGCTGCCGTTCGAGCAGCTGCCCGCGCTCCGTACGCTCGTCGTCGCAGGGGAAGCGTGCCCTCCCGAGCTCGTGGCGACGTGGGGCCGAGGCCGCCGCTTCTGGAACGCCTACGGGCCGACCGAGGCCACCGTCTGCGCCACGGCCGGGGAGTGCGTGGACGCGAGCCGCAAGCCGCCGATCGGGCGCCCGATCGACAACACGAGGCTCTATATCCTGGACAGACACCGAAAGCCTGTACCGATCGGCGTACCAGGCGAGATCTATATCGGCGGCGTGGGCGTCGCGCGCGGCTACCTCAACCTGCCCGAGCTGACCGAGGAGCGATTCATCCGCGATCCCTTCAGCGACGCACCGCGGGCCCGCGTGTACAGGACCGGCGACCTCGGCCGGTACCTGCCGGACGGGAGCATCGAGTTTCTCGGACGCGTCGACCAGCAGGTCAAGCTGCGAGGTTTCCGCGTCGAGACGGGCGAGGTCGAGTCGATCCTCGGCCTGCACCCGGCCGTGCGGTCCGCCTCCGTCGTCCTCCATGAGGACGCTTCCGGCCAGCAGCGCCTCGTCGCCTACGTCGTGCTCGGCGCGCGCGCCGCGGACACGCTCGAGTCTGCCGCGTGGGACGACGAGCAGGTCACCGCCTGGAAGGCGCTCTACGACGAGGACCACCGCCGGATGTCCGAGCCCGAGGATCCGACGTTCAATATCAGCGAATGGAACAGCAGCTACACGGGGCAGCCGATACCGGAGGAGGAGATGCGCGCGTGGAGGGATCACACGGTCGCGCGCATCCGAGCCCTCGAGCCGCGCAAGGTGCTCGAGATCGGCTGTGGCACCGGGCTCCTGCTCTTTCCGGTCGCGCCCCACTGCGAGGGCTACCTCGGCACGGACTTCTCGAGCGAGGTCCTGGAGTACCTTGGACGGCAGCTCGCGCGCCTCGAGGCGCCGCTGCCCCAGGTGTCGCTCGAGCGCAGGGCCGCGGACGATCTGGGCGACCTCACGCCCGGGGCGTTCGACACCGTCGTCGTCAACTCCGTCGTCCAGTATTTTCCGAGCGTCGCTTACCTGACGCGCGTGCTCGAGGGCGCCGCACGGGCCGTGCGGCGCGGCGGTCGCATCTTCGTGGGCGACGTCCGCAGTCTCCCGCTCCACCACGCGTATTGCGCGTCCGTGGAGCTCCATCGGGCGATGGCCGCGCTCGGGCGGGCCGCGCTCCGGACGCTCGCGCGGCAGCGCATGACCCAGGAGGAGGAGCTCGTCATCGACCCGGCGTTCTTCGAGGCCCTGAGGGAGCGAATCCCCAGGATCAGCGGTGTCGAGATCCTCCTGAAGCGGGGCCGCCATCACAACGAGCTGACGAAATTCCGGTACGACGTGGTCCTCCACATCGAGGCATCGAGCGCCCCCGAGCGGCGCGCACCGGACACTTTTTGGATCGAATGGACGAGGGATTGGACGCCGGAGAGGATCCGCCGGAAGCTCGAGGAGACGAGGTCAGGAGGCCTCGGGATCCGGGGCGTCCCCGACGCGCGCGTCTATGCGGATATGACCCTCGTGGAGTGGCTCACCCGCGATCGCGGACCGCTCAACGCGGGCGAGATGCGCGCCGCGCTCGCCGAGAGCACCTCCGCGGCCGTCGATCCAGAAGAGATGTGGGCGCTCTGCGATGGCATGCCGTTCACCGCGAGCGTGCGCTCTTCCGGGGGCGGCGCCGCAGGGCGCTTCGACGTGGCGTTCACGAGGGACGAGACGGGCACGACCGTCCCGTGGCCCGCCGCGCGCGGGGCGCCCCTCGGTCGTCACGCGGCGGCGCCGCTCGCGTCGTACGCGAACGATCCATTGCAGGGGAAGCTGACCCAGAAGCTCGTCCCCGAGCTTCGACGGTTCCTCCAGGCCAAGGTGCCGAGCTACATGGTGCCGTCGGCGTTCATCGTGCTCGATGCCCAGCCGCTCTCGCCGACCGGCAAGGTGGACCGCAGGGCCCTGGCGCGGCGGGAGGGCGTTCACCACGTCTCGACCGCCACCTTCGCGCCCCCCCGGACCAAGCTCCAGCGCGACATCGCCGATGTGTGGCAGCGCGTGCTCCACCTCGACGCCGTCGGCGTGAACGACAACTTCTTCGATCTCGGAGGCAACTCCCTGCTCACGGCGCAAGTCCAGGCAAAGCTACGGGAGGCCCTCGGCAGAGACGTCGCCCTGGTCGACCTGTTTCAGTACCCCACCGTCAGCGCACTGGCGGATTTCCTGGCGCGAGACCCCCGGGCGCGCGCTCCCGGTCGCCCGAGCGCCGGGCCCCGCTCGAGCCCGGAAGACATGATCGCCCGCCATGAGGCCCGCGCGCAGGCGAGGAGGACGCACCGTGAAAATTCCTGAGAAGCCGCTCGACGCCGAGCACGTCGCCATCATCGGCATGTCTGGCCGCTTCCCGGGCGCGCCGGACGTCGACCGGTTCTGGAAGAACGTTCGCGATGGAGTCGAGTCGATATCGAGCTTCTCCGAGCAGGAGCTGATGGATGCCGGCGTCGATCCGGCGTTGCTCCGGAGGCCGAACTACGTCCGGGCGAAGGCCTCGCTCGAGCACGTCGACGAGCTCGACGCCCCGTTCTTCCAGCTCAGCGCGAGGGAGGCGGAGATCACGGACCCGCAGCAGCGGATCTTCCTCGAGTGTGCCTGGGAGGCGCTGGAGAGCGCAGGCTACGCCGGGCAAACCGACGACGTCTCCATCGGCGTGTTCGCCGGCGCGGAGAGCTTGAGCAGCTATTTCCTGAACAACATCTACCCGAACGCGGAGCTGCGGGCGTCCGTCGGCGATTACCAGCTCATCCTCGCGAACGAGCGCGATTTTCTGTGTACCCGCGTGTCCTACAAACTGAACCTCACGGGTCCGTGCGTGACGGTGCAGACGGCGTGCTCCACGTCGCTCGTCTCGGTGTACATGGCATGCCAGAGCCTGCTCGGGGGTCAATGCGACATGGCGCTGGCGGGGGGCGTCTCGATAAGCTTCCCGCTCGTGTCCGGATATCTCTACGAGGAAGGGATGGTCCTCTCTCCCGATGGGCGCTGCAGGGCCTTCGACGCCGCGGCCTCCGGCACCGTCGAGGGCAGCGGCGCGGGCGTCGTCCTCCTGAAGAGGCTCGATCGCGCCCTCGCCGACGGTGATACCGTCCACGCGGTCATCCGGGGCGCAGCGATCAACAACGACGGGTCGAGCAAGATCGGGTTCACCGCGCCGAGCGTTCAGGGACAGGCGGAGGTCATCGCCATGGCCATGGTCGCCGCGAGGGTCGAGCCCGAGACGATATCCTACGTGGAGGCGCACGGCACGGCCACGCGCGTCGGAGATCCCATCGAGATCGCGGCGCTGAAGCAGGTTTTTGGCTCGCGCACGCGCAAGAAGAACTTCTGCGCGCTCGGCTCCGTGAAGACCAACATCGGGCACCTGGGCGCCGCCGCCGGCATCGCGGGCCTGATCAAGACCGTGCAAGCGCTGAAGCACGCGCAGATCCCGCCCAGCTTGCACTTCCAGCAACCCAACCCCCTGGCTGCGCTGGTCGACAGCCCGTTCCGCGTCAGCACAGAGCTCTCCACGTGGAGCCCCGGCGCGTGCCCCCGCCGCGCAGGAGTGAGCTCCTTCGGTATGGGCGGCACGAACGCGCACGTCATTCTCGAGGAGGCTCCGGCGGCTGACCGCGAGGCCTCGCGGCCGATCGGCCGGCGCCCCCGTCTCCTCGTCCTGTCCGCGAAGACCCCCACGGCGCTCGCGGCCGCCGCCGGAGACCTCCGGCAGCACCTCGCGCAGCACCCCGACCTCGACCTCTCGGACGTGGCCTATACGCTCCAGGTCGGCCGAAGGGCCTTTCCCCATCGCTGCGCGGTGGTCTGCCCGGGGGCGTCCTCCATCACGTCGGGCCAAGGGGGCCCGGCGGATGCGCTGGACGCGGCGCGGCTCTCCACGGGCATCGCGGCGGCGGAGCTCTCCGTGGTGTTCATGTTCCCGGGCCAGGGGACGCAGACCATCCACATGGCCTCGGAGCTGTACGAGACCGAGCCAGTGTTCCGCGAAAAGCTCGATCGCTGCGCGGAGCTCCTCGCGCCGGAGCTCGGCCATGATCTGCGGCGACTGCTCTACCCCGCGGGAGATTGCGCGGCTCGGGCGGAGGCGCTGAAGCAGACCGCCGTCGCACAGCCGGCGCTCTTCGCCGTGGAGATCGCGCTCGCGACGTTGTGGATCTCGTGGGGGATCCGTCCCGATGCCATGATCGGGCACAGCCTGGGCGAGTACGTCGCCGCCTGCCTCGCCGGGGTGTTCTCCCTGGAGGACGCGCTGTCGCTGGTCGCGGCGCGGGGGCGGCTGATGCAGCGCCTCCCCGGTGGAGCGATGCTCGCCGTTCCCCTCCCGGAGGACGAGGTGATGCCGCTCGTCGAGGACGAGATCTGCCTCGCCGCGGTGAACGGCCCGTCGCTCTCGGTCGTGTCCGGCCCGACTCGCGCGATCGACGCGCTCGCCGAGCGGCTCGCCCGGCGCGGCCTCGCCTGCAGCCGACTGCACACCTCCCACGCGTTTCATTCCAGCATGATGGATCCTGCCGTCGAGCCCTTCGCCGAGGAGGTGAGCAAAATCCGGTTGAACCGACCCGAGTGCCCCTATCTGTCGAACGTCACCGGGAGCTTCATCACGGACGCCGACGCGACGTGCCCGCGCTACTGGGCGCGGCACATGCGACACACGGTGCGGTTCGGCGACGGCGTCTCCGTGCTCCTCGACAGTCCAGCGTCCGTTCTGCTCGAGGTCGGCCCGGGCCACACGCTCCGGGGCCTCGCCCAGCGACACCCGGCACGGACCTCATCGCACGTCGTCCTCTCGTCGCTCCCCGCGCCAAAGCAAGGCCGGCCGTGCACGGAGACCCTCCTCGACGCGCTGGGTAGGCTCTGGATCGCGGGAGCGGAGGTCGCCTGGCCCGCCTTGCATTCGGGCGAGCGGCGAAGGCGCGTCCCCTTGCCGACCTATCCGTTCGAGCGTCAGCGCTACTGGATCGACCCGCCGACGCTGGCGGCCGGCAGGGCGAAGACCAGCGATGGCGTCGAGCAGGCGACCTCGCCGGCGGAAAGCAGGCCTGCCGATGCGGATCGGCGCGCAGCCGCGGCGGCGCAGCGGCGCCCACCGCATCTCGGCGCCTGCGTCGCCGCGCGGGACGCGCTGGAGAGGACCCTCGCGGAAGCGTGGCAGGACCTGCTCGGCATCCAGCCGGTGGGCATCCATGACGATTACTTCGAGCTCGGAGGCGACTCGCTCGCCTCCGTCCGGCTGATCTCCAGGCTGAAGGACGCCGTGGGGGTCGAGGTGTCCTCTCGCACTCTCCTGGAGACGCGCACCATCGCCGGTCTGGCGCAGACCATCCGGCAGGCCCGATCCGCGGTCGTGCCCTCTCGATCAGGGCGATCACCGCTCGTGGTCATCCGGCCTGGTGGGCCTGGTGGAAAGGAGCGGCCGCTGTTCCTCGTCCACCCGGTCGGTGGAGACGTGCTCTGCTACGAGGCCCTCTCGCGGCGCCTGGGAGCTGATCAACCGGTTTACGGCTTGCAGGCGAGAGGGCTCGACGGCGCGGAGCCGCCTCGGTCCCGGATCCAGGACATGGCGAGGGATTATGCTGGCGCGATCTGCGCGGCGCAGCCGTCCGGCCCATACCTCCTCGGGGGCTGGTCGTTCGGCGGGATCGTCGCGTTCGAGGTGGCGCAAGAGCTGCGCCGGCGAGGGGAGCAGATCGCCCTGCTCGCGCTGATCGACAGCGGCGCGCCGGGACATGGCTTCAGGATGTCCGATGCCGATGACGCCACCCTGCTCGCCTGGTTCGACGCGGAGCTCCGAGCGGCCGGCGCGGACGAGGACACGGCCGCGACGCGCCCGCTCTATTCGGTGTTCACGGCGAACCTCGCCGCCGGGCAACGACAGCTCCGTGCGGCTCGTGGGCGGGGGACCAGCGCGGGTCAGGAGGAAGGCTGCGGGAAGGGAGCGGCGGCCGCCTCGGGCTCGGGCGGCAGCACGTCGAGGCGGCGATGCGTGGACTCCACCAGGCGCGCGGCCACGTGCGGAGGTAGCACGGGCAGGTACGCACGGGACGCATCGAGCATTCGCCGGCGCAGCTTCAGGTAAGCCGCGATGCCAGCGTCGGCGCGGACCAGCCGATCGCAGCCGGGGACTGGCGCGCGCGGCTCCTGCGTGATCGCGACCGGCAGATCCTGCCGCTTCTGGAGGATGTTCCAGTCATTGACGGCGAGCAGCCACGCGAGGGCCTTGCCGAGGAGCGGGACCTTGACGAGGTCATGATGGTGGCGGGTATAACGCCACGTGTGCGTGTCATCGATCGGGCAGTCGGCGAGGAGGAGCTTCATCGAGAGAAAGCCGATGCAGGTGATGCTCGGCGCTTTGAACCCGATCTCGACGTGGAGTTTTTGACCCCGTGACGCTTCGATGGGGAGGCCGTCGTCCTCGCGGAGGTACAGGTCGACCAGGAAGCCGGCGTCGCGCTCGTGGACGTGGATGGGATCGACGCGCGTGCCGGGGCTCGAAAACACGCTCCATCGATGCACGAACGGGAAGTGGTGCGCGTCGAAGTTGGCCTCGATCGTGCGCACGTAGTTTTGCGGCCACTCGGCCGCGTATCCGAAGGTGTTCTCGGTGGACGTGGCCAAGCCGTCGAACCACGGGATCTCGGGCAGCTCCGAGAGGCCGAGGTCACGCGCGCTCGCGCCCCACCAGAGCCAGACGAGCCCGTGCGCCTCGCGCACCGTGAAGACGGTCGCCGCCATGCCTTTCGGGGGGCGCGCCCCCCTGCCTTCGCAAGGCATCGCCGTGCACTGGCCGCCGTCGCCGAAGCGGAAGCCGTGGTAAGGGCACTCGAGCTCGTTGCCCACGATCCGGCCGAGGTGAAGGGCGACGCCGCGGTGCGGACAGCGATCGTGAAAGCAGCGGATCTCGCCGTCCTCTCCGCGGAACAGCACGATGCGCTCACCGAGGCGCAAGAGCCCGACGGGCTTGCGGCCGACTTTGCTCGTCTCGAGGACCGGGTACCAGGTATTGGGGATCATGACGTCCGCCCAATCCACATTTTATGCCAGCACGCGGAGCAGCCTCGATCACACGGCGCTCCTCTCCGCGCCATTTTCCCCGGGCCGCTGGCACGCTGGCACGCTGGCACGTGCCACGGCCGTTCGTCGCGTCATTTCGCGGCGGAGAGGGCAGCGAACGGAATCGAGAGCATGGAAAGCAGAGGGAATTGGACGGGATATGGGAGAGGCGTGAACGGGTTCTTCCCCTGCCTCCCTGCCTCCCCGTCTCCCTGCGGATGCGTGCCAGCAATGCGGGGAGCGTGCCAGCAGCTCGGGGAGTGGTACCAGCGGGGCGATGAACGCCGTGGCCCCGCCACGCTGCATCGGCCAGGGCGGCGCGGACGCGCGGCTCGGGATCGACCGCCGGGTGACCGGGCAGCCGGCGCGGCGGGACAGAGCATGGCTCAGGATCGCCCGAGGGCGCAGGTGGAAGGCGAGGGCAGGTCACGCCCTCGCCGATCGTCGAGCTGAGCCGCGCCGTTGCGCTCTCGATGGCGTTCGGCCCGGCGGCGGGTCTCGAGGTCCTCGACGTGTTGGCCTCGGAGCCTTCGCTGGCGGGCTACCACCTCTTGCCGAGCGTGCGCGGCGATCTTCGCGCACGCGCCGGCCCCCTGCCGCCTGCTCGACCGAGAGGAGGTAGGGCTTGCACCTCCCGCCTGTCCGCGAGGCGGATGGCGGCGCGCCGGTGCAGGACCCCCGCGACCGGCGATCGGTCTACCATCCGTGACGCGCTGCACGGGTGCGCGCAGGAGAGAGAGGTTCCCATGCTCAAGGTGACGAAACACAGGCCCCTCGCGACGACGATCACCGGCTCGCTGCCGCGGCCGTCGTGGTATGTCTCCAACCTCGCGGGCCGCCGGTTCTCGATGGCGATGGCCGATCTCGTGTTCAGGGAGCAGTACACCGACGCGCTCGCCGTGCACGTCGTCGATCAGACGAGGGCGGGCATCGACATCCTGACCGACGGCGACGCGCGATTCGATATGGATGTCGGGGGCCGCTCCTGGTTCAGTTATGCGGCCGAGCGCATGGAGGGCCTGGAGGATCCCGGGCTCCGGCCGCAGCCCTGGACGTCGCCGAGGGAGAGGACGCCGGGCGACATCCTTCATGAGGTCATGGAGGCCCGCCTTCCTTTCTACGTGCGCGGCCCGGTCGGCCGGGGAGGTCTGGAGTACGCGCGGGTCTGGAAGACCGCGCAGCGGATGACCACCCGACCGGTGAAATTCGGCACCTGCAGCGGGCAGCTCCTCGAGGCGGTCGTCCTCAACCAGCATTATGCGAGCCGGCGTGAGCTCCTCTTCGCCATTGCAGACAGCTTCAACCAGGAGCTGCACGATCTCGCGGACGCGGGTTGCCCCATCATCCAGATCGAGGAGCCTTTGCTCCATTACGTCGCCGGGGTGGACGAGGGGGCCGAGCTGACGACGGAGGTCTATCTCGACGCCTTCAACCGCGAGGTCGCCGGGCTGCGCAGCAAGGCGGAGGTCTGGGTGCACACGTGCTGGGGCAACCCGGCCGCGCAGCGGGTGGAGGTCGCGACGAGCGGTTACGAGGCCTCGCTGGAGCTCCTCGATCGGCTCGACGTCGACGTCATCACGTTCGAGGCCGCGAGCGACGGCGGCGCGGCGCTCCCGGCGATCGGCAAGTTCATCAGCAAGGACAAGAAGGTGTGTGTCGGCGGCGTGCACCACCGCAGCCTCGAGGTGGAGACCCCCGAGCAGGTCGCGGCGATCATCCGCAAGGCGCTCCGGTTCATCGAGCCGGAGCGGCTGATCCTCAGCAGCGATTGCGGCTTCGGCCGGCAGGGCATGAGCCGGATGCACGCTTTCCACAAGATGGTGTCCCTGGTGCGCGGCGCGAACCTCGTCCGTCGCGAGCTCGGCCTGGAGGAGGCGCCGTGCCTCGCGGCAGAGCCGCGCTACTCGCTGCTCGTGTAGCGCCCCCCACGGAGGGCACGGGGGGGCTGCGCTGGCCTGCGCGTCGCGGCGACGGCAGAGCGGCCAGCGTCAGCAGGCAGCATGGGCCGCGCGGCGCGGGCCCCCGACGTGCCCGGACGCCCCCTGCCCGGCACGGCCCGCGCCGGCACGACAAAATCAAGTAATATTCATCACTTAGAATCGATGCAGAAAAAGTTAGATCGACGTGTCGATCTCGCCGACCCTCGTTCGTCGTGACGGTAGAGGCAGGGCCCCGCGGCCCGCACCGGTCGCGACGACCCGGGAGCCCAGCGTCGAACACCAGAAGGAGACACGGCGATGCGATTCATGATCCTGATCAAGGCCACCAAGGACAGCGAAGCGGGCGTCATGCCGAGCGAGCAGCTCCTCATCGAGATGGGGAAGTTCAACGAGGAGCTGGTCAAGGCCGGCGTGATGGTGGCGGGCGACGGGCTCCACCCGAGCTCGAAGGGCGCGCGCGTCCGGTTCTCGGGCGACAAGCGGACCGTCATCGACGGGCCCTTCGCCGAGACGAAGGAGCTGATCGCCGGCTACTGGATCTGGGAGGTGAAGTCGAAGGAAGAGGCGATCGAGTGGGTGAAGCGCTGCCCCAACCCCATGTACGAGGAGTCCGAGGTCGAGATCCGCCAGGTGTTCACGGCAGACGACTTCGGCCCTGTGCTCACGCCCGAGCTCCGGGAGCAGGAGGATCGCCTGCGCGCGCAGACCGAGGATCGCCTGCGCGCGGAATCGTCCGGGAAGCAGTAGCCTCGGCGCGCTCGGGGCGGCGCGGGCGCAGGGGGGCTGCGCCCGCGGAGGGGGCTTGCGCCCGCGGAGGGGGGCTTGCGCCCGCGGCGGATGGTGCTCTGATCGGTCGCCGTGGCGGCAACCGAGGCGCATCGCGCGATCCACGCGGTCTTCCGGATGGAGTCGGCCAGGCTCATCGCTGGCCTCGCGCGGATGGTGCGTGACGTCGGCCTCGCCGAGGAGCTCGCGCAGGACGCGCTCGTCACCGCGCTCGAGCGGTGGCCGGAGGCGGGCGTCCCGGACAACCCGGGCGCCTGGCTGATGGCCACGGCGAAGCGCCGCGCGATCGACGAGCTCCGCCGCAGCAGGCGGATCGAGCGCAAGCACGAGGAGCTCGGCCACGAGATCGAGGCCCGGCGCGCGCAGGACGCGCCCGATCTCGACGCCGCGCTCGACGACGATGTGGGCGACGACCTCCTGCGGCTCGTGTTCGCGGCGTGCCATCCGGTCCTCTCCACCGAGGCGCGGGTGGCGCTCACGCTCCGTTTGCTCGGGGGCCTCACGACCGAGGAGATCGCGCGTGCGTTCCTCGTCCCGGAGCCGACCGTCGCCCAGCGGATTGTCCGCGCCAAGCGGACCCTCACCGAGGCGCGGGTCCCCTTCGAGGTCCCCCGCGGCGCCGAGCTCGCCGCCCGGCTGTCGTCGGTGCTCCAGGTCATCTACCTCATCTTCAACGAGGGTTACTCGGCGACCGCTGGCGACGACTGGATGCGCCCGGCGCTCTGCGAGGACGCGCTCCGCCTCGCCCGCATCCTGGCGGAGCTCGCGCCGGGTGAGCCCGAGGTCCACGGCCTCGTCGCGCTCCTGGAGATCCAGGCGTCGCGTTCGGGTGCGCGGGTCGGTCCGTCGGGCGAGCCCATCTTGCTCCTGGAGCAGGACCGGTCGCGCTGGGATCAGGTCCAGATCCGCCGTGGTCTTGCCGCGCTCGCGCGGGCCGAGGCGCTCGGCGGCGCGCGTGGCCCGTATGCGCTCCAGGCCGCGATCGCCGCCTGCCACGCGCGGGCGCGCGCCGCGGAGGAGACGGACTGGCCGCGTATCGCCGCGCTCTACGCCGCGCTCGCGCAGATCACCCCCTCGCCGATCGTCGAGCTGAACCGCGCCGTCGCGCTCTCGATGGCGTTCGGCCCGGCCGCGGGTCTCGAGGTCCTCGACACGTTGACCTCGGAGCCTTCGCTGGCGGGCTACCACCTCTTGCCGAGCGTTCGCGGCGACCTCCTCGCCAAGCTCGGCCGTCTCGACGAGGCCCGTGCCGAGCTCACACACGCCGCCTCGCTCACCCGCAACGCCCGCGAGCGCGCTTTGCTCCTCGAGCGCGCCGCCGCGTGCGCCCGCGGCTCATCGCCCTCCGAGCCGAGCTGACGCATTCGATGCGCCTCACGCGCACCCTGGGCGCGGAGCTTCCCCAACCGCAGCCCGCCCCCCCGGCCCCCTCCAAAACACCAGCGCGAAGGCCCCCCGGTTCCCCCTCCGGCCGTGTCATCCTTGGCACTCCCGCCCCCTTCCCACACCGTAGCGCCGGCGGGAGGGTCAGCGCGGCGGGGGCGGGTGGGCGCGCCGAGCACCGACCGAGGTGCCATAAGGTTTCAGGAGTCTCGACGTCTCAGGCGCGCCTTGTGTGGCGCGCACCATAACGTCCCAGTCATCCAGGCCCGAAGGGAGACATGCCGGGTGGTGTCCTCAGCGCAAGCTCCCTCGCCCCAGTCTTGCCGATTGGCCAGCGCCCACCCGCCCCCGCCGCGCTGACCCTCCCGCCGGCGCGGGCCTCACCAGCTGACGACGAACTGCAGCGCGTCCGCCCCGCGCACGTCCACCGCGATCGTCGGTCTGGCCCCGTACCCCATGACGAGCGCCTCGAAATTCCCGAGCGGATACTCGAGCACCCCGCGGTAGCCGAGGAGTTCGATCTGCACCTCCGACGCCCCGAGCTGCCGCGCCCGCGCCGAGGGCCCTTTCATGAGCGCCCCGAGGCTCCCCGTGTACCGCATCAGCGCAGCCCCGGGATCGGTCGCGAGGTGCATCGTGATCCGCCCGAGCGCGCTCTCCGCGAACGCCGTGAGCTGCTGCCGCGCCACGCGACGGTAGGCCTCCCGCGAGCTCCGGTTCGGGTGCGACAGCCGCGCGGCCGCGTCGTAGAGCCGCAGGAAGTCGCGCAGCGGGTAGTCCGAGAAGGGCAGGTAGGCCCCGCCCCGCGGCGTGCTCGAGAGCGTCGGCGCCACCTGCGCGAAGCGCTCGCCGAGCTGCGACGTCAGCGCGTTGAAGAACATCCCCTTCATCGCGTAGAACTCGGGGACGTTCGCCAGCACGGCGTCGAGCTCGATGTTGCCGAGGAGCGGATCGGACGGCCGCACCTCGAAGGCGGCGCCGCTCGGCCCGAAGAGCGTTCCCTCCGTGACCGGCGCGCTGGCCGGGATGACGCTCCGAGGAACGGAGCGCTGAACACCGCTTCTCGGAACCGGCGTCTCACTTGCTGGACGGCGCTGGTCGCTGCGGACCTCTTTCATGATGGAGCTCGCCGCGAAAAAATCTCAACCCAGGGGCCACTTGCGGAAATCACCGCAGCAGAGGGATTACTTCCGCACTCTGCAACGGTCATGCCGCCTTTCCCTGAGCGCCTCCTCGCGCGAACGCGGGGGTTCACGGCGGATTTCCCTTGCACAGATGCAACGACGCTTCAGCAGTGCAACCGGCCGCGATGACAGCAGCAGCGCGCGCGCTCCGCTCTGGCCGAACACACACGTGGGCCGAAGCACATCACGGCGCATCATCACCCCTCCGGGAGGGCCACGTCGGCCTGCGTCATCGCGCGTCAGCGCACGGGCAGGCCGAGATCGCGGAGCTCTGCCTCGCGCAGCGGGAGCTCCTCGGCCATGAAGAACTCGTCGAGCTGCGGCGGCTTGACGCGCGTGCCGGCGAGCATCGCGTGCGCCTGGCCGCGGTGGTGGATCTGGTGGACGAAGAGGTGCAGCAGCACGTCCCCCACGCGATCGACCTGAACGTGATCCCTGCGCTGGATCTGCACATCGCCGTCGAGCGCGGCGTCGTCGGGGAGCTGCTCGCAGAAGGCGAGGAGGCGGCGATCGGCCTCGCGCTGGGCCTGGCGCAGCGCGGCGAAGTCGGTGAATCGATCCATGTCCGCGAAGAGGGAGAGGCCGCGCCCGCCGCGCTCGAACGCGTCGAGGTAGTACCAGTCGACGAACAGGATGTGCGTGAGCGTCCTGTAGATCGACGGGAAGAAGCTGGTGCGCTCGGCCGTGAGCTCGGCGAACGTGAGCTCGGCGCACGCGCGGTGGAGCCTGTGGTTCGACCAGGCGTTGTTCTGGGCCATTGCGTGGAAGGTCGCGAGGGTCTTCATGCGCGGAGTATCGCTCGACCACGGCCCGCCTCGCGCGAGGCCACGGCCCGACTCGCGGTGGATCCACGCCCTCGCCCGGCGATCTCCTGACAGCACGCTGTCAGGAGGACCGCCGTATAGGGTGCCAGTGCACGCGGGCGGACGGCCCGCGAGGAGGACGACGATGAAGACGAGGTTTGGCGGCGCGATCGTGTACGTGCCCGACGCGGTGGCGACGGCGGCGTTCTACGAGCGCGCGTTCGGCATCGAGAGAAAATTCGTCTCAGACGGCAACGATTACTGCGAGCTGCAGGGCGACCTGCCGCTCGGGTTCGTGCAGGAGGACTTCGCGCAGAAGAGCCTCCCCGAGTTCGCGAGGAACCGGCCCAGGGCGCCGGCTGCCGGATTCGAGATCGCCCTCGTCAGCGAGGACGTGGACGCGGCGTACAAGCGCGCGGTGGCGGCCGGGGCAGCACCCGTGCTGGAGCCACAGAACAAGCCCTGGGGCCAGCGCGTCTCCTATGTCCGCGACCTGAATGGCGTGCTCGTCGAGATCTGCTCGCCGTGGAGCACCTCGTGAGGGCCGCCGCCGCGTGCGGCGCCCGCCTTCGTGAGGTGCACCGCACGCGGCAGCGCCCGTCTTCGTAAGGGCCACCGCACACGGCAGCGCCCGTCTTCGTGAGCGCCGCCGCACGCGGCGCTCCCGCGATCCCGGTCGGGATCACAGGGCGGACACAACCCCTTGCCGCCTCCACTGCCGCCTGCTTAACCTGCGCGCGTGAACGCGAAGGCCCGGACACGGGTGCTCCTGCTCGTCGTTGCGGCGGTCGCCCTGCTCGCGGCCGGGCCCCTGGGGATCGGCGGCGGGCCCGTCGCGGAGGCCAAGGAGGGCGCCCGCGGCAAGGTCAAGCAGGTCGAGTGCCGCCCGCAGAGCCCGCAGAAGTTCCTGAAGCGGCGCACCTTCGTCCGCAAAGGCATGCTCGACCCGAAGAAGCACGCCAAGGCGGTGAAATACCTCGCCGAGCACTACGGCCACGTCGAGACCGAGGAGACGCGGCGCTACAACCCCGAGAGCGCCTTCTCCCAGGCCACGACGGTGCGGTTCATGGGCCTGCCGCTCTCGATCCACGAGAGGGTCGCGCCCCTGCTCACGTGCGTCGAGAAGCGGATCCGCGCGACGTGCACCCGCAAGAAGCGCTACACGCCGCACGCGGTGGGCGGGTTCCGCACGGCGAACAGCTACCGCGGCGCCGAGATCTCGAACCACCTGTTCGGCATCGCGATCGACATCGACCCGGAGCGGAACCCGTGCTGCGGCTGCGTCGACCCGTGGCCGACGAGCCCGCTCTGCCAGGAGAAGAAGCGGACCGCCTACGAGCGCACGTCGCTCACCCGCTGCTGGATCCAGGCGTTCGAGCGCTACGGCTTCGACTGGCTGGGGCACGACGACCTCGAGGACACGATGCACTTCGAGTTCCTCGGCGACCCCGACCGCATCGACGGGAAGAAAAAGAAGACGACGACGAAGACCGCGAAGACGAAGGCGAAGACGTAGCGCGCGTCGTCACGCGCCGCCGCGGCCGACGCCGCGCCGGGAGAGGCGGCGCGCGCGCCGCTCGGCCGCGGCCTCGGCGAGGTGGCGGTCCTCGTCCGTCTCCAGCCGGAGCGGCGGCACCGCGGTCGGCTTCAGCGACGCGTCGACCGCCACGAACGTCACGAACGCGGTGACCGTGGGCCAGACGTCGCCCGTCGCCGCGTCCTCGCCCTCGACGCACACCAGGATCTCGAGCGACGTGCGGAAGGTGGCCGTCACCCGCGCGGTCAGGCGGACGACCTGCCCGACCTTGATCCCGCGATCGAACGAGAGGTCGTCGATGCCGGCGGTGATCACCGTGCTCCCCGTGTGCCGCTGCGCGCAGATGGCGGCGCACAGGTCGATCCAGGCGAGCACCTGCCCGCCGAAGATCGAGCCGAGCGCGTTCGCGTGCGTCGGCAGGACGTACTCGGTCATCGTCGTGACCGACTCGGCGGCGCGCTTCTCCTTCTGGGTCTTCACCCGGCAGGCCTACCACGGGCGGCCTCCCGCGCCAGAGCACGCCGGCCCGCCCCCACCTCGGCGGGCGGCCGGCGCGGGTGGTCAGTCCGCTCGGGCCCTGCCGGGGAGGGTGAGCGTCGGGAGCGTCGGGTCGTCGGGCGAGGGCGCGCGGCCCGGGCCCGACGCGAACGCCGACCTCGGGGGGCCCGTGGGGAGCGTGGGATCGTCCTCGAAGCGCGCCGACGAGATCTTGAGCCGCGCGAAGATGGCCTCGGCCCGCTCGTTCATCGTCACCGCCTCGCGCCGCGCCGCCATGTTCGCCACGAAGCTGCGATCGGTCGTCAGGAAGCGCGCGTAGGCCTGGAACGTGCG
The DNA here is from genome assembly GCF_002950945.1 of Sorangium cellulosum. Lineage (GTDB taxonomy): Bacteria > Myxococcota_A > Polyangia > Polyangiales > Polyangiaceae > Sorangium > Sorangium cellulosum_E. The sequence continues at coordinate 9,750,232 of NZ_CP012673.1, forward strand.
CGCGAGCTCGAGCTCGTTCCCCGTCTCCTCGAAGATGCTCACCGAGCGCGCGAAGTACGCGCGGGCGCTCTTCGTGTGCGCGCTGCCCCAGCCGCCCGCCGCGGTGATCTCGCCGAGCGTCCGCAGGGCGACGCCGAGGTGGACCTTGCTCCGGACCGAGGCGAACAGATCGACCGCCCGGCTGATCGAGTCGCGCGCCTTCTCGAGATCGCCGCGCAGGAGGTACGCCTTGCCGAGCCCGCGCCGCGCCTCGGCGAGGCCGAGCCGGTCGCCGAGCTCGTCGCAGAGCTCCTCGGCCTGCTGCAGCACGCGCACCGCCTCGTCGGGATCCCCGCTCCGGTAGTGGGTCTCGCCGATGTTCGTCAGGATCAGCGCGATGCGGTTGCGGTCGCCGACCTGCCGCGCCACGTCGAGCGCCTCCTGGAAGAGCTCCAGCGCGCGGCGGTGGTCGCGCTGATCCTGGGCGATCGTCCCGAGGCTCTTCAGGCTCATCATCACGCCGAGCAGGTCCGAGATCTCGCGCCGGATCGCGAGCGAGCGCTCGAAGATGTTGAGCGCCTGCTTGAACTCGCCCGAGTCCTGCAGGGCGAGGCCGAGGTTGTTCAGCGAGAGCGCGATCGAGCGGCGATCGCCCATCCGCTCGCGGCGGGCGAGCGCGTCGCGCAGCCACTTCAGCGCCTCCTGGTACTCGCCCCGGAGCCAGTGCAGCTTGCCGATGTCGTCGATGGTCGACGCGATCCCCCGCTCGTCCCGCGCGCCCTCGAACAGGCGGAGCGCGGTCGTGAGGTGCTTGCCCGCCTCGTCCAGCGAGCCGCTGTCGCGGTAGAGCCGCCCGATGCGGTTGTGCGCGGCGCCGCCCTTGCGCCGGTTGTCGAGCCGGTAGGCGAGCGTCAGCATCTCGCGGAAGGCGGCGAGCGCGTCGTCGATCCGCCCGGCGAGCTGGAGGACGTCGCCGTAGTCGTGGAGGGCGTCGATGCGCCGCGCGACGTGCGCGTCGCCGAGCAGCGACAGCCCGCGCGCGTAGTGCTCCGCGGCCTTCGCGTTCGAGTAGCGGCCGCGCGCCACGTCCCCCGCGTCGAGCAGCGACAGCCCGGCCCGGACCGCGTCGCCGATGCGCTCGCGGTGCGCCGCGAGCTGCGCGAGGAACTCCTCGCTGGCGCGCACCGCGACCTGCTGCTCCAGCCACTCGGCGATCGCGTGGTGGTAACGCCGCTGGGTCGCGGCGCTCATCCGCCGCTCGAGCACCTCGCGCTCCTTGTCGTGCACGAACACGTACTCGTCGGAGCCCGCGAAGCTCGACTCGCTCTGCTTGCGCAGGTAGCCGCGGTCGCAGAGCGAGCGGAGCGCGGCGTTGATCCGGTCGAGATCGAGATCGCTCTGCTCCTCGCCCCACAGCTCGGGCGCCTGGCTGCCGGCCCGGCCGAGCACGAACAGCGCGCCGCTCCAGAACACCGGCCCGACCGTCGCCGCCTGCTCGAGCAGCTGCCGGCCCTCGTGGTCGAGCGCCGCGAGGCGGACGTCGACGGCGTCCTCGACCGTCATCGGCAGGCGCGCGGTCGACAGCTTCCCGAGGTGCACGCGCCAGCGCGGCTCGCCCGCGGCGCCCGGCGCGAGCTCCTCGAGCACGCCCTGGTCGTGGCAGATGCGGACCATCTGCTCGAGCAGCGCCGGGTTGCCGCCCGCGAAGGCGCACGCCGCCTCGACGAGCTCGGGCGGCACGCCGGGCTCCGCGCCGGCGCGGCCTTCGTCCTGCGCGCGGCCTTCGTCCGCGGCGCGGCCTTCGCCCTCGCCCCCGCGCGGCACGCAGGGCGCGAGCAGCGCCCGCGCGATCTCCGCCGCCTGGGCGTCGGGGAGCGGCGTGAGGTCGATCAGGGTGTGGCGGCGCTCGCCGAGCTTGCTCCAGTCCTCCTGGCGCGTGAGCAGCTCCGGGCGGCCGGCGCAGACGAGGAGGATCGGCCCCGAGAGGTACTCGACGAGGTAGCGCAGCAGGGCGAGCGCGTCGTCGTGGGCCGCGTGGAGGTCCTCGAAGACGAGGCACATCGGGCCCTGGGCGGCGTCGGCCTCGAGGAACGCCTTCAGGACGGCGCGGCGGATGAGGTCGGCCTGCGCTGGGTCGTCCTGCACCGCCCGGGTGAGCGGGCTGTCGCCGAACGCGAGCCCGATGAACTGACCGAGGAAGTAGATGACGTCCCCGACCTTGCGGTCGCCCATCACGTGCGCGACCTGCGCGCGGACCTCGGCGCGGGCGACGTCCTTGTCCGTCCCGTCCTGGAGGCCGAAGCGGGCGCGCAGGAGCCGCGTGAAGATGCCGTACGGGCCCGCCACGTCGCGCGCGCTGCCCGAGTAGACGCGCAGCGCGCCGGAGGCGCGGCGCCGCTGCTCGAGGAACTCGCGCGCGAGCCTGCTCTTGCCGATGCCCGGGGGGCCGACGAGCGTCACGGTCCGGGCGGCGCGATCCCGCTCGACCGCATCGAGCGCGCGGGCCAGCGCCGAGAGCTCGGCCTCGCGCCCGATCAGCGGTGCGCGGGCGGGCGGCGCCGCGCCAATTGCACTGTCCTCTCGGCTCATCTGCCTGGCCTCCACGCCTCCACATCCCCGGCTGCCGCAGCGCGGGACGATGTCTGGAGCCTATACCAGGTTCGGCTTCGGTGGCGTGTGCGGTAAGCTCCATCCGGTGGAGGACGAGGTGACGGGGACGCCATTTAGCGCGGCGAGCGCGGCGAGCGCGGCGAGCACGGCGCGCGATGCCGCCGAGATCCGCGGGCGCATCGCGGCCTGCTTCAGCCTGATCGAGCTGCGCCGGTTCTCCGACGAGCTCGGCGTGACGGGCATCTCCTGGGATCGGGGCATCAAGGAGGCGGCGCACGAGCTCGTGCGCCGCTTCGAGCAGCGGGGCGAGCTCTGGTCTCTCGTCGCACACCTGCGCGACGCCAGGCCGCTCGTCGAGTGGCCCGACCTGCGCACGGTGCCGCCGCCCTCCTCGATCGCCCACACCGCCGCAGACATCCCGCGGCCGGCGCCGCTGCCGAAGCTCACGCCGATCCCGGTGCCGATCCCCACCGAGGCCCCGACGCTCGCGCCGCCGATCCCGCCGACGACACGCACGCCCGTCACGCCCGCGTCGCCGTTCGCGGCGGCGCCCCTGGTGGGGGCCGGTGCGCGCGCGGCGTCGACCGGGCGCGCGGCCGCCGCGGCGCGCGCGCCGACGTCGGCCGCGCGCCGCATCGATCCGCGGGTGCTGCTTGCGGCGCTGGGGCTCGTCGTGGCGAGCCTGGTCGTCGCCTTTCTGATGGGCAGGGCGTCGAGCGACCCGGCCGAGGCCGCGGCGCCGTCGAGCGAGGCGCCGCCGGCGCCCCAGCTCCGGCCGGAGGGCCTGGCGACACGCGCGGCGGCCGCCGTCGATCGGCGGGTCGAGGCCGTGGCGCGGGTGTGCGAGATCCCGCCCGGCCCCGCGGACGACGTGATGCGCCGCGCCTTCGAGCGCTGCGGGCCGGCGCTCCCTCCTTCGCCGCAGCGGCCCGCCGGGGCCGGGGCGCGCGGCGCGGAGGCGGCCCCGGCCGAGCAGGCGACGCGGCCTCCGCCGCCGTCCTCGGCCGCGGCGCCGCGCGCGCCCGAGGCCGGCGGCAAGGCGGGCTGTGTGGGCGCGTGCGAGCGGCGACACCGGGCGTGCAAGGCGACCCAGTGCGGCCGCGAGCCCACGCAGAGCAGCCAGTACCAGCGCTATCAGAGCTGCCTGTCGGACTGCCTGGAGCAGGCGTCGAAGTGCCGCCTCGGGTGCCTCTGAGCGTGGGCGCGTGGACTACAGCGGCGGCCGGCTGCGCCGCATCACGCTGACCGTGGCGGTCGGCTGGTGCTCGGGGCAGCCGGTGCGGCCAGCGCGGCTCGGATCGAAGTCGATGCGAAGGCAGGTCTTGCAGACGCAGAGGTAGGCGTCGTGGAACTCACGAAAGTTCAGGATATCCGCGGCGAGCAGGCTGAGCACGATGTCGCTCAGCGGATCCTCCACGCGTGGACTCGGCTCCCAGACGCCGGGATCTCCGGCGCAGCGCACGCGCCCTCCGGCGATGGCGGCGGAGAGGAAGCGGTCGTCCGAGGCCGGCGGCATGAAGGCCCGGAGCGAGGTGAGCACGCGGAGCCGCGCCGCGTCGACGAGCTCCCCGAGCTCGGCCTCGTCCGCGCCGGGCGAAGCGGAAGGGTCGAGCGCCACCGGCTGGGAGAAGCCTTCGGTCACGTGGGTGGGCCGCGGCATCCGGCCGGTCGCCACGAGGTGCTTGTCGAACCAGGCCGCGAGCGCCGGCGTGCTGCGCGGCGGCTTGTCGATGAACGTCAGCGCCGCGAGGAGCGCGCGCCGGTCGTGGTCGCTGGCTACGAGGGAGGGAGTGGACGGGAGCGTGGGAACCGAGGTGTGCGAATCTGCTTGCCGCATGAGCACCCCCTATCCGTCCCAGTCTGCATGAGGTCTTCTGCCCGGGTCCAGACGTCAAAATACGTGGATGCCAGATTACGGGACTTCCTGTAACGCCTGGCGTCACCGTCCTGATTGTCCGGCGATACGCCGGGGCGCTGCGCCGGCTTGCGCGAGCGTCAGAGCGTCAGTCCGTGATCTTGAGCGCGCCGCTGTCGTCGAGGGCGCCGCTCGTGTCGGCGCCGTCCGAGTCCGCCTCGAGCTCCTCCTGGGACGCGGAGGGCCGGAGGAACGACAGGTCGAGGCCGCCCATGGGCTGCTGCGCGGCCGCGCGCGCGGCCGCGAGGGGGATCGCGCCGCCGGCGCCCGCGCGGAGATCGCGGCGGCCTGGGCCCGGCTCGCGGCGGTCTGCGCTCGGATCGCGGCGGTCTGCGCTCGGATCGCGGCGCTCCACGGGCGCCTCGCGGCGCCCCTCGCCGTCGCGGCGTGGGTCCGCGGGGCGCGCGCCCTCTCGCTTCGCGGGGCCCTGCCGGGTCGAGCCGGCCTCGCGCGGCCGCTCCGGCGCGGCGGCGGCGGGCGACTTCCCGGGGATCGCGGCGGGCGTCCGGAGCGCCTTCGGCGACCGGACCGCCCTCGCGAGCCGCGCGCGGGTGCGGAACGAGGGCGCGTTCTTCGCGAGCTCGATGCAGCTGCCGCGCTTGGCGCGGGGGCAGGAGATGCGCACGTGCATGTGGTCGTCGTGCGGCTCCGCGCCGGTCGGCTGCATCATCGCGAGCTGCGCGCGCACGAGCAGCGTGCGCGAGACGCCGATCCGCTTCGCGTGGGCGATCAGCGCGGAGCGCAGCGGATCGGCGATGAAGATGTGGCTCACGTGGGCGCGGGGATCCGTGAGCAGGTGCTGCACGAGCAGCCAGTTGCGCGGAACGTCGAACCGCGCCCCGGGCACGGTGGTCGAGGCGAGCCGGGCGTTGAACCGGAGGAAGGTGCGCGCGTGGACCTGCTTGCCGCGCGCGTCGAGGGCGTAGAAGCCGAGGTCGACGTCGCGCCCGCTCTCGTGGGAGTTGTGGCGATGGACCTCGCCGCCGCGCTGGCGCGACAGGTCGCCGACCTCGAGCACGGCGCCCGGGTAGCGCCGGGCCACGCCGCGCGCCGCGCGCTCGATCATGCCGACGAGCGCCGGCAGCCCCCAGCGGACGTCGGCGTGCGCGTAAGCGGGCACGACGCGGAGGTCCTTGCGGGAGGTGTCGAGCCGCACGCCGCCCTCGAGGCGCCCCTCGTTCGGGTGGCCGACCGACGAGGCGGGCGTCCGGGGCGCCGCCTTGGCCGCCGCGGGCTCGCGCGACCTCGGGCCGGCGCCGGCGCGGGGGCGGTGGGCCTTCTCCGGCGCGGCCGTGAGGTGGGCGCGCGGCGCGGCGGCGCGCCCGTGAGCGGCCGCGCCGCCGGGTGCGCCGGCGCGCGCGCCCGCGGCGCGGGCCGGCGCGGCGGGCGCGTCCGGCGCGGCGGCGGCCGTCCGGAGGTCGGAGATCGAGAGCGCCAGGATCGCGAGCAGCAGGGGAAGCGGTCGGGGCACACCGGTGCGTTACGGAATTTGGTCGGGGAGGGCCAAGAAGGCGGTGCACCCGCCGCGCGCCGGCTACCTTGCGGGCGAGAGGACCCCCCATGAAGATCGCCGTCTTCGACACGCACGGATACGACCGGCAGGCCCTCGAGGAGGCCAACCGCGGCCACGGCCACGAGCTCGCCTTCTTCGAGCCGCGCCTCGTCCGCGAGACGGCCTCGCTCGCCGCCGGCTTCGACGCCGTCTGCTCCTTCGTGAACGACCAGCTCGACGAGGGCACGCTCGAGCTGCTGCGCCGCGGCGGCGTGCGCCTCGTGGCGCTCCGCTCGGCCGGCTTCAGCCACGTCGATCTCGCGGCCGCCGCGCGCCTCGGCGTGCCGGTGGTCCGCGTGCCCTCGTACTCGCCGCACGCGGTCGCCGAGCACGCGGCCGCGCTCGTCCTCGCGCTGAACCGCAAGATCCACCGCGCCCACGCGCGCGTCCGCGAGGGCAACTTCTCGCTCGACGGCCTCGTCGGCTTCGACCTGGTCGGCAAGACCGTCGGCCTCGTCGGCACCGGGCAGATCGGCGCCGCCGCCGCGCGCATCTTCCGCGGCTTCGGCTGCACCGTGCTCGCGTTCGACGCGCGCCCCGACGCGGCCCTCGCGGCCGACGTCGGCCTCCGCTACGTCGCGCTCGACGAGCTCTACCGCGACGCCGACATCGTGTCGCTCCACGTCCCCCTCTCGCCGGGGACGCGCCACATCATCGACGCCGCCGCGCTCGCGAAGATGAAGCGCGGGGTGATGCTCATCAACACCGGCCGCGGCCCGCTCATCGACAGCAAGGCGCTGATCGCCGCGCTCAAGACCGGGCAGGTCGGCGCGGCGGGCCTGGACGTCTACGAGGGCGAGCAGGGCATCTTCTTCCACGACCTCTCGAACCAGGTCCTCAAGGACGACGTCCTCGCCCGGCTGCTCACCTTCCCGAACGTCCTCATCACCGCGCACCAGGCGTTCCTCACGCGGGAGGCGCTCGCCGCGATCGCCGAGACCACGCTGGCGAGCGTCACCGCCTTCGAGCGCGGCGAGCCGCTCCAGAACGAGGTCCGCGCGCCCGCGTGACGCGGCGCCCCGCCGGCGACGCGCGGGCGAGCCCTACCGCGTCGCGTCACGCGGCGGCGGCAGCGGAGGCTTTTGCCTCGGGGCCAGTTGGGCTACCTCTCGTGCGGCCATGGACAAGGTCTACAAGAGCGCGCGGGAGGCCGTGAAAGACATCCCCGTCGGCGCCACGATCCTCGCGGGCGGGTTCGGCCTCTGCGGCATCCCGGAGAACTGCATCGCCGCGCTCCGCGAGCTCGGCACGAAGGATCTCGTGGTCGTGTCCAACAACTGCGGCGTCGACGGCTTCGGGCTCGGGATCCTGCTCCAGAACCGCCAGATCCGGAAGATGATCTCGTCGTACGTGGGCGAGAACAAGGAGTTCGAGCGGCAGTACCTGAGCGGCGAGCTCGAGGTCGAGCTCACGCCGCAGGGCACGCTGGCCGAGCGCATCCGCGCCGGCGGCGCCGGGATCCCCGCGTTCTACACGCCGACCGGGGCCGGCACGGCGATCAGCGACGGCGGGCTCCCGGTGCTCTACAACCCCGACGGCACCGTCAAGCGGTACTCCGAGAAGAAGGAGCTCCGGCAGTTCGACGGCCGCGACTACGTGCTCGAGCCGGCCATCCGCGGCGACTACGCCATCGTGAAGGCCTGGAAGGGCGACCGGTTCGGCAACCTCGTCTACCGCCACACCGCCATGAACTTCAACCCGATGATGGCGATGGCGGCGAAGGTGACGATCGCCGAGGTCGAGGAGATCGTCGAGGTCGGCGCGCTCGACCCGGATCACATCCACACGCCGGGGATCTTCGTGCACCGGATCTTCCAGGGCGAGCGCTACGAGAAGCGGATCGAGCGGCGCACGACGCGAAAGGCGCCGGCGGCCTAGCCGCGCGGGGACAGGGGACACGATGGGACTCACGCGGGAACAGATCGCGCAGCGCGCCGCGCTGGAGCTCAGGGACGGCTACTACGTGAACCTCGGCATCGGCATGCCGACGCTCGTCGCCAACTACATCCCCGCCGGGGTGGAGGTGGTGCTGCAGAGCGAGAACGGCCTGCTCGGGATCGGCCCCTACCCGCTCGAGGGCGCCGAGGACCCGGACCTCATCAACGCCGGCAAGGAGACCGTGACCATGCTGGCCGGCTCGGCGATCTTCTCGAGCGCCGAGTCGTTCGCCCAGATCCGGGGCGGCCACATCGACCTCGCGATCCTCGGGGCGATGGAGGTCTCCGAGAAGGGGGATCTTGCGAACTGGATGATCCCCGGCAAGATGGTGAAGGGGATGGGCGGGGCGATGGACCTCGTGGTGAGCGCGAAGCGCGTCGTCGTCATCATGGATCACGCGGCCAAGAACGGCGCGCCGAAGATCCTGAACGAGTGCGCGCTGCCCCTCACCGGGCGCGGCGTCGTCCACCGCATCATCACCGATCTCGCCGTGCTCGACGTGACGCCCGAGGGGCTCGTGCTGCGCGAGGTCGCGCCCGGCGTGAGCGCCCGAGAGGTGCAGGAGAAGACACAACCAACCCTGCGGGTCCCCTCCGACGTGAAGGAGATGGACCTGCGGAGCGCCTGAAGGTTCGCCCGATGACCTGGCCCGAAAAGACCCTGCCGACCACCGACGCGAGCGAGAAGCGCTCGCTGGGAGCGGGCGTGTTCCGTCGCTGCGACGGCTGCGCGCACACGCTCGACGCCGCGGAGCTCGCGCGCACCTTCGAGGTGTGCCCGCAGTGCGGCCAGCACCACAAGCTCGACGCCGACGGGTGGCGGCGGCTCCTGCTCGACGACGGCGAGCTCACCCAGTGGGACGACCACCTCGTCCCGAACGACCCGCTCCGGTTCAGCGACGGCAAGAGCTACCGGGACCGCGTCGCCGCGCTCCACAAGAAGATGCGCGCGAAGGAGGCGATCGAGATCGGCAAGGCCAGGCTGGGCAGCCGCGACATCGCCTACGGCGCGTTCGTCTTCGCGTTCATGGGCGGGAGCATGGGCTCCGTGGTCGGCGAGAAGATCACCCGCCTCTTCGAGCGCGCGGCGCGGGAGGAGCTGCCGGTGGTGCTCCTCCAGTCGTCGGGCGGCGCGCGGATGCAGGAGGGCATCCTCTCGCTGATGCAGATGGCGAAGAGCGTCGCCGCGCTCGAGCGCTACCGGAAGACGCGGCTGCCGTTCATCTCGGTGCTGCTGCACCCGACGACGGGCGGCGTCGCGGCGAGCTTCGCCTTCCTCGGCGATATCAACATCGCGGAGCCGAAGGCGCTCATCGGCTTCGCCGGTCCCCGGGTCATCGAGAACACGATCCGGCAGACGCTGCCGGCGGGCTTCCAGCGCGCCGAGTTCCTGCTCGACCACGGGATGGTCGACGCCATCGTGCCGCGCCTCGAGATGAAGGCCTGGATCTCGACGGCGCTCCAGCACCTCGCGGGCGGTCGCCGGGCGCGGCGATGACCTCGGCGGCGCCGCGGCTCCCGGCCCTGCTCGAGGCGCTGGGGCAGCGGGCGCCGCGGGGGATGGTGCTCGGGCTCGACCGGGTGCGCGAGGCGCTCGCGGCGCTCGGCGACCCGCACGCGGCCGTCCCGGCGGTGCACGTCGCGGGCACCAACGGCAAGGGGAGCGTGTGCGCGATGGTCGAGTCGGCCGCGCGCGCGGCCGGCCTCCGCACCGGCCTGTACACGTCGCCGCACCTCTCGCGGTTCGCCGAGCGCATCCGCGTCGGGGGCGAGCCGATCGGCGACGCGGCGTTCGAGCGCGCGCTCTCGGCCGCGCTCACGCAGGTTCCCTCGCCGCTCACGTTCTTCGAGGCGCTGACGGTGGCCGCGTTCGTGGCCTTCCGCGACGCGGGGGTCGACCTGGCCGTCCTCGAGGTGGGCCTCGGGGGGCGGCTCGACGCGACCAACGTGATCGCGGCGCCGCTCTGCACGGCGATCACGTCGATCGCGTTCGACCACGAGGCGATGCTCGGCCCGACGCTGGCCGACATCGCCCGGGAGAAGGCGGGCATCCTGAAGCGCGGCGCGCCCGTCGTGCTCGGCCCCCTCCCGCCGGAGGCCGACGCCGCCATCGAGGCGGTCGCGCAGGCGGCCCACGCGGGCCCTCGCCTCCGCGTGACGCGGGCCGAGCTCCACCTCGAGCGCGCGGCCGCGCATCTCCGCGCGGCGCACGCCGAGGGCGGCGCGCGTGCGGGCGAGATCGCGGTCGGGCGGGCCCGGGCCGGCGAGCGGGCCGTGTGTGTCGTCGGGCCGGCGGGCCGCGCGCTCGAGGTGGAGCTCGGCCTGCGCGGGGCGCACCAGGCGGAGAACGCGGCCGTGGCCTGCGGCGTCGCGTGGCAGCTCGCCGGCCGGTGGCCCGAGATCGAGCGGGCGCTGCCGGCAGGGCTCGCCGGCGCCCGCTGGCCCGGCCGGCTGGAGCGGATCGAGGCGGGCGCCGGCCACGTCCTGATCGACTGTGCGCACAACCCGCACGGCGCGCAGGCGCTCGCGGCATGGCTCGACGAGGAAGGTCCCGGCGCGGCGCACACGGCGCTCGTGTTCGGGGCGATGGCGGACAAGGGGTGGGGCGAAATGCTACAGACGCTCGCCCCGCGCGCGCAGCGGCGGTTCTATGTGACGCCGAAGGGCCGCGACGCCGCGCCGCTCGAGGCGCTGCGGGCGATCGCGCCGGGCGAGCCCATCGGCGATCCACACGCGGCGGTGGCGCGGGCGCTCGAGGGGTCGCCGCCCGGCGGGCTCGTCGTCGTGGCGGGCTCGATTTACCTGGTCGGCGAGGTGCGGTCGGCGCTGCTCGGCATCGCGCCGGATCCGACCGTGGCGCTCTGAACGGGGCGGCGCGCGCGATGTGCAGCGCTCGCCACGGGGCCGGCGGCGCCGCGCTGGCACGGGCGATGCCGGATCCGGCGGCATGGCATTCAGGAAACGACGGCGTTCGCCGGTGCTCTTCCCTGCGGCAGGCCTCGGGGCGGCCGCGATCGCTCGGACCGCGTTCCGGGCGCTGCGGCGGCTCAACCTGCACGGTCGGGTCGTCATCATCACGGGTGGCGCCCGCGGGCTCGGGCTGCTCCTCGCGGAGGAGTTCGGCCGGCTCGGCGCCCGGGTGGCCATCACCGGCCGCGACGCCGAGGCGCTCGACCGGGCGGCGCGGCGGCTGCGCACGCTCGGCATCGAGGTGCACGAGGCGGCGTGTGATCTCGGTGATCGCGCCGCGGCCGAGGCGTTCATCGACGGCGTGGTCCGCGCCTTCGGCCGCATCGACGTGCTCGTCAACAACGCCGGCGTGATCCAGGTCGCGCCGATGCAGGACCTCCGCGTGGAGGAGCTCGACGAGGCGATGCGCTCGAACTACTGGAGCGCGGTCCACGCGACGCTGCGGGCGCTCCCGCACCTCCAGGAGCAGGGGCGGGAGGGGCGCGTCGTGAACATCGTGTCGATCGGCGGGCGCGTCGCGCTGCCGCACCTGCTCGGATACAACGCGTCGAAGTTCGCGATGATGGGCTTCTCGGAGACGATCCAGGCCGAGCTCTCGCGCGGCGGCGCGGACGGCCCGCGCGTGACGACGGTGATCCCCGGGCCGATGCGCACGGGGTCGATCTACAACGCCGAGTTCGGCGGCGACGAGGCGCGCGAGTTCGGCTGGTTCGGGCTGGCGTCGTCGCTGCCGATCGCGACGATCGACGCGCGGCGCGCGGCGCGGCGGGTGGTGGCCGCGGCGCGCGAGGGGCGCGGCGAGGTGAAGCTCGGGCTGTCCGCGCACCTCCTGAGCTGGGCGCACGGGGTCGCGCCCCAGACGACGGTCCGGCTGATGGGCTGGGTCAACGCGCTCCTGCCGAAGCCGCACGGCACCACGGGGACGACGCGGGGGCGGGATCTGCGAGCCCCGGCGCAGAGGTCGGTGTTGCTGCGCCCGAGCAACGAGGCGGCCCGGCGCAACAACGAGGCCCCGCCGGAACAGGCGCGGTGAACGCAAGCGAGCGCTCGGTGAACCCACGGCGAGCGCGCGGTGAGCTGGCGCGCGGTGAGCTGCCACGCCGCGCAGCCGCGGCGCGCTGCCGCGTGGCTGAAAACCGGTGCGCCGACGAGGCGCGGACGCGGTGCGGCGAACGTCACGACGCGGCGACCGCGCCGCGCCCGGTCGAGATTGGCCGTGGGCCGTCTTGGCAAAGGTTGCTAAGGGTGGTCTCCTCAGCCCCAACTACAGAGAGGGACCGTGCCGAAGCACACGAAGAAAGATCCTAAAGAGACCGATCCGTCGGCGACGGGCGAGCCGCAGAAGCAGTCGCGAGGCCGCAAGCTCTTCGGCACCGACGGGGTGCGCGGCGTGGCCAACCAGCCGCCGATGACGCCGGAGATGGCGCTGCGGCTCGGGCGCGCGATCGCGTTCGTCGCGAGCCGCGGGAAGTCGCGGCAGGTCCGGGTGGTGATCGGGAAGGACACGCGGCTGTCCGGCTACATGCTCGAGACCGCGATCGCGTCCGGCGTGTGCGCCATGGGCGGGCGCGTGATGCTGAGCGGGCCGATCCCGACGCCGGCCGTCGCGCAGATCACGCAGAGCATGCGGGCCGACGCCGGGGTGGTGATCAGCGCGAGCCACAACCCGTACCAGGACAACGGCATCAAGATCTTCGGGCCCGACGGCTACAAGCTGCCCGACGCGGAGGAGGAGGAGATCGAGCGGCTCATGGAGAGCCACGAGCTCGACGAGGCGCGCGTGGTGGGGGCGGCGATCGGCAGCGCGGTCAAGCTCGACGACGCGCGGGGGCGGTACGTGGTCTTCTGCAAGAACACGTTCCCCACGGCGCTGTCGCTCGACGGCGTGAAGATGGTGGTCGACGCGGCGCACGGGGCCGCGTACCGCGTCGCGCCGTCGGTGTTCACGGAGCTCGGCGCGCACGTGACCGCGCTCGGCGTGAAGCCGAACGGCCGCAACATCAACCGCGAGACGGGCGCGCTGCACCCCGAGCACGTGAAGGCCGAGGTGCTGAAGCGCGGCGCGGCGATCGGCATCGCGCTCGACGGCGACGCGGACCGGGTGATCATGGTCGACGAGCGCGGCGAGGTCGTGGACGGCGACGCGATCATGGCGCTCTGCGCGCTCCGGATGCTGCGCACCGGCAAGCTGCCGCGGAACACGATCGTGACCACCGTGATGTCGAACCTCGGCCTGGAGCGCGCGCTGAAGGCCCACAACGGGCACGTCGTGCGGACGGCGGTCGGGGACCGGTACGTCGTGGAGGCGATGCGGAACGGGGGCTACTCGTTCGGGGGCGAGCAATCGGGGCACCTCATCTTCCTGGACCACGCGACGACGGGCGACGGCATCGTGGCCGCGCTGCAGGTGCTCGCGATCATGGCCGAGGAGGACAAGCCGCTGAGCGAGCTCGCGTCGCAGGCGATGCAGCGGGTGCCCCAGGTGCTCGAGAACGCGACGTTCGGGACCCGGGTGCCGCTCGACAGCATGCAGCGGACGCGGCTCATCGTGGACCGCATCGAGAAGACGCTCGGGGACCGGGGGCGCATCCTGGTGCGGTGGAGCGGGACGGAGCCGAAGCTGCGCGTCATGGTCGAGGGCGAGGACGCGGCGGCCATCGGGGCGTACGCGCTCGAGATCATCGAGGCGGCCAAGCAGGATGTCGCGGGGGCTACGGCGTAGGGGATCCCGGGGGCACGGCCCGGGGAGGGGGTGATCGCCGGGCGGGGCGGGGGCCCCGCCGAACTCGCCTTGGACAGCGCGCCGGAGGCGCGCTGTCCAAGGCTCAGACACGGCCCATCCCCCGCCCCGCCCGGCGATCACCCCCTCCCCGGGCCTACGGAATTCTAAGGATGTCGTGGGGATAGCGGCGCTCGGGGGCTAGAGCGCGCGGCGCATGAAGAGGTCCTCTAGGGTCTCGCGGCGCGGGGTCACCTCGACGATCTGCGCGCCGGCGGCGAGGGATTGTTCGAGCACCTTCTGCACGTGCGCCTCGCCCTGCACGTCGACCAGCGCGACGTCGCCGCGGCGCGAGGTCGCGAAGCCCATCGCGGCGAGCTGGGCGAGCAGGGCGTCGGTCGCGCCGGCCAGCGTGATGTCGGTGCGCAGCACGTCGCCGCGCAGGAGCTGGCGGATCGCGCCGCTCACCACCACCTTGCCCTCGCGCAGGATCGCCACGCGATCGCACATCGCCTCGACGTCGCCGAGGATGTGCGTCGAGAAGAAGATCGTCCGGCCCTGGGCGCGCTCGGAGAAGATGAGATCGCGCACCTCCTTGCGGCCCACCGGGTCGAGGCCGCTCATCGGCTCGTCCAGGATCAACATCTCGGGGTCGGAGACGAGCGCGGCGGCGAGGCCGGTGCGCTGGAGCATCCCCTTCGAGAGCCGGCGGACCTGGCGGTCGGCGGCGTACGCGATCTTCACCTGGTCGAGCACCTCCGCCGTCCGGCGGCGGAGCGACGCGCCGCCCATCCCGGACAGGCGGCCGCAGAGCTCCACGAACTCGCGGGGGGTGAGGTAGGGGTACACGTACGGGTTCTCCGGCAAGAAGCCGATCCTCCGCCGCGCCTCGGGCGATGGGACACGCGCGCCGAACAGGTACGCCTCGCCGCCGGTCGGGGCGATGAGGCCCGTCAACATCTTGATCGTCGTCGTCTTGCCCGCTCCGTTCGGGCCGAGGAAGCCGAAGATCTCGCCGCGGCGCACGCCGAAGCTCACCCCCTTCACCGCCTCGACCGCCTTGCGGCGCAAGAAGCCCACCCGGAACGTCTTCAAGAGACCGCGGACGTCGATCAGCAGCTCGCCGTCCGCCGCCCCCTCGCCGGGAGCTGACGGCGCGGCGCGGCCGTCGTTCCCCTCGACCGGCGTCGCGGCCCCGATCATGCGCCCTCCTCGCCCTCGTGATGCTCGCCGAGCGGTCCGTCGCCCGGCCGCGCCCGGCCGCGCGCGCTCACCGCGCTGTACTCGTGCAGCTTGTACTGGATCTTGCGCGGGCTGATGCCGAGGATCGTCGCCGCCTTCGAGGTGGAGCCCTTGCAGGCCTCGAGCGTGCGCAGGATCGCGTAGCGCTCCAGGTCGTAGATGGTGCTCCCGGGGATGCGCGGCATCGCGTCCGCCGCCTCGGCCGGCTCGGACGACATCTGCACCGGCAGGTGCCGGGGCTCGATGCGCGGGCCGTCACACAGCACCGCCGCGCGCTCGATCGCGTTCTCGAGCTCGCGCACGTTGCCGGGGAACGGGTAGCCCGTCAGCGCCGAGAGCGCCTCGTCCGTGAACCCCTCGATGCGCTTGCCGTTCTCCTGCGCGTAACGGCCCAGGAAGAACGTCGCGAGCTCGGGGATGTCGCTCCGGCGCTCGCGGAGCGGCGGGATCTCGAGGGTGACGACGTTCAGGCGGTAGTAGAGATCCTCCCGGAACAGGCCGTCGGCGATGCGCTGGCGCAGGTCGCGGTTCGACGCGGCGAGGATCCGCACGTCGACCTTGAGCGTCTCGTTGCCGCCGACCCGCTCGAACGTCCGCTCCTGCAGGAAGCGCAGGAGCTTCACCTGCGTGGCGAGCGGGATCTCGCTCACCTCGTCCAGGAACAGGGTGCCGTTGTTCGCCTGCTCGAAGCGGCCCTCGCGGCGGCCGACCGCGCCGGTGAACGCGCCGCGCTCATGGCCGAAGAGCTCGCTCTCGAGGAGCGACTCGCTCAGCGCGGCGCAGTTCAGCCGGACGAGCGGCGCCTTCGACCGCGGGCTCGCGCGGTGGATCATCTCCGCGATGAGCTCCTTGCCCGTGCCCGTCTCACCCACGATCAGCACGCTCGCGCGGCTCGGCGCCACCTGCTCGACCAGCCGGAGCAGCTTCGCCATGCTCGGGTGGCTCGCGATCACGTGGCCGAACGCGTTGCGCTCGCGCAGCCGCTCGCGCAGCCGCGAGTTCTCCTGGAGCAGCCGCGCCCGCTCCACCGCGCGCTCGACCACCACCGCGAGCACCGAGAAGTCGAGCGGCTTCGTCAGGTAGTTGTACGCGCCCTTCTTCACCGCCTCGACCGCGCTCGAGATCGTGCCGAACGCGGTCATCACGACGAAGGTCGCGTCGGGCAGCGCGAGAAGCGCCTTCTCCATCATCCGGATGCCGTCGAGCCCCGGCATCTTGAGGTCGGTCAGGACCACGTCGGGCGCGAACTCCTCGAGCTTGCCGAGCGCCTTGAAGCCGTCGGCCGCGGTCTCCGTCGTGTACCCCTCCTCGCGGAGGATCTCCGAGAGCGCCGCGCGCGCGTTCGCCTCGTCGTCGACGATCAGGATGCGCCCCCGGGATGCCATGAGCGTTTTCCTAGCATGCGCCTCCGCAGAAATGGGCCCGGCTCGGCCTCCCGCCACGGCGCGGCCGGGGCGCGGCCCTGGCGCCTACGCGCGCTGGCCGAGCACGTTTGCGACCGGGTCGCCGGCGCGGCGGAGCGCCGCCCGCGCCGCGCCGAGCAGGCGCGCGGGGGCGCCGGGCGATCGGGCGAAAGCGCGCGGGGGACGCCGCGCGGAACGCGCTGCGGGGGGCCGTCTGGCGCGGCTCTGCCGCTGTCGAAACCGCTGTTTCGTGTGCCGCCCGGAGTGATACAACGGGCCGCGCGCGAGGTCTCTACCGTCCCGATTGGCGGGCGTTTCCTTGATCGGCCTCGCGGACCGAGGCTCGATGCATACGCTTCTGAAGGTGTTTGCCGACAGGCCCAGGCGCGCTGCGCTCACAGCGCTGCCGCTCGTCGGCGCTCTCACGCTGGCGGGCGCTGCCGGGGCGCAGCAGCCGCAGCCGCCCTTCGGACCGCAGCCGCCTCCGGGCCAGCCGACGCCTGGGCCTTTCGGACCTCAACCGTTCCCCGGCCAGCCCGGCCCGTTCGGGCCGCAGCCGCCGCCGGGCAACGCCCCGCCGCCGCAGTTCGGGCCGCAGCAGCCGCCCCCCGGCGACGGCGCGACGCAGTTCGGGCCGCAGCCCGGCCCGCAGCCCGGCTTTCCGGGCGACGGCGCGACACAGTTCGGGCCGCAGCCGGCTCCGGGCAGCCAGCCGCCGCCGGACGCGAGCTTCTCGTTCGGCGCGCAGGCGTCCGCCGGCGAGCAAGGCGCACAAGCGAGCGCGACGGCGACGAGCTCCGCCGCGCTGGACGAGCAGGCGCGCGCCCTCTCGCTGATCGAGCAGCCGAACCTGTGGGGCTCCACCGGCCTGCTCAGGACGTCGTACGCGGGCTCGGGCGCCCCGGGGACCTTCCGGGTGTCGTTCCTGTTCGACTGGTTCTCGACGAGCAACTTCCTCTGTGATCCGACCGAGTCGACGCCCGCCGGCGAGCCGATCACCTGCGGCCCCGACGCGCAGGCGGACTCGGCGAGCCACGTGGGGGCGCTCTTCGCGCTGAACGCGACCCCCCTGCCCTTCCTCGAGGGGTACGCGTCGATCCGCACGTTCGCGAACGCGAACGATCAAGGCCGCCCGCGGCTCCTGCAGGTGCTCGGCGACACGACGCTGGGCGTGAAGGGGTTCACGCCCTCGAAGATCGGCAAGTACTTCACCTTCGGCGGCGAGGCGCAGCTGCTCCTGCTGAACGGGACGGGTGACGTCGGCCTCGCCGGCGGCGGCACGAGCGCGGCGTTCCGGGGGCTCGCGTCGCTCGATCTGCGCAAGCCGGACGGCAAGGGGTTCCCGCTGCGGGTCAACCTGAACCTCGGCTACAAGCTCGACAACTCCGGCGTGGTCGTGAGGCAGATCGAGGAGGAGCGGGCCAAGGCGTTCCGGGACGGCCGCGAGCGGCAGCCGATCTCGCGCATCGAGCGGTTCGGGCTCGGCATCAACCGGGTCGACTTCTTCCAGACCCACCTGGGCGTCGAGGTGCCGCTGCCGAAGGTGCAGCCTTACCTCGAGTACACGCTCGACATCCCGGTGAACCGGCAGGGCTACGAGTGCCACACGAGGAGCGTGGCGCGCGGCGACGTCTGCCTCGGGCTCGACGATTTCTCGTCGCCCGATCCGCAGAGCCAGGGCGGGCCGGGGTACTCGGCGGTGCCGTCGCGGCTGTCCATCGGCGTGCGGGCGACGCCGTTCGAGAAGGCGTTCCGCGGGCTCTCCGGGCACGCGGCGTTCGACCTCGGCCTGTCGGCGACGTCGGTGTTCATCGAGGAGGTCGCGCCGCAGGCGCCGTGGACGCTCTACCTCGGGATCGCCTACGCGTACGACACGAAGCAGAAGGAGCCGCTGCCGGCGCCCGCGCCGCAGATCATCAAGGAGCCGCCGCAGCTCGTG
This sequence comes from Sorangium cellulosum, assembly GCF_002950945.1. GTDB lineage: Bacteria > Myxococcota_A > Polyangia > Polyangiales > Polyangiaceae > Sorangium > Sorangium cellulosum_E. Next base: position 9,768,498 of record NZ_CP012673.1, read on the forward strand.
CCGGCCCCGCAGAGCTTCGCCCGCGGCTTCGTGCACGAGCAGAACAAGGCCGACGCCCCGGTGGTCGACGCCATCGTGACCGTCGAGGGCGTCGCCCAGCCGCCCTACGCGACCGGGCCCGACGGCCGCTTCCTCACGCGGCACCTCGAGCCGGGGACGTACACCTTCAGCATCCGGGCGAACGGCTACAAACCGGGCACGTGCCAGGCGACGATCCCCGCTGGCGGGGCCGCGCCGGGACAGCCCGGCGCCTTCGGACCGCAGCCGGGGCAGCCCGATCCCTTCGGCGCACCGCCGGGACAGCCCGGCGCCTTCGGACCGCAGCCCGGTCAGCCCGGCGCCTTCGGACCGCAGCCCGGTCAGCCCGGCGCCTTCGGGCCGCAGCCCGGTCAGCCCGGCGCCTTCGGGCCTCAGCCTGGGCAGCCCGGCGCCTTCGGGCCTCAGCCTGGGCAGCCCGGCGCCTTCGGGCCGCAGCCCGGACAGCCCGGCGCCTTCGGACCGCAGCCCGCGCCCTTCGGCCAGCAGCCGGCGCCCTTCGGCCAGCAGCCTGGGCAGCCCGCGCCGTTCGGGCCGCAGCCAGGGATCCCTGGCGCGGCGCCGAGCCCGGCGCTGCCGCAAGGGCCGACGTTCGTCGATGTCGACTGCGCGCTGGAGGCGCTGCCGAAGACGGGCAACATCGTCGGGACGGTGAAGGACGCGGAGAGCGGGGATGCGGTCGCCGGCGCGACGATCCGGCTCGTCGACGCGGCCGGCCGCGAGCAGACGGCGACGACCGACGGGAGCGGCGCCTTCCGCTTCCCCGACCTGCCGGCCGGCGCGGTGACGCTCAAGGTCGAGGCGCAGGGCTACATGAACCACGTCAACCAGGCCGACGTCCGGACGAGCGAGGACACACGCGCCGCGCTCACCGTGAACAAGCGGCCGAAGGTCTCGCTCGTGAAGGTGCAGGGCAACGAGATCAAGATCTCGCGGCAGATCCACTTCGAGACCGACTCGGCGAAGATCCTGGGCGACTCGAACGCGCTGATGGAGGAGATCGCGGACGTGCTCCAGCGCAATCCGAACATCCGCAAGGTCGAGATCCAGGGGCACACCGACAACACGGGCGGGCGAGAGCACAACCAGACGCTCAGCGAGTCCCGGGCGAACTCGGTGCGGACCTGGCTGATCCGGGCCGGCGTGGACGGCGGGCGCCTGCAGGCGAAGGGCTACGGGCAGGACCGGCCGGTCGCGCCGAACGTCACGCCCGCGAACAAGGCCAAGAACCGGCGCGTGCAGTTCATCATCCTGGAGAAGTGAGACGAGGGGCGCCGCGGAGCGGGTGGATCCCCGCTCCGCCCTGCGGTCTTCGAGGGGCGATCAGAAGAGGTCCGGCGGCGCGGCGGCGGTCGGCTTCGTCACGTCCAGCGGCGCGGCGGCGGTCGGCTTCACCACGTCCGGCGGCGCGGCGGCGGTCGGCTTGGCCTTCGCCTTCGCCTTGCGGTGCGCGAGGCCCAGCCGGACCAGGAAGTCGCGCCGCTTGACGACGGCGCGGGCCGTCTCGGCCCACTCGCGGTACCAGGCGTGCAGGGCGCGCAGCGCCTCGACGTGCTCCTCGCTGTCGACGACCGCCCTCACCGCGGCGGCGTCGCCGATCGCCTCCTCGTCGTCCTCCTCATCCGCCGTCCCGGCGCCCGACGCGACGTCGACGAGCTGGCGCAGGCGGCTGCGCTCTTCCTTCGTGATCCCGCGCTTCGCGAGCGTCTCCAGCGCGGCGTGGTCGTCCTTGCGGGTCGCCTTGCGCGCCGGGCTCTTGTCGAGGGCGTCGAGCCGGTCGAGCAGCGTCTTCACGGACACGACCGCGGCCGGGCCCACCTGCGCGGTGAGGTTGTCGAACACGAACCTCTCCTGCGCCGGGTGGCGCCGCTGGAGCGCCGCGCGGATGAGCCGGAAGTGCGGCTCGTCCCAGGCGTCCAGCTCGGCGATCGCCCTGCCGACCTCGGCGTCCTCGACCTCGTCGGGCTCGCCGGTGCCGAAGCCGGAGGCACGGTGGAGCAGGTCCCAGCCCTCCCGGTGCTCCTCGTCGGTGTAGCCGCGCTCCCGCAGGAGCGCGCGGATCTGCCTGTTCTTGCCTGCCGCCGTCAGGAACCTGAGCGCGCGGCCCGGCACCTCGGCGAGGACCTGGCGGCTGGGTCCCTCGCTGTCAATCTCGATCTCAGTGCTCAAAGCAACCTCCCGGTCGGGGGATGTGTGCATGGCGAGCTCAGCCTGCAAGCCGATGGCGCGGCGCGGCACGGTTGCGACGCCCGGTAAGAAGGCGCCCGCCGCGTGCCGGAAGGCTTGTCGGCCGGTCCGGGGGGTTGTCGGCCGGCCGGGGAGGCCCAGGGACGCCGGTTTCAGGGCGTGTCGGGCGGGCCCGAGGGCCTCTTTGGCCGGCTGGAGGGCTCGCCGACCGGGATCTGAAGCTGGATCCGGCGGCCTGGAGGGCATGTCGGCCGGGCCGACATGCCTCCGGCGCGGCCGACATGCCCTCCGGAACGCGGGGGGTGGCCTTCCGGAGTGGCCGACATGCCCTCGGGGGCGGCCGACAAGCCTTCCGGAGCGACCGACAGGGCCTCCGGGGCGCGGGGGGTGGCCTTCCGGAGCGGCCGACAGGGCTTGCGGAGGGCGGCGGCGGGGTTCGAGGCGCCGGCGGGGAGCTTCCCACCGGGAAACCGGCGTGCCGGAAGGTGCCCGGGGTGCTCGGCCGCGCCGCTGCGAGGGGCGCCGAGTTCGCCGCGAGCCCCTCGCCGTCCACGTGCCCGAGCTCGGCCAAGTGGACGGCTGCCGCCCAGGAAAATGGCTACGGATCCACCCAAGTCCACTTGCGCGAGAAGAGGCACACGTAGATCGTCGCCTCGCCCATCCACACGCCGTCCATGTCCACATCCGGCACCACCTCGTTCCCGAGCTCCGGCGGGATGGTTCGGTAGCCGGGGTATGTGGCCTCGATCAGTTCTGCGACCGCCGCCGGTATCTCGTCTGGCTCGCCCCTACTGTGGATTCCATAATAGGGCCCGAGTAGGCTCACGTGGAAGCTGAGCGATGCCCTGCTGCTGAGCGAAGGAGCGGGCTCGAAGTCCCTGGGGCGGTAGATGCGGGCCGAGTAGGCCGGCTCAGCGTCTCCCGACACCAGGCTGAGCGACTCGTTTTGAAGGCCGTATCGTTCGTACATGCGGTGGATCATCTCTTCCCACCTTGGGTACTCCGCTCGCCCGCGGTCTGCGGCTTCCACCAGGCGGCGGTGCTCCTCCGTGTCAACGTAGACGGGCTCGCCCGGAGGTACATAGATGCGCGAAATTTTATGCACGCCCCGCGGGTAGAAGCGGTAGACGACGTCGAGCAGCTCGGAGCGGGTTGTCATCATGGATTCGTCACCTTGGCGCCGAGTCGCGGGTACTTGGACTTGAACGCAGCGTCCGCCTTGTCACGTGCCCGAGCTCGGCCACGTGGACGGCGGACGCCCAGGGGAAGGGCTACACCGGATCCACCCAAGTCCACACAACCGAGAAGAGGCACACATATATCGTCGCCTCGCCCATCAACACCGTGTCCATAGCCACATCCGGCACCGCCTCGTTCCCGAGCTCCGGCGGGATCGTATGGTAGCCGGGGTACGTGGCCTCGATCTCTTCTGCGACCGCCGGCGGTATCTCGTCTGGCTCGCCCCTACTGTGGATTCCATAATAGGGCCCGAGAAGGCTCACGTGGAAGCTGAGCGAAGCCCTGCTGCTGAGCGAGGGAGCGGGCTCGAGGTCCCTGGGTCGATAGATGCGGGCCGAGTAGGCCGGCTCAACCCCCCCCCGCGAACAGGTTGAGCGACTCGTTTTGAAGGCTGTATCGTTCGTACAGGCGGTGGATCATCGCTTCCCATGTTGGGTAGTCTGCTCGCCCGCGGTTTGCGGCTTCCACCAGGCGGCGGTGCTCCTCCGTGTCCTCGTAGACGGGCTCGTTGGGAGGCACATGGATGCGCTCGAAGTTACGCACGCTCCGCGGGTAGAAGCGGTAAACGACGTCGAGCAGCTCGGAGCGAGTTACTTTCATGGATGCGTCACCGAGGCACCGAGAAATGGGTACTTGAACTTAAACGCAGCTTCCACCTCGCTGCGAAACCTGATGCAGAAGACCCCCTGCGGGAGGTTGTAGTCCATGAGGTTTCCGACCTCCTCTGTGATCTCTTCACTGAGGTTGGCTGCATAGAGCGGATCGATTTTCCCCATAAACTCAGTCCGGAGCGGCATTTTGATGGTGAGAGCGCAGTGCCACTCGGTTGTGCGGCGGCCACCGCGCTGAACAACGACATGCGTAAACTTCAGGCTGGCCCTCCTCGCTGTCGTTCGCGACAACGATGTAGACGAACGTAGCGACGCTCAGCAGCGCACCGGCCGTGAGCGAAGCCGTTCCCAGGTGGCTCATCGTGCTCACGCCTTCGCGCGACGCATGTGCCTGAGCAGCATCGCCTTCTCGCGCTGGAGCGCACAACGCCGCCCGCCGCTCGTCCTCCGCGCTGTTGGCCGCGACGTGGAGCCCGATGCCCGTCACGAGCAGGCCAACCGCGGCGGTTGCGCCGCTCGCGACGACCCACGGCTTCACGCCGGACGGGGCCGGTCCTGCCAAGGCTTCCCGCGTCGGCGCGAGCGGGCCGCCCGTGGCACCGGCCGGCCGCGCGGGCCGGCTGTCGATCGCGTCGAACACAACGGGCACGCTTTGCGACTCACCGGCCTTGGCCGCCGCGCTCACACGGGCGATGCGTCCGTCGTACGCCATGGCGACGATCTCGTGCTGGCCCGGCTGCACGTACACCCGATCGGCGCGGCCAACCTCGCGCCCATCCACGAGGATCCGCGCCGGCACGATCCCGGGGGGCGTGACGACGTGGAGCACACCCACCTCCCCGAGCACCCGCGCGAAGTCGGCATGCCGGACCTCCCAGCGGCGGCGCTCGAGATCGTTCTTCGGCGGCGGCATCCGCGCGACGCACTCGGAGAGCTCCTCCGCGGCCGCATCCCAGCGACCGAGACGGGTATCCACCACCCCGAGCTGGCAGAGCGCCATGGTCGAGGGATCGAGGTGGTGGATGCGCGCCCAGAGGCGCCGAGCCTCCACCATGTCGAGACTCCTCATGGCGGCCTCGGCCTGCCGGTACAGCGCGTCCAGCTCCCTGGAGCGCGCTGGAGGCTCGGCGGCGTCCAGGTGGAAGGACGCGAGGACCACGGCGATCGCCGCTGCGTGCGATGAAGACGCCCGTACGAGAGAAGTGACCACGGCTCGCCTCGCCCAATTCGAGGGGACCTCAGCGCCGCGCCGGCGGCACCCGGCGCGACACCTGTACCACGCTGGTCCCATGGCCGACAAGGCGCGCCTCGGGATGAGGGTGCCGCGCGCGATGCGGGCTGCCGGACCATGGTCACGCGCTGCAACCTGTCCGCACCGCGCCGCCGCGGACGCAACATGCACCTCCGGCACGCGGGCTTGCCCTCGTTCTACCGCCGCGGTCCAGTATTGACGCTGCGCGTTTCGCTCCGCGACCATGTGTCATGGCGCGCACAGCCCCGGTCCCGAATCTTCCCGCCATCCCCGGGATGAACCCCGGCGTCTTCATCCTGGGTGGAGGCGGCGGGGGCGGCGGCAGCGGCGGGCCGGGCGGCGGCGGGAGCGCCGGTGGCCACGGCGCGGGCGGCGGGCACGGTGGAAACAGCGCGGGCGGCGGGGGCAAGAGCGCACCGGATCCGAACAAGTACCCGGAGTGCGGCACGGTGTCGCACCCGATCGATGTCGTCACAGGCCGGGTCTTCACGCACGCCATCCCGATTTGCGGCTTGCCGGGCCCCCTGCCGCTCGTGTGGGAGCGGTCGTACAGCTCCGCGATGGCCGACCGCGATGCGGGGCTGGGGCACGGCTGGGGCCACAGCCTCGGTTGGGAGCTCGAGGTGCGGAGCCATCGCGTCACGGTGTGGACCGGGCTGGGCACGGCGGTGGAGATGCCGAAGCCGGCCGAGGGCGAGGAGGTGCTCGGCAAGTGGGGCTACTCGCTGCGGCGCGAGGCCCAGGCGTGGACCGTCGATGCCGGCGACGGGGTGAAGCGGCGGTTCGCGTGCTCGAGGGACGACGGGCGGCGCGCGCGGCTCACGGCCGTGGAGGATCGCAACGGCAACCGAATCACGCTGACCTATGACGAGAAGGACGGACGCATCGTCGAGGTCATCGACAGCGCGGGGAGGCGGATTCGGTTGCGTGACAGGACCTCCGACGAACAGCGGATCACCACGATCGAGCTGCTCGACACCGCGCGCGGCGCGTGGCTGGCGCTCGGCACGTTGACGTGCAACCGGCGTGGTGACCTCGTGGCCGCGACCGACGCGGATGGCTACGCGTGGCACCACAGCTACGACGAGCGGCACCTGCTCCTCGAGGATACCGACCGCAGCGGGCTGACATGGCACTTCCGCTTCGACGGCCAGCGTCGCGGGGTGGAGGCGTGGGGCGACTATCCGGGCAAGGTGGATCCGAGCCTGGCCAGAGAACCACCCAGGTACCTTCACGATGAAGAGACGCAGTGGAAGGGGATCCACCACTGCAAGGTCAGCTACTGGGACGTCGGTTTCACCGAGGTGGCCGACTTCAGCCAGGTGCAGCGCTTCCACGGCAACGAGCACGGCACGCTCGACAAGCGCGTGATCGGCGGTGCGGTGGTGACGGCGGCCTACCGGGACGACGGCTGGATGACGTCGCGCACGAACGAGCGCGGCGGGACCGAGCTGTTCGAGCGCAACGCGCGCGGCAGCGCCGTGCGGTACACCGACCCGCTCGGGGCGGTCACGTCGATCGAGCGCGACGCGAACGACCTGCCGGTCGGGATCATCGACGCGAACGGCAGTCTGCGCCGGTTCGAGCGCGACGCGCGCGGAAACGTCACTCTGTACGTCGACCCCACAGGCGCGGCGACGTTCCGGCGGTACGACGCGCGCGGGCTCGTGCTCGAGGAGATCTCGCCGAACGGCGAGCGTACGGCGTTCTCGTACGACGCGCACGGCAACTGCGCCGAGGTGGCGCTGGCCAGCGGCGCCACGTGGCGCTTCCGGCACGACGCGCTCGGCCGGCGCGTCGCCGTCATCGACCCGCTCGGCGCTGAAACGCGGTACCGGTGGTCGGCGCGCGGCGACCTCGTTGCGGTCGTCGGCCCGACCGGCGCGACGACACGCTACGGCTACGACGCCGAGCAGCACCTGACCGAGATCGCCGACGCGAACGGCGGGGTCACGTCGTTCGTATGGGGCGGCTACCACAAGCTGTGCGTGCGCCGCGACGCGAACGGCCACGAGGTGCGGCTCGGTTACAACCCCGAAGGCGAGCTCGTCGAGGTGCGCAACGAGAAGGGCGAGGTGCACACGCTGCAACGGGACGGGACCGGAAAGGTGCGCAAGGAGGTGACGTTCGACGGGCGGACGAGCTGTTATAGTTATGATGCAGCGGGCGACCTGATCCTCTGGACGCATGGCGAGCGCGATCAGGTGCGCTTTGCGTACGACCTCGAGGGGAGGCCTATCCGCCGCGAGTACCGGGACGACTCGGTCGAGCTCTTCGAGCACGATGCGCTCGGCGACCTGATCGGTGTGACGTGGCCGGGGGGCGAGCTCCGGCTGGACCGCGACGCGGCTGGACGCGTGGTGCGGGAGATCCAGATACTCGATGGAGTGGAGCACCGGTTCGAGAGCGCCTATGATCGGGAGGGCGAGCGCGTCCTGCGCAGGACGTCGCTCGGCCACACCGAGGCGATCGAGCGGGGGCTGCTCGGTGCGCGGCGGCGGACGGTGCTCGACGGGCATGTCGTCGTCGAGCACACGAGCGACGTGCTCGGGCGAGAGGTGGCCCGGTCGCTGCCGGGCGGGGGGCGCGTCGAGAGCGGGTACGACATCCTCGGTCGCGTCGAGCGGCGGTGCGTGGTGGGCCCGCCTCGCGAGGTGCGCGCGCGGCCGGGGGAGCCCGCATGGGTCGGGCCGCGGCCGGAGAACGTCACGGTCGACTTGGCGTACCGCTACGATCCCCTGGGCGAGCTGAGCGCCGCGTGGGATCAGGGGCGGGGGTGGACTTCATATCGATACGACCCCGTAGGACAGCTGCTAGCGCGTGTGCCGGAGCAGGCCCGTGCCGAGGTGTTCCGCTACGACCCGGCGGGCAATGCCCACGAGAGTGGTCCGCAGGCGGCGCGGCGGGAGTACGGGCGTGGCAGCCAGCTCGTCCGCAAGGGCGACACGCAGTACCGGTGGAACGCCGAGGGGCGGCTCGAAGAGAAATCGATGGAGGATCCATCGACCGGCACCCGGAGAGCCTGGGTCTACACGTGGAACCTCGCGGGGCTCCTGGAGAGCGTGAGCACGCCGGAGGGCGAGCGGATCGAGTTCCGGTACGACCCTTTCGGCCGGCGCGTGGAGATGCGCGCCGGCAAGGCGCCGGCGTCACCCCTGCAAGCATTCAGGCCGCATGGGGTGACACGGTTCGTGTGGGACGGCAACGTACTCGTACATGAGATCTCCCGTCGGGCGCAAGCCGCTGGGGATCCAGTGGTAGACATCAAGACTTACTGCTTCGAGGACGACGGCTTCGCGCCGGTGGCGCACCGCGATGCCGGAGGGTGGTTCCACTATATAAACGACCCGATCGGGACGCCGGAGCGGCTCGTCGACGGACGTGGCGAGATGGCGTGCGAGCTCCGGCGCGAGGCGTGGGGACGGACGGAGGCGGCGCCCGACGCGAGGACGACCACGCCTTTCAGGTTCCCGGGGCAGTATGAGGATGCCGAGACGGGGCTCTTTTACAACCGATTCCGCTACTACGACCCGGACGTGGGAATGTTTGCCAGCAGCGATCCCATTGGGCTACTCGGCGGCATCAATTCCTATAGATATGCCCGGAATCCGCTGCGCTGGGTTGATCCACTTGGCCTCGCCGACCCAGGCCTTCCCGAGCTGATAGCAGCATTTGAAAAGAAGTACCCTGGCAGGCCGTACAGCTCCGGCCATCTGCGCAAACATTCGGACGGGCGAGAGTTAGAGATAGATTTCGAGACCGACAACGCGATTATCGAGGTAAAGGGGGGCTCGGGCAAGGGTCTGGGACGTCAGATCAAAGATCGGCGCGATTGTAGCGTGAATCCGCACGGCAAGCCGGTTATCGGATACTCGGCGTCCGGCCTCGGCAAGCACTCACGCTCAGAGATTGAAAAGCAAGGCGGCATTGCGGCAGACAGAAACGATCTCGACGCGCTCATGGATGCGATCGCGCCGAATACAAAATGAGAGGTTCAACATGAGGTCCTTCTACGTGTTCTTTTGTGCGTCCGAGGACAATATTTCTGCATGGCTCGAGTCGATCGCCCAACGTACGCCTGATGCGAGGCAGTGGAACTACCCAAGTCTTCTCAATAGAGTTCTTTATATCGAACTCTCGGACGATCTCTATGATGAGCTGGAACCCGATACTGTGCGCGCACTGACCGATCACTTCAGGGGCGAGCGACCACGGATTGTGTGCGTTGACGTATCGCGCCATTTCCCGGCGGAACGCGAGGTTCAAGAGTTCGCCGTGGCTATCCTTCGCCGATTTGGCGGAGTTGTCATGGACGACGAGAGCGATCACTGTTGGACCCTCGAGGAGATCGATGCCGGTGCAACGCATCAAGGCCGTCGTTTCTTCGGCGTTTCCGGAGCGGCGTAAGCGGCGTCCAACTCACGCAATCAGAATGGCGAGGTGCACGCGATTAGTGAAATGACGGCGCGCTCGTCCACGAGACCCCTCACCGAGCTCAGGCCGAGGTGACCGGACCGAACGCGACGCCGCCGCCGAACGTCATCGCCCTGGGCCTCCTCCTCAGACCATATCTGCAATGAACCGGAGCCCGACCCGCCGCTTGAAAAGCGCAACCCGGGTTGCTACTCTCCCCTGTCTGGCGAGCGGATGACCGCGATCTTCGCCGACAGCGAGGAGCTGCACGAGCACGCGATGCAGCTTGGGATGTCGTTCCACCACGCGTCGGCGCAGCGGCGGCTGAGGCGCCGCTGCGCCGACGCGCTGGGTGACGTGCTGGAACCAACGTTACGGAAGGGCGGCGTGATGTGCATCGCGTGCGACAGCCACGGCTCGGGCATCGTGGGGATTGTCGGCGCGTGTGTTTTGCGATAGCGGGTGCGCATGAGAGAGCGGGTCGTCGTGGGCGCGCTGGCCATGGTGATGGGGTGCGCGGCGCCCGGCCCGACGCCGGAGGCCCGCCCGGCCGAGAGCGCCCAGCCCTCCTCGGCCGGTGCTCCGCCGAAGGCCACAGCGGCTGCAGGCGCTGGCGCGGCCGAGGCGGCGTCAGCTCCCCCCGCGGAGGACACAGGCGGGGCGGCGCTGCCGCAGGACGGAGGCGCCGCCGCGGCCACCCCGCAGCAAGCGCCGGACGCCGGAGCTGAGGCAGACGCCGCCGCCACGTTCGCCGCGGACAACAAGATCAAGCCGCCGCTCGCGAGCGAGGAGCTCACGGCGCGGGCGCGTGGGCTGTTCGAGGCGATCGTGAAGAACGAGCCGGCGCTGGCCGACCCCTTCTGGTTCCCCAAGGAGCCGTTCATCCCGCTCAAGGACGTGAAGGACCCCGGCAAGTACTGGGACAACCTCCACGCGGCCTACGTCAACGACGTGAAGGCGATGCACCGGAAGCGCAAGGGCTGGGAGGGCGCGCGGTTCGTCGGCTTCGAGGTCGGCTCGACGCCGAAGTGGGTGCCGCCGGGCGACGAGGTCAACAAGATCGGCTACTACCGATCCTTCCACGGCAAGCTGAAGTACGAGATCGACGGGAAGCCGGCGAGCCTCGATGTGCACACGATCATCTCGTGGCAGGGCCGCTGGTACATCACGCACCTCGGCAAGTTCAAGTAGCGCAAGGTGACCGCGCTCGCGCGTCGCGGCGACGCCCGCAGAGATCGAGAGGACCAGGGGAGCGTGATGGAGCAGGGAGAGCGCGGCGCGAGCGGGCTGAGGGCGCGGTACGACGCCGTCCGGGCGTTCACCGAGGCGCTGTGCGCGCCGCTCTGCCCCGAGGATTACGTCGTCCAGTCGATGGCGGACGCGAGCCCGGTGAAGTGGCACCTGGCGCACACGACCTGGTTCTTCGAGACGTTCGTGCTCGGCCAGAGAGCCGGGTACGCCCCCTTTCATCCGCAGTTCGGGTACCTCTTCAACTCGTACTACGTGAGCGTGGGCGAGCGGCACAGCCGGCCGCGGCGAGGGGTCCTGTCGCGGCCGACGGTGGAAGAGACGTACCGCTACCGGCGCCACGTGGACGAGCGGATGCGCGGGCTGCTCGGCGAGCTCGGCGCGGGCCTCGCGGGCGAGCTCGCGTCCGCGATCGAGGTGGGGCTGCACCACGAGCAGCAGCACCAGGAGCTGATCCTCACCGATCTGAAACACGCGATGGCGCAGAACCCGCTGCGCCCCGCGATGTATCCCGGCGCGCGCGCGGGGCGGACGGGCGGCGCGGCCGGGGAGCTCCGCTATGTCGAGCACGGCGAGGGCGTGCGCTGGATCGGCCACGACGGGGCCGCGTTCGCGTTCGACAACGAGACCCCGCGGCACCGCGTGTTCGTGGGCGCGTTCGCGCTCGCGGAGCGGCCGGTGACGTGCGGGGAGTACCTCGCGTTCATGCGGGACGGCGGGTACACGCGGCCGGAGCTGTGGCTGTCGAGCGGCTGGGATGCGGTCGTGGCGAACGGGTGGGAGGCGCCGCTCTACTGGGAGCGAAAGGGCGGCGGGATGCAGCTGTTCACGCTGCACGGGCCCCGCGAGGTCGACGTGGAGGAGCCGGTCTGCCACGTGAGCTACTACGAGGCCGACGCCTATGCGCGGTGGGCCGGCGCGCGGCTGCCGACCGAGGCCGAGTGGGAGACGGCGGCGCGCGAGGCGCTCGGCGGCGCGGAGGGGGCCGCCGGCGGCGGGGCGCCGGGCGAGGCGACGCTCGCGGGGAACTTCGCCGACCGCGGGCGCTACCACCCGGAGCCGCCGGGCCCCCCGCCGCGGCAGGGCGCGCCGCGGCAGCTCTTCGGCGACGTGTGGGAGTGGACGTCGAGCGCGTATGCGCCCTACCCCGGATACCGCCCGTGGCCCGGAGCGCTCGGCGAGTACAACGGCAAGTTCATGAGCAACCAGCTCGTGCTCCGCGGCGGCTCCTGCGCGACCCCCGCGACGCACGTCCGCGCGACGTACCGGAACTTCTTCCCGCCGGACGCGCGGTGGCAGATGAGCGGCATCCGGCTGGCCCGCGATCTCTGACGCGAGCCGCGGCGGCGGCCGGCCCGGCACGGCGACGGCGGTGGCCGCGCGGGCGGCGCGAACCCCTTCTCCTGGACGCAGCGGCGCCGCGCCGCCATCGTCCCGGCGTGGCGCCGCTCGTCTCCGTCTTGCTCCCCTACCGGCAGGCCGAGGCGACCATCGAGGAGGCGCTGGAGAGCGTGCTCGCCGAGCGCGACGTCGACCTCGAGGTGATCGCCGTGGACGACGGCTCGACCGACGGCGGCCCGACCCGGGTCGCGCGCATCGCCGGACGCGACCGCCGCGTGCTCCCGATCGCGACGGGCGGCGTGGGGATCGCGCGTGCGCTCGCCCGGGCGGCGGGCGCGGCGCGCGGCGAGCTCCTCGCGCGCATGGACGGCGACGACATCTCGGTCGGCGGGCGCCTCGCGCGCCAGGTCGAGGCCCTCCGGCAAGATCCGCGGCTCGCCGTCGTCGGCGCCCGCGTCGAGGCGTTCGCGGCCGGGCCGGTCGGCGAGGGCATGCTGCGCTACGTGGCGTGGCTGAACTCGATCGTGACGCCCGAGGAGCACGTGCGGGAGATGTTCGTGGAGTCCCCGCTCTGCCACCCGTCGGTGATGCTGCGGCGGAGCGCGCTGGAGCAGGTCGGGGGCTTCCGGGAGGCCCCGTGGGCGGAGGACTACGACCTGTGGCTGCGCCTCGACGCCGCGGGCGCGCGGATGGCGAAGATCCCGGAGCTCGGCCTGCGCTGGCGGCACCGCGAGGGCCGCGCGACGTTCGCGGATCCGCGGTACACGATCCAGCGTTTCCTCGAGGCGAAGGCCCACTACCTGGCGAGCAAGCTGGGACGGGCGCGCCCCGTGGCGGTGTGGGGCGCGGGCAAGACCGGCCGGCGGCTGGCGAGGGCGCTCGCCGGGAACGGCGTCCGGCCGGAGCGGTTCGTGGACATCGATCCGCGCAAGATCGGCCGGATCGCGCAGGGGGCGCCGATCGTCGACCCGTCGCGGCTCACGCGAGGCGCGCAGACCGTGGTGGTCGCGGTGGGCGCGCGGGGGGCGCGCGCGCTGATCCGCGAGCACCTCGCCGGGCGGGGCTTCGTCGAGGGCTCCGATTATGTGTGCGCCTCGTGAGCGCGCGCCCGGCGAGTATTTGCATGCGCGCGATCTGATGGGAGGATTCTCCCCGAACAGCGATGCGCATCCCGGTGCTCACGAGCCGCCTCGAGTTTCCGCCGCCCGAGCGCGCGACGCCGGAAGGGATCGTGGCCGTGGGCGGCGAGGCGTCGCCGGAGCGGATCCTGGCCGGCTACCGCCGGGGCATCTTCCCGTGGCCCCACGAGGGGCTCCCGCTGCTCTGGTTCTCGCCGGATCCGCGCTTCGTCCTGCCGCCGCGCGAGGCGCACATCCCGCATTCGCTGCGCAAGCGGGCGCGGCGCGGCGAGATCGAGGTGCGGACCGACACGGCGTTCGTGGACGTCATGCGCGCCTGCGGCGAGGCGCCGCGGCCAGGGCAAGACGGCACGTGGATCACCGAGGAGCTCATCGCCGGCTACACCGCGCTGCACGCGGCGGGGTACGCGCACAGCATCGAGGCCTGGTCGAGCGGCGAGCTCGTCGGCGGCCTCTACGGCGTGTCGCTCGGGCGCATGTTCTTCGGCGAGTCGATGTTCGCGCGCGCCCCCGACGCCTCCAAGGTCGCGTTCGCGACGCTGCTCGGGAACCTCGCCGCCTGGGACTTCGCGCTGGTGGACTGCCAGGTGTACACGGACCACCTCGAGCGCTTCGGCGCGGTGGAGTGGCCGCGGCGCGAGTTCCTCCGCGCGCTCAAGCTGGCGCTCGACGCCCCGACGAAGATGGGGCCGTGGCGCTTCGACCTCGATCCCGCCCGGGCGATCGATCGGCTGATCTCGCGGTGAACGCGGGCGAGGTCCGGCGCGGCGCCGTGCGCGCGGCGCCGCGCGCGCGAGGCTAGAGCGACAAACGGGTTGAACCCGTCTGAAACGAGCAGATTTTCGAACCGCCAAGGCGCCAAGGACGCCAAGAAGGAGAAGAAAATATCTTGGCGCCCTTGGCGCCCTTGGCGCCTTGGCGGTTCATCTCTCGTTCCTCAACGTGATCGGTGTTCTAGGACCGCTCTCCGCCCGAGCCGTCTTTGATTTCCCGGAGCAGGTCCTCGACCCGCCGCTGGGCGTCGATCCCCTCGTCGTAAAAGAAGCGCAGGGTGGGGACCACGCGCAGCCCCATGGTGCGCGCGACGTCCCTGCGCAGCCGGCCCGACGCCGCCTCCAGCCCCTTGAGCAGGGCGCGGCGCGACGCCGCGTCCTCCACCCCGAGCTCGTTGCGCACGTAGATCCTCGCGCTCTGCAGGTCGTCGGTGATCTCCACCCGCGACACGAGCACGCCCGTGAGCCGCGGATCGCTCAGCTCCCGGAGCAGGCTCGAAAGATCCTCGCGGAGCCGCTCCGCGACGCGCGTCGCCCGCTTCACCATGCCGCTCATTCGTCGTCCTCTTCGCCCTCGATCATGTCCGAGGGCGCTCCCAGATCGTCCATCTCGCGCCCGAGCGCCTGCTCGATGCCGCCCTGCACCCCCGTCCCGCCCTCGCCGAAGGGCACGATCTCCGTCGCCCGATCGGTGAGGACCGCGTGGGGCAACGACCCGGCCATCGCGGCCACGTCCGCGAGGACCCTGTCGCACATGGCCGCGGAGTTCGAGACCACCGCGACGCCGAGCGTGGCCCGCCTCGGATCGTCGAGCACGCCGACCTCGGCGATGGACACGCGCATCCGCGACTGCGCCCGCTCCTTCAAGGAGCGCACCACGCTGCGCTTGTCCTTGAGGGAGCGGGCCCCGACGATATCGAGCCGGAGACGGAGGACGCCGACGAACATCGAGGGGGGCTCAGAGCTTCGTCTTGATCTCTTCGATCTCGAAGCTCTCGATGATGTCGCGCTCCTTGATGTCCGAGTAGCCGTCGAGCGAGATGCCGCACTCGAACCCCTCGACCACCTCGCGCACGTCGTCCTTGAAGCGGCGCAGCCCCGAGAGGCGCCCCGTCCAGATGACGACGTTGTCGCGGATGAGGCGGGCCTCGGCGGTGCGCTTGACCGAGCCGTTCACCGCCATGCAGCCGGCGACCGTGCCGGCCTTCGTGATCTTGAAGACCTGGCGGACCTCCGCGCGGCCGAGGACCTTCTCCACCTTGGTCGCGGGGAGGAGCCCCTCCATCGCGCTTCGGATGTCGTCCACGGCGTTGTAGATGATGTTGTACAGCCGGATCTCGACGCCCTCGCTCTCGGCCAGCGCGCCCGCCTTGCCGGCCGGGCGCACGTTGAAGCCGACGATGATCGCCTTCGACGCGACCGCCAGGTTGACGTCGCCCTCGGTGATGCCGCCGACGGCGCCGTTCACGATGGTGACCTTCACCTTCTCGGTCGAGAGCTTCGCCAGCGCGTGGATGATCGCCTCGACCGAACCCTGCACGTCGGCCTTGATGATCAGCTTGAGCTCGAGCTGGTCGGCCTCCTGCAGGTTCTTCGTGATCGACTCGAGCGAGACGCGCGAGTCCTGCGGGATCAGCGTCTTCGACGCCTTCTTGCGGCGGGTCTCGGCGATCTCCTCCGCGGTCTTCCCGTCCTTGACGGCGTGGACGGGATCGCCCGCGCTCGGCACCTCGTTCAGACCGAGGACCTCGACGGGCGTCGCCGGGCCGGCCTCGGCGACGGAACGCCCGAGCTCGTCGGTCATCGCCCGGACCTTGCCCCACGCGCTGCCGGCCAGGACGATGTCGCCCGTGCGGAGCGTGCCGTCCTGGATCATGACGCGCGCGACCGGACCGCGGCCGCGATCGAGCAGCGCCTCGATGACCGTGCCGCTGGCCCGCTTCTTCGGGTTGGCGCGGAGGTCCTGCACCTCGGCGAGCAGCAGGACCGACTCGAGGAGCTGATCGATGCCGACGCCCGTCTTCGCGGACACGGTGCTGAACATCGTCTCGCCGCCCCACTCCTCGGGCTGCAGCCCGAGCGAGGCGAGGTCGCGCTTGATCTTGTCGGGATCCGCGCCCGGCTTGTCGATCTTGTTCACCGCGACGATGATCGGCACCTTGGCCGCCTGGGCGTGCGAGATCGCCTCCTTGGTCTGCGGCATGACGCCGTCGTCGGCCGCGACGACCAGGATGACGATGTCCGTGAGCGAGGCGCCGCGCGCGCGCATCGCCGTGAACGCCTCGTGGCCCGGCGTGTCGAGGAACGCGATCGTGCCGCGCGGCGTCTCGACGCGGTAGGCGCCGATGTGCTGCGTGATCCCGCCCGCCTCGCCCTCGGCGACGGTGGCCTTCCGGATCCGGTCGAGCAGCGACGTCTTGCCGTGATCGACGTGACCCATGACGGTGACGATCGGCGGGCGGATCTCGACGTCCTCATCGGTGTCGGTCCCCGCCTGCATGGCCGCGGTGAGCGTGTCCTGCTCGCTGACGGCCACGTCCTCGACGCTCCAGCCGAACTCGCTGGCGAGGATCTTCGCGGTGTCGGCGTCGAGCGTGCTGTTGATGTTCACGCCCGTCATGCCCATCGACAGGAGGCGCATGAGCACGTCCGTCGCCTTCAGGCTCATCTTCGCGGCGAGCTGCTGGAGGCTGACCTGCTCCTCGATCTTGATGACCTTCTTGTGCGAGGCCATCTCCTGCGTGGAGACCTGGACCGGCTTGCGCGGGAGAGAGCCGCCGCCCGGGCGCGGCCGCCCGAACTGCCCCGGGCGAGTGTTCCGGCCGCCCATCGGCCGGCCGCCAGGGCCGAAGCTGGGGCCTCCGGGGCGCGCCTGCTGGGCGTTGGCGCGCGGATCGTAGGTGGTGCGCCGCGGCTGCGGCGTGCCGGTGCGGGCGGCCGGCATCGTGACGCCGGGGCGACCCTGCCAGACCTCGATGCCGGTCTTCGGCGGCGAGGACGGGCGGCGGGGCGGCTGCGCCTGCGCGCTACCCGCCTCCTCCGGCTTGGCAGCAGGCGCC
The DNA here is from genome assembly GCF_002950945.1 of Sorangium cellulosum. Lineage (GTDB taxonomy): Bacteria > Myxococcota_A > Polyangia > Polyangiales > Polyangiaceae > Sorangium > Sorangium cellulosum_E. The sequence goes on from NZ_CP012673.1 coordinate 9,785,796, forward strand.
GACGCGGGCGGCTGTGTCGGCCGCGACGCCATCGTGCGCGATGCGGCCGAGGCCTGCGGCGATGGCGCGGACGACGGCCGCTGAGGCGCGCCGGGCGACGCAGCGGGCCGCGAGGCAGCCTGCGCCGGCGCGGCAGGCGAGGCAGCCTTCGGCGCAGGCGCGGCAGCCTTCGCTGGCGCGGGTGCCGCCGCAGGCGCGGCAGCAGCCTTCGCCGGCGCGGCCGCCGCCGCAGGCGACGCGACGGGCGCAGGCGCCGCGGGCGGCGTCGCCTGCGCAGCCGGCGCAGCCGGCGCAGTCGACGCCGGCGTGGGTGCCGGCGCAGCGGGCGCAGCGGCGGCCACAGGCGGCGCTGCTGCGGCCGCGGGTGCGGGCGCCGGCTCGGGCGAGGTCACCCTCGGCTCGACGGGCGCCGGCGCCGCGGCGGGCGCGCTGGACGCTGGCGTCGCGGCGGGTGCGGGAGCCGCCGCGGGCGCGGGCTGCGCGGGCGCAGGAGCCGCCGCGGGCGCGGGCTGCGCGGGCGCGGCGGCCGCCGGAGGCGGCGGCGCGGCCGGAGCAGACGGCGCCGCGGGCGCGACCGCGACGGGCGCAGGCGCGCTGGGCGCGGCAGGCGCGCTCGCAGCGACCTGCGGCTCGGGGGCGGGCGCCGGAGGCGCTGCGACGGGAGCGGCGGGCGGCGGCGGGGCGGGGCGGCGGACCGGCGCTTCTTCCTGAGCAGCACGCTCGGACGCCGGAGAAACCGATGCGGGCGGCGCTGCGGGCCGGGCGGGTGTCGCCTCCGCGGGCGGCGCGGCGCGCACGGGCGCCTCGGCCGGCTCCGACGCGCGGCCCGGCGTAGAGGGCTCGGGCTCGGCCCCGGGCCGCGCGCGGCGCTTCACCACCGTCGGGCGGATCCGCTCTTCCACCACCTCAGGCGACTTCTGCCGCTCGAGGTGCCGCTTGACCCGCTCGACGACGTCGGACTCGACGGCGCTCATGTGATTGCGCACGTCGCCTATACCCATGGACTGGAAGAGCGCGACCAGCGTCTTCTGGTCCATGTTGAGCTGCTTGGCGACCTCGTAGACCCGGACTTTGCTCATGCACCTCGCTCCACGTTAACCAATCCGCCTCACCCATCCGCGCGGGCGACGATTAGCGGCAACTCTGTCCACCGTCGAGGCGCGTCCGGTAGAACCGGACTCCGCCCACCTGCCCCCGGCCGCGCCGCCGTTCCCGGCCTCCGACGCAGCTGCAAGAAGCCGACCGGCGCCGCCCCTCGACCCCGGCTGTCCCGCGCGGCCGCCCCCCTCGGAAGGGGCGGGCGCGCTACGCGCCGGACGCCCCCGTCGGCCGGCGCTGCCGCGCCCCCCCGACTCCCCGGCGTCCTCGCCACGCTCCACGCGCCCGCAGGTGTCCACGATGTGGACCGCGCGAGCGACAGCGGCCGCGATCGACGCCGAGGCGATCGCCATCACGGCGACCCCGCGCTCCCGGGGGCCGCCGCTGAGCGCGCCGAGCGCCTGCTTGCTGCCCCACGCGACGGCGCGCCCGTCGGCGACCGCCCGCCGCACCTCCGGCAGGTCGGCGCCGGCCGCCGCGTCGCACGCGACCAGCACGAGCGCGGCCTCGCCGCGCGCGCACGCGCCCGCGACCGCATCGGCCCCGATCGTCGCGCTCTGGGAGCGAACCGCGGAGCGGAGGAGCCCCCCGAGCCGGCGCTCCATCGCCTGGCGGATGGCGCGCGCCAGCGAGGCGGTCGTGAGGGTGAGGGTGAGCGGCTCCGCGCCCGGGGCGGCGTCGCCGCCAGCGGCCTCCGCGGCGTCCTCGGCCGCAGGGCCCACGATCGTGTGGACGCGCCCCTTCGCGGCGCGGGCGAGGCCCCGGGCGACCGCCGCCGCGAGGCACTCCTTCCGCGGATGGACGTGCGCGCCCCGACCGAACCCGCCGTCCCCCGGATCGACCGCGACCACGCCGCCGGGACCGAGGATGAGACGGACGAGCGTGCGGGCGCCGCGGACGTCGCCGACGTCGACGCGCTCCCCGCAGCCGACACACGTGCGCGTCCGACCCCTCTCCGAGGGCTCGCGCTCACCCGTGCCGTTCTGTCTGCTCGCCTGTGAATCCATCCTCGATCCTCTAACCCCTCGCGCTAAGCGTGCCTCGCCTCCGCCGCGCGGCGGACATCCGCCCGCGCCGCGTCGAGCACCTTCTGCTCGCTCTCCACGAACTCTCGCGCGCCCTGCTTGATAGCGCGCGCCTTCTTGATGCCGAGGCCGGTGCGGATCGCCAGGCGATCCTCGTCCTCACGCAGCAGGTCCTCCACGCTGCGGTACCCGGCCTCCTCCAGGAGGACCACCGTCCTGTCGCCGACGCCGCGGATGAACAGGAGGCGCTCGCGGTCGGTGAGCGGCTCGGTGCGCGAGCTCGCGGAGCGGATGCGCTCCTGCCGGAGCCGCTCCATCGTCGTGTCCGACTGCGACTTGATCCGCTCGGCGACCTCGGCGCCGCCGAGGCCCGGGATCGCCGCGAGCTCCTCGACCGACGCCTCGCTCACCTCTTCGAGCGCGCGGAAGCCGAGCCGGTACATGGACTTGGCGATCTGCTCCGTCACGCCGTCGATCTGCTGGAGGGCGGAGATCGCCTCCTCCTCCATCTGCTTGAACTTGGTCTCGCTGATGATGTCGAGCTTCCAGTTGGTCAGCTGCGCGGCGAGCCGCACGTTCTGGCCCTTGCGCCCGATCGCGAGCGACAGCTTCTCGTCCGGGACGACGAGCTCCATGCGCCCGTCCGCCTCGTCGACGATCACCTTGTGCACCTCGGCCGGCTGGATGGCGGCGATGACGTAGCGCGCCGGATCCCGGTCGAACGGCACGATGTCGATCTTCTCGCCGCGGAGCTCCTGGACCACGGCCTGCACGCGCGACCCCTTCATGCCGACGCACGCGCCCACCGGATCGACGTCCGCGTCGCGGCTGGTCACCGCGATCTTCGAGCGGGCGCCGGGCTCGCGGGCGACCGACACGATCCGCACGATGCCCTCGTAGATCTCGGGCACCTCGGCCTCGAACAGCTTCTCGACGAGCCGCGGATCGGAGCGGGAGAGGATCACCTGCGGGCCGCGCGCCTCGCGATCGATGTCCTTCACGTAGGCGACGATGCGATCCCCCGGCCGGTACGTCTCGCGCGGCGTCTGCTCGCGGAACGTGAGCACGCCCTCGGTGCGGCCGATGTCGACGATGATGTTGTTGCCCTTCTCGAACCGCCGCACGATGCCGCGGATGAGCTCGCCCTTGCGATCCTTGTACTCGTTGAAGATGAGATCGCGCTCGGCGTCGCGCACGCGCTGGAGCAGGACCTGCTTCGCCGTCTGCGCGGCGATGCGCCCGAAGGTCGTGCGGCCGTGCTTCAGCTTCAGGATGTCGCCGTACTCCTTGTCCTGATCGCGCGCCTTCTCCGCGTCCTCGGGGCGCCAGAAGACCTGGAAGCCGAGCTCCTCGCCCAGCGTCGCGTCGAGCTTGAGCTTGTCCACGTCAGCGATGGAGATCTCGCGCTCCGGCTCCGTCACGGCCTCGACCACGGTCATGTACTGGAAGAGGTCGATCTGCCCGGTGTCCTCGTTGAAGCGCGCCTCGAGCTCGCGGGTCGGGCCGAAGACGCTCTGCGCCGCCTTCAAGATCGCGGCTTCGATCGTCTCGACAAGGATCTTCTTGTCGATCCCCTTCTCCTTCGCGACCTGATCGAGGATGCTGCCGAGGCTCGTCTCCGAGGTCGGCATCGCTGCCATCGTTGCCATGACGTCCCTGTCTCCTGATCTTTCTTCTCTCTACTTGCGCTTCTCGGAGCCGCGCTCGCTCCGCTTCGAGCCAGGCTGCGGAGCCGCCTCCGCGTCCCGCTTCGACGGCTCCGATTCCATGGCGGCGTCCTTGCCCTGCCGCTGCTGCTTCTTCTTGGGCTTGGGCTGCGGCGTGAGCTCGAAGACGAGGCGCGCCTCCGCGACATCCGAGAACGGGACCTCGATCCGCTTGCCGTCGACCAAGACCGCGACCTGCCCCTCCGGCGCCTCGAGGAGCTCTCCCCGGAGGACCCGCTGGCCGTCCGGCGCCGGGCGAGACAGCTTCACCTTCGCGACCCGACCGAGGAAGCGGGCGAACTCGGCCGGCGTTCGCAGCCGCCGATCGAGGCCCGGAGAGCTGACCTCGAGGTTGTAATGATGGGCAATCAAGTCCTCGACGTCGAGGACCGATGAGACGTCGCGCGAGACATCGACGCAGTCCTCCAGCGTGACGCCGCCGCCGGCGTCCGCCGTGCCCTCGCGCTCGATCGTCAGCCGCAGCGTCAAGCCCGCCCGCTCCGTGGTCCACTCCAGATCGACGAGCACGACCCCGTGCGAGGCGAGCACCGGCGCGATCGCGTCGCGAACACGCCCGAGATCAAAGGTGGATCGGGTCGAAGACTCCATCGGTTGCGGCATGTGGGGGGTCGTCACCGTTGGCGGATCCAGGGTCTTCGGCGCCATGAAACCCCGAGCGACGCTGCCCGGCGCCCCTGCGCCAAAAAAAAAGAGCCGATTCCCTAACTGGGAACCCGGCTCGCGGATCCGCCTAGTTGTCGGCGGACAACCTAGTCGAATGCGGGCCCTCATGCAAGGGGGGATACGGGCCCCCCCGCGCACCCCCTGCATCCCAGGAACCGGGAGTTCCTCCAGCCGGGTCACTCCTCCTCCCCGCGCGGTCCGCGCGGCCCGCGCGGCGCGCAGGGGGTGGGACGCGGCCGCGCGAGCTGCCTTACGCCAGGTTCGGCAGCGCGACGATATCCACGTGCAGGACCTCCTCGAAGGCCGCGATCTCCTTGAGGCAGGCCTCGCTCGGCCGGCCGGTGACCCGCATCTTCGTGCACGTGGCAGTGGCCCCCTCGAAGACGGTATTCGAGATCTCCTCGATGTTGATCCCGTGCCGTTTCATGACGCTCAGGGTGTTCGCGAGGACGCCGACCTTGTCCATCATCCGGACGACGACCGCGTAGCGGGCGGGCGACGTCGCGCAGATGTTGACCACGTTGGGCACGTCCTCCTCCGTCATGAAGGAGCGGATGATCCGGGCCGTCTCCAGGGCGATGGCGCGCTGGGCCTGCTCCGTCTGCGCGCCGATGTGCGGCGTCCCGTAGACGACCCCTCGCCCGAGGAGGCGCGAGGCGATAGCCCCCACCTCCTTGTCCGGCTCGCCGGCGAAGACGTCGAGGCCGACCCGCAGCCCCTTGCGCGGGACGAGCTCCTCGAGCGCGCCGAAGTCCATCACCTCGGGGCGCGCGGCGTTCACGACGATGGCGCCGTCGGGCAGCGCCTCGAGGACCCGCCGGCCGATGAGGCCGCGGGTGTGCGGGGTGGACGTCACGTGCACCGTGAAGATGTCCGAGCGGGAGGCCAGCTCCTCCAGCGTCCGGGCGTAGCCGACGTCCAGCTTGGCGGCGCGCGCCGGCGTCAGGGAACGCGACCAGACGTGCGGCTCGAGCCCGAACGCGCGGGCCCGCTGCAGCACCTCACGGCCGATCGCGCCGAGCCCCGCGATGCCGATCCGCCGGCCGAACAGGCCCCGGGCCGCCGAGTACTTCGTCTTCTCCCAGCGGCCGGCCCGGAGGTCCGTCGTCGCGTCGACCAGCCGGCGATCGAGCGCGAGGATGAACGCCATCGTGAGCTCCGCGACCGCGGTCGCGTTCTTGCCAGGACAGTTCGCCACGTAGATGCCGCGCGCGCTCGCCGCCGCGACGTCGATCGTGCTCACGCCGACGCCCGCCCTGACGATCAGGTTGAGCTGCCGCCCGGCCTCGATCGCCTTCGCCGTGACCTCCGTGGAGCGGACGACGAGGATGCCGATCCCATCGAGGGCCCCAGGCAGCGTCTCTTTGGTAAGCTCCGGCCGGGACTCGATCTGGACCCCGAGCACCTTGAGCTCCTCCAGGGCCGCGAGATCCATCTTGTCGGCGACTAGCAGGCGCATGCGGACGGGAACCGTAACAGAAAAGCTCGCGATGACGGTGGGCGTTCTGGTCCTCTCCTGCACCAGCGATCATCAGGTTTCTCCCTGGGGCGCCGCGCGCAGGCCGCCCCTCTCCGTGTACGTGGCGCCGCCCGACCTCGACGCGCACCTCGGCGCGATCGACGCGGAGGCGGCCGAGCTCGGGCTGACGCTCGAGGTCGAGCTCCGGGGGGCGCTCCCGCGCGGCGGCGGCGAGGTGGTGGTGCGCGGGTACCGCGGGACCGACGCGCTCGGGCGCCGCACCTCGGCGGTCCGCGTGGCCACGCCCCGCGGCGTCGTCATGGCGGCAGGGCCGATCGAGAGCGGGCGCGTGGACCGGAGCCAGGCCACCGAGCTCGTCCCGTCGCTCCTGCCCGGCCCCGACACGGACGCGGCGCAGCAGCTCGGGTTGTTCCGCTCCGGGACCGATCTCAACCGCGACGGCGCGCCGGACGTGGCGCTCAGGAACGAGGCCGGCGCGCTGGAGGTCTGGGCCTTGCAGCCGCTCGGCGCCGCCCGGTACACCGTCGAGCTCGCCGTGCCGCCGCGGTTCGCGCTGGACGTCGACCGCGACGGTTCGCTGGAGCTCGCCGGCCGGGTGCCTGTCGACGACGGCGATCCCATCCGGCCCGATCTCGTCGACGTCGCGGGCTTCGAGGGCGGCCGCTACACGCACCGGAGCGGCGCGGCGCGCGCGTTCCACGAGGCGCGCGCGGGTGGGCCTGGCGCGGGCGGGCCCGGCGCGGGCGGGCCCGGGCAGGGCAAGCGACCGGAGCCGCCGAAGGACGACGCCGTCCGCCTGCGGCGCGCGCTGGAGCAGGCCTGGCACGCGCTGCTCGCGGGCAGGCCGGCGAAGGAGACGCTCGCGGCGCTCGACCGGGAGCCGGTGCCGGCCGCCCTCCGGGAGGTGTTCTCGGCCCACCGCGCGAGGGTGGCCGAGCTGGCCGCGGCGAGCTCGAGGGACGCGCCGGCGCCAGTCGAAGAGGCGCCGCGCGGGACGCGCGCGCCTACTCGTCCGCAGGAGGCATCGGGAAGGCCTGACTGAACGTGACGACGATGTCGCCGGGCAAGGCGTCGGGCTCCCGGTAGCTGCGCGTCAGCGGGAAGCCCCAGTCGGCGCGCATGACGACGCGGTTGAGCTGCGGGAAGAGGACACGTAGCCCGAAGCCGGCCGACGTCTTCACGGCGAAGTCGTCATAGCCGTCGAAGGCGTCGCCCGCGTCGGCGAAGGCCGCCCCCGCGAGCTGGCACGACCAGATCTCCACGGGGCGGGTCCGGAGCTCGAGGTTCGCCGAGAACACGTCCTCGCCGAGGAACGCCCGCGTGGGATACCCGCGGAGCCGCGTGTCGCCGCCGAGCACCGATTTCTGGTTCAGGTAGTTCCTGTACCGATCGAGCAGCCGCACGTCGAACACGAGCCGCCCGAGGCCGAAGCTCGGCGTGTGGATGCGCGCGCGCGCCTCGAGGGACGCGTCGGAGACGCGGGAGCGCTCGAGCTCCGTGACGCTCTCGACCACGACACGCGCGAGGCCGTCGCCGAGCGGGACCGTGTACGCCGCGGCGGCGGCGATCCCGAGGAAGTCGCGGGACGAGTTGAGCGCGGTCGTGACCGGGTAGACCCGGATCGCGACATCGTGGCCGAGCCGGTAGTCCTCCTGCAGCGCGAGCGTGTTGACGTCGAGCGTCCGCAGGAAGCCGGTCGCGTACGTGGCATACTTGAAGACCGGCGCGATGCGGACGTCGCTCACCGGCATCTCCACGCGCTCGAACTCCGCGAGCGCGGCCGGGGCCACGCCCGGGATCCCGTCCTTGCGGTAGACCTTGCGGCTCGCCTCGACGCCCACCGAGAGGTCGTGCTTCACGCCGCGGGACGGCGGCGCCGCGCCGCCCCGGCCGGCGACCGCGCCCCGCCCGCCGAAGCTGCGCGTGAGGAGGTAGCTGCCGACGAGGAGGTCGCTCCGGTAGCTGTACGGGATGCGGTCGTCCTCCGGCGTCACCTCCGCGTCGAACGCGGCGAGCTTCGTGCCCACGAAGCGGCGGGTCACCTCGTCGCGCCAGCCGATCTGGGCCTCCCAGGCCCACTCCGCCTCCGTCGCGTAGAGCGGCTGCCCGTAGACGAACGCGCCGGTGGAGCCCTCGAGCTCGCCGGTCTCCCGGCCGAGGATCGCGTTCATCTCGGCCCGCAGCCGCACGTGGCTGCCCCCGATGCGCGGCATCGAGTAGATGCCGCCGAGCGCCAGCGCGCCGGGATCGAGCTCGAGCTGCGCCGCGACGGCGTGGTGGGTGCCGAGCAGGTTCTGCTCGGCGGGCTGCAGGAACAGGTACTCGAGCTGTCCGCCGGCGAAGCGGTAGTTCGAGTTGAGCCGGAGGCTCCAGACGTCCTTGGTGACGACCGCGACCCGCACCCGGTCCGGCGCGCTGCCCCGCAGCGCGAGGACGAGGACCAGCGACAGCTGGCTCAGGTCGCGCAGGTTGCGCGCCGACTCGTCGGCGAGCGCCTGCGCATAGGGCCGCCCCGGAGCGAGCAGCACCTCGCGCCGGATGACGTGGGGCCGCGAGAGCGCGTGGAACCAGTTCAGGAACGCCGGCGCGGGGTCGCGGTCCTCGATGACCTCGAGCGGGACGACGTCGATCGCCTCGACGAGCTTGCCCTCGGGGGCCGGCTCGAGGGTCGCGCCGAGGCGCGCGAGGGCGCGATCGATCGTGGCGCTCTCGTAGCTCGAGTAGCCCTCGTGGCGGCGAGGCTCGGGCGGCGCCGCCGGCGCGCCCTGCTGGGCGTGCGCGGGGGCCGCGCCGGACGGCGCGACGAGCGCGAGCGCGAGCGCGAAGCGCATCCCCGCGACCGACGCGCTACGCACGGGCCGCTCGCCTCAGAAGGACTCGGTGGGAGGGTACGTCGCCATGACGTTGATCCGGTACTTCACGTACTGGTGCGGGATCGTCCCCCAGTCGGGGGTCGGCATCGCGCGCCGCACGCAGCGGATCAGCTCCTTCGTCTTCCCGCGGATCTCCCGCGACGTCGACTTGCCCGCGTAGAGGTTCGTCCGCTTGCGCCGGAAGTCCATCTCGAAGACGAAGCTGACCTGCGTGGTCGCCTTGCTGGTGGGGGCGCACGGGACGTTGTCGCGGATCGCGCGCGAGAGGGCGTCCTCGAAGAAGGTGACGTGATCGCACCGCTCGGGCGGCGTGGTGCCCGGGCCGGGGTTCTCGCACTTGATCGTGGTGAACGGCGACAGCGTGACGCCGGCGGGCAGCTCGGACCCCGCGTCGGCGAGCGCGCCCGCGTCCGCGGCGTAGGCGCCGGCGTCGACCATCGCGGCGTCCGCGGACGGGATCGGCTCCGGCTTCGGGCGGCGCCAGAGGTAGAGCGGCACCGCGACGAGGATGAGCCCCGCGACGAGCGCGATGATGATCTGGAGCCGCACCGGGCGCTCGCTGCCGCCGCGACCGAGGTAACGGTACGGCGAGGGCTGGGACGGCGGGCTGGACGGGAACGGAGGCCGGCTGTTCATCGGGCGCGTTCGGGTTCAGTCGATGAGCGTCCGCGCCGGGCGCCCGGGCTCGCCCTTCACCAGCGTCGCGCCGAGCTCCAGCGTCTCGGGGAGCATCCCCTGCACCTGCGCGACCACCTGCTCGACCACGTGGCGCGCCTCGTCGATGCTCGGCCCCACGATCGAGACCACGAACTTGAGCGGCCCCGTGCGGCCCGCGACCGCGGGCGTCAGGCTGAGCAGGAGCATCTCGGTCAGATCGATCACCCGCTGCGCCGCCTTGCGCAGCGCGAGCATCTCCAGGATGGTCGGGCGCTCGCTGACCTGGCGGTTCGGCCCGCGCAGCTCGTAGCGCGCGACCTGCATCGGCACCTCGGCCCAGTCGGCGAACAGGCCGTCCTCGTCGATCGCCTTCATCAGGTGCTCGCGCACGAGCAGGCCGGTGAGGCCGTCGCGCTTCGCGAGGTACTGCTTCGCGCGCCGGTGCTGCGGCGAGTCGGGGCCGAACGTCACGAGCTTCATCCGGCACTCGCCGACCTGCACCTCCCCGCCGTGCAGCAGCGAGACCTGCGTCTTGCGCTCGTAGTTGAAGTCCGCGTAGGTGCCGTTCGTGCTGCCCTGATCCTCGATGAGCCACGAGCCCGTCTGCCACTTCAGGATCGCGTGCGCCCCCGAGACGGTCGCCTCGGGCACGCACAGGCTCTGATCGCTGCGCCGGCCGAGCGCGAGCTTCGTGTCGTGCAGCGGGAGCAGCGACCCCACGATCTCGGGCGCGTTCGTCGCGTACGTCACGAGCAGCGACTGCGCGCCGGGGGTGAAGTTCAGCTTGAGCGCGCCGCCCGGCGGCGGGCCCGGATCGAGGCGCTCGCGCGGCAGCTGGATCGGGCTCGTCGTGAGCTGCGACGGGTTGAAGAAGCGCATGTGCCGCGCCTGCGGCCGCATCGACGGGTCCTCGTTGAGGCCGCGGAAGATCTGCCGCACCTCGTCGATCGACAGGCCCGCCGGCACGTCGAACATGATCTGCTGCTTCATCGTCTTGAGCCGCGGCTTGTAGCCGGGCTCGGGGACGCGGCAGGTCCACATCTCCCAGAGCGTGAGCGCCATCGCGTACACGTCGTCCTCGGGGCTCGCGCCGCCGTTGCGCAGCCGCTCGGGGGACATGTAGTTCGGCGTGCCGCCGTCGGGCGGCGCGCCCGGGCGGCGCGCCGAGGCGCGCGCGCGCTCCTGCGCGAAGCCGAAGTCGAGGATCACCGCGCGCCCCTCGGAGACCATCACGTTGCCCGGCTTCAGATCGCCGTGCACGAGGCCCTGCGCGTGGATCGCCGCGAGGCCGTTGCAGACCTCGCTCGCGATCTTGCGGAACTCGTCCGCCGAGTAGCCGCCCTGGGCCTTGCGCTTGCGGATGTGCGTGTGGAGCGTCTGCCCGGGGATCTGCTCCATCACGAGGATGGGGCCCCAGGGGCTCGGCGCGAGGTCGTGCACCCGGCAGACGTTCGGGTGGCCCACCGAGCGCGCGAGGAGCAGCTCCTGGCGGAGCGCCTCGTCGTCGCCGGGCATGCGCGACTCCTCGCGGACCACCTTGAGCGCCACGGTCTGCTGCGTGGAGCGATCGAAGGCTAGGAAGACCTCGCCCATGCCGCCCTTACCGAGGCTCTGACGGATGTCGTAACGGTCGTTGATGACCGTTCCGGCAGTAATGGGAGGAGGGGGTGTCTTGGTCACGGCCCGCGGTGGATAAAAGGAGCACGAACCGGAGCGTGCCCGGCACCGGCTGCGGCGCACAGCGTCGTCCATCTGAACGTGGATCGCAACGGTCGTTCGGAGGGACCTGCAGGACACCGCACCACGCCGGCCGCCGTCCCGCTGGTTTGGGCCGAGATCGCCCCTCCGGACGTCCGGGCTGCCGGGATCTCTTGACGATGGCCGCCAATTTGTTTACGCGGGTCCGCCAGCCCGGCGCTGACGGCCGCGCGCGCGCCGGCGCTCGGGCCGCGCAGCGCGCCGGGCCAGCGAGCCGGCGAGGCCGCGGCGATCGCGCCAGGCGCAGAGCCCGCCGCAGGCGCGGAGCCATGGGCGGGCGTGATCACCGGACCGCAGCGGCGCGGATCCTCGGAGGCAGCGATGCGCTGGTACGGCTGGAGTCAACAGGGGACGAAGAACCTCGTCGCCGCGGCGCTCTGCGCGGCGGCGGCGCTCGTGCAGGGCTGCGGCGACGACGGGGACGGCGGCGCGGGCACGTCGGCGAACGGCGGCGGCGGTGGCGGCGGTGGACCAAGCGCCGGCTGCGTCGACGCGCGATCCCACGAGGCGCTCTTCTCGCTGGCCGATCCCGGGTGGTGCGCCGTCGCCGTCTACAGGACGGACGAGGAGCTCGGCTACGCCTCGTTGACGTGGGGGCGGCACGGCGGGCCGATGCTCGTGCGGAACGACGCGCAGGGCGCGGTCGAGATCGTGCGGTTGACGCCGCCGGACGGGGCGGACGGAGAGCTCGCCGCGGCGCGCTCGACGATCGACGTCGACATCCCGGAGGGCGCGTTCCTCGGCGGGCAGGCGCTGGATCTGCCCTTCTTCGGGTGGACCGCGATCTCGTGGACCAGCGCGTTCCCCGACACGCTCGGGGAGCTCCTCCTGCTCGACGAGCGCGCGGCGGCCGCGGCGCGCTACGAGGTGAACGGCCTCTTCGCGGCCGCGGCCGTCGAGGGGCGCTTCCTCCACACGGGGCTCTCGCCCCTCGGCGATCCCGCCGCGGGCCCGAACGGCCTCTACGCCGCCGACACGTGCGGCGCGGCGGGGCAGGACGCGCGGCTCCTGCCGGAGGGAGACTCGAGCTGCGCGGCGCCCGCGGCCGTCGCGGCGTGGGGCGACAACTCCGGCCCCGTCGCCGCCGACCTCCGCGGCAACGTGTTCGCCGTGCTCCCCTCCTCCGACGGAGCGCAGCAGGCGCGCGGCTTCGCGGCCGGCGCGGTCGCGCGCGGCGCCGGGCCCGCGGAGGGCGACGTCCTCTTCACCCTGCCAGGTGTGGGCACGGGCCTCGCCGCGATCGCGCCCGAGGGGAACGCCCCCGGCCTCCTCGTCTTCCAGCCGGCCAGCATCGACCCCTACGAGGCGCTCGCGCCGGTCGCCGTCCCGTACAGCGCGGACGGCAGCCGCGTGCAGACCGACGGCGAGCCCCGCACCTTCATCGAGCTCGCGACGCCCGGCACGTCGGTTTCCCTCCTCACGGACGAGAAGAACCACCTCTGGATCGGCGGCCCGCTTCCGGACGGAGGGTTCCTGTTCGCGGTCGCCGCCCGCCGCTGAGCCGCCCTCCGAGGCGTCCTCTCTCACACGTTCACCGCGCCGCAACACGGGCAACACGCCCGCGACTCCGTCCATGCCGGCCGTCCGGACAGCAGCGCACCCCACCGTGCTCCACGCATTTCATCCGCGTGCAGCGGTACGGCAGATTGACACATCAGAGCTGCCTCAGTCACACTGCATACGAGGCGGCTGCTGTGTGTCCAATCTTCACCTCCTCCGCTGCCCGAGCAGAGGCACGACATGCCTGATGGCCGACAGCGAGAGGTAACCGGCGGTTCGAGTCCGTCGAGGTCTGCCGCGCCGGATCCGCTGCTAGGGCGTGTCATCAACGGCCGCTTCAAGGTCGTCAGCGTCATCGCGCGCGGCGGCATGGGGAAGGTCTACCGGGCGGAGCAGGCGCCGCTCGGCCGCATCTGCGCGCTCAAGGTGCTGAGCCCCAAGTACGACGGCGACCACGATCCCGAGTTCCACCGGCGCTTCTTCCTCGAGGCGTCGACCGCCGCGAAGCTCTCGCACCCGAACACGGTCACCGTGTTCGACTACGGCCACACCGACGACGATATCTATTACATCGCGATGGAGTACATCGAGGGGAAGACCCTCCACCGCGTGCTCCGCGAGGAAGGGCCGTTCTCCGAGGCGCGCACCGCGCACATCGCCCGCCAGATCGGCCGGTCGCTCCGCGAGGCGCACGGGCTCGGCGTCGTGCACCGCGACCTCAAGCCGGGCAACGTGCTGCTCGTCGACCACGAGGACGAGCACGACCACGTGAAGGTGCTCGACTTCGGGCTCGTCAAGGACACCGAGAGCGGCGAGGACCTCACCCAGCAAGGCCTGTTCATGGGCTCGCCCAAGTACATGGCGCCCGAGCAGATCACGAACGGCGGCGTGTCGGCGCGCACGGACATCTACGCGCTCGGCGTGATGATGTACGAGATGCTGTCGGGGCACGTGCCCTTCGACAAGGGCGCGAGCGTCGGGACGTTGATGTCGCACGTCAACGATCAGGTCCCGCCCATGCAGACGTACAACCTCGGTCTCGCCGTCTCGCCGGCGATGGCGGCGATCGTCTACCGCTGCCTCGAGAAGGACCCGGCGCTGCGCTTCTCCTCGATGAACGAGCTCGTCGCGGCGCTCAAGCTCACCGAGGGCGGCGTGGTCACGCGCGAGGCCGGCGACAGCCTGCCCGTGCTCGCCGGCCCGGGCGCCGCGGGCCACCGCTCGTCCATGCCGTCGCTCTCGACGACCGGCGACATCCCGGGCATCTCGTCGCCGAGCTCGCTGCCGCCCGCCAGCACGGCGGTCACCTACACGGGCCCGCTCTCCACCGAGACGACGCTCCAGCAGCCGTCGCCGCCCGTCTTCGTCACCCCCTCGATCACCGACTCCATGGGGCCGCGCCCGGCGCCGTCCCCGGAGGAGCTCGCCCCGCTCGCGGCCGCCGCGAGCCCGGGGCGAAGGCTCACCCCGTGGGCGATCGCCGCGGTGCTCGCGGCCGGGGTCGGCGTCGCCGCCGTCGTGGCGTCGCGGCCGCAGCCCGAGCAGCCGGCGAGCGCGGCGAGGGGCGAGCCCGGCGCGGCAGGCACGCCGCCGGCGGAGACGACGGCCCCGGCTCCGATCGCGGCGGCGGCCGCGCCGCGCACGCTGCGGGTCGAGAGCGCGCCGCCCGGCGCGGCGGTCCGGGAGGGCAACAAGGAGCTCTGCGCCGAGACGCCGTGCGAGATCACCTGGCGGGGCGCCGCGGCCGAGCCCGCGTCGGAGCACGAGCTCGTGTTCGAGAAGAAGGGGTTCAAGGCCGCGACGGTGCGCGTCTCCGGCGCCGAGGAGAAGGTCCGCGCGAAGCTCGACCCGGCCGCGATCGCGCCCGCCGCAACCCCGTTCCGCCCCCGATCGAGCGCCTACAAGCCAGATCCGTACAAGAGCAATCCTTACTGACGGGCGCGCGAGCGCTCCCCGGCCCCGCTGAGGACAGGGCGAACTCATGTCGTCTCCCGATTCTTGCTCGCACGGCCATGAGGGCGCCGCCCCGGCGCTCGCCTCGACGGACGCCGCGCGTCCGCGCGGTCACGCGCGGGCGGCGTCCGCGCGCGGCCGCGCGGCGCTCGGACGGAGGCTCTCCGCCTGCGCCGTCCTGATCGCCGCGATCGCCGCGGCGCGCGGCGCGCGCGCCGACGCCCGCACCGAGGCGCGCCTCCACTTCCGCGCGGGCATGGACCTCATCGCCCAGAAGCAGTTCGACGAGGGGATCAAGCAGCTCCAGAAGGCGAACGAGATCCTCCCGCACCCGAACGTCGTCTTCAACATCGCGCGCGCGCACGCCGAGGCCGGCAACATCGAGCAGGCGATCGCCAGCTACCGCGAGTACCTCGCGAGCGATCCCCCGGACCGGGAGCAGGTCGCGCGGATCCTCGAGCAGCTGGAGCAGCGCCTCGCCGCGCAGCGCGCCCCGGCCGCCCCCGAGCCGAAGCAACCGCCGGCGCCCGCGGCGCAGCCCGCGCCGGCGCAGCCCGCGCCGGGCGAGGCGCCCGCGTTGCCCGCCGGCGCACAGCCCGCCGCGCCGGGCGCGGGCAACGCGGCGGCGCGGCCGGCGCCGGGCCGAGGCGCGGCGCCCGGCGCCGCGGGCGAGACGTCGCGGATCGTCGGCGCGGCCCGCACCGAGGACGTCTACCAGGAGACCGTCGTCACCGCGTCGCGCGGCGCCCAGAGCCCGCTCGACTCCCCGAACTCGACGACGATCGTGACCCGCCAGGACATCCGGCTCTCGGGGATGACGCGCATCCCGGAGCTGCTCCGCCGCGTGGCGGGCATGGACGTCATGCAGATCACGGGCGGCGACGAGAACGTCTCGATGCGCGGCTTCAACAGCCGCCTCGCGAACAAGCTCCTCGTCCTCGTGAACGGGCGCACCGTCAAGAACGACGTGCTCGGCTCGACCTTCTGGGAGGCGCTCTCGATCGACGTGGATCAGATCGAGCGCATCGAGGTGGTGCGCGGCCCCGGCTCCGCGCTCTACGGCGCCGACGCCTTCACCGGGATCGTCAACATCATCACGATCGAGCCCGGCGCCGGGAAGAGCGGCTTCCGCGCCGGCTACGGCGATCACCAGCAGGGCTACGGCTCGGTGTGGGCCTCCGCGCGCGAGGGCGACTTCGCGTACCGGCTGTCCGCGGGCTACACCCGCTACCCCCGCTGGACGCGCGAGGTCGCGGACGACCGCATCGATCTCGCGACGAGCGGCCAGGACCAGGACCTCGGCGCGCAGAACGTCCGCATCGACCTGCGCGCCTCGCAGCGGCTCGGCCCGCGCCGCGAGCTCGAGGTGGGCGCCGGCTACGCCCGGAGCGAGCTCGACATCTACGGCATCGGGCCGTTCAACGACTACAACCTGGAGGTCACCAACGCGGACGTCGCGCTCGCGTACCTCAGCGAGAACCTCAACGCGCGGACGTACTACTCGCTGCTCGACGGGGCCTCGCAGCTCAACGCCGCGTACCTCGGGCACACCCTGTACGCGGGGCGGCCGCAGCAGCACATCGTGAACGCGGAGCTCGAGTTCGTGAAGTCGCTGCGGGCGCCCGCGGCCGTCGCGCACGACTTCCACATCGGCCTCGGCTACCGGCTCAAGGCGACCGAGTGGAGCTACCTCGACGACGACATGCCGATCGAGAACCACGCCTCGGTGTTCCTCCAGGACTCGATGAAGCTCGGCGAGCGCTTCACGATCGTCGCCTCGGGGCGGCTCGACTACGTGCCTTACCTGGAGCGGCTCATCCCGTCGCCGCGCGGCTCGTTCATCTTCAAGCCGACGCCGCGCCAGGCGATCCGCCTCTCCGGCTCGACGGCCTTCCGCTCGCCCACGGCCCTGGAGGCGTACGTCGATCTGCCGATCCAGCTCGCGCTGCCCGGCGTCGAGCTCCTCTCGACCACGCGCGCGCCGGTCCGCTCCGATTTCATCCTCGATCCGGAGCAGATCATCACCGCCGAGGCGAGCTACCTGAACCAGCAGAGCGACTACTTCGAGTTCGAGGTCACCGCGTACTACAACCGCGTGAGCAACCTCATCGTGCTCGCGGAGCCGCAGCGAATGACCCTCTCGCAGCGCGCCGAGGGGCTCGGCGGGCTGAACCCGGAGACGGGGCGCTACACCTCCGGCTTCGGCGGCTTCGAGAACCAGTGCGACGTCTACCACGTGGTCGGCGGCGAGCTCGGCGGCCGGCTCTACCCCGTCGAGGGGCTCGACCTCTTCGCGAACTACGCGCTCAACCTGTCCGAGCAGCAGCGCCCGGGCGGGTGCAGCGCCCTCGAGGACAAACGCACGAGCCAGCACAAGGTGAACGCGGGGGTCCAGGTCCGCACGCCGATCGGCGTCGATGGCGAGATCACGTTCCACTACCAGTCGGCGCAGCAGTGGGCCGAGCAGGTCCCGGCGGGGACCGTGATCGCCACGAACATCTATCCGCTGCCCGCGTACACGCTGCTCAACGCGCGCCTCGGCTACCGGTTCCTCAAGGACCGCGCCGAGATCTCCGCGACCGTCTTCAACGCCCTCGACGGGCTCGGCGAGCAGCCGCTGCAGATGCACCCGTTCGGCAACCGCATCGGCCGGCGCTTCATGGGATTCTTCAGGTACTCACTCTAGGCACCTCCATGCTCGGACCCAGCCCCCGCACCGGCCTGCTCCTGCTCGGCGCGCTCCTCGCGGCCCTCCCGGGCTGCGAGGAGGTGGACATCTCCATCCCGCTGCCCGCACAGAGCGGCCCCGCCGGGGTGCTCGACGGCACGGTGACGTACACCGGCCCCCGGCCCTGCACGAAGGGAGGCCAGGTCGTCGGCGCCGCCATCGTGCTCGGCTTCGACACACGCCTCCTGCCCCCGCCGGAGGGGATCGGCACCTCGGCCGCGAGCATCGACGTGATCCCCGGCGATGAGCTCTTCGGAGGCGCCGCGCTCGATCTGCCCTCGGACGGCTGCCCCGGGCCGGGCGACCCGCCCGTGACCGTGAGCGCCACCTGGATGCTCTCGCCGCTGCCCGCCGGCACGTACCAGATCCGCGGATTTTACGATTACGACGGAAATTTCGATCCGACGTTCGGCATCACCAGCCTGCCGAGCCGGGGGGACGTGGCCGGCGGCGCGATCGAGAACGCGGCCGAGGTGCTCGCCGGCGCCGCCCCTCGCTACCGCGAGATCGCGCTGCCGCCCGGCGGCGGGAGCGCCATCCCGGAGACGGGGGCGCGCGTCAGCGGGATCGCGGTCGCGCTCGGCGCGCCGCTCCCGCTGGAGCGGCCGATCTTCCACGTCGCGGAGCTGCTCGCGCCGTCCGGCACCACGGAGCGCCCCGAGGAGGTGGTCATGGCCGCGGACTTCCAGCTGGACACGTTCAACCCGGGCGACCCCGCCGGGACCGAGGCGTCGCTCCTGCGCCTGCGGCTCGCCGCCGGGCTGCCCGAGGCCGAGGTCGCGCGCGCGGCGAAGCCCCCGCTGTCGCTGCCGGTGGGCGGCGAGGCCGCGCCGGTCCTCGTGTACACGCGGCAGGACGTGAACGGCGACGGAGCGCTCGACGGCGAGGACCACGTCCTCGACTCCGCGCTGATCCCGGCGCTGTTCCCGATCTCGGTGTTCTCGAAGCTCGACGGCGACGCCGGGCTGGTGGGCCAGGCCGCGCCCGCGGTCCTCCTCCAGGGGCTCACGATCTACGGCGACCTGCTGACCACGGCCACGCTCGGCCCGGAGCCGCTGAACGAGCCGCGGGACAGCGCGCTCATCGGCATCCGGCCGGCCGCGCTCTGCCTGCGGCCGACCGAGCCGGAGCGAGGCGGGGTGCTGGTGCTCAGCCGCAAGGCGGCCAGGGACGGCAGGGACATCATCCCGGCGCGGGACGTGGAGGGGGTGGAGAAGGCGCTGTCGGCGCAGTTCGGGACCGCGATCAAGATCGCGTACGGCTGCCTGCCCGAGGGGCGCTACGCGCTCAACCTCCTCTACGGCACCGGCCAGGCCTGGACCGTGCCCAACGAGGCCGGCGTGTGTGCGCCGTCCGAGGCCGCGCCGTCCGCCGACGTCTGCGGCCTGCGGCCCCGCCTCGCGTCGCAGGGCGTCGTGCTCCGCGTCGGGCCCCCGGACGAGCCGGCCTACTGCAACGAGCACCCGACGCCGGCGCTCTGCCAGCCCTGAGCGCCGGCGCCGCCCCCGTCGAGCTCCTGCTGGGGAGCCGCGGTGTCCGCGCCCGCGGCGACCGATGGTAGGGTCTCGCCATGCGCTGTGCTCGCTTTCCTTCGCTTGGAATCCTGGGGGCGCTCGGCGGCGCCGCGATGGGCGCGCTCGTCCCGTCTGACGCGTCCGGCGGCTGGCCGCCGCCCATGTCCGCCAGCGCGGCGGACATGGCCGACCCGGCGAACTGGCCGAACGATCCCGCCTACGGCACCTCGGCGACGCAGAGCGGGCAGTGGATCCATTACTCCTTCCTCCCCACCCCGGGCGGGAGCGTCCGCCCCGAGGAGTCGGCCGCCGGCATGTCGATCGATCTCGCCTGGCGGCTCACCCAGGGGGACCCGGACGTCAGGATCGCCATCACCGACTCCGGCATCCTCTGGGGCGAGGTCGATCTCCTCGAGAAGGCGTGGATCAACCACGGGGAGCTCGCGCAGCACAAACCGACGCGCGCGGACGGCGCGCCGTGCGGCGGCGCCGGCGCGCTCGCCGGCTTCGACTGCAACGGCGACGGGATCCTCACCGTCTCGGACTACAAGGACACGCCGGCGCTGTCGTCCGGGGGGGCGCCGGACGCGCGGCCCGCGGGCGACAAGAACAGGAACGGGCGGCTCGACGCGGGCGACCTGATCCTCCTCTTCTCGGACGGGCTCGACGACGATCGGAACGGCTACGCGGACGACATCGCGGGCTGGGACTTCGTCGACGACGACAACGACCCGTCCGACGACACCCGGAGCGGCCACGGCACCGAGGGCGCGAAGACCGCGGCGGCGCAGACGAACAACCAGGTCGGCGGCGCGGGCGCGTGCCCGCGGTGCAGGTTCATCCCGCTGCGCGTCGGCGACAGCCACGTCGCCGACGCGCAGGACGTCGCCAAGGCGATCCTCTACGCGACCGACGCGGAGGTTGCCGTCGTGCAGTGCCCGGTGAGCGCGGTCGACAACACGAGCTTCCTCCAGGAGGCGCTCGACTACGCCTACCGCGAGGGGACGCTCGTCGTGACGTCGGTGGGCAACGTGAGCTCGCGGCACCACGGCGCGCTCGCGATCAACAACCACACGCTGCCCGTGGGCGCCGTCCGCCACGACAAGGAGAGCGCCGCGGCGTCGACCACGTTCGTCGACGCGGCGCCGTGCTCGAGCTTCGGCGGCCAGAGCCTGCTCTCCGGGTCGACCCCCGGCTGCTCGAGCGAGGCGACCGCCGGGGTCGCCGGCGTCGCGGGGCTGCTCCACTCCCTGGCCCTCGAGCACGGCGTGGTCCTGTCGCCCGGGGAGATGCGGGGCCTGCTCGTCGCGACCGCGGACGACATCTCCGTGCCGGAGTCGCAGAGGGCGGGCTCGCCGTTCCGGTGGTCGCAGCCGGGGTTCGACCAGCGGTTCGGCTTCGGGCGCGTCAACGCGAACCGCGCCGCGGAGGCGATCGAGCGCCGGCGCATCCCGCCCTCGGTCGACATCACGTCGCCGCGGTGGTTCAAGGTCCTCTACAAGGATCAGGCCCAGGGGCCGATCCGCATCGAGGGCACCGTCTCGGCGAGGCGGGCGAGCACGTTCGATTACGCGGTCGAGTGGGCGCCCGGCGTGCAGCCGCGCGACGAGGACTTCAGGCTGATCCGGGGGGAGTCGAACGTCGACTCGGCGATCACCATCGGCAACGACGGCCCGATCGCCTCGCTCGACGTGCGCACCATCGACACGGCCCACGCCCGCGACGCCGACAGCCCCCGCGGCGAGAACGATCGCGCGATCACGGTGCGCATCCGCGCGCTCGCCCACTACGGGGGCAACATCGGCGAGGTGCGGGGCGAGGCGCGGCGCACGTACTACGTCGTCGACAGCGACCCGACGCTCGTCTTCGGCTTCCCCTTCCACATCGGCGACAGCGGCGAGGGCAGCCCGAAGCTCGCGGACCTCGACGGCGACGGCCGCCGCGAGCTCATCTACCCGAGCGCCGGCGGCGCGCTGCACGTCCTGGAGGTGACGCTGGAGGGGCCGAAGCCGCGAGAGAATTTCCCCTTCCTGACGGACCGGATCGGCGGCCTGAACGACGACCCCTCGGCGGGTCCGGGCGCGCCGAGCTACCTCGGCGCCGCCGCGTACTCGAGCACCGGGGTGGAGCCGAAGCTCGGCCGCGAGCCGATCCTGAGCGCGCCCGCGATCGCGGATCTGGACGGCGACGGCGCGCCGGAGATCGTGTTCTCCACCTGGCCCGGGAAGATCTATGTCATCGACGCGCTCGGCGAGCTCAAGGACGGCTGGCCGAAGCGCCTGCCGGAGGTCTCCGGCTGCTCCTTCGGTCCCGGCACGCCGGTCGATCCCGGCGCGCCGACGGCGGCGCCGTGCAGCGCCGCGCGCACCGCGCGGGGCGCCCTGGCGTCGCCGGTCCTCGCGGACCTCGACGGGAACGGCCAGCTCGAGGTCATCCAGGCGGCCTTCGACGGCAAGGTCCACGCGTTCGACGCGCGCGGCAAGGCGCTGAGCGGCTGGCCGGTGGAGGTGCACTACGAGGGCCCGCTCGCGAAGGCGCCGGCGCGGAGCCGCCTGCTCGCGACGCCCGCGGTCGCCGACTTCAACGGCGACGGGCTGCCGGACCTGCTCGTCGGGTCCAGCGAGCGGCTCGGCGCGGGCGGCCAGGCCGGGGCCGTCTATGTGATCGACGCGCGCGGCGAGGACGCGCCGCCCGGGCCGGTGCTCGCGGGCTGGCCCGTCACGACGGCGTCGCGCGCGCTCGCCCCGCTCGCGGTCGAGGGGATCACGGCCTCGGGCGTGATCGGGCGGTTCGGCGGCGCGCTCGCGGGCGTCGTCCACGGCAGCGGCGCGTTGCCGCTCGTGCTTCCGGCCTCGCCCGGCGCGCAGGAGGATCTCCTGGCGCCGCCCGCGGGCGCGCTGCCGCCGCCGCGGGGGGGCTCGCAGGGCGGGCTCGACCCGGCCTTCGGCCCGCTCTCGGCCGCCGCCGGCGCGCAGAGGATGTTCCCGCTGCTCACGCACCCGTCGCTCGGCGACATCGATCAGGACGGCACGCCCGACGTCATCGCGTCGGGCGGCTCGGAGGCGGTCCTGCTGAACCTCGCGGGCGAGCGCGCCCCGGGTTCGCCCGAGGCCCACCTGCTCGCGGTCTGGAGCGGCAGCTCGGGCGCGATGCTGCCGAGCGCCCCGTTCGTGCTCGAGGATCACATGCTCTGGAACAGCCAGGCGGTCGTCGACCTGAACGGCGACGACTACCCCGAGGTGCTGACCGGATCGAGCGGCTACTTCCTCCACGCCTTCGACGGGTGCGGCCGCGAGCCGCGCGGGTTCCCGAAGTTCACCGGGCAGTCGATCGCGACGACGCCCGCCGTCGGCGATCTCGACGGCGACGGCTCGCTCGAGGTCGT
The DNA here is from genome assembly GCF_002950945.1 of Sorangium cellulosum. GTDB lineage: Bacteria > Myxococcota_A > Polyangia > Polyangiales > Polyangiaceae > Sorangium > Sorangium cellulosum_E. Next base: position 9,808,157 of record NZ_CP012673.1, read on the forward strand.
GGTGGGCACCCGCGACGGCTGGCTCTTCGCCTGGCACACCGAGGCGACGGAGGACGCGATCATCGCCTGGGAGAGCTTCCACCACGACAACCGGAACACGGGCAACCTCGAGACGCCGCTCGAGCAAGGCGGGCAGCGGAGGGCCGCGCGCCCGCTCACCGCCGAGATCTGCGCCGGGCCGCCGCCGGAGGAGCCGGTGCTGCTGCGGCTCGGAGGCGGCTGTACGTGCGCGGTGCCGGGGAGCGCACCGCGGCGCGGCGGCGGCGACCGCGGCGCGAGCGCGGCGCTCGCGGGAGCGCTGCTGGGGGCGGCGGCGCTGTGGCGGAGGCGGCGGAGGGTGTAGGGCCGGCGCTCGCGCGGCTCAGCTCCACCCGACCTGCAGCACGCACGCCCCCGCGCCGCCGGACCCGCAATGCAGCTCGACGAGGCGCGTCGTGTGCCCCGACGTGGAGAGCAGGGCCCGCAGGAAGCCGCTCGTGTGGCGGCACATCACCGGCGCGAGCCCCTCGGGCAGCCAGAGCTCGACCCGCGCGCTGTGGGTCGAGGTTCGCTCGACCTGGAGGCGCCCCCAGGTGTGGAACCGGCGGAGCAGCGGCCCCGCGACCTCCAGCAGCGCCTCCGGCGTACGCGCGACCTGGAGGCGGTTCAGCATCTCCGGCAGCGCCGCGCGCGCGAGCGCGGCGCCGAGCGCCTCCACGCCGCCGGGGTGCTCGCCGCCGAGCGCGTGCAGGTAGGCGACGAGGGGCGTCGCCGGGTAGAGCGCCGCGTCGTCGGCGGTCGCGGCGAGCGCCTCGCGGTCCGCCGGCTCGAGGCGCTCGCGAAGGCGGGCCTCGCCTGCGTCGCCGAGCCGCCGCGCGGCCTCGGTCCTGGAGAGCCGGAAGACGAGGCCGCGGCTCTGGGGCACACCGTCGGACGGCCCCGAGGGCGGGGCTGGCGCGCGCTCCTCGGGGCTCGCGTGGAGCGCGGCCGCGAGCGCGTCGGCGAAGGCGACGGGCGAAGCAATGCGCCGGGACGGCTCCGGCTCCAGCGCCCGCGCGAAGAGGGCGTCGACGGCGGGGGAGAGCCCCGGCCGCGCGCGCGAGGCGGGCGTGATCTCCCCGCGCTGCTGCAGGATCAGGGTGCCGATCGAGCTCGCGCCCTGGAAGGGGGCCCTTCCCGTCAGCATGGCGTAGGTGACGGCCGCGAGGGCGTACGTGTCGAGCGACGGCTGCGGGTCGGCGGCCTCGGCGATCATCTGCTCCGGGGCGGCGTAGCCGTAGGTCCCGCCCACGAGGTAGGGCCTCCCGCTCCCGAGCCGGAGCCCGAGCCCGAAATCGATGAGCACCGCCCGCTCGAGCCGCGTGTCGAGCAGGATGTTCCCCGGCTTCACGTCCGCGTGCACGTACCCCTCGGCGTGCATGCTCGCGAGCGCGCCCGCGATCTGGCGGACGATCGCGGCGACCTGGTGGAGGGGCATGAGGCCGCCCTGGGGCGCGCGGTCGGCGATCTGGCGGTGGATCGACTCGCCCTCGACGTACTCCAGGATGAGGTACATGCGCGCGCCCTGGAGCCTCCCCCAGCCGTAGAGCTGGACGATGCTCGGGTGCCGTAGCCGTACGAGCGCCTCGGCCTCGCGGAGCAGCGCGCCGTCGTCCGGCTCGGTCAGCACCTTGAGCGCGACGAGCTGGCCGAGGAGCTTCTCGCGCGCGAGGTAGACCTGCGACTGCCCTCCCGTGCCCAGGACCGCGGTGATCCAGTACTTGTCGTCGACGAGATCGCCGGGGGCGAGCGGCGCGAGCGGATCGCCCCCGGCGGCCTCGGCGCGCGCCGCGAGCGCCGAGGCGCTCTCCGGCGTTTGCGGCGACGTCGCCCGCTCTCTCGGCTCGGTCATGTGGGGCGAGAGGCCGGCGCGCCGCGCGAGCTGCTCGCTCACGAGCCGGGCCGCGAGCTGGAGGGTCGCGATGCTGGCCGCGTCGAACTGCCGGGGCTCGCCGGAGACGGCGCACACGCTCCCGACGGCGCCGACCCCCTCCAGGACGACGGGGAGCCCTGCGTACGACCGGACCAGGTTCATGGCGACGAGCGGGTTCTCCGAGAGCACGGGGTGCTCGCGGGCGTCCTCGACGATGAGCGGGGCGTTGTCGCGCGCGACGTGCTGGCAGAACGACCACGATCGCAGCGTGCCTCCGGCGATGGAGAGGTCGCGGGGGAGGCCGGTCGCGCCGATGAAGAGCTGCCTCGCGGAGTCGATGATCGTGACGACGCTGGCCGGCGTGCCCACGCCGCGCGCGACGAGCTCGGCGACGGCGACGAGCTCGGGGTCGGGCATCGTGCTGCGCAGACCTCGTCGATCGAGCTCGCCGTCGCGTGCGGGGTCATCGAGGGGATCGGGGGCCCGGGTCGCCTCCCCGCGGCTCAAGGTGATGGCTTCGCGCGTCGAGAGGCGGAGCGCCTGGAGGAGCGCCTGGAGGAGCGCCTCCGCGGTCGCCGGCTTGTGGACGACCGCCGCGACCCGCGCGCTGATGTGCTCGAGGAAGGCGCGGAATCGGGAGGTGAGGATGAGCGGGGCGGGCGGCGGCGTGGGATTTACCGCGCGGGCCCATCCCTCGCGGACGGCGAGATCGAGGTCCGCGACGATGGCGTCGGCGGCCGCGAGGTCCTCGGGGGCGGGGCGCGCGCCGGGGGGGATGCGCACGGACCAGCCGGACGACCGCAGGACCTCGGCCATGTAGTCGCGCTCCGTGGGGATGGGCTCCAGCAGCAGGACAGTGCGCAGCATGGCCATGACATCGCCAGCGTATCTCGCTGGGGGGCGGCGGGCGCAGAGCATCTGTTCAGCGGGATCGGGGCGGGCGAGCGCTGCAATGGCGGTGACCGGGGTGAGCTGTGGAGTTGGGGACAAGAGATCACTGGGGTGTGTCCTGGGCGACCGGATCGTGGGCGGGGCGGTGGTGGGCTGCGCAGACCTTCATTGACCCACGCGCGCAGGTGGCTTCGCACGCTGGGGGATCGCAGGGGTAAACGCAGGACATTCATCGTCTGCCCCGTCTCTCGTCTCTCGTCTCTCGTCATGTCGTCTCTCGTCTCTCGTCTCTCGTCTCCCGTGAACGTGAACGTGAACGTGAACGTGTGTGTCGCCATGAGCTCACACGTGGCACGTCCTCTTGAGCATGCCCCGGGGGGAAGAGGGAGGACTGAGCGATCACGACCACGACCACGTTCACGGGAGACGAGAGACGAGCGGTGAAAGACGAAAGACGAAAGACGAAAGACGAAAGACGAAAGACGAAAGACGAAAGACGAAAGACGAAAGACGAGAGGCGACGGGCCGATGGCGCTACGGGCGACACGGATGACGCGAAGGCGAGATCGAACCCGGAAACGCGCCCGCTCCCGGAACCTCGCCTCGGGGCGGCTGTCTACCCCCCACGCGACGGACAGCCGGCAGTATCGACCGGCCCTCATCGCCTGCGTGGCTCGGATCCTCGCGATCCCTGCCGCGCATCTCACGACGTGAGCGCGCCGCTCCTCGCGGCGCACAGGGGAGATCCATGCTCAACGCGAACACCACCCGCGCCGGCTGCGGCGTCGCCGCCCCCACCCACGCGCCCCCCACCCCCGCCGCCGAGCCCGCGGTGCGCTCCGTGGAGCTCCTCCTCTCCTGGGGCACGACTGTCCTCTTCGTCGGTCACCTCACCCCTCCGCGCACGTTCGACGTCGGCGAAGCCCGCGGCGACGGCCGCCCGTGCGACGTCTTCCTCCCCGAGCGCGTGCTCGGAGCGCGCCGCGCGCCCCTCCTCGAGGTGGGCGCCGATGGCCGCGTGCACTTCGTCCTGCTCGGCGCCGCGACGGGGCTCCTCACACTCGGCGACGGCGCGCCCCTGTCCGCCGACGAGGCGCGGGAGCGGCACGCCGGCGCGACGACCTCCGCAATCCCCGGCGCGGTGCTCGTACCCCTGCCCGCGCACGCCCGGATCGACGTCGAGATCGCCGACGTCCGGATCCAGGTCGGCGCGGACGCCGCCGCGGGCGAGCGCGTTCGGCGCTCGCTCGTGAGCTGGAAGAACCTCACCCTGCACGCCGCCTCGGCGGCCCTGCACGCCGGCCTCCTCGGCGCGCTCGCGCTCTGGGCTCCACGCGTCGCGGACCGCTCGGACGGCATGACCGAGGATCAGATCGCGCTCGTGCAGCGGTACCTCGCATCCGCGGACGAGCGCGAGCTGCGCGCCTCGCTCGATGAAGAAGCCGCCGCGGAGGCCTCGCGCCCCGCCAAGGAGGGCGGCACGGGGACGAGGGCGAAGGGCGAGGAGGGCTCCCTGGGGGACCCGGGCGGGCGCACGCAGGCGATGGGGAACATGTGGGGCGTGACGGGCCCGCGCGAAGGCCCGCCCCCGCTCGCCGAGCGACAGCTGGCCCTGCGCGACGCCGCGGAGTTCGGGATGATCGGCTTGCTCAACGCCGGGGCCGGCGGCGATCCGAACGCGCCGACCGCGACGTGGGGCCACGACGGATCCGCCAGGGGCGCAGGCGGCGCGGGCCTCCCCCTGGACGGCATCGGCGGCTCCTCGGTCGGCGGCGGGGGGCTGGGGCTCAGCGGCATCGGGACGATCGGACACGGCGCGGGCGCGGGCGCGGGACAGGGCTTCGGCAGCGGGCGCGGGCGCACCGGCGGCGACCGGAACGCGGCGACCGCCTCGGCTCGCGCTGCGGCCGCCTATGGCCCCGCGCCCGAGATCCCCCTCGATCCGAACGGGCGCTTCGCCACCACGTACCGGCCAGGGGGAGGTCACCTCGCCGCGTTCGAGGCCGCCGTGGCCCGCGGCGTCGTGCCCGCCGAGGAACGCGCGCTCATCAGCGACGTCGGCGCCCGTTACGCCCCCGCGATCCCGATCGAGCCCGGCAAGGCCCTCGGGCTGCGCGTCGACCTGGAGCGCGGCGCGCTCGCCCCGGGCGGAGGCGGCTTCCACCTGCGCCTCGCGCTCCGCTCCGCCGCGGCCGCGCCGCCCGCGCGGCCGCGGCTCTCGGTGCACCTCGTGCTCGACACGAGCGGATCGATGGCGGGCGAGGCGATCGCGAGCGCCCGCCGCGCCGCGCAGGCGCTCGTCGACCGCCTCGCGCCGACGGACGACTTCTCCCTCACCACCTTCTCGACCGGCGCCGACGTGCTGATCGAGGACGGCCCCGTCGGCGCGCGCCGCGAGAGGATCCGCGACACCATCGCCGAGATCCGTGAGGGCGGCGGCACGAACATCGGCGCCGGGCTCTCGCTCGGATACGCCCAGGCGAGCAAGCCCGGCATCCCCGAGGACGCCGTGCGCGTCGTGCTGCTCGTCTCCGACGGCCGCGCGACGAGCGGCCTCACCCGGCGCGACGAGCTCGCGTGGCTCGCGCTCGACGCGTTCCAGCGCGGCATCCAGACGAGCGCGATCGGGCTCGGCGGCGACTTCGACGGCGAGCTCATGAGCTCCATCGCGAGCGATGGAGCGGGCGGCTATTACTACCTGCGCGATCCCGATCAGATCGCGCCGGCGCTCTCGACCGAGCTCGACAAGCGCCTCGACCCGGTCGCGACCGCGGTCGAGGTGCGGCTTCGCCTGAAGCGCGGCGTCGATCTGCTGCGCGTCTACGGATCGCGCCGCCTCAATGAGGCCGAGGCGTCCCGCGTGCGCACCCAGGAGGTCGCGGCAGATCTCGCCGCGCTGTCGCGGGACCGGATCGCGGCCGATCGCCGCGAGGACGCCGAGGGCGGCATGCGCTTCTTCATGCCGGTGTTCGCCCGCGATGACCGGCACGCCCTCCTTCTCAAGCTGAGCGCTGGCCCGGGCGCGGGCAAGCGGGCCGTGGCGACCGTCGAGATCAAGTACAAGGATCGCCTCTCCAGAAAGAACGTGATCGAGGAGATCCCGATCGAGGTGCTCTATGCGGACAGCGACGCGGCGAGCGCGGCGTCCGTCGACGCCTCGGTGGCGCGGACGCTCCAGGGGTTCGCCGCGGGCGAGGCGCTCGCCGCGGCCGCGGCGCACGTCGGGCGCGGCGACCGCGACGGCGCCGCCGCGCTGCTCGCCGAGCGCGAGGGCATCCTTTACGAGGCCGCGGCCCAGCTGAACGAGCCGCTCTTCCGGGAGGACGCTTCCCGCCTCGCGCGCCTCCGCGCACACATCGGCGCAGACCATGGACTCGGCGAGCCGCTCGTGCTCGCGATGCTGCTGGAGACGGCGGGCCGATCCCTCCTGCACTGATGCGCAATCGCGGCGCACCTACGGGCGTCGACCGCGGTCAGGTGGTACCCTGAGCTCGGCCATGACAGAGAGAGTCACATCGACCGGCCGCGCTGCGCTGCGAGAGTCGCTGCTCCAGTTCTCCGCCTTCGCCGACGCGCTCGAATCCCGTGCCATGCGCGAGGCCATCGAGGCCTGCATCACCGTCCTGGACATCCCAGGCCCGCTTGACAAACGTGTCCTGGCCCCCTGGCTCAAGGTCGTCCACGAGCGCGCGGCAGAGGTATTTCGGCGGGGCATCCGCGAGACCACGGGGACGCTGCGCCAGCAGATGGAGCATGGCTTGAAGCAAGCTGAAGAAGACGCCATCTGGATGCAGCAGGCGATCGACGCGCTGAGTCAAGAACGCTCGAACTAGTCGCTACAAGAACCCTGGATTCGTCGAGGCACGCTGAAGCAGAGCTCGTGGAGAACGAACCTACTCATGAGAAGAGCACGCAGGTGATGCCGTGCTCATGGTTTGCTGAGCTCTCATGACGGCGTGGTGGAGCTTCTTTATTCGGATCGAGATCGCTGGACTTTCCTCGAGCTGCCCCGGGAGCGCTCCAGGAGCTTCCGTCTCTCGGGAGAGGTGGACGAAGACGACGTCGAGCGCTGCAGCGCGGGGCGGCGCAGCGGGCGTGCTGAGGTGACGAGTCCGGCGGCACGGTCGCCGGGTGGCGGCGCAGCGGGCGTGCTGAGATGAGACGGCGAGGTCGCCGGGGTGACGGCGCGGCGACGAGACGGCGCGCGCACGAGGCCGGCGGGCGGCGCCCGCTGCCCCTGTAGGCGATGCGGCCACGAGGGCGTAGCACGGCGCACGCAGACCGTGCTACGAACGCAGCATGATCGCCTCGGCGTTCCCGTTGCTGCTCCTCGGCTTCTCCCTCGGCATGCGCCACGCGACCGACGCGGACCACGTGATCGCGGTGGCGACGATCGTGAGCCGGGTCCGGAGCCTCGGGGTGGCGCTGCTGATCGGCGCGATGTGGGGTCTGGGCCACACGATCACGCTGATGGTGATCGGCGGCGCCATCCTCGCGTTCGGGCTGGTGGTGCCGCCGCACGTCGGCCTGGCGATGGAGCTCACGGTGGCGCTGATGCTGATCAGCCTCGGGCTCTACCACCTGACGCGGATCTACCGGGCGGTCCGACGGGGCGAGCCGCCGGCGCAGGGGACGGAGCACCACGACGGCCATCGGCACGACCTCGGCTGGGTGGATCGTGTGTTCGGCGCGTCGCGCGTCTACGTGAACCTGCGGCCGCTGCTCATCGGGGTGGTCCACGGGCTCGCGGGCTCGGCGGCGGTGGCGCTGCTGGTGCTCACCACGGTGCGCGACCCGCGCTGGGGCGTCGGCTACATCGCGCTGTTCGGCGCGGGCACGGTCGCGGGGATGATGCTGATCACCGGGGTGCTCGCGCTGCCGTTCGCGTACACACGCGCCCGCTTCGGCGGGATGCACCGCGCGCTCGGCGCGGCCGCGGGCCTGCTCAGCGTGGGGTTCGGCTTGTTCCTCGCTTACGACATCAGCATCGGGTCCGGCCTGTTCACGGCGAACCCGCAGTGGACGCCCGGCTGAACGCGCCCGGCTGAGCGCGCTGGGCGTCGCCATCGCCTTGCTCGCGGCCTGCCGCGGCGCTCCGGCCGGCGGCGGCGCTGCCTCCGCCGACCCGCCGACCGCCGCAGCGACCTCCGCGCCCGCTCCAGCGCCCTCGTCGGCCCCGCCCGCCGCGGCTTCGGCGGCCGCTCCGGCGGCCCCTGCTTCGGCGGCGGCGACGCCATGCGGCGCGCTCGGCTGCCTCGCCGAGGAGTACGACGCCATCGTGCGCGCAGGGCCGGACGCGGTGACCGCGATGCTCGAGATGATCGCGCGCCTCACCGCGGTGAAGGCGAAGGCGCTGCTCGCCCGCGACGCAGCCGCCGGCAAGATGGTGATCGCCTACGGGGGCGCGCTGCACAACGACGTCGCGCCGAGGCCGGGGCGCGAGCGCTGGAGCTTCGGACCGGAGCTGTCCACGTTCACCGGCGGAAAGTACGTGGAGCTCGATATCATCGTCCGCGAGTTCATCAAGGACTCGGAGACCTGGCGCGCCCTGCCCTGGTATCCCCACTTCGATCGGGAGGAGCACCCAAACAAGGCGGTGCTCTTCAACCCGGCGCCGGGCTCGTACGTGCTCATCTTTCCGCGCTCGTCCTGAGCCTGCCCAGGCGGCCGGCCAGCGGACGGCGCGGCGCGCCCTGCGTGCGGGCGCGCCGCGCGGTGCGCTCAGGGCGCGATGGTGAAGGTCACCGGCTCGCCCACGAACGGGCCTCCGCCCTGCGCCACGCGGTTGCTCTCGAACAGCGCGTTGACCACCTCGACCGTGATCGGCGCGCCGGCCGATCGGAGCTTCTCCCAGGCCGCCGCGTCCGGCGTGTAGCTCAGCTCGGTCGTGAACACCCGGAGCAGCCCCTCGCGCTCGGCCGTCGAGAACACGAGGAAGTACGCGCGCCCGTTGACCGGCGTGCCGTGGGCCTGCGCCGCGCGCGCCGGCCCGAAGAGCGCCGCGAGCTCTGCCCAGGCCCCCGCGCCGGCGCCGACCTCCCGCGCCGCCGGCGCCGAGGCCGCCGCGAGGCGCAGCGCCGGCGCGATCCGCGGCGCCGCCCCCTGCGCCGAGCCCGCGACGTGGAACGTCAGCTCCGGCGCGGCGTCGCCGGGGATCGTCGCGCCGTCCTCGGGCGCGTCGAAGACCGTCCCTTGCGAGGGCTCCGTCTTCGGCGCCACCGCCAGCAGCGCGACCAGCGCCTCGTCGGTCGCGCCGCCCTCGTACACGACGTCGTCGAGCTCCGGCCCGGACGACGTCGGATCGTCCTCGTGCTCGTGGCCGCCGCACGCCCCCGCGTACATCGCCCCGGACACGAGCGCGGCCAGCGCCGGAATCAGGAGCGCGCGACGCGCCGTTCCCCTCAGGCTCATGGCGCCTCCACCCAGGGATCCGCGAAGCGCGGGTCCGTCAGAAACTCATCGTCGGTCAGGCTCTGCAAGAAGGCGATCACGTCTGCTCTCTCCTCTTCTGTGAGAGCGAAGCCGGTGATGAGCTCGCTCTTGTACTTGTTCTTGCTCCCCACGCCGGCGTTGGGGCCGGACTCGATCGTGCGGCCGCCCGCCGCGTAGTGATCGAGCACGCCCTCCAGCGTCTCGATGCTGCCGTCGTGCATGTAGGGCGCCGTGACGGCGACGTTGCGCAGCGTGGGCGCCCGGAAGCGGCCCATGTCGGTGGCGTCGCCGGAGACGTCGAAGACCCCGGCGTTCCCCTCGGGGTAAGCGCCGGTCCCGCCGATGTTGTAGAGCCCCGTGTTGTGGAACATCACCTCTCGGAAGGTCGTGCCGTCGTGCTCCACCGAGTCCGACAGGTTGAACCCGCCATGGCAGTGGAAGCACTCGAGCCTCTCGGAGAAGAAGAGATCCTTGCCGCGCAGCGCCGCCTCCGACATCCCCGAAGGGTCGCCGCCATAGGTGTACCGGTCGTACGGCGACCGGTACGAGAGCAGCGACCGCTCGAACGCCGCGATCGCCTTCGTGATGTTGGCGAGCCGGATCGGATCGTCGTCCTCCGGGAACGCCTCGGGGAAGAGGTCCTGGTACAGCGGCTCGGTCCGGAGCCGCTCCATCAGCGCCTCCTCCTGGCCCGCGAGCCCGAGCTCGACCGGCGTCTCGCCGAACATCGGGAGGAGCGCCTGCTCCTCGAGCGAGTCGAGGAGCGGATTGCCCCAGGTCAGCGCGGTCAGGTAAGCGACGTTGGCCAGGCTCATCGAGCCGCGCGTGTGCATCTGGCCCGTCGACCCCGCCGCGCTCGGGAGGCCGTCGGTGAACGCGATGTCCTGGCGATGGCAGGACGCGCACGAGTACGTGCCGTTGCCGGACAGGCGCCTGTCGTAGAAGAGCCGCTTCCCGAGCTCGACCTTGACGGCCGACATCGGGTTGTCCACCGGGACCTTCGGCACCGGGTAACCCGGCGGCAAACCCCAGTCATAGGCCACGGCGTCCGCTCCCCCGCCGCCCCCTCCACCCCCGCCGCCATGACCACCGGCGCCTGTCTCCGGCGACCCGCCCGCGCCCGGCGTCCCTGCGTCGTCGCCGCAGCCGCCGGAGAGGGCCGCGAGCGCGGCGAGGAGCGATGGCGCCGCGAGGCGGCGAAGCATGATTCCCATCACCGACATCGGCATGACTCCTATTCTACCCGGAAGAACGCCTGCTGGTCAGGGCGCGCCGAGCCGTCGTCGGGGTCGATCCCGAGCCGGATGAACAGCGGCGGGCAGTCCTCGTCTGCCGGGTCCGACATGCACCCGGGCTGACCGCCGGTGTTCGCGCCCAGATCGCTGTCCTGCACGAGCGCCGCGTAGTCGACGAGCACCTTCGTCGCGAGCGGGTCGATGCCCGTGAGCACGACCTCCGCGACGTTCGGTCGATCACACGCGCTCACCCCGCCGTTCTCGCCGGGGATGCAGCCCGTGCTCCCGATGTGCAGGATGAACGGGACCTCGCCTTCCACGGAGACGCTGTCGCTCCGCAGGAACTTGTAGCCGGCGTTCCAGCCCCAGAACAGCCCTGCGAGGTTGAGCGGCGACTCCGCCACCGAGGCGTCGCCGTGGTTGAGCTCGAACGGGACTCCCAGCTTGAACGACAGCCCGTCGTACTCCCCGGCCGGGACCTTCCCGCGGACCAGGCCGTTCGTTTGCTGCGTCCCGTTATCGCAGCTGCCCGACTTGTCCTCGAAATCCAGGAGGGCGACATTTTGATACTGCCACAAGCCGTCCTGATCGAGCGCCACCGGCACCTCCTCGCCGTCGGCCCGGCGCAGGCGGACATCGTGGATGTAGAGCCGGAAGTCGGTGAGTCTCACCTCCGTCGCGGCGAGGCCGGCGGTGTAGGTCTCGCTGCACGAGAAGACCTCGTCGCCGACGCGGCCCTCGAACTGCAGCTCGACCGCGGTCGTACCGTCGCCGCCTCCGCCGTTCCCTCCTGCGCCGCCATCACCGCCGCCTCCCCCGACGCCGTCGCTGCCGCCGCCGCCGTCGCCGTCGCCGCCAGCCCCGGTGGAGCTCGACGCGCCATCGTGAGGGTTCACCGTCTCCCCGCTGCTGCAGGCCACGAGCGCTAGCGCCGCCCCGAGCAGAGGAAACAAGTGCCGAGTTGCACGCAGACCGGATTTCATGAAGAGGCCTCCTGAAGAACGCTGCGGGACACGCTAGGCCACGCCGCAGTGGATTTGGAATGCGACATCTTGTCGCAATCCGCGGTCGTGAGCCGCCCCAGAGCCCGAGTACGACTCGAAACGAACTCGCGGCCGATCCGGCGCCGTCCCGACTCGCCTGGAACGTCCAGCAAACCCGCTGGACCGGTCCCGGGCGAACGATCCGCAGGTGAGAAGTAGCACGATTTGATAAAATCGTGCTACGGTCCCGCCCGGCTGGATGCAACCCGTCTTACGAATGGCGCTCGCGCCGCTCCTTATCACCGCGACCACCTGGCCGGCGCGCGCCGACGACGGCGCCGCGCCGCCTCCCGCGGCCGCCTCAGCCGAGGGGCCCGCGACCGCCGCCGAGGGCCCGCCGGCCTCGCCGGGGGGCGGCGGGGCCTCCGGTGAGGCGGCCGGCGGCGGCGACGCGCCGGTCACCGTCGTCGTGCGGGGCGCGGCGCCGCCGCGCAGCGCGTCCGAGTCGGTGCGGGAGCGGGCGGAGATCCGGGCCGCGCCGCACCGCACCGCGAGCGACGTGCTGCAGCTCGTGCCGGGGGTGTTCGTCACCCAGCACGGCGGCGAGGGCAAGGCGCACCAGATCTTCTTCCGCGGCTTCGACGCGGCGCACGGGCAGGACATCGAGATCTGGGTCGCGGGCGCGCCGGTCAACGAGGTCTCCAACGTCCACGGCCAGGGCTACGCCGACCTCCACTTCGTGATGCCCGAGGTCATCCGCGAGCTCCGCGCGCAGCCGGGCTCGTACGACCCGCGCCAGGGGGACTTCGCCGTCGCCGGCACGATGCGCTTCGAGCTCGGCTACGACGAGCCGGGGATCACCGCGACGGCCGGCGCCGGCTCGTTCGGCGCGCGCCGGCTCTTCCTCGCCTACCACCCCGAGCAGGCCGACGAGGCCACGTTCGCCGCCTTCGAGGCCCAGGAGACCGACGGGTTCGGCCCCGCCCGCGCCGCCAGCCGGGCGTCGCTCGTCGCGCAGGCCGTGCTCCAGCCGTCCGAGCGGATCACCGCGCGCGTGATGGCCTCGGCGTTCGCCGCCCGCTTCGGCTCCGCCGGCGTCCTGCGCCTCGACGACCTCGAGGAGGGCAAGGTCGACCGCTTCGCCTCGTACGACCCGAAGCAGGGGGGCGACTCGTCGCGCGCGCAGCTCGTGCTCGACGTGCGCGCGCCCGGCGGCCGCGGGGAGGGCTTCTCGATCGCGCCGTTCGTCGTGCTGCGCTCGCTCCGGCTGCGCTCGAACTACACCGGCTACCTCGCGGATCCCGTCTCCGGGGACGCGACGCAGCAGCTCAACGAGGCGCTCACGCTGGGCGCGGTCGCGTCGTACCGCCTCCGGTTCCCGCTGCTCTCCGATCGCGACGCGATCGAGGCGGGCGTCGTCGCGCGCAGCGACTGGATCACCCAGTCGCAGCGGCGCCTCGCGGCCGTCGACGATCGGCCGACGGCGACGCTCGTCGACGCCCGGGTGCGCGCGACCGACCTCGCCGGCTACCTCGACGCGTCGATCCGGCCGGCGCGGCGGATCGAGCTGCGCGGCGGGGTGCGCGTCGACGGGCTCGCGTTCCAGGTCGTCGAGGGCGCCACCGAGGGCGCGCTGGCGCGGGGCGCGCAAGGCGTCCACGTGGGCGGCAAGGGCACGATCGACGCGGCGCTGCTCCCCGGGCTGCACGCGCTCGCCAGCGTCGGCCAGGGGTTCCGCTCGCCGCAAGCGCGCAGCCTCGGCGACGGCGAGCGGACGCCGTTCACGCGCGCGCTCTCCGCCGAGCTGGGCCTCCGCTACGCCGACGAGGTCGCGCGGGCGTCGGTCGCCCTGTTCCACGCGCGCCTCGGCGAGGATCTCGTCTTCGACGAGGCGACGGGCCGGAACGAGCCCGTGCCCGCGACCGCCCGCACCGGGGTCGCCCTCGACGCCGTGGCGCACCCCGCGCCGTGGCTCGTGTCGAGCGCCGGGATCACCACTACACGCGCCGCCTTCACCGCCTCCGGCGGGCGCGCCGCCTGCGGCGGCAGCTACGCCGCGGGCGACCTCCTCCCGTTCGTCCCGCAGGTCGTCGCGCGCACCGATCTCGCCGTGACCCCGCGCCTCGGCACGCTCCTCGGCCGCCCCCTGGAGGCGCGCGCCGGCGCCGGCGTGACGCTGCTCCACCGCCGCCCCCTGCCGTGCCGGGAGATCGGCCACGACGCGCTCCTCACCGACGTGACGGCGCACCTCCGCTACCACCACGTCGAGGTGGGGATCGACGTCCACAACCTCCTCGACGCGGCCTGGTTCGACGGCGAGTTCGTCTACCCCTCGAGCTTCACCCGCGGCGCCGCGCCCGATCGCCTGCCCGCGCGGCACGTCACCGTCGGCGCGCCGCGCAGCCTCTTTGTCTCGCTCTCCCTCTACCTAGGCTGAGGTTCCTCCATGGCGTCCTTCCCTGTTCCCGGCACACCTCGGCGGGGCCCCACGCGCGCCGCGCGCCCCGCGCCCTCCGCCGCGATCCTCGCCGCCGCGGCGCTCGCAGCGCTCGCGGCCGGCGCGCTTGTCGCCGGCTGCGGCGCGGACGACGCGACGGGCGGCAGGCGCCTCACGCTCGCGACGCAGATCGCCCCCGACGCGGCGTCGGTCGCGCCGTTCACGAACGCGCTCGGCTGGACCGTCACGCTGTCGAAGGCGTACCTGTCGGTCGGGCCGCTCTACTACTTCGAGGGTGCCCCGTTCACGGCGCGGCGCGGGGATCCGGGGCGCGGCGTCGCCCCCGCGCTGCTCGAGCGCCTCGCCCGGTGGGCCCTGCCCGAGGCGCACGCGCACCCGGGCCATTACCAGGCCGGCGAGGCGAGGGGCCAGATGACGGAGCCCACCTCGGTCGACCTGCTGCGAGGGACGACCGCGCTCGCGGACGCGGACGCCGTGAGCGGCGTCGTGCGCTCCGCGCGCTTCACGTTCGGCGCGCCGCCCGTGGGCCCGCTCGCCGGCGCGCTCGACGGGCGCGTGGTCGTCGTCGAGGGGCGCGCCGAGAAGGGCGACCTCACGCGCGCCTTCCGCGCGCGCGCCGCGATCGAGGACGTCCTCAACGCGTCCGGCGAGCCCGCGGTGGAGGGGTGCGTGTTCGAGGAGGTCGTCGTCGACGAGCCCGGCGTCGTCACGCTCGTCGTGAAGCCGGCGGTGTGGCTCGACCAGGTCGACTTCGAGGGGGCAACCGACGGTGAAGACGGCGAGGACGGCGCGCCGGTCGATCTCCCGCCCGGGAGCCAGGCCCTGCGCGGCTTCACGCGGGGCCTCAAGAAGGGGACCGCGTACACGTTCGCGTTCGCGCCCAGGTCCCCGGAGGAGGAGAAGCCATGAGGAACATCGAAAGAATGTGCGCGGCGGCCATGTCGCTCGCCGCGGCGGCGCTGGCGGGCTGCAGCGGCGGCGACACGTCGGGGACCGGGAGCGTGGCCTTCTCGACGTGGGGAGAGGCCTACATCGAGGAGCAGATCCCGGCCAGCGATCTCGAGGACGGCTGGAGCATCCGCTACGAGAAGTTCCTGCTCGTCCTCAGGAACGTGACCGTCGCCGACCGCGATGGCAACGTCGGCGCGACCATGCAGGGGTCGATCCTGGTCGATCACACGAAGCCCGGCCCGAAGCCGGTGGTGACGTTCGACGACCTCGAGGCGAAGCCCTGGGAGCAGGTCTCCTACGAGATCGGCCCGCCCGACGCGGACACTGCGCTCGACGGGGCGACGGAGGAGGACAGGGCGCTCCTCCTGGGCGCGGGCGCGTCGGTGCACATCGAGGCGACCGCGCGCAAAGCCGACGTCGAGAAGCGCATCGACTGGACCTTCACCATCGCGACCCGCTACGCCGGCTGCGCGGGCGACAAGGACGGCAAGGCGCTCGACGGCGTGCTCGTGACGAACGGCGGCACCGACCTCGTGGAGCTCACGATCCACGGCGACCACTTCTTCTACGACGACCTCCAGGCCGCGGCGGCGAAGCGCCGCTTCGGGCCCATCGCGGCCGCCGACGCCGACGACGACGGCGCGGTCACGCTGGAGGAGCTCGCGGCGGTGCGCCTCGTCGCGATCGAGGAGGGCCCCTACGGCACGGGCAGCGCCGGCGACGTCGACGACCTCGGCGCCTTCGTCGCGCAGCTCTCGCGCACGATCGGGCACTTCCGCGGCGAGGGCGAGTGCGTCTCCGGCGATCCGTGACCTGGCGCGGCCGCCCGGCCGACCGGCGCGCTCACTCGATCGCGACCGTGGTCGAGACCGCCTGGAGCTCGTTGCCGTCGAAGGGCGGCACCCGCGCGGAGTTGAGCTGCATCTGCGCGCAGAGCGCGGACGGGGTCGCCGCGATCTGCGGATCGACCGCGACGCGCTGCACCGCGCCCGAAGGGTTGAAGAACACCCGCGCCGCCACCGCCTTGGGCCCGGTCTTGCCCTTGCAGTGAATCCGCGCCCCCGCCGCTTTCTGCTGCAGCGACGCGTGGGCGGCGGCGTGATCG
The DNA here is from genome assembly GCF_002950945.1 of Sorangium cellulosum. Lineage (GTDB taxonomy): Bacteria > Myxococcota_A > Polyangia > Polyangiales > Polyangiaceae > Sorangium > Sorangium cellulosum_E. The sequence goes on from NZ_CP012673.1 coordinate 9,824,103, forward strand.
AACGGCCTCGCCGCGCTCGGCGCCGGCGCCGCCGTCGCCGCGGGCGCGGGCGTCGCCCCGGACGCCGGCGCCGACGCGGGCGCCGCCGTCGACGCGGGCGCCGCCGTCGGCGCGCCGCGCTCGGGCGACGGGCGCGGGGCCCTCGGCAAGGCCGCGGGCGCCGGCTTCTGCTCGACGGCGGTCGCCGTCTGCTCGCTGGCCGCCGGCGCCGCCAGACGCGCGGCCTCTCCGCTGCCTGGGCCGGGCGCGGCGGCGCTCGCCGGCTCGGGCTCGGGCAGGCGCTGCGGCTCGCGGGTCTCGCGCTGGCCGCCGGCGACGTAGAAAGCGATCGCCGCCGCCGCCGCGCCGCCGAGCAGGGTGACCGCGAGCAGCGGGAGCCCCCACCTGGCCTTGCGCGGCCCCTCCGCCGGCGCGGCGCTCGCCGGCGCCGAGGTCGGCGACGCGCCGCGCGCCGTCGCGTCGACGACCCGCGCGCGCTGCGAGTCGGGGATCCCGGCCAGCCCGCTCGCCGCGCCCCGCGAGGCCGGCGCGCCTCCCGGCAAGCCGGGCGGCGGCCTCGAGCTGACCGCGACGGGGCGCACGCTGCGCGGATCGACGAAGAGCGCGGGTCGGAGCGCGTCGAAGGCGTCCGCCGCCGTCGGGAAGCGCTGCGACGGGTCGCGCGCCACGCAGCGCGCGAACCAGGCGTCGAACGGGTGCACGATACAGCCGGCGCGCCCGAGCGCCGTCGCGCGCATCGACGCCAGCTCGATCGGCTCGAGGAGGATCTCGCGGAGCAGCACGGGCATCGCGACGCCCATCGGATCGTTCGCGGCGCGCCAGTACATGCGCCCCGTGAGCATCACGAACGCGATCAGCCCGAGCGGCCACACGTCGGTGGCCGGCGTGATCGGCGCGCGCGCCTCGGTCTGCTCGGGCGCCATCCACAGCGGCGTCCCGAGCGACGCGGTCGCCATCGTGCTCGCCTCCGCGGCGATCCTCGCGATGCCGAAGTCGAGGACCTTGACCGCCCACGGCGCCGTCGCGCTGTGCGACTTCGCGAGGAAGATGTTCTGCGGCTTCAGATCCCGGTGGACCACGCCGGCCCGGTGGGCGGCGCCGAGCGCGTGGCAGAGCTGCCGGAAGATGTCGTAGAGATCCTGCGGCGAGAACAGCCCGCAGCGCTTCAGCCGCGCCGCGAGATCCTCCCCCTCGAGCAGCTCCATCGCGAGCCACGGCACGCCGCTCGCCTGGTCGACGCCCGCGCCGATCACCTGCACGATGTGATCGCTCTCCACGAGCGCGCCCACGCGCGCCTCCTGCTCGAACCGCTCGCGCAGCCGGGGGTCGGCGCAGAGCTGGGGGTGCATCAGCTTGAGCGCCCGCAGCTTGCCAGTGCTCGTTTGCTCGGCGATGTACACGGCGCCCATACCGCCGGCGCTGAGAGGCCGAACGATCCGGAACTCTCCGAAGAGCATCCCGGCCGTCGGCTGGAACGGCACGGTCATATGGCGGGCGATGCTAGCACGCTCATCCTGGAGCGCGGCGCTCGCGCTCGCGGCGCAGGCCCGCCTCGGCCGCGGCGCGATGTGCCGGTCACGGCGAGGCCGCGGCGCGCGGCGAAAGCGAGAAGAGGAGCCGCTCGAGCCCGATCCGCCCCACGAAGAGCGCCCCGGTCGACGCGGCGCGGAGCGCGTCCAGCACCGGCTGGCGGGCGCCGGCGAAGTGGCGCATGCCGAAGCGCAGGAACGACGGCTCGTCGCAGAGGTAGCGCTCGATGCGCTCGCGCGGCGCGCCGTAGAAGCCGCGCATCACCCGGCGCCGGAAGCGGATGTCCAGGCCGAACAGCGCCCGCGCGACGCGCCGGCTCCAGTCGTGGAAGTGGAGGTCGCGGGCCTCGATCTTCTCGGCGAGGTACTCGCCGGCGAGCGCGCCGTACGCGATCGCCTGGGCGATCCCCTCCCCGAGCATCGGATCGATGCCCGCGGCCTCGCCGACGAGCAGCGCCCCGGGCCGCGCGATCGCGTCCCTCCGGTCGAGGCCGCGCTCGGCGAAGCGCTTCTGCCGGTAGCGGTCCGGGTCGAGGCCGAGGGCGGAGAGCCGGCTCCGGAGCACGCGCTCGGGGTCGGGCGCGGGGCGCGACGCGGGGACGGCGCCCTCGTGCAGCACGTACGCGCCGCGGCAGACGAGCTCCCGCCCCCCCACGATCGTGGGGAAGTCCCAGAGGTACCCGGCGAAGGATCGATCGCGCATCTCGAAGTGCAGCAGATCGCGCGCGCGATCGCCCGCGACCGGCTCGGTGTCGACCTCGACGGCCTGCGCGCGCAGCCTGCCGAACGGCAGCCCCATCGCGCGGCGCACGACGCTGCCGACGCCGTCGGCGCCGACCGCGACGCGCCCCTGGAAGGCCCCGGCCGAGCTCTCCACGAGGGCGCCCCCGGGCCCCAGCGAGACGCCCGTGACCCGGGCCCCCTCGACGATCCTGACGCCCCGCGCCCGCGCCGCGAGCGCGAGCGCGCGATCGAACTCGACGCGCCGGACGACACGCCCGATGTTCCCCTCGCGCAGCGCGACCTCGCCGGCCTGGAAGGCCGCGCTGACGCCGTTCACCGCGACCGAGGGCACGTCGATCGTCACCCCGATGGCCGAGAGCGCCCGGTCCGCGCGCGCCCCGAGCCCGCCCGCGCAGCACTTGTCCCGCGGGTACCGCGCCTTCTCGAGCACCACGATCCTGTCGGCGAGCGCCGGGCGATGGTGAGCGAGAAAGAGCGCCGTGCTCACGCCTGCCGGCCCGCCGCCGACGATCACGACTTCGTTCGCCGCCATGCGGCGCCCGCTCTAGCACGGCGCCGCGCCGTCAGCGCCGCTCGTAGGAGGCCACCACCGTCCGGTACGGGAAGCTGAACGTGCTCTTGCCCGCGAGGTCCGGGTGGGTCGTCGCCAGCTCGCGGACCTCGCTAAGGACCGAGTACCGCTCCTGCACGGAGAGCGCCGCGATGTAGCTGATCGAGGCGGCGCGCTCGAGCAGCCCGTCCATGTCGAGCTCCTGCATGTGGGTGAACTCGCGCTCACCGAGCGGCGCGAAGAGGCGCGTCTCGGTGAAGGACCGGCGCCACGCCCCGATCCGGTGCACCGGCGCGTCGCGGCCGTAACGATCGAAGATCTGCGAGAGGCGCGCGACCCAGTCGACGCGCTCGTCCCGGAGGTTCCAGAGCAGGGCGAGGCGCCCGGTCGGCCGGAGCACGCGGTGGATCTCGGCGAGCGCCAGGTCGCCGTGGAACCAGTGGAACGCCTGCGCGGCGACCGCGGCGTCGACCGTCGCGTCGGCCATCGGGATGGCCTCGGCCACGCCGTCCACCACGGTGGCGGACGGGACCATCTGCATCAGCTTGCGGCGCATCCCCTCGACCGGCTCGAGCGCGATGAGCCGGGCGCCCGTCGGCACGAGCAGGCGCGTGAGCTTGCCGGTCCCGGCGCCGAGATCGATCACGGTGCTCGAGGCGTCGATGCGGAGCGTGTCGCGCAAGAGCTCGATCGCGATGCGCGGATACCCGGGCCGCCCCTTCTCGTAAGCGTCACCCGCGGTCGCGTAACCCTGAGCAGCGAGGCGATGAAGGGTCATAAGCTGCATCCGCTCCGCGTTGAGATGACGTTGCGCAGCGCCGGAGCGACCACCCACCCCGACGGTCCCGTCGAGAGAACCTACGCAACCGCGCGCCCCGTTGGAAGTGGGTTGTCGCTCAAAATTCGCATCACGTTGCCCCGCAGCAGCTTGCCAATGGCGCGCTCGCTGAGGCCGGCTTGAAGCAGCGCATCCGTCAAGAGCGGAAGGTGCGCGGCGTCACGGAGATCGCGAGTTGGAATGATGAAGCCGTCCCAATCGGACCCGAGCGCCGGGGTGTCCTCGCCGGCGACGTTGATGATGTGGAGGAGGTGCTTGACCACGGGCGCGAGGCCGTCGCCGCCGAGGTACTGCGGACAGAAGATGATCCCGATGCACCCGCCCCGGTCGGCGACGGCGCGGAGCTGTTCGTCATCGATGTTGCGCCAGTGCGCGAACGCGCCGGCGACGCCGGTGTGGCTGACGATGGGCGGGCGGCGCGCGAGCGCGCAGGCTTCGAGGAAGCCTGTGCGGTTGATGTGGGCGAGGTCGACGATGACGCCGAGGTCCTCGGCGCGGCGCACGACCTCGCGACCGAACGGGGTGAGGCCGTGGCCGTCCTTGCGGCCTCGGCCGAAGGCGGGGTACGCGACGTCGTTGGCGCTGAAGTGGCAGAGCCCGAGGTACCGGACGCCGCGCCGGGCGAAGCGCTCGAGCGTCTCGAGCTCCCCTTCGAGCGCGTGGGCCCCTTCGACCCCGAGCAGCGCCGCGACGGCGCCGCGGTCCCTCGCCGCCTCGATGTCCTCGACGGTGCGCGCCTTGACCAGGCGCCCGGGCTGCGCGCGGATGGCCTGCTCCAGGAGGTCGATCTGCTCGTCGATGACGGCGGCGAGCCCGCGCCGCTGCCCGATGGGCAGCGAGACCAGGCCGAAGAACTGCGCGCCGACGCCGCCCTCGAGGAGGCGGGGCACGTCGACGTGCCCGCCCAGGGCCGCGAACGGCAGGGGCGGCTCGTGGCGCTCCTGCAGATCGTAGCCGACCCAGCGCGACCACATGAGGCTGTCGGCGTGGAGGTCGATGGCGGGGAACTGCGCGTGCAGCGCGCGGGCTTCAGGGGTTCCGTGCATGGTCTCGAGGCTAGTCGAGCCCCGGGCGTCTGGCAGCGGGCGCGGCGGGGTCCTCACGGGCTCGTCAGCTTGAGCCCGAGGAGGGACACGATGAGCAGCCCGAGGAAGCCGAGCCGCGCGGCCGTGGCGGGCTCGTCGAAGAAGAGGACGCCCGCGATCGCCGCCCCGGTCGCGCCGATTCCGGTCCAGACGGCGTACGCCGTGCCGATCGGCAAGGTGCGCGCGGCGATCGCGAGGAGGTACACGCTCGCGATGATCGCGGCGATCGTGAGCGCGCTCGGCAGCGGCCGCGTGAAGCCCTGCGTGTACTTGAGCCCGACCGCCCAGCAGACCTCGAGCAGGCCTGCCAGGACCAGTATCAGCCATGACATGACGACTCTCCGTGATGCGGTTGCGTCGTCTTATCCTGACCGGGTACGGCGCGTCTCGTCCGGGGCGCTCTCCTCCCGGGGAGCGTCACCGCAGACGCTAGCAGGGCGGTCGCGCCGTGCAACGCGAGCGCGCGGGGCGCAACGCGGGAGCGCCAGGCGCGACGCGGGAGCGCCAGGCGCGACGCGGGAGCGCCAGGCGCGACGCGGGAGCGCCAGGCGCGACGCGGGAGCGCGGGGCGCGACGCGAGCGCTCTTACGGCTCCTCTTCGTTCTGCATCACGAAGCTCGCCGCCGCCTCGCTGATCAGGGCCTCCGCGCGCTCGTTGATGTACTCCTCGATCGCGGTGTATCCGGACGGCATCACCTTGCTGTGGTCGGTTCCGCTCGCCGGGTTCAGCCCGTTCTCGCGTTCCCACACGTCCGGCATCCCGTCCTTGTCGGCGTCGGCGGGCGCCGTCCCGGGGCTGAGTCCATCCATCAGGTTGTTCACGTAACGTGCCCCCCATGCGCCGTCGCGGCGCACGGCGTTCTGCACCACACCTCGCGTCACGACGTCGTGCGGCAGCGCTCCCGCCTGCGCGAGCACGAGCGGGGTAACGTCCCCGGCGCGGTGTGTCGTCACGCGGGCGTACCCCGGCACCTCGCGCGCGAAGTCGAACTCCGTCGTCGCGCGGTACGACTCGGGTTTGTTGAGCCGGCTGAAGCTCGGGTGGGCGTACGGCGTCTGCCATGGATTGCCCACGACGCCCGTGAATTTGCCGGGATCGTCGATGTGGTTGTCGGCGAGGAAGTACTTGAGGTTCGCGCCGGCGCTGCCGTCGAAATAGAAGGGGATCAGCTGGTCGCTCGGCCCCTTGATGTAGGCGTTGCCCACGATGTTGAAGTGCCCGCTCGCCGCGTTGTGGTGCACGAACCCGTGCCTCACGTTGTAGGCCACGTTGTTGCGGATGTCGGCGGGCCCGTTCGCGACCGCGGGGCACCTCGCCTTGTGGTGCGCGAACAGGTTGTGGTGAATCGTGATCCGGTGCCCGTCGGGCCCGTTGATCAGCCCGTAGTTGTGCGCCCCTTCCGGGTGCCCCGTGGTCGCCGAAGACTCGATGGTCGACCACTGGATCGTCACGTCGTCCGCCTCGTAGAGATCGACGGTCTCGTCCACGCCCCAGGCGATCGACACGTGATCGAGCATCAGCTTCGAGTTCAGCGAGAACTGCGCCCCGTCGAACTGCTCCCCGGCCGAGCCCGTGTGGACGGGCCTGACGCGCAGGAATCTTACAATCACGTTGTTGACCGCGTTTGAGTACCTGGAGAGCAGGCGGCCTCGCACCGTGATGCCCGCGCCCGGCGCCGTCTGTCCGGCGATCGTCACGTCTCCATTCCGTACGACGACGTCTCCTTCGATCACGCCGCTCACATCGAAGACGATGATGCGCGGCCCGGTCGCGTCGAGCGCGGCCTGGAGGCTCCCCGCCCCGCTCGCGCGCAGGTTGGTGACCTTGATGACGCGCCCGCCGCGCCCTCCCGTCGCGACGGCCCCGAACCCCTCTGCGCCAGGGAACGACGGCAGCGCGCTGGCCGGCGCCGCCGCTGCGCTGATCGCCGCGATCGCCGCGACCACACACCCGAAGCGCCGCACGCCCTGTGCTCCGATGGAAGAACAAGTAGGCAGATATGTCATGACGTCTCGCTCCCCTTTCGTACGTCTCTGACTGCAAGCCGTAGTGAGATGACCCTAAGGACATCCTCCATCGATTGCAAACGCTAATTGCCTATCTGTGCGACAGGGCACATCAAAACCACTCACGCAATTTCAGCTAGCTGACGAGACACCCATCAATCTATCCTGCACACGCAGCGTCCGAGCGGCCTCATGGCATCACCGCAAACTCCCACCCTCGACGACATCAGGCTCAAATCCCGGGCGAACAGCGTCACAACAAAACTACACCACCCCAACTCCCGCCATCTCCAACTCTCCTATCCACCCTCGACTGCCACCCATCGAGTCGACCGCCCCCTCCCCTCACCGCCCCAAGGCGCACGCGCCGGAGGGTGGGTCCGCGCGCGCCGACGTGGCGCGGGTGGGCGCGATCGAGCACCGACCGAGGTGCCATAAGCTCTCAGCCCGCGCGGCGTCTCAGGCGCGCCTTGTGTGGCGCGCGCCATAAGGTCTCAGCTGGCTCAGCCCGAAGGGAGACATGCCGGGCGGTGTCCCCAGCGCGAGCCCCTTCGCCCCAGTCTTGCCGATCGGCGAGCGCCCACCCGCGCCACGTCGGCGCGCGCGGACCCACCCTCCGGCGCGTCCGACTTGGCTCTACCGCGCCTTCTCGTACCGTCCTTCGACGGCCATCAGGTAGTCGGCCACCGCCTGCCGCATCCCGACCTCCAGCGCGTGCGCCGTCAGGTAGTGTCCGATCGACACCTCCTGGATCTCCGGCGCCTCTTTCACGAGCGGCCCCAGGTTCTCCGCCGTGAGGTCGTGCCCCGCGTTCACCCCCACCCCCACCCCCGCCGCCGCCTTCGTCGTCGCGACCACCTTGTCGAGCTCCGCCCGGTAGTCCCCGCGCTCGAACGCCTGCGCGTACGGCCCCGTGTAGATCTCGATCCGGTCCGCCCCCACCTCGGCGACCGCGGCCAAAACGCCCGGATCCGCCTCCACGAAGAGGCTCGTCCGGATCCCCTCTTCCTTGAGCCGCTTCACCACCGGCTGGAGGAGGAACCGCCACTTCGCGACGTCCCAGCCGCGGTGCGAGGTGACCTCCCCCGGCGTGACCGGGACCAGCGTGCACTGGGTCGGCCTGAGCTCGAGCGTGAGGTCCAGGAACTCTTCCCGGATATCGCCCTCGAAGTTCGTCTCCACGGTCGTGATGTGGCGAGTCACCGCCCGCGCGTCGTCAGGCGTGATGTGCCGCCGGTCCGCCCTCGGGTGGACCGTGATGCCGTGCGCCCCGTAAGCGACGATCTTCTGGGCGAAGGCGAGGACGCTCGGCGCGTCATGCCCCCGCGAGTTCCGCAGGAGCGCGATCTTGTTCACGTTGACGCTGAGCTTCATCGGGACCTCTCGCCGGGTGGTGCGTGGCCTTCCCGGCGTCGCTATACACGATCGACGCCCGAGCCGCATGGCGCCGCCGCCCCCCCGGCGGCCGCCCGGCGGCCCTGACAGCGCCCCTCCTGGACGCGCCCCGCGCGGCCGCCCGGCCCCGGGCGTGTTCGTGAGGGCCGCCGCCCGGCCTATCGGCTACAAGCCCGTCGTCATGGACTTCTTCGCGACCGCCGCCAAAGGCACCGAGCCCGCCCTCCGCGACGAGCTCCGCGAGCATCGCTTCCGCGGCGTCCGCGCCGATCGCGGCGGGGTCCACTTCGCCGGCGCGATGGACGAGGGCTTCCGCGCCTGCATCGAGCTCCGCACCGCCGTCCGCGTGCTCGTCGAGCTCGCCGCCTTCGACGCGCCGAGCGGAGACGCCCTCTACGAGGGCGTCTCCAGCGTCGACTGGGCCCCTTACCTGAGCCCGGTCCACACGCTCGCCGTCCGCGCTTCCTGCCGCTCGAGCGCGCTGACCCACACCCAGTTCATCGCCCAGCGGACGAAGGACGCCATCGTCGACCAGATCCGCCGCCGCGTCGGCGCCCGCCCCTCGGTCGACCTCGAGGACCCCGACCTCGCCCTCTTCGTCCACCTCGTCCGCGACCGCGCCACGCTGTACGCCGATCTCGGCGGCGCCGCGCTCCACCGCCGCGGCTACCGCACGCACATCGGCGGGGCGCCGCTCAAGGAGACGCTCGCCGCCGCGCTGCTCCGTCTCTCCGGCTGGGATCGCGCCCGCCCCCTCGTCGATCCGATGTGCGGCGCCGGCACCATCGCCCTCGAGGCCGCGCTCTGGGCGCGGGACATCGCCCCCGGCCTGCGCGCCCAGCGCTTCGGGTTCGAGCGGTGGGCCTGCCACGATCAGGCGGCCGCGCAGCGCGCGACCGCCCTCCGCGACGCCGCCCGCGCGCGCATCCGGGCCGAGGGCCCCCCGATCGTCGCCGCCGACATCGATCCGGACGCCGTCGACACCACGCGCGGCAACGCCCGCATGGCCGGCGTCCAGATCGAGATCCGCTGCCAGCCGGTCACCGCGCTCGCGAGGACCGAGCCGCCGGGCCACGTCCTGACGAACCCCCCGTACGGCGAGCGCCTCCCGGGGACGTCCGCGCTCTACCGCGACATGGCGGCCGCGTTCTCGCGGCTCGCCGGCCACCGCGTCGCGATCCTCGCCGGCACCGAGGACATCGAGCGCGCGATGCGCCGCCGCCCCGAGCGCTCGCTCACCGTGTTCAACGGCCCCATCGAGTGCCGCCTGCTCACGTACGACATCCCCTGAGCGCCGCGCCGCGATCTCCGCGCCCGCGCGCCCTTCAGAGCAGGCGCATGAGGAGGACCATCGCGAGCGCCGTGAGGATCATCCCGGCGACGAAGCCGATGATCAACCCGCGCCTGCCGGCGAGCCAGCTCGCCTCCGCCGTCGCCGGCGAGGGAGGCCCCTGGGACACACGCGCGGCGACGGGCACCGCCGAGCGCCGCTCGCCGGGCGCTCCCGAGCGCCGCTCGCCGATCGGGCTCCGCGACAGCACGGTCGAGGCGAGCTCCAGCGGCACCTCCGCCGACGCCGCGCCGCCGGCGGTGACGGGGCTGCTCGCCTGACCTGCGCCCGCGGCGCTCCCGGCGAGCTCTCCGCTCCCGGCGCCCGGCTCCCCGCTCACCGCGCCCAGCTCCCCGCTCGACGTGCCGGGCCACGCGCGCCCCGACGCCTGGAGCTCGCCGGGCTGCGCCGTCGGGCGCTCGCTGTCGATCGGATCGTAGGGCGAGGTGATCCGGAGCGTGGCCGCGACGCGCCGCGATCGCCGGTCCCACGCGGCGGCCGCGCCGGCCTCGAACTGCGGGCTCTGCGGCGTCACCGGCGGGACAGCCGGCGCGGAGTCGATGCGCACCAGGCCGACCTCGGCCCGCTTCTCCGGCGTGCCCAGCCCGAAGTCCTCGGCCGAGCGGAGCGTCGCCTTCACGTCGCGGCCCGGCGGCGTGATGTCGAGCTCGTCGCCCTCGTCGTACGAGGCGGTCTGCACGCGGACCTTCGCGGGGGCCACGAGCTCGTCCCGGCGGACCATCGTCAAGGTGCTGTCGTCGTCGCTCGGGTCCTCGAACGAGCTCGACCCGGCCAGGCCGTTCCCGGAGAGCAGCGCCTCGCTCTCGCTCTGCGACCAGGAGGGAAGCTGCAGCGAGATCTCCGGCACCGACTCCCCTGCCCACCGCTGCTGCGGAAAGCCAAGGGTCGAGTCCGCGCCGGGCGCGTCGAGGGAGAACGGATCCTCCGCGGGCGGCGAGCGGAGCAGCACCCGCGGCGGCGGCTTCGGGTCGGGGCCGGTCGAGCCGGACACGAGCGTCCGGGCCGACTCGATCGACACGTCCGCCATCGACTCCAGCGCTGCCAGCACCGCGGCCGTCGGCTGCGGCGCGCTCGGCTCCGGCGGCAGCGTCGAGTCCGGCGCCCGCGCCGGCAGCACCTCGCGCGGGAGCAGGGAGCTCGGCTGCCGACGCGAGATCGGCCCCAGCCCGACCGCCGTGTCGGGCAGGTCGACGAGCAGGCTCCGCAGCGCACCGCCGAGCTCGCGCGCCGTCTGGTGCCGGTCCACCGGATGTTTGGCGAGCGCCTTCACGATCAGCGCCTCGAGGCGGCGATCGAGCCCGGGCGCGCTGCCGCTCGGCGCCGGCACCGGCGCGTGGATGTGCAGCGTCGCCGTGTGGAGCGGCGTCTCGCCCTCGAACGGCAGCCGCCCCGTGATGAGCTGGAACAGCAGCACCCCGCACGTGTAGAGGTCCGCCCGCGGATCGATCGGCAAGAGCCCGCACTGCTCGGGGGACATGTAGGCCGGAGTGCCGATAAAGGTCCCCGCGCGCGTGACGACGGACATCGGATCGAGGTTCAGCTCGGCCTCGTCGCCGGACGAGACCGTATCGAGGATCTTGGCGATCCCGAAGTCGAGCACCTTGACCCGCTCGCCGTGGGGGTGCGCAGGGTCCGCGATCACCATGATGTTCTCGGGCTTGAGATCGCGGTGCACGACGCCCATCTCGTGCGCCACCGCGAGCGCGTCACACACCTCGGCGAGGATGCGGACCGCCCGCGCCTGTCCGATCGCTCCGTGGCGCTCGAGCAGCACGTAGAGGTCGTCCCCCACGAGCAGCTCCATCACGATGTAGCTGAGCGCACCCTCCACCCCGTATTCGTAGATCTTGACGGAGTTCGGGTGCTTCACGCGTGCGGCGGCCTTCGCCTCCCGCTGGAACCGCCGGACGAACGCGCGATCGGCGGTGAACTCCGGGTTCATGATCTTGATCGCCACCCGGCGGGGCTCGGCGTCGCGCTCGGCGACGAAGACGCTGGCCATCCCGCCCTCGCCGAGGAAGCGCGTGATCGTGAACCGCCCGGCCACCTTCCGGCCGAGGAGAGCCTCCTGCCTCATGCGCCCGGCACCCGCCGGCGGCCGCGCCGATCGCACGGGAGAGCGCGGCGGCCAGGGATGTCCGCGCGCATACGCGACCCGCGCCGTCGATGCGAGGGGGAGTCCACGCGGCGACCATACCAAAGAACGTGACAGCGGACGACTTGTCGACCCCCCAGCGGTCTCGGCGGCGCAGCGCCGGCGCGCCCGCGACCTGTCGCCCCCGCCACCGTCACCACGGCAACGCCGCCCGGCCCCGGGCTCATCCGCCAGCAGTTAACTCTTTAACGCCACCCCAGGTGCAAATGTGCGACAGGTGCTTAACTTATCGAAAGAGCTGAGCGTCGAGGGTTGGCAGCGTTCTTGCCTGGGGGGTTTTACCTCGCGTCGCACCGCGTGCGTCCGCGAAGGGCCGGCTTGTGCATCGGTCTCGACAGGCAGCTTCCGGAGGATCGTTGATGAATCGAATTTGTAAGCGTGCGGTGCTTCTCGGCGCCACCGCGCTGACCGTCATCGGGGCGGGCTGCGCGGAGGAGCGGGACAGCATCGACAGGGTGCAGAAGAACGCGCTCCCTAAGTCGTTCTTTGTCGGGGACGATCTGAAGGACATCGCAGACGACCCCGAGTTCTACATGCGCGGGACGATCGTCGACGTCGGGTACGGCGCGGCCCAGGACGGCCTCTTCACGTCGACCTACGCGCAGCCCGTCTCCCGGATCAAGTGGGAGCTCACCGAGAACCAGCTCAACGCCCGGCTCGCCTACGAGCGCATCGAGGGGACCGACGGCAAGGGCAACGCCTACAACGGGCTCACCAAGAAGACGACGAACGACGGGCAGATCGTCGCGAGCTACGCGATCGAGTCGCACTTCGACGTCATCCGCGAGTACAACCCGACGACCGGCGAGGAGTCCAACGTCCGCGTCGAGAACACGACCGACCGGCCCTGGTACGAGCGCGAGTACATCCGCGTCGACTGGTCCCGCAACCTCGCCACCGACGCCTACAACTTCGACACGCTCTCGCAGCTCGGGCTGTACGGAGGGGTCGAGTACGAGCCGCTCGCCTACTACGTCAGCGAGCAGGACGGAGAGCCCCACGCCGACGCCCCGCACTTCGACGCGGAGAAGAAGAGCTATTTCGACGTGACGACGAAGGCGTTCGCCACGCCGGCCATGCTCGACCTCTCGAGCCTCGGCTGGGGCATCGACAAGTACCCGGCCTGCATGCTCCCGGGCGACTTCGCCGGCGGCACCGACCCGTACGGCAACTGCAACCCGGTCGAGATCACGATCCGGCACTCGTTCAAGAAGGTCGTCGACACCGACTACGAGCCCGTCGATTTCGACGGCGTCCGGTTCCAGGCGTTCGGCATCTTCAACTTCGACTACCGCTACGGCTACGAGCGCAACTACGGCCTCGTGGACAACCAGTGGCGGCGCTTCGCGGCCCGCTACAACCTCTGGGAGCGCAGCCACTACTACGCGAACCCGGAGACGATGGAGGGCGCCGTCGCCTGCGCGACCGCGGAGACGACCGGCGCCAGCACCGGCGGCTCGCTCGCCGACCCGAACCGCGACGAGAACAAGGACGGCACCGCGGACGAGTGCGAGGCCGTCACCGCCGCCGCGGACGGCCCGGGCTCGCAGTGCGACGTGTACAAGCAGAAGTGCACGCTCCCGTACGCCAAGCGGCAGGCCGTCACCATCCCCTGGTACATCGGCGGCAACACGTCGGAGGACCTCTTCGAGGCGACCAACTGGGCCGCCGAGGAGTGGGACCTCGCGATGAAGACGGCGATCCAGACGTCGCGGCTCGTCGAGTGCAAGAAGACGGGCGGCGTGGGCTGCGAGGCCCAGTTCCCGATGTGGAAGGGCCAGCAGGAAGACATCGACGAGGCGATCGCGATCTCGCGCGACCTCAACGCGTGCCGCCGCGACAGCGGCTGGGACGCGGCGCAGTGCGACGAGGCGGCCAGGGCGGCCGTGGCGGAGCTCTCGAGCCGGCGCGGCAACGACCAGGCGACGCTCGCGATCGGCGCCGTCGTGACGATGCCGTCCGTGATCGTGCTCTGCCACAACCCCGTCGTCGCGGGCGATCACCCCGCGTGCGGCGACGAGGGCCTCGCCCCGCGGCTCGGCGATCTCCGCTATAACAGCGTGCTCATCATCGACAAGCCGCAGACCCCCTCGGCGTGGGGCATCATGGTCGACGCCGACGACCCGATCACGGGCGAGAAGGTGGCCGCCAGCATCAACATCTGGAGCCACGTCACCGACAGCGCGGCGCAGCAGCTGCTCGACCTCGTCCGCTACATCAACGGCGAGCTCCCGACCTCGGAGATCACCGAGGGCAAGTACATCCGCGACTGGGCGCAGGCGAGCCGCATCTCGGGCGGCGGCCAGGCCCCCGCGATGACGAAGCAGGAGGTCACCTCCCGCCTCGCGAGCGCCACGAAGCTCGACCCCGAGCAGTACAAGCAGATCGTCGCGCAGGGCGCGTCCTCCGAGCTCAAGGCGCTGCTCAAGCCGATGAAGGCCCAGCTCGCCGACGTCGCGGTGCGCTCCGACGTCGCCTCCCCGCAGCAGGCGGTCGTCGCCTCGCGCATGAGGGCGGCCCGGGGCAGCCTCGCCGAGGCGGAGCTCATGAACCCGGCGATGCTGCAGCGCTCGGGCATCCCCGCCGGCATGCCGGTGGAGGGCCCGCTCGCCGCCGCCGCCTCGCCGCTCGCGATGAACAACCCGAAGGTGCAGTCGCAGCTCCGCCGCATGCACGACAACGCGCTCGCCGAGCGCGGCGCCTGCATCCTGCACGAGGCGCCCGAGGCCTCGGCCATGACGGGCATCGCGGAGGCGCTCCGCGAGAAGTTCCCCGCCGGCGAGAACGAGACGGCCGCGGATCGGCAGGGGCGGTACGAGCGGATGTTCAAGTACATCCAGCGCCGCTACCAGTACGCGGTCATCGCGCACGAGATGGGGCACTCCGTCGGCCTCCGGCACAACTTCGTCAGCACCTACGCCTCGCTCTTCTTCCGGCCGCAGTACTGGCAGCTCCGGACGAACAACGGGAAGGTCAAGACGCCGTGCGCCGGTGAGCCGGGCGAGGACCCGGATCAGTGCGTCGGCCCCCGCTACTTCGACCGGCTGACGGACGAAGAGCAGAAGAACATGATCTGGATGTTCCAGCACTCCACGGTCATGGACTACCCGGGCGACGTCTCGCAGGACCTGGTCGGCCTCGGCGCCTACGACTTCGCCGCCGCGCGCTTCTTCTACGGCGACACGGTGAGCGTCTACGACAACGGCGACCGCAACTACCAGGCCGGCGGCAGGATCGGCGGCGCGCTCCTCGCGGCCACCGACAACTTCGGCGGGCTCGCCGGCATCAAGTACGGCACGTTCTCGAAGGGCGAGACCCCGGCGGACGACAGCGTCACCGACTTCCACTACTCGCAGCTGCAGGCGAAGTACAACGTCATCCGGGACTGCTACGACGTCCCGGCGAAGCCGCCCGCGAGCTGGAACGAGGCGCTCGACGGCAAGTGGCACCAGGTGGCCGACGGCGGCATCGTCACCGTCGGCGGCGAGACGAAGCGCTGCCGCCAGCAGCCGGTCGATTACGTCGGCTGGAAGCAGCTGCGCAAGCCCGAGGAGGGCGAGACCCCGCTCCTCAGCTTCCGCGGCGGGCCGGCGGTCGACCCCCAGGGCCGCGTGCGCGTGCCCTACGCGTTCGCGAGCGACAACTGGGCCGACACGGGCAACACGTCCGTGTTCCGCCACGACAACGGCGCCGACCCCTACGAGCAGATGATGTTCCTGATCACCCAGCAGGAGAACAGGCACATCTTCGACAACTTCCGGCGCAGCCGCACGACGTTCAGCATCCGCGCCGCCGCGGATCGGTCGTACAGCCGCTACAACGAGAAGCTGCTCGGCATCGCCGGCGGGATCGGGTTCTACGGGACGATCTACCAGGATCTCGCGACGAACCAGGGCCTGTCGTACGACACCCTGTGGCCGCTGCTCGTCGACGGCAGCCTGCAGGAGAACGTCATCGCCGCGACCGTGGCCTTCGACCACTTCGCCAGGCAGCTCTCGCGGCCTGAGGAGGGTCCGCACTACCTGCGCAACGTCGAGTCCTACGTCCCGACCAACCCGTGGTCCGAGTGGGGCGTCCTGCGCTCGGACAAGGACGGCGACGACTACGGCGCCGAGACCGACTTCAGCGGCTTCGGCGGCGCGATCAACAGCCCCGTGCTGGTCCAGATCCCGAACGGCTCGACCGGCTACCTGAAGGACATCGGGTTCGGCGGCCACCCGCTCGAGAACGCGAACTCGGAGGCGAACGGCGACTTCGACACCGACTACACGATCAACGCGGGCAGCTACTACGACAAGATCAACACGGCCATCCTGCTCTCCGAGTCGGAGGACCGGTTCGTCAGCAGCTCCCGCCGCGACTTCTACGACGCCCGCTTCCGCGCGGTCGGTATGGCCGACGTGCTGCCCGACGGCTACCGCCGCCTGATCGCGAACGCGCTCACCGGCGATCGCTCGCTCCTCGCGCCTCGCCTCGAGGCCGACGAGAACGGCAGGCCGGTGCTCGACGCGCAGTCGACGGATCCCGACCCGCTCGCGAAGGCGTTCCCGGCGCGCCCGATGGGCTGGGTGAGCTGGTGGCCGACCGAGGGGCCGAAGGTCTGCTTCCCGACCGACGGCAAGAACCTCTGCAACAACTACCTCGGCGGCGACTTCAACCCGGAGGAGGTCACGCAGACCATCGCCGTGGATCCCCAGGTCGGCTGGGAGGTGCAGAAGTTCCTGATCGCCTGGACGCTCGCGTACATCCCCGCGAACGGCAAGACGAACTGGCTGGACATGATGCGCGTCTACCGCCTCGGCAGCGACGCGGACCCGGGCTTCGAGCAGCGCATCGAGTGGCAGGATCCGACGTCCGGTCAGATCTACTATGCCCGCACGTACGGCATGGAGTGCCTCTTCGGGGCCGGCGCGGACAGGGCGGCCTGCGAGGAGTCCGGCGGCAAGTGGGTGCAGAAGGGCATCGCGGCCCGCGTGCTCGAGTACGCCAACTCCCTCACGGCGAAGGGTTACCTGCTCGATCCGGAGTACGCCGAAGGCAGCGTCGTCCAGGGGGATCCGGCGTACACCGCGAAGTACGGCGCCGGCTTCAACAAGTACGGCCGCGCCATGGTCATGCACCACCCGGACGGCACCGCGATCATCGTCCCGGATCCCGCGGTCAGGGACTTGAACCCGAACAATGGTCAGCTGGAGGCCGTGAAGCCGTGCGATCAGAACGATAGCCCGAACTGCAAGCAGCTCACCGTCTACAAGAACCACTACGCGTACGAGCTGAAGGGCTACAAGTCGGTGCCCGACTACATGCTCCAGATGATGGCTCAGTTCGGCCTCGCCCTGCCTGACCAGCTCGGCGTCTACCCCGACTGATCCGCGCCTCGCTGCGCCGGGGCCCCGCGCCGGGGCCCCTCCCTCCTCGGCGCTCCCCTCTCGCCCGTTCCCCCTCCCAGCATCCTGAGCCTGCGCAGACCGCACCCTGCGCAGGACGCCCTCCGGGCCGAGCGCCTGGAGCCCGGGCGCCCCGCCGCTTTCGCGGTCGCACCGGCCCCCTGACCGCACTAGGCTTCGCGGCGCGGCGCGCGCCGCGGCATGGACCTCTCTCCCGACCTCCCCTCCATCGCTCCAGCGCAGCGCGCGGACGCGCGGGCCTTCGCGGCCTACCTCATCGAGCATGTGGCCGAGTCCGGCCGCCGCGGCGCGCCCCATTTCGCCGTCGCGACGTCGCTCATCCCCGAGGAGGTCGAGCAGAACGCGCTCGATCGCTGGAGCAAGGCGCTCGACGAGCCGCTCTGGGGGCGGGCCTGGCTGCTCCGGTCGAGCGACCTGCGGCCGCGTGTCATCGGGCACATCGAGCTGCGGGGCGGCCGCGTCCGGGCGGAGGGCCACCGCGCCGTGGTCGCGATGGGCATCCTCGCCCCGTACACCGGGCAGGGGCACGGCCGGCGCCTGCTCGAGACGGCGATCGCCTGGGCCCGCGACAAGGCGGGCCTCGCGTACCTCGACCTCGGCGTCTTCTCCAACAACGAGCGCGCCAGGCGGCTCTACACGCGGATGGGCTTCGTCCCGGTGGGCACCCGCGAGGACGCGTTCCGGGTGGACGGCATCATCCTGGACGACATCCAGATGACGCTCGCGCTCCGCGACCCCGCCGCCGGCGGCGCGCGCGCCCGCTGAACACGCGCCCCTGACAGCCGCCGCGTCCGCTGAACGGCGCGCCCCTGACGGCGCGCCCCCTGCCGGCGCGCCCCTGACGGCCGCCGCCGCCCCCGAGGACCGGCCGGCGGGCCTCCGGCGAGCGGTCCAGGGTACCCATCGCCGCGCAGATGGGTCATGACGATGCCGCCGTCCCGGGCCCCTGCTTGCCGATCCGGCCATCCGACGGCGTGGGCTGCCCGCGATCGCCGTACCTCAGCCCGCCGCAACCGAAGGCCACCATGCTCCGCTCGCCGCTTCTGCCGATCTTCTTGACCGTCTTCGTCGATGTCCTCGGCATGACGCTCGTCCTGCCGCTGCTTCCCTTCTACGCCGAGCACTTCGGCGCCACGCCGCTGGTCGTCGGCCTGCTCGCCGCGAGCTACGCGGTCTGCCAGCTCGTCTCCGGGCCGATCCTCGGGCGGATCTCCGACCGGGTGGGGCGCAAGCCGACGCTGCTCGCGAGCCAGGTCGGCACGTTCATCGGCTTCCTGGTGCTCGGCTCCGCGAACGCGCTCTGGGTGCTGTTCCTCGGGAGGATCATCGACGGTCTCACGGCCGGCAACCTGACGATCGCGCAGGCGTACATCAGCGACGTGACCCGGCCCGAGGAGCGCACCAGGGCCTTCGGCCTGATCGGCATCGCCTTCGGCGGAGGGTTCCTGCTCGGCCCGGCCATCTCCGGGTTCCTCGCGCACCGGTTCGGGTATGCGTCCCCGGCCTACGGCGCGGCGGCGCTGTCGCTGACGTCGATCCTCCTGACGGCCGCGGTGCTGCCCGCGAACCCGCGCGCGCCGGCGGCCTCGCCCGGCGCGCCGGCGACCGCGTCCGCCCGGCCGGCGCCGATCGGCCGCGGGAACGCGTTCCGCCGGTTCTTCGACCGGCCGCTCCCGCGCCGCCGGCTGCTCGAGTTCTTCGCGTTCTCGCTCTCGTTCTCGACGCTCATCGGCGGCCTCGCGCTCTTCCTCGAGCGGCGCTTCGAGTTCGACGTCGAGAAGACGGGCTACCTCTACGCCTTCTCCGGCCTCATCGGCGGGAGCATCCAGGGCGGCCTGATCGGCCGGCTGGCGAGGCGGTACGGCGAGGAGCGGCTCGCGCTGCTCGGCTTCGCCGCGATGGTGGCCGGCTACGGCCTGCTCGGCGTCGCGTACAACCTGCCCACGCTGCTGCTGCTCGTGGCGGTCGCGGCCTTCGGCGCGGCGGTGGTGCGGCCGAGCATCACCACGCTGCTCACGAAGAGCGTGGGCCGCGACGAGCAGGGCGCGGCGCTCGGCGTGAGCCAGTCGCTGGCGAGCATCTCGCAGATCGTCGGCCCCATCGGCGCCGGCTGGCTGATCGAGCACCGGGCGCTCGCGGCGTACGGCCTGATGGCGGCGACCTTCGCCGCCTGCGGCATCTTCCTCGGCCTGCAGAAGATCCCCGCCGGCGAGCCGGTCGAGTCCTGATCGGCGCGCTCAGGCGCGCGCGCCCTTCACGAAGGGCAGGACGGCCTCGACGAGCGGCGGCGCGACGTCGGCGAGCTTCCTCGGGTTGTACCACGCGAACGGCTCGACGAGGCGCGACGGGCGCAGGCCGAGCCTGCCGCGCGAGCACTCCACGAGCAGCGACAGCGCCCCGTGGCGCTCGTGCAGCCAGTCGATCTCGAGGCCCGCCTTGCGGACGCCCCAGGCGAAGCGGACGTACGACATGGCGCGGTACGGCCGGCGGTCCGCGGCGCGCGCGATGCGCAGGGCGAAGGCGCGGTGCTCGGCGGCGTCGACGACCGGCCAGCGGCGGTTCGCGGGCGGGTACAGCACCGCGCCGCCGGCGCTGTGCAGCGACAGGGCGCGGTCGATGCGGCGCGAGGACAGCGCGTGCGCGAGGGCCTCGACCTCCGGCTCGCTCGCGGGGCGGCTGCCGGGCGAGACGACGAGCCCGATGAGGCGCTGCACGAGGCCGCGCTCGTACCAGCCGGCGTCGAAGTTCCGGTTGAGATCGACGCCGCGGGCGTTGCCGCGCACGTACCGGTGGCGCCCGGCGCGCAGGTTCATCTCGACGCGGAGCAGGCCGTCGGGGTTCACGATGGGGACGGCGAAGATCGACCGGCCGCCGAGGTCCTCCGCGGCGAGGCGCTCGAGCAGCGCGAGGTGGGTCTCGACGCCGATCCACTCGAGCGGGTGGATCCCCGAGAGGATGACCGTCGTCCGCGCGCGCCCGCGCGGCCAGGCCCCGCCGGTCCTCTCCCATTCCGGTCCGCCGGCGCGCCCGGTCCGTTCGTCCGCTGACGTGGTCGCGCCGTGGTCCGGCGCCGGCTCGTCCGCGCCGCCGCCGTGCGCGCCGCCGCCGTGCGCACCGTTCATCCCGGAGCGACCGGCGCCGTTCAGGGAGCTCCCTCCACGGTGGGCAGGCAGCGCCGCCTGGCCCACGCCCTCGGCTTCGCGGTGGCCGCCTCCGTCGGCCGGGCCGCCCGCGCCGAGGTGCACGGCGAGCAGCGGCTCGCCGCGGACCGAGCGCCCGAGGAGCGACAGCCGCGCGCCGCGATCGGCAAGGCGGTCGAGCGCCTCGAGCAGCTCTCCATACCCGCGGTAGGCGCCGAGACCGCGACGATCGAGCAGCCGCGACAGGGGCGCTCGACGGTGGACGAAGAGGGCGGCCCTCAGGGCTTCCCGGCCTTGCTCTCCCGACCCCTGATCGGACTTCGGCATGCAGGGCTCACCTTTACCCTAGATAACGGGGATCATAGAGCATGGGGCGCATCTTCGCCGCTTCGGATCAGGCCAATTCCGGATTACGGTGATAACGGGCACACCGATGGACTTCGATGACAACGGGTGGGCGGTGGGACGGATAGAGCCGCTGCCGGCGAGCGACGGCTGGTCGCTGCTGTCCCCGGAGCCGGAGGCGCGGATCGACGAGCACCGCTGGGCGCACCAGGCGCGCGTCTTCTTCGGCGCGGAGCTCACGCTCGTGCAGAAGAAGGTGTACCCGTCGGGCTCGACGCCGATGGTCGACGCCGTGGAGGTCGACGTGGCCAGGGCGGGCGGCGCGCCGAGCCGGGTGCTCGTGCTGACGGTGCCGCTGGATCGCGCGCCTGCGGTGAGGGCGGCGGCCGCGGCGGGGGTGCGCGCGATCGGCGGGGCCGGGTTCGACGCGCTGCTCGCGCGCGCGCGGCGGGCCTGGCAGGTGCGCGAGCCGCCCCTCGCCGGCGACGACGCGCGCGCGCCGCTCGCGCTGGCCGCGGTGCTCGCCGCCGTGTTGCTCGCGCCCGTCGTGCCGCCGGGAGAGGCGACGATCTTCGGGGTGAAGGGGGCGCGCGAGCGGCTGGAGCGGCTCGGCTGGCGCTGAGGCCGCGCGGCGCAGCGACGTTGCTTTCGCGCCCGCCGCCGCCATCGGCTACGATCTCCGCCACGCCCCATGTCGATCGCCCCCAGGCTCGTCCCCAAGGCCACGCTCGCCGATCTCGAGGCGCTTCCGCCGACGTGGCGCGGCGAGATCCTCGACGACACGCTCTACGCCTTCCCGCGTCCGCGCGCGCCGCACGCGAGCGTCGAGGGCCTGATCACGACCGATCTGACGAACCCGTTCCAGCGGGGTCGCGGCGGCCCCGGCGGCTGGTGGATCCTCCCCGAGCCGAGCATCCAGCTTCCGCGCGCGCCGGAGATATCGCCCGACATCGCGGGTTTTCGTCGGGAGCGCCTCCCGGTGCTCCCCAGCAAGGGCCCGATCACGCTCGTCCCCGACTGGGTCTGCGAGATCCTGTCGCCCAGCACCGCGAGCTACGATCAGATCATCAAGCGCCGTTTCTACGTCAAGATCGGCGTCCAGCACATCTGGTACGTCGACCCGCGCGACCGGACGCTCCTCGTCGCCCAGCACGTCGAGGGCAGGTGGATGGAGCTCGGCATCCACGGCGGGGACGAGAGGGTGCGCGCCGCGCCGTTCGACGCGCTGGAGATCGATCTCGCCGCCTGGTGGGAAGGCATCGCGTTGGAGGAGACCCCGGAGCGGTAAGCGGGCTCTGCGCAGACGAGGTCGACCGCACGGCAGGTCCACGGCGCGGCGGCTGAAGGTGGCGCCCCGTCGCGCTCGTGGCCGCTTCCGCGCGCGCCTGTACTAGCGTGCGCGCCGTGCGCTCCCGCTTCCCGCTCGTCGCCGCCCTGTTCTTCGTCTCCGGGGCGACCGGCCTCCTCTACGAGGTCGCCTTCTCCAAGCTGCTCGCCTACGTCTTCGGCGCCACCGCCTACGCGGTGAGCACGGTGCTCGCCGCCTTCATGGGCGGCCTCGCGCTCGGCGCGCACCTCGGCGGCCGCCACGCCGCGGCCGCCCGCCGTCCGCTCGTCGTCTACGGCGTGCTCGAGGCGATCGTCGGCGCCATCTGCGCCCTCTCGCCGTTCCTGTTCGAGGCCCTGACCTCGGCCTACGTCGGCGTCGTCCGCGCCGCGCCCGACTCGCTCGCGCTGCTCACCGCCGCCCGCGCCGCGCTGACCGCCCTCGTCGTCGTCGTCCCCACGGTCGCGATGGGCGCCACGCTCCCGGTCCTCTCGCGCATCCTCCGCGCCGGCGCCGCCGCCGGAGGCGCGCCCCCCTCCGAGCACGACCCCGCGCGCCGCCTCGCCGCGCTCTACGCCATCAACACGGCGGGCGGCGCGGCCGGCGCCCTCTCGGGCGCCTACGTCGTCCTCCCGCACCTCGGCATCCGCGGAGCCCTCTGGTCCGCGGCCGTCGCCAACCTCGTCCTCGGCGCGATCGCCGTCGCCGCCGGCCTCCGCGGCCCGGCGCCCGACCTCTCCGCCGACGCCCCGGCGCAGCCCACGGCGGCGCGCTCCCCGGAGGAGCGCGCCCCGCGCGATCCCGCCCCCGCCGCGACCGCCCACGCCGTGACCACCCCGACCGCGACCGCCCCCGCGGAGCCGCCGTTCCTGCTCGCCCTCGCGTTCGCCTCGGGCTTCCTCGTCTTCGCCGCCGAGGTGGTCCAGACGCACCTGCTCGCGCTCCTCATCGGCAACAGCGCCTACGCCTTCGGGCTGATGCTCGCCGTCTTTCTCGTGTGCCTCGCCGCCGGCGCCGCGCGCTCGCCCGCCTTCGCGCGCCGCCACGGCGAGGGCGCCCTCTGGCGTGGCCTCGTCGCCGCGGCCCTCTCGCTCGCCGCCACCATCCCGCTCTGGGACCAGCTCCCGTGGATCTTCGCCTTCGCCGGCAAACACGTCCACGGGTGGGCCGGCCGGGAGGTCTGCCGCGCCCTCGCCGCGCTCGCGATCCTCGCGCTGCCCACGTTGTGCATGGGCGTCACCTTCCCCCTGCTGCTCGCGCGCGCCGCCGTGCACGCGGACGTCGCCGCGCGCGTCGGCAGGCTGACCGCCGCGAACACCCTGGGCACGATCGCCGGATCCGTCGTCACCGGCTACCTCATCCTGCCCGCGCTCGGCTCGGAGCGCGCCCTCGTCGCCATCGCGCTGGCCTTCGCCCTGATCGCCGTCCTCGCCGCCGCGCGCACCGGCCCGGATCTCCCGCGCGCCCTCGCCATGGCCGCGGCCGCGGCCGCCCTCGCCGTGCTCGCGCCCCGCTGGGACATGGCCCGCCTCACGAGCGGCGCGAACGTCTACTTCGCCATGGGGCCGCGGCCCGAGCGCATCGACTTCGTGCGCGAGGACGTCCACGGCGGCGTCACCACGGTCGCCCACCGCGCCGGCGTCACCACCATGTACACGAACGGCAAATTCCAGGGCGACGACGGCCCCGAGATGACGGCGCAGCGCCGGTTCGCGCACTTCCCTTCGCTCTTCGTCCGCGACCCGCGCGCCGCGCTCGTCATCGGGCTCGGCACGGGCACGACGACCGGCACCCTCGCGGCCTACCCCTTCGAGCGCATCGACGTCGCCGAGATCTCCCCCGCGATCGTCGAGGCCTCGCGGCGCTTCTTCGCGGGCCCGAGCCTCGGCGCCCTCGACGACCCCCGCGTGCGGCTCTCGCTCAACGACGGCAGGAACGAGCTGCTCGTCGCCCAGGACCGCTACGACCTCATCGCGATCGAGCTCACCAGCGTCTGGTTCGCCGGCGCCGCGAGCCTCTACAGCCGCGAGTTCTACGAGCTCACCCGGTCGCGGCTCACCCCGGGCGGCGTCCTCCAGCAATGGGTGCAGCTGCACCACATCCGGCGGCGCGAGCTCGCGGTCGTGGTGCGGACGATGCGCAGCGCCTTCCCGCACGTCGCGCTGTTCGTGGGCGGCGCGCAGGGCATCCTGGTCGCGAGCGCCGAGCCGCTCGTCGCCTCGGCGGCGCGCCTCGCCGCGCTCGAGGCGCGCCCGGCGCTCCAGGCGACGCTCGCCGGCGCCCCGCTCGCGGATCTGCTCGGCGATCTCGTGGCGTCCGGCGAGGATCTCGACCGGCTCATCGCCGACGCGGCCGAGGACGGCGGGCCGATCGTGTCCACGGACGACAACCTCTACCTCGAGTACGCCACGCCGAAGGGCAACGTGCTCCCGTACGGCGCGTCGCTCGGCGCCTCGCTGGCGCTGCTGGAGCGGTACCGGACGCGGGCGCCCCGCGCGCGGCACCTCGCGCCGTGAGGCCGCTCAGCCCCCGCCCGCCGGCGCGCCCTCCTTGGCCGGCGCGCCCTCCTTGGCCGGCGCGGCCGGCGTGGTCGGCTGGCCCTGCGGCGCCACCTCGACCGGCGGCTTGATCTCGACCGGCTTGATCTCGTCGCCCGTCGCCACGAACGCCTTGCGGGGCGGGGGCGCCGGCCGCCTCGCGGCCTGCTCCTCGCGCAGCTTGCGCTCCTCCCGGCTCAGCACCTCCAGCGCGAGGCCGCCCGCGTACGGGTCCTTGCCCAGGAAGGGGCGCCCGTTCACCTCGGCCACGTGGAACTCGACCCGGCGGTTCTCGCTGCGCCCCGCCGCGATCTCGTTCGGCCCGAGCGGGCGCGACTCGCCGAAGCCGACCGCGATGAGCCGGACGCTCTCCACGTCGTGATCGACGAGCCAGTCGGCGACCGCCAGCGCGCGCTTCGCGCTCAGCGCCTGGTTGTGCTCCTCGCTCGCCCGCGCGTCGGTGTGCCCCTCGATCCGCAGCCGCGTGACCTCGGGGTGCTCCTTGAGGAACTGGAGCAGCGTCTCCAGCGTCTTCTCGCTTCCCGGCCGGATCACCGCCTTGTTCGCGTCGAAGACGATCTTGCCTTCGATGAACACCTGGCTCTCCCCGCCCTTCTCCGACCACGGCTTCTCCGGGTACCAGCGCGGGAGCGCGCGCTGCTCCTCCGCGCGCGGCAGGTCCCGCGGCGGCAGCCGGTTGTCCCCGCACCCCTGGCCGGCCTGCGCGGCGGCGATCGCCGCCGCCACCGCGAACGGCATGACGGCGCGCCCTGCCTGCTTCCTCTTCGGATCCATCTCGCCCTTTAGCGTGTCAGAACCGGCGCTCGAACCGCAAGTAACCTGGCGGCAGCGCGCCGGAACCGCCCGGCGGAGCACGCCGCCGGCGCGCCGGCCGGCGTGTCCGCCGGCGTGCCGGCCGGCGTGTGGTAAAGAAGCGTCGCCATGTCCGCGCCGTCGCTCACGCCCGAGGGTCCTGCTGTCGATCCCAAGCTCGCCGGGCTGCGCGCCCGCCTCCGGGAGCTCGGTTCCGTCCTCGTCTGCTACTCCGGGGGGGTCGACAGCGCCTTCGTCCTCGCGGTCGCCCACCAGGAGCTCGGCTCGCGGGCCGTCGGGATGACCGCGGTCTCCCCGAGCCTCGCGCCGGCCGAGAAAGAAGAGGCCGTGGCCATCGCCCGCCTGATCGGCGCCGACCACCGGCTGGTCGAGTCCTCCGAGATCGAGGACCCGCGCTACGTCGCGAACAACCCCGACCGCTGCTTCCACTGCAAGAGCGAGCTCTACCGGATCGCGGTCCGGAAGCAGGCCGAGTGGTCGCTCGCGGCGATCCTGAACGGCACCAACACGGACGACCTCGGCGACTACCGGCCCGGCCTGGAGGCCGCGCGGGAGGCGGGTGTCCTGAGCCCGCTCGTCGAGCTCGGCTTCAGCAAGGCCGACGTGCGCGCCGGCGCCGCGCGGGTCGGCCTGCCCATCTGGGACAAGCCGGCCGCCGCCTGCCTCTCCAGCCGCATCCCCTACGGGACCAGCGTCACGCGCGAGCGGCTCGCCCAGATCGGCGGCTTCGAGGCCGCGCTGCGCGGCCTGGGGTTCCGCCAGGTCCGCGTCCGGTACCACGACGAGCTCGCGCGCATCGAGCTCGACGCGGGCGAGCTCCCGCGCGCCGCCGAGCCGGCCGTGCGCGCCGAGATCGTGGCCGCCGGCAAGCGGCACGGCTTCCGGTACGTGACGCTCGACCTCGGCGGCTACCGGACCGGCAGCCACAACGAGGTCCTCGTGGGCCGCGCCCTCAAGATCGTCAGCTGACCGCGCGGCCCGCGCGGCCCGCCGAACGCGCGCGGCGCGCGAGGGGTCAGAGCAGCGTCGCGTGCGCAGCCCTCGCGCGCTCGTCCCGCTCCTTCAGGTGGTCGAGGATGATCACCGCGGTCTCCTCGATGGCGCGCCCGGTGACGTCGACCACCGGCCACTCCGGGTGCGCGGAGAAGAGCCGGCTCGCGTACTCCAGCTCCTGCCGGACGTGCTCGCGCATCGCGTAGTTGGTCTCGGCGGGCATCCCGAGCTGACGCAGGCGGGCCTGGCGGATCTCGCAGAGCTGGTCGAGCCCGATGGTCAGGCCGATGACCCTGTCCTGCGGCGCCTCGATCAGCTCGATCGGCGGCGGGACGCCGAGCACGAGCGGGAGGTTCGCGACCTTGAGGCCGCGCTGCGCGAGCAGCGTCGACAGCGGCGTCTTCGACGTCCGCGAGACGCCGACGAGGACGATGTCCGCCTTCCTGAAGTTCCGCGGCTCCTTGCCGTCGTCGCTCTTGACCGCGAACTCGACCGCCTCGATGCGCCGGAAATACTCCTCGGTGAGCGGGAGCATCGCGCTCGGCAGGTTGATCGGCTCCCGGTCGAGGAACGTGCCGAGCCGGACGATGAGCGAGCCGATCAGGTCGATCGCCTCGATGTTCAGCTCGGCCGTGGTGGCGTGCACGAACTCGCGCAGCTCGGGGCTCACCACGGTGAACACCACGAGCGCGCCCTCCCGCGCCGCGCGCTCGAGCACCGGCCGCGCGACCTCCGGCGTGCGCA
Source organism: Sorangium cellulosum (assembly GCF_002950945.1). Taxonomy (GTDB): domain Bacteria; phylum Myxococcota_A; class Polyangia; order Polyangiales; family Polyangiaceae; genus Sorangium; species Sorangium cellulosum_E. The sequence continues at coordinate 9,851,085 of NZ_CP012673.1, forward strand.
CCCGCGTGTGCAGGCGGATCTGTACGCCCGCCTGCGGGTACTGCAGCAGCGCGGCGCGCACCGTCTTCTCCGCCGTCTCGCCGGTGGAGTCGCTCAGGACGTCGATGAACTTCGGCTTCTCCATGTCCGATGCTCCCATCGCCATCTCGGCCCGGGCATCGAGGCAGGGCTCGTGCCTCGACGCGCTTTGCACCGCCGAGGATCACTCGACGGCGCGCAGCACGTCAACCAAACAGGCCCTTCAGCTTGTCCATGAAGGAGGCTTGCTGCGGCTGCACGTTCTCGCCGAGCTCCTTCGCCAGCTGGGAGATGAGCTCTTTCTGGGCCGCGGTGAGCTGCGTCGGCACCTCGACGCTCACCTCGACCAGCTGGTCGCCGCGCCCGCCGACGACGCGGCGCGGTATGCCCTTGCCCTTGATCCGGAGCACCGAGCCCGGCTGCGTGCCCGGCGGGATCCGCAGCCGGCCCTTGCCGTCGAGGGTCGGGATCTCGAGCTCGCCGCCGAGCGCCGCGCGCGCGAACGAGATCGGCACGGCGCAGACGACGTCGTCGCCGACGCGGCGGAAGAGCTCGTGCGGCGCGACGCGGATGGTCAGCTCGAGGTCTCCCGGACCGCGATCGGGGCGGGCGGCGTTGCCGCCGCGCTCCACGAGCCGCGTCGCGCCGTTCTCCACGCCCGCGGGGATGGTCACCTCGATGGTCCTCTGCTTCGCGGCGAGGCCGGCGCCGCGGCACGTCCTGCACGGGTCGGTCACGATCCGGCCCGTGCCGCGGCACCGCCCGCAGGGGCGCTCGATCGCGATCGGGAGCATCCCCTGCTGCATGCGGACGCGGCCGCGGCCGCCGCACGCGGCGCAGCGCTCGGTCGCCGCCCCGGGCGCGGAGCCCGATCCGGTGCAGTCGCTGCACGGCTCGACGCGATCGTAGGTGATCTGCTTCGTGCAGCCGAACGCCGCCTCCTCGAAGCTGATCCGCACCTCTTTCTGCAGCGTCCCGCGGTCGCCCACCCGGATGCCGAGCGCGCCGAGCAGGTCGCCGAAGATGGCGTCGAGGTTGAGGTCGTGCATGTCGAACGGGACGCCCTGGACCCCCGAGCCCGCGGCGGCGCCGACGGCGGCGGGGCCGAACCGATCGAACGCCGCGCGCTTCTGCGGATCGCTCAGGATCTGGTACGCGGCGTTCAGCTCCTTGAAGCGGACGTGCGCCCCCTGATCGCCCGGGTTCTTGTCGGGGTGGTGCTGCGCGGCGAGCCGCCGGAAAGCGCTCTTGATCTCGTCCTGCGTGGAGGAACGCTCGACGCCCAGTACTTCGTACGGATCGCGCACGAGGTGCGAAATAGCATCGATCGCGCCCCCGGGACAGCGGCTACGGGGGCGCGTCGCTCGTGGTCTTGCTCGCGTCCTTACTCCTGCTTCCCCTCGGCTCCGGCCTGTATCCCCTCGACTCCAGCGAGGTCGCGCTTCATCACCTTGCCCGTCGGGTTGCGCGGCAGGGCGTCGATGAAGACGAACTCGCGCGGGACCTTCGGCCCCGCGAGCTGCGCGCGGCAGTGCGCCCGGAGCTCGTCCTCGCTCGCGGCCCTGCCGGGGCGCAGGGCGATGAACGCGCGCGCGCGCTCGCCCCAGGCCGGATCGGGCACGCCCACCACGGCGGCCTCGGCGACCGCCGGGTGATCGTGGAGGACGGCCTCCACCTCCGCGGGGTACACGTTCACGCCGCCCGAGATGATCAGGTCCCGCTTGCGGCCCTCGACGTGGTAGCAGCCGCGCGCGTCGCGGCGCGCGAGGTCGCCGACCGAGAAGTAGCCGCCCAGCATGGACGCGCGCGTGGCGTCCGGATCCCGGTGGTAGCCGGAGACGAGCAGCGGGCTCCGCACGTACAGCTCGCCCACCTCGCCGTCCGCGCACGGCCTCCCGTCCTCGCCCACGAGCAGCAGCTCGCTGCCGGCGACCGGGCGCCCGATGGTGCCCGGCGACGCGCGCAGATCCTCGGGCCCCGCGATCGTGACGATGCCGGTCTCGGTCGCGCCGTAGAAGTTGTAGAGCCTGTCGCCGAACACCCGCGTCACCTCGGCCGCGAGCGCCGGCGGCAGCGGCGCGCCGCCCGTGAAGATCGCGGTGAGCGACGACGTGTCGTACGCCCGGAGGCGCGCCTCGCCGAGCTCGAGCACGCGGTGGAGCATCGTCGGGACGACCGCCGTGGTGGTCACGCGGTAGCGCTGGATCGCCTCGAGGAAGAGCTCGGGCCGGAACTCGGGGAGGATCACGACCGTCGCGCCGAGCATGAACGACATGTTGACGAAGCCGAACGCCGTGAGGTGGTAGAGCGGGCAGACGGCGAGGTGCACGTCGCCCACGCGCATCGGGGTCGCGCCGATCGCCCCGAGGGCCGACATGACGATGCCGCCGCCGAAGCGGCGCACCGCGCCCTTCGGCTTCCCGGTGGTGCCGGACGTGTACATCACGACCGCGGCGCGATCGCTCCGGTCCGGGGCGGCGCCGCGCGCTTCGACGAGCTCGTCGAGGTGCGCGAAGCCCGGGACGCGCCCGCCGACCGCGATCATGTCCTCGCGCGCGATCCCCTCGAGCCGCGGCGCGGCCTCGCGGATCATGTCCGCGACGTCGGCGTCGAACAGGAGCAGCCGCGCCCCGGAGTGGCCGGCGAGGTAGGCGAGCTCCGCGGGGGTCGACCGCCACGACGCCGTCACGGCGGACCCGCCGACGCGGGCGATCGCGACCTGGCTGGTCACGAACTCCGGTCGGTTCTTGAGCGCGACGAGCGCGGTCACGCCCGGGCCGACGCCGCGCCGGTCGAGCGCGAGGCCCAGCCGGTCGATGCGCTCGTTCAGCTCGACGTAGGAATAGACCCGGTCCTCGGCCGGCCCCTCCGCCGCGCCAGGCGCGAGGCTCCGCGGGTCGATGACCGCGCTCCGGTGCGGGCTGTTCTCGGCGTAGAACCGGAACAGCAGCGACGGGTTCGCCTTGCCGCGCGCGAGCTCGCGCGCGGCGACCTTGAGCCCTGGCCAACGCAGCGCGGCGAGCAGCCCGCTCTGCGTCACCGCCCTTCCAGCGACGAGGACCTCGTCCTTGAGCGCGCCGATCCGGCGCCGCCCGGCCGCGAGCGCGTCACGAACCGCCATGGCCGGCGACTTTACTCTGGGTTGCGCCTGCCGTGATAGGGTGGAGCGGTGACGGAGAATGACCGCCGCTCAGCCCGGCGCGCCGCGATCGAGCTGAGCGTGGAGTACAAACGACTCAACACGTTCTTCGCCGATTACACGCGCAACATCTCGAAGGGCGGGACGTTCATCCGCACAGATCGCCCGCTCGCGATCGGCACCGAGTTCGTGTTCGCCCTCTCGATCCGCGGCCTCGCCGAGCCCCTCCGCCTGCGAGGGCGGGTGAAGTGGATCGTGATGCCCTCGGAGGCGACGGACGAGTCTCCGCCGGGGATGGGCATCGAGTTCCAGTACGCGAGCGAGGCGGAGCGGGCCGCGACGGAGTCGGTGGTCGAGCAGCTGATGATGAGCGAGCTCGGCGAGACGCTCGCGTCAAAGCTGCTCGGCAGGCGGGTCGGTGAGGGCTCGCGGTAGCGCCGCGCCGCGGTCGCCGGGGATGCACGCGCGCGTCGCCCGTGTACACTGCCCCGCAATGTCGCTGCCGACCTTGCCCCCCCGGCGCCGTCTCGCTCGGGGCCTCGCCGCGCTCGCGCTCGCGCTGTCCCCCGTCGCCTGCGGGGCCTCCGGCTCGCCGGGGGCGAAGGGGCCTCCCGGCGCCGCCGAGGGCCGGGTCGCGCCGGTCGACGTCCGCGACGCGGACTTCTCCGCGAGCCTCTACACGATCGTGCGCGAAGGGACGCCGGGCGCGCAGCGCACAGGGCTGCTCGTCGGCGTGATCCGCAGGCAGCTCGCGCACGCCGCGGCGCGCTTCAACGCGGGTCAGCCCGACCGGGGCCTCGCGAGCGTGCTCGGCGCGCTCTACCTCGTCCGGCCCGGCGAGGGCCGCGCCGAGATGGTCGACGCCGTGGGCGAGCGCGCCCTCGCCGGCGCGATCGAGCGGCTGAGCCCCCGCGGGGACGAGGGGCGGGTGCGGGCGCTGATGGAGCTCCGCGCCGTCACGCTGCCGAGCGGCAGCCGGGCGCGCGCCGAGATCGACGAGCACCTCGCCGCGCTCGACCGATGGATGAAGGACACGCGCACCGGCGGGCCGCTCGAGCAGCTCGGCATGGAGCAGCGCGCGTCGGTCTCGCGCGCCCTGATCGACAGCCGCCCCGAGTCGATCCAGCGCGCCGCCGCCGCGACCGCGGCCTGGATCGATCGGGCGATCGAGTTCAACATCGAGTTCCGGCAAGGGGGCAATCGGCCGGAGCGCGACGAGGCGGTCGAGGCGGCGCGCGCGCTCGAGTCGGGCGGCGCGAGCATGGCCGCGCTGTTCCTTCGTTACGGGGACGCGAAGGGCGCGATCGAGCAGATCGACCGCACGAGCGCGCGCCGCGTCGTCCCGCCCGGCCTCTACGAGCGGGTCAAGGCGGCCGCGGCCGCCGACGACGCCGCGTCGTGGCAGGCGCTCGCCGCGGCCTTCGCCCACCACGAGGCGCAGGAGCGCGACGCCGAGACCGGGATCTCCCAGGACCTGCTGGACGGGGCGCTCTGGGGCACGGCGCTCGAGGCCTACCGCCGCGATCCGCTGAGCCAGGACAGCGCCACGTTGCTCTCCCAGGTGATGATCCGCTTCGGCATGTCCGAGGCGACGCCGCTCGTGGTCGGCGGCGCGCTCGGGGATCGGCCGAGCCCGGACGCGCTCGGGGCCGCGCTCGGGCTCGTGCTGAGCGCGCTCGCGGAGGAGGCGTCGACCGACGATTTCGACGCTGCCCGGCGCACCTACAACGCCGCGGGGCCGCTGCTCGTGCTCGCCGATCGGGCGGCGCGCGGCGGCGGCGGCGTCGACCCGTCCGGAGCGCGCGTCCGCGCGCTCATGGCGTCGCTCGAGCTGCGCGCGGGCAACCTCGCGGCCGCGCTGCCGCTGCTGCGCGCGGCGACCGCGGCCGAGCCGACGGTCAACGGCCTCACGGTGCTCGCGATGGCCGAGCGGCAGGCGGGTGAGCCCCAGGCCGCGCTCGAGGACGTGCGGCGGGCGCTGGGCGCGCCGGACGCGCGCTCCGTGCCGCTCGAGATCATCCAGGCGCACCTGCTCGCCTTCGAGCTCCACCGCGACGCGGGCACGCCGGACCGGGCCAAGGAGTCGCTCGACGCGGCGCTGGCGGCCGCGCTCGACGCGCGCCAGCGCGCCCGGGATCCCGGCGCGAAGGCGCGCGTCGAGCGGATGCTCGCGCGGATCCTCGACGGCTACGGCGACACGAAGGGCGCGGGCCAGGCCTACGAGCGGGCGTTCGCCCTGGTGACGGCCGAGCCGCCGCAGCTCGGGGCGACGATGCTCGACGCGGTCGGGCGCGCGCTCGTCCGGCGCGACCTCCCCGCGGCGCGGCGGGCGCTGAAGCGCGCCCTCGAGGCGAACGTGGACGAGGACGACCTCGTGTACGGCGGGCTCTGGGTCTTGCTGCTGGAGCGGTCGCTGGGCGTCGCGACCGACGGCACCGCCGGACGTGCGCTCGAGACGGCCACGAACCGCGCGTCGTGGACGGGGAAGCTCGCCGCCTGGGCGAACGGCAGGATCAGCGACGCGGACCTCGTCAAGCTCGCCCAGAGCGTGGCGCAGCGGGTGGAAGCGCAATTTTACACCGCGATGGCGCGGAAGGTGGCCGGCGATCCCGGCGCGGACGAGCGGCTCCGGACGGTGTCGAAGAGCCCTGTGGTCGATCTGCTCGAGGTGCACCTCGCGCGCGAGATGCTGACCACCGAGCTGCGCCCCCCGCTGCCCCCCCAACGTGAAGCTGCCCTGACGGTGTGACGTCGCCGCGTGTGCCGGCCCGGCGCTGGCCGGGGTGGCGGGATGTAGGGGTGCAGGGTGCGCGCACCTCCATGGGGCATGCGGGGCGCAGGCGACGCGCCCCGATCAAAAAAGTTCCCAACGGCGAGCGCTCTTGCTCAATCATCGCGGAATGCCCGATGACCGGAACGATCCGCTCGAGAAGCTCGCCGCCGCGCACCGGAGCCTGGAAGAGAACCTGAACGACATCGAGCGCGCCGCGCGCGGGCTCGGCGATCCGCGCGGGCGCGCCGCCGCGCTCGAGGGGCTCTCCGGCGTCATCGCGTACTTCGAGCGTTCGATGATCCGGCATCAGGAGGACGAGGAGCGCTCGCTGTTCCCGAGGCTGGCGGTGCTGGAGTCGCTCGCGCCGACCCTCGATCGGCTCCGGAAGGAGCACAAGGCGCACCAGCGCGCGCTCGACGAGCTGCGCGCCGCGATCGAGCGAGACGGCGGCGCCGGCGCGGCCGAGGAGGTCCCTCAGCTGGTCGACCGCTTGCGCGCGGAGTACCAGCGCCACATCGCCTGCGAGGAGCAGGAGGTGTTCCCGGCCGCGCGCCGGTTCCTCCAGCCGTCCGCCGTGCATGCCATCACGAACGAGATGGAGACCCGCCGGGGGCGCGGCGGGCAAGGCAACCCTGCCAAGGGCATCAGCGGCCGCCCCCATCGCCCAGGCGGCCTCCGCCGCGGCCCGTAGCGGCGCCGCGCAACAGTCAGCCTAGAACACCGATCACGTTGAGGAACGAGAGATGAACCGCCAAGGCGCCAAGGGCGCCAAGATATTTTCTTCTCCTTCTTGGCGTCCTTGGCGCCTTGGCGGTTCGAAAATCTGCTCGTTTCAGACGGGTTCAACCCGTTTGTCGCTCTAGAGCTGTTCGTCGCGCGCGCGACCGAGCGCCGCGCGCAGGTAGTTCTGCGCCCGCAGCGCGTGCGCGCCGTCGGGGTGCTCGTCCAGATGGCTGCGGAACGCCTCGGCCGACTGCACGAACTTCCCCAGCCGGTACAGGGAGACGCCGCGGGCGAGGTGCTTCGGGTAAGCAGGGTCGAGCGCGGCGAGCTCGTCGATCTTCTTGAGGCGATACTGCTCCTCGGCGCGCCGCGCCTCCGCCTCGCGGAACGCCGCCGCCCGCGAGCGCGGCCCCGGCGCGCCCACCGGCCCTTCATCGAGGGGCGACGCGGTCACCTCGCCGGGAGCCGCGAAGCCCTTTGCGCCGGCGCCGACGCCACGCGGGTGCGAGAGCAGGAAGCTGAACAGCGCCCGCTCCTCGTCGAGCGCTGGGCCAAAGGGGGCTCGCTGGATGCCGACGACGGCGCTCCAGCGCTTCTTGAAGAGCACGCCGAGGACCGTGGCATCCATGGAGACGCGGCGCGCCGCGCCGCCGCCGCGCCGCTTCGCCTTGCCCTCCTCCAGCCACACGTTCCGGCGGAGCAACCCGACGAAGTTGCCTCCGAGCTCGCGGAGCTCGTCGGTCTCTTCGCCGGTCGCCTCGAAGCGGCGCACCTCGCGAAGGAACGAGCTCAGCTGGTAAGCCCGCAGCCGGAGCACCGCTTCGTCTCCTTGACCGAGCGCCGGTCCCACCGCCTCGAGCACGCGCTTGCGCGCTGTGAGGAGCTCGGCCTCGGTGTGGTCTGCGTCGGCGTCCACGACCCCGAACGCGCGGAACGCCGAGCCGAGCTCGCGCACCTCGGCGTCGAGCCCGACCCGCTCGGCCTCGCGGGCGCGCGCGGCGTCCGCGTCCCTCGTGCGCGCGAGGGCGCGCGCGTCCGCGAGCGGCAGCGGCAGGTCGGCGGGCTCGACCGGGCGCGGCACCGCCAGGATCGCCGCGGAGGCCGCGATGAAGACGGCCACGAGCCCCGGCTCCCAGCCTTCGAAGTGCCTCTTCCATCCGCGGTGCGCTCCCGGAGCGTCGCGGGTGGACCAGGCCGAGCGCGGCTTCCCGCGCTTGACAGCGACGCTCTCGGCTCGCGACATTGATCGTCTCCTCCGCTCCCCAGAATAACCCGGCGCGCGGCGCTCCCACGCCGCGCACTACGCCAAGGACGACCGTGCGAGATCACCGCAAGCACCCGCGCAAGCCCATCGAGATCTCGATCGCGTTCCGGCTCGGCGAGGGGCCCCGCATCGATGCGAGATGCCGCGACATCAGCCTGGGAGGGATGTTCATCGAGACGACCACCCCGGCCCCCTTCGGCGCCAGCGTGGAGGTCTTCCTGTCCCTGGAGGGCCTGAAGCAGCCCGCCGTGATCCCGTCGATCGTGCGATGGACCACACCCGAGGGGATGGGGGTGCAGTTCGGGGTGATGGGCGCGCGGGAGACCTACGCGCTCACGCAGCTCCTCAGCGAGCTCTGACGGCGGGGATCGCCGCGCGGCGGCGGTCGCGCTCAGTCCTCGATGGTCAGCGGGATGTCGATCTGCTGCGGGCCGCCCGCGAAGCGCCCGCGGTAGAGCCCCTCGGCGCAGGCCTGCAGCGCAGGCCGGAGGGGCGGGTTGAAGCGCAGGCCGGCGACGCTGCCGTCGGCGCGCACGGAGACGCGCAGCGTCGAGACGACCGACCGGCGGACCGAGGAGGAGCCGCCGGCGGTCTCGCGCGCGAAACAGCTCGAGAGCGAAGCCTGCACGGAGGCCGGCGTGAGCGCGGGCGGGAGGGGCGACGCCGGCGGCTGCGGGGCAGGCGCCTCAGGGGCGGGCGCCGGCTCGGCGGGCAACGGCGGCGACGGCTCCGAGGCCGCGACGGGGGCGGGCGCAGCAGGCTCCACGGCGGCGTCGACGATCGCCGGCTGCGCGGGGCCTTCGCTCGGCGGACGCACCTCGGACACCTCGGCGGCCGCGCGGGGCGAAGGGGGCGGCGGAGCCGCGGCGGCGGTGGTGGCGCTCTCCGGCGGCGGGGGGCCCGGGAGACGGCGGGCTGCGCGGTCCCCGTCGAGCGAGAACGAGCCGCGCGACGGGCCGACGAGGAGGTGCTCCACGGCGCCGCCGCGGGGCGCGGCAGGGCCGACCGCGACCGTGCCATGCTCCACGTCGACCTCGACGTGATCGTCCAGGCGCGTGACGGTGAACAGGGTGCCGCGCACCGAGACGCGCGTGCCGCCCACCTCCACGGCGAACACGTCGACAGGCCTCTCCTCGGGCGCGCGCGGGACGACCTCGGCGCGCAGCGAGCCGCGCTCGAGCGCGAGCACGTGGCCGCGCCCCGCGCCGCCGACGGCGCGCACGACGGCGCGGCTCCCGGGCAGGAGCGTCCAGCGCAGGGCGCCGACGTCTACGAAGGAGACCTCGGACGCCGCCGCCTCGACGGAGTCGCCGGGCCGGAGGGCGCGATGGTCCAGATCTCCGCGCGCGCCGGCGCTCCCGGAGGCCGCGGGCATCTCCGCGAGATCGCGGGCGCGCGGCGCCGTCGAGGCCGTCTGGACGGGCGCGGCGGGGCGCCGCACCACGAGCACCAGGGCGAGCGCCAGGGCAACCGCGGCCGCCGCGACCAGCAGCACGCGCCCGAGCGAGGCGCGCCGTCCCCGTGCATCGCGCGGCGCCGCGCGATGCACGGGAGCGGGGCCCTCGCGCTCGATCCGCGCGAACAGCTCGCGCTCGATGGAGTCCCAGCAGGGCTCCGGTGTTTGCTCGGCGCGGAGCAGCCGCTCCATGTGCTCGCGAGCCCGATCGTACTGCTTTGCGCCGCTCACATGTCCTCCGCGTCCACTGCTGCCTGATCCGCCGCGGAAAACCCCTCCGCAGCGCCCCCCACCGACACCTGCTCGCGCGTCGCGCGCGGGCCGGCCGCGCCGTCCGCCTTGTCGTCGCCGCCCTGCGCCAGCTCGGCGGCGAGCTGGGCGAGCGCAGGCTCGCCGCGCATCATCTCCTCGATCTCGCGCCGCGCGTAGAACAACCGCGTCCGGACCGTCAGCACCGGCGCGCCGACGATCTCCGCGATCTCGGCCGGCGCGATCCCCTCGAGCTCGTGCAGGACGTACACGATCCGCTTCTTCTCGGGCAGGCGCGCGATCACCCTCCGGAAGGCGTCGATCCGGCGCGCGCGCGCGGCGTCCTCGTCCGGGAGCATGCCGCCGTCGACCTCGAGCTCGGCGCTCGGCTCGCCGGTGAACACGGGACGGCTGCGCGCCGCGCGCCGGACCATCAGCACGGCGTTCACCGTCACCCGGTGAAGCCATGTCGTAAATTTCGACTGTCCCTTGAACTCGCCCAGGCTCCGATGCACCTGGATGAACACTTCCTGGATGACGTCCTCGGTGTCGGCGGTCGGTCCGAGCATCCTGAAGACGAGCCGCGCGACGTCGCGCCGGTACCTGCGGAAGATCTCTGCGAAGGCGGCCGGATCGCCGCTCTGGAAGCGGCGGATCAACGCGCCCACATCGTCGGGCTCGGTCACGGGCGCCAGCCTAGCCGCCCGCTCGGGCGTCATGGGGCTCGATGGCGACACGACCAGCGCGGGGCGACGGAAGGGATCGTCGCGATCGTCGCCTGCGCGCCCCGCGTCCCCCCGTCGCCCCAGGTGCACGCGAGCATCCTCTGCCCCCCGGACGAGCAGGTCGTCGCCAAGGTGGTCCGGCGCGCCCCAGCCCAGGAAGACGAACGACCGCGAGAGGTGCGCCCAGACTGCGTCCGTCTCGACCGCCACGGTACCCACAGACGCCTTCGGTGCGACGTCCGGCCAGATCATTCAGCGCGGCGCGCGCATCGTCGCCGTCGCGACGAGCCAATTTGCCCGGCGATCGCGTCCGGAGACGCACAAAACTTGGTCCTCGAGCCGTATCGGCGCGACCTTCAGCGCATGATTCTCATCGCCGTGTCGCTGACCGTGGCCCTCGTCGCTGCCGATCTGCTCGAGCTGAACTCCCGCCGCCGGGATCGCCTGTAGCGCGACCGGCTCGGTCCAGGAGGGCTTGGAGAGGCGGCCCGGCCTGAGGGGGCGTCGTCCTGAGGACAACGCGCCCTCAGGCCGGGCGTGCGGAAGGTCTGGAAGACGTCCGGGCCGTCCCCGGACGGCCCTACCCTGCGGCCTCGGCCCCCTCGGCCGCGGCGCCACCCTTCTTGGGCAGCTCGAAAAGCGCGGACAGCGTCACCTGCTCCTGCTTCTTCTGCTCCAGGATCCGGTTGACGGCGCGCAGGACGCGCGTCTTCGCGGGGCCGCTGATCGGCTTGCCCCGCAGCGCGGCGCTCAACGTGCGGTCGGTCACCGGACGGCCGCTGCGCGGCTTCTTGGTGCCGGCGGCCTCCTTCTTCTTCGCAGCATCCTCGCTGCCACGCGCCAGCCGCTTGGTCAGGCGGATCGCCCGATCCTCCGGCTGAAGCCGCTCGATCTTCACCGACGCCGCGATGATGCGGCGGGGGTCGATCTTCTTATCCTTCAAGAAATCTTCGATCTTGGTGCCCATCGTCGTCACTTGCCCCGAAAGGGCCGCGACCCTAACACGGGCCGCGCCGCTGTGCATCTGCGACGTTTACCCTTCGCGTCGCCCTGGGGTAGCTTGTCGCGGTGACCACGCTGCCCGAGCTCGACGAAGCCGCCCGTGTCATTCGCCATCACATCCCGGCGCGACCGAGCGTCGGCGTGGTGCTGGGGTCCGGGCTCGGGGGCTGGGCGGACGAGCTCGCCGACCTCGTGAAGCTGCCCTACGCGGACATCCCCGGGATGCCCCGGCCCGCCGTCGCGGGGCACGCCGGGATGTTGTGCGCCGGCCGCATCGGGGACGTGCAGGTCGCCTGCTTGCAAGGGCGCGCGCACCTCTACGAGGGGCACCCGCTGGCAAAGGCCGTCTTCGGCGTGCGCGTGCTAGCGCGGCTCGGCTGCCGCGCCGTGCTCCTGACCAACGCGGCCGGCGGCATCCACCACAACTTCGCCGCCGGCGACCTCATGCTGATCACGGACCACCTGAACCTGATGGGCGTGAACCCGCTCGTCGGCCCCAACGACGAGGCGCTCGGCAAGCGCTTCCCCGACATGACCTACGCGCACGACCCGCGGTTGCTCGAGCTCGCGCGGGCGGCCGCGAACGACACGGGCGTCACCCTGCGCGAGGGCGTCTACGCCGCGCTGCTCGGACCGACCTACGAGACGCCCGCCGAGATCCGGATGCTGCGCACGCTCGGGGCGGATGCGGTCGGAATGAGCACGGTCCCGGAGATCATCGCGCTGAGGCACATGGGCGTCCCGGCCGCCGCCGTCTCCTGCATCACGAACCTCGCCGCAGGGCTGACCCAGCGGGAGCTCGATCACGCGGAGGTCGAGGAGACCGCCAGGACGTCGCGCGCGCGGTTCTCGGCGCTGCTCTCGGCGTGGGTGCGCCGCGCGGGCGAAGGCGCCGCGGCCGGGAGCGCGTCGTGAGCGGCGCGGCGCAGGGGTCCGGCGAGGCGCCGGCCCCGCCGGCCGTCACCGGCGCGGCGCAGGAGATCGACTGGGCGGCGCTCGACCGGGCGGCGCTCGCCGTCCGCGAGCGGGCGCACGCGCCCTACTCGGCCTACGCCGTCGGCGCGGCGATCCTCGTGCGCTCCGGCCGCGTGTTCGCCGGGTGCAACGTCGAGAACGCGTCCTACGGGCTCACCCTCTGCGCGGAGCGATCGGCCATCGCGCAGATGGTCGCGGCCGGCGAGCGCGATCCGATCGCCCTCACCGTCGCCACGATCGGGCCCCTGCTCGGCAGCCCGTGCGGGATGTGCCGGCAGACGCTCGCCGAGTTCGCCCGCGATCTTCCGATCCGCCTCATCGCGGCCGGGAGCGGGGACGTGCCGGCGCGGACCACCTCGCTGGCAGCGCTCCTGCCGGACGCCTTCGGGGCGGCAGCGCTCTCGCGCTGATCGCCCCTCGGCCCGACCGGAGCGCCGTCCAGCCAGCGCCGGCTCAGTCGAGCGGCCGCGCCTCGGCCTGCTCGATCTGCGACAGCGCCGACGCGAGCGCCTGGCGCGCGCGCTCGAGCGAGACCCGATCCTCGCCCCACTTCGAGCGGGCCTTCTCCAGCCGGGCGCGCTCCGTCGCGAGCTCCTCGGTGAGCTTCTCGCTCTGCGTGTGCCAGGTGTCGCGCTCCTCGGTCCGGTGCGAGAGCTGCGCGGCGAGTTCGCTCTCCCGCCGCTCGGCCTCGGTGAGGCGGCCCTGGAGCGCGTCGAGCGCGCGGGCCCGCTCGTCGAGCTCGCCCAGCAGGCGGTCGCGCTCCGCACCGGACGCGGCGAGCTCGCCCGCGCGCTGCTCGAGCTGCTGCTCGAGCTCCGCCGCGCGGGCCTCGAGGGACGCGACCAGATTGCGCGACTGACCGAGCTCGGTCGAGAGGCCGCGGGCGATCTCGTCGAGCTCGCGCCTGGCCGCCGCCCAGGCCGCCTCCCGCTCGGCGAGCTCGGCCTGGTGCGCCTCGCGCAGGCCGGCGAGCGCCTGCGCGTGCGCCGCCTCGGCCTGCGCCTGCCGATCCGCGGCGCGCGCCTCGATCTCGGCCACCCGCTCTGCGTGCGCCTGCTCGGCGGCGCGCGCGGCCTGCTCTCGCTCGTCGAGCAGCTCGCGCTCCCGCGCCGCGAGCCGCGCCGCAGCCTCCTCGCCCGCGGTCGCGAGCGCCCGCGCGTGCTCCTCCGCCTGCGCCGCGAGCGCCCGCGCGTGCTCCCCCGCCTGCCGCTCGCTCGCGCGCGCGTGCTCCTCCCCCTGCCGCTCGCTCGCGCGCGCGTGCTCGGTCCGGAGGCGGAGCAGCTCGGCCGCGTGCTCGCGGTCGCGGCGGTCCACCTCGTCCGCGTGCGCGCGCCGGAGCTCCTCGATGGCGGTCGCGTGCTCGCCGCGCAGCGCCTCGACGGTCGCCGCGTGCGCGCGCCGGAGCTCCTCGACGGCCGCGGCGTGCTCGGCCTCCCGCCGCTCGAGCGCGGCGACCTGCTCGGCGCGCACCCCCTGCAGCGCGGCCGCGTGCTCCTCGTGGAGCCGCTCGACCGCGCCGGCGTGCTCCGTCCTCAGCCCGTCCATCGCGGCGGCGTGCTCCCGCTCGCGCCGCTCCGCGTCGCTCGCGTGCTCGCGCCGGAGCGCCTCCAGCGCCGCCTCGTGCTCGCTGCGCGACGCCTCGGCCGCCGCGGCGTGCTGCGCGCTCAGCCGGTCGATCGCCGCGGCGTACTCCGCCCTCACCCCATCCATCGCGGCGGCGTGCTCCGCCCTCAGCCCGTCCGCGAGGGCGGCGTGCTCGGCGCGCAGCCCGTCCATCGCCGCGGCGTGCTCCGCCCTCAGCCCGTCCGCCGTGGCCGCGTGCTCCGCCCTCAGCCCGTCGAGGGCCGCGGCGTGCTCGCTCGTGAGCCGCTCGGTGGCCGCGCGGTGCTCGGCGGCCTGCTGCTCCGCCCGCGCGGCGTGCTCGGCGCTCAGCCGATCGCTCTCCGCCCGCTGCGCCGCGAGCGCCTGCTCGAAGCGCTCCCGCTCCGCCTGCGCGCTCTCCTCGGCCTCGCGCCGGGCCGAGGCCTCGACGGCGGCGATCGCCTGCGCGCTCTCCTCCGCCGCGGCGCGCAGCGCCTCCGTGTGCGCCGCCTCCGCGCCCATCAGCGCCTGCCGGGCCGCCGAGAGCTCGGCGTCTCGCGCGGCGACCTGCGCCTGCAGCTTCTCGGCGCGCGCCCTGAAGTCGTCGGCGCGCTTCGCGGCGAGCTCCTTGTCCGCGCGCAGCGACGCGACCTGCCCGCCGAGATCCTCGCTCGCGCGCTCGAGCTCCAGGATCCTGTCGACCTGATCGGCCTTCTCCCGCTCGAACGACAGCGACTGGTCGCGGAGCTCCAGGAGCTCCTTGTCCTTGCGCGACATCTGGTCGCGCAGCGCGAGGATCTCCTTGTCCTTCTTGTTCAGCGCCTCGCGCAGGTCGAGGAACTCGCGGCTCGAGACCGCGCCGGGCTTGGCGCTGGGGGCGCCCGCGGCCTGCTTCGCCCTGAGCTCGTCGAGCTCGCGCCGCAGGCGGGCCGCCTCCTGGCTGGCCTCGCTCCCCGCGGCGAGCTCGCCCTCGAGGCGGAGCGAGGTCGCGCGCGCGGCGGACACCTCCTTGGTGAGGCGGACGATCTCGTCCTTGGACCTGTCCAGCTCGGCGCGCAGGCGGTCGATCTCCCCCGAGTCCACGTCGGAGCGAGGCGGGGGCGGCGCCGGGGTCAGGCGCCCGCGCTCGGAGACCGGCGCGCGGTATGCGGCGATCGGCGAGCTCACGGGCGGGGGCACCGAGCCGGGCAAGGGCGCGGACACCGGCGCCCGCGTCGAGGTCGGCGCCAGCGTCGCGGTCGGCGTCCGCGTCGAGGTCGGCGTCCGGACCGAGGGCGCGACCGAGCTCCGGGTCTCGGTCCGCTCTTCCTCCTCGTCGCGGATCAGCCGGGTGAACGCGCCGCCGATGAACTCCTCGATGTCCTCGTCCTGCCTGCCGGACTCCGACCTCATCGAGGCGCCCTGCGAGGGCCGCGGCGGGCTCGACGCGCGGACGCGCGGATCCGGCGGGGCGACCGACGCAGGCCGCGGCGGGCTCGACGGACGGACGCGCGGATCCGGCGGGGCGACCGACGGGGGGCGAGCGGGCGGCGGGGCGCTCGCGGACGCGCCGTTCGAGCCCACGGCCGCCGTGATGATCGTGGGATCGCCGGAGTCCTCGTCGATGTCGGCGTCGAGCACCTCGGCCTCGTCGATCATGATCGGATCGACCTCGCCGTCCGCGGCGTCGAGCGGGACGTAGTTGCGGATGTGCTCGAGGAGCTCGCCGAACGCGATCGGCTTGTGGATGTAGTCCTCCGCGCGCGTCCTCAGCTTCCGGTGCTGCTCGAAGGTCTCCTCGCTCGACTCGCTCGACATGATGACGAGCGGGACATCCTTGAGCTGCGCGTCCTTCTTCAGCTTGTTGCAGACCGAGAAGCCGTTCATGCGCGGCAGCTCGATCGACAGCAGGATGAGGTCGGGCCGGTCTGCGAGCGCGGCCTGCAGGCCGACGTTGCCGTCGTCGACGACCTGAACGGTGCAGCCCAGGCGACCCAATTCCGTGCGGAGCTCCCCGGCGAACGCCGGATCGCTCTCAAATACGAGGACTTTCGTCATGTTCCGGGGTGTGCGCGGGTTCGGAGGGGAACCCAAGATATCGGCCCCCTTCGACGAGTGTCAAACACGAGGCTGACCACGCCGATCAGGCCGTCCGGCCGGCAGGCGCGCGGTGACCCAGCGTGGCCTGACGTGGATCGCGCACGGTGGAGGAGCCCGGACCGCCTTCGCCGCGGAGGAGCGCGCGGCGAGGGCCGCCTCACGGGCGCGCAGGTCGGTGCTCGGTGAAGCGGCCGGGCGGCTCGTCGCCGAAGCACAGGCCCATCTCGCGGGCCGTGACGACGGCATCCGAGTCGAGCGGCACCGTCTTCGTCTTGCCGGCGACCTCTTCGAGGGGGACCAGCTCGATCCGGTTCGCCCGGAGCGCGACCATGCCGCTCTTACAATCCTCCGCGAGGAAGCGGGCCGCGGCCGCGCCGAAACGGAGCGCGAGCAGGCGATCGGCGGTCGTGGGCCAGCCGCCCCGCTGGAGGTGGCCGAGCACCATCGAGCGCGCCTCCTTGCCGGTGCGGGCCGCGAGCTCCTTCGCGACGCGCTCGGCCACGCCCCCGAGCACCGCGGTGCGGCGGAAGGAGTCGCCCGCGTCCTTGATGGTCAGCTCTCCGCCTTCCGAGTACGCCCCCTCCGCCGCCACCACGATGGAGAAGCGACGCCCGCGCGACTCCCGGAGGTGGATCTTCTCGGCGATCGGCTCGTACCGGAACGGGATCTCCGGCATCAGGATGGCGTCGGCTCCCCCGGCCATCCCGGCGTGCAGGGCGATCCAGCCCGCGTGCCGCCCCATCACCTCCACGACCATGATCCGCTCGTGCGCCTCGGTCGTGGAGTGGAGCCGATCGAGCGCCTCGGTCGCGATGGACACGGCCGTGTCGAAGCCGAACGTGAGGTCCGTGCAGCAGACGTCGTTGTCGATCGTCTTCGGCACGCCGACGACCAGGGGCAGCCCGCGCTGCAGGAGCTGGTGCGCGATGCGCATCGAGCCGTCGCCGCCGACGGCGATCAGCGCGTCGAACCCCTCCGCGCGGAACCGCCGCACGAGATCCTCCGACCGGTCGCGCGGCACGAGCCCGTGTTCGCCCGGCGTCGGATAGTGGAACGGATCGCCGCGGTTTGCGGTCCCCAGGATGGTCCCTCCGAGGTGCGCGATCCCCCGAACGCGGTCGCGGTCGAGCCGGATGAGCCCGTCCGGCGAGCCGTCGAGCAACCCGCGGTACCCCTGCCGGATCCCCCAGACCTCCCAGCCGCGCTCGATCGCGCCGAGCGTGGCCGCGCGGATCACGGCGTTGAGCCCGGGCGCGTCGCCGCCTCCCGTACTGATAGCGATCTTGCGTGCCGCCATGAGGCGCGCAGCATTGCGAGCCCTCCCCGCCGACGCAATAGACATCGATCGGCCTCAGGCTCGAAAGGCGCAGCGGCCCATGACAGGCCCGCTGCGCCCCGGCGGCGAACGGCGTGGAGCGCGGCACCCCGGAGGACGGAGCGATGCCGCGAAGCTGGCTTCGCACCCGGGACACACGTGCGCCGCGCTGGCGAGAGCGCAGCGGATGGAGCGACCGTCGCGATCGCCAGGGGAGCCACCGTGGCCGGACGGCCGCTGACCTCGCCGTCGCGAACGCCGCGGACGAGGTATAGGCCATGCCCATGCAGATCCCCCGACGGCGCGGCCGCGTATGAACCGCGCGACCCTGATCCGAGGCATCCAGATCATCATCACGCTGACACTCGCGTCGTTCGCGTACGTGATCTACAGCGGGGTCGAGAGCCAGCAGGCGAGCCTCACCGCCGGGCTCGCGCACGTGCGGCCGGTCTGGCTGCTCGTCGCCGCCGTGCTGGCGCTGCAGGAAGGCGTGTTCGGAGGACTCAGGATCTGGGTCCTCGGGCGCGTGCTCTGGCCCGAGCTCCGCCTGCGCAGCGCGGTGCTCTCGGAGTTCGTGCTGATGTTCTGCGCCGGCGTCACCCCCGCCCAGGCGGGGGCGGCGCTGTCGCAGGTCGCCGTGCTCACGCACGGCGGCATGCGGCTCACCGACGCGGCCACGGCGGAGCTGCTCACCGTGTCGTGTACGGTCTCGTTCTTCCTCGTCACGGCCGTGGTCATCTTCGCCCTGCAACGGAGCGGGATGCTCGTCGCGCAGGGGGGCAGCGAGCTCGACTGGCTGCTCTACGTCAGCTTCGGCCTGTTCGGCGCGCTGGCCGTCGCGCTGGCCGTCGCGGCGGCGTATCCGCCGCTGCTCAAGGCGCTCGTCCGCGCGCTGTCGCGGCCGCTCGGGGTGGCGCTGCGCGCCGGCCTGCGGGCCGCCCGG
The DNA here is from genome assembly GCF_002950945.1 of Sorangium cellulosum. Taxonomy (GTDB): domain Bacteria; phylum Myxococcota_A; class Polyangia; order Polyangiales; family Polyangiaceae; genus Sorangium; species Sorangium cellulosum_E. The sequence continues at coordinate 9,869,327 of NZ_CP012673.1, forward strand.
CGCGTGCCCGGGCTAAAGGCCCGCGCCGACGCCGCGCTCGCCGCGCCCGGCGCGACGACCGGGCGCCTGCTGCGGAGCGTGGACGAGTTCCACGGCGGGGTCCGCATCTACGCGCGCCGCGGCAAGCGCGCCTACGCCGCCGCGCAGCTGCTCACGTTCGGCTTCTTCTGCTCGCGGTTCGCCGTCGCCTACTTCGTCCTGCTCGGGCTCGGCATTCCGACCTCCCCCGCGACGTTCGTCGCGGTGGGCCCGCCGATCGTGCAGGTCGTGCTCATCCAGGCGCTGCTCAACTTCGCGCTCTACCTGAGCCCGACCCCCGGCGCGAGCGGCATCGCCGAGCTCAGCTCGGACAGGCTCATGTCGCCGTGGGTCCAGGGCGTGTACGAGCTGCCGTACCTCGTGCTCTGGCGCTTCCTCACCCTGTTCCTCTGCATGTTCGTGGGAGGCGCCTTGATGTTCCGCTACCTCGGCCTCGGCGTGCTCGAGGAGCGCATGAAGCAGGCCGAGGCGGCGAAGCGCGCGCTCGACGAAGAGGCGGCGCGCGCCGAGGCCGCGCCGTCGACGCGCGCGTCGGCGGAGCGCGACGAGGCCGCGGAGCGGCGGCGGGGCGTGGGGTGAAGGGGAGAGCGCCGGCGCGGCGCGGCGCGCGTCGATCGCGCCGCACCGCGCCGCGCCGCGTGAGGGGCGGGATCAGCGCGCGCGGATGGGCACGGCCGCGAACTGGATCACCTTGCCGCGGCGCACCTTGAAGAGCGCGACCGACCCGTCCTTGGCCTTGGCGATGGCCGCGCGGAGGCCGGCGGCGTCCTTGACGGGGGCGCCGTTGACCTCGAGGATCACGTCGCCGACCTGGAGCTCCTCGACGTTGCTCCCCGGCGCGAACCCGTCGACCCGGACCCCGCCGCCGGACGCGTCGGAGATCTGGATGCCGAGCTTCTCGGCGCTCTGCTGGCGCTCGGGGCGGGTGCCCTGGGCCGGCCGGGGGCGGTTCGTGTCGTCCTCCTCGTCCTGGAGGGCGTCGAGCTTGGCCACGACCTCCTGCCGCTTCTCGGCGCGCAGCAAGGTCACCTTGATCTCGGAGCCGGGGGTGTTGCGCGCCACGTTGCGCCGCAGCTCCTCGGCGTGCTGGATCGGGACGCCGTTGACGGCGACGATCACGTCGCCCGGCTTGATGCCGGCGCGCGCAGCCGCGCCGCCGGGCTCGACGTCGGCGACGAGCGCCCCCTTCGGCGCGTCCAGCTTGAGCGCGGCCGCGAGATCGCGCGTCACGGGCTGGAACAGGAGGCCGAGCTTGCCGCGCTCGACGTACCCCTTCTCGCGGAGCTGCGGGAGCACGTCCTTCAGCGCGTCGACCGGGATCGCGAAGCCGATGCCGTTGGCGCCCGCGCGGATGGCGGTGTTGATGCCGACGACCTCGCCGCGCCAGTTGAAGAGCGGGCCGCCGCTGTTGCCCGGGTTGATCGAGGCGTCGGTCTGGATGAAGTCGTCGTAAGGACCCGCGCCGATCGCGCGCGCCTTCGCGCTCACGATGCCGAGCGTGACGGTGTGGCCGAGCCCGAACGGGTTGCCGACCGCGAGCACGTGCTCGCCGACGCGCAGCTGCTCGCTCGACCCGAGCGGGGCCACGGGGAGGCCGGAGGCGCCCTTCAGGTGGAGGAGCGCGAGGTCGAGCTTGGGATCGCGGCCCACGACCTCGGCCTCGAACTCCCGCTCGTCGGCGAGCCGCACGCGGACGCCGGAGGCGTCGTGCACGACGTGCTCGTTCGTCACGACGTAGCCGTTCGGGTCGATGACGAAGCCGGTGCCGAGCGCCGTCTGCGGCGGCCGCTGGCCGCGCGGGCCGAGCCGGCCGCCGCCCTGCGGTCCGAAGAAGAAGTCGAACGGATCGAGCCCCTCGCGGCCGGGGGACTCGTGCGTCGTCGTGATGTTGACGACCATCGGCCTGACCCGCTCGGAGAGCGCGGCGACGTCGAAGGTGGCCGGCACCGGCGCCGGCGGGAGGGTCACGGTCGCCACGGGCGGCGTGGTGGGCGCGGCGGCGGCGGCGACCTGGGTCGAAGGAGGCGTGGCGTGAGCCTGCTGGCCGCACCCGCCGAGCGACAGCGCGGCGATCGAGAGCAGCGCCAGGGCCGATGTGCGGGAGCGAGAGGAAACCGCTTGAATCATGGAATCTCCGTCGGGCAGTCGAAGGGTCCCGTCCTGCGTTCGGCGAACATGGGACCGACTGCGTTCATTCCGCCGCACAAATAAGACCCTCGGGCCCGCTGACAAGGGCGCTCCCGGCGCGCGGGCGCGGTGGATGGACCGGGCAGCGGACGCGGCGCGCGGCCTCCCTGCGCTCTGGCGACGTGCGCGCGACGTGCGCGCGCCGGGCTCGCCGCCGCCTGCCGCGCCCGTCCCAGGCGCCGGGACGCCCCGGGCGGCAGCGCCCGTCGAGATTTGAGTCGCGCGCCGGGAAGGGCTGCTAGGGTGCGCGCTCCTGGAGGCGAGGCATGCAGAGCGACGAGGGGCGGCTGCGAGAGCGCAAGATCGGGTTTCTTGGCGGCGGCAACATGGCGGAGGCGCTCATCCGGGGTCTGCTCCAGGGGGGCGCCGTGGGCGCCGAGCAGATCCGGGCGAGCGACGTCAAGGGGGATCGCCTGGCGTTCCTGCACGAGCGCTACGGCATCGAGGCCACGGACGACAACGACGCGCTCTGCCGCTGGGCCGACGTCCTCGTCATCGCGGTGAAGCCGCAGATCGTCGACCGCATCCTCGCCCCGATCGCGGCAGGGCTGGGCTCCGGCGATGTCGTCATCTCGATCGCGGCGGGCGTGCCGATCGACGCGATCGAGGCCCGCCTGCCGGAGGGCGCGCGCGTCATCCGCAGCATGCCGAACACCGCCGCCATCGCGCTCGCCGGCGCCACGGCGATCTCCGCCGGCGGCCACGCCACGAGCGACGACGTCGAGATCGCCCGCGCCATGTTCCAGGCCGTCGGCCGGGTGGTCGTGCTCGACGAGACGCTGCTCGACGCGGTGACCGGCCTGTCCGGCAGCGGGCCCGCGTACGTGATGTTGATGATCGAGGCGCTCGCCGACGGCGGCGTCAAGGTCGGGCTCGGCCGCGACGCGGCGCTGCTGCTCGCGGCGCAGACGGTGTACGGGGCGGCCAAGCTCCAGCTCGAGACCGGCGAGCACCCCGGCCGCCTGAAGGACATGGTGACGAGCCCCGGCGGCACCGCCATCGCGGGGCTCCACACGCTGGAGTCAGGCGGCCTGCGGCGCACCCTGATCGACGCGGTCGAGGCCGCCTCCAACCGATCGGCCGAGCTGGGCGCGCAGATGGCGAAGAAGCTCCGCCGCACGTAGGTACGGGCCCTCGCGCGCCGCGCTGCGCTCTCGCCACGGAAGCGTCTCCTCTCACGGATCGCGCGGCCTCCTCTCCCGTCGAGCCGTGGAGAACAGATGTCGCACCACGACTGCGTCGCTGCGGCCGAACACCGCCGTCGTTCACGACAAGGGCTCTTCGCCGCTCCGATGTCTCCTCGAACACAAGAGCTCTGACCGATTCCCACTTTCCGCTCGGTTCCCTGGAACGCGCAAACCTGGGCGGCAACCCACGAGATGCCGCTCTCGCGCGATGAGGCCCATGAGCTCGCCGGCCTGAAGCCGCGCCAGAATCCTGCTCTCTGGCTCACCCCTACTTCCGCTCAAGCACATCCCACAAAGCAGCGGGCTCAGCCTGCATTGCGGCGGTGCGCGGCTTGACCGTGAGAGCGAGCATCACAAGGCTCCGGCGCATGCAGACATCACGCTTTTTCATGGCGAGCACATGGTTGATCATTGGCGCTCTCGTCGCGGTCCCCGGCTGTGGCGATGACGACGATGGGGGCGGCGGCAGCGGCGGAACCGGCACCACCACGAGCGGCACCGGCGGCAATGGCGGCAACGGCGGCAGCGCGGATGGGGGCGGTGGCAACGGCGGCGATGGCGGCGGTGGTGGTGAGCCGGCGGCCAGCTGTGAGACCTATTGCGCGGCGGTGATGGCCAACTGTACCGACGTGCAAGCTCAGTACGGAAGCGAGGCCTCCTGCGTCGCTTTCTGCGAGGACCTGCCCGAAGGCGCTGCGGGTGAGGAAGCGGGCAACTCGCTCGCGTGCCGCGCCTATCACGCGGGCGAGGCCGCGGCGGATCCGACGACGCACTGCATCCATGCCGGCCCGGGCGGCGGCGGCGTCTGCGGCGCTCCGGCCGATGCCTTCTGCACGGTCGCGCCCGAGGCCTGCCCCGACGTCTACGCGGACTCGGACGCTTGTAACACCGAGGCCGCCGGCTTCGACGCCACCCCGCCCTACGCGGGCCCGAACAGCACGGGCGATACGCTCGCCTGCCGCCTGTATCACCTCACGGAGGCCACGATCGATCCGGAGACGCACTGCGGCCACATCGGCGAGGCTTCCCCGGTCTGCATGTGATCGCGACCCGGAGGCGCGGCATGGAAGCCGCGCCTCCGATGTCAAGGCGCCGCTCCCGTGCCGCGCCGCCCTGATGTATAAGGGGCGCGTGCTTCGCGCCTGTTCACTTCTCGCTCTCGCCGCCCTTGCCCTGTCGCTCGCCGCCTGCGGAGGGGACCTCGAGGAAGGCTGCCTCACAGGTCCCTGCGGCCCCGACACCGGCTCGACCCCGCCCGACGACGGCAACACGCAGGATTGCTCGGCAACACCGGACACAGGGTCTCTCCCGTGCGGCGTCTACGATGTGCTGAAGGCGAAATGTCACAGCTGTCACACATCGCCACAGCAGGGCGGGTTCGTCTTTCCGCTGCTGACGTTCGAGGACACACGTGTCGTCACCAACGACGGCATCGTGCGCGCCGACAAGATGAAGACCGCGGTCGAGTCGGGGCGCATGCCGCCCCCCCCCGCCGCGCTGACCGCGGAGGAGAAGCAAGCGCTGCTCGACTGGCTGGGCACCTGCGGGCAGCCCGAGCCGGAAGGCCAGGGGTGCGAGTGCACCACGCCGGAGGCCTGCCCGTAGCGCGCACACCCCGCCGGGGCGGCCGCCAGGCGCTCGCCGCACCGCCGGCCTGAGCAGCGCCGCGCGGCGCGGAGGTGTTGGCGATCGGCCCTCTCTTGATTATGGTCGCCGAGTCGCAGCGGGGCAGGCGATCGCCGGCGGCCGGGGAAACCCGGGCGCGGGAGGAAAGTCCGAGCTCCACAGGGCAGGGTGCCGGGTAACGCCCGGTGAGAGTGATCTCGAGGAAAGTGCCACAGAGAACAGACCGCCGCGCCGCGCGCTCCGCGAAGGGGAAGAGCCTCCTGCCCGCACGGGCTGCGCTCCGAGCCTCCGCAGGCGCGCCGCGCGGCAAGGGTGAAACGGCGGGGTAAGAGCCCACCGCGCCCTTGGTAACAAGGGCGGCACGGCAAACCCCACCTGGAGCAAGGCCGCGTAGGGAGGTGTTCGCGACGGCGAGAGCCGCCGCGGCGAGGGCTGCCCGCCCCATGCCTCCGGGTTGGCTGCTGGAGGCGCGCGGCGACGCGCGTCCTAGAGGAATGATCGTCGGCGCAACGGGGGCGACCCCTCGCGCAACAGAACTCGGCTTACGTCCCCTGCGACCGCGAAGCCCCGCCCCGGCGGGGCTTCGCGCTTTTGTGCTCGCCTGGCGCTCACCTGTGGCATCGCGCTACGCCGCGAGCGGCTGCGCTACGCCGCGAGCGGCTGCAGGCGGTCCCGCAGCTTCTTCTTCGCGCGGGCTTCCAGCTGTCGCGCCCGCTCGCGCGAGACGCCGAGGCGGCGGCCGATCTCCGCGAGCGACAGCTCCTCCTCCGGGTCCGCCATCATCCGCGTCTCGACGATGTACCGCTCGCGCGGGTCGAGGTTCTCCACGGCCTGCGTGAGCCGCTCTCGGAGCAGCGCCCCCTCCTCGGCCCGGGAGAAGCGCTCCTCCTGGTCCTGATCGTCGGCCGGCAGCGTGTCCACCAGCGACCGGGCGCCGTCCTCGAACACCTTGGTGTCGAGCGAGACGTCCCGGGCCTCCAGCCGGTGGGCCATCTCCAGCACCTTCTCCGCGGGCGCGCCGAACTTCTCGGCCAGCAGCCGATCGCCCTCCTCACCCTCGCCCACGAGGCCCGCGATGCGCGCCCGCTCCCGCCGCAGCCGGAAGAACATCTTCGAGCGGAGCGGGCCCGAGCCCACGCCGACCAGGCTCCAGGAGTGGATGACGTGGTTCAGGATGTACGCCCGGATCCAGTAGGCCGCGTAGGTCACGAAGCGATTTCCACGGTCGGGGTCGTACTTGCGGATCGCATGGACGATCCCGAAGTTCCCCTCGGCGATGAGATCGGCGAGCGGGATCCCGTACCGCCGATAGCTGATCGCGATCGAGACAACGTGCCTCAGGTTGGCGAGCGCGAGCGCGGCCGCAGCCTGCTCGTCGCTCTGTTCCCGCCACCGTCGAGCGAGCTCGACCTCTTCCTCGCGCGACAGCTCCGGGATCTGCCGCACATGCGTGATGTAGCGCGATACCGCGCTGGCTTGATCTCGGGACGTTTGCACAGGGTTTCCTTCGGGGTCAGATGACCCCGTTTCAATTGATGAGGACAGCAAAGGCCGTGCCTCGACTCCTGCGGCCGAGCCCGGCAGATGCCGGACCCCGATCGCGTTGATCGCTGCGGCGCCACTTGCCGCCGCAGCGGTTGGTTCGAGATTCCGAAGGGAGCAGCCCACCAAGGCTGCGATGCAGTTGGTATGCCGCCCCGGGCGGGCAGCTTGTGCACCGTGGCGCGAAGCCGCGGCGCACGAGGGGTCAGGCTCGCCCGCGCGAGCAGAGAGAGGGGGGTGAAGGCTGGAGAGCCGGACGGTGGCCGATGCCCCGGGCGGTCACGCTCAGACCGGCGGTGTGCATCCCACGTCGACCGCTCCGGCGAGGTGGCGAGGAGCGGGGCGCGCCTGGCCGGAGGAGCCAGGCGCAGGGGGGAAATCGAGAAGAACGGGTTCTAACGTCGAATCAGACAGAGAAGGAGGAGCCGCAACCGCAGGTGCTCTTCACCGACGGGTTGCTGAACTTGAAGCCGGAGCCGTGGAGGCCCTCGACGTAGTCGATCTCGGTGCCGTCGAGGTACTGGTAGCTGAGCGGGTCGACGTAGAGCTTGATGCCCTTGTCCTCGAACTCCTCGTCGAACTCGGTCGGCTTGTCCTCGAAGTACAGATCGTAGGAAAAGCCCGCGCACCCGCCGCCCACGACCCGAAGGCGCAGCCCCTGCCCCAGCAACGACTCCGCCGACGCAATCTCCATCACCTTCTCGGCTGCCTTGTTCGTGATCGTGATCATCTTGGGTTCTCCTCTGCATCCTTGGTCCGACCGGGTCGACTGGTCCAGCCCCGAGTGTTCGCTCGCGGGAGGGACGAGCCGCGCGGTGAGCCCGGCCGACCACGCCCTGGCGTAGGGTGCCCAGGGCTCGGCAAGGATACGCACCTTCAGCGATGTCCGCCAGTGCCTCCACCCCCGCGGGGTACGGAAACGCCCGGACCGTCCGTCCGCTCGAGGGTGCGGCCCGGCCACCTCGGCGAGGCGTCCCCCCCGAGGGCCGCTGGCCTCGCCGGGCAGCAGGCGCCGCTTGACGCCGGCGGCCTGGTCCGCCAGGGTACCATCCGTTCATCCGGATTGGTAGATATCGCTTGCCGGACCTCAGCGCCACCACCGAGCTCCTCCGGTTGCTCGGCGACCCGACCCGGGTGCGCCTGCTGGCGCTGCTCGGCCGCGAGGAGCTCACCGTCGCGGAGATCACGGACGTCACCCAGCTCGCGCAGTCGCGCGTCTCGACGCACCTCGGCAAGCTGCGGGAGGCCGGGCTCGTCAAGGACCGGCGCGACGGGGCGTCGTCGTTCTACGCGCTGAACCGCGGCGCGATGCCCGAGGAGGCCCGGCGGGTCTGGGCGCTGCTCGAGCAGACCACGGAGGACCCGCTGATCGAGCAGGACCGCGAGCGCGTGCGCGAGGTCGTGCGGGCGCGCGCCGGCGGGGCGAGCTGGGCCGACTCGGTGGCCGGGCGCATGGAGCGGCACTACTCGCCGGGACGAACGTGGGAGGCGTCGCTGCGCGGGCTGCTCGGGCTCCTGTCGCTCGGCGACGTGCTCGACGTCGCCTCCGGGGACGGCGCGCTGGCCGAGCTCGTGGCGCCGCGGTGCCGCACGATGACCTGCCTCGACGCGAGCGAGACCGTGCTCGAGGCGGCCCGGGGGCGCCTCGGCCACCTCGACAACGTGCGCTTCGCGCGCGGCGACATGCACGAGCTGCCGTTCGAGGAGGCGTCGTTCGACCAGGTGATGCTGATGAACTGCCTGACGTTCGCCCGCTCGCCCGCCCGCGCGATCGCGGAGGCGGCGCGGGTGCTGCGGCCGGGCGGCGCGCTCGCCGGGGTGACATTGAAGACCCACCGGCACGAGGTCGCGGCCGCCACGTACAGCCACGTCCGTTTCGGCTTCGATCCGCGCGAGCTCCGGGCAATGCTCGAGGCCGAGGGCCTCGTCGTGGACGCCTGCGACGTGACCTCGCGCGAGAAGCGCCCGCCGCACTTCGAAGCGATCTCGATCCACGCCCGCCGCCCGGCCGCACCCGCGCCGAAGAAGCCCAGGAGAAGAGCAGAATCATGAACGGAAGGGAACGCCCCGCGCGCCTCGAAGCGCTCCTCGACACCCGGATCCTCTGCCTCGACGGGGCGATGGGCACGATGATCCAGCGCTACCGCCTGGGCGAGGCCGACTACCGCGGCGAGCGCTTCCGCGACCACGAGATCGACCTCAAGGGCAACAGCGATCTGCTCGTGTTGACGCGGCCGGACGTCATCGCCGAGATCCACGGCGCGTACCTCGAGGCCGGCGCCGACATCATCGAGACGAACACCTTCACCGGCACCTCGATCGCCCAGGCCGACTACCGGCTGGAGTCGCTCGCGTACGAGATCAACCTCACGGCCGCGCAGATCGCGCGGAAGGCGGCCGACGCGTGGACGGCGCGCACGCCCGAGAGGCCGCGCTTCGTCGCCGGCTCGATGGGGCCGACGCCGAAGACGCTGTCGATCTCGCCGAGCGTGAACGATCCGTCGTTCCGCTCGGTCAGCTTCGACGAGCTGCGGCGGGCGTTCGCCGAGCAGGTGCGCGGACTCGTCGACGGCGGGGCGGACCTGCTGCTCGCCGAGACGTTCCTCGACACGCTGAACATGAAGGCGTGCATCGTCGCGATGGAGGAGGTGTTCGCGGAGAAGGGGCGGCGCCTGCCGATCATGCTCAGCGTCACGATCACCGACCGGAGCGGCAGGACGCTGGCCGGGCAGACGATCGACGCGTTCTGGACGAGCGTGGAGCACGCGAGGCCGCTCAGCGTGGGCCTCAACTGCGCCCTCGGCGCGAGCGACATGCGGCCGTTCCTCGTGGACCTGGCGAAGCTCGCCCGGGTCCGGGTGAGCTGCTACCCGAACGCGGGGCTCCCCAACGCGTTCGGCGAGTACGACGAGCTCCCGGAGACGACCTCGCGGCTGCTCGCGGAGTTCGCGGACAGCGGGCTCGTGAACATCGTCGGCGGCTGCTGCGGGACGACGCCGGACCACATCCGCGCGATCGCAAAGGCGATCGCGGAGCGCGCGCCGCGGCGCCTGCCCGCGGAGCACGACGGCTTCGGGCGCTTCAGCGGGCTCGAGACGCTCGTCATCCGGCCCGACACGAACTTCCTGATGATCGGCGAGCGGACCAACGTGACGGGCTCGGCCCGGTTCATGGAGCTCATCAAGAAGGGGGACTTCACGACCGCGCTGGAGGTGGCGCTCGATCAGGTGCGCGGCGGGGCGAACATCCTCGACGTGAACATGGACGAGGGCATGCTCGACTCCGAGCAGGCGATGACCACGTTCCTGAACCTCATCGCCACCGAGCCGGAGATCGCCCGCATCCCGATCATGGTCGACAGCTCGAAGTGGTCGGTCATCGAGGCGGGGCTCAAGTGCATCCAGGGCAAGGGGATCGTCAACTCGATCAGCCTCAAGGAGGGGCCGGAGGACTTCCTCATGAAGGCGCGCACGATCCGGCGCTACGGCGCGGGCGTCGTGGTGATGGCCTTCGACGAGACCGGCCAGGCCGAGACGGTGGAGCGGAAGGTCTCGATCTGCCAGCGCGCGTACAAGCTGCTCACCGAGGAGGCCGGCTTCGACCCGCAGGACATCATCTTCGACCCGAACATCCTCGCGATCGCGACGGGCATCGAGGAGCACAACGACTTCGCCAAGAACTTCATCGAGGCGACGCGGATCATCAAGGCGGCCTGCCCGGGGGCGCGCGTGAGCGGCGGGGTGTCGAACCTGTCGTTCTCGTTCCGCGGGAACAACGTCGTCCGCGAGGCGATGCACTCGGCCTTCCTGTACCACGCGATCCGGGCCGGCATGGACATGGGCATCGTCAACGCGGGGCAGCTCGCGGTGTACGAGGAGATCCCGAAGGATCTGCTCGAGCGGGTGGAGGACGTCATCTTCAACCGGCGGCCCGACGCGACCGAGCGGCTCGTCGAGTTCGCGGAGCAGGTGAAGGGCAAGGGGAAGAAGAGGGAGCTCGATCTGGCGTGGCGGGAGGGGACGGTCGAGCAGCGGCTGTCCCACGCGCTCGTGAGGGGCGTCGTCGACTTCATCGAGGCCGACGTGGAGGAGGCGCGGAAGAAGTACGAGCGGCCGCTCTTGATCATCGAGGGGCCGCTGATGGACGGGATGAAGGTCGTCGGCGACCTGTTCGGCGCCGGCAAGATGTTCCTGCCGCAGGTGGTGAAGAGCGCCCGCGTGATGAAGCGGGCGGTGGCCTACCTCATGCCGTTCATGGAGGCCGAGAAGGCGGCGTCGGGCGGCGCGTCGTCGCAGGGCAAGGTCGTGATGGCGACCGTGAAGGGCGACGTGCACGACATCGGCAAGAACATCGTGGGCGTGGTGCTCGGGTGCAACAACTACGAGGTGATCGACCTCGGGGTGATGGTGCCGCAGGACCGGATCCTGGAGACGGCGCTCGAGCAGAAGGCGGACATGATCGGGCTGAGCGGCCTGATCACGCCCTCGCTCGACGAGATGGTCAGCGTGGCGCGCGAGATGGAGCGGCGGGGCATCCGGCTGCCGCTGCTCATCGGCGGGGCGACGACGAGCCGGCAGCACACGGCGGTGAAGATCGCGCCGGAGTACGGCGGGACCGTGGTGCACGTGCTGGACGCGTCGCGGGCCGTGGGCGTGGTGTCGGGCCTGCTCGACGAGGCGAACCGGCCGGCCCTCGACGCGCAGAACCGGGCGGAGCAGGCCAAGCTGCGCGAGCTGTTCGCGAGGAAGCGGGCGAAGCCGCTCGTCACGCTCGCCGCCGCGGACGAGGGGCGGCTCAAGATCACGTGGCGGCCCGAGGACATCGCGGCGCCGTCGTTCACGGGGCGGCGCGTGGTCGACGACGTGCCGCTCGGCGAGATCGCGAAGTACATCGACTGGACGTTCTTCTTCACGGCCTGGGAGCTCAGGGGGCCGTTCCCGCAGATCCTGGAGCACCCGCAGTACGGCGAGGCGGCGCGCGATCTGTTCGAGCACGCGCAGAAGGTGCTGCAGCGGATCATCGATGGGCAGCTGCTCAAGGCGCGGGGCGTCTACGGGTTCTGGCCGGCGAGCGGGGAGCAGCGGGACATCGTGCTCTACCAGGACGAGGCGCGGCAGCGGGAGCTCTTCCGGTTCAACATGCTGCGGCAGCAGCAGGTGAAGGCCGCGGGCCCCGGCGGCGCCGAGGAGGACGGCGAGAAGGCCACGGGCGGGGAGAAGCCGTACCTGTCGCTCGCCGACTTCGTGGCGCCGAGGGAGAGCGGGCTCGCCGATCACGTCGGGGCGTTCGCGGTGACGGCGGGGCTCGGGCTCGATGAGGTCGTCCGCGCGTACGAGAAGGACAAGGACGACTACAGCGCGATCATCGCGAAGGCGCTCGCGGACCGGCTCGCGGAGGCGTTCGCGGAGCTCTTGCACGCGCGGGCGCGGAGGGACTGGGGGTACGGCGCGGGAGAGGCGCTGACGAACGAGGAGCTGATCGCGGAGAAATACCGCGGGATCCGGCCGGCGTTCGGGTATCCGGCGTGCCCGGATCACACGGAGAAGCGCAAGCTGTTCGCGCTGCTCGACGCCCCCGAGGTCGGCATCGAGCTGACCGAAACGTACGCGATGATGCCGGCGGCGAGCGTGAGCGGCATCTACCTGGGGCACCCGGAGGCGCGGTATTTCATGGTGGGGCGCGTCGGCAAGGACCAGGTCGAGGACTACGCGAAGCGCAAGGGGATGACGGTGGAGGAAATGGAACGGTGGCTGTCGCCGAACCTGGGTTACTGATAGGAGTCGTCCATGACCGAGACCGACTGGTTCGAGCTGAACCGCGCCGCCTGGAACGCGCGCACCGGCGTGCACCTGGCCTCCAAGTTCTACGATCTGGCCTCCTTCCGCGCCGGCGCGACCTCCCTCAAGCCGATCGAGCTCGAGCAGGTCGGCGACGTCCGCGGCAAGTCGCTCCTTCACCTCCAGTGCCACTTCGGCCAAGACACGCTCTCGTGGGCGCGGAGGGGCGCGCGCGTCACCGGGCTCGACCTGTCCGACGAGGCGGTCAAGGCCGCGCGCGCGCTCGCCGAGGAGCTCTCGCTGGACGCGCGCTTCGTCGAGGCCAACGTCTATGACGCGCCCGCGGCGCTCGGCGGCGAGACGTTCGATATCGTGTTCACCTCGTATGGAGTGCTCGGGTGGCTCCCCGACATGGATCGCTGGGCGCGCGCGGCCGCAGCGTGCCTGAAGCCCGGGGGCGTGCTGCACCTCGTCGAGTTCCACCCCGTGGTCTGGACCTTCGATAACGCGTTCGAGCGCGTCGTGTACGCGTACGACGGGCGCGGGGAGCCGATCGTGACCGAGGAGACTGGCACGTACGCCGACCGCGACGCGCCCGTGAAGCTCAAGGAGGTGAGCTTCAACCACGGGATCGGGACGGTGGTGACGGCGCTCCTCGGGGCGGGCCTCACGCTGGAGCGGCTCCGGGAGGTCGACTGGTCGCCTTACGACATCTTCCCGGACATGGACGAGGCGCCGCCGGGGCAGTTCCGCATGCGGAAGTTCGGGCGCCGCCTGCCGCTCGTCTACGCGCTCGCGGCGCGGCGGAGCCCCTGAGCGATCCGGCCGCTCAGGCCACCATGGCGCTCAGCGGGACCGCCCGGCCGACGCCGCCGTGGAGGTCCTGGACGCGGGCGAGCCACGCGAGCAACGGATCGTCGCTCTGGAGGAGCGGGGCGGTGGCGACCAGCGCGATCCAGAGCAGGAAGCCCGCGACGATGTAATCCGCGTAGCCGGGGTGTGCCCCCGAGAGGAACGGCGCGCCGCCCTTGAGCGTGAGCCGGACCGACTCCAGGCCCGCGCGCGCCGCCTCGATCCGCTCCGCGCGCCCGCTGGCCAGCTCCTCCAGCGTACAGCCGATGAACTTCTCGCGGCTCTGCCGGAAGTAGTCGCGATCCTTGTCGAGCACGCAGTCGTAAATGTCCTTGAGGTAGCAGAGGAGGATCGGCCTGGCGGCGCTCGCGATCAGGCTGGTCTCGACGAACTGACAGAGCGCGCGCTCGGCCGGCGAGCCGAACAGGCGCGGCCGGTCGGGGTACACTTCGTCGAGGTAGTCCGCGATGGCCCAGGAGTCGCTGACGATCTTGCCGCCATCGTCGAGGATCGGCACGGTCTTGTGCGTGCCGCCCGCGACGGCAGGGATGTCCGTGAGCGCGACAGGCACGGTCTCGAACGGGAGGCCTTTGTGGGCCAGCGCGTACTTGGCCCGCCAGCAGAAGGGGCTCGGCCGGCGGTCGTCGCGCACCTGGAGGTCGTAGAGTCGAATGGAGGTCATGGTGGCGATCACCCTGGCGGCGGCCCCTCGCGGCCGCAAGGCGGCCGCAAGGTCATGGCACCCCCGCCCCGACGGCCGCGCCGCCGGCCGCCGTCGTGTACGAGCTGCCCGCAGGCGCCTTGATGTGGGGGTTCCGCTCGACCTCCTCGGCGGCCGCCGCGGACCAGCGCGCCATCGCCGGGAGCGAGGTGATCACGGCCGCATACGCGCGCGCGACCTCGTCGATCTCGACATCGTACGAGAGCAGGCGCGTCACCACGGGCGCGAACATCGCGTCCGCGATGGTGAAGGCGCCGAACAGGAACGGGCCGCCCTGGCCGAACCGGGTGCGGCAGTCGCGGAAGATCTCGAGGACGCGGGCGATGTCGCGGGCGGCGCCGGGCGAGACGTCGGGGCGCGGATACCGCCGCGCGATGTCCATCGGCAGCTCCCGGCGCAGGTCGGAGAAGCCGGCGTGCATCTCGCAGCTGACCGCGCGCGCGACCGCGCGGGCCTCGCGCCCTCCGGGCCACAGCCGCGCCTCGGGGAAGACCTCGGCCACGTGCTCGCAGATGGCGAGCGACTCCCAGACGACGAGATCGCCGTGGCGCAGCACCGGCACCTTGCGCGTCGGCGAGTGCTGGGCCACCCGGTCGACCCAGTCCGGGAGCTCGTACGGGATCACGTGCTCCTCGAACGGGACGCCGGCGTGGGACATCGCGAGCCACGGCCGGAGCGACCAGGACGAGAGGTTCTTGCTGCCGATGTAAAGGTGAAGCGGGGCGGTGCTCATCGTTGTTTCTCCTTGGTTCTTCGGTTCTTGCGGGCGGCGACGGGCGCGCTCCCGTGCTCGCCCGGGGTCTCGGGGGGCGGCGGAGGACGGGCGTCGCGCGCATCGCCAGAGAGGACGGCGCGCTCCTCGGCCAGCGTGCGCGCGATCGCGTCCAGCACGGCGCGCACGCGAGGTGTGTGCTGGAGGTCGCGGTGCACGGTCAGCCAGACGGCGCGGCGGGGCTCGTCCGGGAGAGGGACGCGGGCGAGGTCCGCCTCGAGGTCGCCGATGAAACACGGCAGGAGCGCGACGCCCAGGCCGGCGCGCGCCGCGCCGAGCATGCACGCCGTGCTGTTGCTCCGGAAGACGCAGGGGCCGCCGGCGGCCATGCGTTCGAACCAGACGTGCTCCGGCGGCATCGCGCCGGGCGCCTCGATGCCGATGCGCGCGTGCGCCGGGAGGTCGGCCGCCGTGGGCGCGCCGCGGCGCTCGATGTAGCCGCGGGCAGCGTAGGCGGCCCAGCCGACCACGCCCGCCTTCCGGACCACGAGGCCGCCCTCCGCCGAGCGGAAGAACCGGACCGCGATGTCCGCCTCGCGGCGGGAGAGGTCGAGCGCGCGGATCGACGTCACGAGCTCGATCGAGATCCCCGGGTGCGCCGCGTGCAGCGCGCCCAGCCGGGGCGCGAGGAAGCGGCTGCCGAACGCCTCGGCGGCCGTGACGCGCACGGTGCCCGAGAGGCGCTGGTCGCGCCCGAGGCTGCCGCGCTCGATGGCGAGGATCACCTCCTCGACCCGCGCCACGTCGGGGATCAGCGACAGCCCCTCGCTCGTGAGCGTGTACCCCGACGGCGACCGCACGAAGAGCCGGACGCCGAGCGCCGCCTCGAGCGCCTCGACCCGGCGGCCCACCGTGGTGTGATCCACGCCGAGCGCACGTCCGGCGCCGGCGAGGGAGCCCTCCCGGGAGAGGGCGAGGAGATACCGCAGGTCATCCCAGCTCATCACGTTGCGATTCTCCAGCCACGCCGCGACCGAGCATGCGCCGCCCGGAGCGTACCGGGGAGGCGGCAAATGCGCGCGCCCGTTGTGCAAAAATGCACAGCACCGCTGCGCGTCGGCGCACCAGGTCGGGCCGGGATGCGCAGCGCCAAGGACGCCAAGGACGCCAAGGACGCCAAGAGAGCAGGGAGCTAGGAGGAGATGCCGGGACGGTCCTTTCCCTCTCCTCTTGGCGTCCTTGGCGTCTTGGCGTCCTTGGCGTCCTTGGCGTTTTTTCTGCTGATTCGGGGGAATTCCCGCAACAACGCTAGGGCGCGCCGCCAAGCACGCGCTCGTCGAGGGGGAGCCGGCCAAGGCGCTCCGGGTGGGCGAAATCGCCGGGCGAGCGCAGGGCGTCGCAGAGGCGCGCGTCGGCGAGCGCGAGGAGCGCGTCCGGCGCCGCGGGCAGCGGGCCGTCGCACGGGAGCGGCTGCGCCAGCGCGAAGATCGGCGGGCCGCCCTGCTGGAGGAGGCTCTCGTAGAGCGCGTGGCCGAAGATCAGCGCCGCGGCGTCGCGCCGCCGCACGGCGTCCTGCACCTCGTCGGCCGAGCGCCGGAGGTCAGAGGGATCGCCCGGCAGCGGCGCGCAGCGCGCGTCGTGGAGGAGCAGGAGCCCGCCCTCGTCGAGGAGCGCGAGCCCGTCCAGCTCGCGGGTGCGCGCCGGCGGGAGCGCCTCGGCGCCGGGATCGAGGCGCGCGGCGACCGCGCGGTGCTGGCGCGCGTGGAGCTCGGCCTTCGCGCGCGGGAACGCGGCCCACACCAGCATGTTGAGGAAGTCGTGCCAGTTGCGCGGCCGCGTGGGCACGCAGCCCTCGACGTGGATGCGCGCGTCGTAGAGCGCCGAGGGGTCGACGGGCCCGCGCTGCCTGCGCCGCCGCGGCCGCGGCGCCTGCTCCACGAAGCGCACGGGGACCCCCTCGCCGAGCGCCCGGTTGTAGTCGTCGACCGAGGGCCAGGCGGCGAAGGCCGCGAACGCCGCGGCGTTCCGGCGGATGGGCCAGAAGAGCGCGCTCTTCTCGGGGAAGCCCGGCTCCCAGGGGAGATCCCTGCGCCCGGGCGCACCGCTCGGGCGCGGCGCAGCTCGGCCCGCGGCGCTCACGCCGGGCGAGCGTAGGAGCAGCGCGGGGGGAGCTCAAGCGGGATCCCGGAGGACTCCGGTTCTTCCTGGGAGCGGGGGTATCGCGCGATCTGGTACCCTCGCCTTCCTGATGGCGCCGGACCTCATCGTTCGCGGGCTGCGGGTGCTCACCGGGGGGACCGTGCGGCCGGCCTCGGTGCACATCCGGGGGGGCACGATCGTCGACGTCGCCGGGCACGACGACGTGCCGGAGGGCTGCCCCGTCGTGGACACGCGCGCGGGCGCGGTGGTGATGCCCGGGCTCTGCGACGCGCACGTGCACATCAACGAGCCCGGGCGGACCGAGTGGGAGGGGTTCGAGACGGCGACCCGCGCGGCGGCCGCGGGCGGCGTCACGTCGCTGGTCGACATGCCGCTGAACAGCATCCCGCCGACGACCACCGTGGCGCACCTCGAGGAGAAGGCGCGGGCGGCGGAGGGCCGGTGCCGCGTCGACGTGGGCTTCTGGGGCGGCGCCGTGCCGGGCAACGCGGGAGAGCTGATCCCGCTGCTCGAGGCGGGCGCGCTCGGCTTCAAGTGCTTCATGGTCGACTCGGGTGTGGCGGAGTTCGGCCACGTCGCCGAGGCGGATCTCCGGGAGGCGCTCGCCGTGCTCGCGGGGACGGGGGCGCCGCTGCTCGTGCACGCGGAGCTGCCCGGCCCGATCGACGCGGCGCGCGCGGCGATCGCCGGGCTCGATCCGCGGACCTACGCCGCTTACCTGCGCTCGCGGCCGCGCGAGGCGGAGGACCAGGCGATCGCGCTGCTCGCGTCGCTCTGCGAGGCGACGGGCGCGACGGCGCACGTGGTGCACCTCTCGTCGGCCACGGCGCTCGACATCCTCAGGCGGGCGCGCGACCGCGGGGCCGCGCTGTCCGCCGAGACGACGCCGCATTACCTCCACTTCACCGCCGAGCAGATCCCGGACGGCGCGACGCCGTTCAAGTGCGCGCCGCCGATCCGGGAGCGGGAGAACCGCGAGGCGCTGTGGGCGGCGCTCACGGGCGGGCTCATCGATCTGGTGGTGTCCGATCACTCGCCGTGCACCCCCGAGCTCAAGCAGCTCGAGGCGGGCGATTTCGACGCTGCCTGGGGCGGGATCTCGAGCCTGCAGCTCGGGCTGTCGATCGTCTGGACCGACGCCCGCCGCCGGGGCATCCCGCTCGAGCGGCTCCCGGACTGGCTGTGCCGGGGGCCGGCGAGGCTCGCCGGGCTGCGCCGCAAGGGAGAGATCCGGCGAGGGTTCGACGCGGATCTGGTGATCTGGGATCCCGAGGCGAGCTTCCGGGTCGAGCCGCCCTTGATCGAGCACCGGCACAAGGTGACGCCGTACGCCGGGGAGGAGCTCCACGGCGTCGTGGAGGCCACCTACCTCCGCGGCGAGAAGGTCTACGAGCGCGGAAGTTTCCCCGGAGAGGCGAGAGGGCGATGGCTGAAGCGAGAGGGGTGACGGCGCCGGCGTTCGTGGAGGCGCTCGACCTGGCCTCGGAGCGCCTGGGCGGCGCGGTGCTCGCGGCGAACGACGAGTTCTTCGCGCCGAAGGAGAACCTGCTCAAGGCGGGGAAGCCCGTGTTCCTGGAGCACGAGTACACAGACCGCGGGAAATGGATGGATGGCTGGGAGACGCGCCGGCGCCGGACTCCCGGGTTCGACTGGTGCCTCGTCCGGCTGGGGCTGCCCGGGATCGTGCGCGGGGTCGTCGTGGACACGGCGTTCTTCCGGGGCAACTACCCGGAGCACTGCGCGATCGAGGCGTGCGCGGCGCGGCCGGACGTGCGGGTCGAGGAGCTGCTCGATCCGGGGGTGCAGTGGGTCGAGATCCTGCCGCGATCGCCGCTCCGGGGCGACGCGCAGAATGTGTTCGAGGTGAGCTGCCCTGTCCGGGTCACGCACCTCCGGCTGAACATCTATCCGGACGGCGGGGTGGCGCGCCTCCGGGTGCACGGCGACGCGGTCCCCGACTGGCGGCGGCTCGACCGTCCGGGCGTGGAGATCGACCTCGCGGCCGTCGAGAACGGCGCCAGCGTGCTCTCGTGCAGCGACATGTTCTTCGGGGTGCGCCACAACCTGATCATGCCCGGGCGGGCGGCGAACATGGGAGAGGGCTGGGAGACGCGCCGGAGGAGAGGGCCGGGGTACGACTGGGCGCTCGTGGCGCTCGCGGCCCAGGGCGAGATCAGCCGCATCGAGGTGGACACGAACCACTTCAAGGGCAATTACCCCGACAGCTGCATGATCGAGGGGATCGACGCGGCGGGGCGCTCGGCGGCGGAGCTCGCGGGGGCCGGGGACTTTCGAGAGATCGTGCCGCAGACGAAGCTCCAGGCGCACACGCGCCACCTCTTCGAGGAAGAGATCCGCGCGTCGGGGCCGTTCACGCACGTGCGGCTGAACATCTATCCCGACGGGGGCGTGAGCCGACTCCGCATCTTCGGCAAGGCGACCCGCGCCGGGGCGGCGGAGCAGCGCCTCCGCTGGCTCAACGCGCTCACGCAGCGCGAGGCGGAGGCGGAGCTCCGCGCGGCGTGCGGGTCGACCGCGTGGGCGTCGCAGATGGCCGGCGCGCGGCCGTTCAGCGACGAAGCACACCTCGTGGCCACCGCCGGGCAGATCTGGGGGCGCCTCGGGCGCGAGGACTGGCTCGAGGCGTTCCGAGCGCACCCGCGCATCGGCGAGACCAAGGCGCAGGGCGAGGACCAGGAGACCAGCGCGGCGGCGCGGCGGTGGTCCAGCCAGGAGCAGGCGGGGGCCAGCGGGGCGGATCAGGAGACGCGGGAGGCGCTCGCGCGGCTCAACCGGGCTTACGACGAGAAGTTCGGGCACATCTTCATCGTGTGCGCCACCGGGAAGAGCGCGGGGGAGATGCTCGAGGACCTGCGCGAACGGATCGAGCACTCGGCGGAAGAGGAGATCGGGATCGCGGCGGAAGAGCAGCGGAAGATCACGGAGATACGGCTGAGGAAGCTGATCCGCGGGGGGTAGAGGGGAGGAGGAGGCGGCGGTGCCAAGCGGCAAGCGCCGCCGGGTGGGGCCGCGCTCGCCGACGTGGCGCGGGCGGGC
The DNA here is from genome assembly GCF_002950945.1 of Sorangium cellulosum. GTDB lineage: Bacteria > Myxococcota_A > Polyangia > Polyangiales > Polyangiaceae > Sorangium > Sorangium cellulosum_E. The sequence continues at coordinate 9,889,187 of NZ_CP012673.1, forward strand.
GCTGGCCAATCGGCAAGACTGGGGCGGGGGAGCTTGCGCTGAGAACACCGCCCGGCATGTCTCCCTTCGGGCCTCGATGACTGGGACGTTATGGTGCGCGCCACACGAGGCGCGCCTGGGACGTCGCGCCGGCTGGGAGCTCATGGCACCTCGGTCGGTGCTCGGCGCGCCCGCCCGCGCCACGTCGGCGAGCGCGGCCCCACCCGGCGGCGCTCGGCGTTGGACGGCGAAAAGGGGGTTGGGGTCAGCGGGAGAGCTGGCCGCGTAAGGCGCCGTCGGGGAAATCGGCGTTGCGGATGGCGATGTAGTAGCTCGCGGGGTCGTCGAGGAGCGCCCGGAGGGCGTCGCGATCGGCGCTCACACAGCCGGCGGAGCTGCCGCCGGTCGGCGGCATCAACACGATGAGGCCACGGCCGGTATGGCCGGGAGTGCCCTCGTGGATGCGGGCGGCGAGCGCGGGCGCGATCGCGGAGACCTCCAGAGAGAAACAGATCTCGCCGCGATCGGGGTCGAGCGTGAGTCGGGCCGTGCCGCGCCCGTCCAGATCGCCAGGGCCAGGGACCTCGTCGTGTCCGGTCAGCGCCGCGGTGAGGGGGCGGACGGGATGCTCCGGCATCGCGGCGCGCAGGAGCGCGGTCGCCAGGAGGACCGCGCCCAGAGCGGACATCGTGAGAGGCTGCATGTCTACCTCCTGCACATCGCGGGGATGCGCAACCCGAGGACGACACGAAGCAAAGGGAACGCCGGCAGACCACGCGCCGGCGCGCGTCCAGCACGCCGGGGGCGCCGGGCAAAGACGCGCATCGACGGACTCGAGGTCTCGGGAGCGCCGCGGGCGATGCCGCGACGACGCAGGCGGCGCCGCGAGCGGCCATGCGTGAAGCGAAATCACCACTTCTGCCGAGATTGAACCCGGATCGACGGACGCGTAGAGTGTCCCTCACTCATGCTCTCGTCCCGAAGGCCATCCCGCGCCGCGACGTCCCCGCGCGGGGACAGCAAGCCGCCGCGGCAGCGGCTCGATCTCGACGCGCGACGAGCACAGCTGCTCGCGCTGGGGCTCGATCTCTTCAGCCACCGAGCCTACGACGACGTCTCGATCGACGAGGTGGCCCAGACCGCCAGCATCTCGAAAGGGCTACTCTACCACTATTTTCCGACCAAGCGCGACTTCTACATCGCCGTGATCCGCGAGGCGGCGCGCGAGCTCGTGGAGCGCTCGCTGGCCGTGGACGACGTGCCCGAGCCCGAGCGCCTGCGCACCGGGCTGGACGCTTACCTCGCCTACGTCGAGCGACAGGGCATCACGTACGCGGCCATCTTCCGGGGCGGCATCGGCTCCGACGCCGAGGTGCTCGCCATCATCGAGGAGACGCGCAGCCGCTTCCTCGAGAAGCTCCTCGCCGAGGCGCCGGTCGCCGAGCGGCCTCCGGCGCTCCGGATGGCGCTCCGCGGGTGGATCGGGTTCGTCGAGGCGACGAGCCTCGACTGGATCGAGCGGCACGAGCTCGACCGCACGTCGCTCCGGGACCTGCTCGCCGACCTGCTGCCGGAGGTGGTGAGGCTCGCGATGGTCCACGGAAGCGCAGAGAGCGCGGGGGCCGCTGGACCGGCGGAGACCCCCGCGTGAGGAGCACCGGTCAGCCGCCGTGGAGCCGACCAGGGCGTCGGGGTTGACGGCGAGGCCGCCTTCTGCCAGGAGGACGAGCGCACGCGCGGCGCGCAACGAGCCCGGCGGAGAACCACGATGAGCACAGAGAATCCCAAGACCGAAGGCGACTGGACCATGCCCAAGCTCATCGCGCTTGCGGCCGCAACGCTCACCGTGGCCTTCACGGTCATCTACCTCATCTCCCCCTGACCAGCGACGAGCTCGGGGGACACCCCGCTCAGGGACGCCTCACGCAGCGGAGACCGAGCCCGTCGGTGACGTCGGCTGGATCCCAGGGCATCCGGGACATGGTGGACACGTCCTCCGGCTGCGGTTGCCACCAGCTTCCGCCACGGATCACCCGCTCCGCACCGCTCTCGACATTCGCGCAATCGCGGCACGACGGCGGGTACGATCCGTCGTAGTCGAGGACCCACTCCCACAGGTTCCCTGCGAGATCGGCCTGCCCCCAGAGGCCATCCCCTCTCGGCGACTTCGACCCGACGACCTCGCTGCGCGAGACGTCGAACACGGCGTACGTCGCGTTCGGAAACGCGTTGCCCCACGGGTACTCCCGCTGCTCGCTCCCCCCGGCCGCGGCGTAGTTCCACTCCGCTTCGGTCGGAAGCCGCCCGCCATCCCAGGCGCAGAAGGCGAACGCCACGAACCAGCTCACGCAGCTGATCGGCCTGGCCTCGTTCTCGCCCACGTCATCCGTCCAGCTGTGCAAGCCCGGCTTGCACTTGAGGCTCGCCGCAAGGCCGGCCCGGTCCGCCGGCAGGCGGGAGCGCCAGTCAGCGTCCCAGCCGCTCCCCCTGATCGCAGGGTGAGCGCCCGCGCCCGCGACAGGACGGCTCTCGGGGTACACCGCGACGAACCTCCGGAATCGACCGACCGTGACCTCGTACCGGTCCATGCGAAAGCCGCTCACCTCCGCGGGATGGCTCGGATCGTTGTCGCGGTGATACGCGCCGCCCATGACGCGCGGGCTCGCGCAGCAGGGCTGGTCCCGGCCCGGACCGCAGGTCTGGCCCGCGCCGGGCCCGCCGTCGGCGCAGCTCGGCGGCGCCACGCACGACCCCGCGTCGCACCCCCCGGCGCAGGCGACCGCCCGCTACCGCCCGTCTTGCCCGCACACCTCCGCGCGCTCGCCGTTGCAGCGCGCCTCCTCGGGAGCACACTCCGCCGGATCCACGGGGCCAGCGCCGCCGCCGCGACCACGAACAGACCAGCGACGCGCCGGTGAGCCTGCCCCTCACCCGACCGAGCCCTCGAGATCCCCATCACTTCCCCCTCCACGCAGGGCGCCGTTGCCGGACGCCGGCCATGGGATGTCGCCCGCGCGCGCGCGGGCGCTCAGCTGCCGCGGTACGTAGTGTAGCCGTACGGGCTGAGCAGCAACGGGACGTGATGATGCTGCGCCGGGTCGCGGATGTCGAAGAGGATCGAGACGGTCGGATAGAAGCTCTCCGAGCCCAGCGCCGCGAAGTAGGCGCCGGTGTGGAAGGTGAGCCGGTAGGTGCCCGCGAGGGGTCGCTCGCCCGGGGGGAGCAGCCCGCGCTGCCGGCCGTCGTCGTCGGTCTCGCCCCGGCCGATCTCGCGGTAACCGCCGGCCTCGCCGACCTCCAGCACCACCAGCACGCCGCGCGCCGGGCGGCCCCGCGACGTGTCAAGCACATGCGTCGTGATCGCGCTCATCGATCGCCTCCACGGCCCGCGTTTCCCGGCGGCGCCGCCCTCCGCAGGAGATCTCTTATCACGCGCTCCGGCGCTCCACGATCGCCTGGAACGAGCGGCCCCGGAGCTCGTCCGGGGTGAGGCCGGTGCGCGCCGCCACCTCGGCCTCGGTCAGCGCGCCGGCGCTGGTCGCGCGCAGGAAGAAGTTCAGGAGCCCCTGCCCCGTCGCGGCGTCGTCGAACACCGTCCCCGCGACCGTGGCCTGGGCCGCCCGATCGACGAAGCTGCGCAGCCGCTCGGCGGTCGCGTCGACGCCCTCCAGGAAGAAGGCGTAGACGGCGGCGTAACGCACCGGGAGCTCCGCCGGGTGCAGGTCCCAGCCCTGGTAGATGCCGCCCTCGAGCGCGCGGCGGACCTGCGTGTACTTCAGCCGCCACGCCCGCTCGACGGCGCGCTGGTTGTCCTCGATCTGCCGCGGCGTGAGCGCCCCGCCGGGCGGCGCGCGGTGCGGCGCGACGGGCAGGATGTTGCTCGCGCCGTCGGAGAGCCGCAGCCCCGAGCCGGCCAGGACGACCTGCATCACGTGGCGGGCGAAGTCGCACGCGGGGTGATCGAGGCGCTGATGCGCGGCCGTGATCTCGCAGCTCGCCGTGTAGTCGTAGGCCCCGAAGTGCGCCCCCGCGCACCGGCCCCGGGCCGCCTCGATCAGCCGGGGCAGCGCGACCTCCCCGCGCGGGCCGAGGATCGCGGCCGTCGTCTCGACCATCAGCTCCAGCTGGATCGCGCCCGCCGGGAGCTCCAGCGCGGCCTCCAGCGCGTCGAGCGCGTCCGCCAGCGCGGCGACCTGCTCGGGCGTGCTGACCTTCGGCAACGTCACGACGAACCCGGGCGGGAGCGCGCCGCCCGTGGCGGCGACGAGCGCGGAGAGGAAGATGTCCAGCGTGCGCAGGCCGCGCTCGGCGGACGCCTCGGTCAGCGACTTGATCCTGATCCCGAGGAACGGCGGCAGGCCGCCCGAGGCCATGCCGAGGGCGACCTCGCGCGCCGCCGCGGCGGCGTGCTCGTCCTCCTCGCGGCCTGGACGCACGCCGTAGCCGTCCTCGAAATCGATGCGCAGGTCCTCCACGGGCTCGCGGCGGAGCTTGTCCAGCACGCGCGCGTACACGCCGTGCGCGAGCGGCGCCGGACCGGACGGCCCCGGCGCGCGGGCCGCCGCGCCCGGGCCGGCGTCGATCGCGGCCGAGAGCGCGAGCGCCTCGTCGTGATGCGCCGGGAGCGCCTCGGCCCCGGGGAGGCCGATCGCCCGGGCAAAGGCGGCGAAGTCGGGCGCGCGCTCGGCGAGGGCGCGGAGGGCGACCGCCCCGAGCTTCCTGGCGCTGTCGGCCTTGAACAGGTGGGCGCCGCCATAAACGGTATGGACCGGCTGGCGCGGCGATTCCGACGCGCCGCGCAGGCCGGTGTGCGCGAATACAGGATGCCCGCTGCGGGCGCGCGCGAGCGCGACGTGCAGCGCTTCAGGGGAGAGGCTTGTCTGGAACATGGTGCGCTTTCAGCAGGTCAGGCGCCCACGAGACGCCGCCTGACTCGGCACGTCAAGCGGGCCTCGCCCGCGCTGCTCGCCGCGGCCGGCGCGGCGCGGTCCGGCGCGGTCCGGCGCGGTCCGGCGCGGTCCGGCGCGCTCCCGTGCGGCACGGCGCGGTCCCGTGCGGCACGTCATCCGTACGCGCGGACGGCCGGAGCCAAGGCGATCGGGGGCGCGGCCGTTGCGTGCCCCGCGCCCGGGGTGTATCCGTCGTTTGAGGACTTCAATCGATGATGAGACGCCGAGACTTTCTTCGCGCAACCCTGGTAACCGCTGGCTCGGTGGTCGTGCCGACTGCCTGCTCCGACGGAGGGACGGCCCCCGGCGCGTGTGACGTGCTCGCGGACGACGGGTTCTTTCCCCAGTCGGTCGCCTCCGGCGACCCGAAGCCCGACAGCGTCGTGCTCTGGACCCGGCTCGTCGACAGAAAGCTGCAGGAGGACCTGAACCTCGCGCTCGTCGTCGCGCTCGACGCGGAGTTCACCCAGCTCGTCGAGCTCGCCTCGACCGCCACGGGCCAGCTGGCCGCCGGGTCGGGCAGCACGCGCGTCCTCGTGACCGCCAGGGCGGAGTTCGATCACTGCGTCAAGGTCAAGGTGAGCGGCCTGAGCCCCGGGACCACCTATTACTACCAGTTCTACTACACGACCGAGGATCGCTGTTACGGCTCGCGTGTAGGGCGGACGCGGACGGCGCCGGCGCCCGACGCGGACGTGCCGGTCCGTTTCGCCTTCGTGTCGTGCCAGGACTACATCGGTCGTCACTTCAACGCCTACGCGGCGCTGGCGAGGCAAGAGCTCGACTTCGTCGTCCACCTCGGAGACTACATCTACGAGACGACCGGGGATCCCGGCTTCCAGGACACGGCGGGCCAGCGCAAGATCGCCTTCTCGGACGTGGACGGCGCGCTCGAGCTGACCGCGGGGGACAACCAGCCCTACCACGCCGCGAAGTCGCTCAGCAATTATCGCGATCTCTACAAGACCTACCGGACGGACCGGGCGCTCCAGCGGGTGCACGAGCTCTTTCCGATGATCGTCGTCTGGGACGATCACGAGTTCTCCGACGACTCCCACGGCGCGACGGCGAGCTACTTCAACGGCCGGCAGGACGAGAAGGACGAGGACCGGCGCAAGGCGGCCAACCAGGCATGGTTCGAGTACATGCCGGTCGATTACCCTGCTGGCGACGACTTCCAGTACGACAGCGCGGCCAAGTACCCGGCGGATCTCACCATCTACCGGGACTTCACCTTCGGGAAACACCTCCACCTCGTCATGACGGATCTCCGCTCGTACCGCGCGGATCACCTGATCCCGGAGGACGCCTTCCCGGGGAAGGTCATCGCGCAGCAGGAGACGCTCAGGGTGCTGCTCGGCGAGGTGCCCGACACCGCGAGCCCTTACCTCGATATCGACTCCTTCAAGGACGGGCTCTACCGGGACGCGCTGCAACAGGCCGCGACCGCGCTCGGGTTCGACCCGAACTTCGGGTATCCCGAGGGCGAGGGATCCCGCCTCATCAGCACCACCTTCATCAACATGCTCGTGACGATCATCAACGAGGGGAGGAGCGAGGCGGACCAGGTGCCCCCCCTCACCACGTCCGACACGGCCGGGGAGGACATGGGGTACTCCTACCTGGACCTCGGGAAGACGGCGTTCTACAGCGAGATGGGCTCGCGCTACGTCGTCGTCAAGGACGCCTTCGACGCGATCTCGCGGCTCGCCCTCATGGAGGATCCGGAGCGCGACGCCGTGATGGGCGCAACGCAGGAGGACTGGTTCCTGAAGACGATGGCGGAGTCGACGAGCACCTGGAAAGTGTGGGGCAACGAGTACTGCCTTTCACAGCTCGCCGTCGACCTCACCGGCTCCCTCCCGGAGCCGTTCAAGCGGCGCTTCTACCTGAGCTGCGACGGCTGGGACGGCTTCCGCTCGCGGCGGGACGCCCTCATCGAGGCGCTCGCGCAACACGGGAACGTCGTGGCCATCACAGGCGATATCCACGCCTTCCTCGCGGGGACGCCGGCCGTGGAAGCGGCCGTGGAGGGCGATCCTCCGAAGAAGATCGTGGAGTTCGTCGGGTCGTCGGTCTCGTCGACCACGCTCCGCTCGCTGCTGCTGCGGCAGGTGAAGAACCACCCGGTGCTGAAGGACATCCCCATGGTGGAGAGCCTCGCCAACGGCATCGACGGCCAGCTCGTCAACCCGATCAATCCGTACCTCGGCTTCAGCGACGCCAAGAACAACGGATTCTGCGTCGCCGAGGTGAGCTCCAAGGAGTTCGTGGTGAGCATGCACATGATCCCCGAGAGCGCGCTCGCCGCGCCGCTGTACCAGGAGGCCGACGCGGCCGCGCTCGAAGGGGAGATCACGATCAAGCGGTTCAAGACGAAAGCGGGCGAGGCCGACCTGTACATGGAAGACGGCGACGCCTGGAAGAAGTGGGATCCTGCCACGCTGACCTGGGTCTAGTCATCCAGCGGCCGGCGGCGGCGGCGGCGGGCGGCGCGCGCTGCCCGCGCCGATCGCAAGCTCCCGGAGGCGCGCGCCGGGATCAGCGCGCCAGCATCACGACGGTGCCGTCGCGGCAGGCGACCGCCATCCGCTCCTCGCCGGCAGGGACGACGGCGACCGGGGTGGAGCAGACCCGCTCGGCGGCCACCGAGACGCTGCCGTTCGCGTCGACCACGCCGGCGCGGCCGCCGGCGCGCGCGAAGCCGACGCGGCCGTCGCGATCGATCACGACCGGCGGGCTCGGCTTCACATCCGCCGGGCCGAGCAGGGCGGAGAGCCCGGCGTCGGGCGGGGGCGCGGGCGGAGGCCGGTCGACGGCGATCCGGATCGCCTCGTTGCCCGCGGCGTCGACCCCGAGCAGCAGCCCGGCCGACGAGAGGACGAAGGCCACGCCCCGGGCGCCGACCGCGGGCGGCCCGTCCAGCGCGCCGAAGGGGGTCCCGGAGCGGACGCTCGTGGTCCCGGTCGGCAGATCCAGCGCGACCAGGCGGCGGCCGTCGACGACCGCGAGCAGCGTCCGGGCGTCGGCGAGCGCGGCGCCGCGCCGAGGCGTGCCGCCGAGCGCGCCGAGCTGGCGCGGCGCGCTCGGCGGGCGCCAGCTCAGCACCGCGCCCGACTCGGTGGTCACGAGCGTGCCCTCGGGGCCCGCGAGCAGGGCGCCGGTCGCGCGCTCCGCGATCTCGGCGCGCGCGCGCACGCTGCCGTCGGGGGTGAGCTCGACGAGCGCGCGCCCCGCGGCCGCCACGAGGCCGCCGTCGTCCAGCGCGAGCGGCGTGACGTCGGCGTCGCGCCCCCGGACGCCGAGGGGCACGGCGAAGCGCACGCCGCCCGCCGGCGTGAGCCCCCAGACGAAGCCGGACGACGTGATCAGCGCGAGCGTGCCGTCGCTGGTGATCACGGCCGGCGCGAGCGGCGCGCTGTCGCCGATGCGCACGCGCCAGCGCTCCCGGCCGTCCGCGCCGAGCTTGACGACCTCGGGGACCGTCAGCGCGACGACGAGATCGCCCCGGGGGTCGGCGAGCGGCGCCGTGTCGATGCCGCCGCGGAGCTGCTTGCGCCACGCCTCCTGCGCGGGGAACGGCAGCCGCGCCGGCGAGCGGCCGGTGCGGCGGGCGTCGAGCCGCTCGCTCGGGGCGAAGCCGCGGGGCGCGCCGACCACGAGGGTGTACGGCCGGCTCGAGTCGACGCCGTCCGCGAGGGCGAGCGGCGCCGCGGCGGGGAGCAGGGCTGCCGCCGCGACGAGGCCGGCCCGCCGCACGCGGCGCGGCCAGCGCGGGCCGCGCTCACCGCGCGCGGCGCTCACCGGGCTCCCTTCAGGGTGAACTCGACCGACACCTCGGGGATCTCGCCGCCGCCCGGCGCGGCGAACGGGGGCGCGACGCTGCCGTACGCGGTGAGGAGGTCGCCGCGCTGGGCGGGGTTCTCGGCGCCGTGCACGAGCCGTACCTTGCACCCGGAGAGCGCGGCCGGATCCGCGCTCGCGGCGGCCGCCCCGCCCGCCTTGCAGCCGGAGGCCTGCGACACCGAGAGCAGCAGCAGCGTCGAGTACCCCTGCCGGCGCGTCTCGAGCACCTCGCCGCTCAGCGCGATCGGCTTGCCGACGTGGGCCTTGCTGCCGGCGGCGAGCTCGGCGTACCCGATGGCGCCGCGGCCGGGGAACTCCTTCGCGGCGGTCTCGAGCCGGTCGACGCGGCGCACCGCGATCTTCGCGATGCGCGGCGCCATCCCCTCGACCTTCGCGCGCACCTCGAACTGGGTCGCGCCCACGGACGAGACGTTCATCACGTGCGCAAAAGTGCCGTCAGGGCGGACCCCGATCGGGTGGGTGCCGGCGAGGAGCTGCGCCCCGCGGGCCGTGCGCCCGGCCAGCGTGAAGCTCTCCTTGTCGATGACCACGCTCGGGCCGGGCGCCTCGATGGTGAGCGGGGCGATGCCGACCGCCACGCTCACCATGCCCTGCTCGCGCGGGCCGTCGGGCGGCGTGACGGTGTACGGCACCTGCCGGCTCAGCGTCTTCACCTCGTCCGAGAGCCCCGTCACCGCCTCGGTGACGTCGATCGACTCGACCGCGCGGCCGCTCGCGAGCGCGACCTCCTTGCCGTCGAGCACCACCTGCGTGCCCTTGCTCGCCTCGACCACGACCTGGATCGCGGGGCGCTCGCCCTGGAGCGTCCCGAGATCGGGGCGGATCCGGTAGGCGACGTGGATCGAGACGCCGACGGCCTCGTCGCGGCCCCGCCCCGGGCGGTCGATGGCGACCTTCATGCGGTTGTCGCCGACGGAGAGCGGGTTCTCGAGCGGGATCTGCGCGACGCCGCCCGCGGTGATCGCGCGGCCCTCGCCGATCGAGACGGTCGTGCCGTCGGGGCAGCTGTCGCACCGGAGCTCGATGATCTCGCGGCCGCGCGCGTCGGTGCGGGCGCGCGCCGTGACCGGGGGCGCGCTCGGCCAGAGCAGCGCGAACAGCACCGCGCCGAGCGCGAGCACGCCGCCCGCGGCGACCACGGCGACGGCGCGCCGCGACGTGCGCGGGCGCTGCGGGACCGGCTGCGGCATGCGCGGCTTCAGCCGGTGCGGGCGCAGCAGCACCTGGTTGCGCAGCGCCTGGGCGCGGACGCGCACCGGCGCGATCGTCGCGCCGAGCTCTCCCGCGGGCTGGTACCTCGAGTCGAGGTCGGGCTCGGTCTCGGGCGGGACGCCGGGCGCGAGCGGCGCCATGCCAGGCGCGAGCGGCGCGACGCCGGACGCGAACGGCGCGACGCCGGACGCGCGCGGCGCGACGCCGGGCGCGAGCGGCGCGATGCCCGGCCGGGCCACGCCGACGAGCGTGCGCGAGGCGCCGGGCGGCAGCGCCGGGCCGCGCCCCGCGGCGACGCCGGGGGCCAGCGGCACGGTGTCGTTGATGATGACGGGCGAGCTCGGCACGGGGAGCGCGCCCGGCAAGGGGAGCGCGTCGGGGCGCGCGCCGGCGGCGGCCGCCGCGGGGGTCCCCACGACGAGCGTGCCGCCGGACAGGCGCGGATCAGCCGCTGCGGGCGGCGGGCCGAGGCGCCCTGCGGGCATGCCGACGAGGGTGCGCGAGATGACGCCCGGCCCGCCGGCCATGGGCGGCGGCGCGGCCCTGCCGTGGTCCGCGGCGCCCGGATCGGCCGGGGCGGAGGACAGGCGCCGGAGCTCCTCGGGAAGCGCGACGCCGACCATGGTGCGGGTCGCAGGCTTCAGGCCGTGAAAGCCCGCGGCTCCGCCCGGCGGCGCGAGCGCCGCGCCACAGTGCGGGCACACGATCGAGGTCTCTGGCGTGGGTTTCCCGCAGTGCGGGCAATGCATGGCGCCATGGTAGCGAGGATCCGCGGCGCGGTCAGTCGTCGGTCGCTCCGGCGCGGGCCTGGGCGGGCGCCCGGGCCCTGCGAGCGCGCCGGGCGGGTGCCTTCCCGCGAAGGCCGCGCCGGCCCCCCGCGCAACAGTTGGCCCGGAGGAGGCGCATACGCTAACGCGGACGTCATGCTCGCGAAGCGCATCATCCCGTGCCTCGATGTCAAGGACGGCCGCGTCGTGAAGGGCGTCCAGTTCGTGGGCCTGCGGGACGCCGGCGATCCCGTGGAGGCCGCCCGTCGCTACGACGCGGAGGGCGCGGACGAGATCACGTTCCTCGACATCACGGCGTCGCACGAGAAGCGCGGGATCCTCCTCGACGTCGTGGCGCGCACCGCGGACGTGCTCTTCACGCCGCTGACGGTCGGCGGTGGCGTGCGATCCGAGGACGACGTCGAGGCGCTCCTGCACGCGGGGGCCGACAAGGTGGCGATCAACACGGCTGCCGTGAACGATCCCGACCTCGTGCGGCGGGCCGCGGCGCGATGGGGCACGCAGGCGATCGTGGTGGCGATCGACGCGCGCCGGATCCCGGATCCGGCGCGCGTGGCCTGGACGGTGGTGACCCACGGCGGCCGGCGGGATACGGGGCGCGACGCGGTCGCGTGGGCGGAGGAGATCGTGCGCGCCGGCGCCGGGGAGCTGCTCGTCACGAGCATGGACCGCGACGGCACGCGGGACGGGTACGACCTCGACCTGACGTCCGCCATCGCGCGCGCGGTGCCGGTCCCGGTGATCGCCTCGGGCGGCGTCGGGACGCTGGATCACCTGCGCGCCGGCCTCGTCGAGGGCGGCGCGGACGCCGCGCTCGCGGCGTCGATCTTCCACGACGGCGAGTACACGATCGGCGAGGCGAAGGCGTACCTCGAGGCGGCGGGCGTGCCGGTCCGGCCGCCGCGCGTGGGCGCGACGGCCGGGGGCAAGCCGGGCGGCGCGGCGGTCCGGGGGCGGTCGTCGTGAGCGCCTGCGTCACGCTGGAGGAGGTCCTCGACGCTGCCCACGCGCGCCACGCGTCGCTCGCCCCGGAGACGTCGGGGTACCTCGCGCTCGCGGTCAGCGACGCGACGTCGCGGCTGCCGCTGCGGCTCGAGGATCGCGCGGTGCTGCTCACGACCGAGGGCACGGTGACGGTGCGCTCGCGGGGCGAGCCGGTGGCGCCCGCCGAGGCGGCGCGGCTCCTGCGCGACCTGCTCGCACGGCTGCTCGCCGCGTCGGCCGGGAGCGTGCCGAACCTCGCGGCGACGGCGCGCCCGCGCCCCGAGCCCGACCGGGATCCGGTGGCGGTCGCGCGGGAGCTCGAGGCCGCGCTGATCCCGGTGAACCGCAACGCCGCCCGGCGCGCGCTGGCGCGGCTCGCCCGCGAGACGCTGCGCGCCAAGGACGCCGGCCGGCTGAGGCGCGCGCGCGGCGAAGGCCGGCCGAGCGCGGCGGCGGCGGAGCGGCCCGCGCCGCCGCCGCGGGACCCGGCGCTGCCGGGGCGCGCCGCGGAGGACACGACCTGCGTCGATGCGGCCGTCGCGCCGCTCGCAGGGGCGGCCGCGGCGCCGCTCGCAGACGCCGCCGTGGCGCCGCTCGTTAACGTGGCCGCCACGCCCGCGGTCCTCGAGCTGACGCTCAGCCCCGGGCCGGTCGCGCCTGCGGTCCTCGAGTTGACGCTCGACCCCGGGCCGGTCGCCGGTGAGGCGACCGCCGGGCCGACGCTCCCGGCCCCCGCGCTCTCGAGCGCGCCGGTCGAGCCCATGGCGGTCGATGCCGCTCCGCCTTCTGCGCAGGCCGCGAAGAACATCGAGCAGGCCGAGGCGTTCCCGGAGCCGACCCCTACCGTCGTGCAGGCGGCGGTGGTGGAGATCGAGGCGGCGAGCGCGCCGGCAGAGCTCCCGGCCATCCCGGAGCTCATCGAGCCCCCGCGGTTGATGGCACCCGTCGCGCCGATCGCTGCGGCGGCGCCGGGCGGCGCGACGACGGCGGCGGCGGCCGCCCCCGCCCCGGCCGGCGAGCGCGCCTTTCCGGGGCCGGAGGCCATCACGTGCGACGCGGCCGCGTCCAGCGAGGCGTTCACGAGCCCGGAAGGGATCGAGGCGATCCTCGTCGAGCTCTCCCCCGATCCCACCGGCGTCGTGCCGCTTTCGCAGGAGCCGACGCCGACCGTGGCGACGGCGGTCTGGGCGGAGATGGCGGAAGACGAAGGCGCCGCGGGCACGAGCGTGGCCGGAGCGCCCGCCTGCGTTGCCGAGGTCCAGGCGAACGCCGTCGAGACCTCGCGCGCCCCGGCGGTCGCTCTCCTGCTCGAGCAGGAGCCTGCTCTGCTCGAGCAGGAGCCCGCGCCGCAGCTCACCCCGGCCTACGGCGCCTGGCCCCTCGCCGATCGCAAGGAGCTCGCCGCCATGTCCGCAGGTCGCCGTGCGAGCGTCGCGCCGCTCGACGAGACGCCGGCGGCGCGACACACGCTGCCCTGGCCTGTCCCATCGCGACACGGCGACGTCGCCCCGTGGGCTACAGCCCCCGCCAACCCGGCGGCTCCGTCCGGGCGTGCCGAGGCCTCGCCGGCCTCCGGCCACGAGCCCCCCGCCGCGGCGCCATCCACCGAAGCGGCGCCGGCACCGACGCCTTGTCCGCCGGGCCTCGCGCCCGTCGACGCGATCCTGTGGAGCGCCTCGCGGAGCGCCCGGAGCGCGCTCTCTGCAGACGGCGCCGGTGTCTCCCGCGTCGACGAGCTCGTCGCCCGCTTCGTTGCGCGGTCGGAGCGCAGCGCGCAGCGCCGCGCCGCGCGCAGCATGAAGGTGCTCGCCGGGCTCGATCCCACGCTCACCCCGCCCCCGGTCGCGCCGCTCTCCACGCTCGCCGCGCGCCAGGCCCCGGCCGTGCTCTCGCTCTCCGCGGACGCGCCGCTGGCGCCGCGCCCCGTTCCGTCCGAGGGCGCCGCGCCCGCATCCCCGCTGGACGAGACCAGCAGGCCGCCTGCGCCCCTGGTAGCTCCCCGCCGGAGGGGTCTGTCCCTGTGGATCGCGCTCGTCGCGCTCGCCCTGCTCTGCGCCGGGCTCGCCGGCACGTTGCGGCCGGAGCTCTTCGCCTCGCTGGCGCATCCGCTCGCGCAGGGCGCGCTCGACGCCGCGCCGCGCGCGGATGCGCAGCCCCTGCCCGCTCACGATTGACGCTGCCCTGGAGGAGCGACGACACTCGTCACCATGCAAGAGCAGAGCATGGCGATCGTGAAGTCGCTCGTGAGCGTGGCGTGGGCAGACGGCGAGTTCCACGACGCCGAGCGCGAGATGGTGGAGGGGCTGATCGCGGCGTTCGAGGCGAACGAGGACCAGGCCAAGGAGATCCGCGCCTACGCTGCCGAGAAGAGGACCCTGGACGACGTGCCCGTCGGCGAGCTCAGCGCCGACGACCGCCGCGCGCTGCTCCAGCACGCGGTGCTGCTCACCTTCGTGGACGGCGAGCAGCACGACGCGGAGAAGCAGTACCTCGCCGCGCTCTGCAAGAGGCTCGAGATCCCCGAGCTCGAGTCCGAGCAGATCGTCAAGGCGGCGGAAGCCCGCGCCAAGCGGCTGATCACCTTGCTCTGACATCGCCTCCGCCGCGGCGTCTCATGATCTTCCGTGGCGGAGTCGCCTCGAGGGCGAGGCGATCGGGAGCCGACGCCGGCGTGTTCCTCACCATGGTTTGAAGCGGGGTGCTTCAGGTCTCCTCGCGACGAGGGAGCCCCTCTCGCCGTCGCTCGCCCCGACGCGGCTGGGTCAGCAAGTCGGGTGTACGGCGGCGTCCCGGCATCGTGACCGCGTCCCAACGATGCTTCTTCCTGGCCCTGCGAAGAGAGAGTGAATACACAGGCGCGGAGCCCAGGGTCGCCCCCTGAGCAGGGCGCCGGTCACCGTCGATCTGGCTTCCACGCGATGTTGCAGCCGCGTCGCCTGCGCGTCGCCCCTTCAGCGCATCTTGCCGCCGCTCACCGTCCCGGAGCGTTCATCGAGGAGTGCTTGTGAAATACGACATCGGCATGATCTGCCCAGCGTGCGGCGGCATCACCATTCTTCAATCCGGCGACAACGCCCCGCGGCGCTGCGCGCACTGCCACGACGCGGATCCGCCGTCTGCGCCGGGCCCCTGGCGCGAGCGGCCGCCGCGCTCTCCCGCGCGCGGCCGGCGACCCGAGGCCGCGCAGCGCGGCGCGCCGGAGTGAGTCAGACCGGCGCCCCGAGCTGCCGGAGCAGCTCGCGCACGACCCCGCGCGCGCAGTGCTCCCGGTAGTCCCGCGTCGAGCGCACGTCATCGATGGGCGAGATGTCCTGCGCCACCGCCGCGTCGACCTCGGCCGCGGTCAGCTCGGCGATCGGGCGCGAGCAGCAGAGCGCGCGCACGTTCGGCAGGAGCGCCGTCGTGGGCGCGACCGACGCCATCCCCAGACCCAGCCGCGCGAGCCTTCCGGAGCGCACCTCGGCCACGGCCGCGAGCGCGACCTTCGAGATCGCCTGGGCCCGGCGCGCGCCGATCTTCCGCCAGTACCACGGCGATCCCGGCTCCGGTAGCGCGATCTCCACCGCGACGATCACCTCGTCCGGCGCGCGCGTCGTGCGTTTGTAGCCGGTCTGGAGCGCGCTCATCGGGATACGCCGCTCCCCCCGGACGCTCTGCACCACGACGGTCGCGTCGTAGGCGGCGAGCGCGGCCACGCCGTCCGCGGCCGGCGACGCCGTGGCCAGGTTGCCCCCGAGCGTGCCGCGCGCCTGGATCTGCACCGCGCCGACGTCGCGGCTCATCCGCGCGAGCAGCGGCGCCCGGCCCAGGATCACGTCGCTGCGGCGCATCTCGAGGTACGTGGTCGCGGCGCCCACCCGCAGCGTGTCGCCCGCGAGCGAGATGCCGCGCAGGTCCGGGAGCCGGGACACGTCGACCACGAGCGGCGGCAACGCCGGACCGGCGCCCGCCGTCGGCCCTACCGTGCCCGCGGCGCCGAGCTCGAGCGGGGGCCGGAGCTCCTGCTCGACGACCCAGTCGGTGCCGCCGGCCAGGAGCACGACCGGCGCTCCACGCGCGGCCTGCTCCGCCGCGAGCTCGCACAGCGCGCCGAGCCCGGAGACGCGGCGCATCTCGAACAGGGGGAGATCCGCGAGGCTCACGGCCCGGCCCCCCCTGCCCCTCCGCGGCGCAGCGCCGCCGCGGCGCGCACGCTCTCGACGATGCGCTGGTAGCCCGTGCAGCGGCACAGGTTGCCGGCGAGCGCCTCCCGGACCTCGAGCTCCGACGGGTCCGGGCTGCGAACGAGCAGCGCCTCGGCGGAGAGGAGCATGCCCGGGGTGCAGATCCCGCACTGCGCCCCGCCCTCCTCGATGAAGCAGCGCTGGAGCGGCGACAGGTGCCCCGCGCCGGCGAGGCCCTCGACCGTCGTCACGTGCCGCCGCTCGCACTGCCCGATCGCGATGAGGCACGCGTTCACGGGGTCGCCGTCGAGCAGCACCGTGCACGCGCCGCACTCGCCCTCCGCGCACCCCTCCTTCGTCCCCGTGAGCCCGAGCGGACCCCGGAGCGCGTCGAGCAGCCGCGAGAGCGGCGGCAGATCCACCTCGCGCGGCGAGCCGTTGACCACGAGCGAGATCTTCACGCGCGCTCCCCCTTCCCCGCCGGCGGCGGCGCGGCAGCCCCGCGCGCCGCATCGAACAGCCGCTCCGGCGTGAGCGGCAGCGAGCACGCGGCGATCCCCGTCGCGTGCTCCACGGCCGCGGCGATCGCGGGGGCGCCGCCGTCCATCGGCATCTCGCCGATGCCCTTGGCCCCGCCGCCCGGACCGAACGGGAACGGCGCCTCGACCAGGACGACGTGGAACGGCGGCGCGTCGAGCGACGTCGGGATGATGTAGTTCGTCATCCGCGGGTTCTTGATCTTGCCGCCTTGCCAGACGATCTCCTCGGAGAGCGCCCAGCCGATCGCCTGGAGGCTGCCACCCTCGATCTGCCCCTTGCACATGACCGGGTGGATCGCCTTGCCCACGTCGGTGGCCGACCAGAAGTCGACGACCGTCACCTCGAACGTGTCGAGGTCGACCTCGACCTCGGCCACGTCGCAGGCCCAGCCGAAGCAGGGGTACGCGTCACCCTTGTACGCCTCGTCGTCCCAGCGCACGTAACCCGGCGGCTCGTACTGCTTGATCGACGTGACCTGCCCCTCGCGCGCCAGCAGCCGATCGGCCGCCTCCTCGAACGAGAGCTCCATCGGCGGCGCCGCCGCGCCGGCCCGCCCGTCCGCCGCGGCGTGCGGCTGCCGCGCCGCCTCCTGCTCCGCGCGCACGCGGCCCGCGATCTCGCGCGCCGCGGCCTCGAGGATCGAGCCGACCACCATCACCGTCCGCGACGCCACCGTGGGGCCCGAGTCGGGCACCGACGTCGTGCACGGCACCGCGAACTCGACCCGATCGAGCGGCAGCCCCGCCGCGTCCGCGGCGATCTGCCGGAACACCGTCTCCGTCCCCTGGCCGATGTCCGTCGACGCCGTGCGGATGCGGAGCCGCCCGCCGGGCGCGAGATCCAGCGCGATCTTGCCCTTGTAGTAGCGCTCGCCCGACCCGGTGAAGCCCGCGCCGTGCATGAACACGGAGAGCCCGACCCCGCGCGCCACGCGCCCCCGCACGACCGGCCCCGCCGCGCGCTTCTGCACGTAGCCGCTCGCCGCGACCGCCTTGGCGATGCACTCCTCACCCGCGACGCTCGCCTGCAGCACCTGCCCCGTCGCGGTCGAGTCGCCGGGCCGCAGCACGTTCTTCGCCTTCAGGTCGAGCGGATCGCAGCCGAGCGCGCGCGCGACGCGGTCGAGGTGCCGCTCGATGGCCCAGATCGTCTGCGGGGCGCCGAAGCCGCGGAAGGCGCCGTTCGGCGGCGTGTTCGTCGCGACCGCGGTCGCCTCGATCCAGACGTCCTCCCAGCGGTAGGCGCCCGCCGCGTGCAGGGCGCCCCGCGACAGGACCACCTGCGACAGCGTCGCGTAGGCGCCGCCATCCATGAGGATCCGGATCTTGAGCGCGCGCAGCGTCCCGTCCCGATCGCAGCCGCTCGCAATCTCGCAGGCGGCCGGGTGGCGCTTCGTCGTGGCCTCGATGTCCTCCGTCCGGTCGTAGATCATCCGCACCGGCCGGCCGCTCTTCTTCGCGAGGAGCGCCGCGTGGAGCGCGATGATCGACGGGTACTCCTCCTTGCCGCCGAAGCCGCCCCCGGTCACCGACTGCGTGATGTGGACCTGGTCGGGCGCGAGCCCGAACGCCTTCACGAACGCCTTCTGCACGTAGAACGGGCACTGGATCGAGCCCGTCGCGTGCGCGCCCGCCTCGTCCCACCACGCGATGACCCCCTGCGGCTCGATGTAGAGCTGCTCCTGGTGGTGCGTCGTGTACGTCCCGGTAACGACGACGTCGCACCGCGCGAGCGCCTCGTCGATCGCGGCCTCGCCGCGCTCGCGGTCCACGTCCGCGCGCCCCTTCGTGATGAGGTACCGCTTGATGACGTTGTCTCCGCCCCAGACGACCTCCTGGCCGTGGAGCGCGGCGCGCGCGTCGAGCACCGGCGGCAGCGGATCGATGTCGAGCGCGACGGCCTGGACCGCCCGCGCGAGCTTCAGCCGATCCGCGCAGCCGAGCAGGACGATGGGCTCGTACGCGTGGTTCACCTTGGCGGCGCCGAGGATCGGTTGATCGTCCAGGATCAGGGCGACCACGTTGACCGGCACGTCCTCGGCGAGCACCACCGTGACGTCGCTCCAGTCGAACCCGGGATCGAACCGCACCCCGCGGAGGATCCCGCGCGGCACGGGGCTGCGCACGGTGCGCCCGAAGATCTCCCCCGGCATCGCGGGCAGATCGTCGACGTAGCGCGACGCCCCGGTGACCTTGGGGGGCCCGTCGGCGCGGGGCACGCTGGTCCCCACGGCCGGCGCTATCGCTGGAGGGCTCGTCGCCATTCGTATGCTCCTCCTTGTCGACGATATCTTGGTCCCCGGGGCGG
This sequence comes from Sorangium cellulosum, assembly GCF_002950945.1. Classification (GTDB taxonomy): domain Bacteria; phylum Myxococcota_A; class Polyangia; order Polyangiales; family Polyangiaceae; genus Sorangium; species Sorangium cellulosum_E. The sequence continues at coordinate 9,907,976 of NZ_CP012673.1, forward strand.
CGTCGACCCGCGCGCGCCGCACAGGCGACCGCGACCGTCGACGACCTTCAGGCCAGAAAACGCGGCGGCCCCCCGAGCACCCGGATCACGTCGAGCGGGACGTTCAGGTCGAGCAGGACCCCCGGATCCTCGACCTCCTCGTCCACGCACCGGTCCCCGAGCGCCTTGAGGTGATCCCGCAGCGGCGGCGGATCCGGCTCGAGGTAACGCTGCAGCCCCTCGGCGCGCAGCACCACCGGATGGCCGCCGCGTCCGAGGTGCCTCGGCCGCACCGCGAGCGGCGGCGCGCCGGTCGACGCGCCGCCCGCGTCGAGCCGGGCAAGCAGCTGCGCCACCGTGGCGGCGCTCGCGGGCGGCACGTCGACCGGCGTCACGAGGACGGCGTCCGCGTCGCCGATGCGCGGCGCGGCGACCGCCAGCGAGCCGGCCGGACCGAGGTCGTCCGGGGCGGTCCACGAGACGAGATCGATGCCCGGCCGCACGTGGGCGAGCAGCGCGTGGAAGATGGCGCTGCGCACCACCACGAGCACCCGCGCGCTCTCGGCCGAGAGGCGCGCCTCCGCGTGCGCGACCGCCAGCGGCCGCTCGGCGCCCCCCTTCGTCGCCGCGGGCCAGGCCAGGAGGGCCTTCGGCCCGCCAAGCCGCCGGCCCGCGCCCGCGGCGAGCACGATCGTGATCACCTGCTTCATCCAGCCTGCTCCTCCCGCGCCGTCGCCGTCGCCGTCGCGGGCGCGGCCGAAGGCCACCGCGCGTGCTGCCGCCCGGCGCGCCAGGCGATCAGCTCCGCCGCGAGGGCGACGCTGATCTCGCCCGGTGAACGCGCCCCGATGTCCACCCCGACCGGCATCCTGACCCGTGCGACGTCGTCCGCCGGCACCCCCTTCGCCTCGAGCCGCGCCCGCGTGCGCGCCGCCTTCGCCCGGCTCCCAACCCCCCCCACGAAGCCGAAGCCGCGCGCGAGCGCCCACTCGATGGCCATCTGATCGAGGCCGTGATCGTGCGTCATGACGACCGCCGCCGCCTCGCCGAGCTCGCGCGGCAGGCCCGCGATCACCTCGGGGTCGTCGTGATCGGCGAGCACGAGCCGCACCTGCTCGCCGAGGAGCGACGACGGCATGGGTCCCTGGGCCGCGCCCGCCGCCGCGGGATCCGCCGCGACGAGCGCGGTCGGCGGCACGCGGGCAGGGTCGGCGGCGGCGGGGCGCGCGTCGCAGAGGGTGACCCGGAAGCCGAGCGAGGAGAGGAGGGGCGCGACGAACGCGCCCACGTGACCGGCGCCGATCACGAGGACGTGCATCGCGGGCAGCATCGGCTCGATGAGGACCTCCACCGAGCCGCCGCAGCACATGCCGAGGCTCGGGCCCAGGCGGAACGTCTCGATCTTCGGCGTGCTGGCGAGCTCGTCGAGCGCGCGCGCCATCATCCCGAGCGCCGCCCGCTCGACGGCGCCGCCGCCGATCGTGCCGACCGCGGTGAGATCCTCGAACAGGCAGAGCTTCTGCCCCGGCGTCGACGGCGCCGATCCGTGGCGCGCGACCACCGAGGCCAGCACCACGCGCCGCCCCGCCTCGAGCGCGCCGAGCGCCGCGCGCAGCACCTCGTGCGGCGACGCCGTCCGCGGGATGACCTGGCTCAGATCCGGCATGATGCAACTCTAGCGAGCCGGAGCTCGAAACGAGAGCGCCAAGAGGTCCGGCGCCGAAAGAGCTTGCCGGGACGCCACGCTTGTCGCGAAAGTCCGGCGCGCGCGGCGCAGGGCGCGCAGGCGCCCCGGGATCCGGCCGGCTGGAACCGCCGGAAAACCGAACAAAACCGCATTGATCCACGATCCCATGAGCCCCCCCGCGACGCCCGATCCCGATCTCCAGCGCGCCCTCTCCGATCCCGGCTTCACGCCGGGCCGCCGTCACTTCGCCGCCGTGCTCGATCTGCTCGCGACGGCCGGCGAACCTGCAGAGCTCGCGGAGCGAGCGCTGCGCCGCGCCGGCGCGGCCGCGCTGCCGGCCGCGATCGAGCGCGCCGAAGGCGCGGCGCCGGCGCTGCGGGCGCCGCTCACCCGGCTCATCGGCAAGCTGATGGCGGCCGCGCCGATCGAGCCCGAGGCCGCCGAGCGGGCGCGCGACTACCTGCTCGCGCGGCTCCGCGACGACGACCGCCGCACGCGCCGCATGGCGGCGGTGGCGCTCGGCAAGCCGGCCGCGGCCGAGGCGGGGCGGTCGACGGTCGAGGCGGCGCTCGCCGAGGCGGCGCGCGGCGAGCGCTCGCCCGACGTCCGCCGCGCGTTGATCGACGCGCTGGGCAAGGTCGGCGGCGACGCCGCGCTCGGCGTGCTGGCCGAGCTCGGCGGCGACGAGGAGGTCGCCGGGGCGCGGTCGCGCGCCGAGCTCCTCGCCAGGAGGACCCTCTCGCGCGGCGAGCCGTCGGCCATCGCCGGCGACCGCGCGCCGGAGCGCCCCGTCCGCGTGGCGGTGCGCTGCCGGCGCGGGCTCGAGGCGATCCTCGCCGAGGAGCTCGCCGCGCTCGATCGCGGCGCGCCCGGAGGCGCGCTCGTGCCCGAGATCCGGAGCGATCCCTGCGGTGGGACGCGGGTGGAGGTGACGCTGAGCGGCCGCCTGGACGTGCTGTTCGGGGCGCGCACGATGCTGTCGTTCGCGCTGCCGCTGCCGCTGCGGAAGCTCGCGGAGGGCGGCGACGTCGCCGCGGCCGTCGCCGAGCGGCTGCTCTCGCGGGAGGCGCGCGACGCCCTGCGCCGCTTCACGGTGGGCGCGATCCGCTACCGCATCGACTGGGCCCGCGGCGGCAAGCGCCGGGCGGCGGTGTTCCGCATCGCCACGGCGGTGGAGGCGGAGGCGCCGGAGCTCGTGAACGATCCGACCCAGAGCACGTGGGATGTGGTCGTCTACGAGAGCGAGGACCGGGTCCGGGTCGAGCTCGCGCCGCGCCTGCCCGACCCGCGGTTCACGTACCGCCGCGGCGACGTGCCCGCGGCCTCGCACCCGACGATCGCCGCGGCGCTCGCGCGCATCGCGGGGGCGCGCGGCGACGACGTGGTCTGGGATCCGTTCGTCGGCTCGGGCCTGGAGCTCTGCGAGCGCGCCCTGCTCGGGCCGTACCGGCGGCTCGTGGGCTCGGACCGCGACCCCCGGGCGCTCCAGGTGGCGCGCGAGAACCTCGACGCCGCGGGCGCGCGCGGCGCGGAGCTCCTCCAGCGCGACGCGTGCGGCCCGCCGCCCCCGGGCGACGCCCCGACGCTGATCCTGACGAACCCGCCCCTCGGGAGGCGCGTCGAGCGCACGGGAGACCTCGACGCGACGCTCGACCGCTTCGTCGAGGGCGCCGCGCGCGCGCTGGCGCCGGGCGGCAGGCTGGTCTGGATCTCGCCGTTCCCCGAGCGGACCGAGGCGATCGCGCGCCGCTCAGGCCTCCGGCCCGAGCTGCTGCAACGCGTGGACATGGGCGGGTTCGACGCCCAGATCCAGAGCTTCCACAAGCAGGCGGCCCGGCAGCACGCGAGCGGCGATCGCGGCGACCTCTGGCGGGGCGACGGCGGCGGGCGCGCCCTTCCCGGGCACCGCGGGCGCGGCGCCCAGCAGGCCGAGCCGCGCGGCGAACAGCATCGCCCCGCCCGCCAGGAGGAGCGCCACGGTCACCGCGATGATGACCCCAAGCCGCCCCGGGCGGTCGGGCGGCGGCACCTCGCTGACAAAACCGCCGCCGTCGGACCGCCCGAAGGGCGGCGACACCGGCGCGGCTGACCCTGGCGTCGGCCCCCGGGCTGGCGCGGCGCTCGCCTGCGCGGCGAGGGCGCTCTTCGGAGGCGGCGACGCCTGCTGCGGCGGGCTGGGCGCGCTGGCGGCAGCACCGATCGGGCTGGAGGATCCGCCGGCGACCGCGTCGAGGCTCCCGGGCGTGGGCGCCGCAGGCGCGCCGGCGCCCCGCTCGAGCGGCGCCGCAGCGGAGCGGCTCGGCGCCGCGGCGGCGGCGAGCGGCGGAGGAGCTTGCAGCGCCGCCAGGGGCTGCGGGGGGGCGGGCGTGGCCGACGGCGCCTCACGCGACCGCGTCGGGACGTCGTCCTCGTCGTCGTCATCGACGTCGTCGACCAGCGTGGGCGCGTCGAGCGTGGGCTCGTCCAGGAAGGCCTCGTCCGGGTCGACGAGGCCACGCGCGGCGCCGGCCTGAAGGTGTTGTCCTGTCAGCGGCTCGCGCTCGGTGGGCGGACGCGGCGGACGTTCGGGTCCGGAGAACGGCGCCGCGGGCGCGCCGGCCGCGTACGGCTCCGGAGGACCTGCCGCCGGAGAACCCGCGCTCGCGCCCGGGAAGCCGGCGCGCCCGACCTGGCCCAGCCGGTGAGCGATGGACGCCGTTCCTCCGGCGCGCGACGAGGTCACCGGGGTGTTGCCTCCCGGGAGCCCCAGGGCCGACGTCTCCCGCATGATCGTCAGCCCGTCGTCCTCGGCGTCGTGCTCGAGGCTGACCGACTGAGCCAGCGGGACCGCGCCCACGCCCGGAGCCCACCGCGGCGCCGGAGCGCGCCCTCGCGACACCGGACCGGCGGCGGCCGGGGCGGCGGCCGCTGCTCTGGTTCCCGGGGCGCCGCCCGGAGCGGCGCCCGGCCGCGGCGGCGACCCGCCGGGGTACGCCGCCGGAGGCCGCTGGCGCTCGGGCGGAGCAGGCGGCGGCTGGCCGGCGGACTGCTCCAGCAGCGCGCGCTGCGCGAGGATCTCCGTGAGCTGGCTCGAGCTCAGCGGCGAGACGCGCATCAGCGTGCGCACCTCGTCGTCGTCCTCGTCGTTCGTCGAGTCCTCGTCGTCGAGCGGGAGCAGGGTGCGCACCGCGGGATCGGGGTGCCACTCCTCGAGGGCGCGCCGGAAGGCGGCGGCGTTCGTCGTGCGGGCGGAGCGGTCGCGCAGGAAGGCATCGTCGAGGATGCGCTGGAGGTCGTCGTCGCCCACGTCGAAGACCGCGAGCGGCGACGGCGAGGTGTTCGCGATCCGCTGCCGCGTCTCGGCGTCGCTCCCGCCGCCGAACGCGCTCGTGCCGGTCAGCACCTCGTAGAGCGTCGCCGCGATGGCCCACACGTCGTCGCCCGGCGAGAGCGTCCCGCCGGCGATGCGCTCGGGCGACTGGTAGGCGATGCGGCTCGGCGTCTGGCGCAGGTCCGCCAGGATGGCCTTCGAGGTGCGATCGACCGCAGCCGTGAGCACACACTCGGGCGAGATGGCGCCGTGCGCGACGCCGAGGGCGTGCAGCGCCTCGATCCTCTTCGCGAGACGAATGGCCCAGCCGACGGCGTCGAGCTCGTTCAGCGGGCCATCGCGCAAGATCCGAGTTGCAAGCGTTTCCACTTACGAAGCGAGCGTAGTACCGGTCCGCCGAAGTTTGTACCTCGATCCGCGTGCAGCGCGCACCCCGGACGGCCAATTCCCGGGGACGTGCCCCGCCGCGAACGTTCGCGGGCGGGACCCCGGAGGCACGGCGTCGCTCGGCGGTCGCGCGGAGCGCGCGGGGGACCGCGCCGCCGCTCCCCTCACGACCGCTCGCTCCCGGCGGCGTCGGTCGGCACGATGCGGACGCGGCGCACCCTCCGGCCGGCGACGTCCATCGCCACGAGCGTGTACCCCTCGCACTCGACACGCTCGCCCGCCTCGGGCGGGTGCTCGAGCCGCCCGAGCATGTAGCCGCCGACCGTCTCGACGGTCTTCACCTCGGGCCGCAGCACGATGTGCGCGTCGCGCTCCAGGTCCGCGAGCAGCACGCGGCCGTCGACGTCGACGATGCCGCCGCCGCGGCGGTGGATGGGCGGCACCTCCTCGTCGTTCTCGTCCCGGATCTCGCCGACGATCTCCTCGATGAGATCCTCCATCGTGACGAGCCCGATGAACTCGCCCGACGCCGAGGTGATGATCGCCACCGGCACCTGGCGCGCCTGCATCTCGAGGCGGAGCCGCTCGACCGAGGTGTTCTCGCGCGCGAAGATCGGCTTGCGCAGGAGCTCGGCCACGCGCGTCGCGCGGCGGCGGTGGCTCAGGACGTCGAACAGGTCGCGGAGGTGCAGGTAGCCGAGCACGTTCTTGCCCTGCTCGTCGAGCACCGGGTACCGGGAGTAGCCCGCGTCGGCCACGACCCGCACCGCCTCCTCGATCGTCATGTTCCCGCGCAGCGTCGCCGCGTCGGAGCGGAGCGACATCACGTTCCTGGCGGTGCGGCGGCGCAGGTCGAAGATGCGCACGAGCATGCTGCGCAGCGCCGGATCGAGGCCCGCGGGGCTCTTGGTCAAGAGCAGCCGGAGCTCCTCCGAGGTGTGCGCGATCTCCGCCTCGCCGACCGGCCGGAGCCCGAAGAGCCGGACGAACCCGTTCGCCATCGAGTTGAGGGCCCAGATCACCGGCCACATGAGCACGAAGAACCCGTGCAGCGGCCGCGCCGCCCAGAGCGTCACCTTCTCCGTCCGCTGGATGGCGAGCGACTTCGGCGCGAGCTCACCGATCACGGTGTGGAGCGCCGTGATCACGATGAACGCGATGCCCACCGCGACCGCGTGCGCGCCGATCCCCGACCAGGCGCCGAGCGGCGCGAGCAGCGGCTCGATGAGGTGGGCGATGGCCGGCTCCCCGATCCAGCCGAGCCCGAGGGACGCGAGCGTGATGCCCAGCTGGTTGGCCGAGAGGTACTCGTCGAGCCGCTGCGACATCTGGAGCGCGAGCCGGGCCCGCGCGTCGCCCTCGCGCACGAGCTGCTCCAGCCGCGTCGGCCGCATCTTCACAATGGCGAACTCGGAAGCGACGAAGAACGCGTTCAGGAGCACCAGCAGCGCGGTGCCTAGGAGATAGACAAACGTCATGCCGGTCGACGTCCTCCCCCGGGGACGAAAGACGCCCCGCGCCGTAGCGGCGGCGCGCCGTCCCTAGATCCGCGCACGATCGAGGATCTTGCTGCGCAGCTCCGGGTCGTCGTTGCTGAGGCCATCCACGAGCGCGTCGGCCGGGGACTGCCCCTTGGCGATGAGCGCGCCGATCCGATCGAGGTGGACGCGCTCGTCCTTGCCGCTCTTGTTCAGGCGCGCGCGCCGCTCGAGGCCGCCCGAGGCGATCGTCAAGAGCTGCTCGGCGATCGCGGCGAGCGGCTTGCCGCGGAACGTCGCGCGGAGCGCGCGCTCGGCGATCATCGGGCGCACGGCCTCGAGCTCGTCGAACCGGAAGCTCTCGGAGAGCGCGTCGGCCTCGTCGAGCGCGCGCGCGTCGTACAGGATCCCCGTCCAGAGCGCCGGCAGCGCGCAGACCAGGTTCGCCGGCAGCGAGTCCGCGCCGCGGACCTCGAGGGTCCGCTTCAGCCTGACCTCCGGGAAGAGGGTGTTGAGGTGCATCTCCCAGTCGGCACGGGTGGCCCGATGCCCCTGGAAGCCGTTCTCCAGGAAGTCGCGGAACGTCTGCCCCGTGTTCTCGACCACGGCGCCGTCGCGCTTGATGAGGAACATCGGCGCATCGACCGCCCAGGCGACGTAATCCGAGAAGCGCCGGCCGCGCTCGAGCACGCTGCGGACCAGACCCTGCCGCGACGCGTCGACGTCGAGCCAGACCTTGGCGCGGAAGCTCCGCCCGCCGAACAGCGCCCCCTCGTAGAACGGCGAGTTCGCGAAGATCGCCGTCACGAGCGGCGACAGCCGGAGCGCCACGCGGAGCGCGCGCATCGCCTTCTCCTCGCTCGCGTAGTCGTAGTTCGCCTGCACGGTGGCGGTGCGGCGCATCATGTCGAGGCCGTGCGCGCCGCGCGTCGGCAGGTAGCGGCGCATGACGGCGTAACGCGCCTTCGGCACCCAGGAGAGATCCGCCTGCGACGCGAACGGATGGAACCCGATGCCGAGCCAGACCACGCCGAGCTCGGCCGAGATGTCGCGCAGCTCCGCGAGGTGCCCGCTCATCTCCATGCAGATCTGATGGATGGTGTCGAGGGGCGCCCCGGACAGCTCGAGCTGCCCGCCCGGCTCGAGGGTCACCGACGCGCCGGCCCGGGCGAGCGCGATCAGCGGACCGCCGGGCGTCTCGTGCTCGGGCGTCCAGCCGTGACGCTCGACGAGCGCCTGGAGCACCGCGAGCACGCTCCGCTCGCCCTCGTACGGCATGGCGACGCCCGTTCTGGCGTCGACCCCGAACTTCTCCGCCTCGGCGCCGATCCGGTGAAGCGACTCGGGCTTGATGGCTTCGTGAAAGGGAAACAGCAGATCGTCGAAGGTCTTCAACGGTTCAGATCTCGACTCGCTCGCCTGGCTTGCGTCGGCCATCGTCACGCTTCCGGTTGGGTTGGTCCTCCGCTATAGCGCACGCCTGAGCAGGGATGCACGCTGCGTCGTCCGGAGCAGCTTCGCGAGTGCACCGAGGTGCGCCAGCGTCGTCCCCGCCCCGCCGCCGAGCATCCGCGCGCCTGCCTCGATGAGGCGCATCGCCGACGCGGCCCAGGCGTCACATACCTCGGCTGGCGCGAAGCGGTCGGCCGCGTCGCCTGGCGAGGGGTCGGCGCTCAGGAGCAGCCCTACCTGCGCCTCGTGGGCGATGCCCTCGAGGCGCCGAAGGACGCTGAGCCCGAGCTCGGCGGACGCGACCTCGAAGAGCAACGCGTCCGCGCCGCTGTCGAGCGCTGCCCGGGCGACCTCCTCGAAGCCCTCTCCGTCGGGGGTGCGCCCGGCGCCGTCGATCTCCACGAGCGCCCAGGTGGCCAGCTGCGTCGCGCTGGCGTTGACCACCGCCGCGCGGCGCGCGAGCCGCGCGACCGCGGGCGCGACGCTCGCCGCCTGCGCCGGCTCGAAGCCGCACGCCACGAGGATCTCGCAGCCGGCTGCCGCGAGCCTGGCCGCGTGAATGGCGTAGTCCTCGGCGATGCGGTCGATCATGGGCGCGCACGCAGTGTGCCCCAGGATACCAGCCACGGCCACGCGTCGCGCGGCGGCGCCTGCCGCCTCGGTCGCGAGCTCGACCGCGGTTCCGGTCAGCGCCGCGGCGCGGAACGCCATCCCGATGGGCGCCAGGGCGCGTGTTGTCGTCGCGGACGTGCACGCCCGGACGACGTCGATCCCCAGCGCGATCTCCTGCTCGTGGAGCTCGGCGACGGCACGCGGCGATTCACGGAGGAGCCGGCCGAGGGCGGTGTTGGAGGAGACGGCAGCGCCCCGGAACCGCAGCGATGCGAGTGGATCACCGCTGATGATGAGCGGACGGCCGACCGGAGGCCGTGAGGTGGAGGCCTCGAGCGCGTTCACGTCCTTCGCTGCTTTCCAGGGCTCCTCCACCACCGGCCTATAAGGGGAAACTAGCCCAAGACAGCCCTTCCGCGTCGCGAAATGGTGCGGACCGGCGGGCTGGAGCACAGCGATCGATGCAGCGTCGTCGGGGGCTCCCTGACGGGCACGCGCGGGCGCTGAGCTCGCTCCCGGAGCGGAACGGGGGGTCAGCGGTCATGCCAGGCGCGCACGTGGTAGGGGGGCCCATCACACGGCGGGCAGGCTCCTGCCGCCTGCCCCGCGGCCCCGCCGCGCGACGAACTTCCGGTCGAAGAGCCGTACGCGCCGGACGAACAGGTCGAGCAGGAAGACCGCCATGGCGGCGTAGATGAACCGCTGCCAGAGCTCCTCGTGGAAGGTCACCTTCTCCCCGGCGGGGTCGAAGATGGCGGCCACGGCGCCCGGATCGACCCCGCCGCCGGTCGACGTCGCGGCCTTCTCGAGCGTCGCGAGCTCCGGCTCGAAGCTTGCATACTCCCGGGGATACGGGTTGGAGACGTGGCCGTAGCTGACCGCGACGGGGCGCAGCGATCCGTCCTCGGCCTCGCGCAGGTGCTCTGCCCGCAGCAGGAACGAGCCGTACCGGTCGAGGGCGAGCGCCGTCTCGTAGCGCCCTGGCGCGGTTTGCCGCATGTCGACGACCCGCGTCGCCCCGCCGGGCTCGGGTCCGATGATGCTGAGCCGGGAGGTCAGGTTGTTCTCGAACCGATCGTCCGCGCCGAAGGCGTCGACGGACGCGCGCAGCTCTCCGTCCACGATCTCGGCCTTCATGTCGAGCTCACGCCGGTGCTTCTGGCGCATGTGTTCGTGGACGAGCTGCCCCCAGAACTTCTCGAAGCCTGGCCACCGCAGCCACTCCACGGCCCAGCGCGCCTTCACGTCGCTCGTCCAGGCCAGCGTCCACCCGAGGCCGACGCGCCACCGCGCCAGGATCGGCTCCTCGGTGTCGCTCGTGAGCAGCTCCTGCGCCGGCGACGGCTTCAGCTTGGTCGAGACGTAGCCGTGCAGGTTCGGCGCGGTGCGGACGTCGACGCCGCGGAGGAACGCCGCGTCGCCGACCTGGGTGACCGGGAACCACTCCTCGACGGCGGCGGCGCGCGCGATCATCTCGGTCTCCTTGGTGAAGATCCGCGGCAGGTTGTTCGGATCGGGGACCGCGTGGAAGCGCCCCCCGCCCACGTCGGCGATCATCTTGAGCAGCTGCTCGTCGAGATCGTTCCCCAGCCCCACGGTCGTCACGGTGATCGACTCGGCGATCATCGCGGACACGAGGTCCCGGATGCCGCCGGTCGGCGCCTTGCCGTCGGTGAGCAGGATGACGTGCTTCTTGCGCGCCTGCGTCACCGTCATGTCCTGGTAGGCGGCGTCGAGCGCGGCGAAGATCTCGGTCCCGCCGCCCGGCTGGATGCGCGCGATCTCGCCGGCGATGCGCGATCGGTTCCGCGCGGGCTGCATCTTGACGTAGCGGGTCGGCGCCGAGTCGAAGGCGATGACCTCGATCAGATCGTCCGACGACAGGACCCCCGCGGTCGCCTTCGCGGCGGCCTTGGCCATCTCGAGGGGCAGCCCGGTCATCGACCCCGAGCGATCCATGACGAGCGCCATCGCGACGCTCGGCATGTCCTTCTTCCGCTCGTTGTCCATGCGCACCGGCAGGATCCGCTCGATGGTGGTGCGGTACCAGCCGCCGAGGCCGTACCCCGACTCGCCGCCGGCGAAGAGGAAGCCGCCGCCGAGATCGCGCACGTAGCTCTCGATGATCTCCTGCCCCTGGAGGCTGAGCGCCTCCTTCGGGGTGTCGGACACGATCAGGAAGTCGTAGCGCTCCATCTCCTTGAGCGAGCCCGGGAAGCCGGCCGGCGGCCTGACGTCGACGTCGAACTGCTGCGCCGTGAGCGCGCTCGAGAGCGGGCCTGCGTGCTGCGGCGTCCCCTCGATGTAGAGCACCGCCGGGCGCCCCGGGACGTCGATGGTGGTCGCGTAACGGTTGTTCTCCTTGAACTTGTCGTCCGCGATCTGATCGAGCTCGAGCGCGTAGGTCACCTGCCCCGCGATGCGCACGACGCTCTTGAACATGACGTCGTTGGGCCCCGCCTTGAGCTCGAGATCCCGGACGCCCTCGAGGCCGTTCAGCGCCTCGCCCTGGAACAGCCGCGCCCGGGCTCTGGTGGCGCGGCTCGCGTAGATGTCGGCGTGGATCTCGAACGTCTCGCCGACCTTCACGCGGTCCGGCATCCTGAGCTCTCGCAGCGCGACCTCGGGCGGCGCGGGCCGCCGGTACGGGACGGCGAACAGCCGCACCCCGAAGTCCCGCGCGCGGTTCGCCTCGGCGAGCACGTCGCCGTCGGTCTGGACGCCGTCCGACATCAGCACCGCCCGCTTGAGGTAGCCGGGCGGGTACAGCCCGTACGCGAGCTGCAGCGCTGCCTGGAGGTTCGACCCCGCGCCGAGATCGCCGCGCTGCCCCTTCTCGTCGACGTGGCGCCCGATGGCCGGCGCGCCCCGCTCCGCCTCGCGGCCGGCCGCCGCCCCGGGCGGGCGCTCGACGAGCCGCGGCCGGCGCGCGAAGGTGATCACCTTGATGACACCGTCCTCCGGCTTCTCGGTGAAGGCCTTGTCGAGCGCCGCGCGCGCGTCGTCGAGCGCCTCGTCCGTGACGGAGTCCGAGACGTCGATCAGGTAGATGGTGGCGACCTTCTCCGTCGTCGCGGTCCGCGCGAGCCGCGACAGCCCGAGGGCGATCAGCGCGACGAAGGTGATCCTCAACAGGACCGAGATCACGCGCTGCGGGAGCGGCAGGTCGGCCAGGGATCCCGCGAGGACGCCGACGAACCACGGCGCGAGGAGGAGCGCGCCGAGCATCTTCGGGTTGAGGAGCTCGTACGTCACCCCCTCGCGCACCCACGTGAGCGTCGGGTCCGGGTGCAAGAGCACGTACTTCCGGTACGCCCAGAACAGGATCCCGCCGAGCGCAGCGCAGGTGATCGCCCACGCGACGACGCGGAACTTGCGGCCGCTGAACGCGCTCACACCGTCACCCTCCTGTGGTACGTGAACCACTCGATCGCGGTCACGAGGAGCACCGCCGCGAGCAGGTAGACCCAGATCTCCCGGCGAACGCCGATCTTGAACTCGCTCACGGCGCCCGCGCTGCGGCCGTCGACCGTGAGCTCGGCGGCGGGGGCGATCGCGCTCTCCTCGGGCGCGGAGAGGTTGGCGGCGAACATGCTCTCCTCCTCCGCGCCGCCGGCGCCGACGCGCAGCGTGTAGAAGCCGGCATGTTGCCCCAGGAACACGGCGCGCCCGTCCTGGATCGGGACGGTGCGCTTCGCCCCGTCGGGCTGCTCCAGCGTGGCCGTCTCCGCGGACGAGGACGCCGGGATGTGCCAGACGGTGCCCGTGCGGAACGACGAGATGTAGCTCGTGTCCTCCTCGACGAAGTTGTTGATGGCGTTGAGCAGGAAGAGCGGCCAGGCGATGCGGAGCGGGAAGTCGCTCTCGCGGACGTCGAAGCCGAGCGCGACGAACTTCACGCCGCTGCGCCGCCCCTCGATGAGCAGCGGCCCCTTGTAGCTCCGCCCGACGACCCTGTCTTCCTTGGCGCCCTTGAGCACGTGGGCGCGCGCGACGTTGACGTCGTTGAGCGCCGTGTACCGGAGGAGCGGGTGCTTCGCGTCGAGCTCGTCGAAGCCGAGGCGGTAGTTCGGGTCGTCGTCCAGGACCTCCTTGCCCACCTCGAACGGCAGGTTGGTCCCGGTCGGGTTGAGGTAGAGCAGGCTGCCGCTCCCCGGCGCGACCGTCGGCGCCACGCCGTCGAAGATGGTCACGTCGAACGTGGAGGCCGCCGGGTAGCGCTGCGGCTCGACGTACGTCACGTCGAGGTACTCGTCGAGGAGCAACGCCGCCTCGAGGAACATGTTCCCCGCCGTGACGACCTGGACGCGCGCGCGGCGTCGCTCGGGGAGGAGCGCATAGGCGCGGTTGTCGGCGGGGAGATCGTCGGAGCTGCCGTCGGCCATCGCGAGCTTGGCCTCGAGCGTCTTCGAGGCGCCGGAGAGGTTCGGATAGAAGCGGGGCAGCTTCTCCCTCGGCTTGAGCCGGAGGCGCGTCAGGTCGGTGAGCTGGCCGTCGCCGAGCAGCGACAGCTCGAGATCGAGGGGCTCGTCGCTCGTGTTCGTGACCTCGAGCATCACCTCGTAGCGGCTCTTGTCGAGGGGGTACCGCCGCACCGAGAACTCGGTGATCGCGGCGTTCCTCGACCCCTTGCCGATCGGCAAGAACGACAGCTTGATGTCGCCGAGGCGCACGGGCCCGCCGGGGTCGATCGGCTCGCCCAGGGCGCCGTCGCTCGCGACGATGATCTCCGGAGACGGCAGCCCGATCAGGGTGTCGCTCGCGAAGCGGAGCGCGCGCGCGAAGTCGGCGGTCGCGTCGGTCGGCTTCACCGCCGCGACGGCGGCCTCGAGCTCCGAGATCTCACCCGTGAGCGTGGACAGCGGCGTGACCGCCGCGTCCATCTGCGCGAGCAGCATGCGATCGCTGCCGGAGAGGCCGCGGACCATCTTCCTGACCTCCTCCTTCGCGCGCTCGAGGCGCGAGGGAGCGACGTCGACGGCCTGCATGCTGGCGCTCGCGTCGATGAGGACCACGATGTTGCGCCCCTCGACGAGGTTCGCCTCCGGGCGCGGGTCCCCGAGCGCGAGCAGGAGCAGCGCGAGCAGCGCGAGCTGCAGCAGGAGCGACAGCAGCCGCTTCAGCTGCGAGAACAGGCTCGTCGCCTCCTTGTCCCGGAGGACGCGCTCCCAGATCTTCGAGAACGGGACCGCGACGGGCCGCCGGCGCAGCTTGAGGATGTAGAAGACGACGACCACCGCGCCGGCGAGCGCGCCGATCTGGAGCAACGTCTGCAGCGGGACGCCGGTGAAATGCATGGCCGCTACCGGAGGAAGCCGCCCCTGCGGAACACCCGCAGGATCAGCTCGTCGAAGGGGACCGAGACGTCGGCGCGGAAGTAGCTCACCTGCCGCGACGTGCAGAAGCGGCGGACCTCGTCGAGGTACTGCTCGTAGGCCTGGGAGTAACGCTCGAGCACCTTCGGGGTCACCGTGACCTCGCGCTCGTCGCCGGTCTCGCAGTCGTAGACGCGCACGTCGCCCCGCAGCGCGGGCCGCGCCTCGCGCCCGTCGACGATGTGGAGCACGAAGGGCTCGAAGCGGTTGTACCGGAGCACGTTGATGCCGCGCTCGAAGCCGTCCGGGTCGTAGAGATCGCTGAGGACGACGGCGAGCCCGCGCCGCTTGTGCTGCGCCACGAACGTCTTCATCGCCTCGCCGAGATCGGTCGCGCCGTCCGCCCGCGCCTGCCCGAGGAAGCGGAAGATCCTGAAGATCCGGGCTTTGCCGCGGGTCGACTGCATGCGCCCGCTGATCTCGTCGGTCGCGGTGACGATCGCGATCCGGTCGAGGTTGGCGAGGCCCACGTAGGCCAGCGCCGCGCAGAGGCGCTTCGCGTGCCGCAGCTTCTCGCCGTCGCCGAACGCCATCGACGCCGACGTGTCCACGATGAAGTAGATCGAGAGATCTTCCTCCTCCTCGTAGAGCCGGATGAGGAGCCGGTCGAAGCGCTGGTACGCGGCCCAGTCGAGGTACCGGAAGTCGTCGCCGGGCGCGTAGTCGCGGTGATCCGCGAACTCGACCCCGGAGCCCGTCTTCTTGGTCCGCCGCTCCGCGCGCATCGCCCCCGAGAAGACGCGGCGGCTCACCATCGCCAGGTAGTCG
Source organism: Sorangium cellulosum (assembly GCF_002950945.1). GTDB lineage: Bacteria > Myxococcota_A > Polyangia > Polyangiales > Polyangiaceae > Sorangium > Sorangium cellulosum_E. Next base: position 9,923,024 of record NZ_CP012673.1, read on the forward strand.
AGCTTGCGCTGGAACTCGTCGTCGAAGAGCTCCTCGTCGGAGGCGCCCGCGGACAGCGCGGAGCGCGCGGAGATGCGTCGGAGCGGGGCCGCGGCCCTCTTGAACGCGTCGAGGATCCCCATGCTACCTTCGGCGATCCCTCATTTGCTCTCCGGCAAGTGCTTGAGGATCGCCTGCAGCACCTCGTCGGTCTTCACGCCCTCGGCCTCGCCTTCGAAGTTGAGGAGCACGCGGTGGCGCAGCGCCGGCAGCGCGCACGCCCGCACGTCGTCGAGGGACGCCGCGAAGCGCCCCTCGAAGAGGGCCCGGATCTTCGCGGCGAGCAGGAGCGCCTGCGCCCCTCGCGGCGACGCCCCGAATTTCACGAACCGCTTCACCATGTCGAGGCTGTCCCCCTCGGTCGGGTGTGTGGCCTGGAGGAGCCGCACCGCGTAGTCCTGGACGTGCTTCGCCACCGGCACCTCGCGGACCAGCCGCTGCATGGCGACGATCCGCTCCCTGTTCAGGACGGGCCGCACCTCGGCCGCGCCGGTCCCCGTCGTGCGCTCGAGGATCGCGTTCAGCTCGTCGCGGCTGGGGAACGGCACGTGCAGCTTGAAGAAGAACCGATCGAGCTGCGCCTCGGGCAGCGGGTACGTCCCTTCGCTCTCGAGGGGGTTCTGGGTGGCCAGGACGAAGAACGGCTCCTCCAGCGTGTAGCTCTGCCGCGACACGGTGACCCGGTGCTCCTGCATGGCCTCGAGCAGCGCGCTCTGCGTCTTCGGCGTCGCCCGGTTGATCTCGTCGGCGAGGACTATGTTCGCGAAGATCGGCCCCTTGCGGAACGAGAACGAGCGCTGCCCGCCCGCGCTCTCGTCGATGACCGTGGTGCCGATGATGTCCGCGGGCATCATGTCGGGGGTGAACTGGATGCGCGAGAACTGCAGATCGAGCGCCTCCGCCATGGTCCGCACGAGCATCGTCTTGCCGAGCCCCGGCACGCCCTCGAGCAGCGCGTGCGAGCCCGCGAGCATGCACGTGAGCACGCCGTCGACCACGTCGCGGTTGCCGACGATGACCTTGCCGACCTCCTCGCGCAGCTCTCCGATGTGCGCGCCGAACTCGCTCACCTCGGCGCGCGCTGCTTCCTTCGTCTTCTCGGCCATATCATCCTGCTTCGAGCCCGCTGTCGCGGAGCGTCCGTAAGCGTCTGTAGAAGCGCGGTCGTTCGAGCCGCCGGCTCGACTTACTCGCGCGGCCTGATGAGCTGGAAGTACCGGTTCACGTAGAACCGGTATCCGTCAGGGATCTGGTCCTTGTTGATCTGCTGCTCTGCGACGGTGTGGTACTGCGTGAAGACCTTCTTGTAGCCGGTCCCCTTGAACCCCCGCTCGGCAGCGCTGAGGATGACCTCGCTGTTCGAGGGCCCCTGCTGGGTGTCGAGCCCCTGCGCCTGGACATCCTGGGTCCCCATCTTCGGGTCCGTGCGCTGGCCGGCGACCTCGCCGCCGCGGCCGGAGCCGGCCCCGTCGCCCCCGGGCTGGTTGCCGCCGTTGCTGTTGCCCTGGCCGCTGCCCTGGCCGTCCTGACCCTGGCCGGCCCCGCCGCCGGGCATCGGGATCTTCTTGCCGCCCGGCCCGATCACGAGCTCCTGCCCCTGGCCTTGCCCGCCCTTGCCCTGGCCGCCCTGGCCCGACTGCCCTTGCTGGCCTTCCTGCCCTTCCTGCTCGCCTTCCCCTTGCCCCTGCTGGCCCTGCCCCTGCTGCTGCTCGCCGCTGCCCTGGCTGCCGCCGCGCGCGCGTTTGCCGAACCGGAGCATCCTCGCCATGCGCTGCTTGCCCCCCTGCCCCTGCTGGCGCAGGAGCTCGCGCAGCTCCTCGAGCCGCTGGCGCAGCTCCTCCTTCTCCTTCTCGGACATCTCCTCCTGCTGCATCCGGTTGATGTCCTCGGCGGCCTGCTCCAGGTCGTCCGCGGACATGCCCAGATCCCTCAGCAGGTCCTCGGCGGCCTTGGCGAGCTCGCGGTCGAGCCGGTCGAGCTGGCGGCCGGTCCGCTCCTGCTGCTCGGCCTCGCGGTCGAGCCGCTCCAGCTCGCGCTCCTTCTTCTTGAGCAGCCGCTCCTCCTCGGACTTCTGCTGCTCGTTCGCGGGGGCCTTCTGCTTCTGCTTGAGCAGTTGCTCGCGCACCTCCGCCCGCTTCTCGTTGATGGCGGAGAGGGCCTCCTTGCGGCGCGACGCCGCCTCGGAGAGGGCCTTGCGCAGCCGCTCGAGCTCGGCCTTGTCGAACTTCTGCTTCTTGTCCCGGAGCTTCTCGGCGAGCTCCTTCAGATCCTTCTTCGCCTGCTCGAGATCCTTCTTCTCGAACGACTCCCCGGCGCTCTTCGTCAGCTCGCTCTTCTTGAGGTCGGCGCCGGTCTCCTTCAGCGCCTCCTCGAGCGCCTTCAGATCGGCCTCGGCCCCCTTGAGGAGCTCGCGTTCGATCGCTTCCATGCGGCGGAACGCCTCGGTCCGCTCGAGGCGCTTGTTGGCGATGTCCTCGATGAGCTGGTTGAACCGCTCGACCGCGGCCTTCATCTCCGGGCTCTGCTCCTGCCGCTCGAGCGCCTTCGCCGCGTCCTTGAAGAGCTCGATGTCGTCGGGCGACATGGTGAGCGCGTCGATGGTCGGCGCGACCGGCGCCTCCCGCCGCGGGGTGCGCACCTCGAGCAGCGCCACCGCGAGCAGGCCGAGGCCCACCGCGGCCGAGGCGCCGAGATCGCGCGGGAACACGAGCGGCGCGGCGCCGGCGGGGCGCAGCGTCGCGGCGTGCTCGCAGGCGTCGTCGATCGCCGCCTCCATCATCGCGGTCCGCTGCTCCGGCGGCAGCGCCTCGAACGAGAGGGCGTTCGTCAGGCGATCATGGAGGCCGTGGTGCCGGTCGAGGGCCGCCGTGCCGGCCCGCGGAGGCAGGCGGCGCAGCATCGCCACGACGACGGCGGCCAGCACGAGCAGGCCCGAGCCGACGAGGATCTGCCGCGCGCGCGGCTCGCTCAGGTGCCCTGGGAGCGCCTTGTGAACCGCGAGCGTCCCGGCAGCGACCGCCAGCGCGACGGTCAACGCGCTCGGCAGCGCGCGGAGCGCGCGCCCGAAGCGGAGCCTGAGCTCGACCGCGAAGGCGGCCCTGCGGATACGATCCAGGTGGGTGGTGCGAGAGTCGCTCACGGTGCTCGGCGCTCCGGGCGCCCCCCGCGGGGGCCCTCCAGATTGAAACGTCGCGGCATTGTACCTGCTGACGGGTCACGCGCCCGAAAGTTCCGGGACGGTGCCCGGAGGGGCGTGAGGTCGAGACGCGCGGCAAACCCCGGCGATTCCCGCGCTCGGCAGCGTCTTCCCTGACGTGTGCAGTCGGCGGAGCGCGGGGGCTCACGCCTCGGTGATGAGCCGGACAGACCCCCGCGCCCGGCCGAACAGCCGAGCGCACCCATACGTGGGAGAGCGGGACCCGGCACGGCGCACAGCGCCGGCCCGGGGTAGGACTACTTCGCCGTCTTCTTCTTGGGTGCCGCCTTCTTGGCGGCCGTCTTCTTCGGCGGTGCAGCCTGCTTCGCGGCCGTCTTCTTCGACGCCGCCGGCTTCGCGGCCGTCCTCTTCGTCGCGGCAGGCGCCGCGCCCTTCTTCGACGCCGCCGGCTTCCCGGCCGCCTTCTTCGTCGCGGCAGGCGCCGCGCCCTTCTTCGACGCCGCCGGCTTCCCGGCCGTCTTCTTCGACGCCGCCGGCTTTGCAGCCGTCTTCTTCGTCGCGGCCGGCGCCGCGCCCCGCTTCGACGCCGCCGGCTTCGCGGCCGTCTTCTTCGCCGGTGCGCCGTTCGCCGTCGCCCTCTTCGCGGCCGTCACGCGCGACCCCGAGGCTTGCGTCACGCGCGGCGGCGGCTCGGAGTCGACCTCCTCCACGTCGTCCACGTCGTCGCCCGCCTCGTCCTCGAGGCTCGCCGGGCCTTTGCTGCCATTCGATCCGGGCAGCGGCTTCGCGTACCGCGCGAGCGTCTCGCGGACCCGCTCGTCGAGCTCCGAGAAGTCGAACGGCTTGTTCAGCCAGGCGTCCGCCGCGAAGAGCGGCGAGGTCATCTCGTTCAGGTTCTCGCCGATCCCGGTGAGCATGATGACCCCGGTGCTCGCGAAGGGCCGGCCGTCGGACGTGTCGCTCTTCAGACGCTTGCAGATTTCCCAGCCGCTCATGCCGGGCATCATCACGTCGAGGATCACCAGATCCGGCCGGTGCTCGTTCGCGAGATCCCAGGCGGCATCGCCCTCGGAGGCCTCGATCACCGAGAAACCCAGGTTCCTCAGGTGACGCGCAACAAGGCTCAACATCGCCGGCTCGTCTTCGGCCACCAGCACGCGGGGCGGCGGCATCATGCTCGCGGAAGGCATCGTAGATGCGGATGAGAGTACGTGCGCGCGAACCGGTCAAGAGAGAACGCTTCTCTGCTGCGGCTTCTCAGGTCCTGCGGTGGGGCGCGCGCGCCGGTCGGGGGCGGCGCGCTCGCCGCTCGCCGCTCAGGCTGCGCGCGCGAGGGCGATTTTTTCCGTCTGCCCCGCCGCGTAGAAGCGGCGCAGCGCGACGAGCATCTCGGTGTGCCGCCCGCGGCGGGCAAACTCGGCCTCGATCCGGCCCGCGAACCGCGCCGCCAGCTCGTTCGCGATCCGGTAGCGATCACCCGCCTCCGTGCCCGGGGGGTCCGTGAAGGTGATCCGCTCGAAGAGGTGCGCGCGGATCCGCGCGGCGCGCTCGGGCTCGAAGCGCCCCGGGCCGGCGGCCTCATCACCGCGCCGGAGCGGCGGGCCCGGGAGCTCCGCCTCGTCCGCCAGACCGCCGTAGACGAGCAGCACGTACTTGTCGACCTCCGCCTGGAGCTCGAGCTCGAGCTGCGTCGTCGGGAGCTCCCTGCGCGCCCGCTCCGCCACATAGAGGAAATGGCTCACGCCCTCGACGATCTGGCAGATCTCGTCGAACGTCCCCCGCCGCCCGCGCGTGATCGCCCGGCGCGGCAGGTGCAGCGCCACCTCGAGGTCGCCGTCGGCGTGCCGGATCAGCAGCGCCTCGCGCGCCCCGCCGTCCGTCGGCCGGATGAAGTCGTCGACGGCGGGCGCGTCGTCGAGCGCGTAGGTCCGGGCGAGGTGCTGCTGGATCCGGGCGGGAAAGGTCTCGCCTTGCATCAGTTGAGCCCGCCGGTGCCGCGGGACGGCACGAGCCCACGCGCCCCGAGCTCGTCGGCCAGGCGGCTGGAGCCGGTGCGAAGCCAGCGCTCGTACAGCCGGAGCACCGAGCGCTCGTCCCGGGCGCTGGAGGCCATCGTGCCGTCGGCCACATCGTTCAGGACGCTCACGAAGCGCTCGAACTTCTCGGCCAGCTCCGAAAGAACATCCGGCCCCTGGCCGACACGCGCGTTGAGGCGCAGCATAGCGGCGGCATGGTGGTAGGCGGTCGACCCGACCCCGACCACGTAGCCGCGGTCGATCCCCTTGAGCTCGATGTGGCCGCCGAAGAAGCCGACCGCGTAGAGCACGCCGTCTCCGAGGTTGCGCAGCCGCTGGAAGCGCTCGGCGCCGGTGGCCTCCAGCGCGTCGCGCAGCAGAAAGGTCAGGGGCTGGTTGAACGTCGATCCGGCGTGCTCGTCCGGGTGAGCGAAAGCACAAAGCAGGCTGACGAGGTAGCTGGACGCCGCCTCGGTCGCGGCGACGTTCCTCACGCGGAGCGCCTCGTCCACAACCTCCTGGAAGTAGCGGGTCATGCTCGGGGACACGGAGATCGCTTGGCTCACGGGGTCACCTCACTTGCGCGGGCGCCCCGGATACCGACGTAACCCGGGCCACCGCGCGCTCAGGTCAACCAGACACGTCCTGTCGGCCTCCCTCGGGCGGAGGACCGTGAGGGCGCCGCGTCATCGTGCTGCCGCTTGATCGCCCTCATGCCCTCACTTTAGCCCGGGGACCTGACCGAGCCCAGCTTCACGTCCCGCACTTTCCGTGCGATCTCCAGGAGTTACAGCCACCCTCGGGCCTGGCTGCCAGCGCGAAAAGTCCCGGTCTGGACCGCGCTTGACACGCACGAGGGGGTGGCTATCTTCGGCGCCGCTCGCTAGCACTCGTCGGAAGCGAGTGCTAGCAAAGTGCCCAGACTGCAATCGTGGGGGACCTCGCGGCCGCCTGTCCGGCTGCCGGGTGCCCTGCCGTTTCGTGGGACGCGGCGCTCGTCCCCGGAGGATTCGCAAGCATGAAGATTCGACCGCTCCAGGACCGCGTGATCGTTCAGCGCGTGAAGGAAGAGGAGAAGACCAAGGGAGGCCTCTTCATTCCGGACACCGCGAAGGAGAAGCCGATCGAGGGCACCGTCATCGCCGTCGGCAACGGCAAGGTCGGCGAGGACGGTACCGTGCGGAAGCTCGACGTCAAGGAGGGCGATCGCGTCCTCTTCGGCAAGTACTCGGGCACCGAGGTGAAGATCGACGGCGAGGAGCACCTCATCCTCCGTGAGGACGACATCCTCGGCGTGATCGAGAAGTGACGCGGGCGACAGCAGGAACTTAGGAGAGACACATGGCAGCCAAGGAAATCATCTACAACGAGTCCGCCCGCAGCATGATCCTCGCGGGCGTCAACGCCCTCGCCGACGCCGTCAAGGTCACGCTCGGCCCGAAGGGGCGCAACGTCGTCATCGAGAAGAGCTTCGGCTCGCCGACGGTCACCAAGGACGGCGTGACCGTCGCCAAGGAGATCGAGCTCGAGAACCGCTTCGAGAACATGGGCGCCCAGATGGTCCGCGAGGTCGCCTCGAAGACGAGCGACATCGCCGGCGACGGGACGACCACCGCGACCGTGCTCGCCCAGGCGATCTACCGCGAGGGCTCCAAGCTCGTCGCCGCGGGCCACAACCCGATGGAGATCAAGCGCGGCATCGACAAGGCGGTCGAGGCGATCGTCGAGCACCTCCGCGGCTCGTCCAAGCAGACCAAGGACGCGAAGGAGATCGCGCAGGTCGGCACGATCAGCGCGAACGGCGACGAGACGATCGGCAAGCTCCTCGCCGACGCGATGGAAAAGGTCGGCAAGGAGGGCGTGATCACGGTCGAGGAGGCCAAGAGCGCCGACACGACCCTCGACGTGGTCGAGGGCATGCAGTTCGACCGCGGCTACCTCTCGCCGTACTTCGTGACCGACCCCGAGGCCATGAAGGCGAACCTCGAGGACTGCTACATCCTCATCTCGGAGAAGAAGATCTCCAACATGAAGGATCTGCTCCCCGTGCTCGAGGCGATCGCGAAGAGCCAGAAGCAGCTCCTCATCATCGCCGAGGACGTCGAGGGCGAGGCGCTCGCGACCCTCGTCGTGAACAAGCTCCGCGGCACGCTGCACTGCGCCGCCGTGAAGGCGCCGGGCTTCGGTGATCGCCGCAAGGAGATGCTGAAGGACATCGCCATCCTGACGGACGGCCAGGTGATCGCGGAGGAGCTCGGGCTCAAGCTCGAGAACGTCACGATCAGCGACCTCGGCCGCGCCAAGACGGTCATCATCGACAAGGACAACACCACGATCGTCGGCGGCCAGGGCAAGAAGGACAAGATCAAGGCCCGGCAGCAGGAGATCCGCGCCCAGATCGAGAACACGACGAGCGACTACGACCGCGAGAAGCTCCAGGAGCGGCTCGCGAAGCTCGTGGGCGGCGTCGCGGTCGTCAAGGTCGGCGCCGCGACCGAGACCGAGATGAAGGAGAAGAAGGCCCGCGTCGAGGACGCGCTCCACGCGACCCGCGCGGCCGTCGAGGAGGGCATCGTCCCGGGCGGCGGCGTGGCGCTCATCCGCGCGCAGAGCGCGCTCGAGAAGATCCAGGTCAACGACGAGCAGCGGTTCGGCGTGAACATCATCCGCCGCGCCATCGAGGAGCCCCTCCGCCAGATCTCCGCCAACGCGGGCGAAGAGGGCTCGATCGTCGTGCAGAAGGTCCGCGAGGGCAAGGACTCGTTCGGCTACAACGCGGCCTCGGGCGACTACGGCAACCTGATCGACATGGGCGTCATCGACCCGGTCAAGGTCGTCCGGTCGGCGCTCCAGAACGCGGCCAGCGTCGCCAGCCTGATGCTCACGACGGAGGCGCTCATCGCCGAGCGTCCGAAGGACGAGAAGGCGGCGGCCGGCGGCGCCCACGCGGGCCACGGCCACGACTTCTGATCGAGGTCCGGGCAGGTAGCCTGGCGGGCGAGGGCCGGCTTCCCCTGGGAAGTCGGCCCTTCGTCCTTTCGACTTCCGGCAGGCAGCGACGCGTGATCTGATCCGCCGCAGGTTCGCGATGAGCACCCTTACCACCGAGCGCCTAGAGCTCACTCCGGTCTCGCTGCCCCTGCTCGAGGCGGTCATCCGCGGGGATCGCCGCGAGGCCGAGGCCCTGTCCGGCGCACGCTTCCCCGAGGCCTGGCCGGGGCGCGCGCTCGTCGAGCGCGCCTTCAGCTCGCCGCTCGACCGGCTGCGTGACGACCCGGACGCCTTCCTGTGGGGCACGCGGCTCATGGTGGCGCGCGGGCAGGAGGAGCGCGTCGTCGTCGGCAGCGTCGTGCTGAACGGCCGGCCCGACAGCACCGGCACCGTGGAGATCGGCTACGGCGTGGAGGGCAAGTCGCAGGGGCTGGGCTACGCGACCGAGGGGTCGCGCGCCGTCCTGCACTGGACGCTGCAGCAGGCGGGGGTGGCGCGCGTGATCGCCACGACGCCGGCCTGGCACCGCGCGTCGCTCCGGGTGATCGAGAAGCTCGGGATGCGCCCGGCCGGGACGTTCGATCACGACCTGCTCGGCGAGCTGCTCGTGTTCGAGCGCTTCCGCGAGTAGCGCGCCGCGCCCGCCGGGCGGGCCGCCCCGGGGCCGGCGCGGGTCACGCCCCGGCGCGCGTCACACCCCCGCGCGGATCGCGCCGCCGGGCCCATTCGCACATGGTCATGCCCGCGGCGATCGCCACCGGGTACGAGTGGTTGATCCCGTACATGGGGATCGCGATCACGTCGTCGCACGCGTCGAGCAGCACCCGCGGCAGGCCGTCGTCCTCGCTGCCGAAGAGGAACACGAGCCCGTGCGGCAGCGGGGCCTCCCAGAGCGTCCGCCGCGCGTGGTCGCGCTCGACGCCGATGAGCGGGCGGCCGCGCGCGGCATCGAGGAAGGCCTGCTCGTCGGGGCACTCGACGAGGGTCTCGTACTTGTGCATGCCCATCGCGGCGCGCTCGTAGTAGGGCTCGGTCCCGATCAGGAAGATCTCCCGCACCAGGAACGAGTGCGCGACGCGGATGATGGCGCCGATGTTGAACGGGTTCTTCGCGCGGCAGACCGCGACCGAGAAGTCGTTCCTGAGCGGCGCGAGCTCCTCGCGGATCTCTGCGGTGGTGAGCCCGAACGGCGGCATCTTCACGGCGAGAGGCTCCTACTCGACCGGCCCGAACACGTCGAACAGCGGGTAGATCGGCCCCTCCTGGGCCCGGATCCGCTCCGTCGTGCCGGAGGCGTGCTTCACGAGGAGCGTGAGCCCGCCGCGCGGCACGGCGTCGAACACGCGCCGGATCTCGCGCACGGACATGCGCCGCACGGGGCGCCCCGCGATCTCGAGGACCTCGTCGCCCTTGCGGAGCCCGGCGCGCTCGGCGGGACCTCCCTCGATCGTTCGCGAGATGAACGCGGAGCCCGAGTGCAGCTCGTACCAGAGGCCCAGGCCGACCTTGGCGTGGGCCGGCTGGAACGCCAGGGTGAGCGAGCCGCCCCCGTTCAGCTCGGCCAGGATCTCGCCGGCGGCGCGTTGTGTATCGGTCACGCGACCGAACTCGCGGACCCCGATCGGCTTGTCGGCGAGCGGGTTCTCGTCCCAGACCTCCACCCGGAGCCGGTCCTCGGGAAGGACGCGGAAGTTGCCGCTCGGGCCGCCGGGCCAGGTCGGCTCCAGCGTGTCCGGCTGCACGGCCGTCCGGAAGATCTCCACGCCGTTCACGAAGACACGGGCGTAGGGGTCCGGAAGACCCCCCTGGTCCCAGGATCGCCCGTCCCGTGTGCGCTCCGGGATCCGCGCCCCGAGGACCCGGATCCACCGGACGTCCTCGGGCGGCGGCGGGTGGAGCTCCTGCCCTGGCGGGGGCACGCGGAGCGGGCTGGAGAGCTCCGGGTAGAGAGCCGAACAGCCCGTGGTAGCGAGCAGCACGAGGAACGCGGGCAGGCAGAGCGCGCGGCGCCTTCGGAGAGCCAAGATGACGCCATTTTTGGCCGGAGCCGGGGTCAGCCGCAACTAAACCGTGCTATTTCGGGCTCCCATGCAGGACCTGCCCGTCATCGCTACCAGCGACCTGAGCGCGCACGTCGGCCGCACCGTCGTGCTCCGCGGATGGCTCTACAACAAGCGCTCGAGCGGCAAGCTCCACTTCCTCGAGCTACGCGACGGCTTCGGCACCGTCCAGTGCGTCATGGCGAAGAGCGACGTCGGCGACGAGGTCTTCGCGGCGGCCGACAAGGTCACGCAGGAGAGCGTGCTCGAGGTCGCCGGTGAGGTGAAGGCGCACCCGAAGCGGGCCGGCGTCTTCGAGGTCGTCGCGTCCGGCTTCCGCCTGCTCGGTCCGACCGTCGGCGAGTATCCCATCTCCCCCAAGGAGCACGGGACCGACTTCCTCATGGATCACCGCCACCTCTGGCTGCGCTCGAGGCGGCAGCACGCGATCCTGCGCGTGCGTCACACCATCATCCAAGCCATCCGCGATTTCTTCGACGGGCGGGGGTTCACGCTCGTGGACGCGCCCATCTTCACGCCGAACGCGTGCGAGGGGACGAGCACGCTGTTCGAGACAGAATACCACGGGGACAAGGCGTACCTCACCCAGTCCGGGCAGCTCTACATGGAAGCGGCGGCCGCCGCGTTCGGGAAGGCGTACTGCTTCGGCCCGACGTTCCGCGCCGAGAAGTCGAAGACCCGCCGCCACCTGGCCGAGTTCTGGATGGTCGAGCCCGAGGTCGCGTTCATGGACCTCGAGGGCGACATGGACCTCGCGGAAGACTTCCTCTGCTTCATCGTCGAGCGCGTCCTCGAGCGGCGCCGCCCCGAGCTCGCCGTGCTCGAGCGCGACGTGGCGAAGCTCGAGGCCGTCAAGAAGCCGTTCCCGCGCATCCGTTACGACGAGGCCGTCGCCATCCTCAACGAGGCGCGCGCGGAGAAACGTAAAACCGCGGGAGAAGCTGGAGTTCAGGATTTCCCGTGGGGCGAGGATCTCGGCGGCGAGGACGAGACGATCATCTCCAGCCGGTACGATCGCCCGGTCATGATCCACCGCTATCCGGCGGAGGTGAAAGCCTTCTACATGAAGCGTGATCCGGCGGACGACCGGCTCGCGCTCTGCGTCGATGTCCTGGCGCCGGAGGGTTATGGCGAGGTGATCGGGGGCGGGCAGCGCGAGGACAGCCTCGCCACCCTCGAGCGGGCGATCGAGGTCCATAAGCTGCCCCCCGAGGCGTTCAGCTGGTACCTGGATCTCCGCCGGTACGGCACATTCCCGCACGCAGGCTTCGGGCTGGGCGTCGAGCGGAGCGTCGCCTGGATCTGCGGCCTCCCCCACGTGCGCGAGACGATCCCGTTCGCGCGCATGCTGAATCGCCTCTCGCCGTAGCTACCGGCGGGGCGGCTGGACGACGGTGCGCGTCGTGGCGACGGCGCGACGCGCCACGAGCCGTCGACGCGGCGGGCCAGCGCGAGAAGGCGCCTGAGGCTAGCCGCTCCCCGTGCGTGGGAGATCGCCATGTGATGAGCGATGGGTAAGAGGTGACGCGACAGCACAAGGCGCCGCGGGCCGTGTGGTCAAGCCGTGCCCGCCGCGAAGCCCGCCGCGGGGGATCCGTTTTTGCTCCGCTTGCAAGGCGACTCTGTCGTATCAAGAAAGCATAGGGCGCAACCAGCGACCCCGCGCTCACTCGGCCTACCGACGGAGCCACCCCTGCTTGTAGATGAGGGAGCGCTCTACCGGCAAGCCGGGCACTGCCCCCCCGCCTCCCCGACCCACTTCGCGAGGACAACGCTATGGCTCGTCTCGTCGGCTTCATCGGTAACCGTCCGGATCTCGGCCCGCGTGCGATCGAGCTCGAAGATCGTGCCCTCACGGTTCGCCGGAAGGCGGGCGTGATTCCCGGCTGGGGCGTCGGCTTCTACCAGGGAGGAGAGATCCTCCTGAAGCGCCGGCCGATCGATGATCGACCCGAGATCAGCCTGGTCGACATGACGAGCGACGTGCGCGCCGACATCCTCGTGGCGCACGTCCGGGCCGCGACGGTCGGCAGCCTGCGCACCGAGAACACGCACCCGTTCCGCTACCGGCAGTGGCTGTTCGCCCATACGGGCACCGTCGAGGGGTTCGCCCGGCTGCGGGCTCAGCTCAGCGACTCGCTGCCGCAGTTCCTCCAGCGCGACGTCCGCGGGGAGACCGACAGCGAGATCCTTTTCCACCTGTTCCTCTCCTTCCTCCACGACAGCGGCCAGCTCGACCGGCCCAACGTGGACGCGGCGAGCGCGAGGGCAGCCCTCCGGTCCTCCATCGCGCTCGTCGACCGGCTCTGCGCGGAGGAGGGGGCCGGGCCGAGCGCGATGAACATCGTGGTCACGAACCCGGAGTACCTGCTCGCGGCCCACGGCGGCGCGACGATGGCGTACCGCATCTATCAGGGCAACGAGGACATGGAGCGGCTGCTGAGCGACGGGGGCCTCGGCCGGATGCGCATGCCCGACTACGCCGCGAGCCGCCTGACGCTGGTCGCGTCGGACTTCGACGAGGACCAGGTCCCCGCGGGGTGGACCCACGTCGGGGAGCGTGCGATCGTGACGTTCACGCGCGCCGATGAGCCAGCGATCGAGTCGATCTGAACGCCGCCATCGCCCGCGTCGGGTGCATCCCTCGCCGGCCGGCGCCCTTCACCCCTCGCAAGCGCCTCCAGCACGTCTTTCCTTGCTCGCCGCCGTGCTCGGCGCGTCCCTCCTGGGCTGCGGGCTCGGAGGATCAGCGTCGTTTCCCTCCGCCGCCGAGCTCCCCGACGAGCGCCGCCGCCCTGACGGCGTGGCGATCGATCCGGCGAGCACGCCCCCGCAGGCAGCGAACCAGGCCGACGCCGGCGACAGCGTCGTGACCCTGCGGACGCCCCTCGGCATCGGCCTGGCGCTGGACGTCGTGGCCGAGTTCTTCAAGCGGGTGGTGACCGAGGACGGCGAGGCCCTGGGCGACCTGCTGACGGGCGACGCCCTCGCGATCCACACGGCGTCGGGCGGACAGGGGCAGCCGCCGAGCGCCGGGCAATGGTGGGAGCAGCGGTTCCGGAGGCTCGAGTACGAAAAACTCGCCGGAGAGCCGATTTACCGGAAATCGGAGCTCCAGATCTTCCGGGCGGAGGACGTGCTCGCAGCGCCGCAGCACCCCGCGATTCAGCCGGAGACGCTCGACGAGGAAGACGTCGTGATCCGGGTGCCGATCACGACCGCGCGGATCGCGGCCGACCGGTTGCTCGGCGACGAGATCGTGGTCTGGCTCCGGCGCGATGGCCCGCGTTTCAAGATCTACCGGCTGCTCGAAGACTTCCAATTACAGTAAGCTTTGCGCCTGTGCCGCATCTCCGACAAGATCAGGTCCCGATGAGCCGGCTCAAGGTCGCATTCGTGGGCTCCGGGGGAGCAGCGCGGGGCCTGACGCACCTGGGTGTGCTGAAGGCCTGCGAGGAGCTGGGGATCCACCCGGAGATCTACGTGGGCGCGGGAGCGGGCGCGCTGGTCAGCGCGACCTATGGGCAGGACATCCCGCTCGACGTGCTGCTCGACGGGTACCGCCTCCCGTGGCGCCGCCGCCATCGAGGACCTCGTCTCCACGTGTCGAGCTTCTTCGGGGCGCCGTCCCTGCGCGACCTGCTCGACCCGGGGTACCTCTGCTCGGGCGTCTTCTCGATCGATCGGCTCGAGCGCTACGTCCGCCGCACGTTGCCCATCAACGACTTCCGGCAGCTGCCGCACTCCGTCTACGTGACCGCGGTCGACGTGGACAGCGCCAAGCGCGTCGTGTTCGGGCCAGGCCACGACGAGGCCACGCCGATCAGCCAGGCCGTGGCCGCGAGCTGCTGCGTGCCGGGGCTGTTCCGGCCGTACCGGATCAACGGTCGTTACTACCTGAGCGGCGAGGTCATCCGGACGCTGTCCGCCGACGTGGCGGTGAACGCTGGCGCGAACATCGTGATCATCTCGAACGTCTACCGCCCCGAGGAGCGCGACGAGTCGCACCGCTCGGTCGGGAGGAGCGGCGCGCTCAGCGTCATCCGGCAGTCGCTCAGCATCCTGCTGAGCGAGAAGGAACGCCGCGGCGTCGAGCTGCTCTCCAAGCTCTACCCGCACGTCACCTTCCTGGACGTCGCGCCGGCGATCGGGCGGTACAGCTACATGAACCGGTTCGCCGCGAAGCCGCTCGTCCTGCGCGGCTACCGGACGGCGCTCCGCGTGCTCGCCGCCGCGAAGGAGAAGGGCGTCTTCGACGCGCCCTCGTCGAAGCGGGCGCTCAACTAGCCTGCGGGCGCGCTCCCTGGCGCGGCGGCGCCGCCCGGGAGCGATGCCCCGTGCACTGCAGCCGCGCTGGCCAGCCCTCGATCGCGCTACATCCCCGCGAGGATGCGGTACTCGTCCTGGAACTCCACGAGCTCGAGGCGGTTATCGTCCACCTTGCGACGCCACTCCTCGCCCTTGCGACCCGGGATGCGGTAGCTGGCGCTGAAGGTGTAGTCGACGTAGATGACGTCGTCGTCCTTGAGGACGCGGCGGTAGCGGATCTCGTAGCGGATCGCGCGCGCGTCCTGGAACTTGCCGGTGAGGTACGAGCGGAGGCCCGCGTAATCGAGGTCGTCCGCCGCGTCGATGTTGCCGCCGTCTTCGTAGTACTTGGGCGAGGCGAGCTGGAGGAGCGCGCCGACGTTCTTGCTCTCCACCGCGTTGCGGTACCTCTCGCAGAACGAGATGATCTTGCGGTTGTCCTCGCTGTCCTCGACATCCGTGTTCGGGATGTAGTGGGTCGCGCAGCCGGCGAGGACGGTTGAAGCGAGGACGAGGAACGAAGCGACGGCTTTGGTTTGGCGGCAGAGCATACGCGGGAAGGACAACGCCCAGAGGGACCCGGGGATTCCAGCGGAGACCTTGCCAGATGGGGGCACAGATCGGCAAGCGAAGCGATCATGAACGCCGCGGATGACGCGGACGGGCCTACCCGTCCTCGCCGAGCCAGCGGAGGAGGGCGAGGTGGCCGACCGGCCCTTCGTGGTCGACAGGGAGGTCAGGATCCACCTCGCGCAGCCGCCCAGCGTCGCCGGGGTCCGCCTGGAGGAGGAGCGCGACGGCACCGCAGGCCAGCGCGCGGCCCTGCGGGCCGGCGGCGTCGAGGAGATCGCGCGCGACGGGGCCCGCGTCGTCGGCGGCGAGGACGACCATGTGGTCCGCGTCGGACGACGCGACGAGCTCAGCCGCGGCGCGGAGCGCCTCGAGCGCGCCGCCGAGCCCCGCGCCGACCGCGAAGCTCGGCCCCGTGAGCTGATAGATGATGGCGCACTCGCCCGCGATCGCGTTCGGCGAGGTGGCGGGGAAGAGGCGCGGCTCGACGTAGCGGGCGCCGCGCGCGCGGCGGCGGGCGTCGTAGATCTCGTTGGTGTCGATGGTGGCGAGCGCCTGACCCGCGACGATGCCGGCGCCCCGCAAGGCGTCGGCGCCGACCTTCGCAGCGAGCGCCGCCACCGCGGATAGACCGAGCCGGCAGAGCGCGTCGAGGCGCGCGAGCCGGTCGCGCGCGACGCCGGTCGCCTCGGCGAGGCGTCCGAGGTCGAACCCCGTCACGCGCGCGTGCGCGCGGAGAAACACGGGGCGGACGCGCCGAGGGCGGCGCCCGCTGGCGGACGACGTGATCAGGAGCGCGGCGTTGGCGCCGCCGAACGCAGCCGAGAGCTTGAGCGCCGCCTGGAGCGGGCGCGGCTCGGCGCGCTCGAGCAGGACGGCCGGAGCGTCGGGATCGAGCTCGCCCTCGGACGCCGCGGGCGGGGCGATGGACGCCCCGAGGGCAGCGGCGGCCGCGAGCGTCTCGAGCGCCCCCGCGGCCCCGAGCGTGTGTCCGATCTGCGCCTTGAACGGGTGGACCACCGGCGGAGGCGGACAGGCGTCCGCCAGCTCCGTGGAGGGATCCGGCGGGCCGGACGCCGCGAACAGCGCGGAGATCGCGCGCGACTCCATCGCGTCGTTGTAGGGGGTCGCCGTGGCGTGGGCGCTGACGAGCCCGACGCGCGAGGCAGGCCACCCGGCGTCCGCGAGCGCGGCCGCGCCGGCGCGCGCGAGCCCCGCGCCCGTCCGATCCGGGGCGGTGATGTGCACCGCGTCCGTGGACGCGCCGAAGCCGGCGACGCGAAACACCACCGGCGCGCCCCGGCGCCGGTCCTCGCGCACGAGGGCGAGGACGGCGGCGCCCTCGCCGAGCGCCATGCCGTCGCGGCCGATACGGAAGGGGCGAGGCCTGGACGCCGTGGTCGCGCGGAGCGCCTCGAAGCCGGCGGCGACGAACACGCTGAGGGCGTCGTAGCCGCCCGCGAGCACGAGATCGCAGGCGTCGCGATCGAGCCAGCGGAGGCCGAGGCCGATCGCCAGGGTGCTCGCGGCGCACGCAGCGAGCAGGTGCGTGCGAAGCGGGGTCCGCTCGAGCCCGAACGAGGCGAGCGCCTCGTCGAAGGGCGCGAAGTACGTCGCGCCCCGGGCCAGCGTGGCGAGCGAGCCGGGCGAGGCGCCCGCGGCCCGGGCGGCGAAGTACCGCTCCGCGGTGAGCATGCCGCCGCTGGACGTCCCGAGGGCGACGCCGATGCGCTCGCGGCGCCAACCCGGGCGCGCGCCGTCGAGCGCCGCCAGCGCCTGAGACAGCGCCGCCTTCAGGAGATCCGTGGCGCGATCGCCGCCCGCAGCGACGCCGAGCTCCGCGGGTGCGCGCGCCGAGAGCGGCCGCACGAGGCCGGCGCGCGCGAGCTCCGCGTCCTCCGCGATGGCCACGGGCGCCGGCTCGCCGACGTCGGGTACGCGGTAGGCCAGGGGGCCGAGGCCGAGCGCGGAGACCGCGCCCGACGCGATCACACACGCGTCGCTCATGAGTCTCCGCCTGCCTGGAGGGCGTCCGGATCGACGAAGGCGCGCGGATCCGGGGCGCGATCCCGCTCCTCGGCCTCGCAGATCACGGTGACGAGCAGCCCGGTCGAGGCCTGCGCGTAGCGGACGTTCCCGCAGCCCAGGCCCTCGGCGATGACGACCTCCTCGTCGAGCAGGCGCCGGCGCGCGCCGTCCGCGGTCGACCACGTGGTGCGGCGCGCGCCGAGCAGCCCGCGGTCGTTGATCCGCAGATCGATCACGGCGTCGCCGTCGCGCAGGACGAAGGTGTCCGTGCCTCGAGAGCGCTCGTACCAGAGCAATGTCCCCGCCGCTGGACGGAGCATCCACCAGCGAAGGAAGTCGACAGGCAAGCCGCGGAGCGAGGCCCGCGGGGTCGAGGCGTCGCCGCGCTTCAGCAGATCGAGCGCAGGGACGGCGAAGCGGAACCGATCGCCGCGCGCCCACAGATCGAGCGCGGTGGTGCCGCCCGGGCCAAGCAGGATCATGCGGAGCGCCCCCTCCGGCGCGAGGCTCGCGGCGCCCGCCGTCCGCGCGTGCCCGCGCGTCGCCGGCGGAGCGATCGCGATCGCGCCGCGCGCCTCGAGCAGCCTTCGCGTGTACGGCTCGAGCAGCGCGAGACGCACGCGCAGCGTACGCGGGCCAGCCCCCTCGACCTCGTGGCGGAGCGCGGCGAGGCGCCGGCGCCCGTCGCGCCACGCGCCCGCGCCGCCCGGCGCCGCGGACGCGTCGACCGGCGAGCGAGGCAGGATCCGCGCGAACTCGGCGTCGAGCGCTCCGCCGCGGCGCGCGCCCGGCGCGGCGCAAGCGGTCGCGCACGCAAGCGAGAGGACGAGGCCCGCGGCGCGCACGAGGCGGCGCCCCCGACGGCCTGGCGCAGCGAGCGGCGTCGTCACGCGTCGCCGGGCGCCACCAGGAGGATCGCGTACCCGCGATCGGGCGCGCCACCCAGGATGAGCACGCTCGCGAGGGCTCCGCTCGCGAGCGCCGCGACGGCCGCCGCAGCAGCGAAGCCGCCGGCCCCTTCGTGCTCCCCGGCGCGCGACGCCAGCGTGGAGCGCGGCACCTCGGCCCACGGCGACCCGTGCAAACAAGCGACGATGCGCTCCTCCTGCCGCCCGATGAACACGGCGGCCGGCGCCGGGGCGTCGCGGGGCGCGCGCGGGGCCCGGTCCGCCGCAGGTCGGACCGGCGCGGGCACCGGCGCGCCCGCGAGCATCCCGACGCCGTCGCCGCGCCACGAGCTCCACCACGCCACCTCCGCCACCGGGCGCGCCCCGCGCTCGCGCACCGCCGCGCCGCTCTCGAAGAGCAGCACGGAGGCGCCCTCGCTGCGCGCGCCGGAGCTGACGACCTCCGAGCAGATCGGCCCGAGGCAGCGCTCGATCATGGGGCTCGCCTCCTCGACGCTGCCGGCGGCGATCGCCTCCCCTTCCCCGGCCGTGATCAGCTCGATGGCCGTGACCATCGCCGCCTCCGCGGTCGCCCCGAGATCGGCCATGGCGAACACCGGCCCGCGGAGGCCCAGGTAGATCGACGCGTGCCCGACCGGCGACGACGGGACCAGGTTCGGAAAGTCGGCGGGGCTCGCGTACTTCGCCCCCTTGTCGTAGATGCGCCGCATGTACGCCGTCGAGGCGTCGACGCTCCCGAAGGAAGCGCCGACGATGGCCCCTGGGAAAAGGCGGCTCGGGGCGACGTCGGCGGATGAGGCGCTCGCGCTCGCGCCGGCGTCGATCTGCGCCGCCCCCCCGAGCCCGGCGTCCGCGATCGCCGTCAGGATGGCGGCCGTCGTCAGCCGGCCCGCGCGGTCGAGCCGCCGGGCGCGCGCGAGGTCGAGGTGCGCGCCCGTGTTGAAGGGGATGGGCCCCTCCGCCGGAGGAGGTCCCGGCTCGAGGTAGGCCGCGCCGCCGCGAGACGAGAGGACGCCGAGCGGACCGATCGTCGCTGCCGCGGTCACGACGACCGAGCGCCGCGACGGCGCGCTGCCGGCGCCGAGCGGCGGCGCGAAGCGATCGGGCTGCGCGAACACGAGCACGCTGTCCGTTCCGCCGAAGCCGAAGGAGTTCGACATCGCCGCCCGGATGGGCGCCTCGCGCGCCTCCGTCAGGTGCAGGAGCCGGCACTCCGGGTCGACCTCCTCGAGGCCGCCCGTCGGCGGCATCACGCCGCGCGCGATGGCGAGCGCGGTGATCGCTGCCTCGATCGCGCCCGCCGCGCCGAGCGTGTGCCCGATCTGGCCCTTGGACGACGAGACGGCGATGCGCTCCACCTCGGCGCCGAGGCAGGCGCGCAGGGCGGCGCTCTCCATGACGTCGTTCAGGGGCGTCGCGGTGCCGTGCGCGTTCACGTAGTCGAGGTCGGAGGGCGCGAGCGCCGCGCACCGCAGGGCGTCGCGCATGACGCGCGCGGCGGTGCGCCCCTCGCGCTCGGGGTTGGTGATGTGGTGCGCCTCGGCGCCGGTCGCCCAGCCGCGGAGCTCGACGATCGGCTCCGCGCCGCGCGCGCGAGCGGCGTCTTCCGACTCGAGGAGCAGGAACGCCGCGGCCTCGCCGAGGTTCAGCCCGGCGCGCCGTCGGTCGAACGGGCGGCACGGGTCCGGATCCACGGCGGCGAGCGCGCCGAACCCGGTGTACGTCAGCCGGCAGAGGCCATCCGCGCCGCCGGCGAGGACGCAGCTGGACAGGCCGGCCCGGAGCCAGGCCGCGGCGAGCAAGATGGCGTTCGCGCCGCTGGAGCAGGCGCTGCAGATGCTCCTCACCCGGCGGAACGGGCCGACGGCGGCGCGGACGTGGTCGGCCGTCGACGAGAGCGGATGCGAGAGCATGCGCTTCAGCGGCGCGATCGCGCTGGGATCGTGCGACAGCCAGGCGAGGAGCTCCTCGGTCTCGAACATCCCGGCGGTCGTCCCGCCCACCACGAGGTCCACCGGCCTCGCCCCGGGGTCGACGCCTGCGTGCGCGAGCGCCTCGCGGGCCGCGAGCACGGCCATCGCGTCGGTTCGCGACCACCCTTCCGCCTCGCCCGGCGGCGCCACCTCCTCGGGGGAGAGGCCGCGCACCTCCGCGGCGATGCGCGCGCGTGTCCCCGGGATCTCGAACAGCGAGAGCGGCGCGAAGGCCCGATCTCCCGCGATGAGCCGGTCCATCGTCGCCATCGCCCCGCGCCCGAGAGGCGAGACGACCCCGACGCCCGTCACCCAGATTCGCACGCTCGAACGGCTCTCTGCAGCGCGATCACGCCGCCGCGGTCGTCTTGACGATGTGGGCGACGAGCGCATCCACCGACGCGAAGATCGGCCTCGCCTCGTCCCCTTCCGGGATGCGGACGCCGAAGCGCTCCTCCACGCTCATGGCGAGCTGAAGCGCGTCCAGCGAATCGAGGCCCAGCCCTTCGCCGAACAGCGGCGCGGCGTCGTCGATGTCGGCCGGCGTCTTCCCCTCGAGGTTGAGCTCCTCGACCATGAGTTCTTTCAACTTCTGCCGCACGTCCTGCGCGTTCATGAGCACGTCCCTGCGGGGTAGCACAATTCCGCGCCTTTCTACCAGAGGGCCGCACTTTTGTCTGTCGGTTTGGTAAATGAGCCCCATGGCTCTCGTCGACTACGCCACCTCTGCCGGCGTCGCGCTGCTGACGCTCAATGACCCGCCCGTCAACGGCTACACCCACGAGATGATGAAGGACCTCGACGCAGCCATCCTCGAGGCCCGCTTCGACAACGATGTACATGTCATCGTCATCACCGGACATGGCGAAAAGTTCTTCTGCGCCGGAGCGAACATCAGCATGCTCCGCGAGTCGGATCCGACGTTCAAATACTACTTCTGCCTCCACGCGAATGAGACGTTGAGCCGCCTCGAGCACACGCCGAAGCTCTGCATTGCGGCGCTGAACGGCCACACTGTAGGGGGCGGGCTCGAGATCGCGATGGCGTGCGATCTCCGGATCGCCCGCAAGGGCGCCGGCAAGATCGGCCTCCCCGAGATCGCGCTCGGGGTGCTGCCAGGGACAGGCGGGACCCAGCGGCTGGCCAGGCTCATCGGGAAGTCCCGGGCCATCCAGCTGATGTGCGAGGGACAGACGTTCGATTTCGAGACGGCGCTCTCGTACGGCCTGGTCAACGACGTCTGGGAGACCACATCCCACGACGAGTTCATGGACCGGATCCTCGCCTACGGTCACACGTTCACGCTTCCGGACCGCGCAGCGCTGGCGGTCGGACGCATCAAGCGCGCCGTGCAGACAGGTTTCGAGGTAGGCCTTGAACAGGGGCTCGCCCTGGAGCGTGAACTTCAGGCGGAGCTGTTCGCGTCCGAGGACGCCCGCGAGGGGCTCGCCGCCTACATGGAGAAGCGAAAGCCGATCTTTCAGGGCAAATGAGCGAGCTCTGCAGCGACAACGCTGCACCACGGCGTCCTCATTCTGCAGCGTGAGCGCCTGTCTGCGCGTAGTGCGGCCGGCTCGCACCCGGGCAACGTGCGCCCCACGGACCTGCCGAGCACGCGACAGCAGAGTTGGACGCCCTTCCCCATACACAGCCGGGGTACCCAGGACCACAAATTGTAAATTAAATTACAACTCTTGCCGTTGCTTGGCCGGCTGTTGGACGATTTTGAAATCAGCCGGCGCTGCTGCACGTAAGTTCAGGCATGCAACAGCCTCTTGAGCACGCGCCGCATCTCGGGCGGCCCAGCTTCGAGACCGTGTACACCGTGGGCCTATCGTTCCTCCGTCAAGCGCTTCGCTGGCTGGGGGTGGCGGAGCGCGACGTCGACGACGTCCTGCAGGACGTCATGATCGCAGCCTACCATGCCCTCGATAGCTTCGATCCCGGGCGCGGCGCAGGCGAGGAGCGCTCCGCCCCGCGCCTCCCCGCGCACGAACCGGGCCCGGCTCAGGGCGCTCCACGCGCCGCGACGCCGCTCTGGGAGCCCCTGAAGCGCTGGCTGTTCGGGATCGCGTGGCGGCAAGCAGGCCACTACCGCGATCGCGCCTACCGCCGCCGAGAGGTGGCGGTAGGCGCTGGGACGAGCTGGCCGTTCGACCATGCCGACCCGGGCTTGAGCTCGGAGCAGCTGCTCGCGCGCGAGCAGAGCGGCCAGCTCGTCGGCCGGCTGCTCGGAGCGCTCGATCTCGATCGGCAGCACATCCTGATCCTGCACGACCTGCTCGAGGTCTCGATCGCCGACATCGCGCGCGACCTAATGGAGAAAGAGAACACGGTGCGCAACCGGCTCCGGCTCGCCCGGGAGGACTTCCGCGTGGCGGTGAAGCGCATGAACGCCGAGGAACGGCGCGCGCTCGGTGGCGCCCTGAGGCTCCCGGTCGCAGAGCGCTCCCGAGCGGTCGACGCAGAGGCGCTCATGAGCGCCGCACGGACCATCCCCGAGGTGCCCGACGCGACCCGGCGCCGGCTCTGGATCGCGGTGACACGCGCGACCCGCAGCGCGCACGCGGCCGGCTCCGGCACGCGAGCTCACGCAGCGCCGCCGCTGTGACCCCCCTCCCGCCCACACTCGGCGCGCGGGCACCGCCCGAAGCAGGCGGCGCACGAAAGGATGGGCTCAGTGATCCAGCATCCTGCCGTAGTGCTCGGCGATCGCAGTCCCGCCGAGGCGGGAGAAGAAGGACGAGTAGCAGATCCAGATCGCCAGCCCGTTCATGTCGTCGAACATCGGCGGCAGGTACGGCGGCGGACGGACGATCCCATCGGTCACGTGCGCATACAGGATCGGCACGTCCTCGTGCGCGACCTTCCCCACGAAGAGGAACGGGATGAGCATCGCCCGATCGTGCTGAATGGCGGCGCGCATGAATGCGTAATTGAGGACGATCCCCTTGCAGTAGCAGGCGTCCTTCGTGAACGGCGCCCCACCCTCGAGCAGGCCTCCGCGGAAGACGCGCCGGGCATTCTGGAAGCACTCTTCCTCTTCGTAGCCCTCGGTGCGGTACCACTCGAACACGTCGAGGAACGACGCCCCATCCTCCGCCTTGTCCACCGCGAGGATGCGGTCGTTCAGCTTCTTCGCTCGGCGTGGAGTGCTCCTGAAGGTGAGGATCTCGACGAGGACCGCGAGCCCTTCCTGGACCGCCGTGGTGCGCGGCGGCCCCTTGGCCAGCCACCGCGCCACCGGCTGAGCCTGCCCGTTCAGGCTGGTCGCGACGTGGACCCACCCCTCATGCGCCTCGAGGATGTCGACGTCGCTCCTGGAGAACATCGCGCCGCTCCGGATCTTCACGTAGTCGCTGCCAGCGGCGGCGTCCGCCAGGAGCGAGTCGTCCACCTGCACCCGGATCGACGCGCCGCCGAAGAAGCGGTCGAAGCGGGCATTCAGCTCGATCGCCGCCATCTCGGCCGTGATCTCGCGCTGCTGCGGCGGACCGAGCCGCTCGCCGCCGATCGCCGTCAGGAGGTCGTAGAGCACGAACCCCATGTCCCGCACGCTCGTCTTTCCGTCGGGCAGCTTGTCCTTCGGGGAGCCGTAGAGCTCGCGAGAGAGCGTGTAGAACGTCTTCGTGCCCCGCCCCATGAGCATGCGCACGACCTGCCGGTACTCGTCCGCGGTCGTGCGGAGGATCTGCCCGAGCCGGTCGCGCTTTCCGAGCTCCCGCTCGGCGTCGCGGAGGATCTCCTCGATCTCGCGCAGCTTGGCCTCCGGGTCGAACCCGAGATCCTCGGAGTAGCTCACCCTGGGCAGCTCGCGCTGCTTCGAGCGGAGGAACTGCTCTTCGACCTCCGCATCCCAGCGGAGCGCCTGAAGGATGCGGATCGGCCGCTGCGCGTCGAGCACACGCTGGGCGAGGCCCGCGAGGATCTCCTTGTACGAGCGCCACGGCCCGGAGACCGGCGGGAGCGGCGCGCGCGGGATCGGCTCGTCGCGCAGGCTCAGCGACTCGAGCGGGGCCGACGGCGCTGCCCCGTTCTGCCCGCTGCCCTCGTGAGGGCCGCCTTGCCCCTCCGCCCCGGAGGCCTTCGTATCCCCCTCCGCCGCGCCGGCGCCGTTGCCGCGCAGGGCCTCCGCGGGTTCGCCCGCCGCGACCTCGCGCTGAGCCTCCCCGTCCGCTTCGTGCGCCTCCCTCCTCTCCCGGGCCCCAGAGCTCTGCACCATGACCCTCGATTGCTAACACCGGCTCACCTGCCGGATCAAACCTCCCCCGAGCAGAACACCGCCGCGGAGAGCGCGGTGCTCGCCCGGTCCTTGTCGGCATCGCGGCCTCGGGGTACGAGCCCTGCCCCTATGAGCGACGTGGAGCACAGGAAAGACGCCGCGCTGGCCGCCGACGAGGACTCGAGCTCCCTCTCGGACGCCGCGCTCCTCGAGCGCACCGCGGAGGGGGCCGGACGGCTCCGCTCGGCGATCGCGGCGGCGGTGGTCGGGCAGGACGAGGTCGTCGAGGCGATGCTGATCACGCTCGCCGCGCGCGGCCACGCGCTGCTCGTCGGCGTCCCGGGGCTCGCCAAGACGCTGCTCGTCTCGTCGCTCGCCAAGGCGCTCGACCTCAGCTTCGGGCGCGTCCAGTTCACGCCGGACCTGCTGCCCGCCGACATCACCGGCACCGACGTGCTGCACGAGCAGCACGGCTCCCGGAGCCTGCGCTTCCAGCCCGGGCCCATCTTCCACAACCTCGTCCTCGCCGACGAGGTGAACCGGACTCCGCCGAAGACCCAGGCCGCGCTGCTCGAGGCGATGCAGGAGCGCAAGGTGACCGTCGGGACCACCACGCACGCCCTCCCCGATCCCTTCCAGGTGTTCGCGACGCGAAACCCGATCGAGCAGGAGGGGACGTACCCCCTGCCCGAGGCGCAGCTCGATCGGTTCCTGCTTGAGATCCACGTGACGTACCCGAGCGAGGCCGAGGAGCGCGAGGTCGCGCGGCGGACGACGTCGGGCAAACCGCCTGCGATCGAGGCGGTGCTCAAGGCGGGAGAGGTGCGGGCGATCGGCCGCCTCATCCCGAGGATCCCGGTGACCGA
Organism: Sorangium cellulosum; assembly: GCF_002950945.1. GTDB lineage: Bacteria > Myxococcota_A > Polyangia > Polyangiales > Polyangiaceae > Sorangium > Sorangium cellulosum_E. The sequence continues at coordinate 9,948,161 of NZ_CP012673.1, forward strand.
CGAGGCCGTGGATCTCGCGGTGCGCCTCACCAGGGCGACGCGGCCGGGGACGGAGCGCGCGGCGCAGGAGGTCCGGGACTACGTGCGCTACGGCGCAGGCCCGCGCGGCAGCCAGGCGCTCGTGATCGCCGCCAAGGCGCGCGCGGCGCTCCGCGGCGAAGCGGCCGCGGACGTGGACGACGTGAGGGCGCTGCTGATCCCCGCGCTGCGGCACCGGATCGTGCTCTCGTACCGCGCGGAAGCCGACGGCGTGCGCGACGTCGACGTGCTGAGCGCCGTCGAGCGATCGGTGCGCTGAGCGCCGCCCCGTCGAGCGCAGCGCGCGCCGATCGCCGCCGCGCACCGCGCGACGATCGCCGCCGCGCACCGCGCGACGATCACCACCACGCGACGATCGCTAGCGGGACCGAGGCGCCTGCTGCGGCGCCTCCTTCATGGGGTTGACCGCTTTCATGGCCTTCAGGTCGAGGGCGAAGCGACAGACCCCCGGCCCGCGCCCGTCCCAGCTCACCGCCACGACGCCGCTCTTCTTCAGGCCCGTCCAGCCGACATCGCCGAGCAGCGAGGTGACCAGGGTCGACAGGGACGGCTCGTGCCCCACGAGCGCGAGCGGCTGCGGCCCCTGATGCTGCGAGAGCAGCCGCAGCAGCTCGGCGGTGTCACGCGAAGGAGAGAGCTCGGCGACCACCGAGACCTCGTCCGTCAGCTCGGCGGCCTCCGCGAGGATCTCCGCGGTCTGCACCGAGCGCACGAGGGGGCTCGTCCAGATCGCGGCGGGGCGTCGGTCCTTCTGCTTCGCGAGCCACCGGGCGACGCGACGGGTGACCTTGCGGCCCTTGCCAGTCAACCAGCGACCGGCGTCGCCCAGCTCAGGCGCGTCATCGACGGCCTGGCCGTGGCGAATGATGAGGATCTCCATGCGCAGACCTTAACCCGGTGAGCCGCCAGCAGGGGAGCGCCGCGCGCGCGGAACGAGCGGGAGCGCCGCCGCGCGCCCGTCAGAACTCGCACTGCTGCGTCGTCACGTTGCAGTGCGACCCGGGAGCAACGAACGGGCAGACGCTCCCGAAGAAGCTGTCGCACGGCGGGCCGCAGGCGTACGAGGTGTGCGTGTAGCAGATCTGGCCACCATCGCAGTCGGCGTCCGAGGCGCACCGGCAGTTGAAGTCGTCGGGGATCCCGTTGCCGTTTTCGTCACCGCCGTCGCAGCACTCTGTCACGTAGAAGTCGCTTGCGCTGCAGTCCTCGTCGGCGCAGTCGAGCGCGCCGTCGCAGTCGTTGTCGATCCCGTCGGTGCACGCAGCGGTTCCGAACTCGGGCCCCGGGTCGGCGCCGCGCGCGCAGCGCCGGCAAGGGCCGAAGGTGGCGCAGCCGGGATCAGCGCAGTCGACGTAGTGATCGCCGTCGTTGTCCAGCTCGTCGTCGCAGACCTCGGGCGGGTTGGGGACGATCTCGACGTTGAGGGCGAAGGGCCCCTCGTTCGCGCCGCTCGCCGGGTCGATCGTGAAGCCGTCGAGGAAGACGAAGTACGTGCCCGGGTACAGGATGGTGAAGTCGATCAGGGAGGACCACGACGAGCCGCCGCTGTCGTCGTCGCAGGCGATCTCGCGGCCGGAGTCGCAGATGCCGGTGCGGACGTAGAGCACCGAGTCGAAGCTCGATCCGACCGAGTCGAGGTGCACGCGCGAGGGCGAGGTGAGCACGAAGTAGAAGACCGCCTCGCCGGCGTCGCCGCCGCACGCGCCGCGGGTCTCGCTCACGTGGCCGGTGGTGTCGCCCGTGTAGGTCCCGGTCCCGGGGATTAGCTTCGGGGACAGGCAGTTCGCCTGCTGCAGCACGCACCGCGGGTTGCTCGCGCAGTCCGGGTCCTGGCAGTCGACCAGGGCGTCGCGGTCGTCGTCGAGGCTGTTGTTGCACTGCTCCGGCGTCGGCGCGCAGCGCGGCGCGAAGGTGCAGGCCGTGTCCGCGCAGTCGACGCGCTCGTCGCAGTTGTTGTCGACGCCGTCGTCGCAGATCTCCGGCACGCAGACCTGGCAGGCCGTCGCGTTGATGCAGTGCGGATCGGCGCAGTCGACGCGCCCGTCGCAGTCGTTGTCGACGCCGTCCTGACACTGCTCCGGCGAGCCGGGCGGGACGCACGCGCAGGGGAAGACGCCGCGGCAGTCCGGATCGCCGCAGTCGACCAGGAGGTCGCAGTCGTCGTCCTCGCCGTTGCCGCAGCGCTCTCCCTGGATCGCGCAGCCGCACAGCGCGTCGGCGCCGCAGTCGAGATCGTCGCAGTCGAAGTCGCCGTCGCAGTCGTCGTCGAAGCCGTTGCCGCACTTCCCGAGCTCGCTCGCGGAGCAGCCGCAGGCGACGGTGCCCGCGCAGTCCACGTCGAAGCAGTCGACGATGGTGTCGCAGTCGTCGTCGACGCCGTTCTGGCAGCGCTCGCCGGCGGGGCTCGGCGTACAGCCGCAGGTCTCTGCAGCGGCGCACGCGGGGTCGAAGCAATCGGCGACGCCGTTGCAGTCGTTGTCGGCCGCGTCCGTGCAGATCTCCGGCGCGCCCGGCCGGACGGACGGGTTGACGTCGTTGCAGTCGCCTCCGCCGCAGATCGCCGGGCCCTCGCCGTCCCCGTCATCGTCGCGCGAACGGTGCACGCAGCCGCCCTGCTCGCACGCATCGCTGGTGCAGGCGTCGCCGTCGTCGCAGTCCGTCGGGCCGCCGCACGCCGGCGAGCCCCCAGCGCCGCCGTTGCCGCCGCTGCCGCCGCCGCCGTTCGACGAGGTCGACACGTCCGTGCTGGTCGCCGAGCCGCCAAAGCCGCCCCCACCCGCGCCGGGGAGCTCGAGCAGGCTCGTCCTGCCGCAAGCTCCCATCGAAGCGCCGAGGGCCACGAACGCCCCCGCCGCGAAGAGACCTCGTCGGAACGTTCGGGACCACGACGGCATCCCGCCGACCCATGCTGAAGAGCCCGGCTTCATCTCTCACCCTCTCGCACCGGCCGCACGGGGCCCACGCCTCAGCCCACTCTACACGCCCGCGTTTCCAGAGAAGCAAAGTTTGAGCCCCAAGCGCTATCTCCTGTCGCCGGGCGGAGAAAGCCGTATGACACGGACCACATCATCAGGAAAATTCTTTCTTAGATAGAAACTTCGCGTTCACGTTCCGTCCTGAAAGGACAACATCTCGGAGCATTGCGGGTCGAGGCTTCCGCGTGTAACGAGGCCCGGGTGGGAGCGCAGCTCCAGATCGAGTACGAACGTCCGCCTCCTGGGCTTCAGCGCGGCCGTTATCCTGCGCCATCCTGGGCCATCCTGGCGATCGGCGCCGCGGTGGTGCTCGGGGCCGTCCTCTTTCTGATCCGGCGGGCGCGCCGCGCGGCGCGCGCCAGGACGGGGGGCGAGCCGCCGGTGTCGAGGCGCCGGTGACGCGGCGAGCGCCCGGGTTGCTTTTGATAAAGGATCGACGGCCGGTGCGATCGCGGGTTGACACCCAGCAGACCGGACCGGTAGGCACCATAGAGGGACGCGCTCCCGGTCGGCTGATGTAGAGTGCCGCCCGAGCGGGCGACGAGCCCGCAACAACGGGGGCCCAGGATGCGGCGTCAGCGACGCCCCTCTGGGTCCCGAAGGACGCCGCGCAAACTGCGGCCCGTGGGTACATGGCACCGATCGAACGTGGCGTTGAGCTTGTACAGCGCGTGATTGCGCAACTGAAGAAGCGCCCTTCCAGCCATGCCGCCGTGGGAGCGAGCCAGGCGGCTCTCGATGCGCTCGAGTCGAAGCTGATGGTCGAGCTGCCGCCCACGCTGAGGGCGTTCCTCGAGTTCGACTTCACGTTCGATAGCCTGGGCCCCCGGTTCAAGGGGCGGCATCGCTTCGGGAACGATCCCTCGGCGCCGCGGCCGAAGCTCACCTCCGTCCGCAAGCTGGCCGAGGCGAAGACGGACCTCGGCTGGACCGAGTCGCGGCTCCGGGGCAAGGTCGTGCGGCTGCCCAACCCCCCCGGTCAGCCGTGGAACGCGCTCTACCTCGGCGAGGCCCGGCGGGACGGCGAGCTCGTCATCCTCGGCCTCGACAACGAGGACACGAACGTCCGGGTGTTCCCGCGCTACACGGCGTTCGATCTGTACCTCGTCGAGCAGTGCGGCCTCGCCAGGCTTTCCGACGCGCATCGGCTGGAGGATCTCGAGTCGCACGTCGCGCTCAACCCGGAGCTCGGGACCGCCGAAGAGGACGACGAGGGCGATACGGAGTATTGATCACGCCCGAGCCGCCGCCTCCACGCCGGCGTCGCTCGGCTGCGGACGAGGCCCGTGACGAACGCGACGGCTGACGGAGCGGACGCGATCCACTTCCAGGTGGTCGACGGCGACCCCCGCGACCGGCTCGACAAGCTCGTCGTCCAGCTGCTCGAGCGCGCCGGCCGCGCGACCTCGCGGGCGGCGGTGCAGCGATGGATCGCCGCGGGGCGGATCCTCGTCGACGGGGAGCCGGCGCGCGCGTCGATCGCGGTGCGCGCGGGCTCCGCGATCGATGTCCGGCCGGAGGAGCCGCCGCCCGCGGCCGCGGCCGCCGAGCCCGAGGTGGCCGTACCCGTGGTGTACGAGGACGAGCACCTGCTCGTGATCGACAAGCCGCCGGGGCTCGTCGTGCACCCGGCGCCCGGGCACGGCTCGGGCACGCTGGTCAACGGCCTGCTCGCGCTGCCGGGGTTCGCCCTGGCGCCCGCGGACCCGCGCGATCCGATGGGCCACGTCCGCCCGGGGATCGTGCACAGGCTCGACCGAGGCACGAGCGGGCTGCTCGTGGTGGCCAAGGACGAGCGCACGCGCGAGGCGCTCAAGGAGCGGTTCGCCAGGCATGCGATCGAGCGGGAGTACGTCGCGATCGCGGTCGGCGAGGCGCGCGACGCGACCTACGACACGCTCCACGGGCGCCACCCGACCGACCGGCTCCGCTTCACGTCGTGGCCTCGCAGCGAGGCCGGCGCGACGGGGGCGAGCGCGCCGCGCCGCGCGGTGACGCACGTCCGGGTGCTCGAGAGGCTCGGGGACGCGGCGACGGTCGTGGCGTGCTCGCTCGAGACGGGCCGCACCCACCAGATCCGGGTCCACCTCGCCGAGCGCAGCAGGACGCCCGTGCTCGGAGATCCCCTCTACGGCAAGCCGCCGAGGCGGCAGGACGTGCGGGCGATCGCGGAGGAGCTCGGGCGGCAGGCCCTGCACGCGCGCGTGCTCGGGTTCGTCCACCCCGCGACGCAGGCGCCGGTGCGCTGGGAGAGCGCGCCGCCGGCGGACATGCGCAGGGCGCTCGACCGGCTGCGGGGGCTCGCTACCAGATCTTCGATTTGATGTGGCCCTTGGACTTGATCAGGATGTCCACGAGGGCGCGGTCGTAGAAATTCTTCTGGTAGAGGTCCGGCGAGACGCGGCTCTTGTAGAGCGCGCGCCCCTCCTCGATCTCCTCGGAGAGGACGGTGAAGAGGTCATCCTGCTGGATGCCCTGCACGATCTTCTCCTCGTTGTAGAGCGAGAGATCGCTTGCGATGGCGCGCGCAAGACGTCGCGCAGCCTCTTCCGTTTCAATCAAGGGCATCGGTCTCTCCTCCAGGGTTCACGGGCCGGGGGCACGCGCTCCCGAGCCGAAGGGCGCCTAGGATGCAGCAGCGCGGGCGGCGCTGTCAAAGTCGCTCGTCTCTTGGGTCGCGCGGCGGCGCGAAGACCGCGCCGCCCGCACCCGGCGGCGCGCCGGCGCGAGGCGGGTCCGAGCTCTGCCGCGCCGCGGCGAGCCCGGCGAGCCCCGAGAGCAGCGGGAACGCGACGAGCGCGTAGCGCCCCGCGCCGAAGAACACGGCGTGTGTGAGCGCCGTCGCCGCGAGGACGGCGAGCGCGGCGCCCGCGAGCACCGGCGCCCGGAGCAGCGCGCGCCCCTGGAGCGACGCGAGGGCGAGGAGCGCGACGTACCCCACCCAGGCGTGCACGTGCAGCGCGGCGATGACCCCGACGGCGAGCAGCGCGAGCCGGGCGACCGCGAGCGCGCGCGGAGCGAGCGAGGCCCTCGGAGCGCGGCGCTCGGGCACGCCGAGCGCGCCGGGCGCGCGCGCAGGGGCCGCGCGCGCGGCCCACACGAGGGCGAGGAGGAGGACGACACGCTCGAAGAGGGTCTCCACGGCGCCGAGCGCGACCTTGTCGGCCTCGCGGAAGGCCGCCGGGTTCGAGGCGTGCAGGTACCACCCGGCGGCGCCGCAGTAGTCGAACGTCGCGGCCAGCTTGCGCGGCACGAGCCCGAGCCAGGTGCCCGGGTGCTGCGCGATGAAGCGGCGCGCCTCGCGGCCGAAGCAGGTGTCCTTGCCGGCCTCGTCGAAGACGTCGCGGCACGCCGCCGGCACCTGGATCGGCGCCCAGGCGCCGGTGGAGGCCGGGTCGGCGCCGATGAGCAGGTTCCAGCCGCCGTTCACGCTGACGAGCGCGCACTGGTTCATCCGCGCGCAGTTGCGCGCGGTCCAGGGCGCGCAGACGAGGAGCGCCACGATCAACGTCAGCAGGATCGACGCCGCGCCGCGCATCGCCCGCGCCCGGCGCGTCGCGCCGTCCTGCGAGGGGAGCGCGCCGCCGGGAGGAGGGCCCGAGAGCGCAAGGACGGCGAACGCGGGGGCGAGCACGAGCGTCTGCGGGCGGACGAGGGTGGCCACGCCGACGAGCAGGCCGATGACGGCGAACGGGGCCAGCGCCGGGCGGCGATCGCGCGCCCACGCGGACGCCCACGCGGCGCAGGCGACCAGCGCGCCTGTGACCCCCTCCGTCATGAGGGCGGGGGTGTAGGCGACGAGCCCCGGGTGGATCGCAACGAGCGCACCCGAGAGCGCCGGCACGGAGCGCGACCGCGGCGCGGCGCGGGCCGCGAGCTGGTGGACGGCGAGCGCCGCGAGCGCGCCAAGCACGGCGTTGAGCAGCATCGCGCCCGCGGGGTGCGCGCCGACGAGCGCGTACAGCGCGCCGACGGCGCCCGGGTAGCCGACCGGGTAGTGCGCGGCGTACGTGACGACGCCGTCGGGCCACAGCCACGTGTAGCCGAGCCCCGCCGCGATCCGCTCGGCGATGCGCTGGTAGTAGGTGCCGTCGGCGGTGGGCGGGAAGCGCCCGGCCGCCCAGGCGACGACGGCGATCCGCGCGGCGAGGGCGACGGCGAAGACGGCGACCGCGTCGCGCCGGCGCGCGCCGGCGAAGGCGTCGCCGCTCATGAGCCGCGCGGCGGGGACAGCGGAAAACGCGCGAGCAAGCCGGCGGCCCGCAGCGCCGCGATCACCTCGCACGCGGGCAGGCCGACGACGTTGGAGTACGAGCCGTCGATGCGCGCGACCGCGAACGCGCCGACGCCCTGGATCGCGTAGGCGCCGGCCTTGTCGAGCCCCTCGCCGGTGGCCGCATACGACGCGACCTCGTCGTCGCCGAGCTCGCGGAAGCGCACCCGCGTCATGACCGTCTCGACGTGGAGCGCCCCGTCGCGACCGGGGGCGGCCGGAGGAGCGAGCTCGACCTGGCCGCCGCCGGCGATCGCGAAGCGCGTCCACACCTCATGCTCGCGGCCCGAGAGGGCGCGGAGCATGGCGCGCGCGTCCGCTTCGTCCCGCGGCTTGCCGAGGATGGCGTCGCCGAGGATCACCGCGGTGTCGGCGACCAGGACAGCGCCGGCTCCGGCCGCCTGAGGCAGGCGCCGCGCGGCCTCGAGCTTCGCCAGCACGACGCGCTCCAGGTAGGCCGCCGCCCCCTCGTCGGGGCGCCGCGCCTCGTCGACGTCGGCCGCTGCAACGCGGAGGGGCAGGCCGAGCGTGGTCAGGATCTCTCGGCGGCGCGGCGAGCCGGAGCCGAGCAGGAGCGGGTGCGCGTCGTCGATCATGGGCGTGCTGGCGGCGGGGGCGCCGGCCCCGGCGGGCGTGGTCCTAGCACGACCCGCGAGCGACCGCGGAATGCAGCGCAGCCCGGCGCCTCGGGCGCCCTCTGGATCGCGCCGAGACGATTGCTGTTTTGACTCTCACCCCGTCAGTAGTAGAGGGTCGGGCGCGATGCGCGCCAACCGGAGGGTGCCAGCACGATCGAGCCTCCCGCTGCTGGTGGCCTCTGGGATCTTCGCGGCGGGTCTCCTCCCGGCGACGGCGCGCGCGGACGAGTGCGCGCCGGCCCATGGGCTGTCGGGCTGCATCGACGCCGACAACCTCTGGCCTCACGCCGGCGGCGGCCCCTTCCTCGCCGTGGGGAGCACGGCGACGGCCCCGAGCGCGAAGGCCTCGTTCGGCCTCGTGGCGAGCTATCTGTCGAGGCCGGTCGGCCTGCGCGCCAGCTCGCCGGACCCCGGCGGGACGATCATCCACGTGCTGGACAACATGGTCGACGCGACCTTTCTGTGGTCGCTCGGGCTCACCGATCGCCTCGAGGTCACGATCGCCGCGCCCGTCACCCTCTACCAGGACGGCGCCGGCTTCGCCGATGTCCTCGGCACCGACACGACGCTGCAGCGCAGCGTGCTGCGCGACACGCGCCTCGGCGCGGCGTTCGCGATCGTGCCGCCGCCCCGGCGTGGTCCGATCGACGGCTTCTCGCTCGCCGCGCGCGCCGAGCTGGGGCTGCCCACCGGCGATGAGACCGTGTTCGCGAGCGCCGGGACCGTCACGTTCGTGCCGAGCGTCGCGGCGGCGTATCAGCTCGACAGGCTGCAGATCGCGGCCGAGGTCGGGGCGCGGCTCCGCGGATCGAGCAGGCTGGCGAACGCCGAGGTCGGCTCCCAGCTCCTGGGCGCGCTCGGCGCCGCGTACGACGTGCTGCCGGGCCGCTGGCTCACGGCGAGCGCCGAGGTGTTCGCCCTCGGTACGCTCGCCGAGCAGCCCGCCGGGAGCGCGGCGCTCGTGCCGATGGAGTGGATCGTCTCGGCCACGAGCGCCCCGCTGCTCGCCGGCGACTTCTCGATGTCGGCCGGCGGCGGGGGCGCCATCCCCGTCGCCTCGGAGGGCACGCTGACCGCGCCGCGCTTCCGGTTCAACCTGGCCCTCCGGTACGCGCCGGCGGGGCGCGACGCGGACGCGGACGGCGTCCTGGACCGCGACGACCAGTGCCCGTCCGCCGCGGAGGATCGCGACGGCTTCCAGGACGGCGACGGCTGCCCCGAGGGCGACAACGACGGCGACCGCATCCCCGACGGGCGCGACCAGTGCCGGGACGAGCCCGAGACGATCGACGGCTTCCAGGACGGCGACGGCTGCCCCGACGCGGACGACGACAACGACGGCGTCCCGGACGACACGGACAGCTGCCGGAACGCCGCGGAGGATCGCGACGGCTTCCAGGACAGCGACGGCTGCCCCGAGGACGACAACGACGGCGACGGGATCAAGGACGAGCGCGACACGTGCCCGAACGGCGCGGAGGACGTCGACGGCTTCAGGGACAGCGACGGCTGCCCCGATCCTGACAACGACATCGACCAGGTCCCCGACGCCAGCGATCGGTGTCCGGACGAGCTCGAGGATCGCGACGGCTTCCAGGACGGCGACGGCTGCCCCGAGCGCGACAACGACGAGGACGGCGTGGCCGACGCGGCCGACGCGTGCCCGACGACCGCCGAGACGATCGACGGCACAGCGGACGCCGACGGCTGCCCCGAGCCCAACGGCAAGGCCCTGCCGCGGTGGTCGGGCGATCAGGTCACGGTGGATGGCCTGGCCCGCTTTCCCGCCGGGAGCGCGCGTGTGCCGCCGGCGCTCGCGTCCCAGATCGGCATGATGGCCCAGCTCCTGCGCGGGCGGATGCCCCTCGATGTCGTCATCGTGGAGGCTTACCCCGATCGCGCGGGCGATGTGTCGGCGCGCGCGGTGGAGCTCGCCGGCGCCCGCGCGAGCGCCGTCAAGGAGATCCTCGCCGGGGCAGGCATCCCGGCGGACCGGATCACCGCCGCCGCCGGCGACCCTTCAGCCACGCGCGCGCCGGGCGCGCCCCAGATCGAGATGACTGCCACCCGGGCTCGGCGCCCGGAAGCACCCCCCCGCCCGCCGGACGCGTCCTCCTCGACGACCGGAGAGAAGAAACTGCGATGAACGTCCTCGAGGCACGCCGTGCCCGTCATTTGATCATCCGCCTCGATCGAGGCGAAGAGCTCCCCGCCGCCCTGGTGCGCGCCCTCGACGAGGTGGAAGCGCGCGCCGGCTGGATCCAGGGAACAGGCTCGCTCGAGAAGGCGGAGATCGCGCTGTTCGATCAAGCCTCCCGCACCTACGCGAAGGCGCGGGTCCTCGACGGCCCCTGCGACGTGGTGGCGCTCTCGGGGAGCGTCGCGCAGCAGCAGGGCGAGACCTCGCTCCGCCTGTCGGCCACGCTCGCCCGCGAGTCCGGGGTCGGCCTCCAGCTCGCCGGCGGCGAGCTCGTATGGGCGCGCGTCTACGGGCTCGAGCTCCACGTCACGGCGTTCGACGACCTGCCGCTCGTGCGAACGCCTGACGAGCGAACCGGCCTCACACAGCTCGCGGCCCAGTCGACCACCCTCCCTGCGCCCGCGAGCGAGCCGTCCCGCGCGGCGCCCCCTGCGCCGGTTGCGGACCCTCCCCGCGCGGCGCCCCCGGCCGCCACGGTCGAGCTCCCCCGCCCGGCACCTCCGCCCGCCACCGTCGAGGCCCCCCGCGCGGCACCCCCGCCCGCCGCCGTCGAGCCGGCCGCCGCCCCGATGCTGCAGCGACCGGTCCGTCCTCGCCAGGACGAGGAGACGATCTATCCGGAGGTGGGCGACAGCGTGACCCACTTCCACTTTGGCGAGTGCGTCGTGATCAGCTCGGACGGTGAGCGGATCCGCCTCCGCCAGGAGCGCGACGGCCGCGTGCGCGAGGTCTCGCTGACGATGCTCCGCATCGAGCCGCCGACCGTGGATCCGGCGACCGGCAGGAAGCACTTCCGCCTCGCGCGCAAGAACTGACGGACCTCGCGCGCCACCTCGGCAGGGAGGCGGCGCGCGAGCGCTCAGAAGACGCGCTGGGCGACGTTGATCGAGTCCCCTGCCTGGAGGGGCACGTCGGGGATCTTGTTGTCGATGATGTCCTCGACCGAGACGACGGCAAACACCGTCTTGCCCTGGGACTTCCGGCGGATCGTGACGCGATCCTTGTTCGCGATGCTGTTGAACCCTCCGGCCATCGAGATGGCGCGGAGCAGCGTCATGCCGGGCTGAAGCGGCAGGGACCCGGGCTTCTGCACTTCACCGAGCACCTCGACCCGCTTCGAGTTGTACTCCCGGATGCTCACGCTCACGCTCGGATCGGTGAGGATCTGCCCCTCCATGAGCTTCGCGCGCACGAGCTCCGCGAGCTCCTGAGGCTCCAGGCCCGCGACCTTGAGCCGCTTCACGTAGGGGAAGTCGACCGTCCCGTCCGGCGCGACCGTGAAGCTCGAGGGCAGCTTGTCCTCGCCGACGATGCGGAGGTCGAAGACGTCCCCCACACCGATGGTCGTCGCCTCCACGGGAGGCGGCAGGTTCACCGGCTCAGGCTGACGCGACGAGCAGGCGGAGATCGCCAGCGCGAGCAGGGCGGCCAGCCACCGACCAGAACGCTGCATCACATGAACCAACGCACGCCAAGGTAGGCCTCGAACTGCTGCCAACCAAGGGAGTTGCTCACGCGTGTCCCGTCGCTCTCCGCCGTCGTCAGCGAGGTGCTGCTGACGTTGTTGCCGTACCGAACGGTCGAGTTGATCCCCAGCGAGTCCCCGATCCGGTACTCGCCGAACAGAGAGGCATCGATGCGGACATCCGTCCAGGCCGGCTCTGGATCCAGGCTCCCGAACCCGGACGCGCCCGCGTCGCCAGACCCCGGGATGCCGGGATAGACGAGCGCGGCCACGCCGCCGTCGAGGATCACCAGGAAACGCCCGCCGAAGAAATAGGTCAGCTTGAGGTAGCCGCGGTCGCGCTCGACATACGTCGAGAGGAAGCTGTCATGAAAGTCGCGCGTGAAGCCGGCCGAAAGCGAGGAGAGCGCGAGCGTCGCCGCCGCCGGATCCGTCGACGGGTTCGGCGTCAAGAACCACTTCAGCTCGAATTGACCGATGACGCTGTCGAAGTCGTTCACGACGTCGACCTGATCCGCCGACGTGTAGAAGCTCGCGCCCCAGCCGGCCATCGCGAGGAGCCCGAACGACGGTGTCACGAGGCCGTTGATCCCGATCTGCGCGCGCAGGGGGTGAGAGGAGCGCTGGATGGTCGGGTTCGGGTAATCGACAAATCCGAGGGACGCGTCGTAGATGAGCGCCGTGCGCGGCAAGAAGCGCCAGCGGCCCCGCGTGCGGATCGAGTGCTGCAGGTGGGTCAGGCCGCTGAACTCCTCGACCTCGAAGAACGTGCCGAAGAAGCGGTATCCCAGCCGCCAGTCGAGCAGCCCTCCGCCCGGCGTCCATACGAGCTCCGCCCCCGCGTCGGCGTTGACCCGCCGGAAGCTCTGGTTGGAGATCCCGAGATCGGAAGAAGCGATGGTCCGGCCGAGCGACCCGTCGAGGACCACGGACCACGGGCGCTGAGGCAGGATGGTCAGCGAGGCGTCGAGCAGGCCGCCGACGTTCCTCTGCTCGCTCATCCGCTCCTGCCCCCTCTCCGTGCCGGAGACCGGGAAGAACTCGTCGTAAGTGGCCGAGATGCCGCCGCGGAACTCGACGTCGGGCGGCGCGCCGGGCGACGCCTCCTGGCGCTGCGCGCTGAGCGTCGAGAGCGAGAAGGACGGCGTGATCCGGAGCCGCATCGAGCCCACAGGCCCGATATCATCGGAGCCTACCCGGTCGTCCTCGGCCCTGCGGAAGAAGTTGGAGTCATAGCCGAACTCCGCGGCGATCCCCGGATGAAGCTCGAGATCTCCGGCGCGTATCCCGATACCCTCGGTGTAGCGGCGATCCTTCAGCCAGGGTTGATCCTGTGCGGAGGAGAGCGCCGGTGACAGAGTGATTGTGAATACGGCAGCGGCTATGGTGTCACGAAGTTTCATCGCCTTGGGCAGTGACAATCGAGAAAGGCTGGCGCCTACCTAAAACAGCTACTGCACGCAGGCGGCTCGATGATGATCTGATTGACGGGATACTCCGAAGGATCCTCCTTGGGGAGGTTCGGATCGATCGTGGCCGTGACGGCGCTGTCGCCGATGAAACCGGCCTCCTGACCGATGCATTGATTCGCCTCGGCGGTCAGCTGCTCCGTCCGCTGCCGCAGCACCGTCAGGATGGTGAACTCATGGTTGGAGAGGTCGGCGTCGCGGCGGTTCACCGCGAGTTCCAGGCCCTGTCGCCGCTCGCGGGCGGAGCGGATGGCGACGTCGATCTGATTCAGCTTGTCGTTCAGACACAACGTCTTCACGACGTCGCGCTGTGAACGGGCCGTTTCAAGCTGGCGACGAACCGACGTGCGGGAACCGTCCATCCGGGCGAGGAAGGTGTCGCTCTGCGCAAGCTGCTCACCCGGGGATAACGTCACCTGCCGCGCAAGGCCCGCGGACGCATCCGGCGGAGGTGCCGTCTGCGCCTGCGCAGCGGCGATGCCGTGGCCGATCACGACCGCGATCAACGCTGCTGCTGCAAGACCGGGGATCTGTTCGCGCTTCATCGATGGCCTCCGAAAGTCAGGCCCGCGGAGTATAGTGGCGGGCAGACGTAATTGTCAAAACGCAATGAGCATGCCGAGGTTGCAGATCCAGCCCGTCAGGTGAGTCCGTACGAGGTCTCCCCTGGTTGGGTGCGCGGCGGCGGCGCGCCATTCAACTCGAGCAAAGCGCGGAGGAGGCTGTCGCCCTCGGCTCGGGTCGGAGTTCGGGGCTACTGGCTGACGAACGTGACAGGGATCACCACCGTCGCGCCGCCGCCCTCGGGCGGCGCGAACTGCGCGCTCTGGACGCGCGCGACGACGCAGGAGACCACCGTCCCAGAGAGGCTCGATCCACCCGAGGGGCTCGCGGAGAGCACCTCGCCGTTCGGACCGATCTTCGCGGTGATCTTCACCGAGCCCTTCATGCTCGGATCCTCCTGCAGCCCTTTATTGTAGCAACGACGGAATCCGGCGGCCATTCCGGCGACGACCGAGGACGCGTTCGAGACGCTGCCACCGGAAACGGCGGCGCCGCCGACCTGGGCGTTGCCGACCGGTCCCTTGACGGTCTGCGCCGAGCCGGCCGTCGCCGGGCCGCTGGTCCCGGTGTTGCCGATGCTCCCGAGACCGCCGCCGCCGGCCGCGCCGGGTCGCACCGTGCCGCTCCCGGCGCCGCCCATGTTCAGCCCCGCCACGGCGCCCTTGCCGACGCCGGCTCCGGAGGCGGCCGCGTTTTCGAGCAGGCCGAGCGGCACGTCGCCCGAGCTCAGCACGTTGGCGGTCGCGTTCCCGCTCGAATTGAGCGCGCCCAGCATCTGCATGTCGAGCTGCGCGAGCTCGTTCGTGAGCGCAGCCGCCTTGGCGTCGCTCATGCCCCCGGAGCCCTTCCCGGGCGCGGCGGCCGCCCCCTTGTTCCCGCTGCCGGCCGACGCCTTCGGCGCCTCGGCCACGGGCGCCGCCGTCGTGGCCGGCGCGTCGACCGCCTCCTTCGGCTGCTCGACCGGCAGCGGCGGAGGGAGCTGCCTCACGGACTCGAGCAGCTGCGCGACGTCGACCTCATCGTCGACGATCGGGTCCATCCAGTCGGAGTAGATCGAGCCGACGGCGCCGAAGTGGAAGAGGAACGAGAACGCCGCGATGATCGTGGTCGTCCAGTCGATGTCGTTCGCGATCCCCGACTTCACCGAGACGGGCAGCTGCGGCTTCGGCTGCACCGGCGGCGGCGCGACGAACTGGAAGAGGAACGTCGTCTCCCCCACGACGATCTTGCTGCGCGCCTCCTCGCTGAGCTGGACCTGGTACGCCTGGGTGTTGCCGGTGGCCACGCGCTTCGCGGACGACTTGAGCGCGGCGAGGTCCGAGACGCCGGATTTGAAGGCGACCCGGCCGGTCATCCCGTCCAGGAAGTTGAGGAAGTACTCGCCCCCGACGAGCTCGAAGAGGCGGAAGCTCGGGGGGATGCTCTTGCTCGGGATGACGAACAGGCTCTTCTCGCTGGGGCCGATGGTGACGTGGGTGCGCTGCTTGATGACGCGCTCCTCGATCACCTTCCCCCCCTGAACCAGGCCGATCCTGAGGACCTTCGGGCCGGTCGCCTGCGGGATCGCCCGCATGACCGCGGTCATCTGCCCAGGTTGCCCGGGGCGCGACGGGGTGGGGAGCGGGTGCTGCTGGGTCATTCCAAGGGCCTCCGAGAAAGGGGGGACGAAGCGGGGGCCGACGCTGACTGCGATCGGCAGGCGGAGCGGCGACCCGGGGCCCGGAAGGCACGGCGCGGGCCGAGCCTCGACCCGCGGGAGACGCGCTGCGCAGCTGACGACACCACCGGCGCGTGAGGGTACACGGAGGCCGCGGGGCGGTCCAGGAGAGCGAGCGCGCGCGGGGCGCTCGCCGGGCGCTCACGAGCGCGCGCGACGCGAGCGGCGCGGCCGCTCGGGCGCCGCACCGACGGCGCGATCGAGCGGCCCCAGGGCGGCGTCGACGAGCGCGTCGATCGCCTCGCGCTGGCGCTCCGCCGCGGCGCGGCCGGCGCGCCCGGCCGCCGTCGACGCGATCGCGCTGGCGGCGCCCGCGCCGAGGACCAGCGCGAGGACGGACGGCCCGACCTTCGCGAGGTAGGACAGCGTGGCCAGGAGCACCGCGCCGAGCGCCGACAGGCGCGCCGCGGCGGGGGGCCACCCGGCGGCGAGATCGAGCTGCTGCTCGACCTCGGCGAGCAGATCGTTCGCCGCCGCGACCTTTGCGCGCGGGCCTTCGGCGGACATCACCGCGAGGGCGAGGCGGTGCTCCCAGCTCTCCGGCGGCGACCGCCTCGCCAGCTCCGGCAGCCTCGCCTCGCCGGGGAGGGCGCGGAGCGAGCGCGCGAGCGCCCTCGCGTCGCCCGAGGTCGCGCGCGCGACCTGCCTCGGATACCGCCACGAGACCGCCGCGCAGGCGCCGCTCGCCGCGAGCGACAGGGCGAGGAAGAGCGCGGCGGACACCGCGCGGCCTAGAACGGCTCCTTGAAGATCGCCTGCTCGATGCGGTCCAGGAAGGGCTGCCGCAGCTCGGCGAGCGTGAGCTTCGGCTGGATCCGGCTCACGTCGACGGCGGCGATGGGCTTCTGGATGCGGCCGGTGATCGTCACCTCCGCGAGCGTGATGACCCCGCGCTGCTTGCCCTTCTCCTGCGCGCCGGCGCGGTCGCCGTGGCAGAGGATCGCGAGCAGCACCGAACCCAGCGCTAGTGCCTTGTACATGCTCATGGTCTCCCTCACCTGCTGGTCGCCGCCGCGTCGGCGGCCCCTGCGTCCGCCTCCGTGGCAGGCGGCGTCGGTGCCGCGGGTTGCGCCGCGGCGGCCGCCGCGTTGAGCTCGCCCTCCTTGAGCTTGGCGCGGTTCAGGAGCTCCTCCGAGTCGTCGCGCTGGCCCTTGTTGCGCAGCTCCTGGAACTTGGTGAGCGACTTGATCGCCTCCGCCACCTGCTGCTTCGGTGTCATGCCGGGGAGGCTGGGGGCGAACAGGTAGAGCAGGCCGAGGTCGTAGTGGACCTGCGGCAGGTTCGGGTTGCGGGCGAGCACCCAGTCGAACTCGCGCTTCGCGTCGGCGTAGCGCTCGAGCAGGCGGTACGCGTCGCCGAGGTTGAGGTGCGCGGAGAGGTGCTCGGAGTCGAACCGGACGGCGCCCTCGAGCAGCGGCAACGCTTCCTGGGCGCTGCCCGCCTCGAGCAGGAACGTCGCGAGCTGGACGCGCGCCTCGACGAGATCGGGGCGGCGCGCCACTGCCTTCCGGAACTCCTCCATCGCCGCGGCGCGTTGCCCCTGCTCCCGGTAGATCAGGCCCCGGAGCAGCAGCGCCTCGGCGTTGTCCTTGTCGCGCGGCGGGTTCTCGCTCACCGGCTCGAACCCGTCCAGGATCGCCTGGAGCGCGTACAGGGCCAGATCCAGGCGCCTGTTCCGGTAGTGATCGCGCGCGATGATGACCATCGCCGGCCGGTAGTCCGGGTTGATCTTCAGCGCCTCCTGCGCGATCCGCTGGGCCGAGCCGGAGTCCTTCTGGAGCGACTTGATCTCCGCGAGCGTCGCGGCGACGGCCGCCGACTTCGGCATCTGGCCGCGCTTCTCGTTGAGGAGCCGCTCGGCCTCGCCGAGCTGGTCCTTCCTGGCGAGCAGCATGGCGTACGCGATGATGGCGGGCTCGTAGTCCGGCACGATCGTGAACGCCTGGCGGTAGCTCGCGCCCGCGGCCCCGTCGCGCAGCCGCTCCTGCACCACGCCGAGCGAGTAGAAGGCCTGGTGCGCGCGCGGATCGGCCTGCGTCGCCTGCGCGAACAGCGCCCGCGCGTTGGCGAGGTCGCCGCTCGCGAAGGCCTGCAGGCCGCTTTGATAGAGCGCCGCCGCCCGGGCGTTCATGGCCGGGTGCGCCGCCTGGGCGGGCTGATCGTACGGACGCGCCGAGCTCGGCACGTCGTTCATGCCATACGGCAAGGGCTGACCGGGCGGCTGGGGAGCGCCGGCCGCCCCGGGGTGGGTGGGCGCCTTGGGCGGCGGCGTCGCCTCGTCGCCGCAGGAGACGGCGGCGAACGGCGACAGGGCGGCGAGCAGGCTCGCGAAGACGGCGGCAGGGAGGCGGCGCTTCATGGCACGACCGGCAGGGGCAGGGGGAGGCCGTCCGGCGCGAGCGGCGGGGTCATACCGGGCCGCGTGCGCAGGAAGATGCCATCCTTGTACTCGAACGGGCGCTTCGTCTCGGGGTCGATGATCCCCTGGCTCCACTCGCGGAGCTTGGCGTCGCCGAGGATGTCGGTGAAGAACGCGAGCCGCTGGATCGCATGGTCCACGGCCGGATTCCGCACCTTCCACGCCTTCGACCAGACCACGGACTCCACGTAGAACTTGACCATCGCCTTGTCGGCGTCGTCGAGGAGCCGCTCGCGCGCGGCGCGCCACTGCTCGCGCCGGTTCTGGCGGAGCGCGTCGGCCGTCTCCTGGAGATCCTCGCGATCGCTCGTCTCGGCGAGCTTGAGCAGCTTCTCTTCCTTGTCCGTGTAGAGCTTGAGGCCCGGCGGCCGGGCGTTGTAGAGGCCGGTGCGGCAGGAGTCGTAGAGCGATCCCTGCCGCCCGCGCGCGGCCACCGACCAGAGCCGCGACTCGTAGGCGGTGATGACCTCCTGGAGCTCCTTCCAGTACCTGTCGTTGGCCTTGGCGAGGTCGGCCTCGAAGGCCCGCTTCACCTGGTCGATGACGCCCTCGTAGCGGTGGTGCCCCGTGTCGTAGTCGAACTCGGCCTTGATGCGCTCGTCGATGGCCTTGTAGGCGCACTCCGCCGCCATGTCGGCCTGCACCGACCCGAGGGCCTTCGTCTTGTCGGCGGCGGAGGTCCGGAAGGACGTGAACGCGTTCGTGGTGTTCTTGCACCACTCTCGCGCCTTCGGATCGCCGCCGGCGGCGCGCATCTTGGAGGCGTGGTAGGCCGCCTGGACGACATACCCGCTCGCGGCCGGGTTGTTCTTGTTGGCCGCGTAGTAGGCCTCCATCGATTGCACCGCCTTGAGGCGCGCGGCGCGGTTCGGGCCGTCGTCGGGCCCCTGCTCGTCCCACGCCTTCAGGTCCGCCGACGACACGAGGAAATCGATGTCGGCCTTCTGCTCGGGGGGCGGGTTCAGGCTCATGAACGTGGCGCGCGAGGCGGTCATCTTGTCGCGCTCCCCGATGTTCGCGTAGAGCAGCACCGAGTTCCGGGCGGCGTCCCGGCGCGCCGCCTGCTCGAACCGCGTGTTGCGAGCGATGGTGTCGTAGGTCTCGGCCGCGCTCCGGTAGTTGAAGAAGAGGACGTACGCGGCGGAGAGCGCGTCGTACGCCTGCTTCAGGTACTTCACCCGATCGGCGTAGCGCTTGGGATCGGGGTTCTTCGGGGGGTTCGCCTCCGGGTCTCCCTTCTCGAGCTTCGCCAGGTTCTCCTCGCTTCCGTACTCCTTGATGAACAGGGAGTACATCGCGATGGCCTGGTCGTAGTCGCCGACCTGCTTGTAGCAATAGGCCCCGTTCATGGCGGCCTCCGGCGCCTCGTCCCGGGCCGGCGCCTTCTCGAGCGCGACCTTGTACAGGGCCGCGGCCTCGCGCCAGGCGGCGACGCGCGCCGGGCCGTCCGGCATCTTCTCGGCCTTCTCGAACGCGCGGGCAGCGTCGATGTAATAGCCGCGGGAGATCGTCGGCCGGGCGATGTCGCCCTCCTTCAGCTTCTGCTCCTCGCTGACAGCGCAGCTCCGCGTGAGCGCCGCCTCGGCGAGCTTGCGGCTCTGCTCGACGTTGTTCTCGAGGTTCGACATCGTCGTGAGCCGCTCCCACGCCTTGTAGCCGAACTCCGTCTTGCCGCACTGCTCGTTGTAGATGGGCTCGAGCCGCCGCCGCGCCTCGGCGAACTGGCCGTAAAGGAAGTAGTAGTCGGCCGCCTGGAACGCGTAGAGATCGATGTTCCTCGCGGCGTCGAGCGCAGGGGGGACGCGCTGGATGTACTCGTCCCGCGCGGCGACGTTGGCCTGGACCTCCGGCGGCAGCGGCTCGGCGATCACGCGCTGCTGGTCGCCTTCACCGACTATCTTGACCTTGTCGCGGGGCTCGATGCCCTCGGCGCCGTTCGTCCGCTGGAAGGTCTTGTGGCGGTCGAGGAGCGCCTGGTGGGCCGTGTCGACCACCATGTACGCCGCCGGCTGCAGGTACTTGTCGTCCTCGTTGGAGTCCCGCACGCTGATCGCCGCGCGCCTCGCCACGTCGACCTCCTCTCGCGTGGGCGAGCGATCCATCGCGACCGAGATCACGACGATCATGTGGTGGGCGTCGGCCAGCCAGTAACGGCTCTCGTACGCGTCGGGGGCGTTCTCGTCCTGGCTCAGGTAGCCGGCCCAGCCCTGCGCGGCGAGGCGGTACTCGCCGAGCGCCCGCTCGAAGATCGGGTCGCGCGACTCCTTTTCGCCGGTGTTCAGCGCCTGCTGCACGAGGGCGCTGCCCGCGTTCGTGTGGTCGGCGGCGGCCCGGCGGAGCCCGCCGCGCACCAGCCGCTCGGCGGTCTGGATCGCCTCGGGATCGTCCTTGTTGGCCTCGACCCACGGCGTCGTCCCCACGTACTGGGCGAGCTTCGTGCGCGCCTCGAGCGCCTTCGCCGAGTTCAGCGCCCGCTCGGCCGTCCCCTCGCGCGACTGCGACGTGAGCGTGTCGTAGATGTCCGCGATCTGGTTCTGGACCACGGGCGCATCGCGGTGCATCGGCCACTTCTTGAGGAGGATCTCGCTCACCTCGATCGTGTTCCGGTACTGGTTGAGCTCCTTGAACTCCAGCGCGAGCGCCTTGTAGATCTCGACCGTCCACTTCTCGTCCTGCGGGATCAGCTTGGGATCCTGGACGCGCTCGATGGCGACCCGCATCTTCTGCTCGGCCATCCGGGGGTCGGTCTCGACGTCGAGGACGTCGTTCCTCGGGACGTAGGGCTCCTCCGGCCCAGGCCCGACGAAGTCGAGGTACGTCAGCGAGCCGGCGATGTAGGTGTACGCCTCCGCACGGAAATCCGCGCCGGGATCGCCCGTGAGCTTCTCCTGTTCATCGGTGTAACGGAGCAGCTCGATGAACTGGCGTACCGACGTCTCGTACCGCTGCTGCTTGAAGTACGTCCACGCGAGCTTGTACATCGCGACGCCGTGGACGGGGGGCTTCTTGTACTTGATCGACTGCCGGTACGCCGACTCGGCCCGGTTGTAGTTGAACGGACCGCCCGCGCGATCGAGCTCGTTGAAATGGTAGTCGCCGATCTGCCACCAGACCTCGGCGATGTAACGGGGCTCCGCACCGAGCGCCGTCTTCTGCGGGATCGGCTGGCACTCGTCCGTGTAGGGGTTGATGTAGGTGGTCTCGTCCTCGACGGCAGCCGCCTGCGCCCTGCCCTGCCTGCGGGCGGGCTGGATGGCTCGGCCAGGCGTGGCGCCGATCGGCGTCGGGTGGCGCGCCTCCCAGCCGGTCCAGTAATCGGCGTCGTGGTCCTGGGGGAGCGCGCCGACGGTGTCGCGCGTCGGGTCCTTCGGATCGGGCGCGACGGGGTAGGGATACTTGTTGTGGCAGACGAGCGAGCGCCACACCTGCTGCGCCTCGGGGAACCGGGCCGAGTCGTTCAGCGCGTGGCCGAGGTAGTAATAGATCCCGGCGAGCTCGCGGTACTGCGGGAACTCGCTGATCACGCGCTTGTAGAGCGCGATCGCGGGGAGCAGCGCCGCGCTGAGATCGTCGCTCACGTCGGTGTCCGTGCGGGCGCGCTCCTCGTAGAGCGCGGCCAGGCGGAACATCGCGTCCGGGGTGTTCTCCGGATGGGCGTTGGGACCGCTGTAGCGCTGGACGAACACCTCGAGCCGGCGGATCGCCTCCTCGCGCGCGTCGCGGAGCCCCTTCTTCTCCGTCTCGATCTCCCGGTCGAGCGCGGAGAGGATGCGGCGGCGCCGGTCCTCGTAGTGGTGCTGCACGATGCGGGTGATGGCGCTCCGGTAGTCGCGGGCCGCCTTCTCGTAGGCGGCCGCCTCCTTCTCGAGCGCGGCGAGCGCGGAGAGCTGCGCGGGCGTGGGCGGAGGAGGCGGCGGCGCCTGCTTGCGCCCCGTCGACATCGGCGGCGCGAAGGCCGGCAACACCGGGGCCGCCGCCGGGGCGGGGCCGGATACGGCAGGAGCGGCGGCGCCCGGCGCCGCAGGGGGCGTGGCGCCTGCCGCCGCAGGGGCCGTGGCGGTCGGTGCCGTGGCGGGGACGGCGGAGGTGGCCGGCGCGGGCGGGCCGCCCGGCTGGGAGAGCGCGAGGGGCGCGACCGCCAGCACCAGGGCAAGGCTCGCGAAGCCGAGCGCGCCGCGCGAGCGACGGCGCCCCACACGCGGGGCGCCGAGCGGAACGCCCGCGGCCTCCGGCCCGGGGATCCGCGCCTCCGATCCAGCGCGCGGTGCCTCACGGATCTGCGGCGCGCTCGCGCCGCCATGCTCCTTGCTCACTTCTCGTCCTCCGGATCGCCGCTGTCGTCGAGGACCTCGTCGAGCTCCTCCTTGAGGAGCCGGTCCTCCCGGGCGCGCTCGACCTGCAGGCTGCGAACGCGCGTCATCTGCTCCTCGCGCACCTCCCACGCCTCCTCGGTGATGCCGACGTCGGCGCGCAGGATGATGTTCTTCAGCCTGTCGCGGACGAGGCCGAAGTTCCGCATCGCGACCTCGCCGACCACGAGGCGCGCCTCCTTGTCGAGCGCCTCGAGCTGCACCGAGTAGTGCACCACGTTCGCCGTCTCCCGGCTGACGGTCTGCCGCAGGCCGGCGGACCGCTGGGCGACCTCGGCCTCGATCTCCCGGAGCGCCGCCTCGACCCTCGCGTCCGCCGCGTCGCCGGCGCGGAGCACCGGCGTGATCCGCCGCGCGTACGCCGCGAGATCCTGGCCGCCGGCGCCCGCCGACGCCAGCTCGACCTCGCGGGTCAGCGCGTCGCGGTGGGCCCTCCGCACCTGCGCGTCCTCGATGAAGCGCTGATCGCCGAAGCCGACCTGCACGCGGCCCGCGCTGATCTGCCGGCGGAGCACGTCCGACTGCTGGCGGTAGCTCGCGAGGTCGCGCTCGTTCTGCGCGAGCTCGTGCTCGAACCGGGCGATGCTCGCGGGATCCCGGACGACCCCGGCCTGCGGCCCCTCCCGGAGCACCCGCCGGAGACCGTTGATCGTCGCCTGCAGCGTGTCCATCTGCAGCGTCAGCTGCTGGAGGCGCTGCGACTGGGTGTTCCACTGCCGGCTCGCCTGCGTCTCGCGCTCCATGAAATCGGCGTCGGCGACCGGCACCTGCGCGAGGCGCTTCTCCAGCGCGCGGCGCCGCGCGCGCACGCTCCCGATCTCGCCGGAGAGCGGGCTGTCCTCGACGTCATCCATGCCCTGGCCCAGCGCGAGGCGCGCCATCGCGACCCGGTTGAGCAGCGAGAGCGCCCGCTCCTCGCCGGCCTTGAGCTCGGGGAACGCGCGCACCCGGTTGGGCGAGCTGAGCACGGCGTTCAGCTTCTCGATGAGCTCATTGGACTGCTTGATCAGATCGCGGCAGAGGTTGATGTCGTCGATCACCGCGAACGCCGCCGGGCCGTCCTCCGCCTCGCGCGCCCACTGGACCGCGAGCGGCGGGAGCGAGACGTTCGTGTCGAGCGCCTCGAGCTGCTCCTGGCTGAGCTTGTCGTAGTAGACGGCAGGATCGCTCGTCGAGCCGAGGAACGCGTCCACGCGCGCGCGCATCGGGTCGTAGGTGGCGCGGACCCCCTCGTACACCTTCAGCGCCTTCTCGAAGCGGCCGGCGCGGAGCATCAGGTCGCCGCGTAGCAGCGAGCCGTCCGCGATGTTCTGGCTGTCGGGCTCCGCGATCGCGAGGATCTCGAGCGACCGCTGGGCGCGATCCACGTCGCCGAGGCGCACGTACACCCAGGCGAGCTCGTAGAGCATGGCCCCGAACTCGGGCGAGACGCGATCGATGTGGCCGTACGCCTGCACCGCCTGCGCCCACTGATCGGCCTCGTAGAAGAGCCGCCCGATCGCGAGCCACGCGAGGTCGATGACGCGCCGGTGCTCCGGGGTGTCGGGCGGCAGCTGCGTCACCTTCTGGAACAGGTCGATCGCGGCGACGTAGCGCGTCTTGGGCACGGCCGGGGGCGCGTCGCCCTCCTTGAGCGGCTCCGCCGGCGGCGTCGCCTCCTTCACCGCGATCAGGCCGAGCAGGTACCTCGCCTGGTGGAAGTACTCGCTCTGCGGATCGACCGCCCCGAGCGCGGCCTTCGCGCCGCCGAAGTCCCGCTTCACGTACAGGCCCTTGCCGCGCGCGTACGCGAGGGCGCTGCCCGCCGCGGCGGACGGGACGTTGTTCATCGACGCGAAGATGGCGTCGAGGGCGTCGTAGTCCTTGATCCGGAGGCAGATGTCCACGAGCCGGCCGAGCGCCTTCGCCTGGTAGGCGGCGAAGCGCGGCTCGGAGCCGCTCGCGACGATGCGCTGGAAGACGCGGCGGGCCGAGAGGTACTGCTTCGATCGGAAGTACGTCTCGCCGAGCATCGCGAGCGCGTCGGGGAACACGGTCGGATGATCGGGGTACTTCTCGACCACCTGGTTCAGCACGTTGGCCGCGCGCTCGTAGTCCCTCGATCCCATGAGCAGGGCGGCGTCCGCGATGCGCTGCGCCGGGGAGCGCTCCTCGCCGCGCGACTTCTGGATGGCCGCCTGGACGGCGCCGAGCTGCGAGGAGACGCTGCTGATCTGCTGCGACGCGCTCGTGTAGGCGCGCTCGGAGTCCAGCGCCCACGCACCGCCGGGGGCCGCGGTCGTGGCCGCGCCGAGCGTGAGCAGGCCAAGCAAGGCAGGGATAACCCGCGATCCGGAGTCCCAGGTCATGGTGACTTGTCCTAACGAGCTCGATCCTACTGGCCAGCTACTTACTACCCGCGGCGGCAGGCTGCCCGGAGGCATCCGAGAGGCCGCTCACGATCTTCTCGACGAACCTCACGGCCGGGCGCTCCTCGAGCGGGGTCGTCACCCCGCCCTTCTCGAACGCGACGGCCTGGAGGTTGATCGTCTTCCCCTCGACCGCCGTGAACGAATGGCTGGAGCGCACCTCGAAGCGGTAGCCCCGCAGGTAGGAGAACACCCCGTAGCCGTTGCCCTGCAGGTTCACGAGCACCTGGAGGGTGTGATCCCCGGGCGGGACGGAGCCGTTGAAGATCGGGATCTCGGTCTGCTCCGCGAGCGCGCCGGACTGGTCGGTCTTGTTGTACTGGACGGCGCCGTCCAGCACGATCAGCACGCGGGTCACGCGGAACGCGGTCGACAGCTCGTTGTTGAACCGGATCGCGGCCCGCGAGCCGGCGCCGCCGCCGGAGAGGATGGTGTCGCTGAGGAGCGAGAGCCGCGTGTGGCTGCGGCGGATCTGCTCCTTGAGCTCGTCGATGCGCTGCTCCAGATCGCGCAGCCGCACCGCGTACGTCGGTCCGTCCATCGGCGCGGCGCCGGTGGACGCCGCCGGCGCCGCGGCGCTGGCCGGCGCTGCAGCCGATCCGGCGCCCGGCGCCCCCGCCGCGGTCGTGCCGGCGCCCGGCGCCCCCGTCGCGGTCGTACCGGCGCCCGTCGTCCCCGTCGCGGCCGGCGCCGCGGTCGTGCCGGCGCCCTGCGGCGAGGTCGCACCGGCGGCGGGCGCTGTCGGCGCGGCCGGCGCCGCAGCGGCGGGGGGAGCGGCGTTGCCCGTCGTGCCGCCCGGGCTCTGCGCGAGGACGGGCGTGGCCATCAAGAAGGAGGCCGCCACCCCCGCAGCCAGCATCCTGTTAAGTCCCATCGAAAGGTAACCTCATGGTTTTACCCTCGTCGCAGAGGGGGGCGACCTCACGCCCGGTGCCGGGGAGTCTAGTGGCGGCGGGCTTCCGAGCGCAACGACCTGGACAGCGTTCGCTACCTGGGCGATGCATCACGTCCGGCGACGGCGCAGGGCGCATCGGCATGCTGCCAGGATCGTGCTGACGCCTTGGTACGGCGCGCACCGACGGCCCTCGAGGTCCATCCGCGGGCGCGCTGCCCCCTCGCGCGGCCGCGCGGCGGTGTCGATCGAGATCGCGCCGGAGCGGCGCTCCCGCCGGCGCGAGCGCCGCTCCAGCGCGGCCCTCCTCGGCGGCGGGCGAAGGGGGCTCGCTCGCTCGGGGGCGGATCCGCTAAGGTGCGCTTGTGTCAGGGGAAGGAGAGCGCCTCAGATCTTCGAGCCGCGCTGCGCGTCCGATCCGGCGTCGCGGTCGTCGCCACGAACCCCCCGCCGCTCGGGCCGCCGAGGGAGCTCCGCAGTGGCTCGGCCGCTCCGGGAGCTAGAATGGTCCCGATTTCTCGAGAGGAGGTCACGGACGAAGCCCTGATGATGCGTTTTCAGGGCGGCGACCGCGCCGCGTTTGCCGGCCTCGTCCGGCGGCACAAAACTCCGATCTACAACTTCATCCTGCGGCAGGTCCGCGGGCCTGCGGTCGCCGAGGATCTGGTGCAGGATGTGTTCGTGAAGATCGTGCAGAGCGCCTCCGACTTCAAGCACGAGGCGAGGTTCACCACCTGGGCCTACGCGATCGCGCGCAACGTCTGCATCGATCACCTGCGCAAGATGTCGCTCCGGCGCCACCCGTCGCTCGATCAGGCCTCCGGCGACGGCGGCGACGGGCCCACGCTCGGCGAGCGGACCGCGGATCCGGCCCCCCGCGCGGCGGTCGACCGGGTCGCGATCGGGACCGAGATGGGGCAGCTCATCCTCCGCGCGGTGGAGGGCCTGCCGCACGAGCAGCGCGAGGTCTTCCTGCTCCGGGAGATCGGGCACGTCCCGTTCAAGGACATCGCCCAGATCGTCGGGGTGCCCGAGAACACGGTGAAGAGCCGCATGCGCTACGCCCTGGAGCGCCTCCAGGAGGCCCTCTCGGAGTACGAGGACTACGCGAGGGCGCTGCGCTAGCGCTCCGGAGTCGAGCTGTCTATGGACTGCGAGAAGTTCGATCAGCACGTGATGGACGCGCTCTACGACGAGCTCGACGAGCTCACGTACGCGGCCATGAAGCGGCACATGGACAGCTGCGCGCGGTGCGCCTCGGCGTTCTCGGGGCTGCGCGCGGCCCGCGACGTCGGCGCGCTGCCGCTCGAGGAGCCGAGCGAGGACCTCGAGGCGCGGATCCTCGACGCGGTCGAGGTCGCGCAGAAGAAGACGCCGTTCCGGCGCAAGGCGCTGCGGGCGCTGGCCTGGGCCGGCAGCCACGCGATGCGGCCGCAGCTGGCGATGGCGGCGCTCTTCGTGCTCGTCATCGGCTCGAGCCTGCTGCTGCTCCGGCCGAAGACGAGCATGGCGCCCGTGCGGGTCACCGAGTGGGGCCAGCCCGCGTCGGACCAGGTCGAACCCTCGAGCGCCGCCGCGCCGACCGCCTTCGCCGCCCCCGCCTCGCCCGCCTCGGAGGAGGGCGACGGCCGGCGCGCGGCCGAGGCGAAGGCGAGCGAAGCGCCGCGGCCGGTCGACGCCGTGAAGGAGAAGGGCGAACGTGTGACCGGCGACCCCGAGGGCAGCGCGGTCGCCGCGTTCCGGGAGGCGCAGGCGCTGCAGCGCAAATCGGGCTGCTCGGCCGCGCTCGGCAAGCTCGACGAGGTCGGCGCGCTGTACCCGGGCACGTCGGCCGCGCACGCCGCGATGTGGGAGGCGGTCCAGTGCCACCAGCAGGCCGGGGACACCGAGAAGGCGCGCGAGCTGCTGCTCGCGCTCCGCTCGACGAAGACCTACAGCGACCGCGCCGAGCGCGCGCTCCAGATCCTCGACGGGAGCCTGGCCGCCGCGCAGTCTCAGAACGCGGCGACGGCGACGGCGACGGCCGGCCGCGCCGCTGCGGCGAAGCGCGCGGCGGCGCCGGCGCCGCCGGCGAGCGCGCCCGCCGCCAGCGCAGCGCCGGGCGTGGCCGCCGCTCCGCCGCCGCCGGCCAAGCCCGCCGCGGCCGACCGCCCGAGCGACGCGTTCGACGCCGCGCGCTGACGCGCGCCTGCATCACCGGCGCGGCGCAGGTTGGGCCCCGGCGCGCGCAGCAGCGGCCATGCGCTGCGCGATGGCAGCGCCTTCGTCAGTTCGATCTCACCGGCGCTTCGCGGAGGTAGGCGATCGTCCTGATCGTGCCGACGATGCGCTCGCGGTCGTCCGGCGTGAGATCCACGAAGCGGATCCCCATGCCGGGGTTCGGGTTGTCGTGGAGGGGCCGCACCTCGTTGACCCACTGCACCGTTCCCTCGAGCACGTACGATCCGTCCGCCCCCGGCGGCGCGAAGCGGAGCGTCAGCCGCGTGCCGATCGAGAGGGGCTGCGTCGTGCGGACGAAGATGCCCATCTCCGAGATGTTCGCGATCGAGGCATAGAGAAACGTGTCATCGGTCTCGCAATCCACGAGCCACGTGACGTCGATGCGCTCCGACGAGCGCCGATCGAGCGAATCCGAGGCGGGGACCTCGCACTCGGCCTCGTCGGCGTGGTGCGAATCGCCGTAGGCGCCGGTCTGCGCGCGGGGTGCCGAGGAGGGGCCGCCATGCATGCCGGGCGGATGGTTGGAGTTACCACGTCCCCCGCTCATGATCCTGCGACTAGCCGCTTTCCGCACGCGCGTCGAGGGCGCTCGACGAGGAGGAACGCCCGATCTCTCCGTCGGCGTGCGACCTCAGCGGCGCAGCGGCCGCGGCGCCGCTCCCGTCGGGCGCTCTTCCCCGCGCTCTTCCCCGCGCTCCTTCCCCGCGGGCGGCGGCTCAGCGCACGCGGACGATGCCGCCGCGGACGCGATTTTCGTGCTCGGGGCCACGCGTCACCTCGAAGCGCGCCTCGCCGGAAAAAAAACCGAAGTACAGCGTGTAATCGCCCGGGGTGAAGTTGGGCTCGAGCTGAAACTCGTGATCGTCCACGATGACATCGCCCGGTTGCCACAAGCTCAGCGGGTAGCGCCCCTCGAGCACGGGATGGTCGCCGTTGTAGCGGCGCTGGAAGCCGTCGATGTGGACGAACATCTTCCAGTTGCCGAGGATCGGGTGGTGGACCCGGAAGTAGGTCCGGAGGTGATAGCTCTTCTGGGGGATGACGCTCGAGACCTTCCGGCCGTCGTCGTCCGTCAGCTCCCAGCCGAGCACCTCCAGCTGGTCCTCGAACATCGCGTCGATCGGGTTCGCGGGCGCGGCGGGCTCGTCGAGCACGACCTGCGCGAGCCAGCTCTGGTTGGGTCTGTCGCCGAGCTCATTCGACGCGAGGAGGATCTGGCTCGATCGGCCGTCGAGCACGGGCAGGTTGCGCTCGTGGCGCCTGCGAAAGAGGCTGTTCAGCCTGGGTAGCTCGTCGGCCTTCACGACGAGCCACCGGCGCGCTCCGGGGGCGGGGTCTCCCTCGGCCGCGTCCCCCCCGGCGGAGGCCGTGAGCCACGCGAACGCCGCCGCGGCGTCGCTGAACGAGGCGACGTCGCCGCCCTGGTAGTACGCCGCGGCGCGGCTGCGGATGCCCAGCGTCGCGAGCGGCTCGCCGGGCTTGCGCAGCGACTCGTAGGACTCGAAGACCTCCTTCGGCGAGAGCTGGGCGGCGAGGGCCGGGTAGTACCAGAAGCTCAGGAGGGAGCCGGCGAGCAGGCCCGCGAGCAGCGTGCCGAGGGCCCGGGGCACGGCCGTGCGCGCGACGGCGAAGCGGAACACGTCGCGCGCCGCGATGAGCAGCGCGGGGCCCGCCGCGAGCAGCAGCGGCAGCGCCCACCAGGCGTTCACGAAGGCGGCGGCGAGGTGGTTCGGCATCCTCGCCACGGGCGCCCACCCGATGCGCTTGCCGATGAAGAGCATCGCGGCGACGCCGACGAGCGCCGCCTCGAGGACGATCAGCAGGAAGAGCAGGTTGCCGCTCCAGATGCGGGCGAGCGCCGCGGCGCCGGCGCGGTAGTCGTCCGCGAGGCGCCGCGCCCACACCGGGAGGCTGCGGTCGATCTGGCGCGGCTGCTCCTCGAACCAGGTGAGCGCGACGAGGCCGGCGAAGGTGAGCAGGCAGAGGCGCATCGCCGAGGCCGCTTCGGCCTCGAAGCTCTTCGGGAAGATGGGCTTCTCGACGGAGAAGACGCTGAGCGCCCGGTCCGGCGAGAGGAGGAAGTCGCGGTAGAGGACGAAGGCGAGCACGGCGCAGCCGACGGCGAGCGCCCGCGACGCGGGGGCGCCGCGCTCGAGATCGCGGATCGCGAGCGCGGCGATGGCGGCGAGGAGCGCGGGGCCGCTGAACGGGAGCGCTCCGGCGTGCGGCGCGAGCAGCGCGAAGGCGCCGTAGGCGAGCGCGGACGTGACGACGAGCGCGATCCGGACGCCGGCCTCGCGCTCTGCGCCGGGCGCGACCGCCGCGTCCCCTTGTGGGTCGGGGGCGCGGAAGAGCCTGCCGATGGCGAACGGCAGGAAGGCGCTCCACGGAAAGAGGGCGTGCCCGAGCTGGCGGAGCGTGAGATCGAACGTGGACTCGACCGGCGGCTTCTTGAGGAGCGCCACGCCGAGGTCGCGGGGGAGCGGCGCGCCGGCGCTCGACCCCGCGAGCACGAGCAGGCCCTTCGCGGCGGCCGCGAGGCCGAGCAGGAGCGCCGCGGCGCCGGCGACGTCGCCCAGCGTGATCCGCCGGCGCTCCGGATCGGGCCAGGCGCCGGACGTCCGGAGCACGATCCAGGTGAGGCCCGCGCCGAGCGCGGGGACGGCGACCCCGATCAGCAGGCCGCGGCTGAGGTAGCCGGCGGCGAGGCCGAGCGCCGCCACGGCGAGCCACGCCGCGGGCGCGGCCACCGCGCGGCGCGCGCCCTCGAGCAGCGCGCCGGTCAGCCCGCAGAACGCCATCGCGAGGGCGGCCATGGTGACGATGTCGCCGAGCATCGTGCGGGCCTGCATCACGTAGAGCGGCATCGTCACGAGCACCGCGACGGCGTACACGCCCGCCTTGCGGTCGACGAGGCGCGCGAGGAACTCGTGGAGCACGAGCGCGCCGGCGAGGCCCCACAGCGCGAGCGGGAGGCGCCCGGCCCAGTCGTGCAGGCCGAACAGCCGGAAGCCGAGCGCCATCGAGGTGAACCCGAGCTCGCCCATCCGGAGGTCGGTCAGGGTCGGCAGCGCCCCGGGGGCGTCCGCGAGATCGAGCCCCTGCGCGCCGAAGACGTGGATCGCGACGCGGCGGGCGAGGTCGGCGTTGTCGAGCTCGTAGGGATCCCAGATGCCGCTCTTGCCGAGGAGCGGCAGCAGCGCGAGGGCCGAAAGCGCGAGGGCGGCGAGCCGCGCCGGGCCGCCTCGCCAGCTTCGCGCGGCGTCGCCGGGCCGCTCCGTGGCCGGCGCGCCGTCGGCCCTGAGCGGGCCCTCGTCACGGGGCGGCGCCTCGGCGTGCGGCGGGGCTTCGCCCGCGTGCGGCTCGAGGACGGCGGGCGGGGCTCCGTGGTGTGGGTCCCCTCGGTGGACGCTCGACATGCGAGGCATCCCCTTACCGCCTTCGCGCGCGCGTGACCACGGATCGCAGGGAAGCGTTTGTAGCCACCCGTGTCGTCTGCTATCGCGCGGCGGTGGTGAAAGGCCCTTCCAAGAGCGCGCCCCGGGGCGCGAGAGCGCGCCCGCATGCGCCGAAGCCGTCCCCGGCCGCCGCCGGTCCCCGTCCAGCGGCGCGAGGCAGCCGCCGGGCGGAGCAGCCGGATCAAGAGCCCCGGGCAGGGGATGCGACGGGCTCGCCGGCGCGCGAGCCGCGGCGGGAGCGGAAGCCCCTCGCCGCCGAGAAGTCGCGACGTCCGAGCCAGCGCGGCCGCGGAGAGCCGGCCGCCGAGCGGGGCAGCCGAGGGCCGGCCGCCGAGCGGGGCAGCCGAGGGCCGGCCGCCGAGCGCCGCGGCGCAGCGCGGGCCGCCAAACGGACCGCAGCGCCGCGCTCACCCGACGCGGCCCGCGATCCGGCGGAGCGAAACGCCCGCCCAGGGGAGGGCGGCGACCCGGCGGAACGAGACGCCCGCCCAGCCGAGGGTGCAAAGAAGCGCTCGGCCCAGAGGCCGGCGGCGGGCGCGCGAGGCGGCGGGCAGCCGCGGAGCGCGCAGCAGAAGAGGAAGAGCGCCGGGCCGAGATGGACGGAGGAGGCGGACGCCCCTCAGCAGAAGCGGTCCGGGCGCGTGGCCCTGGTGGGGCGGCCGAACGTGGGCAAATCGACGCTGCTCAACGCGGCGCTCGGCCACCCGCTCGCGATCGTGTCGCCGATGCCGCAGACGACGCGCGACGCCATCCTCGGGGTCGTGCACCACGGCCCGGCCGAGATCGCGCTGCTCGACACGCCCGGCCTGCACCGGCCTCGCACCGAGCTCGGGCGTGTGATGAACCAGGCCGCGCGGGAAGCCGCGCGGAGCGCCGACGTGATCGTGTTCGTGACGGAGGCGCCGGATCCGGCGCGCCTCCGGGGAGGCGCTGCGAAGGACGGCGAGCACAGCCGGCCGCTCGCGCCGCACCCGGGCGACCTGACGCTGCTCGCAGACCTGGGGAGCGAGGCGCCGGTGGTGCTCGTGCTCAACAAGGTGGACCGGACGCGGGACAAGTCACAGCTCTTGCCGCTGCTCGAGGCGCTCTCCAAGGTCCGGGAGTTCGCGGCGGTCGTCCCGATCTCGGCGCGGCGCGACGACGGCGTGCAGCGCGTGCTCGACGAGGTGGCGAAGCTCTGCCCCGAGGGCGAGTGGGGCTTCGCGCCCGACGAGCTCACCGACAGACCGACGCGCTTCTTCGCCGGCGAATACGTGCGCGAGCAGATCCTCCGGGCGACGAAGGAGGAGGTGCCGCACGCGAGCGCCGTGCAGATCGAGCGCTACGTCGAGCCGACCGGCGGCGGCGCGCTGCACATCGACGCGACGATCCACGTGGAACGGCCCGGGCAGAAGAAGATCCTCATCGGCGCCGGGGCGGAGCAGCTGAAGCGGATCGGCACGGAGGCCCGGCTCCGGATCGAGGAGCTCGTCGGACGGCAGGTGAACCTCAAGCTCTGGGTGCGGGTGACGCCGGCGTGGCGCGAGTCGCTGGAGCGGCTGGAAGAGCTCGGTTACAACAAGGGAGAAGCCTCGTGAGCGCGGCAAAAGCAGCTCGTCCCAGACCGACGAAGCGCGGCGAAGCAGCCGCCGGAGGTGGCGTCCGGGCCCCCAGGAAGACGGGAGGTCCCGAGCGGAAGACGGCCAGCGCTCCCGGCAAGGCCGGCGGCGCTGCCAGGAAGGCCGCCGGCGCTCCCGGCAAGGCCGGCGGCGCTGCCAGGAAGGCCGCCGGCGCTCCCGGCAGGGCCGGCGGTGCTGCCAGGAAGGCCGCCGGCGCTCCCGGCAAGGCCGGCGGCGCTGCCAGGAAGGCCGCCGGCGCTCCCGGCAAGGCCACCGTCGCTGCCGGCAGGGCCGGCGGCGCTGCCAGGAAGACCGTCGCGCCTGCCGCCAGGACGGCCGCCGGCGCGACCAGGCGCGGCGCCGAGGCGCCCGGCAAGGGCCGCGTCGCCGCGCGACAGGGCGGCCGCGACGCCACGGAGGAGCGGGAGGATTCCGCGGCGGCGCCGGACGACGGCGCGCTGGACGAGGAGGCGCTCGCGGCGGCCGAGGAGGAAGCCCTGGACGATGCGCCGCCTCCGCCGAGCCCCTCGTTCGGGATCGTGGCGCTCGTCGGGCGGCCCAACACCGGCAAGAGCACGCTGTTCAACCGGCTCGTCGGCAGGCGCGTCGCCATCGTGCACGACGAGCCGGGGGTGACCCGCGACCGCCACTACGCCGACGTCACCTCGCGGGGACGGCGGTTCACGCTCGTCGACACCGGCGGGTTCGATCCCGAGAGCGACGACCCCATGCGGCAGGGGATCAAGCGGCAGATCGACCTGGCCATCGCCGAGGCCGACGTGATCGTGTGCGTGCTCGACGCCGTGACGCCGGTCACGCCGTCCGAGCACGCGGAGCTCGGCCTCCTGCGCCGCGCGGGCAAGCCCGTGATCTACGTCGCGAACAAGGCGGACTCGTCGCGCGCCGAGGCGGAGGCGGCGGAGCTCTACCGGCTCGGCATGGAGCGGCTCATCCCGATCAGCGCCCTCCACGGCCGCGGCATCTCCGAGCTGGAGATGGCCATCGAGGCGGCGCTGCCCAAGGAGCCCGTGGCGCCCGAGGCGTCGACCGAGGGCGCGCTCCGCGTCGCCATCGTCGGGCGGCCGAACGCCGGCAAATCATCGCTCGTCAACCGCATCACCGGCGAGGAGCGCATGCTGGTCGACGCGCAGCCGGGCACGACGCGCGATCCGATCGACACGCTGACCGAGCGCGACGGCAAGCGGCTGCTGCTCATCGACACGGCCGGCATCCGCCGCAAGTCGAAGGTCACCAAGGAGGACAGCGCCGTCGAGGCGGTCAGCGTGTTGCACGCGATCCGCGCCATGGAACGGGCGGAGATCGTCGTCCTGCTCTGCGACGCGGCCGAGGGCGTCGCCGAGCAGGACGCGAAGATCCTCGGGCTGGCGGTCGACCGGGGTCGCGCCATCGTGATCGGCCTCAACAAGGCGGATCTGCTCGACCGGAAGGCGCTCACCAAGGCGGAGGAGGACGCCCGCGACAAGCTCTCCTTCGTGCCGTGGGCGCCGGTGGTGCAGGTGAGCGCGCGCAGCGGGCGCGGCGTGTCGAAGCTCGTCGAGACGGTGACGCGGGTGGCCGACGCCTACCGGCGGCGCGTGCCCACCGGGGAGCTCAACCGCTTCTTCGAGCAGATCCTCCTGACGCACCCGCCGCCCACGCAGGGAGGGCGCGCGCCCCGCCTGTTCTTCGTCACGCAGGCCGAGACGTCGCCGCCCCTGTTCGTCGTCGTCGCGAGCGACCCCGAGAAGCTCCACTTCAGCTACCGGCGCTACGTGGCGAACCAGCTGCGGCAGACCTTCGGCCTCGAGGGCGTGCCGGTCCGCGTGAAGTACAAGGAGCGCCGCCGGCGGGGGTAGGCCGGGGCAGCCAGCTGCCTCCTCCAGTCCGTTTCCGGTTCACCGAGGGCAGCCAGCTGCCTCCCCCGGATCGCTTCCGGTTCACCGAGGGCAGCCAGCTGTCTCTCCCGGACCGTTTCCGGTTCACCGAGGGCAGCCAGCTGCCTCCCCCGGACCGTTTCCGGTTTACCGAGCAGCCAGCTGCCTCGTCCAGTCCATTTGCGGTTACCCCAGAGCAGCCAGCTGCCTCCTCCAGACCGCTTCCGTTTGCCGAGGGCACCAGCAGCACGGACGAGCCGTCCTTTACCCCACCGCCCGGGGCAGCGGCGCCAGCACGTCGACGCGGACGCTGCGGCCGCTCTGCTCGTCCTCCAGCGCCGCCTCAAGGGCGATCAGGTTCAGCTGGTCGAGCCTGCCCATGCGGCTCTCGTCCTGGACGGCCTGGAGCAGGCGCGCTGCGGCACCGAGGGGCGAGCGCGAGGCTGCTCCCGCCGAGGGTGGCCGCGCTCGGTGCAGCTCCGGCCTCGGTTCGAACTCCGGCAGCCCCGCGCCGGCCTGTCCCTCGGGCAATTCCGGCGCCGCGCTGCTTGGCAACACTCGGCCGCCACTCGATTGAGGCGAGAGAGAGCGCG
Source organism: Sorangium cellulosum (assembly GCF_002950945.1). Lineage (GTDB taxonomy): Bacteria > Myxococcota_A > Polyangia > Polyangiales > Polyangiaceae > Sorangium > Sorangium cellulosum_E. Next base: position 9,983,333 of record NZ_CP012673.1, read on the forward strand.
TGCTACGCGCGTCGACGCCTTGCGGGTGGCGGAATGCCGGCAGCCATCTTTTATAGGGAGGGTGGGATGGCGAAGCGAGTCGTTCGAGGGGCGGCGGCGGTCGTGCTCGCGGCGCTGGCCGCCCATGCGGTCGTTCCCGGATGCGTCATCCGGGTGGGCCCGGGCGATGGGGATGGGGCCTGGCACAGCTCCAGCGACGGGGGCAGCGCCCCCGAGGGAGACGCGGGCGGCACCAGCAGCCCCGTCGGCGACGGCACGGGCGGCAGCGGCCCCGCCGACGAGGGCACGGTCGAAAGCCCGGAGGAGCAGCAGTTCGGGGAGGAACTCTATGCTCAGCTCGATCCAGAGAAGCTGGCGTTCGCCTCTGCCCTGGCAGGGAACATGACGTGCGCCCTGGCCGGCGCGGTCGAGTCCGCGCAGATCGATCCGGCCACGATCGACGACGAGACCCTACGTGCGCTCCTGGATCAGTATGCGCCGGGAGCGCTGGAGCAGGCGCGGGCGTGGCTTGCGGGCATCGACCCGTCGATGCTCGCGTATACGGTGACTCCCAAGTTCAGTTGCGGGAGTCAGTATGGCTGCAAGTACACTCCAGAGTGCCAGCAGGGACACATCCCTGCCGTAGACCATATCTGTTATGTCGACGACTGCGGAAAGGCGAGATGCCGCACCTGCCCTGACCTCGTGAACGACATCCTGCAGAACGTCGTGATACGGTCGTGGTGCTCCTATGTTTGCGTCCAGACCGGGACGTCGCCGCCCGAGGTCGTTGCCGTTGGTGCCGGCGCCATCTCGGCGCTCAGGGACAGCTTCTTCGGGCCCATCTGTGCCCCTTATCCGTGAGCGTGAGAAACGATGCCATGGGAACCGATCGCCCGAGAGAGCCGCGCACCATCCGCCGAGCATCGGACGGCTATAACAAGGCAGACGCACTCAACAACGCCTTCGATCTGTTGCGTGAGATGACCTCGGCCCGCAGGTTGTCGACCCTCGTGCGACGACCAACGCGCTCGGAGGTGCTCGCGGCGCTCGACGACTGGATCGCCTATGATGTGCTCGAGAACAGCCGCGAGCGAGCGCGCGAGTTCCGGGACGCGTCTCTCACGTGGAGAGACGGCGAGGAGATCCCGCAAGCGGTCTATGAAGCCGCCCGGCGCTTCTGTCTCTCCTTGGGCGACAGCGAACCCCCCTGCGGCTGGGAGAACGACGACGGCTATCAGGTCCGCGCGATCGACCGCGACATGGACGACGCGGACCTGCCTCCCCCACCAGAGGCCGCGGGCGCGCCGCGGAGCTACAGCGATGCATCGAAGAAGGCGGCCCTGCTGGCCCAGGCGGTCGCGACGGCCGTGAACCGCGCCGGTGCGCTCGCCTCGCCGCGCTCGTGGGCCAAGGCGATGTCGTGGCCGTCGCGAGAGCATCTGGTCGAGCACGTGGACCAGCTCCTCTCCGCCTTCGGAACGGAGCTCGAAGCGCAGAGGTTCGCCGCGCCCGCCCGGAGGCTCGGCGCGCTGCTGTCGGCCTGGGAGCCGGGCCCCGAGGTCCCCGCCGACATCTCGGAGGCCGCCCGCGAGTTCCTCTCCGCGCTCGGCATCGACGAGCCCCCCGGCGGGTGGGATGCCCCCAAGGGGCCACCGGACGGCTCGAGCAGCCACGGCGGATAACACCTGCTCGCCGCCTGCGCTGCGCGCGACCCGGACGCAGCGCGCGCCAGGCGCTCCCACCGCGGACGGCGCCCCACGGGCGCGGCCGTCAGCGGAGCGGCTGGCCTTCGATCACCCCGCCGCGCCGGGTCACGGCGCCAGCACGTCGGCGATGCGCGCGAGGCCGGCGATGTCGTGGATGTCGTAGGGGAACGCCGGGACGTCGGCGCGGAGGCTGCCGCCGCTCTGCTCGTCCTCGAGCGCCGCCTCGAGGGCGATGAGGTTCAGCTGGTCGAGCTTGCCCATGCGGCTCTCGTCCGCGGCGGCCTGGAGCAGGCGCTCCGCGGCGCCGGCTGCGAGCGCGAGCCCGGTCCGGTCGAGCGCGGCGGCGATCTCGGCGGCGCCGGGGAGGTCGCCGTAGACCGGGTGGACGCGGTTCACCACGAACGCATCGCGGCGCATCTGCTGGTCGCGCAGGCGCTCGGCGAAGTACAGCACCTCGCGCACGCAGAGCGGATCGGGCGTCGTGACGAGCACGTACGCCACGTCGGGGCCGCGCAGCGCCGCGGCCACGGCGTCGGCCCGCTGCTTCCAGCTCCCGAAGACCGCGTTCATCTCGCTGATGAACCCCGCGACCTGCTCGAGGAAGCCGCTGCCGGTCAGCTTGCCGATGCCCCTCAGCACCGCGGCGGTCGAGCGCGCCAGGAGGCTGAGCGACAGCTTGCCGGAGCTCTGGAACGCCTGCACGAACCACCGCGTCGCCGCGCTGTCGATGGCGCCGACGAGACGCTCGGGCGCGTCGAGGAAGTCGAGCGCGTTCGCCGTCGGCGGCGTGTCGAGCAGGATGAGGTCGTAGCTCGGGTCGCCCCGCACGGCGTAGAGCTTCTCCATCGCCATGTACTCCTGCGTGCCCGCGAGCGACGTGGAGATGTACTTGTAGAGGACGTTGCCGAGGATCCGGTCGCGCTGCTCGGGCGACGGGGCGAGCGACTCGATCAGGCTGTCGAACGTCGACTTCGTGTCGAGCATCATGACCGTCATGGATCCGGGGACGTCGAGCCCCGCCCTGGCGAACAGCGCGGGCTCGATCGTCTGCGCCTCCGTCTTCATCTCCTCGAGCCCGAGGCTCTGCGAGAGGCGGCGCGCCGGATCGATCGTCAAGCAGAGGACGCGCTTGCCCCGGCGGGCCGCGGCGAGGCCGAGCGCCGCGGTGGTGGTCGTCTTGCCGACGCCGCCGCAGCCGACGCAGAGGATCACCCTGCGGGAGGCGAGCAGCGGGGCGAGGCCGGCGCCGTCCGCCCGGAGGGGCGCGGCGGCGGGCGCGGGAGGTCGAGGGGGAGGGCCGGGCATGGCGCGCGACCGGAGGCCGCGGCCCCTTGTAGCACGAAGGGCCGCGGCCGCGCACGGCGGCTCCGGCGGGCGCTCGGGCCGTCGCGCACGGCGCCGCCGGCGGGCGCTCAGGCTGCGGCGCGGAGGATGCGCAGGCAGCCCTCGGCCGCCCGGGCGATGGAGGCGCCGCGCTGCGGCGTACCGCCGCGGCCGCAGAGCAGCACCTCGGCGCCCGCCAGCGAGAGGCTCTGGACCTCGACCTCCGCGCTGAGCGCGGCGATGCGCGAGCCGACCGCCGCATTCTGGACGGCGTCCGGGTTGGCGAGGAGGGGCGCGTAGGCGGCGAGCTCCTCGCACGCCGGCCACGCGCCCGCCCCCGCGACGAGGCAGCCGCTGTCATCCACGAGGACCACGACGTCGAGGTTCGCCTCGCTGCGGGTCGTCGAGAGCTGATAGTGTAGCGCGGTGATCGGATCGTCGCTGCGGCGGCGCCGCCGCTCGGAGGTGGGAGCGACCTCCTCCAGGGACGACGCGCCCTCCCCCACCGCCGGCGGCGCGCCCGGATCGATCGCGCGCCGGGCGCCTCCCGCCCCGTCACCGCGCTGGCCTGCCGAGCAGCCGTCCGACCCGAGCTGAGACACGAGCTGCTGGTTCGATAACGACAACGACACGAACACCTCCTCGACGCGAAGCATGGTCGTAGCGCGCTGGCGCGGCCAACTTTGCTAAGGTCGGATCCACCATGCGCGGGTTCATCGATCTCCACAGCCACTGGGTCGCGGGCATCGACGACGGCGCCCGCAACGTCGAGGAGAGCCTCGCGCTGCTCACCGCCCTCCGCGGCGCCGGGTTCGACACCGTGGTGGCGACGCCGCACATGCGCCCCGGCATGTTCGACAACACCCGGCAGAGCCTCCTGGCCGCCTACGACGCGACCTGCGCCGCGCTGCGCGGCGCGATCGACGCGCGCGAGCTGCCCGCGCTCGCCCTCTCGTCGGAGCATTTCTTCGACGATCTCGTCTTCCAGCGCCTCCTCGATGGCAATGCCCTCCCCTACCCGGGCGGCCACGCCGCGCTCGTCGAGTTCCCGAACCGGAGCTTTCCCGTCCGGATCGCCGACCGGATCTTCGATCTCAGCCGCCGCAAGCTCCGCCCCGTCATCGCCCACCCGGAGCGCTACGACCCCGTCGCCGCGGATTTCACGTCGCTCGATCCGCTGCTCGACGCGGGCGCCGTGCTCCTGCTCGACGTCGCGGCGCTCACCGGCAAGTACGGCCGCACCCCCCGCCGGACGGCCGAGCTGCTGATCGAGGAAGGGTACTACTACGCCGCGTGCAGCGACGCCCACACCGCCAGGGACGTCCCCGAGGTGCGCGACGGCATCAAGGCCCTCTTCGCCCGCGTCGGCGAGGAGGAAGCGACGTTCATGCTCATCGACGGCCCGCGCGCGATCCTCGAGGGACGCGTCGACCCCTGAAGCCCGCGCCGCCGCTCCTTGACGGAGCGGCGCGCCTGGCTATAAGTGAACGGTCTGTTCATTATTTGCCATGGCCCAGTACCTCAAGGACGAGGTCCAGGAGAACATCGCCGCTGCCGCGCTGACGGTCTTCGCGCGGAAGGGGTACGAGAGCGCGACCATGGCCGAGATCGCGCGGGCGGCGCGCATCTCGACGGGCAACATCTACCGTTACTACGAGAACAAGGACGCGCTCTTCTACGCCGTCGTGGACGAGGGCTTCGCCCGGTCCTTCACGCTCCTCCTGCGCCGCCGGGTGAAGGCGCTCGACGGCGTGGACGACATGAGCACGCTCGCGCCGGCGGCCGCCTACCATCTCGCCGCCGAGGAGCTCCTCCGCTTCTGCATCGAGAACCGGCTGCGCGTCGTGATCCTCCTCGGGCGGGCCGGAGGCTCCAGGTACGAGCGGTTCGCCGAGGACACGGTGCAGAGCCTCATCCAGATGGCGCTCGATCACTTCCGCTGCTTCCGCCCGCACCTGGAGGTGACCGAGACGATGCGGTTCAACCTGAACCAGATCTACCGCAGCTTCCTCGGCACCATGGTGAGCGCCCTGGAGAGCTTCGAGGAGGAGGCCGCCCTCCGCGAGGCCATCCACGGCTACTCGAAATACCACCTCGCCGGGCTCAGGAGCTTCTTCGCGTGAGTCCCTCTGTCCCTGTCCCTTCCCGTGTGTCTTCCCGTGTGTCTTTCCCTCTCTGCCCGTCCGTTTGTCTCAAAAGTGAACGCATCGTTCATTCATCATCGCGAGATCTGCGCCCTCGCCGCGGCGAGGGCGCACGGAGGCCCTCTCTATGATGGAAAGCAGGCTGGATCTGCCCGCCCTAGCGCGCGCCGTCCTCGAGGAAGAGGAGGCGCTCCTCGAGCGCGTCCGCGCCGCGCTGGAGCGGGCTCGGGCGCGCGCGCGCGCGACGCGCCCCGCTGCGCCGCGCGATCTCCGGTCCGTCGCGGCGCTCCGGGAGCTCCGCGACGAGGCCGCCGCGGCGTCGGCCGACGATCTGCCGGCGGTGCTCCTCGAGATGAGCGTGCGGCAGCGCCTCATCGAGCAGGAGACGAAGGAGACGCTCCCCGACCCGCTCTGCCCTTACCTCGCCCACCTCCGGGTCGACGAGGGCAAAGGAACGAAGGACTACCTGCTCGGCCAGGCGACGTTCCTGGACCCGTCGGCCGGGGTCCGGATCCTCGACTGGCGCGTCGCGCCCGTGGCGCAGATCTTCTACCGGTACCGCGAGGGCGACGAGTACGAGGAGACCTTCCCCGGGCGCGTCGCCGAGGGCGTGGTGCAGGCGCGCCGGATCGTCGTCCTGGAGCGCGGCGAGCTCACCGGGATCGTCGGCGACGGGCTCGTCCTGACGCGGCGAGGCGACGGACGGTGGACCCTGGCCGATCGCGCGGCGCTGGCCATGCAGCCGGGGGGCGCCGGGACCGCCGCGCGCCCCGGCAGCCTCGGCGTCGGCGCGGGCGCCGCGGACCGCGCGAAGGCCCCGGACGTCACCGCCCTGCTCGACGCAGATCAGTACGCCGCGGTGAGCGCGCCGCCGGAGCGGCCGCTGCTCGTGCTCGGCAGCGCCGGGAGCGGCAAGACGACCGTCGCGCTCCACCGGCTCGCCAGGATCGCCGCGCTCGACCCGGCGCGTTACCCGATCTCCACCCTGAGCGTCGTCGTCCCCGAAGAGGGGCTCGCGCGGCTGTCGCGCCGCCTGCTCGCGCCGCTCGGCGCGGGCGAGGCCCAGGTGAAGACGCTCGACGCCTGGTCGTCCGCGGCCGCACGCGCCGTCTTCAACCCGCGCCGGCCGATCGCGCTGTGCACCGACCCCCCGGCGCTCGTCTCGAGCCTCAAGCGCCACCCGGCGCTCTACCGCGCGCTGCGCGAGCGCTTCGCGAGGCTCCCGCCGGCGGGCACGACGCTCGACCGGCTGCGCCGCCGCCTCGCGGACGTCTTCACGGACCGCACGTTCCTCGAGGGGGTCGTCGCGGCCTCGGGCGGGGATCTGCCGCGGAGCGCCGTCGAGGAGACCGTCCGGCACACGATGCTGCAGATCGCCGAGCCGCTCGAGAAGCAGCTCGCCTCGATCACCGTGGCCTCGATGAAGGAGGCGATCGACGGCCGCGCCATCGCCGAGGGCACGCCGGACGAGCTCGCCGGGACGCTCGACGTGGACGACCTGCCGATCCTCCTGTTCCTGCGCGCGTGGCGCAGCGGCCTCGATGCGGCGGGCGGATCACACCTCGTGCTCGACGAGGCCGAGGACTTCTCGCTGTTCGAGCTGTTCGTCATGGGCAAGCTCCTCGGCGAGGCGCGCAGCGTGACGCTCGCGGGCGACGAGGCGCAGCAGACGTCCTCGAGCTTCGCCGGGTGGGACCCGGCGCTCGCCGCGCTCGGCGTGGGCGGCGCGGCGACCTGCCGCCTCGCCGTGTCGTACCGGTGCCCCCGGCCGGTGACGGAGCTCGCGCGGCACCTCCTCGGCAAGCTCGCGCCCGAGACGCCCGCGCGCGTCCTGCGCGACGGCGCGCCGATCGGGTTCTTCCGCTTCCCGGGCGAGGCGCAGGCGCACCTCTTCCTCGCCGGCGCGCTCCGCGACCTCATCGACCGGGAGCCGCGCGCCTCGGTGGCCGTCATCGCGCGCGACGCGGACGCCGCGCGGCAGCTCCACGCGCTCGTCGCGGAGCTGCCGGAGGCCCGCCTCGTCCTCGGGGGGGAGTTCTCCTTCGAACCGGGCATCGATGTCACCGACGTCGACAGCGCGAAGGGGCTCGAGTTCGACTACGTCGTCGTGCCCGACGCGACCGCGGCGGCGTACCCGATGACCGACGAGGCCCGCCGGCGGCTCCACGTCGCGGTGACGCGGACGTCGCACCAGCTCTGGCTCATCGCGGGCGCGGCCTGGTCGCCGCTGCTCGCGGACGTGGCGGAGGCCCGCTGACGTCCCCCGCGGCGCCGCCTGCGCGCAGCGCCGCGGGGACCACCCGATCGGCCGGCGGGAGCGGACAGTCCCGCACCGCCATGGCCCCGGCGAGCGCCCCGCCGACCACGGCCGCCCCGAAGGCCCACGCCGCCTGCGTCCACCGCCGCGAAGGCGGCGCGGGCTCGGTCTCGTCCCCCGGCGCGCTGGCGGGCTTGAGCGACTCGAGCGCCGCGCGCAGCTGCTGCGTGCGGAAGTGGGACGCGCCGCCGAGGAGCTGCCCGATCCAGCCGGCGACCAGCGCGTCGTTGCCCGGGTGCGCCGCGCCGGGCACGGCCTCCTCGAGCGCACGCATCAGCTGCGCCGCGGTCGCGGTGCGCGCGGTGGGCGACTTGGCGAGCGCCTCGCAGACGAGGCGGTCGAGCGCCGGCGGGATCGGCTCGGGAGGAGGCGGCGCGCTGAGCCGCTCCGCGAACCCGCGCCGGGACGGGACGGCGCGCGACGACAGCGGCGCGGCGGGCCGCTCGCTCGCGATGTGGGTGATCGTGCTCTCGCTGTCGTCGGACTGGAAAGGATGGGCGCCCGACAGGAGCTCGTAGAGCAGCACCCCCACCCCGAAGAGATCGGCCCGGCGATCACACGGCTGCCCGCGGAGGTGCTCCGGCGCCATGTAAGGAGCGCTGCTCCTGAACAGGAGCACGCCCCCCTCGCCGCCCGGTGCCGGGAAGGCGGGCGGGCGGACACTGCGGGCGACCCCTGGCCAGCGCTCCGACAGCCGCTCTTCCTCGAACCTGGCGACGCCGAAATCGATCAGCCGGACGAGCCCCTCCGACGTGATGAGGACATTGTCCGGCGACACGTCGTAATGCACGAGCTCGTGCGGGTTGCCGAGCTCGTCCCGCAGCTCGTGCGCGGCGTCGAGCGCCGCACAGATCTGGTAAGCGATCCTGGCCGCGGCGAGGACGGGCGCCGGTCGCCCGCGCGCGGCGCGCAGCACCGACGAGAGGGGCTCCCCGCTCACCCACTCCATGACATGATAGAGTGTGCCGTCCTGCTCGCCGACATCGACGACGGGCACCACGTTCGGGTGCCTGATGCGCGCCGCCAGCGCGGCCTCGTCCAGGAACATCCGCACGGCGTCCGGGTCCGGAGAGCGCTCCGGAAGGAGCACCTTGATGGCAAAGAGCTTCTGAAATCCATGTTCGCGCCTGAGCCGCCCCGCCCAGACCTCGCCCATGTCGCCTGCGGTCACCCGCAGGACGAGCTCGTACCGGCCCAGGCCAAAGCCCGGGTAAAGACCCCCACCCCCCACGCTGAAGGTCTGGCTCGCGGGGCGGCAAATCGCCAGTGTTCAAGCTGCCTGCTTCCTCCGATTGTTGCCTGGCTTGTGCGACTCCACGCGAGCCAGGAACACCGCTCCGCCCAGGCTGTTACCGCCTTGTCCGGACACGCTCCGTCGCGGGCTCGACCCGGCCGCCGGGTCCGGCCGCCAAGGCGGGAGAGCGCGGCCGGAGAGCGCTGCAGAAAAGCGCGCGTCGGCCTCGCCCGGCGGCGCCGCTGCACGGACGTTGTCGGTCCTATCCGGGGTGCGGGGGTCTTGCTTCCTGAACAACCGGACAGTAAAGGTCTGCCGAAATCTGTTGCCCCGCGCGTCGGGGATCCGGCTCCGCGATCCCCTTCGGTCTCCCCTCCCTTCGGCCCCCCTTCCCCGAGGTACGCATGAGTGACGAGAAGAACACCAAGCAGAAGTCTGCCGCCCTGGAGCTCGCGATCGCGAGCGTCGAGAAGGAGTACGGCAAGGGGGCGATCATGCGCCTCAAGGACGGGCAGACGCTGCACGACGAGGTCGCGGCCGTGCCGAGCGGCTCGCTCGGGCTCGACATCGCGCTCGGCATCGGCGGCTATCCCCGCGGCCGTATCGTCGAGATCTACGGGCCGGAGTCGAGCGGCAAGACGACCCTCACCCTGCACGCCATCGCGGCCATCCAGCGGGCGGGCGGGACGGCGGCGTTCATCGACGCCGAGCACGCCCTCGACGTGAACTACGCGAAGAAGCTCGGCGTGAAGACCGAGGAGCTGCTCATCTCCCAGCCCGACTACGGCGAGCAGGCGCTCGAGATCGCCGACATGCTGGTCCGCTCGAACGCGGTCGACATCATCGTCGTCGACTCCGTCGCGGCGCTCGTCCCCAAGGCGGAGATCGAGGGCGACATGGGCGACAGCCACGTCGGCCTCCAGGCCCGGCTGATGAGCCAGGCGCTCCGCAAGCTGACCGGGACGACCTCGCGCTCGCAGTGCCTGCTGATGTTCATCAACCAGATCCGGATGAAGATCGGCGTCATGTTCGGCAGCCCCGAGACGACGAGCGGCGGCAACGCCCTCAAGTTCTACGCCTCGTGCCGGCTCGACATCCGCCGCATCGGCGCCATCAAGGAGGCCGCCGCGGGCGGCAAGGAGCCCGCGGTCGTGGGCAACCGGACCCGCGTCAAGGTCGTGAAGAACAAGATGGCCCCCCCCTTCCGGGAGGTGGAGTTCGACATCCTCTACGGCCACGGCATCAGCCACAGCGGCGACGTCATCGACCTGGCGACCGAGGCGAGCATCATCGAGAAGAGCGGCTCGTGGTTCTCGTTCCAGGGCGAGCGTATCGGTCAGGGCCGCGAGAACGCCCGCACCTACCTCGAGCAGCACCCGGCGGTGCTCGAGAAGATCGAGTCGATGGTCCTCGCGAAGCACGGCATCTCGCGCGCGGGCGCGGGGTCGAGCGCCGCCGCCGCCGCCGCCCCCGCGGCGGGGCATGGGCCGGGCGCCGGCGCGGCGAACGGGTCGAAGGGCGGGGCGAGCGCGGCCGAGCCGCCGGCGGGGCGGGGTCGCGAGGCAGGCCCGTCCGGACAGGACGCCCGGCGCCCCCCGGGCAAGACGAACTGACGCCGGGGCTGCAGCATGCCGATGCAGCTCTACGTGATGCGGCACGGCCCGGCGGAGGACCGGGCGGCGACCGGGCGCGATGTGGATCGCAGGCTCACCCCGGAGGGGCGTGAGCGCGTGCGCCTGGTCGCGGCCGAGCTCCAGCGGCTCCGGGGCGGCGCCCCGCTGCCGCGGCTGCTCGCGAGCCCGCTCGCGCGCGCCTGCGAGACCGCCGAGATCGTGGCGTCCGTCTGCGGCGCGCCGGAGGTCGAGGTCCGGGACGAGCTCTCGCTCGACGCCGGCCTGCCGCTCGCGCTCGTCGCCGCGCTCGCCCGCGGCGGCGCCGACACGTTGCTGGTCGGCCATCAGCCCAACGTCGAGCACCTCGTCCGCACGCTGGTCGACGCGCCCGGTCAGGGTGCGACGGGCCTGGTGCTCCGCGGCTTCTGTACTGCCCTGGTCGTCGCGCTCGAGCTGGACGCGCCCGAGCCCGCCCCGCGCGTGCAGGTCCGCTGGCGCGTGGGACAGATCCTCGACCCCCGCACGTTCACCTGAGCGACGGGGCCGCGGGCCATGGAGCACCACGGTACAGACGGAGCGGCGTCCGAGGCGGAAGGCGGCGCAGGGCTCACGGCCGGCGCGAGGCGCCGCGCCGCTTCGGGCAAGTCCTTGAACTCACGAAGGAATCCCGGAACACCGGGGCGCGGCGGCCGAGGCGTCCGGCGCCGCCCGTGGGGTGGGCCGATCCCCGGCTTACGTAGCCATAAACCTGAGTGATTTCGAGGACTTTGGCCGCTCGCTTGACAAGGATCCCCCCCGAGAATACGCCCAAACAAGGAGGATTGAGATGGCGGGACAGATGGCCTTCCCCTTCGCTCAACCCCCTCCAGGCCGTCTGATGCGCGCCGGTGGGAAGAGCGCAGCGTCTTCGCTGTGGCCGCGTGTCTCCCGCGCCGTCGTCCGGGTGCCCGATCCCCGGCATCATCCGATCGACATCGACCTCCCCGCGGGCCAGCCGCAGATCTTCGTGCACGAGGGGGCGCGGCAGGCGCTCATCCGGCGCCTGGAGCTGGCCCAGAAGCGGCCGGTGCTGCTCTCGGTCACCGACAACTTCCGGCAGATGATCTCGTCCTCGCTGCGCGAGGGCATCCTGCAGGCGCGCGTCCATCACATGTTCCTGGACGCGCCGGCGGTCGTCCAGGAGGCGCTCGTCCGGTACGTGGTGAACCAGGACCGGGCGGCGTCGCTGGTGGTCGGCCAGTACATCGACGAGAACGGGCACCGCATCCGGGCGAGCCGGCCGGTGAGCACGCCGCTCACGACGCAGGGGAAGACGCACGACCTGCTGAGCCTGTTCCAGAAGCTCAACCACGCGTACTTCAACGGCGCCGTCGACGCCCTGATCACCTGGGGCAAACGGACCAGGGCGCGCAAGGCGCGGCGCACCATCAAGCTGGGGAGTTACTCGGCCATCGAGCGGCTGATCCGCATCCACCCGGTGCTCGACCTGCCGTGGGTCCCCCGCTACTTCATCTCCTACGTCATCTACCACGAGATGCTCCACCACGTGATGCCCGCAAGCCACGGCAACGGGCGCCGGATGCTCCACCCGCCGCAGTTCCTCGCCCGCGAGCGGCTGTTCCGCGACTACGAGCGCGCCCTCGCCTGGGAAACGGCGCACGTCGGCAGGCTCCTCCGGACATGACACGCGCCGCCCCGCGGCCCCCGGCGGCAAGAGCCATCGGCCAGGGCTAGGGGGGCGCGCCAGGGGGACGCCGTCCAGGGGACAGGTCCCCAGGAGGGACACCCTGGATTTGATCCCGTCCGCGCGACGACCCATTGCGCGGAGACCCCTGCCGGCTCTAAACCGGCGGACCCTCTGTCCGGGCCGCGCGAACGGCGCCGCACGGGCGAACCCGTAACCTAGAAAGTGTGGAAGGCCAGCGTGCAGGAGATTGTCACCCAGGAAGCGAGCCCGAAGCGGGCCATGGACGCGCTCGAGTGGGCCGTTCAGCGAGCGGAGAAGGCCGAGGTCGAGCCCTCTGGAGCGGCCTCCGAGCAACGCCCATCCTCGCCCCGGGTGATCTCCGGGCGCCCGGCCGACTTCAAGGCCGCGGCCGCCCTGTACCTGCCGGATGTCCGCAAGCTGCTCGACCGGATCATGATGAGCGAGGACGCCGAGAGCGGGCTCGACGCCCTGCTCGAGTCGGGCGCGCTCGCCGCGATGTTGCCCGAGGTCGAGGCGATGGTCGGCTTCGGCGACGGGGAGTGGCGCCACAAGGACGTGTGGAAGCACACGAAGCAGGTCGTGCGCCAGGCGGTTCCCCGGCTGGAGGTCCGCTGGGCCGCGCTGCTCCATGACATCGGCAAGACGAGGACGCGCTCGATCTCGCCGACGGGCGAGGTCCACTTCTTCGGCCACGCGGAGGTCGGGGCGCGCATGTTCGACAAGATCGACCGGCGGCTGCCGCTCTTCGCGAAGGAGACGCCGCTGAAGAGCAGCATCCGCTTCCTGATCCTGCACCACCTCCGGGCGAGCCAGTACGACCCGTCGTGGACCGACAGCGCGGTGCGCCGCTTCGCCAAGGAGATGGGCGGCTGCCTGAGCGACGTGCTCGACCTGTCGCGGGCGGACATCACGACGAAGCGGCCCGAGAAGAAGCGGAAGGGGCTCAAGCAGATCAGCGAGCTGGCCGAGCGGGTGCTGCAGGTCCAGGCGGAGGACGCGGTGGTGCCGCCGCTGCCGAGCGGCATCGGCGACGCGATCATGCAGGCGTTCGCGATCCCGCCGTCCCGGCGCATCGGGGAGCTCAAGCGCGCGCTGGAAGAGGCGGTCGAGTCGGGCGAGGTGGCGTCGCACCAGGAGGCGGAGGTCTACCTGGCCTTCCTCCGGGACAACGCCGCGCGCTTCGGGCTCTGAGGGGACGGCCGCCGCTCAGGAGAGCGGCGCGCTGCAGGTGGTGCAGCGGGGGGGGACGCCGTCCTTGTGGTAGAGCTCGCCGCAGCGGCCGCAGAGGCGGGCGTCGGCCTCGAAGGCGATCAGCTTGTCGGTGGCCTTGCAGCGCAGGCCGGCCACCTGGGGCGGCTCGAGCGGGCGCTGCTCGCCGGCGGCATCGTCGGGGGGCGGCAGCGCGCCCTCCTTGATGTCGGTCGCACGCGCGGGGATGCGCCGCCGCACCTCGGCCAGGACACGCGACGCCGCGGGGAGGTGCGTCCGCAGCGGGATGGCGATGGCGGTCCCGCTGCCCTGCACGGTGAGCGTGTCGTCCGAGAGCAGCAGGCCCGTGACCTCGTGCCAGCCGATGCGCTCGATCTCGGTCGGTCCGTTCTCGAGACCGACGCCGGCGTCGCCGACCCGGATGGGCTTCAGCGACCACTGGCCGAAGAGGCCCGCCGCGCCGCCGAGGAGCACCGCGCCGACGAACAGGTACGGAGCCACCGGGTGCGGCCCCGCCTCCTCGGCGCGGAACCACTGGCCGTAGACGGCAGCGCCGGCGAGCAGCGCCGCGACGGACATGCCGAGCAGGGTGAGGCCGAGCGAGAGCGACGCCTTCGGCTCGAACCGCCGCTCACTCCGCGGATCGGTCCGCTGCCGCAGGAGGAGCTCGCCCCCCTGCCCCGTGGACCCCGAGCCCTTGCGCTTGCGCTTCACCGTTCTGTCGGCTGCCATTGGCGGCTTCCTATCGGAGGAGACGCCAGGACGCAAAGGGGCTCGGCGCGAGCAGCCACCCGGACCCACGCAGGACGGCACGCCTGGAGGGCGACACAGGGGAGGCACACGACGGGGCGCAGGGCTGGGACGGAACGGTATGCTGGCAGCGATGACCTCGATGTCCGGCGCGGCGACCTACGCCCTGCCCGCGCTCGCCATCGGGCTCGCGGCGATCGTGATCCTGGGGCCGGGCTCGCGTCGTATGGCCACCGGCGTGCGGATCTGGGGGGCCCCGGTGGCCGGCGGCGAGGCGCTGGCGCTGCGCATCGAAGGGGTGCGCCGGCTCTACGGGGCGAGTGATCCGGCGGAGATCCAGGGAATCGAGGTGAACGCGACCGCCGCGGGCGCGCCGCTCGAGCGATGGACCGGGGCGACCGGCAGCGACGGCATCGGCGAGGCGCTGCTGCGCGCGCCCGCCGGGCTGAAGGAGCCGGTCGTGGTGCAGGTCGCGACCGGCGCGGGCGAGGTCCTGGTGGAGGGCCAGGTGCCGCTGCTCCCGCCGCCGCCGGCGACGGAGCCGAGCGCGCTCCCTGGGGCGACACGCGGGGAGCTCCGCCTGCGGGTCACTACCGCGCGGGGGGCGCTCGCGGCGCCGTTCCCCGAGGTGGTGCACGTCGTGGTCGAGACCGAAGGCGGGGCGCCGGGGGCGGGGGCCCGCGTCGAGGCGCGCGCCGCCGGGGCGGAGCTCGAGGGGCAGGGCAGCGGCCCGGTGGAGCGCCTGGCCGGCGCGAACGGCGCGGTGGAGCTCGCGCTGAAGCCGCTGTCGCACGCGGTCGAGCTCACGCTGCGCGCGACGCAGCCCGCAGGCACACCTGCCGGACCCACGGGCGCGGCTTTCGCGAGGGCGCCGGGCGTGACCGGCGTGACCGGCGTGACGGGCGCGACCGGCGCGACCGGCGCGACGGGCGCGACCGGCGCGACCGGAACCTGGGACGGGAGGCTGCCCGTGATCCCGGGAGCGATCTGGCTCGACCCGGACGGGCTCGCAGGCGAGCGGCCGGCGCTCCGGCTCGTCTCGCCCGCGCCGAAGCCGCGGGCGTACGTCTCGATCGGCGGCGCACACGGCCGGCTCCTCGGGGCGATCGTGCCGCTCGCGCCCGACGGCGCGGGCTTCTTCTCGGGAACGCTGGCGCTCCCGGCAGGGCTCGGCGGGGCGGCCTGGGCCGTGGTCGCGGGGGATCCCTACGAGCAAGGCGCAGGCACGGTGGCCTGGCCGCTCTCGCGGGCGGGCTCGACCTCGCCGCAGCACGTGCAGCTGCTCGCGGACGGCATGCCGGCGGCCGAGGCGCGCGAGCAGGCCCGCGCGGCCGGGGCGCGGCGCGCGGGGCTGCTGGTGCTCGGCGCGGGCGCGGTGACGCAGATGCTGCTGCTCGCGCTGCGATCCCGGAGCGCGCGGCGGCGCCTGGAGGAACACCTCGCCGCCGCCGCAGGGGGCGAGAGCGAGGACGGAACCTCGGGGGCGCCGCTGTCCCGCGAGGATCGCGGCCGGTTGATCGCCGCGGCGCGCGCGGAGCCGCTGCTGTCGGTGCTCGCGCTCGCGGCGCTCGTGGGGCTCTCCTTCGCGGCGGTGGCGGCGCTCGCGACGTTCCGGTGACACGCGGCGCGGCGGCGCGGCGGAGATTTCATCCGCGGCGCGCCCCGAGCCGCTAGACTGGACCGGCGGGACGGGACGGGGCGAGAGGACGACGAGCAGGGCATGTCGGAGCAGCAGCGGTACAGGGTCATCAAGCGCCTGGCCTCGGGGGGCATGGCGGAGGTCTTCGTCGCCGAGAGCGCGGGGATCGAGGGGTTCAAGAAGCAGGTCGCGATCAAGCGCGTCTTGCCGCAGCTCAGCAAGAAGGAGCAGTTCATCGCGATGTTCCTCGACGAGGCGCGCCTCTCGGCGCACCTCTCGCACTCGAACGTCGTGTCCGTGTTCGACATCGGCGTCGGCGACGGGACCTACTTCATCGTGATGGAGTACGTCGACGGCGCCGACCTCAGGGCCCTGCTCGAGCACCAGAAGAAGGTGGGCCGGCCGATGAGCGTCGAGGTCGCCGCGTTCATGGCCGCGAAGATGTGCCAGGGCCTCGCCTACGCGCACGATCTCGCGACCGCGGACGGCAAGCCGCTCCAGATCGTCCACCGGGACATCACCCCCGCGAACGTGCTGATCACCCGCTACGGCGAGGTGAAGATCGTGGACTTCGGGCTCGCGAAGGCGTCGAGCCAGCTCGCCGAGAGCGACGCGGGCATCATCAAGGGGAAGTTCGGGTACCTGGCGCCGGAGACGGTGCTCGAGCAGGGCGTCGACCAGCGGGTCGACATCTTCGCGCTCGGGATCATCCTGTGGGAGATGCTCGCCGGGCGCCGGCTCTTCCTCGGCGACTCGGACTACATCACGGTGCGGCTGGTGCGCGACGCGGTGATCCCCTCGCTCCAGCAGGTCAACAGCGAGGTGCCGCGCGAGCTGGAGCAGATCATCCGCCGCGCGCTCGCCCGCGACCCGGCCGCCCGCTACCGCACGGCGCGCGAGCTCGGGCGCGACCTCACCCGCTTCCTCTACCGCTTCGGCCGCCCGGTGAGCGAGGACGACGTCGCCGCGCTGGTCGAGCGCGCCAAGGGCGGGCCGGCGCGCGCGGTCGACGGGACGCAGAAGATCGCCGAGCTCATCGACATGATGCTGCTCGAGTTCAAGTCGCTCACGAAGGAGCCGACCTCGAGCGGCGGCAGCGGCCTCAGCTTGCTGCCGAGCATCGACTCGGCCACCAGCCTGCTGCACGGGCCCGACGAGGACGGCTCCCGCCCGCGGAGCGAGGCGCCCCTCGGCGGGCTCGCCGACGAGCTGGAAGGGCCGGATTCGATGCACCAGGACGAGTCGTCCTCCTCGGTGGCGGCCTGGTTCCGGGGCTTGATCCCGCGCTGATCCCGCGCGACAGGGAGAGGGCGGGCGCGCCGCGGCGCGCCATCGCCACCATCACCCGCCAGCGGCCGAGGGGCGCCGCCTCCGGCCCACAGGAAAGGCAAAAGAAGATGAGCATCGAGATTGGAAAGCCGTTCCCGCGCTTCGCCCTGCCGAACCAGGACGGCAAGACCGTGAACCTCGAGGACTTCGCGGGCAAATGGCTCGTCGTCTATGTCTATCCGAAGGACGACACGCCGGGTTGCACCGTCCAGGGCAAGTCGTTCACCGCCTCCAAGGAGGAGTTCGACAAGGCCAACATCGCCGTGGTCGGCGTCAGCGAGGATGACGTCGCGTCGCACAAGAGCTTCTGCAACAAGTTCTCGTTCACGATCGACCTGCTCGCCGACACGAAGCACGAGCTCCTCAAGGCCGCGGGCGTGGGGCAGAGCGATTACAAGGGCACCCTGTACTGGGACCGGACGACGTTCGTCATCGATCCGCAGGGCGTGCTGCGGAAGACGTACCTGAAGGTGAAGCCGGACGGGCACGAGCGGGCGCTGCTCCAGGACATCGCGGAGCTCAAGGCGCAGGCCTGAGCCGACCGGGCCCCGCCGGGGCGGGGCCGCCGTCTGGCCCGATCGCCGCGCGCGCCGCGCGCCCGAGGAGGTCTCTCGCGGGGCGCGAGCGCGCGGGCACGTGATGGCCTGCGCGGCGTGACCGACGTGACCGACGCTCGGGGATGCGTAAAGAACGCACAGAGAGCGCATAAAGAACAACCAAGAACAAAGGACGGGGACCAGGACGGCCTGGCCGCGCGAAGAGTGCTCTCGCTGGATTTGGGGGAATCGTGCCCCTATCCTGCCGCCTTTGTGGTCGCTCGCCCTCCCTTGACGGGTTCCGTCGCGCCGCTCGCGGCGCTGGTCGCGTTCGTGACAGCAGCGCTCGTGGCCGTGTTCGCGGCCGGCGCCTGCGACGGCCAGGGGGGTGGTGGCTCGGGCGGCGCGGGCACGGGGGGCGCCGCCCCATGCCCGACGGGCCTGGAAGCGATGTTCACCGTCACCGTGCGCGCCCCGGGCGGCCCGGTCCCGCCGGACACCACCGTTCATGTGGCGTGGAGCGCCGCGGAGGAGCCCACGTTCGTGCTGAACGACCCGAGCACGTGGAAGACGATCGAGGAGGCCAACCTGGTGTGCGCCGTCGATCGCGAGAGGCCCCCTCCCGAGGCGCTCTCGGAGCTGGTCTGCGCGTTGTGGACAGCCGGGGTGACGCGGCTGGAGATCTCGGGGACAGGGTACGAGGACTTCGAGCAGACCCTCACGCCCGTCATGAGCGAGGAGTGCGAGGGGTTCCTTCCCCAGAAGGTGGATATCGAGCTCGTTCCGGCGGTCGACGGCGGAGTCGCCGAGTAGCGACCGGCGACCTGGGTGCACTCCTGTGGATCGGTATCGATTCACGTCCACCGGCCCTTGTTCCAGCACGCCCGTGAACGTGGGTTGTCATCACGGTTCCTCCACGCCGCGCCGAGCTGCGGTGCTCGCGGCGCGCAACCTGGCACCGGCCGCTGCCCACCGGCACACCCGAGCCCTCCGCACGTGCGAGCTCGGCTGGCCGGCCCCTCCCCTCCCCGTTAACCTGACCTCATGCCCGCGCCGACCCCGCTCCGCCTCGCCTGGGCGACCGACGTCCACCTCAACTTCCTCTCTCGCGAGGACCTCGCCGCCTTCTGCGCGACCCTCGCCGCCACCCCCTCCGACGCCGTCCTCTTCACCGGCGACATCGCCGAGGCAACGAGCCTCCGCCGCCTGCTCGAGGCCGTCGCCGCGGCCATCGAGCGCCCGCTCTATTTCGTGCTCGGCAACCATGACTTCTACCGCGGGAGCATCGCCGCGGTGCGCGCCGCGGCCGCCGAGCTCTCGGCCGCTTCCCGCTGGCTCCGGTGGCTCCCGTCGATTCCCCCGGTCGAGCTCGGCCCGGACACCGCCCTCGTCGGCCACGACGGCTGGGCCGATGTCCGCCTCGGCGATTACGAGCGATCGCCCGTGATGCTCAACGATTACGTGCTCATCAAGGAGCTCGCCAACCTCGGCAAGCAGCGCCGGAGAGAGGCCCTGCACCACCTCGGCGACGAGGCGGCGGCCTACCTCCGCGGCGTGTTTCCCGGGGTCCTCGCGCGTTACCGGCGCGTGATCGTGGCGACCCACGTGCCCCCCTTCAAGGAGGCCTGCTGGCATGAAGGCCAGATCTCCAACGACGACTGGCTCCCCCACTTCACCTGCAAGGCCGCCGGCGAGGCGATCCGCGAGGCCGCCGAGCGGCACCCGGACCGGCAGATCGAGGTGCTCTGCGGCCATACCCACGGCGCCGGCGTGGCGGAGATCCTCCCGAACCTCGTCGTGCGCACCGGCGGCGCCGAGTACGGCGAGCCCGCGGTGCAAGGGGTGATCGCGGCCGCGTAGCCGCATCCCCTCCGGCCCCCTCCACGCGGTATCCTTCGCGCCCGCCGCCCCCATCGACCTCAAGCAGGACCGGTGATCCATGCCGACGAACACCCCTGATGACCAGCTCGATCCGCTCTTTCGTGCGCTCGACGCGAGCTCTCGCTCGGCCGGCGTCTTCTTCCCCAGGCGCGACAGGACGACCCCGCCCGCAGGCGCGACGGACCACGAGATCCCGGTCGAGCCCGGGGTCGCGCTCGGCGCGCGCTGGCACCTCGCCGACCCGCGGCAGCCGACCGTGCTCGCCTTCCACGGCAACGGCGAGACCGTCTCCGATTATGACGACATCGCCGAGGCGTGGCGCGAGATCGGCCTCAACCTCTTCATGGTCGATTACCGCGGTTATGGCTGGAGCAGCGGCCGGCCGACGCTGCGCTCGCTGTACGAGGATCCCGCGAAGGTCTCCGCCTTCTTCCTGCGGGAGCTCGCCGAGAAGAGCCGCGCGGCGGGCCTCGACCGGCCGCCGAAGCCGCTGCTCTTCGGCCGCTCGCTCGGCAGCTCGCCCGCCTCGCGCATCGCCGCGCAGCGCGGCGACGACTACCACGCGCTTGTCCTCGAGAGCGGCTTCGGCGACGTGCGGCAACTCCTCGCCCTCTTCGACATCCCGCTCGGTGATCTGCAGGACGAGGCGCACCGCCATTTCTCGAACCCCGAGCTCCTGAAGCACGTCCAGATCCCGGTCCTCGTCCTGCACGGCGCGCTCGACAGGCTGCTCCCGCCGGATCACGCCCGCGCGAACCACGCCGCCGTCCCGCACGACAGGAAAGCCCTGCGCCTCATCGACGGCGCCGGCCACAACGACATCCTCGGCTTCGCGCAGGCCTATTTCGGGGCGATCCGGGCCTTCCTGCAGAAGCACTGAGCGGCCGCGGCCCCGCGGCCCCGCGGCCTCACGGCGACCCGAACACGAGCGGCACGATCTCGGCGGTCACCGTGGCGCCCCGCACGATCACCCGGGCGACCGACAGCGGCAGCTTGAAGCGGCGAGGCCCGGCGCTCCCGGGGTTGAGGAAGAGGACGCCGCCCTCCTCCCGGATCGCCGGCCGGTGCGAGTGCCCCGCGATCACCGCCGCCACCCGCCCCGCGCCCGCGCCCCCCTCGAGCTCCTTCACGTCGTGCAGCATGAACAAGACCGCATCCGCCACCCGCACGGTCGCCCGCTCCGGCAGGCCCTCCGCCCAGCGCCCGCGATCGTTGTTGCCACGCACGGCCGTCACCGGCGCGATCTCCGACAGCACCGCGAGCACCTCGGGGCCGCCCACGTCGCCGGCGTGGAGGATGAGCTCCGACCCCGCCAGCGCGGCGAGCGCCTCCGGACGCACCAGGCCGTGGGTGTCCGAGATGACCCCCACCCGGTGCTCCCGCTGCCCTCTCCGCGTCGTCATGCGCACCCCACCGGAGCCTCCACCGGCAAGTCGGACGGACTCATCCGGGTAACCGTTGCGCGAGGAGCCCAGTCTAGCTCAAGCTCGCCTGCGGGCATCGCTCGGCACGGCACGCTCTGCGCAGGCACGCACGGGGGCGCGGCCCCCCGCGCTCGAAGAGGAGGCACACTCGTGAACACCGCCATCGCGACGATCAATCCGGCCACGGGAGAGACGCTGGAGACGTTCCAGCCCCTCACGTCGGCGGCGCTCGAGCAGAAGGTGGCGCGCGCGCACGCCGCGTTCCGCAGCTTCCGCCGGACCCCGATCGCCGAGCGGGCCCAGAAGCTACGCCGCGCGGCCGAGATCCTGGAGGCCGAGAAGGAGCAGCTCGGGCGCATGATGACGCTCGAGATGGGCAAGACCATCGGCTCCGCCGTCGCGGAAGCCCAGAAATGCGCGGTCGCGTGCCGCTACTACGCCGACAACGCCGAGCGCCTGCTCGCCCCCGAGGAGGTCGCGACCGACGCCGGCAAGAGCTACGTCGCGTTCCAGCCGCTCGGCCCGGTGCTCGCCATCATGCCGTGGAACTTCCCGTTCTGGCAGGTCTTCCGCTTCGCCGCGCCGGCGCTCCTCGCGGGCAACGTCGGCCTCCTCAAGCACGCCTCGAACGTCCCCCGCAGCGCGCTCGCCATCGAGGACATCCTCCGCCGGGCCGGCTTCCCGGAGGGCGTCTTCCAGACGCTGCTCGTCGGGACCGACGCCGTGCCGCGGCTGCTCGCCGACCCCAGGATCGCGGCCGCGACGCTCACGGGCAGCGAGGGCGCGGGGCGCAGCGTCGGCGCCGAGGCCGGCAAGCACCTCAAGAAGGTGGTGCTGGAGCTCGGCGGCAGCGACCCGCTCATCGTCCTCCCGAGCGCCGACCTCAACGCGGCCGTCGGGACCGCGATCAAGGCGCGCATCATCAACAACGGCCAGTCGTGCATCGCGGCGAAGCGCTTCCTCGTGCACGAGTCGATCGCGCCGGAGTTCGAGCAGCGCTTCGTCGCCGCCATGCGCCGCCTCCGGGTCGGGGACCCGATGGATCCGTCCGTCGACGTCGGACCGCTCGCCACGGCCCAGGTCGCCGCCGACCTCGAGGAGCAGGTGCGGGCGTCGGTGGCCGCGGGCGCGCTCCTCCTGACCGGCGGCAAGCGGCTGAAGGGGCCCGGCAACTACTTCCCGCCGACCGTGCTCACCGACGTCCAGAGCCCCTCCCCCGCCGCCAACGACGAGCTCTTCGGGCCGGTCGCCGCGGTCTTCCGCGTCAGCGACCTCGACGAGGCCATCCGCATGGCGAACGACACCCGGTTCGGCCTCGGCGCGAGCGCCTGGACCCGCGACGCCAAGGAGCGCGACCGCCTCATCGACGAGCTCGAGGCCGGCCAGGTGTTCATCAACGGGATGGTCGTGTCCGATCCGCGGCTGCCGTTCGGCGGGGTCAAGGCATCCGGCTTCGGCCGCGAGCTCTCGTCGTACGGGCTGCGCGAGTTCGTGAACATCAAGACCGTCTGGATCGCAAAAGACGAGCGGCCGCGGGGTCTGCCCGCAACCGAATAGGCTGCGCAGGCGAGTAGGCCGCGTGGGCGAGTAGACCGCGTTGGCCGACCAGACTGAGCAAGGACGGCGTCATGACCGAGCCGCGGGCGCCGTGACACGCACCTCCGCCAGCAGCCGGTTGCGTCCTCGTGGGCCTCGACCTACCGTCGTTGTCGTGTCGGACGATCCGGCCGTGGCCGCGCTGCTGAGCGAGTACCCCCCCGAGGCGCAGCAGCTCACGCAGCGCGTGCGCAAGCTGCTCCTCCGCATCATCCCCGACGTGAGCGAGTACGTGATCCCGGGCTGGCGGATCATCAGCTTCCGCATGGGGCCCGGGCACGCGCACCAGATCTGCTGGCTCGCCCCGCAGCGCATCGGCGTGAACCTCGGCTTCGAGCGCGGCGCCGACATGCCGGATCCGGACGGCCTGCTCACCGGCGGCGCCAAGCAGGCCCGGAACGTCCGCATCCGCTCGGCCAAGGACGTGGACGTGACGAAGATCGCCGCGCTGGTCGCCGCGGCGATCGAGATCCACCGGGACCGCTGATCGCGCCGCTCAGGGGGACCGGTAGACGACCCGGCCGCCCGTCTTGGAGAGCGCGTACGAGAACCCGAGCTCCAGCGTGGAGCGCGTCACGATCGAGCCGAGGTCGAGACCCTGATCCACCATCAGCCGCGCCGCCTCGGGCGCGATCCCGACGAGCACCACCTCCGTCCCGAGCAGGCCGGCGGCGCGCGCCGCCTGCACGAGGTGGTTCGCCGCCCCCGCGTCGACGACGGCCATGCCGGTCACGTCGATGATCACGACGCGCGCCTGGTGCTCGGTGATCTCCCGCAACATGGCGTCGATGAAGCTGCCCGACCGCTGCGCGTCCAGCGCGCCGACGATCGGCATGACCAGGACGCCGCGCGCGATGGGCACCACCGGGCTCGACATCGTGGCGATCGTGTCGAGGAGCGCCTCCTGGCGGCGGCTCAGCGCCTCGAGCTCCCTCGTCCGCTCCTTGATCCGCGAGAGCAGCCGCGCGTTCTCGAGCACGACCGCCGCCACGGCCGCGACGCGCTCGATCAGCGCGAGGTCGCTCGGCGAGCACGCGTCGGGCCGCTCGCTGCTCAGGAGGAGCACCCCGAAGACCGCGTCCCGCGAGAACAGCGGGACGCCGACCATCGTGCGCGCGCCGTTCCAGCGGGCCTCGGCGACGTCGCTGAAGCGCTCGTACTCGCTCGAGGTCGTGTCGATGACGAGCGAGCAGCACGTGCTGATCACCCGGCCGGCCAGCGACTGCTCCGCGACGGGGGCGCGCTCGTCCCCGGCGACGCTCTCGCGCTCGGCCATGCCGATCACGAGGAACTCGAGCCCGAGATCGCGGTCCGGCGCGCCGAGCTTGCGGTTCGCGATCCGGTGCGCGGAGCTCATCGCGAGGTAGTCCGAGAGGGCGATCGAGAACGGCGTGCGCTCGATGGTCACGACGTCGACGCCCGTGTCGACGAAGCGCGACGCCGGCAGCTCCGCGAGGGCGCGCTCCACGCCGCGCGTGACCATGTCGTGGAGCGCCTGCACGCAGCGGTACCCCATGTCGTACTCGCGCTGCACGACCGCGGCGTGGATCACGCCGTCCTGGAGCATGGCGACCGTGGGCGTGATCAGATCGAAGGCGACGAGCTTGAGCTCTCCGGCCCGCCCGAGCGTCCTCGACGCGATCCCCAGGCCCGGGCCGTTCTCGCTGCATATCCCGAACGCGCCCTCGAGCTCCGGGTCCGCCCGCAGCGTGGAGAGGGCGAGCTCGACCCCGAGCGCCGAGTCGAACCGGTTCTCCGAGATCGACGCGACGCGGAGCGCCGTGCCGGCGGTCGCCTCGCGGAAGCCGTCGAGGCGATCGCGGGCGTTCGGCACCGCGATGGAAGGCGCCTGCGCGGTGACCCGGCCCCCCTGCGGCAGGAGCCGCAGCATCATCTCGCCCGCGAGCCGCCCGGCGATCCGGTTGTCGGTCCCGATATAGAGCGAGCACCGGCTGCCCTCCACGGGCGGCGAGTCGATCGCGATCACGGGGATGCCCGCCTCCTCCGCGCGGCGGATGAGCGGCTCGAGCTCGACGGGATCGATCGGCGCGACCGCGATGCCGCTCACCCGCCGGCGGATCCCTTCCTCGAAGAGCGCCTCCTGGGAGACGGCGCCGGCGACCGTCCCGCTCTTGAACTCCACCGTGGCCCTGAGGTCGCGCCCCGCCGCCAGCACGCCGTCGCGCACGTTGTTCCAGTACGCCGTCATGGGCCGGCGCGGCGCCTTGTAGAAGCGCATCATCGGCATGGCGTCCGCCGCGGACGACGCGCGCGCGCCGCTCCCCGGATCGTCCAGGATGGCCAGGTCGATCGTGCTCCAGCGCGGGCCCGTCTGCACGCTCCGGATCCCGTCCGCGACCGTCTCGATGAGCTCCAGGAGGTCGACCGACTCCGCGACCGCGTTCAGCACCTCCTCGAGCAGGCGCAGCTCCTGCGCGACCTGCGCCTTCTCGTCGAACAGCCCGCGGCGCTCGAGCGCGGCGCCCGCGCTCTCCGCGATGGACTCCAGGAGCGCTCGGTAGGCGCCCTGGAGCGGCGTCGCGTCCGGCTGCTCCAGCGCGACGTAAGCGCCCGGCGCTCCGAACAGGTGCACCGGCACGAGCAACACGTGGGCGCCCTCGGGCGGCCAGCCGGGCGACTCCGCCACCTCAGGCAGGTGCGCCCGGTACCACGCCGCCGCGGAGACGAGGCACGGGCCCCGCGCCGCCTCGGGCGCCGCGGCCGGTCCGTGCGGAGCGGACCCGCTGACCAGCCCGCCGTCGGACGGCACACGCAGCTTGCCCGGAAGGACGCCGTCGAAGCCCACCGCCGCCCGGTAAACAAGGCGCCGGCCCGCGCGCACGAGCAGGCTGCCGCGCTGCGCGCCGGGCAAGCTGGCGACGGAGCGCTGCACGAGATCATGAAGCGTGGCGAAGACATCCAACCCGGTGTTCATGCGGATCCGTTCAGCTGGCCGCTCGACGTGGCGCAGGAGCAGGGGTGCAGTGGAGAGGCCGGTCCCTAGCAGGCGGGAGCGGCCTCGTGCTTGTCAAGCGAAGAGGATGGGATCACCGTATCGCTCCCATGAAGCTCGCTTCTCTCCGCGGCCCCGGCCGCGACGGCACGCTCATCGTCGTCCGCAGCGACGGCGCGGCGTACGCGCCCGCAGGCGCCGCGCTCCCCACGCTCCAGGCCGCGCTCGATGACTGGGAGCGCGCCGAGCCCGCGCTCCGCCGCCTCGCCGGCGAGATCGAGCGCGGCGCCGCGCCGGTGGCCCCGCTCGCTCCGGAAGAGCTCACCGCGCCGCTGCCCCGCGCCTACGAGTGGATCGACGGCTCCGCGTACATCCACCACATCGTCCTCGTGCGCAAGGCGCGCGGCGCCGCGCCGCCCGACACGCTCACGACCGACCCGCTCGTGTACCAGGGCGGCTCCGGCGTGCTCCTCGGCCCGACCGACGACATCGTCCTGCGCGACGCCTCGTGGGGCCTCGATTTCGAGGCGGAGGTCTGCGTCGTGCTCGGCGACACCCCGCAGGGCACGACCCGCGACGAGGCCCACCGGCACATCCGCCTCTTCCTGCTCGCCAACGACGTGACGCTGCGCAACCTCGTGCCCGCGGAGCTCGCGAAGGGGTTCGGGTTCTTCAACTCGAAGCCCGCCACGGCGTTCTCGCCGTTCGCGATCACGCCGGACGAGCTCGGCGGTGCGCTCCGCGACGGGCGCGTCCACCTGCGGCTCCGCTCGTCGTACAACGGCGCGCTGATCGGCGATCCGGAGGCCGGCCCCGAGATGCACTTCTCGTTCTTCGACCTCGTCGCGCACATCGCGAAGACCCGCAGCTTCACCGCGGGTACCCTGCTCGGCAGCGGCACCGTCTCGAACCAGGATCCAGCGCGCGGGGTGTCCTGCCTCGCGGAGAGGCGCATGATCGAGGTGATCGAGCACGGCGCGGCCGTGACCCCTTTCATGAAGCCAGGAGACACGATCATGATCGAGATGCTCGACCGCTCGGGCAAGAGCCTCTTCGGGCGCATCGCGCAGCGGGTGGTGGCGGGATGAGCGGCGGGGCCCCGCCTCCGGCGCTGACGCTGTACGGCTACTGGCGCAGCTCGTGCAGCTGGCGCGTGCGCATCGCCCTCGCCTACAAGGGCGTCGAGCACGCCTACCGGCCCGTGAACCTCGTGCGCGACGGCGGCGAGCAGCTCCGCGACGACTACCGGACCAAGAACCCGATGGCCCAGGTGCCCCTGCTCGAGTTCGAGGAGGGCGGCGCCGTCCGGCGCGTGTCCCAGTCGCTCGCGATCCTCGAGCTGCTCGAGGAGTGGTTCCCCTCGCCGCCGCTCCTGCCGCCGCCGGGCGAACGGTACCTGCGCGCCAAGGCGCGGCAGCTCGCGGAGATGATCAACTCCGGCACGCAGCCGATGCAGAACACCGCCACGCTGCGGTGCGTGAAGGAGGAGCTCGGGGGCGACGAGCGGGCCTTCGCCCGGCGCTTCATCATGTCGGGCCTCGCCGCGTTCCAGGCGGCGGCGGGCGAGCTCGCCGGGCGGTTCTGCGTGGGGGATGAGGTCACCCTGGCGGACGTCTGCCTCGTGCCCCAGCTTTACAACGCGCGGCGCTACGAGGTCGACCTCGCCCCGTTCGCCACGCTCACGCGGATCGAGGCGGCGTGTCTGGCGCTCCCGGCCTTCCAGGCCGCCCACCCCGACCGCCAGGCCGACGCGGTCGCCGCGGGCGTGTAGCGCGCGGCCGCCGCGGGCGTCGCCCCTCACAGGACGGAGGACCGGATGAGCAAGGTGGAGTCGATCGGCATCAAAAGGGTGGAGGCGCTGCACTACTACGTGCGCGACCTGGAGCGGAGCCGCAGGTTCTACACGGAGAAGCTCGACTTCCAGGAGACCGGCGCGAGCTCGCCGGAGCTCACCGCGGCGGCGGCGCAGCGCTCGGCCGTCTTTCAGGCGGGCGAGTGCACGATCGTCTGCTCGCAGCCGATCGGCGAGGGCGGGCGGGCGTGGCGGTACCTGCGCAAACATCCCGACGGCGTGGGCACGGTCGTGTTCGAGGTGGAGGACATCGAGCGCGCCTTCCGGCTCCTCGACGGCCGCGGCGGCACGCCGATCGACGAGATCCACCGGGTGACAGACGGGGACGGGACCTACGCCTCGTTCTCGATCACGACGCCGTTCGGCGACACCACCTTCCGCTTCGTGGAGCGGCGCGGCTACCGACCCCTGTTCCCCGGCTGCGCGGCCCACGACGCGCCGCGCGGCGGCCAGAGCCGGCTCGGGATCGCCCGGTTCGATCACATCACCTCGAACTTCCAGACGATGGCGCCCGCCCTGCTCTGGATGGAGCACGTGCTCGGGCTCGAGCCGTTCTGGAAGATCGCGTTCCACACCGACGACGTCGCGAAGGCCGCGGAAGGCCACGGCTCGGGCCTGCGCTCCGCCGTGATGTGGGACCCGGTCTCGGGCGTGAAGTTCGCGAACAACGAGCCCTACCGGCCCCACTTCAAGAGCTCGCAGATCAACATCTTCAACGAGGAGCACCGCGGCGACGGCGTGCAGCACGTCGCGCTCGCCGTGGACGACATCCTCCTCTCCGTGCGCGAGATGCGCGCCCGCGGGGTGGAGTTCATGCCGACCCCGGCCGCCTACTACGACCTCCTGCCCGAGCGCCTGCGGCAGCTCGGCGTCGACCAGATCGACGAGGACATCGCGGCGCTGCGCGATCTCGAGATCCTCGTCGACGGCGACGGGGCGAGGTCGTACCTGCTCCAGATCTTCCTCAAGGAGTCGTCGGGCACGCACCGCGATCCCGACGCCGGGCCGTTCTTCTTCGAGCTGATCCAGCGCAAGGGCGACCGCGGGTTCGGCGCCGGGAACTTCCGGGCGCTGTTCGAGAGCATCGAGCGGCAGCAGCGGACGGGAGGGCAAGCCTGATGCTCGACCGCGTCGCCGTCGGCAGCATCCCCCGCAAGCACCACATCGCCCACCGGAGCGAGGCGGGGGCCCTCCGCTACGAGCAGTGCCTGACGCGGCAGGGCTTCGACGGCCCGTACACGATCGCCTACCACGAGGGCCGGCCGCACGAGCACCGCGCCGCCCCGGCCGCGCACGGCTTTACGCTGCCGGTCGCGGCGCCGCCGCGCCCGCTCGCGAAGCGGCACTACCTCTCGCAGGAGCTGCCGCAGCGGGGCGGGCCCGCGATCGACTGCCGCGTGCCGCTCCTCTTCAACGAGGACGTGGTGATCGGGCTCGCGCAGCCGGACGCCGCCGACCCGGTGTACTTCGCGAACGCCGACGCCGACGAGCTCTTCTTCATCTTCCGCGGGGGCGGCCTCTTGCGCACGATGCTGGGCGATCTGCGCTTCGAGCAGGACGAGTACGTCGTCATCCCGAAGGGCCTCTTCTACCGCTTCCTCCCCGACGCCGCGCCCCAGCGGTGGCTCTCGATCGAGGCCGCGGACGTCCACCTCCCCCGGCAGTGGCGCAACGAGGTCGGCCAGCTGCGGATGGACGCGCCCTACTCCCACCGCGACTTCCGGCGGCCGGCGTTCGCCGGGCCGCTCGACGAGGGCATCCGCGCGCTCGTCGTGAAGCGCGGCGGCGCGTTCCACGGGTTCACCTGCCCGCGCTCGCCGCTCGACGTCGTCGGCTGGGACGGGACGGTGTACCCGTTCGTGTTCCCGATCCTGAACTTCCAGGCGCGCGTCGGGCTCGTCCACCTGCCGCCGGACTGGCACGGGACGTTCGCCGCGCGCGGCGCCCTGATCTGCAGCTTCGTCCCGCGCCCGGTCGACTTCCACCCGGAGGCGATCCCCTGCCCGTACCCGCACGCGTCCGTCGACTGCGACGAGCTCCTGTTCTACTGCCGCGGCAACTTCACCTCGCGCCGCGGCGTCGGCCCCGGCAGCATCTCACACCACCCGGCCGGGATCCCGCATGGGCCGCACCCCGGCGCGTACGAGGCGAGCCTCGGGGGCCGCGAGACCAGCGAGCTCGCGGTCATGCTCGACACGACGCGCCCGCTCGCGGCCACCCCGGCCGCGCTGGCCGTGGAGGACCCGGGCTACCAGGACAGCTTCATCGCCGGCGCGTGATCCTCCGCTACTTCGGCATCTTGCCGAGGCGCTCGAGCAGCGCCCGCACGAGCAGGGGCCACGCGACCGTGGCGTCCGCGTACACCTCGGCGAAGCGGCCGCCCTCGTGCTGGGGCACGAACTTCCCCCAGCTCACGCCCTCGGAGTAGGTGCAGCCGGAGAGGCCGCCCCAGTGCACGGGCTCGGGGCAGATGCGGACGCCGTACTGGAACCGCGGGTGCTCGACCTCGATGTCGAGGCGGTCGCCGACGATGTCGTAGAACGGCGCGACCTGCTGGGCCCAGTTGCGCGGGACGCCGCCGCCGATGGTGAAGATGCCGAGGCGCTTCTTCGTGCGGACCAGGCGCGCGTAGCTCAGGAGGTCGAGGAACGGGTTGTACGAGGGCGGCACGGCCTCTTTCCACACGTCGAAGCCCGGCTTGTCGCCGTGCTGCGCCTTCACCTTGCGCAGCATCCACGTCGCGACGTCGAGGCCCATCTCGCTGTCGGTGAAGGCCGGCACGTAGACGGGCACGTTGTGGAGGTACGCGCTCCGGAGCACGCCGGGCGAGTCGCCCATCTCGGCGAGCGCCTTGCCGAGCTGGCGGCAGATGATCTCGCTCGACCAGGGGGACCCGGTGTCCAGCTTGTCGAGCTCCTTGCGGACGAAGACCTCGATGGCGTTGAGGTTCTTCTCCATCTCGAGCGTGTCGTAGACCCGGTTGTACCCCTTCTCGAAGTACGTCTCGTCGGGGATGGCCGGGTTCGCCTTGTAGTGGGTCAGGCCGACCGCCTCGCTCAGCCCGTGCGCCATCAGCGCCCCGGTGCTGATGATGCAGTCGATCATGCCGGCCTCGATCATCCGGACGATGACGACGCCCATCTTGGCGACCGTCATCGCGCCGGAGAAGGTCGCGACGACGAGGCAGTCCTCGTCGCGCGTCATGGTCTCGAGCACGTCGCTCGCCTCGCCGAGCGCGCGGCCGCTGAACGCGGTCTTGCTCATGGCGCGGAGCAGGTCGTCGAAGGACGCGACCTTCAGCGGGTCGAGCGCCTCGAGCGGGAGGAGCTGGTCTTCAACGCCATCGCTGAGATGGCGGTGCGAGGAGCGCGGAGCCTTCGGAGAGGACATATCGCGCGAGATATAGCCGCGCGGGGGGCGGTGCGTCGAGCCTGAAGCTCCTCGCCTCGGGGCGGCGCCGGGCGGGGCTCACGGGCGGAGCGGCAGCGAGCACACGAGCCGGCGCACCGCGCCGCCGGGCCCGCGCGCCCCGCCTTCGGCGCGGCGGGCCGCGAGATCCGCGCGCACGAACGCGAGCGGGCCCGGGCCGGCGGCGGCGCTCGGCTGCCGTTCGGTCGGCATCTCGGGCTCGATCAGCGCGGCGACCTTCGCCACGCAAGCGTCACCTCCCGACACACGGACGTCATACACCGCCGTGCGCGCGACCGCGCCGTGGCCGTCGACGATCGCGGGGGCGCTCGCGCGGTCCAGCAGGAAGCGCGCGCCGCGGGGTCGCGCGGCGCACGCCGGCAGGCGGGTGAGCTCGCGGCGGACGTTCGGCACGACGTCCCAGCCGTCGAGCGGCAGCAGCGGCGGCGGCTTGGCGGGCGTGCCCGGCGCGTCCGGCGCGCTCGGCGCGCCCTGCGGTGAAACGGGCGCCGGGACCTTCGCGGGCGCGGGTGTTCCCGCCGCGCCCGCCACGCCCGCCGCGCCGCGCCCGGGCGGCGGGATCGGCACCGTGCGGCGGAGCGCCAGGTCGCGGAAGCTGAGCAGCAGCGGGACGCCGTCGCGCGTCGGTCGACCGAGGGAGCGCGCCCCGCGGCTCGCCAGCGAGGCGATCGGCCGCGGGGTCTCGCCGGAGGACCAGACGACGAGCGACGTGTCGCGGAGCCACGCGATGGGACCGTCGGGCTCCTCGCTGAGCGCGATCTCCGCCTCGGGCATGAGCTCCTGCGGCACCTCGGCGACCTCGGCGCCGCGGCCGGGCCTCGCGCGGATCAGCAGGTCGCGGCCCGCGGCGCGTACCCCGAAGAGGATGCGGTCGCCGAGCGCCGCGAACCGCACGAGGATCACGTCCGGGCCGACGCCCTCCGGCGCGGGGCCCGTCCACGAGCGCACCCTCGCCTGGAGCTCGGTGGGATCGAGCCAGCGCAGCGTCCACGTCGCCCGGGGGGCGCGCGCGGCGTGGCCCGCCGGCCCGGCGCGCCCGGCGGCGCCTGCGGGCGCGTGCACCTCGAGCGCGGCGACGGTGGAGAGCAGGCCCCAGCGCCGGTCGCTCACCGACGAGAGGCGCCGCTCGCCGGTCGACGCGGGCTTCGCGTCCTTCGTGACGATCGCGAGCATCTCCTGCGCGGCGCTCGGCGGCGGCACGCCCGGCGGCGCCGGCGGTGGCCCCGGCTGCGTGGTGCAGGCGAGCGCGCGCTCCGGGCGCGCGGGCGGCGGGCGGTGCGGCAGGAGGGACCCGGCCGGCTGCGCCGGGTCGGCGGAGCGCGCGGCGGCGCCGGGCTGCGCGGCGGCGCCGGGCTGCGCGGCGGCGCCGGGCTGCGCCGGTCCCCAGCCGACGCGGAGGTGGGCGTCGATCTTGAGGCCGACCTCGTTGACCGCGAGCACCCCGGGCTCGTCGAGCAGATCGCCGAGGTGCGCGACCGCCTCCGCCACGCGGGCCGGGGTCTCGACGCGCGCCCACGAGCGCCCGGCGTCGGTCGACGCGAGCACCTGCCGCTCGCCGACGGCGACGCCGTGGCCGGCGTGGATCACCGCGTGCGCGGCGCCGGCCAGACGCACCCGCGACGGCTCCCCGCCCGGCGGCAGGACGACGGCGGTGAGCTCGCCGTCCTCGCCGGCCACCACGAGCGACAGGGCGCGGTCGCTCCCCTCCTCGATGGGGCTGACCACGTGGAGGTCGCCGCCGTCGCCGCGCAGCCACCCGAGCGGGATCAGCGGCTGCTCCCTGCCCCGGGCGTCGATCACGGCGACGTGCGGCCCGCCGTCGATGCCCGCCGCGCGCTCGCCGGCGCCGTCGCCGCGCGGCGGCCGGTCCGCGCCCTCGCGCGGCGCGCGGTCGCTGTCCCAGAGCCCGCGCACGATCGCGATGCGGCCGTCGGCGAGCGGGCCCGCGCCGCGCCAGTGGATGTCGGTGCCCGGGTGGACCGTGATCCACCGCCCGCCCGGCTGGCGCACACACGCGGTGCCCTCCTCGTCCGCGTCGCACGGGGCGAGCAGCATCGCGCCGCCGCTCGGGGACACCCGGAGCTCCGCCTCGCCGCTCCGCAGGACGGCCGGCGGTCCGGCGACGGCCGGGGGCCCGCCGGTGAGCGCGACCTCCAGCACGCCGAAGGGGTCGTGGAGCTTGTCGGAGGCCTGCTCGCCGAGCGCGCACGCCACCCACGCCGCGCGCCCGGCGCGGCCGACGCCGCAGGCGCTCACCCAGCTGCCGCGGCCGATGGGGTCGAGCGCGCGCAGCGTGCCGGAGCCGAGGTCCACGCGGGCGAGCAGGCCGTGGCTCGCGGCGATCGCGGCGCCCCCCTCCGCGGCGGCGCCGCTCGCGATCGCGGCCTCCAGCGGGTCGCGCCCCGTCTCGTGGATCCAGCGGAGCAGCGGCGCGCCCGCGCCGGGCCCGGGCGCGCTGCGGGGCGGCGCCGGCGCGAGCCGCGCCTCGGCGACGTGGATCAGCGCCTCGCGCGCCTCGGCCGGCACGGCCGCGCCCTGCGCCTGCGCGACGAGCTCGCCGTCGCGCAGGCGCAGGCGCCAGTCGACAATGCGGAGCGCGGCGGCCGGGCCTTCGCCCTCCTGCCCGCCCCCGGCCGGCGCCGGGGCGACGAGGCGCCAGGTGGCGCCGCCGTCGGCCGTGACCGCGAGCCCCGCCGCCTCGAAGAGCCCGGCCCCTTGCTGGAGGTCGCGGAACGCCATCGCACGGAGCGGCAGCGCGGGCAGGCCCGGGAGCGCCCGCGGCTGCCCCGTCTCGACGTCGACGAAGCTCGGGAGGTCGGAGCCCGCGTCCCAGACGGCGACCGCGGCGGGCCCGCCGCCGATGCGCAGGATCTCGGTCTCGGACCGGGCGAGCAGCGCGGGCGCACCGAGCGGGTCGTCGAACCGGTACACGCCATGGACCCCGCGCCCGACGAGCCGCGCGCCGGCGGCGGCGGGCACGAGGGCGAGCTCCAGCAGGGGCTCGGGGCACGGCGCGGTCTCCGGCCGCACCGCGCCGTCGTCCCCGACGAGGACACGCCGGCCGCCGAGCAGCGCGATCGTGCCGCCGGCGACGCGGGGCCCGACCACGGTCGCGCCGCTCGCGTCGACCCACCGGGCGGGCGCGGCGGCGGGCGCGGGCGACCCGGCCGGCGGCGCGGGCGCGCGGCGCTCCCCCGGCGCGGCCCGGGGGGTGGGCGCGCCGCCGCAGCCGGCGAGCGCGAGCGCGGCGAGGAGCGCGGCGACGCGCGGCGGCTTTCGGGTCGGCGCTGCGGGGCGGGGAGCACCCGCCGCTCGGGGCTGGCTCATCGCGGCGGAGCCTACCCCGGAACGGCGGCCGCGGTGGGCGGTCCGGGTCTCCGCGGCGGGGCTTCCTGACCCATCATGCCCTGGTTCGCCCGCCCGAAGTTGAACCAGGGAAGGCCGCATTTCGGCGCCGCTTCGTGCGGGCGGTCTTCGTTCCGCGCGTAGGCTTGCGAGGCGACGTATCGCAAGCTCCCTGAGGGAGACAAAGTAGCTCGTCGGAGATGCGGTGAAAGGTGCAACAGCGCTCACGCTGAGTGCATCAAGAAATGCAAGGACCAGCCAATGAGTACTCACACGGCCACAAGCGCGCTCTGGGCGACGGCCGACGTTGCGCGCTCGTGTAGCTGGCGAGCAGCGGCGACGCCGCGCTACTCCGCCGCGGCGACCTCGCCGGCGGCCCTCCGGGCGAGCAGCGCCGTCAGCCCCTTGGCCCCCAGCACCGCGTGGTCGGCCACGCAGTTGTTGAAGATGACGTGCACGCGCTCCGCCTCGCCGGCGAGCCGCTCGACCGCCTCGGCCCAGGGCTCCAGCTCCGCGGGATCGTACACGTACCGGAACTTCTCGGAGACGCTGACCGGGGCGTCCCAGGTCTCCGCGCGCCGGCCGTGGAAGCGCACCACTGCGAGGCGCGGATCGGCGACGAGGGCCGTCCCCGGCATGCTGTTCGTCTTGCCCTGCGGCTCGTCGACATTCACGTGGATCGCGCCGATCTCCCGCAGGAAGCCGACGACACGCTCGATCCGCTCGGGCGCGCCCCAGGAGGCGTGCCGGAGCTCGACCGCCACGGGCAGCCCGTCCAGGCGCGCGCGGCAGTCCTCGATGACACGCACGTTGCCGCGCGTGGCCGTGAACCACGGGGGGAACTGGAAGAGCACGTAACCGAGCTTGTGCGCCCGGCGCAGCGGCTCCAGCGCCTGCCGGAAGCGCTCCCAGAGGACGTCGATGGCCTCGCCCGGCAGGTCCTGGGGATAGAGCCGCCCCTTGTCGACGAGCGCCGCGGGCAAGGCGCGCTGGACGTCTGCGGGGAGCCGGGCGGACTCCACCGGATGGCGCGTGAGCGGCGCGAACGCCTTCATGTTGAACACGAAGTCGGCCGGCGTCCGCTGGACCCACTGCTCCGCCAGCGCCGGGCTGGGGAGCGCGTAATAACTCGAGTTGACCTCGACCACCGGGAACTGGGACCCGTAGAACCTGAGCCGCTGCTCCGGGCTCGACACGCCCTTCGGGTAGAACCGCTGGCTCTTCACCAGCGTGGGATCGGTCCACCCCGCGGTCCCGGCGAGCACACGGCCGAAGCGGGCAGGCGCAGGCGCCCCTGCCGCGAGCGAGATGGCGCGCAAGAGCCGCTCCAGCTCGTCGTCGTCCTTCGTCTCCCCACCACGCGACCACGGCGGGTCGCTCAGAGCTTCCGAGTACATGACGGGAGATGCATAAGGCCGGTCTCCGGCGATGGAAGCGATCCCCGGCGGCAGATCGGACGTAAACCGACACAGCCGGCGATTCACAGCGCCTTCCGGTCACCGCCCCTGGTTTCTCGCGCAATCACGCAATCGCGCGGTCACGCGGCCATCACGCGGCCATCACGCGGCAGCGACCGCGCTGGGCAGGCTCCGTCGCGCTCCACCGCCGGCGCGCCGAGCTGATCAGCCGTCGCGTGTCCTCGGCGGATGCGCTCGTGAGCACACGTGAGCACGCGAGGGAGCACGCGATGGAATCACCCCACCTCGCGCCGCCGTCACACCGTCGCTCTCGCTGGTGCGCGGGTGGACGCCTGGCGATGAGCCCAGATTATGCAAGCGCCGGCCCACCCGTGTGTTATACTGGAGATGCAGGGGCGAGGTGCATTCCTGCGCGACAGGGCAGAGGTGGTAGATGTATTCAGCGAATCGCCGCAGGAACATCGAGCGAGAGGAGCGCATGCTCCTCCGTGGGAAGCGTGAAGAAGCGGCTGGCAAGCTCCTCCAGAAGGTCCCGGAGCTGGCGAGCCTGAGCCTGGACATTCGCGAGACCCGGTCCAACGGGAGCACGAACGATACGCAGTACATCCGCCGTGTCGTCGTCGAGCACGCACACGCGCTGTTCGAGATGCCGTGCTCGTATTCGTCGTGCAGCAATGGCGGCTACGACGCGACCCGGGAGATCCTGGCCGCCCTCGCCTCGCGCGCTCCGCGCTTCGAGGGCGAGACGGTCTGCCGGGGGAGCTGTGGCGGCGAGTTCTGCTCCAGGGTGCTCCGCTACGTCGCCACCGCCACGTACCGGCCGCTTCCGGGCGTCTCCTGAGCCTGCTGCGCGGCCCCGGGAAGCAGGTCGAGCGGCTGGTCGAGCTCGATCGGCGGCTCGGGCCGTGCGGTGGTTCTTTGCGCTGAGCCTACGGCGTCTCGGGCTCGAGATGCCGGCGCCATTCGATGCGGGCGCTCGCGTAGGCGGTCCGGGCGGCGAGCTCGCGCTCCGCGCCGGTAATGGGGGGCATCTTGCGGTGGAGCAGCTCGCCCGCGAGGGTGTTCTCCACCTGGATACGCGCCTCACGCAGCGTGCCGGGCCATCCGCCGGCGGCCGGGCGGCCTTCCCGGTGGAGATCGGTTCGCCACCGGGCGGCCCACGTTTGACCCAGCGCGACGGCGCCCTGCTCGAGGAACGAGCGCCGCGCGTCCGTCGGGGCCGAACCTTCCGGGTCGGCATCCGGCTTGGACGGGGCGCTCGCAGCGCCTTCGCTCGCTGCGGAGCGGTTCACTCGACGACCGGCGGTTGAGGGCCGGGGACGATCCCCGCGATGTCCGGGTCCTCTCCGGGCGCACCGCTCGCGTCCGGGCCCTTCTCCCTGCGGCGCGCCACGCGGTTGGCGTCCTTCTCGCGCTGCTTTTCCTGCCGTGCGCGTTCCTTCTGCCGCTTCAACGCTCCCTGCTTCTGCATGCGGAACCAGGCCTTTCGGCGCCCTCCGGCGCGTTCTGAGACACGGGCGCGGCGACGCGCGAGCGCCGCCGCGCCGCGAGTGAGATCAGGTGACGAGGTGAAATGGATTCGAGGAAGCAGAGACAGGCGCGGCGGCGAGCGAACGCCGCCGCGCCGTGAGCGAGATCAGTACCGATCGCGCCCGCCGCCGCCGCGGCCGCCGCCGCCGCGGCCGCCGCCACCGCCGTAGCCGCCACCACCGCCGCCGCCGTAGCCGCCGCCACCGCCGCCGCCGTAGCCGCCACCACCACCGCCGCCGCCGCCGAAGCCGCGGGCCGGACGCTCCTGCGCCTCGTTGACCTTGAGGGCGCGACCGTCGAGGACGGTGCCGTTGAGCTGCGAGATCGCGCTGTTCGCGGCCTGGGCCGAGCCCATGGTCACGAACGCGAAGCCGCGCGGCTGCCCGGTCTCGCGATCCGTCGGCATCGCGATCTCACGAACCTCGCCAGCTGCGGCGAACGCGGACTCGAGGGTCTCGCGGGTGGTGCTGAAGGAGAGGTTCCCAACGTAGAGACGATTTCCCATGGTATCCTGCTTGGTTCACGGCTTTCTGTTGCGCCTGAAGGCGCTCTCGGCCTGCCATCCGATGAAGCCGTAGCGGATCGAACGGAGACGTGCCGCGCGGAGCGTCCGCGCAGCACACGGGGCGTCGTCCAGTCATCCGAGCGAGCTGCAGTCTCCCTCGCTGGCGAGGGAAGAGGGAAAGCGTCGTATCGAGGGCCAGGGACGTTCGTGAGGAAGAGCAACCTAGCCCGACGAGGCGCCAACTGCAAGCGTGCCGTTCCGTCTTTCTGTGTTGAGCCCGTACCCGGAGCGGCCAGCGAGCGGGAGCGCGGCGCCGCCCACGTGCGTCCGGTCTGCACGGAGACGTCAAGCCACGAACGTGAGACGACGTACGCTCGGGACGGCTGGGTCCGGCGCTGCGAGGAGGGCGCGACGGTGCCCGACTTCGGCGCGTGAACGGCGTGCGCCTCAGCGCGCCGCGAGCGCGGCCGCCGGGGCGTGGTCG
The DNA here is from genome assembly GCF_002950945.1 of Sorangium cellulosum. Classification (GTDB taxonomy): domain Bacteria; phylum Myxococcota_A; class Polyangia; order Polyangiales; family Polyangiaceae; genus Sorangium; species Sorangium cellulosum_E. Next base: position 10,021,240 of record NZ_CP012673.1, read on the forward strand.
CGGGGCGCGGGTGCGCTCGCGCCGGGGCCGGGCGCGACGGGGGCGGCGCTGTGCGCGAGCCAGAGCCAGAGGACGAGGGCGCCGAGGGCGATGCGGTACCAGCCGAACGGGGCCAGGCCGAAGCGCTTGAGGTAGCGGAGGAAGACGGCGATCACGAGCAGGGCGACCACGAAGGAGACGGCGAGCCCGACGGCGAGGGCGGCGGGGCCGCCGGGCGCGTCGAGCAGCGCGCCGCCGTTCTTGGCGAGGTCGAAGACGGTCGCGGCGCCGAGCGTCGGGATGGCGAGCAGGAACGAGAACTCGGCGGCCGCGGCGGTGCTGAGGCCGGAGAGCTGGCCGCCGACGATGGTGGTCATCGACCGCGACGCGCCCGGCCAGAGCGAGAAGCACTGCGCGAGCCCGATCGCGAACGCGCGCTGGAGCGTGACGTCCTCGAGGCGGGTGGCGCCCGGCGCGGGCCGCCGCGCGCGGGCCGCCTCGACGGCGATCATCACGACGCCGCCGGCGATGAGCGCGACCGCGACGGGCCCGGGGCCGAAGAGGTACGCCTTGATGGCCTTGTGGAAGACCAGGCCGACCAGCGCGGCGGGGAAGAAGGCGAACGCGAGGGCGAGCGCGAGGCGGAGGCTCTCGGGATCGCGCCGGAGCATGCCGCGCGCGGTGTCGGCGAGGCGCGCCCGGAAATAGACGACCACGGCGAGCACGGCGCCGAGCTGGATCACGATATCGAGCGTCTTGGCCGCCTCGCTCTCGTGGCCGAGCCACGCGCCGAGCAGGATGAGGTGACCGGTGGACGAGACGGGGAGGAACTCGGTCAGGCCCTCGAGCACCCCGAGCAGGACGGCATCGAACCAGAACATTGCGCCCAGTCTACCCGGACATGGGCGGCGGGTGGGCGAGCGCGCGCGTTCGATCGACGCGCAGGGTGAAATCGCTGCGGTGCCGTGACGGCGCGACGGCGCGCGGCGGCTCCGGTCCGCCTCCCCCACGACCGCCGCGAGCCAACGAGACCTGCAGGACACGTCGATCACCCGCTCCGGGATGCCTTCTGGCCTGTTCAACGAGCCGGCGACCTTCCGAAAGAAGCCGATCGGCCTGCGCCGGCGCGGCGGCGACCCGTTCCGAGCACCCCTGCGGCATCTCCGAGCAGGTCGGCGACCCGTCGCAGAGCCCCCGGGGCCTCCCCACCAGGTCGACGCCCCGTCGGAGAGCCCCCGGGGCCTCCCCACCAGGTCGGCGACCCGTCGCAGAGCCCCCGGGGCCTCCCCACCAGGTCGACGCCCCGTCGCAGAGCCCCCGGAGCCTCCCCACCAGGTCGGCGACCCGTCCTGCATGCCTCCGGGCATCCCCGGCACGCGCGCGACCCGTCCGGCAAGCCTGAAAGATTCCCGGCTCGCGCTCACCTCATCTCTCGCCGCGCTCCCCTGCCCTCGCCCCAGGCGATCGCGCTCGGATTCGCCCGGTGCGCCTTCACGCGAGGGAGAGAAGGCAAAGAATCGACTCGCCTTTTCTCCCCGCCTCAGCCCCGCTCCGCCCCTCACCCGAGAAGCACCTTTCCGGCATCGCTGCGCAGCCGCGCAGCCGACAGCACGTTGACGACAGCAGAAGCGCTGGACTTGGGGACAGTCGCCTTCATAACGTCGCACGATGGACCAATCGTTCGATGCATCCGTTTACGTTCGCGCCCCGATCATCAACATCGCCAATGGCGTGACCCTCGCGAGCGCGCTGGTCGCAGCCTGTCCGCAGAACGCGCCGGAGAACGTCGGCAAGGCGTGCACGAAGCTGAAGGCCGCCGCCGAGGCAGCCCAGAAGGCGCTCACCGCCCGGCGCCGCGAGAAGGGCACACTGACCGAGGAGGACGGCCGGGCCCTGGATCGCGAGGCCGACGCGAGCTTCGGGGCGCTGCGCATGCGCCTCGTCGCGTACTCCATGCTGCCCGCCGAGCGCTTCCCCGGGGCGCGGCGCGCGGGGGAGCTCGTCAAGGAGCTCTTCGGCGAGGACGGGCTCGCGTTCCTGACCGCCGAGTACTCCGTGCAGAACACGGTGATGGCCTCCATCGTCGAGCACATCCAGGAAGCGGGCCTCGAGGCGGAGATCGCCGCGCTCGCCGGGACCGAGTTCCTCCAGCAGATCGGAAACGTCCTGCCACGCTACGACATGATGGTGCGCGACAAGCTGCAGAGGGAGGTCGCCGCGACATCGAACCTCGCCGCGGTCGTGCGCGCCATCCAGGTCGCGATCGTGAACTACGCGACCAAGGTGGCCGGCATGGCCGATGAGGACGAGCCCGAGACGATCGAGACCGTCAGGAAGGCGCTGCGCCCGCTCGACGCCCACCGCGAGGGCGCCGCGCGAAGGGCGCAGGGCGGAGCCAAGGGCGAGACGACCAGCGGCGCGCCGGAGACGCCCGCCACGCCCGCCACGCCGGCCTCACCGCCGACGACAGCGGTCGGGGCCGGAGGCGGCGACGAGCTGAGCGCGCCGGTCTGAGCAGCCGGCTGCCGGCTGCCGGCGGGCCATACCCTGGCCCGCCGTCATTGTCGGGGAGCTCAACCGGGGTGAAGCGCTACGGGGGAGCGCAGCGGAGGGGTGGATAACGCGGAAGGTGCGTGGGGCAGCGCGCGATCACGCGCTCGCCATCATGCCGTTGCCGTCCGCCCTGGCCTGGAGGGACGCCTTGATCCAGGTCCGCACCTGCATGAGGTGCCGCGCCTCGGCGGCGCGCGCCGCCTGGAACTGCGCCACGATGTTCGGGTCGTTAAGGCCCTGGACGAGATCGATGAGCACGTCCCACGCGTCGTTGTCGGTGAGCTCGGCGACGAGCATCGCCTCCAGCGCGTCGGCCAGGTTGGTCCTCGGATCCGTGACCACCTTGATCAGGCCACACGACGCGACGCCGTGCACGTCGGCCAGCGGCGTCTCGGCCGTCGGATCCGCGCCCAGGTGGCGGATCACCGTGGCGACCATCAGGAAGTGGTCCGACTCGTCCCTGTAGATCTGCTCGATCTCCTCGCGCGTCGGGCCGCCCTCGAACGAGCCGAGCGCGTCGAACTTCGCCAGCACCGCCTTCCATAGCCGGCTCCCGGCCCGCTCGAAGGCCAGGCGCTCGCCCAGCTTGTCGAGCAGGACGAGCGGCGCCTCGCCCTTCAATGCCTGGAGCGCCGTCTTCACCGCGCCCTTCAGCGTCCCGGGAGGAGGCATCGTCCCGACCCGCTCGTCGCGGCGGGCATAATGCGCGAGGACGTTGGCGATCGCCGACTCGTCCCCCGCGCTGCTCGGCGGCATGACCGTCGCCCCCGCGATGACCTCCTTCGCGTCGATCGGCGACATGTCCATTCCGGTCCGGTTCATCCCAGTGGTCGTCTCGGTCTTCATGCTGACCTCACCTGATGGGCCTTCGCTCCGTTACCATTCGCGCCATTGGCGTGCGTCCCGTTCGTGCCGTTCGAGGCCGCGCGGAGCGACAGCTCCGTCCCGGGGACCCACACGTACCCCGCGGCCACCGCCTCGGACGGCGAGCCGCTCGCGTTGAGCCGATCGCGGTACGCGAGCGTCTGCGGCGACTCCGGGATCTGCCTCGGATCCACGATGTTCTTGCCCACGGCGCGCAGGTGCACCTCGCCCTTCAACACGCGGCGCACGAACTCGCGCTGGCTCGCGAACTCGATCGGATCGGGCAGCTCGGCCGGCAGGAGCTCCGCCGAGTCGCGCTTCTCGATCCGCTCGAACAGGTCGCGCACGTGCCGCAGGTGCCCGAGCTCGTAATCGACGAACCGCTCCCAGATCGCCCGGATCCGGGGGTTCGACTCGGACTTCGCACAGCTGTAGTACGTGTAGACCTCGTTCGCCTCGTGCAGGAGCCACTTCTCCATCCAGCTCTCGTTCGGGTCGATGATCGACTCGTACTGCGTGACGTGCTGCTCCTCGATGGAGGCGATCTCGGCGTAGAGCTGCCGGGCCATCGGGTCGGCGAAGGTCGGCCCGACGTTCATGTAATAGTCATGCGTCTGGTGCTCGGACGCCATGATCGTGAGCGCGTGGAGCTTCGTTAGCGGCTTGGCCGTCCTCCGGTCGTACGGCGCCCGCAGGTCGTCGTCGGGGTGGCGGTGCTCGACGCTGGTCGGCCGGCCAGGGCAGATGTCCGTGTAACACTGCAGGATGTTGTTCGCGTCCTTGCCGTGCACCCGGTCCATCAGCGCCGAGTAGCGGTAGAGGTGGTCGAAGTCCTCCAGCATCCCGAACCGGTAGATCTGAGCCAGGTAATCGTCGGGCTCGGCCATCGCGACCGCCGCGGTCACCTCGATGGCGACCTGCTCGAACCCGATCGTCGTCTCGAGCACGGACAGATCGCCCGGCAGGAGCCAGTTCACCATCGTCTGCTGGTGATGCTCGACGCGGCGGATGCGAGCGAGCTCCTGCTGGAGCGGGCCGTTCATCCGCGCGCACGCGTGCGAGAAGCGCACCGCCTCGGACTCGATGCCGTTCATCAAGATGATCCGGACGCGGGTGAACGCGTCATCGTTCAGCTTGCTGTGCGGGATGCTGACGAGCTCACGCCAGTCGAACTGCTGCTTGTCGAGGGGTGTACCCCTCTCGTTGATCAAATCAAGTGCCACCTTGACCTCCAGTCCTGGGTAGTGGTCGCCTTGGCGAGACTGCAAGAGATGCTCCAGCGAGCCGCGCACCGCCGCTCGCGCGGCCGCGGCGCCTCGGCGTCGAGGCAGTTGGCCACAGCTGGTGCACTTTGGCCGGGCGCTACTTGCCAGCGTTCATGACGCGCGCGTATCCCGTGTTGACGAAGTCCGAGATCGCCGCCGCGCCGAGCAGGGATGAGGCTGCCCGCGTGACGCGCGGCGACACGAAATAACCGAGGGTGAGCGCCAGCGACGCCCACATCGCGGCGCACCGAGGACACGTGAGGAGCTCGCCGATCGCGCGCGTCATGCCGTCGCCGCGCGGCGTCTCGTGGGTCTCGCCCGAGGCGTCCGGCTCGACGTCCGTGAACGGGGCGCGGACCGCCCGGGTCACCTTGTCGCGCGTGATCAGCCGGCTCAGCCGGTTCGTGGCGAGCCCGAGCAGGGCCACGTCGCGGAGCGGGATACGCGACGGCAGAGGCCGCCCTGCGCGCTCGAGCAGCACGAACGATCCCGCCGACAGGAGCAGGTAAGTACCCATCAGCCGGACGTAATGGGCGAGCGGCTCCTCTTCATGGCCGTGCCCGACCAGCGAATCGAGATTGAGCATGACGTCCGTGCACGCAACGTGCATGCCTGGCGGGCTCAGCGAGGTTGAGCGGCGAACGTCTGGACTCGACTCCTGAGCTCGCCAATCCACGTCATCGAGCGCGGCGCCGCCACGCGACGAGCGCGAGCACGAGCAGCGCGAGCGGCGGCAGGAGCGCGCGACCGGCCGTGCCGGACGTTAGGCAACATCCGCTCGGCTGCTCGCTCGTGCCCTGAGGGCCGAGCCCGCTCGCGGCGGAGCCGCTGCTCGCGCCGGCGTCGACCACGGCGGGCGCGGGGCACGGGTGCGCGGCGCGCCAGGCGTCGAACTGGCGCCGCAGCTCGGGCAGCGGGCTCTGCGACGCCAGATCGAGCACGTCCAGCTTCAGGTAACTTCCGGCCGGCTCGCCCTCGCGATCGACCTGGAGAAAGGCGTTGTCCGAGGGGATCCCGTGCGGGCCGGTGCAGCGGCGGTCGCCCTCGCCGTTCTGCCCGCCGGCCTCGAGGGCGCGCATCAACCGGTCCGCGAGGTCGCAGCCGTCGCCCTCGAACGCGGCGGCCGCCTGGTCGAGCACGCGCCCGCTCGTGAGCAGATTCCCCTGCACCGAGTAGACGAAGCTGCCCACCGCGCCTTGCCGGTCTTCCTTGTAGTCGTCCGCGCCCGCGCCCGTGTACCCCGCCGCGCGCCCGAGGAGGTCGACGATGGCGTACTGTCGCACCTCCGGTGAAGGATCGATGTCCTTGCTGGTGATGATGGCGAGGATGTGCGCGGGGTCGGTGTCCATCGAAAGCAGCTCGATCGCCCGGGTCTTGCCCCGGAAGCGGGGGGCGTCGAGGTAGGCCTGGGCCGCGATCACCCCGTGTCCGGGCGACGCGCCGTAGACGATGCCCAGCCCCTCCGGGAAGTGGGGCACGATGGGTGTCACACACGAGGTGATGGCGCCGCCGACTTGCCGGCTGGCCTTGTCGGCGGCCACGATCGAGTACGTCGCTCCGGCCGGCGCGGGCCAGAGCGCCGCGAGCGCGAAGAACAGGGGTGCGGAGGTTCGGGCGCGGAGCATGGTGCCTCTTCGTCTATGCTCGGCTGCATGGAGCACCCGTTCAAGTTCGGCGCCCTTTACCGCGTGCGCAAGTCCTTTCGCGCGCCGCGCGACGAGTTCAACGCCGGGGACACGCTCGTGTACTGGCGCGACGCGTACAGCCACCACGAGGGGATGAAGGGTTATTTCTTCAGGGTCCCCGGGTCGGGCGGCGTCCGCTCGTGGGACATCGGCGTCGGCGAGGACGTGGGGGTCTGGGCCGAGCTGTTCCAGCAGGTTTCGGCGCCCGCGCGGCTCGTGGTCGCCGCCGAGGCGGGCGACGTCGCCGGGACACACGCGGCGCTCCTGGAGGGAGGGGCGCCCGTGGACTCGCTGACGATCGAGCTCGCCGCGGAGAAGGCGGTGCAGGGCGGGCACGCGGCGGTGGTCGAGCTCTTCCTCCGGGCGGGCGCGCTCTCGCCGGTGCAGCGCGAGATCGCGCTGCACCTCGCGGCCGGCGCCGGGCGCGCGGCGATCGTGCGGGCGCTGCTCTCGGCGGGCGCGGCCGCGGACGCGCTCGACGGCGCGGGGCAGACGCCGCTGATCCACGCGGCGTGCTCGGGCGACACGGAGACGGTCGCGGCGCTGCTCGACGGCGGCGCGGACGCGGGGTTCGTCGCCCGGAGCGGGGCGACGCCGCGGAGCCTGGCGGCGGCGCGCAACCACGGCGCGGTGGTCGCGCTGCTGGAGCGCGCGGGCGCGCAGGCGTGAGGGGCGGTCAGCCGTCGCTCGGGCCCTGCTCTTCCCACCACTTCGCCATGCGCACCTGCATCTCCTCGACCGGGACGTCCTCGAGGAAGGTCGACACGATCCACTGGTGCCCGAAAGGGTCCTCGATCCTGCCCTCGCGGCGGCCGTAGAACTGGTCCTGGATCGGGTAGATGATCTTCGCGCCCGCCTCGACGGCGCGCGCCGCGACCGCGTCGGCGTCGTCGACATGGAGGTTGAGGACGATCGGCGTGCCGCCGAGCGCCTTCGGGCCGCGCGCGTTCCACTCGGGGGTCTCCTCGGCGATGCTGAAGATGGAGTCGCCGATGACGAGCTCGGCGCAGACGATCGCGCCGCCGAGCTTCGGATCCGCGAGGCGAAACCGCTCGGTCGCGCCGAACGCCTTCTTGTAGAACGTGATGGCGTCCGGGGCGCCGGCGATGACGAGGTGCGGCATGACGGTGTGGTAGGGGGAACGCGGGGCGGGGCTGGGTCGCTTGCTCATGGGGAGCAAGATGCGCGCGGGGCCGGGGCGGGTATTGTAAAAACGAGGCGGCGAAGACGAGGCGGCCGGCTCAGCCCCCGAGCGGGACGTGGTTGCGCTCGCGGCGCCGCGCCGTGTACTCGGTCGGGGTCAGGCCCGCGAACGCGCGGAAGTCGTGGATGAAGTGCGCCTGGTCGTAGTAGCCGCACGCGGCCGCGACGCCCGCCCACGAGACGCGCTCGCCGCGCTCGATGGACGTGAGCGCCTGCTGGAAGCGCCGCACGCGGCAGTACCGCTTCGGCGTGAGGCCGACCTGCTCGGTGAAGCTGCGGATGAACCGCTTCGGGGGCATGCCGAGCTGCCCGGTGACGTCGCCCACCGTGTACGCGCGCCTCGGGTCGGCGAACGCGGCGAGCGCGAAGGCGACCGCGGGGTCGCCCTCGCGGGAGCGGTCGAGCCGCGCGGCGAGCGCGGCGCCGAGGGCGCGGAGCTTCGCGTCCGGCGTGGGCGCCTCGAGGACACGCTCGCGCACGAGGCCGGCCTCGCGGCCCCAGAGCGCGTCGAGCGAGACGTGCTCGCCGCCGAGCGCCTCGGTCTCGGGGCCGAAGAACACGAAGGCGCCGCCCGGCGCGAACTCGGCGCCGACGATGAGCCGCTGCTCGGCCGTGTCGATCGTGAAGTGCTCGGCGTGAGCGCCGCAGACGGCGACGCCGCCCAGGCGGCGGCAGCGCGCGGGGTCGTCGCCGTCGTACGAGCGCAGCTCGTCCTCGGCGAGGTTGATGAGCAGGCTCATCGAGCCGGTGGGGAGCACGCGCTCGAGCAGGTCCGGGAGCTCGGGGGCGGCGTAGTACCAGAGCAGCGAGACGAAGCGGCCGAGGGGGGGAGGCGGGGCGTACGTGACGAAGTGCATGGCGGCTCGTGGGGGGGCAGGATGCCATGAGCCGGGGGCTGATGGGACGTGCGGCGGGGGAGGCGGCCGTTCCGGGCGGGTGGGAGGGCGGTGAGTGCGCGGTGAGAGCGCGGTGAGCGCAGGGTGCGAGCGCGGTGAGCGCAAGGTGGGCGCTCGGTGGCTGGACGGTGAGGAGGGCGCTCTCTAGGATGCGGGCGCGTGGTGGCGGCTGTACGAGAGGCGAAGGCCAGGGCGGGGAAAGGCAAGGCCGCCCGGGCGAAGGGCCGGTCCGGGGCGGAGCCCGCCGCGGCGGTGGAGTCGCCGGGGGCGCTGCTCGACGGAATTTTCACCGCGGTTGGGGAAAGCCCGCAGGCGGGCGGCGCGCTGCCGGAGATCGTGCGCAAGAACCGGCGGGAACGGGCGAAGCGGCGGCTCCTGGATGCACTCGCGGCGCGTGGGGATTATCCGGTGCCGGAGACCCTGCGCGGGGAGTTGCGCACGCTGGTGGAGCGCTGGGCGCAGAAGGGGTTCGAGGACGCGTTTGCGGAGGCGGATGCGTTCGAGATCCGGTGCGTGGAAGAACGCGCGGTGCTCGACGCGGCGGCGCGAGGGGACGAGGAGGCGCGCTTCGCGGCGGCGGAGCGCGTTTACCGGCGCGAGGTCGAGGCGAGGTATGGGCAGATCGAGATCCGCGGGCTGCAGCTCAGCGCGCGCGTCCGGCAGGATCTCGAGATCGCCTATGTGCCGCTGCATGTTGAGGTTTTGTCGGAGCCGCGGTCCGCGTCGACTTCCACGAAGATGGCTGGCGGCAAGCCGAAGGCCGGAGCGCGGACGGCCAAGCACAAGGACCTAGCGACGATGCTGCGTGCGCTGGCGCAGCTGCGTGCGCAAGAGCGGCCACGGGTGCTCGCAACGGACGCGCTGAAGGCGCACCCACGGCTCCTGCTGGTCGGCGAACCGGGCAGCGGCAAGTCGACGCTCGTCGCGTACCTGGCCACGCGTGCCGCCCGGGGCGAGCTGCCCGTGCCCGCAGCAAGAACACATCCGGCGCTGATTCCCTTCGTGGTGCCGGTGAGGTCGCTTCAGGACGCGGCCGCTACCCCGGAGGCGATCGCGCATGCCGCCGGCACGGAGCGCTGGTTCGTGGAAGCAGCCCTCCGGCACGGTCGCGCGTTGCTCCTCGTCGACGGATTGGATGAGGCACGGACGGACGTGGGGGGAAAGGTGCTCCCGGCGGTGATGGAAACGGCCGACGCGCATCCGGGCAACCATGTGGTCGTCACGACCAGGCCAGTCGGCACTCCGGGCAAGGACGAGATAACGCCCGGAGGCTTCACGCGTGCGCGGCTCGTGCCGATGACGCGCGACGAGGTCGGCGTCTTCATCGACCGATGGTGCCTCGCCGCCGAGCTCAGCCTCAACAAGCCTCATAGACAAGCCGAGGTGGACGCGAGGGCGGCCGCTGACGATCTGAAGGAGCGAGTGAGGGCGAGCCGGGCCATCGAGAAGCTCGCGCAGACGACGCTCCTCTGCTCCGTGATCTGCGTCGTCCACCGCTTCTTGGGGCAGCGGATCCCGGAGCGCCGGGTCGCCCTTTACGAGGCGATCACCAACGTCCTGCTCTACGAGTGGGACCGGGCGAAGTTCCCGGAGGGCACGGCCATCGGCAAGCTCGACGCGCATGCCAAGCGCGCTCTGCTCGCCCGTCTCGCTCTGTCGATGCACGAGGCGCGCGTGGCGGAGCTTCCAGCAGAGGAGGTCGTGAAGCGCCTGGCAGCGCACCTGCCCGACTTAGGCTTTCCTGAGGAGGACGCGTCGGCGATAGTGGCGGAGATCCGCGACCGCAACGGCGTGCTCGTGGAGCGAACAGCGGGCGCCTTCGCGTTCTCACATCTGACGTTCCAGGAGTATCTCGCAGCGATGGAGCTGGTGAATCTACACGCGCACGACCAGCTACTGCGCAAATACAAGGATAGATGGTGGCACGAGGTCATCGTCCTGGCGGCCGGGTTCCCCGGCGCGCATGCGGAGAAGATCATCCGGGGGCTGCTCACGAAGGACGGCGAGTCGGTCGACGCGGGCACGATGCTCGCCGCGCAGTGTACCGAGACGGCCGTCGAAGTACGGAAGCCGCTGCGGAGAGAGATCGAGAACAGGGTGGCGAGGCTGGTTCCACCAGAGAGTCCCAAAGAGTTCGAGACGCTGGTCGGCCTTGGCGAGCTGGCTGGGCCGGTGCTCCTTCGCGCGCTCGACACTGCGAGCACCGAAGGTAAGGCCTCGATCATCATGGTGCTTTCGGAGATCAGGTATGAGCCGGCTACCAGGCAGGTACTAAGATTCTTGAAGGACCCGAGCCGAACCAAACGACCGTTCGCGGATTCGGGCGAGATGATCGCCCAGTCGTACACCCTCGCAGAGTGTGCAGTAGTTTTCGCTCACTGGCTACTCGACGAATCCGAAACGGCGTTCTCCGCATACCTCGACGCCATGCCCTCGGCCGATCCAAGCGTCATCCGAATCCTGCGAGTCATCGCGAATAGCGAGAAAATCCCCCGGCTCCGAATCAAATACGAAGCGCTCATTTCACGTTACGAGGCCGCACACGCGAAGACGTCTTCTTCGGCCTCGCCTTCGCCCAGGCGCGCCGCACGTTCTGGTTGATCGCCGCGGAGAACTCGTCGGGGCCGTCGAGCAGCAGATCGTCCAGCGGAAAGCCGGGACGGCCTATCAGATTGACTACGAGCTTCAGGTGTCTCTCGATCACCATTCCCCGGTGCCGGGCCAGCCAGTGCCGGTTCAGATCGAGGTCCTCGACCGTGCGCTGCGCCTGCTCATCACCCTTACGGCTCCTGATCGCACCGTTCCTCGCGAACACGAAACGGCTACTCGGTTCGCCCTCGTCGGGGGCCACATACCCCTCTTTCGGCCACTTGTCACCCTTGGCAACATTGCACCCCATAGCACGAGCCGGGAGACACCCCCGCTATCTGCCCCCGGCGAGGGCGCCGGCGGCGACCTGTTCGGCCTGCGTCGCGTCGTCACGCGGCGAGTATATCCAGGCGCGCCTCGTGTACCATCCCGCCGCGCCGCACCTGGCGCGGCGACTGAGTCCCACCCCAGCCTGCCACGAGGAGAACACCATGCCGCGCGTCATCCACTTCGAGGTCCACGCCGACGATCCCCAGCGCGCCATGCGCTTCTACGCCGAGGTCTTCGGCTGGCAGTTCGAGCGCTTCGGCCAGATCGACTACTGGAGCATCCAGACCGGCGACGCGGCGAGCTCCGGGATCGACGGCGGGCTGATGCCGCGCCGCGGACCGCGGCCTCCCGAGGGGCAGCCCGTGAACGCCTATCCTTGCACCATCGAGGTGGACGACATCGACCTTTACCTGAAGAAGGTCGCCACCGCGGACGGCAAGAACGTCGTCCCCAAGATGGCGATCCCCGGCGTCGGCTGGCTCGCCTATTGCCACGATACGGAAGGCAACGTCTTCGGGCTCATGCAGCCGGATCCGAGCGCCGCATAGGACAGCCGCGCGCCCTCGACCTCACAACGCACGATCCAACGGCGCGGCGGGCGCTTCGCCCCTCGCCAGCGCCAGCCCGGGCGCCGGCGCCGGCGCGGTCCGGCCGTCGAGCAGCGCGCCGGCCGCGGTGAGCGCCGCGACGATCGCGACCGCGCCCGCCCAGAGCGGGAGAGGGGTTAGCTCCGGCGCGTGATGGAGCAGCACGAGCGCGCCGATCAGCGCCGCCAGGAAGAGCGCCGCCGCGCCAGCGCGCGACCCGAGCGGCCGCTCCGGGCCATAGACCACGTAGCCCGGGTCGGTGCGCAGCGGGCCCGGCTCGGGCGGAGACGCCTCGGACCGGAAGCCCGGCGGCCGCAGATAGACGAGCAGCTTGCCCCGGAGGCGCGGCTCCGCGGCCGCCATGCGCCAGAGCCTGCGCCACGGATCGAGGTTGGCGCGCACCGCGTTGAAGCTGCGGAGCGGCTTGACGACGCCGTAACGCGGCGGCGCCTCCTCCTGCCGGAACGAGCCGAACAGCCGGTCCCACACGATGAGGACGCCGCCGTAGTTCTTGTCGAGATACTCCGCGTCCACGCCGTGGTGCACGCGGTGATGCGAGGGCGTGTTGAGCACCCGCTCCAGCACGCCGAGGCGGCCCACGAGCCGCGTGTGGATCCAGAACTGATACAGGGTGTTCAGCGAATACGTCGTGAGGAGCACGACCGGCGGGAAGCCGAGCAGGGCGAGAGGCCAGTAGAACGGCCAGAAAAAGGCGCGCTGAAGCCAGCTCTGGCGCAGCGCGACCGAGAGGTTGTAGTCCTCGCTCTGGTGGTGGACCTCGTGGGCCGCCCACAGAAAGCCGACCTCATGGCTCGCGCGGTGGGCCCAGTAATAACAGAAGTCGACCGCCGCGAAGCAGGCGAGCCAGACCGCAGGGGAGCTCGGCGAGAGCCGGACGAGCGCGGCGCGCTCGAAGAGGAGCACGTACACGAACACGCCGGCGCTCACCAGGGCAACGATGGCCTGCTGCCCGACCCCACACGAAAGGTTCGCGATCGCGTCGGAGAAGCGGTAGTCGCGGCGCCCGCGGCGGCGGCTGAGCCAGAGCTCGACGCCGATGAACACGAAGAAAGCCGGCACCGCGAGCAGGATCAAGTTCGGCGTCACGCCCCGCCTCCCCGGGCCGCCGCGCAGCGGACCGGCCCGCGGCCCATCCTACCCTGAACGCCGCGGGGGCGCCCGGGAGATGCCTTGCATGGGCTCGACCGAGCGGTTCGCCTCGACGGCCGCCGCGGAGGCCCCCCGAGCCGGCCGCCCCGCCGCAGCGCCATACCGCTGCGACCCTCCAAGCCGATGCCGCCGCAGCGCCACACCGCTGCGACCTCGCGAGCCGACGGCGCCACCACGTCGTTCCGAGTGGCACCCACGGCGTCCTTCCCCGTTGACGCTGAACCGATTAAGTGGTCTGCATGCGCCCGGGTCAATCGCAGCGCAGCTCGATCCGATGAGCCTTCGCGACGAGCCGCCGCGACGCGCGTCCACAGGACGGCGACCGCACGGACGGAGAATTGCACCAGCGCAGAAAGCGCAGAAAGCGCAGGAGACGATGACCCCCGGACATCTCCGGCGGCCAGGACCCCTGGCCACCGCGAAGGCTCCGCGCCGTCGCTCCTGAGGAACGACACTCCACTTACGTAGAGGGAACGATCATGAAAAATACCTTGTTGCTCGCCCTGGGTTTGCTCTCGCTCGCCGCGTGCTCCTCGGACACCAATGACCCCGCGCCCTCGGGAGGCACCGGCGGCACCGGCGGCGCCGGCGGCGCTGGCGCCACCGGGACCGGCGGCACCGGCACCGACGGCAGCGGCGCAGCAGGCGGCGGCGGCGGGGACGGAACCGGCGCGGGCGGCGGCGGCGCGGCCCTCGACTGCGCCGCGAATGCCGAAAAGTGCTACGTCCGCGTCGACGGGAGTAAGTTCACGCTCGACGGGAAGACGTACAGGTACATGGGCACGAACTTCTGGGCCGCACCTTACATCAGCCTCGAGCGCCTGCGCTCGGAGCTCGACATCCTGGCGGCCCAGGGGGTGCTGAACCTCCGGATCATGGCGCTGAGCGAGGGCGACATCCCCGATGCGCAGAAGAACAACACGGAGTTCGGCCCGCAGCGGATCACGCCCGCGTCGTCCGACGCGCCGTGCGCCGACGACAGGCTGGACGAGTACGTGAGCCACCTGAAGACGGTGCTCGACGAGGTCCACAGCCGCGGGATGAAGGCGGTGATGACCCTCAACGACTGGTACCACTGGTCGGGCGGGATGCCGCAGTACATCAAGTGGGCTCACGAGCAGCCCGAGACCACGTGCGGCAAGAGCTACGAGCAGTACCAGGTCGGCCTGACCGACCCGACCTCGGGCGAGCCGCTGCTCGCGGCCGGCCACCACGTGCCGTTCTCCGCGTCGACCCGGTTCCAGCCCGGCACGGGCGAGGACTGCCAGATCGTGCCGCGCGGCGACACCTTCGAGATCCCCCACCCGAACACCATCACGCCGGCGGGCCCGGCGTGGGACGATCAGCAGGACATCTCGGCCCTGTTCCTGTGCAACACGAAGGCGCAGGAGTTCTTCTTCAGCCGCGCCGAGCCCCTGATCGCGGCGCTCAAGGACCACCCGGGCATCATGGCGTGGCAGCTCGCGAACGAGCCCCGGTCCTTCCAGGGCTGGAGCGCGCTCTTCAAGCTGTGGGTCCAGCGGACCGCGAGGTTCATCAAGGACATCGACCCGAACCACCTGGTCTCCATCGGCTCGGAGGGCGAGCTCTACATGTGGGGCGCCTACGCCAACAGCGACTTCCGCGCCTTCCACGACGTGCCCGAGATCGACTACCTGACGTTCCACATCTGGCCCGAGAACTGGTCGTGGTACGACCCGTCGGAGCCGATCGACAGCGGCGAGCCGACCGGGCTGGACGCCGCCATCGTCGAGAGCAACGAGTTCATCGAGACCCAGCTCGCCCACGCCAAGGCGCTCGACAAGCCGGCCGTGCCCGAGGAGTTCGGGCTCGCGCGCGACGACAAGGCGCAGCCCGTAAATTCGACCGTCGAGAAGCGGAACAAGTACTATGCGACCGTCTTCGCGGCCGTCGCCGCGAACCCCGAGCTCGCCGGTGTCAACTTCTGGGCCTGGGGCGGCACCGGGAGGCCGGCGGGCAACCCGAACGCGTTCTGGCGCTTCGGCGACGACTACATCGGCGATCCGCCCCACGAGATCCAGGGGTGGTACTCGGTGTATGACAGCGACACGGACACGCTGAACCTCATCATGCAGTACGCAGACCAGATCAACACGACCCCGTGAGGACATCCCCGGCGGTCCAATCACCCTAGCCCCACCATCTTTCAAAGACCTGGAGGTCACCTTGATTCGTCGTTCTGCCTTTCTCATGGCGCTCTTCTCGCTCGCGATCTCGGCCGGCTGCTCGAAGCCGTCCGAGGGCGATGCGACCGCGGGCAAGACCGAGGACAAAGCCGCGAAGGGCGCGGACGCGAAGCCCGCCGACGCGAAGCCCGGCGACAAGAAGAAGATCACCATCGGCTTCTCGATGGACACCCTCAAGGAAGAGCGGTGGCAGCGCGACCGCGACCTGTTCAAGGCGAAGGCCGAGTCGCTCGGGGCCACGGTGCTCGTGCAGTCCGCGAACAGCGACGACGCCCTGCAGAACTCGCAGGCCGAGAACCTGCTCACGCAGGGCGTCGACGTCCTCGTGGTCGTGCCCCACAACGCCAAGACCACGGCCACCATCGTCGAGTCGGCGCACAAGCAGAACGTGCCCGTCATCGCCTACGACCGGCTGATCCTCGACTCGGACGTCGACCTCTACGTGTCCTTCGACAACGTCCGCGTGGGCGAGCTCCAGGCCGAGTACCTCGTGAAGAAGCACCCGACGGGGAGCTACGTGCTCATCGGCGGCTCCCCCACCGACAACAACGCGAAGCTCTTCCGCGAGGGGCAGATGAACATCCTGAAGCCGCTCGTGGACAAGGGCGACATCAAGGTGGTGGCGGACCAGTGGGCCAAGGACTGGCAGCCGGTCGAGGGGCTCAAGATCACCGAGAACGCGCTCACCAAGAACAACAACAACGTGACCGCGGTCGTCGCGTCGAACGACGGGCTCGCGGGCGCGGCCGTCCAGGCGCTCGGCGAGCAGAAGCTCGCCGGCAAGGTCGGCGTGTCGGGGCAGGACGCCGAGCTCGCCGCCTGCCAGCGGATCGCGGCCGGCACCCAGGGCATGACGGTCTACAAGCCGATCAAGCTGCTCGCCGACAAGGCCGCCGAGCTCGCCATCAAGCTGGCGAAGAAGGAGCCCGTCGGCGAGAAGACGCAGACGGTCAACAACGGGAAGAAGGACGTGCCGAGCGTGCTCATCGCGCCGATCGCCGTGGACAAGGACAACCTCGCGTCCACGGTGATCGCCGACGGGTTCCACAAGGTGGAGGAGGTCTACAAGGACGTCCCCAAGGAGCAGTGGCCGGCGGCGAAGTAGGCGCCGGCACCTCCGGGCGACCTCGCCCGTGACGAACGAGGTCGCCCGCGGTCCGAGCTGCGCCGCGTGACGGCGCACGCCGCGCGCGGCAGCGCAATCCCTGCGAGGGCGCGCCCGGCGCAGGTGCAGCGGTCTCCGCGGCGCCGCCCTGGCATATCGCCTGCTTCAATGTCCCCCGGGCGCGGCCTGCTTGGTGTAGGCCTGCTCCTGTGCCCGAGGTGACCATGCGCGCACCAGCAGTCTCTCCCGTGTCGGAGCCCGCGAGCTCGGTCCGCCAGCTCGTCGAGGCGGTGATGCCCGAGGCGAGGGTCGTCGAGGTGACGGCCATGGGGCCGGACGGCAGCAGCGGCGCGAGCCACGACCTGACGGAGAAGGCCGCAGGGTACGGCGTCCCCCTCCGGATCACGGTGGCCGGGCCGGACGGCGCGCAGCGGAGGCTCGTCCTGCACACGTCGACGGCGAACGAGTTCGGCCACGACCGGCGGTCGGATCGCGCGGGGGATATGCTGCTCGCGTTCGACACCTTCGGGTCGATCCCGGCGCACGTCCAGGTCGTGGACGTCGGCGCGTTGACCCGCGACCGCCACTTCCTGTCCCTGCGAGAGGCGGGTGAGTTCTACCTGCTGACCACGTACGCGGAGGGTCGCGTCTACGCGACGGACCTGCGCCGCATCGCGAAGGAGCGGCGCGCCGGGCCGGAGGACCTCGCGCGCTGCGAGGCGCTCGCCAGGTACCTGATCGCGCTCCACGGGGCGCCCGGCGCGCAGCCGGGCAGCTACCGCCGGGCGGTGCGCGATCTCGTCGGCCACGGCGAGGGCATCTTCGGGATCATCGACGGCTATCCTGACGACGTGCCCGGCGCGCCGCCCGAGCGGCTCCAGGCCATCGAGCGGCGCTGCGTGGCGTGGCGGTGGGCGCTGCGCGGCCGGAGCCAGCGGCTCGCGCGCACCCACGGCGACTTCCACCCGTTCAACATCGTCTTCGACGAGGCGTCGCGGATCGCGCTGCTCGACACGAGCCGCGGGTCGCAGGGCGATCCCGCGGACGACGTCACCTGCCTCGCGATCAACTACGTCTTCTTCGCCCTGGACGCGCCCGGCGCGTGGCAGGGGGGCCTCCGCGCGTTGTGGCGGCGGTTCTGGCGGACCTACCTCGGCTGGAGCGGGTCCGCGGGCCTGCTCGAGGCGGCGGCGCCGTTCCTGGCGTGGCGCGCGCTCGTGCTGGCGAACCCCCGCTGGTACCCCGCGGTGGCGCCGCCGGCGCGGGACGCGCTGCTCACCTTCGTGGAGCGCGCCCTCGACCGGGAGCGCTTCGATCCGGACGACGCCGAGAGGATCTTCGCGTGACGGGCGCGGTCGTCTGGATCACGGGGCTGCCGTCGTCGGGCAAGTCCACCCTGGCCGAGCGCGCGCGCCGCGCGCTCGTCGGCGAGGGCCGGGCGAGCTGCGTGCTCGACGGCGACGAGGTCCGGGGCGCGCTCGTGCCGAGCCCCGGCTACGACCCGGAGGGCCGCGGCGCGTTCTACGAGACCCTCGCGCGCCTCGCGGCGCTGCTCGCGCGGCAAGGCATGATCGTGATCGTGGCGGCGACGGCGCACCGCCGCGCCTACCGGGAGCGCGCCCGCGCGCTCGCGCCGCGGCTCGTCGAGGTGTTCGTGGACGTCGCGCCCGCGACCTGCCGCGCGCGCGACGCCAAGGGGCTGTACCGGGCTTCCGGGGCCGGGGACGTCGGCGCGCTGCCGGGCGCGGACCTCGAGTACGAGGCGCCGGCCTCGCCGGAGGTCGTGGCGCGCGGCGGCGAGGACGAGGCGGCGCTCCGGGTGATCGTGGACATGGCGAGGGCCTGGTCTGCCGCCGCGGAGGCCGGCGCGTGACAGGCTCCGGCGCGGAGCCCGGCCGCGAGACCCTCTTCGAGGAGATCAAGCGGTACGTCCGCTTCGGCGAGGAGGACGCGCGCCGGCTCGCCGCGCTCCGCGCGCACGCGGCGCCCCACTTCGCGCGCATCGCGGACGAGTTCTACGACCGCATCCGCGAGCACGAGGACGCCCACGCGGTCTTCACCGGGGAAGAGCAGGTGGAGCGGCTCAAGGCGTCGCTCGTCCGCTGGATGACGCGGGTCTGCATCGGCCCTTACGACGCGGCGTATTTCGAGGAGACCGCCAAGATCGGGCGCATCCACGTGCGCGTCGGGCTGCCGCAGCGGTACATGTTCACGGCGATGGCGCTCATCCGCCGCGCGCTCGACGAGATCGCCTCGAGCGCGCTCGGCGCCGAGGACATCCCGGTCCGGGCGGCGCTCGGCAAGATCCTCGACCTCGAGCTCGCGATCATGCTGGAGACGTACCGCGACGATTTCCTGGCGCGGGCGCAGCGCGCCGAGCGCCTCGACCGGGAGCAGGTGGGGCGCACGCTGGCGCGCACGGAGCACCGGTACAAGAGCGCGGTCGAGCTCGCCAGGGTCCTCGTCGTGGGCCTCGACGCACACGCGGTGGTGCGGCTCTTCAACCGGGAGGCCGAGCGGATCACGGGGCTCGGGCGGGAGGAGGTGCTCGGGGCGCGGTTCGTCGAGGCGCTGCTCCCCGAGGAGGTGCGCGCGGATCACGGCGCCCTGGTCGAGGAGATCGCGGCGGGCCGCCGCGCCGGCGCGGACGTGCTGGAGAGCAGCCTCCGCACGCGCGCGGGCAAGATCCGCGACGTGCGGTGGCAGCTCGCGTACGCGCCCTCCGCGGCGGACGACGAGGTCGTCCTGTTCGCGATCGGGCAGGACACGACCGACGAGAACGCGCTCGCGGCGCGCGTGCGCCAGAGCGAGAAGCTCGCCGCGGTGGGGACGCTCGCGGCCGGCCTGGCGCACGAGATCAGGAACCCGCTCAACGGCGCGCAGCTCCACGTGACGTTCCTCGAGCGGGGGCTCGCGCGCGCCGGCATGAGGGACCCGGACACGCTCGAGGCGATCCAGGTCGTCCGCGAGGAGATCCGCCGCCTGTCGGCGCTGGTGAGCGAGTTCCTGGATTTCGCCCGGCCGAAGCCGCTGCTTTTGGAGCAGGCGTCCCTCGTCGCGATCTGCGAGCGGGCGGCGCGCATCGCGTCGTCGGACGGCGGCGCCGCGGTCGAGGTGAAGGTCGATCTGCCCTCGGCCGACCTCGTGCTCGACCTCGATCCCGCGAAGATGGAGCAGGTCCTCCTGAACCTCCTGCGCAACGCGGTCGAGGCGGCGACCGGCGGCACGGTCGTCCTCCGGGTCCGGCGGAAGCCGCGCCACGCCGTCGTCGACGTGGAGGACGACGGGCCCGGGATCACGAGCCCGGACGCGCCGATCTTCGATCCGTTCTACTCGACCAAGCCGAACGGCACCGGGCTCGGCCTCGCGATCGCGCACCGCATCGTCACCGACCACGAGGGCACCATCGAGTTCCAGAGCCGCCCGGGCAAGACGCTCTTCCGCGTGACGCTCCCGATCCGCCTCGCCGGCTGATCGCCGGCAGTCCGTCGAGCCCGGCGGATCGGGCCTTCCCCCCGGCGCAGGCCGCGGGCCCGTCCGGCGCCTGGCAGCCTGAGCCGGCGCGCGCGCCCCTCGCGGCGAACGGCTTGCGCGCGTGCGCAGCCCTTGCGAAGGGGCGCCGCCCAGCCCGGCCGCGGCGCCGGGCGCGGCCGGGTGGCGCAGGACGTGCGGAGAGGCAGAGAGCGAGGAACGACGTTGGACGAGCAGAAGACGTCCGTCGGACAAGCAGAGGATCGCGCGGAGGATAAAGCATGTCGCTCAGCCGCTTTTGAACGTCGACCGAGAGCCGCTGAGACGACCTCCTTCCAGCGCTCCAGGAGACGCGATACCCTGGGGTGGACCTCGGAAGGAACGGCATGAACGCGGAGAAGAAACAGGGCGCGAGGGTGCTCGTCGTGGACGACGAGGCGAGCGCGCGCTCCGGGCTGGAGAAGCTCTTGCGGCAGGAGGGTTATCTCGTCGACGCGGCGGCCGACGGGGTCGAGGCGCTCGAGGTCGCGGCGGAGCGGCCTCCGGCCGTCGTCGTCACCGATCTGAAGATGCCCCGGATGGATGGAGTCGCGCTGCTCGGCAAGCTGCGCGAGCAGGACCCGGACGTCCCGGTGATCGTCGTCACCGCGTTCGGCGACGTGTCCTCGGCGGTGCAGGCGATGCGCGCAGGCGCCGAGGATTACCTGACGAAGCCGGTCGACTTCGACGCGCTGCTGCTCGCGATCGAGCGCGCCCAGGAGCGGAGCGCGCTCCGGGTCGAGGCGGAGAACCTCCGCCGGCAGCTGCGGGAGCGCGAGGGTGAGGGCGTGGAGGGCCTCATCGGGGCGAGCCCGGCGATGCAGAAGGTCTACCGGATGGCGCGGCAGGTGGCGGGCGCCCGGGCGACGGTGCTCATCACGGGCGAGAGCGGCACGGGCAAGGGGGAGCTGGCGCGCGCGATCCACGCGAAGGGCTCGCGCGCGAAGGGGCCCTTCGTCTCGCTGCACTGCGCGGCGCTGGCGGAGTCCCTCCTCGAGAGCGAGCTGTTCGGCCACGAGCGCGGCGCGTTCACGGGCGCCGACCGCCGCCGCATCGGCCGCTTCGAGCAGGCGCACGGCGGCACGTTGTTCCTCGACGAGGTCGGCGAGATCGCCCCGTCGACGCAGGTGAAGCTGCTCCGCGTGCTCCAGGAGCGGGCGTTCGAGCGGGTCGGCGGCAACGACACGGTCTCGATCGACGTGCGCCTCATCGCCGCGACGAACCGCGATCTCGCCGCCGCCGTGCAGGAGGGCCGCTTCCGCGAGGATCTCTACTACCGCCTCAACGTCGTCCACATCGACATGCCGCCGCTGCGCGTCCGCGACACCGACGTCCTGCTCCTGGCCAATCATTTCCTCCGCCGCTTCGCCGCCGAGAACCGCCGTAAAATCGAGGGCTTCACCGACCGAGCGCGCGGGAAGATCGTCGCGCACCGCTGGCCCGGGAACGTTCGGGAGCTCGAGAACGCCATCGAGCGCGCGGTCGTGCTCTGCGAGGACACGCTCATCGACGAGGAGCACCTCCCCATCGACGTCGCGCCGGTGGCCAAGGGCGCCCTGCGCATCCCTGGCGCGACGATGGCGGAGATCGAGCGCTACGCCATCCTGTCGACGCTGGAGGCCACGAACGGCTCCACGACGCGCGCCGCCGAGCTCCTGGACATCAGCATTCGCACCATCCAGTACCGTCTCCACGAGTACGGCGTGACCACGAAGTCCAAGCGTTCTCCCGCGGCCGACTGACCTTCTCCTCCACGCGAGCGCGCGGCGGGCGCCGGCGGGAGGGTCCGCGCTCGCCGGCGTGGCGCGGGCGGGCGCTGGCCATCCGGCAAGACTGGGACGGGGGGGCTTGCGCATGGAACACCGCCCGGCATGTCTCCCTTCGGGCCTTGATGACTGAGACGTTATGGTGCGCGCCACACAAGGCGCGCCTGGGGCGCCGCGCCCGCTGGGAGCTTATGGCACCTCGGTCGGTGCTGGGCGCGCCCGCCCGCGCCACGCCGGCGAGCGCGGACCCTCCCGCCGGCGCTGTTCTGTTGGGGGGGCCGCGTCAGGCCACGGTGTGCATCCAGCCGTGGCGGTCGGACGTGAGGCCGTGCTGGATGTTGAGCAGCTCCTCGCGGAAGCGCGCGGCCACCGGGCCCGTCTCGTTGTTGTGGATGGTGAAGGTGCCCTCGCGGGACTTCACCGCGCCGATGGGCGTGATCACCGCGGCCGTGCCGCACGCGAACGCCTCGGTCATGCGCCCCTCGCTCACCGCCGCGCGCCACTCGTCGAAGGTGACCTTGCGCTCCTCCGCGCGATAACCGAAATCCTTGGCGAGCTGGAGGATGCTGTCGCGGGTGATGCCCGGGAGGAGCGTGCCTGTCAGCTCCGGCGTCACGAGGACCGGACGCCCGCCCTCCTCGTAAACGAAGAAGATGTTCATCCCGCCCATCTCCTCGACATAACGGCGCTCCACCGCGTCGAGCCACACCACCTGCGCGCACCCCTCGGCCGCCGCGTTCATCTGCGCGAGCAGGCTCGCCGCGTAGTTGCCGGCGAACTTCGCCGCGCCCGTGCCGCCCGGCGCCGCCCTGACGAAATCCTCCGAGATCCAGACCGTCACCGGCTTCACGCCCTGAGGGAAATACGCGCCGGCCGGGGACGCGATCACCAGGAAATCGTAGGTGCTCGCGGCCTTCACCCCGAGCGCCGCCTCGGTCGCGAACATCAACGGGCGGACATAGAGGCTCTCGCCGACCGGCGTGGGCACCCACGCGCGATCCTGGCGGATCAGGGCGTCCACCGCGCTCACGAACAGCTCGACCGGCATCTCCGGCATCGCGAGCCGCCGCGCAGAGCTGTTGAAGCGGTGCGCGTTCGCCTCCGGCCGGAACGTCTTGATGCTCCCGTCCGGCTGGCGGTAAGCCTTGAACCCCTCGAAGATCGCCTGACCGTAGTGCAACACCGACGCCGCAGGATCAAGCGTGAGCGGCGCGTAAGGTTTGAGCTGCCCCCTGAGCCAACCCCTGCCCGCAGCGTACGGGATCACGACCATGTGCTCCGTGAACAGACGCCCGAAGCCGGGGTTCTGTATCCGCGCCGCGCGCTCCGCGTCGTCGAGAGGATGCGGCGTGGGGAGGATCTCCAGATCAAGCTTCGTGGCGGGCGCGCTTTCGGTGCTCATCGGGGCTCAACTTCCGCGACGGACAGCGGTCGGCCCGGGTCAGGTGAGCCGTTACAGTCGCCGTCGTGTGGCATTTTTCGGAAGAATCCCGGCGAGATGCAAGGACTTTTTCGCGGCAGAAACGAGCGATCGGGCGCAGTCGGGCGCAGTCGGGCGCGATGGCGCGCGCGCTGACGCGCTCGGGCGGACGAGCGGCGCCCGAGCCCGCCCCGCCGGCCGCTCAGCGCACGAGAAGCCGCGGGCGCGTCAGCCCTTGAGAAATGGGTTTCTGTCGCGCTCCTCACCGATGGTCGTGGAAGGGCCGTGTCCGGTCACGACCCGGGTCGACGGGTCGAGCGTGAGCAGCTTGCGGCGGATGGATGTGAAGATCGCCTGCGCGTCGCCGCCCCACAGATCGGTCCTGCCGATGCTGCGGCGGAACAGGGTGTCCCCGGTGAACGCCACGGCGCCCGTCGTCGCCTCGACCAGGAACGACACGCTGCCGGGCGTGTGCCCGGGCGTGTGCAGCACGTGGACGTCGAGCCCGCCCGCCTTCACGACGGCGCCGTCGTCGAGGTCGCCGTCCATCTCGCACGCCTCCGGCAGCGGGATGCCGAGCATCGCCGCCTGGATGGGGAGCATGTCGTAAAGGAAACGATCGCCCTCGTGGATGCGCGCCGCGGCGCCCGACCAGCGCTGGAGCGGCGCCGTGGCGCCGACGTGATCGATATGCGTGTGCGTGTGCACGATCGCCGCGACCTTCGCGCCTGCCTTCTCGAGGCGCCCGCGGATCTGATCGAAATCGCCGCCGGGGTCGATGACCACCGCGCTCTTGCTGGCCGGGTCGACGAGGATCGAGCAGTTGCACCCCAGCGGACCGACGGAAAACGTCTCGAGCAGCACAGCGCGAGCTTGTAGCACGCTTCGACGACCGGGGGCGCCGGGCCCACCCCCGGCTCCCGGTCGAGGCGGCGGGGCGAGCCCGGGGGCGGCCGCGCGGGAGAGCGGGCCCTCGGCGAGGCGGCGCTCGCCGAGGCGCGTGGTCTGTGCTGCGTCCGCTTGCGCTGCGCGCGCTACTTGCGCGCGCTCATGACGGAGCCGTCCGTGCCGAGGCCGTTGGTCCAGTAGACGCGCTCCGCGTCGAGCGCGATGCCGTAGGGCGACGGCTCGCCCGCGACGAACGCCCCGAGGATCCCGTTCGGCCACATCTTCATGATGTTCGGCGAGGTCGGGTCGGTCCAGTAGACGCCCGTCCGATCCGCGACGATGCCCCTCGGGTTGCCCAGCCCGGTGGCGATCGCCGCGGGCTCCCCGCTGCCGTCCTTGGGCGCGCGCATCACGTTGCCGGTCGAGCTGGTCGTCCAGTAGACGTGCGTCGCGTCGACCGCGATCTCGCGCACCTCGCCCTGGTCGACCGCGATCGTGGTGAACGGGCCCTCGCCGTCGGAGCCCTTGGGCGCGGACATGACGCGGCCGCCCTGGGAGCGCACGGTCCAGTAGACGTGCGTCGTGTCGACCGCGATGGCGTGCGGCGTCCCCGCGCGGCTCCAGATCGTGACGAACGGCCCGTTGCCGTCCGAGTCCTTCCGCGCCCGGATCACGGCGCCGCTGCGCTCGCGGTTCGTCCAGTAGACATACTCGTCGTCGAGCGCCACGCCGAAGGGCGCGGCCTGCGCCGCGGCGAGCACGACCGGCTCCTCGCCGCCCCCGATCTGCGCCCTCACGATCTCGCCGGTGCTCTCGCCGTACTCCCCCTCGTTGGCCCAGAAGACGTGCGTCGCGTCCGCCTTGATGTCCGACGGCCGCACCTGCTCCTCGGCCAGGGTGATCGTGGCGTCGCCCTCCCGGGACCACTGCATGACCGAGCGGCCATTGCCGTTGGTCCAGAACAGGTTGCCGCCGGAGGCGGCGATGAACAGCGGATCCCGCAGGCCCACGGCGTGGGTCCGGGTGGCGACGCAGCTGCCGTTCTGGCAGCTGCCCTCGCACTCGACCGGGCACGTCCCGCAGTGCAGAGCGTCGCCCATCACGTTGACCTCGCAGGTACCCTCGTCGTCCGCGTCGCAGTCGACGTAGGTGTCCCCGCAGACCGGCGGCTCCACGACCACGGGACCTTCACCGCCGCCCCCACCGCCTCCACCCGCCCCCGCCTCGCCCACGCCCCCCGCTGCACCGCCCCCGCCGGTCGCGCCGCCCTCGCCGCCGCCCGACGACGTTGGCGCACCTCCCGCTCCGGAGGAGCCGGTGGCGAAGAGGTTCGCCGCATCGGGCTCGGAACAGGCAGCCACGGCGAGTCCGACGGACAGCGCAACGAAAACGGTGCGACACAATGTGCTCTGCATGGAAACCTCCACTCATACAGGCTACACGAGCTTGTTCGCGGAATGCACCCGTGCCGTCTTGCATTCTCCTCGCGTTCGTCCACACACGGCAGGCGCCGATGTGGGGAGTCGGCCGCGGTGCAGCCGGGGCGATCCAGCGCGTCCAGGGCGCCTGACCGCTCGCACCTCCACGCGCGACGTCGCATCTCCTCGGCGGCTGTCGCCGCTCCGAGGACAGGGCGGCCCGGCTCGCGCGGGCTCGCGTGGATCGAGGCGAATGTCCCGCGCGCGGGAGACGGACGACTGACCACGACAGCGCGGCGAGCGAGCGGACTCCATCGCACCATCCGCCAGCGGTCCACGCGGGGTGCGCGGGGTGATGGAGGGATCGGACCGTGAAGGCCGTGAGCGGGAAGGTAGAAGAAGAGGTCAATGGTCCTCCCGCCGCCTCGCCTCATGGGAGCTCTCTCCGGTCGAATGCGCCCGCGATCCCGCGCGCGGGTGGGGTCGTGCGCCCGGGCCGTGAGCAGGCCCGACCCATGTCGGGCGCAGCTCACCCGTGGTGCACGCTCTCCCTTCTCGACGCGGCCGAGCGGGCGACGCCGCGGCGGGGTTCGCTCGCCGGCGCGGAGCGACCGCGGAGATGGCGCGGGGCGCAGAGCGGCGCTACCCTCGGGCGCCGGGTGCCAGAGCGTACGATGCCAGCGAGGGTGGACGAACCGTTCCGCCGCCGAACGCCGTGCGCGTTCAGCGCGCCGGCGCGCGCCCCGCGTCGCCGCGCGGAGCGCGCGCGGGCGCGCCGTCCTGGAGGCGCGGCGTCATGAGCGGGAACGTGTACCTCGCGGGGGGACAGGCGAGCTCCGCGGCGCACGAGCGAGCCCTGTCGCTCATCGGCCGGACGCTCGTCCACCGGTATCGCATCGAGGAGCTCGTCGCGATGGGCGGCATCGCCGCCGTCTTCCGGGCCAAGAAGCTCGCGACCGGCGAGGACGTGGCCGTCAAGGTGCTCCACCCGGACGCCGAGGAGCTGCCGGAGCTCATCGAGCGCTTCGAGCGCGAGGCCATCGCCGGCCGCCACATCTTCCACCCCAACGTCGCGGCGGTCTACGAGATCAACCAGCTCGACGACGGCGCGTGGTTCATGGTGATGGAGTTCATCCGCGGGATCACGCTGCGGAAGCTCATCGACCAGGGCCCCATCTCGCCGCTGCGCGCGGCGAACATCGCGCGCCAGATCGCGACCGCCCTGAACGCGGCGCACGACTTCGGGATCGTGCACCGGGACGTCAAGCCGCTCAACATCATGGTCCTCGACGGGCCGGAGGAGCGCGTCCAGCTCATCGACTTCGGCCTCGCCAAGGTCCCCATGGAGCAGTTCTCGCTGCCCGCCGACGACGGCGCGCGCCGCTCGCTCACCAACGCCGGGGTGCTGCTCGGCACCGTGGCGTACATGGCGCCCGAGGCCGCGCTCGGGATGCGGTCGGTCGACCGGCGCGCCGATCTCTACGCGCTCGGCGTCATCCTGTACGAGATGCTCGCGGGCAAGCACCCCTTCACGGCGACCGAGCCGTCGGCGCTGTTCGCGCAGCACCGGGGGACCCCGCCGCCGCCCATCGCGGAGCGCTCCCCCGGCATCGTCGTCCCGTTCGCGCTCGAGTCGGTGGTGATGCGCCTGCTCGCGAAGGACCCGGACCACCGCTACCCGCACGCGCGCGCGGCGCTCGTGGCCCTCGACGGCGCCATCCAGAAGATGAGCCGGCAGGAGGCGATCAGCGTCGCCCCGACCAGCCTCAAGGCCGCGGCGAGCTTCATCGGGCGGCGCTCCTCGCGCGCGATGCTCGCCGGCGCGGGCCTCTTGTTCTTCACGCTCGGCAGCGTGATCGCCTGGCTGCTCATATCGCGGTGATCGCGCCGCCGGCGCGCGCCCGTCAGGGGCCGAGCGGCGGCGCGGGAGGAGCGGCGGCGTGGCCGCTCCGCGGGCCTACTCGCACACGCCCACGGGGAGACCCGCGAAACCGGAGTAGTCGACGCACTTCTTGCCGCCCGGGCACGCCGCGCGGCTCGGCTCGCGCGGGTCGCAGAGGGCCCTGCAGGTGTTCGAGGAGCCGTCGCACACGCTGCCGGCGGCGCACAGGCCGGCGGCGTCGCACGGCTCCCCGTCCGAGCCCGCGCCGGCGTACCAGCACGACGTGGAGCCGTTGCCCCAGAACATGCAGGCAGCGCCGTTCTCGCAGCCCTGCTGGAGCGGGTCGCAGCCGTCGCCCTGGACGCAGGATCCTCCGGTGGGCGAGCGGTCGTCGAGCAGACACGCGCTGCCCGGAGCGCAGCCCGCGGAGGCGCTGCAGGCCGCCGCGCAGGTCTGATCCGGGCCGCACGACAGCCCGGGCGCGCACTCCGACGCCGCGAGGCACGTCTCGCCGCGGCCGGCGCCGGTCGTGGGCTTCTGCGCGAGGCTCGTCTTGCGGGGCAGCGCGAGCGCGTCGCGATCGAGGAGGACGCCCGCCCTGTAGACGCGCGACACCCGCGCGAGCGCGTGGATGTCCGCGAGCGGATCGCCGTCGACCACGAGCACGTCCGAGCGCGCCCCCTCCTCGAGCCGCCCGAGATCGGGGCGCCCGAGCACGTCGGCCGCCGCGCGTGTGCCCGCGACGAGCGCGTCGAGCGGCGGCATCCCGGCCTCGACGAGGAGCGCGATCTCGCGGTGCAGGGCGAGGCCGTGGAAGACGCCCGGGTTGCCCGCGTCGGAGCCGGCGGCGATGGTGACGCCGGCCTGATAGCAGGTCAGGACGTTCGCGAGCGCGTTCTCGCGCGACCGCCTGATGCGCTCCCGGAACGGCTCGGTCGCGATGTCTCCGAGCAGCGCCGGATCGCGCAGGGCGGCGATCACGCCGGCCGGCACGTCGTCCCCGATGTGCGGGTCGTCGAGCTCGCTGAGCGTGCCGCTCGCCGTGCGGTAGAGGCCATCCGTCACCGCGAGGGTCGGGACGACGGCGACCCCCTCGGCGGCCATCCGCCGCGCGAGCTCGGGCGAGATCCGGTCCTGGTCCGGGATGTGCGCGAAGCGCGTCACGCCCGCGCCGAGCGCCGCCTCGATGTCAGCGCTCTCCGCGGCGTGAGCGATGACGCGGACGGAAGCGGCCTCGGCGGCGTCCTCGATGGCCGCCATCGACGCGCTCGTCAGGTGCGGGAGCGACCTCGATCTCCCTGACTCGAGGACGATCTTGATGAAGTCGGGGGCCCTCGGGAGGAGCTCCTCGAAGGCGTCGCCGACGTCGTCGGGAGAGTCGATGAAGATGCAGAAATCGCCGGGCGGGCTGCCGTGATAGCAGGGGTGCCCTCCGGTCGGCGTGAGCAGCGGCCCGGCGGCGAAGAGCTCCGGCGCGAGGATCTCGCCGGCGTCGATCCGCGCTCGCTGCTCGAAGATGATGTGCTGGGATGAGCCGAGATCGAGGTACGAGGTCACGCCGGCCCGGAGCATCGCCTTCGTGTGGTCCTCGAGGTGGAGATCGACGTCGAAGTAGCTGTAGGGCCCGGCGACGCTCAGCGAGTGCACGTGGAGATCGATGAGCCCGGGGAGGACGGTCTTCCCGGTCACGTCCACCACCTCGCCGCCCGCGGCCTCGATCTCGCGCTCGTCGAAGACGACCTGCCGCACCCGGTCGCCCTCGATGACGACCGCTCCCCTGCCCGCGCGCGTACCGTCGAACACCGTACCGCCCTTCAGCACGGTGCAGCCCGCACACCCCACCTTCGGCAGGTCGACGGGCGAGGAGCCCTCCTCGACGCCGCAGCCCGCAAGCCATAGCGACGCAGCAAAAGCACAGTAAGCGAGACAACCAGTCGCAAGACCGAGCGAAGTACGACGCATAACACTCCTTTGCCGATGGGCGCTGAGCGCCAAAGAGAGAGGCGCGCCGGGTACCGGAGGCGGCCTCAGAAGGCAACTGAGCGAAGCGTCGATTCGCGCCGTCACGGGTGCGCACGCGCAGCGCGCCGGCCTATCCAGGGTTGTTCGGCTCGGCGCCAGCCGGGAGAAGCACGATGGCCGGAACGAGCGATAGGAGCGAGCACGAAGAGCCCCGCGGGACGATCTGGAGGCCCCGCGCGGGGCCGCGGCGCTGCCCGCCCTGGATGGCAGGGAATCGCGTCAAATATTCCGCTGCTCGATCATGAGGCGTCGCTTTGACAAAGGGCCTTCGTGAACCCCAATCATCCGTGGGAGGTTCTGCCATGAGCGATTCAAACAACACGGATGAAGCACCGAAGACGCTGGAAGTAACGATCAAGGAGATCCGCAACGCCATCGACGATTTGTCGGGCAGGCTGGATGCAATGGAAACGCCGACTCCCGCCAGCTACAGCTGTAGCGGATGCGGCGGCGGATGCGGCGGCGGCGGATGCGGCGGCGGCGGATGTCGCTGCGGCGGCGGCGGGTGTCGCTGCGGCGGCGGCGGCGGGTGTCGCTGCGGCGGCGGCGGGTGTCGCTGCGGCGGCGGCGGCGGGTGTCGCTGCGGCGGCGGCGGCGGGTGTCGCTGCGGCGGCGGCGGCGGGTGTCGCTGCGGCGGCGGCGGCGGATGTCGCTGCGGCGGCGGCGGCGGCTGCGGCGGCGGCGGCTGCCGCTGCAGATAGCCCCGAGATCGACGAGAGCGAGCGAGAGCTCCCCAGAAAGCCGAGGAGCACGGAACATCCTCCAAAGCATCTTCCCGTCTTCCTGGGATCGCCCGCGATTGCGCTAGCTCGCTCCTCGGCCGCCGCAAGGCGGTCCTCCCCTCGGGTTATCGGAGCATCGCTCCTCCGGGCTCAGCATCGAACCTCTTCAACGACGGCCGACCGCGGCTGGGTCGATCCCTCGCCGCGTCGCCACTTCTCTGGAGTTCTCGCGTGGCCATCCGACTGCCCACTTCATCGACCGCCGCATCACCGCTCGAGGGGACCGCCCCGCCTGCGCCGGAGGAGGCGCGCGAGACGCTCGCACGGTCGCGCGTGCTCGTGGTTGGACTGGAGCCGTGGGGCGCCGTCGCGGCCATCGAGCTCGCGTCGGCGGGCGCAGGCGCGCTCCACGTCCTCGACGACAGGAAGATCACGGTGGACGATCTCGGCCCCTTCGCCGAGGCGGATCTCGGGAAAGAGCGGGCGCCCTCGCTCGCCCTCGCGCTCTCGCGGATCGCTCCCCGGTGCGCGGTCACGTCGGGGACGCTGCTCGCGGCCGCGGATCGCCCCCTCGTCCTGGAGGACACCGGCTGGGACCTGATCCTCGCGTGCGTCTCGAGCGACGAGCTCCTGGTCCTCCAGAGCGTCGCCCGCTTCGCCCACGGCGCCTCGGTCATGTCGCTCAGCGCCCACCTCGAGGGGCTCGACGCCGTGATCGGCCCGGCCGTCGTGCCCGGAGAGACCGCGTGCTGGGACTGCTGCCGTCTCCGGCGGCTCGCGACCAGCCTAGAGCCCGAGGCCGATCACGCGCTGCAGGCGTCGCTCCTCGCCGAGCGCCCGGGCCCCCGCACGCGCACCTACCTCGCGCCGATGCCGGTGTTCCTGGGCCACGCCGCCGCGCTCGCGGCGGCCGATCTGCTCGTCCGCCGGGGCGCGTCGCGGCTCGCGGGCCGGTTCATGGTGCAGAACCTGGTCGACCCGGAGGTGTCGCTCCACGCCGTCCTGCAGATGCCGTGGTGCCGGGTCTGCGGCGGCGCTGCCGGCCCCCGGCGTGCGGGGGCCGCGCGAAAGGGCTCGAGCGTGCGCCTCTCCGGCGTGCGCGACCCCGCGGATCTGCGCCGGCTGCTCGCCGGCGTCGTCGACGCGCGGGCGGGCATCGTCCAGTACCTCAGGCTGAACCCGACGAGCCCGGCGCTCGCCCCGGAGTCGCCGATCACCGCCACGGCGATCCTCAGCAACTACACCGACGGCACGGCGCACGCGCACCGCTGCGAGGAGCCGGAGGCCGGCACCGGAAAGGGCGTCACGGCCGTCGAGGCGCTGATCAGGGCGGTGGGGGAGGCGGTCGAGCGCTACTCTTCCGGGCTCTTCAACAAAGAGGAGCTCCTCCGCGCCCCGGTCGCCGAGATGAAGGGCGACTTCATCGCCCCCGAGCGGCTCTGCTTCTACGAAGAGGCGCAGTATTCCCGCCCCGGGTTCCCCTATGCGCCGCTCGATCCGGCCACGCCGATCGAGTGGGCCCTCGGGTACTGGCTGGACACCGGCTCTCCCGTGCACGTCCCGGCGCTCCCGGTCTATTACAGCTACTGCGCTCCGCCCGAGGCCTACTTCTGCCAGGTGACCTCGAACGGCCTGGCCGCCGGCGCGACGCTCGAGGACGCGTCGATGGGCGCCGCTCTCGAGCTCATCGAGCGCGACGCGTTCATGATCTCCTGGCTCGCCCGCCGGCCAGGGCGGCGGATCCTGCCCGACGACGCGCTCGACCCCGAGGTGCAGGAGATCGCGCGTCAGCTCGAGGAGCGCGGCGCCCGGATCGAGCTCTACCTGCTCGAGGCGGGCATCGCGGTCCCCACGGTGATGTGCGTGGGGTACGGCGACGGCAAGCGCTGGCCCGGCGCCGTCGTGTCGCTCGCCGCCCACCTGAGCCCGCGCACGGCGATCAAGAAGGCCATCCTGGAGCAGGGCCAGATCTGCGGTTACGTCTTCCGCCTCATGACCGGCGAGGAGGTCGCCATCCCCGAGCGGCCGGAGGACGTGCGCACGCTCGAGGATCACGCGGTCTACTATATTCCGCCGAGCCGCGCCGGAGCCTTCACCTTCCTCCGCGCGGGCGCCACGGTGACCGCCTCGCAGCTCGAGGAGCCGGAGGAGGTCTCGCTGTCCGAGCTCACCCGACGCGTGCAGGCCGCGGGGCTCCGCGTCGCGATCGTCGACGTGACGTCGCCCGATCTCGCGGCGACCCCGTTCCGCGTCGCCCGGGCCCTCGGGCCCGACTTCCAGCAGATCCATTTCGGCCAGCACGCCGCGCAGCTCGCCAACCCGCGCCTCCGCTCGATGGCGCCGCACGGGATCAACCCTGACCCCCACCCGATGGCCTGAGGGAGGACACCATGGCAAGGAGCAAAGAGGCGGACGTCGCGCGGCTCTATCACCTCCAGTCGTCCAACGTGAGGTCACGGCCGCTGGAGCCGCCGTTCGACGGGGATCTCCAGCCGCTCCGCTTCCGCACCTATGTCGGCTCGGCGCGCACGGCGCTGCCCGGGCGCGATTTCGCGCTCGACGCCCCGCTCGGGGCGGCGCTGGAGCGGCGGCGGTCGGTCCGCGAGTTCGCCCTCAGGCCGATGCCCCTCACGACGCTCGGGCGGCTCCTCCACGCGAGCTACGGCGTCCGCGGCCTGCGGCAGGTCGATGGACAGTGGATCTGCGATCGCGCCGCGCCGTCGGCCGGCGGCCTGTACCCGCTCGAGATCTACGTCGCGGCGCAGGCGGTGGAGGGGGTCCCGGACGGCCTTTACCACTACGACGCGCGGGCGCACGAGCTCGAGCTCCGGCGCGAAGGCGCGGCGCACGCCGAGATCGCCGATCTGGCGCTCGGTCAGGAGATGGTCCTGAACACCAATGTCGTCGTCATCATCACGGCGATCCCGTTCCGCACGATGTGGAAGTACGGCCAGCGCGGCTACCGCTACGTCTGGATCGAGGCCGGGCACCTCGGTCAGAACCTCTACCTCGTCGCGACGGCCATGGGGCTCGGCCCGGTGGCCATCGGCGGGTTCTACGACGAGGAGGTGAAGGAGCTCCTCTCGCTGCCGGCCGAGGAGGACGCCGTCTATCTCCTCTGCATAGGTCAACCCGGGCCGGCCGAGGAGCGGACGGGCCGCTAGAGCACCGATCACGTTGAGGAACGAGAGATGAACCGCCAAGGCGCCAAGGGCGCCAAGGGCGCCAAGATATTTTCTTCTCCTTCTTGGCGTCCTTGGCGCCTTGGCGGTTCGAAAATCTGCTCGTTTCAGACGGGTTCAACCCGTTTGTCGCTCTAGTGCCTAGCTCCGAGCGCCCCAAGCCTGGCCAGGGATCCCGAGAGATTTCAACGCATAGGCGCAAAGGCGCAAACCAGAATTCTCTCTGTGTTTTTTGCGTCCTTGCGCCTTGGCGCCTTTGCGTTGAAATCTCTCTTCTCTCGCCGTGATCCCTGCCAATACTTCTGACAAGCGGAACTGGCCGGGACCTCATCGCATAGCTGATCCCTCGTCGCGGGAGGTCGTGCCGAGCTGCTCGGCCCGAGGAGGCCCTGCTCGGGCCTATCCTCTTCGCGCAACCGAGGACGATCTCCGGGAACGCTGTGAGCGATGGATAATCGAACCAGCATCCTCGCTGGCCGGCATGGACCTCGATTGACGAAGAGCCTTTACACGCACCACATACGCATGTGGAGGTTCCACCATGAGCGACTCGAACGACACGAAGGATCTGGACCTGTCGGTAAACGAGATCCGGAGCGCGATCAACGATCTGACTGGACGGGTGGATGTAGCAGAACGAAATGAGCCGGCGAGCCGCAACTGTTTTGCCTGCTTCCCGTCCTGTTATCCCTGTTATCCGTCCTGCTTCCCCTGCTTTCCCTCCTGCGCCGGATGCAGGTGCGGCGGCTGTCGCTGCGGCGGCTGTCGCTGCGGCGGCTGTCGCTGCGGCGGATGCAGGTGCGGCGGCGGCGGCGGGTGCAGGTGCGGCGGCGGCGGCGGGTGCAGGTGCGGCGGCGGCGGCGGGTGCAGGTGCGGCGGCGGTCGCTGCGGCGGCTGCAGAGACGCATGATCTCGCGCCGCGGCAGGTGAGGTCGAGCGAGGGTTCTTCCGGGAAGGCAAGGAGAAGAGAGCTTCCGAGAACACCCACTCCTCCCGGTACACCTCGACAGGGCGCGGCGAGCTCGCACGACGCGCGCCCGTGAAGGCGCCTCTCACCCACCCTCCCCGGCGCATCGCTCTTCTCGGAGGGAGCATCGAACTCATGTCCGAAGACACCGCGCGGCGCCTCGACACGACGCCGGTGTTCCCCTGGAGCTATCATGTCCGTTCAACC
This sequence comes from Sorangium cellulosum, assembly GCF_002950945.1. Lineage (GTDB taxonomy): Bacteria > Myxococcota_A > Polyangia > Polyangiales > Polyangiaceae > Sorangium > Sorangium cellulosum_E. Next base: position 10,055,657 of record NZ_CP012673.1, read on the forward strand.
GCCCAGCGCATCCACCGCAGCGTCGCCGCTCGCAGGGAGCGCCCCGCCTGCATCCGAGGAGGCGCGCCGTCTGCTCTCGCGGTCGCGCGTCCTCGTGGTGGGCCTCGCTCCCTGGGGTGCCGTCGCGGCCGTCGAGCTCGCGGCCGCCGGTGTCGGCGCCCTCCACCTCCTCGACGACGGGGAGGTCGCGCCGGACGATCTCGGCCTCTTCACCAAGGCGGATCTCGGCCAGGAGCGCAGCGCGGCGCTCTCCCTCGCGCTGTCGCGGCTCGCTCCCCGGTGCGCGGTCACGTCGGGGGCGCTCCTCGCCGCCGCGGATCGCCCGCTCGTCCTGGAAGACACCGGCGGGGATCTGCTCCTCGCCTGCGTGCCGAGCGACGAGCTGCTCGTCCTAGAGAGCGCCGCCCGCTTCGCGCACGACGCCTGCATCCCTTCGCTCAGCGCCACGCTCGACGGCCTCGACGCCGAGATCGGTCCAGCCGTCGTGCCCGGCGAGACCGCGTGCTGGAGCTGCTGCCGCCTGCGGCGGCTCGCGACCAGCGATCACCTCGAGGCCGATCACGCGCTCCAGGCGTCGCTCCTCGCGGAGCGCCCGCGGCCCCGCGCGCACACCTTGCTCGCGACGATGCCGGCGTTCCTCGGCCACGCCGCCGCGCTGGCGGCCCTCGATCTGCTCGTGCGCCGGGGCGCGTCGCGGCTCGCGGGGCGGCTCCTCGTGCAGAACCTGGTCACCCTGGAGGCGTCGCTCCACGCCGTGCTGCGAGAGCCCTGGTGCGCGCTCTGCGGCGGCGCGCAGCGCGCGGGGGCGACGACGGCGCCCGACGGCGCCGGCGTGCGCCTGGCCAGCGCGCGCGACCCCGCCGAGCTCCGGCGGCTCCTGGCCGGCGTCGTCGATGAGCGCACGGGCATCGTGAAGCGGCTCAGCCTGAGCGCGCCGACCCCGGCGCTCACGCCCGAGGCGCCGCTCACCGCCGTCGCTCTCCTCAGCGAACCCGTCGAGGGCGCGCGCCACGCTGGCCCCCCCTGCGGCGGGCCGAAGTTCGGCTCCGGCAAAGGGATCACGGCCGTCGAGGCCCTGATCAGGGCGGTGGGCGAGGCGGTCGAGCGCTACGCCGCCGGGCGCTTCAAGGTGGACGAGCTGCTCCGCGCGCCGGTCGCCGAGATGGAGGGCGACTTCATCGCGCCAGAGCGGCTCAGCCTCTACGCCGACGAGCAGTACGCAGCGCCCGATTTCCCCTTCGCGCGGCTCGATCCGGCCACGCCCATCGACTGGGTCCTCGGGCGCTGGCTCGACACCGGCGCTCTCGTGCACGTGCCGGCGCTCCCGACCTACTTCGACTACTGGGTTCCACCCGAGGCCTACTTCTGTCAGGTGACCTCGAACGGCCTCGCCGCCGGCGCGACGCTCGAGGACGCGTCGATGGGCGCCGCGCTCGAGCTCATCGAGCGCGACGCCTTCGTGATCTCCTGGCTCGCCCGCCGGCCGGGGCGGCGCATCCTGCCGGACGCGTCGATCGACCGCGACGCGCGGGAGATCGTCCGCCAGCTCGAGGAGCGCGGCGCCCGGCTCGAGCTCTATCTGCTCGAGGCGGGCGTCGCGGTCCCCACGGTCATGTGCGTCGCCTACGGCGACGGCGAGCGCTGGCCCGGCGCCGTCGTCTCGCTCGCCGCCCACCTGAGCCCCCGCATGGCGATCAAGAAGGCCATCCTGGAGCAGGGCCAGACAGGGAGGTATGCCGCCCGCCTCATGACCGGCGAGGAGGTCGCCATCCCCGAGCGGCCGGGGGACGTGCGCACGCTCGAGGATCACGCGGCCTACTACGTCCCTCCGAGCCGCACCGGAGCCCTCGCCTTCCTCGGCGCGGGCGGCGCGGTCGCCGCCGCGCAGGTCGAGGAGCCCGGGGAGATCTCGCTCTCCGAGCTCACCCGGCGCGTGACGGCCGCGGGGCTCCGCATCGCGATCGTCGACGTGACGTCGCCCGATCTCGCGGCGACCCCGTTCCGCGTCGCCCGGGCCCTCGGGCCCGACTTCCAGCAGATCCATTTCGGCCACGACCTCGCCCGCCTCGGCAACCCGCGCCTCCGGGCGATGGCGACGCACGGAATCAACCCCGACCCTCACCCGATGGCCTGAGAGAGAGCACCATGATCAGGAGCAAAGAAGCGGATATTGCGCGGCTCTATCAGCTCCACTCCTCGCACGTGAGGTCGCGATCGATCGAGCCGCCGTTCGACGACGACGTCCAGCCGGGTTGCTTCCGCACCTACGCTGGCTCGGCGCGCACGGCGCTGCCCGGGCGCGATTTCGCGCTCGACGCGCCGCTCGGCGCGGTGCTGGAGCGGCGGCGGTCGGTCCGCGAGCTCGCGCTCGTGCCGATGCCGCTCGCGGCGCTCGGGCGGCTCCTCCACGCGAGCTACGGGGTGCGGGGCGCGCGGCAGGTCGAGGGCCAGTGGGTCTGCGATCGCCCCGCGCCCTCGGCCGGCGGCCGGTATCCGCTCGAGATCTACGTGGCGACGCGGGCGGTGGAGGGGCTCGCGGACGGCATTTACCACTACGACGCGCGGGCGCACGAGCTCGAGCTCCGGCGGGAAGGGCTCGCGCACGCGGCGCTCGCCGATCTCGCCGTCGGCCAGGACATGCTCCTCAACGCCAACGTGGTGGTGATCATCACGGCGATCCCGCTCCGCACGATGTGGAAATACGGCCAGCGCGGGTATCGCTTTCTCTGGATCGACGCGGGTCACCTCGGCCAGAACCTCTACCTCGTCGCCACGGCCATGGGCCTCGGCCCGGTGGCCATCGGCGGGTTCTACGACGACGAGCTGAAGACGTTCCTGGAGCTCCCGGACGAGGAGGACGCCCTCTACCTCCTCTGCATAGGTCAACCCGGGCCGGCAGAGGGTCCGACAGGGCCGTAGCGCGCCTTCACCAACAGCATTGGAGAGCACCATGCCCACCCTTCGACTCAGCCGCTCGGCCAGCATCACGCCCACGGACGTGGGCGTCATCTTCCGCTCGGATCTCGGCACCTTCCAGCTCACCGGCGCGGACGTGAGCGCGTTCCTCGAGCGGATGGTGCCGCTGCTCGACGGCTCGCGCGACCGGGAGGCGCTCATCGAGGCGCTCTCCGATTACTCCCGGCGGAGCGTGACCGCGTTCCTCGATCTGCTCGAGGCGCGCGGGCTGATCGAGCCGGTGCCCGACGCGGCGCCGTCCCTCGATGGGGATCGCTTCCGCGGACAGGCAGAGTTCCTCCGCAGGTGGTCCGACGCCCCGGAGCAAGCGGCCGGGCGGCTCGCCGGCGCGCGCGTGCTCCTCGTGGGGCTCGAGCCCTGGGGCGCCTCGGCGGCCCTGGCGCTGGCGGCGGCCGGGCTGCCCGCGCTCCGCCTGATCGACGACGGGGTGGTGGGCCCGGGCGACGTCGCGGTGGTCCGCGAGCGCGGCGACGCGGCGCTCGGCGCGCCCCGCCGGGGCGCCGTCGCGTCGCTGATCCGCGAGCGCGCGCCGTGGTGCCGCGTGGAGGAGAGCGACGCCGGCGCGCTCGACGCGGGCGCTCTCCACGCGCGGGACGGGCGTCCTCACCTCCTCGTCTGGGCGGCGCGCGAGGACGGCGTGGATCTCCTGGAGCGCGCCGCGCGGTTCGGCCACCGCGCGCGCGTGGTCTCCCTCTGGTCGCGCCTCGCGGGGACGACGGCCGTCCTCGGTCCGCTGGTGTTTCCGGGCGCGACGGCGTGCCGGCTGTGCGCGACCGCCGAGGCGCTCAACCCGCCGCTCGCGGGCCGCCCGGACGGCGCTGCCGCGCCTCAGGCCGCCGCGATGGCACAGCTGCTCGGCCACCTCGTGGCCATGGAGGCCCTCAAGGTGATCACGGAGTACACCCCCTCGAGGCTCGGGGGGCGGCTCCTCCTGCAGGATCTCTCGACGTTCGAGACATCGCACCACACGCTCGTGAGGCTGCCCTGGTGCAGGGTGTGCGGGGAGAGGACGGGCAAGCGCGCCCCGTGAGCATGCCCCGGTCGGGGCGAGCCGACGCCGCGCGGATGTCGAGGCAGCCCGCGGCCGGGAGCGACGAAACGGCCGCTCGTTCGCCCATCCGCCGCGCCACGGACGGCCGGCGCCGCGCCCGCGGGCGCCCGCCGCCGGCGCCGCGCGCGCTCGACGCCGCGCCCCGGCTGCTCTAGCCTGCGGTCGTGAAGAGGGGTCGCCTCGAAGCCGTCGCCCTGCGGATGCCCACCGCCGCGCTCCCCGCGGCCCTGGTCCACAGCGACTCCGTGCGCTGCCGGGCGTTGATCGCCTCGGTCTGGTGCTGACGTCATGATCGGTCGAACCCTCGATGACCGTTACGCGATCGTGCGGCTGCTCGGCCAGGGCGGCATGGGCGCCGTCTACGAGGCGCGCCACACCGGCACCGGCCGCCGCGTCGCGGTGAAGGTCATCCTCGGCCAGTCCACCGACGACGAGCTCCTGCGCCGCTTCCAGCGCGAGGCGCGCGCGGTCGGAGCGGTCGAGTCGGAGCACATCGCGCAGGTGTTCGACACCGGGCGCGATCGCGAGACGGGCGCGCCGTACATCGCGATGGAGTTCCTCGAGGGCGAGGACGTGCAGGCGCTCATCGACCGGATCGGCCCGCTGCCGGTGGATCTCGCGCTCCGCGTCGCCTTGCAGGCGTGCCTCGGGCTCGAGCGCGCGCACGAGGTGGGCATCGTCCACCGCGACATCAAGCCCGCGAACCTGTTCCTTGCCCGGAAGCAGGGCGGCCAGCGGGTGCTGAAGCTGCTCGACTTCGGCGTCGCCAAGATGTCGGATCACAGCCTCGGGAACGGCGGGATGACGAAGAGCGGCGCGCTGCTCGGCTCGCCGCTCTACATGTCGCCCGAGCAGGCGCGCGGCAGCGGCGTCGTCGACGCGCGGTCGGACATCTGGTCGCTCGGGATCAGCCTGTACCATGCGCTCACGGGGCACCTGCCCAACGGGCACCTGACCGGCCTCGGGGACCTCGTCCTGGCGATCTGCACGACCCCGGTGCGCTGGATCCAGGAGCTCGCGCCGTGGGTGCCGCCGGACGTCGCGCACGTGGTGCACCGGACGCTGGTCATCGATCCGGCCGGTCGCACCGCGAGCGCCGCCCAGCTCGCGGCGGAGCTGCGCGCGCTCCTGCCGTACGGCGAGCAGATCGCCGAGGGGATGCTCGCGCCGGTCGACGCCGCCACGCGCGCCTCGCGGGTGTCGATGGTGCCGCGCGCCGCCTCGCACCCGTCGGCCATTCCGGCGGGCACGCCGCGCCCTTCGGCCGTTCCGGCGGGCACGCCGCGCCCCTCGGCCGTTCCGGCGGGCACGCCGCGCCCCTCGGCCGTTCCGGCGGGTGTGCCCCACGTGCTGTCGGGCACGGCGCCTCCCATGAGCGTCGGGTTGACGGGCCGCCCCGCTCGACCGGCCTCGCGGCCGCCGCTCGCCCTGATCTTCGCCGGTGTGCTCGCGGCAGCGGCCCTGGGCGGGGCGGCCGTCTACTTCGCGGTCGCCGGCGGCTCCCCGCCGCCGGAGGTCCCGGCCGACCCGCCGCGCGTCGAGGCCGAGCCGCCGCCCTCCGCGGCCCCCCCCTGCCGACCCGCGCCCCGCCGGGTCGATGCCCGCCCCCTCGGTCACGGCGGCCTCCGCGCCCTCCGAGGTGCCGCCGCCCCCGGAGCCGCCCTCCCCGGCCCCGCCGAGCCCCGCGTCGGCGTCCGCGCCGGCCAGCGTCGCCGCGCGCCCGCCCGCGCCGAGGCCCCCCGCGCCGAGGCCGCAGCCGCCCCCCAGACCTCCGAGGAATGATGACGATGAGACATCGAGGAAGTAGCCGCGCCGCGGCTCGCCGCGCCGTGTGGAGCGTCGCCGCGCTCCTGTCGCTCGCCGCGGGGGTCGCCCGCGCCGAGCCCACGGCGGATCAGGCGGCCGCGGCCGAGGCGCTCTTCCGCGAGGGCCGCGATCTCGTGGCGAAGGGCAAGTTCGCCGAGGCGTGCCCCAAGTTCGCCGCGAGCCAGCGGCTCGATCCGGGCTACGGCACCCAGTGGAACTTCGCGGACTGCCTCGAGCGCCTCGGCCGCACCGCGAGCGCCTGGGCCGCGTTCCGCGAGGCCGCGGACATGGCGAGCCGCTCCGGCCAGGCCGACCGCGAGGCGAAGGCGGTCCGTCGCGCCGCCGACCTCGAGAAGAAGCTCGAGCGCCTCGCCGTTGTGGTGACCGCGCCCGAGCCCGGCCTCGTCGTGAAGCGCAACGGCGCGGTCCTCGACGCCGGCGCGTGGGGTGCGCCGCTCCCGGTCGACCCGGGCAACCACGTCATCGAGGCGGCGGCGCCCGGCAAGAAGCCGTTCACCGTGGAGGCGCAGACCGCCGGCCCCGGCAAGGTCGTCACCGTCGAGATCCCGTCCCTCGAGGCCGCCCCCGAGGCGGCCGTCGCGACGCCGTCCGGCCCCGTGCTCGCCCCCACCGCGCCGTCGCTCCCATCACCCGCCGCGGACGACGGCGCCGGCACCCGCCGCACCCTGTCGTTCGTGGCCGGCGGCGTCGGCCTGGCCGGCGTCGCCGTCGGCTCCGTCTTCGGCCTCATCGCCAGCTCGCGCTGGAACAAGGCCCAGGACGAGCACTGCCGCACCGAGACGCTCTGTGACGAGCAGGGCGTCGCGCTCGTCGACGACGCCAAGGGCGCCGCGACGCTCTCCACCGCCGGCTTCGTCGTCGGCGGCGTCGGCATTGCAGCCGGCGTGGCCCTGTTCGTGACCTCCCTCTCCCCCGCCCCGCCCACCGCCGCCCGCCTCGTGGTCACCCCTGCCGTCGACCCCACCGGCGGCTCCCTGTCCCTCCAGGGCCGCTTCTAGAGCGGCGGTCACCCGCTTCGGATACGGGCCCACCTCGACGTTTTCGGTGCTCAGCGCACTGGAGTGCGCTTGCGCGCCGAAAACGCCGATCTGGGCCCGTCTCCTGTGCGGGTGGCCGCCGCTCTGCGACGCGCGTACCAGGGGCGGGTGAGAACCGCTGTAGAGCGACAAACGGGTTGAACCCGTCTGAAACGAGCAGATTTTCGAACCGCCAAGGCGCCAAGGACGCCAAGAAGGAGAAGAAAATATCTTGGCGTCCTTGGCGTCCTTGGCGCCTTGGCGGTTCATCTCTCGTTCCTGGCCATCCGCTGCGCGGGCTCGACGAGGGGCGCCAGCGACGTCCCGGTCGAAGAGGGGCTCGCCGAGGAGCGCCTCCAGCTCGGACAGGCGCCGGCACACGGGAGGAACAGCCGCGCGTCCTCCCAGGACATATTCATCTGCGGATATCTACACGCTGATTTCATCAGTTTTCATCCATTTCTTGAGAGCACATTGGCGGCATATCCATCCACAAATGGTGAGCATTCCTATATCATCCACATCCTGCCTACCTGGTCCGCAACGCTGGAAAAGCACAGGATGTTTATGCACAACAGAATAATCCGATTTTTAGCTATCGGTGCAATGCTAGCGGCGACCGGGAGCGCCGCTTGTTTCGTCGAGGAACTGCCGCCGGCGCCGCCCGAGCCGCCGACGGGCGAGAGCGCGGAGAGCCTGACCGTGCCGATCGAGCCCCGCCGCTCCCTGGCCGTCACCGAGGAGGAGATCGTTCGACACTTTCCGCTGGTGGACGTGCTCCAGCAGCTCATCACGCAGTCCGGCGCGCCGACGACGCCCACGGCGCTGTTCAACCAGTGGTTCGACACCTTCAACGACCAGTCGAGCGGCGTCGTGCCCTGGTCGCCTCATTGCGACGACGAGCTCACGAGCGGGGTGGCCTCGTTCAACCAGTTCCCCTGGGACTGCCCGCGCGCCGAGGGGACCGAGGCGCACACCGACCCGTTCGATGATTCCCGGAAGCCCGACGGGTACATCCCGATAGGGCTGTTCAACCGGTTCGACCTGGCTCCGAGGAGCGGCGAGACGTGCGGCGAGTACCGCATCGTGTACGCTCGTGAGTCCGGGGTGCCGGAGTTCGGCGGGGACTCGCGCAATCTGCTCATCTTCGAGGCGGTCTTGCCGAACCCGCACCCCGAGTGCGGGATCGAGGCATGCCGTCCCGTCGCCGAGTTCTGGTCGGACCTGACCGCGACCGACGACGTGGAGGCGCGCGCCAAGAGGCTGCGCGAGTTCTACTTCGACGGACTACCGGGGTTCAAGCCGGTGGTCCACATCGACCACTACGGCGCCAACCTGAGCTCCGGCGGGTACGGCAACTCGATGGGGCAGATCCGCACCAACTCGTTCATCGATCGCAAGTGGATGCTCCGCGAGTTCAAGCTGGTGAACGACTGCAGGTGCAAAGAGGACGCTCGGGTGTCCTGCCGCCTCGCGATGCTCCCGATCACGACGAAGGCGAACCCGTATCCCGAGCTCTGGTCGTCGTCCTTCGGCGACCCGCGCCAGCCCGCGTTCCAGAGCAGCCTCGCCGCGCAGGTGCCGTCGCTCGCGGTCGCAGACATCAACGCGTTCACCTACGACGCCGGCGACACGTTCAACTCGGGGCAGAGCATCGCACAAGGCGGCTTTCCCGACTCGAACGACTACGTCGCGTTCATGGACCCGTCGTTCCACAATGACGTCCAGACCGCGCTGACGGGGATCGGGAGTTCGCTCCTCCCCGAGCACATCGCCGACCGCGCGACGGCGCTGTCGTGCGGCGGTTGCCACGAGCTCTCGAACGGGCGCGACCTCGGCGACGGGATCACCTGGCCGTCCTCGCGACGGTTCGTCCACGTCGACGAATCGACGGGCCTGGAGCCCGGCCCCGACGGGCCGCGCTGGCCGATCTCGCAGGCGCTCACCGATGTATTCCTGCCGTTCCGCCAGAAGCTCCTGGAGAGCTTCCTCACGAGCAGGCCAAGGATGTGCGACGAGAGGACAGACCCGGTGGACTCACGCAAGCTCCTGCCGCTCAACTGCCGTGATCGTCGCGTCGTGGAAGAGGTGCGCAGCGGCCGACTGCTCGTGACGGAGGAGGACCTCACGAAGCTGGAGCTGACGATCCGCGAGAAGCCGCTCAACCGACATTCTGTCCACTGACGAATCCCGGAGCGGCGCAGCCGCTTGCAGGTCAACGGACGCCCCGCTCGGGATCCCGCCCCCCCGGCGAGATCCCGAGCCGCCGCCGCCGCGTCACTCGTCGATGACGAACTCCACGCGCCGGTTCTTCGCCAGGCTCGCCGGGTCATCCCCCTCCGACCGCGGCTTGTCCGGCCCGTACCCCACGGCCGTGAGCCTGCCCGGGCTGACGCCCTTCTGGATCAGGTAGCTCCGCACCGTATCCGCCCGCTGCTGGCTGAGCTCCAGGTTCAGCTCGCGCGTGCCGGTCTCGTCGGTGTGCCCCTCGACGCGCACCCGCTCGATCTCGGGGTTCGCCTTCAGGACAAGCGCCACCTGATCCAGCGTCTTGTACGACTCCGGCTCGAGCTCTGCAGACCCCGTCCGGAAGCGGATGGTGTCCCGCATCGTGAACTCGCCGGCCTCGTACGTGACCCGCGGCTCCCCCTCGTCCGGGCAGCCGTCGTCGTCCTCGACGCCGTTGATCGTCTCCTTCTCGGTCGGGCACTCGTCGTCCGAGTTCGGCACGCCGTCCTGATCGTCGTCGGCGTCCTCCTCGGGGCAGCCGTCGCTGTCGTAGTCCGCGTCGCGGTCCTCCGGCACGTCGGGGCACTGATCCCGCTCGTCCGAGACCCCGTCGTGGTCCTGATCGTGCGACGTCGGCGTGTACTTGACCCCCGCGAACACCCGGAAGATCGGCACCCCGTAGCCGGCCAGCGCGCCGATGCCCGGCCCCGCGACGATCTCCCACTCCTCGCTCGGGTTGATCTTCACGTACCCGAGCGCCTCGAGCGGCGCCTCCTCCAGGTCGGCCTGCTTGAGGCCGATGCCGCCGTTCGCCTCGGCCCCGATCTCGACCGTCCCGTCGATGCCGCCGAAGCGGTACCCGAGCGCCGCGGCGTACGTCAGCTCGCTCGCCGCCTCGACGTTCGCGTACGTCGTCCCCTCGCGGATCGCGACGCCCGCGTTCACGCCGAACCGCAGGCCGGGCGCGAAGCGGTGATCGAGCACGATCCTCGGCCAGAACACGACGTTGCGCGCCCCGCCCGAGAAGTCACCGGAGTGCGTGGGCACACGCAGCTCGGCCACGAGGCCGAGGCCGATGGAGTCGCGATCGTCGAGCAGGCGCAGCTTCGGCACGAGCCGGATGTCGCCGATGCCCCCGGACGACGGCGAGCCCTCCCCCGTCTGCCCGAGGAAGAGCGGCACGTCGAGCCCGATCGCGAACGGCTCGGCGATCGTCACCGACGCCATGAGGTCGGCCCCCAGCCGGCCGCTCACGATCTGGCGCCGCACCTCGCCGTCGCCCGTCGCGACGATGAGCGGGTTGCGCGCGTAGTTCAGGAACAGCCCGAACGCCCAGCGATCCTGGGGCTCGCGGACGCCGGAGCCCTCGGTGACCACGAAGGCGTCGTGTGTGACGGCCGGCTTGAAGCGCTCGATGTCGATGTTGTTTTCCTGCGCCCGCGCCCCCGTCGAGACGGCGAGGACCAGCAGGGCAGTGGCGGCGGTGATCCGTGCGCGCATCGGTCTCCTCTTCATCGGCCTGCCCCGGGTCCACGGCGCGGGCGGCGCCGCCATCGGAGCGCGAGCCCGCCCACGGCGAGCAGGGAAAGGGCGCCCCCGCCGTACGGCGCGGGCCCCGTCGCGCAGGCGCAGGCCCCGCCGCGCACCTCGTCGCCCGGCTGGATCCCCGGGTCGTCGGGTCCGCCGGGCCCGCCGGCCCCGCTCGACGCCGAGCCGGAGACGCATCGGCCGGTCGGGGCGCAGCGCTCGCCCGCGCCGCACTGGTCGCCGCCGAGCGTGCACGCGGTGCACTGGCCGTCCACACACACGAGGTCCCCGCAGTCGTCGTTCGACGTGCAGGTGCCCGAGGCCACGGGCACACACCGCCCGTCGGGCAGGCAGTCCTCGCCCGCGTCGCAGTCCACGTCCTCGTAACACGACACCGGCAGCACGCAGTCGCCGCTGACGCAGACGCCGTTGCCGGCGCAGTCGTCGTCGCTGCTGCAGCCCGACGGCGTCACGACCACGTCCGGCACCCGGTCATCGTCCGCGTCCGCGGGCACACACGGGGCGGCGATCCCGACGTCGAGATCGCCCGGCCCGAGCGCCGCCGCGGCGTTCACCGAGCGGAAGTACAGGTTCGCGTCGCACGTCGAGGACACGCTCACCACGCCGAGCTCGATCGACGCCTGCGTATACCCGCGGTTCGCCTGGTTGATCAGCACCGGGTCGATGTCCACCCCCGCCTCGATCGACACCTGCGTCTCCATCAGCGGGGTCTCCACGTAGGCCCCCGCCTCGAAGGTCCAGAACCCCGCGCGCGTGCCGTCGCCCTTCACGCCGAGCACGTACTCGTACCCGCCCGGCGAGCTGTCCTCCGTGAACTGCGGGTTGAGCACCGTCTCCGCGGGCGGGCCTCCGGCCGGGCCCCCGGTCCCCTGGTTCCGGTCGGCGTCGATGAACACGAACAGCGTGACGTCGGCGCTGATCGAGACCTGCTGCGACACGTACGCGCGCGCCCAGAGCCGCCCCGCGTCGGCGACCGCGTACGCCGTACGGAAGTCGATCGCCTGCTCCGGCTCGTCGAAGGTGTCGCCGTCGCCGGCGACGTCCTCGTTCCCGAACGGCCAGTGCGGCTCGCCCGTCTCGTCGACCGCGACGATCTCGTCGAGGATCGGCGACATCCGTCCGCCGGTCCACGTCTGCGCGGCAGAGGTCCCTGCCCCGAGCGCGACCGCAAGCGCCGCCCCCAGAGCCAGCGGCGCAGCGAACGAGCGCCGCCTTACGCACCCATCTCGGTGATGTGCCATGGCGCGAGCATCCTCGCACAAGTCGCCGCAACCATTACAAATGAAAGGCGATCTGCGCAGAGGGTGCGCAGGGGTGCGCCCCGGCGCACCTCGCACCGGGCTTGGCCGCGGGCCCGGTTTCTGTAACTGTCCATCGGTCAGTTACATGCCGCCGCGTCGATCTGCGGCGCCAGGGGCGCACCGATCCAGCGCGCCCGGCCCGTGAAATCCACCCCTGCCCCCCGAGTACACCGGATGCACCGCCCTGCTCAGAACCACCGCCCCGGAGCGTTCCGGCTGGCCTGCCTGCTCCTCCCCGCGCTCGCCGCCGCGTGCTCCGACGGCGGCCCGCCGCCGCTCGAGGGGAGCGCGTTCGACGTCGAGCGCTACGACCTCCGGGGCGAGTTCGACTGGGAGCGGAGCCGCCTCGTCGCGACGCTCGACCTGACCTTCTCGCTCACGGGCGACGGCCCCCGGGCCGTCGTCCTCGACAGCGCCGTCGAGGTCACGGAGGTCCGGCTGAAGGGCGGCGGGGTGCTCCCGCACGCCGTCGATCACGCGCGCGCCGATCTCGCGATCGACCTCGCGGCCGTGCCCGAGGCGGCGCGCCGCGCGCCGATCGCCGTCGAGATCGACTACGAGGCGCCCGCGGGCGAGGCGCTCCGCGCCGTCCCGGCGCGCCTCGGCGATCCGGTCGCCGTGCGCGCCATCTACACGATCTCCGAGCCGCTCGCCGCGTCGCGGTGGATGCCGTGCCACAACGCGCCCTCGGACCGGGCGCTCTTCTCGGTCGCCATGCGCGTCGGCCCCGGCGAGACGATGATCGCGAACGGCGACCTCACCGCCGACGACGACCTCGGCGCCTCGGGCCGCCTCGTCCGTTACGAGACCACCTACCCGCTGCCGGCCTACCTCATGGCGTTCGCGATCAGCGACTTCGAGGTGGAGCGCGCGACGAAGGGCGACCTCCCCCTCTCGGTCTGGCGCCGCCGCGGGCTGCCCGGCGACGCGCGCGGGACGCTCGACGAGCTCGCGCGCGCGATCGACCGCTTCGAGGAGCTGCTCGTCCCGTACCCCTTCGAGAAGTACGCGCTCGTGCTGCTGCCGGATTTCTCGGTCGGCGGGGTCGAGCACGCGAGCGTCACCTTCCAGCGCGAGGAGCGGAGCACGCAGCCCTCGCTCGCCTCCGACCTCCTGCTCGCCGCGCACGAGCTCGCGCACCAGTGGTTCGGCGACCTCGTGACGGTGAGGACCTGGGACGACCTGTGGATCAAGGAGGGCATGGCGACGCTGCTCCAGCAGGAGGGCGTGCGCGATCACGCGGACGAGAGCGGCGCGGGCACGCTGAACGGCGACGAGCTCGGCGCCGCGGAGGGCGAGGCCGCGCGCGACGTGTCGCTCGAGCCGGACGAGAAGTACACGAGCGGCCCCTACGGCCGCGCCGCCTGGGTGCTCACCCAGATCCGCAGCCTCGTCGGCGAGGACGCCTTCTGGTCGGCGCTGCGCGGGGTCCTCGAGCGGCACCGCTTCGGCAGCGTCGGCACCGACGAGCTCCTCGACGCCTTCGCGCCGGCGCTCGGCCCCGACGCGACGGCCCGCGCCCGCCGCGCCGTGACGGCCAGGGCCCTCCCGCGGCTCACCGTCGAGCCCGCGCCGTCCGGCGGCGCGTTCGTCACGCTCCTCGACCCGGACGGCGCCCTCGTCGCGCCCCTCGACGTCGCCTGGGTCGCCGGCGACGGCCTCACCCGCGCGCAGCCCCTCGCGCCCGGCGAGCGCGTCGCGCTCGCGCCGCAGCACCCCTCCGAGCTCCTCGTCGTCGATCCGCTGGACCGCCACCCCGAGCGGGCCTTCCTGGCCACGAAGCGCGATCGCGACGGCTACGCCGCGAGCCTCGCCCCGCTTCGCGCGCCCGCGGACCCCGCGGCCGTCCCGCACTTCCTCGACGCCGGCGGCGCGCACCAGCTCGCCGCGCTCCGGGACGGGCTGCCGCGGGGGCTCGCGCCCGAGGAGCTCGAGGCCTTCGTCGCGGGCCTCGACGCCGACGCGGCCAGGGCCGTGGCGCTCGCGGCCGCGTGCGAGGCCGCGAGCGCGCCGGGCCTCGACGAGAAGGCCCGCGCCGCGTGGGCGCGCGCGCTCACCGCCCTCTTCTCGGGCGCGGCGTACAGCTACGGGCTCGACGACGTCGAGAGCTACGCGGCGTGCAGCGCCGTCGTCTCGCCCGAGGCCCTGTTCGCCGACGACTGGTCCGCGCTGGAGGCCGGGCTCGCGTCCGGCGGCGTCTCCGACGCGCGGCTCCTGTTCCTGTCCAAGTTCGTCCTGCCCGAGGCCCGGGCGCTCGCCGCGTGGGGGCCGGTCGCGCTGAGGTCGAGCACGCTGCGCTCGCGCCTGCTCGCGGTCCGGCACCTCGCGACGTACCTCGATCGGCTCGACCCGGCCGCGCTGCCCGCGTGGCGCGCCTTCTTCGCCAGCGTCCTCGAGGCGACCGACGTCGCCGAGGTGCTCCGCGCCGATCTGCGCGCCGTGGTCGCGTCCGCGGGGCCCGCCGCGGCGGACAACCAGGACGCGCTCGCGGGGCTCGGCCGGGTCCTCCGCGCGCGCGACGCCCGCTCCGTCCACGCCGAAGCCGCGTGCGCCGCGTTCGCGCTGACGCGCGGCGACCGGATGGCCTGGGACCGGTTCGTCGCCGGCGTCGCGGGCGCCCCCCTGAGCGATCTCCCCGCCCTCGTGCTGCAAGATCCCGCGCGCTGCCGCTGAACCTCGCCAGCGCGCCGCCTGCGCGCAGGCGACGTGCTGCTAGACTCGCCGGCCCATGCCGGAGCTCATCGATCTCCTTCGCCAGAACGCCCCGGTCGCCCGCGTCGCGGAGTACCTCGACGGGCTGACGCACGACGAGCGCCTCCGCGCCCTCTCGACCACCACGCGCGCGGATCAGCGCGCGCTGTACAACGCCGCGAGCGCGGCGCCAGCGCTCACGCTCGACTTCTTCGTCCCGAGCGGCACCCCGCGCCGCGTGGCGGTCCATCACAAGGGGAGGAACAGCCTCCCTCTCCCCTCCCCACTCCGCTTCTTCGAGAAGCGGTTTGCCCTGCCCGAGGACGGGAGCGCCCGCCTCTTCGGTTACAACGAGGGACTCACGCGCTCCTGGATCGGCCCGGGCTTCTTCGTCGCCGTCCCCACGGCCGGCAACCTCGCCTGGCAGGAGCGCGGCGCGGTGGTGATCGACTACTTCCAGGTCCCTGACGGCCCCGTGCCCGACGGCTGGCCCAGGGTCGTGCCGAACAGCAAGGGGCTCCAGTCCGTCGTCTACGACGGAACGCGCGACTTCATGCGCCGGGTCTCGAAGGACGTCTCGATCGGCGCGGCGTTCAAGGGCGAGAAGGCGCTCGATCATTACTTCACGCTCTGCCGGGAGCCCGGCGGGGCGTAACACGCGCCGGCTCCGCGCCTCGCCGGGCCGCTCGATCAACGTGTGCGGGCGGCCCGTGGCCGGGCCGCTCGGCCAACGTGTGCGGGCGGCCCGTGGCCCGGCGGGTCAGTTGGGCCGCGTCGCCCCCGGCAGCCGCGCGATCAGCCCTTTTCGCAAGAGCCCCACCTTGTTCCGCATCGCGGCGACCTGCTGCCGCATCCCGTCCGCCTGCTCGGCGAGATCGACGATGCCGGCCGCGGTCGCCGCCTGCGCGAGCTCGCGCGCGTCGTCGGCGAGGCGCCCCATGCGCCCCTCCACCTCGTCCATCGCCGCGACCACCTCGGCGATCTGCTCCGGGCTGGTCGCGTCGCGCTGGCGCGCCGCGGTCTCCTGCACGAGCTGGTTGATGCCCCGCCCCTCCTCGCCGAGCGCCGCGAAGCGCTGGAACAGCTCGCCGAGCTGCTCCGCCCGCCGCTTGATCTCCTCGCCGCGCGCCGCGAGCGCCGTGGCGGTCGCCTCGTGGCGATCGCGCGCCGCGGCGATGGCCGCGATCAGCGACCCGAGCGCCACGCTCACGCGCTGCTGCGCCTCCGCGGCCTCGGTCGTCGACTTCGCGGCGCGCTCGATCCCCTTGCGCGTCTCGAGGGACATCCTCCGCGCGGCGTCCGCGAGCTCCTCGAAGCGGGAGAGCTCGCGCTCGAGCGCGCGCGCCGCCTCCGCCAGCTCGCCGTCGCCCTTGCCGTGCTCCTCTCGCCCGCCCACGCCGCGGCCATTTTTTTCGCGTTTGCTCACGTTTTCGCTCTCGCCGCCCCTCACGTCTGGCCGTGCGCGGCGACAGCATCCTGCCCGATCACCGGCCCGCGCGGCAGCCCCCTGCGCTGCTCCGGCGCGCGTGTGTGGCGGCCTCGAGCGTGGCGTGTCGCCGGACACCTGCGCCTGCGCGGCGCGCGTGGTACCAGGTAGCTCCTTACGCGCCTGTCCGGTATCCTGAAGACCCCGATTGCCCTTGCGCTCTGTTGTCCATGAGAACGAAGAACAGCAGCCGCGCCAGGCGGCCCCCCAGCAGGAAAAAGAAGGCGTCGACAGCGCAGCTCGGGCCGAAGCCAGAGGGGCAACCTCTTCGTCCTCCCGCCGCGGGCGCCCCTCCGGCCGCGGGCGCACCTCCGTCCGCGGGCGCACCTCCCGCCGCAGGCGCGGCGGCGCCTGCCCCGCCCGCGGCCATCGCCGCGTGCCACCCCACCTATGTCGTCGGGATCGGCTCCTCCGCGGGGGGGCTCGAGGCGCTCCGGGTCCTCATCGGCGGCCTCACGAAGGCCGACAGGATGAGCCTCATCATCGTCCAGCACCTCGCCCCGCAGCACCGCAGTCGGCTGGTCGAGATCATCAGCCACGCCACGTCGCTGAACGTCAAGGAGGTCGACGAGGGCGAGATCCTCTGCGCGAACACCGTCTACGTGACCCCGCCCAACGCGGATGTGGTCGTCGACGGCCACGTCCTCCTCCTGCGGCAGCCGGAGAACAAGGTGGGCCCGAAGCCCTCGGTCGACCTGTTCTTCCGGTCGCTCGCCGAGCATTTCGGCGAGAACGCCATCGGCGTGATCCTCTCGGGAACGGGGAGCGACGGCGCCCAGGGCCTGCGCGCGATCAAGGCCGCCGGCGGGGTGACCATCTGCCAGACCCCGGAGTCGGCCAAGTACGACGGCATGCCGCGCGCCGCGAGGCAGACCGGCGCCGTCGATCTCGAGATCTCCCTCGAGGAGATGGCCAGTCGGCTCAGCAAGTTCAACGAGCTCGCCGGCCGCGAGGACCAGGCGGAGAGCCCGCTCCGGCTGCACAGCCTCAGCCAGCAGGACCCGTACCAGAGCATCCTGTCCTTCCTGGAGACGACGAGCCGGGTCAACTTCGCGAAATACAAGCAGTCCACCGTCCGCCGGCGCATCGAGCGGCGCGTCGTCGCCACGCACTGCGAGTCGATCGAGGTCTACGCCGACTACCTCCGCGTCCGCCCCGAGGAGGGCCGGCTCCTCTTCCAGGACATCCTCATCTCGGTCACCTCTTTTTTCCGGGATGACGCCTCGTTCAAGGCCCTCGGCGCCGCGCTCGCGGAGCGGATCGCCGGCAAGCGCAGCGGCGACAGCTTCCGCGCCTGGGTCGTCGGCTGCGCCACGGGCGAGGAGGCCTACTCGATCGCCATCCTCATCTTCGAGGCGCTCGCGAAGATGAACAAGCAGCTCAGCGTCCAGATCTTCGCCACGGACATCGACGAGCAGGCGATGTCCGTCGCGCGCAAGGGGCTCTACCAGAAGGCCGCGGTCGCCGACATCCCCCCCAGGCTGCGGTCCAGGTACTTCGACGAGCAGGATCAGTGGTTCAGGGTCAAGGACTACATCCGCGACGCCATCGTCTTCGCCCGCCACGACGTCGCCCAGGATCCGCCTTTCCTCAAGCTGGATCTCATCTCGTGCCGCAACGTCTTGATCTACTTCAACAACCACCTCCAGGAGCACACGCTCAAGACGTTCCATTTCGCGCTCGACAACCGGGGCATCCTGTTCCTCGGCAAATCGGAGACCGCGACGACCGCGAGCGACCTGTTCGAGCTCACCGACAAGAACGCGAAGATGTTCGCGCGCTCGCCCAAGCGGGGCGCCCTCCCGCGGTCGTACTCGAGGCAGGAGTACAACCGCGAGAGCGCGCTCATCACGAAGGATCGCCAGTCCACCACGGTCATGGATCTCTTCAACTCCATGGTGAGCGGCTTCGCGCCGGACTCGGTCCTGGTCGACGACAACTACCGGGTGCGGCACGTCTACGGGAACGCCAACCGGTATCTGAACTTCCCGAAGGGCGAGCCCACCGTCTCTCTCCAGAAGCTGCTCCCGTCCGAGGTGGCGATCGAGCTGACCGCGCTGCTCCACCGGGCCACGCGGTCGCAGCACGCCGCGCGGGGCGGCCAGCGGCACGAGTTCATCGTCGACCGCGAGCCGCAGAAGATCCAGCTCGTCGTGGTCCCGCTCACCTCCGACGGCCGCACCGAGTTCATCATCTGCTTCAGCCCGGTGCCGCCCGCCCCGCCCCGCTCGGTCAAGGCGCAGAAGGGCGCGCTCCGCCTCCCGCCGGACGAGCGCACGCGGCGGCTCGAGCAGGAGCTCGCCACCGTGCGGGAGCACCTCCAGACCATCGTCGAGGAGCACGACACCGCGAGCGAGGAGCTCCAGGCCCTCAACGAGGAGCTCCAGTCGGCCAACGAGGAGCTCCAGTCGACCAACGAGGAGCTCGAGACCACGAACGAGGAGCTCCAGTCGGCGAACGAGGAGCTCACGACGTTGAACCAGGAGATCAACGTCAAGTCCGCCGAGCTGATGACGCTCAACCAGCGGCTCGTCGCCATCCAGAACGCGATCGCCTATCCCTTGCTCGTCGTCGACAAGGGCCTCCGGCTGACGGACTACAACCCTGCGGCCCGTCACCTGTTCCGCATCTCGGAGGTGGATCGCGGCCAGCACATCCGCGCCGCCCTCTCGCACCTCAACGTCCAGCGCGTGCTCGACATGATCCAGGAGAGCATGCACGAGCGGCGCCCCCTGAGGCTCCAGCTGGAGATCCTCGACCGGCACTTCGAGGCGCGGCTGCAGCTCATCGAGGGGGCGAAGGGCGCGGTGGAAGGGGCCGTCGTGAGCTTCGTCGACAACACCGAGCTCATGCACGCGCTCACCCAGAGCCGGGTCAGCAAGGAGCGGCTCTCCGCCATCCTCGACAACACGCCGGCGCTCGTGACCATGAAGGACTCGCTCGGCGCTTACGTCTACGTCAACCATCGCTTCTGCGACGTCCTCGGGCGCTCCGAGCGGGACGTGCTGGGGAGGACGGACGAGGAGCTGTTCGGGGCCAGGACCGGCGCGGCGCTGCGGGAGCGCGATTTCGAGGTGCTCAAGAGCCGCGCGCCCGTGTGGCAGGAGGAGAGCCTGCATGTGTCCGGCAAGCTCCGCTACTGGCTGTCGTCGAAGTTCCCCCTGCTCGACGACCGGCGCACCGCCCAGTCCGTCTGCACGATCGCGCTCGACATCACCGAGCGGGTGCTCCAGGAGCAGCACCTCAAGGTCTTCAAGAAGGTCGTCTCCGCGTCCAACGCCGGCCTCGCGATCCTCGAGTCGGACGCGGGGACTTACCGGGTGAGCTTCGCCTCGAACGAGTTCGCCGACAAGCTCGGCCGGGACGCGCCGGGGCTCCACGGGCTGCCGCTCGACGAGCTGCTCGGCGTGCTCCTGAGCGGCGCGGAGTCGCCCCGCGTCGCCGAGCTCTCCGAGGCCGCCCAGGGGCGGCCGCTCGCGTCGTTCACCGTCAACCTGGCCGAGGCCGAGGGCGGAGAGCTCTGGGTCGAGCTCAGGACCGCCACGATCAGCTTCGGCGGCGAGGAGCCGAGTTACCTCATCCTCCTGCTCTTCGACGTCACCGAGCGGGTGCGGACGCAGCGGATCATCCTCTCCCAGCAGGAGGAGCTCTCGCGGTTCAGCAAGCTCGCCTCGCTCGGCGAGGTCGCGGCCGGGATCTCCCACGAGATCAACACGCCGCTCAACGTGATCACCACGAAGACCGATCTCCTGAAGCGGCTCGCGGAGCGGGAGCAGCTCGGCAAGGATCGCTGCGTCCGGATCGCGGCCGAGATCGACGGCATGGTCGAGACCATCACCAACGTGATCTCCGGCCTCCGGTCGATCACCCGCATGGAGTCGGAGCAGGTCAGCCCGCACAACGTCTCGGAGCTCATCCGGGAGGCCGTCCGCGTCAGCGGCTTCCGGCTCCAGCAGGCGGGCGTCCAGCTGACCTTCGACCCGCCGCCGGAGGAGCTCGTCATCGACTGCTTCCCTGTCCAGATCGTGCAGATCCTCATCAACCTGATCAACAACGCGGTGGACGCCGTCTCGTCCCTCCGGGAGCGGTGGATCCGGATCGAGGCGCGCTCGTCCGAGGGCAAGGTCGTCGTTCACGTGATCGACAGCGGCAAGGGGATCGATCCCGCGCTCGCGGAGCGGATCATGACGCCCTTCTTCACGACGAAGAAGGAAGAGCACGGCACCGGGCTCGGGCTCAGCCTCTCGCGCAACATCGCGCAGCACCACAAGGGCGACCTGCGGCTCGCCGTGGAGCACAAGAATACCTGCTTCGAGCTGGAGCTGCCCCGGAAGCAACCTGAGGGGAAGCAACCCTGAGGCCAGCTGCGCTCCCGCCGTGGTTGACTGAGCGAAGGAGGTGCGCTACACAGGCATCCATCTAGGGATTTTCCTTACGGAATCATCCTTTGCCCGACGTGGATGACGGGAGTGCCCCGTGATGAGTTCGATCCGGACAAAACAATGCCGGATGGATGGCTCGACGACCGGCCGGGAAGCTGGTACGCATCGTGGATGCCCGGCGTGCAGCGCCGCACGCAGGCTCACGTGGTGGAGGGAGCATGCTCCTGAACATCCTCATCGTCGAGGACAGTGAAGAGCTGTGCGAGGGGTGGCAGGATATCCTGTCGCTCGACGGGCACCGTGTGAACTGCTTTTTCAACGGCAGAGACGCGCTGGAGAACCAGGCGCTCATCATGCAAGCCGACGTCCTGGTCACAGATTACTACTTGCCGGACATCAATGGATTGGCGCTGGTCTCCATGGTCCGGAAGATCCGCGCGGACATCCCGATCATCCTGCTCACGGGCACGCGCGATCCGGCGATCCGGGAGAGCCTCCGTCAGGTCGACAACGCGATGTTCCTGAGCAAGCCGATCAGGATCGATCAGCTCGAGCGCAGCATCCGGGAGCTCCTCGCCGCCTCGTCGCAGGCCCCGTCCGTCGACTCCGACAAGGTGGACCAGCCCCGCTCCTCGTCCTGCTGAGCCGCGCGCCGGGTGACTCCGGGCCGCGCGCTGCGCCGCTGTGAGCCGCGCGCTCCCAGCGTGAGCCCGCTGCCCCGCCTGTCCCACCTGCCAGAGGGTGTCGCTGCGTTTCCACGCAGCCGTGGCGCCGACCGGTGTATTGTATCAAAACGGCGAACCGCACGTCGTACCCACCTCGGAGGCACCGATGCGAAGCGCGTTGCTCGTCCTCGTCGGAGTTCATGTGCTCATGGGCTGCGGAGCGGCGCCGCGGAGGGACCTGGCAGACCACACCCGCGCCGCGCCGGTCCGGGGCGCCGCCCCGCCAGGGGAGCGTCCTGGAGAGGAGCGTACCGCCCTGCGGCGCTCGCCCGGGGAGGCCCTCGCCGCCCTGCCCTCGCTCGATCTGCCCGCCCCCCAGGAGAAGCAGCGCGCGACCGTGCTTCTGCCCGGCAGCCAGCGCGCCCGCGACCGCGCGCCCGAGGCCGAGAAGGCCAGCACCCCGAGCCCGGCGCCCGGAAAGGAGCGCGCCCCCGTGCGCTCGTCCGGGCCCGAGAAGGCCAGCGCCCCGGTCCGGCCCGCCGGGAAGGACCCAGCCCCGGCCCGCTCGGCCGAAAAGGGCCCGGCCCCGGTCCGGCCGGCCGGGAAGGACCGCGCCGCGCGCTCGGCCGACGCCGCCGATTGCAAGGCGCTCGCCCCCGAGGTCCAGAAGGCCTCGCGCATGATCGAGGTGCTCCGGCAGTCCAACCTGAACACGCCGCCTGAGGTGCTGCAGAAGATCGCGGAGCGGCTCGACCTCTGGGCCGGCGCCGCGGCGGTGAAGGTCTCCGATCCGGAGCTCGCCGAGGACGCCAGGGGCCTCCGGGAGAGCTTCGCCCGCACGGGCGCCGCGGTGCGCAAGCTCCGGGCGGTGCTCGGCGGGCGCAACCTGAAGAAGGCTGGCGCCGCGCGCGCCGGGCTGGAGCGGGAGCTCGACCGGGACGCGAAGGTCGTGCGGAGCGTCGCCGGCCGCTGCAAGAGCAACCCCTATGAGCCCATGAAGGGCAAAGCCCATATCCCGCCGCAGGTGGTGCGGCGCGTCGTCCAGGAGAACTTCGGCCCGATGCGCGCCTGCTACGAGAAGGGCCTTCGCCAGAACCCGAAGCTCGGAGGGCGCATTCCCGTGCACCTCGTCGTCGACGGCGAGGGGAAGGTGACGTACGCGGGCGACGCCGACCGCCCCGCCCCGGACGCGCCCCTCCTCATCGCGCTCCCCTCGCCCGGCGCGGTGACGCCGGCGTCGACCGCGCCGCCGCTCCGCGACCCCAAGGTCGTGGGCTGCGTGCTCGACGTCTTCCGCGGCCTCCGATTCCCCTCCCCCGCGGACCGCAAGGGCGTCGCGACGGTGGTGTATCCCGTCGTCTTCGGTGTGGACGACAACCGCTCTCCGACCGCATCCGCGAAGTGACGCAAAGCGCAATGGCCGCGGCGGGCCGCTGGATCTCCGCCGCCCGGGCGAGGCCGGCTTCAAGCATGCTCGCGCCTCGCCGTGCAAAGTTATTTCCTTCTTCGTAGCTTGGAGGTAAGCATTTTCCTGATGAAGCTCTCGCTCACCGAGCTGCAGGAGATCCGCCGCACCCTCGCGGCGCGCACCGTCTTCGGCCTCTCCACGCCTGGCACGGAGATCGCTGCGCTCCCGGCCTACCTCGCGCCGCCGCCGGGCGGGATGTCGGGGCGTGCCGTCGTGGTCGACGCCGGCGGCACGAACCTGCGCGCCGCGATCGTGGAGCTCTCGCCGGGCGGGGTCTCGCGCCTCGTCGCGGGGCCCGAGTCGGCGAAGTTCCCGGGCGGCCCGGAGATCGCGGGCGACGCGTTCTTCGACGTGCAGGCCGAGCTGGTCGAGCGCCTCGGCCCCGTGCACGGCCTGCCGGTGGGGTACTGCTTCTCCTACCCCTCGGAGACGCTGCCGTCGCTCGACGCGCGGCTGCTCCGCTGGACCAAGGGCATCCAGGTCGCGGGGGTCGAGGGCACGTGTGTCGGCGAGCGGCTCGGCCAGGCGCTCCGCGCGCGCAAGCTCCGGCCGGGCCCGGTCCGGGTGCTGAACGACACCGTGGCGAGCCTGCTCGGGGGCGCCTTCGCGCACGGCGGGAGCGCGCCCGCGGCGTTCATCGGGCTGATCGTGGGGACGGGGACGAACATGGCCACGTTCCTCCCGGCCGGCCGGATCCCGAAGCTGAAGACGGGGCACTTCGTCGCGCCGATGGCGGTCAACCTCGAGAACGGCAACTTCAACCCTCCGCACCTCCAGGCGTTCGACGCGGAGGTCGACGCGAGCTCGGAGAACCCGGGTGCGCAGCGGTTCGAGAAGGCGGTGTCCGGGGCCTACCTGCCGCGGCTGTTCGCGCGGCTGTACCCCGACCACCCCCAGCTCGCGAGCTCCGCGGATCTCGTGCGGCTCCGCGAGGAGGGTCCGGAGGACGTGCGGCGGGTCGCGGGCGATCTGCTCCAGCGCTCGGCGGATCTCGTCGCGGCGGCGATCGCGGCGGTCGTCGACGTGCTCGACAGCCCCCCCCGGGGTCGGCGTGCTTGCGGAGGGCAGCCTCTTCTGGGGCGACCCCCGGTACGCCCCGCGGACGCAGGAGACCCTGCGCGCCCTGCTCGGCGCGCGCGTCGAGCCCCGGATCTCGCGTCTCGAGCACGTCAACCTGATCGGCTCGGCCTGCGCGGCGCTGTTCGCCTGACCGCCTGCGAGGCGACCGCGCGGCGCGTTCCCCTCGCCCCTGCCCGACGACCCGAGAGCTCCCGGCTGCCCGCGCGACGTCGCCGCGGGGGTCCTGGCGGGCTGATCACACATTTCTGGTCCGTATCCGCCCTTTGCCCTCAGTATGGCGCACGGTCGACCCCATGGGAGGAGCGCGGCGGGCAATGTGTAGAAACGCAGCGAGCTTCGGCACGACCGACCTGGGTGGTCGGGTGCGGCGCTTCCGGGCGTCGCGTGCGGGACCCGGCGATCGGGATGGTTATCGTCTCTTCGCGCGATGAGCTCGACGTTCGGCAGACCGGCCTTCCGGAGGCAGCCGCACCTGCTTGACGACAGCGGCTGTGTCGGCGTGTGGATCACGCAGCCGGCGGGCATGATGGTTCAGCTCCTGCAAGAGACGGTGGCGACGGCCGAGGTGGCGCGGTTCATCTCGGTCACGGCGTACCAGAAGCTCGTGAACGTCATGCGGCCTCGAGAGCGGGCCTTCTTCATCTATGACATGGCGCTCATGGTGAGGTACGAGACCGAGGCGAGGGTGATCCTGACCCAGTGGGGGCTGAAGGTGCGAGAGAGGATCGAGCACATCGTGGTGCGGCCGCCGCCGGAGATGAACAAGCTCGGGCGGATGGGGATCCAGACGATCGCGGCGGCGATGAGCCTGGCGGGGGTTCCGTTCGATATCGTGGAGGATGTCGAGCCGTTCCTGCTGGAGAGGAATCTGAGGCCGAGGTTCATGGCGGCTTGACGATCACTCCCCCGCGGGAGCCGACGTCTTCTGTCTTTCGTCTTTCGTCTTTCGTCTTTCGTCTTTCGTCTTTCGTCCCTCGTCTTTCGTGAACGTCTCTCGTGAACGTCTCTCGTGAACGTGAACGTGAACGATTGTCCCGTCTCCCGCTCCCCCGCGATACATCCTTGTAAGCACGGAGACGAGCGTTCACGTTCACGTTCACGAGGACGTTCACGAAAGACGAAAGACGAGAGACGAGAGACGAGAGACGAGAGACGAGAGACGAAAGACGGGTGACGGGAAGCGGCTGACGAAAAGACGGGGGCTCCGGGCCCCCCCCCGAAGGAGGCAGAGCGCCTCCTTCGCCTGGATCCTCCGAGCCGCAGAGGGGCTCAGTGACCGCCGCCGGTCCCCTTGATCTCGAGCTGCGGCCGTTCGGGATGCGGCCAGTCGAGGTGGAAGAACTTCCCCCGAGGCTGATCGGTGCGCTCGTAGGTATGCGCTCCGAAGTAATCGCGCTGCGCCTGGAGCAGGTTCGCCGGCAGGTGGGCCGCGCGATAACCGTCATAATACGAGAGAGCCGACATGAACGCCGGCGCCCACACGCCGTTCTGGGCGGCGATCGACACCACGCGCCGCCAGTTGGCCTGCCCCTGCTTGATCTGCTCATTGAAGTACGGATCGAGCAGGAGGTTCGTCAGCCCCGGATTGCGCGTGTACGCCTCCGTGATCTTCTGGAGGAACCGCGCGCGGATGATGCAGCCGCCGCGCCAGATGCTCGCGATCGTGCCGAAATCGAGCTTCCAGCCGTACTCCGCCTGGGCCGCCGCCATGAGCTGGAACCCCTGGGCGTAAGCGCAGATCTTCGAGCAGTACAGCGCGTCGCGGATCGCGGTGATCGTGCCCTGCCGGTCCCCGACCGGCGCCGGGGTCGGGCCGGAGAGCTGCTTCGACGCCTCGACGCGCTCGTCCTTCAGCGCCGACAGGCAACGAGCAAACACCGCCTCGGCAATGGCGTTGGCAGGTATGCCCATGTCGAGCGCGTTGCTGCTCGTCCACTTGCCCGTCCCCTTCTGCCCCGCGGTGTCGAGGACGAAGTCGACGAAGGGCTTGTCCTTCTGGACAGGATCCTTCTGCTGGAGGATGTCCGCGGTGATCTGGATGAGGTACGAATCGAGATCACCGCTGTTCCACTCGGAGAACACGCGCGACATCTCGTCCTTCGACAGGCCGAGCAGCCCCTCCAGCAAGGTGTACGCCTCGCAGATGAGCTGCATGTCGATGTACTCGATGCCGTTGTGGACCATCTTCACGTAATGGCCCGCGCCGTTCGGCCCGATGTACGCCGTGCAGGGGACCCCGCCCTCGACCGGCTTGCCCGGGGCCGCGCCCTCGAGCGGCCTGCCCGTCCCGGGATCCACCTTGGCGGCGATCGCCCGCCAGATCGGCTCGAGGTGCTGCCACGACGCAGGGTCGCCGCCGGGCATCAGCGAGGGGCCGAAGCGCGCCCCGACCTCGCCGCCGGAGACGCCCGAGCCGAAGAACTTGCACTGCTTCTCGTACTCCTTCTCGCGCCGGATCGTGTCGGTCCAGAGCGAGTTGCCGAGATCGACGACGATGTCGTCCGGCTCGACCCCGGCCTCGATGAGCTGCTTGACCACCATGTCCACCGGCGGGCCGGCCTTGACCAGGATCACCGCCTTGCGCGGCTTCTTCAGGGCGCGGACGAAGTCCTTCAGCGTCTCGCAGTAGACCAGGCCGCCGGGCGTGCTCGGGTTCCTCGCGACGAAGTCCTTCGCGACCTGAACCGTGCGGTTGTACACGGCCACCTTGAACCCGTGGTCGGCCATGTTGAGCGCGACGTTCTCGCCCATGACCGCCAGCCCGATCATGCCGATGTCGCAGCTGGATGTGTCGTCATTCATCCGAGTTCTTCTCCTTCAGACATTGCCCAGGCTCCGTCAGCGACCACTCGTCCTCGCTCGCGCGTCTCGAGCACCTCAGCAAGGCGCCTGCCCGCGCGCGGGCCATCGTTGGGAGATGCGAGATGAGACATGGGAGCGGGTCCGCTGACAGCCACGGCGGCGCATTCTGAGCAGGCCGGCGGCGCGGCGTCCAGTGCGGTCGCGACCGGCCGGCCATCCGTGGTACACTCGCCTCGGTGCGACGGGGCCCGGCGCTCGCATGCCTCCTGCTGCTCGCGGCGGCCGCGCCCTCGGCCTGCGGCCCCGCCACATACAACGTCCGCGCCGCGCGCGCCTTCGCCAACGAGGACGCCCGCCGCGCCGTCATCGACGACCGCGCGGCGGATCTCGACCGGGCGGCCTGGCTCGCCGACGAGGTCCTCGCGAGCACACCCTACTCCCCCGGAGACGCCTGGGTGGCCGCGCTCGACCTCGACGAGCACGAGGGCGAGCGGCTCCGCGAGCGCTTCGAGGAGGCGCCCCCGTACAACGGCGAGCACGAGGTCTCCGCCGCCAAGCTCTACCGCGTGAAGCTCGAGCAGGCGCTCGCCCGCGCGCAGGCGCCCAGGCCGGCGCCCGCCGCGTTCGCGCGGCTCTTCGACGCGCTCGCCGCGCTCGCCGCGCCTCCGGGCGGCGCGAACGGCGCGAGCGCCGCGAGCGACCTGCCGGCCGCGTGGCAGGCGCTCGCCGAGAACGCGCGGGCGCTCGCCGCCGAGGAGCGGACCGTCGAGCGGCTCGCAGCGGGAAGGCCGCTCGGCGCCCCCGACACGCCCGAGCTCGCCGCCGCGCGGGCGCGGGCCTCCGCGCGGCGGCAGGCGCTCGCCGGGGCGCAGCGGGACGTCGCGCGCGCCGCCGCCGCGCTCCGGGTGGCCAGCGCGGCGGACGAGCCCAGCCGGACGATCGCACGCGACACGCTCCGCGCCGTCTCGTTCCTCCTGCGCATGCACATCGAGTCGCTCGCCGTCGCGCCCTACGTCGTGAAGCAGGCCCGGCGCGTCGCGCGGGACGACCCGGGCTACGGGCCCGCCGTGGCGCGCGCCGAGGCGCTCTCCCGCCTGCTCGAGGAGCAGCGCCAGGCGCTCGCCGCCTGCGCCGAGGCGCTGACCACGCCCGCGCGCACGCCGCTCGACGAGACCGCCGGCTTCGAGATGCGCGAGGGCCTGCTCGAGCAGTCCGCGGCGATCCACCTCGACGCCATCCACCTCCGGCTGAACGGCGACGCCGATCTCCTCTTCTTCCACCAGCTCGCGAGCCCGAGCTCCTCCGGCGGGATCAACGACTACCGCGGCAGGACGCGGCGGCTCGCCTACGACACCGACCCCGTCTTCATGCTCGGCGCCCGCGCCCTCGTCACCTACGACTTCGAGCACGTGCGGAACGCCGCGCGCCTCAACGCCGGCTTCAAGACGAACCGGCTGTTCTCGTCGGGGGGCGACATCCAGTACGACGACTCGCTCGGCAAGCTGCTCGGCCTCAACGGGCTGGCGAGCGACGTCTTCGACCTCGGCGCCGACCTCCTCGGCTTCAGCACGAGCGTCAAGATCTCGCGGTTCACCTCCGGACGTGTCACCGAGATCGCCGTCGACCCGGTGACCGGGCGGGACACCGGCGCCGTGGCCAGCGCGCCCTTTCAGCTCCTCGTCCGCCAGATCGACGTCGGCTTCGACGTCACGAAGCTCTTCCCGGACGCCGCGGACGACCTCTACCTCGAGGAGCTGCTCGCCGGCTTCCGGGCCATGGATTACAAGCTCCCGCGCATCTTCTATGCGCTCCGCGAGCGGGATCCGGGGAGCGGCGACGTCTACGTCTTCGAGCGGCAGAGCCCGGCGCAGAGCGTGCGGTCGCAGCTCTACCAGGGCGGCTTCAGCCTGCGCATGGGGAACGGCGAGTGGCCGCGGCTCGCCCCCTTCGGCGACCTCGGCCTCTACGCGGGCGCCGGTCCGGTGAGGTATTCCTTCTCAGGGGATCCCGCCGCGCCCGGCGGAGCGAACGACGTCGACGAGGCGACGATGATCGCGCTCTCCGGCAACCTCTCGATCGGCCTCCGGCTCCGGCTGACGTCGTCCCTCAGCCGGCTCCGCCTGCTGACCGAGCTGTCCTATAACGTCGAAGCGGTCGGCCAGGGGATCGTCTCCAGCATCCAGGCGACGCGGCGCGGAGACGAGACGACCTACACCGTCGGCCGGAAGATCGACCTCGGGGGGTTCGATCTGTTCCACGGCCCCCGGCTACTCGCCGTCCTCGTGCTCTGAGGAGGACCCGGCCTCCTCCCGGTAGAAGGCGATGTCGTCGATCCAGATGTTGAACGCCTTCCCCCGGGCGTAGAGGAAGTCGATGCTCCGGAGCTCCGTCACGCGGAGCGCAGGGAACTCGCCGTAGCCCTCCTGCTTGAGGCAGGCGATGGGAATCTTGTAGTGCTTCCAGCTGGGCGTCAGGATGATGTCGCTGTGGAAGTGATCGTAACACAGGGGCTGCATCTCCCCTCCACACTCACCCCCCTCGCCGTCGGTCTGCCGGTCGATGAACGACACGACCAGCGCCCTGGAGGAGTCTTCCTCGGCGTACGCCCAGAAGGTGATGCCGCTGTACGCGGAGGCGTCGTAGTACTCGCCGTCTCTCAGGAGGACGCCGACGCCGGCTCCCCATTCGGTGAACCCGTCGTCGGCGCTGGTGTGCACGGCCAGCTCGCTGCCCTCGCGCGGCAAGGCGAGAGGGACCACGAGGTCGTTGTCATTCGAGGGTTCCTGGTTCCCTCCTGTCATATCGTTGAACGTGTACCAGAACCCGAGCCGAGGGTTCGCCGGCTCCCCCTCGGGGACATCGATGTTCCCGTCCTCCAGATCGTCAATCAGCGACGTCGTCAGCACCTCGTCCGGCGACACCTCCAGAATTTTACAGCGGTCGCCGCCGCCCGCGCCGCCCTCGTTCGTCGAGACGCCGCCCTCACCACCACCACCAGGACCCCCGGGACCCCCAGCGCCAGCGCCGGGGCTCCCGCCGCCGGCGTTCCCGGAGGTGCCGATCATGACGCCGCCGCCGCCCTCGGAATCGCCGCCCCGGAGCTCGTAGACGTCGTCGAAGCCGAAGACCTGAGCGCACCCGAGACCGAGCAGCGCGACGGCGCCCCCGGCCGCGCACCGAACCAGAACCGGCGTCCTCCTCGTCATCGTAGAAAGCATCTTCAAAAGCTCCTCCGGGGAGGCTATGAAGGCAATGCCCGAAATGGAAGGGGCACCGGCCCCGCTCCCGGAGCCCGTTCACGCGCAGAACACGCGCAGATACCCGCGCGGATG
Organism: Sorangium cellulosum; assembly: GCF_002950945.1. Classification (GTDB taxonomy): domain Bacteria; phylum Myxococcota_A; class Polyangia; order Polyangiales; family Polyangiaceae; genus Sorangium; species Sorangium cellulosum_E. Next base: position 10,085,511 of record NZ_CP012673.1, read on the forward strand.
CCCTGGCTCAGCGACGTAGATCAAGCGAGCGATCCCTACATCACGGCGGTCCGCCGCACGCGATCCCACAGCGAATCACGCGGTTCCTGGGTGCAGCTGTCCGACCTGATGGTATAAGCTCGTCCGACGCGGTGGACCCATGTCGCTGACTTTCGTCGAGGGGGGGCTGTTCGGTGGCCGGTACCGCGTGGTGCGCGGCATCGCCACCGGCGCCATGGGCGCCGTCTACGAGGTCGAGCACATCGAGACCGAGCGGCGGCGAGCGCTCAAGGTGATGCACCCGCACCTCGCCGAGAACCCGGACTTCCGCGCCCGGTTCAAGCTCGAGGCGCGCATCGCGGCCCGCATTGCGAGCGATCATATCGTCGAGGTATTCGACGCCGGGATCGACGCCGAGACCGGCATGCCGTTCCTCGTCATGGAGCTGCTCCGCGGCGAGGAGCTCAGCAAGCGCCTCCGCCGCACCGGGCGCCTGTCGGCGGAGGAGGCGATGGTCTACCTGCGCCAGACCGCGATTGCCCTCGACAAGACGCACGCCGCCGGGGTCGTCCACCGCGATCTCAAGCCGGCCAACCTCTTCCTCGCCGAGGACGAGGACGGCGGCGAGCCCCGGGTCAAGGTGCTCGACTTCGGCATCGCCAAGCTCGTCGCCGAGACCGCGCTCGACGCGGCGACGACCGCGACCCTCGGGACGCCGCTCTACATGGCGCCCGAGCAGTTCAGGGGCGCGCAGATCTCGCCGGCGGTGGACATCTTCGCCCTCGGGATGATCGCGTACACGCTCCTCGTGGGCTCCGCGTACTGGCTGAACGATATGCGCGAGTTCAACAACACGCTCGCGTTCGCGGTCACCGCGATGCACGGCCCCCAGGAGCCCGCGTGTGCGCGCGCGGCCGCCGACGGGGTGACGCTGCCCCCGGCCTTCGACCCCTGGTTCGCGAAGACGACGGCGCTCGCCCCGGAGGAGCGCTTCAAGACGGCCTCGGCCGCCATCGAGGCGCTCGCCGAGATCTTCGGGATCGCCCCCCCGCCGGTGAGATCGTCGCGCGTGTTCCAGCTGGAGCAGCCGGGCGGGGCAGGGAGCATCGTCCCGGTCAGCCTGCGCCCCGAGCCGGCGCCCGCGGCCACGGCCACGGCCGCGCAGTCGTCCAGCACGGGCCTGGAGACCCGGATCGCCCCGCCGAAGCCGCGAAGCCGCGCCGCGATCATCGCCGCGGGGCTCGCCCTGCTCGGCGGCGTCGCCGCCGCCAGCATCAGCGCCTTCCTGGGCGAGCGCCTCCCCGCTGGCCCGGACGGCGCGGAGGCCACCCGCACGGAGGCCTCCCAGGCGGCGGAGCCGGCGCCCTCGCCGGCGCCCTCGCCGGCCCCCGAGCCGGCCCCCGAGCCGGCCGGGATCGAGCCGATCCCCGCACACCCCGGGACGGGTGAGCCCGACCCCCGGGTCGTCCCCACGGCGCCGGCGGCTGCCGCGCCGTCGAGCGACGGGGGCCGGACGCTCGCCGGAGGCCCTGCGTCCGCGAGCGCGAAGGCCCCGGCCGCGCTTGCGAGCGCCACAGCCCCGGCCGTATCCGCGAGCGCCGCGGACCCGGCCGCGTCCGCGAGCGCCACGGACCCGGCCGCGTCCGCGAGCGCCGCGGACCCGGCCGCGTCCGCGAGCGCCACGGACCCGGCCGCGTCCGCGAGCGCCGCGGCCTCGGCGCCGCCCAGCACCGCCGCCGAGCCCCCGGCGGCTGCGGAGCCGACCCGGAGCAGGGAATGGCTCTACACGCCCGATTGAACTTTTTCGCCTGAGGCGCTGGGGAAGGGTGGTATCTCCTCTCCACGATGCGCTTCACGTGCACCTGGCCCGCGCTCTGCGGAGTGCTGAGCATCGCCGTCGCCGCGCCGGCCAGCGCGCAGGCCGTCGCCCTGGCCGAGTCGCACTTCAACCGCGGCCTCGCGGACATGCTGGCGGGCCGGTACGAGACCGGCTGCCCCGCCCTGGCCGAGAGCCAGCGCCTCGATCCCCGGCCAGGGCGGCTGTTCACGCTCGCCGAGTGCGAGGCCAAGTGGGGGCGCATCGCGACCGCGGTCGCCCGGTACAACGAGTATCTCTCGGTGTACTCCCGCATGACGGACGCCGAGAAGCTCAAGCAGTACGACCGCGACAAGCTCGCGGCCGAGCAGCGCGACGCGCTCGCGCCGCTCGTCCCGCAGCTCACGCTGACGCTGCCGAAGGGCGCGCCCCCGGGGACGCTCGTGCAGCGCGACGGCATCGTCCTGGCGCAGCCCTCGCTCGGCGTCCCGCTCCCCGTCGATCCGGGGGAGCACGTCGTGACGACCCAGGCGCCTTCAGGGCCCGTGAGCGAGCTGCGTTTCACCATCAACCGGTCGGAGTCGAAGACCATCGAGCTCGAGGTGAAGCCTGCGCCCTCGCCCGGGGCGCTGGCGCGCGACAGGACGGGACAGCTGCCTCCGCCGCCCTTCGTCCAGCAGCCGCCGCCCTGGCAGCAGCCGCCGCCGATCGTGCAGCCCGCGGCGGACGAGGGGCCCAGCGGCCGGCGCGTGGCGGCCTACGTGGCGGGCGGGCTCGGCGCGTCCGGGCTGGTCCTGGGAGCGGTCACCGGATGGATGGCGCTCGACGAGAGCAGCGTCGCCGACGCGCACTGCGAGGAGCCCGTCCAGGGTGTGGCGAAATGCGACACGGAGGGCAAACTCGCCGGCGACCGCGCGAAGAAACTCGGTCTCGTGAGCACGATCGGCTTCGGCGCCGGCGTGGCGCTGGCCGGCACCGCGGCGGTGCTCCTGCTGACGGAGCCGTCCCCCCGGGCCCCGCGGCCCTCCGCGGGGCGCCCGCAGCAGCCCGCGATGGACTGGACCGTGGTCGCGGGGCCGGCCAGCGGCGGCATCCTGGTGCATCGCCGCTGGTGAGGCGGTGAGGCCGCAGGTGAGGCGACGCAGCCGCTGGTGAGGCGGCGCACGCGACGCAGCCGCTGGTGAGGCGGCGCGGCCCCGGCGAGACCGGCCCGCGGGGGTCCGCCGGCGCCTGATCCGGCGCCACGTCGTGGGCCTCGCCACACCGGCAGGACTCCAGCGCCTCGTGAAGCCCGGAACGAGAGCTGCAAGGCAGGTCGGCGCCACGCGCCTCGCGGTCGGGCGCGACCCATTGTAGCATCCACGAAAATTTCCAGGACCACCCCGCGGAGACCACGATGAAAGGACACCCGATGATCACGAAGACCACGACGGCGATGCTCGCGCTGGCGGCGCTGGGCCTCTCGGCAGGCTGCAAGGAGACGCTCGACTCGAACACGATCCGCACCCAGGGGATCTCGGCGACCATCGAGGCGACCGCGGCGAGCGAGTCCGCGACGAGCGTGAAGGCCACCCTCAAGGCCGGCGGCGACGAGAGCAACACCTATATCGTCCTGAGCGGGGGCGACCGGATCCGGGCGGCGGCGGACGGGAAAGAGGTCGATATGCTGGCCGAGGAGTCCGGCGTCTATCTGGCCCAGTTCCAGACGGGCGCAGAAGACACCGAGTTCACGGTGCGGCTGGACCGCGAGGACGACGACGACGCGCCCGGCAACTCCGGGACGCTCCCCGCCCCGTTCGATATCGAGGCGCTGCCCACCGAGCCGATCTCGCGCACGGAGGACCTCACGATCACGTGGGCGCCGAGCGGGACAGGCGACGACATGGAGATCGAGGTGAGGGGCGACTGCATCTTCTCCAAGACCATCGACGTGGGGGGCGACCCGGGGACGTACACCCTCGAGGCGGGCACGCTCGAGGAGACGAGCTCGCAGGAGCCCGAGACCTGCGATGTCGAGGTCACGATCAGCCGCACGCGCGGCGGGAAGACGGATCCGATCCTGGACTCGGAGAGCTCGTTCGCGCTCAGCCAGGTGCGGCAAGACAGCTTCGCCTCCGCGCCCTGACGCGGCGAGGCAGCGAGGCGGCGCGCGCCTGCGGGGGGCGGCGTCGCGCCGCGGCTCAGCGTTCAGCGCAGGATCGGCGCGACCTCAGCGGAACAGCTCCGCGTAGTGGTCCTCACGGAAGCCCACCATCACCTTGTTCCCCACGAGCAGCACGGGCCGCTTGACGAGCTTCCCGTCCTCGGTCAGCCACCGCGTGATCTCCTCGTCGGTCGCGGCGTCGAACCGGGCCTTGCCGAGCGCGCGGTAGCTCTGCCCGCCCGTGTTGAGCCACCGGCGCACCGAGCGCCCGCTCGCCGGGACCCACCGGGCGAGCTCCTCCGGCGTCGGCGGCTGATCGACGATGGGCCGCTGGGCGACCTCGATGCCGCGCTCCTTCAGCCATCTCAGGGCCTTCTTGCAGGAGCTGCAGCCAGGATAGGAGAGCATTTGAACCTTGTTCATGCCGGCCTTTTGCCCTCGCCGATTGAAGAGAGCAAGCCCCCAGGACAGGAATCGATCGCCGCAAAAGCCGCGGATTTTGTGATAATCCGAGCACGAAGAGCGGAACGCATAGCCCCACTCGGGTTTCGCTCCCTTCGCCTCGACTCCGTGCCAATTCAGGCCGCCGCGCGACAATGAGGCTCCCGGCGCGGGGCGCTGCGGGAGGAGTGAAGGATTCCGCGGATGCTCCTCCTCCCGAGAAATCCATAAAATCGCGGCGGAACCGCGGCGTCAACGCGCTGTGACGTGGACCGCCGCCGCCCGGCCTCGCCGAACGTGAAACGAAAAAAGGCCGCGTCCCGTGACCCCCCGTCTGGTATACGTGCGCCGAAAGGAGCCGCGTCCCGCGGCAGGACTCCTCGTGATTCGCCTCGATTCCATCAGCAAGCAGCACGGCAAGCAGATCCTCTTCCTCGAGGCCTCGGCGGCGGTGAACCGCGGAGAGAAGGTCGGCCTCGTGGGGCCGAACGGCTCGGGCAAGACCACCATCTTCCGGATGATCACCCGGGAGGAGACCCCCGACAGCGGCCAGGTCGCGATCGATCGCGGCGTGAGCATCGGCTACTTCAGCCAGGATGTCGGCGAGATGAAGGGCAGGAGCGCCGTCGCCGAGACGATGGACGGCGCCGGCCCGGTCTCGGTCGTCGCCGCGGAGCTCCGCGAGCTCGAGGGCGCGCTCGCCGATCCCGAGCGGATGGACGAGATGGAGAGCCTGATCGAGCGCTTCGGCCAGGCGCAGGCGCGCTACGAGGAGCTCGGCGGCTACGCGCTCGACGCCAAGGCGCGCGAGATCCTTGCCGGCCTCGGCTTCAGCCAGGAGATGATGGACGGCGACGTGGGCAACCTCTCGGGCGGGTGGAAGATGCGCGTCGCGCTCGCCCGCATCCTCCTCATGCGGCCTGACGCGCTCCTGCTCGACGAGCCGACCAACCACCTCGACATCGAGTCGATCATCTGGCTCGAAGGGTACCTGAAGCAGTATGCGGGCGCGCTCGTCATGACGTCGCACGACCGCGAGTTCATGAACCGCATCGTGACGAAGATCCTCGAGATCGACGGCGGCGAGCTCACCACCTACACGGGCGACTACGACTTCTACGAGCAGCAGCGCGCCATCCAGGAGCAGCAGGCGGAGGCGCAGTACGAGCGCCAGCAGGCGATGCTCGCGAAGGAGATGCGCTTCATCGAGCGCTTCAAGGCGCAGGCCGCCAAGGCGGCGCAGGTCCAGTCGCGCGTGAAGAAGCTCGAGAAGATCGACAAGGTCGAGCCGCCGAAGCGCAGGAAGACGATACGCTTCGAGTTCAAGCCCGCGCCGCGCTCGGGCGACGACGTGGCGCGGCTCGAGCGCGTGAAGAAATCGTACGGCGGCCGCCCGATCTACGACGGGCTCGACCTCCTGATCCGTCGGCGGGAGCGCTGGTGCGTGATGGGGGTGAACGGGGCCGGCAAGTCCACCCTGCTCAAGCTCGTCGCGGGCGCGTCCGCGCCGGACGCCGGGGCGGTGAGCGTCGGCGCGAGCGTCAAGCTCGGGTACTTCGCGCAGCACGCGATGGAGCTCCTCGACCCGACGCGCTCGGTGTGGGAGTCGATCGTCGCGAGCTTCCCGCAGGCGTCGATCGGCTCGCTCCGCACGCTCGCCGGCGCCTTCGGCTTCTCGGGCGACGACATCGACAAGCCCTGTCGCGTGCTCTCGGGAGGGGAGAAGGCGCGCCTCGTGCTCGCGATCATGCTCTACGATCCGCCGAACTTCCTCGTGCTGGACGAGCCGACCAACCACCTCGACATGGCGACCAAGGAGATGCTCGTCGAGGCGCTCTCGGGGTTCGAGGGCACCATGCTGTTCGTCTCGCACGATCGCCGCTTCCTGGCCTCGCTCTCGAACCGGGTCCTCGAGTTGCTGCCGGACGGACCGCGGGTCTACGGCGGCGGATACCTGGAGTACGTCGCCCAGAGCGGACACGAGGCCCCCGGGCTCCGGAGCTGACGCCCCCCGCGCGACGCGGGCGACACCGGCGCGATCTCGGCGATCCCGGGCCTGTGGCCGGCGGTGACGTCCGTTCTCATCGATTTGGTGATCTCGGCGCGAGGTGAACACGTGCCCATGGTTTCGCGCTATCGTGGAGGCCCTCATGGACAGGCTCGGTAGACCGAACGGAAGACGGCTCGCCGATCTCGTCCGGCTCCACCGCGACGTGATCCTGGAGGCCTGGAAGCAGCGAGTCGTGGCGCTCAGCCCGGCGAGGCAGCTGCCGGTTCCGGTGTTGACCGACCCCGTGCCGGGCCTGCTCGCCTACCTCGCCGAGGCGATGGGCGCTGCGGACGCGGAAGGCCCCGCCGCCCGGAAGCTCCGGGGCGTGCCCGGGGCGCACGCGCTGGGCCGGCTCGGCCACGGGTACGATCTCGCCGACGTCGTGAACGAGTACGCGGCGCTCCGCGCGGTGCTCCTGGAGCTCTGGGAGCGGGAGGGCGGCGGCCACGCGGCGCGCGAGCTGATCCGGCTGAACGGGGCGATCGACGAGGCGATCGCGGACGCCGCGACGCATTACCAGGCGGCGCGAGCGCGCCTGCTCCAGACGCTCGACGTCATCTCGACGGCCGCCCTGGGGAGCAGCGATCTCGACACCTTCCTGAAGGCGCTCCTGCGCGCCACGCGGGACGCGGCGGCGGCCGTGGACGTGGCGATCGTCCTGCTCGCGGCGGGGGATGCCCTCGAGGTGCACGCGACCGCGGGTCTGGACGATCAGCCGCTGCACGGCGTCACGCTGGAGGCGGTCCGGGAGTTCGCCCGCGTGATCATGGAGCTCCGGGGCCCCTGCTCGCTCGACGCCGCGCTGCGGCTCCTCCCCGTGACGGCGCGGGAGATCCGTTCGCGGGGCCTGCGCGCGGTGCACGGGGTGCCGCTGATGCACGAGGGGCGCCCGATCGGCGTCGCGATCCTGGGCTCCCGCAAGGCCGAGGTGTTCTCCGAGGACGACGTGCTGATGCTGCGCACGGTGAGCAGCCGGGCGACGGCGATCATCGTGCAGGCGCAGCTCGTGGCGCAGGAGCGCGCGTCGCGGCAGCAGTCGGAGGACGCGCGCGCGCTGCTCGCGGCGGTGGTCGAGCAGCTGCCCGCGGGGGTCATCATCGGCGAGCGGCAGACGGGGCGCGTCCTGCTCTCGAACCACCAGGCCACGGAGATCTTCCGGCAGCCGCTCGACGGCGCCACGTCGATCGAGGACTACGCCATCTGCCGGGGGTTCCACCCGGGGTCCGGCGCGCCGTACGCGCCCTCGGAGTGGCCGCTGGCGCGCACGGTGACGACGGGCGAGGTCGTGAGCGACGAGGAGATCGAGCTGCTTCGGGGCGACGGCACGCGGGGGTGGATCCTCGTGAGCTCGGCGCCGCTGCGCGATCCGTCCGGGCGCGTCTCGGCAGGGGTCGTGACCTTCATCGACATCACCGAGCGGACGCGCGCCGAGCGGGCGCAGCGGTTCCTGGCCGCGGCGAGCGCGGCCCTGAGCGACAGCCTCGACCTCGAGGGCGCGCTCGACCGGCTCGCCCGGGTCGTGGTCCCCGAGATCGCGGACTGGTGTGTCATCCAGACGTTGCCCGACGTGGAGACGACGCGGCGGCTCACGGTGAAGCACGCGGACCCGGAGGAGGTCCGGCGGGCGCGGGCGCTCTTCCGGGAGCTGGAGCTGCTCCCCGGGCTGAACGCGCTGGCGGAGCAGGTCCTCTGCGGCGGGCGGCCCGAGCTCGTCCGGGACCTCGCGCACCCGCTGCTCGCCTCGCTGAGCCAGCAGGGCGCCTTGCGCCGGGTCGTCCGGGAGCTCGGGGTGACGTCGGCGGTGATGGTCCCGCTGGTCGCGCGGGGGCGGACCTTCGGCTGCATCACGCTGGCGACCGCGGGGTCTGGCCGGGTGTACGACGAGGTGGACCTCGCGCTCGCGCACGATCTGGCGCAGCGGGCCGCGCTCGCCGCGGACAACGCGCGGGTGTACGAGGCCGCGCAGCGCGCGATCGAGCTCCGGGACAACGTCCTCGCGACGGTGTCGCACGATCTGAGGAACCCGCTCAGCGCGATCATCACGGCGGCCGCGGTGATGACGAAGCGCGCGGCGTCGCGCGGGGGGGACAAGGGGGACACGAAGGCGATCCAGGCGATCCAGCGCTCGGCGCACCGGATGGACCGGCTGATCCACGATCTGCTCGACTTCGCGAGCCTGCGCGCGGGCCGGCTGGCGCTGCAGCGGCAGGCCCAGGATCCGCGGGAGATCGGCCGGGAGGCGGTGGAGACGTTCGAGTCGCTGGCGCAGGAGAAGGGGGTCCGCCTGAGCGCGACGTCGGGGGATGATCTCCCGCTGGTCGTCTGCGATCGCGATCGGGTGCTCCAGGTGCTGTCGAACCTGCTGAGCAACGCGCTCAAGGTGACGGGTCCGCAGGGGTCGATCACGGTGCGATGTGAGCTCCGGGAGGAGCATGTCGTCTTCGCGGTGGCGGACACGGGGCCGGGGATCCCGGAGGACGAGCTGCCGTACCTGTTCGAGCGGTTCTGGCGCGGCCAGCGGAACGGCTACAAGGGGACCGGGCTCGGGCTGGCGATCGCGAGGGAGCTCGTGGCCGCGCACGGGGGGGCGATCAGCGTGGAGAGCGAGGTGGGGGTGGGGACCACGTTCCGGTTCACGATCCCGGTCGGGAGCGGCGAGGGCTGAACCGGAGGGCTGGAGGGCCGGCGCGCAGCAGGGACGGCCGCACCGGGGCTGCGTGCGGGTGTGGAGGACCGGCGTGGCGGGCCTGAAGCGGGCGCGGCAGTGGCCTCGGACGGGGCGGGGGGAGGAGTGGACGATCGATCGCGCCGGCCCCAGAGGTCCTCGGAAGGAGGAAGTATGGGAAACGAGCGGAGCAAGGACCAGCTGGGCGTGGAACGGCCCGAGCGCGAGGTCAGCGAGGAGAAGCAGCCGCACCCGCAGGCGGAGGTGCCCGGGGTGCGCGGGGCGATCACCTCGTCCGGAGAGAGGGCCGATGCGCCTGAGGATGAGGTCGAGACCTTCGGCAGCGAAGGGGGCGCGGGTAACTACAAGGGAGGGCCGGAGTACTCGAACAAGGAGATCCCTCCGGAGAGCTCGGGGGGGAAGCCGGCGTAGCGGAAGGGCTGGCGTGGCAGCGTAGTGGAGAGCGAGTTCGCCTTGCGACGCTGCTGCCGGGGTTTGCGCTGGGCCCAGCGGTGGGGGGGCCCACTCCCGGCGAGAGGCGTGGCTAGCCCTGGCACAACCTGCTCCTCGTCTTTCGTCTTTCGTCTTTCGTCTTTCGTCTCTCGTCTGTCGTCTCTCGTTCCTCAGTCTCCCCTCTCTCGTGAACGTGAACGTGAACGTGATCGGTATGCAGCGACACGCTTGCTCACGGCATACCGCCATGACCATGGCAGCGATTCGAGTTAGCGAGATCGCTGCGAACTTCCCTCGGCGGCAAAAGAGATCTCAAGACTGAACGAGATTCGATCAAAGCGTTCACGTTCACGTTCACGAAAGAGGGCAGAGCGAAGAACGAAAGACGAAAGACGAAAGACGGGGGCGGTCGCGCGACTCATCGTCTGAGCGAATCCTCGCGACCAGTTCCGGTACAAGCGCGATGCCCCCCGAGCTCCCCTCCCCCCTTACTGCTGCTGCTGCGCCGGTCTGGGCGCACACCGCTGCATGTACGCCGGCTCGGGGCAGCCCTCGTGCGTCAGCACCTCGCTCTCCTTGCACTTCACGAGCGCCGCCCGGATATCAAGACACCCCCCCGGCCCCGCCTCCACACACCGGTGCTGCGTCGTTGTCCCGATCGCACACCCATCCACCTGCCCCTCAGGACACGTGAGCAGCGCCCCGGTAGAACAGTCATCCCCCTCCCGACCGGCCGCCGCCGTCCCCGTGGTCGCCGTCGTGCCCTGCGCCGCCTGCGGCGGCGTGCAGGCGGCGCTCGAGGCCAGCGCGATCGCGAGCCCCGTGAAGAAGAAAACGCCCCTCCGGGGCGAGCTGCTCCGTGCATTCATGCCATCGTTCTCCGTGGGTCAGGGCCGGACGGAGACCCGAAAGACAGGTCGCCGCCCGGCGCGCCCGGCAGACTACTCCACGGAGCGGCATCCTCCCGGCGCTTTCGCGCCTCCCCAGAGAACGCCTGGCGCACGCAGCGCCCCGGTCAGAACGCGCCGCCGCCGTGCGCGATCACAGCCCAGCTGTCCCCGCCCGTCTGCTCCGCTGCGCCGCGGACGCTCAGATCATCGAGAAACGCAGGACGGAAGTTGAACCGAGCGCCCAGCTTGATGTTCCGCGTGACGAGCCGCTCCACCCCCGCGGTGAGCGGCACCGACAGCGCGAACGCGTCGCCGCCCTCGCCCGCCCAGCCCACGTACCCCACGCCCGCGACCACGAACGGCTGCACGATCGCCTCGTGGGCGCGCAGCACATTGTAACGAACCCCCGCGTCGAACGAGGTCATCACGAGCGACCGCCCCGCCGTCGTGCGCTCGTTCACCGAGCCGATGTAGTTGCCCTCGACCGCCAGCCGCGGCGACAGGGTCCCTGTCACACGCACGTTCCAGGTGGGGCCGACCGCCGCGGTGCCCCCCAGGTAGCCGAGCATGCCGAAGCCGCCCTCGACCGCGATCGTGGGCTCGGGAAGGCGCTCAATCAGCGGCTGATCCGCCGGCGGGACGTTGCCCGCCGGCCGCCCGCCGCGATCCGCCGCCGTGTCCTGCGCATCCGCCGCAAACGCCAGCGCCATCATGGCAGCGACGGCCATCGCCGCCGCCGCGAGTCGTCGCATCTTCATCGGTCTTCCTCTCCCGTCGACCTGTTCCGCCATCGACGATCGGCCTCGCGGCGGTGCACACCGTGGGCCACATGACCCTGTGCAGCGCGGGTCCGGCGGCGCCGCCCGCTCCGCACGCCCGCCGCGCCGCGGAACCGAGCGGCGATCGAAACCGCAACGCGACGCGCCCGTAGGAGGGATCGGCGCGCCCGCAGCCTCTGCCCGACCGCCGCGAGCGCGCCGTTTCGACCGGAGAGATTGAACCCGATGGCGAGGAGGAGCGGCGTTCCCGGCCCTCTTGCCCTCTTCTCGCTTCCCGCCACCCCCACCGCCCTGCTCAATTGTGACGAGGGCAGCGCGGCGACGACGGGCGGCGGGCCTCGACCACAGCACTCCAGGAGGCGAACGTGACGACGATCCGAACAAGGACCCTGCTCCTCGCGGCGCTCGCGGCCACAGGCGTGAGCGCGGCCGCGTGCCAGGAAGAGAAGGCGCCCCTCGCGCCCGCCGCGACCGAGCTCAAGGCGCCGGCGGCGAAGGTGCCCGCCGCGGCGACCTTCGCGATCGACAGGGCAAACAGCAAGGTCGAGCTCATCATGGATGCGCCGCAGGAGAAGATCCGCGGACGGATCGAGGGCGCCGCCGAGGGGACGCTGCACGTCGACCCCGCCGACGTCACGAGGACGACGGGCCTCATCACGATCGACATCTCCCCCCTCGAGCTGCTCCAGACCGGCATGGGCGACGACGGCAAGCCCGGCCAGGAGAAGAAGAGCGATCTCCAGAACGAGCACGCGCGCACGTGGCTCGAGATCTCGAAGGACACCCCCGCCGACGTCCGCGAGAAGAACACCAGGGCCCAGTTCGCGATCAAGTCGATCTCGACCTCCGGCGAGAAGGACCTCTCGAAGCTGTCCGGCGCCGAGCGGAGCGTGACCGTCACCGCGTCCGGCGACCTCCTGCTCCATCAGCGGCAGGCCCCGAAGACCGTGGAGCTCGTGGCCACGTTCACGTACGAGGGCGACAGGCTCGCCCGCGTCGCCGTGAAGACGGCGAAGCCGTTCGCCGTCGGGCTCGCCGAACACGATGTCCGCCCGCGCGAGGCGTTCGGCAAGCTCGCCCAGAAGACGCTGGAGGTGCTCTCGCCCAAGGTCGCCAAAGAGGCGATGGTGTCGCTCGAATTCACCGCGACGCCCGTGAAGAACGACGCCGCGGCGCCCGCGCCGGACGCCGCGCGGTGAGGCCGCGGACCGCCGCGCGGCGCTGGACGATGAGCCGTTGCGGCGCCGCGGCGGGTCTGAGATGAACCAGCGATCTCGGCCGCCGCGGAGGAAACCGCCCCCGGCTTCGACCGTATGGGTTGCTGGCCATCGAGACGTGAACCAGAGGAGCACACGATGTTGTCGAAGAAGAGCATCTACGAGACCCTCGCCGCGCTGAGCGCCGGCGCCATGGTGGTGAGCGGCTGCGGCGGCGCGCAGGCGCCGGTCAACGCGGCCGAGGTCCCCGCCGAGCACGAGACGGCCCCGGCCGCGCCCACCGAGGCGACCTCGGGCGACGACGCCGCGGGCGCCACCACGCCCGCGACCCCGGCGGAGCCGTCCTCCACCACGGAGGCGCCCACCCCCGCGCCCCCCACCGACGTGCAGTCCGCCGCGACCGCGCCGCAGGTCGCGCCCACCGCCACCCCGGCCCCCGCCGCGCCCGCCCCGCCCTCGCCCACGACGCCGGCCAAGCCGACCGCCAAGAAGCCGGCCGGCAAGAAGCCCGGCCACGCGGGCTGTGGCGCTGGCACCTGCGGCTGATCCCGGCCCGCCCTCCCGCCGCATGGTCCCCACGACCGGCAGCGCGCCGACCGGCGTCGGCCTCGGGCTCCGGTGGGAGTTCCTCGAGGAGGTGCTCGCCGCGCTCGACGAGGGCGCGGCGCTGCCCGTCCCCTTCTTCGAGCTCTCCCCCGAGAACTACATGCGCCGCGGCGGCTACTATCCCGCCGCGATCGAGCGCATCCGGGAGCGCCGCCCGATCCTGACGCACGGGCTCACCCTGTCGGTCGGCGGCATCGACCCGTTCGACGCGGGCTACCTGCGCGCGCTCGGGGATCTGCTCGGGCGGCTCGATCCCCCCTTCCACAGCGACCACCTCTGCTTCTGCGGGGTCGACGGCAGGCTCCTGCACGACCTGCTGCCGCTCCCGCTGACGCCCGCGGCCGCCGCCCACGCCGCGGCCCGCATCCGCGAGGTGGAGGACCGGCTCGAGCGCCCGATGGCGGTCGAGAACATCACGAGCTACCTCGTCCCGGGCCGCGCCTCGCTCGACGAGGCCGACTTCCTCGTCGAGGTGCTCGAGCGCGCCGGCTGCGGGCTGCTGCTCGACGTGAACAACCTCTACGTGAACGCCAGGAACCACGGCTTCGATCCGGTCGCGTTCCTGGAGAAGATCCCGCCCCGGCGCGTCGTGGCGATGCACGTCGCCGGGCACGAGTGGCGCGACGAGGCGGAGGTCCTCGTCGACACACACGGCGCCCCGGTGATCGAGCCGGTACTCGATCTGCTCGCCCGCGCCGTCGCGCGGACGGGGCCGGTGCCGGTGGTGCTCGAGCGCGACCACGACGTGCCGCCGCTCGCGGCGCTGCTCGACGAGCTCGCGGCGGTGGACGCGGCGTACCGCCGCGGGCTCGCCGCCCGGGAGGCGCAGGCGTGAGCCGCGCGGGAGGCGCGGGCGGGGGCCGCCCGGGAGACGCGGGAGGCGCAAGCGGAGGCCGCCCGGGAGGCGCGGGCGGGCAACCCGCGCCCGCGCCGCCCGAGCTCGCGGCGCTGCAGCGGGCGCTCCAGCGCAGCGTGAGCGAGCCGGACGGCGCGGCGATCGCCGCCGATCCACGCGCGTGGCTCGCCCGCGCCGGGCTCGACGGGCCCGACCTCGACGCGATGGCGTCGCTGCCCCCGAAGCGGCTGCTCCTCTACCGGAGCCTCGTCCGCAGCGGGCTGACGAGCGCGATCCGGAACGAGATCCCGCGGACCGCGGCGCGGCTCGGCGCGCTGTTCGAGGCCTACGTCTCCCGCTTCCTCGCGGAGGAGCTGCCCCGATCGCCCTACCTCCGCGACGTCGCCTTCGAGTTCGTCGCCTTCGCCGCGCCGCGCTGGGCCGCCGATCCGGAGGTCCCGTCGTACCTCGCGGATCTCGCGCGCCACGAGCTCGCCGCGTTCGTGGCGGCGTGCGCCGAGCCGGAGGGCGCGGCGGCCGGCGCGCCGGGCTCCGGCGACGAGCTCTCGCTCGACCGGGGCGCGCGCTTCCAGCGGGCCGCGACGCTCGTGCGCTACGAACACGCGGTGCACCGGCTGCAGGGCGGCGAGGCGGCGCGCGACGTGCCGGCGCGCGAGCCCGTGAGCCTGCTCGTGTACCGCGACGCCGAGCACGAGGTCCGCTACCTCGAGCTCACGCCGCTCGCGGCCGAGATCCTCGGCCGCCTCCTCGAGGGCGAAACGCTCAGGGACGCCGTGGTCGCGGGCTGCGCGGCCCTCGGGCGCCCGGTCGACGGCCCGGTGCTGGAGAGCACCGCGGCCTTCCTGAGCGACCTCGCGGAGCGCGGCGCGCTGCTCGGAGCGTCGCCGCAGTCGACGACCTGAGCAGTGGCACGAGAAATTTGCGCACGCCTCGGTCCGCGTCGACGGCTATCTTCCCGGCCGGCGTTCCTGGCCGGAGGTGACGTGTGATCCCGGATAAAGTCGAGCGCGCATGCAGCGAACCCTCTTCTGGTTGGCGGCCGGCCTGTGGCTCGGGTGCGGCAGCTCGGGTGCTGGAACGCCGAAGAACGGGGCCTCGACGGGGGCTTCGGGCGGCGGTGGCCCCGTGAGCCCGAACGGCAACGCAGGCGGCGGCGGCAACGCAGGCGGCGGAGGCGGCAGGGGCAGCGCAGGCGGCGGCGCTTCGGCCCCCGGGCGGGGGCCGTTCGTCTATGTCGGAGGCCACGCGGGGATCTTCGTCTTCCGGTTGAGCGAGGCCGACGGCGCGCTCGACGCCGTGGAGGGCCCGCTCGATGCCGAGATGAACCCGACCTTCCTCGCCGTCGATCCCACACACCGGCACCTCTTCGCGGTGAACGAGCTGAGCGAGGTGGACGGGGAGGCGTCGGGCGCGGTCAGCGCGTTCCAGATCGGCCAGGAGGACGGCAAACTCGCGTTCCTCAACAGGATTTCCTCGAAGGGCAAGGGCCCTGCCCACCTCGCCGCGGATCGCTCCGGGCGCTTCATCCTGGTCACCAACTACGGCGGGGGCACGGCGGCGGTGCTCCCCATCGGCCCGGGAGGCGAGCTCGGCCAGGCGGTCGCCGAGAGGACCTTCGGTTTGCGGTCGAGGTCGCATCACGCCGTAACCGATCCGGCGAACCGGTTCGCCTTCGTCACCAACCTCGGGCTCGACGCGATCGCGCAGCTCACCTTCGACGAGGCCACGGGCCAGCTCGGGGCGAGCGACCCGCCGGCCATCACGTTCCCCAGGGGCACGACCCCTCGCCACCTCGAGTTCCACCCGAACGGCCGGTTCGCCTACGTGATCAACGAGTCAGCCGGCTCGATCACCACCTTGCGCTACGACCCGGCGCGCGGGACGTTCTCCGCCGTGGCCACCGTCTCGACGTTGCCGCAGGGCGTGAGCCGCGAGGACAACACCTGCGCCGAGATCCAGGTGTCCCCGTCGGGCAAGTTCGTCTACGGCTCGAACCGCGGCCACGACAGCATTGCCATCTTCGCCGTCGACCCAGAGCGCGGAACGCTCACGCCCGTCGGCCACCAGCCGACGGGCGGCGCGACGCCGCGCCACTTCCAGCTCTCGCCGGCGGGCAAGCTGCTGCTCGTCGCGAACCAGGACTCGGACAACCTCGTCGCGTTCCACGTGAACGAGGCGACCGGCGCGCTCGATCCGACCGGCCGTGTCACCGCGGTCCCCGAGCCGACCTATGTCGGGATCGTGCACCTGACGGCCCGGTGAACATGCCTGTGTGACGGCCGGGCTTCGCGCCCGCCGGCCGGCCGCGCCGCCCCGGGCGGGCTCACCTCCTGCGTGGCCCCGGGCCCGGGAGTGCGCCCGCCGGGACGGCGGCGACGCTGGGGCGCCGCGAAATGGTTCCAACCGGGCCCGCTGCCACTAAGATGACCCTGACGCACGCGAGCGCGGCGCTTCGATCGGCGCCCCGCCGCGGCGCGTAGGGATCTCATGAGCCAGAACCTGGACCGCAGCGACCCGCTCACCATCGCGGGGACCCTCATCGCCGACAAGTACAGGATCGAGCGCGCCGTCGGCGAGGGCGGCTTCAGCGTCGTTTACAAGGCCGAGCACATCATCTGGAAGCAGCCGGTCGCCCTGAAGTGCTTCACCCTGCTCGCGAACGCCCCGGCCGACCAGCGCGAGCAGCTGCTCCAGGGGTTCATCCAGGAGGGCAAGCTCATGGCCGAGCTCTCGAGCCGCTCGGCCGCGATCGTC
The DNA here is from genome assembly GCF_002950945.1 of Sorangium cellulosum. Lineage (GTDB taxonomy): Bacteria > Myxococcota_A > Polyangia > Polyangiales > Polyangiaceae > Sorangium > Sorangium cellulosum_E. Next base: position 10,102,160 of record NZ_CP012673.1, read on the forward strand.
CAGGCGCGCGACGTCGGCACCTTCAACGCGCCCGACGGGCAGTGGCTGCCCTACATGGTCCTCGAGTGGCTCGACGGCATGCCGCTCGATCGGGTCTTCGAGGAGGAGGCGCGGCAGGGGCTGCCGCGGCGCGACCTCTACGCGACGCTCGCGCTGCTCGAGTCCGCGGCGGTCGCGCTCGAGCTCGTGCACTCGCGCAACATCGCGCACCGCGACATCAAGCCGGCCAACCTCTTCGTCATCGGCCGGCCGCGCGACCCCTCCGCCTTCGTGAAGGTGCTCGACTTCGGCATCGCCAAGGTGATGGCCGAGCACGCCGCGGCGGCGACCGCGCTCGCCCAGACCGGCAAGGAGATCACCGCGTTCACGCCGAGCTACGGCGCCCCCGAGCAGTTCAGCCGCATCCACGGCGCGACCGGGCCGTGGACCGACGTCTTCGCGATGGCGCTCATCATGGTCGAGGTGATGCTGGGCGGAGCGCCGGCCCTCCAGGGCGACGACTACATGCAGCTCGCGGTCGCGAGCCGCGATCCGGCGCGCCGGCCGACCCCCCGGACCCTCGGCCTCGAGGTGAGCAACGAGGTCGAGGCGGTCTTCGAGAAGGCGCTCGCCGTGGCGCCGTCGGATCGCTTCCCCACCATGGGGCGCTTCTGGTCGGCGCTGCACCGGGCGACCTCCCTCGACGATCCGAGCTGGGCGATGAGCCCGGGCGGCGGCTCCCTCGCGCCGCCGTCCGGCGCCGCGCCGCCGCGCGCCTCGTCCCCGCGGATGTCCTCGTCCCCGCGGATGTCCTCGTCCCCGCACATGTCGTGGCCGCAGGTCGCGCCGACGATGGCGGCGCCCCCGACCGCGCCGGCCCCGGGGACCGTCCCTCCGGCGACGTCCCAGACCGCTGTCCTCCAGGAGATGAGCACCACCGGCGGCACCGCGAACGACGCGGCGACGCAGCGCTCCGCGCCGGCCGCGCCGCGGTCGAAGGGCGCGCTGGTGCTCGGCGGCGCCGCGGTCGTGCTCGCGGCCGGCGGCGCGATCGCCGTCCAGCTGCTCCGCGAGCCCGCCGAGCCGCCCCAGGCCGACACGTCGCGCACCGCCCCGATCGCCTCGTCCGCCCCACCGATCGCCAGCGCGAGCGCGCCGGCCGTGCCGGCCGCGCGCCCGACCGAGTGCCCCTCCGGGATGGTGCTCGTCCCGGGCGGCAAGTTCTTCATGGGCTCCGACGATCCGGCGTTCAAGCTGTGGCAGCCCGCGCACAAGGTCACGATCGACACGTTCTGCATCGACGTGCACGAGGTGACCGCGGGCGAGTACAAGGCGTGCTCGGACAAGGGCGAGTGCAAGCGGCCCCCGGCCGCGCCCGACTTCCCCAGGCCGGACGGGGTGTCGGCAGCCGAGCACGAGCGGACGCTCGCGGCGCTCGCCGAGCTCTGTACCTTCGGCGAGCCCGAGCTCGCGCAGCACCCGATCAACTGCGTGCCGTGGAGCCTCGCGGACGCCTACTGCGGGGTGCAGGGCAAACGCCTGCCGACCGAGGCCGAGTGGGAGTACGCGGCGCGCGGCTCCGACGGGCGCAAGTTCCCCTGGGGCGACGAGCCGGGCGACCACACCTTCATGAACGCGTGCGGCGCCGAGTGCACGAAGTGGGAGACGGCGCGGAAGCTCAAGCCGAGCCCGCGTATGTACGACGCCGACGACGGCTTCTTCGGCACGGCGCCGGTGGGGTCGTTCCCGAAGGGCAAGACGCGGTTCGGCGCGCACGACACCGTGGGCAACGTCTGGGAGTGGACCGCGGACTGGTTCGCGACCTACAAGGACGAGGAGCTGGTGAACCCGAAGGGCGCGCCCGCCGGCGACCGCAAGGCGATCCGGGGAGGCGGCTACAACGGCGGCTTCCCGCTCTGGATGAACCCGGCGTTCCGCTACCACCAGCTCGCGACGGCCAGCGCGCCGGGCATCGGCTTCCGCTGCGTGACCGACCTCTAGCCCCGTGCCCGTCCCCGCCTCGCAGCTCGGCAACCCCTCGATCACCGGCCCGCTCGGCACGCTCGCGTTCTCGCAGGTGCGCCCGCTCAGCGCGTCGCTCGCGCTGCGCGCGATCCGGTGGCACCAGAGCCTCGAGCGGCTCGGGGTCATCCTGCCGTTCGCGCTCGTGCACGACGCGGGGCTGCTCTTCTCGACGCCGCGCGAGCAGCTCGAGCTCGGCCCGCGCTGCGACCCGAAGGAGCTCGCGGGCCGCCTCCGCGACCCGGAGCGCATCCTGGAGGGGTACCGGGCGGTGCTCCGGGAGCTCGGCGAGAGCGAGGCCGCGCGCTCCGCGGCGCAGCTCCGGATGAACGACGACCTGATCACGGTCCTGCTCTCGCGCCTGTTCGGCACCGTGGCGGCGCGCACCCACGCGGCGCCCGCGTACCGCGCGTCGCTCCCCGTGGACGGGTCGCTCTTCGAGGGGATCGATCCGCAGCTCCGCGGCCTGTTCCTGTCGACGCGGCGCGATTTCGAGCAGCGGGCGCTCGAGGCGCTCGACGTCTCGCGGCTCTACGTGCTCACGATGTCGGACGCGCTCGACATCGAGACGCTGCGCCTGTTCGGCATGCTGGGCTCGGAGGCGTCGGCCGGCGCGCTCGCCCAGGTCGATCTGCTCGCGGCGCTCTCGTCGCCCGAGGCGAACGACATCGTGAGCTTCTCGCTGGAGATCCTGCCGAGCGTGCTCGAGACGAAGACGCGCCCCGCGGCGGGCACGACGGCGGCGCACGGCTACTCGGGCCTCGGCACGCGCGGCTCGATCGACAGCATGGTGCTGACGGAGCTCGCCTGGGACGACATGGAGCTCGCGCGCCGGATCGCGGACAACGAGGTGCTCTATTTCGCCCGCGAGCAGAGCCGGGACGAGCAGAAGCGCATCCACTACCTGCTCATCGACGCGTCGGCCTCGATGCGCGGCGATCGCCAGACGTTCGCCCGGGGGATGGCGATCGCGACGGGCAAGCGGCTGCTGCTCGAGGGGGAGGACGTGGCGTTCCGCTTCTTCGACGCGCGCCTCTACGAGCTCTACCGCGCGAAGAACGGCCAGCTCCCCACGGCGCACCTCCTGTCGTTCAAGGGGGAGCGCGGCCGGAACCCGGCGCGTGTGTTCGCGGAGCTCGCGACCGATCTCGACGTGACGCGGCACCACGACCCGCGCACCCCGGTGGTGCACCTGTTCACGCACGCGGCGCTCTACATCCCGCGGGAGATGGTGCAGGCGGTGCAGAGCCACGCGCACATCTCGGCGGTGTTCATGCTGCCGTCCGGCGGCCAGCTCGACCTCGACTACCTGGACCTGCTCGACGCGCACTGGGTGGTCGATCATGCGACCGTGGCGAGCGGGGCGGCGCGGGCCAGCGCGGCCAAGGCGATCCTCGGCGAGAAGGACCGGCCCGAGGAGGGGGGCGCGCCCGGACGGCGCCTGGGAGCGCCGCGCGCGGCGAGCGAGGCCGAGGGCGCCCGCGGAGAGAGGCGCGTTTCCTGAGCGCGGCGCGCTCGCCCGGAAGCCTCGCGGAGGCTGCCGGTATCCGTCCGGCGCGACGCATCAGGCAACTGGAGTGTTCGCGCGGGAGACTCGGAGTGTATGTTTAGCCAATTCGGCCGTAGTACCCCGGCTCGTTGCCGGGCTTCCACTTGATGTTGCAGCCGATGCTCGGCCGCTGATCCGAGGGGACGGACGCTGCCTTGAGCACCGCGTCGACGGCGGCGCGGAGGTCGCGGCCCGTGACCGGGACGTTGTTGCCCGGGCGGCTGTCGTCGAGCTGACCGCGGTAGACCAGCCGGCGGTCGGGTCCGAAGAGGTAGAAGTCCGGCGTGCAGGCCGCCTGGTAGGCCTTGGCGACCTCCTGGGTCTCGTCGAGCAGGTACGGGAACGTATAACCGACCTCGCGCGCCTCCCTCGCCATCGCCTCGGCGTTGTCCGCGGGATAGGCGGCGACGTCGTTCGGGTTGATGGCCACGATCGCCACGTCCTCAGGACGGTAGTCGCGCCGCAGCTTCGCGAGCTCGTGGCGGACGTGCTTGACGAACGGGCAATGATTGCAGATGAACATCACGAGGAGCGCCGGCTGCTTCGTGAAGTCCGACAGCGCCACCTGCTCTCCGTTGAAATCCGGAAGCCTGAAGTCGGGCGCCGGGGTGCCGAGCTCGAGCATCGTGGACGGGGTGCGTGCCATGGCAGAGATCCTCCTCTCGAGAGAGACGGCGCGCACCCTACCACGCGGGAGGGGAGGAGCGCCCGCGCCGCGGCGAGGCGCGCGCGACGGCCACCGTGAAGCGCCGCGCCGCGCCGCCGCCGCTCGCGTCCGTCAGTCCGAGCTCACCGTCAGGTCCCAGTCCTCCCAGCCCGAGCTGGTGAGCGCGAGCTCCCGGATGTGGCTGTCGCTCGAGCTGCGGAAGAGGATGGCCGACACGTTGTCGGCGCGCTTGTAGGCGGCGGGCGTGCCCGCGGCGGCGGGGGCGCCCGTCCCCGCCGAGAGATCCCAGTCCAGCCAGCCCAGGTTGCTGAGCGTCAGCTCGCGGATGTGGTTGTCACCGGAGCTGCGGTAGGTCACCACGGTCACGCCGTCGTGGCGGATGTACGCGACGGGGTCGCTCGCGGCGGCGGGGGCGCCCGTCCCCGCCGAGAGATCCCAGTGCTGCCAGCCCGAGCTGGTGAGCGCCAGCTCGCGGATGTGGTTGTCGCCCGAGCTGCGGTAGACGACCGCGCTCACGCCGTCGCTGCGGATGTAGGCGAACGGCGTGCCCGCGGCCAGAGGAGCGCCCGTCCCCGCGGTGAGGTCCCACTTCTGCCAGGGCGTGCCGGCCGCCGTGTCGAGCGTCAGCTCGCGGATGTGGTTGTCGCCCGAGCGGTAGACCACCGCGTTCACGCCGTCGTGGCGGATGTACGCGACGGGGTCGCTCGCGGCCGCGGGGGCGCCCGTCCCCGCCGAGAGATCCCCCGCTTGCCACCCCGAGCCGGTGAGCGCCAGCTCGCGGATGTGGTTGTCGCCCGCGCTGCGGTAGACCACCGCGCTCACCGCGTCGCGACGCACGTAGCCGAAGGGCTTGCCCACGGCCAGAGCCGCGCCCGTCCCCGCGGAGAGATCCCACTTCTGCCAGGGCGTGCCGGCCGACGTGTTGAGCGTCAGCTCGCGGATGTGGCCGTCGCTCGAGCGGTAGAGCACCGCGCTCACGCCGTCGGCGCGCACGTACCCGAAGGGGTCGCTCGCGGCCAGAGGAGCGCCCGTCCCCGCGGAGAGATCCCACGCATCCCAGCCCGAGCTGCCGAGCGTCAGCTCGCGGATGTGGTTGTCCGCGCTGCGGTGGAGCACCACGCTCACGCCGTCGCCGCGCACGTAGCCGTCCGGATCTCCCACGGCCGTGACGAGCATCTCGCGCGACGCTCCGAGCGGCTCGCCCTCGTCCGTCGCCTCGGTCGCGATGCACGCGATGGGCATCATGAAGCAGGCGCACGCCGCCGCGAGCAAGCCCCGGAAGGAGCGCCTCGCGCCCTCGCGCACACGCGCCGTCGTCGCATCCACCTTCGCCTCAAGGATCATCGAATTCATGAAACACCTCCGCTGTGGAAGATCTCCACATCGCTGTTCGGGATCGCCGCGCCGACGTCGCCTGGTCTCACCCTGGCGCGTCCGTTGGCGTCGACACGGGGAGGTTTAGGCCGCGCGGAGGGCAATGTCATTCCCCCCAAACAGGGGAGAGCTCAACCTCACACGGCGCGCCGCCGCCGGCGCGCGGCGCCGCGAGCCCCCGAGTCCGACGCCCTCCTCTCCGAGGAGGGAGGGCGTCTCCCGCACCACCGCCGTGATCTTGCGCCGGCGTCAGGCGACGGGCGGCGATCATTTTTTCCGACGGCCTGTCAAACGCCCATGCCCGACCTCGTAGTACGAGCCGACGCCGACCCGGCCGGCGCATGCGCAGCCCTGCCCGCGACGCCGCGGGCTCCAGGGACGGGGGCGCATCGCCGCCAGGGCGGCAGGCGCGATTCGAGGAAGCCATGGGTTTTACCTGCCTCAGATTCGAAGACGTCCGCCGGCTGATCCATACCTTTCGCGCGCTGGAGGAGCCCGCTCCGTCCCCTGCCCCGCGCGGCGCCCGGCTCGTCGAGATCCTCTGCGAGCTCGTGGGAGCGACCTCGGGGTTCATCGGCCTCATCTCCGACTTTGCCGACAGCGCGGGCGGAAAGATGCATGATCTCGCCGATGCCGGATTCGCGAGCTCCGGCGAGCGCGCCGCGGTCGTCGAGGGCCTGACGCGGCGAGGTTGCGCCGCGGATCCCGCGATGCGCGCCCTCCTGCGGCGGCCGATCGCCGCCTCGACCTGCTCGCGCCGTGAGCTCGTCGACGACGCCGCGTGGCATAGGAGCCCTTATGTCGCGGAGATCCGCAGGGCGGCCGGCGTGCACGACGTGCTCTACGGGATCTCGCCAGGGCCCTCCCCGAAGACCGCGTACGGCCTCTGCCTTTATCGCCAGCGGAGCGAGCTCCCCTTCGACGCCGTCGAGCGCGAGCTGCTCGCGCTCTTCCAGCACGAGGCCGCGGCGATCTACCGGAGCCGCTTCGACGCCCGCGCGGGCGGCGCGCCGTCGCGCCTGTCGCCGAGGGAGTCGACCACGCTGGAGCGGCTGGCCGAGGGGCTGACGGAGAAGCAGATCGCCGCGGAGCTCGGGTTGAGCCCCCACACGGTGCACGATTATGTGAAGTCGCTTTACCGCCATTTCGGCGTGAGCAGCCGGGGCGCGCTCCTCGCGCGCACCTTGCGCACGCGGGCCGCGCCCCGCGGCGAGGCGTGATCGCGATGACGCGCGCCCCGCCCACGGCCACGACCCGCCGCGGTCCTCTCGGCTCACCGACGGACGCGCGCGAACAGCACCGCTCCGGCCGCGATCCCCCGAGGCGCCGTCCGGGGCGCCCGTGGCGCATGGTGGGGGATTCGTGTAACCTGCCCGGCGAGCGCTCCGTGACGAGCTCACGCTCGGGCGCCTTCAGGTTACGTCGTGACGGACTCCGATCACACGCTGGTGGAACAGGCGCTCGCGCGCGACCGGCGCGCGGTGCGCCGGCTCATCGACGACCTGTCGCCGATCGTCCAGAGCCGCGTGGCGCGCCGCCTGCTCCGCCGGGGGCTCGCGCACTCGCGCGATCTCCGGGAAGAGGTCAAAGATCTCGCCCAGCACGTATTCGTCGTGCTCTTCGCCGACGACGGGCGCGTGCTCCGCCAGTGGTCGCCGGAGCGCGGGCTCTCGCTCGCGAACTTCGTGGGCCTCGTGGCCGAGCGCGAGGTCATCACGGTCCTGCGCAGCCGCAGGAAGAGCCCCTGGCGGGAAGAGGACGCGCTCCCGGAGGACTTCGATCGCGGGAAAGGCACCGAGGGGGAGCCGGAGCAACTCACCGCCTCGCGCGAGATCCTGAGCGCGGTGCTCGCCGCCGTCCGGGGGCAGCTCAGCGACGACGGCGTCGCGCTGTTCGAGTGGCTCATCGTCGATGAGCGGTCGATCGACGACGTGTGTGCCATGACGGGCAAGAGCCCTGATGCCGTCTATGCGTGGCGGAGCCGCCTCGGGCGGCTCGTGGTGAAGGTCGCGGGCGAGATCATGCGGGATGCGGCCGCTCAGCCGCATGCGCTGGAGAGGAACCATGGAGGACGCGGAGGCCTGGCTCGCAGCGCTCGCACGGACGGCGCGTGAAGAGGATGTCGCGGCCGATCCCCGCTGGGACGAGGTCGCGGCAGGCAAGCTGTCCGCCGATCAACAGGCGGCGCTGCGCGCCCGGTCGACGGCGGCGCAGGAGGCGTTCCACGCCTTCGAGCCCCTGAGCGACGCGGAGCGCGACGAGATCGAGGCCCGGGTCGTCGCCGCCCTGGGGGCGGTCGCGCCTGCGGAGCAGGCCGCGCCCGCCGAGACGGCCGCGCCTGCGCAGAAGGTCGCGCCCGCCGAGGAACTCGCCCCCGCGTCGAGCCCCCGCGCGAAGGTCGTGGTGGTGCCGTGGTGGAGGCGCCCGGCGTTCGCCCTGGCGGCCGCTGGCTCCCTCGCGGCGGTGCTCGCCGCGCTGGTCGTGCTCCGCCCGGCGCGCGCGCCGGCGCTGCCGGCGTACGCGCTGGCGCTCGCGAGCGGCGAGGGGGAAGAGCGCGGCGCCGCGCCCGCCCCCGGCGCCGCGCCTCGCCTCGGCCCGGGGTCGCGCGTCGAGCTGATCCTGCGGCCCGAGCGGCCGGTCCAGGGCCCGATCGCCGTCCGCGGCGCGCTCGTGCAGGGGGGCCGCGCCCGCGCGTGGACCCCGCCCGTGGAGATCTCGCCCGACGGCGCCGTGCGCATCGCCGGGACGCGGGAGGCCGTGTTCCCGGGCGTGCCCGACGGCGCGTGGGACATCGTCCTCGCCGTCGGGCGAGCGGAGGCGCTCCCCGCCGACCCCGCGGCGGCGGCCGCCGCGCGCGACGGGACGGCCCCGGACGCGCAGCTGCTGCGCGCGCAGGTCGTGCTCGCCCCTGCCGGACAGGCGCCCGGGGCGCCGCCGGCCGCGAGGAGCGCGCCGCCCGCCGGCGCCTCGGAGCCGCCGCCGCGCCGCCTGGACGCGCCGTGAAGACCGCCGCGCTCGCGCTCGTGCTCCTCGGGCTCGGGTGTGATCCGGCCCAGGAGCACGCCGCGCCCGCGCCGCCGCCGCTCACCGTCGAGTTCGCCGGGTGCGCCGGGGTGCGCGCCGGGCCCGTCTGCGAGCTGCCCCCCGATCGCACGGTGCGGCTGTGGATCCAGGCGCCGCCCGACGCGACCCTCACGGTGGCGGCCGGCGGGCCTGGGGGCCCGGCCCGCGGCGCGCCGGTGCAGGGCGGCGTGCTCGCACACGTGCGCGTGGAGGAGGGCGCCCGGGCGGTGACCGTCACGGCGGCGCGGGCCGGGGCGGAAGCGACGTTCCGGCTCGACGTCGACGCGCCCGAGGTGGTGCCCGAGCTGGAGCGCGCCGAGGCGCTGCGCCAGGCCGGCCGCTTCGACGAGGCCGAGGCCGAGCTCGAGCCGCTCGGCCGCGACCCGCGGCCTCCGGTGCGGTCGCAGGCGCGGCGCAAGCTCGCGCGGATTGCCCGGGCCCGGGGGCAGACCGCGCGCGCCGTGGAGCTCCTGGTCGAGTCCATCCGCGAGGACCGCGCGGACGGGCGCGTCTCGGACGAGTTCAAGGACCGGTTCACGCTCGTGTACATCCGCGTCCAGGTCGAGCACCGCCTCGAGGACGCGCGGCGCGAGCTCGACGCGCTCTTGCCGCTCGCGCCCGCCTACCCGGAAGGGCGCGCGATATCCCTTTATTTTCGCGGCCTTGCGGCCGCCGAGGCCGCCGACCTGCGCGCGACGCTCCGGCTCTTCCGCGAGGCGGCGGAGCACACCGCGCGGCTCGGCATCGACCACTACCGCCGGGATGTGGTCGAGCGCGTGGCGCAGACCCTCGGCGCGCTCGGCCGCAGCGGCGAGGCGGTCGCGCTCTTCCGCGACCTCGCGGCCGAGCTCCCCGCGGACACCGCGCCGTGCCGGCGGGCGATCCTCCTGAACAACGCCGGGTGGTTCGCCCTGCGCGCCGCCTCGACGGACGCGGGCGGCGGCGCCGTGCCGGACCAGGCGCCGCCCTTCGCAGTGCCGGACCCGGTGCCGCTCTTCGAGGAGGCGCTCGCGCTGTCGCAGCGCCCGTGCGTCGAGCCGCTCGATCGCGCCCACGTGCTCATCAACCTGGCGCTCGCGCTGGTCGAGCGCGGCCGCCCGCAGGAAGCGGCGCGCCACCTCGCCGAGGCGCGTCGTGCGCCGGCGCCGCCGAGCCCGCGCGTCGAGGCGTGGCGGCTGCTCCTCGAGGGGCGCATCGCGCTCGCCGACGGCCGCGCGGCAGCGGCGCTGCCCTGGTTCGACCGGCTCTCCCGGCTCGCGCGCGACGCCGCCTTCCCGGAGGCGCAGTTCGAGGGCGCGCTCGGCCGCGCCGAGGCGGAGGACGCGCTCGGTCGCGCGGCGGCCGCGGGTGCGTCCTACACGCGCGCCGAGGAGCTGCTCGCCGCCTGGAGCCGCTCGGTGCCGCTCGGCGAGGGGCGGGACACCTTCCTCGGGCAGTACGAGCGCTGCGCCCGCCTGCACGTGGGCTTCCTCCTGCGCCGGGCGCGCCTCGCCCCCGGCGCCGCCGCCCGGGCCGCGCAGGTCGCGCGCCGGAGCCGCGCGCGCCTGCTCTCGTCGCTCGACTGGGCCGACCGCATCGGCGCGCTCGCCCCGGACGCGCGCGCCCGCTGGGAGGCCGCGATCGCGGCTTACCGCGCCGCGCGCGCCGCGCTCGACGGGAGGACGGCGGCCGACTGGGGCCTCGCGAAGCATCGCCACGCCGCGGCCGCCGCCGCGCGCGCAGCGGAACACGCGCGCCTGCGCAGCGCGCTCGACGACGCGCTCGCCGGGCTGGAGCTCGGATCGAGCGCCGAGCCTCCGCCGCCCGACGACGGCGAGCTCGTCCTCGTCTACCACCCCGTGCGCGACGGCTGGGCCGCGTTCGCGGTCACCGGCGCCGGCGCGCGCGCGGTCGCGCTCGGCCCGGTCGATCCGCGCGCCGCGCCCGAGCGCCTCGGCGCGCAGCTGCTCGGCCCTTTCGACGAGGAGATCGCCCGCGCCCGCCGGCTGCGCTTCGCCGCGTACGGCCCCCTGGACCGGCTCGACCTGCACGCGCTCCCCCACGCCGGGCAGCCGCTGCTCGCCCGCGTCCCGGTCGCTTACGGCCTCGACCTCCCGCCTCGCCCTCCGGCGCCCTCGTCGCCGCGCTCGGCCGTGGTGGTGGGGGATCCGCGCGGCGATCTCCCCGCCGCGCGCGCCGAGGCGGCCGCCCGCGCCGCGGACCTCCTGCGGCGCGGCTGGTCCGTCGTGCACCTCGCGGGCGAAGCCGCCACACACGACGCCGTGCGCGCCGCCGTCGAGCGGTCCGGGGTCTCGCTGCTCCACTACGCCGGCCATGGCCTCTTCGAGGGGCGCGACGGCTGGCGCAGCGGCTTGCCGCTCGCCGGCGGCGGCTGGCTCACCGTCGGCGACATCCTGGCGCTCGCGCGGGTCCCCCAGGTGGTGGTCCTCTCCGGGTGCGACACGGCGCGCACCGCGGATCTCGCCCGCGCCGAGGGGCTCGGCCTGGCGCAGGCGTTCGCGGCGGCGGGCGCCTCCGTGGTGGTGGCCGCCGCCCGCCCCGTCCGCGACGCGCTCGCCGCCGAGCTCATGACCGCGCTTTACGGCGGGCGCGCGCCCGGCCACGCGGGCGCTTTGCCCGGGGGCCCGTCGCCGGAGCCCCCGGGAGATCGCCTGTTCCTCGACGACGTCCCCGCGGCGCTCCGCGCCGTCGAGCTCACCTTGCTGCGCGCCTCCCCCGAGGGCGACTGGACGAGCTTCCGCGCCATCGTCCGCTGACGATTTTCTCTGTCCTCGTGTCGAACTCCCTGCGCGCGCCTCGTAAGCCCCGAGGACGCGAATCCACGCCGTCCTCAACGCCGCAGGAATACCACCATGATCCTCGAAGGTTTGCGCGCGCGCCGCGCGTCCGTCTCGCGGCCGCTGCAGCGGGCGTCTCTCGGCATCGCCGCCGCGCTGCTCGCGGCGTGCTCTTCCATCGATCCTTCGCCCCCTCTCGATGACTCCTTGACGGACTCCGCTCTTCCCGTGCTCCTCCGGGCGCCCGCCGCGGCGCGGCGCTGGGAGGGTCCGACGGGGTGCACCGGCCGCCGCTGGATCAGCGCGCGCACACCGCCGTCCTCGTTGGGCCGCGGCTGGACGAGCCGCCGTGTTTTCCCCCACGTCCCTGCGGGCATCCCGATGGCGCAGTATCACGTGCTGGAGTGGACATCCCGCGTTGATCCGGACGTCGCCGGGCTGGTCGCCGCGTACCGCGCCGCAGGCTGGGGGATCTCCGACTGGACGTCCCGCCCTGAGCTGCTGGCGCCTGACTGCGTGATCGTGGGGCCGCTCGGCGGCCCTTCGCCCTCGGTCGACGTGCTCCAGGGACTCCGGCGCTGGGATGTCTCGTCGTTCCGCGAGCGCACCCGCGCCGGCGCCCCTGTGCCGCTCGGCGATCACCCCGTCCAGATCGCGATCCTAGACTCCTCTCCGGACAACGACGGTGACGGCGACATCCCGCTCGGCGCGAGCAGCCACGGTTACACCATGGGGTGGATCGCCCGCGAGATGGCCTGCGGCGCTCCGCCGAGCGAGACGCCGGGGTGCTCCGCCGAGATCAGGACGTACCTCGCGCTCCCACGCGTCACGAACGAGAGCGCCACCGAGGCCGGCGGCTACTTCGGAACGCCTGGCGATCTCGCGGAGGCAGTCGACCGCGCTGTCGAGGGGTGGAAGCAGAGCCCGCCGCCGCGCCCTCGTCTCGTCATCAACCTGAGCCTCGGCTGGCAGCCGGAGATCGGTCGCCAGAGCGGCGGTGTCGACATCAACGGCGCGGCCGCGCCGGCGCAGAGCGTCCTCGATGCGCTGCGTCGTGCCGCGTGCCACGGCGCGCTGATCGTCGCGGCCGCCGGCAATGAGCCGGGCAACCCGAGCTCTCGGCCCGGCGCGACGTACCCTGCTGCGTGGCAGGGCGTCGCCGCCCCCAGAAGGTCCGAGTGCGAGAGAGAGTTCGGCATGCTCGTGAGCGAGCCTCTGGCGAGCGAAGGCAACCCTCCTGGTGTCGTCCCAGAGCCCTCGCTCGTCGTCGCGGTCGGCGGTACCAACTACCTCGGTGACCCCATGGTCGTCACGCGCCTCGGAAGCGTGGGCCGGCTCGTCGCCCCGGCGCTGCATGGCGCAGCCGGCGATGCGGTCGATCCGCCGATCCCCGCACTGACCGGGACGTCCGTCTCTGCCGCGGTGCTGAGCGGCGTCGCCGCGCTGGTCTGGGCGCACCGTCCGGACCTCAACCCGACCGCGGTGCTGGCGCAACTTTACAGCTTCGGCACCCCCATCACCATCACGTCAGGGCTGCGGCTACTGGCGTATCTGGCAGATCACCCCGAGGTCAGGGAGGTCGACCGATGCACCGCCGCGGCGGCCATCGCCGCATCGTGCCTCGACGGCGAGGCTTGCCCCGAGGTGCCTCCGTGCGAACCGTGGAGCAGGCTCTCGGCGAGCATCCCGCCGCCTCCGGAGGTGCTCGGAACACTCGAGACCTGGTTCGATGGTTTCACCGCCCCCAGCCACGCCACCGTCCACCCGAGCCCGCCGTTCACGCAGCAGAACCAACTCACCGCGCCCTGGGTCCACCCGCAGCCCGACACCCCGCCTTGCGGCGCCGCGTGCATCCTCGATCTCGCGGCGAATTTCCTCTACGTATCCATCGATCCGGCCGTCACGCTGACGTTGAGCGACATGGTGTTGACCGTGAGGCACGAGGGCGCCGGCGGCACGGGCATCGAAGACTCTCATTTCCCGGTCACCGGCGTCGCCATGTCGGGGGGAGACACGCTCGGCGTCAGCCTGTCGGGCATGCCCTCGGAGCGCGCCATCGAGGCCAGGCTCACATGGAAGGTGACGGATCCGAACGCGCCCCAGGTCTCGACGGCGACCGAGGCCATCAAGATGATCGGGCCGTGAGGTGAGGAGGATCGGGGGGAAGTCTACGGACTCGTCGGCGCGGGCGCGCCGTCCTGGATCCACCGGCGGAGGGTCGCGAGCTCGGTGCTCGTCACGGTTGGCCTGCCGTCCGCGGCCTGCGGCATGACGCCCGTGTTGCAGGTGGCCGAGGCGGAAGGCCTGCATCCTGCGCTTCCAGCCGTTCCTGCGACCTTGAGGTAGAGCCAGCTCTGGTCCGGATTTCCCGGCACCACGAGCTTGAACTGCCCACCGCCCTTGGATGCCTTGTTGACGAGGCCCGCGACGATGTCCGTCGAGCTGATGTCGCCGCCGAGCGACAGACCAGCTTGCGGACCGGTCGAAGGCGCAGCGTGGCAACCGCTGCACCTGTGGACCGTGCTCTCGAAGATCGGACGGACGGTGGTGTGGAACACGCCGGCCTCCGTGGGCAGCGGATCCACCGGATCCGGATCCGGATTCAAATCAGGGTTGATGACCCGAGCGATCGCGTCCATCTCGTAGCACTGGGCCGCCACTGCGTCCTTCAGCTCCTGGTCGTCGGGCGACAGGCCCTTGGCGACGCGGTACTTCTCCCAGACATTGTCGATCCAGCCGTGCAGCTTCCAGAACATGTAGTTGTCGATGTTCGTGAACTGGTTGCCGAGGCCGTGGTCGGTGTTGTTGCTGCGTACCCATTTGAAGTGGAGATCCCCGTGCAGGCCGCTGGCCTGCAGACCCGTACCGGGGATGGCCTGGCCGGCGAAGCACTGAAGCCACATGCCGAGCGCGCCTTCGTCCGGGAACCGGCTCAGGTTCTCCGGCTTGTCGATCTCGTCGGCGATCTTCGCGTTGGCGAGCGTCGTGGCGCTCCAGGGCCTGAAGTCCGCTCTCCACTGCTGGGGCAGCTCCTCCGCCGTCGTGGGGAACTTCTTGAAACCCTCGAACTGCTCCGCGTGGCTCGGCCAGAGCTGCTTCAGCGACTGGATCATGTGCCGGTGCATGGCGAGGAACTGGAAGCCATCGCCCGTGGATTTACACTCCTGATCCATCGGGACCGGGACCGACGAGTTGCAGATGTCGACCCTGCTCATCCCGCCGAACCCACCGGCGCCGCAGCGCCGGATGCTGTGCCACTCGAAGTGGGCGGCTTGCCATTCGTTCTCCTCCATCCAGGCGATGACCTGCGGCTGAACCGTGAGATCGATCTGGCCGTTCTTGACGAACTCAGCCGGACCATCTGTCATCGTCGCGTCGCTGGGATGGGGGTCGAAGCCGTCCAGGCAATGATCCTTCGGGTGTGTGTCACCCGTTCCGCTCGAGCCGCCGGTGCCGCCGGCGGCATGTCCGGTGGACGAGGAGGCCGTGGTCTCGGTGGAGGTGGAGCCGGAGCTGGAGCTGGAGCTGGGGGTGGACGTGTTGCCGCCGCCCGCTCCGCCAGAGCTCCCCCCTCCTCCCGGGGCGCCCCCGGCGTCGGGATCTCCGCTGCTGCAGGCTGCCAGCAGGAAGGCCGTAACACACGAGAGTAAACCGAACGTGCGCTGCGAGATCTTGCCGAATGACACGGTGGACAGGCCTGCCTGATCGTTGATGCGCATGGTGCTCCTAATAACCGCCGGACGCCGGGCGCATGCTCCCACGCAGCCGTTGAGCGAGACGCCGGATGGGCCATCAGCTCGCAGCTGGTCGCATTGCATAACACGAGGCTTTCCGAGCGGATAAGCGGGTGTTAAATTCGTTGTAAAAAGATCGTCGCCGTCTTTGGATGAGCCGAGGGAAAGGGGAAGCGAGGCGGTTCTTAGGATGTCAAGCGCGAACCGCCACGCTCACCTCAGGTGACAGAAGGTTCCTTGCGCAATCCGCCTCCCTCCTGGAAAAGTGACGCCGTATCAACAACTTATCCATGCACCGAGAGGCCGCGTTCACTCCACGGCCTGCGGGCCGCCGGTCGTTGCGCCACGCGCCACGGAATGTCGGGCGGCAGGTCGTTGCGCCACACGCCACGACCTGCCGCCCGACATTCCGGGAAAGCGCCGCGTATCCGCCCTGAGCGCCGGCGATTCGGAGCCCCTCCCCCCGGTGAACGCGTACGTTGTTCAGTTGCCGGCCGAGGCGATGCTCAAGCCCCGGCGCTCATTCAATGAAGACCTTCACGTCAGCGCTGCCGTTGCTTTGATATCCTTCCACGACCAGCGAGACCTCATAGAAGGTCCCCAGGGTCAGCCCCTGGCGCTCCCATGCGTCGAAGTGGTTGGCGACGGTGATGGTTCCGCTCGTGCGCTTCTCTTTCCGGACGCTCCAGAACTGATAGAACGTCGCGGTGCCTTCAATGGAAGGCTGGTTGACTCGCTGGGTCCGGTAGATGTCATAGGTGCCGCCATCGCTGGTGACGGTGCCCACGAGCCCCTCTCCGCCCGGGGGACGCCAGTTGCCCCAGCTATCGATGATGTAATACTCGATGAGCGGGCTTGTCGTCCATCCGTAGACACCCAGGTAGGAATTGCCGTTCGGCCGGTAGTCGGCCTCGTAGGTGACGACGTGGTCCTTCCCGCCCGGCCTCACGCCTTTACGGCCCAACAAGTTGTTGATGTTGCTCCATTCTACGCTGAAGCCATCAGCCTTGTTGACCAGGCATCCGTCCCCTCGATCCTTCCAGTATTCATAGGTGAGCCCGCAGTGCACGCCGATGTCGTCGCTGCAGACCGACAGGTCGGGCTCCGTGCACGCCGCAGGTGTGCCGCTGCTTACGCTTGAGCTCTCGCCCCCGCCCGAACCCCCGGTCCCGTTGGAGCCCCCGGTCCCGCCCGCGGCCGTTCCGGTGCTGGTGGTGCCCGTGGCAGTCCCGCCGGTGGTCGCGCTGCCCGACCCGCCCGAACTACCCGTGCTGCCGGTGCCGCCCCCCGTGGCCGCGCTGCTCGTCGTCGTGCCGCCCGTCCCAGCCGCGCTGCCGCCCGAACCGGCCTCTGCAGGTGAGTCGTCCGACCCCGAGCAGCCCATGGCAACGAACCCCAAGACGAGAGCGAACTTTTGTAGTGAAGATGGACGCACAGCTCCTCCTTAGTCTAGACGACTTAATTCCCGGCAACCGACTTTGTGATCACGGTCGGCACCAGAATTCGGTGGCCACGACGATCCGGAGGGGCGTTACAGTTGCCGGTCCGGGGCCAGCCCTCAGGCTCGACCCGACCAAGCCGTGAGCGAGATCGCGAAACCGCCCCCGGTACGGTGGTCTGCGAGCAGCTGCTGAGGCCGGCAGGCGCCCCGCCGCCAGCGCGAGGCACCGCGAGCGCAGCGCCCCCGAGGTGCGCTCCATGCTCCGCCGCAACTTCGCTGCGCGACCGCCTCGGGGTGACCGGCGCGCTCCGCCCACGGGCCGACCTCCACCAGCGCCTGCCCCGGCAGCAACAGATAAGGAGGGGAAAGGAAAAGCGGGTGTGTGTGGGGCGAGATCCACGTCATCTCCAGGCGGCTCTGCTGTCGCGCCGACGGGCTCGGCGGTCGAGCGATGCTGATGGATCCGGAGTCCCCCTGGGATCGTCGTGCCCCAGAGGTGCTGCATCAGGTCGAGCCCGACGGTCCGGTAGGTTCTTCGTGGAGTTTCACCGCAAGGCCAGATGACCCCGATCGGCCGGGGCTGGGCGGCGCGCGGAAGGCCGCGCCGCACCGCGGGCGGCAACACCAAGTCGCACGGGACGATCGCTCGTGGGCTGCGGCACGAAGAGAGCCCTCGATGCATGGGTCGATTATCGAGATATCGTCGCTTTTCCAGGAGGGTGAACGAATCTGGGTTCTATGATCGAACCCACGCGCGCAACGTGACTGTACGCAGAACTGTACGCAGAACGGACACTGCACGGCAAACGGTCACGACAAAGAAAAGAGTCTTGACTTTCTCCTCCTGCTTTGTATGAATGTCTAATGCCCCCTGGCGGTCCGGGACAGCTTCCGGCCGGGTGCTGCAGCCGGTTGCAGGATCGCTCGAGGGTCGACTCCGACTGAGGCCACTGCCGGGATTGCTTGCTTTTTGCGGCTGCACGTCCGAGTTGCTCTTGCTTTCTCCGAGTTGATGCCCGGACCTCACACAGGGTATTCGCATGTGAGCGTCCGTCCGACAAACCTCGTGTTCGCCAGGCATGTGGTCGGCGCAGGCCCGCGGGTGCGTCTGTGATCACCGGGACAACCGGGATCACGAGCACGCTGGCCGGAACTCTTGAAACTCAACCAATGGCTCGGAGGGCTCGCAGGCGTCTTGATGGTTCACAACTCCATCTCGAGCAAAAGCCCGCGACTCAACCGATCCGATCATGGAGAAACTTAAATGCGCATCGCACCCTTACTTGGCTACTTCTCCGCTTCGATCGCATGCAGCCTGCTGGCGTGTAGCGTCGAGACCCTCGTGGACGAGGATCTCGATTCGCTGGACTCCGCCGTGGAGGTGGTGAGCTCGGACCGCTCGATGTCGGCGGACGTCGCCGTCACGTCGGACTGGGGAGGCGGCTACTGCGCGAATGTGACGGTAAAAAACCTCCTGCGCGATCGGGCGACCACCGGCTGGAACGTGGTCGTCGCGCTCAACGGCTCGACGTTGAGCAACTCGTGGAACGCGAACATCACGCCGTCGGGCGGGCAGCTCAACGCCACGAACGTGGGCCATAACGGAGCGGTTGCAAGGAACACCTCGACGCAGTGGGGGTTCTGCGCGAACGGCAGCGGGCGGCCTTCGATCGCGTCGGTCACCGGCAGCGGCGGCACGATCACCGGCTCTTCCTCCTCGTCGAGCAGCAGCTCTTCCTCCTCGTCGAGCAGCAGCTCGAGCACCACGTCGAGCAGCAGCTCGGGGGGGGGGCGGCGCCGGCGGCAGCGGCGGAGCGGGCGGGGCCGGCGGCAGCGGCGGGGCGGGCGGCTCCGGCGGGGCGGGCGGCGGCGGTAGCACGTGCACGTCGCCCGACCAGAGGATCTGCGCCAATCAAACTGGCACCCACTGCGGCTACACCTTCGAATACTGGAAGGACAACGGGAGCGGATGCCAGACCAACACGGCGGATGGCTTCAGCGTCGAATGGAGCAACATCAACAACCTGCTGGGCCGCAAGGGCATCCGCCCCGGGACGAGGAACTCGGTCGTAACCTACGATGCCGACTACCGGCCCAACGGCAATTCGTACCTGGGCGTCTATGGGTGGACGAGAAGCCCGCTCGTGGAGTACTACATCATCGATAGCTGGGGCAACTGGCGTCCACCGGGCGGCGAGGGACGCATGGGCTCCGTTACCAGTGATGGTGGCACCTACGACATCTACCGGACCCAGCGAGTCAACCAACCGTCCATTGACGGCAACACGACGTTCTATCAGTACTGGAGCGTCCGCACGTCGAAGCGCACGAGCGGAACCATCACCGTCGGCAACCACTTCAGCGCATGGGAGCGCCTGGGGATGACCATCGGGAACCTGTACGAAGTTTCGTTGGTCGTGGAAGGATACCAGAGCAGCGGGTCTGCTGATGTGAACGTGTCCATCAGGTGAGCACTCGGCCCTGAGCATCGTTGGTGGGCAGGGATCCCAGCCGCACGGACGCACGGGCGGAGGGGATCCCTGCTTGCCTCGGTGGCGCGACGCAGGGGGGCGGAGCGCATAGAAGAATGCCCAGTCGACCCAGGGCAGGCCCCGCAGCTGGGGCCTGACGTCTCCGAAGCGGCTCGACTCCCTTCTCCCTCACCGATCCTGACGATCGCGATCAGGAACACCTCCTGAGCCAGATCATCCACATCGGCCGAGCTCCCCAACCTGCGAGCCCGATCACGGCGCCCGCCTCGTCCACCGGGAGGGTCTCGGGGGCGGACGCGCCGGATCGCCGCCGCTCCCCGCGGCCCCCGCAGCTCCGCCACGGGGTCGCCAGGCATCCGCGGCGAAGAGCGTCGCCGCCCGCGCGCGCTGGCGCTTGCCTCCCCGGCACAGGCGGTGCAGGTGAGTGTGTCGGGTCGACCCCCGATCGAGTATCCTTCCGCCCCACCGTGAAGCTCCGCTCCCTCGGTCTCTCCGCGCTGATCTCGGCGCTCGCGCTCGCCGGATGCAACGCGCTCTCGGGCGTCGACAGCCTCACCTTCGACGGCCAAGGCGCGGGGGGGCGAGGCGGCGACACGTCCGGAGGCGGCGGTGCCTCCGGGGGCGGCGACACGTCCGGGGGCGGCGACACGTCCGGGGGCGGCGGCGCCTCCGGAGGCGGCGATGGCCTGGGCGGCGCTGGGGGTGCGGCGTGCGGGGGGGAGCCTTGCCAGGCGCCGACGGGGGTCGCCCTCGCGGACCAGACCTTCACCGAGCTGCGCGGCGACGTGACGATGGGCAACGTGTTCATGGACGTGTGCCCGGAGGGACAGGTCATCGTCGGCTATCGGGGGCAGGTCGACGACGATGGGGACGCGTCCATCCATGGCCAGATCCAGGCGCAGTGTGGCCAGCTGGCCCTCTCCGGAACCGGCCCGTACACCATCACCACAGCCCCCGGTGACCTCACCCCGAACCGGGGGGACTATGGCTCGGTGCCCTGGACGAGCATGTGCCCGGAGGACCACGTCGTGGTGGGCTTCAGCGGCCGGGCGGGCCTTTTCGTGGATCGTCTCGTGCTCGATTGTGCGCCGCTCCTCGTGGAGGGAGAACCTTCCGCTCTCCGCGTCGAGATCGGACCCGTGTCCTCGCCCGAGGGCGTCGGCGGCCTCGGCGGCGAGGCCTTCCCGGACACCCGCTGCGGTGAGCGCGAGGTCGCGAACGTGGCACACGTCATGGAGCAGGGGCCCATCACCGCCTTCGGCCTCGGCTGCAAGACGGTCTCGCTCGTGTACTGACCCGCTCCCGGAAGGCGAAGCGGCGGCTCGCGCGGGGCTGCGTCGTCGCGGCCCCCACCTGCAACCGAGCGGCGCGGCCACGAGACGGGGCGACCCCTCCATGGACGAGCGCCCGGAGGGACAGGTCATCCTCGGATCATCGGCGATGGGCGCCCGCAATCACACACGTGATCCGAGCGCCCCCCCTGCCGAGCTAACGCTTAACCGCAGCAGCAGCAGACGCCGAGGGCTGCGCTGCCGGCATGATGACGCGGAATTTCCCGCTCAGGTGCAGCAGGGACATCGTGTACAGCATGCCGTCATAGTACCGCCACTTGCCGGTAGGCGCCTCGCGTTGATACACGTCTTCGACGAAGCGCCAGGCCCGCGGATGGGTAGCGGCCAGAGCCGCAACGCCGTTCATCGACACGAGCCCGAGCGAATCGTGCTCGACGAGGGGCTTGCCGTCGAGGCTGAAGTTGGCCCGGTACTTGGGGCCCTGTGACTCGAAGAACGCGAGGATCCGATCGCTCAGCTCCGTCTCCCGCGGATCCTTCGCCCACCATGCCGCATCCACCGACCAGTTCATCGCGGTACGGAACGCGTCGTAACGGAAGTTGGCGGTCCCTGCGTCCCAGGAAGCAGCCTTGGGGGTGCCGTCGAAGTTGGCGTAATCCGGAGCGAGCCCGGTCTTCGGATGGGTCGTCTTGACGAAGAAATCGCGGCTCACCTTGGCCGCTTCGGCCCAGAACGCACGATCCGCCTCGGGGCCCCAGGCTGCCCAGAGCTCGTAAAACGCAGGCAGGTGATACGACGGATCGGTATGATCGCCGTTCTTCGAGAAGTTCTCCGTATCGGGCGTGAACCGCACCATCTTGTTCTCGGCGTTGAAGAGCGACGCCAGCGTGGCCTTCTTGCCTGATTTGACCGTCCCGGCGATGGTCTTGCGGTTCTTCATCACATCGAGGAGGTTCAAGGCCTCCTTCCGGTAGTCGTAAATGCCCTTGCCGTTTCCCCAGCGGTGGGACGCGAACAGCAATGCTGTGGCGAAATACTCCTCCGCGTCGGGAGCAGGGTTCTCATCGATGGCCGTGCCGTCCGGGCGCATCTGCCAGGAGAAATAGCCGAAGCCGGGGTGGCGCGGATCCGCATGGTACATGTGAGACTTGGCCCAGTTCCACAGGGCATCGAAGTCGTCTTTTCGATCGACCTGCACGGCGATCATCATGCCGTACGACATCCCTTCGGAGCGGACGTCGTTGTTGCCGATGTCCATGATGTACGCCCTGGGGCCGTTCGCGTTCTTTCCCGCCGCAAACATGACGGCTTGTTCCTTGGGATCGCCATGGAACAGCTGCGTGTAGGCCTTCGTGATCTTGGCGTCGATCTCGGCGGGCTTGTGTCCCAGCTCGGCGAACAGATTGCGATACTCCCCCGTGAGGAACGCTCCCTTGGCCGCAGGCCGGAGCGGCGGACCCAGGGGCGCAGGCTCCGCCGCCGGGGACGCCTGCGCCGTCGTCGGGGACGCCTGCGCCGTGCCGCTCTGACTCGAGGTGCCGCCAGGAGCGGCGCTGCTGGCTTGATTGGTGGTGCTTGCCTGATTGGGCGAGCCGACCTGGCTGCCCTGGTTGCTGGGCGTGCAGGCGATTACCGTGATGGCGAACCATGACGATGCGACCGGAAACGTTATCATTCGCAAGTTCATCGCTGTCCTCTTTATCGAGCTCGCATCCTACAGGAAACGTGCTCTGCGTGAACATCGTTGACAGCAGCCGACCGATGCCTCGTGAACGACCCGGGCCGCCGCGTCATCCCCGAGCGCGACGGCGCGGCTCAGGGTGCCGGCAAGCCCGACCACCACGACGGCCCGACGCGACGGGTCTTCGCCAATTCATCCGCGGGCGACGACGTACTAGGCTTCCCCCGCGATGACCCAAGGCGTCCGCCCCCTGCACGAGCTCCGCGACGAGGCCCGCTCCGCGCTGGCGCGGAGCGACCTCGGCCGCGCGCGCGACGCGCTCTTCAGCGCCCTCCAGCACACCATCGCCCGCGAGGAGGACTACGTCGCCATGACCGACGAGCTCCGCGACGTGCTGATCCGCCTCGGCGACCACAAAAGCGCGCTCACCGTCGCCTGGTACGCGGGCAGCGAGGTCAGCCAGCGGCCGCTCATCCCGCACGTCCCGCCCATCGACCGCGCCCGCACCGTGCTCGCCTGGGCCGAGCGCGAGCAGGACCCCGAGCGGCAGAAGCGGCTCTACGCCCGCGCCGCCGACGAGTACGAGGCCGCCGGCCTCGTCGCCCAGGCCGCCATCGCCCGCGAGCGCGGCCAGGACTTCGCCCGCGCCCGCGCGCTCTGGTCGCGCCTCGCCCAGCTCCTCTCCTCGTCGGGCGCCGACCTCTACGCCGCCGGCCTCGCGCGCTTCAACCTCGCCCGCACCTCGCTCCGCACCGGCGACGCCGCGGCCGCCCGCGAGGCCGTCTTCGCCTCCGTCCACCTGCTCGAGGAGGCCGCCGACCGGTACGAGACCATCGGCCAGCGCGAGCGCGCCTTCGACTGCTACCAGGTCCTCATCGCCGTCGGCCGCGAGAGCCGCGCCTTCGAGCACGTCCTCGAGGGCTACGTCAACGTCATCCGCATCCTCCGCGAGGACCACCTGCGCTACTACGCGCTCCAGTCCTACGAGGAGGCCGTCTCCGCCGCCGAGAAGCAGGGGGAGATCTCCGCCGCCGCCACGCTCGCCCGCGAGATGGCCACGTACGCGCGCAAGGAGGGCCTCGCCGCCGTCGCCAACTTCGCCGTGCTCGCGCAGGCCCGCCTCTGGCAGGAGGTCTCCGCCGTGTCGCAGAAGCGCGCGGCCCCGCCGGAGATCGCCGAGAACGCCCTGCTCGCCGCGGTGATCGCGCTCGGCGAGGCGGGGCAGTACAGCAAGGTCGGCGGCGTCTACCGCGCGCTCACGCAGCTGCCGCTCGACGAGGCCCGCAAGAAGCACTACGCCCGCGCCGCCGGCCGCTACGTCGACGCGCAGGACCTGCCGATCGACGCCTCGCCGCTGCCCGCACACCTCCGCCACGAGCTCGGCTTCCCCGACGTCTGGCACATCGATCTCGTCGAGTGGGAGCAGGCCGGCAGCGCCAGCCAGGCGTGCGGCGACATCGTGCTCGACCCGGCGCAGTGGTCCGAGGTCACCCGCCGCCGCGCCATGCTCGCGCGGCTCCTTTCGCTCCAGGTCGAGGGCGCGGCCCCCGAGGGCGCTCCCCGCGCGGCCCAGCAGATCATCAGCCTCGCGGAGCAGCTCGCGACGGTCGAGCTCTACACGATCCTCTCCCCGCTCGAGCACCTGTTCCGCCGCCCCGAGCCCAGGATCCGGGTGGCCGTCGTGCGCGCGCTCTCCCGCTTCCTCTACAAGCGCACGTTCATCACGCTGCGCGACGCGCTCGCCGATCCCGACCCCACGGTGGTCCACGAGGCCGCGCGCGCCCTGGAGGAGCTCCGCTTCCCCCACGCCTTCGATCCGCTCGCCCGCATCTACCGCGAGTCGCAGGCGCCCGCGGTCCGCGCGAGCGCCGTGCGCGCGATCGCGAAGATCGACACCCTCGAGGCCGCCGAGATGCTCCTCGGCATCCTGCAGCACGAGGGCAGCGACGAGCGCGCCGCCGCCGTCGACGCGCTCAAGCGCGCGCGCGGCATGAAGTTCGTCGACCTCGCCCGCGGCTCGCTCGCCGAGCTGCCGGGCTCCGCGCAGGCCGTGGTGCGGGAGATCCTCCAGAGTCGCGGGGTCGGCGCGTGAGCGCCTCCCCGAGGACCGCTGCCGACCCCGCGCGGCGCAGCGCCGAGACGGCCGCCTCTCCGGCCATGGACTCCAAGGGGTGTCGATATCCCACCTTTGTCGCGAACGAAGACGTGTAACTTCGCGATTGCGCGTTGCGGCAAGGGGGATTCCTTAACGACTTTGCACACCCCCTCGCGCTCCCCGCTGCCCTCCAGTCGGGGTACCCTGCACGCGTCAATCCAACTCATCCCGAAGGATTCTCGACGCGCGATGTCGTAAGTATGGAATCGGACGGAGCGCTTGGGGGAGCGCTGGAAAACCCGTCCGGGCTCCCGGTGGTGCGCTGCTCGACAAAGGTCGACTTCTCAGCGCGCCACCGGCGGCTCTTCTGCGCGGTGAGCGGGCAGCTGGGCGCCTTGCGTGCGGTGCCCGGCTGCTCGCCCACACGCGCAGCGCCCGCGGCTCAGCGGCCGATGACCGCGGCTCAGCGGCCGAAGGCCGCGGCTCAGCGGCCGAAGGCCGCGGCTCAGCGGCCGAAGATCGACTCGAGCGCTGGCACGAGGAGGGGGCGGCGGAACGTGTAGCCCAGCTCCTCGGCCCGCCTGGGCTGCACGCGCTGCCCGGTGGTCACGATCTCGGCCGCGTCGCCCATCCCGAGCTTCACCATCACCTCGGGCACGCGGAGCCACGCGGGCCGGCGCAGCACCGCGCCGATCGCCTGCGCGACCTCCTCGCCGGTCGCCGGGTTCGGCGAGGTCACGTTGAGCGGGCCTCGCACCGCCTCGTTGTCGAGGGCAAGCAGGATCAACCCCACGACGTCGTCGCGGTGGATCCACGAGATCACCTGCTTGCCGTCGCCGATGGGCCCGCCCAGGAAGAACTTGAAGGGGGCGATCATCTTGTCGAGCGCCCCGCCGCCCTCGCCGATCACCACGCCGATCCGCAGCTGCACGGACCTCACCCCGTGCCGCTCCTCGACGGCGCGCGCCGCCTGCTCCCAGCGGACCACGACGTCGGCGAGGAAGCCCTGCCCGGGCTCCGCGCCCTCGTCGAGCGCCTTGTCGCCCGGCTGCGGCCCGTAATAGCCGACGGCCGAGGCGCACAGGAAGGCGCTCGGCTTGCGCTTGGCCTGGCCGATCGCCTCGCCCATCAGGCGGGTCGTCTCGATGCGGCTGTCCACGATCTCGCGCCGCGCCGCCTCGGACCACCGCTTGGCGATCGGCTCGCCCGCGAGGTGGATGATCGCGTCCACCCCGTCGACCTCCTCGAACCACGGCCCCGGTGCCATCGGGTTCCAGTACGCGACGCGCGCCCCGGGCAGCGCCGCCTGCGCGCGCTTCTCGTCGCGCGTCAGCACCGTCACCCGATCGCCCCGGGCGAGCAGATCCTTCACGAGACCGCGCCCGATAAACCCGCTGCCGCCGGTGACAAGAACCGTCTTCACCCGATCGTTCTATCACGGCTCGGACGGAGGCGGGGACGTCCGCGTGGGGAACGTCGGATGCATGAAAAGGAGCTCCAGTGCGGCAGCTGGCTGTCCTGTCGTGACGCGGAGCGCGGGAGACGGTAAGAGCCGAGCTCATGGATGACCTAGAGACCTTCAAGAAGCTTCCGCTCGGCGGCATCGACCGCCGCGCGCTCGTCGGGGCGCTGGCCGAGCGCGGCGCGCGCGCGGCGAGCGAGCTGCTCGCGGCCCACCGCGCCCGCATCAGCCCCGCGGGCACGAAGATCGCCCCGGACGCTGCGGTGCTGATCCTGGGCGGCTCGAACGGCATCACCCGGGCCCTCGCGCTGCAGCTGCTCTTCGGGGAGCGGGTCGCCGTCTTCGGCGTGCACTTCGACAGCGAGAAGATGCAGATCGGCCCGCACCACGTGAAGGCCCTCACCGACGCCGCGGAGGCCGAGGGGCTCACGGCGCGCTTCTGGAACAACGACGCCACGAAGCCGCAGGTGATCGACGAGGTCGTCGCCGCGCTGAAGGAGCGGTATCGGGCGGTGCACCTCGTGAACGGCATCGCGAACGGCGCGACGAAGCGGTACGCGGAGCACGGGCCGACGACGGTGAAGGACCTCGACGTCGTGTTCGACCCGGTGCTCCAGGTCCCCGACTTCTCGCGGCCCGAGAACATCCGCAAGCTCGGGCTCGTCGAGGTCGAGGTCGCGAGCGACGCGGACATCGAGCGCACGAACAAGTTCATGGGCACGTCGTCGCTGCTCTGGGCCGAGCCGCTCGCGGCGGCGGGGCTGCTCGTGAAGGGCGAGAGCGTCGTGGCCTTCTGCGACTACGACTACCCGAGCGACGACCCGGTCTACGCGATGGGCCCGCTCGCCGGCTCGAAGATCCTGCAGCGCCAGACGATGGCCGAGATCCGGGAGCGGTTCGGCGCGCGCACGGCGCGCATCTGCTACCCGGCCCTGGCGACCACGGCGCTCGGGGCGATCCCGGGCGGGCTCCTGATGTACGCGCTCAGCGCGCAGGTCCTGAAGGAGCGCGGCCAGCTCAAGGACGTGATCGATCTCGCCCACGACTCGATGGAGGTCTGGCGCCCGAGCTGGGACGGGGGCGATCTGCGGGTGGACGCGGCCTACCAGGCCTGTCTGCCGGAGTTCAACAAGCGCAAGGCGCAGATCGGGCCGGGCGACGTCCCCGGGGCGTTCCGGCTGCTGTTCGAGTAACGAAGCGGGCGACAAAACGGCTGCGGCGCGGGGCCTCGTGAGCCCCGCGCCGCGCTTTGTGGCCCCCTCCGGGCCGCTCTCTCCCGGGCCCGTCCGGGCCCGCTCACCTCGGCTCGCTCGAGCCGCTCACACCTCGGCCTGGGCGGCCTCGGGCTCGAGCCGGGCGACCTGGCGCTTGTCGGACATCTGGAGGATGCCCACCCAGGCGAGCACGCGGATGACCTGATACGCGGGGTCGATCTCGAACCAGCGCACCGCGAAGTTCGGGCTCATCGAGTACTTGTGGTGGTTGTTCTGGAACAGCTCGCCGAGCGTCACGACGTCGAGGACGAGCGTGTTGCGCGAGTCGTCGTCGCTGTTGAAGTTGCGGTAGCCGTACTTGTGGCCGCACCAGTTCACGATCGCGCCGTGCAGCGGCCCCATGGTCCAGTGGAGCGGGAGGAACAGGAACTGCCACCACGCCGTGGCGAAGACGGCGTAGAAGCCCACGTAGCCCGTGCCCCAGGCGAGGCGGCTGACCCACGAGTTGCCGATGCGGTCGAGCGTGGGCCACTCGGGGTAGCCGCCGAGGAAGCGCGGCTCCACCTGGGCCGTGCCCGCATAGATGTCGTCGTAGCGCTTCGCCGTGTCCCACATCATCGGCGCGACCCCCTTGTAGTACCGCGGCGAGTGCGGGTCCTTCGGCGTGTCGCTGTACGCGTGGTGCATGCGGTGCAAGATCGCGTAGACCCACGGCACGAGGTACGAGGAGCCCTGCGTGAGGTACGTCAGGAAGTGAAAAATCCGCTCCCAACGCTTCGACATCGTGAACATCCGATGGGAGGCGTACCGGTGCAGGAAGAAGGTCTGGAAAAAGACCGAAAGCGTAGAGTGGGCGATGAGGACGATCGCGATCTCCATGGTTCGCTTGTAACCGAGCACCCCCCGGAGGCCGGTCAGCTCCCGGTCACGATTCCGTAAGGAGGCGCGGCACGAGGGGTTTTCCCGCTGGCGCGCAGGTCCTGTGCTCGCCTGCGCCGGTCCGTGGTAACGGCCGGGGCCGTGAAGGCCGTGATCATCGGGGCGGGCCGGGGCAGCCGGCTGCGTCACCTGACCGAAGAGCTGCCGAAGACGCTGGTCCCCATCCTCGGCCGTCCGATGCTCGACGGCATCCTCGACGCGCTCGCGGCGGGCGGCTTCAAGCGCTCCGACGTGGTGTTCATCTGCGGCTACAAGGCCGACGTGATCCGCGCGGCCTACCCGGATCTGACGTACGTCGAGAACCGCGGCTGGGAGCAGAACAACATCCTGCTCTCGCTCCTCTGCGCGCGCGAGCACCTCGAGGGCGGCTTCGTCTCGACGTACGCCGACATCGTCTACCGCCCCGAGATCGTCGCCGATCTGGTGCGCTCGCCGCACGACATCGCGCTCGCCTGCGACACGGACTGGCGCCGCCGGTACGTGAACCGCTCGCAGCACCCCGAGACCGACGCCGAGAAGCTCCGCGCCGAGGGCGATCGCGTCGTCGAGCTCTCGCGCCGCATCCCGTCGGAGGCGGCGACGGGCGAGTTCATCGGCGTGATGAAGCTCTCCTCCAGCGGCGCCGGGCGGTTCCTGTCCGCCTTCGACGCCGCCCGCGCCGCCTTCGAAGGCCGCCCGGAGTTCCGCGAGGGCCGCTCGTTCCAGCGCGCCTACCTCATCGATCTGCTCCAGCACATGATCGAGTCCGGCGCCCTCCTCCACAAGGTCGACACCCACGGCGGCTACATGGAGATCGACACCCTGGAAGACGCGTCTCTGGCCGAGGCCTGGTGGCGCGGCGCGCCCGGGTGACGCCCGCGCCGGCTACACGACGTCCGTGAACGACGACCCCTGAGCGAGCAGCCCGGGCAGCCCTCCCGTGTGCAGGAACAGCACCCGCTTGCCCGAGAGCTCCCCGCGCTCGGCCATGTCCCAGAGCCCCGAGAACGCCTTGCCCGTGTACACCGGATCCAGGATGAGGCCCGAGAGCCGCGCGACCTGGATCAACCGGCTCCGCTGCTCCGGCGTGGACACCGCGTAGGCCGGCCCCTTGGCCGTGTCGTCGATGACGAGGTGGGCCGGCGCGCCGAGGCCGGGCTCGAGCGCGCGCGCCTCCTCCATGATCTGCAGCGCGATGCGCGCGAACGTCGCCCGGTCCTCGCACACCGCCATCGCGCGCACCTCGCCGGCCACGTCGTAGCGGGCGGCGCCGAGCGCCGCGCCCGCCGCGGTGCCGCCCGAGCCGCACGCGTGCACGATGACGTCGAACGGCTTGCCCCCCGCGAGGCCGACGTCGAGCTGCTTGCGGATCTCCTCCATCGCGCGCACGTAGCCGAGCGCGCCGAGGCCGTTCGAGCCGCCCTCGGGGATCACGTACGGCCGCCCGCCCGCGGCGCGGATCTCGGCGGCGGCCTCCGCCATCACGGCGTCGCGGCCCTTGTAGGCCTCGGGCGAGATCAGCCGGATCTCCGCGCCGGCGAGCCGGTCGAGCAGCACGTTGCCCGCGAGCGTCGCGCCCGCCGCGACGTCGGCGGCGCGCAGGAACAGCACCGCGCGCATCCCGAGCGACGCGCCGAGCAGCGCGGTCGCGCGCGCGTGGTTCGACTGCAGGCCGCCGCAGGTGATCACGCAGTCGGCGCCCTCCTCGCGCGCGGCCGCGAGCAGGTACTCGAGCTTGCGGATCTTGTTGCCGGCCTCCGCGCCGCCCGTCATGTCGTCGCGCTTCACGTAGAGGTCGACGCCGAGCGCCTCGGCGAGCCGGCGCGGGCGCTGGATCGGGGTCGGGAGGTGGCCCAGCGCGAGTCGTTTGCGCATCATGTTCTCCGTCCTCGAAAGGTTTCGACGGATCCCGGCAGGTCCCGGCGAGCAAGCGCGCCCGCGGCCGGCCCCGTCACCCGACCTCGACGAGCCGCGCGCCGCTCTCGACCGTGGCGCCCGGCGTCACGTAGATCTTCTTCACCACGCCGCTGCGGGCCGCGCCGAGCTCGTTCTCCATCTTCATCGCCTCGACGACCACGAGCGGCGCGCCGGCCGCGACCTCGTCGCCCTCGCGGACGAGCACCTTCAGCACCCGGCCCGGCATCGGCGACGTCACGAGCCCCTCGCCCATGGCCGGCCCGGCCTGCGCGGCGCTGCGCAGGGCCCGCGCCCGCTCGCTCTCGACCCGCGCGCCGAAGCGCCGGCCGTTCGCGGCGACGCCGACGTCGGGCGGCGCGCCGTCCAGCCAGAGATCCACGCCGCGGCCGTCGAGGCGGAGGTGCGTCGAGGCGCCCTGCCCGATGGCGTCGGCCAGCATCGTGCGCCCCTCGACCGAGACCTGCACCTGGCCGTCCGGCAGGTGCGCAACGTCGACGGGGATCTCTCGGCCGGAAGGGAGGGTGACGTGGTAGCGCATCTCGTCTTCTTCGTTTCGTTTCGCCTCGTGTCGTCCGATCTCCGCCGGGCGGCGCGCCGGACGCCCGATCTCCGGCGCGACGTCGCAGCCGCCCCTCTAGCATCCTGCGCGGTCCTCGTCTGCTGTGTCGCGCGCGAGCTCGGCCGTGGCGGCGCGCGGCGGCGGCGGGAGGCCGCGGCCGGCTCAGTGGATCAGGCCCAGCTTGAGGGTGAGCAGGAACTGATCCGGGAGCGCGGTCCCCGCGGCGTCGTTGAACGCGCCGCCGGGGAAGAAGGCGCCGGCCTCGGTGCCGAGCTGGATGGTGAGGAGCCGGCCCATCGCGATGCGCGCGTCGACGCCGAGGTCGAGCTCGACGCCGAGGTCGCGGCGGCGCCTGTCGCCGCCGTCGTAGTTGGCGAGGTCGCCGTCGTCGTCGGCGCGGTACGGGTCGATGGGATCGGCGGTCGCGTGCGCGATGACGGCGCCCGCCTTGAGGTCGAGCCAGCGCGCGGGGCGCACGACGAGGCGCGGGTTCACGTAGGCGGCGCCGAAGACGCCTCCCTTGGAGGGCAGCGCCCGGAGGCCCGGCGCCGGGACCTCGCCCGAGCGCTCGTTCTCGGTGAGGGTGGCGGCGCGCGCCGTCTTCCAGGCGAGCACCTCGTCGAACAGGAGGAGCCCGACGTTGTGGCTCGGGTCGAAGGTGAACCGCCGCGCCACGCCGTCTCCGGGGTCGTCGTCGCCCGAGGCGTAGCCGACCTCGAGCTCCGTGACGACGCGCCCCCACCGGTCCGCGGGCCGCGCCCCGCGGACGGCGACGTGCACCGCCCCGAGCGTGGCCGCGCCGCCGACCGAGCGCACCGTCGCGGGCCCGCGCCCGCCCCTGGGAACGGTGGGCAGCGCCGCGTCGCTCGGGGCGAAGGTCGTCGCGCCGAGGACCGCCGCGGCCTCGATCTCGCCGTAGACGTGGGCGCCGCCCCCCGGCACCGGCGCGTCGAACCTGCCCGCCACGTCGATCACCCCGGCCGTGAGCGCCTCGGTGAAGGGGACGACGCCCGCCGGTGTGCGGCGCTCGCGCGTCTGTCGCCGCAGGGCGCCGTAGATCCCGACCTCGCCGCGCCGCGCGCGCCAGAGCGCCGACACGACCGCCTGGACGGCGAGATCGCCCGCGCCCGCGTCCTGCCCCTCGACGTCGTTTCCGAGCAGGTCGGCCGCGTTGTCCTCGAGCACGAGGTCACCCGCGACCGTCAGGACGAGCGGTCCGTCCCGGCCCATCGGCGTCGCGGCGAGCAGGGCGCGCTCCACCAGCGACCCGCGGGTGTAGTCCCCGAAGTGCGACGGGCGCTCGCCGTCGTTGGCGACGAGCCCCATCCCCCAGTGCGCGCCCTGCTGGCCGAGCCGGACGATCCCGATCGCGGTCGGCACCTCCAGGTAGAGGTAACGCGGGTGCACCTCGGCCCACGACAGGGCGGCGCGCGCGTCGCGCACCTGGTCCACGTGCCGCGTGGTGTCCCCGGCGATGAGCCCCCGGACGAGGTCGAGCTGCGCCACGACCGAGGCCTTGTCCTTGTAGTGGAAGCGCGACGTGAGGCGCAGCCAGTGGGCGATGAACTGGTGCTGCCCGAGCGTCGTCGCGCCCGGATCCGACGCGGGGGCCTCGAGCCGGAGCGCGGTCATCGCGCGGTAACGGAGCTGGTACTCGCCCTCCACCGAGAACGTCGCGCGTGTCGGATCGGGCGGGCGGGGCGGCGCGCGGCCCGCCTCGATCACGAACCGCCGCTCGAACTCGACGGCAGCGGCGGGCGCGGCGGGCACGGCGGGCACGGCGGGCGGCGCCGTCTGCTGCACGCCCGGGCTCGGGCTCGCGTCCGCGAAAGACGGCGCGCTCGCGCTTGGCTCGAACGGCGGCGCGCTCGCGCTCGGCTCGAACGGCGGCGCGCTCGCGCCTGCCTCCACGCCCGGGCCCTCGGCGGGCTGAGCAGCGCCCGGCGACGGGAGCGCGACAGCGAACGCAAGGGAGGCGAGAGGGGCGAGGAGGCGACGCATCGGAAGCAAGCGGAGGGAGCGTCGCCCGGCCGGGGACGCGCGCTGCGGAGGATAGGCGGATCGATCTCCGCAGGGCACAGGATTCCTCCCGTTGCTCCGCGCTTTCCAGCGAGCGCCGCCGGGACCTTGCTCCGCCCTTGGCGGGCGGTCGGGCGGCGCCGCCTTTGGCCAGCGGGCGTCCTTTTCTCTCGGCATCCGCCGCTCTAGCGTGCGCCCTCGTGACCCTCTCCATGCAGCACAACGCCTCTGTTTCTCCTTTGCTCCTCGGCCGTCCCCTCTCGCTCGCGGATCTCGAGGACGTCGCGCGGCGCGGCCGTCCGGTGGCGATCTGCGCCGAGGCGCGCGCCCGCGCGGCGGCCTCGCGGGGCGCGATCGACGCGATCGCGGCGGCGGGGGACGCCGCGCCCGCGGTGTACGGGATCAACACCGGCTTCGGCGCGCTCGCCGAGACGCGCATCGCCGATCACGACATCCGGGCGCTCCAGCGGAACCTCGTGCGGAGCCACGCCTGCGGGGTCGGCCCCGATCTGGGCGACGCCGAGGTGCGCGCCATGATCGTCCTGCGCGCGCAGGTGATCGCGCTGGGGCACTCGGGGGTGCGCACGGAGGTGCTCGACCTGCTCGCGGCCCTGCTCGAGCGCGGCGTGTGCCCGCGGATCCCGGCGCAGGGCTCGGTCGGCGCGTCGGGCGATCTCGCGCCGCTCGCGCACCTCGCGCTCTCGCTGATCGGCGAGGGGGAGGCGCGCGTCGGGGGGCGGCTCCTGCCGAGCGCGGTGGCGCTCGCGGAGGCCGGCCTCGCCCCGATCGAGCTCGCCGCGAAGGAGGGGCTCGCGCTGATCAACGGGACCCAGTACATGACCGCGCTCGGCGCGCTGGCGCTCCGCGACGCGGCCGCGCTCTGCACGGTCGCCGACATCGCCGGCGCGGTGAGCCTCGAGGCGCTGATGGGCTCGAAGCGCCCCTTCGACGACCGGCTCATGCGCGTCCGCCCCCACCCGGGCCAGGCCGTCACGGCCGGCAACCTGCGCGCGCTGCTCGAGGGCAGCGAGATCATGCAGAGCCACGCCGACTGCCCGCGGGTGCAGGACGCCTACTCGCTCCGCTGCATGCCCCAGGTGCACGGCGCGACGCGCGACGCGGTCGTCTGGTCCGCCGAGGTGCTGACCCGGGAGGTCAACAGCGTCACCGACAACCCGACGGTGTTCCTCGGGGAAGGCGCCGCCGAGCTGATCTCCGGCGGCAACTTCCACGGGCAGCCGGTCGCGCTCGCCCTCGACCTCGCCGCGATCGCCGCGGCCGAGCTCGCGAACATCAGCGAGCGCCGGGTCGAGCAGCTGGTGAACCCCGCGCTCTCGACCGGCCTCACCCCGTTCCTCGCGCCGCGCAGCGGGCTGCACTCGGGGTTCATGATCGCCCAGGTCGCGAGCGCCTCGCTGGTCAGCGAGAACAAGGTGCTCTGCCACCCGGCGAGCGTCGACTCGATCCCCTCGAGCGCCGGCCGCGAGGACCACGTGAGCATGGGCAGCATCAGCGCCCGCAAGCTCGCGCAGGTGATCGAGAACGTCCGCAGCTCGCTGGCGATCGAGCTCATCACGGCCGCGCAGGGGGTGGACCAGCGGCGCCCGCTCCGCCCCAGCGCCGGCGTCGCCGCCGCCCACGCCGCCATCCGCCGCGCCGTCCCAGAGCTGCTCGAGGACCGCCCCCTCTACCGCGACATCGCCGCCGTCTCCGAGCTCATCCGGAGCGGGGCGTTGATCGCCGCGGTGGAGGAGGCGGTGGGTCCGCTCAACTGATTTTTTCTGTTGCTGGAGTTACATCCGAGACGATTCTTAGGAAATCTGATGCGCACCATCGGAATGCAAGTACTCCATCGGGCGGCGGTTTGCTGTACATTGGCGCAGTGCCCATTCCGGTCAGCGCCCCGCCTTTTCCATTCGACGCCGTGAGAGATCTGCTCGGGGTGGTCCGGGCGATCTATGCGGCGGCGAAGGACGGGGGGGCGTCGCGGGAGGACCTCGCGCGCATCGCGAAGGTGGGGAAGGAGCTGAGCCGGGCGCTGGATCTGGCCGGCGCCCCCCAGCAGGGGGCGTCGGGCCATGCGGCCGCGTGGAAGGTGACGGACAAGGTGATGCTCCAGGTGAACGACCTGGTCGATCCGCTCACCCCGGCGGCGCCGCTCCTGCTGGCCGCCCGGAGCCGCGTCACGGGCAACCGGGTGATGACGCGCAGCAAGACCCCGGGGCGGTGAGCCGGGGGAGCGCGGCGGCAGCGGGGGGACTGGCGAGGGGCTGGGACGAGCGAGGGGCTGGGACGAGCGAGGGGCTGGGACGAGCGAGGGGCTGGCCGGCGGCGCGGGCTGTCGGAGGAGCAGCGCCGATTCGGCTGGCAGGAGAAAAAACGGTCAGACGTGGAGCACGCCGAGGAACACCTCGCGTCTCGGACCGCCTGAGCGCGGGACGGAGCCCCGGGGAGTGCTGGGCCCACGGCGAACGCCGCGGGTTACCAGCGGCGTCACCGGCGACCGAAGAACCTGCGCCCCCGCGACCGGTCGGCGTCGCGGCGGATGCCCTGCATCACCACACGGATGAGCTCACGTGTGTAAGCGCGCCTGTCGTGGCGCTTGTGGTCGGGGAGCTTGATCCCCAGAGCGTGGGCGAGACGCTCTACATTCTCTACCTTGGCTTCGCGCAGACAGTCGATGTCCAGATCCATGTAGTCGCGCTCCCCCTTACTCGAACCGATCCGGTTTGTCGAGACCCCAGCGGGACCGGAACGCGCGTTTTGCGGTCCGCTGTGAGACCGTGACGGGCGCGAGGCGTCTCGGGCAAGCGGGGGTGGAGCAGGACGGAGGGGGCCTTGGGGAGCATGGCTGTGGCGACGGCCGGTGACGTCGGCGGCATCGCAGGGCGCCGGCGGCATCGCGGGACGTCGGCGGGCGCGGCGCGCGGCGCGCGGCCGGCGCGCGGCCGGCGCGCGGCCGTGCTCGAGGCGCACGCCCCCGACATGGCAAGGGCACGGCACGGTCGAAATCCAACCCGGAGCCTCCCGGCAGCCGCTGGTTGAGCCTCAAGCCAACCCGGCGGCCAGATGATCGGCCACGCCGATGCTGCCCGACGACTCCGCCTGGTAGCCCCGCCCGGACTCGAACCGGGACGCCCGTACGGGCCGCGGATTTTAAATCCACCGCGTCTGCCATTTCGCCACGGGGCCAAGTGATTGATTTTGCTGGTAGTTTTCGTCGCGCCGTCTCGTCCTCACCCTTTTCTGTGACGTTTCCTGTGCCTCTTCCCGCCAGCTCGGGGATCGCCTCGGCGAGGGAAGCTAGCTCGCCGAGGCCCAGCTCTGCAAACGTCCTGGCCGCCCGGCGACACCTCTGGATCATGATGGAGCTCCGGTACCCGGTCCGGTCGGCGACCCAGGTCTCGCTCCGGCCGTTCGCCAGCGCGACCGTGAGCGCCCAGGCGCGCGGGTCGTTCGCCTTGTTCTTCTCGAGGCGCAGCGCGCCGCGATCGAGGTCGACGTCCTGCACTTGGAGGCGCGCTGCCTCGCTGGTGCGCGGGCCCTCGCGGCTCAGGAAACCCCAGAGCACGCGCCAGCAGAGCGGGATCGCGGTGCACGCGAGAAGGCGCGCGTCCTCGTCGGGGTAGAGGCAGGCCTTCGCCTTCGTGGGGCCGAGCTTCGGGAGGAAGCCGCGGGGGAGCGGGTTCGTCGCGAGGAGACGGCAGGGGAAGACGGCCATCGCCATGAGCCGGTGCAGGAGCTGCGCGATGTGACGGCGCGAGGCGGGCGACATCGGCGGGAGCGCGCGCACGACGCGCTCCGCGTCGTCGAGCGTGAAGGACGCGACGGGGACGCGGCCGGCGATCGGGTAGATGTGACGGTCGAAGCGGTAGACGTCCTGCTCCACGCTGCGCTTTGGCTTGACGTGGTCGGCGACGAGCTCCTTGCGCTGCTCGGCCTGCTCCTCGGTCAGCTTCGGGTCGCGCGGGAAGCTCTCGCGGTCGTTGTCACCGACGAGGACGCGGACGTAGAGCCGGTCAGCGGCGTTGCGGAAGAGCGTTCCCGTGGGCCTGCGGGGCATGGCGCTCCTCTTCTACCGCGATTCGCGGCCGCGCTCACGCCAGCGGCAGCCTACCGGCGCGACAGATGGCGCGAGGCCGAC
This sequence comes from Sorangium cellulosum, assembly GCF_002950945.1. Taxonomy (GTDB): domain Bacteria; phylum Myxococcota_A; class Polyangia; order Polyangiales; family Polyangiaceae; genus Sorangium; species Sorangium cellulosum_E. Next base: position 10,138,559 of record NZ_CP012673.1, read on the forward strand.
CTCCTGAGGCACCGCCGCGTCGCCGCCGTGGTCACGTCGGCATCGTTCGCGCTCTTCCGTCTGCTCCTTCGCTCCGCGCGCGTGGACTCGCGCAGCGGCAGCCGCTTCCAGCGGTGGCAATCACGCTGCGCAGCTGTGCCGACTCGGCAGACGTCGCGGCAGACTCCACGAGGAGCGACGTCGCTTCGGCCTCGCAGGATTCGCCGGAGCACACATCCCGCAGCGCCGTCGCCCGCGCGGCTGCCGTCGTGGCCTTGAATGTACCGGCACGAGTACCCACGCCGAAGCCCGATCGGCGCGACGCTGTCTGCTGGACTCCAACCATGTTACGCTGCCCGGCGTGCGTAAGCGCACGACCGCCGAGCTCGCCTCCGTGAACGTCGCTTCACTCGCCGGCGCCATTCGACGCGGCGAGGTCGACACCGATGTCGAGCTCGACCTCGTCGGCGAGCATCTCGTGCTGGCCGGGACGATCACCCTGCCGATCGAGACGACCCGATTGGCTTCAAGCGGCCTCCGGTTCTGGGCGCATTGCCCCGGGTGCTCCGCACGAGTGGCCGTGCTCTACGTCGATCCGCCGGGCCTGCTCTGCCGCCGCTGCGCCGGGCTCGTCAAACCCTCGACACGGCAGCGCCAGCAGCGTCCCGAGGAGCGTGTTCTCGAGCAGGCGATCGCCCAGCGGGCGAGGGCGCGGAACGCGCTCGGCGCTGAGCCCGATCCGCGGGAGCCAATCCCGCCGCGACCTCCGTACGTGAGCTCTTCGACGTGGGCCCGCCGTCTCGAGAAGCTCCGCGAAGCTGACGCCGCGGTGCAAGCGGCGCTCAGCGCGCTCGTTGATCAGATCCGCCGTGCTCCAGAGCAATCGCCCACCAGGCCAGCCTCCCCGGCGCCGCCCCCGCCGGCAGCGCCCACGCAGGAGACGCCGCGAGACGGGGCCGGCAAGCTTGCGGAACCACGCCGTGGGAGGCGTCGGGAGACGTAGCGGCGAGCGGACCCGCTCTACTTGGGCGGCAGCCTGCCACGCCTCACGCCATCGGGAGGAGCGCTCGCCCGGCCGGCCCGCCGCTGCCGGACCGGCTCAAGGCCGACCGCGGCCAGCACCGCGGCAACTCCCGTCCGCTCGTCTTCCGCCGCGGCTTCGGCCGCGGCTTGGCGCGGTGCCGGGTCCGCCGCGGCTCGGCGCGGTGCCGGGTCACGGGCCAGCGCCCGGAGGAAGACGACGAACGCCTCGCGCTGGACCAGGCGCAGCTTGCCGAGCTTCGTGACCGGCAGGGGAAAGCCCGGCGCGCGGATCGTGTCGAGGAAGACGCGCGCCGGGATGCCGGTGACCGACTCGACGTTCTTCTGCGAGAGCATCTCCGGCTGCGGGGCCGTGATCGTGAGTGCTCGCTCATCGAGCTCCGGACACACGCCTGTCAGCGCTCCGCCCCGTCACCGCTGCCTGCACGGCGCCGCGACGGGTCGACTCGCGGGGGACGCGGACGCCCGAGCGTCGCATGCAGATCGAGGCGCGCGGCCGTCAGCGTGCCGTCAACGGCGGCGGCATGCCCACGACGCCGGCGGGCCGCACTCGCTGGCGACCCTGGCGCACGGGCGACGTCGTGCAGCGCCGGGGGCGCGGCCGTCGGCGCCCCGTCAACGGCGGTCTGCCGACGACGCCGCAGCGGGTCGCGCTCGCAGGGAACGGGGGCGGCACGGGCGACACGTCTAGCTCAGGGCGCGCGGCCGCCAGCGCGCTCTCACGGCGGCCTGGACAGGCAGCCGGTGCCAGGGGGCTGATAAGCACTCGCGCTTCGCAGGCAGGTGCGCAATGGAGCACGCTCTGGACGGTACGACCCACGCCTTTGTAATGTTCTCGCCGAATTACAGTTGACGCCTGAAGGACCGATCGGGTTGATTTTGTGATAATTCCGGGTGCTTCGATGGAAGGCTCGACCGTCTCGCCCGGGCCATGATCTCGTTCGCGTCCGGAGGTTCACGGATGGAACGATGGTCGCCGCCGGTGGAGCTGTCGCGGCAGGAGCAGGCGCTGATGAAGCGGCTGACACGCGTGAGAGCACTGTTCGGCTTTCTCAGGCTGCACCGGCACGAGCTGTTCGACGAGACGTTCCAGGAGCAGCTGGAGGGCATGTACCGGACGACGGGGGCAGGTGAGCCGCCGCATCCGCCGGCGCTGATGTGCATGGTCACGCTGCTCCAAGGCTACGTCGGCGCATCGGATGCCGAGGCGGTGGAGCTGGCGGTCGTTGACCTGCGCTGGCAGATGGTGCTCGGCTGCCTGGGTGCGGCCACGCCGCCGCTCTCGCAGGGCGCGCTGCAGGCGTTCCGAGAGCGGATGGTCGCGCACGAGATGGACCGGGTGCTGCTGGAGCGGACCGTGGCGCTGGTTCGGTCCGGCGCCATGACGGAGGGCGAAAGGCGTGCGGTGTCGAAAGCGCTGCGGGTGGCCATCGATAGCCGCCCTTTAGCGGGGGCCGGGCGGGTTGAAGACACGATCAACCTGCTCGGCCATGCTGCACGCAGCATCGTCCGCGTCGTGTCGAAGATCACGGAGCGTCCGCCCGAGGAGATCGGCCGTAAGGCGGGCATCCCGCTGCTTCTGGCTCCCAGCATCAAGGCCGGGCTCGACCTCGACTGGAGCGACCCGAAACAGAAGGCGGCGGCGATTCAGATCCTGGAGCGGCAGGTCTCGTCGTTGCAGCAGTGGGTCGACCGCCATCTGGACGACGTCGTCGAGCAGCCGCTTCGCACCTATCTGGATGCGATCACACAGGTCCGAGATCAGGACCTGGAAACAGCCGAGGATGGGACCGTTCGCATCCGACAAGGTGTTGCGCCTGACCGCCGTGTCTCCATTGAGGACGCCGAGATGCGCCACGGCCGCAAGAGCCGCTCGAAGCGGTTCGACGGCTACAAGGAGCACATCGCACGCGACCTTGACCTTCCCATCATTGTCGCCTGCGCGGTCACGCCAGCGAATTAGACGATTTTTAACCTGTTCGGCGTTCTAATTCCACGTTCAGAAGAATGGCTTGCGTCGTCACGTTGGTCGTTCGGCGCAAGGATCATGAGTTCATGAAGCACAACCTGGACGAATTGCTTGACATTGTCTACCGATACTATCCCCGTGGGGTTGGGGTCACCGAGGACGGCGATATCGACGTTCAACGCTGCATAGAAACGGAAGAGCACGCCCGGCTCGTGGCCGCACGGGTACAAGCGTCGAAGGACGAGCGATGGCACTCCATGCTACGTCGCATCGGAGACAGATTCCCTGGTATGCTCATGAACCATTCGCTGCATCTCCCCGGTGGAGGCTGCGACGGCTGCTACTCCTTCAGGATTGATCTGCCAGGCTCCACCGGCGAACCACTGTGGTTCAAAGTGAGCTTCCTGGCCCCTTACTACATTGTCCACAGCTCGCGCACCATCGAGATTATAAAGAAGACAAGGGAATTGTTTTCGGTCGAGTTTCGAGATGTACGTTTCATCGTTCGGCAGAGCCCATTCGACACAAGGTACATCTCGCGCCCGGACGACAGGCAAAAGTTCAGCACCATCAGTAGAAGCTACGTTACCTTCGAACTGCTACCCGACGAGCAGCCGTGCGTGGAGTGGATTTCCCGCGACATCGAAGCGACCTTCGGTTGCGAACGCATGCCGCCGGATGTCGGGACCGTGATTGTGCCGGATGTGACGGCTGGCCTGGGCCTTCCGGGGGAGGTCAGACTCTTCGATTGCCTGTTTTCGAACCAGCATACATGGGTTCAGCCATCGCCGTCTGACGTGCCGGCCCCCGGCGTGAACGTCGAAGCGAGCAACCTGACAGAGTCGCTCATCGCGGTGCTCAGCGTGCTCGCGACGCTCTACCACATCTTGTGGACTCTGATGCCAGAGTTGCAGAGTGGTTCCTGTTACTGCGTAGCACAGACAGATGGGAACCTGCGCAAAGAGGAAGTGATGGAGGTCCTCTCGCAGATTCGCGTGCTCCTTGAGCCGCCGAAGACTTCCCGCGGCATCGCTGCCAAGCGCGAGCTCGAAGCCGCCACGAGCGAGCTCGAGGCGCTGGTCGCTTCGTGGGACGGTGATGACGGGCCACCGGCATCCATGGTCGCTTGGGCTTCCAGCTTCCTGGCGCGTTGGCTCGTAGACTCGGATCCCGAGGCTTCCTCGTAGCCGGTTCGAAACGTTCAACGGGGTGGTTCCGGATCGGAACATGGCAGCAAACGTAAGGCATAGACTGGCCATGGGATCTCTCGGCGATACGGAGATTGCCCGCTCCTATTCAGGGAAGCGCTGCGTCTCGACGGCGATGCCGTCCTCCCCCGTGACCACCTCGCCAGACCACTCCCAGCTCGTGCCGCCTGGGCCCGGCAGCCCAAGCTCGAAGGTGACCCCCTCCAGCGTGAGCTGGTCCTCGTCGAGGTAGGCGATGCCGATCGAGTCGCCTCCGCGCCCAGGGCCGCCGTAGCCGCCGTCGCCGCCGCGGCCGCCGCTGCCACCCTCGCAGGACCACGTGCCGTCCCCCACGGCGCCTCCTGGCGCGCCTCGGCCGCCATCGCCGCCTTCCTCCGGCACCCCGCCGTCGCCGCCTGGGCCCCCGTCATTGTTGACGATGATGCTATCGCGCACCGTCACCTTGGCGTGGAGCGCCACGATCGCGATGCTCGGTTGGCCGTTCTCGGCCCCTCGGCCGCCCCGCCCCCCGCAGCCGCCCGCGCCTCCGGAGCCGCCGCCGGCACCCCCCTTGGAGGCCACGCCGCACACCGCGAGCCCGCCCCGGCGGGCGCCGCCCCCGCCGCCGCCTTGGCCCGGCATCCCCCGGGTGCCGTCGCCGGCCCAGTCGCCGTGCCATCCGGTCTCATCGATCCGCCCGCTGCCCTTGCCCGACGCGCCGGCGGCGCCCCACATTCCGCTTTTCCCGGCGACGCCGGAGCTGCAACCACCGTCTGCCCGGTTGCCAGGTCCTCCTTCCCCAGCGTGGGTGGGGTTCGGCTGGGGTACGGGCTCGCCGTCTTCCCCATCTCCTGCGTCGTCGGCGAGTCCGTCGCCTCCCTTGCCGCCGACGCTCGAGATCCCTCCCTCGCAGGAGTTCACCGCCCGAGCGCCGCCCGGGACCGTCGCTGCGGAGCACGCGTCTCCCCCATACTGCCCGTCCGGCCCCGTCGTTGCCTGGCCCGGCCATTTCTCCCCATCGCGGCCCCCCAATGCGTAGCTGGCTTCGATCTTGCTCCCGATGATCTCCACCGCGGTGCCCGACTGAACGATCATCCCGACATGCGTTGAGCTGCGGAGCGCCACGTGGTCGATGATCGAGACCCCGTCCGCAGCCCCTGTGTCGCCGGCGCGGGCCGGCTCGACGGTCAGCGCGATGAGCCCGATCTCGCTGGGACCAAGCTTGGTCATCATGTGCACCGGGTTTTCCAGGTCTCTGCGGCGTTCCCATCCGATGGCGGTTTCGAAGCCTCCGTAGATATCCACCCCGGAGGGGACCGTGATGGCCTCGTTAAAGGCATCGTCGGTAATAAACACGCGACCGCGCCCGGTGCGCGCAAGCTCGATCGCGCGCCGGACGGAACGAACGGGCCTGTCCTTCGTGCCGGGGTTCGCGTCGTCACCGCCGAAATGCGGACTGAGGACGAACACGCCACAGCCGTCCATCGCCCGACCCGCCGCAAGATGCTCCAGGCAAACCGACTCGGGGACGGGATCGCTTGCACACGTCGATGGTCCGTCACACGGCGGCGCGCCGCCAGGGCCGTCCACCCCCGGCGCGGTCCCGCAACCGGCCGTGGCGAGCGGCAGAACGAAGAGCAGGAGGATCGCAGAATTCAGGCTCATGGGCATCCCTCAATGGCGACGTCTCGCAGGGCACGAGTCAACGGGGCGGCTCATTCCCGACGCTGAACGCATGGACTTCCCCCCTGGGGCCTTGCCGCCCTCGGCCCACCTCGTCACCGACGCCGGCGTTCCCCGCAGGGCCGCCGTCACCGGCGTCGCCGACCGTAAAGCTGGTCCCGGGTCGAATGGCGTAGTTGGGCGCCACGTAGGCAATGCCGACGGCTGCGCCGCCGAGCCCGCCGCCGGCATCGCCTCCGCGACCGCCGTTGCCTCCCGTGCCACCGTTGCATGCGCCCCACATCTCGGGTCCAAATCCCGCCCCGCCATTACCACCCCATTGCCCAACGCCGCCCGGTTGGCCATTACCGCCGACCCCGCCACGACCGCCGTGGCCAGTGATCACGTCGCTGGCTGCGACTGTGAGCTCCGTGCCGTCCAGCGCAACAATCCCGATGCTCGCCCCGCCATAGCCGCCGCCGTAGCCTCCCCGACCGCCACAGCCGCCGCTTCCTCCCGAGCCGCCGGCGGGCCCCCCCTGAGGGCCGCCTGCCCGACACGCGAACATGGGGCCACGCGACTTGCTGCCGCCACCGCCGCCACCCCCCTGGCCGGGGCCGCCTCTCTTCCCGTCCTCGCCCCGGACGCCGATCCATCCATCCTTGCCGAGGTGGCCCACGCCCACCGCGCCGTCCGCGCGACTGGCATGGGCGCCGTCTGCGCCTTTGCTCCCTTCCTCGCATCTCGTCGCGTCTGCGCCGACCCCTCCGCGGCCGTCGCGCTCCGAATTGTCCGCGGGCGCCGGCTGTCCAGGTGCGCCGTCGCCGCCGACGTCAAGTCCGCCGTCGCCGCCATATCCGCCGATGGACTCGGTGCCGTCGTCGCACACGGTCACGACGGGCAGCGCGCCCGTCGGAGAGTCCGCGGTGCAGGCGTCCGCGCCGTCGTTCCCCAACACACCGTCCTCCGCCCGCTCGGTATCCGCGTCCCCGCCCGGCTCGCCGTCCTTCCCGTTGCCCGCAACGACCGCGCTGTCCTGCACGATCGCCCTGGCCCCGGTGCCCAAAATCATCGCGATCGACGACTTGCCATCGGGCGCCGAGGCGTCCGCCGCGACAATTCGCACGCCGGCGATCACCGACGTCGCGTTGTTGCCAGCGAGCGTCGTATCCTGCACCCTGAGGATCCGCAACGGGATCCCCGTAGGCGGCGCGATGACGGTCGACGCGCTCGGCCCAACGAGAGACGATTCATACGACCAATCGCCTCCGTCGTCACAGCCGCGGCTGCCCCAGAGGTCGACCCCGGGAGGCAGCGCGATCGCCTCCTCGAACGTGCCGCGGCACGCATACACGCGTCGGGTTGGCTTCTCGACGTCGCTTCGCCCGCGTGCCGCGAGCCCGATCGCGTGTTGCAGGGTCTTCACCGGCGCGTCCTTCGTGCCAGGGCTCCTGTCGTCACCTGACGACGGGCTGACGAACACCCCGCACATGTCGAGCGCCGGCGCCATAGCAGGGTCTCCCTCGCACGGGTCGGGCGGGGGCTCCGGATCGGAAGGACACGCCAGCCTTTCCCAGCAATCGTCGGAGTAAGAGCTACAAGCTGTCAGCATGCTGGCTCCCCACACGCAGACTGCGACAGCAGCGACCGACGTGGCCGCGCATCGGCGCGACAGCGGACCCATTTCCTCGGCCTCCCGTGCCCTCACCATAGCCCCTCGATGTGCGTACCGATTTCGTTCCTCGTCGCCACGGGCGAGACATGGATCCCATCCCGAGCCGGCGAGAGTCCCAGGAAGGAGAAGTCCGTGAAGAAGGACGCGGCGGTCACCGCGCCGACCACACCGCCCGTGATGACCATCGCCACTCCCGCGCGGCCGGACAGGTTGCGCGCGTCTTGCAAGCGCGCCAGATCGGCACACGGCGAGCTCCGCGGCTCCTTCCAGCACATCGACGAGCTGGAAGACGGCTCGCCCAGGAGCCGGTTACGCCGGGCGGTCAGGTCGTCGTCGAGCTTTCCCGCCCGAATCATGAGGAGGGTGCCTATCGACACGCCGGCCGTCGCGGCGGCAATCCCCGTGACGCGCAGCGTCCCCGGCCAGGAAGCCCACCGTCCGGGATCCTTCGGGCGCGGAGCAGGCGAAGCGCTCGCGGGCTTCGGCGCTGCCGCGGTCTCCTTGGCGCTGCTCACCGCCGGGCCCGAAAGCTTCATCGAGATCTCCTCCTTGTGCGCGCAGTCCGACCGATGGGCTTGCCGTCGATGAAGACCTCGGCGTCCGGCGGGTCGACCGATAGCATGAGCTCGGCGACGTAGAACGCTGCCTTCCGCTGGCCGATCAGGAATCGTTGTTGAAGCTGACTCGGCAGCGCCCAATCTCGCTCAAGACTCCAGGTCAGGTGCTCCGCTGCGTCGCGGTACTTGCGCAGCTCGAGCTCACAGAGGCCGAGCTCGCCGGCGAGCTCTGCGGGATCGAACGCCCCGCGGTCGAGCTCCGCGCGGTCGAGCTTCATGGCGGGCGGCAGGTTGGCGGCATCGAGGGCCGCCTTGAAGGCGTCGCAGGCCTCCGTCCAGTTGCCACGATCGCGCGCTTTCCGAGCACGGCGAACAAGGTCCTTTACCGTCGCGCCGTCGCTGCTCCCCGGGGCCGGAGACCGCTGCTGAGCATCGGCCGAGCTGGGCAAGCCCGTTGAAGCGCCAAGCGTGAGCAAAACGAACAACAGGTGCGCACCGCAACGCATGCAACGACGGTACTTACGCCGCGCGCGCGACGTCAACCGGGAGAAAACGCTGCAAACAGCGCTTTGGTCGAGAATTTACGGACGGATGGCGGAATGGATCCATCCGGTGTGTCGGTGATCTTGTGGCCCACCGCGGCGAACCGTGGCATGTTATCCTACACTGTGCGCCGAAAGTGATGGCGGCCGTGCATTTTGCTGACCCCGAGGGGGTCGCTCAGACGTGCTACCAGCGTGGGCAACCCGTCGAGTATTTCCAGCAGCTTCGAGCTCTTCCGGCGCCTCGCGAGGCGCCTCGGCGTTCCGGCACGTCATGCCGAGGACGTGGCGCAAGACGCGCTCCTGCGCGGGCTGGAGGCGGACCAGCGGATCGCGCCGGGCGGAGACCTGGCGGCGTACCGCATCACGATCGCGATGAACCAAGCGCACGACCACGTGCGGACCGCGCGCCGTCGGGGAGAGGTCCTGACGTCGTTCGACGAGAGCGAAGTCCGAGCCGAGTACCCGAATCCAGAAGACGTGCTCCGGGGGCGCCAGCGGCATGCGCTCGTGCGCCGCCTGATCGACCGGCTCGACCCGAAGTACCGGGATTTGGTGCGCAAGCACGACCTCGATGAGGTCCCGCTCGCCCGGATCGCCGCCGAGCTGGGCCTTACGACGGAGGCGGTGAAGACGCAGCACCGCCGGGCCCTCGAGGAGCTGAAAGCGGAGCAGCGCCGCTGGATCGCCGAGGAGCATGGGCGCGGACGGGACGGCGACGCGTGCGTCCCGGTGGCGTTCGGCCTCTACCGTCGCGAGTCGTGGCTGGCCACTCTGCGGCGCCTGGTCTTCAGGATCTTGGTGCAGGGCGCGCTCGTCATCCTGACGGGCGCGCTGGTCTCTGGGGCGTCGCACAGCTTGGAAGCCTGGCTGTTGCCCGCGGCGGCTCGCGCGCCCGGCTCCGCGCCTGCCACGCAGGAGGTCGCGCCTACCCGAGAAGGCAGCGCGAGCGCCGCCGCAGAGAGCGCTGCGCCAGCCGCGCGCGAGGGTGCGCTGCCCGCGCATCGAGACCGCGCGGGCGCCCTGGCCGCCGTGGACAGCAGGCCCGCGGCGTCGGCCGAGCCTCCCCCTCCTGGCGCGGTGCCCGGGGGCGTCGTGCGCCGAAACGCGGCGCCCGGGAGCGCCGTGCCCCCGGCCATCAGCGAGCGCGAGCGCCGGCTGATCCGTGACGCCCGCCGCGCGCTGGACGCCCACAACGCCCTCGCCGACCTCGAGGCGCGCCAGCTGCTCGAGATGCACAAGCAGGAGTTCCCGCAAGGGTGGCTCGCCTTGGAGCGCGAACGGCTGCTCAGCCAGCTTCGCTGATTCATCGGCTGTCGATCGACAGCTAGCGGGCGGCGGCGCCGGTGATGCTTTCGGGCAGCACAAGGCCGAGATCCGCCTTGCGTCGGACACGAACGCTCACGTCCAGGAGGCAACATACGATGGAGGACATTCTGGGTGCGATGTGGCTCGCTTCGCCGATCGGTCTCGCGATGATGGCCTGTGTCGCGATCGGCTTCGCGGTGACGGCGCGCGAAGCGCTGGGCCGCGAACGTGGGCTGCGCGAGGCAGGCGAGCAGAGGCACGAGGACGAGGACGAGGAGTCGGCCCTCGCCGACGCGAAGGAGGACGCGGAGCGCGGGCTGCGGCGATGCCGGCGCCTGCTGGACTGCCACGTGGATGCGCTCATCGCGGCGATGACCAGCCCACGCGCGCGCCCCGTGCCGTTGCCAGGCCGCGTCCTCGAGACGTTCTGCGCGACCATCCCCGGCTGGCAACGGAAGCTAGCCGAGAGCACCGGGCTGGGGCCGAGGGACTGGAGCGGCTGCTGAAGAGCGATCTCCCGATCTCGCCCGTCCTCGCGAGGCAGCTGGAGGCCTTCACGGGCACACCTGCTCGGTACTGGGAGTTCCTCTGGCGGCAGCATGAGCCCCTCTCCGAGGATGCGCGGCGGCACGGGACGAGCCCGCACACCGCGATCAGCACGCCCCGGATCGCACGCGCGACGCTCATGCTCTCGCTCAGGAGGTGGCGCCGATGGTGACGAAGCGCCAGCCGAAGCACGAGCTCGGCCTTCCCAAGGGGGCCCTTGTCACGCGCCACAAGGTCCACCGCCGGAAGGTGCGCCTCATGAACGGCCGGACCATCGGCCTGGTGTTCCACGAGACGTGGACCCGGAACCTGCTCCGGATCCCGGACTGCGTGACCGATCGCCACCTTCGCGAGCTCGGGCGCGCGGGGTTAGAGCTCGCCACGGACATCTTCGGCAACCCGATCGCGAAGGCGCCCGGCGCGCCCTGGTTCAACGGCGCCGACTTCGAGATCGCACGCTGGCGCTTCATCCTGCGGCAGAAGCTCCGGAGGCGCCGATGAGCGCCCGAGCCGAGAAGCGGTGCGTGCCGACCGCGGAACCCCTCTCCTACATCGCCGAGCGGTCGCGCACCCTCGCCATCTACGCCTCCGGCGGAATGTCGTCGCCAAGAATGAGCGCCACGTCCTACCGCGCGCGGCGGTCTCGCTGGACAGGCCGATCCTCGACCTGAGCGAGGCCGCGGCCTACGTTGACCGCCGCAGACCCCCGCGCGTGGCTCTGGGCGCCAGCTGACGCATCCCGAGGCGGGCGTGGACGGCGCGAGCGGCGGCGAGCTGGCCGGCCGCGAGGAGCCCGCGGAGTTCCTCGGAGAGGGCCGCCACGGGCGTGTTGGAACCGACCGGGCCGCGCCCGGTCCGCGTCAGTGCCTCAGGGGGTTCGCGCTGGTAGATGCGCCGGCCGCGCCCGAGAGGATCCTCGGCGACCACGTGCCGGCGACAGCGTCGCCGGCGCCCTCGCCTTCTCCTTCACCGGGGCGCTTCGGCGGTAGAGACGTGCCGGCTCCCGGCCCGCACAGCGCCGTGGTGCTGCCGAGAAAGCGATCCGCTCACCGGACCGGACGCGTCGCGCCATGACGCTGGCGGGCTCGGCAGATCCGTGCGGGTCGCCCGGCGTTTGAGCCTGCGGCTTCCCCGGCAGCTCGTCCACCCACTCCGCCGGGTCCGAGCGGGAGTGCCGTTCGCGGGCTCCATGTCGAAGCTGCGCGGAGGATTCCTGTTGCAGCGGAGGACAGGGTAGGCAGAGCATCACCGCCGGAGGCGAGCGCGGCGGGGCAGCCCATCGGGCATGCTGAGCATCGACGTCGGGCGGGTTGCGCCTCTAATCTTCGCGAGGGGAACAGCCATGGACGACCAGCGGCACGACGACGGACGGAACGACACGAGCACCGAGAAGCTCCCGGGCGGCGCGGACGGGCCGCCCGCACGACCGCGGCCGCGCGGCGTCTCCGTCTTGTTCTTTCATCGCGGCGGTGTCGAAGCGATGCGGCTCGACCCTGGTCAGCCGGGGATGGTCGTCGGCCGGCGCGCGCCCGCAGACCTGTACATCCCCGACAAGCGAATTTCCCACCTTCACGCGCGGTTCACGCTCGTCGGCGACCACGTCCTCGTCGAGGATCTCGACTCCACCAACGGCACCTGGGTGAAGGGCGAGCGGATCACCGCGCCCACCATGCTCGCACCAGGCGCCGACGCCATTCTGGGAGACGTCAGCGCTCACGTTGTCGCGATCGGCCTCATCGCCACGCCGGCCGTGCTGGACGAGGCGACCTTTCATCGGGAGCTCGATGCGGAGTGCACGCGTGCGCAGTGCTTGCGCCGAAGCTTCGCAGTCCTCGCAGTTCACCCCGGTGAGGCGGAGGCCGCGCACGCGAAGACTGGGGAGTGGGCCATACACCTACCGGCGAATCTACGGCCTGTCGATCGCGTGAGCATGTGGAGGGATACCGCGCTGATCCTGGTCCCCGAGGCGGACACGAAGGATGCCATCAAAATAGGGCACGCGGTCGCGTCCGGCGGCGGCAACCAGAGCGGCGTTCGCCGCGTCGGTGTGGCCGTGTACCGGGAAAACGGAAGCTCGCCCCAGAAGCTCATTGATGAAGCGTGCAGCGCGGCGGACCTCGCGACCGCAGAGCGCCCCGTGTTCGTCGCCTCGCCCAATTGCACCGCAGCGCTCGACGATCGCCCCATCTTCGGTCTGGCCCAGCAACGGGTCGTCACCGAAGCGAAGAAGGCGGCCTCGACGAACCTCTCTGTACTGCTCCTGGGAGAAAGCGGCACAGGCAAGGAGGTGTTGGCGCGCTTTATTCATGACCATAGCACACGACGAGACAAGCCGTTCATGCCCGTCAACTGCGGCGCTATTCCCGGCAACCTCATCGAGAGCACGTTCTTCGGCCATGAAAAAGGCGCCTTTACCGGCGCCGTTCAGCAGAAGCAGGGCTTCTTCCAGGCTGCTCACGAAGGCACGTTGTTCCTCGACGAAATCGGCGAGCTCGAGCCTGAAGCACAAAAGAGGCTTCTCCGGGTGCTCGAGGCACGCACGGTCTCTCCCGTGGGCTCGACCAAGGAGATACCCGTCGACGTGCGGATCATCGCAGCAACCAACCGCAATATTGACGCCATGCTCAAGGAAGGCAGCTTTCGCGAGGATCTCTACTACCGGCTGGACATCTCGCTGCGGATCCCTCCTCTCCGCGATCGCCTCGACGAGATTGAACAGCTCGTACATCGCTTCATCCAGGAGGAACGGACTAGCGTACGCGACATCACCCCGGAGGCGATGGCCCTGCTCTGCGCTTACCGATGGCCGGGAAACGTGCGTGAGCTCCGCCGCGAGATCCGCCGGGCGGTCGCGATGGCCGAGGGGGAGCTGATTCAACCTGAGGATCTCTCGTCGCATCTGCATCTAGCGGACCCGCAGGCGGCAGTCGCCGACAATGCTACGGCAGCCCCGTCTCGGTCGGACCCAGAGAAGCCGCCAGCGGGCCCCGACCTCAGGTCACAGTTGGCGCAGCTCGAGCGGCAAAGAATCGAGACGGCGCTCCGGGAGGAAAAGACCAAGCCCAAGGCCGCCGCACGGCTCGGAATTTCACCCCGTACGCTCTCACGCAAGATCACGGAGCTCGGCATCAGGCCCCCGAAGCGATAGGCCAAGGTTGACCACCAGCGGGCCAACCTTGGCCTGCCCGTGGTCAACCTTGGCCTGCGCGCCGCGCAGCGGCTGAGCAACGGTGCGGATTTCCGCGGGGATCCGCGACACGCCTGGCTCGGCACGCAACGTGCTGGGTGTCCGCGACGTGAGCGCGAAGGGCGAAGGCAGCACGACGATGCCGCAGAGGAGACCTGAGGGGGAACGCCTCCAGGGGCTCGCGCCTGCCGCTCGGTCTCCCGGGAGGATAGGACGCCAGGCCGACGTCGAAGCTGCGGTAGCCTCCTGCTCTCCGATGATCGACGAGCAGGGAACAGCCAGCGACGCGCCGGACGAGCCTCGCCAGCTCGGCCCGTACCGGATCATCGAACGCCTCGGCGAAGGCGGCATGGGCGTCGTCTTCCGCGCCGCACACGTCCTGACAGGCGAGGAAGTGGCCATCAAGACGGTGCGCCGCGTGAACGACGCCGACCACCTCGCCGCGATACGCCGTGAGACGCGGGTGCTCCGCCGCTTGAACCACCCTGGCATCGTTCGCTTCCTCGACGAGAATGTCACCGGCGGAGTGCCCTGGGTCGCGATGCCGCTCCTCGGGGGCGGCACGCTCCGGGATCGCATCGCGGCTACGTTTCCGAAAGACGCCGGCATGGGCGCGGCGATCACCGTTCCCGCGCAAGCCTCGGGGTCCGTTCCGGCCAGCGTCCGCCTGCGCACCGACGAGCCTGGAGCGAGCGCGGACGCGCGCCCGCTCGGCTCGATGCTCACGCTGATCCGTCGCCTTTGCGCGCCGCTCGCCTACCTGCATGGCGAGGGCTTGGTGCACCGCGACCTCAAGCCCGCGAACATCGTCCTCCAGGACGACGGACGCCCTGTGCTCGTCGACCTTGGGATCGCCGTTCACTTCGGCGGCGCCGGCCGCGAGGAGCTCGACGTGGATCCGCTCGCCGGCAGTTTGGCCTACACGGCCCCGGAGCAGCTCCAGCGGGAACCGGTCGACGCGCGCGCCGATCTCTACGCGCTCGGCTGCATCCTCTACGAGTGCGTGACGGGACGACCTCCCTTCCTTGGCAATACCTCGTCCCTTTGCGAGCAGCACCGCTCCGCCCCGCCTCAGCGCCCCTCGGCTCTTGTCACAAGCCTCCCCGCAGCACTCGACGACCTCATCCTCGCGCTCCTGGCGAAGAATCCACAGCATCGAGTCCAGTACGCCGCCGACGTAGCCACGAAGCTCGTCGCGTTGGGCGCGGCGGCCGAGCGCGACGAGGGCCCAGCGCCACGCGTGTACTTGTACCGGCCCGTGCTCGCAGGCCGCACCGATGCCGTTTGCAAGCTGCAGGTGATGGCCCAGCGCGCCGCCTTCGAGCGGCGAGGCGCCATCGCGCTCGTACGCGGGGAGAGCGGCTCGGGTAAGACGCGGCTCGTCCGGGAGGTGAGCCGCGCTGTCAAGGCGAAGGGGCTGCCGCTCCAGGTGTTCTCGGGCGTGTGCGTTGCGCCTGGGGCCGGCGAGGCGGGTGCGACGGCGGCGATGGCCGCCCCGCTGCAACCGCTGCGCACGACGCTCTTGGACGCGGTCGATCGAGCGCGCGACTCCGAGGAGCAAGCAGACCGGCTCTTCGGCGGGCGCCGGGAGGTGCTCGCGGCCTACGTGCCAGAGCTGCGAGCGCTCCGGAGCCCGTCGGAGCCGGTGCCCCTGCCGCCCTCGCAGGCGCGGAAGCGCGTCGTCTCCGCGCTGCGAGAGACCCTTCGGGCGCTTGCCGAGGCGAGGCCGCTCTGTCTTCTCCTGGACGACCTGCAGTGGGCCGATGATCTCACCCTGGCCCTGCTCGATGCGTTTGCCCGAGCCGAGCCCGACGAGCGCGGTGGCGTGCTGATCATCGGCACCTACCGGATCGAGGAGACGCGCCCGGAGCTCGAGGATATCGCGCACGTCCCCGGGGCCACATCGATCCGGCTCGACAAGCTGGCCGCTCGCGACATCGAGGACATGGTCGTGGGCATGCTCTCGCCGAGCATGCCACCCCGGACTGTGCTCGACGCGCTCATCCGCAACGCGAACGGCAACCCTTTCTTCGTCGCCGAGTACCTGCGCGCGGCCCTCGACGCAGGAGAACTCCAGCGGGACCACGTCGGCAGCTTCTCTTTTAAGGGGCGCGGCGCCGCGGCGCTCGCGTCCCTCCAGATCCCGGACACGCTGGACGAGCTCCTCGGACGGCGGCTCGACCTGCTCGAGGCAGAGGCGCGGGAGCTCGCGGCGTGGGCGGCGGTGCTGGGGCAGGAGCTCGACGACGAGCTCCTCTTCGCGGGCCCGCGCGGGCAAGACGCGGCGACCGACGCGGTTGCGGAGCTCCGGGCGCGGCGAATCCTCGAGGAGACGGAGACGGGACAGCTGCGCTTCGTGCACGACAAGCTCCGCGAAAAAGTCTACAGCCGGCTCGACCCGGGAGCGCGGGCCGAGCTGCACCGGCGCGCTGGCGAGGCGCTCGAGGCGCGCGGCGCCGAGGCGCCGGTGCTCGCGCACCACTTCGCGGGAGCAGGCCTCCACGGCAAGGCCGGCGCGCACTTCGCGCGGGCTGCGCAGCGCGCCGCCGAGGTCTATGCGAACCGCGACGCCGTCCGCTTCTACCGCCTGACCATCGACGCCCTCTCGACCGCTGGCGCCGCTCCCGCAGCGCTCGCCGATCTGCACGAAGGGCTGGGGGACGTGCTCGGGCTCGTCGGGCGTCAAGCAGAGGCCCGCGATGCCTACGGCGCGGCGCTCGATGCGGCGACTTCCCGCGTCGACCACGCTCGGCTCCACCGCAAGGTCGGCAAGACCTGGGAGATGCACCACCAGCACGCCAGGGCGCTCGAGTGCTACGGGCAGGCGGAGACCGCCCTCGGTGAGCAGACCGAGCGAACCTCGGGCGAGGCCCAGGCGTGGTGGAACGAGTGGATCCAGATCCATCTGGATCGCATCTCCGTGCAGTACTGGCTCGCCGATCTCGCCCGGCTGAACGCGCTCGTCGAGACCGTCCGCCCCGTGCTGGAGCACAGGGGTACACCGCTGCACCGCGCCCACTACCTCCACGCGCTGACGCAGTGGGGCATCCAGCGCGATCGGTTCGTCGCGTCCGCCGAGACGCTGCGCTACGCCGACGAGTGCGTCGCGGCGTACCAGGCTGCGAGCGCGCCGCCCGAAGGCCACTTGGCACTGGCCGCGCGCTGCAGCCTCGCGATCGTCCGCATGCTGTACGGCGACCCCGACCAGGCCGAAGCCGAGATGCGCGACGCGCTTCCGATCGCGGAGCGGAGCGGCGACCTGGAGGTGATGACGCGATGCCTGACCTATCTCACAGTCATCCAGCGCAGGCGGAGCCTCGTCGAGGGTGCGGAGAGCCTGGCCAAGCGCACATTGAAGCTGGCGAAGGCTGAGAACGTGCGCGAGTACGCCGGAGCCGCCCTGGGCAACCTCGCGTGGTGCGCGCTCCAGCGCGGCGACCTCGCGCGGGCCGAGGAGGCCGGCCAGGAAGCGCTCGCCTGCTGGGAGCCGCTCCCCCTGGTCTACCCCTTCCAGTGGCTGGCCCGGCTGCCGCTCTGCCGGGTGGAATTCGCGCGTGGTCGCCTGGAGGGCGCCATCGCGCAGGCACGTGCGGTCCTCGACCCACGGCAGCAGCGCTTGCCGGGTCGGCTCACCAAGCTACTCGAGACGGCAGCTCGCGCGTTCGCGGCAGGCCGCGAGGCCCGCGCTTGCCGGCCGCTCGCGCTGGCGCTCCGCGGCGCCCACCACAGCGGATACGCGTGAGCTGATCCTCGACTCAACCGATCTTCTTAACGGCGCGCCGAGGCCCGCCGCGCGGCCCCCGTCCGCGCCCGGTCCGCGCGCGCCGCGTGTGGAATTGCGATGACGAAACGAGAACGGAGCTGAGCCATGTCCAACGAGATCCCGTGCATCAATGATCGAAGAGGCATTGTCTTCACCATCAATCGGGAGTCGAACCCCGTTTACCAGCTGGAGTCGGGCGCGTGGGCGAGCGCGGAGAACCGCTGGGCCGAGCGCGATATCCCGCCCGAGATCCGCGATAAGGTCGCCTCCCTCAAGGAGACCGGCAAGCCTGGATCATTCGTGCAGTTTCTCCAGGGCGACGTCGGGGTCTATGTCATCTGTGAGAGGAACATCAAGAACCTCCCCGAGATGGCATGCGACGATCTCGTCGTCCAGGGGACGCGCACGAAGCTTGGCAGCGCGCGGGAGCTCGCCGACTACGATCTGGTCATTTACGCCAAGGGCGGCGCGATACGCGCAGAGAGCGGCGAAACCTTCGAGACCCGTGAAGGCGACTACTACGTCGTCCACTGCCAGTCGTGGGGCCGCTTCGTCCTGAATGCCTCCCTGAGACCCGGGTTCGTCGAGACGACCAAGGAGGTCTTGCTCCTGCTCGAGGGCCTGCACCGCAAGAACTTCCTCTCCATGAGCCCCGATCCCACGGACGAGCGGTTGCCCCCGGACTTCGGGGAGCCCACAGCCGTCCCCGTCGGGATCAACTGCTACGTCCTCAACCTGTCGCGCTTTAAGCGCTGAGCGGAGCGCGAGGATGTCCATGAGCACCTCCACGAACCCCGCCCGCGCCGAGCAGCGATCGGGCCCTCCGCCGCCCGCACCCAAGCGGTATCTCGCGGGCACCCACCGCCTCGTCTCTGCCGATGAGACGGTGGAGCGGGTCCGGCCCCTCTTGCCCGCGATGGGCATCACCCGGATCGCCGACGTCACCGGCCTCGACACCCTCGGCGTGCCGGTGGTCATGGTCACCCGACCGAACGCGCGCTCGATCGCGGTCTCGCAAGGCAAGGGCTCGACCCTGGCCGCCGCGCGCGCCTCGGGTGTGATGGAGTCCATCGAGCAATGGCACGCCGAGCACATCCAGCTCCCGCTCAAGCTCGGCACCGTCAGCGAACTCCGCCACCGCCACCGCCTCCTTGACGTCCACAACCTGCCGCGCCTGTCCGTCGTCGACTTCCATGATCATCTCCGCCTGTTCTGGGTGGCTGGCCTGGATCTCGCGACGGGCGCGCCCACCTGGGTTCCGTTCGAGGTCGTCCACACGGATTATGCGCTGCCGTTGCTCGCCGCGAGCGGAGCCTTCGTGATGAGCTCGAACGGGCTCGCCTCCGGCAACCACCCGATCGAGGCGGTGAGCCACGCTATGTGCGAGCTCATCGAAAGGGATGCCGCCACGCTCTGGAAGCTCTCGAGTCGGGAACAGCGGCGCCGCACGCGGATCGACCTGTCCACGGTGGACGACCCGGGATGCCGCGCGCTCCTGGAGCAGGTGGAAAACGCCGGCGTCATCCCCTTCCTCTGGGAGATCACATCCGATGTCGGCGTCCCGGCCTTCTGCTGCACGCTCGTCGACCGCGCGCCCAACCTGCACCGGCCCATCGCGCCGATGGTCGGCTTCGGTTGCCACCCCTCCCGAGATGTGGCGCTTCTGCGCGCGATCACCGAGGCAGCGCAAAGCCGGCTCACCGTCATCACCGGTGTGCGCGACGATGTCCGGGCCCGCGGCAACGGGCCCGACGACGATCTCCGCGCGGCGAGCCGCTTCCTGGAGGAGCACGCCGGCGAGCCGCCTCAGCGCAGCTTCGACGACGCGCCCGATCATGCGGGCGAAACCCTCGACGACGACGTCGCCTGGGAGATCGAGCGCCTGCGCACCGTGGGCCTTCACCAGATCGTCGCTGTCGACCTCACCCGGCCCGAGCTCGAAATCCCGGTGGTGCGCGTGGTCATCCCGGGCCTCGAGCCGCTCGACGATGTCCCCGGCTACATCCCCGGCGCGCGCGCGCAGCGGCGCCTTTCGGAGCGCAGATCATGACCCTCTGCATCTTCACAGGTCCCACCCTCCCGGCTGCGGAGGGCCAGCAGCAGATCGACGCCATCTTCCTGCCGCCCGCGGCCCAGGGCGACATCTACCGCGCGGCGCTGGAGAGACCCGTCGCCATCGGCCTCATCGACGGCTACTTCGAGCGGGTTCCGTCCGTGTCCCACAAGGAGATCCTCTGGGCGATGGCGCAAGGAGTCCACGTCCTCGGCGCATCAAGCATGGGGGCGCTCCGCGCGACCGAACTCTCGCTCTTCGGCATGGAGGGGGTGGGCGCCATCTACGAAGCCTACGCGAGCGGCGCGCTGGACGCGGACGACGAGGTGGCGGTGGCCCACGCGTCCGCGGAGGATGGTTATCGCCCCCTCAGTGAGGCGATGGTGAACCTCCGCGCCACCCTGCGCGCCGCCGAGGGGGCCGGCGTGATCTCGGGTTCGACACGCGAGCGCCTGGAAGAGCTGTCCCGAGGCCTGTTCTACCCGGATCGGTGCTATCCGATCCTCCTCCGGCGCGCGGCGCAGGAAGGCCTCCCGCCTGCTCAGATCGAGGCGCTGCGGGCGTTTCTGCCCGAGGGTCGGGTCGACCAGAAGCGCGCCGACGCACTCGCATTGCTCCAGGTTCTTCGCGAGCGCTTCGAGGGCGGGAGCAAACCGAAGCAGGTGCGTTATCACTTCGAGCCGACCGACGCGTGGGAGCTCATCCGCGACCACGCGGATCGCCGCGCGTCCACGTCGAACCGCAGCACGAGGGAGGCCGGACGATGAGCCCCAGCGAGAGAGCCAATCTCAGCCGTCTCGGCCAGTACATCGTCGTCCGGCTGCTCTGCAAGCACGATGGCTACTCGGCGCGCGACATCGCCAAGACGCTGAAGGCCGTTCTGAAGGATCGAGGAAGCGATGCCGAGCAGCAGCGGCTCGTCGAAGCCGAGCTCACCACGCTCACGCGCGCTGGCCTCATCAAGGGTGTGAGGAAATCGTCCTTCATGAATACCCCCAGCGGATGGCGCGCGGCGCTCGGCGCCATCGCGAGGAAGGATCTTCCCCCCAAGCCAGTCTGGAAAGATCTCAAAGAGCAACTCGATAATTGCGTCAATGCGCGTATCGTCAAGACCTTGACGGGCGCGTTTCGACTCGCCGTCGCTCCTGAACCAACGCTTCAGCAGGTCATCGACGCTCTCTTGTGGCATGTCATCAAGGTCGAGACCAGCGAGCCCTTCACCGCGGAAGCGGTCACCCGCGTGCTCCTCAACCGGCTGGCCGGCACGCCGACGCTGCTCCCCGTGGACCAGGCGCTCGATGAGCTCGTGGCCAAGGCCTCGGCCCCTCCCCTGAACGCGCCCTCCGTTCCATCAGGGGCCCCGGTGCCCGCGGGCGCGGCGCTGCCCGCGGATGACACGGCGTTCGCCGCGCGCGTGCTCGCCGCCGCGCGGTCGTCGAAGACCGGGCGGTTTGGAGATGACAAGGTGTTCATCTCACACGTCTTCCAGCGGCTCGCCGACCAGGGTGACGCGGTCGGAGATCCGGACGCGTTCAAGGCCCGGTTGGTCTCCGCCCATCGGCGCGGACTCTTGTCGCTCAATCGCGCCGACCTGGTAGAAGCCATGGATCCAGCAGACGTCGACGCATCGGAGACCAGATATCTAAGCGCGACGTTCCACTTCGTGCGCATCTGACATCGGGCGCCAGCGGCGCGCGAGGCGCGAGGCGCGCGCCGCCGACGAGCAACTGGATGAAGGGGTGAACCATGACGAAGCAGGACGCCCTGCTCGACGTGTTCCTGTCGGCAGCGAAGAAAGACGTGTTCCACTCGGTGGAGCACCGTGGGCAGATCTGGCGGGAGGACCCGTTCGACGTGGAGTCCGTGCACGAGCAGGCGCGCACGCAGTTCCAGCGTCTGCTCACGCAGGTGACGACCCCGCCAGGCCTCGATGCAGGGCGGATCCTGCTGCTCCTCGGCGAGTCGGGCAGCGGCAAGACGCACCTCGTACGCGCCTTCCGCAACCACGTTCACATGAATGGACTCGGCTTCGTCGGCTACATGCAGATGACGACGTCGGTCTCCAGCTACAGCCGCTACCTGGTTAGCAATCTGATCGACTCACTCGATCAGACCTACTACGAGGCGCTCGGAACCGGCTCGGGGCTGCTCCGCCTATCCAACGCTGTCGCGGCCCGGTGCGGCGATCCGGACGCCATCCGCTCCGTGAGCGAGCGCGAGGACCTCGATGCGGATCAGGTCATCGATCTCGTGGAGCGCGCGGCCGATCGGCTCATCGCGCATCCCCGCTACGCCGATCTCGATCTGGACCTAGTCCGCGCCCTGCTCTTCTTACAGCGGCAGGATCCGGCGCTGAAGAAGCGGGTCATCAAATACCTGCGGTGCGAGGTGCTCTCGGAGCGGGACCAGAAGCTCCTCGGCGGATTGTCGCCGAAGCGCGACGAGGAGGACGCTCAGCGGCTCGTCGAGCAGCTCGGTCGCTTGATGTGGGCCTGCGACTCCCGCGCCCTGGTCCTCTGCGTCGATCAGTTCGAGGACGCCTATCGGGTCAACGAGGCCGAGGCGCTGTTCCGCCGGGTGATGTCCTCTCTCTGCGCCATCGCCGATCAGGTTCCCTCGTCCATCATTGTGGTCGCCTGCCTCAAGGATTACTACGGGATGATGCGCGCCCGGCTCACCCGATCGACGCTCGACCGCATCGAGAGCGACCCTCCGCCGGTCCGCCTCATCGCCGAGCGGCAGCTCGACGAGATCGAGCAGATCATCGAGCAGCGGCTCGGTTACCTCTACGAGACGTCCGACTGCCGGCCGGCAGAGGGCGCAATCGACCCCCTCTACCCCGTCCCGCGGGACTTTGTGCAGCAGCTCTCCGGACTCAGCATCCGGACGGTGCTCACTGAGTGCCACAAGTTCCGGGAAGCATGTATCGAGGCCGGCCGGATCGTGGCCTCGCCCGGAGAGGGCTCGCCCAGCAGCGTGAAGCAGGCCGCGCCTGCGGAGCACGGCGTCCGCGCCTTGAAGGAGAAGATCGAGCAAGAGTGGAACGACTTTTTGGCGCAGTACCAGGAAGACCTGGCCGAGGACGACGCCGAGATTGCCGAGCTCTTCGGATGGGCGGTCAAAACGTGCGCCGAGGAGTTCGAAAGCGGCATCCAGTTCGCCGTTCGGGTCCGCGGCAAGACGATCGAGGTCGACGTCCTCGTCCCCACGCAGGGCGGCGGCCATTGCGTCCGCGAGGAGATCCTTGTCGTGCTCTGCAACCGGGCGCCCCAGGGCGGCGGGCTCCGCGCGCAGTTCGAGGAAGCGCGCCAGCGCGCCGAGCGCCGGACCCTCGCCCTGCTCCGCTGCGGCGAGTTTCCACGCAACCCGAGGGCGCAAGTACACATCACGCTCGCGGACATCCTCAAGAACGGGGGACGTAAGGCGGTCCTGGAAGAGAGCGACCAGCGCACGCTCGCCGCGTTCCGCAAGTTCCGCGAGACGCACGAGGGGCGTGATCACTTCACGGCCTGGCTCCGTGAGGAAAATCACCTCTCCCGGCTCCTGCCGCTCATCCATGCTCTCAACCTCGATCACCTCGACCGCTTCAATCACGAGCCGGCGTCCGAGGAATCCACGGCGCCGCGCGCACCTGGCGCCGGCGCCTCGACGTTCGAGTCGCAGCCTGCTCCGGAGGGCGACGAGCCTCGCGGCGCTACACCGGCGCGCGCGCAGCCTGGCGTCCATGCCGATGCCGTCACGATCCACCTCGGGACGACCGGCGAGCTCGTCTCTCAAGAGCTCACGCTCGAAGCCGAGGCGCTCACGTCCCATGCCGCCTTCCTCGGCAGCACCGGGAGCGGCAAGACCACGCTGGCGCTAAACCTCATCGAGCAGCTGCTCCTCCACGGCATCCCCGCCGTCCTCGTGGATCGCAAGGGCGATCTCTCCGGCTACGCGCGCGAGCCTCTCTGGACTCGACGGCCCCCGGACCCGGCGCTCGATGCGCGACGCCGTGCGCTCCGCGAGCGAGTCGACGTCGCCCTCTTCACCCCGGGCCACCCCGGCGGTCGCCAGCTCGCACTCTCGCTGGTTCCGCGAGGGTTCGCCGGTCTCCAGGATCTCGATCGCGATCAGGCAGCTGGTTACGCGGCACAGGCCCTCGGCGACATGCTCGGTTACAAGCAAACAAGGAAAGACAAGGGGCTCCGCGCGATCCTCGTCCAGGCCTTTCAGCTCTTCGCCGCGCACGGGGCGTCGGACAGGCTCGACATCGAGTCGCTGATTACCCTCATCGCTAATGAGGATCCAGCGCTCGTCTCCGCGCTAGGCCGGCTCGATACCCGGCTGTTCAAGGACCTCGTGCACGACCTCGAGGTGCTCAAGCTGAGCTCCGCGGACATCCTGTCCACGGCCGGCGAGCAGCTCGACGCCGAGCTACTCTTCGGCCTCGGCCCGCACGCCCGGCCCGGGCGCACGCGGCTCAGCGTCGTCAGCACGAAGTTCCTGGGCGACAACACGCGGATCCTGTTCTGGGTCTCGCAGCTCCTGCTCGCGCTGAGCCGCTGGGTGACGCGCGCCCCATCCCCGCGCCTGCAAGCCGTCGTGCTCTTCGACGAGGCGGACGTGTACTTGCCGTCTCAGTCACAGCCGGCCACGAAAGCGCCCATGGAGAACCTCCTCCGGCGCGCGCGCGCCGGAGGCCTCGGCCTGCTGCTCGCGACTCAGAGTCCGGGGGATCTCGATTACAAGTGCCGAGACAACCTGCGGAGCTGGTTCGTCGGTCGCGTGACGCAGGGGGTGGCGATCGAGAAGATGAAGCCGCTGCTGAGCGATGCCCGGGTCGACGTGACGGCGCGAATCCCCGGGCAGGGGCCAGGTGAGTTCCACCTGCTCCAGGAAGGACGCGTGACAGCCTTCAAGGGGCGTATGCCGCTGCTGCAGGCCGAGCAGGTGTCGGAGAGCGAGATCCTGAAGCTCGCGGCGCGAAGGCGGCGCGAAGGCGCCGGATGAGCCAGTGGCCGCCCATGAGACGCAAGGGTTCTGTCGTTCGCATCCATCGACGCGAGGAGTGACACGGTGAGCGGCGCGATCATCGATTTCGAGGAAGAGCGGTCGCGGCATGAGCAGCTCTTCGGGCGCGAGGACGTACTCGAGACGCTCCTCGGGTGGCTGATCGGCGAGCAGGCGCTGCTTCCGGGTGGCTGGGTGTTCCTCTTGGGGAGCCCCGGCGTCGGCAAGAGCGCCATCGTCAACCGGCTCCTCGATCTGTTGCCCCCGGACACACCGCATCACTTCATCCGCCGGCACACGGACGACTGGGATCGTCCCGAGGCGCTGGTGAACAACCTCGTCGCTCGGGTAGAGCGGTTGTTCGCAGAGCCGGCCAACGCCGATCTACCCCTGGAGGCACGCCTGGGCGAGCTGCTCCGG
The DNA here is from genome assembly GCF_002950945.1 of Sorangium cellulosum. Lineage (GTDB taxonomy): Bacteria > Myxococcota_A > Polyangia > Polyangiales > Polyangiaceae > Sorangium > Sorangium cellulosum_E. The sequence continues at coordinate 10,163,440 of NZ_CP012673.1, forward strand.
CGGGTGTCGAAGCGAAAGCTCATCCCGAACGGTCGGCGGCTCGTCCTCGTAATTGACGGGCTGGACGAGGCGGCGAGCGACAACGCGGGAAGAAACCTCCTGCCGCGCTTCCTGCCGCGCGTCGTGCCCTCCGGCGTAGCGATCCTGTGCGCCTCACGGCCGATGTACCCTCACGCCGATTGGATCGCAGGGTTCGACGGCGTGCACAGCATCCTAGACCTGGACGAGGGCGAGTGGGCTGCCTCCAACGAGACGGCCTGCAGGACCTACTGCGTGCAGCGCCTGCGCCGCCTGTCTCCGCCGCTCAACAACGCTGACATCGAGACCGTGGTGCGCAACGCGCAGGGGAATATGGTCTACGCGCGATGGATCTGCGAATGGCTCGCCGGGCAGCCACCTGCGCGGCGCACCACCACGAATATCTTCCAGGGCCTATCCGGTCTAATCCGACAAATCGTGTCTGAGCTCCGAGGGCTCGACGGGGCGCGGCGTGCGCTCATCCTCCAGGGCCTCGGCCTGACCTGCGCCACGCGCGAGGCGCTGCCTGCATATGTCTTCAACGAGCTGCTCGGGGGCGGCCCGACGGCGAGCGAGGGAGATGAATTTCTGCGAGCGACGTTCCACTTGTTGCGGAACGAGCCGGCGCAATGGCACAAGGGCCAGAAAGGTTATCGGCTGTACCACGAGCACGTACGCGAGGTCCTCATCGAGATGCTCGGCGATCGGGCGATGCGCGATCACCACTTCCAGATCCTCCGAACGATCGCGGTCTGGCCACCCGACGAGCAGGATCAGTCCCGACGGCGTTACGCGCTCCGTCATGCGGTAGCACACCTGATCGAGGCCGGCGACGTGAGCGGCGCACAGCGCCTTTGCGCTGATATCCGCTATCTCGACGCCAAGTGCCGCGAGCTCGACGTCCACTCCATCGAGCGAGATCTCGAGGCAGTGATCGGCGCTTCGGAAGGAGAGGCGGCCTTCGAGCTGACGGCGCTGCTCGCCGCCGTGCGCGCGGAGGCAAGCCGGCTCTCTGCCCACCGGAGCCACGGGCTCCTCCCGTCGCTTCTCTACAATCGCCTACGCTGCGGAGGGTGGCTCGCCGAACGGATCGAGCGAATGCTCTGCTTCGGCGGGGACCTGCCTCCGCTGAGATTGCTTCACGGGGTGCGGCTCGGGCCGACACCGCTGCGCACCTTCTGTGACCACACGAAACCGGTCGTCGCATGCGTCGTCTCGCGGGATGGGCGTTACGCCCTGTCGGCATCAGCCGACCGCACGCTCCGCTTCTGGGCTCTCCTCTCGGGCGAGGTGCTCGCGACGATGCGGGGACACGAAGATGAGCTCACGGATTGCGCGCTCACGCCGGACGGCCGGACCGCCGTATCGACATCCATCGACATGACGGCGCGGCTCTGGGATGTCGCCACAGGCGAGTGCATCGGTGTACTCCTCAATAGCGATCGCGGCGCGACCGCCTGCGCCATCAGCCCGGACGGCCCGCTGCTCGTGGTCGGCTCGGACGACGGCCTCCTGACGCTCTGGGATCTCAGCTCTCGCCAGCGCGTCGCCGTGCTGGCGGGACACAGCGATTACGTGACCGCGTGCCTGATGACCCGCGCGGGTCAGCTCGTCTCCGCGTCGCGGGACCGCACGGTGCGCGTCTGGGATCTCGCTTCCCGCACCTGCGTGTATGTGCTCTCCTCCGAGGACGACACCTGCTTGCCCGCGCCACGCGGGTCGGAGCAGGGGTGGATCACTGCCCTCGCGCTCCTTCCGGGAGGCGAGCAGATCCTCGCTGCAGCGGGAGACGGCGCGCTCTCGCGCTGGGATCTCGCCTCCGGTGAACGCCTCCAGTGCATCGGCGCTGGACAGGGCCGCGTGGACGCGCTCGCGATCCTCCCCTGGGGTAGCCACCTGCTCTGCGGGATGGCGGACGGCGCGATCGCGGTCTGGGACCTCGCCGTCGAGCGCTGCGTCCTGCGACTGGCGGCGCATGCCAACGCGGTGTCGGCGTGCGCGTCGACCCCGGACGGTCGACGCATTGTCTCCGCTTCACATGACCGTTCGGCCAGGCTGTGGGAACTCGGGGGTCCGGAGAGCTTGGTGTTCCAGGACGGTCACACCGCCCCGGTGACCGCGATCGCGACCACCGCCGACCGGCGCCTAGTCGTCTCGGCTTCGGAAGACCGGCTCCTCAAGATCTGGGATACCGCGACCGGCGCGTGCCGCATCATCCTCGAGGGGCACGCCGCTGTGGTGACGGCGTGCGCTATCTCTGGGGACAGCCGGCGCGTGCTCGCTGGTGCGCTCGACGGGAGCGTGCTCCTGTTCCACCTCGACCACGATCGCGGACAGGCCCGCGTGGAGATCGCCACCGGCCACCGGACGCACGTGAGCGGCTGCGCGCTCCTCCCCGACGGACGGATGGTCACCGCCTCGAAGGATGGATCGCTGTGGATCCGTGGCCCGGGGACTCTCGACAACGCCGTAGAGCTAGGCACGCACGACGGACCGATCGCCGGCGTTGCGATCACCCCCGATGGCTCGCGGCTCCTGTCGATCTCTCGCGACGGGACCGCGAAGCTCTGGGATCTCACCGCCGGCCGCCGCGCGCCGACGCGGGTCCGCCTTGCTGGGGAGCTCCTCGCATGCTCCCTCACCCCCGATGGCGGACGCGCTGTGCTCGCCTTTGCTGACGGCCAGATAGAGCTACGCGAGCTCCACGGCTGGAAGTGCGTGCGCAGGATCCCAGCGCATGAGCAGCGAATCTTCGGCTGCGCGGTGTCGCCGGACGGAGCGCGCGTCATCTCAGCATCCGAGGACGGGACGGTACGAGCGTTCAGCCTGGAGACCGGACGGCACCTGAGCACGCTGATCGGGACCTCTTGGTTCCGGTGCGTTGCCGCGGCTCCCGCGCTGATCTGTGCGGGCGATCAGGAGGGTAATGTCTGGATGATCGTGGACGGGTTCGCCACTCCCGGCGCACGCTCGCGCGATCAGGGCGCGCGCCGGCAAGGCGCCCCATCAGCAGAGGCCATTGCGCTGGTGCGCGACAGGCTGGCCTGGCTCTTCGATTCCGAGGCGGCTGCGCGGCTCGTCGTCAAGGATGCACGACTCGACGAGCGGCGCATCAACCTCATCGGGAGCGCGCTCGAGCGATGGGGCCGCATCCTCGATGAAGCGATCAAGCAAGGTCGCCTCATCGACGTGGTGCGTTGCGCTCTCGGACGCTACCCCCACGATGACGTTCTCCTCGAGCTGGCAGAGAAGCTCGGGATTTCAGGACACTGACACGGTGCGCGCAGCCATCGAGCTGGCTCACTGCGATGGAGGTCACACAAATGACGGATGAGCTTCTTTCACCAGACGCCATAGGAACTCTCCGGGAGGCCCTCTCGTGGAAGTACCCGACCGACGCGGAGGCGCGCCGGTTTGTGGCCGACGTGCGGCTCGACCCGAGACGCATCACCTTCCACGGCCGGGCCGATCTCACATGGTTCAGCATCCTCGAAGAGGCACAAAAGCGGGGCGCATCGTCGGTACGCGCAGTGCTCGACCGCGCCACCAAGGAGTATCCGGAGGACGAAGTGCTCGCGCGTCTGCGCGACGGGGCCGCGGTGCGCTACGCCGAAGGGCCGAGCATCGCCGCCGTCCCGTGGCGGGGTAGCGGCGGTCCGCCGCTCGAGAAGATCCTCGGCACGCAGAGCTCGCTCGTCCCCGTGAGCTACCTCGAGATCGGCATCCGCCGCGCTCAGGCGGTCGCGCGCATCCAGGTCTCCGACGGCTCGCTCGGAACGGGCTTTCTCATCCCGGGTGACCTCCTGGTCACCAATCACCACGTCCTCGGTGACCGAGGCGCCGCTGCCGACGCAATCGCCCAGTTCAACTTCCAAAAGACGGTCGACGGCCGCGACGCGGAACCGGAGAAGTTGTGCTTCGACCCCGACGCCTTCTTCGTTACTTCCAGCGACGACGACTGCACGATCGTCAAGGTCGCGGGCGAGCCCTCCGCACGCTGGGGGACGATCGCGCTCCAGCCTGCCAGGATCGAACTCGGCGAACGGATCAACATCATCCAGCACCCCGGCGGTGACCAGAAGCAGCTCTCGTTCTTCCACAACCTGGTTGTTTACGTGGGCGAGGGCCGCGTGCAGTACCTGACCGACACGCTGCCTGGCTCATCCGGCTCGCCCGTCTTCAACAAGCACTGGGAGCTCGTCGCGCTGCATCACAGCGGCGGATGGCTCCTCGAGCCAGGAACCAAGGACCGCTTCTTCCGCAACGAAGGGATCCATGTCGATCGGGTGGTGGATGTGCTCCGCAGGTGCCGCTGAGATACGGAGCTCATTACCTGCCGACAAAGGTGAGCGAGCATCCTCAACGGGCAATCTCCAATAAGTCTCGCAACCGTTCCGTCTTTCGGAGGTGCACGATGGTGAATCGAGTGATCCTTCTCTCGGGGCCTGTAGCGTCCGGCAAGACGACGCTCAGCGATGCGCTGGTGAACCGGTACCGGTTCAAGCGGCTCAAGACCCGCGATCTCATCCACGCGATGGCGGGGACGGCGGCAGAGCGAGGGGCGCTCCAGGACGCCGGAGAGCGGCTGGATCGCGAGACTGGCGGGCTGTGGGTCGCCGAGGCGCTGACCAGGTCGGTTTCGCAGCTCGGGGAGAACGTGACGGTAGTCGTGGACGCGGTGCGAGTCGAGGCTCAAGTTGACGCCATCCGAAGGGCGTTCGGCCTCCGTACGACCCACGTGCACCTCACGGCCTCCGACGGCATTCTCGCGCAGCGGTACCGGGACCGAAACCGTGCGGTGAAAGAGTTCACATCATACGAGGAGGTGCGCGCCAACGCGACAGAGAGCGGGATCGAAAAGCTCAAATATATCGCAGATATCGTGATCGACACCGCGCGAAGCTCTCCTGAGGACGTCTTCGTCCGCGTCGCGAGCCACCTCGGGCTCTACGGCCGAGGCGTCGAGCAGGTCGTCGACGTGATCGTGGGCGGTCAGTACGGTAGTGAGGGCAAGGGGCACATCGCGTCGTATCTCGCGCCCGAGTACGATCTCCTCGTCCGGGTCGGCGGACCGAATGCAGGGCACACGGTGTACGAGGAGCCGGAGCCGTACACTTTCCACCTCCTCCCCTCGGGCACCCGGCGCTCCGAGGCGAAGCTCGTGCTCGGTCCCGGCGCCACCCTCGACGTGGATACTCTGCGCAAGGAGATCGCGGACTGCCGGGTGCCACAGGGCCGGCTTTTCATCGATCCGCAGGCCATGGTCATTGAGGCGGCCGACATCACGTTCGAGGCAGAGAAGCTCACCGGCTCGATCGGCTCGACCGGACGAGGCGTGGGGGCGGCAACATCGCGCAAGATCCTGCGGACGGCGGCAGCCCCGCCGGTCCGTCGCGCTCTCGACGTGCCGGAGCTTGCGCCCTACATCCGGCCGACGCGGGAGGTACTGGACGACGCGTTCTCTTCAGCCAGTCGGATACTGCTTGAAGGGACGCAGGGCACGGGGCTAAGCCTGCACCACGGCCAGTACCCGTTCGTCACCTCACGTGATACGACCGTGAGCGGCTGCCTCGCCGAGGCTGGCATCGCTCCGAGCCGGGTACGCAAGACGATCATGGTCTGCCGAACCTATCCCATCCGGGTACAGAACCCGGTCGGCGGGACATCCGGAACGCTGGCACGCGAGCTTGACTGGGACGAGATCGCGAGGCGCTCCGGCATCGACGTCGAGGAGTTGCGAAAGGCAGAGAAGACCTCGACGACGAAGCGTAACCGGCGCGTAGGCGAGTTCGACTGGGCCCTTCTGCGGAGCGCGGCGAGCCTCAACGGACCGACCGACGTCGCGCTGACCTTCGTCGATTACATCCATATCGCAAACAAGAACGCCCGCCGCTTCGAGCAACTCACACCGGAAACCATCCGCTTCATCGACGAGGTTGAGCGCGTGACATCAGCACCCGTATCGCTCATCACAACAAGGTTCCACTTGCGCAGCATCGTCGACCGGAGGAGGTGGTGATGGGCGTGACCCGCGAAACACTCGCGATGCTTTACCCTCGCCTCTATCACATGGCCGAGGCCGGAAGCTGGCCTGGAATCATGCGTCACGGACTGCTAAGTACGAGCGCGCTCCTGGACCTCTTTGAGTTTCATGGACCGAAGCGAGACGCCATCGAGTCCGCGCACCGGCCTAAATCGCTCACAATCACGCACCCGGTGCACGGGAGGGCGGTCATACGGGACCAGAAGCCCATGAGCGACAAAGCGCTCCTGCGCGCCCTCGGGGGCAGCCTCTCACCGACCGAGTGGTACCGGCTTCTGAATGGAATGGTTTTTTTCTGGCTGACCGAGAAGAGGCTCAAGCGCCTGCTCGAAGCCGTAGAATATCGTGACAAGGGACAGACAGTGCTCACGATTGACACGGCGCGGCTCCTCGAGCGTCACGAGCATCGCGTTCGGCTCTCGCCGATGAACAGCGGAAACACGAGGCCCTACCCCCACCCTCGCGGACGCGACACCTTCCTTCCGCTCTCGGAGTACCCGTTCGAATCAAGAAGGAAGCGCGGCCTCGAGCCTGCCGTCGAGCTTACCGTAGAATACTCGGTCCCAGACATTCGTGATGTCGTCTTGCACGTCGAGGAGACTCCCCGCAGGACAGGTCGAAGAGTTGGAGCCGGGCGACACGGTCGAGTTTGATCCCGAGGAGTGTGGTGCGCGCCCGCTCCGAGCCAGATGCGCCCAAGCCGCCTCGGGACGCATTTCAAAAACAAAATCAGGCACGCTCATCCGGTGAGAGTCAATCAATGCCATGTTTCAACGTTTTCCGAATCTATTCACAGCAGAAGCCGCAACTATGCTCGCTCCTTAGGGCAAGGGGCCTCGTTCCGACCGACACAAAGACCGTTACCGAAAACGGAACCACCTACCTGTACGAACTCTACTTTACAACCAACCCTACAAAACGACCCGTGAAATGGGTCAATGAGCTACAAAAACACTTCTCTTTAGGCACCTTCGACGTCGAATCATACTCCGCAGTCCTGCTCATCAGTTTTCTTAACAGCACCTACGCGGTCAGTTTCGGCTCCTCCCACTTCATCGTGTCAAAATTTGCCGATCTCGACTTCGGCATCGAGATTGCATCTAGACTGCTTTCGACCTATAAAACGAAGAACTCCAGAGAGTTTGGCAGAGTAAGAACTAAGAGTATAGAGACATATCAATCGGCAGATGAGCTCTCATTCGAGCCGGGCGAAGCCGTCAACTATATAAAGGGTGCACCAGTAGACGTTCGTGAGTGGGGCAAGAACCTAAGCTGCGGCCAATCGGTCCAGATGCGAAAAAGAACCCTCTCCGTGCGAACTCTTCACAACACCTGCCACCGCTTGGAAGATGCACTCTCGCTACCAATTCGAAACCGCTTCCCAAAGGCTGTCTCAATCAAAGACCATGCCAAATGCCAGGCTCTCAATCAGCAGCTAATAGCTGACATGCAAGCAGGACATTACATGGTATCGATATCGCAGCAACAGCTATCAGGAGTGGCGTTCCTTTTTGCCGATCAGTACGACTTCGTGTGCGCTACAGGCAGCAACACGTTTGCCGTTGATGAAAACCTCTCACTGGCAAAACTCCGAACTATTGTCAGGAAGTACTTTGCCGGTGACTATCAGGCACTGCTGGCCGCAACCGTAGAGGCGCAGGAGGACGGAAAGCGTGCATTCTCCAAGCCGTTTATCAGTTTCGTTGATTATATAGATACCCAGAACAACTACTACCTCGAAGACGGTAAGTGGCATCAGTTTGACAGCAACTACCTCGGAAACATCCGCAGCGAAGTAGACAAGCTGACGCTAGAGTTCTCCACCGAAATGCCAACATTCGATGAGAACAGCTACAGCACGTGGCTTTCCGCTCAGCCCCCTGGACAACAGCAGAAATACTACCGGGAAAGATACTTGAACGAGCTTCTCGAGAGCAAGTTCAACTATATCAACCACGATCGGTCATTCCAACTGTTCGAACGAGCCACGGTCGAAATCACGGATCTTCTGAAGGATGACACCATATACATCGTAAGGATTGGAAAACCTCGAAAACTGAGCTACGCAATTGATCAAGCAGCCGCTTCGATCCGCGTTCTTGAGCGACAGGGATTCCATGTTCCTGTTAATCGTAGAAAGCAGACTGTTAGAAAGATTTGCCTGTGGCTCTTTCTTGAGCGCCAGAAGAAGATTGCCCGGATAAGCGAGATTAACTCGCTGATTTTTCTCATGAAACTGGCAAACTGGCGCAAGGCGGTGCTGCTTAGCGGCCTGCAAGCTGAGGTTCGGGTGAGCTACAGGTAAAATGCGGCAATCTAGTCGCAGGTCTCCTAATGCATCGATGAGGGCGACGAGCAACTCCGCGACGACTGTCGGTGCTTCTCCGTCTTTCGCGGCTTGCTATCGCTGGGCTGGCACGGGTCAGCATCAGACCGTACGGCCAACTGTTTTAACTGGCTAAGTCCGGCAGTGTCCATGCCCACGAAAGCCGCGGCTCCGTCGCGACGAGGATTCTGAGCGCTGCACGCGGCTGCTCGGCGTCTCGAAAGGTTGCCCGTGGCGGCGCGAGTCTTGGTGAAATTGTATTTTCCGACCGTTCACATGCCAATAGAGACATCAAGCATGGGATCGTGGCGCTTCATCCGGAACTCCTCCTCGTAAGCGCTCGGCGACATGGCATCTGATGGCAACGCCCCGATCAAGGCCGCGCCAGATCTCACCGTCCCCTCCGCTCGCGCTCACGGGCGAGGTCGAGCACATCGGCCGCAACCTCGCCCTGCGGTGGCGTCGGCCCTCCGAGCAGCCGCCCGATCGCCTCGTGCGCGACGCGCGCCGACTCGACATCGCCCGCCACAATGGCCGCCGCCAGCCCCTCCCCGAGCTGCACAAGCAGCATCGCCCTCACCGACGCCCCTCTCGCTCCCACCCCTTCCCCAACACGCTCTCCCCCCGCCCCGCTCCCCCCGATCGAATCGTCACGCGCCCCCTCCGAATCGTCACACCCCCGCTCCAACCGCCTCGATCCGTCGCCACCCCCGTCCGATTTCCCCGGCAATTCCCCCGCTTCGCCCCTCTTCCCCCGCCCCAGACCGCCTTTTAAATCCACCGCGTCTGCCATTTCGGCACGGGGCCAAGTGTTTGAATTTATTAGTAATTTTCGCCTCGCCGTCCCGCCCTCACCCTCCTCCGTGCCGTTTCCCGTGACGTTTCCCCCGAGCTTGGGGACCGCCTCGGCGAGGGAAGCTAGCTCGCCAAGGCCCAGCTCTGCAAACGTCCTGGCCGCCCGGCGATACCTCTGGATCACGATGGAGCTCCGGTGCCCGGTCCGGTCGGCGACCCAGGTCTCGCTCCGGCTGTTCGCCAAGGCGACCGTGATGAAGGTCGAGCGCGTGTCATGGGCGCGCACCTGCTGACGCTCGTCGGAGTCCTCGAAGAGCTCCGGGCGATCGATGCCGGCGAGCTGGAGGTGGGCGCGGAATCGCTCGGCGGCGTGCTCGACGCTGAAGCGCTCGCCCTCCTCGTTGATGAAGAGTGGCGCGGAGGGAGCTGGGGTGCCGCGGAGCGCGAGCCATGCGCGCAGCGCCTGCGGCACGCCGGGGGACAACGCCCACGCGCGCGGGTCGTTCGTCTTGATCTTCTCGAGGCGCAGCGCGCCGCGATTGAGGTCGACATCCTGCACCTGCAGGCGCGCCGCCTCGCTGATGCGCGGGCCCTCGCGGTTAAGGAAGCCCCAGAGGACGCGCCAGCAGAGCTGGATCGCGGTGCACGCCAGGAGGCGCGCGTCCTCGTCCGGGTAGAGGCACGCTTTCACCTTCGCGGAGCCGAGTTTCGGGAGGAAGCCGCGGGGGAGCGGGTTCGCCGCGAGGAGACGGCAGGGGAAGACGGCCATCGCCATGAGCCGGTGTAAGAGCTGCGCGATGTGACAGCGCGACGCGGGCGACATCGAAGGAAGCGCGCGCATGACGCGCTCCGCGTCGTCGAGCGTGAAGGACGCGATGGGGACGCGGCCGGCGATCGGGTAGATGTGACGGTCGAAGCGGTAGACGTCTTGCTCCACGCTCCGCTTCGGCTTGACGTGGTCGGGGACCATGCGCGCGAGCTCGCCCGAGGTCCAGAGCTCGCCGAACTGCTGGAGGGTGACCTGCTTCGGCACCGAGCTCGCGCGAGGACTACCTTCGCTTGCGCGCCGCCCTTGCAGATGACGTCGACAGCCGCGATGACGTCGCGGAGCGCCCTGCCCTCGCGTGCCGCAGCACGCTCCAGCAAGGCGACGATCGCGTCGCGCGTGACGTTGCGCGACGCGCGCAAGCGTGCCGCCAGATCGGCGATGAGCTCCGCAGCTGTGCCGACTCGGCAGGCGTCGCGGCAGCCTCCACGAGGAGCGACGTCGCTTCGGCCTCGCAGGATTCGCCGGAGCACACATCCCGCAGCGCCGTCGCCCACGCGGCTGCCGTCGTGGCCTTGAATGTACCGGCACGAGTACCCACGCCGAAGCCCGATCGGCGCGACGCTGTCTGCTGGACTCCAACCATGTTACGCTGCCCGGCGTGCGTAAGCGCACGACCGCCGAGCTCGCCTCCGTGAACGTCGCTTCACTCGCCGGCGCCATTCGACGCGGCGAGGTCGACACCGATGTCGAGCTCGACCTCGTCGGCGAGCATCTCGTGCTGGCCGGGACGATCACCCTGCCGATCGAGACGACCCGATTGGCTTCAAGCGGCCTCCGGTTCTGGGCGCATTGCCCCGGGTGCTCCGCACGAGTGGCCGTGCTCTACGTCGATCCGCCGGGCCTGCTCTGCCGCCGCTGCGCCGGGCTCGTCAAACCCTCGACACGGCAGCGCCAGCAGCGTCCCGAGGAGCGTGTTCTCGAGCAGGCGATCGTAACCGCCCGGCGGGCGTCATCTTGCATCGTCGCGGTCCCGCGAGCACGCTCCGCCGTTTCTCCGATGCCCGCAGTGCGCGTGCGTTTGCTGACGGCGAGCTCCCCGTGGAGTGGTGCGTGGCCGAGCCGCGACCGTCCGCGGTCAGACCCGACCCTACCGCCGCAGAGCGGCGGACGGCGGACGGCGGCGCTGGCGCCCCGCGGCCCAGTTCGAGCTGCGCCTGCCGCAGGAGGGGCTCGGCTCACGCGTCGGTCGTCGACGACTTGTCCCAGGCGTCGGGCAGCAGCTCGTCCAGGCGCGACAGCGGCCAGCCGGCTTGCAGCTTGCCGATGACGTCGGTGGCCCATGCCAGCGGGTCGACGCCGTTCAGCTGGCAGGAGCCGAAGACGGTATACGCATGGGCGAGGCGCTCTGCTCCCTTGTCCGAGCCGGCAAACAAGTAGTTCTTCCGGCCGATCGAGATGCGCCGCAGGCTTCGCTCAGCCTCGCCGTTGTCGATCTCGAATCGACCATTAGTGAAGCAGCGTCTCCACGCCGCCTCTTGGCCGAGCGCGTAGCGAGTCGCTTCGTAGAGCGGCGTCTTCGGCACCAGCCGAGGGTGGAGCTCGCGAATCCACCGGTACAGCTCGTCGACCGCACCGAGCGACTGCTCGTCACGCCGTTGCTTGCGCGCGTCGGGACCCAGCCCTTCGGCTTTGCAGGAGGCCTCAACCCGGTAGATTGTCTTGAAGTACGACAGCGCGATGGCCGCACGCGCGTCGCCGCTCTTCGCGGCCTTCTCGAACTTGGCGCGGATGTGCATGCCGCAGCCCAGGCGGCGCTCGTCGGGCACTACGGGCGCGCCGTCCTCGTCCTTCATCGCATCGTAGCCGGCGTAGCCGTCGCCCTGCATGTACCCACAGAAGCCGGCGAGCAGCGCGGCCGGCCGCTTCGAGTTCCAGTCCGGCGTGTAGCGAAACGCAACGAGCTTTGTGTCCTCGTCGACCTCGGCCGCGAACGACCAGACGTGCCCGCGCTTGACCCCGTTGGGATGATCGCGATCGAGCACGCGCAGGCCCGTGTCGTCCACGTGCAAGTAGAACGCTCCGACCACCCGCTCGAAGATGCGCTCAGCGACCGGAGTAAGCACGTCAATCCCAAACGCCGCCCAGTCGCCGAGGGTCGAGGGCGAGAGCGACACGCCGCTTCGCTCGTACTGCTGCGTCTGCCGGTAGAGCGGCGTCGAATCGTGGTACTTGTCCACGAGGATGTGCGCGAGCAGGCCCGGCCCCGGTCGGCCTCGGTCCATGACCTTCTCGCTCGCCGCAGTGACGACGCCTTCCTCAGGGCAGGCGGGACAGGCCAGCTTCTCGCGCTTCTCCTCGATGACCCGGAACTGGGCCGGCACGAACTCGAGGATCTCGCTGCTGCGATAGCCGATGCACTGTTTCGCTCCCCCGCAGTGCTCGCATGCGCGCTCGGCCTCGGGGACCTGGATGATGCGCTCCTCGCGCGGCAGATCGCTCGGTGTTGGTGAGCTCGTACTTGCGCGGAAACTCGGTGAAGAAAATCGGTGAAGTTGGCCCAGCGCGCAGTCAGCATCCGGGAGTGCTCGCGCGGGTCAAGGGTGCGCTCGCTACGCGAGCCGGCTGCGCCGCCCTTGACCCGCGCTCCGCCCTCCCGGGGCGGAACCTCGGGCGATGGGCAAGCGGGCCTCCGGCGGGGGCTCCGAACCGCGGGTGATGCTCAAAATCCCGCGCTCAAATTTCCGCGGTTTCTGATGCACGTCGACACTCGGCAGCGGCGCACGGCCACCACGGCCGCGGGGCGGCTTGGGCGGGTCAGGTGGCTGCGGCACCGAGCCGTCCCCCGCTGGCTGCGCCGCCGCTTCGTCCGAAGCGGCAGGCGCGGGCTCGGCGCCCTTCTGCTCCGCTTCGCTGAGCGCCGCGAGCATGAGCGACAGCTGCTCCGAGCTGACCTTCTGGCTCTTGCGGCCATACAGCTCACGAAGCGCGTTGGCGAGCCGGACGCTCAACGCGGTGTTGGTGTCTCGCAGCCCCACGAGCAGCTGGACGACCAGCTCGATGAGGTCCGCGACGCGCCCCTCGGCTGCCAGCTGCTCGAGCTTGAGCCGGACGTCCTCAATATCGACGGGCAGCTTGGCGGTGGGCTCGGGCAGCGTCTTCATCCGGCGCGCGATGTACCCACGGCGCTCGGGACGAACAAGACCTTACGTTTTCAGCCGGATTTTTCTCAGTCTCGGTCCTCTTCGGGCGCCAGCGTTTGCGCCGTGCCGCGGTCGACAGGTCGAGCCCTTCGAGCATCAGCGACAGCTCCGCGGACTCGACCTCGACGTGCGTCGCCCCCTGCGGCACATCGCACGCGAGGTGGAATCTCCCGCTCGCCAGTTTTTTCCCCGCAATTACGTAGCCAGTGCGGTCCCAGAACAGGATTCGGACCTGGTCGCCTCGCCGATTCCTGAACACGAACAGATGCCCGCAGAGCGGGTCGGCTCCGAAGCACTGCGCGACCAACACCGACAGGCCATCGAAGCTCTTACACAGGTCGGTAGGCTCGGCCGCGACGTAGACGCGCACCGACGGCGGCAGCGTCAGCACTGCGTCTCCTCGGCGGCGAGCGCCAGCACTCGCTCAAGCGTGGCCGGGTCAAAGCCCGGCCGAACGCGGACCACCCGACCGTTGGGCAGCGCGATCTCGATCGGCTCCGTCACCACCGGCGATACGTCGGCCACCACGTGCACCGGCAGAAAGCGCGGAACCACAGCCGGCGGCGAAGGCCCGTCAGCCCGCAGCTTCCAGCGCCACCAGTACAGCTGCTTGATGCGATGGGCGCAACTGGCTAAACCGGCCGGACAGGGGGATCGCATGCTCGATGTTGATCTGGCTGCCCGTCACCACGACGCGCTCGATCAAGAGCCGGACGATATGCTGCCGGTCCGCGAAGTCCAGCTTGTCCAGCCCGACGCGTAACGTGGCAGCGAACGCATCCAGGTCCTCCGCCAGCCGATCGAGCCGAGCCTGATCCTGGTCCTGCACCGCGAGCTCCTCGATACGTGCGCGCGTGGCCTGCTTGCTGGCTTCCAGCCGTTCGCGCCTCGCCTTCAGCTCCGGAGCCGTGATCGCGCCCGCCATGTACGCGTCCACGAGGCGCTCGACTTGCGCCGCGAGTTGCCTCTCTGTCTTCTCAAGGCGAGTACGATCGCGTGTCCGCTGCGCTGCCGCTTGCTGACTCGTGCGCCACGTCTCGATCTCGTGCTGAAGCATCTCGGGTTGCTGGAGCCATGCGACGACCGCCTTCCAGACCACATCATCGAGATCATCGCGCCGCACGTTGCGCGCTGGACATCGCTGAAGCCGACCTCGATCTTCGGGGGCATCGGAAGGACATACGTAGTAGTCGTACGCGTGGCGACCAGCGCGGGGCGCCTTGTGAATGCAGTTCATCCTTCGGCCGCACTCGCCGCAGACAACGAGCGTTCGAAGCAGGTACTCCCATTGTACGTTCCGGGTTGACGTGAGCTTGTTCTTCGCCAGCGCACTCCTCACCTGCTGCAGGGTCTTTTCTTCGATGAGCGGCGGGATCGGAACGATGATCCACTGGTCTTCGGGACGCCTACGCATGGAGCTCTTCTGGCGCTTGCGATAACTTCCCGGCTTCTTCGGTCGCTTGGGCTCGCAGGACTCCCATTTTCCGTAGCCAGCTTGCCCGATGTAGCAGGGGTTGGTCAGTACATTGTAAATGCCGCTCCAAGTCCAGAACTCTGCCTTGCGAGGAGCCACGCCATTCTTGTTCAATCGCTTCGCGATCGCGCGTGTACTCAACCCTTCTTCGATCACCCAGCGGAACATGTCCCGCACGTGCTGCGCCTCAACTTCGTTGATCACCACGATCGGAGGCACGTCTCGATCGCGCTCGAGGATCGCGTAGCCGTAGGGCGGGTTGCCCTGAAAAGGCAGCATCTGCCCGGTGCGCAGCTTGTGCAGCCGGCCGCGCCGCGTGCGTTCGAGGATCTTGGCGCGCTCGTACTCCGCGATCACCCCTTGCATCTGCGCGAGCAGTCGATCCTCGGCGCGCTCGCCCAGCGGGTGCTCCACAAAGTGCACAGCGACGCCGTGTCGGTTCAGCTCCTCGATCAGGACGTGCTGGTGGACGTAGTTGCGTGCAAGCCGGTCGGGGCAGTACACCAGCACCCCATCGATCAACCCCTCCGCGGCCGCATCACGAAGGGCGTCGAGACCAGGCCGATCGAGGCGCGAACCGCTGATCCCCTCATCGAGGTAGCGTCGCTCGGAGGGCACCGTCACCCCCATCGCGGCCGCTGCATGCTCCAGGGCCGCGATCTGTGAGGCGATGGTCTGCTCCTGCTCCTGATGCGACGTCGAGACGCGCGCATACAGTGCCATCCGCTCGCTCATGTTCCCCCTCCCCTCCGTCGGTCTCCACGTTGCTCTGCGCGCTTGCGTATACCGCTTCCGCTTCGTTCAGTCCCAAGGGTGAGATCGCGTGGTCGATCACGATCCGCACGGCCATGCCGAGCCGTTCGTTGCCCTCGGGCTGAGGTCGAGCGGTCCACTCGACTGTCCAGACGTGCTTGCTCACAGCGCCCGGCCCTCCCTCCAGGCGTTGCTTCATGCGGGCGAGCCAACGTTGGCAGAGGAGTGGGCCGAGTGGGCGCGCGCTTGCTCAGCGGCTGAAGCTGCCGGCGGAGCACAAGCCTCAGGACAGGTTTGTCGATTGTGCCCAGAGCCTCTTCGGCTTGTATCCCTCGCGCCGTGCGAACTTCTCGGCACTCAGCCCGCTCTGCTCCCATCGCTCCACCCGCTCGGCCCACTCCGCCCTCGTCGCCATCGCTTCCTCCTTCGCGATGGGAACAGGTAACCGGCGTCGCTCGGCCGGTCACGATGCCGTTGGCCGGGCGGTTACAGGCGATCGCCCAGCGGGCGAGGGCGCGGAACGCGCTCGGCGCTGAGCCCGATCCGCGGGAGCCAATCCCGCCGCTGCCACGTCGCAGGGTCATGGGGCCACCCCGTTGCAGGGTCATGGGTCCAGGGGGAGACGACGTGATCGGTCTCGACCATGCCCGAGACCGCGAAGCGTGTCGAGGTCCCCGGAGCCGGGCGCGAAGCGACCGGCGACGTCCCTCTTTTTGCAGGGTCATGGGGCCACCCGGGCCCCTGGTAGGTCCGGCGCAGGGACCGCGACGCTCAGGAGCAGGAACATCCACGCCGCCCCCGGCGCCCCTCGGGGTCACGTTGACGAGGGTGGGCGAGGCGCGCCGAGTGGAGCGAGAGGGTCAGCGGCGCGGCCCCGGGATCGACGTGCTCGCCGGGGCCGCAGCGGTCATCGCCGCTTGTTGCGTGGATGGGTGGGCGGCTTGCTGCGCGCGGGCACTGGCGCGGCCGTGTTGCTCTCGTCGAGCTTCGGCTTGAGCCGTGGCCTGTACGACTCGCCCTCGACGATGAAGTCGAACGCCGCGTTCTTGAACCGATCGACGGCGCTCTGCGCGAGCAGCACGTCGTCGAACATCGCGAGCCACTCGGCCGTGTCGCGATTGCTCGTGACGATCATCGACGCGTGGCCCGTGCGCTCGAGGAAGAGCTGGTAGACGTCGCGGCTCTCTTCCTTGCTCATCGCCTCGAGCGCGAAGTCGTCGAGGATGAGCAGGTCGACCGTCGTGAGCGCGACCATCTCGGCGTCGCGTGAGTTGTCGAGCCTGCTCTGGCGCAGCCTGCGCAGCATCGCGTCGGCGCGCAGGAAGCGCACGCTGTAGCCGTGCTGGCACGCGAGGTGTCCGAGCGCGTTCGCGAGGAAGGTCTTGCCCACGCCGACCGAGCCGAGGATGACGATGTGCTTGTGCTCCTCGAGGAAGCGCAGGCTCGTGAACCCACCGAGCAGACGCTTGTCGAAGCTGACCTTCGCGGTCTTGTCCCAGAGCTCCAGGCGCATGTTGGGATCGAGCCCGGCGTCGCGTACGCGGTTGTCGGTCGCGCTCGCGTCACGGCGCGCGATCTCGTCGGTGAGCAGCATGAGCAACATCTCCTCGTGCCCCATCGACTGCTTCTCGGCCAGCAGCAGCCGCTCACGCAACGTCGCTGCGATGCGGCCGAGGCGCAGGCGCTTGAGCGCCGTGACGAGCGCGGGGTCGACTTCGCTCGAGCTCATCACGCCTCCTCCTTCGTCGCCGCAGCCGCCAGCGTGCGCGTCGCGAAGTGCTCGGTGCTGCGCGCGAACCGCGGCGTGGGGAGCGCAACGACCTTGCGCTCATCCGTGGGCGGTGACGCGGGCGTCTTCGCCGTCTCGAGCATGCGCGCCACGCGCTGCACGTCGACGACATCGAACGCAAGCGCGCTCTGGCAGATCGCCTCGACGCGCCCGTTGCCGAACTTGTTGCACAGCCGCAGCAGCGCATAGACGAGCCGCATGCGCGTCCACGGTAGCGGCACGTCGAGCAGCCGCTCGGCGTAGATGCCGACGTGCACGCCGCACTTCTTCGCGCTCGCGATGAGCGAAGCCACATCGCGCTCGGCCGCGATGTCCTTGCCCACGGGGTAGTCGCTCGGGTCGGTGGAGCGCTTGCCCGGCGTAACGCGCGCGTGCACCTTCACGAGCTGCGTGCCGGCGTAGATCCTCACGGACACGCTGTCGGCGCGAACGCGCACCGTGCTGCCGACGTAGCGCGTCGGCACGCTGTAGAGCGACCGGAGGACCTGCACGTGATGATCGGGGTGCACCTTCGCGTCAGTCCAGTGCGGCACGTCGAACGGCGCCGTCGGCGCCGGCTTCATGGCGGTCCTCTCGCGCGCCTCGAACACCTCGCGCGGCACTTCGCGTGTCGTGCCGTGGACGCGCGCACCGGCGACGTCGCGACACCACCGCTCAGCGGACGCGCGAGCCTCATCGAGGCTGGTGAACGACTCGCCGTCGAACCAGCTCTCGCGCACGTATGCGACCTGATTCTCAACACGCGCCTTGTCTTGTGGCGACCTGACACGCGCGGCATCCACCAACAGCCCGCGCGTCTGCGCGTAGTCGAGGAACGCCGGCACGAGCACGGGGGCGAGCTCGTCAGCGCGCAGCACGATGGCCTTCATGTTATCCGGGAGGATCACGCGCGCCATCGCGCCGAAGAACCTCCACGCCGCATCCAGGCCCGCGCACACCGCCGCCGTGGTCTGCTCGAACGACGGCCACACGAACTGGTAGCGGCTGTACGCGAGCGTCACCACGAGCACCCACAGATTTCGAACCCGCTGCGTCGCTGGGTCGAACAGCTTACCCATCAGGCCGAAGTCGATCTGCGCGACCTCGCCGGGCTCGGTGTCCGCGACGCGAACCGTCGGCGTCTTCTTGCGCCACGCGAGCTCCTCCATGGCGAAGCGCCGGAGCGTGTCGTAGCTCGCGCTGACGCCGTGGTCGCGCTTGAGCAGCGTGTGGATCTTCGTCAGCTTCAGCGGCCGAGGCTGGGCGAGCCAGGCCTCAATGCGTGCGCGATGCGCACCGATCTCTTTCCACTCCTCGCTCGCGTCGGGCACCGGGCGCGACTGTACGCGCTGGGCGATCGCGTGGATCTCCTCGTCCGTCGGCTCGCGATCGGGCGGCAGTGGCAACGTCGCAGCGGCCTCGAAGTACCTGCCGACCGTCTTGCGATCGAACCCCGTCTCGCGCGCCACGTGACGCGCGCTCTGCCCCGCCGCACGACGGCGGAGCATTTCCTTGATGTCAACCATGATCAGCTCTCGGTAGGGCATCGGCCTCCTTCCGACGGCGACCCGCGCCGTCATCGGAAGGAGCCCGTCTCAGATCCCGACCGCGGCGTCCCGAACTGGCCCCATGAGGCTGCAAAAAACCTCGGAAGCTGGCCCCATGACCCTGCAAAAACCTGGGTCACGCCCCCGCGCGGGTGGCCCCATCCTCCTGCGTTTGGGGTGGCCCCATGACCCTGCAAAAAACGCCGCCAGGTGGCCCCATGAGGCTGCAAACCGGCACGCCGTGCTCCAGAGCAATCGCCCACCAGGCCAGCCTCCCCGGCGCCGCCCCCGCCGGCAGCGCCCACGCAGGAGACGCCGCGAGACGGGGCCGGCAAGCTTGCGGAACCACGCCGTGGGAGGCGTCGGGAGACGTAGCGGCGAGCGGACCCGCTCTACTTGGGCGGCAGCCTCCCACGCCTCACGCCACCGGGAGGAGCGCTCGCCCGGCCGGCCCGCGGCTGCCGGACCGGCTCAAGGCCGACCGCGGCCAGCACCGCGGCAACTCCCGTCCGCTCGTCTTCCGCCGCGGCTTCGGCCGCGGCTTGGCGCGGTGCCGGGTCCGCCGCGGCTCGGCGCGGTGCCGGGTCACGGGCCAGCGCCCGGAGGAAGACGACGAACGCCTCGCGCTGGACCAGGCGCAGCTTGCCGAGCTTCGTGACCGGCAGGGGAAAGCCCGGCGCGCGGATCGTGTCGAGGAAGACGCGCGCCGGGATGCCGGTGACCGACTCGACGTTCTTCTGCGAGAGCATCTCCGGCTGCGGGGCCGTGATCGTGAGTGCTCGCTCATCGAGCTCCGGACACACGCCTGTCAGCGCTCCGCCCCGTCACCGCTGCCTGCACGGCGCCGCGACGGGTCGACTCGCGGGGGACGCGGACGCCCGAGCGTCGCATGCAGATCGAGGCGCGCGGCCGTCAGCGTGCCGTCAACGGCGGCGGCATGCCCACGACGCCGGCGGGCCGCACTCGCTGGCGACCCTGGCGCACGGGCGACGTCGTGCAGCGCCGGGGGCGCGGCCGTCGGCGCCCCGTCAACGGCGGTCTGCCGACGACGCCGCAGCGGGTCGCGCTCGCAGGGAACGGGGGCGCACGGGCGACACGTCTAGCTCAGGGCGCGCGGCCGCCAGCGCGCTCTCACGGCGGCCTGGACAGGCAGCCGGTGCCAGGGGGCTGATAAGCACTCGCGCTTCGCAGGCAGGTGCGCAATGGAGCACGCTCTGGACGGTACGACCCACGCCTTTGTAATGTTCTCGCCGAATTACAGTTGACGCCTGAAGGACCGATCGGGTTGATTTTGTGATAATTCCGGGTGCTTCGATGGAAGGCTCGACCGTCTCGCCCGGGCCATGATCTCGTTCGCGTCCGGAGGTTCACGGATGGAACGATGGTCGCCGCCGGTGGAGCTGTCGCGGCAGGAGCAGGCGCTGATGAAGCGGCTGACACGCGTGAGAGCACTGTTCGGCTTTCTCAGGCTGCACCGGCACGAGCTGTTCGACGCGACGTTCCAGGAGCAGCTGGAGGGCATGTACCGGACGACGGGGGCAGGTGAGCCGCCGCATCCGCCGGCGCTGATGTGCATGGTCACGCTGCTAAAGCGCTGCGGGTGGCCATCGATAGCCGCCCTTTAGCGGGGGCCGGGCGGGTTGAAGACACGATCAACCTGCTCGGCCATGCTGCACGCAGCATCGTCCGCGTCGTGTCGAAGATCACGGAGCGTCCGCCCGAGGAGATCGGCCGTAAGGCGGGCATCCCGCTGCTTCTGGCTCCCAGCATCAAGGCCGGGCTCGACCTCGACTGGAGCGACCCGAAACAGAAGGCGGCGGCGATTCAGATCCTGGAGCGGCAGGTCTCGTCGTTGCAGCAGTGGGTCGACCGCCATCTGGACGACGTCGTCGAGCAGCCGCTTCGCACCTATCTCGATGCGATCACACAGGTCCGAGATCAGGACCTGGAAACAGCCGAGGATGGGACCGTTCGCATCCGGCAAGGTGTTGCGCCTGACCGCCGTGTCTCCATTGAGGACGCCGAGATGCGCCACGGCCGCAAGAGCCGCTCGAAGCGGTTCGACGGCTACAAGGAGCACATCGCACGCGACCTTGACCTTCCCATCATTGTCGCCTGCGCGGTCACGCCAGCGAATCGGCCCGAAGAAGAGGGGGCCGCGCCGATCGCTGAGGACATTCAGCGCCAGCGGTTGCGCCTCGTCGAGCTCCACATCGATCGCGCCTACGTGAACAGCCCCGTCGTTGACGACGTGATCCGCGCGGGCGGCCAGGTGTTCTCGAAGCCTTGGGGCCAGCGGGCTCGAAGCCCCGATTTGTTCAGCAAGCGTGATTTCAAGATCGACCTGCGCGCCAAGACAATCACGTGTCCAGCGGGACAGGTCGAGGTGTTCGAGCCTGGTGACACGGTCGAGTTCGATCCCGAGGAGTGCGGCGCGTGCCCGCTTCGAGCCAAGTGCACGCAAGCTGCCTAGGGGCGAGGGCGGACCGTGTCCATCGCCGAGGACGAAGCTCTGCAGGGCAAGTTCCGGAAGTTGCAGCAGACCGGGCCAGGACGCGCCATGCTCCGGCAGCGGACAGCTGTGGAGCATGCGCTTGCCCACATCGCGGCGCGCAAAGGACACAGCGCGCGCTACATCGGCGCCAGGAGAAACCTGTTCGACCTCCGGCGCGCCGCAGCGATCCAGAATCTTGAGGCGGCCCAGCGGCTGATCCAAGAGGCTGCGTAACTTATTGGAATTAGATGATTTTCAACCCGTTCGGCGTTCTAGCCCAGCTTCGCGACCGGCAGGGGAAAGCCCGGCGCGCGGATCGCGTCGAGGAAGACGCGCGCAGGGATGCCGGTGACCGACTCGACGTTCTTCTGCGAGAGCATCTCCGGCTGCGGGGCCGTGATCGTGAGCCCGTCCAGCGGAATTGCGAGCGTCGCCGTAGCCGTGGCGGAGGAGCTGATCGCGCTGGGCTTCTGCAATCCGCCGACGCGCGTCTCCAGGACCGTCCTCTCGATCGCGCGCATGCCGTTGTCAACCTCACGAAGAGCGAGCTGTGACGATACACGCGCGAGAGCCACCGATGCCATTACCGTACCTCCATCCGTGTAGGGTTCGTGAGCAACCGTGACCGACGCCGCCGGAAGGAGCCCGAAAAGGTATCTCGGAGCCGAAGGTATCTCGAGGCGAATTACCCTTGGATGACCCTCGGAAAAACATCACATCGTATCGCGGGGTTAGGTGTTCTGGGAGGGGCCGCTGAGGGGCCGAAAAACGGGGGGAGCGAAGGGCGCGATTTGGCAACTCTGAGCGCCCCCTCGGCGCCGTGCGCGGAGGCGACACCGAGGGGTGCGCCACGTCGATGCGCCGCGGCGACGGCTGGGTGCGCGTCGGAGCCGGGCCTTCCAGTCGATCACTCATCGAAGTTGTCGAAGCGCATCGGCTTCTTCTGTGGGATCACGACCTTGGCCGCGCCCGGCGGAGGTGGCTCGTAGAGGTCCAGGAGCGCCGGCGAGGCCCCCGACTCCTCGATGGTCACGGTCTTCTCCCCGGTGCTCTTCGCCCCCTTGAACGCGCGCACACGGTGCTGCTCACCCACCTTGCCCACCAGCTCGATGAGACCGTCCCTCCGCCGCGCCGGCTGACCGTCCACCTCGACCGACGCATCGCCCGGCAGCACGACCACCGCCACCCGGCGCTCGCCAGGCCCGAGCGCCCTGAGCTGCGCCCGCCGCGCTGTTCCGGCGTCCGACGCCGCCGGGGCTCCGCGCTCCGGGTTCGCTTCGGCGGCGGTGGTCCCGGAATCCGCCTGCTCTCCGGCGCCCCCGCCGCTCGCGGGCTGGCCGCAGGCGACGAGGAGCACGGCCATCCATCCGGCCGGCGCGGACATGCGACGGGTCCTCATGGCTCTTCCCCCTCCAGGAGCACGGGCGCTCTCCGGTACGCGCGCTCGCACGCCGCGTACCGCTCCCGCGCCCTCGCAGCGGGCTCGCCAAGATAGATGCCCCGCATCGCCGGAGGGAGGCAATCCGCATTGGCGCCCTCCAGACCCCGTTTCAGCGCGCCCACGTCGATCGTCCAGGCGCGCGTCGTGTTGTTTTCCGCGACGGTGAGGATCCTCTGCCCGCCGTCCACGAAGGCCATGGCCAGGAGGGGCACCGGGGCATCGAGCGTGATCGGCTCTCCCGTGGCCTCGGCGCTCCACAGGCGCAGGCCCGCCTTCAGCGACGAGGTGGCGATCCGCGCGCCGTCGGGGCTCCAGATCACACGCAGCACCGGGCTCCCGTGCTCGATCGGCACCGCGCGGGCGCCGCTCTCCGCGCGCCACACCTGCGCGGTACCGTCCTCCGAGGCGGTGACGATCCGCCTGCCGTCGGGGCTCCACGCTGCTGCGTAGATCGCGCCTCCGTGCCCCGTGAGCACCACGGGCTCGCCCGAGCCGTCGGCGCTCCACACGCGCGCCGTGTGGTCCATCGACGTGGTCACGATCCGCCTGCCGTCGGGACTCCACGCCGCCGAGGTGAGGCCGTCGGTGTGCCCTGACAGAAGGACGGGCTCGCCCGGTGCATCGGCGCGCCATACGCGCGCCGTCCTGTCGTCCGAGGCGGTGACCACGCGGCTCCCGTCCGGGCTGAACGCCGCCGCGCGCACCCCACCGACGTGCCCCGCGAGCACCACGGGCTCGCCCGTGCCGTCCAGGCGGAGGATGCGCACCGTCCCATTGAGCAGGGCGATGACGATCCGGCTGCCGTCGGGGCTCAGCGCCGCGCTCACGACCCAGCGCTTGTCGCCACGGACGGGGAAGGTGGAGACCGACCTGCCGCCCGCGTCGAAGATCACCGGATCGCCCGTCCCGTCCGCGCGAAAGACGCGCGCCGTCCCGTCGTCGTACGCCGCGGCGACGACGTCGCCCCCGGCGCCGATGAACGCCGAATGGTAAAACTCCTGCCGCTGGCGCGGCAGCGACGCGAGCCACCCGGGGCGCCAGATCCTGGCCGTCGCATCGAGCGAGCCCCCGCTCTCCAGCGCCGCCGCCGCGCCGGTGAGCACCCGCGCTCCATCGGGGCTCCACGCCGCCGACAGCACCGGTCCCTCGTGCCCGCTCAGCACCAGCGGTATGCCCCCTTCCGCGGACCAGATCCGCGCCGTCTGGTCGCGCGAGGCGGTGGCCACGTACCGCCCATCCGGCCGGAACCCCACGGACGTGACCGCCTGGCCGTGCCCGGACAGGACGACCGGCTCGCCCTTGCCATCGGCGCTCCACACGCGCGCCGTCTTATCCGCCGAGGCGGTGGCGACGCGCCCGCCGTCGGGGCTCCACGCGGCATGCAGGACGTCGCGCTCGTGTCCTTCGAGCACGACCGGCCTGGCCTTGCCCGACACCTCCCAGATGCGCGCGGTCCTGTCGTTCGAGGTCGTGACGAGGCGCGTCCCATCGGGGCTCGGGGCGACGAAGCGCACCGCGCCCTCGTGCCCTCGGAAGACGACCGGCCGCCCCGCCCCTTCCGCCCCCCACAGGCGCGCTGTCTCGTCCTCCGAGCCGGTGAGCACGCGCACGCCGTCCGGATGGAACGATGCGACCGTCAGCGGCCCCGTATGGCCCCTGAGCTCGATCCTGCCGCTGCCATCGGCGTTCCACACCCGCGCGGTCGCGTCATCGCGCGACGTCACGACCACCCGCGCGCCGTCGCCGCTCCAGGCCGCGGCCGTGACGGGCCCGGCCTTGCCGTCGAGCACGACGGGCTCGCCCGAGCCGTCCGCCCTCCACACCCGCGCCGTCCCGTCCTCCGAGCCGGTGAGCACGCGCACGCCGTCGGGGCTGAAGGAGGCGGCGGTGATCGGCCCGGCGTGGCCCGCGAGCACGACGGGCTCGCCCGAGCCGTCCGCGCTCCACACCCGCGCCGTCCTGTCGGCCGAGGCGGTCAGGACCCGCTTGCCGTCGCGGCTCCACACGGCCGCCGCGAGCGCGCTCTCGTGGCCGCGGAGGGTCACCTCGAGCGTGTTCGCGCCGAGGGCCTCGCTCGCGAGCGCGACCCAGCCGCGCGCCTGCTCGGGCCGCTGCACCTCGGCCAGGAGCTTCGTCGCCCAGCCGAGCTGGTTGCCGTTCTTGAGCTCGCGAAAGCCGGCGAGGAGCCGCGCGTCCGACGCCTCGATCGCCGTCTCCTCCGCGCGCACGCGCTCCCGGTCCGCGACGCTCCGGGCCGCCTGCGCCGTCCGCTGCTGCTCGAGCGCCCAGAGGCCCATGGCCGCCGCGCCCGCCGCCACCGCGAGCGCCGCGAGCGCGAGGATCGCCAGCGAGCGCCGCTGCGCCCGCGCCTTCGCGAGCCGCGCCTCGACCTCGGCGCGCTCGCGCCGGAACTCCGCCTCCTGCGCCTCCTCGCGCCGCCGCTGCTCCTCGTCCCGCTCGCGCTGCTGCCGCTGCTCGTAGACCCGCCTCGCCAGCCAGTCGTGGCCGATCTCGAAATACCTGCTGCCCTGATGCGCCTCGGCGTGCAGGATCGCCGCGCCCTCGAGCGCGCTCAGGATCGGCCCGAGCTTCTCCGCGGGCACGATCCGCAGGAGCTCGTTCTCCGTGCGCAGCGTCCGGCTGCCGTCCGCCGTGACGAGGTGATCCTCGAGCAGCCGCTGCGCCACCGGTGCCAGCGGCCCGAGGCCTTCCAGCGTCGCGTCGAAGTACCGGCGCAGGATGGGCTCGGCCTCGATCACCCCCGCGGCGCCGCCCAGGGCGCGCTCCTGGAACAGCGCCCGGCACACGATCTGCGCGTAGGCCGCCTGCACCTCCGCCGCGTCGGACGGGCTCTCGCCGGGCGTCCGCACCTCCCGCATCAGCCCGCGGAGCTGCTCCTCGTCCCAGCGCTGCGGCGGCTGCCCTTCGGCCGCCGCCCGGCACACCGCCTTGACCATCTCCCCCACCGTCATCGGCCCGAGCCGGAAGCCGTGCGCCAGGAGCTCCTTGCGATCGCGCGCGCGATCCCGGAACCGCCCCAGGTAGTCCTCCCGCAGCGCCAGCACGATCTGAAGGCCCTGGATCGGCGCCCGCGCCAGCCGGTGCACCCCCTCGATCAGCGCCTCGGCCTCGGCCTCAGCGCGCTCCGGGAAGAGCAGCTGCTCGAGCTGGTCCAGGTAGATCAGGATCGGCTGCTCGCTCCGCCGCTCGGCGAGGACCATCGCCTGGTCGAGCGCTTCGAGGGGGGGGAGGTCCGGCGGGGGCGCGCCGAGCTCCAGACCGTCGAAGAGAGCGCGCGCGAGCCACGGGAGCGGCGCCTCGCCCGGCGGCCAGCCGTCGACGCGCACCACCTGGAAATCATGGGTCTCCTCCAGCCGAGGGATCACCCCCGCCTGCATCAACGAGGATTTTCCCGCCCCCGAGGGCCCGAACAGCGTGGTCGACGGGTGGGCGAGCAGCTGGTGGGCGAGCTTGGCGACGAGCGCGTCGCGGCCGAAGAAGCGATGACGATCCGCGACGCGGTACGGCTGCGCGCCGGGGAACGGGTTCGCGCTCTCCTGGGGCTCGCTCACGACCCGCCGTCCCCTTCCAGCCCCTCGGCGAAATCCTCCACGGGGGATTCGATCACCTCGACGCCCTCGCCCTTGCCCGGCAGGCCCGAGCCCTTCTCCCAGAGCCCTCGCTCGGCGTCCTCGGGATCGAGCACCGCGAGGCTGCCGCGCGGGACGCCCCGCGGATAGAGCCGGTGGAGCATGAGGCGGTGGTGCCCGGTGACCATCGACATGCCGAGGAGCAGCGCGGGCCGGTAGCTCAGCGTGCTCAGGACAGCGTTCGCCAGATCGCGCGGGAGCGCGCCGTCCAGGTCGCGGAGGCTGAGCTGGTAGTCGTCCTCCGTCAAACGGGGCCGGGCGAAGACTCGCTCCGGCGTGTAGCCGCCGTAGGGCCGGAACAGCACGATCTCCTGCTCCGGATCGATCGTCGTCGGCGGTGTATCGAGCTCCTCCCAGCCCTCGCCGCCCGCCTCGCGGCACAGCATCAAGAGGCCCTCCTCCCCCGGCTGGATCACGTAGATCGTGCGCTCGGGGTGCTTCTCGGCGACGGCGAGCTCGAGCCACGGGTGGCGCAGCAGGGTGGTGTGGGCGCCGGGGCCGACGAAGCCCGCCAGCACCTCGACGAAGGGTGGGGGCGGCGCGCCGTCGCGAAACGTCTTCTGGAACTCGGCGTCCAGCCTGGTCACACCACGGTGGAGCGCGAAGCGCTGGGCGATCGCGCTCATCGGCAGCGCGGGCGAGGCCGGGACGGACGCCTTGACGAGCTCCTTGTGGAGCTTGTCGCGGAACCCGGAGAGCACCGGGCGCTGTCCCCGGAAGCGATCGCCCAGCAGCAGCGAGAACGGCTTGCCGAGCAGCCGCGCGAGGGCCGGATCGAGCCCGCGCGCGGCGGGCTTTGCCGCCGGGTGTGGGGCGGGCGCGGTGATCTTGCGCCCCTTGAAGTCGAAGAGCACGCCGTCGGGGCCGCGGAGGTAGACGACCGGCGAGAACGCCTCGGCGCTGCCCTCGAAGGCGCCGAGCATGGCGCGCCGGGCCTCGTTCATGGCGGCGGCGATATCGCCCTTGCTCCGGGACGCGCCGGCGAGCGCCCGGTAGAGCTCCGTCGAGCAGGTGCGGGCCACGTTGGCCTTGACCGGCCAGAGGTGGGCGACGACCGCGTCCGCGCCGGCGCGGGCGAGGAGCTCGGCGGCAGAGGCGAACACGGTAGGGCGAGCGCCCTCGCACGCCTCGAGGACGATGAGCCGGAGGAAGCCGCGGAGGCTCGCCTTGAGCTGCTGGGCGAGGAGCTCGACGGGCAGCCAGGTCTCGTCGCCGTCGTCGTTGTCGGCGAGCCGCAGGACGGGAGCGCCGCCCTGCTGGCCGCCGTGCCCGAGGAAGTGGAGCACGTGCGGGATCGGCTCGCGGCGGAGCCGATCGAAGAGGCCGGAGACGCTCGCGGCCGGCCCCTCGATCGGATCGAGCCACTCGATCTCGCCGGCGTCGATGCGCTCGGCGAGCGCGCTCCGGAGCACCGCGAGGCCTGCGCTGCCGGTGGGCGCGACGGCGAGCAGGCGCAGCGCGCCGCGCACCGCGCGGGGCTGCCAGGGCTCGTCGGTGGTGACCCCGCGCACGGGCAGCAGGTCCGGCGAGCTGGCCCAGAAGCCCATCGCCTCGCCGGGCTTGCAGAGCGCCTCCCACGGGACGGCCTGGAGCTCCAGGTCGTGGAGCCCGAGGCGCACGAGCAGCGGCCCGCCCGCGGCCTCGGCGAGCCGGGCCCGGAGCGGGTCGATGCCGCCGTCGAGCACGGCGCGCTGGAGGGCCTGCGCCGTATCGAGCAGGCCGGCGGCGAGCGGGCGGCCGCGCGCGGCGGCGGCGCGCACGGCGACGGCGAAGCGGGAGAGGGCCTCGGCGTCGAGGTCGGGGCCGAGGGAATGGGGGGCGGTCTGCTCTCCGCGGCTGCCGCGCGCGCCGGCGCGCACCTCGGCGCCGGCACGGGCGAGGTCAATCTCCAGCCACATGCAGGGGTCCTCGCGGCATGGATAGGACGCCGGAGACTGCTTTACCGGGCGCGCGTCCGCGTGGGGACCTGTCCGCCGCCCGCGGAGCGCGCCCTGAATTTCGGCGTGCATGCATGCTGGCGGCGAGCGATTGGCTGGCCTGAAGCGGATCCTCGCTCGCTGTGGCGCTGCAATGGGGAGGAGGCGAGGAACCTCGTGCTGCAGGAGGCCCGAGCTGCGACGTCAGCCCCCGATCACGTGCACCCGCTTGCCGGGCATCTCGACCGTGCGCGACATCAACCGTTCTTCCCAGGGCAGGTTCGGGCGCAGATTGAATATCCCAGCCACCAAGGTCGACCGGCTCTCCGGCCTCCGGGGATGGCTTGTTGTTGGGCACGGTCGGGATCCCCTCCTGGCGCGATGTGACCTGGCTTCCGATCGCATGTCAAGCGGATCCATGGCGTGCACGCCCGTCGAGGCGAAGCGCGCCGGATCGGCGCCGCGATCCAGGCGGGGAGTTGCCGGTGGGCCCCGGTCTTCGCGGACGGGGGAAGCCTGCTTGACAGTCGAGGGAGAGTGTTCTTGTATGGCCCGAGCCGCTCGCTTCGCGGAGAGAATGGGGGAAA
The DNA here is from genome assembly GCF_002950945.1 of Sorangium cellulosum. Classification (GTDB taxonomy): domain Bacteria; phylum Myxococcota_A; class Polyangia; order Polyangiales; family Polyangiaceae; genus Sorangium; species Sorangium cellulosum_E. The sequence goes on from NZ_CP012673.1 coordinate 10,192,221, forward strand.
GCCCGAGCTCTGCGGGCGTGTTTCGACCCTGAGAAGGTGGTGCCTCGGCTTCGTCCCTGGGTCCTGGAAGCTCAGCGCGAAGACCACGCCGGGGGCTCGTCGTGTGGTGGGAAGGGTCGTGGCGAGATGGAAGGGAGCTGGGCATGAGCGGGTCTGCGGCGAGTCGCGCGGTGGCTCGATCGGCGATGATTGCGGTGCTGCTGGTGGGGAGAGCGGCGGGAGCGCAGGCGCAGCCGTCCGGGGCGGCGAGCCCGGTGGCGGCGGACGATTCGTACCAGGAAGCGCGCGCGCACTACGAGAAAGGGATGAAGCTCTTCGACGCGGGGGATTACCGTGAAGCGTACGACGAGTTCCGCAAATCGCTGGCTCTGAAGAAGAGGAAGGCTGCGATGGCGCAGGCGGCCTCCTGCCTGAGGCAGCTCGGGAGGTACGACGAGGCGCTGGACCAGTACGAGGAGGTGCTGCGGGAGTACCCGAACCTGCCGGCCAAGTTCGGGGCCGATGTAGCGATTGCCATCGCGGAGCTCTCGAGGCTCGTGGGGACGCTGGAGCTGGCGGGCGACACGCCGGCGGGAGGGGCGCTGTTCGTCGATGATCAGCTGCGCGGGAAGCTGCCATTGTCGGGGCCGCTGCGCGTGGCCGTGGGCACGCACAGGATCCGCGTGGAGAAGGACGGATTCGAGCCGATCAGCGCGGTCGTGGACGTGCAGGCCGGGCAGAAGAGCGTGGCGGAGCTGCGTGCGAGCGCGAGGAAGGGGCGCCTCTCGGTGAACGAGCGGCACAACTGGGTGCTCGCCGTCGAGCTCGACGGCAAGGAGGTCGGGGTGACGCCGTGGGAAGGGCTCGTGGAGCCCGGCGAGCACCAGGTGCGGCTGCGCGGCTTCGTGGGGCTCGACGCGCTGGCGGAGTGTGCGGCGCCGGAAGCGGGAGCGGTCGGGACGGCGGCGGCGCAGGACGGGGCGAAGATGGCGTCGCCGGTCGAGACGGCGGTGGTGAGGCCGTTCGAGGTGACGCGGGTGACGCCGGGCGCGGAGGAGCAGGATGCGTCGCTGCGGATCGAGTCGACGCCCAGCGGAGCGCGGTTGACGATCGACGGCAAGGCCGTGGGGCCGACGCCGTGGGAGGGACGGCTGCCGCTGGGCGAGCATGCGATCGAGGTGAGCGCGGGAGGATTCGTGCCGTCGAGGCAGCCGGTGCAGCTCGTGCGGCGGAAGCAGCGGGAGCTGTCGGTGGTGCTGGAGCGGGAGCCGGACAGGGAGGCCGAGCAGCGCGCCGCGAGGAACGTGAAGATCGGGGTCGGGTTGGCTTATGGGGTGGGCGCGGTGGGCCTTGGGATGTTCGCCGTGGCCGGGGGTCTGGCGCTCGATAAGGTCAACGGGCTCAAGGCGAGCTGCCCGAACCAGCAATGCCCCTCCACGGAGACAGAGAACCTGAATGACGTGAGCACTCTGGGGACGGTGTCCACCGTCGGCGTCGTGGTGGCCGGGCTCGGGGCGGCGGCGGGGACGGCCGTGTTGCTGTTGACGCGGCCCGAAGAGGGGAAGCGACCCGCCGGGCCGAGCGTGAGCGCGAGCGTGGGGCTCGGAGGCTTCGGGATCAACGGGAGGTTCTGATGGGGCGACGGAGCAAAGGGGTTATCCTGAATGGCGTTCGGATCGCAGCGGTGGTCCTTGTCAGCATCGCCCTGTGGTCGTGCAATGCGGTGCTGGGGGTCGATGATTTCAGGACTGCTAAGTGTGACGAAGGGACCAAGCGGTGCGGCGATGGCAATGAGCCCGAGAGCTGCACAGCGGGGCTATGGCAGCCCCAGGGGCGGTGCGATCATCAGACCTGCGTCGATGGCGCATGCATAGGTGTTTGCGCTCCTAACGAAAAGGGGTGCAACGAGAATCAGCCCCTGATCTGCGTCTCGGGACAATGGGAGCATTTCGGGAGCTCGTGCGTTCATCAGACCTGCGTCGATGCTACGTGCGTGGGTGTTTGCGCTCCTAACGAAAAGGGGTGCAACGAGAATCAGCCCCAGGTCTGCGACTCGGGACAATGGGAGCATTTCGGGAGCTCGTGCGATCATCAGACCTGCGTCAATGCTACGTGCGTGGGTGTTTGCGAATCCGGGGACAAGCGGTGCAAGGGCCTCACGCCCGAGACGTGTGACGAGGACGGACAATGGAAGGCGGTAGGTAAGCCGTGCGATTTGAGCTCCGGGTTTCATTGCTCAGACGGCGACTGCGTGCAGACCTGTACGCCGGAGGACTTGCGGTGCGACGGACACATTCCGCAGCTCTGTGACACGAACGGAAATTGGCAGGTCAACGGGCGCATATGTGATCCATGTGTTGGATGTGATCCAACGACCGCCGCGTGCAACACCGGCGACCCTGTGGTCTGTGGGGTGGGAGAGACGTGCGGCAATGCTACCTGCATCTGTGAAAAACCCGGGTTCAACGGTGAGTTGGCCTTACCTAAGGGTAGCGCTCCCGTCTCAGTCGTGGCTGTGGACCTGACCGGCGACGGCAAGCCCGACCTCGCCGTCGCGAACTTCGACAACGCCACCGTGAGCGTGCTGGTCAACCAAGGCAACGGCACCTTCGCCGCCAAGGTCGACTACCCCACGGGCGACAGTCCCACCTCAGTCGCGGCCGCGGACCTGACCGGCGACGGCAAGCCCGACCTCGCCGTCGCGAACATCAACAGCGCCACCGTGAGCGTGCTGGTCAACCAAGGCAACGGCACCTTCGCCGCCAAGGTCGACTACCCCACGGGCGACTTTCCCTCCTCGGTCGCGGCCGCGGACCTGACCGGCGACGACAAGCCCGACCTCGCCGTCGCGAACCAAGGCAGCGCCACCGTGAGCGTGCTGGTCAACCAAGGCAACGGCACCTTCGCCGCCAAGGTCGACTACCCCACGGGCGACCATCCCTTCTCAGTCGCGGCCGCGGACCTGACCGGCGACGGCAAGCCCGACCTCGCCGTCGCGAACATCGACAGCGACACCGTGAGCGTGCTGGTCAACCAAGACAACGGCACCTTCGCCGCCAAGGTCGACTACCCCACGGGCGACGGTCCCGCCGAAGTCGCGGCCGCGGACCTGACCGGCGACGGCAAGCCCGACCTCGCCGTTGCGAACAGAGACAGCGACACCGTGAGCGTGCTGGTCAACCAAGGCAACGGCACCTTCGCCGCCAAGGTCGACTCCCCCACGGGCGACCATCCCTTCTCAGTCGCGGCCGCGGACCTGACCGGCGACGGCAAGCCCGACCTCGCCGTCGCGAACATAGGCAGCGTCACCGTGAGCGTGCTGGTCAACCAAGGCAACGGCACCTTCGACGCCAAGGTCGACTACCGCACGGGCAACCAACCCGTCTCAGTCGCGGCCGCGGACCTGACCGGCGACGGCAAGCCCGACCTCGCCGTCGCGAACCAAGGCAGCGCCACCGTGAGCGTGCTGGTCAACCAAGGCAACGGCACCTTCGCCGCCAAGGGCGACTACCCCACGGGCGACTTTCCCGCCTCCGTCGCGGCCGCGGACCTGACCGGCGACGGCAAGCCCGACCTCGCCGTCGCGAACTACCGCAGCGCCACCGTGAGCGTGCTGGTCAACCAAGGCGACGGCACCTTCGCCGCCAAGGTCGACTCCCCCACGGGCGACCGTCCCGTCTCAGTCGTGGCAGCGGACCTGACCGGCGACGGCAAGCCCGACCTCGCCGTCGCGAACAGAGAGAGCGCCACCGTGAGCGTGCTGGTCAACCAAGGCAACGGCACCTTCGCCGCCAAGGTCGACTACCCCACGGGCGACGGTCCCTTCTCAGTCGCGGCCGCGGACCTGACCGGCGACGGCAAGCCCGACCTCGCCGTCGCGAACAGAGAGAGCGCCACCGTGAGCGTGCTGGTCAACCAAGGCAACGGCACCTTCGCCGCCAAGGTCGACTACCGCACGGGCAACCAACCCGTCTCAGTCGCGGCCGCGGACCTGACCGGCGACGGCAAGCCCGACCTCGCCGTCGCGAACCAAGGCAGCGCCACCGTGAGCGTGCTGGTCAACCAAGGCAACGGCACCTTCGCCGCCAAGGTCGACTACCCCACGGGCGACGGTCCCCGCTCAGTCGCGGCCGCGGACCTGACCGGCGACGGCAAGCCCGACCTCGCCGTCGCGAACCACTTCAGCTACACCATGAGCGTGCTGGTCAACCAAGGCAACGGCACCTTCGCCGCCAAGGTCGACTACCGCACGGACGGCTTTCCCATCTCAGTCGCGGCCGCGGACCTGACCGGCGACGGCAAGCCCGACCTCGCCGTCGCGAACTACTTCAGCGCCACCGTGAGCGTGCTGGTCAACCAAGGCAACGGCACCTTCGCCGCCAAGCTCGACTATCTCACGGGCGACGGTCCCGAATCAGTCGCGGCCGCGGACCTGACCGGCGACGGCAAGCCCGACCTCGCCGTCGCGAACAGCGACGGCGACACCGTGAGCGTTATGCGCTACGCCTCCTGCCTCCTCACGGGCGACGGTCCCGAATCAGTCGCGGCCGCGGACCTGACCGGCGACGGCAAGCCCGACCTCGCCGTCGCGAACAGCGACGGCGACACCGTGAGCGTTATGCGCTACGCCTCCTGCCTCCCATAGGCCGCGACGCCTCGCCCGCGTCCGCCTTGCGCCCCGCCCAAAGTCAGGTTCGCCGCGCTTTGCTTGTGTTGGCCCGGCCTCGGCGCCGCTTGTCCGAGTGGGCCCTCTTGCGTGCGGGAGACCGCGGACGCCACGTCATTCCACAGGAAAGGTGACCAGCATTCCGGTTCAATCCTCTTGGGACATGGGCCAAGACTCAGGCCGGGTGTGCTGCTCAACAACGGCAACGGCGCCTTCGCCCCGACGATCGACGACCTCCCGGGCACCAAGCCATCCTCGGTCGCGGCATCGGACCTGAACGGCGACAGAAAGCCCGGGGGAAAGGCATCCTGTGAACCTGGCATCCGCAACGCCGACCCTGCTGGTTCCCGCATCTGCGGACCGTGGCCGCACAACCGGACACGTCGGAGGAGCTCCGCCGTCGCCCGGTGTTGCCGATCAGCCGGGAGCGCCGGAATATGACGAGGTCTAGCGATCACTCCGGAGCGCGTGGGGCGCCGCTCCATCGAGCACAGCAGCGTGCCACCGTGCTCGCGTCGGGCAAGGTCGCCCCCTCGCCGTGCTCGCCGCGACGCGGCTGCGCGCGGCTCCGTGCCGCTCGGCGGCTCTCTTGCCCTCGCTGCGCTCGGCGGCGGTGACGCTCCGCGGGCGATGGGCGGAGGGATGCCTCCGGCGGGGGCTCCAAGCTCGGGATGCAGCAGGACTTCGTCAGAATTCCGCGTTTCTACGTGATCGTTCACACCCGGCGAGCGTGGCCACCGTGCTCGCGCGTGTCCAGGCGCTTCGCCCCGCTGCGCGGGCGCCTTCGGCGGCCAGGACGCGTGCAGCGCGCGGTGCGTGTTGACGCCAAACCCCGTTGTTCGGGTGCTGTGCCCGGTACCGGCCCCTGGACCACGACCTCGGGTGTGGTGCAGCGCGCGCCCGAGGGGCGCGGTGTACCCGCGTGCTGCCGGCTGGTGCGCGATAAGCACTTCTTTATCGCGCACCAGAAGGTGCACCCGCGAGCGCGGGCCGCTTTGGGTTGCCCTTGATGCATGTCAATAAGAATCGGCGTGAGGATCGCCGCCCATCCTCGCATCGCCACCCCTCGACGAGGCCGCAAAAACAGAATTTCCGCGTCCCCGCCCCTCACCGTGGCGCCGCGTCGAGCTCCACCGGGACCGCGCGCGCGTTCGCGCTCCAGCGCACCGGAGTCACGGCTCAGTGAGTTTGATCTCGGGAAACCCGAGCCACTTCTCATTGAACCACGAGAGCCGGCCACATGGCGAGCACCGATAACCTATTCAATGGTATCGACGTCTTGAGCTTGATGCCAGAGAAATCCAAATCTTCATGCACTCGCCCCGGCGCGGCGATCCGGGGGGGAAGTTGCCCGGGGGGTCCCGGTCTTCGCGGACGGGGAAAGCCTTCTTGACTCTTGACAGTCGCCGGAGAGTGTTCTTGTATGGCCCGAGCCGCTCGCTTCGCGGAGAGAATGGGGGAAAGCCCGAGCTCTGCGGGCGTGTTTCGACCCTGAGAAGGTGGTGCCTCGGCTTCGTCCCTGGGTCCTGGAAGCTCAGCGCGAAGACCACGCCGGGGGCTCGTCGTGTGGTGGGAAGGGTCGTGGCGAGATGGAAGGGAGCTGGGCATGAGCGGGTCTGCGGCGGGTCGCGCGGTGGCTCGATCGGCGATGATTGCGGTGCTGCTGGTGGGGAGAGCGGCGGGAGCGCAGGCGCAGCCGTCCGGGGCGGCGAGCCCGGTGGCGGCGGACGATTCGTACCAGGAAGCGCGCGCGCACTACGAGAAAGGGATGAAGCTCTTCGACGCGGGGGATTACCGTGAAGCGTACGATGAGTTCCGCAAATCGCTGGCGCTGAAGAAGACGAAGACCGCGATGGCGCAGGCGGCCTCCTGCCTGCGGCAGCTCGGGAGGTACGACGAGGCGCTGGACCAGTACGAGGAGGTGCTGCGGGAGTACCCGAACCTGTCGGCCAAGTTCGGGGCCGATGTAGCGACTGCCATCGCGGAGCTCTCGAGGCTCGTGGGGACGCTGGAGCTGGCGGGCGACACGCCGGCGGGAGGGGCGCTGTTCGTCGATGATCAGCTGCGCGGGAAGCTGCCATTGTCGGGGCCGCTGCGCGTGGCCGTGGGCACGCACAGGATCCGCGTGGAGAAGGACGGATTCGAGCCGATCAGCGCGGTCGTGGACGTGCAGGCCGGGCAGAAGAGCGTGGCGGAGCTGCGTGCGAGCGCGAGGAAGGGGCGCCTCTCGGTGAGCGAGCGGCACAACTGGGTGCTCGCCGTCGAGCTCGACGGCAAGGAGGTCGGGGTGACGCCGTGGGAAGGGCTGGTGGAGCCCGGCGAGCACCAGGTGCGGCTGCGCGGCTTCGTGGGGCTCGACGCGCTGGCGGAGTGTGCGGCGCCGGAAGCGGGAGCGGTCGGGACGGCGGCGGCGCAGGACGGGGCGAAGATGGCGTCGCCGGTCGAGACGGCGGTGGTGAGGCCGTTCGAGGTGACGCGGGTGACGCCGGGCGCGGAGGAGCAGGATGCGTCGCTGCGGATCGAGTCGACGCCCAGCGGAGCGCGGTTGACGATCGACGGCAAGGCCGTGGGGCCGACGCCGTGGGAGGGACGGCTGCCGCTGGGCGAGCATGCGATCGAGGTGAGCGCGGGAGGATTCGTGCCGTCGAAGCAGCCGGTGCAGCTGGTGCGGCGGAAGCAGCGGGAGCTGTCGGTGGTGCTGGAGCGGGAGCCGGATCTGGCCGGGATGCGCCGGGTGAGGAACGTCGCGGCCGGGGTGGGCTACGGGGTGGGGGTACTGGGGCTCGGGGTGTTCGCGGTGACCGGAGGCCTGGCGCTCACGAAGGTGGGCGATGTCAAATCGCGGTGCGGGGGGACGTCGTGCCCCGAGAAGGAGCGGGCGAACGTGGACGCGGCAGCGGACCTCGGGACGCTGGCGACCGTGGGTCTGGTGGTGGGGGGACTCGGGGCGGCGGCGGGCACCGTCGCGCTGTTCGTGCTGGAGCCGGAGGGGAGCGAGCGGCGAGGCGGTGGGGGGCCCGGCGGCTCGCAGGCCGCAGGTGGGGTGGCGTGGACGGTGGGCATGGGGCCGGGGCGATTCGAGATCGAAGGGAGGTTTTGATGCGCAAGCCATCTGGACGCACCGCGAGGGCCGTCGTCGCGGCCGCCGTCGTGAGCGCTGGCGGCATCGCGATCGTGGCGTGCAACACGGCGCTGGGGATTGGCGATTTCAAGTTCGAAGAGTGTGAACGCGGTGCTTTATCATGCGCGAACAATATGCCGCGAATTTGCAATGAGCGTGGGCAGTGGGAGAACAAAAAACCTGAGTGTTCCAACATGGTATGCGTCAACGGCGAGTGCCAGGGCGAGTGTGCACCGGGTCAGAAGCGGTGCGCCGGAATAACGCCGCAACAGTGTGATTCGAACGGGAAATGGCAGGACGGGGAACTGTGCGACACGGGTACGCGCTGTTCAGGGGGTGCGTGCGTGGCGACGTGTGCACCCGGGGACCTGCAGTGTTCGCGCGAAACACCGCAGCTTTGCGATCCCACCGGGCAGTGGAGGAACGATGGTGATACGCCATGTCGACCGGGATATGAGTGCGATCCATTCACCGGCGCGTGCTCGAACTCACCCCGGCCGATCGCAGAGTGCTCGCCCGGGACCACGCGGTGCGCCGGAACAACGCCGCAACAGTGTGATGCGAACGGGGAATGGAAGAACCAGGATCCGTGCCGCACTGGCACGCACTGTTTAGGGGGTGCGTGCGTGGCGACGTGTGCCCCCGGGGACCTGCAGTGCTCGGGCAATCAGCCGCAGAGGTGTAACAGCGTGGGGGAATGGGAAAAGAACGGAGACGCCTGTGGTTACTGTGTCGGATGCGACGACAGCACGGCGCGGTGCGCGATCCCCAATCCAGCTCGCTCAGGAGGGTCGTGCAAGGAAAGCAGCGATTGCATCGAAGCCGAGGAGTATTGCTGCAACGGTGCCTGCCTGCGGCTCCGGAACATTGGCGACCCCTGCGCTGACGCCAATGAATGCGCGAGCAGGTTCTGTGTCGACGGGCGTTGCTGCGATACCGCGTGCAGTGGCGTCTGCCAGGCATGCAACATCGCGGGTTCCGAGGGCACCTGCAGCATACCCGTCGGCGCAATGGACCCCATCATGTGCACCGAGAGGAATTTCAAGTATTGTAGTTACACCGGCGAATGCGCAAAAACGAACGGCGTTGGGTGTGGCGGGGACAGCGAATGCGTCAGCGGCTACTGCGGTCCCCTGGATACGTGCGAAGCTTGCACCGACACGTGCCCGGATGGTCAGACGTGCATGAACGGCACGTGCATTCCGTAGCGTATCGTTTGCATTGCGGGGAACGAACCGATGTGGCTGGAGCTGGAGCTGGATACCAAAGGTGAAGAGGTCTCCGTCAGCGGCCGCGGCAGCCGGGGCGAGCGCCCTCCAGCCCATTTTCTGCCGCCCGACGACGGCCTGGCTGCGCTGCAATCGTTTGCCAACAAGGTCGGCCGGGCCGTCCGCAGCGGCAAATCGCTCGACGCTTCCGTCGTGGAGACCGCGCAGGCGCTCTACCAGGCCGTGCTCCAGGGCGAGCTGCGCGACGTGCTCGTGCGGCTTGGCGAGGCGTCGAAGGACCGGCCGCTGCTCATGCGCCTGTTCGCCCGCGATCGCGCCCTTCAGGCCATTCCGTGGGAAGCGCTCTGCAAGCCGGGGACGAGCGAGGGTTTTGTGGGAACCGACCCCAAAGTCCTCCTTGCCCGGGGCGTCATGTCCTCCGAGCCGTGGGAGCCGCGCGTGGTCCGGGGCGCCGTCCGCGTCCTGGCGATCGCGCCTGGCAGCGACGAGCGAGCGCTCGCCGCGCTGCGCGAGGCTCTTGGCCCCTCGATCGACGCTGGCGAGGTCGAGTGGCTCGACCCTGTCTCCGGGCCGGACATCAGCCCCCGCGTCCTCTTCGACCGTCTCCGGCGCGGCAAGAGCCCCCACGTGCTGCACTTCCTCGGACACGGCGGCATCGATATGTCGGGCAGACCGGTCCTGCGCATGGCGGACGACGAGGACGGCGAAGAGGTCTGGATGACGGCCGAGGCGCTGGGCCGGGAGCTCAGCGCCAGCTTCTGCGCCGAGCTGCGCCTCGTCATCCTCGAGGCCTGCGAGGGGGCCAACGCCGGCGTGCTCGGCAGCGCCGCCGAGCTTCTCGCCAAGGCCGGCGCCGTGATCGCGCACCTCTGGCCCGTCAAGGCCGACGTGGCCCGCACCTGCTCCGCTGATTACCGTGAAGCGTACGACGAGCTCCGCAAATCGCTGGCGCTGAAGAAGATGAAGGCTGCGATGGCGCAGGCGGCCTCCTGCCTGCGGCAGCTCGGGAGGTACGACGAGGCGCTGGACCAGTACGAGGAGGTGCTGCGGGAGTACCCGAACCTGCCGGCCAAGTTCGGGGCCGATGTAGCGACTGCCATCGCGGAGCTCTCGAGGCTCGTGGGCACGCTGGAGATGGCGGGCGATGTGCCGGCGGGCGGGTCGCTGTTCGTCGATGATCGGCTGCGCGGAAAGCTGCCGTTGTCGGAGCCGCTGCGCGTGGCCGTGGGCACGCACAGGATCCGCGTGGAGAAGGAGGGGTTCGAGCCGATCAGCGCGGTCGTGGACGTGCAGGCCGGGCAGAAGAGCGTGGCGGAGCTGCGTGCGAGCGCGAGGAAGGGGCGCCTCTCGGTGAGCGAGCGGCACAACTGGGTGCTCGCCGTCGAGCTCGACGGCAAGGAGGTCGGGGTGACGCCGTGGGAAGGGCTGGTGGAGCCCGGCGAGCACCAGGTGCGGCTGCGCGGCTTCGTGGGGCTCGACGCGCTGGCAGAGTGTACGGCGCCGGAAGCGGGAGCGGCCGGGGCGGCGGCGGCGCTGGAGGGCGCGAAGATGGCATCGCCGGTCGAGACGGCGGTGGTGAGGCCGTTCGAGGTGACGCGGGTGACGCCGGGCGCGGAGGAACAGGATGCGTCGCTGCGGATCGAGTCGACGCCCAGCGGAGCGCGGTTGACGATCGACGGCAAGGCCGTGGGGCTGACGCCGTGGGAGGGGCGGCTGCCGCTGGGCGAGCATGCGATCGAGGTGAGCGCGCGCGGATTCGTGTCGTCGAAGCAGCCGGTGCAGCTGGTGCGGCGGAAGCAGCGGGAGCTGTCGGTGGTGCTGGAGCGGGAGCCGCATCTGGCCGGGATGCGCCGGGTGAGGAACGTCGCGGCCGGGGTGGGCTACGGGGTGGGGGTGCCGGGGCTCGGGGTGTTCGCGGTGACCGGGGGCGTGGCGCTCACGAAGGTGGGCGATATCCAATCGCGGTGCGGGGGGACGTCGTGTCCCGAGAGGGAGCGGGCGAACGTGGACGCGGCAGCGAACCTCGGGACGCTGGCGACCGTGGGTCTGGTGGTGGGGGGACTCGGGGCGGCGGCGGGCACCGTCGCGCTGTTCGTGCTGGAGCCGGCGGGGAGCGAGCGGCGGGGCCTGGCGGCTCGCAGGCCGCAGGTGGGGTGGCGTGGACGGTGGGCATGGGGGCGGGGCGATTCGAGATCGAAGGGAGGTTTTGATGGGCAAGCCATCTGGACGCACCGTGAGGGGCATCATCGCGGCGGCCGTCGTGAGCGCCGGCGGCATCGGGATCGTGGCGTGCAACACGGTGCTGGAGGTTGGCGATTTCACGTTCGATGCGTGTGAACGTGGCGATAACTCATGCGAGTGTGCACCGGGCCAGACGCGGTGTGCCGGAATCACGCCGCAACAATGTGATCGGAACGGGGCATGGCAGGACAGGGAACTGTGCGGCACGGATAAGCGCTGTTTAGGGGGTGCGTGCGTGACAACGTGGACGTGTGCACTCGGGGACCTGCAGTGCGACGGCGATCAGCCGCAGAGGAGCAACGACGCGGGAGAATGGGAAAACGACGGGGACGCCTGTGCTCCCCCCTGTTCCGAATGCGGCTACGGCACGCCGCGGTGCGCGCGCAACCCCGGGTCATGCCCGTGCGCGGCAGACCGCGACTGCGCCCCAACCGAGTATTGCAGCGCCGATACCTGCCAGCGACGCCGGAACATTGGCGACTCCTGCGATGCCCCCAACGAATGCGCGAGCGGGTTCTGCTCCGACAAGCGCTGCTGCGATACCCCGTGCAGTGGCGTCTGCCAGGTATGCAACCAAAAGGGTTTCGAGGGCACCTGCAGAACCGCACCCGCCGGCCGTGGAGGCAAGTGTTGAAGTCCCGAGCACGACGACGAGGGTGCTGGAGCTGTCAGCGCCGCATGTAGCTTGGCAAGGAAGCGAGGGCGCCCCCGCCAGCGCGAAGGGACGCGTACGTCACGCGGTCGGGCAGCACGAGAGCGCGGGGGCGACCGAGACCGCGGGCATCCGGCGCCGCAAGCGCGCTGCCCAGCCGTCTGTGGAGCAGGTGGGCGCCCCGCCCTGCGGTACGCCGCCCCGCGGGGCGCCGCCGCGGCGGCTGGAAGGGGGCGCGAAGAGCGGCCCATCGATCGGGTGGAACTGCACGCTCCTGTGCCCGCTGGCCCGGGCGAGCGCGCGCCAGTCGAGCTTCCTGAGATAGAACTCGAGCCGCGGATCCTCGAGGCTCAGCGTCGCCGCGGCGCGACTGTCATAGAGGAGCTGGCTCAGGCGCGGCGGCTCCTGGAAGCAGCGCTGCAATGAAGAAGCTCCCGCCGGCCTCGGTGATCAGCTCGTCGCGGCGCGTGAACCGGATGTTCGCCGCCTGCTCCCCCTTGAATCGGCTCGGCGATCTCGACGTCCTTCCGCCGCCTTGAAACGGCCCTCTCTGGCGCGCCGTCACCCGCTTCAAGGCTTGAGGCGCCCGACTCGGCCGCCCAGCCGGCGATTTCAAGCCTTGAAACGGCTCCCCTGGCCGCCCAGCCGGCCGTCTCAAGCCTTGATCCGCCCCGCTGGCCCCCCGGGTCGGCCGTCTCAAGCCTTGAAACGGCCGACTCGGCGACCGAGTCGCCCGCTGCAAGGCTTGCATCAAGCCTTGCAGCGGGCCGCGGGCTCACGCGTCCGGCGCGGGCTCCGTCCCGGCGGGCGGCGCGGCCGCCGGCGCGGGCGGCGCGGCCGGCTGGCCGGGCGGGAGCGCGTCGCTCACGCCGCTCGTGCGGTGCACCTCGGCCAGGTCGTCGAAGATGAGCGGCAGGAGCTCCGGCTTGCCGAGGTGGGCGAGCAGCCCGCGCACGAGGTTCTTGTTGGCGTTGTAGACGCCCAGCCAGGCCTCGCGCGCGGTCGACACCTCGGGGCCGAGCTCGACCCGCTCGACGCGCGTGGCGCGCTGCTGCCGCTCGACGATCCCGAGCTTCTCGTGCGTCTCCCGGAGCTCGGCCAGCCACGCCTCGGCGCCCCGGACCTTCCCGCGCTGCCGCTCGAGCTCGTCGGCGATGTGCCTCCCGGAGCCCTCGCTCGACGTCCTCGGGATCGAGCACCGCGAGGCTGCCGCGCGGAACGCCCCGCGGATAGAGCCGGTTCTCCCCCCGCGGGACGGATCGAGCGCCCCCGCGGCATCGACGCGTTTGGGCGCGAGGCGCGCGCCCTGCTGGTTGGTAGACGGCGGCGGAGGGGGCCTTGCTGAGCCCCCGTCCGCGAGCGTTCGTTATCGTTGTTGACGACGATCGTCTAGAAGAGGCAGGCCGGCGTGAACGCCAGGCTGTCGAAGCCGATGTTCGGGTCCATGCCGTAGGGGATGGAGAGGACGACCCTGGTGATGCCGGAGCCTTGCACGTTGAACCTGAAGTTGCCGGGCTGGCCGGGTTCGGCGGTGCAGGCGTCGCCGGTGAAGTAGAGATCGCCGCGCGTCGACGTGCGCGGGATCGCGTCGGTGGCGCTGGTATAGGACAGCCTGTGCTGGTCGACGACGTTACCCAGGATGTCGTAAGCGGTGAGGTCCACCTCATGATAGGCCGCTTGCGAGGGGTTGTAGTCGCCGAAGTCGAGCATCAGGAGCGAGAACTGGCTCACCGCCATGCCAGGAGCGAACCTGAAGGTGTAGTCGTGCTGCCTGCCGATATCGGAGAAGCCGTTTCCGGGGATGGTATAGCCATAAGCGCCGTAGCCACCGGGGTTGCCGAGGCAACCATTCTCGACGCTCGCCGCCCCGCTGGGCGCTCCGTAGCCCACGTCGACGGTGCCGCTGGCGATGACCTCCGCCTGGCCGGTGCTCGTCGAGATGTTGAGGTACGGGCTCACAGCGCCGAGGCCCTCGACCGACTGGCCGGCCGTGAGGGACTCGAAGTCGGCCAGGACCTTGGAGCCGCACGGCGGGGGGGGCGGGGGGAGGCAGTCTGGCGTGAACGTCAGGTTGTCGAAGCCGATGTTCGGGTCCATGCCTTCGGGGATGGAGAGGACGACCCTGGCGATGCCGGAGCCTTGCACGTCGAACTTGAAGTTGCCGGGCTGGCCGGGTTCGGCGGTGCAGGCGTCGCCGGTGAGGTAGAGATCACCGTACGTCGAAGTCCGCGGGATCGCGTCGGTGGCGCTGGCGTAGGACAGCGTGTCCTGGTCGACGACGTTGCCCAGGATGTCGTAAGCGGTGAGGTCCACCTCATGATAGGCCGCTTGCGAGGGGTTGTAGTCGCCGAAGTCGAGCATCAGGAGCGAGAACTGGCTCACCAGCATGCCAGGAGCGAACCTGAAGGTGTAGTTGTGCTGCTTGCCGATATCGGAGAAGCCCTTTCCGAAGATGGAGCGGTCAGAGACGCTGTAGCCACCGGGGTTGCCGAGGCAACCATTCTCGACGCTCGACGCCTCGCTGGGCGCGCTGTAGGCCACGTCGGCGCTGCCGCTGGCGATGACCTCCGCCTGGCCGGTGCTCGTCGAGATGTTGAGGTACCGGCTCACAGCGCCGAGGCCCTCGACCGACTGGCCAGCCGTGAGGGACTGGAAGTCGACCAGGACCTGGTACTCGGAGCAGAGCAAGGCGGCAATGTCGAGGGTGTATTCGTCGCTGGTCGGGCTGGGCCCGGGCTCGTGGGCGGACCCGCTGTTGTTTTCGATCGTGAGATTGTCGGCGATGGTATAGCTGGAATCCAGCCGCGAATCCTCGCTCGGCGCAGGCGTGACCTGCCCAGAGTCCGGCTGCATGACGCAGCTAGCTCCCATCAGCAGCGTGAAGAGGAAAGAGGCCTTGAGCCCAATGATGTGCAAATATCGAGTGTTCATGAGAACCTCCGCCGGGCCCCCAGAGCAACGCTCGTGCCAGTGGGCAGCGCGGGCGCTGGCCAGCTGCCCGCCGCGCCGCCGCAGGGGCGAGCGAGCGGGCTTGAAATCGCGATCGAGAACGAGCACGCGCCTCTCGCGCTTGTGTCTTGAGGCGAGCTCCCGCGGCGCTCACCCTCCGCGCGGACGCCACGCTCGGCGCCGGGCCGGCGCTGTAACGATACAGCACCGTTACAGTACCTGTTACACCCTCCGGCGGCGCCCCGCCCGGGTCCGAGCGCTCGCCGCAGGGCCGGATCGGCGCATTGCGAACCCCCGCCGCTCGGCGCCCCCGAGGCCCACGCTCCGACCCCCAGGTCTTGGGCCGCCGTCGCCTCCCCTGCCTCCGTCGCCGGCTCTGTCTCCTGCCAGCCGGAATCATCGCCCTCGCTCGATGGTGAGCTCGTCGAGCAACGCCGCGAGCTGCGTCGGGTCTTCGACAATGGGTGCGATGCGGCCACTGCCGGGCAGCACATCACCGCTCTCCCAGAACTCGGGGTCGCGCGGGCCGTCGGCGGGCGTCAGGATGGCCAGCGTGTCTTTCGGCGCTCGCCGGTTGTCGTAAAGCCAGCGCAGCTGCATGCGGTGGCGAATCTCCAGGATCGACAGCCCCACGAGCAGGCCGGGCAGGATCCGAGGCCGCGCCAGGAGCTCCTCCAGCCATGTCGGCGGCCGGCCACCGGCCTCCAGGAAGCCCAGAACATGGTCGTCCTCGGTGAGCAACGGGGGTGAGAACACAGGGCGCGGCTCGGGAGAGTAGCCGCCGTACATCCGGAGCACCACGATGTCGTTCGAGAAATCGAACCGGGCGGGCATACCGAGCTCCATCTTCCATGCGCTTGCTCCAGCGGCGCGCTTGACGACGCGCGGCTTGATGGTGGAGCGCAGCTGGGAGGGCTGGATGAGGTAAATCGTGCGATCGGGCTGCTTCTCGGCGATTGCGCGCTCCAGGTGCGGGTGCCAGAGGAGCGTGAAATGGACGCCCGGCGGGACGAGCCGGCCCAGGGCGTAGACGAGCGGCGAAGGCGTCGCGAGCGCCGAGCTGGAAGCCTGCTGGAAAATGGCGTGGAGCACCTCCTGCCCGTACAGCAACCGGCAGCGCTGGGCGAGCGCCACGAGCGGCATGCTCTCGGGGGGCTCTTCCCCGTTCTCGCGCATGAACTCGGTGATCTCGCGGACCAGCACGTCGCGGTCCTCGTCGCGATCGCCTAGCACCAGGGTGAACGGTTTTTCCAGCAGCGCCTGCAGGGCGGGCGCGATGTTGTTCGATCTTCGCTTTGCGCTCGGCTTGGCGACGCGCCGGCCCTCGAAGTTGAAGATGACGGAGTCGGCGCCGCGGAGGTAGAGAATGGGTGAGAACGCTTCGGCGCTCCGGGAGAGCAACGTGCGACGCGCCGCAGCCACGCTGGCCCCGACGTCGCCTTGGCCGCGATCGGCGCCTGTCAATGCGCGGTAGATCTCAGCGGAGCAGGTGCGGGCCACGTCGGCCTTGACGGGCCAGAGGTGCGCGATCACGGCGTCGGCGCCGGCCTTTGCGAGGAGCTCGGCGGCGCTGCCGAGCACGCCCGCCTTGGCCCCCTCGCAGGCCTCGAGGATGACGAGGCGCAGCTCGGCGCAGAAGCTGGCGCTGAGCTCCCGGCCCAGCGCCTCGGCCGTCATCCAGACCTCTTCGCCGTCCTCGTCGTCCGCCATGCGCAGGACCGGTCTGCCCGACATATCGATGCCGCCGTGTCCGAGGAAGTGCAGCACGTGGGGGCTCTTGCCGCGCCGGAGACGGTCGAAGAGGACGCGGGGGCTGATGTCCGGCCCGGAGACAGGGTCGAGCCACTCGACCTCGCCAGCGTCGATCGAGGGGCCAAGAGCCTCGCGCAGCGCGGCGAGCGCTCGCTCGTCGCTGCCAGGCGCGATCGCCAGGACGCGGACGGCGCCCCGGACCACGCGCGGCTCCCACGGCTCGGAGGACATGACGCCCCGGGCAAGGAGGACTTTGGGGTCGGTTCCCACAAAACCCTCGCTCGTCCCCGGCTTGCAGAGCGCTTCCCACGGGATGGCTTGAAGGGCGCGATCGCGGGCGAACAGGCGCATGAGCAGCGGCCGGTCCTTCGACGCCTCGCCAAGCCGCACGAGCACGTCGCGCAGCTCGCCCTGGAGCACGGCCTGGTAGAGCGCCTGCGCGGTCTCCACGACGGAAGCGTCGAGCGATTTGCCGCTGCGGACGGCCCGGCCGACCTTGTTGGCAAACGATTGCAGCGCAGCCAGGCCGTCGTCGGGCGGCAGGAAATGGGCTGGAGGGCGCTCGCCCCGGCTGCCGCGGCCGCTGACGGAGACCTCTTCACCTTTGGTATCCAGCTCCAGCTCCAGCCACATCGGTTCGTTCTCCGCAATGCGAGCGATACGCTACGGACGGCACACGCCATTCATGCACATCTGACCATTCGGGCATATGTTTGCAGTGTCACCGCACTCTTGGCACGTTTCATTGGAATCGCAGTAGCCGCTGACGCAATCGCTGCTCACGCGGCACCCGATGTCGTTCATTTTCGCGCATTCGCCGGTGTAGCTGCAATATTTGAAATTTCCGTTGGTGCACATGATGGTGTCCTCTTCACCACCGGGTATGGAGCTGCAGGTGCCCTCGGAACTCGCGATGTTGCATGCCTGGCAGACGCCACTGCACTCGGTATCGCAGCAGTGCTCGTCGACGCAGAACCCGCTCACGCATTCGTTGGGGGCAGCGCAGGGGGCGCCACGGCGCTGGCGCCGCTGGCAGTTACCGGCGCTGCAATACTCGGTCGTGGGGCAATCAGTGTCTGCGGCGCACCCGCCGCCCATGCCGCCGGCACCACCCCTACCGCTGCTGCCGCCCGCTCCGCCGCTGCCGTCGACTCCGCCGCTGCCGCCCGCTCCGCCGCTGCCGCTCGCTCCGCCGCTGCCTCCTGACCCGTCCGGAACCGTGAGCGGCTTGTAAACATCGTCGTATGCCGTCCCGCACCCGATCTGGGTAAACGCCGCCGCTGCCAGGATCATCATGTGGACGGCTGCTCCGTATCTCAACTGTATCGCCTGCAATCGCGTGTCGCTCATCAGAATACTCCTTTCACAAGCACGCCGCCGCTGTGGCCAGAAGCCACGGGCGCCACGCGCACCCGCGGCCCGTTCTGCTGCGGCGACCGGGATCGTTGCTCGAAAAGGCCCGGCGAGAGCAGCAGGTAACTGACGGCGCCCACCGCGGCCAACCCTCCACCCACCAAGAACGCCACGCCGCCGTTGTGCCTCGCGTCCGAGACGCGGGCAACGTGCTCCACCTGTGCGCACTGGGCGTCGACCGGCGTGGCATCCGCGGCGCAGCCGCCCTTTTTGATCCCCGCCGCGAGCTGCTCGGCCTCGCTCCGCTTGCTGCTCCCCGCCACGAGCAGCGTCGTGCCGGAGGTCAGGCCAAGGACGGCGAGCGCGCCCATGACAATGGCCGGCAGCTTGCTCGGTGCAGGCATACCTGGCACGGGGACCGGCTTGGGGAGCGGCGGTGGTGGGGGTGGTGCAGCCGCCGGATCGAGCCGCTGCACGACATCCCACCGCAGCCCGGGGCGGCCGTCGATCGACTCCCTATGCTCCTTTCGCCCCTCCGCCCGGATCACGAGCGTGTGCCTCGTGTTCGCGTCGAGGTACACCGGCGCCTCGAACGGGCCTCGCCCGAGCGACTTTCCGCCGACAAACACCTCCGCATCCGGCGGATCGATCGTGAGCGTGAGCGTGACGATGTGGGCTGCCAGCTTATCGAGCAGCGATTCGACCGCTACGCGCTTTTCCGCGCCGGCCTTCGCAGGCATCGTGCGCAGCGCGTACGCAAGGTGCTCGGCCGCGTCCCGGTGGAACCCCAGCTCAAGCTCGCACTCACCCAGGTTCACCGCGATCTGCCAATGCTTGAGGATGTCCCATGCCGCGAGCAGCTTGGTGCGGCATTGACTCCAGTCCTTCCGGTAGTACGCCTCGGTGCCCGCAGAGAACAGCAAGCGCGCCGTTGCCGTCTGCGCGGGCGCCCCGCCCTTCGCACTCGAGGGCGGCAAGGAAACGCCCGGAGGATCTGCCGAGGAGGCGGGCGTGGCGAACGACATCAGTATGCATACAAGGACGGCGGAAGATTGCTTCGTTTGCATGTTCAGAACTCCGGCTTGGCTCCTCCGACAGGTGGCTTGGGGACAGGCTTTCGGCGCGGCGGCGCCGCGGGGGCTGCTGCGAGCGGCTTCTCCGGCTCGGCGGGCGGGGCCGCCGCCGCTACGGCAGCAGGCGGCGGGGACGGCTCGGGCAGCGGCGCCGCCAGTGCTGCCGCGGGCGGCTCCTCCGCCGCGGCGGCCGGCTCCTCCGCCGCGGCGGCCGGCTCCTCCGCCGCGGCGGCCGGCTCCTCCGCCGCGGCGGCCGGCTCCTCCGCCGCGGCGGCCGGGACCGCCGCGGCGGCCGGGACCGCCGCCGGCGCGGGGGGTTTCGCGATCACCGGCGTCCTCTGGAATGAGCGCTCGCACGTTTCGTAGCGCTCCTTCGCCGCATCTGCGGTCTCACCCAGATACAGGCTGCGCAGGTTTGGACGCAGGCAGCCCGTGTGGGCCGCCGCCAGACGCCGGCGCAGCAAGGGGATGTCGAGCGTCCACGCGTGCGAGGTACCATCCGACGCGACGCTGAGCAGAGTTTGCCCGTTGTCGAGGAACCGCAACGCAAGCACCGGCACGCGGGACTCGAGCACGATGGGGGTGCCCTTGCCGCCAGCGTCGAAGACGCGGACGGTCTTGTCGGCCGATGCAGTGGCGACGCGGTTGCCGTCGGGGCTCCAGACCGCGCCGAGGACGGCTCCTCCATGCCCCGCCAGCACGGCGAGCTCCTTGCCGCTGCTGGCGTCCCAGATGCGCGCGGTGCCGTCCTCCGAGGCGGTGACGATGCGCTTGCCATCGGGGCTGAACGCGGCAGCGAGCACCCCGCCCGAATGCCCCTGCATGATAATCGACGCATCTGGGCTGCCGACTTCCCACACGCGCGCGGTGCGATCCTGGGAGGTCGTCACGATGCGCTTGCCATCGGGGCTCCACGCCGCCCAGGTCAAGCGGTCGTCGTGGACCTGGACGCTCACGATGGATCCCGAGCCGTCGGCGTTCCACACGCGTACCGCCTTGTCCGCGGTCAGCGTGACCACGCGCGCCCCGTCGGGGCTGAACGCTGCGAAGGACGCCGCGGAGCCGAGCTGCTTGACGACCGGATTGCCTCTGCCGGAGATCGAATAGACGCGCGCTGTCTTGTCGTCGGGAGATGCGATGACGATGCGCTGGCCCTCAGGGCTCAGCTCCGCCCTCGCGACCCGGGCGTCGTGCCCTTTGAGGACGACAGCCTCTTCGTCCGTGCCGATGTGCCAGAGGCGGACCGAGCCGTCATCGTGCGCCGAGACGACGGTGCGGCCCGCGGGGTCGAGGAAGGCCGAGGTCAGGACGCCGGCGTCGCGCGGCTTGTGCCGGAGCGATTTGAGCAGCTCGGTGCTCCACACCTTGGCGGTTCGGTCGGGCGACGGTCCTGTGGGATCCCTGCCGGCGGCGGTGAGCACCTGCGTTCCATCAGGGCTCCACAGCGCCGCCAGAACGGGGGCCTCGTGCTCGCGAAGTACGAGCGATCCGCCGCCGCCCACGAGCGACAACCGTGCGGTCCCATCGGCTGATGCCGTGGCCAGGAATTTGTCGTCCGGCCGGAACGCGACATGAACCACCGCCCGCGTGTGTCCCTCGATCACTCGCTCCAGCTGGCCGCCCGCGAGCCACACGCGCGCGGTTCCATCGGGACAGGCGGAGGCCACGCGGAGGCTGTCGGTGCTCCAGGCGACATGAAGGACAGCGCCCGGGTGGCCCGACAGCACGACGGGTTTTCCCGCGCCTCCGGCGTCCCAGATGCGGACCGTGCCGTCCCGTGAGGCCGTGGCGATGCGCTTGCCATCGGGGCTGACCGCCATGGAGAGCACCTCGTCCGTGTGGCCTTCCAGATCCTCGTGCTGGTCCGGGCCGCTCCACAGGCGCACGGTTCCGTCTCCGAAACCCGTGAAGACGCGGGCGCCGTCCGGGTGAAATGCCGCGCAGGTGGGAGGTCCCTTGTCTCCCTTGAGCACGATCGCTCCGCCTCCGCCGTCGGCGGCAAACACGCGCGCGCTGCCGTCGCGCGATGCAGTGAGCACATGCGTGCCGTCAGGGCTGAAGGCGGCGAAGAAGACGGCCCCCTTGTGACCTCGAAGCACGACGGGCTGCCCGGTGCCGTCGGCCTGCCACACGCGCGCCTTGGCATCGCGCGATGCCGTGACCACGCGCTTGCCGTCGGGGCTGAAGGCAGCGAAGAGGACCGCGCCGGGGTGGGCGAGGACCACAGGGTCGCCCTCGCCGCGGGGGCTCCAGACCCGAGCCGTCTTGTCCACCGATGCCGTCAGGACACGCTTGCCGTCCGGGCTCCACGCCGCGCTGGTGAGGGGCCCCTCGTGGCCTTCCAGACTGGCGGTGAGCGCGTTCGCGTTCAACGTGTCGCTCGCGAGCGCGACCCAATCGCGCCGTTCTTCAGGGCGCTGCACCTCGGATAGAAGCTTCATCGCGGCGGCGAGCTGGCCACGCTGTTGAAGCTCGCGGAAGCCGGACATGGCATTTGCGTCGCGCGCCTCGCTCGCCATTTCGTCCGCCTGTCGGCTGCTTTCCTGGGCCGCAATGTTCTCTCTCCACGTCCAGACCCCGAGCACACCGGTGATCACCGTGGCCACGACCGACCCGACCGCGATGGCGGCACGCCGCCGCGCGCGCTCCTTCGCGAGCCTCGCCTCGGCCTCGGCGCGCTCGCGCCTCCGCTGCTCCTCCTGCTCCAGCTCGCGCCGGCGCTGCTCCGCGTCGCGCTCGCGCTCTTCGCGCTGCTCGTTGACCATGGCGGCAAGCCAGTCGTGACCCAGCTCGAAGTAGCGGCTGCCCTGGTGCTCGCCCGCGCGCAGAATCGCGGCCCGCTCGAGCGCGCTCAGAATCGGCGACAGCTCCTCGGCGGGCAAGATCCGCAACAGCTCGCTCTCGATACGCAGCGTCCGGATGCCATCCCGCGTGACCAGGTGCTCCTCGAGCAGCCGTCGTGCCGCGTCGCGCCGCGGCCCGAGCTGATCGAGCGTCATCTGCAGGTAGCTGCGCATGATCTGCTCGGCTTGGGCATCGCTGTCCGTGGGGGTGTCGCTCTGGGCGCGCTGCTGAAACAAGGCGCGGCATACGATCTGCCCGTAGGCGGCGATGGCCTCGGCTTCGTCCGAGGCCGCTTGACCGGGCACGCGCACCTGGAGCATCAGCTCGCGCAGCGCGACGCGATCCCAGCGCTGCGGAGGCTCGCCCTGGGCCGCCGTCTGACAGACGGCATCGGTGAGCTCGGCAATGGTGAGTGGACCGACGCGGAAACCATTTTCCAGGAGCCGCCGCCGATCGCGCAGGCGATCGCGAAAGCGCCCGAGGTAGTCCTCGCGGAGCGAAAGCACCAAGCGCACGTTGCCGAGCGGCAGCTCGACGAGCCGGTCGATGCATTCGAAGAACGCCTCGGCTTCCTCCACACCTCGGCCGGTATAAAGGAGCTGCTCGATCTGGTCGAGGTAGACGACGACGAGCTGCTCCGATCGCCGTGCGGCACGCTGCGCGGCCATCAGGATGGCCTCGTCGGGCGTCATGTCGATCGGCACGTCACCGAAGCCGATGTCGGCGTACAGCTTGCTCGCGAGCCAGCGGGCGGCATCCTCCCCTTCCGGCCAGCCGTCCACCAGCGCCACGCGGACGTCGTGCTCGACGATGAGCGCCGGGAGGACCGCGGCCTGCACCAGCGATGATTTACCAGCCCCTGAGGGTCCGTATATGGTGACGCAGCGATCAGAGAGCACAGCACACTCGAGCGAGTGGGCCATGTCCGCGCGGCCATGGAACCGATCTCGATCGGTGGCTCGGTACGGCTGCGGTCCGGGGAAAGGGTTGTTGAGCACGAGCACACCTCAGCGCGATTTGAGGTATTCCAGCAGATCCAGACGCTCATCCTCGGCGAGCGTGGTACCCCATGTGTGGCCGGTGTTGTGGTTGCCGTCGCCGGCCGTATCGAAGTGGAAGGTGCCGCCGTGGCTCCCGTCGCTCACGTAGCCGACCTTCTTCGGATCATACTCGCGGCTGCCGGTCATGAACGTCTTGGGGCGCTCTGCGGGCGGCAACAGGAGGTCGTACAGCGTGGGAACCGAGCCGTTGTGCAGGTACGGCGCGGTGGCCCAGACGCCGTCGATCGGTCGCGATGCGTATCCGTTCGTCGTGCGCCAGACGACAGACCTCGGCTCCATCCTCGTCGCTTCCTCGGGCGTGATCTTCTCGCGCTCGATCGCCTTCTTCTCCACCTTGTCGAGCACTGCGGCGAGCGCCGCGGAGAACGGGCGATCGTCGATCGGCTTCGCGAAATTGAGCGCCCGGTTGGGATCCGTGCCCACGTCGGCGAGTGGTATCACGCGATCGGGGAACGTCCCGTCAGGCGCGTCGTCGTGGCAGCTCGCGCACTCTCTCTTGTAGATCACCTCGCCCCGGCCGACACGCGCGGCGTCGAGCCTGCCGAGCAGCGCCTCGGGCCACTTCGGGATCGGCAGCTTCGCGACGATGGTCTCGAGGCGAACGAGGTTCCGCACGAGCACCGACGACTCCCCCGTCCTCACATCGGCGACCGCGCCCATGCCGAGGTTCTCGCCGATGTTGCGCTGGACGATCGAGGTGGTGTTGTTGTCGTAATGGAACCACTCGAGCCTCGAGAGTCCGAAGATCGGGGGCAGGCTCACCGGCGAGGTGACGTCCATCGCGTACTTCTCGCCGAAGAGGAGGTTCCTGGCGGCGACGAACGCGTCGAGCCGGCCGAAGCCGGCCTTCGTCGTGGTGCGCAGGTTGCGCAGGCGCTTCAGGTAGACGACCTTCTCCTTGAGCAGCTTCAGCGATTCGGCGGCGGACTCGAGCCCCTGCTTCTTTTCGGCGAGCGTGCCCGCCATCCCGCCCTTCGAGTCACGCGCCTTCACGATGTGCCGGGCGGCGAGGCGTTCGGTGAGCGCCTTGAGCTTCTGTGGGTTCACGAGCGTGCTGTCGAACGAGCCGAGCAGCTCCTCGATGAGGCCGGCCATATCCACGTGCGCCGGCGCGCCGTCCACGCGGATCGACCTGCCCTGGTGCGTGATCTCGGCGGAGTGGCACGCCGAGCAGTTGAAGAAGACCATGCGCGGCGCGGCGCGCTTGCCGTCCACCATGGCCGCCGACATCCCCACCGGGAGCCCGTCCGGATCGCTGGGATCCGGGATGAGCCGGAACCGCTCCAGGTTCTCCATGAAGGGCTTGAACGTCGCCGTGCTCTCGACGGCCTTCAGCAGATCGAGCGGCAGCAGCTCGCCGCCCTCCGGCAGGTGGTAGAAGTCCCGCTGCTCGTCGGCGGTGAGCGCTGACGGCGCCGCCGAGGCGGTGGTCGTCGAGGACGCCGCGGAGGACACCGGCTGAGCAAGCTTCGGCTGATCCGGCGTCGGCTCCGCGTCGCAGCCCGTCCCGCAGCCCGATGCGACCGCGAGCAGCGCTACCGAGAGAATCGTCTCACGTCTCATTTGCCCCTCCTGGGTCCATGATGGCTCGTGGCCATTGGTTGCAGGTGACCATTCACAATCGAGGATCTCGCGTCTGCTGAGGGATGCTGCCGCTCGCGGCCAGCCATCATGGCGTCGCTTCGAGGTGTTCGAGGATCTTCGGGTAGACGTCGGCCGGCGCGTCCCTCCCCAGGAGGCAATCGTCATGGCCGTAGCCGGCGAAGACCTCGCGCGAGTAGAGCCCTGCCCCGTTCTTCGCGGAGAGCGCCTCCAGGGTCTGCTCCGTGCTCGCCGGCAGGAAGCATTTGTTCTCCGCGCCGTGGAGGAGCCGGATCGGGATCGCCAGCCGCTCGAGGCGCGGCAGGTAGACATCCTCGCCGAGCGCGTCCACGATGAAGCCCTTCCGCACCAACATCGATGCGCTCGTCAGCAGCTCGGCGCTCGGTTCACCGAAGACTTCGGGGAGCGCCGCGTGTGTGGCGTCGTCCAGGCGCGCGCGCTCGTAACGGGGGGACGAGGACCTCGGGCTGCCCGCGTCGCTCTGCCATGGGCCAGGCGCCGCCGTGACGAGGTGCGTCGCGGCCTGGGAGCACACCGCCGAGCGGACGCCCTCGAGGCCCGAGAGCATCGCCATCGCGAGCGTGATCGCGCCGAGGTCATGCGCCACGACCTGCACCGCCGCGGCGGAGGTCGCTGCGCGTACCGCGGCCACGGCCGCCGGCCAGTCCTTGCGCGCGATATCGTCCGCGGTGAACGCCGCGCCCGCCGTGGGAAGCTGGACGCTCCCGCGATCGTCGAGGAGCCAGACGTCGTAGCCGGCCGCGACGAGGTACTCGACGAGGTTCGTGTCGATGGTGTCAATCGAGAACGCCGCGCTCGACGAGCCGAGCCCGTGGGAAAGGATCACGGGCCCCTTGGCCCCGCCGGCGTAGCGCGTGAGCAGGACGATGGCACCGTCGGACGCCTTGACCGGCACGAGCGCCGGTGCCGGCGCGCGGAGCGACCGCCGCTTCCGCGGGCGCTCCTCCTCGCCGAACGAGAAGATGCTGCGCGCAGGCGCGGCGATGCCGCCGTAGCGATCGTACAGCGAGCCCGCGAAGAACCGGCCGAACCTCACCGTCGCGGCGCTCCGCTCCCCGACGCTCCGCGCGTTCGTCACGTCGAACGTCGAGAGCAGGCGCACGAAATCATCCGGCGTGATCGTCAGCACCCCCCGGCCGACGACGGGGCCGTCGTCGCCCGCCCCCTCGCGGATCGTGATGTAAAGGGTCGTGCTGTCGTGCCAAAGCTCCCAGAACGGGCGGTCGCGCAGGATCTTGAAGCCGAACATGGTATACGCGCGCCCCCCCTCCGCCGTCATGACCATGCGGTACTTCATTCGGCGCTCGCTGCCCGAGCTCGCCTCGGGCACGAAGAGGTTGAAGACGCCCTGCGTGACGACCAGCGGCGACGCGGAGAGCGTAGGGGCGGCAACGGTCCCGACCATCCGCGCTTCGTGCCCGGACCCCGATATCATGGCATCCACGTCCTCCGAAGCGATGGTGAGGACGAACGCGAACGACGAGCCCTGCGCCTCTCCCCGCCTCGCGGCGGCCTCGTAGTCCTCGTCCGGGGCGTGGGAGAACCAGCCCTTCATCCTCTCGGTGAACCGGACGCCGAGCGTGCGCGGCGGGGCGGTCTCCCGGATGGGGCCCTTCTGTGCGTAATCGATGGAGAACCCGCGCTCCTCGGCCATGATCATGCAGCAGCGCTCCGCGAGCGCGGAGATGGTGAGAAGCGGGTTGACGCCTATCGAGGTGGGGATGATGGAGCCGTCGCACACGTAGAGCCCTTCGTGGACGGCCGTATCCACGCTTGATGAAAAGACCTTGCAGGTGTGATCGACGACGCCCTCCTCGGCCGAGTCGGCCATGGTGCACCCGCCGAGGGGGTGCACAGTGATGAGGCTCTTGCAGAGGATGTCGGACCAGATCGGGTTTGCGATGTAGATCCCCTCGAACGGGCGCGTCGACTCCACGAGGCGTTGATGGAGCCTCTCGAAGGCCGGGGCCTTGCCGATGTCCGGCCACTCCACGCGGACCCGATCCCCATCGAGCTTCATCAGCCCGTTGCTGTCGTCATGGCACATGCCGAGGTACGTCTGGGTGTGGGTGGTCGCGCCCCGGTACGGCCCGTGGATCAGGCTCGCGGTCTCGCGCGCCAGCTGCTCGGCGATGCGCGACGGCCCGGTGTTCACCCCTCCGAGCGATGCCGCCTTCAGCGTGGCGGGGAGGATCTGGGCGAGCGCGCCGGGGATGACCCCCTCCTCGATGATCATATCATTCTGAATGTCGGAGCTGCCGCGCATGTCGATGACGCTCGTGATGCACGGCCCGATCGCGCGCTCTGGACCGGGGGGGCGGCTGTCCTCCAGCCCCTTCTGCCCCAGGCCCACGCTGCGGATCTCCGGCGTCCCGTTGTAACCGAAGCCGACCATGTCCCCGTTCCCGCCGAAGGCGTGGCCCAGGCGCCCGGAGACGGTGAGCTTTCCGGCGTCCCTCGAGCGCATGAGGATCTCGGTCGACCCGAGCGCGCCGGCTGCGAGGATGACGATGTCGGCGGTGACGAACAGGGTGGGCGCGTCGAACGTCTCTCGC
The DNA here is from genome assembly GCF_002950945.1 of Sorangium cellulosum. Classification (GTDB taxonomy): domain Bacteria; phylum Myxococcota_A; class Polyangia; order Polyangiales; family Polyangiaceae; genus Sorangium; species Sorangium cellulosum_E. The sequence goes on from NZ_CP012673.1 coordinate 10,219,319, forward strand.
CCGGTACGGAGCGGCTGATAATGGACGATCCACGCCCCGTCCGCGCCGCGCTCGACCCAGCGCACGCTCGTCTCGACGAAGAGCTCCGCGCCGTGGCGCTTCGCGTCCGGGAGGTAGTTCATGAGGACGCTGTTCTTCGCGCCGTGGTTGCAGCCGGTGGCGCAGTCGCCGCAGAGTGTGCACGCCTTCTGCCGGACGCCCGCGTGGTTGTATCCTTCGGTGAACGTCACGTTGATGGGGAGCGTGTAGAAGCGGTGCCCCATCGCCTCCGCCGAGCGCTTGAGCGCAACGGCCTTCGGCGGCAGCGGCTGGTCCTCGGGGAACTTGTTCGCGCCCAGCATCTTCTCGGCCAGCTCGAACCCGAGCGTGAGCCGCTTGCCCTGCTCCTCGCGCAGCCCGGCAGGCCAGCGCCGGTCGTCGAAGACGCGCATGTCCGGGCGGAACGAGACGTTGGCGTTGATGAGCGACGTGCCCCCGAGCCCGCAGCCGACGAGGATGCTGATGTCGTGGTTCACACGCAGGTCGAAGAGCCCGGTGCGCGATCCGCGGTGACACGCTGGGAGATCGATCTGCAGCTCCTCGCCGGCCTCCAGCGTCGTGCCAGGGAACTCCCCCGGCTGCCTCTCTTTCCCGCGCTCGAGCACGCACACGCGCTTGCCCGCGCGCGAGAGCCGAGACGCAGTGATTGCGCCGCCATAACCGGAGCCGACGACGACCACGTCATAATGGGATTGGATGCTCGAGATGGGTGACGATAGACGATTCATGGCCCCTCATTCTAGGTGCTGCGGTGCAGCCTTGACGCTGTACGATCGTGCGGTCCCACGACGGCAACCCATGTTCCGGAGCGACTCTATCTACGTTTGCGTCAACGCAGGCATGAACGCAGTGCGGCTCTTGCTCCGCTTGCCCAGCGCTTCGCCACGGGCATGTTGCAGCATGCATGCCACGCTCGGCGCCTCGAGCGCAGCCCCCATCATGGCGCGGATCGCCGCGGCCCGCGTGATCTTCCTGACGTAACGCCCGCCGGCGCGGGGCTGACGGCTGCAACAGTTACTGTAACAGTTACACTCCGCGCGCCACGGCCACGGGCGAGGTCGTGCGCCCGCCGGCGGAGCGCGTCGCGCGCGACGCCTCCGCCTTCACGAAGACGACGCGCGGCCTTCGCGACGATGACGCGCGAGCGCTCGCAGGAGCGCCCCGAAACGTCAGGCCATCGGAGAGGTTCGAGAAGACCAGAAAGATGTGCCCGAGCCGTCGAGCCGCGCTTGCCGCGCGGCGCGACGTGCACTTCCGGTTAGGACGGAGGCGGCGCTCTGCGCTGTGTTCCCCGGTAACGTACGCGGTAGAATGCGGCGGCATGACCGCCGAACCCACCACGCACGCCACCACCAACGAGGACGCTGGTCACGAGCGGCGGGCCGGGGCGCTCTCGCCGCCGTACCTCTTCGTCGTGCTGCACTGCGATAGCCCCCTCGCCGGCGGCGCGCGTTACGACCTCTCCGACGTCGACCAGGTGACGATCGGCCGCGGATCGTCGCGCGCGGCGACCCGGACGCGCGAGGGAGAGCTCCGGAAGCTGGATCTCCGCCTTCCGGGCAGCATCATCTCATCGAAGCACGGCGTCCTCGTCCGCGACGCCGAGCGCTGGAGCATCGAGGACGCGCAGTCGAGGAACGGGATCTTCGTCAACGACGAGCGCGTCACCCGCGTCACCCTGCGCGACGGTGACTTCATCGAGGTAGGCCACGTCATCCTGCGGTACCGCGCCGCCCTGCCCGCCTCGCGCAGCGCCCCGGTCGACCTCGACACCGCCCATCTCACCCCACGGGCCCCGGGCTTCGGTACGCTCTTGCCGCAGCTCGCCGAGCAGCTCACAGACCTCGATCGCATCGCGCGTATGCCGGTCACCGTGCTGCTCCTGGGCGAGACGGGCACTGGCAAGGAAGTGCTGGCGCGCGCCGTCCACACCCTCTCGGGCAGGCCAGGGCCGTTCGTCGCTGTCAACTGCGGCGGCCTGCCCGCGTCGCTGCTCGAGAGCCAGCTCTTCGGCCATGTGAAGGGCTCGTTCACTGGCGCCACGCGCGACGAGATCGGCACCATCCGCAGCGCTGACGGCGGCACCCTGTTCCTCGACGAGATCGGCGACCTGCCGCTGCCGGCGCAGGCCGCGCTGCTTCGGGTGCTGCAGGAGCGGGAGGTCGTTCCGGTGGGCGGCACGCGCCCCCTCAAGGTCGACCTGCGCGTCGTTGCCGCCACGCACAAGCCGCTCGAGTACATGGCCTCGCGCGGCGAGTTCCGCCCCGACCTGCTCGCGCGGCTATCGGGCTACCGGCACGAGCTCATGCCGCTGCGAGGCCGGATCGAGGACCTGGGCATGATCGTCGGCGACCTCTTGCGGCGCTCGGAGGTCCCCGGCGCCCGCGACGTCCGCATCAGTATGAGCGCCGGTCGAAGGCTGCTCCGGCACACGTGGCCGCTCAACATCCGGGAGCTGCAGCAGCTCCTCGCGGTGGCGACGGCCCTCTCCACCGGCAGCGTCATCGAGGCGGCCCACTTGCCCAGCGGATCCCTCGGGGCGCCTCCGGAGCGCGCCCCGGAGGCCGAACACTCGCTCCTCGAGCCGGAGAAGCTGCGCCAGCACCTCATCGCGCTCCTCGAGAAGCATCAGGGCAAGGTGAGCTACGTGGCCCGCGATATGGGGAAGGCGCGCATGCAGATCCACCGCTGGCTGCAGCGCCTGGGCATCGACCCGAAGATCTATCGCCGCTGAGCCGGAAAGTCGCCGGCAGCGCCTTTGACGGTGGTCGCCATCCCGGTTCCAGGGAGGCCGTTGTCCGACATCGCGTCAAGCCCGGCCTTCCTCTCCATGCCGTCGATCGTCGTCGACCCTTCCACGCACGTGATGCGCGCGACGAGCGGCCTCCGACGAGGGCGAGAGGTCATCGACGCGGGCCGCTGGCAGGGAGCGCCCCCGCGGCGCGCCGGAGCTCACGAGCGAGCGGCGGGCGCTGTCACGGTGACAGTAACAGGGTGACACGGTTACGCTGCCGGATTCGCGTCCGCTGCGCGCGGCAGGGCTCGCCTGGCTGCCCTCCGGCCCCGGAGCGCCGGCGGCGCCGGGACGGCCGTCTCGACGGCATGAGCTCTGCATAACATGCATAAAGCGAGCACAAAGGGATAGAGGCAGCGCGAGCTCGACCGGCCCCGGCCGGCGGCCGAGGTGCCACTCCAGAAAGCGCGCATATCGGCGCACCTGCTGCCGGCGCGGTCGTGTCGATCGTGTTCGGGGCGATCACCGGCGTGCTGAGCGTACGGACCTTGACCCGGAAGCGTCGATCTGTACGACTGGACGGCGGGGGGGGGCGAGCGCGGAGCCCCGCTGCCTCATCCCCACGTAGGAGGTCAAGAGACAGCCATGACGACGAACGACAACGCAACTCTCCGACACATCCCCACGAGCCCAGAGATGGAGGCGATCGCCGCGATCAAGGACCCCGCCCTGCGCAACTTGCAGATCACCCTCGCGTACCATGACATCACGCTCGCGATGGCTGACATGCTCGGCAAGAAGGACCTGACCTGGTGTGCCTTCGGCGCTTGGGCCTCGAAGACCGCGGGCATCTTCATCCGCAACGAGGAGGCGCCGGCGTTCGTGCGCACGTTCCTCGAGGACACCCGGCGCGTCCTGTCGGACAGCCACCTGCTCGCGCCGCTCAGAGCGGCGTTCGGCAGCGATGTCAGCCTGGAGCCGCTGCTCACCGTCGTGGCGCGGAGAGCGCTCGACAGCGTCGCTGCCGAGATCGGGCAAGGCAACCTCATGGTATTTCAGGAGATCGGCATCTGGTTCGCCCGCATGATCGAGACCTTCCACGGGGACACGGCGCCCGATCCCGCGAAGCTGTCGAGGTTTCTCTCCCAGTTCAAGCCCGGCCCTGTGAGGCAAGGTGGGCAAGATCTGCTCATCAAGGCGTTCACGAACTACTACGCGGCGATGTTCGAGCAGGATCCGAAGAAAAAATCCGAGCTCATCTTCCTCGCCAACGCGCAGACCGGCTATCAGGAGCAGACGCGGGTGGACCCGAGGGTCAAGGGTGGGCTCGAGGCGCCGGTCGCTGTCATGCTCTTCGAAGCGCTCCCGGTGAGCTTCATGGAGGAAGACCCGATCGCCGAGCTGAAGGAGAAGCTCGAAGCGCTGAAACAGCAGGTCATCGAGATGAAGGAGCAGGTCGAGGAGAATCTCTCCATGCTCATGGCCCGGGTCGCGAGGTCCGTACAAGACACGTGGCGCAAGCTGACCACCCGCTGGCTCATGCGCCTCAACCTGCCTGAGGGGGCCTTGGACATGGGCCGGGACATCCCCGCGCTCTCCTCAGGGAAGATGTTCCCGGCCGAGATCGAGACCATCGACAACATCGAGCTCCGCGCGCTGCTCTACGAGCTCGATCGGAGCCCGAACACGCTCGTGGGGAGCGCCGCCAGCGACTGGGCCGATCTCGGCGAACGCATGCACTACATCGTGGATCTCTTCCGCTCACGCCAGCAAGCGTCGGACATGCTCAAGGCGCCGTTCACCCCCGCGCAGATCGAGGTCATCCGCCGCGGGGGCTTGCCGCAGGGCAGCCTTTGAGGGCGCCTTCACGCTGTCGTTAGCGCCGCGCGCTGCATCCCGTGTAACAGGTGACTGTGACTGTTAAGGGTCCGGGGGCCTCACGGGGCGCGGCGCGCACGGGGCGCTCCGGGGAGATGGACCCTGCCCACGACATGGAACACGGGTTGCAAAGCCCCCTTGCATGGAACACCACATCATCAACGCGCCTCTCACGTTGCAGGTCAACTGGAACGAACTCGCGCTGGAAGAGCTCGTCGCCATCCAGCGGAACGTGCGCGCCGCCATCGAGGCGAAGCGCAAGAGTGCGGGTAAGGAGAGGCGCGAGAGCAGCGGAGACCGCCTGCTGCCCGAGCCCCTTTATCCGGGAAAAGCGGGCTACAGGATCGAGGTGACGAAGGTCGCGCCGCAGCGCCAGCAAGGCTCTGTGGACAAGCTCGACAGGTGCATGCTCGGCGTCAGCCTGGGCGGCAGCAACGCGGCGATGTTCCAGGGTGCCAAGCTCGAGGCCGTCGTCCGGTGGATCGCGGCGCGTGCCAATCACTGCTGCGTCTTCGTGGGCGACAGCCTCGGCCGCATCAGCCTGGAGGTGCGGGAAGGCATGGCCCCGGACAGGGCGGAGCGCGAGGCCCTCTGGCTCGGCAGGCGCTACGTCGCGGAGACCGAGGGCATCTTCCAGCGTTACACCACGGATCAGGTAAAATTCGAGATCCACTACGGGACGGAGTACGCCGAGCACCCGAGCTTCCAACCGTACCTCGACCATGTGCGCGCGCACTACGAGGGCGACGCCTCCTTCCGGGCGCTCGTCCACGCGTTCGGGGACGAGTACCTCGCCCGAACGGCGCGGAGCACCGGGCACGACGAGCGGAGCGCGAGCGAGCGCTTCCGGCAGATTGCCCACGCCTATCTGCTCGAGGAGATCGCGCTGTTCGCTTGCCTCGGCCAAGACGGCTGGTCGACCCTGGTCTACCCTGGATCCATCGACTCCATCGTCGAGATCGCGGAGGGCCGCTTCCCCGAGCTCCCCGCCCCGCTTCGGTCGCTCAGGTACATCGCGCTGCGGCCCGACCGGAAGAGCGGCGCCCGGTGATCGTCTAGAACACCGATCACGTTGAGGAACGAGAGATGAACCGCCAAGACGCCAAGGGCGCCAAGATATTTTCTTCTCCTTCTTGGCGTCCTTGGCGCCTTGGCGGTTCGAAAATCTGCTCGTTTCAGACGGGTTCAACCCGTTTGTCGCTCTAGAAGAGCTTCGATGTGAAGAAGTGATAGACGCCCGACAGGCCTGGGACGGCGCTCACGGCACCGCTCACGACGTCGAAGTAGTCCCGGTGCGCCACGATTTTCCCGCCCCTCGCGCGCAGGTGGCTCACGCCCGAGAAGCTCATCGTGGGCCCTAGCCGCGGGGAGAACCGCATCGTCCAGGCGACGAAGAGCACGCCGTCCCGCGCGATGCGATCGCCGACCTCCACCTGGATCAAACGCGCCTTCTCGAGGGAACGCCGGTTCATTTCCCCATACGCCTCGAGGCCGTCGATGGTCTGGAGAGGGTCCTGGAAATGAACGGCCTCGTCATAAAGCGCGAGGAAGTCGGGCAGCGCGCTCGCGCCCTCCGCATACATGTGTGTGAGGCGCTTGCACCAGCGCTCCATCAGATCGATGCTGCCATCGTCGACCGGACCGTCCGTGTGTTCGTTGGCCATGGTTTCTCTCGAGCCCGCCGCAGCCCGGCGGTGCCTTAGGATGGGCGGCGTCGCCGGCGCAAGATAGCCGTTGATGCAGGATTGAACGCGACGTATATAGGATCGACGCTTGAGCGGTAACCTTGCCCTCGCAGCGCACTGTACTCCCCCCAGGTCAAGCACCGCAAGCGCCATGAGCAGAGCATCGGGGCATCGCGGAGAAGTCGGAAAAACTCGCGAGAACGACGCAACGATTCCGTCCGGGCGTCTCTCCGAGACCGACGAGTTGCCCTGTGACCAGAGCTCGGTCGCTTCGGCCCCCCGGTATGCCCCTCCCAGGGATGGGGTGCCCGACATGCCGGCCATCCTCGGCACACGCTACCACGTGCTCCGCGAGATCGGGCGAGGGAGCATGGGCCGGGTACTTCTCGTCGAGCACATCCGTACCGGCGAGCAGCTCGCCCTGAAGGTGCTCCTCAAGCACGGCGGCGTGAGCGCCAGCGCCATCGAGCGCTTCAAGCGCGAGGCGCGAGCCCCTGCGTTGATCCGCAGCGAGCACGTGGCGAGGGTGACCGACGCCGACATCGCGTACGAGATCGGGGGCGCGCCCTTCCTGGTCATGGAGCTCCTCGAGGGCTCCGATTTCGAGCAGATCCTCCACGAGCGCGGGCGCCTGCCGCCGGCCGAGGTCGTCGCCGCCTGCACCCAGATGGCGAAGGCGCTCGACAAGGCCCACGCGGTCGGCATCGTGCACCGCGATCTCAAGCCGGCGAACGTCTTCTTGCACCGCGGCGAGGCCGGCCCGGTCGTGAAGATACTTGATTTTGGCGTCTCCAAGCTGCTCGACCAGGAGCGCGACCTGCCGTTCGACAGGCAGGGGCTGACGATAGACGGCACGCTGATCGGCACGCTCCCGTACATGTCACCGGAGCAAGCGCTGGGGTACAGCAGGAGCATCGGCCCCGCGACCGACATCTGGGCCCTCGGCATCTTCGCGTTCCGGCTGCTCACCGGCAAGCACTACTGGGTCGGCGATAGGGTCGCGGACCTCGTGCTCGAGATCTGCACGAAGCCGATGCCGCGAGCTTCGACGCGGGCGCCCGGTCTCCCCCCCGCGTTCGACGCGTGGTTCGCGCGCTCCTGCGCCCGCGAGCCAGCGGCCCGGTTCCCGTCCGCCGGGGAGCAGGCCATCGCGCTCGCGCGGGCCTTCGCGGAGGCCCAGGGCTCGCCGGGCCGGAACGCCGCTCTCGGCCCCGCCCGCGCGGAGGGGTCACCCCGCCCCTCGTCGGCCCTGGAGAAGACCACGCTGCGGGCCGCCGGGGGCCCTTCGGCGGACGCGCCCAGCCCGCTGCTCCCGAGGGGCGTCGCCGACAGGGCAACCCCCGCCTCTGAGGAGCGCCGGCAGGTCACGGTGATGTACTACGTCGTCGGCGCGGAGAGCGATGACGCGGAGGACGCCGACCCCGAGGACATCGCCGAGGTCATCGACGCCTACCAGGCCGCCTGCGAGGAGGCGCTCGTCGCCTCGGGTCAGCGCGCCACGAGGCCGATGGCGGACGGGAAGCTGATCTATTTCGGTCTCCCGGTGGCCAGCGGGGACGACGCCGCCCGCGCGGTGATCGCTGGGCTGCGCGTCGTCGACGCCGCCCGCGCGCTCGGCGAGCGCGCGCCGCGCAAGGGCGCTGCCCGGGGCTGGGTGCGCGTCGGGGTGCACACCGGCATCGTCGTGGTCAAGGAGGGCGGCGATCCGAACGAACCGCAGGTGATCATCGGGCAGGTGCGGGCGACGGCGTTCCAGGTCCAGCAGCGCGCCGACGAGAACGCGGTGACGATCAGCGGCAACACCTACCGCCTCGTCCGCGGGCGCTTCCTGTGCGAGCGCCTCCCGATGCAGGCATCCGCCGGCAAGAAGCAGCGGCTCGAGGTGTTCCGCGTCTCCGGCGAGTCCGAGGTCCTGAGCGCGAGCCAGCCGCCCGTCGCGACGCCCATCGTCGGCCGGGCGTCGGAGCTCGCGGTGCTCGCGGATCGCTTCGAGCAGGTCAAGGAAGGCACGGGGCACGTTGCGCTCTTCGTGGCCGAGTCGGGCATGGGCAAGTCCAGGCTGCTCTCGGCCTTCAGGGCCTCGCTCGCGGGCGAGCCGCATCGCTGGCTCGAGGTCCGGTGCACCCCCGAACTCCAGGGCACCCCGTTCCACCCGTTGATCGTGCTGCTCCAGCGGCTCGCGGGGATCGACCGCGTGGACGCGCGGGAGGTCCAGCGCGAGAAGCTCGAGCGGGCGCTCGCCCCGTATGCGCTGTCCCCGGAGCCGCTGCCCTTGCTCTTCGACCTGCTCGCCCCGGGCGCCCCGGCCTTCGGGGGCCAGCTCAACCTCAGCGCGCAGCGGCAGCGGCAGGGCACGCTCCAGGCCCTCCTCGGCCTGCTGCAGGAGATCACCTCGGTCCAGCCGCTCTGCCTCGTGCTCGAGGACGCGCAGTGGATGGACCCGTCGACGCTCGAGTTCGTCGGGTTGATCGTCGAGAGCGCCCCGACGACGGGCTTCTTCACCCTCCTCACGTGCCAGCCGAGCTTCGCGCCGCCTTGGCCGATCCGCGCGCACCTGACCCAGATCACGCTCTCCAGGCTGCCCAGAAAGCAAATCGAGGCGCTCATCCTGAAGCTCACGGAGGGCCGATCCCTGCCGCCGGAGCTGGTCGACCTGCTCGTCGAGAAGACGGACGGGGTTCCGCTGTTCGTCGAGGAGCTGACCCGCACGGTCCTCGAGTCGGGCCTGCTCGAGGACGCCGGCGGTCACTACCGGCTCACCGCCCCGCTGCGCTCGATCTCCACCCCTGCCTCGCTCCGGGACTTGCTCACGGCGAGGCTCGACCGCGTGGGCCGGGCGAAGCGCACGGCGCAGCTCGCGGCGACCTTCGGGCGGGAGTTCACTTATCCTTATCTCCGCGCGATCTCGCCCCTCGACGAGGCGGAGCTCAAGGAGGACCTCAAGGTCCTCGTGAGCCTGGGGGTGCTCCAGCAGGCGGGGGCGCTGCCGAAGGCGCGGTACAGCTTCAAGCACTCGCTCCTTCAGGAGGCCGCGTACGATTCGCTGACCCGAAGCACACGGCAAAGGCACCACCGGCTCATCGCCGACAAGCTCGAGGAGCACTTCCCCGCCGTGGGCGAGACCAGCCCCGAGGTGCTCGCGCACCAGTGCGCCGCCGCCAACCTGCCGGAGCGGGCTGCACGATACCTCCTCCGGGCCGGGCAGCTATCCATCCATCGCTCGGCGGACGTCGAGGCGGCGCGAAAGCTCCGCGAGGCGCTCGCGCTGGTCGCGTCGCTGCCCGAGTCGCCCGAGCGCGCCCGCCTCGAGCTCACCGTGCGCACGACGCTCGGCGTGGCCCTCATCGCGACGCGGGGATACTCGGCCCCGGAGGTCGAGCAGACCTACGCGAGGGCGCTCGAGCTCGCAAAGCGCGTGGGCGAGAGCCACGAGCTCTTCCTCGTGGTGTGGGGGCTCTGGCTCTTCTTCCTGGTCCGCGCGAAATACGATGACGCCCGCGCGCTCGCCGATCAGCTCCTCCGGCTCGCGGAGGGGTCGCGCGACGATGGAATGCGGATGTGCGCCCACATCGCGCAGGGCAACACGCGGCTCATGCTGGCAGAGTTCGAGGGGGCGCGATCGCACCTCGAGCAGGGCGCCGAGCTCTACGATCCTGCTGCGCACCGCTCTCTGGCCTATGTATACGGGCAGGATCTCGGCATGTACGCGAAGGGATTCCTCTCCTGGACGCTGTGGCTGCTCGGTTATCCCGATAAGGCGGTGACGATGGGCGAGGAGGCGATCGCCTGTGCCCGGGGCTCGTCCCACCCGAACAGCGTCGCTTTCGGCCTCGCCATCGACGCCCACCTGCATGCGTTCCGGCGCGACGCCGCGTCGGCGGAGGTGCGTGTCACCGAGCTCGTGAGGCTCGCCGCCGAACAGGAGATTCCTTTCTGGCGCAACCACGCCATGGTCGTGAACGGATGGGTGCTCCTCTCCGAAGGCAAGCGGGCCGAGGGCGTGGCCGCGATGCTCGAGGGGCGCGCCGCGTTCGATCGCCTCGGCCAGCGGGCGGGCAACTCGCACTACGACCTCGGCATCGTCGCGGCCTGCCTCGCCGCCGGGCAGGCGGAGGAGGCGCGCGAGGTCCTCGGGCGGGTGGAGGAGTTCATCGAGGAGACGGGTGAGGTCTCCTTTGCCCCGGAGCTGCACCGGCTCGAGGGGGAGCTCGCGCTCGCGCTCTCAGGCGATCGCGCCGCCGCCGAGGCCCATTTCCTCCGCGCCGTCGAGGTGGCCTCGAAGGCGGGCTCGCGGTCGCTCGGCCTGCGCGCGGCGTCGAGCCTTGCCCGCCTCTGGCGGAGCCAGGGCGAGCACGAGGCGGCCCGCAGGGTGCTCGGTCCCCTCTATGCCTCGTTCACCGAGGGCTTCGCGCTCGCGGATCTGACGGTCGCGAAGGCGCTGCTCGACGACTGAGCGCCCGCCGTCGCCCACGCCTTGCGCGGCGGGGTGCTGTCACGGTGATGGAAGCCGCGTGTCGCTGTTCCTGCGCCTCTGCGGCGCGACCTCGGTCAACCTGTGGGCGGTTTCCGCTCTCCGCTCGATCCGCTTCGACGACCGTTCGCGCTGCCCACGATCTGAACACAGGTGTATTCGGTTGGCGCCTATAGGAGCTCGAGGTGGGCTGCTACGCCGTAGCGTCCTGGGCGCCGTGTGGCTAGATCCAGGTCGTCCCCTGGGAAGCCCTGTGTCGTCCGGGGACCTCCGAAGGCTTCTGGGGGACCGATCCCAGGTTGCTGCTGGCCCGCGGCGTCGAATCCTCGGAGCCCTGGGAGCCGCGCGAGGTCCGCGGCGCCGTCCGCGTCCTCGCCATCGCGCCCGGCAGCGACGAGCGGGCCCTCGCCGCGCTGAGAGAGGCGCTCGCAGAATCGGTCGCGTCGGGCGATGTCGAATGGCTGGATCCCATCGCCGGCCCCGACATCAGCCCGCGCGTCCTCTTCGATCGGCTCCGGCGGGGAAAGACCCCCCACGTCGTCCACTTCCTCGGCCACGGCGGCGTGGACCTCTCGGGCAAGCCCGTGCTGCGCATGGCCGACGACGAGGACGGCGAGGAGGTGTGGGTCACCGCCGAGGCGCTCGGGCGGGAGCTCAGCGCCAGCTTCTACGACGAGCTGAGGCTCGTGGTGCTCGAGGCGTGCGAGGGCGCCAAGGCCGGCGCGTTGCGGATGAGACGCAGCGCCAGATGAAGCTGATGCGCGTAGGCGGCACGCGCGCCTCTGCGGCGACGCGCTCGATCTCCAGCCGGACCAGATTGTACGCCAGCAGAAGACCCCAAATCTCCTGACGCACCATCGCCGGCGTCTTGCTGCGGATGCTCTCGCGTCGGTCGAGCATGTCCGTCTTCGGCTCGTCGTCGGCGAGTTCCAGCTCCCAGCGTTCGTGATATAGCGCGGCGAGTTCATTGGCGGCGTAGGCCACCGGGTCGAGCAGTGCGCCTCTCGCCAGCGCAGGAAGCTCTTCAAGTGCGCGAGGGGAGCGTCTACCTGGACCGGCTCTTCCTCGACGCTTGCCCGCGGTACCCATGGCTGCGGCTACGGACGCGCACACGCCCGCCGCGCCAGGAACACGTGAAGCTGTGCCGCGCGTCGCCGGGCTATGGCGCACGTAACATTGCGAAATCGTCCGACTTTTCCCCTAACTGACCGGCATTGCATCTAGACCGAGCCGCTGCTCTTCGAGTGCCTGCACGCGCTCGTAGAGCTGCCCCTGCGCACCGCCGCGTGGTCCTGTCGCTGCGCGAGGATTACCTCGGGAGGCTCCGCGACCGCCTGCGCGGTCGCCGCGCTTGCTCGATCACGGCTTCCGGGTCGGCCCGCTGCGCGCCGAGGTGTAGAGCGCCACCGTTGGCCGACGCACGGGCAGCGAGCGAGGGCGCCCGGCAGGAGGCAGTCCCGGTTTGTACGCCCTAAGCGCACCACATCCTTCGACGTGGCCAGCATCCCGCACAGCAACAGGATGTCACAAGTTACTGTAACCGTTACGGCGCCCCACCCGCGCCATCATCGATCGTTCATCCCGATCATCAACTGACCTTTTCATAAGACGAGCCTTCGGAGATGTGTGGTCACCTGCGTCGATCTCGGCGAACGCCGGTCCCAGCTTGGCACGGGACTTGCCAAGCTTGCTCGACCAGAGCCGGATCGCGCTATTCGGCGAACAGTGGCTCTGCATGCAACGTGGGGCGTGTACTCGAATGGGCATCGCCTGATAGCGTGGTCCGCACCGTCGCCGACGGTTGGTGAGTGGATATTCCCACAGGATGGAGGAACGTCATGAGGACCATCGTAATCCGGATCCTTGCTCCCTGCAGCCTGCTCGCGTTGTCGACCCTTGTTGCTTGCATCGGCTCCGAGCCAGGTTCTTCCGCCATAGACGCGACCAGAGGGCCTGTGGAGACGCGACCGCACGACTCAGGCTCCGATGGCGGATGCGAGGAGCCGGCAACCTGCGCGCCGTACACGGGGACCGGCTGTTATTGGATGGAGAACACCTCGGGCAACTACTGCTGGGTCCCTGCAAGCTGGGCGGGGTCCGTCGACGATTGCTATGCGCTCGACTCCTGCGATGGCGGCCTCGGCCAATCGGGTGGAGGTTGTTACAAGTGGGCGGACTCGTCGGACGGCGATCGCTATCCCTGGTGAGCATCGCCATGCGGTCCGGACGATGTCTCCGCCGTCGGTGATGCTGGCACGATCCTGCACGACGACGGCATCTTCTGACTGAAGATCAACTCTAAAATGTCAACTCATTCGATGGCTATCTGCGACCATGCAGGCACCTCGTTCACCGTCGGCGGCAACGGCACGATCGTCCGCCACACCCGAGCTGGATTCATCGGTAGTTCTCGGGCGCGGTCTCGACGGTGAGCACCCGGCCCGCGCTCATTCGATGCCCCATGACAACCTCACACTTGGCCCCAGATGCTGCGCTGCCCTGCGCGCCAGGAACGTTCCGTCCTCACAGTCGGAATCCCACTCGCCCCGCGGCTTGGCACGCCGGCCACGGCGGCGACGAAATCGATAGCCAGTACATCTGTGTTCCTAGTATTCATCTCCAGGGAATCGAACTCAGAAGCCCCGCCCCCTTTAGGAGCCCGCTCATGCGAACCCTGATCATCAGCGATCTGCACCTCGGCAACGGCGGTGACTACGACGTCTTCGCAGGAGAGCAAGAGCTCCCCGCGCTCCTCGACAGGTTCACCTCGCCGCCGACCCGTGTCCTCGTGAACGGCGATGGGGTCGATTTCCTCATGAACGAGGACGAGCTCGAGCTCGACGTCGCCCGCGCCGTCGCGCAGGCCAGGGCCTGCGCGGAGAGCCGCGCCACGAAGGCTGTATTCGCCGCGTTCGGCCGCGTCCTCGCGGCCGGCGGCGAAGTGGTGTTCCGCCTCGGCAACCACGACGTGGAGCTCGCGTTGCCCGAGGTCCAGGACGTCTTTCGCTCGGCCCTCGGCCAGCCGCCCGCCGTCGCCGCGCGCCTCTCGTTCCAGCTCGGAGAGGCCCCGGACGTGCTCGACGTGGGCGGGGCCAGGATCCTCGTGACCCACGGCGAGCACAACGACCCCTGGAACATCGTCCATTACAAGGGGCTCTCGAGCGCGGGGGCCGCGCAGCGGGCCTCGTTCTCCTACGCGCCCGGCTCGATCCTCGTGAAGCAGTACCTGAACCCGCTCACCCGCGAGTTCGGCCTCCACTTCGCCAACCTGCTCAAGCCCGATTTCCAGGGCGGCACCCTCACCGCGCTCGCCGTCGCGCCGACCGCGATGAAGCTCTTGTTCCAGCGCTCCTCGGCGAGCCTCTGCTGGCAGCTCTTCCGGAAGATGAGCGGGCCTGCCGCCTTCGCCGAGCAGGAGGACCTCGGCCTCGCCGCCCGGGTCGCGGACGCCGGCCTCACCTCGGAGGAGCAGGAGGCCATGGAGGCGCTGCTCGGGGACGGGGCGGCCGCCTTCTCCGACGAGGACGACGACGGCGTGCTCGGCCGGGCGCGGCTCAAGCTCGGCCGGGCCGGGCTCAAGCTCTACGCGAGGCTCCAGCGCAAGCTCAGCGGCAAGACGGGCGACACGTACTTCGAGCTCGAGCCCGACGAGGCCGAGTGGAAAGAGGCCAAGCGCCTCGCCGCCAAGTTCGGCGCGAGCGCGGTGATCCTCGGCCACACCCACGCGGCGCGGTGGAAGCACCAGGACGGCCTCCTCTTCGCCAACACCGGCACATGGATCTGGCTGATGCAGCTCCCGCCGTTCGACGCAGGCGACGACGTCTGGGCGGAGTTCCTCGCCGAGGTGAAGAACAACCCCCGCCTCTCCCCCGAGCGCCAGAAGCTCGCCCGGATGATCAGCCGGTTCACCGCGCTCAGCATCGACGAAGCGCCGGGCGGGGGCGCAGCCGTCTCGCTGCTCGAATGGGGTCGCGCCTCGGGCCTTCGCACGCTGGGTGAGGCCCGCGTCCCGGCGGCGTCCTGACCCATGATCGAACCGGACGATGTGGAGTCCCATGGGTGGGACTTCATCCCGAAGTCGCTCTCCAGCGGCAGGTGGCCGTTCCGAGGCATCGGGCGGGTACCGTGGCTGGTCCAGCAAGCATGCAGTTGAAGGGAAGGCAGCGCCATGCAGACACCGAATGATCTTCAGCTCCTCCTGACTCCCTACGACGACAGGGAGCCCGTCCTGAAGGACGGCCTCTCCAGCGACGCGGCGGCGCAGCAGGACGGGGCCGGCGCGAAGCGCAACGATCTCGAGAATTTCTGGGAAGAGACGGGCGATCCAGACGATCTGGAGGAGCAGCGCTGGGGGGTGATCGCGCCCGACGGCGCCGCGGGGGACCGGCTCATCGCGTTGATCCAGCCGCTCATCGACGCCCGGCGGGAGGCGCAGGGCGGCCATGAGGTGATGATCTTCCGCGTGCCCTCGGCGATGACGCCGGAGGAAGCGGCCCGCTGGCGCAAGCAGCACTTCGACGCCAGCGTGGAGCTCACGCGCGATCTGCCGCGTTACCAGCTCATCCTCGGCGATCTCCACGAGGTGCCGCTCGCCCTCCAGCAACATCAGGCGACCGACGGCTTCGTCGGACGGCTGTGCTTCCGGGAAGAGCACGAGTACGAGGCCTACGTCGACAAGGTGCTCCGCTGGGAAAAGGCACGCGCCGAAATCGCCGGCAGCGCGAAGTTCTTCACCGTGCACGACGGCACCGCCGCGACGACGATGGGCTACAGGGCGCTGACCCAGCCGGCGACCGCGCAGCTCGCGAGGTACAGCCTCGACGTGGCCGATCTCGGAGACCGGAGCGCGCCCTCTCCGGACGAGTTCCTGGAGGTCGTGAAGCGCCCGGAGCCCACAGTGCTGTTCAGCATCAGCCACGGCGCCGGCGCGCCGCGCGGCGGGTGGAAGACCGAGGGCGACCAGCGCGACCGGCAGGGGGCGATGAGCTTCGGGCGCGACAAGCTGAGCGGCGGCGACGTCGGCAGCGATGCGTTCTTGCCGGGCGGGATCTGGTTCATGCTGGCGTGTTACGGCGCCGGGACGCCGGACGTCAGCGCATACCGGCACTGGCTCGAGCGCCTCAAGCAGAGCGGACAGTTCTGGGGTCAAGCGCAATCGGTGCTCGCGGGGCTCCCCCAGAGCGGCCAGAGGCCGTTCATCGCACGCCTCCCGCAGGCGGTGCTGGCCAACCCGAACGGGCCGCTCGCCGTGATGGGGCACATCGATCTGGCCTGGACCTACAGCTTCGAAGAGAGGGATACAGGGAGGGCGGTGTCGCGTCCCTCGAAGTTCGTGGATGTGGTCCGCACGGCGCTGGAGACGAGCCGGGTGGGGAGCTCGTTCCGGGAGCTCCTGAAGGCGTCCCTCCTCACGAACGTCGAGCTCACCAGTCTTTACGACCAGGCGGACAGGCAGGGGGCCGCGCACGCGCCGGACCTGGCGCGGCTCGGTCACCTGTGGATGCTCCGGCAGGATCTCTCGGGCTACATCTTGCTCGGCGACCCGGCGGTGCGGCTCCCGGCAGCGCGCAGGCGCCTGAAGAGGGGCGCGGCGAGCAAGGCCGAGCCCAGGGTGCACGAGGTCGGGTCGCAGGCCCCGTTGAAGCGCGCGGCGCTGGACTTGGCGGCGGAGGAGCAGATGAAGGGTGCGCCGAAGCTGCCGCCCGACATGGATATGGACGACCTGGAGAGGGCCATAGGAAAGCTCCTCGCCGGCAGCCCGCTCAGGGCCGTGGCCAGAGAGCACGACATCGAGCCAGCGAAGCTGAGTGAGCTCAAGGAGATCTACAAGGCAGCCGGGCGCGCCGCGTTCGGCGTGAAGTGACGTGGCCGGCGGGGCGCCGCGCGGGCCGCAGGGCTCTGCCTGCGGCGTGAGGCGCCCTGCTTCCGACGGAGGCATCCATGGACGCTCCCCGCGACGACAACCAACTGGACCTCTTGCTCGCCGACGCCGAGGAGCACCGGCCCGTCCTCGACGAGGGGCTCCCGGGCGAGGCCGCCCAGCGCGGGCCCAGACCCAGATGGTACGCGGCAGCCGCGCGGGCGTCGCCCTGGGGACGCTGCTCCAGTCCTATGGCGAGGCGAACGACGCCCTGATGGCGAGCTATCAGCTCGCGGCGAGCGCCCGCGTTGAAGGGAGGCCAGATCCCACGGATCGCATCGATCGAGCGCACCTGTGGATGCTGCGCAACGACCTCCGTGGCTATGTGCTGCTCGGCGATCCAGCGGCGCGGCTGCCGCTCCAGCAGAACGCCTTCCGCGGGCCGGCGCCGGACCGTTCGGGCGCTCTCGTCCCCTCGCCTGGCGCCGTGGTGCCGACGCCGGCAGCCGCTCCTGAGCTCGCGCAGCCGAGCCGCGCGGAGGATGTTCCGATGGGCGTCAAGGTGGCGGCGGTGGACGCGCTCTTCGGCGGGGACGAGACGCCGCGCGCGATCGCGGCGCGCGCCGGCGTCTCGCTGGCGACGCTGTGGGGCTGGGTCGATGCGTACCGGGCCGGGGGTCGGGCGCGGCTCGGCGGGTGACGGCGCCGCGCCTCACCGTCGTGAGCTACCGGGGACGGGTTGCTCGGCGAGGCGCAGGCGACCGTCCCTCCCTGCGCCAGCGACGGCGTTGCGCCCCGGCCGCTCGGTCCGGCCTCGTCCTTCCGCCGAGGAGGTTCCCTTTGCGCACCGGCGCCCGCCGATCCGCCCGCCGGCGTTGGGCCCGCAATCCGGCGCGCAGTGGTCCTGAGGGCTCGCCGCCTCTACGCTCCGGCGATCTCGGCCACCGCGCGCTTGCCTGATTCGATGGCGCCCTGCATCCAGCCAAATTCGTGCGAGGTGTGCTCGCCTGCGAAGTGGACGCGCCCCTCGACCCGCCGGCTCACGGCGAAGGCCCAGAACTGGTCCGGTGGGAGGGCAGTCCATCCCCCGCCTGCCCACGGGTCCTCCGCCCAGACGTGCTCGTGGAAGGCCGCCGTCTCGGCCTTGATCTCGGGGAAGATCGGCTCAATCCACCCGAGGAGCTCGCCGCGGCGCTGATCTGCCGGGAGAGCGGCGAACGCGTCGGCGTTGTCGCCCTGGAGGTACGCCATCAGCATCCCGGTCGGCCCGTCCTGGATGTTGCTGAAGTCCCATACCCGCTCAACCCCCGTGTCGGTCTTGACCATGTTCAGCCCGCCGAGCCCCTCCGCCTCCCAGAAGCGGGTGCCGGTCTGCACGTACGCGCGCGCGGCGTTGAGGAGCCCCATCTCGCGGATCGCCCGCATCTTGTCGGCCGGGAACTCCGGCACGATCTCGACCTTCCGGAGCAGAGTGAACGGGATGGCGATGACCAGGTGGGTGGCCTCGAAGGACTCCGAGCTCCCCTTGTGATCCGCATAGACCTTGACCCCCGCGCTGCTGTGCTCGATCCGCTTCACCACCCGCTCGAGCAGCACCCGATCGCCGAGCTTCAGGGCCAGCCCCGCCGGGATCTGGTCGTTGCCGCCCCGGATCGCGGAGGTCTTGTTCCAGCCCCCGAGCAGGCTGAACTCCCCGAGCGCCGCCAGCGCGCTGATGCGATCGCCTATCGTGCCGCCGTCCGCCCTCATGAGCCGGAGCCAGTCCTCCGTCGCGCCGGCCTGGGTGAAGAGCTCCGTCATCGTGATGGGGTCGTATTTCATCAGCGCAGCAGCGGTGGGGAACGTCCCGTCCGCGATGCTGCCGATCTCGCCGAGCGCGGGACCGGCGTAATCAAACATCGCACCAAGGCCCTTCGCCTGCTCTGCTGGCGTGACATCGAGCGGCCAGGGCGCCCCCTCGACGTGCTTGAATCGTTTGCCCTTCAGGTAGTAGAGAGGCTCGCCAGGCGTGAACTCGATGAGCTCGAGGCCGAGCTCTACGGCATAACCGAGGGTGTGGTTGTGTACGTTGGGGATGCGCACCGCGCCGAGCTCGGCGTATTGACCCCCGTCAAAGCCCCGCCGGAGCGTGCGCACCCTCCCGCCGACCTCCGCCTGCGCCTCGAGGAGCTTCACCTCGATCCCCTTTTTCATGAGCTCGTACGCGGCCGTGAGCCCGGCGAGCCCGCCGCCCAGGACGAGCACCTTCGCAGGGGTGCCGACCGGAGCCTGTCCGGTCTCCTCTTCGCACCCGGGTAGCCATAGGCTCGCTCCGGCGGCCGGCAGGAGGGAGAGAAAGCGACGTCGGAGCAGGTTCGTCTTCATTCTTCCGTTCTCCGTGAAAAGTACAGCGACGGCGTTTCAGCAACCATCCATCCTCGACCGAGGACCTCTTTATGTCAACGCCCGCGACGCCTGGGCCGCGGCGGCCGCGCCGAGGACAACGAGCATGGAATCCCGGTGGTTTATCAGGAGTTACTCGTCATAACCGCTGGACATGGCAGGTGCGGCGATGCCCTCGCGTTCAAGGCCGCATCGGCTCTCACCGTCCCCTCCGGCTGTCCGCCAACCGTCCGGTCGACGCACAGCACCCGTCCAGCAGCCCGACCTTCTGATGCCCGGCCGCGTGGGTCGACCTCGGGCCGTGTGACGGATTGCGGACCCGGCTCCCCACGATGCGCACTGCAGGCAACCCTTCGCTTGCGCGCCGCCCTTGCAGAGGACGTCGACCGCCGCGATGACGTCGCGGAGCGCCCTGCCCTCGTGTACCGCAGCACGCTCCAGCAAGGCGACGATCGCGTCGCGCGTGATGTTGCGTGAGGCGCGCAAGCGCGCCGTCAGGTCTCGACGGTGACCCAACGCAGGAAGTCGAGCTCGACGAGGGCGATCTCGCGGACTCCCTCGAGAAGCCAGCGCTTGACGGTCTCCCGGGCCGCCCCGCCAGCGTAGTGGCGGAGCGCTCGATTCGCGCCGTCGATCGCGGCCTCGAAATGCTCCGCGTCGGCCACCGTGTGGCGCTTGACCCAGTAATAGGCTGGATACATGACGCCGCCAACGTCCATCTCGGTACTCTGGAGGTGCTCGACGATGTCGGGGCGCCGCGTCTGGAAGAAGCGGTCGAAGATGGCGAACTCCTCGTCGGCCAGGAGCTCGGTGCCGAGATGAAAACCGAAGGCCCGGAACAGCTTCGCCTCGTCCTTCACCTGGTTGACGCCGTACCCCGCGAGGACCCTGGCGACGATCTCCCGGGTGGGCCGGTGCCCGAGGACGATCTCGTCGAGCCTCTCGTAGCTGACCCCCAGGTAGCGCGTGAGCGCCTTCAGCATGGCCTGCCCCAGCGCTCGATGCGTGCGGCGCATCTCGCGATCCCCGAACTCGTCGATGGCGCCGAAGAAGATGCTCGCCGCGACCTCCACGCCGTTGTCCGCGACCGCCGCGGGCTCCCCGGGGAGGCGGAAGAGATCCTGCCGGACCGAGAGCTCGCCGGCCAGGCTCGCCTGACTCCCCCCGAAGACGGAGGCGTAGTGAACGAAACGCGCCACCACCCGCAGCAGGTCCTCGCCCGCGGCCGCGCCCTCCAGGTGCTGCCTCAGCGCATCGAGCGAGACATTCCGGGCCAGGGCGTCCGCGATCTCCCTGCGCTCGATGGTCGTGACGCTCTCACCTTGCATGCGCGGCATGACTGCCTCCCACGGCGTGTGCGAGCCACTCGCTCATCATCTGCCTGATGTGAACATTGATGACATAGCGCCCGAGGATCTCGGGCGGGAGGAACTTGGCGCCTGCCACGAACCGGATGCACGCCGGCGCCCCGCAGCGGCAGGCGAAAGGCTCGCTCATCTCCCACTCGGTGCTGGGATAGAAGAAAGAGAGCTCTTCGCCCGGAACCACGCGCCGGGTTGCTCGGCACTCCAGCGATTCGACGTCGACGACGAGGTTCGGCGCGCAGGAGTGGTTCAAAGAGGCCACGCTGGGCACCTCGAAGTGCCTGTCACGACCCGCTTGAATGCTCGTGCGCGTGGGCCTCTTCAGCACCGTGTAGTCGGACAGAGCACACACGACCGCGCCGGCGCCGACATGCGACGTTGCGAGGAGCCGGGCGCCGGCGCCCGGCTGATAATCTGTTCGTATCATTGAAAATGGCCCTCCCACCCTCGTGCGCGCGCAGCCTGCCGCATGCACGGACAACGCATCCTCGCTCGCAGCGGTGAGCCGAGTCAAGAATCGATGGTGTAGAAATACAAAAGAGATGTACGGACCGCCGTGGTCGCGTGTTGCGTGTCGCGCACCATGTCAGCAGACGCTCGGTCCGACTGAACAAAGGCATCCTCCGGCGCAGGCGCTCAGGCAATCCACGTTGCCGTCCGCAAACCATGGAATGGAGGAGCACCTCGACGCGGCGGCTGCCGCAGCCCGCGGCACCTCAGGAGGCGGCCGGGACGCGCGCTATCGGCGAACGCGGTCCGAGCTCGCCGGCTTGCTGTCCGAGCGGCGGGCGCGCGGGGTGGCCCCCTGCATGCACGCGAGCAGCGCGGTCCGCAGGTTGGGCAACGTCACCACCGAGGAGAGGTTCGTATTGAGCTCGACGAAGCTTTGCGCCAGACCCGGCTGGATGCCCACGAGAATGCCGCGCGCGCCGAGCAGCTCCACCGCCCGCAGGATGCGCGCGAGGTGATGAGCGATGGTGGCGTCCGTGGAGCCGACCGCGGTCAGATCGAGGATCACGTGGCGGCTCTGCCGCTGCACGACCGTCTGGAGCAGCCCCTCGGTGAGCTGGGCAGCGCGGTGCTCGTCGAGGGTACCGACGATCGGCAAGGTGACCACCCCATCCCAGACCTCGATGATGGGGAGCGAGAGATTGCGGATTTCCTGCTGTTGCTCGTCGATGATGCGGGTCTTCTCGCGCAGGTTCTCCTCGGTGAGCACGCGCTCGGTGACGTCCATCATGAAGCCCTCGAGCGCGAGCACCTGGCCGGCGTCGTCGTACACCCCGCGGCCGCGCTCGGAGACGTGCAGCACCTCCCCGGAAGCGTTGACGATGCGGTAGTCGATGAGGAACGGCGTCCTCGTGTCGAGGGCCGCCTGGACCTCGTCCCAGACATGCTGGCGATCCTCGGGGTGGATGAGCGCGGAGAATGTGACGCGCTTGCTGAGCAGGTCCTCCGGCGAGTGGCCGGTGAGCGTCTGGAAGCCCGCGCTCGCGTAGCTCGTCGTCCAGTCCGCGTCGTTGATGCAGCGGTAGACGAACCCCGGCAGGTTGTTGAGGAGCGCCTCCACGGATCGCGCGCTCTCGCGGGCAGCCAGCTCGGCCGTGCGGCGCGCGGTGGCGTCGTGCGCGACCAGGCGGACCTTCTGCTCCTCCGGGAACGAAACGGCGCTCCACTCGAGCCACACGTCCGCCCTCCCCGGACGGACGACCCGCGCGTCGAACACAACCGCCTCCTGCCCCGCGGCGAGTTGCTGGAGCGCCTCGCGGAACCGCGGGCGATCTTCCGGGTGCAGGACGGCATCGAGCGACGAGACGCGAGCATCGCCGCTCGCGCCGCCGAGCACCCGCTCCCACGCAGGATTACCGGCGATCACCTGTCCGTCGAGGTGCACCACAAGGCACGCCTGTGGGAGAGAGAGGAAGAACCTGTCCATGTGCGTCGTATCCATGACCCCACCGAGTACGCGGCCTTACAGAGCAAGGAGAGCGCGGTGGAGGTTGCGAGTCAATAGGACGAGGGCGTAGCCGGACGCCCCGTGCGCTTTCTGCTCCGAAGCCAGGACGGCGCGCGGTCTCGACGTCGCCCGCCACAACAGCCGCCCGCCCCCCTCCCCGAGCTGCACAGCGAGCTCGCCCGAGGGCCAGAGCTCGCCGAACTGCTGGAGGGTGACCTGCTTCGGCGCCGAGCCCGCGCCGGGGACTACCTTCGCTTGCGCGCCGCCCTTGCAGATGACGTCGACCGCCGCGATGACGTCGCGGAGCGCCCTGCCCTCGCGTGCCGCAGCACGCTCCAGCAAGGCGACCCTCGCGTCGCGCGTGACGTTGCGCGAGGCGCGCAGCCGCGCGGCCAGCTCGGCGGCGAGCTCCTTGCGCTGCTCGGCTTGCTGCTCGGTCAGCCTGGGATCGAGAGGGAAGCTCTCACATCGACGGGCTGAGCGACGCCCTCGCTCGCCACCGCGCCGTCGTCGACGACGACGACCGCCTCCCCACCCATGGCACACACTACGGATTGATGGGATTCAGGATCCTGTCCTGCATCACCTGCAGACACATGCGCTGCACCGCGGGACGCACACCCGCGTCGATCTCGCCGCACAGGGTGTCGAACGCATGGTGAATCTTGAGCAGGTCCGGAGTCATCCACCACGTGTTGACAGACACGCCGAACGTGACCGTCTCGATGTGATGAAGCCAGCACACCGGGATGTACAACATGTCCCCAGGCTCGAGGATGGTCTCGTAGGCCCGCGCCTTGCGGAAGTTCGGGAATTGCTGCTCATCCACCTTCGTGAAATCCACGCGCGTGTGCCGGTCGTGCACAGTCCCGTTTCGATTGAAGTAGAGGTAATCGTGGTCCGCAGGCGAAAAAAGGAGGACCCTCTTCTTGCCGCGCAGCTGGAGGAGAAAGTTCTCTTCCGTGTCGTAATGAGCCACCGTGATGGTGCCCTCGCCGATCCAGGCGTACCGGTTGACCACGCACGCCTCCGGGGGAATCAAGGGCGACGTGGGCAGGTCCTCGAGGAGCGGGCCGAGCCGATCCGGAGGGCACTGGTAGATGTAACAACGCTCCCCCTTGGCGAGGATGGGATCGGAGCGCCGCCCGTGGAGCCGATCGAGATACTCGGAAAACGTCATCTCGAGGATCCGGAACTTCGAGGGATCCCACGGCCCCTTTCCCGTGGCGAACTGACCGTCGGCCGCCACCATGACCGGCAACATGACGTCGCCCAGGGATCGACGGAGCCCCTCGTCGGTGAGGCGCTCGGCGCATGTAGGCGGGATGGGGACACCCGTCAGGACGACGGGGCGCCCAGCGCGCAAGTTGCCGTACTGCTCCGCGAACTCCACATGCGACGACAAGACCGGTCGTCGCTCTATCTGGCCCGCGATCACGGGCCAATCCTTCAAAGTGGTCATCACAAACTCCTTTCCAATGTGTCAAGGTGCGCCCGTCCCGCTCGGGCCAGACCCGCTGCCCCTCTTCATCGGAGCCGCGCCCGGATCGTTCGTGCGAGATCACCGAGGATGGGCGGCCTGAGGAGCCCATAATGATCGGTGGGGAAGGTCGTCCGACTCTTGACCGACCCGACGCCGCGCCATGACGCCTCCACGGCATCGATGCCTCGCCAGTGCGTCCTCTCCGAGAGGAAAAGGTGCAGCGGGATCTCGGACGATGTTCCGGGATGGTACTGCACGAGCGCGCGGCCGTTGGCATCGAAGATCTTCTCGAGCGACGCACGGAGCTCCGCGTCGAGCGTGGCGGCGCCCGGAAGGCTCCCCAGGAGGTCGTCGTCGAACGACGGGAGCATGTTGTTCTCGAAGTCACCGTCGATCACCAGAACGGTCGCGTCCTCCTGGTCGGCTTGGAGGATGCGAGCCATCTCGAATGCCACGAGGCTCCCGAACGACCAGCCCCCGAGCAGGTATGGCCCGGAGGGCTGAACCGCCCGGATCTCCTTCAGGTAAGCGCGCGCCATCGACGGGACGTCGGTCAGGATCTCTTCGCTGGCATCGAAGCCCGAGGCTTGCAATGCGTGCACCGCAAACCCCGTGAGCTCCGCGGCGAGGTCGCGGTAGCAAAAGACGCTGCCGCCGACCGGATGGACCAGGAAGAGAGGCGTCGCGTCGCCCTCGGCGCTCAGCCGCACGAGGAACCGCGGACGACCCACCGGAGGTGCGCCGCTCGCAGCGCCCGACGTATCCCTCGGACGTGCTCCGCGCATCTCGAACTGCTGCGCGAGCTCGGAGGCCAGATCGGGAGCGGCCAGTCGGCCAAGGTGCTCGTGGATCGCGGCAGCCAGATGCTCGATCGTGCCAGACCGTAGGAGGAGGAACTGGATCGAGCGAGGCAGCGCGTGGCCCACGGCCTTTTCGATTCGCGACATCAGCTGCATGGCGCCCAGAGAGTGGCCCCCGAGCTCGAAGAAACTCTGGTTCACCCCGATGGGGCGAACACCGAGGACATCCTCCCAGGTACGCACGAGCAGTCGCTCAATCTCATCGCGCGGGGCGATCCGGGACACGCGCTGCGATTCCTCGGTCCCACCCGGATCGCCGAGCGCGATCAGCGCCTGTAGATCGCTCTCGCCGCTCGCCAGGCGTGGGAGCTCCGAGGCGATCCGGAACGAGGCGGGCAACATGTACGCAGGGAGCTTTTCTCCTAGAAAGGCGCGAAGCTCGGCGGCCGAAGGGGGATCACCGCGCGTCACCAGGTGGGCGACGAGGCGCGCCTCCGCCGGACCGGGGACCGCGACGACGGCCGCCTCTCGGACCCCGGGGTGCGCGGCGACAGCAGCCTCGATCGCACCGAGATCGACGCGATAACCGCGCAGATCGACCTGCCGGCGAGACCGACGGAGCTCCTCTGCGCCGGGGAGCGACAGCTCGCCCAGACGCACGTCCGAGCGCGTCGTCACCTGGTGCAGGAGCTCTCTGAAGAGGCGAGCGAACCTGACGATGGTGCCCTCGCCGAACATGTCGGTGGCGTACTCCCACTCGACATGGATCCCGCTCTCAGCCATCCGCACATTGAGCGAAAGGTCGAACTTCGACGTGCCGTGGCGCGCCGGGGCGGGCGAGAGAGAGAGCTCCCGCAGGCCGAGCACGTCCTGGGAGCGTCTGTCCCGCAAGGTCTCCTCGATCACGAGCATCGTCTGGAAGACGGGATCGTGCGAAGGGTCGCGCTGGACGCGCAGCGCCTCGACGACACGCTCGAAGGGGACCTCGTGATGCTCGGCGAGCTCGAACGCGGCGGCCTGCAGCCGCTTTACGTAGTCGTCGAACGTCTCCTCGCCGTGTGGTCTCACGCGATGAGCCAGCGTGTTCACGAACAACCCCACCACGCCTTCCATCTCGGCCTGCGTGCGCCCCGCGTGCGGCGTGCCGACCACCACCTCGCGCTGACCGCCGAGGCGCGTGAGCAGCAAGCCGTAGGCCCCGAGCAGCGTCACGAACAGGGTCACACGCGCCCGCTGCGCGTACTGCTTCAGCGCGGAGCTCAGCTCCGGCCCAAGCTCCTGCTCGTACGTGTCGCCCGCGAAGCTCTTGACCGGCTTGCGCGGCCGGTCTGCCGGCAGCGACAGCACCGGCAGCTCTCCACCGAGGTAGTTACGCCAGTACGACAGGTGCTGGTCGATCACCTCTTCCGTCAGGCGCTCGCGCTGCCAGAACGCATAATCGATGTAGTCGTACGGCAGCTCCGCCCAGCTCGCGCGGCCTCCCCGCAGCCGGCTCGCGTACGCCTCCCCGAGCTCTCGCTCCAAGATCTCCACCGACCAGCCGTCCACGATCGCGTGATGAAATACCCACAGCAGCGTGTACTTCGGCCCCGGGCGCTCGAACAGCGTCGCCCGCACCAGCGGCTCTTCCGCATCCCCCACGCGGAACCCTCGACGCAGCTCGCGCTCCACCACCTCGCGTGCGCCCGACTCCCCCACGACCTCGTGCGCGAGCACGAGCGCTCCGGACCCCTCGCGCTGGTAGGCTTCCCCATCGCTCTCCACGATACGAAGCCGCAGCGCCGTGTGACGCGCCATCACGTCGTCCAGCGCTCCGCGCAGGCAATCCACGTCCACCCGGCCCTCGAGGTCCAGCACCAGCGCGACGTTGTAGGCCGCGTCTCCTCCTTCGAGCTTGCTCAGGAACCACATCCGCTCCTGCGCGTACGAGAGCGGATATCGCTCCGGCACCGGAACTGCGCCGCTCGCCCCCCAGGGTCGGTCCCGCGGGACCTTGCGCAGCGCGCGCGCGGCGCCGCCGCCGCCGCCGCTCGCTGCACTCATGAGCCGCCTCGACACCGCTCGGACCGTCGCCCCCTCCGCAAACTGCCGCAGCGTCAGCTCCACGCCGAACGTCTTCTGGAGACGACCCAGCAATCGCAGGCTCTGAAGCGAGTTGCCTCCCGCCTCGAAGAAGTCGTCCTCGACGCCCAGCCTGCTCGCCTCGGTCCCCAGCACCTCGCTCCAGAGCTTCAGCACCTCGCGCTCCTGCTCGGTGCGCGGAGGCTCGAGCGCGCGCGGCTCGTCCACGAGCTCAGGCGCCTGCTTCTGCAGCGAAGCCCGGTCGACCTTCCCGTTGGGCGTCAGCGGGAGCTCCGAGATCTGCACCAGCCGGCTCGGCAGCAGCCGCAGCGGGACCCGCCTTCGCAGCTCGTCTCGCGCCGAGGACACGTCCCACGCCGCGGGGTCGCTCGTCACGCAGAAGCCCCAGAGCTCCTTCTCGCGCCCGTCGCCCACCACCACCGCCGCCGCGGCCTTCACGTGAGGCACGAGCAGCAGCGCGCTCTCCACCTCGCCGAGCTCGACGCGCATGCCATGGACCGTCATCTGCTCGTCGTTGCGGCCCACGAACAGGAGCTCTCCTCCGCCGATCTCCCGCACGAGATCGCCGGTCCGGTACATCCGGGCGCCGGCCTCCTCGCTGTACGGGTCGGGCACGAACGCGGCGACGGAGCCCGCTGCGCCCCCTGCATCCCCTCGGTCCACCCCGAGCCCCCCGACGTACAGCTCGCCAGCGACGCCCTCCGGCACGAGGTTCATGTCGCCGTCGAGCACGTAGAGCCTTTGCGCTCCAAGCGCCTTGCCGATCGGTGCCGTCGGCCAGATCACGTCATCCGCGTTCCGCACGTGCGCATGGGCGACGTGAATCGTGGCTTCCGTCGGGCCATAGACGTGCACGAGCGTGGTCTTCGGGAAGGTCGTGAACCAGCGGCGCGCCGCCTCTCTCGGCAGCGCATCGCCGACCGCGAGGACGAAGCGCAGCTCGGAGACGTCGGGGCGAGGCTGGAGCTCCTCGTACGCTCCGGCGAGGAGCGGCAAGAGCGACGAAGCAAGATGGCAGACGCTGGCGCGGCTCTCCCCCAGCCATCGGAGCAACGACGTCGCTGTCCACGTCACCGGGTCATCCGCGATGACGCTCGTACCTCCGCATACGAGCGGGCCGAGGATCTGGAAGATCGACGGCTCGGACATGGCCGCCATCGTCTGGGCCACACGCGAGTCGGGGCCGAGGCGCAGCTCCCTCCGGAGGCTCAGGAGATGGGTCGCGAGGGACCCGTGCGCGATCCCCACGGCCGCCGGCGCGCCCGTCGAGCCCGACGTGAAGAGGATGTACGCGAGCTGATCACGATGCGCCGGACGCACGGAGAACGAGCTGGAAGGCGCGCCCACGTCTTCGATGAACACGACGCGGGCGTCGGAGCCGGCCGCGCGGGATCCGTCGCGTTGCGGCTCGGGCGCAGCCGGCGCACCTCCGAGCCCGATGTCGCGGCTCGTCACGACGTACCTCGCGCGCGCGGCCTCGCACAGGGCGCGACGGCGCTCGGGGGGCAAGTCGAGCGCGATCGGTACGTAGACGCCGCCTGCCTTGAGAATGCTAACCAGCGCCAGCGCGAGCTCGGCGCCGCGCGGGAGGACGACAGCGACGGCGTCCTCCGCCTGGAGCCCCGCGCGCACGAGCGCTCCTGCGATCGCGTCCGATCGCTGCTCGAAGGCGCGGTAGCTGACCTGCGTGGAGCCATGCTGAATGGCGCAGCGCTCCGGAAACTCCCGCGCCGTCCTTCGAAGCAGATCGACGCACGACGCGCCGGCAGGGACGCTCGAACCAGGCGACAGGACGCGACGCAGGTAGGCGCGCTCCGCGTCGGCATCGAGCATCCGCAGGCTCTTCAGCAGGACGCCGCTTCCAGCCTGCTCCAGGCATCGCCTCAGGAGGTCGCGGAAGAGCTGACCGAAACGTACGATGCTCGCGCGCTCGAACAGGTCGGTGCAATACTCCCACCGGAGGCCGATGCCCGTCGTGGAGGACACGCGCGCGGTGAGGGTCAGGTCGAACTTCGAGACCCCCTGATGCGCGGAGAGCAAGGTGAGCCGCGCGTCCGGTATCGCGACTTCCTCGTCCGACGCTTCCTCGATCACGAGCATCGTCTGGAAGACGGGATCGTGCGAAGGGTCGCGCCGGACGCGCAGCGCCTCGACGACGCGCTCGAAGGGGACCTCGTGGTGCTCGGCGAGCTCGAACGCGGCGGCCTGCAGCCGCTTCACGTAGTCGTCGAACGTCTCCTCGCCGTGTGGTCTCACGCGATGAGCCAGCGTGTTCACGAACAACCCCACCACGCCTTCCATCTCGGCCTGCGTGCGCCCCGCGTGCGGCGTGCCGACCACCACCTCGCGCTGACCGCCGAGGCGCGTGAGCAGCAAGCCGTAGGCCCCGAGCAGCGTCACGAACAGGGTCACACGCGCCCGCTGCGCGTACTGCTTCAGCGCGGAGCTCAGCTCCGGCCCAAGCTCCTGCTCGTACGTGTCGCCCGCGAAGCTCTTGACCGGCTTGCGCGGCCGGTCTGCCGGCAGCGACAGCACCGGCAGCTCTCCACCGAGGTAGTTACGCCAGTACGACAGGTGCTGGTCGATCACCTCTTCCGTCAGGTGCTCGCGCTGCCAGAACGCATAATCGATGTAGTCGTACGGCAGCTCCGCCCAGCTCGCGCGGCCTCCCCGCAGCCGGCTCGCGTACGCCTCCCCGAGCTCTCGCTCCAAGATCTCCACCGACCAGCCGTCCACGATCGCGTGATGAAATACCCACAGCAGCGTGTACTTCGGCCCCGGGCGCTCGAACAGCGTCGCCCGCACCAGCGGCTCTTCCGCGTCCCCCACGCGGAACCCTCGACGCAGCTCGCGCTCCACCACCTCGCGTGCGCCCGACTCCCCCACGACCTCGTGCTCGAGCACGAGCGCTCCGGACCCCTCGCGCTGGTAGGCTTCCCCATCGCTCTCCACGATACGAAGCCGCAGCGCCGTGTGACGCGCCATCACGTCGTCCAGCGCTCCGCGCAGGCAATCCACGTCCACCCGGCCCTCGAGGTCCAGCACCAGCGCGACGTTGTAGGCCGCGTCTCCTCCTTCGAGCTTGCTCAGGAACCACATCCGCTCCTGCGCGTACGAGAGCGGATATCGCTCCGGCACCGGAACTGCGCCGCTCGCCCCCCAGGGTCGGCCCCGCGGGACCTTGCGCAGCGCGCGCGCGGCGGCGCCGCCGCCGCTCGCTGCACTCATGAGCCGCCTCGACACCGCTCGGACCGTCGCCCCCTCCGCAAACTGCCGCAGCGTCAGCTCCACGCCGAACGTCTTCTGGAGACGACCCAGCAATCGCAGGCTCTGAAGCGAGTTGCCCCCCGCCTCGAAGAAGTCGTCCTCGACGCCCAGCCTGCTCGCCTCGGTCCCCAGCACCTCGCTCCAGAGCTTCAGCACCTCGCGCTCCTGCTCGGTGCGCGGAGGCTCGAGCGCGCGCGGCTCGTCCACAAGCGCAGGCGCCTGCTTCTGCAGCGAAGCCCGGTCGACCTTCCCGTTGGGCGTCAGCGGGAGCTCCGAGATCTGCACCAGCCGGCTCGGCAGCAGCCGCAGCGGGACCCGCTTTCGCAGCTCGTCTCGCGCCGAGGACACGTCCCACGCCGCGGGGTCGCTCGTCACGCAGAAGCCCCAGAGCTCCTTCTCGCGCCCGTCGCCCACCACCACCGCCGCCGCGGCCTTCACGTGAGGCACGAGCAGCAGCGCGCTCTCCACCTCGCCGAGCTCGATGCGCACCCCGCGGATCTTCACCTGTTCGTCGTTGCGGCCCACGAACAGGAGCTCTCCTCCGCCGATCTCCCGCACGAGATCGCCGGTCCGGTACATCCGGGCGCCGGCCTCCTCGCTGTACGGGTCGGGCACGAACGCAGCAGCGGTCTTCACCGGGTCCGACACGTACCCTCGGCCCACCCCGCACCCGCCGACGTACAGCTCGCCAACGACGCCCTCCGGCACGAACGCGAGATCGGCGTCGAGGACGTAGAGGCGCTGGCCCCGGAGCGCTTTCCCTATCGGCACGGTCGGCCAGATCAGCGCCTGCCCGGCGCTCACGAGCCCGTGCGTGACATCGTCGGAGCACTCCGTCGGTCCATAGGCGTTCACGAGCGGGATCCGCGGGAAGAGCTGGTGCCACTCCCGCGCGAGGGGCGTCGGGAACGCCTCCCCCGTCACCATCAAGAAGCGCACGCCCTCCAGCGCGGGGCGCTCGGCTCGATCCATCACCCACTGCGTGAGCACGCTCAGGTGGGACGGGACCGTCTCGATGACGGTCGGGCGGTCCTCGGCGATACGTGCGAAGAAGGACTCGGGATACCAGGCTGACTCCTCCTCGAAGATCGCGACCCGCCCGCCGATGCACAGAGGCGCCAGAAACTGCCAGATGGCGACGTCGAAGGATTGCGTCGTGGTCTGGGCCACGACGTCGGCCTCGGTGAGCATGAGGCTCTCGCACTTGGCCGCGAGGTGATTGAACATCCCGCCGTGGTGCACCATGGCGCCCTTGGGGACGCCGGTCGATCCGGAGGTGAACAAGATATACGCGAGCCAGTCGGGCGTCGGTCTCGCCCGGCGAACGTCGTCCGCAGCGCCGCTCTCCGTGGCGGTGCATGGTCCGCGGAGCTCGATCGGTGACGCGGCGTCTTCGTAAATCGCGAGCGGCACCCCCCACCCGGACAGCTCGGCGGCGAGCGCTGCCCGCGTGACGACCAGCCGACAGCCGGCCTGTTCGAGCATCAGCCGGGCGTACTCGCGGGGGCTGTTCGGCAGGATAGGTACGTAGGCGCCACCGCTCCGCAGGATGGCCACGAGCGACACGAGGAAGGCGACGGACCGATCCATGACCAGCGCGACGGGTGCCTCGTGGCGCACGCCGCGCGCACGCAAGTACTCCGCCACCCGCAGCGACGCTCGATCCAGCTCGGCATAACTGAGCGACGTGCCGCTGTCCGTCGCAGCGATCCGGGATGGACCGTGGCGCACCGCTCGTTCGAACGCCTCGATGAAGGTAGGTCCCTCGGGCGTCGGTCCTGGCTCGGGCGACGACAGGACGCGCCGCGCGCCGGGCACGGTCGGCACCCCGTCCAGGCGGGTGGCCTCGGGAGCCTCCTGGAGGAGCCTGTCGAGGAGCGAGGTGAAGACGCCCGCCCAGCGGGCGATCGTCGGTGCGTCGAAGATCTCCGCGTTGTACTCGAAGCGGCACGAGATGGGGCCGCTCTCCCGCTCGATCGCGTTGAGCGTCAGATCGAAGTTGGCGAACCGCACCGCCGGCGCCACAGCGCTCGCCGCGCTGTGCTGCGCGTCGGGCGCCGCGAGCGGCGCACCTCCGGTCCGCAGCGACACCCCTTCGAGCGGTGTGTTCTGGACGATGCAGAACACCTGGAACAGGGGTGTTCGCGAGGGATCGTGCTCGATCTGCAGGTCCTGGACGAGCTGCTCGAACGGGTAGTCCTGCCGGTCGTGCGCCCGCATCACGGTGCCGCGCGTGGCCTCGAGGAGCTCGGCGAACGTCGCGCTGCGTGGCACGCGGAGGCGGAGCGGGATCGTGTTCAGGAAGAGACCGACGGCCCTCTCGAGCTCGGGCGTCGACCTCCCCGCGAGAAGGGTGCCGATCACGATGTCGGTTTGATTCGTGATTCGACTCAGGAACACGGCGAAGGCCGAGACCAGGACCTGGAACACCGAGAAACCCCGGTTCGTGACGAGCTCGCGAAGCAGCGCCACGGTCTGTTGCCCCAGCTCGAACTCGTGCGTCTCGCCAGCGCGACCGAACACGGCGGGGCGCGGGAAGCTGGCCGGCAGATCGAGGAAGGAGGGCGCGCCCGCGAGCTCGGCGCGCCACGCCGCGCGCAGGACGCGCGCCTGCTCCGAGTCGAGCAGCTCGCGCTGCCATCGAGCGTAGTCGATCGGGCTGATCGTGGGCCGCGGCAGCTCCACGGAGCGCCCCGCCGCAAGAGCGTTGTACAGCGCCGCGAACTCCCAGAGGAGGATGCCGAGAGACCACCCGTCGACCACGATGTGGTGGAGGACGATCGCGAGCCGCGTGCGCTCGGCGTCCTCTGCGATGCCCGCACGCAAGAGCGGCGCCCGGGCGAGGTCGAACGGTCGCTCACAGAGCTCGGCCACAGGGCCTTCGATTCGCTCGATCGCGAGCTCCGCCTCGCCGACCACCTCCTGAAAGACCTCCGCGCCGCGCTGCACGAAGCGCGTGCGGAGCGCGGGATGACGCTCGATGAGCCGCTCCAGGGCCCGCACGACGCTCGGCTCATCGAGGGGCCCGCTCACCTCGAGCACGACCGGTACGTTCAGCACCCCCGATCGGGGGAAGAGCTGCGCCTGGTACCAGAACCCGAGCTGTCCAAGGGAGAGCCGGCCCGAGTCCTCGCCGCGGAGGCGCCCTGCACGGGGCACGAGGGGCGGAAGCAGCGCCCGCCTCGTGGTGGCGAGCGTCTCGGCCACGTACTCTGCTTGCTCGCGCAGCGTCCGGCGCAGGAAGAACTCCGCGATCGCGAGCTGGTTGCCCCAGGCGCGACGCGCGCGCGCCGCGACCTGCATCGAGGAGAGGGAGTGTCCTCCGAGCGCGAAGAAGTCGCTCGACGCGGTGACCTCGGGAACCTTGAGGACCTCTCTCCAGAACGTGCCGAGCTGGTATTCGAGATCGGCTCTTCGCTCCCGCCGAGGGCCGCCGACGGCGAGCTCACCCTGCGACGAAAGCCAGCGCCGCCGGAGCTCGTCCGCGCTCGGGGCAGCGGGTCCGGTCCACTCGAAGACCGACAGCGGCGCGGCCTTGGCGAGCTCGCGCGGCAAGAGGGCCCGGATGCGGTCACGCGCGTCTTCCTTCGCCGGAGCGAGCGGTGCATCCGACCTTCCATCGACCTCCGCGCGCGAGCCATCGAGGACGCAGATCAGGCGCGACGGCCTCGATTCTCGCCATAGCCAGACCTTCTGACCGGAGGCCTCGATGAGCGCGCGCTCCCTGTCCTCGAGCGAGCACCACACGCCATCGACCTGCAGCCAGCGCGATCCGAACGTCACCTCGAGCAGAGAAGAGGTGATGAATCTGGCCAGCGGTGCACCGCTCGCGGCGCCGGCGGAAGGGCCGCCGTCCTCGGTGGTGCGCGGGGCGAGCGAGCCGAGCTCCAGCGGGAGCGCCGCTCCGCGCTTTCCGACGATGCGCGGTCGGTCTCCGCTCGACGGAAGCCGGATGAAGACTGCGTCCGACGCGTCCGCCGTTCCGGCCCTCGTCCCGACCACGCCGAACCCCTCGATCGCGACCGCCTCGCTGGCCGCGCTCGAGCTACCGCCGCGCTCACCGAGGACGACCTCGCTATCCGCGACGACGGTGGCAAGGAGCTCCCCTACCCGCGCGCCGAGCGACGACGGCAGGCCCCTCAGCACCACGCCGAACTGGCGGAACACCTCGGTCGCGCACGCGCTGGCTAGCGGATCGTCCTCGATACCCGCGCCGAGGAGGAGGTCGATGTGGATGTTCCCCTCGGCGGGCAGGACGCGGATCTCGAACGGAAACTCCGTCCCTTCCTCGACGCTCGCCTCCGTCACCTTCACCTCGCCGAACATCGAGCTCATCGTCGACGCGGCCGGGTAGTTCTCGAACGCGATGAGGGTATCGAACGTCCGCGCGCCCCCGTTGTGAACCGAGAGCGCGTCGGAGAGCGAGAGGAACGAGTAATGCAGATCCGCCGTGCGGCTCGCCTGGTGACGTCGGATCAGCTCACGCACCGTCGAGCTCTCGAGCGACGAAAAACGGCACGGGAGCGTGTTGATGAAGAGCCCGATCATGCTCTCGCTGTCGGGCAGCTCCGGCGGTCGACCCGAGCCGACCGTGCCGAACACGATCTCGTTGCGCCCGAGGTGCCGGGCGAGGAGGATCCCCCACGCAACCTCCACCAGCGAGTTGAGGGTGACGCGCAGATCCCGGGCGACATCCCGGAGCGCACGGGCCGTCTCCGGACCGAGCTCCACCGACCGGGCCGAGGCGGGGATCTCGACCCAGTCCCTCGGAGCCCGCGGGAAGGTGGGAGCGAGCAGCGAGCTGCCGACGCGCCGCAGGCGCGCGTTCCAGTACAGCTTCGCCTCGGCGACGTTGGCCTTCTGCAGCCAGCGGATGAACTCTCGATAGGGAGGCCGGCGCGGCAGGCGCGCCGCGGCGCCGTGCTCGTAGGCGGCGATCACGTCGCGCAGCACGTGCCCCATCGACCAGCCGTCGAGGAGGAGATGGTGGATCGTCAGCACCAGCGCGCTCCCGTGCTCGGTCTGGACGACGGCGACGCGCAGGAGGAGCGGACGCGCGAGATCGAAGCCGCGCCGCCGCTCCTCGCCGGCAAACCGCCGTACCGCCTCGCGGAACCCCGCGGCGTCGGCCGTGCTCTCTCTCCGCACCTCGACGCCAAACGGGTACTCGCGAAACACGAGCTGCAGCGGCCGATCTCGATCTTGCCAGAAGAACGCGGTCCTCAGGGCCGGCGTGCGCGCGAGGACGACCCGGAAGGCGGCCTCGAGCCGGGCGACGTCCAGATCCGCGGCGACCGTCGCGACCAGCTGCACCACGTAGAGCGATCGCTGCTCGGGCCGGGACGCACACTCGAAGAGGATGCCCCGCTGTGTTCCCGAGAGCTCGTAGACGTCTTCGACTTTTTCCACGGATCAACTCGACATGAATTCGATCAACGCGACGGTTGAATCACCTGGAGCGAGGTCCTCCGCCGGAACGGAGCCGGCGGACGATCCGTCCGATGATCGTTGACGACCACGAATCCCTGCTCCCGCAGGTCGTCGAGCGTCTTCATCCACGCCTCGCCGTCCTGCGGAGGGCTCTCCGCCCTGGCTCGCTCGCGGATCTCGTCGAGGAACCGGGGTGCCCCCGAGAGGAGCTCGATGAGCCACGCGGACGTGACGGGGAGCACCATCAGCCGACCGGAGATGAAGTTCACGACAAGAAGCACCGCCCGCGCCTCGAGCACGCGGGCGATCACGAACGGCGACAGCGTGAGCGCGGCGCTCTCCGAGAGGCTCCCCTCGTAGTTGCCTGCATAGATGCCGGGCGTCGTCGCCCGCGGTCGCACGAGGTGCGCCGCCTCGATGCGCGCCACGAGGTCCGCGAACACCGGATGCTCGAGGAGCGGGATCGAGCTCTGCCCCTGCACCGTGCTGAGCAGGTGCCCCTGGTCGAGCTCCTCTTGATCCTGCTTCGTCAGGATCGCGCCGTACGTCATCGCCGCGCTCGACTTGAGCGTGCCCAGGGCGCAGTCGCCGTAAAGGTGGTCCAGGTTGAAGCGGAACGGCGCGAGCGGCTCTTTCCTTCCATAATTGAGCCCGATCTCGGCCTCCGCGAGCGAGCGCCCGATCCTGAACTCCCCCAGGCGCTCGATCCCCTGATTGGGGCCGTCGACGGTGCAGTAGATCTCGCTGGTGATGCTCCGGTACTTCGGCGCGATATCCAGGTAGTCTTGCGCCCATCGCGCCGGGTGGAGGCCGTACCGCGCGAGATCCTGAAAGATCGGCTGCCCCGGCATCACGGCGAACGGCTCGGTGTTGACGCTGAGGTTGGCGAACTCCTGCTGGATCTCCTGGAGGACCCTGGCCGTGTGCAGGAAGCGATGCCGCGTATCGCCGGGGAAGCCGGCGATGAGCCCTGCCTGAACGACCATACCGGTCTCTAGGAAGTTGCGCAGCGCCTCGATGTTGTTCGCCTCGTGCCGCCGCTTGCGCATCAGCTCCAGCGTCTCGTCCGACATCGACTCGATCCCGAGGAACACGTTCCGGCAGCCCGACTCGAAGACGAGCGACGCGACATCGGGAGTCATGTCCGCCCGCATGTATCCACCCCAAAGGACATCCAGCTTCCGCTTGATCGCCGTCTCGGAGAACTCGACCAGCCGAGACATCTTGCCGTTGAGCAGCGAATCCGCGAACCAGATCCCGTCTGCCTTGTAATGGGACTTCAGCTCCTTCAGCTGCTCGACCGAACGTTCTACCGGCCCGACGCGATACGTCCGCCAGAAGACCCACTCGCTGCAGAACGAGCACTTGTCCGTGCAGCCGCGCGACAGCTGGAAGGGCAGGATCCGGAGGTTGTTGTACTTCGGATCGTCGTACGGGCGCCCGTACGCCATGATAGACATCTCCTCGAAGCTCGGGAGCGGAAGCTCCTTCATCCGCAGAGGCTTGCGGTCGGTCACGCGGAAGCCGTTCGTCTCCGGATCACGCTGCATGGTCCCGGGTACGAACGTGGTCACCTCACCGCCCCCCTGGCAGAACGCCTCGTAGAGGGACAGGAGCGTCTCTTCCCCGTCGCTCAGGGCGACCGCATCGAAGAGGCCGCTCGCGAGCCCGAGCTGCGCGGAGTGGGCGCTCTCGGTGACCTGGGGGCCGCCGACCACGATGAAGGGGGGCGATCTCCGGCGCTTCAAGTGCGCCGCCGCGAGCATCGTGGCGAGGTAATTGGTCGTCCAGCAGGAGAACCCGATGAAGCGCAGGTCCTTCATCTGGGAGAACACGCGCTCGAAGAACCGATCGAGCGAGGTCAGGTAGCTGTGCAGGTACACCGAGTTGATGACCCGCTCCGCGCAGTAGCGCTCGAACAGCTCCGTCGGCGGGCCGATCAGCGGCCCCCCTTCATCGAAGTTGCGGAGCATCTGCAGCACCAGCGGGAGCTCGGGGACATCCAGGACGAACGT
This sequence comes from Sorangium cellulosum, assembly GCF_002950945.1. Classification (GTDB taxonomy): domain Bacteria; phylum Myxococcota_A; class Polyangia; order Polyangiales; family Polyangiaceae; genus Sorangium; species Sorangium cellulosum_E. The sequence continues at coordinate 10,256,766 of NZ_CP012673.1, forward strand.
CTCCCCGAACGCGCCGACCTGCTGGTGCGTCGGCGCGAAGCTGTAAGGGACCCAGAGCCTGAGATCGAGAAAATCGAAATCGTGGCAGCCGTTGGCCTTGAGGTACCCGAGCAGCGCGGCAGGACCGAGCGGCACCGACGTGAGCGGATACGGAGGGACGATGCAGAGCAGATTTGGCTTGAGCTTGAAATCGCGTGTGCTCATGTCGTTGTACCTTCCGTCGCGTGACCTGCCGTGACGGCTCCGACTACCTGAGGGGATAAACCGTGGACGTTAGCCTCGTGCGCTTCTTCTTTCTTCGAAACACGAAGTCGACGAGCCGGCCCCACCAGGACACCTTGGGAGGTGCGAGCGGAGGCAGCGGGGCAGCGAGGTCGCGGCCCACCCCCTTCGCCCCCGGCTCCGGGCCCTTCGAGGTCGCGCTCACGGCCGCGCTCCCGCCGGCGGCAACACCTGCCTGTCGAGGAGCCGCGCGACGCCGTCGTAGCCGTGATCGTTGAGGTGCATCCGGTCGACGAAGATGTAATCCTTGGAAAAGTCGGACGCGCGGATCATCTCGTTCAGGTCGTGGAAGGGGATGCCCAGGCCGGTACATGCCGACTCCAGCGCCGACCTGTAGCGCGGGTACACCTCGCGCCCGAGGATGCCGCCGAAGAGGCGCCAGAAGTTGTTCGGACAGCTGTCGGTCGCGTGGATGATGTCCTCCTCCTCTGGCGTGAACTCCGCCTTCGTCCAGGTCGTCAGGGGCTGAAGGACGAAGTCGAGCGAGGCGCCGTGGGGCGCGAGCAGGGCCTTCCACTGGGCCAGCGCGCGCGCGGTCGCGTCTGCGCACCGCTGGATGCGCGTCGCCGAGTCCACGCCCTCGTCCGTGAAGATCGGCTCTGAACGGTCGTTGATCGCGTTGGAGAGGCGCTGCAGCAGGCTCTGCTTCTTGCGCCCCTGCTCCTCGTTGTACATCGACATGTAATGGATGTACTCGTACGAGTAATAATACTGGCCGTGGTCGCTGCGCAACGACTCGGGCAGCCCCTCGAGCACGAAATTGTTCATTCCGCTCAGGATGATCACCTTGTCGATCTTCTTGAATCGATGCATGTGCATCAAGAAGAGGATGATCTCCTGCGTCGAGTTGTAGGCGCGCGCGGCGAAGTTCAGCCAGACCTCTCGCCGGTGGTGCGCGAGGCGGGACGCGATCGTGAACGCGTCCGAGCATGATCCCGTGCCCATCGCCGTCGAGCTCCCGACGAGGAGGTTCACCGGCTCCTCGTGCACGTCGGAGACGCGGTACTCCTTCCCGTGGGCGGTGGTGAGGCGAAAGCCCAGGTCGTCGGTGTTGATGGTCTTCGAGCGGTAGTTCTTGTGCTGGAAGAACATCGTGTACGGCAGCCATCGCATCCTGGCGGGAGCCAAGAAATCGTCGATGTCGATGATCTGCGGGGTCAGCCGGTAGACTTCCTGGAGCGCCTCGTCGTGCGTGAGCTCTTTGCGTTTCGTGCCACTCATTGCTTGTCCTCGATGGTCAACGGATTGAATCCGTCCGGATTCGCTTTGGGCCTGCTGCAAGTTCGTCTGTAGGTCGGCGACATCGGGTCGTACCGCAATCCCATCGGGTTCCTCCCGAGCGCCCTGGAGAGCAGATTCACCGGCAAGAACACGACCAGGAACACGATCGCCAGAATGGGTCGGACGACAAATCGAACGATCGCCTTCACGAGCTTCTTCCTCAGTCCAGCTCGAATTCCACTTGCCCGCGTGGGTCTTTCCACTCGGGCTGCAGCGACTTGTCGAGCAAGAAGTCGCCCAGCACCAGGAAGTCCATCGCCGTTCTCATGAAGCATGCGTATGCGTCTCGAGGGCTCTCCACGATCGGCTCCCCTCGGACGTTGAACGACGTGTTGACGAGGACCGGACAGCCGGTGATCCGCTCGAACGCCTCTATGAGCTCGTAGAAGCGCGGGTTCGACTCGCGGTGCACGGTCTGGATGCGCGCCGAATAGTCCACGTGCGTGACGGCGGGGATGGAGGAGCGGACGATCTTGAGTTTGTCGAGGCCGAAGAGGCCGTCCTCGCCCTCCGAGGTGGCGCGACAGTGGCGATCGAGCACGGGGGCGACGATCGACATGTACGGGCTCTTGCCGGCGAGGTTGAACCACTGGCTCGCCTTCTCGGCCAGCACGGCCGGAGCGAAGGGGCGGAATGACTCGCGCTGCTTGATCTTCAGGTTCATGACCGACTGCGTCTCGGCGCTGCATGGGTTGCCCAGGATCGACCGGGCGCCGAGCGCGCGCGGCCCGAACTCCATGCGTCCCTGGAACCAGCCGACCACGTTGTCCCGCGCCAGGAGCGCCGCCACCTCGCTGGTGAGGGCCTCGCCTTCGAGCTTGCGATAGCTTGCCCCGACGGAGTCAAGAAATTCCTTGACGTCCTCCTGCGAGTAGCTGGAGCCCAGGTAGGCGCCGTGCATGCGATCGCCGGCGGTCGCCTTGCGCGAGTTCTTCATCTCGAGGTGCCAGGCGGCGTAAGCCGCCCCCACGGCCCCACCGGCGTCCCCCGCGGCCGGTTGTACCCAGATCTCCTTGAAGGGCCCTTCCCGGAGCAGGCGACCGTTGGCCACGCAGTTATAGGCCACGCCGCCGGAGAGACAGAGATAGGGCTCCCCGGTCTCCGCGTGCACGGTGCGGGCCAGGGCCAGCACGATCTCCTCGGTCACGACCTGGATCGACGCCGCGAGGTCGCACTCCCTCTGGGTGATCTTGCTCTCCGGAGCGCGCGGCGGCCCGCCGAAGAGCTCTTCGAAATGCGCGCTGATCATGGTCAGACCCGTCGCGAAATCGAAGTACTTCATGTCGAGGCGAAATGTGCCGTCCGGCTTCAGATCGATGAGGTGATCGAGGATCTTGTCCCGGTAGATGGGGCGCCCGTACGGCGCCAACCCCATCAGCTTGTACTCGCCCGAGTCCACCTTGAACCCGCAGAAATACGTGAACGACGAGTACAGGAGGCCGATGGAATGGGGGAAATCCAGCACCCAGAGCGGCTCCAGGGACGCGCCGTTGCCTCGCCACACCGACGTGGTCGCCCACTCGCCCACCCCGTCGACGCAGAGCACCGCCGCCCGCTGGAACGGGCTGGCGAAGAACGCGGAGGCCGCGTGCGATTGATGATGCTCGAAGAACGACACCCCGGGTATCCGGCTCTCCGGCGTCCCGCCGAGCGCCCTCAGCTGCCGCTTCAGCTCGGATCCGACATACAGCTTGTCGGTCAACCAGTGGGGCATGTCCGTCACGAACGTCCGGAACCCCCTCGGCGCGAACGAGAGGTACGTGCGCAGCAGCCGCTCGAACTTGAGAGAGGGCTTCTCGTAGTAGGCGACTCGGTCGAGGTCGCCTATCGAGATGCCGGCCTGCTTCAGACAAGCGAGGATGGCGTTCCCCGGAAACCGACTATCCTGCTTCTTGCGCGAGAAGCGCTCCTCTTGCGCCGCGGCGACCAGCTCTCCGCCCTTCAACAGCGCCGCGGCGCTGTCGTGGTAGAAGGCAGAAATGCCAAGAATATAACTCATGGTAGGCGACCTACGCGAAGAGCGAGCGAGAGACGCGGGAAGAGAACGCCGAGATCTCCATCTTGATGGCTCATGCTGGCTCGGTCAAGCAACCACCCCATTCAATCGGCATGAACACACGCGATTTTCTGCCATTTTGCCTCGGCCATCGCTCGGTATCACGTGGCGAGCTCCAGGTGCTCGCGGAGCGCCGCGAGATCGTCTTCGGACAGCGTCGTCGCTGAAAAATCGCTGGCGACGACGACATCGGCGCCCTGGAGCGCGTCCTCGTCTGCGAAGCGCTCGAGCTCGTCGAACATGTGATCCAGTATCCTTCGAATCGTCGATGGATCGTGGCGTGCGCCATGGCCGATGACGACGTGCAGCTGTCCGCCGGACAGGTAGCCGGCCACGTCGAGCAGCTCCATATGACCGCGCTCGGGGGCGCGCAGCCCCGTGATGAGCGGCTCGACCGAGCGCAGGAGCGCGTGATTGCCTGCGCCTCGGTCGAGATCTCCCAGGTAGTTCAGGGTCACGCCGAGGCGCCAGAGCTCACGCCCCCTGCGCATCTCGGCGGCCTCGAACCCGGTGAAGCCCGCGCCGCCCCGGGTGACCGCTCGGACCGCCTGCTTTGCTGCTCGGATCCGCTGCGCGCGATCCTCGGTGATCTCCAGCGTTACCGGATACACCGCCGTGAACCAACCGACGCTGCGGCTCAGGTCGACGCGCTCGTCGAGCTCGTCGCGCCCGTGACCTTCGAGCGCGATCGTGATCCGCTGCCGCGGCATCCACCTCGAGAGCGGCTCCGCGAGCGCGGCCACCAGCGCCTCGAGCGGCTGAATGCGAAACACCTCGCGGAGCCGATCCAGGAGCTTCTGTGTCGTCGCGCGATCGAAGCTCCGCGCGAGGTGCGCCCGTGCGCCTTCGCGATCCTGTGCGGCCTCGTGGTCGACGGGGATCTCGTCCGCAGGAAACGCGCGCTCGATGGCCTCCGCCCAGAACGCCTCCTCGTCGGCGAACGCAGGTGAGCCTGCCATGCTGCGTAGCGCGTCGAGCCACTCAGGGAAGCTCGTCACCTCCGGCAGGACCTCCCGACCGCCCTCGATGGCCGAGAGCAGATCGTCGACGACGATCTGGAGCGACACGGCATCCGTGACGAGGTGGTGGGCGATCACCAGCACCTCGTCCGGGTGCCCCTCGACGAGGCCCAGGGCGAGCTTCGGGCCGGACAGGGAGATCTCGCGACAGAGTCGCTCGACGCCCCCCGCCGAGGCGCCGGGCACTCCCAGGACTGCGACGCGCCCATGCTCCTCGATCGTCTGCGTGAAGCCGCCGGCGCGCGGCTCGAAGCGCGCGCGCAGCATGGGATGGGCCCGAAGCAGGAGCTCGCTCGCGGCCGTGAGCTCGTGGAGCTCGAGCTCGCGAGCCAGCTGGACGCGCACCCCGAGGTTCCAGTGATCTAGCCCCTCGCCCGGCATCGCGAAGAAGCGCTCCTGCAGCGGCGAGAGAGGGACCTCGCCCCCCTGAACGGCCGCGCTCGAGCGACGATCGGCCTCCTCGAGATGCGCGGCGAGCGCGGCGACCGTCTGGTGCTGGAAGATGTTCCTGGCGCTGATCCGAAACCCGCGCTGCCGGAGCCTGGCGACGACCTGCAGGCTCGATATCGAATCGCCCCCCAGGTCGAAGAAGTTGTCCGCGCGTCCCACCGCCGGGGCGCCCAGGACCGCGCTGAACACTTCCTGCACGGCGATCTCCCGCGACGTCCTCGGCCCCTCGACGGTCGCGGCCCCGGGGCCGACAGGGTCGAGCGCGAGCCCACGACGCTCGAGCTCGTTGCGATCCACCTTCCCGCTCCGGGTGAGGGGCAAGGCATCGACGGCGACGATCTGACTCGGGACCATGGCGGCCGTCAGGCGCTGCGCGAGCTCTGCGCGCAGCTCCGCGCCGACGTCGAGCCGTCCTCTTGCGGTATCGCTCGGCACCACGAACGAGACCAGCCGCGGCTGCGCGCGCTCCGGCGTCACGAGCACCGTCGCGACCTCGCGCACCGCCGGCAACGAGCAGAGCACGGAGTCGATCTCTCCGAGCTCGATGCGGTGCCCCCTCAGCTTCACCTGATGATCGCGCCGGCCAAGAAACTCGAGGATGCCGTCCGGCCTGATGCGCGCGACGTCGCCGGTGCGGTAGACACGGGCGCCGGGCTCCGCGGCGAACGGATCCCGTACAAACGCCGAAGCCGTGCGGTCCGGATCGCCGATATAGCCGCGTCCGACCGGGAGGCCGCCGGCGAGCAGCTCGCCCGGAACCCCGATCCCGCTGAGCCGCATGCGGTCGTCGACGACGTAGAGGGTCGCATTGTGGATCGGCCTGCCGATGGGAACGCGGAGGCCGCGCGTGTCCTCGGGCACGATCCAGTGGTGCGTGATGTCGTCCGAGCACTCCGTCGGTCCATAGGCGTTCAGGAGGCGCACCTCCGGAAAGCGCTCCAGGAAGCGCGCGCAGAGCCTCGGCTGGACGGCTTCTCCGGTGACCGAGACCGCGCGCAGCGAGAGAGCGGGAGGCGATTCGAGGCCGTCGATCGCGTCGAGCAGCGCCCCCAGATAAGACGGCACGATCTGGAAGATCGTCACCCGGTCGTCTGCCAGCGCGCGGAGCTGCGCGTCGGGATCCCGCACGACATCGTCGTCGTAGACAACGGTGGTCCCTCCGGCGCCCAGCGCCGCGAGGAGCTGCCAGACGAAGATGTCGAAGGAGAGGCCCGCGGTCTGCGCGACGACGTCTCCCTCCGTTATCCCGAGATCCTCGATCTTGGCGAGGAGGTGATTGACCATACCGCCGTGCTCGACCATCGCCCCCTTGGGCTCGCCGGTCGAGCCCGACGTGAAGAGCACATAAGCGAGCCCTCGAGGCGAGCACGCCGGAGGTGCGCCGCTCGCGCCGCCCGCCGTGCGGCCAGGGACCACGTCTCTGCCCGGCGAACGGTCCGCGCCCAGCGCGCGGAGCTCGTCGCAGGTGAAGAACCTCGTCCGCCCCGGCGCCGCGATCGGCGCACCTCCGGGTCGATCGGCCGTGGAGATGCAGAACCGGGCGTCGGACAGCTCGAGCAAGCGCTCTCGGCGCAAGGCCGGAAGGCCAGGATCGATCGCCACGAACGCGCCGCCAGCGCGGTGTGTGGCGAGCAACGAGACCAGGAGATCGAGGCCGCGCGGAAGCATGAGCGCCACGCGGTCCTCCGTCTCCAGCCCGACAGCCCGGAGGCCGGCCGCGAGCTCCTCGACGAGGTCGACGAGCGTCCCGTAGTCCGCGCAGGTCGAGCCGTGGACGAAGGCGCACGCGCGAGGCGCTCTCTCGGCACAGGAGAAGATCCGGTCCACGAAGGGCACATCGAGGACCGGGGATCTCCTTCCATGCATCGTCGTGACCAGACGATGTCGCTCCGATTCGCTCACGTGGCTGACGTCGCGCAAGGGACGCGAGGGGTCGGCGACCAGCGCCGACAGCACCGTCAGGTAGTGCTGGACGACGAGCTCGGCGGTGGACGCGTCGAAGAGGTCGGCGGCGTACGAGAGATCTCCGCTGAGGCCGTTCGCCGCGTCGTGCACCGAGAGGACGAGGTCGAAGATGCTCGTGCCGCCGTCGATCTTCTCCGCGCGGAAGGACAACCCGTCCGTTCTCCTCTTCTCCTCCGGCACGTTCTCGTACGAGAACATCACCTGGAAGAGGGGCGCCTGGCTGAGCGAGCGCCTGGGATTCAGCGCCTCCACGATCATCTCGAAGGGGACGTCTTGATGCTCGAGAGCAGCGAGCGCGCCCTCGGACTCCCGGAGGACGTTGCTCCGGACGCTCGCGTCCTCGTCCACCGCTCCCAAGAGGACGATGGTGTTCACGAAGAACCCGAAGATGTCCCTCACGGTCGAGTGCCCTCGCCCGGACACCGGCACGCCGATCGCCGTGGAGCTCCCCCCAGCGCCGTACCTCGCGAGGAGGATCCGGAAGGCGCTCAAGGCGACGGCGAACGAGCTCACACCGAGCGACGAGGCCAGATCCCTGAGGCGCGACGTCGTCTCGGATGGAACATCGAAGACGAGGGTACCACCGCGGAAGGACTGCTCCGCCGCCCTCGGACGGTCCGCGGGCAGGTCGATGGGTGTGTCCTCCGCGGCGTGGTCGCGGAGGCGCGACACCCAGTACGCGAGCTGCTCTTGATACTCGGCCTCCACCTCCGGGCGCCGCTGCCACTCCGCGAAATCTGCGTAGGAGAACCGCAAGGGCGCGAGCGCGCTCGGCCCCGAGAGGTAGGCCTGGACGAACTCGCGCATGAAGAGCTCGAGGGACCACGTATCCGCGATGATGTGGTGATAAACGAGCGTGAGACGGTGCCGGTCCGCTCCCAGGCGATGGAGCTCGAAGCGGATGAGCGGCGCCCGCTCCAGGTCGAAGGGGACGCTGCGCTGCGCCCTGGCGAGGGCATCGGATCGCGCCAGCTGCTCGTGAGCCGGAGCCGCGGACAGGTCTCGAAGCGGCACCTCGACCCGCAGCTCGGGGAGCACGATCTGGAGGATGTCGTCGCCCTGCTGGCAGAAGACGGTCCGTAACATCGCGTGGCGCGCTACGAGCGCGTCGATCACGGACCGGAACCGTGCGTGATCCAGGTCTCCATCGATCCAGAGGGAGATCGCGTTGGTGTAGTGGCCCTTGTCGGGATCCATCTGATGGAGGAACCACATGCGCCGCTGGCCGTGCGCGACAGGGCGAGGCGAAGAGGGGTCACCCGCTCCCGGACCCCGGACGAGCTCGCGCCAGGTCGCGACGGGTTGCTCGGCCTCCCGTTGCCCGAGCCTTCGAAGCAGCTCCGCACGTTTTGCCGGCGAGAGCTTCGCGATACGCTCCTTCAGGTCCGCATCCATGCTCACTCGATCTCCTCCAGGAGCCGCCTCAGCTCGTCGGGGTCGCCCTTCGCGAGGAGCGCCGTCTCGACGCTCGTGGACAGGACGCGCGCGGTCCGCGCCTGGAACACGTCCTTCAGCGAGAGCTGTACGTCGAACGCCGAACGGATCCTCTCGGCGACCTGGGCGCTGTGCAGCGAGCTCGCTCCGAGCTCGAGCAGGTCGTCGAGGACCCCGATGCCCCCGATCCCCAGGATCTCGCCGAGGATCTCGACGACCTTCCGCTCGGTCTCCGACGCGGCCGGCACGAAGCTCGTCCGGAGGAGCGGCCGCTCGTGCTGCGCCGGCCTCGACCCCGAGGCGTCATCCGCCGCGGGGCGCCCACCCACGCGAGCGGCGATGCGCCGCATGGGATGCTCGGTCGAGACGATGACGCTGGAGGGCGTGTCCTCCGAGAGCAGCGCGTCGAGGAGCTCGAGCGCGGCGTCCGGAGGGAGCGCCAAGCGGCGTGACTCGGCGGTATGAGGGATCGCGTCGTCCTCGAACATCCAGCGATCCCAGGCCACGGACAGCCACCGCACGCCTCCGCGAACCCCGGCGAAGGAGTCGAGGAACCGGTTGGCCGCCGCGTGCGCGCCGCAGCCCAGGCCACCGACGTACCCGGAGAGCGACGAGAAGAGCGCCACGAACCGCACGGAGCGACCCTCGATGGCGCGCGCCAGGTTTCGCGTGCCCGCGACCTTCGTCGCGAAGTGATTCTCAAAGTCCTCCAGCGCGAGGTCGTCCAGCGCGCGGTAGGCGAGGGCCTTGTCGACCCCGGCCGCATGGAAGATCCCGGAGACGGGACCGAAGTGTTCCTCGCAGCGCGCGAGCGCGGCGGCGATCGACCCCGGATCCGCGACGTCGAGCGTCACGCACGGGATCCTCTGCCCGCCGGTCAAGACGATGTCGTCGATGTCCTTGCGGCGTGTCCCGACCACGACGGTCGCGCCGTGACGCTCCGCGAGGTGGGCGGCCAGCCGACGCCCGATGGCGCCGAGCCCCCCCGTGATCAGGACCACGGCGCCCCGCGCGAGCAGGGCCCCTTCCGGCGCGATGTGCGGGGCGCCGCCGGCGGCGGATCTCCGAGGCTCGTCGAGCGGAGCGAACTCGAGCTCGAAGCGCTGCGTGCCTCGCCAGGCGACGAGCGGGTATCGGCTCTCGCAGTCGAGCTCGGTCAGCAGCGCGGCGGCCAGCTCGTCCGGCGCAGCCTCCTCGGGGATGTCCACGGCTCGAAAGCGCACGTTGGGAATCTCCATCTGCGCTACCAGGCCGGAGCCGTAGCCGAATGCCCACTCGGCGGACCGTACGGCCTCGTCCCTCACGGACACTCCGCCCCGGGACACGAGGACCCCGTGCACGACGGCAGACGGGTTGTGCCGGGCCGCTCGACCGAGATAGCGCAAGAAGGCGTGGAGCCGCTCGAGCTCCGGCGCGCGTTCGGCGTAGACGACGGTCAGCACACCGCCGCCCCCTTCGACCCGCACGAGGAGCTCGGAGTCGCCTCCCCCGGAGAGCTCGTGGACGCGCCGCCCGGCCTCGGCCGAGGCGGACAGGAGAGCGCCCTTCCAGCGCTCGTCGACGTGGAACAGAGCGATGTCGCCCCCGCTCGCCGTCCGCACGGGCGCCGCCGTGCGCCAGCTCGGAACGTACACGCGCGCGCGAGGTGCTTCCAGCGCGTCCGCGCGCTCCGGAGGATCGATCCAGAACCGCCGGCGCTCGAAGATCGCGCCCGGAACACGCCGTCTCCGGAAGCTCGCCAGCGGACTGACCCGCTCGAAATCGATCGCGACGCCGAGCTCCCATAACTCACCGATCGCCGAGAGCCACCGCCGCAGATCGCTCTCGTCGCGCGCCGGATGCCTGCCGATCGGCACAGCCACCTGCTGGTCGCGACGGAGCAACGTCGTCAGCGCCTGACCCGGCCCTACCTCGACGAAGATGGCGTCCGGGAATCGCCGCTTCGCCGCGCAGACCGCGTCGTGAAACTGGACGGGGCGCACGATCTGGTCACGCCAGTGCCGAGCATCTCTGAGATCCGTCGCAGCGATCTCGTCGCCGGTCACCGAGGAGAATACCGCCCCGCGCCCGTGCGGCGCTCCGCGAAGCAGGCCGAGGGATGACTCGAGCTCTCGCGAGAAGCGGTCGGCGGCCGGGCTGGCCCACCTGGAATGGAAGGCGTGCGCCGTGACCAGCCGCCGCGCGGCGATCCCCCGTCGCGCGAGGAGCTCCTGGAACACCTCGACCTCGGCGGGTGGGCCCGCGACGACGGTCGTCGATGCGCCGTTGACGGCCGCCAGATCGAGACCGGGAGGGCAGATCCTCTGCATGTCGGCCCTGCCCAGAGGCACCGCGAGCATCGCCCCAGGCGGCATGTCGTCCATGACCTCGCCCCGGACGCGGACGATCGCGAGCGCGGCCGACAGGTCCAGAGCACCAGAGGCCACGGCCGCCGCGAGCTCGCCGATGCTGTGACCGATGTATCCGACCGGGCGGAGCCCGGCATCCTCGATCGCGCGCAGCATCGCGTACGAGGCCACGAAGATCGCGACCTGCGCGAGGCGCGTCGGCGTCAGATCGGCGTCGCGATCGAGGAGCGCCCGGACGAGCGCGTCGCCCTCTCCGCCGAGCAGCTCGATACACCTGTCCTCGGCCTCTCGATACGCCGCGTTCGCGTCGCGGAGCGCTCCGAGCATGCCTCGGTATTGCGAGCCCTGCCCGGGGAAGACGACCACGATGGGCGGCTCGGACGCGGACGCGGCTCGAGCAGGCCTCGGCTCTCCCAGCGCGTCGCGGAGCTCCCCCGCGGTCGCCCCGACGACGGCCCGTCGGAGCGGGAAATGCTCCCTGCCGTGCTGCGACGTGCGGAGCGGATCCTGGAGCGGTCCCTCGTGCTCCGACTCGAGGTACCGCGCCCATTCGGCACCGAGCTTCGCGAGCCCCTCCTCCGTCCGAGCGGACAAGAGGAGAAGCTCCGGCGACCCCGGCGAAGCGTCGTCGGAAGGCGAGGCTTCCCCCCACGCCTCGAGGATGGCATGGGCATTCGTCCCGCCGATTCCGAAGGAGCTCACCGCGGCGCGCCTCCGGCCTTCGGTCCGCGGCCAGGGCCTCGACGTCGGCGCCACGTAGAACGGCGAGGCCTCGACGTCGAGCGCGGGGCTCACCGGATCGGCGTGCAGCGTGGGAGGGATCTCGCCGTGGTGGAGCGCGAGCACACACTTGATGAGCCCCGCGATCCCCGCCGCGTTGTCCAGGTGCCCCAGGTTCGACTTGATAGAGCCGAGCGCGCAGAAAGCTCGTTCGTCGGTGTGCGTCCGGAAGGCCTCCGTCAGCGCCTCGAACTCGATGGGATCGCCGAGCAGGGTCCCCGTTCCGTGCGCCTCGACGAGCTGGATGGAGTCGGCCCGCGCTCCGGCGCGGTCGAGCGCCTGCACCAGGACCTCCTTCTGCCCTTCGACGCTCGGCGCGGTATACCCGGCTTTGCGCGCACCGTCATTGTTGATCATCGATCCGAGGACGACCGCCCAGATGGGATCGCGATCTCGGATCGCGTCCTCCAGGCGCTTCAGGACGACGATGCCGGCGCCGTCACCGAGGACCGTCCCCGAGGCTCCGGCGCCGAAGGCGGCGCATCGCCCGTCGAGCGACAGGATCTCCGCATCGCGCGTCGAGTAGCCGGCCCTCTGCGGCACGCGGATGCTCACGCCGCCGGCCAGGGCCATGTCGCACTCGCCGCTCGCGAGCGATGCGCAGGCGACGTGGACCGCCACGAGCGACGACGAGCAAGCAGTCTGCACGGCGACCGCAGGGCCCGTGAGCCCGAGCTTGTACGCGACCCGGCTGGGACCGCAGTCCTTCTCGTTGGCCACGGCCAGCCGCCAGGCGCCCTCCCTGGCCAGGATGTCTCTCCGCGAGAGGAGGTTGTAGATGAGATAGCTGCTGAGCGTGCTGCTCGCGAAGACACCGACCTTGCGTCGCTCCTTGCCCACCCCCGTCTCCGCCGCGCGAGGGTTGTAACCGGCGTTCTCCAGAGCCTCGTAGGCCGCCTCGAGGAGCACGCGCTGCTGGGGATCCAGGAGCTCGGCTTCCCGCGGCGAGATATCGAAGAGCGCCGCGTCGAAGTGCTCGATGTCGTCGAGCTCGGAGCACGCCCCCACGAACGTCTCGGGATCTCGTGCGATCGAGCCCTGGCCCTCGGGCCCCAGCTCTGCTGGCTGCAGTCGACGGATCGCCTCCCTGCCCGCGCGCAGGTTCTCCCATAACTGGTCGACGCTGCGGGCCCCCGGGAAGCGCCCTGCCATTCCGATGATGGCGAAGCGCGCGCGCCCCTGCGGGGGCGGGCTGGCGCGGCGCTGCGCGTCGGCCGCTCGGGCGGCCGCGCCGCCGCGCGCTGAACCCTGTATCGCCTCGACGAGGCGACGACCATTGCCGGCCCGGAAGAACAGGGTCACCGGCAGATCCCGGCCGAGCCGTTCGCTCAGACGCTGCTTCAAACGCAGCATCGTGAGGGACGATCCACCGAGATCGAAGAAGTTCCTCTCCATCAGGTCCGGCAGCTCGCCGAAGCTCTCGACGAGGACGGCGCGGACGGTCGCGTGCGTCGAGTCATCCTCCTCGGCGGTCCGTGCTCGCGCCGGAGCCGCTCGCGGGACGGGAGCGCTCGGCTCCAGGATCCTGCGCTGCTTCGGGAGAGCCTCTCGAGGCGGCTCGAGGCTGGACAGCTCGCCCCCTGGATCGTGCGCGATCCGGGCAAGCAGGGAGGAGAACGCCGAGACCAAGGCGCGAACGTCGTCCGGCTCAGCGGCCCCCGGCCGCGCATGCAATCGGATACGAAAGTCGGGGTCAGGATAGACGATCGCCGTGAGAGGAAACGCCGTATCGTCGCTGGCCGATACGACGCGCACACGCAGCGCGCCCCCCTCCTCCAGACGGTCTGTCGGGTAGTTCTGAACGACGAGGGAGCTCTCGAACAGCGGGACGTCCATCGGGTAGCCGAGGGCGTCCGCGAGCGCCGCAGGGTCGAAGTCGCCGTGCGCCATCGCCTCGGACACCGACACATGCACGTCGGAGAAGGCGCGCGCGCTCTCCGTCACGAGCACCGGGACGTTCTGGATGAACGCCCCCACGGCCTCATGATGCGACTCTCGGCCCGAGGTCGTCAGGCCGACGAGAGCATGGGAGCTCCCCGTCCACGCCATCATCACGCGGCTCCACGCGGCGACGAGCAGGGACGAGAGCGCGACGCCCGTGTTCCTGGCTCGCGTGCGCAGCGCTTCGGCCACGCGCGGCGGGAGCACCTCCTCCAGCGTGATCGTGCCGCGCGCAGGCGGCGCCAGCGCGCTCCTGGGAGGGACCGGGAGCCCTGCGAGCCTGGATACCCAGAACGCGTGGGCCTCGGGCCGTGACGGCCGATAGAGCGCCCCGAGCGAGTAGCCTTGCGTCTCCCGGACCGGGGCCGAGCGGCCGGAGAGGAGCCGGCCAGTGACCGCCGCCAGGCTCCAGCCGTCGATGGCCACATGATCCGTGGTGAGCACGAGGTGATGCTCATGGGCCGCGGCGCGCACGACGTGAACGCGCAGGATCGGGCCATGGGCCAGGTCGATCGTGGACGAGAGCGCCCGCTTCACGAGGGCGTCGAGGGTCCCGTGCCGCGCCGGGAGAGCTTCGCCAGAGAGATCGGAGAACGCGATCGACGTGGGCATCGCGGCCAGGACGATCTGGACCGGCTCGTCCAGGGTCTTCCAGTCGAAGAGGCTCCGCAGGACAGGATGCTCGGCGACGACGGCACGATACCGGCTCTCGATTTCCTCGAGACGGAGAGGCCCTTCCACGAGGAGGTGAACGTGACCGCTCGTCCGCCCCTCGGAGGGACTCGCGAGGTGGCGCATCAGCATGAGCCGCTGGAGCGCGTTGAGAGGCACGATCTCCTCGATCGCGTGCGGCTTGCCCGGAAGTGCCGCTCCAGCGAATCGCTCGGATAACTCTTCCGCGACGGTGGGAGGGACAGCGACCCACGGGAAATCGGAGCGGCTGTAGAGCCCGCGCCGGGAGGCGTCGAGAGCGCGCACGGACGCCTCAAGCTCGTGGTGCCACCGCTCGCCGATCCGCCGCACGATCTCCTCGATCTCGACGGGACAGGCGACCTCCAGCGCGAGGCGCCCTCCGCGGATCAGAGCGGTCGCCTCGATCCGCGAGAGGGAAGAGCCCTGATGAAGCCCGAACTCCCGAACGCCGCCGCGCTCGACGACGGTGCCTAGGAAGTTGAACTGCACCCCAGGCTCCAGGAACCTCGAAATACCATCCGGAGACAGGGCGCCCTGGACGAGGAGGGGCAAGAAGTCGAGCCCTCCGTACGCGAGCTCGGCTCGCGCATCCTTCATGGCCGCGATCGACTCGAGGCCGTCCGCGCTCGAGCGCACGACGTGAGGAACCCACGTGGCGCACCAGCCTACCCCGGTGGAGATGCCCAGGACCTCCTCGTCGCGACCGTGGTGCTCGACGTGGATCGGGGCCGCGGAGATCGACAGCACCTCGCAGAGCGCACGGCCGAGCGACGCGAGGAGGAGATCCTGGGGCTTGGTCCGGAGCGCCCGGTTGGCCGTCCCCAAGAGCGCGGCGGTCAGCTCCGCCGAGAGCTGCCACGATCTCCGGACGCTCCTGCCCGCTTTAGCCGTCGTCTCCAGGGCCGCGTAGGCGGCCGGCGGATCGAAGTCGCGCAGCAGCGCGTCCCAGCGCTCGACGGCGTGCGACGCGCGCGCTCTCGTCGCGACGTCGGCGACCGCGGCGACGAAGCGAGAGAAATCGAAGTCGTCGAGCCCCGGGTCGTCGCCGCGAAAGAACGCTTCGAGATCCTCTAGCAGGACGTGCCAGGCGTAGACATCGACGGCGAAGTGGTGAGCCGCGACGACCAGCTCTGCGCTGGACGTCGAGCCCCGAGCGCGGTCCGCCTCCGGCGCGTCCCCCTCGAAGAGGAAACCGGCGAGGAGCGGACCTCGCTCAGGCAGGAAAGCCGTGCCCTGAGCGATCTCGACGTCGATGAGCTCCTCGATCGAGCTCGCTCGCGTGCACCCGGACACGAGGCGCCACCTTCGATCCTCCGGGAGCCCGACCCTCTTGAGAGCGCCGTCCTCATCGCGGACGAACCCGTGCGCAAAGGCGCCATGCCTCCGCGCGAGCCCTCGCAAGGCCGACTCTGCGAGGGCCACCGGATCCCCGGACGGCAGCCGGAGCCGCACCCACTGGACGAAGCGACGAAGGTCGGCGGGCGACCGTCGAGAAAACCACTCGTGGATCGGAGCAGGCCGGTGCGCGTGGCGCGCCACATCCGCATCCGAGGGTCCGGTGTCACGCTCGAGCCTCGCATCCCCGATCACGGCGGCGAGCTCGGCGAGCCGAGGGTGCTCGAGGAGCTGGCGGATCTCCAGCTGCACGCCCTCCTTCCGCATCCTCGTCACGACCCGGAGCGCCGTGATGGAGTCGCCGCCCAGCTCGAAAAAGTGATCGTCCGGCCCCACGCGCGCGCCGAGCACCTCGCCCACGATCGTGACGAGGGCCGCTTCTACCGGCGACGTCGCCTCCCGCGGCGCTGTCCTGTCCACGAACAGCTCCGGTGACGGGAGCGCATGCTCGGCGATCTTGCCGGTGGCGCCGAGCGGGAAAACATCGATCACCGCCACGATCCACGGGACCATGTACGCAGGGAGGCGCGCGAGCAGGCGGTCGCGGAGCTGACGACCGGAGAGCGACACCCCTCTACTCGGAACGACGTAGGCGACGAGCGCCGGGCTGCCCGCCACGACGCGGGTGGTGACCAGGGCTTGCGCGACCCCTTCCTGCTTGGTGAACGCGAGCTCGACCTCGGCGAGCTCGATCCGGTGCCCGCGCAGCTTCACCTGCCGATCCGCGCGGCCGAGGAAGTCGATGAGACCGTCCGGCCGGACGCGGACGACATCTCCGGTCCGGTACATCCGGGTCGCCGGGGGCGCCGAGGCGTCGAGGGTTGGAAAGAACGCTCGGCCGGTCAGCTCGGGCTGCCCCCAGTATCCCCGCGCGACCGCGGGACCGGACACGTACAGATGGCCGCGCGCTCCCCGGGGCACGGGGCGCTTCTGCTCGTCGAGGACGAGGGCCGTCATCCCCGGAAGCGGCACGCCGATCGGAACACGGACCCGCCCCGTATCGGCGGCGTCACAGGCATGCTCGGTCACGAAGACCGTGGACTCCGTCGGACCGTAGGAGTTGATGAAGGCGGCGGGCTCCTGCCCCGCCGCGGCGTACGCTGCGCGAAGGCGCTCCACGTCCTTCGGCGTCGTGGCCTCGCCGCCGACGACCCACGTCTTCACCGCGGGAAGCGGCTGTCCGAGGCGAGCGCCCTCGATCATCTCCTGGATCACCCCACGGAACGCGACGGGTGTGTCGTTGTGCACCGTCGCTCTCTGCTCACGGAGCAGCGCGAGCTTCTGGACCGGCGCTCGTCGCTCTTCCTCGTCCGCGACGTACACGCGTCCTCCCAGGATCAGGAAGACGGGGATCTCGAAGATGACCGCATCGAAGCTCCACGGCGCGCCAGAGACCATGCAGTCTCCCGGACCGATGCCGTATCGAGCCGCGACGGCGTCCGCGAAGTGCAGCACCTGGGCGTGCTCGACGAGCACGGCCTTCGGCGTTCCGGTCGAGCCGCTCGTATAGATGGCATACGCGATGGCGTCTCCCCCGGACGTGTGATCGGCCGCGGTCGCTCGCCGCGCGTCCTCTCGCTGCGCGGCGGCGTCGACCACCTCGAATCCGGCAGCGACGTAGCGGTCCGCGTGGGGTCGCCCGGCGACGACGAAGCGCGCCCGCAGGTCCTCTCGCACGAACGTCAGCCGCTCGGCAGGGAGGTTGCGTGACAGGGGAACGAACCACGCGCCCGCCATCAGGATCCCGATCATCGCGACCACGCCGTCGACGCTGCGCTCTTCGGCGCACAGGCCGACCGGCTCTCCGGGACGCACGCCAGCGGCGCGGAGCGTCTCGGCCAGCTCGCCCGCGCGAAGCAGCAGATCGCCGTAACCGAGGCATCCCCGCCGATCGACGACGGCCACCGCCGCGGGATCGCGCTCGGCCCAGGTCGCGATCCTCCGGGTGATCGTCGGAGCCGCGCCCGCCGGCGCCGGCAGGTCAGCGCCGTGAACGATGGATGGTACGCCGAAGGCGACGCCGTCGACGTCCGCCTCGGGATTTCGAACGAGCTCCGAGAGCAGCTGTGCGCACCCGGACGTCATGGCGCGCGCCGAGGCGGCCTCGAAGAGATCGACGTCTGCCTGGGACTGGAAGACGACGTCGTCCCCGACGACGCCCGTGAAGAGCATGAAGTCGCTCTGACAGCCGTCATCGTCGATTTCATACGTCTCCATCGTCAGCCCCCCCACCCGGACGGGCACCCGATCCAGGTTGAGCGCGCTGGCGATGACGTCGGGATCGACCCCGGCCGGCGGCTCATGCATCGTGAACGACGCCTGAAAGAGCGGATGAACCCCGGGGTCTCGGACCACGCCGGCGACCTTCACGATCTCGGGGAACGGGACCACGGCGTTCCGGAGGGCGCTCGTCACGACGGCGCGGACCGACAGGACGAGCTGCCGGAAGGCCGCCCCCGCACGAACGGCGATCCTCAGCGGAACGAAGTTCGGGAAGAAGCCGACGCTGCGCCCTTCGTCAGGCGAGCGCCGCTGCGTGATCGGCGTACCGATGACGAGCTCTTCCTGCCCGGTCCAGCGCCGGAGGAAAGCCGCATAGGCCGCGAGCGCCACGACGAAGCGGGTGGTTCCGCACTGCTTCGCCACGGCGTCGAGCCGTGACACGACCCCGCTCGCCCGCGCGTGGGAATGAGCTCCTCTCTGCCGGTGCACCCTCGGCCGAGGGTAGTCGTGGGGGAGCGCGAGGACCGGCAGCTCGCCTCCGAGGTTCGCTCGCCAGTACTCCTTCGGCGCCCGCCATGCCTCCGGCTCGACGCGCAGATCAGCGGCGCCGAGCGCCGCCAGACCGAGGGCGGGCGCCCCAGCGCGCTCCGGAGCCTCGCCGGCTCGAAGTGCGCTGTAGGCAGCGCACCACGCCTCCAGCAGCCGGATCAGCGACACGAAATCGGAGACGATGTGGTGCACCGTCAGCAGGAGCACGCGATGTCCGGCCTCCGTATGAACCAGGCTCGCCCGGAGCATCGGCCCCGCCGACAGGTCGAGGGGACGCATGGCGAGCTCGGAGAGATACCGCCGCAGCTCGGCGCCGCCATGGAGGTCGCGGTGAGGATGTCGCTCGACACCGAGCGAGAGCGACGGGAGGATCTCGAAGTAGCAGGCCGCGTCGTCTTCCACGATCCTCGTGCAGAGGAGCGGATGCCTCCGCCCGACCTCCGCGAGGGCGCGGGTCCATGCGTCCTCGTCGAGATCCTCGGGCATTCGATACGCACGAGCGATGAGGTACCCGTGCCCCCCCGGGACGGACCTCTCGGCAGCCCAGATGGCCATCTGGCTGCGCGTCAGCATGGCGCGCGACGACGAGAGAGCGGCCGGCTCGGGATCCGGCTCCAGCCGGCGACCGGAGGCCACGACGTCCTCCAGCACGGCATCGAGGGACCGGTCCTCGAAGAAGCGCTCGATACCGACGGTCCGCCCGAGGAGCCGCTCGAGCTCGTGGGCGACCGAGGCTGCCGACAGGGAGCTCCAGCCGTAGTCCGCGGCGGTCCGGGACAGATCGACCTGCGCAGGCTGCACGCCCGCCATCTGGGCGACCCGCTCGACGAGGAGCGACCTCGCCCTCGCGAGCTCGGCCGTCGCCGGAGCGCTCGGGGGCGAGTCTGCTGCGGGTCGCCCGAGGGCCGGCCCGGCGTGCTGGTCGTCGCCCGCCACCCGCTCGGCGTTCGACGCACGATCGCTCTCGCGGTAGAGCACGTGCAGCTCCCCTGCCTCGAGCTGCCTTCTGCACAGGCCCCGCTGGGTCTTTCCGCTCGTGGTCCGGGGGATCGTGCCTCGTCGTACGAGGACGACGGTGTGGGCCCGCTGCTGGAACGTCTCCGAGATCGAAGCACGAACGGCGGCGACGATCTCCGGGTACGGTGGAGCCTCTCCCTTCGTCACCTCCATGACGAGGACGATCTCCTCGCGGTCGTCCACGAGGACTCCAAAGGCCGCGCTCCCTCCGGGGATGAGCGCCTTGTGGCTCGCCTCCGCGGCGGACTCCAGATCCTCCGGATACAGGTTTGCTCCGCGGACGATCAGGAGCTCCTTGGACCGACCGGTGACGTAGAGCTCTCTCCCACGGACGAAGCCGAGATCCCCGGATCGGAGGAACCGCCCCTCCGTTCGCATCGCACCTGCCGCACCCGGCTCGAGCCGCCAGTAGCCTCTCGCGACGCTCGAGCCAGCGATCCAGATCTCGCCGATGCTCCCCTCCGGGAGCTCGCGGCCCGTCTCCGGCGCCACGATGCGCACCTCGTGCTCGTCCGGGAGGCGCCCGCAGGAGACCAGCCTCGCAGCGTCGGAAGGCGCCCTGGGGGGACCGGCGCGGCCGGCGGCGAGCGCCGATCTCGAGACGCTGGCGAGGCGCGCTCCGCGCCCCTTCGGACCGCCGCTGACGAAGAGCGTCGACTCGGCGAGGCCATAACAGGGCAGCAACGCGTCGCGATTGAACCCCGCCCACGCGAACGTCTCGGCGAAATCCCCCATCACCTTCGCGCTGATCCGCTCGGCCCCGCAGAAGGCGACCTCCCACGTCCCGAGATCGAGACGCGCGATGTCCTGTTCGGTCGCCCGCTCGAGGCACATGCGGTACGCGAAGTTGGGCGCGCCGCTGATGGTCGCGCGGAACCGGCCGATGGCTTCCAGCCAGAGCAACGGCCTCTGCACGAAGGCGATGGGCGAAAGCAGCGTCCCGGGGATCCCCGCGAACAGCGGCTCGAGCACCCCGCCGATGAGCCCCATGTCATGGTAGAGCGGCAGCCACGACAGCACCGAGCTATCGGACCGGATCTCGAACGCGCGCCATATCGTCCAGAGGTTCGCCAGAAGGTTGTCGTGACCGATCACGACGCCGCGCGGCGACGCCGTGGATCCGGAGGTGTACTGGAGGAACGCGACGGCGTCGGGCAGCCTCGCGGCAGGGAGGAAGTCGTCCCCTTCCCTCAGGTCATCCGTCACGAAGTACCGGAGCTCCGCCGCCATCGCAGCGCCGCCGAGCGCGTCGTGAACGGTGGCCTCCAGCGCCGCCGTCGTGAGCACGCGGCTCGCGCCGCTGGTCTCTAGGACGGTGCGGATCCTCCCCCACCCCCGCTTCGATCGTGGGGGCAACAGCGGCACCGGGATGGCCCCCACGTACAGCGATCCAAAGAACGCAGCGATGTACTCGAGGCCCTGAGGATACAGCAGGACGACGGGGGCCCCCGGGAGCACGCCACCCCGTTCGAGGCTCCGCGCGATGGCGGCCGCGCGCGCATGGAGCTGCGCGTAGGTCCACTCCACAGGCCCGTCGTCCTCGCGATCGACAAATCGAAAGGCGACCGCGTCGGGGGTGTTCTTTGCTCTCTGAACGAGCAACTGGTCCACGCCCAGGACTTCCCGGGAGAGGCCGAGCGCCGCCCAGTCGATTGCCGTCGGTACCAACTGACATTCCCGAGTGGTAATGAGGTGAACGCGATCTCTCTCGTGTCGCTGAAACCCGACCGAGCCACGCGCAGGCAGGCAGCTGTAACAGGCAGAAGGAGGAGCGTCAAGGCACGCACCCCGTCAGACGAATAGGAATTCACCAGATCTTTGCTTTCGTTTACTTGCCAGTCAACATCCATGCCATCACAACGCCATCGCCCACCGGTTCAGCCCGTCATCCGCCGCGGCAGGCACGGCCTGGCTCGCCGCGATTCGTTGAGTAAACTTGAGTGAAGCACGGTAAAACAATGCAAAACACCCCCTGACGAGGAGCTTCCCGGCCGACCCATCGTATGCTTCGACCGCGCGAACGAACCCGGAGCTGCTCACCTGTGATTCCCTCAACTTCGCTTGCACGATACGAATCCCACACGCCCGCAACACATCCGGAGCTGGCGGCTCGCGTTCGCAAGCTCGGGCGGATCCTCCGCCCCACCCCCCTCGTCCAGATCTGGACGAAGCCTATCTCGCTCTTCGTGAAGCTCGAGTACGCGAATCCGTTCGGGAGCCTGAAGGACCGAACGGCGTACGGTATTTTGCTCGGGGCGGTCGAGAGGGGTGACGTCGGCCCCAGCAGCACAATCGTGGAGTCATCCTCCGGGAACTTCGCGATCGCGATGGCGTCGCTCTGCCGGCTCGTCGGGCTGCGCTTCGTCGCCGTCGTCGATCCCACCATATCGCCGCTCTACCTCGCGCAGCTGAAGCTGCTGTGTCACGACGTCCAGATGGTCACCGAGCGGGATCCCACCGGCGGGTTCCTGAAGTCCCGGCTCTCGCGCGTCGAATCCTTGTGCGCGAGCTTGCCCAACGTCTACTGGCCGAATCAGTACACGAACACGGACGGCGCAGACGTACACTATCGGTATACCGGCGCAGAGATCTGCGACGCGCTCGAGCGGCTCGACTACGTCTTCGTGCCGGTGAGCTCTTCGGGGACGATCGTCGGCATATCGCGCAAGGTCAAGGAGCGGTTCCCGCGCGCCAGGATCGTGGCCGTGGACAGCCACGGTTCGGTGATCTTCGGCGGCGAGCCGAAGCCGCGCCACATCCCCGGGATGGGGTCGAGCATCTCACCGAGCCTGCTGCAGCACGCGCTCATCGACAGGGTGGTGCACGTCGAGGAGGCGGACGCCGCGGCGGCCTGTCACCACCTGCTCGCGGAGCACGGCCTCTTCGTTGGGGGGAGCGCGGGGTCCACGTTCTCGGCCGTTCAGCGCGAAGCGGAGCGGATCGTCAGCGAATCATCGGATGCCGTCGCGGTCTTCATCTGTGCAGATCGAGGGGCTCCATACCTCACGACGGTGTACGACCGAGGATGGAACGCCCAGGTATTCGGAGGATCGCCATGAAAATGCCCAGCCCCCCCGCGCTGGACCTCGTCATCGTCAAGGGCAAGAGCTGCCACGACGTCGTTCACGGAGATATCCCCGGCTGCGTCGACGTCGTGCGCGAGGCGTACCTCGCGCACGGCGCCGGCAACACCGTGAACCCTCCGAGCTATTTCCTTCGCTTCCCGGAGCGACCGAGCGCGCGGATCATCGCGTTGCCGGCGTTCCTCGGCGAGCGGTTCCGCGTCTCCGGGATCAAGTGGATCGCGAGTTATCCCGAGAACATCCGGCTGGGCATCCCGCGCGCCAGCGCCGTCTTGATCCTCAACGACTACGACACCGGCTACCCGATCGCGGTCCTCGAGAGCTCCATCATCTCTGCGGCGCGCACCGCGGCGTCCGCCGTCCTCGCCGCAGAGACGCTCCGTGACGGCAAGAGGGTCCGCCGCTTCGGCATGGTTGGTAACGGGCTCATCGCCCGGTACATTCACCGCTTCTTTCGGGGGATGGGGTGGGAGCTCGACGAGACCGTCCTGTTTGATACGAATCCGGCGGAGGCGGCCAAGTTCGAGTCTGCGCTTCGCGGCCAGGGGGAGCGCAACGTCCGCCGCGCCGCGACCTTCGAGGAGGTCGTGAGCTCGTGCGAGGTCGTCACCTTCGCCACCGTCGCGCCGGCGCCTTACGCCAGCGACGTGGCGATGCTCGCCCACAACCCGCTGCTGCTCAACATCTCGTTGCGAGATCTCGATCCGGAGCTGCTCATCGCTTCGGAGAACGTGGTCGACGACATCGAGCACGTCCTGAAGGCAAACACGTCACCCCACCTGACCGAGATGAAGCTTGGGCACCGGGAGTTCATCCGGGGGACGATCGCCGACGTGCTGCGGAAGAAGGTGACCGTGATCCCGGACAGACCGATCGTCTTCTCGCCGTTCGGTCTCGGAGTGCTCGATCTCGCGGTGGGGAAGTGGATCCTGGACGCCTCGCTGGCGAACGGGAGCTCGTCCTCCATGAGCGACTTCTTCTTCGAGGTCACCCGCTAGCCGCCCGATCCCCCGCGTCCTCGAAAGGGAACTCGCTTGCTGACCCTCCTTCGGCTCGCCTTCCGGATCGCCCCGCGTGACGTGGTTGGCACGTGCGTCCTCAGCCTCGTCGCCGGCGGCGCGTTCGCGAGCTTCATCCCGCTCCTCAACGCGGCGCTCCAGAGCCCGGATGGCCGCCTCGCCGCCCTGTTCGTGGCGGCCTGCGCGGTCGCCGTCGTGACGCGCACCGCGTCGCAGCTGCTGCTCAGCCGGATCGGCCTGCGCGCCATGAACAGGCTCCGCGCGGACGTCGTGGAGCGGGCGCTCCGCGCCTCGCTCTACGATGTGGAGCGCGTGAGCGCTTCGCGCATCGACGCCGCGCTCAACGAGGACGGCCCCGCGATCGCCCACGGGCTCAACTCGCTGCCCATCGCGCTCGTGGGTGTCGTCACGGTCGTCGGCTTGCTCCTCTACGTGGCGCTCCTCGACTGGCGCATCTTCGCGCTGGCGGTGGCGGTCATGCTCGTCGGCATCCCGACCTTCAAGCTCCAGATCCGGAAGTCCGAGAAATGGCACGGCCTCGCGAGGACGAAGCTGGGCGATGTCTACTCCGCCATGCGGCAGCTCACGCTCGGATTCAAGGAGCTCAAGCTCTCGAGCGCCGTTCGCGAGGAGTTCTCCAAGGTCCGCCTCGAGCCCGCGGCACGCGACCACTACCGGTTCATGGTGCGGGCAAACCTGTACTTCCATTCCGCCGACAGCTGGGGCTATGTCCTCGCCTTCCTGGTCATCGGCAGCATCCCCTTCGGGCTCGCGAGGTATGTGGTGCTCCCGCCGAGCGTCCTCTCGGGCGCCACGCTCGCCGTCCTCGGCCTCCTCGGTCCGCTGGACAGCATGCTCACGCACATCGGCCCATCCCTCCGGGCGGCCGTCGCGCTCGGTCGCATCAACGAGCTTTCGCACGAGCTGAGAGCGGAGGCCACGATCAGCTCCGACGCTCGCGCCGCGATCCGCCGCGGGCCGATCCGCTCGATGCGCCTCGAGGAGGTCCGCTTCCGCTACGAATCCGCCGACGCAAGCTTCGCCCTCGGCCCGATCACGCGCGAGTTCAAGGCTGGCACCATCACCTTCGTCGTCGGCGGGAATGGAAGCGGCAAGACCACGCTCTGCAAGGTGCTCTGCCTCCTCTACCCACCGACGGCGGGCACCATCCTCGTCGACGCCGAGGCCATAGGCCCCGCTCGTGCAGCGGCCATGCGCGATTCGTTCGGCGTCCTGTTCGCGGACTACCACCTTCCGGCGTGGGCTCGGGCCTACACCGACGCGGGCGGCCGGGATCGCTTCGACGCCCTCGTGCGGCGCTTCGAGCTCGACCGCGTCCTCCGGGTTCACGACGGGGACGTCTCCTCGGAGGGCCTGTCCAGCGGACAGCGCAGGCGGCTCGCGCTCATTCTCCTCCTCCTGCGGGATCACCCCATTTATCTGTTCGACGAATGGACGGCCGATCAGGACCCCAGATACCGGCACATCTTCTACAAGGAGCTCCTGCCGGAGCTGCGCGCTGCCGGGAAGATCGTCATCGTGATCACCCACGACGAGAGGTATTTCGACCTCGCCGACAGAGTCCTTCGCCTCGACATGGGGCAGGTGCTCCCGGCGGTCGCCACCAGGCCTGATCCCACCGGGCTCGAGCCGGCCTCCGCCGGGACATGAAGCTCGACTCGCTCGTAGAGCGACCCGCGCCCCAACCCCAGAGAGATCATCACGTGAAAGAAGACGAGTTCCTGAACCAGCTCATCGAGGCCGGGCTCCTGCTGCCTTCAGGCGTCCGCGGGGTGTACGGTCGAAACGCCACCTTCGAGCTCATCGTCCGGGGCTTCGGTTCGATCATCACGAAGATCGCGAAGGACGACGGCGCGGAGTTCGTCGATTTTCCGCCGCTCGTGACGCGAGGCAATTTCGAGAAGACTGATTATGCCAGATCGTTCCCTCACCTGATGGGGTCGATCCACAGCTTCTTCGGAGACGACGCGCGCCACGAAGCGATGCTGGAGACGCTCGCTGCGGGCGGAGACTGGAGCACGCACCTCGGGAAGTCGGATCTGATGCTCTGCCCTGCGGCCTGCTACCCTCTCTACCCGACGCTCCGCGGCACCCTCCCGGAGGCCGGGAGGCTCGTCGACCTCATGGGATTCGTGTTTCGACACGAGCCGTCCGACGATCCGGCGAGGATGCAGATGTTCCGGCAGCGGGAGAACATCCGCATCGGGAGCGAGGACGACGTGCGCGAGTTTCGCGACCGGTGGCTCGAGCGCGGCCAGGCCGTCCTGGCGTCCATCGGGCTCGACGCGCAGGCCGAGGTGGCGAATGATCCGTTCTTCGGTCAGAGCGGGCGGATGCTCTCGGTGAGCCAGCGCGCACAGGCTCTCAAGTTCGAGCTCCTCTACCCGATACACTCCGCGGAGGCGCCGACGGCCCTCTCGTCGTGCAATTACCACCAGGACCATTTCGGCCGCGCCTACGACATCCGCTTGCCCGACGGTTCGTTCGCGCATACGGCGTGCGTGGGCTTCGGCGTCGAGCGCGTCGCCCTCGCGCTGCTCAAGACACACGGCCTGTCGCCGGTCCGGTGGCCAGTCTCCGTCCGGACCGCGCTCGGGCTGGATTAGACGGCGTCTGGATCGGCCCGGGGCGTTCGATACCTGGTGTTCGTGAAGGCACACCAGGTGTATTCGCTCACCAGGAGCTCATAGCGCGCGATGGGCTCGAGGAAGTGACACTCCTCGAACGCCCTCACATGCTCCGGGCACGTGTAGACGAGCACCACCTTACGAGGGTGCGCCTTCAGCGACACCTCGAGGTTGCCCAGAAACTCGACGTACGCATCGAGCTTCGAGAACGGATTGTAAAGATAAATCAACAGATCTACCGGCGGGAAGTCGAACGAGAGGGCGTTGCAGGTCAGCACGTCGACCGGCGCGCGCAGCGACGATCGGCCAGCCGCGACGCCGACGTTCGTGCGCGCGATGCTCGCGGTGGCCGTCGAGCTCTCGACGCCGAGCACACGACGAAACGGTAGCTGCGCGGCCATGATCAACACGCGGCCTTTGCCGCATCCTACGTCGACGAAGGCGTACTCCTCCGCGCGGATCTTCAACGTCTGCATGACCGAGTCGAACACCTCCGGGATGCTCGGGAAGTACCAGATGGCCGACCTGTACGAGTCGTCGATGTAGTCCCGCGGATTCACGACGACCGGCTCGGTCGTCTCGATGCCGAACCGCTCGTCGAAGGCCTTGCCTCGCTTCGCCGGAAGCTGGAGCGCGTATGCCGCTATGGCTGCGAGCACCGTATCGATCCCGCCGAGGACGCGGACGGTGCGAAGCAGCCTGGCCGCGCCTCGATGGGCACGACGGAATGACGTGACGCCTGCGTGGACCACCGGAACTCCATGCTAAGTACAGGACCAGCGGCCGACCTCGCGTGGTCAAGGAGCCTCGCTCTCGTCAGCCGCAGTGGGCATGGCCTATGTAGCACGACGCTGCCCGTCCCGCGAACGGCCGCGTGGACCCGCGACTTGCAATTGTGCCACATCCACGCACCTGGACGTGCTGCGCCTCTGCAGGAGCATGGTTGATCCCTCGCAGGCAGGGGTGGTGGAGCCAGGCGGGCAGACGGTTACCCGGGGAGGGGCACCTCACGCCTCGCCTCGAGGACGTGCTCGGGTTGTTACGTGGCAAGAGCTGCCAGCCCGGGGTGGGCCTCGGCGGACGCGCCGGCTACGGCGCCTCGACGACCGTGCGCGACGCCTTGGCCTGGATCACGTCGGGGAGCAGGAACGGCACGAGGTGCGTCTGGTTCTTTCGCCAGAGCTCCGCCTGATCGCGGAAATGTGGGCTCTCGGCGTCCCAGACATTGCCTCCGGGGATGGCGTTCCACGCCTTCGGCCCTGCCGGGTCGAGCTCCACGACGAGGCGTTGCGACGGGCCGTGGACGTACCGAAAATCCGGTGACTCGTCGAGCGCCCACGAGAGGCGGTAATCCGAGGAGTCCACCGCGAACTGGTCGCCGCCCCGCGGGAAGCCGCCGCTCCAGAGGGGGTCGCTCGGCGGAGGGATGCTGAGGCTCTTGAAGAGGGGGACGAGCGCGTCGAAGGTGACCGTGTGAAAGGCGCCCCAGCGGGGCTCCGCAGCCCCGGAGCCGCCCTGTTGATCGAGCCAGGCGAGGGCGTCGAGCAGGGCGCGCATCACGCGCTCGTCCCTGGACTCGGCCGCTGGCGTGCTCATGTCGTCCCACAGCGTGCTGTCCTGCATGGCCGGATCGAAGGTGGCGAGCTGCTCCCGATCGGCGGAGAACAGGTGGAGGAGCGCCTTCGCCGACAGCTCCCGGTTGAACGTCGAGAACCCCATCTGGCCGAGCTCATCGCCCACCACCCGGCGCACCACCCGGACGAGCCAGACGTTGAAGACCAGCGTCGCCTCCGAGGCGCGGGCGTCGATCGCGCCGGGGCCATCGCCCTCGTCCGCGAG
Source organism: Sorangium cellulosum (assembly GCF_002950945.1). Lineage (GTDB taxonomy): Bacteria > Myxococcota_A > Polyangia > Polyangiales > Polyangiaceae > Sorangium > Sorangium cellulosum_E. The sequence continues at coordinate 10,284,788 of NZ_CP012673.1, forward strand.
CGGCATGGCGGTATCGAGATCGATGCCGGCGGCCGCCTTGTAGTCCGCCTCCTTGCCCCAACCGTCGAGGAGCGCCCGCAGGGCGGCGAGGCGCTGGGGGTCGTATGCGGCGTCCGTGGCGATCGCGCTCAGGTCGGGGTGAGTACCGGCCGTCGCGCGCTCCTCGGCAGCGCGGTCCATTGCGCGGAGGAGGTGAGGCACGAGCCTCTCGCCGAGCGCCGACTTGATGTCGCCCTGGATCGCCGCACAATCCTCCGGCGACAGAGGTCCCTCGTGGGCATCGATCCGCTCCTGGATGCGGCCCTCGCGAAACCCGATGTCGAAGCTGCAACCCAGGTACATGGGGGTGCCGTCGGGGAGCTCGCCGTTCGACGGATCGTTGTCCAGGGAATCCCCGATGGGGTCGTTGTTCGCCGTGGCGATGTATCCCGCCGAAGGGTTCTTCGCCCAGGGGATGAGGTGCTCGGGGAGCATCCCGGTCCACTCCGCGGTCCCGTCGCCGGGGAGCACCATGCAGGGGAGGATGCCCGTATAGGTGGCCGCATCCCAGGCGAACGCCTCACGAGCCCGCGTCGGGATCGCCGCGTGCGTCGTCCAGAGGATGTCGCCCGCGGAGTCGCCGATCACCCAGTTCTGCGAGCCGACGCTGAATTTCGAGAGCGACGCCTGCGCCTCATCGACCGAGCGAGCACGCAGCAGGCCGAAGATGGCCTCCAGCTCCTTCGTCGGCTCCATCCCTGTCCAGCGGACGCTGAGCGCCCCCAGGGCCGGGTCCGGGTCCACCACCGCGTGGTCGACGATGGTCGGCAGAAGGGGGCCGTGATGAGGCACGATCGGGACACGATAGGTATAGGGCTCCCTGCCAGCGATCGCGATGACCTCCTCGACGGTCTGGAGGGGCACTGGATTGCCGTTGAAGAGCACGGCCTTGCCGTCCGGCGTGAGCTTCTCGGCGTAGACGTCGGTGACGTCGTACATCGCGACCGTCGCCCCCCACCCGACGTGCTCGTTATGGCCCAGGATGATCCCCGGAATCCCGGGGAAGGTGACACCCCCGACGTGCATATCGCGGCTCGCGTCCTTGCCCTCGGGCGCGGTGACATGGATGGAGACGGCATACCAGACGGCCGGTGCGCTCAGCGAGAGGTGGGGATCGCTCGCCACGAGCGCGTGCCCCGTCGCGCTGCGGCTCCCGTGGATGGCCCAGTTGTTCGAGCCGAAGCCCTCCGGAGCGATCTTGTCCTTGGCGTGCTGGACCGCGCTCAGGTAGCCGGTCAGCGAGGCCATGAGCTTCGCGCGGCCCGGCGAGGCGCGGCCCGGTCCTCGCGCGGGCGACGCCCTCTTCTCCGCCCTCTTTCGCCCTGCGGGGGCGGGGTAACCGCTGCTGGTCACCGCGGGCTCGGAGGGGGCGAACCTCAGGAAGTCCCGCTCGAAGCCGGCGCGCTTCTGTGCGAGCGGCTCGGCGCTGCTCGACGCGAACGTCGTCCGGGCGGCATCGAAGAACTGCTGCATGGTGATGTCCAGCTCGGCGTCGTACGACAGGAGGTAGCTCTGGAAGCGGCTGATCACGAGCGAGTCGACGCCGCTCCAGTCGGTGAACGCCTCGGCGGGTATCCCCATCACCCCTTTGGGCAGGAGGATCTCCCCGGAGCGGATCTTCCTGAAGACCTGGGTCACTCCGTCCGCGTACGCGTCGAGCATCTGGCGGAGCTCCCCCTCGGGGAGCGCGTCGTACTGGGCCCTTGCGATCCGCCCGAGCCCGATATGGCGGAGAGCGATGTCCTGATCGATGGTGCTGGGATCGAGGCCGCCGAAGAGCTCTGCGAGCCTCCCCTCGGCGGTGCGCCGCAGGATCTCGAGCTGAAGCGCCCGGTCGCGCGCCGTCAGATACCCCTCGACGCGCATCGCGTCCACGAGGTTTTCGGCATAGATATGGGGCCTACCGTCCTTGTCCTGGACGACATCGACGGCAGAGAGGAGGCCGTCCATGGCGAGCCGAGCATCGACCGGCAGATCCGGCCGTTCGCCGAGCGGACCGAACGTCGCGGAGGAGGGCGGGCCGCCGTCGGGCGCGCCCGCGTCGGGTGAGCTGCTGGCGGGACCAGGGTCGTCCGAGCACCCGAGCATGCCCGTGATCCCGGTGAGCAAGGCGAGGACGCAAGGTGCCGAAGATAATGACAGTCGCATGATAGCTCCTTGGTAGGATGGAAGCGAGCCATCGCGGTGGCGTTCCCGCGCGACGCGGTGGCTGGAACGGTACGTCGTCAAGCGAGGTAGGGGTCGGAGACCTTTCGCGGCGGCATGGGCCAGGGCAAGACCAGCAAGAGGGAGCGTGCCTTGGCGCAGTGTCTGGGCCAGGATGACACGCAGATGCCGCAGCGGCCCGCGCCGGATCGCCGCCGCGCCGAGCCGCCTGCATTTGTGCGCTGAGCCCGAGCGCGCCGCAAGCGGCCGCGAGCGTGGCGCCCCCACGCACAGCCTCGCCGATACCTCGAGCGTCACCTGCCGGTCTCCGGGTCCGTGTCGTCATCCCCGTCCACCCGCTCTAGATGGTCTGGGCTCTTTTGTGTTGACGCTCAGGCTGGCTCATGCTCCGCCGAGCAGGTTGATTGATGGCCATTTAGGGCGTGTTCGGCTGCGGTTAAGAACCGTGATGTCATGGCAAAGAACGCCGAGCTCCGGGGTGCCGGCTTCGACCTGGTGCTCGCCAGCGCGTCGCTGCGCCGCGTCAGCTCCTTCTCCGCCTCCAGCAGCTCGAGCCGCGCCGCCAGCCAGTCTTCGCGTGCCCCGGTCCTGTGTGCCGTCATCGTTCTCACTCCTTTGAATCGGTCGCGAGGTAAATTAGGATCGGGCGCCGGACGGGTGGGAGTTACAAGTGTGGCGGGATCCGGATGGACTCACTGATCACGGCCGCAGCGCGCGCGCTCGCGGCGGGTGATCCCCTCGGCGCGCTGAACCGGGTCGCCTTGCGCGACGACGCACCTGCGCTCGCGCTGCGCGGCATCGCGATGGCGCAGCTCGGCGAGCTCGTGCGCGCGAAAGCTCTCCTGCGAAGGGCGGCGCGCGCCTTCGGCGCGAAGGAGGCCGTGGCCCGTGCGCGATGTGTGGTCGCCGAGGCCGAGATCGCGCTTGCGTCACGCGACCTGGACTGGCCTGCGAAGATGCTCGACGCGGCGCGGATGACGCTCGAAGAGCGTGGCGACCGGGTGAACGCCGCGCATGCGCGGTACCTCGAGGTCCGGCGCCTCCTGCTGCTAGGACGCCTCGACGAGGCCGAGGATACACTCGCCGCTCTCGACCCGGCGCCCTTGCCGCCCGCGCTCAAGGCCGCCCACGAGCTGGTCGTCGCCGGCATCGCGATGCGGCGGCTCCGGACGAAGCCGGCGCGCGCTGCGCTTGCCCGGGCCGCGCGCGCCGCGCGCCAGGCAGATATTCCCGCACTGACGGCCGAGGTCGAAGGCGCAGCCCTCACCCTGACCACACCGGCAGCACGCCTGATCGCGCGCGGTGAGGTACGTCCCCTGCTGCTCGAGGAGGTGGAGGCATTGCTGGCGTCGGAGGCGCTGGTCGTGGATGCCTGTCGCCATGTCGTGCGCGACGCGCCCAGGGTGGTTTCCCTCGCAAGACGCCCGGTCCTGTTCGCGCTCGCGCGCACCCTGGCCGAGGCATGGCCCGGAGATGTGCCGAGGGACACGCTGATTGCACGGGCGTTCGGGGCGAAGCGCGCCGACGACTCGCATCGTGCACGGCTGCGGGTCGAGATCGGGCGGCTTCGCGCGACGTTGCGGACCCTGGCCAGCGTGAGCGCGACGAGGCGGGGCTTTGCGCTGGCGCCGCGCCGCGCCCGCGAGGTCGTCGTGCTGGCGCGGCCCGTCGAGGAGCAGCATGCAGCCGTGCTCGCCTTCCTTGCCGACGGCGAGTCCTGGTCGAGCTCGGCCCTCGCGCTTGCCCTCGGCACCAGCCAGCGCACGGTGCAGCGGGCCCTCGACTCCCTTGCGGCGGCCGGCAAGGTACAATCCTTCGGTCATGGGCGGGCACGGCGCTGGATGACCCCGCCGGTGCCGGGATTCACGACAATCTTGTCACTCCCCTCCCCGCTGCCGAATGGCTAGGGTGGACACATGACGCGATCAGCAGCCAAGATCCTCCGCGAATACGGCCCTTTTCCGGGTTCCGACCACGTGCATGGCGTCACGTTCGACGGCCAGCGTGTCTGGTTTGCGTCCGGCGACAGGCTGAACGCCTTCGATCCCGAGAGCGGAAAGGCCGTGCGTTCGATCGACGTCGCTGCGCATGCCGGAACGGCCTTCGACGGCCGGCACCTGTTTCAGATCGCCGAGGATCACATCCAGAAGATCGACCCGGAGACCGGCCGTGTGCTCGCGACGATCCCGGCGCCTGGCGGCGGCGGCGACTCGGGGCTCGCCTGGGCCGAAGGCACGCTCTGGGTGGGTCAGTATCGCGGCCGCAAGATCCATCAGATCGACTCCCAGACAGGCGCGATTCTTCGCACCATCGAGCTCAACCGCGTCGTCACCGGGGTCACCTGGATCGACGGCGAGCTCTGGCACGGCATGTGGGAAGGGGAGGAGAGCGAGCTGCGGCAGGTCGATCCCCGAACCGGAGAGGTGCTGGAGCGGATCGAGATGCCGCCCGGCATGGGCGTCTCGGGCCTCGAATCCGATGGCGGTGACCAGTTCCTCTGCGGCGGCGGCAAGAGCGGCAAGATCAGAGCCGTCCGCCGGCCCAAGCGCGCTCCCGCGACAGGCCGCAGCGCCAGGACATCCGGGAAGTCCACCGGCAAGTAGCCGAAACGGCCCGCGCGGGGACGCCACGTCGCACCAACCGTCCGCGGCGAAGAGTCTTTGCCCGGGACGGCCCCATTCGACATTCCTCGACAATCCTTGTCGCTCTCCAGGATCCTCGACCGCCGGAGGATCCGATTGGCACCTTGCCTCATCCGCCGGCTCGCCTAGGATCCCTTGCGGGGGCTCCCGACGAGATGCAGCCGACGTCAAGCAGGGGTGCGGGCCAGCGCCACGTGGTCGTGATCGGTGGAGGGCTCGCTGGGACCGCGGCCGCCGTGCTCCTCGCCGAGCGGGGCGTCGAGGTGACGCTGGTCGAGCGCGAGGTGTACCTCGGGGGCCGCGCCGGGGCGTGGACCGAGCACCTGCGGGACGGGACAGCCTTCGAGATGGAGCGGGGCTTTCACGCCTTCTTCCGGCACTACGCCAACGTGCGGGCGCTGCTCAGGCGCATCGATCCCGAGCTCTCGCTCCTCGCTCCGCTGAACGACTATCCGCTGCTCGGACCGGGCGGCGCGGTGGAGTCGTTCTCCGGTCTCCCCACGTGCACACCGCTCAACGTCGCGGCGCTGCTCCTCCGCTCTCCCAGCGTGCGCCTTTCGGACCTCGCCCGGGTCGACGTGCGGAACGCGCTCACGATGTTCACCTTCGATCCGGAGCAAACGTACCTCGACCTCGACGCGATGACCGCGAAGGAGTACCTCGACGCGCTGCGCCTCGCCCCGGAGGCGCGCCAGATGCTGTTCGATGTGTTCGCGCACTCGTTCTTCAATCCGGACGGCGACTACTCGGCGGCCGAGCTCCTCGCGATGTTCCATTTCTACTTCCTGGCCAACCGGGAGGGGCTCGTCTTCGACGTCGTGAAGGAACCCTTCAGCACCGCGGTGTGGCGGCCGATGGAGCGTTATCTCCGCAGCCGGGGTGTCGCGATCGCCTCGGGGCGGGAGGCCAGGGCCGTCGAGCGGGAGGGGGGGCGCTTCGTGGTGCGGCTCGGCGCGGGCGAGCGGGTCGCGTGTGATGCGGTCGTCCTCGCGGTCACCGTCCCGGCCGTGCGGCAGATCGTCGCGGCCTCGCCCGCGCTCGCCGCGCTCGAGGGCGCCGTGGGCAGCCTGGAGGTCACCCGGCCGTTCGCCGTGTGGCGGCTCTTCCTCGATCGCCCGTGTGCGCCCGAGCGGGCGCCGTTCGCGGGCACGACGGGGTTCGGCCTGCTCGACAACATCTCGCTGTACGAGCGCTTCGAGGGGGAGAGCCGGCGCATCGCCCAGGCGACGGGCGGGTCCGTGGTCGAGCTCCACGGCTACGCGCTGCCTGAAAACATGGACGAGGACACGATCCGCGCCGACCTGCTGTCGAACCTCCACCTGGCGTACCCCGAGACGGCCGCGGCGCGTGTCCTCGACGAGCGCTTCCTCCTCCGGCGCGATTGCCCGGCCTTTCGCCCGGGCTCCCACGGGCGCCGCCCCGGCGTCCACACGCCCGTGCCGTCCGTGGTCCTCGCCGGCGATTACGTGAAGCTCCCTTTCCCGAGCGGCTTGATGGAGCGCGCGACGGCGAGCGGCTTTCTCGCGGCCAACGCCCTGCTCGAGCGCTTCGGGCTGCCGGCCGGCGAGGTCGCGCACGGGCCGACGCGGGGGCTCCTGCCCGCGCGGCTCGCGCGGCTGCTGCGTCCTTCGCGGAGGACACCCGCGCGGCCTGGCGCTTCCGCGGCGTGAGGCCCCCTCGTTCGTGAGGCACGAGGCCTCAGGGCAAGCCCCAAAGCACAAGACCGTGACGATCGTTCACGGCGTCGTGCCGCGCGGCTCGTCCTCAGTTTTTTTCTCTCTGCGCACCCGGCAGATGCATCCTGCGTCGATGAGGCGCCCCCACCTCCTCGATGTGCTCGCCGCCGCGGCCATCCTCGTCGCGCCGGCATCCTGCAGGAGCAGAGAGAGGGTGTGTGTTCCTGGGTCCACGCAGACATGCGTTTGCCCTGACACCAGCCGAGGCGCGCAGTCCTGTGCAGCCGACGGCGCCCGCTGGGAGCCATGCGCGTGTGTACCCCCTGCGAACACCGCGCCGCCACTCGATCCAGACGGGGACACAGCCGCTCTCCGTCCGAACAAGATCGCGGAGTGCAACACGCTCATTCAGGTCATCAACGAGGGCGTGCGCAGCCTCGACAGGGGCCAGGAGGCCGGCGCCAGCCGGGGCGGGTCCAGCGAGCTGAGGGGGATGGCCGACTCGATCGACGAGGCAGCGAGCCGCGCGGCGCAGCTCGAGCTGACACGACCGGAGCTTCAGAGATTCGCGGGGGAGTATCAGGCCCTGGCGAAGGAGATCGCCAGGGCGGCGCGCGATCTCGCGACGGCGGCGGACACGAACGACGCGGAGAAGCTCGGCGCCGCCCAGGTCGCGATCGAGAGGGCGATGAAGCGGGAGCCCGCCCTCGCAGGCCGGATCAAGAGGTTCTGCCAGGCGCCCTGAAGCGCGGCGGCCACCGCCGCCCCCGCGGTGCCGGCCGCCCTGCGCGCGCCACCTGTCGAACCCTCGCCCGAGGGCGCCTACCGGGCGGCCTCCTCGAGCCGCGCGATGTCGAGCTTCTTCATCTGCAGCATCGCCTGCATGACCCGCGCCGCCTTGGCCGGCTCCGGGTGCTGGAGGAGCCGCGGCAGCGCCGACGGGACGATCTGCCAGGACAGGCCGAACCTGTCCTTGAGCCACCCGCACTGGCTCTCGGAGCCGCCGCCTTCCGTGAGCTTGCTCCAGAGCGCGTCGACCTCCTCCTGCGTCTCGCAGGTGACGGCGAGCGAGATGGCCTCGTTGAACTTGAAATGCGGGCCGCCGTTCATGGCGACGAAACGCTGGCCCTCGAGCTCGAACTCGACCGTCAGGAGCGAGCCTCTGGGTCCCGGGCCCGCATCTCCGCAGCGGACCTCGTCGAGGATCCGCGCGTTCTGGAAGATGGATGTGTAGAGCCGCACCGCCTCCTCGGCGTTGTTGTCGAACCAGAGGAACGTCTTGATCTTCTGCGTCGTGGCCATGGTCGGGTCTCCTGGCCGGGGTCGACCCCGGCGGCGGATGGGGGTGGCGCGGTCACCGCGACCTCGCCTCGCCTGGATGTCGGAGCACGACGCGCCGGCTCGACATGGGCAGCGAACTTTTTTTGAGACCCGGGCCGCCGGAGCCGGCCCCACCCGAGCGCGGCCGCGCATCGAGCCGATCGGCGCTGCCGAGCTCGCTCCCTCGGCTCGCCGCGTCAGCCCCCCCCGCCCCCCACCTCGCGCCAGCGGATCTCCACCCGCTTCGCGCCGAGCCGGGTCGCGAGCGCCGTGATCTGCCGCTCGGCCTGCGCCCTCGCGCGCGCCATCACGTTCCCCTCGAGCGCCGCCTTCTCGATCGCGGCGGTCGCCTCCTGCCGGGCCCGCGCCTCGAGCTGCTCGTTGCGCCGCGCGAGCAGGCTCGTCGTCCGCGTGTAGACGTACGTCTCCTGCTCGTCGAGCCGGGTCGAGAAGACCTCCGGCGCCGGCAGCGTCAGCCGCGCGACGCCGGTCTCCGGATCCATCTCGATGTCGTCCTCGGCGAGCCGCGAGAGATCGACGCCGATGGTCACGTGCCCGACCGCGACGAGCAGCAGGGCGTCGGTGGCCTGCACCAGGCCGAACAGGCGGTTCTGCCGGTCGGCCAGATCCACCACCTTCTCGACGTGCACCTCCGTGGTCTCGAGCCGCGCGAGATCCCGGATGCCGATCAGGACCGCCGGCGACGGCCGCACGACCACGGCGCTCGCCGGCTCGGGACCGCGGAGGCGCGGCGCCACCACGAGCGCGCCGACGCCCACCGCCGCGAGCAGCGCCAGCACGAGGAGCGCGATCCGCAAGGCGCGGCCAGCCTGCCCGCGGGGGCGCGGCGCGTGAACAGCCACCGAAGCGTAGGGGTCCTGGAGCGGGCCTTCCATCAGACGGCTACCTCGGAGGACCTCCGGCGCGCTGGCGCCCGCGGCCGCCCGGCCCGGGAAGAGACCAGGCCGAGCCGCACGTCCTCGCGAGAGAGTTCTGAGAACAGGAAGGCCGGAAGGCGAGAAGAATCGACCCTGCCCCCGCACCCCCGCGCAAACACCAGGGAAATGACGCTGCTCGGGGGCGGTCTCAGCCCGTCGGCGCCCTCGACCGCATCACGAGCGCAGGCTCGGCCACGTCCTGGGACGAGAGCGCCTGCTCGAGCGCCCACTCGGCGACCTCGCCCTGGGCCGCCTGCTCCAGCGCCAGCCGGACGTCGCGGTTCACGCAGCTCTCGACCGCGATCCGCACCCGCGCCGCCGTATCGCCGTCGCTCGCGGACGAGAGCGCGAGCGCGGCGCCGATGCGGTGCTCGGCCGGCGCGGCCCCGTCCTCGAGCACCGCGAACGCCTGCTCCCGCGTGAGCTTCGCCGTGCGGTAGTCGACCCCGGCCTCGCTCACGAGGCGGCGCAGCGCCGCCCGCCACGCCGGCGCAGGGCGGCCGCGGCGCTCGAGCAGCACGCCGGCGCCGCCCGCCTCGGGGACGCCGCGGCCGATCCGCTCGCGGAGCAGCGCGAGCAGGTGCTCGCGGCGCCGCTCGGCGAGCGCCATGCTCAGCCCCGTCTCCTGCGGGTCGCGCAGGATCTGCGGCGGCACGATGAGCAGCGCGACCTCCTCGCCGCCCTTCAGCGCGAGCTGCACCCCGAGGCCCGTGTCGTCGACCCGCTCGATGCCGTGGAACGGGATGAAACGCTCGCCCACGTCGCCCTGGATCGAGAGCCCGTCGGTGCCGACCGCGAGCACGCGCGGGCCGGCGCAGCCCCTCCGGCGCACCGACGCGACCCCCCACGCCGCCGCCCCGGCCAGGACGCCGATCGCGAGCGCCAGGGCGGCGTCGACGATCAGCGAGCAGACCAGGGCCGCCGCCGCCGCGATCGCGAGCAGCCAGCGGCCCTGGAGCGGCGGGGGCGCGTCCTCGTAGAGCCGGGCGCACCAGGCGCCGCCCGCGCGCGACGTGGCGATGTCCGCGAGCAGCCGCTCCGCGTCGCCGGGGTCCTGGAGGCGCACGAAGATCACGTCGCCGTCGTGCGTCTTCAGCGCGACCTCGCCGCCGGAGCTCGACAGGCGGGCGCCCGTGAACGACGCGAGCGGGAACGCGGTCCGGCCGTGCGGGTACTGGATCCAGAGCGCGCCGCCGACACGCACGACCGCGGACCGGGGAAAACTCACGGCCGCCCAGAGCCAGGCGAGCGGCGCGTACAGCGCGCCGACCGTGCAGACCGGCAGGAGCACGGACCCGACCATCACGAACGGCAGCATCATGACGATGCCGAACGGGCCGAGGAGCGTCGCGAAGAGCAGGGTCGCCGCGCTCAGGATGCACATCCAGGCGAACGACGACACCAGGACCCAGCTGACGGTGCGGGCGTGCGCGTAGCGGTGGACCCGGACCACGCAGCGATCGAACACGCCGTTGCTCCCAGCGGTTCCTGCCACCCGTTTACGTTGAAAGCGCCGGCCTCCAGTTTCAAGCGCACACCGCGGCGCCGGCGCGGGTACGCCCCGCGCGGGCGGCCGCGGCCGCCCTCAGTAGGCGTCCGCCGGGGCGCGCGCGTCCGCGGGGAGCACGAGCGGTACCTGTGCCACCGCCGCGTCCCCGCCGTCGAGCCACTGGTACCGCGCCAGGTTCGAGAGGACCCGGCCCACATAGGTGCGCGTCTCCTCATACGGGATCCGCGCCACCCACACGTCGGTGTCCCGGTCGATGCCGCCCTCGAGCCAGTGCGACACGGCCTTCGGGCCCGCGTTGTACGCCGCCGTCGCGAGCGGCAGGCTGCCCTCGAACGTGCGGAGCAGCTTGCCGATGTAGTACCCGCCGAGGCGCAGGTTCACCGGGGCGCTCTTGAGCTGCCCGAGATCGAAGCCGAGCGACAGCTCGCTCGCCGCCTTCAGCGCCGTCGCCGGCATGAGCTGCATCAGCCCGACCGCGCTCGCCGGGCTCACCACGACCGGGTCGAACGCGCTCTCCTGGCGCATCAGCGCGTGGACGAGGCCCCTCGGCAGGCCGTGCTGCGCCTCCAGCGCGCGCACCTCGCCGAGGTAAGGCGCCGGGTAGACGCACTCCCACGCCCAGCGGTCCGCCTGCGAGGGCGCGCGCTCCAGCGCCGCGGCGCTGATCGCCTGCGTGCCCACGCGGTAGCGGCGCTTCGCGGGCGAGAGCATGCCGTACATCCGGCAGAGCGCCTCGCTCTCCTGGCCCGCGTAGGCCGCCGCCGCGTCGCGCTCGTTCTCGGCGAGGTAGCTCTCCGCGTCGCCGTCGAGCCCCATCGAGGAGAGCAGCGCCGCCGCCGGCGGCAGCTTCACGTCGAGCGGCGGGGCGTCCCGGAGCGACGCCGGCACGAGCAGCGGCGGCGTCGGCGCGCCTGCCGCGGCGAGGCGCGACCGCGCGAGCAGCGCGCCCCACGAGAGCGGCTGATCCCGCATCACCTGCGTCCAGATCCGCACCGCGCCCTCGCGGTCGCCCCCGCGCAGCGCCGCGAGCCCCGCGAGCTCGCGCAGCCGCGCCGCCTCGGGCGCGCGCTCGCCGCGCGCGCGCTGCTCCAGCACCTTCCGCGCCCCGGCGGCGCCGCCGGTCGACAGCATCGCGAGCGCCCGCTCGTAGACCGCGTCGTCGCGCTCCTCGCTGCGCGGGTAGGCGGCGAGGAACCGGCCGTACTGCGCGACGGACTCCGGGTAGCGCCCGACCTGCATGAGCAGCCGCGCCGCGAGCAGGCTCGAGAGCTCTCCCCAGCGGGTCTTCCGGAACCTGCGCGCGACCGCGAGGTGCCGCTCGATCGCCTCGCCCTCGCGCCGGAGCCGCGAGAGGGAGCGCGCCGCGAGGTGCAGCTGCTCCGCCTGGCGCGCCGACGGCGTCGCCGCGCCCTTGAGGAACGCTTGCACCGCGCCCTCGTAGTCGCGCGCCCGGTAGAGCGCCGTGGCCCGGCGGTGGTGGAGCTCCGACGCGGACACGCCGGGCGCGCGCTTCGCTCCCGACGCGACCGCTGCGCCCGGCGCGCCCGAGGTCGACGACAGCTTGTCGAGCTCGGCGATCGCCTCGGCCGCGCTGCCCGTGGCGACCATGGCGTCGACGTTCTGGAGCCGCTCCTCGTGCGAGAGCTGCGCCGGCATCGCGGCGAGCAGCGTCGCGGCCTCGCGCCCCTCGGGCGACGACGGCGCGTTCTTGACGATCCACCGGAGGTCCGGGAGCGCGAGCGCCGAGGCCGCAGCGGCCGCCCCGCCCTTCTCCGCCGGCTGCACGGCCGCGCCGAGCTGGATGCGCGCCCGCGCCATCCGCGCCGCCGCCTCGTCGCGCGACCGCTTCGCGCGCTGCGCCGCGACCACGGCCCGATCCGCGAGCGCGCGCGCCTGCTTCGGATCGCCGCCCTTCATGTACGCGATCGCCGCGCGCGCCAGATCGCGGGCGCCGCTCGAGGCCTCGAAGTAGGCCGCCGCGACGAGGAAAGGCCCCGCTTCGAACGCCGCCTCCGCGCGGTAACGCGCCGCCTCGCGGGCGAGCAGCGGCAGCGCCTGCTCCAGGCCGTGGAGCAGCTCCACCGTCTTCGCGTGATCCCCGAGCTCGAACGCGACCCGCGCCCGCACGTACTTCATCGACGGCAGCGCCCGCTGCTCCAGCGGCAGCGCGTCGATCCGCTCCGCGGCCTCGGCCCATCGCTCGAGCCGCACCGCCTCGACCCACGCGCCGTCCACCACCGGCGCCGGCTCGCCCGGCGCGGCGGCCGCCAGCGCGGGCGCCCCGGCCGACCCCGCGGGGCGCGCGGTGCTCTGCGAGGGCGGCGGGCCCGCCGCGCGGTGCTCGGCGCACGCGGCGAGCGCGAGGCCGAGGAGGCACGCGACGGCCGGCCGGCGGCGCGCTTCCCGTGAACACGGCTTCGGTGGCGACGGAGCCCGTACCATTGCTGACCCGGCGCGGTGGACGACCCGAAGCAGCGCGCCGCTAGGATCGCGCCCCGCGGCGCGACGGCCCCCGCGCGCAGGCCCCTCGCACCGCAGCGCTCGCGCTGCCGACCCTTCTAGCTAGCAAGCTTCGGCGCCCGGTCGCAAGGAAAGTGCGGGGGAGCACGCGATCCACTGCTTGCCGATCTCGACGTCCTCCTCGAACAGGAAGGCCGCGACCTCGTCGATCGAGCCGGCGCGGTTCGGCGGCGCGCCCAGCCGGAGCGCCGCGGCCTTGCCGAACGCAGCCGCCACCGGGTGGGGCGAGCTCGCGAGCCGCAGCAGCTCGGGCACGAGCTCGGCCGCGCCGAGCTCCCCCGCGAGGATCGCCGCGAGCGGCCGCGGATCCGCGGGGCAGTCGTGGCTCCACGCGAGCGCGGAGCGCAGCACGGAGACCGTCTCGGGCGCCGCCGCGCGCGTCGCCGCCGTGCGGTAGCCGCCCCCCGGCAGCGCGAGCTGCGCGGAGCCGCGGCTCGTCGTGCAGACGGCGTCCGCCGCCTGGAGGAGCTCGGCGGCGATCGGCTCGGTCACGCCGTCGCCGAGCGCCGTCTGCCCCTCGATGTCGCCCGCGACGGGCCGCGCCGCCTCCTGCGCGTAGCCCTCGAGGTTGGCGAGCAGCCGCTCCAGATCCACCGCGCCGGCGGCGCGGCCGGCCAGCACGTCGCGCTCGGTGTGCACCGTCACGAGGCTCGACACGACGGCCGGCGTCCCGCCGCGCATCGTGTGCGACACGTCCACGCGCACCCGCCGCACGGCGGGCCACCGCAGCACCCGCAGGTCGGTGTCCGGGTTGACGAGGATCCCCCAGGGCACGACCGCCATCGTCACCTCGCGCGCGCCGCGCTGGACCGGGAGGCGCGGCTCGGCGCGCGCCAGCGCGAGCACGCCGAGCGCGCTCCCCATCGCCATGAGCCCGAGCGAGAGCGCCTGGCTCCCGGCGCTCCAGCAGGCGGCGGAGATGCCCGCGAGCCCCGCGGTGCCCGCCGCGGCGAACGCTCCGGTGGAGCCGCGCTCCGGGTGGAGCCAGACGTAGCGGAAATCCGGCGGAGGCAGCCTGCGCAGCACCGTGAACACCCCCGAGCACGAATCTAGGCTGCCGCGCCCCCGCGCGCTACCGGATGCGGCGTCGACGCCGGGGGGGGGGCGCGCTGAACGCAGGGCGTCAAGCCGAGCGCGCCTCGCCCCACCCCGCGCGCGGGGTGATACCTTCGCGGGCGGTGCTGCTCTCCCACGTCCGCCTCGTCCATGTCGGCCCGTTCGACGACCTCTCGCTCTCCTTCGAAGGCGAAGGCGGCGCGCCGCGCCGGCTCGTGGTCCTGTTCGGCGGCGACGGCGTGGGCAAGACCTCCCTCCTCTCGGCGATCGCGTCGACGCGGCCCGGCTACGCGGTCGCCCAGCCGAGATCGCGCGGCGAGGACAGCCCGCCCGCGCTCGTGGTCACCGACTGGATGCTCGGGACCGACGACCCGGCGCGCGCGCACCCGCTGCGCGTCGCGAGCCCGAACGCCCGCCTCGACGAGCCCGAGGAGGCGGCGATCCTCCGGCGCCGGGAGCAGTCGTTCTTCGAGCGGCGCGCGGCGGAGGGGGGCTTCGTGCTCGTCGCGCTGTCGGGCTCGCGGTGGTTCTCTCGCACCTCGATCGTGCTGACCACGCCCGAGCGCAGCATCCTCCGCTACGACGTCCGGGCGGCCGCGAGCTTCGACGACGCGACGCGCACCGACCTCGCCCGCGAGACGAAGCAGGTGCTCGCGTTCGCCCCGCTCGCCGCCGCCGTCGCGCGCGAGGAGCGCGACGAGTCGAAGAGGAGGCGCCTCGACGCGCTCGATCGCGCGCTCAGGGAGGTGCTCGCGGCGCTGCTCGAGGGCTCCGGCGCGACGTACCTGGGCGTCGATCCGCTCCGGTTCGAGCCGATCTTCGAGCGCGGAGACGGCCAGCGCGTGGACTTCGACGACCTCGGGCGGAGCGCGCGGCACGCCGTCGCGTTCGGCGCGCTGTCGCTCCGCGCGCTCGCGGCCGCGCACCCGAGCGGGGATCCGCGCCTCGCCGAGGGGGTGGTGCTGATCGATGACATCGAGGCGCAGCAGCCGCTGCACCGCCAGCGCTCGCTCGCCGCGCGCCTGCGCGCGGCGCTGCCCAACGTGCAGTGGATCGTCACCACCTCGTCGCCGGCGGTCGCGCTCGGCTGCGATCTCTCCGACGTGATCGCGCTCCGCCGCGAGCCCTCGTCGGGGCGCGTCGAGCTCCACGAGGGGCCGGACGCCGTGCTGCACTGAAGCGCGCCGCCGCGCGGGACGGCGGCTGGCCGCGCGCTCGCCCGCGCGCAGCGCGCGTCAGACGAGCGGCACCGCGAGGAGCACGACCTCCTTGCCGCGCACCTCGATCTTGTAGCGCATTGGCTTGCCGTGCTTCTGCCCGAGGTCCTGCTCGCTCGCCTTGAGGCGGGCGACGAACGCGTCGCGGGTGATGTGGTCGACCGGGTCGCCGAGCGACCTCTTCGCCGCGATGTACTCGGCGAAGATGCGCGTGTAGTAGGCGTCCTCCGGCTCCTCGAGCAGCGCCTTCGCGTCCGCGGGGATCTCGCTCGCCGACAGCGCGGCCATGCGCTCGTCGACCTCGAGCGCGTCCCGGAACGACGCCGACGTGGGCGCGCGCGACGGGCGCCCGTCGGCGTCGGTCTCGTCCTCCTGCACGCCGAGCAGCTGGTTGAGGAGCGAGTTCAGCCGGAACACGAGCCCGCCGAGCTCGGCGTGCTCGATCTGGAACCGGAGGTCGGTCCGGCCGTTCATGATCGCGAGCAGGCCGTCCTCGATCTCGGAGACCGGCTGCGAGATGTACGCGTCCAGGAAGTACGCCGCGATCACGACGAGCACGAGCCCGAGCGCGGTGACGCCGAGCAGCGGCCAGAAGAGCGCGGCCGCGGCCCCCTGCGTCCTCGGCTGCGCGATGCTGAGGACCACCGCGCGCCGCCCGTCGCCGTAGCCCTCGAGCGCGTGCGCCGCGGCGCCGTAGCCGGCGGGCAGCCCGCCGATGTCGACCATCCGCCCGGAGCCCAGCGCGTGCAGCGCGCCGTCCTTCGCGGGCGACGCCGCGAGCGCCGCGCCGAGCTCGGGCGAGGCGCCGCGCGACTTGGCCACCACGTCGAGCCCGTCGCCCGACTGCACCGCCACGACGAGGATGCGCCCGCTCGTGCGCTCGCTCGCGTTGGTCAGCCGCTCGTCGTTCAGCGCGGTGCCCACCGCGACGGCGCCGACGATCCGCCCGTCGTCGCCGCGGATGGGCGCGTACGACGCGAGCAGCTGCTCGTTGCGCGCGCGGCTCACCCACGCGTCCGAGCCGGTCACGCCCCGCTCGATGGCGAGCTTCAGCGATGGGTAGACGGCGCCGAGGTCATCCCCTCGCATCAGCGCGGACCCGTTCCGTCCGAGCACGACGCCCTTCGTGTCCACGAGGACGACGAGGGACGGCGGGGTCTTGGCCAGCTCGGGCGCGGCGGCGACCGCCTCGCGGATCGCGTTGGCCGCGCTCGTGGCGGCCTCGGCGCGCGCCGGGGGGGTGCCCGCGTTGAACGGCTCGCGCAGCTTCGGATCGCTCGCGTGGGAGGCGAGCCACCGCTCGAGCACGAGGCCGTCGACCTGGAGCTGCGCCATGGCGGCCGCGAGCGCGCGCGGGGCTTCACCCTGGCTCGAGATTTCCCCGAGGGAGGCGCGCGCGAGGGCGTACGAGAGCCCTCCGACCAGGAGGACAATCACGGCGAAGACTGCGATGATCTTTCCGCGCATCCTGCGCCTCCACTCCTTCTTGCCGAAGCTCAGGGCAAGCTACCATCCGGTGCGGCGCTGCTACAACTCTCCCACCCAGGTCATGGTGCACTTGAATCCGCCGCACTCCGAAGGCCCGCGCCTCTACGTCGTCGACGATGCGCTGTTCGAACAACACCGCGCGCGGGGCGCGCACCCCGAGCGCCCGGAGCGCCTCGACGCCGCGCGCCGAGCGGTCGAGCGCTGCGCTGCGTCCGGCGTCTCGGTGGAGCGCATCGCGTCGCGCGACGCCACGCAGGAGGAGATGGCCCGCGCCCACGCCCCGCGGTACCTGGAGGCGCTGGACCGGATCAGCGGTCATCACGCGGCGCTCGACCCCGACACCTACGTCGTGCCGCGCTCGGTCGACGCGGCGAAGCGGGGCGCCGGCTCGGCGGTCGCGCTGGTCGAGGCGGTGCTCGCCGGCCCCGGCCGGCTCGGGGTCGCGCTGCTGCGCCCGCCCGGCCACCACGCGACGCGCGAGACCGGCATGGGCTTCTGCCTGCTGAACAACGCCGCCGTGGCCGTGCACGCCGCGCTGAGCAGCGGGCTCTCGCGGGTGGCGGTGATCGACTTCGACGTGCACCACGGCAACGGCACGCAGGACATCTTCTGGGACGACCCGCGGGTCCTGTTCTGCTCGCTGCACCAGTGGCCGTTTTATCCCGGCACGGGCAGCGCGGAGGAGATCGGCGGGGGTGAGGGCAAGGGCTACACGGTGAACGTGCCGCTGTCGGACGGGGCGACGGACGTGGTCTACGAGGCGGCGTTCGACGAGATCGTCCTGCCGATCCTGGACGAGTATGCGCCCGAGCTCATCGTGGTCTCGGCGGGGTTCGACGCGCACGAGCGGGACCCGCTGGCGGGGATGAAGCTGTCGCGCGCCGCCTACGCGGCGATGGGCCGGCGGCTCGCGGCGATGGCGGCCGCGAAGTCGGGCGGCCGGCTCGCCATGTTCATGGAGGGCGGCTACGAGCTGTCCGCGCTCGAGGCGTCGCTCGCGGCGGCGCTGCTCGGCGCGGCCGGCCGCGAGCTGCCGGACGAGCCCGCCGGGACCGCCGGGGCCGCCGGGCCGCCGGTGCAGCACGCGCCGCTCTCGGCCCGCCACCGCGCTGACCTGGACCGGGCCCGCGGGGTGGCGCTGCGCCGGTGGACGACGCTCTGAGCCGGGCGGGGGCGAAGGCCGGGACGTCGTCCCCCGAGCTCGCCCCAGGCTCGGCGACGCCGTATCTATAGAAGATCGCAGGGATTTCTTGCCACACAGCCCGGGGAGCCTGACTGGCGGCCGGGGGGGGGGGACGAGCGGCGCCGGGCGGGACGAGCGGACGCCGGCGCGCGACCCCGGGGAGGGGCCGAACGGGGGATGGGGGCGGCGCGGAGCAGATTGCGAACGCGACCGTGCGTTTACCCGATTGCACTCCGCGCGAAGCTGAGTATCCTCCGAGCCCTTCGCAGCTCACGGGCCGCGAAGAACGGTGGGTATAGCTCAGTTGGTAGAGCACTGGATTGTGGCTCCAGGTGTCGCGGGTTCAAATCCCGTTACTCACCCCAGGTAGAACTGCCCGAAATCGCTACCGAAAGCGGCGACCCGAGGGCTGGACAGGCAGACGGAGACGCGGGGTTTGGGTCCAAGCGGTGGGTCCAACCCCGCCCCCGGTGACCCGGCCCCGGTCACTCAGGCCTCGCCACCCCGGTTGACAGCGCCCCCTCCGCGTCACCGGACGGCGGGCGCCCCTGCTACTTCGCCCAGAGAACCGAGAGATCGAGCTCGATGGCGTCGAAGGGTTCGACGCGGACGCGGGCGGCGTCGCGATGGACGACCGCGGGTCCCCAGCGACCCGCCTCGCCGAGCACGTAGACCTCGAGCGTCCGCGCGATGGGGTCGACGAGCCACGCGTGCCGCACGCCCTCACGCGCGTAGACCGGCATCTTCTCGTCGCGGTCGACGTCCTCCGTGGATGCGCTCAGGACCTCGCAGATCCAGTCCGGGGCGAGCGCGAAGTAGGCCGTCTCGGGCAGCTCGGGCATGCGCTCGCGACGCCAGCCGGCGAGATCGGGCACGAGCGCTTCGATCTCGCCAGGCGCCGCCGGGTCCGGGAAGTGCAGCTCGGGCTCCGGAAGGATCCACCATCCGCCAGGACCACCGCGCCCGCGGTGGAAGGGACCGAAGAGCTCCCCCTGCAGGGCCCCCGCGGCGTTCGCGTGCCGCGGCGCCGGCCGAGGGAACACGTGCAGGGTGCCGCGGACGAGCTCCGCCACCTTCATCGGCGCGACGGCTTCGAGGTCAGCGTACGTGGCGCGGCGCTGCTTCTCGGCGGGCTCGCCCATGGACGAAGCCTGCCCGGGGGCAAGGCCCGAGGCAAGGCGGTGGAGGAGCAGAGCCGGGTCGGCGCGCCAGCCGGGGCGCTCACCGGCGCGGGGCCACGACGGCGAGCCGGAGCCGGGGAGCGTGCGGCGGCAGCGGATGGCGTCACGACAATGGGGCTGGCGTGGGGCTGCGAGACAAGGCGGAACATCAAGGTTCGCCCGGTTCAATAAGCGATCTCCGCTCCGCCTCGCTCGCTCCCTGTACGGACTCGATCCCTGGATATCCAGCCGTCGCGGTGAGCCCTTATCCAGTCCACCGGAGACAGCAAGTCTTTTTGCCGTAACGAGTTCGCCACACCGTCCGCGTAGCGTCCGCGCGCATGAAAACCACCCTGTCCTGGGGCCGCGCGCAGGCCGCGCGCCTCCTGTCCTCCATTTTCCTTGCAGTCGTCGCGCCGCAGCTCGGGGCGTGTGTCGTCGCGCCGGGAGGCGCCCCGGAAGATGCCGAGTTGCCGGCCCCCGGGATCGTCGATGTCGTCCGTCCGCTCACGCTCTCCGATCGCGCCCGCGTGCCCGAGAAGGAGCCGGGGTTCGTCGCTGCGGAGCTCGGGGCCCACGAGCTCGTCATCACCCATGATGGCAGCCTGCCGCCGTTCGCCGCGGGCGACGTGCTCGCCGGCACCCAGGGCGGCGGGTACCTCGTCCGCGTGGTGAACGTGCGCGCGCTCGACGCGCTGCGGTTCGCGCTGGAGACGGCGCCCGCCTACCTCACGGAGTTCATCGCCGAGGGGCACTTCCGCGTCCGCTACGACGCGCACGCGTACGCGCGCGCCCTCGACGAGCACGCCGCGCGCCTCCGCGCGCTCGGCGAGGAGGACGGCGAGGCGATCGCGAGCCAGGCCGAGGCCCTCAAGCTCTCGTCCGGCGCCTCCCTGAAGCTCTTCGATCTCTCCTCGGCCAAGCTCCCCGCGTCGTGCGGCGTCACCGCGCAGGGCACGGCCACGCTCGACGTCGACGCCGAGCTCTCCCCGGAGGTCGACCTCGAGGTGGAGGTCGGCCCGAGGGGCAAGCTCAACCCGGTGCCGGAGCTGAAGCGGCTCCGCTTCGTCGCGGCCGGGAGGCTCGACGTGAGCGCCGAGCTCCGCGGCGCCGGCACGGTCACCGGGAGCTGCACGGTCGATCTGCTCGAGCTCGCCGGGGGCGTCCCGAGCGTGCCGCTCCCGACGCTGACGTTCTGGGTGGGGCCCGCGCCCGTGATCGTCACGACGGAGGTCGTGCCGAGGGCGAAGGCCGAGCTCGGGCTGTCGTTCACGGCCGCCGAGGTGAACGCCGAGGCGCGGACCACGGCCGAGATCGAGGCCGGGGTCGACTACAAGGACGAGAAGTGGAGCACGATCTGGGAGCCGTCCTGCTCGGCGTCGGGCGCGGCCTCGATCGGGGCGCCCGGCGCGATCACGGCGTCCGGCAAGGTGAGCGCCGGCGCGGAGCTCCGGGCGCGCCTCTACGGGATCCTCGGCCCGAACGTCGGCATCCAGGCGTACACGCGCGTCTCGGCGGAGACCGCGCCGCCCTACTGCTCGTACGACGCGCGGATCGACGGCGGCGTGCGCGCCTACGCCCAGGCGGAAGCGGGCGTGTCGGTCGGCCCGCTCGACCTGACGTTCAAGAGCCTCGATCTCGTCGATCTCGAGCTCCTGCACTTCGAGGGGCCGCGCACGTCGGGCGCGCTCCGCGACGCCCCCGAGTGCGACGCGGCCCCCTGAGCCAGGCCGCCGCCCGCGCGCGCGCCCGCCCGGGCGCCGCGCGCGCTCACGGCGCCGCCCCGCCTCCCCCGCCCCCGCCCCCGCCGCTGCTCGCGCAGGCCACGTAATCGCAGGACGTCTCGTCCTCGCACGCCTCGGCGGGCGCCTCGCCGTCGCTCCCCTGGGACTCCAGGCACTCGATCTCGCAGCTCGCCTTGCTGGGCGGCGAATTCCCGCGCTCCTCCTCGCAGAGGATCTGGTTCTCGCAAAGCGTGCTGCACGCGGCCGGGATGTCCGAATCCACACAGGCCACGTAATCGCAGGACGCCTTATCCACGCACACCTCGGTGCGCGCGACGAGCTCTTCCCCCTTGAGCCCGAGGCAAGCGGTCTCGCAGCCCGTCTGGCTCGGCGGCGAATTCCCGCGCTCCTCCTCGCAGAGGATCCGGTTTTTACAGAGCTCATGGCACGCGTTCAAATTCTCCTCGTCCTTGCATCCTGCGGCGATCAGGAGAAGAGCGGCGGCGGTGACGAGGGGAATCGTTCGGAGTTCTGCGGTCTTCATGTGCAGCTCATCTCGGTTGTGAAACGGCGGTTCTCCTCGGGGGATCCCGCCGCCGACTGGCGGCCTCGGACATCCCGCGAGGAGCTGAGCGCGGGGCCCTGCAAGAATACGGGCGCTTCGACTCGGGCCCACGAGCCTCACCATGAGGCCACGCCTCGCCGAGCATAGACGAAATCCGCGCCGCCGCCCACGTCCCGGCCGCGCGGCCGCGCGGCCGCGCGGCGGCCGGCGCGGCGATCGGCCGCGACGCCTCGGGCCAGCGCGCCGCGGCGGCGCGCTGGCCCGAGGCGTCGCGTGTGGTACATTGCGTCATGGGCGCTCCGACGCGCCCACCGACGCCGAGGACGAATGCCATCCAAGGAATCCGACACCCTGCTCGAGGCCGATCCAGGCCGGCGGCCGGATCACGAGACGCCCGAGTCCACGCGGATTCCGCTGGTGCTCGTGGTCGACGAGGACAAGCACATCTGGCAGTCGCTCGGCGAGCTCCTCTCGGACAGGTACCGCCTGGTGGTCTGCGCTTCGGCCCTGGACGGGGTCGCGGCGTTCACCGAGGACACCTGCGCGGTGATCATCGACGTGCGGATGTCGGGGCAGGACGGCTTCTGGGTCTGCGATCAGATCCGCAAGGCGCAGCCGGAAGTCCCGGTGATCTTCTATTCCGCTTACCAGGACGAGAAGGACTCGTTCGAGGTCATCAACGCCCACCGGCCGTTCGCCTACGTCGACAAGCACGGCGCCGCGCAGAAGCTGCTCGACGCCCTCGAGAAGGCGACGCGCATCTTCCAGAGCACGCTCCGCAGCAGGCGGATCATCGAGCGGCTGCAACGCCGCCGGCAGGAGGCGGTCTGACGTCGCGAGGCAGCGAGGGGCAAGGCGACGAGGCGCACGAGGGCGAAGCGCGAGGCGGCAAGGCGCAAGGCAACGAGGCGCGCGCCGGCGAAGGACGGCGCGACCTGTGGCGCACGCTGGCCCAGCTGGTGCTCAGCCTGGGGGCCCTCTTCGGCGGGATCGCGCTCGCGGCGCACCTCGTGCGCGACCAGCTCGAGGCGCTCGGCCGCGGGTTCGTGGAGCGCTTCGGCCTCGCGGGGATGTTCATCGGCACCTACCTCGCCGACGCGTTCTCGTTCCCGATCCCGCCGCAGTTCTACATGCTGACGGCGATCTCCACCGGAGGCTCGCAGATCCCGCCGATGATCGCGATCTCCGTGGCCTCGCTCCTCGCGGGCTGCACGGGTTACCGCCTCGCCGGGCACCTCGCGCGTTTCCGCATCTTCGCGGCGCGCCTGGAGCGGACTCGACCCAAGATAGACCGGCTGTTCGACCGTTACGGGTACTGGGCGATCGCGATCGGGAGCATCTCGCCGGTCCCCTTCTCGATGCTCTGCTACCTGTCGGGGCTCTACCGGGTCCCGTGGCGCTACTTCGTCGCCCTGGTGCTGTTCCGGGTGCCCCGGCTCCTCCTCTTTTACGCGCTCATCCGGCTCGGATGGAGCCAGTGAAGCCGCGGCCCGAGGTGAGCCCTACCGGGAGCTCTCCGTCTCTTCAGGCTGGTTCACCCTGACGCGCTCCAGGATCTGATCGACCATGCCGAGATCGATCCCGGAGCGCTCCACCACGTTCCTGGAGAACAGCCGAGTCGCCTCCTTCGCGAGCTCCTCGTCGGGGAGGAACGGGCGCGCGGGCGAGCGCGGCGCGGGCAGGCCGATCTCCTTCTCCAGCTCGGACATGGCCCGGATCATCTCCTGGTAGCAGGCGGAGGCGATCTGCACGGAGAACGGGAACACCTGGGCGTTGCCCCGGCCGGCGCGCACCGCGTGCAGCGTCGCCGCGGCCTGCTCGGCGAACTGGCGGCTGCCGAACGCGCTGGTCATCTGCGCGTACATCGCGATCGACTCCTGGTCCGCCGCGAGGTCGTCCTCCTTCGTGCGCGGCGCTCCGACCGGCGGCGACGACCACCGGACGACCATCCGGGCGTACTCGTCGAGCGCGCGGCGCTGGAGGGTCAGCCGCTCCAAGAGCGCCTCTCGGCGCTGCCTCTGGAGCTCCATCTTCTCCTCCTGCTCGGCCCGGCGCTCCCCGCTGAGCTCTGCCGATCGGCGCGCCAGGTACGCGCCGATGAAGAGGGCGACGCCGTTGCTGACCGCGACGAAGAGCGTCTCCAGGATGTTGGCGTCCATGCAGGTTCTCGAGACTTCTATCACGTTCGCGCTGGGCGCAGTCATATGCTGTACGTGCCGCGAGAAACTTGGCCGCCGCCCTCCGCCCGTGCAGGGGTGCGCCGCCCTCCCACAGGCGTCCGCCGCGCGACACCCGCCTGCGCCGCGCTGCACTGCCAGGAGCGCGCGGGCCGTCATGATACGATGTTGGCATGACCGGTTCACTCGACGCCGGGGCGGGTCCCTGCGTGGCCGGGCTCGAGGCGCCGCTGCGCGAGGCGCTGGAGAGGAGCCTCGCCGACCGGCTCGCCGGCCGGCCCGGGGCGGAGCTCAACCTGGACAACGCGTTCTGGGGCGCCCCCGCGCCGCGCGACCTCGGCGAGGCGCTCACGCGCCTCGGGCCGACGGGCGTCAACGTGGTCGTGCGCGTCTTCGAGCGTATCCGCGACATCGACCCTGCGCTCGGGCTGTGGGGGCAGATCAGGTATCTGCGCAACGTGTGGCACGGTGGGAGCGCGGGATTCAAGGTGGTCTACGCCGAGCCGGCCGCGATGCGCGAGCGCCTCGACGGCCACCTCTCGGGTCCGGACGGCCGCCGCCTGGTGCGCGACACGGTCCTCGGCGCGATCGAGCACCAGCGCGGCACGCTGCTCCGCTCGCTCCGCTCGCACATGGCCCCGATCCTCCGGGGCGGCGAGCCGCGCGACGCGGACACCTGGCGCGAGGTGCACCGGACCGACCAGGAGGCGGTGCACCTCTGCGTGGGCAAACACGAGCCGCGGCCGCCGGAGCTCGACGACATCCACCTCGACTGGCGGTCCCCGGTGGTGGGCGTGAACGAGGCGACGCTCCGCTGCCGGTATGGCCTTGTCGTGAGCCTGGTCCACTGGGCGCAGGCGCGGTTCGGCCTCGGCAAGCCGGCGTTCCCGTTCCAGGACATCGACGAGCGGATCGCCGCGCGCGCCGCGCGCTCGCCGGCGGGCCGCGCCCCGGCCGAGTGGGAGGCGTTCGCGGCGCGCTGGCGCGACGCGCGGTGGCGGCTGGCGACGAGGGGCAGCGAAGGCGCGGAGGAGGCGCTCCGGTGGCTCCGCGAGTGCGAGGCGCTGGAGGCCGCGCTGGCGGCGGGCTGATATAGGGAGGCCGCCGCCATGCCCTACCCCGCCCCTGACGGCACCGAGCTGATCGAGCACCTCGGCACGGGCGCCACCTTCGACGTGGCGCTGGTCCGGCTCGCCAACCGTCCGCCAGGGGAGCCGGCCGCCGCGCTCGGTTCGACGCTGGTCTGCAAGCGCCTCTCCCCGCGCGCCCTCCACACCCACGCCGGCAGGGCCGCCATGATCCGCGAGGCGAAGGCGCTCGCCCTGGCCCGCCACCCCGCCCTGCCCGCCCTCGCGCGCGTCGGCGCCGACCGCCACGGCCCCTTCCTCCTCGAGAGCCGGCGCGAGGGCACCTCGCTCCGCGACGTGCTCGACGGGTGGCGCGGCCGCGGCCGGAACCCGCCCGCCTCGCTCCTCGTCCACGTCGTCAGGACCGCGATCGAGACCCTCGCCGAGGTCCAGGAGCTCGCGGACGCCGGCGGCCCGATCCGCTTCGTCCACGGTGACATCGGCCCCGACCACGTCCTGCTCGGGCCGCTCGGCGACGTCGGCCTCGTCGACCTGGGCGCCGCGCGCTTCCGGGGCATGGAGCCGGAGCTCGAGACCGCCGACCGCGGCACCCTCCCGTTCGTCGCCCCCGAGATCGCCCGCGGGGAATCGCCGCCGACGCCCTGCGGCGACGTCTACGCCATGGCGGCGACCCTCGTCGCCTTCGTCACCGGCGCGCCCCTCACGCGGGCGCGCGAGCAGGCCGCGGTGCTCGTCGAGATCAGCGACGCGGGCCTCTGCCTCGACGCGCTCGCCGCCGCCGACGCGCTCGCGCCGGGGCAGCGCCGCGCGCTCGCTCGAGCGCTCGACCGCGATCCGGAGCGCCGCGTCGGCAGCGCGCGGGCGCTGCTCGACGCGTTCGACGCGGCCGCGCCCGTCGCGGGCGTCGCGGGCGTCGCGGGCGTCGAGCGCGCGCCCGACCCCGCCGGCCGTCAAAGCCGTGGACACACGCGGCACGAAGGATAAGTCTCGAGCCCATGAAGCCTCACCTCGGCCACGACAAGCTCGCCCTCGACACGCTCGCGATCCACGCCGGACAGCCGCCGGATCCGACGAGCGGCGCGGTCATGACGCCGATCGTCCTCGCGAGCACCTTCGCCCAGGAGCGGCCCGGCCACCACAAGGGGTTCGAGTACTCGCGCAGCGGCAACCCCACCCGCAAGGCGCTCGAGGTGTGCCTCGCCGCGCTCGAGGGGGGGCGCCACGGCTTCGCCTTCAGCAGCGGCTCCGGCGCGACCGCCACCCTGCTCCACACGCTCCGGCCCGGCGACCACGTGCTCGCGGGCGACGACGTCTACGGCGGCACGTTCCGGCTCTTCGACAAGGTCATGCGGCCGATGGGCGTCGCCTCGACCCAGGTCGACATGCGCGACCTCGACGTCGTCCGCAAGGCCCTGACCCCGGCCACGCGGATGATCTGGATCGAGACGCCGACGAACCCCATGCTCAAGATCTTCGACATCGCCGCGCTCGCCGAGATCGCGCGCGCGCACGGGGCGCTGCTCGTCGTCGACAACACCTTCGCCACGCCGGTGCTCCAGCGGCCGCTCGACCTCGGCGCCCACGTGGTGGCGCACTCGACCACCAAGTACCTGAACGGCCACTCGGACGTGATCGGCGGGGCGCTGATCACGTCGGACGACGCGCTCGCCGAGCGGATCGGCTTCCTGCAGAACGCGATCGGCGCCGTCCCCAGCCCGTTCGACTGCTACCTCGTGCTCCGCGGGCTCAAGACGCTCGGGGTGCGCGTCCGCCAGCAGTCGGTGTCGGCGGCGGTCATCGCCGGCAGGCTCGCCGAGCACCCCGCGGTGCGCTCCGTGAACTACCCCGGCCTGCCCACGCACCCCGGCCACGAGCTCGCCGCGCGGCAGATGCTCGCCCCCGGGGCGATGATCTCCTTCGTGGTGCGCGGCGGCCTCCCCGTCGCCTCGCGGTTCCTCGAGCGCCTCGCGATCTTCTCCTGCGCCGAGAGCCTCGGCGGCGTCGAGTCGCTCGCCGAGCACCCCGCCCTCATGACCCACGCCTCCGTGCCCGCGGCCGCGCGCGAGGCGCTCGGCATCGCCGACGGCCTGCTCCGCCTCTCGGTCGGCCTCGAGGCGAGCGAGGACCTCTGGCAGGACATCGCGCAGGCGCTCGACGGCACGGGCGCGTGAGCGCGCGCGTGCTCACGCGCCCGTGCACAGCCCGGCGCGGCCGCCGTTTGATCGCGGGCACCCGAGTACGATAGAAGCGAGGTGCGGCCTCGGGCCGCCAACTACCCCCGGAGCGTTCCATGAGTCTCGCCCGCCTTGGCTTCATGCCCGTGCTCGGCCTCCTCTCCCTGCTCAGCGTCGGCTGCGGCGACGATCCGCCGCCCCCCCCGCGTGGCGCGTTCCGCATGAACTTCGCCGACCCGGGCGGCGACTGCAGCACCGCGGGTCACCTCGCGGAGCTCGGCAGCGTGACCGGGACCCACAAGGACCAGGTGCTCGCCGACGGCGAGGAGGACGTCACGGTCTCCTGCACCGTGTCCGGCTCGGGCAGCTTCTCCGTGAGCGCGCGCGCCACGAACGCGAAGACCGCCGCGTCGATCACGGTCAGCATCGGCAGCATCGCGCCCGACGCGACCCAGGACGCGCCTGCCACGGGCAGCGTCAACTTCTCCTCGGTGCAAACGGCCGGCGACACCTTCGTCGCCAGCCCCGAACCGTGCAACTTCTGGTTCATCCCCGAGAGCGGCCAGGGCGTCGACGCGGGCAAGATCTGGGTCGCCTTCGAGTGCCCGGCGGTGAGGAACGAGGGCCAGGTCTGCCAGATCAGGAACGGCTTCCTCGCCTTCGACAACTGCGATACCTGAGCGCCGCCCGCGCGTCGCCAGCCCCCCCGCGCGTCAGCTCTTCTCGGAGCCGGAGGCCGACGCCGCGGGGACCGTCAACCGCTCGCCCGAGTTCACCTGCTGCGAGTCGGCGGGCGGGCCGAGCGTCGCGCTGTTCGGGAGCTCGGCCTCGTCCTGCTCGTCGATCCGGATCACGAGCGCCGTGATGTTGTCCTCGCCGCCGTTCTCGTTGGCCTTCGCGATGAGGCGGCGGCACATCTCCGGCACCTCGCTGATCGAGCTGACGATCGCGAGGATCTGATCGTCCGAGAGCATCCCGCTCAGGCCGTCCGAGCAGAGCAGGTAGACATCCCCGGGCTGGGGCTCGTCGCTGATCAGATCGACCACCACGCTGTCCTGCATCCCGAGCGCGCGCGTGATCACGTTGCGCGGCAGCTCGGCCCGCTGCTCCTCGGTGAGCTCCGGCATGGCCATGATGTAGTCGTTGAACAGCGAGTGATCGCGGGTCAGCTGGCTGATCGAGCCCTTGCGGACGCGGTAGGCGCGGCTGTCGCCGACGTGGCCGACGTAGATGCGGTTCTTCTTCTTCGAGAAGAGCGCCCCCACGACCGTCGTCCCCATCCCGGCGCAGTCGCGCGACCGGATGCTGCGCTCGAAGATCTGCCGGTTGGCGACGCGGATGCCCGCCACGAGGCGGTTCTCCTCCTCCGACAGGCTGGTGTCGAAGTGGAATGGCCAGGTGGCGTCCTCCCGCGACGTGGACCGGAAGAAGTCCGCGATCGAGTCGGTCGCCAGCTTGCTCGCCACGTCCCCCGCGCGGTGGCCCCCCATGCCGTCCGCGACGATGAACAGGTCGTACTCCGACAGGACGGCGTAGCTGTCCTCGTTGTGGTCGCGTTGGAGACCAACGTCCGTCATTCCTGAAGCGATCGCTCGCATAACCTCGGGAATCCTTGAGACGGCTCCGGGTCGGAGGCTTCGAACACGAAACGTTTCATGCTACCGAAAACCTGTCAAGCTGGGCCTCTCGCGCCGTTATGGGCGTCTTTGACGCCCACTCGCCGACCTTCCTGATCCTACCGACTTTGCCCGGGGGGACCGCAAGCCCCTTTTTCAATTCGTCGCGACGAGCTCACCCCCGGGTCGCTCGCCGGCAGGACCACGAGGCGCCTCGTCGCCTCGCGCCGCCTCTCGCCTCGCGCCGCCTCGCCGAGAGAGGCTCCCGCGGCCACGTGGCCCGCCGGGCGCGGCCGGGTCCGCGAACGCCTCCGCCCGGGCGGCCTGCCCCCCCCGGCGCTCTGGCGCGCCGCGGCCTCTCCGGCCTCATCTCCGGCATTCCGGCCCATCCCGGCTCCGGCAGCCCGGCGCCGCTCACACGTCCAGGATGTCCTTTTCCTTGGCGGCGATCACCGCGTCGACCTTGCTCGTTCCCTCGGCCACGACGTCCTCGACCTTCTTCTTGGCCCGATCGGCCTCGTCGCCGCTGACCTCCCCGTCCTTCTCGAGGGTGTCGACCAGCTCGTTGGCATCCCGGCGGTGCTTCCGGATGGCAACTTTACAGTCCTCACCGTTCTTCTTCGTCAGCTTCACCATCTCCCTGCGCCGCTCCTCCGTCAGCGGCGGGATCGGCAGCCGGATGAGGTCTGCGTCGACCTGGGGGTTCAGGCCGAGATCGCTCTCGCGGATCGCCTTCTCGATCGCCTTCACCTGGTTCTTCTCCCAGGGCTTGATCGTGATGAGCCGCGGCTCCGGCACTGACACCGTGGCCATCTGCTGGATCGGCGTCGGGACGCCGTAATAGTCGACGCGAATGCCGTCGAGCATGGCGGCGTTCGCGCGCCCGGTGCGCACCTTCGCCAGGTCTCGCCGGAGCGCTTCGATGGCCTTCTCGATCCCTTCGCGCAGCTCCTTGATGACGTCCTCGAGCATGATCCGGCTTCCTCCGTGTGGGGCTCGCCCAGCGCCCGCTTCGCAGGCGGGCGCGGAGCTTACCGCGGATCGCTGGGCCGGCGGAGAAATCGATCCAACCCGGCGAGGCGACGGCGTCGCGGTCGAAAGGGCGCTCGCCCCCGCCCGGGCGCCGCGGCACGATCCCGGGGCGCCGCGGCGGCGCCGTCGTCGACGGCCCACGCGCGCCGCGCCGCGCCGCGCCGCGCGTGGGCCGGCCGGCTCGGCGCGGCCCGTCGACGACGGCGCCGCCGGGTGCGCCACCTCCGCTGTCATGATCGTGCCGAGCTGTAGTACCTCTGGGAGACGGGGCAACCTATGCGCGATCTGGACTGGAACAGCTTCGACGTGCTCGTCGTCGACGACGAGCAGGACAACCTCGATGCCTTCCGGTTCGCGTTCAGGAAGTCGTTCAAGCTCCATTACGCGCTGGGCGGCGCCGAGGCCCTCGGGCTGCTCGACCGGCTCGACCCGGCGGTGATCGTGGCCGACCAGCGGATGCCGGGGATGAGCGGGATCGAGTTCCTCAAGCAGGCGAAGGAGCGGCGGCCGGATACGGCGGGCGTGCTGCTCACCGCCTACGCGGACGTGACGGTGCTCATCGACGCGGTGAACTCGGGCGCGGTCGATCGTTACGTCCAGAAGCCCTGGAATTCCAAGGAGCTCGCGGTCGTCCTGCGGCAGGTGATCTCGGGGTTCGCGACCCTCCGGGAGAACCGGCGGCTGCGCGAGCAGCTCGCGCTCTACGCGGGCTACCTCGAGCGCGAGCAGCGCGACCCGATCGATTTCGGGGAGATCGCCGGCGAGAGCGCGGCGATGCGCGAGGTCACCGCCCGGATCGGCGAGGTGGCGAAGGCCTCGACGCACGTGCTGATCGAGGGCGAGGAGGGGGCGGAGAAGGAGGTCGTCGCCCGCGCGATCCACGTGGGCTCCCCGCGGGAGGAGCAGCCGTTCGTCAAGGTGACGTGCGCCGCGTTCCGGGGCGACGCGCTCGAGCGCGAGCTGTTCGGCTGGCGGCGCGGCGCCTTCGACGGCGCGTTCAGCGAGCGCGCCGGCCGCCTCGATCTCGCCCACCGGGGGACGATCTACCTGGACGAGCCGGCGCCGCTCACGCCGTCGCTGCAGGCGCGGCTGCTCCGCGTGCTCGCCGACGGCGAGGTCGAGCGGCTCGGGTCGACCGAGACCACCCGCGTCGACGTGCGCGTCGTCCTGTCGCTCACGCCCGGCATCGAGGAGGCCTGGGCGCACGCCGGCGTGCTGCCCGAGCTCGTCTCGCGGCTCTCGGTCTTCCCGATCAGGCTGCCCCCGCTCCGGGAGCGGCGCGAGGACATCCGCGCGCTGGCCGAGCACTTCCTGCGCAAGTACGCGCGCCGCAACGCCCGCGCGGCCACCTCGCTCTCGGAGGAGGCGATCGCGAAGCTCGCGGCGTACGTGTGGCCGGGGAACACCCGCGAGCTGGAGAACGTGGTCGAGCGCGCGGCGATCCTCTCGCGCGGCGACGTGATCCTGCCCGAGCACCTCGCGTTCACCGCGCGCCCGCAGCCCCCCGAGCCGCCCGCCCGCGCGCCGAGGGCCACGCCGGCGCCCGAAGCGGACACGACCGGAATCAGGGCGCCCGCCGCGCCCGCGGCCCCGCGCCCGAAGCTCGACCTGAGCTCCCAGCTCGACGACATCGAGCGCCGGGAGCTCCTCGCCGCGCTCGAGCGCTGCGGAGGGAACAAGGCCGAGGTCGCGCGGCAGTTCGGCATGCAGCGCACGACGCTCTATTACCGGCTGAAGCGGCTCGGCATCGACACGTGACGCGGGGCACGCCGCGCCGCCGCGCCGCCTCGCCTGTCGACGCGGGCGGCGACTTGCGGCAGATTGCGGCGGCATGCTGAAGGTCGGGGAGCGCGCGCCGGAGATCGACAAGCTGAGCACGGACGGCCAGCGCTTCGTGCTGTCCCAGCAGCGCGGGCTCTGCACGGTCGTGTTCTTCTTCCCGAAGGCCTTCACGCCCGGCTGCACCGTCGAGACCAAGAACTTCCGCGACAACTTCGCCGAGATCGCGCTCTCGGGGGCGAGCATCGTCGGCGTCAGCGCCGACGACCACCGGACGCAGTGCCGGTTCGCCGCGTCCCAGCAGGTCCCTTTTCCGATGATCGCCGACGACGACCGCAGCGTGTGCCGCGCCTACGGGGTCCTCTGGCCGCTCGTCGCCCTCCCCCGGCGGATCACCTACGTGATCGATCCCGACATGCACATCGCGGCGGTGTTCCGCCACGAGATCCGGGTGAAGCGGCACCGCGACGACGTGCTCTCGTTCCTCAACGAGCGCTTCCTGGCGGCGCGCCCGCCCGCGATCTCGACCGCGACGCCCCCCCTGGCGGGAGGGACCGGCGCGCCGGTGTCGGCCTCGGGCGATCTGGCCCCGCAGCCCGCGGCCCCGTCCGGGCTGCCCGTCGCCTCCGCGCCCGGTCGCCCGGGCGAGCCGCCCGCGGGTGATGTCCCCTCTCCCTCCGAGGCGCCCGCCTCGCCGGGCCAGCGCTCCTGAAGCAGGGCGACTCCCCGGCCCGCCATGCGCCGCACGCCCGCCCTCCGCGCGCCGCCCGGCCTTCGCGCGCCGATCGATGAAGCCGCGCTCCTCGAAGGAGCGGCGCCGCTCGCGCGCGACTTCTACGCCCGGCCCGCGCTCGTCGTCGCGCGGGACTGCATCGGCAAGGTGCTCGTCCACAGGACGCCCGAGGGCGTCGTCGGCGGGCGCATCGTGGAGACCGAGGCCTACCGCGGCCCGGACGATCTCGCCGCCCACAGCGCAGGAGGCCGGAGAACCGTACGGACGGAGGTCATGTTCGGCCCTGCGGGATATGCCTATGTGTTCGTCCTCTATGGTATGCACTGGGCGTTCAACATCGTCGTGGCGTACGAGGGGGAGCCGCACGCGGTGCTCATTCGCGCCATCGAGCCCTTGCTCGGCCTCTCGATCATGAGCCGCCGGCGCGGCGTGGCGCCCGAGCGGGTCGAGCTGACCAACGGTCCAGGGAAGTTGTGCCGGGCGCTCGGGATCGACCGCGCCGTGTACGGCATGGATCTCTGCGGGACTCGGCTGGTCCTGCTCCCCGGCGCGGCCGGGCCCGTCGCGCGATCGCCTCGTATCAACGTGGACTACGCAGGTGCCTGGGCGGAGAAGCCGTGGCGCTTCTACGAGCGCGGCAATCGCTATGTGTCCGTTCCCCCTCGCGATTAGCCGGCAGTGAGGGCCAGGACACTCGAAGCGCTCGCCCCCGGGCCCGGGATCGCGCGACAATGGGGGTATGGGATTCTGGCCTTTCGGGGGGCGCGAGCCAGCGAACGTCGAGACCGCGTCGCAGGTCGTGTCGGCGGCCGCGCGCGGCGCGACCGTCAGGGGAAAGTTAACGCTCTATTTCAAGGAGCCGCAGACGCAGAGCACGGCGGACAGGGCGGCGGAGCGTTGCGCGCAGGTCGCCGAGGCGCTCTTCCGCGAGCTCGGGGCGCCCGAGCAGCTCCTCGGCAAGGAGGCGGAGCTCGCCTCGGCGATCGCGGCCCGCGCGCCGCGGAACGTCCCGGCGCTGCGCGCGATCGAGCTCGCCGCGCTGCACGTGGTCGGCGAGCGCGGCTCGGCGCCGCACCGCCGGCCGGGGTCGGCGCCGTCGCTCGCGCCGGAGTCGCCGCGGAGCGCCGGCGCGCGCCAGCCGACGAGCGACCCGCCGCAGGCCGGCGGCGTGGGCCGGCTCACCGGCGCTCCGCCGGCGAGCAGCCGCATGCTCGCGCAGGCGCCCGGCGTCGGCCGCAACTCGCCGTCGAGTGTGCCCCCTCCGAACAGCGTGCGCTCGCCGCCGAGCACCCGCCTGCGCGGCGCCGGGGTGAACAGCGCGCGGGCGTCGAGCCCGGGGTTCTCGAGCCTGATCGGCGCGCCGCCCGCCGTGATCGCGACGTCGCTCGCGCCACTCCTGCGCGACGCCTCGGCGCGGCTGCTCATCGGGTGCCTGCGCGCGCATGATCTGATCATCGTGCGCCGCGTGCCGCTCGACCCCGCCGCGACCGAGCAGCTCGCGGCGCTCCTGCCGGTGTCCGAGGCGCCGCCAGGCGAGTTCGAGGCGAGCCGGGCGGGCGAGATCTCCCGGTGGCACACGACGCTCGGCTCTCCCGTGCTCAGCCAGCTGCGCACCGAGTCGTGCGCGATCGCCGCGCAGAAGGTCCGGACCACGCTGGGCGCCGCGCAGGTCGCCCCGGGCGTCGCCGCGGAGATGGTCGACGCGCTCTGCCGCACGGCCTTCCCGGGCTTCGCGCTCTCGAGCGCCCAGATCGACCGCTACGCCGAGCACGACCTGAACGAGCAGGCCGCCGAAAGCGTGGCCCGCATCCTGCGCCACCCGAACTCCAAGCAGCTCCGGATCGCGCTCGGCCCGCTGCTCGACGCGGTGCAGGGCGACGTGGAGTCGATCTCCCGCCTGGCCAAGGCGTCGCTCGGCGGCGCGCCGTGACGCCGCGCGGTACGTTCCCTTCACCGCGCGCTGGCGGTAGAAGGCGAAGGTGCGACGTCATGATCCCTCCCCCGAGCTCTCTCGCGCTCGCAGCTCCCGTGAGCGCGCTCGTATCCGCAGGTCGCTGCGCGGCTGCGCCCCCTTGCTCGCCGCGCTGCTCTGGGCGTGTGGCGCGACCGAGCCCGCCGTCCCGCCGCCCGGGACGCCGGAGGGCGCCATGAGCCGCGCGGACGACGCGGCCGCCGCGGAGCAGGCGCTCGCGGCGTTGTCGGCGCGTGTGCTCGAGGACTACCTGCGCGACGAGCCGGTCCGGGCCACCGAGGCGGGTGACCATCGCTACGACGCGGCGTGGCCGGACGTCACCGAGGAGGGCGAGGCCGCGCGCCGGCGCGTGATCGAGCGCGCGCTGTCCGAGCTCCAGGCGGTGCCGCGGGACCGGCTCGGCGTCCAGAGCCGCGTCGACGCGGCGATGATCGAGAACCAGCTGCGCTCGTGGCGCTTCGCGATCGACGAGCTCCGCGAGGCGGCGTGGAACCCGATGGTCTACACCGGCCTCATCGGCGACGGGCTCGACCCGCTGATCACGAGGAGCTTCGCGCCGCTCGAGGAGCGCCTGCGGAGCCTCGGCGGCCGCCTCGCGGGCGTGCCCGCGATCGTGGCGGCGGCGAAGAAGCGCCTCAAGGCGCCGCCGCGCATCCACACCGAGACGGCGATCGCGCAGAACCAGGGCCTCATCGCCCTCTGCAAGGGCGACCTCCCGGCGCTGTTCGCCTCGGCGCCGGCGCAGAAGGCCGAGCTCGACGCGGCCGCGCGCGCCGCGGCGGCGGCGCTCGAGGATTTCCAGGCGTTCCTCGAGAAGGACCTGCTCCCGAGGAGCGACGGCGACTTCCGGCTGGGCCGCGCGCGGTTCGAGCAGAAGCTCCGGTTCACGCTGGACGACGCGGACATCGACGCGGACGGCGTGGTCCGGAGCGCCCGCGAGCTGCTCGCGCGCACCCACGCGGAGATGCTCGAGACGTCGAGGGAGCTCTGGCCGACGCTCTTCGCCGGGCAGCCGTTCCCGAAGGTCGAGGCGCGGGACGAGAAGATGGCCGCCATCCGGAAGGTCCTCGACGCGCTCGCGGCCGATCACCCGACGAACGCCACGATCGTGAAGGAGTCGGAGCGGCTGCTCGCCGAGGCGACCGACTTCGTGCGGAAGCACGACCTCGTGCGCCTCCCGGAGGAGCCCTGCCGGGTGATCGAGATGCCGGAGTACCGCCGCGGCGTCGCGGTCGCGTACTGCGACGCCTCGGGCCCGCTCGAGGCGAAGCAGGAGACGTTCTTCGCGATCGCGCCGACGCCGAAGGACTGGCCCGAGGCGCGCGTCGCCTCGTTCTACCGCGAGTACAACCGGAGCATGCTCGCCGACCTCACCGTGCACGAGGCGATGCCGGGCCATTTCCTGCAGCTCATGCACAATAACAGGTTCCCCTCGAAGATCCGCGCGGTCTTCTCGAGCGGCCCGTTCGTCGAGGGGTGGGCGGTCTACACCGAGTGGCTGATGGCCCGCCACGGCTTCGGCGGCGCGAAGGTGCGGATGCAGCGCCAGAAGATGGTGCTGCGCCTGTCGGCGAACGCGATCCTCGACCATGGGGTGCACGCGGGCGCGATGGACGAGAAGGAGGCGCTCGCGCTGATGACGAAGGAGGCGTTCCAGGAGGAGGGCGAGGCCGTCGGCAAATGGCGGCGCGCCCGGCTCACGAGCGCGCAGCTCACCACCTACTTCCACGGCTTCGCCGAGATGATGCGCCTCCGCGCCGAGCACGAGGCCAGGCCGGGCTTCTCGGAGCGCGCCTACCACGACCGCCTGCTCAGCCACGGCTCGCCGTCGGTGCGGCACCTCAAGGCGCTGCTGGCGCAGTAGCGGGCGGGCCGCTCTAGACCGGGTTGATCGAGCCGCCGAGCTCCACGAAGCGCGTCTTCGGGAACGCCTTCGCGCAGGACTCGAGCTGCCAGTCGCCCTTGAACAGCACGACCGCGTTGCCGTGCACGTCGAGGGCGCCGTAGCCGTAGAGGTTCGACTCGAGCTCGGCGAGGGGCACCGGCTCGCCCTCGACCCAGCGGGCCAGGCTGAACGAGAGCCGCTCGATCCGCGCCTCGACGCCGTACTCGGCCGCGAGCCGGTGCTTCACGACGTCGAACTGGAGCTCGCCCACGACGCCGAGGATCGCCTCGCCCTCGCGCCCCTCGGGCGGCCGGAAGAGCTGGACCGAGCCCTCCTGCGCGAGCTGCTCGAGCCCCTTCTTGAGCTGCTTGCGCTTCATGGGGTCGACCATGACGACGCGGGCGAACTGCTCGGGCGGGAACTGCGGCAGCGGCGCGTACTTCACGGGCGAGCCGCTGCAGAGCGTGTCGCCGATGAGGAACAGCCCCGGGTCGAAGACGCCGATGATGTCGCCCGCGAAGCCGTCCTCCACGAGCGTGCGCTCCTGGGCCATGAACTGCACCGGGTTGGTGAGCCGGATGTCGCGGTCGAGGCGCACGTGGTGCACCTTCATCCCGCGCTCGTACTTGCCGGAGCAGACGCGGAGGAACGCGATCCGGTCGCGGTGGGCGCGGTCCATGTTCGCCTGGATCTTGAAGACGAACGCGGTGAAGCGGTCGTCGTCCGGGGCGATGGGGCCCTTGTCGCTGCCGCGCGGCGCGGGCGGCGGCATGAGCTCGATGAAGGCGTCGAGGAACTGCGGCAGGCCGAAGTTGGTGATGGCGCTGCCGAAGAACATCGGCGTGATCTCGCCGCGGGCGAGCTTGTCGCGGTCGAGCGCGTCGCCGGCGGCGTCGATGAGCTCGATGTCCTCGCGCAGCTGGCGCGCCCCCTCCTCGTCGAGCGCCTCGACGAGCTCGGGCGCGTCGAGCGAGACGACCTCCATCGGGGCGATCTCGGCGCCGTGCGCGACGAGCTCGAAGAGGAACACCTGCTTGCGCTCGCGGTGGTACACGCCGCGGAACTTGCCGCCGGCCGAGATCGGCCAGGTGACGGGGTAGACGCCGATGCCGAGGACCTCCTCGACCTCGCCGATCAGCTCGAACGGGTCGCGGCCGGGGCGGTCGAGCTTGTTCACGAACGTGAAGATCGGCATCTGCCGGAGCTTGCAGACGCGGAAGAGCTTCTTCGTCTGCGTCTCGACGCCCTTGGCGCTGTCGAGGATCATGATGGCGGCGTCGGTCGCCATGAGCGCGCGGTAGGTGTCCTCGCTGAAGTCGGCGTGGCCCGGGGTGTCGACCAGGCTGAGCAGGCGGCCCTTGTACGGGAACTGGAGGACGCTCGTGGAGATCGAGATGCCGCGCTCGCGCTCCATCTCCATCCAGTCGCTGACCGCGTGGGCGCGCGCCTTCTTCGCCTTCACGGCGCCGGCGAGCTGGATCGCGCCGCCGTAGAGCAGGAGCTTCTCGGTGAGCGTGGTCTTGCCAGCGTCGGGGTGGGAGATGATCGCGAACGTCTTTCGACGGGCGATCTCGCGGGTGAGCATGGGGTCGGGCACGGCGGCGCGCAGGATAGAAGCGGTGGGGGCAGCGTCAACCCGGGGGGCACGGAGCCGGTGGCGGAGGGGGGTGGTGCGCGGGCGGGCGGCGGGGGTCCCCCCACGAACTCGGGCCTTTTGGGGGGCTATGGCCGGGTGAACGGGGGACCTGGGCCGAACGGGATCGCTGCGGGGCGGGCCGGCCCTCGGGTTCGTGGGGCCCACCCCCGCCGCCCGCCCGCGCACCACCCCCCTCCGCCACCGGCTCTTTCTGGAAAGGGGGGCGGTTCTGGCGGCTGCGGCCGTTTTTTAGGTGAGGAAAGGGGGGCGGTTCTGGTGGAGGCGGTTTTTTATTTTTTGAGGGAAAGAGTGACGGTGACGCCTACGGGGTCGGCGCTGGGGGTGCCGATGGGCTTGTTCTTCAGGAACTGACGGATGCAGCGCTCGGCTTCGGGGGTCACGCCGCGGGAGCTCAGGACCTCGACGCCCTCGGCACGGCCTCGCACGCGGACCAGGAACTGGAGCTTGATGCTGCCCGTGGAGCCGGTGAGACCGCCGTTGTCGGCGACACACTTGGCGATGTCGGTGGAGGATTTTTCCAGGCGCTTGGCCACGTTCGGGACGTCGCCGTTCATGAACTCGGGCTCCTTGATCTCCACCGCGGGGGGCGGAGAGGAGGCGATCGAGGCGTCGGGAGGGGCGGCGTCGGGGGGGCCGCCGTCGGACGGGGGGGCGCCGGCATCGTCGGGGGGCGGCTCGGGCTGGGGGGACGGAGGGAGCCAGCCGGCGTCGGCCTCACCGGGCTCTAGGCAACGGACGAAACCTCGGTGCGGATCCTCCAGGGCGCCGTGCGGACACCGCACGGCGCCCGCGTCGGGGGTCGCGGCGGTGATCCAACCCTGGGACGGCGGCTCCTGGCCCGACGCCGGCGGCGCGCTGCCCTCCGCGACCGCACCCGCACACGCGCCGGCTGCGCTCAGCGACAGCGCCAGGGTGATCACCCACTTGCCGAAAGATCCTCCAGATCCAGAACGCATGGGCGGGTGTGATACTGCGGAACGGGCCCGCGTGCAGAACAAACGGCGAACGCCGGGGCGGGACGGCCGAGGCGCCGGGACAGAGCGGCGGTCACCCGCACAGGAGACGGGTCCAGATCGGCGTTTTCGGCGCGGAAGCGCACTCCTGTGCGCTGAGCACCGAAAACGCCGAGATGGGCCCGTATCCGAAGCGGGTGACCGCCGCTCTCTAGAGCGCGACGTGCGCGAGAGAGCCGGCGGAGGCGTCCCAGAGCGCTCGAGCGCGGGACAGGACCTCGGCGTGCACCTTCGTCCCCTCGGCAGGGCCCACCACCACGACCTCGCCGCTCGCCCCGAGCTCGATCCGCTCGACCCCGGCGTCCGGGAACTCGCCGCGGAGCTCCCTCGTCATGCGCTCGCCGAGGCGCTCCAGGAGGCGCGAGAGCCGCTCGGGCGTGATGTCCCGGAACACGAGCACCTGCGGGAGCTTGAGCTCCGCCACGAGGCGCTCCCGGTCCGAGAGCGACCGCTCGCCGAGCCGCCGCTCCACGAGCGCCGCGAACACGCTGCCATACGCCCGGTCCACCTGCTCCCGCCGGAACCCCTCGTCGATCGACGGACCGAGCCGGGCCTGCAGCTGCGCGACGCCGTTCAGGCCGTTCGCGAAGCGGCCCTCGTTCTGCGCGTGGTACTCGCCGCGCGCGCGCAGCTCGCTCGCCAGCGCCGAGAAATGCTCGCCCATCGTCGAGAGGGCGCGCAGCACCAGATCGGTGAACCGGAGCTCCTCCCGGATCCAGCCGACGTCCGTCACGCGGTCGGCCATGAAGGGCCAGACGACGAGGTTGTAGTAGTTGTTGAAATCGAGCAGGTACTTCAGCCGGTAGAGCTCGAAGCTGCCGAACACCGGGTACATCCGCTCATAGAGCCGGAGCGTGCTGTCGTACTTGAACCGGTAGTACGCCTCGTAGGCCGCGACCTTCTCCTCGAACCCGGCCCGGTCGCCGCGCACGTCGGCGAGGATCATCTGCGTGATGAACTCGTTCGCGGTCGCGATGAAATCCGAGCCGGGGCTGTAGAACGGATCGGTGAACGCGCCCGCCTCGCCCGTGACGGCGTAACGGTCCGTCGAGAAGTACCGATCGGCGTGGTACGGCAGGTGGGCATAGGCCTGGAAGTCCTCGAGCTCCGCCCCCTCGAGCAGGTCGCGCGCGGCGCGGTGGGCGCCGAGGAACCGCTCGAACTCCGCGCGCGTGCGCGGGCCCGGGAGCGCGGCGCCCGAACCCTCGCCGATCCGGTCCTTGTCGAACACGACGCCCACGCTCATCAGATCGCCCGCGAGCGGGATGAACCAGATCCAGTAGCCGTCGTACATGAAGTGGTTCGTCGACAGGTGGCGCGACGTGTGGCGCACCCGCGACCGCCACGCCGGGTCGGTGACCGCGTCGAGCCCCGCGACGCCGCGGTAACGCGCCCACGCGGCGGCCGTGTTGAGGCGCGTCTCCTTGTGCACCTTCACGCCGAGCTTGCGCCAGAGCACGTGCCGCCGGCCGGACGCGTCGCACACCCAGCGGCAGGCGACCTCGCGCCGCTCGCCGCCCTGCTCGTACACCACCCGGTGCCGCCCGCCCGCGTCGATCGCGACGTCGACCACCTTGGCGCCGAGCTCGACCTCGGCGCCCGACGCGCGGTTCATCGCGACCAGATCGCGCTCCAGCCGCGCGCGCTCGAGCTGGAAGCTCGGGTGGAACGGCATGTGGTCGGAGCCGATCTCGCTCATCCGGGGCAGCGGGAGATCCCTGCCCGGCGAGTCGAAGAAGAAGCGGAGCCCGTTCTTCGGCAGCTGGTGCTGGTAGAGGTACGTGCCGAGGTTCAGCCGGCGAACCATGTAGTTCGCCGCGACCTCGACCGTGCTCTCCCCGACCTTGTAGTCGTCGATCGTCGCCGCCGCCTCGAGCACGAGCACCCCGAGATCGGGGCACGCCTGGCGGAGCTGGCGCGCGAGCAGACCGCCGGCGATGCCGCTGCCGATGACGACGATGTCGAAGGTGCGCATGCGCCGCCTTATACCCCGCCGCCGGGCGGCGGCGCGGGCTCGCCGAGCAGCTCGGCGCGGAGCGCGCCGGGCATCGCCGCCGCCTCGCCCGGGCGGAGCAGGCCGTCGCCGTAGACGATCGACGCGGAGAGGCGGCCGCCGGAGCGGCTGTAGATGACCTGAAAGCCGGGCGGCGCGACCACCGCGGGCAGCGGGTACGCCGAGCGCACCGGCAGGCCCGCGAACCGGTCCGCCGCTACCACGCCGGGGTTCGAGACGATCAGCGAGGCGAGCTCGCCCGCGAACGGCTGCTCGCCGAGCCAGCGCACCACCGGCCCGGGCAGCCAGCGGGCGAGGTCGAGCGCGGCGATCATCGCGAGATCGAGCCGCTCGCGCACCGCGGCGCGCTGCTGCTCGGCCAGGCGGGCCACCGCGCGGGCGTCGTCGTAGAGCTCGTCGCGGCGCAGCGAGAGCAGGACCATCGTGAGGTGGTTGCCGAACAGCCGCCGCGCGCCCGCCTTCGGGTCCAGCGAGAGCGGGAGCGGGATCACGTGGTGCGGCGGGGCGAAGCCGCGCGCGACGAGCGCCCGGTCGGCGAGCCGGGTCGCGGCGATCAACATGAGGCTCGACTCGGAGAGCCGCGCCAGCCGCCGCACCCGCTGGTCGAAGGCGCGGGTCTCCTCCGCCGAGAGCGTGAGCCGGACAACACGGGACGCCGCGGGCCGCACCCCGGGGCACGCGCGCGCGAGCGAGAGGATCGGCGCGCTGCCGAGCGCGAGCGCGTGGGCCTTGTACACGCGTGCCAGCGCGATCCGGGCGTCGCGGTCGTGGGCGGCGAGCAGGCGCTCGGGGGCGCCGTACCGCTCCTCGCTGCGCGGCGGGTCCTCCGGCATGTCGCCGCTGCCCGAGCCGAGCCACGCGACCAGCCGATCGGCGCCCCTGCCGTCCGTCAGCGCATGGAAGTGGCGGAACACGAGCACGTCGCCGTCCCCTGCCCCGCGCACGACGTCGATCGCCCACGGCCGCTCCCCGCCGACCCGCTCCGCGAGCAGCGCCTCCACGCGCGCCGCGCCCTCGCGCTCGCCGCTGACCTCGTGGAGCCGCGCCGCGGGCGCGCGCCGGTGGTGATCGACGACCCAGCGGGGCCGCCCTGCCCGGCCGAGCAGGCTGTCGTCGAGCCGGAAGCGAAGCTCGGGCAACGCCCGGGTCGCGCGCTCGAGCCGCACCGCGAGCCGGGCCATGTCGAGGCGGCCGTCGAGCTCGAGCACGTGCAAGCAGTGGTTGCCGGCCTGGCCGCGCGACCGCATGGCGCGATCGTTCATGAGGTGGAAGAAGTCGATCCCCCCGAGCAGCACCGGCGATGTCATGATCTCCGCAGGGCGCCGCCGCTCGGGCGGCGCCGCGGGCGACCCTAGCAGCCAGACCGCGCGCATGCCGGTCCGGCGGCGCCGCGAGCGACCCCGGACGTGAGGCCGCTCGCACACCGTCGCCCGGAAGGGTCGGAACAGCGGCGCCGCACGCCGGCACGCCGGCGTCGCACGCCCGCACGCCCGCGCTGCACGCCCGAAGTCGGCGCCACGCGAAGGACGTGAACGAATCCACGTTGTGTATTTCACGCTCGCTATAAATTGCCGCCGTGAATCTCTCGGCGATCGACGTCAACCTCATCGTCGCGCTCGACGCGTTGCTCCGCGAGCGCAGCGTGACGCGCGCGGCCCGCAGCGTGGGGCTCAGCCAGCCCGCGATGAGCCACGCGCTGATGCGGCTGCGCGAGATCTTCTCCGACCCGCTGCTCCTCCGGATCGGCCGGCAGATGGCGCTCACCACCCGCGCCGAGGCGTTGATCCCCCAGGTCGCGACCGTCATGCAGGAGCTCTCGGTCCTCTTCTTCGGCGTGCCGCCGCCGCCGTTCGACCCCGCGACGAGCGCGCGCACGTTCCGGATCGCCACGACCGAGTACGTGGACCTGCTCCTCGCGCCGAAGCTCACCGCGACCCTCTCGGAGAGCTCCCCGAAGATCGCGCTCCACCTGCTCCCCCTCGACGAGCGCTCGGTCGACGCGGTCCGCAGCGGCGACATCGATCTCGCCATCGGCGTCTTCCCGGACGACGACTTCCCCGCCGACGTCCGCCGCGCGGACCTCGTCGAGGATCGCTTCGTCGGGCTCGCGCGCGCGAGCCACCCGAAGGCGCGCGGGCGCGTCGACCTGGAGACCTACTCGTCGTTCGGGCACGTGCTCGTCCCGGGTCGCGGCGCGCAGGACGGGATCGGCGACGCGCTGGTCGCGAAGCGCGACATCCCGCGCCGCGTGGCCATGACGGCGCCGCACGTGTTCCTCCTGCCCCACCTCGTCGTCGGGTCGGACCTCGTGGCGACCGTGGGCGCGCGCATCGGCAGGGCGTTCTCGAGCCTGCTGCCCATCCGCGAGTTCGAGCTGCCGTTCGAGCTGCCGCCCATCGAGATCTCGATGCTGTGGAGCAACCGGACCCACGACGAGCCCGCCCGGGCGTGGCTGCGCGGCGTCGTGGTCGACGCCGTGTCGCAGATGCAGGACCTCGGGCGGCGGCGGCGCGCCTGACCGCGCCGCCGTCAGCCGCCGCCGGGCGTCACCGGCCGAGCGC
The DNA here is from genome assembly GCF_002950945.1 of Sorangium cellulosum. Taxonomy (GTDB): domain Bacteria; phylum Myxococcota_A; class Polyangia; order Polyangiales; family Polyangiaceae; genus Sorangium; species Sorangium cellulosum_E. The sequence goes on from NZ_CP012673.1 coordinate 10,327,693, forward strand.
CTCGGCGCGGTTCACGATCCGGGGCGTCAGGAAGATGACGAGCTCGCTCCGCGTGTCGCTCGCGCGCCGCCGCTGGAAGAGCAGGCCGAGGACGGGGATGTCCCCGAAGAACGGCACCTGATCGAGGTTCCGGCCGGTGTTGCGGGTGAAGATCCCGCCGATCACCGCCGTGTGCCCGTCCATGATCAGGAGGTCCGTCTCGGCCTCGCGCTTCAGGATGGTGGGCTCGCCGCGGGCCGACGTCTGGTTGAAGTCCGGCTCGTCGCGGTTGATCTTCACGTGCATCGCGACGCTGCCGTCCGACGTGACGTGCGGCTTCACGAGCAGCTGGAGCTTCGCCTCCTGGAACGTCGTCTGCACGCCCTGGGCCGTGATCTGCGAGAACGGGATCAGCGTGCCCTGGCTGATGCGCGCCTCGCGGTTGTCGAGCGTGAGGATGCGCGGGCTCGAGATGATCCGCAGCATGCCGGTCGCCTCGGCCGCGGAGAGGCGGACCCCGAGGTTCACGGCGTTGTTGATCGAGCCGAGCGTGAAGCCGATCGCGCCGCCCGTCCCCTGGCCGACGATGGCCGGCAGGTTCACCGCGAAGTTCGGGTTCGAGACCTGGTTCGAGAACGGCGAGAGGCCGCCGGTCGGGGTGTTCGAGTCGGTCGCGCCGCCGGCGACGCCGATCGCCGAGGGGAAGATGAGCCCCGTCGGGTTGCCGGTCGCCGCGCTGAACGTCCCGTCGCCGCCCCACTGGATGCCGATGTCGCGCACGTAGCGGCTCGTCGCCTCCACGACGCGCGCCTCGATGAGGACCTGCGGCGTCTGCGTGTCGAGGGAGCGGACGAGCTCCTCGATCTGGTTCAGGTTGCCCGCGACGTCGCGCGCGATGAGCACGTTGGTCCGCTCGTCGACCGCGAGCGAGCCGCGCGGCGAGAGCATGTCCTTCGCGCGCGCCTGGAGATCCGCCGCGTCCGCGTAGTTGATCGGGATGAGCCGCGTCTCCACGGGCGCGAGCTGGAGCTCGCTCTTGCGCCGCGCGATCGCGAGCTCCCGCTCCTTGTTGAGATCGGCGATCGGCGCGACGCGGATCATGTTGCCCTGCCGGACCACGCCGAGGCCCTTCGCCTGGAGCACCGTCTCGAGCGCCTGGTCCCACGGGACGTTGCGCATCCGGATGGTGACCGTCCCGCTCACGTTGTCGGCGGTCACGATGTTGACCCGCCCCACGTCGGAGATGAGCCGGAGGACGTTGTGGATGTCCGCGTCCTTCAGATCGAGGTCGATGCGCCGCCCCGTGAAGCGCCGCTGCTGCCCCGCGAGCGCGGGCATGAAGGCGCCGGCCTGGTCCGGCTCGGCGAGCGACTCCTGCGACACCTCGCTGTCCGTCGATTGGTGGGGGCTACGCCCGGCGTCGCCGGGCTCTGCCCCCACACCCCCGGGCGCTCCCTCGAACGACGTCTCGACCCGCGGCGCCTCGTCGTCGAGGCGCTCCTCGCGCGCGACCGTGCGGGTCCGCCGCGCCGCGCCGCCGTCGGCGCCGAGGCCCGAGAGCGCCGAGGGCAGCGCCCCCCGCGCGACGTTCAGCACGAGCGCGTTGCCCTCGCGCGCGACCGCGCCCGAGGCGCCCGCCGCGTGCTCGACCTCGACGACGACCTTCGAGCCGTCGCTGTTGCGCCGGTAGGTCGAGATCGCCCGCACCGGGCCGCCGAAGGCCCCGACGTCGAGCGTGCGCTGGAGCGCGTCGGGGAGCCGCACGCCGCTGAGCTCGACGAGGCGGCTGCCCCGCTTGCCCGCCGACTCGCGGTACTCCGGGACGGCCGAGAGCTCGATGATCACCCGGTCGAGCGTCGCCTGGTGCTCGAAGCGCACGTCGGTGATCGTCGCCGGCTCGCGGGGCGCCGCCGCGGCGCCGGGGGCCGCGCTCGCCGCCCGCGCCGGCATGGGCGCGGTCGCGCTGGCGGCGGCGAGCTCGACCACGAGCGAGCCCTGCTCGGCGCGGATCCGGTAGGCCGCCGGGCGCGCGAGCTGCACGAGCACCCGCGTCGTGCGCTGCCCCGCCCCGCCGAACGCCTGCGTCATCACCCCGGCCACGATCGCGTTCCCGCGCGTGATCGCGCCGGGCGCGCCGCCCATCTCGGCGTCCGCGAGATCGATGAGGAGCCGCTTGCCGCCGTCCGTGACCCGCGCCGAGAAGCGCGGCGCCCCGCTCGTCGCGACCACGACCTCGGCCCTGTCCTCCGCCGGCGCCGTGAGCCGGACGTCGCTCACCTTCATCGAGGCGGCGGCGTCCGCGTCCCCCGCCGGAGCGCCGAGGATCAGCATCATCCCGAGTGCCGCAGCACGGCGAAGCGCGCCCCGCTTCGGGCGATAGTCTCGATTGCTCTTCATTGCACTCCCGCTTCGCAGTGACGCGAGATCTGCGTCACGCTGCGGAGAGGCTACTTCGGGTGCCCGGGGCGGGCCCAATTCGTGGCGGTCAGGGGTCGTTGCTGAGGCGCGGCTCGTTCAGCTCCCCGAGCGGCCGCAGCGCCACCACGCGTGTGGTCGGCGGGATCTCGGGGTGCGACGGGTCCTCGCGGATGAAGACGACGTCGGCGTCGCGGATCCGATCGACGCGCCAGTTCACGGCGACGTCCACGCCGGTCAGCCCGCCCGAGTGCACGATCTCGGCCTTGCCGACGAAGTCGCCCACCTTCACCACCCAGCCGAGCCCGGTCGGATCGGTGAGCAGCGCGCGCGCCGGGGCGCGCGAGACCACGCCGACCAGCTTGAGCTCGTCGAGCGCGTAGCGGTCGATGAGGACCTGCCGCTGGATCGTGACGCGCCCCCTCGCCTGGGTCGCGAAGAGCGACTCGAAGCTCCGGAACGGGTCGCGGCTCCGGTCGCTCTCGGAGAAGTCGGCCTCCTGGAACTCCCGGAGCGGCAGCGGCGGCATCTCGGGCGCGCCGGCGCCCGCGGAGGCGCTCGCCGCCGTCTTGGCGGGGGCGCGGCGCTGCGAGGCGGTGACCGCCGCCCCGGCCGCGGCCGGCGGCTTGCTCGGGGCGATCGGCTCCTCTTCCTCCCCGCACCCCGCGACCGCGAGGGCCGCGGCCCAGGTCGCCGCAAGGAGCAGCGTCCTCCCGGCGCTCACCGGACACCTCCGCCGCTCCGCCGCTTCACGCCGCTCGACGCCGTCTCCCCTCGCGCACGGCGCGGAACGCGGTCGCGAGGCACTCCACCTCGACCTCCACGTCGGTCCCCTGGACCTTGGGCTTCTTGATCTGGACCTCCTCGAGGTTGATGATCCGGTCGAGCTGGCCCACGCCGTGGAAGAACTTCGCCACCTGGTGGAATTTTCCGGTGAGCGTCAGCTTCATCGGCACCTTGGAGAAGAACTCCTGCGGGAGCTCGTCGGTCGGGCTCCACGACGTCAGGTTGACGCCGGAGACGGTCGCGACGCCCTGGATGGCGGAGAGGAAGGCCGGCGTCTCGGACTCGTCCGGGAGGATCTTCTTCTGCTCGCGGCTCATCTGCTCGCGCCGGGTCTTCTCGTCGAGGTCCTTCTGGTAGGCGGCCTTCGACGCCTGCGCCTTGGTGAGCTCCGCCTGGAGCGCCTGCTGCCGCTGCATGGCGCCCTCGATCTGGGAGTCCACCTCGGCGTAGAAGCCGACGAAGTAGAGGATGCCGACGAGCGCCGCGAAGAGCGCGCCGACCCCGAACTTCGCGAGCGGCGGCAGCCGGTCGAGCGCCGAGCCGGCCTGCGCGGGATTGGGCTTCGTGGCCATCAGTACCTCACCTTCAGCTGCAGGGCGAACGAGACGAGCTCGAGCCGCGAGTCCTTCTCGTTCTCCTTCTTCCCCGAGAGCAGCTGCACGTCGTAGAAGTACGAGGACAGCTTGAGCCGCTGCGCGAGCTCGTAGACGTCGGTGCCGTCGCGCGCGAGCCCCTCGACGCGCACGGTCCGCTCGGACTCGACGTAGCTCGTGAGCCACAGCCGCCGGCTGTCCCAGGACGGGTTGTAGACGGCGAGCGGGTTCTCCTTGCGGAGCTGCGCGAGCTTGTCCGGGTCGGCGGTGGGGCCCTTGCCGTTCGTGAGCAGCTGCGCGAGCTCGAGCAGCACCGCCGTCGGCCCGCTGCGCGCCGCCTGGAGCTTCGCGATCGCGTCCTCGCGCGCGCGGAGGACCTCGAGCGACTTCTTGATGTCCTCGTGGTTCGAGACGAGCTTGCGGATGTCCTCGATCTGGCTCTGGAGCAGCGAGTTCTTCCGCGTCTGATCGGCGAGCTCCTCGACCTTGGTCTGGTGGAAGAGGAAGAGCGCGACGATCTCGAGGATCACGACGCCGAGCGTGACGAGCAGCCAGCGCTGGCTCGCCTGGGGCGCGCGCGCCGCGCCGCGCCGCTGCGGCAGCAGGTTGACGCGAATCACGAGCGCTTCTCCCGGTCCTTGCGCATCGCGAGCCCGAGCGAGACGCAGAACTGCGCGGCCCGCAGCCGGAGCAGCTCCTGGTTGACTTCCTTCGCTTCCACGGTGATGCGCTCCATCGGCTGGATCGGCTCGACGGCCACCCGGGCGCGCCGCCCGATGGCCGCGGGCAGCGCCGGCAGGTTCGAGGATCCGCCGGTCAGGTAGATGCGGTGCATGTCGCCCTCACCGCTCGTGGCCAGGAAGAAGTCGAGCGAGCGCTGGATCTCGCCGGCGATCGAGTCGCACACCTGCTCGATGGTCTCGATGACCTGCGCGGGCACGCCGCCCGGGCCCGAGGTGACGCTCGCGCATTTGAACTCCTCGGCCTGCTCGAAGCTGATGCCGAGCTTCCGCTGGATCTGCTCGGTGATGTAGTTGCCGCCGTTGCCGATGTCGCGGGTGAACGCGCTGGCGCCGCGCGACACGATGTTGATCGAGGCGAGGCTCGCGCCGACGTTGATGATCGCGAACGTCTGGTCCGGCGGGATGCCGCGGTTCACCTCGAACAGGTTCTGCACGGTGAACGCGTCGATGTCGACCACCATGGGCTTGAGCTTCGCGGTCCTGGCGATCTGGGTGTAATCGTTGATCTCGTCGCGCTTCGCGGCGACGAGCAGGAGGTCCATCTGCCCGGCCTCGGGGCGGCGGCGCAGCACCTCGTAGTCGACGTGAACGTCCTTGATGTCGAACGGGATGTGCTGCTCGGCCTCCCACTGGATCTGCTCGTCGAGCTCGGCGGCCGTCATGAGCGGCACCGTGATCTTGCGGATGATGACGGCCTGCCCGCTGATGCTGAGCGCGATCTCGCGCTGCCGGATCTTGGCCTCGGAGAAGGCGCGGCCGAGCGCCTCGACGATGGCCTGCGCGTTCATGACATGGCCGTCGACGATGGCCTGAGGCGCGAGCGGCGCGTAGCCGAGCCGCACGAGGCCGTAGCCTTTGCGGCCCTCCTTGATCTGCGCGATCTTGATCGCGCTCGATCCGATGTCGACCCCGACCAAGTTCCTGCCTTCCGACATCCCGTCCGTCCTGGTCCACGCCCGCGCTGGTGGAGCTGGAGACGAGCGCGCCTCCGGGCGGCGTTGCCCGGCGCGCGCGCTCCCTTATGCCTGATTGCTCGAGCCCGAGAGTACTCGCGCCCGATCTCTTGAGTCCGATCCCTTGCGACCGCTTCCGACGAAGCTTCGCACCACCGCCGATCTCGGGGCAAAAAACCGCTTTACGCTCGCCTCTCGCCCGCCTATCGAAGCCCGATACACGGCGCGGCGCCCCCGGTAACGCCGGCCGGCGCGCGCCAGCCCAGGGTAGCACCGTCCGGGGCTCGGTCGTCGGGCACGGATGACGACAGGTCAGAGTCCCCTCATGCATCCGGACTTCTTCCGTTTCTTCGGCGCCGGCGGTCCCCTCACCGCTCCCGCCGTCGCCGCGATGGCTCCTCGTCCGCAGCCGATTGCACCTCGCCGTCCTGGATCCGTGGCGCGCCGGGCGCTCGCCGCCCTCACGGCCGCCGTCCTCCTGGTCGCCGCGCCGGGGGCGGCGCTGGCCGAGGAGGGCCAGCACACCGTCTACGCGGGCCAGACGCTCGGCAAGATCGCGAAGCGGTACCGGATCACGGTCGACGAGCTCCGCGAGGCGAACGGGCTCAAGCCTGGCCAGCGGATCCACCCCGGCCTCGTCCTTGTCATTCCCGAGCGGGGCAAACCCGGCGCGCGCGCGGCCGTCGGGCCGAACCGGCCGGCCGCGCTCCGCCGGGAGCCGGAGCGGAGCCGCGGCGCCAGCAAGGACGTGCGGGTCGCCAAGGAGCGGGCCGACCGGCCCGTTCCGCTGGGCAAAGGCGCGATGAAGCGGGACGCGAAGGCCACGCCGCCGAACAAGCGGTACACGCAGCGGCCCAAGCGCCCCGGGTGGGTGCGCCTCGTGCGCGGCGCCGAGCGGCTCGAGCTCCAGCTGCTCACGCCGAAGGGCCGCCTCGTCTCCAAGGCCCTCCCCAAGCTCAGCCGGCTGATGCGCGCGTCGCCCACCGCCTCCATCCCCATCGATCCGCGGCTCGCCACGCTGATCGGCATGGTGAGCAACCACTTCGGCGGCCGACCCATCCGCGTCGTGAGCGGTTATCGCCCTTACTCCCCCACCCAGTACACCCCCCACTCGAACCACAACTTCGGGCGCGCGATCGATTTCATGGTGGAAGGTGTGCCCAACACGGTGGTCCGCGATTTCTGCAGGGGGTTCAGGAACGCAGGTGTGGGGTATTATCCCAACTCAACCTTTGTTCACCTGGACGTTCGATCAGACAAGGTCTACTGGGTGGATTATTCGGGTCCCGGAGAACCCCCGCGGTACGAGGGCGCGAGGGGCTCTGTCGCCGCGGACGAGGCGGCGCGCGACGTGCCGTTGTCGGCCGAGGAAGAGGTGTACGGGTCGGGTGGCGCCCGCGCCCCCGAGCCGCAACCTGGCGAATCTCCAGGAACAAATCAGGGCGTGGGGCGCGGCAGCGACGGCGCGCAGAAGGCGCCGGCTTCGGGTTCACCTGCCCCTGCGCCTGGCGCCTCCCCGACGGGGATGTGAGCTGCCCAGCGCATTGGAAATAATCCACACACTGAACATTCGCACCAGACACAATTGCGCGGCTCTTCCTTGCACGCTGCGAGAGTTGTGGCACCAATCCACCTCACGTGCAGCAATCGACCCGACTGCAGCAGGGGGGGCTCCCTCCTCCCAGGTCACTCCTTCCATGTTGTGATGGGGAGGAATTCGACCAGCCGGGCGTCGTGGGCACCCCGTGCCCGATCGTCGCCTGTGACGGCGCACCGATCGAGGTGCCGGTCGCGGTGCATGCAGCCCTGAGGAGCGCGGCGCCGCTGTCCGACGCGGGCGACGCGCTGGATCTCTGGGAGTCCGAGGAAACGACGTCAACCTGTGCGCACGATGTCTGGGAGACCGCGGAGTCCGCGTCCCCCTGCACGTACGACGGGTGCTGGGACCCTGGGGCGCCGGCCGTGCGCGTGGACGAGCCGCCATGCTGTACCGGCGCGGTCGGCGCGAGCCGGCCGCGAGACCACGAAGCGCCGTGCGCGCCGCTCCGTCCCGAGGTGCTGCAGGGCTACTTCCCGCTCGTCCGCAAGCTGGTGCGCCAGGTGGCGCGGCACCTGCCGCCCAACGTCCAGCGGGACGATCTGCTCGGCGCCGGGCTGCTCGGGCTCGTCGACTCGCTCCGCAAGAACGGAGGCAGCAGCGACGGCGAGACGTTCGCCGGCTACGCGAAGCTCCGGATCCGCGGCGCGATCGTCGATGAGCTCCGCGCGCAGGACTGGCTCTCCCGGCGGGCGCGCGAGGCGGTCGAGGCCGAGGCCGAGGCCGCCGGCAAGGTGGGCGCGGGGACCGTCTTCGTGAGCCTGAGCGAGGTGACCCCGACCGAGGAGTCGGTGCACATGTCGGGCGAGGACGACCCGATCGAGGCCATGGCGGCGCGCGCCACCCAGCGGGCCCTGGCCGGCGCGATCGCGCAGCTCCCGGAGCGGGAGCGGCGCGTGATCGGCATGTACTACTTCGAGGGGGCGAAGCTGAAGGACATCGGCGCGGAGCTCGGGGTCGGCGAGCCGCGCGTGTCGCAGCTGCACACGCGCGCGCTCGGCATGCTGCGCGGCCTCCTGTCCCAGGCCTGAGCGCGCTCAGGGGGCGAGCCGGCGCGCCCGGCCGGACATCGCGACGCCGACGGCGTAGAGCGACGTCTCCTCGTACGTCGGCTGCAGGCCAGGGTCGCCGGAGGCGCGGTGCACGAACGCGTTGCGGTGCGCGCCGCGGTCGAGCGCGACCACGCGCGCGCAGCCGAGGTCGAGCAGCGCCTCGGTCGTCGCCTCGTCGCTGTCGAACGTCGTCGTCGCCGTGAGGAGCGTGCCGTCGTCGAGCACACAGGCGGCGCCGCGCCGGCGCATCGTGCCGATCTCGCGCGCCTCGGGCCGGAGCCTGCCGTCGTCGGCGGTGAGCGGCAGCTCGGTGGCGTCGGTGTCCGGGGTGAGATCGACGCGGCCGGCGGCGCGGATCTCCAGGCGGCCGTCGCGGACGAGCAGCAGGCCGCCCTCGCCCCGGAAGCGAAGCCCGATCGTGCCGGCCACGGCGAGCCCGCGCGGGCCGCGCCTGCGCCCGACGCCGACGCCGATCGCCGCGAGCACCCGCTCCGCCTCGCCGTCCGGCAGCGCGGTGGCGAGCACCGGGGCGCTCCGGGGCGAGATCTCGCGAGAGCCGGCGCGGAGGCGGAAGAGGAAGCGATCCGGCGCGAAGCTGACGACGCGGACCTGGGCGCCGAGGTGCACGACGTCGACCGAGTGCACGGCCGGGAGCCAGGTGGGGTACGGCTGCGCGGCGCGGTCCACGGACCAGGACAGGCCGCCCGGCAGCGACGGCGCCGGGTCAGACCCGCGCGCGACGAGGTAGAGGAAGGCGTCGGGCGAGGCGGACAGGAGGCGCTCCGGCTCGAGCGACATCGCGGGCAGGAGGCGCTCGGCGCCCAGGCCGCCGCCCTCGCGCGGGCTGACGAAGGCGAAGCCGAGCGGGGACGGCGCCCTGCCCAGCGACAGGCCCGCCGCGCACCCGGCGCGGCGGAGCGCCGCGGTGAGGGTGGCGGCGTCGAGGGCCTTGCCCCAGGCGTGGATGACGAAGCCGCGCTCGGTCATGCACAGCGCGGCGCGCTCGACGAGGAGGTCGTCGTCGCCGCCCGGCAGGAGCCCCGGGCCCTGCCAGAGCGCCCAGACCGGGCGCTGCGCCTCGGCGCCGGACGGCCACGCGCCGAAGAGGGGCCGGCCGTTGCGGTCGACGGCGAGCGAGGCGGCCCCCTCGACCGGCGGCACGAGCGCGCGGCCCTCCACGACCACGCCGAGCGCGCCCGCGGCGCCGCCGGACGGAGAGAGGCCGCCCGCGCGGGCGCCGAGGCCGATCGCGCCCACGATGACGGGCAGCGCCCGCTCGGGGAGCCGGCCGGTGCCGCGCGGGCCGATCGCCGGCCTGGGCGCGTCGAAGCCCGCTTGCAGGTCGAACGCGACGCGCCGCGTGTCGATCGCGAGCAGGTGGACGCGCCGGCGCGGGTGCTCCGGATCGGGACGGACGAACGTCGCCGCGAACGCGCCCGCCGGCGGCTGCGGCGTGTCGCCGCCCGCGCCCGGCAGCGGGCGCGCGGCCGGCGAGGGCACCAGGGACCAGACGCCCTCGCCGGGGAGCGGGGGAGAGACCGCGGGGGCGACGGGCGGCGGCGGCCAGAGCGAAGGCAGCCCCGGAGGCACGGGCTCCGCGGGGACAGGGACGCCCGGACCCGCGGGCACGTCCTCGGGCGCGGCGCGCAACGCCGCGCTCGCCACCGACCGCGCGGCGAGCGCGATCCGCTCCACCGCGGCGGCCGCATCCGGGCCGAGCAGGCGCCCGGCGGACGACCCCGCGAGCTCCAGGAACGAAGGCACACGGCGCGGGACGTGGTGCGCGCGGGCGCCGAACGGATCGTTGCCGCCCGTGTCGAGCTCGCCCGTGCTCGCGTTGAGGGCCGCCGGCAGCGCCTCCGGGCCGAGCGCCATCACGAGCGCCTCGTCGGCGAGGTCGAGCCGCGCCGACGCGGGGGGCCTCTCGAACGAGATCTCGATGCGCGACACGCCGCCCGCGGCCCCGGCCTCGAGCCAGCCGGCGATCGCCGCGCGGAGCCGCTCGCCGGCGGGCCGCGCCTGCCGGTCCACGTCGCCGCCGAGATCGAGCAGCGCGATGCCTTGCACGGCGCCGGAGGCGGAGGTGGTCACCGCGACGCGGCGGCCGCGGGCCACGAGGTGGCGGTCGTCGCCGAGCGGCGTCTCGGTCAGGTTGCGCACGCCGCTCAGGCTCACCGGCCGGCCGGAGCGGGTGAGCCGCACGCGGGCGCGGTACAGATCGGCGGCGCCGCGGCCGTCCGGCGTGCGCTCGGCCTCCGACGCGCCCGTCCCGCGCTCGGCCTCCGCCTCACGCCCGGCGTCCGGCGCGCCCGGCACGCCGACGAACAGCACCCGCCGGCCGATCAGCGCGTCGTGCAGGAACCCGCCGCGCTCCTCCCAGACGAAATCGTCAGGGCTGACGGCGCCGCCGATGGCCTGCCCGAGCATCCCGGCGATCGCGTCCGCGGTCCGCGCCGGCGGGGGCGGCGTCGCGAGCCGCGCGACGAGCCCGAGCGCGGCCACGCCGAGCGCCACCGGGAGCCGGCCGCGGAGGTGATCGACCCGTGAGGAGGGCGGTCGCTCGGTCATCCCTGCGCGCGCGCGCTCCCTCCGTCGGCCGCGCCGTCGTGGCCCGCGGCGGCGCGCGGGCGGATCCCGAGCAGCGCGCGGGCGCGGTCGGGGTCGACCACCTCGCGGCCGATGCTGCGCGCGTAGGCGGCGGCGCGCGCCACGAGCGGCGCGCTCCCCTCGGCCAGCACGCCCTTCTCCAGGTAGATGTTGTCCTCCAGCCCGACGCGGGCGTGCCCGCCGAGCCGCATCGCGAGCTCGGTCATCGGGCGCTGGTGGCGGCCGACCGCCGCCACGCCCCAGGTCGCGCCGGACGGGATCTGGCTGATCATGAACCGGAGCACGTCCTCGCGCGCGGCGATGCCGCCGGGCACCCCGAGCACGAACTGGAAGTGGAGCGGCTCGGCGAGGTGCCCCTCGGCGAGCAAGCTGAGCGCCTCATGGATATGGCCCACCTCATAGCACTCGAGCTCGGGGACGCTCCCCGCCGCGCGGATGCGGGCCGCCATGTCCCGGATGAGCGGCCGGGTGTTGTCGAAGATCCCGTCGCCGAAGTTGAGCGTGCCGCAGTTCAAGGTCGCCATCTCGGGCTCGCAGAGCAGCGGCTCGGCGCGCTCGTCGACGCCCATCCCGACGGCGCCGCCGGTCGACGTCTGGACGATGACGTCGGTCTTCTCGGCGATGGCGGCGATCGCCTCGGCGAACAGCGCGCGCGACTGGCTCGGCGACCCGTCCGGGTTCCGGACGTGCAGGTGGACCACCGCGGCGCCCGCGTCGCGGCAGCGCGCCGCCTCGTCGGCGAGCTCGCGCGCGGTGACGGGCAGGTGCGGCGTCTGCGCCCGGGTCGTCTCGGCGCCGACGATCGCCGCCGTCAGCACGAGCGCGCTGTGCGGCGGCGTGACGATGATCCGGGGGGGCGGCGTGATGATCGGCCGCGGCTCCGGGAGCTGCGCGTGCTCCGGCGGCGGCGCCGACAGGGCCGGCAGGACGAGGCGCGGCCGGCGCTGGAGCTCCTTCGGGACGACGCAGGTGCCGAGCGCCCGGCAGACGATGACGGGCTCGGGCAGCGCGTCCGCCGCCGAGGGGGCGACCCCGTCCTCGCGGACGCTGGCGATGACCTTGCGGGCCTCGAAGGCCATGGTGCGCGACGTGGCGCCGACCTTCGTGACCACCCCGGTCGCCTCGATGAAGTCGCCTGCCCGGACGGGGGCGAGGAACTCCACCGCCTCGTACGCGCGGAAGAGCCCCTCGTCGCCGTCAAGCCGGATGAGGAGCTCGGTCGCGACATCCCCGAAGAGCCCGAGGATACGCGCGCCGTCACACAGCTCCCCCGCGTAATGTGCATCGTGCGCGCCCATCCTGACGCGCAGCGTGACCGTGAGACCAACCCCTGTGCTCATGCCGGTGGAGACTCAACAGTCGACAGTCGGTAGTCAACAAGGGAAACTCCCCCCCGCCGATGAACCTCGTAGAAGCCAGAAATCTCCCGCGCCACGTCGGAATCATCATGGATGGCAACGGCCGCTGGGCGGAGCTGCGCGGCGAGCCGCGCGAGGCCGGTCACAAGGCCGGCAGCGCCGCCGTGCGGCGGATCGTGCGCGCCTGCCGCCGGCTCGGCATCGACGCGCTGACCCTGTACGCCTTCAGCGAACAGAACTGGGCGCGCCCGCCGAGCGAGGTGGACGCCCTGATGGGGCTCCTGCGCGAGTTCCTGATGAGCGAGCGCGGCGAGATCCTCAACAACGACATCCGCCTCGTGGCGATCGGCGACATCAGCCGGCTGCCCGAGGGCGTGCGCGGCGTGCTCGACCCGCTCCGCAAGGCGTCGTCCTCGAACGCGAAGATGACGCTGGCGCTGGCGCTCTCCTACGGCGCGCGCGAGGAGATCGCCGCCGTGGCGCGCGAGCTCGCGATGGAGGCGGTCGCCGGGAGGCTCGACCCGGAGTCGATCGACGGCGCGCTGCTCGCCGCGCGGGTGCCGAGCCTGAGCGTGGGCGAGCCGGACCTCATCATCCGCACCGGCGGCGAGCAGCGGCTCTCGAACTTCCTCCTCTACGGGGCCGCGTACGCGGAGCTCTCGTTCACCGAGCGGCTGTGGCCGGACTTCACCGAGGACGACTTCTTCGCGGCGATCGCGACGTACCAGCAGCGCGCGCGCGGCGTCGAGCCCGCGGGCAGCGCCGAGGGCGGCGGCCGCGAGCCCGCGCGTGCGGGGGGCGCCCCCCCTGCGGATCGGCCGAGGCGCGCCCGCGAGCTCTCCGCTCACGGCTCGAGGACGGGGGTCTGACGCTTGGCCGCCTCCAACCTCACGATGCGGGTGCTTTCCGCGCTCGTGGCCGCTCCCCTCATCCTCACGCTCCTCTACCTCGGCCCGAGCTGGGGCTGGGCGGCGCTCGTCGCGGCGGCCGCTGCGGTCGGCGCGCTCGAGTTCTTCGCGATGACGCACGCGGACGACCGCGCCGGGCGGATCGCCGGCGTCGCGCTCACGCTGGCGGTCATCGGCGTGCTCTGGCGGTTCGGGCACTCGCCGCGCGCGCTGCTCGCGCTGATCTTCCTGCTGCCGCTCGCCGCGATGCTCGTCACGCTGGCGCGCCTCGGCGAGATGCGCACGGCGGCCCTGCGTGTGCTCGCGGTCGCCTTCGGCCCGCTCTACGTGGGCGGCGGGCTCGGCGCGCTGGCGCTGCTCCGGCGCGACGCGGGCGCCGACGGCCCCTCGTTCGTGGTGCTCGCGCTGCTGCTCTCGTGGTTCTCCGACACGGGCGCCTACTTCGCCGGCCGCTTCCTCGGCAAGCACAAGCTCTACGAGGCCGTGAGCCCCAAGAAGACCGTCGAGGGTGCGCTCGGCGGCCTGCTGTTCGCGGTGCTCGGCATGCTGCTCGCCCACGTCTGGTTCCTCCGCTCGCTGCCGCTCGTCGACGGGTTCGCCCTCGCGATCGTCGCGGGCGGACTCGGTCAGGCCGGAGACCTCGGGGAGTCGCTGTTCAAGCGCTCCTTCGGGATCAAGGATTCCGGCGGGATCGTGCCCGGCCACGGCGGCATCCTCGACCGGGTCGATGCCCTGATCGTCACCGGCACGATCACGTATCTGTACGTCCTGTGGGTGAGGTCCTGAGCGGCGCCCCGCGTCACGTCGCCCGGCGCGATACCGGCGTTCGTCCACGTGCGGCGCGCCGCACGTGGACGTCGATGTCCCACCCCATGACGCCGCATTGCCGGATTCTAACGCGGCGCCGCATCGTCTCCAGTCAACCTAACGCGACACCCCGATTCTCCGGAATTACGGCGACGCGGCGCGCAATCGCACCACCGCCGAACCGACATTGAACCGGTGCGGCCCGCGCACTAGAAAAGTACAGAGCCATGGAAGATCACCTCAGCGCCAAGGGCGCGGCGCCGATGAGCGTCCCGCCTGCTGCCAGCCAGAAGCACAAATACGAGTTCTTCAAAGTCGTCCAGGGTTATCTCGACGAGGCTGCCCGTCTGATCGAGCTGCCGGGATACATCACCACGATCCTGAGCCAGCCCAAGAACGAGATCATCGTCAATTTCCCCGTGCGGATGGATGACGGCACGATCCGGCTCTTCAAGGGGTACCGGATCCAGCACAACAACCTCCTCGGCCCGTTCAAGGGGGGCATTCGGTACCACGAGTCCGTGTCGCTCGACGACCTCAAGGCGCTCGCCGCGATGATGACGTGGAAATGCGCGCTCATGAACCTGCCCCTCGGCGGCGGCAAGGGGGGCATCAAGTTCAACCCGAACGAGGTGTCGCGCGCCGAGCTCCAGCGGATCACGCGGCGGTTCTTCCATGCGCTCGGCTCCAACATCGGCCCCGAGACGGACATCCCCGCTCCTGACGTCGGCACCGACGCGAAGACCATGGCCTGGGCCATGGACACGTACATGAACACCGTGGGCCAGCTCTTCAAGCAGGCGGTGAAGGGCGTCGTCACCGGCAAGCCGGTGGCGTCCGGCGGGACGTACGGCCGCGAGAAGGCCACGGGGCAGGGGGTCGTCCACTGCATCACCGAGTGGGCCGAGGACAACGACGTGAACCTCGGCGGCTCGACGCTGCTCGTGCAGGGGTTCGGCAACGTCGGTTCTCACACCGCCGTGCTCCTGTCGAAGCTCGGCGCCTCGACGATCGCGGTCGGCGATCACACGGGGTATCTGTACAACCCCGAGGGGTTCAATCCGCACAAGCTGCAGGATTACGTGAAGAAGAACCGCTCGATCGCGGGTTATCCGGCCGGCAAGCCGATCAGCCGCGAGGAGTTCTTCCGGCTCAAGGCCGACATCTTCATCCCGGCGGCGCTGGAGAACCAGGTCGGCGTGGAGGAGGCGAGCTCGCTCCAGGTCCGCCTCGTGGCCGAGGGCGCGAACGGGCCCTGCTCGCCGGAGGGCGAGAAGATCCTGCTGGAGCGCGGGATCGACATCCTGCCCGACGTGCTCGCCAACTCGGGCGGCGTCACGGTGAGCTACTACGAGTGGGTGCAGAACAAGCGCTCCGAGACGTGGACGCTCGAGGAGGTCGACGCCCGGCTCGAGAAGGCGATGAAGCGGGCCTACCGCGAGGTGGCCGAGACGGCGCGGCAGAAGAAGTGCACGTTGCGGCTCGCGGCGTACGCGGTGGCGCTGCAGCGGCTCGCGGCCGTCTACGGGGAGCGCGAGATCTTCCCCTGAGCCGGGTGCGCGGCGCGCCTCGCGGCTAAGCCGAGGGGGGCGGAGAGGTCCGGGACACGGGGCGGCCCTCCGGGACACGGAGCTGCCCTTCCGGGACATGGAACCGGCCCTCCGGGACATAGGGCTTCCCTTCCGGGACATGCAACCCCCCTTCCGGGACACGCAACCCCCCTTCCGGGACACGCAACCCCCCTTCCGGGACATGGGCGCCCGTGTTCCCCTTGCCTTGTAGGCGATACGACGCGCGTTCCTCCAAGCAGCATCTCGGCAGTGCTCGCGCCTTGCCCGCGGGCGAGCTGTGCGTACCGTTGGCGATCGTCCTTGGGGGTGATTCGCTCATCTCCGCTGTCCGGGCGCTGGGTCGTCGAAAGCGAGCCAGCGGACCAGGAGGAACATGAAGAAGCCGAGCAAGGAGCTGGAGCAGTGGATCAGCGCCGCAGCCGAGGTGGCCGACGGCGCGCCGCCCGTCATCAATCAGCCGCTGCACGTTCTCTTCGGAGAAGCGGTCGATGTCGCCAAATTCTTCGAGAGGTACTGGAAGCCGGAAGTGGATGAGCGCGGCCACGTCGTGCGACCCGGGCTCGACTCCGCGGTCGGCAAGGCCGGCAAGGGCAAGAAGAAGCCCGCCGGCGCGGTCGGTCGCATCCATCCGAAGACCGGCGACGAGATCCTGTCGCTCCAGCGCGCGACGCAGGAAGCCCACACGCGTTATCTCCTGACCATCAACCCGAAGGGCGAGGATCCCGCGGCGCGCGGCCGGTTCCTCCTGAACGAGCTCACCGCCGTCCTCGAGTGGTACTTCGACGATGGGGTCGAGGACGAGAAGGACGCGCAGCTCGCCCGCGTGGACGCCGCCCACGCCGACGACCCGCAGACGGCCGACGCGCTCGCGAGCGCGCTCGACGACTACGCCCACCTGGCGGAGCCCCACCGCGACGAGATCGACGGGCTCGGCGGGTTCGAGTCCGGGTACATCGAGGAGGCCCACGCGGTCGCGGCGGCTCTCCGCGACCGGCCGGCGTCGGTCGCGGCCCTCGCCGGACCCGCGCGCGCGTCGCTGGACCTCCGCAACCGGCTGGCAGGCATGCTGCTCGCTCGGATGAACGCCGTCCGGACCGCTGCGCGCTTCGTCTTCCGCAACCACCCGGAGATCGTCCGCGAGGCGACGAGCGCGTACGAGCGGCGCAAGCGCGCCGCGGCCCGGCGCGCCAAGGCGAAGGGCTCCTCTGAGCCCGAGGCGCCGGCCGCGGCGCCGCCGCCTTTCGGCTGAGCCGGCGGGAGCGGCACGGCCCGCTTGCCCCGAGCCGCGTCGCCTCCGTGCCCAGGCGGAGGCCTCGCGCGTCCACGGAAGATCCACCGCAGGTTCGATGTGCCCGGGGGAAGGCTCCTGCGCCCTGGGACGCCTGGACGCCAGCGCGCCCAGCTCTCTCGGCGTCCTGGGATGCCGGCGACCTCGACACGTTCAGGAGCTGCAATCCTCACGCGCGCGTGACAGTCACGCGCGCGCGGGGCCGCGCGCTGCGGCGCCCGACGCCGAGCGCGCCGAGGGCCAGCAGCGAGAGCGCCGCGGAAGGCCAGGGCGAGCCTCCCGGCGCGCCGGGAGGGGCCAGGGCGCAGCCGGTGTTGTCTCGGCTGTACCTATCGGGCGGAGGGGCGACGCAGGCGTGGTCCCGATCGCAGACGTATCCGGGCGCGCAGTCGTTGACCGAATCGCATGTCGCCCTGCAGGACCTCGAGGCCCCGAAGCAGACATAAGGCTCGCACCCGGAGCAAGCGCAGTTGACCTCCCTCGCGCCCCTGCAGGTGCCCGCGCTGCAGGAGTCCTCCTCCGTGCACTCATTGCCGTCGTCGCACGGGGTGTCGTCGCGCCCGTTCACCGCGGGGGCGCACGTTCCGCTCCGCGGGTCGCACTGGCTCGCTTGCTGGCATGCATCCGCCGGGCACACGACCTCGTCCGCGCCTTTGCAGGCGCCTTCCGAGCAGGTGTCCGTCCGGGTGCAAGCATTGCCGTCATCGCACGTCGGACCTGTCAAGAGCTCGCAGGTGCCGGGCTGTCTAGCGCCGACGGGGAACGTGACTTCCGTGCGGACCGAGCAGATATCGCAGGTGCCGGCGCCGCAGGCGGTGTTGCAGCAGACGCCGTCGACGCAGAAGCCGCTCTGGCAGTCGGTCGCCTGGCCGCACAGCATACCAGCGGGAAAGGACTCGAAGCGCTCGACCGTGGCCAGGGGAATTTCGCCTTCGCCTCTGCCGCCGAGCACGAGCACGCTCCCATCGTCGAGGACATCCCCGTCCTCGCGCGCGTCCGCATTCTCGCGCAAGGGCGTCACGGGCTCGTTCCGGGAGGTCGTCAGCGGCCGGACCTCCGCCCAGACATCGCCGTCCGGATCGTACACCTCGGCGCTCGACAGCGGACCGCTCGTGTCGGCGCCGCCCGCCACCAGCACCCGACCGTCCGGCATCAACGTGGCGATATGGCCTGTACGCGCGTGGAGCATCGAGGCCGCTAGCGAAAAGTACATGATGTCCCCGTGCGTATCCCTGGCCGTCGCATCCGGATCGAAGAGCTCGGCATTGGCGAGCGGTCCATCCATAGTGACGCCGCCCGTGAGGAGGACCCGACCGTTCCGGAGAAGCGTGGCGGTGTGGCCGGCACGAGGGTGGATCATCGTGCCGCGTAGCTGCTCCCATCGCGCGCCGGCCCGGTGGTACACCTCAGCGTACTCGACAGCGCCACGCTGCCCCCATCCGCCGGCGACCAGGACATCTCCGCTCGGCAGCCGCGTCGCGGTATGACGTTCGCGGGCAGTCGTCATCGAACCGATCGCCCGAAAGCTGCCGCTCGCCGGCTTGTACAGCTCCGCGTACGCGAGGTGCCCCCCGGGCCCGTAGCCGCCCGCGATCAGCACCTGCCCGCTCCGCAGCAGCGTCGCGGTGTGGTACGCGCGGGCCGTGCTCATCGCGCTCGCTAGCGTCCACAGATCGCCCATGGGGTCGTACAACTCTGTGCTCCCGAGATAGCCATCCGGCCCGTAACCGCCCGCGACCAGCACCTGCCCGCTCAGCAGCAGCGTCGCGGTGTGGTGCGCGCGGGCCGTGCTCATCGCGCGATGCGGGTTCGCCGGGACCCACTTACGGGTCGCCGGGGCATAGACCTCCACGCTCGCCTCGTAGCCGGCGCTGCTCACGCCTCCGGCGACGAGCACGTTCCCGCTCGGCAGGTATGCCGTGGCAAGGTGGACACGGCCCTTGGCCATCGGAGCCACGCCTTCCCAGCGCCCCGCTGGGTCGTACAGATCCGCGTTCGCAAGAAGATGCCCACTGGAGCCGAAGCCGCCCGCGACCAGCACCTGCCCGCTCCGCAGCAACGTCGCCGTGTGCTCCGCGTGAGGAACGCTCATCGAGCCGGCCGGCTGCCACTCGCCCTTCGTCGGATCATACAGCTCCGCGCTCGCGAGGGAGCCAGCGGGCCCGTAACCGCCCGCGACCAGCACCTGCCCGCTCGGCAGCAGCGTCGCTGTGTGGCCTTCGCGAGGACCGCTCATCGCGCCGGTCCGCGTCCACGTATCGTTCATGGGGTCGTACAGCTCCGCGCTCGCGAGGTAACCATCGTACCCGTTTCCGCCGGCGACCAGCACCTGCCCGCTCGGCAACAGCGTCGCGGTATGACCATGACGGGCATGGTGCATCGAGTCGATCAGACGCCACGTACTCTTGTTCGTGTCGTAGATCTCCGCGGTCTTGTAAAACACATCGGGGTCATCGCTGACCCCAGGGCCGTCGTGCTCTGGGCCATCGTAGCCGCCAGCCACCAGCACTTCCCCGGTCGGCAGCAGCGTCGCCGTGTGCTCACGGCGGCGAGTGTTCATCTCGCCGGTCGGCGCCCATGTCCTGGCCACGGGGTCGTACAGCTCCGCGCTCGCCAGGACCCCGTTGAAGCCCCCGTCGCCGCCAGCGACCAGCACCTGCCCGCTCAGCAGCAGCGTCATGGTGTGCTCGGTGCGGGCCACGGTGAGCTGACCGGCCTGCTCCCAGCGCTGGGTCGACGGGTCGTACAGCTCCGTGTCGGGGATATAGCTGCTGAACCAGCCGCCGGCGACGAGCACCTGCCCGCTCGGCAGCAGCGTCGCGGCATGACCGTAGCGGGCGTTGTGCATCTCGCCGGTCGGTTGCCAGATGCGGGTCGCCGGATCGTACAGATCCGCGCTCAGGCGACCCACATCGTCATCAGCAGGATCGTCAGACGGAGTGATCGCAACCCCTCCGACTCCCGCGACCAGCACCTGCCCGCTCGGCAGCAGCGTCGCCGTGTGAAATCGACGGATGCTGCGCATCATGCTCTCCTGTACCCAGCTCGAGGGCGTCGGGGCGTACAGCTCCGCACTGTCGAGCGAGCGCTCGACGGGCGAGCTGTGTGTCAAGCCGCCTGCGACGAGCACGTGTCCGCTCGGCAGCAAGGTCGCGGTGTGCTGATGGCGGGCGATGCCCATCGCGCCGGCCGGCAGCCAGCTGTGGATCACCGGATCGTACAGCTCCGCGCTCGCCAGGAGCCTACGGTCTGGCCCGTCACCGCCAGCGACCAGCACCTGCCCGCTCGGCAGCCGCGTCGCGGTGTGACCGGCGCGACCATCCAGCATCAGGCCGGCTGGCTGCCAGCCGCGGGCCGCTGGATCGTACAGCTCCGCGCTCGCGAGAGGCCGCCCATCGGGCCCGATGCCACCCGCGACGAGCACCTGCCCGCCCGGCAGCAAGGTCGCGCTGTGCTGACGGCGGGCGATGCTCATCTCGACGACCGATGTCCACTTGTCGGTCTGCGGGTTGTACAGCTCCGCGCTCCTGAGGGCGTCACCACCAGGACCTACACCGCCTGCGACCAGCACCTGTCCGTCCGGCAGCAAGGTCGCCGTGTGAAGCGAGCGCGCCATGCTCATCGCGCGGGCCGAACTCCACCTGTCCGTCTGCGGGTCGTACAGCTCCGCGCCCCCGAGAGCGTCATCACCAGGATCTACACCGCCTGCGACCAGCACCTGTCCGCCCGGCAGCAAGGTCGCCGTGTGAAGCGAGCGCGCCGTGCTCATCGCGCGGGCCGAGCTCCACCTGTCCGTCTGCGGGTCGTACAGCTCCGCGCTCCCGAGAGCGTCATCACCAGGATCTACACCGCCTGCGACCAGCACCTGTCCGCCCGGCAGCAAGGTCGCCGTGTGAAGCGAGCGCGCCGTGCTCATCGCGCGGGCCGAGCTCCACCTGTCCGTCTGCGGGTCGTACAGCTCCGCGCTCCCGAGAGCGTCATCACCAGGATCTACACCGCCTGCGACCAGCACCTGTCCGCCCGGCAGCAAGGTCGCCGTGTGCTCGCCACGGGCAGCGCTCATCTCGCCGGCCGGCAGCCACACGGGGTCCACCAGCATCGCCTCCCCGCTCGTCGGGACCCACAGCTCGATCCGCTCCCCGATCGCCTCGATTCGCGCCTTCACATCCCGCCCGCCTTCTGCGTATGCCCGCGGCGCCGTCACCCGCAGCCGCGCTCGGCCCTCCTCGTCGACCACCTCCACCGCCTCGCCCTGCTGCCGCAGCGCTGCCCCTTCCACCTGCCACACGGCAACGGGCGCGCCGCGCGACACCGCCTCCGCCTCGAGCAGCAACCACTCCTCGACGCCCCCGCCCTCCATCACTGTCCAGTACGACCTGCCTCCCGCCCGCGCGTACGTCACCGCGCCGCCCTCGATCGTTCCCTCGCCCGCTGCGCCGAGCTCGCGCACCGTGAGCGCAAACCCCTTTTGCCCCCGCAGGCGCAGCCCCTCCTCGCCCCTCGCGGGCAGCACCGCCTCGATCGTCTCGCTGGCAGGCCGGAAGCCGCGGCCCGCCCTCGGCGACCGGACGATAAACCCCTCGCCGGTGGCGACGAACCCCGCCCTCGTCTCGAGCACCTCCCTTACCTGCCCGGGGAAGCGCGCGCGCAGCGCCTCGCTCGACCCCGGCGCCGGCTCGCCTTCGGAGCTGCATCCGACGAGCGCGCCGAGCAGCAGCAGCAGCACGAACGAGAGGAGCACGACGCCCCTCGACAAACACCGTGAATGCATGATCCCCTCCCGGGAGACGTCACAGATCGAAGCGAGCGCCCACCGTCGGCGCCACGGTGACGAGCACGTCGCTCACCAGCGCATCGTTGTTGAACCATCCATAACCGTCGGGCCCGGCGTGCACCCCTTCCGCGTCGCTCCACCTCGGCCGTGACACGACGAAGTGCACCGGCAGCTCCAGACCGGCGTTCAGCTCGACGTGCCGACCGAGCGGCAGGCCGACGCGAATCTCGGGCGTGACGAACACGAAGCGCGCAGGCTGGGTTTGCGCAAAGGTGCCTATGCCGTAGCGCCTCCCGTCGCTCGCGGAGAAGTCGCCTCGCCGCGAGTCCGACATCGACCCGGAGAAGCCGCCGGCGCCGAGCCGGAGGTCGAGCGGCAGATCCGCGTCGAGCGCGTAGCCGATCCACGCGCCCAGGAAGAGACCGCGGAGCTGGAGTACGTCGTCGACAACCCCGGCGTCTTTCGAATCGGCCCTGGCCGCCGACGTGCCAACGGGCTTCGAAGGGTCGCCGACGATGTTCAACCATGTGCTCCGGTTGCTGGTCTTCTGCGTCGCCGAAAGTGCGCCGATCGAGAGGCCGAAGCTGAGCCCGGAAGGCTGCTCATACCCGCCTCGCAGCGCGACGTACACTCCCGCGCCGACGTGATACCGGCATGCTCGCTGGCATGCGCCCGCGACCTCGCCCCCGAAGCTCGGAACGATCAGCGCCGCGGTATCCATCTCCACGAGGAAGTGCGCCGGCAGCGGCGGGCTGCGCCAGAAGGGCGACTTCGGGTCGCGCGACAGCGGCACGATCAGCACCTCCCGCCCGCCGTGCCCGAGCGAGACCTCGCGCCGCTCGGGCAAGAACCCCTCGGCCGCGACCTCGATGGTGTGCTTGCCCGCGCGGACGTAGCCTTCCCACTGGCCCCGCCCGAGCTCCACGGCGTCGATCGACACCCGCGCGTCGACGGGCACGGGCGCGACCCGCAGCGCGGCGTCGAGCGCCTCGGCCTCCAGGCGCAGGTGCTCGATCTCGTTCAGCCGAACGGTCAAGCTCACCGGCACGGTGCCCAGGCGCCCCTCGCCGCGCAGGAACACCACGTGCCTGCCGGGCGCGAGCGGCATCGAGAGCGGGGCTGCAGAGGTCTTGCCGACGCGGATGCCGTCGACGATCACCTCCAGCTCCCGGCCGCGCGCCTCGGTGACCTGAAGCGTCCCCACCTGCCTCAGCCGGACCAGGCGCGCCGAAACGCGCGCCGTCTGCCCGCCAGCGACCTCGACGCGCGCCTCGAACGGCTCGAAGCCCTCCTTGTAAATGCGCACGCCGTGGCTGCCTGCCGCGATCCGGAGCGGCCCGACCAGCGGGAACTCGCCTCGGCCTTTCCCGTCGACGGAGATCGCCGCGCCGGGCTCGGCGCCGACGACCTCGATGGTACCGACAAGGCCACGCAGCTCGACCACCTCGCCCTGGACGGCGGCCTTGGTCCTGGCCTCCATGGCGTGTGCGAAGTCGCGCAACGCGACCTCGAAGAGATCGAGCGCCTCGTCGAAGCGCTGGAGACGCTTGAGGCAGGTGGCGGCCCCCAGCGTGGCGCTCTCGCCGGGGTAGAGCGCCCTCGACGCCTGGAACTCCGCGAGCGCCACGCTGAAGGCCCCCTCGGCGTAGAGCTTCCGGCCCTTGTAGAAGCGAGCCTCCGCCTCGCTCTTCCTGTCCTCCGCCCTCTCGCCGGCAGCCGGCGCAGGCTGGGCGAGCACGGTCCCCCGCGAGAGGAGCAACGGAACGACAAGCATCGTCAGCGCTGCTGCACCACTAGAGCGCATCATGAGACCCTCTCGCGACGATCATCGCTCGTACCTCGCCGCGTGTCTGGGCGGTCTATTTGAACTTGTCAGGGATCAACGATTCTTCCGGAGCGGCCGTCACCGGGGGCGCCGGCGTCGCCGCCGTCTTCGGCGCTCCCGTCGCCTTCGCGCCCGGCAGAGCCTTCACGCCCGGCGACACCTTTGCGCCCGGCGACACCTTTGCGCCCGGCGACACCTTTGCGCCCGGCGTCGCCGCGGGGCTGGATCTCTCCGGCTCGATCTGCAGCGATGCGGGAGAGACCCCGGTATTGGTCAGGATCACCTCCGCCCTGAGCTCGTCCTTTCCTTTGACGAGCCGGACTTGATGCCTGCTCCCGGGCGCGCCCTCGACCGCCACCTCCCCGCCCCGGACCTCCGCCGGCCTCCCGTCGATCTCGACCGACACATCGGCGGGCGCAACGAGCAGCCTTCCGCGCTGCACCGCGGGCAGAGGCGCGATCGCGGGCGGCGCGGGCGGCAGCACGACCGCTCCGGCCGCGGTCGCCGCGAGCGTGCTGGCGCGCGAGCTCTCCTCCTGGTGCGACAATCGGAGCAGGCTGAAACCGGCGATGCCGGCGGCCGCCGCGAGCCCCGCCGCCGCGAACGCCTTCCCCAGACCGCGCGCTCGCGGAGCGCTCGCGTCCTTCGCCTGCGGGATCGCCCCGCGGTCGCGGGTCGTGCTGCTGAGGCTCGCCTCCGCGGTCGTCGTAGCGAACGCACGGCCGGTCGGCGCGCGCGCCACCCCGGGCGCCTCCGCCGGCACCATCTCGTCCACGTCGCCGGCTCCCCCTCGCACGACGATGCGCGTGACCGCCTGATGGATGTCGCCCGCACCATGGACCAGCGGGAGCTCCGCCGCGACCCTTCCGCGGGTCGCCTCGCAGACGGGGACCAAGAGCTCACTCCGGAGGGCGAAGCCGCCCGGCAAGAGCGGGCGAATCGCCTCGAGCATCGCCGCCGCGGTGAGGAATCGCTCGCCGGCGTCGAGCCGGAGCGCGCCGTGCACCACGGCCGCCACCTCCGGCTCGACCCACGGCGCGAGCCCCTGGATCGGGCGCGGCGCCTGCGAGCAGATCGCCATGATCAGGTCGCCGAACGCCGAGATGTGCTCGTGCGGAAGCGACCCCGTGAGGGCGCGGTAGAGCACCATCCCGAGCGACCAGATGTCGGTCCGGAAATCGATGTCGCTGAGCCCCCGCGCCTGCTCGGGCGACATGTAGAGCGGCGAGCCGAGGATCCCGCCGGTGCGGGTGAGGCCCGTGGTCGAGCCGCCCTGGCTCGGACCCGGCTTGAACTTCGCGATCCCGAAATCGAGGATCTTGACGACGATCTCGCCCTCCCCGCGCCGGGCGAGGAACAGGTTTGCGGGCTTGATGTCCCGGTGCACGACGCGCGCCTCGTGCGCCTTCTGGAGGCCGAGGCAGACCTGGGCCGCGATCCGGAGGGCGGCGTCGGGCTCGAGGCTCCCGACCCGGTCGAGCAGGTGCTGGAGGTCCTCTCCTTCGAGGAGCTCCATCACCATGTAGGGCACCTTGATCGCCGGATCGGTTCCCGCCTCGAGCACCCGGACCATGTGCTCGGTGTCGATCGCGCCCATCGTCTTTGCCTCGCGCTGGAAGCGCATGAGGCTGTTCTTGCCTGGAACGACGAGGGCTCCGTCGATGCACTTCAGCGCGACATGCTCA
Organism: Sorangium cellulosum; assembly: GCF_002950945.1. Classification (GTDB taxonomy): domain Bacteria; phylum Myxococcota_A; class Polyangia; order Polyangiales; family Polyangiaceae; genus Sorangium; species Sorangium cellulosum_E. The sequence goes on from NZ_CP012673.1 coordinate 10,352,634, forward strand.
CCGGTCTCGACGTGCTCGGCCTCGTAGACCGCGCCCATCCCCCCTTGCCCGAGCAAGCGGATAACCCGGTACTTTCCGACGAACTCCTCCCCGATCAAAACGCCGACAGCGTAGAGGAGGCGGGCGTCCAGAGGCAACAGCCTCTGCCCCGCCGCAGGCGGTCATCATCTGACCTCGCTGCCGACGACCTCAACACATTCAGAAACCTGCGCGTCAGGGACACGCGCCACGCGATACACCCAGGCATGCCCGGGCGACAGCATCCCGGACGAGGTTGGCACTCGGCACGCCGAGTCCATCACTTCCGACGGGATTCCGTCCTCACCCTCTCTCGCCCACCTCGGCAGCGCGCTGCCCGTCTACGGCTTCGCGCCGGGCGCGCGCACGATCGCGGCCGGCCGCCCCGCGACCCGGAGCTCCGCGCCGGTCGCGGCGTGTTTGTACTTGACGTAGCCGAGCGCGATCACCCGCTGCCCGCCCGGGTCCCTGACCCGGCTCGTGACCTCACCGACGGCCGCGCCGTCGGGCAGCGCGATCTCCGCGCCCGCGGGCACGTCGTCCTCGCCCTCGACGGCGAGCTGCACGAGCCGCTTCTTCGCGTGGCCGCGCATCTGAAGCATGAACACCGTCTCCTGCCCCAGGTAGCAGCCCTTGCTGAACGACACGGCGCGCTCCTCGAGCGACGCCTCCTGCGGGAAGTTCTGGTCGTCGAAGTCGACGCCGAACCGCGGGACGTTGTTCTCGACGCGGAGCACCTCCCACGCCGCGTCGGTCGCGGGCAGGACGGGGCCGGCCTCGCCCCCGGCGCCGAGCAGCGCCGCGACCGCGTCGCCCTCGGCCTGCCGGGGCGCGACGAACAGCGCGCCCCCGAGGCCGGTCCAGTCGACGATCGCCGCCTCCGCGCCGGCGGCGCGCCCCGCCGGCACGAGGTCGGCCGCGCGCGGGCCGTGCGCGAAGATCCAGGCGTGCTCGTCGGACACGTCGCGGAGCTCGGCGTCCTCCATGATGAGGTACCGCTCGAAGCTCTCCTGGAGCTGCGCGAGGCGGTCCCGCCGCGCGCCCACGTAGATGCGATCGGCCGCGAGCACGATCCACACCTCGGCGAAGATCTTCCCCGTCTTCACCACGTTGAGCCCATACGCGCCGCCGGCGGGAGGCGCGGCCTTCCCCGACGCGGGCAGCGGCTGCTGCGGCGCGAGGTCGCACGTGACCAGGCCGTTCAGCCAGGTCTGCCGATCCGAGCCGGTGACGACCAGCGTCCCGAGCTCGTTCACCACCTGCACGAGCGCCCCCTCGCGGAGCGCTCGCCGCTGCTCGTCCAGTTCGTCGGTCGGGTTCATCGGGGTGGGATCGTGGAGAAGGACGCGCGGGCCGTCGAGGGGCGGCGCGAACTTTCGGCCGCCGCCGCGCCCGCGCGGCGGGCGCTCAGGGGTCGACCTCGGCGACGAGCGCCGGGAAATCCTTCGCCGTGTGGACGGCCGGCGGGACGATCGCCGCGTCGACGTGGCCCACGAGGCGGCGAAGCGCGTCGGCGTCGGCCGAGAGCACCTCGGCGACGACCGTGAGCGTCCTCGGGAGCGAGGCCACCGTCGCGATCACCACCTCCGCGGAGGCGCCGCGCACGAGGACCGCGCGCGCGCCCGCCTTCACGGCGGCCTCGGCCCCGTCCTGGCCCTCGGCCAGCGCGAGCGGCAGCATGCGCATCGTCCGCGCGCCCTTCGCGAGGCGATCCCAGTCGTCGAGCGGCAACGTCGCGTCGATGCAGACCCCGTCCGCCCCGTAGTAGCGGGCCGAAAGCGCGCCGTCGCGATCGCCGACCCGCGCCAGGCAAAGCGACGGCACCGTCTTCGTCGCCCGGGCCGCGACCTGCATGGCGAGCCCCGCCTCGGCGAAGGCGAGCGCAGAGATGTTGAGCTCGTTGAGCCGCGCCGCGTCCTCCTCGGGAGTCTCCGAGCCGACGAGCCCGACCAGAGCCATGTTCTTCCGGCGGGTCGAGAGCACCTGGAGAAGATCGCGTGTGGACGGGACGATCGATCCCGCGTTGAAATCCGGCATGGGACGGCGGGTAGACGAGCCGAACGCGCGGGTCAAGCGAGGGATCGCGCGATCGTTTCAGCCTCGGGCCGAGGATCTGCGGTTGTAACGTCCTGCACACGAATCCACACAGCGGTCTGATCGCCCTCGTAGCAGACGCTGCCCTCGTGACGGAACTCGAACTCATAGCGGATCATGTGCCGCTTGATGCCGAGCCGGGAGCGCGTCGCCACGCACGTCGCCTCGATGGGCGAGCCCGGCTGCACGAGCTTGCGAAAGACCACCCGGTGGATGTTCGTGCCGTAGCCGATCCACCCGTCGCGGTGCCGCAGGCCGAGCAGGTGGTAGGCGTGCACGAAGCCGAGCATGCCCGTCGCGTGGACGAAGATCCCGCCGGCCACGTGGCGCGGGTGCAGCACCGGGTGCGCCCGCTGCGCGTCGACGAGCGGCATCGGCCTGTCGGTCGGCATGCGGCAGCGCACGAGGCTCCTCTCGGCGTCGACCTCCAGGAGCTCGTCGAAGAAGAGGACCGAAGGGTCGTAGGGCAGGTCGGCGAGGAACTCGGCATCGAACGGGCCGAGCTTCACAGGGTGGGTTGCGCGGCTCGCCGCGCCGGGTGCACTGGACGTCATCGGTGTGGCCCTGGGATCCCGAGTCCCCCCGGGAGGGGCGAGGCTCCTAGCAGCGGTGGATCGCGCGGGCAACGATCGTCGCTGCCGTGAGAAAATACATCGATTCATGGGAATGAAACGAACCTGAGACAGGCGTGGTGCCGCCGGAAATTGTTGGAGCTCCACGTGTTTCAAGGCGCTCTCCCCGCGATCTGCGGGTAAGGTTCCGTGATGCACAGGACAGACTCCCTCGATCGCTTCATGGCCGACGTGCGCGCTGGCCTCAGGGCGTCGCCGAAGCGCCTCTCGCCCGAATATTTTTACGATGCGCTCGGATCGCGCCTCTTCGAGGCGATCTGCCAGCTCCCCTGGTATCCGCTGACGCGGGCGGAGCGGGCGCTGCTCGAGCGGCACGCCGAGGAGATGGTCGCGCCGTTCGGGGAGGGGGCCTCGATCGTCGAGCTCGGCTGTGGCAGCGGGGAGAAGCTCGCCCTGCTCGCGGCGCCGCTCTGCAAGCGCCTGCCGCGCCTCGACGTGCACCTCGTCGACGTCTCGGAGACGGCGCTCGATCTGTCGCGCCGGACGCTGAGCCGCCTGCCGCGCGTCGAGGTGTCGGCGCACCGCGCGAGGTACGAGGAGGGCCTCTGCGCCGCGACGGCGCGGCGCCTGCCTGGCGCGGACGGCGTTCGCGGCGGCGGCGGCGGCCCGGTCCTCGTGCTGTTCCTCGGCTCGAATATCGGCAACCTCGACCCGGACGCCGCGGCGGCGTTCCTCGCGGACGTCCGCGCCTCGCTCCGGGCCGGGGACGCGCTCCTGCTCGGCGCCGACCTCGTGAAGCCGGCGGCCGAGCTCCTGCTCGCCTACGACGATCCGCTCGGCGTCACCGCCGCGTTCAACAAGAACCTGCTCTCGCGGATCAACCGGGAGCTCGGCGCGGCGATCGACCTGCGCTCGTTCGATCACCGCGCCGTCTGGAACGCCGAGCGCGCGCGGGTCGAGATGCACCTCGTCAGCCGCAGGCGACAGGTGATCCGCGTGAGCGCGATCGACCTCGAGGTCGCCTTCGAGGAGGGCGAGTCGATCTGGACGGAGAGCTCGCACAAGTACGAGCCGGGCGAGGTGGTCCACATGGGCGAGCGCGCCGGCTTCCGCTGCGACCGGCAATGGATCGAGGAGGCCGGTCGCTTCTCGACGACGCTCCTGATCGCCGAGGAGCGCGCCGCGCGCCGCTGAGCCAGGAGGCCCGGCGCCGCGCGCCTCCCGGCCGGCGCGCGGCGCGGTGGGCTCGAGCTGCCTGCGCGGCGCGGCGCCGCGCCCTCCGCGGCGCGGCGACGCCCCCTCAGGGATGGCCGTACACACAGGCGTCCTAATTTGACGTGTTGGCCTCGGTCGCGTAATCCACTCGTCATGTCACGCGGTCGTGGTCCTCGCTGGCCGGCGGCGCTCGCTCTCGGCGGGTCGCTCCTGGGACTCTCGTTCAGCGCTTCGTCGACCTTCGATTACATCCGGCACCTCGACCGGCAGGTCCACGATCTGCACTGCAGCTTCATTCCCGGCCTCAGCGCGCAGGAGGGCGCCGACAGCGCCTGCCGCGTGGCCATGTACAGCCCGTACTCCGCCCTGTTCCGCGAGAGCTTCTGGGGCGGACTCCCGATCTCGCTGTTCGCCCTGGGGGCGTTCGCGTTCTTCGCGGCGTTTGCGCTCTACGTGCTGCTCTCGGCGCAGCACGCGCCGCGCCGCGCGGCGCACTTCCTCTTCCTCGCCGGCCTGACGCCGCTCGCCGTGTCGGTCCTGATGGCGGTCATCTCGGCGGTGCGCCTCGGGGTGTTCTGCAAGACGTGCGTCGGCATGTACGTCTCCTCGGCGCTCCTGGCCGCGGGCGGCGTCTGGGCGTTCCTCGAGGACCGCAGGGAGGCGCGTGCAGCCGCCTGGTCCGGCGCGCCGGCGCGGGCGGCGAGCGCCGCGGGGGCGGGCCCGGTGGGGCCCACGGTGCCGATGGCGCCCCTCGGCGTCGAGGGGCCCGGGGGCGCGGCCGCCGCGACGCCCGCGCCAGCGCGCCGCATGGGCTCGTGGATCCTCCTGCCGTGCTGGCTGGTCGCGCTCGGCGTGTCCACGGTGACGCCGGCGCTGCTCTACGCGAGCGCGCTGCCGAGCTACGCGGGCTACATGACCGGCTGCGGCAAGCTGGAGAAGCCGACCGAGCCGCACGGCGCGCTGCTCCACGTGAAGCCGCCGGGCGCGGTGCAGCCGGCCACGATCCTGGTCGACCCGCTCTGCCCGACGTGCAAGGCGTTCCACCAGCGGCTCGTGGCCGAGGGGGTGTTCGAGAAGCTGGACACGACGCTCGTGCTCTTCCCGCTCGACAGCGACTGCAACTGGATGCTCAGCCAGGCGGTGCACCCGGGCGCGTGCCTGATCTCGAAGGCCATCCTCTGCAGCGACCACCGGGCGATGGATGTGCTCGAGTGGGCGTACGACAACCAGGAGGAGCTGCTCGAGGGCGCGAAGTCGGGCGCGGGCGTCGCCAACGTGCAGGCGGCGATCCGGCAGCGCTGGCCGGGGCTCGACGTCTGCATGGACTCGAAGGAGACGTCGCTGCGGATGAACCGGATGCTCCGCTACATCGTGGACAACAAGCTCCCGGTCTCGACGCCGCAGATGTTCCTGGGAGACACGCGGCTCTGCGACGAGGACACGGACATCGGGCTGTCGTACGCGATACGGCAGCTCGCGCCGGCACTCCGGAGGTGAGGTGGTCATGAGGGGCGCAGGGATCATCGGGATCGTGGCCGGGTGCGCGCTCTTGGTCGCGTCCGGCGTGACGGTGCACGGGCAGGTGCAGGCCGCGTCGCAGCGCCTGAAGACCGGCGTGGCCGCGGCGGTGAGGCCGGCGGTGGCGATCGCCAACGACGCCGAGGCGCCGTACTGCACGCCGGCGTTCAAGACGGTGCTCCAGCGGGTGCTCAACGCGTGCGGCCTGGTCGGGGCCGAGGCGCGGCGCGGGTGCCAGCCGGCCGACGTGAAGACGCTCGCGTCGATCAGCGACGAGGACTTCAACGCGCTCTTCACGCCGCTGAAGCAGCGCGGCGGCGTCGTGATGTTCGACGACGGCTCGGAGAAGCTCGACGACGAGGGGAAGAAGATGGTCGAGGAGATGTGGCTCGACCGGCGCGGCGCGCGTTATTTCTTCATCGTCGCCCGGGCGTCGAAGACGGGGACGCCGGAGTTCAACCGGACGCTCTCGCACAAGCGCGCGAACAGCGTGCTCTTCGACATCTCCGACCGGACGAAGGAGCAGGATCTCGAGAAGAAGGTCGGGATGTTGTGGCTCGGGAACGAGTTCGCGCAGCTCGGCACGGAATACTGCCAATGGAACGTGTCGCGCAAGAACAAGCCCTGTACGGCGGAGGCCATCAACCGGAGCGCGTTCGTCTCCTGGGTGGACTGTCAGCTGTGAGCCGGCAAGGGATCCTCGCCGGCGCCCTGGCCGTGGCCGTCGGGCTCGCGTCCGGGTGCGAGCCGGAGAAGAAGGCGGATCTGCCGACGCCGCCGACGCCCGGCCAGGGGCGGAGCAACGCGGTGACGACGCCGAACCAGGCCGCCGCGGGCGCCGCGTCGACGGGCGCCAGGGCGCCCGCGAGCGCGGCGGCTCCGGCGGCGCCGCGGCAGCTGTGCGCGGGGCAGTCGCCGCGGCCCGCGCCCTCGTCGGGCGGGCTCTCGACCGCCTCCGCGAAGGGCGCGGAGCCGCTGCCCGCGAACATCGGGTTCGGCGTGGGGAAGTGGGTCTGGGTGAACTTCTGGGCGGCGTGGTGCAAGCCGTGCCTGGAAGAGATGCCGCGGCTGCTCGGCTGGCAGCAGAAGCTCAGGGCGGCGGGGGTGCTCATCGACCTCGCGTTCATCTCCATCGACGACGACGAGCGGCAGCTCTCGCGGTTCCTGGAGGCGCAGCCGGGCACCGGCGTGCGGGCGTCGTACTGGCTGCCCGAGGGGCCGCAGCGGACGGGGTGGCTGCGGGCGCTCGGCGTGAAGGAGGCGACCGAGCTCCCGGTCCACGCGATCGCGGCGCCGAGCGGGCAGGTGACGTGCGTGATCCAGGGCGCCGTGGAGGACAGCGACTATCCGACGATCGCCGCGCTCGTGGGGGCGAAGAAGCCGTAGCCGGCCCTCTTCAGAGGCGCGCTGTCGCAAAGGTGCGCGCCGCGCGCGCGGCTTGTGTGGGCGTCGCGATCGAGCTTATGCTCGAAAGAGCGCCGTCATGAGACTATTCCTGCTGAGACGCCATGTCGCGTTGGTCGTTCGCCTGTCCTCGCTGATCGCGTCGACGGCGCTCCTCGCCGCGAGCTGTGAGGGCGAGGCCCCGAAGCAAGGGTCAGGCGCGTACTGCGAGAGCGCGGAGGACTGCGAGGACGATGTCCCCTGCACGGTCGACCGCTGCCTCGGCGGTCGGTGCGCGTCGGAGGCGGACAACACCCGCTGTCCGGGCGGGCGCTGCGATCCGGCGAGGGGCACCTGCACCACCCAGAAGGCGTGCGCGACGCCGGCCGACTGCGTGGACGCGGATCCGTGCACCCAGGAAGAGCGCTGTGACGTGTCGCTCCGGCAGTGCGTGTTCGAGGGGCTGGACGGCGACGGCGACGACGAGCTGCCCGTGATCTGCGGCGGCACGGACTGCGACGACGACGATCCGCGGAACGCCTCGGCGCTCGACGAGCGGTGCGACGACGCGGACAACAACTGCGACGGCACGGCCGACGAGGGCGAGGGCAGCGCCCTCTGCGGCGCCGAGGGCGCGACGTGTGTGAGCGGGCGCTGCGAGTGCCCGGTCGGGCAGGGCTACTGTCCGCTCGAGGCCGCCTCGGGGTTTCACTGCATCGACGTGCAGTCCGACGGGGAGAACTGCGGCGCGTGCGGCCGGTCGTGCCCCGCACAGACGACCTGCGTGGGCGGGCAGTGCACGTGCGCGGAGGGCCTCGCGCTGTGCGGGTCCACGTGCGTCGACCTCTCCAGGAACGAGCTCCACTGCGGCGCCTGCGGCGAGGCGTGCAACGGCAGGGACTGCATCGACGGCGTCTGCACCTTGTGCGGCGAGCTCGGCGAGCCTTGCTGCAACGGCGCGCGCTGCTCGGATGATCTCAGCGAGTGCGGGCAGAGCGGCACGTGCGTCCCGAAGGCGTGCACGGCGCCGCTCGAGGCGCTGCCGGCCGCGTACCTCCCGCGGTGCTCGGCCGACACGCTGGCGTGCGCCCTGGCGTGCGAGACGAGCGCGTGCCTCGTCGACTGCCTCGAAGCGGACGCCACCCCCTCCCGCGTGTTCCAGGGCGCACGGGTCGACTGCCTCGGCTGCATCGACCACCAGATTGAGGCCTGCGCGGCGCGGATGTCGTGCCAGAGGAGCGTGGCTGCGCTGAACTGCTGCATCGAGGAGCGCTGCGGCGGGACCTTCGACAGCGCGTGCGAGGACCGCTGCGCGCTGGAGCTCGACGCATACGACCGCTGCATCCTGTCGACGGACTGCATCTACCTCCTAGAGGCGGAGGAGCCGCTCTCCTGCTTCCCCTGAGGCGCCCTCGTGCGCGAGCAGCTGTCGCTTGCGCGCGAGGCCGCCTGCGTAGCCGGTGAGGTCGCCGCGGGCGCCCACGACGCGGTGGCAGGGGATGACCAGGCAGACCGGGTTCCTCCCGTTCGCCAGGCCGACCGCGCGGGACGCCGACGGCTGCCCCAGGGACGCCGCGACCTCGCCGTAGGAGCGCGTCGCGCCCGGAGGAATGCGCTGGAGCTCGGCCCAGACGCGGCGCTGAAACGGCGTGCCGCCGGGCTCGACCGGGATGCCCGAGAGCGCGCCGAGATCGCCGCGCCAGTAGGCCCTCAGCCGGCCCGAGAAGCCGTGAGGGTCCGCGGCGCTGCGCAGCGTGACCGCGCCGTACCGCGCCGAAAGCGAGGCGCGGAGGCGGGGCGCGCAGTCCGCGAACTCGAGCGCATGCACCGCGCCGCCCCCGGCCGCCAGGAGCATGGCCCCGAGCGGCGATTCGACCTCATCCAGCAAGAGCTCCATTCGACACCTCCCTCTCCGCGGGCCGCGCTCCCGGCGCGTCCACCGTCCACAGAAGCAGCGCCGCGTAGGCGCGCCACGGGCGCCACACCTCCGCCATGGCCAGGAGCTCCGCGCCGGAGGCGCCGCCGAGCGCGCGCCGGAGGCCGAGATCCGTGGCCGGGAACGCGTCGGGCTCGCCGAGCGCGCGCATCGCGATGTACTGCGCCGTCCACTCGCCGATGCCGGGCAGGCGGGAGAGCGCGCGCACGGTCTCGTCGAGGCCGCGCGAGGCGTCGAGCGCGACCTCCGCGCGCGCGACCGCCGACGCGAGGGCCGAGATCGCCGCCGCGCGCGCCCGCGGCACGCCGAGGCCGGCCAGGTCGGCCGCGGCGAGCGCCTCGGGCGCCGGGAAGACGAAGCGGAGGCCCCCGGCGCCGCCGGTCAGATCGGCGCGCAGCGCGAGCGGCTCGCCGTGCCGCTCGACCAGGCGGCCCGCGAGCTGCGTCGCGGCGCGCACGCTCACCTGCTGGCCCAGGATCGCCCGCACCGCGAGCTCGAAGCCGTCCCACGCGCCCGGGACGCGCACGCCCGGCCTGGCCGCGACCCAGGGCGCGAGCCGCGGGTCGGCCCCGAGCTGCGCCGCGATCGCGTCCGGATCGGCGCCGAGATCGAAGACCCGCCGCAGGCGCTCCACGGCGTGGATCAGCCCCTCCGTGCCGGGCAGCCACAGCCGGGCGAGCAGGCACGCCTCGCCCGGCCGCGGGCGCACCTCGACGACCCCGTGGCCGCCGGCCGTGCGCACGGTGCGGCGGTACACGCCCGCTTCCGCCGCCTCCACGCCGGGGATCGCCCGCGCGCCGAGGAAGCCCGCGAGCGCGTCCCAGTCGAGCGGCGGGCGGAACGGGAGGCGCAGCGCGATCTCCGGGGCGCAATCAGACGCTGGCGACGTTCGCGACGTTCGCGACGCTCCCGCCGCCTGCGCCGCGCGCCCGCCCCGCCGCGCCGCGGTCACGCGCAGCTCGCGCGGCGTCCGCGCGTACGTGGCGCGGATCGCGTCGTTGAAGCGGCGGACGCTCGCGAACCCCGCCGAGAGCGCCACCTCGGTCATCGAGAGCGCGGTCTCATCGAGGAGCTTCTTCGCAAAGAGCAGCCGGCGCGTCTGCGCCACCGCGAGCGGCGAGGCGCCCACGTGCTGCAGGAACAGCCGCCGGAGGTGGCGCTCGCCCACGCCGAGCCGCGCCGCGAGGTCCGGGGCGTCCGCCTCGTCGAGCGCGCCCTCCGCGATCAACCGGAGCGCGCGGGAGACGGTCGCGGAGGTGCCCAGCCAGGCCGGCGTCCCGGGCGATGCCTCCGGGCGGCAGCGCAGGCACGGGCGGAACCCGGCCTCCTGCGCTGCGGCCGCCGTGACGAAGAACCGGCAGCTCGCCCGGCTCGGCGTGCGCGCCGGGCACACGGGGCGGCAGTAGATGCCCGTCGACCGCACCCCCGTGAAGAAGCGGCCGTCGAAGCGCGCGTCCCGGGTGCGGAGCGCGCGGTAGCAGGCGTCGTCGTCGAGCTCCATGCCCCCGGAAGTAGCCCGGCGGCCGGCGGGTGGCTGGCCATTTTCGGACGTGGTCCGGCGCGCGCCGCAGCGCCGCTCAGCGCGCGGGCCCGGTGAACGGCGCGCCGGAGGGCGCCGGCCCGTCCTTCGCCGCGTTCGCCGCCTTCATCGCCTTCACCGCCTCGACCATCAGCGACACCGCGAGCCCGATCAGCGCAAGCCCAACGAGGCCGTTCATCGTCGTCGCGTTGAGCGAGAACCCCTCGGTCTGCACGGCAACGAGCGCGTTGCGCACCTGGAGGACGAGGGCCCACACGGTGATCGTCATGACGAACACCATCGGGATCGCCGTGTACCAGATGCGCCGCTTCTCGCGGTGCAGCCAGACCGTGACGGCGAGCAGGGTCAGCGCCGCGAGCAGCTGGTTGCTCGTGCCGAACAGCGTCCAGAAGTCGAGGTACGCGGGCCGCACGCCGGGCGCGGGCGGGCGCGCGGTGACGATGAACAGCGCCGGCGGGGCGAGCGAGAGCGCCGTCGCCGCCGCGGAGGCCACCCTGCCCTTCCAGTTGAACAGCTCCTCCAGGATGTAGCGGCTGAGGCGCGTCGAGACGTCCAGCGTGTCGAACACGAACGTCGAGAACGCCATCGCGCCGAACGTGGCGGCGAAGAGGAAGTGCTCCTTGCCGATGATCACGGTGAGGAACCTGCCGATCCCGTCGCCGTAGATCTTGCCCGGCCCGGGCAGCTTCGTCCCCTCCGCCACGATGACGAGGGTCGCGAGCGCGATGAGCGCGACGAACGCCTCGGCCAGCATCGCGCCGTAGCCCACCGGGTGCGTGTGCGTCTCCTTCGAGATCTGCTTGGACGTGGTCCCCGAGCAGACGAGCCCGTGGAAGCCGGAGCAGGCGCCGCAGGCGATGGTGACGAACAGGAACGGGAAGAGCATGCCGGTCGCGCCGCCGGCGTTCCACGAGGTGAACGCGGGCTGCCGCAGCTCGAACTCCCCCGGGTACCGGAGGCCCCCGAAGAAGATCCCGATCACGCCGACCGCGAGCGCGATGTAGAGCACGAAGCCGCCCAGGTAGCCGCGGGGCTGGAGGAGCAGCCAGACCGGCAGGAGCGAGGCCACGAAGCAGTACCCGAGGATGATGAGGCCGAACGCGCGCTGCGGGTTGTCGATCGGCAGCACGAACGCGGTCGAGATCCGCGTGCCGAGCCAGACGACGCCGAGCGTCGCGGGCACGAAGATCAGGGTGGTGAGCCAGAGCGGCGGCTTGAGGTACCGATCGACCACGCCCATGAGGAGGGAGAGGCTGAGGTAGGCGACGCTCGCCGCGGCGACGGCGCCGCCGGGGTTGAACTGGAACGCGCCGCCTTCGAACTCCTCGGTCTTGCCGACGAAGGTGCTCGCCGTGATGTCCGTGAAGGCGACGATCACGTACGCGAGCGCGAGCCAGATGAAGACCATCATCGACAGCCAGGCGCGCCGGCCGATGTACCGCTTCGCGATCTCGGCGACGCTCTCGGCCTCGTGTCGGACGCTCGCGATGAGCGCGGAGAAGTCGTGCACCGCGCCGATGAACACGACGCCGAGCGCGATCCAGAGCACGCACGGGAGCCATCCGAACGCCTGGCCGGCGAGGATCGGGCCCGCTATGGGGCCGGCCGCGGCGATGGCGCTGAAGTGCTGCCCGAAGAGGTAGAACGGCTTGGTGGGCACGTAGTCCTCGCCGTCGTTCACCTTGACCGCGGGCGTCACCACCCCGTCGTCGAGCGCATAGTTGCGCGCGACGAGCCTCCCGTAGAAGCGGTAGCCAAGGCACAACACGACGACGACGGTCAGAGCGAGCAGCGGCAGCACGCGGCGGAGTATAAGGCCATCTGCCCGCGGTCGTGATCCCGCAAACGAGGGGCCGCGCGGGACGGACCGCATCGCGGAAGGAAACCTCCGAGGACGTCTAAATAGAGGCTATCCTCCGGCTGCCCGGTCACGGTCACGAGTGTCGTCGGATCGAATGTCGTCGACACCCGCCCTCCGGGGCCTGCCCATCTCGCGCTCCCGGCCCGCGCCCCTCTCGGAGGACACGCCCCCGCGGTCGGCCGCCCCCCCCGCCGAGCTCAGGACGGCAGCATCATCGGCGCGCGCACCTTCGCGACGACGTCGTCGCCGCGGAGGCGCGCCACCAGCGCCAGCGCGAACGCCATCGCGGTGCCGGGTCCCTGGCTCGTCACGAGCTGCCCGTCCTCCACGACCGGACGCGCGACGAGCTCGCCGTGCGCCGACACCACGTCGTTGACCGACGGGTGACACGCCATCTTCCTGCCCTGGAAGAGCCCATGCGCCGCGAGCGCGATCGGCGCCGCGCAGATCGCCGCGACGGCGCGGCCCGCCTGCGCCTGCGCGCGGAGGCGCTCCCCGACGGCCGGCGCGGCGGCCAGCCGATCGGCGCCGCCCTTGCCGCCCGGCAGGACGACGACGTCGAAGTCGCCGGTCGCCGCCGCGAGCTCCACGTCCGGCACGAGGCGCACGCCGCGGCTGCAGCGCACCGGCCCGGGGCCGTCGAGCCCGGCGAGGACGACCTCGACCTCCGCGCGCCGGAGGACATCGACGACGATCGTCGTTTCCATCTCCTCAGCTCCCTCGGCCAGGATCACGAGCGCTCGCGGTGTCTTCATGCCTGCCGGCATGGCGCCGCGGGCTGGCGGGTGCAAGCCGGGGCAAGCCGGGAACCGGGCCCGGCGCCGACCCCCTTTGCCTGGGGACAGCTCCGCGCTAGGGAGCGGGCATGACGGAGCCCTCCGACGACCCGTTCGGCCTCTCGGGGCAGACCATCGAGGGGAAGTACCGCGTCGACGCCGTGATCGGCGATGGCGGCTTCGGCGTCGTGTACCGAGGGACCCACGCGGGCTTCGGCGAGCTCATCGCGATCAAGTGCCTGAAGCTGCCCGACGCGCTCGACGCCGCGCAGCGCGACGCCCTGCTCGACACGCTGCGCGAGGAGGGGCGGATCCTGCACCGGCTGTCGCGGGCCACCTCGGGCATCGTGCAGGCGCTCGACGTCGGCGCGTTCACGACGAGGGCCGGCGTGTGGGTGCCCTACCTCGTGCTGGAGTGGCTGGAGGGCCAGACGCTCGGGCAGCACCTGCGGGAGCGGCGCGATCGCGGCGAGGAGGGCATGTCGATCCCCGAGGCGATCCGGCTGCTCGAGCCGGCCGCGCGCGCGCTCGCCGTCGCGCACGCGCACAAGGTGGCGCACCGGGACGTGAAGCCGGCCAACCTGTTCCTCACCGACGTCGGCGGGGTGCGGACGATGAAGGTGCTCGACTTCGGCATCGCGAAGGTGCTGGCGAACCACCCCACGTTCACCGAGGCGCTCGCGGCGACCCGGATGGGGCCGAGCGCGTTCACGCCGCGTTACGGCGCCCCCGAGCAGTTCAACAAGGCCCGCGGGGCGACCGGCCCCTGGACCGACGTGTTCGCGCTCGCCCTCATCTTCGTCGAACTCGTGAGCGGCCGGCGCGCGCTCGAGGGCGACGATCCCACGCAGCTCTACATCGCCTCGGCCGATCCCGCCCTGCGCCCGACGCTGCGCGCGCGCGGGCTCCCGGACGCGCCCGAGGCGATCGAGCGCGTGCTCGACCGGGCGCTCGCGATCGAGCCCAAGCACCGCTTCACGAGCGCCGGCGAGTTCTGGGACGCGCTCTCGGCCGCCGCGCGCGGCGCGCCGGTGGCGCCGTCCGCGGGGCCCTACGCCGGCGGCGCGGACCGCGCGGGGATGCTGTCGACCGCGGAGTACGCGGCCGCGCGGGGGCTCGGCGCGGCCGCCGGGGACGGCGGCTCTCCGGTCGGGCCGACGATGCTGGCCGATTCGCGCGGGCCGGCGCCGGCGCGGCCGGCGGTGGTCAACGTGAGCCAGGGCGGCGCGGGCGTGCGGCCGGCGACCGGCGCGACCGGCGCGGCGGGGGCGCTGGCGACCGGGGGGAACCGGACCGCGCAGGTCGACGACTCTATGATCGAGACCTACGCGCCGGTCCACCCTGCCGCGCCGCATCCCCCTGCGGGGCCTCCGCCCGGCGCCGGCGCGTATTCCGCTGCCTCAGGCGCCTATCCCGCGGCGCCTGGCGCCGCCCCCTACCCCGCGCCGCCTGGCGGCGGTGGCTACCCCGCGCCGCCCGGCGCCGGTGGCTACCCCGCACCGCCTGGCGCCGGTGGCTACCCCGCTGCGCCCGGCGCCGCCCCCTATCCCGGACCGCCCGGCGCCGCCCCCTATCCCGGACCGCCCGGCGCCGCCCCCTACCCCGCGCCAGGCGCCCCGCCGGCCGGCCAGCCAGCCCCGCAGCGCAGCGCTGCGCGCGCCGCGTTGCCCTGGTTCCTCGCGGCGCTCCTGCTCGGCGGCGGCGGGGCGACGGCGTACTTCCTGACGCGGGCGCCCGACAAGAAGCCGCCCCGGTCGGCGTCCCCGCGCGCCCCGACCACGGCGCCCCCCTCCGGGCGCGCCGCCTCGCCCGTGCCGGCGGCGAGCGCCAGCGCCGCGCCGCTCGCGAGCGCCTCGGCCGCGGCGTCGGTCGCGGCGCCCGCCGAGCCCCCGGCGCCGCCGCCGGACATGGTCTTCATCCCGCCGCTCACGGCCACCGTCGGCGCCGGGCTCGAGGCGCGCGAGGTGACGCTCACCCGCGGCTTCTACCTCGATCGCAACGAGGTCACCGTCCGCGCCTACCGCGCCTGCATGCAGCAGCGGCAGTGCTCGACGGCGGCGCACGTCTCGCTGACACCGGAGCTCCCGCTCGGCGTGCCGGTGCCGGCGCCGCCCGCGGACGAGGGCGAGGCCGCGCTGTGGTCGCGGCGCTGCAACGAGCCCCGCGGCGCGACCGGTCACCCGATCAACTGTGTCGACTACTCCCAGGCCGAGAGCTACTGCCGCTTCCGGGGCCGGCGGCTGCCGACCGAGGCCGAGTGGGAGATCGCGGCGCGCGGCGCGGAGGGCCGGGCGTTCGTCTGGGGCGCCGACGAGCCGACCTGCGATCTCGCCTGCTACGACCGGAACGAGGGCTGCCTCCAGCGCGGCGCCGAGGTCGCGACCTGCGCGGCCGGCGCGCACCCGAAAGACCGCACGCCGGAGGGCGTCTACGACCTCGCCGGCAACGTCGCGGAGTGGGTCTCGGACGGCTACGTCTTCCCGCCGCCCGGGGGCGAGAACCCTCAGGGCGACCCGGCCGCGCCGCTCAAGGTGGTGCGCGGCGCGAGCTTCCGCGACGGCCCCGACAAGCTCTCCGCGACGTACCGCATCGCCGCGGCGCCCGTGACGGCGCACGCCTGGATCGGCTTCCGCTGCGCCATGGATCCCCCGGCTCCGGCCGCCGCGCCGCCCCCGGAAGGCGCGCCGCCCCCGGAGGGCGCGCCGGCTCCGGAGGGCGCCCCGACGCCGTGAGTACGACCGCGATCGATGGCCGTGCCGGCCGTGCCGGTGCGCGCGCGCTGCGGACGGTGCGCTCGCGACTGTGGCAACTCGCCCTATGAGGCCAATTGCACCATCCAGCGCCGGTTCCCCTCGCCGGACGAACACGCGCCTCCAGAATCGTCTAGACCACCGATCGCGTTGAGCGACGGAGGAATGAGCCGCCAAGGACGCAAAGTTCTTCCCTCGCGGCCTTCTTGGCGGCTTGGCGATTCAAAATTCTGCTCTCTTCAGCCGGCTTCAGTCCATGGGTCGATCAGGTGCTCGTGGGCCATGCGAGCGCGCTCTCGAGGACTGGGCGTTGCATGTCCTGGCTCCGGCAGAATCGACGCGCTTCCGCCACGTCCCGGTCCGATGTGCCCGCACGATCCCCGACGGACCGGGGCGAGGCACCAGCGACTGGGCGCGTGTCGGGACGCCGCGTCGTGATCCCACGAGGCCCCCTGAACCTCGAGGCGTTCGGCCAAAGGAGCGATCGATGTCACCAACGCACGACCTGTTCATCCTTGTCGCGGGACTCGGCTTGTGTATCGCGCAGACCGGATGCGTCGCAGCAGCTCTCGAGGGCGAGCCGGCCGAGGAGCAGGTGGGGGCGGCGGAAGAGGCGTTCGCGTCGATCAACAGGCTCTCGATGAACCGCCTCTCGATGAACCGCCTCTCGATGAACCGCCTCTCGATGAACGGCTTGTCCTCACGCTGGCTGTCGCCGAGGGCCTCGACCCTCTCCTCCACGGAGCTCATCGCGACCGCCGAAGGCCGCGAGCTGCTCGCTTACGTCATCCGGTGCGCGCTGCCCGAGGGCCAGAGCCTCAGCGGGGCGTACGGCGGCGTGACCTACACCTTCCAGGGCGTCGTCGGTCTCGCGCCGGAATGGCGCTCCAGGCCGCTGGCTCCGGTCGGCCAGCGGTGGGTGACCGCGTGCCTCCTCGCCCATGTCAACGGCTACGGCGCCCAGGTGCTCATCTCGCTGCGCGGCGAGCACGCAGCGCTTGAGGCGACCTCGACCGAGCGGGCGCAGTTCGACGTGCAGGAAGCGGCATTTTACGGGAACCTGTTCGACAGCGGCTCGGATGACGACGACGACGATGGCGACGACGGCGACGGCGACGACGGCGGCACCGCTCGAGGGCTGTACGCGTGCGCCGGCGCCACGGTCCAGGCGCAATGCGGCGCGACCTCGATGAGCTATATGCCCCGGCGGTCCTGCAGCACGAACGGAGGCTGCGCGCTCTCCTTCGCCGGGCCGTGCCGCGACGAGGCGCGCCCCGCGCGGCAGGCCTGCGAGAACACCTCGGCGGAGTTCGTCGAGGACTGCTTCGCCAAGGCGAGAGGGTCAGACGACGAGTCCGACGATCGGCTCAAGTATCCCGAGGTCATCACGGTGTACCTCAACAGGGACGATTTCAACACGCTCTACGCCGACTGCGCGCCGCTCCCGTGAGGGGCGCGCGCTACGCCTCCACCGCCGCCCCGTCCCGGATCCCGAGCGTCTCCTCGCGCGCCGCCAGGCACGCCTCGCTCCCCACGACGAACGCGCGGCAGTTGTCCGGCCTGAGCTCGTAGATGGCGCACTTCCTGTCGTCGCAGAGGTGCTGGCAGCGACCGCTCACGGCGAAGCGCAGCGTGATCTTCCCGTCCCGCGCCCGCCGCACGTAGGCGCGCCCCGCGAGGTCGCCTCGCCCGGCCACCCGCCAGCGCGACAGGTCCTCGTCGTCGAGCACCACGTTCGCGTCGTGGCAGCAGGCCCCGCAGGCCAGGCAGTCGAGCGCGACCTCCCGGAGCGCCCCCGGGTGCACGCTGTCGCGCTCGCACCAGTCGAGGACCGAGCCCTCGTACTGCCGCTTCACCCGCGCGGTCGCGAGCCCCCTGGCCGGCCCCTCGCCCACGCGGCGGAAGCGCTGCTGCTCGATCGACAGCAGCGACCACAGCCCGAGCTCCGTCAGCGTGCCGCGCTCATCCACGGAGAGCAGGAGGTCGATCCGCTCGTCCGGCAGCACGATCGCCGCGTGCCCGCCCGCCCTCACGTGCGCCGCGGCGCGGGCCAGGAAACGCGGGCGAAACCTGCGCCAGATCGGGCGCGAAACGACGTAGGCGGACATCGCGGGCATCTTCGCGCCCCCGCCCCGTCCTGCCAAGTCCCGCCCGCGCCCCCGCGGCGGCTCTGCTATCCTGAAAA
The DNA here is from genome assembly GCF_002950945.1 of Sorangium cellulosum. GTDB lineage: Bacteria > Myxococcota_A > Polyangia > Polyangiales > Polyangiaceae > Sorangium > Sorangium cellulosum_E. Next base: position 10,370,482 of record NZ_CP012673.1, read on the forward strand.
GCGTGGGACATCCCAAGAAGATCGTCATCGTGAAGACCGGCGAGCCCGTCCCCACGGTGCTCGAGCGGCGCGGCCATTTCGCGGCGTTGATCGAGCAGACGATCGGCCCCGCCTGGAACGGCGGGTACGCCACCGTCGACGCCCGCACCGACGAGCTCCCCGCGCCGGGCGCCCCCGGCGCGGCCGACATCGCCGCGTTCGTGATCACCGGCTCCTCGGCCAACGTCCCCCACCGCGAGCCCTGGATGCTCCGCACCGAGGCCTGGCTGCGCGACGTCGTGCGCGCCGGCACCCCGACGTTCGGCATCTGCTTCGGCCACCAGATCCTCGCCCAGGCGCTCGGCGGCGAGGTCATCCGCAACCCGCGCGGCCGCGAGATCGGCAGGATCCGCGTCGAGCGCCGCGCCGACGACCCCATCTTCGACGGGCTGCCGTCGAGCTTCGAGACCCACGCCACCCATGTGGACACGGTTGGCACGCTGCCCGAGGGGGCCCGGAGCCTCGCGTTCACCGCGCTCGACGAGCACCAGGTGATCCGCTTCTCGAAGACCTGCTACGGCGTGCAGTTCCACCCCGAGATGGACCACGACGTCATCGCCGGCTACATCACGTGGCGCCGCGAGGTGCTCCAGGCCGAGGGCCTCGACGTCCCCGCGCTCCTCGCCCGCGTCTCCCCGGGGCAGCTCGGCAGCCGGACCCTGCTCAATTTCATCGAGCACATCGTCCCGCGCCGCGCCTGAGCGCTACGCCGGGCGCCGTATCCGCGTACGTCATCCGCCTGACTGACGCGCCGGTCAGTCGCCCTTCGCCCTCGCGCGACGGCCGCGCCCGGCGCTCGCCCGCCCCCGCTCGCCGGAAGTGGGCTCGGCCGGAACAGCCGCGGCGGCCGCCAGCGTGTTCGCCCCTCGCTCGCCGTCCTCCGGCGGCGCCGCCTGCCGGAGGGCGGGGTCCATCCGGAGGACCCCGCGACGCAGCAGATCGTAGAGCGCCGTGACGATCCGCTCGCGCGGGTGTGCGTGCTCTTCCAGGGCGTTCTCGAACAGCACCTCCTTCAGCGCGCCGATCGTGAACGTCGCGTAGAGCTCGGTGTCCCCCGGCTCGATGATCCCGAGCCGCTGCCCCTCCGAGAGGCTCTGCACGAGCAGCAGCTTCACCTCCTGGCGGAACGCGCGCAGCTCCTTCACGAACGCCGGATCGAGCCCCGCCGCGTGCGACAAGAGGATGCTCGTCAGCGCCGGATCGTCGAGCAGCACCGCCACGATCGCCCGGATGTTGTGCTTGACCTGCGCCTCCACGTCCGCCGACGGATCCACCCGCAGGATCGCGCCCCCGAGGCGCGTGAAGAGCCCGCGCACGAGCTCGGCGAACACCGAGCGCTTGTCGGGGAAGTAGAGGTAGAACGTCCCCTTCGCCACCTTCGCGAGCGCGACGATGTCGTCGACCTTCGCCTCGTGATACCCCTTCTCCGAGAAGACGGTGCGCGCCGCGCGGAGGAGGGCTCGGCGGCGCTCGGACTTGTCCATGGGCCGGTCGCTTTACCATCACCGGCCCGCCATCTGGGAGCGATGTCCCCACCCGGGCGTCGCACGGAGACGCGACCGCCCTGACACACGGGAGAAACAGGTCGTGGGCCATCCTACCTCCGCCCGTGACGACCACGCCCGCAGCGACCGCGAGGGCGGAAGATGTGCCCTGGACGCAGAATTGCCCGGGGACGGCACGCCCACGACATCCCGAATCATTTGATTTTCGGGGCCTCCCGTTGTAGCCATCACGACTGACTGGCCAGTCAGCCGGACCGCTGGTGGGTCGACTGTGGCTGGGGAAGGAGCCCGCATGGGAAGGCAGATCCAGGATCCGGTCGTGGTCGGCATCGACGTCGGCTCGACGACCGTCAAGGCGGTCGTGCTCGATCCACAGACGCTCGAGATTCTCTGGAGCGACTACCAGCGGCACCAGACGAAGCAGCCCGAGAAGGTGCTCGAGCTCCTCGACGCCATCGAGGCGTCGTTCCCGGCGTCCCCCCGCGACAGCTGGCGGGTGTTCATGACGGGCTCCGGCGCGGCGCCCCTCTGCGCCGGCCTCGGCGCCAAGTTCGTCCAGGAGGTCAACGCGGTCACGCTCGCGGTCGAGAACCTGCACCCGGACGTCGGGAGCGTCATCGAGCTCGGCGGGCAGGACGCCAAGATCATCATCTTCCAGCGGAGCGAGAAGACGGGCGACAAGACGGCCGCCCCGTCGATGAACGACAAGTGCGCCTCCGGGACGGGCGCCACCATCGACAAGTGCATGATCAAGGTGGGTCTCCCCTCGTCCGAGGTGGTGAAGATCCATTTCGACGACTCGAAGCTCCACCACGTCGCCGCGAAGTGCGGAGTCTTCGCCGAGACGGACATCGTGAACCTCGTGAAGAGCGGTATCCCCTCGACGGAGATCCTCTGCTCGCTCGCCGACGCGATCGTCCTCCAGAACCTGTCGGTGCTGACGCGCGGCTCGACGCTGAAGCACAAGGTCCTCCTGCTCGGCGGGCCCAACACCTACCTCCCCTTCCTCCAGGAGTGCTGGCGCAAGCGGATCCCCGAGACGTGGGACGAGCGCGGCTACGACTGGCCGAAGGACCGCCCGGTCGAGGAGACGATCTTCGTCCCCGAGAACTCGCAGTACTACGCGGCGTTCGGCGCCTGCGTCTACGGCCTCAAGGAGCCCGCGGAGGTCGGCCGTTACGCCGGCAAGGCGGGGCTCGTCGAGTACATGACGAACGGCAGGAAGGCGCGGCTCGGCGAGAGCGCGGGCCCGCCGCTCGTGAAGACCCGGGACGAGGTCGAGGACTTCCGCAAGCTCTACAGCATCCCGAAGTTCACGCCGATGAAGCTCACGCCCGGCCAGGTGGTGCGCGGCGTCATCGGCCTCGACGGCGGCTCCACCTCGTCGAAGGCGGTGCTCATCGACGAGGACGGGAGCATCGTCTGCAAGGCGTACCAGCTCTCGAAGGGCAACCCGATCCAGGACGCGAAGGAGCTGCTCGCCCAGCTCCGGCAGTACGTGTTCGACCAGGGCGCGACGCTCGAGGTGCTCGGGTTCGGCGGCACCGGCTACGCGGCCGACGTGCTCCAGGAGTGCATGCGGGCCGACGTCAACATCGTCGAGACCGTCGCCCACATGATGAGCGCGGTGAAGTTCTTCGGCGACGTCGACGTCATCTGCGACATCGGCGGACAGGACATCAAGGTCCTGTTCATGAAGAACGGCGACATCGCGAACTTCCGCCTCTCCAACTCGTGCTCTGCCGGCAACGGCATGTTGCTCCAGGCGATGGCCGACCAGTTCGGCCTGAAGGTGACCGAGTACGCCGACACGGCGTTCGGCGCCGAGCTCGCGCCGAAGTTCAGCTACGGCTGCGCCGTCTTCCTCGACACCGACCGGGTGAACTTCCAGAAAGAGGGCTTCTCCAAGGAGGAGCTGCTCGCCGGCCTCGCCCAGGTGCTGCCGAAGAACGTGTGGCAGTACGTCGTGCAGATCCCGCGGCTCGCGGCGCTCGGCACGCGCTACGTGCTCCAGGGCGGCACGCAGTACAACCTCGCGGCCGTCAAGGCGCAGGTCGATTACATCAAGGAGCGCGTGCCCGGCGCCGAGGTGTTCGTCCACCCGCACACGGGCGAGGCCGGCGCGCTCGGCGCCGCGTTCGAGACGCTCCGGGTCGTGAAGCGCCGGGGGACCTCGACCTTCATCGGCATCGATGCGGCGATCGCCCTCGAGTACACGACGAAGAACGACGAGGAGACCGTCTGCCACTTCTGCCCGAACGAGTGCAAGCGGACGTTCATCGACACGAAGCGCCCGGACGGGACGACGAGCCGCTACATCTCGGGCTTCTCCTGCGAGAAGGGCACGGTCGAGAGCGAGAAGGCGATGCTCGAGCTCGTCGCCGAGCGCAAGAAGATCGCGAAGCAGTTCCCGAACCTCGTCGACTACGAGTCGAAGCTCGCCTTCCGGCACTTCTACGACACCGCGCCGCTGCCGGAGGACGGCTCGCCGGTGAAGGACGTGGTCGTCAAGAAGGGCTTCCTCGGCATCCGCCGGGTGGAGACGACGCGCCCCTTCCGGCGCAGCGGCCCGGCGGTGCGCGAGCGGCTGCGGCGCGTGCGCATCGGCATCCCGCGCGTGCTCAACATCTACTCGACCGGCCCGTACTACCGGGCCTACTTCGAGGCGCTCGGCGTCCCGAAGCAGAACGTCGTCTTCAGCGACGCGACGACCGAGGAGATGTGGGTCGAGGGCGGCAAGTACGGCTCCATCGATCCGTGCTTCCCCTCCAAGGTGGCGCAGGCGCACATCCACAACCTCTTGTTCCACCACCACTCGGAGGAGAAGAAGCTCAATTACATCTTCTTCCCCATCCTCACCCACGTCCCGAGCTTCGGCGAAGGCGTGATGGACAAGACGAGCTGCCCGATCGTGGCGGGCGTGCCCGACGTGATGAAGGCGGCGTTCACGAAGGAGGTCGACTTCTTCAAGACGCGCGGCATCGAGTACCTCGATCCGGCGCTCACGTTCTCCGAGATGACGCTGACCGCGCGCCGGATGTTCGAGACGTGGGGCCCGCGGCTCGGCATCACCGAGGACGAGAGCGACCACGCGCACCGCGAGGCGATGAAGGCGCTCGCGCTGTTCGACCGCGATCTCCAGGACAAGGGGCGGGCGATCCTCGAGACGGTCGAGACCGAGAACCGGGTGGCCATCCTGATGATCGGGCGGCCGTACCACTCGGATCCGGGCCTGAACCACGGGATCCCGGAGGAGTTCCAGGTGCTCGGGTACCCGATCCTCTCGGTCCGGTCGATCCCGCGCGACATGGAGTACCTGGCGCGGTTCTTCAAGGAGGAGATCGCGGCAGGGCAGCACCCGCTCGACATCAACGACGTCTGGCCGGAGAACTACTCGGCGAACAGCGCGCAGAAGGTGTGGGCCGCCAAGTTCGCCGCCCGCCACCCGAACGTCGTGCTCCTCGATCTCTCGAGCTTCAAGTGCGGCCATGACGCGCCGACGTACGGCATCATCGACAGCATCGTGAGCTCGAGCGCGACGCCGTACGCCGCGCTGCACGACATCGACGCGAACAAGCCGGGCGGCTCGATCAAGATCCGCGTGAAGACCTACGCGCACAGCCTCAAGCTGCACGAGGAGGCGCTCGAGGACGCGGCGAAGAAGAAGGTCGAGCTCGCTTACCGCATCGACGAGAAGCGGCTCGAGCTGCTCCAGCTGAAGCGGGAGCAGCAGGCGGCGCGCAAGATCACCGACCCCGCGCTCGAGCGGGAGATCGCCGCGCTCGCGGAGAGGGTGCGGAGCTACGTTGCTCCCAAGGCGCCGCCCGAGGCGCTGAAGACGGGCCTCGTGCAGCTCAAGAAGAAGCAGTCCGACGGGACCGTCGTCCCCTTGGAAGCGTAAACCACGGCCAGGGTCGAGGGGGGCTGGCCGGGCCGCCCCCTTCCAGCGTCCGAGCGAAGGGAAGCGAAGCCATGGAACAGACGATCACGCAGAAGACGCGCCTTCCTCTGGTGGGCGAGACGAGATCCATCAAGGCGGACATCGACGTCGAGGCGGAGCTCAAGGCGTTCGAGGAGGCCGAGCGGGAGCGGCTCGGCCTCAAGGCCGAGAGGCGCCAGTGGGTCGACGGCATGCTCAAGCCGAAGATGACGAAGAAGGAGCGCGAGAACGTGACGCTCCTCATCAGCGGCCTGACCGCCGCGCAGGACTTCCTGTGCGAGGGCGCGCTGAAGGGCCTCGGCTACAACGTCCACTACTTCGGCATCAGCGACAACGCGGGGCTCCAGACGGGCAAGGAGTTCGGCAACCGCGGCCAGTGCAACCCGACGTACTTCACCGTCGGCGGCCTCGTGAAGCACCTCATCGACCTGCGCGACAAGCAGGGGATGAAGACCGAGGACATCATCAAGAACTACGTCTTCCTGACGGCGGGCGCGTGCGGCCCCTGTCGCTTCGGCATGTACGTGACCGAGTACCGGAAGGCGCTCCGCGACGCCGGCTTCGACGGCTTCCGGGTGATGCTGTTCCAGCAGACCGGCGGCCTCTCCCAGGCGACCGGCGACGACGTCGGCCTGGAGATGAACCCCGCCTTCTTCATCGCGATCATCAAGGCGATCGTGTGCGGCGACACGCTGAACGCGCTCGCCTACCGCATCCGCCCCTACGAGGTCGAGCCCGGCGCGACGAACCGCGCCATGGAGAGCGCGAAGCGCGTCATCTACAAGGCGCTCTACGAGCAGACGAACGTCTTCAAGGCCCTCTACGAGGCGCGCAAGCAGTTCGAGGGCGTCCGGGTGGACAAGCTCCGGCCGAAGGCGAAGACGTCGATCATCGGCGAGTTCTGGGCGATGACGACGGAGGGTGACGGCAACTACGCCCTCCAGAAGTTCCTGGAGAGCGAGGGCGGCGAGAACGACATCCAGCTCACGACCGCGTGGCTCCTCTACAACATCTGGGAGTGCGCCCGCGACACGCGCGAGCGGCGCGATCTGCGCGGCGCGGACGAGGGCAACTACGGGCTCGCGGGCCTGGACGAGTTCGGCGTGGCGAAGCGGCTCGCGACGATGCGCCTCGCGGAGGGGGCGCTGCGGGTCGGCTTCCAGGCGTTCGCGCTGCCGCTCGGCCTGTTCGACTACCACCTTCCGGACATGGATCTCGTCGCGGACGTGGCGAAGGACTACTACTCGAACGACCTCCGCGGCGGCGAGGGCCACATGGAGGTCGGCAAGCTCATCGTGAACGCGGTGAAGTCGAAGGCGCACCTCACGGTGAGCGTGAAGCCGTTCGGGTGCATGCCGTCCTCGGGCGTGTCCGACGGCGTCCAGTCGTTGATCACGGCGCGTTACCCCGGCACGATCTTCTGCGCGGTGGAGACGAGCGGCGACGGGGCGACGAACTTCTACTCGCGCATCCAGATGTACATGTTCAAGGCGCGCATCCTGGCCGAGGAGGAGCTCGCCCGCGCGTACCAGGAGGCGGGCGTCACCGAGGCCGAGGTGCGGGCGTTCCTCGAGAAGAACCCGAAGTACGCGAGCCCGCTGCACCACGCGCCGCACCGCGTGGCCGGCTCGGCCGCGAACCTGGTCTACGAGGTGGCGCCGCTCATTCGACAATCGGCCGCCGAGCGGGCCGCGGCGAAGGCGAAGGCAGCGGCGGGCGCGCTCCGCGACGCGGTGAAGGCCGCTCCGGCCAAGGCGAAGGCGGCGAAGGAGTTCCTCGCGAACCCGGAGACGATCGCCCGCGCGCGCGAGGACGTCGCGCTGATCCGCGACATCGTGCGCGGCAAGGCCGCGGAGCGGTTCAGCCCGCTCGTGAAGCGCCTCGCCGGCAAGGCGTACTTCGAGAACAACCCCGAGGCGCCGAGCGTGGCCTACCACGGGGAGCCCATCGCAGCGGAGTGACGGAGGCGCCGGGGACATCACCCCGGCGTCGCGTCCCGGCAGGAGGCGTGCCCCGAAGCGCCTCCTGCACGACGCCCTGGACGGGCAAACGGGTTGAACCAGCCTGAAACGAGCAAAAGTTCGAAACGCCAAGGCGCCGAGGACGCCAAGAACGCCAAGAACGCCAAGAAGAAAATAATATCTTGGCGTCCTTGGCGCCTTGGCGTCCTTGGCGTTTTATTTCTCGCTCGAACAACGTGCTCGGTGTTCTAGCGGCCTCTATCACGACATCCGAAGCGAGGCCGTTCCGGGGCCGCAGACAAAGGCGGCCGGGCGGATCAGGTCGCCCGCGGCAGGAACCACTCGAGGGCGTCGCGCGCGATCTCCGGGGGGACCACGTGGGGGCCCTCGAATTCCTGGTAACGCAGGTCGTAGCCCGCGCGCCGGAGCAGCGGCGTCAGCCGGCGGCTGCACGGGTCGATCCGCAGCACCTGGTCCTGCGTGCCGTGCGACACGAAGACGCGCGGGCGGCCGCGCTGCGCCGCGGGGGCCATGAAGCCCGGAGAGAACGCGATGACGTGCGTGAACAGGTCGCCGTTGGTGAGCCCGAGCGACAGCGCGTAGGACGCCCCGTCGGAGAAGCCGCCGATCGCGAGCCGCGCGGGATCGACGGCCGCGTCGCGGAACAGCTGGCGAAGCGCGCGGTCCAGGAAGGTCACGTCGGGGCCGTACGTGTCGTCGGCGATGATGTCCCAGGTCGCGTGGCGAGAGTCCAGCGCGAGCAGCAGCAGACCCGCCTCGTCCGCCAGCTCCTTGAGCAACGCGAGGCCGTGGTGCGCGTTGCCCCCGGCCCCGTGCAGCAGGACCACGAGCGGCGCCGGCCGGTCCCTCCGGTAGCTCGCCGGAACGTAGAGCAGCCCGTCGCGCCGAGGGGACAACCCGAGCGGCTGCAGTCCGGCCGAGAGCTCTCCCCTCGGCCCCGGCTCGGGCCGCGCGCCGAGCCGCGACGGGTCGTTCGGGTCACCGCTGCTTTCCATTCCCTGCTCCTTCCCCGCAGCTCCCGGCGCGCCTCCGGCCGCCTGACCTCGTCCGCAACCCAGGAGTCCAGATAGGGCACCAGCCCCGCCCAGCCCGAGCAGCCGCCGCCGCGCCAGGCCTTGTCTCAGCCCCGAGCGTCCTCTGCCGCCACCAGCTCGCCTTCCGTTCATCATGATCATTATGAGCGTTGGAATGCCCTCTCGGCTGGGCGCGCTCGAGCACCCCCAGCAGGTGAGCCATCATTGGGATCCTCGCGCTCGGCCTCGACAGCCAGACATCCTGTCTGACGGCGAGATCATCCGTTCATCCTGCGTCATGCTCAATGCACCTCCCGTACCAGAGCCCGCCGGCGCGAGGCGCAGGTGAGCGCTCCATCGAGGCGGAGATGGGTTGTGGCAAAATGCGTCATGACGGAGAGTGCCTGTCACAGCGGGCCCAGGCGGAGGCGGGCGCCAGGGACGGCCGCTGAGGTGGCGCGGGCGCCAGGGGACGGTCGCTGACACGGCGCGGCGCCGGGGGCGCCCGCTGAGCTGAGGTGGCGCGGCGCGGCGCGGCGACCCGGCGGCCACACCGCGGCGGCGCAGCGCCGATCCGCGGCGTTTCCGGAGCGCGGAACCCGGGTCCACGCGGGTCGCGACGCGCGCGCGAAGTTCTGCTAGACAACGCGCGCCATGACCGAACTTCGCTCGTTGTCACCCGATGCTCTCGCCTCGCTCCGCCGGGAGCTCGAGGCGCGTTATGACGCCTTCGAAGCCCGCGGGCTCAAGCTCGACATGACGCGCGGCAAGCCGTCCTCGGAGCAGCTCGACCTCGCCAACGGCATGCTCCCCCTCCCCGGAGCGGGCGATCTCATCGCCTCGGACGGCTCGGATACGCGCAACTACGGCGGCCTCGACGGCCTGCCCGAGATGAAGGCGATCTTCGCCGAGATGCTCGAGGTCCCCGCGGCGCAGGTCATCATCGGCGGAACCAGCAGCCTGACCATGATGCACGACGCGGTCGTCCGTGCGCTGCTCCACGGCGTGCCCGACGGGAACGGCCCCTGGGTGAAGCAGCCGAAGGTCAAGTTCCTGTGCCCGAGCCCCGGCTACGATCGTCACTTTGCGATCTGCGAGCACCACGGCATCGAGATGGTCACCGTCGACCTGAACGACGACGGTCCCGACATGGCCCAGGTCGAGCGGCTGGTCGCCGAGGACGTGTCGATCAAGGGCATGTGGTGCGTCCCGAAGTACTCGAACCCCACCGGCACCACGTACAGCGCCGAGGTCGTGCGCCGGCTCGCCGGCATGAAGGCCGCGGCGGCGGACTTCCGGCTGTTCTGGGACAACGCGTACGCGGTGCACGACCTCCACGCCCAGGGCGATCGGCTCGTTGACATCGTGTCTGCGTGCCAGGCCGCGGGCCACACGAACCGCCCCGTCGTGTTCGCGTCGACGTCGAAGATCTCGTTCGCCGGCAGCGGCGTCGCGGCGATGGCGTCGAGCCCCGCGAACGTCGCGGACGCCAAGAAGCACCTCACCATCCAGACCATCGGCCCGGACAAGGTGAACCAGCTGCGCCACGTGCGATTCTTCAAGGATTACGCGGGCTTGCTGAGCCACATGCAGCGCCACGCCGAGCTCCTGCGGCCGAAGTTCGAGGCGGTGACGAGCGCGTTCGAGCGCGAGCTCGGCGGCAAGGGCATTGCGACGTGGACCTCGCCGCGCGGCGGCTACTTCGTCAGCCTCGACACGCTGGACGGCTGTGCGAAGGAGGTCGTGCGCCTCGCCAACAAGGCGGGCGTGAAGCTCACCGGCGCGGGGGCGACGTACCCGTACGGCCGCGATCCTCGCGACCGCAACATCCGGATCGCGCCCTCGATGCCGCCGCTGGATCAGATCCACGTCGCCATGGAGGTCGTCGCGGTCTGTGTGCAGCTGGCGAGCGTCCGCAAGCTCGCGGGCTGAACGCCCCGGCGCTGTCTCCTCACCCTCCTGAAACGCTCTCGATCCCCGGCACGCAGCAGCCTGTGTGCCGGCCTCAGGCCAGCCCGGCCCCCCTGCCGGAGCGCCCGTTGCGAGCGGCCTGACCTCGTGCCACGCCTGTCTTCCCCCCTGGAGCGCCTCATCATGCAGCAACTCACCCCCGAAGGTCAGCAGAGGATTTCCGATCTCGCGCAGCGCTATTACGTCAGCACCGACGCGGTGATGACGTTGCTGCAAGCGCTGGTGAACGGCCACGGGACGATGGCGCAGTTCTACCACCCCGAGCTGGGCGGCAACGGGCAGTGGATGCAGGGCGGAATGACGATGATCGGCGACATGTTCAACAATGGCCTCAAGGCCAAGGTGGAGGGCCTGTGCGCCGAGCTCTCGAGCCTCCTCTCCAGCCAGCCTTTTGTCCCTGCGCCTGCGTTCTCTTCGTCCCAGATGCAGCAGCAGGGCGGCGGTGGCAGCACGGCGGTCAGCCTGTTCGTCCCGTCGGCGGGGGGCGGCTCGGGCAGCTGGTGGCCCGGTGAGCTCGGCGTGCCGAGCTCCAGCGGCTCGCAGAACAACATTCGTTACGCCTACTTCCCCGGCGCGCGCCGCCTGGCCGTCGACGTCAATGGCCGCGTCAGCGTCTACGACACGCTCGATCACCAGATCAGCGGCGTATCCCAGCAGCAAGGTTCGGGATCCTCGGTCACGTTCACCAGCCAGTACGGCGTGGTGAGCGTGCTGAGCCTGCCGATCATCTCCGGGGATCTTGCGCAGCAGCCACCGGCGAAGCCCGCTCAAGCGCCCTTCGCCCCCGCGCCCGCGGAAGCCCCGGCGCCTCGCCCCTCGTCTTCTCCTCAGGAGGGGGACATCTTCGCTGCCATCGAGCGGCTCGCCGATCTGAGGCAGCGAGGGATCATCTCCGAACAGGAGTTCACGGCGAAGAAGACCGATCTCCTGAGCAGGCTCTGATCACGGCGCAGCGTCGGCCCGCCGGCGCCCTGCCTCTCCCCTACCTCGCCGGCGCCGTCCCCTTCGCGCGCTCGATCCCCCGGAGCGTCTCCTCCAGCGCCTCCTGGGTGATGAGCCCCACGTGCCGGAACACCTCCCTGCCCTCGGGATCGAGGATGACGACGCTCGGCACGTGGTGCAGCCCGGCGAAAGGCCCCTCCCCGGCGATCGTCGGCGCGTCGGCGATCGCGACCGGGTACGGGAGCTTGAGCGCGGCGACGAAGGCCTCGATGAGCGGCCGGTTCTCGCTCGCCTCGAGGACGAGGAGCGCCACGTTGATGCGGGGCGTGTGATCGCGCAGCAGCCCCGCGAGGAAACGCGCCTCCGCCTGAGAGGCCACGTCGTACGTCGCGACGAAGCCGATCACGCTGAGCCGACCCGCCAGCGAGGCGGTGGAGAGCTCGCGCCCGTCGAGGGTCTCGTACGAGAACGTCAGCACCGGTCCGCCCGCCACCGCCGCCGTCGCCGCGGGTGGATCCGCGCCCGGCGCAGGAGCACGGGCCTCGCCGCCGCTCCCGGCGCCCGAGCAGCCGATCGCGAGCAGGGCGCAGCCGATCGCGAGCGCCTTCATGGCAAGGGATCGCCCTCCAGGTGCGCGTCGAAGAGATCCGCGCAGAGCTGCAGCGACGGCGGGAGCTCCGCGCCCTTGCGCCGCTGCGCCAGGATCGCGTGGCACAGCTCCTCGATGACCAGCTTCATCGGTGTGGTCTCGAGGTGCGCCCCGTCGATCAGCAGCCCTGGACCGGGGGCCTCCTCCGCGCGGACGATCGGATCGTGCCGCGCCCACGCGATGCCGTCCTCGGGGAGGTAACGGCACCAGAGCACGCGCACGAACCGCAGGTAGAGCGGCGTCACCAGCGCCACCACCCGATCGCCGTCCGGCGCGACCCCGCGCAGCGCGAAGCCGCCCGGTGGCCGCGAGGGGCGCTCGCCCTCCTCGCCCTCCTCGATCGCCCCCTCGATCCGCGCGCGGCGGGCCGCGTCGCCCTCGACCGACAGGAGCGGCGCGTAGATCGCGACCGCGGGGACCTGCAGCTTGGGCGCGTCCTCCGCGAGCACGTCGAGCCACGCCTCGCGCGCCTCGGGGCCGAGCTCGCCATAGACGTGGGCCGCGGCGATCGCGGCCTCGGCGTCCGTCGCGAGCGCGGCGAGCCACTCGCGCCACGCGGCCAGGATGCGCGGGTCGAGCAGCGCGCCCGAGGCGCCGGGCCGGCCCGGCGCCGCGCCCTCGTGGACGACGGCGTCAGGCGCGGGTTCCTGGGCGAGATCGGACGAGCTCGGATCGCGGCGCTCCGTCATGCCTCCCTCAGCGTGGCGCGCCGCGGCGCCGCGCCCCGACGTCCTGCTCCAGATCGAGCAGGAGCTCGGCGAACTCGTCGCTCCGACCGAGCGGCGCCGCGAGCGTGAGCTCGCCGCCGCGCTCCGCGAACAGGAGCGCGACGCCGTCGCTCGCCTCGACGATCCCCTTCACGAACACGACATCGGACGGATGAACCACGACGTGCTGCACGAGCATCCCGGCGCTCGCCTCGGCGATCGAAAGGGGCCCGCGCTCGGCCTCGAGGGGCCCATCGAGCCCCGCCGAGGACACCTCGCCGGCCGGAGACCCGGAGGCGACTCGCCTGGAAATGCCGCCTCGCCGGCTCATCGAGGCGCAGCTAAGCACCGCTCGCCGGAGGGATCCAGCAGGCACGCCGGGCGGGGATGCCCGGGTCCCGCGGCGCGTCAAGAGTCCGCGTTGGTTCCTCGGGACAAGGCTCCCCCTGCCCCTAAAGAGCTCTCGAGCAAGCCGAAACGTTTCGCGAGATCGTCGGGCCGCTCACCGCCGAGCGCGCGGAGCTCGCTGGCGCGCTCGATCGGCACGACCACGAAGCGCCACGGAAGCGCGGCGAGCTCCGTTCCCTCGATGCACCGGGCGACGTGCGCCGCGTTGAGCGCCGCGCTGATGGTCGTCTCGAGCAGGCCCTCGTAAAAACACGACAGCTCGACCGAGCCCGACTCGACCGGCGGCCGGACGAAACATGCGACGCGCGGGGGATGCGCGCAGAAGTCGGCGGCGAGCCGCCCCATGCCGAGCTCGGCGAGCGCCTGATCGAGCGCGCCCACCGCGAGCAGCACCGGCGCCTTGTCGAGCGCGGACGCCCCCGCCTCGACCACCGTGTGCTCCGCGACGCCCGCGATCTTGCGGCCGACGCTCCGGCCGAGCTCGCGCGCGGCGCTCTGGCCGACCCGCGCGAGGAGGGCGGCGACCTGGTCCCACGCGAGCGGGATCATGGCGCCGAGCGGGCCGTTGAGCCGGCCGCGATCGCGCTCGTGGCGGATCGTCGGCGGGCGCTCGTGCACGTCGCTCTCGATCGGCATGCGGTGCACGGTCATGAAGACGCGGTTGACCGGCGCGCGCGCGAACTGGACGAAGACGTCCTGCGCCCCGTGCAGGAAGTGGAAGCGGAAGGAGAACTGGTCCGTCGCGCCCGGCGGCTGCTGCGCGAGCGCGCGGAACCGCCCGAGGAACGCCTCGACGCGCGTGCAGGGGGCGATCTCCTGGAAGAAGTTCCTGCCGACGACGCGCTCGGAGGGGAGGCGGCTCATGCGCTGCTCGTACCGGTTGTAGAGCAGCACGACGCCGTCCTCGTCGAGCATGACGAAGCCGTACGGGAGGTCGTCGACCTCCTGCGAGGTCATCTCGGCCAAGCGCTCCACGCTCAGGGGGAGAGACTCCCTGAGGCTGTCCGGTACCTCATTCACGGTCGGCATCTCGCTCATCGATCGACTCCTTCAAACAGGACGCTCGCCCAGCCGACCTGCTCGACGAGCCGGGTCAGCCCCCCAAGAACCTCCCGGATGCGGCGGCGCTGGAACCGCTCCGGGACCTGCTCCGCCGCCGCGTCGAAGAACGTGATGATCCACGCGGCGACCGCCTGCGGGATCGCGCTGCGGGCGCGGTGGATCTGCGCGACCGAGACGAGCCCGTCGCCGCTGATCGCGAACGCGTCGAGCGCGCTGTGGTGCTCGCGCGCCATGGTCCAGGACGACGCGAGCAGGCGCGACGTCGCCCGGGGCCCGAGCCAGGCGCGCGCGTAGGCGGAGCAGGCGTTCACCACCGCGGCGGCGAGGGCCACGTCGGTCGCGTCGTCGGCGGGGAACGCCGGCGGGCTCTGGCTCTCGCGCTCGGTCCGCAGCGGGGCGACCGGATCGCTCGCGACGACCTCGAAGGTGGCGCTGCGCCACCCGCCGAGCGCGGCGAGCGCGTCGGTCCAGCGATCCGAGGGCCGCACGCCGTCGGCGCGGGCGTGGACGGGCCGCCCGGCGTCGACCGTCACCTCGGCGCGGAGCGTCCCGGAGCGCACGCGGATGAAGCAGCTGCGGCTGCGCGAGGCGAGGGAGGCGAGGAGCCCGTCGAGGCCCACGTCGTCGAGCTCGCCCCGGAGGATGACGCGGCTCCGCTGCCGCTCGGCCTGCGCCGCGATCCGCTGGACGTGCGCCGCGAGCACCGCGCCCGGGACGTCGTCCGCGATCGCGCTCGAGAGCTCCGGCATCGTGAAGATCGCGCGCGAGGAGCTGACGCCGATCACGGGCGGCGGTCCGTCGAGCACCGCGCGCAGGGACCGGGCGAGGTCGAGGACCGCCACGGGGCTCTGCGCGCACGCCACGGCGGCGTCCACCCGCAACGCGTCGGGCGGCGGTCGGTTCGGCAAGACCTCGCAGGTGACTACCCGCATGCGGGCCTCGCGAAGCGCGGAGGCGACTCGATGGGCAAAAGGCGTTGCCGGCGCGGCCGTGACGACGATGTCGAACATATCGACGCTGACTCTATGGTCATGCACACCCTCCGTCAAAGTCTATCAACAAAGATTGTATCAAGACTCCATCCGGGCTTGCCATGAAATCATCCGGAAACCGCTGTATTGAGCTGCAATATTTGTATGTTTTATTACATAAAGCGACGTAATCGCCTGGATGCGACAAACATTGAACCAACCATGTCGCACCACGAAGGCGATGCGGCAGGGTCGCCGCAGCGCGGCGAGCTGCGCGGCCGTAGGCGGGGGCCAGGGCCGCCACGCGCCGCGCCGGACGGGCTCGGGGGTGCCCGCGCGCGGCCGCGTGGCACCGCGCTGGGCGCCGGCGCCGCGATGGGCGCTACACTCCCGCCGATGTCAGCCTCACGAGCCTGCAGCGAGCGAACGGCGGAGCGCCGCGAGACGTGCCCGGCGCCCCAGCCGAAGACCGCCGTCGACGATGACGAGATCGAGCGCGAGGAGCACGACGAGCGCGAGGAGCACGACGAGCACGACGACAGGCTGCTCGATCTGCCGCCGCTCGCGCACCAGGAAGAGGAAGAGGACGAGGAGAGCTTCGAGGACCTCCTCCAGACGCTCGACGACGCGGAGGACGGGCTCGACGACGTGACCGCGAACGATCTCGAGACCGGCATCGAGATCGTCGCCGACGAGCGCGAGGACGGAGGGGACGAGCCCGCGGAGGAAGGCGTCGACGTCGGCGCGCTCCACGAGGGGATCGAGGACGCCGAGACGGGGTCGTGGCTGAGCGACGAGGCGACCGACGACGGCGCCGATCACGACGACCTCGACGACGGCGGCGGGGCGCACGGCGACGACGGCGGCGCGGAAGGGACCGGGGAGGATCCGTCGGACGACGTGGACGAGCACGCGCTGCCCGCGCTCGACGCCGACCTCGAGGGGACCTACGAGGGCGAAGATCTGCTCGCGGAGCTGCCGGACGTCGCGGACGACCAGCCCCCGGTCTGGGACGCGCTGCCGTGGATCACCGTCGAGGGGGCGGGGGCCGCGGTGCCGTGCAGCACGCTCGCGGTGGCCGGCGGCTACGTGGTCGCCGGAGGCGCCGGCGCGGAGGCCGGGCTGGCGAGCGAGGCGGCCCCGCGCGCCGGCGGGCGCACGCGGCGCGCGGACCGGACGGGCGGCGATCGCGGGACCGTGCTCGTCATCGATCCGGGCGCGCTGACGGCGCGCCGCGCCGGCGTCGACACGTCGGCGTCGTCGATCGCGCTGTCCGACGGCGCGCTCCTCATCGCCACGCGCCGGGGCAACCTCCTCCTGAGCGACGACAAGGGCAAGACGGCGAGCCCGCTGGGCGCGTGGGGCTCGGGCGGCGCGCCGGTGACGCTCGCGGCGACGCCGGGGCGGCTCTGGGTGCTGTCCGGCAAGACGTTGTGGTCGCCCGCGGCCGGCGCGGTCGTCGTGCCGCCGGCCGCCGCCGGATCGGGCGCGGCGCCCAAGCCGTCGCGCCGCGACGCCGCCGCGCCCGTCGCGACGGGCGCGGTGTCGCTGTCGCCAGGGCCCGCGCTGCGGGACGGGGTGCTCCGGATGAGCGCGAGCGACGGGGTGATCGTGGCGCTCACGAGCACGCCGGCGGGCCCGCAGCTCGAGCGGCTGCGCGGCGACGACGAGGGGTCGCCGGCGAGCCCGCTGTCGGGCGCGGCGCGGCGCGCCGCCGAGGCCGAGGACGGGCGGCTCGCGGCGACCGCCGGCGGGCGCTCGGTCGCGCTCTCCGGCGCCGGGCTCCTCTGCGTGTCGCGCGACGGGGGCGAGACCTTCCGCGTGATCGAGGGCCTGCCCGCGGTCGTCGCGCTCGCGTTCGCAGGGGACCACAAGGGCGCACCGCTGCTCGCGCTCGTCGCCCGAGAGGGCGAGCGCCGGGCGCAGCTGGTCCACGTGCCGGCAAACGCCGCGCCCACGCTGGTCGCCGAGATCGGATCGACCGCCCTCGGCGCGGAGGACCCGGCGCCGATCGGCGCGGCGGCGATCGCCTGGGACTCGTCGCGCGAGGTCGTGTGGGTGGCGTGCTGGGCAGGGCTCATCGCCCTCACGCGGCAGCGCAAACACTAGGGAGGAGGCGGGGCGGCTCAGGCCTCCACGAAGGACGCGTGGAGCAGCCGCTGCGCCGGCTCGGCCTCGGAGGCGGCGATCAGCGCGCCGAGGCGCAGCGGGCCCGCGACCGTGAGGCGGGGGGTGATGCCGGCGCGGCCGAGGACGTCCACGAAACGGGCGAGGGGCTCGGCGGTGGCGGTGAGGCCGTCGCCGACGACGCTGACCGACGCGAGGCCCTCGGCGAGCTCCACGGCCGGCAGCAGCGCGGTGATGCGGCGCTTCGCGCCCTGCCAGTCGGGCACGTTGAGCAGCGGGATCACGAAGGCGCCGCCGCCGCCGGCGAACGAGAGATCCCGCAGGCCGATCCCGAGATCGCCCGCCGCGCGGAGGAGCTCGTCGAGCTTGAGGCCGCCGTGCACACGCGCGAGCACGACGTTGCCCTCGGCGACGATCGCGCGCGCGCGCGGCGCCGAGCCGGGGGCGAACCGGCGGACCACGGTCTGCTTCGCGCCGGAGCCGGCGCGGGGCGCGTCGGCGCCGTCGAGCGCGTCGAGCGCGTCGAAGGTCGAGCGCGCGTAGAGGGCGACGCCGGAGCGCCGCGCCCACTCGACCGCCTGCGCGCAGACGACCTTGGCGCCGCACTCGGCCATTTCCTGGAGGACCGCGCAGTCGAGCTCGGGCAGGTGGCGCGCGTCCGGGACGACCCGGGGATCGGCCGAGTACACGCCGTCGACGTCGCTGTAGATCTCGCAGCGCTCGGCCCCGAGCGCGGCCGCGAGCGCCACCGCGGTGGTGTCGGAGCCGCCGCGGCCGAGCGTCGTGATCTCGCGGCGGTAGCTCATGCCCTGGTAGCCCGCGACGATCACGATGCGACCGCGGGCGAGCTCGTCCTCGATGCGGAACGGGCGGACCTCGATGATGCGCGCGTCGAAATGGCGATCGTTCGTGAGGATGCCGGACTGGGAGCCCGTGAACGAGATCGCCTCGAAGCCGCGGGCCTGGATCGCGATCGAGAGGAGCGCCATCGAGACGCGCTCGCCCGTGGAGAGCAGCATGTCGAGCTCGCGCCGGGGAGGATCGGCCGCGGCGCCCGCGCCGAGGCCGGCGTTCGCCGCCTGCCGCGCGAGGGCGAGCAGGCCGTCGGTGGTCTTGCCCATCGCGCTGACCACGACCACGACGTCGCTGCCGGCGCGCTTCGCGGCGACGACGCGGTCGGCCACCTTGCCGATCCTGTCGACGTCAGCGACGGACGAGCCGCCGTACTTCTGTACGAGGATCGGCCGGCCCACCCTCGCGGGCGAGGCGATCGGCTCGGACGGCGAGCCCTCATGCTGGACGCGGTTCGGCGGCTGCTCGGCCATGCTGCACCTCCAGGCGCTGCGCGCGCAGCGCAAGGGCTCCGGCTATCACGGGCGCGAGCAATGGGCCAAGATCGCGACGGACGCCGACGAACGCGGTCGAACGCGGTCGAACGGCCGCCGGCCGCTCAGGTCAGCTCGGTGTGGAGCAGCATCTCGTAGAGCTCCGCCTCGGAGTCGCGGCCCTCGCGCCGCGCCCTCGCGGCGAGCCGCGCGAGCACGTCGCGACGCCGCGGCGCGACCTCGTGCCGGGCGGCCTCGTCCCCCTCCTCCATGCGCGCCGACAGGAGGGCGAGGAGGTCGAGATCGCGATCGAGCCGCGCGAGCACGTCGGCCAGCGCCATCGCCACGGCGTGATCGGTGGGGTCGGCGCGGAGCCGATCCGCGAGCCGATCGGCAAGGAGCTCGTCGTCCACGCCGAACGCGCGCGGGAGAGGCACCTGCCCCTCCGCGAGCGTGATGCTGTTCGGCACGGGTGAGCGCAGATCCGTGGCCGTGTCCGAGCTGGCCACCGTGTGCATGTCCTCGACCGGCACCCGGCCTGGCGACGCGGGGGTCGCTGACGCGGGGATCGCCGACGCGGGGGTCGCCGGCGCGGGAGGGACAGGCTCGGCCCGCGCCGAGGTGACCTCCACCGACCCGGGCGGGACCGTGCGCCGGCGCGGGGCGGCGACGTGCACCTCGATCCGCTGCTCGGCCGCGTGAGGCCTCGGGGCAGGGCGCGGCGCCGCGGCGGGCGGGGGCGCGAGCTCGCTCGAGATGCGACGGAAGGCGGCGAGGAGGTGGGGATCCCGCGGCCGGAGGCGCAGCGCCAGGCCGAGGTGGCGCTGCGCCGCGAGGAGATCGCCCCGGGTCCGCTCCTCGATCTCGGCAGCCTCGGCGAGCATGGCCGCGACCGCGGCAGGGCCGTCGCGCAGCGGCGCCCCCGGCGCGCGAGCCGACCCCGCCTCCTCGAGGGCGCGCCCCTGGAGCGCGAGCTCCACCGCGTCGCGCAGCCGCCCGAGCGCGACCGAGGCGCCGCCGAAGTCGCCGAGCTCGGCGCACCAGCGGCCCTCGAGCAGGCGCGCCTCCAGCGCCTCCGGGGCGCCGGGCGGGATCGCCCGCACGCGCGCGACCGCCGCCGGGCGGTCGTCGGCGAGCTCCGCGAGGCCGCGGCCGAGCTCCAGGTCGAGCGCCGCCGTGGGCGCTCCGCCACGCGCGGCGAGCGCACGCGCCCGGGCGAGGAGGTCGAGCGCGCGCCTCCCCTCCCCGGCCGCCCGCAGCGAGCGCGCGAGGCCCGCGACCACCTCCGGGCTCTCCGGGGCGTAACGGAGCGCCCGCTCGAAGAGCGCACGCGCGTCGGCCACGTAGCCGCGCGCGAGGTACACCTCCGCGGCACGGCGCCAGACGGCGTGGCGCGCGCCTGAGCCGCGCGCTGCCGCCTCGAGGTGCTCCGCGTCGGCGAGCGCGCCGCGGACGTCGGCGACGTCGAGCCGCGCCTCGAGCCGCGCCCAGCGCAGCGCCTCCAGCCCGGGCGCGCGCGCGACGCCGAGGTTGAGCGCGTCGAGGCGCACGTCGTGCGCGTCCGTGAGCTCCGCCGCGCGCAGCCACGCGAGCGCGGCGAGCGGGCCGAAGGGCTCCGCGTTCGCGGCGCGGGCGAACGCCGAGAAGGCGCCGTCGCGATCGCCGACCGCCGCGAGCAGCGCGCCGCCGAGCAGGCCGGCGTCGACGGCGGGCATCGCCTCGACGACCGTCGAGAGGGCGCCCTCGGCGCGATCGCCGACCACGAAGTCGATCCAGGCGAGGCGCGAGGAGATCTCGGGGTGCCGCGGGGCGCGCTCGAGCGCGGCGAGGTAGAGGCGGCGCGCGTCGTCGAGCTCGCCCGCGAGCGCGGCGCGATCCGCGTCGCCCGCGAGCTCGGCCGTCTCGAGCGCCCGCAGCGCGGCGACGCCGAGCGCGGGGGGCGCGGCGCCCTGCGCGCCCTCGACGCGGAGGTGGCCGGCCTCGGCGACGACCGCCGACCACCGCACGCCCGCCACCGCGGGCGCCCTCGCGCCGGCCGCGGGGAGGAGCTGGCGGACGAGCCGCGCCACCGGATCGTCCAGCACGATGGCGCCTTCGACGAGGCGGCCGTGCGCCCCCACCATCGCCGCGAGCGCCTGGAGCGCGAGCGCGTGCGGCGGGGCGCCGAGGCCGACGCCGCGCGCGCGCTCCGGCATGAGCCGGAGCGCGCGCTCCGAGGGCGCGATCACGACGTCGAACGCGAGCGCCGCCTCGCCGGCGCGCAGCGCGACCAGCGCGCCGGCCTCGATCGGCGCGATGAGGAGCTGCGGCGCGCCGTCGCCGAGGAAGCCCCGGAGCCGCGGCGCAGCCCAGCCGGCGAGGTCGGCCGCCTGCGCCTCGACGGCGATCCGGGCGAGCTCCCCGCGCCGGTGCCGGAACCGCGCGACGCCGCCGGAGAGATCCACCGGGAACCGGATCCCGGCGAGCCGCACCACGAGCTCGGTCACACGGACCGGACCGATGGCGAACGGCTCGCCGAGCTCGATCGCTAGGGCCCCCTTGCTGACGGCCAGCCGGAGGACGGGGCGGTCGTCGGGCGGGCGCGGGGCCGCACCGCCGTCGGGCGCAAGCGCGCGAAGCGACGGCGCGAGGCCCAGCGCGCGCGAAGGCCGGCCGCGCTTCGGTCCAGCAGCCATACCGGACAAGGCTACCAACGCTGCGGCAATTCAGGCGAATTCGCGGCAGGGATGGTGGAGCGAGGCGGGAACGAGGCGGGAAACGAAGCGGAGGGGCTCCGGCGGTGGGCCGGTCAGACGTCGCCCTTGGCGAGCTTGTCCTTCATCTTCTGGAGGAGCGCGGGGAACCCGTCCTTCTTGATGATCTTCGTGAACTGGGCGCGGTAGCTCCCCACCAGACTGACGCCCTCGGTCACGATGTCCCGCACGAGCCAGGTGCCCCCCTTCTGGGCGAGCTTGAAGGTGATCTCGAGCGGCTCCTCGCGCGCGTTCGTCTTGGAGACCGCCTTGGTCTTGACCGTCTGGACGCCGCCGCTCTCGGTCTCGCTGAGGTACTCGATGTTGAAGTTGAGCGTCTTCTTCAGGTTGCGCTCGTACGCCTTGCGCACGAGCTGCTTGAGGAGATCGCGGAACTGACCTTTCTCGGCCTCGCTCCGGGCGGCCCACTCGCTGCCGAGCGAGCTCTCCGCCAGCGCCGAGTAGTCGAGCATCTCGTCGAAGACCGCGCTGATCTTCTTCTGGTCCTCGGCCCCGCCCTTCTTCAGGAGGTCGAACAGGACCGTCTGCTTGGCCTTGACGACGTCCGTCGCCGGCCCGGCGCTCGCGAGGCCCGCCTGGCCGAGCGTGAGCGCGGCCAGCGTGAACGCCGCCGCGAAGAGGTGGTTCATCCTGCGTGTCACTGTGGTTCTCCTTCTTGTGCCCGCGAGCAGCGCGCGACCTCAGGTCGCTTGTAACGCTCGCCTCATCCCTGCGCAAACGGTCTGCCAGGTCGGACGAGAACGTCCGCGGCGCGCCGCCGTCCGGTCCGTGCTCTCCACCAACGCCGCGAAAGCAGACCGGAATCCGTCAGCGCGGTCCGCCCTCAAGGGGGAGACGAGGGGCCCGGCGGGCTATTCACGCGCACGTGGGGGATCGGGGCCGTCCGGGATCTTCACGCGGAACGCGGTGCCCTCGCCCTCGCGGCTGTCGACCTCGATCGCGAAGCCGTGGTCGTCGAGGATCCGCTTCACCACCGCGAGGCCGATGCCCATGCCGTGTGTGCGCGTCGTGAAGAACGCGTCGAAGAGGCGGTCGCGTGCGCCCGCCGGGATCCCCCTCCCCTGGTCGCGGATCTCGAGGAGCCAGGCGCCCGCGTCGCGCCAGAGGCGCACGGTCACGATGGCACCCGCGGAGCTCGCCTGGATCGCGTTCCGCACGAGGTTCCAGACGACCTGGCGCATCTGGGCGGCGTCGGCGGCGACGAGCGCGGACGACGGCCCCTCGTAGCGGACCTCGACGTCGCCGCCGCGGCCGGATCGGCCGGCGAGCACGACCACGTCGCGGGCCGTCGTCGAGAGGTCGACCTCCTCGAGCGCGGGCACCCGCGGGCGGGACAGATCGAGCATGTCGCCGACGAGGTCGTTCAGGCGCGCCGTCTCGCGCTCGATGATCTCGCAGAGCGCGCGGTCCTCGTCGGAGAGGGTCCCGCCCGTGCGGAGGAGCTCGATCGATCCGGCGATCGAGCCGAGCGGGTTGCGGATCTCGTGGGCGAGGCCCGCGGCGAGGCGGCCGAGCGCGGCGAGCCGCTCGGCCTGCTCGGCGCGCGCCGTGGCCTGCACGAGCCGGCCGCCGGTCGCGCGCAGCCGCTCGGCGAGGTAACTCGCGAGGCACGTGACCACCACGATCGCCAGCAGGTTGACGAACATGGGATAACGGAGCTCGCCCCACTGCGTGACGTACGCGCCGGCGGGCTGATCGGACGGCACGCCGAGCAGGTGCAGGCCGAGCGCGGCGCAGAGCATCACGTACGCGGCCGCCCCCGACACCGCCGCGACGATCGCGCCGGGGAGGCCGAGGAGGATCGCGCCCGTCAGGCAGGTGAGGCCGTAGAGCGACGTGGCGCCGCTCGTGGCCCCGCCCGTGATGTACACGAGCGCGGTCCACGTGATCTGATCCGTCACGAGCTGCGCCCGGGAGATCTCGCGGAGGGCCCGGTTCATGCGCAGGAACACGGCGTAGATCCCCGCGACGCCGTACGCCGCGGCGACGGTCACGAGCGCGACGATGCTGGAGAAGCCGCCCGGGGTGAAGCCGCCGAGGTAGACCGCGGCGGTCACGATCAGGAAGACCGTGAGCACGACGAGGCGCAGCGCGGTGAGCCAGGTGAGCCGGCTGGCGAGCGGCGCCTCGGCGCTCCCGGGCGCGCTCGCGCGCAGCGGCTCCGCGACCAGTGCGCCCGGCGGCGACCCCGCCTCGGCCTTCTCCCACGGCGCGCCGGCGCCGCCGCCCGGGCCCGCCGGAGGGGCCGAGGGCGACGTCATTCCGACTTGATCTTACCGGCGAGATCGAAGATCGGCAGGTACATCGCGATGAGCACGACGCCGACCATGCCGCCGACGATGACCATGAGCAGCGGCTCGAGCAGCGAGGTGAGCGCGGAGACGGCGACGTCGACCTCCTCCTCGTAGAAGTCGGCGATCTTGTTCAGCATCGTGTCGAGCGCGCCGGTCTGCTCGCCGACGGCGACCATCTGCACGACCATGCCGGGGAAGACCTGCATCTCCCCGAGCGGCTCGGCCATGTTCTTCCCCTCGGAGATCTTCTGGCGCGAGTACATGAGGCCCTCCTCGACGACGACGTTGCCGGCCGTCTTCGCGACGATGTCGAGGGCGTCGAGGATCGGCACGCCGGAGCCGAGCAGCGTGCCGAGCGTGCGCGAGAAGCGCGCGACGGCGATCTTCTGCATCACCGGACCGAGGATCGGCAGCTTGAGGATGAGGCGGTGCACCATGCGCTTGCCGGCCGGCGAGCGGTAGAAGTACGTGCCGCCGACGACGGCGCCGATCGCGGCCACGATGATGACCGGCAGGTAGGACACGAACGCCTTCGACATCGCGATGACGACCTTCGTGAGCTGCGGGAGCGCGTCCTTGGCGCCGAACTCCGCGAACATCGTCTCGAAGGACGGGATGACGAAGGACATCAGCACGATCATGACGACGATCATGATCACGATGACCGCGATCGGGTACGCGAGCGCGCCACGCACCTGGCGCGCGAGCTTGACGCGCTTCTCGATGTAGATCGCGAGCCGGTTCAGGATGCTGTCGAGGATGCCGCCCACCTCGCCGGCCTGGACGAGGTTCACGAAGAGGTCGTCGAAGATCTTGGGGTGGCGCCGGAGCGCGTCGCTGAACGTCGCGCCCTGCTCGACGGTGTTCTTGATGTCGCGCAGCGCGGCCTGGAAGATCTTGTTCGGCTCCTGGTTCGAGAGGATCTCGAGGCACTGGACCAGCGGGAGGCCGGCGTCGATCATCGTCGCGAACTGGCGGATGAACTTGACGAGGTCCTTCGCCTCGACGCCGGAGCCGAACGCCAGGCTCAGGCTGAACCGGGCGCCCTTCTTCTTGACCCGGGTCGGGCTGAGCTGCTGAGCGCGGAGGCGGTTCTGCACCGCGGCCTCGCTCTCGGCCTCCATGGTGCCCTTCCGGATCTCCCCGGTGCGGCCGCGCGCCTCCCAAACGAACTCCGCCATAATGCCTTCGGTCTTCTCCCTGATTCACGGCGGGACGCGCCGACGCGCCGGGGCGGGTGCCTCGGGAGGCCCAGGATAAAGTTCCGGGAGGTCCAGGGTCAAAGAGGTGGAGCGAACGGCGACTGGACGGGGGGCGGTGGTGCAACGTGGGACGTGGGGTGCGACGGAGCGGAGGTTGTGCCGAGCAGCACGCGCCTGCGGGGGTCTGCGCGCGGCGGGGGCGGGTGGGCGCTCGGCCATCCGCCATGACAGGGACGTGAGAGCTTGCGCTGGGAACACCGCCCGGCATGTCTCCCTTCGGGCCATGCCACCTGGGACGTTTCGTCGCGCGCCACACAAGGCGCGCCTGAAACCTCGATCCCCCTGAAACCTTAGGGCACCTCGGTCGGTGCTCACCGCGCCCACCCGCCCCCGCCGCGCGCAGACCCCCGCAGGCGCTCGCCGCGATCCGGCCCGGCAGCTTCCATCCGAGACCGACGGGCCAACCACCGGGGGCGGCGCTCGATGGGCCTCACCTGGGCTGTTGGCACGGATCGTCACGTTCCGTACACGGACGTTGAGATGTGCCATCTGGACACCGGGGTGTGCCATCTGGACACCGGGGTGTGCCATCCGGACACCGGGGTGTGCCATCTGGACATGCTGCGGCTCCGCCTGGACGCGGACGTGTGCCGTCTGGACATGCTGCCGCTCCGCTCGGACGATGCGGCGGCCTCGGGCACGACTTCGTGTGATGGCGCCGGCTGTCGGGGAACGTGGGGTCAGGTCCCGATGGCAGCCAACGCCCCGATGTCGAGGAGGATGGAACGTCAGCCACGCTCCACCACCGGCACCAGGTGCTTGCGCACATCGCGCACGAAGCCTGCGAGGCGACACGCTTCGCTGCTGGATTCGAGGCGCTCGATGGGCGCGTCGGCCCAGCGCGCAGTTGCAGTTCGCCCCGTTTTCGTGAGCTTCTCCAGGACCTCCTTGGCGTCCTTGGGGCTCTCTTTGTTCGTCGAGCTGAGTCGCTCGGGCTCCGCGCAAGGGTCGAAGCCCAGCGTGCTGCGGAGCGCCGCGAGCCGCTGGCGCTCGGAGTCGTCCTCGGGTACCCACACCGCAATCAACCAGGCCTCAATCTCGGGCTGCGCAAGGGCGCCGACGACGACGAACGGCCACATTCTGCCTTTCTCTGTCGCAGCCTGCTCGAAGCCTCTGGCGCGCTCGGTGTGGTCCAGATCCTGCGCGATCACCACGGCCTTCGGGGGCTCGTCCTCCTCTGCGAAGAGCATCAGCACGGCGCGATACGTCCGTGCACTGTCCTCGCCCGGTACCCCGCCGAAGCTGCCGTAGATGCGGAGCCCCCGCTCACGGGCGAGATCCGACGCTTTGTGGATGTCGAGCCAGCCAGAGCCGTCCACGCCTCGCCAGCTCCGGCATGACGAGAGGGGATCCGGCATCGAGCCTTGACATGCCTCGAAGGTGTCCTTCACCCACGCGATCCCCTCGATGAGCAGGCGATCCACGAGCTGCTGGATGATCGGCGTATCACCGACGCTCTCGGCGGCGATTCCGATGCCTACAGGGCTCACCCTCGGCCCTCGTTCACCCATCCCTCGCCGACGAGGCTCCACAGCTCCCCGGGGTGAAGATAGCCGCCGCGCTTCTTCGACGTCGGATTCTCGTCGAGCCGGCGCAGGGCCGAGCCCCGCTCACCGTCGCGGGCCATCACGATGACCTCCTCCATGCGCAGTTCGTCGAGGAGGAACGGCGAGTGGCTCGTCGCCACGACCTGGAGGTGGGGCGTCGCGGCAAGAATGCTACGGATGAGCGCGACGAGCTTGCGCTGCGCCACGGGGTGCAGCGCCTTGTCCAAGTCGTCGAGCAGGACAACCCTCGGCGCGTTGAAGCGCACGACCGTGATGAGGCCGAGGGCGAGCAAGGTCCCTTCGGAGAGTTGATCGGCAGGCACCCACCCCAGGCCCTTCCACTCGACCTCGAAGCGGGCGCCGGTACGATCGTGCACCTGATCGGCCCAGAAGTCCTGGCCATCGACGGAGATCCGTTGCTTCTCCCGGCGTCGGACGCGGGCGGGAAGCGCACGGATGCGCTGAGCACCGTGGACGACGGTCGCCAGATCCTGTTCGATCATTTCCAGGGTTCCGTCGCGCAGCCCCTGCAGGTACTGGAGCACGGAAGCGAGACCCCCGCCGTCGTACTCCACGCGTGGGACGTCGTCCTCGGAGTAGTGATCCGAAGCAAGTGTCTCGGCGTGCAGCTTGAGCCGGACGACCGACCCGAGCTTCGCGTCGCGGGGGCCTCGAAAGAAGAACCGTTCGTCTGCGTGGTCCATCCCAGGCAGATCGAGCTCCGCGATCTGTCCGTCCTTGCCAAACCACAGGCGGAAGGACTCGGATCCCGGATCGTCCTGCGAGGCCGGCCTTCCTCGAATGCCGAAGCGCGTGCCGTCCGCCAGGACCACCTCCAGCTCTAGCTCCGCGGCGTCCGGCTTCGCGATCAAGCGTTCCAGCGCGCGCTTGCCTGTGAAGAGCGCCCCCGGTCGGCCGGTCTTGAGCTTGCTCTTCTTGGGGTTGAGGGTGACAAGCTGGAGCAGGTAGTGGATCCCCTCCAGCACCGTGCTCTTGCCGACGGCGTTGGGGCCGACCAGCACGTTGAGCCGGCCGAGAGGTAGCCTCACGTCTCGAAGCAGCTTGAAATTTTTGAAACGTGCTTCCGAGAGCATCGCCGCTCCTTTGTTAGTTCGAAGGCGGCGCCAGGTAAATGAGCCGCGCATGCCTGCCCGACGCGGTAGCGGAGCCACCGGTGCGCGGTCGCTACGAGCACGCGACGGGGCGCACGGCACCGCATTCCGACGGTGGTCATCGGGGCCGCGCTTCGCGCGATGCGCCGGGCGGACGCGACGGCCAGCCGCCCGCGCTTGCTGCCACGGCCAGGCCGTGACGCCGAAGCCACGCTGCTAGCCGTGGCCGCGCTCCGCGACGTAACGGACCGCGCCGTGCACCTCGCGGACGAGCGTGCCGCTTCGGCACTCCACACGCATGAGATCCTGGTGGCCCTCCCACGCGCCGACCGGGGCGACCAGCGCGCCGCCCTCGGCGAGCTGGGCCTCGAGCGCACGAGGGGGCTCCGTCAACGCGTAGGTGACCGCGACCTTCCAGGGCCTCGCCGACGGCTGGGCGCCCGCGAGCACGCGCTCGGCGAGCGCTCGGCCGTCGCCGCACAGGAGCGTGACGCTCGCGCCCTCGGCGGACGGCGGGGCGACGCTGCACGAGAAGGCGTCGCCGTCGGGGACGCCATCCGGGCGCACGCCGAGCAGGCGCGCCGAGCGCTCGTGCAGGGCGGGGTCGATCTCGATCGAGGTGACGTGGCCGGTCGGGCCGAGGATGCGGCGCGCGAGCGCCGCGCCGTAGCCGGTGCCGGTGCCGAGCTCGAGGAGGTGATCGCCAGGGACGAGGCGGAGCAAGCTGTACGTGAGCAGGTACGCGTGCGGCGCGCTCACCGTCGCCTGGCCCGCACGGTCGAGCGGCAGCGGGGTGTCGTCCGCAGACGCCGCGATGTCCTCCGGCAAGACGAAGCGCTCGCGCGGCACGAGCAGGATCGCGTCCAGGTAGTGCGCGGGGAAATCGAAGCGGCGCACGAGCTCGTTCACGAGCGGCGCGCGCGCGACGCGGCCCGCCTCGGCCAGATCGAGGTCCTCCGCGATCGCCGCGTCGAGCTGCGCAGGGACCGGCGCCCAGCGATCATGCCGGCGATCGTTGTACCTCGCCGAAAGCGTGGCGAGCGCCACGAGGGCAGAGTGGGATTCGGCGCATGCAGGGCGTGTCACGGCAGGATCCTGAAGCAGGACCGCCCGCGCCGCCCGATCTTTTCAGGGATTGTCGCACCTTTCCTCGAGCCCTCGCCGGGGCTCGCGCTCGAGCTTGTTTGACAGGGGCACACCAGCCTTTTCATCCTCGGTCATGGAATCGACCTCGATACCCCGGAGACACCTCGTCGATCTCACGCCGGTCGCGGAGCTCGTGGTCCAGGAACACCGCGCGGCCCCCTGCGCCTGTGTGGCCGCCGCCGCGCGCACCGGGAAGACCGTCCAGTACGGATTCGGGGCCGCGGGGCGCCTGTGGTTCGAGGAGAACCCGCCGGCCGGGATGCGCGGCACGAGACCGCCCGCTGCGGCAGCCGAGGCGATCTTCGACCTCGCGTCGGTGACGAAGCCGCTCACGGCGCTCGCGTTTGCCCGGCTCGCGCGCGCGGGCGCGCTGAGGCTCGACGAGCCGCTCGGGGACGTGCTGCCGGAGCTCGCGGACACGCCCTCGGCGCGTGCGCCGCTCGAGCTCCTCGCGGCGCACCGCGCGGGCCTCGAGGCCCATCGCCTGCTCTATCCGATCGGCGACGGGGGCGAGGTGGGGCGGGTCGAGCTGCTCGACGCGCTCCGCGTCTGCGCCAGCGCGCGGCGCGAGGGGTGCGCGGGCGAACCGCCTCCTGAAGGGTTTCCTCCGGTCTACAGCGACCTCGGGTACCTGCTGCTCGGCGCCGCGATCGCGCGGCGCGGCGGCGCGGCGCTCGAGGTGATCGTCGAGCGGGAGGTGACCGGGCCGCTGGGGCTCGAGATCGCGCCGGCCGGGGTGCTGCGGCGCCGGGATCCGCGGTTCGATGAGCGCGTGGTGCCCACGGAGGACGCCGCGCCGCGCGGCGGAGTGATCCGCGGCGCGGTGCACGACGACAACACGTGGGCGATCGCGCAGGACGGGATGGCCGGGCACGCGGGCCTCTTCGGGGACGCGATGTCCGTGGCGCGGCTCGGGGTCGCGCTGCTCGAGACGCTCGCGGGCGAACGCGCGGCGTGGCTCTCGCGGGACGAGCTGTGGCAGCTCGTGAAGCCGCGGCCGGGCGGGTCGCTGCGCGCAGGGTTCGACGGGAGGAGCGGCGAGAGGCCGAGCTCCGGCAGCCGCCTCGGCGCGCGGACGTTCGGCCACCTCGGCTTCACCGGGACGAGCCTCTGGATCGATCCGGACGCGGAGCTCGCCGGCGTGCTGCTCACGAACCGGGTCCACCCGACACGCACCTCGGACGCGATCCGCCGGGCGCGGCCCGCAGCCTACGACGCCCTCGTGGACGCCATGCGCGCCTGACCCCGTGACGCATGATCCCCGGATAGCGCGCTGCATCGCGCCCGCGTTTTCGCGGGCCGACGCCGACCGATGCTAGGCTGCCGCGGTGTCCCACAGCGCCGCCCCTGAAGAGCTGGGCTCGTCCTCCGGACGGCTCCGCCAGGCCGCCGAGCCTGCGCGCACGCTCGACGAGCAGCGCCCCGGCGCGACCGATCCCACACGCGGCGTCACGGACGGCGCGGACGGTGCGCCGGCAACGCTGGGCGGCGCGGACGGTACGCCGGCAACGCTGGGCGGCGCGCCCGCGGCGCTGGGCGACAGCGCAGGCGGCTCGCCCGCGACCGCAGGCGGCGCGCCCGCGGCGCTGGGCAGCGCGGCCGCCGCACCGCCGCCAGTGGTCGTCACGACGGGCGGGTTCTCCCGGAGCCCTGCCCCGCCGCCGCGCACGTTCCGGCAGAACGCCGCGCAGAGCGGCCGCTTCGTCCGCGCGTACTTCACGACGTTCGTCGTCATCGCGAGCTACCTCTGGTTCTTCTTCCGGAAGCGCCTCCTCGGCGAGCAGTGGGCGAAGAACCGCGTCGACGACGTCCACGCGAAGAACGCCCGCCGCATCGAGCGCACCATCGTCGAGCTCCAGGGCCTCTTCATCAAGGTCGGCCAGATGCTCAGCATCATGGCGAACTTCCTCCCGGCGACGCTCCGCGCCGGGCTCGAGGGGCTCCAGGACCAGGTGCCGCCCCGCCCGTACGACGAGATCGCCCCGCGCATCGCCGAGGAGCTCGGGCGGCCGATCGAGCAGATCTTCGCGCGCTTCCACAAGGAGCCGCTCGCGAGCGCGTCGCTCGGCCAGGTCCACGAGGCGTGGCTCATGGACGGCACACACGTGGCCGTGAAGGTGCAGCACCGCGACATCGACGAGATCGTCCGCCTCGACCTGCTCACGATCCGCCGCATCATGTCGATCGTCGCGATCTTCGTCCCCGTGCAGGGGCTCGACGCCTACCACCAGCAGATCCGCTCGATGATCCTGGAGGAGCTCGACTTCGTGCGCGAGGCGAAGAACATCACGCGCATCGCCGACAACTTCGCGAACCAGCCGGAGGTCCGGTTCCCCCGGCCGATCGAGCCCTACTGCACGCGCCGGGTGATGACGACGACGTTCGTCGAGGGGATCAAGGTGGGCGACGTCGCGGCGCTCGAGGCGCAGGGCGTCGATCGCAAGGCGCTCGCCCGGAAGATCGTGCAGGTCTTCTGCCAGCAGATCTTCATCGACGGCGTCTACCACGCGGATCCACACCCCGGGAACATGCTGGTCGGGCCGGGCGGGGAGCTCATCCTGCTCGACTTCGGCGCGGTCGCCGAGCTCTCGCAGGAGATGCGCGAGGGCATCCCCGAGTTCCTCGAGGCGGTGATCCGCCGCGACACGGAGCAGATCATCAAGGCGCTCCGCAAGATGCGCTTCTTCTCGCGGCGCGACACCGTCGACATCAGCGAGAAGGTGGTCGAGTTCTTCCACCAGCGCTTCCAGGACGAGGTGAAGCTCGAGTCCTTCAACCTGAAGGACATCAAGCTGGATCCGCAGAAGGGCATCGAGAGCCTGATCGATCTGCGGCGCATGAACATCGGCCTGAAGGAGCTCTCCGGGGCGTTCCACGTGCCGCGCGACTTCGTGCTGCTCGAGCGCACCCTCCTGCTCCTCGCCGGCGTGTGCACGCAGCTGGATCCCGACCTCAACCCGATGGACGTCGTGCGCCCCTACCTCCAGGACTTCGTCCTCGGCAACCGCGACTGGGCCCAGATCGCGCTCGAGGCCGCGAAGGACATGGGGATCAAGGCGCTGACGATCCCGGACGACCTGCGCAAGTACCTCACGCGCGCGAACCGCGGCGAGGCCGAGGTGCGGATCCGCGGCCTCGCCCAGGCCGCGTCGCTCGTCTACACGGGCGTGCGGCAGCTCATCTACGCGGCGCTCGCGATCGGCGCGGGCTTCGCGGGGCTCCAGCTTTACCTCGCTGGCCACGCGGCGCTCGCGCGCTATTGCCTCTACGGCGCCGCGGCGGCAGGGGTGCTGCTCGCGGGGAGCCTCCTGTTCACGAACCGAGGGTGAGAGACGTCATGAGCTCGATCGATCTGTCGCGTTACGAGGCCGATCTCGCGGCCGCCGAGGCCGAGGTCAAGCGGCTGCGGGCAGAGAACGCGAAGCTCGCCGACACCTACCGCGGGGACCCGGCGGAGGACGCGCGCGAGCTGCTCCGGCGCGGCGCGGCGTCGCTCGCCGCCGCGAAGGGCCGCGTGGAGGCGGCGCGCGTGGCGCTCCAGATCGCGCAGAAGACGGGCTCGCCGTACGGGCTGCTCGCGCGCGACGGCCACGTCCTGGGGACCGTCGCCGTGGCCATCCCCGGCGGCACGCAGAGCGGCGAGCGGACGCGGCTCATCGAGGAGGCGCTCTCGACGGAGCTCACCGCCGCGGCGCGCGAGCTCGGCGTGGTGCTCGCCGCCCCGGCGGAGCGCTACACGCGCGAGCGCCCGGGGCGCGACGCGGAGGGGCGCACCGTCCTCGACGTCGCCGGGCGCGCGGAGGGCGACGTGCTGATGCCCGCCGTCTCCAAGGCGGCCAAGAACACGCGCGGGAGCTGACCGGGCGCGCGGCCCCGGAGCACGCCGCGGCGGGGTTCGCCGCGATCACGCCCGCGATCACGCGTCGAGCGCGGCGAGGCTCGACGCGATCACGCCTTGAGCGCGGCGAGGATCGCCGCGGCGCGCTCCTCGACCCGCGCGCGCAGCGGGGCGAAGCGCGCGTCGGCGCGCGCGCCGTCGAGCACGGCGCAGCGCTGCATCCACAGGGCGTCGAAGAGCCCCGCCTCCACCGCGCCGCCGAGGGCGCGGAAGAGCGCGTCGTCGTCGCCGACGAAGGCGAGCAGCTCGGCGTGCATCTGGAAGAAGAGCGGGCGGATGCGGCTGCCCGGCTCGGAGCCCTCCTCCTTCGCGCACAGGAACGCCCGGTGGTCGTCCGAGAGCCGCGACGTCGCGAGCACGTCGCGGTAGATGCGCGCGTACTGGATCGGGATGGTCTCCGTCGCGAGCGACAGATCGTCGATGGAGAACGCGCTCCCGCGCCAGAGCCCGAAGCGGGCGCGCATGACCGCCTTGTGGTAGCGGCTCGACGGATCCTCGGCCGGCAGATCGAGCAGCGCGGCGGCCGCCTGCCAGTCGCCGAGCAGGGCGCGGCCGCGCGCGAGCTCCCACCGGGGGAACAGCTCGCTCGGGTCGAGCGACAGCGCCGTCTCCAGCCGGAAGACCGCCTCGTCGACGAGCCCCGCCTCCATGAGGATGCGGCCGAGCAGCTCGTGCGCCTTGGCCAGGTTCGGCGCGCACTGGAGCGCCCGGCGCAGCGCCGGGACCGCGCCGACCGGGTCGCAAGCGCTGAAGCGGACCGTCGCGAGCGCCACCCACGGCTCGCCGAGCGAGGGCGCGAGCGCGATCGCCCGCTCGGCCGCCTGCTGCGCCTTCGCGAGCTGCGCCCGGCCCTCGCCGCGCGCGGCCATGAGCCGCGCGCTGGCGATCGCGTAGCCGGACAGGATGGTCGGATCGCTCGGGGAGAACGACAGCGCCTCCTCGAAGAGCGCCACGGCCGGCGCGGCGTCGCCGTACCAGAGGCGCCGGAGCTGGTGGCGCGCGCGCAGGTACAGGTCGATCGCGCGCGGGTCGCTCGGCGCCTCGCGCGCGCGGCTGGCGGCGTCGACGGTGAGCGCCTCGGCGATCGCGCGCGCGGCGTCGTCGCTCACCGTGAGCAGCGCCTCGGGCGAGCTGTCGAACCGCTTCGCCCAGAGCTGGAAGCCGTCCTCGACGCTGATGACACGCGCCGTCACGCGCACGCCGCCGGCCGGGGAGCGCGAGCCCGGCGGCCGCGAGTACGGCGCGGCCGGCTGCGAGCGCGGCCCGTCGGGCGCATGGCCGCCGCCGGTGCGGCGCAGGCTCCCCTCGACGACGACCTGCACGCCGAGCTCGCGGCCGACGTCCCTGGGATCGCGGCCGTCGAGCCGCACGCGGGCCACCGCGGCGCGCGGCCGCACCTTGAGGCCGGCGGTCATCGACAGCGTGTCGGTGAGGTCCTCGGTGAAGCCGTCGGCGAGGTACTCGTCGTCCGGCGCGCCCGCGTTGCGGAACGGGAGCACGGCCACCGTCTTCAGGGCGGGCGTGGGCGCCGACGAGGGCATGGAGGCGGACGCCGACGAGGGCGCGCCCGACGACGAGGGCGTGGGCGCCGGCGCGAGCGCGGGCGCCGCGAGCGTGGGCGACATCAGCCGCTGCGGCGCGGTGATCTCCTCCGGCGCCGCGGCGACCCGGGTCACGTTCTCCTCGATGGGCTGCGGCGCCGCCCGCACGCCGGCGGACGCGAGCGAGGGGGCGATGATCGACGCCGGGGCGGGCTGCGGCGAGATCGACACCCGCGAGCGCGCGAGCAGGAGCGCGCGGTGCGCCTCGGCCGCGGTGGTGTACCGATCCTCGCGCCGCAGCGCCATGCACCGCAGGACGACGTCCGCGACGGCGAGGGGGATGTCCGGACGGACGGCGCGCGGGTCCGGCGGCGGGGACGTCAGCCTGGCCATGGCGGACGCGATCGCGCCGGCGCCCGGCCACGCGCGCCGCTGGGTCAGGCACTCGAAGAGGATCATGCCGAGCGCATAGATGTCGGTGCGCGCGTCGATGTCGGGCTCGCCCGTGAGCTGCTCCGGCGACATGTACGCGGGCGAGCCGAGCACGAAGCCCGACGTCTTGCCGGCGCTCTGCGCGGAGGTGCGGGCGATGCCGAAATCGGTGATGACGACCCGGCCGTTCCGGTCGAGCATCACGTTCTCGGGCTTGAGGTCGCGGTGCACGACGCCCGCCGCGTGCGCGGCGCCGAGGCCGTCGCAGAGCGCGCAGCCGATGCCGATGACCTGCTGCGCCGGCATCGGCCCCGTCCGCGCGAGCAGGTTGTGCAGCGACTCGCCGTCGACGCACTCCATCGTGAGGAACTTCTCGCCCTCGTGGTCGCCGAAGTCGAACGTCCGGGCGACGTTCCTGTGCGTCACGCGCCGCGCGAGCTTCACCTCCTGCCGGAAGCGATCGAGCATCCCGGCGGCGTCGGCGAGCTCGCGGCGCAGCATCTTGAGGGCGACGATCTCGTCGAGCTCGACGTCGCGCACGCGGTACACGCTCCCCATGCCGCCGGTGCCGAGCAGCCCGAGGATCTCGTAGCGGCCGGCGATGCGCTGCGGCGCGGACACGAACCCGGATCTCTGGCTCTGTTCGCTGCGCTCCGTGCGGGGCGTCGGCTCCAAGGCCGTGAGTCGCCTGTCGCTCACCCGACCAGTCTACTCGCGCCGAACGGGAGAAGTCAGCGCGGCCGAGCGTCAGGACAGAAAACGCGAGATCGACTTCACCTCACGCACCTCGACATACCTTATTCCTGCTTCCGCTCCCGCCGGCGGTCCGTTATATGTACGCGCGTCGCAGGTAGACGAATGCAGCATCGCACCAAGCACGAGCCGTCGTCCTCTCTGCTGGAGGTGACGCTCGATCCGGGCGAGGCGCTGGTCGCCGAGGCGGGCGCGATGGTCGCGCGGTCGCCGCACCTGCGGACGGAGGTCAGGCTCAACGCGGGCCGCGGGGCCGGGTTCCTCGGCCGGCTCAAGGCGCTGTTCGTCGCGCTGCTCCGGAAGCTCGCGGGCGGCGAGACGTTCTTCGTGAACCACATCTCCGCGCCCGAGGGCGGGTGGGTGTGGCTCGCCCCGCCGCTCAGCGGCCGCGTCAAGCACATCCCCCTCCAGGGCGAGAGCATGCTCTTCAGCACGGGCTCGTACCTCGCGAGCGCGGGCGACATCGACGTCAAGGTGCGCTGGGGTGGGCTGCGCGCCGTCCTCGCGCGGGAGGGCACGTTCTTCATCGAGGCCTCCGGCGCCGGGGACCTCTGGATCTCGAGCTACGGCGCCATCGACGAGCTCTCCTGCGACGGGTCGCTCGTCGTGGACAGCGGGCACCTCGTCGGGTTCGACGCGTCCCTCTCGCTCGCGATCAGGAGCCCCGGCGGCGGGCTGATGGGGCTCATGGTCTCCGGCGAAGGCGTCGTGTGCGAGTTCACCGGCCGCGGCCGCGTGCTGATCCAGTCGCGCAGCGCGGGCTCGCTCGTGGGCTGGCTCGCGCCGCTGCTCCCGCCCTGAACGAGCGACCTGAACGAGCGACGTACGCCCGATGCACGTGAACCTCCTCCACCGTCCCTCCCACGCCCTCGCGCAGTGCCGGCTCGACCCGGGCGAGCGGGTGATCGCCGAGAGCGGCGCGCTCGTGGGCATGTCGACCAACGTGCGCGTGGAGACGCAGTCGGGCGGCCTGATGTCGGGCCTCAAGCGGATGATCGCCGGGGAGTCGTTCTTCCGGAACACGTTCACCGCGGAGGGGGGGCCTGGAGAGGTGCTGTTCGCGCCGCCGCTCCCCGGGGACATGGTCGTGCTCGAGGTGGGCGACAGACAATGGTGCGCGCAGAGCAGCGCCTATGTCGCCTCGAGCCCCGAGGTCGAGGTGAAGACCCGCTCGGGCGGGCTGCGCGGCTTCTTCTCGGGAGCGGGGCTCTTCGCCCTGGAGACGGCGGGGCAGGGCCAGATGATCCTCGGCGCCTTCGGCGCGCTCGAGGAGATCCGGGTGGACGGCCACGTGGTCGTCGACACGGGCCACATCGCAGCGTGGGAGTCGACGCTCTCGTGCCGGATCGGCAAGAACACCTCGACGTGGCTCGGCACGTGGCTCTCGGGCGAGGGCCTCGTGTGCCACGTGGAGGGGCGCGGCAGCCTGTGGGTCCAGTCGCGCAACGCCTCGAGGTACGGCGCGACCGTCGGCGCGCGGCTCGCGCCGCGGCAACCTTAGGAGATCCAGGGACGACGTGCGCGACGAGATCCGACACAACCCCGAGTTCGGCGTCCTCCACGTGACCTTCGAGCGCGCCGGAGAGCAGATCATCGCGGAGAGCGGCGCCATGGTCGCGCGCGACGCGGCGATCGACATGAAGACGAGTCTGCAGGGCGGGCTCGCCAGCGCGCTCAAACGCAGGTTGACGGCGGGAGAGAGCCTCTTTCAGAACACGTTCACCGCCACGGCGCCCATGCAGTCGATTCAGCTCGCCCCGGCCGCCGAGGGGGCGATCGAGCGCCTCACCCTGCGCGCCGGGATGGAGGTCTTCCTCCAGTCGGGCGCCTACCTCGCCTCGACCCCCGGCATCGGGCTCGACACCAAGTGGCAGGGGGCCAAGGGCTTCTTCGCCGGCGGCCTGTCCCTGCTCCGGGCGTACGGCGACGGCCTCGTCTGGTTCTCGAGCTACGGCGGCATCCACGCGGTCGACGTCGGCCGCGAGCACCCGGGTTACCTCTGCGACAACACGCACCTGCTCGCGTTCACCGAGGGGCTGCGGTACCAGGTGCGCAAGCTCTCCGGGCTGAAGGGGCTGTTCCTGTCCGGCGAGGGGCTCGTCTGCGAATTCCAGGGGCACGGACGGCTGTGGCTGCAGACCCGGAACCCGGGCGCGCTCTCGGCGTTCCTGCACCCGTTCCGGCCGGTGGGGGGCCATTAGGCGGCGGCGAGACGCCCCGGCGGCAAAGGCGCCGGCCGGGACGGCTCGCCGCGCCGGGGCGGCAAGCCGCCACGGTCGTGCGGCGCCGAGCGACCACGGCGCAACGCCGTCCCGGCTTCCGGATGGGCTGCCCGGGCGGGCGCGGCCGGGGCGCGCGCCGAGGTTGTCGCGCCGGCAGGCGCTTCCAGAGGAGGCGTCCGGCGCGCACGCGCCGAGGTTGTCGGGCTGGCAGGCTGGAGGGTTGGCCCGCCTGGTGCCTTGCTCGGCGCCCCGGCGCGCCGTCGTTGCCTTCCCCGACGCGGACTCGCTAAAGTAGTCCCGCCTCGTCTACGAGGAGGCTCGTACGGCGAGCAGTGGACGCCTCGGAGTCCACATGGGGGCTCGCGGGGCGAGCCCGGCTCTGCCTGAATGCCCCGAACCCGCTATGTGGAAGCTGACGATCGAGGACGACGAGGGGAAACAGACGGGGCTCCCCCTCGCCCATGAAGAGTACGCGCTCGGGCGCGGTGAATCGAACTCGATCCGGCTGACCGATCGCAACGTCTCCCGGCGCCACGCGACGCTGGTCAAGAACGGCCAGGGCTGGGTCATCCGGGATCTCGACAGCTACAACGGCACGTACGTCAACGGCGCGCGCGTGAGCGGCGAGCAGCACCTGCGCCACGGCGATCTCGTGCAGCTCGGCGACTACCGGATCGAGCTCGTCGACGAGGCGCTCTCGTCGGCCGTCACGAGCCCCACGCCGCCGCCCGGCGCCCGCGGCACGTCGCACCTGCCGCTCCACACCCGCCCGAACCGGCTCGTGATGGTGGTCGGCCCGACCCCCGGGGCGGAGTTCGCGCTCGAGGGCGAGCGCTTCACGATCGGTCGCTCCGAGGACGCGACGATCTCGATCAACCACAGCTCCGTGAGCCGGCTGCACGCGGAGCTCATCAGCCTGGGCAACGGCCGCTACGAGGTCGTCGACAAGCAGAGCGCGAACGGCGTGCGCATCAACGGCGTCGAGCTCAAGCGAGGCCTGCTCGAGGCGGGCGACGCGCTGGAGCTCGGCGACGTGCGGCTCCGCTTCGTGGCCGCGGGCAAGATCTTCCGCGCGGGGCCGGACGGCATGCCGAGCCTCTCCGGGGCGCCGGGCTCGTACGGGAGCGTGGCCCCCGCCGTGCGGCCGTCGTCCGGGTCGCTCGGCGGCGCGAGCAAGGCGATGGGGATCCTCCTCGCGGCCTTCGTGATCGTCGCCATCGGGGCGGTCGCGGTCACCCGCCTCCGCTCGGGCGCGCCGGCGACCGCGCCGGAGGCGCTGCCGGTCACCCCCGAGTCGGCGCGCCGCGACGCGGACGTGCTCGCGGCGGCGCAGGAGCGCTTCCAGGCCGGCGACGTCGACGCCGCGCACAGGCGGCTCCAGGAGATCCCCGAGGCGTCGACGCTGCGGGAGACGCAGCAGTTCAAGGACGTCGAGAAGCAGATCGAGGAGCGCTGGGCCGAGGGGATGTTCCAGCAGGTCGAGCGGGCCGGGACCGACGTCGAGAAGCTCGCGCTGCTCAACGAGATCGCCAAGACGACGAGCGTGCCGACGGCGCTCCGCGTGAAGGTGGCCGAGATGCGGCGGCAGATCGACCCCGACGCGCCGGAGCCGCCGCCCACGCCGGACAACACGTCCGTGTTCTTCTCGCCCCCGGCGCCGGCCCCGGCGCCCCCGACGCCGCCCAAGCCGACGGAGACGGGCGCGGCGCCGTCGAGCTCACCGCTCTCTCCGCTGGATGCGAGCTCGTACCCGGCACAGCGAAAGCAGCTCGAGCCGAAAGTATGGGGCGGGAAAGCGTCGGCCAGCGAGATCAAGCTGCTGCGCGCGATCTGCATCCACCAGGGCGACGCGAGCTGCCGCGACAGGGCGAGCGCGGCGCTGGACAAGCTGGAGAAACGCCAGCCCTGAGCGGGCGTGGCACCTGGAGCGGCGCTTCCTGAGCCGCGCGCGACGATGACCTCCACGAGCAGCCCCCACGACGGCCACGAGCCGCGCGCCGCGAGCGGGCGCGACGTTCCTCCCGCGGCGGGCGCCGGCGACGGGCGCGAGGGGCGCGGCGGGCCAACCAACTCGCCGCCGCGCAACGGGCTCACCTCGTCCGCCGCGCGGGCGATGGCGACGCTCGCGTTGCTCGTGCTGGTGCCCTACGTGCACCCGAGCCTGCGGCGGCTGCAGCTGCTCACGCCGCTGCCCGAGGGCGAGGGGCTCGTCGTGGTCGCGCCGCCGGCGCCGGCGGCGTCGGTCGGGGAGACGGCGCTCGTGGTGGAGACCACCGAGCAGGCGGAGCTGCGCCAGCCGGAGGAGGTCGCGCTGCCGCCCGCGGCCGCCGAGCTCGCGCCGGCCGCGGTCGCGTCGGAGGGCAAGCCGCCGCGCTCGATCGAGGACCCGAGCGGCCGCGCGATGGCGCCGTTCTTCCGGGCGCTCGCCGCGGTGGAGCGCAAGGAGCCGGGGTCGATCGCGCGCATCAGCTACTTCGGCGACTCGATCGTCGCGGGCGACTGGGTCACCTCGACGCTGCGGCGCCGGCTGCAGAAGCGGTTCGGCGACGCGGGCCACGGGTTCATGCTGATGGCCAACGCCTGGCCGGGCTATTTCCACAACGATGTCGTGCGCTTGGCCGGTCCCGGCTGGCAGGTGAGCCGCGTCGTGGGGCCCTTCGCGAAGGACGGGCTCTACGGCCTCGGCGGCGTCTCGTTCCGGGCGCAGGGCGCGGGGGTGTTCTCGCGCTTCGCGACGGCGAAGACCGGCAGCTTCGGCCGCGCCGTCTCGCGCTTCGCCGTCGACTACCTGAGGCACCCCGAGGGCGGCCGGATGGAGATCAGGATCGACGGCGAGATCCGCGAGACGCTCGACACGCAGGCGGCCGAAGCCGCCTCGGCGATCGCGACGTACGAGGTCCCCGACGGGCCGCACGAGCTCGAGGTGCGCGCGCAGGGCCCGGGGGTGCGGGCGTTCGGCGTCTGGATGGAGCGGGACACGCCGGGGGTGGTGCTCGACGCGATCGGCATCCAGGGTTGCCGCATCCGCTTCCTGGACAAGAGCGACGACGCGCACTTCGCCGAGCAGCTGCGCGCCCGGAGCCCGGCGCTCACGGTGTTCCAGTACGGCATGAACGAGAGCGAGGACGGCGAGCTGTTCCCGCTCGATCAGGTCGAGTCGACGATGAAGGCGGTGCTCGACCAGGTGAAGGCGGCGCTGCCGGGGTCGTCGTGCCTGCTCGTCGGCCCGATGGACCGCGCGGACAAGAAGGGCGAGGGCTACCGGAGCCGCCCGGTGATCCCGAAGCTCTCGGCGATCCAGCGCCGGGTGGCCGCTCAGGTCGGCTGCGGCTACTTCGACACGTTCGGCGCGATGGGCGGCCCGGGCTCGATGGGCGTCTGGGTGCAGCGGGGGCTCGGCGGCGCCGATCTGGCGCACCCGTCGGGCGCGGGGGCCGAGGTCATCGGCCGGTGGCTCTACCTCGCGCTGATGGAGGCCTACGAGGCCTGGAAGGCGGACCCGGCCCGGCCCTGACGTCACGCGGCCTTCAGCGCGTCGACCTCCGGCTCGTCCTCCGTCCGGCGCCGGTGCTCGCGGGCGATGCCGACGACGACGCCGAGCCAGACCACCGCGAGCGCGAGGTTGATCATCGCGAAGTGGCGGGTGGAGAGCGCGAGCAGGTTGCCGGCGATCACGACGGCGGCGGCGAGCACGTCGCCCGCGCGGACGACGAAGGTGTCGATGGCCGCCTTGGCGCTGTACTTGGCGTCGCGGCCGACCGGCAGGAAGAGCGCCTGGCGGGCCGTGTTCTGGACGGAGTAGTCGGTGCTGTTCTCGGCGACCTTCGCGACGCGCACGACGGCGAGCACCGGCAGCACGGCGAGGGACGCATAGCCGAGCAGGGCGATGCTCGGGAGGATGAACAGGGCGAACCGCACGCCGAGGTACTTGAAGATGCGGGAGACCAGGAAGAGCTGGAGGAGGACGCCGAAGGTGTTCACCCAGTAGAAGAAGTCTCCCTTGAACGTGCCGATGACGGCGCCGAGGGCGGCCTTCTTCCCCGCCTCGGTGCGCGGGTGGACGAGCCCCTTCTCCGCGTTCTCGACGATCTTGCCGCCTGCCTCGACGTCGAACGCGCCGCCCCTTTCGGCGGCGATCTTCCCCTCGAGCAGGCGCGACGCCCCGGGATCGACGAGGTAGACCGGCGCGCCCGCCGCGAGCGGCGCGCCCGGCGCCGCGCCGCTCGCGGCGGCGGGCGCGGGCGCCGGCTCGCCTGGGCCGCCGCCGGCCGGGGTGAGCGCGCTGGTGGCGGACTCGATCAGGGTGCGATCGAGGATGTACTCGCCGGTCGAGTTGACCCAGTTGAGGACGAGCGTGAGGCCGGCGATGAGCAGGAGATACCGGTCGCGGGCGATCAGGCCGAAGCCCCCGGCGGCGCCGCCGGGCGGCGCGTCGGCCTTGGCCGCGGCGGCGCCCGCGCCCGCGCCCGCGCGCGCGAGCTCGTGGCGGTGGACGAGGCGGGTGAGCCAGAGGCAGACGAGCAGCACGCCCGCCGCGAGCAGCATCATGTTGTAGGGCCCGATAGGCACGTAGACGCGCTTCGCGATCTGCGCGCCGAGCATGGCGCCGAGCGAGCTGCCGATACCGACGATCGCGAAGAGCCGTTTGCCCTGCTCCGGCGTGTAAACGTCGTTGGCGAACGACCAGAACTGGGCGATCACCGTGAGGTTGAAGCAGCCCACCCAGAGGTAGAAGGGCACCCCGAGGGGGACGCCGAGGCGCGCGAGGAAGAAGAAGAGGACCAGGTTCCCCGCGAAGAAGAGCGTCAGCGCGGTCGTGAGCTGCATGCGCCCGAAGCGCCGGGCCATCGCGCCGTAGGCGCGGACCACGCCGACGAGCAGCAGCGCCTGGCCTGCCGACGCGTAGGCCTTCACCTCGGGGCCGTCGAGGTCGAGCCGATGGCCGCCGATCTCGAGTCCGCCGCCCGCCAGGATCAGCGGCTCGCGCACGACCTTGAGGAGATAATACCCGGTGAGCAGCAGGAAGACGTTCAGCGTGAGGACGAGGACGCTGAAGGCCTCGCGCGGCCTCACCTCGGCGAAGATCGACAGCAGCCTGTGGAGCGGCCCTCGCGCCGCGGTCTCGTTCTCACCT
The DNA here is from genome assembly GCF_002950945.1 of Sorangium cellulosum. GTDB lineage: Bacteria > Myxococcota_A > Polyangia > Polyangiales > Polyangiaceae > Sorangium > Sorangium cellulosum_E. The sequence goes on from NZ_CP012673.1 coordinate 10,413,217, forward strand.
GTGCTCGCCACGCGCCGCTCCATCCCGGGAAGACCGCCGATCAGGCGGCACCGGATCAGGACCGATGCCCGAGCGCGGGAGGCTATCGGGCCTGCTCGCGGCCGGCAACCTCCCTCGGGGCGCCTCGTGGTGTGAAGCCGCGCACACGGGTTCGCGCTGGTCGACGGCCGCGTCGCCGCTCGGAGAGGCGCGGAGAGGCGGCCGCGCGTGCGTCGGCGCGCGCGCGTGCGCGCCGGCGCCGCGCAGACAAAAGCCGCCTGGGTCGGGAACTCCGCTATGCTCGCGCGCCGCGGCGTGGTGGCGTGCGGGAGACGAGGCGGATTGGGCACGAACGAGAAGGGATCGAGGCGCGCGCTTGGCACGTTCTTCCGGCGGCGCGCGGCCTGGCTCGCGGGCTGCTCCCTGCTGCTGTCCGCCGACGCGCTGGCCGCGCCGCAGCCCGCGGCCGGCGCTCCGGGTGCCGCGCCCAGGGCGCCGCGCCCGCCTGCGGTGGACACGCCTGCGCCGGCCGCGGCGCCCTCGGCGGCGCCGGCAGCAGCGGTGCCGCAGGCCGCGGCGCCTTCGCCGGCGGCCGCTCCTCCCGTCGCGGCGCCGGCGCCGGCGCGCCCTCCCGCTGCGGCGTCACGGGACCAGCCGCCGAGCCCCAGGCGCCCTTTGCCGGACTACGACGGTCGCGCGGAGGCGCCGAAGACCGCCGGTGACGCGCTGCTCTGGGTGCCGCGCGTCGTGTTCTTCCCGGCCTATGTCGTCCACGAGTACGTGCTCCGGCGGCCGCTCGGTTATCTCACCATCAAGGCGGAGCGGGGCGAGTGGATCCAGGATCTGAAGGACATCTTCACCTTCGGCGAGAACAACGGGATTGGCGTCATCCCGACGGCGCTCTTCGACTTCGGCTTTCGCGCGAGCGTCGGAGTGTACTTCTTCTATGATGATTTCCTCTTCCGCGGCAACGAGCTCCGCGTGCATGGCGCCACGGGCGGCGTCGACTGGCTGAGGCTCACGGTCGCCGATCGCATCCCGGTGGACGAGCGCGCGCACGTGAAGCTCCGCGCGGAGGCCGGCACGCGGCCCGACTGGCTGTTTTCCGGGATCGGGCCGAGATCGCTGGATCGCGACTCTGCCCGCTACGGCGCCCGCAACCTCGAGGCGGGGGCGACGTTCCACGCGGATTTCGGCACGTTCAGCTTCGTCGAGTCGTATACCGGTGTGAAGGACGTCGTGTTCGACGACATCTGCTGTGAGCCGACGGTCTCATGGCGGGTCGCGAACGGCCGTTATCCGTTGCCGCCCTCGTTCGACACGGGGTACACGGCCTACCGGCTCGGGGGCCGGCTCGCGCTCGACTCGCGACGGCCCCGCCCGGCGCCGGGGCACGGCGTCCGGCTGGAGGTGTTCGGGGAGCACGCCTCCGATCTCAAGCGTCCGCTGGAGAGCCGGTGGGCCCGTTACGGCGGCTCGCTGGGCGGGTTCGTCGACGTCACCGGGCACGACCGGATCGTGAGCCTGACCCTCACGGCGGCGTTCGCCGATCCGCTCGGCGCCGCGGAGGTCCCGTTCACCGAGCTCGCCGTGCTCGGCGGCGACGCGCCGCTGCGGGGTTTCCGCGAGGGGCGCCTGCACGGGCGGAGCGCCGCGGCCGCGACGCTGGCGTACCGCTGGCCGATCTGGGCGTTCCTCGACGGCACGACGCAGGTCGCCGTCGGCAACGTGTTCGGCGAGCACCTCCGCGACGTCGAGCTCGACCTGATGCGCCTGTCGTTCGTGGTCGGCTTCCGCGCGAGCAGCTCGCGCGACCACTCCTTCGACCTCCTGGTCGGCTCGGCGACCGAGACCTTCGAGCAGGGAGCCGGCCTCGAAGAGCTGCGCCTCATGATCGGCGCCAGCCGCGGCTTCTGAGCGAGCGGCGGTCACCCGCTTCGGATACGGGCCCATCTCGACGTTTTCGGTGCTCAGCGCACAGGAGTGCGCTTGCGCGCCGAAAACGCCGATCTGGGCCCGTCTCCTGTGCGGGTGACCGCCGCTCGGCGGCGCGGAGCGGGGCGGGACTCAGTTGGGCGGGGACGGGTCGTCGGGGCGCTCGAGGCCGACGAGCTTGTAGCCGCGGCGGGGGCCGAGGTCGTAGAGATGGGCGCGCAGGGGGCCGGGGGCGTGGCCGTTCAGGAGGTCGACGATGACGTAACGCGAGGGCGCGTCGTCGGGCGCGCCGGCGTCCGCGGCGATGTGCGGGAGCGAGACGCAGACGCGGCCGTCCGGCGAGGGACGCACGGCGGGTCCGGGGCGCGGGGAGAGCGCCTCGCCGGCGTAGATCGCGGCGGTGTAACGGAGGTCCTGCGCGCGGGCGACGCCGGTGCGCCGCGCGAGGTCGACGCCGCACAGCTCCGCCGGCGCGGCCAGGGCGACGTCGGCGATCGGCGACAGGCGGGTGAGATAACGCGCCATGATCGCGCGGTGCCGCTGGAGGAGCTTGTCGACGAGGAAGGTGGTGTGGCGCGGCGCGGTGAAATCGCCGGCCCGCACCGCGGCCTCGACGAGCTCCGGCGTGAAGCGCGCGAGGGTCCGGGCGGCCCAGGCGCCATCGAGCTCGGTCATCCGCATGAAGGCCGGGTTGGGGTAGCCGCCGCGCCAGAGCTCCGGCCGGAAGTCGCGGTCGCTGAAGAAGCCGAAGATGTCGCCCTGCGGGTCGCGGGCCGCGCGGTCCCAGGGCCGCTCGACCACGCCGAAGGTGACGAAGTCGAGGAGCGCGTACTCGGCGTCGAAGTAGTAGGCGTGTCCGAGGCGCCTCGAGATCTCCTCCCACTCCCACTCGCTGCCGAAGCAGTCGCCGAGATCGATGTAGTAGTGGCGCACGTGGCCTGGCGAGGAGTCCTTGTCGTCCTCGTCCTCGGCGAGCCAGACGTCCATCGAGTTCTGCTCGCGCGAGTCGAAGTGGTTGAGCCACGCGGCGAGCAGGCGCCCGCCGCGCAGGTCGCGCCGGTCCTGGTGCGGGATGACGTCGTTCGGGTCGTCGTCCCGGGTGCCCTCGTACTGGAAGGGGCCGATGGCGCGGCCCGGGAGCCAGCGCGAGGCGACCATGCGGACGCGGTCGCCGCGCCGCGAGGCCTTGGCGAGCAGCGCGTCGAGCGCCGCCTGGTCGAAGGGCCGGGAGATGCCGCTGTTGTCGGTCACCTTGAGCCCCGGCGAGAGCTTGAGGACCGACGGCCTGAGGTAAACGACGGAGTCGCACGGCGCCCAGAAGCCGGCGGCGTGGTAGAAGCGCGCCGCGATCGAGGTCGCCCCGGTCGCCCGCTCGGGCTGCTCCGCGGGGTCCGCCTTGAGCATGAACTTGCCGACGCCCTCGACGTTGACCCGGAAGCCGGGGTTCGCGCCGTTCGGCTTGCCCATGTCGATGACCCAGGACCCGTCCGGCGCCTCGGGGTCCAGCGTCTTGTCGCCGCACGGCCCGCGGACGAGCTCCTCCGCGGACATCGGCTTCTTCCCGATCCGGTTCGTGAACCAGCTCGAGTCCGGCACCTCGTCGACGCTGTTGACGTTGACCGACTCCCCACCTGGGTTGACCGCAAAGAACTGCGACACCGGCCGGAACATGGTGTTGTTGGCGGCGTCCCACGCGAACGACGACACGTACGGCTCGGGCGTGCAGAGGCGGTGCTGCGGGTCGTCTTTCGGCGCCTCGGGGTCCGGCTTGCAGGGCACGGAGACGGGGGTGAGATCGGCGTCGCGCCAGAGGGGGTCGCGGAGGGGGAACCGGCGCACGCCGTCGCTGCAGGCCGCGCCGAGCAGGGCGAGCAGCGGGAGCAGCGGGAGCAGCGGGAGCGCGCAGGAGGGCGGCGCCTTGAGCATCGGCGGGGGATGGTACTGGACGGGATGCCGCGCGGGGACGGATTTCTGCGACGGGGGCGCCGGACGAGCCCGGGGGCGCGTCAGAGCCCTTCTTGCCGGAGCCGCTCGATCACGGAGCGATAGAAGTCGATATAGAGCCAGGTGTTCCCCTCGCCCGGGCTCTGCCCGAAGAGCTGGCCGATCTCGTCGAAGTGGTCGGCCGGCAGGCAGCCCCAGAAGCGCCCCCACCGCGTGTCCCGCGCGCGCACCATCCCGTCGTTCGGGATCGACTCGCCGAAGCCGCCGTCGAGGATGGTCTCGGTGAGCGAGAGCAGCGGGTGCACCGGGTCGAAGCCCTCGTCGAACTGCGCGACGAAGGGCACCGTGTCGATCGTCTTGCAGTCGCTGCCTCCGGCGGCGCGGTCGGTGCGGCCGCCGAAGGAGGCGTAGAACACCCCGGGCGCGTCGGTGTACCGCGCGTTGAACTCCGCGATGCCCGGCGACGAGAACTGCTCGAGCGACGCGAACACGCTCGTCTCGTTGCCGATCTGATCGTAGAGCGGCGCGCCGATCGCGTTGAGCAGGTCGTCGAGCACGTCCTGCAGGCTGTCGTGCGCGACGAGCTGGAGCGCGATGTCGGCGATCATCGAGCCCTGGTGGGGCGTCGCGACGGTGACGACGGAGGCGACGAGATCGGGCCGCTCGTGCGCGACGACGCGCGCGTCGAGGCCCCCCTGCGAGTGGGCGATGAGGTTCACCTTCTCGTGCCCCGTCACGGCGAGGATCTCCTCGATCCGCGCGAGCAGCTGGGCCCCGCGGTGCGTGGAGCTGTTGAACGGGTCGACGGCGGGGGTGTAGACGACCTCCCCGCCCTCGGCGAGGGTGTATTTGACGTTGTAGAAATAGGAGTTGTACCCCGCGCCCGCGAAGTCCTCGAAGCCGAAGAAGCCGTGAGCGAGCACGATGGGATACGGCGGCCCGAGCTTCCCGGAAGGCCAGCCGCCGCCGCCGCTGCCCGAGCCGTCCGAGGACCCCGGAGCCCCCGTCCACACGCCCGAGGCGGAGCTGCCGCCCGCGCCCGTGATCACGTCGCCCGTGCCCCACGGATCGAGCTGCTCCTCCGCGGCGCCGCACCCGGCGAGCAGCGCCGAGGCGGCGAGCAGCGCACAGGCGCCCATCACACCCCCTGCGCTATTTACCGACACCCGGGACACGGGATCTGCTGCAGGAGCGCCGCTGTGCGACTTCTTCCCACGTGAACCGCCGATGCGTGATGACGATGAGGAGGACGATGACGAAGAAAGGTCCAGCACGACCCACCTCCTGCCGGAATCAGCGCAGGTTCTGCCGAGGGATGTCTGATGTCAAGCGCTGTCAGAAAGTTGCAGCAGCGAGCTTACTTAGCGCGGTGCGTCGCGGCGCTGGTGGTGTTTTTCCATGCGGAGCGGCGTGCTGGCTCCGGTACGGTCGTGGGCCATGCGATCTGTCCAGAGCTCTTTTGCACTTGTTGTGATGGTGTCCCTGGTCGCTTGCGGCGGCGCGTCGTCGCCGCCGGCGGAGCCGGATCCCGAGGCGACGGAGGCCGCCGCCGGGGCGCCTCCGGCGGAGTCGGGCGGCGAGAAGGCGGAGGGAGGGGGCGAGAAGAAGGAGGAGGACGCGGCGTCGGACGCGGCGCGGCAGGTCCCGACGACGTGCGAGGAGCGCGACGGCATGTGTTTGCCGCCGCCGGCGTTCGTGAAGCGGCTCTGCAGCGGGTTCCATCCGGACGTGGCGCTCAGCCTGTTCGCCAAGGGGACGCCGTTCACGCGCGGGTACCTCACGCGCGACACCGAGGCGTGGAACGCTTCCGGCGGGTCGTCCTCGAACGACAAGCTGCTGTTCGACGAGGAGGTGCTGATCCTCTATCGCCGCGTGGCGGACACGGGCGGCATGGTCGTGAGCGGCGCCGGCGGCGGCTACGACGTGCTGCGATGGGACGGGACGTGCGCGTCGCTGATGACGGAGGAGGTCCGGCTGCACGTGCCCCCGAAGCCGAAGTTCGCGCCGATCCCGTGGAAGAGCCTGGACCAGAAGACGCGCGAGGCGTTCCAGGCTGACGAGAAGGTCGGCAAGCTGGTCGCCGAGCGGCGGAAGGAGTGCAAAGGGGCGACGATGGGGGCGGTCAGCGCGAAGTGCGAGAAGGTCGACAAGCAGATGGGGGCGGCGCTGATCGAGTACGTGCGCGGCGGAGGGACGCTGCCGGCGCCGGGGCCGCTTCCGTAAGAAGGCTGCGCTGCCGGCGCCGGAGAGGGCTCGGGAGCGCAGCCGTGGACGGGGTAGCCGGCGGACGGGGCAGTCGGCGGACAGGCCAGAAGGGCCGACGGTGGTCGGCTACTCCTGCTTGTCCTTGGGCGCCACGTAGTCGGGCGGGAGCTGCGCGGCCTCGGTGCCGCCGCTGAAGAAGAACTTGTCGAGCTCGGTCATCCAGATCCGCTGGCCGGACTCGGAGATGAGGTCGAGGCGGTACTCGTTGATGAGCATCTTCGAGTGCTCGAGCCACAGCCGCCACGCCTCCTTCGAGACGTTATCGAAGATCCGCTTGCCCACCTCGCCCTTGAGCGGTGGCTTCTCCAGGCCCTCCGCCTCGCGGCCAAGCTTCACGCACTGGACCATCCTCGCCATAATTTGCCCGTCTCCTTTTCTCTTTCGCGGGCTTCTTAGCCGAGCCAGGAGGAGCCGTCGAGGGTAGCGGCAGGCTGACGAGGCCAGCAGGACCGAGGGGACGGGGGCGACGGAAACGGCGGAGGCGGAGGCGGAGGCAAGCGAGGGCGTGCGGAGAGAGAGGGGGCGGGGATAAAGATGGGCAGCGGGAGCGGCTGGGCGCGGCGGGGGAGCGGCTGGGCGCGGGCTGGGCGCGGGCTGGGCGCGGGCTGGGCGTGGAGCGGGAAACAGAGGGGCGCGGCCGGCGTCAGGGGACGATCTAGAGCGAGCGACCACGAGAACGGAGCGCGCGCGACCAGCGCCCGGACGGAGCCGGGGACGAGGCGACGCGAGCGGGGTCGACGCAGGGCGGCGTGGGCTGAGGCCGGGGGAACGGAGGCAGCAGCGAAACAATCGCGGCGCGGAGGGTTGACGGCAGCGCGGTTGCTAGCAATATTCAGTCCGCTTGAGGGAACCACGAGGGGGCGATCGGCTTCGACGTGGGGACTGAAGGTCTGTCTGCGTGCTGGCGGCTCCTGCTCCGCCTATCAAGCGGGACGTTACAAGTGCGAACGACAACGCATACGCTGTTGCGGCCTAAGAACCGCTAAGCCATCCGAGGAGGAGATCGTCCTGGTACTCTAAGGGTGTCAACCACAGGGCTGGGCCGCGCGAGGGTGCCCTCGATAGCGTGGCCGAGATTCAGTGAGGGATAGGTCGCGGCCGAATCCGCGAACGCCGTCGCCGGCGCATGGCGACTACGCACGTGAACGAAGGTAGACTGGATGCCTTGCGGACCCGGGTTCGATTCCCGGCGCCTCCACTCAGAAGACACGGCGAGAGCCGTGTCTTTTTTTTTGCGTGTGCCCTGCGTGTGACCTGATAAATTTCAGCAGGGGTGGATCGCTGCGCGGCTGGATGTAGGCGGGGCCACTGGAAGCGGGCGCGGGCAGGTGACGCCAGGGTACGGGGCTCCACGGAGCTCCACGGCGGGCAGCTGGCCGGCGGGGCGGATCCCGGATCCGCATCCGCGTACTCGCGTGCAGGCGCACGCCCTGCTGGCGCAGCCCGGAGCCGAGCGAGCTGACTTGGCTGGTTCTATGCACGGGACGGGTACCCGAGCGCGAAGGGCCGGTCCCTCCGCACCCCCTTAGCGCATCAGAGTACTCCGGCAGACTCGGCAGCGTTATGGGCCGACCATCATTGTCGCAACCGAAAGGTTCCCTCTCCCGATGGGTAGCACGTCGGCCTCCGACGCAGAAATCCCGATACCGCGCACTTTCGGTCTAGCTGGGAGGACGTAACCGCTATCGCAAGGACGGCGATCAATCCGCGGTGTTGGCCGTGACCCATGGTGAACAGGACAGGAAAGGATTCCCTCTGTCGGCTACACAGGCACGAAACTCGATTAGCTGACCCTCGGGAAGATCGTAGTTACATTGCTGACTGGTTCCGTAGCCGCCCGATGCCCAACAAAAGTGATTCCAGCGCCGAATCTCACTCACGGCCGAGTGGCCATCGGACCTGGTATCGGTAACGAGCATTCGTTCGCCATGCGAATCAAAGACCGCTCGTGCTCCCACGATCTCAGCGACATAACTCAGCTCCGATTCCGCTTGCCCGGTCTGCTCATCGTACTCCTCGCCTTCCGTCGCTCCTACACACGCAGATGCGCCGGCACAGAGCAACGCTAGCAAAGATATGCTCAATCCGAGGTCAACAAATCTCTTCCTCATGCACAATACTCCTAAAATTATTGGAACAGATACGAAGCGGACAGCCTGTTCCGTCGAGACTCTCGTACCAAGACCTTTCGTAAAGTGCCGCCAGCGCAGTCGCAAGGGCTAAACGAACTCCCCTTGAGTCCGTATGACGGGAGCAACTGCATGGCGGAGTCATCCGCGGAACGCGCGGCTGCCGGCAATCTCTTCGCATCCTTGGGCGCGTCCGTCCTTGACTCAACGCTCGGGAGCGTAGAACGAGATAGCGCTTATCTCGACACGTGGGCCTAGTACTTGGCTACGTCTAAATCTCACAGATTTCCATGAAGTCCTGCGTTCAACGTGGATTCTTGACAAATTTAGTCGGGATCAGTTCTGCCGATCGGACCATGCTCATGAGGCCGGTTTCTGGCGCCGATCGTCCCGGTCTTGTGCCGGAGCTCACATGCCTCGTGGCAGGCGTATTTTGCGTGCCTGCGGAATGCGGGATCCCGTGCCCATGTACAGCTACAGCGGAACGACCCAGGAGCCGCTCGCCGGGTGCACGGCCGGCCGGGCGCCCCCCTGCCGGGGGCAGAGGCTCGGATGGCCTCGCAGAGTGGCCTCGCAGAGGGATGGCCTCGCAGAGACGGAGCTCCACGGCGGGCACCCGGCAGGCGGGACGGATCCCGGGTCCGAGTCTGCGTGCTGGCGAAGCTCGAAGCCAGGCGAGCGGACGCCGCTGCGCGGGGGATGCAGGCGGCGGGTGGGGTCCTGCCCTGCCGGCCACCCTGCCCTTCCGGCGGCGACCCCCTGCCGAGCGCATGCCCCGTCTTGACACGGGACGGTATCTCCGCTCGCCTTGCAGAGGAGGCGGCCATGGGGATTGTTTGTTGGCCAGCGAGGACCGGAGAGATGTCGCAGACGGGGCGCGATGCAGGTCGAGAGCTTCGCGACGCGAAGGAGCCCTTGGTGGTGCCCGTCAATCCCCGGCTTTCGATTCTGCCCCCGGCGCCGTCCGAGCCCTCCGCCCCACGGACGTATGATGGCTGCGCATCCGCCTTCTTGCCCCTCTTGTGCGTCTGTCTCTTTGGCCGCGTGGCCGAGTACATCCTCCGAGAGTATGGACTCCTCAATCATCCTGGGGCTGTACTGCTCACCGGCACGCTCGCCTTCGCCTTACTCCTGCTCCCACTGGGAGCCACATCCAGCCCATCGCCTCGCACCACATGGCTCCACGCGGGCGACGACGGCCTGCTCCTGAGCGAGGTGGCGAGCATAGATCAGGAAGCCCGTCACAGGCTCATCCAATTCATCTCTTACTCGTCCATTGCGCTCGCCGGCAAGGACATGGCCGATGAAGCGAACGAACCTGGGACAACAAGCCGTCACGTCGTTGTCTTGAAGCTCGGAACCGGAAAGATCTACAAACTGGCCCTCGGGCACCGGACGCCCGAGGTGTGGCAAAGGATCTGTGATGCGCGCGCGAGGTTTGAATCGGCTACATGCGACGGAGCGACGTCGTTCTGCCGGCGCGACACGACGGTCGAAGCCTGGCTCGTCGCGCTCCGGAAGCTCGGCAATGTATCACACGACCCCTATCGTGGCTCGCAGTTCGCCATCGAGCAGATGTGGCGCATTGTCGAGGCGCCGAGCGCCGCCCCCACCGCGCGGTGCGGCGCCGCCGTGGCGCTCAGGACGTATCTTGATGAGTCCGGTTGCCGGCGCATGCTCTCGGCGGCCAGGGGAGTTGTCGCGCCCGGAGTCCGGGAAGCCCTGGAGGCTGCCGCGCGCGCGAGCACGAGCGACGCGGAGCTCGCCGAGGCGCTCGCCAAGGTCTACGACCGCAGCATGACGTCGCTCGCGTAGAGAGCCTCGCGGCAGGCAGGATCCCGGGGACCTTACGTACAGCCACAGCGGAACGCCCCAGGAGCCGCTCGCCGGAAGTGCGGCGACCGGGCGCCCCCCTGTCGGGGGCAGAGGCACCAAAGGCATGCTCCTCTTGACACGGGACGGCATCTCGGATGGCCTCGCAGAGCTAGGGGGCCATGTCTGTGTCGATCACCCCCGTCAGCATGTCGCGTCAGCCACGCGAGACGAACACCAGCTAGGCGAACACGAGGAGCAGCTATGGCAATGCTAGAGGAAATCGAGGCCAGGGATGCTGACGAATGCCTCATCAAGATCGCAGAAGTCCTCGATAAATAAGGCGCCTACCCGTGGGCACCACCGCCATGGTGGGAAAACTACAGATCCACCAGAGGTAATCTCCGGCAGCCCGACAAGCATTCCAATTGGTATGCCGACCACGCCCGCTGGTTTGAGGCCAAGCAACGCGATTCGCCGGACGGGCTTGTTCGATTCTATCTTCGCTTCCGAGACGACGAGTTCCGAGACGACGAGGATTGAGAATCGTCGGCGGCCTTCGGGCATGAGATGACCCCACGCGACGAGGGGCCGCACGACGATCGAGCATGCCAGGCGGGATCGCAGGCGCCCGCGGTGCTCGAGGCCCTCGAGGCGATCGCGCCCGTCACCGGCGCCGTGGAGCGCAAGCTGAAGGCGGCTCAGGGGCCGCCCATGACGTGCGCCTCGAAGCGCTCGTACTCGGCCATGTCCCAGAAGCCGCGACTGTAAATCTCGCCACCGTCGGTGAAGGCGTCGTCGAACATGTGGGTGGCGGCGCCCCCATGCCGGAGCGGCCGCAGGCCAACCCACGTCGGGGGGCGATGGCTCAACTCGCTATCTACTCACGCCGAGGCTTCTCGTGCTCGAGGAGCTCCGAGCCGCCAGGGGCAGACCACCGCTCGACGCTGAGCTCGGTGCGTGCGAGCCTCCCTCCGAGGCGCTCCAGGTGGAGCGCGGCGGCGTGCGGCAGGGTCCGCGCCTCCGCCGTGATCGCGTTCACCAAGCCCCAGCGCGTGAAGTCCGCCTGGAGCAGATAGCGCTGGTGCACCGCGTGCGCCAGCGTGGGCTGCAACCTGTCGTTGAGCAGCACCGCGAACGAGTCGCCCGTGGGGTCGAGAGGCTCCGATGCGCTCCGCTGGCAGGATGCCGCTTCGACCGCGAACGCCGGCTCGTCGAGGCAGGCGGTGATCTGGCGTTTGATGGCGGCCACGAGCCGGTCAGGCGCCCACTGGTCCTCCAGCACTTCAGGCTCAACCTCATGGCTACGGGCTTTACCGCGGTAGATCACCATGCCGTTCTGGCACACCTTGCGGTACATGCGGGGCAGCACCTCGAGCCTGTAGGCGCCGCCGGGATCTCCATGCAACGCGACCATCACCCCGGCGGCGACCGTGTCATCGACCCTGATCGTCTCGGTGAGGCTCGGCGAATACACGCCCAGGACCAGGTGCTCGGCGGCCTGCTCGTCTTGCTCGATCGAGCAATTGGTCAGGTGCAGCATGAGCCTCTTTTCCCGAAGGCCATCGAAGGCCGCCTTGGTCGCGGTCGCCACCCGCAGCGCGCGACCGCCGAGGGGGCCTGCAGGCCAAAGGCCATCAAGCGCCGCCAAGAGATCGGGCGGCGGCGCTAGATCGAAGCGCCCCATCTCCACGAGCTCCGGGGGCAGTTCCCGTAGATACAGGGCCATCCTCATGAAGAGCGACAGCCTGCGCGAGAGCGCGGCCGGGTTCGGCTCGAACTCGGCCTCTCGATCCATCCTGCTCAAGATGGGATCGAGGTGGAGGTCTATGCGCGGGTCCGGGCCAACCCGTCGTTTGACTTCAGCGCGCATCAGGCCTGCCACAGAGAACCCGTAACCTTCGAGCGCGTACTCCATATCGCCTCCAGCAGGGACTGCCCTGCCCCATGTTGGTCCCGTCCGCTCCCGGTCTGCCCGGTGGCCAAGCTTGCGCTTCCTGCGCCCGGATCTCAACCCTACTCTCCGCCGTCCTCCTGTTCCAGCAGCGCGGCGGAGGACGGGCCGGGCACGGCGTGACCAGCAGCAGCGCCCTCTCGCTTCCTACCCACCGAGAGCTGTTTCAGGAAGTTGGGGGCACCAGGTCAGCTCGGCTCGTGGAGAACGTCTTCGACGAAAGCGGCGAGGATAGCCCGCTCGTGCCAGCGCTCCAGGCGCTCGGCGTCCCTCTCGGCGAGGATGCGCTCGCGTGCGGCGTCCGGCACGGCGATGCCGCGAACCCGGAACACGATCAGCCTCTGCACGTGGTCTTCCTCGACGGGGCTTATCACGAAGACGGCACCGAGCTCGTGTGGAACGAACTCGGTCACCTGCGAACGGGCGAGGTCGGTCAGGTCCTAGAGCACGGCCGCCAGGCGCTGCGACCCCGGCGTAGCCGCCCGAAGGCGGTCCCGATGAGCATCCCGAAGCTCCGGGCGACCTCGCTCACCAGCTCGCCTCAACCATCTGGCCGGGAAGGTGGTGTCTACCGCAAACGGCGCCAGCGCTTGAGCACGTGCGCGAGGTGTTTACGTCCGAGGCGGAGCCGCGAGAACGCGGTCTCGACGGGCACCCCGAGGCTGCGGGCCACCTGGGAGACCTGCTCGCCCTCGCCGACCAAGAGGAGGATGATGCGCTCACGGGGCCTGAGCAGCCGGAGCTGGGCCAGGAGATCGCGCGCTTCGACGGGCCCGTGGGGGGACGGCGCGGGCTCATGGGCGACGCGGTGCGGATCCGCGTAGGCCACCTCCCGGCGGCGGTACGCCTTGTCGTGGTACTTCGAGGCCTGGTGGACGGCAATGCCGACCAGCCAGCGCCGCAGGACGCTCCTCGGATGCAGGTCGGGCTCCGGTCGGTAGCGGTCCTCCCGCACGGCGACCAGGGCGCCGATGAGGACCTCCTGGAGCACGTCGTCGAGGTCGGCAGCGGGCACGCCACAGTTCGTCAAGACGGCGCGCAGCATCCCGCTCTCGGCGAGGATCGCCTCGGGCTCGACGTGGACCGGCGGCGGTCTCGGCGGCGACTGCTTCGGCGGCGCGGCAGGCGGGCGCTTGGCCCCCTTCCGCTTCTTGCTCACCCGGCCCTCCCGGGCTCAGCCGGGCCGGCCGGCTTATTGGGGCTGCCTGGATCGGCGGGTGACCAGGGGCGAACGGCGGACGGATCGATTCCTTGGCCCCAAGTCGGAGCTTGAGATACACGTGCCATTTGTCGGACCTCGTGCAAGCGGGGTTCGGCCACGCAGCCCGGGTGACGGCAATCACCGCGGGCTGCACTTCCATTGCGGCTTGTAACAGCCACGATCAGGCAGGCACAACTCACGCCAATGCTGCGGAGCTGCTTTTGCTGCAAGGCTGGCGTTCTGCGAAGCTGCCGCGGACAGGAGCGTGTCAGTCTTCTTCGGGAAGCATAATGGTGATGACCGGCTCGCAGTCGTCACCGGGCCCGCAGATGGCCTTGAGCTGCACGCGGGAAGGCGTGATGGAGTCGGTGACCACGTGGAGCTCGAAGAGGACCTCGCTCTGGTCCCTGGCGCGGTTGGCGGCCCACCTGAACATCCACAGAATGTCCCAGAGCCGGCCATCCTCGCCGTTTCCTGCGCGGATCGCTGCTGCCGTCAGCTTCACGTAGCGCTCCCAGACGGCGCTCGTCACGGCGACCGGGATCTTCACGCCGAGCTCGCGAGCCGTGGCGCTCACGTCGATGAGCACGCCGTCCTCGATGGCCTGCCGGCGAGCGTACGAGTAGACCAGCTCCATGGTGATCTCGTCGTCGACCGTCGTCGGCTTCCCCGCCCCGTTGCTGTCGTGCCCGTCCATGGTCACACCGCCTTCGCCAGCAGGGGGCGGCACAGGCCGCACGAGAGGCGCAGCTCCGCGCAGTCGCATGGCGCCTCCCGGATCGGCACCACGACGGCCGGCTTCCAGCGGGTCCGCGGCTTCCTCGCCGACCTCGGCGCGGGCGTGGGTCCCGACTTCACCTTGTCCTTCGAGTCAGGGCGGGGAGCGGACTTCAGGGCGGGGAACAGGCTCACCAGCTGCTCGTAGTGGGAGGTGATCGGGGTCATGACCCCGGACTCCCAGTACCACACGGAGCTCGTAACCACGTCCAGAAGCTGACCGAGTTCTTCCTGAGTGAGACCCGCTGCGATACGCGCTGCAGCGAGCGCTTGACCGAATGCCCTTTTCATTGGAAACCTCCGACGCCGCTATCCCCGGGCCCGCGCTTTCCGCGGGACACCGGGGCTCAGGCCGCGGCGGAGGTCGTCAGAGGCCGATCGCCTGGCGGATCTCGTCAGTCATCCAGGGAGCCCCGCGCAGGTAGGTCACCGTCGCGCTGGAGCTGTCGGCGCAGGCCGCGGGGAGCGCGCTCTTGTCCGCCTGTCCGCGGAAGACCTTAAGGACGATCGAGTGGAGCTTGGCGTCATGCCCCAGGGCGAACCGGCGCTTCGCGGCGAGCTGGGCGCCGCAGCCGCAGAGGCAATGGCCCGTCGCCGTGGTGATCGTCTTCTTGGCCTTGGGCGCCTTCGCGGCCTTGGCCTTCTTCCCCGCCTTCGTGCCTGCGGCAGGCTGCCCGGCCTCGCTGCCCTCCGTGCCTGCGGCAGGCTGCCCGGCCTCGCTGCCCTTCGAGGGGGTCTCCGTGGGCTTCTCGCTCGTCTGGGCCCCGCTACCCTCGACGGCCACCTCCGACGCGACGGCGGTATCGTTCGCGGCCTCCACGGCCCGCTCGCTCGCCGGCGCGATCTCGGCCGGTTGGGAGACCGGCGCGACGTCCTGCGGCTGCGAGACCGGCGCGACCTCGACGGCGGCGCTCTTCGGGCCCTTCTTCCCCGCCCTGATCCGGAAGACGTTGTTCGGTAACCGCCCGCCCATCGCCATGGGCAGACCCCTTGCGGCTCTCGCCGCGGTCGACGATGCTCGGCGGGGGGCGGCATCGGCCCACGGCGCGGGGCGGCATCGGCCCACGGCACGGACGGTCCTGGGATGGCGCTCGACGAGGCGGTCTTCGCCCGCGTCGCAGACCGAGGCCCGCGTTGTTCAGGTCGCCTTGGCTTCGCCGGCGGCCGGAGCAGCGCGCGACGGCTTCGCCCAGGCGTCGGGCAGCAGCTCGTCCAGCCGTTCGCGCGGCCAGCCCGCCTGCAACTTGCCGATGACGTCTGTCGCCCAGGCGAGCGGGTTGACTCCGTGCATCCGGCACGAGCCGAAGATCGTATAGCCGATGGCAAGGCGCTGAGCGCCCTTGTCGGAGCCCGCGAATAAATAGTTCTTTCTTCCGAGCGCTACACGTCTTAGCTGCCGCTCGACCTCGCCGTTATCTATCTCGAAGCGTCCATCTGTGAAGCAGAGCCGCCACGCGGCTTCCTGGTTGATGGCGTACTGAGTCGCAATGTACAGCGGCGTGCTCGGTACGAGCCGCAGATGCAGCTCGTGGATCCACTGGTAGAGCTCGTCGACCAAGGGGAGCGACAGCTCCTGCCGGCGCATCAGACGCGCTTCGGCGGACAGCTCCTCGGTCTTGCAGGCCGCTTCGATGCGGTAGATGGCCTTGAAGTACGAGAGGGCTACCGCGGCTCGCGCATCGCCGCCCTTCGCCGCCTTCTCGAACTTGGCGCGGATGTGCATCCCACAGCCGAGCCGGCGCTCTTCGGGCACGATCATCTCACCGCCGTCGCCTCCGCGCAGCATCGCCCCGTAGCCTGCGTAGCCGTCGCCTTGAAGATAGCCGGTGAAGCCCTGCAGCAGCGCTGCTGGATGCTTGGCCTTCCAGTCCGGTGCGTACAGGAACGCCACGAGCTCCGCCCCGACGAAGGCCCAGATATGACCCCGGTTCACCCCAGCCGGATGGTCCCGATCCAGCACGCGCATCCCGGTGTCGTCCGCGCGCACGTAGCACGAGTCAAGCACCCGCTCCGCGATCCTCTCGGCCACGGGAGCGAGCACATCGAGCGCGAAGCTCGACCAGTCTCCCAGCGTCGACGGCGAGAGCGAAACGCCGAAGCGAGCGTACTGCTGCGCCTGCCGGTATAGCGGCATCGAGTCCTCGAACTTCTCGACGATGATGCTGGCGAGCAGCCCCGGTCCCGGACGCCCTCGGTCCATCACCTTTTCGCTCTCCGCCGTCGTCACGCCCTGCTCCGGGCAGCGCGGGCAGGCGAGCTTCTCCCGCTGCTCTTCGATGATCTTGAACTGCGCAGGGACGAACTCGAGCACTTCGCTCGTACGATGACCGATGCACTTCTTGTCCGCGCCGCACTGCGCGCACGTCCGCTCGGCCTCGGGGACGGGCACCACGCGCGTCTCGCGCGGCAGGTGCTCGGGAAGCGGCGCGCGCCCACGTCGTCCTCGCGGCGGCTTCGGCGGCTCAGGGGGTTGCGGCACCAGCCCCTGCTCCGGCTGCGGCGGAGCTTCGGCGCCGGGCTCCGACGCGAGCGCCGCGCCAGCGGCTCCCTGCGGCGCCTCTGCCCCGAGCTCGGCGAATAGCAGCATCAGCTGCTCGGTCGAGACCTTCTGGCTCTTGATGCGATGGGCGCAACTGGCTAAACCGGCCGGACAGGGGGATCGCATGCTCGATGTTGATCTGGCTGCCCGTCACCACGACGCGCTCGATCAAGAGCCGGACGATATGCTGCCGGTCCGCGAAGTCCAGCTTGTCCAGCCCGACGCGTAACGTGGCAGCGAACGCATCCAGGTCCTCCGCCAGCCGATCGAGCCGAGCCTGATCCTGGTCCTGCACCGCGAGCTCCTCGATACGTGCGCGCGTGGCCTGCTTGCTGGCTTCCAGCCGTTCGCGCCTCGCCTTCAGCTCCGGAGCCGTGATCGCGCCCGCCATGTACGCGTCCACGAGGCGCTCGACTTGCGCCGCGAGTTGCCTCTCTGTCTTCTCAAGGCGAGTACGATCGCGTGTCCGCTGCGCTGCCCCTTGCTGACTCGTGCGCCACGTCTCGATCTCGTGCTGAAGCATCTCGGGTTGCTGGAGCCATGCGACGACCGCCTTCCAGACCACATCATCGAGATCATCGCGCCGCACGTTGCGCGCTGGACATCGCTGAAGCCGACCTCGATCTTCGGGGGCATCGGAAGGACATACGTAGTAGTCGTACGCGTGGCGACCAGCGCGGGGCGCCTTGTGAATGCAGTTCATCCTTCGGCCGCACTCGCCGCAGACAACGAGCGTTCGAAGCAGGTACTCCCATTGTACGTTCCGGGTTGACGTGAGCTTGTTCTTCGCCAGCGCACTCCTCACCTGCTGCAGGGTCTTTTCTTCGATGAGCGGCGGGATCGGAACGATGATCCACTGGTCTTCGGGACGCCTACGCATGGAGCTCTTCTGGCGCTTGCGATAACTTCCCGGCTTCTTCGGTCGCTTGGGCTCGCAGGACTCCCATTTTCCGTAGCCAGCTTGCCCGATGTAGCAGGGGTTGGTCAGTACATTGTAAATGCCGCTCCAAGTCCAGAACTCTGCCTTGCGAGGAGCCACGCCATTCTTGTTCAATCGCTTCGCGATCGCGCGTGTACTCAACCCTTCTTCGATCACCCAGCGGAACATGTCCCGCACGTGCTGCGCCTCAACTTCGTTGATCACCACGATCGGAGGCACGTCTCGATCGCGCTCGAGGATCGCGTAGCCGTAGGGCGGGTTGCCCTGAAAAGGCAGCATCTGCCCGGTGCGCAGCTTGTGCAGCCGGCCGCGCCGGGTGCGTTCGAGGATCTTGGCGCGCTCGTACTCCGCGATCACCCCTTGCATCTGCGCGAGCAGTCGATCCTCGGCGCGCTCGCCCAGCGGGTGCTCCACAAAGTGCACAGCGACGCCGTGTCGGTTCAGCTCCTCGATCAGGACGTGCTGGTGGACGTAGTTGCGTGCAAGCCGGTCGGGGCAGTACACCAGCACCCCATCGATCAACCCCTCCGCGGCCGCATCACGAAGGGCGTCGAGACCAGGCCGATCGAGGCGCGAACCGCTGATCCCCTCATCGAGGTAGCGTCGCTCGGAGGGCACCGTCACCCCCATCGCGGCCGCTGCATGCTCCAGGGCCGCGATCTGTGAGGCGATGGTCTGCTCCTGCTCCTGATGCGACGTCGAGACGCGCGCATACAGTGCCATCCGCTCGCTCATGTTCCCCCTCCCCTCCGTCGGTCTCCACGTTGCTCTGCGCGCTTGCGTATACCGCTTCCGCTTCGTTCAGTCCCAAGGGTGAGATCGCGTGGTCGATCACGATCCGCACGGCCATGCCGAGCCGTTCGTTGCCCTCGGGCTGAGGTCGAGCGGTCCACTCGACTGTCCAGACGTGCTTGCTCACAGCGCCCGGCCCTCCCTCCAGGCGTTGCTTCATGCGGGCGAGCCAACGTTGGCAGAGGAGTGGGCCGAGTGGGCGCGCGCTTGCTCAGCGGCTGAAGCTGCCGGCGGAGCACAAGCCTCAGGACAGGTTTGTCGATTGTGCCCAGAGCCTCTTCGGCTTGTACCCCTCGCGCCGCGCGAACTTCTCGGCACTCAGCCCGCTCCGCTCCCATCGCTCCACCCGCTCGGCCCACTCCGCCCTCGTTGCCATCGCTTCCTCCTTCGTCGCGATGGGAACAGGTAGCCGGCGCCGCGCCGACGGTCACGATGGCGTTGGCCGGGCGCTTACGGCGTTCCCGCATCAGGATCGGCTATTTAGGACAATGCCGCGCAGGCTGTCTAGGCCCGTGTGACCTCCGTGTGCCCCGACGTCAGGGGATGGGGCTCCCTCTGCGAGGCCGGCGTGGGCGAGCAGCTCCCTCGCGTCGCGGACGACCGCAGCGCGACTGACCCAGCGGCCCAGTTCGGCGAGGCCGGTGCTCGCGAGGACGCGCTATCGCGTACCGCGGGCCACGGAGACATGAACGGGGGCGAGTAGAGCGCAATCCTACCCCTCCGCCTCACCATCCACGGCCGGCGCTGTCCCCTGGGCAGGAGCGGGCGGCATGCTAGCTTCCAGCAGGAGTGCCCATTCAGGGAACACGGCTTCTCCATCCTCGGGCAACGTCAGCCGCCCCCTCATGGTGTACCACTCGACGTACTTGGAAATCGCGAAGATACCGAGGATGACCGCGCCTAGCCCATCGGTTCCCCACACCGGCGGCAGTTTCCACGGTTTCTCTGGATCCATGATGTCGATCTGGACTTCCCAGCCGTCATCCGGTCGTTGTTGAGGTCGGCCGACGCGAAGGAAAATTTCGCGTCCATGCTCCGCTCCGGCCGGCTGAAAGACGACTTTCCGTTCGCCGATGATGTCCATGATGGCATCATAGCACCCGATTTTCCCCCAGCCCGTCAACCGGGTCGTCAGGGACAACGCGCGTGACATGCAGCGTTTCCAGAAGCTTTCGCGAGATGGCAACGAATCTTCCATTTAGCTGGAACCTGCCCGCAAAACCTGTCGATGACCTCCCAGTAGGCCATACAGGCGTCCTCGCATCTGCCGCGCGGGGCCGCATCCGGTGTTGCATCCGTCGCCGCTGGTGTTGCCAAGAGCTCAAGGCTTTCCGAGGCGTCCAAGTTTTGTTGGCCGTCTCGTACAACGCCGGGAATGGTCGTAATCCAGGCTTCGTTGTCGTCGTCCGTCTCCCACGTCGATTCCGGGCTCAGGGCGCACGATGCAGCACAGAGCGCGCACGAGAGGGAGAGCAACATGGCGGAGGCGAGATGATGTGTTCGCATGTGCGCCGCCCAAGCGAGCCGCGGGCCACCACGGAGCGATCACCGAGGGAACGAGCTCGGCGAGGCAGTCCACCGGCACAGTACGTCCGCAACGGATTGTTCGACGAATCTGGCCTCGCTTACGGCCAGCCCCCCGGATTCGCCACGCCGTGTGACCTGCGTGTGCCCCGACTCCAGGGCACGGGGCTCCACGAGAGGGCACTCCGGTATACGAGAGGAATCGAGCCCTCGATGGTCTCTGACACCGCTCCGACGCGTCCGACGCGGCGATCGCCGTATCTCTCGCGCATGCGCCCCGCAGATTCGTCTCCGGGTTCGATTCCCGGCGCCTCCACTCAGAAGACACGGCGAGAGCCGTGTCTTTTTTTTTGCGTGTGCCCTGCGTGTGACCTGATAAATTTCGGCGACGCTGGATTTGGGGCGGGACCGGTGTGAGCGGGACCACCGAGAACGGGCACGGCGGGTGACGCCAGGGTACGAGGCTCCACGAGGCTCCACGGCGGGCACCAGGCCGGCGAGACGGATCCCGGGTCCGAGTCTGCGACGCCCCGGACTCGCCAGTGAGACCGAGCGAGCGGGCTCTACATCTGGGGGCGGGTATAGGAGGCAGGTGACGTCCCTGCCCTGCCGGCCGGCCCCCCTGCCGTGGCCGCGGCCCCCTGCAGAGCGCATGCCCCGTCTTGACACGGGACGGTATCTCCGCTGGCCTCGCGAGTCGCTCGCGCGGTGTCGGGAGACATGAGGGAAGCATGCACACGTCGATCTTTCTCAGCTATCCAAAACCCTGCTTCGAAAAGCAGCAAGAATTCATAGAACGAATCAGCAAATACCTGGAACAACGTGGCTTCGGCCCACGCACACTCGGGGTCACCGACTACGACATGGATGCGCCGCTCACGGCGATCCGGCGACTCATGCTGGAGTCCAACGGTCTCCTTACCATCGCTTTCCGACGCACCTTTGTCGAGAAAGGCACAGCCAGGCTTCGAACCGACATTGCGGGCCTAAGAGAAACGACGATCGATGGCACATGGCTTACCACACCCTGGGCACACATCGAGCCCGCAATGGCATACCAGATCGGACTCCCAATTCTCATTCTTCGCGAACAAGGTGTACTCGCAGACGGAATTCTCGAACGCGGCGTCGTCGGCCTTTATATGCCGGAGTTCAATCTCGACAAATCGATGGACGATTACTTCGCGTCGCTAGAGTGGAATGGAATTATTGGCAAATGGGAGGGATACGTGCGTACCGTCGTTGAGAAGAAGGGGGCGCCTCCCCGACTTTTCTGATGAACTTGGCGACGCGGCCAACGAACTCGGCTACTCACCGCCGTAGCCTTCCTACCCGTCGCCCCTCGGTTTCATGCTGGAGCTCAGTATACCTTGCGTGCCTGCGCAGGCGTGCCTCGGAGGCGGGTGTCGATGATCACCTGGTGTCGCCGGACTCTGACGAAGTCCCGCTGGACTGATCCCGCGCTGTCGTCATCGCGTGCGGCTGCGGCGACGACGTCGAGCGCTCGTTCTCTTTCGTTGATAAACATCGCGCCGTCGTCGTAATGGCGGCTCAGCGAGCGTGAGCAGATCGCTGCGGTGCAGGTGTTCCGAGGGGGGTCCAGGGGGGAGACTGAAAACCTGGGGCCGGCTGTGGAGGGCGTGTGGGAAGCGTCGCGACCGCCGTCGCCGGCGAGCGGTTCGCCCCCAAGCGCGCCGCGCTGAGGTAGATCTCGGCCATGGAGAAGGTGAAGGCCCGGGTCTAGCCACCCGAGCCTTCGCGGTGAGCGCAGGCAACGCGCCCACCGCGCGAGAGGGTGCGGCAGAGCGCGGCGCCTGTCCAGCAGCTCCAGGCGGGAGCGGTGCGTGGACGGTCGATTCGGGCGATGCCGGGGCTGCGAACGGGTGCGGGTCTTCTGCGGGCCGTGCGCGTCGGTGGGCGCGTGCTGCGGTGAGTGCGCGGGCGAGCGCCGGCGCGAGGCGCACCGGCGGGCCAACCGCGCCTACGCGCGAACGGCGAAGGGGGTGGCCTCGAACCGGGCGCGGCAGGCCCGGCGGCGCAGGCGGATGGCGCTGAACCGAAGGACAGTAACGGACACGATCTCGACACAAGCACCCGCCCCGCCGACACCCCCTTCGCCGTCGAGCTCCGAGGTGGAGCCGGCGCGCGAGACGGAGGTGCCGCTCCATGAATCATCGAATCAAGCAGAAGACCGCTGCGCCGTCGCCGGCGAGGCGTTGCGCTGTGCGCGGTGCGGCCGCGCGCTCTCGGGGCGTGTTCGCCCGAGCGAATGGACACCGCCACGACGCCCGCTCCCTCGGCGAGCTCCTCGGCCGCCGCGCGCACTCGGGCCGTGAGTTGCTCCGCGCGGAAGGCAGGCAGTCATGAAGGGCTGGTATCGCCCGGTGACCGAGGAGGAGAGCGCCACGATCCTGCGGCTGCACCACGCCGAGGGCTGGCCCGTCGGCACGATCAGCGCAGAGCTTGGCCGTCACCACGACACCGTCGAGGCCGTGCTCGCGCACGCAGGCCTCGGCGTCCAGAAGGTCTCGACGCGGGCTCGGCTGGTCGACCCCTTCCTCCCCTTCATGAAGGAGACGCTCGCGAAGTATCCGCGGCTGCGCGCAAGCCGCCTGTGGTCGATGGTCAAGGCGCGCGGCTACACGGGCAGCAAGAGCGGCTTTCGAGCCATCGTGAGCCGGCTGCGTCCACGTCCCCACGCCGAGGCGTACCTGCGGCGGACCGTGCTCCCCGGACAGGAGGCGCAGGTCGACTGGGCGCACTTCGGCAAGGTCGCGATGGGTCGCGCGTTGCGCGACCTGTGGCTGCTTGTGATCGTGCTCTCCTACAGCCGGCTTCGCTTCATGCGCTTCTCGCTGCGCGCCGCGATGCCGAGCTTCCTGTCTGGCCACGTCGAGGCCTTCCGCTTCTTCGGCGCCGTGCCGCGGACGATCCTCTACGACAACCTCAAGAGCGCGGTGCTCGAGCGTGAGGGAGACGCCGTGCGCTTCCATCCAACGATGCTCGCGCTCGCCGGCCACTACCGCTTCGAGCCGCGCGCGTGCGCGCCGTACCGCCCCAACGAGAAGGGGCGCGTCGAGCGCGCCATCCGTGATGTGCGCGAGAGCTTCTTCGCCGCGCGCGAGTACCGCTCCATCGAGGAGCTCAACGAGCAAGCGCGCGCCTGGTGCCTCGAGATCGCTCGCGAGCGGCGTGTGCCTGACGCGCGCGATCTGACGGTCGAGGAGGCCTTCCTGGAGGAGAGGCCGAAGATGGTCGAGCTCGTCGCCGACGACTTCCCCGTCGAAGAGCGGGTCGAAGTCCGCGTCGGCAAGACACCCTACGTCCGCTTCGACAAGAACGACTACAGCGTGCCGCACCCCCACGTGCAGCGCCACCTGACGGTCATCGCCACCGACGACCGCGTGCGTGTGGTCGATCCCAGCGACCCGACCCAGGTGCTCGCCGACCATGCGCGCTCCTTCGATCGCGACCAGCGCATCGAGGAGCCCAGCCATCTGCGCGCGCTCGTCGCGCAGAAGCGACGCGCCCACCAGAGCCGCGGCTTCGATCGGCTCTTCTCGGTCGTGCCCTCGTCTCGCGTCATGATGGAGAAGATCGCCGAGCGCGGTGGCAACCTCGGCGCCACGACGCAGGGACTGTTGCAGCTGCTCGAGCGCGTCGGCGCCGAGCTGCTCGAGCGCGCGGTCGCGGAGAGCGTCGCTCATGATCAGCCGCATCTGCGCGCCGTCCACCACGCGCTCGATCGGCTCCGCCACGAGGCGGGCCAGCCCCCGCCGCTGTCGGTGCCCGTCACGACCGACGCCCGCGCCGCGGTGCAGGTGCGCCCGCACGCGCTGTCGACCTACGACCGGCTGCACGCGCCGGGCGAGCCCGAGGGAGGCGCGCATGACGACCCGTCCTGAGCTCGAGGCGATGCTCAAGAAGCTGCATCTGTTCGGCTGCCTCGCGCGGCTCGACGAGCTGGAGAACGAGCCCTGGCTCACGCGCCTCGTCACGCTGGAGAGCGAGGAGCGCACGCGGCGCAGCCTCGAGAACCGCACGCGGATCGCCGGGCTCGGTAGCTACAAGGCGCTCTGTGACTTCGACTGGACATGGCCGAAGAAGATCGACCGCTCGCTCGTCGAGGAGCTCTTTTTGCTGCGCTTCGTCGCCGAGGGGGCCAACGTCGTCCTGCTCGGCCCCAACGGCGTCGGCAAGACGATGCTGCTCAAGAACCTCGCGTGCCGCGCGCTGCACGCCGGACACCCGGTCCTGGTGCGCAGCGCGAGCGATCTGCTCGCCGACCTCGCAGGCCAGGAGTCGTCGGTCGCACGCGCAAGGCGGCTGCGCGCGTACGTGCAGCCCGCGATTCTCTGCATCGATGAGGTGGGATATCTCTCCTATGACACGAGGCACGCTGACCTGCTCTTCGAGGTCGTCACGCGCAGGTACGAGAAGAACAAGTCCATCGTGCTCACGACCAACAAGCCCTTCGCCGAGTGGCCGACGGTGTTCCCAAACGCCGCCTGCGTCGTGACGCTCGTCGATAGGCTGCTTCATCGCGCCGAGCTCGTGGTCATCGAGGGCGACAGCTACCGGCTGCGCGACGCCCAGGAGCGACAGCTGCGCCGCTCCGCCTCCCGGCGCCGGTCGAAGGAGCCCCCGGCCGTCGCCTGACGCGCGCGCTCCAGTGCCCGCCGACGCTCACGACAACGCGTCGGCGGGCACTGCGACGCCACGTGCTCGCCGTGCCCAGCTCGTCGTCTCCAGGCACGTCGGGGCATGCCCGCTGTGCGATCCCTCCAGCGCGGCGGCGCATCCTGCGCCGAACCCTGATCGCCGTACCCGACGCGGCCATCCACCTCGGCATCGCCCGACGCGGACGCAGATGATCGCTACAGCTCGTCATGTCGAGGCGTCGCGCGGTGATCGACGACAAGAGACCCGAGACAGCAGAGATATTCATTCTTGATCTCTACCGAACGGCCCCAGAAGAACATCTTCCAGAGATTCACGAGATGATACGCGAAGGGTACGCCTTATATTTGGGTGCGATGGGCAGCAAACATACGCGCCGACTTATTTTTTAGCCGCGCTAGAGGCACTCGACTGGAAGTGCTGTGTCATGAACCGGTCGTGTCGAGGAGCTCCCTGACGTCGCTGACGGCGGCGGCTCGGCGGCTCGGCGGATTCCTGCGGTCCAGCTCGGCGAGCTCGGTGCTCGCGAGGACGCGCTCCCGTGCTGCCGCGGGCCGCGCTGCCGCGGGCCGGAAATCTCAGCCCGCCCCCCCCGGGTACGACGGCGCAGGCCGGCCCCATGCCCAAAGGCTGGCCGTTACAGCCGAGCGAGCCGTCCGTCTTCGAGCAGCATCCAGGCACGCGTTGCTGAGTACGCCTCGGTCCCAGCGATGGGCAGGCTTGGCGCATACGTGAGTCGATTACTGGCCCTCCTTCATCCGCGGCTCGATAGGCGGATCGAGCGCATCGCCATGAATCCCGCGCAACACGATCGCGGCGTGCTGAGCTCCGTGCTCGACTGCATTGAGAGGATCCATTCCGTATGTGGTGAATGGGCGCCCATCGAGGTCTACAGTGACAGCCCAAGGCCACTCTTTCTCCGGAGGGTTTCGGGTTGGCTCGTGGATCCGAACTAGGATGTCGCGCGGCTCGCCGTCGTCGGGGGTCACCCTGAACGTTAGCTCGATCATCACTTACACCTCCTGTCGCAGTCTACGAGACATCGACTGTACTCGTCCATGCACTTCTTCAGACAGTTCGTGTCGCGCCTTGGACAGTTGTCGCGACAGAGCTCCAATACCCGATCGCACTTTTCCTTGCACGCCTCTAGGCAGTCGGGGGTGCACCCTGCCATCGCCTCATAGGATCCGCTTCCCACCGGTGCGTTTTGCGGCTCCAGCGGCACATGCCCGAAGGCCCCATCCCCTCCTGTCGGGATGATGATGCTACCGCCAGCACCTTCGTTTCCCTCACCGCGGACCCAGCACTCTCCCACATCGTAATTGCACGCCGTGAGGCCGAAGCAGAGAAAAATATACAGCTTGTTCATTTTGACTTTGCCCTGAATCTCCATACAGGTCCCGTAGTCACCATCACAACCAGACTTCCGGGGAGAACGCGACTACTGCCGCCCGTCCAGTCCACATGGACGCTGGAGGACACGCCCAAGGGCCCGGCGAAGTACCAATCGGACTGGGCGCGGCCGCCTGGTGCAACCCCCACCACGCGGTTACAGAGCACGATATTACATACCGGCATCAAGTAGATCGCCAGGGACGGCCCGAGGCTGACGGTCGTTGTCTTCGTGGCGTACCCAAGAGTGACGGCCGTTCGGTCGTAGAACCCGACACCATCGCTTGGAACGATGCTGAGCATGTTGTGGGCTTCGAGCCTGAAGTCCCCCTCGCTGCGCCAGAGCCACCCGGCGAAGGGGCTCACGGCGAGCCTAGGCTCGACCCCGACCTGGATCCCGCCCACGCTGACGCCGCCGCTGAACTCGAGTGCGTCTGCCGGCGCCGGAACACCACTGACGAGCGCACAGGCACAACCGCACAGCACCAGCACGCGCGCCTTTGACTCCAGTCCGCGCCCCATCCCCTCCCCCGATCCCGGAGGCTTCTCCTAACGGAAGGCGGCGTCAACAGGTGATCTGGACCACATTACGTCCAAGCGGTCCCTGCACCTACGGTCGATCGCGGCGGGTCGGGGTGCACCAGCGAGCTCGGCGCCGTCGTTCGACCAGCTCGCCGGCTACTCCGTCCTGAGCGCACCGATCTAGGCCTTCACTCCGGTTCGGGTGTCGATCCTGGGCTCTTTCGCCGCCGTGTGCCCTGCGTGTGCCCCGACTCCAGGACACGGGGCTCCACGAGAGGGCACTCGGGTATACGAGAGGAATCGAGCCCTCGATGGCCTCTGACGCCGCTCCGACACGTCCGACGCGGCGATCGCCATATCTCTCGCGCATGCGGCCTGCAGATTCGTCTCCGGGTTCGATTCCCGGCGCCTCCACTAAAAAGACACGGCTCTCGCCGTGTCTTTTTTTGCGTGTGCCGTGAGTGTGCCCTGCCAAAGTTCAGCAAAGGTGGATCGCTGCGCGGCTGGATGTAGGAGAGACCACCGGGCGCGGACGCGGCGGGTGACGCCAGGGCGCTGGGCTCGCTCGATGCCTGGCGTAGCGCGGAGGCCTTCCGGCGCGACGCCATGGGCCTCGGGCCGACGTGCCCGCGGCAGCGAAAGGCCCCGTGACCGCGCCGCTCGCCGATCGCGTTGGGCACCGAGTGTACGCGGGCTCGAGGCCCGAGCGTGAGACGAGGCTGATCTCAGCGTATACCGCCGACGCGGCTGAGCTCGTGACCCCCTGCGCCGCTCAGCCGAACACCGGGCGCACGTCGGACACGCCGTACTGCATGACGTGGTCGTTCCGGATGGCGATCCCGGTCCTCGGTGCCGCGGCGATCTTGCGCCACGCCTCCAGGTGTTCGCGGGATTCCCAGCGCTCGTAGTTGTTCACCCGTGCGGGATCCAGCGGGTCGGCGGTGATGGCCAGATCCAGGCAACCGGGGGCCTGGCGGGCCCTGCGGACGAGGTCATGGTGGGCGGCGACGAAGGCGTCGCGCTGGTCGGGGTCGACCTCCAGGTGGCCGGCGATGATCAGCATGATGTGGTCCTTTCTGTCCGAGGAGTGCTGGCTGTCCAGAGTGTCCGGACGTACGGACCGCCCGTCGCCGGGAAACTCATCGGTCTGGCGTCATTTTCCTCGGGACCGCCCGCCGCCCCGGAGCCCCGCATCGTCGTGTCCGCCACGTGCGCCGCCAGCTCCTCGATCTCCTCGCGCGCGCTCTGGAGCGGTTCCCAGGTGACCAGGCCGGCGCGCTCTCCGCCGCCATCACCGCCTCCGCGGTCGAGGGACGCATCCACTGGCCCTCAGCGCGGCACCGCGAGACCCCCCTCGCGTTCTTCCGGGCGGTGCTCGGCATGCCCTGGAGCCAGCAGACCGCGGTCATCGAGGCAGTACGCGGCCGTGGCGCGGGGGAGCCGATGGCTACGAACCGGGTATCCGACCGCAGCGGTGGCCAGCTCCGTGCTACATCCGAGCACGTGCCGACACTCGTCCTCTCCCAGCGCTACACCCCTGACTCGAACGCACTGTTTGCCGCTGCCCTCGCGGCCGGCTGGGACATCGAGCGCCTTCGCTCCTTCCGCTGCCCCGAGGGCCTCTCGGCGCGCGCCCCGGTGTTCTACGGCGAGACGATCCTCGCCGACGCCATCATGGACGATCTCGAAATCGCGTTGCTCGAGCCGACGGCCGACTGGTTGCCCCGCCTGCCGCAGCGCCATCGCCTTCGCAACGTGCACCTCACAACGCTTCAGGGTGCGCTGACGCTCCGCGAACCTGCGTTCATCAAGCCGACCGATGAGAAGTTGTTCCCCGCGCGTGTGTATGTGGACGGCGCCGCGATGGATCCGGACCCGCGTCTGCCACTGGATCTGCCCGTTCTCGTGAGCGAGCCGGTGGTGTTCGAGGTGGAGTTCCGATGCTTCGTGCTGGAGCGCGAGGTCGCGGCGCTCTCGCCCTACATCCGCGGCGGGGAGATCGCGCGCACTGCGGCGGGCGAGTGGGAAGCGGATTCGGCGGAGGTCCAAGCGGCATCCGCGACGATCCGGGCGGTGCTCGCCGACGCCGACGTGGAGCTACCGCCCGCGGTGGTCGTGGACGTCGGACGTATGGCGGGGCGAGGTTGGGGCGTGGTCGAGGCAAACCCCGCGTGGGCGTCGGGGCTCTGCGGCTGCGATCCCGCGCGCGTGCTGCCCGTGCTGCAGCGGGCAACCGTGCCATGCGGGATGGTATCGGGGCTAGATCGGCGCTGGGTGCGGCGCGTCGGATGAGCGATCACGCTCGTCCCCCCGATCGAGCGGGCCCGCTCGGCGATGCGCGATCGGCACCACGAGCCGGAACGCAGTCCGTGCGTCGCCCACTTCGCTTCCCTCGCGAAGGCGGAGCCCTCGCCGCTGGATAGGGAGATCGCCGAGAGCCTGGCCGCAGGAGCAACGACGACCACTCGCGCCGGTCCTGCGAGCCGGAGCGGTGGGCGGCGCTGGGCTCGCTTGACGCCTGACGCAGCCCGGGCCTTCCGGCGCGACGTCCTGGGCCTCGGGCCGACGTGCCCCCGACAGAGGGAGGCCGCGTGCCGAGCCGACCGCCGATCGCGCCGCGAAGCTGGGGCGCCGTGCCTGGACGAGCCGAACGTGCTGGTCATGCTGGCAGGGCGAAGGAGCAACAAGATCGCAACATCCCCGTTGACTTATCATCGCGTAGCACCTGCTGCTGCGGGAATGCCCCTCATGGTCGCCGTGAGCACCACCGAGCTCCTCGCGCGTTTCGATGCCCAGATGCGTCGGAACCTCTCGCCGCCCAGCCCGGCATGGCGCATCGAGCGGGTCGGACCGGTGGTGCGGTGGGTATCGCCTCCGGACATACCATCGGGATGCGGCGTGTACTGGAGCGATCTCGACGAGGACACGGCCGACGGCGCCATCGCCGAACAGGTGTCGTACTTCGCTGGCCTGGGGCGCCGCTTCGAGTGGAAGACCTACGGCTACGACCGTCCCGCGGACCTCGGGGCGCGGCTGCGCGCCGCCGGGTTCGAAGCTGAGGCCGAAGAGGCGCTGGTCATCGGGACCGTCGAGGAGGTCGCCGCTGCGACCGCCGGCACGGCGCCGCCTCCCGGGATCACGCTGCGCTGTCTGGAAGACGGCGAGCCGCTCGACGGGATCGCCACCTTGCAGTCCGCTGTCTGGGGCGGGGACTGGGCTTGGCTCATTGCCGAGCTGCGGCAAGAGCAGCGTGCCGATCCAAGAGCGCTATCCATCCACGTCGCCGAGGCAGAGGATCAGATCGTCGGCGCAGCGTGGGTGCGCTTCCATCGGGGTACGGAGTTCGCGAGCCTGTGGGGCGGCAGCACCCTAGGGGAGTGGCGCGGACGCGGGATCTATCGCAGCCTCGTCGCGCGGCGCACCCGGCAGGCCTGCGAGCGCGGGCTGCGCTACCTGCGGGTGGACGCCTCGCCGGACAGCCGTCCAATCCTGGAACGGCTGCGATTGCACGTGGTCTCCACCACCACGCCATACGTGTGGAGCCCGCCGTCGTCCTGAGGACCCGCGCCTGACACCGGGCCCGCTCGGCGCGGGACCCACACCACGAGCCCGACCGCGCCTCCCCCCTGCTGCAGCAGCGGGGGCCGGACGGTCAACCGGTCTCGCGCGTCCGATGAGCCGAACGCGGTGACCACCCAAGGTTCACGCGGAGGCGCGCTCGATGAGGTCAGCGGCGACGGCCGTGCCATCCACGGCCACGGTGCCGGCGATCGCGGCCGCGCGAGCGGCGACCCCTTGATCGAGGGCGTCCGTCAACGCAGCCAGGAGGGACTCCGCGCGCAGTGCTCCACGCGCCACGGACGTCCCGATCCCGAGCGCCCGGACGCGCGAGGCCCAGTAGGGCTGATCGGAGAACATCGGGACGACGACCTGCGGGACCCCCGCGCGTGCCGCGGTCGTGGTCGTGCCCGCCCCGCCGTGGTGCACCACCGCGGCGACCCTCGGGAACAGCGCCTGGTGGTTGACGTCGCCGATCGCGATGCAGTCGGGGGCGCCATCGACCAGACCGAGCTCGGCCCACCCCTGCGACAGGACGACGCGGCGCCCCGCAGCCCGCACGGCCTCGATGACGATGCGGCCCGTCTGCTGGTCCGCAGGCATGCTGCCGAAGCCGACGTAGACGGGCGGCTCGCCGGCGGCGAGGAACGATTCCAGCTCGGGTGCGAGCGGCGTCTGGTCGGGAAGGAGCCAGGTTCCCGTGTGTGCGACCTGCAGGCCGGGCGTCGACGGCAGCGGCCCAAGGACCGGGTCCGCCGCGAGCCACGGATTCTCGCCCAGGATGTGGCTGAGGGCATCGCTCAGCGGACCCAGGCCGAGGCGCTCCCGATTGTCGTTGAGCCGCTCGAGAACACGCCCGTTCCAGCTCCGCGATTCGTCCTGCCAGCGTCGGAGGTTGGATTCCGGGTCACCCCCGGGCTCCCCCTCGGGCGCATGATCCGGCGACGGCAGGACCACCGGCGCGTACACGGCGACCGCGGACCGGATGCCCAGCCGTTCCGCGATGGACCGCGCGGCGTACTGGTGCGCTCCGCCGGCCACGATCACGTCGCATCCCTCGGCGGCCGATGCGGTCGCGTCGAACTGGTCTCTCACGAGGTGCGCGACCAGCGCGCGGATCTGCTCCGGCGTCGGCGGGGAGGCCTGCGTGGCGGCGGCCCCGCTCGGTTGACGCATCGCGATTCCAATCGGGGTCGCCGTGAAGCCCAAGCCGCCCACCCAGTCCATGAAATTCGGCGGAACGCACAGCCTCACGTCGTGCCCTCGACGCCGCATCTCGGCGGCCAGGGCCACCACGGGTTGCACGTCACCGCGCGTCCCCACTCCCGTCAGCAAAATCCGCATCGTCTCTCTCCCTTCCACCACGCGCGTCGCGTGGATGACGGGAGCGACGATGGCACCGCGGACGCGTTTTTTCATCGTATCAACGCCCGAGTTCCGGTATACATACTGGAAAGGGCGGCGGGGCGAGGACGCCCCTACCGCGGATCATCCGTTCAGGTCCAGACGGCCGGAGGGTGCACCTCACCTCGTGGGGCAGCGAGGAGCGCAGCGTCGGCCTGCCGCCGACCAGGGCCTACGCCGACTGGCTGGACGCCGGTTCCCGCGCCTTCCGGGTCGACGTGCAGGACGTGGAACCGCTCGACGTCCTGCTCCTGGAGCGCTCCTTCCCGCTGCAGTTCCTGGCCAGCGGCACCGGCGGCCAGGCGCGTGTCCGGCTCGTCGCCGTGGCGCCGAATCCGCCTCGCCTCGCGCCCACCCTCGTCGACCGCAGCGAGAGACGTCGGTAGCCCCGCGGAGCCGGTCCAGTCCCCCTACCCTGCCGCGGCCCCCGGCCGGACCTATCCGAGGCATGCCACTCAGACTACTGTTCGCTCTGGCCATCCCATGAAATCAACGTTCGTGCGACCAGCCATTGAGGCCGATCTGCCTCGCCTTCCCGAGATCGAACGCTCGGCCAGCGAGGCGTTCCGGGGGACGGACCTCAACCTCGAGGCCCTGATGAGCGTGACGCCGGCGGAGGGCTGGCGAGATGCGCTTCGGTCAGAGACGCTCTGGGTGGTCGACGACGGCGCCGGCAGGTCGATCGCGTTCCTGGGCGCCGAGGCGGCTGGCCATGAGCTTCATCTCCGCGAGTTCGACGTCGAGCTCGAGCACCAGGGCCAAGGGCTCGGTCGGCGTTTGCTCAGCCACGTGATCGCGTGGGCGCGAACTGCGAAGTTCCAGGCACTCACCCTGACCACCTTCCGGACCGTCCCCTGGAACGGGCCGTTCTACGCCGCCATGGGCTTCCGCGAGCTGTCGCCAGCCGAGATGTCCTCGCGGCTCGTGACCATCCTGAAGAACGAAGCGTATCACGGCCTCGACCCGGCGCAGCGCTGCGCCATGCGGCTCGACCTCGACGAGACATAACGACGAGCGCCCCCGGGTCGAAGGGGCACGCCTGGTGATCAGCCGGTGCTCCTCGATCGCCCGGGTCATCAGCTCCGCCCACGCTCACAGAGAGTGGATGACCCAGACGGCCGGCTCCTCGTAACGCCCGCGCGATCCCTGGACGTACACAGGGGCAAGGCCGCCGGGGATCTCGAAGGACACCTCGGAACGCAGGATTGGCCTGCCGAGCCAGATCTCCCAGACATCGAGCGCCTGGTCCACCACAACGGCGCGACGGGCAGATCGAGCGATCCGGCCACCGACACGGACGTGCGTTCGGAGCCACGGATCGACGGGCAGGCCATTGTCGCCGTGGCGAGCAAGGAACTCCTCGATGGAGGTACCCGGACAGGATGCCTTGGACGGTGGGCGCACCGGGGCGAGCACACCAGCGAGACCCAGCCGCCTCGCCGCGTCCTTGAAGCCGGCGAGCGCGACGGCGCCTACACCCTGGCCGCGGAACAGCGGCGACACCGAGATGGCGAAGGCGCCCAGGTGGGTCGGCGGCTCGCCGTCGAGGACCGCCTTCGCCCGGACCACCTGCCACTCCCAGCCGCCGTCAGGCAGCGCCGCCAGATCTTCGCTCCGCACGGCGATCGGAGCGGCGTTGCCAACCGCGGCGAGGCGCCCCGTCGCCCTATCGACGACGCCGATCGTGCAGGCGGGATTCGCCCGCACCACCTCGCCATAGAACGCCTCGACGTCGTTGACGGTGATGAACGGCGTCGGGGCCCATGCATGGTCGGCGAGGACCTCCATCAGCGCGCCGAGATCCGCGCGCTCTGCGCGCGTGACGATGTCGAAGCGGTCACCCGCGACTCCATGCCGAACGTCCTGGGCCATGCGAGTTCCTTCGGATTTGACGAATGCCGTGGTCACGTCCACGAAACAGCGCGACCCCCGCCACAGAACGGAGCAAATCCGCCACAGCACGTCAAGCCGGGTGCAAGATCCCAGCGCTGGTGCGTCAGCTGCGGACCGCTCAATCGCCCCGGTCCTTGCGCCTGTAGGTCAATGCGACGACGCCGTTGGCGTAAGGCTTGAGATGGACCCGCTTGAAGTCGTGGCGGCTCACGCCGGCCGCGAAGAGGGGTTTTCCGCTCTCTACCCTCGGAGCGCTTGAGCTCGCCGCCCTGCTCGTAGGGGGCAGCGGTGGGCCGACTTCAGCGGTAACCTGTGGAGGTGCACAGGACGGATCCGCCGAAGGTCTTTGCCGATCGGTTCGAGCTGGAGCGCATCGCCGGCAGCGGGGGCATGGGCGACGTCTACCGCGCGCGCGACCGGCACAACAGTGAGCAGGTCGCGCTCAAGCTCCTGAGGAGCTCGGACGCGCAGCTCGTTGCGCGGTTCCAGCGGGAGGCGCGGCTCCTGGCCGAGCTGCGGCACCCGGCCATCGCGCGCCACGTCGC
The DNA here is from genome assembly GCF_002950945.1 of Sorangium cellulosum. Taxonomy (GTDB): domain Bacteria; phylum Myxococcota_A; class Polyangia; order Polyangiales; family Polyangiaceae; genus Sorangium; species Sorangium cellulosum_E. Next base: position 10,447,002 of record NZ_CP012673.1, read on the forward strand.
CCACGGCGTCGCGGAGCAGGGGCAGCACTACCTCGCCATGGAGTGGCTCGAGGGCGAGGACCTCGCCGCGAGGCTCGCCCGCGGGCCGCTCGGCCTCGACGAGGGGATCGCGCTCGTCCACCGCGTGGCCGAGGCGCTGTCGCTCGTGCACGCGCGCGGCGTGGTCCACCGCGATCTCAAGCCGGCGAACCTGTTTCTCCAGGGCGGCCGGCTCGATCAGGTGAAGATCCTCGACTTCGGGATCGCGCGCGACGCAGCTGCGACCGGCGGGTTGACCGAGCCTGGCGTGCCCCTCGGCACCCCGGCCTACATGGCGCCGGAGCAGGTGCGCGGCGAGCTGGACATCGACGCGCGCGCGGACGTGTACGCGCTCGGGTGCATCCTGTTCGAGTGCCTCACCGGCCAGCCACCCTTCTGGGCCGAACATACGTTCGCGGTGCTCGTGAAGGTGCTCTTCGACGACGCGCCGCGGCCGAGCGCGCTGCGCGCCGAGGTGCCCGAGCCCATCGACCTGCTCACGGCGTGGCTCATGGCGAAGGAGCGCGAAGGCCGGCCGGAGGACGCGGCCGCGGCCGCGAGGGCGCTCGCCACGCGTTCGCCGGAGCACGCGACCGCGGCGATGCCCGCGCCGGCGCTGACGCGCCGCGAGCGAGGGCTCGTCAGCGTGGTCCTGGCCAGGGTGGAGGCGCCGCTCCCGGCCACCTCGGCGGCTGCGCTGCGCGCCGAGGCCGCCACGCTCGAGGTGCGCGGGAAGGTGGCGATGTCGACAGGGCCGGCGCGGCCACTGCCGGACCTGCGCCGCGCGGCGGCCGAGCAGGGCGGCCGCCTGGAGCCGCTCCAGGACGGCGGGGTCGCCGCGATCCTCACGGGCGCGGCGACGCCGACCGATCTCGCCGCGCGTGCCATGCGCTGCGGCCTCGCGCTGCGGAAGCTCTTGCCCGGCGCCCGCCTGGCCGTCGCGACCGGCTGGGATTCGCTGGACGGCGGGCAGCCCGTCGGCCCGGTCATCGACCGCGCGTCCGCGCTGCTCGTCGGCGGCGCCGCCGGGCCGTCCGGCGACCGCGCCGACGTCGGCGCGCCGGAAACGCAGGCCCCGGTGCTCGTGGATACGATCACGACCAGCCTCCTCGGGCCGGGGTTCGAGATGGCGAAAGGGGCCCGCGTGCCCGCGGTCGTCGGCGAGCGCGAGCCGTTCGACGAGGCGCGCCCGCTGCTCGGCAAACCCACCCCGTTCGTGGGGCGCGACCGGGAGCTGCGCGCGCTGGAGGACCTGTTCGACGAGTGCGCCGGAGAGCCCTGCGCGCGCGCGGGGCTCGTGATCGCGGCGGCGGGGATGGGTAAGTCACGCCTGCGCCTGGAGCTCGTGCGGCGGCTCAAGGCCCGCGCCGAGCCGCCCGAGATCTGGATCGCACAGGCGGACCCGGCGCGCGTGGGGGCGCCGCTCGACCTGCTCGGACAGGTGGTGCGCCGCGCGGCGCACCTCGTCGGCGGTGAGCCCATCGAGCGCCGACGAGAGCAGCTCGCCGCCCGCGTCGCCCGGCACGTGGACGCGACGCACCGGGAGCGGGTGACCGAGTTCCTGGGGGAGATGGTCGGCACGCCGTTCCCGGACGCGGCGCGCGTGCAGCTGCGCGCGGCGCGGCGCGATCCGCTGCTCATGGGCGACCAGATCCGCCGGGCCTGGGTGGACTTCGTCGACGCCGAGTGCCGGGCGGGCCCGGTGCTGCTCGTGCTGGAGGACCTGCACTGGGGAGACCACCCGACCGTGGAATGCGTCGACACGGCGCTGCGTCTGCTCGAGGAGCGGCCGCTCATGGTGCTTGCCGTGGCGCGGCCGGAGGTGCGGGCGACCTTCCCCACCCTCTGGGCCGAGCGGGGCACTATGGAGATCGGGCTCAACGAGCTGTCTCGCCGGGCATGCGAGCGGATGGTGCAGGCCGCGCTGGGCGAGCAAGCCTCCGCGGATCATGTGACCGAGATCGTCCGGCGCGCCGCGGGCAATCCGTTCTTCGTGGAGGAGCTCGTGCGCGCGACCGTCGAGGGCCGAGACGCGCGCGAGGCGCCGGAGACGGTGCTGGCCATGGTGCAGACGCGGTTCAAGGATCTCGACGCCGAGGAGCGGCGGCTGCTGCGCGCCGGGAGCGTGCTCGGAGAGGTGTTCTGGCAGGGCGCGGCGGCGCGCCTGCTCGGGCTCGGGCAGGACGAAGGAGCGGCGCTCGACGTGCGGCTCGCGGCGCTCGAGCGGCGCGAGTGGATCGTACGGCGACCCGAGCCGCGGTTCGCCGGCGAGACGGAGTTCGCCTTCCGCCACGGGCTGGTGCGCGAGGCGGCTTACAGCACGTTGACGGAGGTCGATCGGCGGCTCGGCCACCGACTGGCCGGTCCGTGGCTGGAGGAAGCCGGCGAGCGCGACGCGCTGGTGCTGGCGGAGCATTTCGAGCACGGTGAGGTGATCGAGGCCGCCGCCCGGTGTTATGAGCGCGCGGCGGAGCAGGCGCTAGAGGCGAACGATCTCAACGGCGCGCTCGCGCGTGTGGCTCGGGCGCTCGCCTGTGCGCCAGGAGGGGACGCCACCGGGAGGCTCCACGCGCTGGCGGCGACCGCGCACAACTGGCGGGGCGCGTTCGTTGACGCGGAGCGCGCGGCGAAAGCGGCTGTCACCACGGCGTCTGCCGGGAGCAGGACTTCCCACGTCGCACTGGCGATGCTCGCCTGGGCGAGCGGGGCACTGGGGAAGGCGGAGCAGCTCGAGACAATAGCGTCGTCGCTGCCGCTCGACCGGAAGGACGCTGCGCTCGACCGGGATTTCCTCCTCGCGTGGCACAGCACCACCGCATGGCTGCGGGAGCTCGGGCGCCACGCCGCAGCCGAGGTCCTCGAGCGGGCCATGGATGGGGTGCAGCCGGAGCATCTGGAGCCCGGCCTGGCGGGGCACGTGTACTTAACGAGGGGCTGTGCAAGGTTTTATCCACCACGCCGCCTCGATCTCGCCCTGCGCCTCATCGAAGCTGCAGTCCAGGCCTACGAGCGCGACGGGGCGCTGCGGCACGCGTGCCTCACGCGCATGGCTCTCGGCACAACGCAAGCGCGACTTGGCGCTTACGGACCGGCAGAGTCGACTCTCCACGAGGCGAAGCGCGTTACGGTTCAGCTCGACCTACCCTATGTGGCAAACGGGGCCAGCATCCACCTGGCGCACATCGCCGTCGCGCGCAGGCAGAGCGCCACGGCCAGGACGCTGGCGGCCGCTGTCGTCGAAGAGACGCGAGCTTTCACCAATGGCAGGCAGATGGGCCACGCCCGGGTGGTGCTCGCGCAGGCACTGCTCCATCTCGGAAATCTCGCAGAGGCGCGGGCGCAGGCGACCACCGCGCTCGGCGAAACGCAGGCGTATCCCGCGCTGCAGGCCGTGTCGCAGGCCACGCTCTCCCGTACCCTGCTCCGAGAAGGGCGCCCCGTCGAGGCGCTCGCAGCGGCGCGCGAGGCGCTAGAGATCGTGGAGCGTCTCGGAGGTCTTGATGAGGACGAGGCGATCGTCCACCTCGCGTGGGCCGAGGCGCTCCACGCCTGCGGCGACGGCGGCGCGGCCCGGACAGCGCTCGCCGCTGCGCGGGATCAGCTGCACGCGGAGGCGGACGCCATCGAGTCCCCCGCCCTGCGCCGCAGCTTCCTCGAGGCCGTGCCGGAGCACGCCCGCATCCTCGCGCTCGCGGAGGCGTGGGGCGCGCCGGCCTCGCCGGTGGACATCGGCTCTCGCCGCGTGGCGGACACCTCCGCCCAGGAATCCGGCGAAGGACGGTAACGGGCGCGCCCGACCGTCGCCCGCGCACGCGCACGCGCACCTCGCCTGGAGGCTCCCGCCCTCGCCTGGAGGCTCTCGCCTCCACCCGAAGGGCAGCAGAGCTCGCCGGACGCGGCGCCCGCGCCCGGCGCGGTGAAGGTCGCCGTCCGCGCCTCGAAAGCACATTTTACGAAGCGCGGCACCCCGACGCCCCACGGCGCGCGCCGGAAGGATCCCCCGCATCCGCCAGGATCCTGCGCTTCCTCTCTGGCACATCGGTTGCTGAACCGGATAAGCGACAGAACGACACGGCATGTCGGCGCGCAGATCCATCTGCGCCAGACATGCCGTGAGCGCCCGGCCCCCGGCGGCTCGCCGGAGGGCCAGGGATGAACGAAATACAGCAGCGATATGTCTTCAGGGAGTGATCATTCCATGAGAACGAACAGCATCATCGCCTCCGCCCTCGCGGCGGCGGCTTGCATCGGAACCACGCACCCCGCCCTCGCCGTTGTCCATGATCCGAGCACCGGGGCCAGCAGCCAGTGGCCCCACAGCCTCGAGTACGCCACGCCGGCGTCCGTGCACATGGATCCCGCGGTGCTCCAGGGCGCCGCCGACGCGCTCGACGACGCGGTCGCGGGCAGCCACATCAAGGGCGCGGTGCTCCTCGTCGCCCGCCACGGCCGCATCGTGCTCCACGAGGCGTTCGGGCAGAGGGACGGCCGCAACAAGATGTGGGAGGCCATGCCCTCGCCGCCGATGCCGGTCGACGCGATCTTCGACATCGAGTCCATGACGAAGCCGCTCACCGTCTTCCTGGCGATGAAGATGCAGGAGTCCGGCAGATACCCGGGCTTCAGCATCAACAACCCGGTCGTCGGCTACTTCCCGGAGTTCGCCGATCCGCACGATCCCACGAAGGCCACCGTGACCGTCAGGGACCTGATGCGCTACGCGTCGGGCGAAGAGCTCGATTACCTGGCGGGCGTCGTGGGCGACAGCGACCCGTGGCACACGATGCTGACGGCTCCGCTCGCGTACACCCCGAGCCAGAAGGTCCTCTACAGCGACCTCGGCTTCCGCCTCCTCGGCCACGTGCTGGAGAAGGTCGGGCGCGACTCGCTCCAGAACCTGATGAAGGCCTACATCTTCGATCCGCTCGGCATGGCGGACACGTCGTATCGACCGGCGGCGACCATGCCGGACAAGAGCAGCCGCTTCGCCGGCACGGCGTGGTCGGACATCCGCCTGCGTTACCTGCGGGGCGAGGTCCAGGACGAGAACGATTTCTGGGTCGAGACGACCACCGGCACGGCGACCCACGAGCAGCTCACCGGGTGCGACGGCGTGTTCTCGACCGCGCTCGACCTCGCGAAGTTCGCGCAGATGCTCCTGAACCGCGGCAAGGTCGTCCACGGGTCGGACGCGCATTGCGGCCCCGTCAACACGTCGGCCTCGGCCCTCGCGCCCCTGTGCCCGGCCAAGAGCCTGATCTCGGCGCAGGCGGTGCACGACATGACGACGCTCCAGACGGGGAGCCTCGGGCTGCCGACGCCGAGCACCACGTTCGCCGAGAACCTGCTCTACACGGGCAAGGGGTACGGCTGGGAGCTCCACGACACCGGCGCGTGGCCCGGCGGCGATTACACCTCGCCGTACGCCTTCAACAAGACGGGCGGCGCCGGGACGTTCCTGCTCGTCGATCCGGAGCCGACGCGCGATGTCCTCGTCGTCCTGCTGACCAACCACGGGCTCCCGGCGCCCGATCTGAACAACACGAACCAGGTCTGGGAGTGGCCCGCGTTCGACGACATGATCGCGGACATCCGGGCGGTGGAGGTCAGCAACGCGGTGAACCTCTCGCTCGACGTCGGCGCCATGTGAGCGCCGCGCCCGCCCGCCGCGCAGTGACGGTCGCGCTCTAACAGGATCATCCGCAGCACCCTACGTTTCGACAGATAACATCCCATGACAACGCTTCGATCCATCTCGACCATCCATCACCCCGTTCCCTCGGAGGAGACCATGACTTCCATCACTTCTGCTCATCGCCGCCGGCCGCTCATCGGCAGGGGCGCCTTTGCCTTCGTCACGGCCGCCGCGCTCTCGCTCGGCGCCGGGTGCGCCGTCGCGCCGGTCGACGGGCCCGTCGACGCGGAAGACGGCGCGGCCGAGGAGAACGGCGCCGCGGCGTCCGCCCTCACGCTCCAGCAGCTCGAGCAGTCGTTCGTCGACGCGTGCGACGGCGCGATCCGCAGCTCGTACGGCCCCGGCTTCACGGGGTCCTGCGCCGTGTCCAACTTCACGCGCACCGCCATCGACGCCGGCCAGAACATCTTCGAGTACAGCGCCGATGTCAGGGTCGGCCACTCGGCGCGCGACGTCATCGGGCTGCACCGGGTCGTGCGGGAGTCCTCGCCGTTCCAGCCCGCGGCCTCCGGCGACGCGGTGATGCTGGTGCACGGCGACGCGTGGGCCTTCCGCGGCGCCTTCCTCGACACGGGCCACGGCGACACGTTCGCCGCGTTCCTCGCCAAGAACGGCGTCGACGTCTGGGGCATCGATCTCGGCTGGACGCGGGTCCTCCCCGGCACCTCCGATTTCTCGTTCATGAGCACCTGGGGGATCGACAAGGACGCGAAGGACGTCGGCGTGGCGCTGTCGATCGCGCGTGTGGCCCGGCACCGCACCGGCAGCGACAAGCTGCCGATGAAGCTGCTCGGCTGGAGCCGCGGCGGCCAGATCGGGTATGCCTACCTGGGCGGCGAGAGCCAGGTGCCCCCGGCGGCGCGGCACGTGAACGGGTTCATCCCCGTCGACATCTACCTGAAGACGGACCTCGGCACCCCCGAGGGCGTGAAGCAGAGAAACGACGCCTGCGCGCGCCTCGCCGCCGATCTCGCGCAGTACAACGATCCCGCGAGGCCCGACCGGTATTACACCGGCATCGGGGGCCTGGTGTCCACGATCGGCCAGCTCGCCCTCGGTGACCCGGAGACGCCGACCCCACTCCCGATCGCGCTCCCCGGGGTCAACGACCCCCTCTCGAACCGGGAGGTCGCGCTCCTCGTCGGCGAGGCGACGTACTTCCTCTCGAACCCGCCGCCCACGCCGTTCTATCACTTCACCGGCGGCACGTTCGGCGCGGACAACGTGCCGACGGGGCTGACGTACGTCGGCGACGAGGCGCGCTGGTTCGCGGCCGCGGCGCAGGCCGCCCCGTTCGAGCCGCTCAAGGTGCTCATCGACGCGGAGCGGGCGATGTGCGGAGATCCGGCGTCGACCATCGACGCCCACCTCTCCCAGATCGCCGTGCCCGTGCTCTACGTCGGCGCCGAAGGCGGCTTCGGCAGCTCGGGCCTGTACACGACGACACTCCTCGCCAGCCAGGACAGGAGCTCGATCGTGGTCAGCAAGACGGCCGACCAGCTCCACGACGTCGGCCACGGCGACATCTTCCTCGCCGACAACGCGCGGACGATGTTCTGGGACGGCATCCTCGGCTGGTTGAGGTCATCGCACCATTGCCAGGATGACTCCGAGTGCACGCTCCTGCGCGACAACACCACGTGCCAGTGCCTGGCCGCCCCCGCCGGCGCGACGGACCCGAAGAGCGACAGCGCGTGCCTGGTCGATCCGTGCCGCGACAAGGTCCCGTCCTGCCAGAATTTTACCTGCGTGGTCTCGGGCTCCGACGCCTCGATGTAGCGATCTCGCGCGCCCAGGGGCGGTGGCGCAGCAGAAACACCGCTGCGCCGCCGCCGCGACGGCCCCCCAGACCGGAATGCTGCGTGAGCGCCCACGTAGGTCGAGCTGGGGAACGGGCGCAGCTCTCCAGAACCGCGCCGGAACGAGCCCTTGACATGACGACGAGGGTTTGAAAGTGCTGTTTCCGAGAGGAGAGCGCACGATGACCGCAGCGGGCGAGACGACACCGACAGGCAGGGATCCGGCGACGCTGACCCACGCGGAGGCCGTGGAGCGGGCCCGCGGCATGGCAGACGACATCCGGGCCCGGGCCGCCGAGGCCGAGGCGCTGCGACACATCCCGAAGGCGACCATTCGAGGGTTCATCGACGCCGGGCTCGTGCGCCTCTTGACGCCGCGCGCGTTCGGCGGGCACGAGCTCTCCCTCGATACCTTCGCCGACGTGACGATCGAGATCGCCAGGGCCGACGCCTCGACGGGGTGGTGCTTCTCCTTCCTCAACATCCACTCATGGCTGCTCGCGACGTTTCCCGTGGAGGCGCAAGAGGACGTCTGGCGCAAGAAGCCCGACGCCGCGCTCGTCGACGTGAATGTCCCGGCGGGGCAGGCCTCGCGGGTCGAGGGCGGCTACCGGCTCTCGGGCGACTGGCCCTGGGCGAGCGGCGTCCACCATTGCGACTGGGCGATGCTGGCCGGGGTGGTCTCGCCGGAGCCCGGGGCCGAGGGCGGTCCGCCGGACATGCGCCTGTTCCTCGTCCCCAGAGAGGATATGGAGATCCGGGATACGTGGCACGTCGCCGGGCTGCGCGGCACAGGCAGCCACAACGTCGTCGTCAAGGACAGGCTCGTGCCGCAGCACCGGACCGCGCGGATGGCGGAGCTCAGCGGCGGGCAGGCGCCGGGCAGCCGCTTCCATACAAACCCCCTCTACCGGCTGCCGATGATCACCGGGCTCGCCGCGTCGGTGGTCGCGGCCATCCTGGGCGCTTCGCAGGGCGCTTACCAAAGGTGGCGGGGCCGCGACCCGGGATCGCTGCACCATGTACAGCCGCGAGCAGGTCGCGTCGCTGTCCCACCAGCAGATCCGGCTCGCCGAGATCGCGGCCGAGATCGACGCGGCGGAGCTGCTCTTCCGGCGGGCGCTCGACACGCTCCGATCGGGCGGGCCGCTCTCGATGGAGCAGCGCGTGCGGATCCGCAGGGACTATGCCTACAGCGCGGCGTTGTGCGCGCGCGCCGTGGAGCGGCTCTACAACGCGAGCGGCGGCGGCGCCAACTACGAGTCGAACCCGCTCCAGCGCGACTGGCGGGACGTGCACGCCATGACGGCGCACGCGGGGGTCAACTTCGATGCGGCTGCCGAGAACTTCGGGCGGATGGAGCTCGGGCTGCCGCTGAATCCGAGGGATCCTCTGGCGTAAGGCCAGCTCGTCGGCGACGCCTCCGCGGGGGCGCGGGATGCACGGTGCGGCGAAGTTACTCCTCGATCACCGTGACGCCCCGCGGAGGATTCCACGAAAACAGGATGGAGTAGTGCTTCCCGCTCTGCCCGACCGCGCTGAGCACGGGCGGCGGCGGCGCGGACGTCCCCGGGTTCGACAGATAGACAATCACGTAGGGATGAGCGGCCGGCGCGAGCGCCGGAGACGCGAACAGATCCTCGGCCAGCGCGGGCGCCGGCCCCTGCGCGATGTCGAGCACCACCGGGTCGAGCGCGAGCGCGAGCCGCCCGGGGTCGAGCGCCGTCAGATCATCGCCGAGCGAGTACGCCGGCCCCGCGAGCGCCGCCGCCATCGCGGAGGCGCGCGCCTCGTCCTCGGTGTACGGCGCGCGCACCTGCGTCTGGTCCGCGTCGGGCCAGACGAGCGGCGCCAGGAACGCGCGCGCGGCGGTGTTCCGCGCCGCGTACGTCACGAGCGGCCAGCTCAGCGGAAGCCCCTGAAACACCGTATCCTGTCCGATCCGGAGCGAGTCGGCGAGCCCGATCACCGGCAGGATGGGCGCGCCGCAAGCGTTGATGATCGCGCCGGGTCCGGCCGCCTCGCGCAGCATCGAGAGGCCGCTCCGCAGCGCCTCGTTGCCGGTCGCGCCGGGTTTGTCGCGCGCGCCGGGGAGGGCGCCCGCGTAGAGGAAGTCGAGCTTGAAGAACCGGTAACCCGCCGTCGCGAGCTCCTTCACGACGGCCGTCACGTGCTCCATCGACGCCGGGTTGGTCCCGTCGAGCACATGAAAAGAGCGCATCGTCCCCGGCTGGACGTGGATCAAGGGTTTGCCGTCCTCGCCGCGCACGAGCAGCGACGGGTCGATCGTCCGGGCCGTCTCGGACTCGAGCTCGACCAGAAAAGGCGCCATCCAGATGCCGGCGACGAGGCCCTTCGACGTGATCGCCTCGCCGAGCGCCGCCATTCCGCCAGGGAACCTCTCGTTCGCCTCCCAGTCGCCCCAGGCGCGCTCCCAGCCGTCGTCGATCTCGATGAGCGGGAGGCCGCGCGGCAAGAGCTCCCTCTCGGCGAGCTCGAGGTGATCGACGACCAGCGCCTCGTCGATCGCCGTGAAATGCTCGTTCCACGAGAACCATCCGCCCGGCGGCCGCTGCGGCTCGGGCGTGCCTTCGGGCAGCGCGGCCTTCATCTCCTCGGCGAGGCGCGCGAGCCCCTCGTTCGCGCTCCTCGCGCCGAAGATCACGAGGGGCTCGCTCCTGATGACGCCCTCCGCGTCGGCCGGCAACGGCTCGCGGAGCGCGCCGTAGACGATGTCGATCTGGACGCCCGCCTCGGTCCTCTTCATGCCGATGCCGGTCGTCGCGCGCTCGGCCGACAGGGCGCCCATCACCAGGTACCCGCCCTGCGGACCCCGGAGCACGGCCGAGTCATACGAGATCCCGGCGACCTCGTCCTGCAGATAGCCACTCTCGGGGGCCTGGAAGATCGGCGCGCCCCCGTCATCGACGGGGATCGCGGCCGGCACGCGCAGGGCGCCGGCGAAGCTCCACGACTGGTATCCCTGCTGGAGCATGTGCTCGCCGTCCGACACCCCGCGCAGCGCGAACGCCTCGATGGGGCCCCTCGTCGAGCTCACCTCGAGCCGGAGCATGTCCTTCGTATTGACGACCTCGACCGTCTCGTCCGGGCCCGCCGGTCGCCACGCTCCGTCGCTCCGCACACGGATCGAGAGCTCGCGTAGGCAGAGCCCGCCGAGGGCGAAGGGACCGGGCTCGCACACTTCCTGGAGCTCGGGGCCTCCCCCGTCGCTGCAGCCGAAGGCGGAGAGCGCCACGGCGGCAAGGGCAGGACCGCAGCGGAGCCATGGAGATCCAGGCAAGAGCATGGCAGGGCGTCTATTGCAGCGCCCGCTGCACGACAAGGGTCCAGGCGATACGCCGGGGCGCGCGCTCGCGGCGCCGTATCAGGTAGACGCGCCGCCTGCCCCCGGCCCTCCGCGCGGCGTGATCACCTTCCCCGGGTTGAGGATCCCTGCCGGGTCGAAGGCTTCCTTGATGCGGTGGTGCAGCGCGAGCGCCGCCGGGCCGAGCTGCCGCTCGAGGAAGCCGCGCTTCAGCGTGCCGACGCCGTGCTCGCCGGTGATCGTGCCGCCGAGCTCGAGCGCCTCGGCCATCACCGCCTCGAAGGTCGCGACCGCGCGCGCCTCGGCCGCCGGGTCGCTCCGGTCGAAGACGACCAGGGGATGGAGGTTGCCGTCGCCGGCGTGCGCCACCGTCGCGACGGTGGTCTCCGCCCGGGCGGCGATCGCGTCGATGCGCCGGAACATCTCCGGCAGCCGCGGCAGCGGCACCGCGACGTCGTCGACGAGCACCGTGCCGAGCCGCTCGACCGCCGTGAGCGCGAGGCGGCGCGCCGTGAGCAGCATCTGCCCCTCGCCCTCGTCCTCGGTGATGGCGATCAGCGTCCCCCCGGCGCCCTCGCAGGCCTCCTGCATCCGGATCAGCTCGGCGGAGCCGGCCGCGTCGCTCTGCGCGATCAGCATCGCGGCGGCGTCGATGTCGAGCTCGAGCCGCCGGTAGCTCTCGACCGCGCGGACGGCCGTGCGGTCCATGATCTCAAGCAGCGACGCATCGACCGACCGCACGATCTCCGCCACCGCCCGCCCCGAGGCCTCGAGTGATCCGAACGTCGCGACCAGCGTCGTCGGCGGCCGGGGCCTTCGCCGCAGGCGCAGCGTGATCTCGGTGATCATCGCGAGGGTGCCCTCGGAGCCGACGAGGAGCCGCGTCAGGTCGTAGCCGGCGACGTCCTTGCGGCTGCGGCCGCCGGTGCGGAGCACCGTCCCGTCGGCGAGGACCACCTCGAGGCCGAGCACGTAGTCGGCCGTGACGCCGTACTTCACGCAGCACAGGCCGCCCGCGTTGGTGGCGACGTTGCCGCCGATCGTCGAGACGGCGTAGCTCGACGGGTCGGGCGGATACCACAGCCCTCGCTCGTGCGCGGCGGCCTTGAGATCGCCGTTGAGCACCCCCGGCTGGACCACGGCGATCATCGACGCCTCGTCGATCGCGAGGATCCGGTTCATGCGCTCGAAGCTCACCACCACACATCCCTGGATGGCGGTCGCCCCGCCGGCGACCCCGGTCCCGGCGCCGCGCGGCACCAGCGCGACATGGCGCCGGGTCGCCCACTCCGCCAGCTCCTGCACCTGCTCGGTCGAGGACGGCCGCGCCAGCGCGAGCGGCCAGCCGCCGGCCGCCCAGATGGCCTGATCGTGGCGGTATCCCTCGATCACGTCCCGATCGGTGATGAGCCCGTCGCCCAGCACGAGGGCGAGCTCGTCGAGGAGGTTCATGTGCCGTAACACTCCGAGAGGTGGGCCCGCAGCAGGGTCGCGGCCGACTTTGCGTTGCCGCGCTCGATCGCGCGGAGGAGCCCGCGGTGCTCCTCTACCCTCGATGATTCTCCCACGTCAACCGCAGCCGTAGGCCCTCTCACACCGTGACCGAGCCGTTGTGGTGCCGGTCGAGCCCGCGTCGCCCGCGCAGCGCGAGCGCGCCCGCTCCGGCGCGCGATCGCGCTAGGATCACCCTCATGCAATATTTCCGCCCTTATCTGTCTTTCACGACGGCCCTGGTCCTGGCGTCGCTCCACGGCGCCGGCTGCTCCGACACCCCGACCGATCCAGCGGGCGGCACGTCGGGCGGCGGGCCATCCGGCACCGGCACCGGCACCGGCGGGGGATCCGGCACGGAGGGGCAGCAGTGCGCGCCGTCGGGCGGCGGGCCGCACTGGCTGGAGGAGGGCGAGACCGTGACGTTCCCCGTGTCGTGCGCGACGGGCCTTGAGCTCCCCGGCGACGCATTCGAGGTCGGCCCGCTCCCCGACGGCGCCGCCTACGACCCGGCCGCGCGCGAGGTGACGTTCTCGCCCGGGCTCGATCAGGCCGCGGTCTACGAGATCGAGATCCACGTCGCGCAGCTGTCCGAGGTCGGGCGCGTCAAGATCGGCGTCGCCGACAGCTGGGCCGATCCGGCGAACGTGCCCGTCGCCGATCCGACCCGCTACCCCGAGGAGTACGGCCTGCCGGTGCTCTTCCTCTCGCCGGCCCCCGAGGCCAAGGAGTACGCCCCGGCCACGGTGGTTTACCGCGGCCACACGTACGCCGCCGAGGCGGAGCTCCGCGGCGAGAGCTCGCTCTCCTACCCGAAGAAGAGCTACACCCTCAAGTTCCCCAAGAGCGACAAGTTCAACGAGCCCGAGGAGGCCGGCGGCTTCACCGATCGTCGCAAGGTCGTGCTCATCAGCACGTTCGACGACAACTCCTATATCCGGCAGCGCCTCGCCTACGACCTCTGGAACCGGCTCGATCCGGAGCACATCCAGATCAAGGCCTACAGCGCGGTGGTGTACCTCGACGGGCAGTACCTGGGGCTCTACACCGTCACGGATCACGTCGACGGCTACCTGATGGAGGACCACGGGTTCTCGCAGGACGGCAACCTCTACAAGGCGGTCAGCCACGACGCGAACTTCGCGCTGACGACGTTCGAGGACAGCCGCAAAGAGAAGGAGACGCTGCACGACGGCTACGAGAAGAAGGAGGGCACGCCGCCCGAGGGCGAGCCGGGGGCGTTCGACGACCTGGAAGAGCTCGTGAGCTTCGTGGCCTCGACCGACCACGCGACGTTCCGCGCCGGGATCGGGTCGAGGATCGATCAGCGCGACTACGAGGACTGGTGGATCTTCGTCACGTTCATCATGGCCGACGACTCGGCCGGAAAGAACAGCTACCATTACCGCGATCCGGCGGCCGACGGCGTCTTCCGTTATGCGCCGTGGGACTTCAACGCGAGCTTCGGCCAGAGCTGGGAGACGCAGCGCATCTGGGCCCCGATGACCGTCGACTACCAGGGGATGAACGGCCTCTTCCGGCGCTTCCTCAACGAGCCCACGATCGCCGACCCGCTGCACGCCCGCTACGGGCAGGTCCTGCACGGCGTGTTCGACGACGCCGCGATCCAGGCCATCGTGGACGGCTACGTCGAGCGCATCGACGCGAGCGCGCGCCGGGACGAGGCGAAGTGGGGCGAGGCGTACCGGAGCTATGAAGGCTGGAGCGGGCGCGAGGACTTCACGACCTACGAGGAGGAGATCGCGTACGTGAAGGCGTGGATCTCGGAGCGGTGGCAGTACCAGGACGGGATCTACTGAGCGTCGGCGGTTCATGGTAACGTGCGCCCGCGGCGGGAGCGAGCGAGCTCCGCCGCGGGAGACGGGATGAGCGAGATCAGGAAGAAGCGGGTGTTCTCGGGCGTGCAGCCGAGCGGCAAGCTGCACATCGGCAACTACGTCGGCGCCATCAGCCTGTGGCGCGAGCTCCAGGCCACCGCCGACGCGATCTTCTGCGTCGTCGACCTGCACGCCATGACGGTCCCCGAGGCGGTCAAGCCCGCGGAGCTCCGCGCGAAGAACCGGGAGATCGCCGCGCTCTACATCGCCTGCGGCATCGACCCGTCCCGCACCACGGTGTTCATCCAGTCCGAGGTCACGGCCCACGCCGAGCTCGGGTGGATCCTCACCTGCGCCACCCCGCTCGGCTGGCTGCACCGGATGACGCAGTTCAAGTCCAAGTCCGAGCGCCAGGAGACGGTGGGCTCGGGGCTGCTCGTATATCCGGTGCTCCAGGCGGCGGACATCCTCCTCTACGACACGGATCTCGTCCCCGTCGGCGAGGACCAGAAGCAGCATATCGAGCTCTGCCGCGACATCGGCGATCGCTTCAACCACCTCTTCGGCGAGACGTTCCGGCTCCCGAGCCCGCTCATCCGCGAGAGCGGCGCGCGCATCATGGGCCTCGACGCGCCCGACCAGAAGATGAGCAAGAGCACGGGCGAGACGGTGCCCGGCCACTCGATCGGCCTGCTCGACCCGCCGGGCGCGGTGAAGAAGGCGATCATGCGCGCCGTCACCGATCCGGGGCAGGAGTTCCGGGACGAGCACGCGTCGCCCGGCGTCAGGAACCTCGTCACCCTCTACGAGGTGCTGAGCGGCGAGCCCCGGCAGGCGATCATCGATCGCTACCAGGGCGGCGGTTACGGCTACCTCAAGAAGGACCTCGTCGACGTCGTCGAGGCGACGCTCGCGCCCATCCGCGCCGAGCACGCGCGCCTCTCCGCCGACCCCGCGGTCCTCGATCGCCTGCTCGACGAGGGCGCCTCGCGCGCGCGCGACCTCGCCGCGCCCGTCCTCGCGCGCGCGAAGCGGAACGTCGGCCTCGGCCGCGCCTGAAACGGCGCGGGGCTTTCGTGGAGCACCCCATGGATAACGAAGAACTCCTCATCTCCTCGGACAAGTCGCTCCTCGACGTCGACCGGATCCACGCGTTCCTGTCGTCCGCCTACTGGAGCAAGGGGATCCCCCGGGAGGTCGTCGAGCGAGCCATCGAGGGCTCGCTGTGCTTCGGCCTCTACAAGGCGGGCGCGCAGATCGGGTTCGCCCGGGTGATCACCGACCACGCGACCTTCGCCTACCTCGACGACGTGTTCATCGTGGAGGCGGAGCAAGGGAAGGGGTACGGCAAGGCGCTGGTCTCTCGTGTGATGGAGTCCCTCGCCCCGCTCCATCTCCGGCGGACGCTGCTGGCCACCGCCGACGCGCACGAGCTCTACCGGCGCTTCGGCTTCACGCCGCTCGAGAAGCCGGAGAGGTTCATGGAGATCAACGTGATGGACATCTACCTGACGCGCGGCTGAGCGCCTCGATGCGCGGGGGTCTGGCACTGTCCTGAGGCACTGCCCTCTCCGCGCAACCTCGAAAGCGAGCAGCTACTCGCGAACGCGCACGCGCTCCTCCTCCACGATCCACAAGCGGCGTTCGACCGGCTCGCGTTCCAGCAGCGCGATCAACCTCCGGACGACGCCGAGGACGTGCGGCTTGTCCTGACGAGCGAGGCGCATGACAATCAAGCCCTGGTAGTCCGACGGCGAGTACCGGCGCACGTTGGCGAAATCGACATCCAGCGTCAGGAGCGCCCTTCCCTCCGTGGCGCACACCCTCGCGATGTCCGGATCAGCACGGCCGCCGAGCCCCTGCTCCAGCACCGTGGATGCGTCGTGCCCCGCCTGGCGCAGCAGCTCGGCCACCTCCTCCGGGAGGTTCTCGTCGACCTTCAACCTCATCTCTACGATGCGGCCGGCAAATCGAGGATACGCTCGCGCGCCAGCTCTGCGGCATACGAGACGGCCGCGCGCACATCCTCCGGCGTGAGGGAAGGGTAACTCCTGACGATCTCATCCGGCGAAAGGCCCGCGGCCAAGTTGTCGAGCACGACGGACACAGGGATCCGGGTTCCGCGGATGCACGCCTTCCCGTGGCAGACGGCCGGGTCCGTCACGATGCGTTCCTGCCAGCTCATCGCAGCTTGCTTCGGTTCCATGCCTCTGCGCTGCCCTGGCCCGCCGTCCTCGTCAAGGACGGCCACCTCCAGCGCGCCCCGCCCCCGTCACACCCCCTGGCGCCGCAGCGGCAGCTCCCGGTAGCGCTGCTTCGTCAGGGCGAACACCGCGTTTGCGATCGCGGGCGCGACCGGCGGCACCCCCGGCTCCCCGACGCCGCCGGGCGGCGCGTCGCTCTTCACGAGCTCCACGTGGATCCGCTGCGGCACCTCCGGGCTCCGCACGACCGGGTAGTCGCGGAAGTTCGTCTGCTCGACCGCGCCGCCCTTCACCGTGATGGCGCCGTGGAGCGCGATGCTCATCCCGAAGACCACCGCGCCTTCCATCTGCGAGCGCGCGCGATCCGGGTTGATGACCGTGCCCGCGTCGGCGACCAGCCACACCTCGTCGACCTTCACCTTGCCGAGCGCGTCCTTCGACACCGCGGCGACGACCGCCACGTAGGTGAGGAAGCTCCGGTGCGCGGCGAGCCCCACGGCGCGGCCCGCCTTGCGCGCCGCGCTCCACCCCGAGATCTCCGTCACGCGCTCGATCACGTGCCGCAGCCGGCCCACGTCGACCGGGTGCTGCTCGATCGGCGCCCCGTAGTTCGGGACCTTCTCGACGCCCAGCTCGGCGAGCGTCGCCTTCCGCGCCGGGCCGAGCACCTCGAGCAGCACGTCGCGCGGATCCGCCTGCCGCGCGTGCGCGATCTCGTCGATGAAGCTCTGCACCGCGAAGGCATGGAAGATGTTGCAGACCGACCGGAGCCAGCCGATCCGGACGTGCGCCGGCGCGTCGCAGGCCTCGACGCGGACGTTCGGGGACGAGAGCGCGAGGTCGAGCACCCCCAGGCCGAGCTCCCCCTCGCTCGGCGTCTTCTGCTTCGCGTCGAAGGTCGACGGGATCGGCGGGAACGCCGTCCGGTGCAGCCAGGCGCCGACCTTGCCGTCCGCGTCGAGCCCCGCCTTCAGGTGCTGCGCGCTCACGCTGTGGAAGTAGCCGCTCTGCACGTCGTCCTCGCGCGTCCACTGCACGCGCACCGGCGCCCCCATCGCGCGCGCCAGGAGCGCCGCCTCCGCGACGTAGTCCGGCTTCGACTTCCGCCCGAACCCGCCGCCGAGGAACGTCACGTTCACCGTGACCTTCGCCTCGTCCAGGCCGAGCGCGCGCGCCACCTCGGTGCGCGCCGCCTGCGGGTTCTGCGTCGGCGCCCACACCTCGCAGCCGTTCGCGTCGACCTTCGCCACCGCCGAGGGCGGCTCCATCGCCGCGTGCGCGAGGTGCGGCACGTGGTACTCGGCCTCGATCGTGCGCGCCGCCTTCGCGAACGCGCCGTCCACGTCGCCGACCTTCCGCACCACCTTGCCAGGCGCGCGGACCGCCTGCGAGAGCGCCTCCCGGTAAGTCGCCGAGTCGTACGCCGCGTTGGGGCCGTGATCCCACTCGACCGATAGCGCCGCGCGGCCGCGCATCGCCGCCCACGTCGTGTCCGCCACGACGGCCACGCCGCCGAGCGGCTGGAACCCCACCGCGCCGCCCTTCGGCGCCGGCAGATCCACGAGCTTCTTCACGCCGGGGACGGCCAGGGCGCGCGCGCCGTCGTACCGCACGACCTTGCCCCCCACGACCGGCGGACGCGCGATCACCGCGGTAAGCATGCCGGGCAGCCGCACGTCCGCGCCGAACTGCGCGCGCCCGGTGACGATCGCCGGCCCGTCGATCAGCGGGAGCGGGCCGCCGACGCGCTTGAGCTCCGCGTTCGGGCGCAGCGCGACGGTCTTCTCGTCGGGCACCGGGAGCTTCGCCGCGTCGGCCACCAGCTCGCGGAAATCCAGCGAGCGCTTCGATTTGGCGTGGTGGACGGCGTGCCCCTCGGCGACGCACTCGGCCGCGGGCACCCGCCACCGCTTCGCCGCCGCCGCGACGAGCATCGTGCGCGCCGTCGCGCCCACGCGCCGCATCTTCTCGTAGCCGTCGCGCACGCTGCGCGAGCCGTCGGTGTTCTGATCGCCGTAGGCCTTGTCGCCGACCGCCTGCACGATCGTCACACGCGCCATGTCGGCGCCGAGCTCGTCGGCGATGACCACCGGCAGCGAGCTGCGGATCCCCTGCCCCATCTCCGACCGGTGGCAGACGACCGAGACCATCCCGTCGTTCGCGAGGTGGAGGAACAGGCCCGTCCGGAGCCCCTGCGTCGCCGGCCCCGGCGCTGGCGGCGGCGCGGCCTCGGCGTCGGCCGCGGCGAGCCCGAGCGCGAGCCCGCCCGCCGCGAGCCCGAGCCCCGCGAGGAAGGAGCGACGGAGGAGGACGACGCGTTGCTGTTCCATCTTCACTCCGTGGGAAGGCCGGCGGCCTTGCGGACCGCCGCGCGGATACGCGTGTACGTGCCGCACCGGCAGATGTTGCCGGCGAGCGATTGGTCGATGTCCTCGTTCGAAGGGCGCGGGTTCTTCCGCAGCAGCGCGGCCGCGCTCATGATCTGTCCCGCCTGGCAGAACCCGCACTGCGGCACACCGAGGTCCACCCACGCGCGCTGCAGCGGGTGATCGCCGGACGGGCTGAGCCCCTCGATCGTCGTGACCGAGCCGCCCGCGGCGCGCCGCACCGGCGTCACGCAGGCGCGCACGGTCTCGCCGTCGAGGTGGACCACACACGCCCCGCAGAGCGCCTGGCCGCAGCCGTACTTCGTCCCCGTGAGGCCGAGCACGTCGCGCAGCACCCAGAGGAGCGGCGTCTCCGGATCCACGTCGAGCTTCTGCTCGGCGCCGTTCACCTTCAGGATGATCATGGTCGGGCCTCCTCGGGCGGGCACGCGGCGCCCGCTTTCACCCACGCGTCGATGAGCGCGCCGAACACCGCCTGCGTGCCGGGCGCCTTCGCGCGGCCGTGGCCGGGCGCCCACCCCCACGCGACGAGCTCGTCGTGCGCGGAGTGCTCGACGATCTGCGCGAGCGTCTTCTTGCCGTTGCGCGCCGGGTCCTTGATCTGCCCGCAGATCGCCGACGGCGATCGGCCGAGCCACGCCATCTCGGCGGGCGCGAGGTGCCAGCCCGGCGCCCCGGGCACACGCGCGTAATCGAGGTTGTACGTCTGGTGGCACGACGTGCACTCCATGGCCGCGACGCCGCGATCCCGCTCGCCGCGCTGGACCGGCGGATCGTGGCGAGCGCCGCTGT
Organism: Sorangium cellulosum; assembly: GCF_002950945.1. Taxonomy (GTDB): domain Bacteria; phylum Myxococcota_A; class Polyangia; order Polyangiales; family Polyangiaceae; genus Sorangium; species Sorangium cellulosum_E. The sequence goes on from NZ_CP012673.1 coordinate 10,466,551, forward strand.
CGCCCTGCCGCGGGACGCCGTCGTGCGGGTGGCAGTTCACGCAGCGCGGGTGGAGCAGCACCTTGCTCGCCTCGAGGAAGAGCTGGGCCGCGCGCGCGTCGTTGTCCCGGATCGAGGCGAACGCCTCCGGGCCGCGGAGCTCGCCGGGAGCCGCGGGCGGCAGGACCGGCGCCGGCGCCTCCGCGCGAGGGGCGTCGCACGCCGCGGCGAGGAGACCGACGCCCGCGAGGAGCGAAAGGAGGAGTGGCTGCATCGGTCGGCGTAGAGTGCTAGCTCCGCGCGCGCAACACAAGACTTGATCGGGACTTCCGCCCTCGGCGCCCCGCCCTCCGCCATCCACATCCGCATCCGCCCTCCGCCGCGCGCGCGGATATATATGGAAGCGTGCCCCCGCCTCGCGCGAGCCGCGCGTGGACCCCGGCCGCCCGGTGCGTTGCGCCGTGCGCAGTACGCTGCGTGACCGACGCCGGGATGTCACCGAGGGTCGGCGTCCGGCAGTCCAGCCTCTGCCGCCGTCGCCCCGGTCGAGACCGTCGCCGCCGCCGACGTCACTGCATGGGACAATTCGCTGTTGTTTCAAGAGCCTACATCCGAGCTCGTGCAGGTCTCCTATCGTGTCGTGCCACCCTCCGCGCCGAGGCCGACGGCGCCCGGCGGCGCCGGTGAAATACGCGCCGCGCGCCCCGATCGCGCCACGACATCTCGTCGAAACGCGATCCCGTCTCCGGGCGAGCTCGTTGAGGAAATGCGCTCGGTTGCCCATCTGTTCAGCGCCTGTGGCCAGCAGCCGAAAACTTGCCCTCTCGCACCGTCGCCCCGCCGGCCCCGCAACGGTGACCCCGCGGCCCAAGCGTGAAGGCCGCGGCGTGAGGCCCGAAGCCGAGCGCTGCGAGCGAGCCCGAGACGATCCGGGACAACCTCCCTGAGCGCACGGCAGAAGGCATCGCGAGACGCGCCTTCAGCCACGCACACGCCTGTAGCGAACTGTCACGAGGGCCTCCGGGGAGCGCGGCTTCACGCCACGATGCACCGCGCCGACTCCCGCCTATCCGCCCGGAACCGCGAAATCCAGGGTCATGGCTCGCCGCATGCAAGCGTCCCGGCGCATGAGCAAGACGATGGGATTGGGCGAGGCTACTCAGGCATCCCCGTACCTGATCGCCCCAGCTGAGGCAAGCTGCCACACTGCGCCGTGCAGCGCGGAGCGTGGGCCGATGCCGGGGATGCAGGTGAGCCCTCAGCTCCGGCTCATCCGCGCGCTGGGGCAGGGCGGGATGGGCAGCGTCTGGCTCGCCGAGCACGTCGCGCTCAAGACGCATGTCGCCGTGAAGTTCCTCCGCGACATGTACATGGATCACCCGCTCGCCGCCGTGCGCCTCCGGCGCGAGGCAGAGGCCGCCGCCCGGATCCAGAGCCCCCACGTCGTGCGCGTCTTCGACCTCGGCTTCACCGATCAGGGAGTCCCCTACATCGTCATGGAGCACCTCGAAGGGGAGACGCTCCAGGATCTGGTCGAGCGCCGCGAGCGGCTCTCGCTCGAGGAGACGGTCTCCATCGTGCGCCAGATCGGCGCGGCGCTCGCGAGGGCGCACGAGGCGGGCGTCGTCCACCGCGACATCAAGCCCGAGAACATCTTCCTCGTGGCCGGCGAGCGCGAGCCGTTCATCAAGGTGCTCGACTTCGGCATCGCCAAGGACACCGCGGTGGACGCCGAGCGGCTCACCGTCACGGGCGCCATCATGGGCACGCCGCACTTCATGTCGCCGGAGCAGATGGCGGGCGGGGCGCGGGTCGGGCCGCACAGCGACCTCTGGTCGCTCGGCGTCGTCACCTACTTCTGCCTGACCGGACGAATCCCCTTCGGCGGGGCCACCATCGCCGCGGTAGCGGTCGCGATCGACCGCGGGCCGCCGCCGCCGCCGTCCCGGCTCGCCCCGGAGCTGCCCCCCGCCATCGACGCGTGGGTCCTCTCGATGCTCCAGGCGGACCCGGCGCGCCGCGTCCAGAACGCCCGCGCGGTCCTCGAAGCCCTGGACGCCGCCCTCGGCGCGCCGCGCGACTCGCGGCCGACCCCGATCCCGACCGAGCGTATGCCGCACCGCGAGCCGTTCGGGTCGGGCGAGGGGTTCCCGTCGCTCGTGACCACGCTGATGCCGACCGGCACGCTCGGCTCGTTCTCGCCGCGCCCGAGGGTGCGCAGGCGCACCTGGGCCGTGGCCGCGGCCGCGCTGCTCGGGGCCAGCACGCTGGCGTGGGTCGGCGCTTCCGGCGTGGCCGGGCACGCGGCCGCCGCGCAGGGCGCGTCGCTCGCCGCGATCGGCGGCAACCCGGTCGGCGGCCTCCCGGTCGAGCGCCTCGCCGTCGCCGCCGACAAGCTGGCCGAGCGCCCCGCCCCCGTCGTCAAGCCGGCCGCTCAGGCCGCGGAGGCGGCGGCCGCGCCGGCGCCTGGCGCTCCCGAGGCCCCGCAAGCACAGGGCACGGCCCGGGCCCCCGGCGCCCATGCGGCCGCCCCCAGCGCCGTTCCGGCTGCCTCCCCCGTCCCTCGGGCGACACCTGCCGAGCCGCAGGCCAAGAAGGTCGCGACCCGCACGCGCGCGCGCCGCGACCTCGGCTTCTGATCGAGGAGACCCGCCATGTTTCCCCGGGCCAGGATGCTGAGGATGGTCGCCTGCCTGCTCATCGCCGCCTCGCCGGCGGTCGCCTCGGCCAGGCAGAACGCCGCCGGGGAGCCGGACGACAAGATCCGCGACGAGGCCCGGGAGCTCGTGTACCGGGGCGACGAGCTCTTCGCCCAGAAGAAGTACGCGGAGGCGCTCCGCGCCTACCAGCGCGCCGAGACGCTCATCCGCGTGCCCACGACCTCGATCGAGGTCGCCAAGACGCTCTCCGCGATCGGCCGGCTCAGCGAGGCGCGCGATCTCGCGGCGGCGATCGACTCGTCGCGCGCGGCGCCGGACGAGCCCTGGCCGTTCACGCAGGCGCGGCGCCGCGCCGACGCGCTGCGGGACGACCTCGCGGACCGCATCCCCAGGCTGCGGGTGAACATCACCCCCGCCGCCGTCGGCGCCCGGCTCAGGGTCGACGGTCAGGAGGTGAAGCCGTCCGCCGAGGGCTCCCTGATCGACCCTGGCAACCACTGGATCGAGGTCGAGGCCGACGGCTACCTCGGCGCCCGGCAGCGGGTCTATGTGCCCGAGCGGGACGTCACGACGGTGGACGTCCCCCTCACGAAGCAGCCTGGCTCCCCGACCACGCCGTGGGTCGTCGGCGGGTTCATCACCTCGGGCGCCGGGCTGGCGCTGGGGCTCGGCGCGGGCGCGGCGTACCTGAGCGCGAGGAGCGACCTCGAGGACGCGTGCCGCCGGGGCGCCGCCGACTGCTCCAGGGACACGCGCAGCTCCGCGAACGCGGTCGGCCGGGTGTCCAACGTGGGGTTCGGCCTCGCCGTCGCCGGCGCGGCGGTGGGCGGCCTCGCCCTGGTCCTCGACGCGAAGGCGCCGTCGTCGGCGGTCACCTGGGCGGTCGGGCCGGGCTACATCGGTGTGCGGGGGACGTTATGATCTGGAGATCGGCATGCCTCGGCGCCTTCGCCGCGTGGATCGCGGGGTGCCAGGTCGTCGCCCCGCTGCCCGACGTGAGCGACGGCGGTGACGGCGACGGCGACGGCGACGTGCTGGTGAGCGACGGGAGTGACGGCGACGCGGCGCGCGACGCCGGCGGGTCGAGCGACGAGGGCGAGCCCGAGCCGGCCCCGCCGGACGCGACCGGCCCCTGCAAGGTCGAGGCGTGCTCGAAGCACTGCGCCGGATCGGTGGAGCTCTGCGAGCTCGCGCCGCAGTATCCGTCGGTCGAGACGTGCTGCACGATCTGCGACGCGATGCCGTCGCCGGAGGGCTACGCCGGGTGCCGCGCGGTGCAGACCCGCGATCCCGCCGGCTGCACCGCGGCCGGGCCGCTCGGCCCGGACAGCGACGACGTGTGCGTCGGCGGCTGCGAGGCGCTCTGCACGGTCTTCGCCGCCCTCTGCCCGTCGAGCCTGGACCTGGACGCCTGCATGGTCCTCTGCGCGTTCTGGCCGAGGCCGGAGGTGTTCAACGCGTGCGGCCGGCTCGACGACGAAGGGTCGCTCGATTGCCGCGTGCAGCAGATCTACATCGGGCTGGAAGAGCGCGACGGCGACAAGCTCGACCAGGTATGCCGCGACGCCCTGCAAGGCCGCTGCCCCAAGCCGAAGTGCGAGGCCGGCGCGGCGGAGTGACGGCCTTCGGTGGACGGGGCGCGCTGCCCTGGGCGCGCCGGCGCCGCGGGCCCCGCGCGCCTCGCGCGCCTCGCGCGCCTCACCCCGATTCCCCGCGGCAGCCTCCGGCGGGCGCGGCATGGAACAGCGCGCCGCGGCGGGAGGTGCTACCCCCTCGCCCACCGTGACCTCTCGCGTTCGCCAGGAAGAGCTGTCCCCCGAGCCGCGCGCCGCCGGCGGCTCGGCCTCGCCCCCGCCCGCGTCGGGGGGCCCGGTCCGTTTTCCCGAGGAGCTGCCCATCTCGGCGCGGGTGCTCGACATCGCCCGGGCCATCGAGGCGAACCCCGTGGTGATCGTCGCCGGCGAGACCGGCTCGGGCAAGACCACGCAGCTCCCCAAGATCTGTCTCGCCATGGGCCGCGGGCTCTCCGCCCGGATCGGCGTCACCCAGCCCCGCCGCATAGCCGCCACCAGCGTCGCGGCCCGCGTCGCCAAGGAGCTCGGCGTCGAGCTGGGCAAGGAGGTGGGCTACAAGATCCGCTTCTCGGACCGGACGAGCTCCGCCACCTACGTCAAGTACATGACGGACGGCATCGTCCTCGCCGAGATCCAGGGTGATCCACGGCTCCTGGCCTACGACACGTTGATCATCGACGAGGCCCACGAGCGCAGCCTCAATATAGACTTCCTGCTCGGCTATTTGAAAAAGCTCTTGCCGAAGCGGCCGGATCTCCGCGTCATCATCAGCTCTGCCACGCTCGAGACCGACCGGTTCGCGTCCTATTTCGGCGGGGCGCCGGTCATCGAGGTCTCCGGCCGAACGTATCCTGTGGAGGTCATCCACCGCGAGCCGGAGGGCGGCGAGGCGGAGGTCGCCGACGCCGTCGCCAACACGGTCGAGGAGATCACCTCGATCGATCCGCGCGGCGACATCCTCGTGTTCCTGCCGGGCGAGCGGGAGATCCACGACACCATGGCCGAGCTGGAGCGCCACGGGCTGCCGCACACGACGCTCCTTCCGCTCTACGGGCGGCTCCCTCAGGGCGATCAGCAGCGCGTGTTCCAGTCGCTGCCGGGGCGGCGGATCGTGCTCGCGACCAACGTGGCGGAGACGTCGCTCACGATCCCGGGCATCGTGTACGTGGTCGACTCGGGGCTCGCCCGCGTCAATCGTTACAGCCCCCGCACGGGCGTCACCCAGCTCCAGATCGAGCCCATCTCGCGCGCGAGCGCCGATCAGCGCAAGGGGCGCGCGGGCCGCGTGCAGAGCGGCGTCTGCTTCCGGCTCTATCCGGAGCAGGACTACCAGGCCAGGCCGGCCTACACCGATCCGGAGATCCTGCGCGTCGGTCTGTCGGGCGTCATCCTCCAGATGAAGGCGCTCGGGCTCGGCGACATCGAGGATTTCCCCTTCCTCGACGCGCCGTCGAAGCGCGCGGTCGACGAGGGCTACCGGGTGCTCGAGGAGCTCGGGGCGATCGACGAGTCGGGCGCGCTCACGGACATCGGCAGGAAGCTCGCGCGGCTCCCGCTCGACCCGCGGCTCGGCCGGATGGTCCTCGGCGGCGAGCGCGAGGGGGCGCTCGCCGAGGTGCTGATCATCGCCGCCGCGCTCGGGGTGCAGGACCCGCGCGAGCGGCCGCTCGCCGCGCAGCGGCAGGCCGACGAGGCGCACCGGAAGTTCAGGGACGAGGGCTCGGATTTCGCGGGGCTCCTGAAGCTGTGGAGTTTTTACCAGGACGCGCAGGGCAGGCTGACCCAGAACCAGCTCCGCAAGGCCTGCCGCGACCACTTCGTCTCTTACCTTCGCATGCGCGAGTGGGTCGACGTGCACCGCCAGATCAGCCGCATCACGCGCGAGATGGGCTTCACGCCGAACGCCGCGCCGGCCAAGGGGGAGGCGATCCACCGCGCCCTCCTGCCCGGGCTGCTCAGCCGGATCGGCCTGTGGAACCAGGAGAACAGGGTCTATTCCGGGGCCCGCCAGACGCGGTTTCAGCTCCACCCCTCCTCCGGCCTCGCCAAGAAGCCGCCCGCGTGGATCATGGCGGCCGAGCTGGTCGAGACGTCGCAGCTCTTCGCCCGCATGGCGGCGAGCGTCGAGCCCGCGTGGCTCGAGGCCGCGGCCGGCCCGCTCTGCAAGCGCAGCTACAGCGATCCTCACTGGGCCGCGAAGCCGGCGGCCGTGATGGCCCGGGAGCAGGTGACGCTCTACGGCTTGCCGATCGCGCGCGACCGCAGGGTGGATTACGGCCCCATCGATCCCAAGTCCGCGCGCCAGATCTTCATCCTGCACGCGCTGGTCCGGCAGGAGTACACGGCGCGCGCGCCCTTCATGGACGAGAACCGCCGGCTCTTCGAGGAGGTCAGCCGGCTGCGCGACAAGGCGCGCCGGAGCGAAATGTTAGCCGACGAGCACGCGCTGGAGCTCTTCTTCGACCGGCGCGTGCCCGAGGGGGTGTACAGCGGCAAGACGTTCGAGGCGTGGCGGAAGGAGGCCGAGGCGCAGGATCCGCGGGTGCTCCACCTCTCGCTCGCCGACGTCCTGCTCGACGAGGCCGCGGAGCTGTCGCCCGAGCGTTTCCCGGACGAGCTCGAGCTCTACGGCGCCCGGGTGCCGCTCTCGTACCGCTTCGACCCGGGCGAGGACGACGACGGCATCACCCTCTCGCTCCCGCTCGTGCTCTTGCCGCAGGCCGATCCCGACGAGCTCGAGTGGATGATCCCCGGCTGGCACGCCGAGAAGATCGCGCTCCTGCTCGAGTCGCTGCCGAAGGCGGTCCGCAAGGCGCTCGTCCCGCTCCGGGAGGTCGCCCGGGACATCGCGGCGGATCTGCGGCCGTTCCAGGGCCCGATGCGGCCGGCGCTCGCGCGCGCGGTCGAGGAGCGCACCGGCGAGCGCGTGCCGCCGGACGTGCTCCGGCCCGAGGATCTCCCGCCGTACCTGCGCTTCTATTTCCGCGTGATCGGCGAGGACGGCCGGGTGATCGGCCAGGGGCGCGACCTCCGGGATCTGAAGGAGCGCCTGTCCGGCCGCGCGCGGGAGGCCTGGGCCAGGGTCGGCAAGGCGGGCCTGGAGCGGGACGGGCTCACGTCGTTCAGCGTCGAGGCGCTGCCCGAGCGCGTGCCGGTGGACGTCGGCGGGCAGAAGGTGCTCGGGTATCCGGCGCTGGTCGACGCGGAGACGTCGGTGTCGCTGCGGGTGCTCGCCTCGCGGGCCGCGGCGGTCGAGGCGACGCGCGGCGGGCTGCGGCGGCTCATCCTGCTGCAGATGGGGGGCAAGATGAGCCAGCTCGAGCAGCCGCTGCGCAGCGCCGTCGCCGTGAGCGGGCTCGGCGCCAAGGTGGCCCCCGGCGAGCCGGGCCTCGCGCGGCAGATCGCGCTGCGCGCGCTCGACGAGGCGTTCCAGCTCGGCGATCCGGCCTCGTTCCCGAGGACCCGGGCCGCCTTCCAGGCGCGCCTCGACGACGGCCGGCGGTCGCTCCAGGGCATGCTGGCGAGGCTCGCGGGCCTCGCGCGGGACATCGGGGTGGAGCTCGATCGTGTGCAGTCGATGCTCCGGTCGATGACGGGCAAGCCCGGCGCCTCGCGGCCGGCGCTCGACGACGTGCGCACGCAGCTCGATTTCCTGCTCCCGGTGGGGCTCTTCCAGCGCGCCTCCCTCGACCGGCTCGCGCACCTGCCCCGCTACCTCCGGGCGATGCAGGTGCGGCTCGAGCGGCTGCCCAACGGCCCGCAGAAGGACCAGGCCAAGGCCGTCCAGGTGCTGCCGTTCTGGCAGGACTGGCTCAAACACCAGGACGGGCTGCGCCAGAAGGGCGTGCCGGCCGAGGAGCTGGAGTCGTTCCGCTGGATGGTAGAGGAGCTGCGGGTATCGCTCTTCGCGCCCGAGCTGAAGGCGGCTGTCCCGGTGTCGCCGCAGCGGCTCGCGGAGCAGTGGAAGCGGCTCCTGGGCTAGAGCGACAGCCGGCGTGAAGCCGCCTGAAAAGAGCAGAATCTGTGACCGCCAGGGCGCCAGGGGCTGGCGCCGAGGCCACGCGCTGGGCGCGCGGCCTCGGGCGGGACCGGCTCAGGGCTCGGTGGGGGCGGGGCAGGTTTCGACGCACTCGACGAACGCGGTGCACCCCTCGCTCGCATCACACCCTTCCGTGGCGGGCGCGAAGCAGGCGTCGTCCTCGGCGAGCCCATCCACGCAGGTGATACACGCCTCGTTGCTCTGGAGCGCCAGGATGTTGACGCCGTCGTCCCCGCAGACGTCGGTCTCTGCCTCTCCCGTGTCGCACTCCGCGGCGCAGGGCGCAGCCGCCTCACAGCCGCAGGACCCGAGCGTCAGCTCGAAGAACTCCAGGGCCCCTGCCTGGTTCCCCTCGACGCAGCAGGAGCCGCACTCGTCGCCCTGATCGGAGCACTCGTCGCCGCTTCCGGCGCCGCCGCCGCCCTCGTCTCCTCCGCCGCCCGTGCCCGTGCCCGTCGAGACGGTCGAGCTCGATGCCGAGGTGGTGGTGGTGGTGCCGGACGCGCCGCCCTCGCCGCCGGCCCCGCCGTCACCCCCCGAGCCGCCGTCGTCCGAACAGGCCGCCACCGCGCACACCGTGACCAGAATCGCTGCGAAGCTGAGAGTCTTCATGGATGGTTCTCCTGACAATAACGGTTACGCTGCTCCGACTCGAAAGAGCGACGGCGTGTGCCGCCGCCCCGCGGAGCGTCTTCTTCACGCTCTGGCACCACGCCGCGGCGCCGCGCGTCTACCTACACCAGAACTTTTCAGGATGGTATCTGCAGCGTGCCCGCCTGCGTCCCTTGTCGCCGCCAGCGGTCACCGACCACCAGCGCACCGTCATCGTGGGCGCTCACACAACACATCCGCAAAGTTCCGCTAGCAAGGTTTTCGTACAGGGAAACTGATCCTAGCACGTCGGAAACGTGTGCTCTTCCGATCCGCCGCGTGGAGAACTTGCTCTCCATGGCAGCCCGAACGGCAGGATGACGCCATGGACGACACCGGCGGATGAGCTCGGGACACATCTGTCGTCGATGCCGCTCGCCTGGTCGCGCCCGGCGCCGGGGGTGATGGCAGCCCTGTTCGGTCGTGGACCGGCTGCGCGAGCGTCGCCGCGGTGACCAGCTCGCCGCCGGCGCATCCCGGCAGACTCGATGGCTGCGCACATCACGTCTCTCGGCTCAGCGCGGTCCTCCGGCCTCACCGCGGCTCCGCAACAGGCCCCTTCCCGTCCGAGAGCCCATCCCGAGCGCCCCGCCTCCCGCTGCCATTTCAGATCACCTCGCCCTCGACCTCCACGCCCCTTCGACGTCCCTTCCACGTCCCTTCTACGTCCCTTCGCCCGGTATTTCGACGAGGTTTCGGCCCGGCTTTCCCCAGCACGTACGCCGTCTTGCGCCCCCGCGCCGCGGAATGAGCACTGGACGCAGCGCTCGCGTCGCTGGCACGCTGGTAGCCGAGAAGGACCCTCGTCGGGGACCTCGGCGAGCGATGCAGGAAGGAGACATCATCGACGACCGATTCTGCATCGAGCGCCTCGCGGCCTCGGGCGGGATGGGGAGCGTCTACCGGGCGATCGACCGGACGACCGGCGACCCCGTCGCGGTGAAGATCCTGAACGCCGAGGGCGCGCAGCCCCTCGGCCGCTTCGCGCGCGAGGCGCAGGCGCTCGCGGCGGCCCGGGTGCCCGGCGTCGTGCGGTACGTCGCCCACGGCGCCACCGCGTGGGGCCAGCCGTACCTGGCCATGGGGTGGCTCGACGGCGAGACCCTCTCCGAGCGGCTCACCCGCCAGGGGGTCACCCTCGACGAGACCGTCGAGCTCGGGCTCCAGGTCGCGCGGACGCTCGGCGCCGTCCACAAGCTCGGCATCGTCCACCGCGACCTCAAGCCGAGCAACCTGCTGCTCGAGGGCGGCTCGCTCGAGCGGGTGGTCCTCATCGACTTCGGGCTCGCGCGCGTGGCGGCCGACGAGCCGCTCACCGTCGCGGGCCTCATCCTCGGCACGCCGGGGTACATGGCCCCGGAGCAGGCGCGCGGCGAGCTCAACGTCGACGCCCGCGCCGACGTGTTCGCCCTCGGGTGCATCCTCTACCGGTGCCTGACCGGCCGCGCCGCCTTCCAGGGGAACGCCGGCCTCGCCGTGCTGATGAAGGTCCTCCTCGAGGACCCGCCCCGGGTGCGCGAGCTCCGGCCCGCGGTCCCGGCGGCGCTCGACGCCCTCATCGCCCGCATGCTCGCGAAATCCCCGTCCGACCGGCCCCGCGACGGCGACGCCGTCGCCGCGAAGCTCGCCGCGATGAGCGGCCCCGAGAGCCTCGGCCGCCCCCACTCCTCGACGCGGGCGGTGGAGCTCACGACCGGCGAGCGGCGGGTGATGTGCCTCGTCGTCACCCGCGAGCGCCCCGCCGAGGGCCACGCCGCGGAGGAGCCCCGCCGGGCGCAGCTCTGGCAGCTGCACGACGTCGCCGAGCAGTACCGCGGCGAGCTCGAGCTCCTCGAGGGCCGGTCGCCCGTCATCGTGCTCTCCGGCGCGGGCGCGCCGACCGACCTCGCCGCGCGGGCCGCCCGCTGCGCGCTCGCGCTCAAGGCGCTGCTCGGCGGCGCCCCCGTCGCCCTCGCCACCGGCCGCGCCGAGCTCTCCGCGCGCCTGCCCGTCGGCGAGCTGATCGACCGCGCCTTCCAGATGCTCTCGGCCGACGACGACCGCGTCCCCGGCGTTAGCAGCGCGGGCGTCCGCATCGACGAGGTGACCGCCGGCCTGCTCGGCGCCCGGTTCGACGTCGCCGAGGACGCGGCCGGGCGCGTCCTGCACGGCGCCCGCGACGAGCGGACCGCGCAGCTGCTCGGCAAGCCGACCACGTACGTCGGCCGCGAGCGCGAGCTCGCCATGCTCGTCGCCGAGATCGACCGGTGCATCGACGAGGGCGCGGCGGGCGCGGTGCTGGTGACGGCCGAGGCGGGCATGGGCAAGTCGCGCCTCCAGCAGGAGCTCATCCGGAAGCTCCACGAGCGCGGCGACAGGATCGAGGTCTGGATCGGCCAGGGCGACCCCATGGGCGCGGGGTCCGCCTTCGGCCTGCTCGCGAGCGCGCTCCGCCACGCCCTGGGCCTCGCCGAGCGCGAGCCGCTCGAGGCGCGGCAGCGCACGATCCGGCGCCGCGTGGAGGGGCACGAGGGCCTCGACGCGCCGCGCGTCGCCGCCTTCCTCGGCGAGCTCGCCGGCGCGCCGTTCCCCGACGAGAACGACGTGCAGCTCCGGCTGGCGCGGCGCGACGCCGCGCTGATGGGCGACCAGCTCCGCCTCGCCTGGGAGGACTTCCTCGCGGCCGAGTGCCGCGCGTCCCCGGTGCTCCTCGTGCTCGAGGACCTCCAGTGGGGCGATCTCCCCACGGTCACGCTGGTCGAGGGGGCGCTGCGCCGCCTCAAGGATATGCCGCTGCTCGTGCTCGCGCTCGGGCGGCCCGACGTGCACCGGATCTTCCCGAAGCTCTGGGAGGGCCGGCTGGCGCACGAGCTCCACCTGACGCCGCTCCCGCGGCGGGCGAGCGAGCGGCTCGTGCGGGAGGCGCTCGGCGCGGACGCGCGGCACGACCTCGTGGCGCGGCTCGTGGAGCGCGCGGACGGCAACGCGTTCTTCCTCGAGGAGCAGATCCGCGCCGCCGCCGAGGGCAAGAGCGAGGGCCTGCCGGAGACGGTGGTCGCGATGGTGCAGGCGCGCCTGGAGACGCTCGACACGGAGGCGCGGCGGCTCTTGCGGGCGGCGAGCATCTTCGGCGAGACGTTCCGATCGAGCGCGGTCGCGGCGCTGCTCGGGGGCGTCGAGATCGCGCCGCTGCTCGCGGAGCTCCAGCGCCGCGAGGTGATCATGCGCCGGAGCGAGGGGCGGCAGCGGGACGACGCGGAGTACTGCTTCCGCCACGCGCTCGTGCGCGAGGCCGCGTACGGCATGCTGACCGCGCGCGACCGGCGCATCGGCCACGCGCTCGCCGGCGGCTTCCTGGAGGCGGCCGGCGAGGGCGACCCGATGGTCCTGGCCGAGCACTTCGAGCGGGGCGACGAGGCCGCGCGCGCCGCCGAGTGGTACCTGCGCGCGGCCGACAACGCGCTCCGCGGCAACGATCTCGCCGCGGCGATCGCCTGCGCCGAGCGCGGCATCACGTGCGGGCCGGAGCCGGCCACGGTGGGCGCGCTCCGCCTCGTCCAGGCCGAGGCGCTGCTCTGGCGCGGGGAGCCCGCGCTCGCGGAGCAGCGCGGGCTCGAGGCGACCCGGTACCTCGCGCCGGGATCGGTGGCGTGGTTCTCGGCGTTCACGCAGCTCGCCGGGGCGGGGCACAAGCAGGGCGACTACGAGCGCGTCGAGCGCTGGATGATGGCGGTCCTCGCCGCGGAGCCGCTCGCGGCCGCGCGGGTCGCCCGGAGCACGTGCCTGCTCGAGGGGGCGATCGTGCTGCTCCTCGGCGGCCGCTACGCGCGCGTGGACGCGCTGATCGACGCGGTCGAGCAGGCGACGGAGGACGACCCGTCGGCCGCCGACCTGATGACCGAGGCGAAGCTGCTCTACCTGCACGGGCTGCTCCGGCAGCACAACGGCGATCCGAGCGCGTCGATCGCGAGCCTCGGCGCGGCGCTCCGGGCGTTCGAGGACATCGGCGATCGCCGCGAGGCGTGCCGGGCCCGGCTCAACATGGGCATCTGCTACGTCGAGTTCGGGCATTTCGAGGCGGCGGCGGAGGTCCTCCGCGCGGCGCTCGAGGAGGCGGAGCGCATGGCGCTCGACGACCGGGTCCCGAGCGCGCTCCAGCACCTCGGGCTCGCGCTCGCCCACACGGGCGAGGTCGACGCGGCGAAGGCGGCCCTGCGGAGCTCGATCGAGGCGCTGCAGCGCCGGGGCGATCCGCGGCGGGAGTGCGAGGGGCGGCTGCAGCTCGCGCGGGTCCTCTTGCTCGCGGGCGAGCCTGCGGCGGCCGAGGCCGAGGCGCGGGCGGCCGAGGGGCTCGCGGCGGCGGCGCCGGAGCGGCGGCCGGCGGCGATCGCGGTGCGGGGGCGCGCGCTGCTCGACCTCGGGCGCGCGGGCGAGGCGCTCGCGGCGACGTCGGAGGCGGCGTCGCTGCTCGAGGCGGGGCGGCGCGAGGAGGACGGGCTGCTGGTGCAGCTGGTCCACGCCGAGGCGCTCGCGGCGGCGGGGCAACGCGCCGAGGCGGAAGGCGCGATCGCGGCGGCGCGCAACGGGCTGCTCGTGCGGGCCGGGAGGATCAGCGATCCGGCATGGCGCGAGCGGTTCCTCCGGGACGTGCCCGACCACGCGCGGCTGCTCGGGCTGGCGCAGCGGTGGCTCGGGGACGGCACTTCCTGAGGGGCGGCGGGGGGAGAGGTCGAGCCAAGCCGGGCGCGCCGTCGGGTGGGCCCGCGCGGCGGGGGCGGGTGGGCGCTGGCCAATCGGCAAGACTGGGACGGGGGAGCTTGCGCAGGGGACACCGCCCGGCATGTCTCCCTTCGGGCCTTGCCACCTGAAACGTTTCGTTGCGCGCCACACAAGGCGCGCCTGCAGCCTCTAGCCCCCTGAGGCAGTATGGCACCTTGGTCGGTGCTCGGCGCGCCCACCCGCCCCCGCCGCGCGGGCCCACCCGACGGCGCTTACGTTGGGGGTTGGGACGAGGGGCGCGGCGGATCAGAGGAGATTCGGGGTCAGCGGGCGTCCTCGGGATCGCAGCCGTAAAGGACGTCGATGTGCGCGGTGGGGTCGGACTGGACCGAGAGGCAGGCGTCCTCACAGAGCTTGATCGTGCCGTTCTCGATGTAGAACGCGTCCGCCTGGCAGGCGTCCAGGCCCGTGACCTGATCGAACGAACGCGCCTCGCCGCCGTCGCCGGGGGTGTATTGGACAACCACGGTCGAGAGGTCGATGACCTCGCCCGGGGGGGAGGCGGGCACCTCGAACTCGCACGCGACCTCCGCGCCCGAGATGACACCCTCCGCGATCGCCTGGAAGACCACGTCGTAGGAGCTGGTCTGGCAGAGCGGGAAACGGAGGCCGCCGGTCCGCTGGCTCAGCGACTGGTAGCCCGTGCCGGGGCGGACGGCGGTGCCGCACGTCTCGAGGACGATGTCGCCCTCGGGCGGGTACGCGTCCGTCACAGGGTCGTTCTCGTGGAGACCGATGATGCTGTGAAAGACGTAGTTGCGCGCGGCGGCGTCGCCGAAGACCGCGGGCTGCAGCTTGAACAGCAGATCTTCGAACGTCGCGGCCACCTCGTCCCAGGGCAGCCGCTCGTCGTCGATGTAGAGGTTGCGCGGGAGGTGCGTCGTCTGACAACCGACGTTGTCGTCGGTGATCACCACGAACACCTTGAGCGATTCCGGGCGCACCCACTCCGACCAGCCGAGCGGCGCGAGGCCGAAGTCGTCGGGCAAACCGCCGTTGTACGTGCCGAGCAGGTTGCAGATCGCGTCGTGGCTCCGGTTCTCGAGGCTGTAATGATAGAAGCGGGGCGGGTTGTGCCCCGGCTCCGCCGGCACCGGGTCGCAGGTCGCCGTGCTGAGGGGGGCGCCGACGCACACGGAGTCGTCGACGTCCGGGTCGCCGTGGTGGGCGAGCATGATCACGCGGTAGTCGATGCCGCTCTCGCCGATGATCGCGGCGAAGCTCTCATTGATGTTGTCCTGTACGCTCTTGATCTCGTCCGCCATGCTGGGCGAGTTGTCGATCATGAAGACGATATCGACCGGCCGCTTCGTGAGCGTCGCCTCGGCGATCGTGGCGACACACGCGGTGTCGGGCGTCACCGGCCCAGAGCCCCCCATGTTGCCCTCATAGTCGAGCCCGATGCCGTCGCCGCCGCCTCCGTCGCCGGCGCCGCCGCCCCCGGCGGTCCCCCCGCCGGCGCCTCCGGCGGCGCCTCCTCCTCCGGTGTCCCCGGCCGTCGCCCCTACGTCGCCGTCCGATCCGGAGTTGCAGGAGCAGCCTGCCGCGCCGGTCATCGCCAAAAGACCCAACCCAAGAAGCGGAATCAACACGGTAGACCGGGAGAGCTTCACATGAACCTCGAGCGCTAGGGCGCAAGAGCGCGCCATACTAGGGTAAACAAACCCGACGCGCGTGTGGTGAACCAAATTGAGCTTCATGCGATTTTTTCTCGGCTGCTGTTCTTGGCGGGCGTCCTCATCACGACGTCAGGGTCGTCCGTGTCGTGAGCACCGTCAGGGTCACCGCCGTCCCTTTCCGCGCGTTACGTACACGCTGCATGGCGTGACGTGTGCCGCGCTGTGCGCCCTGCTCCCGCGGCGCGAGCGCGGTGCGGGACCGGCGTGGGCCCCGGCGCGCCGGCCTGGCAGCGCGTGATCCGGCGCTGGTCGGCGGGCTCGGCGGGCTCGGGGGGCTCAGCGGCCCGGCGGGCTCCTCAGAGCCTCCCCGCCCGCTCGATGGTCTCTGCACAATGCTCCCCTACGATGCAGGGTATGAGCGTACGTCATGGCTTTCCCCCCATCGGCATCGATGCGATTGCCCTCGGCGTCCCGCGCCGCTTCGTCGAGCTCAGCGAGCTCGCCGAGGCCCGGGGCGTGGCGCCGTCCAAGTACCTGACCGGCCTCGGCACCCGCCGGATGGCGATCGCGGCGCCCGAGGAGGATCCGATCACCCTCGCTGCCAACGCGGCCCGCCGCCTCTTCCTGCGCTCGGGCGCGAGCCCGGCGGACATCGGGCTCTGCGTCGTCGGGACCGAGACCGCCGTGGATCACTCCAAGCCGGCGGCCTCCTTCCTGCACGGGCTGCTCGGGCTGCCCAGCGCGTGCCGCGTCTTCGAGGCCAAACACGCCTGCTTCGGGGGTACCGCCGGCCTGCTCAACGCCGTGGACTGGATCGCCTCCGGCTCGGCCCGCGGCCGCGCCGCGCTCGTCGTCTGCTCGGACGTGGCGCGCTACGCGCTCGGCTCCGCGGGCGAGCCGACCCAGGGCGCCGGCGCCGTGGCGCTGCTCGTGCGCGAGCGCCCGCGGCTGCTCGCGCTCGAGGTCGGCCAGACCGGCTCGTACGCGCGCGACGTCTACGATTTCTGGCGGCCGCTCCACCACAAGGAGGCGCTCGTCGACGGCCACTTCTCGGTGCAGTGCTACCTCGACGCGCTCGCCGGCGCCTACGGCGAGTGGCGCCGGCAGGACGGCGACGGCGAGCCGCTCGCGCGCACGTGTTACCACGTCCCCTACGGCAAGATGGCCCGCAAGGCCCACCGGCACCGGCGCATGATCGACGGGCTCACCGAGCAGGCCGCCGACGAGAGCTTCGCCGTCGAGGTGGAGCCGTCGCTCGATCTGCCGGCGCGGATCGGCAACATCTACACGGGCTCGCTCTACCTCGCGCTGGCGTCGCTGCTGAGCGCGCAGGCCCGCGACCTCGAGGGGAAACGCATCGGGCTCTTCAGCTACGGGTCGGGCAGCTGCGCCGAGTTCTTCGCGGGCAGGGTCGTGCCGGAAGCCGGGGCGCTCGTGGCCGCGCTCGAGATCGACGCCCCGCTCGCGGAGTGCCACCACACGCCCGTCGCCGAGTACGAGGCGCTGCGCAGGAACGACGAGGCCGCCGACCGGCGGCCCGCCCCCGAGGACGCCGAGCGCGGCGGCGCGAGCCTGGACCGCCGCGCGGTGTACCTGGGCCTCGACTCGAGCGAGCGGCGCGTCTACGCGAACGCGTGATCCCGCGCGCGGCGTGGACCGTGGCGGGCGCGCTCGCTCAGCCGGACGAGAGGTCGTCCAGCGTGAAGAGCTCCGCCCCACCCCCCGCCGCGACGAGCACACGCATCCCCTCACGGCGGATGGATTTTTTCAGCTCGGCTGCAAGCGGCTGCGTGACGGGCGCCAGCGGTCCCAGGATGTCGATCAGGGCCGAGCGCGGCACCACACCGACCAGGAAAGGCGAGCTCTCGTCGGACATCAGCGAGGCGCGGAGCGCACCTTCCGGGTCGAGCTTCGCGTCGCGCTGCTGCAAGCCGGCCGCGATCAGGTAGCCCGTCGGCTCGCGCAGCCCGAGGACGTAGCCCGACAGCGCCGAGATGGAGCCGCGGCGCGGCGTCTCGCGCGCGAGGCGCACGAGCACCGGCCGGTGCTCGTCGAGCACCTCGACCCGCTCGTCATGCGGCGTCATGAGCGACCTCCCCTCCCCTCGACGAGGGCGTGGCGACAGGGCACGCCGCCGCGCCACGAGGCGCGGGGGAGCGGCCGCAGGATGCTGAACGCGGGCGCGTTCAGCGGGTTTTCCGTCGCAGGATATTTCGGAACCATGGACCTCCAGCGAGGGGCTCTGCCCTCACTGGTTCCAATTCCGATGACCGCGCCGCGCCTATCACGGAATCGACCGCAGGAGCGCCCGAGCCCGTCGAGAGCGAGTCAGCGCGCCGGCGACGCCCCGCGCGCGGCGCGCGCGGCGGTCGGCTCCGCCCGGCCGGCCATCGAGAACAGCGCGTAGAGCCCTCCCGAGACGAAGAACCCCACGAACCACGCGTAGGTGTAGATCGCGCGCAGCACCTCGGGGACGCCGTCCTTCATCGAGGGGATCGCCTCGGCCAGGAAGCCGGGAAGGTTGATGAACACGCCGACGCCGAGCGCCGCCATCGCCCGCCAGTTCACCCCGCCCTGGAACTCGTACGCTCCGCCGCGCCGGTACAGGTCGTCCACATCGAGCCGCATCTTCCGGACGAGGAAGTAGTCGGCGATCATGATCCCGCCGATCGGCCCGAGGAGCGCGGAGTAGCCCACGAGCCACGTGAAGATGTACCCCTGCGAGGACTCGATGAGCCTCCACGGCAGGATCACCGCGCCGAGGATCGCCGTGATCACCCCGCCCGCCCGGGCGGAGATCCGGTGCGGCGCCAGGTTGGAAAAGTCGTTCGCCGGCGAGACGACGTTGGCGGCGAGGTTCGTCGACAGCGTGGCGACCGAGAGGCCCAGCATCGCGAGCACCATGATGAAGGCCCCGCCGATCCGCGCGAGCAGCTTCACCGGATCCCAGATGAGCTCGCCAAAGATGAGCGGCGTGGCCGAGGTGACCGCGACGCCGATGAACGAGAACAGCACCATCGTCGCCGGCAGGCCGAGCGCCTGGCCGAGCGCCTGATCGCGCTGGCTGCGCGCGAACCGCGTGAAGTCCGGGATGTTCAGCGAGAGCGTGGCCCAGAACCCGACCATCGCGGTGAGGCCCGGCGCGAACACGCGGAGGAACTGCCCTTCAGGGATCCTCGACGGCTGCGACAGCATCGGGCCGAACCCGCCCGCGCGCGAGTACGCCCAGGCGAGCAGCACGAGGCCCATCACGATGAGCAGCGGCGCCGCCCAGCTCTCGAGGAACTTGATCGACTCCGTGCCTTTCAGGATGAAAACCAGGTTGATCAGCCAGAACACCACGAACCCGAGCAGCTCCCCGGGCTGGATGCCGATCGCCCCCTTGAACGCCGCCGAGGTGAGCGGCGCCTCGACCGAGGGCAGCAGCGCGACGAGGAGCTGCCAGAGCGCCTGTCCGCCGAGCCACGTCTGGATGCCGAACCAGCCGCAGGCCACCAGCGCGCGCAGCACCGCGGGCACGTTCGCGCCAGTCACGCCGAACGACGCGCGGGCGAACACCGGAAACGGGATGCCGTACCGCGTGCCCGCGTGGGCGTTCAGGATCATCGGGATGAGCACGATGACGTTGCCGAGCGCGACACACGCGATCGCCTGCTTCCAGCTCATCCCCTGATCGATGAGCCCGGAGGCCATGGTGTACGTGGGGATGCACACGGCCATGCCGATCCAGAGCGCCGCGAAATGCCCCAGCTTCCACGTGCGCGCCGCCTCCGGCGTGGGCGCGAGATCTTCGTTCGTCAAGGACATCGATGCTCCTCCTGAAAGCCCGCCGGCGCGTGTCCGGGATCAGGTCGTCGCGAGCTCCAGGCCGGCGGGAGAGGAGCTCGATGTCAGGCGCTCCGCGCCCGGGCCGTCGCTTCCAGCCCGCCAGGCACGAAGTCCGTCCCCTTCTGGACGCGATCGTTCCACGTCTCGGGCGGCTTGCCCGAGGGGACCTCCTTCATGGTGATGCACCCGGCCACCGGGCACACCAGCGCGCACAGGTTGCAGCCGATGCACTCCTCCTCGTCCACGAACGGGACACGCGACGGCGCGGCCTCGCCGCTCGGGTTCGGCGTCACGACCCGATCCGGGATGTGCTTCGGCAGGTGCGTGTGGCCCGCCGCGCGCGCCTCCGCCTCCGTCCGCCCGGGCAGGTGGATGCACTGGTGGGCCCCGTCCATGCAGGCCACGTAACAGAGCTGGCATCCGATGCACTTGTCGGCGCCGATCTCGGCGACCACGCGGTACGAGAGGTCGAGCTCGCCCCACTCCTGGACCTGCGGGATCGCCCGGCCGCGGAGCTCGTTCACCGAGCTCATCCCGTGATCGTCGAGCCAGTCGCTCAGGCCCTCGATCATCTCCTCCACGATGCGGTAGCCGTAGTGCATCACCGCGGTGCAGACCTGCACGCTCGTCGCCCCGAGCGCGATGAACTCCGCGGCGTCGCGGAAGCTCGAGATACCGCCGATGCCGGAGAGGGGCAGGCGGCCCACGGCCGGGTGGCGCGCGAGCTGGCTCAGCAGGTGGAGCGCGATCGGCTTGACCGCGGGCCCGCAGTACCCGCCGTTGGTCGACGCGCCGCCGACCCGCGGGAGCGGGACCATCCGCTCCAGATCGACGCCCATCAGCGACTTGATCGTGTTGATCAGCGAGATGCCGTGCGCCCCGGAGCGGAGCACGGCCTCGCCCGGCTCGACGATGTCGCCCACGTTCGGCGTGAGCTTCACGATGACCGGCGTGGTCGCGAACTCGACCGCCCAGCGCGCGATCTCCTGGAGGACGGCCGGCTCGTTGCCCACGGCCGAGCCCATGCCGCGCTCGCACATGCCGTGCGGACAGCCGAAGTTGAGCTCCAGCCCGTCGGCGCCCGTGTCCTCGGCCTTCCGGATGATCTCCCGCCACTCGTCCTTCGTCTCGACCATGAGCGAGGCGATGAGCGCGTGGCCCGGATACCGCCGCTTCACCTCGCGCATCTCCCTCAGGTTCACCTCGAGGGGGCGGTCGGTGATGAGCTCGACGTTGTTGAGCCCCATGAGCCGCATGTTGCCGTAATCGATGCCTCCAAAGCGGCTCGACACGTTGACGATCGGGTTTCCGAGCGTTTTCCAGACGGCGCCGCCCCAGCCGGCGTCGAACGCGCGCCGGACCTGGTCGCCGGTGTTGGTCGGCGGCGCGGACGCCAGCCAGAACGGGTTCGGGCTCTTGATCCCGGCGAAGTCGATAGACAGGTCGGCCATCGCTCAGCTCCCTCGCGGCGCGGGGGCGGGCGGCGCGTCGCCGGGCTGCTCCCCCCTCGCCATGATCGCCTCGTGCATCGCGCGCGCGGCGATCTTCGCCTCGGCCACCGCGTTGACGACCTCCTTGCCGCCGTTCACGCAGTCGCCGCCGCTGTAGACCCTCGGGTTGCCCGTGCGGTGCGTCGCCGGGTCGACCACCACGCGCCCCCGCGCGTCGAGCGCCACGCCCTCGAAGGCGAGCGCCACCCGCGTCGCCCGGCTCTGCCCGATCGCGACCGCGATGAGGTCGGCGGGCACGAGCTCCTCGACGACCCCGCGCGCGGGGCCGCCCCCCGCGGGGCCCTGCGCCGGGCCGCCCGCGCGCAGGGCCGTGGCCGCGACCCGCAGCCCGACGACCCTGCCGCCCTCGCGCACGACCTCGACCGGCGCCCGGTTCTCGATGAGCCGCGCCCCGGCGACACGCGCGCCCTCGAGCTCGTGCGCGTAACCCGACATCTCGGCCTCCGAGCGGCGGTACACGATCGCCACGTCGATCCCGAGCAGCGCGAGCTCGTGGGCGACGTCGAGCGCCGTGTTGCCGCCGCCCACGACGACCGCGCGCCGCACCCCCGCGAGATCGAGGCGCGGATCCGCCTTGAGCCGCTCGATGAACGCGGTCGCGCCCACGACGCCCTCGCCGTCCTCGCCGGGGATCCCGAGGCGCGCGTCGTCGCCCAGGCCGAGCCCGAGGAAGACCGCGTCGAACTGGGCGAGCAGGTCGCTCGCGGCCACCTCCCCCGGCGCGGCCGCCTGCGCCACGACCGAGGCGCCGGTGCGGAGCTCGATGTCGCCGAGCGACAGCACCCACTCGAGCTCGCGCAGCGCCTCGTGGCCCTTCATCTTGTACGGCGCGATCCCGAACGTGTTCAGGCCGCCGGGGATCTCCTTGCGCTCGAAGATCACCGCGCGGTGCCCCTCGAGGGCGAGGTAACCCGCCGCGGCGATCGACGCGGGCCCGGCGCCCACGAGCGCGACGCGCCGGCCCGTTGGCGGCTTCGGCCGGAGCAGCCCGGGGCCCTGCGCGAGCGCCGCCTCGACCGCGTAGCGCTGGAGGCGGCCGATCGCGATCGGCTCGCGGCCCCACGCGTTGTAGACGCAGTCGCCGGCGCAGAGCACCTCCACCGGGCAGGCCTGCCCGCACGACTGGCCGAGCAGGTTGGCCGTGAGGATCGTCCGGGCGGCGCCCTTCACGTTGCCCGTCGCGATCTTCCGGATGAAGCTCGGGACGTCGATGGCCGTCGGGCAGGCCTTCACGCAGGGCGCGTCGACGCAGTAGAGGCACCGGTTCGCCTCGGCGACCGCCTCGGCCTCGGTGTAGCGCGGGTTCTTGTCGTCGAATCGCTCTTCGATCCGGCCGGACGGGAGGGTGGGCGCTCTGGTCATGCGGGTGCTCACGCGTCTCGGGGCCCGCGGCTACGCCGCCCGGGAGCCCTGGGTCGGGCCGAGCCGGCGCGGGAGGTAACGCCCCGCCCCGCGCTCCACGTCGAGCTTGCCGTCCGTGTACTGGACCCTCCCGTTCACGATGACGTGCGTCGGCCTGCCCTTCACCTCGAAGCCCTCGAAGATGCTCCGGTCGCACCGGTGGTGGTGGGTCTTCGCGGAGATGGTGCTCGTCCCCTTCGGGTCGAAGACCACGAGATCGGCGTCGCCGCCCGGCACGATCGAGCCTTTGCGCGGGTAGAGGCCGAAGATCTTGGCCGGCTGCGTGGAGAAGAGGTCGACGAAGCGGTGCACGTCGATCCGCCCCGCGAGCACCCCGTAGGTCCAGAGCAGGGCGAGGCGGTTCTCGATGCCGGCGGCGCCGTTCGGGATCCGCGAGAAGTCGTCCTTGCCCATGTCCTTCTGGCCGACCTGGTTGAAGGGGCAGTGGTCGGTCGCCACGGTCTGGATGAGCCCTGACGCGAGCGCGGCCCAGAGCGCGTCCTGGTGGCCCTTCGGCCGGATCGGCGGGCTCATGACGTAGGCCGCCCCCTCGAAGCCGGGCTTCTCGTAGACCGAATCGTCGAGCAAGAGGTACTGGGGGCACGTCTCGGCCATGACCACCTGGCCCCGGCTCCGGGCCTCGGTGACCGCGGCGAGCGCCTCCTTGCAGGTGAGGTGGACGATGTAGATCGGCTCGCCGATCATCCGGGCGAGCATGATCGCGCGCCCCGTGGCCTCGCCCTCGATCGGCGCGGGGCGGCTCTCGGCGTGGTAGCGCGGGTGGGTCTTGCCCTCCTTGAGGAGCTTCTTCTGGAGCGCAACGACCGCGTCGCCGTGCTCGGCGTGCACGGTCACGAGCGCGCCGAGGCCCTTCGCGGCCTCCATCACCTGGATGAGCTCCGGATCGTCGACGCCGATGGCCCCGCGGTACGCCATGAAGGTCTTGAACGACGGGATGCCGTGCTCGCGCGTGCAGACGGCCATCTCCGAGAGCGTCTTGTCGCCGAACCACGTGACCGCCATGTGGAAGGCGTAGTCGGCGACCGCCTTCTTCGCCTTCTCCTGCCACATCGCGAGCCCGTCGAGCAGCAGCTGCCCGCGGCTCGGGATCACGAAGTCGATGATCGACGTCGTGCCCCCGGCGACGCCCGCGGCGGTGCCCGTCTCGAAGTCGTCGGAGCTCTCCGTCCCCATGAACGGCAGCTCCATGTGCACGTGGGCGTCGACCCCTCCCGGGAAGACGAGCTGGCCCGAGGCGTCGATCACCGTGTCCCCCGCCCGCTCCTTCGCGAGCTCCGGGCCGACCGCGACGATCTTCCCGTCCTCGCAGTAGACGTCGCCGACGAACCGATCGCTCGCTGTGATGATCTCGCCGTTCTTGATCAGGATACCCATGTTGCTTCTCCGCGGGTGCGCGCCTCGTCCGGTGACCCCTCTCGCGGGGAGCGCCGCCGGGGCGGGGGGGAACGCCGGGGGAGCGTGCCGGCCACGACCAGCGCCCCGGCGCTGCTGGTGCCTTCGCGGTGGAGCGCGGCGCGATCGATCAACACATCGATCACACCTCGCGAAGCTCGCCCTCAGGGCAGCTGCTTCGTGAGCTCGCCGTAGCTCTCGGGCCGGCGGTCGCGGTAGAACTGCCACGTCCGGCGGACCTCCTCGATCATATCGAGGTTCATCTCGGCGACGACGAGCTCGTCCTTGTCCTCGCTCGCCGTCGCGAGGAAGCTGCCCCTCGGATCGCAGAAGTAGCTCGTCCCGTAGAACTTGCCGATGTTCCACGGCGCCTCCGTGCCGACGCGGTTCGAGGCCGCGATGAAGTAGCCGTTCGCCACCGCGTGCGCGGGCTGCTCGAGCTTCCAGAGGTACTGGGAGAGCCCGGCCACGGTCGCCGACGGGTTCCACACGATCTCGGCGCCGTTCAGGCCGAGCAGCCGCGCGCCCTCCGGGAAGTGGCGATCGTAGCAGATGTACACGCCGATGCGCGCGTACCGCGTCTGGAACGTCGGGTATCCGAGGTTGCCCGGCTTGAAGAAGAACTTCTCCCAGAACCCGTTCGTGTGCGGGATATGGGTCTTCCGGTACTTGCCGAGGTAGGTGCCGTCGGCGTCGACCACGGCCGCCGTGTTGTAGTAGACGCCGGCCATCTCCCGCTCGTAGATCGGGATGATCATCGCCATCTTGTACTTCTTGGCGTAGGCGGTGAGCCGCTCGACCGTCGGGCCCGGGACGGGCTCGGCGACGTCGCACCACGTCGCGTCCTGCGAGGGACAGAAATAAGGCGTGTTGAAGACCTCCTGGAGACAGAGGATCTGCACCCCCTTCTTCCCCGCCTCGTCGATGAGCGGCAGGTGCTTGTCGAACATCGCGTCGCGGATGGCCGTGACGGAGGCGCCCGCGTCGCTCGCCGGCGTGGAGCACTGGATGAGCCCGCCAAGTACATTTCGTGCCATCAGAACCACCTCGTGATGACGATCTTGCGCTCTGTGTAGAAATCGATGGCGGTCGGGCCGTGCGCCTTGAGGTCGCCGTAGAAGCTGCCCTTCTGGCCGCCGAACGGGAAGAACGCCATGGGCGCCGCGACGCCGATGTTCACGCCGACCATGCCGGCGCCGACGCGGTGCTGGAACTCGCGCGCGGCGCGGCCGCTCGAGGTGTAGATCGAGGCCGCGTTGCCGTACTCGCTGCGGTTCGCGATCGCGATCGCCTCGTCGAGGTCGGCCGCGCGCATCAGGCAGGCGACGGGGCCGAAGATCTCCTCGGTCGCGATCACCATCCCCGGCCGCACGTCGTCGAAGACCGTGGGCCCCACCCAGTTGCCGTTCGGATACCCCTCGACCCGGGCGTCGCGGCCGTCGAGCAGGAGCGTCGCCCCCTCGGACACGCCCTTGTCGATGTACGAGATCACGCGGTCGCGGTGCGCCGCCGAGATCACCGGGCCCATGGTCACGCCCGGCTTCGACCCGTCCCCCAGCACGATCGCCTTGGCCTGCCGGACGAGCCCGTCGCGGACGGCGTCGTGCGTGTCGCCGACACACACGACGACGCTGCCGGCGAGGCACCGCTGGCCGGAGCAGCCGTAGATGGACTCGGCGAGGTTGGCGATCGCCTTCGCCGGGTCGGCGTCGGGCATGACCACGAGGAAGTTCTTCGCGCCGCCGAGCGCCTGGACCCGCTTGCCCGCCTCCGCGGCGGTCTTGTACACGTGGCGCGCGACCGCCGACGAGCCGACGAAGGAGACGCCGGCGATGTCCCTGTGCGCGCAGAACGCGTTCACGACGTCGCGGCCCCCGTGGACCAGGTTGACGACGCCGGGCGGCAGGCCGACGCGCTCGATGAGCTCGAAGATGCGCTGCTGCGAGAGCGGGACCTGCTCCGAGGGCTTGAGCACGAACGTGTTCCCCGTGGCGATCGCGTACGGCAGGAACCAGAGCGGGACCATCGGCGGGAAGTTGAACGGCGTGATCGCCGCGAAGACGCCGAGCGGCTGGCGGACCGTGTGGCAGTCGATCCCGGACGCCACGTCCTCGAGGGCCTGCCCCATCAGGAGCGCCGGGATGCCGGCCGCGTGCTCGACGTTCTCGATGCCGCGCCCGAAGTCGTTCCTCGCCTCGGACAGGGTCTTGCCGTGCTCGGAGGAGCAGATCGCCGCGATCTCGTCGCGGTGGGCGTCGAAGACCTCGCGGAGCTTGAACAGGTAGCGCGCCCGCTGCACCGGCGGCGTCGCGCTCCAGCCGGGGAACGCCGCCTGCGCGGCCTTCACCGCCGCGTCGACGTCCGCCGTGGTCGAGAGGGGCACCTTCGCGAGAGATTCCCCGGTCGCCGGGTTCTTCACGTCGAGGAGCGTCGTCCCCGAAGAGCGAGACCAGGCGCCGCCGACGAAGTTTTCCAGCACGCGCATCGCGGACGAACCTCCCCAGGCGATGGGGGCCGCATTGGCCTCCGGAGCAGGCAGGGCGCCGGCCCTGGCCCGCCGGCCACTACAACCCACGGATGATCGAGCGCTACATGCGGTTGGGGGCCTCCGTCAAGCCTTGGAGCAACACGTGTTGCCCAGCGGCCTCAAGAGGGAGATCCCCCACGCGCACTTCGTAGTATAACCTACAGGGTGGTTGGTGACCTCCCGTGCAACTGCCGAGCAACACGTCATGAAATCCTCCGGAAATAACTCGGGTACGCCCTGGTCGCGCCGCGGCAGCGCCGGCACCGGCGCCGGCGCGCTCGGGCGGCGTCCTCCGCGGAGGCGGCCCGCGGTGCGTGCGCCGGGCGCGGCGGGGCTCTCGGCCGCACATTCCCGGAAGCGCCGCGGCGGCGCCGCGCGCCGCGCGCGCCGCGTCGCAGGATGGTCGCCGCGTCGCGCTGACCACCGCGTCGAAAGTCGCGCCAGGTCGTTGCCCCGGATCTCGAACCGTCCTACGTGCAACGCCGTGGACCTCGCGAGCCCTTGCCCGGCGCTGGACGCACCGCCGTCCCGGGGGACGCCGTCGCGATCTGGCGGCTCGGCGGTACAAGGACGTAAGATCGACGCGCGCTCGGCGGCGGTGACACGATGAGCCACCCCAGCATGCTGTTCGACACGACGGAGCACGTGCTCATCGCCGTCCACGGCCGGGAGCCGCCGAACGACGAGGACTGGGAGGCGTATATGCAAACGGTGTTCGCCCTCCCCGCGAGCTGCTCCAGGACTCTGGTCGTGACCGCCGGCGGAGGCCCCAACGCGAAGCAGCGCGCGTCCATCAACGAGTTCGTCAGCAAGCACACGCTCACGGTGGCAATCTGCACGGACGCGCTGCTCGTGCGGCAGATCAGCACGGCGCTCAGCTGGTTCAACCCGAGAGTCAGGTCGTTCCGGGGCAACGACATCGCGGCCGCGCTGCGTTATCTCGATGTCGGCGGGCCGGAGGCCGCGCTCGTGCACCACAAGGTCGCGCGGATGAGGCTGGAGATGGAGGGCCGGCCGCGCTGACGCGGGGGGAATCCAGCCCACCAGGTACCCCTGCGCGGCGCCGGCCGGCGCCGAGCCCTCTCGACGCCGGCGCGCGCCGCGGATAGCGGTGGGCTGCGATGACCACGACCCGCTGGCCGCAGATCCTCGTCGAACGTCGGCAGTCCCAGGCCTCGTCGACCGAGTGGCGTCCCCGCCTCTTCCGGCCGGCGAGCGGGGCAGACGCGGAGGCGCTCGAGCGGCTGCTCCGCGACGACGCGCGCGTCCAGGTCTTCGACACGATCGACCGGCAGCTCGCCGATCTGGTGAAGACCCGGCACCCTCGCCAGAAGCTCGATGAGCTCCGCGTCGCGCGGCTCGTGGAGGAGCACCTCGGGGGCGCCGCGCGCGAGGCCTACGGCGTCTGGGTCCACTACCCGTGGTCGCACCGGCTCGTGCACCTGCTCGACGAGGCCGAGTTCGTCGAGCTGCGCACGAACCGCAACAAGTACAAGATCAGCGGCGAGGAGCAGGCGGCGCTCGCCGGCCGGCGGATCGGCGTGGTCGGGCTCTCCGTGGGCCAGTCCGTGGCGCTGACCGTCGCGCTCGAGCGGAGCGCCGGCGAGCTGCGCATCGCGGACTTCGACCACCTCGATCTCTCGAACATGAACCGGATCCGGACGGGCGCGCACAACCTCGACCTGCCGAAGGTGGTCGCCACCGCGCGCGAGATCGCGGAGCTCGACCCGTTCCTCCAGGTAACGTGTTTTTCCAAAGGGGTCACCGCGGACAACATGGCTGACTTCCTGCTCGAGGGGGGCAAGCTCGATATCGTGATCGAGGAGTGCGACAGCCTCGATATCAAGCTCCTGGTCCGCCGCGCGGCGCGCGCCCACCGGATCCCGGTCGTGATGGACACGAGCGACCGGGGGCTCATCGACGTCGAGCGGTTCGATCTGGAGCCGGATCGGCCGATCCTCCACGGGCTCGTCGGCGACCTCACCCCCGAGCAGGTCCGCGGGCTGTCGACCGAGGACAAGGTGCCTTACGTCATGCAGATCATCGGGCACGACACGGTCTCGCCCCGGTTCGCCGCCACGCTCGTCGAGGTGGAGCAGACGGTGAGCACGTGGTCTCAGCTCGGCTCGGCGGTCGTGCACGGGGGGGCGGCGGCCGCGGACACGGCGCGCCGGATCCTCGCGGGGGAGCCGGTGCCGTCGGGGCGGTACTACGTCGATCTCGAGCAGATCATCGGCGCGGGGCAGCCTGGGCCGAAGGCCGCGGGCGGGGAGCGCGGGCAGCGCGAGCAGCGCGTCACCCGCCTGGATCCGGCGTCGCTCGCGCTGCCGGCCGGCGGGGCGGCGGGCGCCGTGGAGCTCGACCGGGGGCGGCTCTCGCGGCTGGTCGAGGCGGGGATCGCGGCGCCGTCGGGGGGCAACTGCCAGCCGTGGTTCTGGGTCCACGAAGGGCGCCGCCTCGGGCTGTTCCACGATCGCGCGCGCTCGGAGTCGCTCGCCGACTTCCAGGGGGCGGGCGGCGTGGCCGCGCTCGGCGCCGCGGCCGAGAACGTCGTGCTCGCCGCGCACTACGAGGGCCTGCACGTGCGCGTGTCGCCCTTCCCGCGCGAGGGCGACGAGGCGCTGGCGGCGACGTTCGAGTTCTTCGACGCGCCGGTGAGCGGCGCGGAGGGGCACGCGGCCGACGGCCTGTGGGACGCCGTCGGGCTGCGGCACACGAACCGGCGCCGCTGCGCGCGGGCGAAGCTCGCCGAGGAGCACGCGGCGGCCCTCGACGCCGCGGTGCGGTCGGTCCCCGGGGCCAGGCTCGCGCTGCTCGAGGCGCCCGCGCAGCTCGACGAGATCGCCGCCCTGATCGGCGCGGGCGACCGCATCCGGCTGCTCACGAAGGGCACCCACGCCGACATGATGAAGGAGATGCGCTGGACCGAGGAGGAGGCGCGCGCGAGCCGAGATGGCCTGTTCGTGCGCACGATGGAGCTCTCGCCGACGGATCTCGCGGGGCTCCAGATCTGCCGGGACTTTCGCGCCATGGAGCTCGTGCGGCGCTGGGGCGGCGGGCGGAGGCTGGAGGAGTCGGCCGAGAAGGCGATCGCCGGGGCGATGGCCGTCGGGCTGATCACGATGCCTCGCGCGGGGCTCACGGACTACTTCCAGGGCGGGAGGGCGCTCCAGCGAGCGTGGCTGACGGCGACGCAGCGAGGGATCGCGGTCTATCCGATGGCGACGCTGCCTTACATGTTCGCGCGGCTGATCCGCGGCGGCGGCGAGGGGATGGATCCGGAGACGGTGGAGGCAGCGCGGCGGCTCCGGGAGCGGTATGTGCGGCTGTTCGACGTCACGGACATCGACGTCACGGACACGACCGGGGAGATCCTGCTGTTCCGGCTGGCGCTCGCGGGGGAGGTGTCGGCTCGTTCGCTGCGGCGTCCGCTGGAGGACGTGCTGCTCGTGCGCTGAGGAAAGGGAGGCAGGGGGTCAGGGGGCGAGCAGCCAGGCGCGCGCGGCGGCTGAGTCCTTGAAGATCTTGAGGCGATCTCCGATGCCGGCCTCGCGGGCGATGCGGCTCGCCTGCAGCGCCGCGAGGTCGCTCTGGACCAGCTCGGCGATGCGGATCACGCCCAGCTCGGCCGAGGTCGCGTCGAGGTCGCGGAGGAGCTCGGTCGCCTCCTCGGAGGCGATGGAAAAACCACGTAGATCCACGAGGATACGGATCTTGCGGCCGTAGAGGGTGCGGAGGGCCTTGCCGTACTCCACCGCGTACACCTGCGCCTCCTCCGTGCGCAGGACCCCTTGCAACGTGACCTCGACAAGGGCGTTGATCTTGTCGATCTTGATTTGATACATGTCTCGTCGTTCCGGAAGCCGATGCAGAGCAGAGCGGAGCGGCGGCTGTCGCGGGGATCAGGACATCATCGATGCGGCTGCTTCGGCATGGTGAGCCGGTAGATGTGCTCCATGAACTCCGGGACGAGATCCATGGCGATGATCCACAGCCGGCCCTCCCCGAGGTCGTTCAGGCTGGCCTGGCCCGTGTAGGTGAGGTGGCCGCGCTCGCCGAAATGGACGAACGACGTCCGGTCGTGCCGCTGGAACCAGGCGCAGGCGGCGTCGAGCAGCGCGCTGAACGCAGCGTCGCCGCCGGGGCGCAGGGGGACGAGGCGGACCGAGTCGAGCAGACGGAAGAGGTTCGTGCCGAGCTCCCCGAGCTCCAGGACGGCGGCCGCGACGGGCTCGCCGTCCTGACGCGCGACGAGGAGCGCGCGGTCGCGCTCGAGGCCCGCGCTGCGCCAGCGCTCGATGCACGGGCCCATCGCGAACCGGTCGGGGACGAGATCGAGCGCCTCCGTGTACATGCGCGGCGACGTCTGCTGGAGGTGCTCGAGCAGCTCGGACTGCTCCTGCGCCGTCGCCTCGCCGATCTCGAAGGGGGCGCCTGACCACGCGGCCTCCCGGACGGGATCGGGCGCGTCGACGCCGAGGAGGCGGAACGGCAGCGAGAGCACCTGGCCCGTCCGCTCGTGCTGGCGCGCGAACTCGAAGAACGACCGCTCGCTCCACGGGACGTGCGCCTCGGCGTAGATGATCACCCACCGGCACTCGGGATCGGCCTGCGCGTGCTCGAAGCAGCGCGTGAAGATGTCGCGGAGCACCTGCCGGGAGCTCAGGTTCGACGTGCTCCTCGGCTTCTTCGCGAGCTGATGGAGCATCCACGTGCTCTGGTAAGGCTTCATGATCGAGAAGTTGCCCTCGATCCCGTGCTCGGAGAGGCAAGCCACGTTGTACAGGAGGTGCGGCACCTCCGCGGCCCGCTGCGCCATCGTCAGGAAGCTCGGCTTGATGGACTCGAAATGCTCGGGGCGCCGGCCGGACAGGTTGAAGTAGCCCGACAGGTTGAAGAGCTCCCAGAGCTCCGCCTGCCACACCGTCCCCCCGTAGGTCGTCGCGTGCAGGATGCGCGACACGAGCCGGAGCCAGCGGCGCTCGTCCTCGCGCCGCGAGGCGACCACGTGGACGCTGCAGAGCTGGGCGGGGGCGTCGTCGACGTGGGACACCGACCGCACCTCGCCCTGGAGGTGGATGACGCCATCGTCGCCGTCCGGGAGCTCCAGCGCGAGCTTCAACCTGGGCTGAAGCGGCGGCTGCCCCGGCCCGAGCGCGAGCCGGAGGCCCGAGAAGGACACGTCCACCACCTCCGCCTCGACCGGCGGGAGGTGCAGCCAGTGGGGGTGCAGGAAACGCGCGGTCAGCTCGACCTCGACGCCCCGCTGCTGCAGGCTCTTCCGGAGGCGCTCCATCCGCTCCGGCAGCGGAGAGACAATCTCGCCGGGGCGCACCTGCTCCGCCCTGGTGCTGAACCGGAACACCGAGTTGTGCCCGGCGATCTCGACCGCCGCGGCCTCGTTCCAGCCCTCGATCCCGAACCACCGGACCGTCCCCACCCCCACCTCGCTGAGCATCACGCACAGGGGCGGCGCGCTCTCGGCGGCGCGGCGGACCACGCCCTTCTTCCGGAGCAGGAAGCTCAGGATGTCGCGCACCCGCCGCGGGTCGTCGATGACCTCGCGCACCTCGCGCACCTGCGCGGCCTCCGCGGCGCACGGCCTGAAGAGGCTCGCGGCGGCGGCCTTCGCCGCGCCGGCGTCGACGAGGGCGCGCAGGACGTCGCGGATCCGACCGCCCGCGCGGGGGGGAACGTCCTGGAACGCCAGCGCCACCAGCGGGCCTCGCAGCCCCATCGACTGCAGCGCCAGCAAGGCAGGGAGCGGACCGATCTCGACCTCGCGCCAATACAGGCGCACGGTGACGACGCTGCCAAAAGGAAACGACGTGTGGTAGTCAGGCTCGATCCAGGCCCCCATGGAGCCGAGGAGCACGACCGGGTAGCCGGGATCGAACCCGTCGATTCGCGCCCAGACCGTGTCGCCTTCGAGCCAGCACGCGTGCGGCACCTCGGCCGGCTCGTAGTCCCCGAGGAGCAACGGCTCCAGCGGGAGCCCGCCGGCGCGGGGAGCCCACCCCTCGTCGTCCGCAAAACCTCGCTTCGGAACCCCCGTCACGAGGCCGTCTCCCCCGGCATGTGACCCCCTGTCTCCGGTGAGCCCCAGTCGGGCACGCCACGCTGCCCCCGCGGCGCCGCGCCGGCGCGGCGTGAGCCGGCGAGCTCGCCACCACCCCTCAAGCGCTCACCCGGGTGCCATGAAGGAAGCAGATCCACTTGACACTTTGTACTTCCATAGCATGTCTACAGGAGCTGGCTATGCTGCGTCAAGCATCCCACCGCGCCTCTGCTGGCGCGGCGCGCGGCGCGCGGGCGTGGACGACGCGGATGACACGCGCGTCGGGAGTTTCTCCCCTGAACGCCGGAGCAAGGTCCCCGGGGCGGCGGCGGCACGGGGGCGATCTCGCGATGCTCCTCGTGCTACAAAGGCCCCCCTGATGCCTGACATGAGCGCCTTCCTGCACGCCGACGGCTGGATCACCTTGGCGACCCTGAGCGCGCTGGAGATCGTCCTCGGAATCGACAACATCGTCTTCCTGTCCATCATGACGGCGAAGCTGCCGGCGCATCAGCAGCCGGTCGCCCGCCGCATCGGCCTGATGCTCGCCCTCGGGATGCGGCTGCTCCTGCTGCTCGCGATCTCGTGGGTGATGGGGCTCAAGGCCACCCTGTTCACCCTGTTCGGACACGGCTTCAGCGGGCGTGATCTGATCTTGCTCGGCGGCGGAGTGTTCCTGATCGGCAAGGCGACGCACGAGATGTTCGACAAGCTCGAGGTCGAGGCCTCCACGGAAGCGCAGCCGAAGGGCAAGGGGGGCTCCTTCGGCTCCATCATCGCGCAGATCGTGCTGCTCGACATCGTCTTCTCGCTCGATTCGGTCATCACGGCGGTCGGCATGGCGCAGCACATATCCATCATGATGGTGGCCATGTTCATCGCGGTGGGCGTGATGCTCGTCTTCGCGGGGCGCATCGGCTCGTTCATCCAGCGCCACCCGAGCATGAAGATCCTCGCGCTGAGCTTCCTCCTGCTCATCGGCGTGGTCCTCGTGGCCGACGGCATGGGCCAGCACATCAGCAAGGCCTACATCTACTTCGCCATGGCCTTCTCGCTCGGCGTCGAGCTCGTCAACATGCGCCTCCGGCTGCGCCAGCAGCCGGTGCAGCTGCACACCAAGGTGGGGAGCGCGCCGGATCTCTTGCCGACCGACGGGCAGACCCAGCCGAGGACATGACGGAAGGCGGCGGAGCGCCGCGGCAGCGCGCGGGCGGCGGGCTCCGCGGCCGCCGGAGCGAGCACCGGGAGAGCCTGTAAACAATTCGCACAGACAGGACGCCCGAGGGTCGACGACGACAGCGGCCGGTCCCAGAAGTGATACCGGGGGTCTCCACCGAGGTGAGCGTGAGCGACGAGCAAGGGGACACACAACCAGGAAGACGGCGGCGGGTCGTCATCATCGACGACGACGACGCCATCGTTGAGACGCTGCAAGAGGTGCTGCTGGCGGAAGGGTACGACGTCGAGGGCTACACCGACCCGCTCGAGGCCCTGGAGCAGCTGCGCGCGCAGGCGCCGCCCGACGTGATCGTCCTCGACTGCGTGATGCCCGCCATGGACGGGCCGCGCCTCATGGAGACGCTCGCGGCCGAGGGGAGCGCGGTGCCGGTCGTGCTCGTCACCGCGCTCAGCGATCCCGGCTTCTTCATCGACCCGAGCCACCCTCAGGCGACGAGGGTCATCAACAAGCCCTTCGACCTGGAGCAGCTGCTCGAGACGATCGACGACCTCTCGAGCGGGACGCCGGTGAGCGCGCCGGGCTCGCACCGGCACACGCGGGCCGCCTCGACGCAGCAGACCTAGGCCTGGCCGCGCGCGGGGCGCGGCCGGCGCGGGTCAGGCGGCTTGCTGGGGCGACGCGGGCGCGGTGGGCTCGCCGCGCGCGCCCAGGGCGAGCAGGCTCGACAGCCACCGCCGGCAGAGCTCGAGGTGGTGCGCCTCGTGCTGCTCGGCGGCGCGGAACTCGGCCGCCATCTCGGTCTGGCCGTAGGCCGTGGCCAGGTCGATGAGCATCCGCCAGCTGTCGTTGTCGGTGAGCTCGGCGATGAGCAGCGCCTGCAGGCTCTGGCCGAAGCTGATCCTGGGCTCGACGGCGACCGAGAGCACGCCGGACGACGCGAGGCCGACCAGGTCGGCGCCCGGCGTCATCGCGGTCGGATCGGCGCCGAGCCGCTCCATCGCGCCGCACACGAGCGCCGCGTGCCTCATCTCGTCGTCGCGGATCGCCTCGAGGTCGGCGCGGGTGGGGCCGCCCTCGAAGCTGCCATCGGCGTCGTACTTGGCGATCAGCGCCTCGTAGAGGCGCGTGCCCGACCGCTCGAACGCGAGGCGCTCGCCCAGCTTGTCGATGAGGAGCGCGGGCGGCCGGCCCTGGATGAGCTCCCCCACGGCCTTCGCCATCCCCTTGAGGCTCGCCGGCGGCGGGACGCTGCCGATCGACCCCGACTCCTTCGCGTACGTGGTCCTGACGGCGGCGGCGTCGGCCTCGCTCCCGGGGGAGCTCGGCGGGATCGCCAGCGCGGCCTCGATGAGCTCCTTGCCGTCGAGCGGCGAGGTCGCCATGCCGGTGGTGTTGGTTCCCATCGTGATCTCTCTCATGGCGTCGCCTCCTTCTGTCCATCCACCTGCGCCGCGCGCCGCGTGAGCTCGGTCCCCGGCGTATACCGGTACCCCGCGGCGACGATCTCCGAAGGAGAGCCGGCGGAGTTCATCTGCTGCCGGTAAGCGAGCGTCGCGGCGCTCTCCGGGATGACGTTCGGATCGACGATCTGCTCGCCGACCGCGCGGTAGTGCACCTCCCGGGAGAGCACCTCGCGCACGAACTGCCGGTGGCTCTTGTGAGAGACCGGGGTCGGGAGCGAGGCGGGCAGGAGCTCGGCCGCGTCCCGCTTCTCGATCCGGTTGAAATGCTCGATCGCCACGTGGAGCTGCCCGAGCTCGTAGTCGAGGAACCGCTCCCAGATCTGCTTGATCCGCGCGTTCTGCTCCTGGTGGAGGCAGCTCCAGTAATTGTAGACCTCGTTTGCCTCGTGCAGGACCCACTTCTCCAGCCAGGTCTCGTCGGGATCGATCATCGCCTCGTACTGGGTGACGTGCTGCTCCTCGATGGAGTCGATCTCGGCGTACAGGAGCCGCGCCACCGGATCCGCGAAGAACGGTCCGACGTTCGCGTAGTAGTTGTGCGTCTGCTGCTCGGCGGCCAGGATCGTGAGCGCGTTGAGCTTCGTGATGAGGCTCGCGGTCCGGCGGTCGTACGGCGCACGCACGTCGTCCTGGGGGTGGCGGTGCTCGACGGAGGTGGGCCGCCCCGGCGTCACGTCGGTGTAGGATTGCAGGATGTTGTTGGAGTCCTTGCCCTCCAGCCGGTCGAGGAGCGCCGAGTAGCGATAGAGGTGATCGTAGTCCTCGAGCATGCCGAAGCGATAGACCTGCGCGAGGTACGGGTCCGGCTCGGCCAGGGCCGCGTGCGCGGTGATCTCGATCGCGACCTGCTCGTAGCCGATCGTCGTCTCGAGCGGCGACTGGTCCGGCGGGTTGAGCCAGTTGACGGTCGTCATCTGGTGCTGGTCGATGCGGCGCACCTCGGCCAGCACGCGCCGGAGATCCCGGTTCATGCGGGCGAAGCTGTGCAGAAACCGCACGCTTTCCATCTCGATACCGTTCATCAGGATGACGCGAACGCGGGTGAACGCGTCATCGTCGAGCTTGCTGAACGGGACCTGGACGAGCTCGCGCCAGTTGAACGACTGGCGTTCGATCGGTATCCCCCGCTCTTTCAGGATATCAAGAGCCATCTTCCCCTCCTTGCGTGTCGTGCGCCGTGCCTCGATGAACGACCGCCAATTCGGTACCTGAGGCCGCCCCCGCCGCACCGCAAGCGCGCCGGGCGAGGCGCGCTGTCCACGGTTTGTTCATGCGCCAGGCCGCGCGCCCGGGGCGCCGCCGGGCCTGCGCGGGTCGATCCTGCGCACGTCGTGCGGGTCCGTGCTAGTCCGGCGGGGGCGCGCCGAGCGCGCGCCGGAGGAGAGAGCCGACGTGATCGCGAGCAGCGTCCCCGAGCTTCGGATCCGCACCCGCAACGCCATGCCCGTGCGCGAGGGCGGCGATCACGTCCTTTACTGGATGATCGCGAGCCGCCGGACACGCCACAATTTCGGGCTGGAGCGCGCGATCGCGTGGGCGACGGCGCTCGATCGGCCGCTCGTGGTGCTCGAGGCGCTCCGGTGCGGCTACCGCTGGGCGAGCGACAGGCTCCACCGGTTCGTGATCGACGGCATGGCGGACAACACGCGCCGCTTCGCGGCGGCGGGCGTCCTGTACCACCCCTACGTCGAGCCCGCCGAGGGCGCCGGGAAGGGGCTGCTCGGCGCGCTCGCGGCGCGGGCGTGTGTGCTGGTGACGGACGACTTCCCGTGCTTCTTCCTCCCGCGCATGGTCGCGTCGGCGGCGCGGCAGGTGCCGGTCCGGCTGGAGCAGGTGGACTCGAACGGCCTCTTGCCGGTGCGCGCGGCCGATCGGGTGTTCACGACGGCCCGTTCCTTCCGCATCTTCTGGCAGCGGGTGATCGCGGATCACCTCGGCGCGTCGCCGGCGGTCGATCCGCTGAAGAAGGCGAAGCTCCGGCCCGCGCCGGCCCTCCCCCGCGCGATCGCGCGAAGGTGGCCCGCGGCCTCGCCGGCGCTGCTCGGGGGCGACCCGGCCGCGCTCTCGGCGCTCCCCATCGATCACGCGGTCCCGCCGGCGCCCTGCCGGGGCGGCCCGGAGGCCGCCGGCGCGCAGCTCTCGCGCTTCGTCGCGGAGCGGCTGCCGCGTTACCTGGAGGAGCGCGATCACCCCGACGCGGGCGCGGCGAGTGGCCTGTCGCCGTACCTGCACTTCGGCCACCTCTCCGCGCACGAGGTCTTCGCCGCGGTCGCGCGCCGCGAGGGATTCAGCCCGGACCGGCTCGGCCGCGGCGGCGGCCCCGCGGGCGGCGAGAAGAGGCCGAGCGGCAGCCGCGAGGGCTTCTGGGGGATGAGCCCCTCGGCCGAGGCGTTCCTGGAGCAGCTCGTCACGTGGCGGGAGCTCGGGTTCAACGCCTTCGCGCTCGGGGCGAGCGAGGGCGAAGGGCCCCGGCCCGCGTGGAAGCGCGATCCGACCGACTACGAGTCTCTGCCGGACTGGGCGCTCGCGACGCTCGCGAAGCACGAGCGCGACGCGCGCCCGCGCCTCTACCCGCTCGAGGCGCTCGCGGCCGGCGCGACCTACGACCGGATCTGGAACGCGTCGCAGGGCGAGCTCCTCCGCGAGGGGCGCATCCACAATTACCTGCGGATGCTCTGGGGCAAGAAGATCCTGGAGTGGTCGAGGACGCCGCGCGAGGCGCTCGCGGCGATGGTGGAGCTCAACAACCGCTATGCGCTCGACGGCCGCGATCCGAACTCCACCTCAGGCATCTTCTGGGTGCTCGGCCGCTACGACCGGGCCTGGGGCCCGGAGCGGCAGATATTCGGCACGGTGCGGTACATGTCGTCCGACAACACGGCGCGCAAGCTGCATCTCAAGGAGTACCTGGCGCGGTATGGGCGGTGAAACGCCGTCGACACGGGCATGTCATGGTCCGCCGCGCGCGGCGCGCGCCGCACGTCGCTCGTTGCTGGCCGCGCGCCGCCCCGCCGAGCGCGCGCGCGTCGCCTGCCAGGAGCCGCCCGGCGTCGTCGGCCGGTCTCCGCCGTGGTGGACGGCCTCGCGGGCGGGGGCGGCGCCGCGGCGCCGGGGAGCACGCGGGGTTCGACGCCGCCGCCGAGGTGAGCTATCGAGCGGGCGTGGATCTCCTCCGTGAATTTTTCAGCAGGTTGCGGGAGCTCGAGTCGCTCCTCCAGTGGGGCGGCTACCCCGTCCTGATGATCATCATCTTCGCCGAGACGGGGCTGCTCGTTGGGTTCTTCCTCCCGGGGGACTCGCTGCTCGTCACGGCCGGGGTGCTCGTCAACGCGGGGCTCATCAACCCGTTCGGGCTCACGAACTTCGAGAACCTCCTCCTGATGAACGTCACGCTGATGGTGATGGCGATCGTCGGCGACGCCGTGGGCTTCTCGATCGGGCGGCGCGCCGGGCCGAGGATCTTCACGCGCGAGCAGTCGATCCTGTTCCGCAAGGACCACCTGATCGCGACGCAGCGGTTCTACGAGAAGCACGGCGGCAAGACGATCATCCTCGCGCGCTTCATGCCGTTCGCCCGGACGTTCGCGCCGGTCGTGGCGGGGGTGGGCCAGATGCAGTACCGGCGCTTCGCGATGTTCAATGTGGTCGGCGCCGTGCTCTGGATCTTCTCGATGACCTTCCTCGGGTACTTCCTCGGCAAGGTCTTCGACGCGAAGCAGATCGAGCGGGTCGTCTACCTCATCATCTTCGTGTCGGTGGCGCCCGTCCTTTACGGGGCCATCAAGCACAAGCTGCAGCAGAAGAAGCCCGCGACGGAGCTCGGGACGGGGCCGTAGGCGGCCGCTCCCGGCGGGGCGGGGTGCGGTCGCGCGGCGGGCGGCGCCAGTCGCGCGGAGGGTGTCCGCGGAGCACACGTGACCCCGGCGACGGAGAGGGCCGGCGGGCCGCCCGCCTCTTGTACTCCGCACCACCGCCCGGCTACGCTCTCCTCCCACCATGCAGCATCAGCCCGCCGCCCACTCCGGCGTCCCGGTCCCCGGCGACGTCCTCGCGGGCAAGTACCGTATCGAGCGCGTCCTCGGCGCCGGCGGGATGGGCGTGGTCCTCGCGGCGTGGCACCTCGTCCTGGAGCGCCGGGTCGCGGTCAAGTTCCTCCTCCCGGAGGCCGCCGCGCTGCCCGACGCCGGCGCCCGCTTCCTCCGCGAGGCCCGCGCCGCCGCCGCCCTCGACGGCCAGCACGTCGCGCGTGTCCTCGATGTCGGCACGCTGGACACGGGCGCGGCCTACATGGTGCTGGAGCACCTGACCGGCGAGGATCTCGGCCAGGTGCTCCAGACGCGCGGCTCCCTGCCGCTCACCGACGCCGCCGACTACCTCCTCCAGGCCTGCGAGGCGCTCGCCGAGGCCCACGCGCGCGGCATCATCCACCGCGATCTCAAGCCGAAGAACCTCTTCCTCACCCGCCGCCCCGACGGGACGCCGCTCCTCAAGGTGCTCGACTTCGGCCTGTCCAAGTTCATCGCCACCGGCGACTCCGTCAAGGAGGCGAGCCTGA
This sequence comes from Sorangium cellulosum, assembly GCF_002950945.1. Taxonomy (GTDB): domain Bacteria; phylum Myxococcota_A; class Polyangia; order Polyangiales; family Polyangiaceae; genus Sorangium; species Sorangium cellulosum_E. Next base: position 10,505,767 of record NZ_CP012673.1, read on the forward strand.
CGGCGACGGGCCTCATCATGGGCTCCATCCATTACATGTCGCCCGAGCAGATCCGCAGCCTCAAACGCGCGGACGTGCGCACGGATCTCTGGGCTCTCGGCGTGATCCTGTATCGCATGCTCACGGGGCGGCATCCGTTCGAGGGCGACAGCATCACCTCGGTCACGGCGGCGATCATGATGGATACGCCGACCCCTCTCCTGACGTTGCGCCCGGACCTCCCGCCGGCCGTCGGGGCGCTCGTGGGCCGGTGCCTCGCGAAGGACCCGGCCGCCCGCGTCCAGAGCGTGACCGAGATCGCCCGCGTGCTCGCGCCCTTCGCGACGCAGCGCGGGAGGCTCTCGTTCGAGAGCATCGACCGGCTCCTGCCGGAGGTCGCCTCGCCCGCCGGCTCGTCGCCCGGGCCGGGCGCGCCCGCCGGAGCGCCGCGCGTCTCCGGCGGGTCCTCCCCCTCGTGGAGCGGAGCGCCCGAGGCGACGACCGCCCCCATGCCGGATCGTCCAGGTGCGCAGTCGGCGCCCGGCGGCGAGGCGGCCGGGGTGGCCCATGGCACGTTGCCCCACGCGTCCTGGGGCAACACCACGCGGACGCGTGTGCCGCGGAGCCGCGTGGCGCTGCTCGCCGGGGTCGCCGGCGCGCTCGTCCTGACCGGGATGGTCATCGCGTGGCGGCTGACGGCGAGCGGTCCTGAGGACAGCAGCGCTCCCGTGGTCTCGAACACAGCGCCCGAGCCCGTGCCTGCGGCCGCCAGCGCGCCCGAGCCGGACGAGCCGTCGCCCACCGTCGCCCCCACACATGCCGCGCCCGTCCCGCCTGAGCCCAGCCCGCCGCCCTCGGCGAGCGCCCAGGCGAGCGCCAGCACCATGCCTCCGGCGCCTCCGCCGAGGCCGACGTCGGCGAAGCCGAAGCCGCCCGTGGGCCCCGCCCCCTCACCGAAGCCGACACCATCACCGACGAAGTCGGTGGATCCAGGGAGGAGTTGGGACTGATGAGGCAAGCAAGAGTTCCTGCCGCGACCCGCTGTATGCTCTCACTCGCGCTCGTCTGTGCGATCAGCCAGGCGGCGCTCGCGCAGCCCGCGACCCCGAAGGCCCAGGCGCAGGCGCTCTTCGAGCAGGGTCGCGCGGCGGTGGAGGCGGGGGACTGCGCCCGTGCGATTCCGCTCTTCCGCCAGAGCCAGACCACGTTTCCGGCGCGCGGCACGCTCTTCAACCTGGCGCAGTGCGAGGCCAAGCTCGGGCGGGTCGCCAGCGCCTCGCGGCACTTCAAGGAGCTGCTCACGCAGCTGACCCCCGACGACCCTCGTTTGCCCATTGCCCAGAAGCAGGTCACGGACCTCGCGCCGCGCCTGCCCAAGCTCGTGCTCGAGCTTGCCCAGGGCGCGCCGCCGCCCTCGGAGGTTCTCCTCGACCAGGCGCCGCTCCCGCAAGCCAGCCTCGGCGGCGAGCTGCCGGTCGATCCAGGGGATCACGTGATCGTCGCGAGGTGGGCCGGCGGCGGGCAAACCGAGGCGCGCGCGTCCCTCCCGGAGGCCGCGCGCAAGGTCGTGCGCCTCGAGCCGCCGGCCGTTTCGCCGTCCGGCGATGCCCCGTCACCCCCTGCCGCCGACGCCGAGGCGCCGCCAGCCGCCGCGCCCGCGCCCGCTCTGGAGGCCGCGCCCGCCTCCAGCGGGCGGCGAACGCTGGCGTTCGTGGTCGGCGGCGTCGGCGCCGCGGCGCTGGGCGGGAGCCTCATCACGGGCGGGCTCGCGCTTGGAGCGAAGCACAACCTGGAAGAGGAATGTCCGAATCCGTCGCAGTGCAACGATGACGGGATGAGCACTCGCTCGCGCGGTCAGACGCTCACCACCACGAGCACCGTGCTCGGCGCCGTCGGCCTCGCCGGCCTCGGCGCCGGCCTGGTGCTGCTCCTGACGGCCCCGGAGCAGGGCACCTCCGTCGCCCTCACGCCCGCGGTCCTGCCGGGCGGCGGCGGCGCGGTGCTGCGCAGCCGGTTCTGAGCTCTTCCCCCGGGCAGGCGACGGCCGCCGGCTCAGCCTCGATCGACCGCCGCGGCAAACACGTCTGCGCTCGCCGCGGTCGCCGCGCTGGCCAGCCACCGCTCCAGCGCCGCCGGCGCCTCGCACGCGAGCACCCGCGCGCGCACCACCTCCGGGATCACGAGCCCCCGGGCCGACAGCACCGCGAGGACCGCGCGCGCCTGCGTGCGCGCCTGCACCCATTCGTCCGTGAACCGCGACGCGTCGCGCTCCTCGAACAGCGCCGCGACCGGCACCGCGCCGAGGCCGTGTTTGCCCAGCTCCGGCAAGAGCGGCACCTCCGCGCCCGGCCGGTAGGTGACCGGCGCCGTCCCCGGCCGCAGCACCTCGAGCTCTCGCCGCTCCGCGTGGGCGATCCACACCCACGGCCAGTCGTGCTCGAGGTAGAGCTTCACCTTCTCCTCGAGGTAACGCTTCGACTGCGTGCCCCGGATCTCCACGGCCAGCACCGGCGTGCCCCGGTAGGCATCGTTCCGGGGCGACGCGAGATCGCCCACGAGCACCACGTCCGGCGCCCGGAGCGACGGCCCCGCCGGGTCGCTGAGATCGCAGTAGACATCCGTCATCACCGTGAGCCCCTCGCGCCCATGCGTGCGGAAGAGCGCGGCGAGGATCGCCATCACGATGCCGTGGATGTCCTTGCTCCCCATCTGCTCCACCAGCTCCCCGCGGTGCAGCTCCCACGGGCTGCCGTCGTAGCAGTCGTCGGCCGTACCCAGCCGGCGGCCGGTCGGACCGAAGTCTCGCAGCTCGATCGCCCCCGTGTTCCGGGGGGGACGGTTGGGCAGCGCGTTCATGCCGGTGAGCCTAGCACGGCCCGTGCAGCCCCGGTCCAGGCGCGGGAAGCCCCGCAGCCCCGCAGTCCCCCTGGCCCGCAGCCCCCTGAATCACCCCTGCGAGGCGTTCTGGGACAACACCCCACGAGCCGATGACGCGACGAAGACGCTTCAGAAGGCGGCGGCGCCCGAGAAGATCAGGTTGGACTCCGGCGCGCTGGCGATGGGCACCTCGGTGACCTGGGCGGTCGCGCGGTCGATCCCATAGACGGTCCCGCGGCTCGTGAACCCGTAGAGTTGCCCTTCCCAGTAGACGAGCCCGCCGAAGCTGTCGATGCCCGTGCTCCCCAGATCGAGGGTGACCTGACCGGAGGCGGGGTCGATCTCGACCAGGTGATCGGGGGCGCCCGCCGGCTGGTTGCCCGGCTGGCTGATCCCGTAGAGCTGCTGCGTGTCGGCCGCCACGGCGAGGTCGGCGAACGTCCCCGAGATGTAGGGGTTCAGGTTCGCGAGGGTCGCCGCCTGCCCCGTGCTCGGGTCGACGCTGGCGTAGTACGTCGAGTAGCCGCCCCCTGACTTCTCGACCAGCGCGACCAGGGTCTCGCGCGCGGGATCGAGGGCGCCGGCCGGGACGACCCCGAGCGCGGAGGGATAGATGTCGCTGCCGACAGGGCCGATGAAGGAGCATGCGCCGCTCGCCGGGTCGATCGAGAGGAGCTGATAGGGATACCCTGCGTCGCTGCCCAGGCCGACCATCTTGCCGTCGCCGGTGATGGCGATGTCCGTGACCGACGCCCCGTCGCGATCGCCGATGCAGTCGAACGGCCCCACGCGCACGAGCGACGCCGCCTTCGGGTCGAAGCGGTAGAGCGCGTCCCAGGTGCTCACGTAGATGCCGGCCGCCTGACCACCTCCGCCCTGTCCGCCGCCGCCGCCTTCTCCGGCTCCACCCTGCCCGCCGCCGCCGTCCCCGACCCCGCCGCCGCCCTGCCCCCCGCCCTCGCCGCTGCTCACGCTGCTGGCCTCGGCCCCGCCGCCGCCGCTCCCGGGGCCGCTGCCGCCGCCGCCTCCCGCGGAGGCGAACTCACGGACCTTGGAGGAGCACGCCGGGGCTCCCAACAGGCTCAGGACAGCTGCGATGGCGAGGACTCGACGCATGCGCCGAGGATTGCATCGGGCGCGCGCCGCGCAAGCGGGAACGGGCGCGGAGGCGGGCTCTCGGCGCCGCCGCGCCTCAGGCCGTGAGCCGCTGATCCGCCACGTCGAGCGCCGCGTCGAGCGCGGCGATCCCCTCGTCGATCTCGGCCTCGCTGACGATGAGCGGCGGCGCCACGAGCAGGTGGCTCACCCACCCCATGATGGACACCCCGCGCTTCGCCGCCTCCGCGACCACCGCGTCGACCACGAGGGGCCGCCGGGCCGCCTTGTCCTGCGGGACGTTGAACGGCTCCTTCGTCGCGCGGTCCTTCACGAGCTCCACCGCCCAGAACAGGCCGATGCCGCGCACGTCGCCGATCGAGGGGTGCTTCTCCTTGAGGGCGCGGAGCTTCTCGCCCACGAGCGCCCCCATCGCCGTCGCCCGGTTCAGGAGGTCCAGGCGGCGATACTCGTCGATCGCCGCGATCACCGGGGCGAGCGTGAGGGGGTGGGCCTCGTACGTGTGGCCGTGCGCGAACATGTTGTCGTCGAAGTAGTCGGCGATCGCCCTGGAGGTCGCCACGACGCCGAGCGGCGCGGCCGCGTTCGTCACGCCCTTCGCGGTGGTCAGGATGTCCGGCACCACGCCCCAGTGGTCGACCGCAAACCACTTTCCCGTCCTGCCCCAGCCGCTCATCACCTCGTCCGCGATGAGCAGCACGCCGCGCTTCCTGGCGACCTCCGCGATCCGCGGCATGTACTCGGGCGGCGGGATGAGGACGCCGTTCGTGCCCACGATCGGCTCGACGATCACCGCCGCCACGTTCTCCTCGTGGTCGATCATGTAGGCCAGGTAGTCGGCGCACGCGACGCCGCACTCGGGGTAGCTCCGGCCGAGCGGACACCGGTAGCAGTTCACCTCCGGCCCGAACACCACGCCCGGGATCTTGCCGGTCGGCTCGATGAACCAGCGGCGGAAGTCGCCGGTCGCGGCGACCGATCCGGCCGTGGAGCCGTGGTACGACGTGTAGCGCGCGATGATCTTGTGCTTGCCCGTGTAGAGCCGCGCCATCTTGAACGCCGCCTCGTTCGCCTCCGTGCCCGAGGTCGCGAAGAAGAACTTGTCGAGCCCCTTCGGCATCACCTCGAGCAGCTTCTGCGCCGCCCGCGCCCGGACCTCGCACGTGTGCGCCGGGCTGATGTAGGCGAGCTGCCGCGCCTGGGCGCAGATCGCGTCGATCACGGCCTGGTTCTGGTGGCCGAGGTTCGAGCAGATGAGCTGGGAGGACATGTCCAGGTAGCGCTTGCCGGACGCGTCCCAGAAGGCGCAGCCCTCCGCGCGGGTGACGTGGATCGGCTTCCAGCCGCGCTGGGCGCGCCAGGTGCCGTAGGTGTGTCTCGTGGTCAGCTCGATGATGTCGTCGCTCATGGCCACCTTTGCGGTTCGAGGAGGTGCTCAGGGTAGAGGGGGATCCGACCCCCTCGCACCACATTTCCCCGGCGTCGTCCGCCCGCCCGCGCGCTGAAGCCCGGTCTCGCCGCGTGCCTCGCTGTGGCCGTCGTGAAGCCGGGACGGCGCCATCACACTCGCGGCGCCGCGCCGGATCATTGTAGAAGGTGGTCGTGGTCCGTCCTTGTCGCCTCGACTTATCCTGCCTCCCTGTCGCGCTCGCGCTCGTCACCTCGCCGGCCAGCGCCCAGATCGTGAACGTCCAGCCCCTCGTCGCCGCGAACGGAGGCAAGGAGGGGCTCTCCGTCACCGCCGAGGGGTCGGCCGACGTCCGGACCGGCAACACGCGCCTCGTCGCGCTCGCCGGCAACGCCACCGCGGGATACCGCGCTGGCCGGCACCAGGTGTTCCTCATGGCGCGCGCCGAGCTCTCCAGGGAAGCCGGCGATCCGATCGTGGACAAGGACCTCGAGCACCTGCGTTACCGGCTGTCCATCAACGGTCCGCTCGAAGCCGAGGTGTTCCTGCAGCATGACCGCGACGCGTTCCGGCGGCTCGCGCTGCGGGCGCTGGCCGGCGCCGGGCCGCGGCTCCGCGTGGCGCCGATCCCCGGGTTCGAGGCGGCCCTCGGCGTCGCGCTCCTGTTCGAGCACGAGCGGCTCTCGTCGGGCCCGGAGCCGGACGCGGGCGAGGAGGTGTTCGACGCCCGGCTGTCGACGTACCTCGTCCTGGCGACGTCGGTCACGCCCCAGCTCACGCTCGGCAACACGTTCTATCTCCAGCCGCGGCTCGACCGCGCCGGCGACGTGCGCGTCCTCAGCGAGAGCTCGCTGCTCGCGACCGTGACGAAGCACCTCTCGGTCAAGATGTCGCTGAGCTCGGCCTACGACGCCCAGCCGCCGGCGGGCGTGCTCCCGCTGGACGCGACGCTCAAGAGCGCGCTCCAGCTGAGCTTCTGAGCCGCCCCGCGCCCGCGACGGCCCGAGCGCCGCGGCGCGCGCTTTTCCTTGGCGCGCCGCGGGGGCCGCGTCAGGTCGCGGCACCGGCCTCGGCGCTCGCCACCTCCCCGAGGCGCGCGACGCGGTACTCCAGCCGGGAGATGATGTCCTCCCTCGTCGCGCCCTCCCCCACATCCATCAGCACCTTCTGGCACATCGCGCACATCTGAAGCAGGTGCGACCGGAGCTCCTCGGGAGTCGATTGCCCGCTCCTCAGCTCGTCGATCCGCCGCGCGAGCGCCTCGGTCTCGTGGCCGGCCTTGCCCGGATCGCCCGCGGCCGCCGGATCGTTCCAGCGCGCCGCGCTGGCCTCGCACAGGAAACACGCGCCTTCGATGGGTTTCTGCAGCATGGCTTGGCTCTCCTCGTTATCCAGTGGGTCTGGAAGGACATCCTGGAGCCGCTCCCCTGGATCACAAGCGGGCCTGCCCTCACCCGCCGGGGACGCGCCGCTTCGCCCGACGTCCGCCCCGTCGCTTGACATATTAGCGGTTGCTAATATGGTGGGCCGCATGACCACGAACCAGGAACCCGACGCCCGTCCCTCCCTCTCGCCGTACCTGACCGTCGACGACGCCCGCGCGGCCATCGACTTCTACCAGCGCGCGTTCGGCGCGACGCTCGTGGGCCAGCAGGCGACGCCGGACGGCAAGAAGCTCCTCCACGCCTGCCTCGCGCTGGGCGGCGGCCTCCTGATGCTCAGCGACGATTTCCCGGAGATGTGCGGCGGCGAGAGCCGCACGCCGAAGGCGCTCGGCGGCACCGCGGTGACCCTCCACCTCGCTCTGCCGGACGTGGACGCGACGTGGACGCGCGCGGTCGAGGCGGGCGCGAGCGTGGAGTTGCCGCTCGCCGACCAGTTCTGGGGCGACCGGTACGGCGTCGTGGTCGACCCGTTCGGCCACCGCTGGTCGCTCGCGACGCGGAAGAAGGTGGCCACGCAAGAGGAGCTCGACGCCGGCGCCAGGCAGCACTCCCCGGCGGCGACGTGAGGTGATGGGCGCCCGCTCCGCCGACGAGACGTTCCGCGCGATCGCGGACCCGACGCGGCGCGCGATCCTCGACGCGCTGGCCGGAGGCGAGCGCTCGGTCACGGAGCTGTGCGCGATGTTCGACGTGACCCAGTCGGCGATCTCGCAGCACCTCAAGGTGCTGCGGGACGCCGGGCTGGTCACGCCCCGCCGGGAGGGCCGGTCCCGGCTCTACCGCGTCGAGGCCGAGCCGCTGCGCGCGGTCTACGACTGGGCCGCTCACTACGAGCGTTTCTGGACGGAGAAGCTCGACGCGCTCGGCGCGCTGCTCGATCGCGAGGCGGCCATCGCGCGCAAAGGAGGCAGATCATGAGGCGCGACCTGCGCATCGCCCGCGAATACCCCCATCCCCCGAGCTCGTCTGGCGTGCGCTCACCGAGCCCGCGCTCATCGCCGAGTGGCTGATGAAGAACGACTTCCGCCCGGAGGTCGGCCACCATTCGTCGTCTTCTTCTTCTCGACACCTCATCTCGACACCACAACACGCTGTTTTCCGCGAAGCATCGGCCGCGTTTCCACACCGAAACCGGCGCGCGGGTGCACACGTCGACTTCCTGCGAATTCCATGTAAGCTGTCTTGACGAAGCAGGATTCGATTTTTACTATACAGCTGTCCGCCAGGGAGACTGGCCTCGATCCTGTCGTGCCAGGAGCACGCGTCGCTGTCCGGATCCACCGCCGTGCCGTGCTGCCAGCGCAGCACTGGCGGCGGCGATCGTCGGCGCGAGGCGGATCGAGACCAGCGTGACGGAGATCCACCGATTTCGGATGGATGCAAGGAGTCCGGCGACATGCAATGCATTCACGATTCATCACGCGAGCGCTCCATCGCGAGCGCCCTCGCGGCAACGCTCCTCATCGCGCTCGCGGGGTGCAGCGATCCTGCGCTGGGCGCGCCTGTGCCTGACGCCCCGGCGACAGGGCCGGCCGCGCCCGCCCCCCGCTGGGAGCGCGCACCACGGGAGGCGCGGCCCGGCACCGCCACGATCGAGCGCGACGCGCTGCTGCGGGAGGCCGGTCGCCTCGCGGAGATCAGGGCGATCCTGGCGCGATCGCCGGAGGCGCCGCTCTCGCTGCTCGACGAGCACCGGACCGAGTTCCCGGCCGGCGCGCTCGCCGCGGAGCGGGAGGTCATCGCGATCGACGCGCTCCTGCGCCGCGGGAGCGGCGGCGACGCGCGCGCCCGCGCGCAGGACTTCCTCGCGCGCTTCCCGTCGAGCCCCCACGCCGAGCGCGTGCGCCGCGTCGCCCGGGCCACGCCATGACATGACGACACGACGCCTCCCCGCGCCGGGAGCCAGGGCTGCCGCGGTCAGGCGAAGCCGAAAGGGCACCTCGCCGCCGCGGTCGCCTGCGGCGCCGCGCCCGATCCATGCGCCTCCGGGGCCGCATCGCCGTGACGGTCCGCCGCAGCGCGGCTGTCCGTGTCCGCCGCCCGCCGCTGCCGCTCCCCCTCGAGGATCATCGGCACACGCCCGCTCGGCCCCATGGTGACGCCCCGGCGCACGTGCTGGAGAGGGGCCGGGCTCTCGAGCCGGAGTCCATACCTCCCGAGGAGCGTGCCGAGGATGACCTTCATCTCGTACATGGCGAACGCCGCGCCCAGACACCGGCGGGCGCCGCCGCCGAAGGCGATGAACTCGAATGGAGAGAACTTCCGGTCCAGGAAGCGGGCAGGGCGGAATCGCTCGGGCGACGGGTAGATGTCCTCGCGGCGGTGCAGCAGCAGCGGGGAGGCGGAGATCGCCTCTCCGGCCGGGATCGTGTAGCCCTTCACCTGGAACGGCCGCTTGACGACGCGGCCGGTGTCGACCACCGGCGGATACATCCGGAGCGTCTCCAGGCACACGGCCTCCAGGTACGGCAGCGCCGCGAGGTCGGCCGGCTCGGGCGCCGGGCCGAGGGCGTCGATCTCGTCCCGCACGCGCGCGAGGACGGCCGGCTCGCGGTGCAGCCAGTACATCGCCCACGCGAGCGCCACGGCCGTCGTCTCGTGGCCCGCGAAGAGGAGCGCGCGGAGCTGATCGGCGATCTCGATCTCGCTCATCGCCCCGCCGTCGTCGTACCGGGCGCTCACCATCAGGCCGAGGATGTCCTGCGACGTGTCCCCGGCGTCGCGCCGCCGCTGGATCTCCTCGACGAGCAGCGCCTCGAGCGCCTTGGCCGCGCGCTGGTTGCGCGCCCAGGGGCCGAAGCCGCCGAAATCGCGGCGGAGGGCCGGAATCAGGAGGTAACTCGAGCTCAGCGAGTGGATGAGCCGGAGCACGGCCTCGCGCGTCCTGCCGACGCGCGCCTCGCCCCGCACCCCGAAGACGACGCGGATGATCACGTCGAGCGCGATCGACTGGGTCGCCGCGAGCATCGAGAACGAGCGGCCCGGCCGCCACCGCGACGCCACGTCGAGGCTGATCTCCGCGATCGCCTCGCCGTAAGCCCGCATCGCGCCGGCGTTGAACGGCGGCGTCAGGAGCCGCCGATCGCGCCGGTGCCGGGCGCCCGCCGTGACCACGATCGAGGTCACGCCGAAGATCGGCTCGGTCAGCTGCGCTCCCCAGACGTCGAAGTCGTCCGGATCGGCCGTGTACACCGCGCGGACCACCTCCGGATCCCCCGTGATGGTGAGCGGCCCATTCAGCGTCTTCACGCGGAACGTGGGGCCATGCTCGGCCGCGAGCCGCCTGAAGAACGGCTCGGCCGAGATGAACCCGGAGTGAAGGAAGTCGATGAGTTTGAACGTTTCCGGCCCGGGCGGCAGAGGGTTCATCGCGCTGCTCCGTGGAGGGGTGGGAGGGGTCGTCGCCATGCCCCCGGCCGCGAGGCGGCGAGGAGGCCAGGGAACCGGTCCGACACACACGTCGGCGATTGGTTCCCCGGCGCAGTATCCCAGAGTCGCCGGCGATCAGGCGTGCGGAGCACACCTCCGCGCCACCTCGGCGACGGCCTCGTCGAGCGGGAGCTCGCGCTGGTGCCCGCCGTCGCGCTCCCGGAGCGCGACGGCGCGGCGCTCGACCTCGCGCTTGCCGGCGATCGCGACGAGCGGGATCGCGGCCTCGTGCGCGATCGCGATCTTCCGCGAGAGGCTATCGTCCCCCGCGTCGAGGATCGCGCGCACGCCCTTCTGCTGCAATAGCTGCAGCAGCTCCTCGGCATAAGGTCTTTGTGCGTCCGTCACCGGCACGACCACGACCTGCTCCGGCGAGAGCCAGGGCGGCAGCGCGCCCCGGTAATGCTCGAGCAGGATGCCCAGGAAGCGCTCCACGCTGCCGAACAGGGCGCGGTGGAGCATGGCCGGGCGCCGGCGCGCCCCGGAAGCGTCGACATAGGTGATGTCGAACCGCTCCGGAAGCACGAGATCGAGCTGGATGGTCCCGCATTGCCATTGCCTCCCGAGCCGGTCGCGCAGCCCGAACTCGAGCTTGGGCCCGTAAAAGGCCCCCTCCCCGGGCTGCAGACGAGCGTCGAGCCCCGCGCTGCGCGCCGCGGCGGACAGCGCCGCCTCCGCCCGATCCCACACGGCGTCGCTCCCGACCCGGCCCTCGGGGCGTGTCGAGAAGCCGACGATCATCTCCTGGAAGCCGAAGCCGGCATAGAAGTCGCGGAGCGCGCTCGCGAAGCGCACGACCTCGCCCTCGACCTGCTCCTCGACGCAGAAGATGTGGCCGTCGTCCTGGGTGAACTGCCGGAGCCGGAAGAGGCCGTGCAATGTGCCGCTCGGCTCGTCCCGGTGCACGAGGCCGAACTCGCCGATGCGCAGCGGCAGATCCCGGTACGACGGCACCATGCGCGAGACGAGCTGCATGTGGCCCGGGCAGCTCACGGGCTTGATGGCCGCGGCGTGCTCGTCCTCGGCCAGCCGGAACATGTTCGAGGAGAAGCTGTCCCAGTGGCCGCTGGCCTTCCAGATCGCCTGTCGCAGGATCTGCGGAGTGCGGACCTCGCGGTAACCGTCGCGCACCATCTGGCGCCGGACCGCCTCCTCCAGGAGGCGGTAGAGCGTGAATCCGCGCGGGTGCCAGAACACCATGCCTGGCGCCTCCTCCTGGAGGTGGAAGAGGTCGAGGCGCTGGCCCAGATAACGATGATCGTCTTCGTCGAGCATGGCAGTCTCCGTCAGGCTGTGGCCGGCCGGACGGAGCGCTGCACGCGACGGGCCCCGTCCGGATTCCCGGCGGGGCTTGGTCTCTCGCGTGTTCGTCAGTTCACCGCACGCACACGAGACCAGGCCCGCCGGGGCGGGTCGTGGTCGTCGTGGTCGCGGTGAACTTGGCGCTCACGAGCAGAGTTGTAGGACCAGGCGGCGAGCTCGTCAAGCGCGCCGGCGGTCGGCAAGCGCGTCGGCGAGCGCGCCGCGGGCCTCACTCGCCGGTGTCGACCCGGAACCGCGGCGCGTCGATGCGCTCGCCCCGGCACTCCGGGCAGCGGCTCGGCTTCGTGAACGAGCGCCGCTCGTCGAACGCATAGCCGCAGCGCAGGCAGCGCGCGGGCGCGATCGAGAGCCGCTCGCCGCGGGCGCGCAGCGAGCGCGCGAGGTGCTCGAGGTGCGGCGTCACGTCGCGCTCGCGCATCCCGAGGCGCGCGGAGAGCTCCCATGCCGTCGCGGACGCCCGGCGGAGCTCCTCGAGGAGCGCCTGTCGCACCGTCTCGGAGCGCGGCGCCGGGCTGGGGGGCGGCTTCGGAGGGCTCATACGTTCCCACAGCGTGACATCCTGGGCGCGCCTGACCAGCGGCAGATCCCGCGCGGGCATTGCGCTGCCCGCTGCGCGCACGGACAATGCCGTCCGGAGAACCTCAGCGCATGAGCCCGTGCCCGTCCGAAGACGCCCTCGCCACCTGGCTCGAGGGCCAGCTCCCGCACGACACCGCGGCGAGCATCCGCGGGCACGTGGACGGCTGCGCCGACTGCCGCGCCCTGATCGACGCCCGCCCGCGCGAGAGCGACCTCGGCGCGCCGCTCCCCCTCTCCCCCCTCTCCACCGCCGACCGCTCCGGCGGCTCCGAGCCGCCGCCCGCGAGCTCCTGGTCGCCCCCCGACGCCTTCGACGACTTCCGGGTGCTCCGGCCGCTCGGCCGCGGCGGCATGGGGCAGGTGTACCTCGGGCACGACGAGGTCCTCGACCGGCCCGTGGCGCTCAAGTTCGTCGCGGCGGACAAACCCGACCCGCGGACCCTGGAGCGGCTGCGCGTCGAGGCCCGCGCGATCGCGCGCCTCCAGCACCCCAACGTCGTCGCCGTCTTCCGGGTCGGCGCGGTGCGCGGGCGGCCGTACATCGCGTACGAGCTCGTCGAGGGCGAGCCGCTCGAGCAGCTCCCGAAGCCGGTCCCGTGGGCGACCGCGCTGCGCATCGCGCTCGGCCTCTCGCGCGGGCTCGCCGCGGCGCACCGGCGGGGCGTCCTCCACCGCGACATCAAGCCGGCCAACGTGATGATCGCCACGAACGGCGAGGTGAAGCTCCTCGACTTCGGGCTCGCCAAGCTCATCGACGAGCCCGGCGCCGCCGCCGACCCGGGCCGGCGCGCGGCGGCAGGCCCCCCCGGCGCGCGCAGCTCCCCGCCCAGCTTCCCCGCGGACGCCTCCGCGGGGACGACCGCGATCGCGATCATGCCCGACGCGTTCGGCGCGACCTCCACCGTCAACCTGACCGACGGCGCCATGGTGATGGGCACGCCGCTCTACCTCGCGCCGGAGCTCTGGGTCGGGACCGCCGCCACGCCCCACTCCGACGTCTACGCGCTCGGCCTGGTCGTCTACGAGCTGTGCGCGGGGCGGCTGCCGCACGCGGGGCTCGACGTGCACGCCATCGCCAGCTGGGTGACGGCGCGCGCGCTGCCGCCGCTGCGCTCGATCTGCCCGGAGGTGCCCGAGATGCTCGCGGACATCGTCGACCGCTGCATCCAGCGCGCGCCGGAGGCGCGCTTCGCGTCGGCCGAGGAGGTGCAGGCCGCGCTCGAGGAGACCGAGGCGCTCTGCCGCGCGTTCCAGATCGTGCGCTCTGGGCCGGCGTCCTCGGGGGCGCCGGAGACGGACGTGGACGTCGTGCGCGCGTCGTTCGAGCGCCTCGCGCCGCGCGCCGAGGCGCTCGTCGCGCGCTTCTACGAGCGGCTCTTCGCGCGGGAGCCGGCGCTCCGGGGCCTGTTCCCGCCGGACATGCGCGAGCAGCGGATGAAGCTGGCGGCGACGCTGCAGCTCGTCGTCGACAACCTGCGCGCGCCCGACAAGCTGATCGAGATGCTCGAGGCGCTCGGCCACCGCCACGCGGGCTACGACGCGCTGCCCGAGCACCTCGACGCCGTGGGCCGCGCGCTGCTCGAGGCGCTCGAGGAGCTCGAGGGCGACGCGTGGGGGCCCGCGGCCGCGCGGGCGTGGTCGGGCGCCTACGCGCAGATCGCCGAGGCGATGCGGCGGGGCCTCGAGGCCGGGCGGCGCGCGATCGGCGCGACGGACGCGAGCGGCGCGCCCAGCACGACGGGCGCCGCCCGGCGCGCCTACGCGACGACCTCCGCGGCCGAGACCCGGTTCGCGACGAGCGACGACGCGAGCCTGGCCTACAAGGTCGCCGGCGGCGGGCCGGTCGATCTGGTGCTGGTCCAGGGGTGGGTGACGCACGTGGAGGCCGCGTGGGAGCAGGCGCTCACGTCGCAGTTCTTCGCCGAGCTCGGCGCGTGGGCGCGGCTCGTCGTGCTCGATCAGCGCGGCACCGGGATGAGCGAGCGGGAGGGCGCCGGCGCGCCGGCTGAGCAGCAGGCGGAGGACCTGCGCGCGGTGCTGGACGCGGCCGGCGTGGAGCGCGCGGCGCTGGTCGGCGTCGGCGCCGGGTTCGCGCCGTGCGCGCTGCTCGCGGCGGCGCACCCGGAGCGGACGCGCGCGCTCGTCGCGATCGGCGCCGCGGCGCAGATGTCGGCCTGGCCCGGGTGTCTCTTCGGCCTCACCGGCGAGGGCGCCGACGAGGCCGAACGCGCGCTGCGGAGCGGGTGGGGCGAGCCGCTCTTCCTCGACCGCCTCGCCCCCTCGGCGGCGGAGGACGGCGCGTTCCGGCGCTTCTGGGCCTCGTACCTGCGCCTCGGCGCGAGCCCGAGCGGGGCGGCGCGCATGCTGAGGGCCCACGCGGCGCTCGACCTCCGGCCCGCGCTCGGCCGGGTGAACGCGCCGGCGCTCGTGCTGCACCGCGCCGGCGATCGGGCGGTGCCGGCCGCGGCCGGGCGCGATCTCGCCGGCCGCATCCCCGGCGCGCGTCACGTCGAGCTGCCGGGCGACGACCACCTGCCCTTCGTGGGCGACCCGCGGCCGCTGATCGCCGAGCTGCGGTCCCTGCTCGGCGTGGCCGCCGGTGGGAGCGCCGTCTCGAGCCTGGCGCCGTCCACGGAGCGCGCCGGCGCCGACGCCGCCTCGCGCAGGTGAGGCGCGCTCTCCTCACCTCGCGGAGGATCCGCGCCCGCGCCACGAGGGTTGAATTGCCTCACAGCAATCACGAGCTCCGCGCGCGGACGTCGACGTCTCCGGTTTCGCCCGACATCACTTGAGAAATCTCCTTATTTTGGTGCCTTGTTGAAACAAGGACTCAGCCTTGCCGCGACAAGCCTCGCCCGCTAACGTGATTCGATGGCCGCGTCGACACGCGCATTAACATGCTGCGGATGGCTCGCATTCTGCGCGCTCGTGAGCGCCTGCTCCGGCCGCGGGGCGAGCGTCCCGGCCGCAGCCTCGAGCGACGCGGGCGCCGGGGGCGCGGGCGGCGAAGATGCAGCGGGCGGCGGCGGCGAGAGCGCGGCGGGCGGCGCGGGCGGCGAAGGCGGCGCGGGCCAAGGCGGCGGCGAGAGCGCGGCGGGCGGCGCGGGCGGCGAGGGCGGCGCGGAGTGCCCACCCGGCGAGGAAGGCTGTCCGTGCGGGCCTGAAGACCAGTGCAACGGCGATCTCCGCTGCTCGGACAACGTGTGTGTCCTGGGCTGCACCTGCAGCGATGGCTACGCCATGGTGGACGGCGCGTGCGTCTGGCAAGGGGGCCCGCAGGATCCCTCGTTCCAGAGCCCGGATACCTGGACGGCGACGGGCGCGGCGCTCATCTCTCCCGGGGCCGAGGGCAACGGCAACCCGGGCGCCGGGCTCATCGACCCGGATGCGGTGTGCGGGATGGCCGGCTTCACCCAGTCGTTCACCATGCCGGACGCCGCGTGCGCCGAGCCATTTCTGCTCACGTTCGCCGCGCACATCGGCTGCGAGTCCACGCTGGATTGCCTGGGTCCCCCCGGGATCGGGGTGCGGATCAACGGCGGTCTCAGCAACATCGACGTCATGCCGTCGTCGACGTGGAGTTCGCATCGCGTGTGCCTGGGCGCGCGCGCCTACGGCGGCCCGCTGGAGCTGCTGCTCGGGCCTTTCCGGAGGCCGCCCCTGTGTGATGAAGCGGCCGGGCAGGGTTACACGCTGGCGTTCGACGACATCGCGGTCCAGCCGGACCGCATGAACGAGTGTCCGCTGCCGGGTCAGGTGCTGAACGGCGATTTCGAGGGAGGCGACGCTGGCTGGACGGCGACCCCGGAGCAGGGCATCTCCGAGATCAAGGACGGCCTGGGCAAGGATGACGGCCGCGGCGGGCATCTCGGCACCACGTTGTTCTGTCAGAATCCATCGCTCAGGGGCATGATCTCGGCGCCGCTGCCCGCTGCCTTGCCGAACCCTGCGCTGCGCATCTGGAGCCGGGGCACCCCGGGCGCCTCCGTCCACGTGGCGCTGGGCGCGTTCCCCGTGACCACCCTGACGGGCGAGGGCGAGCAGCGGGTCTCGCACGTCTGCTTGCCCCCGTGGGCCCTGGGCATGGCGCACACGCTGCTGTTCACGTACCGGAACCGGAACGGCCAGATGTGCACGGACGAGAACCGCCGAGACTTCGTGTTCGACGACGTGGGCTTCGTCTCCGACGCGCATTGCCCCGAAGACGCGCGGATCTTCGACCCCGGCTTCGAGAACGTCATGCGCAGCGCGACGCTGGCGCCGACATGGGTCCTGAGCGAGGACGAGCCGTCGAGCAGCATCGCCAGGCTCACCGTCGACGCCGCCGCCGCGCACACCGGCGGAGTCTCCCTGTCGCTGTCCGTGCGGCACCCGTGCCGGGAGCCCTCGGCGTCCACCGTGTTCACGGTCCCCGAGCCCCGGGGGGCCGACGGGCCGGCGCTCAAGTTCTGGTACCGCACCAGCAACCTCAGCGCGGCGACCGCCTCCTCCACGCCGGGCGAGCCCCTCCCGAAGAGCGACGTCTGGGCGCGGCGGACGGTCTGCCTGGATCCGCTCACCGCGGGCAGGCCCCAGCACCTCTCCTTCGAGATCTCGGCCGCGGGCCGCTGCGACGATCTGCTCGGCGGCGAGACCTTGCACGTCGACGACGTCGAGGTGACGACCGATCCCTCCTGCCCGGCCGCGCCGCCGCCGTGACGGGCTGATCTGCGCCGGCCCGCCCCTCGCCTCGAAGGCCAGGACCGGCCGGCCGGTCCCGGCGGAGCGGACCGTCCTCGCGTCAACCGCGCTTGCGGCCCACGACGATGGCGATCGGGTATGCGAAGTGGATCTCGTCCCCCACCTCGCGCGCGCCGACGCCGAGCGCGTCGACGCCGACGTCGGCGCGGTAGAGGGCGCGGAGCCGGTCCGCCCCGCCGGGCTCCGGGAAGGAGGCGCGGAGCGCGGCCTCGAGCTCCACCTCGAGCCCGTGCCGCACGACGTTCTCGATCTCGAGCCCCGCCGCGCCGAACAGGGCGGTGAGCTCGCGCTCGGTGAGCGCGCGCGCGTGCGACGGGTCGCGGATCTTCTCGGCGCGATCGTACACGTCCCGCTTGTCCTCGGCGGGCGTCACGTCGATCACGGCGACCCGGCCGCCCTTCGCGCAGACCCGCGCCATCTCGCGCAGCGTCGCGAGCGGATCGAGCAGGTGGTGAAAGCTGTAGCGGGTCGTGACGAGGCTGTAGCTCTCCTCCGGGTAGGGCAGGCGGCTCGCGTCGCCGAGCTCCCAGGCCACGTTCGCGGCGCCGAGCTTCGCCTGCCGCTTCCGCGCCTCGTCCAGCATCGCAGGGACGATGTCGAGCCCCCGCACGCTCGCCACGCGCGGCGAGAGCGCGCAGGCGACGATCCCCGGCCCGCAGGCGACGTCGAGGACCACGTCGTCCGGCGCCGGCGCGAGCGCGTCGAGCAAGAGCTCCATCGCGGACTCCGCCGAGTGCGCCCGGACCTCGGCGAACGGCCTGGCCTGGCGGGTGAACTGCTCCTGGATCAACACGTCGTGGGTCGGCTGGTTGGCTTGCGTCATGCGGATGAGGGTGGACGGGCCCGGGCTGGACGGCTGCCGGCGACAGGACAAAGATCGCCGCCGAGAGGCCATGTCCAGCAAAGCCCGCTTCTTGACCGCGGCGCAGACCGCCGACCACCTTGCGCAGCTCGGGCTCGATCAGGCGCGCGCGCGCACCTTCGCCTACGAGGACGAGCTGCCCGGGGCCGCCTACACCTGGCACACACACGCGCGGCATCAGCTGCTCTGTCCAGTGACGGGGACGGCGCGCCTCGACGTCGCGGAGGCCTCCTTCCTGCTCCCGCCGCAGCGCGCCGCGCTCATCCCCGCGGGCGAGCGGCACGCGACCGCCCGTCGCGACGCGTCGATCGTCTCGATCTACTTCGATCCCTCGACGTTCCCCTCCCCTCTCCCGGCCGTCAGGATCTTCGAGGTGCCCGCGCTGCTGCGCGAGATGGTGCTGCACGCGCGGCGCTGGACGGTGGCGCGGGGTCCGGACGACGTCGCGGCCAACACGTTCTTCTCGGCGATGGCGGACGTCGTCGGGCCGCTCCTCGATCGCGGCGCCACGTACCGGCTGCCCCGCGGCAGGACGCCGCCCGTGCAGCGGGCGATCGCGTGCGCGCTGCAGGACGTCTCGAGCGCCGAGCTCTCGCGGGCCGCGGCGTTCGCTGGGTCGACCGAGCGGACGCTCCGGCGGCGGTTCCGCGAGGAGACGGGGATGACGTGGCGCGCCTTCGTCACCCGTGCGCGTGTGCTCCGGGCCCTGGACCTGCTCTCGAGCCCGGACGCCAGCGTCACGCAGGTCGCGCTCGACGTCGGCTTCCAGAGCCTCGGCGCGTTCGCCGCCGCGTTCCGCGCCGTCACCGGGCAGACGCCGAGCGCGTTCCGCAGGGCGGCCCTGCCCGGCCAGGCGGTCGACGCGTGACGCACACGGGGCCGCGGGGCGGCGGGCTCGCGCGCATCACACGTCGACGGCCGGCGGGGAGCGCCGCGCGCCGTCAGAGCAGGATGGCGATGAGGCCGGCGCCGATGAGCGCGACGGCCCAGACCCGGTCGAGGTTGAGCCACGCCGTGCGGAGGATCGCGACGCCGAGCTTGTGGTAGACGACGAGCGCGACCGCCGCGGCCGCCGCCAGCATGGCGGCCGTGTGCAGGAGGATGGCCGCGAGGTAGCCCGGGAGGCTCGTCAGCGACAGGCCCGCGGCGTTGTGGCACCCGCCGCCGGGGCACGGCGCCGGGTTGTCGGCGCCGAGCAGGAAGACCGGGAGCAGCATGAGCCCCGCGCCGTGCGCGGTGGCCATCAGGAAGGACCACCAGGTCAGATCGCGGAAGCCCACGCGCATCCCGACCCACCGCGGGTGGCGCGGCCGCACGAGCTTGAGCACGCCGAACGCGACGAGCGCGATCGCCGTGATCGCGCGGAGCGCCCCGGCAGGGAGGCTCGTCAGGCCGAGCCCGAGCAGCGCGACCGTGAGGCCGATGGAGATCGCGTGGCCCACCGCGATCGGGACGAGCGCCCGCCGCACGGCGCGGCCGCTCTTCTCCTGCAGGCCGAGGGCGACCGCGAACAGCCAGCCCATGCCTGGGTTGATTCCGTGATAGGCGCCGAGGAGCGCCAGCGTCAGCCAGGGCGTCATGGCCGGCTCACGGATAGCAGAACGAGTCGGAGGACGCGTAGATGCCGTCGGGGCCGCAGTGCAGCGTGTGCGGGCGAGCGCGCGCGCCGCGCGCCGCCGCCGGAGCGGGCGGCGCGCGGCGATCCAGGCGCGGCGGCTACTGCGTGATCGCCTTGAGGTCGAGCATCTCCTCGACGCTCGGGACCACGATGAGATCGCACCGGCGGTTCTTCTGCCGGCCCACGTCGTCGTCGTTCTTCGCGACCGGATCGGTGTCCGCGAAGCCCGCCGCGCTCCAGTGCGCGGCCGGGAGCGCGCCCCCGCCGCCCTTGACGTCGGCCGGGCTGACCAGGAACAGGAGCACCTCGCGCGCGCGCATCAGCGACAGGCCCCAGTTGTCGCGGAACGGGCCGCCCTGGAGCGGCTTGTTGTCGGTGTGGCCGGCGACCTGGTAGTCGCGCTGGAGCAGCGACGCGTCGTTCCGGATGACCGTCGCCACCTTGACGAGGATGTCCTTGCCCTCCTTCTTGAGCGTCTCGCGCCCGGAGTCGAAGAGGACGTCCCCCGGCAGCGAGATGACCATGCGGTTGCGCCGGATGTTCACCGCCAGGCCGAGCTTCGTGAGCTCGTCGAGCTTCTTCTTGAGCGTCTCGAAGCGCGCCTTGATCTGCTCCAGCTGGCGGGCCCGGGCCTTGTACTCGGCGAGCGCCTTCTCCCGCTCCTCGAGCGTCGAGCTCAGCTGCGACACCTGGGAGCTCGTCGCCTGGAGGTTCTCGTTCAGCTTGCTGATGTCGACGCCGGCCGCCTCGAGCTGTCTCGTCAGCTCCGCGACCTTCGCCTGCTCCGCCTCGAGCGCCCTCTGGGTCTCGGCGAGGCGGCCCTCCGTGGCCTGCTGCTGGCTCTGGAGGCGGTTGTACTTGTCGAGCTGGGCCTTCCATTCCTCCTCGGAGTAACCGCACCCCGGCGAGAACGATGCGATCACGGCAGGCAGGAAGGCCGCAAAAGCGAGGCTGCGACCTTTCAAGACACGAAGGTGCATGAGCACGCTCCTCCACTCCTAGTTGGTGAACATGGCCGGAGACCAGGTGGGCCCGGCCCACCGCCGGCTCCGGATGACGCGGCCCGTCAGGCCGTGCGGAGGCCTACCCTAGCGAGGTCGCGCGCGGTTGTAAAAGCCCGCATCGATCACCCGCCCCCACCTGCCCGCCCTGCGAGCGCCGCGCGCGGCGTCCAGCGCGCGGCGCGTTTCGCTTGCCAGCGTTCCGGCCTTCGCACTTACTGTCCGGACACCTATGGCCTATCGCATCACCCTGATCCCCGGCGACGGCATCGGTCCGGAGGTCGTGAAGGCGACGCAGGACGTCGTCTCTGCCGCCGGCGTCGCCGTCGACTGGGAGATCCACCACGCAGGGATCGAGGTCGCGAAGCTGACCGGATCGCCGCTCCCCCTGCCCGTGATCGACGCCGTGCGGAAGAACCGGATCGCCCTGAAGGGCCCGGTGACCACGCCCATCGGCGGCGGGTTCCGCTCGGTCAACGTGACGCTCCGGCAGACGCTCGACCTCTACGCCAACGTGCGGCCGATCCGCAGCTTGCCCGGCGTGGAGCCGCGGTTCGACGTCGACATGGTCATCGTGCGCGAGAACACCGAGGGGCTCTACGCGGGGCTCGAGCTCATGATCCTGCCCGGCGTGGCCCAGAGCATCAAGCTCACGACGGAGCGCAGCTCGACGCGCATCGCCGAGTTCGCGTTCCAGTACGCGAAGCGGCACGGCCGGAGCAAGGTGACGATCGTCCACAAGGCGAACATCATGAAGCTCTCCGACGGCCTCGCGCTCGACTGCGCGCGGCGCGTCGCCGCGCGGCACCCCGAGGTCCATCTCGGCGAGATGATCGTCGACGCGGCGGCCATGACGATGGTCCGCGATCCGAACAAGCTCGGCGTGCTCGTGACGGAGAACCTCTACGGCGACATCCTCTCGGACCTCGGCGCGGGCCTCGTCGGCGGGCTCGGGATCGTGCCCGGCGCGAACATCGGCGACGAGGCGGCGGTCTTCGAGGCGGTGCACGGGTCCGCGCCGGACATCGCGGGCAAGGGCTACGCGAACCCGACGGCGCTCGTGCAGAGCGCCGTGATGATGCTGCGGCACCTGGGCGAGCACGAGGCGAGCGACCGGATCGAGCTGGCGCTCACCGAGCTCTACCGCGCCGGCCAGGTCCGCACGCGCGACCTCGGCGGCGCGGCGAGCACGGACGACTTCACGCGGGCGCTCTGCGCCGCGATCGAAAGCCCTCGCGCGCAGGCCTGACGCCGGGCATCCTGATCCTGCAGAAGTGGGCCCTGCATGGACGCGGCTGCTCGAGTGGTGCGCCGAGGCGCTCGGCGCGACGGGCGGGTCCGCCGGCGCCGAGGGCGGCGCGCGGCGGCGGCGCCGGCCGCTCGTGCTCCTCGCGCTCGCGCTGATCGCGGGAGCGAGCGTCTTGCTCGGCGAGCGCTGGGGCCTCAAGGGCCTCCTGCCGGGCGTCGCGCTCTTCCTGCTCGCGGTGCTGGCGACGCGGGCGGCGCTCGACGCGCGCGCGGCGGTGTGGCGCGCTGCCGCGCTCGACCTCGAGGACCCCGCGCAGCGGCCGAGCGCCGAGCCGGACCCGTGGTTCGCGCCGCCGACGGCGAGGGTCCTCCACGCGCTCGCCGCCGTGATCGACGCCGTGCGCCGCGAGCGTTACGCGCTCGCGCTGGAGCGTCTCCCGTACGTCGAGCGGGCGGCGCTCCGGCCCGAGGAGGCGCGGCTGCTCGACGCGTCCCGCGCGCTGCTCTCGCTCGGCCTCGGCGATCCGGCGCGCGCGGCGCAGCAGGCGATCGTGGCGCTGCCGACGGGGATCGACGACATCGACGCGCGGCTCGGCCGGGTGGTGCTCGCGGAGGCCTGGAAGGACCCGGCGCGGATCGAGGCGATCGACCGCGCGTGGCGGCGGGAGCTCCACGCCGGTACGACGTCCGAGGCGCTGGAGCGCCTGCTGTCGCTGTCGCGGCTGCGCCTCGCGCCGCGCGCGCTGGAGACGCTCAAGCCCGCCGAGGCGCGAGAGCTGTCGACGGAGGCGTGGGCGATCGGCGAGGAGGAGCTCGCCGCGGCGCTCGAGTCGCGCGCGCGGGGCGGCGTCTACCGCTGAGCGCGCGCTCGCGCGGCGGCTCGGCGCGGCGTCACGGCGGCGGCTCGCGCGGCACGGCGGGCGCGACCTCCCGGAGGAGGCGGAGGCCGCCGAGCGAGATCTCGACGACCGCGGCGAGCCGCTCGGCGACGAGCCGCTCGGCGGAGGGCCCTCTGGCGCGCGTCTCGGCGATGAAGGCGATGCAGCGCCGGCCGGAGCCGCCGAACGCGAGCGCGAACCCCTGGATCGGCGCCCCCGGGGGGGTCTCGGCGACGCCGATCTCCACGAGGGTGTCGAAGCCCTCGGGCGCGTCGATCCGGCGCTCCACCGCGGTGAAGCTCGGATCGCGGCGCGGGAGGTCGCGCCAGAGCCGCGCGCGCGCCTCGCACGCGGCCCGGCTCGCGCGGCCGTCCTCTCGCCAGGCGCGCACGAGCAGCGAGGTCTGCGCCGCGGCGTGGGTCGCGACGAGCCACGGGTCGCCGCCGTCCTCGACGCGGAAGCCGCGCGCGTCGGGCAGCGGGAGCAGGAGGTCGAAGCGCTCCGAGCGGTACTCGCCGAGCTCCCCCTCGCCGAGGTCCGCCGGCGGCGGGGGCGGGGCGGACCGCGGCGGCGGCGGAGGGGGCGGCGGCGGGGCCGGCGCGCACGCGGACGCCGCGCACACGGACACGAGCAGGAGCAGCGCGGCGGCGCGAGGGCGGGATCGGCGCGCGGCGGGCATCAGCATCCGTGCGCGAGCAGCACGAGCACGGCGCCGGCGCCGCCCTCGGCGTCCGGGGCCGTGGCGAACGCGGCGACGTGGCGGGCGACGCGGCCGTGGCTGAGCCAGGCGGCGATCTCGCCGCGGAGCACGGCGTAGCCGCCGGGCGAGTGGCTGCCCTTGCCGTGGACGACGGCGACGACGCGGTCGCCGTCGCGCTGGCGCTTGCAGACGAACGCCTCGACGGCGTCGCGCGCGGCCTCGAGCCGCAGGCCGTGCAGGTCGAGGGTGCCGTCGATGGCGTAGCGGGCGCGGCGGAGCCGCCGGAGCTCGCGCGGGTCGACGTCGAGGCGCCTGCCCTCGAGGCGCTCGCCGTCGTCGGTGATCTCGAACTTGATCCCCTCGATGACGAGCGAGCGCATGCGGGAGCGCGCGTCCTCGTCCGGATCGGCCGCGCGCGTCGGGAGCGCGGCCCGCTCGACGCGGCTCGCGGTGACCGGGATGCGGTTCGCGCGGTCCTCGAGCACGCGGACGCCGGCCATGTAGATGGCGAAGGTCTCCGGATCGACGGGCCGCGGGGCCGCGAGCTCGGCGGCCGCGCGCGCCGCAGCGCCGGCGCTCGGGGCCGCCGGCGCCGGTCTCGGGGCCGCCGGCGCGAGGGCGGGCGCCTTCGGCTTGGCCTGGGGAGCGGCGGCGGGGGCGGTGGCCGCGCCCTGCGCGGGCTTCGCGGCCGGCTTCTGCTTCGCCGGTCGCAGCACGGAGAACGGCTGGTAGAACGGCTCACTCGCCTTGCGCGCCGCCTCTTTCGCGGCCCGCGCCGGGCTGCCCGCCGATCTCGGATCTCTCTCGCGCCTCGCGCCCTTCGCCATCCCCCAGAACATCGCTCGCGAGACCGCGGAGCGCAAACCGGACGGCCTCGATGCCGGCGAGCTGCCCGTCCTCGAAGTGCCAGTCGGGGTCGTCGAGCTCGGGGAAGTCGTGCGGGTTGCGGATGTCCTCGGCCGTCAGGGTGGGGAGGAGCCGCCGGGCGAGGCCGATGACCTTGGCCCGCTGCGCGTCCTCCATGGCCGAGAGGAGCTCGAACACGCGGCGGAAGAGCTCGGCGGGCGAGTGGGTAGCGCTCGGGGCGCCGTCGGGAGAGCGCATCGGGCGCAGGATACCGCGCCGTCGAGCGCCGGGTGGCCCTCCGCGCGGAGCCTCCGCGCCGGCGTCGCGACGGAGGTCTTCGTGATGCTGCCCGCCCGGACGAGATCATCGGACCGCAGGGCGGCGTCCGCCTGCGCGTCTTCCCGCGTACTTCGATGGCGGGGCTCCCTCACGCCGAGCCGCTCTTGCCCGTCGCGCCGAGCTGCTGCACCCGCAGCTCCGTGGCGAGCGCCTCCGCCGGCCTCCCGGCGTTGCGCAGGAGCTCCGCGAGGGACGCGCCGGCGGCGGCGTACGACGTCGTCCTCCGTACCCCGGGCTCGAGCGATTCGGCGAACGCGAGCGCGTCCTCCCACGCCCGCCTGGCCAGCGCCGGATGGCCTTCCAGCCGCGAGCACTCGCCGTGCATTCTCATCGCCTCCAGCACGAGCGCCGACGCCTCCTCGCCGAGGCGCGCGACCTCCGCGTACACGTCGCGCGCCTCGGCGAGGCGCTTCGCCGCGAGGAGCACGCCCGCCTCGCCGAGCGCCGCGTGGGCCCCGAGCAGCCGATGCCCCGCGGCGAGCGCGAGCGATTTGCCCTGGCGGAAGGCGGCCAGCGCCGCGCGCGGGTCGCCGGCCGCGTGCGCGGCGCTGCCCAGCGCGATCGACGCCGCAGCCTCCTCCTGTCCGAGGCCGCTCAGGTGGCAGAGCATGCGGGCCGCGCGCAGCTTGCGGACCGCCAGCTTGAAGGCGCCGTCCTGCATCGCCTTGCCGCCGTCGAGCAGCAGCCGCCGCAACGACGCCCCGGTGTCCTCCGAGGCGATCTTCCGGCCGAGGGCTCGCTCCACGGCGTCCTTTTGGTGGGGAGCCAGCTTCGGCCGGCCATCCGCGGGCGCCGGCGCGCCATCGCCTCCCATCTGCTTCAGGGCATCGAGCAGCGCCGCTTGATCGACCTCGAACCTGGCGCCTTCGGGGAGCAGCGCCACGAGATCGCTGCCGGGCACATCGAGCGCCGCCAGGCGCAGCGTCGTCCCGTTCGACGCCGGGACGAGGCGCGCGATCAGATCGCGGTACGCCGGTGCCTGGTCGACGCGCGCGGGGGCCAGCACCACGACGAGCCCATCGAGCACGCCGGCCACGGTCTGCCCGGCCTCCACGAGGCGCCGTCGCAGCCGAGCTTCGTCGATAGGTCCCTGCGAGGAAGCGAGCGGCGGCAGCGTCAGTCCATCCTGCGCGAGGCCGTCTCGGAGCGCGGCGAGGTCGTGCTCGAGCCGCTCGGCGATCGCCGCGACGTAAGCCTTTTCCCCTGTGAAGGGCGCCTCGACCACCACGAAGGGGTGCCTGTTGTCCGGTTGCCACTCCATCCACCGGAGCGCCTTGAGCCAGTCCTTTCGATCGGATGGCCCTGTCCTGACGCGCAGCGCCGGCGGCCCTCTGCGCTCATGGCCGGGCGGCGGCGACCAGAACGCCTGCCACTGCCTCCGGAAGCGCTCTGCTGCGAGCGTGATCGGGTCCACGGCGGCGCCCTCAGTTCACCTTCACGACGCTGCCCGTGATGTCCACCGTGCCGCCTGCGATCTTGATCGCCCCGCCGGTGATCTCGACACCTCCCGCGGAGATCTTGATCGCGCTGCCCCCGCCCGAGAGCACGATCTCGCCGGCGGCGGTCGCCGTGATGGTCGCCCCCTGGAGCGTGACGGGCCCGGTCGCCACGGCGCTCAGCACGACGGAGTTGATTCCCGCCACCGTGGTCGCGTTGATCGTGGTGACCGTGCTGTTGATGGTCATCATCGTCGCATTGACCGTCTCCACCGGCGTGTTCAGCGTGTGCCGCGCCGCCGCGTTGACGGTCATCGGGGATGTGACCGACAGGTCGAAGGTCGCGCCGACCGTCTCGGTCTTCGCGGCGGTCACGGTCACCGTTTGCGGCCCGTTCACCGTGTACTTCTCCGGGCCTGTGCTCACCTCGTGCGGGCCGGTCACGGTGAGCTTGCGGTCCGCGGTCACCGTCATTTCCTGTCCGCTCGTGATCGTGACGTTCTGCCGGCCGCCGACGGTGATGCGCTCGTCCCCGTCGACCGACTCCTCGTTCTTGCCGCCCACGTGGGCCTTCCGGTCCGAGCCGGTCTCCTCCGTGCGGTTCACCTTGACGGTCGAGGTCGAGTCGTTGGTCACCGTCTCGCTGCGGTTGTGCCCGACGTCGGTGTTCATGTCCTTGCCGGCCGAGAGCTTGATCTGCTCCTTGCCGGCCGTGTCGTCGAACGACAGCTCGTTGTGGGTCTTGGCGCCCGGGCTCGACATCGACTTGAGCGTGCTCACGGTCGCCGCGCCCTTGCCGGCGGCGGGCGGCTTCTGGACCCCGTTGTAGACGCGCCCGGTGACGAGGGGCCGGTCCGGGTCGCCGTCGATGAACTCGACGACGACCTCTGTTCCCACGCGCGGGTGGAAGACGGCGCCGCCGCCCGCCCCGGCGAAGCTCTGACTGACGCGCACCCAGCAGCTCGCGGGCTCTTTCCGGTGCCGTTCCACCTCGGTGTCCCAGTGGAACTTCAGCCGCACGCACCCGTTCTCGTTGCCCGCGGGCCCTCCGACGTGGATCTCGGCGCCGCGCGCGCTCGGCTCGTCCACGACGAGCGCCGTCTGCGATCCGTGGATCCGCGGCTTGTGCGTGCGGCGGGCGGGCCGGAACCTCGACTCCTCCACGCGCCCGGCCACGCCGCGGCGCGCGCACTCCACACGCGCCCAGAACGGCGCGCCGTCCGGCGTTCCGGGGTCCCTTCGCACGCCGAAGCCGCCCGCGAGCTCGCCCTCGGCGGCGCCCCGGAGCTCGGCGCGGGTCACGAGGTACTCGCCGTCGTAGCGGTCCACCGGGTGATCCAGAAAGAAGATCGTGCCCGCGCCGAGGAGCCGGCAGGCCCCTTCGGCCGTGGCGAAGCGCGCTTCGGTCTGGAGCCGCTCGAGCAGCGATCGCGCGATGGGCTTGCCCTGCTTGGGCGCGTCGGCGTACCGGCCGGGGTACTCCGCCACGAAGAGATCGCCGTCGCCGGCGCTCGCCTCCGCCGCCATGTCGAGGTTCGGCTTCTCCCAATTGTAGTCCGTCAGCTTGACGCGCGTTGGCCGCAGCCGGCTGCCGAGCCGCACGTTGTCCAGGTGGCGGCCCATCGTGTGGGGCGTGAGCGGGTCGAAGGGCGCGAGCTTGAAGCGGCCCTCGTCGCTGTCGGACAACACCAGCACGACAGCGCGGTTCGTGTGCTCGAAATGGTATGTGATGCCGTCCTCTTCGAGGAGGCGCGCGATGAAATCGAAGTCGCTCTCCTCGTACTGCACGCAGTAGGGCCGCGCCGTGGCGTCATCGAGCCGCCCTGGGTCGCGGATGCGGAAGGTGAACATCTCGCCGGGCGTGACGAATGGGTCGGCTGGCTCCGCTGCGCCTTGCGGCGGGTCTCCTAGCTGCATCCGCGGGTCGCCGGTGAGGACCGCTTGCAGGATCTGCCGTGTCGTCTTGTTCAGGAAGATGCGGCTCCGGCGGCGGTGCATGGCGCGGACGAGCGGCGGCATGAGCACGACCTCGTATGTCATGCCGAGGACGGAGGGGCCCAGCTCGACCGCCTCGACGATGAGCCCGTGGAAGCAGCGGAGGGGCCGCTCGACGCCAGTCAGGATCCGAAGGGTCGCGAGCTTGCCGATGAGGTCGGCCGGGTCGACCTCATCGTCCGGCCCGCGAGCCTGCAGAGTGATGCGCGCCTGATACGGCATGCTCAGGGCGTCTTCGATGACGAAGAAGACCACGTGGAGGTGGTTCCACGACGGGCCGCCCCCGTCCCAGTGGAAGTAGAAATCGCCTTGTTGCAACATCATGAGGCCGAACCTCTATTCAATAAACGCACCACACGCCGCAAGTCGCAACCATATCCAGCACAACCATAATAATCCCAAAACAAAACTAGGGATAAAGATCCATCAACTTCCGACGCAAGCGTCGCAGCTCGTCGCTCGGAAAAGGATACCGCCACTCAGACGCTCTCATATCCATGCGCGACTCCAGCTCACGCAAACCCCGCCAAAAACCAACGATAGTTTTACCCTCAACAGACATCACATCCAAGATCACCACCGAGCTTCCACCAGGCTCGCAACACGCAAGCTGCGTATACACGAGCCCGCCTTCTACCTTCAGAAGCAAACGATACACTCTCGTTTCCGCTGAGATTGTCACAGACGCGAGCTCATTCCCGCACGCGAGCGAGTCAAGCGCCCACACCAGTTCAGTAATCCAATCCGCGGGCGTATCTGAACCCTCAAAATCAACAGCATCATCATCCGCGACAAACGTTCCACTCAACCAGCCATGACGCGGCACACCAAACCGAAGTCGCAGACGACTCACGAGCCGCATACCCATTGCCTCACTTACACCCAGCGCGCGGCTTTGTTGGATACGCAGTTTCCAGTATGCCAGTTTCTTTATTGAACCACATTTCGATTCGACCCACCCACAGCCTACTCGACACATAAGCCTCGAACTTGATCCTGGGCCCTTGCGTCTGTATCTTTTTCCTGAGCTCCCATGCCTGGTTAACAACCTGCATAATCTCTTTTTTGCTCAACGTACCATAAACATCATTATTTCCGCGAATCTTTTCTGGACTCCCGATCCAATGCCCCTCAAAAATATGATTCCATTGCGTCCCTCGTCGCGCGGGACCACGAAATACCAGGCCAAGAGGGTCAGTCCAGCACAACGGGTCAGTGACATACCCGTACTGAGCAACGCCATTCCGAAGTCCAACCGGATCTTGACTGATGTACCGCCCGCTCTCCGGATCGTAATACCTGAATCTGTTGTAATATAGCCCCGTTTCTGGATCCTCGTACTGCCCGGGATACCTCCACGGGCACTCCGTCTTCTTTCCGGCGAGGTCCTCCCGCAGCACCCCGCACAGGTCGAGCTGCGCCTTCCATGCCACCTGCCCCGCCTCGGTCATGAGCATCGCAGGGGTGCCGAGGTGGTCGGTGATCACGCTGTACCTCTTCCTCCCCTCGAACTTCGCGATCGGCGTGAACGCCCCCGGCTCGAAGATCCACGTCACCAAGGGCTCTAGCGTCCCATCCGCCCTCCGGACGCGCTCGTGCACGAGGTCGTCCCCATCCCAGATGTAGTCGGTGGCAGCCCCGTCGAACTCCTTCCTTATCCGCCTTCCCAGCGCATCATACGCGAACGCCACCCTCTTGCCGTCCGGCCGCTCGACTCCCCGGAGCCGCCCTGCCGGATCCCACCGGTACGTCCACCGGCTCCCGTCCGCGAGCCGCTTCTCGATCAGGTTCCCCGCCCCGTCGTGCCGGTACTCGGCCCCGTCCGCCCGCAGCAGCACGCCCCCGCGCCCGTACGTCCGGTCCTTCCGGTCCGCGCTCCGGAACAGGTTGCTCACCCCGTCGCTCTGCCGATGCTGCATCGTCCCGTCCGGGAACAGCGCCGCGATCAGGTGTCCCCGCGGATCGTGCGTGAACCGCGTCGCTCCCTTCCGCGTATCGATGAGCGCCGCGATCTGCTCTGGCCCCTCCCACTGGTACCCGATACGCATCACGTCGGTCCCCGGGCTCGCCCCCTTCGCCCCGGTCAGCACCTGCCGCAGCGCCGGCCTCCCGAACGCGTCTCGCTTCCACGTCGCGGCCACTCCTCCCGGCATTCGCCGCGCGACCTCCAACCCGAGCGGATCGCGCTCGATCTTCATCTCCCAGTCCGGCATCTCCAGCAGCGGCAACCGCAAGCTCACGATCGCCGGCGACAGCAGCCGCGTGCTCGGTCCCGCCTGCACGCCGGCCAGCTCCCCGGCCTTGTTCCACGCGTACTCGGTGCGATGTCCCAGGTCGGTCTGCCGCTCGACCCGCAAGCCCGCGTCGTCGTACCGGCTCTCCACCTCGTGGCTCGCTTCGCCAACCTCGTGCCGCTCGCGGACGACCTGCCCCACCGCGTCGCGCTCCAGCACCACCTTCACGTCGCCCGACCGCGCCTCCACCAGCTCGCCCAGCGCGCTGTACGCGAACGTCTCCTCCAGCGGCGCGCCTCCGCCGAGCGGCGCGCTCAGCGTGCTCCGCGTGATCCTCCCCAGCGCATCGCGCTCGATCTGCGTCACGCTGTAGTCCGGTCCCAGCACCCGCAGCGTCCGTCCGGCCTTGTCGTGCAGGTAACGGTGCCTGCGCCCGTCGAAGCCGATCTCCGCCTCCACACGCCCCGCCCGGTCCAGCTCGAACCGGTACAACTCGCCGTGCTGGTTCTCCACCGCGACGAGGTCCTCCTCTTTGTCGTAGTGCAGCCGCACCGTGTACTTCATCGGATCGGTGTGCTCCACGAGCCGGTTCATGCCCGCGTACCGCATCGCTTCCCGCCGCCCCTGCGCGTCGACTTGCTCGACGACGTTCCCCTCGGCATCGCGCACCATCGACAGTCGCTCGCCGTCCGCGCGCTCCAGGTACGTGATGCGCCCCAGCTTGTCCCGCAGGGCACGCGACACCCTCCCGCCCGCGTCGACGGTCTTTACGAGCCGCCCCCGCGTGTCGTGCTCGAACCGCGTCGTCCGCCCCTCGCCGTCGGTCATCTCGGCGAGCTCATGCCGCGGCGTCCAGCGCACGCGCGCCCGCCGCCCCGCCGAGTCGTCCAGGCCCACCAGCCGCCCGTGCTCGTCGTGCGTGTACCACGTCACGGCCCCAAGCGGGTTGCGCGCCCATACCGGCCTGCCGCGCGCATCGTACGCCGCGGCCCATTCTCCACCCCCCGCATCGACGAGCCGCACGAGTTGGTCCTCCCGGTCGTACTCCATCCGCGTCTCGTGCCCGAGCGCATCGCGGTGCAGCAACCAGTTCCCCCGCGCGTCGTAGACCCACTCGCTCTTGTTCCCGAGCCCGTCGGTCTCCGACGTCTTCCGGCAGTACGCATCCCAGGTGTACTCGGTCACCGCGCCCATCGGATCCATCATCCTGTCGACGAGCCCGAGCGCGTTCCCCCAGTACTGCGTTATCCCGCCGCGCCCGTCCTCGACCGACGTGAAGTGCCGCTCTGGGTCGTAGGTGATGCGCCGGTCGTAGATCCCCCCGTCTCCCCAGGTGCGCACGCACCAGCCCTCCGGGTGGTACCAGTCCCACGCGAAGTAGAATGAGAGCCCACCCTTGTGGGTCTCCTTGACCATCACGCCGCCGCGGTACTCGTACCGCAGCGCGTGTCCCAGCGGGTCCGTCGCGGCCGACAGCCGGCCTTCGGCGTCGAAGCTGTAGCGGACGAGCGGCTCACCCTCGAAGTACACCCCCTCCATGCGTCCTTCCCGCGTCCACCGCACCTCGAGCACGCGCCCCGCCGTGTCCACCACCTCCCGCAGGAACCCGCGCTCGTACTTCAGTACGACCGCGTTCCCCGACCGGTCGACGAGCCTCGTCATCACGAACCGCCGCGCCCCCGCGAGCCTCGCGAACACCGCACGCACCCCGTCCGCGCCGCGCTTCTCGTACCCGGCCTCCGTGCGCGTCAGCGTGTACCGGTCCTCGCCGTCCCAGTCCGACGCCCCCACGCGCAGCGGCGGGTGCTCCTTCGGACGCCCGTCCGCCAGCCGCAGCACCACCCCGCTCGCCGTCTCCTCCACGCTCTCCTCGAACGGATGGCTCCACCCCGGGCCGAGCGCCCCCTCCTCGGTCTGCCGGCTCCGGTAGTTGCGCTCCCATACGATCGGGATCATCCCCGGCAGCTCGAAGTCGATCGCCTCCGCGATCAGCTCGCCGGTCATCACGTCCACGGGGTGCCCCGTCAAGAAGCAGATCACCTTGCTGCGGAGCGAACCCTTCGTCGCTCCGGTGAGCGCGTGCAGCTTGTTCGACACCCACTTCGTGCGGATGGCCTGCGTCGCCGCCGCCGCGAAGTCCACCGCCTCGGGTCCGCCGATCAGCACCGGCGCTCCCATCGGCACGGCGAGGCAGACGCTCGTCGGCAAGTTGATCGGGAAGTTGCAGCTCATCACGACGGATGCCGTCCGGCTCTGGCTCGACCCCTCGAAGTCGACCGTCTTCGAGCCCGTGATCAGCGTGCCGTCGTTGCCGGGAATATCGTTCGGCGCGAACGACACGCCCGGCGGCGTAGGGAAGTGCGGCACACCCTTCACCTCGGTGCCGGTGTTCCCTACGCGCATGCCGTTGACACGCACCGCGCCCCCTCCCCCGAAGACGGCGCCGATCGCCGCGCTCATGATCGCGCCCATGGGATCGAACACGACGCCGATGAACGGGTGCGGCAGCGGCGTCGGCACCGGTCCGCCGGGCGTCGGCACCATCACCATGTGAACGTCGATGCCAAGGACGGGATCACCCCACTTCGCCGCGATCATTCTTGAACCTCCCCAGCCGCTCTCTCGAGCGCAAGATCGCCCGGTTGCGCTATGACGCTGCCGTCGAGAAGCTACGGCGCACGCCGGAACGGCACGGCGGCGTCCGGCAACAGCGTGTTGGAGGACAGCGGCAGCGTCTCCTCTTCGGGAGCCGCCCCTGTGAACCCAGGCAGCAGCTGCGTGGCAGAAGGATCGGGCACCGCGCCGACCTCTGGCATATGGGGCCCGCCGGGGCGCTCCTCGCCCGCGACCGCACGCGGCTGTTCTACGCCCCGCTGGAACGGAAGGACCTCCCTCGGAGAGAACGCCGCAGCGCTCAAGAGCGCAGTCGATGTCCCATCGGACTCCGCGTCAGGCTCCCCTGCGACCGCATCCACCAGAGGCGTCGCGGGAGCCTCATGACGTCCTCCGCGCTCTGCCCACGCGAGCCGGTAAGCCCCCTCGAACGCCCGCACGCTCGAGGACTCGCCGCGCTCCAGATCATCCGCGAGGGACGCCAGCCACGCCTCCTCGACCTCGCTCCAGCGGCTTCCATCGAGCCCGACGGCGGCGAGCACCTCGGGCTTCGGCTGACCCGAGTCGAGCAGGGCTCGGAGGCGCGCGAACTCCTCCAGCGAGATCCCCCGATCCCTCGCCATCGCCCAACCTCCTGCTGCTCCTGAGCGATAGACCCTTCCACGCCGCCACCGCTGCACACGCAGCAGATCGTGCGAGTCGAGTCGAACCCTCTTCGTCGTACACGACCGAGCCGCGCCGCGTCAAGGTAGACGTGCGGTTCCTCACGCCGCCTCGCGGTAGATCGCCCCCGTGAGCGAGCACGAGCTCGACGACACCACGGCGTTGTTTCCCGGCGGGGCGCATCCTTACCATCGCCTACACCGGAGGATCATCTCATGGCCAAGCCCAAGTCCCCGAAGAAGTCATCCACCCAATCAGCGCCGGCGGGCCCCGCCGAGGAGGCGCCGTCGCCGCTCATCCTGACCGCCGTCGAGCAGGATCTCCTGGAACGCTCCCTCAAGCTGCTGGTCAACATCCAGACAGCGCCCTTCAGCGCGCAGGCCCGACGCGAGGGTTACACCGCCGACGAGCATCGCGAAGGCTGGCGGCTCCTCAGGCTCGCCTCCGGCGAGGCGAAGCCGCTCGAGCACCTCTTCGCCGAGGTCGCGAACGGCGGGGCCGTCGAAGGCGCGGAGCGGCTCCGCCTGCTCCAGGACGTCGACGCCTTCGAGAACACCTGGTTCCCCCGCACCCGCGCCGTCATTCGCCGCGTGGTCCCCCGCGCCCGCCGCGAGGCCTTCGAGGCCGCCTTCTTCAAGAACCTTGAGCAGCAGCCCCTCGGGCCGGCGGTCATCGTGTCCGTTCGCACTTTCCTCTCCCGCCTCGACGGCCTCTCCCAGAGCAACGACGCGGACGCGAAGGAGGTCCGCAAGACGCTCGTGAAGCGCGGCCTGACCGAGGAGAAGCTCAAGGAGGTCCGCGACATGCTCGGCAAGCTCGAGGTCGGCGGCGGCCCGCTGCCCGAGCGCAAGGTGTCCGCCGCCGAGCTCGCGAAGGCCCACAAGGCACAGCGCGAAGGGCTCGACGATCTGCGCGACTGGTTCAACGACTGGGCCACGACCTTCCGGCAGGTGTTCGGCGTCAAGGCCCAGCTCAAGCTCGGCCTCACCACCGCCAAGCGCAGCTCCACCAACAAGAAGGAGGAAGTCGACGATGCCGGCGACGAGGAGGAGCTCGGCGACGAGGAAGCAACCGACGACGAGGCGGAGCTCAGCGAGGAGGACGAGGAGCTCGGCGACGAGGAGGCTGAGATCGGCGAGGACGAGTAACCGGAGGCGGGGCCACCCCCTGGGAAGCCGGGCTCGCTAGGCGGCGCGCCGGGGAGCGACTGCTCGCCGGCGCGCCCTCGTATCCCGCGGCCGCTGGCCGCATCGAGCATGCCTCGCCTCGTGCGGCCACAGCGAGAAGGAGCCGATCTCGCGGCGAGCCCATACGGGGAGCAGCGTGCCTACCAGCAGGACGGGCAGTCGCTCCCCCCGCAGTCGATGTTCTCCTCGTCCCCGTTCCTCTTGCCGTCCTCGCAGCTACGTGGCTGGCACTTGCCGGCGAAGCAGGACCCGGTCGTGCAGTCCGCGTCGCCGAAGCATCCGGCCCCCTCAGGGCATGGGGTGTTGCACGCGTAGGAACCACAGTCGACGTCCACCTCGTTGCCGTTCCTTCGGCCGTCGTCGCAGGCAGGCCGGACGCACGTATGATCGGCCCCGCACGAAAGGGACACGCAATCCTCGTGCTTGTTGCACGCGAAGCCTCGGATGCACGGGTCGCACGGGCCGCCGCAGTCCGTCTCGGTCTCGTCGAGGGATGGATCGGGTTGACCGTTGTCGCAGTGCGGCGGAACGCACTTGAATCGGTGCGAACAGATCCGCGATGGGTCGTCGCAATCGGCGGCTTCCAGGCACTCGACCCGATGGCCGTCTCCGTCGCAAAAGAGGCCCGACCCGTCGGGCGCCGGGCCCTTCGGACCAGCGGCGATGAGCGGCTGGTTCATCTCGCACAGGTGCACGATGCAAGGGTTGCCTCCCGGATCGATGTCGTCCGGCGCCGGCTCCTCCCGCGGTACCCCTGACGCGTCGCACCGCAGGTAGATGCAATCCCCGCGCGCCTGGCTCTTGAACTCCTGCACCAGGTCGATCGCGCAGACCCCTTGGTCGCAGATCTTGTCCCCGCAGCGCCGATCCCAGAGGACGCAACAGTCGTCGGCGGTCCTGCACGGCTCGCCTGGATCGTTGCAAAGCGCCCATGAGCCGGAGCTCGATCCCGAGGTCGCTGCGCTGGTCCCTGGACCATCTCCGGAGCATGCGATCCAGCTCGCCAGGAAGGCGAGCACCGCGAAGGCGGCGCAAAGGCGTCTCATCACGTGCCCTCCCCGGTCGATGCCGGCCCGCTCCGCGCCGCGTGCCTGCCGCATGGGCCGCACCGCTCGCCGCCGCAGTCGACATCCCTCTCGTCCTGGTTCATCACGCCATCTCGGCAACCTGCCTGCTGGCAGATGCCGCGCGAGCACACCCCGCTCGCACAGTCATCGTGCGCGGAGCACTTCAAGCCACCGCCGCACGGTGCACACGAAGGTCCACCGCAGTCCACGTCGCTCTCGGAGCCGTTGAGGACCTCATCGTCGCACGTCGCATGGGCGCATCGGTTCTCCTTGCAAACACCCTCCGTGCAGTCGGTAGCCTGGCTGCACGGCTGCCCCGACGGGCACGGATCGCATGGGCCGCCGCAGTCGATGGCCGTCTCTCCGATGATCGAATCAAGATCGCCGTCCGCACAGGTCTTTATGATGCACGATCCGCGCCCTGAGCAGATCAGCTCCGGATGGCCGCAGTCGGCGTCCAGCAAGCACCCGACCCAGTGGCCCTGGCCGTCGCAGTAGCCCGAGCTCGCCGGCGCCGCTCCCCTCGGGTACGGCTCGTTCGCGATGGTCATCAGGACCTCGTCGCACCGGTCGATCGTGCACTCGTTGGCATCGTTGAAGACGTCGTCGGGGGCTGGCGCATCGAACGCCTCGCCCCGCTCGCTGCACTGGACCACGACGCAGTCGCCGGCGCGCTGCGTCGTGGTCTCGGGCACCACCTCAAGACCGCACACGTGATCGGTGCACGTTGCCCTGCCGCACCGTGGGGACACCGGCCCCGGGCAGTCCTCGGGGGTCTCGCACCTCGCCGGCTCGTCCACGTGATGCTCGTCGGTACACGCGCCGGGCGGGTGGCACGCTCGATTGCAAGAATCCGAGCCCGGCTCCTGCGCGCAGCACCACGCGGTGCCTCCGGGACACCAGCAGGCTCCCCCCGTGCACTCCCAGCCGAAGCCCCACGCGTCGCAGTCCGCCTGAGTGTCGCAGGCGATCTCACCATTCACGTCCACGTCCACGTACCTCTCGCCAGCGCATGCGCCCCACAGGGCACCGATGGCTAGGAACGTTCCGCTCGCGCCAAGCCTCTTCCACATGGCGCGAGAGCCTATCAGAGCGACGGAGGACCGAGGCGGAGTTCCTGGAAGCTCCTGTCAAGCGACAGGCATTCCGGTGAGCATCACAAATTTCTCACGGATCCTTATGCGTGCTGCGCGCGCTACCAGGAGACGGATACCAACGCACCCGGAGCGCTCCCGACGCGGACCGCCGCCTTCGGGCCGAACACGTAGCCCGTCACCCCCGCACCGGCCGCGGCCAGGCCGGCGCCGATGAAGGCGCCCACGGCCAGGCCCGTCATGGTCTTCGCGTCCCCGTCGGCCGCCGTGAACGCGCCGCAGGGCGCGGTCGCGCCGGGACACCCGCCAGAGGTCTCGGCGAGCACGCGCCGGCGAGCCTGCTCCCGCTCGTCGGCCGCCGCGTTGGCCTTGGCGACCGCGACGCTCCCGGTGACGGCCAGGGCCGCGGAGGTGGCCGCCAGCGCGCCCACGGCCCACCAGCGCAGCACGGGATCCGTTCCGGGACGATGTGGCGCCGTGCCCGGCGCGTCGCCCGCCTTGCTCACTCGAGGACCCGCGTGCGCCGCCGCCGCGGTGACGGAGGCTCTGGTGTTCAGCACCAGCCAGACGGTCCGCTCGCCGCCGGCCTCGACCGCGACCGGCTGCTCGACATGCGCGCCGGCGAGCTGCGCGCTCACGCGATGCTGGCCGGGAGCGACGAACACGGGGCGCTCGAGCGGCGAGGCGCCGACCTGCCGCCCGTCGACGAGCACGTCGGCGCCACGCTCGCTCACGCGTACCTCGAGCGCGCCGACGTGCCGGCGGGCCTCAGCGAAGTTGGCGCGCGCGAGCTCATAACTGTCCTTGAAGCCCGGCGGGAGCCAGATCTTGGGCGCATCGGGCGTACCGACCAAGTCAAAGTAGATCGTGAGGAACTCCGCCGCCGTCTCGAAATCCCGCAACCTGAACGACAGCATGCCCACGTTGAAGGCGTCAGAAGCGCTCCCGGTGAGCCGCCATAGCGTGAGGTGAGTGTCTCTCGCGTCCGCGATTCGCCCCTCGTTGACCAGGCGCTTGGCCTGCTCCTGCAGGTCGTGCTCCGCCTTGGTCGGCGGCGGGCGTCGTGGCAGCGGCGCCTCCGCTGCCGATGCGGTCAGGCACTCCAGCAGCATCACGAACGCAAGGATCGGGCTGTAGCGCAAGCGTCGCAGCATCTTGTCTTCGGGGGCTCTACCCAAGGAAGCGCGGGGCGACAAGCGTTGATGTGGAGATCCAGGCCGTCCGCGAAGGCATTGCGACAACGGCACACAAATTCTCTCCGTTCCCGAGAGCTATGCTGAATTATTATTTTTGCTCTTCCTTCTCCACTTCTGGACCTCGGCATGGGTGATGAATGGCGTCTGATGCACCTGCGCACAGGGAGCGCGAGCCTTCCCGGAAACCGAACGGCCCCCTCGAACAGCATCGGCCGGCCACTCCGTCAGCCGCTCAGGAAACAGAGACCACGGCCGTTCTCACACGGCGCACGGCGGGTCCCCGAGTCGGCGCGCGCGCACCGGTGGGTGGCTCCGGCGCTCGAAAAAATCGGTCCGCGCTGCTGCGGCGGTGTTCCAGCGAACGAAAAATCCGCTCTCGCGAACTTCCCGCGGGGTCTCGAGGTACGCCGAGCGGGGTCCCGCGAGCGGAAAGCGGGGTCTCGAGGTACGCCGAGGGGGGTCTCGCGAACGGAAAGCGGGGTCTCGAGGTACGCCGAGGGGGGTCTCGCGAACGGAAAGCGGGGTCTCTAGAACGAAATCTCCGATCTCGACAACCGCGCGCGGGGTCTCGAGGGGGCCCGGACCCGGCCGCGCGACCTCGGGACCGCCGTTCCCGTAAACCTGAGCCAGTTTTCTGGAGCCGCGACCGGAAATCTCGTCCTCGCGACCCGACATCTCGTTCCGCGGAGCGACGATCCCGTTCAGCCGACCCGACAATCCGATCCGTGGACCCCGGGACGGCTCCCACCACCGCCCAGCCGAACCGGCTGGACGCCGCGGTCAGCTCAGCGCGCCGCGGCCGTCGCGAGAGGAAGCGCGCGCAGCAGGGTGACCACGGAGAGCGAATGGCTGATCCGGCCGTCCTGCATGGCCGCCGTCACCTCGCTTGCGGTCATCACGACGGCTTCCGTGCTCTCGTGCTCGTCGCCGTCGGGCTCACCGACCAGGCGCGCCCCGCGCGCCAGGTACAGATGGCAGCGGTTCGCCTGGAGCGCCGTATTCGGGTGCACCCACCCGAGCGGCTCGAGCGACGCCGCCGCGTATCCCGTCTCCTCCTGGAGCTCCCGCAGCGCCGCTCGGGCCGGCTCCTCCCCGGGATCGATGATGCCGCCTGCGGTCTCGATCGTCACCGCGTCGACCCCGTGCCGGTACTGCCGCACCAGGACGAACTCCCCAGCATCGGTGATCGCCGCCACGGATATCCAGTCGGCGAGCTCCAGCGTGAAGCAGGGATACGACACGTCCGCGGCCACGACGTCGTGACGATGCACCGCGAGCGGACCAAAGCTGCCGGCCATCGCCGAGGCGCGCCTGCGAGGGATGATGATGCCCATCGGGCCTCGATACTACAACGGCCCGCGCGTGAGGAGAGCGCTGCCGCCGTGATCGGTGCTGGCGCCGGGCGCCACCTGCGCTCGCCTTCCCGCGCGGTCAGCGCGGCTTCGGGCGCGTGTCGTTCGCGGTGCGTGCCGCCGGTGTCGCGCCGGCCTTCTTCGGTGCGGTGCGCTCCGGCGATTCCGGCGCATCGCTCCCGGCCCTCTCCGCCCCGGCGCCCGCCTTCTCTGCCGAAGCGCTCGTCCTGTCCTCTCCCGCGCCCGCCTTCTCCGCGGCGCTCGCCTTCTCCGCCGCGGAAGCTGCCCTCTCGGCTGCGGCGCCAGCCTTCTCCGCCGCCTCACTCGCCTTCTCGGCCACTGCGCCCGCCTTCTCGGCCACTGCGCCCGCCTTCTCGGCCACTGCGCCCGCCTTCTCCGCCGCAGCGCCCGCCTTTTCCGCCGCCTCACTCGCCTTCTCGGCCGCGGCGCCCGCCTTCTCCGCCGCCTCACTCGCCCTCTCGGCCGCGGCGCCCGCCTTCTCCACCACTTCGCCCGCCGTCTCTGCCGCGGGCCTCTCGCGGCGCTCCCGCCGCAGCACCTCTTCGGCGTCTTCGCCGGGCGCCCCCCCCGCCGCAGCGGCGCCCTGCGCCTCGTCCTGCGGCGGCGGCCACGACGCCACGTAACGCGGCTGTTCGCCAGGCCCGGACGCGTCGATCCACGAGACGCTCCCCGTCCCCGGCGCGCGCACATCGACGTGCACGAACGAGCTGTTCGGGTAGTACCCGCAGCCGGTATCGGCGAGCGCGCGGCAGGCGGCCGCGAGCTCGTCGTTGCGCACCCCGGCGATGCGCAGATCGAGCGCCCGCCCGGTCTGGTGGAGGCTGCCTCGGCTCTGCGGCCGGTAGCCGCTCACGAGCGACACGAGCCGGCCCGGGTACCGCCGCGCGAGCGTGTCGATGCGGGAGAGCAGCCCAGGATCGAGCAGCCGCACCCCGGGCGCGATCTCCCCGGCCGGCAGCCCGCTCGGCTTCTCCCGGGCCGCCGCCCTGTCGCCGCCAGGCCGCCGCTTGCGGCTGGCCGCCTCCGGCTTCCGCAGCGGCGCGCGCTCCTCCGGCAGGGTCGGCCGCGGCGCCCCCCACGGGCGCGCGAGCAACGACAGCGCGCGCCGGGCCTCCTCGCGCGGCTTCCCGGCGCAGTCCACGAGCGCGAGGCGCTCGGGCTCCAGCCCGCTGCGATCGATCGAGATCGCCGGACCGAGGCACGGCTTCGGGGGAGCTTCCCTGTCCGTCCCCTTCTTCCCCCCTCGCCGCTTGCTCTCGGCCGTGCGCGCCGCCCTCTTCTTCTCCTTCTTCTTCCCGCGATCCTTCCTGCCCGCCTTCGCCTCCTTCGCCTCGCCGCCTCCTTTACTATCCGCGCTCTCGGCTGCTTCCGTCGCCCTGCCGCGGGCGCGCGGCTTCCTGCTCGCCGCGCCGCTCGTCTTCTCGCCCTTCTCGTCCTTCTTCTCTCCCCGATCCGCCGCCGCAGCGCTCCTCGTGGCGCCGCGGAGCGACCTGTCCCGCGCCTCCGTCTGGCGCGCTGGCGCCGCGGCCGCCGGGCTCGCCGGCGGACGTTCGCGCCGGGCCTGCTCGCCGCTCCCTTCAGCCACCTTCGCGGCGGCGTGCGCCCCGGGCAGCGGCTCCGCGTGGAGGAGCCCGGCCGGGACGGCCGGCACCGCGATGCTCACCAGCACCGCCAGCGCGGCAGCCCGGGCGCGCGCCACCCGCGCTCGCGGCTCCACGCGGAGCATCGCCTCCCCTGCGGCCTGCGGCGCCGCGCCTGCGCTGCTCACGGATCGAAGGCTCACCATGGAAAGCTCCAGTCGGGTACGACGCGAGTGCACATCGCCTCGCGCTCGGATCTCCCGGACACGAGGTCGCCGTCCGCCCGCGAGACGGCGGATGACGAAGGCAGTCAGCGGTCCGCTTCTTGAATCAACCTCGGGACGAGGTCAGCGACCTCGACATAGGCTCTCCGCGACGCCCCTCGAGAAGATCGTGAGGGATCAAGGAGATCCGAGGACACCCTTGTCATGAAGTGCGGAGGGCAGCCCAATTTTCTGCGGCGCTCGCCAGAGGCTGTGGTAGGAACCAACTAGCTCGCGACTGCGGTCGGGTCGCGAGCGCGGATCCGGGCAGCATGGGGGCAGAGCCCCTCATCGCGCGGACCGCAGCCGGGCATGGCTTGGAAGAGTTGGCCCGGCGCACTGCGGCGCGGCCCAGCCTCCGCGATCAACGCGATCGACGGGGTGACAGGCGTCGCGTCCCTTGCACAACCCGTCCGGGCCGTCGCGAATCGCGGGGGAAACGCCCGGCTCAACACGCACAAGCCTCACCCACCACACCATCGATGCAAGCGGGGCGCCACACGCGGGATGCGGAAGCCGAACCCGGTGGCACGTCCAGGGCCGCTCCGAGGTCAGCAAGGGCACGACATGCGGCGAATTCGTAGAGACGCAACCAAGGTCTGGCACAATCCCGAGCTCCACACGGCCTATGGCCGTGGTCAGCCGAACAGCGCAGGGCTGCCGCGCCCGACGCAGACCGGCGAGGACCGGCGGGCGGCGAAGCAGCACCGCGCCGCGCTCGAGGCGCTGTTCTCCCCGCGCAAGGAGCCGGAGGTCGAGGACAGCAAGGGCGGGCGCGTCAAGTCCGGGCGCGACGCCGCGTCCAAGACACCGGGGCGCATCGTCCTCGCGCCGCCTCCGCAGAGCGATCCCAAGGCCGTCGAGCGCCAGCGCCTCCTGTCGAAGCTCCTCGGCGCCTCGGGCCGCCCGAACATCTCCAAGGCCGCGAACGATTTCCTCCGCGCCGGCCACGCCTTCCCTGCAGAGCAGGACGTGTACCTCCAGCTGCTCGAGCACAGCGACGAGCAGCGCATCCAGCAGGCGATCGACGAGCTCTCGAGCATCCTCGTCGGCGAGCTGCCGAAGCGCCGCGCCGTGCTCGAGTCGCGGCTCCGGCGCATCGAGGAGTTCGCCGAGGAGGCCGCGACGCGCGAGGCCGCCGAGCGGCTGCGGCGCCAGGTGAGCGGCAGGGCCGAGG
Organism: Sorangium cellulosum; assembly: GCF_002950945.1. GTDB lineage: Bacteria > Myxococcota_A > Polyangia > Polyangiales > Polyangiaceae > Sorangium > Sorangium cellulosum_E. The sequence continues at coordinate 10,548,033 of NZ_CP012673.1, forward strand.
CCCCGGGCGCAAACGGCGCCGCCGAGCCCGTCGCCCCTCTGCCGACGGCGAGCGCGCCCGCCGCGATCTCCCTCCCGGCGGACGGAGGCGACGCAGCCGAGCGCGGTGCCCTCTGCGCGGCCGCCGAGGCCGCCGGCGAGGCGGAATGACGCGCGCGGAATTCGAGGCCGAGCTCCGCAAGCTGCTCCAGGGCCACGAGACGGGCACCGCGAACGAGCGGTGCGTCGAGTGCGTCGCGTGCGAGCGCTGCGTCGACTGCACGTTCTGCCGCGGCTCGAAGGCGCTCCAGCGGTGCCACTACTGCGTCGACTCGCAGCGCTGCGCGGACAGCACGCACTGCCGCGGCTGCCGCGATCTCCTCAAGTGCAGCCACTGCGTCGCGTCCGAGCGGTGCACGCAGTCGTCGTACCTCGTGCGCTCGGTCGACTGCACCGGCTGCACCTACTGCTTCGGGTGCGTGGGGCTCGTGCGCAAGGACTTCCACATCCTCAACCAGCCGTACGACCGCAGCACGTACTTCGCGCTCACCAGCAAGCTGATGCGCGAGCTCGGGCTCGGCGCCGGGGCCGAGCCCGGCCCCGCCCCGCGCGCGGCCCATCGCTAGCGATGCGCGCGGTCGTGCAGCGCGCGCTCGCGGCGCGCGTCGAGGTCGAGGGCCAGGTGGTCGGCGCGATCGAGCACGGCCTCGTGGCCTTCGTCGGCGCCGCGAAGGACGACGACGACGCGGACGCCGACCACATCGCGAACAAGATCGCGGGCCTCCGGGTGTTCAGCGACGACGCCGGCAAGATGTCGCGCGCGCTCGCGGACGTGCGCGGCGGGGTGCTCGCGATCAGCCAGTTCACCCTCTTCGGGGACGTCCGCCGCGGCCTCCGTCCGAGCTTCGACGGCGCGATGGAGCCCGCGCGCGCCGAGGCGCTCTACGACCGCGTCGTCGCGGCGCTGCGCGCGCGCGGCCTCGAGGTGGCCACCGGCCGGTTCCGCGCCGACATGCGCGTGTTCGTCGAGAACGACGGGCCGGTCACGATCCTCCTCGACTCGAAGCGGACGTTCTGACCTCGACGTGAACGTTCCGCCGTGGACGTCGACGACGCGCTGGCGCCGACGTGACGTCGCCGCGCCTCCGCGATTCGCCGCGCCGGCGAGACGGTCCTCTTCTCGCCCCGCGCCGAGCGCGCTACCGGAGAGGCCATGCGGGTCAGCATCGTGGGCGCAGGCGCGCTCGGGCGGGTCTACGGCGTGCGCCTCGCGGCGCAGGGCGAGGACGTCACGTTCGTGGTCCGGCCGGAGCGCGTCGCCGGCGACGGCCCGTACGTCATCGAGCAGGTGAACGGCTCGCAGCGCCGCGACACGCTCGAGCGGCCGCGCCTCGCGGCCGACATCCCGGCCGACGCGGAGGTCGTCCTGATCACCGTGCGCTTCGATCAGCTCGCGCCAGCCCACGCCGGCGCAGCCCACGCCGGCGGCGCCGCGCCGCGCGCGGCGGGTGGCCGGACCGTCGCGGACATCCTCCGCGGCGGACCGGCCGTGCCCATCGCGGTGCTCACGCCGCTGCTGCCCGCGCAGCGCGAGGCGCTCGAGGGAGCCGCCCAGCGCCGTATCACCCCCGCGATGCCGAGCGTGTCGGGCTACGCCGACGAGCGCGGCGTGATCCGCTACTGGCTCACGGCGATCGCGTCGACGCTGCTCGACGAGGAGGGGGGCGCGCCCGCGGAGCGGCCGCGGCTCGAGGAGCTCGCGCGCCGCCTCACCGAGGCCGGCGTGCCCGCGCGGCTCGATCGCGACGTGGGCGCGCAGAACGTCGCCACCACGACCGCGTTCTTCCCGCTCATCGCCGCCATCGACGCCGGCGGCGGCGTCAGCGGCCTCGTCGCGGACAGGGACACGCTCGGCGCCGCGCTCGATGCGACCAGGGAGTGCGTGGCGCTCGCGGAGCGGCTCGGCAAGGTGGCGCCCTGGGCGAAGCTCCTCACCCGGCTCACCGGGCCCTTCGCGGCGAAGGCCGGCGTCGCGCTCGTGCGCCAGCTGTTCCCCGAGACGCTGCGGTTCGTCGACGTCCACTTCGGGCCGAAGCTCCACGAGCAGCACCTCGCGATGGGCGCCGCGATCCTCGCCATCGGCCGCGAGCACGGCGTGAACCTGCCGGCGCTCGAGCGCCTGCTGGCCCTGATCGAAGGTCGCTCCGGCGCGCGCGGCCCGGCTGCGCGCGTCGCGTGACGACCGCGCGCGACGCGTGATGGCCGCACCCAACACGTGACGGCCGCGCGCGGCGCTGCACGACGACCGTCCGCCGACGCGGCGGCCCCGGTCAGCGCGCCGCCGCGAGCTGCGCCGCGAGCGCGATCGCCTCGCGCATGCCGCGCGGGTCGGCGCGCCCCGTGCCGGCGAGATCGTAGGCGGTGCCGTGGTCGACGCTCGTGCGCACGATCGGCAGGCCGAGCGTCACGTTCACCGCCTCGCCGAAGCCGAGGAGCTTGCTCGGGATCGTCGCCTGGTCGTGGTACATCGCGACGACGCCGTCGAGGGCGCCGCGGGCCGCGAGCCGGAACGCCGTCTCCGCGCCGACCGGCCCCGTGAGCTCCGCGGCCGGGCCCGAGCGCGCGAGCCGCCGCGCGGCGAGGCGGATCCCCGGCGTGATCCTCCGCGCCTCCTCGTCACCGAGCAGCCCGCCCTCGCCGGCGTGCGGGTTCAGCGCGGCGACGGCGACGCGCGGCTTCTCCCGCCCGAGATCCGCGAGCAGCCGCGCGAGCCACACCGAGGCGCGCGCCACCTCGCGCGGGTTCACCGCCTCGGGCACCTCGCGCAGCGGCACGTGGGTCGTCACGAGGGCGGTCACGAGCTTGCCGGAGGCGAAGGCCATCGTGACCTCGCGCGCGCGGAGCCGGCGGCCCAGGTGCTCGGTGTGCCCGAGGAAATCGGCCGACCCCGGCGCGCCGCTCGTGGCGATCGCGTGCTTCGACGCGGGCCCCGTCACGAGCGCCGCCGCGACGCCGTCGCGGACCAGGTCCGTCGCCGCGTCGATCCACGCGAGCTGCGCCGCGCCGTCCTCGGCCTCGGGTCGCCCGAACGCGCTCGGCCGCGAGAGCCGCGCGCTCGCCGCCCAGATCCCCACCTCGCCGGGCGCAAGCCGATCGATGGCGGCGCTCCCGTCCACCACGACGAGCCGCCGCGCGGCGACGCGGACGAGCCGCGCGGCGCGCCGCAGGACCACCTCATCCCCAACGAGCACGCAGCGCACGCCTTGAGCGGATGCAGCGCCGGCGACGGACACCTCGGGGCCGACCCCGCTGGGACACCCCACGCTGATCGCGACGATCGGCGGCGCGATCTTGGGCGCCGGGGTGCTGCGCGAGCGACCTCCGCCGCGCGCCGCGCCGGCAGCCGGCGGCGGAGCGCCGCGGCGACCTGACGCCGTCATCGGACGATACGCCGCTCGCGGCCGGTGCTCGTCGCGTCGCGCGCCGTCGACCCCGAAGGCCGGTCGCCGTCCTCCTCGCGCGCCGACTCGCTCTCCTCGTCGCCGTCGTCGTCGTCCTCGTCGCTCTCCTCGTCGTCGCCGTCGTCCTCGCCGTCGTCCTCGTCGTCCTCGTCGACCGACCGCTCGTCGACCGGCCGCTCGTCGCGCTCGGCCGCCCCGCCGGCCCCGCCCCGCTGCGGCGGTCGCCCCGCGTCCCCGCCCTCGGGGCCGCCCGCGCCGGGCAGCGGCGACTCCAGCCGGTAGCCGGCCCCACGCAGCGTGACCAGCGGCAGCGCCGCGCCGAGCTTCGCCCGGAGGCGCCGCACGTGGATGTCGACCGTCCGCGCGCCCCCTTCGTACTGGCTCCCCCAGACGCGCCGGAGCAGCTCTGTCCGCGACACAACCTTCCCGCGACGTTCACACACGTACGAGAGCAGCGCGAACTCCTTCGCGGTGAGCGGCACGTGCATGCCGCCGACGGACACGTCGTGCGCCGCGCGGTCGATCACGATCGCGCCCACCTTCACCCGCTCCTCGGTCGCGAACTCGCTGCGGCGCCACTCGACGAGGCGCACGCGCGCGTAGAGCTCGGCGGGCACGTAGGGCACGAGCAGGAAGTCGTCGAAGCCGCTCGACGGCTCGATGCGCGCGATCTGCGCCACGCTCACCGCGACGAGCGCGCCGACCTCTTCCAGGCGGGGCTCGCGGCGGAGCGCACGCAGCGCCGCGGCCGCCAGATCGGGCCGGTCGAGCGCCTCGACGACGATCGCGCGCGCCTTGCTCTCGTCATCGTGGAAGAGCCGGGGCGGATCGTCCCAGAGGTCGAGCGTCCTCACATCGGCGCCCAGCGAGCGCAAAACCGCTGCGGCTCCCTCATCCCGTTCCAGATCCGGACCGTGCCCGACGATGGCTATGAATGAACGACGCGCCACCCGCCCCGTATACGGGTGTCCGGCGGTGCCTGCAAGACGCACCGCGCTAAACGTACCAGGACTGCAGGTCGGCTTACATTCCGTCCACGATAAATCAGCTGAAAATCAGCCGATCCGTGTGCCGCCGACGGTGATGCGATCGATTTTGATTGTGGGGCAGCCAACGCCCACGGGGACGCTCTGTCCGTCCTTGCCGCAGGTCCAGATGCCGTCGGAGGTGGCGACATCGTGGCCGAGCATCGTGACGCGCCGGAGCACGTCGGGGCCGTTGCCGATGAGGTTCACCCCCTTGAGCGGCGCGGTCAGCTTGCCGTCCTCGATGAGGTAGCTCTCGGTGAGCGAGAAGACGAAATCCCCGTTCGAGATGTCGACCTGCCCACCGCCGAACTTCTTCGCGAAGACGCCCCGCTTGACGGAGCGCACGATCTCCTCGGGATCGTGCGGGCCGGCGAGCAGGATGGTGTTCGTCATCCGGGGCATGGGCGCCGCGGCGAAGCTCTCGCGGCGCCCGTTGCCGGTCGGCGTGAGCCCGTAATGCCGGGCCGAGAGGCGGTCGTGCATGTACCCGACGAGCTTGCCGTTCTCGATGAGCGTGCTGCGCTCGGGCTCGTTGCCCTCGTCGTCCACGTTGATCGTGCCGCGGGACTGGAGGAGGGTCGCGTCGTCCACGACGGTGCAGAGCCCGCTCGCGACCTCCTTGCCGATCTGCCCCGAGTAGTTGCTGGTCCCCTTGCGGTTGAAGTCCGCCTCGAGGCCGTGCCCCACGGCCTCGTGGAGCAGGATGCCGCTGTCGCCGGGCGCGAGCACGACGTTCATCTCGCCGGCGGGCGCGTCGCGCGCGTCGAGCATCGCGACCGCCTGCCGCGCGGCCTCCTCAGCGTGCCACTCCGGCGATTTGCCCTCGAAGTACGCCGTCGTCATGCGGCCGCCGCCGCCGCTCGACCCCTCCTGGCGCTTGCCGCTGCGCTCGGCGAGCGCCCGCACGCCGAAGCGGATGAGCGGCTGGACGTCGTGCGCCATCCGGCCGTCGCTCGTGGCGACGAGGACCTCGCGCACCTCCTCGGCGAAGCTCGCCTCCACCTTGACGATGCTGGGGTCGAACGCGAGCGCCGCGGCGCTCGCGCGCTCCAGCAGCGAGCGCTTCTCGAGCCCGGGCACGTCGAGCGAGACGCCGGGCAGGTCGTAGCGGCCCGGCAGCTCGCGGCGCCGGAGCGCGATCTTCTCCGTGCCGCCGGAGCCCGTCGCGATCTGCGCCGCCGTCTCGGCCGCGCGCTTCATCGCCTCCCAGGTAAGGTCCTCCGTGTACGCGTACCCGGTCGCGTCCCCCCGCTGGACGCGCACGCCGACCCCCATCGACACCCCGCGCGACGCGGCCTTCAGGATGCCTTCATCGAAGGTGAACCCACCCCCCGCCCGGTATTCGAAGAAGAGGTCGGCGTAATCGCCTCCCTTGGACAGGGCGACCGAGAGGAGACGCTCGCAGAGCGCGGCGTCGACGGCATTTTCCTCTCCTGGAGCGAACGGGGCACGGTAGGCCTGGCTGCGCGACATGGTGCCCAACTCTAGGTCGATTCGCCGGGGCGGTCGAGGCGCGGGCGGCGCGTCGGGCCCGCCCGCGCGAGCGCCCGTGCTCCGGCGCGCCAGCGAGCCGGAGCACGCCCGCGTCCCCCTCGCGCAACCGTTGCGCACCGCCTCCCCCCGTGCGCCGCGTGTGGCCCGCGCGCCGCGTGTGTCAGACTCATGGCGGCGGCAGGCGACGATGGCGACGCCGGGGGTACGTTGGTCGATGGGCAGCGACGCAGCGGCCCCGGTCGGCTGACAGATGCGCAGAAATGTGCAAGAAGGGCGCTCGACTGCTATGCTTCGAGCCGTCTTCGCGTCGCGTCGATGGCGGCGCGCGGCGCCGGCCGTCTTCTCCGTGATCTTCGCGATTCCCCGGCGGATCAGCGCGCTCTACGCCGTGGCGCGCGCTCTTCCGCGACGCGCCTCGTTCGGACCCGTTTAGTGTCCGACCGGGGCGGGTCGGAGGCCGCCTGCCAGGCGGTCGCCTCGCTGCCCGCGAGGCACGCCGGGATCCCGCACTGCAAACAGGCACCTTGGCGGTAGCTTCCGGAACCGATGCCGCGTGCTTGTACGTGGTAGCGGGATTCGCTAGGTGTTTTTATCGAAGTGAAGGGCGCCGGCCGGGCGCCTGACATTGCCCCGCTGTCCTCGTAGGAGATTCCCATCGCCGTGGCGGTCGATCGCGACAAGGTACTCCAGGCCGCACAGAAGCTGGTCGAGCGAAAGCGCTTCGACAGGGCCATCGCCGAGTACCAGAAGCTGGTCGCGGAGGACCCGAGGGACGTCCGGACGCTGCTCAAGATCGGCGACCTCTACCTGAAGATGGAGGAGTACGTCGAGGCGATCACCACCTACGAGCGCGTCGGCCAGTTCTACTCCCTTCAGGGCTTCGCGCTCAAAGCGATCGCCGTTTACAAGCAGATCCGCGAGATCATCCACAAGCACGTCCCGCAGTACGAGGACCGCTTCGGCCACATCGTCCCGCGCCTCGCCGAGATCTACACGCAGCTCGGGCTCACGAGCGACGCGCTCGCGGCCTACGACGAGGTGGCCACGCGCCTCGTCCGCGCGGGCCGCGACCGCGACGCGATCGACATCTTCAAGCGGGTCGTCGACCTCGATCCCAACAACCCGCTTCCCTACCTCCGCCTGGCCGAGACGCTGATCCGGGTCCGCGACTACGACGGCGCGATCCAGCGCTTCGGGACCGCCGCCGAGATCCTGCTCAAGCTCGGTCGGCGCGACGACGCGCTGAAGGTGGTCGAGCGCCTGCTGCAGCACCGCCCGGACGCCCGCTTCGCCCGGATGGCCGCCGAGATCTACCTCGACCGGGGCGACCCGAGCGACGGGATGTCGGCGCTCACCAAGCTGCAGATCGCGTTCAAGGAGAACCCGCGGGACCTGGAGACGCTCGCGCTCCTGGCCCGCGCCTTCGACCTGCTCGGGCAGCCGGCCAAGGCGATCGAGGTGCAGAAGGAGTCGGCGCGCATCGCGAAGGAGGCGGGCCGGGTCGACCAGTTCACCTCCCTCGTCACCGCGCTGCTCGCGCGCGCCCCGAACGACGAGGGTGTGCGCCAGCTCGCGTCGCAGCTCGCGCCCTCCTCGACGGATCCGCGCTCGTCCATCGATGTCGAGCTCGAGGAGGACGAGGACGATGACGATGTGGACGACGCGGAGGAGCTCGAGCTCGAGGACGCCGAGCCCTCGTCCGCGGCGCCGTTCCCGCTGCGCGCGTCGCAGCCCTCGACGGCCCCGGTCGCCAGCCCGCGGCAGCTCGTCGCCCACGCCGAGAGCTTCCGGCGCGACCGCGAGTACGACAAGGCGGTCGCCCTCCTCAAGGGCGGCATCGCCCGGCTGCCGGCCGCCCGGGAGCTGCGCGAGAAGCTCTGCGACGTCCTGATCGAGGCGGGCGACCAGGACGGCGCGATCGAGGAGATGATCGCGTTCGCGCAGCAGCTGTCGAGCGAGGGTGCCGTCGACGACGCCGCGCGGCTGCTCGACGAGGTGCTGCTCCTCGACCCGGAGCACGCCCAGGCCACGGAGATGCTGGGCCAGCTCGGCTACGCCGTCCCGCAGGAGGAGGAGCTCGCCGAGGAGGAGCCGGCCGGGCGGGAAGGCTCGAGCACGGCCGTCGAGAACGAGGCGTACGCGTCCGAGGTGCCGAGCCAGGACCTCTACGACCCCGACGCGCCGCTGCCCGCGTACACGCTCGACGAGGACGGCGTGGTCGAGGCGCTCCCGCGTCGGCCGCAGCTCGTCACGCACCTCGACGACCCGTTCGCGAACGAGCCGCCGCTGCCCGCGTACGAGCTCGAGGACGAGGTCGAGGACGAAGAGGAGACGGCGTCCGTCAACCCGAGCCGCTCGCCCGGGCACCCGCTCGCGGTCGCGGCGTCCCAGCCGCCGCCGTCGATGCCCCCGCCGCCCGTCCTCGTCCCCCCGCCGGCGACGCTCTATGGCCCGGCGTCGGTCCGGCCGGCGTCGGTCCGGCCGGCCTCCGGCCGCTCCGTGCCGCCGGGGTCGGGCCGGCGCGCGGACGCGCTCGACGAGGACGCGCTCGAGGAGGTCGAGTTCTTCGCGCAGCACGGGATGTTCGACGAGGCGCGGGTCATCCTCGAGGAGCAGCTCGCGCGGCTGCCGAACCACCCGCTCCTGATGGAGCGGCTGCGCGAGGTCGCCGAGCTGGCGTCGCAGTCGCGCGTGACCACGGAGAACGAGAGCGGCACGCGCGTCGTCCCGCGCGGCAGCGAGCGGCCGGACGAGGACCGCGCGTTCGACATCGCCGAGTCGCTCAAGCTGATCGACGAGCTCGAGGTGGCGCCGGGCTCCGTGACGGGCGTCCAGGACGATCCCCGGCAGATCAGCGTCGAGAGCGTCTTCGAGCAGTTCAAGGCGGGCGTCGCGGCGCAGATCTCGGAGGGCGACGCGTCGACGCACTACGATCTCGGCGTGGCCTACAAGGAGATGGGCCTCTACGGGGACGCGATCGCCGAGTTCGAGCTCGCCGCCCGCGACCCCGGGCGGGAGTGTGTCTGCCAGTCGATGATCGGCGTGACCCACCTCCAGATGGGCAACATCGAGGCGGGCATCGACGCGCTCATCCGCGGGCTGCACGCCTCGCACAAGACGGTCGAGCAGGAGCTCGCGCTGACGTACGAGATCGCGAACGCGTACGAGATGCGCGGCATCCCCGAGCAGGCGCTCTATTACTTCCAGCGCGTCGCCAGGATGAGCCCGAGCTACAGCGACCCGCGCGGCAGCGTCGCGGAGCGGATCCGCCGCATCGACGTCCCGAAGCCGGCCGCACGTGCGGTCGGGGCCGAGATGCTCGGCGACGAGTTCGACGCCGCCTTCGACGATCTCCTCCCGAGCGGCAAGCTCCCCTGAGCGCGCGAGCCCCCCGCGCGCCGCGTGGCTTCCACGCGCCGCGTGGCCTCCACGCGCCGCGTGGCTTGCGCGTGCGGGCGCCGTGAGGTGAGGTCCGTCATACCCCCGGGGCGCCAGAAATTGGGCCCTTTCCGGCGCCCTCAGGTACCGGGGGTGCATGAACCGACCGCTCTTCTACGCCGCCGCCCTCACCTCGGTCCTCGCGCTCGGCTGCGGTGCCGGGCTCGACATGAACGCACGGGCCGGCCGCTCGAAGGACGCCTCCGCCAGGGCGGCGGCCGAGGAGCGACACGAGGCCGCGCAACGCGCGGAGCGCTCGGCCGACGAGCGCCCCCCGGCCGCGAAGGAGACGACCGCGGCGCGCGAGCCCGGCGATTACGTGGCCTACCGCTTCTCGGGCAGCTTCACGAAGCGGCCGCTGCTGCTCACGCAGCGCGTGATCGCGCGCGAGGGGGACGTCCTCGTGGTCGACATGACCCTCGAGGGCGACAAGGAGACCGAGTCGCTGCGGGTCCGCATGAGCGACGCGCCCGGCCGCCGCGGCGAGATCCTCAGCGCGGCGTGGCTCGATGCCGGGGCCGAGCGGCCGGCGACCCTCGCGGCCTACGACGCGATGATGGCCAAGACCACGCTCGCCGCGGATGAGAACGAGGAAGTGCTCGCCAGCGAGGCGGTGGACGTCGAGGTCGGCGGCGCCCCCATCCCCTGCCAGAAGACCAGCTTCCGCGTGCGCATCGGCAAGCGGAAGGCAACCCTGCAGACGCTCCACAGCGACGATTTCGCCTGGGGCGACGTCGGCGGCGAGATCACCGCCGAGGACGGGCGCGTGCTCTACCGGGCCGAGCTGATCGACCGGGGCCACGGGGACGCGGCACCGCAGCGACCGTCCCAGGCGGCCGGCGACGCGGCGATGCGGCCGGCGACGGTGGCGCAGTCCGATTACGAGGACTGAGCCCGCTCCGGCGCGCCGCCGGGGTTGCCCTTGCGCGCGAGGATCTCGCCCGAGCGCGCCGCCGCCGCCTTGACCAGGTGGCCCATCTTCGGGTGCTCGGGCTCGAAGTCCGGCTCGATCCCCTCGGCGCGGAGCGCCTCCGTGCAGACCGGACCGATCGACGCCACGACGCCGCGCGCGAGCCCGGCGCGGAGCTGATCCACGAGCCCCTCCTCGGCGGCGACGAGCAGCGCGTGCTCGACCTGCGCGCGGCTCGTGAACAGCGTGATCGCCGCCTCGCCGCCGGCCAGGGCGTGCAGCGCCTGCCGGAGCGGCGAGGTGTCCTCGGGGAGCGCCCAGCGGTACACCGGCACCGGCGTGACGCGGGCGCCGGCCGCCTCGAGACCGGCGTAGAGCTCGTGGCTCGGCGCCCCGTGCTCCTGGACGGCGACGCGCTTGCCGCTCAGGTCGCCGAGGCCGGCGACCACGTCGAGGATCTCCCGCCAGGTGTTCGGCTCGGGGACGGTGATGAAGCGGGTCAGGCCGAGCTCGCGCAGCGCCGAGGCCGGCTTGGGGCCCCGCACGACGAGCTGCACCGAGGACAGCGCCGCCGCCATCAGGGACACCCCCTGGGCGCCCGCCTCGCCGTCCCCGGCGGGCGCGCCGCCGCCCTCACCAGAGGCAGCCGGGCTCGGCTCGAGCGCGGGCGCCGCCTCGGCCACGAGGGCCCTGGTCCCGACGCCGGTCATCAGGATCACGAGGTCGAACTCGGCGGCCGCGAGGCGCCGCGCGAAGTCGAGCGCGCGCTCGTTCCGCTCGATCGGCACCTCGCGGAGCGTCGGCGCCGTGACGGGGACCCCGCCGTGCCGCTGGATCAGCGAGGCCATCTCGGCAGCACGCCGGCTCTCGAAGCTGATGACGCGGCGCCCCGCGAAGTCAGGCGAGGTGGGAGAGGAAGGATGAGGGGGCAGAGGGTGCGTGGGCGTGCTCACCGGCGGAGCATAACTCAAGTCGGGTCCTGGCGGGTTTCGGGCCGTTGACCAGTTTGCTAAGCTCCACCTCGTGAGCCATCCGATGAGCGACGAGGCTGGCGGGGCCCAAGGGGGCGGGCTCTCGCATGCGACCTCGGAAAACGACGTCGGCCCCGACCCCGTCATCGGCGCGGGCATCGCGCTGCTCGGCATCTTTCTGATGGGGGTGGGGGGCGCGCAAGGCGCGCACTACCTCTTCAACTTCGGCGTGCTCGTGGCGGTGCTCGGGGCGGTGCTGTTCGTCCTGTTCGTGACCGTCACGGCGCTGAAGCAGCGCCGCGCGCTCGGCGCCTCGAGCCGCACGTCGAGCCCTGACACCGGCGCCGCCGAGCAGCGAGACGGGCGAGACTGATCCCCCGCGGCGCGGCGCCGTCGGTGCGCCTGCCGCAGCGCCGCGACCGGGGTCCACGCTGGCCCCGCCGGAGCGACGCCGTCGGGCGCGCGCCGGTTATCCCTAGGCGCCGCCGCGGGGCTCGCGCTGCTCCTCCGGCGCCGCCGGGGAGCTGGCCGGACCGGGCAGGGAGAGGTCCGGCTCGATGTCGGCGAGGGAGACGCCGAGCTCCTCCGCGATGCTCTGGATCTCGGCCCGCTCGGCCGGCGTGGGCGCGCCGTCCGCCGCCGCGAGCCGGATCAGGAGGCGCACGACCTCCACCCGCTCGCTCGCGTTGCAGAGCGACTTGAGCTCGCGGTAGCAGCGGTCGACCTCTCCCTCCTGGAGCGCGGGCAGCTTGCCCTGGAGGGCGTTGAACACCGCGTCGACGCCGCTCGGCGCGAGCCCGTCGACGTGCGTCAGGAGCTCGCGGAGCAGCTCGTCTTCCTTGCTCGAGAAGCGGCCGTCGACGCAGGCGACCTTGCCGAGCAGCACGATGACGGTCGCGATGTAGCGGAGGACGACCGCCTCGTCGTCCGGGAGCGCCGTGCGGAGCTCCTTCAGGAGGGCGTCGAGGTTCGGGAACGAGCCCCCCTGCTTCAGACCCAGCCAGGCGAGGAGTCCCACGCGCCGAAGCTACCAGATCCTCGCCGGGCCTGGCAGCCCGGCAAAGGATCGCTCGTTACAATGCCTGTGGTCCATCCCCGGCGCCCTAGTCCTCGCCCCCGCGCTCCGCAATCCAGTCGTCGACGGGGTTGTCGGACTTCGGGGTCTTCAGGATGGACCCGTCGGGCCCATCCTTGCGCACCACGAGCGTGCGCCGCGTGGTCGTGTCCGGGGTCTCGCGCGCGACCACGGTGATCACGTTGACCCCGGGCCGGAGCGGCGCCTCGAACGAGAACTCCGTCTTCTTCGGGTCCGCGCCGTCGCGGTTCGACTTGTAGTAGAGCTTCCTCGATCCGACGAAGATGAAGGTGTCGAGCAGCCGCTCGCTGTCGGCCGCCGTCCCCGTGATCTTCACGGTGTCGGCGGTCGTCGCCAGCGCCGCCGCGGCGATGTCGAGCGTCGGGGGCGCGTGCGAGTAGACGTCCTCGAACGCGACCGCCGCGGGGGCCGGCGCGCCGGCCGGGGTCACCTCGCGCGGCGCGACGAAGGCGAAGCGGCCTCCGCCGAGATCGATCTTGAGGAACCCGCCGGGCGCCTCGCCGAGCACGTTCACCGCCGCGCCCGGCGGGAGCCGGCCGAAGCCGCGCGCGTTCGCCTCCGGCGAGGGGAGCAGCGTCGCCCCGCCGGCCCCGGCCTTGACGGCGGAGCCGCCAGCCTTGATCGCGACGCGCGGGGCGATCGGGATCTTCACCTTCTCGCTCGCGAACTCGCGCAGATCGCGATCGCCGACCGACAGCGAGAGCGTCGCCTCGGGCTCCGACAGCTGAGGCTCCACGTCGAAGCTGAAGACCACCTTGCGCACGTCGCCCGGCTTGATGTTCGAGACGTCGAAGCGCCCGCCGTGCAGCAGCAGCCCGTCGCCCGAGAGGTTCGCGATGTTCGCCTGCGTCTCGTACGACTGGCCCTTGCCGACGTTCTTGACGGTCAGGTACATGCTGACCCGCTCGCCCTTCTGGATGAGCCCATCGCCGTTGCCCTCGCGATCGTCGACAATCTGGTAGGCGTACTGGAAGAGCGGGCGCTCGAGCGCGCGCACCGTGGGCCGGATCTCGACCGGGGGCGGCTCCGGCGCGCCGGAGACCTCGAACTTCACCTTCAGGCCGTCGCTCCGCGCGAGCGCGCCCATCGGGATCTTGCAGGAGCGCTTCTCGTTCCCCTTCCTCGGCTTGGTCGTGCCGATCTTCCGCCCCTCGATCTCGCACCAGCCGAGCGGCGCCTTCGCGCTCTTCGTCTGGCCCGGGCCGATCTTGCCGAAGATGAGCTCCTTGCTGTCGAAGTACAGGTTGTCGCTCTCCGTCGTCCCGCGGAGCCGGTAGACCGGCTGCTTGCCGTTGTTCTTGACCGTGACCCGGAGCTCCATCGGCTGGCCGGCGACCACCTCGGCGTTCGGGCGGTCGGTCTCGACCTTGACGTCGAGCTCGGACTTGGGCCCGGGCGTCGCGCCCTCGGGCGCGTCGGACCAGTCGACGCCCAGGCGCGCGAGCTCGGCCCCGACCTTCGCCAGCTCCTCCTTGCCGACCTGCTCGATGTGCTCGTGCACCGCCCGGAGCTGCTGGAGCCGCGGGGTGTTCGGCGGCATCCGCGCGGCGAGATCGCGCGCGAAGCGGATCGGGAAGTCGAGGGCGAAGTCGTCGTCGATGTCGCCGCCGCGGTCGCGCATCTCCTCGCGGTCGGCGCTCGTGAGCTGGTAGCGGACGACCTCGGACGGCTTGCCCGCCGCCGCCACCCGCGCGTTCGAGAGGTGCGCCGAGAGATCGCGCTCCCGGAGGCCGTCCTTCTGCACGGTGAGATCCATCTCGAGCTCGTCGACCGTCATCGGGTCGAGCTCGATGTCCGGCGTGACGCCGACGCCCTGGATCGAGATGTCGCCCGGCGTCAGGTACTGCGCGATCGTCAGCTTGAGCGCCGCCTTCTCCGCCGTGACGTCGGGGAAGACGAGCTGCACGCTCCCCTTGCCGAACGTCTGCGAGCCGATGATGACCGCGCGGTCGTTGTTCTTGAGCGCGCCGGCGACGATCTCGCTGGCGCTCGCGCTGTTGCCGCTGACGAGCACCACCATCGGGTACAGCGGCTCCGTGCCGGGGCCCTTGGCGCGCTTCTCCTCGCGCCCGTCGGAGGCGCCGACCGTCGAGACGATGACGCCGTCGGCGAGGAACTTGTCGGTGATGCGCGCGGCCTGCTCGAGCAGGCCGCCCGGGTTGCCCCGCAGATCGAGCACGAGGCCCTTCAGCGGCCCCTTGGCGCGCAGCCCGTCCAGCGCGGCGTCGAGCTCGGCGGCCGAGGTCGCCTGGAACGTCTTCAGGCGGACGTAGCCGACGCCGCCTTCCAGGGCGCGCGACTCGACCGACCTCACCTTGATCACCTCGCGGGTCAGCTCGAACGCCTTCGGGCCCTGCCACCCGCCCTCGCCCTCGCGGGTCACCCACACGGTGACCGTGGTGCCAGGATCGCCGCGGAGCCGCCGCACAGCGTCGTCGAGCGGCATGTTGAGCGTCGACTCGTTGTTGATCTTCACGATCCGATCGAGCCGCTTGAGGCCCGCCCTGCCCGCGGGCGTGTCGGGCATCGAGCTCAGGATCGTGTGCAGCTCGTCGCGGATCGAGATGACGATGCCGATGCCCCCGAACGCGCCCGACGTGGAGAGGTTCATCTCCTTGTAGGCCTCCGGGCTCAGGAACGCCGAGTGCGGGTCGAGCGTGTGCAGCATGCCGTTACACGCGGCGTACTCGACGTCGCGGAGGTCGACCTCCGTGCCGCGGAGGTTCTTCTGCAGGAAGCCGAAGATCTCGCGGAGGCGCGCGGAGACGTCCCAGGGTCCCTGGATGTTGTCGATCCGGAACTTCTTCTCGCTGGTCTCGACGCGGACGGTGACCTCGTTCGGATCCTCGTTGAGGACGATCACCTGCGCGACGTCGCGCTGCACCGCGTTCAGCGCCGACAGCAGCATCTCCTTCGGCTTGACGCGATCCGGGTCGACGTACTTGTCCCGGATCATCTTGAGCGTCTCGTTGACGGCCTCGAGGCGCGTGAGGTCGTAGGGCGCCTTGGCCACCTGCCCGGTGACCGCGAGCGCCGGCTCGAACCCGCGCCAGAGCCCGCCGGGACCGAACTGGAAGCTGAACTGGAAGACGAAGAGCGCTGCGATCGAGAACGTCACGAGCAGCACGAGCACCTTGCCAAGGCGCCCCGAAAATCGGTGAGGCATACGGCGATCGAGTATAGACACGCCCCGGCGAGCGTCGACCGGCGTCAGGGGCCGCCGTCGAACATCAGCCCGGGGCGCCTCGGCGCCCCGCGGCCGCTACGCGGGTTTGTGCGTGTCCTCTTCCTTGGTGTCGGTCTTCGGCGGGAGCTGCTTGGCCCCCTCCTCGTCGTCGTCGCGGATGCCCTTCTTGAAGTTCCGGATGCCCTCGCCGATCCCCTTGCCGATGTCGGCGATCCTTCCGGCTCCGAAGAGGAGCAGCGCGAGGCCGATAAGAAGAGCGATTTCTAGCGGTCCGAGGCGGCCCATAGCGAGTTTCCCTTGAAGGCTGCCGAGCACTCGGCGGCGAACGGCGGACGGCAGACGACGGCGGACCGAACGTCCGACGCTCCCCGACCCATACCACCCATCCCCCGCACGGGCAACGCAGCGGTTCGGCCGCCTGGAACCCGTGCTAGGCTCGCCGCGCCGTCCTCGCCGGAGGGAGGGATGGTGCCTGCCGCACCCGCCCGCTCCTCCGGCGAGCCACCAACCCAGACCGGCGCGACGGCCCCAGCCGGGGCCGCCCGCCGGCCGGCCCGGGCGCCGGCCGCGCGACGTGCGGCCGGCGGCGGGACGCACCTCTCGCCTTCGTGGCCTTTGCGACGATCGACACGGGGAAAACACGATGCCGTTCTTCCGCATGAATCGAAAGGCAGCGCATTGTCTGGCAGGAGCGTCGGTCGCGGCGGCGGTGCTCGCCGGCGCGCCCGGGCGCGCGAGCGCCCAGGAGACGGGCGGGGCCGGCGACCGCGTGAGCGTCGACGGCAAGGGGATCGTCGGCGGCGCGCTGCTCGGCGGCGAGGTCGTGATGCTGACCATGGGCGCGATCGGGGTCGAGCGCGCCTGGCCGTACCTCGTCTTCGGCGGGGTCGGCGCGGTGGGCGGCGGCGTGGCCGGCTACTTCATCGAGGCCGCGGAGCCGGCCCCCGAGGTGCCGCTCTACATGCTCGCGGGCGGCATGGCGCTCGTCATCCCGACCCTCGTCGTCACGCTGAACGCCACCGCGTACAAGCCGCCGGCGACGGACCAGAGCGAGCCCATTCGCAACGAGCCCGCCGCGGAGCCGCCCCAGCCGGGCATCAACGTGCAGCTCACGACGGACGCGGCGTCGGTCCTCCGGCGGCTCGGGACGGACGCGCCCGGCGTCGGGCTCGTGGACCTGGCGCCGAGCCAGGTCGCGGTCGGCGTGCCGGCGCTCTCGGTCGCGCCGCTGTACTCGCACGACGAGATGTTCAAGTTCGGCGTGGCGCAGGGGTACCAGGTCCGCGTCCCCGTCTTCCGGGCGTCCTTCTGACCGGCCCGGCAGCGGCCCGCGCGGCGGCGGAGGGACGGCGCTCCCCTGCCCCGCGCGCGGGTCTCTGTGCCGATCGCGGCGCTCGGCGTTAGGCTTCTCGCCGTGGCCGACCTCCACGACACCCCGCTCCCCTGGTCCACGCGGCTCTGGTTCGCGTTCGCATGCTTCTTCCGCGTGCTGTTCGACCCCGGGTTCGCCGCGCGGGCCTGGCAGGCGCGCGAGGCCGTCGCCGCGCTGCCGCCAGCCGAGCCGCCCGAGCCGGCGCGGCTCGAGCCGGCGCGGGACGGCGCCGCGCCGCCTCGACCCGAGGCCGCGAAGGCCGCCCCGGAGGAGCCCGCGCCGGCCGCGCCCGCTGCGCCCACCGCGCCGGCCGCGCCCGCCGTGAGCTCGGCGCTCCAGCTGCTCGCGCTGCTCCAGCGCGAGGGGCGGCTCGTCGACTTCCTCGAGCAGGACATCGCCTCGTTTGGCGACGCGGACGTCGGCGTGGCCGCGCGTATGGTCCATGAGGGCTGCCGCAAGGCGCTGCGCGGCCACGCGAAGCTCGCGCCGGTGCGGGGCGAGGACGAGGGGGCCAGGGTGACGCTGGAGGCCGGCTACAACCCCGCCGAGGTCAAGCTCATCGGCAACGTGTCCGGGAGCGCGCCGTACCGCGGGGTGCTGCGGCACCGCGGCTGGCGCGCCGTCGAGCTCTCGCTGCCGACGCCGATCGCCGGCCACGACGCGAGCGTCATCGCCCCCGCGGAGGTCGAGTTATGAGCGCGCGGTTCATCATCGGGATCGATCTCGGCACCACCCACTGCGCGCTCTCCTACGCGCGCGTGCCCGAGGACGGAGGCGGCACGCAGCGCGCGCCGTCGCCCGAGGTGCTGGCCGTCCCGCAGCTCGTGGCGCAGGGCGCGCTCGAGGCGCGGCCGCTCCTGCCCTCCTTCATGTACATCCCGCACGAGAGCGAGGGCTTCCAGGCGCTGCCGTGGGACGCGGAGCGGCGGTTCGCGGTCGGCGAGCACGCCCGCGCGCGCGGGGTCGACGCGCCGGCGCGCCTCATCTCGAGCGCGAAGAGCTGGCTCTCCCACCCGGGCATCGACCGGCGCGGGCCGACGCTGCCGATCGGCGCGCCCGAGGACGTCGAGAAGATCTCGCCGGTCGAGGCGTCGTGGCGGTACCTCGAGCACCTCACCGAGGCGTGGGACCACCTGTTCGCCAAGGATGACCCGGAGCTCGCCCTCACGAAGCAGGAGATCGTGATCACCGTGCCGGCGTCGTTCGACGCCGCCGCGCGCGATCTCACGGTCGAGGCGGCGAGCGCCGCGGGCTTCGAGGACCTCACGCTGCTCGAGGAGCCGCAGGCCGCCGTGTACGCCTGGATCGACGCGGCCGGCGAGGCCTGGCGCAAGCACCTCCAGCCCGGCGACGTGCTGCTCGTGGTCGACGTCGGCGGCGGGACCACCGACTTCTCCGCGATCGCCGCGGCCCCGCGGGACGACGGCTCGCTCGAGCTCGTCCGGGTGGCGGTGGGCGATCACATCCTGCTCGGCGGCGACAACATGGACCTCGCGCTCGCGCACGTGGTGAAGGCGAAGCTCGCGGCCGAGGGCAAGGAGCTCGACCGCTGGCAGATGACGTCGCTCACCCACGCGGCGCGCGTCGCCAAGGAGCAGCTGCTCGGCGATCCGTCGATGGAGGCGGCGCCGATCGTGATCGCCGGGCGCGGCTCGAAGCTGCTCGGCGCGTCGATCCGGACGGAGCTGACGCGCGACGAGATCACGCGGACGCTCGTGGACGGGTTCTTCCCCGAGGTGGCGTCCTCCGCGCGCCCGGCGACGCGCGCGCGCGCCGGCCTGACGCAGCTCGGGCTGCCGTACGCGCAGGACCCGGCGATCACCCGCCACCTCGCCGCGTTCCTCGGCCGTCAGGCCGGGGCGACGTCCAGGCTGGAGGGCTTCGTCCCGAGGGGGGCGGCCGGCGACGGGTCCGGCCGCGCGCCGCTCCTGCTGCACCCGACGGCGGTGCTCTTCAACGGGGGCGTCATGAAGAGCGCGGCCCTCCGCGAGCGGCTGGTCGCGACGCTCGGGGCCTGGCTCGAGGAGGACGGGGCGCCGCGACCGCGGGTGCTCCCGAGCGACGACCTCGACCTCGCGGTCGCGCGCGGCGCCGCCGCCTACGGCCTGGCGCGGCGCGGGCGGGGGCTCCGGATCCGCGGCGGGACGGCACGGGCGTACTACGTGGGCATCGAGGGCGCCGTGCCCGCGGTGCCCGGCCTGGAGCCGCCGATCACGGCGCTCTGCCTCGCCCCCTTCGGCATGGAGGAGGGCACCGAGGCGACGCTGCCGCCCCAGGAGTTCGTCGTGGTGGTCGGCGAGCCCGTGCGCTTCCGGTTCTTCAGCTCATCGGTCCGCCGGGAGGACCAGGCGGGGGCGGAGCTCGAGCACTGGAAGGCCGGCGAGCTCGAGGAGCTCTCGCCGATCGAGGTCACCCTGCCCACCGAGGGCCGCCGCGAGGGCGACATGGTGCCGGTGCAGCTGCGCGCGTCGGTCACGGAGGTGGGGACGCTGCTGCTGGAGGCGATCCCGCGCGAGCCGCAGAAGCCGAACGAGCGCTGGCGGATCGAGCTGTCGGTGCGCGCCGAGGCGTGAGGCGAGGCGCGCTCGGCCCGGACGACATGGCACAGACGATTCGCAAGCTCCGCGTCACCCACACGACGAAGTACACCTACGATCGCCCGGTGGAGCGGAGCGTGCACAAGCTGCATCTCTGCCCGATGTACGACTGGGATCAACGCGTGCTCTCGCACACGCTCGCGATCACCCCGGAAGTCACCACGGTGGAGTGCGAGGACGTCTTCGGCAACTGGGTCACGCGCTTCGAGATCACGAGCCCGTACACCGAGCTCACGATCTCGGCCGACTCGATCGTGGAGCTCTACGACAGCGACCCGTTCGCGTTCGCGAAGAAGAAGATCCGGCCGGCGTTCCCGCTCGTCTGGATGCCCTGGGAGCAGCTGATGATCGCTCCGTACCAGCGCCCCGTCGAGCTGCCCGACACCCAGCTGCAGGAGCTCTTCGATTACGCCATGTCGTTCGTCGGGAGGAACGACGGGGATCTGATGGAGACGCTCTTCGAGATCAACCTGACGCTCTTCCGGGAGTACCAGTACGTGCCGGGCTCGACCAACCTGTCGACCACCCCGTATGACGTCTTCGTGAGCAGGCGGGGGGTGTGTCAGGACTCCGCCAACCTGTTCATCTGCCTGGCGAGGCTTCTCGGCATTCCGGCCCGGTACGTGTGCGGGTACATCTATACCGGGAATGTCGGCGCGAGCCGCGCCGGCTCCGACGCGACGCACGCGTGGGTGCAGCTCTACATTCCCAACATCGGCTGGAAGGGGTTCGATCCGACGAACGGCGTGTTGACCGGGCTCGACCACGTGCGGGTCGGTTACGGCCGCAACTACCTCGACGCGACCCCCACCGCCGGGACGCTCTTCACGGCCGCTGCCGAGACGATGACCGTCGATGTGGCGGTGGCCGAGGTGGAATGACCCGCCCTGCGCGGCATCCCGCGGCATCCGCAGGACGGGAGCACATCTACTGCGGGAAGTCGGGCTGGGAGATGAAACGCCAAGGCGCCAAGGACGCCAAGGACGCCAAGGACGCCAAGGACGCCAAGAACCCAGGGAGATAGGAGGAGGAGATGCCGGAGCCCTTCCCCTCTCCTCCTGGCGTCCTTGGCGTCCTTGGCGCCTTGGCGGTCTTTCTGCTGATCCTGAGCAACTCCCGGGTTCAGTCTGGAAATCGAGGGAAAGCATCGCAGAGAACGCCCTCGTGACTTGAACGTGGAAGTTGGAAAACGCTCGTGAGCGCGGCCGGGCGGCCGTTCGCTGCTATGATCAGCGGTGCGCCCCCGCCCGCGACCGCAGCGGCCAGGGTCGCCGTCACGCCCGCGCTCGCGGGCGATTCGCGCGCGACACGGCGCCTCACGCGCCGCGGACGAGGCGGCGCGCGCGGCCGGGCCGCACGTCTCGATCAGCGGGGGAGGACACGATGGATTGGCGGATGCGCGTGTGTCTGTTGGGGGCGATCGCGGGCCTGTGCGCCTGCGCGAGCACGCCCGTGCAATGGCCGTCGCCGGACGGGCCGCCGAAGCTCCCGCCCGCACACGAGATCAACCCGATCGCGGCGCCGGACGCCGCCCATTCCGTGGCCATCGTGGGCGCGACCCTGATCGACGGGCGCGGAGGCCCGCCCGTGCGGGACGCCGTCGTCGTGGTCCGCGGCGACCGCATCGTCGCCGCGGGCGCGCGGGGATCCACGGCCGTCCCGGCCGGCGCGGAGGTCGTCCGCGGCGCGGGGCTCTCGGTGCTGCCCGGCCTCATCGACGCGCACTTCCACCTCGGCGGCGACGACGCGCTGCCCGGCCTCATGCTCCGGCGCGGCGTGACCTCGCTGCGCGATCCGGGGCAGTGGATCGAGGCGTACGACGCCGCGCGCAGGCTCGGCCCGGCGCCGCGGCTCTTCCCGGCAGGGCCGCTGCTCGACTGGCCGGAGCCGGCCCACCCGGAGAGCGCCCTGCTCGTGCGCGACGCGGCCGAGGCGCGCTGGGCGGTCGATCGGCTGGTCGAGCGCGGGGCGTCGGCGGTCAAGGTCTACTTCCGCCTGCCGCTCGGGCTCATCGAGGTGATCGCCCAGGCCGCCCACGCGCGCGGGGTGATCGCCACCGGGCACCTGGAGACGGTCGACGCCGCGGCGGCCGTGCGCGCCGGGCTCGACGGCATCGAGCACATCACCTCGCTGGGCACGGCGCTCGTGCCGCCGCGTGAGGCCGAGCGTTACCGTCAGTCGGTGATCGCCGACAATGCGGCTCGGTTCGAGGGCCGGTATCAGATCTTCAGCGGCATCTCGCTCGAGGCGCCCCGGACAGCGCAGCTGCTCGGGACGCTCGCCGCGCGCGGCACCTTCGTCACCCCCACGCTCGCCGTCTTCGAGCGCCGCGCCGGCGGCGAGGGCGCGACCGACGTCCAGGTGCGCGGCTTCGAGGCCATGATGAAGCTCGTCGGCAAGGCGCGCCGCGCCGGCGTGCGGGTGGTCGTCGGCTCCCACGGGACGGTGCCGGGCGCCGAGCGGGGGTGGGCCTACCAGCGCGAGATGGAGCTGCTCGTCGAGAGCGGCCTGTCGCCCATGGAGACCCTCGTCGCCGGGACGCTGGAGAACGCCCGGTTCTTCCACGTCGACGGCCGGCTCGGCAGCGTCGAGCCGGGCAAACTCGCCGACCTCGTGCTGGTCGAGGGTGACCCGCTCGCCGACATCCGCGCGATGCGGCGCGTGAAGCGGGTCATGTTGAACGGGAGGTGGGTCGAGCGCGGCCAGGGCGGCTGAGACGCGAGCGGCCGCGCAGCGGATCACGCTGCGCGGCGCGCTCGGCGCGGGCCGTTCAGCCCATCTCGACCTCGACCTGGACGGTCTTGCCGGCCGGGGCGAGCGGGATCACGTTGCCCGTGACGGCCTTGCCATCCACGGTGAGCTTCTTCACGCCCTTGCACACGCCCGAGTTCTTGACGCTGATCTCGTACGTGGCGCCGCGGAAGCGGCGGCTGATCGAGAAGCTCTTCCAGGCCTTGGGCACGCAGGGATCGAGCTTCAGGCCGTCGTACTGGGGCTGCACGCCGAGGATGCCCTGGCTGACGGACACGAAGGTCCAGGCCGCGGTGCCGGTGAGCCAGGCGTTCTTGGCCTCGCCGAAGACCGGGGCGTCCTTGCCCGCGATCATCTGCGCGTAGACGTAGGGCTCGGCCCGGTAGGTCTCGATCTGGCTCTCCTTCGCCGAGGGACAGATCGAGAGGTAGTACTCGAGCGCGCGCTCCCCTTCGCCGAGCAGACACCAGCCGAGGTGGATCCAGGTGTTGTTGTGGCAGAAGATGCCGGCGTTCTCCTTCACGCCGGGCGGATACGAGGTGACCTCGCCGAGCTCGAGGTGGTACGTCGAGTAGGCGGGCTGCTGCAGCACGATGCCGTTCTTCGTGTAGAGGTGCTTGTGCACGCTCTCCATCGCCTGCTTGGCGCGGCCGTTGTCCGCGCCGGCGCCGCCCAGCACGCACCAGCCCTGGCTCTCGATGAAGATCTTGCCCTCCTCGTTCTCCTTGCTGCCGACCGGCCGGCTCTCGGCGTCATAGGCGCGGCGGTACCACTCGCCGTCCCAGGCCTCCTTCTCGACCACGGCGAGCATCTCCGCGTAGTGCGCGCGCATGCGGTCCGCGTCGGCCTTCTGGCCCATCCAGTCGTAGAGGGCGGACATCTCGCGGCTCGCGTAGAGGAAGAGGCCGGCGATCATCACCGACTCGGCCTTCGAGTCCTTCACGTCGCCCGCGGTCTGGAAGCTCTCGTTCGGCTCGGTGCTGAAACAGTTCAGGTTGAGGCAGTCGTTCCAGTCGGCGTGCCCGATGAGCGGCAGCCCGTGCGGGCCGCGCTTCTTCATCGTGTACGCGATGGACGTCTCCAGGTGATGCAGGAGATCTTCCTTGGAGCCCGGCTTGTCCGCGTAGCCCACCGCCGCCTTGAGGATGTCCTTGTCGCCGGTCTCCTTGATGTAGGCGCACGTGGAGAGGATGAGCCACAGGTGATCGTCGTAGAAGTCGCCGCCGATGTCGGCGTTCCCCTTCTTCGTGAGCGGCTGGTACTGGTGGTAGCAGGTGCCGTCGCTGAGCTGCGTCGCGGCGATGTCGAGGATGCGCTGGCGGGCGCGCTCGGGGATGAGGTGCACGAAGCCGAGCAGGTCCTGGTTCGAGTCGCGGAAGCCCATGCCGCGGCCGATGCCCGTCTCGTACATGCTGGCCGACCGCGAGAGGTTGAACGTGGCCATGCACTGGTACTGATTCCAGGTGTTGAGCATGCGGCTCGCGTGCTCGTCCGGGCAGTCGGCCTGGAAGTTCGAGAGGATCCCCGCCCAGTCCGCCTTCAGCTGCGCGAACGCGCCGTCCACGACGCCGGGCGCCGAGTACTTGGCGAGGATCTCCTTGCCCTTCTGCTTGTTCATGACGAAGGGCGCCTTGAACTTGGGCAGGTCCTGCTGGTCGACGTACGAGAGCACGAAGCTCAGGGTCTCGCTCGCGCCGGGCTCGAGGGAGAGGCTCACCTGGTGGCTGCCGATGGGGTTCCAGCCGAAGGCCTTCGAGTTCGTCGCCTTGCCCCGCGCGGGGACCTGCGCCTCGTGCAGGCCGTGGTGCACGCTGCCGCAGAAGGCGTCGCGGCTCGTGTCGAACCCGTCGACGGCCCTCGTGCAGGCGAAGAGCGAGTAATGGGAGCGGCGCTCGCGGAACTCGGTCTTGTGGTAGATGGCGCTGCCGTCGATCTCCACCTCGCCGATGGAGTAGGTGCGCTGGTAGTTCGTCATGTCATTGAGCGCCTCGAAGAAGCAGAACTCCTGGAAGGAGAAGAGCTGGATGTCCTTCTTCGAAGCGCTCTTGTTCGTGACCCGGGTGCGCCAGATCTCCACGTTCTCGCCGGGGACGATGAAGAAGAGCACCTCCACCTCGACGCCGTTCTTCTCGCCCGTGATGCGCGTGTAGCCGAGGCCGTGGCGGCACTCGTAGCGATCGAGCGCCGTCTTGACCGGCTTCCACATGGGGTTCCACACCACGCCGCCGTCGTTCACGTAGAGGTAACGCCCGCCGATATCCATCGGGACGTTGTTGTAACGATAGCGGGTGAGCCGGCGCAGCTTGGCGTCCTTCCAGAACGTGTAGCCGCCCGCCGTGTTGGTGCAGAGGCCGAACATCTCGTCGGAGCCCAGGTAGTTGAGCCAGGGCAGCGGCGTGTCGGGACGGGTGATGACGTACTCGCGGCTCTCGTCGTCGAAGTGGCCGTACGGATTGCTCATGGACGCGCGGTCTCCGTGGGATCGGTGGAACTCTAGCCGGGTCGAGCGGGGAGAGCCCCTCGGCCCGGCGGACAGAAGACGGACAGAAAAAAACCCGGAGGCAGATCTGCCCCGGGTTTCGTAAGCCGGTATGGGGTGGGCCTGGGGCCTCCGAGCGAGCTCAGAGGGCCGCCACTCTAGTCGGCCGCGCTCGCGCTTGTCAACCGGGCCTTGGGCTGGGTCCGCCGGGGTTTCAGGGCGGAACGACGCGCGACGTCATGCGCGGCGACGCGCCGCGCCGCGTGCTCCGTCCCTGGGGGCCTGTGGTCTTCGAGGAGCAGGGACCAAGTCGGGGCGCGGTCTTCTCGCGGTCAGCGGTCCTCGTCTCGCGGGCGCGCGTCGTCGCGGTCGTCGGCGCCTGGCCTCCAGCGCGGACGCGGACGCTCGTCGGGGTCGTCCTCCATCACCAGGCGGCCGATGGCCACCGGGCGCAGCGCGGCCGGGTAATAGACCGTCGTGGTCGCCGTGCTCCACGTGTAACCCACGATCGGGGACCCGCCCGTCACGCTCGTGTAGAGCCGCATGACGCCGAAGCCGGCGCCGGTGGCCCAACGGCCGCCGGAGGACATCCGGGAGTCCGACGTGCCGTGGAGCGAGCTCGTCGAGTCGACCACGCTCACCTCGAACTGCACCGTGCCCGGGACGAGGGGCATCGCCGCGGACCGGCGCCTCGGCGCCTGGCGGAGGATCGCGACATGACCGGTCGACGACTCCGAGGCAGGGTAAAGGATGGTGAGGATATCGCCGGCGCGCGCGTGGGTGAGGCTCGTGATCCTCTCGAAGCCGTCCTCCGCGACGATGGCGTCGTGGTACACGGCGGCGCTCGGGCTCGTGCTGCCCAGCCAGTCATAGAGAGAGCTCGTGGTGAAGCCGTAGCTCCGCTTGAGCAGCTCCGTCAGGAAGGTCGCGCACTGCGTCCGGTTCGTGTAGCGCCGGGCGCCGGACACGCCAGCCCACGTGATGAGGCTGGGGCTCGAGTTGTATTCGTTGTTGTCAGGAGCGAGGTTGAAGACGAGGTCCTCGGCCCACTCGAGGTGGGGCGCGGGCTGCGCGGCGGCTCCTCGCGGCGCGATCCACGCGAGGCCAGAGAGGACGAGACAGGCAATCTGCAACGAACGACGACGAGCGCTCGCCATAATCCACCATGCAACAAATGAATTATCTGGATGGCCGCATCGCACTCAGCGCGCGTATTCCCGTGATGTATTAACCACCATGGGGCGACTTCGAGCAATAGAATTTCGAAGCGTGAATGTCTTTTGGGAGCCGCTTGTCCCACAGGTGGACAGGCGTCATCCCGCGCGGCGCGGCGTGCTTCGGCGCGCAGGCCGCGCGAGCGTCGCCGGCCTCACCGGCGCAGCGCGAGGCGACGAGAAGCAGAGGATTTCGGGGAAGGAGCTGTGTTATCCTGGCCTGTTGTTCTGGCGCACGGAGGGCCGAGGAGCAGCACACGAAGGACGCGCGGGGCGGCTCACGAAGGCACGCGCGAGGGATGCCGGGCGCACGCGGGGCGGCTCACGACGCGCGCGGGGCGCGGCACGGCGCATGGGTGCGCGCGCAGGCGGGCGAGCCCGCGGCCACGAGGCGAGGCGCGGCGGGGCGCCGTCAGCGCGCCGAGGAGATCGGGGCTCCCCGGCGCGGGGCGCCGGCGACGCGGAGCGGGCGGCGGCCGCTCACTTCTGGGCGGTCTTGATCCGGAACTCCACGCGCCGGTTCATGGCGCGGCAGCCCTCGTCGTTCGTGAAGCAGAGCGGCGCCGCGGCGCCGTACCCCGGCGCGGTCATCGGCGTCGTGACGCCGCGCTGGACGAGGTAACGAACGACGGCGTTCGCGCGGCGCTCGGACAGCTTGATGTTGTGCTCCACCGTGCCCTGGTTGTCCGTGTGCCCCTCGACCGTGAGCGCGGTGATCTCCGGGTGCGTCCGCAGGATGTTCGCCACCGCGTCGAGCACCGAGAACGACTCGGGGCGGATCTCGTCCTTGTCGAGGTCGTAGAAGATCGGCCGGGCGATCTTGATGCGATCCCCCTCGATGACCGCCTCGGCGGGCGCCGCCGGCTGCACGGGCGCGGGCGGAGGTGGCGGCGGCGGCGCAGCGGTCACGGCCGCCGCCGTCTCGACCTTCGCCGACCCGCACCCCGCCGCAAGGACGCCCATCACCACAAGCCAGATCGCTCGGTTCGCTCGCATTTCGCTGCCTCACCGCGCCTCTAGCACGGGGCATCGCCCGGAAGAAGCGCCCCGGCGAGCGGCGGCGTGCCGGCCCCGCGCGGGGCCGGCACGCCGCCGCTCGCGGGGCTAGGCCGCCAGCCAGGGCGCGCCGGACCGCAGGCGCGCGCCGGCGGGGACACCGCGGGTGCACGCCGCGGCGATCCGGTATCTTGGCTGCGCGCACGCATGTCCGCCCTGGCGAAGAACCGGAGCCTGATCGTCGGCATCGACCTCGGCACGAGCCACACCGTCGTGGCGTGGGCCGAGCGCGACGCCGCGCCGGACGCGATCCGCGTCTTCTCGATCCCGCAGCTCGTGACGGGCACCGAGATCGAGGCGCGCCCGCTGCTGCCCTCGCTGCTCTACGCGCCCCTCCCCGGCGAGGCGCCCGCCGACCCGTTCGGCGACGCGCCGTTCGCGATCGGCGAGCACGCGCGCCGGCGCGGCGGCGAGGTCCCCGGCCGGCTCGTCGCCTCGGCGAAGAGCTGGCTCTGCCACCCGGGCGTCGACCGCACGGCGCCCATCCTGCCGTGGGGGGCGCGCGGCGCGGACCCCAGCGCGGACGACGCCGGGGACGCGGACGACGGGGGCGACGCGAAAGAAGGGGCCGGCGCGCCGCCGCGCGTGTCGCCGCTCGACGCCAGCGCGCGGATCCTCGCCCACGTGCGGCGCACCTGGGACGACGCCTTCCCGGGGCACCCGCTCGCGGCGCAGGAGGTCGTGCTCACCGTGCCGGCGTCGTTCGACCAGGTCGCGCGCGAGCTCACCGTCGAGGCGGCCCGCCGCGCCGGCCTCTCGGTGCGCCTGCTCGAGGAGCCGCAGGCGGCGTTCTACGACTTCATGCGGCTCGCGGGCCCGGAGGGGCTCGGCGCCGTGCTCGATCGCTCGGGCGGGGAGGCGCTCGTGCTCGTCTGCGACGTCGGCGGCGGCACCACGGACCTGTCGCTCATCCGGGTGGCGCGCGGCGCCGCGGGCGCCCCCGTCGAGGTCTCGCGCGTCGCGGTCGGCCACCACCTGCTGCTCGGCGGCGACAACATGGACCTCGCGCTCGCCCACCTCTGCGAGCCGCGCCTCGTCGGCGCCGGAGAGCGGCTCGACCCGGCGCGCTTCGGGCAGCTCGTGCTCGCCTGCCGCGCCGCCAAGGAGCGCCTGCTCGGCGGCAGCGGCGGCGCCGGCGCTGCCGACGCGCAGGCCGCCGATGGGCCGCGCGCCGACGTGCAGGCCGCGCCGCCGGACGACGCGCCCGTGACGGTGCTCTCCCGCGGCGCGCGGCTCGTCGGCGGCGCGCTGACGACGCGCCTCGGCCGCGAGGAGGCCGAGCGCGTCGTGCTTTCCGGCTTCTTCCCCGAGGCGCCGCGGGGCGCGCGGCCGCAGCGCGGCAAGGGGGGGCTCGTCGCGTTCGGCCTGCCCTACGAGCGCGACGTCGCGATCACCCGGCACGTGGCGTGGTTCTTCGCGCGCCACGCGCCCGAGTCGCCCGGGCCGACCGCGCTGCTCCTGAACGGCGGCGTCTTCCGCGCGCGGCGCGTCGCCGAGCGCCTCGCCCACGTCATCGAGCGCTGGGGCGGCCCGCCGCTCGACGTGCTCCCGTACGCCGACCCCGACCTCGCGGTCGCGCGGGGCGCGGTCGCCTACGGCCTCGCGCTCGCCGGCCGCGGGGTGCGCATCGAGGGGGGCGCGGCGCGCGGCTACTACGTCGGCCTCGAGCCGCCCGCGGGCGGGGGGCCGCGGCCCGGGGTCTGCGTCGTGCCGCGCGGCGCGAAGGAGGGCAGCGTGCACGCGGCGGTCGGGCGGACCTTCGCGCTCGTCGTGGGCCGCCCGGTGCGGTTCGACCTGTTCGCGTCGGACGACGCGCGCGTCGATCGCGCGGGCGACCTCGTGCCCCTCGAGGAGGACCGGTTCGAGGCGCTCCCGCCGGTGGCGGTGGCGTTCGACGCCGGGGACGCGGCGCGCGCCGCGGCCGGCAAGCAGGCCGAGGTGCACGTCCAGATCGAGGGCGAGCTCACCGCGATCGGCACGCTCGACCTCGCCTGCGTCGAGGTGGGAGTCCCGGCGCCGCGCCGCTTCCGGCTTGCCTTCCAGCTGCGCGCGGACGGCCGCAGCGCGCGGGGTGACGAGGCCGAGGGCGGCGCGCCGGGCGGGGCCGCGGGCGCGGCGAGGGCCGGCCATCCGGCAGAGCGGGCCGTGGCGAGGGCCGGCGCCGCGGCGACGCCGGGCGGCAAGCGCCTCGACGAGGCGCGGGAGGCGATCGAGCGGGTGTTCGGGAAGGGGCGGCCCGACGTCGCGCCGCGGGAGGTGAAGAACCTCATCCGCGAGCTCGAGCGCGTCCTCGGCGAGCGCGCCACCTGGACGACGGAGACCGCGCGGGTGCTGCTCGACACGCTGCTCCCGAGCGCGCGATCGCGGCGGCGCTCGGCCGATCACGAGCGCGTCTTCTGGTCGCTCGCGGGCTACTGCCTCCGCCCGGGCTTCGGCGACGCGGGCGACCCGGCGCGCGTCGCCGCGGTCGCGCCGCTCTTCGCCGAGCGGCTCGCGTTCCCGCAGGAGGCGCGGTCCTGGCAGCAGTTCTGGATCGCCTGGCGCCGCATCGCGGCCGGGCTCGACGAGGCGCTGCAGGTCGCGATCCGGGACCTCGCGGATCCGTTCCTCGCGCCGGCGGAGCAGCGGCTGAAGAAGCCGAAGGGGGTGAAGCCGGAGGCGCTGGGCGATCTGCTCGAGCTGTGCGCGTCGCTGGAGCGCGTGCCGGCGGGGCGGCGGAGCGAGCTCGGCGCCTGGATCCTGGAGCGCACGTGGACCGATCGCGACCCGCGGCTCTGGGCAGCGATCGGCCGCCTCGGCGCCCGCGTCCCGACCTACGCGAGCGTGCACCACGTGGTCTCGCCGGCGGCGGCGGAGCGGTGGCTCGACCACCTCCTGCGCGAGAAGTGGGAGGGCCTGCCGTCCGCCGCGCCCGCGGCGGTGCAGCTGGCGCGCCGGACGGGCGACCGGGCGCGCGACGTGTCGGACCGGACCCGCGGCGAGGTGGAGCGGCGGCTCGTCAAGGTGGGCGCGCCGGAGGCGTGGGTCCGCGCCGTGCGCGAGGTGGTGGCCGTCGAGGAGGCCGAGCGCGCGGCCTTCTTCGGCGAGGGGCTGCCGGTGGGGCTGCGGCTGGTGGGCGAGTAGGGGCTCGGCCTGCGGGCGTCCGCGCGCACGGGTTTAAATCCGGCGCCTGTCCAGGATGGAGACGCTGTGAGCGCGGCATGGAGACGCTGAGAGCGGAAGCCTCGTCGAGGCGCTGGGCCCCTGGAGCAACTCGCACGGGCGGGGCCGGTGGGCGCTTTCGGCGCCCGGTGTGACCACTGTGGTAGAATTTGGGTGTGGATGAGAGCGGACATCGGCTCGCGAGGTCGGCCGGCGCCAGAGCCGGCCGGTGGGAGCATTAACCCATGAGCACGTCTGGGAAACCACGCCGCCCGCGGTACAGCGAGCAAGTGCAGCAGGAGGATCTGAGCGAGGCACAGCTCCGGGGACGGCTGGCGAAGGTACGCTGGCCCGTGGATCGCTTCGAGCGCGATCTCGGAGAGGATCTCCGCGTACGGATCTTCGATCAAGGTACGTCCACGGGACTGTCGTTCTGCGTGCAGCTCAAGAGCGTGCTGGATGCCGAGCGGCGCAAGCGGAAGCGAGGGCCGGAGGAGCTGCGTTATCGGCTGGAGGTGAAGGATCTCGAGCGCTGGGAGGAGCAGGCAGAGCTCGTGGTTCTCCTGGTCTGGGACGTCGAGCGGCAGGCAGGGTACTGGCAGACGATCCCGGCGATCATCGAGGCCCTCGACGCCCGCGATGCATCGTGGCGCGAGCGGAAGACGGTGACCGTGCCCGTGCCGGCAGAGCAAGGCACCGACGACCGGGGGCTGCAGCAGCTCCGCTGGGTCATTGCCGACCGGAGCCTGCCGCTCGTCGCCAGGCGCTCACCGATCACGCTGAGGTTCACTGAAAAGGGCGGAGGGAAAGAGGCATGGAGCGCGTTCCAGGAGGCGATCGATCGTGGCACCCGCGTCGTTTCTCGAGGAGCAGCGACGCCAGAGATCGAGATGCCCGCCTGGCACCGCAGGCTCTACGGCGCTCGAGGACAGGTCGAGCGTATCGAGGTCACCTCCAGACCACCTGACGGAAGCATCCCTGTGCGCGTCGAAGTCCGCTCCGCCGAGGGTGCTGCGGCGCTGCCCTATGTGGACCTCCGCGTCACAAGGCAGGGTCGCAAGGAAAGCGTGCTGAGCAACGAGCACCAGCACCTGCCGTTCGCGCTTGAAGTGGCTCTGATCGAAGGTGGCGACTCGACGCTGAGGCTCTGGCCGCGCCGCTTCGGAAGCACCGTTCACGAAGCACGGGAGGTAGCGGCTTTCAGTCTCGCGCTGACACGCCCAGGCAGCCGCATCGGCGTCTACGCCATCGATGGAGGCCAGCTCCTCTCCGACTCACCGATCCCTGACGATTTTCATTATCATGCCGAACAGGCGCGCGTCCGCCTCGAGGCCCTCGACAAGCTCGCGTTCATCGAGCCTCGCATCGCGGTATTCGGCTCGGTATCGCTCGCTCGAGGCATCAACGAGGAGGACATCGCCACGATCGATCTGCTTCACCGTGCGTGCCGGGACGGGAAGCGGGAGACCATCCTGGAGAATTCGTTCGAGGTCGATATTCCTGCTGACAAGCCGGCGCACTGGCCAGGCCCGGAAGGCCACTTCGAGCTTCAAGGCGATGGCGCGAAGGTCACGCTGCTCGGCGTGGAGATTCCGCTTGGCAGGGTCAAGGTGACGTTCGTCGACCAGGAGCGCGTCGCCGCGATGGTCCGCCAGGCCATCGAGCGTGCCAGGGCGACAGGCAAGCCTGCGGAGCTGCGCTTCGAGAACGCGCGGATCATCGAGGAGTTCCTCGACTGGCCTCGGCCCGCCGATCGGCTCCACGACCTCGCCTCGACGCAGTCCGGCTACTTCACGCTTGTCCAAGCGTTCGAGGCAGGTTTCGCCGCCGCCACCCAGGTAGAGACCGAGCTGCGCGTCGAGCGCTGCAGTGGAGACATCTTCCGCATGCTCCAGTTCCCCCCGTCGGAGCACGAGGACCTCGTCATCCTGTGGCTCCAGACCGAGACGCAAGGCGTCTTCTCGCACGACACCGCCCTCGCGCTCAACCAGCTCTCCGACATCCTGCCGAGCCGACGCCACGTCACGGTCCCCCCGGGGTGGGAGCCTCCGCCGAACGCGCGCCTGGACCGCGGCACGGTGCTCCACCACGCCGAGGTCATCCCCTCCGAGATCACCTGGTTCTGCCCGATCCCGTTCACCAAGGCGCTGCGGACGATCCGGGACTGCATCGAGAAGGGCGTCTCGCCGGAGATCATCGAGCAAGCGATCGCCGAGGCGCTCGAGCGCGGCATGATCACCCAGGCCGAAGTCCAGGACCTCCGGCTCGCGAGGGCGCGCTCCGCATGACGCCACCCAGGTATCCATCGCCAGAGCGGTTCAAGCAGGCGCTGGAGGCGAGGATCCGAAGCGCGGCCACTGCGGCTGGGGCGATATCGCCCGCCACCGCCAGCGATGCATCTTCGACCGCTTCCTGGCCCGCATCGCTGCGCACTTCGGCGACCCATCCACGCCACCTTCGCGCATCGTGGCTCGCACCCGGTCCCGGCCGCGGTGCCAGCGCCTCCCGCAAGCTGGGTCCGCCCCTATGCGGACATGGCGGAGGAGAACGACCTCCCCTGGCCCACGCTCGCGGAGGTCTGCTCACGGGTGAGCGAGTTCCTGGATCCCGTCCTCTGCGGGGAAGAGGGGATATGGGAGCCGTCCCGCTGGGCGTGGCGCCGCGGTTGACACCACGGCGCGGCGCCGGCGCGACGGCGCGCCGAGATCCCGTCGCTCACATCGGGGTTGTAGTAGAGATCACCGCCGCAGCCGCCGACGGCGCATTCGGCGTCCGTCGTGGCCGCGCCGCCGCTGTTCCGGATTCAGAAG
The DNA here is from genome assembly GCF_002950945.1 of Sorangium cellulosum. GTDB lineage: Bacteria > Myxococcota_A > Polyangia > Polyangiales > Polyangiaceae > Sorangium > Sorangium cellulosum_E. The sequence continues at coordinate 10,581,016 of NZ_CP012673.1, forward strand.
CCGCTGACCGGAGTCCCGTCGTCCGAGGCCGCCTCGATGCAGGCGTCGAGCTCCGGCGTCTGCCGCCAGCCGCACGCGCCCGACGCGCCGCGCTCGCAGACGCTGTGCTCGGCGTAACACGCGTACTCCTCCCGGTACTCGCAGGTGGTGACGACGTGCTCGTCGGCGCAGATCTGGCCGCTGCAGCCTGTCACCACACACGGCGCGGGCTCGCCGCCGCCGAGGCACGCCTCGAGCTCCGGCGTCTGCCGCCAGCCGCACTCGCCCGACGCGCCGCGCTCGCAGACGCCGTGCTCGCCATAACACGCGTACTCCTCGCGCCACTCGCAGGTGCTGGCCATGTCCTCGTCGGCGCAGATCTGGCCGCTGCAGCCCGTCACCACACACGGCGCGGTCTCGCCGCCGCCGCCGGTACCGGCCTCGCCGCCGCCGGCACCGGCCTCGCCGCCTCCCGTCGAGTCCTGACAGCCCTTGCCCTTCGCGCCGGTGAGCACGGGGACGAAGAGCAGGAGCGCCGCAAACACCATCCGATGACGCTGGATGAGCAGATTCATCATTAAGTCTCCTTTCAAACGATCGACGTTGCCACCCGCCGGCCTCCCGCGCCAGGAGCTTTCGCCGTCGGCCGACGCTCGCGACCCGCCAAACCTCCGCGCTGCCCCGCCGCAACGCTCATCTCCCCACGGCAGGAGGGAGCCGTGCGCCGTGTCATGAGGGCTCACCCCACCGCCGAAAGCCGCCAGCGGCCCCCCGCAAACGCTGCGTGTGACGGCAAGAGCGCGATCCCTCCAGCGGCTGCACACTCTGGCACAGCCGGCGCCCCCTTCGCCGAAATACGCGGCGTTTTCGTGCGAACCAGCCTGGCCTGGCCCTTGCTTATGGCCGTGCACGAGCCTGGGTCATCCCAGCGCGCGCCAGCGCAGGCATGACGCCCTGTGTCTCGTCTCAACGAGGTGACCATGACCTTTCTATCGAGAACTTGCGCCAGCTGGCTCGTCCTCGCGACGTCCGCGGCTTCGGCCGGACTCATCGGCTGCCAGATAGGCTCGACGACGGGGTCCTCTTCTCAGCCCGACGACCCTCAGCCTCCTGGGCAGACCGATTTCATCTCTGGCAATCCGAACGGCGGCTCCGGGAGAGACTCCGCGGAGGGCGACGGCGCCGGCGTGCCGGGCGGCGCCAGCGCCGGCACGGGAGGCGACCCCGCCCAGGACGCCGACGGCGGCGGCGAGGCGGAGCGCGCCATCACCGAGGCCGACATCATCCAGGTCCACGGCGGCAAGCTCTACGCGCTCTCGCAGTACTCGGGGCTCAGCATCATCGATATCTCCCGGCGCGACCGGCTGAACCTCCTCGGGCGCTACCAGGCGACCGGGATGCCGTTCGAGATGTACCTGCGCGACGGCGTCGTCTACGCCATGTTCTCGTCGTGGGGGTCGTACCTCTACGACGCCGACAGCGGCAGCTACACCTACGTGCAGACGAGCCGCATCGAGGCGCTCGACGTCTCCGAGCCGTCCGACATCCGGAAGATCGGCTCGTTCGACCTGCCGGGATCCATCTCCGACTCGCGCGTCGTGGGCGACGTGCTCTATGCGGTCACCTTCGAGAACGGCGCCTGCTGGGGGTGCGCCAGCGCGCCGAACACCACCATCACCTCCCTGGCCGTCGGCGACCCCGCCGACATCCAGGTCGTCGATCAGCTGAGCTACGGCGACCCGGACGCCAACAGCTACGGGTGGCGCCGCAGCGTGAGCGTCACCCAGGACCGCATGTATGTCGCCGGCATCGAGTGGAACGGGACCGACGAGGGACACTCCACCATCCAGGTCATCGACATCTCCGACCCGGACGGCGACCTCGAGGAGGGCGCGGTCGTCGAGGCCGTCGGCCAGATCCAGAGCCGCTGGCAGATGGACGAGCACGAGGGCGTCCTCCGCGTCATCAGCCAGCCTGGCATCTGGCGGACCGACGCGCTGCCCGGCGTCCAGACGTTCGCCGTCACGTCATCGGAGGAGATCACGCCCCTCGGCTACACCGAGCTCGTGCTGCCCCGGCCCGAGACGCTGCGCTCCGTCCGCTTCGACGGCGCGAAGGCCTACGCGATCACCGCGGAGCAGACCGACCCGCTGTTCACCATCGACCTCAGCGACCCTGCCAATCCCGCCCAGCTCGGCGAGCTCGAGATGCCCGGCTGGGTCTATCACATGGAGCCGCGCGGCGACCGCCTGCTCGCGCTCGGGTTCGACAACACCGCCGCGGGAGGCGCGCTCCACGTCTCGCTCTTCGACGTCTCCGATCTCGCGCACCCCACGATGCTGGAGCGCGTCCACTTCGGCGGCGACTGGGCGAGCTTCGCCGAGGATCAGGACCGCATCCACAAGGCGTTCACCATCCTGGACGACCTCGGGACCATCCTCGTGCCGTACAGCGGCTGGGAGTACACCGACGACACGTACGGCTGCGGCTCGTACACGAGCGGTATCCAGCTCATCGACTTCGACCTCGCGGGCGGCACGCTCACGAAGCGCGGCGCCGCGTCCGCGCGCGGCCAGGCGCGGCGCGCCTTCGTCCACGACGAGCGGCTCTTCGCCGTCTCCGACGAGGAGGTCGCGACCTTCACCATCAGCGACCGCGACGCGCCGGCCGAGGTCGCCGATCTCGCCCTCGCCACGATCGTCAACAACACCGTCGTGACCGGCGACCTCGTGGTCCGCCTGAGCGCGGACTGGTGGACCAGCAGCGCAGAGCTCGAGATCGTGTCCGCCGCGGATCCCACGCGCGCCGAGCCGATCAGCCAGTTCGACCTCTCGACGTTGTCCGCCGAGGAGCCGGGGAGCTGCTACGGCAGCGGCCTCGGCAACGCGCGCCTCTTCGCGCACGGGCAGTACGTCTACGTGCTCTGGCCCTCGTCCGAGTGGACGAAGACACGTGTCGCGGTCATCGACCTCAGGGACCCGGCGAACCCCCGCATCGCGAGCCAGAAGGAGCTGCCGATCGGCGGCAACGCGCTCTACTACTACGGGTACTACGGCCGCGTCGTCGGCGCCGGCGACTCGGTGGTCCAGGCGGGCAGCACCATCGTCCTCCGCTCCGCCACCGACGAGTACTACTATTACGACGACGGCAGCGTCGGGCCGCTTTCGCACGAGGCGTCGCTCGAGATCATCGACCTGTCCAACCCGCGGAGCCCGGCGCACCGCTCGGTCGCCCTGCCCGAGGGCGCCGGCCACACGGGTCTCCAGCTCGACGGCACGACCGTGCTCACCTCGCACTGGGTGCCGCTGCCCGACGACCCCTCCCGGGCGCGCTTCTACTTCGACCGCATCGACGTCTCGGACCCGTCCTCGCCGGTGGTGCGGGCGCCGGTCAACATCCCCGGCTCGCTGCTCACCTTCGACTCCGGCTCGAGCCGGCTGCTCTCGATGGATTACGAGACGGTCGAGTTCGAGGCGACGAGCTACGAGGCGTGTTACAGCTCGTTCCCCTATGACGCCCAGTTCGTGCCGGTGAACGGCGAGGACTGGTCGGGGCCGGGCCGCTGCGTGGGGACGCACCGCACGCTCAAGCTCGTCGACGTCGGCGACACGACCGCGCGCCTCCGCGACGAGAGCCCGATCGCCGACGCCGTGGCGATCTCGCAGGCGTTCATCGGCGACGGCCGCGCCTTCATGTACACCTACGGCAGCGGCTGGGGCGTGGCCGAGGGTGACGGCGTCGCCTCGTATGGGCCCGGGCTCCTCGTGGCCGGCGGGCTCGCGGAGGGCCGCATCCGCGTCGCGACGCAGACCAGCGCGGAAATCGGCCAGGGCCAGCCGCTCCTCGCGGACGGGACGCGCCTCATCCTCTCCACGTACAACCCGCCCGCGATCGCCGTCCTCGACGCGGCGGATCTCGACGAGCTGACGTTCGAGCGGAAGGGCGAGCTCTCGTCGTACGCCCACCAGGTGACGCTCGCCGGCGACCGCGCGCTCTGCGCCCTCGGGCACTACGGCCTCGACGTGGTCGACCTCCGCTGATCACGGGATCACGCGCCGCGCCCTCGCTGCTCCCGCGGGCAGCGAGGGCGCGGCCCGGTTGCTCCCCTGCCCGACCATTCCCCGACGATCAAGGGAAAGTGCCGGACGTGCAGCTCGCGCGCACGTTCGTGATCGGGCTCATGGAGAGCACACGCCCCGGGTCGCTCGGCGGCCTGCTCCTCATGGTGACGTGCCTGCTCTCGGCCGTGGGCGTCCTGCGCGCCGGCCGGGCGCAGGCGGAGCGGGGCGGCGCGCTGCGCGACGCGCCGCCGCGGTGAGGGCGCGGCGCGCCCGGCGCCGGCCCTTGGCGCCGGCGCGCGGCTGCGGCACGACAGGGTCCATGGGCAGAGCCGAGCTCGGGCAGCTGGTCGATCGCGAGGGACTCGACGCCTCGAGCGGGTCGCGGGGCCGCCTCTCGATCGCGGTGCCGGCGGCGTGGGCGCGCGACGGCGCGGACATCGAGATCACCGTGCCCCCCCGCGTCTCGTGCGATCGCTGCGACGGCGGCGGCTGCGACGGCTGCGCCCGGAGCGGCGCCCACCGCACCCCGGCCGACGCCGCCGCGCGCACGCTGCGGCTCCGGCTGCCCGCCGATCTCGCGGACGGCGTGACGCTCCGCCTCGTGCGCCCCTTCGGCGAGCACGCCCCGCTCGATCAGCTGCTCGTCGAGCTCCGCGCGGACAGCGCGGCGTCCCCTGGCGTGCGCCGCGTCGCGCCGCCCCCCGCGGACGCGCTCGCGCGCTCCTCCACGGCGGGCGTGCGCGCGCTCGGCGCGCAGCTCAGCACGCCCGTCGTGCTCGCTGCGCTCGCGGCGGTCGCGACGATCCTCGGGCTGCTGCTCGGGCGTTGAGGCGGCGTTGAGGCGCCGCTCGGGCGGGCGCTCCGGCCGCGGCGGATCCGGGCGAGCGCAGGCCCGCGAGGGCGCTCGCTGCCGTGGGCTGCCCATGCTAGCGAAGGCCCGCGGACGCGCGCGGGAGCCCACCGCGCTTCCACGCCCGCAGGAGAGAACGAGAATGAGCCTCAGCGAGCCCATGCGCGCCAGGATCGCGGCGATGATCCGCGACAGCGACGTCGTCCTGTTCATGAAGGGGACGCGCACCATGCCGCAGTGCGGTTTCTCCGCCACGGTGGTGGGCATCCTCGACGAGCTCCTGCCCGAGTACCAGACCGTGGACGTCCTCTCGGATCCCCAGCTGCGCGACGGCATCAAGGAGTTCTCGAGCTGGCCCACGATCCCGCAGCTCTACGTCCGGGGCGAGTTCGTGGGCGGCTGCGACATCGTGAAGGAGCTGCACGCGACCGGGGAGCTCGTGAAGACGCTCGGGGTCGTGCAGGAGGCGGCGAAGGTGCCCTCGCTGCGCGTGAGCCAGGCCGCCGCCGCCGCGTTCGCGGCCGCGCGGGAGTCCGACGCCGACTTCGTGCACATCGAGATCGACCCCTCGTACAGCTACGGCCTCTACTTCGGCCCGCGGCAGGCGGGCGACGTCGAGGTCCAGGCCGGCGGGCTCGTGTTCCTCCTCGACCGCACGAGCGCGCGGCGCGCCGACGGGCTGTCGATCGATTTCGTGGAGGGCCCCTCGGGCGGCGGCTTCAAGCTGGAGAGCCCGAACGAGCCGCCGAAGGTGAAGCAGCTCTCGCCCGCCGCGCTCAAGGAGATGCTGGACCGGGGCGAGGCGGTGGAGCTCTTCGACGTGCGGACCGTGCAGGAGCGCGCGATCGCCGCGATCGACAGGGCGCGGCACCTCGACGCGGAGGGGCAGCGGTACCTGGAGGGGCTCGACAAGGACACGCGGCTCGTCTTCCACTGCCACCACGGCGGGCGCAGCCAGGCGGCCGCAGAGCACTACCTCGCGAAGGGGTTCAAGGACGTCTACAACCTCCAGGGCGGCATCGACGCCTGGTCGCACAGCGTCGATCCCACCGTGCCGCGCTACTGACCGCCCCCGCCCGCGCCCACCCCGGGTGAACACCTGCTCCCTTCTGGGACGCCCGGGGATCATGTATGCCTTTGGTGTGATAGCCGACGATCAGACGGGGAAGGCCGACGACGCGGTGCGGGTCGTCTCGGAGCCGCCGGTACCGGGTCTGGTCGTCATCTTCACGCGTGGACAGCCCGCCTGCGCGCCGATCTCTCTCCGGAAAGGCGCGGTGGAGCTCGGGCGCGCGCCGGCGGAGGATCTCGTGGTCCTCGAGGACGATCAGGTGTCGCGCCGGCACGTCCGGGTGGCGCTCTCGGGTCAGGGCATCGAGGTCCGCGATCTCGGGAGCAGGAACGGCACCTTCGTCGACGGCAAGCGCGTCCAGCATCATGTCTTCTCGTCGCTGCCGCGCGTGCTCCGGCTCGGGAACACGCTGCTCCGCTTCGCCGCCGACATCGCGCTGTTCCAGCGGGGCGGCGTGCTGGAGCACGAGGACGGCCTGGTCGGCCCGACGTTGCGGCACGTGCGCGAGAAGGTGATCCGGGCCGGGGTGCGGGGCGACACGCTGCTGCTCACCGGGCCGAGCGGCGCGGGCAAGGAGCTCGCGGCGCGCGCCTTCCACGCGGCGACCGGGCGCGGCGGCCCCTTCGTGGCCGTGAACTGCGCCGCCGTCCCGGAGGGCCTGGCCGAGCGGCTGTTCTTCGGGGCGCGCCGCGGGGCGTACTCGGACGCGACCGCCGACGCGGAGGGCTATGTGCAGGCGGCGCACGGCGGCACGTTGTTCCTCGACGAGATCGCGGAGCTCGAGCCGGCGGTCCAGCCGAAGCTGCTCCGCGTCCTGGAGATGCGCGAGGTGGTCGCGCTCGGCGACACGCGCCCGCGCAAGGTGGACATCCGCATCTGCGCGGCCACGCTGCGGGATCTGCAGGCCGAGGTCGCCGGCCGCCGCTTCCGGCAGGACCTGTATTACCGGATCGGCCGGCCCGAGGTGCGGATCCCGCCCCTGATCGAGCGCATCGAGGAGCTGCCCTGGTTCGTCGCGGCGGAGCTCCAGCGCAGCGGCGCGGGGCTCACGCCGACGGCCCTGTTCCTGGAGGCGTGCGCGGTGCGCCCGTGGCCGGGCAACGTGCGGGAGCTGCTGCGCGAGGTGCGGCAGGCGGGCCTGTCGGCGGTCGCGGCCGGGCGCGCGGCGGTGGAGGCGCCGGATCTCTCGCCGACCGCAGGCCTCGACATCACCGACGTCCCGGAGCGCCCGCAGGCGCCGGCCGACCTGCGGCGGGTCGCGATCGAGGCGGTGCTGCGGCGCGAGCAGGGGAACATCACGCGCGCGGCCCGCGCGCTCGGGATGCACCGCAGCCAGCTGCGGCGCTGGCTCGCCCGCAACGGCGTCGACGCGGCGGCCCTGGCGGACGCGGGCGTGAGGCGCGCGCCGCCGAAACCTGCCAAGGAGTCCCGATGACTCGAGAGATCACTTACCGAACCACCGACCTGTGCGATGAGCACCCGGAGGCCGTCCTCGTCTCCGATCCGATCTTCCGCGACTACGGCGGGGCCCGCCTCTTTCACGGGCGCGTCGTCACGGTCAAGGTCCACGAGGACAACGTGCTCGTCCGCAAGACGCTCGAAGGGCCGGGCGAAGGGCGGGTGCTGGTCGTGGACGGCGGCGGCTCCCTCCGCTGCGCGCTGCTCGGCGACAACCTCGCCGCCATCGCCCACCAGAACGGCTGGGCCGGCCTGGTCGTGTATGGCTGCGTTCGCGACACGGAGGCGATCGCCGGCATCCCGATCGGCGTGAAGGCGCTCGCGACCCACCCGCGAAAGAGCGGCAAGCAGGGCGCGGGAGAGCGCGACATCCCGGTGACGTTCGGCGGGATAACCTATGTTCCAGGCGGATTCGTTTATGCGGATCACGACGGGCTCATCCACATGAAAGAGCCGCTGACCTGAGCTGCTGTCGTGGCGTGACGGCCGGTCGAGCGGGGCGAAAGGGCACCGGAGGCGCCATTTCGCCACACCCGGGGACCCACGGTCGCTGCGGATAACTCGCGGATTGATGGGTTCGTCTCCCGCGAGCACGCGCCGGCGTCGCGCGCCGCGTCGAAGCACACCACCTGGCGCGGCCAATGCATTCTCGCTCGGACCACCACACCTCATAGAAAAGGGAGGCAGGAATGAGCAACATCACGTCCGATCTGAAGAACGAGCTGCAGAACAGCCTGACGTCGCTGCAGACGCTGCGCGACGAGATCCGGGTGCGGCTGCACCTGGCCGGCATGGAGGCGAAGGACGCCTGGAGCAAGCTGGAGCCCACGATCCTCGACGCCGAGAAGCTGGCGGGGGACGTCTCCGAGACCTCGCGGAACGCGCTCCACGACATCCTGCAGAAGCTGAAGGATTTCCGCGCGTCCCTGCCGGAGCGCTCCTCGTAGTCGGGCGTGCCCGCGCGTTGTGGCGGCGGCCGGGGTCACCCCCGCAGCGCCGCCGCCATGACGCGCGCGACGGCGCCCCACCCTGGATCCGCCGCGCAGGCCGCGAGCCGCTCCCCCACGACGTGGGCGCGCCGGTGGTCGCAGAAGCTGGGCGGCCGCGGGAAGGTGGTGAGCGGGGCGCGAGCGATGGTCTTCTCGATTTGACCGAGCATCGCCGGGTTGTGGACGAAGCCGAGCCCGCTCTGGACGTCGGCGAGCGTCGCGCTCGGATGGCCGCCCCAGGGCGGCGCGGCGGCGGCGTGCACGGCAGCCGGCGCCTGGTTCACCGCGATCACGCCGTACCGGAGCTCGAGCAGGGCGCGATCGAGCGCGGCGCCCACGGCGGGGTTCTCCTCGCTGATCGGGTGCGCCACGATCGACGCGCTCAGGGTGCCGGGGAGGTGGTCGTTGCAGAGGCGCGTCGCCGTCTCCAGGAACTCGACCGGATCGCTCGTCCCGACCTCGACGATGGCGAGGGCGTAAGAGAGCGCCTCGACGTCGCGCAGGGCCTCGCCGGCGTCGGCCTCGGAGAGCCCGGTGAGCCACGTCCACGGGAGCTCGCCCGGCCCGGGCGCGCCGAGGCGCACGACCCCGGGTGGCAGCGGCGCGTCGGCGGAGCCCTCGAGGCGCGCGTCCTCGAGCGGCGCGCGGCCGGCCGCCAGGGCGTCGCGCCGCGCCTCGGCCTCGGCGGGCGGGGCGCCGGCCGGGCCTCCGCGCCGCAGCGGCACGCCGGCGAGCGCGCGGCGGAGCATCCGGAGGAGCAGAGGCCGCTGCACGAACCCCCGCGGCAGCACGAGCGCCGTGGCCTCCTGGCCCCCTGACGAGGCGCTGCGCACGACCTGGCTCGCGAGGCTCCTCACCTGGAACCAGAGCTCGTCCTCGCCGTAGAGCCACGGCATCACGAGGACCGGGCTGACGCCGCCGAGCACCGAGGTGATCGGTTTGTCGATCAGCGGCTCTCCCGCGGCCCGCCGGAGCGCTGACAGCGGGCCTGGCGGCCCCCAGACGAGGGCGTCGTGCGCGGACGTTGGGCCGCTGAGGTGCACCGCGGACACGGCCGGATGGCCCGCGAGGGCCGCGCCCGCCTCCGGGCCGCCGGGCACGAGGCGGAGCAGCCCGCGCGCGAGCAGCGGCGCGAGCGCGCTCTCGAGGAGGGGGCCGAGGGCGGCGTGGCGAGGGCCCAGCGCGAGCGCCGCGACCCGCCCCTCGACGAACAGCTGGTGGAGCGCGTCCCGGAGGGGAGCGCCCGCGGCGCCGCCCGCGTCGAGCACGAGCGCGACGCCGCCCTCGGGGTCGTGTTGCTGGTAGAAGCGCGCCTGCGCCTCCCGGACGGAGTCCGGCGTCGCGCCGGGCTGCATCAGCACCCGCGCGTGGAGGTGCCCGTGGAGCAGGGCGTCCTTGCGGTCCGCCGGGAACACGTCGACCTCGATCCTGCCGTCCGCGCGGGCGTGCACCGCGCCGCGGCCGAGCCGCGGGCGGCCGCGGGCGGCGATGTCCTCGAGCGCCTCGGCCAGGCGGCGCACGTACGCGATCGTCGCGCACGGCCCGGCGAGCCACACGTCGCCGCTCGCGGCGGAGCCGGGGTCGAGCCCCCTTGCGGCGCACGACGCCTCGACCTCGGGCCGCGCCGCGGCGAGCAGGCCCGGGAGCAGCGAGCGGAGCAGCGCGGCCTTCTCGCCCGGCGGCATCCGCGCGAACCCGAGCGCCGCATCGCCGAGCTCGGCGAGCGCGCGCTCGAGCTCGACAGGCGATGTCTCCGCCCGGCGCGCGGCGTCTGGACCGGCAGCGGTCTCGCTGAACGCAGCGCTGCCCGGCGCGGGGGCGGCGGAGGTGACGGAATCGGGAAAAGGCGGCATCGGCGGGGAGGTTACAGGCTGGAGATCGCGCACGCGAGCGCAGCGACGGGTTGCAGCGCGCGTGTAGCCGGCCTGCGCGGGATTCGGTAGAGTCCATCGCATGGATTGCGCTTCCAACACGGGCCGGGGCTCCGCGCGCGCGCCCTTCGCCAGGACGGTGCCCCGCGCGACCGCGTGCGGCGCGCTCCTCTGCGCGCTCCTCTTCGCGCCCGCGGCGGCAGCGCAGGCGCCCGGTCAGCCGCTCCCACCAGGCCAGGGACAGCCCGGCGGAGCTGCCCAGCCGCGGCCCGGGTATCCGCAGCAGGGCGCTCAGCAGGGGTATCCTCAGCAAGGGTATCCGCAGCAGGGCGCTCAGCAGGGGTATCCTCAGCAAGGGTATCCGCAGCAGGGCGCTCAGCAGGGGTACCCTCAGCAAGGGTATCCGCAGCAGGGCACGCAGCAGGGGTACCCTCAGCAAGGGTATCCGCAGCAGGGCACGCAGCAGGGGTACCCTCAGCAAGGATATCCCCAGCAGGGCGCTCAGCAGGGATATCCTCAGCAAGGATACCCTCAGCAGGGGTACCCTCAGCAAGGCGCTCAGCAGGGGTATCCCCAGCAAGGATATCCCCAGCAGGGCGCTCAGCAGGGGTATCCCCAGCAGGGCGCTCAACAAGGCTACCCGCAGCAGGGTTACCCGCAGCAAGGCTACCCGCAGCAGGGCTACGGTCAGACCTACGCCCTGCCGGAGGGACCGCCGCCGCCGCCCAAGCCGCCCGAGTCGGCCTGCTGCCGCTGGTCGGTCCGCTACAACCCCTTCGAGCTGCTGCTCGGGAGGATGACCTTCGAGGGCGAGCTCGTCGTCGTCGGACCGCTCACCGTCGGCATCTCTCCGGCCTGGATCTGGGGCTCGCTCATGGATGAGCAGCTCGACACGACGGGCTTCGCGTTCTCAGCCGACGTCGGCGTCTACGTGGAGGGCAAGCCGCTGCGGGGGTTCTGGATCAAGGGGCGCCTCGGGTACGAGTCGTTCGAGGCGACCCTCACCTCCAGGTTCCCGACCGTCAAACCGGGCGTGGGCGACGTGAGCAGCGTCGTTGTCGGCGGCATGCTCGGGAGCACCAACGTGTTCGGCCGCGACGGCGGGTTCGCCATGTCCGGCGGGATCGGCCTCGGCGTCGCGCTGGCCGATCCGGTGAGGGTCGCGGCGGGCAACGAGTACGTCGAGTTCTACGACAAGGCGGGAAAAATCAAGCTGCTCGGCTCGCTCTCGCTCGGCGTCGTGTTCTGATCCACGGCCACCCCGCCCTGCCCGCCGCCATCCTCCCCGCCCCCAGAACTTGGCCCTGCGCCGTGCGCCGTGGGACGTCTGCACCATGCCCCCTCGCATCGCCCGCCGCCCCGGGCCGGCGCTGCTCCCTTTGCTCGCGGTGCTCGTGTCGATCGCGCTCGCTCGTCCCGCGCGCGCGTGGGTCGAGGTGCACGTCGCCGGAGACGACGTGCGGCTCGCGATCGACCGGGCCGGCGTCGCCAGGGTCGAGCACAAGGTCACGCTGAAGGTCTCGGGCGGCCCGCTCCGCGCGCTCGACATCCAGGGCGTCGATCCGGACGCCCAGCTCGAGCCGGGCAGCTACGCCGTGCCCCTCAAGGCCGCGGAGGCGAGCTCGCTCGCGTCCGCGACGCCGGTCGCCATGGAGCTCCTGCCGCCCGACGGCCGCCCGCGCGAGGACGGCTCGCGCCCCCTGCCGTCGCTGCGGGCCCGCATCGACGGCAAGGGCCTGAGCCGCGGCGTCTTCGTGCTCTTCTTCCGCTACCGCACCGACCTCATGAAGCGCGGGCTCATCGCGCAGGACGGCCCCAGCGCGCGCGTCTCGTGGGCCGGCCCCCTCTGGGACGACGGCTACGACGCCGCGCGGCTCATCGTCGAGCTCCCGGCGGCGCCCGACGCGCCGCGCGTCGACGAGGCGCGCGTCGACGAGGCGCGTACCGACGAAGCCGGCGAGGCGTCGGCGGACGGCGCGCTCGCGCCGCCGACGACGCTGTCGACGCTCCGCCGCGCGCTCGACAGGGACGAGCTCGAGCTGCTCCGCCCGTACGCCCCGAAGGGCGATCCGCTCCGCTGGGCGATCCGCGCCGACGCGCGCGCGTTCCAGCCCGCGTCCGCCGCCGCGCCGCCGGGCGCCGACGCCCTCGGCCGCCTCGCGGACGCCGCGGCCTCGAGCCGCGATCGCGGCCGCACCCTGTACCTCGCCGCGGGCGCGCTCCTCTTCGCGCTCTACAGCGCCCTCGTCGCGCTCAAGGCGCGCGAGCACGAGCGCCTCGCGCGCGCCGCCGGCGTCGCGCCGCGGCCGCTCGTGCCGATCCCGCTCGCGCCGCGCGCCGCCCTCGCGGGCCTCGCGCTCGTCGCGGGCGTCGCCCTGCAGCTCTTGCTGAAGGACGGCACGGCCGGCGCCGCGCTCGTGGCCGCGGCGACCGCGCTCGCCGCGCACCGCACGCCCCGCACCGAGCGCGCCGGCGGGGCCCTGCGGCGCCCGGGCAAGTGGCTCCCCGTCGCCGAGGCCGAGGCGTTCCGCGAGCCGCCGCGGGTGCGCGGCGTCTACCTCGACGTCTCGACGCGCGCCGGCAAGGCGCTCTTCGCCGCCCTGCTCGCCGCGCTCGGCGCCGGCGTCTACGCCGCGCACGGCGCCTCGCCGTACCACGCCCACCTGCTCGCGCTGGACGCGACGGCGCTGCTCGCGATCTTCTGCACCGGCCGTCTTGCCGAGCTCCCGCCCGATCCGGCGGCTGGCCCGGTCGCCTTCCTGCGCGACGTCGCGCGGCGCGTGCGGCGCGTGCACGAGCGGTCCGCGAAGTCGGCGGGCCGCGGCAAGGCGACCGCGGACGCGGAGCGCCGTGCGTCGAAGGCGCCCGCGGACGCGGAGCGCCGTGCGTCGAAGGCGCCCGCGGACGCGGAGCGCCGTGCGTCGAAGGCGCCCGCGACGCCCGAGCTCCGTATCGTCGGCCGCCTCCGCCTCCCGGAGGGCAGCCCCGACGCCGACGAGCTCCGGCTCGGCCTCGCGCCGCGCGCCGCGCTCCCCGGCTTCGTGTCGATCGAGGTCGGCGTCGTCTACGCGCCCGGCGCCGGCGGCGCCATCGCGCTGCCCGAGATCCTCCTGCGCGTCGCGCCGGGCTCGCCGTGCGAGCGTGCGGTCGAGCGGCTCGCGCGGAGCGGCCGGTCCTCGCGCGGCCGTCGCCCCACCGAGCGCGTGCTCGCCTTCACGCCGCGGCTGCCGACGGCGCGGATGACGGCGGCCATCGCCGCCGCGCTCGTCCGCGCCGTCTCCGCCGCGCCGGCGGGCGAGACGCCGCAGAAGCCGCAGCGCTCCGCCGCGGCGCCGCGGAACGGGAAGAAGGCGGTCTCCGCCGCGGCGTAGCGTGCGCGCGAGGCGACCTGCGAGGAGAGAGCTCGCGGTGGACCGCGGGACTCACGGCGTGCAAGGTTCTCCCAAGGCAACTCGAGTCTTTGTCCGGTAAGCGCGCCAGGGGCGCCGTCGCCGCTCAGCCCGCCCAATGGTGGCACAGCGGCCGACACCGGCGCCGTGCGGAGCTGCCCTGTCGCACAAACCCAATCTCGTGGCGAGAGGAGCGACCGCGCTTCCCTCCGGTGTGACGTCGCGATGTCCGAAAGGCGTCATCCGTCTGGCGGATCAATGGGCCACCCGCTCGCCATCGACGCGACATGGCTGGACAGCCCGCTCGCCACCGATACCGTAAGAAAACATCGCGGTCTTCACGGAGCTGCTCGACAATCAGCGTCTCTCCGGGAGGGAGCGGCTCGCGTGGGCCCCGTGCACCATCCCGTTCATCATGGCCTACAATGACCTGAACAAGCACGTCATCCGCAACGAGTCGAAGGAGAGGCTCGACGATCCGCTGCAGCGGATGCTGAACATCAACACGTACGAGGAGGACCTCCACTGGATGTGGATGCTCGATGACCTGGACAAGCTCGGCGTCAATACGAAGCTCGCCCTGGCCGACTCGACCCGCGTCCTCTGGAGCCCGGACATGAGGGTATCCCGGCAGCTCTGTCTGGAGTTCACCGCCATCGCGGCGAGGTCGCCGTCCTTCGGCGTCTTCGCGATGGTCGAGTCGATCGAGGCCGTATCCGTGACGATCTTCAAGCACTGCCGCGGCATCGCGCTCGAGAACGGCGTCGAGTGCGAGTTCTTCGGCACGAAGCACTACAAGGCGGAGACTGCCCACCACATCAAGTCCGAGGGGAAGATCAAGGCGAGCCTGCCGGCGCTCACGGAGGAGCAGCGAGCAGAGGCGAAGGCGGTGGTAGACCGCGTGTTCGAGCTCTTCTACGCCTGGTCCGACTCGCTCCTCGAGTACGCCAGGAAGTACTCGGCGGCTCCGGTCGAGGCCTACGCGCAGATGATCGACCGAAGCCATCAGCTGCCGCGCAGGGTGGTGTTGCCGGAGTACGCGAGGGGGTAGCGGCCTGCCAGCCGGCGCGCCGGCGGCGTCGGCGACCGCCACCGACATGTTCCGCCCGGTGGGGGGGACCGCCGCCGACATGTTTCGCCCGGTGGGAGGACCGCCGCCGACATGTTTCGCCCGGTGGGAGGACCGCCGCCGACATGTTTCGCCCGGTGGGGGGACCGCCGCCGCGGTGCGCCGGAATCCGGCCATCGCCTGGCCGTGCCGCTGAGGCCGCGATAGCAAGGCCTCATGGGAAAAGCCGCCTTTCTCGCCCGCCGGCTCCCGCCGACCGGGTGTATCGTCGCAGGGACCAAGCTCGCCGCCCACCGGGAGGCGCTGAAATCGAAGAAGATCAAGCTCGCCGCCAAGGTAGAGGCCGCGATCCAGTCGGTCCTCGCAGCCACGGAGTCCCTCGAGGCGCTCGGTAGCACCGACGCCACCATGATGGAGATCGATCGCGGCGCCGACCGGTGTATCGGGGCGTTCAGCAGCCAGCTCGACAGCATCGCGCGCGCGTTCGATCACGACGGCATCCTGCCGCTCTCCGACGAGGAAGCGATCCAGGCGTCGATGTCGGCGTCCGTCTCCCACGTCGCTTCCGGGCTCAGGGCGCACGATGCAGCACAGAGCGCACACGAGAGGGAGAGCAGCATTGCGGAGGCGAGATAATGTGTTCGCATGTGCGCCGCCCAAGCGAGCCACGGGCCACCACGGAGCGATCACCGAGGGAACGAGCTCGGCGAGGCTGCCGCCGCCTCGGTGTCATTGACCTACTCGCCCGGCGGCGACGTGTCACTTCCTTATCGACCGCATGCGCTCCGCTATAGAAATCAACCAGCAAATCTTCAATATTCATCAGACCTGCTCCCGACGCTCTCCCTGACCTATCCCTCGTCAAGATCGCAGCGGCACAACCGATACGTTGCGAAACCTAGTCGTTACCAGAGTAGTGTCGCTGATGACGGCGCTTCGACGGCTCCAGCGGTCCAGCACGGCAAGGTCGGTGCTGGCGAGGACGCGCTCCCGCGCTGCCGCGGGCCGGAGGCCTCAGCCTGTACCCCAGGCAAGACGGCGCAGGCCGGCTCCATACCCAAGGCTGGCCCTCACAGCCGAGCGAGTCGCCCATCTTCGAGCAGCACCCAGGGAGCCGAAGCCGAGTACGCTTCGGTACCGGCGATGGGCAGGTTTGGCGCATCTGTGAGCTGATCGAGTCCCTTGTCTCGGAGCCGCATCCCGCGTTCGGTGAGGCGATACACCTCCGAGAGCATCGGGTAACCAGCGTTAGGGGGCTTCGGTCCAGGCGCACGCTCCACGACGGCGCTTGCATCGTGGTCCGCCCAATGCTCTAGCCGTCGTGGGAGGAACAGGTCGCCTGTGCAGGAGAGCATCCGCCATAAATCCATTCCAGATCGCAAGTCGCGACCAACCATCGCGGAAGGAGTCTGCCATTCTGCCGACAGGACGGTCATGAGTAGCTCGTCGAATCGGCTGAGAAGCAGGGCTCCGTCCGAAGTCTTCCTTGGAAAAAAGGAGGAGAGGAATGCCCATAAGGGAGCGAGCTCTGGAAAGCCTTCGAGACCACGCGCGCAATCCTGCGCGAGCGGCCTCGGGTCCGCTGCGGTGTACTGGCTCCAGAGGCGGACGGCACGCCGGTAGCGTTCGTACGGCCAGGGGCGCGCTTCACTGAGCCGCGCCGGGAGGGTACCCAACTCGGAGGCGGAGCACCACGTCGGCACGGCAGATTCGTGCGTATCCTGCCCGCGGAATGGCGGGTCCAGCTCGACGACAACGATGTCCTTACGCCGGATGCCACACTCGTGCAGCCTACCGCAGACTCTCCAGAGACCCACGCGCTCGCGCAGATTTGTGGACGAAACCCACACGACAACCACGAGGCCTATGTTATTATCAGCACCGATGGGGTCGACGAAAGAGCCCCACCAAGCCTGACGCGCAAGAACATGCTCTGACGTGTCCATGCGGGACGGCCCAACAAGAAGGCAGTCGGAGTCAACGACCGCGTTGGTGGCGCCTAACGACGAAATGCGGTCCGCCACACGAGACTCAAACACCACATGTGTCGCACTAGCGATATCCACAGCGATAGCACTCACTGGATTCATACGGTTCATTACGAAGGCAGTAGTCAAGGCAGTCGCGACAGAACGTGTAGCCACTTGTCGTTATGCGCGTACAAGGTCGCCCTTTGGCCTGACAATATTCGAAGTATTCGCTGCACCTAGTGACCGGGGCGCATCCTGCCATCAGCTCGAATGAGTCGCTGCCCACTTCTTCGCCCCCTCCCTCGCCTTCTTCGCCATCCCTGAGGAAATCTCCCGCTCCCACAGATTCTGTCGGAATTCCATCATCCGCGCTTCCTGGCTCCACCGTCTGGCAGGTGTAAGACAAGTCACACGCCGACGCGAGCACCATCGCGAGCCCGCCGCACAGCACGAGCGCGCCCGCCTTCAGGTTCAAGCCGTACCCCATGTTCTCCTCCCGGTCCGAATGCGCGCGTTCGATCACCCAGGAGACGGACGGCGTCAACAGGTGGCCCAGGACACATTACGCCGCGCGGTCTTCGGACCCCGGGCCGAGCGCGACCGGTCCTAGGCCGTGCCCTGCACCCTTCCGTCAGCTCGCCGGTTTGATACGTCCAAAACGGAATGGATAGCGGCTCCGGCCCCCGTTACGCGCAGCCCCCCGGGTTCGCCACGCCGTGTGACCTGCGTGTGCCCCGACTCCGGGGCACGGGGCTCCACGAGAGGGCACTCCGGTATACGAGAGGAATCGAGCCCTCAATGGGCTCTGACACCGCTCCGACGCGTCCGACGCGTCCGACGCGGCGATCGCCGTATCTCTCGCGCATCTGCCCCGCAGATTCGTCTCCGGGTTCAATTCCCGGCGCCTCCAGGAAGAAGACACGGCGAGAGCCGTGTCTTCTTTTACGTGTGCCCTGCGTGTGACCTGATAAATTTCAACAGGGGTGGATGGCCGCGCGGCCGGGTGTAGGCGGACCACCGGGAGCGGGCCGGGCGGGTGACGAGCGGGTACGGAGCTCCACGGCGGGCAGCCGGCCGTAATCACCCAGCCAAGGGCATCGTGACCATGCCGGTGACGCCCGTTACCTGTCGCCATCGCGACTAAAGAGGAAGCGATTGCGGCGAGAGCGGAGCGGGCTGAGCGGCGCGACTGCTGGCGGAGACCTTCTCGACATTGCTGAACTGCGGCGCGGCGGGGCTCATCGCTCTCCCGCTCGGGGGGCATCGTCGCGCTGGTCAGCTTGGTGGCCTGGCTGAGGTCGCGGCGCTCGCCGCGCCCCCGCAGAGCGCCGGCTCACGGGCACGGCGCGCATCCGCCACCGCAGTCGATGTCCTGCTCACCGGCGTTCTTCACGCCGTCCGTGCACGAGGACTCCAGGCAGGTGCCCGCCCAGCACACCCCGCTCTCGCAGCTCGCGTCCGTCCTGCAGCCTTGACCCGCCGCGCAGGGCGGGCACGGCGTCGCCCCGCAGTCGATCCCGGTCTCCTCCCCGTTCTTCACGCCGTCTCCGCAGGTTGCCGGTGCGCAGCGCGCGGCGTCGCAGACCTTGCTTTTGCAGTCGGCGCTCGATCGGCAGGCCTCGCCGACGATGCAGGGGCGGCAGAGACCTCCGCAGTCCCGCGCTGTCTCCCCGAGCGCGAGATCGGCCACATCGTTCACGCAATGGGACGGCACACACAGCACGTCATCACAGGCCAGACCGTTGGCGCAGTCGTTCATGGTCACGTCGCCATCAAAGCACGCAACGCACGTACCCCGATGGCACATCCCCTCCCGGGCGGCCGGGCACGCCGCAGCCGCCAGCAAGGGAATGTTGGCCGGTCCGCTCTCGTCGCAGCTGTCGTACGTGCACTGCTCGCCGTCGTCGTAGACGTCGGACGGGTCGTCGAGCGCGATGAGCTCGCCCGCGGTCGTGCAATCCATCCGCCGGCAATCGCCCCGGCGCTGCGAGGCGACCGGCCCGACGTGGATCTCCACGGTGCACTGCCCTTGCACGCACCGGCCGGCGCCGCACTCGCGGCTGGGCGGTCCAGGGCACTCCGCGTCGCTCTGGCAGCCCGCATCGACGCCGCCGTCGCCGACATCGGCGTCGCATCCCGTCGTTCCCGCGGCGCACTCCGAGCACGGCCTGCATGCCTGAGAGCACTTCGGGTCCCTCGCCTCGCTGGGAAGACAGCAGATGTGGTAGTTCGGATCGCTGCACTCGCACCGGTCGCCGATGCAGATCGTGCCGGGGATGTCCTGAAATTCACTGTGACAGTGGGCGTCCTCGCCGCAGTAGCCCCCGAGCCAGGGCGGAGCCCCAGCGCACGAGCCCACGAGACACGCGCCGACCGCGACCACCGGCGCGGCGAGCACCACGGCACGAAGCAGGGTGTTCATCGATTCACGACCTCCGGGGATTCACAAAGACCAGAGAAGGGCACACGAGCTGTCACACGCAGCCGCTTCTATACAGGAGCGGAGTCCCCAACGTGCGTAAGAAATCGACAGATCAACGCTCTTAAAGGCCGGAAATTCGGCTCACGCCGTCGGAACGGGTCGAGCCGCGCACATGATCTTGAAATCGGCGCAGGACCGCCCTCAGCGACGGAAAAACCATTCACGTTGCCGGAATGAACAGAACGGCGCCTGGCCAGAAAATCCGGCATAACCGCGCTTGAAGACGGAAAACCGGCTTACGTCACCGGAATGTGTCGGAACGCGCGCCTGGCCAAGAGTGCCCGCAGGAGTACCAGTCGGCACCACAAGGCGGCAGCGGCTCGTCATGCGTGAGCGGCGGCGCAGGGGTCACGGGCGGTGACGGAGCCGCGGGCGGCGATGACGGAGCTGCAGCCGGCGACGACGTCGCCTCGGGCGGCGGCGCCGCCACTGGCGCGCGGGTCGTCCTGACGAGCTTCCCTGTCCGCGTGACGGCCCGCGCTGGCTCCCGGCGCGGCGGGCGCTCGCTCTCGAGAGGCGCCTCGGGCTCCGGCGGAGCGCCCGCCGGCCTCGAGACCAGCGCGCCGGGGCGCGGGAGGCGCGCGACGACCGGCACACGCGGGGCCGGCTGCGCGGCGTGCTGACGCCAGACGACGATCACCGCCGCCGCCGCGAGAACCAGCACCCCCGCGAGCGCGAGCGCCCGCCGGAGCGGCCCGCGGCGCGGCGACGTCGGCCCCCCGGTGCGCGCGGGAGGCGCCGGAGCCGGCGCCGGCGCCGGCTCCGGCTCCGGCGTCGCCGGCAGGGGAACACCACGCGACGGCTCGATCTCGCCCGGGGGAGACGGCGCACGTTGCCCCGCAGCCTGCAGGGGCACAGCAGGCGGCGACCCCTCCGCGCCCGAGGGCAACGTCGGCGGACCCGACGTCGGCGGACCCGACGGCGCCGGACCGGACAGCGGCGCGACCCGCCGCAACCGCGCTCCCAGCGACCCCAACCGCACGCCGCGCAACGCCGGCCGCGCACCTCGCAACGGCGGCCCCACCCCTCGCAGCGCAGGCCTCGCCGCCAGCGATGCCGGCCCCTTCCCTGGCGACGCCGGCCTCTCGCGGCGCACCTCGAGGACCTCGCCCGGATCCCGCTCGCCGCGCCAGCGACACCAGCTCTCGAGCGCCGCGTGGAGCGCCGCGATCAGCTCCTCCATGTCGCGGTACCGCGCGTCGGGGTGCCGCTCGGTCGCCCTCCGCACGACCGCCGCGACCAGCGGCGGCAGCGGCACGAACGTCTCGATCGGCAGCGGCGTGTTGTGCAGCACGCAGCGGACGAGCTCCTCCGGCGCCCGCTCCGCGAACGGCCGGCGCAGCCCGAGCAGCTCGTAGAGCAGGAGGCCCAGCGCGTAGACGTCGGTCCGCTCGTCCAGCGCCGCGGGCGCCGAGAGCTGCTCGGGCGCCCGGTACGCCGCCGCCCTCGCCGCGCCGGCCGCGTCGAGGCCGAAGAGCTGCGCGACACCCAGCCCGGCGAGCTGAAGCGATCCGTCGCCGAGCAGGACGACGGCCTCCGGGCAGAGATCGCCGTGGAAGACCCCCGACGCGTGCGCGACCCGCAGGACCTCCGCGACCTCGGCGACCTGCGTGATCACCCACGGCGGCGCGAGCCGCTTCGGCTCCTCCTCGAGGAGCACCCGCAGCGACGAGCCCTCGCTCCGCGCGACGGCCAGCCAGCAGAACCCGTCGCCGAGACCGCCGCCGAGCACCGCCGGGACCTCCTCCAGACGCCCGCTCACGGCGCGCAGCCGCCCGAGCCGCTCGAGGAACCCGGCCGGCACCCCCTCGCTCACGTAGAGCAGCGCGCCTCGGCCCTCGCGATCGACCGCGGCGTAGACGTCCACATGGCCGCGGTCCTCCAGCCGCTCGACGATCCGGTAGCCGAGGCCGGCGCCGTCTACCACGTGGCCTCCAGGCGGAGCCGCGCCCCCGCCGCGGTCGGCTCCACGCGGAGCCGCGCCCCCGCCGCGGCCTTCCCGGGGCCGTCGCTCCTCGGAAACAAGGCATACACGAGCGTCCCGCCAGCCACGAGCGCGCCGGCGGCCAGCGCGAACGCGGCGCGCTCCTCGGCGCGCTCCATCGCCACATAGGCGCCCTGCGCGCGCTGCAGCTCCGCGCCGGCGATCCGGTAGCCGCCGTGGTTCCGCTCGAGCAGCATGTCGAACTCGCGCTCGTTCTCGTCCGCCTCGTCGAGGAACACCGCGCCGAGCACGACGCAGGCGGCGGACGCGACGCCGCCGAGCGCCATGAGCCCCGCCGCCGGCGCCGCGCTCGCCAGCGCGGCGAGATCCAGGACGACGAGGCGCGCCTCCCCCGCGCGCACCTCCACCGCGACCTCCTTCGCGACGTCGCCGAGCGCCGCCCGGACGCGGTGCGAGCCGGGCGCGACGAACACCTCGCGCCCGAGCGGCGCCCGCCCGAGGGGCCGGCCCCCGATCGAGAGCTCGGCCCCGCGCGGCGCGGCGAAGGTCAACGCGCCGACCGCCTGCTTCGCCCGCGCGAGATCCAGCGCGCGGCTCGCGTGACGCGCGCGCGCGTCGGCGTCGGCAGGCGCCGGCGCCCGCGCGAGGCACGCGGTGAGGAACTCGGCCGCCCTCGGCATGTCCGCGATGCGGAGCGAGAGCTGCCCGACGTTGCACGCGGCCTGCTCCGACCGCTCGAGCTGCCAGATCTGCAGCCAGAGATCCCGCGCCTCCGCGAGGAGGCCGCTCGCCACCGCCCTGTCGGCCGAACGTCGGAGTCGCTCCTCCGGGCCGCCCTCCGCGGCGTCGGCGCGGCCCGCACAGGGCAGGAGAACCAGCGCCACCGCGATCCACGCCCGAACGAGAGCCCGCGAGATCGCCGTGTTCACGAGGCAGCACATACCAGAAGAGACCACACCCAGGGAAGCGTGTGGGATGTTGTGGAATGACCAGGAGAGGCGAGAAACCAGCCTGTGCCGACGGAATGCTCAAGGTTTTCCCGACTGCCACTCTTGCGGCCAGCGCCCCGCTCGCCGCCGCGCCGCCGCAGGGCCCGGGGGGCCATGTGCGACGACGTCGCGCACCACCTCAGAACACCGCGCTCGCACGCGCCTGCACACCCGCTTGATGACAACCAGCGATGCCAGCAACGCGCGTGATGCGCGTCACGTCAGCGATGCCAGAGATGCCAGCGACGCTGGCGTTTGCAGCGAGACGGCCAGCACCACGCGGCGACCCGGACAGCGCGCGCCGCGCACCGGCCAAGAAAACTTGGCTGGCTCCACTCGAGCGTATGGCGGGACGATACGTGATCATGATAGTCTCGTACTGATCGTCCTTATCGGACGTGTCAACACTGAAACGGATCGAATCGTGCATGGGTCGGCGCACTCGCTGCCTCTTTCTCTGCGCGAGCGCTGAGCGGCCAGTCGACGCTCGCGACCCTCTCTCGGCCCGCGGGCACCTCCGGAGTCCGGTCACACGGCAAATTTACATGCCGGTCGCCGCTCGCGGGGGCGCGCTGCGCTGGCCTCATCGCATCTCTTGATCAGCCGTCCTCGGACAGGCCACCAACAGCCCGGGAGCGTTCATGGCAAGAAGACCCGTCCTCCGTAGATCCTCGTCTGCATCGTTGTCCGCGTGCGCCGCGGTGTGCGTCTGCCTCGCCTCGGCCGACGCGGCGGCGGCGTACCGCTTCGAGGCCTCCGAGGCGGCGTTCGACGCGACGTACGCGGCGACGCCCATCGATCTCACCGGCGTCGTGGTCGACGAGGCGGGCTCGCCGATCGCGGGGGCGGAGGTGACGGCCATCGGCTGGGGGAGCGGCGCGGTCAACGACGGGGAGATCGCGTTCACCGACGCGGAGGGCGCGTTCACGCTGGCGACGCTCGCGCGGCGGTCGGTCCTCCTGCGCGTCGAGATCGACGGCTACTACAGCGAGATCGTCCCCGCCGATCTGCACCGGCCGCTCGCCGAGCCGCGCGCCGACACGGGCGCGATCGTGCTGACCGCGCAGCGCCTCGGCCGCGCGCGGATCCTCGTCGGCGGCGACACGATGTTCGGGCGGCGGTTCGTCGACAGCGACGAGGACGGCGTCGAGGGCGAGGACGGGGACCTGATCCGCCCCGCGACGCGCGAGGCGGACGCGAGCGCCGTCCTCACCTTCCTGCGCGACGTCCTGTCGTCGGCCGACTACACCCAGGTCAACCTGGAGTGCCCGGTCACGGACAACCCGGCCACGGCGCACCCGCACAAGTCCTATACGTTCTTCTCCTACCCGGAGACGGTCAGGGCGCTCGCGCTCGCCGGCGTGGACGGGGTGAGCCTCGGCAACAACCACATGTACGACTACATGGAAGGCGGCGTCTCCGACACGCTGGTCAACGTGCCGAACGCCGGCCTCGACTGGTTCGGCGCCGGCCTCGACGAGACCATGGCGAAGGGCACCGTGCTCTACCGGACGATCCGCGGCGTCGACGTGGTCTTCCAGGGGTTCAACCAGCTCGTGAACGACGGGTCGACGCTGCCGGAATACACGCTCACCGCCTCCGACGGGCCCCCGCCGAAGGCGGGCGCGCTCGCGCTCACCGCGACGGGGGTCAAGGACTTCATGACGGCGGACGCGACCGGGCGCTTCGCGATCCCGGTGCTGCACGGGGGCAGCGAGTACTCCGATTACCCGACGTCCGCCATGCGGCGGCGGTTCACCCAGCTCGTCCAGCTGGGCGCGGGTGTGGTCGTGGCGCACCACCCGCACACGGTCCACGGCGTGGGGCTCTACGACGCCGGCGCCGGCCCGCGCTTCGTCTTCATGTCGCTCGGCAACATGGTCTTCGATCAGGACATCTTCGAGACCTACCAGTCGTATGTCGCCGTGCTCGACATCGACGAGGCGGCGGACGGCAGCCGCGCGGTGCACCGCGTGCAGCTCATCCCTTTCCAGAACGAGGGCTACGTGCCGAAGCTCGTGAGCGGGGCCTGGCTGGCCCGGACCGGCCGCCACGTCGGGCACCTCTCGACGACGCTGCCGGCGGCGGGCGCGGCCGGCGAGGCCGCGGACGGCCTCACCGGGGCGGTCGTGTTCCCGAGCGGCCCGCGGGTCGCCGCGGTGAGCGCGGCGGCGCAGTACAAGGCGAGCGATCAGGCAGAGACGCGGACCGTGCCGCTCGCGAGCCGGAGCACGGGGCCCCTCGCGCACGTGCGCTCGAGCGCCGCGGACTCGCTCGCCGGCCTCAGGACGAGCGCCGCCGCGAGCTGCGATTATGGCCGGGAGATCATGCTCTACGGCGACTTCGAGGACAGCGACGTCGACGACGCCTTCCACGAAGGCTCGATGTGGTCCCTGAGCGAGTTCCGCACGGTCCAGAACAGCGTGGTCCGGAGCGGGACCGGCGCGATGGTGTTCCTGCGCAAGTCGACCAGCACCTCGGACGTGTCGACCTACATGAACAACCGCATCAAGTTCGAGCCCGGCCGCAAGCTGACCCTGAGCGGCTATCTGAAGGGCGACAACGCCGGGCAGCACCGCATCCAGGTGTACTGGTACACGAGCGGCGGGACGAGCCTGTCGAACACCACGGTGGTCACGCGCGCGGCCGGCACCTACACCTGGGAGCGGTTCACCGCCGACCTCACCCCGCCGTCGAACGCGGGCTCGGTGCGGGTGTACTTCAGGGCCGCGCCGCCGGCGAGCGGCGAGGCGACGACGTACCTCGACGACGTGTCGCTGATCGAGTGGGAGGGCACGGTCGCCGACGCCTCCGCGGGCCTCGCGCTCGCGACGCCGAACGACTGGAGCTTCGTGCGATGCACCGCCGCGAGCTCCTCGCTCGCGAGCCTCGGCGTGACGACGACACACCGCACTTACACGCTGGCGCCGTCGACGCCCTGAGCGCCTCGCCCCTCGCCCCGCGGATCGGCGAAGGGGAGCGGGCTGGCGGGCTGGTCGAAGGTGCGCCGGTCCGGTACCATCGCGCGGGGGCGCGGCACGCCGCCCCTCGACACGACACCTCGACGGCGCCCGCGCGCCACGGACTCGCCCCCATGAGACGACCGCGGCATCCATCCCACCTCGCGACCGCGCTGGCCCTCTCCGTCCTCGTGGCCGGCTGCGGCGAGGATCCCAGGGGCGAAGACCTCGTGTGGCCGATCGGGGGGACGGACGAGCTCCAGCCGATGTCGTCGAGCTTCGGGCCGCGCCTCCAGACCTCGCGCGATGGCGTCTACGACTTCCACCGCGGCATCGACATCCCCACCGTGATGGGGACCCCGGTGTACGCGGTCGCCGCAGGGAAGGTGATCCGCGCCGGGCGCTACGACGACTTCGCCGACGTCGTGGTGCAGATCGAGCACTGCGAAGGGAAGGAAGTGTGTGTCTACAGCACCTACGTCCACCTCACCATGCCGCTCGTCGACGTGGGCGAGCAGGTCGGGCGCGGCCAGCACATCGCCTACACCGGGCTCGCTGCGGCCAGCCTGTTTCCCCACCTGCACTTCGAGATGCGGGAAGGGGGCACCGAGAAGGAGTACTGCGTGCACCCGCTCCGCTTCCTGCCGACGCCGGCCGGCCTCGCCCCGGCGATCGCGCTCCGGCGCACCGACGAGGGCGACACGTCGAGCCCCTCGGTCGAGGTCGAGGCCACCCTGCCCGGCGTCGCGCCGGGCCTCGTCGAGGTCGCGGTCTCCACGTCGGACCGCTCGACCGGGGAGATCATCGAGGAGCGCGTGTTCGACTACGACGCCTGGAACCGCGAGTACTCGTCGGACGAGCACGACGCCAGCACCATCGACGACGACAGCCGCGCGGGCATCCGGATCGAGCCGGCGAAGTTCAACGCGCAGTCATCGACGTACGTGATCCACTTCCGCTTCGTCGACCTGGAGGGGCCGGCGTCGCCGGACGACCTCGAGATCACGGCGCGGGCGCGCGACGTGAACGGGCGCGTGATCGAGGCGCGCTTGCCCTGAGCGCCGCCCCGGGCGCGGCGGTCAGGGCAGGCGTCACGCCTCGCCGACGAGCGCCGCCGTGTCCGCGGGCAGCGCGCGCGTCACGCCTCGCCGACGAGCGCCGCCATGTCCACGGGCAGCGGCGAGGTCACCACGAACGCGGGCACCACGTCGCTGCCGCCCCACCCGATGTAGTGCGCGTGCAGGGCGTGGCGGGTCAGCCCCTCGACCTGAGGACCGCCGTAGAGCACGTCGCCGGCGAGCGGGTGGCCCACCGACGCGAAGTGCGCCCGGATCTGGTGCCGCAGGGCCCGGGGGGCGCGCGCCTCGACGAGCTCCCAGAGCCCCGCCTGCCGCACGCGCTTGTACATCGTCGCCGCCGGCCGCGGCGCGTACCGCGCCACGTCGCGCGGGTGGATGCACGGATAGACCCGCTTCTTGTCCTTCGGGTGCGGCGCGAGCGGCACCTCGATCGAGCCCATCTCGGGGAGATCGCCGATCTGGCAGATCAGCAGGTAGCGCTTGTCGAGCCGCCCCTCCTTCAGCCCGGCGCCCAGCGCCGCGAACGCCGCGGCCGTCCGCGCCGCCAGCACGAGGCCGCTCGTCTCGGTGTCCAGCCGGTGGCACAGCCCGGGCTCGCGCGGGGAGAACCCGATGTGCGCCATCTCGGGGTAACGGGCCACGAGCGCGTTCGCGAGCGTCCCGCGCTCGCCCGGATCGAGCGGCGCCGTGGGCATCCCGGCGGGTTTGTTCACCACGACGAGGTCGTCGCGCTCGAGCACCACCGAGAGCGGCACGTCGGGATCGGGCGTCGCCGCACCCGACGCCTCGGCGGGATCGACGTCGACCTCCAGCACCTCGCCGGCCGCCGCCACGTCGCCCTTCGCCGCGCGCCGGCCGGCGCCGCTCTTGCCGACGCCGTGCACCCGCACGCGCCCCTCGGAGAACAGCCGCTTCGCGCCCGCCCGCCCGAGGCCGGGCAAGAGCTGCACGAGCAGCTTGTCGAGGCGTGTCCCTGCATCCAGCTCGGTGATCGTGATCTTCATGGTTCCTATGGAATCGCCCCGTGCCACCCGAGGCCGAGCGCGGGGGCCCGCCGGCGCCCGACCACGCTCTCTCCTATCACTCCCACCACGGGCAAGCCGTACCGGTTCCACGACGAGCGCGCCCCGCGCGCGGCGGGAGCGCCGGGAGACGCCGCCGACGGGCGCGCCACGTACCCGGCGACGCCCCCGCCCAGCAGCAGCCCCGCCGCGGACGCGCCGACCCAGGCCCGCTGCTGCGCCTGCGTCGGGGACCCGAAGACGAGCGGGCTGGCGAGCGCGGCGGCGCCGAGGCCGCCGAGCAGCGCGCCCACGTCGACCGCCAGGACCTGCGACGCGGTCACGTCGAGCTGCGTCGCCGCCGCCGCGGCCGCCAGCCAGCCGAGCGCCGCGCCGTAACCCATGCCCGCCCGCGGCGTCTCCATCACGTCGCCCTTCGCCGCCCACTCGCAGAGCCCGCCCAGCACGAGGCCCAGCCCGCCGCCCGAGTGCGCCATCAGCGCGCCGCCGTCGGACATGGCGCCGAGCGAGAGCCCCAGCGCGGCCAGCGAGACCCCGGCGGCCCCGCCGATCAGCCCGGCGGCCCAGCGCTCCTGCCCCGGATCGTGCGCGTACTCCGCGAAGCGGCCGCTGTAGATCAGGTGGCCCGCCATCGTCGGCCACCACGCGCCGGACGCGAGGAACCACGCGTCGGCCACGCCGACGTCCCACTCCTCCGCGATGATGATCGCGCCGCCGAGGCCGACGCCGGCGCCGACCGCGAGCAGCGGGTAGAGCAGGCGCGGATCGTCCGAGCCGCTCGAGCGCTGGAGCGCGAAGCCCACGAGGCCTCCGTAGAGGGTCGCGTTGGCCACGAGCGTCGCCTTCCCCGCGCTGCGCGCCGGCGTGGCCAGGCGCCCCCGGCACCGCTCGGCGCACGGCGCGTCCTCGCCGCCGCGGGGGCGGCCGGCGGCGCCGCCGTCGAGCTCGGCCACGAGGTCGCGGAGCATCACCGCCGCGCGCACCGCGAGCTCCCCGCGCGCGACGCGCTCCACACGCACGCGCAGCGAGCTCGCGCCGCCGGGCGCGAGCGCCAGCCGGAGCTCCACGTCGTCGCCGCGCAGCTCGAGGCTCGGCGCGATGAGGAGCCTGTCGCTCGCGCGCGCGCGCGCCACGAGCTCGGCCTCGTCGACCCGCACGCGCGCGGCGGCGCGGCCGGCGAGATCCACCGACAGCCCGAGGTCCTGCGCCGTGTCCGAGAGGAGCGCGTCGAGGGCGCTCGCGAGCGGCGCCGCGCGCTCCGCGGCGTCGGGCGCGACCGCCGTCGGGAGCACGACGGCCTGCCGCGCCGGCTGCGGGGACGACGACGGCGGCGCTGCCGGCGACGGCGGCGCCGAGGGGGACGACGGCGGCTGCGCGGGCGCGGGCTCGGCCGACGCCGGCGCCGCCGCCGCGAGCGTCGCGGCGAGCGCCAGGGCGCTCGCGCGGCCGCGGAGGTGCCAGGGGTCGATCATGCTTCGCTGCTCCAGGCCCCGCGGCGCGCGCGGCGCTGGCCACCGCGCGCGGCGTAGATTCGGATCAGAACATCACGGTGCCGCTCGCGAACACGTCGAACGTGTTGCTCTCGTTCACGTAGAAGCGGCGGCCGACCGCGTTGAGGGTGGGGCGGTAGTTGGGGTTCGGGCTGCCGGTGACGGTCAGGCTCCCGTCCTGGTTCTGGCGGCGGCACGGCCCGGCCGTGTCGAGGCTCTGCTTGAACGCGGAGTTGCACGGCTGATCGCCGCCGATGCCGTGCGCCTGCTCGTGGCGCAGGCCGACGCCGAGCTGGAACTTCACGTTCTCGCTCGCCTGCCAGGCCACGCTCGCCGAGCCGCGGTACGTGCCGTAGGGCTGCACGTCGGTGAGCCCCGTGAAGTACGTCCGCTGCGAGCCCTGATCGACCACCGACGTGACACACGCGGCCTGGACGCCGCTCCTGCACGCCGCCGGGTCGTACGCGTCGTTCTTGCGGAACGCCGCCCACTGCGGCTGCCGCAGCGTGCTCGCGCGGCTCGATCCGAGCGCGTCGAACAGCTCCGAGTAGTCGCGCCCCTCGGAGTGGTACTCGCCGGCGAAGCGCAGATCGAACGTGAGCCGGCTGAACTTCTCGCGGTTCTCCCACGGGATGATCATCACGCCGAGCATCACGGTGCCGACGAGCGGCGGGTGGTTGACCAGCGACGTCTCGACGTCGGTGAGGCCGTAGTCGCTCGACTCCTGGTGGAACTCGAACAGCGCCTTGAACCCGCCGTACGGCTCGACGTACTTGATCCGCTTGGAGAGGAACGTGTGCACCTCCAGGCCGATCGTGCCGCGCGAGACGCCGGCCTCGCGCGCGGCGAGCTGCTCGCCCTCGAAGGCGCCGTCGGTCTCGCCGTTCCGGTTGATGTCCCGCGGATCGGCGCACTTGACCTGTCCGTCCTGCGGCGACTCCGTGCACGCGTGCATCGGCTCGCTCACCGGGAAGCGCCCCTCGATCCCGAACAGCCAGGTCGGCTTCGTCCGATCGCGCGCCTGGTTCATGATGTTCACGTCGAGGCCGACGGCCAGGTGCTCGATGCCGCTCCGGCTCGGCGACTTGAAGGGCAGGTCGAACAGCTGCTCCCCCGGCGCGCCCGCGAGCACGACGGCCTGGCTCCCGGCGCTCCCGTCGAGGTCCGTGAGCTCGCGCGCGTTGTTCAGGATGATCGGCAGCTTGAGGTAGAGCGCCAGATCCTTGTAGATGCCGATGTCGACGCGCGGGACGAGCTTCGAGGTCGTCTCGCTGTAGCTCGCGACGTTGAGCAGGTTCGACGTGTAGCCGCCCGTGGACAGCCCCGGCGCGGCGATGCTCGTCTCCCGCCGGATCTTCGCGCTCTTCGTCGAGTACTCGAAGCCGAGGCTCAGGTTGAGGTCGAAGGTGTCGCCGTCGTCGAAGGCGTCGATCACGTTCGTGACCTCGCCCGACTCCATCATGACCCGCGGCTCGGTGGCGCTCCGCGGCTCATCGGCGAGCGACGCGGGCGCCGCGAGGAGCGCCGCCGCCGCGACGGCGAGCGACGCGAACGCCGGGCCGCAGTCCACGCGATGGGCCACGCTGATGGCGACGCGAGCAAGATGGCCTTCGCCGTACCTTCTGCCGTGCATGCTCATGGTTATCCGTCGGACGGACGCTACCGGCCGGGGTAGGAGGGTGTCAATCCGCGAATCGATCGCCTGGGACTCCGTGCCGTGTGCCGCCGCGTGCCGCCCGCGCTCCGTCCCGCATGGCCGGCCGCTCCGCGGCGGGGCGGCGGCGCGGATCACCGCGCCTGCGGGCGCTCCTCCGAGGCGAAGGGGTTCTTCCCCTCCTCGCTGTCCGGGAAGATCTCGCTCGTGATGTCCTCCGCGGCGAGCTCCTCGCGGGCGGTGGTCAGGTCGCGCGACGTCTGGTCGAGCCGGTCGGCGAGCACCCCGAGGAACTGCCAGAGCAGCTTGACGGCGAGCTCGTGCTCCTTGCGGAGGATCTCGAAGAAGTCCGCGCGCCGGACGGCGATGAGCTCGCTCTGCTCCACGGCCGAGACCGTGGCGGAGCGCGGCATGCTCCGGATGAGGGCCATCTCGCCGAAGTGCTCGCCTGGGCCGACCTCGCTCAGCACGGCGTCGCCGCGCACGATCCGGACGAGGCCCGAGAGCACGATGAACAGCTCGTCGCCGCGGTCGCCCTCGCGGACCACCACCTGGCCGGGCTCGAACGAGAGCACCTCGGCCACCTGCATCACGCGGAGCATCTCGCGCTCGTGCAGGCGCGCGAAGAGCGGCATCTTCGCGAGCACGTCGCGCTTCAGCGCGAGCAGCCGGGCGCGGACGCTGTCGCGGTGATCGCCCTGGCCGAGCCGCACGAGGACGGCGGTGATGTTGTCCTTGCCGCCCTTCCGGTTCGCGAGATCGATGAGGCCGTTCGCGGCGACCTCGCCGTTCTCCTCCTCGAAGAACGGCTCGAGCTCGGCGGTGTGCGCGATGTAGCCGTGGAGCCCGTCCGACGCGAGCAGGAACTGGTCGCCCGGGAGCACCTCGATCGTGAGCGTGTCGACCTCGACGCGCTCGTACACGCCGACGGCGCGCGTGATCGCGTTCTTCTGCGCGACCTTCTCGATCTGGTCGCGGGTGAGCTTGCCGCGCTTGATGAGCTCGTTGTAGACGGTGTGGTCCTCGGTGACCTGCTGGATGCGGCCCTCGCGGAGCAGGTAGATGCGGCTGTCGCCGACGTGCGCGATGTACCCGTGCGAGCCCGCGATCAGGAGCGCCGAGAGCGTCGTGCCCATGCCGCGCTTGGTCGCGTCGGCCTTCGCCTCCTCGTGGATCCGCGCGCACGCGCGCTGCACGGCGTGCTCGAGCAGGCTCAGGACCTCCTTCATCGCGGCGCGGCGCACGTTGCTGCGCGCCTGGTTCTCGATGAGGTCCCGCTCCTTCTTGAGCTCCTCGTGGATGATCCGGACGGCGAGCGCGCTCGCCACCTCGCCCGCGGCGTGTCCGCCCATTCCGTCGGCAACCACAAAGAGCGCGAGCTTCTTGTCGACGAGGTAGTTGTCCTCGTTGTGGTCCCGCATGCGGCCGACATCGGTGGCCGCATAAAACCTGATGTTTTCGGACAGGCCCATCGGTCCGGGCAGGCTAACCGAGGGCGCGGGAGGAAATCACTAGCGATTGCGCCCAGCGCGCACTCTGCGATGTTCCGCCGTACGTCCGCATCCCGGGGAGGACACACGCGCCCGGGACGCGCCGGCGGCGGCGGGGGCGCTCGGGGGGGCGGGTGGGGCATCGGCCGCCATGACCGCGGCTGCGAGCGGCGGTACATTCGGAACACGTAGAATGCAGACCGAGACCTCGCTGCGGCTCGTCCTCTTCGATGCGACCGACGTCGGCCGGGGCAGCGGCCTCTGGGTGAGCGGCCCGCGGCGGCGGGGCGAGGGCGCGCGCGGCGCCGCCGGCGAGCCCGCGGATCCGAACGGGACGGCGGGGGCGAGCTTCGGGCTCTCGCCGGTCTGGCGCGCGGGCGCGGCCCTCCACCGGGCCACGGGCGCGGCGGACGCGTCGCTCGCCGCGACGAGCTGGGCCGACGGGCTCGCGTGGGCGGCGCACACGGCGCGCGAGAGCGGCCGCAAGATCGCGTCGCTGCAGGCCTGGGGGCACGGCGGCTGGGGGTTCATGGGCCTCGGGGAGACGCGGCTCGACGAGGACGCGCTCCGGCCGGGCTCCCCGCTCGACGCCACGCTGACCGCCCTGCGGGGCGAGCTCGCGGGCCCCGAGGCGGTCGTGTGGCTCCGCTGCTGCAGCGCCTTCGGCCACACCGGCCGGGACTTCGCGCGGGCCCTCGCCGACCGGCTCGGCTGCCGGGTCGCGGGGCACACGCACATCATCGGCTTCTATCAGAGCGGGACGCACTCGCTCCGCCCGGGCGAGGCGCCGGGGTGGGATCCGCACGAGGGCGTGCGCTTCTCCGGCGGGTCGCCGGCCGGGGCCACGTGGTCGTCGCGCACCGCCCCGAACACCGTGACGTGCCTCGCGCGCGATCTCCCCCGCGGCTTCTGAGGCGCCTCCGGCCCGCGACCCGGCGGCGCTCGACCGGCCCGCGGGGGCCGGCGTACCCTGCCGCCATGGCGCCGCCGGACGATCTGCGGGATCGCGCGCTCGATCTGCTGAGCCGCGGGGACATGGACGGCGGGATCGCCGGCCTGGAGGAGCACCTCGCGGCCGCGCCGGGCGACGGCGGGGCCTGGCTCGCGCTCGGGGCGGCGTACGCGGCGGTCGAGCGCTGGGCGGACGCGGCGCGGGCGCTCGCGCGCGGCTTGAACAACGACGAGGACGACCTCCACGGCGGCGCGGCCGAGGCGCGCCTCGCGTACGCGCGCGCGCTCGTCCGCCTCGGCCGGCTCGACGACGCGATCGCCGAGCTCCGGCGGGCCGTCGCGTTCGAGCCGCCCGATCCGCGGGCGCTGCGCGAGCTCGGGGTCGTGCTCTACGACACGCAGCGCTACGACGAGGCGACCCGGTGGCTCGCGCGCGCGTGCGAGGCGGCGCCGGAGGACGGGCGCGCGGCCTTCGCGCTCGGGCTCGCGCACGAGGCGCGCCGGGACATCGCCGCGGCGATCGCGGCGTACCGCGAGGCGGTGCGGCGGGCGCCGGCGTTCTCCGACGCGAGGCTCACGCTCGCCGACGCGCTCGCGTCGATCGGCGAGCACGAGCAGGCGCTGCGCGAGCTCGAGGCGCTGCTCGCGCGCGAGCGGACCCACGAGAAGGCCGCGCATAACCGCGAGGTGCTGGGGCGGGCGCTCGCCGAGATGCGCGCGCGCCGGCTGCTCGGCAAGACGGAGCGGGAGCTCGCGCGGTCGGCGCTGTTCGTGGAGGCGCAGCTCAGGCGCCGCGACGCGCTGCCGGCGCCGGCGGGCGAGGCGGCGACGCGCCGGGTGGTCCGTTACACGGCGCCGCTGCTCGAGCTGTACGCGACCTTCGACGCGCGCGGCGACGGTGTGATCGAGGCGCTGCACCTCGCGCTCACCGATCCGGATCGCGCCGCCCGCTCCGAGGACGACGTCTTCAGGGTCACGGTGATCGCGGAGGACGGGCGGCAGGCGCCGGTGAACTACGCGACCGGCGCGTCGCTCACGTTCCTGCGCGAGGCGCTCGGCTGCCCGATGACGCAGGCGAGCGCGCTCTATGCGGCGCTGCTCCGCGGGAGCCCGTCGGTCGACTGGGGCGGCGCGACGCTGCGGTTCGCGAGCGTGCCGGGCGCCGCGGAGCGGCCCGGCGGTGAGCGCCACGGGATCCTCGCCAGCCTGCGCGTTTAGGCGCCGCGCGAGGCGCGCGCGCTCCGCGGCAGGGGCGCGCGCTGGGTGGTCGCGGGCGTCGCGGGCGTCGCGGGCTTCACGTCGCCGCGCGAGATCATCCCGAGGTCGTGCAGCGAGGCGTAGTGGCCGTCCGGGGCGAGGATGATGTGATCGACGAGCGGCACCCCGACCACATCGCCGGCCGCCACGACCGCGTCGGTCATCAGCACGTCCTCGGGAGAAGGCGCGGGGTCTCCGCTCGGGTGGTTGTGCACCAGCACGAGCGCCGACGCGGCGTCCGCGAGCGCGGCGCGCAGGATGTCCCGGGCCGCGACCGAGCACCCGTGAAGGCCGCCCTGCGCGACCCTTCGAGCCCCCCGCATCCCGTTGCGGCCGTCGAGCGAGATCACCCATATCTGCTCGTGATCGAGCGGGCCGAGGTGCGCCGCGCACCACGCCGCGATCGAGGCCGAGGAGCGCACCGGAGGGCGCGGGCGCGCCGCGCGCTCGAAGGCGCGCCGCCCGAGCTCGAGCGACGCGGCGATGCGGAGCGCCTTGGCGAGGCCGAGGCCGGGGTGCTCGGCGAGCGCGTGCGGGCCGAGCCTCGAGATCCCCTCCAGCCCGGAGAAGCGCGCGAGGAGGGCGGCGGAGACGAGCGTCACCGGGGTGCCGACGAGGCCGGTGCCGAGCACGATCGCGAGCAGGTCGGCGTCGCCGAGCGACCAGATCCCCTCCTCGAGCGCGCGCTCCCGTGGTCCGGCGAACGCGGCGAGCGCCGAGGGCTCGTCGGCGTACGGGTCGGGGTCAGGGAGAGGTTCGGACGGCAGCGTGGTGCTCTTCCACAGGCTCATGCGCGGGCGACAAGCACGCAGCGGGCCCGGCGCCAGGCGCGCGCTCTTCGAGCGCCGCGCGCGCCAGCGGGCCGGCGGATCGGCGGCAGGTGGTGGCGGCCGCCAGGCCCGTGTCCTGCAGAGCGGCGGTCACCCGCACAGGAGACGGGCCCAGATCGGCGTTTTCGGCGCGCAAGCGCACTCCTGTGCGCTGAGCACCGAAAACGTCGAGATGGGCCCGTCTCCGAAGCGGGTGACCGCCGCTCACTCGACGCGGACGATCGTCTCCGGGGGCAGGCTCTCGGCGAAGGCGTCGCGCGCGGCGCGCACCTTCGCCTCGACGAGGCCGTCGAACGTGAGCTTGGTGCGGTACTCGACGCCGGACCACCGGGGGTACGAGCCGATGTCCACGTCGCGGTGGGCCTCGACCACGCGGTCGAGCATGGGCTTGAGCTGCCCCTCGTCGAGCGTCGTGAACACCGCGTGCGAGACGAACGGCGTGCCGCCGGAGAGCTCCGCCTGGATGAGCGCCTGCTTCGCCCGGAAGATCTGCGGCACGCCGGGCAGCATCCACACGTTGCGCATCACCACCGCCGGCCACGCCGCGCTGCCGCCCGTCACGAGCCGCGCGCCCTCGGGGATGCGGGCCATCAGCAGGTGCCCCTCGGTGAGCCGCTCGCCGTAGTACTCCCGCAGCATGCTCTCGATGTCCGGCGCGGTGACCACGGGCACGCCGAACGCGCGCGCGACGCCCTCGATCGTGAGGTCGTCGTGCGTCGGGCCCACGCCGCCGCTCGTGAACACCCAGTCGTGCGCCGCGGCGAGCGCCCGCACCTCCTCGGCGATCACGTCGACCTCGTCGAGCACCATGACCACCCGCACCAGCTTCACGCCGAGCGCGCGCAGGGTGCCCGCGAGCACGACCAGGTTCTCGTCAGCGATCTTCCCGCTGAGCAGCTCGTTGCCGATGATCAGCGCCGCTGCGGTCCTCATCTCCACCTTGCTCCGCTCAGCCCTCGAACTCGCGCGTCACCGGGCGCCCGTCGGCGTCGATCCCGAGCAGCTCCTCGACGCGCTTCTCCGCGCGGTCGAGGCGCTCCTGCGCCGACCGCGACAGCCGGATGCCCTCCTCGAAGAGCGAGAGCGCACGCTCGAGCGGCAGGTCGCCGCCCTCGAGCTCCGCCACGATCTTCGCGAGGCGGCGCGTCGACTCCTCGAACGAGAGCGCGCCGCCGCCCGCGGCGGGATCGCCGCTCGCCGGCGCGCCGGCGGCGGCCGACGCCGGCGTCGCGCGCGGCTCCGCGCCCGCGCCCGCGCCCACCTCGCCCTCGTCCGTCGCGTCGCTCATCGTCGTCATGGCCCAGCGTCCCCCGGAGGTGCGGCCGGCGCAAGCAGGACGGAGCTCACCCCGGGCGGCACCCCCGGCACGAGGAGCACGCCGTCGGGGTCCGCCACGACCGGGACGGCCAGCCCATCCGGGCGGACAAGCCGCGCCGCGCGCGAGGCCGCGCTCGCGGCCGCGCTCGGGTCGTTCGGGACGATCGCGATCCACACCACCCCGGTGGCCAGCGCGCCGCGCGGCGGATCGAGCGGCCGCGCCTCGACGCCGGAGAGGGCGGACCGGGCGAGCGCCCGCACGCCGTCGTCCGGATCGAGATCGCGCGCCATCTGGAGGACGCGCCGGCGCTGCACCTCGGCGCGCCGGGACAGCCCGCGGACGATCGCGCGGCGCACCGCCGGGTCGTCCTCGAAGCGGTAGGCGCGCGCGAGGAGCGAGACGCTGTCGGGCATGGGGTCGCCTCCGAGGCCGAGCGCGACGTGCGCGCGCACGACGGGATCGCTCCCCGCGAGCAGCCGCTTGAGCCGGCCGCGGATCACCTCGTCGTCGCGGGCCGCGAGCGCGCGGGCCGCGAGCGGCGAGAGCGGGCCGCCCGCCTCGGCCAGCGCGGCGAGCCGCGAGGTCGCGAGCGCCCCGCCGCGCGGCTCCGCGAGCAGCGCGACGCCGGCGGAGATCGCCGCGGCGTCGGGCGCGGCGCCGGGATCGCCGGGCGCGGCGAGCGCCTCGAAGAGCGGCGCGAGCTCGGCGAGGGCGGCGTCGCCGCGCGCGAGCGCGCCGCGCGCCGCCGCGTGAATCGCCGCGCGGTCGCAGGACGCCGGGGCGCACGCGCCGGCGACGTCGCCCGCGCCGCGGAGGCCGAGCGCCACGGCGCCGAACGCCCCGACGGCGCGATCGGCCGAGCCTCGCGGCGCGGCGAGCGCGGCGAGGAGGCGCTGCTCGAGCGGCGCGGGCGGGTCCCCGAGCGCGAGGGCGCGGACGACGCCGGCGCGCAGGGCGAGCCTGCGGAGCGCGCCGTCCTTCGCGGCGCGCGGGCCCTCGATCACCGCCTCGAGGGCGGCCCGCGCCTCGGCCCCGGGCATCGTCGCCAGCGCGAACGCGGCCGCCGTCGCGAGCGCGTCGCCCTCCATCAGCCCGCGCAGCTGCCGCGCCGCCTCCGCTCCGCCCGCGCGCCCGAGCGCCGCGACCGCGCGCGGTCGCGCGTCCTCCGGCAGCAGCGGGAGCGCGCGCGCGAGCGCGGGCGCGAGCCGCGCGGAGGGCGCGAGCTCGGCCAGCCTGAGTCCCTCGAGCCGCGCCGCCTCGGACGCGAGCAGCGCGGCCACGGCGTCCGGCGCCTCCGGCGCGCCGAGGTAGACGAGGATCTCGGCGGCCGCCTCGAGCAGCCGCGGCTCCGGCTTGCGGATCCACGCGCGCGCCTTCGCGAGCGCCGCCTCGTCGCCGAGCCGCGCGAGCGCGCGCGCCGCGGCCACCTGCGCCGCCCGGTCGCCGCCCTCGAGCATCGGCCTGAGCGCCTCGATCGCCCGCAGGTCGCCGAGCTCGCCGAGGAAGCCGACGAGCGCCGGCTCGAGCCGCTTGCGGCTCCCGAGCAGCAGCTGGAGCGACTCGGGCGGGTAGGCCCGGAGCGCGCGCGCCGCCGCCTCGCCCGCGGCGCCGCCCTGCACGATCGCGGCCGCGAGCGCGCCGAGCGCGCGTTTGTCGCCGGCGCGCGCGAGCGCGAGGGCGGCCGTGCCGCGCAGCACCTCGCCGAGGGGCGCGGCCGCGCCGCGCGCGGAGGCGCCGCCCTCCGTGAGCTCGCGCGTGAGCACCTGCCGCACGTTGTCGCGCCGCGCGTGCGGCGCGAGCGCCCGCACCGCCTCGAGGCGCGCCCGGAGGTCGCGCGCCGCCGGGGATCCCTGCTCGATCGCCGCGACCAGCGCGCTCACCGCCTCCTCGGTGCCGATCGTCCCGAGCCGCTCGATGCCGCGGAGCCGCGCCTCCGGGTCGCTCGACGAGAGCAGCCGCTCCGCGACCGGCACGCCCAGGCTGCCGCGCAGGGGCGCCGCGCCGGCCGCGGCCGCGGCCGCGGCGCCGCGCTCCTCGGCGACCTGAGCCGCGCGCGCGCTCCCTCCCGCGCGCGGCTGCGGCGCGGCCGGACCGGTGATTGCGGTGGCCGCGAGCGCCGCGGCGAGGCCCAGGGCTCGAGGAATTCCAGCGGGGAATCGCATGCGCTCCGCCGCCACTATCCCGCGATCGAGGCCCCGCTGTCACTCTCGAGACCAGCCCGCGTTAGCGCGGCGCGGCGAGCCTGGAATTTGATGGAAGCGTGCGCTACGTCGACCTACGGTGGGCGACCGCGTGGCGGCGACCCGCCTGTGGAATGAGGTGACGCTTGATCGACCTGGTACGGACACTGGAAAAGGCCATCACGGTATCCGCGAACAAGGCGTGGCCGGTCTTGCAGCAGCTGGCCCGGCTCGGGGCCGAGCCGGAGCCGTTCCACCCGAAATGGAGCGACAAGCCGATCCCGCGGGGCCGCCAGCGCTCGAAGCCGCCGCTCGGCTGGCCCCGGGAGACGGACAGCCTGTGCCCGCGGTGCGTCAAGGAGGCCCGCACCGAGATCCTGAGTGGCGAGGCGGACTGGACCAAGCTCATCCACGACAAGCCCGGGGAGATCCGCGCCCGCATCGTCGCGCAGGGCGGGCGGATCGTCATGGAGAAGACCTGTCCGAAGCACGGCTCCTTCTCGGACACGATCTCGATCGACCCCGAGTTCCTCGCGCGGATCGAGCGCCTCTTCGGCGGCCGCGACGTCGAGATGACGCCGGACCGGATCCACAACCACGGCTCGAGCACCATCCGGTACGGCCGCGGCGCGGTGCTCACGGTCGACCTCACGAACCGTTGCAACATGATGTGCGACCCGTGCTTCATGGATGCCAATCAGGTCGGCTACGTGCACGAGCTCTCCTGGGAGGACATCACGCGGATCCTGGACGACGCGGCCGACGTGCGCCCGCGCCGCCAGATGTCGATCCAGTTCTCCGGGGGCGAGCCGACGCTCAGCCCGCATTTCCTCGACGCGATCCGGTACGCGCGCCAGAAGGGCTACTTCGCGGTGCAGTGCGCGACGAACGGGCTCCGCTTCGCGGAGGAGCCGGGCTTCGCCAAGAAGGCGAAGGAGGCGGGCCTCCGGATGGCGTACCTGCAGTTCGACGGCGTGACGAACGCCGCCAACAGCCACCGGAAGATCGGGAACCTCTACGACGTGAAGCTGCGCGCCATCGAGGAGCTCTCGGCCGCCGGGATCGACGTCATCCTGGTCGTGACCATCGTCAACGGCGTCAACAACGATCAGGTCGGCCCCATCATCGACTTCGCGGTCCAGAACGCCGACAAGATCACCGTCGTGAGCTTCCAGCCGGTGAGCTTCACGGGCCGCGACGAGGACATCTCCGACGAGCTGCGCGAGAAGCAGCGCTACACGCTGAGCCACCTCGCGCACGACATCGCCCGGCAGACCGGCGTGACCCACCCGCTCCGCGACTGGTTCCCCCTGTCCGCGCTCAGCCCCTTCGGCGACGTGACCGACCTGCTCGACGGCCCCGATCGCGACTGGGGACAGATCAACTGCGGCTGTCACCCGAACTGCGGGATCGGGACCGTGCTGTTCGTCCACAAGAAAACCAAGCAGATGGTCCCTCTGCTCGACTTCATGGAGGTCGAAGGTCTGCTCGGCGACCTGCGCGCGATCTTCGACGCCGGGCGCGGGCGCGCGTTCACGAAGGCCCAGGTCGTCGCCGCGCTGCTGCGCCATTACCGGCCTGACAAGGCGCCGCCGGGCTTCAACCTCGCCACGCTGGTGAAGCAGTTCATGAGCCAGACGGGCGCGGCGCACGCCGGTGAGAGCGACGCCCGTGCGTACGAGTGGCGGGTCCTGTTCGTCGCGGGCATGTGGTTTCAGGACCTGTTCAACTACGATTTTCGTCGCACCGAGATGTGCATCATTCCGTACGGAACGCAGCTCGGCGAGATCAGCTTCTGCGCGTACAACACCGGCGCCGGGTGGCGGAACATCCTCGAGAAGATGAGGGCGAACGCCACGGTGGCGGAGTGGTACAAGAAGCACGGCAGGCACCCTGTGTATGCAAAGAATAAGGATCTTCCTCTGCCGGACTACGACAATCCCCTTACCATCGTGGAGCACGACCTAGCGCTGCGCGAGCGCGCGCAGGGCGGCGCCCGCGCGCGGCCGGCCAGGCGGCTGCCGATCGTGAGCTGATCGCTCTCAACCGACCGCCCGAGCGCCCCCTCCGCGCGTGTCCTTCGTGAAGTTTTCGTAAAGTTCCGTGACGCCGCGCCGGCCGGCGCGGCCGCGGCGCCGCACCGCCGAGATCGCCGGCCGGCGGTCGTACTAGGCCTCACATCGGAAGACCGAACATGATTTTCATCCTGGGCACGCGCTCGCGCGGTAAAGCGCGGGACGCATGGAGAACTCACCACACATGGTGTAGTCTCGCCACGTGACCTTGCACGCGGGGCGCTATGAGACCGTGCGAGCCATCGCGTCGGGCGGCATGGCCACGGTGTATCTGGGTCGGGCCGTCGGCGCCGGGGGCTTCGAGCGCCTCGTCGCCTTGAAGATGATGCACCCGCACATCGCGGCGGAGCCCGAGTTCGTCGCGATGTTCCTCGACGAGGCGCGCCTGGCGGCGCGGGTGCGCCACCCGAACGTCGTCGCGACGTTCGATCTGGTCGAGGACCCGCTGTTCCTCGTGATGGAGTACATCGAGGGCCCGTCGCTGCACCTCCTCTTGCGCACGTGCGCGCGGGCGAAGCGGCCCCTCCCGCTCGGGGTCGCGCTCCGCATCTTCCTCGACGTGCTCGCGGGCCTGCACGCCGCGCACGAGCTCACCGGCTCGAGCGGCGAGCCGCTCCACCTCGTGCACCGCGACGTCTCGCCGCAGAACGTGCTCGTCGGCGCCGACGGCGTCGCGCGCATCACCGACTTCGGCGTGGCGCGCGCCGAGTCGAGGCTCGTCTCGACGCACGGCAACGCGCTCAAGGGCAAGCTCGCGTACATGGCCCCGGAGCAGATCCGGGGGCAGCAGGTCGACCGCCGCAGCGACGTGTACTCGGCCGGCGTGGTGTTCTGGGAGATGCTCACCGAGCAGCGCCTGTTCAAGGCGGACAACGACGGCGCGCTGCTCGCGCAGATCCTCGACGGCCCGCCCGGCGGGCCGCGGGCGGTGGCGCCGGAGGTCCCGGCCGCGATCGACGCGATCTGCCTGCGCGCGCTGCGCGCCGATCCGGGCGAGCGCTTCCTGACCGCGGCGGAGTTCGCCGAGGCGCTGGAGCAGGCGGCCGCGCACACGCCGGGCCTGGCCGTGGCGTCCCCGCGGGCGGTGGAGGCGCTCATCAAGGAGCTCGGCCTGCACCTGCCGCCGGAGCACATCACGGGGCCCACGAGCGTGCGCAACGGTCCGGCCTCGAGCTCCGCGCCGAGATCGCTGCGCTCGCCGCAGGGCCAGGCCTCGCCGCCGAGCCAGCGCCTGCCGCCGAGCCAGCGCCTGCCGCCGAGCCAGCGGGCCGCCCTGGCGGGGACCGCAGGCTTCGAGGCGAGCGCGCCGGGGCTCGACGTCGTCGTCTCCGAGGCCACGTCCCACCGGCAGAACGTCGTGCGCCGGGGCATGATCGCCGGCGCCCTGGTGGCAGCGCTCGGGATGGGGGTCTTCTTCGCCGTCGGCGCGCGCGAGCCCGCCGCGCGGGAAGCCGGGGAGAGCGTCCCTGCCGAGGCGAGCGCGTCGCTCCTGCCGGCGGCCGTGGCGGACAGCTCTCTGGTCCAGGTGGACGCGCCAGCGCACCCCGGCGGATCCGCCCAGGCCCCTGCGCCCGCCGCGAGCAGCGCGGCGGCGCCGCCGACGCCCGCTGCGCCCCCGCCCGACGCGGCCCTCCCGCCGGTGGTGAACGCGACGCCGCGACCGAGCCCCGGCGCGGCCCCGCTCTCCGCGGCCACGAAGCCCAAGGCGGGCCGGCCCGAGACGCGCACCGCGAGCGGGTCGGCCCGAACGACGGGCGCGTCGGCGACCCGGCCGGCGACCGGCGCCGCGACCCGCCCGGCGACCGGCGCCGCGACGCGGACGGCGACCGGCGCTGCGACGCGCACGACAGCGAAGCCCGCACCCCGCCCGCCGGCCGTCCGCAGCGCCGCGCCGAAGGCACCGGTGCCGCCGCGGAGCGGCGCCCCGCGGACGACGTCCCGAACGCCCTACAGACCCACGGAGCTGTGAGCGCCACGCGCCGTCGCGCAGGGGAACGGCCTCGCCCGGGCCCCTGAAATACCGCACCAACAGCAATATCCACCACCACCGGATTCAACCCCCGCCGCTGGTGGGCCCATGATCCGCCGCCGAGCCACGTCCAACGCTCCAGCGACGAGGCAGCCATCCGCATCCTCTCCGACACGTGACGCCCGGCAGCACGCCCACATGCTGAAGATGCCGCCGCGCGACACCTACATCCTCGCGACCTGCCGCAGATGGAGAGTCGCTATCGCACGAGCGTGGCATACGAGACAGGCTATTCTTGTGGTGGGTCCGGCAGGTGCTCGCCCAAGTGAAAGGCGCGCCGCGCGTCAGACGTTACCTCGGGGGAACCAGCTCATGCGCTCGCTGTTCGAGCAGATGGTCGAGTGCTGCGGCCTCGCGCCCGCATTCGCCAGGAAGATCATCCAGGATTCCTGCGAGCGCATCGGGGTCTCGCCGCCCGAATCGATGACGCCGGCCGATCTCATCCGCTCGCTCCCCCACGTCCGCCAGGCGCTCGGCGTCTTCCTCGATCCCGGCGAGGTCGCGCTGAAGACGGCCGCGATGCGCGCGCTCGTCAAGGGATCCTGGCCCAACCTGCCCGCCGTCACGCCCCCCGCGCCGGATCAGGAGAACCGGACGGCTCAGGAGGAGCTCAAGGGCAGATCGAGCTCGTAGAGCTCGTAATGGGACCGCTGCATTCCAAGCGCGACATAGGTCGCCTGAGCACGCGCATTTGCGGTCTCCACGTAGAGGCGGATGCCGCACACGTTCCCCGCGTCCGCCGCCATCTCGTGGAGCCGCCGGTAAAGGGCCCGGAAGACGCCGCCGCGCCGCGACGCGGGAGACACGTACACGGACTGAATCCACCAGAAAATGCCGTTTCTCCAGTCACTCCATTCATACGTGATCATCAGCTGCCCGGCGATCTCCGAGCCGCGCTCGGCGAGCAGATAGAACCCCTTGCCCTCGTCCGCGATCAGGGCGGCGGCGCCGCGCAGGGTGGCCGAGGTGTCCAGCACCTTGCCCTCGGTCTCGAGCGCCATGGCCCGGTTGTTCGCCGCGATCACCTCCACATCGGAGGGCGTCGCCCGGCGGATCACGAGATCGGTCACAGGGCCACCTCCTGACCGGCGTTGCAGGAAAGTCCTTCCTCCATGCGGCAAGGAGGGAGCGGACAGGGAGGCTCGGGAGCGCAGCGTCGGGTCGACATGGCCCGACCCATACCCCGGGCAGCTGGGTTGCTCAATGGCCTCACCTCGACACGCGGCCGAGGCGCGCCGGGCGGAGAGGCATCCCGAAGACGCCGCCGCGGCGCGTTATGTTTCGAGATGGGATCACCGAGCGCGGCGCGGGCCTCCGGCGCACGGCGCGACGGACCGCGCCCAGCGCGGCCTCCGCCCACGCCGGCCCCGCCCGCGGGCCCACGCCGACACCGCCCGCGCGGACCACACGCGCCACGCCGGCGAGCGCGGGCCGCCGCGTGTTGACCCGGCGGCGGTTGTGCTCCCCGCCCGATCGCGCGTACCCTCCGGGCGCCGAAGCCTCCGGAGGGTTCCCTTTGACACTGCTCGTCAGCGACTCGGTTGCCCAGCGCGTCCAGCGGCTGGAGATCCCTTTCAACAGCTTCGGGGTCGATCCTTACGGCATCTCCCAGAAGCACCTCGGCCTCTTCTTCACGTTGCTGGACTTCCTCTACCACCATTACTTCTCGGTGGGCGTGAGCGGCATCGAGAACGTCCCGGCGCGGGGGCGGGTGATGCTCGTCGGCAACCACTCGGGCGGCGTCGCCATCGACGGGGCGATGGTCGTCGCGTCGATGTTCTTCGCGATGGAGCCGCCGCGGCTCGCCGAGGGGATGGCGGAGAAATTCATCAATCGCCTCCCGTTCACCTCGCTCTGGTCGAGCCGCACCGGGCATTTCACGGGGCTGCCCGAGCACGCGAGCCGCCTGCTCGAGGACGAGCGGCTGCTCATGGTGTTCCCGGAGGGCGCGCGGGGGACGGCCAAGCTCTACAGCGAGCGCAACTCGCTCGTGCATTTCGGCTCGGGGTTCGTCCGGCTGGCGCTCAAGACGAGGACGCCCATCATCCCGTTCGGCTTCGTCGGCGGCGGCGAGGCGGTGCCCACCATCGCCAACTCCTACGCGATCGGCCGGCTGTTCGGGGTGCCGTACATCCCGATCACGCCGTACCTCGTCCCGGCGCCGCTGCCGGTCCAGCTGGAGATCACCTATGGGGAGCCGATGAGCTTCGCCGGGACCGGCTCGGAGGAGGACGAGGTGATCATGGGCCACGTGGAGCAGGTGAAGGCGAGGATCGCCGAGCTCATCGAGATCGGCCGGCAGCGGCGCCGGCGGCAGCTCGCCGCCGACCTGCGCGGCGCCGCGCGGCCGGGGACAGCCTCCTCGAAGCCGGGGCCCGCCTCCTCGAAGCCGGAGCCTGCCTCCTCGAAGGAGCGCGCGTGAGGATCCTCATCCCCGGGATCACCGGCCAGCTCGGCCGCATGGTCGCGACGCGCCTGCTCGCCGA
Organism: Sorangium cellulosum; assembly: GCF_002950945.1. GTDB lineage: Bacteria > Myxococcota_A > Polyangia > Polyangiales > Polyangiaceae > Sorangium > Sorangium cellulosum_E. Next base: position 10,625,961 of record NZ_CP012673.1, read on the forward strand.
GGGGCACGAGGTGATCGGCATCGACCGGCGCCCGTGGCCGACCGCCCCGGCCGGCATCGAGATGCACGACGTGGACCTGCGGAAGCGCGCCGCCGAGGACGTGTTTCGCAAGACCCGGCCCCAGGCCGTCATCCACATGGCGACCGTGACGCACCTCGTCGAGCAGACGGAGGAGCGGTATCGGATCAACCTCGGCGGCACACGCATCGTCTTCGACAACAGCCGCGCCTGCGGGGTCGAGCACGTGATCTTCGTTGGCCGGCACACGTACTACGGCGCTGGGCCCGAGTCGCCGCTCTACCACACCGAGGAGGATCCGCCGATGGCGGTCTCCACCTTCCCCGAGCTCGCCGACCTCGTCGCGGCCGATCTCTACGCCTGCACGGCGCTCTGGCGCGCCCCCGAGCTCTGCACGACCGTGCTTCGCATGTGCTACACGCTCGGGCCGACGGGGCACGGCACCCTGGCGACCTTCCTCCGCGGGTCCCACGTCCCGTACGTGCTCGGGTTCGACCCGCTGTTCCAGTTCATGCACGAGCAGGACGTCGTGGCCGCCATCTGCCTCGCCCTCGAGAAGCGCATCCGCGGCGTCTACAACGTCTCCGGCCCGCAGCCCGTGCCGCTGTCGATCATCATCCGCGCGGCGGGGCGGGTGGCGGTGCCTCTCCCCGAGTTCGTGCTGCGCAACGCGCTCGGCCGCTTCGGGCTGCCCAAGCTCCCGCGCGCGGCGCTGACCCACATCAAGTACCCCGTCGTCGTCGACAGCGCCGCGTTTCGCGCCGCCACCGGGTTCAAGCACGCCATCGACGAGGCCCAGGCGATCCGCGAGTACCGCGACGCGCACCCGATCCGGACGGGCTGATCGCGGCCGTCCGGCGCTCGCCGGATGTCGTCCACCCGAGGCTGTCACCAGCTCTGTTCCCGACGTGGTCACCGACGCTGTTACCGAGGAGGTCCCGATGTTGTCCGACAAGGTCAAGCAGTTCGCGCCGGCCAGGCTCACCGCGGACGTCAGCCGGCTGCCGGAGGCCGAGCGGAAGGCGCTCGGCAAGCTCATCGAGGCGTCGATGCGGCTCGATCCGATCTTCGACCGCCAGGCGTGCGCCGAGAACCCCGAGATCCGCGAGCGGCTGCTCGCGGACAGCACCCCGGAAGGGCGCGACCGGCTCGCCTATTTCGACATCATGCGGGGCCCCTGGGACAGGCAGGATCACCACCGCCCCTTCGCCGTCGACAGGCCCCGTCCCCCCGGCGCCGGCTTCTACCCGGAGGACCTCTCGGCCGACGAGCTTCACGGCTGGATCGGCCAGCGCCCGGGCGACAGGGCGGCGTTCGAGAGCCTGTTCACGCTGATCCGCCGCGCCGAGGGCGGGCTCGTCGCCGTGCCGTACAGCGAGGCCTACGCGGCGTGGCTCGGCCCCTCGGCCTCGCTCCTGGAAGAGGCGGCGGCGCTCACCGAGAACGAGAGCCTGCGGCGGTTCCTGAGGTCCCGGGCCGAGGCGTTCCGCTCGGACGATTACTACGCCTCGGACAAGGACTGGATGGACCTCGACAGCCAGGTCGAGGTCACCATCGGCCCGTACGAGACGTACGAGGACGAGCTCCTCGGGCTCAAGGCGTCGTTCGAGTCGTTCGTCACCGTGAGCGATCCGGAGGCCTCGGGGAAGCTCTCCCGGTACAAGGAGCTCCTGCCGGAGATGGAACGCAACCTGCCCATCCCCGACGAGGTCAAGACCGAGCGCGGCGGGGAGAGCCCGATCCGGGTCGTGGACCTGGTCTACAGCGCCGGCGACGCCCGCAAGTCGGTCCAGACGATCGCGTTCAACCTCCCGAACGACGAGCGCGTCCGCGCCGAGAAGGGGGCCAAGAAGGTCCTGCTCCGCAACGTCATCGAGACGAAGTTCGAGCTGATCATGCGCCCCATCGCCGAACGTATCCTCGAGCCGGCGCAGCTCGAGCACCTGTCGGCCGAGGCGTTCTTCAACGAGACGCTCTTCCACGAGCTCTCGCACAGCCTGGGCCCCGCCTTCACGGGCGCAGAGGGGGCGCGCGTCGAGGTGCGGCTCGCGCTCGGATCGACCTACGCCGCGCTCGAGGAGGCCAAGGCCGACGTGATGGGCGCCTACAACATCCTCTTCATGATCCGGAAGGGCCACTTCCCCGAGAGCTTCCGGGAGCAGCTCCTCGTCTCGTACTTCGCCGGGCTCTTCCGGAGCACCCGCTTCGGCGTGGCCGAGGCGCACGGCAAGGGCGCCGCGCTCCAGATCAACCGCTTCCTGGAGGAGCGCGCCGCGCGCTTCGACCCCGGGTCCCGCCGCTTCGCCGTGAACACCGCCGAGCTCGAGGCCGCGATCACCCGCCTCGTCCGCGATCTCTGCCTGGTGCAGCACCGCGGCGACCAGCAGGCCGCCCGCGAGCTGCTCGCGAGGTACGGCGAGGTCTCGGAGCCCATGCGGCAGGCGCTCGGCGGCCTCGCCGGGATCCCGATCGACCTCCGGCCGATCTACCCGCTCGCCGGCGAGTGAGCCGGCGGCGCGCGGCGCTCACGGCGCGATCTGCACGAGGAACGCGTCGGCGGCGCCGAGGTTCGAGAGCGCGCCGTTGCCGAGATCGATGCTGCCGCTGAAGTGGCCGGTCACCCAGCTGTTGCCGAGCAGGTCCACCGCCACCGCGGCGCCCTCCTGCTCGCGCGCGTCGCCGAACGATCGCGACCAGCGGCGGCCCCCCTGCGGGTCGAGCTTGACCACGAACGCGTCGACGCCGCCCGTGCCCGGGTGCGCCGCTCCCTCGAAATCGAGGTTGCCCGTGAACGAGCCGGTCACGACGACGTCGCCGTCCAGATCGACCGCGACCGAGGCGCCCAGCTGGTCGCTCGCGTCGCCGAAGGCCTGGCTCCACTGCGGGACGCCGTTCGCGTCCAGCCGGACGAGCAGGATGTCCGCGTCCCCCTCGTTCCTGCGCAGCTGCTCGCCGAAGGTGACCGCCCCGCGGAACGAGCCGGTCACGAAGACGTTGCCGATGCTGTCCACGGCCACGCCGCGCGCCTCGGCCGCGTTGGTCGCGCTCGCCGTCAGGCTCCAGACGTAGTCCCCCTCGGGGGTGAGCTTCGCGATGAACATGTCGGACTTGGCGAAGCCGTGGATCTGCTCTTCCACGAAATCGATCGTCCCGGCGAACGAGCCGACGAGGAGGATGTTGCCCGCGCGGTCGACCGCGACGCCGGTGCCCTCCTGGTGCTCGGCGTCCCCGAGCTGCTTGGCCCAGAGGACCTGGCCCTGCGCGTCGAGCTTGGCGAGGAACACGTCGCTGCCGCCGCGGCTCTCCAGGGTGATGCGCTCGCCGTCGCCGCGCTCGCCGAGATCGAGCACGCCGCGGAAGCGGCCGGTGACGAGCGCGCTCCCCGCCGCGTCCACGGCGACCGCCGCCGCGGACTGGCTGGCGTCGTCGCCGAAGCGCCGGCTGAACAGGTGCCGACCCGCGGCGTCGAAGCGCGCGATCACGACGTCCTCGCTGTCGACGTCGCGCGCGAGCGCGCCGCCGCCGAAGTCGACGTCGCCCGACGCGCTGCCCACGAGCACCACGTCGCGGCCGGCGATCGCGAGCCCCCGGGCGACGCAGTCGGCGAAGCGGTGGCTGAACCCGAACCGCCGGTCGGGGGTGAACGAGGCGAGGAAACAGTCCATGTGGCCGATCTCCCCGAGCTCCTCCGACGAGCCCTCGCCGAAGGCGGCGGTGCCGGAGATCTGCCCGGCCACGAGGACGTCGTCCTGGCCTTCGCCGCGCTGGCCGACCGCGACGGCCAGGCCGCGCTGATCGCCGGTGCCGCCGAGCGGGACGCTCTGCACGGGGGCGCCGGTGCATCCCGTCCGCCCGTCGCAGTTCGTGTCCTCGTCCGCCCCGCAGCCCTCGAAGCCCGGCAGGATCGCGCCGGCGCAGGCGCCGACCTCCGTCCCGTCGTCGTTGCACGTGGCGACGCCGGCCTTGCAACGGCCGACGCCCGCCGTGCCGTGGGGCCCGTCGTAGCAGGCCGTCTGGGCGCGCGGGACGCAGCTGTCCTGGCCCTCGCCGCCGCCGCCGCCGGCGCCGCTGGCGTCGCCGCCCCCTCCCCCGCCGCCCTCGCCCGGCGGATCCGGCGCGAGCTCGGGGAAGGGCGCGATGAAGACGCACGCGCCCGCGCTGGTGCAGGCCAGGGCGAGCGCTGCGAGCGCGCTCGATCCGGCGCGGCGCGCGCGGCTCACAGCGACCCCCGCACGGCGACGCCTGCGCCCGCGGGTCCGACCCACGGCGAGAGCGCGGTCGCCCCGGCGGCGGCCGGGGTGGGCGCGGGCGGGCGCCCGGCCGCGCGCGGGGCGATCGGGCGCGGCGACGCGGAGGGCCAGAAGAGGTACGTGGCGTAGCCGCCCGCGAGCAGGGCGACCCCGGTGAGCGCCGTGCTCGTGAGGGCGAGCGCCTGCCCCCGATCGCGCAGCGCCTCGCGCTCGGCCCGCGAGCCCGGGGCCGGGTGAGCGTTCTTCTTGAGGTAGAGCTGCCGCACGTCGTACGCGAGGGCGCCCGTGATCGCGGCGCCCACGGCGAGCGCGGCCGCCGCCCCCACGACGATCTCCGGCGCGACGAGCGGCCCCGGCTCGGGATGGCGCGGCGGGGCGGCGCGCACCGGCGCGATGGGCCGCGAGGCGGCCGGAGTCCGCTTGCGACCGAGCTCGGCGCGGAGCTCGACGACCGCGCCCGTCTCGGCGCGCACCATGGCCTCGAACCGCTCCGCGTAGTTCTCGGCCCGCGCGGAGACCTGCCGCTCCCCCGGCGTCACGAGGATGGCCGCCCCGACGAGCGCCGGGTGGATCGGCTCGCCGTCGATCTCGACGCGCACGCCGGTCGCGTCCTCGGGCAGGCGCAGGACGATCTGCGACGTCTTCGTGCGGAGCTTCTCGATGCGCGACCGCGACTCCGCGGCCAGCGCGAGCTCCTGCCGCGCGACCGCGCTGGACTGGGCGAGCTCGAACGCGTTGAGCGCCTCGACGACGTGGCCGAGCGCCTCGTGGCAGACGCCGATGTGGTACCAGAGCGGGGGCGACACGACGATCTTGCGGATGCGCTCGTAGGTCTCGAGCGCTTCGGCCCAGCGGCCTTGATCTTCGGCGGCGAGGCCGAGCGCGAAGAGGCGCCGCGCGGACGCGAGCTCCGCGGCGCTCGGGTTCCTGGGCGCGGCCGGAGCCGCGCTGCTGTTCCCCGCCCCGGCGGTCGGCGCGACGGCGGGCGACGCGGCAGTGGTCGGCGCAACGGCGGTCGGCGCGACGGCGGGCGGCGCGGCAGCGGGCGGCGCGGCAGCGGGCGGCGCGACGGCGGGCGACGCGGCAGCGAGCGGCGCGCTCGCGGGCGGCGCGACGGCGGGCGCCCCGGCCTCGGCGCTCCTCGGAGCCTCATCGGCGAGCGCAGCTGGACCGACGCCGACCATGGCGAAGAATACCACTCCGCCGATGGTGATCCGATGCTCCAACCACGCCCCCTTCCCAATGCAGCAATAGAGGCAAACTAACGGTAGTCATGCGGCATGACTCTCGACAACAGGAAAAATGTTTGAGATTGGCGCCCGATCCTGGAACGCTTCTGCATCGCCCGGTGACCCGTGTGGTCGCTGTGCGGACGCCGTGTCGCCCAGTAGGTCGCATCCCCTGTCGCGCACCTCGTTGCGCACCTCGTCACGCCCGCGTAACGCACGTTGCCACACCCCATCGCGTACCTTATCGCACAATCACGCCGCCGTTAGGCCGGATGATCGCTCCATGAGACATTCAGCATGGTCGGATTCACAACGACACAGGAGTCGCAGGTACGAGCTGTGATACCGCCCGTCGATCTTGTGCCAGGCCAGATGCTCGGCCGCTATGAGCTGCTGATCGCGATCGCACAGGGCGGAATGGGCACGGTGTGGGCCGCCCGGGAGCGCGGCGGTCCGGCGGGCGACAGGATCGTGGCAGTCAAGACGATGCTGCCGGCGCTCTCCAGCGATCCCCGCTGCAAGCGCATGTTCCTCACCGAGTCTCGGATCGCATCCCGGATCAAGCACCCCAACGTGTGCGCGATCCTGGACCAGGGTGAGCAGAGCGGGGTGCTCTACTTCGTGATGGAGTGGATCGACGGCGACGCCCTGGTGGCGCTGCTCGGCGGCAGCGCCCGGAAGCAGGGCAGGCCGCTGCCGCTGCCCGTCGCGGTGCGGATCGCGATCGAGGCCGCGCGGGGGCTGCACGCGGCGCACGAGCTCCGCGACGAGGGCGGCGCGCTGGTCGGGCTCGTGCACCGCGACGTCTCGCCGCACAACATCCTGATCACGCGCGACGGCTCCGTGAAGATCGCGGATTTCGGCGTGGCCAAGGCCGTGGCGCAGGCGGACAACCCGACGACGAACACCGGCCACATGAAGGGCAAGATCCTCTTCATGGCGCCCGAGCAGGTCTACAGCGACGACCTCGACCGGCGCTCCGACATCTTCGCGCTCGGGATCGTGCTCTACCAGCTGACGACGGGGACACACCCCTTCGCCGCGAGCCACGACCTCGCGACGATGGCGCGCATCGCCCGCCCCGAGCCGGTCGATCCGCCGAGCTCGCTCGCCCCCGAGTACCCGCCCGCGCTCGAGGCCGCGGTGCTGCGCGCGCTCGCCAAGGATCCCGCCGAGCGGTTCGCGACGATGGCCGAGCTGGCCGACGCGCTGGAGGCGGTGAACGCGACGCTCGGCGGCCGCAGCGAGGAGGTCACGGCGTACATCCGCGACGCGCTCGCGTCGCGCAGCGCGCGGCGCGCGACCGTGATCGAGGACGCGCTGCGGGCGGCGGACGGCAGGGCGCCGGGGCGGTCGCCCTCCCGCCTGGATCCGCGCCGCCGCGCCCGGACGATCGCCACCGCCGCGGCGCTCGTGGCCTCGGGCGCGCTGCTCGGGGCGGCGACGCTGCTGTGGATCGGCCTCGGCGAGGGGCCCGCCGCGCCGGGCGTGGTCGTGCCCGCGGGGACGTTCCCCGCGGAGGAGCCGGCGCCGCGGGGCACCGCCGGCGACGGGCGCGCGGCCGCGCCGGCGCCGACGCCGACGCCGACGGACACGCCGGCGCCCTCCACGTCGCCCGCGACGCCGCCGTCCGCCGTGCCCAGCGCGAGCGCGAGCCCGGCCGCGCCGCCGGCGCGATCGCCGACCGACACCCGGCGCGCCAAGTTCCGCGATCCCGGATTCTAGCGTCGCTCCGCGTCGCTGCGCGGCGCTGTCGACCGACCGGCGGCGCGCGGAGGCCGCCCGGGCCCGCCGCCGCGCCGAGGAATATTCGGGCGGCCCCGGTTGTCCTCGGGCGGCCGGGCTTGCTATGAGCTCCCACCCGTTATGCACGACGTACGCGCCCTGAACGAGCTGGTCGCCAAAGAGAGCGCCTTCATCGACACCCTGCTGAGCGAGGTGGGCAAGGTCATCGTCGGCCAGACGTACATGATCGAGCGCATCCTCATCGGGCTGCTCACCGGAGGTCACGTGCTCCTCGAGGGCGTCCCGGGCCTCGCCAAGACGCTCACGGTGAGGACGCTCTGCGACGCGATCGAGGCGAAGTTCTCGCGGATCCAGTTCACGCCGGACCTCTTGCCCGCCGACCTCATCGGCACGGTCATCTACAACCACCAGAAGGGCGACTTCACCTCGAAGCTGGGCCCGATCTTCGCGAACCTGGTGCTCGCCGACGAGATCAACCGCGCGCCGGCGAAGGTGCAGAGCGCGCTGCTCGAGGCGATGCAGGAGCGGCAGGTCACGATCGGCGACACGACGTACCCGCTGCCGAGCCCGTTCGTGGTCATGGCGACGCAGAACCCGATCGAGCAGGAGGGCACCTACCGCCTCCCGGAGGCGCAGGTCGACCGGTTCATGCTCATGGTCAAGGTCGGCTACCCCGGGCGCGCGGAGGAGCGGCAGATCATCGATCGCACGACGGGCGTGATGGAGAGCAAGGCCGCCAAGGTGACGACGCCCGAGGAGCTGGTCTCGGCGCGCAAGGTCGTGCGCGACGTGTACATGGACGATCGCGTGAAGGACTACATCGTGGATGTGGTCTTCGCGACGCGCGAGCCCGGGCAGAAGGGGATGCGGGAGCTGAGCAGCCTCATCGAGTACGGGGCGAGCCCGCGCGCCTCGATCGCGCTGGCGCTCGCGGCGCGCGCGCACGCGTTCCTGCGCCACCGCGGCTACGTCACGCCGGAGGACGTGAAGGCGATCGGCCCGGACGTGCTCCGGCACCGGGTCGTCCTCACCTACGAGGCGGAGGCCGAGGAGGTGACGTCCGAGCAGATCGTCCGCCGCGTGTTCGAGGTGGTCGAGGTGCCGTGAAGGCCTCCGGCGCGAAGAACCCGCTGCCCCCCGAGCTCCTCAAGCAGCTCCGGCGCATCGAGATCCGGACGCGGCGGCTCGCGAACGAGCAGCTCTCCGGGACGTACTCGTCCGTCTTCAAGGGGCAGGGCCTCTCGTTCCGCGAGGTCCGCGCCTACATGCCCGGCGACGACGTCCGCTGGATCGACTGGAACGTGTCGGCCCGCATGAGCGAGCCGTTCGTGAAGGTGTTCGTCGAGGAGCGGGAGATGACCGTCATGCTGGTCGTCGACGCCTCCCAGAGCGAGCAGTTCGGCACGCGGCGCGCCTCCAAGGCGCGCGTCGCCGCCGAGATCGCGGCGCTCTGCTCCTTCAGCGCGATCAAGAACAACGACCGCGTGGGCCTCGTGCTCGCGACCGAGGCCATCGAGAAGCTCGTGCCGCCGATGAAGGGCGACAAGCACGTGATGCGCGTCATCCGGGAGATCCTCGGGCACCAGCCGAAGTACACGGGGACGAACCTGAAGCTCGCGCTCGAGACGCTCGTCAAGGTCGCGAAGCGGCGGAGCGTGGCGTTCGTGATCAGCGATTTCTTCGCCGAGGGCTTCGAGCGCTCGCTCTCGCTCGCGAGCGCCAAGCACGACGTGATCCCGGTGATGCTGGTCGACCCGCGCGACGAGGAGCTGCCCGACGTGGGGCTCGCGACGTTCGAGGACCTGGAGACCGGGGAGGAGGTCGTCGTTGACACGGGGGACCGCGCCGTGCGCGACCATTACCGCGCCGCCATGCGCAAGATCCGGGGCGACCGGGACAAGCTCTTCAAGCGGCTCGCGCTCGACGCGGTGGTGGTGAAGACGGGCGAGAGCTTCGTGACCCCGCTGCGCGATCTGTTCGCCAAGCGGGCGCGGAGGCTCCGGCGATGATCCGGGTCCGCCCCTCCGCGGGAGCGACGGCGCTCGGGCGCGCGGCGGCGCTGGCCTGCGCGGCGCTCGCGTGCGCGGCGCCGGCGCTCGCGCAGCCGGCCGCGGGCGGCGCGCCATCGGACGCGCCCGCCGCGCCGGACGACGCCCCCCCGCCGCCGCCGGCGCTGCCGGCGCCCGCGCCCACGAAGGAGCGCGGCGCGGAGAGCGCGTGGGCCTCGTGCACGGAGCACGTGCCGCCCGGCGCGACGCGGCCCCAGCTGACGGAGACGTTCCCGAGGAACGGGTTCAGCGGGTACGCGGCCCACCTGGAGGTGACGGTCGCGCACGGCAAGGGCGAGACGGTGCTCCCCGAGGGCTTCAAGGTCCAGGGGGACAGCGACGCGGCGCGCGCCATCCAGCAGGCGGGGTTCGTCCTCCCCGAGGCGGACGCGGGCGCCGGGCCGACCAGCACGACGACCGCGACCGACGCGGGCGCGACGACCAAGCTGGTCATCCCGTTCGTCCCGCTGCCCAAGGAGCCGGGGAGGAGCCTCTTGCGGCTGCCGCCGGTGCCGATCGCGGTGTCGCGCGCGAGCGGGGAGCTCGTCACGGTCTGCACCCGGCCGCACGAGATCGTGGTCGAGGACCCGATCGCCAACGAGCGGGATCCCAAGGTGAAGCCGAACCCGCCGCCGCGGCCGCAGCGCGAGGAGTGGGTGCTCGCGAAGCAGCTCACGGCCGGCGTCGCCCTCGGCGCGGCGCTCGGCGTGCTGCTCGCGTGGCTCATCCGGCGCTGGCTGCGCCGTCCCCGGGTGGCGCCCGCGCCGCCGCCGAAGCTGCCGTGGATCGCCGCGCTCGAGGAGCTCGAGGCGCTCCGGCGGTCCAGCCTGCTCAGCGAGGGGCGCACCGACGTGTACTTCGATCGCGTGAGCGACTGCGTGCGCAAGTACCTCGGCGCGCGGTACGGCTTCGACGGCCTCGAGACGACCAGCGACGAGATGCGCGCGCTGCTCGCGCGGGTGCGCCCGCCCGTGCCGGTGCTGCCGCAGATCACGCGGTTCCTCGCCGACTGCGACCTCGTGAAGTTCGCGCGCCTCCAGCCGAGCGAGGCGGACTGCCTCGAGGCGATCGAGCGCGGCGAGGTCATCGTGCACCGCACGACGCCGCCGGCGGTGCGGCCCGGCGAGGGCGCGGCGGGGCCGGGCGGCGCCGGGACCGGCGGCGCCGGGACGGGCGGCCAGGCCGCCGCCCGCAAGCAGCCGCCGCAGGCGCGACAGGGCGCGGCGGGGGAGGAGGCGTCGTGAGCCGGGCGAAGCGCGCTGCGCTCGCGGCCCTCGCGACGCTGGTCGTCGCCGCGCTCGCCTGCGTTTACCCCTACCTCGCGCGCCGCGACGCGTGGCTCGGCGCGAGCTGGCAGCACCCGTGGTTCCTGGTCGCGCTCATCGCGGTGCCGCTCGTCTGGTACTGGGGCATCTTCGCCGAGGACGCGCGCCGGCCCCGGCTCCGGATCGGGACGGTGACGCCGCTCGCGCGCGGGCCGCGCGGCCTGCGGAGCCACCTGCGCGACCTGCCCGGCGTGCTGCGCGCCGTCGCGCTCGCGCTGCTCATCCTCGCGATGGCGAGGCCGGTCAGCGTGCTCAGCGAGCAGCGCGCGGACGACAAGGGCATCGACATCGTGGTGGCGCTCGACCTGTCGGGCTCGATGCGCGCGATCCTCGACGCGAAGGCGAGCGACCTCCCCGGCCAGCCGAGGCTGCCGCGCAACAAGCGCCTGACCCGCCTCGACACGGCGAAGCTCGTCCTCCAGGACTTCATCAGCCGACGGCGGACCGATCGCCTCGGCGTCGTCGTGTTCGGCAAGGCGGCCTACGTGCTGTCGCCGCCGACGCTCGACTACCACCTCTTGACCCAGATGGTCTCGAGGATGACGCTCAACGTGATCGACGGCAGCGCGACGGCGATCGGCGACGCGCTGGGCACCGCGGTCGCCCGGCTGCGCAGGAGCGACGCGCAGTCGAAGGTCGTCATCCTCCTGACCGACGGCGACTCGAACGCGGGGGCCATCTCCCCCGAGTACGCGACCCACCTCGCGACCTCGCTCGGCGTGAAGGTCTACACGATCCAGATCGGCACCGACGACGAGGTCGAGGTCGAGGACGGCGTCGATCTCTTCGGGCAGCCGCGCTACGTGCGCCACCGCTTCCCGGTGAACCCCGCGCTGCTCCGCGAGATCGCGCAGAAGACCGGCGGCGAGGCGTACGTGGCGACCGACGCGAAGGCGCTCGCGGACAGCATGCACGACGTGCTCGATCGGCTGGAGAAGACCCGCTTCGAGGCGTCGATCGCCGCCTACGAGGATCTCTTCCCCCTGCTGCTCCTGCCGGGGGTGTTCCTGATCGGGCTCGACGCGCTCCTGCGCGCCTGGCTGCTCCGGAGGTTCCCGTGAACTTCGCGGCCCCGTGGTTCCTGCTCGGGACGGCGTTCGCCGCCCTGATCGGCCTCTTGCTGATCCTCGGCGGCTTCGGCGTGGCCCGCGCGATCAAGCGCTTCGGCGACGAGGACCGCGTGAAGGCGCTGACCACGGCCGACCCGTCGAAGCGCCGCGCCTGGAAGGGCGTCCTCCTCGTGCTCGCGACGGCGCTCGCGTTCGTGGCCGCGGCGCGCCCGCAGTACGGCAAGGGCACGCGGCTCGTGCCCGCGACCAACGTCGACGTGGTCGTCGTGCTCGACTACTCGAAGAGCATGTATGCGCGCGACGTCGAGCCGTCCCGCATCTTCCGGGCGAAGGTCGAGGTCGCCCGCCTCATCAAGGACCTCGAGGGCGCGCGCTTCGGCGCGGTCGCGTTCGCCGGCGAGCCGATGGGCTTCCCGCTCACGGCGGACGGCGCCGCGATCGCGCAGTTCTTCCGCCAGCTCGACCCGAACGACATGCCGATCGGCGGCACCGCGATCGCGCGCGCGCTCGACCAGGCGAACGACCTCCTGAAGCGCGATCCGAAGTCCGCCGACCACAAGCGGATCATCCTGCTCGTCACCGACGGGGAGGACCTCGAGGGCTACCCGCTGAGCGTGGCCCAGGCGATCGGCGCCCAGGGCACGACGATCCACGTCGTGCAGATCGGCGGCCGCACGCCGGAGCCGATCCCGGAGATCGGCCCGGACGGCCGCGTCGCCGGGTGGCGGACCGATCGCGAGGGCAAGCCGCTCACGACCGAGCTGTCGCTGACGGGCGAGCAGCAGCTCGCGTCGATCGCGCAGGCGACGCCGGGCGGGCAGATCGTGCGCGCCGAGAAGGGGACGACGGGCATCGAGACGATCGCCGCGGAGCTCAGGCGGCAGATGAAGAGCGAGCTCTCGGAGCGGGTCGAGACGGTCTACGCGGACGTCTACTTCTACCCGCTCGGCCTCGCGATCCTGCTCCTCATCGCCGAGGTGTTCCTGAAGGACGCGCCGCGGCGGCGCTTCGTGGCGACGAGGCCCGAGGCCGCGCCGCGGCGCGCGGCGCTGCTGCGCGGGCGCGGGGTGCGCGCGGGCGGCGCGGAGCCCGCGGCCGGGGCGGAGCCGGCCGCGGGCAGCAGGTCGGGAGGGCAGCATGCCGCGTCGTGATCGCAAGCGGGTGGATCTCGCCGGGTTCTTCACGCGCCACGGGCGCGGGCTCGCCTTGCTGCTCGCCGCGGCGTGCCTGACCGGCGCCGCGTTCTCGGCGGCGTCCGGGTGCAGCGGGTGGGATCCGACGTCCCCCTTCGAGCGGAACGCGCCGGAGGTCGACGAGGCCATCCGCGATCTCGACGCGGGCAACCTCGAGTCCGCCGAGCAGATCCTGGAGAGCTACCTCGGGACGGGTCCGTGCAGCGACGCCGGCATCGGGCTGCCCGACGCCGTGCGCCAGAAGCCGAACGGCTCGTTCGACCTCGGGTTGACGCTCTTCCACCTCGCCGAGCGCTACGGCCAGCGGTTCGGCGACGAGGAGCTCGCGGACGGCGGGGCGGAGGAGAGCCCGGAGCAGGCGCAGAACGAGGCGCTGCGCGGGATCGAGATCGACTGCGCGCTGACGCTCGCGAAGGCGATCGGCGCCGATCCGAGCGTGCCGGCGGACCTGCGCGCGCGCGCCCGCTACCTCTCGGGCAACCTCGAGTTTTTGCGGCGCAAGTACGAGGACGCCGTGAAGTACTACGACCAGGCGCTGGCCATCGTCCCCGGCGTGCTCGAGGAGGCGGGCGGCGACGGCGTCGGCCGGGACGCGGCCTGGAACCGGGCCATCGCGCTGCGCCGCATCGAGGAGCAGAAGGACGCCGGGCCGCCGGACGCCGAGCCGGACGCGCCGCCCGACGCGCCGCCGGACGCCGAGCCCGACGCGGGCGACGACGGCGGCCAAGAGGACGCCGGCGATGACGGCGGCGGCGAGCCCGACGCGGGCGATGACGGCGGCGAGCCCGACGCGGGCGACGACGGCGGCCAGCAGGACCAGAGCCCGGACGCGGGCCCGCAGGACCAGCAGCCCGACGCGGGCGCGCCCCCGCCGCCCGAGCAGCCCCAGCCGCCCGAGGAGCCGGAGCCGCAGCCGCGGACCGGGCAGCAGGACGATCGCATCCTCGACCAGCTCGAGGAGGCGCCGACGTACCAGGAGCAGGAAGCGAAGAACAAGGCCGCCGCGCGGCGCGGCCGCGGGATGGAGGACAAGTGAGCCGCCCGGCCGTCTCCCCTGCCCCGCTCGCGCTCGCGGCCCTCGCGCTCCCGCGCCCCGCGCCCCTCGCGGCGGCGCTGCTGCTCGCGCTGCTCGCGCTGCTCGCCCCGCTCCGCGCCGGCGCCGAGCCGAAGCTCACCGCGCGCGCGCGCCCCGCCGAGGTCGAGGTCGGCGAGCCGTTCTCCATCGAGGTGGACGCGCTCGTCGAGCGCGGCGCGTCCATGCCGTCCGATCCGGAGCTGCGCCTTCCGGCGAACCTCTCCATCGTGTCGGGTCCGAGCATCGGGACGCAGATGTCGACGCAGATCGGGGGCGGCGTCGTGTCGACGCAGCTCGGCATCAGCGCGTCGTGGCAGGTCGTCGCGAGCAAGCCCGGCCGCTACACGATCCCGGCGCCGACGATCGCGTGGAACGGCAAGCGCATGGCGGCGCGGCCGCTCCAGGTCACCGTCGAGCCGGCGACCGGGCGGCGGCGCCGTCCGAGCAATCCGTTCCTCCTGCCCGGCGGCCCGATGCAGGGCTTCCCGTGGCCGTTCGGCGCGCCGGGGAGCCTGTTCGACGACGAGGAGGAGGAGCTCGAGGACCAGGCGCCCGAGCTGTCGATGCCGAACGAGCCCGAGCCGGTGGCGTTCCTGCGGGCGATCCCCGACAAGACGACCGCGGTGGTGGGCGAGCAGGTGACCGTCTCGTTCTACCTGTACACCCGCGCCAGCGAGATCACGGACACCGGCGACCTCCGCCAGGCGCCCGCCGCGGACTTCCTCCGGTATCCGCTGCTCGAGGATCCCCGCAACGAGCGGCCGGTCGCGACCCGGGTCGGCGAGCACCGGTACATGGTGCGCCTCGCCGACAGGCTGGCGCTGTTTCCGCTCAAGGCGGGCGCGCTGCACACGGGCACCATGCAGGCGCGCGTCACGGCGCGCCGGATCGGCTCGCGCGTGCTGCGCCAGTCGAACGACGTGGTCATCCAGGTGAAGGAGCCGCCGATCGACGGGCGCCCGTCGGGCTACGCCCTCGGCGACGTCGGTCAGTTCACGCTGAAGACGACGGTGCAGCCGCGCCAGATCGACCAGGGCGGCTCGGTGGCGGTGACGGTGCAGGTCACGGGCACCGGCAACTTCCCGCAGTCGCTCCGGGTGCCGGAGCGGACCGGCCTCGAGTGGCTCGACCCGGAGAAGCGCGAGTCGATCGAGCCTCGCGGCGGCAAGATGGGCGGCTTCCGGTCGTTCGGCTACGTCGTCAGGATCCAGGAGAGCGGCTCGGTGGACCTCGGGAAGATCGACTTTCCCTACTGGGATCCCGAGCAGAAGCGCTACGTGGTCGAGAGCGCTCCGCTCGGCATGGTCGAGGTGACCCCGGTGGCTCCTCCGGCGATCGCGTCCTCCGCGCCGGCCTCCCGGGCGCCGGGCGACGGCGCCGCCGGCCGCGGCGAGCCGTTCGCCGGAATGCCGGGGCTGCGCGCGTCGCTCGGCGTGTACTCGCCGCCGGCGGCGATGCCCCTCGACGGGGCGCTGTTCTGGTGTCTGCTCGCCGCCCCGCCGCTCCTCGTGACGGCGTTCGGCGCGGGCGACCGGCTCGTGCGCCGGACGCGCGAGCGCCGCGCGGCGGGCGCGGCCTCGCCCGCGCGGCTCGCGGCGGTCGCGCAGCGCGAGGCGGAGGAGGCCGCCGCGAAGGGCGATCTCAAGGCGACGGCCGCCGCGATCGAGCGCGCCGTGCACCGGGCGATCGAGGCCGCGACGGGCCTGCGCTCCCGCGGCGTCCTGCTCGCGTCGCTCCCGGGCGAGCTCGGTCAGCGCGGGGTGCCCGAGGCGCTGTCGGCGCGCGTGAGCGAGGCGCTTGCCGCATGCGAGGCGATCCGGTTCGAGCCGGCGGCGCAGGAGGGCGGCGGCGCCGCCGCCGCGGCGCTGGTCGAGAAGAGCCGCGCCGTCCTGAACGACCTCGCCCGATGGAAACCCGCATGAACGGCCAGAAGCGGCGCCGCCTCGCCGCCGCGCTCGCCCTCGCCGCGTGCCTCGCGGCGCCGAGCGCGGCGGGCGCGCAGCCGGCGGAGCCCCCGGAGGCGCTGTTCCAGCAGGGCACGGCGGCGCTCGGCCGGGGCGAGTACGGCGCGGCGATCGACACGTTCGAGCTGCTCGCCGACCGCGGCTTCGTGCACCCGGACGCGAGCTACAACCGCGGCCTCGCCTACGTGACGCGGGTCCGCGAGGGCGCGGATCGCCCCGGCGATCTGGGCCGGGCGGCGGCCGCCTTCGAGGAGGCGCTGCGGCTCCGCCCGGGCGACGCGGACGCCGATCGCGCGCTCGACCTCGTGCGCGCCGAGATCACGCGCCGGCGCTCGCGCCGCGCCGCCGATGCGGTCGAGGTGCGCCCCACGCTCGACCGCGTCATCGTCGGCCTCGCCTCGGAGCGCACCTGGGCCGCGGCCGCGCTGCTCGCGTCGCTGCTCCTCTCGCTCGGCGTGGTCCTGCGGCGCCGCCCGGCGGGCCCCGCGCACGTCGCGGGCAGCGTGCTCGCGCCGACCGCGCTCGTGGCGCTGCTCGCGCTGGTGCCGCTCACCTACGCCGCGCGGCACCTCCGGCTCACCACGCGGCCCGGCGTCGTGGTCGTCCCCGAGGTCCGGCTGCTCGACGAGGGCGGGCGGGCGCTGCCCCACGCGGAGCAGAGCCCCATCCCCGAGGGCGCGTCGGTCGAGGTCGGCAGGAGATCGGGCGGGCTCGCGCAGGTCCGCTGGGGCGCGACGGAGGGGTGGGTTCCTGCGTCGAGCCTCCGGATGCTCGCTCCATGAGCAGCGCCATCGTGTGCTAGGTTGTCCCCGTGTGGGTACGCCGCGCAGCCATCCGCCCCGTCCCCTCGTACGCTCAGGTGCCGGCGCGCGTCCTGTCCGAGATCGAGGATCAGCTCGCCGAAGATGACGACGACTCGCGCAAGCAGCTCGACGACGCGTTCACGCGCTTCGAGCAGACGCAGCCTGCGCTCGCGGACCGGATCTCCTCGGTGCTCTCGGGCCCGCTCGACGAGACGGCGCTCGCGCTCGGCTACTTCCTGACCCTGGCGATCTGGCTCGCCTTCGACGAGCTGTTCGGCCAGGACCTCGAGGAGGTCACCGAGACGGCGCTCACGGGCGTCGAGGAGTCGCTGAACCTGGACGAGCAGATCCGCCTCCACGATCCTGCCGAGGCGGTCGACTCGGACGACGTCATCGCGATGGAGCAGCCTGACGTGCTGGCCTTCGTGCAGGAGCACCTCGACGCGGCGCTGGAGGCGAACGCGCACGAGGTCGACGTCGACGACGTGCACGCGATCTACCGGGTGGTGCTGATCGAGGTGCTGGCGCTGAGTTATGCCGTCCGCCCGCCCTCGAACTGGGTGGCGCTGACGACGGAGTTCACCGCGTAACGTCAACGCGCCGAGAACGTCGCGAGGAACGCGGGCATCTCGGCGCTGCGTCCGTCCTCCAGCAGGACGGTGCGGCGCGGGGCGTTGATGGCGTCGAGCACGGCGACGAGCTCCCGGAACGGCGTCTTGTCGTCGCTGTGGAGCACGGCCTGCTCGGCGCGGCGGTCGCTCGGGCCGCGGTGCTCGCCGCTCCGCTCCCACTCGCGCTGGATCGCCTCGCCGAGCTCTCTGTATCGGATCGCGGTCGCTCCCGCTGCGCCGACCTCGACGGGGTGCCTGGGGACGGTCACCTCGCTCAGCACGGTCGCGCCCTGCTTCCACACGACGCTGAACGTGTCGTCTCGGACGTGGACATGCATCGTCTTGAGAGGTTCCTTCTGGCACTCCTCCCCGCATCCGGCGGCGGCGGGCGCCTCTGCGCTGGTCCTGAGCCGCGCGTTCGTGACCCACACCGCGGTGATCAGGAGAAAGGCGATGGTCACCATCAGGAGATCGATGAACGGGATCATGTTGATCTCGCTGTTCCGTGCCCGCCTCTCGCCACCCCCCACGTCGACGCCCGCCATGGCTGCCTCCTTGTGTGTGCGTGATGTCGCGGCGCTCTGCGGCTCCGTGGCCGCGCGCGACGTGATGGATGGAAAGCGGAGCGCGCTGGATGTTCCTTCACCGCTCACGTCTTCTTGGTGGTTCCAAACGGCTCATCCCCGAGGGCGCATCTCTGACCGACGGCGTGTGATCACAGCAGCTGACCCGGCGAGCCGGGGGCGGGGGCCTCGGCCCCCGACGACCGGGCGGACAGTCCGACCTGTCGAGCTCGCCTGCTCCGGCCTCGTCCAGTATTTCGGAGGCGCACGTCCCGCCGCGACCTTTACGACGCTTCGCGTCATCCAGGGGCATCCGACTTTCTGCGAGGTCACCCTACGTCGTCAAGTGCACGGGAGATTTGACGCAGCCGGGCACCACGATCGACACGTTGCACAAGGATGAGCTTGCTGGATCCGTCCGTCGTCCTGACGCGTCATGCTGCACCCGGTGCGTCACGATCGAGCTGTCCCTTGACAGACAATCCGTTATAACGGATGATCAGCTCACCGGTTGGAGGTAAAGCGGATGCGCACCCAGAGTGCTCAAGTGATCGACCTAGAGGAGTACCGGCAGCGGCGGGTTGCT
The DNA here is from genome assembly GCF_002950945.1 of Sorangium cellulosum. Classification (GTDB taxonomy): domain Bacteria; phylum Myxococcota_A; class Polyangia; order Polyangiales; family Polyangiaceae; genus Sorangium; species Sorangium cellulosum_E. Next base: position 10,644,442 of record NZ_CP012673.1, read on the forward strand.
CGGAGCGAGCGCGCCATGGAGGACGACAAGGACAGGTCGTCGCTCCAGCCGGCAGGTGTTCCGGTCGCCCTCTGGTGGTACCCCATGTGGACGTGGATGCCAATGTGGCAGGTGCGATGAAACCGGCCCGCCAGAGCACGCCACGCAACGGGTCAGCGTCGGTCTCCGGCGAGGAGCTCGACTCCGCGTTGACCGCGGCGGGCCTGGTGAACGGCGCGGCGGCGTCGGCCGAATCGCCAGGGAGCTCTCCGCCGTCGACTGGACCGCGCTGGCAGGGCAGGCCGGAACGGTCTGCCGGCCCTGCCAGCGCGTATGCCAGCCGCGCGAAGGGGGAGCCTCCGCAGGCGGACGCGGGCGAGGCCCCCGATGAGGCGCAGGTCCACGAGCTGGCCCCGCAGGACGCCTCGTCGGCGCTCACCGGCATCGTCGGCGCCAACCTGCGCCGCCTCCGGACCAAACGTGGGCTCTCCCTCGAGCGCCTGGCCAAGGCCTCGAGCGTGAGCCGGGCGATGCTCAGCCAGATCGAGCTCGGTCAGAGCACGCCGACGATCAACGTGCTCTGGAAGATCGCCCGGGCGCTTGGCGTGCCCTTCTCGGCGCTGATCAGCGATCAGTCGATCGGCGGGACGGCGATCATCCCGGCCGCGCGCGCCAAGGTGCTGACCTCGCACGACGGCTCCTTCTCGTCGCGCGCGCTGTTTCCCTTCGATGTGCCGCGGACCGTCGAGTTCTACGAGCTCAGGCTCGCCCCGCTCGCCACCGAGCAGGCGGATCCGCACCCGCCGGGCACCGTCGAGAACCTGGTGGTGACGTCCGGGACGCTGGAGATGATCGTCGGCGTGGAGCGCCACCTGCTCGCGACCGGAGACGCCATCTTGTTCGAGGCCGACGTGCCCCATCAGTACAGAAACCCGACCAGGTCGGAGGTCATCATGTACCTGGTGATGACGTACGTCGAGAAGACGGGTTAACCGAAGCAATCCGCGGATCGAGCTGCGGAGACGGCGAGGGCGCCAGGAGATCTCTCCTTCTCTTGGCGCCCTCGCCGTCTTCGTCGTTTTCTTCATCGAGGCGCAGGAAGCCCCGGCGCTGCTTCAGGCTCGCGCGCTCACTTGTTCAGGCTGGCGACGTTCAAGCCGGCGCCCGTGTTGCTCATGCCGCCCGCGCTGGCGCTCGTACCGGAGCCCATGCCCATCCCCATGCCGGTGCTCATGCCCATCATCATCGGCATGTTGCCGCACATGATCATCATCGGCATGCCCATGCTCATCATCTTCATCATGGCGTCACAGCGCTCGCGCAGCATGTCCATGCCCATGCCTTCCATGGGCATCATCTTACAGACCATCCCCTCCTTGTCCATCTCACAGGTCATCCGCGCCATCATCGGCATCTGACCCATCATCTGGGGCATCATCTTCATCATCCCCATCATCTGGGGCATCATCCCCATCATCTGGGGCATCATCCCCATCATCTGGGGCATCATCCCCATCATCTGGGGCATCATCCCCATCATCTGGGGCATCATCCCCATCATCTGGGGCATCATCCCCATCATCTGGGGCATCATCCCCATCGAGCTCATCATGGGATTCATCGAGCTCATCATCGGATTCATCGAGCCCATCATCGGCATGCTCATCATTGGCATCATGGCGTTTTCCTCCTCAATTCCGTGGTTACGTCTTCGGGCTAGGCTAGGCGTTCACGTAGGTAGCGGCAAGCAACGCCTCCGGGCCCATCCACTTTTCCTCCGATGGAGCAGACGTGCCGCCGCCCTCGACGGATGCTGCGCCAATCGAGCAGAGGGGCATCTGTCATAACGAAACGTCCGTGCGTTGGATCGCCGCCGTTCGAGGCGATTTGCACCGATCGGCAGAGCGGGCTCAGCAGCGTTCGCGCAGAACGGACCGCTGGACGTCGAAGGAACGGCGGGCGCAGAATCCGCCGGCAGGTGCGGTGGACGGCCGTCACGCTGATGCAGTACACCGAGGAGGGTACTGACCAGGACGGCGAGACTCCGCCTTTTCCTGAGCAGCAACCAGGGACAGCCTCAATCGGTGGCGATGAGGCCCTGGCGGTTCGTCCTGGATCAAGCGGACTCACCCGCCGTCACACTCGACGAGATACCGCGCGAGCGCGTCGTCGAGCGAGGAGAGCAGGAGCCCTCTCTGGCTGCCCAGCGCGCTGTAGCGGGGGCGCGGCGCGACGAAGCCGAGCGCGCTGCCCGGGCACCGGGCGAGGCGCGCCGCGTCCACCCGCGCGAGCGCGGCGCTGCGCGCGGCGAGCTCAGCCCACGCCACCGCGTCGCGGTTCGCCAGGTGCCAGAGACCGCTCTCGCGGTCGATCAGGAGATCGAGGACCGCGTGGACGAGGTCGGGCGTGTAGGTGGGTGTCACAATGATGTCCTCGGCCGCGCTGAACGGGCGCCCCTCCCGGAGCGCGCGCAGGGCGGCGGCGACGAAATGGGCCTCATCCCAGGGGCCGAAGAGGGCCGCCGTGCGCACCACCAGCGCCGCCGGCAGGATGGCGAGCACCTGCTGCTCCGCCACGGCCTTGCTCCGGCCGTAGGCGCTGAGAGGCCTCGCCGGGTCGGTCTCCAGGTACGGTGTCGTCCGGGCACCGTCGAAGACCAGATCCGACGAGAAGGTGACGAGCCGGATGCCACGCTCGCGGCACGCGGCCGCGAGCACCGCAGGCCCGGAGGTGTTCTCCCGCGCGCACCGGTGGCGCTCGGTCTCCGCGTCGTCGACGCGCGCGTACCCCGCCGTGTTGATGACGGCCCAGGGCGCGTGGCGCGCAAGGGCGCCCTCGACCGAGGCGGGATCGGCGATGTCCATCTCGAGGCGGCCGAGCAGCCTGTGCGGCAGACCGCGTCGCGCGCAGAGGTGCGCAAACGCCCTGCCGAGCGCGCCCGTGGCGCCGGCAATCACGATCGGCGGACCGTCGGGCCCCCCGGTCACGTCGCTGTCGCGCTCCGCGCCGGCGCGCGGATCGGCTCGCACCGCGCCGTCGCCCCCTCCCGCGTCGCGCCCTCCTGCGCTGACGGCCGGGTACAGGAGCCGCTCCGGACGCCGCCACCACCCCGGAGGTGCGAGCGCCGGGTGGTCGAAGCGCTCCCCCCGGGCGAGCGCCCGGACGAGCCCGGCGAGCGCCGTCGGGCGCGGCGCCGGGCCTCGCACGTCGAACACGCCCGGCTCGTAGTGCCCGCGGCGCTGCACCACGAGGCTGTCCCAATCGAACGAGCCGAGCAGCGCCCACACGGTCACCGCCAGGACCTCGGCGCCCGCCGCGCGCGCCGCCACCGCCGCATCGAACGCCTCGACCAGCCAGCGAAGCTGCTCCTCGCGGGCGCCGCCGAGGTGCGCCTCGGTGATCGCGACCGGCCGCCGATACCGCTCCCAGACCTCCTGGAGGCGCGGGAGATGCCCGCCGACCCCCTCGGCGACGACGCGCACGGCCTCGACGTCGGCATAGGCATGCTCGCCATTGCCACCGTGCGACCAAGGCGGGTACCGGTCGAGCCGCTCGTCGAGGAACCGCTCGCTCGTGATGTAGTAATTGATGCCGATGACGTCCGGCGGACACGGCGACGCGACGAGCTCCTCCAGCTCTCCGGGGGGGACACCGCAGTCGATGAGCATGGGATAGAGCGGGTGATCGCGATCCACGCGCCCCATGAGCAGATCCAGGCTCAGCCAGCGGCGGTGGTTCTCGAGCTGCGCCTGGTAAGCGAGCAGCGGCGTGCTCGCCGTCATGCCGAGATCCTCTGTCTGGACGAGGCGCGCGCGCGGGTTGACCTCGCGGACGGCGCGCATCGCCGCCGCGGTCGCGCGGCACTGCGTCAGGAGGGCGCGGACGAAGGTCCGGTCGTCCCGGCCGTGCGGATACCAGTGCCCGTACAGGCCAGAGAAGCGCGCGGTGGTGAGCGGCTCGTTCACCGGCGTGTAGTCCTCGACCCAGGGGTAACGCTCCGCGACCGCGCGGGCGAAGCGCGCGAGCCCCCCGACGAAGCCCGCGTCGACGAGGCTCGTCCGGCGCGGCCCGCTGCCGTGGTGGACGAGCCCCACGATCGGCCGGACGCCCAGCGCGCGCAGCTTCCCGAGGCGCGCGTCGGCCCACGCGAAGCTCGCGCGCCCGTCGGGCGCCGTGCGCTCCCAGAGCACGGGATACCGGAGCGCCCGGATGCCGAGATCGGCGAAGCGCTCGAGATCGTCGAGCCGGTCGGCGTGGCCGTTTCGATCGAGCTGATCGTGGTACTCGTCGCAAACACGGTTCACCGTGCACTCGACGCCGCCCCAGATCTCGATGGTGCGATCCTCTCCCGCTGTGCCGCTCACACCACCTCCGCGCCGGCGATGAGGTCATCGGTTCCGAGGCCAGCTGGATTGCCCCCTCTCCCCCTGGCTGTCCTGGGGCGGCGCGAGCCGCAGCGCAATGGGCGCGCGGGAGCGCTCGAGGGCGCGTCGACGCCGCGGCGCAGCTCCCCCGGCCGCGCTATCATCGCGCCGCCTCATCCCGAGGAGCCCGGCCGTCCGCCGCATGTCCCAGCGTCCCCCCGCGCTCGCCGCGCCCGCCTACCTCGCGCGCGACTGGCTCTGAGTCTCCGGCGCCTGCGCGCCCGCGCGCTCGCGGCGGCGGAAGCGAGGCCGCCGCGCCCGCGGCGGGCGGCGAGATGCTACCGTGCGTCATGTCCGATTTCCGCCGCTTCCGCGGCACCGAGCGTTACCTCACGAGCGAGGCGCTCGAGGCCGCCGTCAACTGCGCGCTGGTGCTGGAGCGGCCGCTCCTCGTCAAGGGAGAGCCCGGCACTGGCAAGACGCTGCTCGCCGAGGCGATCGCAGAGAGCCTGTCCGCCGAGCTCATCCCCTGGCACGTCAAGAGCACGACGCGGGCCCAGGACGGGCTCTATGTCTACGACACCGTCCAGCGGCTCTACGACTCGCGCTTCGGCGACGGCGACGTGCGCGACATCCGCCGCTACATCAAGCTCGGCCCCCTCGGGCAGGCGTTCAGCGCCGAGAGGCGCGTCGTGCTCCTCATCGACGAGGTCGACAAGGCAGACCTCGAGTTTCCGAACGACCTCCTCCACGAGCTCGATCGGATGCGCTTCCGCATCGCCGAGACCGGGGACGAGATCGCCGCGCGCGAGCGGCCCGTCGTGATCATCACCAGCAACAACGAGAAGGAGCTGCCGGACGCCTTCCTGCGCCGCTGCGTGTTCCACTTCATCGATTTCCCGGAGCCGGAGCTCATGCGGGAGATCGTCCGCGTCCACCACCCGGACCTCGAGCGGACGCTCGCCGACCAGGCCATGCAGGTCTTCTACGAGATCCGCCAGAGCACCCGGCTCCGGAAGCGGCCGTCGACGAGCGAGCTCATCGACTGGATCGCCGTGCTGCGGCGGGCGGGCGTGAAGGAGGTGAAGCTCGACAGGACGCTGCCCTTCCTCGGCGCGTTGCTCAAGAAGGAGCAGGACCTCGCGGCGCTCGCCGACCAGCTGGCCGGCGGCAAGCGGTACCGGTCGTAGCCCCATGTTCGTCGAGTTCCTCTACGAGCTCCGGGCCCGCAAGGTCCCGGTCGGCGCCCAGGAGGCCGTCGGCCTCGCGCGGGCGCTCGCCGCGGGGCTCCACGACAGCTCGCTCGACGGCTTCTACCATGTCGCGCGCGCCCTGCTGATCCACTCGGAGGCGCACCTCGACGACTTCGACCTCGCGTTCGCCAAGCACTTCCGCGGCGTGCACGTGGAGGCCAAGGCGCTCGCGGAGGAGCTCCTCTCGTGGCTGCGCGACCCGATCAAGCTGCGCGCCCTCTCCGACGAGGAGAAGGCGGCGATCGAAGCGCTCGATCTCGAGGAGGTGTTAAGGCGGTTCGAGGAGCGCCTGCGCGAGCAGCGGGAGCGCCACGACGGGGGGAGCCGGTGGATCGGGACCGGCGGCACCTCGCCGTTCGGCCGCGGCGGCGAGAACCCGAGCGGGATCCAGGTCGGCGGCCGCGCGGGCGGCAGGAGCGGCGCCGTGGAGAACGCCGACGCGCGCCGCTACCGGCCCTACCGCAGCGATCTCACGCTCGACGTGCGCCAGATCGAGGTGGCGCTGCGCAAGCTGCGCGCCTTCGCGCGCGAGGGCGGCGATCGCGAGCTCGACGTGGAGGCGACGATCGACGCGACCGCCAGGAACGCGGGCGAGATCGAGATCGTCACGAGGCCGCCGCGCCGCCCGAACACGCGCGTGATCCTGATGATGGATGTGGGCGGCTCGATGGACCCCTACGCCGCGCTCGTCTCGCAGCTCTTCAGCGCGGCGCGGCGCGCGACGCACTGGAAGGAGCTCAGGAGCTACTACTTCCACAACTGCGTCTACGGCAGGGTCTTCCGGACCGAGGGGCTACAGGAACCGGTCGCGGTGCGCGAGCTCCTCCACGAGTGCGGCAAACACTACAAGCTCGTGATGGTCGGGGACGCGTCGATGGCGCCGTACGAGTTGCTCGGCTCGTCGAGCTTCGGCGGCGGCGGCGGATCGCTCGAGAGCGACGCGCGGGTCCCCGGCGTCGCCTGGCTGATGGCGCTGCGCGAGCATTTCGACCGCGCCGTGTGGCTGAACCCGGACGGGGTCGGCCCCTACCCCCACCCGACCGTGGACGCGATCAAGAGCATTTTCCCGATGTTCGCGCTCACGCTCGAGGGCCTGGGAGAGGCCGTCTCGGAGCTCGTCCGCGGCCGCGGGCGGGCCTGAGCCGAAGGCGGCCGGGTCAGCGGCCCGCGCCGCGCTTGAACACCTCCGCCGCGGACTTCGCGACGAGAGCGCGATCGAGCCAGCGATCGAGCTCGCGCCCGCTCTTGCACGACGCGATCTTGGCCGCGTCCGCCTTCGTGAGCCGCAGTCCACGCCGGTCGAGCACACGCCGCAGCGCACCGCGCTTGCCTGCGAGGATGCCCTCCTCGCGCCCCTCCTCGCGCCCCTCCTCGCGCCCCTCCTCGCGCCCCTCCTCGCGCCCCTCCTCGCGACCTTCCTCGCGCCCTGCCGCGAGCACGGCGTCGAGGTCCTCGTACCCACGCCGCTGCAGCAGGTTCGTCAGGGTGGCCTTCTCGGCCTCGCTGCGGTCGTAGAGCGCCTCGACGCGGAGCGCATTCTTGAGGATGCCGGGCGCGCTCAGCAGCTGTCCGGGGAGCACGACGCGCATCTGCTTGCGGGGCTCGTGCACCTCGACCCGCCGCGGGCCGTTGAGGCGCACCACCCACAGGAGCTTCGTGCCGGCCGCGAGCAGCTCGACGATCTTCTCCTGGAGCTCCTCCTCGTCCTGCCCCACGTCGGCGTACTCGATGGCGAGCTCCGGCACGCCCTTCACCCAGCCGGGCTTGTCGGGCACGTTCCCCACGGCGACGTCCGGCGCGCGGAGACAGCCCTCGCCCAGCGAGTACCCTGTATCCACCCCCGCCTCCTTGACCGCCGGGTCCCACCCTACGACGGAGCTGCCCAGGTGGTTCGGACCGGAGGCGCGCCCCCCCGTGGGGGCACAGTAGACGGGATGGCCGTTCGACAGCTCGTACGGATCGCCCGAGCGGAGGTGCTCCACGCGGAACGGGCCACGCTCCGTCGGCCGATGCTTGGCCTTGGCCTGCATGAGAGGACGATAGCACGCAGGCGGCGCGCCCGGGCGGGCCCGCCAGCGCCGCGGCCGGCCGCGCCCGCGCCCGCGCCCGGGGTTAGCCGCTCGGCAGCCACATGCGAAACGCCGTGCCCCTCCCGCGGCCCGTCGTCGCGGTGATCTCGCCGCCGTGCGCCTCGACGATGACCCGGCTCAGCGCGAGGCCGAGGCCCGTCCCCTTCACCTTCGCGGTCACGAGCGGCTCGAAGAGGCGGTCGATCACACACGGGTGGACGCCGGGGCCGTTGTCCTCGACCTCGAGGTAGGTGCGCTCGTCGCCGCGCCACGCGCGCGTGACGATCGAGCCGCCGGGCGCGCCGTCGAGCGCCTCCACCGCGTTGAGATAGAGGTTCGAGAAGACCCGCTCGAGCAGGATGGGATCGCAGAGGAGCGTGAGGTCCGCCGGCGCGATCGCGACCTCGAACCGGACCGCCGTGGGCAGGACCAGCGCGTGGCGCGCGCTCTCGATCAGCCGGCCGACGGGCGCCGGCTCGCGCCGCAGCGGCTCGCCGCGCGCGAGGCCGAGCACGCTGCCGATGACCTCGTGCGCCTTGCGGATCTCGGCCGTCACCCGGTCGAGGTGGCGCAGCAGGCGGCACCGATCGTCGAGGTCGCGCTGCGCCAGGTAGAGCGACGACTCGGCGACCGCGAGGGCGTTGCGCAGCTCATGGGCGACGCTCGCGCCGACCGCTCCCGCCGCGGCGAGGCGCGCGGCGCAGCATTCGGTCTCGGAACCCTCTTTTCCCATAGTCGAAGCGCCAGCGTAGCCGATGCCCCGAGCAATGGCCCGCGCGCTCACCCGCGCGCCGCGGTGGATTTTTACGGTGCGATCGCCCCCACCCGGATCACTCGGCGCCGGCCGTCAGGGCGACGGAGGGCGCGCGCTCGGGGGCTTGCTTGACGCGGCGCGCCCTGTCGAGATCGAAGAGGGAGAAGCGCTCAGGTGCCGCGGAGCCGATCGCCGCGGTGCGACCGAACAGCTGGAGCCGCACGGCGCGGTGCGGCGGCGGCACGATCGCGCCCGGCGGCTCGCCGGGCTCGCCAGCGATCACCGCCGCGACCTCGGACGACTTCACCGCGCCCGAGCCGCGGATGTCGACCTCGACCTCGATCGCCACGAGATCGCCGGCGAGCCCGGCGCGCGCGAGCTCCGCGAGCACGTCGGGCCCGCCGACCTCGGCCCGCACGAGGTACTGGCGGACGTCGACCATCTTCGCGAGCCGATCGATCTCCCGGCGGATCGGGAGCGACGCCGCGGCGAGGGCGGCGCTGCAGCGGGCCGCGAGGATCGCCTCCGCGTCGCCGCCGATCGCGGAGCGCGCGAACGCGAGCGCGTAACGCGCCCCGGCGATCAGCTTGCTCAGCGCCGGATCGTCCGGGCCGAGCTTCACGGCGCCGCGGAACGCGAGGCCGCGCGGGCTCGCGGCAGTCATCGCCCGGACGAGCGCGTCGAGGCCGGCGGGGTCGATATCGCGCTCGAGGCGGAGGTCGACGTACTCGTCGAGGCTGATCACGCCGAGCGAGAGCGCCGGCGAGAACGTCATGTCGGGCTTCGGGTGAAACCCCGCGGTGAAGGTCATCGGCGCGCCGACGCGCCGGAGCACGCGGGGCAGCTCGCGCACGACATCCAGGTGGCCGAGCAGCGCCATCGGCCCGGTCTTCTCGAACTGGAAGCGATACCGGATGCCGCCGCGCCCCTTCGGGGGCGCGATCCGCTGCGCGCGGGGGGCCCGCTCCTCACCGCCGGCGCGCGGCGGCTCCTCGGCGCCCTCGCGCGGCGCCGCCTCGCTCACCTCGCGCGGCGCCGCCTCGCTCACCTCGCGCGGCGCCGCCTCGCTCACCTCGCGCGGCGCCGCCGCGCCGGCCTCGCGAGGATTGCCCGCTGCGCCGGAGAGGACCGGCAGCGAGCGCTTGTGGGCGCCGAGCCGGTCGAGGAAGGTCAGCCGCTCCTCGCGCATCTGCGTCATGTCGCAGGCGACGCCGCAGTCGTAACAGACGAGCCGCCGCGCGTCGGCCCTGGCGTCCTCGAGGTTGGTGTGGTGCACGAACATGCCGGCGACCTTGCCGCACGGTGGGCTGAGGCGGTTCTGGAGCGCCTTCCGGTACTCCCTCGCGAGGAAGCCCTCCTCGAGGCCGACGTCGATGTGATCCCAGGGCAGCCGGGCCGTCACCGGGAGCGTGCCGAGGTACCTGGACCGGTCGACCCCCGTGCTCGCGAACGCCTCCTCCCACACGGAGAGCTTGAGCTGGTCGTCCCACGAGTCGAAGCGGGCGCCGCCGCGCCAGGCCCGCTCGAGCACGTCGGCGAGGGGGCGGTCGCCGCGGGCGAAGACGCCCTCGAGCACGCTCGCGTGGGCCTCGTGGGTCTTCAGCGTCACGGCGCGGTACGGCCGCACCGTGTCCTTGAGCAGCTGCTGCTTGCGGCCGACCTCGGCGAGCGTGTCCATCGCCGCCCACTGGAAGGGGGTGTGGGGCTTCGGCACGTGCGTAGAGACGCTGACGGTCACGTCGACCGGCTTGCCCTTGCCCGCCGCCTTCCGGCCGGCGCCGGCCGCGCGGGCGCCCGTCTCGACGATGCCGCGCACGTCCTCGTCGGTCTCGGTCGGGAGGCCGATCATGAAGTAGAGCTTCATCTTGCCCCAGCCGCGGCGGAAGACGCGGTCGGCCGTCTCGAGGAGCTGCTCCTCCGTGACGTTCTTGTTCACGACGTCGCGCATCCGCTGCGTCCCCGCCTCGGGCGCGAAGGTGAGGCCGGTGGCGCGCACGCGCTTGAGCTCGTCGAGGAGCTCCGGCTCGAGCCCGTAGGCGCGCAGCGACGACACGCCGAGCGAGATGCGCTCGGCGGTGAGGCGATCGGTGATCTTCTTGATGAGCGGCGAGATGCAGGACACGTCGGCCGTCGACAGCGCCGTGAGCGAGACCTCGTCCTGGCCGGACTTCTGCACGGCGCGCATCACGGTGTCGACGATCTGCTCGGGATCGCGCTCGCGCACGGGGCGGTAGATCATGCCGGCCTGGCAGAAGCGGCACCCCTCGGTGCAGCCGCGGGCGATCTCGATCGACATGCGGTCGAAGATCGCCTCGGGGCCGCCCGCCGGGCTCTCGTCGGGGAACGGGTACTTGTTGAGGTCGACGAGGGCGCGATCGATCGGGAACGGGATGCCCGCGACGAGCGGGCGATCCACGACCTCGAGGCCGGTGTCGGGGTCGAGCCGGGTCGCGTAGAGCGAGGGCACGTAGATCGCCCCGAGGCGCGCGATCGCGACGAGCCGCTCGCGCCGCGGCACGCCCGCGCGCTTCAGGCGGACCCACGCGAGGGCGATCTCCGTCGCCTTCTCCTCGCCGTCGCCGATCACGAGGGCGTCGAGGAACGGGGCGATCGGCTCGGGGTGGGTCGCCGTCGGGCCGCCCGCGATCACGAGCGGGTCGTCCTCCCCGCGATCGGCCGCGCGCAGCGGGACGCGGCCGAGGTGGAGCATCGTGAGGATGTTGGTGTAGGTGAGCTCGAACTGCAGCGAGAAGCCCACGACGTCGAAGTCCCTGAGCGGGCGGGCCGACTCCAGGGAGACGAGCGGCAGGCCGCGCTTCACGAGCTCGGCCTCCATGTCGATCCACGGCGTGTAGCAGCGCTCGGCCAGCGTGCGCGGGTCGTCGTTGAGGAGCTTGTAGAGGATCTTGAAGCCGAGGTGGCTCATCCCGATGTCGTAGACATCCGGGAAGGCGAGGCAGACGCGCGCCTCGACGGCCGCCCAGTCCTTCACGACCGAGCCGACCTCGCCGCCCGCGTACCGCGCGGGCTTCTCTACCCGGTCGAGAAAGGAGGCGTACGGGTGACCGGCGAGGAGCGGGAGGTTGTCCATGGCGCCACGCGCGTAGCATGGCCGCCGGGCGCCGGCACCTGGGCCCCAAGGGGTCTCCCGGCGCGCGGGCGCCGCAGTCTTCCACCGAGCGGGCGCCGCGGTCCTCCCCACCGAGCGGGCGCCGCAGTCCTCCCCACCGAGCGGGCGCCGCAGTCCTCCCCACCGAGCTGGCGCCGCGGTCTTCCGCCGAACGGACGCCGCGCCGCCGGATGGACGCCGCGGCGCCCGCCACGTCAGCGCTCAGCTGGCCGGGCCCGGGCGGCGCGGGGGCCCGCGTGGGCTATGCTCACGCCGTGCGCGAGCGAGACCCCCACCATGTAGAAATCGACCGGCAGCGGCACGTCGAGTACCGCGATCCGAGCGAGTTCGATCGCATCGCCTTCGCCATGCGCGCGCTGGACCGCCTGCGGCCGAAGCGGATGACGGTGGCCGTGTACCCGGCGACGTCCGCCATGCGCGTCGAGCGCGGGCAGAACCTCCACCACGGCGAAGGAGGCTCGTGGGCGATCGTCGGCATCCCGCCGCACGCGAGCCGCGAGCACATCGCCTACGCCCTCGCCGAGCTCGCGGGCGTCGCGTCGGTGCCCTACGCGGTGCAGAGCCTCCTCGCCGCCGAGCGGAACGCCGAGATCTAGGCGCGCCACACCGCCGTCACGCCGCCGTCACCTCGGCCTTACGGAGCGCGCTCCGCGCGGTCGACGCCGCACACCGCGCCGCACGCCGCGCTCCCGGGGTCGGCGGAACCGGGAACCCGCGGCGGATGGTATTGCGCCGCGCGCAAGAGGGAGCGACGCTGTTCCCGTGACCGCCCAGATCTGGCGATGTATCGAGCGCCACCGCGCCACCAGGGCGGTGTGGAGCGTCATCGTCAGCCTGGATCGCCACAACGCGCCGCGCGCCGCGAGCGCCATGGCCTTCGACGCGTTCCTCAGCCTGATCCCCCTCGCCGCCTTCGCGGGCTACGTGCTCAGCCGGAGCCACGAGTGGTCCGACGTCGTGGTGCGCCCGCTCCTCCAGGCGGCCCCCCCCGGACGTCGCGCAGCTCGTGTCGGAGGAGCTCTTCCGGCTGTCCCAGTCGTCGGCGGTCGCCCCGATCAGCATCACCGGCTTCCTCTGGATCACGTCCTCCGGCCTCTCGACCGCCATGGGCGTGTTCGACACGATCTACAACATCCGCGAGCGCCCCTGGTACGTGCGCCGGGCCATCGCGGCGGCGTGTGTGATGGCCAGCCTGGCGGTGGTGCCCGTCGTGGCCGGCCTCGGCGTGCTGATCGGGTCGCTCTCGGGCTCCATCGGCGCCCGCATCGTCGCCTTCGCCCTCCCCGCGGGGCTCGTCATCTGCATGGTCGCCGCGTTCTTCCGGCTCTCGATCCAGCGGCCGAACGTCGAGCGGCGCCGGATCTTCCCGGGCGCGGTGCTCACCGTGGTGCTCTGGGCGATCGTGTCGACCCTGTTCTCGCTCTACGTCGCCACGCTCGGCCGCTACGCCACGTTCTACGGGAGCCTCGCGACCGTCGCGATCTTCCTCTTCTGGCTGTGGCTGCAGGCGCTCGCGCTGCTCATCGGGGGCGAGCTGAACGCGCGCCTGGAGCGCGAGCGCGCCGGCGTGACGTCGATCCCGCCCCCCGGCAAATGGAGCCCGCTCGACCTCTCCGAGCTCGCCCAGAGCTCCGGGCTCCCCCAGAGCTCCACGCTGCCCCGCGGCGCCGCGGCGCTCCCCGGCAACGACGCGGGCGCGGAGGACGACGACGAGGCGCGCGGCGCCCCGAGCTCGCCGCCGCGGCAGCGCGCCGCCGGGTAGCCCCGGCGTCGATCGGCGTCGATTGCGGACAGCTCGCCGACCGCGGACGGCTCGCTGAAGGACGGACGGTCGGCGGCCGACGGCTCGGCTCGGCACGGGCGGTGAAAGCGCTGTCGATCGTTCGCCGCTCGGCGCTCACCGGACGCTCACTCGCACGGTGGGTGCGCGCAGTTCGCGCAGGGGGATGTCGAGGGCGGGCGTCAGGGGGAGCGGTCGAGCGTGCACGCGCACCACGGAGCAGCGGATGACGGGGGCGGCAGCCGGCGCTCCGCGCCTCCGCCGAGAGACGCCGGGCTGTATTTCCTCGGACCGCTGTACGAGCTCGTCGCCGTCGGCCTGCACCGCCCGGCGCTCGAGGCGCTGTGCGCAGGGCAGCGCGAGCTCGTGGATCCGCCGATCGACCACACCTACCTGCTCAAGATCCTCGACGAGGAGATCTCCCGGCAGTTCGGGCACCCGCTCCGGCCGATCGTCGAGCTCGTGCTCAACGCCGCCGACGCGGCCCGCGCGCCCCAGCCGCTCGTCGACGTCGCCGTCGCCGACGGGCGGGTCGAGGTCTGCGACACGGGCGCGGGCATGGGGCTCCGGGCAATTCTCTCGCGGCTGCTCATCCCGTTTGCGACAGACAAGCGGCCCGGGATCGATCTCGGCCGGTTCGGGGTCGGGTTCTTCTCGGTGCTCGGGTTCGGGCTCGCGCACCCGGAGAGCTTCAGCCTGCACCTCACCACCGGCGACGGTATCGAGGGGTGGGCGATCCGGGTCGTGGCCTGGCCTGGCGCGGGCGACGCGGGCGACGGGGCGGAGCCCGCGCCGGAGGACCACCCCGGCAGGCGCGGCCGCGGGTCGACCGAGCTCACCGCCGGCCTGATGTGCTCGGTGCGCCGCATCGCGCCGCTGCTCGGCACGCGCGTGCGCGTGACGTCGGCGCTGCTCGAGGCGTGCGCGGTCCGCGCTTACCTGCGCGACGCGCTCCACTTCTTCCCCGCGAGCCGCGCCCTCGTGCTGCTCGACGGCGTGGCCGTGAACGACGGCCGGTGGATCTCGGGAGGTCAGCTCCTCGAGGAGCAGGTCGCGCGCCCCCGCGCCGAGGGCCGGGTCCTCGACGTCCGCCGCGCCGGCGCCGGCGCGGCGGACGACGAGGACGCGCTCCTCGCGCGCTTCCACGTCGGCGGGCGAGGGCTGCTCCCGAGCATCTCGGCGGCCACCTTCCACGCGGGGGTCAAGGTCGACGCGTGCCTCGCCCTCGCGGAGCTCGCGCTCGTCGACTTCCCGGCGGCGATAGAGCTGACCGAGGGGCGCGACGCGATGAAGGTCGGGCCGGAGTTCGCCGCGGTCGCGATCGCGTTCTACCGGCGGCTGATCCAGCGCGCCGCGGCGAGCGGCGAGGGCCGGCGCGCGCGCGACCGGCTCGCCGAGACGGCCGCGCAGATCAGCGCGCTCATGCTGCACTCGGCCGGCTGGGACGAGGTGGCCCTGGACCTCGCGCGCGCCCTGCTCGGCCCGGATCGCTGCATGGTGCCCCCCGAGCGGCGCGAGCCGCTGCTCGGCTTCCTCGGGCCGGGCGTGGCCGAGCGGCTGTTCGTGCCGGAGAGCTTCTGGGCCGAGCGCGAGTGGCAGCCCCACCTGCCCGGCGAGCGCGAGCTCCTCGAGGAGGAGCTCGACTTCGATCCGCCGGAGACGCTCTCGACCCTCGCGCGGCGCCGCAGCGACCTCGCCGGCCTCCGCCTGCTGCTCGCGCGCGCGGCGAGCCCGCACACCACCATGGTCGCCCTCTGCCGCAGCCGGCCCTCGCCGGGCCGCGGCGCGGGCGCGGACGCCGCGGCGCCGCCGGGAGCCGCGGGCGCTCCCCCGCCCTCCGGCGCGGCGGGGCGGCGGCCGGCGGGGCCGCTGCCGTGCCTCGGGACGCGCCGGCTCCTGCTCATCCGCGACGACAGCGCGGCCGTCCGGCGGCCCGCGGGCTGGAGCGACTGGTACGCGCTGCGCGCCGCCTTCGACCGGGCCTCCGGCGTGCGCGAGGCCGACCTCGAGCGCGATCTCATCGTCGGCGAGCCCGTCGACGGGGACGCAGGCCCCGCGTCGCACGTCGGCGAAAGGACGTCCGGAGGCGAGCCATGACCCAGATCTCGTACGGTCTCTTCTCGGAGCTGCTCCTCGTGCGCATCCACGGGCGCGCCGAGGCGTACCTCCAGGCGAGCGGCGCCGAGCGCGGCGCGATCGTCGCCGCCTGCCGCAGCGAGGCCACGGTGCCCGACCTCGCGCAGCGCATCCTGTCGCGCACCATCTACGCGCAGGCGTCGTCGCGGATCGGCCCGCTCCGCGAGCTCCTCCAGAACGCGCTGGACGCCTCGCCGCCCGGCGCCCGCATCGACGTCCGGTCGAGCGAGGACGGCCGCGAGCTCTCGGTCACCGACCACGGCCGCGGGATGACCCGGACCGAGCTCCTCACCGACCTGCTCGTCCCCTTCCGGAGCGGCAAGCAGGGCGATCCCGGGGCGATCGGCGAGCACGGGATCGGCTTCTTCTCGGCGCTCGAGATCGCCCCCTGGATCGAGGTCGTCACGGCGACGCCGTCGGGCGGGCACCGGCTGCTCATCGCGCCGCTCGGCAAGGGGCCGCGCTACGAGGATTTTTCGTGGACGCTCCTGCCCTTGCCCGCCCCGTCCTCCCCGCCGGAGCCGCCGCCCGGCAGCGCGGCCGCGGGCGCGGGCGCCCTCTTGCCGACGCACCCGCCGCGCCGCAGCCCGACGGGCACCTCGGTGCGGCTCTCGCTCGCGCAGCGGCTCCCGCGGCCGGCGCTCGCCGCGGAGGTCGCGGCGGCGGCGGCGCTCGTCGATCCGACCGCGGCGCGGATCTACGTGGACGGCGCGCTCGTCAACACGGCGCGGGGGCGCCTCCGGCGCGTGGCGGAGGTGCCGCTCCGGCTGCCGCCGTCGGGCGAGCCGGTGGGGGCGCTCGAGCTCCTCGTGGGCCGGGGCGACGGCATCGCGCCGCAGCTCACGATCACGCAGCGCGGGTTGACCGTGGCGGCGCAGCTCGACCCCTTCCCCGGGCCGGAGCTCGGGCTGCACCGCGAGCTCGCGCGGGCGATCACGGCGGCCGGGTTCGGCCTGGTCGCGGAGCTGCCCCTCGGGGTGCCGCTGAACAAGGGGCGCTCGGCGGTCGCGGCGTCCGCGTCCGAGGCGGTCGCGGCGGCGCTCGTCGCGGCGTTCGAGCGGTTCATCCTGCGCGACGCGCTGTACGACCGCGAGCTGCTGCGCGCGGTGGATCACCGGCTCGCGTCGGTGCTCGATCGGCTCGTCGGCGCGGCGCTGGTCGGCGAGCACATCGCGATCGCGTCCGCCCAGCGCGACCCCGCCGCGCGCACGCCCACGGTGGCGGCCCCCGAGCAGGTCATCCGCTTCGCGAACGGGCTGCTCGACGCGCCGCTCTTCCGGTCGCTCGTGGCCCGCGCCGAGGGGCCGCCCGAGGAGGCCGCGGGCGCGGCGACAGGGGCGGCGCCGCGCCGCGGCCGGGTCCGCTGGGAGAGCGCGCCGCTCACGCTGCGCGAGCTGCTCCAGGCGCACCGGGCGGGCGTGCTCCGGCCGATGGAGAGCGCCCCGCGGGACGAGGCGCGGCGCACCGCCCGCTGGCCCGCGGGCGCGGCGCGGGATGTGGCCGGCGCGCCGCCCGAGGAGCTCGTGTACCTCGCGATGGAGGAGCCGCTCGCGCAGGCGTTCTGGCGGCGCCTCGCGACGCTCGACGGGGGCGCCGCGGCGGCGCAGGCCGCGCCGGGCGCTGCGGCGGCGCCGCCGCGCGCGCCGGGCGCCGCGCCGTGCCCGATGCCCCGTACGTCGTGCGACGTGCTCCTGGCGACGGCCGGCGATGTCCCCGGCGTCCGCGCCGCCGCGGCGGCCATGGGGATCCTCGAGCGCATCGACGCGTCGATCTCCGCGTCGGCGGACCTGCCGGCGTCGCCGATCTGGGTGCACCAGGACCTCTACGGGCCGGACGAGATGGCGCACACGGACGGCAGCGGCATCAGCGTGAACCTCGCCTCCGGCCGGGTGCGGGCGCTGCTCACGGCGGTGCTCGTGCGCGACGATGCCGTCGCCTTCAGCGCGCTCGTCGATCTGCTGCTGCACGAGAAGACGCACGTCTCGCTGGCCACCTACGTCCCGCGGCCCACGGCCGAGCACGGAACGAGCTTCTACCGCCGCAAGGACTGGATGCGGCGCCGGCTGCTCGCGGGCATCGCGAGCGGCGCCGTCGCCGATCCGATGCGGTGGCTCGCGAGCGCGCGGCGAGGGCTCGTGAGCGCGGCGCTGCCGGCGCCGGCGGAGCTCACGCGGGCGTTCGAGGGGGCGGCGGCGGCGGCGTGAGGCGGGCCCGGGTTCGCCGGGATCGGTGAGCGGGCCGCCTTGGAGGCTGCGTTCAGTCCAGCTCGGAGGCTGTCCGGAGGCCCCGGGCTGAATTGAAGTTCAACCTCAAGGCTGTCCAAAGGGTGGTGGGTGCGTCGGCCGAAGGTGGGGTCTTTGGGACCGCCAAGATACCAAGACGCCAAGATACCAAAAGGAATCACGGAGTCTTGGCGTCTTATGGCGCCTTGGCGGTTCCATCATTCCGGCAAGGTGGAGGAGTTCCCCCCACCACACGGCAAACCGTGATCGCGCTGACGCACGTGCCGGCACAGTACGGCACAAGCTCCGGAGGCGCTCGATCGTGCCGGAGCGGGCCCTGGGCGACGAGATCAGCAGGCGGCGAGCGCGGTGCCAGCCGAGGTCATCGGGCCACGATGTCCTGCATCCAGGGGACGTCGGCGGGGGTCGTCGACACGATCGAGGCGGCCCACTGCTCGTCGGTCATGCGTTCGAAGCCCTCGGTGATCTTCTCGAAATACGAGGAGGCGAGCCCCACGAAGGCGCGCGGGGTGCCGCAGGGATCGGCCGTCACGACCATCAGGCGGGGGAAGCCGGTGCCCACGTGCAGCACGCGGCCGACCGGCGCCCCGCCCTCGTCGGTGGGCTGGGTGTGCACGTCGGCGATCGTGGGGTCCTCGGTCACGCTCTCCATCACGTCGAAGAAGAGCTGGGCGTACCAGCCCTCGGCGCCGGCGGGGGAGCCGCAGCCCTGCTGGACCTTGACGGCCTGGTTGATGAAATCGAGGTGCGCGGGCGTGAGGGGCAGGCCGGCGCGCTCGTTCTCGGCCATCTCGCCGAGCGTCTTCGCGACGCTGTGCAGGCGCGAGAAGTAGGTGGGCACCGCCTGGGCGAGCCACGGGGAGCTCGACAGGTCGAGGGCCTCGACGACCTTGCCGCCGTGCTCGGCCATCTCGGCGATGCGGGCGTAGAACGCGGGGTACGGGTCCACGTACGCGTCCGGGAACTCGCACGTGGCGCCGCCCGTGTACGACTGCTTGGCGTAGAGCAGCGTGTCGTGCCGGAGCTCGGCCCAGGAGGCGAGCTGCGTGTTGAGCAGGCGCCGGCCCCAGGGCTCCGTCTTCGCCACCTCGGGCAGCCCCGCCGCATCGGCGAGCGTCCGCGCCGGCGACAGCTCCCGCAGCGCGGCGAGCCAGCGGTTGTAGAGGTTCTTGCTCCAGAAATCGGCCGGGTGGGCGTCGACGAGCACGCGCATCATGTGCAGGTCGGGCGCGTAGGGGAACTGGCCGAGCTCGGGCGCGAGCAGGTGGCCCGCCTGGTCGTTGCCGAGCGCGGCGAAGCCGACGTCGAGCGGGTTCGGCATCATGCGCTTCAGGGTGCCGCCCCGGACGCGGTCGTAGACCACGTTCGAGAACACGTGGGAGTCGACCACGTACCGCTGGCCGAGCAGCGCGAAGCTCGACGAGAGCGGCAACGTGCCCTTGTCGAGGCCGTTGATCATGATGTGGCTCGAGATCCGCTGCGTCCCGTGGCCCTTCTCGACCAGGACCGCGGCGATGCGGTCGTCCGGGACGCCGGCGAGGCCGGCCGCGCCGCCGAGGCCGAGGTCCGCGAGCAGCTCGTCGAGCTCCGGGAGCGTCATGGTGTCGCTCTCGCCGACGAAGGCCTGGATGGTGTCGTCGATGCGCTTGTAACGGCCGAGGGTCTTCTCGTCCGCGAGCGCGCGCAGCACGTACGCGCCCTCGAGCTGCCGCCGCTGGAAGACCTGCGTGCCGTCCTGCTGCGTCTCCAGGAAGCGGAAGTCGACGCGGCCGAGCCACATCATGCTGCGGAAGTAGCGCTGGAGCGTCTCGTGGTCCGTGTAGTGGCCGCGCGGCTCGAACTGCGAGAAATCCATGATGCGGTCCGACCCGAAGAGGCGCACCGCGGCGGTACCCTGGTGGGCCTTGGCGCCGGCCACGAGCTCGTCGATCGTCGCGGCGCTGGCGCCCGCGACGGGCGCGACGGGGGCGCCTTTGAGCAGCGCGAGCGCCACGGCGGTGAACAGGTCCGCGTCGGCGCGCGCCTCCGCGCCGAGCTCGCCGCCGGCGCCCGAGGCGAGCTCGGCGCGCATCTCCTCGAGCATCGTCCCGAGCTCGGTCGCGAGCGAGGTGAGCTCCACGGCCTTCAAGATCGCGTCGTACGAGCGGTGCACGGCGTACAGGATGGAGTCGGCGGACACGTAGAGCGGCAGGTCGAGCGCATAGATGCTCTCGTAGCCGTAGACGAAGGTCGGGAAGTGATGCCGCTCCGAGATGACGAAGCCGCTCCTCGACAGCTTGGCGAGCTCGCCCTCGTCGAGCGCGAGCGCGGTGCCCTGGAGCAGCGGCATGTGCTCCGCCTCCGCGGGCGCGTAGGGCAGGCCCGCGGCGAAGGAGACGGCGTACTTCCGGGCGAAGTCCTCGGCGGTCAAACTCGCCGAGGCCTCCCTCTCGGCGAGCAGCGCCTCGAGCTCCGCCTTCTGCTCGGGACCGACCTGCGTGGGCGGGGGCTTCGTGCCCTCGACGGGCGGCGAAGCGCCCGGCTCGCCCGAGCAGCCAGCGAGGGCGAGGAGGAGCGGGACGACGTGAACGTGACGAAGGATCTTGCGCATCGTGTTCCCCTTCCAGCGCGCGCCCCCTTGACCCCGGGGCGCGGCGCCCCCGGTGCGAGCAAGGACGGTGCCGCGGGCGGCCTCCACGGGAGACGGCGACGGGATGGCGTTCCTCCAGGTGAATGGCGGTGATCCCTGACGCGGGGATCACATCCTGCTTGGGCCGGGCACAACCGCGCTGCGCACGGAAGAGGGACAGGCGCGATGGGTCGGGTCGATTTCATCGCCAGGGCAGGCGCGCAGGAGGCCAATCGGCGTCTCGCGCTCCGTACCTGACGAAGAGTTGCCTGCGACAAAGTGCCGCATGTTCGCCGCGCGGCATCCTTGGTTATAAGTCCTGCGCCGGGAGGCCGGCAGGACCGCGCAGCGCGGCCCTTCAGAGAGAGGACGATCATGACGAACTCGTCGGGATCCACTTTGTTCGCGCTGGCCCTGGCCGGCTTTGCCGCCTTCACGCCGGCCTGCGGCGACGACGACGGTTCGCCCCCCGGCACCGAGACGCCCACCGGAGCCGGCGGCTCCGGCGCGGGAGGCGCAGGGGGCGCGGGCGGCGATGGGAACGGGGGCGCGGGCGGCGATGGGGATGAGGGGGGCGCGGGCGCAGGTGGCCAGCCCGTGGACGACGAGGACAGCGACCACGACAGGGACGGCTTCACCCCACGTGCAGGCGACTGCGACGATTTCAACAACACTGTCCACCCCGGCGCCGAGGAGCAGAACCTCGATGACGTCGACGCGGACTGCGATGGATCGGACGCGCCGGCCAAGACGCTGGTGTGGAGCGGCGACGAGGATGCCAATCTGGTGGACGCGGTGGCCCTCATGGATGCGGACGGCGACGGCCAGATCTCCCTCGCCGAGTTCTCCGCGAAGTGCGCCGAGTCCGCCATGCTGATGGGCACCGCGCGCCCCGGGGTGGTCCAGGTTCACGCGAGCTGCGCCGGCACGAACAGCTGCCGCGGCATGGTCTATCAGACATGGAACGAGATCCACGAGCACTCCTGCCGCGCCGTGAACTCCTGCGCGGGCTGGAGCTGCGTGGAGACCGCCGAGGACCAGGGCCGAGACGGACCGGCGTCGTTCCAAGCTGGGACGTGCAACCACTGCCACTCGGGCCCGGCCGGCACGTTCACCGTGCAGGTGCCGCCCGGCGAGGACGTGAGCGCCTTCCTTGCGGACTTCTGGGACCGTCGCTCGGATCTGTTCCTGCAGTCCATCATCGCGTTCGGGATCCGCGGCGTCACCGCCGAGGGCTACGCCTACTCGAACATGCCCGGCTCCCACCACCTGCTGTCGCGCGCCGAGATGGACCGGCTCATCGCCCACCTGCGCACCCTCACGCCGGAGGGCGAGAACTTCGAGCAGCTGCCGCCGGCAGAGCCGATAGATCCCGGCCACTAGGCCGCCGATGGCTGCGCCGCAACACCCCGCCGGCGCCCGGGCGCCCGACGCGCGCGCGATCTCGCGCGACGCGCTCGGCCTCGGCCTGCGTCCGCAGCACTATGACGAGATCGAGCGGCTCCGGCCCGAGCTGGGCTTCTTCGAGATCATCGCGGAGAACTACCTCGGCGCATCGAAGCTCCCCCGGGAGCGGCTCCGGCGCATCGCCGAGCGCTACCCGATCGTCGCCCACGGCGTCTCCCTGAACCTGCTCGGGGAAGCCCCCCTCGACAGAGACTACCTGTCCCGGCTGAAGGACCTGATCCAGGAGCTCCGCATTCCTTACTTCACGGATCACCTCTGCTGGACGGCGTTCGAGGGCGTGACGCACCACGACCTCTTGCCTGCTCCCTATGATCCGGAGCTGATCCCCTACGCGGCCGGCCGGGCGTTCGAGGTCCAGGAGGCGCTCGGCGTGCCCTTCGGGATCGAGAACCTGTCGTCCTACGTGGCCTGGGAGCGCGACACGGTGCCGGAGTGGGTGTTCTACCGCCGCGTGGTGGAAGAGTCCGGCTGCTGGACCATGCTGGACCTCAACAACGTGTTCGTCTCCAGCCAGAATCACGGGTTCGATCCGGGCGAGTACCTCGACAGCGTGCCTTGGCCCCGGGTCTTGCAGGTCCACCTGGCCGGCCACCAGACGTTGCCCTCGGGCCTGCGGCACGACACGCATGACCGTCCTGTAGACGACGAGGTGTGGTGTCTCTACCAGGAGGCGTGGCGCCGGGGCGGCCCTTTCCCGACGCTGCTCGAGTGGGACGCGGAGATCCCGCCCTTGCCCGTGGCCCTCTCGGAGCTCGACAAGGCGCGGCGGGTGCGGCCCACATGAGCTCGAGAGGTGGAGATCCTCCGCGCTGGCTGCGAGAGCTCCAGCGCGACTTCACCGCGGTCCTCCGCACGCCGCTCGACTCGGGCACGGGCACCTTCCGGGAGCGCCAGGATCGGTATCCCGAGCGGCTCGTGGCGCAGCTGAAGAGCGGCCCCGGGAGCCCCGCCCCGGCGGAGCGGCTCGCGCTCTACCACCGCCAGTACTGGATGCGGCTGTTCACCGCCCTGCAGACGGGCTTCCCCCGCGTCTCGCGGGCGGTGGGCTACTGGCACTTCAACCACCTGGCCGCGCTGCACCTCACCGCGCGCCCGCCGCGGCACGTCGACATCGACGAGGCGACCCGCGGGTTCTCCGCGCAGCTCGGCGGCGCGCTGCAGCGCCTCGACGAGGTGAAACGCGGCCGCGGACCGAGGCGCCCCGCGCGCGACGACGCGTGGTGCCGGCGGCTCGAGCTCTCCAGGGCCCCGCGCGCCATGATCCGCCAGGCGCTGCGCATGGACGAGGCAGAGCGGCACGCCTACGAGTCGCCGTTCGAGGGGATCTGGCGACCGACGCCGCCGGAGCTCGGCAGGCTGGCCGAGGGGCGGCTGCGCTTCGCGGTGTCCTGCACGCTGGCCGACGAGGACTGGGACCTCGCGCGCTTCTCGCGGCTCACGGGGGCCCACCAGGACGAAGGCGCGCCGGACGTGGTACGTCGTCACCCATCGACGCGAACCTGGGTCTTCGCCCGGAGCGCCACCGGGACGGCCATGACCTGCGTGGATCCGCTGTTCGCCCGCCTGCTCGGGCGCTGCCGGGAGCTGCCGTTCGGGCAGGCGCTCGCGGCCGTCGAGCACGGCTGTATGGCGGCGGAAGCAGCGCAGCTGCGGGATCATCTGCAGGGCTGGATCCGGCTCGCCCTCGCGAGCGGCTGGTGGACGGGCCTCGACGACGCCGAGCCGCACGCGCAGGAGAGCCCGATCGACGGTCCGAGCCGGACGTGAGCCCCGAAAGCGCCGTTCAGAGAGACGGCGGGAGTCCATCGAAGCTGTCAACCCCGAGCCTCAATCCCCTCGCCCTCGCTCGACCAACAACCACCGTCGAAATCTTGCTCTGCATGGCAAAACTGACGCTTACTGCCTCCCAGCGGAATCGCCGACAAGCTCGCGTCTCGCTGCGCGCAAGGCGTGACATCGCCGCTCCGGATCCACTACAAGGGGCGCCGGAGGCCAACCATGTCCATCACGTTCTATTATGCCCCTCAGAGCAACGCGACGCGCATCCGCTGGACGCTCGCCGAGCTCGGCGTCCCCTGTGAGACCGTCCGGGTCGATCTGCGCGCAGGCGACCAGAAGAAGCCGGAGTTCCTGGCCCTCAACCCCAACGGCAAGGTGCCGACCCTCGTCCTCGACGGCACCCCGATCTTCGAGTCGGTGGCGATCCAGATCGCCCTCGGCGAGCGGTACGGCGTCGAGAAGGGCCTGTGGCCGGCCCCTGGCTCGCCCGAGCGCCTCACGGCCCTGAGCTGGCTCGTCTGGGGTCAGGTCAGCTTCGCCACCACCCTGTTCCGCTACATGACGAACACGAGCGATTATTTCCCGGAGGAGCAGCGCAACGCGAAGCAGGCCGAGCTCGCCCTCGGCGAGCTGCACAACCTGCTCCGCATCCTCGACGCCCGCCTCGACGGCCGTCCCTACGTCGCCGGCGAGACCTTCACCCTCGCCGACCTCGACCTCGCCGCGGTGCTCGGCTGGGGCCTCAGCTGGGCCAAGGTCGACATATCCAACCTGCCGAACGTCCAGGGCTGGCTCGGCCGCACGACGGGGCGCCCGGCCGCGAAGGCGGTGCTCGCCGAGACCTGAGCCCCGCGCTCGCCGTCGCGGCCCACACGCCGGAGCTCCGCCCCGGGCGCGCTTGCGCGCGCCCGACCCATGCTAGAACTCGGCCGCAATGACGGTCCTCCAGGTCGCCGACCTCAGCTTCGGTTACGGCGCCGACAAGCTCTTCCAGGGTATCACCTTTTCCCTGGAGCTCGGCCAGCGCGCCGCGCTCGTCGCCCCCAACGGCGCCGGCAAATCCACCCTGCTCCGCCTGATCGCCCGGGAGCTCACCCCGGACACGGGCTCGGTCGTGATCCGCAAAGGGATCCGGATCGCCTACTTCCGGCAGTCGCACGAGCTCCAGGCCGAGGGCAACGTGCTCGACGCCTTCCTCTCCGGGTTCTCCGAGGTGCTGGAGCTGCGCCACGCCCTCACCGCGGCGCAGCTCGCCGCCGCGAGCGGCAGCGAGGCCGACCTCGCCCGGCTCAGCGACCTCACCGACCGCTACCACATCGCCGGCGGCGACGACCTCGAGCGCCGCGTCGAGATCATCGCGGCCCACCTCGGGTTCAGGCCCGCCGACATGGACCGCCCCGTCGCCAGCCTGTCCGGCGGCGAGCGCGGCCGCCTGCAGCTCGGCGTCGTGCTCGCGATCGAGCCCGACCTCCTCCTGCTCGACGAGCCGACGAACCACCTCGACATCGAGACCATCACCTGGCTCGAGAAGCACCTCGCGGGGCTCGGCGGCGCGCTGCTCTGCATCTCGCACGACCGCGCCTTCCTCGACGCCGTCTGCCCGAACACCATGGAGCTCGGACAGCGCAGCTTCCGGGTCTACCCGCTCAAGTACAGCGACTACGCGGTCGCCCGCGAGGAAGACCTCGCCCGCGAGCGGGAGCTCGCCGAGCGGCAGGAGGCGTTCGTCGCCAAGACCGAGGAGTTCATCCGGCGCAACATCGCCGGCCAGAAGACCAAGCAGGCGCAGAGCCGGCGCAAGATGCTCGACAAGCTCGAGGCCATCGACCGGCCCGAGGACGTCTGGGCGACCGCCGAGAAGGTCCGGTTCCGGTTCGCGCCCGCGCCGCGGAGCGGGGACATCGTGCTCGACGCGCGCGGCCTCGGCGCCGCCCGCGGCGGCCGCACCCTCTTCTCCGGCGTCGACCTCCTGATCCGCCGCGGCGACCGGGTGGGCATCGTCGGACCGAACGGGACCGGCAAATCGACGCTGCTCAAGCTCCTCGCGGGCGTCGGCGCGCCGGAGGACGACGGCGAGGTGAAGCGCGGCACGAACCTCTGCCAGGGCTACTTCGACCAGCACCTCGGCACGCTCGACCCGAGCCGGACCGCCGTCGAGGAGATCCGCAGCGTCCGCGCGGACATGAACGTCGACGCCACGCGGCAGTACCTGTCGCGGTTCCGGTTCTACGGGGACGACGCGCTCCGGAAGGTGCAGGGGTTCTCGGGCGGCGAGCGGAGCCGGCTGGCGCTCGGCAAGCTGCTGCTCGAGCCGCGCAACCTGCTCTTCCTCGACGAGCCGACGAACCACCTCGACATCCCTGCGGCCGAGATCCTCGAGGAGGCGCTCACGGGGTTCGAGGGGACGGTGGTGCTCGTGTCGCACGACCGGCGGTTCCTGGAGCGCGTGACGACGCGCATCGTGGCGGTGCGCGAGGGGCACGTGGACGTCTATCCCGGCGGCTTCCGCGACTACCGGGACAACCTCGAGAAGCTCGCGGCCGAGCAGGCCGCGCGCGAGGCGGAGGAGCGCGGCGCGGCGCAGCGCGGGCCGGCGCGCGGCGCGCGGCAGAACGGCGCCGCGGCGGCCGCGCCGCGCGACGAGGCGAGGTCCGCTCCGGACGACCGGGGCGGGGGCGCGAAGCCCGCGCGGGCGGTGCGGCGGAGCGGCGCGACGATGCCGCCGCCGGACGGCGGGGGCGCGGAGGACGCGGCGGCGCGCCGGCGGGCGTTCGAGAGCGACAAGGCCGCGGCGCGGGCCGCGGAGCGCAAGCGCAAGCGGGTGAAGGAGCTCGAGGTGGAGATCGCCGAGGGCGAGTCGCAGCTCGCGGCGATGCGCGAGGCGCTGAAGAAGGACCCCGGCGGCGACTGGGCGAAGCTCGCGGAGGCGGCGCGCAAGGAGCAGGCGCTCGCGAAGCGCGTCGACGCGGCGATGACCGAGTGGATGGCGCTCAGCGAGGAGCTCGGCGCGGCGGCGGGGGGCGGGGCGTGACGGGGGCGGCGCGCGTCGCGCTGCGGGGCCTCGCCCGCGCCGCCGCGGTGCTGCTCGCGCTGGCCGCGGCCGCGCCGGCCTGCGACGAGAAGCGCGACGACGGCACCACGCCGGCGGCGGCCCCGGCCGAGCTGCCGCCGCTCGAGCTGCGCGACGACACGGCGAACCTGATGCTCACGTGGATCGACGCGCAGGGCGACACCCACGTCGAGCTCCGCCCGGCCGACGTCCCCGCCGAGGGGCGCGCGCTCGTGCGCGCCATGCTGTCGGACCGGACCGAGGGCACACGCGACGTGTTCTACGTCGCGGATCTGACGCAGAAGCGCCCGGACGGCACGTACGTGGTCCGGAGCATGCTGCGGCGGGAATGGGAGGCGCTGCTGGAGAAGCGGCGCGCCGAGCACCTCGCGAAGACGGCGCCCCCGCCCGCGGCAGCGGGCCCCGCCGGCTCCGCGGGCGCCGGCGCGCCCGCGGCCCCGAGCAGCCTGAGCGGCGTGACGGTGATCATCTACGGCGCCTCATGGTGCAAGCCGTGCCACCAGGCCGCGGACTACCTGCGGGCCAAGGGCGTCGCCGCGATCGTCAAGGACATCGAGGAAGATCCGGCCGCGGCCGCGGAGATGCAGGACAAGCTCGCGAAGAGCCACCAGCGCGGGGGCAGCATCCCGATCATCGATGTCCGCGGACAGATCCTCGTCGGGTTCAGCCCGGGAGCGCTGGACAAGGCGCTCGCGCGGGCGGCGGGCGGGGTGACGCTCTGACGGCGCCGGCGGCGGGCGCAGAGGAGGTCCAGCGCGGCGGGGTGCGGAGCTGAAGCTGCGCCGTTCAGAGCGGCGGACACCGCTCGCTGGCCCGGCTCCGGGAACCAGTGTTACAACGACATCACACGCCGCCCTCGATCGGGAAGGCGCCGGGACGGCGCCTTCCCCGCGAATCATCATGCCAAGCACAGGAAATCACAGAAAGGAATGAACTGTGGGTATCCAGAAGCTGAGCATCGCTGGATTCCGCTCCTTGCGTGATGTGACATGGCAGCCTGGCCGGCTGAACGTGGTCATCGGCCCCAACGGTTCCGGCAAGTCGAACTTGCTTCGGGCGCTCGCGCTGCTCCAGAAGAGCGCGTTTGGCGAGCTGCCTCAGGAGATACTGCGATGGGGCGGCATCGCTCCCCTGCTCTGGGACGGTGCGGTGCAGGAAATCTCCTGGACGGTGAGGACGGACCCGCTCGGTCGAGGGAGGAACTCTGTAACGGAGGCGCTGACGTACGAGCTGCGCCTCCGGCAGCTCGGGGGGACGAGCGCCTACAGGATCGAGCATGAG
Source organism: Sorangium cellulosum (assembly GCF_002950945.1). Lineage (GTDB taxonomy): Bacteria > Myxococcota_A > Polyangia > Polyangiales > Polyangiaceae > Sorangium > Sorangium cellulosum_E. Next base: position 10,672,355 of record NZ_CP012673.1, read on the forward strand.
CAGCTGGCGAACCATCATCTCAAGGAGATCGGCCAGGAGCCCGAACCGAAGAAGTTTCTCGAGAGGCGCCCTGGCCACGCGGTGACGTTCGACTCTCAGGAGCGCAGGCTGGCGGCGCACGAAGGGAGCGTGCTGGACGAACAGACGCTGCTGTCGCTGACGGCAGGGCCGTTCGGGAACGCGCAGGTGCTGGGATTCCGTGACGTATTGTCGGGCTGGTCCATCTACCATGACGTGCACGTCGATCAGCAGGCGCCGCTCAGGCAGGCAGCCGTGGCGAGGATGGATCGCCGTATCGCCACGGATGGGCAGAACCTCATCCCGGTGCTCCACACGCTCTACACGGGGAGCCGCGACTTCAAGAGGGTCGTTGATGAAGCGATGCGCGCTGCGTTCAGCGACGACTACGAGGAGCTCGTCTTCCCCCCGGCGGCGGACCAGCGCGTGCAGCTCCGCGTCCGCTGGAGGTCCCTGCGGACAGAGCAAGCGGCCGCCGATCTGTCGGACGGCACGGTCCGATTCCTCCTTCTGCTCGCGATCCTCGCCAGCCCGAGCCCCGCAGATCTCATCGCGATCGACGAGCCGGAGGTGGGCCTCCACCCGAGCATGCTGCCCATCGTGGCGGAGCTCGCCGCCGACGCCGCCGAGCGCTCCCAGGTCGTCCTGACCACGCACTCCGATCAGCTCCTGGACGCCTTCACCGCGGAGCCTCCGGTGACCACGGTGACGCGCTGGCAGGACGGCGAGACGCGCCTGTCGATCGTGGACGGGGAGGAGCTCCGCAGGTGGCTCAAGGAGTACACGCTCGGCGCGCTGTTCCGCTCGAGAGAGCTCGAGGGAATGGTATGAAGATCGTCCTCTTTGTCGAGGGCCATACCGAGAAGGCGTTGCCCGAGCTCCTTAAGCGATGGCTCGATCCGCGGCTCCCTCAGCCCATCGGGATCAAGATTGCTCGCTTCGAGGGCTGGCGGCGGAGGTGCGCGCCGCGCTCCCGGGCAAGTGCGCGCATCCGGAGACCGTGAACTTCGATACGCCGCCCGCGAAGCTCCTCGAGCGCCTCTATCGCGACAAGCTGAAGAGAGGATACAAGAAGGTCATCGACGGCACCAACCTGTTCCGGGCGCTGGATCCCGACGTCGCTTACGGCAAGTGCCCCTACCTGAAGCTCCTCCTGGACGACATGCTGGCCCTGGCGACCAGCGGCTGAACGGCGGGAAGCCGCCCCGCGGTCTCCTCTGACGCGCTCGCCCGGGGCGCCACCACGCAAAGCGTCAAGTCGTCCGGGTCACATTACGGATGACATCTTGCGCGTACACGGTCATCTATTGGTCAGTCCTGCACTTTTTCGACTAGAATAGAGGGTCCCCTTCCGGGAGGGCCCCATGCGCCGCGCGCCCGTTGCTGTCCCCGTCATTCTCTCTGCTGCGCTCGCCGCGTGCGAGCAGACCGCGCCCCCCTCCGAATCGCCTGTCGAGCGGGCCGCGGCCCTGTCGCCGGCCGCGGCGGCGCCGCCGGTGCCCGCCAGCGTCGCGTGGCCTCCGGCCGCGTCGCTCGACCTGGGCGCACTCGCGGCCCTGCCGAAGATGGCGGCCCACGCCGCCGGGACGTCGCGGGTGCCGGTGCTCGTGCCGTCCCGGCGCGAGCTGCTCGCGGCGCCCGTCATCGTGGCCAAGGAGCACTGGACGTCGTTCTGGGCAAGGACGGAGGAGATCACCGTCTCCATCACGATGACCCGGCTCTCTCGCAAGGTTCCCGGCATTCCGCCGCTCCGCGGGGCCCACGTCGTGCGCGGGGAGCCCGCGTTCATCACCGCGAACGAGGGGATCTGGAGCGCCGCCTGGATCGAGAATGGCGTCTCGTATGCGCTGGACGTCGAGTGCACGTCGCCCGAGGCGCCGGCCTGTGCCTCGGACGTGCTCGTCCACGAGCTCGCCGCGGAGCTCGTTTACGTGGGCGGCGCCGGCGCCCGGGCCGCGGGAGGCAAGCCGTGATCGCGCCGCGCCCTCACCGCCGCCCCGGCCAGCTCCCCCGTGCCGGCCAGCGCCCTCGCCGCGGCCCCCTCCCCCGCGCCGCCGCGGCGGCGACGGCGGCGCTGGCCGCGACCGCCGCGCTCGTGCTCCTGCCGGGCGAGGCCGCGGCCGATCCGTTCTCGTACCACCCGGCCGGGGACCTCGTTCCCGGCTCGGGCTCTGGGCGCGACGACGCCTTCGAGTACGCGCCCGCCATGCGCTTTCCCCTCGAAGAGGGCCCCGCGTTCGCCAACTCCCAGGTCTACAGCAAAGGCGGGGGCAGCGGCCCGGCAGGGAGCCAGTGCGACGCGGACAACTACACCTATCCGTGGCGCGACAACTACTGCGAGGCGCGCTCCTGGGCGATGCCGCTCTGCCCCTCCGGAGCGGGACACCAGGGGCAGGACATCAGGCCGCCGACCTGCGAGGCCGGGAAGTACTGGGTCGTCGCGGTCGTGGACGGCACCATCACCAGCGTCGGCGGCTACTCGGTGTACCTGACCGGCGACGACGGGACCCGTTACGACTACCTCCACATGTCCAACGTCCAGGTCTCGCCCGGTCAGACCGTGTCGCGGGGACAGCGCATCGGGCGGGTGTCCAACGTCTTCGGGAACACGCCGACGACGATCCACCTGCACTTCAATCTTCGGCAGGCGCTGACCGGCGTCGGCTTGGTCTACGTCCCGCCTTACACGTCGCTCGTGGCCTCATACCAGGCGCTCCTCAACACGCCGCCCGAGGGGGCCCTGGAGACGGCCGACTGCAGCGGGATCCGCGGCTGGACCCGCGATCCGGACGCCGAGGGCGCGCCGGCCGGCGCGCGGCTCTTCTTCGACGGCGCGGCGACCGACGAGGGCGCGGAGGGGTACACGTTCGCCGCGGACCGGCACCGCGACGACCTCTGCGCGCCGCTCGGCTCGTGCACCCACGGCTTCGAGGCGCCGATGCCGCTCAGCCTGCTCGGGGGCGAACACGCGGTCCATGCCTACGGCGTCGACACGCTGAGCGGCGCGGACGTCGAGCTCGAGGGGAGCCCGAAGGACCTGTCGTGCCCGCTCGTGCTGCCGGACGGCGTGCGGCGGCCGATCGGTGATGAGGCAGCGCTCGGCGCCTGGGGCTTCTCGCCGTTCTGGGACGTCGCCAGCGCCCCGGACGCGGCGCTCGAGGCCCTGCCCGAGGGCGGCGCGTTCCCCGCGGCGCCGCGGCTCGTGCGCGGCGACGACGGCGCGCCCGACCTCTGGCTGCTCGATGGCGACGGGCGGCGGGCCGTGCCGGATGCCGAGATCGCGGCCGCGTGGAAGCTCGATCCGGAGGCGGCCGACGCGTGGCCGGCGGGGCAGCTCGCCGCGCTGCCGCTCGGGCCGGCGCTCCCGGCGCGCCCCTTCCTGGTGCAGGGCTCCGGGCCGGCGCTCTACGTCATCGACACGCCGCCGCTGCGCGCCGAGGGCGGCGGCGGCGAAGGCGGAGAGGCCGGCGGCACCGGCGGCACCGGGGGCACCGGCGGCACGGGAGAGGAGCCGGTCCACATGGATGGCCGCATCGAGGGGCAGGTGCGCTGCGAGTGCGGCGCAGCCGGCGCGGGCGCGCCGGTCGACACCGGCGCGGGCGGCGCGGCCGGATGGCAGACTGGCTTGCTGGCCGCGGCCGCGCTCGGCGCGGCGCGGCGGCGGCGGCGGCGCGCGGTGAAGTGACTCGCGGCCGTGGCATCGGCGCTGGGGCGCGACCGAAGCCGAGCTGCGCGTGTCGCTCCCCGGCGACCAGCCCGGGCGCGACCCCGCCTACGAGGCGAACCACGCGATCACCCTCCAGGCGCCGCCAGACGCCGTGTGGCCCTGGCTCGCGCGGAGATCATCATGGAGCACCGCATGCTCACGGGATCGAGGACCGCGCGGAGGTGCGGGGCGGGACGCGCTGAGCGCGCGAGGGCCGGGCCCGCGAGCGCTCAGCCCTCGTGGATCTTGATCCCGGGAATGGCGCGGAGCGGGCTCGCGTCGTCGACGCGCGATCCCTCAATGTACACGTTCTTCAGGCTCTTGAGGTCCCTGAGCGGGGACACGTCGCTCACCCGCGTCCGTTTCATCTGGAGCATCTCGAGCTTCTTCAGGCCGGCCAGCGGGCTCAGGTCCGTCACCTCCGTCTCGTCGATCTGGAGCTCGGTGAGGTTCGTGAGGCCGGCGAGCGGGGAGAGGTCGCTGACGGGCGTGCGGCCGATGTCGAGCCGGTCGAGCTTCGCGAGGCCGGCGAGCGGGGAGAGGTCCTTGACCAGGGTGGCCGAGACGCGCAGCGACTCGATCCGGGTAAGGCCCTTGATGGGGTTCAGGTCATCGATCTTGCCCGGCGGCAGGTAGAGCCCTTTGAGGCCCGTGAACTCGGGGAAGATGCACGGATCGAGCTCGTCGAGGCCCTGGGCGTCGGACAGGAGCAGCGTCTTGACGTTCTTGAGCTGGGCGCGCGCGATCGGCCCCTCGGGCTTCTGGAGCTGCTGTCGCACGCGGGCCTCGAGCGCCGGGTGCGCGAAGGTCACCGGGTCGCTCTTGGTGCACACGACCTCTCGCCGCTTCGGCGGCGCGCTCACCGCGGCCGCGGGGCTCGCGGCCGGCGGCGCGGCGGAAGGCGCCTGGGCGGCCGGCGCGACCTCGGCGGAGGCCGCCGGGGCGGCCGGCTTCGACGGCTCGTCGCAGCCCGGCAGGCAGAGGGCAAGGACAAGGGAGGCAAAGATCAGGGGGCGATTCATCGCGGCGATGATACACGAGGCGGCGCGGAGCGGGACCTCCGCCGGGCTCCGGCGCCCGGCCGTGCCAGGGTCTGGCGGCGTCGCGGTGCCGTGACGGCGGCGAAATGCCGTGTCCAGCGACACCCCACGTCTCCCACGTCCACGACGAAGAAGAACCAGCTGTTCGCGCTCGAGAGGTTCGGCCTAGAGCGGCAGGAGCATCAGCCCTTGTCGGGCGTCGAGCTGCTCCACGAACCAGTCCCGGTGACGCCGCTCCACCGCGAGCGCCTGCCTCAGGGCGTCGCGCGCGCGGTCGGAGAGGCCCTCGCGCGACAGCAGCGTCCGCTCATACGCCGCGCAGGTCTCCTCCTCGTAACACCTCATCGCCTCCAGGATCGCGCGATCGCCGACGATCCCGTTCGTGAGCGCCTTGCTCTTCAGCTTGGGTCGGGTGGGGGTCTCGAGGGGGGGTGAGCCGAGCTCGTGGGCGAGGGCGGCGAGATCGTCGAGGTGGTGTTCGTGATCTGTCAGGAAGCTCAAGAGCCGGCTCCTGTCGCCTGAGCGGCTCATCCGCGGGAGCGCCGCTGCGAAGGCGTCCACTGCGGACCAATTGAGCTCGATCAGTTCGGTCAAGGACCCGATGAACGCGGCCTCGCCGCCGATCACGGACGCCATGGATTCTCGCTCCTCTCGATCCCGGAAGCGCTGCCGCCCGCGAATCGACGGCGGGCGGACGCTTGTCCGGATCTCCGACCTTCGCTCGCTCGCAAGCCCGATGCCGGAGCCGGCCTGTGCAGCGGTTATCCATCCGGCCGCGCGCGCCGTCCCGAAAACTCGCGTCTTTCCGCGCTCGCCGCTCCCCGCGGCGGCGCGGGTGGAGCCCGCGCGCACGCATGGCGTCACGGCGCAACGCGGATCGAGGCCGCGGTCGTCCAGCACGCGCCGGCGCGCCCGTCCACGAGGACACCGTGGAACGTCGGCAGCACGCGGGAGGCCCGCCCACGTCGGGCGCGCGCCGCGAGGCTTGCTGCGCGTCCACGACGGGAGCGCTTGCTTCTCGACGGCGGGAGCCCTCGTCGCGAGGCCGGGAGATCGAGAGGTCGCCGCGAACCGAGATGTCTCGGGGAGATCGAGGGGTCGCCGGGAACCGAGGTGTCGCCGGGGCCGAGATGTCGTTGGGGAGCGAGCGCGCAGGCGCAGCCGCGGAGGCGTCGCTACTTCTTGCCGAACAGGCCGCCGAGCGAGCCCGCGAGGCTGCCCACGTCCAGGTTGGCGATCGCGGGGGCCGCCGCGCCAAGCGCGGTGTCGACGTGGGCGGCGAGCGGCGCAGGGAGCTTCTCCTTCAGGAAATTGACCACCGTCTCCACGGCCACGCGGGCCTTGTCCTCCGAGATGCCAACCTTCGCTGCGACCTGTCGTACCAGCTCGTCCATGGCCTCCATACACGTCCTTTCTGCGCAATCCGCGCTTCGCGCGAGAGCATCCACGCGCCGATCGGCGCGGGCAAGGGAATTCAGCGCCGCGCGCGCGACGGCTGCCCTCGCCCTGCGCTCACGGAGAGCGATCGGTCGACCCGCAACACGCGGAGAACGGCGCGCGGAGCACTATCCTTCGCGCACTGGAACGAGCGGGGGAGCGAACCCGAAGTGCTCGGCATAAGCCGCCTCGAGCGCCGGGCGGTCGAGCTGCTGCTCGGCGCGCGTGCCGTCCGGAGCCGTCATCAACAGGGTCGAGCCGGTGATGGTGACGCGGCCTCCGTCGGCGAGCAGCCGGGTGCACAGCGGCCTGCGGGTGAAATGCGACTCGGGCGAGGTCTGATGGTACACACACATGGACTCGAACTCGTCGAGCTTCCGGGTGCCGCCATCCAGCCGGTAGGCGGCGCGCCCGTCGCGGCGCAGATCCCACGTCTCGACGGCGCCGGCGGCGCGGCCTGCCTCGCTTTCGACGGGACGCAGCTCGAAGACGCCGCCCGGGTCGGATTGCGGGCCCGCCGCGTCGAGGCGCAGGGGGTGCCACGCGCTGGCGCCGAAGCCCACGTCGGCCAGGAACCGTTCGCCGCCGAGCGTCACCCGCAGCGCCAGGTGGTCGAACGGCGGGCCCAGCGAGCCGTCGGGCTTGTACACGCGGGCCTGGAGCAGCTCGACGTGCATGCCGCACCGCTCGAGCAGCCAGGCGAACGCGCTGTTGAGCTCGTAGCAGAAGCCCCCGCGCCCCTGCGTCACGACCTTGCCGAGCACCGCCTGGGGAGCGAGATCGATGGGTCGCCCGAGGTGGATGTCGAGGTTCTCGAACGGGACGTGCACGAGGTGGGCGAGGTGCAGGTCGCGCAGCCCGCGCTCGGTCGGCGGCGGCGGCGCGGCGAGGCGCAAGCGCGAAAGATAACGTTCGAAGAGATCGCTTTCGTTCATGTCACACATCCTGTGTTCGCCGCCGCAACACCGTCGCTCGGCGACGCGGGACTACGGCTCGCGCTCCAGCGCGCGCACCATGAGCGGCGCCACCGAGCGGAGGACGCCCGGCGTGCCTGCGAGCTGCTGGCTGCCAGGATGCGAGTCGGTGCCGAGCAGCGTCGTGAACACGCCGGCCTGCCGGATCTTCGCGAGCGAGTCGCCCGGCAGGACAAGGTGGCTCGCGACGGCGTGGACCTTCGACGCCCCTGCGGCGAGGTACGCGCGCCCTGCCTGGACGAGCGATGAGCCGGTCCGCACCATATCGTCGTAGATGACGACCTCGCGGCCGGAGACATCGGCGTTGATGCCCGTCACGCTGACGCCGTCGCCCCGCCGCTCCTTGTAGACGAACGCCGGATCCACGCCGAGCCCGCGGGCGAGGCTCTGCACCCACTTGGCCCGGCCGGCGTCCGTCGCCGCGAGCACGTAGGGGCGATCGCCCATGAGCTCGCGGATCGCCTGCGTGATCAGCGGAGCCCCGTAGAGGTGACGGGTGACGTGCGAGTCGCTGAAATAGAACTCGATGCCGTCGGTGTGCAGATCGAAGAGGAAGATGCGCGTGCCCGCGTCGCACGGCGGGATCGCCGAGATGAGCCGCGCCCGCGTCTTCGCGGTCACCACCTCGCCCGGCTTCACGGCCCGCTCCATGGTCGCGTAGCCGAAATACGGCATCACGATGGAGAGCGACCTGGCGCCGCCGCGGGAGATGGCGCAGCCGAGGTCGTAGATCTCGAGCCAGTCGAGGTCCTGCGGGGCGCCGCCGAGCAGGACCACGTCGCGGCTCCAGCAGTCGACCGCGACGCGCAGGTAGCGCTCGCCGTCGGGAAAGCTCTTGCGCTCGACGAGGCCGCGCTCGAAGTCCCCCGCCGCGAGGAAGGCCGGCTCGAGGTAGGCGTACGAGCCGATCGTGATGAGCAGGCGGCGATGGCTCATCGCGCACCTCGGCGGCGCGCCCGGGACGGCGCGGCGGGCTCGCGGCGGGACGGCGTGGCGGCCTCGCGGCGGGACGGCGCGGCCGGCGTGGCCGACGCGGCGCTCGCGCCCACGCTGGCGAGGACGCTCTTCAGGTGGGGCTCTCGGCCCGGGTCGCTCGGGAAATCGACGGGGTCGGGGAGATCTTTCATCTGCACGACGTCGCATCCTGCTTCACGCGCGGCCTCGTGCAAATGGCGTCGGAACCTGGCGCGCGCGATGCCGCGGTGGTTGGTGCAGGCGAGCATCCGGCCGCCCGGCGCGAGCAGGCGGAAGGCGAGCGCGGCGAGCGCGCCGAAGTCGCTCTCGGCGCTGAAGCGGCTCTTCTTCGTGGTCGCGAAGCTCGGCGGGTCGAGCACGATCAGGTCGAAGCGCCGGCCGGCCTGCGCGGCCGCCTTCAGCCACGGGAACACGTCGGCCTCCACCACGACGTGCGCCGCCGGGTCGGCCCCGATCGCGTCGAGGTTCTCGCGCGCCCAGGCGATCGCGCCGCGGGAGACGTCGACCGTGACGCTCTCGCGCGCGCCGCCCGCCGCGGCGGCGACGGTGAACGCGCCCGTGTACGCGAAGAGGTTCAGCACCCGCGCGCCCCCCGCGAGCTCGCGCACGCGCCGCCGGTTCTCGCGCTGGTCGAGGAAGATCCCGGTCGAGAGCCCGTCGCCGAGCCGCACCTTGAACGGCAGGCCGTGCTCCAGGACGGTGAACTCCTCCGGCGCGCTCTCGCCGCGCACCGCGTGCCGCGGCGAGAACTCCTCGCGCCGCGCGTCGACGATGACGCTCGCGTGCTTCGGGCGGACCTTGACGTAGACCCCCTTCGCCCCGAGCCGGTGGGCCGCGTCGAGCACGACGTCCCGCGGGGGCGCGCCCGGCTCGCCCTCGCCCGCGCCGAACAGCGACACGACGAGGTGCTCGCCGTAGAGGTCGACCGAGACGAACGGCAGGCCGTCGCCCGCGCCGTGCACGAGCCGGAACGCGGTGGTGTCGCCCGCGCGCGCGACGCCGTAGCGGCGCTCGGCGGCCTCGCGCATCGCGCGCTCGACGGCCGCGACGCCGCCCGCGTACGGGTCCACGGGCGCGCCCGCGAGCCACGCCTCGAAGACCGCCGGCGGCCGCGACCGGAAGACCGCGGGCGCGCCCGTGCCGGGGTGCTCGAGGCGGAGCTCCGCCGCGTGCAGGAGCAGCCGCGGGGCCTCGGGGCCGCCGTAGAGCGGATCGCCGGCGATGGGCAGGCCGATCGCCGCGAGCTGCACCCGGATCTGGTGGGTGCGGCCGGTCTCCGGCCGGAGCTCGAGCAGGGCGCGGTCGCCGCGGCGCTCGAGCAGCCGGTAATGTGTGATCGCCAGCGTGCCGCTGGCAGAAGATTTTTCCGCTCTGGCAGGCAGCGCGCGCATCGCGCCGCCCGGCGCCGGGACGAGCCGGTGCCGCAGGGTGCCGCGCGGCGCGCGGTCGCCGAAGCCGGACACGGCGGCGACGTAGCTCTTCTGCACGGCGCGCCCCTCGAACTGGCGCGCGACGGCGGGGTTCGCCTCGCGGCGGCGCGTGAACAGGAGGACGCCGGAGGTGTCGCGATCGAGCCGCTGGTGGATCCCGAGGTAGGCCTCGGCGTCGCCGCGGGCGCGGAGGAAGGCGCGGAGGCGCGTCACCACGTCGTCGAGCCGGTCCGGCTCCGGCGCGTGCGTCGACAGGCCGGCCGGCTTGTCGACCACGATGAGGTCCTCGTCCTCGCCGAGGATCCAGGCCGGGTGGAAGTCGGGGAAGAGCCCGGAGAGCGGGAGTCGCGGGATCATCAATTCTGCTTGATGTCGGTGCCGGGCGGCGGCGAGAACTGGAACTCCGCGGGGGCGATCGAGGCGGGCTGCGACGCGTTCTCGAAGTCGAACCGGTTCCGGTTGCCCTGCGCGTCGAGGATGAGGACGCGGCGCACGACGCCCGGGTCCTTCTTCGCGAGGAGCGCCCTGTCGATGTAGAACATCACGGTCTCGTAATGGGGAGTCGGCGCGCGCGGCTTGCCGACGAGCACGGGGCCGCCCGCGAAATTCGCCTTCTCGTTGAAGGTGAACGTGAACGACGGGCGGAGCCCGTGGCCCATGAGGAACGAGAGGGCGCCGGGGTACTCCGAGCGGCTCACCGGCGTGACGAACATCTGCTTGTCCTCGGCGACGTAGACCTTGAGCGTCACGCCGTCGGACACGATGCGGTTCTGGCTCGGCGGATCGTAGCGGAACGAGAGCCGGTCCGGCTTCTCGACCGCGAGCGTGCCGCTCTGCTTCTTGACGGCCCCGGAGATCTTCTGCGTGTGCTCCTGCTTGAAGCGGGCGAAGTAGGTCTTCTTCCCGACGAAGATCGCGTCGACCTCCGCCGCGACGGCGTCCGCGGAGCCGGGCTCGGGGGGCGGGACGGCCGGCGCGCCCGGCGCCGCCGCGGCGGGCGCGCCCGCGTCGGGGGCGGGCGACGGGCCGCCGGCCGCCGGGGTGGAGGTCGCCGCCGGCGCCTCGGCGCGGCCGCCGCCCGCGTCGGCGCCGGGGGCGAGCGCGCCGGCGTCCCGCGGCGGCTTCGCGCCGGCGTCGACCGGCGCGGCCGCGCCGGCGTCGGCGAGCGCGGCCGCAGCCGCGTCCGCTTCCGCCAGGGCTCCTGCGTCCCCGGGCGCCGCCGGGGCGCTCGCCGGCGGCGCGGCGGCCGAGGGCGACGCGGTCGCGCCGGTCGACGCCGGCGCGACCGCCGAGGCGTCGGGCGCCGCGCCGCCCGGCGCGGGCGGTGCGTCGCAGGCCGCCGCGGCGAGGGCGGCGGGCAGGGCGAGGGCGGCGAGGCGGAGGCGGTTCATGGAGGAGCTCGCTTTCAGGGAGTGTGCGCCGCGTGTTCTAGGACAGGCAGGGCCAGGGTGGTAGCGCCAAGCCCGACCGGCGGACCGCGGCCGCTCCTCGCGAGGCCGGCGCGTTGCCCGTCACGCACGGGGCTGCCCGGGCGGTCCTTGACGGAGGTCAGCGCGCGTGTCGAACGACACGACGTTCCCCGTTGTCATCGATCGCCGCGGCGCGACTCGTGGCCTCCGGTCGCAGGAGGCTGAATCTCGAAGAGATCACGTGAAGCCCCCGGGCCTCGCGCGCTGCAAACGTCCTCCGCGAGCGCGACCCGACACCCCGGGCGAGCCGCGTTCGTCCCGAGCGCCTGACCGCAGCATTTCTGCATGTCGCGAAGCTCACCCCGGGCGCGCTGCGTCAGAGACACCCGGGAGCGCCCGTCCGGACGATCGCACGCGGCCGCGCCGCGCGGCGCAGCGCCGCATCGCTTCGCGCGGCCTTACGCGGCCGCAGCGGCCTTACGCGGCCGCAGCGGCCGGACGCGGCCGCAGCGGCCGGACGCGACCCGAGCGCGCGCAGCGGCCACGGCCGCGTCTGGCCGGCGTGCTCCGGCGCACCCTCCTGCCGCGCGGCTTGTCCACAGCGCCTTACGCCGGCGTCCGCTCGAGGGCGAACGATCCCGCGCCGGTGACCATGTCTTGACCCCTATTTCCACGTAGCCCAAACTCTCCGGCCGCATGCGCGCGGGCACTCCCTCCTTGATCGACGCGTCGTCCCTGATCCTGATCCTGGACGTCTCGCGCAAGCTCGCGGCGCCGTGCGACCTCACGGAGCTGCTCGGGCTCATCATCCAGACGGGGCGCGAGGTGATAGGCGCCGACCGCGGCAGCGTCTTCCTGTACGACGAGGAGGCCAAAGAGCTCTACTCGCGGGTCGCCACGGGAGAGACGCAGATCCGCGTCAGCATCGACAAGGGCATCGCCGGGGAATGCGCGCGCAAGCGCCAGACCATCCTCGTCGAGGACTGTTATAAGGACCCGCGGTTCAACCCGGAGATCGACCGCCGGACAGGATACCACACGAAATCGCTGATCACGGTCCCCCTCATCGGCCTCGACGACAAGCTCGTCGGCGTGCTGCAGATGCTGAATTCGCGGGCCGGCAGCTTCGGCCCGGACGAGCGCGACGTCGCGGAGCTGCTCGCGGCGCAGGCGGCCGTCGCCGTGCAGCGCACGCTCCTGCTCGAGGAGCGCATGATCAAGATCAAGCTCGAGCACGACCTCACCATCGCGCGCGAGATCCAGCAGAACGTCCTGCTCCGGCGGCTGCCGCGCTGCCCCGGATACTCGCTGTCGGTGTTCAGCAAGCCCGCCGACGACACCGGCGGCGACATCTACGACGTCATCCGGCTCGACGAGCGCGCGGACATGTCGCCGCTGCTGCTCCTGCTCGCCGACGCGGCGGGCCACGGGATCGGCCCCGCGCTGAGCGTGACGCAGTTCCGCGCGATGCTGCGGATCGGCCTCCGCCTCTCGGCCGACATGGAGGCGCTGCTCCACCACATCAACCAGCAGCTCATCGAGGACCTGCCGGGCGACCGCTTCATCACCGCGTTCCTCGGGATCCTCGACCCGGCGACGCACCAGGTCCGGTACCACGCGGCCGGCCAGGGGCCGCTCCTCCACTACCGGGCGGCCGAGGGGCAGGTCGTGTGGCGCGACCCCTCGACCACGCCGCTCGGCATGTTCATGGACCTCGACCTCGCCCCCACGCCGCCCCTCGTGATGGCGCCGGGCGACCTCCTCGTGCTGCTCACCGACGGCTTCTACGAGTACCAGGACGCCGCCGGACAGGTGTTCGGCAAGGAGCGCGTCGGCGACCTCATCCACCGCCTGCACCACCGGCCCACGTCCGACATCCTGGGCGCGCTGCTCGCCGAGGTGCGCAGGTTCGCCGGCACGGCGAAGCAGATTGACGATCTCACGGCGTTGCTCGTCAAGCGCGACGCCTGACTTCCCCTCCCCCCGTCCTTGCGCTAGCTAGGCGCGCGATGAGCGCCGCAGCAGACCCCTCCCCCGCCTCTGCCTCCTCCTCTGCCCCCGCCGCTTTCCCCGGCGATCCGCCGGTCGATCTCGCGCTCGCGCAGGCGCACAAGCTCTCGGCGAGCGAGTGGGAGCGCGCGCGCGAGCGGCTCGGGCGGCAGCCGACGTTCACCGAGCTCGGGGTGCTCAGCGTCATGTGGAGCGAGCACTGCTCGTACAAGAGCTCGCGCGTGCACCTCGCCCGGCTGCCCACGACCGGCCCGCGGGTCATCCAGGGGCCCGGCGAGAACGCCGGCGTCGTCGACATCGGCGACGGGTTCGCGGCCGTCTTCAAGATGGAGTCGCACAACCACCCCTCGTACATCGAGCCGTACCAGGGCGCGGCCACCGGCGTCGGCGGCATCCTGCGCGACGTCTTCACCATGGGCGCCCGGCCCATCGCCAACCTCGACTCGCTCCGCTTCGGCCGGCCGGAGCACCCGCGCACCGCCGCGCTCCTCCGCGGCGTGGTCGCGGGCGTCGGCGGCTACGGCAACTGCATCGGCGTGCCGACCGTCGGCGGCGAGCTCTTCTTCGACCGCGCCTACGACGGCAACTGCCTCGTCAACGCCTTCACCTGCGGCGTCGTCCGCGCCGATCGCATCTTCTACGGGCGCGCGAGCGGCGTCGGCAACAACGTCCTCTACGTCGGCGCGAAGACCGGGCGCGACGGCATCCACGGCGCCACCATGGCGTCCGACGAGTTCTCCGAGGGCGGCCCGAGCCAGCGGCCCACCGTGCAGGTCGGCGACCCGTTCATGGAGAAGCTCCTGCTCGAGGCCTGCCTCGAGATCTTCGCCGAGGACCTGCTCGTCGGCGTCCAGGACATGGGCGCCGCCGGGCTCACCTCGTCGTCGGTCGAGATGGCGGGCCGGAGCGGCAGCGGCCTCGACCTCAACCTCGACCTCGTCCCGCGGCGCGCCGCGCGCCTCACGCCGTACGAGATGCTCCTCAGCGAGTCGCAGGAGCGCATGCTGCTCGTCGCGAAGCCCGGGTGCGAGGCGCGCGTCATCGAGATCTGCACGAAGTGGGAGCTCGACGCGGCGATCATCGGCCAGGTGACCGACACGGGCCGCTGGGTCGTGCGCGCCACGCCCGGCTACGACCCGCTCGGCGGCGCGGCGGCCGGCCAGCAGCAGGCCCCGGTCGTGGTCTGCGACATGCCGGTCGACTTCCTGACCGACGCCGCGCCGAAGTACGACCGTCCGCAGCGCGACGACGCCACGCTGCCCGCGCGCCGGGCGTTCGACCCGCGCTCCATCCCGGCGCCCTCCTCGTGGAGCGAGCTCTTCCTCGCGCTGGCCGGCTCGCCGAACCTCGGCTCGCGCGCGTGGGTGTGGCGGCAGTACGACCAGATCGTGCGGGGCGGCACCGAGGTCCGGGCGGGCAGCGACGCGGCCGTGGTGCGTGTCCCGTGCGAGCGCGACGGCCAGCGCGTCGAGAAGCTCCTCGCGTTCTCGAGCGACTGCAACGGGCGCCTCTGCGAGCTCGACCCGTTCCAGGGCGCGGCGATGGCGGTGGCGGAGGCGTGCCGCAACGTCGTGTGTGCGGGCGGGGAGCCGATCGGCCTGACCGACTGCCTGAACTTCGGCAACCCGGAGCGGCCGGAGATCATGCGGCAGTTCGCCCTCGCGATCGACGGCATGGCCGCGGCCTGCCGCGCGCTCTCCGTGCCCGTCGTGAGCGGCAACGTGTCGCTCTACAACGAGACCGACGGCCGCGCGATCCTGCCGACCCCGACGGTCGCGGTCGTCGGGCTCATCGCGGACGCGGGCGACGTGCTCCGGGCCTCGTTCCCGGCCGCCGGCCTCGCGATCCTCTTGCTCGGCGATCCACGCGGCGGCCCGCTCGGCGGCTCGGAGTACGTCGCGCGCCACACGGGCGAGGTGAAGGGGGAGAGCCCCGGGATCGATCTCGAGCGCGAGGCGCACCTCCAGACCCTGTGCCTCTCGCTCGCGCGCTCGCGGCCGCGGCTCCTCCAGAGCGCGCACGACGTCTCGGACGGCGGGCTCGCGATCGCCCTCGGCGAGTGCTGCGCCGCCGCCGACGACCCGACCGCGGCGGTGGGCGCCCGCGTGCGGCTGCCCGACGACACGCGCGAGGAGCTCGCCGCGGCGCTGTTCGGCGAGGCGCCGAGCCGGATCCTCGTGAGCGCCCGGCCCGAGGACGTGGCGGAGATCACGCGCCAGGCCAGCGCGGCGGGCGTGCCCTGCGTCGAGATCGGCAAGACCGGCGGCGCCCGCCTCACGGTCGAGGCAGGAGGCGCCGCGGTGATCGACGTGGAGCTCGGCGCGCTGCGCGAGGCGCGCGAGCGCTGCCTCGAGTTGATCGTCGGCACGTAGGCGTCGGTGCGTAGGCAAACCGATCAACCCCATCAGGGTCCGTCCAGGGCTCATCCGGTCAGCTCCCTGCTGCGAGACAGGATCCACCGTGTTCGACGCCGTCTGCATTGCGTGAGGAGCCCGGACAAGGGAACCTCGTGAGCATGGCGCTGCGCAAGGCTGTGATCCTGCTCGTCGACGATAACGACATCGATCGCCGGATCTACGGGCGTTATCTGAAGGACTGGGCGGACATCGAGGTCAAGCTGATCGAGGCGCCGACGGGCAAGGCCGCCCTCGAGGCGTGCGCGCAGGGCGCGCCGGACTGCATCCTCCTCGATTACCGTCTCCCCGACGTGGACGGGCTGGAGCTGCTCGAGAAGATCAAGCGCGTCACCGACGCCCCGGTGATCCTGATGACGGGCCAGCCGGCGCCGATGATGCTGACGCACGCGCAGGCGCTCGGCATCGCGGGGTACCTCTGGAAAGAGGTGATCGGCTCGACGCGGCTCCGCGAGGCGATCCTGCTCGCGCTCGACGTGGACATGGGCGCCGTGCTGCAGCGCGCGTCCGAGCGGGCCGGCTGACGTTATACTCCCCGCATGAAGCGCTGGCTCCCGCTCGGGCTCATCGCCGCCGGCGTCGTCCTCGCCGCCGCGGCGCTCCTGTCGTCGTCCTCCGAGGAGGAGCGGATCCGCGCGCGCCTCACGCAGCTCTCCGAGGCGGTGCGCATCGACGAGGGCGAGCGGAACCCGCTGGTGCGCCTCGGCCGCGTCCGCGGCGAGTTCGCCGAGATCTTCACGAAGGACGCGCGCGCGAGCGTCCCGGAGCTCGACGGCCGGATCTCCGGGCGGGACGAGCTCGCGGCGGCCGCGGCCAAGGCCGTGGGGCTCTACCAGTCCGCGGACGTGAGCTTCGGCGACGCGGAGATCCGGATCGACGAGGCCGGCATGACCGCCGAGGTCGCCGCCACCGCCACGATCGCCGGCGCCCGCCACGGGCAGCCGGTCCGCCGCGACGAGCGGCCCGTGACGCTGCGGCTCGAGAAGATCGACGACGAGTGGAAGATCGTCTCGGCCACCGTCGAGGCCGAGCGCGGGCCCGGCGACGACGGCCCCTGAGGCGCGCCCCGCCCGGGGTCACGGGTCCGTGAGCGGCGCCTCGGCGAGCGTGAAGTAGAAGATCGTGCCCCCGCTCGAGTGCGACTCCGCCCAGATCTTCCCCTTGTGCCTGCCCACGATCCGCTGGGTGATGGCGAGCCCCGAGCCGGTCCCTTCGCCGTGGTGCTCCGCGTACGAGAGCCGCTCGAACATCTTGAAGAGCCGGTGCCGCTCGCCCTCGGGGATGCCCACGCCGTTGTCCCTGACGTAGAAGACCATGGGGATGGAGGTCTCGTCGAAGCCCACCTCCACCCAGGGCGCGTCGCTGGTGTTGTACTTGACGCCGTTCGTGATCAGGTTGGCCAGCACCTCGCCGATCCGGACGCGGTCGCAGAACACCGTCGGGAGCGGGCGCGGCACGTGGACCTCGGCGCCGCGCGCCCGGAGCGAGCCCGAGAGCCGCAGCGTGACGTCGGCCAGCACCTGGTTCAGGTCGACCTGCCCGAAGGAGAAGTCGACCTTGCCGAGGCGGGAGTACTCGTAGAGGGAGTTGATCAGCCCCATCGTGCTGGCGGAGAGATCGCTGATGCGCTGCAGGTTGCCCTGCGACTCCGCCGAGAGCGCCGCCCGGTCGTCCTCGATCACGAAGCCCGCGAGGGATTTGATCCCGCGGAGCGGCTCCTTGAGGTCGTGCGCCACGATGTACCCGAACTGCTCGAGCTCGGCGTTGCTCTCCTCGGCCGCGGCGCGGGCGTTCCTCTCCCGGACGACCTGCCGCGAGAGATCGAGGTCGATCAGCGCGCGCCGCAGCTCCTCGGCGGCCTCGACCTCGGCGGGCCGGAAGGCGACGGCGGTCAGCTCCACGGTCTGCTTCCAGAGCGCGAAGGAGCGCCGGGGGCCGAGCACCGCGCCCTCCGCCGAGCTCTCGACCGGCTTCTCCGGGTTGCCGCTCCAGCGGACCGTCTGGATCACCTCGGGCCGCAGCCAGACCACGTACCAGGGATCCGGCTCCGGGATCGAGATGCACAGGATGCCGCTCGCGACGTCCTTGATGCGGGCGAACGCGGGATCGAGCTTCGACAGGGAATCGGCGTGGAAGACCGGCTGGTCCGCGACGTTCCTCCGGAGCCACGTGTGCAGGCCGCGCAGCTCCTCGGGCGCCGGCGCGAGCCCGAGCGGGCGCGCCACGTCCCCGTGGCAAACGGCGCCGCCCGACGCGTCCGCGAGCTTCATCAGGTCCGCGGCGCTCTCCGTGAGCCCGGTGACGAGGTCCTCGTGGCGCGAGACCGTCGCGACGATCTGGGCGGTCAGCGACCGGAGCTCCTGCACCCGGTCCCGATCCTCGAGCTTCTCCTTGGCCACGAGCTGGAGCGACAGGAACCTTCCGCAGAGCTCGCACGCCTGCCGGATCTCGTACGACAGCGGCCTCGCCGTGCGGTGATGGCAGGCGATGAGCCCCCAGAGGACCCCGTCGCGGAGGAGGGAGACGCTCATCGACGCGCCGACCCCCATGTTCTTGAGGTACTGGATGTGCATCGGCGAGACGCTCCTCAGCACGGAGAAGCTCAGGTCGATGGGCCTGCTCGGCTCGGGGACGATGTCGGCCGGCTGGTACGCGACGTCGGGGATGATCCGGAGCCAGTTCCGCGTGTAGAGCTCGCGCGCCTGCGGCGGGATATCGGAGGCCGGGTAACGCAGCCCGAGGTAAGGCTCGATGTCCGCCTCCCTGGCCTCGGCGATGACCTCGCCGTTCCATTCGCGGTCGAACCTGTAGATCATGACGCGGTCGTACCCGGTCAGGCGTTTGACCTCCTCCGCGGTCGCCTCGCAGGCCTCGGCGAGCCCCGCGGCCCCCTGGATCCGCTCGATCGCCGCGTGCACGGCGCGGTACACGTCCGAGAACGACACGCCGCCGGACGAGGCCACGGGCTCGACCTCCACGATCAGCTGCTCACCCGCTCGGTGTGCGATCGCGTCGAACCACGCCGTCGCGCCCGCCCGGGCGGCGCCCACCTTGAGGGGGTTCAGCGCGGCGGGGTCCGGGGACCGGAGGACGGACTCGATGTCCACGCCCTCCGCCGGCCTGAGGACGCGGAGGAGCGGGCTCTCGAGGAGCTCCTCGGGCCCGCGCCCGAGCAGCGCCCCGACATTGCGGCTGACGTGCCGGACGGCGAGATCGCGCGGCGAGAGGACGAGCAGCGCCCCGTGCGGCTGGATCCTGCCCGGGATGTGGATGGGCTCGACCGCGCAGTTCGTGAGATCGACACGCTGCTCACGCCCGCCGTGCATCTGCATCCTTGGCTCTCCTTCACTGAAGCGCCCCTCGCGGATTCCCTGAAGCGCCCCTCGCGGAGGGAGGCAGCACGACGCGGGGAGGCGTCGCTCCTCCGTGGGCCCGGGTGTTACTGTGATTTGACCGCGAGGTCGAGAAGTTCGGGCCGGATGGCCCGGAGCCCGCGGCGGCCCGCAGCTCGAGATCGGCCGCCTCGCCGCTCGCCTCTCCAGACCGGCCGCTGGCGACGCAAGGAACGCTGTCGTGCGGCCGTCCTGCACGCAAAAAAGAAAGGCCGGTCGGGAAGATCCCGCCGGCCTGAAGCCCGCCATAGCGGGCCCACCGGGTCCACAGGATCGCCGGGGAGGGGGGAAGATCCCTCGGCGGTCTCTGTTATGCCCCGGTCAGGAGAAGACGAAAGCCAGACAAGTCAGTCAAGTAAGACGAAAGCCAGACAAGTCAGCCAGGTAAGACGAAGGACAGCAAGGAAGCTCAAGCGAGCGCAAAGAAAACGAAGCGCAAAGAATAAGAAAATTGAATCGAAAATTCTAGAAAGAGGAAGACGAAAAAGCCAAACAAGAAGAGGAATAGAAGAGACGAAGCAAAGGATCAAGCACAAGCAGCGTCAGGCAGAAGCCAAGCACCAGGCGAAAGCAGACGGAAGCAGACGGAAGCAGACGAAAGCAGACAGAAGCAGTACGTGAAGCCAGGGTCGAATCCGAGAGCAACGTAAGCGGTAAGAGAAGCTCAGACCAAGATCGACGGGCTCATCTCGATAAGTGAACCGAAGCAGCAGCGCGCGTCGCGCGCCTCTTCACCACCCTCCTTACTCGCCTCGCAAGGCGGCTCTCATCACGTGAAAACGAAGTCCTCGCCGACGGGCGGCGACAAGTGATGAAGGGGCTCGACCGCAAGACCGTGACGCCCAGGTGGCGGCACCATCACGACCGCGCAGCACACGCTGCCGTCGAGCACCTCGCCCGGCGACCCCCGAGGACCGGGGCCTCGCCTGCCGTTCACAGTGCGAACGACGTGCCAGGGGTGTCGCACCCTTCCACTCCCCGTGAAACAGAACGATGTTCGGGAGCGACATCTCACGGACACATTCAGCAACTGGCGGGCCAACCACGAAAGCGCCGGAGAAACCGGGCTCGCGGCCCCGGATTTCGCTGAGAACTTGCTCCCGGGCGACGAATCGTGCTGCCGGAAGCTAGGAGCCTGGCGTACATTTCCGCAGGTGCCGCTTCGATCCAAGGGTGGGTTCCGATCCAGAACGCAGACCCCACCTGGACATGAACATGTCCTCTACGGACGACAGCGAACCCCCGGATCCGGGTGACAGCGCCAAAGGATTGCGCTGACATGGCATGAGCTCGCGTGATCCCGCCGGCCGGGCACAACGCGGCGCACCGCAACTTACAGCGGACCAACGCGCCGCAATAGATCACGGCGCAGCGCACAAGCCCTCACAGCGGCGCAGCGCACAACCACCCACAGCGGCGCAGCGCGCGATCGCGCTGCGGCGCAGCGCAGCGCGTTACCTGCAGCCGGCCTGGATGAGCGGCTCGACGACCTTGCCGATGTTCTCCTGGGGCGCGGAGAACCGGTGGTCCTCGAGCTGCCTGAGCGCGCCGAGGAACCTCGGCCAGCTGCCTCCGCAGGTCGCGAGCAGCGCGCTGAGCTCCGGAGCGCCCGAGTTGTAGACGCGGAACTGCACGAGCGCGGCGTTGTTGAGCGGGCGGCGCGCGCCGATCTTGGCCGCGAGCCGGGCGAGCACCGCCTGCTTCTCGGCCCGCTTCTCGGCGTCGGGGGCCGGAGACGAGTAAAGCCGGTTGAGCTCCACATAGGCCGCGTGCAGCGCGCGCACCCGCGCCTCGCTCCGCTCCTGCCCCCTCAGGTACGACGTCTTCTCCACGGAGGAAGGGCCCACCCGCTCGTCGAGGTACACCTTGGCGAGCTCGTTCCCCACGAAGTTCGCGAGGCTCTCGTTCAGCCGCGTCTGCCCCTTGAGGTACAGCGTCGCGTGCAGCGACTCGTGCAGCACCACGTTGGCGAGCTCGCCGAGCGCCTCGTCGCCGTCGTCGATCATCGTGGACAGGACCGGATCCTCGAGCCAGCCGAGCGTCGAGTAGGCGCCCGCCGGGCGCACGTCGACGTCCCAGCCGGCCGCCTTGAGCGGCGCCGCGAACGCCCTCGCGTCGTCGAGGTCGAACCACCCGAGATAAGGCACCGTGCCCACGATCGGGAAACTCCATGTCTTCGAGCGGAACCGGAGCGGCTCGCACGCGCTCACCACCCACACCGCGGCCGGACGGTCGAGCTCGACGTAGGTGCGGTAGTTGCCAGTCGGGGTGAGCCCGTGGCGCTCCCCGAACCGCTTGATGTGCGGGACCTCGCGCAGCAGCGCGCGCGTCCGCCACGGCCGGCGGGCGTCGCTGGCGGCGTCCTTGAGCGGCTCCGCCCTCCACGCCATCGAGAGCTGGCCGAGGCTCGCCTGCGCGACGTAGCGGACCTGGGTGCACGCGGAGAGCAGGGAGATCAGCGCGAGCGCGAGCAGCGCGGCGGCCGCGCGCGGGGCGGTGGCCGGTGGCCTTTGGCTCATGAGCTAGCTGATAGCTGGCCGCGCCGGCTGCACAAGATCTTCCACGCGCGTCCACGCGCGTCCACGTGAAGCGCGCGCGCCCGCGGAGGACCGCGCCGGGCTCTCCCTGGAAGGGGGGTTCAGGCCGATTTGGCGACGGCGCGCCGCGGCTCGGGGCGGCGCGCCGCGGCCCGGGAGCCGACCTGCACGGAGGGGGCGACCGGCGCGCGCTCCCGCGGCAGGGGCTCCTCCGCGGCGTACAGCGCCGCGCGCGCGAGCGGGATCTCGCGCTGCGGGCCGTTCGCCAGCACCATCTGGACGAAGCTCAGGTGCCCTGTGCGGAACGCCGCGACGGCGGAGGCCAGATAGAAATCCCACGTCCTCATGAACGCCTCCCCGAAGCCGGTGACCCGCGCGATCCTCTCCCGGTTCTCGAGCAAGTTCCGGCGCCACCCCTGCGCGGTCAGCGCGGAGTGCCGCCGCAGGTTCTCCGCGTCGAGCACGTCGAGCCCGCGCGCCGCGGCGCGCGCCGCCATCCCGTCCAGCGACGGCGGCCAGTAGCCGGGAAAGATGTGCTTCTCCAGGAAGGGGTCTGTCCGCGGCGACTCCTTCTCTCGGGTGACGCTCTCCAGCAGGCAGAGCCCGCCCCGGGCGAGCAGCGCCCTCACCCGATCATAGAAGACCTCGATGCGGCGCTCGCCGGCGTGGCACATCGCTCCGAACGAGACGATCCGGTCCCAGCGCGCCTCGTCCTCGAGCTCGGCGCAGCTCATCACGCGGACCTCGACCGGCAGCCGCCGCGCCGCCGCCTGCTCGCGGATGTACCGCGCCTGGTTGTCGCAGAGCGTGATGCCGAGGCACTGCACGCCGTAGGTCTCGGCGGCGTGGAACATGAAGTGGCCCCAGCCGCAGCCGAGATCGAGCAGCCGCTGCCCGCGGCGGAGCGCGAGCTTCCGCGCGACCAGGGAGAGCTTGTGCGCCTGCGCGTCGTCGAGCGCCTCGCCCGGAGACGTGAAATAGCCGCACGACGTCTGAAGGCGCCTGTCGAGGAAGAGCGGATAGAAGTCGTTCCCGAGCCCGTAATAGCGCTCGACCGCGAGCTTCTCTCGCCGGGCCGCGCCGCGGAGCAGCCCGGGATTCAGCGCGTCGAGCACCCGCGCCGCGCCGCGCTCGAACGGCAGCTCGAACTGCGGCACGAGGCGCGGCAGGCGGTCTGCCACGGTGCGCGCGAGCTGGAACAGCCCGGTCAGCGCGTCCTCGAGATCTCCCTCGAACACCACCTCGCGCCGGACATACGCCTCGCCGAGGCCCAGCGTGCTCCGGAGCGCCGCCTCGCAGAGCGCCCGCCTCGTGCGGAACGTGACGGCGAACTCCGGCTCGCCGGCGCCGAAGCGCAGCCGCTCGCCGCCCCAGAGGCGCAGCTCGAACGGGATGCCGTCGTGGCGCTCCAGGAGGCGCGCGAGCGCCTCCTTGAACGGACGGGATAGCAGGGACACTTCGCCCTTCCTGACGATGAACATCGAACCACCCCCACGCGGCCCCCCGGCCGCACGACGAGCTGAACCGAACCGCGGTTGCCCGTCAAGCACCATATCGTCCATTCAATACCACGACCGCAAGCCGAGGAATGCCCGTGACGGCATCCGGAAACATTCAGGACATGAAATCTCGATGCGCCCTCGCAAGAACAGAAGATGGACAAGATGAACGGAATCACGAGGTCGGGGCGACGCTGAAAGGGACTCAGGGAAATCCTGGAGGGGCGCGCGGTCGTGGCCCGCAGCCGGGCGCGGCGGCAGCCTGGGTGTTCGTCGCGCGCGGCTCGGCGCTCGCGCCTCGATGAGGCTGTACCGCCGGTCGCGACCCGGCAGGCTGTACCGCCGGTCGCGGCCCGGCGGCGCGCAGCGCCTCACGACGAGGTCGAGGGCGGCGGCTCGCCGCCGTCGTCCCTGATCCCGCCGTCTCCTTCGCGGGCCCGCGGGGCGAGCAGGAGATCGACGCCGCGCTCGACGACGCGCGCCGCGCGCGCGACGACCCCACGTCGCTCGCGCAGACGACCACGCGCCGCTCGCGCTCGTCTGCGCGCCGGCGTGGGGCCGGAGCGCGCGCTTCCTCGCGAGGCGCGCCCCGCGACACAGGAATCCGCATACCGGAGCACATGCGCGCAAGTCGCTGGACTCCACCTTCCATGCACCCTCCTGATAGCGCGACGACCGCGCCCCCGCGTCTTCCGTTTCGCCGAGAGACGGGTTCTACTGGAGTGTGGGGGGACCGCGGACGAGCGGAAGACAACGACGACGACACGCTGCATAGAGAACGTCGTCGGCCGTGGCCGACGTCGCCATCGATCGCGGCGGCGCCGGACGGCGAACGGCGCGGCCCCACCCCTTGAGAGCAGAGGAGGAGGCATCAGTGAGCCAGGCTCGACCTCATGTGCTGGTCGTGGACGCCGAGAAGAGGGTCCGCGACAGGCTTGTCCACGAGCTCAACGACGGCGGCTTCGACGTCACGTGCGTCGACAGCGGGCTCGCCGCGATCGAGCTCGTCAAGGCGCGCCGGTTCGACCTCGCGGTCGCCGACGTCAGGGCGCCGGGCATGGACGGCCCCGAGACGATCGCCGCCCTCAAGGCGATCAGCCCGGACCTCGAGATCATCGTCGGCGCCGCGCGCCCGAGCGCGCAGGCCGCCGTGGAATGCATGAAGAGCGGGGCGTACGACATCCTCGAGAAGCCGTACGACATCGAGGACATGAAGCGCCTGCTCGGCGCGGCCATGCTGCGCACGCACCTCGACGCCGTCGCCGCCGTCCACCAGGCGAGCGCCGCCCTCGTCGCCTCCCTCGCGCGGAGCGACTTCCCGGAGCGCGCCGCCGATCTCGCAGGAAAAGTAATTTACACCACATCCGCGGCGCTTGCGCTGGCGCGCGACGCAGTCGACGCGCGGGACGAGGAGCTCGTGGTGTACCTGGCGGCCTCCGGGGCGGCGGTGCCCGCGGCGTTCGTCGCGCGGCTCGCCGCGGAGGTGGAGGGCGCGAGCTCCCCCGTCCGGCTGTCGGCGGGGGACACGCCCGAGCTGCTCCGCACCGACGAGGGCGACCGGTTCGGCGCGGCCATCGTGGCGCCGCTCCGGCTGGGTGAGTGCTGGTTCGGCGTCCTCCTGGCGCTCCGCGACGAGCGCCTGCCGGAGTTCACCAGCCAGGAAGAGCAGGCCATCGGCATCTTCGCCATCGAGCTGGCGCTCGCCTTCTACGGCCGGAAAGCCCGGCGAGCGCGCGGGCCGCGCGCCGCCTGACGTCGCCGACGCGCGCGGCCCGCGCCGCCCGACGTCGCCGACACGCGCGGGCCGAGATGCCCGCAAAATCTTCGGTCGCCGCGCGCGAGATTCCCTCTGGCTAACGCGAGCACGCCCCACTAAAGGAGGGGAGCGATGAGCTCCACTGCTGCCCCATCGACTCTTCCCACCCGGGCCCAGCGCGTCGCACTCTTCTACCGGGACCTCGTCGGCAAGAAGTTCGCGATGGCGCTGAGCGGCGTCGTCTTCTTCGGCTTCGTCATCGGCCACATGGCCGGCAACCTCCAGGTCTTCCTCGGCCGGCAGAAGTTCAACGACTACGCAGCCTTCCTCCACGGGACGCCCTCGCTGCTCTGGGGGACGCGGCTTGTCCTCCTCGCCTCGTTGATCATCCACGTCTACACGGGCGTATCGCTCGCGCGGCACAGCCGCGCTGCCCGGCCGGTCCGCTACCAGGTGAAGGGGCAGCGGCACCCGAACCTCGCCGCCCGCACGATGCTGCTGAGCGGCGCCGTCCTCGGCGCCTTCATCGTCTATCACCTGCTCCACCTGACGCTCGGCACCGTGCACCCCGACTTCGTGCACCTCGACGCCTACGACAACGTCGTGAAGGGCTTCAGCGTGGCGCCGGTGGCGATTGCTTACGTCGTGGCGATGAGCCTGCTCGCGCTGCACCTCTACCACGGCGCGTGGAGCATGTTCCAGTCGATGGGCCTCACCCACCCGCGCTACACGCCGGCGCTCAGGAAGTTCGCGGCCGGGGCGTCGATCCTGCTCGCCGTCGGCTTCTCGTCCATCCCGCTCGCCGTCCTGTTCGGCATCGTCAGCTGAGCCTGGAGCGTCCTCACACCATGCAGCTCAACGCCAAGATCCCCGAAGGTCCCATCGAGAAGAAGTGGGACCAGCACCGCTTCGACCTGAAGCTCGTCAACCCGGCGAACAAGCGGAAGTACACGGTCCTGGTCGTCGGGACGGGCCTCGCCGGGGGCGCCGCGAGCGCCACCCTGGCCGAGCTCGGCTACAACGTGAAGAGCTTCTGCTTCCAGGACTCGCCGCGCCGGGCGCACAGCATCGCCGCGCAGGGCGGCATCAACGCCGCGAAGAACTACCAGAACGACGGCGACAGCATCTACCGCCTCTTCTACGACACGGTGAAGGGCGGCGACTACCGCGCGCGCGAGGCCAACGTGTACCGGCTCGCGCAGATCAGCGTGAACATCATCGACCAGTGCGCCGCGCAGGGCGTGCCGTTCGCGCGCGAGTACGGCGGCGTGCTCGCGAACCGCTCCTTCGGCGGGGCGCAGGTGTCGCGGACGTTCTACGCGCGCGGGCAGACCGGGCAGCAGCTCCTGCTCGGCGCCTACCAGGCGCTCGAGCGGCAGATCGGCCTCGGCAAGGTGAAGATGTACCCGCGCACCGAGATGCTCGACCTCGTCGTCGTCGACGGCAAGGCGCGCGGCATCGTCACGCGCAACCTGATCACCGGGGCGATCGAGACGCACCTCGGCGACGCGGTCGTGCTCGCGTCGGGCGGCTACGGCAACGTCTTCTTCCTCTCGACGAACGCGAAGGGCTCGAACGCCACGGCCATCTGGCGGGCGCACAAGCGCGGCGCGCTCTTCGCGAACCCCTGCTTCACGCAGATCCACCCGACGTGCATCCCCGTCTCCGGCGACTACCAGTCGAAGCTGACGCTCATGAGCGAGTCGCTCCGGAACGACGGCCGCATCTGGGTCCCGCTGAACGCGGGCGACACGCGCGCGCCGGAGAGCATCCCGGAGCAGGAGCGGGACTACTACCTCGAGCGCCGCTACCCGAGCTTCGGCAACCTCGTCCCGCGCGACGTCGCGTCGCGGGCGGCGAAGGCGGTGTGCGACGAGGGCCGCGGCGTCGGGCCGACCCGGCTCGGCGTGTACCTCGACTTCTCGGACGCGATCAGGCGCCTCGGCAAGGCGGCCATCGCCGAGCGCTACGGCAACCTCTTCGACATGTACGAGCGCATCACCGGCGACGACCCTTACAGCGTCCCGATGCGCATCTACCCCGCGATCCACTACACGATGGGCGGGCTCTGGGTCGACTACAACCTGATGAGCACGGTCCCCGGCATGTTCGTGCTCGGCGAGGCGAACTTCTCCGATCACGGCGCGAACCGCCTCGGGGCGAGCGCGCTGATGCAGGGGCTGGCCGACGGCTACTTCATCATCCCCTACACGATCGGCGACTACCTCGCCTCGACGAAGCTCGAGCGGGTCGACGACACCCACGCCGCCGTGCGGGACGCGGAGCGCGACGCGCGCGCCCGGCTGACGAAGCTGCTCGGCACGAACGGCTCGCGCACGGTCGACTCGTTCCACCGCGAGCTCGGCAAGATCATGTGGGAGCACTGCGGGATGGCGCGGAGCGCGACCGGGCTGAAGGGCGCGCTCGCGCGGATCCCGGAGCTCCGGGAGCAGTTCCACCGCGACGTGCGCCTCTCGGGCTCGGACGTCGGCCTGAACCAGGAGCTCGAGAAGGCGGCGCGCGTCGCCGACTTCCTCGAGCTGGGCGAGCTCATGTGCCGCGACGCGCTCCACCGCGAGGAGTCGTGCGGCGGGCACTTCCGGGAGGAGCACCAGACGCCAGAGGGCGAGGCGAAGCGCGACGACGCGAACTTCACCTACGCCGCCGCCTGGGCGTGGAGGGGCGAAGGCCAGGCCCAGGAGCTCCACAAGGAGCCGCTCCAGTTCAACGAGGTTCACCCCACGCAGCGGAGTTACAAATAATGCGCCTCACGCTCCATGTCTGGCGACAGAAGGGCAAGTACGAAGTCGGCCGGTTCGTGACGTACGAGGTGCCCGACGTCAGCGAGCACATGTCCTTCCTCGAGATGCTCGACGTGCTCAATCAGCGGCTCATCCTGAAGGGCGAGGAGCCGATCGCGTTCGATCATGACTGCCGCGAGGGCATCTGCGGCATGTGCGGCTTCATGATCAACGGCCAGGCGCACGGCCCCCTCCGTGGGACCACCGTGTGTCAGCTGCACATGCGTCACTACAAGGACGGCGATGTCTTATGGCTCGAGCCGTGGCGGGCGCAGGCGTTCCCGGTGGTGAGCGACCTCGCCGTCGACCGCAGCGCGTTCGATCGGATCGTGGCGGCGGGCGGCTACATCTCGGTGCCGACGGGCAGCGCGCCGGACGCGAACGCCATCCCGGTGCCGAAGCCGATCGCCGAGCGCTCGATGGACGCGGCGGCGTGCATCGGCTGCGGCGCCTGCGTCGCGTCGTGCCCGAACGCGTCGGCCTCGCTCTTCACGGCGGCGAAGCTCACGCACCTGAACATCCTGCCGCAGGGCCAGCCGGAGCGCGACGAGCGCAGCCTCAAGATGGTGGGGCAGATGCGCGTCGAGAACTTCGGCCACTGCACGAACATCGGCGAGTGCGAGGCGGTCTGCCCGAAGGAGATCCCCCTCGACGTGATCGCGACGATGAACCGCGACTACCTGCGCGCGACGCTGCGCCACCGCGACGTGCAGGCCAAGGGCGGCACCGGCTGAGCCGCGCGGGCGCCGCGGGCGCCGCCCGCAGGCGCGCCGCCCGCCGCTCCTGTCCTACCTCTCCTCCTTCCCCTCCCAGGCGCTCTCCCTTCCCGGGCGCCGCGGCGCCCCGACCGCACATCCCGCCACGAACGGCGGCGCCCCCGCCGCGAACGGCGGCATCCGTCGCGCCGAGCCGGCAGCGCCGCCCCGTCCGCGCCGCCGCCTGTCCGCGCGCGGCCCGGGCGGCGGAAGTGTGCTTCCCACGTGACGCGGGCGATCGCATGCGAACCATCGCCGGCCGTACGGCAGGCCCTCTCCCGCGTGCAGGCGTGGACCGCAGGCGCCTAGGTGCCGCGGCCCCGCGATCCCACGCCGCGCGCTGACAGGCAAGCTCTGCAGCCGTCGAAATCTTGATGTGTTTGCCGTCACATCCACGAGGGGCAAACCGAGCTCGACCGGTGTTGACCGCCCTTGTGTCCTTTTCCATCTCCAGGGCGAGGCGGCGCGGCACCTGGGGAGAAGAGGTCAGGCGTTTCCTGAACGCCGACTCAGGACCTGCCTAGATCCCGAGCCGCGCAAGGGGGCGATCCGTACAGCGATCATGGGATAACCACTCGTGATGTTTCAAGATCATCTCGATGCGATTCGCGCCGACACGAGTAGGCACTTCCCTAATCGAACCAACCTTGGACACTCCAGTAGCAGCGCAACTGACGAAGATGTCGAGACGATCTCCCGCGCGGCAAAAAAACATGTCAGGTTCAACGTCCGCTTGTTCGAGCTCGCCAGTTGCCATAGGCTTGGAAGTCGTCCGGAACGGGATCACACGTCATAAGACAATTGTGGTGACCCCACCCGGTATCGTAGACTAGGTGGAGCTTAGAGCGCCGCGGCGAGGGGGGGTCCCGCCGCGAGCGAGCCTGGGATCGAGTCAGATCAGCTCTCGCTGCACGGAGCCGGTTCAAGGGGGGGCCGGCAGCAGAGGGTGCCGGGACATTCTCCATGTCGGCCGCTCTCACGGCGGATCGACAGATCCGCTCTGGGTACGGGAACGACGTGCGTCGGGACCGCACGCCAGATCAGGCCAGGTCGTACGCGCCGGCGCGCTCCGCAGGCCGGCGCCGCTGCGCACCGCTCGGGGAGCGCGCGCCCGCGGCGCCGGTGCGGAGGTTTGAGCACCAAGCACAGCAGATCTCTTTGACGAGTGGAAGAAGCAGGAGGGGACCTTCATGAGCAGCTGCATCGACGGCCTTAACGTGCATCCCAGGAGCGTTCACGATGCTGCCGTCGTTCTCGACACCCTGACGGAGCGGCTCCTCAGGGTGGAGGATCCGCGCGCGGCGTTCACCGACGTCTACGGCGTCGTCACCCGCGCTGTCGCGGCGCAGGTCGGGCGGCCCGGCGGCATGTTCCTCGAGCCGGCGTGGATCTCCCGCCTGGCGGGCCGGTTCTGCGAGCGGTACCTCGCGACGCTCCGCGCCTGCGAGCGGGGCGCGGCGCAGGACTGCGGCGCATGGCGCATCGCGTACGCGAGCGCGTCCTCGCGCTTCACGCTGCCCGTGCAGAACGCGCTGCTCGGGTTCAGCGCCCACATCAACTACGACCTGGTCTTCGGGATCCACGCGACCATCATCGAGTTCGGGCACGGCGAAGACGCGAGGATGCTCGCGCGCCTCAAGCACGATCACGATGCGGTCAATGAGCTGCTCCGCCTCTCGATCGCCGAGGCGCTCGCGCGCCTCAGCACACGGCACGGCTGCGGCGTGAGCGCGTTCCTCCGCGACGCCGCCCCGGAGACCGCGAGTTGGTTCGCCATGGAGCTGCTCTCGCGCTGGCGCGAGCGCGTCTGGGCCGATGTGCTGTCGTTGCTCGCGGCGCGCGGCGCGAGCGAGCGGGAGGCGCTCGCCCGCGGCGTGGAGCAGCGCTCGGCCCGCATCGGACAGCTGCTCGCGCTGCCCGGGATCCACGTCGCGTCCGGTCCGGCGCGGCGCCTCGCGTCCCTCGTCTCGAGCGGGGCGTGAGCGCCGGCAGGGCAGGGCCTGCGCCCTGCGCCGTCGTACACTACGTGCATGAGCAAGGTCCCCAAGGAACCGCCGGCGGGCGAGATCACCCCGGAAGCGCTGTACCTGCGGCGGCGCGAGCTCCTGAAGAACGCGGCGCTCTTCGCCGGCACGGCCTCGGCCATCGGCGGCGGCCTCGTCTGGCTCACGGGCGGCGCGGCGCGCCGCGCCGGCGGCGAGGCCGCGCCCGGCGGCGAGGCCGCGCCGCTCGCCAGCGCGCCGCCGGCGGAGCTCGCCGCGCCGCCCGCGGGGGCGGGCGGGAGGAGCCCGTTCGTCACCGACGAGGCGCGGACGCCGTACGAGGACATCATCTCCTACAACAACTTCTACGAGCTCGGCCTGAGCAAGTCCGAGCCGGCCGAGAACGCCGGCCGCCTCCGGCTCCGGCCGTGGACGGTCGCGTGCGAGGGCGAGATCAAGAAGCCCGCGGTGCTCGATCTCGACGCGCTGCTCGCGTGGTTCCCGCTCGAGGAGCGCGTCTACCGCATGCGCTGCGTCGAGGCGTGGTCGATGGTGATCCCGTGGCTCGGGTTCCCGCTCGCGGCGCTGCTCAGGCGCCTCGAGCCGACGTCGCGCGCCCGGTATGTCCAGTTCACGACGCTGCTCGATCCGGAGCAGCTGCCCGGCCAGCGCCGGCAGGTGCTCGACTGGCCCTACGTCGAGGGGCTGCGCATCGACGAGGCGATGCACCCGCTCACGATGCTGGCCGTCGGCCTCTACGGCAAGACGCTGCTCGGCCAGAACGGCGCGCCCATCCGCCTCGTGGTCCCGTGGAAGTACGGGTTCAAGGGGTGCAAGTCGATCGTGAGCATCAAGCTGACCGAGCGGCAGCCGAAGACGACCTGGAGCCAGGCCACGCCGGACGAGTACGGGTTCTATGCGAACGTGAACCCCGCGGTCGATCACCCGCGCTGGAGCCAGGCGACCGAGCGGAGGATCGGCGAGCTGAGGCGGCGCCCCACCTTGCCGTTCAACGGCTACGCGGAGGAGGTCGCCGGGCTGTACAGCGGCATGGATCTCCGGGAGAACTTCTGAGTATGAGCTCGTCCGCTGTGATGGGCTCGCCGGCAGCGCCGACGCCGCCCGCGCCCGGCGCGGCGCCGGCGCGCCGGCCGCCGCGCGGCGCCGGCGCGCCCGCCGGCCGCAGGTTGCCCTGGCTCGAGCCCGCCGTCGTCACGGGCGGCCTCATCCCGCTCGCCGTGCTCGCCGAGCGCGCCGCGACGGGCGCGCTCGGCGCGAACGCGATCGCCGAGGCGCTCAACCAGCTCGGCCTGCTCGCGCTCGTGCTGCTCATCGCCTCGCTCGCGGCGACGCCGCTCAAGCTCGCCTCGGGCTGGACGTTCCCCCTGCGCATCCGCAAGGCGCTGGGGCTGCTCGCCTTCTTCTACGCGTGCGCGCACTTCCTGCTGTACGTGGTCCTGGACCAGGGGCTCGACGTCCGGACCCTCGTCGAGGACATCACCGAGCGCCCCTTCATCCTCGCCGGCTTCGTCGCGCTGCTCCTGCTCGTCCCGCTCGCGGCGACGTCGACCGCGCGCATGCTGAAGCGCCTCGGCTTCGCGCGCTGGAAGCGCCTGCACCGCCTCGTGTACGTCGCCGCCGTGCTCGGGGTCGCGCACTTCTTCCTGCGGGTGAAGCAGGACACGACGGAGCCCCTGATCTACGCGGCGCTGCTCGCGTTGCTGCTCGGCGCGCGCGCGGCGCACGCGCTCGCGACGCGCGTCGCCGGAGCCCCGCGGGGGCGTGGCGCCCCGCCGGAGCGCGCCGCTGCGCCCCGGTCGGACCCGCCGGCGCCCTGACGATCTCGGGCCCGGCGATACTGGCGCGCTGCGGTATGAGTTCGGTTACGATCGCGCCTCCACCTGGAACGCGTGAGGACCGCAGCATGAAGCTCTTCACCATCGGGGACAGCATCTCCCAGGGCCTGATGTCGCTCGGCGTGGCGCGCACCCACCTCGCCTACTCCACGTGGATCGCGCGCTCGCTCGGCGTCGACGTCGGCGACGTGTTCTCGAGCGCGGCGTACCGTGTGCCCGACTACCCGGCCCACGGGCTGCTCCTCGACCTCGAGGTGGTGCTCCGCCGCCTCTACCTCGCGTTCGGCTCCAGGATCGACGGGCTCGAGTGGGCCGCCTTCGCCGCCGAGATCAACCGGGTGCTCGACGAGTCCGAGGACTACTACGAGCGGGGCGAGGGGGCGGGGCCGTACCGCGGGGGGAGCGTGCCCTGGTTCCACAACGTCTCGGTCTACGGCTTCGACGTGGCCGACGCGTGGCTCGTGACGCCGGCGATCTGCAAGCAGCGGATCGCGACGGCGCCGGGGGCCGGCGACGGGCTCCTCCACGGGCCGAACGCGTCGTTCTACCGGGCCGCGCTGCGCGTCCTCAACCCGTCGCAGGACGCGCGCTTCGACGGCTACACCCAGCTCGACTGGCTGAGCCACCACGCGCGCGGCGAGGGCGTCGAGAACCTCCTGCTCTGGCTCGGCCCGAACAACGCGGTGGGCTCCGCCATCCTGCTCAGCATCGCGGCGACCGAGGACAGGCCGGACCGCCGGCCGGTCTCGCTCAGCTTCGAGGAGCGCACCCGGGCGCAGTGGAACCTCTGGATGCCGGGCGACTTCGTCGCCGAGTACGGCGAGCTGCTCGACCGGATCGACGCGATCATGCGCCGCAACGAGAGCCCGGGCTGGCGCGTGTTCGTGGCCAACGTGCCGCACGTCACGATCGCGCCCATCGCCGCGGGGGTCGGCGACCCGCTCCCGGGTGTGCCGCGCTACTTCCCCTATTACACCTACCCCCCGCTCGCGAAGAGCACCCGCCCGATCGAGGCGGGCGCGCCGCACCTCACCGCGGACGACGCGCGGCGGATCGACGCGACGGTCGACGCCTGCAACGCGCACGTCGCGCGGCTCCTGGAGGAGAGGAACACGCGCCACGGCGAGCGGCGGTATCACCTCGTCGACGTCTCCTCGGGCCTCGACCGGCTCGCGTACAAGCGCAACGGCGGCGAGCCGTCGTACGAGCTCCCGGCGTACTTCCACGACCACGTCGCGCCGCCGATGGACACCCGCTACTACCACGTCGACCGCGCCGGGCGCCGCAAGGCGGGCGGCATCGTCAGCCTCGACGGGGTGCACCCGAGCGTCATCGGCCAGGGCCTGCTCGCGCACGAGTTCCTCAAGGTCATGAAGGAGGCCGGCGTCCAGGGCGCGGACCCGGACCACCTGCCGTGGCCCAGGATCGTGGCGAGCGACACGCTCTACCAGGACCCCATCCCGCTGATGGAGGAGGTCTACGAGCACGAGGCGCTCGCCGCCGCGGCGCTGTCGGCGCACCGCGCCATCTTCGGCGGCTTCCAGGGGCGCCGCGGCAGCATCAAGGATTTCTGAGGCAGGGGCGCCGGCGCGGCGAGGGCGCGGCGCCTTCGGCGCGGGTGGGGCGAGGCGGCGCGGTCAGGGCACCGCGGGCGGGCTGCCGCGCAGCATGAAGTAGATGAGCACCCCGGTGACGGACACGTAGAGCCAGAGGGGCAGCGTCACCCGCGCGACCCGGGCGTGCTTCGCGAAGTTCGCCTTGTAGGCGAAGTAGAACGACGTCAGCGCGAGCGGCACGATGCCCGCCGACAGCACGATGTGCGAGATGAGGACGAAGAAGTAGACGGCGCGGATCGGCCCGGTGCCCTGGTACCGCGTGTCCCCGTGGACGAAGTGGTACGCGAGGTAGCCGACGAGGAACAGCGACGAGGCGACGAACGCCGAGACCATCAGGTACTTGTGCACGACGATCGCGCGGCGCTTGATCGCGATCCAGCCGGCGACCAGGAGCGCGGCGGCGGTCGCGTTCAGGGCGGCGTTCAGCGGCGGCATGAAGCGGAGATCGGCGCCGCCGGCGCCGCGCCGGATGATCAGGATGTAGGCGAGGAACGCGAGCGCGGCCGCGGAGAGCACCGCGTTGAAGATGTAAAACGAGCGATCGCTCGTGCGGGTGAGCAGGCCGACGGGCTTCAAGGGGCTCGAGGCGTGGGTCGACATCGCGCGGTCCATACCAGAGGAGCGCCCTCGGCGCGAACGTGAGCGGGCGAGCAGATCCGGGCTCACACAGGCCTCGTGAGCCCGGGCGCCGCGCCGCCGCGGGCGTCGCGGGCGTCGCGGGTCGAGTGATCGTGGGATGGGGAGCGAGGTGCCCGCCCGATGCGGGTTACGCGGAGCTCGGCGCCCGCCCGATGGCGGGGCTCCGGTCCGTGTTCCGCAGCGGCTCGCGCATGGTCACGAACTCCTCGGCCGCCGTGGGGTGGATGCCGACGGTGGCGTCGAACTGCGCCTTGGTCGCGCCGCACTTCAGCGCCACGGCGAAGCCCTGGATGATCTCGCCGGCGTCCGGGCCGACCATGTGGCAGCCGAGCACCCGATCGGTGGCGCGGTCGACGACGAGCTTCATCATCGTCTTCTCCTCGCGCCCGGACAGGGTGTGCTTGAGCGGACGGAAGATCGAGAGGTAGACGGCGACGTCGTGGTGCTCGCGCGCCTGCGCCTCGGAGAGGCCGACCGTGCCGACGTTCGGCTGGCAGAAGACGGCGGTCGGGATGCCGGCGTAGTCCATGGGCCGGTGCTCGCCGAGGAAGAGCCGCCGCGACAGCGCCATCGCCTCGCCGATGGCGACCGGCGTGAGCTGCACGCGCGCGATCACGTCGCCGATCGCGCAGATCGACGGGACCGACGTGCGGAACGCGTCGTCCACGAGGATGGCGCCGCCGTCGTCGACCTGGACGCCGACCTCCGTGAGGCCGAGCCCCTGCGTGTTCGGCACGCGGCCGGTCGCGTAGAGGATCTGGTCGGCGGCGAGCTCGGTGCCGTCGGCGAGCTCGGCGGAGAGCGCGCCGTCGCGCCGCTCGATCTCCTCGACACACGCGCCGAGGCGGAGGTCGAGGCCCTTCTTCTGGAGCTCGGCGGCGAGGAAGGTCCGGATGTCGTCGTCGAAGCCGCGCAGGAGGTGCATGCCGCGGTGGATCAGCGACACCTTGGCGCCGAGGCCGTGCAGGATGCTGGCGAACTCGACCGCGATGTAGCCGCCGCCGACGATGATCACCCGCCGCGGGAGGTCGTCGAGGTAGAACGCCTCGTCGGAGGAGATCGCGAGCTCGCGGCCGGGGAACTCGGGGATCCACGGGCGGCTGCCGGTCGCGACGAGGATGTGCTCGGCGGTGACCGTGGCGCCGTCGATCTCGACGGTGTGTGGATCCACGATCTTCGCGCGGCCCCAGCGGATCTCGGCGCCCGAGTTCTTCAGGAGCCGCTCGTAGATGCCGTTGAGCCGCTCGATCTCCTTGTTCTTGTTGCGGAGGAACGTCGGCCACGCGAACGCGGGGCCGCCGTGCCCGTCGCCGCCCGCCGCGGCGGCGCCGTGGCCAGGCACCGTCCAGCCGTAGCCGCCCGCGTCCTCGAAGTCCTCGGCGAAGTGCGAGGCGTAGACGAGGAGCTTCTTGGGGATGCACCCGACGTTGACGCAGGTGCCGCCGAGGTGGCGCACCTCGGCGACGGCGACCCGGGCGCCGTACGAAGCGGACATGCGGGCTGCGCGCACGCCGCCGGAGCCGGCGCCGATGACGAACAGATCGTAATCGTACTTGGACATGGGGGACGACTATGCCCCACGACGGGCGCCGTCGCCGCGCCGCGCGCGCGGACCCGGCGCGGGTTTCTGCTA
Organism: Sorangium cellulosum; assembly: GCF_002950945.1. GTDB lineage: Bacteria > Myxococcota_A > Polyangia > Polyangiales > Polyangiaceae > Sorangium > Sorangium cellulosum_E. The sequence continues at coordinate 10,708,234 of NZ_CP012673.1, forward strand.
GGGTGCCGCCGTTGCGCTCCTCGCCCCACACCGGACCCAGCGCCGCGCCCGCGCCCGCGCCACAGCCGCGCGGCGGCGTGGGAGCGGCGCCGCCTCCGCGCGGCGACGCGGCGACCGCGCCGCACCCGCACGACGGCGGGGCGGCTGCGGCGCGCCCGCACGACGGCGGTCTGCCCGAGCGGGCCACGCCGCGCCTCCTCCGTCGCGCGCGGCGCGCCCTGCCGTTCGTGCTCGCGGCCGCGCTCGTCGCCTTCACGCTCGGCCGCCTCGACGGCAGCAAATTCCTTGCCGCCCTCGCGCGCGTCGACGCCCCGCTCTTCCTCGGGTTCGCCGTCCTGTTCGTCCTGGCGCTGCTCGCCGCCGACACGTTCGCGACCGTGCTCGTCTACCGCCGCGCCGTCGCCCCCGTGGCTTTCCGCGATTTCCTGGTGCTCCGCGGCGCCTCGTACCTGCCGTCGCTGCTCAACCACCACGTCGGCCAGGCGTTCATCACGGTCTTCCTCTCGCGTGTGCACGGCGTGCCGCTCGCGCGTGTGGCCGGCGCGACGCTCGTGGTCTACGCGTCGTGGCTCGGCTGCCTGCTCGCGCTGGGCGCGGTCGCCTTCCCCGCGAACGGCGCGTCGCTCGGCTGGTCGGCGCTGCTCCTCGGGATCGGCGGGCTCTACCTCGCGCTGCTCGCGCTTCGCCCCGCCCGGCTCGCGCGCGCGCGGCTCCTCGCCCCGCTCTTCGAGGCGGGCGTGCGCGGCCACCTGCTCGCCCTCGCCGCGCGGTTGCCGCACCTCGTCGTCCTGTTCGCCGGCACGTGGCTCCCCTTCTGGTTCTTCGGCGTGCGGATCCCCGTCGGCGCCGCCCTCACGTACATCCCGATCCTGATGGTCGCGGTGACGCTCCCCCTCACCCCGCAGGGCTTCGGCACGCGCGACGTGCTCGCCGCCGCGCTGTTCGAGCGCTTCGCGGCCGGCGCGACACGCGAGGAGCGCCTGGCCGCCATCGCCGCCTCGACGACGGCGTGGGCCGTGGCGATCACCCTCGTCGAGGCCGCGCTCGGCCTGGCGCTGCTCCGCGTCGCCCTGCCCGGGGAGAAGAGCAAGGACCACTCGGAGCTCTCCCGAGAAGCGGCCTGACGCAGGACAACGCCGCCCCTCATTGCGGCGATCTCACGTCGAGCTCACGTCGAGCCGGCGGAGCGAGGCGGCACCAGGGAGGGGCCAGGCAAGGGCGGGCGCGGCGAACCATCTCCAAAGCAGATGGATCCCATGAGATTAATGCCGATTCACAAGATGGTTCGCCAGGCACATGCTACGGGCATGAACAACACGTTCTCGATGCAGGTTCGTCGGTCCGGCGAGCGCGGCTATGCCGACCACGGGTGGCTCCAGTCGTTCCACACGTTCTCGTTCGCCAACTACTACGACCCGGAGCACATGGGTTTCCGTGCGCTGCGGGTCATCAACGACGATCGCGTCGCCCCGGCGCGGGGGTTCGGGAAGCACCCGCACCAGAACATGGAGATCGTCACGTACATGCTCGAGGGGGCGATCGAGCACAAGGACAGCATGGGGAACGGGTCGGTCATCCGCCCTGGCGAGGTCCAGCGGATGTCGGCGGGGACCGGCGTGTTCCACAGCGAGTTCAACGCGTCGAAGACCGACGTCGCGCACCTCTTGCAGATCTGGATCGTGCCGGACAAGAGCGGGTACGAGCCGAGCTACGAGCAGAAGGCGTTCTCCCGCGAGGAGCGGTCGGGTCGGCTGCGCCTCGTGGCGTCGCGGGACGGGCGCGAGGGCTCGGTGACGGTCCACCAGGACGTCAGCGTGCTGGCGGGGCTCTTCGGGCAGGGCGATGAGGCGCGGTACGAGCTGGCCGCGGGGCGGCATGCGTGGGTCCACGTGGCGCGCGGCCGGGTGGAGCTGAACGGGACGGTGCTCGAGGCGGGCGACGCGGCGGCCATCGGCCCGGGAGGAGCGCTGGAGTTGCGCGGGGACGGGGCGGGCGAGGTGCTGGTGTTCGACCTGGCGTGAAGTAGTGTGAAGCCGCGGACGCGCGACTCGCTGTCTCGCCAGCGGCCGGCCGACACCCCAGGACCCCCCATCTCGTTCACCCCTCCTCCCCCAGACGCGAAGCGCCGGCGGGAGGGTCCGCGCTCGCCGGCGTGGCGCGGGTGGGCGCGTCCAGCACCGACCGAGGTGCCATAAGTCCCCAGTCATCTCCACGCCTCAGGCGCGCCTTGTGTGGCGCGCACCATAACGTCCCAGCCAGCAAGGCCCGAAGGGAGACATGCCGGGCGGTGTTCCATGCGCAAGCTCCCCCGCCCCCGCCTCGGCGGATCGCCAGCGCCCACCCGCGCCACGCCGGCGAGCGCGGACCCTCCCGCCGGCGCGTCCCCCCGGCGAGGCCGCCCCCACGTGCCCCTTGCATTTCCCCCTCACTTTGGATCTCCTCTCGCTCCCATGCCCGACCAGCGACGCACGATCGAGCACGACCGCCTGGAGCAGGACGAGCGCCGCCAGACGTACTGGAAGCGCTGGGGTCCGTACCTCTCCGAGCGCCAGTGGGGAACCGTGCGCGAGGACTACTCCGCGTACGGCGACTGCTGGAACTACTTCCCTCACGACCACGCCCGGAGCCGCGCTTACCGCTGGGGAGAGGACGGCCTGCTCGGCATCTGCGACACGAAGGCTCGGCTGTGCTTCGCGATCGCCCTGTGGAACCACCGCGACCCCATCCTGAAGGAGCGGCTCTTCGGCCTGACCGGCCCCGAGGGCAACCACGGCGAGGACGTGAAGGAGTGTTACTTCTACGTCGACTCGACCCCGACGCACTCGTACCTGAAGGGCCTCTACAAGTACCCGCAAGCCGAGTTCCCCTACGCGTGGATCGTCGAGGAGAACCGCCGCCGCGGCCGGCACCAGCCGGAGTTCGAGCTCGCCGACACCGGCGTCTTCGACCAGGATCGCTACTTCGACGTCCAGGTGGAGTACGCGAAGGCGTCCCCGAACGATATCCTGATCTCTATCACCATCAGGAATCGATCCGACGTCGCCGCGCCGCTCGACGTGCTGCCGACCCTCTGGTTCCGCAACACCTGGTCCTGGAACCGATCCGGCGAGGGGTACGCCTCGAGGCCGGAGCTGCGGCAGACCGCCCCCGGCGCCGTCGCCGCGGAGCACGAGCAGCTCGGCAAGATGACGCTCTACGTGGAGGGCGCGCCGGAGCTGCTCTTCACCGACAACGAGACCAACGCCGAGCGGCTCTTCGGCGTGGCGTCGCGGTCTCCCTACCGGAAGGACGCCTTCCACGATCACGTCATCCGTGGCACGCGCGACGTGGTCAATCCCGCGAAGCGCGGCACCAAGGCGGCGGCGCATTACCGCCTCCTCGTGCCCGGCAACGCCGAGGTCACGCTCCGGCTGCGGCTCGTCGCCGACGAGGAGGCCCCGGAGGCGCCCTTCGGCCCGGGCTTCGACGCGATCTTCGCCGCGCGCCTCCGCGAGGCGGACGACTTCCACGATAACGTCGCGCCGGAGAACACCTCCCCCGAGGAGCGCGCGGTCCTCCGGCAGGCGTACGCGGGGCTGCTCTGGTCGAAGCAGTTCTACCATTATGCCGTCGGCGAGTGGATCGAGGGCGACCCGCCGCTGCTCCCGCCGGAGCCGAGGCGGCTGGGGCGCAACGCCGAGTGGCGGCACGTCTACAACCGCGACGTCATCTCGATGCCCGACAAGTGGGAATATCCCTGGTACGCGGCGTGGGACCTCGCGTTTCACATGATCCCGTTCGCCCGGATCGACCCGGCGTTCACGAAGGATCAGCTGGTCCTGTTCCTGCGCGAGTGGTACATGCACCCGAACGGGCAGCTGCCGGCGTACGAGTTCGCGTTCGGAGACGTGAATCCGCCGGTGCACGCCTGGGCGGCGTGGCGCGTGTACAAGATCGCGGCGAGCCGCGGCGAGCGCGATCGCGCCTTTCTCGAGCGGGTGTTCCAGAAGCTCTTGCTCAACTTCACCTGGTGGGTCAACCGCAAGGACGAGGACGGCAACAGCCTCTTTTCCGGCGGCTTCCTCGGGCTCGACAACATCGGCGTCTTCGACCGCTCGCGGGCGCTGCCGACGGGCGGCCGGCTGGAGCAGGCCGACGGGACGGCCTGGATGGCGTTCTTCTGCGGCACCATGCTGTCGATGGCGCTCGAGCTCGCGCACGACGACCCGGTGTACGAGGACATGGCGACCAAGTTCTTCGGCCGCTTCATCGCCATCGTGGACGCGATGAACACGTTCCGCGGCACCGGCCTCTGGGACGAGCAGGACGGCTTCTACTACGACCAGCTGAACGTCGACGGCCGGGCCATGCCGCTCCGGACGCGGTCGATGGTCGGCGTGATCCCGCTGTTCGCCGTCGAGGTCCTGGAGGACGACACCATCAACCGCCTTCCGGGCTTCCGGAAGCGGTTGCTCTGGTTCCTCGAGAACCGCCGCGATCTCGCGCGCCACATCACGTACCTCGAGGGCCGGCAAGGGCGCCGGCTGCTCGCCGTGCCGTCGCGGGAGCGGCTCGAGCGGGCGCTGCGCTACGTGCTCGACGAGTCGGAGTTCCTCTCACCGTATGGCGTGCGCTCGCTCAGCCGCCATCACCTGCACCACCCGTACTCGCTGTGGGCGAACGGGGAGCTCTACACGGTCGCGTACACGCCGGGAGACTCGGATACCGGGCTCTTCGGTGGCAACTCGAACTGGCGCGGCCCCGTATGGTTTCCCCTGAATTTCCTCCTCGTCGAGGCGCTCGAGCGGTATCACCACTTCTACGGGGACACACTCCGCGTGGAGTGCCCCACGGGCTCGGGTCGTTTCATGACGCTCGACGAGGTGGCCGGCGAGCTCTCGCGGCGCCTCGGCGCGCTGTTCCTGCCGCGGGAGGATGGATCGCGGCCGTGCCACGGGCCGGACCCGCGCTTCGCCTCGGATCCACACTGGAGGGACCTCGTGCTCTTCAGCGAGTACTTCCACGGCGACGACGGGCGCGGCGTGGGGGCCAGCCATCAAACGGGCTGGACGGCGCTCGCGGCGCGTTTCATCGAGGGATGCGCGCAGCGGCGCCGGGCGCCCGAATGAGCGCGGCGCGCCCGGCGCCGAGACGAGCGATTCCGGGGCGGCGGCGCGCTCTCCTGCCTTGCTCGCGAGGCGGCGCCGGCTAAATAGTCGGATCTATGGACGCCATCGACCTCCTCGAACGCCACCACCGCGAGCTCGAAGACAAGTTTTCCGGCCTGAAGAAGGCCTCTTCCGTGGATCCTGACCAGTTCTCCACGGCCGCCGACCTCCTCGCCATCCACATCACCATCGAGGAGCAGCACTTCTACCCTGCCGTCAGGGCCCGCCGTACGGAGGACATCCTGCTCGAGTCGCTCGAGGAGCACCTGTCGCTCAAGCGCGTGCTGGCCGACCTCCTGGCCATCGACACCACGGACGAGAAGTTCGGGCCCAAGCTCCACGTCCTGGCCGAGCAGCTCGAGCACCACCACAAGGAAGAGGAAGAGCACCTGTTCCCCAAGGTGAAGAAGCTGCTCGACGACGGCGCGCGCGCGGAGCTCGGGGAGACGATGCAAGGGCGAATGGGCGAGCTGAGGCAGGGCGAGCCCCGCAAGCTCGTCCTGGGGCAAACCGGCGCTGCGGCGCCCTTGCCCTGAGCCGCGGCGCCGCCGTCACCCACCGAAGCGGCGCGTGTGCGCAACCTGGCGCAATTCGGGGGGCGGAAGCCACGCAGCGGGCGAGAGGCGCGGCGAGCGAGAGGCGTGGCGAGCAAGACCGACGAGGCGTGTGACGTGACGGAATTCTATCCGGGCAGGCGACGATTTCGGCCGCAGGAATTCCCCTACGTTTGTTAATGTATCCTGCTGCGTTCTCCGCGGCTGGAGCGAAACCGCGCAAGGGCTCGGCGAAGGAGGTAAGATGACTGGTCTGCCGGTACTCTCCGTTGATACATCCTTCGATACGGACAGCGCCTGGTTCGCGTCTGGCCGCGCAATGCTCTACAGCCGGCTGGGAGAGCAGTTCTCGATCGTGACGTTCGGGCGCGCCAGCGCGGAGCGGCGGCGGATCCTCCGGCAGATCGCGCGTGCGGAGAGCGCGGGCAACCCTTTTCGAGCGATCGTGGTGTCGTCGCACGGCAGGCCGAGCTGCGTCGTCGACGACGACTCTCCTGATGGAATTTTGCTGTCGCACGAGAGCCCTGACCAGGAGATCGAGCTCTGGGCGCGCGGGCGCGTGCTCTACTTCTGCTGTTGCGAGACGGCGAGCGGGCCCCTCTTCAACAAGCTGCTGGACGCGGGGGCGAAGACGGTGGTCGGGTTCACGGGGAAGCCGTGCGCCGCGACCAGCGACGGCAAGTTCTTCTGGCGGCAGCTCGATCAGGAGCTGGTGTCCTGCGCGGTGCACGACCAGCGGGCGCCGGGGTTCGAGAGGGCGCGAGAGCAGGTCATGGAGCGGGTCGCGAACCGGCTCGCGGGGGTGCCCGGAGGGGCGGTGCGCGATGACCTCGCGCGGATGATGGATCTGCTCGCGTCGATGGTGATCCGAGGGCAGGAGAAGAACTGACGGGGGGGCGGGGGAACCCAGACGAACGCGCCGGCGGGTGGGGGCCGCGCTCGCCGGCGTGGCGCGGGCGGGCGCTGGCCAATCGGCAAGACTGGGGCGGGGGAGCTTGCGCATGGGACACCGCCCGGCATGTCTCCCTTCGGGCCTTGATGGCTGAGACGTTATGGTGCGCGCCACACAAGGCGCGCCTGGGGCGTTGAGCCCGCTGAAGGCTTATGGCACCTCAGGTCGGTGCTCGGCGCGCCCGCCCGCGCCACGCCGGCGAGCGCGGCCCCCACCCGCCGGCGCTTGCGCTGGGGTCCGGGGGGAGAGAAGGGGGCGGGGTGGGCTGCGCAGGGGCATGGTACGATGCGGCGCAGGGGGCGAGGGCTGAACACGATGAGACGCACGGGGCTTGGGGTGGTCGGGGCAGCGCTCCTCTGGGGCGGCGGGGCAAGCGACGCGATCGCCAGGCCGAGCGCGGGGGCGGCGGAGACAGGGGCGTGGATCGTGGACGGCGGGCGGCGCGTCGCGGTCGAGCGGCTCGGGAACAGCGCGCGAGATGCCTCGGGGCGGACGCTCGCGCCGGTGCGGCTCCGGTATCCGGGGGGACAGGTCGTGGAGGCCAGCGTGGGCGCGACCGCGATCGTCGAGATCGAGGCGGGCATGGAGGGCGCGCTGGCGGCGGCAGGGGTCGAGCTGGTGCGACCGCTCATGCCCTCGATCGGGAGCTGGCTCGTCAGGGATGCGGGCGGGGGGGATGGGCTCGATCTCGCCCAGCGTCTGAGCGCGGCGCGCACGGCCGGAGTTCGGGAGGTGATGCCGGATTTTTATGTGCGGCTCAAGGCGTTCGGACAGCCGTTCACGCCGGATGATCCGCGGCTGCCCGGACAGTGGTACTTCGACGACCTCAGGATGGAAGAGGCGTGGGGGCGCACGCTGGGGGACGCGGCGACAACCATTGTCGTGATCGACAACGGGTGCGACCTCGATCACCCGGACCTCGCGGCAAAGATGGATCCGGGGCGGGACGTCATCGATGGAGACGACGACCCGACCTACCTTCCCGGAGAGACGAGCGTGAACCACGGGACGGCTTGCGCAGGGCTCGTGGCGGCGGAGACCAACAACGGAGAGGGCATCGCAGGCGGCTGCCCCGCATGCAGGGTGCGGTGCGTGCGGCTGCTCGACGACGAGCCGCAGCCGCTCTCCGCCTCGGTGGAGGCGTTCGACTTCGCGCTGGAAGTGAACGCCTCCGTCGTGTCGAACAGCTGGGGATACGCCGAGCCGATGCCCGTGCCCAGGGTGGTCGAGAACGCCATCAACCGGCTGTTCGACGCCGGACGCGACGGCAAAGGGGCCCTCGTCCTCTTCGCCTCCGGCAACGACGACCGGAAGATCGCGGACGACGAGATCCAGGCGGTGCGCGGGGTCCTCAACGTGGGCGCCGTCAACCACCTGGAAGAAGAGACCGCCTTCACGAATTACGGCAGCTCCCTCGATCTCGTGGCGCCGGCAGGGACGCTCACCACCGACATCGCAGGGAGCGAGGGCGATGACCCGACGGATTACACATCGCTCTTCGGAGGCACCTCGTCGGCGTGCCCGGTCGCCGCCGGCATCGCGGGATTGCTCGTCAGCGCGGCGCCCGAGCGGACCGCGGTCGAGCTCTACGACATCCTGACCCGCACCGCGCGTCCGGCACCGTATGCCCTTCCCGACGAGAACGGGCACGATCCCGTCTTCGGATACGGGATCATCGACCCGGTCGCAGCGCTCAGGGAGGTGCTCGGCGACGAGCCGCCGCCGCCACCACCACCGCCGGTGGACGAGGGCGGGAGCGGAGACGAAAAAGACGAGCAGGCCGGCTGCACGTGCGCGGCCGCCGGCAGCGGGTCAGGCGAGCGGCCGAGCGCCCTCCACGCGATCGCGGGGGCGGTCGGGCTGGCCGCGCTGATGCGCTGGCGCAGACGGCGTCACGCGACCGGGGGCCGGGTGGCCCGGAGCCTGTTGCGCTGAGCGTCTCCGTCGCCGCGCCGTCGCCGGCGCAGCGCCAGCACGAGCAGCGAAGCGCCCGCTGCCGCGTAGCTCCCCGCCGTGGCCGCGGGCAGGCCGACGCGGCAACCGCAACCGCCCTCGTCTGCGCTTGGTCCCGCGTCGATCGGCGCCTCACCGCCGCTCCCGCCGCCGGCGCCGCCACCACCGCCCTCCCCGCCAGCGCCGCCACCGCCGCTGCCGCCCTCCACGTCAGCCCGGCACGAGGCGACCTCCTCCGGCGTTCCGATACACAACGTCGGCTTGCGCGACTCGCCCGCTTGCAAAGCGTTCACCGCGATCACGACCAGATCCTCGGCGCCTTCCGTGTCGACCACCACGGCGCCCGACGCGACGTCGGCGGCGCGCACGACCTCGCCGTACACGCCGCCGCGCCGCCGCGCCGCAAGCAGCAGGGCGAGGCCGTCGTGCTGCGCGGGATCGCCCGGGGGCGCCGCGAGCGCCGCCGTCATCGCCGCGCGACCGCCGGGCCGGACGCGGAAATACTGCGCTGACGCGTGGAAGAGGCGGAGCCGGCCGGCGTGGGGCAACGCGACCTCCTCGACGTGGAGGCCGTTGTAGCCGTCGCCGGCCGCGTAGGAGCGCTCGGGATCGGCGAAGGAGCCGGTCAGCAGGTTCCAGGTCGCGAACTCCACGAACGCCTCGGCGAACGTCGCCTGCGCGCGCGACGCGAGCAGCGGATCGAGCTGCTCGAACCATACCGGATCCGCCTCGCCGCCCGCGCCGTCCTCGACGTGCTCCCAGAGCGAACGGACGGTGCCGTCGCCGTAACGCTCCTCGAGGAACTGGAAGAAGAGGGCGCTGCCGTAGCTGAACGGGTCGACCGGGCCGGCCTGAGGCACGTCGAGCGAGCGGTCGGTGCTCCCGAGATACCCGTCGACGAACCCCTCGAAGTCCCGCAGCGAGGGATCGAACGACTCGGTCGCCCACACCGCGGTCCCCTCCTGGATCACCGTGTCCTGACCGTGATCATAGGCCGCCTGCACGGCGTGGAAGAGCTCGTGGCTCCCGAGGATCCGGTTCGCGGTCCGCGTCGACGGGTAACCGTAACCGCTGTAGTCGTTCTCCTGGGTCATGAAGCCGGCGCACTGATCCGCGTTGTCCGCGGCGCAGGCGTCGATGCGGAACACCCCGTCGCCGATGCCGGCGAAATCGACGAGGTAGACGTCGAAGCGGCCGTCGCCCCCGTTGTCGGGGAGGTCCTCGTCGCTCCGCGGCGGCCGGAAGCCGAGGACGTCACGGTAATGGACGAGCACCTCGTCGTAGATGACGGCGACCTCTTCCACGAAATCGGGGACGCCGGTGGCGTCCTCGTCGGCGCCGGGCACCGCGTGGCGCCCCTCGCGCGCGAAGTGGACCAGGAAGCTCCCCGAGGCCGACGCGAAGGTCTCGACCACATCGTCCGGATCGAAGCGGTATTGCAGGTCGGTGCCGCGCGTGTCCGGCCGATCGAGAGGCGCGGCGGCCGGTCCGTCCAGCGGCTCGGCGGCGCCGTCAGCGCCGCACGCGGCGAGCGCCGGCGCGAGCGCGAGCGCGAGCAGAGCGGCGGCGCCGCGGCGCGACGCCGTGATGAGGCGGCGGGTCACGGGAGGAAGGCCCAGCGGACCTGGAAGTGGGCGGCGGAGCCCGTGTCCGAGACCATCCCTGTCTCGTTGCACTCCGCCTGGGCCTCCTCCTCGTAGTAATGCGTGACCGTCAGCTTGAGCTTCCGATCGTCGGCGAGCGCGAGGACGTACACGGTCCCGCTCATGGCCACGCACATCGAGTAATCCCAGTAGCCCGAGAGCGCCGTCGCAGGGCCGTTCAGCCCGGAGCCGTCCGTGATGAGCTCGCAGCTCTCGGTGAAGTACTCGTCGTTGCGGAACCTCGCGTTGTCGGGGACGGCGGTGAGGGCGTCGTAGTCCGGCGTGCCCGCGAGCCGCGCCGCCGCGACGCAGGACGGCCCCGAATGGCCGCTGTTGATGCGCACGAGGTAGCGCCGGAACGCGATGTCCCAGTCCATCGAGGTGAGCGACTGCTCGTCGGAGATCTCGACCTTCTCGAGGCCGCCGTCGGTGAACCGCGCATAGACGTAGGGCTCGTCGTCCGCGAACGCGCCGCCCGCGCTGGCATCGATGGCGGAGCGGAAGCCGTCGCCGTCCGGCGCGCTGCTCACCTCTCCGGACGAGACCGTGTCCTGCAAGCCCATCTGCTGGAAGACGTCGTCCTCGCACACGACGGGGGTCGGCTGCGCGCACCTGGCCGCCGGGGCGCCGCCGCCGCCGCCGGAGCCGCCGCCGGAGCCTCCCTCCCCGGTCGGGGCCCCGCCTGCCCCTCCGTCGCCGGTGTCGACCGGGCTGACGGGTTCGTCGGAGCCGCAGGCGCAGAGGGCGAGGAGGACAACACCGGCGGAGAGGAGGGTGGAGGTGCGAGAGGACGGCATGCCGGCATCCTAACAAAAAAGCCGGACCGGGGCGCCCGTCACGGCGCGTTGGTGCGCCGGTAGAGCCACCAGTCGCCGACGTGATCCACCGGGACGATGCTCGGGTCCTTGGCGAAGAGATTGCGCGCGCCCGCCCGCCGCCGGACGAGGAACCAGTCGAAAAAGGCGCCGTGGCGGCGCACATCGAACTTCTCCGGCGTCCACTCCCACCGGAGCGGCGTGGGCGGGGGGACGACGGCGCCCGGCTCGGTGCGCGGGCGGTACGCGACGGGAGAGGCGTCCCAGACGGCGAAATGGAAGCTGAGCCAGCCGCCGCGCGTGGCCTGCACCCACGCGGGGAGGTGGATGAAGGGGGTCGTCGTCCGGGTCGAGCCGCCGTGATCGAAGACGAGGTAGAGCAGCTTGGGCGCGGGCGGGATGCGGGCGATGATGGCGTCGAAGTCCTGCGTGGCCCGGTCGAACCGGCGGTAGTTGTCCAGGGTGACGGCGCCGAGGGAGATCGCCGCGCCCGACAGCGCGAGCACGACCGGCACCTTGAGCCAGGGCGATCTCGGCAGGTCCGGGAAGGCGCCGAACGCGAGGAACAGGGCCGCGACGATCTCGCGCGGGTAGACGTACCACCAGAGGCCGATCTGCACCGGCAAGGTGAGGAACAGGCCGAGGAAGACGGCCGCGCAGGCGATCGGGACGAAGGCCGCGGCGCGGGTGAAGGTCCATTGCCGCGCGAGCCAGGCGAGCGGCGAGGGCGGCGAGGGCGGCGCGAGCGGCGGCTCGGATGGCGCGAGCGGCGGCTCGGATGGCGCGAGCGGCGGCTCGGATGGCGCGCGCTGCGCTGACGGCCCGGGCGGCGCGGGCGCGCTGGCCGGGCCGGCGAAGGCGCCGGCGCGGCGCAGGGCGGCGCCGGCAGCACACACGAGCAGCGCGGCGATCACGAGGCGCGCCGCGCGCCCGGCGGCGACCGCCTCGGCGGGATCGGTGAAGCTCGTGAACAGGAGCGAGGGGATCTCGCGGAGCCGATCCCAGTGGGGCTCGATCGCGAACGGCTCGCCGCGCAGGGTCTTGGGGCGGGCGACGAGCCACGCTGCGAAGAGGACCAGCGAGGGCGCGAGCGGGAGCGCGATGGGGCGGAGCCGGCGCGTCGCCGGGAACAGGACGATCGCCGTCCCCACGACGGCGGCGAGCGCGAACGGGAAGCGGAAGATGTGGGTGAAGAACAGCGCGACGAGCGCGAGCGCGAGCGCGATCTGCCGGCCGCGGGAGGGGCGATCGAGGAGCAGGAGCGTCAGGCCGACGACCATCGCGAAGAGGCCGAGCGCGCCCATGTGATTGAGGAAACCCCAGTGGGTCAGGTTGCACCAGACGAGGCTGAGCCCGAGCACGCCGAGGAGGGGGCTCCGCTTGAGGCCGTGAAAGAGCACCGCGAGGCCCGCGGGGAGCAGCGCGAGCATCGCCGCCGCCGCGACCTTCACCGCCGCGACGGGCGGGAGGACGACCATGAGCAGCGCGCCCAGCGCGTACATGGACAGGTACGGGACCGCGATCGGCTGGAGCGTGAACTGCTCGCGGAAGTGCCACGCCGGGTCGAGGTAGTGCCGGAGCGCCGCCGTCTCGGCCGCGTGGAACGGGAGGTCGGTCATCGGCGGGTAGCGGACGGCCGCGAGCGGGACGGCGATCACGTAGACCGAGGCGGCGACGACGACGAGCGCGAGGGCGGCGCCGAGCGGCGCGCGGCGGGCGGCGAGCGCCGCGCGGCGGGCGGCGAGCGCCGCGCGGCGGGCGGCGAGCGCCGCGCGGCGGAGCGGGCCGGAGAGCGGCGCGCGGCGCGGCGAGGCCGCAGCCGGAGGATCCGCCGAGGGGGACAGGGTACCCAAGGTGGGCGGGAAGCTACCATCTCGACGCGGATCGAGGAGGATGTCCGCGGCGGCGCGGCAGCTCCACGGGGCGCCCTGCGCGCTGGCGCCCCGCCCGCTCGCCCGCCCTCGGGCACGCGAGATGTGTACCCTCCCTCGCATGGAGCGGCGACCCATGCCTGGAGCGGGCGACGAAGCGGCCATCCTCAGCCGGCTCATCCGCCCCGAGCGCGACGACCTCTCCCCGGAAGCCGCCCAGTCGATCCTCCAGCTCGCCTTCGACGAGCAGGATCGCGCGCGCATGCACGAGCTGGCCGTGCGGGCGCAGAGCGGCGAGCTCACCGACGGAGAGCAGGTCGAGCTCGAGAGCTACCGCCGCGTCGGACGGATCCTCGACCTCCTGCGCTCGAAGGCGCGGCGCTCTCTGAAACGAGCCGGGCTCGCCGCATAAGCGGCGATGGACGCAGCCCTCGTCGCGCTGGTCTGGCAGCGCGCGAACGCGACGTGCGAGTACTGCCTGCTCCCACAGGCCATCTCCTCGATCCCCTTCGAGATCGATCACGTCATCGCGCAGAAGCACGGGGGGCCGACCGAGCCGGACAACCTCGCGCTCACCTGCTTTTACTGCGAGCAGTTACAAGGGCCCGAACATCGCCGGAATCGACCCGGAGTCGGGGAGAATCGTTCGAGCCGGATGGGCGTCGTGCGGAGCGCCCGCCACAGCCGGGACAGATGTTCGACCGCGTGTTGGTTGAGGCCCCCTGCGGACGCCACAGGGACCCTGATTCAGGGTACGCAGGACTAGTCGCTGCGCACGCGGACCGGGTGCCCGCCCTTCGCGAGGGACTCGTCGATCGCGTAGCAGACCGCCATCGACCTCCAGGCGTCGTGGATGGACGCGTGGGACTCGACGTTGCCCTCGATGCACTCCACGAAGTGCGCGATCTGATCGACGAAGGGGTGGTGAGTGACGTCGGCGCTGTCGGGCTGGATGGTAGGGAAGCTCCAGTAGCCGCGCGCGCCGGGGTAGCGCTTCGACGAGTAGACGGCGTTGTTCTGGAGGGTCCCGCCGGTGCCGAACAGGCGGCAGTTGAAGATGTAGGGCGTGTCGGCGTCGAGCACGGTCGAGAGCTTGCCGACCGCGCCGTTCGCGAAGCGCACCATGGCCACGACGTTGGGATCGTACTGGTAGTCGGGGTTGAGCCTCGGCTTTGTCGAGAAGGCGGCGACCTCGACGATCTCCCCGCCGAGGTAGCGCACGATGTCCACGGCGTGGCAGCCGGCGGTGATGAACGCGCTCCGGCCGATCTCCGCGCTGACGTAGGAGGGGTAGCCGGTGTAGATCTTCTTGAGCGGGTGCCAGTAGTCGCCCTCGGCGTAGACCAGATCGCCGAGCACGCCGTCCTGGATCATCTGGCGGACGGTCACGAACTGCGGGTTCCAGCGGAGGACGAAGCTCGTGACGCTCTTCACGCCGGCCCGCGCCACCGCCTCGCGGATGCGATCGGTCTCGGCGTGCGAGAGCCCGGCCGGCTTCTCGATGACCAGGTGCCGGCCGGTGCGCGCCGCCCGCTCGCAGTGCTCGGCGCGCACGTCGGCGTGGGTCGCCGAGACGACGATCGCGACGCGATCATCGTTGAAAAGCTCGTCGAGCGATCCGTACTCCCTGCCCTCGACGCCGCGCTCCCGCATGAGCCGCGCCGCCTTCCCGGGCGTGCGGCTGGCCATGCCGACGACCTCGGTGAGCGGGTGGTCATGGAACGCCTTCAGGTACTCGCCGGCGACCCAGCCGGCGCCGAGGATGCCGACCCCGTACTTCTTCATCATGGATAGCCCTCCTGCCGGGCGCCGGTGCGCCCGGAAGAGGGCAGTATCTCATGGCGCGATGGGGCACGCGCTGGGCAAGGTGCAGATCATCGGGCACGATGGCAGCGGCGGGCTGCGCTTCGACGACCGCCCGTTCATGCTGATGAACGAGGGCGGCGATCGCGCGGCTCGTACGCGGGGTCGCGTAGCGGCCCGCGGGCGCGCCGCGCGGCGCGCGGGTGTACCTGCGGGAGCGACCATGGTACGGGTGGGCGTGCGGCGCCCCGACGTCGATAACGCGCGCGCGGCCTCGCGGGCGCTCACTCGCCTGGGAAGAGCTCCTCGGCGGTCATGTACTTCGCCCCGAGCGCTCGCGCGAACTCCCGATCGCTCTCCAGGTCGCCGACCATAACCAGGTGCTCGCGCGCGAGCTTATGGCGCTGGATCAGCGATACCCCGAGCCCCGGCAGGGGCTTGCGGCAGAAGCAGCCGACCGGAAACGCCGGGTGCGGGCAGTACACGACCTCGGCCACGGACAGGCCGAGGAGCTCGATCGTCCTCGAGAACGCGGCCAGGACAGCCTCTTCGGTCACCGATCCTTTCGAGATGCCGCTCTGGTTTGACACGAAGAAAAGCGTGTATCCGTCGTTGACCCAGCGCTCCAGGACCGCGCGCCGACCGGGCAGGAGCTCGACGTCGTCGGGGTCGCGCGGGTAGATTTCGCCGCTCTTTGTCTTTCGCAGCGTGCCGTCGACGTCGAGGAGCAGGCCCTTGCCCGTGAAGAGCGGATCAACGCGCCGGGCAAACGGGATCTCCTCGACCACCGAGAACCCCTCATCCACGTGCGGCGCCTCGAAATTCGCGGCCCACCGCGAGAGCGCCTGCGGCGGCGGCAGGTTGGGATCCTCTTTGCCGAGCGCTTTCATGTCCTCCGGCCCGAGCAGCTTGCCGTAGCGCTCGAGGATGCGCAGGACGACGTTCGCGTAGGCCTCGTTGATGGGCGTGGCCAGGTACCGGCACCGAACCGGCACGCCGTGCGCGTGTGCCATCCGGAGCACCGCATAGCGCGACGCGCGCGTCCCGTACGTATTGTCGAGGACCACCCGCGTTTGCCCCGAGGAGAGCAGCTCTCCGAGCTTCTTGACCACGCCGTCGAGCGTGCCGCCGAGCTCATCGCGGTTCAGGCGCACGTACCCTTTGGCCGTGTAGCGGGCGACCTCCGACGATTTGCCTGCCCCTTGAATTCCCATGATCACGACCACCTCGGGCGCATCGCCGGGGCCTTCTCCGGGCTCGAGCTTGCGCAGGCCAGCGGGGATCACGGGGGGCGCGACCGAGGCCAGCACATCGGCGCTAGGCGCAAAGCTGGTCTTCGAGAGGTCGGCTCGATCGCGCGCGGCAAAGGGGACCCGGAGCGCGCGCAAGCAGGAGTCGACGCTCTCCCGCCTGGTCGCCCCGAACAGGGGAAGGACCGGGGGGCCGAGCTCGAGCAGGGCCGCGAGGGCCGCCTCCTGGGGCGTGATGCTGTGCCGGGCGGCGATGGGCTTGATCGCGCGGTTCTTGAGGAGGCTATCGACCTTGGCGTGACCGCCGAGCGGCCGGTGGGCGAGGAACGGGATGCCCATTTGCTTGGCGAGTTCGAAGAGGCCTCGGGCGGCGCTGCCGCGATCGAGGACGCTCAGCTCCTCCTGGACGGCCCGCACCGGAAAGTGCCGCTCGGCCTGGCGGACCTCTGCGATGGAGGTGTTGCTGAGGCCGAGGTGCTCGATGAGGCCCTCTTTCTGGAGCTCGGCGAGGGCGGCGAGGCTCTCTTCGAGGGGGGTCTTGGGGTCGGTCACGTGGAGGAGGAGCATGAAAATCCGCGAGACGCCGAGCGCCTTCAGGCTGCCCTCGACCGTGCGGCGCAGGTGGTCGCGGCTGCCGTTCGGGACCCATCGCCCTTTGGGTCGGGTGAGGCCCGCCTTGGTGATAACGCGCACGTCGTCGCGCGGGCCGGACCACGCGTCGAGCGCCTTGCGGACGAGGCGCTCTCCATAGTGGACCTCGCGGTCGGTGAGGCAGTAGGAGTCGGCGGTGTCGAGGAGGCGTATGCCTTGATCGAGGGCAACGTGGATGACGGCGATCGCGTCCTCTTCTGAGGGGCGCCCCTCCGTGGCCAGCCGGAGCAGGCCGAGGCCGAGGGGAACGTCGAGGGGGCCTAGGACACCGTAGGGCGAGGGGGCGGGAGTCACGGAGACGCTGACGTAGCCAGGTCCGCGGCTCGATGCAAGCGCTAGCGCTGATGTTGCAGGGGCCCGGCGGCGTGCGCAGCGAGCGGCCCTCGACGGGCCTGCGCTGCGCGCCGCGATGGCCGATATCGTGGCGCTCGTGCTCGCTCCGCCATCCAGTCGGCCTCGGAGACGTCGCCGACCGCAACGCTGCCAGCGGGCTCTGGCTACGGCCCGAACGCGCCGATGGTGAGCTTCGGGCCGTCGCTGCGCGCGTTGGCCTTCTGGTGCAGCACATACTGGTGCTCCACCGCCGGAAGACCGTCGAGCGCGGCGCCGGCGCCGACGAGCGGCGCGCTCGCGGCCGGGATGAAGTCGCTATCTTGCGCCGACGCGAACGGCAGGTCGACGCCGAAGATCGAGCCGTCGAGTCCGTCCACCTTCCCGAGCACCTTGACGCCCGGGACCGGATCGAACGCCGTCCATCCCTGCGTGACCCAGTTCCCGGCGAGGGTGAGGATCCCGGCGGCCACATTGTCACGGTCCCCGAGGAAGGTGACCGCGCGGATGTCGGTCGGCCCCTGGCTGCTGGCGAACACGTTGTTCCGCGCATGGATCCGCTCGTCGTTGGTCGACGCCTCGAACACCGCGGAGCGCTCGTAGTCCCGGTACCCCTCGTTCTTGACGAAGACGGTGTTGGAGAAGAAGTGGAGCGTGCCCTTCCGGTAGTACTCGGTCTGACCGCTATCCCCGCCATAGTGGATCATGGAGGGTCCATAGCCGGTGCGGAGGAGCATGTTGCCGTAGACGAAGGTCTCGTGGAACGACGAGGTCTCGATGTTGTCGGTCGCCTCCTGCGCGTCCACGAGGTCGATCAGGTGGGCGCCGTCCTCGATCCAGTTGTAGCGGATCACGACGCCGGCCGAGCGCTCCTTGATGTTGTTGCCGTTGCCGCCGCGCGTGGGGCCGAAGCGGTTGAACTGGTAAACGACGTTGGACGCCTCGTTGTAGACGTTGTGCTCGTTGTAGTCCGTCAGGCTGCCGTTGTCGTGGATGTAGTTCGACTCGATGAGCACGTCCTCGACCAGGATCTCCCCGCCGCCCGTGCCGATGAAGAGGCCGTTGGCGTTCTCGTGCACCTCGCAGCCGCGAATCGTCACGTGGTGGCCGCGCTCCACGAAGATGCCGGCCGCGTTGCTCGCGTAGGACGCCGCCGACCCTGCCTTGTCGGTGAAGCGGAAGGGGGTCGACGCGTTCTTGATCTCGAGCCCTTCGATCGTGATGTGGCTGGGCTGGAGCTCGTACGGGTCGTCGTGCTTGTGGCCGACGATGACGAGCCCCCTGACCTGGTGGCCGTCAAAGGGAAAGTCGAGCTCGGGTCGGGTGGTGGCGCCCTCGCCGTCGATCACCGGCAGCTCGCCGCCCGGCCCCGGGACGCCGCAGACCCGGATCGGCTGCTCTGCGGTCCCCTGCCCTCCGAGCATAATTTTCTCGTGGTACCCTTCGGCGCGCCAGAAGATGCGCACGGTATCGCCGGCGACGAGCGACTCGAGCGGCACATCGCCGATCGTCGCGAACTCCTTGCCGGGGCCGACCTGGTAGTCCTTGCCGCTCCCGACGTGGGTGCATGCGATCTGGACCGGGGGAATGGCGGCGGGCGGCGGGGGTGCCGCGGGGCTGTCCGTCGTCGTTCCGTCGGGCGTCGTTCCGTCGGGCGTCGTTCCGTCGGGCGTCGTTCCCTCGAGTGTCGTTCCGCCGAGCTCGCCGGTGCAGCCGGCGGCGAGGAGCAAACCCGTCATGCAAGCTCGAACTCTCACCGATCGTTCCTCCTCATCCCCTGGAAAGCCACACTGCAGTTTTCCAGGAAAGGGTGCGCGCCCGCGCACGGTTGTGGCAAGATGACACGATGACGGCGGTTGTCATGCAGCCAATTGCTGCTGAGTTCGCGAGATTGTGTGATTTGGGTGGCAGGATGTGGCACCAGCGTTGCGAACTCGGCCGTGTGTTGACCCGGCGGCACTGCTGGAGCGCCTGGAACCACGGCTCGGCAACCTGGGCTTGCCGGTCGAACGCCAGATCGAGGCCCGGTATCGAACACCTGGACCACGACGGGGCCGATGAACCAGGGCCGTATGTGGTATGCCAACGTGACGCCCCTGCTCGCGGACGGCAGGGTGATGGCCGTGGGCCACTCCGACACGAGCGTCGAGATCTACACCCCCTGACGCCAGCGCATCCTCGCGGAGGAGATGGCGCGCGACCTCGGGCGGTGCCGCGTCCGCCCGGCCTTCGCCATCTCGTGCGGGCGAGGTGCTCGCTCCGCGCCTCGGCGATTTAGAGCGGGATCTCCGCCGCGCGGAGCTAGCCCTGGGTCCGCGTGGCGGGCTCGCACCAGCACCCGTTGTTCCCCGTGACGCAGCGGTCACCCACCTTGCAGCAGCAGGTGTAGCTGCCCTCGCTGCAAGCCGCGCCCGGACACACGGTGATGACACCGATGCGCCAGAGGGCCTGCTGAGATTCACCCAGCGTGTCGTCCTCGGCGGTGGCGGCGCTTCTCTCGCCCAGGAGCTTCTTCATCATGCCCGGCTCGATCAGGGCGAGCATCACCGCTTGCTCCGACACAACCGCCTCAGGGGCGACCAGCTGCCCCGAGTTCGTGTAGGACGTCAGGCCATCGAACCGCGTGAGCGACATGTGGCCGTCGTCGGTCCAGGTGAGGTTCAGCCAGCGGTCCGCCCCGTCGCGGACCTCGATCGAGCCGCCGTCGTTCATCGTGGCGCTCTCGACATGGTACGTCTCGCCGCGCGCCACGGCGCGCCAGCTGTTCTCCTGCAAACCGCGGTGCTCCTCGTGGAACTCGACGGCGAAGGACTCCCCGGTCAGGGTGGTCGCAGAGAGCGTGATGGGCGCCGAAGCGCCTTCCACGACCTCTTCTTGAGGGCCGCAGGCGACCAGGGAGACAGCCATCGAAAGGAGAACGCAGTGGGTGATCTTCATGGTTCGTTTCTCTTCGAAAAGGGTGGATGAACAGGCGGAGCTGGGCTTCCCTGCTCCGCCGGCGAGCTGCGATGGTCGAGCGCCACGTGCGCTCAGGTCGGCGATGACCTCGAGCGCCTTCGCGCGCTGTCGGGTCGCATTGCAGGCGCTGTGCCCCGGGATCCACCGATGAGGATCCCGCGTCGCGTGCGCAGCATTCCGACCTCGGGCGGCCGCCAGGGAGCTCCCGCGCTCTGACCCGGGTCTGCGCAAGTTGCGCAAATCCGAGGAGGTTGCGCAGACTCTAGCGCAACGGGCGCGGAGGCCTCGCGGGCCGAGGGCGACGAGACGCGGCGGGACCTCGCGCACGAGCCCGCGCCCACGGCAGCAGGGCGCAGGCAGCGCAGGCGCGCGAGGTCATCAGGCGTCGGCGATGCCGCTGGCGCTCGCCGGGCGCTCGGGCCCACCGGCCTGCCGGGGCGCCGTCCCTTCGGTCCTCTCGCCCGCTCCGCCCTCTGGCCCGGAGATGCACGAGGCCGGGGACCGGAGGCGCGCTCGTTCCGACTCACGTCCGAGGACCGCTCCCGGTCCTGGAGCGACGATGCATCCCTCTCACAGTACCTCGATGCCCCCTCCGGCCTCGACCCGGCGGCGGCGCGCGTCCGCCGGGCTGGACCCGCGCCACACGCTGCTCGTCTCGTGCTTCGACGCCGCGCTTCCCGTCGAGGCCATGGGGCTCTCGGCGCGAGCGAACCCCTGCGCGCACATGCGATCGCCGGCGCACCTCGTGGCGCCCGCAGGCTGTGGCGTGGAGGCGGCCCCTTCGACCGCCGTGACCGATCCGTCGCCTCGCGCGGCCGTGGTCGCCTCGCTCGCCAGCACCCTGCGCCGCGCCGTCGCCCTCGGGGATGAGGTGGCGGCCCGGGCGAGGCCGTGGTCGGCGTCTCTCTGCGGGCCCCGGTCAATCTGCGTTCCCGATGACACCGTCGAGATACTCGGCGCATCGGTGCGCTGCGACGTATTTCCCCTTCTGAATGATTGCTGGGACATAGACCTGGAGTTCGGGGTAGCGGGCACCGAGCAGTGGACCTGGGATGTTGATTATCAGCGGGTAGCGCACGACGTCGTGTCGCTGTCAACGGCGGCGCTTCCGCTCGTTCCAACTGCACTCACGTATTTGCAGGAGGACATCTGTAGCCGCACTCCGACGCGGTGTTCACCACGAGCAGCACCTTGCCCCGGTAGTCGCCGAGGGAGCGGTCCTGTCCGTCGATGGTCTTCACGGTGAAGTCGTAGATCGACATGGGCCTTTCCTTCCTGAGCAGCGCCGGGCGTGAGCTCCGGCGAGGGCTGATGGATGTCCTTTCCACACCCCGGCACGCAGGCGAGGACGGTCGAGGTGGTCAGGACCAGTCCGCACCGGAGCATGCGCGGCGCGCTCTTCATGTCGGCCGCGTCGAGCAGGAACGCGCTCCGCGCGCGGTTGCGCCCGGACGCGGCCGGGATACGATGCCCATGTGCCCGTCGAAGCCGATCTCGAGCCCGCCGAGCTCCGGCGCTTCATCGCCGTGGCCGAGGAACGCAGCTTCCGTCGCGCCGCCGAGCGCCTGGGTATCGCCCAGCCTCCGCTCTCGCGGTGCATCGCGCAGCTCGAAGACAAGCTGCGGACGCGGCTCTTGAACCGGACCACGCGCCAGGTGTCCCTCACCCCGGCGGGCGTCGTCCTGCTCGAGCAGGCGCGCCAGGTCCTCGATGCGACGGCGGCCGCGGCGCGCCGGACGGCGCGCGCGGGGCTCCCTCGGGCCCACCTGGTGGTCGCGCTCAAGCCGGGGAACGGCGGGCGCCTCCTGCGCCGGCTCGTCGAGCACCACAAGCGCTCAGGATCGCAGGTACGCATCGAGGTGCTCGTCAGCGGGTGGGGGGAGCAAGCCGCGATGCTGGCCGACGGCCGCGCCGACGTGGCGTTCTTGCGAGGACCCATCACCACGCCAGGCATCGACGCCGAGCCGTTGTTCATCGAGCCCCGCTGCGTCGCGCTCGCCGCGACGCACCCGCTCGCGGGCAGACGCGTGCTGCGCCGCGAAGATCTGGCACGGGATCCCGTTCCGGTGTGGCCTGCGGCGAGCGCGGAGCTCGCCGCGTACCGCGCCGCGGTCGACAGGAGCGACGACGCACCCCGCGGCCCGGTCGTCCACGACGCGAGCCAGCTCCTCGAGGCCGTGGCGCTGGGCCAGGGGGTAGCGTTCGTCCCCGCCTCCAGCGCCACGCTCTACGCGCGTCACGACGTGAAGTACGTGAGGATGGCGGGTATCGCGGCGAGCACGCTGTACGTTGCGTGGCCGGACAGATGTCGTTCCAAGGAGGTCGCCCGCTTCGTGCGGCTCGCCGTGGAGGTCGCGTCGAGCCTCGAAGGGAACGCTGAGGAGCTCGCGTGAGGCAGCGCCTGATCAGGGCCGGATCACGGTCATCTTGAAGGGACCGCCGTTCGCGGCAGCGTGCGCGACGGCCTCGTTCACGCGATCCAGACCGAACTCCGTGATGTCCCAGTGGTCCAGTGTCACGAGGCCGGACCGGATGAGGCCCACCAGGCGCACGGCGGCCTCGCGTGGAAACATCCACTGGCCACGAAGCGTGATGCAGTTGCGCATCAGGTGCCGGTAAGGCAGCTCCAGTCCGACCGCGACACCTCCCATGAGCACGATTGTCCCATGCGGTCGCACCGTCATCGCGGCGGCGCGCACCGCGGCCGCGGGAGCCGAGGGCGGCAACAGGTCCAGCACCCGGTCGATCGGGCCCGGCGCTGCTTGCAGCATCCGCTTCCGGTCGTCCTCCTCGCTGCCGAGGAGCTTCACGGCGCGGACGCGGCGACCGAAACGACGGGTCAGATCCTCGAGCGCCTCTTCGTTTCGGCCCGGTGCAATGACGCAGGCCGCCCCCATCGCCAGGGCGAGCGCGACGCCGGCGCTGCCGAAGTTGCCGGTGGCGCCGCTGATCAGGATCGTCTCTCCTGCCTGCAAGTTCGCCGCGAGGAGCCCGCCATACGGCACGAGCAGCGTGTTCAGCGCGCACCATCGCGCAGCGTCCGCGGTGTCGATCGCGCCGAGCCGGACGGCGTTCTCGGTCGGGATCATGATTCGTTCGGCGAAGGGGCCATGGCGGAAATGCGCTTGCAGGCGCAGGCCACCTTCGCCCCCCGCGGTCCACCCTTGCAGCAAGATGTCGGGGGACAACGCATCGTCGCGCGACCGTACGGTCGGGTCGCAGGCGACCCAGTCGCCGGCGGCGAGGCGTGTCGCGTCCGGCCCGACGGCGCGCACGCGGCCGACCGCGCCGATTCCCGGAGCGAGCGGCAGATCCAGCAAGTAGTTGCGCGCGCCGCTGAAGGCTTCGTTTGCATAGGAGACCACCGAGGCAGCCATGACATCGACGATGACCTCCCCCGTGCCCAGGATCGGGTCTGGCAAGGTCTCGATGGCGAGGGGGGAACCAAACGCTTTCAAAACGGCAGCTTTCATGATCGTCTCCTCCTGCTGGCACGGGGCCGCTCTCGCAGGCCTCTCGTTCGCGTCAGGTCCTCGAGCCTCAGCACGGGCCAAGGCGTGCCGCCGGAGGCAGCGCCCCTCCCGCGTCCTCGCCGAGCAAGCCGGTGCTCCGAACCTCGAGCGACATGACCGCCGTATGGACCGCTCGGCGCGCGAGCGCCAATGCTGGAGGCGCGCGGATTGATACCGCGAGCGCATCAATGGCCAGTACGCGGGTGCGCCCAGCGAGGCCGCCAAGCAGGCGACCCATGTGGCGCACCGAGATTCCTGGCGGGACTGTTCCGCGGGGGCGAACCGTCGCGATCCGTGGGATCCTCCGGGATTTTGGGAGAGCGTGACGACGGATCGCACTCCCTCGGGGGGCATGGCCCCAACCCGGGCCCAGCGGTCAAGCCCCGGGCCTGGGGAGCTCGCCGTGACCGAGCCGGTACGGGCGGCCGTGATCGCCTCGCTCGCCAGCACCCTGAGCCGCGCCGTCGCCCTCGGAGATGAGGTGGCCGCCCGGGTCGTTCACGAAGCGCTCGGTCGGCTGCTCGGGCTGCCGGTGGCACCACAGGGGTGAGCAAGCTTGGGCCGAACGTCGAGCCCGCCGCTCGCGTCGACGCGCTGCCGGAGCCTTGCCGCTCGCCAGCGCCCGGCCTCGACGCGGTGGAGCTGCTGCCGCGGGCCGTGGGTCGCGGCGTCGCCTTCGTGCCCGGCGCGGCCTTCGATGCGGACGCGGCGGACGTGTGCACGCTGCGCCTGTCCTTCGTCACCGCTTCGGTGGAGCCGATCGACGCCGGGATCGCGGCGCTCGCCGCTATGATCCGCGAGGACCTCGCGAGAACCTCGCTATGCTGACGATCTGGGGCCGCATCTCCTCCATCAACGTGCGCAAGGTGGTGTTCACCGCGCAGCTGCTGCATCTGCCCTTCGAACGCATCGACGCCGGCGCCGCCTTCGGGATCACGAAGACGCCGGAGTACCTGGCGCGCAACCCGAATGCGCTGGTGCCCACGCTGGAGGACGGCGACTTCGTCCTGTGGGAATCGAACGTGATCGTGCGCTACCTGTGCGCAAAGCATGCGGCAGGCGGCCTCTACCCGGAGGACCTGCGCACCCGCTTCGACGCCGAGCGCTGGATGGACTGGCAGCAGACGACGCTGAACGGCGCCGGCCGCGACGCCTTCCTCCAGCTCGTTCGCACGCTCGCGGAGAAGCGCAACGCGCAGGCGATCGCGGCTTCCGTCGCCGCGACCGAGCCGCTCCTCGCGCTGCTCGACACCCACCTCGCAGAGCGGCCCTACATGGCCGGCGAGCGCCTGACGATGGCCGACATCCCCATCGCCTGCGAGATGCACCGCTGGTGGGGCCTGCCGCTCGAGCATCCCGAGCACCCGCACCTGCGCCGCTGGTACGAAGGCCTGCGGCAATCGCCCGCCACCCGCGGCGCCCTCGACGTCCCCCTGAGCTGACACCATGCGCCTGCGCCCCTTCCAGCAAGTCGACTTCTGACCAAGGGATCACCGACGATCGTCGCTAAGCGCGACGAACCCAAGCCCTGCCGCCGCCGCGGCCCAGAGCCCGCCCAGGTCCGGGCTGGTGAACGCGAGCCGCCACGGGATGCCAGCGCGATCGAGCGCCGCCGCGGCGGCATCCCGGAACCGGCACGGCGCCTCGATGGCCAGGAGCGGCAGCGGCTCGCCCTCCGCCCCGGTCCACGCAGGGCACCCCGCGGCCGACCCGATCCAGCGCATCGGCAGCTCGGCCAGACGCTCGCCATGCGGCGCGCCCATCCCGTCGCCCCACGCGAGCGCGAGATCGAGCCGGCCCGACGTGACCCGCTCGATCAGCTCCGCATTGCGCGCGACCCGCACCTCGATCCGCACCCGCGGGTGGGCGCGCGAAAACCGCCCCAGCACCCCAGAGAGCAGCACGTCACCGACGTGACGAAGCTGCGCAGCACGTCCGTCGCACGCGGCGTCCGGGGAGGGCGCTCCCCGGGAGCGAGCGCCGCCTCTCCCGGGCTGCGCTCGCGATGGCGACAGCCTTGCTCTGTGCCGGCGCGGGATGCACGCGGGACTCGGTCCTAGAGCGAGCCTCGCTGGGGACTCACGCGGTCGCGGGCGGGAAGGCCGTGACCCGCGTCGGAGGTGCAGCGGCTGACGTTGCCCCCAGCTCGGCCCCCGCGACCTTCATCGCCACCTACCTGCTGGGCGACCAGGACACGGAGTTGCTCCACAGGCTCCAGTAGACGCGCGTGCGCTCTCTCCCTCGTGCCCCTTGCGTCCTTGCGGCTTCTGTCCTTGCAGCGTCCATGCGCTTTCTGCATCAGACGCCACCCGCCCTGCGCCGCTTCGCGTGCTCAGCGCCGCGCCTCCAAGTGCTCCGGACCCCTGTGCTCGCCGCCCTCCGAGGTAGCCCATCCGTTCGCCGCTCCACACCTCCCCGCGCCCGCGATCGCGCTTCTTTTACCTACGCGCCGGGTGTCAACCCGCTCGTGGGGCGGAACGCGCGCGCCCTCCGGTACCCTCTCGCCCCGCCCGACCCTCGCCCGCGCCACCATGGCTGTACGTGAGCGGACGCCACCTGGTTCACATGGTTTCCTCCTCGACTGGGCGTTCTTCTTGACGCGCGCCTCGGCCGCCACATCGACCCGCAGCGCCTCGGCGCCCTCGGTCACGGCGGCTCGTGTCTGCATCTGTCGCGCGCACGCGCGAGGGGTATGCTGGCGGGCATCGTGGACTGGGATGACGTGCGCCATTTTCTCGCGCTCGCTCGAACGGGCTCCGTTCGCGCGGCGGGCTCGATGCTCGGCGTGAGCCACTCGACCGTGGCGCGGCGGGTCGAGGCCCTCGAGACGCGGCTCGGCGTGAAGCTGTTCGACCGGCACCGCGATGGGTACCTGCTGACGGACGCGGGCAACGAGATGGTCTCGGGGGCGGAGCGCGTCGAGCGGGAGATGGCCGCGCTGGAGCGCGGCCTCGCCGGGCAAGACGCGCGGCTCGAGGGGCCCGTGCGGGTGACCTGCACCGACCCCTTCATCGCGAAGATCCTCCTCCGCGCCCTGGCCGGCCTCTGCGAGCAGCATCCCGGCATCGAGCTCGAGCTGGATGCCGATGCCAAGAACCTGGATCTGTCGAAGCGCGAGGCCGACATCGCGGTGCGCGCGCTCCTTCCGAGCGCGTCCCCGCCGGAGCACCTGATCGGGCGGCGGCTCGTCCCCATCACCCTCTGCAACTACGTCGCGACCGCGCACGCTGCCCAGCTCGACCCCGAGCGCGGCGCGCGCCCCGCGCGCTGGCTCGGATCCAACCTGCGCAAGATCGCCGAGGAGCTCGTCGCGTCGTCGAGCTATCCCGAGGTTCCGATCTGGGGCACGTTCGAGTCGATGGCGATCATGATGGAGGCCGCACACGCGGGCCTCGGCTTCGTGATGCTACCCACCTACGCCGGCGATCCGGAGCCAGGGCTCCAGCGCCTCGCGAAACCGGACCTGCGCCACCTCGCCGACTTCTGGCTCCTCAGCCACCGCGACCTCCGGGACAACGCGCGCCTGCGGGCCGCGCGCGAGTGCATCACCGCGGCGATGACAGAGCGCGCAGCGCTGTTCCGCGGCGAGGCCGAGGCGTGGCGCGAAACTGCGCCCTTGCGTCACGAACTTGCACCGGGCGCAGACGCGCCGCGTGCATAGAATCGTCGACCACGATGAGCACCGACGCCAAGTTCTGGGACAGCATCGCCGAGAAGTACGCCGCCAAGCCGGTGGGGAACGTCACGGCCTACGAGCGCAAGAAGGCCATCACCCGCGAGCACCTGCGCCCGGGCTCGACAGTCCTCGAGATCGGCTGCGGCACCGGCTCGCTCGCCCTGGAGATGTCGCCGTTCGCCGGCCACATCCAAGCGACGGACGTCTCGTCCGAGATGATCCGCATCGCCAACCAGAAGAAGCAGGTCCAAGGCGTGACCAACGTCACCTTTCGCCAGGGCACGCTCGACGGACGTGCTCCGTATGAGCCCGAGCACTTCGACAGCGCCTGGGCCTACTCCATCCTCCACCTCGTCCCCGATCGGAGGCGCACCCTCAAGACAATCTTCGACCTCCTCAAGCCCGGCGGCTCGTTCATCTCGTCCAACGTCTGCCTCGGCAGCACCTGGGTACCTTACGGCGCGATCATCACGGTGCTGCGCTGGTTCGGGAAGGCGCCGGTCGTCTATGTCTACGATCGCGAGACGATCCTCCGCGAGATGCGCGAGGTAGGGTTCGTCGAGATCGAGGAGAGGGAGGTTGGTGCTGGGGGGATGGTTGCGTTCGTCGTGACGAAGAAGCCGGGGTAGCGCGCAGCTCGCTGCGACCGAAGATCATGCGACCGGGCTGCCGGCGACACGCGCCGGCGGGCGGGGGTGCTGGCGTCCGCGAGCCCATGGCGTCAACGCATCGGACCACGCCCACGGCGTGACGTGTCGTGCGCCGATTGGTGACCGGCTGTCAACTCGGCGAGGGGTAGGCGCGCGCCGCCGTGGGTGCGAGGCGGCGCGCTCAGAACACGGCGCGGGAGTTCGGCGCGTCGGCCGGGATGTTACGTTCGGGGTTCATACGGAGGGGGCGTGCCTTTCTGCACCGGGGGGCATGGTCGCTCGCCGGTGCGTGCTCACCCTCGCAGCGGGACGCGCGGCGGGTTTGAATCTGCGCGCCCATCGTCGGCTGCAGCGCGCGCGCACCGCGCCGCGGGCGCGTGCCAGCGCGTGCGCGCGACCGCGCGGTACGCGCTCGGCGGCATGCCCGACGCGGCGCGGAGCTGGCGCGCCAGGTGGGCCGTGTCGCTGAACCCGTACACGTGCGCGATCTCGGTGAGCGGCCGAAGCGAGCCGGCGATCGCAACGGTGGCGTCGCACATGTGCACGCGGCGCGCGAGTGCGGCCCTCGACCGCGGGCGCTGCGGCGGCGGAGGGCGCTCCGCTGGGCCACACCGGAGCCGCCCTCGGCGGCGAGACAGGCGTGAATTATCAAAATTGCTACTGTTTCCAGCGACCGCTCGCCAGCGGCCTTTATCTGGCGGGGTCCCTGACACGCGGAACTAGCCGCCGAATCCAGCGGATCCGCCCCTCGCCCTCCGCCCCCCAAAACCCCTCCCCGCCCCCGCGATCGGCGATAGCCTGCGCGCGCCTTGCTGCCGCCCCGCCCTCCTCCCCGCCCGCTCGACGCGCACGGCCTCCCCGCCGCCTCCCGCCTCGAGCGCCGCGCGGCGCTCGCCGTCGCCGCCGTCGCCACGGCGTGGTTCACGCTCGCGGCGGCGTGGGAGATGTTCGGCCCCCTCCTCGCCGGCCATTACGCGTCGTCGGCGAGCGTCGGGATCATCGCGGAGAACATGCTCCGCTGGAAGATCCTCGGCCCCGTCTGGGAGTACACCGCCGCCCGGCCGACGCCGGACATGTACTACTGCCACCACCCGTGGGGGATCTTCTGGACGACCGCCGCGTTCCTGGAGATCTTCGGCCGGCACGACGTCATCTGCCGCCTGCCCGCCGTCCTGCTGAGCGCCGCGACGCCGCCCCGAGCTTCTCCAGCACGCTCTCCCAACCGAGGGCCGCCGTACTGGAAGAGCACCGTTCTGCGCCGCAAGGCGCCCGGTGACGCCGCATAGCGTCTCGCGACGCGCCTCCCGGGCCAGACCAACGCCCGGACGGACACGTGTGCCCACGGCACGCCGATGCGCCCCGTAGCGCGCTCGGCGCCGCCCGGACCACGCTCTTTCGACCCAGGACCGAGCCCTCACGACGCTCGCGGTCCCACCCTTTCGGTTTGCTGCGCTACACTTCTTCGCGCTGCGATCCGGCTTCTTTTACCTACGCGCCGGTCGAGGCCGGGGACGGACGTCCCGATCTGTGGGATGCGTCCCCGCCGCAAGCGCGGCGTCTGTGAGGGACGCAGCGATGCCGCCGAGCGCGCCGGCTGACACATGATCGTGCG
Organism: Sorangium cellulosum; assembly: GCF_002950945.1. Classification (GTDB taxonomy): domain Bacteria; phylum Myxococcota_A; class Polyangia; order Polyangiales; family Polyangiaceae; genus Sorangium; species Sorangium cellulosum_E. The sequence goes on from NZ_CP012673.1 coordinate 10,737,611, forward strand.
TTCCTTCATCGATCCTGTGCATGGCTCGATACGTGCAACTACGCCAGGGAACGTCCCCGGCAGAGCTGGGGGACTGGACTTCCCGACAGATCAACACGACTAGAGCGCATTCAGATCGCATCTGACACGTCGCGTTGTGGGCCGGAGCACGGAAGACGGCCACGGCTCGATTATCCGTGGCCGTGGCCGTGGCCGTGACCGACTCACCCGTGTCCCGACTCTTTCGCTCGGGCCATGCGTCCTCGCTTGTGTCTGAAGGCATCTTCGAGGTGCAGCTCGAGGCCCTTCAGGCGGCCGATAGCCTGGAACCAACAGACCACCCGCGCGGTGGCCCGCTGCCGCTCCTGGGCGCTTTCGCGCCGCCGGGAGCTCGCGGCGTTGCTTTCCATGGGGCCGGAGATACCGGCCGCGAAGGTAAAGGAGTGAGCCATGTCCGACGATGGATCCATTACGTTCATAGCCAACCACCTGCCCCCCCTGCAGGATGGCAGCTATACGCTGCAGCTCGCGCACCAGCTGCAGGGAGGTACGGTAAATCAGTCCTTCAGCAAGACCTACACGTTCGAAGTCCGCGGGGGTGCCCGCTTCACGCTGGCGCCGGACCAGATCTACAAGGTGTTCCCGCCACCGAGCACGCTGGGCGATTACGATTCATTGCTGCCGCACGTCGTGCTCAAGCGGCGCACCTTGCCCTGGGAAAGGAAGGTGAAGGACGATCCGACGCTCTCGTGGCTGGCGCTGCTGGTGTTCTCCCAGAGCGAGAGCCAGCTGTTCCAACCCACGATTGGCACGATCGATCAGCTGATCTCTCCTCCCACCGGGACGTATTCTTATGGCAGCGTGCCCGGCGGCATAACGCTGGAAAAGGGGCAGAAGGACGGCGACAGCTGCGTGTGGCTGGATCTTCCCGCGAGCGTCTTTGCCAAGGTTGCGCCGTCGCTGAGCGATCTGAAGTGGAACGCCCACGCACGCCTGCGGACCGACGACACTTCGTCGACGGATTATGCGGCGGTGGTGGCCAACCGGGTGCCGCCTGCCGGGCAGACAGCGGTGGTGCACCTGGTCTCGCTGGAAGGGCTGGGCGACGTGCTGCCCAAGGACGACGGCACTTCCTCTCTGGACGGCGGCTACTCCACCGTGCGGCTCGCCTCCTTGAAATCCTGGAGCTTCCAGGTGGGGCCGCTGCAAGCGTCGTTCGTGGACTTGCTCGAAGCCCTGAACACGGACCGCGAAGCCCAGAGCACGGACGAATGGGACAAGCAAACCTGGCAATCGAAGCCCAGGGACTCGCAGCTCCGCCTCCCGAAAGATTATCGGCCGGCGGCGGCGCCCGCCGGCGCGCCCGCGGCGCCGTTCGACGCAGGCTATACCGTGCTGGCCCAGACAGCGGCCAACCAGCTTTCGGCGAGCTGGTATCGCGGCCCCTTCATGCCTTCGACGGTGACCCCGCCGCCGGCGGATAACACCTGGGCCAGCGCGCTCTTGCCTGCCGGCAAGGCCGCTGCGCTGGACGTCTCGGTCAGCGCCGCCCCGGGCACCGACTGCACGTATGCCGCTGCCTGGCAGATCGGGCGGCTGCTGGCGCTCGCCGACAAGGATTTCGCCACCGCCCAGGTCGCCTGGAAGCGGGATTGCCGCATGAAGCTCAACCAGGCCATCCGCCGGGCGGCGGCGGGACCCAGCGGCTCGCGGAGCGAGGGCTCGAAGGTCATGCGCGATGTCCTCAAGAGTGCCTCCGCGATTCAAGATTACCTGGGCCAATCATTGACGACCGACGCCAAGACGACCACGGACCTGCTCATCCCGCAGCCGCTCGTCGACTGGCTGGGACAGCTCGCCGTGCTGAAGAGCGTGCCGTTCAACTACCTGGTGCCGGACGCCGGCATGCTGCCGGCCGAATCGCTGCGTTTCTTGCAGGTCGACCCGCGCTGGCTGGCCTGCTTGCTGGACGGCGCCTGGAGCCTCGGGCGCGAGCCGGCGGATGTCTGGGCCTTCGACAAGGCCTATCCGCCCTGGAGCCAGCTGCAGGGAGGCTCCTTGTGTCCGTTGTTCGTCAACACGGCCAAGGCCACCTGCTGGCCGGTGAGCGGCGCTTTGATCAGCTCCCGTCTTGTATCGGGCTACTGGCCGAACATCGTCTTCAAGACGGATACATCGGCCGGCCTCCTGCGCCTGGACCGCCTGGGACCGAGCACGCTGCTGGCGCTCTTCGACGGGCCCTTTCAGAAGCTCACCATCCAGGAGCCGCCCGAGGGCATTCATTTCGGGTTCGACATGGATGACCATGGCGACCTCAGCAAGAAGAGCCTGCGCGATGCGAACGGCAACAAGACCGGCTCGCTCAGCGCGATTCCTCAGCGTGGTGAGGGCGTCATCCAGCTCGACCAGCTCGCGACGAAATTGAAGACGACGTTGCAGAGCGCGCTGAGCAATCAATTCCAAGAATTCACTGCGGCCGAGCTTGCCCTCGAGCTCGTCGAGGATGTGCCCGGCGCGACGTTCACCCTGCCCGGCTGAGGAGAATCCATCATGAAGCAATACAATCACCCCGTCAACGTGCCCATCCGGGTCGATGCCCTCTGGTCCGACTCGCAGACGAAGACTGTAACGCCCACGACGGCCTTCACGCAATTGCAGTCCACGGTGTCGTCGAGCGGCAACTTCAGCAACGCCGGCCCGTGGCTTGGCGACACCGTCCGGCCCGCTTTCAACGACCAGCCCCCGCTCGCCGCGGGGCTCCATTTGCACTGGACACTGCCGCAGGCCCTCCGGCACGGCACGACGGTCTACGTGCTCGACTACACGGTCTTCAACGAGCTGGTGCAGCAGGGCGTGCCCTGCGCGCTGGTGCAGAGCCTGAAGGGCAAGGCCACGATAGGCGCGGAGCTCACGCTCGATGCGCTCACGGGCCTCTTGAACAGCCTCGCGCCCAGCCAGGGCTTCAAACCGCTCTCCGAGGTCGACTTCAACCCCGGCGTCAAGCCCACCCCCTACGCGGGCCTGATCTCATCGGCCTCCGGCGTCGAGGCCGATTCCTACACACCGGCGGATCTGAGCTGGGATCCCATCTTCCTCGAGCTCTACGGCCCGATGATCGTGCAGGCCGCGGCCCGCATGAAGCTGCCCCCCGTGCCCAACCGCTGGCTCATCCTGCGCGCGGGGGGAGACGGCGATCCGTCGGCGTGGGTCGTGGAGAGCGACAGGCTGAGCACGCCCGACGACGGCGACGGCAGCGCCCCGGCGGGCGCGGGGCCGACGGCCGTGCCTGGGCAGTTCACGAGCGAATTCGTGAGCGCCTCCCAAAGCGTCACCCTCTCCAATGCCATCCAGTACCTGGGCCTGACCACCAAGGCCGGCGACTGGCACGAGCACGACGAGCCCGGCGACAAGACGCCGATCCTCTCGCCCCTGACGGCCGCCGGGCCCGGCCTCGTGGACTTCGCGGCTTTTTATCCCAACTGCCAGGGCGTATTTGGCTTTTGCGACGCAACGGCCGATGACAAGACAACATACACCTACACGATCATCGGCTGGTTCTCGGACCGGGCCAATGACCCGGCCACGTCGGACTACAACGTGGCCCCCTGGGCGTCGTTGGTGAGCGACGTCGCCGGCCGCCTCGCGAGCCTCGGCTGGCAGGTGCCCACCGACCCCGCCATCGACGGCAGCGTGTACACCGCCAAGATCTCCGTCACCGGCTCGAAGTGTCCTGCGCAAGGCCTCGATAAGCCCATGACCGGCGTCAAGGTCGCCGTCGGCAACACGGCGGGCGAGGCCCTGGCCGCCTATCTGGCCAAAAGCGACACGTCCACCGCGGCCTGGGGCCTGACCTCGGAGAGGCTGCTGGACGCGGCGCAAGCGGGCGCGCTGCGCCGGGTGCTGGAGGCCGACGGCCCCGCCGTTGTCGAGCAGGCGCTGCACGAGCAAGCCTTTCACGCGAAAAGCGGCGGCTCTCGCTGGGAGATCGCCCCCCAGGCCCCGGCGCAGCCCGGCCTCTCCCCCCAGCCAACCCCGCTCCCCCCGCTGTCGTCGGACGTGGAGACGGCCCTGAGCGCGCTGAACGCCGCCCAGCTCCAGTTCGACCGCACGCAGGCGTACCTGACCGCGCAGCGCCGGCTGCTCTTCACCGATTGGTGCCGGGCCTTGCACCTGGAGACCGACGATTCGGGCTCCAACGAGAATGCCGACCCCAACGGGAGCACCCGGAACCCCGGCGGCGGCACCTCGGTCCCCCTCGACGAGCTGTCGGCCACGCTCGTGAATCAATCGGCAGAAGCGGTGGACGCCGCGGGCATGGGTAACGGCGACAACAACCTGATGCTGGGTTTCTGGGCCGCGAAGGCGCTTTATCTAGCGCACGCCGCCGCCCTCAATGCCCTGGCCCAGATGACCGGTGGGGCTCGCTACACGCTCGAGCGCCGGGCCGCCCCCCGCTTCTATCAAGCCAACGATCCGGCGTTGTTGCTCTGCGATGAAGAAGGCAGCTCGTCTCTCACGACGTCTCCGGCCGACTCGCTGCCCACCGTGCCAGGCCGGGGCGGAGATAACGAGAACTTGCTGAGCTGCACTGTCGTCACCGCCGGCGACTCGCCCGCCGCCGGTCTGCCCGACACGTGGCCCGACGGGCCGACCACCTATTGCGTGGCAAGCGTGCAGAGCAGTATCCAGGCCGTGCAGGGTGCCCAGTCCTGGCGTCCGATCTCGCTCACCTGGGAGGTCCAGTGCTATCCATATCCCGGGGCGGGCGCGATCACCGGGAGCACCGCAGACGGATACTCGGTCACCGGCTACAAACCGTCGTTCATCACCGACAGCTTTCATCCCGACCCCGCGGGGGTCGATCTCATCGCCAAAACGGGAGTGAAGCCCGACCCCAACATCTCTGCCACCTACAATGGGCGTGTCATCCTCAGCGATCACGCCAATACCACCCTGCGTGCTCGTATCCTGCAGCTCACCGGCGAGAACACGAGCCCACCCCCCGACCAACTGGACACCCGCAAGCTGCCCGGCGCCCTGCGGCAACAGAACGTCGCTGATCTGCTGTCCAACGCCTACGCCAGCAAGACCGTCACCCTGTCGCAGTCGCTGGACGGCTTCAACGACAGGCTGCTGATGCTGCGCCGTATCCCCCAGACCAGCCTCTTCGACTGCGGTTACGCCAACGCGGGATGGATGGTGGACTTCTCGCCACAACCCACCTGGGACCCTGATTCCCAGTCATTCTACCCGGAGGTCGGCCGCCAGCACGAGGCGTCGCCGCAGCAGGGCGACGTCTACAGCCCGATCCGCGCCGGCAAGTGCGTGCTGACGAATCTCTGGCTGGTGGATGCCTTCGGGCAAACCCAGCAGTGGTCGGTGGAGACGAACAACGTGACCATCGCGTCGAGCCTCCCCGACATGACAGCGCCGGGGAACGACGCGGTCCCGGCCTTCCTCTTGCCACCGCGCCTCGCGCAGCCGAGCCGGCTGCTCTTCCGCTGGGTAGCGGCCGACGGCAGCGGGGTGGAGAGCGCGGATCAGGCGTCCACCAGCCCCATCTGCGGCTGGGTGATGCTCAACCGGATCGACGAGTCGCTGATGTTCTTCACGAAAGAAGGCGCCCTGCTGGGGTGGGTCAGCATGCAAGACGGCACCTCGGTGGCCTGGGCGCCCAACACGACCTTCCCGCCGCCCTCCACCGACCCGTTGCTGGAGCAGGTGATCAAACAGGCGCAGGCCGCCCCCGGCAAGATGTATGACGACATCGCCACGGCCCTGTTGACGATCGAGCCGCGAGCGCATCGCCAGCATCGTGCCAGCTCTGTGCTGTTCAGCCGCCCGCTGGCGCTCGCGTCCGCCACCCTCCGGCTGGATGTGCAGGGCGGACCCGCGCCGCATCAGGGCTACGAGTGGCTGGCGACCATGCCGCTGGATGACAATCAGGAGGCAATCACCAGCTCCTATTGCCCGGTGCAGGCGGCCGGCGGGGTCACGCCGGCGTCCCCCTTCCCACAGCGTGAGACGTGCGCTTTCGAGAAGGTCACGTTCCCGGTGCGGCTCGGCGACGTGAGCATGGATGACGATGGCCTCGTGGCTTACTGGACCGTCGATCGCGGCAACATTGCCATTAGCTATAACCTCGTGGATCCTGCCGACGGGAATGAGCCGACCCTGGGGATGACGGCCGACCCGACCGCGACCCCGATCACCGTCTTGCTGCTCCTCGACCCCCGCGCGCCGGTCCACGCCGTCAGCGGAATCCTGCCCACGAAGGTCATCGACATCCCGCCGGAGATGTTCACCGGCGCCGTGAAGAACATGACGCTGCTATTGACCGTCGGCCCGGTGCTCTCCCCGACCGGGGTCGACCAGCCCACCCTCTCGCTCATCGAAGCCGAGCCGCCCCTCCTGCCAGTGCCGGCGGAGATCCGAGGAGGGTGGTCCTGGACCGAAGAGGGGACGACGGCGAGCCTTGCGATGACTGGACAGATCGACGACCGCGCCCACCTCTCTCCCAGGCCGCCCGTGCTGCGGGCAGGCTGGCTCTGCTTGCCGGGAGGAAAGTGACAATGACAAGCTCCAAATTCACGCCCGAGAAGGACGTCCAGAGCTTCGATACGCCCATCTCGATAAGCGATCTGAACAAGAATTACCTCCCCGATCTGGATCTGTCCAAATTCCCCTTCGACCTCTGGATCTCATCGCTCGACCAGACCGACGGTATCCAATGCACGGCCTTGCTCGCGATGGGGGCGTCGGGCACCACGATCCAGCTCACCCTGAACATCGACAAAGCCACCTCCGCGTGCACGCTGGGCGTGGGTGAGCTCACGCTCACCCCGCAACCAGGGAGCGACCCCACGGTGTACTCTGCGGCGCTGGGCGGAGGGCAACAAGTGCTTCTGAAGACCCTGTTCCACCTCCTCGGCGTGGATGTCGATGACTCGCTGACGCAGAAGACGGTCACGATCACGAGCCTCTTCATGGCCGCCCCCGCCGGGACAGCCACGCAGACTCTGTTCGGGCTGGAGCTCGATCTGAGCGCGCTGAACGCCACGGTCAGCAGCTCGCTCCTTTCGTTCGCCACCGGCAGCCGCAGCGTGAGCCTCTCCGGCGGGACCTTCCTGGCGGCCAGCTCCCCCTGGGCCGCCGAGGAGCTCACCAGCCTGGCCGGCATCGTCAAGCCGAAGCTTTCGTTTCCATCCAAGGTCGCGTCGGGGCCGAACGCGACGGCGACGCTGCAGATGGGGAGCAAACAGGTCCATGTGCCGCTCATGCCCTCCGGCTCGGCGCCCGCGGACAAATCGGGCGGGGAGGGCGGGGACTTCATGACGCTCGCGCGCAAGGCCGCGGCCGGCCGCGGCGAGGCCGACGGAGGCGGCGCGCCTTCGAACGTGCACTGGCTCGACGTGCAAAAGGAAATCGGTCCGCTCTCCATGGAGCGGGTGGGTTTTGCCTACAGCCATCCTCAGGGCGACGAGCCCAAGGTCTCCGTGCTCTGTGACGCCAAGCTCACCCTGGGGCCGATCGAGCTCTCGTTGGACGGCTTCGCCGTTGATTTCACCTTGTCGTCCCCGCCCACTGTGTCTCCCTCCCTGGACGGGATGGAGCTTGCCTTCGACAATCCCCCGCTGGTCATCAGCGGCGGATTCCTGTACGATAAGCAAAACGACCTCTACGCGGGAGAGGCGATGATCGAGAGCCCCGAGCTCGGGCTCGCGGCGCTCGGCGAGTATGCAGATACGGGGGACAGCAAATCGCTGGCGCTGTTCGCGGCGCTCACAGATCCCGCGCTCGGCGGCCCGCCCTTCCTCTACGTGAAAGGCCTGTCCCTGGGCTTCGGCTACAATAACAAGCTCAGCATCCCCACCACGATCGACGAGCTGCTCGACTTCTACCTGCTGCAAGTCGCCGACGGCACCGAGAAGTCCCCCTCTCTGGACAAGCTCGTAAAGATCGTGCAGCCCGACGCCGGCGAGAACTGGATCGCCATCGGCCTGGGGGTGGGATCGTTCGAGCTGTTGCAGGCCACCGTCTTGCTGACGGCGATCTTCGGCCACGACCTGCAGTTCGCCATTCTGGGCCAGGCCGAGCTCTCGATCCCCCCGAACAGCCAGGAGCGCATCGCTTATGCCCAGATCGACGTCGAGGCCACGTACTCGCCCCTGAAGGGCGCGCTCGAGGTGTTCGGCGGATTGACCAAGAGCTCGTTCGTGCTCTCGCCCGACTGCCACATCTCCGGCGGCTTCGCCTACGTCCTCGATACCTCGTCAGGCGACTTCGTGAAGACGTTCGGCGGCTATGCGCCGACGTTCGATTATGCTTCGCGCGGCTACCCGGCGGTGGACCGCCTGGAGATAAGCTGGTCGGTGGACTCTCACACGTCCATCAAGGGCGACGCCTACTACGCGCTGACCCCGGCGGCCATGATGGCAGGCGGCTCCCTGCAAGCCACGTGGGACGCCGACATCTTCGCCGCGTCGTTCACGACCGACGTGGACCTGCTCATGCAGTGGAAGCCCTTCAAGTACCAGGCGAGCTTCACGATGTCGCTGGACGTGAGCTTCACGCTCAAGATCGCCTTCGTCCACCACAAGTTTCACTTCCACGTCGGCGCCTCGCTGAACGTCGCCGGCCCTCCGTTCCACGGCCGCGCGCGTATCCACCTGTCCGTCATCTCGTTGACCATCAGCTTCGGCGGCTCGCCCGAAGCTCCCTCGCTGCTTGGTTGGGATGACTTCCGCAAGCTCTTGCCGGGGGACGCGTCGGAAGACAATTCGAACAGCGCCCTGCTCACCGCCAAGATGACCACGGGGCTTATCGCGGACCTCACCCAGAACAAGGGCAACGGTGACCCCGACTGGGTGGTCAACGGCACTGATTTCAGCATCACCATCCAGAGCAGCATCCCGGTGACGCAAGCCTCCCAGGTCGCCTCGATGACGCTCACCCCTGACACGCCGGACATCGGCATCTTGCCCATGGGCATCGGCTCTGCTCAGGGTACGTTGGACGTGACGCTCTCCGGGCCCAACGGCGTCGTCCCCACCGGCACCGCCGGCACCGCCGCGACCTCGAAGGTGGTGGTCGAGGCGCTCCAGGGCAACATCGCCGCCGCTCACTGGGGCACCACCGCGCCGAGCGACGCCAACGCCTCCATGAAGCCCGGCACGTGCGGCTACCGCCTCTACGGCGGGCGGCCCACCCCGGATAAGACCCGGCAGATCCCCGTGCAACCGCTGCTGTCGGATCCCGTGCCGATCGCCGCGTGGTCCGACCCCGATCGCAAGGCGGCCGCCCAGCCTTTCGCATGACGGCCTCGCCCGCGCGTACTTCTCCACCGATCATTGCTCTGTCCACTTGCTGATTAAAAGGAGTTTTCCCATGGCCAAGCTTCCGTCTCTGAACACTGTCTGGTTGCCCGACCAGGGTTACATGCCGCCCACCGGCGGAACCCACGGCGGGCTCACCCTCCAGATCGGGGGTAAGGCCGACGTTAAGCTCAATTCCGGCGACCAGCTGGTGATCGCGGACCTGCCCTCGGGCTGGAAGATCGGCACCGACATCATCTCCAGCTGGAAATGGACCGGCAGCGGCGAAACCGGCGCCCTCACCTGGAAGGGAGAAGCCCCCTTCACCGTCCCCCACAGCGGCCCCTCGCAGTCCATCGGCCTGACCGTCACTCCGGCGGAGGGCGCCCCGCCGCCGGCCACCACGGTACACCCCCAGTTGAAGAGCGACGGTAGGTTCATCAGCGGCCAGGGCTCCCTCACCTTCCAGCTGACGGACCCGCGGGCCTCGCTGACGGCCTTCGCCGGGCCCCCCGCCGTCGTGATCTTGACCGAGCCCGGCGGCACCCAGGTGCCTTGCTACAACACCCTCCACAGTGAGCTCCTGGCCCTCGCATCGATCGCCAAGACCACGCTCACGCTCAGCTTCAAGGGGTTCGACGACCAGAACAACTCCGTCCCCCTCTCCGGTGTCATCAACGGCGACGGGGTCAGAATCGACGCGGGAGGCATCCGCTTCAGCAAACAGCAAGACGACACATGGCAGGCGACCGACTTCGCTATGAACGAGGGGGATACGCTGGACGTGAAGATCTCGCAGCTCAGCGTCAGCTCGACCAGCGTCGCCCGCCTGGAAGTGCACTTCGAGACGAACCAGGACAAGGCGTCGGCATGGTTCACGGCGTTCGGGCCGTACACGTTGACCGTGGAGTTCATTTCCAACGACCCCAGCGCGAGCAAATACCGCTTCGGAGTCAACAGCTCCAGCACCTACGTTGTCGGCGTCCAGGACGAGAGTGTCATCAGCGGCGGTCAGTTGCCGGTGCCTCTCGACTGGGTCGTCCTGGACGGCGAAAACCAGCCAGTCTACCCGCCCCTGGGGGCTCGGTTCTATCTGAACAACTCGAACCCCCCGCCCGGGCAGCCATCGGATTTCTATTTCAACGTCGGCAAGAACACCCTGTACTGGCTGGACGCGTCGAACAACGTCATCTCCCAGTGCGAGATCGACGTGCTGGCGTCGACGGCCGTGGGTCCCTTCGACCTCAGCGGCATGGACCTCGACAACTGGAAGATGAGCCGTTGGAGCCTGGGCAACACCGACCGCGGCAAGGCCTCCAACCTCAGCAACACCAAGCTCGAGGGCAGCGACCTGTACCCCCTGCACAAATCTGTATTCGACAATTGCAAGTTTGACGGCGCCACCATCGTGTTCGCCTATCAGATCAGCTTCGCTTCGTTCGCCGGCGCTTCGTTCACCGGCGCCAAGATCGGCGACGCCAGTCAGAACCAGTTCACCTTCAACCTATGTAATCTATCGAACTGCGATTTCACCGGCGCCACCTTCGATACCCTCACCGTCTGGGGTTGCGATTTCACCTCTTCCAAATTCACCAATGTCAAATTCACGCAGGTGGATTTCGATCAGTGGGCGGAGATGGGGTCCAAAGACACCAACTTCACCGGCGCCGATTTCTCCGGAGCGACCTTCAATGGCGGCAGAATCAAGTTCTGCGATGTGTCCAACGCCAATTTCGGCGCTGCCACATTCTCGAACGTCGAGACGGCGACGCTTCATTTCGGCGGCGGAATGCCCACCCCGCCCGCTGGATGGAAATTCGTGGTGGACGACGATACAAAAAAGATCGGTCATTTCGAAAAGGCATGAGGTGAGCCCGGCCGTTCGCGGGAACGGCCGGTGGCCATACCGTTCCCGCGCCGCGGCGGCCTCTTGCCCATGCCGGAGCAGGCCGAGCTTCGCCGCCGTGTCCAGCAGGCCGGTCAGCCGCAGCGCGCCTGATGGCGGCGGGGGTTGTTGCGGGATCGCCAACACCTGTTGAGCGGGTGCAACGCCGGCCGGAGCGGCAGGCGGTGTGGCGGAATCGTCAACATCCGTTGTGCGGATGCAACGCCCCGGGGCGGGTCACTCGCACTCGCCGACGGTGGGCGGGTGGGTGTTGGTCTGCATGCGGGCGCGGATGGTCTCGCTGTAGCTGTAGAGCGTCAGTAGAAATGACCCCCGCGCGACAGTAAAACTGACCCCTCTCCCTCGCGTCAGAGCGGAGGAAACGGCATGGAAATCAGGGACTTGGACGTGGCACCTCTCGGTTCGGAGGTGCAAGAGATGATCGAGCCGGACGTTATCCGGCAGATTCGCGAGCTCGCGGCCCGAGGGTGGGGGTCCAAACGGAGCGCCGCGGAGCTCGGCGTGGCTGGCAACACGGTCCGCCGTTATTTGCGCGGTGGACCCGCCGCCGAGGTGCAGGTGCGCCCTCGTGGTCGCTGCTTGGACGAGGATGGCCGCGCAGAGGCCAAGCAGCTCTTCACCGGCTTGGCGGAGGGCAACGCTGTGGTCGTCGCAGGCGAGCTTGTCAGGAGGGCAAGTACAAGGGGCGCTTCCGCGTGGCCTCTGTGCGCGACATCGACGCGGAGACCACCGACGAGCTGCTCGCCGCGGGCGCCTCCGGGCGGCCGTCGGTGCTGCTGTCCGTCAGCCACGGCGTCGGGCCGCCCCGCCGCGGTTTCCGCTCCGAGGAGGAGCAGCAGCAGCGCCAGGGAGCGCTCCTGCTCGGCCGCGGCGAGGTGCTCGACGCCGAGCGGTTGCGGGGGCAGCGGTTCCTGCCGGGCGGCTTGTGGTTCTGCTTGGCCTGCTTCGGCGCGGGGACACCGAGCGCGAGCGCGTACCACGCCTGGCTCTCGCAGATCGCGTGGGAAGGCGCCCACGGCGGCAAGGCCGAGGTGGTGCTGCAAAGCCTGCGGGCGCGCGGCCATCGCCCGTTCGTGGCCGCTATGCCCCGGGCGGCGCTGGCCAACCCGGAGGGGCCGCTCGCCGTGATTGGCCACATGGACCTCGCGTGGACGTACAGCTTCTCGAGCGCGAGCGATCCCTCGGAGAGCCGCAAATGGCGCATCCTGTCCGCGCTCCAGGTGAGGGTACGCGGCAGCCGCGCGGGCGTCGCCCTGCGGACGCTGCGCCAGTCCTATGGCGAGGCGAACGATGCCCTGATGGCGAGCTACCAGCTCGAGGCGAGCGCCCGCGCCGAGGGGAGGCCAGATCCCACGGATCGCATCGATCGAGCGCACCTGTGGATGCTGCGCAACGACCTCCCACCGGCGCCCGCATATCTGCATGCCGGCGTTGGGCCCGCAATCTCGCGCGCAGTGGTCCTGAGGGCTCGCCGCCTCTACGCTCCGGCGATCTCGGCCACCGCGCGCTTGCCTGATTCGATGGCGCCCTGCATCCAGCCAAACTCATGCGAGGTGTGCTCGCCTGCGAAGTGGACGCGCCCCTCGACCCGCCGGCTCACGGCGAAGGCCCAGAACTGGTCCGGTGGGAGGGCAGTCCATCCCCCGCCTGCCCACGGGTCCTCCGCCCAGACGTGCTCGTGGAAAGCCACCGTCTCGGCCTTGATCTCGGGGAAGATCGGCTCAATCCACCCGAGGAGCGCGCCGCGGCGCCGATCTGCCGGGAGAGCGGCGAACGCGTCGGCGTTGTCGCCCTGGAGGTACGCCATCAGCATCCCGGTCGGCCCGTCCTGGATGTTGCTGAAGTCCCATACCCGCTCAACCCCCGTGTCGGTCTTGACCATGTTCAGCCCGCCGAGCCCCTCCGCCTCCCAGAAGCGGGTGCCGGTCTGCACGTACGCGCGCGCGGCGTTGAGAAGCCCTATCTCGCGGATCGCCCGCATCTTGTCGGCCGGGAACTCCGGCACGATCTCGACCTTCCGGAGCAGAGTGAACGGGATGGCGATGACCAGGTGGGTGGCCTCGCTCGACTCCGAGCTACCCTTGTGATCTGCATAGACCTTGACACCCGCGCTGCTGTGCTCGATCCGCTTCACCACCCGCTCGAGCAGCACCCGATCGCCGAGCTTCAGCGCCAGCCCCGCCGGGATCTGGTCGTTACCGCCTCGGATCGCGGAGGTCTTGTTCCAGCCGCCGAGCAGGCTGAACTCCCCGAGCGCCGCCAGCGCGCTGATGCGATCGCCTATCGTGCCGCTGTCCGCCCTCATGAGCCGGAGCCAGTCCTCCGTCGCGCCGGCCTGGGTGAAGAGCTCCGTCATCGTGATGGGGTCGTATTTCATCAGCGCAGCAGCGGTGGGGAAGGTCCCGTCCGCGATGCTGCCGATCTCGCCGAGCGCGGGACCGGCGTAATCGAACATCGCACCAAGGCCCTTCGCCTGCTCTGCTGGCGTGAGATCGAGCGGCCAGGGCGCGCCCTCGACGTGCTTGAATCGATTGCCCTTCAGGTAGTAGAGAGGCTCGCCAGGCGTGAACTCGCAGAGATCGAGGCCGAGCTCTGCGGCATAACCGAGGGTGTGGTTGTGTATGTTGGGGATACGCACCGCGCCGAGCTCGGCATATTGACCCTCGTCGAAGCCCTGCCGGAGCGTGCGCACCCTCCCGCCGACCTTCGCCTGCGCCTCGAGGAGCTTCACATCGATCCCCATTTTCATGAGCTCGTATGCGGCCGTGAGCCCGGCGAGCCCGCCGCCCAGGACGAGCACCTTGGCGGGGATGCCGACCGGCGCTTGTCCGGTCTTCTCTTCGCACCTGGGGAACCACAGGCTCGCTCCGGCGGCTGGCAGGAGGGAGAGAAAGCGACGTCGGAGCAGGTTCGTCTTCATTCTTCCGTTCTCCGTGGAAAGTACAGCGACGGCGTTTCAGCAACTACCCATCATCGACCGAGGACCTCTTTATGTCAACGCCCTCGACACCTGGGCCGCGGCGGCCGCGCCGGTCTTCAGCGAGATCGAGCCGCCCCATCCACGCGGCGGGCTCGGTTATCTCATACAGAAAACGTTCATACTACTGCGCCACGCGACGCGGCGGGCGCACATCTCGAAGCGCGGGCTTTGGTGACCCACGCGTTCGCCACGCTGTGATGTCTGGAGGAGCGCGATCTCCTCCCTGGAGATCCTACACGCCGTCGTCGTGACGGCGGGGCTGGTGGCCGAAGCGACATGCCCGGCTGCCGGTGGGGCGAGGGGGTCGAGGGGGGGAGAGCGGGAAGCGACGGACCGCGACGGCTGCTTCTCCTGGGACTCAACGTTCAGAGTGAGGATCTGTCGCTGGAACGGCGATCGAGCTGCGCAGCATGGATCCGAGCTGTATGGGCGATCGAGATTCGAACATCGTCCAGGCCACGGGCGACCTGTCGGCCTCCCGCAGCAATAGGCGTTTGTTCGAACGCAGGCGACTTGCAGCCAATTGCGTTCGAACAAACGTCCTGTTGGACGAACCCGGTCCGCGGCAGCGGGCGTGGCGCGCCCAGCGTCAACAGGTTCAGCGATCTGGGCGGCGCTGGCGGCGGCACGAAAGAAGGCAGTAGTGAGGAAGACGCCGCCGGCAGCACGCACGAAGAGGAAGGGCACAGCTCGCGTCCAGGCGTACGTCGGCGACGGCCGCGATGCACAAGTCGACGACGGAGATCGAAGAACTCCCGGAGCGCGCCGCCATCCTCACCACGCTGGCAGAGGAGTGTGGCTGGAGTTCTTTGTCGCAGGACGCCCCACTGGGTCTGCGTCTCACTGACAATCGTTTTTACTTGATCTCTGCGATTACACCAGGTACTACACAAAAAGTAGACTAGGTCACCGTATTCTCGGGGGGGGAGCCCGATGCGTGACCGCGGAGAGGCCGGGGACCAGGGGAACTGGGAGTGAGATCGGGGACGGCCGCGGGGGGCAAGAGACCGCGAGGGTCCGGAACGACGCTTCGTAGGCTCGTGAAGCACCTGCCACAAACGTTTCCGACGGCGCCGCACGCACGGCAACGCCGCGCCGCCGCGTCCACCTAAGGTGACGAACAAGGCTCTGAGTTCGCCGCGTGCCCCGAGGGCGCGCGCTCGTGCAAGGAGAAGGAAGATGAACAAACTACCGCGAGGCTCTCGTGTGCTCTTGGATTCGACGGTCTCCCTCGACACGCTCGGGCGCCTTACACAGGCCCTCTCCGTCGAGGAGATCGCGGCGCTCAGCGACGATACGTTCCGCAACTATCTCATTACCTACAGCTATCACCTGCTCGATGAGCAGATGCGCCCGTATCTCGGGCCGAACCTGAGCTGGGTGGGGTTCGCGTCGTGGGCCTCGGAGCTCGCCGGGCGCTGCATCCGGGGCGAGCAGTTCCCCTTGCGGGCCATGATGCCCGCCGCGATTGTCTCCCGTGTCGGCCGCGCGGTCGCGCGTGGCAACCAGTTGGTCTATGCGGACATAGCGCCTGTTTTCCGCGACTTCACGCACTACATGACTCGAGCGTCCGAGGCAGAGCGCGCGTCGGTCTCGAAGCTCGCGGCCCGCGGGGGCAATAGCCTCCGCGACCTCGTGAAAGAGGTGCTCCGCCTCGATCCTCGGCCCCTGCGGGAAGGTGGCCAGGCGCTGCTCTGCTCTGCCTTCGAGCAGTATTTCATCGCCGCGTATGAGCGCGATCCCGACGCTCGCGCGGAGCGCACGTTCGTCGCGAACGCAGCGGTTGGCCTCCACGAACAGACGCGCCTCGATCCGATGATCGACGAGATGCTC
The DNA here is from genome assembly GCF_002950945.1 of Sorangium cellulosum. Taxonomy (GTDB): domain Bacteria; phylum Myxococcota_A; class Polyangia; order Polyangiales; family Polyangiaceae; genus Sorangium; species Sorangium cellulosum_E. Next base: position 10,753,623 of record NZ_CP012673.1, read on the forward strand.
TCATTCCAGCTCGTAAACCGCGCGGCGCGGCTCGCGCTCACGCCGCTCTTCGGTCTGGCCGACCTTACACGACCGGCGCGGGCGAAGGTCTCTGCCCTCGGCGGGGCAGAGCTCATGCGGCGCACCGTCTCGCGATGGCCAGGGCTCACGGAGACCGCCGAGCTCGCCGAGGAGGCGCGGATCTTCCTCCGTCAGGTGCGCGACGGCCGGCTTGCGTACGCGTTCAGCACCCGCTTCGTGCTGGCGTTACCGCTCGCTGACGATGTCTTCGCGGTGGGGAAGGACGTGTTACCCCTCGACGACGGAGCCATGTTCCCCGAGCACCTTCGGGTCTTCGACACGACCGATCAACACTTCCGGGCGCTGCTCGACGACGTGCTCGCGTGGGACCGCACGCCCGACAGCCTCGCGGGGAGCGGCGCCAGCGATTGGGCTGACCTCGGTGATCGGCTCAACTTCATCCTCGATCTCTTCCGGTCGCGGCAACAGAACCCGGCGCTTTTCGCGAATCCACTCGCCCAGCGGGTGAGCTGATGGCGCGCACGCGCTCCACGCTCCACGCCTGCGTCCGCGTCGAGCAGACGTTCGATTTCATGAGCGATCTACGGCACGCGCCGCTCTGGGATCCGCAAGCCTCCTCGGTGGAAAAGCTCACGCCTGGCCCTGTCGGGCTCGGCACCCGGTTTCTGATGGTGGGCTCCTTCCTGGGCCGGGAGTTCCACATGCCATATGAGATCGTGGGATACGAGCGGCCAGGCCGCCTCGTCATCGAGGGAGCCACGCGCCTTCTGCGATATCGCGACGAGATCTCGTTCGTCGACGAGGGCACAGGCACGCGCGTCGTCTACGACGCGGCGATGGAGCTCCGCGCGGCGCCGCGCCTCGTGGACAGGGCGCTTCAGCTCGCCTGGAACCGGGTGGCAAGCGTCGCGACTCGAGGCATGGCGCGAGCCATCGAGGTGCACGCGCCCGCACCTCCCTCGTCTCGGCGAGGTCTAGCAGACCCGCCGCGTCGATGTTGAAAGACGTATCGAATAGTCGGCTAGCACCTCGTCTGCCCGGGGGCTGCGGAGCAGCAGCCCCCTCGACAGGCAGCGTCAAGCCGCCGGCGAGCCCGCCGCGGTCGCGAACGCGATTCCGCGCTGAAGATCGCGCCGGACCACGATGCCGCCGAACTCGACGTCGAGGCCGACGATGGCCCGGGACACCTCGGGCCGGATGCCCGTCAGGACGAACTGCGCCCCGAGCAGCCGGGCCGCCCGCGCCACCTGCAGGAGGGTGCTGGCCGAGGCCGTGTCGATGTGCGGCACGCCCGTGACGTCGATGATCGCCACCCCGGGCGCCGGCGCGGTCCTTCGCCTCAGTCGGCCGGCAGCTCGATGGCCGCCTTCTTCAGCACGCGACGCGCCGCGAGGAGGCCCGACTCGAGCGCGCCCTCCATGTACCCGAAGTAGGGGATGCACACGTGCTCGCCCGCGAAGAACAGGCGCTCGTGGAAGGGCTTGTTCACCAGCTTGCCGACGGTGGTCACCTGGTTCGGCGCCGGAACCGAGTATCCCCCGCGCGTCCACTCGGCGGCTTCCCAGTTCATGAGCTCCGACTTCTCGAGGTTCTGCCGGTACGACGGGTAGACCGCGCCGATGCGCTCGTCGTAGAACGCGCGCGCGTCGGGCGCCGCGATGGCGGCCTCCGCCGCCTTGGATCCAGCGAACACGCTCAGCGTGAAGCCCGCGCCGCCGATCTGGTTGTCCGTGCCCTCCCACGTCATCCCGAACGCGTCGTCGAGCGCGGTCGGCGCCCGCCGGTCCCCGTACCAGAAGCGGCTGCGTACGTTGCTGAAATACTTGACGACCTTGCCGAGCTGCGGCGCGAACGTGATCTCCGGCGTCACCCGGATCGTCGGCCACATCGTCGGGGGCACGGCGAAGATGACGAAATCAGCCTCGATCCGGCCCAGGCCGTCGGCCTCGACCTCCACCCCGCCGTCCCGGATCGTGACCGCGCGCACCGGCGCGTTCAGCCGGACGCCGCACCCCGAGCTCGCGCCGATCCGGTTTCCGAGCTCGATCGCGAGGCCCTGGTTGCCCGCGGAACAGCGCGCGACCTCCGAGTCCTCCCAGTAGGCATCGAGCTTGTCGTCATACCAGAGCGCGGAGCCTGCCACCGCGGCCACGGCGCCGAGATAGCTCTGGCGGCTCAAGGGCACGCCGTTGTTGTTCTCGAACTGCGCCTGGATCGCGGCCTTCGTCAGCGCCGACGCTTTGACCTTCTCGAGCCAGTCCGAGAGCGACGTCGCGTCGAGCTCGCGCGCGTTCGGCGCGCGCCACGGTTTGTACGGCTCCTCGATGCGCTTCGCGTCCTTCTCGATGGATTTGAACGCCTCCGTCATCTCGTTATAGACCTGCTCGGCGGTGTCGTTGTCGAGCAGGCGACCGTTGAGGTACAGCGGCGACTCCATCCCCATCGCGGAGAAGCTGCTCTCGTCCGTGAGCATGCTCAGGCCGAGCCCGAAGCGCTCCGCGAAATGGAGCCAGAGCGGGTGATTCCACCCGATCAGCTCGGCGCCGAACTCGATCGTCCTCCCCGGCGTGAAATCGTCGCGGCTGTGGACACGCCCGCCGAGGCGACCGCTCGCCTCGAGCACCGTCACGTCGAACCAGTTCGAGAGCAGATAGGCCGCGGACAGGCCGCCGAATCCCCCACCCACCACGAGGACGCGGCCCTTCGGATTCCGCGCGCGGCCGTTCGGCTCCAGGCGCTCGACGTTGAACTTGTGCTTGAGCTTGTCAATCGCACGGCGCACCCTGCGGTGGTGTTCGGCGCCGGAGGAGCGCTGGCCAAAGCGGCGATGCAGGCGAGCATAAATGGAACGTGACATGATAGACCCTCCCTTGAGGAGCTGCGCGAGCGTTGCTCTTCTCGCTCAATCGAGCGGTAGCCGATCCGAGGGGCATGTGGACAAGCGAGGCCGACTGCTCCCGGAGCAGTCGGCCTGAAACCTGAAAACTGGAGCGCTCGGATGACAGACCCAGTCGAGCGTGAACAGCCGTTGGTGTGCGGATCTGTCGCCCCGTCGAAGGGCGGCGCCCGCATGAGGGAGAGAGGAAATCAAAACGCTTCGGAGACGTCAAGCCTCAAGGCCAGCGGCGCGCACGGCGCGTTGCGGCCGCAGCCCAAGGAGCACCCGACGGTGCTGGTCCGTGCCGACCAGCCGAGCCAGGTACCGCGCTACGAACCGTGTCGACCAGCCGAGCCAGGTACCGCGCTACGGCCGATGCGCTCGCGAGGCCAGACCCGTAGCGCCCGCTCGGCGGCGCTCTCCTACACGTTCACCGCCACGCGGTGGGCTCGATCGCCGCGTGATACACCTGGTTCAGACACGCGACGGCGTTATTTCTCCGCGCGGCCTCGCGCGCGTCCTCGCTCAGCCGGACAAGCAGGCTGTTCAACAAGCTCGGGCTCACCCGGATGGCCCTCACGGCCGGGTGCGCGGCGCGGATGGAGGCCAGATCCCTCACCGTGCGCTGATCGACCCGCTCCGGCGCCACGAATTCGTTCGTCGCCTCGATGGCCAGGATCTCCGCCTCCGCGCTGGCGCGGGGCGTCGACGCGCCGGCGGCTACTGCCGAGAGCGCCGCCGCGAGGAGGGACGTGATCGCGGCTGAGCAGGCGGGAACGGAGCGAGTCTGCCCACCCGGTGACCGCCGCGCGGGACGGTGTTCGTGCAGCGGTCACCTTATCGTCAAATGTACGATCGGCAAATCGCACCGATGCCCCAGGACACTCTGGACGCCGGTCGCGCCGATCTACGACAGAATTCGGCACAAGGGACGCTTATCCCATGTTGACGCTAGGCTCGACATGTAGCCCTGATGCGTCATGTGACAGCGGCACTTTTCGCTACAGGTGTACCAGCTCAACTGACCGGGCCAAACTCGCTTCTTCTTGGAACCCGGGAACCCGAGCAGGTTCGATGCCGCCAGTAGGAAGCGTTGCGCGCCCACTTCGTCGCGATGCCCGTCGTGGTCCCCAGGGCGCGCTGCATAACGTCGGCCCGATCATTCCTTGGTACGCCCATGCCTGCGATCCACGCCGAAAACAAGACGGATGACCGACGCGCCTAGGCACTCTCACCCGATGTCGTGCGCGCGCTTCGGGCCTGTTCCGCTCTATGTCCACCGAAGCAGCGTGTCTTATCGGACCGAGCGCCCGACCGATGATGCCGCGGTCCCCTCGAGGGCGACCGACGCGGCGGCGGGGGGCGGTCCGTTGGGCCCGCGTTGGGCCACGTCGGAGCCGCCCTCGGCGGTGAAGCCGCCGGAAGATCCCGCAACCGCTAAGCTTTTTAGCGACCGCTCCTCTCCGGCCGGTTCTTCTGGCGGGATTCCTGACACGCGGAACTAGCCGCCGACTCCAGCGGATCCGCCCCTCGCCCCTCGCCCTCCGCCCCCCAAAACCCCTCCCCGCCCCCGCGATCGGCGATAGCCTGCGCGCGCCTTGCTGCCGCCCCGCCCTCCTCCCCGCCCGCTCGACGCGCACGGCCTCCCCGCCGCCTCCCGCCTCGAGCGCCGCGCGGCGCTCGCCGTCGCCGCCGTCGCCACGGCGTGGTTCACGCTCGCGGCGGCGTGGGAGATGTTCGGCCCCCTCCTCGCCGGCCATTACGCGTCGTCGGCGAGCGTCGGGATCATCGCGGAGAACATGCTCCGCTGGAAGATCCTCGGCCCCGTCTGGGAGTACACCGCCGCCCGGCCGACGCCGGACATGTACTACTGCCACCACCCGTGGGGGATCTTCTGGACGACCGCCGCGTTCCTGGAGATCTTCGGCCGGCACGACGTCATCTGCCGCCTGCCCGCCGTCCTGCTGAGCGCCGCGACGCCGCCCCTGCTCTACGCGATCGGCCGGAGCGTCTACCGCCCCGCGGCGGGCGCTGCGGCCGCGGCGGCGTTCGTCGTCCTGCCGATCACGCTCTCGTTCGCGAACTTCAACGCGCTCGAGGTCCCGGTCATGGCGTGGACGCTGCTCGGCCTCTGGGGCTACGTCCGGCTCACGCAGACCTCCCGGCGCCGCTACCTCGCGGCGAGCGTGCTCGGGCTCGCGCTCGGGATGAACGCCGACTGGCCGGCGTTCGTGCTCACCGGGGGGCTGCTCGCGTTCGTGGCGCTCAGGGCCTGGGTCCTCCCGCGGCGCGCCTTCGGCCCCGGCCCGACCGACGGGCGCACCGCCGCGCTGTGGTGGGCGCTCACGGCCCTCGCGGCCGCGCTGACCGTCGCGCTCTACGCCTTCCTCTTCCACCGGAGCGGCAAGCTCGACGATCTGCTCGCGAGCTACCGGTTCCGCTCCTCGGGCAACGTGGAGCCGCTCCGCCAGGTGCTCGCGAGCCGGCGTTACTGGATCGAGCTCTCGTTCACGCCGATCGCCGTCGCCGCCGGCAAGCTCGCCGCGATCGTCTGCGCCGCGCGGCTCGCCCTGCTCCGGCGCGAGCACGACGTGCTGCCGCTGATCTACCTCGCGACCGCGACCGTGCAGTACGTCGTCTTCCGCCAGGGCGCGGACATCCACATCTTCTGGCCGCACTACTTCGGCGCGTACTTCGCCCTCGCCGCCGCCGCCCTCGTCGAGAGCGGCGCGGCGCTGCTCGAGCGCGCCGCCGCCCGGCGCGGCCTGCTCGCCGGCCCCCTGCCCGCCGCGTGGCCGGCGCTCGCGGCGCTCGGGCTCTGGCTCGTCCCGCTCGCCGCGATCCTCCGCGACGGGATCCCGGCCCTGCGCTACGCGCGCGAGACGGGCGGGCGCTTCAACGAGCGCGGGCACCTCATCCACTCGGATGGCGCCAAGACGGCCTTCCTGCGCTGGCTCGCGCCGAGGCTCGCCGCGGGCGCGCGCGTCGAGATGCACGAGGGGATGAAGGCCACCTGGGCGCAGGTCTGGGCGCTCGGCGGCCGCGTGGTGGCGCCGGTCCGGCCCGCGCCGCGGGGCGAGCCGCCGCGCGGCGCCTACCTCGCCGACACGCGTTTCATGCCCGACAGGGAGCAGGCGAGCCTCGCGCGGCGCTTCGACGTCACCGCGGTGGGCCCGTTCTGGGCGATCGGCGCGGGGCTCGGGGCGAAGCCGGCCGCGACGCCGGAGCGCGGCATCGAGGCGTTCTCGTTCCGCGAGCGCGAGCCGGGGCCGTTCGCCTGGTACTTCATCTCGGGCACCGAGCCCGAGCGCGAGATCGTGCCGGACCCGTTCCTCACGTGGGAGCTCCGCACACACTTCGGGCAGCCGGCGGAGCCGCCGGGCGCGGCGCCGGAGACGCTGAATCAGAAGCGGATCGCGCACAACATCGCGCTGGCCGCGGGCGACTCCGCGCGCGCGGCGGCGCTCCGGGCGGCGATCGACGCGGCGCTCACGCCGCTCGGGGTGCGGTTCGACGACGGCACGGAGCTCGTCGGGACGACGTTCCAGGACGGCGCGCGGCCGTTGCTCACGATCGTCGTGCGGGCGGGCGGGCCGCTCCCGGCCGACGTGGCGCTCGTGGTGCGCTCGCGGGTCGTCGAGCGCGCCCCGCTGTCCACGACGATGGCGGATCCGCTCGTCCGCGAGGTGGGCCTGCCGACGGCGATCGCGCCGCAGCGCTGGCGGGCGGGCTTCCTCTACGCCGATCCGGTGCCGATCCGGAAGCGGCCCGGGACGGAGGTGTTCTGGGCGTCGCTGAGCGGCCGCGCGCCGAAGCTCACGGGCCGCGGCGGCGCGCAGCAGGTCGAGGTGCTGCGGCTGCGCTGAGCGGCGGACGCGGCTCTATCCTCGTGGACAAGGGCCCACATTCCGGTTTTAGCTTCGGGCATGAGCTCTCGACGAACAGGTCTGCTTCTGCTCATCGCGCTCCTCGGGGGCTGCGCTTCGACGCCGCCGCCCCCCCCGGAGCCGGCGCAGTCCGGCTCGCCGGCGCCCGCGGGCGCGGCGTCCCCAGCGCCCGCGGGCGCGGCGTCTCCGGCGCCCGCGGGCACGCCCGCCGGGGCGGCGGCAGGGCCGACGCCCGCAGCCGGCGAGGCGCCCCCGCCGGGTGCGCAGGTCCCCCAGACGAAGCCGGCCGCGGCGGCCGCGACCGACGCCACCGGGAAGCCGGCCGCGGGCGGGAGCCACGGGAGCGTGCGGCCCAGCACGGGCACCGCGACCGGGACGCTGGGCGGGAACATCTCGGAGGCGGACGTCCGCGACGTCGTGGAGAAACACGGCGAGCTGTTCGACGAGTGTTACAAGATCGGCATCAAGGGCTCGCCGAAGTTCATGGGGAAGGTGACCGTGAAGGCGACCATCGGGCCGTCCGGCAAGGTCAACAAGGCCGACGTCGTGAGGTCGACCGCGAAGAACGCGCAGGTCGACGCTTGCGTGGCGAGCGCCTTCGAGAAGATGCTCTTCCCCATCCCGAAGGGCGGGGTCACGACCGTCATCACCTTTCCCATCGAGTTCAGCGGCCTCGAGGTCGTCCAGCCCTGAAGCGACCGCGGCGCGGCGCGGGGTTTCCCGGCAAGAGCGCCGGGACAGTGCGTGGCAATTTGCAACAGGTGGGGCGCTTCGACCGCAGGCGCACGCAGCGCGCGAGGCGCCGAGCAACCGGCGTCCTCCGGCTCGGCCGCCAGGGACGCTGCTGTGCCAGGGGCATGAAAGGTGCTTTCCCTGCGGGGTGCGACCCTGCGCCAACGCGCATTCGAGACCAACCCTCTCCAGCCACGACACGGGTGAAGAAGCATGGATCGGATGGAAGTTCAGCGGGATGTTCGGAGCGCCATCGCGATTGCCTATGAGCTCGCGCGCCACGAACACGTGCAGCACAAGGAGCATGTGGCCCAGGCGCTCAACGAGCTGAAGGACGAGCTCGGCCGCATCGAGGCGAAGCTCGGCGGCGAGCGCGCCCACGAGGCCACCCCGGACGCCTTGCCGCCCGTGCTCAAGCAGATCGAGGGGCTCGTCGAGGACGCGGGTCCGGTCGTCGGCGATCAGATCAAGACGCTGATGCAGAGCGTCGAGCGCATCGCCAAGGACATCGGGTCGGTGAGCGCGTAGTAGCGACGGTATCGAGGAGGGCCCCGCGACCGTCGTCTCCGCCGGCGTAGACGCCCCCGTCGACGGCCGTCAGGGCGTGGCTCGCAGCGCGTCGGGGCCGGCCGCGCGCCCCGCCCGGCGCGGCCGGCTCGGCTTTCTGCCGAGCGAACTCTTGCCGGAGCTGCCGAAGCCCGTCGGCGCGTGTTGACTCGGGGCGCGAAGCGCGCGCTCAGTTCACGTCGACGTAGAAGTCGAGGCTCTGCAGGTTCGTGATCGGGCCCTCCCAGATCTCGAACCCGACGGCGACCGCGTTCACCTGGTCGCCGGGCACGCTGAGGCCGCGCGTCTCCGCGTCGCGCACGAAGTCCATCACGTCGAACTCGATCTCGGAGCTGTCGTTCCCCTCGGCGCGCACCCAGTTCACGATCGGCAGGCCGTTCACCGTGCCGTTCCAGATGTTCCACGTGCCGGGGACGTTCGTGACCGTCACGCCCTGGTGTGCGGGGTTCGGCTGCCCGGCGGGCTGATAGCTCGGCGGATCGCGCAGCCACACCATGAGATAGCCGCGGAGCTGCCTGCCGTTGCCCATCCAGATGTCGTACGCGGCGTTGTACTCGCCGGCGTCGTTGCCATTTTTGGCCCAGCGCCAGCCGGTGCGCAGGCTCGTGATGGAGGTAACCGGCGCCGGCAAGCCGCACTCCGGCACCTCCATCACCGAGTAGCGGCCGCAGAATACGGTCGGGTACGAAGCGGGCTGCCCCATCGAGCCGGCCGTGCCGCTCATGCTCTGCACCGTGAACGACGTGCCTTCCCACGAGATGGAGTGGCTGTCGAAGCCGGGGCCCCAGCCGTTGGTGATGAGCACATACGGCGTATCGTTGCGCGAGACGAGGGCCGTTTCGTACCGCTCGCTCGAGCTGCCGGAGCCCTCCATGATGCCGCTGCCGAGCCCGGAGCCCGGGTTCGGGGTGCCGCCCGTGCCGCCGCTGCCTCCGGTACCTCCCTCTCCGCCGCCGCCCGTCCCTGCCGTGGTGCTGCCGCTGCCGCTCGCACTGCCGGTGCCGCCGCTGGCTGCACTGGTGCCGCCCGTGATCGAGCCGCCGCTCCCGCTCGCGCCGCCGCCCCCCGAGCCGCTCGCGCTCGGCAGCCCGCCGGATCCCGCCGCGCCGCCGGTGTTTCCGTCGTCAGGAGATTCAGAGCAACCGGCGGCGAGGGTCGCCGCGAGCGTGAGCAGTGTGAAAGCCAAGGAACGTGTGCGCATGGGGCGGAACATACCACATGGGCACCGGCACACGGCGGCGCGCGGTGCCGCCGTGCGCAAAAAGCAGCGCGCGAATCGAATAATTGCAGTAACAGCGATGACCGAGCGCGACGGAGAGGGCGCGCCCTGCGCGGCCGGGCGCGCCGCTACGGAGCGGGCGCCTTCGGGCAGCAGGTGAATTTCGCCTCGATGGCGTATCCCCCGCACTCGACGACGCTCCAGGCGTCGAACAGGCCCAGCTCGAGCCCCGCGGCGACGCAGATCGCATAGGCCTCGTCCTTCAGCGCGCCCGGGTCCTCGCAGGTCACGCCGTCGCCCACCACGCCGCTCTTGCAGCTCGGATCGGGCCCCGGCTCGACGGGCGGCGGATCGACGGGCGGCGGCTCGGACGACGCGCAGCAGGTGAATTTCGCCTCGCGTGTCCGCCAGTCGCACCCGTCCTCGCCGTAAGCGTCGTACTGGAAATCGGACAGCGACAGCCCGGCCTCCACACACAGCGCGTTGGCCGTGTCCTTCAATACGCCAGGATCCTCGCAGGTCACGCCGTCGCCCACCACACCGGTCTTGCAGGCATCCGGCTCGACGGTGACGCCCTGCTCGGCGTCGTTGGTCACGAGAGGGTCATCGATATCGACCTCTGTCGAGCAACCCGCGAGCAGCGTGGAGCCGGCGATCGAGAGGAGAGAGATGTACCGATATGCGAATTGCATGAGGACTCCTTTGCCCCGCCATGAGCCGCGGGGATGGCCTGGACGCGCTCCCCGTCTCTGGGCGCCGCGTCGTCGTTCGTCATGATCCAACCGCGTGGGGGGCTCCGGTTTTCTGGTCGCGATTCGTTTTTTGCGTTCTGCGCCGCGCCCAGGAGCGGGTCAGTCCATCACGACCGCGGACGCCGGCGCGCGCTTTGCGTGGACCGCTCGCCGCGGGTCGACCGCCCGCTGCATGGAGACCGCATCGCGGCTCGCCACGCGCCTTACGGAGCGGGCGCCTCCGGGCAGCAGGTGAACTTCGCCTCGAGCGCGTATCCGCCGCACGCGGCGGTGCTCCAGGCGTCGAACTGGCCCAGGTCGAGCCCCGCGGACTCGCAGAGCTGATAGGCCTCGTCCTTCAGCACGCCTGGATCCTCGCAGGTCACGCCGTCGCCCACCACACCGGTCTTGCAGCTCGGATCGATCGATGGGTCTGCGGGCGGCTCGGGTGACGGAGGAGGAGGCGGCGGCGGTCCGGAGGGCGGGCAGCAGGTGTACTTCGCCTCGACGATCCGCCACTCACATCCACCCTCGCCTTGCACGTACTGAAAATCGGCGAGGCTCTGCCCGGCCTCCACGCAGACCGCGTTGGCCTCCTCCTTCAGCATGCCCGGGTCGTGGCAGGTCACCTGGTCGCCGACCGCGCCGGAGAAGCACTCGGCGGGCTCGGGCTCGGCGCAGCGGTACTCGACGTGCGCGAACAGGCCTTCGCCGCAGGGGCTCCGGAGAGCCACCTCCGCGACGTCGCGCTCCTGCGCCTCGCACGCGGCGCGCGCCTCCTCGATGAGCGACGCGGCGTCCGTGCAATCGGCGTCCAGCACCTCCGCCGGCGCGCGCTCGGCGCGCTCCTCGCCGCCCGCGCGTCCCCGGATGCCATCGGCGGGGGCCTCGCGTCCGGCCGCCGGGAAGAGCGGCAGCTCTCGGCGGCCGGACGGGCCGAGCTCGCCGGGGGCGCGAGGCGGCGCGGGCGCGGGCCTTCGCTCGGGCAGGTACACCTCGTCGCTCGCGCGGCGCGGGCTCGCCGGCGCCGCCCGCGCCGGGCCCGGGAGCTCCGCCGGCGTCCGGTCCTCGGGGCGCAGGCGCGTGTCGCGCGGACGAGCGCGGCGATCCGGCGCCGGCGCGGGCGCCACCGGCGCAGGCGGGGGCTGGGCGCTGGGGCGCACGGCCTCCGGCTCCGCTGGATCGAGGGGGGCCGGGGGCTCGCCCGCGATCGGCTCGGCAGGCGCGGTCAGCCGGCGCGCGGCCGCGCCCCACCGCTCCGCCGCGCGCCGGGCGCCGTCGTCGAGGCAGAGCGCGACCGCCGCGAACGCGACGAGGCCGGCCGCGATCGGCCGCCGCGCGCCCCCGACCACATCGCGCAGCGCGGGGCGCGCCGGCGCCGCCGCCTCGCGCAGGCGCGCGCGGAGGCGCGCCTCGTGGCGCGGCCGCGGGGGCACGCCGGCGAGCTGCTCGTCCAGCGCCCGGAGCTGCGAGACGAGGTCGTCGCGATCAGCCGTCGCCATGCTCCACCTTCCATCCGGCGCCCGCGAGCCGCTGCACGGCCCGCTGGATGAGCTTGCACACGTACCCCTTCGAGTGCCCGAGCACGCGCCCGATCTCCTCCTGCTCCTTGCCGTCGAGGTGATACATCGAGAACGCGATCCGCTCCTTCACCGGCAGCGCGTTCAGCGCGTCGAAGGCGCGGCGGAGGTCGTCGCGGGCGATGGCGAGCGCGTCCGGCGGCCGGGGCTCCGGCTGGCCCTCGCCGAGCAGCCAGCGGACCGGGGCGAGCGAGAGGAAACGCTCGCGCCGGAGGCGGTTGAAGCAGCGGTTCGTCGTGGCCCGGTACAGCCACCCCTCGAGATCGTCGAGATCCGTCAGGGTGGGCAGCGCCTTGAACAGATCGAGAAAGACGTCCTGCGTGACGTCCTCGGCCCACGCCAGATCCCCCTTGCCGTAACGGAGCGCCAGCCGGTGCACGAGCCGGTGGTGCCGGCGGTACAGCGCCTCGACCGCCTCGGCCGACCGCAACGCCGGCGCGGCCTCGGCCGGCCCGCCGGCGGCCGCGGGGTGCGACGGCGCGTCCGACCGCTGCTCGCAGGAGAGCGGCCGGAGCACGTCGGCGACGTTCGACGGGGCGAGGTTGGAGGTGGGCAAGGACGGTCCCTGGCTGACATCACACCCGAGCCGGCCGGCAGTTTCCTAGATGCCCATCGATCGTTGCCGTCCCCTCCGCGCCCCGGCGCCGGAACGCCAGGCGAGCGCGACGCGCGCCGTCCCACCCAGCCCTCCACCGCGCGCGGCTCGCCCAGCGCCGCGCGCGCGGCGCTGGGCCATGTCCCCATGGCGCACCATGGCGGCGCAGCGGCCACCGCGGGATCGCCTCCACCACCTTGTCGGCGCGCCCGACGGCCGGCTCGCCGCCCGCGTCAGGATCTTGCGGCCACTGCCCATCTCGCGCGCGACCGGCCGCTGTCTCGAGTCGACGCGAGCTTCAAAATTACTCTGCATCTCGAGCGATGTCGCACCACAAGGCCAATCTCGTCCAAGGTACCTGTACAACTCTCTCCACATCGCGCGCGGCGTCCGGAACGGCCCGAGCGCAGGAATGCCGCGGGCGACGTGCCGACAAACACGAGATGTGATGGCGCGAGCGCACACCGCAGCTCGGGTCGGACAGAGACGCACACGCTCTGCGATCATCACGTCATACAAAGATCGCTCTTTTGGAATTGCGGAGCGACGCGCCAGTGCGGACAATGGAAGGATTCGAGTCGGTGCTGACGGCGGCTCGGGAGCGACGTCGTCATCGAATCGGAAACGCTGGGGAGAGAACCATGAATTCAAGATCTTGCTCTTGGTCTTTTGGTTGGGTTCCGGTCCGACAGCTGGCTCGAGGTCTGCTCCACGCCGCGTGCCTCGGCGCCGCCCTGCACGCGGCCGCGTGCTCGGGCGGGAGCACCAGCAGCACTGGCGGAGAGGGCGGCGGTCCGGGGGGCGACCTCGGCACCGGCGGAGACGACATCGGCGGCCTCGATCCGGGGGTCGGCGGCGGCGACAGCACCGCGAGCGGCGTCCCCGGCGCCGGCACGGGGGAGCGCTGCGACGGCGTGGACAACGACGGGAACGGCATCATCGACGATGTCGACGCCGGGCAGGACGGCGTCTGCGACTGCATCCGCATCGCCACGCTCGGCGAGCCCGGCGAGTGGGGCCAGGGCGACGTCTTCGACGCCTGGCTGAATCAGCGCAGCACGAACGGGGCCGTCAATCTGAACGACGCCGAGCTCACCCCCGAGGAGCTGAGCAAGCACCAGGTCATCATCATCCAGGACGTGAGCGTCATCGGGCGCAGGTACTCGCCGAGCGAGGTCGAGGCGCTCACGCAGTGGATCGAGAACGGCGGCGGGCTCATGACGCTGATCGGCTACGGCGATCCGGACGAGCGCGAGAACGTCAACACGCTGCTCGATCCGCTCGGGGTCGGCTACGACCGGGAGCAGATCCTGCCGAAGAGCGGCGGCTCCACGATCCCGATCTCCGAGTGGGCCGGATCTCACCCGGTCGTGGCAGGGATCGAGAAGGTCGGCGTGGACAACGGGTACCCGGTCGTCGGCGAAGGCACGACGCTGGCCACGGGCGACGGCCACGACGTGCTGAAGGCCCTGGAGTCCGGGAAAGGCCGGGTGCTGGTCTGGGGCGACGAGTGGATCACGTACAACAGCGAGTGGGTCGACCACCCGGACTACCAGGTCGAGCGCTTCTGGCTGAACGCCATCAAGTGGATGACGCCGGCCAACGAGTGCCAGGTCGCGATCCCGCCGACCATCAACTGAAGCCGTCCGCCCGGCCTGGACCGGCAGCGCGGCCCGGACCGGCAGCGCGGCCGCCCGCCGCCGGAGGTCCAGGGGGCCGCGCCGCGCGCGCCAGCGAGCAGGCCGGAGATCAGTAACGTTCGCTGTCGTTCCTGGGCGCCATCGGCCACACGGGCGAGTCCTCGCCGTTCACGACCGAGCCGCCGTGGGTGAACACCCCGGCCATCTTCAGGAAGTCCGCGGGGAAGTTCAGCGTGGGGCGGGAGACCTCGTCGAGCGCCGCGACGTGCTCGGGCCGCAGCTTGACGTCGAGCGCGGCGAGGTTGTCGTCGAGCTGCTGGAGCGACCGGGCGCCGAGGATGGTCGAGCTCACCCCCGGCCGGCCCTGCACCCAGGCGAGCGCCACCCGGGCGGGCGTGGTCTCGAGCTCCTTGGCGATCGCGATGAGCTTGTCCACGATCGTATAGGTGCGCTCGCCGAGGGCGCTCTCCACCCAGGCGCCCCGGTCGGCCTTCACCTTGCCGGCGTTCTCCCGGGTGTACTTCCCGCTGAGCGCGCCGCTCTTGAGCGGCGACCACGGCGTGACGCCGAGCCCCATCTCCAGCGCCATGGGGATGAGCTCTCCCTCGACCGTGCGCTCCAGGAGGGAATACTCGATCTGGAGGGCGATGAGCGGCTGCCACCCCCGGAAGCGGGCCGTCAGCTGCGCCTCGACGACCTTCCACGCCGGCGTGTCGGAGAAGCCGATGTACCGCACCTTCCCGGAGCGGACGAGGTCGTCGAGCGCCGCCATGGTCTCGTCGATCGGCGTGAAGCGGTCCCAGCAGTGCATCCAGTAGAGATCGATGTAGTCCGTCTGGAGGCGCCGGAGCGACTGCTCACACGCGGCGATGAGCGATTTGCGCCCCGCGCCCCCGCCGTTCGGATCCCCGGGGTAGAGGTTGGAGAGGAACTTGGTGGCGATGACCACCCGGTCGCGCCGGCTCGGGTGGCGCCCGATGTGATCCCCGATGATCTTCTCGGAGTGGCCTCGCGTGTACGCGTTGGCCGTGTCGATGAAATTGCCGCCGCGCTCGATGAAGCGGTCCAGGATCGCGTTCGACGTCTCGACGCTCGCCCCCCAGCCGAGCTCCTCGCCGAAGGTCATGGCGCCGAGGCAGAAGGGGCTGACGCGCAGGCCGGACCGGCCCAGGGTGATGTAGTGGTCGAGCGGCATCAGGTTCTCTCCTTGTGAAGACGCGCAGGTCCGCGCCGGGTCGACCGGGAGGGTGCCACCGGAGGCGAGGGAGGCGAAAGGAGAAAACATGTCGCCTCGTCGCGGGCCCGAGGCGGCCGGTCCGACTCCTGGCTTTGTGCTGGCGATACGCCCCTGCCATGCCCCCTCGCCGCCGCGCGTCCTTTGCCCTCGCGGGGCGGTTCACCTACCCTGGCCGGCAGCCATGGACCTGGAGACGGTGTTCTCGATCTGCAACACGGCGATCCTCCCCGGGTGGCTGCTGCTCGCCTTCGCCCCTCGCTGGCGGTGGACGCAGCGCATCGCCACGGGGACCGCGGCGGCGCTGGCGCTCGTGTACCTCATCGCGATCGTGCCGACCTTCGGCAAGGGCGAGGGTGGGTTCGGCTCGCTGCACGACGTCGCGCAGCTCTTCGCGCGCAGGGAGGTGCTGCTGGTCGGCTGGATCCATTACCTCGTCTTCGATCTGTTCACGGGCGCATGGGAGGTGCGCGACGCCGCGCGGCTCCGGATACCACACGTGCTGGTCGTGCCCTGTCTGGTCCTGACGCTGCTCTTCGGCCCCGTCGGCTTCCTCGCCTATCTGGTGCTCCGGGCTGCGCTGCGGCGCCGCCTGGATGTCGAGGAGACGACCTCGGTCGAGGCGCCCGCCCCCCGGTAACGGCCGCGTTTGCCGGCGCGCGCTCCCCGCGAGGCGGGGAGACATCGACCCTCCTTCAGCCTCCCCGCCCCTCGACACGGCGGAGGCCGGCGGCGCGGCTGGCCGAGGCCGGTGTGGCGCTTTCATCGCGCGTCCCGTCCGTCTAGGATGCCCGGCCGCTCGTCCCTCGGCGAGGGGGCAGCGGCGTGAGCGTCGAACGTCGGAGCGCCCACAGCCCAACCTGCACACAGGTGATCAATGAGATCGAGATCGAGTCGATATGGATCCGCGCTCGCGTTGAGCCTTTCGCTTCTGGCCACATCGGGATGCGAGTTGATCACGATGCCCGATCGCAGCTTGATCGACGAGGGCGGCGGGGCGGGAGGCGCAGGAGGTCAGGGCGGGGGTGGCGGCATCGCCGGCAACGGCGGCAATGACGCTGGCGGCGGTGGCAGCGGCGGCGACGGCGGCAGCACCGGCACATCCGGCGGCGGTGGCAGCGGCGGCGACGGCGGCAGCACCGGCACATCCGGCGGCGGTGGCAACGGCGGCGGTGGTGGCAACGACGGCGGCGGCAGCGCGACCAGCTCCGCGAGCTCCGGCGGCGGCGACGGCGGCTCCGGCGGCGACGGCAGCGCGACCAGCTCCAGCAGCTCCACGAGCTCGGGCGGCGGCGACGGCGGCGGCGGCGCTGCCAGCTCCAGCGGCTCCGGTGGCGGCGGCGACGGCGGCTCTGGCGGCGACGGCGGCTCTGGCGGCGACGGCGGCTCTGGCGGCGACGGCGGCTCGAGCGGCAGCGGCGGCCCCGCCTGTACCGCGGATGCAGAGTGCCCCGCGCCCGCGAGCGAGTGCGCCACGACGAGGTGCCTCGACGGCACGTGTGTCACCACGAACGTGGACGCGGGCACGCCCGCGGAGATGCAGATGGACGGCGACTGCGCCACGCGGGTCTGCGACGCCGACGGCGCGGTCGTCGAGGTGAACCAGGACGACGACGTGCCCAACGACCGCAGCGAGTGCACGATCGACGCGTGCGTCGATGGCTCCCCGCGGCACGATCCGGTCGCGGTCGGCACCGTGTGCTCGCTGGCCGACGGCGGCCTGTGCAACCCGCTCGGCGTCTGCGTGCCGTGCCTCGTCGACGCGGACTGCCCGAGCGAGGTGTGCATCGAGTACGCCTGCCAGGAGCCCAGCTGCACGGACGGGCGCCTGAACGGCGACGAGTCCGGCATCGACTGCGGCGGCAGCTTCTGCCCGACCTGCGGGGCGCCGGCCACGGTGACCTCGGTCGACTACCCGGTCATCGCGCTCGGCGGCGCGCTCGTGCTCACGGGCACGGGGTTCACCGGCGCGACGCAGGTCATCGTGGGCTACAGGACGCAGTCGTTCACGGTCGACTCCGACACGCAGATCACGATCCCCGCACTCTCGGGCGACATGGAGCCCGGCGAGCGCGACGTCGTGGTGAACCGGCCGGGCGCGCTGAGCTCGACGTTCCCGGTGACGGTGATCCGGCTGCAAATCAACGAGATCGAGGCGGACACGCCCACGATGCCGCTGAACGACGATCGCGAGTTCGTCGAGATCAGCACGGGCGTGAGAAATGTGAGCCTCGCCGGCTACACGCTCGTGCTCTTCAACGGCGGCGTCTCGGGTGATCCGTCGTACCGGGCGGTGGAGCTCAACGGCACGACGAACGCGGCCGGCCTCCTGCTCGTCGGCAACCCCGCTGTGACCCCTGAGCCCGCCGTGCGCCTCGACCCGGTCGCCATCTCCAACAACCTCCAGAACGGCGCGGACGCGGCCGGCCTGTACCAGGCGTTGCCCGCAGCTTTCCCCTCGGGCACCCCGGTCACGGCCACGCACCTTATTGACGCCGTGGTCTACGGCGCCGGCCACGCGGCCGACGCGGAGCTCCTGAACGCGCTGATCTCCAGCGACCCCGAGGCGCCCGAGCGCGTCCAACCCGACGAGGGCGATACCGGCGCGCTGTCGTCGACGCAGTCGATCCAGCGCTGCGCCGACGGCGTCCGCGACGGCCGCCTCTTCCGGGCCGCGGCGCCCACCCCCGGCGCGCGCAACACCGTTCGCTGCCCCTGAGCCCGTGCGGCGCGCGGGGCGGCCTGGCGGGCGCGCCCCGCGCTGCGCTCGCCGCCCACGCTCGGCGCTCGCCGCCCACGCTCGGCGCTCGCCCCTCGCGGCCGGCGCTCAGCGCTCGAGGTAGATCTCGAAATCCTCGATCATCACCGCGAGCTCGTAGCGCTCCGCGAGGAGCCCCGCGAGCGCGGGGAACCCGTCCAGCGTGTCGCGCGAGTCGAGCCCGTCGCCCGTGACCGACGGGAACACGTCGCGACGCTCGACCACGATCGCGGCCGGCGGGCTCGCGGCGAGGTCGCGCATCAGCGCGTCGCGCGCCGGCTCCCGGGCCCACACCGCGCGCTGCGGGACGTTGTAGAGGTAACGCGTCGCCGGCGCGCGATCGGCGAGGTCGTAGATCACCGGCTCGAAGCCCCAGACGAAGATCGGCCTCTCCGGCGCGACCCGCTCGCGCACCCACGCGGCGACCGCGCGGTTCGCCGCGGCGTTGACGTCGGCGACCGACGCGAGGCGGTCGAGCCGGCCCAGGTCCTCCGCGCCCGACGCGATCAGCGCGAGCCGCTCGGCGCAGCGATCGACGTAGAAGTCGGCGACATCCTTGGTCGCGGAGCGCGCGAACGCCGCGGCGACGAGCAACGCCCCGAGCGCCGCGGCCGCGAGCGCGCCGCGCCGCACGCAGCGCTGCCACGCCTTCCAGAGGCCGAGCGCGGCGAGCATCGCGGCGAGCGGCCAGGTCGCGCCGTAGTGGTACGGGAAGAACTTCGCCTGCATCACCACGCCCGCGAGGTGCACCGCGATCACGCCCGAGAGCAGCGCCACGCCCGCCCGCTCGTGGCGGTCCGGGTGCAGCGCGAGCAGACAGACGAGGCCGAGCGCGACCGGGCCGGAGTAACGCACGAGCCACTCGCTGACGCCGTGCCACGCCATCTCGAGCACGCCCGCGCTGCGCCACCCGAGCGCGGTGTAGTGCGGCGTGAAGACGAACAGCACCTCCCACAGGTCGCCGAGCGCGCCCCGCGCGGCGAACCAGGACACACACGCGAGCACCGGGAGCACGCCGCCCAGCGCGATGAGCAGGCCGGGCCGGAGCGCGGCCCAGAGCAGCGCGCGCGCCGCGCCGGCCCCGGCCGAGGCGCCGCCCCGCGCGCGCCCGAGGCCGACGCGGCGGCGCGCGATCCGTGCGAGCTCCGCGAGCGCGGGGACGCCCAGCAGGACGGCGAGCACGACGCCGCCGCCCGCGAGCGGGGGCTTGAGCAGCCCGGCGGCGCCGAAGAGCGCGCCGGACACGACGAGCGCGGCCGCGCCCGGCGCCGGGCGCGGCGCGCCGGCGCGGCCGCGCGGCGTGGCCGCGAGCAGCGCGAACACGGTGAGCATGCCGCCGAACGACTCGGGCTGCGCGGTGTGCCAGAAATCGAGCTGCGCATGGACGAGCACGGCGAGCGCCGCGGCGACGACGCCGATCCGGCGGTCGCCGAAGGCGCGCCAAGCGAGCGACGCCATCGCGACGCACATGCCGGCGAGGCCGAGCACCTCGAGCACGCGGATGCCCCACTGCGCCGGGCCGAAGAGGGCGCGCGCGATCGCGTAGATCACGAAGATGCCGGGCGGCTTGAAGTCGAACGCGTCGCGGTAGGGCATGCCGCCGTCGAGCACCGCGCGCGCGACCATGGCGTAGATGCCCTGATCGCGGCCGTAGCCGTAGATCAGGATCTGCAGCAGCAGGAACGCGATGACCCCGAGCGAGAGCGCCTCGATCGCCGCCGCGCCAGGCACACGCGCCGGCGAAGAAGCGAGGCGATCGCGCGCGGCCTCGCTGGAGGTGGCCCCGGGAGAGGCCTCGGTCGCTTCCGGCGCGACGTCACGCACCGGGGTCTTTTACCGGCTCGGGCTTGGCAGCGTCTACGTAGGATTCCGGTCGGCCTGCTCCGAGGCGCCGCGGCGCGGGCCGGCGCCGCGGCGCTGCGATGCCGGACCGCGCGGGCTCGCCGCGGCGGCCCTGGCGGCGGCTGGCCGGCGGATGGGCAGGTCCACGCCGCCGCGCCTCGCCGGCGCCGTCTTCTCGAAGGATGCACGCTGGACGAACATGCGTCGTTGCCCTCGTGGGGCGGGAGGCGTATACGACCGTGCCGCCTTGCCCCGAGAAACGGGCGCTCCCGGCGGCGCGCGTTGGAGGAGCGAGAAGCGATGGTCGATGTTCGCATGCCGCAGCTCGGCGAGAGCGTGCTCGAGGGGACCGTCTCGAGGTGGCTCGTGCGCGAGGGCGATTTCGTCAAGCGCGAGCAGCCGCTGCTCGAGGTTGCGACCGACAAGGCAGACACGGAGATCCCGGCGCCGATCGCCGGCCGTGTCGCGCGGATCGCGGTGGCGGAGGGGACCGTGGTCGCCAAGGAAGGTCTGCTCTGCCAGATCGACGAGGCGGCGACCGAGTCCCAGGCAGCGCCCCAGCAGGGCGCGCCCCCCGCCGCCGCCGAGGCACGGCCGCCGGCACCAGCGCCGGCGCCGGCGCCGGGCAGCAACGGCCACGACGAGGGCGCCCGTCCTCTGACGAGCCCGTCGACGAAGAAGCTGGCCCGCGAGGAGGGCGTCGACCTGCACGCCGTGCAGGGGACCGGCGAGCACGGCCGGATCACCCGCGACGACGTGCTGCGCGCGAAGCAGGGCGCGGCGCCCGAGCCGGCGCGTCCGGCGCCGAGCGCGAGCCAGGCGCCGAGCGCGAGCCAGGCGCCGGGCGCGAGCCAGGCGGCGGAGCTGTCGCAGCTCATCCAGGCGAGCGGCGGGTTCGTCCCGCCGGTGCCCGGCGTCGGGTTCGGCGCGTACAAGGTGCCGCCGTACACCCCGAAGCCGGGGGACAAGGTGGTGCCCTTCAGCCGGCGGCGCCGCATCACCGCGGATCACATGGTCTATTCCAAGGTGACGTCGCCGCACGTGGTGACGGTCGCCGAGGTCGACCTGCACGAGACGTCGAAGCTCCGCGAGGCGCACAAGGACGAGTACAAGAAGGCCGGGGTCTCGCTGACGTTCCTGTCCTTCATCTGCGCCGCGGCCGTCCGCGCGCTGCGCGAGCACCCCGAGTTCAACGCGCGTGTGCTCGAGAACTCGTACGTGGTGCTGCGCGACGTCAACCTCGGCGTGGCGGTGGACACGCCCGGCGGCCTCATCGTCCCGAGCATCAAACACGCCGACGAGCTGGCGCTGCGCGGCATCGCGCGCAGCATCGACGAGCTCGCCGGGCGCGCGCGGTCCGGCAAGATCACGGCGGACGATCTCGCCAATACGACCTTCACCGTCTCGAACCCCGGCCTGAAGGGGAACCTGTTCGGCGGCGCGATCATCTCGCAGCCGAACGTCGGCATCCTCAGGATGGGCGAGATCAAGAAGCGCGTCGTGGTGGTCACGAAGGACAAGGAGGACTCGATCGCGATCCATCCGGTCATGTTCCTCGCGCTGTCCTACGACCACCGCATCATCGACGGGGTGTTGGCGAACTCGTTCCTCTGGCGCGTCACCGACATCCTCACACGCGGGGAGTTCGAAGTATGAGCGCGAAGAGCGACGTGAAGGGCCTGAGGCCGCTCAGCGAGGTCGATCCGGAGATCGCCGAGCTCATCCGGAAGGAGGAGCGTCGGGAAGCGGACACGCTGCGGCTGATCGCGAGCGAGAACTACGTGTCTCGAGCGGTGCTCGAGGCGACGGGCTCGGTGCTGACGAACAAGTACTCCGAGGGGTACCCGCACAAGCGGTATTACGAGGGCCAGCAGCAGATCGACGTGGTCGAGGAGCTGGCCAAGTCGCGGGTGGCCCAGCTGTTCGGGGCCGAGCACGTGAACGTGCAGCCCTACTCGGGGAGCCCGGCCAACCTGGCCGTCTACCTCGCGTTCGCGAACGCGGGCGACACGATCATGGGCCTCGGCCTGCCCGCGGGCGGGCACCTGACCCACGGCTGGTCGGTGAGCATCACCGGCAAGTACTTCAAGAGCGTGCCCTACGGCGTGCGCGAGAGCGATCACCGCATCGACATGGATCAGGTCCGCGACCTGGCCCGCACGCACCGGCCGAAGCTCCTCTGGTGCGGGACGACGGCGTACCCGCGCACGATCGACTTCGCCGCGTTCCGGTCGATCGCCGACGAGGTGGGGGCGATCCTGGCGGCGGACATCGCCCACATCGCGGGCCTCGTGGCCGGCGGGGCGCACCCGTCGCCGGTGGGCATCGCCGACGTGGTGACGTCGACGACGCACAAGACCTTCCGGGGCCCGCGCGGCGCGATGATCCTGTGC
The DNA here is from genome assembly GCF_002950945.1 of Sorangium cellulosum. GTDB lineage: Bacteria > Myxococcota_A > Polyangia > Polyangiales > Polyangiaceae > Sorangium > Sorangium cellulosum_E. The sequence goes on from NZ_CP012673.1 coordinate 10,775,700, forward strand.
AAGAAGGAGCACGCGAGCGCGATCGACAAGGCGGTGTTCCCCGGCCTCCAGGGCGGGCCGCACAACCACACGACCGCGGCCATCGCGGTCGCCGCGAAGGAGGCGTCGGAGGACGGCTTCCGCGACTACGCGCGGCAGATCGTCGAGAACGCGAAGGCGCTCGCGCGCGCGCTGGAGTCGCGCGGCTTCCGGCTGATCACGGGCGGCACGGACAACCACCTCCTGCTGATCGACATGACCCCGAAGGGCATCGCGGGGAAGCCGTACGCCCAGGCGCTCGATCGCGCGGGCATCGTCGCCAACTACAACTCGATCCCGTTCGATCCGCGCAAGCCCTTCGACCCGTCGGGCCTCCGCATCGGCACGCCCTCGGTGACGTCGCGCGGCATGGGCCCCGCCGAGATGGAGCGCCTCGCGGGGTGGATGGACGAGGTGGTCCAGCACGCCAGCGACGAGGCGCACATCGCCCGCATCGCCGCCGAGGTCGAGGAGCTCTGCCGCGGCTTCCCGGCCCCGGGCATCCGCGTCTGACCTCGCCCCCCGCGCGGTGATCCGCCGAGGACGCCCGGAGCCAACCTCCCGGCGTCCTCGGCGTTTTGTGGGGTCACTTCACGTAGATCTGGGCGGCGGCCACGCCGGAGCCGGCGGTCGCCTTGACGACGACCTTGGCGTTGATGCCGACGGGGAGCGACCAGCGGTAGCAGCTGCCCCGGCCGCCGAGCGAGGCGTTGGCGCCGCTCGAGTTGTCCTGGGCGAGCACCGACGAGCCCATCGGGATCGGGGTCAGCGCGATGAGCTGGATGTCGAGCTCGGTGATCCCGGCGCCGACGCCGAGGATCGTGTAGCACTTGCCCGGCATCAGCTGGAACTGGTGCTCGAGGGTCTGGCCGGCGGTGAACTGACCCGCGATCGGCCCGCCCTCCTTCGTCATTCCCTGCGCCTCGTTCGCAGCGTAGGCGTTCAGCGGGATGGTCGCGGCGGTGGCGAAGTTCGGGTCGATCGCCGTGGCGGTCCCGGCGCTCGTCCCGCCGCTCGGCGCCGGCTGGCCGCCGGTCTGACCGCCGGTCGTCTGGCCAGGGATCGGGAACGGCCACGGGAAGCCGCCGGGCTGCTGCGGGGCAGGCTGCTGCGGCGCGGGCTGCTGCGGGGCAGGCTGCTGCGGCGCGGGCTGCTGCGGGGCCGGTTGCTGGTACCCCGGCTGCTGGTACCCGGGCGGCGGGTAGCCCTGCTGGTACCCCGGCTGCTGGTACCCGGGCGGCGGGTAGCCCTGCTGATACCCCGGCTGCTGGTAATAGCCGGGAGGCGGCTGGTTCGCGTAGTTCGGCGGCGCGGAAGCCTCTCGCTGTTCGTGACAACCAGCAGCGAGGGCTGCGGTGAGGACCATGGCTGGCAGGACGCCAATCGTACGGAGCAAAAGAACCTCCTCGAATTTCCGGCGGAACGGCGCGTTCAATCCCACCGACGGGCGCGCGACGCAACGGGTCCCTCACAGAGAGCTCCCCGCGGCGAACCCCCGGGGCTCAGTCGCCCGAGCTCCGAGGTCGTCCGCCGGATGTCGCTTTGGACGTGCCGCCCCGCCGCTCCATCGAGCCCCCCGGCAGAATGATGCGTCTCCTGCCATGATTTCCCGGATTCTGGGCGGTGAGCCGGGCTGGTCAGGCGACAAAAGTGAGGTAGCCTACGGCATGACCGACCACGGCTCCCGCGCGAGGTTCGCGCGTCCCGGAGAGTTTGTGCGGTGGTTTCTGGATCGGGAGATGCAGGCGAGCGCGGGCATGGGGCTCGCGACGGATCGGGCGCGGCTGCACCTCGGGCGCGCGGTGGCCTTCCTGGAGCAAGGCATGCTGCGCGAGGCGCTGGCGGAGGCGAACTCGGCGGCGTACCTCGACGGCGCGGTGCGGCCCGAGGCGCTGCTCGTCGCGCGCATGTGTGTGCTTCGCGAGCTCGCGGACGGGCCCTCCGGCTGAGCCGGCGCGCCGGCGACGTGCGGCGCCTCCCGCATAGCCCCCAGCCGCCGTCGGGTGTATGAGCGCCCGCGTGTATGGCTGTCCCACGACGAGGGGCCGCGCTCTGCGGCAGGGCCATGCGCGAGGAGGGCACGGATGATGGTGACGGGTAGGCCGCTCGGTTCAGCAATGCTCTTGGCTCTCGCGGCGGCGGCGCTGGGCTGCGGCGGCGGCAAGGAGCCGGAGTTCGCAGACGACCCGCCCGCGGACGCCGGGCCGCCGCCGCAGCCGATAACGTCCGTCCCGCCGCCCCAGGACGCCGGCGTGCCCACGCCGGCGGTGCCCACGACGGCGGCCTGCGATGGAGTCCAGTCGCTCGCGATGACCACCATGTTCCAGGGCCGCGCCCCCGGCGAGGCGCCCAGGATGCAGATGGAAGGGGCGCCGGTGTGCGGCGTGGTGCCCGAGGGGCAGACGGTCTCGGGGCAGACCTTCATGCTCCAGCCCGGCAATTGCTACACGTTCCTGGCGCAGGCGCTCCCGACGGTCACCGAGGTCGATCTCCAGCTCGAGCTCGACCTCAACGCGGGAGGGCAGCCGGCGCTCGCTGCGTTCAACCTGAAACCGGTGCTCGCCGTCGACTCGGACACCGGCCCGACAGCCGCCATCGGCGCCAAGCAGAGCTGCTACCAATGGCCTTTCCCGCTCCCCGGGACGGTCAAGCTGGTGGTCAAGGCGCGCACCGGCTCGGGGCCGGTCGCGGCGCAGGCCTACAGCCGCAAGAAGTGACCGCGGCGCAGGCCGCCCAGACGCCACGTAAGCCGCGTAAACGTTGACGCGCCCCGCCCCTGGACGAACGCCCGTCCGGGGAGCGGGGGTATGGAGCAAGAACGGCCACGTCGCCGTGGCCGCTCTGCGCTCCGCTGCGAGGACCGCAAGCTTACAGGAGCGCGTCCTTGATGGCCTTGATCGGCCGAGCGCGGACCGACTTGCTCGCCGGCTTCGCGGCGAACGTCATCGGCTGCTTGGTAAACGGGTTGATCCCCTGGCGCGCCTTCGTCGCAGGGCGCTTGACCACCCGGAACTTCGCGAAGCCGGGCAGCGTGAACACGCCCGACTTCTTCAGCTCGCGATGACCGATCGAGATGAGGGACTCGAGAACGTTCTTCACCTGCTTGCGGCTCAGCTCATCACCGGCTGCTTCGGTGATGGCCTGGATCAGGCCGCTCTTGCTCAACGTTTTCTTCCCGCCGCCGCCGCCACCCGACGTCTTCTTAGCTGCCATGGCACTCTCCTCAGGACATGAGCTCGCGCGCGACACCTCGCCGCGCACAGCCTAAAGCGAGCCTTGCACACGACACCGGACAAAAAAAGACAAAAATGCGGGGGGAAATCGCGATTTTTGAGATCGGGCATCGCGCGGACCCCTGAAAGGCCGCGCCGGAGCGCCGCGACGGAGGGGGAGCGCGGCGCGTCGAGGGCCTCCGCCGCGGCGCCGCAGGGCGGTCCAAACGCGCCAAAAAGCGAGGAAAAACGCGTGGAATCGGGCGCTTCGGCGTCTCTCTGAAGCCGCCTTGGGCGGCCGCGAGGGGCGCGTGTGCGACCCGGGCAGCCGCATCGAGCGCGCGAGCACGCGCGGAGAGCCGCGTCGGGGGACGCGCCGGACGCGCGGAGGGGGGTTTAGCCGGCGCGGATCTCGTCGAGGAGCGCGCGGGCCACCTCGAGCGAGCCGTCTTCGGAGACGGACTTGTCGAGCATCAGGCGCGCTTTGCGGCGGTCGCCGACGGCGAGCGCCATCGACCCGAGGTGGTAATAGGCGAGCGCGCGCGCGGTGGGTGTGGTGCCGCCCTCGCCGGGCTCGACGGCGATCTTCATCAGCGTGACCGCGCGGTAGGCGCGCGCGGCGAGCTCCTGCTCCCCGAGCGCGAGGGCGCGCTCGCCGACCTCCATGGCGATCGCGCCGTTCTGAGGATCGTTCTCGAGCGCCCTCGAGAGGGCCGTGAGCGACTCGCGCGCATTCCCCTCGGCGGCCTCGATCCGCGCGAGGCGGTGGTAGACGCCGCCGAGGAGCCGCGAGCGGCGGCCCTTGCTCGCCGCGATGAGCTCCGCCGTGACCGCGCGCGCCTCCGCGGGCTTGCCCGCCCCCGTCAGCGCGTCGACGAGCGCGAGGGCCACCTCGTGCTCCTCCGGGCGCAGCGAGCGCGCCTCCCGGAGCGGCGGGATCGCCTGCGCCGCGTCGCCGGCCTCGAGGAGCAGGCGGCCGGCCTTGACGAGCAACACGAATCGGCCGGCCACGTCCGACGCGGCCGCGGCGTCCTCGAGCGCGATCGCGGCGAGCTCGCGGCTCGCGCCGATCTCGGCGTAGAGCGCGCGCAGGCGATCGCGGATCTCGGCGTGGCCCGGCGCGGCGCGGAGCGCGCGCTCGAGGCCGCCGCGGGCGTCGCCGAGGTGGCCCGCGCGCGCGCAGGCGCCGGCGAGGCGGAGCGCGGTGGCGACGAGGGCGTCGCCCTCCTCGAGCGCGATGAGACGGCGGTAGACGGCGCTCGCGGCGTCCCACCGCGCGGCGGACTCCTCGAGGCCGGCGAGCGCCTTGAGCGCCGCGCGATCCTTCGAGTCCGCGTGGAGCAGGTCGCCGAGGTGCGCGCGCGCGCGCTCGAGATCGCCCGTGCGCGCGAGGATCTCGGCCAGCCGGAGCCGGATCGCGCGCGGCGTGGACGATGGCGACGACGACAGCGGCGACGGCGACGACGCGGCGGCGCCCTCCCACTCCGGCGCCGGCTCCTGCGGGGCGCCCGGCGCGGGCCGCGCGCTCGCGCGGGCGAGCGCGCGCTCGAGCGCGGCGACGAGCTCGCCCGCGTACTCGGCCCCGCCGAGCGCGTACGCGCGCTCGAGATCCGCGATCGCGCGCTCGTGCTGGCCGAGCGCCTCGTGGACCTCGGCCCGCGCGCGGTGGAGCCACGGGTCGTCGGGGCTCGCCTCGAGGGTCGCCGTGAGCGCGCGGGCCGCGCGGGCGTGCTCGCCCACCGCGCCGCACGCGTCGATCAGCGCGAGCAGCACGTCGCGGTCGCCCGGGGCGATGCGCAGCGCGCGCTCCAAGTGCTCGGCCGCGGCCGCGGCGTCGCCCGCGCGGTCGCGGAGGATCTCGGCGGCGCGGCAGAGGCAGCCGACGCGCGCCTCGTCGGTGCCCGCGACCTGCGCCTCCAGCACGTAGAGGTCGGCGAGCGCGTGCCAGGCCTCGCGGGCCGCGTAGCGCGACGCGAGCTCCTCGCGGAGCCGGTCGCTCGTCGGGCAGGCGGCGTAGCCGGCCTTGAGCGCGCCCTCGGCGGCGGCGTCGTCGCCGCGGGCGCCGTGCAGCCCGGAGAGCTCCAGCGCGATCTGGGCCGCCTCGGCGCCCTGCTCGATGCGCAGGAGCCGCTCGAGCGCGTCGACGAGGTCGTCGGAGCCGTCGCGCTTGCGGCCGAGGCGCACGAGGGCGCGGACCACCTCGCGGTTCGTGGCGTCCCAGTCCGCGGCGCCGAGGTAGACGTCGCGCGCGGCGACGTCGTCGCCGCGCTGCTCGAGCAGGGCGCCGAGCCGCAGCGAGATCGAGGCGATCGAGGCGACGTCCGCGCGGTCCTTCGCGGCGTCGAGCTGCAGCGCGAAGAGCTCGCCGAGCTCCTGGGTGCGGCCGGCCGCCTCGAGCATCGCGGCGAGGAGGATCGCGGCCTCCACCTGCGACGGGTCCTCGTCGAGGATGTCGCGGAGCTGGATCGCCGCCTGCTCCGGGGACTCCCGCGCGAGGAGACGCGCGCGCTCGAGGCGCAGGGCGCACCGCTCGGAGAGGTCGTCGACGAGCGGGACCGTCTCCTCGAGCAGCGCGGAGAGGCGCGCGGCGTCGCCGCTGCGCCGGTACACGCCGGCGAGCGGCATCCAGATCTCGCGCTCCGCGGGCTCGCGGCCGCGGAGCTCCTCGTAGAGGCGCGCGGCGCGCTGGAGGTCGTCGAGCGGGCCGGCGGCGAGCGACGCGGCGTGCAGGAGCAGCGCGCGCTCCTCGTCGGGCGCCGAGGCGCGCGCGGCGCGCTCGCTGAGCCACGCGGCGGCCGCGAGATCGCCGGCCTGCTCGCGGAGCTCGGCCAGCGAGACGAGCGCCCAGGCGGCGCCGGGCGGATCGGACGGGGGCGGCCCGCCCGAGCCGGGGCCCACGATGCGCTGCAGGATCGACTCGGCCTGCTCCCGGTCGCCGAGCGCGCGGGCGGTGCGGACCGCCTCCTCGAGCACGCTCGGGCCCTCGATCTCCGCGAGGAGCAGGAGCGCGTCCACGAGGGCGCGCGGGCGCCCGCTCCGCCGGGCGAGGTGCTCGAACAGGCGGATCGCGCGCGGGTTCCGCGGGTCGGTGCGCAGCGCGTCGCGCAGGATCGCCTCGGCGCGGTCCGGATCGGCCCGGAGCTCGATCGCCTCCTCGAGCAGCGAGATCGCCTGGTCGACCTCCGCCGGGTCCGCCGCGAGCAGCGCGGCGAGGCGGTAACGCGGGTCGGCGCGGCGCGAGACGGCGTCGCTCTCGGCGTCGCCGGCGCCGCGCGCGGCGTCGGCGAGCGCGATGCGCTTGCGGAGGACCTCGGCCTGCGCGAGGCGGTCGCCGAGGCGGTCGTAGAGGGCCTCCAGGGAGCGCCACAGCTGCTCGACGTCGGCGCCCGCCTCGCCCATCGTCGAGGACGCGCCGGCGGCGATCCTCGCCTCGGCGCGGCGGTACGCGGCCGCGGCGCGCTCCTGGTTGCCCGGCGCGAGCTCGAGGGCGCGGCCGAAGCGGAGCAGGAGCGCGACCTCGTACGGCTCGCCGGACGACCGGGCGACGAGCCGCTCGACGAGGTCGAGGTAACGGTCGATCTGGTCGAGGCGGCGCGCGAGCTCGAGCGCGGCGTCGTGGGCGGGGCCGGAGCCCGGGGTGAGGTCGAGGGCGCGCAGGCGGGCGGTCAGCGCGGGCTCGGGGCGGCCGAGCGGGCCCTCGTAGAGCGACGCGAGCTCGCCGAGCGCCTCGGCGGCCCCGTCGGTCGGCTCGAGGGCGGGGCCGGCGAGCCGCGCCTCGAGGGCGCGCGCGAGCAGCTCGTGCTGCCCGCGGGCGCGCAGCGCGGCGAGCAGCTTCTCGTGCTCGGCCTCGCTCTCGCGCGCCGCCTCGAAGGCGGACTCGACGTACTCGACCTCGCGCTCGGGCGCCCCTTGCCGCCGCGCGATCTCGCCGAGCGCGAGCAGGACCTCGGCCCGGCTGAACGAGGCGGCCGGGAGGCGGCCCAGGCTGGAGCGGGGCGGCATCGTGCTGCGCCGCCCGCCGGGCCCCTCGGCGTCGTCGCGGGGCCTCCGCGCGACGAGCAGGAGCGCGCGGTAAGCGCGGTGGGCGCGGTCGAGCTGGCCGTCCTCGAGGGCGAGGCCGGCGAGGCCGTGGAGCGCGTCCGGGTGCGCGGGATCGATGCGCAGCGCGAGGTCGAACTCCGCCATCGCGCGGGCGCGATCGCCCGTGGCGAGGGCGACGCGGGCGAGCTCGTAGTGGACGAGCGCGCGCTCCTTCGGCCGGCGGCTGCCGAAGTCGGCGATGATCGCGCGCAGCTGCGCGGTCGCGTCCTCGCTCCGGCCCGCGGCGGAGAGGGCGCGGCTCCGCGCGAGGCGCAGCGAGAGGTCGTCCGGGGCGAGCGAGATCGCCTCGTCGAACAGCGGGATCGCGGCGGCGGGCGAGCCGCCGCGCGTGAGGTGGAGGTCCGCCGCCTCGCGGAGGAGCGCGAGCCGGGCGGGCGCGTCCTCCGCGCGCGCGGCGTCGCCCGCGATGAGCTCGGCCAGGGCGACCCACGCGCCCGACGCGCGGTACAGGTAGGCGAGCCGCTCGCGGATGGGCGCGGGCTGCGCGGCGCGCGGCAGCGCCCGCTCGAGGGCGGCGCGGGCGCGGTCGGGCTCCCCGGCGGCGAGGTACACGTCCGCGAGGCGGAGCGCGCCCTTGTGCAGCTCGTCGGCCGGCGCGCCCGCGCAGAGCCGCTCGAGCACCTCGGCCGCGGCCGCGTGCTCGCCGCGGCGCGTGAGCAGCCGGGCGAGGGCGTCGAGCGCCTTGGCCGAGCCGATCTCGGCGGCGCGGCGGTAGCTCGCGACCGCGCGCTCGGGCTCGCCGAGCTCGTGCTCGGCGAGCGACGCCGCCTCGAGCCAGAGCTCGGCGGCGGGCGCGCCGTCGCCGGCCGCCTCGCGCGCGGTCGCCTGCTCCTCGCGCAGCAGCATGAGCTCGCGGTGCAGGCCGCCCTCCTCGAGCAGCGAGGCGAGCTTCTCGATCGACGGGGCGTGGGCCGGACGCTCCGCGAGGTTCTCGCGGAGCAGCGCGATCGCCTCCGGCGTGCGCGGCGTGTTCGCGAGCAGCTCCGCGGCGTCGTACCGGAGCGCGACGCGGCGCTCCGCGTCGCCGGAGACCTCGATCTGCCGCGCGCGCAGGCGCACGAGCTCGTCGCGCCGCGAGGCCGCGCGGAGGAGCTCCGCGAGGCGCTCGCCGGCCGGCTCGTCCGTCGGATCCTCGTCGAAGAGCCCGCCGTAGAGGGCGATCGCCTCCTCGGGCTCCGCGGCCTCGGCGGCGACGCGCCGGAGCCGCCGCTGCTCGGCGGGCGCGAGCGGGAGCGCGGCGCCGCGCCGGCCGAGCGCGACGATCTGCGGCCTGTCGCCCGCCGCCTCGAGCATGCCGATGAGCGCGTCGATCGCCCACAGCGCGGCGCGTGCGGGCGGCCACGCGGCCGGCTGCGCGGGCTCCGCCTCGGCGTCGCCGAGGCGCTGCACGGCGCGATCGAGCAGCTCCTCGGCGATCACGCGGGCACGCTCGGCGTCGCCCGCGTCGCGCGCGGTCTCGACGGCCTCGCGGTAGAGGGCGAGGTCGTAGCCCGTCGCGGCGGCGAGCCGGAGCAGGGTGGGCACGAGCGAGGGCCCGCGCCGGTGCCGCAGGAGCTCGACGAGATCGAGCAGGATCGCGCTGTTCCCGGGGTCATGGACGAGCGCCTGCTCGAACGCGCGCTCGGCGGCGTCGCTGTCCGCGTGGGCGTCGCGGTGCCAGCGGCCGACGCGGAAGGTGAGGTCGCGGAGCGTGGCGGCGGGCACGTCGCCGCGGCGCTCGAGCGCGGGGAGCGCCTCGGCGAGCGTGTGCCAGCGGCCCGCGGCGTCGGCGAGCCGGAGCAGGCCCTCGGGCGGCTCGGTGCCGGGCGACAGGAGGAAGGCGCGGAAGACGAGGTCGAAGGCCCCCGCGCGGTCGCCGCCGCGCTCCTCGAGCAGCGCGGCGGAGGCCTTCAGGATGGCGACCCGCTCGGCGTCCGCCTCGGCCGCGGCGAGCCGCGGCTCGAGCAGCGCGACCTGCCCGCTCCAGTCGTCCGCGGCGGCGCAGATCTCGAGCAGCGCGTTCACCGTCGCCGACAGGGCGCCGCGGTGCTCGGGCGAGGCCGGATCGATGCGGCGGAGCAGCTCCGTGAGGCCGGCGCGGGCGGGCGCGGCGCCCCCGTCCGCGGGCTCGACGGCTCCCACGATCTCCGCGCGCGTGGCCACCTCGGCCTCGTGCGCGCGGCGGTAGCCGGCGACGGCGCGCTCCCACGCGAGCGTGCGGTCGCGGTGCACGTCGCCGAGCCGCCGGAAGAGCTCCGCGCTGCGCGCCGCGCCGGCGGCGCCGCCGGCCGCGGCGGCCGCGGACGCCTCGACCTCGAGCAGCGCGACGAGGTCGTCCCAGCGCTCGGCCCGCGTGTAGAGCGCGGCCAGGGCGTCGCCGCTCTCCGGGTCGGGCGCGAGCTCCTCGCGGACGCGGCGCCACGTGGCGATCGCCTGCTCGGGATCGCCGAGCTCGCGCTCGAACAGGCGCGCGACGCGCCCGAGATCGCGCCGGGCGCCCTCGCCGCCGCGCGCGGCGGCGCGGCGCTCCAGCACGGCCGTGAGCTCCCGGAAGCGCCCGCCCTCCTCGAGCAGGGCCGCGAGCCCGTCGAGCGCCTCGAGGTCCTCCGCGTCGTCGGCAAGGCGCGCCGAGTACGCCGCGATCGCCCGCGCCTCGTCGCCGAGCCGCGACGCCGCGAGCCGCGCGAGCTCGCCGAGCGCCGCGCGCCGCGCCGCCGGGTCCTCCTCGAGCGCGGCGAGCGTGTCGAGCACGTCGCAGCGCTCGGCGGCGCGGTCGCCCTCGGCGAAGAGCCGGTCGAGCGCGCGGGCGGCGCCGAGCGCGGCCTCGGCGTCGCCGTGGCGCTCGGCCAGCGAGAAGAGCCGGCGGAACAGGGCGATCGCCCCGTCCGCGTCGCGCAGCCGGTCGCGGCGGAGCAGCGCGGCCTCGCGGACGAGCGCGAGGGCGAGCTCCGCGCCCTCCGCGCGGGGCTCCGCCGCGGCGAGGACCTCGGCCAGGCGCTCGTGCCGGCCGAGGCGCTCGGCGAGCTCGGTGAGCTCGGCGCGGTCGGCCTCGCCCGCGGGCCGCTGCTCGACGAGCTCCGCGAGCCGCGCGAACGCGCCCGGCTCGTCGCCGAGGGCGTCGCGGCGGAGGCGCACGATCTCGCGCAGCAGCGCCGGGCGGTCGTCCACGTCGGCGCCCTCGAGCTGGATCTCGAGCACGCGCACGAGGTCCTCGGGCCGCGCGACCTCGCGGTAGTGCTTCGCGAGCAGCACGGCCGACCGCTGCCGCGCCGCGCGCGCGGCGAGCGCGGAGGCCTCGCCGGCGGGCGCCTGCTCGGGCGGGATCGCCGCGAGGATCCGCTCGAGCAGCGCGAAGGCGGCGCGGGGCGCGCCGGGCGCGCGGGCCGCCGGCGCCGCGTCGAGGAGCTGCTCGACCACGGGCAGCGCCGACGCGGCGTCCCCGACCCCCTCGATCCAGAGGAGCGCGATCCGCTCGCGGAGCCGCTCCGCGTCGTCGCCGGAGAGCCGCGGCAGCTCCGCCGTGAGCAGATCGATGAGCGGGCGGTGCTTGCCGTGCCGCTCGTAGAGCCGCTCGAGCGCGGCGCGGGTGCGCGCGTCGTCCTGGAGCGGCAGGAGCTGCTCGAGGTAACGCATCGTCCGCTCGCCGTCCCCGGCGAGGTCGCGCGCGACGGCCGCGGCGTCCTCGAGCAGGTAGACGCGCTCGTCGGCCGCCGAGGTGCGCTCGAGCATCGCGTCGTAGAGCGCGAAGAGGTCCTCCCAGCGCTCGGCCGCGTTGTAGGCGAGCTTGAGCCGCTCGAAGCCCCAGAGGGAGCCGGGCACGAGCTCCACGAGCCGGCGGAGCAGCGCGAGGGCGGCGTCCGGCGCGTCGAACCACTCCTCGTGGTGCTCGACGGCCCGCCGGCCGATTTCCTCAATAATCTCGGGCGGTAGCGCTGCGCCCGCGGCCGGGTCCAGGAGCGCCGCCGAGTACACGGCCGCGACGCGCTCGGGCTGCTTCGCCTTGCGGCCGAGCTCCTCGAGCCGGTCCCAGAGGGAGAGCTCGCCCGGCAGCTCGGCGACCGCGCGCAGCGCGAGGTCGAGGCCCCGCGCGACGTCGTCCTCGCGGTGGTCGAGCAGGCGCTCGAACCAGCCGCGCCGGACGGCGGCGTTCGCCGCGGCCGCGAGGCTGCCGGCGAGGCCGGCGGCCCTCGGCGCGGACGGCGCGGCCGGCGCGCTCGCGAGCAGCGTCTCGAGCAGCGCGACGCGCGCCTCGGGGTCGTCGATCGCGTCGCACGCCCGCTCGAGGAGCAGCGCGGCGCGCGCCTGCGTCTCGGGCCGCGCGAGCGCGCGCTCGGCGATCTCGAGCACGGCGGGCTCGATCGTCCCCGCCTCGATCGCGGGCGCGATCGTGTCGAGCGCCTCGGCCGGCCGGTCGAGCCGGTCGAGCAGGAGCGCCGCGAGCTCGACCTCGAGCGCCACGCGCGCGCTGCCCTCGCTGCGGTCGCGGCGCGCCGCGAGCACCTCCGCCGCGCCCTCGTGGTCGCCGACGTCGGCGAGCAGGCGCCCCCGCGCCGCGAGCGCGTCGTCGTTGTCCGGATCCACCTCGATCAGCCGGGCGTAGAGCGCCGCGGCCGCCGCGCGGTCGCCGATCTCCTCCTCCCACGCCGCCCACGAGGCGAGGGCCCGCGCGCGCTCGCCCTCGGGCGCGCGCTCGGTGAGCAGCGTGAACAGCCAGCGCCGGTCCACGCGCCGCGCCAGCGTGTCGGGGCTCTGCGCGAGGAACGCGCGGAACGCCTCGACCGCGTGCAGATCGAGCCACGCGGGCGCGGCGCCCTCGCCGTCACCGTGGCGCGGCGCGAGCAGGCGCCGGTGGACGGCGGCGGCGTCGTCCTGCCGGTCGGGATCGGCGGCGAGCACGCGCGCGAGCGCGCCGTCGACGGCGTGGACCTGCGCCGCCGCCTTGTCGGCGAGCGCGCTCCCCTTCCCTTCGGCTTCGGCCCGCACGCGCTCGCGGAGCGCGGCCGCGGCGTCCACGAAGCGCGACGCCGAGCGGGCCTGGGTCGCCGCGAGCTCGAGGATCACGAGCTCGCGGAGCGCCTCGTCGGCGCTCGGCGCGGTGTCGATCAGGACCTCGCACATGGCGGCGAGCCGATCCCAGGCCCCCTGGCCGCGGTAGAGCGTCGCGAGGCGGGAGGCGGCGTCGCGGTGCTGCGGCGACGCGGCGAGCACGCGCTCGTAGAGCTTCTGCGCCCGCTCCGGGTCGGCGAGCGGCCCCTCGGCGAGCGAGGCGGCGCGCTGCCAGGCCGCGACCGCGGCCGCGACGTCGCCCTGCGCCGCCCTCGGCGCGTCGCGCTCCGCCGCGCCGGCGGCCGCGCTCTCCGCCTCGTTCTCCCCCTCGCCGTTCGCGCGCGATGCATCCTCGATCCCGAACGCCGCCAGATCGCCGAGCCGCTCCAGCCAGAGCGCCTCGTCCTGCGGATCGGCCGAGGCGGCGATCCGCCGCTCGAGCACCTCGCGGAGCAGCCCCGCGTCCCCGGCGGAGAGCGCGAGCGCCTCCATCGCGGAGAGCGCCGCGTCGGACAGCGCCGCGCCGCTCGACAGGATCGCGCGGTAGTGCGCGGCCGCGTCCTCGGCCTTGCCGCCCTTCGCGGCCGCGTCGGCCATGCGCAGCTCGTGCGCGACGTGCTCCTCGGGCGGGGCGGCCGGGAGCCGCTCGGCGAGCGCGCCGTAGAGCGCGTCCCACGCGCCGCCCGCCGCGTACGTCTCGAGCAGCGCCTCGTAGGCCGCGGCGTCGCCCGGGTCGTCCGCGATCGCCGCGCGGTACGTCGCGGCCGCGCCGGCGAGGTCGCCGAGGTCGCGGCGCTGGATCGTCCCGACCGCGTGGAGCAGCTCGCGCCGCCGCGCCGGCGGGCACGGCTGCGCGAGCGCCTCGCGGTAGAGGGCGAGCCGCTCCTCGGGGCTGCCCTGCTCGCGGAGCAGCACGTCCACCCGCTCGATGAGCTCGCGCGACGAGGGCTCGAAGGCGAGCGCCCGCCGGTAGAGGGCGAGCGCCTGCGCCACGTCGCCGCTCGCGAGCAGCGCCTCGCCCGCGCGCCGCGCGAGGTGCGACAGCGCCGGGCTGTCCACCGCGCGGCCGCCGAGCGCCCCGGCGAGCACCGGCGCCCGGCGCGCCGACTCGCTGCCGTGGTCCGTCAGCCGCTCGACCTCGGCGACCCACCGCGCGATCCGGTCCGGCGCGGCCGCGGCCGCGAGCGTCAGCCCGCGCGCCGCCAGATCGAGCGCCTTCTTCGGGTCCCGGATCTCGCGCTCCGCCAGGGAGGCCGCCTCCTCGAGCGCCGCGAGCCGCCCCGTCGCGTCGGCCGGCGCCGGCGCGCCCGCCCCCGGTGACCACACGACCGGCGCGATGTCCGCCCGGGTCTCGAGCACCCTGAGCAGCAGCGGCGCCGCCCCCTCCGCCCGCGCGATCGGCTCGAGCACCGCGCACGCCGCGAGCCGCTGGTCGTCGGTCAGGATCAGGTGCGCGCTCTGCCGCGACGGCGCGGGCTCGGCGCCGCCCGGCGGCGGCCCCAGCATCTTCTCGACCGCGAGCCGGCTCGGCCGGTCGGTCGGATCGAGCGCGAGCGCCGCGCGGTACGCCGCGATCGCGCCGGCCGGATCGTCGAGCCGCGCCATGCGGATCGCGCCGACGCGCGCGAGGATCGAGGCGCGCTCCGGCGGGGGCGCGAGCTCGGCGTCGGCCTCGAGCAGCGCCTCGAGCTCGGCCCAGCGCCGCTCCTGCTCGAGCAGCGGCGCGAGCCGCGCGTGCGCCTCGCGCGACGGCCCGAACGCCGCGAGGTAGCGGCGGAAGGAGGCGATGGCGGCCGGCGCGTCCGGGAGCCGGGCGCGCAGCTCGGCCGCGCGGAAGGCGAGCTGCCGCGCCGCGCGGCGGTCGGGCTCCGCCTCGGCGCGCCGCTCGAGGACCCACGCGAGGCCCTCTTGCGGCCCGGTGGCCTCGTACAGCCGCTCGAGCGCGGCGAGCGCCTGGGGCTCGCGCGACGAGCCCGCCTCGGCGAGCCGGCGGTAGGCCGCGATCGCGCCCGCCGGGTCGTTGAGCTCCTCCTCGTAGAGCCGCGCGAGCCGCTCCGCCGCGGCCTCGCGCGCATCGGCCTCCGGCTCCACCGCGACGAGCCGCTCGAGCGCGCCGGCGAGCCCGCGCGCGTCGCGCTCGCGCTCGCAGAGCTTCGCGAGCCCGCGCGCCGCGCGCCGCACGGCCGCGGGGTCGGGCTCGCCCTCGAGCGCCACCTGGAACGCCGCGCGCGCCTTCCTGCCGTCCCCGAGGTCCGCGTGGAGCTCGCCGAGCTCGGCGGAGATGCGCGCCTTGAGCGGCCGGTCCTTGGCGCTCGACGAGGCCCGCGTGAGCACCCGCGTCGCGTCGGCCCGCTTGTCGAGCGCCGCCGCCAGCGCGAGGTAGCGCTCGCGCACGGCCTCGTCGGCCGGGTCGACCGCCAGGATCTGCTCCGACAGCGCGAGCGCCGACGTGAGGTCGCCGATCTTCTGGAAGTACAGCTCGACGAGCCGCCGCTGCACCTCGACGCGGCGCGGCCCGCGGAGGTTCTCGATCTGGAGGGACATCATCCGGGCGGCGTCCTGGGGCCTCCCGAGCCGCACGCACGCCGACTCGAGCGCCGCGGCCGCGCGCGCCACGACGGTCTTGCGCCCGAGCAGGGCCTCGCCGGCGCGGAAGGCCGCCTCGTGGCCCGGGTTCGCCGCGAGCACCTCCTCGACGTGCGGCAGCGCCCGCTCGATCTCCTTGAGCGGCCCGCCGTAGAGGTCGATGAGCCGCGTGCGGATCTCGAGCGCGTCGGGCGGCTGCGCCTCCGCGGCGACTGCCTGCTCCAGCATGCGCGCGATCTCCTGGAGCCGCCCGGCCTGCGCGTAGCGCGCCTCGAGCGCCCAGCGCGCCTCGGAGTCGCCGGGATCGAGCCGGAGGATCTGCTGGAGCAGCTTGATCGCGCGCTCCTCCTCTTTCCCGTCGGTCTCGACGAGCATGAACGCGCGCCGGAGCAGCGCGACCTGGTCGCCGCGGTCGGCGCGGCTCGTCGCGGCGAGGGCGTAGAGATCGGCGAGCTTCGGCGGCTCGTTCGCCTCGACGAGGATGCGCTCGAGCCGGAGGAACGCCTCCCGGTGGGACGGCAGGGCGGCGAGGGCCCGCTCCAGGTAGGGCCGGGCGCCGCCGGGATCGCCGAAGAAGTCGCCGAGGAACTCGGCGGCGTGCACGAGGACCTCGGCCTGCGCGGCCGGCGGGAGCATCCCGAACCGCCGCTCGCCGGTGAGGCGCTCGTACGCGAACGCGAGCTCGGAGAAGCGGTCGTCGCGCGCGGCCCCCTGGTGGAGCTTCGCCCACAGCTCGGGGTGCGGGCTCCCCTTCGCCGCGGCGGCGACGAGCACGTCGAGCGCGGCCCCTTCGTTGTCGATCCCCTGCTCGAGAGCGGCTTCGAGGGTATCGAGACGAAACGAGACGCGCGCGCCCTTCGTGTCCTGCTGCATGGCTCTCCCGGACCTCGGCTGTCTTTGGGGCGCGATCCCGGCGTGCCGGCGCTGCCCTCGAATCCGCGCCCGCAGTCGTCTGCGAGCGCCGCCCAAGGTAACAGGAGCGTTTCCCGAAGTGGCTCAGGGATCGCGGCCCCGGCCCCGGGGAGGCGGGCCTCCGCGTCGGCGCGCCGGCGCCCCGCGATCGCGCGCGAGCGCGGCGCTGCAGCGGCACGAAGGGACGACCATGCGGGAGGAACTGCGACATCTCCCCGCATGCGGGTCGTGGTCGCACTGGCCCAGGGGCTGCCCGGAACCGCGCCAGCGCCACGCCGGGGTGACCGGCGCAGCGAGGGGGCTCAGGCCGTCCCGTCCCGGTTCATGGTCGGCGTGCCACCGCCCGGTGCACCTGCGCCGGCGCCGGCCCCCCGGGGCGCGGCTCGGCGCTTGCCGGGCGCGCGAGCAGCTCTGCAAGGACGCGCGTTGTGGTCTCGAGGTGCGGGGGCCGGACGATGCCGAAGTGGTCTCCGGGAAGGCCGTAGATGCCCGCGAGCGCCGTGTGAGCCCCCCAGCCATAATCCGGGAGATCCCCCTCGGAGGATTCCGCCCTGCGCAGCAGATGTATGGGAACCTCTGGGATCCGCGGCGACCACCGGTTGAGAATCCCGTGGTGCGCCTCCTGACTGTCCAGGATGGCGCGCAGGGTCGACTCCGCGTCGGCGCGCGCGAGGTCTGCGTCGGATATCGTCACCACGACATGACGAATCGCCTGCTCCTCTGTCAGCCTTGTGAGCGTCGCCGGGTCCACATCGAGGCCCCAGACGCCGGCGACGCGGAGCAGCGCAATAGACCGGTCGAAGGGCTGCTGCGAGAGCTTCGCTACCGAGGGGGCGGTGGTCTCCAGCAAGATCACCTGCTCGACGTCGCGTCCTGCGTCCCGCAGCTGGATCGAGAGCTCCAGGGCCGGGAAGCCACCAAAACAGAAACCGACCAGGGCGAGCGGCCCAGCAGGGACCTGGGTCAGGATCTCCTGGGTGTACCGTGCGCACAGCTCCTCCATGGTGCTGGGCATCGGTCCAGTCCCCGCGTGCGCAGGCGTGGTCAGGCCCACGACAGGTCGGCTGCCGCCAACCCCATGCGCCAGGCCTACCATGTGAGCTGAGAGATGACCGCCCACGGCGGGAAGGATGACGATCGCGCCTGGCTGCGATCCTTCGACGAGCGGAACCAGGCAAGAGCGAGGCTGCTGCTGCCCCAGCTTGCTCGCGAGCTCTGCGACGGTCGGGTACCTGGCGATGTCGCGCAGCGAGAGAGAGAGCCCGGCGCGCTCGGCCAGGCTCGCTAGCTGGACCGTCAGAAGGGAACGGCCGCCCAGCGCGAAGAAGTTATCGTGGATACCGACGCGGTCGATGCGCAGCACCTTCGCAAAGGCATCGGCCAGCACCTGCTCCACCGGCGTGCGCGGGGCCAGATACTCCTCCCGCTCGCGCTCCGGAGAAGGAGCGGGCAAGGCACGGTGGTCGACCTTGCCGTTGGGGGTGAGCGGCAGCGCCTCCAGGAGCAGGAAGGTGGAGGGGAGCATGTAGTCGGGGAGCTGCGCGGTCAGATGCGCCCGCAGGCTGGCGACATTCGCCTCGTGCCCATGCCGCGGGACGGCGTAAGCGATGAGGCGCTTGTCGCCGGGGGCGTCCTCGCGGGCGAGCACCGCGCAGGCGCCCACCGCGGGGTGGGAAGAGAGCACGCCCTCGATCTCGCCGAGCTCGATCCTGTAGCCGCGGATCTTGACCTGATGGTCGAGCCGCCCGAGAAACGCGATGTTGCCGTCCGGCAGGAAGCGCCCGAGGTCGCCGGTCTTGTACAGCCTCGCACCGGGGTCGGCGGCGAAGGGGTTCGGGAGGAAGGCCTGCGCGCTCAGCTCGGGTCGACGCAGGTAGCCGCGCGCAAGGCCCGCGCCGCCGATGTAGAGCTCCCCGGACACGCCCACAGGGACGGGCCTCAGGTGGCGGTCCAGGATGTAGAGCTCGGCGTTGGGGATGGGGCGCCCGATCGGCACGCTGCGGCCTGCGTCGTCTGCGGCGGTGATGCGGTAGACGCTGCTCCATACCGTGGCCTCGGTGGGTCCGTACTCGTTGTAGAGGGCAGCGTGAGCTGCCCGCTCCTGATGCGCAGCGACGAGGCCTGTGGGGATGGGCTCGCCGCCCAGGGTGACCGTGGTGAGCGACGAGAGCTCCAGCTTGGCGCCCGGCTGCTCCAGGGCAAAGGCATAGAGCGAGGGAACGCAGAGCAGATGGCTGATGCGCTGGGCAGCGATGAGCGCGGTCACGCCGTCCGGGTTCCCGGTGAAGGACTCGGGGGCGAGCACGAGGGCGCCGCCGGAGCACAACGTCCAGAAGATCTGGGCGGTGGAGATATCGAAGGCGAGCGAGGAGACGAGCAGCAGACGGCGGACCGGCTCGGGATAGACGCGCAGGCGGGCAGCGATCGAGTGCACCAGGTTGCGGTGGGTGACGGCGACGCCCTTGGGCTGGCCGGTGGAGCCGGAGGTGTAGATGACGTAGCTCAGATCCAGGGGGGCAGCGGGACAGGCGGGGTCGGCCTCGCTCTCTCGCGCAATGGCCTGCCAGTCGCGATCGAGAAAGAGCCGCTGGGCGCGGCAGGGAGGCAGGCGCTCGGCGAGCCGCGCCTGCGAGAGCAGCAGGGGAGCCTGCGTATCCTGCAGCATGAAGGCGAGGCGATCCTGGGGGTACGCCGGGTCGAGCGGGACATAGGCGCCGCCAGCCTTGAGGATACCCAGGAGCCCGACGACCATCTCCGGCGAGCGCTCGACGCAGAGGCCGACGAGCACATCGGGCAGGACCCCCATGGCGCGCAGGCGATGGGCGAGCTGGTTGGCGCGGGCGTTGAGCTCTCGGTACGTCAGCTGCTGGTCGCCCGAGACGACGGCCACGGCCTCCGGCGTCCGCGCCGCCTGCGCCTCGAAGAGCTGGTGGATGCACCTGTCCTCGGGATGGGGCGCCTGCGTCTGGTTCCACGCCACGACGAGCTGCTGCCGCTCCGTCTCGGTCAAGAGCGGGAGCTCCCCGATGGCGCGCTGCGGATCCTCGGCGATCCCCTCGAGCAGCCTCGCATAGTGCCCAGCCACCCGCTCCGCCGTCGATCTCTCGAACAGGTCGCTGGCGTACTCGATCCCCCCCAGCAGACCTCCGTCCTCCTGCTCCAGCAGCCTCAGCGACAGGTCGAACTGCGTCGCGTCGTTCGGCACGGCCAGGGGCGACACCAGGAGGCCCGGCAACCTCATCTTCTCCGCAGTCCAGTTCTCCAGGGTGAACATCGTCTGGTAGAGCGGGTTACGGCTCAGGTCCCGCGGCATGCCCAGCGCTTCCACCACCCGATCGAAGGGCACGTTGGCGTGCGCGTATGCCTCCAGGCACACCCGCTTCACTCTCCCCAGCGCCTCTGCGAATGTCGGGTTCCCTCCGAGCCGCGTCCGCAGCGCCAGCGTGTTGACGAAGAAGCCGATCAGGGGCTCCATCTCCGCGCGCGTCCGGTTGTCGATGGGCGTGCCCGTGCAGACCTCCTCCTGTCGACTGTAGCGAGAGAGCAGGACCTGCCACGCTCCCAGCAGCACCATGAACAGCGTGGCTCCCTGCTGCCGCGCCAAGCGCTGGAGCTTGGAGGCGAGCTCTGGCTGAAGCCTCATGGGCACGGAGCCTCCACGGAAGCTGAACTCAGGCGGGCGAGGATGGTCCAGAGGAAGCTCCAGCGGCGCGCAGCCCTCGAGCTGCCCCTTCCAGTAAGACAGCTCCCGCTGCAGCCGCTCGTCCGTCAGGTAACCCCGCTGCCAGGCGGCCACGTCGGCCAGCTGCACCTTGAGCTCCGGCAGCGGCGAGCCCTGCTGCGCGCAGAAGGCGCTGTACAGGGCCGAGAGCTCGCGGAACAGCACGTTCGTCGACATGCCGTCAGAGACGATATGATGCACCGTCACCGAGAGGACATGATGCTCCTCATGGCAGCGCAACACGACGGTGCGGATCAGCGGCCCCCGCTGCACATCGAAGGGCTCCGCGGCCTCGGCCCGCAGCTGCCGGAGCATCTCCGCCTCCACAGCGGACGCTGACTCACCCGTCACCGTGAGGACCGGCAGCGGCCAGGGCTCCGCTGCCTCGTGCAGCACCTGGACCAGGGCGTCACCGCGGCGTTCGAAGGTCGTGCGCAGCGCCTCGTGGCGGCGGACGATCTCGCCGAGCGCCCGCTGCAGGGCCGAGAGGTTCAGCGCGCCGCGCAGCCGCAGGGCGACGGCGATGTTGTAGACGGAGCGGCCAGGCACCATCTGGTTCAAGAACCACATCCACTGCTGGACGAACGAGACCTGCAGCGGCCCTCCTCGCGAGACGCGCGCAATCGGGTCCGCGAGGTGCGGGGGCAGGGCTGACTGCGAGGCGGCCAAGGCCTGGCAGAGCGCCTCCACCGAGGGCGCTTCAAACAAGGTTTGCAGCGGCAGCCCGATGCCCAGCGCGCTGCGGATGCGGGAGATCACCTGGACGGCCAGCAGCGAGTGCCCCCCCAACGCGAAGAAGCTGTCATGGATGCCGACCCGGTCCATGCGCAGCACTTGCGCGAAGACGTCCGCCACCATCTGCTCCATCGGCGTGCGCGGAGCAGCGTGTTCGGTTCGCCCGCTCTCCCGGGAGGGAGCGGGCAGTGCGCGACGGTCCACCTTGCCATTGGGGGTCAATGGAAGCGCCTCCAAGAGGACGATCGACTGCGGAACCAGATGCGCGGGCAATTGCTGCTCCAGAAATCCTCGCACCTCCGAGGAATGAAGATGCTCACGCTGCTGCGGCACCACATAGGCCACGAGGCGTTGGTCGCCGGGGGCGTCCTCACGCACGGCCACCACTGCCTGACGAAGGCCCGGATGCCGGAGCAGCGCGCTCTCCACCTCTGCGGGCTCGATCCGGTAGCCGCGCAACTTCAGTTGCGTGTCTCCACGCCCCAGGTACTCCAGCGTGCCGTCCGGCAGCCACCGCGCCTGGTCCCCGGTCCGGTAGAGCCGGCCGTGCCCCCCCTCCTGGAACGGATCGGGCACAAAGCGTTCGGCTGTCAACGCCGGCTGCCCCCAGTAGCCCCGCGCCACCCCCTCGCCGCCGATGTAGAGCTCTCCCGGCGTCTGCACCGGGACAGGCTGCATCCATCTGTCGAGGACGTATACTCGCACGTTGGGGAACGGCATCCCGATCGGCACTTCCCGGGCATTCTCCGGCGCTGCCGCGAGGACCATCGACGTGGAGATGGCGGTCAGCTCCGTCAGACCATAGGTGTTGATCAGCTCCGGCTGTCTTCCGACCCGGTCGAGCCATTGTGCCACCCGCTCCGGCGCCGCCCGCTCGCCGCCGATGAGGACCCGCCGCAGCGTCCCCGGCAGGCGGATCTGGCCTGCTGTCATCGCCGCGACCAGCTCATGCCACCATGCGGTCGGCAGATCGACGTGCGTGATGCCCATCGCCTCGCATCGGGCCCAAAAAGCCTCGGGCGCGTCCAGCATGTCCGGTGTACGCAGCACCAGGGTCCCGCCGCTCGCCAGGCAGGGATAGATCTCCTCTCCGCTGGTGTCCCAGGAGAGCGCGGCGAACTGGAGCACACGGTCCTGAGCTCCTAGGGGCATGCGACGGAGAAAGCTCTGGGTGAAGTGCACCAGCGAGCGGTGCTGCACGACGACGCCCTTGGGGCGACCGGTGGAGCCGGAGGTATAGATGATGTAGGCGGCGCTCTCCGGGTGCGCGCCTTCCGGGGCGCGCGTCTCGCCTTCGGCGGATCCGCGCGCGAGGACGCCTGCCTGCGAGGGGCCCTCGGCGGTGACGGCGTGGGTGTCTGCATCCAGGAAGAACACCCGAGCTCGAGAGAGGGCCGGCCGAGCGGCGAGCCTTCGCTGCGTCAACACGAGGTGGACGCCGCTGTCCTCGATCATGAGCGAGATGCGCTCGTCCGGGTAGTCCGGATCCAGCGGCACGTAAGCGCCTCCGGCCTTGAGAATGCCGAGCAGCCCCGCCACCATTTCAATCGAACGCGTGAGGCACAGCCCGACCGGCACGTCGGAGCCGACCCCCTGTGCTCGAAGGACATGCGCCAGCCGATTCGCCCGCGTATTCAGCTCGGAATAGCTCAGCCGCCGGCCCTCGTGCTCCACGGCGATCGCATCTGGCGTCCTTCTCGCCTGCTCCTCGAACAGCTCGTGGATGCACTTGTCCTCTGCGAAATCGGCTTTCGTATCGTTCCACTGCGAGAGGACCTGCTGTCGCTCGGCCTCCGTCAGGCGCGGGAGCTCCTGGATCGGTGTATCGGGGCGGCGCAGGATCTCACCGAGCAGCAGCCCGATTCGATGGGCGAGCCGTTCAACGTCATCCGGCCCGAACAGGGCCCCGTTCCCATCGAACAGCAGGCGAATGTCGCCCTGCGCCTGGATGTCCTCGACATAGATGAACAACCCATGCTCCTGGAAACCGGCAGACAGGGTTCGGAAGACGACAGGCGCGCCGCCGAACTGGGCGTCGCAGGTGCCGCTCATGTACGACATGGTCACGTCGAATGGCCGAGGCCGATCCTGCTCCGAGAGGCCGATGGTACGACCGAGCTCGCCGAGCGGAAACCGTCGGTGCGGAGCCCCGCGCGCTCCCTCCTCCGCGATCGCGCGCAAGAGCTCGAGGAAGGTCATCTTCGTACCGAACCGGTACCAGGCCGAGAAGATGGTCGAGAACAATCCCACCGTCTGCTTGAAAGCAGGCGTCCGCCTGTTTTGCGAAAACAAGCCAACGGCCCAGTCGTCCCTCCCCCCGACGCGAACGAAATAGCAATACAACGCGCCCAAGATCATCTGGTTCAGGGTCGTCCGGTGCTCCGCCGCGAACGCCCGCATCCGAGCGCAGAAGTCCTGATCCAGGTGCAGCTCGGACTGATAGCTCTTGCTGCCCTCCGCGGGTGAGATGCCGTGACGGCGCTGAAAGACCGGCTCGGGCAGCGTCGCGTAAACGTCCTTCCAGTAGGCCGCGTCTCGCTGGAACTGCTCGGAGGCGACGTACGCTCGGTCGTCCATCACGAAATCCATGTACGAAGGCGCAGGCTCATCCGACAAGGGCTGTCCGGCCAGGAGCGCGTTGTACGCTTCGGCGGCGCGCTGGACGACCAGCGTCACCACCCAGCCGTCGATAATCAAATGATGGTACTTCTTGAGCCAGTAGTACCGATTCTCCGCGACCTTGAGGAGCGCGAACCCGTACAATGGCTTCCCATAGAGCGAGAGCGGCTCAGCCACCTCGCGCAGCATCCATTGATGGGCTCTGGATTCGGCGTCGTCGTGCTCCGAAAGGTCGTGGTAGGTGAGGTTGACCGGAGCCCGCTCCAGGATCCGCTGGGTCGGTACCCCTTCACCCTCGACGAGCACGAGGCGGAACGCGTCATGCTGCGCAACGACGTACTCCAGGGCTCTTTCGAACAGGGCCACATCGAGCGTGCCATCGATCCGCACAGACGCGCTGGCATTGTAGAGCGGTATCTCCGGGTGCAGCATCTGGCCGAGCCAGATATCTTCTTGGAGGGTGGAGAGAGGGTAGGCTTTCGCTTCGTGCTTCATGTTCGAGTCGGACATGTCGCTCATACTCGGGCCCGTGCTTCGAAGGGAGGCGCGCAGAAAGGCATCAAAAAAAAGTGCCTACCATGTCGTTCATGCGTCTTCAAGGCGCAGCGCTCCTGCGTCGGCACGCTCACCTCTTCGGGGCGGCGTGCTCGCCTCCCCGTGACCCCCTAAATAGCCGATCCCGAATCGGCAACGTGCGAGCTGAGCGCGGGCCGCAGGCTAGCGGCAGCCCAAGTCGCGTGAATCTCCCTCGCTACCGCTGGCTCGGTTACAGCACCTGACAGACGCATCTCCCCGCCAGAGCCAGTACAGGAGAGCACGTCGAGCTGATAGGTCCGCCGCAAGCGCTTCCACGTTGCGCTCCGGAGGGGGTCTCGCGGCCCTGCGACCCGGCGGCAGCGCCGCGGACGCCGGATCCGGGCCGGGTACTGGCGCTGGGCGTCGATGTGATGATCCTGCGACGCCACTGGTCCCTGACGCGCGGGCTGGACTTCCACGACGCGCGGGCGCGGTCGCTCTTCGCTGCGGGCGCGGAAGGCGCGCCGCGCCTCATCACGCCGGCCTGAAGCGGAGCGGCAGCGACACGGGGCCGCGCACGGTGAGCGTGCGGTTATAAGGGATCTCCCCCGGCGCGCGGGTCACCTCGCTAATCCTCGGGATCAGCACCTCGAGCGCGACCTTGGCCTCCATCCGGGCGAGCGCCGCGCCGAGGCAGAAGTGCGCGCCGTGGCCGAACGTCAGGCTCGGCTGCCCGCGGTGGAGCTCGAAGCGCTCGGGATCCTTGAAGTGCAGCTCGTCGCGGTTCGCCGATCCCACGAGGGCCAGCACGAGCGATCCCGCGGGGATCACGGCCCCGGCCAGCGCGACGTCCGAGGTCGTGAGCCGGGGGACGGACTGGGTCGGGCCGTCATACCGCATCATCTCCTCGACGAACCTCGGGATGAGCTCGGGCGAGGCGCGCAGCCGCTCGAGCTCTTCGGGGCGCTCGGCGAGCAGGAGCATCGCGCTGCCGAGGAGGTGGGTGGTGGTCTCGAGGCCGCCGCCGAGCAGGCTGACGAGCAGATCGATGATCTCGCGGTCACCGAGCCGCTGGCCGCCGGCCTCGGCGCGGGCGAGCTCGCTCGCGAGGTCGTCCGCGGGCGAGCGCCTGCGGGCCTCGATCACCCCGGCCATGCAGAGGTCGAGCTCGGCGATCGTGGCGCGGACGCGGGCTTCGTGCTCGGGGCTCGCCGGCTCGGGCGTGACGGAGAGCAGATCGTCGATCCACCGCTTGAAGTGCCGCTCGAGCGCGTGATCCAGGCCGAGCAGCTCGCAGATGACGAACGCCGGCAGCGGCGCCGCGACCGCGTCGATGAAGTCGACCTCGCCGTCGAGCCGCGCCGCGAGCCGCTCGCACAGGCCGCGGGTGCGCTGCTCGACGCGCGCGATCGCCGGGGCCCCGAAGGACCGGCTCACCAGGCCGCGCAGCCTCGCGTGGTCCGGGCCATCCATGGCCAGGATCGAGCTCGCGAGCGGGTTGTGCCCGACCCACGCCGGCTGCCACGCCGCGCGGAACCCCTGGGACGAGAACCGCTCCGGGCTGCGCAGGACGGCGACCACATCGGCGTACCGGGTCACCGCCCACATCCCGCCTGGATCCACCTGACAGACCGGCGCCTCGCGGCGCATGGCGGCGTAGGGCGTATAAGGATCCGCCCGGAAGGCGGGCGTCATGATGTTCACGCGCTCGTTCATGCAATTCATGCGAAGAAGCCTCCGGGAGAGCCCCAGAGCACGCGCCGGGCCTGCGCCCCGCGGGCCGCTCTCCACGCGAGATCCGGCGCGCGCGCGCCGCGCCTTCGCGACCGCCGGTCAAGGTGACCGGTCTATGCTGTCACCTTGAAGGGTCGCCGCATGCGCGCAGCCGATCTCGAACTCTGGAAGCTGCTCGACGTCGACGCGCAGGAGGGCGTCGTCCGCTTCGCCGGGGAGCGCGCGGTCATCCTCGACGCCGGGGCGATCGGGATGCTGCGCAAGGAGCTCGTCCGGCTCGTGGGGACCGCGGGGGCGCGCGCCGTGCTCACGCGCTTCGGCGTCGCGCACGGCGCCCGCATGGCCGAGGCGATGGCGTCGCGGCTCGCCTGGGACAGCGACGCCGAGCTCCACGGCGCGGGGGCGCTGCTCCACACGCTGCAGGGCTTCATCCGGCTCGCCCCCGGGGACACCTCGCCCCTCGCGTCGGGCGGCGCCACGCTGCTCTCCTCGTACGAGGCCGAGCAGCACCTCGTGCACCTCGGCCGCGCGGAGGAGCCGGTCTGCTGGATGCTCGCCGGCATCGCGAGCGGCTACATGAGCCGCGCGACGGGCGAGGAGATCTACGTCGTCGAGGACCGGTGCATCGGCCGGGGCGACGCCGTCTGCCACTTCCAGGGCCGGACGCGCGCCGCGTGGGGCGCCGCGATCGAGGAGCACCTGCCGTTCTTCCGCGAGGGCGACCTCGACGTGTCGCTGCGCGAGCTCGTCGCCGCGCGCGCGGCGGCCGGGCGGGCGCTCGTCGCGCGGGCCCGCGCCCTGCCCTCCGCCGCGCCGCGGGGCGAGCCCTTGCCCGCGCTCGTCGCGGAGAGCCCGGCGATGCAGCGCGCCCTCGAGCGCGCGCGGCGGGTCGCGCCGGTCGACTCCACGATCCTGCTCACGGGCGAGAGCGGCGCCGGCAAAGAGCGGGTGGCGCGGCTCATCCACGACGCCTCGGCGCGCGCCTCGGGCCCGTTCGTGGCGGTCAACTGCGCGGCCATCCCCGAGGCGCTCCTCGAGAGCGAGCTCTTCGGGCACACGCGCGGCGCGTTCACGGGCGCGAGCCACGACCGCGCCGGCCTCTTCGAGGCGGCGCGCGGGGGCACGCTGCTGCTCGACGAGGTCGGCGAGATCCCGCCCGGGATGCAGGCGAAGCTCCTCCGCGCGCTCCAGGAGCGGCAGGTGCGCCGCGTCGGCGAGAACACGAGCCGCCCTGTCGACGCCCGGATCCTCGCGGCGACGAACCGCGACCTCGCGGCCGACGCCGCGGCGGGGCGCTTTCGAAAGGACCTTTACTATCGGCTGCGGGTCATCGAGATCCACCTCCCCCCGCTGCGCGAGCGGCGGGAGGACATCGCGCCGCTCGCGCGGGCGCTGCTCGCGGCGGCGTCGCGCCGGCTGGACCGGCCCGTCGCGGGCTTCACGCCCGAGGCCGAGGCCGCGCTCGAGCGCCACGTGTGGCCCGGCAACGTGCGCGAGCTGGAGAACGCCGTGGAGCACGCGGTCGCCCTCGCGACGGGCGACGTCGCCGGCCTCGACGACCTGCCGGACGACGTCCGAGGCGGCGGCGTGGCCGGCGGCGTCGATGCGACCGGCGGCGGCGCGCCCGCGCGCACGCTCGAGGAGGTCGAGCGGCGCGCCATCCTCGCCGCGCTCGATCGGCACGGCGGCAACCAGGCCCGCGCCGCGGCGGAGCTCGGGATCGGCGCGTCGACGCTCTACCGCAAGCTCAGGAGCTACGCGCGCGGCGCCGGGTAGCGGGAGAATGAGCTAGAGTCCCCTCGCCCGCACACCCTTGCTCCTCGCATCTCCCCAGGGGGCGCTCGCCATGCAGCTCGGCTCTTCCCTCGCGGATCGCTTCGTGATCGAGCGCCTGGCCGGCCGCGGGGGGATGGGCGAGGTCTACCGCGGCCTCGACCGGAGCACGGGGCAGCCCGTCGCGATCAAGGTGCTGCACGGGAGCTGGGACGCGGGCGCCGCGCGGTTCGCCCGCGAGGTGATGGTCCTCGCGCGGCTCGACCACCCCCTCGTCGTGCGCCACGTGGCCGAGGGCGTCCTCCCCTCGGGCGAGCCGTACCTGGTCATGGAGTGGCTCGACGGCGAGGACCTCGCGTCGCGGCTCGCGCGAGGGTGGCTCGGCGCGCAGGACGGCGTGGCGCTCGCCCTGTCCGTCGCCGAGGCGCTCGCCGCGCTGCACGCGGGCGGCATCGTCCACCGCGACCTCAAGCCGAGCAACATCTTCCTCGTCGAGGGCCGCGCCGATCGGATCAAGATCCTCGACTTCGGCCTCGTCCAGGTCGAGGCGATGACGCCCATCACCGCCTCGGGGACGCTGCTCGGGACGGTGGCGTACATGGCGCCCGAGCAGGCGCGCGGCGCGCGGCAGATGGACGCGCGCGCGGACGTGTTCGCGCTCGGCTGCGTGCTCTTCGAGTGCCTGACGGGCGAGCCCCCGTTCGCGGCGGCCTCGGCGGAGGCCGCCCTGACGAAGATCCTGTTCGAGGAGACCCCACACCTGCGCGACCGGATGCCCGGCGCGCCGCCCGCGCTCGACGCGCTGCTCGCGCGCATGCTCGCGAAGGACCCGGCAGACCGGCTGCGGGACGGGCGCTCGGCCGCCGCCCTGCTGCGGGCGCTCGGCGCGGTGCACGTGCGGGACGTCGAGCCCGGCGGCGCGGGGGCGCGCACCCCGGACCTCGGGCTCGTGGACACGGAGGAGACGCCGAGCGCGCTCGCGCTGGCGACGACGTCGCAGGCGGCGTGTGCGCCCGAGCTGCCCGCGCTGACCGACAGCGAGCAGCGGGCCGTGACGGTGATCCAGAGCGCGTGCGGCATCCGCGGCGGCGAGCCGCTCCCGACGCGGCAGGAGCGGCTCGCGGCGCGTGTGGCCGAGCGGATCGGCGCGCGCGACCACGCGCGGGTGACGGAGTTTTTGGGCGAGATCATCGACGCGCCCTTCCCGGACGACCGGAGCGCGCCGCTCCGGACCGCGCGCAGGGACGCCCAGGTCATGAGCGAGCAGGTGCGCGCGGCGTTCCTCGACTTCATCGCCGCCGAGTGCGCGGCGCGCCCGCTCCTCGTCCTGATCGAGGATCTGCACTGGGGCGACGGCGCCACGGCGCGGCTGCTCGACGTCGCCCTGCGCGAGCTGCGGGAGCGGCCGCTCTTCGTGCTCGCCCTGGCCCGCCCCGAGATCCACGACGTGTTCCCGGAGCTCTGGGCGACCCGCCGGCTCCAGGAGATCCGCCTGCGGGAGCTGCCGAGGAAGGCGGCCGAGCGCCTCGCGGCGCACGTGCTCGGCGGCCGCGCGGGCGCGGCGACGATCGAGCGGGTCGTGCGGCTCTCGGAGGGCAACACGTTCTATCTGGAGGAGCTCATCCGCGCGACGGCCGAGGGCCGGGGCGAGGACCTGCCCGAGACGGTGGTCGCCATGGTGCAGTCGCGCCTCGGCGCGCTCGCCGACGAGGACCGGCGCACCCTGCGCGCGGCGAGCGTCTTCGGCGAGACGTTCTGCAAGGGGGAAACAATTCGGAGACGCAGAAGTAAACCTGAATGGTTCCGAAATGTTGGCTGCTGTGCCCGACAGCTGCGTGGCAGGCGCGGGGAGGCCGGGGGAGCTGTACGGGGCCATGGGCGCGCCCGTGCCGGTGCCGGCGGCGCGGGTCGTCAAGGGCGCGGCTTCGGATCGCTGCGCCCGGGGACGCGCTCGGGCCAGTGGTCGTTCACCATCCAGCGGCTCGGTGAGGAGGAACTCGGCGCGGCCGCCGTCGAGCGCAGGGCGCCGGAGCCGATCGGCGCGGTGCCTCGCCGCGGCGCGGGCGTCGGGCCGCCGGACGGCCGCTCCGCACCTAGGCGACGCCGAGGTCCCCGGGCACGAACTCGGGGCCGCCGTCGTCTACCTAGGCACGCTCGGGTTGTCGCGGATGTCGGCCACCTCCGCTAGTTCCGCGTGTCAGAAATCCCGCCAGGATTCCGCTGCGGGGGCGAACCGTCGCGGACCGTCGCTTTCTTCGGGATTTCAGGGGGGCGTGACGACGGATCGCTCGCCCTCGGGAGGGATGGACCCAACCCCGGCCCAACCGCCGAGCCCTGGGCCCGGAGAACTCGCGACGGTCGATCCATCGCCTCGAGCCGCCGTGGTTGCGTCGCTCGCCGCCACCCTGAGCCGAGCCGTCGCCCTCGGGGATGACGTGGCGGCCCGGGTCGTGCACGAGGCGATCGGTCAGCTGCTCGGGCTGCCGGTGGCACCGAAGCGGTGAGCAAGCTTGGGCCGAACGTCGAGCCCGCCGCTCGCGTCGACTCGCTGCCGGAGCCTTGCCGCTCGCCAGTGCCCGCAGGCTCACCTGGGATCGCCCGCACGCGGCGGTTGCGTGCCGAAGCGCCCCGGAGGCATCCGGAAAGTGATGCCGGCAAGCAGCAGGCCTGTGCCGGGAGGCAAGCGCGGCGGCGTGCGCAGGCGACGACCCTCTCGCCGCGTTGCTGCATGGCGACGCCATGGCGGAACTGCGGACGTCACGGGGAGCGGTGGGAAAACGAGTGGCGAAGCGGCTCCTGCATGCTGGCGCGGAGGCGGCACGCGCACCATGCGCCTCGGCGCCAGAGCGCAGATTCAAGCACGAGCCTGACACGGCTCATCCATGGTCCCGATGAGAGGCATGACCATCACCTGCTTGGTGATCGGGATCATCGGCGTGGACAGCTCCGCTAGCCGGCTCTGCTGCACCCGGATGATCTCCTCCTGCAACGCTGCGCGCTCGCGCTCTCGCGTTCTCGCGCGCCGACATATCGAGCGCGAGGCGGGTGCTCGGCGAGCGCCTCCGCCGCCGCGGCAGCGAGCGTCGCGGCCCGCCGCCCCCCGGCCCGCCGCTCCGCCATGGCGCCGCCATGGGCGATAGCCCGGCGGGTTGTCGAAATTCGCGGCGAAAACGCGCCCTCACCGCGTGGCGTGCGGCGTGCGGTGTCGGCGGCGCACCGTCCGTGGGTGTTGACGTTTCCGTTTCCGTGGCGGCGCAGGCTCGCCCAGGACGGGGCGTTGTTCGGCGTGCTGACCCGCCTCTTCGTCGAGAGCGTGGAGCGGTTCTACGAAAAACGCGCCGCGCGCCGAGGCGCGTGCGGCGCGGTCAAGAGCGGCGCGGTGACCGCCGTGCAACGCACGTCCGGCGACATGCGGCTCAATCCGCATCTGCACGTGGTCTTCCTCGACGGGGCTTATCACGAAGACGGCACCGAGCTCGTGTGGATCGAACTCGGTCATCTTCCAACTCGCGCGGTCGGTCAGGTCATAGAGCACGCCGTCGGGCGGATGCTCCGTTACCTTCGGCGGCACGGGCATCTCGAAATCGAGCACGACGTCGAGGAGGACGGCGAGCCCGAGGCCGCGCTCTGTGCCTCCGCCGTCTCGGGACGAGAGTCGCGCCACACGTCGTCGCCCCGCAATGGCTCCGCGGGCTCTCGCCGTCTTCGCCGAGCGCGCTCGCGTACGACAAGCCGCTGTGCGCTGCGCTCGATGGCTTCACCTTGCACGCAGCGACGCGCGCCGGTGCGCACCATGCCGCGGCGAGGGAGGCGCTGCTGCGTTATGTGCTGCGACCCCCGATCGCAAAGGAGCGCGTCGAGCCGCAGCAGGACGGCCTGGTGCGGCTGTCGCGGAGGCGCGCCTTCGCTGACGGGACTGTCGCGGTGGACATGGATCCGCTCTCGCTCCTGTGCCGCCTCGCGGCCAGCGTCCCGCCGCCGCGCTTTCACACCGTCAAGTACGCTGGCGTGCTCGCCTCGGCAAGTCGCCCACGTTGGCGCGCAAGCGCATCGGACCGCGCCCTGCGAAGCCAGAAGAGCCTACGAAGGCGGACGAAGACGCCGCTTCGAAACGCAAGCGTGGCGGCTATCGGGCGGTCGACAAACCGCGCCGAGCTCTTGCGCCGCACATTTGCGATCGACGTCCTCGAGTGCCCAGCTTGCAAGGGGCGGATGAAGCTCGTCGCCATGGTGACCGAGCCAAGGAACATCGCCCGCTTCCTCTCCGCGCTCGGCGAGCCGACCGACGTCCCAGCACGCTCTCCCAGCGTCGACGCGGCGGCCGCCGTACTGGAAGAGCACCGTTCTGCGCCGCAAGGCGCCCGGTGACGCCGCATAGCGTCTCGCGACGCGCCTCCCGGGCCAGACCAACGCCCGGACGGACACGTGTGCCCACGGCACGCCGATGCGCCCCTAGCGCGCTCGGCGCCGCCCAGACCACGCTCTTTCGACCCAGGACCGAGCCATCACGACGCTCGCGGTCCCACCCTTTCGGTTTGCTGCGCTACACTTCTTCGCGCTGCGATCCGGCTTCTTTTACCTACGCGCCCTGAGGGGTCGCGGCGGCCGGCGAGGGCCGTTTACGCGTCGCAGGGGTGAGCGTCGTCAAGCCCTGACGGGTCGCGGCGGCCGGCGAGGGCCGCTCACCGGCGCGTGGCCGAGCCGGCGGCCTGCGACCGGCCCTGCACCCGCGCCTGAAGGCAGGTGTAGCGAGAGCCGGGGTGCTGCTTCTCCCTGGTGTACGTCAACGGCTCCTGTACCTGCGCGACGGGGCGCCCGTCGACCTGCACGCGCAGCGAGAACACGTCGCCCGGGGCGAGCGCCTGCTCGTCCTCCACCACCGTGCGCACGTCGAGCGCCCAGCGCGCCTGCTCCTTCCACGCGAGGAACGCGCCCGCGGAGAGCTGCCCCGAGAGCGCGAGCGCGACGCGATCCCCCGGGCGAAGCGCGGTGAGCGAGAGCTGCGCGGCGGCGCATCGGGCGGCGTGACAAGCCTCGATCGTGAGGGCGCGTCCCTCCATCTCTTCCGCCGGGAGCGAGAGCGCCGCGGTGGCGCCTGGCAGGCAGCGATCTCCGGTGAGCTCCGTCTTCCTCGGCTTCGACGGGAACCCGCGGAGCAGGACCGCGGGCGAGCTTGCGAGCACGACCGCCTCCTCGTGATGGATCTCCCCACGGAACGAGAAGAACGCGTCCCGATCCATCGTCACGAGCCGCGAGGCGGGGACGCCGCGCCGCTCGAGGTCTCCCCGGACAGCGGCCACCCGGCTCGCCGCCAGGCGCGCGGCCGCGTCCTCGGAGGGAGACTCGCCGCACGGAGTCGTCCCGTGGACGACGACCTTGCCGTCAGGATACTCGGCGAGCAGCCGCGCCAGGCTCTCCAGCGGCGCGGGGCGCGTGAGCTTGGACGAGCCCCGCGCGAAGGGGATGGTCGCCTGGACCGGCGTACTCTCGACGGGATAAACGACATAGTTCGGCGGCGCGAGCCCCTTCGCGACCGCATCGAGGCAGCCCTCCAGCGTCGCGGGCTTCCAGCCCGGGACAGGCGCGCGCGACGCGCAGCAGATGCGGCCCTCGTCGCCCATGACCCAGCCCGCACCGGCGGGATCGCCGCCCGGCGTCGGACAGTGGAGCAGCCCGGATTCGCCGGCGCCGGCGGGCGCAGGGGCAGCGCTCGCCTCGTCCGCCGGGCTCGCTGGCCTGTCGCCCCCCGCCGAGCCGCGCCCGGACGCCTCGGCGCGCGGCGCGGCGCCCGAGGGCGGTAGCCCCGCCTTCGGCGCGGAGGGCTGCGGGCTCCCGCACGCCCCCACGGCGAGGAGCGCGGCGAGCCCGAACGCCCCGGCGATGCGCGCTCGGCATGGGTTCCACGATGGCTTCTGGATCAAGCGCTCTCCTCCTCTCACGAACCACGTAACTTGATGCCGGGCCGATGTCGCCACGAGCTCCCGCAGCCCGAGCGTGCGCCGCGACGAGGCGCCACGGTCCCCCGGGGCCCGGCGCCTCCGGTCAAAGGAACGGCACGTCGCCCCGCACCTGCGCGCGCAGGCACGGGCCGCCCGAAGCGGTGAAGTTCTTCTCCTGGGTATACTTCAGCGGCTCCTCGACGTGCAGGACGACGCGCCCGTCGACCTGCACGCGCAGAGAGAACCAGTCGCCCGAGGCGAGCTTCGCCTTGTCCGCCATCGCGGTGCCCACCTCGAGGACCGCGCCGTCCGGCTGGTTCCAGGCGAGCTGCGCGCCCGCGGAGAGCCCGCCTTTCAGGGCGAGCGCGACCGTGTCGCCCTCGCGAAGGGTGTCGAGCGCGAGCTCTGCGCCGGCGCATCGGGCGGCGTGACACGCCTCGATGGCGAGGCGACTCCCCTGGAGCTCGGCCGTCGGGAGGAGGAGCTTCGCAACGGCCCCCGGTATGCATTGGGAATGCGGCGGCGTCGAGCGCGGGGCGATGTTGCCGCGCGGCCCGTAGAGCAAGACCGACGACGTATCGAGCTCGGTGAGCACCTCGTTATGCCGGAGATCGTCCCGCTGGCGCAAGAAATCGGCTCGGTCCTGGTTCACGAGCTGCGAGTCCTCGACACCGTGCTGCGTGAGCTCGTTTCGAACGGCGGCGACCCGGTCCGCCGCGAGCCGCGCGGCCGCGGCCTCGGAGCGGGCCTCGCCACAGCGCGTCGTCCCGTGGAGGTAGAGCTGCAGGCCTGGCTTGGCCGTGAGCCTCTGCGCGAGGCCGGTCAAAGGACCCCCCAGCTTGGCCGAGCCGCGGTCGAACGCGACGCGGTCAAGGAGGGGCTCCAGATCCAGAGAGCGATCGGGGACCAACACCGGCGCGAGCGCGGGCGCCGCCGACCGGAGACACTCGTTGTAGTCGAACGGCACGAAGCCCGGTGCGGGTGACCGCGGCAGGCAGCAGAGGCGCCCACCGCTGGCCATCTTCCGCTCGCCCGCCCTGCTATGATCGCTGTCCTGCGCCGGGCAGCGCAGGACGTCGGGCTCGGCTTCGTCGCTCCCCGCCGACTCTGGCCCCGCCGGCCCGCGAGCGGGCTGGCCCGCGGGCGCCGGGCCGCCCGGAGGGAGCAGCCCTGGCTTTGGCGTGGGGGCCTGCGGGCTCGAGCAGGCCTCCACGATGAGGAGCGCGGGGAAGAGCAACGCTCCCGCGGCTCGCTTTCGAACCCTGCTCCACGACGGCGATCGGTCCAACATCAACCCTCCTCGTGAGCGACATACATCGATCGCCTGCTGGAGTCATCCGCAATGGAACACGATGTCAGACGAATACGGTCCAGCCGGGCGGGCGGGTATTGTTTGCCTGGATTCCCCGGAGCGTACAGCGTCGATTCGAACGTGACTTGAGGCAAATGGGCCCGGTCACCAGGGTGCAGCTACACTTCGCCACCAGAGTCCCCGCACTCATAGATGACGACGTCGTACGCCGGATGGTCGATGCGCCCCTCGCGGAAGCTCCAGCCGACGTCCGATGGTAACCGCCCGCCCATCGCCATGGGCATGGCCCCTTGCGGCTCTCGCCGCGGTCGACGATGCTGGGCGCGGTGCGGCATCGCCCGCGGCGCGGTGCGGCGCGGTGCGGCGCGGGTACGGTCGGTCCTGGGATGGCGCCCGGCGAACGCGGTCTCCGCCCGCGTCGCAGACCGAAGCCCGCGTTGTTCAGGTCGCGTCGGTGTCGCCGGCGGCCGGAGCAGCGCGCGACGATCTCGCCCAGGCGTCGGGCAGCAGCTCGTCCAGCCGTTCGCGCGGCCAGCCCGCCTGCAACTTGCCGATGACGTCTGTCGCCCAGGCGAGCGGGTTGACTCCGTGCATCCGGCACGAGCCGAAGATCGTGTAGCCGATAGCAAGGCGCTGAGCGCCCTTGTCGGAGCCCGCGAATAAGTAGTTCTTTCGTCCGAGCGCTACACGTCTTAACTGCCGCTCGACCTCGCCGTTATCTATCTCGAAGCGTCCATCGGTGAAGCAGAGCCGCCACGCGGCTTCCTGGTTGATGGCGTACTGAGTCGCGATGTACAGCGGCGTGCTCGGCACGAGCCGCAGATGCAGCTCGTGGATCCACTGGTAGAGCTCGTCGACCAAGGGGAGCGACAGCTCCTGCCGGCGCATCAGGCGCGCCTCGGCGGACAGCGCCTCGGTCTTGCAGGCCGCCTCGATGCGGTAGATGGCCTTGAAGTACGTGAGCGCTATCGCGGCTCGCGCGTCGCCGCCCTTCGCCGCCTTCTCGAACTTGGCGCGGATGTGCATCCCACAGCCGAGCCGGCGCTCCTCGGGCACGATCACCTCGCCGTCGTCGCCACCGCGCAGCATGGCGCCGTAGCCTGCGTAGCCGTCGCCCTGAAGATAGCCGTTGAAGCCCTGCAGCAGCGCCGCTGGATGCTTGGCCTTCCAGTCCGGTGCGTACAGGAACGCCACGAGCTCGGCCCCGACGAAGGACCAGATGTGACCTCGCTTCACCCCCGCCGGATGGTCCCGATCCAGCACGCGCATCCCGGTGTCGTCCGCGCGCAGGTAGCACGAGTCCAGCACCTTCTGCTGGATCCCCTCGGCCACGGGAGCGAGCACGTCGAGCGCGAAGCTCGACCAGTCTCCCAGCGTCGACGGCGAGAGCGACACGCCGAAGCGAGCGTACTGCTGCGCCTGCCGGTACAGCGGCATCGAGTCCTCGAACTTCTCGACGATGATGCTCGCGAGCAGCCCCGGTCCCGGACGCCCTCGGTCCATCACCTTCTCGCTGTCCGCCGTCGTCACGCCCTGCTCCGGGCAGCGCGGGCAGGCGAGCTTCTCCCGCTGCTCCTCAATGATCTTGAACTGCGCCGGGACGAACTCGAGCACTTCGCTCGTGCGATGACCGATGCACTTCTTGTCCGCGCCGCACTGCGGGCACGTCCGCTCGGCCTCGGGGACGGGTACAACGCGCGTCTCGCGTGGCAGGTGCTCGGGAAGCGGCGCGCGCCCACGCCGCCCTCGCGGCGGCTTCGGCGGCTCAGGGGGTTGCGGCACCAGCCCCTGCTCCGGCTCCGGCGGCGTCTGCGTGCCGAGCTCCGGTGAGAGCGCCGAGCCGGCGGGCCCCGGCGGCGCCTGCTCCCCGAGCTCGGCGAACAGCAGCATCAGCTGCTCGGTCGAGACCTTCTGGCTCTTGCGGCCGTACAGCTCGCGCAGCGCGCTGGCGAGCCTCGCCGAGAGCGCGGTGTTCTTGTCGCGCAGCTGCACCAGCAGCCCGAGCACCAGCTCGATGAGCTCTGGAATCTGTCCGGCGGCCGCCAGCTGCTCGAGCTTGCGCCGCACGTCCGCCAGATCGGCGGGAAGTTGTGCCTGGGACTGATGCGGACTGGTCACGTGGCGCGCGGGATAGCTATCCCATGCGCATCCATCAAGCCTTGCTTCGACGGAGCAATTTTTCTCGCGCTGGGTCTCCAGCGCTTGCGCCGTACCGCCTGGGACAGGTCGAGCCCTTCAAGCATCAGCGACAGCTCGGCTGCCTCGACCTCGACGTGGGTCGCTCCCTTGGGCAGGTCGCGGGCGAGGTGGAATCGGCCGCGTGCCAGCTTTTTCGCCACGATCATGTACCCAGTGCGGTCCCAGAACAGCACTCGCATCTGGTCACCTCGCCGATTCCTGAACACGAACAGATGACCGCACAGCGGGTCGGCTCCGAAGCGCTGGGACACCAGGGCGGACAGCCCGTCGAAGCTCTTACGTAGGTCCGTGGGCTCGGCCGCGACGTAGACACGCACCGACGGCGGCAGTGTCAGCACGGCGTCTCCTCGGCGGCGAGCAAGAGCACCCGCTCGAGCGTGGCCGGGTCGAAGCCTGGCCGAACGCGCACCACCCGCCCGTTGGGCAGAGCGATCTCGATCGGCTCCGTCGCGACCGCCGATGTGTCCGCCACGACGTGCACCGGCAGGAAGCGCGGTCCCTCTGTCGACGATGACGGCGACGGCTGCGACGACCCCTCAGCCCGCAGCTTCCAGCGCCACCAGTACAGCTGCTTAGGCTTGTACCCCTCGCGCCGCGCGAACTTCTCGGCGCTCAGACCACTCCGCTCCCATCGCTCCACCCGCTCGGCCCACTCCACCCTCGTCGCCATCGCTTCCTCCTTCGTCGCGATGGCAACAGGTAACCGGCGCCCCGCCGACGGTCACGATGGCGTTGGCCGGGCGCTTACGTCCGATGGCACGGTATAGTCTCGGGTGGCAGTGACGCCGCGCGTCGCCTGCAGGGCTGTCAGGACGCATTCGGCCGAGGGCAGGCTGGTCACGATGACCGACCTGGAGATACCAGCCTTCTCGTGCCCGGTCACCATGATGTAAACTGCCATGTAACCAACCAGACCGAGGACGCCAAGCGCAACGATTGCGACGTTTCGCCACTTGATCTTCACTGCTTTCGACATCATGTCTGCATCCTCGCTTCGTCACGAGGTCACGCGCAAGCCGCGCTCGCATGCGCACACGGCGCCGAAGCTGCCCGTATCGTATCCGATCACCACCTGAGGCGGCCCAACTATCCGTCGATCGGCCGATCGAGGCCGCCGGACCAGGTCTGTCTGGATCGTCGCCCTGTGACCTCCCCAGGTAAGTCTAGCGGATAGGCGCTGCGCCACAAGGGCCCAGCGCTGTCCGCCGCCATGGGGTAGATCCCATGAGTGTCCGGATAAGCTTTCGGACTTTCTGAACGACACTACGTGATCCTATGTAATCATATGCGAATGTCATTGTATTCTCTCGTCTCAATGCGCGACAAGAGCGTTCATGACAGGTGAGTCGCTTCGTGCACATCTTCGGGAAGCGCTGAGCGCCGATGCGATTCGTGCGCTCGCAGACAAGTACGGCGTCCAAGAGCGGGAGCGGAAGCTCAACGTGTTCGAGTTCGTGGTGGCGCTGATCTTGGCCGGCGGCACGCATGAAGGCGGGCGCCAGTATGATATTCTTCGCACGTATATCGAGAACGGAGCCGAGCGCGTTCGACGGGGGACATTCTACGGCTGGTTCACGGCGCCGCTGCTGGATCTGCTGACCGAGCTCCTCAACCGCGCAATTGCCATCGGTCAGCGACAGCCGAAGCTTTTGCCGGGCATTCTCGGCGGGGTCAGCGACTGGCGCGTCGTCGACTCTACGACGATTCGGTTGGACGACGCCTTGGTTGGTGACTTCCCCAGCACCGGAGATTACGCAGCCCTGAAGGTCCACAAAGAGTGGTCCGTCGGCACGGGGAACCTCGTGGCATACAAAATTACGCCCGCTCGCGAGCATGATAGCCCACATCTGGACGTGGGTGAGCATCGTCGCGGAACCGGCCTCCTGATAGATCTCGGGTACGCCTGTATTGGTCGCCTGGCGGAATGTGAGACCCACGACGTGAAGTACGTGATCCGACTGAAGGAGAACTGGAAGCCCAAGGTCAATCGCCTTGTTCGCGGATCTGACTTCCCGGAACTCGCAGAGGGGGCCGACTTCGATACGCTCTTTGACGAGGAAGTTATCGTCCTGGATGGGCAGGCTATCGACGCTGACGTGACCGTGGGGCGCAACGCTCTCCGCGTTCGCTCTCGCCTGGTTGGCATCCCCACGCCAAAGGGCTACTGCTTCTTCCTGACCAACGTGCCCCGCAAGACGCACGGCCCGCATCAGGTAGGTGATCTCTACCGCGTCCGTTGGGAGATCGAGATCGATAACAAAGTCGAGAAGGCGGGTGCCAGGCTCGACGAGATTACCGCGCGCAAGCCGGTCAGTGCGAAGGCACTTGTGCTTGCCACGCTCCTCAACGCAACGATCGCGCGAACTATTGTGCAGAGCGAGAAGCTTGCCCTCGTGGCGGAGAAGAAGAGCGCAGATGAGCACGCCTCGCGCGCCCCCCTTCACCCGATCTTGTTGATGCGGGCTCTCAGCTCGGCTCATGGAACGATCAC
This sequence comes from Sorangium cellulosum, assembly GCF_002950945.1. Taxonomy (GTDB): domain Bacteria; phylum Myxococcota_A; class Polyangia; order Polyangiales; family Polyangiaceae; genus Sorangium; species Sorangium cellulosum_E. The sequence goes on from NZ_CP012673.1 coordinate 10,814,593, forward strand.
TCGGCTTCTGTGGGACACTGACGACCAACCGCTCATGTGGGGGGAATTGATGCTCCGGTTCCGCGACCTCGGGTCCGACCCAAATTGGCGTCGACGACCGAGTGTCCTAGATCGAATTCAAGGGCTGACGGCGCCACCCAAGCCGCGGCGCCGAACGAGACACACTGCGTGATAGCGCCTCTGCTATCCGATCACCCATGGGGTAGATCCATCGAACGCCTTGTCGTTCAGCCGCGCCGCGAAGCGGCGTCGGCTGCAACGACTCGTTCGGCGGCCTAATCAGGGACGCCGATGCGCGCTGATTTCGAAACGCTCGACTTGAGTCAGAAACGATGGCCGCCCGCCGATGCCCAACATGGCAGCCGAAACCGAAAGTTCGGCCTCCGCGTGCCAGCCGAACTCCGAGCGGAGCGTCGCACGGGCGGCCCAGCGCCGCTCGTGTTTACTTCGCATCACGTCGCGCCATATCGCGCTCTGATTGTCGTAGCGATCGACAGAAAACCCCGCACTTGATAGAATGGGCCGCCAATCGCCAAGGAGGTTGGTAGTTCCGGCATATTGATTCTCCGAGACATATGCTGTCATAACCAAGGTGCCCGATGGAACCATGATCCGGTGAAGTTCCGCCAACGCGACGAGAGGGTCCGGTGCAAGGTAGAGGGCGTCAAGCGAGAGCGCTGCGCTCACCGACGCTTCGGGAAGTCCTGTCGACGAAAAATCAGCCACGTGAAATTGCGGTCGCTCATGGTCCATTAAGTGAGCGACCCCAACGCGCGCCTCCGTGATCGCCGCGTTAGAGCAATCCAGCCCCACAAGGCGAACGCCGAGCGCGGCCGCCAACCGTCGGCCGACTCTACCGACACCGCAACCCAAATCCAGAAGTCTGGCGGGCCCGAGCGTGCTCGGTGGCAAGAGTCCGAGGCTCATCCCAAGCCAGAGTTCAAATCGCGCGAGAACTTCCGCGGTCAGAAAACCAGTGCTCGCCGTTGATACGATCTCTTCTGCAGCGAGCGCCTCCGGAAGTAAACGCATCAGCGCCGCGCGAAGCGGGCTTTCCCGGTACAACGAGTCGAACATCGTTGCCGTTGGACACAGAGGGGCACCGTCTCTGCTCATTCCCCGACGAACTGCGCCTCCCCAACTTCGACGAGCGTGATGTCGTTGAACTCGCGAAGTCGTGCAGCCATGGTGCGTCGAACAAAATCGGCAAGTCCCGTCACCGATGCGCGCTCTATAAGCCGCGCCGTGTATTCGATGTGTCGCGTCTCGTCGAGGATGAGCGAATCGAGGACGCCGGTGAGCTTCTCGCGTCGTTCGCCAACACAGTGTGCCGTGATCATGGGTCGGAGCAAAAGCTGATGAATGCGCGTTCGGATCTCGCCGAGGTTCATCTGGATCAGCTCGTCGAGGACGTGCTCGACGGACGCGCTCTCGGTGCGGAGCGGTCGGTACTTCTTCGTGTACCGCGGGGAGAGTTCATCGAGTGCAGGCTGCAGGTCACTGCCGACGGCATCCGGAAACACGAGGTCCAACATGGCGAGGTACATGTTCGCATGACGAGACTCGTCGATCGCGTGCAGTCGGATCTGGTCCGACGTGTCGGCGTCGCTGGTCCTACCCGCGAGTTGCCACAGGCCCCTCGATCCTTCGCCCTCCTTTTGTGCGTTGGCGATCAGAGACGACGCGAGCCATGCGGGATCGGAGGCAACCTCACGGTACTTATCTCCGTACCATGCCATTCCGAAAGGAGGTACGTGTTCGGCGCACGAAGCGCGCAAGGTCGCCGCATAGGCAGGCAGCGGCTCGGTCCCGTGCTGCTCCAACGCGGCCAATGTGAGTTCAGCGACGGTGGTCATGACTTACTCCAGATGTGGGATATGGGAAACATTCGGTGGGGCTGGCAGGTCGCCGCCGGCCCCACCGAACCGCTACTTCGCTTCCTTGAACGCAGAGTTGCAGGCGGTGAAGGCCTGATTGCAGGCGGTGAAGGCCTGATTGCAGGCGGCGAAGGCCTGGTTGCAGGCGATGAACGCCGCGTTGCAGGCGATGAAGTTTACCACGAGCTTGCCACCCTTTACGGCACCACTGAGGCGCACCGTGCGGTTGCCAGCGAGTGTCTCAATGGCTTTCTGGTGATCGGGGTGAAGATCGAAGGAAATCGGTCCGGGGCTCTTGGTCGACATTGCTGTACCTTGTCTCTTTCCTGTGGGTTCATGTACGAAGTAGTATCGATTGAAGTGTGTGGTTGGCTCAGAGCCGTTTTCGCATTAAGAGCGCCGCGTGAGCGGAGTAACCGAACCTCTCATAGAAGGGGATCACCTCCGTCCGACTGTCCAAGAAGACCGCGGCAAGCTGCTTGCTGCGAGCGTACTCCTCCGCGAACTGGAGCAACATTCGCCCCGTTCCCGTCCGACGAGCATGCTCATCTACGACGAGATCATCGATGTGAAGGTGTCGCCCGCGCGCCAGTGTTTCGACCTCTCGCATACCAATCACGCCAAGAAGCGTTTCCTCAACGAACGCACCCGCGATCCAGTAGCCGAACGCCCGTTGACGCTCAACCCGGGCAATGAACTCATCTTCCGTGAGATGGGAGCGGAGTTGACAGACCACTTGGAACGCCGCACTTAATTCGGCGTCCTCAATGCGACGGATTGCTGGCGCGCGATTGGCTGACATGGCAATGGTTGGCACGCGTTGCTTTGGCTGCGACGGGTGAGGATTGCGTGGCGAACCGGAGGGTTCCTCGAAGGGTCGACGACCCGTAACGGAGAAAACCGGAAGTTGCCCCGTGTGTCAAGTAGGCGGTGACATGAAAGGCACGATCCCCATGTCGTCGAAAGCGGCGTCTCCCACGATCCGTTCACGGCGGACGTGATAGCGGCCTCGCGGTCCGCCGAACGGCTTGCCGATGAGCCGCCGCGCTGCAGGCGCGGCCGGATCCATCGGCTTGTTCGGGGGCACGATGGGCCATCTGACTCGACGCGTCCCAAAGATCGAAGCGCCGCTGAAGAGCGCCGCCGCGCCTCCGGCGCGTCCTCCGGAGGCAGTCGAAAGCCTCCTGACCTCGACGATCGGCGTGGAGCGGCGTCAGGCCGGTGTCGCCCGGAGATACGTTTGCTGCTCGACCGGGAAGTCAAAGACGAGCACGTTGCTCACGAGCGGCTTGATGAAGTCCTTGTACGCCTGATGCGCCGGGTCGTAGTAGGCGGGATCGACCACGACAGGCGTCCCCACGTAATGGTTGCGATCACCCTCAGACTTGAGCGTCACGATGAAGCCCTGGTTCAGGCCCTTGTCGGCGCCTTCACCGCTGGTCTGAACGCCCGTCTCGATGCTGATGAGATAGCGAGCGCCGCTCTTCCGCCGGCACGCATCCTCGAGCGCGAGGAAGCGCTCGACGACCTGCCCACGTTGCTCGGCGGTCGCGTCTGGCGCGTACTGGAAGAGGACGATGTGACGGATCAGGCCAGGGTTGTAGTCCTCGGCGGTGAACGCCTCCGGACCGATCTTTGCCAGAGTCGCTTGGAGGATCTGAAGCTGCGTGGGCGTCGTCATGGGCAACCTTTCGATCTGCTTGTCGTCTACGGTGGGCTGATTCGAGATCATCGTCCCCGTCGTCTCACGAACGAGAGGGCGCAGCCGCGAATCCGGCAGCTCCCCTTCGTCCCATTCCGGCACGTCCTCGCCGTGCGCGACGCCGCCCGCGGCCGACCGCGGGCCCGCGCGTGACCCTCAGTTGACGGAGGTCACGATCTTCACGCCCGTCGCCGGGGTGCCGCGCTGCGTGATCTTTACGCTGAAGGTCGCGTTCTCGACCTCCTCGTCTGTCAGCGTCGACAGCGGGAAGTGCGCGATGACGTTGAGGTGCGTGCGGCAGTTCGCGCACTTGATCACGCTCCACCGGCTGAGCACCGAGTGGTGCCCCAGGGGGCGCGTCGTGGTCTGGCCGTTCGCGCCCGTGATGGTTGCGAAGGCACTCAGCACGAACGACCCCTGGAACCGCGCACGGTCGATGCCGCTCACGGTGAGGATCTTCTTGCTGCCGCCCGCCTTCACCGCCGCCGGGACGCGCTTGGTCGGCTCCTCGAGGGAGCCCGGCCCGTACGTGTAGCCGAGCTTCTCGATGTTCACGACATCCTCGGAGGTGAACGGCGCGTTCGTCTTCGGGTTCGTGAACGGCCTCAGCGGCGTCGTGTAATCGAGCTGCGTGCCGGGCGGAATGCCGGGCGTCGGTCCCTGGTTGTCGGTTGAGCTCGTGCCGGGATAGCCCCCGGTGCCCAAGTTGATGGGCCCCTCGAGCTTCTCGGTCTGGTTGTGCCGCTTCTGCCACAGCCAGAACATGCGATCGATGTTGCAATGGTGGAAGTAGAAGATCGGATCGAGGGCGGCCGTGTTGTTCTCGCCCATGTCGGCGTTCGAGCCGGTGACCTGCCCGCTGTCGAGGGTTTGGCCCGGCAGGTCGAACCCGCCGACCGCGAGGTGGATGTCGTTGTGGGGCTGCTCCAGCGGCACCACCAGCTCCGTGGCCCCGCTCGCGCCATGGTTCCAGGCCGCGGCCGAGGTCGTGTTGGAGAAGACCGTGTAGTTCGGCGCCTCCAGGCACTTCTCGAACATCGTGTAGATGCCAAATCCCGAAGGATCCGGATCCGACGGCGTCGGGCCGGCGCCGTCAGGACCAGAGCCCGAGAGCCATGCCTTAATGTTGCTGTCGAGCTTCTCCGTGCACGCCGCGTGGTTCAGGTACTGGGCGTTGTGCTGCCATGTGGCCAACCGGTCCGTCGCGTTGCCGACGAGCCCCGAGAGCGGGTATCGCACCGTCTCGTAGCCCTTGGGCTTGAAGTACGGCGTCGTCTCGCCGCCGGTGTTGTCTAACCAGTAGTCGTCGGTGAGGTCGTGCGGCAGGGTAAACGAGCGCAGCGGATTGTCGATGAGCTCGCCGTCGAGCTCGAACTTCTCGGCCGTCAGGGCCCTCGGGATGCCGCCCGCGAGAGACTCCGGGCTCGTCTCGTCCCAGAACGGCAGCATCACGCCCGGTACGATGGTCTGGAGCGCCTGCTCCAGGCGGTGCAAGTACGCGCGGTGCCACGTCGGGAACAGGATGTTGCCGTGGTTGCACCACCCGCCCCAATACGCGTAGATGTCGGTTGGCGACAGCGCGTCGACCGCCTTTCGTACTTCGAAGGGCTCGCCGTGGTAGCCGCCGATGACGAAAAATGAGTTCTGATCCCGCGGGGAGAGGGACTTGATACCCCTCCACGCCCGCATCACGTCTTCGAGGGGCTTCTTGTCGCCGCGATCGTAGGCGGCCTGGAGGTCCTGCACGGAGCGCCGGGTTCCAACGGTGGTCATGTCGTATCCTTTCGTTCGATCGTGTCGTACGAGGGCCGGCGAGCCGACCCGTTTCGATGTTCTCTATGTCGTCGCAGCAGCGCGGCGCGCGCTCCACAGCGACGCGCCGAGAAGGACGGCAGCGCCCACGTAGAGGAGGGGCGGCATGTCGAGCGCGAACTTGCCTGCGAGCAGGGCCGCCGCGCCCGCGAGCCCCAAGAGGGAAGGACGAACGTCTCCGCTCCGGCACGCGCGCAGGGCCAGCGCGCCGAGCGTGAAGGCGAGCAACGCCACGCCTATGGGCAGCCCCCAGGCGGCGCGCAGCCAGGACCCCGCGCCGAGAGAGCCGAAGACGCCGAGATAGGCCGCCACGCACAGAGGGCACTTGGGGAGTAGCACAAGCGTGACGGTGGGCAGCAGCGCGAGGAGCCGACCCGCAGCGGTGCCCTCGCTCCACACGCGAGATGCGATAGAAACGCCTGACGATGAAAAGGGCGAGAGCGGGGCTTGCGGCGCCTGGGCGGCGCATCCGCACCCGCAGCCCGACGACGAAAGAGCCTTGATGGACGTCGAATCGATGGTTGCCAATGGGAGCCTCCTGTCAGTCGCGGCCCGGAATCAACCGGCGCGCCGATGCTTCTCGCCGCGCGTCCTCGGCCGCGCAGCGCTCACCCGATCTCGCCGGTCTCCGCCGAGCGGAAGCTCGCTCTTACCTGCTGTCGTTGCGGACGGCGTAGAACGAAGCGACGAAGCCCGCGGGCGCGACGCCGCCGTTCCCCGAGGCGTGCGGCACGGTGCGCACGACGGAGCCCACGATGGTGGTCGTCTGCAGGGCGGCGGTGCTGTTCGGCCACACGGGCACCAACCAGCCGATATAGTCGTAGATCCACTCTTCGCCGTTGATGACGCCCTTGCCCTGAAAGCGCACCTGCGCCGGCGACCCGTAGCCGCGCGAGCCGTGCAGGACCAGCGTCCCCCAGGAGGGGTCGCCGATTGTCCCTCGCAGGAGCTCAGACGGGGCCGCATCGATCACGATTGTGCCGTAGCCGAACTCGAGAGTGCTGAACGCCGTGGCCAGGTTCGGATCGTTGAACATGCTCCGGTACGTCCACTTGCCGACGAACGGATTTTCATGCATGGTGTGCCCGTACTTCTCGCGTGCTCATATTGCGACGCGTTACGTTGCCTGAAAGCGCGCATGCCTGCCAGTGCCATGCCTCGTGGCCGTCCGGCGGACGTTACATCCCACTTTTGCAATCGAGCCGGACGGTATCCGCTCGCCGCGATGATTGTCAAGCGTCCCAGCGCTCGACCTCCACATTCAAAACATGCCGACCCCAGTTGCGTCGCGGATGTTGATATCGCACGCCCCATGGCCGCGTCGGAACGGTGGCCTCCACTCCCAGGCGAGAACCTCGCCCGCCGAACGCCTTGCCAATCTGCTGCGGGGCGGGCTGCCGCGCGAAGCGCGGTTGCCCGAACCGTCAGCCGCATTGGCATGTTCGGCGCCCGGTCAGGAAGAACGAATCACGCGACCGCCACCGCAGCTTGCGTTCTCCCGTCGTCATTTTGAAGGGCCGCGCGTCCTTCGTCGGCGCGCGGGCTGCCGCCCCGATGCCGCCCCGAGGCGCTTCTGAATCGCAGCCTGCGTTTGGCGGGGCAGCGTCGCGAGGTACTCCTCCGACAACGCACGAAGCATCGCGTCCGGCAACGCGAGCACCGCCTGCGCCTCGGTGAGCCCTGCGAGGCGCTGCTCGGGCGCGAGCCCCGCGAGGCGCTGCTCGGGCGCGTACGCCTGCAGCACCTGCTCGGGCGCGAGCCCCGCGAGGCGCTGCTCGGGCGGCAGCCGCGCAACGAGGCGTGCCAGCGCCTGCTCGAAGCTCTCGACGACCCGCTTTTCGTCCTTCATGTGCCGCTTCCTCTGCCCCGGGAGGGGGTGTCGAACCTGCTCGACATGCTCCAGGAGCGCCCAGAACACCGCGACCTCCGCCGGGGAGAGCGCCGGGATGCCGCCGGGGTCGGCGACCATCCCAGGGGTCACAGTGTACAGCAGATGCTCGCCCTCGCGAGCGTTGGCGGCCACCGTCTCCACCACCCGCAGCGGGAAGACCCCGAGCCGCCCCTCCTGCGTGCCCGGCCCGGTCGGTGTGAGCGTGCAGCCCAGCGACCTCAGCGCCTCGGTGAAGCGCGGGGTCAGGCGGGGCGCGAGCACGCGGAGGGCGACCGCGCCGGGATCGTCGATCTCGGCAACCACGAGCGCGTACGCGAGGAGCATGCGCGCGTCGTCGCGCTCGAGCTCGTCGGTCGGCCCCTTGAAGTGCACCAGCGTGTGCTCGGCCAGCTCGCCCACCACGCTCGTGAGCAGGCGCGGCCTGGGTGGGGCTCCGCGACGGCTGCGACGGAGGATGACGATGTCGACGCGGAGCGGCTCGCGGGCGAGCTGGAACTCCGAGATGCACTGGTACCAGCCCTCGGGGAGCACGTGCTCCAGGAGCGCGACGAGCACCGGGTGCCAGGCGGTGTAGACGCGAACACGCCGCTGTCGCTGCGAGGAGCGAACCTCGCGCGTCGTCGCCATGCGGTTGCCCTTCGCCATCAGGAGCAGCGCTACCACGACCGTCGCCGGCCGGCGACCTCGTGGCGCGGCGCGGTGACATCGGCCACGACGTACTTTGCCCCGCGGCGTTCCCGCCCCGCATCGGACGTCGGGCGACAACAACCGTCGGCTACGCTCTCCGGCGCCGAACGACTGGCGATGAACCGCGCGGTGGGCTGGCGAGCGAAGCGAGCCTGCCCACCGCGTCGGTCTCCATCGCTGAGTTGGGCGGCATAGAGCAAGCTTGTCGCCCTGCAAGCGCGCAGGGGCACTCTTCAGCGCCAGAAGAAGGCGCTTGTGATTTCTTCGGCCGGGTTGGGTCAAAGTCATGCCTCCCAGTCGATTGCGCGACATTTAGGACATTTGTATCGCCTGTTAATGAGCCATCTTACGATTTCGTCCTTGAACACAAGCATAGCGGTTCCTCCCGAGATGATGGCGATCACGATCGGAAGCGCAAAACCAGTCCCCGCGAACAGGTATGTAACCCAAGCCCCAAACCCTCCGATGGGCATCGCGCCTCCAATGATCTTCACGAAGAGCCCCAGAGACGTCTCCTCCGAATGACCGCACCTACAGCACCGAATTTTCATAGCTCCGTTTCACTTACCCGTTGGGCGGCTGCGTAAGAAACCTTAGGCGTCGCTGGCTTCACGCACGATTGTGGCACTTTGGTTGGACTAGGCATCACCGGACAATTCGCGGGCGACGACGACGAGTTGCTCTTCGAATTGCCTCCAGAACTGTATGGTGAGCCCATGCCGTAGAAAGTATGCCTCGCCAGCTCGCGTCTTCCCATTGCGCGTGGCGTAGACCTTCGGTGCTCCCGGGGGAGCAACAAAATAAGCGAGCGCACCCTGACCGGCGAGATAGTCTCTTAGAGGGTGGATCCAGCGCTGCGTTTCGTATTCTTTGGCGCGTCCGGGGGGTACGCTGAGATCAAGGAGCCAGCCTCTGCTGAAACAATCGAGGTGAAGAAGCGTCTTCCGGTCTTCCGCCAGAAAGCAGTCGTCACGTACCGGATGCCTCCTGTAGCAGCGGTGAAAATGCCGGTCGTTGTCTCGCATTCGGGTGTCGAACCCGACCTCGAATTTGCCCAGCTTAATCGATTCGCCCGTTGGAAGGATCAGTGGTTTCGCTGGCTCTCGGTTATTGTCGCAGACCATTTGGGTGTGCCGATTTACATAGCACAGGGCGTAGAGTCCCTGTTGTAGGTCCGTGCGGGCTCGCAGCGTGGCGAACGTAGTGACGTCGGGTATCCAGTGGAGAGCCATAGGGCACAGAATCTTACCACGATGAGAAAATGTCAACCGTCGCGGAACGACTCCAGTACGGTTCGGTGCCAGTCCGCCCAACGAGGCAGTCCCCGTCGGTCTGCAACACGTAGTTGGACGGCACGCGATAGTTGGTTCAGTTCGGTTGGCGAATCACGGTCGCGGCGCCATCTTTTTGAAGCTCAGCAATACTGACACCTTTCCAATCCACATTTTTGTCAGTCATTGGAAGCGTGACGATCGACTGAAACGGCAGGTTGGGGTCAAAAATTCGACCCAGAGCCTTCTCTTTGCCGTGCGGGTCCAAAGCCGAGAACACCTCGTCCACGATCAAGAGCGTCGGGCTATGCTCTCCCATTACGGTGGCACGCACGGCCGCTAGCTCGATGAGCAACCACGCCAGAGCTCCACCACCAATCAAGTCCATAGGGTGCGCAGCAGTGCCGTTGGTGACTTTAACATTCAGATTCTGCTTCTTATCCTCTTGAACAATCTCAAAATCTGCAATGAGCCGATTTGGCACGGTGCGAGCGTGCTCAAGAAGGGCAATGACTTCGGAGCGGTCTTCGCCAAGCGATCTTGCGATGGCTGCGACATGGTCGTCCTCGTCCGAGAACCTTGCTGGCAAGGCCCAAGAAACGCGGATCGGAAGAGGGTTGATCGGTACGGCGCGACCGTCCAATACATATGAGACTGCGCCATCGATCATCTCGACGCTCACGTCGTGGCGTTCTGGATCAAAAAACGTTACCTGATACCGGAGCGGCCCAGGACGCCAACGCCGCAGCGACGCCCTGTTTACCTGTCCACCCAGCCACTCGCACAACGCACTCTTCCCCGATGTGTTGCTGCCCAGCAAGAGGTTGACCTTTCCGAGTACCCACTTCTGATCTGTGATCTTGATAGGCGATGCCTGAACGTTGAGCTGCTCGACCCAATGGGAACTTAGACGCATCCCGCTCATGTCTCTCAAGATGCGCGCCTCGTGCAAGCCCTTGTAGCTCTGCAACATCACTGCAGGAAAACGAGCGCCTTCGTTGGTATCAATGAGCTTCGAATGATCCTGGCAAAGCCAGATTCCGTTGCTTACATCAGCTAGTTGCGCGTTCGTCAGGCCACCATTTCCACGCGGACCACCGGGTGCCGCACTATAGATGTGCGAGGCTACCCCAATGCTAGCGAATTTGTCGGGCTGTGCTCCAGGTCCAATAGTGGAGCGGCCACAGGTCGGAAACGAGCATCTGTAGCCAGCCCTGCTGGCCAGTAAGTCTTTGGTCGGTTGGGTGAAGTTCGCTTCAGCATCACGGCTCATGATGTTCGGATCTCGCTGGATTGAGCTAGCCAGGGCAGACTACCGAAACGGGGCGTTCGTGTCGAGGGCTCTCGGAGTGGGCTCCGGTCCGTCCAACGCCCTGGGCTTCTGCCGCCGCGCGAAGTGCGGCCGGCAGCAAGCCCTCGTTGGGCCGCACTACTGTTTCTTCTTCTGTTTCTTAGAAGTATTTTTTGCGCCTGCCGCCCCGGAGCTCACCTGCGATTCAGTGCTGGGCCCTGTTGAAGCCCCCTGTGGTTTGAAGAAGCTGTTTGGTTGGAGCGGCTCCACTTTTTTGAGAAGATCGCCCACTCGGCTCATGGTCTTGGCGAGATCAGAACCACCTACCGACGGCGACACAGTTGGCGAGTCAACCTGGGAAAGCCTCTCCACAGTATGGTTCACGAGCCAAGTCACAATCTGTGTCATATACACGAGAAACAGATGAAAGTCGTCGTGTTCCTTCCCGCCCATGACGCCGACCTTGGGATGGCCCACATCCACAGAATTGCGAATATATGCCAAGGATGCGAACAGTTCGACAACGTCTTCACGCAAGCCCATGGCTGACAGTTGGCTCCTGAGCTTGTTTACCTCGCCTGAGTGCGGATATAGAACTTCGACGGCCTTGTGCAGATTTAAGACCCGCTCTCCGGCAAACTGCTGTGGGTGCCTGGCCGAGTACCCAAGCCATTGAGCTTGATTCAGATAGCGCTGTGCAGCAAAAACTCGGCCCGCCGAGTCTTCTGGAAGCTGCTGAAGCTTCGCCATGAAATCTGCGATAGTCTTACTCGTGTCGAGGACACTGATCACTCGCTCAAATGTGCCCTTCACTTCAACCTGAAAAAACGCAGAGCCAACATTCCCGTACAGATCGTCGATGTCCACGGGCGCCGCGAGGGAGGAAGCGAGAAACGCGGGCAGGTAGGCTGTACATACATGTACAGCTCGCAGAAGTGCCTCCTCCGAGGAGAGCCGTCCGGTGATACGGGCTATGTTGGCTTCGATCGTCATTGACATGTCGAAGAAGCTCGTCTCGGTCTTTACGGTTTGGAGGCGACCTTTGGAAGCAGCTTGGAATCCGCCATGGAACAGATTCGCCGACATCTGGACCGGGCTGCCTTGGGGATGAACCGTTAGCCGTCCGGTGAGGTCTTCCGCACCAAAGAGTTCCTTCGGGACGAGCTCAGCAACCAGCTCCACGTCATTGGGAAAGGCCGGCTTCGCTGGTCCAAACTTGATAATGCGCGGCGGAATCTGGTGAACAGGCATGATCTTCTGGTGGGTCGATTTTGACTGTCGTGGCCGAGAGAAGTCAAGCTCAAGATCAGGAAAAACAGCTCTCGACAGAAGCGCGAGCGGGGCGCGAGACGAGGAGGGCTAAGCTCGGCAGCGTCGGCTTCGGTTCCCTCCACAACTCGGTATGAACGCCCGCCGGCCCAACGGTCGGGCCATCACCCGCGGCGCGAAGCGCCGCCGGGTGCATGGCCTTGTTGGGCGGCATGGTCCTCATTCCCGATGCCCCTCAGTTCGCCCCCAGGACTATCTGTGCCGGCGCGTGTATGTGCACCGCAAATGCTCACAAGTCGATCTCCACCCAGCGACGAGTCCCGAAGCAGCTCGTCGGCAAGTGCTACAATCTGCTCCCATTGGTCATCGACGACCGACGTCGACTCTTCACGCGCAAGCTCCAGTCTTGCTTTCAGGTCCGGCGAGAACGGTTCGGCAGCCTCGTCAAGTTCACGCAAATAGAGTATCGTCTTTTGCCGATCGTCCGTGTTCGCCTGCGCATAGGCCGAGCACAAGTTTGCCGCCTTATTCTGGGGGTAATTCGCAAATATGTATCGGCGCTCCGCGATTTCTCCGGCAAGAGCAATCAGTAACTCATCATGAATGTGCGCCCGACCGTCTCCGTCGGGCCACGACATGCTTGTGCTCCCGCGTTTCCGCTCCCAGTCGAGCGTTATCAAAGCGATGACCTTGCCAAGGTAATGGGCAACGATCGCGTGCCCCGCCTCGTGGTATGCGACTGGCGTCATTGCCTCGACAAGTTGCTTCGCTCGCGGCTCCTTCATTACGCGGTCCTCCTCGATTGGTGCCCATCTCTTGCTCTGCTTGAACACCTTGCGCTCCCGCAAGTACTCAGCACTTCATAGCCTGCTGCAAATCGTGGTATGCCTCGATCGGACGCCGTCCGGAGAGCGATAAACAGGCCATCTCTTCGAGTGGAAGATCGGGCGCGGTCGTGCTCGTACCAACATACTTCAATCGAACGGGCCCATGCTCAATGGAGAAGACACCAAAACGCTGAACCTGGTTAAGGATGTTGGGCGAGAACTCCAACAAATCTCGAATAGTAGGTGCCGAACCACGCTGCTGCTTATAGAATGCGACGCATTCTGCGTCGAAGAGATCGTTGGCCTCCACATTTGCTCGAGGAGGCGCCTCCTCGCAAATGAAGAAGTTGCCGAGCACTGCACGTTGGGCGTCTGAGTACGGCTGAAGTGCCACCGTCACATCCACCACTCTGTACGGAGGTGCGCAAACCCACGCATGCCCAGTAACGGCACGGTTGCCTTTCATCATGATTGGTGCCATGTGCACCGGCGAGAGCCCAGTATCAGGCGCGAAGGAGACCGTAAGAGCTCCCTTGACTATGTAATTCCATACGCCTTGCGCTTCAAGAAAGCGGGACAGCACCTGGGACGCGTCTACGCACGCAGCTAGGCGCCCATCTTGTACGAGAGCGTCGAACAAAAATTGAGCTGTCTTTGGAACAATGGAACGTACGCGCGCGGCCTCGTCGGGTAGGACTAGCCGATTTTCCACGTATGCTGCGTACTTTTCGAGAAATGCGCCATCGTTCGCCTCAGCAGCACGAAACTGTGGACTGTCGTAGAAGCCGGGCTTTGAAAAGTCGATGCCGAGCAACCGAAACCGCTCGTGCAGTGTCTTTGGCTTGTTCTTTTTGTCCTTCTTTCCCATGCTTACCTTCGTCCTCCTGCGCCCTACTACAGTCGACGGCTCGACACAAACGTGATGCGCGGCGAAGTTCGCGTTCTTGCTACGCATTGCTGTCGGTGCGGCGTGGCACGTGCTCGGGTCGAGGGCCGACCGTCGTCTGCCCGCCCAACGCCTTGTCGTTCAGCCGCGCCGCGAAGCGGCGTCGGCTGCAACGACTCGTTCGGCGGCCTAATCAGGGACGCCGATGCGCGCTGATTTCGAAACGCTCGACTTGAGTCAGAAACGATGGCCGCCCGCCGATGCCCAACATGGCAGCCGAAACCGAAAGTTCGGCCTCCGCGTGCCAGCCGAACTCCGAGCGGAGCGTCGCACGGGCGGCCCAGCGCCGCTCGTGTTTACTTCGCATCACGTCGCGCCATATCGCGCTCTGATTGTCGTAGCGATCGACAGAAAACCCCGCACTTGATAGAATGGGCCGCCAATCGCCAAGGAGGTTGGTAGTTCCGGCATATTGATTCTCCGAGACATATGCTGTCATAACCAAGGTGCCCGATGGAACCATGATCCGGTGAAGTTCCGCCAACGCGACGAGAGGGTCCGGTGCAAGGTAGAGGGCGTCAAGCGAGAGCGCTGCGCTCACCGACGCTTCGGGAAGTCCTGTCGACGAAAAATCAGCCACGTGAAATTGCGGTCGCTCATGGTCCATTAAGTGAGCGACCCCAACGCGCGCCTCCGTGATCGCCGCGTTAGAGCAATCCAGCCCCACAAGGCGAACGCCGAGCGCGGCCGCCAACCGTCGGCCGACTCTACCGACACCGCAACCCAAATCCAGAAGTCTGGCGGGCCCGAGCGTGCTCGGTGGCAAGAGTCCGAGGCTCATCCCAAGCCAGAGTTCAAATCGCGCGAGAACTTCCGCGGTCAGAAAACCAGTGCTCGCCGTTGATACGATCTCTTCTGCAGCGAGCGCCTCCGGAAGTAAACGCATCAGCGCCGCGCGAAGCGGGCTTTCCCGGTACAACGAGTCGAACATCGTTGCCGTTGGACACAGAGGGGCACCGTCTCTGCTCATTCCCCGACGAACTGCGCCTCCCCAACTTCGACGAGCGTGATGTCGTTGAACTCGCGAAGTCGTGCAGCCATGGTGCGTCGAACAAAATCGGCAAGTCCCGTCACCGATGCGCGCTCTATAAGCCGCGCCGTGTATTCGATGTGTCGCGTCTCGTCGAGGATGAGCGAATCGAGGACGCCGGTGAGCTTCTCGCGTCGTTCGCCAACACAGTGTGCCGTGATCATGGGTCGGAGCAAAAGCTGATGAATGCGCGTTCGGATCTCGCCGAGGTTCATCTGGATCAGCTCGTCGAGGACGTGCTCGACGGACGCGCTCTCGGTGCGGAGCGGTCGGTACTTCTTCGTGTACCGCGGGGAGAGTTCATCGAGTGCAGGCTGCAGGTCACTGCCGACGGCATCCGGAAACACGAGGTCCAACATGGCGAGGTACATGTTCGCATGACGAGACTCGTCGATCGCGTGCAGTCGGATCTGGTCCGACGTGTCGGCGTCGCTGGTCCTACCCGCGAGTTGCCACAGGCCCCTCGATCCTTCGCCCTCCTTTTGTGCGTTGGCGATCAGAGACGACGCGAGCCATGCGGGATCGGAGGCAACCTCACGGTACTTATCTCCGTACCATGCCATTCCGAAAGGAGGTACGTGTTCGGCGCACGAAGCGCGCAAGGTCGCCGCATAGGCAGGCAGCGGCTCGGTCCCGTGCTGCTCCAACGCGGCCAATGTGAGTTCAGCGACGGTGGTCATGACTTACTCCAGATGTGGGATATGGGAAACATTCGGTGGGGCTGGCAGGTCGCCGCCGGCCCCACCGAACCGCTACTTCGCTTCCTTGAACGCAGAGTTGCAGGCGGTGAAGGCCTGATTGCAGGCGGTGAAGGCCTGATTGCAGGCGGTGAAGGCCTGGTTGCAGGCGATGAACGCCGCGTTGCAGGCGATGAAGTTTACCACGAGCTTGCCACCCTTTACGGCACCACTGAGGCGCACCGTGCGGTTGCCAGCGAGTGTCTCAATGGCTTTCTGGTGATCGGGGTGAAGATCGAAGGAAATCGGTCCGGGGCTCTTGGTCGACATTGCTGTACCTTGTCTCTTTCCTGTGGGTTCATGTACGAAGTAGTATCGATTGAAGTGTGTGGTTGGCTCAGAGCCGTTTTCGCATTAAGAGCGCCGCGTGAGCGGAGTAACCGAACCTCTCATAGAAGGGGATCACCTCCGTCCGACTGTCCAAGAAGACCGCGGCAAGCTGCTTGCTGCGAGCGTACTCCTCCGCGAACTGGAGCAACATTCGCCCCGTTCCCGTCCGACGAGCATGCTCATCTACGACGAGATCATCGATGTGAAGGTGTCGCCCGCGCGCCAGTGTTTCGACCTCTCGCATACCAATCACGCCAAGAAGCGTTTCCTCAACGAACGCACCCGCGATCCAGTAGCCGAACGCCCGTTGACGCTCAACCCGGGCAATGAACTCATCTTCCGTGAGATGGGAGCGGAGTTGACAGACCACTTGGAACGCCGCACTTAATTCGGCGTCCTCAATGCGACGGATTGCTGGCGCGCGATTGGCTGACATGGCAATGGTTGGCACGCGTTGCTTTGGCTGCGACGGGTGAGGATTGCGTGGCGAACCGGAGGGTTCCTCGAAGGGTCGACGACCCGTAACGGAGAAAACCGGAAGTTGCCCCGTGTGTCAAGTAGGCGGTGACATGAAAGGCACGATCCCCATGTCGTCGAAAGCGGCGTCTCCCACGATCCGTTCACGGCGGACGTGATAGCGGCCTCGCGGTCCGCCGAACGTCGCAATCATCTGTGCCGCGCGACATATCTTCGCATTTTGCATGTAGGCTGCGAACCGCGGTGCCCGATCACCGTGTTCTCGCGGATGAGTCGCGGCACCCCGCAGCATATCTAGATATCCCCGCGGATAGGTCGCGATCTTCCGCAGGCTATCTGCGCATCTCCGGAGATAGGCCGCCGCTACACAACTACGTATCGCCGTTGATGGGCTTCGGACGGCGACGGTGTGCCGAGAAGCAAGATGCGTGCCTGTGATTGATTGCCTCGGGCGACTGATGTGCGGCCCAAATATCCGCTGGCCGCCGCAACTCGCGCCCTCCCTGCGCCGATAAGGGTCACTGCGGGTCCGACGAACCGGCCCCAACCAATCGGAACCACCCCCATGACCCTCATCGAAGCCGTGCGCGCCACCATCCGGCGCCTGCATTACTCGCCGCGTACCGAAGAGGCGTATGTCCACTGGATCCGGGCATTTATTCGCTTTCATCACGGCAAGCACCCACGGCAGATGGGCGCGGAAGAGGTCACGGCCTTCCTCAACGATCTTGCGGTCGCGCGCCGCAGCGCGGCGTCCACGCAGAACCAAGCGCTGTGCGCGCTCCTCTTCCTTTACAAGCGGGTCCTCGACCTGCAGATACCCCGGCTCGAAGCGCTCGAGCGTGCCCGCCGGCCGGAGCACCTCCCCACGGTCCTCTCGCGAAAGGACGCTCTCACCTTGCTCGAGCACCTGATCCCACCTTTTCGGCTCATCGGCGAGCTCCTCTACGGAAGCGGCCTCCGCCTCCTCGAAGCGCTTTCGATTCGCGTCAAAGACGTCGACCTTGATCGACGGCAAATCATGGTGCGCCGCGGGAAAGGACAGCACGACCGGCCGGCCTTGCTCCCCGCTCGGGCGCGCGACGAGCTGCAGGCCCAGCTCGACGCCGTGGCGCAACGGCACAAGAAGGAACTCGCGGCTGGCCGCGGCGAGGTCGACCTGCCCCACGCTCTGCGAGCGAAGATGCCAGGAGCAGCCACGAGCCTCCCCTGGCAGTACCTCTTCCCCGCCTCTCGCCCTTGCACCGATCCAGCGACGGGTCGACAGGTCCTCTACCACCTGCACGAATCGGCGGTGCAAAGGGCCGTGAACAATGCCGGACGGGCGTCGGGGCTCACCAAGCGCGCGACATGCCATACCCTCCGCCACAGCTTCGCGACCCACCTGCTCGAGGCGGGCACCGACATCCGGACGATCCAGACATTGCTCGGCCACAAGGATGTGCGGACCACGATGATCTACACCCACATCGTCGACCGCGGCCCTCTCGGCGTGATCAGTCCTCTCGACCGCTGACCGCCGCTTCCGCGTGGAGCGCCTTGAACTCCGCCCCCACCCCCTCGTGCCGCCCCCATGCATCGTGGAAAGGTAGCCTAGCCGACGGCTGGCCCACCTTGTCAAGGAGGCCAGCGCAGGACCGAGCGGGCTCTCCAACGGACGAAGGCGCGAGCGGTTCCTCGATGCCCTACCCCTCCGAAGCGAAGAAGTGGCCCTGCAATGGCCCGGCCAGTCATCGGCTGGGGCCCTCAAGCTGCTACGGCCTGTAGAGTTCGCCGCGGCGCGGTGCAGCGTCTGCGCAAAGCATGCGCCAGTTCTGCGTCACGGTGAGGGGCACCGGCGATAGCCGTAGGCGGTCGACTGCGGGCAGCGAGGGATGGCCGTCAAGGGCCGGCGAGACGCTTGCGCGGCCTCCCGCGCGTCGTCTCCGGCATCTCGGCTGGCCGGAACAGTGCTGCTGGTGTCACGCCGAGGGCGTTGGCGATCGCCACAAGCGCCGCGACGCTGACGTTGGTCTTCGCGCGCTCGAGGCGATGGAGCAGGCCAGGGCTCACGTCCGCCGCTGCCGCCAGCTCGTCCTGGGTCAGCCCTCGCCTGACCCGAAGCCGCTGCACGTTCGCCGCGATGTACCGAAAAACCGTATCAGTCTCGATGGGTTCCATCGCCACGGGCTGAACCTGGGAGGGCCAAAAGTAGTCGTGGATTGCGACTTTACTTGACTCGGATCGTGCCTCGCACGTACCCTGAACAAAACACAAAGTGCCCCCGCGACGGCTGGCACCGTCCGGAGGCGTGGCCGAACCCCGCGTTCACGAGGTCCGACATGGAAACCGTACGTCTACGCCCTGAACAGGGCCAAGAGATCGATCCGTCCTCCCATCGCCGCCTCCGCCCCGCTGCTTGCAGCCGGCTCGCCCGCCCGCCCAAACCCCTCCATCACCAGCCACCGCACCCCGCCGTCTACCTCGACCCCACCGCGCTCCTCGAACAGCGCCCGCTCATCCGCCGCACCCTCCGCGCCCGCGGCGTTCTCCCCGCCGATCTCGACGACCTCACCCAGGACACCCTCCTCGGCGCCTGGCGCAGCCTGCGCGCCGGCCGCTTCCGCCCCTCCCCCGCTCTTCCTCCCGCCGACGCCCTCCGCCGCTGGCTCGCCGGCATCGCCTCGCGGCAGGCCTCGCACTACCGCGACAAGGCCCACCGCCGCCACGAGCTCCCCGCGGTCGACCCGGACCGCCTCTCCGCCTTCGCCGCCCCCTCGCCCGAGGCCCGCCTCGTCGCCCGCGGCCTGCTCCGCGCCTTCCACCGTCTCCGCCCCGAGCTGCGCGACGTCCTGGCGCTCGCCGCCACCGGCCTTTCCTCGCGCGAGATCGCCGCCTCCCTCTCGCTCCCGCGCCCCACGGTCGCCACCCGCCTGCGCCTCGCGCGCCGCCTCGTCGCCCGCGCCCTCACCCGCGCTCGGAGGTGGCCCCGATGAGCCCGATGAGCCGCGCCCCCGTCGACGCCCCCGCCGAGACGGCGGCCGAGCTGCCGACCGCGACCGAGGCCGCCCTGCTCGAGATGGTGCTCGGCCTGCCCGGCGTCGGGCCGCGCCTGCTCGGCACGGCCGCTCTCCCCGCGCTCGGTCGCCTCTCGCCCGCGGCGCTGGCCGAGCGCACCCAGATCGCCCTCTTCGACGCGACCCGGCTCGCCGCCGCCTTCGAGCTCGGCCGCCGCTACCACGCCGCCCGCGCGCGCCGGGGCGCGCTGCTGACCGACGCCGCCCGCGTGGCGCGGTACTTCGGCCCGAGGCTGGCGTCCCTGGTCCACGAGGAGCTCTGGATCGCGGCGCTCGACACCCACGGCCGCGTCCGCGAGACGCGCCTGCTCGCCCGCGGTGGCGCCGACGTGCTGTACATCGACCGCGCGACCGTCCTGCGCACGGCGCTGGACATGGCGGCCCACAGCTTCGTGCTGGCCCACAACCACCCGAGCGGCGACCCAACGCCGACCCGCGAGGACGAAGACATGACCCTGGAGCTGCGCCATCTCGGCTCGGAGCTGCACGTGCCGCTCACGGCCCACGTCATCGTCACCCCCAGCGGCCGCTACGCCGCCGTCCACGAGTAAGCCATCGCGGGGCGCTGCGCCCCTCCGATGGGCGCTGCGCCCCTGCGCATCGGGCCGAAAGCCTCCAGCGCACCGCCCCCGCCCGCATCTCCGTCGCCTCCGGCAGCCGCACAACGCGCTGGAGCACGCGGAGCCACCGGCTGTTGGTTCCCCAACCTCGGTCGGGTCACGGCGCCTCCTGCCGTTCGAGCGGCCGGACCGGATGATGCGTCGACGCGACGCTGACGAGGGGTCGTACAAGCCGGCCACCTTCGACTTCCTCGGCTTCACCATCCACTGGGGCAAGAGCCTCGCGGGCAAGTGGGCAGTGAAGACGCGAACGGCATCGGATCGCTTCCAACGGGCATTGAAGGGTATCTCGCAGTGGTGCAAGGCCCATCGCCATGAACCACTCGAGAGGCAGCAGCACGTCTTGAACCTGAAGCTCCGAGGCCACTACGGCTACTATGGCCGCCCTGGCAATCGGGCGAGGCTCTGGACTCTTCTGCATTGGGCCACGCGGGTGTGGTGGCGGTGGCTGCATCGCCGCTCCCAGCGTGGTCTCTCCTTGGCGGCAATGAATCGGCTCCTGAAGCGCTACCCGCTTCTGAAGCCGACCGCCGTCCGAATCGTGTAGCGAAGCCGTGTTTCGAAGAGCCGGATGCGGGAAATCTGCACGTCCGGATCCGTGGGGGCCCCGGGAAGGTGACGACCCGGGACGTCGACGAGAGCCTGCTGAGCGCGTTCCCGCGCAGCGTCATTCCAGAGGAGCGGCGGCGGCGAGTCTACTGGAACGGCGTGCTCGCGCGCGCGGAGGTGAGCTCCAGCTACAAGCCGGCGCGCAAGCTATGGCGTCGCGAGCGACAAGGCCACTACATGCCCAGCACGGTCGGCGTGCGAGTCGCCGGCGAAGCGGGCAAGCCGGACACCTACGTGCCGCTCGATCGCCTGCTAGGTTGCGACATCCTCGAAGAACAGAGCGCGCCAGACGCAGCCAGCCGGGCTCATGTCACGAGCCCGTCCTGAAACGTGATGCTGCCGAGCACGAACGTCTGCTCGGTGTACCGCCTGTCACTCGTTCCAGTTCTTCCACTCGTTCCAATTCTTGGACTGAGTCTGCCACACGCCCGTGTTGTTGTAGTCGCCACCGTCTTTGAGGAACGCGTCCTTGCGGGAGTTCTCCCCGCCGAGGTGCCAACGCATCCAAGCAACGTTCGCTCCGGCGCCGTCCCAAGGCCCCGAGCCGTGACCACCGCCCTTCATCTTGCCGAGCCAGACTGGCCCCTTGTTGCCGGCGTTGTTGAAGTCACCCTCGGCGTTGGGCGCCTCTTGACCCGTTTCACCGTAGATGATGCCGACAGGGATCTTGAGATTGACGAGGGCGTTGTGCTCGAAGGAGCCGCTGTTGTTGAGCAACGCGGTGGAGACGCGCTTATCGGTTTGAGCAGCCGCTTCCGACGACAGCCCGCCCATCGAGTGCCCGAACACACCAACGCGGTCGAGGATCAAGCGGCCGTACATGGGGCTGTTCTGATCGGCGTCCTGAGCCTCCAGCCAATCGATCGCCGCCGACATGAGCACGGCGTCGCCCGTCGACTCTCGAATACCGACGAGGACGAAGCCGTGCGAGGCCATGCGCGTCAGCAGCTGTAGGTAGTCGCGAGGAGGGGTACCTCCGCCCGGACCCCAAATGGCCACCGGGTGCTTCTTGTTGGGCTCGGTGGTGAGCGTCGTCGGCCTGACGAGAATGTGGCCACCGCCGCTGAACGAGAGGTCCTGAACCGTCGTCTCGAGCGGTCCGTTAGCGTTCACATTGTCACCCGCCAGCACCACTTCGGGCCGATTGACCTGGCCGCCGCTACCGCCCGCGCCCGAGTCGCTGCCTCCGGAGCTCGTGCCGGTGCCTGCGGACCCCGCAGTGGTACCACCCGAGCTGTTGCCAGCGGCCTCGCCCGTGCCGCCCGCTCCGGCGGGGTCAGCGCCGCCGGCACCCGAGCTCGAACCGCTCGCCCCTGGGCTGTAGCCGTCGCCGGGAGCGGACTCGCTCGAGCAAGCAAGAACTAGAATGAGAACAGAAGGAGCTAGTTGCCTCATGGGATACCTCGGAGCTCCGAGCGCGCTTTCTTGACGACGGCCCTCAGGCCAACCTGCTACCGGAGCGGAAAAATCCGAACGACTCGCTGCTGTGCGGCGGCTGCGATGTGAGCGCACACATGACCCGATTCCGCTACGAAGTCCACCTATTCCGCTGCCGCGCGATTGTTCAAACCGCGCTAAACTCGAGGACTTCGGCCGGACGGCTCTAGCGCCCGACGGCGGGAGTATCGTCACCTCGTGAGCCTGACCGAGCCGACCGACTTTCCCATGCCGGAGGTTGACGCCAATGGGGTCGACCAGTAGTGTACAGCTATACGGTAGGATGCCTTCCGCTTGGTGCTATTGCCGCCCAGTTTCGTTGATGCTCCAGCCCCTTGCATCGAGCATGCTGCGTGAGGGTGAGGAGCTCTACGCAGCGAGGATGGCCATCATGGAGGGCGCTCGCTCCGCGTACGCAATGAGGGAGGACGACGTCCACGGATCCACGTGGCCTGCATTCCGGTTAGCTGTCCCGAATTCTCATCGGAAAAGCTTCTGGCACATGGCAGCCTCCCTTCCGGCCACCGCTCGAAAATTCCCACCCATCGTTGCCCCACGCCCGCCTCACGACGGGGTAGGTCCCCAAAAGGAGCGGAGCAGTGGCACGGTGCCGGCCACAAAATAGGCGACGAGGAGACCTGATCTTGGCGGACAGCCTCCTCGTCGTGCTCCGATTCTCTTGCCCAGGAATCGAAGCGGTCACAGTGTTATCCAGAGCGCCATCGACATCAAGCGCTGGCAGCAGCAACCTCCCTCGGTCGTCGAAGCCCGGCCTGCTCGCTGTTCCGCCTGCGGCGCCGCGAGCTGTCCGCTCGGTGGCGCCATCCGGCTCCAAGGCCACGGCAGGCGCGAGCGGCAGGTCTGGGACGGGCGATGACCGACGTCACTTCGGGGGGTTGGTCCGAGCCCGCTGGAACGTTCTCGAAAAGAGGCTGCGGGTTCTTTCCGCATGCGGGATCTTGGAATGCTGAGATCGTTGCGCGTAACCGCCCGGCCATCGCCATGGGCATGGCCCCTTGCGGCTCTCGCCGCGGTTGACGATGCTGGGCGCGGGGCGGCATCGGCCCACGGCACCGGGCGGGCACGGGCGGTCCTGAGATGGCGCTCGGCGACGCGGTCTCCGCCCGCGTCGCAGGCCACTGCGATCCGGCTTCTTTTACCTACGCGCTCCGCTCCTCGCGGCGTGCCTCGCAGGCCAAGGGATCGCGCAGGTGATCGAGCTCTACGTGCGCGAGCACCTGGCCGACGGACGGCTGGTTCAAGTGCTCCCGGAGTGGGCCGAGGAGACGTATCCCCTCTACGCGTACCATCACTCCGCGCAGCTCATGTCGGTCAAGGTCCGCGCGTTCCTGGAGTTCGTCGTCGCGCTGACACGCGCGTAGCGTTCAGTGCGTCGTCGCGCCGCCGAGCGTGGGGACCGCCTCGTCGCTCTCCACCGCGAGCGCGGCCGAGGTCGTCGGCGTGGAGCACGTGTTCCCGTCCGCGTGCGCCGCGAGGAAATCCTCGAGCACGCCCTCGCGGTGCGGGAGGAAGAAATCGGTGAGCGCCGTCGAGAGCTCCCCGTCCTCCTTGACATGGACGAACCGGAGCTGCGTATCCTCCACGGGCCACGTCACGTTGTTGCCGAGCGAGTCGCCGGCGCTCAGCTGGTGGCACCCGGCGCACGACTGGGTGGTGGCGCGGTTGGCCACGTCCGCGGGCGTGAAGACGCTGTCCCGCCCGAGGCGCACGAGCTCGGCCTGGATCCGGTCGCGCAGATCGAGGT
Source organism: Sorangium cellulosum (assembly GCF_002950945.1). Lineage (GTDB taxonomy): Bacteria > Myxococcota_A > Polyangia > Polyangiales > Polyangiaceae > Sorangium > Sorangium cellulosum_E. The sequence continues at coordinate 10,838,227 of NZ_CP012673.1, forward strand.
TCGGCAGCCAACTGTCCTCCGGCAGCAGCTGCCTCAGGTAGTCGTTGCTGTCGTCGACGGTGCTCTGGCCCGCGTTGTAGAGGGCCTCCCTCGAGTTCTTGAGCTGGATGTCGTTGATGTCGCCGCTGAGGGTCGTGAGCTTGTCGACCGACTCGAGGAAGTCGTCCATGAACCACGTGTAGCGGAAGTCGCTCTGGTCGAACTTCGTGCTGAACAGCTCGCCGAAGGGGTTCTCCTTCACCGTGACCGGCTTGAAGGTGAGCCGATCCCCGCCGTTCGGCCCGTCGGAGGTCTTCGCGATCTTGAACTCACGGAGCTGCCAGATCTGGCCGGGCTGGACCTGCCCGGGGGCGCCGGGGTTGCCCATGAACTGGTTGGTGCGGATCTGGCCCGTGCCGCGGCGGCCTCCGGGGCCGTGGACCGCGTCGGCGAAGTTGTCCGGGTGGAGCACCGGACCGAAGCCGGCGTCGAGCAGGCCGACGGTGAAGAACGTCTCGAGCTCGTTGGCGCGCTCGGCCGCGTCCAGGGTCGAGAGGCGCGCCCAGAACTCGGCCACCGGGAGGCATGCGGCGAGGCCGCATTCGGGGTGGGGGTTCGGGAGCTGGGCCTCGAAGATGAACAGGTTGCGGTCGGCGATGCCGGCCGTCTTCTTGGCGTAGACGATCCGGTACTCGCCGCAGTGCGAACCGTCCAGCGGCGCCAGATCGAAGCGGTTCACGACCGCGATCGGCTCCACGAAGTCCGGCGAATCCTGGTCGAACGGATCGCTCGTGGCGAGGCGCCCCTCCCTCCGGCAGTTGATCCGGTAGCCGTTGAGCGTGGGAACACCTTCGCTGTTGGTCTGGTCGTCGCAATGGATGGCGTCGGGGAACTGAGCTCCAACGGAGAGGTTGAAGAAGTCCCACCAGCGGCGGTAGAGATCGAGGGGGGTCTGTTCATCGAAGGTCCCCGCCCTCATGATGAGCTGATTGAGGACGAACTGGAGCGGGAACCGGGTCATGGCTTGCGGGTCGGTGACCTTCGTGAGGATCAGCGATCGCAGCGGCTCGATATCCAGCGGGGCCGACAGCGCCTGCCGGCGCTCCGCGGCGTCGATGCCGGCGACCTCGCCGGGCGCGCCCGCGTCGCCGCACGCGGCCAGAGAGGCGGACGCCGCGGCGCACATGACCGCCGCGGCAAACGGGAACCTGGAGGCATAACGAAGGTGCATGAACACTCCTGTAGAGTAAGGTGGACCGGGGTCGATAGCGGGATTCATACCAACGTCGCTCGCGCCGAGCTCGGCCACCGCCGGGGCATGCGCGAGCGCATGCCCCGGCGTATCGCTTCACGGATTGTAGTCAGGATTGTAGTCGCAGAGGCAAACTGAGTATTCATTCGCCGGGGTGGGCCACCAGGTCCCCGTCCAGCTCGACTCGGTCCAGGGGACGTTCCTCCAGATGTCGCACACCTGCGGGCACACCTGCGTCGCGTGATGCTGGTCCCAGATCGGCGCAACTTTCTTCTCGACGGCGCCGTCGGCGGGTATCTTGATCTGAGCCGAGGTATACCCAGGGATATTCCAGGCCTCGCTCAGGCGACCTCCCTTGAACTCGCACGTCGTGCCGAAGTGAACGAAGGAGCTGCAGCCAGGGTCGCTCAGGCAGGAGAGCGCGCACCCCTCGAGGTCGAGCCCGAGCTGGGTCTTCCAGAGCTCTCCGGCGAGGACCTTCCCCTGGCCGACGTCGAACAGATCAGATGGAGTCTCTTCGAAATAGGCACTGCTCTCAGCGCTGAACAGGTAGGGGTAGTCGAGGTGGTTCAGCCGGTTGTGCGGGTAGTAGCCGCCACTGCAGATGATGTTTTTCGTAGGCCATTGCGACTCGCAGTCGGTATCCGGATCCGGATCCGGCATGCCGAACGTATGCCCGAGCTCGTGGCCGATGCTTCCGATTCTGCCCAGGTCCCCCTCCTCGGCTCCATCGATGATCCACTTGGGCATGACGGATGCGCCGTAGCCGGTGGCCGCCCCGTTGCCGGACACGCTCGAGATGTCGGCCTCCAGGAAGATGATGTACTTGTGGTTGGCGTCCCAGTTGCAGGCGTCAGGGTACACGTCCCTGGCCGCGTTGCAGGCGTTTCCGAGCCAGTACCACTCCAGGACGCCGTGAATGCCGTCGGGGTTGGTCAGGAACCAGCTCACGTCATGATGGCTTCGAACCGTCACGACGTCGTCCGTGGTCATCGTGGCGCCGTAGTTCTGCCATGTCTGACGGTTGTGCTCGACGGCGTTCGCGACGAGAGCGGCGCGGTCACTTCGCTGCGCGTCGCTCGGCACGACGTAGAGGACACGAACACTCTTTGTGCTCGCTTGGGCACTCGCCGTGGCGGCGAGAAGCGTGGCTCCGAACATGGCGAAGGCGAATGTATTTCTCATGGTGTCTCCTTTACGAGGCGTGTGATCTCGCACGATGTGAGGGCTCGCGTGGGCAATCACGGCTGGCCGAGAGGCGAGAGCTTCCATCGTCATTGCTTGGCGCTGCCTGGCGCTGTCCAACGGTGTTCAACGCTGTTCAAATCCATTTCAGCGACGTTTCTGTCTAGCGGATCGTATTCAGCGACCGCCGTGCGCAGGTATTTGTTGCCAGGGTAGTTCTCGGCGGCTTGCGTGTGCGAAGTGCCCCACCACCAGGCGAGGCCGGCGCTCACGAGGCCTCCGCCGGACTGCATGAAGGCGCCGCGCTCGCGGCGTCCGAGCTATCTGATCCTGTCGCATCGTGGGCGGGCGAGCACGCGAGCGGCGCCGACGCGAGGAGGGCGGCGGTGGCGAGGAAGGAGGCGAAGCGAGGGCGAGCAGGTCGTGAAGGCGTGCCCATCGGTACCCAGCGAGGAGAACGCGGCGCGCGGGTGATTGCGTCGTTCTTGATGCTCTTCGATTGCATGATGCTTATCGTTGTTTTTCTCGGCGATTTCGCCGATTCGTCTACAGCGCTCCCCCCCGCGGTGTGGCCAGATCCCTCCCCTCGGGAGGAGGACCGGGGCCCACATCGCTCTGCCCACTTGAAGGTCACTGCGACGTGGACGGAGTCTCAAAAATAGTTTGGCGAGGGCATGGCTACCCCGACGGCCGCAAACGTCCTTCGCGCGCGCGGGGCTAGCTTTTGTCTCCCGAGACAAGGCGGCACCCACGTGCGCTACGCGAAGCGCAGCCCTCCCGCCGTACGTTTGCGAAAGGAGCTCTATTCGCGGAGGAGCGAGGCGACGCTCACGTCGAGCCGGCCCTGGACCAGCCTGGCCAGCGCAGGAAAGTCCGGAGCGGCGCCCGCCCCGCGTACCCGGCAATCTTCGGTGTGGCCGAGGGCGGCGCGCTAAAGAGGCCCTCGAGGAGGACGCGGCGTGCGGGTGATCGCGTCCTTCTTGATCCTTTCCGGGTGCATTTTTCTCGTCACGCTCTATCGGCGACGTGCGACGTGCGACGTCGCCGAACGGTCCACAGCGTTTCGCGGTGGTGCCAGACCCTTCCTTCGCCAGGAGGGCCGGGGGCTCACACCCGCGTGCCTACCGGGAAGTCACCGTGAGGCGGACGAAGTCTCAAAAATAGTCTGGCGAGGTGTGCCTACTCGCGGAGGAGCGAGGCGACGCTCACGTCGAGCCGGCCCCGGATCAACCTGGCCAGGCTCGCGTACTGCGACTCGGTGAGGCCGAGCTTGGCGACGAGCTCCGCGCGCGTGCCCTCGCGCAGCGCCTCGCGCGCGGCCGCGAGCCAGCGCGCCGCCGTGGCGCGCCCGACCTGGTAATGCGCGCCCAGGACGTCGATGCTCAGGCCGTCGAGCAGGTGGAGGCGAAGCAGCGCGCGTTGCTTCGGCGAGAGGCGCCCCATCGCGACGCGCACGGCCTCTTCGAACTCGGCCTTGTAGCGCGCCTCGAGGTAGGCGGCCTCCACGTCGACGGAGGCGGCGATCTCCCGCTCCTCGTCGAGCGGGGTGCTCGCCATGTCCGCCTTGCGCCGCCGCAGGTTGATCGCGGTGCGTACCGCGATCACGCGCAGGAAAGTCCGGAGCGGCGCGCGCCCCGCGTACCCGGCAATCTTCGGCGTGGCCGAGGGCGGCGCGCTGAAGAGGCCCTCGAGGACCACCTGCCGGAGGTCGTCGGCGAAGGCGGGCGACGGCTCGACGCGGGCCGCCGCGCGCGCGATCACCCCGGAGAACTCCCGCTCGAACGCGGCGTGCGCACCCGGTACCCCGAGGACGCAGGCGCACGCCAGGTAGACGTCCGCCGCGAGCGACGGAGGCGGCAGCGCGCCGCCCGCGGCCGAGCAACGCTCGCCGAGGTAGCGCGCCAGCGCGGTCGCCTCGACGGCGATGGCCGGGAAGGCCGCCTGCCCCGCCTCGAAGAGCGCCGCGATCGTCGCGCCGGGATCGGCGTCGGGCATCACCCCGCCCCCGCCGAGGCCCGCCGCGAACGCAGAGGAGAGACCGCTCGCTCGATCCACCTGCGGAGAATGGCTGATGTCGGCGCGGGCCGTCAAGAAGGCGTGTCGCCTGACAGTCCCGCTCCGTGTGGTAGAGTCGGGCACCATCGAGCCGACGTCGCACTGCCCCACGGACAACCAGCTCGCAGAGTACGCCGCGTATCCGTCAGGTTTCGAGGCGATCGCGCACCACATCGACGGATGTGCGGTTTGCCGCGTCATCGTCGCTCGGCTGGCCGAGCTGGAGTTCAGGAGCGTGGCGGTGCCTCCGGGAGAATCCTTGCGTGGCGTCGCCAAGGGATCGCCGCCGGGGGAGGTCCTCCAGACCAGCGATCAGGACGACGCGACGGGCGCCCTCGGTCGCGCGCGGATCGCCACCGCAGCCCTGCGGTCGCGACCCCTGCACCCGGCGGTCGCGGCTCCGCAGGTGGACTCCACCCTCAAGCACTACGAGATCATCCGCAAGCTGGGCCAGGGTGGCATGGGCGTGGTCTACCTGGCCCGCGACACCAAGCTGGGCCGACTGGTCGCCGTCAAGGTCCTCCTCGAGTCCGACGGCCGGAGCGCCGAGCGCTTCCTCGCCGAGGCGCGGTCCACGGCGCGCTGCAAGCACGAGAACATCGTGGTGATCCACGAGGTGGACGAGGTCGACCGCGTTCCTTACATGGTGCTCGAGCACCTGGAGGGCCGCACGCTGCGCGCCTTCCTGGTCGAGCGAGGAGGGCCGCTGCCGCTGAGCCTCGCGGTCGAGCTGATGCTCCCGGTGGTGCGCGCGCTGGGCTGCGCCCACGCGCTCGGGATCGTGCACCGTGACCTCAAGCCGGAGAATGTCTTCTTGACCGAGGCGGGGCCGATCAAGGTGCTCGACTTCGGTATCGCCAAGCAGCTCGACGCCGACGAGATCGAGCGGCTCGCGGCCCAGGGCGAGAATTCGCGCTGGCTACCGGCGTTGACGCAGGAAGGAGCGCTCGTCGGCACCGTCCCGTACATGGCGCCGGAGCAATGGCGGGCGGAGAAGGTCGATCCCAGGACGGATCTGTGGGCCGTGGGGATCATGCTCTTCGAGCTCTGCACCGGGACGCACCCGCTCGCGCCGTTCGCGGTGGGGCAACTCGGGCAGGTTCGGCGTCTCGACGTGCCCATGCCGCGCGCAAGCGACACGCGTCCCGACCTGGGCGCGCTGGGCGACGTGATCGATCGCTGCCTGAAGAAGCGCCCGGACGAGCGCTTCGGCGGAACCGAGGAGCTCATCGCGGCGCTCGAGCCCTTGCTGCCGGGCGCGAAGGCGCCGGCGCTCCGCGAGGACGAGAGCCCCTTTGCCGGGCTGGGCGCGTTCCAGGAGGTGGACGCCGGGCGCTTCTTTGGGCGCGATCACGACGTCGCCGCGCTCGTCGGACGTCTTCGCAGCCAGCCGCTCGTGATGGTTGCCGGGCCGTCCGGCGCGGGAAAATCGTCGTTCGTGCGCGCGGGCGTGATCCCGGCGCTGAAGCGCTCGGGCGAGCCCTGGGAGGCGTTCACGCGCAGGCCGGGGCGAAGGCCGCTCCACGCGCTCGCCGACCTGCTCGCGCAGATCGCGGCCACGCCGGTGACGACGGGAGCTCCACCCGACGCGTCGAGCTCGCACGCCTTCTCCTCGGCGAGCGATCCCGATGCGCTCATCGCGGCCCTGCGCGCCCAGCCCGGCCTCCTGGGCGCCCGGCTGCGCGCGCGTTGCCGCAGCCAGAGCGCCGAGCACAAGATTCTCGTCTTCGTCGATCAGCTCGAGGAGCTTTACACGCAGGGCATCGATCCGGCGGAGCGGGCCGCGTTCGTCGCGTGCCTGGAGGGCGTCGCCGACGACGCGTTGTCCCCGCTCCGCGTCGTGCTCTGCATGCGCTCGGACTTCCTCGACCGGCTGGCCGAAGATCGCCGGCTCATGACCGAGGTGACCCGCGGGCTCTGGTTCCTGCCGCCCCTCGACCCGAACGGCCTCGTGGCGGCGCTGATGCGGCCGGTCGAGGCTCTCGGCTATCGCTTCGAGACCGCCGAGATGACCCTGGCGATGCTCCGCGCCCTGGAGAGCGCCGGCAGCCCCTTGCCGCTCTTGCAGTTCACCGCGACCAAGCTGTGGGAGGCGCGCGATCGTGGGCGCCGGCTCCTGACGCAAGAGAGCTACGAGAAGCTCGGGGGGGTCGCAGGGGCGCTCTCCACCCATGCCGACGCGGTGCTCGCAGGTCTCTCGGGGATCGAGCAGAGCCTCTGCCGGGCGATCTTCCTCCGGCTGGTCTCACCCGAGCGGACGCGCGCCGTGGTGAGCTTGCCCGACCTGCGAGAGCTCGACGAACAGTTAGACGCCGTGGACCGGGTAGTCTTCCGCCTCTGCGAGGCGCGGCTGCTCTTGATCGAGACCGCCGAAGAGCGCGCGTTCCCGACGGTGGAGCTCGTGCACGAGTCGCCGATCGAGAGCTGGCCCAAGCTCGGGCGATGGCTGGACGACAACCAGGAGGCGGCGGAGTTCCTCGCGCGGGTGCGCCCCGCGGCCAAGCAATGGGAGGCGAGCGGCTGCGCCGACGGCCTGCTCTGGCGAGGCGAGGCGGCGGAGGAAGCCCGGCGCTGGCAGAAGCGGCAGGGCCCGGCGGCGGGCGCGCAGCAGGGCGCGCGGGAGGCGCGCTACCTCGCGGCGGTGGTGGCGCTGGGGGAGCGGGAACGACGGAGGAGGAGGCAGGTCGTCGCGGTGCTGTTCGGTGCCCTGAGCCTGGTCGTGCTCCTGGTCTCCGCTCTGGCGGTCCAATCGAAGCGGGCGGCGGAGAGGGCCGAGGCGGAGAGGGCCGAGGCAGAGCGCAGCGCCGCGAGCGCCCGGAATGCCACGCGGATGGCCGCGGCCCGCGAGTGCCAGGGAGACCCCACCACGATGCTCGCGCTACTCCGCGAGATCGAGCCGGGCCCGGCGCCGCCGGGATGGGGCGAGCTTGCGCGGTGGGCACGGGGTGCAGGCGTCGCCACGATGGTGCTCCTCCACGAGGATTTGGCCTGGTCTGCCGCATTCAGCCCCGACGGCCAGCGCATCGTCTCCGCTTCGTGGGACAAGACGGTGCGCGTGTGGAACAGTGACGGCTCGGGACTGCCCCTCGTGCTCCGTGGTCATGAGGACCACGTCTATGCGGCGGCGTTCAGCCCCGACGGCCAGCACATCGTCTCCGCGTCGGCAGATAAGACAGTGCGCGTGTGGAACGCTGACGGCTCGGGACTGCCCCTCGTGCTCCGTGGTCACGACGCTGTCGTCTATGCAGCAGCGTTTAGCCCTGACGGCCAGCGCATCGCCTCTGCGTCGTGGGACAAGACGGTGCGCGTGTGGAACAGTGACGGCTCGGGACTGCCCCTCGTGCTCCGTGGTCACGACGACCGCGTCTATGCGGCGGCATTCAGCCCCGACGGTCAGCGCATCGTCTCGGCGTCGATGGACAAGACAGTGCGCGTGTGGAACGCCGACGGTTCGGGCCAGCCCCTCGTGCTCCGTGGTCACGACGATTTCGTCTTTACGGCAGCGTGGAGCCCCGACGGCCGACGCATCGTCTCCGGGTCCGAAGACAGGACGATGCGCGTGTGGAACGCCGACGGCTCGGGCCAGCCCCTCGTGCTCCGTGGTCACGACGGTAGCGTCTATGGGGCGGCGTTTAGCCCCGACGGCCAGCGCATCGTCTCCGCGTCTTTTGACAAGACGGCGCGCGTGTGGAACGCCGACGGCTCGGGCCAGCCCCTCGTGTTCCGTGGTCACGCAGACCGCGTCCCTACGGCGGCGTGGAGCCCCGACGGCCAGCGTATCGTCTCCGCGTCCGAAGACAGGACGGTGCGCGTGTGGAACACCGACGGCTCGGTCCGGCCCCTCGTGCTCCGTGGTCACAGCGACTGCGTCAACGCGGCGGCGTTCAGCCTCGATGGCCAGCGCATCGTCTCCGCCGCTTCTGACAGGACGGTGCGCGTGTGGAAGGCGGACGGCTTGGGCCAGCCCCTCGTGCTCCGTGGTTGCGACCATATCGTTTTTGGGGCGGCGTTCAGCCCCGACGGCCGGCGCATCGCCTCCGCGTCGTGGGACGGGACGGTGCGCGTGTGGAAGGCCGACGGCTCGGGCCAGCCCCTTGTGCTCCGTGGCCATGACGGTGGCGTCAATCCAGCGGCGTGGAGCCCTGACGGCCAGCGCATCGTCTCCGCGTCCGGAGACAGGACGGTGCGCGTGTGGAACGCCGATGGCTCGGGCCAGCCCCTCGTGCTCCGTGGTCACGACGCTGTCGTCTATGGGGCGGCGTGGAGCCCCGATGGCGGGCGCGTCGTCTCCGCGTCGAAAGACAAGACGGTGCGCGTGTGGAACGCCGATGGCTCGGGCCAGCCCCTCGTGCTCCGTGGTCACGACGGTGTCGTCTATAGGGCGGCGTGGAGCCCCGATGGCCAGCGCATCGTCTCCGCGTCCGAGGACAGGACGGTGCGCGTGTGGAAGGCCGACGGCTCGGGCCAGCCCCTCGTGCTCCTTGGACACGACGACCGCGTCTACGCGGCGGCGTTTAGCCCAGACGGCCAGCGCATCGTTTCCGCGTCGCAGGACAAGACTGTGCGCGTGTGGAAGGCCGACGGCACGGGACAACCCCTCGTGCTCCTTGGGCACGACGATGCCGTCAACACGGCGGTGTGGAGCCCCGATGGAAGGCGCATCGTCACGGCCTCGGACGACAAGACGGTGATCGTGTGGAGCGACCTCGAGCCGCTCTCGAGCGCCGACGACCCGAAGCTGTGGACCGCGACCAACTACTGCATGCCGCTCGACATCCGCCAGCGCCTGCTCGGCTTCCCGGAGGATCAGTCGCGCGCCGACCACGAGCGCTGCCAGCGTCGTGTCCGTGAGGTCCAGACGCAAGCCGCCTCGCCCGGGCGCTGATGGTCCGTGACCACCGACGTCGGCGCTGGCTTGCGGGCGCGCGCGCGTCGCCCTCGCCTGGGCTCCCCGGGACGTCGACTGCCATATGCCCTGACGTCATGATGCCGCCCTTGTCGGGCAGGAAGGTGTTGCCGAGGTAGTAGTCCTCGTCCCCGGGGAGCTGCGTGCGCGTCTCGGAGACGATATCGCTCGACAGGTTGATGAGCACGCAGCTCGACGCGGCGTCCCAGGTCGGCCGCGAAAAGGCCACCGGCATCGGGCGCGGCGCAGTGCGGCTTGTCGTCCGCTGTCGTCCGCGAGTGTCAGCAGGGTACAGAACTACGTAGGATGCCTACCGCTTGGTGCTACGTCGGGGTAATCCCAGGCGTTTCAGGCGTGGAAGACCTGGCTAATCTCATTAGGCCCGTTCTGTCAATGAGCTCGTCCAGTCGGACTCCACCAGTCAGGGACGGCTCCGAGAATCGCAGGCGAGCCGCCCACCGCAGCGATCTATAGCACCGATGTCGCGAATCGCTGCGCTGAGCACCTATACGAGGAGGGCGGTCGGGATCTCCCGCCGGGCATATTCTGTGACAGACACAAAGGTTGCATGAGAGAGCGTTTTCCGAAGTATTACGAAGGACTTGGTGCCAGGGTCAAGTGAATCTATGAAACACGGCATCGATGAGCTGCTCGATATTGTCTATCGATACTATCCTCGTGGGGTCGGAGTCACCGACAATGGCGATATCGACGACCAGCTCTGCAAGAAGACGGAAGAGCACGCCCGGCTCGTGGACGCGCGGATCCAGGCATCAAAGGACGAGCGCTGGCACTCCATGCTGCGTCGCATCGGAGACCGCTTCCCTGGGATGCTCATGAACCACTCGCTACATCTCCCCACCGGCGGCTGGGACGGTTGCTATTCCTTCACGATTGATCTGCCCGATTCTAATGGCCGAACCCTGTGGTTCCAAGTAAGCTTCCTGGCTCCTTACTACATCGTCCACAGCTCGCGCACGATCGAGATCGTCAAACAAACGAGGGACTTGTTCTCGGTCGAATTTCGGGGCATGTATATCATTGTTCGTCGAAGCCCATTCGATCCAGGTGTCGTGTCGCACCCGGACGATAGTCTCAGGTTCGCTACCGTCAGGGAGCGCTATGTCTCCTTCGATTTGTTGCCCAACGAGCAACCAAGTGCGGAGTGGATCTCCCGTGATATTGAAGCGACCTTCGGTTGCGAGCCCATGCCGCCAGAGATCGGGACCGTGCTCGTACCGGACGTGACAGCGGGCCTGCGGCTTCCCGGCGAGGTAAGACTCTACGATTGCCTGTTTTCGAACCAGCATACATGGGTGAAGCCATCGCCGTCTGACGTGTCGGCGCCCGGTGCAGATGTCGAAGCGAGCAAGCTTACAGATTCGCTCGTTGCGGTGCTTACCGTGCTCGCGGCGCTCTATCAAATCGCATGGGCCCTGATGCCTGAGGTGCAGAGCGGTTCTTCCTACTGGGTGGTGACGACGGATGGGGTCCTGCGCAAAGAGGAAGTACTGAGGGTACTTGCAAAAGTTCGCGTGCTCATGGATCCGCCGACGACTCCACGCGGCATCGCCTCCAAGCGCGAGCTCGAAGCCGCAGCGCGCGAGCTCGAAACGCTGGTCGCGTCGTGGGACGGTGAAGGCGACCCGCCGGCCGCCATGGTCGCGTGGGCCTCCCGCTTCTTGGATGGCAGGCTCGTAGACGCCGAGCCCGGAGCTCCCTCGTAGCCGTCATGGAAATCCGTGCCGTCGTCGTCCCGGGAGGCGATTGGCGACTATTCAGAAAACCGAAGCGTCTCGTGGGCCTTGCCGCTCTCTCCCACCGTCGTGCCGCCATCGTGATTCCAGCTCGTGCCGCCCGGGCCCGCCGGTCCGATCTCGAAGGTGACGCCCTCGAGCGTGAGCTGGTCCTCGTCGAGGTAGGCGACGCCGATCGAGTCGCCGCCACGCCCTGGGCCGCCGTAGCCGCCGGGCCCGCCGTCGCCGCCATGGCCGCCGAGACAGGAGTAGAACCCATCCCCCAGCGCTCCGCCCCGTGCGCCTCTGCCGCCTCTGCCGCCCTCCTCGGGTGGCCCGCCGTCGCCGCCCGAGCCGGCGCGGGACGTCGTGATCTTGATGTCGCGCAGGGTCACCCGGGCATGAAGCGCGAGGACGCCGATGGACGGCTGCCCGTTCGCTCCCCCGCGGCCCCCGCGGCCTCCGCAACCGCCGGCCCCGCCCGAGCCTCCTCCTGGGCCTCCCTTGGAGGCCACGCCGCACAGGGCCAGCCCGCCCCAGCGACCGCCACCACCGCCGCCGCCCTGGCCCGGCGTGCCCCAGGTGCCCTCGCCCCCCGTGTCGCCCTCCCATCCTGTCTCGGTGAGGCGCCCGATGCCCTTGCCCGGTGGACCCTGTGTTCCCGGAGCCCCCGGGCCCCCGGTGGATCCGAGGGAGCAACTCTGGTTGTCCCGCTCTCCGAGACCGCCGCGCGAGGGCGAAGCGTAGGCGGGCTCCCCGTCGCCTCCGTCCTCGGCGCTGTCGGGCCGCCCGTCCCCTCCCTTGCCGCCGACGCTCGTGTGCCCGCTCTCGCACCGGTTCACGGGCGCCGGCCCGCCGGCGACGACGGTCGCCGAGCACGCGTCCCCACCGAACATGCCATCCGGTGCGTCCGGTTGCTTGGTCCACCATTGCTCGCCATCGATGCCCCCCTCTCCGCCGTTGGCGGAGATCTCGCTCCGCAGGATCTCCACCGCCGAGCTCGACTGAACGAGCACGCCGACTGGGCCCCATGATGGGATGTGGAGATCGGCGATCGTCGACACCCCGTCCGCGGCCCCGCTGTCCTCGAGGCCCGCGGGCTCGACGATCACCACGGGGCCGCGGACCGCCCTGTGGTTGAACAGCGTAAACGGGCGCAGGGGGTCGCGCTCCCATTTCCGGCAGTGGAATCCCCCGAGGAGATCCACGCCGGAGGGCACCTTGATCTGCTCCACGATGAACCCCTCGTTGCAGAGGAACACGCGCCCTCGTCCAGCGCGCGCGAGCTCGATGGCGCGCGGGATGGTGTACACCGGCTTCGCCTTCGTGCCGGGGTTCATGTCGTCGCCGCCGCCGTAGTTTCCGGCGACGAACACGCCGCAGCCGTCGTCGAGGATGCCGGCGGCGGCGTGCTCCACGCAGACCGACTCCGGGGGCGGCTCGTCCTCGCACGAGGTGCCCTCGCAGGGCGTCACGCCAGGGTCGTTCACGTCGGGCACAGTTCCGCAGCCGGTGGCCCACGGCGACAACAGTAAAACCAAGGTAGCAGCGGCGGTCTTTTTCATGGGCGTCTCCTGACGTGCGCCGCGAGCACAGGGCGGTTCATAGAGGCTGTTCTGAGGCCGGCGCCTCGAACCGGTACCAGAAGAGCGCAATCCCTTCTTCCCCCTGGCCGGCGTTGCTTTCCTCGGCTGCATTGCCGCCGAGCCCTCCCTTGCCGGCTTGTCCGGGCAAGACCGTCGCATGCTCCGAGATGGCCACGGAGGCGCCCACGGAGCCGATGCCGAGCGAGTGGCCCCCGAGACCGCCGCCCGCATCGCCCCCGCGGCCGCCGTTGCCGCCCCCGCCGCCGTCGCAAGCGGGCGCCGTGCCGGTCAGAAGAGCGCGTCCACCATTTCCGCCGGCAAAGCCCAAGCCTCCCCACTGGCCCGTTCCGCCGACCCCGCCATCGCCGCCCTTGCCCCCGAGGACCTTGCTGCCGGCATCGACTGTGATGGCGCTCCCCTGCAAGGCCAAGATCGCGATGCTCGCGCCGCCGTAGTCGCCCCCTTTGCCCCCTTTGCCCCCGCAACCGCCGCTGCCCCCCGCTCCGCCGGATGCACCGCCTTGCGATCGGCTTGCCGGACACGCGTTCATGGAGTCGCGCCCTTTGCCGCCGCCACCCCCGCCGCCGCCCTGACCGACGCCGCCCTTCTTCCCGTCCTCCCCGCGGACGCCGACCCATCCGTCGACGTCCAGGAGGCCGGCGCCCGCCGCTCCGGCAGCGCGCTCTGCATCGGCGCCGTTGGCTCCGTCCTCCCCCGGCGTGCACGGCATGCTGGACGCGCCCGAGCCACCCAGGCCGCGATTGGACGGATTCCCGACCGGCTCCGGCAGCCCTGAAACACCATCGTCGCCCGTGTCGGGGCCGCCGTCGCCCCCGTAGCCACCCCTCGACTCGATGCCATCATCGCACACGGTCACGACCGGAAGGGCGCCCGGCGCCACGTCCGCGGTGCAGGCGTCCGCGCCGTTGTTCCCCACCACGCCGGAGTTCGCGCGGAAGCTCAGCGCGTCCTCGCCCGGCTTTCCATCTCTGGCATCGCCCGCGAGGATGTCGCTCTCCCGCACGATGGCCCTGGCTCCGGCGCTCAGGATCATCGCGATCGACGACTTGCCGTCGCTCGCGGAGGCGTCGGCCGCCATCACGCGTACGCCGGAGATCATGGACGTCGCGTCGTCCCCGGCGATGATCGCATCGTCTCCCCCGAGGACCCGCAGCGGGATCCCCCCTGGCGGAGCAATGATCGTCGGGTGATTCGGTCCGCCGAACGACCCCTCATACGACCAATCGTCGCCGCCATCGCAGAGACGCCCGCCCCACAGGTCAACCCCCGAGGGCAGCGCGATCTCCTCCTCGAACAACCCGCCGCACGCGTATACGCGCCGGGTCGGCCGTTGGCCGCTGCCTCGACCGTGCGCGGCGAGGCCGATCGCGTGCTGCAACGTCCTCACCGGAGCCTCCTTCGTACCGGGGCTGTTGTCGTCGCCGTGCGCGCTGACGAACACGCCGCACATGTCGAGCGCCAGCGCCGTCGCCGGATGCCCGTCACATGGAGACGGCTCCGGCGGCGGAACCTCGCACAGGTAGGCGTCGGCGCAGCTGTCCGAGTAGCACCCCGTGCTGCCGGCCGCACCGGCCAGACCGAGCGCGATGGACGCCAGCGAGCGGAGGACCCCTCGACCGCGACCCACGGATCTAGAACGCATGACCTCGCCTCCGCCTCACCATGCTCCTTCGAGGAGCACCCCAGCCCGTTCGCTCGTTGTCATGGGGACGACGCGGACGCCAGTGGCTCTCGGCCCGGCACCGAAGACGGCGACCTCCGTGAAAAAGGAGGCCGCCGTCGCCACGCCGAACACGGCGCTCGTCACCAGCGACACCTTGCCGAGCGTGGCGAACAAGTCCCGCTCGTTCACCTGGTCGTGAATGTCGGCGCACGCCGCGGGTGCGCTCGCTTGCCGGCACGTGTGCGATGTCCATCCTTGCGCGCGACGCGCGGCATCTCCCTCGCGCAGGTCGCCGTGGACGACGTGAGCGCGCAGGAGAAGGACCGCACCGGCCGCCGCCGTCGCCGTCGTCACGGCGATGCCGCCGATCCGCGCCGTCCCCGGCCAGGAGGCCCATGGGCTGGGAGGCCCCGTGCGCGCAACCGATGAAGAGCTCGGGGCTTGCGGCGTGTCGTTCCGTGATACCGGCCCGCCCTCCTTGGCGTCGCGCGCCGACGTGCGCGGCAAGACCATCGCGATGTCGTGTTTCGCGCCTGCCACGGCGCCGATGGCATGGAGCGCGTCTTCGCGACCGGGTGCACGGGCCCGCACCATGTGTCGGCCCGGCTCCAAGTAGAGCGTGTAGGTGCGCGCGGGCCGGCCGACTTGCTTGCCGTCGACGAGCACCTCGGCGTCCGGCGGATCCACGGCCAGCATGAGCACGGCCACGAGCGACTCTGCCTTGCGTCGCCCCTCCTCGAACCTTTTCTGCAGCGGCAAAGGGAGAGCCTCGAGCTGCCCAAGGCTCCAGGCCAGGTGCTCGGCCGCGTCACGGTGTTTGTTCAGCGCGAGCTCGCACAGCCCGAGCTCCCCGGCGATCTCCGCGCGCTCTAGCCCCGTGCTGGAAGCTGGGTCTGCCGCCTCGAAGGCCGCCTTGTAGGCAGCGTAGGCTTCCGTCCACTGCCCCGCATTGCGCGCTCGCTGACCACGGCGGACAAGGTCCTTCACCGATGAACTGCCGCTCGGTTTCGCCTGCGGATGGACGCCGTTCGCGCTCGCAGAGCTGGTGAAGCCTGTTGCGGCCCCGAGCGTGAGAAAAATCGCGAGCGAATGCGCAATGTAACGCATCCCGGCACGGTACTGACGCCGGCCGCTCGGCGTCAACGGACAGAAATCGCCACGTTCCGGCTGTTTGATCGAGAATTCGCGCCTGGATGACGGAAGACGCTCAGCTGGCCGCGAGCTTCGATTAGGTAGAAGCAAAATTCCAGCCATAGGGCATACGGTCCGACCAAAGTTGCTCCTCGGCTCATTGGCGAGGGCGCGGCAGACGCGCTCGCGCTCGCACATGCGCCGCTTGACCGGCGGGCGAAGCCAGCGGTGAAGGCGCGACGGAAGCCCGTGCCGCGCGCCTGGAGCTGAACGACGTCGCCCGTGCGTGGCCGTGCCGCGCGCGGGCGGCTCGTCGGAGCGCGCCGTGAGGCAGGTCACGGTCACCGCGCGCTGACGGCCGAACGCCTGGGGCTGCGCACGATGCGGCCCGTGCAGCAGCGTCGCCCGCCACCGCGGCCCGACGACCATGCGTCTGGAGCCGCCGATGGCGCAAGGGTAGCTGCTCCTGCCATATCGAACCTCCGTTGCTGTAGTGTTTCGGGTTCGGACGGAGCCTGAACGAGAGCCCGTGAGGAGGCCCGAAATGGTAATTCTGATGATCTGGTAACTCGTCGCGAGTACCGGGATCTGGTCAGGCGAAGAAACGCTCTGGTGACACGCAGTTAGGTTGTTTCGAGGGAGCGCCCGAGGGGCCGATCTTGGGGGGTCGATTTGGTAATTCTGCGCGGGTGCCAGGCACCATGATCCGCGGTGCTGCCCGATCGGTGCGCGGGCTAACTAGAGCGGTGCCTCCTCGTCGAGGTCGTCATCGGCGCTTTCGTTGTCGGGGTCGCTGTTGGACTCGAGCTTGCCGGCGAGGTGGAAGGCGATCAGGGACATCATCTCGTCGAACTGGTTGGCCTGCTGCTCGGCGGAGTCGTCTCCATGGGGCTGCGCGGTGGGGCTGCCCTGCTCATCGGCTCGGGGCTTCTTCTCGCCGGGCTGCGCGCGGGGGTAGGCGGGGCGCCCCCTCCGGCGCTTGGTCGCCTTGGAGGCCTTCGGCTCGTCCGGGGGTGGCGGCATCCGGCGCGGCGGACGCTCGCCCGCGAGGACCTTGCGGGCCCTCTCCTCCTGCTCCACGACCGTCTCAGCGTACGCCACGAAGCGCAGCGCGTAGAACGGGACGCCGGCCTTATCGAGCTTTTCAACGAGAAGGGGCGGCAGCCGCGCGATCCGTGCGTACTGGCTCCGGCGCGCCTTCGACACCTGCGCGCGCACGTTCGGCGGCGTCTGGTACCAGAAGTCAGCGCACCAGGCATAGGTGATGAATTCCGGCACCAGCAGCCGCTCTTGGTGACGTTCGTCGAAGCCGTAGGTCGTCACGAAGCGGGGGGGCGGGGGCCTCCTGCGGCGCTGGAAGCGCCCTCCCTCGCCGCCTGGCGTGGGCGCCAGGCGCGCGGCTTCTTCCTGGAGGCGCTTGTGCTCCCGCTCCAGCTCCGCCGCCCTACGCTCGAGCGCCCGCTCCCTTCGCGCGAGTTCCAGCCGCTCCTGCTCGAGCGGCTGACGGCGCTCAGGGACACGCTCGGCGACCGGGAGCCCGCGGTGGTGTGCAACTGGCACGGCATCCGCGGGCTCCGGTGGGCCTGCGCCCGCGAGGAGCCGGCGACGGCGCTCCTCCACGCCGAGGAGGCGATGGTGATCGCCCAGGCGATCGGCCACGGGAAGTACTGCACGCTGCTCAGCTCCATCGCGAGCATGAACCGCTGGCTCATCGGCGCCGCGGAGGCCGCCGAGCGCACCCTCGTGGACATGCGGGACGACGACGTGGGCATGGTCTCGTCGTTCCGCCCCTTCGTGCTCGCGTGGCTGCTCGCGGATCGCGGCGCGCTCGGCGACGCGCGCGGGTGGGCCGAGCGCCTCGTCGCGTCCGGGCAGGCGAAGCGCCTCCCGCAGGACGAGGGCCGGGGCCGCTGGGCGCTCGCCGAGGTGCTGCGGCGCGCGGGGGAGCTCGGCGCGGCCGACGCCGAGGCGCAGGCCGCGCTCGCGATGCTGAGCGCGACGTGCCCGATCGAGGTGCCCGGGGCGCTGGCGACGCTCGCGGCGGTGCGCCTCGCGCAGGGCCGGGCGGCCGAGGGCGCGGCCCTGGCCGAGGAGGGGCTCGCGAGGTACCCGCTCATCGAGCTCATCGGCCCTGCCGTGCCCCGTCGCGACGTATCTCATGAGAAAGGCGTATTCGCCGTGATGGGCACAGTCCGGCACAACGGATTCTGCTGGAGCGTAATCCGGCGGCCGCACTGCATGAACGCATGAATTCCCACGAGGGATCGCGGCGTCGCCGATGGGCACGCCCGTTGCAATTACGGTGACGGTGAGGGCCGCTGTCGTCGGCGCGGCGCTCCTCGCGACGCCGCTCGACGCGGCTTCGCGTGAGTCACAAATATCCAATCCTGGTTCAACATCCAGCGAGGGAACCCTTATGCGATTCATCAGCGTCTTCTCGGCCTCTGTGCTCTTCCTCCTCGCGGCCTGCGCCCCGCTCGACGAGGACGAGGGCTCGGATCTGCCCTCGAGCGGCGACGCGCAAGGCGCGGCGATCGAGGGCGATGACGGGGACACCGCGGCGAGCGCGCAGCGCCTCGACGGCTCGGAGCTCGCTCCGAAGGGCCCAGTCGGCGAATGGATTTCGCCGTCGTGCGGGACGCGGAAGTACGCGCGCACCATCCGCTTCGACGCCCGCGGGACCTTCCTGGGCCAGGATCTCGTCTCGCCCTGCCCGCCGGACGTCGTTTGCATCTGGTCCGGTATCGTGTCCACCAGGGGCACCTACACCGTGGAGGAAGACACGATCTTCCTCTCCATGCTCAATCACGGGGCTGGCCCGGCCGCTCCGTTCCCGACCGAGCTCGGGATCGACGCCGAGACCTCGGCCCCGGTCGAGACGGACCACGAGGGCAACGCGTGTGTTTACGAG
This sequence comes from Sorangium cellulosum, assembly GCF_002950945.1. Lineage (GTDB taxonomy): Bacteria > Myxococcota_A > Polyangia > Polyangiales > Polyangiaceae > Sorangium > Sorangium cellulosum_E. Next base: position 10,856,652 of record NZ_CP012673.1, read on the forward strand.
CCCTACGTCGAGACGGGCCCCAGGCCGCGCCCCCGGGGGTAGCTGTCCCGAAGGAGCCCGCGCCGTCGAACGTCGCGGGCGGGCTCCACGCCGGCGGACGTGCTGACGTCCGCCATCACCCGCCGGCGGTCACAGGCAGGTGCAGAGGGAATCCCCCGGGGCGCACCCGCACTCCTTCGCTGCGCCCGGCGCGGGCTCGCCGCGCTGGGACGCCGTCTCGGCGGCGGGAGAGGGCCTCGCCTGCGCCCTCTTGTGCGGTTCCGGGTACTTCACCGCTACCCCCGGGGTCCCGGGGTAAGCGCGCAGCGGAACGGCGCCCGTCCTCGCAGCAGAACCCTTCTCGGGCGTCGCGGCCCCGGGCGCCGTCTGCCTGACGTCGTCGCGGAAGACCACCTGCCTCCTGGTGACATCCTGCCGCGGAGGGTCCGACGGCACCAACGGGCCCTCAGAGACCATGCTGCCCATGACGACGCTCGTCGAGACCGGGCACGACCCCACGCCGGCGAACGCCGCGCCTGCGACGAGGGCGCCGCTCCCCACGGCCGCCAGCGCCAGGCCGCGGGCGCGGCGGACGCGCGCGCCGACCGGGCAGTCGGCCGTGATCACCGTCCCGTCGGCGCGCCGGTAGAGCCGTATACACGCCTCGCCCGCAGCCTTTCGGATGAACTGCTCCGCCTCGTCGCGCGGCATCTCCGACAGGTTGTAGACATGCTTCTGGCAATGACCACAGAAGCGCACCCGGTCGTCGCCGGCCATCTCCTCCCAGTCGGCGGTGCACGGGCTCGCGACACGCACGTTGTCGAGCAACGGGAGCGCCCGCCGCGCCGCCATGCCGTCGAGCCTGCGGCGCACCACCTCGAGCTCCTCCTCGATGCGCCGCTCGTCCTGCTGCAGCGCCGAGAGCTCCGCGGTCTTCTGCTTCACCGCCGCGAGCTCCTCGGCGAGCAGGTCGTGACGGGCGTTCAGGGCGTCGAGGTCGTCTCGGTAAGGTGTGGGCATGGCGGCTTGGACACTCCTTGCTGCGAGCGCTTGGTCCGACACCAGCCGGCGGCCGGCTGGCTGCGTCCAAGTTTCACCCTGATTGGCCGGACAGGCCACCGGAGAATGGATGCGCGGAGCGGCCACGGCCCGATCTCGCTCGGTCCATCGCCGGCGCGCGCGTCCCATCGGTGGACAGGGCGCCTCGAGGCGAGGCGCGGCTCGGGCCCCGCCTGACAGGACCGGGGCGCGGCTCAGAGCAGCGTGCCGCCCGACGCCTCGATGCGCTGGCCGTTGATCCAGTGGCTCTCGGGCGAGAGGAGCAGCGCGACCACGCCGCCGATGTCGTCCGGGAGGCCGACACGGCCGAGGGCGGTCTGGCCGGCGATCATCTTGTTCAGCTCGGCATTGTCGCGCACGGCGCCGCCCCCGAAGTCGGTCTCGATCGCGCCCGGCGCGAGCACGTTGACCGTGATCTTCCGCGCCCCGAGCTCCTTCGCCATGTAGCGGGTGAGCACCTCCACGCCGCCCTTCATCGCGGCATAGACGCCGTACCCGGGCAAGGTGAACCGCGCGAGCCCCGACGAGACGTTGAGGATCTTCCCCCCGTCCGCGATGAGCGGCAGGAGCTTCTGCGTGAGGAAGAACGTCCCCTTCAGGTGGACGTTCACGAGCGCGTCGAACTGCTCCTCCGTCGTCTCGGCGAAGCTCGCGTGGACTCCGATGCCGGCGTTGTTCACCAGGTAATCGAGGCGATCGCGCCCGAATCGACCGGCGAGCTCCGCCTTCACCGCCTCGACGAACGCGCCGAAGCCGCGCGTGTCCGCGACGTCGAGCGCGAGGGCCGCCGCCTTGCCCCCCTTGGCCTCGATCTGCTTCACCACGTCCGCTGCCTCGGCCGCGTTGCCGCGGTAGGTGATGACGACGCCCACGCCGCGATCCGCGAGGTGGAGCGCCATGCTCTTTCCAAGCCCGCGGTTTCCGCCGGTGATGAGGGCGACGGGGCTCTGCTTCGATGTGCTCATGGTCGGGTCCTTTCGATTGGCGACGCGGCCGCTCGCCGCTGCCTTGCATAGTGAATAGTCAGCCGTTCCCGGTTGAGAAAGGCCCGGGGTTCCGACACACTGTTTCGCCAGCTGAGACAATGAACGTCGACCTCGAATCGCTGAAGATCTTCGTGAAGGTGGCGGAGCTCGGCAGCTTCACGCGCGCCGGCGAGCACCTCGGCATGCCCAAGGCGCGCGTGTCGCTGCGGCTGAAGGCGCTCGAGGCGGAGCTCGGCACCCGGCTGCTCCAGCGCACGACGCGCGTCGTGCGCCTCACGCCCGACGGGGAGGAGCTCCTGCCGCGCGCGCGGCGCCTCGCGCTCGAGGCCGACGAGATCGGCGGCATGTTCCAGGCGGCGAGGGCCCTGCGCGGGCGCGTGCGGATCGATCTGCCGGTGAACTTCGCGCGCGACATCATCATCCCGCGCCTGCCCGAGCTGCTCGCGCGCCACCCCGGGCTCGAGGTGCTCATCAGCACGACCGATCGGCGCGTCGAGCCGCTCCGCGAGGGCTTCGACTGCGTCCTGCGCATCGGCGACCCGGGCGACCCGGGGCTCGTCGGCCGCAGGCTCGGCGTCCTGCGGATGATCAACTGCGCGAGCCCGTCCTACCTGCGCGAGCACGGCACGCCCCGCCGGATCGAGGATCTCGATCGGCACCTCGTCGTGCATTACTCGTCGACGCTCGGCGCCGAGGCGCCGTCGTTCGAGTACCCCTGCGACGGCGGCTACCGCGAGCGGCCGATGCGCAGCGTGGTGACGGTCAACAGCGCCGACGCCTACCGCGCGGCGTGCATCGCGGGGCTCGGCATCATCCAGGCGCCGCGGACAGGGATGCTCGCCAGCATCGCCGCGGGCGCGCTCGTCGAGGTGTTGCCCGCCCTCCCCTGCGCGCCCATGCCGGTCTCGCTCCTCCACACGCACGGCAGGAGCGCGCCGCGCCGCGTGCGCGCGGTGATGAGCTGGATCACCGAGGTGCTCTCCCCGCACCTCGCGGCGCCCGACGGCTGACCCGCAGGCCCGCGAGCGAAAGCGCGATCGCCGCGACGAACGCCCCACGCGAGCTCCCCGCGCCGGCCACGACGCAGCCGCAGCCCCCTTCCGCACCGCCGCCGCCGCCGCCGGCCCCGCCGGAGCCGCCGCTGCCGCCCGCGCCGCCGCCGCCCGCGCCGCCGCTGCCCGCCGGACCGGCGGCGCTGGCGCTCGAGCCGACGTCCAGGCTCGCTCCCGTGGAGCCGCCCTCCCCGCCCGCGCCCGTCGCGTCGGGATCCTCCACGCAGGCGCCGGCGACGCAGCGCTGCCCGCCGGGGCACACCGCGCCGGCGCACGTGTCCACACACGCCCCCATGTCGCAGCGCTGTCCGGCCGGACAGTCCACGCCGAGACAAGCAGCCTCCTTGCAAAGCCCGCTCGCCTCCTCACAGGCACTTCCGCTCGGGCACGGCGTGCAGGGACAGGACGGCCTGCACACGCCGCCGTCGCAGACCGTGCCGCTCTCGCACGTCACATGGCTGCAGGGGTCGACGCAGACCCCGGCCCGGCACTCGGTCGGGAAGGGACACCGCACCCCGTCACACGGCGCGTTGCACTGCCCGCCCCTGCACACCTGACCCGCGTCGCACACGACCTCGGCGCAGGCCGGATCGACGCAGAAGCCCGCGGCGTTGCACGCCTTTTCCGGCGGACACGTGAACTCGCCGCGGCCGCACGCCTGCACGCACACGCCGCGATCACAGACGAAGCTCTCCGGACAGAGGTCACCCTCGTCGGTGACGCCGTTGCAGTCGTTGTCGAGCCCGTCGCAGGCCTCCTGCGAGGAAGGCACGAGCCCCTGGCACGTGAGCCCGTCCGCCGCACACTGCGTCAGCCCGGGCGCACATACCCCGGGCAGCCCGGTCTCACACGGCTCGCCGCCGCCGGTGCAGGTGAGGCCGCTGAAGAAGTACACGTAGTCGTTGTAGTCGCCGTCGTTGTTGAAGTCGCCGGGGTTCGAGCCGACGGGGCCGTCCTCGAAGGCGACGTAGAATGCGTTCGGCGTGGCCACGGAGGTGTAGATGACGGCGGTCACCCAGGGGCCGGGCGGGGTGCAGCCAGTGCACACCTCATTCCACCGCTGCTCGGAGTAGTGGCGCTGCGCGGCGAGCAGCGCGAAGCCGATCTGCCCGCCCGCATAGGCGGGATCGTTCCGGATGTCCGCCGCGGTGATCACGGTGCCGACCGGGGAGCCGGCGGGGACGATCTCGTGGATGTCCGCGAGCGCCGGAGGCGCCGTGGCGGCGGGGTCGACGTTGTACCAGCCGACCCCGAGGCGAGCGCCGGTCTGGCTGAGCACGAGCTCCGCCGTGAAGCCGCAGAGCGGGGAGAAGGTGGACGGCTCGTTGTTGCCGTCAGCCTGGTAGTCGATCGGCTCGCCGCGGTCGTCGAACAACGTATAGAGCTGGATCTCGCCGTTCATCGAGTCCCGCGGCATGATCGTACCGTTCGGCTGCGTGATCAGCGCGCTCGCGGGGAGAGACGAGAGGCCGCACAAGAGGCTGATCGAGAACGCACCGAGGAGGGCCGGAGCACGCTTCATGGTGCCTTGATAACAGAACCGCGCGTCGGCGCGTCGACCGAACAACCGCGCTCGTGCCTTCGCCCGTCTCTGCCCTTACAGAAGAGCCCCCTCCGCGAGACGCGAGTCCGTGCGGCGCTCCGCGGCGAGCACCTCCACGCACATGTCGATACGCAGCATCGGCGAAAGCTCACCACGCCCGCTCGTGGTAGAACGGGCGAGCCCCTCGCCGACACGGAGCCCTTATGCACCTGGATCGATCGCGCTTTCTGCTGCTCGTCACCACGATCGCCGCCGCGTCGTGCGCCTCGGGCAGCGAGGCCCCAGGCAGCGCCGCAGCGGGCTCAGGCGGCGCCGGCGGGGACGGTGCGCTGGGCGGCGGCGGCGGCGCTGGCGGCGGCGGTGAGGCTGCTGGCGGTGGCGGCGGTGAGGCCGCTGGCGGCGGCGGCGGCGATGCGGAAGGGGGCGGCGGCGGCGGCGGCGAAGCGCAGGGCGGCGGCGGCGCTGGCGGCGGCGGGATCTGCGACGACACGATCGGCTCGCCCGGCATCTGCGCGAGCGACTGCGAGGGCGCCAGCGCCTGCCCGGCCGTCCTCTCCTTCCTGAAGCCCGGGGTCGCCGAGGGCCTCGTCGTGTGCCTGAACGCGCTGGACCCGGACACATGCACGCGCTCCGGCGACGTGGACGGCTGCGTGCGCGGCGCGCTCGGCGCGTCGTGCCCGGACAGCTCGGCCGACGACGACTGCGCGCGCCTCGCCCCGCTCTGCGAGAACGACGCCGCGGACGCCGCGTGGCTCGCCGGGTGTCATGACGTGATCGACGGCCTCACCGAGGAGGGCCGGCGGCGGATGATCACGTGCGCCACCGAGGGCGGCTGTCAGGACCCCTATCCGTCGGATCTCTCCTTCTGCATCGACACGATCGACGCCTTCTGACCCGGCGGATCCGCTCCCATGCGCCCTCCGCCTCCCTCCGCGCCGTGGGCGAGCCGGCTCTTCACGGTGGGAGTCACCGGCACCAACGGCAAGACCACCACGACGACGCTCGTGGCGGCGGCGCTCGCGCGCCTCGGCGGCCCGGTCGCGCGCGTCACGACGCTCGGCAGCTTCCTCGATGACGAGCGCCTCGACGTCCCGTTCGATCACGCCGGCTTCGTCGAGACGATGCGGCGGTGCCTCGACCGCGGCGGGCGGCGCGCCGCCATCGAGCTGACGAGCGAGGCGCTCGCGCTCGGCTTCGCGCGGGCGTGGCCGTGCCGCGTCGGCGTGTTCACGAACCTCACGCGCGATCACCTCGACGCCCACGGCAGCGCCGAGCACTACCTCGCGAGCAAGGCGCAGCTCTTCGTCCACCTCCCCGAAGGCGGCGCGGCGATCCTGAACGGCTGCGACCCCGCGTCGTCCCTGCTCGAGGAGGTCGTCCCCGGCGGCGTGCGGGTGCTGCGGTACGGCGCCCCGTCGCGCGGCGAGGCGCACGCGCCGCTCGACCTCCGCGCCCGCCGCGTCGACGTCGGCTGGGACGGCACCCGGGTCGCCCTCGAGGCGAGCGCGCGCTTCGGCGCGGCGCCGCCCGCGCTCTCCACGCGGGCCATCGGCGACGTCTTCGCCGAGGACGCCCTCGCCGCCTTCGCGGCCGCGGTCGCGAGCGGCGTGCCGCCCGCCGAGGCCGCCGCGGCGATCGCCGCCGCCGCGCCGCCGCCGGGCCGCTTCGAGGTGGTCGCCGAGCGGCCGCGGGTGGTCGTCGACTACGCACACACGCCCGACGCGCTCGCCCGCACCCTGGCCGCCGCCCGGCGCCTCGCCGCGGGCCGCCGCCTCACGGTCGTCTTCGGCGCGGGCGGCGACCGCGACCGCGACAAACGCCCGCTGATGGGCGCCGCCGCGCGCGCCGCCGACCGCGTGGTGCTCACGAGCGACAACCCCCGCGGGGAGGACCCCGCCGCGATCGCGGCCGCGATCCGCGCCGGGCTCGGCGACCACGGCGACGTCGCCGTCGTGCTCGACCGCGCGCGGGCGATCGAGGGGGCGGTGACGTCCGCGGCGGAGGGCGAGATCGTGGTCATCGCCGGCAAGGGGCACGAGGCGGAGCAGGTGATCGCGGGGGAGCGCCGCCGGTTCTCGGATCGCGAGGTCGCCCGGGCCGCGGCGGGGCTACAACAACGACCACGTTGATCGAGCGAGAAATGAACCGCCAAGCACGCCAAGGCGCCAGGGCCCCGCGCACCGCTGCTCTCCTCGCATCGCTGCTGCTCGTCGGTCTGCCCCTGCCCCCCGCGTCCGCCCAGCAAACCCCGGCCACGCAGCGCGACGGCGCGCCCCCGCCAGCGCCCGCCGGGATCGCCGAGACCGGCGAGCTCGAGATCCGCGGCGGCGAGCCGGGCGCGCTCGTCACCATCGACGGCCTCGGCCGGGGAGAGCTCCCGCTGGCCGCGATCCGCGTGCCCGCGGGCGTACACGCCGTCCGCATCTACAAACGAGGGTTCGTGCTCTTCGAGGAGCTCATCGCGGTCGAGGGCGGGCGGCTCGCCACGCTCGAGGCGCACATGGCCGAGCTCCAGCAGACCGGGACCCTCACGATCGTCGAGCCGCGCGGGCGCCGGGCCGACGTGCTGATCGACAACGCCATCGTCGGCGCCACGCCGTGGGAAGGACCGCTCGCGCCGGGCAGCCACACGGTCATTTTACGTGGTGACGGCAACACCGGGACCGAGCCGGTCGCGGCGCCGGTCCGGGTGGACGAGGTCACGTCGCTCACGCTCGCCGTCGAGGAGCTCGGCGCCGAGCTCCGCATCGAGCCGACGCCGCCCGGGGCGATGGTGGCCATCGACGGCGTGATCGTGGGCCGCGGCGCCTGGTCCGGCAGGCTCCGGCCGGGCGCCCACGAGATCGAGGTCGGGCTCGACGGATGGGTCCCGCAGCGCGCGCGCCACAACCTGACACACGCCGAGGCGCAAACGTTACGCGTCGCGCTCTCGCGCGATCCGGATGCGGCGCGCGGGGGCCGCCGCGAGACGCAGATCCTGCTCGAGCTCCACGCCGGTCCCGCGGCGACGCCGTCGTTCGGCGGCGGCGTGGCGGGCGCCTGCAATGGCACGTGTGACGCCGGCCTCGGCGTGGGCCTCCAGGCGGGGCTCAGGCAGACATACCAGCTCCCCTCGGGGCTCGTTTATGGCCTCGAGCTCGGCGCCCTCCACCTCGGCCAGCGCGTGACGGGGCGGCCGACCTCCGCGACACCGCCCGGCCTCGCCCCGAACCCGGGGCTCGCCGACGACGACCTCGCGCTGACCGCCTTCCTGCTCGGCGCGTCGACCGGCCTGCACCTCGGCGAGCAGCGCCCGATCTCGCTGAACCTCGGCCTCGGCGGGCTCGTCGGCTCCGTCTCCGCCGCGCGCCGGGGCACCTTCCGCACGGCGCCGCGCCCGGATCACGACAGCGCCGATCCGTACGAGGTCGACGTGTCGCAGCGCCACCTCGCGCTCTCGCTCTATGCCGCCCCCGAGGTGCGCGCCGGCCTGATGCTCGCCGAGCGCCTGGAGGTGTCCGTGGGTGTCCAGGCGATGTTGCTCTTCATGATCACGCAGCCGACCTGGGACCCGGGGCGAAGCACGGTGACGGCCGCGGGCGACGGCGCGGCCACGTTCCCGGCCGACCCGCTGACGGGGCGAATACTCCTGACGTTCACGCCGAGCCTCGCACTCCGGTACAGGCTCTGACTCGGGGCCTCCTCCGCCGCCGGACCGCCGCGAGCGGTCGAGGGCGCGCGAGTCGCTGACCGCCTCCCCTGGCGAGCGCGGCCGCGCGCCGCCGGCTACCGCGCGCCGACTTGTGATAGTGCTCGTCGTGCCCGGGGGGGAGAAAGCCATGATCATGTCCGAGTCGAAGCTCGCAGCGCCGCAGATGGTCATCGACAGCCGCATGCTCTACTCGAGCTGGGTCCCCGCGGATCCGGGCGCCGCCGCCGCGCTCCTGCCGAACGGGATCAGGCCCGCCGCGAACAGGGCCATTTACATGAACCAGTACGTGGTCGACAGGCCGGAGCAGACCTCCGGCTTCGGGGACTACTCGCTGACCTACCTCGGCCTGGATCTCGCGGACCACACGACGCCGGACGGCTCGGCCCCGGCCCGCTTCTTCACGCACTACTTCAACTCCTCGGAGGCCGTGCGCCGGTACGTGGCCGAGCGCGGCGTGCCGGCGTCGCCGGGGACGACGACGCTCGAGCTGCACGGCAAGGAGCTCGTGGCGACGACGACGGTGGACGGCGTGCCCATCATCCGCACGACGGCCCGCGTGGGCAACAAGATCGCGACGGTCGCGCGCGGACACCTCACCTACGTGACGAAGGTGGGAGATCGGCTGGTGGCGGGCAACTACCCCTTCATCGCGGACATGGCCGATCCCTACGAGCTCCTGTCCATCGAGTTCCTCGCGAAGGATCATCCGGTGTACGCGCTGCGGCCCGGCAGCCCGCTGGAGGTGGTGAAGACCGCCTCGTGGCACGCGCCGCGCAGCTCGTTCGTCTATCCGGGCGGCGAGCGCGACCTCCTCTGACACGCTCCTTGCGCGCGAGAGGCGAGGAGGCGCCCGCGCGGGCGGGCGCCTGGGCACGGCGCTCGCCCGCCCCTCTCTCTACGTTTTCCCTCCGCGCCCGCCGCGCCGCCGCGGTTCCTCTTCTCTCCGCTCTCGCCGGACTCTCCTCTCGCCACAATGCCTCTTCTCGGGCTTCGCGGCGGGCCGGGCGCGCGGCTCGTTCGTGCACAATGGCGCGCGCGGTACGCGGGTTGCTCCGAGGCCCCACGGCCGCGACGGCGGCCGCACCTGGAAGGGAGAGAAGGAATGAACCAACTGACTCGATTCGGGGCCCTCTCGGTTGTCCTGTCGTTCGTGGTGTGGGCTGACAGCGGCGCGTCCGCTGCGCCGATACCCGCCGCCGTGAGCAGCAAGGAGCTCAAGGATCTCACGACCGCGGACGTGGAGTCGACATGCCAGTCGCTCACGGCGCGGGTGACGCTCTCCAAGGAGGACGCTTGCGAGCTCGCCGGCGTCGTGTGGTCCGCTTTCGGACAGACGTGCGCCTCGGTGAAGGAAAAATGCATGACCGAGCCCGAGCAGACGCGCGACAGCCAGGCCGCGGACACGAGCTGCCTGCCCGTGGCCGAGCTGCGCGACGGCTGCACCGCGACCATCGCCGAGTACGAGGTGTGCCTGCTCGCCCACGCCGATCGGCTCCGGGCGCTCACGTGCGACTCCGCCCTGGACTCGCTCGAGACGCCGGTTCAGGCGTGCGAGGTCGTCATGCGGAAATGCCCGGCGCTCGCCACCCCGCCCGAGGACGAAGGGGAGGAACAGGGGGCCGAACAGCCCTGAGCGCGGCCGCGCTCACTTCGGGAGCGACATGACCGTCCCCGCCTCGGTCGTGTGCGCGAGGTTCGCCCAGTAGACGTGCTCGTCGTCGAGCGCGATGGCGATCGGCTGCGCCAGATCCGAGGCCAGCGTCTTCGGCTTGCCCCCCTCGAGGCGCACCCGCATCACGGATCCGTTGTCCGCGTCCGTCGAGCCCATGTTCGTCCAGTACACGTGTTTGTCGTCCACGGCGATGCGGAACGGGGTGTCCTGCTCGTCGGCCAGCACGGCCAGCCCCGTGCCGTCGGTGCGCATCCTCATCACCTTTCCGTCGCCGGCGCCCGTGCCCATGTTGGCGAAGTAGATGACCCCGTCGCGCACGGCGATACCCGTCATCCCCGGCGCCACGGCCGCCGGCGGGATCACCTGCGCCGCGGCGCCTCCCCCCGCCGGGATCTTCATCACCTGGCCGCCGGCGAAGTTGGTCCAGTAAAGGACATGCCGGTACAGGCCGATCCCGGCCGGGTTCTGCTCCGTCGCGAGCGTCGTCACGGGGCCGCCGTCCACGGGCACCGCCATGACGTTGTCGGTCATGAAATTGTAGAATGAAACGAAATACACCCGCTCGGGGTCGACGGCGAGGCTCGCGAGGTATTGCATGTCGGGCACGAGCACCGTCGGTGTGCCGCCGGTCTTCGCGATCTTCCGGACCGACCCGCCGCCGGAGAAGCCATAACACGTCCAGAAGACGTGGGTCGCGTCCGCGGCGACGCCGTTCGGCTGGTATTCGTTCGGCGCGAGCACGACCGGCGCACCTCCGCACTTCTCCAGCGCCATGATCGCGCCGCGGGGCGAGCGGGGCGAGCGGGGCGAGCGGGGTGAAGACGGATCGCTCACGGCGCGCTCGACCGGCGCGCGCAGGCGCTCCGCGGCGGCCGTGTCGAAGAACGGATCCTCTCCGTAATTGGCCCAGTAGATGTGCGTTGCGGTCGCGGTCATGCCGTACGGCCGGTTCTGGTTCGACGCCAGGATCTTCGGTTCCTTCATGCTCTCACTCCGTCTGCAAAACCCCCGGTGGACCGTACCGCTCTGCGCAGGCTCCGGGAAGCCGGCCTGGACGCGCGCGGAATCGAGGAGGCAGCGGCCTCGATCCGGGCAGCGGCCAGCGACGATCGCGCCGCGGGCGCGCGGGCCAGCGCGCGCTTTGTCATGGCCTGCCGTCGGGTTAGGCTGCGCCGCGCCGGAGGTGATCGGCGCTCGCGGCGGGCCGCGGAGAATTGCCGCCGCGGCCCGGCCGACGCCCCGTGGAGGCGCAATGAACCGGGTCCTTTGCTTCAAGCGACACCTGCGCCCCGAGCGCGCCGGGGACGATCTCGTGCTGCTGCTCGGCGAGCGCGAGCAGTTCCTGCTGAAGGGCCGCGCCTACGCGCTGCTCGCGCCGCTGCTCGACGGGCGGCGCACCGTGCTCGAGCTCATCGCGGCGCTCGCCGATAAGGTCTCCGCGGCGGAGGTGGCGTATGCGCTCTCCCGGCTCGAGGAGCGGGGTTACCTCGTCGAGGCCGCGCCCGGTGAGCCGCCGGAGGCCGCCGCGTTCTGGGAGGCGGCCGGCGTCGCCGGCCCCGGGGCGGCGCGCCGCCTGGGCGACGCCGCGGTGGCGGTGCAGGCCGTCGGCGGCGAGGACCCGGGGCCGCTCTGCGCGGCGCTCGCCGAGGCCGGCCTCGCGCTGCGGGACGACGCGCCGCTCTGCGCGCTCGTCGTCGGCGACTACCTCGATCCGGCGCTCGAGGGGTGGAACCGCGAGGCGCGGGCCCGCGGCGTCCGCTGGCTGCCGGTCAAGCCGTCGGGCGCGGTGGCGTGGGCAGGCCCGCTGTTCCGGCCCGATCGCGGGCCTTGCTGGGCGTGCCTCGCCGAGCGGCTGCGCCACAACCGCCCGGTGGAGCGGTTCGTCCTGCGGCGCACCGGGGCGCGCGGCCCCCTCACCCCGCCCCGGGCCGCTACGCCCGCGAGCCTCGGCGCCGCGGCGCGCCTCGCCGCGCTCGCGCTCGCGCGGGCGATCACGTCGGGCGATCGCGGCCCGCTCGACGACCAGCTGCTGACGCTCGATCTCGCGCAGCACCACACCGAGGCACACGCGGTCGTGCGGCGGCCACAGTGCCCCGAGTGCGGCGATCCCGGGCTGACGCGCCGGCGCATGCTCGAGCCGGTCGCGCTCGCGCCGCGGCCGAAGCGGTTCACGGAGGACGGGGGGCACCGCACGCTCACGCCCGCGGAGACGCTGGCGCGGCTCGCGCCGCAGATCAGCCGGCTCACGGGGGTGATCAGCAGCTCGGGCCCGCTCGGCGGCGCCGATCACCCGTTATGCCCGGTGTACGGCGCCTCCTACGCCGCGTGCCCCGCCACGGACGCGCCGTCCCCCGACGTGTTCGAGCGGCGCGGCAACGGCAAGGGCCGCACCGCCGCGCAGGCCCACGCGAGCGCGCTCTGCGAGGCCATCGAGCGCTACAGCGCCGTCTTCCAGGGCGACGAGCCGCGCCGGTCGGCCCGCCTCGCCGATCTCGGTGGCGAGGCCGTCCACCCGGCCGCGCTGCTCGGGATCAGCGAACGGCAGCACCACGCGCGGGACGTGTGGAACACGCGTATCGCGGACCCCTCGCACCACCTGCCGCAGCCGTTCGACGAGCAGGCGGAGATCGACTGGACGCCGGCGTGGTCGCTGACGCACGACGAGCGGAGATACCTGCCCACGGCGTACTGCTACATCGATCCTCCGAGGGCGTCGGACCGCCGGTTCTTCTCCTTCAACACGAACGGGCACGCCGCCGGCAACTGCCTCGAAGAGGCCGTGCTGCAAGGGTTCCTGGAGCTCGTGGAGCGGGACGCGTTCGCGCTCTGGTGGTACAACCGGGCCCCGCGCCCGGGGGTGGATCTCGCGGGGTTCGACGAGCCCTACCTCGTCCAGCTCGAGGCGCATTATCGATCGCTCGGCCTTCGCGCCTGGGTGCTCGACCTGACCACCGACCTCGAGATCCCTGCCTTCGCCGCCATCGCCCGGAGCGCGCAAGGCGACCTCTGGTCGGTGGGGTTCGGGTGCCACCTCGAGGCCCGGCTCGGCGTGCAGCGGGCGCTCACCGAGCTGAACCAGCTGCTCGCCCTCGAGGGCCGCGTGCCGCCGCCGTGGGACACGTCGGCGCTCGGCGACGCGGCGTTCCTCCTGCCGGACGGCGCGGCGCCGGCGCGGACCTCGCGCGATTACCCCGGCGCCGCGCGCGACGATCTCCGCGACGACGTGCTCTCGTGCGTGGAGCGCGCGGCGCGCGCGGGCCTGGAGACGATCGTGCTCGATCAGACCCGGCCGGACACGGGCCTCTGCGCGGTGAAGGTGGTCGTGCCCGGCCTGCGGCACTTCAGGCCGCAGCTCGCGCCCGGGCGGCTGTACGACGTGCCCGTGCGCCTGGGCTGGCTGGAGCGACCGAGGACGGAGGAGGAGATGAATCCGGCGCTGCTCTACATGTAGACGAGCACGCCGGATGTCGACGAGCGCCCCGGCGCGAGCTCGCGGGCCGTCGAGGCGCCGGGGGGCCGAGCGGCTCAGCGCGCGTACGCCTGCGCGATGGTCTCGATCATCCGCGGGATGGCCACGGAGATCAGGATCCCGAGGTTCGCCCGCTTGTTGTCCACCAGCATGCCCTGGAGCAGCTTCCCGTGGTTGAGCACCACCACGGTGTGGTTGCCCGCCATGTCGAGCATGTAGTACCGCCCGAGCGGCGGGAAGTTCGAGTCGCGAAGGGAGGTGTCCAGCTCCTCGGTGATGCGCGTGAAGAGGGCCACCGCCACCGGCTGCTGGTTGAAGCCGGCGAGCGACAGGCCCGCCGCGCGTTCCCAGATGTCGGTGGCCAGCAGCCCATCGCGGAGGATGTTGCGGAGATCATGGACTGCGGCCTCGAGGACTTTGGTGTCGATCATCGTGCTTCCGTCGCTCCTGGGCGCGCGCGCCCGCCTTGAAAACCCGGATTGTTACAGCCCGCGCACGGTCGTCTCGAGCGCCTCCTTGAGCTGCTCGAACGCCCGCGTGGAGAGAGCCTCGTCGCCCACGGTCCCGAGGCAGAAGCCGCCGCGCGCCGTGCGCGTCTCGACCCAGGACATCATCTGCGCGCCCAGCCAGAGCGCGCCCGCCGTGGCGTCGACGCCGGGGATGGTGCGGACGCCGACCAGCGCCGAGAGCAGCGGGCCCACGAGGGACACGTGCGCCTCGGAGATGCCGTGCGCCGCCAGCGTGAGGCCGTTGTCGTCGGCGACGAAGGCGCCCGCACACGCGTGGTGGTCGAGCGTCCAGGCGACGAGCGCGTCGAGCCGGTCGGCCGGGTTGTCGGAGGTCTGCACGAGGCGCGGCACCTCCTTCGGCGGCTTCGGCGCGGCCTGCGCCGGCGCGGGCGCCGCCGCCGCCGGCGCGACGGCGCGCGGCGTCCCCATGGCGCTCACGAGCGTCGTTCGCTCGCGCGACCGCGCCGGGGCCACCCGCTCGAGCAGCGAGCTCACCCGCTGCGCGTCAGTCCACGAGACGGATCGGACCGTCATTCTCCCCTCCTCCGGTGGTGCCCAGGCGCTCCTCGATCTCGGCCACCAGCTTGTCGAACACCGCGGCCACCGCCGGCGGGCGGCGGCTGAGCAGGCCGAGCGGCACGCCCGCGCGGCTCGCCTGGAGGAACGTGCTGTCGCGCGGGATCGCCGTGTCGAAGACCTGATCGCGGTAGAGCGACCAGAGCTCCTCCAGCGCGGCCAGCATCACCGGATCGCGGAACGAGCTCATGGTGCCGACCACGCCGAGCAGCGAGCAGTCAGAGCCGGCCTCGCGGAGCCGCGCCAGGTGCTCGAGCAGCCGGGGCAGGGCGCGCAGCGCGAGCGGCTCGCACTGCGCCACGGCGATGACGCTGTCCACCGATTCCATCGCGAGGCGCGACATCCCGCCGAGGCCGGCCGGCGTGTCGAAGAGGACGAGGTCGTAGTCGCGCTCGCCGTGCTCGAGGATGCGCCGCACGATGTTGGCCTCGCGCGCGTGGACGGAGAAGCGATCCTCGTCGAGCGCGTCGACGGGGCCCATGGGCAGCAGGCTGAGCTCCGCGAGCCGGGTCTTCACCAGCCCCTCTAGCGGGGGCCCGCCGCGCGCGAGGTTCGCGGCCAGGCCGGCGCGGTCGCTCACGCCGTCGAGCGACATGCCGATGGCGCCCTGGAGGTCCGTGTCGACGAGGAGGGTCCGCGCGCCTCGGCGCGCGAAGGCGAAGGCGCAGTTGAGCGCCACGGTGGTCTTACCGACTCCGCCCTTCAGGCTGGCGAATGCGATGGATCGGGTCATCTTGGGTATCCGAGCTTGCGTAGCTGTTCCAGGTTAGCGCGCACGAGGCTGGAGGCGGGATCGAGCGCCGAGAGGTCGGTGAGGACGCGGGCCGCCTCGCTGTAGCTGCGCTCCATGAGGAGGCGGCGCGCGTCGGCGTTGAGCTGCTTGATGCGGATCGCCATCTGCTCCGGCGAGGCGAGCGCGACCTCGAGCCGCCTTGATGAAATTGGCGGCGGCAGCTCCACGCTGCCCTCGTCGATGCGTCGGAGCGAGTCGAGCAGGAGCTCCGACAGGTCCTTGAAGATGGTGCGCTCCTTCTTCGAGCCCTCGGCCGGGGTGACGCGCACGCGCATCTCCGGGCGGATGAGCCGCGCGAACGCCGCCTCGCCCACGCCGAGCGCGTCGAACGCCGTCCACACCTTGCCGCGCCGCACCTCGATGACGCCCACGTCCGCGCTGTCGCTGCTGACCACGAGGACGTGAGAGTCGCCGGACATGCAGATCATCTGCAAGAAATCGACGGGCACGAAGTTCACGCCGAGCGGGGTCGACTGTGCGCCCGCGGCGTGCGCCATGAGGAGGAGCGTCTCCTCGGCGATGGGCCGCGTAACCCGCGTGACGTTCGCCGCCCCCGGGACCTCGACGCCCTCGTCCGCGGCGAGCACCAGCCGCGCCGTGCGGCGGAGGAGCTGCGCGATCGCGTCCTCCGGCGCGCCCGGGAGCGACGGCGCGTAGATGATGAGCTCCGCGCGCTGCGCGCCCTCGAGGGCATGATCGAGCTCCTCCCAGGTGGCGGCGCCGAGCAAGCTCACCGGCGTTTGCCCGGCGATGGCGCGGATGCACCGCATGCGCTCGCGCAGGTCGGGATCGGCGACCACGACGATGGGCATCCCCATCAGCCTCCGAAGTCGTGCCGCGACCGGCGCAGCATGACCGCCGCCGCCGCGTCGCCGGGGCGCATGCTCGCGCAGGCCTCGAAGGCCTCGATGGCCTCGGCGTAGCGGCGCTGCACGAACGCGGCGGTGCCGCGCGCGAACGCCTCGCGGTAGCGCCGATCCTCCTCCGTCTCGATGACCCGCGGCGTGAAGGGCGCGCTCGCGGGGGGAGGCTCCTCCGATCGTCGCGCCACCCCGCGCGCCGGCATGGTCGGCGGCGCCGGGTCCATGCCGGCCTCGGGTACCGAGTCCAGCTTCCGCCGCCAGGACTGCGGCGTGCGCTCGCTGAACGGCGACGCCACCTCCCCGCCCGTGTAAAGCGCGACCAGCACCTGGAGCGTGCGGAGCCGCCCGAGCGGCGACATCTGCACGATGTCGTCGAACGTCGAGGAGCCGTCGATGTACCGCGCCACCAGCAGCGCGTCGGGCGATCGCCCCGCGGACACCGGGATGGGCCCCGCCACCCGATCGAGGCCGCCGAGCTGCTTGGCGTAGGCGCCGGCGAGGAACTCCTTGATCCGCTCGATGCTCGTCTGCAGCTCGCGATCGTCGGGCGCCTCCGATCGCGCCCGGTACAGCACTGCCAGCGCCTCCTCGTAGCGCTTCTCACGGACCAGCCGCACGACCTCCGCCCGCACCGGTGTGCTCTTCGGGATCGCGCGGCTCTCGGGCTCGGTCACCAAGGCTGAATCGTGTTGGTCTTTCACGGCACGAGTCGGCAAGTTACATGCCTCGACCGTCCGTATTCAAGCTGTTTGGTGGCATGCCCGCGTGACGCCGTGGTCAGCGCTATCCACATCCGGCTCGTTATCGTTCAGGTGCGAGCGTGTGGGCCAGCCAGAACCATTGAATCGTGCTGGTGCGACACGGGCCCACGTAAAGCCAGGCAGACATCGACGGGGCGACGACGGTGGCCCACTTCCTCGATCCGTGGATCGCGCCGCCGGGCGCGCTCGGACGCGCACAGGATGGATCGTCGGCGATCCCGGCATCGAACGCCGGCATCGAACGCCGGCGGCGCACATCGGGACGCATTCGCCTACCCGCGCGCATTTCGGATGTGAAATGCAGGTCCCTGACGATACTGGATGCAGCTTGCGCCGGACTTGCGGTAGAGTTGCCCTGTCCTGAGCGGTAGCACCCCCCAACGTTGCAAGACGGCTGAGGTGGTTCGATTCAGAAATGAAAAATCAAGCTCGGAATTGAAGAGGGAGGTCGGTGCAGGATTTCACTCCAGGTGAGATCCAGTAGCATTGATTTTCAGTGCGCCGTGGTCTCGTCCGAGGCCAGACGAGGCACACACGGCGCTTGGTTCTTGCAAACAGAGGGATTCGTCAACCAAACGACACACAGAGCCGAAAAGGAGATCGCTTATGCGGCAGGTCTTGCGGCACATCTTCAAGAAGAAGCAAGCGTACGCTCGTCTACCCCTGTTCGAGCGCATACGTGACGAGCGGCTGGATCCGCTCGAGCGGCTCGCCTTCTATCCGTGCATGGCTTCCTTCATCCTGAGCTTCGGCGACCTGAACCGGTTCGTGCTGCGCGAGGAGCACGCGGCGGACAAGTATCAGGAGATGGTGAACGTCCACACGCACGAGGACGACCACCACTGGCCGTGGTACCTGGAGGATCTGGCCAAGCTCGGCTTCGACATCGAGGCGCCGGGCTCGGACTGGATGAACTTCCTCTGGGGTGAGGAGACGCTACAGAACCGGATCCTGATGGCGCGGCTCACCGCTCTCATCAAGGGCACGACAGGCCTCGAGCGGCTCGTCATCATCGAGGCGATCGAGGAGACCGGCAACGTCCTCTTCGGGGCGATGCTCCCCGTGGCCGAGGCGCTCGAGAAGCGGCTCGGCACGCAGCTCCGCTACTGCGGGCCGTTTCATTTCGAGCGCGAGTCGGGCCACACGGTGGACGCCGATCACGCGGCGCTCGCGAGCATCCCGCTCGACGCGGAGACGACCGCGCGTTACATGGCGCTCGCGGACGAGGTGTTCGCGATGTTCGAGCCGTGGACGCACGAGCTCCTGAGTTATGCCCTGGCGCACCCCGTGAACGCGCCCATGGCCGACCTCGACACGGACGGCGAGAGCCAGGTGATGGTCCGGTCGCCGGCGCTCCGGTCGTCGGTGATCGCCGCGTGAAGCAACGCGGCTAGTCCTCTCCGGCCGCCACCGCGCGGCTCCTTCCCACGACACCCGGCGCTCGCGACGCGCCCGCCTCGAGCGGGCGCGGTCCGGGTAGAACCACGTCAGAACGTGATGCGAACCGCGTCCGCGCTCTTCTTCGCCCGGCCGTGGTGGACCGCCTCGATGTTGTTGCCGTCGGGGTCCAGCAAGAACGCCGCGTAATAGCCCGGGTGGTAGCTGCGCTTGCCCGGCGCGCCGTTGTCCTTGCCGCCGGCCGCGAGCCCCGCCGCGTGGAACCGCTCGACCGCGGCGCGATCCGCGGCCTGGAAGGCGAGGTGGACGCGGCCCGTCTTCTCGCCCGCGGCGGCGGGCGAGTCGGCGGTGGACACGAAGAGCTCATCGGCCCAGAAGAAGCCCGGCCCCTCGCCGCCGAGCGGCACGCCGAGCGCTTCGAAGACGGCAGAATAGAACCGCTTGCTCGCGTCGAGGTCGGCGACGACGAGCTGGATGTGGTCGACGAGGCGACCGCGGAATATCTCCTGGATTTCCATGGGCGAATCCTTCCATGATCCACGCCAGGACAGCAACCACGGACCCTGTGGAGCCACTCTGGACGGAACCGCGGCCCATGCCCCGGGCGCGGCGCCGCGTGATCTAGGGTTGCGGCGAGCCGCTCTGGCCATTGCACCGCCCGCGCGCGCGCTGGTACGCCGGCCGCGCGGCCATCCGCTGCTGGTAAGCGGCGAGGCTGTCCGGCAGCGTCTTGCCGAGCGCGCCGCGCCAGATCCCGAGCGCGGTGCTCATGGAGATGTCGGCGAGCGTGAGATCGTCCCCTGCGATGAAGTGACGAGCGCCGAGCATGCCGGCCGCGAAGCGCGAGGCGTCCTCGAGCCGCGCCTCCTGCCGGAGCACCGACCAGTTGCGCTTGTCGGCCTCGGGCGCGCCGAAGTGCGCCTCCATGAGGGAGTTCAGGCCTGCCCCGATCGTCGCCTCGCCGAACACGGTCAGCTGCAGCACGCGCGCGAGCGCCGGATCGTCCTTGCCGGGCAAGAGGGGCGTAGGCCCGTATTTCTGCGCGATGTAGAGCATCATCGCGACCGACTCGTGGATCGCCACGCCGCCCTCGTCCTCGAGGAACGGCACGGAGCCGAGCGGGTTCAGCGCGCGATAGGCCTCGCTCGGCGGGTAGGAGACCGTCTCTACCTGATACGGCAAGCCCATCTCCTCGCACTGCCACATCGCGCGCAGGCCGCGGGCCCCGCGCGCGAAGTTGTAGATCGTGATCATCTTGGGCCTGGGTCTCGGCGTGTACCCTACTTGCGTTTCAGGGGCTCGTCACCGGCCACGAGGTCCCGGATCGATCGCGAACCAGCGCGCCAGCTCGCGCTGGACGTCGAGGTTGTCGGCCTCGCGGAGCGCGTCGCAGCGGCCGGGGTGGAGGCCGAGGCGCCCGCATGCATCCAGCAGCACCAGGTGGACCGCCCAGGTGACCCGCGGCGGCTCGGATAGCAGGGGGAGGAGCGCCGCGATCTCCGGCCGAGCGCCGAGCGCCGCGAGCGCGCGGAGGGCACCCGCCTGGACCGAGTCGCGCGCATCGGCGCGGACGAGCGCGAGCAGCCGCGGGATCGACTCCCCCTCTCTCGCGTGCCTGACATAGGCGGCCAGGGTCTCCGCGGCGTGGGTGCCTGTCGTGCCCGGCTCGGCGAGGTGCTCCCACGCGACGGCCGCGACGGCCGGGTCGGGCGAGAGCTGGCCGAGCCAGTACATGGCGCTCTTCCGGACCATGAAGAGCGGATCGCGGGTGAGCCCGAGGAGCGCCTCGCGTTCGCCCCAGGCCGAGAGGAGCTCCGAGGCGCGGTCGCGGATCCATGGATCGGGGTGCCCTGCCAGGAACGGGACGAGGACGCCGCGATCCGCCGCATACCGCGCCGCGCGGGAGCGGCCCGGAAACCGGCTCTTCTTCTCGGCCCAGGGGCCGTCGAGGTCGGTATACAGCGCGATCAGCTCGGCCGTCGCGAGCGCGTCGTCCGCCGCATCCTCGGCGTCGCGCGTCGGGCGCCGCGCCGGTGATGCGGGGGCGTCCACGAGGAAGCCCCCCTCCTCCGGGATGCCGAGCAGGTGCCGGACCGGCGCCATCCATTCGAGGAGGAAGCGCCGCTCGGCCGGGCCGGCGTGGTCGAGCGCGTCCCGGAAGCTGCCGTCGCGGAGCGCCGCAACGCAATGGACCGCGGCGGCGCGGACGTCGTCGTCCGCGTAGTCGCAGAGCGCGGCGACCGCGCCGAGGCAGCGCCGGCTGGGGTAATAGACGAGCGTCTTCAGCGCGGTGACCGCGACCTCGACCACGGGATCACCGGCGGCGCGCAGCAGCGGCGCCTCGGCCGCGAGGGGCTCGTCGTAGACCAGCGCGTCGGCCGCGACCCTGCGGACGGCGGGATCGCGGTGCGCGAGGGCGGCGATCCTCGGCCCCAGGAAGCGCGGCTCCGAGAAATCGAGGATCATGGTCTCGATGGCCTCCTTGTGGAGCGGGTGCGCGGGATCTCGCGCGACCGGCTCGACGAGGTCCGCCTCGGCGCGCCCCATCGAGAGCAACACGTGACGGCGGAGCACCACGTCGCCCTCCGCCCAGGTGGTCCGGAGCCAGGCCCCGCCCGGATCGAGCCCGGCGCTCCTCAGGACCGCGCCCGCCGCCTCGCGCGCCGCCGCGGGGAGCTCGCGTGCCTCGAGGATGCGCGTGAGCGGCGCCTCGGCGCGGGGGTCTTCGAGGGACGAAAGCGTCGTCGCGATCTCCTCCCGCTCGGCCGCGGGGAGCTCGGGCAGCACGAGCCAGCCGAGGAGGCGCGCGGTCCATGAACGATCCTCGTCCCTGCGAATATCCTCGTGAGGAATCGATAGGATCATGGGGCGACCGCCTTCACGACCGGCTTCACCGCCGGCTTCACCGCCGGCCAGCGCGCCATCGCCCGCGTCACGACCCCGCGCAGCACGTCGCGGCGCGCCGCGGACTCGAGCAGCACATCGGCGGGCTGTCCGGCGGCCTGGAGCGCGCGCGCCCGCACGAAATCGAGCGCCGCGCGGTGCTCGGGCGACAGCCGCCCGAGCCCCGGGGTCTCCGCGCCCGTGATCACGTGATCGACGAGCGCGCGCCAGGGCGTCTGGAGCTCCCGGCGCGGCGCAAGGAGCCGCTCTGCCATATCCATGTCGCCCGCACGCGCGAGCTCCGTCCCGAGGAGGATCGCCACGGTCGCGTCGATCCGGCGAAGCGCCTCCGGCCCGGCCGAGGCGCACGCGCTCCACGCCTTCGCGGCGCTCTCGCCGGCCTCGTGGTGGATGTGCACCACGTCGGCGGTGTCGCGGTCATCCATCGACGCTACCGGCGCCTTGCCCAGCAGCGACCGCGCCCACAGCCCTCTCCAGGCGCCGTTCGGCTGCGCCGCCAGCCTGTCGACGTACGTCCACGCGGGCACCGGCGCCTCGGCCGGCGCGAGCTCCGCGACGCGCGCGTACGCCACCGCCAGCACGAGATCGTCCTGCTTCTCTGCGATGCTCTTCTCCGTCACCCGCGACAGCCGCTCCGCGGCCTCCTTCACCCGCCCCAGCGCCACGAGCGCGACCGCGTGCTCCTCCACGAAATAAACGTAGCTCGGGCTCGCCTCGGCCCTCGTGAACAGCACGTCCGCCTCCGCGTGGCGGAGCTCGAACGTCTCGATCAGCCCCTTGTACAGGAGCAGCAACGGCGCTTCCGGATGCCGGCCGAGCGCCTCGTCCAGGACCCCCCGCGCCTCGCTCGGGGGCAGCACACGCGCGAGCAGGGACGTGGCCTCCGGGCCCTTGTCGCCGGCGGCGTACAACGTCCTGTACTCGTCGATCACCTCGGCCGTCCGGTCCAGCCGCATCATGGTGTTCTGGTAGCCGCGGTGGACCTCCTCGTCCCTGGGCATCTCGTTGCGCCACGCCGCCGCGAGCGCCGCCCCGGCGACCTCCCCGCCCATGGCCTCCGTGAAGTGCCGCGCCGCCGCCCTGGCCGTGGGGTCGCCCGGCTGCGCGCGGCTCACGGCGCGCGCCAGGCTCGCCGCGACGTCGGGCTGCTGGTTGGCCGAGAAATACCCTGCCGTCGAGCGCCAGCCCCCCGGCGCGACGTCGGCGTGGGTCTTCAGGAGGTTGCCAGAATACGATTTGGTCGACAGGGACTGCGGCGGCGCCTCGAAGACGTAATCGACGTCGTACCTGGAGGCGAAGGGCCGGCCGCCGAGGAACTCGATCTTCCGCTCCTTATCGGTCCGCTCGTCCGTCCTCCTCGTGTATTCGACGGTCTCCACGTAGACCGGCGCGGCGCCGAGCACGTTGACCACGTGCAGCGCGTTGCTGCCTGCCTCCTCCATCCAGAACGCCCCCTCGTCGATCACCGCGCCCTCGCGCGTGAGGACACGCACGCGGTGCATGCCCGTGCTCGTCCACGACGACGACCTCTCCCCGGGACCGATCTCGCGGCGCGCGCCGTCGATCTCGACCACCACGGGGAGGTCCAGCCCGTTCACGACCCAGAGCGGCGCGTGCCGCAGGTAATACCCGCCGGCGGCGAGGCCGAGCAGCACGCACACGAGCATCACCACGGGCACGATCGTCGCCCGCCGGCTCGACGGCGAGGTCTTCTCAGTTGCCATAAGGCGAGCTCCCCTTGTACGGCGCGATTTGCCGGCGCAGCGCCTCGACGCCCTGCAGGCCCAGATCGGCGAGCAGCGCCTGGACGAACTGCGCGTAGACCCCCGCGAGCCCGCTCTCCGGCCCGGTCCCGGCCGCGCTGGCCGAGGTGGTCACCGCGAAGCTGCGGAGCTCCGCGCCGCCCGCGATCACACGCACCTTCCACGCGGCGTCGAGCTGCCCGGTCCCGCCCGTCCCCGCGCCCCCGGTGAGCGTGCAGTCGACCTCGATCGCGTTCGCCTCGCCGGAGCGCCCGCCGGCGCCGGGCGTGCGCTTGATGCGCACCGATTTCAGCCCGGCCTGCGCGAGCGTCGCCCCGAGGTCGGCGCCGAGGTTCCCGAACACCACGTCGGCCCCGCCCGCCGGGACGCGCCCGCCGCTGTCCGAGATCGCGAGCGAGAGCGGCACGACGCGCGCGCCGCCCTCCTCCACCGCGCGGCCCAGCGCCGCCACCGCCTCGGCCCCCGGCGCGCGGCGGTCCAGCGCGAGCGCGAGCGACTCGGTCGCTCGCTCGCGCCGCCGGAGCAGGGCGCGGCGCGCGTCGGCGGCGAAGCGGCCGTCGGGGCGCGCGCGCAGGTAGGCGTCGTACGCCGGCGCGGTGTCGCGCGTCAGGGCGTCGCGGAAGGCCAGCTCGTCCGCGTACCGCGCCCCGCTCACCATCACCCCGGCCCAGAGCACGAGCGCGCCGCCCGCCGCGGCGGCGAGCCGGCGCCGCTGCGCCCAGAGCCGCGCCCCCCTCGAGGGCGGCCGGCGATCGAGCAGCGTCGGCGGCATGAGCTCCACCCCGTGCTCGGCGTCGAGGTACCCCGCGGCGAGCAGCTCCAGCGCGCGCTTGCGCGTCGCCAGCAGGTGATCGATCCACGCCTGCGCGAAGCCCCCGTCGACGAACGTCAGCGACACCTCGGCGCCCCCGAAGCCGAGGCGGAGCACCGTGTGGGAGTACACGCCGTTGTGGCCGTGGTGCACCCCCTCGGAGCGGCTGAGGCAGAAGAGCGGGTAGAGCTCCGTCTGCTCCGGATCCGCGCGGACGAGGTAGAGCGGGTGAATGGTCGTCAGCCCCTGGATCGGGCTCTTCCTCCGGACGTGGACGACCCGCGCCACGTGCGAGAGGAGCAGGGCGACGCCGCCGAGGAGCACCGCCATCACGATCGCGCCGGCCGCCGTCCCGGTGAACGGCGTCGAGGCCGCCGCCTCCGCGCTCGCCGGCGCCGGCGCGCTGTAGAGGAGCAGGTAGGCGAGCAGCGACAGCGCGCCCGCGCCCGCGGTCGCCTTCAGCGGGCTCCCCCACGGGTTCATGCGGAGCGCCGGCCCGTCCGGCGCCCGCTCCTGCTCCGCGAGACGCTCCAGCGCGGCAGGCGACAGCGCCGACGTCTCGAGCGTCGCCTTGGGCGGGTACGGCCGAAGGACCAGGCTCTCGGGGTGCAGCGCCCGACAGACCGAGAGCAGGTGGTTCGCGCGCGCGTGCAGGTCCGCCGCGAACAGCGCCGCCGCCGGGGCGCCCAGCTCCGACGCGACGTGCTTCGGCAGCTCCGGGTCGCCCGAGGCGCGCACCTGATCGACGAGCTGCTGCACGGCCTCCTCGGCCTCCCCGGGCCGCATCGCCTGGTAGAGCACGTGCACGCGCCGCAGCTGGATGCTCATGCCCTTCAGGCTGCCCGCGTCGTGGCGCGCGGCGACCCCGTCCAGGATCGCGAGCGCCTCTTCCGCGTGCTCGTTCCGCGTGAGCGCGTCCACGAGCGCCGCCGCCATGGCCTCGTCGTCCGGGGCCAGCGCGTGCGCCCTCCGCGCAGCCTGCTCGGCGGCGTCGAGCTTCCCGAGCGCGCCCAGCGAGAGCGAGCGGAGGAGGTGGTACCGCGCCGCCTCCGGCGCCCGCTCGATCAGCGCGTCGAGCGCCGCGAGCGCGCGCTGGTGGTCCTTCTTGCGCGTGTACGAGGCCGCGAGCTTCTCGCGCAGCAGGAGCACGCCGGGGTGCGCCTCGATCGCCTGGCTCAGCGCCGCCTGCGCCGCGTCCTCGTCGCCCGCGGTCGAGGCCTGCTCCGCGGCGGCGAGCGCCGCGGCGACGGCGTCCTCGTACTCGCGGTACCCCTTCTCCTGCGCGTCGTACCGCTCGCGCGCCTCGGCGTCCGAGAGCACCTCGTACGCGGCGCGGATCCGCTTGAACTCGTCCGGGTGCGACTCCGGCGGGTATGTCCGGATCAGCGCGAAATACGCCTTCTTGATCGCGCGCGCGTCCGCGCTCCGCTCCACGCCGAGCGTCGCGTAATGATTCGAGGAAGACGGTTCGCTCATGCTCCCCCCCACACCGCGTCGATCGCCTCCCGCAGCGAGTCGACGAAGACGACGCTCAGCTTGCCCTCGATCTCGCGCGGCAGGGTTCGGATCGTGACCAGGCACCGCCGCGGCGCGATGACGGTGCGGACGTCGCCCAGGTACGCCGCGAGCAGCTTCTCGGCGAGGCCGGCCACCGGCATGACCGCGCCGTCGAGCGAGATCTGCCCCGTGGCGGCGAGCGCCCCGGGGAGCGGCCTGCCCTTGTAGGCCGAGAGCGCGGCCAGGGTGAGCGCGATCCCGGCCGACGCGCCCTCCTTGCGGAAGTCCGCGTCCGCGTAGTGCAGGTGGAGGTCGCGCTCCACGACCTGCGCCTCGATGCCGAGCTGCCTCGCGCGCGCCTTGAGCAGCGAGTGCGCCACCCGGGCGGCCTCCTGCCCGGACCCGTGCACGTTCCCGGTGATGCGCAGCTCCCCGCGCCCGGGCACCGCCTCGGCCTGGAGCGGCGAGACGATGCCGCCCGTCGGGTTCCAGGCGAGGGCGCCGATGCGCCCGGCGGCGGGCGCGCCGTCCGCGGCCGGCCGCTCGGGCGCCCTCACGGCGGCGATCTTCGCGCTCAGGAAGACCTCCGGCCGGATCGCCATCGCGGCCTCGTACCGGCCGAGCGCGTCGTCCGGCCGGCCCAGCTGGTGGAGCGCGTCGCCCAGCGCCTCCAGCACGGCCGCGTCGTCCGGCGCGAGCGCGGCGGCCGCGGCGAGCGCGGCCTCCGCCTCGCCGGCCCTGCCCGCCTCGAGCGCGATCTCGCCGAGCCGCGCCCACGCCGTCGCCGCCTCGGGCGCGCGCTCCGGGGCGGCGCCGAGCGCGCGCCGGAGCGCGGCCTCCGCGATCGCGCGATCGCCGCCGATCAGCGCGATCTCGGCCCGCAGCAGCTCGAACACGGGCGTCGCCCGCGCGCCTTCCGGCGCGGTCACGAGCGCGCGCTTGGCGCCGGCGATGTCCCCCGCGCGCAGCGCTACAAGGGCCGCGCGCAGCGGCCCGGCGCGCACGGCCTCCGCCCACGGCGGCCTGTCCAGCGCCCGCTGCGCGCGCGCGAGCACGGCCGCGGTCCCCTCGGTCAGCGGCGATCGCAGCACGCCGGCCACCTGCCCCGTCTGCGCCCGGACGGCCTGCATCCGGCCCGAGAGCTCCGCGTCCGGCGCCGCCCCGCCCCGGGCGTGCTCGATGTGCCGCGCCGCGCGCGCGGCGAGCCCGTGTACGATGCACAGGTCGATCACGCGCAGCCTGCGCGAGCGGTGCGCCCCGTCGACGCGCAGCGCCTCTTCCAGGTGCAGGATCGCCTCGTCGTACCGGCCCGCGTCGGCCAGCAGGTCCGAGAGCTCCTCGCGCGCCGCCGCGTCGTCCGGATCGCGCTGCACGGCCTCGGCGAGCGCGCGCTCCGCGAGCACGGGCCGCTCCTGCGCGCGGTACGTGCGCGACAGGAGCCGGCGCGCGGCGGCGTGTGCGGGGTCGAGCGCGAGCGCCCGCACGAGCTGCTTCTCGGCGCCGTCGAGATCGCCCTCGTTGAAGAGGGCCTCGCCCAGCTCGTACCGGGCCGCCGGGTCCTCCGGCGAGAGCAGCACCCGCCGCTTCTTGTCGGTCAACATCCGCGCTCCACGCCCGAGGGCCTCCGGTCGTCCACCGTCACTCCAGCGCGAAGAGCACGTCCGTCAGCCGCGCCTCGTGCCGCGCGACCGCCGCCCGGTCGCCCGCCTTCATCGCCTGCTCCAGCGCCGTGATCACCGCGCCGAGCTCCGCCGCCTGCGCGGCGGGCAGGCCCGCGAGCCTGCGCTTCCCGGCCGCCAGGAGCTCCCCCTCGGGCGCGGCGGCCGCCTCCGCCGCCGGCGGCGCCGCGGCCGGCGTCGGCGCCGCCAGGGTCGACGCCGCGGCGCCCGCCGGCCTTCCGGGCGCCCACTCGCGATCCAGCCGCGCCGCCGAGGACGTGCGCTCCTCGATCGACATGCGCTCGGGTGACTTGTCGATCGTGATCGACGCCTCTTTCCCGGTCGACAGCACCTTCGTCGTCACCTGGAGGATGCCGTTGATGTCGTACGAGAACGTGATCGCCACCTTCTGCGAGCCCTTCGGCCCCGGCGGGATGCCCTCGACCGTGTATTGCCCGAGGAACACGTTGTTGCGCACCATGCGCGCGTCGCCCTGGAACACGCGCACCTCCACCACGCGCTGCTGGTCGCCGGCCGTCGCGTAGATCTCGGTGCGCGACACGGGCACCGTCGAGTTGCGCGGGATGATCGGCGAGAACATCCCCCCGACGATCTGCGAGCCCGCGGTCGCCGACACCTCCACCCCGAGGGTGAACGGGCACACGTCGGTGATCATGATCCCGGTTTGCGCCGAGATCGCGCCCGTCTTCAGCCCCGCCTGCACGGCCGCGCCCAGCGCCACCGCCTCGTCCGGGTCCACCCCGCGCCGCGGCTCCTTGCCGAACAGCTCCGCCACCATGCGCCGCACGAGCGGCACACGCGACGAGCCGCCCACGAGCACGACCTCGGCCACGCCGCGGGCCTCGACCTTCGCGTCCGCGAGGGCCGACCGCACCGACTCCAGCGTGGATCGCACGAGCGGCTCGATGCGCTCCTCGAGCGTGCGCCGCGACACCTCCACCTCGAACGACACGGGCGCGCCGCCGCGCACGGCGATGCCGCCCAGCGACACGATCGCCGCCTCGCTCCCCGAGAGCTGCCGCTTCGCCTCCTCGGCCGCGGAGAGCACGCGCGCCCGGAGGCGCGGATCGCGCCGCGCGTCGACCGCGTGGGTGCGCTCCATCTCCTCGAAGATCCAGTCGGCGAGGGAGCGATCGAAGTCGCCGCCGCCGAGCCGGTTGTTCCCTGCCGACGCCTTCACCTCGAGCACGCCCTCGTACATCTCGAGCACCGAGACGTCGAACGTGCCGCCGCCGAGGTCGTACACGACGACCGTCTGCTCCTTGTCGAGGTGGTCGAGCCCGTACGCGAGCGCCGCGGCCGTCGGCTCGTTCAGGATGCGGTCGACGCGCAGCCCCGCGAGTTGCCCGGCGTCCTTGGTCGCCTGCCGCTGCGCGTCGGTGAAGTACGCGGGCACGGTCACCACGGCCTCGTCGACGGCCTCGCCGAAGAAGCGCTCCGCGTCCTCCTTCAGCGCGCGCAGGACGAGGGCCGATATCTCGGTCGGCGAGTATGTGCGTTCGCCCAGCCGCACGCGCTCGGCGCTGCCCATGAGCCGCTTCACCTCGGCCACGGTGCGCTCCGGGGCCACGGTGAGCTGGCCTTTCGCCGCGTCGCCCACGAGCAGCCGGCCGCGCGCGTCGAGCCCCACGACCGACGGTGTCATCCTCGCGCCGGTCGCGGCCGGGATGATCCGCGGGCGCTCACCGTCCATGAACGCCACGAGCGAGTTCGTCGTACCGAGATCGATCCCAACAATACGTGCCATCGCGAAAGCGCTCCCTCGGCCTCGTGATCGTCGTACGCGCCGTCGCCTCGTCACGTCAACACGCCAGCACCAATGCGATGTCGCCGGGCGGCGCCGCGCGCCGGAGCCATGCCTCGCCCCTCACGGGGAGCGCGGCGAGCACGTTGCCATTCCACGGAGGGAGGTGTGGGACTCATGAGCGAGCGGCGATTGAAGACGGCGGACACCGCAGGTCGAGCGAGCATGAGCCCAGTACGTTGTCCTCGCGTTGTTCGTGCTGGGGGTGGCGGCCTGTGGGGTCGGCCTCGCGCACGCCTCAGCGCAGGGCCCGCGCGAGCGACGCCTCGTCGATCTCCTCCTCCGCCGCCAGCTCGAGCGCCGCGCGGAGCCCGTCGTCGACCGTCGCCTCGGCGGCGACGCGGATGTGCTCCTGCGCCTCGGGGTGCCCGGCGATCCGCAGGAGGAGGGCGGCGCCGATCCGGCGATCCTGCGGGGCCTTCGCGTCGCCGAGGGTGCCGAGCGCGTCCTCCGGGGTCATGCCGGCCGCGCGGTAGTCGCCGGCGCCGAGCAGCTTGCGGAGGTCCTCGCGCCACGCCGCGACGTCGCGCCCGCACCGGTCCAGCGCCTCGACGCCGCGCCGGGCCTCGCCCCCCGCCGCGCGCCGCTGCGCCTCGCGGATGCGCTGCGCGAGCGCCTCGGCCAGGCCGTTCCCCGCCCGGAGCGCGACCGGACGATCCTCGCGCCGGCCGAAGAGGAAGAGCTGTTCATAGTACGTCTCCACCCCGGTGAGCTCGGCGTAGGGAAGCCAGGTGGTCGAGAAGGGGCGCACCACGCGCACGCCGTCGCTCCCGATCACGATCTGCACGGGGCGAGCGGCGCGGCGGAGCAACCAGGTGGGCACCAGGCTGAGGGCCAGCCACGCCGCGGTCACCCCGGCGAAGGAGCGGGCGCCGTGGGCCGCGATGAACGGCAGGAGCGCGATGAACCCGAGGAACATGAAGACCGGCAGGCTGAGGCAGCCCGCCACGAGCTCGCCGCTGGGGCTGCCGAGCGAGACCGCGACGCGCCGCTCTGCCGCGCCGAGCCCGAGGGCCACGAGCAGCCGTGCGCCTTCCTCCTCGGTCGCGACCCGCAGCTCGAGCAGCTGCCCGCGCCGGAGCTGGAGCTCGACCCGGGAGAGAGGCCCAGGCACGACCAGGCCGGAGCGGATCCCGGCGCGCGGGATCCAGCGGCTCTCGTCGCCGCGGCCGAGGCGCAGGCCGGCCGGGCCGGCGGCCACACGCAGCGGCCCCCAGAGTTGCTCGGGCGCGCGGGAGACGATGAGGCTCGCCAGCGCGAGCGCGACGGCGACGGGCAAGGAGATGCCGCTCAGCGCCATGGCCGCACGAGCCGTGCTGCCGAGGCTCCGATCGCCGAGCACCTCGCCGAGGAGGGCGATGAGCACGCCCGTGATGAGGGGCCCCACGGCCGAGAGCAGGGAGAGGATGCCGAGGACGTGGACGAGGCCGCGGTGGTGCCTCGCGGCGTGGTGGCTCGTGCCCTCGAAGGGAAGTCGGGAGGAGGGCGGCACGGGACGGGATTGTCACGCCGCCATCCCGGGCTGGCAACACGCGACGGCGCGGCGCGTTCGCCGGCGCCGTCCGGCGGCGCCGCCGCGCCGGATTACGCGATGTTGCTCGGTCGGTACCAGTCGAAGTTGTTGGGGAACGGGAAGCTGTTGATCCCCAGGCTGATGCTGACGTCGAGCGCGCGGACGTGGTGCCACCAGCCGACCGGGATGAAGAGCGCCTCGCCCGGCTCGAGCACGACGTCCTTCACGAGCACCGGATCCATGGGGTCCCGCTCCGGGTCGCGGCCGGCATACATCGCGCGCGCGCCCTCGAACAGCGACGTCTCGAACGGCGCGATCATGCGGTAGCGCTTCCGGCCGTACACCTGGCCGAAGAGGATGTTGGAGGTGTCGTAATGCAGCGGCGTGACGGTCCCCGCGGGCCCGAGCCACAGGGCCGAGCTGCCCAAGAGCCGCTGCGTGGCGCAGTAGCCGTCCGGCAGCACCACGTCGTTCAGCAGCGAGCCCAGCCTCGTGCGCTCGAGGACGCGGTTGTTGGCGACCATGTAGAAATCGTTCGTCTCCGCGCGCGCGGCCTCGACGCGCGCGACGAAATCGCGCAGCGGCGTGCTCTCCGTGTGCCGCGCGGCGTGCATGTCGTAATCGGGGTCGCTCTCCCGCCCCGTCGTGACGTCGACCGTGACGTCGCCGAAGTGCTCGGAGAGGTACGCCGGCGTCCACCGGCCGAACGCGGGCCAGCGGGTCACGACGTCGGTCAGGATGACCGGCGTGTTCCCGGCGACGAAGACGTCGCGGAGCTCCGCCGCGGACACGCCGGAGCGCCGCGGGATCCCCGTCGGATCCAGCGCGGCCTGCGCCATCCTCTGCTGGAGCCGCACGAGCAGCTCGTGCCGCCGCGCCGCTCGGGCGAACGGCCGGGCGGCGACGAAGATGGGCGAGCGAACGATCGCCGCGATGAGCTCCTTCGCCTGGGCGCTGCTCACGCCCGCGGCCTGGAGCTGCTCCGAGACCACGCTCTCTTGCACGCCGCGCAAGAGGTTCTCCGTGGCCCAGCGCCACCATTCGGGTGCAACTTCCAGCGCGTTGTCCGGCTCGCCCATTTCAGACCTCATGACGCTCGAGGATGCATCGATGCGACAGGGAATCGACCTACTCGCTCGGCGGCGGCATCGGCGGCGGCATCGGCGGGATGGGCCCGTCGTCCTCGTCCGCCTCCTCCGCCGGCGGCGGCATCGGCGGCGGCATCGGCGGGATGGGATCACATCCGTCGTCCACCGGCGGATGCATCGGCGGGATGACCTCGCTCTCCTCCTCCTCCTCCGGCGGCGGCATCGGCGGGATGGGATCACCTCCGCCGTCCACCGGCGGATGCATCGGCGGGATGACCTCGCCTTCCCCGTCCGGCGGCGGCATCGGCGGGATGACCTCGCCTTCCCCGTCCGGCGGCGGCATCGGCGGGATCACATCCACGCCGCCATTGCCACAGTCGCCCTCGATCTGGCCCTGGGTGGTGCCCTGGTCACCATCATCCCCTTCCTGGTCGCCGCCCGGCGAGACACAGGCGATCGAGAGGACGGCTGCGGCCGCCGCGGCGGTCCGGGACACCACCCGGATCAGGGCCGGCGTTCGCGGCGGGGGAGTCGGCAGCGGCGACAACAAGGCCGCATCGTCGAAGCGAGAGAACTCGGACATAGAACCTCCGCGACCTTCCCAGTGCACAGCCGGTGCCACCTCCACGCCGCGGGATGGCCGCACTGTTCACCGTCGCGCGGCAATCCACGATCGGAAACACCGGTCACATCTGGCTCAAGGTGGCTCACCTGTCGGTGTGCCAGTGTGTTCTCCAGTCCGAGAGCCAGTGCCGAAGGCGAGCGTGTTCCCTGGCCGACGGTCGTCGGCAGCTGGATAAATCCAACGTGACGATATTCTCAGGCGCGAGCGTGCCGGTCTGCTCTCGAGCAGCGCAGCCGTACAGAGGCGTCGAGCACGACCGCGAACCGCTGGTCGCCTCCCATCTTTCGTCCCTCGTCTTTCGTCCCTCGTCTTTCGTCCCTCGTCTTTCGTCCCTCGTCTTTCGTCCCTCGTCTTTCGTCCCTCGTCTTTCGTCCCTCGTCTTTCGTCCCTCGTCTTTCGTCCCTCGTCTTTCGTCCCTCGTCTTTCGTCCCTCGTCTTTCGTCCCTCGTCTTTCGTCCCTCGTCCTCGTGATCGTGATCGTGATCGATTCATATTCGTTCATGCTCGGCACGGGTCCGTCCCTCTTTTCGATGCAGGGTCTCGTTCGATGATTCGAAAGCATGGTTTTCTTCGATAAGAATCGATCACGATCACGATCACGATCACGAGGACGAGCACGAAAGACGAAAGACGAAAGACGAGGGACGAGGGACGAAAGACGAAAGACGAGGGACGAGGGACGACGCGGGGAGCGTGTCCCCCCTCGCGCAGCATCCCGGCTCGCACGAAGCCAGGTCATTTCCCATTAGCTCACGCGATGAGCTCCTCTCACCGTGGATCCTCCACGTGCTGCGAGGTGCCCTCCAACGCCGGGAGCCAGTGCTCGCGACGTTTGATCCAGATCTCCTGTCCCGGGACGAGATCCGTCGGCGCGTCATCCAGACACCCCAGCTTGACCTCGACCTCGCCCTGCTCCTCGCGCAGCGAGAACAGCCGCGACCCGCACGTCGGGCAGAAGCTGCGCCCGTCCCAGCACCTCGTCTCGCCCTCGGTCTCGAAGCTCGCCCACGGCCACACGGCGTACGGCATGAAGACGCTGCCCGTCTCTTTCCGGCACGACGTGCAGTGGCACAGCCCCACGAGCATGGGCTCGCCACGGAGCCGAAAGCGCACTGCCCCGCAGGAGCAGCTGCCGCTCCGGACACGCTCGATCTCGGTTTGCATCTCTGGCATCTCTGCCTCCATCCAGGGCGAGCAGGATACGACACCCCGCGTCGGTCGAGCCCCACGACCTCCTACCACGGCGCGGCGCCGTGCGGCTCTCCCCTCCTTCCTCTCCTCCCCTCCCCCTTCACCTCCTCACTTACCCCCTCGGCGGCGTCCGACTGCCCGCTCTCCGTTCGGTCGTGTGGAACCCCTGCGAGGCCGCCACGAGGGCCTTGACGCTCGCGCGCCGCTCGACTTCCTACCCCCGAGCGCCACGCATGTCGTTCGTCTCCTCCGCCCGCGCCACCGCGCTCCACCCCGAGTTCCGCCGCGGCGCGCGCGACATGCTGGCGCTGTCGTTCGGCATCGCCGCCTGGGGCCTCGTGACCGGCGTCGCCATGGTCAAGAGCGGGCTCGCGCCCCCGCTCGCAGCGCTGATGTCGCTCCTGGTCTTCGCCGGCAGCGCGCAGCTCGCCGCGATGCCGCTCATCACGTCCGACGCGCCGATCTGGGTCGTCTGGGCCACCGCCACCTGCGTGAACCTGCGCTTCGTGATCTTCAGCGCGATGTGGCGCCCCTACTTCGCGCGCTTCCCGCGCTGGAAGCGGTGCCTGTTCGGCTACGTCAGCGGCGACCTCAACTACGTCATGTTCATGAAGCGCTTCCCCGAGCCGACCCCGGCGCCCGAGCACGAGCCGTACTTCTGGGGCGGCGTCGCGACGAACTGGTCCGCCTGGCAGGGCTCCTCGCTCGCCGGCATCGCGCTCGCCAACGTCGTCCCGGTCGCGTGGGGCCTCGGCTTCGCCGGCGTGCTCGCGCTGCTGGGGATCACCTGCTCGCTGCTGCAGGACAGGGCCACCTGGCTGGCCGGCGGCACCGCCGCCGCCGCCGCGGTCGCGGCCTACGCCCTGCCGCTGAAGCTCAACATCCTGCTCGCGATCGCCGTCGCGGTCGCGGTCGGCCTCGGCGTCGAGGCGGCCGAACAGGCGCGGCGGCGCGCGCGCGAGCGCGCCGCGGAGGCCCGTCGATGAGCTCGTGGGAGACCGCCGTCACCATCGTCGGCCTCGCGCTGATCACGCTGTTCACCCGCAGCTTCTTCCTGTACCCCGACCAGGATCTCTCGATGCCCGGCTGGCTCAGGCGGGGCCTGCGCTACGCGCCCCTCGCGGCGCTGGTGGCCGTGATCGCGCCCGAGGTGCTGATGACACACGGGCACCTCATCGAGACCCTCAAGGACGCGCGGCTGCCCGCCACCGTCGCGGCCGGCGCCTACTACTTCTGGCGCCGCGACATCCTCGGCACCATCGTCACCGGGATGGCGGTGCTCCTCCCGCTGCGCCTCGGCCTCGGCTGGTAGGCGCGCGCGTCAGAACAGCACGGGCAACCGCGCCAGCCCGCGCAGGACGGACTCGCCCCAGCGCACCTCGCCGGCGGGCACGGCGAGCCTGAGGTCCGGGAAGCGGCGGAAGAGCGTCTCGAAGGCGATCTGCCCCTCCATCCGCGCCAGCGGCGCGCCCACGCAGAGGTGAATGCCCTTGCCGAACGCGATGTGCCGATCGGCGTCGGGGCGGGAGATGTCGAACACCTCCGGGTTGGCGAAGCGCTCGGGATCCCGGTTCGCCGAGGCCAGGCCCACCATGATCGGCTCTCCCCTCGGGATGGCCGTCCCGCCGAGCTCGAGATCCTCCTTGGCGATCCGCCGGCTGATGAAATCGACAGGACCCCAGCACCGCAACGTCTCCTCGACCATCCCCTTCACGAGCCCGGGATCCGCCTTGAGCTTCGCCAGCTGGTCCGGATGGGTGAGCAGCCCGAAGACGCCGTTGCCGATCAGGTTCACGGTCGTGACGTGGCCGGCGAGGAACAGGATGAGGACCATCGACAGGACCTCGTCCTCGTCGAGCTTGTCGCCGTCCTCCTCGGCCCGGATCAGCTGGCTTATCATGTCGTCCGTGGGCCTCCGGCGCTTCTCCGCGAACAGGTCGCGCAGGTACGCGGTGAACTGCCGCATCCCCGCCCGCGCCTCCTCCTCCAGCTCGCGGCCCCGGCGGTTCACCTTGAGCAGGTTCTCGGTCCACCCGCGCACCTGCTCCCGGTCCTCCCGCGGGATGCCGAGCATGTCGCAGATCACCGTGACCGGCAGCGGGTAAGCGAACGCCTTGACGAGCTCCATCGCGCGATCCGGCGCCGCCTCCCCGCGCTCCGCGGCCGCGCGCGCGGCGTCGTCGAGCAGCTCGTCGGTGATCTGCTGGACGCGCGGCCGCAGCGCCTCCATCGCGCGCGCCGAAAAGCTCGGCTGGACGAGCTTGCGCAGCCGCCCGTGATCCGGCGGATCGGCGCTGAGGATGCTCCTCTCGATCGGGCGGAGCTCCTCCGGGAGGGGGGGCAGCTTCTTTTGCTGCTCCGGGGTCATGGCCGAGCGCGGGTCGGCCGAGAAGCGGCTGTCGAGCAGCGCGGAGATCACCTGCTCGTAGCGGGTGACGAAGAGGTGGTCGCGCGCCATGAACGCGCGGAACTCGGGGGCCACCTCGCCCTCCTTCCCCTCGACGCAGAAGGACACGCGGGCCACCGGCGCCTTCGCGCGCAGCTCCGCGTACGCGTCGTAGGACACATGCGGGTCCAGGTGGATCTTCGCGACGTCCGGCTGCGGCGCCTCCGCCGCCGTGACGGCGCCGCCGCGCTCCGACCTCGGGTGCGCCGGCGTCTCTTGCGTTGCATTCGACTCTTGCATTGTCATGTCAACCTCCCTCTTTGTCCCTGGGATAGATGCTCAGGTCCCTGCTCGCAGCCCCCGCGCGCGCGCCTGCCAGCACCACGTCCACGATCGCCGCGGCGTGCTCCTCGGTCAGCGGCTCATTCGTGAGCATGATGTACGTGACGATCGGTGAATACACGAGCTCGACCACGAGCTCCGCGCTGGTCCCCTCGGGCAGCTCGCCGCGCGCGATCCCGCGCCGGATAGGCTCCATCCGCCGCGCGTAATTCTCCATCCTCAAGTTGCGCGCGATCTCCTCGACCTCCTGATCGACGCGCTCGGGCAACATCATGCGCAGGACGCCCCGGCCGACAGGGGAGCTCGCCCACGCGGACATGCTCTGGATATGCTCCAGCAGATCTCCGCGCAGCGTGCCCGTGTCCGGCGCCGCCTGCTCCTCGGTGATCTGCCGCAGCGCCGCCGCCACGAGCGCGCTCTTCGTCGGCCAGCGCCGGTAGATCGTCGTCTTGTTCACCCCCGAGCGCACGGCCACCTCCTCGACGCGCAGCGCCGCATACCCCACGCGGCCCAGCTCCTCCGCCGTGGCCCTCAGGACCTCCGAGACGACCCTCGCGGCACGCCCACGCGTGTGGAGACCTTCCGTGCGGCGAGTGCTTCGCTCCGCGTTCATCTATTTTTGTGATCCGTGATACAGGAAGCCACCCAAAGGCAACTTCTAGTTGCAAATTAGCCCGCCCTGGCGGGATGGCAACCCCATGTTGCCAAAAAAAACGTGCACCCGCTCGGAGCGGAGCCGCGTGGTGCAGCAACGTCCGAGCAGGCCCGGTGATATTCACCTTAAACGGAAATAGCCAGTCTACCGGGAACCCCGGGAAGGCTCAGGGAGTCGACGTCGCAGGGGAGGGGGCCGGGCGTGGGTCAGCGCCCCAGGATCGCTAGAACACCGATCACGTTGAGGAACGAGAGATGAACCGCCAAGGCGCCAAGGGCGCCAAGGGCGCCAAGATATTTTCTTCTCCTTCTTGGCGTCCTTGGCGCCTTGGCGGTTCGAAAATCTGCTCGTTTCAGACGGGTTCAACCCGTTTGTCGCTCTAGCCGCAGCCGCAGAAGCACTTCGGGGTCGGCTGCGACGAGTGGTCGCCCAGCACGACGAGCCCGTCCGCGAGATCATCGGGGCGCTTCGGCAGCCCGATCGTCAACGTCCCCGTCGACTTGGAGGTCCTCGAGAAGACGGAAGGATCGATGTTGACGGCCGGCAGCCTCTGCTCCGCGTCCGCGAGGTCGGCGACCTCGACGACCTTCAGATCGAGGGCCGGGGGCACGTCGTAACCCACCTCGTGCATCGCGGCGCGGGCGTCGGCGAGCAGGCGCGCCTGGAAGCCGGGATCCCTCCAGGCCTTGTTCACGGCCCTGAGCCAGGCGCCGGTCCAGAGGATCCACCCTTCCACGAAAGCCTCGTCCCCACTGCCGATGTTCATCGTCATATGTCTTGTTCTTCTCCGTGTTCACTTCCGTGCTCGCTCACCCTGGCGTCGTGCCAAGCTCGTCGAGCAGCGTCCTCGCCTCGATCAGATCCGGGAGCGCGAGCCCCGCGGCGAACGTGCCCAGGCTCGTCGAGAGCAGCCCCCTCGCCTCCGCGGCGCGGCCGCCTGCCCGCAGCGCGCGGCTCAGCGCGACGGTCGCGCGCAGCTCGAACGTCCGGGCGCCCTGCGCGCGCGCGACCTCCGCGGCCCGCCGGAAGCAGGCCTCGGCGACGCCGGGGCCCGTGCCCCGCGCCAGGTGGCAGGCGCCCTGGAGGCGCAGGAGCTCCGGCAGGTAGAAGCGCGCGCCGGTGTCCTCGGCCTCGCGCACGCAGCCGTCGAGGCGCTCTAGCGCGGCGTCGTGCCGGCCCAGCGCGGACTCGATCTCCGCCGGGATCGAGCACCAGTACGACCACGCCGAGC
This sequence comes from Sorangium cellulosum, assembly GCF_002950945.1. Lineage (GTDB taxonomy): Bacteria > Myxococcota_A > Polyangia > Polyangiales > Polyangiaceae > Sorangium > Sorangium cellulosum_E. The sequence goes on from NZ_CP012673.1 coordinate 10,894,492, forward strand.
GCTGGCCGGCGGCCTCGACGAAGCCGAGCGCCTGCGTCGCGCCCTCGAGGTCGACGTCGGCCCAGGCCCGGACCAGGTTGCCGTAGGCCAGGTTGAACGGCATCGGCTGGCGGCTCGACAGCTCCCGGAGGCGGTCCGTGAGCGCGACGATCCGGTCGCGGTCGCGGCGGTAGTGGTGCAGCGTGGCGAGGGCGAACAGCACCCCGCCGCTCGTCTGCGCGTGGCCGAGCGCGTCGATCCGGGCGAGCGCGCGCGCCTCGTGCTCCGCCGACCGCTCCGCGTCGCCCGTCAGCCACAGCACGGAGCTCAGCATGGCGTGGGCCGGCGCCGCGGGATCCGAGCCGTACGTGAAGGCGTGGCCGCCGTGCGCCGCCGGATCGAAGAGCGCGAGCGCGCGCTCGCTGCAGGACCGCGCCGCGTCGAGCCGCCCGTCCATGAGCGCGAGGTGCGTCAGGACCGGGAGCACCGCGACCTGCCGCTCCGCGTCCCCGGCCCCCTCCGCGAGCGAGAGCAGCCGCTCGGCGACGCCGCGCGCCTCGGCGCGCCGGTTGCTCCCGTAATGCAGGAGCGCGATCGCCCAGAGCGTCGGGAACATCTCCGGCCGGTCGCCGAGCGCGTCGATCAGCGCCTGGGAGCGCTCCAGCGTCGCGGCGTACTCCGGCGACGTGAACCCCCGCGTGGCCATCAGCGCGGGGGTGATGACGCCGTTCATGGCGAGCTCCCGCTCCGCGCGCTCCCGCTCGTCCTCGATCGCGTCGAGCCACCCGATCGCCTGCCGCGCGTGCGCGATCGCCTCGGTGTTCGCCGATCGCGCGAGCGCCGACGCCGCGGCGCGGTGCGCGTACCCGAGCGCGCGCCGGGTCTGCTCCGCCGCGCCGTGGTGGAGCGAAAGGAGCTCCGGCCGCTCCTCCGCGACGCCCGGGAACCGCTGCTCCAGCGCCTCGGCGATGCGCGCGTGCACCTCGCGGCGCGACCGCTTGAGCATCGACTCGTACGCCGCGTCGCGGACCAGCGCGTGCTTGAAGAGGTACGCCGGGTTCCGGAGGCGCCGCTTGCGGTGCACGAGGTCGGCGGCGACGAGGCGATCGAGGTCCTCCTGCACCGCGGCGGCGCCCTGCGGGCTCACGGCGGCGAGCAGCTCGAAGGTGAACTCGCGCCCGATCGCCGCGGCCACCTGGGCCGTCGACTTGGCCTGGCCCAGCCGGTCGAGGCGCGCCGTGAGCAGGCTCCGCAGCGTGCTCGGGACCTCGGCGTCCGAGAGGGGGCCGGCGAGCGTGTAGCGGCCGTCCCGCTCGGCGAGCGCGCCGGACTCGATCATCGACCGGACGAGCTCCTCGACGAAGAGCGGCACGCCGTCGGTGCGGCCCGCGACGGCATCGATCACCTCGGGCGGCAGCGCGCGGCCCCCCGTGACCTTCGCGGCCATCTGCTCGATCTCGGGCCGCTCCAGGCGGCCGAGCTGGAGCGGGAGCACCGCCGAGGACGACCACGCGGGGGAGAGGTCGGCGCGCGCGGCGCGCGCGCAGAACACGGCCAGCAGGCGGGACGACGGCACCTCGGCCACGAGCTGCTCGAGCAGCTCCAGGGTCGTCGGGTCGGCCCAGTGCAGGTCCTCGATCACGAGGACGACCGGCTCCCGCTCGGCCATCTCGAAGAGGAGCGAGAGGATCACGTCGCGGGTCAGCTCCCGCTGCTTCTTCGGCGGGGCGTCGAGCGGGCGGAAGCGCTGCGGCAGCGGGATGGAGAGGAGCGAGGCGAAGAGGGGCATCGCCTCGGCGAGGTCGAAGCCGTGCCCCGAGAGCCACGCCTCGAGCCGCTCGGCGCGCGCGGCGTGCCCGTCGGCGCGGCCTGGATCGAGGAGCCGCTCGATCAGGTCGACGATCGGGTAGAGGGCGCTGTTCGCGGCGTCGGGCGCGCAGCGGCACTCGAGCCAGGTGTGTGCGTCGGCGCGGATGCGCTCGCCGAGCTCGCGGACGAGGCGGGTCTTGCCGATGCCCGGCTCGCCCGTGACGAGCACGGCCTGGCCGGCTCCGCTCCGCGCGTGGATCCAGCGCTCGAGCAGCGTGTCGAGCTCGCGCTGGCGGCCGACCAGGGGCGTCTTCGCGCCCGCGGCCGGCTCGCCCTCGGTGAGCTGGTAAATCTCCATGGCCCCGCCGCCGTCGAGCGGGCGCACGCCGTCGGGCTCCAGCGCGAAGTGTCCGCGGAGCAGCCGGTAGGCGTCCCCGCTGACGAGCACGCCGCCGGGCTGCGCGAGCGCGGAGAGCCACGACGCGAGCTTCGGCGTGGTCCCGACGACGTACCCCGGCCCGGCGCTCGGGGACGGGCGCAGCTCGCGCGCGACCACGATGCCGGTGTGCACGCCGATGCGCAGGTCGACGCGCACGCCGCGCTCGGCCTCGCGGGCGTCGCTCTGCCGGCGGACGCTCGCCACCATGCGCAGGGCCGCGAGCGCCGCGCGCCGGGGGTCGTCCTCGCGGGCGCGCGGGTAGCCGAAGTAGAAGAGGCTCGCGTCGCCGAGCGCGCTCGCGACGTGCCCCTCGAAGCGGCGGGCGATCTCGGCGCACGCCTCCTGCTGGAGGCCGACGATCTGATCGAGCTCCTCGGTGTCCACCGCGCCGCGCCGGAGGCTCGAGGCGGCGAGCGCGCAGCAGACCACGGTGATCTGCCGCCGCTCGCCCTCGATCAACCCGTGGCTCGGCGTGCTCCCCGACGGCGGCGTGCTCCCGGGCGGCAGCGTGCCGCCGGGCGGCGTGCCCCCGGGCGGCGGCGTGCCCCCGGGCAGCGTGCTTCCGGGCGGCCTGCCTCCGGGCGCCGTGCCCCCGGGCAGCGTGCTTCCGGGCGGCCTGCCGCCGGGCGCCGTGCCCCCGGGCAGCGTGCTTCCGGGCGGCCTGCCGCCGGGCGCCGTGCCCCCGGGCGGCGGCGCGCTTCCGCCGCCGCCGCCGCGAAATACGCCCGCGCCGCGATGGGGGGCGATGAGCGTGGCAGCGGGCAAGGCGGTGTTGTGCTGTGTGGCGGCTTGCTGCGTGACCGCGGTGGCCCAGCCGATCGGCTGGTGCTCGCGCCCGAGATCGAGCGGGGTGCGCACCTCGCTGAGGTCACACGCCTCGAGCTCCCGGAGGAGGCCGTCGGTCGTGACGTCTCGCACTGTGGGCTCCTTGGCGGTCGCGCGCTGGAGCAGGCGCCCGAGCGGGTGGTCCGCGATCGCCGGCGGGATGGAGACCGGCTGCGGCGAGAGCTGATGGAACATGACCTCGGCGACGGTCTCGCCCTGCATGATGCGCTGGCCGGTCAGGCACTCGAGGAAGACGAGGCCCCAGGAGTAGAGGTCGGAGCTCGGCGTCAGCGTCAGGCCGCGGAGCTGCTCGGGCGAGGCGTAGGCCGGGGTGCCGATCGACTCGCTGGTCATGGTGATCCGGGTCTCGTCGACGCTCGCGTCCTCGGTGAGGGTGCCGATGCCGAAATCGAGCACGAGCACGTTCCGCCGCGCGCCCGTGGGGACGACCATGACGTTCGACGGCTTGAGGTCCCGGTGCACGACGCCCTGGGCGTGGGCACACGCGAGGGCGTCGAGGAGCTGGAGCATGAAGTGGCGCGCCTCGAGGGCGCTCAGGGCGCCCTCCTCCGCGATCACCTGCGCGAGGGTCTTGCCGGGGACGTACTCGAACACGGAGTACACGGCGCCGCCGTCGGCGCGGCCCGAGTCGAGGAGGCGGACGATGTTCGGGTGGTGCAGCTGCCCGCAGAGCTGCATCTCCCGCTGGAACCGCGCGAGCCGCCGCGCGTCGTCGGCCTGCCCGGCGCGGTTTCCGTGGAGGCGCAGCAGCTTGACCGCCACCGGCTGGCCCGTCGCGACTTGCCGTGCCTTGTACACGACGCCGAAGCCGCCCTGGCCGAGCTCCGCGAGGAGCTCATAACGCGCCTGAAATACCTCGCCGAGCACGCTCGGCGTCTCGCAGGGGGTCGTTCCCATCGCGTGACCTCGTCGCTGGGGCAGGAGCTTCCTTATAAGTACATGCGTCTCCGGACGGGTGGAAGCGGCAATACCTTCCGTCTGCGGCGGTAACGAAACCGTCACCGGCGGTATTGGACGCCGGCGGTAATGGACCGTCGCCAGCGGTACCGGACGAGGCGGGGCGTGGGGCGCTCGCGCCGGGGCAGTGGCGGCGTGCACGGCAGCGTGCACGGCGACCTCGCCGCACCCGGCCGCGCATCTCCGTCCTCCGTCCCTCCGGCGAGCAGACGAGTTCGGCTCGTTCCGGGAGCGCGGCGCGGCGGTCGACGTGGAGGTGCTCCAGGGGGACCATTTCGTGCTGCTCAGCGACAAGCGCGCGGTCGCCGCCGGGATGCGCGCGTGGCTGGAACCCCGGAGCCGATGAGCCGGACGGGATGAGGGGCGGGTAGGCGCGTGCCGGTACCCCCTGGATCCAAGGACAAGGACAGAGCAATGACGAGCACGGTCGAGTGGTTCGAGTTATGGGTCGACGCTTCCGCCGGCGATGGCTGGATCTATGTGCTCATCCTGCGAGGGTCGAGCGATGGAAGCCTGGAGCTCATCGAGCCGCAGAAGGGCGGTGAGCGCGTGGACACGTTCGGCAACCACGAGGACGCCGTGCACTGGCTCAGCGAGGATGAGTACGAGCTGGTCGAGGGACGGCCCCCGGGAATCACTGCGCAGCCGGCCGGAACCATGTAGGATGGCGCTGTACTCAGAAAGCGGGTGAATTTTGAGCTTTTCCGATTTTTTCAAGTCGCCGTTCAGCCGGCGGTCCGACGTGTCGTCGCTGCCCTCGCCGCCGCTGGCACCGGAGGACGACATCACAGCGCCGCCTTCTGAGGTCGAGTTCGCGGCCATCCTGCTGGCTGCCGGCGTGACCCCCGAGCAGCGGAGCAAGATCCTGAAGGCGCAGGAGCTCCTGAGGACGCTGCCGAGCGAAACCCCCGTTCCGGTGAAGCGGGACATCGTTGAAGCGGCATTCAAGGCCTTCGACGTCTCGACTCAGGAGATCGTGGCCGCAGCGTCGAAGCAGATCGAGGCGCTGCGGGCGTTCACGCGCACCGGCGAGGAGCACACGCAGCGGGTGCTCGCCGAAGGAAACCAGCAGATCACGCTGCTGGAGTCCAAGATCGCCGGTGTGAAGGCGTCGATGGACCGGGAGGTCGCCGCGCAGGCGGTGCGCACCCGATCCACGCTCGACCAGATCAACGAGGTGCAGCCGGTGCTGCAGTTCTTCGCGCGGGATGTGATCGCCTCGAGCCTCCCGGAAGCCCACGCCGCCGCGTCGGGGCCGGGGGAGGGGTCCCAGGGAGAAAGCGTGGACGTCCAGTTCGACGCGGGCCGGTGAGCCTTGTCAGGGCGCGCCCTCTCCTGCCCGCCGCCGGAGCGGACTGCACGGCGTCGCGGGCCCCGGCGCCAGCGTCGAGCCTCCTGGCCGCAGGGAGCGTGACGCAGGTCGGCTCGGCCTACCGCTGCCTCGAGAAAGACGCGCTCCACGTCGGCGCGACGTCCGCGATGATCTCCCTGAACCGCGGCGGGATGTCGGAGGCATCCGTCATCTGCTGGATCGTGAGCACCTCGGCGGTGCCGAACCCGACGGGGCATCGCAGCGCCCACGCGATCGCCTCTTCCTTCGAGCTCACCTCGATCAGGTAGAAGCCGCCGACCAGCTCCTTCGTCTCGACGAAGGGCCCATCGAGCACGACGCGCGTGCCCCCGGAGATCCCGACGCGCGCGCGGGCCCCACCGGGGTTGAGGCCCTCGGACGCGATCAGCACGCCGGCCTTCATCATCTCCTCGTTGTACTTCATGTAGGCGGCGAAGAGCTCCTCGCCCGGTGCCCCCTCCGCCTCGGCGCTCGCGTCGTTGCCCCCCGGCGCTGCTGTCTCGCTGGTCCCCGGTGCTGCGGTGATGATGAAGCGCATCGTCGTGTCTCCTTCTCTCGTCGTGCGGGCGCCCGGCCGGTCCCGACCGGCTGGGCCCGAGCTCTACCGTCACGACGAACGAGGGGACGTGCGATCGACACGCCGGACGATCTTTTTTCCTCGCCGCCAAGCATCGGGAAATAAAGGATTTCATGCAACCTGAGGCGCGCGCCGCCACGGGCCTCGACGTGGGTCGACCGTGACCCGGGTCGGACCACACGCTCTCGACCTCCTGGGTGCGCTCCGTGTTCCGTCGACCAGCGGTCCGGACCCCCAGCTCGCGCTCTGCGCTGCGGTCCCCAGGGCTCCCGAGCGCCGGCGGGCGCTCTGCATTGCGGTCCGGAGGGGTTCGGACCCCCCCTGTGGCACAATCTCGGGACCATGAGCGGGGTTCTTGGCACAGTTTTTCGCTCTGAAGTGCGAATTTTGGCACATTTTGGCTCCAGAAGGCGCTCCTCGGAGCGGTCGCGAGGGGTCCGGACCCCGGTGTGTCGCAATGCAGAACGTTTGAGCCACTGTCCGACCCCCCTGATCTGGCACAGTTCAAGGTGGCCTGGCACAGGTCACGGGCGCTGCGTGCCCCGCGACAGGCGACACGTCCGTGGAGATCTCGGTGGAGGACACCGGGAAGGGTGTTCCCCCGACCTTCGTCGGCGCGTCTTCGAGCGGTTCCAGCAGGCCGACGCGAGCATGATCCACGCGCACGGAGGGCTCACGGGCAGAGTCTTACTTATCTCGTTGCCTGATGATTACGAAATGTTGATTCGAGTCGGTTTCTCCTTCGCAAACATGGTCGTCATCGATGTAGGGACCCGGGGAGCCGCCTTGGTGTCTCCACGCGCCGTGGCGTTTGCTGCGTTGGCTTCACCAACACATGCTGGATAGGACGATGGGTATCTGCTATCGCGCGGTCCGATGGGTCAGCCCGACCAGTTTGCGAAGAGGACCTTCGCCGAGGAGACCGAGCGCATCACGGCGGGTGCGGCCAGGTGGCAGGATCCACCTGAGATCGGGCTCGAGAAGGTCCAGTGCGACGGCTTCCTCGTGATCCGCCGTCCGGACCTTCTCGTGCATCTTCCCGCGCCATGGCCGGAGGCGCAGGCTCACGACGAGGTGGTCATCGAGCTGAAGCTGGCCGGGGACCATGTGGACCGGATCGCGACGGAGAGAGCCCTGTTGCGGCGGCAGGCAAGGCAGGTGCAGCGGGCCGTGGAGCAGGGTCCGTCCTGGATGGCCGAGGAGCCGATCTGGATGGTCGCCGCGCACCTTCCAGCGTGGCTCGAGCAGACCCGCAACCCCGTTCGGTTCGCCCCGGGCTGCTATCGCGTCGAGCCGCTCGGCCGTCTCTTCCTGTGGATTGCGGCCAACGAGCTCCCGTTGCGCGATGATCTCGTGCCTTTCCTGGTCGCCCGGTCCGGCCGGGCGCTCGACGAGTTCGCCCGATGGGTCGCGCCGCGAAGGTCACCCCGGTGGGTGGCGGGCATGCTAACCTACCTGGCGATGTCGACGAGCGTACGCGAGGAGATCCTCTGGGGGATGGCCGGGACCGAGAACCCCGAGATCGAGGCTCGGAAGCAGCGAATCCTGGAGGTCCTGCTCTCCACCTCGCCAGAGGTAGAGGAGCGGCTGATCGCGAAGGGCCGCCTGACCGAGGCGCGTGCCGCCCTCCGCCGAGTGCTCGCGCGACGGCAGCTCGAGCTCAGCCCCGGGGACGAGGAGCGCATCGAGGCCTGCGGCGACCTCGCGACGGTCGAGCGGTGGCTCGACCAAGCGGTCACCGCGGCGAGCACCTCCGAAGCGCTGCAGTAGCCCAGCGCCGCCGGCGCTCCGAATCCTGGCAGCCGCAACCTCCGGTCGGACCGGGCGATCGCAACCTGGGGCGGACCGGGCAACGGCAACCTGGGTCGCGGCCTCAGCCTGGGTCGGCGGCCTCAACTCGGTCGGGCCGTCGGGGTCGGGAGGCAGGTCCGCAGCCGGAGACCTCGCTGCGCGGGCCAGAAAGCGGTAGGCTCTCCTCGTGAGCGATGACAGCGCGCTTCGCGAGATTGCGGCCAGGTACGTCTGGTGGCAAGCGCCTGAGGTCACCCTCGCCCGCCCGCGCCATTTTCTCTGCCAGGTGATGGCTCTCGGAACTGCGGAAGACGTGAGGACCGTGAGGCGCCTGCTGGGCGATCAGGCCTTGCTGGACGCACTGGAGCACGCTCCCCCGGGCGTGATGGACCCGAAGTCCTGGAACTACTGGCATCTCTTCTTCGGCCGGCGACCGCCGCCGCTGCCGGAGCGCCCGCTGCTATGAAGCACCTGCTGCCCAGAATCGAGGTGCTCCCTGCCGCCCAGCGAGCGCTGTGGCCCGAGCTCGCTGGCGGGCACCAAGCTCAAGGCGCTCCTGCAACGCGTCGAGTCCAAGGACTATCTCGACGTCGCGGCGCTCCTCAAGGCAGGTGTTCCGATCGAGCAAAATCCTCGGGTCGGCACGTTCACTCTTCGGTACCGCGTTCAATCCGCTTGTCGCGCAGAAGATGCTCGCATACTTCGAGGGCGGTGACCTCGCGAGTTTACCGGACACGGTGAAGCGACTTCTTGTGTTGCACGCGACGCGCGACGCCGAAGTCCTGCCGCTACCCAAGCTGTCCAGCCGGCTCGATTGACCCGGCCCCCGCTGTGGCATCGAAGCCTGCGATGAGCTGGCGATGCCGAGCGGTGGCTCGACCAGGCGATCAGCGCGGCCAGCTGCGCCGGAGCGCTGTAGTAGCCCGGCAACCCCGGCGCGCCGACCGCAGCCCGCGGCGGCCGCGTTCGAAGCCTTCCGGGGTGCCCGGCCTGCCGCTCGCGAAATAAGCTCCAGGCACGTCGAGCTCCATTTATCTTGCGCATGGGCCATCCTTCCACCGGCTCGACCGGGGGCGCGCTGGATTGCTTGGAGGTAGCGTCGGTATGCAAAAGCAGGGGATCTCCAGCGTGTGCATGGAGATCGAGCTCGCGCGCGACGGAGCCGAGCTCCGCGTCCGAGCGCGGGGCAGCCGGGAAGAGAGCACGTCGTCCCATCGACTCGCGCCTCCTCTCACGGCCGACATCCGCCGCTTCACCGCCGAGGTGCGCGAGGCTGCCGGGCGGGGGCGCCCGCTCGGCAGCCTTCTGGCGACGGCGCACGCGCTCCACGGCGCGCTCTTCCGAGACGAGGTCGCCACCCTCCGGGCACGCCTGCACGAGGCGGCCGGGGGGGAGCCGGTGCTCCTTCGGCTCGCGATCTCCGATGCGGATCTGAAGGCCGTCCCGTGGGAGGCGCTCTGCGAGCCGAGCTCCGCCATGGGCTTCTGGGGCAGCTCCCCGGACCTCCTCCCTGCGCGGAGCGTGACCACGAACGAGCCGTGGCAGCCGCGCGAAGTGCGAGGGGCCGTCAAGGTCCTCGCGGTCGCCCCCTCGGGCGGCGCCACGCTCGAGCGGCTGGAGGGCGCGCTCGGCGAGAGGATTGCGTCCGGCGAGGTCGAGTGGCGCGATCCCCTCGTCGGCGCCGCAGCGAGCCTCGATCTCTTGCGCGAGCGCCTGCGCCGGGAGAGCCCGCATGTACTTCACTTCCTCGGGCACGGCCGCGTGTGGGACGGCATCCCCGAGATCCAGCTCGCCGACGCCCATGGCGAGGAGCAGTGGCTCCCGGCGGAGCTGCTCGGCCAGGACCTCAAGGCGAGCCTCAGGGGCGACCTCCGGCTCATCGTGCTCGAGGCCTGCAAAGGGGCCCAGCCCGGCGCCTTCGCGAGCGCCGCGGAGACCCTGGCGAGATCCGGGGCAGACGCGGTGATCGGCCACCTGTGGCCGGTCGACGCCGAGGTGGCGCGGCGCTGCTCGGAGCAGCTCTACCGGGCGCTGGCCGGCCGGGAGCAGGGCCGGGGCGACGTGGCGCGCAGCCTGAACCAGGCGCGCTGGTCCATCCTCGCGGCCTTCGGCGGCAGCGCCGAGGCGTTCTCGCCGGTGCTCTACCTCCGGGCGCCTCGATCGGCGCTCTTCGACTTCGCAGGACGAAGCGTGGTGAAGCCCCAGGCTGCCGTCCCCGCGCGCGGGGGAGCACGCGCGGTCGATCCGGCGCTGGAGCGGCTCCGGCGCCGCCCCTTCTCGCTGGTGCTCGGGGATCGCCTGAAATCCGAGCGCCCGGCGCTCGAGGGATTTCGCGAGCGGCTCCTCAAGGAGATCGATCGGCCTCCCGGCGCTGCGCCGCCCGGTCTTCCGATGAGCGCGCTGGCGCAGCGGTTCGCGCTCCGCTGCGGGGCCGACACGCTGGAGGCGGAGTTCCAGCACGTGTTCCGGGCCGCCGCCGCGATCCCGCCGCTCTTCGCGGCCCTCGCGCAGAGCCTCGGCCCCGGCGTGCACACGACGCTGCTCCGCACGCCGGTGCTCGAGCAGGCCCTCGCCGAGCACCAGCCGGACCGGAGGATCTACGCGATCCAGCCCGATCGAGAGAGCACGGTGGTCCTCCTCCGGGAGGCCGGCGGCGCGCGCTGGGAGCGGCTCGCCGGGAACTCGCCGTCGATCGATCCCGAGGAGGACATCGTGGTGCTGCGCCTCTACCGCGGCTTTCGACCGGACGCGGCGTTCTCCCCGCCGCTGCTCACGGAGGACGACTACCTCCTCGGCTTCCGCGAGCTCGAGAAGGCGCTGCCGCCCGAGTCGGCCGACGACATCCTCGACACACTGGCGAGCGAGCCCGCGCTGCTCATGGGGCTCTCGCTGCACCTGTGGGACCACCGGATGCTGCTGTACCGGCTCTTCGGCAAGCGCCCGCTCCCGCGCCGGAGCCTCGCCGTGGTCGAGCCCGAGGACGGCGAGCGCGAGCTCTGGGAGAAGGGCACGAGCCTGCCCGGCAAGGAGGGTATCGCCGTCATCGAGGCGAGCGCCGAGGAGGTTGGCGTGTGGCTAAGCGAGGGCGCTGACGGAGGCCGCCGATGAACCCCTTCCCCGGACCGCGCCCGTACCGCGCCGAGGATCGCTCGCGGTTCCACGGCCGGGACGACCAGGCGAAGAAGCTCATGCGGCGGGTGCTCGCCCATCCGTGCGTCACGCTCTTCGGCCCCTCGGGCGCAGGCAAATCGTCGCTGATGAAGGCGGCGGTGATCCCGACGCTCACCGAGGAGCGCGCGTTCCGCGTGGTGCGCGTCGACGGCTGGCCGCCCGGCGAGGCGCCGGTGCCATGGCTCGTGCGCGAGCTTTTTGCGGAGCTCGACCTGGGCGAGGCGCCCGCGGATCTGGGCTTCTCCGGGCGCGCCCTCGAAGCGCTCGACCAGGCGCTGAACCTGGCGGAGCAGCGCTCGGACCGGCCGATCCTGATCTACCTCGACCAGCTCGAGCAGGTCCTCTTCCCGGGGCGGAGCGCGGACGAGGCGAGAACGCTCGTCGAGGCGATCGATCAGCTGGCGAACAAGCGGATCTGGGGCCTGCACGTGGTGATGTCGCTGCGCGAGAACTACCTCGGGCGCTTCCGCGATCGAGCGCGCGGCAGGAACGAGCTGCTCGATCACGGCTTCCGCCTGGGTCCGCTGACGGTCGCCGAGATGACGACGGCCGTCTGCGTGGCCGCGGCCAACGCGGGGCAGGCGTGGGACCCGGCGCACGTCCGCAAGCTCATGATGCAACTGCGGACGCCTGGGCAGCTCGAGGCGGACGAGGCCGAGGTGCAGGCGGCCTTCGGCCAGATCGTGTCCCGCGCACTCTGGGAGCGGCGGGCGGGCGGCGAGGCGGGCTCCGCAGGGGCCGAGGACGCTGAGGAGATCCTGCGTCCGTACCTGGAGGAGATCCTGCGCCCGTACCTGGACGAGATGAACCCCTTCCCCGGCCCGCGCCCGTACCGCGCCGAGGATCGCACGTGCTTCCACGGCCGGGACGACCAGGCGAACAAGCTCGCGCGCCGGGTGCTCGCCCACCCGTGCGTCACCCTCTTCGGCCCCTCGGGCGCGGGCAAGTCGTCGCTCATGCAGGCGGCGGTGATCCCGACGCTCGCCGAGGAACACGCGTTCCGCGTGGTGCGCGTCGACCGCTGGCCGCAAGGCAAGGCGCCAGTGCCGTGGCTCGTGCGCGCGATCTTCGCGGAGCTCGATCTGGGCCAGGCGCCCGCGGATCTGGGCTCCTCCGGGCGCGCCCTCGACGCGCTCGACCAGGCGCTCGGCCTGGCGGAGCAGCGCTCGGACCGGCCAATCCTGATCTACCTCGACCAGCTCGAGCAGGTTCTCTTCCCCGAGCGGAGCGCGGACGAGGCGAGGGCGATCGTCGAGGCGGTCGATCGGATGGCGAACAAGCGGATCCGGGGCCTGCAGGTGGTGATGTCGCTACGGGAGGACTACCTCGGGCGCCTCCGCGATCGGGCGCGCGGCCGGCGCGAGCTGCTCGATCACGGCTTCCGCCTGGGTCCGCTGACGGTCGCCGAGATGACGAGGGCCGTCTGCGAGGCCGCGGCCGACGCGGGGCAGGCGTGGGACGAGGCGCACGTCCGCAGGCTCATGCTGCACGTGAGGACGCCGGGGCAGCACGAAGGGGACGAGGCCGAGGTGGACGAGGCCGAGGTGGAGGCGGCCTTCGGACAGATCGTGTGCCGCGTACTCTGGGAGCGGCGGGCGAGCGGGGCGCTATCGGCCGGGGCCGAGGACGCCGAGGAGATTCTGCGCCGGTACATGGACCAGACGCTGGAGGAGCTCGGGCCGAGGAAGGAGGCGGCGCAGCGCTTTTTGGAGGAGCACCTGGTCGATCCGAAGGGGAATCGGACGCTGCTCACCGAGCAGGAGGCGCTCGGGGCGCTGCCGGTCGAGGCCGCGAAGGTGCTCAAGCACCTCGAGCACGCGGCGGTGCTGAAGGCCGAGGCGCATCATGGAAGCCGGTATTTCGAGCTCGGGCACGACTGGCTCGCGAAGAGGGTGTTCGAGCGGAAGAAGGAGCGAAAACAGCAGGAGGAGCAGGCCCGGGCGCGGAACGCGCAGCGGACGCTGATCGGGATAGCGACAGGAGCGGTCGCGGTGGCGGTCGTGATGGGCGCGCTCCTGGTCTGGGCGCTGGCGATGAGGAAAGAGGCGGTGGAGCAGCGGATCGCGGCGCGCGACGCCTCGGTGATGTCCGGGATCCGGGAGCTCATGGCGCGCGGCGATTCGCTGTGGGCGCGAATGCTGCCGATCGAGGTGCAGCGTCCGGCCGAGCAGCGGGCGTGGTTTGAGCTCACCATGGATATCTTGGACGAGACACCCTTTAAGGCGACGCTCGGCCACGCGGGTCCAGTGCTGAGAGCTCAGTTCAGCCCGGATGGAAAGCGCGTCGTCACCGCGTCCACAGACAACACCGCGCGGGTCTGGGAGCTCGACGGCTCGGGCAAATTCACCGACCTCAATGGGCACGCGGCCCTGGTCTGGTCTGCGGCGTTCAGCCCGGATGGAAAGCGCGTCGTCACCGCATCTGCGGACAACACCGCGCGGGTCTGGGAGCTAGACGGCTCGGGCAAATTCATCGACCTCAATGGGCACGCGGCCCAGGTCCTGTCTGCGGCGTTCAGCCCGGATGGAAAGCGCGTCGTCACCGCATCCTGGGACACGACCGCGCGGGTCTGGGAGCTCGACGGCTCGGGCAAATTCATCGACCTCAACGGGCACGCGGCCCCGCTCTGGTCTGCGGCGTTCAGCCCGGATGGAGAGCGCGTCGTCACCGCGTCCGCAGACAACACCGCGCGGGTCTGGGAGCTAGACGGCTCGGGCAAATTCATCGACCTCAATGGGCACGCGGCCCCGCTCTGGTCTGCGGCGTTCAGCCCGGATGGAAAGCGCGTCGTCACCGCATCTGCGGACAACACCGCGCGGGTCTGGGAGCTAGACGGCTCGGGCAAATTCATCGACCTCAATGGGCACGCGGCCCAGGTCCTGTCTGCGGCGTTCAGCCCGGATGGAAAGCGCGTCGTCACCGCATCCTGGGACACGACCGCGCGAATCTGGGAGCTCGACGGCTCGGGCAAATTCATCGACCTCAATGGGCACGCGGCCCAGGTCTGGTCTGCGGCGTTCAGCCCGGATGGGAAGCGCGTCGTCACCGCATCCTGGGACACGACCGCGCGAATCTGGGAGCTCGACGGCTCGGGCAAACTCATCGACCTCAAAGGGCACGCGGCCCAGGTCCTGTCTGCGGCGTTCAGCCCAGATGGGAAGCGCGTCGTCACCGCATCCGACGACAAGACCGCGCGGGTCTGGGAGCTCGACGGCTCGGGCAAATTCACCGACCTCAATGGGCACGCGGCCCTGGTCTGGTCTGCGGCGTTCAGCCCGGATGGGAAGCGCGTCGTCACCGCATCCGACGACAAGACCGCGCGGGTCTGGGAGCTCGACGACTCGGGCAAATTCATCGACCTCAATGGGCACGCGGCCTCGATCCGGTCTGCGGCGTTCAGCCCGGATGGGAAGCGCGTCGTCACCGCGTCCGACGACAAGACCGCGCGGGTCTGGGAGCTCGACGATTTGGGCAAATTCATCGACCTCAATGGGCACGCGGACTCGGTCTTGTCTGCGGCGTTCAGCCCGGATGGGAAGCGCGTCGTCACCGCGTCCCACGACAAGACCGCGCGGGTCTGGGAGCTCGACGACTCGGGCAAATTCATCGACCTCAATGGGCACGCGGACTCGGTCTTGTCTGCGGCGTTCAGCCCGGATGGGAAGCGCGTCGTCACCGCGTCCGACGACAAGACCGCGCGGGTCTGGGAGCTCGACGGCTCGGGCAAATTCATCGACCTCAAAGGGCACGCGGCCTCGATCCGGTCTGCGGCGTTCAGCCCGGATGGAGAGCGCGTCGTCACCGCGTCCGACGACAAGACCGCGCGGGTCTGGGAGCTCGACGGCTCGGGCAAATTCACCGACCTCAAAGGGCACGCGGCCTCGATCCGGTCTGCGGCGTTCAGCCCGGATGGGAAGCGCGTCGTCACCGCGTCCGACGACAAGACCGCGCGGGTCTGGGAGCTCGACGGCTCGGGCAAATTCATCGACCTCAAAGGGCACGCGGCCTCGATCCGGTCTGCGGCGTTCAGCCCGGATGGAGAGCGCGTCGTCACCGCATCCTGGGACACGACCGCGCGGGTATGGCCGGTGACCATCAAGGCGCTTCGCGAGCTTCTTCGCACTGCGAGCCCCGGTTGTCTCCCCGTCTACATGCGCCAGACCTACTTGGTCGAGACCGACACCGAGGCCAGGGAGGCTTATGCCTCCTGCGAGCGCTCGCGCTCACCCGCCGCGGCCCCCCCGCTCCTTGATGGCCCCCCTTCAGACCCCTAAACCTGCCGGCTGCGCGACCCGATGCGCATCTAATCATCCCAAGAGCCCCTCCAGCGAAACCCATCCCGGTCCGCCATGGAGAGCACCAGCATTCAGGCTAGAAGATCCCGAGTCCGCTCATGGTCGAACCGGGCACCGTGCGCCGCGAGTCCCAATGCTCGACGATCTTCCCGCTGTCGACACGGAACAGATCATAGAACCCGTAGCCGCGCCTTCGCGCCTCCCTCCCGAAGGGATGAACACGAAGTTCCCGTCGGCGATGACGTCGTGCACCTTCACATCCCGATCTCCTCCGCCGTCACGTACTCGATGAGCGCCGCTGGACCGCTCGCTCTCGTCTCGCGGTGCTCGACGTAGCTCGCGCCGAGGAACTCCGGCACGCGCGTGCTCCCCGCCGACGAGCACGGTGTCGATGGACCGCAGCACGAGCGCCCTGTTCTGCGCTGTGAGCGCCTCGTCCTCGACCTCCGTCGGGCCGCTCGCCTCCGAGGCTGCGGCGCGCGCGATGCGTGCTCCGGCGTTGTGCCCGAGCGCCACGGCTGCGTACGATTTGCTGAAGGATGCCCCCTCCCCGCGGCATCCAGGTGAAAGGGGTCCCGCTCATGCCCAGGCTCCGACTCCCGCTTCGAGCTTCCCTCGCCGTCCCGCTCCTCGCGGCTCTGTCGATGAGCGCACGCGCCTCGGCCGCGCCGCCCGCGGCGCGCGCACTGGCCGCGCTACCCGCACCGAGCGCCGCCGTCGCGGGCGGCCTCCCCCTCGCCTTCGTCCCGCGCCCCGCCGCCGACGGCTCCGGCCGCGTGCTCCCCGCCGCCGCCACCGCGCCCGTCATCCTGCGCATCGCCTCGCCGCCGACCGCGGAGGACATCGCCGCGCTGAGGGCCGCCGGTGTCTCGGTGCGCGTCGACGATGCCGGCGCGCCCATCTCCTTCGGGCGTTACCTCCTCGCCGAGGTGTCCGCCGCGACCGCCGCCCGAGCCGCGAGCCTGCCGCGCGTCGAGGAGATCCGCCACGACGGCCCGGTGTTCCCGCCGCCGCGCCCCCTCGACGAGACCACCGCCGAGATCGAGGCCCCCGACATCTGGGGAACCCGCACCGAGGCCGGGACACCACTTACCGGCGCCGGACTCACGATCTGCGACATCGACAGCGGCATCGACGTCTTCCACCCGCTCTTCTTCCGCGCCGACGGCGGCGCTCATGACTGGATCGATGTCGACCAGAACGGCGCCTTCTCCCCGGGCGTGGACGGCGTCGACGTCGACGGCGACGGCGCCGCCGACACCCTCCGGGTCCACGACAGCTTCGTCCAGGACCTCTGGAGCGGCGATTTCCTCTTCGGCTCCGACGACCCCGGGTTCGCCCTGGGGCTCGACTTCCTCTACGCCGACACGAACGGAAACCAGGCCCGGGACCACGGCCCGGACGCCGGCTTCACCGAGGCGGACCCGACCTACGGCGAGCGCCTCTTCGTCGCCGACGACGTGAACCGCAACGACCGGCTCGACCCCGGCGAGAAGCTCGTGGCGCTGGGCACGAGCAAGATCCGCGCGTTCCGCCTGAACAACAAGATCTACCGGCGCGGCACCAACCTCATCGACGCGCCCGTGAACGAGAGCTTCTCGCACGGCACCGGCGCCGCCGGCGTGCTCGCGGCCGGCGCGCGCGGCCTCACCCGCCTCGTCGGGATCGCCCCCGAGGCCGATCTCGTCATGGCCACCGACGAACAAGGCACCTCCGAGGTGACGATGACCCACTTCTGTATCCGCCAGGGGGCCCGGGTGGTCCTCCACGAGTACGCCCCGTGGGTCGGATATCACCTCGACGGGTCGAGCCCGATGGAGGCCCTGATCGACGAGACCGCCACGAAGAAGGACGGCTCCAGCGTCGTCCACATCAATCCAGCCGGGAACCTCTCCACGTCGAAGAAGCTCTCGGTGCGCCCCGTCCAGGCCGGCGCCGAGACGGTCGTCTCCATCGTGGTGCCGGAAACCGACGAGTACCGGCTGCTCGGCGCCTCCTTCCTCTGGCGCGACGAGGCCCGCCCCCTCGCGCTCACGCTCGAGGATCCGACCGGCCTCGCCGTCGCGCTGCCCGAGGACGGCGCCGCTTACGCCGAGTGGCACGACGGGTTCGAGATCTATGTCGAGCGCGCGATCTCCGAGCGGGGGACCGCCCTCGTCACGGTCTACGTCTTCTCGCAGGAGGGCGATCCGGTGCCCAGCGGCACCTGGGCGCTGCGGGTCACCGATACCTCCCCGGCCGGCACGCCGGATCTCCCGTTCATCGCCTATGTGCAGGACGACGTCTCGGGCTGGGGTGAGGGGATCTACTTCCCCGACTTCGAGAGCGAGGAGCACCTGATCGGGTATCCGGGCACCGCCGATCACGGCCTCGCCGTCGCCGCATCCACCGGCCACGGGTGGTACGGCGGGACCCCCGGCGAGCGCGCATTCTACTCCGGCCGCGGCCACCGCATCGACGGGGAGAGCATCCTCTGGGTCACGGCCCCGGACGACCCGGTCACCGCCGGGCAGGACGGCAACCTCGCCACCTTCAGCGGGACGTCGGGCGCGAGCCCGCATGTCGCCGGCGCGGCGGCGCTGCTCCTCCAGGCGAACCCGGCGTGGTCCGGCGACGACGTGAAGCAGGCCATCGCACGAGGCGCGCTGTTCGAGGGCGACAAGGCGCCGGACGACGACGTCGGCTGGGGCAAGCTCCGCATCTACCAGAGCCTCTACGGCGAGCCGCCCCCCGGCGGCGCCGCCCCATCGGTCTGGGTGCCCCGCGCCCAGGCGGCCGTCGGAGAGGAGGCCGAGGTCGCGATCCACACGAGCGACGGGGACGAGCCCGCCTCGGCGCTCCTCCTCGACGTCGATCGCGAGTACGACGGGACCTACGAGGAGCGGCTCTCGTCTCCATCACTCCTGGTCCGGTACGACGCCGAAGGCACGTACCGCGTCAAGGTGCGCGTCACCGACAGCACCGGGCGCGAGGCCGCGGCCCTCGCCTTCATCGACGTGACCGCCCGGGTGGAGCCGCCCGCGCCCGAGAGCGAGCCCGCAAGCCCGCCCGAAGACCACGATACCGGCTGCGGGTGCTCGACCCCGGCGTCCCCGGGCCTCGCGTCCCCGGCCGCGCTCGGGGTGCTCGGGCTCCTCCTGCTGTCGCGGCGGCGGCGACGATAACCGCCCACGCCACGCTCCTGGGGACATCGCCGGCTGCTGCCAGAGCAGCAACCCTGCTCGGGCGCTGCTGAACCGCCAGCAACGGCGCCGCGCCGAGAGGCCGGGGCGCCGGGTACACAAGTTGCTGCGCCGGGCAGCTCCCCCATCGCCCACCCAGGAGAGCCATGAACTATCGCCTGCTCGGAAGGACCGGTATCCACGTCAGTCCACTCACGCTCGGCTGCATGATGTTCGGCGGCCGCACGAGCGCGGAAGACTCGTATGCGATCATCGACCGCGCCATCGCGGTCGGCATCAACCTGCTCGACACGGCCAACGTCTACAACGACGGGCGCAGCGAGGAGATCGTCGGCGACGCCCTGCGCCGGAACGGCCACCGCCACCACATCGTGCTGGCGACCAAGGTGCACGGGAACATGCACAAGGGCGACGGGCTCGATCCGAACCGCGCGGGCAACAGCCGCCGGCAGATCATCGAGCAGTGCGAGGCGTCGCTGCGGCGCCTGAAGACCGACTGGATCGACCTCTACCAGATCCACCGGCCGCAGCCCGAGTGTCCGATCGACGAGACGCTGCGCGCGCTCGACGATCTCGTCCGGAGCGGCAAGGTCCGCTACATCGGCTCGAGCACGTTCGCGGCCTGGCAGGTCGTCGAGTCGCTCTGGGTGTCCAAGGAGTACGGCCTCAACCGCTTCGTCACCGAGCAGCCGCCCTACAACCTGCTCGACCGGCGCATCGAGCGCGAGCTCATACCGGCCTGCAAGAGCTACGGCTTCGGCATCCTGCCCTGGAGCCCGCTCGCGGGCGGCTTCCTCTCCGGCAAGTACCGGCGCGACGGCAAGCAGCCCGAGGGCCGCTTCGCCGACGGCACCCACCAGCGCGCGCCGGCGCTGCTCGGCAGCCAGCGCGCCTTCGAGGTGGTCGAGGCGCTCCGGAAGATCGCGACCGAGAAGGGCTTCGCCCTCAGCCAGCTCGCGCTCGCGTGGACCGCGCAGCAGCCCGGGATCACGAGCCCGATCATCGGGCCGCGCACGCTCGAGCAGCTCGAGGACAACCTCGGCTCACTGGAGCTCAAGCTCGGGCCCGAGGACCTCGCGCGGATCGACGCCATCAGCCCGCCGGGCGACGTGGTGGTCCCGTTCTACCAGGCGTCCTTCGGCCCCCACGAGATCCGCTGGTAGAGCGCTCGCCGGCGGAGGCGGGGCGCGCCCGCACGCGCCCACCACAAGCGCGCGCGGGCCGGCCCCGGCACCGCGATGGGGCGCGCGGGGCGCGGGGCCGACACCTCCAGGTACGATTTTGTGAAGAATCGTTCGGCGTGAGGGCATTCACGGGCGCGAGAGAACCGGAAGCGCTAGCTCCCGTCCTGATGTGACCATGACGAGCGCCGGTAGGAGCGATCGACTCCGAGGCGACGTGCTCCTTGCATGCCACAGAGGTGAACACGAGATGATGAATTCTTATGGAACCCGCAAGCTGCTGAACCACGGAAGCCTCCTGCTGACTTGCTGGGCGCTGGGCGCCTGCACCGTGGCCGACGGTTCTCATGAGGAGGAGGAGCTGGTCGACACGGCCGAGCTCGCGCTGACGCAACAGGAGACCGTCTTCGGCTTCGAGAACGTGGCCGACTGGACGGCATCGTCCGGGATCGTCTCGTCGTCGACGATCCACTCCGAAGGCACGGCCGCGCTCGGCCTGCGGAACTTCACGTACTCGGAGCTGACCTCGACCGCGCTCTCCAACCTCTCGGGCGTGACCGACGAGCTGGCCCTCGACATCCGGCTCCCCGCGAGCCCGAGCTGGGGTCAGTTGCAGGTGTACGTGAGCAGCACGACGCTCGGCCTGAACAACACCTGGGTGGGTCAGGCCTCGCTGCAGGGCCTGCCGGCGAACACGTGGAACACGCTGACGTTCGCGGTGCCGTCCACCGTGCAGAGCGCGCTCCAGCAGAGCTACTCGGACCTCCGGATCAAGCTGACGATCAACGCGCCGCTGTCGAGCACGGACACCATCGTCGATCGCCTGCACTTCGTGGGCGGCACGTCCACGCCGGCCTGCGGCCAGGGCAGCCCCTATACCCTCAACGTCACCACCCTCCCGGGCTTCGACCAGTCCATCCTGGAGGACATGCAGTGCACGTTCTATGCGGTGTACCCGCTGCTCGTGCAGCGCTTCAACACCGCCGCGCCCACCTCGGTGGGGATGATCATCACGGACGATCCCGGCGTCGCCTGGGCGAGCGGCGGCAACACGTACTACAACCGGCAGGGCAGGCTCGATAACCCGGAGGACACGGACGTGGTCGTGCACGAGATCATGCACGTCGTGCAGGGCGGGTACTCGGGCGTGGTCCCCGGCTGGATCATCGAGGGGACCGCCGACTACGTGCGCGACGCCTACGGCCTCAACAACACGGCCGCGGGCTGGTCGATCCCGAGCGGATGGACGTACGGCGCGCATTACCTGTTCGGCTACGGCGACGCGGCGGCCTTCTTCAAGTGGATCGACGCGACGTACCGCGTGGGCCAGGCGCCGGTGGTCGACGCCCTCGACGATATCCTGCGCGCCGGCACGTACTCGAGCCAGACGTGGGTCAACCTGACCGGCTTCACCGTGGAAGCCCTGTGGCAGCAGTACTCGAACAACCAGGCGCCGCTGCCGGCAACCTCGGGGATCACCGTCTACGAGAACGCGGGCTTCGGCGGCAGGGCGGTGGTGCTGGACCGCGGCCAGTACAACGTGAGCGACCTCGGCGCCCACGCGGTCGGGAACGACTGGATCTCCTCGATCCAGGTGCCCGCCGGCTACACGGTCACGGTGTACCCCCACTCGCCGTTCTCCGGCACGCCGACCGTGTTCACGGCCAACGCGTCGTCCCTCGGCACCCTGGACGACCAGATCTCCTCCATCGTCGTCCAGTAACGACGGTCCGGAGCCGCCCGGCTCCGGCGGTCCTGTAAAGGCGGCCCTGCGCCCCGTGGGGGGAGGGCGCGGGGCGCGCGCGCCCGGCAGCTCGGCGACTTTCGTGGGGTCCCCTGAGCCGTGGGCCGCACCTCCGGGGACTTCACGGGAGGAGCCTCGCTTGACCCGCCCCCTGAAGCTCGTGCGACCGCCGCCGCCGCCACCGAAGGGAGCCTTCGTGGGGGACGACGCCGCCCTCGTCGACGGGTTCCGGCAGGGCGACCCGGGGGCGCGCGCCGCCCTCTACGACCGGTACGCCGATCACGTCCACCGGGTGCTGTACCGCCTGCTCGGTTTCCATCGCGATCTCGCGGACTTGCATCACGACGTCTTCGTGCGTGCGCTCGGCTCGCTGCCGGGCCTCGAGGACCCGAGCGCGCTGAAGGGCTGGCTCACGATGATCGCGGTGCACGTGGCCCGCTCGTCGATCACACGCACGAAGCGGCGCAGCTGGCTCTGGTTCTTGCCGAGCGAGGAGCTGCCCGAGGTCGAGTCCGGCGCGGCGTCGGGCGAGGTGCTGGACGCCTTGCGGGCGACGTACGTGGTCCTCGACGCGCTCCCGGTGGACGAGCGCATCGCGTTCGCCCTCCGGTTCATCGACGGCATGGAGCTGACCGAGGTGGCCGCGGCGTGCGACACCTCGCTGGCGACGATCAAGCGGCGGCTCGCCCGCGCCTCGGCCCGGTTCGGCGCCGAGGCACGCAAGCAACCCGTGCTCGAGGCGTGGCTCGAGGGAGGTACCCGGTGGGGCAATCCGAGCGATCGCTGATCCAGCTGGGGCGGCGCGTGGCCGAGCTGCAGGACCGGGCGCCGGCGGCGCGCCTCGACCTGGAGCGCGGGCGGGCGCGGCTGCTCGCGGCGGAGCTGCCCGGCGGCGGAGAGGGGCCCCGGGCCCCGGCGATCGGCGCGCCGCGGCTGGTGAGGCCTGCGCGCGAGGGCGTCGCGAGCGGGTCGAGGCCGAGGCCGCGGGCTCCGGCGCGGCGCCTGGCGGCCCGGCTCGGCGCCTCGCTGGCGGCGGCGCTGCTTGTCGCCGCGCTGGCGGTGGTGCTCGTGGTGCGCCCCCGGACGCCGATGCACTTCGAGATCGGGATGGCCGAGCCGGGGGTCGTCGGGGAGTGGATCGCCGCGCCGCCCGCGGCGGAGCTCCCGATCCGGTTCTCCGATGGCTCGGTGCTCCGCCTGGCGCCGGGCGGGCGCGCCCGCGTCGCGTCGGTGGACGCGGACGGGGCGGAGATCGCCCTCGAGCGGGGCGCGCTCGATCTGTCGGTCGTCCACCGCGAGGGCACGCGCTGGAAGGTGCGGGTCGGGCCGTTCCAGGTGCACGTGATCGGGACGCGCTTCGAGACCCGGTGGGATCCGGTGACCGAGCGGTTCGGGGTGGCCCTGCGCGAGGGGGCCATCACCGTCTCCGGGCCGGTCGTGGGCGACGCGCGCGCCGTCCGCGCCGGCGAGCGGCTCACCGTCTCGCCGGCGACGAACACCCTGGAGGTTGCGCCGATCGAGGCGACCGTGACCGACGCAACCCCGGTCGGCTCAACCCCGGTCGGCTCAACCCCGGTCGGTTCAACCCCGGTCGGCTCAACCCCGGTCGGTTCAACCCCGGTCGGTTCAACCCCGGTCGGCTCAACCCCGGTCGGCGCAACCCCGGTCGGTTCAACCCCGGTCGGCTCAACCTCGGTCGGCTCAACCCCGGTCGGCGCAACCCCGGTCGGCTCAACCCCGGTCGGCTCAACCCCGGTCGGCTCAACCCCGGTCGGTTCAACCCCGGTCGGCTCAACCCCGGTCGGCGCAACCCCGGTCGGTTCAACCCCGGTCGGCTCAACCTCGGTCGGCTCAACCCCGGTCGGCGCAACCCCGGTCGGCTCAACCCCGGTCGGCTCAACCCCGGTCGGCTCAACCCCGGTCGGCTCAACCCCGGTCGGCTCAACCCCGGTCGGCTCAACCCCGGTCGGCTCAGCGGCGCCTCGCTGGCGGCCGCTTGCCCTCGACGCCAGGTACAAGGATGCCCTCGCCGCCGCGGAGCGCGAAGGCTTCGACGCGATCTGCGGGTCCGCCAGCGCCAGCGATCTGCACGCCCTCGGCGACGCGGCCCGGCTCGGCGGGAGCTCGGCGCGCGCGGTCCAGGCCCTCGCCGCCCTCCGCCAGCGGTTCCCGGGTTCCCCCGAGGCCGCGTCCGCCGCGTTCCTCCTGGGAAGAATCGCGCAGGACCAGAACAAGGACCACGCCGGCGCGGCCAGCTGGTTCGCCCGGTACCTGAGCGAGCACCCCGCGGGCGCGTTCGCCGCCGACGCTGCCGGGCGCCTCGTCGAGGCGGAGGACCGGCGGGGCGACCCGGCAGCCGCTCGCCGTGCTGCCGAGCGCTACCTCGCCGCGTACCCGAGCGGCTCGCACGCGGCGTACGCGCGGCGCCTGCTCGCGCGCGGGTCGCGCCCGCCCGCCGGGGGCACGTCCGTCGACGCGGACGCCGCCCCCGGGCCCCCGGCGCCGTGACACGCCGCTCCTCCGCGCCCCTCCTCCTCGCCCTCGCGGCGGGGGTCTCCCCCGCGGCGGGCGCGCGCGCCGACGAGACCCGGGCCAACGAGACCCGGGCCGACGAGACCCGGGAGGAGGTCCCCTCGACCATCGCCGTCCTCTGCGCGCCCGGCGACCGCTTCGGCCTGCGGGTCGTCGCCGAGCTCGAATCGCTCGGCTTCCGGGTGGAGCTCCTCGATCCCGCCGCCGAGCCGGTGTCGCGCGCGTCCCTCGAGGCCTCGGCGCGCCAGGCGGGCGCGATCGCCGCGATCCGCGCCATCCCCTCCGGCCGCGGCGTCGAGGTGTGGATCGCCGATCGCGTCACCGGCAAGACCGTGCTCCGCGAGATGGCGAGCCGCGCCGGCGACGGCGGCGCGGAGGAGCTCGACGACGCCGCGCTCGCGCTCCGCGTCGTCGAGCTCCTCCGCGCCAGCCTGCTCGAGGCCTCCCTGCCGGAGCCGCCGCCCGGCGAGCTGCCAGCGACCCCCGAGATCCGCGAGAAGCTGCGCGTCCCCGCGCCGTCCGCGCTCGCCGACGCGCCGGCCCCGGCGCACCCGCAGCCGGCCCCGGCGCACGCGCAGGAGCTCCACGTCTCGCTCGCGCCCGGCGTGCTGCTGAGCCCGGGCGGCCTCGGCGCCGCGGTCAGCGCCGACCTTGGCCTTGCCTGGATGCCGAGCGAACATGTCGGCGTCGTCGCGTTCGCGGCGATCCCGCTGACCAGCGCGCGCCACGAGCGGCCGGACCTGAGCGTCGACCTCTCGGCCCTGCTCGTCGGCGGCGGGGTGCGCTTCACCCCCCGCGCGCGCCGGTGGGCTCCCTCGGCGGATCTCGGCCTGGCGGCCCTCTCGCTGCGGACCGCGGGGCTCGTCGCCGGCGCGGACGCCACGACGGGCGAGTCCTCCGCCGTGACCGTCGCCCCCTTCACGCGTCTCGGCCTCGCCTTCGCCGTCACCCCCTGGCTCCGCCTCCGCGCAGACGTCCTCACCGGCGCGATCGTTCAAGGTGTCTCGGTCCAGATCGAAGGGAACGAGATCGCGACCTGGGGCCGCCCGTTCCTGCTTTCTTCAGCCGGCGTCTATATCCGCTGGTTTTGATGAGCCGCCCTCGCGACCCCGAGGGACTTCATCTCAGGAACCTGATCCGGAGGTGACTCGAATGAAGCGATGGATGATGGCATCTCGGGATGCTCTCGATGATGAGCAGCGGGTGTGAGCTGATAGTGCTCGACCCCTTTCAAGGCGGGTGGGACGACCCGGAGTCTTCCTCGGTGGTCAGCAGCTCTGTTGTCGGGGGCGCCACCTCCTCGGGCTCGGGCGTCGCCGCCGGGAGCCTCAACGTGATCGCGGCGCGAGCCGGCGACGTGCCCCCCGGCCGCACCCTGGTCCCCGGGCTCCTGAGCGACCCTGACGCGCTCGTCCTGTTCTTCAGCGACTCAGCTCAGCAGTGCGCCGACCCCGTGGTCTCGACGGAGTGTGATGGCGAATCCGTCTGGCAGTTCATCCTGGTCCTGCCGCCCGGGCTCGACACGCCCGGCATCGTCGCTCCGTCGACCCCGGGGGTCTACTGGCAAAATTACGAACGTTATCCTTATCCCAGCTGCGGCGGCGGGGGAGGAGGCGGCACGCCATTCGGGGGTACGATCGAGATCGTCAGCAGCGACGCGACCTCTCTCCACGTGAAGGTGAGCGGCACCAACACCCCCCCCACGATCAACGGGGACCACACGGTCCAGCTCTGCAGCCCGTCGGCCGCGCCAGCCCTCGGCGAGTGACCGGCGGCCTCGCCGACCACAATGTAGCAGGACATGCCCCCGGCAGACGCGGACGGGCATAGCCGTGATCACAAGGACGCTCGTCGGGAATGACAGGAACCGACCTGACGACGCGGCGGAGCTCGCGGGCGACCCTGCTTCATTTATTCACCCCGAGCAGAAGGCTGCACCTCGGCCCGTCCAACCCTGGAGAACCTTCATGCGCACCAGTCGCCGCATGCGCACCACTCGCCTGCCTGGCCCAATCTCCGCCCCGTCCGCGTGCCGCCATCTCGCCTGCAGCGATGACTCTGCCGACGACGAGGACGACAGCGAGCCTCTGGGCTCGTGGCTCGGCTTCTCGCCGTGATCCCTGTCAAGACCTCTGACAGGCGCAGCTAGGCCCGCGAGCGCACCAGCTCCGCCGTCCGCCCGAGCCACTCCGCG
The DNA here is from genome assembly GCF_002950945.1 of Sorangium cellulosum. GTDB lineage: Bacteria > Myxococcota_A > Polyangia > Polyangiales > Polyangiaceae > Sorangium > Sorangium cellulosum_E. Next base: position 10,920,540 of record NZ_CP012673.1, read on the forward strand.
GGATCCCCCGCATGGTAGGGGTGCTCCGAAGGCTCGATGTTGTCGAGGAACCTCCGGTAGATGACCGCCTGTCGCGCAGCGGCGACGGGCGCGATCAGCTCCGCCGCCCGCTCCGGATCCGAGCCCGGGATCGCGGCGCGCCACGCCCGGCTCCAGAGGCTCCGGATCGGGCCGACGGCGCCCGGCGGGATCCTGTCGAGGAACGCCGGCTGGTCGAGCAAGGGATGCCCGACGCCGCTGTCGCCCCAGTCCAGCAGCACGGCCGGCGTCGCGCCGCCGCGGGCGTTGCCAGGGTGGAAGTCGCCGTGAACGAGCGTGTCGGGCAGCCCGGTCTCGGCCAGGCGCCCGAAACGCTCGGGCAACGCCTCGACGAACCCGGCCAGCGTCGTCCGGTCGCCGGCGGGCAGCTCGGGCGTCCGATCCAGCACGTCTGCGATGAGCCGGGTCAGCGCCGGCGCACGCCAGTCCGGCAGCCCCAGCGCCACAAGGTCGTCGACCTGCCCGCTCACGTCGCGCTGCAGCCCGACCAGCAGCGACACCAGCCGCTCCAGGGTCGGCAGCTCGGCGTCATAGAGATCCTCGCCCGGGATCTCCGGCATGAGGATCCGCCCACCGTCGTGGCCGACGAGCGCCGGCACGGGCCGGCCCGTGAGCCGCGCGAGCAGGGCCCCCTCGTGCCCGAAGAACGGAGGGACGTGCTTCAGCCAGAACGCCTGACCGCCGACCTGCAGCCGCCACAAGCTCGAGAGGTTCCACGACCGGACCTGCTCGGCGGGCGCCGTCCGCTCCAGGCCCCGCGCGCGCAGGACCGAGTCCGCCCAGGCGAGGTCGTCGCCGGGCCCGCCCGGCCGGGCCCACGGCAGCCGGAGCGGGTGATCGTCGAGCGCCCCGCGCCACGGCTCGACGCCGGGCGGCGACGCCTCGACCTCCGCCAGGTAGGTGACCGTTCCGCCGTGGGGACACGGGCGCTCGGCGGCAAGGATCCGGAGGACCGTCACCTCGACGCCGAGGTGCTCACGAGCCCCTCGGACGACCGGCTTGGCCTCCTGCCACCAGGGCGTCGCGACGGGATAAGGCGGCAGCGCGCCCAGGAGCTCACCCGCCGTGGTGACGAGGACAAGTCGAGCGAGGCGCGGCGGCTGCGTGGTCATCAGGTGGCGCAGAGAAACACCAGACGCTCCGGGGATGTCAAGGGCGAGCCCCCACGCTCGCCTCGCGGCAGCGCCGATGCCGGGCGCACAAAAGGCGAGAGCCCGCCGCGCACGTCGCGCGGCGGGCCCTCCGGCTATTGCAGACGACGCGCTGCTATTGCGGTCCCTTGCCCATCCAGTAGCTCTCGGGCGGACCCAGGTAGCTCTCCTTCACGCCACCAGCGTCCACGACGATCTTCTGCACGACCACGCCCGGATGCACCATCCAGAGCTTCAGCACGTGGTCACCCGGCGCCGCGATCGTGTGCTTGGTGCGCATGATGTTGGCGTTGTCCGAGGTGTGCCGCTCCCAGATCTTGTTCCCGTTGCCGTTCAGGTCGATGGCATAGGTCGTGTTGACCTTCTGGATCGCGCCGTTGTCGATCGACACGGCGTACTGGAGCCCCTCTTCCCAGTTCTGGAAGTTGTTCCTGGGCGACACGTACACCCAGACCGTCACCTCGCCGCTGCTGGCGAGATGCAGGTCGTACTCCAGGCGAGGCGAGGCGCCGCCGGGCTCCTGCGGCTCGGACGTCACCGGGAACGGCGTCACGCCCGCGCCGGTGCGGCCGATGTGCGGGAGCGTCTTCCAGAAGATGTCGCCCGCGCCGATCGCGCGGCTGTAGTGCTCCGCTTCCATCGAGACATAGCCGTTGGCCTCGATGAAGCGGTTCGGCTTCCAGGCGATCCCCCTCGGGTCCTCGACGCGCGCCGTGACCACCACCGAGCTTCCATCCGAGCCCGTGACCGTGATCGGGATGTCGAGCGGGAACTCCAGCGGTCGCTGCTGCGACGTCTCGGGATCGGTGTACGTCGTGGGGGCGAGAACCCAGTCCACCCGCACCGTCGCGCGCACTTCCTTGTCGACGACGCCGTGGCTCGGGTAGACGGTCAGCCACGGGCGGCACGGGGCGTCCGCGGGCCAGCCGGAGGGGCACTTGACCGGGAGCTCGGCCTCGATCGTGTACTCGAGCGGCTCGCTGCCGCGGCTGAACACCTCGATGTACTGCTCGGGCTGCGTCTGGTACCGGCTGAACGTCGGCAGCACGGGCGTCGCGTCGCTCTCGTCGCCCGCGCCGTCCGCCGTCCAGTACGTGCTCGCGCCGTCGATCGCCACGCCGAGCTCCGCCGCCGCGGGGACCTCGATCGACACGAGCTCGGGCCAGATGAACTCCTGGATGTTGTTGTACTGGTACTCGGCCTGCTGCCAGGACGGGTTCCCCGGCGCGCCGTAGCTGATGTGGGGCTGCGTCTGGAAGCCTTCCCACTTCCCGCCGGCGAGCTCGTGGTTGTAGTAGTACGAGAGCGCGAGATCATCCTGGAGCCGCGCCTCGGCGATCTGCGCCATCTCGTTCGTGGCGGCACGACCCTGCTCCGCGTAGAGCCGGTTCTTGAAGCCCGCCAGGCGCAGCGCGTACAGGTTGGCGGTCGCCTTCACCTGGTAGAGCACGAGCTGGAAATAGGCGTCCTGCGCCTCGTGCGGCAGGAGCTTCGCCGCGAACTCCGCCTGCGAGGCGAGCGCCTCCCACTCCTCCACGACCCGCTCGAGCTCACTGTAGTTCGTGAGGCTGAACGGGCTGGCGCTGTCGTCGTACGTGACGGCGGCGGTGTCCGGATCCGGGACGGTGTTCGTGGGCTCGCTGACGAGCAGGTCGTAATCGACCGTGATCTTCCGGTTCGTCAGCTCGGGCTTGCGATCCGACTGCAGCAGCGAGTAGCCGTGCAGGATGTCGGCGATGATGTCCGCGTGCTCCGCGCCGAACTGCTGCTCGGTCCACTGCCGCTCCCACTCGCCGATGCGCTCGACCGGCCAGCGATCCGGGTTCCAGGCATAGTCGAGGAAGAACTGGAGCGGGAGCTCCTCGTTCTTGAAGTCGCCGACGTTGACCACCCAGAGCCGATTCACACCGTAGCTGTAGGCGAGGTGGAGCTGCTCCCAGACGTTGGGCAGGAGCGTCGTGTCGACCCACTTGTAGTTGCGGCCGCCGCCGACATAGTCGAAGTGGTAGTAGAGGCCGTAGCCGCCGGCCCGCTCTTCTTCGCCGAGCTGCGGCAGGCGCTTCATGTTGCCCCAGTTGTCGTCGGCCCAGACCACCGTGACGTCGTCCGGCACGCGGATGCCGGCGTCCCAGTACCCCTGGATCTCCTTGTAGAGCGTCCAGACCTGGGGGATGGTCGTCAGGTCCTGGCCGGTGAGCTCCTCGAGGATGTCCCGCTGGGACTCGATGATCTCCTCCATGAGCGGGATGCCGTCCTCCGGAGCCAGGCTGACGTCGCCGGGGCCGCGCATGCCGAGGGTGACCACGCCCTCGATCTTCTCGTCGACCATGCGCTGGATGCCCTTCCTCCAGTGCTCCTTCAGCGCGTCGGAGTTCACGGAGAAGCGCCAGTCGCCGGTGCCGCCGTAGGGATCCGTCTTCGGGGTGATGATGTTGCCCGCAGCGTCCTTCACCTCCGGGATCACGTGGCGGTTCCACTCCTCGATGCCCTGCATCATCGGGGCCTCGTGCGAGGTGCCCATCACGATGCCGTACCGCGTGGCGGTCTTGTGGTTCTCCGGGTCGTCCTCGCCGAACGCCCTGCCCCACACGGCGGGCCAGATGTAGTTCGCCTTCATGCGGAGGGCGGCCTCGAAGACCTTCTCCCAGTAGAAATGGTTGAGCCCGCCCGGGTAGCCCGGCGCCTTGCCCGGCCCGAACATCTTCGCCGCCCAGTTGCCCGTCGCGGGGTTCTCGTCGTTGATGAAGAAGCCGCGGAACTTCACCGCCGGCTCGCCCTGGGTGTGGAGCCCGGGCAGCACGTACAGCGCGTGCTTCTTCTGGGGCGGGACGTCATCCCACCAGTACAAGGGCGACACGCCGATCTGCGAGGAGAGATCGTACGCGCCGAAGATGGCGCCGCGCTGGTCGCTGCCCGCGATCACGAGCGCGCGGTCCACGCCCTCCATCGGATCTTCGACGATCTGCGTGACGAAGGCCTCCCACTTGCCCGACACACCCGAGACATCGAGCTTCCCGTCCTCCTCGAGCGCATCGATGAGGGGGCTCTTGCCCAGCGTGCCGACGAGGATCACCTCGGTCGCCCCGTCCGGGATCTCGTCCTTCACGACCTCCGCCTCGGCGTCGGTCACGCGCTCGATGTCCGCCGCGAGATCGTCGACGACGCGCAGCACGCCCTCGTGATCGTCGGAGCTGACGACCAGGGGAGGAACCTTGCCGCCCACCGCCAGGGGAAAACGCCCCGCTCCGCCCTCGGTCGACACGTACTTGCCCGGCCCGGCCGCCGCGCCCGCCGCCGGATCGCCCGGGCCGCCGTTCGCTCCCGGGTCGCCCGGGTCGCCCTGGCCCCCCGGCTTGCCGGGGGCGCCCGGCGGGCCCTGCGGCCCCGGCTCACCCGGATCGCCCTTCTCGCCGTCCGACCCGCAGGCGGGCAAGGCCGCGAGCGACAGGGGGAGCAACAGGCAGACGAGTGAGGATCTGATCCGACCCTTCCTGATGCCAATACGTGCGTAGCTCATAACGGTGTTTCCCTCGTTGATGCGGCTGACAGGTGTCGTCAGCTCGCCCGCGCTGGGCACGGGCCGTGACGTCCGGCGGTGAGGCCGGCCGCTCCTATGCGACTCTCGAAATCCTGCGGCGATCCTCGCGATCACGCGCGTGATCCCGGCGATCACGGCGCGTCGATCCGAGCGGACACGATGTGGCTATCCCGGTGAGCACCGACGCGCAGGTGCCCTGCTCCTCGCAGCGAGCACCGCGACAGAGAGCAGGGCTTTTGCCCCGCTGTCAATACCCATGGTTCCCAGGATCAAGAGGTCCGGCCCGCGCCGGCCGCGATGGACATGACACGTCGGCCTCGATCCGCTGAAGACGCATGGCGGCGAGTGGCCATGACGCGCGCACACCGCCCACAGACTGGTCAGTGCGTCAGGCCTTTCGCAGCACGCTGCGCCGTCTACGGTGAGGCTGGATTCCGCTATTGAAAGATGAAGCTCGGGGGGAATGTATGCCTGCTCGCACAATATCGCTGAACGTCCCCCAGGTTGCACCTCGCTGGTGTGGCCCAGAAGTATTCCCGCATCGCACGGATCGGATCACGTCCATCGCAGATTTTGACAGATCGACGCGCTCGGGCACCGGCGGGTGCGCGGCGCGGCGTCGGGATCGGGTCGGACAGCGCCGGCAGGCGACGCTGGGATTCCTGACAGAGCGAACGTGGGGTCTCGAGGCCGGGACATTCCTGGCTGCTGCGGGGGCGCTGCCCGCTGAGGCGCCCGACCGAGTCGTGCTCCCCCATTACCTCCCAGGTAATCGATCTCCGCTCGGTCGTGGCTCAACTTCACGTCACGACGTGCGACGAGGAAGGAGAACCGCGATGGATGAACAGAACATCGATAGGCCGGCCGCGACGGTGGAGGCGAACGCTGGCCCGGCGGCGGCATCGGGGCAGTTGTCCGCGCAGGAGACGCGACGCAAGCCGCGGCCTGCCCCGGGTCCGCTCATCGCGACGCAGGACGGCGCACGCCTGTTCCACCGCGACTGGGGCGCGGGCAAACCCGTGCTCTTCCTCTCTGGATGGGCGCTGAGCAGCGAGATGTGGGGCTATGTGATGGTCGACCTCGTCGACCACGGCCTGCGCTGCGTCGCCTACGACCGGCGCGGCCATGGCCGATCGAGCGATCCGGGGCGGGGGTACGATTACGACACGCTCGCCGACGACCTCGCGGCCGTGCTGGAGCAGCTCGATCTGCGGGAGGTCACGCTGGTGGGGCACTCGATGAGCGGCGGAGAGATCGCGCGTTACCTTTCGCGCCATGGCGGCGGCCGGATCGCCCGCGCGGTGTTCCTGGCGCCGACCACACCGATGCTCCTCAGGGCGGCGGACAACCCGGACGGGCTCGACCTAAGCCTCGTCGAGCAGGCGCGCGCGGCGATGCGCGCGGATTACCCGGGGTGGCTGGCCGACAACGCGCCGCCGTTCTTCGTGGACGGCACGCCGCCCGCGATGAGGGCGTGGGTGCAGCAGATGATGCTCCAGTGCTCGATGAAGGCGCTGCTCGACTGCAACCGCGCCTCGGTCGAGGCGGACTTCCGCGACGATCTGCGCCGGATCACGGTCCCGACCCTCGTCCTCCACGGCGACCGCGACGTGTCGGCGCCGCTCGCGCTCACCGGCGAGAAGACGGCGGCGCTCGTCCCGGGGAGCCGTCTCGTCGTGTACGAGGGCGCGCCGCATGGGCTGTTCATCACCCATCGCGAGCGCCTCAGCCGCGATCTGCTCGCCTTCGCGCGAGGCTGAGCGAGGCGCTAGCGCCGCAGCGTCTTGTAGAACATGTAGCCGAAGCCGAGCGTGAGCACGACGAGGGCGGCCCCGCCGAGCGTGACGAACGGCAGGATCTTGGCGCGCGCTTGCCGCTCCATCTCGCCGACGCGCATCACGAGATCCTCGCGGACCGCGTCGGCCCTCCGCTCGAGGCGCTCGCGCTCCGGCGAGTCCTTTGCCTCGTTGTCCCTGACAGCGGGCGTCGCGCCGCCAGGGTGCTCGGTGATCCGATCGAGCTCTTCCAGGCTCGCGCGGACGTTGGAACGGAGCAGGGCGGCGCGCTGCTCCAGGTCATCGATGCCGTTTGTGTTCGTGCTCATGCGATCTCTTCCTTCAGCGTTTTGGCCTGGGCCTCGGCGTGCTCCTTGGTGGCGTCGAGCGGCGGCTCCTTCGGGATGCTCCGGTAGCCGACCAGCCCGGCGACGCCGGCCGTGACGAGCAAGACGGCCGCGATGACGAGCGCCGGCGCCGGGCCGCCCATCGCGAGCACCGCCGCGACGAGGAGCATCGCGACCATCAGGATCGCAGCGACGAGGGCGACGCCGAACGCGATGACCGCGCTCTTGAGCTTGAAGGCGTCTTGTTTGGTCTCGTTCTTCGCGAGCGCGATCTCGATCTTGATCAGCTCCTGCGTGTCCTGGATGGCGCCTTTGACGAGATCGACGAGCCCGCTCTCCTCGGGTTGATTGTGGTTCGCCATGGGTTCCTCGCGTGTGACGGATCGGTCGGGCAACGCTCCATCCGGCATCTCGCCGGCGGGTGCAGCGGGTCGTCCGGGCTGGTCAGCTCCGTCGACGGCCAGTCGTAGGAGCTCCAACTGCATCGATCGGACCAGGCAAAACGTAGGCCCGCGGACCTCGCCGCGCGGCCCGGGAGGCCGTCCGAGACAACGGGCTGTATCCGTTACGCCACATGTGGCGGGCCTGCGCGTGCAGAGTAAAACATTCCACCCGATGACCCGCTGAGAGCGCTGCGAGGCCGTTCGACGTCACGCCGCGGTGCGGCACGGCCCGCAGCCATGGAAACCGCGCGGTGGAGGGCGCCGTGAAACATGCCCGAAAACTCGGTGCAACAGGCCTCCCCGCACGCTCCGCCTGGCTCCGCAGGCAACCGGATGAAAGGTCGCGCCATGACTTGGCTTGTTCGGCTCATCGGATTCCTCTCGCTGTTGCTGCTCGGGACGTCGTGCGGCAAGTCGTCGGGTCCCGAGGTGGGCCCCTCCAGGGACGAGCCGCCCGGCGCCGCCGCGGCCACGACGCCCGGCGCCGCCGCGGGCGCGCTCCCCGCCGCGAAGCCCGCCGGCGCGCCGCTGCGCGTCGCGTACAGCGACTGGCCAGGCTGGGTCGCCTGGGAGATCGCCCTCCAGAAGGGGTGGTTCAAGGAAGCCGGCGTGGAGGTCGACTTCAAGTGGTTCGAGTACGTGCCCTCCATGGAGGCCTACTCGGCCGGCAAGGTCGACGCGGTGTGTGTCACGAACGGCGACGCGCTCGTCACCGGCAGCAGCGGCGCGCCCGGCGTGGGCGTCGTCGTCAACGACTACAGCAATGGCAACGACATGGTGGTGGCGAGGCCCGGAATCACCCGCGTCGCCGAGCTCAAGGGCAAGAAGGTCGGCGTCGAGGTCGGGTTCGTCAGCCACCTCCTGCTCCTCCACGCGCTCAAGTCCGCCGGGCTCGCCGAGAAGGACATCCAGATCGTCAACGTGCCGACCGACCAGACGCCCCAGACGCTGAAGTCGGGAAGCGTCGACGCCATCGTCGCCTGGCAGCCGAACAGCGGGCAGGCGCTGCGCGAGCTCCCGGGCTCGACCGCCCTCTTCACGAGCGCCGACGTGCCGGGCATCATCTACGACCTCCTCGTCGTCAACCCGAAGAGCCTCGCCGAGCGGCGCGCCGACTGGGTGAAGGTCGTCAAGGTGTGGGACCGGATCGCCACGTTCCTCCTGGACGAGCGGAACCGCGACGAGGCCGCGCGCATCATGAGCGCGCGCGTCGGGCTCACCCCGGAGCAGTACAAGCCGCTGCTCAAGGGGACGTTCTTCCTCGACCTCGCGGGCGGCGTGAAGCACCTCGCGAAGGGGGAAGGCCTCACGTCGGTCTACGGATCCAGCAAGCTCGTCGACGAGTTCAACGTGAGCAACAACGTCTACAAGGCGTCGTTGAAGGTCGAGGACTACCTCGATCCCAGCCTCACCGCCGAGGCCGTCAAGGCAGGTCAGGCGCCGTGAGCGCGGCTCCCCTGCCCTCGCCCGCCCCGCGCGCCGCGGCGGCCTCCTCGGCCGCCCCGCGCGCCGGGCAGGCTCGCCCGCGCCGCGCGCCGGGCCTCTTCGTGGTGCAGGCGCCGATCAGCCGGAGAGCGGGCCTCCGCCTCGGCGTGTTCGCCTTCATCCTGCCGCTCGCCGTGTGGAGCGTCATCAGCTATGTGCCGTTCGTCTGGCACCCGCTCGTGCACGTCTCCCACCCGGGCGACACCGCCGTGCCGGGCGCATATGCCTACATCGCCGAGGGCCAGCTCGTCGATCGCGAGGTGTTCGAGCAGCGCAACCTCGAGCTCTCGCGGGCCGGGAAGCGGCTCGCGGAGGGGGAGCGCGCCAATCCCATCTTCCTCCCGGCGCCGCACGAGGTCGGCCGCGCCTTCTATGCCTCGTTCACCACCCCTCCGCAGCGCACGGGCGACTACTGGCTTCACGAGAGCCTGCTCCAGAGCTGCAAGGTCATCTTCTGGGGCTTCTTCTACGCCGCGCTCGTCGGCGTCCCGCTCGGCGTCCTGTGCGGGGCGTTCGCGCTGTTCTCGCGGCTCGTCGAGCCGTTCGTCGACTTCATCCGGTACATGCCGGCGCCCGTGTTCGGGGCCCTCGCCGTCGCCGTGCTGGGGCTCGGGGACGCGCCCAAGATCACCATCATCTTCATCGGCGTCTTCTTCCAGATGGTGCTCGTCGTCGCGAACACGGTGCGCTCCGTCGATCCCGCCCTGCTCCACGCCGCGCAGACCCTCGGCGCCCGCCCCCACCAGCTCGTCGCCCACGTCGTGATCCCGGCGGCGCTGCCGGCGCTCTTCCGCGACCTGCGCATCCTGCTCGGCTGCGCCTGGACGTACCTCGTCGTCGCCGAGCTGATCGGCGAGAAATCGGGGCTGAGCGCGTTCCTCTACCAGCAGCAGCGCTACCGGCACTTCGACAACGTGTACGCCGGGATCGCGATGATCGGCCTCATCGGCCTCGCGACCGATCAGCTGCTCGCCGCGCTCGGGCGGCTCCTGTTCCCGTGGGAGACGGGGAGCACCGCGCTCGCCCGCTGGCTGCGCGGCCTGCGCCGGCTGCTCCCGGCGCACGGCCGCCTCGCCGCGGCGCCGCGCCCTTTCCCGGCGGACGGCGCCTCGATGGCCCGAGAGCTCCAGGGAGGCTCGCGATGAGCCGGATCGTGGACGACCACGTCGCGCTCCCGAGCTACAAGCACCACCCCGCGGAGGTCGCCGCGCGCCTCGCCGAGCTCCGGGAGCGCCCGGCCGTGATGCACATCGAGGCGCTCTCTCGCCACTTCGAGGGCGACCGGGGCCGGCTCACGGCGCTCGACGGGATCAGCTTCGACGTGCGCAGCCGCGAGCTCATCAGCGTGATCGGGCCGTCGGGGTGCGGCAAGTCCACGCTGATCCGCCTCGTGGCGGGGCTCGACGCGCCGAGCTCCGGCGACGTGCTGATCGACGGGAGGCCCGTCGAGGGCCCCGGCGCCGACCGGGGCATGGTGTTCCAGAGCTACACGCTGTTTCCCTGGCTCACCGTGAAGAAGAACGTGATGTTCGGCCTCAGGATGAAGGGCGCGGCGCGCGGCGAAGCCGAGCGGCTCGCCCTCGGGTGGCTCGACGTCGTGGGGCTCTCCGCCTTCGCCGACCACTACCCCGCCCAGCTCTCCGGCGGGATGAAGCAGCGCGCCGCGATCGCCCGCGCGCTCGCGAACGAGCCGCGCATCCTGCTCATGGACGAGCCGTTCGGCGCGCTGGACGCGCAGACGCGGGCGAACATGCAGGCGCACCTGCTCCGCATCTGGGAGCGGGTCGACATCACGATCCTCTTCATCACCCACGACCTCGACGAGGCGATCTACCTCTCGGACCGCATCGTCGTGCTCGGGGCGAACCCGGGACGTGTGCTCGAGATCATCGAGGTGCCCGTGGCGCGGCCGCGCGGCCCGGAGCAGCTCCTGTCGGGGCACTTCCTGGCGACGAAGAAGCGGCTGGAGGAGCTGATCCACCAGCACGGCTCGCCCGGGGGTCAGGGCCTCGACGAGCCGCCCTCGGCCGCGGCGTAGCCCCTCGTCGCCCGAGGCGAACACGCCGGCGATCAGCGTGGCCTGTCGTCAGACGTGGGTCGCGTCACTCCTGCTCGCCTGGCGCGCCGGGATCGCACTCGAACAGCACACGTGTGCGGTACACGGACGCCGGGTCCTCCGGCGGCGGCATCAGGACCGTCTTGCCGCAATCCGCCCTGTAACGAGCGTGCAGGATGGCAGGTGCGTCGTTCGTCGCGTCGGTGTAGCTGGTCCACTCGAGGGTCGCGGCGCACGACCGGGTGCGGCAGTCGACCTCGACGATCGTGAAGCGTGCACGGTCCTTCAGCCCGACGAGCGCCTCGCCGAGCGCAGCGCCGGTGCGGCTGGCCCAGCCGGGCTCCACGGGGGCGAGGTCGTGATCCGCGAGGGCGCCCTGGAAGCGCTCGACCACACGCGCCGCGTCCTCCGGGCTGCCGGAGGGCTGCGCCGGCCCGAGAGCCCCGAGCGCGGGCCGCGCCGCGTCGACGATGCTCGCCCGAGGCTCCGGCGCGCGCTCGGACCCCCTCGCCTTCGCGAACAGGAGGGAGGACCCGGCCCCTGCGGCGACGCCCGCGAGCACGGGCAGAGCGACGCGAAACACGGCGAACGTTCGGCTCCACCGTCTTCGTGGGCAAGGTGGCCGATGGCGGCGCGTGCACCAACGACGGCGATTGCAGCGGTGAGGGCTCGCAGTGTGAGGATGACGTCTGCACGCCGCCCCCGGCGCCCTCGGCGGAGGGGGAGCCTTGCTTCTTCCCCGAAGACTGCCAGGAGGGCCTTGAGTGTGACTATGTCGAAGTCGGCCTCCAGTGCGTCAAGCCTCAATCCAAGCCCGATGGGCAGGAGTGCGCGGGCAACTACGATTGCGCAAGCCGCTACTGCGACGCCATGCGCGTCTGCGCGGCGCTGAGGGAGGACGGCGCGGAGTGCATCTTCTCCGGCGAGTGCAAGAGCGGCTACTGCGATACAGAGACCTTCACCTGCGCGCCGGACGAGCCGGCGCCCGAGCCGGCGCCCGAGCCGGCGGACGAGGAGCCGGTCTGCGACGGCACGTGAACATCGACGGCCGCGCGCTCACCGTCTTCAGCATCGTCTAGAGCATCGATCAGCTTGAAACGCCCGAGAATGAAAAGATTCGAACCACAGAGGCACAGAGGGCACAGAGTTGTTTTGTTGTTCCTCTGTGTCCTCTGTGCCTCTGTGGTTCATTTTCCCGGGGTTTCAACCCGTTCGGTGTCCTAGGTGACGTTATGGTGGATCGGGCTGCTCGATCCTGAGCAGCCCGATCCACGTCGATCAGCGCACCACTCAGTCGAGCTCGCCCGCGATCGCCCGCGCCTCCTCCAGGCCGGCGCGCTTCTGCCGCAACGCCTCGAGCTGCGCGCGCGACTCCGCGACGACCTCGGGCGGCGCCTTGTCCGCGAAGGACGGCAGCCCGAGCTTCTTCTCCAGCGCCGCGATGTCCTTCTCGGCCTTCTTGATCTCGCGCTCGACGCGCGCCGCCTCCTTCGACCCCTCGACCAGCCCGCGCAGCGCGACCAGCACGTCGACCCCGCCGGCCACGCTCATCACCGCGCCCCGCGGGCGCTCCGCCGACCGCGGCGCCACGACCGCGGCGCCCGCCGTCTTCACGAGCGCGCGGACCGCCGCCCCCTCCGCCTCGAGCAGCGCCCGCACGGCGGCGTCGTCGCTCCGCAGGGTCAGCGGCACCTCGGCGCTCGGGTGCACCTCGTGCTCGCTCCGCACCGTACGCGCCGCCCCGATCACCGCCTGCAGCACGCCCATGTCCCGCTCCGCCTCCGGGTCGCGCGCGGCCGTGGCCGCGTCCGGGAACCGCGCCAGCGCGAGCGAGAGGGGGCTGCCCTCGGCGCGCGGCAGCCGCTGCCACAGCTCCTCCGTGATGAACGGGATGAACGGCTGGAGCAGCCGCATCGCGGCCTCGAGCACGTAAGCGAGCACGTCGCGCGTCTCGGCCGCCGCCTCGCTGCCCCGGTCCGCGAAGATGGGCTTCGTGAGCTCCAGGTACCAGTCGCAGAGCTCGCCCCAGAAGAAGTGGTAAAGGCCGAGGCTCGCGTCGTCGAGCCGGAACTCGTCGATGCCGGCCCGGGTCGCCTCCACCACCGCGGCGAGCCGCGAGAGGATCCAGCGGTTCGGGAGGAGCGTCGCCCGGGGCGGCGCCGCCGAGACCCGCGCGCCCTCGAGGTACGGCAGCGCGTAGCGCGTGGCGTTCCAGATCTTGTTGCAGAAGTTCCGGTTGCCCTCGATCTTCTTCGGCGAGAGCGGGATGCGCTTCGCCTGCGGCGAGTACGTGGCCAGCGTGAACCGGAGCGCGTCGGCGCCGTAGGCCGCGAAGCCCGCGCCCATCTGCGCGGCCGAGGGGTACGCCTTCTTGAACTTCTTGAGCGACTCCTCGATCGGCGCGCCCGGCAGCGCCTTCTGCACCACCTGATCGAACCCGGCGCCGTGGATGAGATCCAGCGGGTCGATGACGTTCCCCTTCACCTTGCTCATCTTGTCGCCGGTCTCGTCGACCACGAGGCCGTGCAGCAGGATCCGGCGGAAGGGGGGCTGCCCCATGAAATGGATGCCCATCATCATCATGCGGGCGACCCAGAAGAACAGGATGTCGTAGCCGGTCTCGAGGTCGCTCGCCGGGTAGAACTTGCGCAGCGCGTCCGTGTCGTCGGGCCAGCCGAGGGTCGAGAACGGCCAGAGGGCGGACGAGAACCACGTGTCGAGCACGTCCTCGTCCTGCCGGAGCCCGGCCGCGCCGCACGCCTCGCACGCGGCCGGGGACTCGTCGGTCGTGACCGTGATGTGCGCGCACGACCCGCAGAAGAAGGCCGGGATCCGGTGGCCCCACCAGAGCTGGCGGGAGATGCACCAGTCGAGGATGTTCGACATCCAGTGGTCGTACGTCTTCGCCCACTCCTCGGGGATGATCTTCGTCCTGCCCTCGCGGACGGCGGCGAGCGCGGGCTCGGCGAGCGGGGCCATCTTCACGAACCACTGGGTCGAGATCATCGGCTCGACCACGCTGCCGTTGCGCTCGCTCCGGGGGAGCACGAGCTGGTGCGGCTTCGCGCCGCGGGCGAGGCCCTTCTCCTCGAGGGCGCGCTTCACCGCCTTGCGCGCGGCGAAGCGGTCCATGCCGGCGAAGCTCCCGCCTTCGGCGTTGATCGTGCCGTCGTGGCTCAGGATGGAGATGATCTCGAGGTTGTGGCGCTTGCCCGTGGCGAAGTCGTTGAAGTCGTGCGCCGGGGTGACCTTCACCGCGCCCGTGCCGAAGCTCGGATCGACGAGCTCGGCGTCGGTGATGATCGGGATGAGCCGGTCGACGAACGGGTGCCGGACCCGCTTTCCGTGCAGCGCCTTGTAGCGCGGGTCGTCCGGGTGCACCGCGACGGCGGTGTCGCCGAGCATCGTCTCGGGGCGCGTGGTGGCGACGACGATCTCGCCGCCGCCGTCCTCCAGCGGGTAAGCGAACTCGAAGATCTCGCCGTTCGTGGGCTCGTTCTCGACCTCGAGGTTCGAGAGCACCGTGCGCGCCTCGCAGTCCCAGTAGATGAGGCGGGTGTCGCGGTAGATGAGGCCCTCGCGGTAGAGGCGCACGAACGCCTCCCGGACGGCGCGCGACAGGTCGGGGTCCATCGTGAACTTCGAGCGGCGCCAGTCGGCGCTCACGCCGAGCACGCGCTGCTGCTCGAGGATCCGGTCGCCGCTCTGCCGGCGCCACGCCCACACGCGCTCGATGAACCTCTCGCGGCCGAGCTCGTGGCGGCTCGTCCCCTCGCGCTGGAGCAGGCGCTCGACCACGGTCTGCGTCGCGATGCCGGCGTGGTCGGTGCCGGGCTGCCAGAGCGCGTTGAAGCCGCTCATCCGGTGGTACCGCGTGAGGATGTCCTCGATGGTGCAGAAGAGGGCGTGCCCCATGTGCAGCGACCCGGTGACGTTCGGCGGGGGCATGGGGAGCACGTAGGCCGGGCGGGTGTCGGCCGGGTCGTCGCTGGCGGCGAAGACGCCGTGCTCGAGCCAGTACGCATACCAGCGGGGCTCGACGTCCTTGGGGTCGTAGGCTTTGGCGAGGTCGTTGCTCATACGTGGCGTGGCTGGGCGTGGCGCGGCGTGGCGCGGGGTACGTCGGGGTCGTGGGTGGCGGACGGACGGGCTCGCCCGCGCGCGGGCGGGCCGAGGGTCGGCCCGCGCGATTGCTACACCGCGCGACCCCGGAGATCGAGCGCGGCGCGCTCCGGCGCGCCGTTCGTGGCCGGCGCAGGGGCCGCCTGGACGCTCCGGGACCTCAGCCCACGAGGAGCTGCCACGCCGCCGCCGCGAGCGGGGCCGCCGTGAGCACGGCGGCGGCCAGCACCAGCGCGTCGAGCGCCGTGAGCTCCCCGTGGCCGGCGGCGAGCAACGCCGCCTTCTCGCCCGGGATCACCTCGTCCGGGCCGAGCGGCGCCGGCGCCTCGCCGCGGTAGACGCCGCCGGACGCCCCGGGCGAGGCGCCGCGGGGCGCCGCCGCAGAGGCCTGCCCGAGGACCAGCACCGGCCCCGGATCGAGCCGCAGCTCGGTCGCCGCGCGCACGGCCGGCTCCCCGCCGTCGAACGTGATCCACCCGTCGTCACCGAGCGCCCCGGGCGCCCCCGCGGCCACACGCCCGAGCTGAGCCGCCGCGCGGCGCCGCCGGCGCAGGAGCAGCGCCGCGAGCAGCACCCCGCAGCCCGCCCCCACCATCACGCCGTGGGGCGGGCTCAGGCGGTCGCGCACGGCGTGCACCCGGACGCCGCCGGGCGCCAGCGTCGCGCCCCGGAACGCGACGACGTCCGCGCCGACGGCCACCCAGAGATCATGCGCCTCGTCGCGCTTCACGACGATCGGACCGGACCGCCCCACCCCGCTGCGATCCTTGAACCGGCCATGGTCCCACGGCGCCGTCTGCGCGGCGGGGCGGATCAGGGCGAACGTGCACGCGGGGCCGTCGCAGCGACGCTCCACGTCGAAACCGAGGCCCTCGACGGGGTCGCGGTACACCTTCGTCACCTCGGCCCGCCGCCCCGGAACGAGCTCCGGCGGGAGCTCGGATACCGGCGCCCCCGCGACCCGCGGCACCGTCGCCGCCACCGGCAGCGACGCGACATAGCCCTCAGGGAGGGGGTAAACCACCGCGCGGGCGGTGGACCAGGCGAGCAGCGCCGCGGACAGCGTGAGCGCGCCCAGCGAGAGCCAGCGCACCGCGGCGGCCACCACGGGCCGGCCCCAGGCGAAGAACAGCGCCACCCACCAGCCCAGCATGCCGCTCAGCAAGAACGCGACCGGCGCCGCCAGGGCCATCGGCGCGCCGCCCATCCCGTGGAACGTGCTCCCGGGCACGGGGACGATCCAGTCGTCCAGCGTGCGCGCCGAGAGGAGCCAGAGCAGCGGGGCGACGGCGAGGCTCGCCAGCGCAGCGGCGCTCCCCGCGAGCGGGACGCCGGCCGAAGCGGCGCGGCGGCAGACCGCCGCCACGGTCGCGACCAGCACCCCGGCCACGAGCGAGGCGAGCGGCAGCTTCTGGCCGACGGCGGACCACAACACGCCGGCGACGATCGGCGCCACGAGGGCGGCCAGGCCCGCTGCCAGGCCGAAGCCGAGGAAGCGCGCGGGGGAGGCGCTCAACTGAGGGCTGAACGGGAGGTCGTCGCTCGAGGAGGAGGACATCATAGGACCGCTCCGCGCAAGGGCCGGCGAGCGGACGATCTCGCCGGCCCGCAGATCGTAGAGGAACACGACGGAAGGCGCGAGGGTGATCCCCCGTCGCCGGCACCTCGCCGACGTTCAGCTGACGCTGGATTTCCCCGTCTTGGGCGAGGAGGTGCGCGTCGGGGTCACTTCGCGGCGGCCTTGTGGACGGGGCAGCCGCCGGTGAGCTGGCCGAGGAACTGGCTGTTGTCATAGAAATGCTCGACCTCGACGATGCGCAGGTCGTCGGCCACGCGCGCCACGCTGACGCCGAACATCTCGATGCGCTTGCCGGTGGGGGCGAAGCCCTTGTAAGGCCCGGTGAACGAGCCCCAGTGGCGCCACTTGAACGTCACCACCGGCGGGGGCGAGTAGACCTCCAGCACCTCCCAGAAGAAGCCGCCCGGGAAGGCCTCGTGGAAGACGTCGTGAGAGGACTCGAAGGTCTCTCCTTGCGCGTCGTAGAAGACGCTCTCGCCGATCATGAGGTTATAACCGCCCTTCTCCGCGATGTCCCTGGCGCTGGCCCAGGCGCCGCCGTTCACGCGGGTGCGGAACCGCTCCGTCACCGTGCTGAGCCACTGCGCCGGATCCTGCTTGTGCGAGGTCTCCATCTCGAAGACCTTGACCAGGTCCTCGACGACGGCCTCCAGCGAGCCGGCCGCGTGCTGGCAGGTGCGCTCCTTCGGGATCGTCTCGTTCGAGAGGTGGTAGTCCGGCGGGGCGCCCTTGCGCCACGCCACGCCCTCGGCGCGGGCGACCACGACGTCCCGGCCCTGCAGATACAGAGGTTGCTCCGTCGCGCTCTCGTCGCTCATCCCTTCGCTCTCCCGGGGTGGCGCCGCCACCATGGCTGGGGGACGCGGTCGCGGCACCTCACGCACCGCACGAGAGGCGAACGCCCCGCCCTGAACAGAATGGACCAGGACTTTCTCCTGGTGTCCAGGGGGGGGCGGATCACGGTTTTCTGTCGTGCTTCAACTCTCGCCGAGGATCAGGGCGGGCCCTCAGCGCCGTCGAGGATCCATTGACGCAGGTTCTCGAGCTCCCGCGCGGTGGCGGTCGGCCCGCCCGTGCTGGGCGGCATCACGCCCGGGATGCACTGCGCCGTGGCCGTCTGCTGGCAGCCCACGGTCTCCGCTCTGCCGGAGGCCTTGAGGTAGAGCCAGCTGTTATCGGGATCGCCCGGGACCACGAGCTTGAACTGGCCGCCGTTCTTGGAGGGGCGGTTGACCAGAGCGTCGACGATCTTCCTGGAGCTGATGTGGCCGCCGAGCGTCAGCCCCGCATTGGCGCCCGACTCGGCGTGGCAGCCGCTGCAGAGGTTCCTCGTATTCTCGAACATCGGCCGGACCGTCTCGTGGAAGAACCCCGTCTCCACCGGCAAAGGCTCGTTGGGGTTCGTGACCTCGTCGGGCGTCAGGTCCTCCTTGATGATCTTGATCTCGGTGTCCATCTCGCGGCACTGCGCGATGAGATCATGCTTCAGCTTCTCGTCCGTCGGCAGCAGCCCCTTGGCGAGGCGGTACTTCTCCCACACGTTGTCGATCCAGCCGTGGAGCTTCCAGAACATGTAGTTGTCGATGTTCACGTTGGTGTTGTTCACCCCGTGCGCCGTGTTGCCCGGCCGCGCCCACTTGGCGTGCAGCGCAAAGTGGAGGCCCACCCACGGCATGTTGTTCGCCGGCGACCTCAGCCGCTGACCCACGTTGCACTGAAGCCAGAAGCCGAGCGTGCCTTCGTCCGGGAACCTCGCGAGGTTCTCGGGCTTGTCGATCTCGTCTCCGATCCTCCCGGCCTCGAGGGCCGCCGAATCCCAGTCCCTCCACGCGGAGCGCCACTGGGGCGGCACGTCCTCCGCCGAGGTCGGGAACTTGGTGAAGCCCGTGAACTGCTCGCTGTGATTGGGCCAGAGCTGCTTCAGCGCCTGGATCATGTGGCGGTGAAACACCAGGAACTGATAACCGTCGCCGGCGGTCTGGCAGTTCTGATCCTGCGGGACCAGCTGCTCGAACGAGCAGATGTTCACCTTGCTCAATCCGCCGCCGCCCGGGAGATTGCAGGCGCGGATCGCGTGCCACTCCACGTGGGCCGCCTGCCAGGAGTTGTCGTACATCCACTGCAGCACCTCCGGCTGCACCGTGGTATCGACGATGTTCGGATCGGTGTTGCCGGGCGGATAGAAGTCCGCGGGGCCGTCCTTCATGTTGGGATCCGAGTCGCTCGGGTGGGGAAGGTAGCCGTCCACGCAGTGGTCATGCGGACGGCCGGCCGTGTCTTCGCCGCCCGTGCCCGAGTGCGAGCCCGCGCCCGAGCCCGCTTGCGAGCCCGAGCTCGAGCTCGGGCCCGGGCCCGAGCCGCCCGCTCCGCTCGTCGCCCCGGGTCCCCCCGGGCCGCCCCCCGGCCCGCCGCTCAACGAGCCTTCCTCCTGATCGCCGCACGCGCTCAAGGACAACGCGGTCAGCGCCACGAGAGTGGCCAGGCGCCGTCGGGACGTACGGCGGTCGATTGTAGATACGTGTAGCGGGTCGTTAAATCGCATGGCGCTCTCGCAGG
This sequence comes from Sorangium cellulosum, assembly GCF_002950945.1. GTDB lineage: Bacteria > Myxococcota_A > Polyangia > Polyangiales > Polyangiaceae > Sorangium > Sorangium cellulosum_E. The sequence goes on from NZ_CP012673.1 coordinate 10,939,631, forward strand.
GCGGTAGGCTAAATCCGTCTGGCGCTACCCGCCCCGCATTGGGCAGGCAATCGCACCCTATCAGCAGCATAAGAACCCCGTCAGCGGGGTTATCGGGCATTTATGCGATCCACCCCCTTCCGGAAAAGCGACGTAGTTCAACAAGTCATCCATGCATCGAAGCGGCCGCCTTCACGCGCGTGTCGCTGCGGGATCCACTGGCGACGATGACGCTGGAAAGTTTTCCAGGCGATGCAATCGCGATGGCTTCGACATCGCGGCAAAGATTCCCGCCAGACGCTCGAATGATCACGACGCGCGCGGATCGACGGAGCGCATGAGCCGCTCGCAGGGGGCAGGAGGGAGCAAGGGTCACGTCGGCGGAGCGCTCCGTCGACTTTCTTGGCGGCACGGCGATTGCTGGAGCATCCCGGGCTTCACGTCGGGCTCCTGTACAGCGCCGTGCCCGCAGCTGTGGAATCCAGGCGGTCTCTTCAATGCGGATCTTCGACTGGGGGCGTGTCCGCACATTCGCGAAGAGACCTGGTGGGTGCCGGCAACCTCGGTCGTCCTTCGCTCACAGGGGCCCCGACAACGTCGTTGTTTGCAGTGAGCGAGGGCCCGCCCGGCCTCACCCGCCCCCGCAGGAGAGCCCCTCCCTGGCCGTGTTTTCGGCGGCCTGGTCCTCCTCTTCGATCGCCGCGCCGGCGCCCCCAACGCCCGGCCGGCGGGTGCTAGAGTGCCGGGGTGATTTCCGACGACCTCGGCCTCGCGCAGATCCGGGTCATGCACCGCGTCGGGCCCATGGAGCTCCCGCGGTCGCCGTGTGGCCCGGCGGTCCATACGTTCGTCGTGCTCGCCCTGCAGGTCGGCGGTCGCACCCGGGTCGAGCACCACGGCGAGTTCGAGCTGCGGGCCGGCCACATGCACCTCGTCCCTGCCGGCGACGCGCACCGCGTCGTGTCCGCGAGCGGACCCGAGGTGTGGACGGTGGCCTTCTGCCGATCGTGCCTGGACCCGGATCGTTATGGCCAGCTGCTCGCCCCGCTCGACCGCGTCCGTCAGGGGGCCTCCCCCGTGGTCGAGCTGCCCGCCGCGCGGCAGGAGTACGTGCTCGATCTGTTCCGGGAGCTCGATCGCGAGCAGAAGGCGGCCGGCGCGATGCCCGTCGTGGCCGAGAGCCTGCTCGCGCTCGTGCTCGCCGAGGTCGTGCGCGCGCGCGGCGCCGCCGCCGCGCCGCCGCGGCCGCTTCAGCCCCCCTCGCTCGTGGCCGACGCCCTGGCCGTCATCGAGGCGCGCTGCCTCGGGCCGCTGACCCTCAAGGAGGTGGCGCACGTGGTGCGACGCACGCCCGCCCACGTGACCACGGCCGTCAAGCAGGCCACCGGGCGCACCGTCGTCGCGTGGATCGTGGAGGGGCGTATGGCCGAGGCGCGGCGCCGGCTGCTCTCGACCGACGAGTACGTGGACGCGATCGCCGAGCGCGTCGGCTACGCGGACCCGAGCCACTTCGTGCGGCTCTTCCGGCGCCACCACGGCGCCACGCCCGCCGCCTGGCGCGCCCGGCACCGCGCCGCCGGCTGAGCGGCGGACCTCAAGGCGGGCGGGGGGCTGTCAGCAGGCGAAGAAGCGGCGGAGCCCAGGGCGGATGACCTGATCGATGGTCTCGTCGAGCAGCGCTCGGGCGCTCAGGCCGCTGCACAACCCGAGCTGCTCCCCCTGCGGCGGAGCGTCGTGGGGCGGCAGGTGCGCGTGCTCGTGGGCGACGAGGTGCCGGAAGGCGACCGGCAGGTACCGCTCGACCGCGCTCCGCTCCTCCGCGGAGAGCGACGGCGCCACCTCGTCGAGCAGGCGCCAGCCGAAGCGGGCGTGGCCCACCTCGTCTGCATAGATGCGGGTCAAGAGGTCCAGGAGCGGCCCGGGCGGCATCTCCAGCCGCTCGGCGCCGATCAACGCGACCGCCACGGTCTCGCTCATGCAACAGATGTGGATCACGTTGCGGAGCACGGCGGCGCGCGGCGGCGCGTCCCGGTGCAGCGGGAACTCCGGGCGATCCGGGAGGCCCGCGGCCGCGGCGCCGCCGAGGGACTCGACCACGGCGCCGCACAGGACGCCGTGCTCGCGCTCCTCGCGGGCGAACCCGAGGCACGTGTCGACGAGCTCCGGCGAGAACCGCGCCTCGGCGAGCTGACGCGCGAGCGCCTCGAACACGGCCGACGAGGCGTACTCGTTCACCATCCGCCCGCGCCAGGTGCGGATCGCCGAGGGAAACAGCGCCTCGGGATAACCGCTCAGGTCGAGGGCGCGCGCGCGCGCCGTGTCGCGGAGATCGAGGACCGGCGCGTTCACGCGACCTCCAGCGCGTCGCCCGCGTCGAGCGCCGGCGGGACAGGAGGCCCCCAGGGCGTGCACAAGGCGCGCGCGTAGAGCTCCTCCTCGGGAGCGACGATGTCGCCAAAGCAGCACGCGCTGCGGACGGGGCCGGTCTCGTCGTACGTGATGACGTCGGTCTCCACCCCCTCGATCACCGCCGCGCAGCAGTTCACGAACGACGCGTCCGCCGAGAGGGCGGCCAGCTGCGCGTCGGTGGGCACGAGCCCAGGATCGGGCAGCCGCTCCGTCGTGTAGCTCAGGCAGCACTCGAGCTCCGCGCGCGGGCGAGGCTGCACGTGGTCGAGATCGACCTCGCCGGTGCACGCGAGCGCGGCCGGCTCCGGCAGCGAGCCCCCGCCGCCCTCGCCGGGCCCGGAGCCGGCCGTCCCGACCGAGGTCGTCCCCCCGCCGCCGTCGGCGGCGGCGTACGGATCGGCGCCGCCGCCGGTGGAAGCGCCGCCGGTCAGCACCTCCGGCGGACGTTGCTCCTCGCCGTCCAGGCCCGGCGGCCGCTCGCCGGTGGTGTAGTGTCCGCCGCAGCCCGCCAGGACCTCACATGCCAGCATGCCCAGCGCGACCCGCGCCGCGGCGTTCAGCGCCTTTCGCCTCGTCTCTTCACGCATGATCCCTGCCTCCAGAAGAAGGACTACGCCAGCGGAGCATATCCGCTGTCCATGAGGGGCGCGCACGCCTCCCATCGACCCATAGTATGCTCGCGGGGCGACAGGAGAGAAGCTGTACGTTCGCTACGCGATTGTATTGACCGACCGAACAATGCCGCGCGCCGGCGCGCCTCCCTCCCCTTGCTTGCTCCTGGACGAGGTGGAGTGCGCCGGCGAGGGCATCTCGGCGCGCTGCGCGCCCTGCGTGGAGCAGGCGGGGATGGACCAGTGCAAGGCCGAGCTCGAGGCGTGCAGCGGGAGCTGAGCGCCGCGCGCGCAGGGGTCCAGCGCCGCCGGGCCGAGGCGAGCTCCGCCGGACGGCGGGCTGGCTCGCCGAGCTCGACGGGATGATCCCTGCCCTGCTCACCCGGCTCGATCGGCCTCGGTCCACGGATTGCTTCCGAGCGAGCCGGGAGGTTCTCATGACACAGTCCGTTGTTTACCCCGGCACAGAAGACGTGCTTCCGGCGGCGGAGCAGACCGGGCCCGGCGCCGCCGCGCCGGCGGTCCAGCAGAACGCAGCGATCCCCTCGAAGCTGCTCTTCGGCGTCCTGCCCATCCGGCGCGTCATCCCCCAGGACGTCCACTCGGTCCTCGACTACACAAACGGTCTCATGGTCGCCATGGCCGGCCTCTCCTCGAGCCGGCGGGAGGCGAAGATCGCCGGCGTGATGCTGGGCGCATCGGTCATCTCCGTGTCTCTGCTCACCGACTATCGGCTGAGCCTGGCGAAGCTGATCCCGATCGAGATGCATGAAGCGCTCGACTATGCGTGGAGCGCTTCCGTGATCGCAGCGCCGTTCGTGTTCGGGTACACAAAGCGCGCACCGCTCGCGGCGATGGTCCAAATTGCCACAGGAGCGGCCACCATCCTGGGGTCGATGTTCACCGACTACCGGGCGGCGCGAGGGAGCATGCAGAGCGCCACGTAGCGGGTGGCTGCGGCAGCCGGCTGCGTCCCGGGAGCGGGACGTGATGCCGAGCTGGGCGGCCCCCAGGGAGAGAGCTCGCGGCGCGAGCGCCCTCCCTGGGGGCCTGTCGTCTTCGCCGGATGAAGGGCGGAGTTGGGCGATACGGTACCAGCATGATCGCGGCTGCGACCGCGAAGAGCACGGCTTCTGTGCACATCCAGCACGGTCTGTGATCCCGGGAGGGCACGATCGGGGCGGAGGGGTGCACCACACGCCGATGCTGGGCTAGCCTGATCGCATTTTGATTGACATTTTCGACACATTGTGCAGTCGCTGGCGCTTCCCGCGCGTGTGTGTCCGCGAGAGGGCCGAGCCGCCGCACCTCCGTCGCGACGGCGTGCGCTGCGCGCTCGAGAGGGCTGCATGCATTGCTTGCCGTGCCGGAGTGAGGCAGGAGCGGGGGGTGATGCCGCAGGGAGAGAGCGCGATGAAGAGCGGGTCCGCGACATGGCTGGGGGCGGCGTGGTGCCTCCTGGCCTGCGGGTGTACGGCGCTCGCCGGGCTGGACAAGCCGTATCACCCGGCGGACGGCGAGGCGGGGGGAGCTGGCGGTGCTGGGGGAGCTGGCGGTGGAGACGGAGGGGGAGGCGGGGAGATCCGCGGCTACCAGCGGTGCAGCGACGTTCCCGAGAGCCTGCCGGACGGGGCCTACACGCTCGATCCGGACGGGGACGGTCCAGAGGAGGAGCTCCTCGTCCACTGCGGTCCCCCGATCGACGGCGACCGGTGGGCCCTCGTCTACAACAGCGTCGGGTCGGAGGAGGGCACGACCCTCGCCTTCTGGAAGTTCCTGTACAGCGATCGGCTCCGGTCCAGGGGCGAGCCGTCGATCGACAACAACCATTACCAGCCTGCCCTCTACCGCGTCGGCCGGGAATACCGCGACGAGATCGAGGATCGCGACGGGCTCGCCCTGGAGGTCATGCGCGCGAGCGCCGAGGGGATCGACACCGAGACCATGCGCTTCGTCAACCCGGTGCCGGTCTCCGGACACGGCAGGATCTTCGAATGGCAGTTCGCCGCCGGGTGGTCCTCCACCGATTACGACGGCGACACCGACGACGAGAACTGCGCGGAGCACTACGCGGGCGTCGCGCAGCACTACGGGTACTGCTTCGTTTACAACCTCGGCGCCGACGCGGACGATCCGTACGAGGACGGCGGCTTCGGCCCACACATCGCCACCGACGACGCGACCGCGCTCGGGTTCGTGAACGACAGCACCCCGTACACGCGGCTCAACCGGATCTCCCGCTGGACCCGGTGGTGAGCGCGCCGCGGGGGCCGGTCGCGCCGGGACCCCGCCCTCGTGCTACAATGCCGAGACACACGCTGACCCGTCGCGCCCCGGCGCGCTCCTCTCCATGACATGCGCGCTGACGTGAGCCGCTTCGGACGCGACGCGACCGCTTCATGATCACACGTCCGCTCGCGCAGAACGGTGGTCCATCATGAACCTTTCGCGACGTCGTTTCCTTCGATCTTCAGCCACGCTGGCCGCCGGCGCCGCCGGGGCCCGCATCTTCAAGGTCACGCCGGCGAACGCCGACGTGTCCTGCCCTCCGCCTCCCGGGTTTCCCGCCGGGATCGAGCTCTATCAGCAGGGCTTCGAGAACTGGGCCGGCGATATCGTCGTGGACGATCTCTGGACGTGCGCTCCCCGGACCGACGCCGATCTCGTCGCCCTGGCCAACTGGGCGTACGCCGCGGGATATACCCTCCGGGCTAGGGGCAAGATGCACACCTGGTCTCCGCTGACCGTGACACCGGAGACCTCCCTCGCGAGCGCGCTGGTCGTCCTCGTCGACACGACACAGCACCTCACCGCCATGCAGATCGTCTCTGCGTCGCCCGCCGCCGTGAAGGTCCAGACGGGCGCCACCATGGAAGACCTCCTCACCTTCCTGGAGCAAGCCGGCTACGGGCTGACCGCGACCCCTGCGCCGGGTGACCTGACGATCGGGGGCGTGCTCGCGATCGGCGGTCACGGGACCGCCATCCCGGCGCAGGGCGAGACGCGCACGCCCGGCCATACCTACGGCTCGCTCAGCAACCTCATCGTCTCGCTCACGGCGGTCGTGTGGGACGCGGCGCTGTCGCGCTACGAGCTCCGGACCTTCGATCGCTCTCACCCTGACTGCAAGGCGTTCTTGACCCACCTCGGTCGAGCCTTCCTCACCGAGGTGACGCTGCGCGTCGGGGCGAACCAGGACCTCCGCTGCGTGAGCCACGTCGACATCCCCGCGACCGAGCTCTTCGCCAGCCCGGGCAGCGGCGCCGCGCGCACGTTTCAGAGCTTCGTCGAGCAGGCGGGTCGAGCGGAGGTGATCTGGTTCCCGTTCACGAGCCATCCCTGGCTCAAGGTCTGGAGCGTACGCCCGACCAAGCCGCTCCTGTCTCGCCCCGTGCTCTCGCCCTACAACTACCCCTTCAGCGACAACATCCCGGCGCCGGTCTCGGACCTCGCGGATCGGATCGTCAGCGGCGAGGGCGCCCTGACGCCCCTCTTCGGCCAGGTGGGGTACGACGCCGCCGTCGCGGGGCTCACGGCCACGCTGGGCTACGACCTCTGGGGCAAGTCGAAGAACCTCCTCCTCTACGTGAAGCCCACGACGCTGACCGTGACGGCGAACGGCTACGCCGTCGTGACCAGCCGGGCGAACATCCAGCGCGTCGTCGCCGAGTTCACCTCCGCCTACCAGAGCAAGCTCGACACATACTGCGCCCAGGGTAGGTTCCCCATCAACTCCCCGGTCGAGATCCGGGTCACCGGCCTCGACGATCCGGGCGACGTGGAGGTGGCCGGCGCAGAGACGCCCGCGCTGTCCGCCGCCCGCTATCGACCGGATCACCCCGAGTGGGACGTGGCGGTGTGGCTCGACGTCCTGACGTTTCCAGGAACGCCGGACGCGGACGTGTTCTACGCCGAGATAGAGGCGTGGATCTTCAGCAACTACACCGGCTCGTACGCCACCGTCCGGCCGGAGTGGTCGAAGGGCTGGGGGTACACGGGGGCCGGCGCGTGGACGAACACGAGCGTGCTCACGTCGACGATCCCGGCGGAGCTCGAGTCAGGCCCCAGCCCAGGCTGGACCTTCGCGGTCACCACGCTGGACCGGTACGACCCGCACCGCGTCTTCAGCAATCCGTTCCTCGACGCGCTGCTCTCGTGATCAGGATCACGCGCGGCGGCGTTCACCGCAGGATCAGGCACGTCGTCGTGGCGTGGGCGTACAGGGTGCCCTCGGCGTCGCGCAGCGTCCCGTCGGCGGTCGCGTGGCGCTTGCCGAGGTAAACCACGCGGCCCTCGGCGAGCAGCTCGACCCCGGCGCGCGGGCCGCGCACGAAGCTCACCTGGAGAGAGACCGTCGAGTAGCCGACCCCCGCCTCCAGGGCCGTATGAACGGCGCAGCCCACCGCCGAGTCGAGCATCGTGCTCAGGTAACCGCCGTGGACCGTGCCGATCGGGTTCTGGTGCTGCTCGCCCGGGGTGCCGGCGACCACGACGCGGCCGGACTCCACCGCGGCGAAGCGCAGGCCGAGGAGGTGGGCTATCGGCGCGGCCGGCAGCTCTCCCTTCATCATCGCGGTGAGGTAGTCGACGCCGGACATCGACCGCACCTTCTCCGCGGCCGGGGCCGGATCTTGCCACGTCACCACAAGCTGCCTCTCCTGGTTCATCGTCATCGCTCCTCCTCCGTCGCTCCACCACGCTGCCGCTGCTGATCGATGCCTGTCCTGCGCAATGTGCCCGCCGGCTCCGCCGGCCGCCGAGCTTAGGCGGAAAGCCGCGTCGCCTCAAGGTCGGCGCCGCCCCGCGGCGCGGCGCGGCGCGCGGCCGCAGGCGTGATCGTGACGCGCGCGACCTGCACCTTGTCGTCGCTCACCACCGCGCGCACCGTCTCGACGATCCGGCGCCAGACCGAGTCCCGCCGGTACGGGAGCCCGTGCTCGCGGCAGAGCGCCTCGACCTCCCTCGCGACCTGAGGATATTGCCGCAGCGGCAGGTCCGGCCAGAGGTGATGCTCGATCTGATACCCCATGTAGCCGTGCATGAAGTCGGCGGCGCCGCCCGGGCTCCTGTAGTTCACCGAGCCCACGATCTGCCGGACGTAGTACTCCTCGCGGCTCCGCGCCGCGCCCTCGAAGATCGGGATGTCGAGGCCGGTGTGCGTCGGCGCGATGGCCGCGAAGCTGTGCAGGTTCGACAGGAGCTCCGCGACCAGGCTGTTGACGAGCACGCCGAGCGCGGCCCAGCGGCCGAACGGGAGGAACGCGAGCGGCAAGATCACGAAATGCACGGCCGCATACGGGATGTACGAGCGGAGCAGCATCTCGCGGTCGAGCAGGGCCGCGGGCGTCCACCCGTCGCCGGCGCCCTCCTGCGCCGCCCGCCCGCGCCCCTCGCGGGCGTTCTTCCGCGTCGCGGGGCCATAATAGATCCACTTCCACGTGCCCGCGGTCACGAGGAGCGCGAGCGCGCGGACGAGCTTCGACTTCTTCTTCAGCCACTCCATGTTGACGGCCAGCCGGTCGGGATCCCGCTCGTCGCCGACGTAGCAATGGTGAGAGACGTTGTGCTGGCCCTGCCACTCGCTGGCGTCGAGCCAGTCGAACCAGTCCCAGAAGCGGCGACGCCCCCGCGCGAACGTGCGGCTGTGCCAGGCGGGATCGCCGGCGGCGACGTCGTCGTACGCCCGGTGGAGGACCGGATGGGCGATCACGACCCACCGCGCGAACCGGCCGAGCGCGATGAGCGCCATCGAGAGGGGGTTCGGGCCGAGCACGCAGGTGGCATAACCAAGGGCGGAGAACGCGCGGCCGAGCCACGACAGGCGCTTGATGTGATCGAGATCCTCCTGGCCCGTCCGGGCGGTGGCGCGGGCGCGGATCGCCTTCAGGCCCGCGACGAGCCGCCGGGCGTCCTCGGACGACAGGACGACATCGCCGCGAGCGTCCGCGACGGCGCGACACGGCAGGGCACGGGAAGGGGCATCCACGGTCTTCATCTTCATCTCTCCAGCGGCGCGAGGTGTGTTATCAGCGGCGACGGCGGCGACGGCGGCGAGGACCCGAGCGCTCATGACGCGGCCTCCGGGGCCGGCTGGCGGCGCAACCAGGCGGCGATCTGCTCGTACGGGGTGCAGGGGACCGCCGGGCCGAGCCCGAGATCCAGCCGGCGGGGAAAGGCGATGTGGCCGCCGCCATCCATCCAGGCGACGCGGACGGCCGGCGAGCGCCGCTCGTGCGCCTCGAGGCCGGCGAGCGTCGACGGCGGCACCATCGGATCCTGGGGCGAGTAGAGGAGCAGCGCCGGCGTGGCGAGCGCGCCGAGGATCCTGCCGGCGCTCTGGGATTCGTAGTAGTCCGTGGGATCACGGAAGCCGAAGCGGCGGACCACCGTGAGATGATCCCAGGCGCGCAGGGTCTCCGCGCGATCGACCTCCGAGGGAGACACCGGCACGGGCCGCCGTCGCGCGATGTCCCGGTACATGTGCCGGAGGCCCGCGAGGACGTGGCGCCGGTACACGGCGCTCTCCGGGCGGTCCATGTGCCGGACGGCGCCGTCGAGGTACAGGGGCGAGCAGATCGAGACCACCGCGGCGAGCCGCGGGCGCCGCGCCGCCGCGAGGTGGAGCGCGACGTGACCGCCCATCGAGAAGCCGACGACATAGACCCGCTCGTAACGGGCGACCGTCGCGTCATCGCGCAGCACCGCGGCGAGGTCCTCCCAGAGCCCGGCGTGATGGAGGTCCTCCGGGTCGCGCGACGAGCCGCGCTGGCCGAGGCGGAGCACCGACATGCCCAGCGCGCACAGGGCGGAGGTCGCCCGGCGCTGATAAGCCGAGTGGACGTTCCCTCCCATGCCGTGGAGCAGGATGACCAGCTCGCGGCTGCCAGGCGTCGGGAAGTACAGGCCGGTCAACGTCGCCGGGCCGCAGGAGCCGCCGGAGACATGGAATCGAAAGGGGACCGAGGACGGGAGATCCGAGGCGAGGCCGTTCGTGACGAAGGCCGCGATCGTCGCGACATGGCCGCGCAGGAGAGAGGGGCTGTCGGGCCGACGTGCGGCGGCCGGCGGCGGATCGAGGCCGATCGCGGGGGTGCAATACGCGGCATTCTGCTGGGCCATGGGTCCTCTCGTGCCTTTCTTCTCCGCCGTGGCGCGCTGCCCGGCCGGGCTTCGGGTCTCTGGGTGCTCGTGGAGGATGGGGTAGGAGCGACAGCGGGCGACGCGTTCACGGCTTCCGGGGAGCGCCCGCGCGCTGTGCCGAGAGGGGCCCTTGCAGCGAGGATGCCAGGCTGCGTGAGGCCGCGTTTCCAGCGCGCGGAGCGCCGCCGGTGCGGCATGGGCGGGCGGCCGCGGGGCGCGCGGGCGGCGCGCATGGAGGGGACAACCTCCAGCCGAGGGCGCCGGCCTTCAGCGACAGGGGCGCCGGCCCTCGACCGAGGGCGCCGGCCTTCAGCCGAGGGCGCCGGCCTCCAGCCAACGAGAGAGAGCGCGCGGCGCCGCGAGGGGTTTTGAGGGCTGAACACGGCGCATGAGCGCGGGCGCAGCGCCGCGGCCGGCTGGCATCGCGATTGCCATGTACGGAGCCGCGAGGACGAGAGGCGCAGCGCCCTGCAGTGGGCCGGCGCGCGCGGCCTCGCGAAGAGAAGCACCAGGCAAAGGAGTCTTAACGATGCATCCCGTGGCGTTGACTACAGGGGTTTTCCAGCTGGTGGCGGGCGCGGCGCTCGGCTACCTCACCGTCTCTCTCGCGGAGTCGTTCCTTCACCGGAATGCGCTGCACGCGAGCGGAAAGACCCGCCGCGCGGCGCAGAAGCTCGGCGCCGCCGGCCGGCCGCTGCTGCGCGCCTACACGAGCCACACCGTCGTGCACCACGGCAAGACGTACCGCGAGAGCCACGTCCAGCAGTTCAAGAGCCGCGAGGATCAGGAGCGCCTCGATCGCTGGATCGTCGAGACCCAGGGCAGCCGGCGCATCATCCAGGAGAAATACGGTGTCTCGCTCGCCGGACTCGGGATCCTCGCGTTCGCCGCCCCGGTGCTGCCGTTCTTCGCCGCGTACGTGTTCTTCCTCTCGCCGCCGGCGCTCGTCGGCGCGCTGGTCGCGCTCGTGATCTACCCGCTGTCCTCGCTGGTGCTCCACCCGTACCTGCACATGCCCCGCGCCGAGGCCATGGCCCGCGCGTCGGCGCCGATGCGGTGGCTGCTCGACACCCGGTACGTGCGCTTCATCTCACGCCACCATTACCTGCATCACCGCTACATGCACTGCAACTACAACCTCCTCTGGCTCGGCGACGTGCTCCTCCGGCGGCACCGCCGCCCGAGCGACAAGGACGTCGAGGAGATGCGCAGCCTCGGCATGATCTGCTAGAAGGGCAAACGGGTTGAACCAGCCTGAAACGAACAGAAGATCGAAACGCCAAGGCGCCAAGGACACCAAGAGCGCCAAGAAGCAGATAATATCTTGGCGTCCTTGGCGCCTTGGCGTCCTTGGCGTCTTATTTCTCGCTCGATCAACGTGATCGGTGTCTAGCTACGGGCTCGCGCGTCGCGCGGAGCAGCGCTTCGTGCAGCAGCCACAGGCCCACGGACGCGGCCACGGCGAGCGTCCCGATCGCCGAGAGCCCCACCCGCGCGGCGAGGAACCCGCCGATGCTCGGCAGGATGGCGCCGCCGATCATGCCCGCGCTCACCTGGAACCCGATCGCATGCGCGGTGTACGGGCCGAGGCGAGCCGGGGTGCGGGACATCAACGTGGGGTAGATGGGCGCGAGGCCGAGCCCCGCCAGCATGAGCCCCGCGGCGCCCGGCCACGCCGGGCCGACCGCGAACAGCGCGCTGCCGAGCAGCGCCGCGACCGTGGCCATGCGCAGGAGCCGATCCGCGCCCACCCGATCCACCGCCAGGCCGAGCAGGACGCGGCCGACGCCGATGCTGGCCCAGTAGGCGCCCGCCCAGATCCCGGCCGTCTCCGTCGCGACGCCGCGCGCCTCGGTGTTCACCGTGAAGCTCCACTGCCCGAGCGTCACCTCGAGGCCGGTGTAGAGGAAGAACACGGCGATCTGCAGCCACACGCGGGGCTGCCGCAGCGCCGCGCGGGCCTGGGCGGGCGGCACCTCCTGGACACCCGGCGCCTCCTGGGCGCCCGCGCCGGCCGCCGGACGCGCGCGGAACGACGCCTTGGCCAGGGCGAACGCCGTGGTCAAGACGAGCATGATCGCGCCGAGGATCGCATAACCCCAGCGCCAGGAGCCGGTGGTCGCGAGCGCCGCCGTCGCGATGAGCGGTCCGAGCGCCGCGCCGACGCAGTAGCAGGCGTGAAGCCAGTTCACGTGGCGCGCGGAGAAGTTGCTCGCCGCGTAGGCGTTGAGCCCCGAGTCGATCGCGCCCGAGCCCAGCCCGGCGATCAGCCCGCAGAGGATCAGGAGCGGCCAGACCGGCGTCGACGCATAACCAAACATGGCGACCGTGATGAGGCCGCTGCTGACGGCGAGCAGCTTGCCCACCCCGAGCCGCTCCACCAGCCTGCCCGCCGCGATCCCGGACGAGAAATACCCCACGCCCGTCCCGACCAGGAGCGCGCCGAGGGCGCTCTGGGGGAGGGCGAACGCGGTGCGCAACGAGGGCCACGCGACGCCGATCACCGCGTCGGGCAGCCCGAGGCTCACGAACCCCACATAGGTGAGGATCAGGAGCGGCGGCACGCGGGCAGCCTCCCCGCCAGCGCTCCGCAGGCCCTGGATTGACGAAGCTTCCAAGAAGTCGACATGGCCGGTGAGGTTACATGCTCGCCATCGTCACAGGCGGTGGAAAGAGGCTGCCCGGCAGCAGGGCGCGGAGCCCGCGTTCTTTCAGGACGGAGAGGCGCGGATCAGGCCCTCCGCTCGCCTGCGGCGGCCAGGTCGCGCGGGCCGAGCGTCCGCCCCCGAAGCATTGTATGAGCAAACGACCATGCGCCCGCCGGTCGCCGCCGTGCTGCTCCTGGAGGACAACGATCTCGACGCTGGGCTCGTCTGCGAGCGGCTCGATCAGGCAGCGCTCCCGGTGGAGGTCGAACGCGTCAGGGGCCGCGACGACTTCGTGGCACGGCTCCGGGAGAGGCCTTACGACCTCATCCTTGCCGACTGCGAGCTCCCGACGCTGGAAGGGCTCGGCTCGCTGGAGCTCGCCCGCGAGCACCAGCCCGACGCGGCGTTCGTCTTCGTCTCCGGGACGCCGGGAGAGGAGCGCGCGGTCGAGGCGCTGAAGCGCGGAGCGACCGACTACGTCATGAAGCAGCGCCTCTCCGCGCTCCCGGCCGCCGTCGGGCGGGCGCTCGCTGAAGCCCGCGCGCGGCGCGCGCAGAAGGCAGCCGCAGCGGCCCTCCAGGAGAGGGAAGCGGAGTACCGTACCCTGTTCGAGGCGGCCGCGGCCGGGAGCGCGGAGGTGGACCTCCCGACTGGCAAGCTCATCCGCGTGAACCAGAAGTTCTGCGAGATGACGGGCTACACCCGGGACGAGCTGACCGGGAGGATGACCCTCGCCGACCTCACCCACCCGGACGACCGGGCCGGCCACCAGGCCGCGGTGGACCGCCTCGAGCGGGGCGAGGTCCACGAATGCCAGTTCGAGAAGCGGTATGTCCGCAAGGACGGCGCGGTGCTCTGGGTCCATGTGACCGATTCCGTGGTCCGCCGGGCCGCGGGGCGGCCGGACCGGATCCTCGCCGTCGTTCAGGACATCACCGCCCGGAAGCGGGCCGAGGAACGTCTGCGGCTCCTCTACGCGGTGGGCGAGGCGACGCGGCCCGCGGCCGATCCCAGGGACGTGATGAGCGCCACCACGCGGCTCCTGGGCGAGCACCTGAAGGCCACGCGCTGCGCCTACGCCGGCGTGGAGCCCGACAACGACCAGTTCACGATCGAGGACTGGACGGCTCAGGGGGTCCCGAGCTCCGCCGGCACGTACTCGCTCGACCGGTTCGGCCCCCGGGCCGCGGCGGACATGCGCGAGGGTCGGACGCTCGTCGTGCGGGACATGGACCGGGAGGTCAGCCCCGCGGAGGGCGCGGACATGTTCAACGCGCTCGGCATCAAGGCGATCGTCTGCTGTCCGCTCGTGAAAGGGGGGCGGCTGGTCGCGATGATGGCCGTCCACCAGGCCGCCCCCCGCGACTGGCAGCCTGAAGAGATCGCCATCGTCGAAGAGGTGGTGGAGCGCTCGTGGGCGCATATCGAGCGGTTGCGGGCGGAGCTCGAGCGGGCGCGGTTCGCCCTGCTCGCCGAGAACGCGCACGACTTCGTCGGCATCGCCGGGCCGGACCTGACGCCGCTCTACGTGAACCGCGCGGGCATGGCCCTGATCGGGCTGGACAGCGCCGATGAGCTCCGGGCGACCAAGGTCCTCGACTTCTTCTTCCCGGAAGATCATCCGACCCTCCGCGACGAGTTCCTCCCCCGCGTCGCGCGCGAGGGGGCGGCCGAGATCGAGGTCCGGTTCCGGCATTTCAAGACCGGGGAGCCGATCTGGATGACCTACGGCGTCGTGGCGCTCAAGGACACCTCCGGGCGGCTCACCGGATTCGCGACCGTGAGCCGCAACATCAGCGAGCGGCGGCGGGCCGAGGAGGCGCTCAAGGAGGCCGACCGGCGGAAGGACGAGTTCCTGGCCATCCTCGCCCACGAGCTCAGGAACCCGCTCGCGCCGATCCGCACCGGGCTCCAGACCCTCAAGCGGTCTCCGGCCGACGGCCCGGAGGCCGAGAGGACCCTGGCCATCATGGAGCGGCAGCTCGGGCACATGGTGCGTCTCATCGACGACCTGCTCGACGTCTCCCGGATCACCCGCGGGAAGATCGATCTCCGCAAGGAGCGGATCGACGTCGCGACCGTGATCGAGAACGCCGTCGAGGCGAGCCGCCCGCTCGTCGAGGCCGGGAAACACACGCTCTCCGTCGCGCTGCCGGACGAGCCGCTGTGGCTCGACGCCGATCTCACCCGGCTGGCGCAGGTGGTGAATAACCTCATCAACAACGCGGCGAAATACACCCCGGATGGGGGCCGTATCGAGCTCTCGGTCCGCCGGGAGGGGCGCGAGGCGCTCGTCGTGGTCAAGGACTCCGGCGCCGGCATCTCGGGGGAGATGCTCCCTCGCGTCTTCGAGATGTTCGCCCAGGCGGACCGCACGCTGGAGCGCGCCCACGGGGGCCTCGGCGTCGGCCTCACGCTCGTCCACCGGCTCGTCCAGATGCACGGCGGGACGGTGCATGTGGAGAGCGAGGGCCTGAATCGGGGGAGCACGTTCACCGTGCGGCTTCCGCTCCTGGACGCCCCCGCGAAGGCCGACGCGAAGCCCCCCGAGAGCGGCAGGGTGAAGGGCAATGCGCCCGGCAAGCGCGTCCTGGTCGTCGACGACAACCGGGATGGCGCCGAGACCCTCGCCCTCCTGCTCGAGATCTTCGGCCACAGCACCCAGATCGCGTACGACGGCCCGGGCGCCCTGGAGGCCGTCCAGACGTTCCGCCCCGACGTCGCGTTCCTCGACATCGGCCTCCCGGGGTTCAGCGGCTACGAGGTCGCCAGGCGGTTCCGTGAGGACCCGACGCTCCGCTCGACGGTCCTCGTCGCCCTCACCGGCTGGGGTGCGGACGAGTACCGGCAGAAGAGCCGGGAGGCCGGCTTCGACTTCCATCTCACGAAGCCGGTCCAGGCCGCGCAGGTGCGCGACATCCTCTCGCGGGTGTCCGAGCTCGGCGGCCACTGACACGCTCGCGAGGCGGGGAGCGCCGCTTCAGGAGCGGCCCAGCGCGATCTGGAGGAGCGAGCGGAAGAAGAACGCGAGGAACCCGAACACCGCCCGCGTCTTGTCCGGCAGAACGCGCCCGCCGGGTACCCGGAACGACAGGAGGAGATGCACCACGTCGATCGGCCGGAGCCGCGTGATGCCCTCGCCCACCACGCGCCCCTGCTCGTCGTCTCCCTCCTGGATCCGGAAGGGGAGCGCGGCGCCCTCTCGCCACATCCGCCACAAGGCAGCGACGCCGCGCGACCGGAAGACCCGGGCGCCGCGCAGCGTGAACCGCAGGCCGCCGTCGCCGTAGAACGGAAGCACATAGCGGATCTCCCTGTCCGGCCCGGTCCCGGTGTCGGCGAACAGGTTCCAGACCCCCTCCTTGATCGCGGTCCTCCGCGCGGTCAGGCCCTCGGCGAACAACGTGCCCGTCACGACCGCCGGGTGCGCGGGGTCGCTGATGAACCTGGCCAGGTAGGAGATGGTGATGCGCAGGTGAAGGCGCACCGGGCGAGGCGCCGCGCGCCCGGCGGCCGCCCCTTCCGGGAGGCGCTCCCAGGAGCCGGCGAGCCGCTCACGGAACTTCAGGCCGAGCCCCGAGTGCCGCGGCGGCGACGTCCCCTCGGCCGGTATCGCGATGGCCGTCAGCGGATCCGCGTACGGCGTCGCGTGCGCGCGCTCCGGCGCCGTCCAGCCCTCCTGGCGCGTGATCCGCCGGATGATCCGCTCGATGTTCCGCTCGGCCACCGCGGCGATGGTGTGCGCGGGGTTGACCCCGGTCGCCGCCGGCAGGATCGAGCCGTCGAGCACGAAGAGGTCCGGGTAATTGAACACCTCGCCGAGCCCGCTCGTGACGCCGTCGGCCGCGTTGTCCCCCATGCGGCAGCCGCCGAGGCTGTGGACGGTGATCGGCAGGTGCGCGAACCGCCAGAAAGGAGAGACGGCGTAGTTGCCTCTGAGCTGCGTGACGATGTCCTGGGCGAGCCGCTCTGCCACGCTGTAGAGCAGCAGGTTCGACGCGACGTCCCACCGGACCGACAGCTTTCTGCCGCCCTTCACGAGCTCGATCCGCCCGTTGGCCAGGTCTCTCCCCATGACGAAAAAGGCCGCGGTGTGCCGCATCTCCTCCGGCGTGATCGCGGGCGGCTCCTGCTTCGACGCGGCCTCCACGATCTCGTCGAGCACGTCGGCGGTCGGCGGCCCCGCCGCGGGCGTCCAGGGCCTGTGCAGCGCCGCGAACAGCCGGGAGCGCCAGTGGGTGTGCGGCCGCGCGAGCCTGAGGATCGGCCAGAGCTGCCTCGGGAAGCCGCCGTCCTCGATCAGGAACCACCCCGCGTCCCGCCCGCCCGGACGTGTGTAGACGACGCCCGTGGTGATGGGCGGCCCGCCGTCCGGCTCGAACGGCGCAGCGACGTCGAAGCCGAGGGCGAGCATGTCCCCGTTGCCCGAGTAGCCCGCGCCGAGCTGGTCGCTGAGCTGCCGCATCGCGCCCGCTTCCCTGCAGCGCAGGAGCAGCTCCGTCGAGTTGAGCGAGCCCCCGCAGACGAAGACGTGCTCGGCCTCTTCCGACAGCGCCTGCCCGCCGCGCCCGTGGTCGCGGTACGTCACGCGGTACCGCCGCCCCTCCGCGCCGGAGAGCGGCTCTATGAGCGTGACCTCGCACTGCGTGCGCATCACCGCGCCGGCGCGCTCGGCGAGCGCGAGGTAGTTCATGTCCAGGGTGTTCCTCGCCCGGTGGGGGCAGCCCAGGGTGCACTCGCCGCAGCGGGCGCACCCGCCCTGGAGCACCCCGAACTTGTTCGGCCGGAGCGTCGGATCATCGGAGAAGTTGAGGGCCAGCGGCGGATAGAAGAGCTGGCCTCCGCGTCCCAGCCGGGAGAGCGCCTCGACCATCTGCCGCGTCTTCGGCGGCAATCCTCCCGGCGAGCGGGTGATCGGCTGGACATCGAGCATGTAGGCGACGAGATCGTAATACGGGTCGAGCGCCTCGCGGCTGTAGCCCTCGGGCCACCCGCGCGCGAAGACCTCCGCGGGCGCGCGCAGGTGCACGTTCGCGTAGATCAACGAGCCGCCGCCGTACGCCGCCGACTGCACGACGCGCATCTGATCGATGGGCCGGACGTCGTACATCCCTCCCGTCTTTTTCCAGAGCCACTGATCGGGCGGACCTTGCGGGAATTGAGGGACCTCCTGGTCGTAGCGGCGGCCGCGTTCCAGCACGGTCACCGCAAATCCGGCCTGCGCGAGGCGGCAGGCGGAGACCGCTCCGCCAAAACCAGTTCCGATCACGATCGCTCGATGTTGTGCCATGGATCCCCCCGCCGCCCAGCGTCGAGCCTAGGGACCGCGGCGCCCTACCGCCATCGGGTGAGGCCGCGCACCGGCATGGCGCTCGCGGGGGCGGACGCGCGACGGGGCGAAGCACGAGAGTCGGGAGCACGATGGATCGCTGGCAGACGTCGAGGCCTTCGCGAGCGAGGAGAGCGAGGCTCTCGGCATCGTCGCGGGAGGGAGGGCCGATGCGTGGAGGGAGATGGAGGACGCCGGTCCGAACGGGATCGGCGCCGGCCATCGCGCGCTGCCGCGGCAGACCTGCGCACGACAGCATGCGCTCCAGCTTCCCGGGTACCCTCTGCCGGAGCTCGCCGCTGGACGTCCGCGCACGATCGCCTTGCTTGGTACGGTCATCGGGGCGATGCTCTGCAGTGTGCGACACGGACCCGCCCCAGGAACGCGAGGCCTTCGAGCCCCCCTCCGCGTCCCCGCGGTCCTTCGAGACGAGGGGCCGCGGCGGACCGGACGGACGGCGCTGGACCCACCCGCCCCCAGCCGCCCAGCGAAGACGAGCTCTCTTCGGATGAGGACGCGCTAGCCTGGAAGGCTGAAGGTCGAGATGAGAAGGAGGATCTTCATGGCGGAACCTGCGGAAACGCTGTCGGCAGACGACCTGTTGCCCCTCGCAAAGAAGCTGCCAAGGGGCGAGCAGCTTCGCCTCGCTCGCACGCTTCTGGAGCTAGATCCCGCGACGGGGGACGACCTCCTCGAGAAGCGGCGCGCAGGGATCGGCCGCTACGCCGGTCGGGGGCGGATAGCAGAAGATTTCGACGCACCGCTCCCTCCGGAGATCCAGAAGTACTTCGAAGGTGAGACCGACGAGGACGACGCGCCGTGAGGCTCCTTCTCGACACCCATGTCTGGCTTTGGTTCGCGCTTGATCCGGGACGGGTCTCCGCGGATGTGCAAGCCTTGCTCGGCAGCGTGGATACGGAGATCTATGTCTCCGTGGCCAGCCTGTGGGAGGTGGTCATCAAGACAAGCCTGGGAAAGCTCGACCTACCCGACCCGCCAGAGACGTTCTGGGAGTGTCAAACCCGTGGCAGCGGGATGGCCACGTTGCCCATTCGTCCCGAGCACATCCTCGATATCGCAGTTCTTCCTCACATTCATCGTGATCCCTTCGACCGCCTGCTCGTCGCACAAGCGCGCGTCGAGCGCCTCACGCTCGTGACCACGGATCCCAAGATACGAGCGTACCCTGTGGCGACGCTCTCCGCGGAGAGCTCCTGAGGCCGATGGGGCGCTCCGGCTCTCGCCCCAAGTGAAGGTCACGACGGGTTTGGCGCCCGTCGGCTCGGGTCGAGCCGGACGCCGGGGCAGCGGCTCGGACGAGGCGCGGCCGCGCGGCGCGGGCGATCTGCCCGGTCGTGGAAGACGCTCGGAGGACGAAGCACCTGGTTCCAGTTCCAGCGCCGGCGGGCTTCAGGTAAGAGCTAGATATCATGGAACGTCTTCTCAGCGAGGAGCTCCGGCGTCTCTCGGCCATGCTGGAGGACGTCGCCCACCGGCTCGACGGGAAGACCGTGCTCATCACCGGAGCGGCCGGGTTCATCGGGAGCTACCTCGTCGGCGTCCTCCAGGAGCTGAGCCGGAGCAGGCTCGCGCGGCCGGCGCGGATCGTCGCGCTCGACAACCTCATCACCGGGACGAAGGATAACCGGTTCTTCGACCTCGACGATCCGGCGCTCACGTTCACGAAGCACGATGTGACGAAGCCCTACCTGGACGACGTGAGCCCCGATTTCATCATCCACGCTGCCGGGATCGCGTCCCCGGTGTACTACGCCAGGTACCCGCTCGAGACGATCGACGCGACCATCCAAGGCATCCGGAACGTGCTGGAGCTCGCGCGCCGCACGCGCCCCGAGGCCGTCCTCTATTTCAGCTCGAGCGAGATCTACGGCGATCCGCCGGCCGAGTTCATCCCGACCCCGGAGGACTACCCGGGACACGTCTCGCCCACGGGGCTCCGCGCCTGTTACGACGAGTCGAAGCGCCTCGGCGAGACGCTCGCGACGGTCTACCACCGCCAGTACGGCGTCCCGGTGACGAGCGTCCGCCCCTTCAACGTCTATGGCCCGGGGATGCGGCGCGACGATTACCGCGTGCTGCCGAACTTCCTTGGCGCCGCGCTCGACCGGAGGGCCGTCGAGGTCTTCGGGGACGGGACGCAGACGCGCACGTTCTGCTACGCGACCGACGGGGTGAACGGCTTCCTGCGCGCGCTCCTGCTCGGCCGGCCCGGCGAGGTGTACAACATCGGCTCCGACGCCGAGGAGATCTCGATGCGCGACCTGGCGAGGAAGGTGGAAGAGGCCCTCGGCGAGCCGCTCGACATCCGCCTCGCCGAGCCGCCGGAGGGATACCCGGTCGGCGACCCGAGCCGCCGCCGGCCGGACATCACCAAGGCGAAGCGGGAGCTCGGGTATGCGCCGACGGTCCCGCTCGCGGAAGGGCTCCCGCGGATGATCGCGTGGTACCGGCTCCTCCGCCAGGAGGCCACGTCGCCCTGAGGCCCCGCGGGCCGCCGCGGGACCGGAGGGCCGCGGCGGCGAGGTGAGGGCGCGAGCCTCCGTCGCTGAGGGTCGCAGCCGCCAGATCTCCGCCCGGCTCGCGGGCAGAAACCGCCGGATTACCAGGAGCTCTGCCGTGCGCCGCTCGCGCAGGAGGGCACGCGAGCCCGCGGCGCGTGTGGATCGCCCGCTCCGGGACGGCGCGCGGCGCGTCGTGGGGTGTCCGTCGGCGACGGCCCGCGCGTTGCAATGGCGGGTCGCCATGAACCACGCCACCCAGCAGAACCTTCGTTCTAGCGACTCCTTCGGCGGCCGCAGGGCCGTTGTCATCGGCGGCAGCCTCGCTGGCCTCGTCGCGGCCCGCGTGCTCGCCGACCATTTCGACGAGGTCATCGTCATCGAGCGCGATGGCATCCCCGACGACCTCCGTGAGCCCCGCAAGGGCGTGCCGCAGTCCCGCCAGCTCCACGGCCTGCTCGCGCGGGGGGAGAAGATCCTGAACGACCTGTTCCCCGGCCTCACCGAGGATCTGGTCGCGGACGGGGCGGTCTCCTTCGACGTCGGGCTCGGCCTCGCCTGGCACCACCTCGGCGCGTGGAAGCTGCGCTGCGCGACCGGCGTGAAGAACGTGTGCATGACCCGCCCGCTGCTCGAGGCGCACGTGCGGCGCCGCACCTTCGCGCTCGGCCGCGTGCGGCGCATGGATCAGCACGACGCGCTCGAGCTCGCGGCGTCGCCCGATCGCTCGCGGCTCACGGGCGTCGTGATCCGGCGGCGCGACGGGCAGGGTGAGCCCGAGCTGCTGCCGGCGGACCTCGTGGTGGACGCCAGCGGGCGCGGCTCGCGGACGCCGGCGTGGCTCGAGGCGCTCGGGTATGAGCGGCCGGAGGAGTCGACGATCAAGGTGCAGGTGGGCTACGCGAGCCGGCAGTACCGGCCGCGGGATCCGTCGAAGTTCTCGTGGAAGGGGCTGTACGTCCTCGGCTCCCCGTCGGACAGCCGGCGGTTCGGCTGCATCGCGCCGGTCGAGGGCGGGCGCTGGATGGTGCTGCTCGCGGGGCTCTTCGGCGACCACGCGCCCGCGGATCCCGACGGCTTCCTGGAGTACGCGCGGGGCCTGCCGAACGACACGCTCTACCGGGCGCTGCTCGCGGCCGAGCCGGAGACGGAGGTCTTCACCTACAAGTTCCCGGCGCACGTCCGGCGTCATTACGAGCGCATGGCGCGCCTGCCCGAGGGGCTCGCCGTGCTCGGCGACGCCCACGCGAGCTTCAACCCTGTTTACGGTCAGGGGATGACGTCGGCTTGCCTCCAGGCGGTCACGCTCGGCGAAGCGCTCGTGGAGCAGCGCCGCCGCGCGGGCCAGGGCGAGATCGCGGGGCTCACCCGGCGTTACCAGGCTGTCGCGGCGCAGGTGGTCGAGCACCCGTGGCAGATGTCCACGGGGGAGGACCTCGCCTACCCGGAGACCGAGGGGCAGCGGCCGCTCCTCCAGCCCGTCATGCGCTGGTACACCGGGATGCTGCACCGGGCGGCGCAGGTGGATCGCGAGGTCCTCGTGCAGTTCGTGCGCGTGATGAACCTGCTCGACCGGCCCGAGTCGCTGATGGCGCCCGGCATGTTCCTGCGCGTGCTGCTCGCGGCGCGCACGGCGGCGTCGCCGGCGGTGAGCGCGGCCGCCCCGGGATACGCGGGCTGAGCGGGTCAGCGCGGGTCAGTAATCCCGGGCGTGGGGTCGCCGGGCGGGAGGGGCGGGTCGCGGAGCGCGCGCCAGCGCTCGCGCGAGAGCTGGAAGTGCAGCTGCGGCCAGCGCGGGCCCGGGCTCTCGCCGGCCGGCGTCATGCCGAGGCGCTCGAGCACCCGGATCGAGGCGAGGTTCGGCGCGTCGGTGCTCGCCCGCACCAGGGCGAGGCCGCGCTCCTCGAAGGCGAGGTCGAGCACGGCGGCCGCCATCTCGGTGGCGAGCCCCTGGCCGGTGAACCCGGGCGCCAGGGCATAGAGCAGCTCGATCAAGGGATGTTCGAGAAGAACATCCTCACCTTCAACCCCGGCTGGGACCAGAACGCCCAGAAGCTCGCCTCGTTCACCGATATCCGCGACCTGCAGCGCCAGCTGAAGGCACAAGGGGTACAATTGCCACGTCGCCGGCGCGGCGCGGCGCGGGGGAGGGCTACGCGTCCCACGCGATGGGGAGCGAGTCGAACGCGCGCATGAGGATAAACGGGCTCCGGCGCGCGGGGTCCTTCCCGCGCCGCAGGCCGGGCAGCCGCTCGAGGAGCTCTTCGAGCGCGATCTTCGCCTCCGTGCGCGCCAGCAGCGAGCCGACGCAGAAGTGGATGCCCTTGCCGAAGGCGAGGTGCTTGCCCGCGTCCCTGCGGTGGATGTCGAAGCGCTCGCCGTCGGCGAACTCCGCCTCGTCCCGGTTCCCCGACGCATACAGCAGGTACACCCGTGCGCCTTTCGGGATACGGACCCTGGCCACCTCGGCGTCCGCCGTCACCGCCCGGAAGAAGCCGCGGACCGGGGACTCGCAGCGCAGCATCTCGTCAATCGCGCCCGGGATCAGCGACGGGTCCCCGCGCAGCGCCTCTGCCACCTCCGGGGGCGCGAGCAAGAGGTCGATCCCGCTCGCGAGCAGGGCCGTCGTCGTCTCGTGCCCGGCGGCCAGCAGATCCATCGCGTTGCAGACCGCCTCCTGCATGCTCAGCGCCGCGCTCCCGCCGATCTCCTCCGGGACGAGGAGCGAGAGCAGATCCTCCCGCGGCTCGGCGCGGCGCGCCTCGATCTGGGCCTGGAAATAGCGCTGCATCGCCACGTATCCGCGGGCGCTCGCCACCTGCGCCTCTGGCGGTGCGCTCCCCGCCATCAGCGCCTGCTTGTCCTCGTGCCACGCCCTGAGCTGCTTCATCTCGGAGCGCGGCACCCCGAGCAGATCGCAGATGACGTACCCCGGCAGCGGCAGGGCGATCTGCGAGACCAGCTCGGCGTGCCCATCGCGAATGAAGGCGTCGATCAGCTCCCGCGTGAGCTCGCGGATGTGCCCCTCCAGCGCCGCCACGCGCAGCGGGGTGAAGGCCTTGCCGAAGACGGCGCGCACGCGCGTGTGATCGGGCGGGTCGCTCTGCACGAGCGAGGTGAACTCCTCGTACCCCTCGCGGAGGACCGCGCGGACCTCGGGGATCGGCTCGGCCCTGACGTAGAGCGAGTTGAAGGACGAGAACCGGTCCGTGTCCCGCAGGACGGCCACGATATCGGCGTACCTGGTGACGATCCACACGTCGAGCCGGGGGCTATAGAAGACCGGCTCCTCGCGCCGCGCGCGCGCATAGATCGGGTAAGGGTCCTCGATCTGCTCGGGGAGGAAGGGGTTGAAGAGCTCGCCGAGGGAGCCCCTCGGCGTCGGCGCGATCTGCTCCGGAGCTGCCTTCACGATGTCGCCTCCTGGACGGCCCTGGGGAGGAGCGGGCCGAGCCCGGAGGATACCTCATCGGTGACGCCCTCCGGGAGCGGCGCGATCACCTGCTCCAGGCGGCGCCAGCGCTGGCACGGGACGCGGCACATGCCAGCGGGGTGCCAGCGGGCCCGTGCCGACAGGCGCCCTCCCGGCGCGTAGGTAAAAGAAGCCGGAGCGCTGCGCGAGCGCGTAGATAAAAGAAGCCGGAGCGCTGCGCGAGCGCGTAGGTAAAAGAAGCCGGATCGCTGCGCGAAGAAGTGGAGCGCAGTAACCGAAAAGGTGGGACCGCGAGCGTCATGATGGCTCGGTCCTGGGTCGAAAGAGCGTGGTCCGGGCGGCGCCGAGCGCGCTACGGGGCGCATCGGCGTGCCGTGGGCACACGTGTCCGTCCGGGCGTTGGTCTGGCCCGGGAGGCGCGTCGCGAGACGTTATACGGCGTCACCGAGCGCCTTGCGGCGCAGAGCGGTGCTTTTCCAGTACGGTGGTCGCCGCGTGGACGCTGGGAGAGCGTGCTGGAACATCGGTCGGCTCGCCGAGCGCGCAGAGGAAGCGGACGATGTTCCGGGGCTCAGTGACCATGGCGACGAGCTTCATCCGCCCCTTGCAAGCTGGGCCGATGACAAAGCCGAGAGGCTCGCGGTGCGCATTGCAATACCGGAACGTTGACCGATGCCTCGTTCCGAAGGAGACTCGCCGCATGGGACTGCTGACCTTCAGCATCAACGTCACCCTGGACGGCTGCGTCGACCACCAGGAGGGGATCGTCGACGACGAGACGCACGCCTTCTTCACCCGCCTCATGGACGAGAGCGGCGCGATGCTGTGGGGCCGCGTCACCTACGAGATGATGGAGAGCTACTGGCCGGCGGTCGCCCGCGGCGACGAGGAGGCGCCTCCGGCGATACGCGAGTGGGCGGTCAAGCTGGAGACCAAGCCGAAGTACGTGGTGTCGTCCACGCGCAAGGACTTCCCGTGGACCAACAGCCACCACATCGCCGGCGATCTGCGCATGGGCGTGCAGAAGCTCAAGGACGCGACCCCGGCCGGCGTGCTCCTCGGCAGCGGCAAGCTCGCGACCGAGCTGGATCGGCTGGATCTCATCGACGAGTACAAGTTCCTCGTCCACCCCAAGCTCGCCGGCCACGGCCCGACCCTGTACCAGAGCGGGCTGCCCGCCACGCGGCGGCTCGAGCTGGTCTCGGCCAAGCCGCTCCGCTGCGGCGCGGTGGCGATGCACCACCGGCGCGCGCGCTGACTCAGAGAATGACGCTGGCACTCGGAGACAGCGGCCCCGGCCGAGCTCCAGCTCGAACCGCGCGTCCGCTGGCGCGGACTGGATCTCGATCAAGCCGGCGCGATCCCCAGCCACCGGCACCGCGGCAGCCAGCTGGGCCTGCTTCGACGCGTGCGCCCGCTTCGGCGGCTGTCTGCGCTCGAGCGCAGGCGCAGAGGCCTTGTGCGCGTAGGCAAATCAAGCCGGATCGCAGCGCGAGGAAGTGTAGCGCGGCAGAGCGAAAGGGTGGGACCGCGAGCGTCGTGATGGCTCGGTCCTGGGTCGAAAGAGCGTGATCCGGGCGGCGCCGCGCGCGCGAAGGGGCGCATCGGCGTGCCGTGGGCACACGTGTCCGTCCGGGCGTTGGTCTGGCCCGGGAGGCGCGTCGCGAGACGTTATACGGCGTCACCGAGCGCCTTGCGGCGCAGAGCGGTGCTTTTCCAGTACGGTGGTCGCCGCGTGGACGCTGGGCTGGACCGGGGGCGCGCGGTGGCCTACTCGCTCGAGCGAGGAGGAGCCCCCCGATGGGCCGATGGCAATTCTGGATCGACCGCGGCGGCACGTTCACCGACATCGTCGGCAAGCGCCCCGACGGCTCGCTGGTCACGCACAAGCTGCTCTCGGAGAACCCCGAGGCGTACCGCGACGCGGCGGTCGCCGGCGTCCGGCGCCTGCTCGAGGCCGACGGCGGCGGCGCGGCCGACGGCGGCGGCGCGACGCGGTGGAGCGACCTGATCGAGGCGGTCAAGATGGGCACCACGGTCGCCACGAACGCGCTGCTCGAGCGCAAGGGCGAGCCGACGGCGCTCGCGATCACGCGGGGCTTCCGCGACGCGCTGCGCATCGCCTACCAGAACCGGCCGCGCCTGTTCGACCGTCACATCGTGCTGCCGGAGCTCCTCTACGGCCACGTCGTCGAGATCGACGAGCGCGTGGGCGCCCGCGGCGAGGTGCTCGCGCCGCTCGACGAGGCCGCGGCGCGGGCGGCGCTCCAGCGCGCCTTCGACGCGGGCGTCCGCGCCCTCGCGATCGTGCTGATGCACGGCTACCGCTACCCGGCGCACGAGGCGGCGCTCGAGCGCCTCGCGCGCGAGATCGGCTTCACGCAGATCAGCGCCTCGCACGTGGTGTCGCCGATGATGAAGCTCGTCCCGCGCGGCGACACGACGGTCGTCGACGCCTACCTCTCGCCGATCCTGCGGCGGTACGTGGAGCAGGTCGCGTCGGAGCTGCCCGGCGTGCACCTCCAGTTCATGCAGTCGAGCGGCGGCCTGACCGACGCGCGCCGCTTCCAGGGCAAGGACTCGATCCTCTCCGGGCCCGCCGGCGGGATCGTCGGCATGGCGCGCACGAGCCTCTCGGCCGGCTTCGACAAGGTGATCGGCTTCGACATGGGCGGCACGTCGACCGACGTCTCGCACTTCGCCGGGTCGCAGCTCAGCGACCTCGAGCGCGCCTTCGAGACGCAGGTCGCCGGGGTGCGGATGCGCGCGCCGATGCTCTCGATCCACACGGTCGCGGCGGGCGGCGGCTCGATCCTGCGCTTCGACGGGTCGCGCTACCGCGTCGGGCCGGAGTCGGCGGGCGCGCACCCCGGCCCGGCGTGTTACCGACGCGGCGGGCCGCTCGCGGTGACGGACTGCAACGTGATGCTCGGCAAGATCCAGCCCACGTTCTTCCCGCGCGTGTTCGGCCCGCGCGCGGACCAGCCGCTCGACGCGGAGCGCGTGCGCGCGGCGTTCGCGGCGCTGGCCGAGGAGATCGCGGCGGCGACGGGCGTGCTGCGCGCGCCCGAGGAGGTCGCCGAGGGGTTCATCGAGGTCGCGGTGGGCGGCATGGCGAGCGCGATCAAGCAGATCTCGGTCGCGCGCGGGCACGACGTCACCGAGTACACGCTCGCGGTGTTCGGCGGCGCCGGCGGGCAGCACGTGTGCCTGGTCGCCGACGCGCTCGGCATGACGCGGGTGTTCGCGCACCCGCTCGCGGGGGTGCTGTCGGCCTACGGCATGGGCCTCTCGGACCAGACCGCGATGCGCGAGCGGTCGATCGAGCTCCGGCTCGACGCCGGCGCGACGGCGCCCCTCGAGGCCGCGCTGGACGAGCTCGCGGCCGACGCGCGCGCCGACCTCTGCGCCCAGGGGGTGGCGCCGGAGCGCGTCGAGGTGCTCCGCCGGGTGCACCTGCGGTACGAGGGCACGGACACCGCGCTGGTCGTGGCGCACGGCGCGCCCGAGGGGATGCGCGCCGCGTTCGAGGCCACGTACCGCCGGCGGTTCGCGTTCCTGATGGAGCGGCGGCCGCTCGTCGTCGAGGCGGCCTCGGTGGAGGCGGTCGGCCGCGGGGAGCCGGTGGGCGAGGCGACGCGCGCGCTGCCGCCGCGGCCGGGGCCGCTCCTCCCGGCCGAGGTGGTGCGGATGTTCTCGGGCGGCCGCTGGCACGACGCGCCGCTCTACCGGCGCGACGACACGCGGCCCGGCGACGTCGTGCGCGGGCCGGCGATCGTCGCGGAGCAGAACCAGACCACGGTGGTCGAGCCGGGCTGGCAGGCGGAGGTGACCGCGCAGGACCACCTCGTGCTCGAGCGCGTGGAGGCGCGGCCGAGGCGCCGGGCGATCGGCACCGAGGCCGACCCGGTGATGCTCGAGGTGTTCAACAACCTGTTCATGAGCATCGCCGAGCAGATGGGCCTGCGGCTGCAGAACACGGCCCACTCCGTGAACATCAAGGAGCGGCTCGACTTCTCGTGCGCGATCTTCGACGCGGAGGGCAACCTGATCGCGAACGCGCCGCACGTGCCGGTGCACCTCGGCTCGATGGGCGAGAGCATCAGGACGGTGATCCGGGAGAACCGCGGCGTGATGCGGCCCGGGGACGTCTACGTGCTGAACGCGCCGTACAACGGCGGCACGCACCTGCCGGACGTGACCGTCGTGACGCCGGTGTTCGACGACGCGGGGCGGGAGGTGCTGTTCTACCTCGGCTCGCGCGGCCACCACGCGGACATCGGCGGAACGACGCCGGGCTCGATGCCGGCCGACAGCGCGAGCGTCGAGGAGGAGGGCGTCCTCATCGACAACTTCAGGATGATCGACGGCGGCGTGTACCGGGAGGCGGAGACGCGCGCGCTGCTCTCGTCGGGCCGATACCCGGCGCGCAACGTCGACCAGAACCTGGCCGACCTGCGCGCCCAGGTCGCCGCGAACGCGAAGGGCGCCGAGGAGCTCGGCAAGATGGTGGCGCACTGGGGCCTCGACGTGGTGCGGGCCTACATGCGGCACGTGCAGGACAACGCGGAGGAGGCCGTGCGGCGGGTGATCACGGCCCTGGACGACGGCGCCTACGAGTACCGGCTCGATCCGATCGAGGGCGTCGGGGAGCCGGTGATCAAGGTGGCGATCCGCGTCGACCGCGCGCGGCGGGAGGCGACCATCGATTTCACCGGCACGTCGGCCGAGCTGCCGAACAACTTCAACGCGCCGAGGTCGATCGCGACGGCGGCGGTGCTGTACGTGTTCCGCACGCTGGTCGACAGCGACATCCCGCTGAACGCGGGCTGCCTGAAGCCGCTGAAGGTGATCGTGCCCGAGGGGACGATGCTGAACCCGCGGTATCCGGCCGCGGTCGTCGCGGGCAACGTGGAGACGAGCCAGTGCGTCACGCAGGCGCTCTACGGCGCGCTCGGCGTGATGAGCGAGAGCCAGGGCTCGATGAACAACTTCACCTTCGGGAGCGAGCGATACCAGTATTACGAGACGATCGCGGGGGGATCGTCGGCCGGGGTGGTGCGCGGCGAGAGGGGGGAGATCGCCGCCGGGTTCGACGGCACGGACGTGGTGCAAACGCACATGACGAACTCGCGGCTCACGGATCCCGAGGTGCTGGAGTGGCGCTTCCCGGTGCTGCTCGAGGAGTACCGGATCCGCGCCGGCTCGGGCGGCGCGGGGCGCTGGAAGGGCGGCGACGGCGGGGTGCGGCGCGTGCGGTTTTTGGAGCGGATGACGGCGTCGATCCTGTCGAACAACCGCGTCCACGCGCCGCGGGGGGCGGCGGGCGGCGAGGACGGGAAGACCGGGGAGAACCGGGTCGAGCGGGCGGATGGGCGGGTCGAGCGGCTCGGGGGGTGCGCGCGGACGGAAGTGGGGGCCGGGGATGTGTTCGTGATCGAGACGCCTGGGGCCGGGGGGTACGGGCGGACGGGGTGACGGACGGAGCGGCGTTGCCGTTCGTGGGGCCACCGTTAGCCGTGGCGGAGCGCGGCGTTGCCGTTCGCCATGCGTCGCCGTCCGCCAGGCGGTGGAGCCGCCCCGCTCGGCCAGGCGCAGGAGCCGTCCCGCTCCGCCTGGCAGAGGAACCGACCGCTCTCCATCAGGCGGGGGGACAACGCGAGCGGTGGCGGGCGCGGACACGGATGAGAGGCAGACGTGGCCCCTCAGCAAAGCGGGTGCGGAAGCGGAAAGGCGCAAGGCGCCGACGGTCGCCCTGGTCAAACCCGACG
This sequence comes from Sorangium cellulosum, assembly GCF_002950945.1. Lineage (GTDB taxonomy): Bacteria > Myxococcota_A > Polyangia > Polyangiales > Polyangiaceae > Sorangium > Sorangium cellulosum_E. The sequence goes on from NZ_CP012673.1 coordinate 10,969,470, forward strand.
TTGTGTCTTCCCCCCGACCCCATCGCGCACTAGAACAAACCGGGAGGTCCTCGATGCGGCTACGCACGCTCTCCTTTGCTGGTTACCGCTCGTTCGCGGCGCGAAGCCCTGCCGCTCCTGAGCGGCCGTTGCAGCGCCTCCAGCTCGCTCCCCTCACGATCCTTCTCGGTAAGAACAACAGCGGGAAGAGTACGGTCGCACGTCTGCTCCATCATGTGCTCCTTGCGCTCGGCCATGACGGGAAGGACCCCTTTCCGATGGACCGCGACGGCCACAAGTATGGCGGCAGCTTCCGGGACGTACAGCATGGCGGCGCGTTCTTCAACCCAGTCGACCTTGAGGTCGAGCTCAGCGCGGAAGATGGTGCAGAGACCACACTCGCGACCCAGCTCATCCAGGTAAGCGACATCGCGGATGACCGCCCGCCACTCGTTCAGAAATGCATATTCCGAGGCAAAGCATTCGCTGCCGAAGAAACCCCCCTCCGGGGGCTGTTACCGGATGTGCCGGAAGCGAACTCCTGGCGAGAAGGTGCCCGTCGTCTTCTGAAGGCGAGCTGTCATATAGGACCTGTACGCGATTCCGTCCAGGAATCTTATGAGGTCGTTCGAAACAAAACGGAGCAACGTCTCCCAAACAGCCGTGACGCCATTGCGCAGATGCTGCTGACGGACGTTGAGCTACGCGCCGCCGTTGGCGACTGGATGGCGAAGCATCTCGAAGGGTGGCGCGTCGACGTGCGGCAGAGCCTTGACACGTTCAAGCTAATGGCGCGCAGAGCGGGACGAGAATCTAACCTTGCAGACGCTGGGCAAGGGATACAGCAGGTGCTGCCGGTCGCGGTGCTTTGTTGCTGGCGCAGTCTGGGCCGCAGCGATGCATCCTTCCTCGACATTATGGAACAGCCCGAGTTGCACCTGCATGACGCGGCACACGCCCCAATAGGCGATCTGTTGCTCTCCGCGGTCGCCGACACGCGTGGGAACCTCGTTGTGGAAACTCATTCGGAGTCACTGGTGCTACGCGTTCGCCGGCGCATTGCAGAGGGACGGCTATCTCCCGACCATGTGGCGATGATATATGTAGAGGACACAGCGGAAGGGAGTCAGCTTCGACCGATTCCACTAGAGCCCAACGGCGAGGTCGAATGGTGGCCTGAAGGGGTATTCTCAGAGGCTTTCGTGGAGGTGAAGGCCATTCGTAGAGCCCAGCGTGCCCGCGGGGGCGCCTGATGCTGTTCGTAGTGCAGCTCGCAGCCATGAACGGTGAAGAGAGGGTCCTCGACGCACTAGACGCCATCCTTGTCCGTGTCGAGGACGACGTGCATGAGGCTGAGCTCATCGACGTTGACGAGCTAGAGGCAAGTGCATGGTATCAGTCAAGCCGTCGAGATCGACAGAAGTTGCTTGAGAAGATCGCGGAAGCATCCTTGCACCGTTCACCCCGCAAGCGGGGTCCACACCTGCGACGGGTCGAGGTTAGCGATCCGGCCACCGCCGCACAGGCCCGGGTCATCGCGCATGCACCTTTGCTCGTGCTTGTCGAGAACGACATCTCAGATGGATCCCTCGTCGAGGCCGCCCTGAGGACGCTCGCCGAGCCGGCGACTATCGAGTTATGCTTCGGCGCACCGTCGCAGCTTGAGCCACCAGCCTTTAAGATGGAGAGTCGAGGCGGGCATGGTGAGCTAAAAAAGCTCATCGTGAGTTGCATCAAAGACGCTGCAGCGCGCGGGCGTCGACCCAGAATGGTGGTGATCACTGACAGCGACGGAGAATGGCCAGGGGAAGTAAAGTCGCACGCTCAAGAAATTCGCACAGATTGTGCCAGACACGGCATTCCATGCCCACCTCTCAATAAGCGCACGGCAGAAAATTACATCCCGGATGCGGTGTGGCACGCGTGGGTAAGCGACCCGGACAAGACGGCCGCGAAACCGATGGTGGAGGCGCTGCTCCGACTATCTCGCGAGCAGCGGGATCATGTCAACATGGCTCGTCCTGATCAAAGTCCATGGGATAAGAACAAGCCGAAAGCCGTGGCACTCTTTCAGGGGGTCTCGACTGCAGACGAGGATATACTTCGGCGCTCTAACCTGAAGGGGAGAAGCGACAGCATGTTGATTCTGGCGCTGAAGGTACACGCGAATGCGCTCACGTCGATCGATCTCCAGGCCCGCGACCATCAAGGGGACCTTTTGAACCTGGTACGCAACATCGAGGATGAACTGTAGCCATGCGCCAAGCGGAACGCCGAGAAGAGGCTCCCGAAATCACCCCTCAGGTGCTTCACCTGCGCGATCTACTGAAGTGGGTGCGCCAGGGGCGGATACGGGTACCGAATTTTCAGCGGGACTTCACCTGGGACCGCCAGCGGATGCTCAATCTGTTCGACTCTATCCGTAAGCAATATCCTATCGGAACTCTGCTTTTCTGGGAGTCCACCAAGCCGCTCCCGATGTCCGACCGCCTGGGCCCCCTCAGTCTTCCCAGTTCTGCGGGGGGGAAGCTTCTGGTGCTGGACGGACAGCAACGCCTGACGACGCTCGCCGGCGTGTTACTGCTCGATGAGCTGGAGCGAAGCCCGGCAGATGACCGCGATCCGGCCAGATGGATTATCCATTACGACGCCGCGGCTGATGGTTTCGCTTATTTTGATGACGATCCGCCGCTGTCGGCGGTGAGGGTCTCGGAACTAATGGGCACCAAGGGTCTCTACAATGCTGCTCAGAGCATCATGGGAGCACCGGGGCAAGTCCCTGACACCGAAACCCGCTCCAGATGGATGGAACGCATCGAATCGGTTTCGGCGGCCCTTGCCGCGTACCGAATCCCGCTCGTCATCTTCGCAACGGACTCGCTGCGCCTCGCCGTCGAGAGCTTCACGCGTGTCAACCGAAGTGGACAATCGCTGGGACCCGACGAGATGTTCTCAGCCCTGACCTACAAGGTCGACGACGAGCAGGAAACCTTTCGTCTCGCCAAGCAGATCGACTCCATTCTTGCCGAGATCGTGCGAACCGGCTTCGGGGAGATGGAGCGTGTCGTCGTGCTGCGTTCCGTGCTTCTCGCCGCCGAACTGGATCCGTTTCGAACGGAGTGGGATCAGCTCGCCGAGGAGACCCGGAGGGACGCCACGACGAGGCTCCCTGCTGCCATCAAAGAAGCGCGAGAAGGGCTACTCCGTGCGGTGGAATTCCTACGCGCCGAGGGTATTCGTAACAAGCGCTTGCTACCGTACAGCATGCAAATCGTCGGACTTGCTGCCTTCTTCGGCCGTCGCGATGGTGCACCGACGGAAAAGCAGAAGGCTCTCCTACGCCGCTGGCTATGGGTTAGCGGGTTTACCGAGGGCTTCGGCGGGTTGAACCCGAGCCGCATTCTTCTTCAGCTCAAGGATCTGCGCGAGGTGATCCCGAACCAGGATGCTCCCGTTACCGTGGAAGGGATCGATCTCGACGCGCCAGCGCACCCTTTCCCCGAGCGCCACGACCACCGTAGCGCACGAGTACGTGCACTGCTTTGTGTGATGTTGCGTGAGCGCGTGCTGGGCCCCGACGGCGCACCGATCGACCCGGAGAAGATGGCGTCCGACGTGCTTCAGCGCGGCCCACAAGCCCTCGCGCGAGTCTGCGTCCGGGTACAGAACCGGGGGAAGGCGCCGCTCATGTCCAGTCCGGCTAACCGAGTCTTCGACGTGACGCCTGGCAAACGAGGTCAGGCTAAGACCTGGTTGCTGGCCATCGATCCTTCGATTCGAAGCACCGTGCTTCAGTCGCACCACGTTTCCGAGGAGGCGTGGAAAGCTCTTGTTGAAGACGATCACCGCGCCTTCGTGGAGGAGCGGATCAAAACCCTCATGAATCTCGAACGGCGGTTCATGGAAGAAAAAGGCGTGGTGCCACCCAAAGCCGACCGCCCGGCCCCCAGCGCTATCGATGTCGAAGACGAAGTGCCTCTCAGCGATGACGCGTAAGCCTCATGAAACGGGATGGACAAATTTCTCGCCTCGATGTTCTAGATAGAAGAAGCACCAGACCGCAAGGGTACGTCCGAATCAGGCAATCTGGGCCTGACAGGTGGCAACCACGAACAGTGTCCGGAATCAGCCGGGGAGCTGGAGTAGCCTGAATCTCCTGAATGTGCGGGGTGCCTGACGTGGAGGGCGACGTCGGTCCCTGGCTGGCCAGCGTGATATGGTGAAGCAAGTTTGCTGCGATCTCACCATGATGAGATCATAATCTCCGGCACCGCCCATCCAAGGTCATGGCCAGCGTCTGTGGCGCTTCAGGTGGTCGCGCAAGGCGCTGAGCTCGGCTTCATCCATGGTGTCGAGCGCCGCTGCGCGCTCGGGTGAGGTCGCGATGTCGAGCAGCTCGCAGACATCCCGCACCCACGCGCGCAGCCCGGCGACGCGCTCCTCCCTCCGCCCTTCCTCCCTCACCGCGTCCAGGCCGGAGTACCCTCTGCGCTGGAGCAGATTGCGCAGCGTCGCCTCGTGCGCCGCTTCACGGTCGTACAGCGCTTCGACCAGGACCGGATTCTGGAGGACGCCGGGCGCCCCCAGCGCCTCGCCGGGGTAGGCCACGCGCGCCGGACGCGGCGGCGACGTCGCCCGATCCGCCGCTCGCACGGCGCGGACCGGCGCCTTCCGCGCCGGAGCCCCCGTCGCCTCGTAGACCTCGACCCGCGGCGCGCCGTGCAGGCGCACCACCCAGATCCAGCGCGTGCCCGCCGCCAGCAGCTCGTCGATCTTGCGCAGCAGCTCGGCCTCGTCCTGGCCCGTGTCCGCGTACTCGACCGCAAGCGGCGGCGCTGCGGCGGCCCACCCCGGTTCGTCGGGGATGTCGCCCACCGCGATGTCCGGCGCGCGAAGCATCCCGGGCCGGGGGGAGACGCCGATGTCGACGCCGGCGGACTCGACGCCAGGATCGGTGTCCAGCACCTCGCCGCCCACCAGGTTGCCCCGACCCCCGCGCCGTCCGGTCGGCAGGTAGTCGACGAGGCGGCCCTCGGACAGCTCGTAAGGGTCGCCCGGCCGGAGCTGGTCGGCGGTCGCAGGAGAACGAGGCGGCGCGCTCATGGGATGTTTCATACCTTCAACTTCCGGGAAGGTGCCGGCTTCGATCCTGGTTTGTTACCGAACGTCCCCCCGGGACCGGCGATCACGCCCAATCCCCTCGCGGCGCTGCCGAAAAACACCCTTACGGCGCGCCCACCTCCTGGCGCTGACCCGCTGGGGCGCATCATGAAGCGGAGGCTCCCGGCGCGCTGAGCCTCGCTTCATCCTCCATAACGGACACGCATCCGTTATAGTAGACATGCCCCGCCGCCCGTGGTAGTGGACGCCCGATCTCGAACACATCGCGCGGCGTCAAGGTGAACCAGGAGCAGCCGCTTTCCTGCGGCGCTGGTCGCCGTCTTCTGCGGTCGCATCGCTGCCGCGCGCCCCGGAACCTTAAAGCATTTCTTCACGTGAAAGGACCACCATGAAGCTCTACTACACCCCCGGCGCCTGCTCCCTCTCGCCTCACATCGCGCTGCGCGAGTCTGGCCTCTCCTTCGAGCTGGAGCAGGTGGATCTCAAGGCGAAGAAGCTCAAGGACGGCGGCGACTACCTCGCCGTCAATCCGAAGGGGTATGTCCCTGCCCTCGCGCTCGACAGCGGCGAGGTGCTCACCGAGGGGGCGATCATCGTGCAGTACATCGCGGACAAGGTCCCTGCTTCCAAGCTCGCGCCCGCGGCAGGGACGACGGAGCGGCTGCGGCTCCAGGAGTGGCTGCACTTCATCGCCACCGAGCTGCACAAGGGGTTCGGGCCCATCAACCACCCGAAGTCGAGCGACGAGCTGAAGCAGGCGTTCCGGGAGCGGCTCGAGGCGCGCTTCGCGATCCTCTCGAAGGGCCTCGAAGGGAAGAGCTTCCTCCTCGGCGACACCTTCACCGTGGCCGACGGGTATGCGTTCTACACGCTCCGCAACCTCCGCCGCCTCGACGAGCAGGCGCTCGATCGTTCGCCCGCGCTCAAGGGCTACTTCGAGCGCGTCGGCGCGCGCCCGGCGGTGAAGGCGGCGCTCGCCGCCGAGGGGCTCTCGTAGCCGAAGGGCTCTCGTAGCCGAGGGTCCCTCTAACCTCCTCCGCGGGCTCCGCGCGCGCCCACGGCGCCTCTTTCCGCGGCCGCGGCGGCCTATACTCGGGCCCCGGCCGGCCCGCTCCTCCTCGCACCAAGCCGGCGCCCCTCACCCGACGCGGAGCGCTGCATGCGGCAATCTTCTGGACCGACCGACCCCCCGGGCCTCCCAGCCCCCCCGGGCAGCGACCACCTCGCCGGCGAGGCGGCGCGCCCGCGGCGCACCTGGCTGGGCTGGGCCGGCTTCTCCGGCCTGCTCCTGTCGGCGATCCTCGTGCCGTTCTTCCTGTTCGCGGACTCCATCGAGGCGGCGGCCCGCCGGCTCCTCGCGTCGCCGCCCTCGGGCACCGCGACGGCGCTCGTGCTCGGCGGGCTGCTCGCGGGCGACATCGTGCTGCCGGTGCCTTCCAGCCTGGTGAACACGGCGGCGGGCGCGCTGCTCGGGTTCTGGCGGGGGACGGGCGTCACCTGGGCGGGCATGATGGTGAGCGCGGGGCTCGGTTACCTGCTCGGCGCACGCGCGGGCGCTCCGGCGTTGCAGCGGATGGTGGGCGCGGCGGAGCTCGAGCGCCTCGCGCGGTCCGCCGAGCGGCACGGTCCCTGGTTCCTGCTCCTCTTCCGCGGCGTGCCGGTGCTGGCGGAGGCGTCCGTCGTCGTCGCGGGCGCGGGCCGCATGCCCCGGCGCGTGTTCTTCACCGTGACGGCGCTGGCCAACCTGGGCATCGCCGCGACGTACGCGGCGGTGGGGGCTTCCGCCGCGCGGCTCACGTCGTCCCTGCTGCTGTTCGCGGGGATCGTGCTCCTCCCGGGGATCGCGCTGCTGCTCGTCCGCCTGCCGGCGGCGCTGCGGCGCAGGGCGCAGGGCTCGACCCGGGAGAGCTCATGACACAACCCGGGAGAGCGCATCGCTCAACTTGAGAAAGCTGAGAGAGCGTATCACTCCGTATCCTTTCAATACCTCAACTCGAGAGAGCACGGAGCCACCGGACGCGAGCGCCACGAGGCGCGCGGGCGCTCACCTCGGTTCCATCCAGGCGGTGACCTCGAAGCCTGCGCCGGTCACGAGCCGGACCGCGTGGAGCTCGTCGAACCCCTCGGCGAAGGAGGGCACCTCGAAGCGCTTGGCGGTCGCGAAGATGGCCACGTCCGGCACACACGCCGCGCCCTGCCGGGCTCGGTTGCGCTCGAGGCACTCGTCCACCGGAGCGTCGAAGCAATACCCGATGAGCAGCGCGCCGTGGACGCGGCCGAGCGCGACGAGCGGAGCCCGGACGAGCGCGGTGGGGTTCGTGTTGTCCACGACGACCGAGCGGCCGGCCGCGAGCGCCTCTGCGACGAGCCGCTCCTGGCGCGCATCCTTGTTCTTCGCGCGCCTCGAGAAGTGGTCCTTGCTGACGTGAACGTGGGTATCGAGCAATCGCGCGCGAGCGAAGCTGGTCTTGCCGGCGCCTTGCAGGCCCATGAGCACGACGAGCGCCGGCCCCGGGCGAGGCGTCTCTTGCGGAAGCATGGTGGCCCTGGCGAACGGCAAGGTTTCACCGGATCGACCGCGGCGCAAGGGCGCGAGGGGTCTGGGCCCGACGGACACCGTTGGCGGAGGGACCGGCCCCATCGGGCGCGGCTCACGAAGGGCCCCATCTGCTACACTCCGCGGCGATCGACCAGGGGAGTCTTGAAGAAGGTCGCCTGCGCGGCGAGCCGCTCGCCGGCTGCTTTCGTCTGCCACTCTTGAAGACGAGCAAGACCGTAGCCTCTCTGGCTCCCTCCGGGAATAAGGCGGCGGAACCTCCCGGAACGACGCAGCAGGGTCCCTGATCGAGCGAGCTCTTCCACGATAGGCGTGTGCGCCATTACGCTGACTCGCTGCGGCAAGGTCCCCGCTCATCTCACACCTCTCCCGGACTGCCAGCATGGACGTCACGCCGCCCGAGGACGCGTGGACTCCGTGCGCGCCGGGCACAAGCCACCTCGACGCGCCCGGGGCGCCCGTCTAGGCTCGTGGAATGGGTTTCATCGCGAGTCTTCTCATCGTGTACGGGGTCGCGGGGGTGGCGCTGGGCGGCGCGGTCGCGGTCGCGATCGGGCTCTGTCTCCACCACCGGCGGCGCTCGCGGGTCGCCGCGTATGCACGGAGCCCTTCGGCCTCGCCGGCGGCCATGCGCGAGGGGTTCGCCCTGCTCCGCGGCGAGGTGGCCGCGGACGACGCCGCCCCGGATGACGCGGTGATCGCCGTCGAGATCCCGTACTGCGGCGAGGCGAGCCCGGGCGCCGCGCTGGGCCCCTGGCAGACGCGGGCGCGCGCGTTCTCCCTCCGGCTCGCGTCGGGCGCCGCCGTGCGCGTCGTGCCGGCGAGCGGCAAGCTCTCCCTCGACACGACCTTCGTCCCGACGAGCCGCGGCGGCATGCCCGTTTACGTGTCCGAGGTCCGCCCGGGCGACGCGATCTACATCGCCGGCGCCGTGCGCCGCGAGCTCGACCCGAGCGCCGCCGGGAAGGGATACCGCGACGCCGCGCAGGCCTGGGTGCTCCGCGCGCCCGCGCAAGGCAACCTCTGCGTCTCCTCCGAGACGGTCATCGCCCACCACGCCCGGCGCGCGCGCTTCCACCGCGCGTGGGCGCTCGCGCTCGGCGGCGCGCTCGCGGCGCTGCACCTCGTCCTGTTCCGCCCGTTCCACGCGAGCGTCTTCGGCGCCCTCGGCCCGGCCGGCGACATCGGCGTCGGCCCGGCGGCGCTCGCGCTCTTCCTCGTCGGCGCCGCGGCGCTCGCCTACCGCACCCTGGCCGAGCAGACCTCCCCCTGGACCGAGCTCCGCGTGGAGCGCCCCAGGACAGCCTAGAGCGCCGCGACGAACACGCCGAGCGAGGAACGATGAACGCGCCGCACATCGATGAGTCCCTCAGGGCAGAGAACGCGCGCTTGCGAGCCCGGGTCGCGGAGCTCGAGCGCAGGCTCGGGCTCGGCGAAGCCGCGCCGCCGCGCGAGGCGCAGGCCGCCGCGGGCGAGCGCCCCGTCCCGTTCGAGGCCGTCTTCGACCTGATGCCGATGCCCATCTTCGTCCACCGCACCGACGGGACGGTGGTCGCGATCAACGCGATCTGCGGTACGTGGTTCAAGGCCAGGCGGGAGAACGTGGTGGGCGTGCAGAACGTCCTCAGGCACCCCGAAGCCGAGAGGACGGGGATCGCCGAGGCGTTCCGGCGCGCAGCCGCCGGCGAGGTGGCCACGGTCCCCGCGACCCCCTATGTCATCGACCACGCGACAGGCCGCCGGCTCTGGATCGAGGTCACCTACCTGCCGCTCCGGGACGAGGCCGGGGTCAGCTTCGTGGTGGCGGTGACCCGCGACGTGACGGCGTACAAGGAGGCCGAGGCGCAGCAGCGCCGGAGCGCCGCGCTGCTGGAGAGCATCATCGAGAACGCGCCGCTCCTGATCTACGCGGTGGACACCGAGGGCCGCTACACCGTCGCGAACCGCCGGGTCGAGGAGGGGATCGGCAGGCCCCGGAGCGACCTCCTCGGCCGGGACGGGCGCGGCTTCGTGCCCGACGAGGCCCTCGCGCGGTTCACCGCGCAGAACCGCGCGGCCGAGGCCTCCAGCGAGCCGATCGTGCTGGAGGACCAGCTCGAGGGGCCCAACGGCACGCGCGTGTACATCACCACGAAGTTCGCCCTCCGCGACGACGAGGGCAAGGTCACGGGCGTCTGCGGCATCTCGGCGGACATCACCGAGCGCGTGCGGGCCGAGGAGGAGAACCTCCGGCTGCAGGAGCAGATGTTCCGCGTCCGCGAGGAGACGCTCCGGTCGATCTCCACGCCGCTCCTGCCGATCGCCGCCGGCGTGCTCGTGGTGCCGCTCGTCGGCAAGATGACGCGCGAGCGGGCCGATCTGGTGATCGAGGCGCTGCTCCACGGGATTTCAGACCAGCAGGCCAGGATCGCCATCCTCGACGTCACCGGGATGCCCGAGGCCGGGGCGGAGGTGACCGACGCGCTGATCCGGGCCGCCAGGAGCGTGAGGCTGCTCGGGGCCGAGATCGTGATCACCGGGGTCAGGCCGAGCGTGGCCCAGGCGCTCGTCCAGCTCGAGGCCGATCTCGGCGGCATCGTCACCCGGGGGACGCTGGAGCGGGGGGTCGCCTACGCGCTCTCGACGCGCAGCGGCCCGGGCGCGGCGCGTTAGCCGGCCTCGGCGCCTCCGCCGCGTCCGCCGCTCCCGCTGCGCCCGCCGCCCTCGCTGCGCCGACCGCCGCGCCCGCCGGCCCGGCGGAGGGCGGCGGCGCCGAGCGCGGCGGCGGCGGCGGCGAACGGAGCGCTCCACCACCTGCCGCCGCCCGGGGCTCTCGCCACGCCGCACTTCACCAGCTGGTCTTCCGCGCACTCCGGAGAGAACCCGTGAGGGGGAATCGGGTTGCATTCCTCGGTCGAGAGATCGCGCGGCGGGTAGATCTGACAGATGCCCGCGATATCGTCCGGGTGCAGCGACCGGAAAGCGCTCGCGTCCTGCGGATCGTACCTGAAGTGCATGGTCGCCTCTTCGCCGGCCATCGTGTGGTCGAGCCCGAGGAAGTGCCCGGCCTCGTGGGTGACGACGGCGAGCAGATCGAACTTCGGTGGAGGGGCGGCTTCCTCGGTGGAGAAGTCGAAGAGATCGGTGTTGATCTCCATGTCGGCGCCCCAGATCTCGCCGGTCTTCCTGTCGAACTGCACGGTGGTGAGCGCGAGCATGCTGGGGTCGTGCTCCTCGCTCTCGAGCCAGCGCATGTCGCGAAACGTGATCACGTTGGCGTTGCCCGGAACGAGCCCGTCGACCACCCTGGTCTTGCCGTCCCTTGCGTTCAGCTCCACCTCGCTGCACGCGACGGGGCCGAAGTTCTGCACGCGGATGCCCGGGGTTCCGGCGCCGCAGGGCGCGTCCTGCCATGTCCTGAACGCGATGTCGGCCGCGTCCGAGATCTGCTTGAAGGTGACCTCGTCCGACGCGTCCTCCTGGACGGCGAAACCGATGCAGTTGCCGGGCCAGCGGAACGGCTTGCAGTCGCCGACGGGCTGGTCGTCCTGCAGGCACAGGTTCGCGTCCTTGCAGGTATTGGAGCGGCAGTAGGCCGAAGCCTGCTGCGCGCTCGCCAGGACGGCGAGGACGGCAGCGGCGCAGGAACACCTCGCAAGCGTGATCGACATCGCGACTCCTCCAGGATCACTCTACCGCACGGCGACGGGTTCAGCGCCGGCCCTTGTGCTTGTGCTCCTCGTCGGCCCCGGTGGAGGTGGCCGGCGCCCTCCCTCCCGGCGCCGCCGCTCGCCGCCGCGGGCGCGCCGCTGCGGCCGGCGGTGCCGCGGCCTGCCGCCGTCCCTGCTTGCCGCCGTCCGCGGAGGCGCCATCCTGAGCGCATGGGCGTGCTCGTGGCGGGGGCGGGCGGCGAGGCGGAGGGCGCGACGGGGGAGCCGGCGGCGCCGAGCTTCCTGTGCGACGCGATGCTCGGCGGCCTCTCGCGCTGGCTGCGCGGCGCCGGCTACGACGCGGCCTTCGAGCACGGCATCGACGACGGCGAGCTCGTTCGCCGCGCCCAGGAGACCGGCCGGGTGCTGCTGAGCTCGGACGCGGGCGTGTTCGAGCGCCGTCCGCTGCGCACCGCGGCGGTCCGCGGCCTCTACGTGCCCCGCGGGCTCCGGCCGATGGAGCAGGCCGGCTTCGTGCTGCGGGAGCTCGGCCTGCCCGTGCGGGATCCGCGCTGCATGGCGTGCGGCGGCGCGCTGGCGGCCGCGCCGCGCGAGGGGGTGCGCGGCGCGGTGCCGGCGGTGGTGGCCGAACGTTACGACGAGTTCTGGCGCTGCGAGCGCTGCGGCAAGGTGCTGTGGAAGGGCAGCCACTGGGAGGGCATCGTCGCGGGCGTGGCCGCCGCGGCGGCCGAGGCGGCCACGCCCGCGGCGGCTGCGGCCACGCCCGCGACGGCTGCGGGCGCGCCGGCGGCCGCGGTGGGCGCGGAGCCCGCCGGCGGCCGCAAACCCTCGCCGTGAAGGCGCTCCCGATCGGACCGAGCCGCGCACGGGCGGACGCGGGCTCGCTTCACCTCGCCGGCGGTGCGTTCCTCGCGCACCGAGCGCCCATGCTCGGCAGGCGGCCCGGGACGCGGTACGAGGAGCGCTTGGCGACATGGAGGTCGATTTCGTACAGGCCACCGCGGACGCTCAGGTACCAGCCGTCCGGGTGAGGCACCGTCTTCGCGCAGTCGATGCACGGATTCGGGTAGTCGCCCTTGTAGTCGATCACCATCTCCGAGACGCCTCCAGCGAGGTTCTGGTGGCCCCACCGCCCGGCGCCATCGCCGCTGCCGAGCTCTCGCCCCCATGGGTACACCCGCTGCTCGTCCCCGCCGGCTGCCGCGTAGTTCCACTCCGCCTCTGTCGGAAGGCGTCCCCCGTCCCACGCGCAGAACGCGAGCGCCTCCAGGTACGTGATGCACCCGAGCGGCAGGCTCTCGTTCGCGCCGACCTCATCGGTCCACGTCGAGCGGTCCGGGCGGCAATGCAGCGCAGCTTTCAGCTCCGCGGTGTCCGCCGCGAGCAAGTAGAGCCAGTTGGTATCCCAGCCCATCCCGGGGATCTTCGGGTGCGCGCCTGCGTCCATGGCTGGCGGGTTCACCTGGGTGCCTTGTCCCGCGTCCACGAACGCGCGAAACCGCCCCACCGTGATCTCGAAGGTGTCCAGGAGGAAGTCGCTCACCGTCGCAGGATTGGAGTCATCCGTGAACTCCTCTCCATCGAAGCTCCGCAGGAACGTTCCCCCGGGCACGAGCGTGCTCTCGCAGCAGCTGCGCCCCTCCGGTCCGCAGCGCAGCTCCGTGTCGCCCGAGGTGCAGCTCCGGGGCGCCGACGGCGCTTCGCCGGACCCACCTCCGCCCGCGCCGCCGCCGCCCGCCGCGCCGTCCCCTCCGCCCGCGCCGCCGCCCGCCGCGCCGTCCCCTCCGCCTGCGCCGCCGCCCGCCGCGCCGTCCCCTCCGCCTGCGCCGCCGCCCGCCGCGCCGTCCCCTCCGCCCGCGCCGCCACCTCCTGCTGCACCGCCGCTTTCCGCGGCGCCCCCGCCCCCTGCCCCGCCCTTTCCGGGCTCCTGCGGATCGGCGCGCTCGCAGCCGCTGCCAAGCGCGATCGCGGCCCAGACCCCGACCCACGCTGCCCCCCCACGCAGTCTGCACCTCATCTCCAAGCTCCTTTTGCCAAGCGCGTCCGCCCTCGAGGCTCACCGCGCCCTCCGCGCCCGTCAAGCCGGCCAGCAGTATCCCGTCCCCCGCCGGGGGGCGTCTCGTCGTATCGCCCCATGACTTCATTGATCTTTTCGTGGTGCACCGGCTTCACGAGGGGGGAGTCGCCCCCGACCCGAACGCCCGCGCGCAATCTTCCGGCTGACTTCGCCTCGCCCTCCGCGCGCAGCGAGCGAGGCAGCCCGCCGCATTGACCGGCCGGGGTGGAGCTGGTAGCCCCTCCTGCCGGGCCGCGCGCGGCGCCGGCTCCCCTGGAGGTCCACCGATGTTCCGCAAGACGCTCGCCGCAGCTCTCCCGCTCTCGCTCGCGCTGGCCGCCGTGCCCCGGGAGGGCGCCGCCTCGAACTACCCGCCGAGCTACAACGTCTGCGGCCCGACGACGACGGTGCACACCGGCCCGTTCGAGATCATCCAGGACCCGGTGCGGGAGGACTGCGCGAACCTGACCGTGGCCTACCGCGGTTACCTGCGCGACTCGTACCCGGACCACGAGATTGCGATCTATATCCGGCTGAACGGCCAGGATGTGCTCCTCCCGGCGAGCGCGGGCGCCCACGACGACGCCTATGTCTTCGCCAGCAACGCGCCCCGCGACTGCGCGTGGTGCTCGCCGTCCCCCTACAGCAGCGCCACCCCGTCCGTCTGCGGCGGCGTGCAGCTCCCGCCCGGCTCCAGCGGGAGGTGGGTCTGCAACGGGCCGACGCCGACCGAGCAGGAGCTCTTCTTCTGGGCTTACAACGAGTACGGCGACATGAACGCCTGGGACATCGAGCTGGCCGCGGAGTCTCACGGCGAATGGGACAGCAACCTCGGCGCGAACTACGCCGCGCGCTTCGAGCCCCGCACGAGCTGCTTCTGAGCGGCGTGATCGGGCGAGGGTGGGACGGCGGCGGAGGGAGTCGAGGAAGATGGCGGAGTCGTTGAACAAGGAGAAGGCGCGGCGCGCGGCCTCGCACCCGGATCGGCCGGGCGATCGTTGCCGGGCCGAGCCGGGCGCGTTCCGGCCGGTGGTGAACCGGAACCGGTGCGAGGCGAAGGGCGATTGCGTCGAGGTCTGTCCTTACCAGGTCTTCGAGGTCGCCCGCATCGAGAGCGCCGACTTCGAGGCCCTCTCGCTGCGCGGCAAGCTCAAGGTGCTCGTCCACGGCCGGAAGACGGCCTACACGCCCAACGCGGCGCAGTGCCAGGCCTGTGGTCTCTGCGTCGTCGCTTGCCCGGAAAAGGCGATCGCGCTGGTGCCGGCGCCGGCGCCGGGATAACCCGAGCCGCCCGATCCGCGCATCGCCGAGGCGCTCGCCAGCCTCAACGCCTGAGGCTCCGCCGCGAGCGCGCGCAGGAGCCCCGGAGAGCCCGGCCGGCGAGGCGCTGGCTAACGCGCCCCCTGATCCTTCCCTGTCCGGTACTCGATCCCGAGTTCCTTGAAGAGGAACGTGAACATGTCTGTCTGCTGCTCGATCTCCTCGGAGAGCGGCGTCCCGATTCCATGCCCCGTCGCGTCGCTCGCCCGCAGCAGGATGGGCGCCGTCCCCGAGGTCGCCGCCTGCATCCGCGCCGCCATCTTCCGGGAGTGGAAGGGATCCACCCGCGCGTCGTTCGCCCCCGTCATGAACAGCGTCGCCGGGTACGCCGTCCCCGGCTTGACGTTGTGGTACGGCGAGTAGGCGTAAAGCGCCTTGAACAGCTCGGGGTCCTTCACCGTGCCGAACTCGGTCACGTTGAACGCCCCGTTCGTCGTGAGCTCCACCCGCAGCATGTCGTGGATGCCCACGAGCGACACCACGGCCTTGTACATCTCCGGGTGCTGCGTGAGCTGCGCCCCCATCAGCAGGCCGCCGTTCGAGCCGCCGAGGATGGCGAGCTTCGCCGGGCTCGCGTAACGCCCGTCGACGAGGTGCCTCGCGCACGCCGCGAAATCGTCGAAGACGTTCTGCTTCTTCGTGAGATTGCCGCCGTGGTGCCACGCCTCGCCGAACTCGCCCCCGCCCCGCAGGTTGGCGACCGCGAACACGCCGCCGTGATCGAACCACAGCCGCCAGAGCGGGTTGAAGCCCGGCGCGATGCTGAGGCCGTACCCCCCGTACCCCGTGAGCAGCGCCGGCGCGGTCCCGTCGAGCGCCGCCCCTCTCCGCCGGAGGATGTTGATCGGCACCTTCGTCCCATCCTTGGAGGTGCACGACTCGCGCACCACCTCCACATCGGCGTACGACACGGGGGACGTCACCGCGAGCGGCGTCTTCGCCAGCTTGCCGTCCCTGGCCGAGTACGTGTGCCAGGCCGGCGGCTCGGTGTAGCTCACGACCCGGAGCAGCGCGTCGTCGCCGGTCGTGCGCACGAGCTGCCGCACCGAGGAGATCGGCGGGATCGGCACCATCCCGAGCGCCTTGCCCTTGAGATCGAACACGCGGACCTGCGACGGGCCGCCGAGCAGATCCCGCGTGTAGAGCCGCCCCGCCGTGGGCATGAAATCCTGGATCACCGACGCGCTCTCGGGCACCACGAGCTCGGCCTTCGCGAGGTCGGGCTTGCCCGCGGGCAGGCGCAGCACCTTGCCGCGCGGCGCGTCCTTCAGCGACAGCACGTAAAGCCGATCGTCGCTGCCGAACTTCGCCCCGACGACCTTGTCGGGCAGATCGGCGAAGCGCGTCCACTTGCCCGCCGCGTCGAGCAGGTAATGCCAGTACTCGCCGCCGTCGCCGTTCTGCACGCTCGCGTGCACGAGCCTGCCGCTCTCGCTCGTCGTGAGCTCCACCTCGGCGATGCGGGGGAAATCCTTGCCGAGCGAGTAGGTGTCTTCCTTCTCCGGCGTGCCGAGCGCGTGGAAGTAGATCTGCTGGTAGAAGCCCATGTCCTCCGGCGGGCGCTCGCCGGGGCGCGGGTGGCGGGTGAAGTAGAACCCCTTGCCGTCGCCGCGCCACGCGAGGCTGCCGCCGGCCGTGCCGCTGTGCGCGTAAGGCACGGTGTCGCCCGTCTCCTTGCCGGTCGCGACGTCGTAGACGCGCACGGTGCCGTTCTCGCTCCCGCCCTCGGACATCGAGACGGCGACCTTCTTGCCGTCGCGCGAGGGGACGAACCAGTCGATGGTGGTGCGCCCCTGCGGGTCGATGACGTTCGGATCGACGAGGATCCGCTCCGAGGCGGGCTCGCTCGCCGATTTCAGGACGACGAGGGACGGCTGCTGCTTCGGCGGCTGGGTCTTGAGGGCGAAGAGCTGTCCGCCGGCCTCGTCGAGCGAGAAGTGGCTCGCGGAGGTCGCCGACAGGATCTCCTTCACGCGCTCCCGGATCGCCGGCCGCATCGGGGCCGCGTCGAGGTAGCCGCGCGTGACGCGGTTCTGCTCCGCGACCCAGCGCTGGACCTCGGGGGCGCGCCCGTCCTCGAGCCACTGGTACTCGTCGACGACCTTGGTGCCATGATAGTCGTTCGTGACCGGCCGCCGCGCGGCCTCGGGGTAGCTCAGGCCTCCTCTCGACGTGGCCGACGGGGCCGACGGGGCCGTCGCGGCGGGCGCGGGTGAGGCGGCCGCGGCGGGCCCCTCCGGCGGCTTCGCCGGGGGCGCGCTGCACGCCGCGAGCAGCGGGAGCGTCATCAACACAGCGGAGGTCGTGCGCAGGCGGTTCATGCGGCGACCCTAGCACCACTCCGCCAGGTCGGCGCGGCACGGCGGCCGCGCTCCACCGCGCTCCACCGCGCGAGCGCTGCCGCCCGCAGCGCCGCCGTACACCGCGGCTCCGGCCGCCTCAGGCGACGCTGCGCGCGGGCGCCGACGCGGGTGCGACGGCGCACATTTCGCGGTAACGCGCGCAGCGCTCGATGAACTCGGCGGTGGTCTTGGGCATCGGCACACGCGCGCGGGTGATGTACGAGATCACGTTTTTACCGCGGACGATCAGCTCGACGCCCTGGGCCGCCTGCTCCCGGGTGGCCGGCGGCGCCTCCGCGCCGAGCAGCGGCCGGAACGCGGCGAGCTTCTCCGCCGCGACGACGAAGGACGTCCAGACATCGAAGATCTCGGCGTCCGTGCGCAGCGTCTCGCACTTGACCTTGGCCGCGTGCGAAAACTCGTGGACCACGCGGTCTACCCCGGAGAACACCGGCAGATCCGCGAAGGTGGCGATCATCTCGTCGCGGATGCCGTCGATGGCCCGCATGCTCTGCGCGATCTTGACGTACCGGCTGTTGTAGAACGCCTCGATCGGGTAGGAGAACGCCTTGAACGGCTCTCCCCAGAGCTCGTCGAGCCCCTCCTCGCCGCTGCGATGGAGCACCATCTTCCCGAGCGTCAGCGCCTCCATGAGGTGCTCTCCGCACTCGCGCATGAGCGCGTTGTCGGCGTCGATGGCCACGCCGAGCTCCTGGATCTCGACGAGCTTGGTGAAGATGTCCGCCGCGCGATTGAAGATCGCGCCCGCGAGCATCGCGGCCTTCACGCGCCTCCGCTGCGGGTCGGTCTCGGACTCGCGAGCGGAATCGCGTTGTCCATGGCCCGCCTCTGCCGGCCGCCGCGCTCGCGCCCGCGAGGCGCGCGCGGCCGTGCGACGAGCAAGTATTATGGAGACACGCGGCCCCGCAAGGCGGTAGCGACGCCGACTGGCGATGTCTTGCGCCTGAAACCAGGCATTAACCGGCGGGAAAGGTGCTGTCCTCCCGCGACGCTTCCGGCCCTCGCCGGCCCCCACCCGCGCGGCGGGAGGAGCGCGGAGCGTACGGGGCGGGGGGCGCCGGGGGCGCGGGACGGGGAGCCGGGGGCGCGGAGAACGCGTGGACCGTCGAGGGGGCGCGCAGGCGCAGGCCGCGCGTGCGGGCGCCTCGCGCCGCTTGAAGGAATCCCGGGGGGCGGGTACGATGCTCGCCGGTTCGCTTCGGATTTCGCCTATGCCCCACCAGCATGTCGTGAAGCAGGGAGAGTGCCTGTCGAGCATCGCCCCGAAGTACGGCTTCTCCGACTGGCGGGTCATTTACAACCACCCTGACAACGCCGAGTTCAAGAAGCGGCGCCCCAACCCGAACCTCATCTATCCGGGCGACGTCCTCGTCATCCCCGACATGGCGCCGAAGCAGGTCGAGGTCTCGACGGGCGGGAACCACGTCTTCACGGTCAAGGTGCCGAAGACGGTGCTCCGTGTCCTCCTCGAGGTCGAGGAGCCGTTCGCGTACGAGCTGAAGTACCGCGACGTGGTCGCCTCGGGCACGACGGACGGCAAGAGCCCCATCGAGCACCCCATCCCGGCCGACCTGGAGGACGCCGAGCTCGCGGCCTGGCCGGACACGCCCGGCAACGAGGTGGCGCGCGCCGGCGGGGTCACCTGGGCGCTGAAGCTCGGGCACCTCGATCCGATCGAGGCCGCGAGCGGCGTCCAGGGTCGCCTCAAGAACCTCGGCTATTTCTCGCGCGAGGTCGACGGCCAGGACGGGCCCGAGCTCGCCAATGCGGTGGCGTGGTACCAGTCGGCGTCGGGCCTCACGCCCACCGGGGTCGTCGACGACGCGACGCGCGCGAAGCTGCTGAAGCGCCACGACGGGGCCTGACGAGGACGAGAAGGAACGATGGCACAGACGGCCGCGGTCACGATCACCCTCCAGAAGGTCCTCGGCATCGACGGGTGGCTCGCCGGCGCGAAGCGGCCGTACGCGCTCGGCTTCATCGCCGGGCGGCGCTTCGGCCGCAGCAAGCCGATCCCGGCCGGCGCCAAGGAGCTCGACCTGACGGCGGAGGTGATCCCGTGGAAGCTCGAGGTCGCCGCGGCCGGGTCGATCCCGGTGGCCGTCGAGATCTGGGACGATCAGGGCGACGCCGGCTCGAAGCGCCTCGGCGCGGTGACGGGCAGCCTGGGCAGCCCCTACCCGACCCAGGTCCACGAGCTCGGCGGAGGTCCGCTCCTGCGCTGCGACGTCTTCACGCGCGAGGTGCCCGCCGCGCCGGGCGCGGCGCCCGTGCCCCGCGTCGCCGAGGGGGAGAAGGCGCGCGCGACGCTGCGCGTGCCGAACACCGTGCTCGTCTCCATCACGGAGATCCTCGGGCTCCACGCGCCCGTCTCGCCGGGCGCGCCGGGGGTGAAGCGCGCCGAGGCGCGGCCCGGATACACGAGCCAGGACGACCTCGGCCGGGTGTACCTCAACAGCGACCTCGCCGGGGGCTGGGCCAAGGACAAACAGGTAATCCAGCTCACCGCCAAGGTGAAGGTCCAGCGGGGGAAGCTCCCCGCCGACGCGAAGATCCGGTGGACGGTCGTCGAGCCGGACGACCCGACCAACGACGACCCCGGCTTTCACGCCGCGTGGGGGCAGTACGTCGACAAGAAGGACTACGACGCCGCCGGCAACCACCAGGGCTCGCGCGCGGGCGACAACGAGGGCAAACCCGCGAAGAGCCCACCCTGGGAGGCGGTCTCCGGCTTCGCGCTCGCGTCCGCGGCGGCCGCCGAGGCGAAGACGACGATCGTGGGCGACGAGAGCAAGGTCGTCTTCCACTGCCCCGACACGGCGGGGGACAACTTCATCGTCCGGGCGGACATCGACTCTGCGACGCAGGTGGAAGGGTTCGGCGCCCAGACCGGCATCATGACCCTGTGGCACCGGATCCGGGTCGAGTCGATCCGCATGAAGGGCGCGTTCGCCCTGCCGATGGACGAGGTGCCCGTCCCGTTCGAGCCGTGCTGCGTCCAGCTCGACTGCGAGCCGGAGCGGGAGGTCGCGGACCAGCCGCACATGGCCCCCAAGGACGAGGACCTCGAGACCGAGTGTGTCGCCTACGTCGACAAGGTCTTCACGAACAAGGCGAAGCCCGGCTGGTTCTGCGTCATCTCCGCGATGGAGCCGCACCCTTTGCCGAGCAAGAAGGGCGACAAGGTCTTCGAGGGGGACGCCGAGCTGAAGAGCGGCGGCGCGGGCGCGAACCTGTCCGAGTACTTCGAGGTTCCGGGGACGTTCCCCGACGTGAATTTCGCAGAGCTCACCTCCGGCTCGGACACCGTCAGCTTCAACCTGTTCAGCGTCCAGACCGAGACGACGGCGGCGGGGCCGATCACGCGCTGCTGGATCGTGGAGCACGACGCCCAGCCGGAGTTCACGGCGGGCGACGGGTCGCTCGCGCACGCCTACAAGGTGCGGTTCAACTACTCGCCCAGGCACCGGAAGAAGGGCGGCGCCGTGACCCCCGGCGGCTACGGGATGGCCGCCAAGGTGAAGGTCAAGGTGTTCAACCCCGGGGCCTTCTACACCGCCGGCATCAGCCCCACGGCGACGGCCAAAGGCAAGGAGTACTTCGCCGGCCGGACCATCATGTTCACGCACCACCGGGCCTACCGCGACGAGATCACCGGCCAGCCGAAGGCGGACTACCGCCAGCGTATCCTCGGGACCATCGTGCACGAGCTCGTCCACGCGTTCGGCATGCCGCACAAGTGCGGCTACTTCGATTTCCGCGCGCCGCGCGACAGGACCTGCTGCATGAACTACAGGCCCAACTGGATGCTGGACGACAAGCGCAACCTCATCCCCGGGACGTCGGGGAAGACCGGCATGGACGTCTGCGGCAGGCACCTCAAGGAGGTGCGGCGGGTGCACCTCGAGGACAACAAGGGGCTCGCGTGGAAGTGAGCGCCGCGGACATCGCGCCTCCGGGCCCGTCGCTCGTCGGCGTCGACGTGGAGCCGGAGTACGTGCTCGGCTTTCCGGTGTACGTGGGCATCACGATCGGCAGCGCTCCTCCGGGCGCCTCGCTCCTGCGGCTGCCGCTGCCGTCGCCCGCGGCGCTGCGGGGCGCGATCGGCCTCCGGCTGTGGCGGCCGGGCGAGGCGGAGCCGTTCTTCGAGGAGGCGCCCACGGCCGTGGTGGATCCCGAGCTCTCGGCGCCGAGCTTCCGTCTCCGGGCCGGCGAGGTCCGCCGGCTCCTCGTGGAGGTCTCCGAGCTCCTCCCGGACGACCTCTCGGCGGGCGCGGTGGACGGCGTGCTGCTCTACGGGGCGCCGCCGCACATCGCCGAGAGCGGCCGCGGGCGCCTGTCCTTCCGGGAGCCCACGGACGTGGAGCGCGCGTCGCTCGCCGCGCTCCGTCCCGAGGTCGAGGCGGCGGGCTCGTTCGGGCGCTGGCTCCGCGTGCCGCCGCCCGATCCGAGCCGGCTCGCGCCGCCCGCCGACCCGGGGGATCCGCTGCGGTATCCGAGGCTCGTGAAGTACCTGATCCACGGCCCGGAGGAGCTCGACGCCGTCGATCCCGCGTTGCTCGGCGTGCTCGGCGGGGTGTTCGCGCCCGAGGCGTACGGCCTCGCGGCGGAGCTCGTCGCGGCGCGCGATCCCGGGGCGTTCGCCGGGTATGCCCAGCAGGTGAAGGCGGCCTATCCGGGGCTCACGGCGTGGATGGACGCGATCGCGGCCGGGCAGAGCGATCTCGCGTGGGCCCGGGGCCACCGGTGAGGTGATGACGACCCGTCGAGCGCGCGCGGCAGCCGTCGTCCTGGGGCTCGTGGCGGGAGCGATCTCCGGCTGTGGTCGGTCCGAGGCGCCGCTGAACGAGCGCGCGGCCTCGCCGGAGGCGCCGGGCGCCGCGACGGCGCCGGGGGCTGCCGCGCCGCCGCCGAGCCCCGCGCCGGCCGCCAGCGCCGCGCCGCCGTCGAGCCCCGCGCCGGCCGCCAGCGCCGCGCCCGTCACCGCCACGCCATCCGCCAGCGCCACGCCATCCGCCAGCGCTGCTGCCGCGCCGGCCGCCGGCACCGCGGGACAGGCGAAGAAGCCAACCCCCAGCGTGGGCGGCCCGCTGCCCAACGCGAAGCCGAAGCTCAAATGCGGCAGGACGTACTGCAATGCCAGCGGAGAGTGCTTCTCGCCGTCGCCGCCGATGTGTGAATGACCGGCTTCCCCGCCCTCGTGGTCGATCCGCCCGCCCTCGCCCGCGGGCGGCGGCTCAGGCGGCCTGGCTCGCGCGCAGCGATCGGAAGAAGCCGCGCACGTCCTCGAGGAGGAGCTCTGGCGTCTCGAGGGCCGCGAAGTGCCCGCCTCGCGGCATCTCCGTCCACCGCACCAGGTTGGCGCTGCGCTCGATCCACGCGCGCGGCGCGCGGTAGATCTCCCTGGGGAAGTCGGCAACGGCCGTCGGCGCCTCGATCCTGTCGAACAGGTAGGGCGGGATGCCCCCGTTGCGGACGGTCTCGTAATAGAGGTTGGCCGCGCTCGCGATGCTGTTCGGCGCCCAGTAGAACATCGCGTTCGTGAGCAGCTGATCCCGCGAGAAGACCCGCTCGACGTCCCCGCCGCAATCGCTCCAGGTGCGGAACTTCTCGACGATCCACGCGAGGATCCCCGCCGGCGAGTCGGCCTGCGCGATGGCGAGCGACATCGGCTTGCTCCCCTGCAGCTGGCTGTACGCGGTCTCCTCGGACTGGAACGCCGCCATGCGGGCCATCGCGCGCTTCGACTCCTCGGTGAGCTCCCCCGGGGGCGGCGTCCCCAGCACCATGTTCAGGTGGACGCCGATCAGGTGCTCGGCGTGCGCCGCTCCGAGCCGCGCGCTCACCATGGCGCCCCAGTCGCCGCCCTGCGCGCCGTAGCGCCGGTAGCCCAGCGCCTCCACCATCAGCCGGTCGAAGGCCGCCGCCACCCGGCGGATATCCCACCCGGGCTCGCGTGGCTTGCCGCCGAACCCGTACCCCGGCAGCGCCGGGATCACCACGTCGAACACGTCGGCCGGGTCGCCGCCGTGAGCGGCCGGGTCCGTGAGCGGGCCGATCAGGTGGTGAAACTCCATCATCGATCCGGGCCATCCGTGGATGAGGAGGAGCGGGAGCGGATCGGGTCCCTTACCGCGCACGTGCCAGAAGTGGAGGTCGACTCCATCGACCTCGCAGAGGTACTGCGGGATCTGGTTGAGCGCCGCCTCGTGAGCGCGCCAGTCGTAACGAGCTCTCCAGTGCTCACAGAGCTCGCGCACATACGCCACGTCGGCGCCGTGGGCCCATCCCCCGTCGGGCAGCGGATCCGGGAAGCGGGTCGCCTCGAGGCGCCGGCGGAGGTCGTCGAGCGTCGCCTGGGGTACATCGATGCGGTAAGGGCGCAGCTGCATTGGACCACACTAGACCGCCGCGCCGGCGGAGCCAAGATGAACGGGTGGCCACGCCGCCCCGCCTGCCGCGCGGTCGCATCGTCGATGCCCCGTCTGGGTAAGAGATCCTGACGTCGCTGTCGCGGAGGCGTCACGAACCCCGGCGCCCTCCCCATGATAGAGAGTGCGCTGGTATGCTTGAGTCCGCCCTGCCCAGCGACGCCGTGATAGCGCTGCCCGGAACGGCCGCGACCGCCATTGCGTGGCGCACGGCCCAGGGACAGCTTTACCTCACCGCGATCGTCAAGGCGACCTTTGCCTTCGCCCCGGATGCGACGATGCCGCTCGCCGAGCCGCAGCCGATCGTCCGCGCGGAGGTACACCACGGCAATAACCCGATCCGGGGTATCCGCTTCGCGAGCGACCTCGCCCCCTACCTCGGCCGCGCCGACGTCACGTTCACGGGGCACGCGCACGCGCCGCGCGGGACGAGGGTGCAATCGATGCCCGTGCGGCTCGCGATCGCCGACGGCAGGCGTGTCCTCCTCGACCGGCAGCTCCTCGTCCGCAATCCCGACGGCTTCGAGCGGATGCCCATGACCTGCGACCGCGCCACGAGCGGGGCGGACGGGCAGGAGAATCCGTTCGGGCGGGGCCCTGACCCTGCCGCGGCGAACATCCTCGATCCGAGAGACCCATGCCGCCCGGCGTGCTTCGGGCCGGTCGCGCGCGCGCTGCCGGCGCGCAGGCGGCGGCTCGGTTCGACGCCGCGGAAGGCGCTGGAGGCGCCGATCGCCGAGATCCCCGACGGCTTCGACTGGGGCTACTTCCAGGCGGCGCCCGGGTGCCAGCAGATCGATCACCTGCGCGGCGACGAGTGGATCCTCCTCGAAGGCCTCCACCCTGGCTTGCCGCGCGTCTCCATGCGGCTGCCCGGCGCGCGCGGCGCGGCGCGGATCCACGGCCTCGGCGGCTTCGGGGTGACGGAGGGGACGCGCCTCGACCTCGTCGCCGACACGCTGCACATCGACGGCGACGAGGAGCGGTGCACCGTCGTCTGGCGGCGGAGCTTGCCGCTCCCCCACGCGGGTGCGCTCTCGGCGGTGCGCATCGTCTCGGGCGTCGAGATCGACGGCGCTCCCATCGCGTGGGCGCCTCCGCCCAGCGCGAGGCGGGCGGAGGCGGCGGCGCCGCCTGTCTCGCAGCGCGGGCCGGCCGGCACCATCGTCATGGTCGAGGAACCAGAGAGCCGGCCGCGGCCCGTGGAGACGGTCGCCATGGACCCAGGCGAGGCGCTGGCGACCATGGGACGCGCGGTGATCCCGTTCGAGGCTGCGCGAGCTCCGCACACGGCGACGGTGGCGCTTGGACCGGACGAGGACACGGCGGCGAGCGCGCGGCTCGCGCTTCCCTTCGAGCGCTCTTCGGCCCCGCATGGCGCGAGCGCGAGGCTGCCGCCCTCCGCGCCGATGACGCCCTCCGCGCCGATGACGCCCTCCGCGCCGATGACGCCCTCCGCGCCGATGACGCCCTCCGCGCCGATGACGCTCTCCACGCTCGCGTTGTCCACGGACGACGACGCCCGCGCGTCCGCGTCCGCGGCGCTGCCCTTTCCTGCGACCCCGAGGCCCACCTCGGATTGGCGCCTGGCAGGGCCTGCCCTCATTCTCGGCGCGCCGTGGTCGATCGAGAGCGCGTCAGCCGCGAGCGCGCCCCTCCCGCCGAGCGCGCCCCTCCCGCCGAGCGCGCCGCCCCCGCCGAGCGCGCCGCCCCCGCCGAGCGCTCCGCCGGCGCCGAGCGCACCGCCCACGCTGCACACGCCGAACACGCCGCCTGCACCCTCGCCACCGCCCCTCAACGCCATCCCTCAGGCGAAGGCGTCGCCCGCCCCGCCGACGGACCCGGCGACCCCGGCGGACCCGGTGAACCTCAGCGTGGAGCGTTATGCGACCGTCGCGGCGCAGCTCTCCGCGCGGCGCGCGTCGCGGGCCGACGTGCTGGGCGCGCATGGGCTCTCCGAGGCGCGCTTCGCCGAGATCGAGCGGCGCTGGAGCGGCGCGATGACGGATGAGGACACGCGCGGCGGGCACGCGCTCCGCGACGCCTATGACGCCGCGTATATCAAGGAATGGGAGGCGCACCGCGGGCCCTTCGAGCTCGCCCACTACGCGCGGCTCACCGTGGCGGCCGAGCGCGGCCAGCTCGCCGCCGCGCTCGATTCGCTCGGTATCCGCCGTACGTTGTGGATGCGGCTGAAACGGGTCTGGGCAAAGCGGCTCGCCGAGAACCGGAGCCTCGCTGCCGCGCTCCAGCGCGAGCTCGCGCGGCAACGCGAGCTGCGGAGCGCAGACTCTCACGACGCGGCGAGGGGTCGCCTGCGCGCCCCCGGAACCTGAGGCGTTCGTCCGACAAGCACCGTACGTCCACAGGCTCTCCAGAGGAGCCGGAGCCCCCTCTGAGCGCTCAGCGAGCGTTGCAGGCGAAGACGTGCTCGATGGCGTCCACGCACATCTGTTCCGTGACATCCTGCGTGATCCGAGACAGCACCCGGAATCGCGTGAGCTCGGTCAAGGTCTGGCCCACGTTGACCTCGGCGATCACCTCTCCATCGCCCTCGGCATCCGCCCTGGAGAAGAGGCGGATCAGGTTGTTGGCGTCCGCCGGTACGCCCCGGAGCAGGATGTGAAACTCGAGGCTGGGGGTCTGTTCGCCCACGTCATGCTCGATCCGGTAGGTATGGCCCGACGCGGCGAGCTCGTCGCCGATGGCCTTGAACGTGGGCACGATGATGTCGGCCAGGATCCGCCGGAAATCGGCGTTGAAGCGCCCGCGCCGGTCGGGCACGTCGAAGCCGCTCGTGCCCTGGGCCAGGCGCGGGCCGTATTTTCTCTGGATGATCGCCAGGCGGATGCGGGCGTGCTCATTGATGGCCATGCTTGTGTCTCTCAACGGGCAGAGCAGCGCAGGGGTCGGGGTCGCTCTCGCGGACCTCAGAGGAGCAGGACCTTGAACTGGCTCGGGACGATGTTCGTCCCGTTGATGTTGATCTGGTTCTGGATGCCCGTGGCGCCGAGCCGCACCGCCGGCTTGTTCTGGAGCAGCAGCTTGGGATAGGGGACGAGGCGCCGCGAGGGGCCCATGTTGCGACGGGAAACGACGCCGCCGAGAATCCCAGGGTTATCGCCCATGGAGATGGGGACGATGGTCGCCAGGGTATGGGCGGCGCCCCTTCCCAGGATCACCTTGTACGCGACCGACGTCCCCATGGCTCGATTTGCGGTGTTTGGGTACGGGATGGGCCCCGGCAAGCAGACGTCCGGGGCGCCGAAGTCGATCCCACCGCCCGAGGTGATGGCAAAGCACATACCCGGTCACCCTACCTGGATCTGGTCGCCATCGATCTTCACGAGGTGCGACGCGGTGATTTTTGCGTTCTCGCTGTGGATGGCGAGGTTGCCCTTGGCCGCATAGTCGATGCGCTCGGCGCGCACATGGTCGGCCTCTTCCACGATGCGGTAGGAGCGCTTCACCCTGTGCGAAAGCCGCTCGAGCACCGAGTCGAGGCTCCGGCCGATCAGCTTGGCCCGGTCGACCTCCCCGCGGACCCTCTGGCTGACGAGCGAGAACACCCCCAGCGCGACGTGCCCCTCCTTGGCCTGAACACGGAAGGTCGATGCGGCCATCGAGAGGTCCTTGCCGGACACCACGTGTACACCGTCGGGCGCCGCGATGCCCAGCGAGCCGCTCTGCAACCGAATTTGGAGATCCCCTTCGGAGACGATGTGTGAGGGCGCGCCGTCCTCTCGCTCGAGGACGGCGAGGATGTAATGCGTTCCGTTCACGGTGGCAAGAAGCACCAGGTCTCCGGTGGCAGGCTCCAGCATACAGCTCGTCGCGCGCTTCGCGCGGACCTCGCCGCTCTCGGTCTCCACGACGTACGCGGAGCCGTCGATGCGGAGCACGGCGCCGTGCTCGCCGTGAGCTTCCGGCTGGTATTTTCTCGTTCTTGCTGCGCTCTGCATGGTTTCACTCACGAGTGAGGGGTGCGTTGGCTGCCGGCAGACCTCCCAAGAACGTTGGCCTGCCAGTCTTCTGCTTCCTTGAGATCCTGGTCTTCGCCGCTCGCCAGCAGCTTGCTCGCCGGCCAGATCGTGCGCTTGTCCGTCACACGATGCAGCCGCGCGCGCGAGAGCGTCGCGCCGGAAAAATCGGCGAAAGACACGTCGGCGTGGGAGAGATCTGCGTGGCTCAGGTCCGCCTGGCTGAAGCGGGCCCCCTGGCAGCTCGCCCGGTGCCAGACGCTCATCTCGAGCCGCGAGCCGGAGAGGTTCGCGGCGCCGACACGCGCGTCGACAAAGAGCGCCTGGCTCAGGTCGGCCTTGGTGAGGCTCGCGTTCATCAGGATCGCCTCGACAAAGGCGGCCAGATGGGCGGTGGCTCCATCGAGTCGAGCCCCGGTCAAGTTGGCGCCCTTGAAGCTGCATTGCGTCAGCGTGGCCCCTGAGAGGTCGCAGCCGTTCAGGTCGGCGTTGGTGAGCTGCGCCCTGCTGAGGTCCATCCGCCGGAGGTCCTTGGGCCCCATCCGCACCTCGACCAGGATCGCCTCCACGAGGGTGGCGCCCGTGAGAACCGCCTGGGACAGGTCCTGACGGAACAAGACAGCCTTGGTCAGGTTGGCCTGGGAGAAGTCAGCGCCTCCGACCTCCGCCTGAAACACGGTGGCGTCGGCCAGGTTGGTACGGACGAATCGGGCGTTCTTGAGGTTGGCTCGGGCGATGCCGCCCGACGAGAGGTCAGCTCCGGTCAGATCGGCCGACTCAAGGTCCACCTCCGAGAAGTTTGCGCCAACCAGCGAGGCGTCGGCGAGCACCGCCCCCGCGAGCGTACAGTTCACGGCCTCTCCGAGGTGAAAATCCAGCCCCTTCAGGTTTGCGCCCGTGAAGTCACAGCGGTGAAAAACCGCTTCGCGCACCTTGACGCCCGTGAGGTTGGCGCCGTTGAGGCGGACATCTTCGAAGATCCCGCCGGAGAGGTCGAGACCCGAAAGGTCGAGGCCCGACAGATCCAGCTCAGAAACGACCTCTTCTTGCGCGACAAGATTGCGCAGCGCTTCCCTATCCATGCTGCCTCTGGGCCGGTATCATCCTGATCCGCTTGAGGTTGGCGCCGTCAAAGCTCGTGTCGTCATCTCCAACCATTCGGTCGGCGCACACGCCGAAGAGGTTGGCTTTCTCGAATACGGCCCCACGGACGCATGCGTGGTTCATGATGCCCTGCCTCAGGTCAGCGGCGTAGAGCGACGCCCCGGTGAGGTCGGCTCGGGTCAGCACGGCTTCCACGAGGTTCGCCCGATCCAAGGTCGCCTCGGTCAAGTCG
Source organism: Sorangium cellulosum (assembly GCF_002950945.1). GTDB lineage: Bacteria > Myxococcota_A > Polyangia > Polyangiales > Polyangiaceae > Sorangium > Sorangium cellulosum_E. Next base: position 10,998,263 of record NZ_CP012673.1, read on the forward strand.
ACCTCGTCGAGCAGCGCGCCGCGCAGGTCGGCATCAGAGAAGTCGGCGCCAGAGAGGCGCGTCCCCATCAGGTTCGCGCCGGCGAGCGTCGCACCAGCGAAGTCTGCACCGGCGAAGGACGAGCCCTTCACGCTCGCGAGGTCCTTTGCCATGACGTTCCGGAAGATGGCGCCGTCGCCCTTGGCGGCGATGAAGGTGGCGGAGCTCAGATCGACGCCGGTGAAATCGACCTCGATCACATTCACGTCGTTGAACGTGCACCACGATAGCCGCGCGCCCACGAGGGTCGCTCCCGTGAGGTTCACGCTCTGGAACGTCGCCTTCTCTGCGATGACGTTCTCCAGGTTGGTCTCGCAGAAAATGGCCTCGGAGAGGTCAGCACGCGAGAGGTTGGCGCCGGCCAAATTCGCTCCCGAAAGATCAGCCTTGACGAGCACGGACCCGCCGAAATCGACGCCTCCCGCCTGCACGTCCCGCAGGCACGCCGAGCCAAAATTGGCGTCATCGAGCTTGGCCTCCGATAGATCCGCGGCCTCCAGGTCTGCGTGCGCCAGGATGGCTCCTGTGAGCTTGGCCTTTCGCAAGGTGCTCCCGGTGAGAAAGGCCGACTCGAGCATGGCGCCCGAGAAGTCGACTCCATCGAGGTCGAGGTGAGAGAGGTCGGCGCCCGTGAGGTCGCAGCCCGCAAAGCTCCGCCCCTCCTTGTGCCCGGCTTCCACCTCGTGGCGAAGCCGCAGCGCCTCTTCGCCGTCGAGGGGCGCGGAGGCCGGCAAGAGGTGCGCGAGCAGCCGCGCGTCTTCGCCCAGCTCAGCGTAGAGCGCAGCCTTCTCGTCCAGTCCCTCCGCGAACGCGACGTCCTCGTCTTCCGCAGGCTCGCCGCCCCAGGCCTCGTCTTCCGCAGGCTCGCCGCCCCAGGCCTCGTCTTCCGCGGGCTCGCCGCCCCAGGCCTCGTCCTCTGGCAGGAGATCCCCGGCAGGCTCCTCTGGCAGGGCATGGGCAACCTCCTGCGCCTCGTCCGGGATGTTGTGGCTGCCGTGGAGGTCGGCTTCCTCGGCGGCCCCGGCTCGGTCCTCGAACGCTTCCCAGTCCAGCGTCGACACGAGCTCTTCGGTCTTCTCCGGCGTGACGCCCTCTCTCTCAAGCGCCTCCCGCAAGCGATCGCGGACCTGCGACACCGAGACCTCGCTCGGATGCGCGGCGGCGTCCTGACGCGCTTTCGCGAACAACGCGTCGACGTCCACCCCGTGCACCTTCAACCCTCTGCGGGTCCTGCTGTCGACCACGTTGACCAGGTCCTCTTCGGAACCATCGAGGGGCGCAAGGTCGCCTGTGGGGCCTTCCTGGGCGACATGCGTCTCGGGGTCGATGCCCTGGTCCCGCAGCTGCTTCTTGCCCCATTCGACGAACGCATCATGCTCGCGAAGCCCTTCGGCGTCCTCGGCGTCGTCTGCCGAGGCGGGGTCTGCCGTCGGGGTCGTCGACGCGATCGGCTCAGCGTCCGCCTCGTGGTCTCCCCCGGTGTCCGCCTCGGGCCACGCGGGGCTCTCCTGCTCCTCCGTGCCCTCCGGGAGGCCTTTGGCTGGCTCCGCCTCGTCCTCGTCGACCGCGGCGACGAGGTGCCCGGGATCGATCCCCATCTCGGCGAGCTCTGCCTCGGTCGCTGCGTCGTCGGGGTCCTCCGCTGCTCCGGCGTCGCGTAGACCGGTGGCGGCGACACCGGCGCCGGCCGCGACCGCGGCCGCGCCCTTGACGGCTCGATCCCGAGTACCTCCCAAAAACCCCTGCCTTCGGAGCCTTGACGCAAACCCGGAGAGCTTGTCATCGGGCAGCGGCGGCGCCTCCGGATCCTCGGGCTCGGGCATGAGCATGTCATCTTCATCATCCGGGAGATCGGTGTTTCGCAGCTCGATCCGGGCGGTCAGGTAGTCATGGTAATACGCGGCGGACCTCGGCGCGCCCATGGGTTCGCAGGCGGCCAGCACGGCCACCACGTCCTTTGCGTCGTCCTCGGTGATCTCGAGGCCGCCGCGAAAGAGGACGACCCCCCGCTCGCGGTGCGGGAACAGACGCACCGTATCGAGCTTCATGGCGGGCTCGCGGATCACCACGCCGTCGCTCGTCTTGAGGCAGACGAAGCATCGGCTCGCAACGCCGGGAAGGGCGCTCTCGATCCGCGGCTTGTCGGGGTGCATGTTCTCGGCCACGAACGCCTCGTCGCCCCTCCAGAACCCGTCGATCTGCTGGTCGTCCGGAGCCATGTTGAACATCGTTGGGTCCAGATCCCGCGCAAAGCCAGGGAAGCACTCGTCGAGCCACGCCTTGTCGCAGGTGCCGATCTTGGAGAACCTCTGGGGCCAGGTCACGTCGTAGCCGTCGAGGCCGGCGGGCGTCGGGCAGTCGCTGCGCGCGTGGATCAGGTGCTTTGGCGACTCGATATTGGGGAGCGTCGCTTTCTTGTCACCGCAGCCCTTGCCCAGCGGGTTCCTGGCAAATCCCTCTCCGCCGAAGGCGTTTCGCCAGGTGACGGGCATCTCGGTAAAAGGCGCTGGATCCGACATGCCGAGCAGACCCCACGTCCGGTCGCCGACGACGTAGAGGGTCTTGTCGATGGGTCCAAGCTGGACGCGGACCGAGCTCGCGGGGCGAGCGACGCGCCCCGGCGGATAGCAGCGGCCCGTGACGAGGAGCTCGCCCCGGGTCTTGGGGTTGAACTCGTCGAGGAGGCCATCCTGGCCGAGCTCCTCCATCGCCATATTCCAGACCGTCGGCTCATAGAGCAGCCGGGCCGGCCTTTCGTACGAGAAGCCGACGAAGGTGGTGACGAGCAGGTGCGGGGTGCGCTGGTTCATGAAGACCCTCGGCACCACCCCGAGGCGCATGGGCTTGACGATTTTCATTCGACGGACTCCAGGGTAGCGGGCTCGATGGATCGTACGGCTCAGCTATGAGCGCGGACCTGCTCCACGCGCGATCGGCGGATCACTTCACGATGGTCAGATCCGCGTTCGTCAAGTTGAGGTGAGCACGAATCTTGTGCAGCTCGGCATTGACGTTGATGCCCTTCGCCTTGAGCTCCGCCACATTGAACTCCCTCCTCTCCAGAGGGGCCTTCTTGAACGCCAGCCCTTTGATCCTCTCGTACTTCGTCCCGTGGATGACCTCGACCCTCGACCCGATGTCGGTCTTGTAGAGGCCGGTCACCTTGCTGTTGGCGGTGCCGTTGACGGTGCTTGCCCTGTGCCCCGTGACCACAGACCGGCTTCCGCCGTTGATCTTGGTGGTGCTCCCGCCCGTGATCTCCGTGAGGTTTCCCCCCGCGTGAACCGTGGCGACTCGCCCCGCGCGGAAGTGGCTGGTGTCGCGGCCGACGACGTCCGTCTCCCGGATGCCCGTGACGCGGGTCTCGCTGCGGCCGTTGATCGTCGTCCTGTTCCGTACGTTGACCGTCGTCTCTCGCCCGGCGACAAAAGTGCTGGTGTCTTGGCCTACGATGCGGGTGTTACGCCTCCCAAGGACGACCAGGCTGCTGTTGCCGGTGACATGGACGCTGCGGTTGGACAGGAGCCTGGTCGTGTCGTCACCCCTGATCCCCGTGGTCCGGGTCCCCTTGATGAGGGTCTGTCGGTTTCCATGGACGGTCGTCTTTTCACTGCCAAAGATGCTTGTCCTGCGATAGCCCAGGATCACGTTCTGGGAGTATCCAGCGATGAAGTTCCCGGCGTATCCCCCGGTGGCGCTCACGCGGAAGCCGCCCACCACGTTCTCGGAGATGCCCACGGTGAGCGTCGTTCGGTTGCCACACACGACGCTCTCCTGGGAGCCTCCGATGAAGGTGAAAGCGTGGCCGTTCGTCTTCTGTTCCAGCGTCGCGCCGGCGTTGGGCGCCCCCATCCGGATGTAGGTGTTCGCATGGGGCGTCGACAGGGTGATCCGCTCTTGCCCGGCCTGGTCCTCGATCTCGAGCCGGTTCCGCCCGCCCGTCTGGATCACGTTCCGCGTATTGTTTCCCGACGTCACCGGGCTCGGCGTCAGCGCGTTGGGCGCGACCCCGACGATGGCCGGGCGGTCGGGATCGCCTCCCTCGAAGGCGCACATGACCTCGGTGCCAGCTCGCAGCGGGAAGTGGAAGCCCTCGATGCCGCCGCCATGGGGCTGAAGCATCCGGACCCAGGTCGACGCCTTCCCCCCGCTCAGATCGCTCTCGTCGAAGTGAAACTTGATCCGGTAGCGACCATGGCTGTCGATCTGCGCGTACTCGCTGGCCGCCGCGCCGTCGACGACCGCAGGCTCGGTGCCGTAGATGCGCGGCCACTCGGTGACGTGGGGCGCGCGGAACTGCACCGTCGCGGCGATGGCCTTGGCCTCGATACGATAGTTTTCTTCGGACGATATGAGCGCGGGGAGCTCGGGCATGTCCGGCGCCTGGTTGGCCCAGTGCTCGACCTCGGTGGCCAGATACCTCGTGTTGAACGCGGCCCGCGGATGGTCCTCGAGCTCGAAGGTAAACCCAGGAACCAGCATCGCCGCCGTGCCTGCCGCCTGGTAGACGACGCCGGTCGCGGAGAGGCTCTCGGCCTTGATCCGTGCCAGCCGCTCCCCGTCGCCCGACGAGAAGAACCGCGCTCCGTACAGGCTGACTTCGCCGAAGCCGCTCGCGGAGACCAACGCCTGCCCGGCGATCGGTACGGCCGGCGTGGCGTAGTTATAGTCCTTGAGGCGCACCGAGCCGGGCACGGCGCCGTGCCGGCAGGTGAAGGCGCGGACGGTGTCTTTCGCCGTGTTGACGTTGATCTGCGGGTAATAACGGACGGGCTTCTCGCCCTGGGGCTGATGGGCCGACTTGTCGTCGGTCAGCACCAGCGTCTCGCCGCCATCCCCGTGCTCGAAGTAGTAATAGATGCCTTCGCGCTCCATCCATCGGGCGATGAAAGCATAGTCGCTCTCGCGGTACTGGCAGATATGCTCTTCGGTGGCATATGCGCCCCGGAGGTGGAAGGCGCAGTCCGTGACGCCGCCCTTTTGAAGGACGCTCTCGATGACCGCCGGGACGGCCTTCTCGGTGAAGATACGGCTGTGAAACGACAGGGCAAGCAACGCGAGGCGCGGGATCATGGTGGCCCGGAAGACGCACCGACCGGCAAAGTCGTTGATGAGCTCGATGCTGCCAAGGACGCCGCTTCGAACGAAGCGCTCGCCGCCGTCGCTCCGCTCCAGGGAGACGGTCACCGGCTGGCCCACGGCCGCGGCCATATCAAAATCATGGCCGACATCGTTCGTCATCACCAGATAGAGTTCGAAGCGATAGAGCTTCGAGATGCCCTCGGTGCCATGGAAACCTACGAGCTTGGTGGCAGAGGGCAGGGCGCTTGAGTGAACGACAAACGTATCGGGCATGGGGAGCCTCACGTGTAATAGCCGGTGGCAGGCGCAAAGGCGCTGCAGAGACTATAGGATCTTTGTGTCGCCCGCGTGTCACGGCGCCTGCTTATTGTTGTCTACCGATGGCGCCGAAGTAACGGGCTCGTTACTCGCAAGATCGTCTGCTGCAATCATCCAGGCGGAGAGCTCCGTTGCAGTCCGCTTGTGGGGCGGCGCAAATCCGCGTGCTCGCCTGCGCGTCGGCGCGTACCGGCGTCGCCGTCGAGGACTGGGACCGTCCCCTCGGATCTGCCGCCGCAGGGCGTGCACGACATCACCTCCCCTCCCCTGCCCCCACCTCCCCTGCGCCGCAGCGCCGCCCGGGATGGATACGCGCTCGCGATGCGCGCGGGACACCCGGCGAGGGGCGGCTGCTCAACTTGCGCGAGCGCTCGCGCAACTCGCGCGACGGCGCGCCCAGCGAACGTCGCCGGCGCGGTGCACGCCGGCGATTTCGCGCCTTCTCGGCGCTGGCGCGCCGCCTGCACTGAGGGACGGCGGACCGCGCGGCACGCCGCCGCCGTCCGTGGCCTCGGCCGACGCCGAGAAAGGATAGAGCATCATGAACGCACGCATCGCAAACACCAGCGTTTCCCGCATGGACGAGGGCATGAACGCAGGAGCAAGCACGATGAACCAGGCGCGCGTGTTCCTGGCGCAGGTCGAGGTGGACGAGGTCCTCGCAGCGAAGATGGCGGAGGCCGACGGCGACATGGCGCGCATCCTCGCGATCGCCGCCGAGGCGGGTTGCTCGTGCACCGAGCGGGATCTCCTGCACGCCTACGAGCAGCTCCTGCGCTCCGGGCCGGACGCCGCGCTCGGCGACCTCGGCGCCGCGACGCCGGGTCCGACGCTCCGCGCGCCGTCGGACCTCAGCCACGCCGCGGTGTACCTGAGCCTGCGCGCCCCCTCGGACTTCGGGTATCCGGAGATCTACCTGAACGCCCGCGCGCCCTCGATCTCGCCTCAGCCGTCGATCTGACCGCACCTCCGCGGCGAGCCCGGGGGACACCCCGCCGCCGCGCTCGCGAGGACACCACCTTCTGCATGGCTCCCGCTCAGGAGACACCGCGACATGATCCAGCCGCCTGGCCCCAAAGGTCACCCCCTGCACGGCTCGTGGCCGGAGTTCCGCGAGGACCCGCTCGCCTTCCTGCTCGACGGCGCGCTCGCCTACGGCGACTTCTTCCGCGTCCGGCTGGGGTTGAAGCAGTGCTTCGTCCTCTCGGATCCGGCAGCGATCCTCGCGGTGTTCTCGGACCGGGAAGGTTTCGTGGACAAGGCGCCGCCGGACCGCATGCAGGACGCATATCCCCGGAGCGTGGCCCGCCTGGAGGGGAGCGAGCACCTCGCCCGGCGGCGGGGGCTCGCGCCGGCGTTTCACCGGGAGGCGGTCCTGGCGCGCGCCGAGGGGGCCCTGCGCGTCGTGCGCGCCGGGCTCGGGCGGCTGCGCGCGGGCGAGGTGCGCCCGGTGCTGCCGGTGCTCGAGGACGTCGCGCTGCGGAGCGCGGCGATGCTGCTCCTCGGGGACGCGGGCGAGCGGGTCGTGAAGCCCATCGCGGCCGAGCTGCCCCGGGTCGAGGCGTGGCTCGGCCACGCCGCGGACGACGAGGCGGCGTACGAAAAGGCCCGGGCGGCGCTCGCGTCGGCCCTGCTCGAGGCGGCGGCACATCGCCGGGCCAGCGGGAGCTCGTCGACCGTCGACCTGCTCGACCCGCTCGTGCGCGCCGTGGACGCCGGGCAGATCGACGAGCAGGCCATGATCGACGAGATCGTGATGATGCTGGTGACCCACGTGCCGACGGCCGCGGCGACGGCGTGGGCGCTTCACGAGCTCGCGCGGCGCCCGGACGTGCGGCGGCGGCTGGAGGAAGAGCTCGACGCCGTCGCGATGCGGGCCGCGGAGGTGGAGCGCGCCCCGCTCCTGTCCGCGGTGGTGATGGAGGTGTTGCGGCTGCACCCGCCGGTCTGGGTGCTGGTGCGCGAGGCGCGGCGGGAGCTCCGCCACGGGCCGTACGTGGTGAGCGCCGGGAGCGAGGTGCTCGTCAGCCCGTATGTGATGCAGCGGCTCCCGCGGTGCTGGAAGCGTCCGGAGGAGTTCCTGCCGGAGCGCTTCGAGCCGGGTTCGCCGTGGCACGAGGAGCGCCCGCAGGCGGCGTTCCTTCCGTTCGGGCTCGGCATGCGCAAGTGCATCGGCGAGCGGACCGCCCTGCTGCAGATGAAGCTGATGCTGGCCGCGCTGATGCAGGAGCTCCGGTTCGAGCTGCCCGCAGGGTACGAAGCCGGCGTGGGCCACCGGAGGCCGCTCGTGCCTCGGGACGGGCTGCCGCTCGCGGCGGAGCGACGTGTTGTGGAGGGTGGCCGCCCGTAGGGCGACCGGGGAGCAAACGCGCCCGAGCTCCCTCCGCGGGAGGGAGCTCGCTCGAGCTCAGCGCGTCAGCGTTGCGTCACTCGCGACCCAGGAACTCCATCAGCCAGGACATGGCCGGCCGCATGGTGCCGTTCGCGTGCTGGATCCCGGTGTTGTCCCTCCAGGTGGCGCCGACGATGTAGCCCCACAGGGTGATGCCCGGGACGGCGGGGTGGTTCCAGAACATCGTGAACTGCTCCTCCATCACCCGGCGCTGCTCCTCGTCGTTCTGGATGCCGATGTCGTACTCGGTGATGTACACGGGCTTGCCCAGGGAGGCGAGCGAGTCGATGAAGCCCTTCACCTGGGTGGTGTTGATCTTGAAGGCGTCGTGGGCCTGCGCGCCGATGGCGTCGACCGGGGCGCCCGCCTCGATGACCTTCCTCGCGATCTCCTTGAAGTGGTTGTGCTCGCCCTGATACTCGATGTTGTTGTAGTCGTTGAGGATCAGGACCGCGTTCGGGCAGAACTCGCGGGCCCACTTGAAGGAGTTGACGATCCAGTCCCAGCCGCTGGCGCCGTCGCCGCCGAGGCCTGCCTTGTAGGAAGGCGTGGTGTGGGGCGGCGGCTCGTTGACGACGTCGATGTACTTCGTGTCGGGGTAACGCTCGCAGAACGCCTGCATCCAGTCCCGCACGGCCTGCCGCTGGTCCGCCGCGGAGAGGTTCGCGATCCAGTCCGGTTGCTGGCTGCCCCACACGAAGACGTGGTGCTTGAAGATGAGGTTGTTCTCCTGCGCGTACCTGTAGATGGCGTCGAGCTTGCTCCAGTCCCGGTTGCCGCGGGACCTCTCGACGGATGCCCACTTGCCCTCGTTCTCGGGCGTGATCTGGTTCCAGTACCTCGCGAAGCCTTCGCGCACGGCGCCGCTCGTCGTGATGTTGCCGACGAACTTCTCCTCGCTGGGGGCCGCGCCGCCGGTTCCGCTGCTCGAGCCGCCGCCGCCCTCATTCGAGCCGCTCGACGTGGAGCTGGTCGTCGGTCCAGGGCCCGCGCTGGTGCTGGTCGTGCTGGTGGTGCCGGTGCTGCCGGGCCCAGGGCCGCTGGTGGTCGTCGAGCTGGTGCCCGAGCCACCGCTACCCGCTCCCCCCTCGCCGCCGCCACCGCCATCTTCCCCACCAGAGCAGCCAAAGAGCGCCGCGACTCCGAGCGCGATCCAGGTCGTGCCGCACAGCCATCGAGAGGAACGGATCTTGTTCATGTTGGACTTCCGCAAGTTGAGCGATTGAAGTTGGTGATTCGTGAAGCAGGAGAGCCGATGGGCAGCGGCCACGAGCCGGAGCGCACACGTTCAGCAATACGCAGGCCGGCAGCTCGGCACCTACAATTCCCGCCACCCCTGTAAGTGATCATGACACCGGCGCGAAAGTGCTCACCCCCCGGCGTTCCATGTAGAAAAGAATCGTGGCGTGACACCGCACAATACAGCAGCACGGCATCTTTGCGGAGCGCTCCGATCCAGGTTGAGCGACCCGACCCAGGATGAGGCAGTCAGGGGCAGTCACGGTGGGAGAGCCCACCTTCGTACGCCGTCGGCGAACAGATTGTCGAGCGGCGACAACCGTGATTGGTTCTGCTCCCAGGTCGACACCATCCTGACGCCTGCAGCTCCGCCGTCGCTCCGCGCTGCCCGTCCAAGGGGTCCGGGCGTCGAGGCCCGGCGCGAGCGTCGGCCAGGCGACGGCAGATCCCTCTCACCCTTCGGAGCCGCTGATGATGACCCGAGTGCCCTCAGTTTCTATGATGTTCGCAACGCTCGCCGGGCTGCTCGTCGCGACAGGCTGCGGGTCGGACTCCGGCAGCGACCCGGGAGGTAGCGATGGCAGCTCGGCCGCGGGGGGCACGCCTTCGAGCGGTGGCCCCGGCGTGGGCGGCGGCCCTCCGGCCACGGGTGGGTCGGGCGTGGGCGGCGGAGGCACGACCGGCGGCACCTCGGGCGCTGGCGCGTCTGGTTCGGGCGGCTCCGACGACACGGGCGGGACGGGCACCGGAGGCGCCGAGACGGGCGGGACGGGCACGGGGGGCGCCGAGACGGGCGGCACGGGCACCGGGGGTGCGGGGACAGGCGGCGACGGCGGGGGTGATGCAGCGTATCCCTGCGACGGAGACACGAGCGGCTACAACGCTGTGGTGACCCGATCCGGATCCAGCTGGGTCGCGCAGAACGGCGCCCGCAGCATCTACAGCGGCGGCGACATGCGGGCCGCGATGCAGGCGGCGCTCGATAGCCTGAGCTCCGGCCGCACCCGCAAGGAGAGCGTCCTCGTGCAGGGCTCGGGGACCATGACCGCGAATTCGCGGCTGAGCGTGCCCAGCTACACCGTGCTCAACGTCTGCGGCACGATCGACGTGACCGGCGGCGGCTCCGGCGACAATGCGCCCATCTATGCGCGCGGCCGGACCGACATCGAGATCCCGAACGTCACGATCAGCGGCACCCCGCTTTACGCCATGTTCTTCCGCGACGTGGAGAACCTGCGCCTCGGCCACGTCGAGCTGCGTGTCTCGAACGGCCTCGGCGTCCGCATCGACAACCATGGCCGCTCGGACCGCGCCGACAAGGTGACGAACATCGAGATCGACCACGTCTACGCCGAGGGGACCGGCTCTCACGCGGTCGAGACCTACGGCGTCGACGACCTCCGCATCGGCACCGTCATCGCGCGCGACGCCGGCGAGTGTGGTCTCCTCCTGAACGACACGACCAACGCCGAGATCGGAACGGTCGACGCCGTGAACGCCGGCGCGGGGACCGGGTACGCGGCGTTCCGCCTCGCCAACCGCGCGGGGCGCATCGGCAGCAGCTACCCCACCAACATTCACGTCGGTGAGGTCATCGCTCGCGGAGGCGGGCGCGGGATCTTCTGCGTGTCGGAGAGCGGCGGCGTCACGATCGACCACATCGACGTCGCCGACACGGGCAGCAACGCGATCCTGCTCGAGAACTGCCACAACGTGAACATCGCCGCCGACTCGGGGACCGTCACCGGCGGCGGCGACATCCGCCTCGCCGCGCGCGCCGACTTCGAGAACTCCTCCGACATCACGATCCAGAACCTCACGGTCACGAACACGGCGGTCAACGAGAGCCCTTGCGCCGTGAACAGCACCTTTCGTAACCTCACGCTGGTGAACGCGCGCGACAACTCCTGCGACTAGCCACCACCCCGGGTCCACGCACCATGATCGAGCTGAGCCATTCACAGATCGAGCACTTCATCGCCGAGGGATTCGTCCGGATCGATGCCGCGTTTCCTCGCGGCCTCGCCGACGAGGCCCGCGCCATCCTGTGGCGTGACACCGGGATGGCCCCGAACGAGCCGAAGACCTGGACGAAGCCGGTCGTTCGCCTCGGGCTGTACGGCCAGCGGCCGTTCGTCGAGGCGGCGAGCACGCCGGTGCTCCGAGCCGCGTTCGATCAGCTGGTCGGCCACGGGCGCTGGCGACCGCCGGCAGCGATCGGCACGTTCCCCGTTCGTTTCCCGTCGCCGGACGACCCGGGCGACGCGGGCTGGCACGTCGACGCGAGCTTCGGCACCGAGGACCCCGATTTCATGGCGTGGCGCGTGAACGTCGCGTCGCGCGGCCGCGCGCTGGTGATGCTGTTCCTCTTCTCGGATGTCGGCGAGACCGACGCGCCGACGCGCCTCCGGGCGGGGTCGCATCTGGACATCGCGAGGCAGCTCGCGCCGGCAGGTGAGCAAGGGATGACGCTGCGTGAGCTGGCCGCGAACGGCTTCGCGGAGACGGCGCGACGGCCGCAGGTGCTCGCGACGGGCGACGCCGGGACGGTCTACCTGTGTCACCCGTTCCTGGTCCACGCGGCGCAGCCGCACCGCGGCGCGCGCCCGCGTTTTCTGGGCCAGCCCCCCCTGCTCCCGACCGAGCCGTTGCAGCTCGAGCGCGAAGGCGGGGAGTATTGCCCCGTCGAGCAGGCCATCCGCGCGGCGCTGCGCGGCGACCTGTGACCGTCCGCTGGCCGCGCGCGCTGGCCGTGCGTCGCCGCGTGCGCCTTCCTCCGCACGTCCCTGCTCTGGAGGGGTAAAGTCGCGGAGGAGCCGAGCCCGTCGCATGGACACCGAAGCCACGCCCTTGCGCCTGCGGACGCCCCCCGGCGCGCCGTTCACCTTCGAGATCACCGTCGACCGCGGGGGGTCTCGCGGCTTCCGGGTGACCGAGCCGGGGCAGGACGCGCAGCGTTACGAGCTCGCCCGGCCGGAGCAGCCGGACTACCTCGACCTCTTCGAGGCGCTGGCGCGGGACCTCGGCACCCGCATGCCGCTGGCCCGCCCCCCGCCGCCGCCGCGCCAGGGCGGGGCGCCGCTGCGGCCCCTGCTGACCGAGGCGGTCGCGCCGGAGATCCTCTATGGTTATGGCGACCCCTGCGTGGTGCGGGTGGGCGAGCGCGACTTTCGCTTGCTGGTGACCTCGAACGACGCGCCGAACGCCTTTCCCATCCTGGCCTCCAGCGATCTGACCACCTGGCGGCTGACCGGCTTCGTCTTCCCGGAGGGACACACGCCGGCCTGGGCGCTGACCGGCTTCAACCGGGCGGACTTCTGGGCTCCGGAGATGCACCGGATCAGGGACGAACACTGGGTCTGCTTCACGGCCCGCATGCAGGACCGATCGCTGGCGATCGGCCTCGCCCGATCCGGGAGCCCGGACGGTCCGTTCCATGCCGATGAAGCGCCGCTCGTCACCGGCGACGTGATCGACGCTCACATCCTCGTGGACGCCCGCGGCGCGCCCTGGCTGGTCTGGAAGAAGGACGACAACGGCGTGTGGCCCCGCAGGCTGGCCGCCTTGCTCCACCGGGAGCCCGCCCGCGTGGGCGAGCTCTTCGCTGCCCGCGAGGACCAGCGCACCGCCGTCCTGGCGCTGACGTTGTGGCCGTGGGTCGAGACCCTCGAGCCCATGGAGCAGTTCTTCGTGCTGCAGCCGCTGATCGAGGCGGCGACGGCGGATTTCACGGGCTTCGCCGCGCGGCTCGCGGCCCTGCGGGCGCGGGCGTGCGGCGCGGACGCGGAGGAGATCGCGGTGATGTCGCGGGAGCTCAGGACCCGCATCTACGCCCAGCGGCTGTCGGCGGACGGCCGCGCGCTGGAGGGGCAGCCCGCGGTCATCCTCGAGAACGACCAGCCCTGGGAGGCGCACCTCATCGAGGGCGTCTGGATCACCCAGGAGGGCGGGCGTTATCACCTGCTCTACGCCGGCAACGACTTCTCGACCGCGCATTACGGCATCGGTGCGGCCGTGGCGGACGCGCCCACGGGCCCGTACCGCAAGTCGTCGGAGGTCCTCCTGAGCTCCGGCGCGGAATGGTGGGGGCCAGGGCACCCGTCCGTGGCCATCGGGGCCGACGGGCGCCACCACGTCTTCCTGCACGCCTTCCGCCCGGGGGTGGCGGGGTACAAGGCCTTTCGCGCCCTGCTCGCCGCGCCCATCTGTTTCGAGGGCGGCGTCCTCTCGCTGGACCGATCCGTCTAGTCACCAGTGGCGCTCGGTCGGCTGCTGGGGCTGCCGGTCGCACCAGAGCGGTGAGTTAGCTTGGACCGAACGTCGAGCCCGCCGCTCGCGGGGCCATGTTGGCTTCAAGCGGCGCCCCCGTTGCTTGACACCGCATATGTGAACGCTCACAATAGGCCCGAGTGGTATACTTTTGCTGTAAACGTTCACGTTCACGGGTCGGTTCAACAAACGCAACGATTCCGGACACTTGCAAGGCCGAGCGGGCTCATGAGGCCAATATTGATGGGCTCGTAAGTGCCCGAAATTGCTGCATGAACGCGACCCGACCCGTGAACGGTTACCTTTTGCTTAGCCCTGGATGGGTCGTCATGTGCACCGAGACCTTCGTCATCCGATCGAGTTCGATCTCGAGCTCGAGCTCGGCACGGATTCCATTCGCTCGATCGTCCCGGACGCGATCGCTGATGAGCTCTTGATGGGCTGGGCTGCCATTGCGGCGAAGCGCCCCGACGATGAAGCGCCGGAGAGTCATCGCCTGAGCGATCTGCGACATCCGGCGGCACCTAACGATTCTTCAGGAGAGCAGAGAGGACCAGGAATGGCTACGATTACGACATCTCCCCAGCACAAGCTCCTCATCGCTGCAATGCTGCTCTGCAGCACAACCGCGTTTCCGTCTGAATCCATGGCAGACAACCCCATCATACAGACCATCTACACCGCCGATCCTGCCCCGATGGTCCACGACGGGACTCTATACCTCTATACCACCCATGACGAGGACAGCGCTTCGACGTTCTTCGGGATGAACGAATGGAGAGTATATTCGTCCACGGATATGGCGAACTGGACGGATCGCGGATCTCCGCTGAAATACAAGGATTTCAGCTGGTCAAAGGCAGATGCCTGGGCAGGTCAGGTCACCCACAGAAACGGGAAGTTCTATTTCTACATTCCCACGACGAGCAGAACGCTCAACAGGATGACCATCGGCGTTGCCGTGTCGGACAGCCCTGTCGGTCCGTTCGAAGACGCCCTGGGGCGGCCGTTGATCACTGCCAATTGCGGCGACATCGATCCGACGGTGTTCATCGACGACGACGGCCAGGCCTATCTCTACTGGGGAAACCCCAACCTCTGCTACGTGAAGCTGAATGAGGACATGACCTCCTACCAGGGAGACGTCGTACGCGTGCCCATGACGGCGGAGAGCTTTGGAGAGCGCACCGGGAGCGCCGAGCGGCCGACCCTGTACGAGGAAGGTCCATGGCTCTACAAACGCGATGGAATGTACTACCTGGCGTATCCGGCTGGCGGCATCCCCGAGTACATCGCCTACTCCACGAGCAGCAGCCCCACCGGCCCATGGACTTACCGGGGGGTCATCATGCCCACAGAAGGCGGCAGCTTCACCAATCACCCGGGCATCATCGATTACAAGGACAACTCGTACTTCTTCTATCACAACGCCGCTTTGCCGGGCGGCGACGGTTATCATCGTTCGGTGGCCGTTGAGCGGTTCACATACAACGCCGATGGCACCATCCCGACGATCACGATGACCGAGGCGGGCCCGCCTGCCGCTGGCACCCTCGATCCGTACGTCATGACGGAGGCTGAAACCATCGCCTGGGAATCCGGCGTCGAGACCGAGGCATGCAGCGAAGGCGGAATGAACGTCACGTCGATCGAAGACGGGGACTACATCAAAGTGAAGGGCGTCGATTTCGGTGCCGGCGCGGGGTCCTTCGACGCAAGAGTGGCCTCGGCAACCAGCGGCGGCAGCATCGAGCTGCGCCTCGACAGCACGACCGGCACGCTGGTGGGGACCTGTATGGTTCAGGGCACCGGCGGCCCCCAGACCTGGGTTACCGAGTCCTGTGCGGTCGACGGTGCGACAGGGATACATGATCTGTATCTGAAGTTCACCGGTGGGAACGGTCCCCTGTTCAATTTCAACTGGTGGAAATTCACTCCGCGCGACGCAACGGATCCGACAGGCAGCGGGGGCGGTCAGAGCACGGGTGAAGGGGGAGCGACGGGCAGCGGCGGCTCGGGTGAGGGTGGGAGCGCCAGCAGCGCAGCAACGACCGGCAGCGGCACGGGCGGCGCTGGCGCCGCCCCACCTGACGGCGCTAGCGAGGACGAGGGCGGGTGTGGGTGCCGGGTCATATCGGGGCCCAGCTCCCCGGCGGGCGTGCTCGCCGCCCTGACCGCGCTGGGCGCGATCGCCGCGCGGCGTCGTGCGCGAAGAGCCGGGCGGAGCGGGGCCGATGCGAGCTGACGGTGCCGGTGCCCGGGCAATGCTCCAGCGGGCGCGCTCCTGGCAAATGTAGAGAATGCCGGGGTCGGATAGGGTCGCGGCCGGCGCGGCTGGCTTTCAGAGAGCCGGGACAAAGGGGAGCAGGCACGGCGAACGCCGGCCCGAACCGCGCGCCATCGCGTGGGACAAAAGACTAAAGCGTAGAGAGGATGCGATGAGATCAGTTTTTGCTTTGGCAATGTGCGGCGTGCTGGCTGGCTCGTTCGTCACGATGGGTTGCGGCGATGACGACGGCGGGGGCGGGGCCGGTGGCGGCGGCGGGGCCGGTGGAGGCACCACGACGAGCAGCTCGAGCAGCTCGTCGACGAGCGGTACCGGGAGCGCGAGCGGCACGGGAGGATCGGGTGGCGCGGGCGGCGCGGGCGGGGCAGGCGACGCGGGCGGCGCGGGCGGCACGGGCGGCGCGGGCGGCACGGGCGGCACGGGCGGCGCGGGCGGCGCGGGCGGCGCGGGCGGCGCCGAAGAAGTGGACATCGGCCCCGGTCCGGACGAGAGCTGCTCGGGCTGCGCCCGGCTGGCCGTGCCGCTCACCGAGGCCGACACAGGGACGCTGTTCCAGTTCGACATGCCGGAGCTGATCGATCTGACCGGCGCCACCGTCACGTTCCGTGTGAAGGTGTACGCCGGCACCGGCGGTGGCGTGCAGACGTTCGTGCAGAATGGAGGTGCACAGGCCTGGATAGGCATCCCCTGGGCGTGGACGGACCTCAGCAGCCTGCAGGAGTGGACAGAGCTCACCATCGACGTCGATGCCGCCGCCGCTGCGGATGAGTCCATGACGTTCGACGAGACCCAGGTGAGGCGCATCGGCCTGAGGGTCGACGCAGGTATCTCGGGGCCCTGGGC
Source organism: Sorangium cellulosum (assembly GCF_002950945.1). Lineage (GTDB taxonomy): Bacteria > Myxococcota_A > Polyangia > Polyangiales > Polyangiaceae > Sorangium > Sorangium cellulosum_E. Next base: position 11,014,732 of record NZ_CP012673.1, read on the forward strand.
CAACCCGACCGTGGTCTACGTCGACTCCATCACGGTCACGAGGCCGGGCGGCGACGGCGGCACGGGCGGCGCCGGCGGCACAGGCGGCACAGGCGGCACAGGCGGTACGAGCGGCGACGGCGGCGCCGGTGGCACGGGCGGCGCAGGCGGTACGAGCGGCGACGGCGGCGCCGGTGGCACGGGCGGCGCAGGCGGTACGAGCGGCGACGGCGGCGCCGGTGGCACGAGCGGCGAGGTAATTCACGTGCTCGGTCCGTTCGAGTTCACGAGCGATCTGCAGGGGTTGGCGGTCGGTGACTACAGGATGGTGCCAGGATCGAGGCTGGATCTCCTGGGCGAGTGAACCAGGTTGCCTGCGGCGCTCGCCCTCGCGCTGCTGCGCGGAGCGAGCGCCCGCGCCCGCCTCATCGCTCATCGAGGGAGCGCGCGCTCCGGTGCGCCCCAGCTCGACTCACCCCCCCTTTCCAGCTAACGACTCCCCTGCTGCCGGCGCCGGCCACGACGTCGGCTTGCGAGCCGCCGGCCGAACGCGGGGAGGCTGGGTGAGCAAGCGACAGAGGGGGGCCGAGCGCCCGCCCGTCGCGCAGACAACACCGCGCCCGCCGTCGGTCGACGTCAAGCCCGAAGCGATCCTCGCCGAGAGCGGGCTGCTACGCGCCATGAACGCTCGATCACGTTGACAAGGGCCGCGCGGATCCAGCCCAGCGCTGCCCCGAGGCCAGGCGAAGGCTCGTCGCACAGCGTCGGTGCGACCGAGAGTCGCAGCCGGTCCTGGATGATCTCCTGAGCGCGGCGAATGGATCGTGGATCCCGGCGATCGAACCAGATGGCTTCGCCAAACGACTCGCTGGCCTCGGGGCCTTGGTCCTCCGCGGGCCCGAGGTACAGGGGCACGGTGTGTCGTCCCAGTGTGGCTGGTGGATCGATCAGCATGTTCCTGGGAAGCAGCGTGCTCCGCGCTCGTGACAGATCGGTGGCGCAAGCGAAGACCCTCCGTTACAGCGCAGCGTCACCCCGCAGGCTGTGGAGTGAACGCGGCCCCCCCAGATGGGATGAGGCAGCCCAAGCGGCGCCTGGACCCACGACGCCGACCGCGCCGACCCGAGCCTCTGCTCGACGTGTTCGCGCGGCGGGGCATGCGAAGACAGCTCGCAGCACCGGCGAGCGGCAAGCCTTCGTCGAGGCCACGTGGCCTCGCGCGGGTCGAGCCATCTTCAACGAGACGCTGAAGCTGTTTCCGCGGGCCGCCGCTTGTCCGCCAGGGCGCGCTCCTCAAGCATGGAGGACCACCACGACGAGGAGACAAGCATGCATCGGTTTGCCCATCTCAAGCTCAAGCTCGCGAGCCTGAGCCTGGCCGCGGGCGCGGCCCTGGTCGCGGGCGCGGCGGCCTGCGGCGGCAGCGCCAGCCCGGCGCGGCCGCCGCAGCCCACGCTCGAGGTCTACGCTCGGCTCGACTCGACCGGCGTCGGCGGCATCACCCAGATGCCCGACGGTCGGGTCATCATCGGCTTTCACCCGTTCTACAAGCCCAAGGTGCAGGTGGCGCTGCTCAACCCGGACCGGGAGTCCACCACGCCGTACCCGAGCACGGAGTGGCAAAGCTGCAAGAACGCCGACGGCAGCTGGAAATCCGACTTCAACGCCTGCCTGGACTGGGTGCTCGGCCTGCATACGGACCAGAACGGCGTCCTCTGGCTGCTGGACTCGGCCAGATCCACGGACAAGGCGGCGGGGCGCCCCGCTGGCCTCGTGCCCAAGCTCGTCGGGTGGAACACCCACCAGAACGAGCTCGAGCGCGTCCTACCCATCTCACCGGAAGCCACCCTCACCGAGTCGCAGCACAACGACTTCGTGGTGGACCTGGAGCACAACGTGATCGTGCTCGCCGACGAGGCCATCGGCGAAGGCTCGGGCGGCGTCGGCGACAAGGCGGCGCTCGTGGTGGTGGACCTCTCCACCGGCGAGAGCCGGCGCCTCTTGCAAGGCCATCACAGCGTGATGCCCCTGAAAGAGCCCATCCGCTGGGACGTGGGTCGACCCACGAGCGGCGCCGTCGATCTGTACGTGGGCGTGGACGGCATCGCCCTCGACACGAACAACGAGTGGCTCTACTTCGCCCCGCTCAATGCTTACAAGATGTACCGGATCCGGATGAGCGACCTCCTGGACACGTCGCTCACCGCCGCGCAGCTCGGGGCGAAGGTGGAGACCTACGCGGACAAGCCCTTCAACGGCGGCCTGGCCATCGACCAGGACGACAACCTGTACCTCACCGAGGTCGGCGAGCGCGCCGTGGGCGTCATCCCGTCCGACACCCGCAAATACGAGCGCCTGGTCAGCGACCCGGACATGGTCTGGCCGGACGGCGTCACCTACAACAGCGACGGCGCCATGTACACCGGCGCGGCGCAGCTGTCCCTCACCAGCGCGCTCCAGGCCGACGGAGCGGCCAGGAACAAGCCGCCCTACCTGGTCTATCGCTTCAAGCCCCTGGCGCCCGGCACACCGGGCTTCTGAGGCGAAAGGTCGCGGAGCTTCGACGCGAGGAAGTCGACCAGGGCGCGCACCCGCGCCGGCACGAAACGATGGCTCGGCAGGATGGCGCTCAGCGGATAGTGCTCACCCTGCCAGCCGGGCAGCAGGCGGACCAGACGGCCCTCGCGCAGATCGTGCACCAGATCCAGCTCGGATTTGTAGAGCAGGCCGGCGCCGGCGAGGGCCCACTGGTGGGCGATGGCCGCGTCGTCGGCGTCGCGGTCGCCGTCGACGTGCACCTCGGTCCATGCGCCGTCCTTCTCGAAACGCCAGGCCACGTGCCGCTTGTGGCTCACGTGGAAGGTCAGGCAGTTGTGCTGGGCCAGGTCCTCGGGCGAGCGCGGCGGCTCGCGCCGCGCGAGGTACACGGGGGAAGCGCAGAGCACGCGGCGCGTCGTGGAGAGCGCCCGGGCCACCAGCCGGGAATCACTGAGCTCGCCGTAACGCAAGGCCAGGTCCACCACGTCGCGCATCACGTCCTGCACGCGATCGGTCACGGACAGGGCCAAGCGCACGCCCGGATGGGCCGCCACGAACTCGTCGAGCCAGGGCAAGAGCACGCTGCGCGCGAGATCCGACGGCGCCGCCACGCGCACCGTGCCCACGAGCGAGCGGCGTTGCGACGCGAGCTGCGCCTCGCCTTCCTCCAGGAGATCGAGCGCGCGGGAGGCGTAGTCCAGGAGGATCTGGCCCTCCGGCGTCAGGCGCAGCGCGCGCGTGGACCGCTCGAACAGCCGCTCGCCCAGCTGCGTCTCCAGCCGCTTGAGCATGGCGCTGGCCGCGGCCGGCGTGACGCCCAGGACCCGCGCCGCCGCCGTCAGCGTCCCGCGGCGGGCTGTCTCCACCAGCACGCGCAGATCTTCGATGTTCTCGATGCTCACGTGGATAACTTCGCCCGAGGAGCGCTCCAGGGCGATCGCGGGGCGACGCCGAGGACGCCCCGGCAGGTGGAGGTCTGCAGCTTGGTCTGCCCCTCAAGCCTTGTCCGTTCCGCTTGGCAGCGCCATCAAGTCGTCCACGAACCGGCGCATCAGGCGCACCAGGTCGCTGAAGTCTTCCTCACTCCACTTGGCGAGGATAGAGACCGCAAGTCTCTGACGCGCGACGTCCAAGGCGTCCGTTATCTGCCGCCCCTTGTCGGTGATCACCGCCTCATGGACGCGACGATCGGCCGGGCTCGGTCGACGTTCGATGAGCCCCAGGCTCTCGAGCTTGGCGACCTGGCGGCTGATGGTCGTGTAATCGCGCCCGGCTCGCTCCGAGAGCTCGACCACGCCGATCGGCCCGAAGCGCTCGATCCCCACCAGCAGCGGAAAGAGGGCTCGATCCAGGGGGATGCCCGCCTCCGCGAGCAGCGCCTGATCGCGCTGCGGCTGATTCATGAACGCGATCAGATCGATCATGGCTCCGTGGAGCTCGCGGACCTTCTTTTTTGTAATCCGTGTATTTTGCACAAATTCTCTTGACGTCTCGGGAGGCGCGGTTATATGCATAGTACACATATCTGAACCGCGGTCCAACAAAAACAGAGCGGAGCTCGCAGTGGAATCTAATTTTTCGACGGATGTCCTGATCGTTGGTGCAGGTGCTGCTGGGTTGACCCTGGCCATCGAGCTCGCCCGCCGGGGCGTAACGTTCCGGCTCATCGACAGGCTGGACGGGCCGTTTCGCGGCTCGCGCGGCAAAGGGATCCAGCCGCGCAGCCAGGAGGTGTTCGAGGATCTGGGCATCCTCGACCGCGTCGTTGCGATCGGCGGCCTGTACCCACCCCCGCGGGAGTATCGCGACGACGGAGGCTACGAGGAGTCGCAGAGCATGGAGCCTCAGGATCCGACGCCTGGCGAGCCCTATCGTCTGGCGCTGCTTGTGCCCCAGTTCCTGACCGAAGCCGCGATGCGCGAGCGTCTGGCGGAGCTCGGGGGCTACCCGGAGTTCGGCCGCGAGCTGAAGGGCTTCGAGCAGGATCGCGAGGGCGTCAACGCCCGCATCGCTGGCCCGACGGGCGAGGAGACCGTCCGCGTCCGCTACCTCGTCGGAGCGGACGGCGGCCGCAGCGTCGTACGGCACGCGCTCGCGATCGGCTTTCCCGGCAAGACCCTGGGGGTGCGCGCCCTCGTCGCCGACGTCGTCCTGGATGGGCTCAGCAGGGACGCCTGGCATCACTTCAACAAAGGGTCGATGGAGAAGCAGATGTCGCTGTGCCCGCTCGCCGGCACCGACATGTTCCAGCTGCAGGCGCCGATCCCTCTGGAGGGCGACGTCGATCTCTCCGCGGAAGGCCTCACAGCGATGGTCGCGGGCCGCACGGGCCGAGGCGACATCGTGATCCGTTCGGTCTCCTGGGCCTCCGCCTACACCATGAACGCGCGCCTCGCCGACCGTTACCGGGACGGGCGCGTCTTCCTCGCCGGCGATGCCGCGCATATCCACCCGCCGACGGGTGGGCAGGGCCTCAACACGAGCGTGCAGGATGCCTATAACCTCGGCTGGAAGCTCGCGGCCGTCGTGGCAGGTGCGCCGGAGGCGCTGCTCGCGACCTACGAGGAGGAGCGCCGGCCGATCGCCGCGGAGACGCTCGGCCTGACGACGAAGCTCCTGGAGGCGGCCAAGCAAGGCGTCATGCGCCGCGGCCGCGAGGTGCATCAGCTCGATCTGGGATACCCGGAGTCGTCGCTGGCCTTGCAAAAGCCGAAACGCAGCGGCGGCGTCCGCGCGGGCGGCCGAGCGCCGGACGCGCCCGTCCGCGGCGCGGCGGGGATGCCGACACGGCTCTTCAAGCTCTTCCAGGGTACGCACTGGACCTTGCTGGGTTACGGGCCGGACCGGCTCTCGGCCGTCAAGCCGCGCCCCGGGCTTCACATCCACGCCGTCGGGCCGCAGGGCGACATCGTCGATGAGGGCGGCCATCTCCGCGCTGCCTACGGCGTGTCGCTCGGCGACTGGGTGCTCGTCCGGCCGGACGGATGTATCGGCGCCATCGTGTCGTCCGATCACACGCCGGCTCTGGAAGCCTACCTCGCCAGCGTCGGCCTCCCATCACGGGGATGACAGGGGCGAGAGCGTGGCGCTCCTCGACCCCCAGGGTAACATTCGATCGTCGCCCGCCGCACCGACGAAGCCGCCGCCGGCGACGATCGAACCCGAGGCGCCCCTCGCCGATAGCGCTGCCTCAGTTCGTGTCGAGCCCGCAGACCGGGAACTGGTCCTCGTCGAGCGCGCAGCTCGTGCCCTCCAGGCACGGGAAGAGCTCGATCCCCATCCGCGCCGAACAGAACCGCTCGGCGGACACGCCTTCCTCGGTGACGGCGCAGTCGCCGGTCTCGGGCACGGACGAGCAGTCGTACGGCGTGGAGTTCGGCCGGAACCAGCAGCGTGGACGTGCGCCGGGTCCTTCCGCGCAGGCGGCGAACGCGGCGTCCGCCTCGACCGTGGGATCGATCTCGACCAGGCGCGCGTACGGCGGGACGAGACCGGGGATGTCGGTGCCGGGGTTCCGCACCGGGCACAGGGCGCCGGCGAAGATGGTGTCCACGCGGCACTGAGCCGCCATGCCGTTGACGTTGGTGCCCGGCAGGACACGCGTCGAGGGCGTGTCGGTCGAGGTCGGATCCCTGCCGAGCCAGACCCCGAAGTCGTTGGCGACCACCGCGAGGCGGTAGCAGAGATCGCGCTCCGCGTCGCTCGCCCATACGCCGTCGCAGCGGGCCTTGGTCGCCGCCGACACCCGCGTCCGGTACGCGCTGTTCTCTTCGCTGTCATCGCCCCAGATCCGGGCAAGGCAGTCCTTCGACGCGAAGTAGTCGGCCTGGCCCTCGGCGGAGCTCACCGTGCCGAACTGGCCTTCCTCGAGCCCGGCCACCTGGGTGCGCTGCGGCGGACCGTCCTTGAACGGGAAGCCGCCGAGCGCGTGGCCCACCTCGTGGCAGCCGATGAACGCCGCGAGGTCGCGCGTGAGGCCGGCCCGGAAGAAGTCGGTCCCCACGATGATGTTCCAGGTGCGGTCCTCGGCGATATCGATGCGCGTCATCGAGCCCTCGACGCGCACGGTGAACTGCGCCCCGTGGGCCTGCGCTTCAGGGGCATAAGCGGCCGCGACCCCCTCGACGATGAGCTTCACGTCCGCCTCTGACACCGGCTCATCACCGGCCAGCGGCATGAGCGACGCCTCAGCCTCCTCCGGATCCTGTCCCAGGGCTTCCGCAGGGGAGCTCGAGCACCCCATGAGTGCGCTCGTGGCCATTGCCACGGCGAGGAAGGTTGCTGCATTCCGCATACGAACGATGACCATGATGCTCCTTTCGCCGCGCCTGCGCGCCGGCTCGTCAAGCAACCGCCGACGTCACTGCGGGGCCTTGAAATACCGGGCAGCGCTGACGTTGCCGCACGTTTGCAGCGCGGCCGCCCCCCCCTCGGTGGCGGCGCCGCCCGGGATGGTCATGCACATCCCGGGGAAGGGATCGCGCGCATACAGGGGCGCTAGCTTGATGTTGCCGCTGCCTCGGTTCGTGTGTCGAGCTGCCGGCTGTCTCGGTTGCCTCTGGTGGATGCCGGCGCCCTCGGTCGTCCTTCGCGCGAACCGCGCCGGACGGCGTCGATTTCCTGCTGCGCCGACCGGTGGTCTAGCCAACACATCTCGACCCATGCGCGCGCCTGCGCCGGATCCCTCGAGTGATCCAGGGCGGGGTACACCGGCGCCCGGGCGGGATCACGACGGCGCGGCATCGACCTCGATGGGTCGGCTGGCCAGGAGGTCGTCCAATAAGGCGCGCAGCGCCACCGATTGGCTGGCGGCCCGGGTATACAGGGCAGTCGCTTGAATCACCGGCAGCTCGTGGTCGGGGAGCAGGCGTACCAGCGATCCTCGCTCCAGGTCACCCAGCGCGAGGAACTCGGGCACGAAAGCGATGCCCAGCCCGGCCCTCGCGGCGTCCCTCGTGACGATCATGTTGCCAGTGCTCATCCGCCAGGGGACACGCACGGTCTCCCCGCCGACCCTCCACTGGACGATTTCGGGCCGCGTGACGATGGCGGCATGCTGGGCGAGGTCGGCGGGTCTCCGGGGCACGCCGTGCTGCTCCAGCCAGCTCGGCGAGGCGACGATGGCCATCGTGACGTCGGCCAGCTTGTGGCTGATCAGCTCGCTGTCCTCGATCGCCCCCATACGGATGGCCAGGTCGTAGCCGCCGTTGACCAGGTTGACGCGCCCGTCATGGAGATGCAGCTCGATGCGAACCGCCGGATAACGCCCCAGGAACGAGAGCAGGCGGGGCGCGATCGCCGCCTGGCCATAGGCGACGGGCGCGGTGATGCGCAGCAGCCCGGAGGGAGCCGCATGGTCGCTCTTGACCTCGGCGGTCACCTGCTGCGCTTCTCGAACGATGGGCTGGACCCTGTCGAAGAGGCGCCTGCCGGCATCCGTCAGGCTGAGCGCGCGCGTGGAGCGGATCAACAGCGGTGCGCCGAGCCGCTTCTCCAGCAGCACGAGGTTGCGGCTGATGGTCGCCTTGGGCAGGCCGAGCGCCCGGCCGGCCGCGCTGAGCGAGCCTTCCTCGACGATGCGCACGAACATCGACAGACCAGACAGATCATCGGGCTCCCTCAAATGTCCCACTCCTCGAACGCGGCCGTCCCGGGGCGCCATCCGGCGCCGCCGCTGGCATCTTGGCATACTCGGCCGTCTCGAGCGCGAGCGCCGGGGCCGCTTCGAGGAGCTCGGCCCACGGATCACGTCTGCCCTCCCCGAGGTGACGAGGGCCCCCGCCGTCCGAAATATTTACTTGCGTGAATATACACGGTCGTGCATAGTACACCCATGCCCAGCTCGGAGTTGTTCGAAGTGCTGGCCGACCCGACGCGGCGTCTCCTCGTGGAGGCGCTGCTCGACGGCGAGCGCGCGGTCGGTGAGCTCGTCGAGCTCGTCTCGATCCAGCAGTCCGGCGTCTCGCGCCATCTGCGGATCCTCGGGGAGGCCGGGTTCGTCGCGGTGCGGGCGGAAGGCACGAAGCGCCTCTACTCGCTGCGCCCGGAGCCTTTCCGGCAGCTCGACGACTGGGTGGGGCGCTATCGGTCGCTCTGGGAGAAGCGCCTGGATCGCTTCGGCGAGGCGCTCGAAGCGAGACGAACGGCGCGGAAGAGCGGGACTACGAAAGGACGAAGTGAATGAACGCGACAGCCGAAAAAGCCAGCATCCTCGTCGAACGCACCTACCCGGCCTCGGTCTCCGAGCTCTGGGAGCTCTGGGCGACCAAGGACGGTTTCGAATCCTGGTGGGGTCCGGAGGGATTCCGGGTCGAGGTCCATGCGCTCGAGCCGAAGGAAAACGGGCTTCTCCATTACACGATGATCGCCGACTCCCCGGAGATGATCGAGGCCATGAAGCGCGGCGGGCAGCCGACGTCCCACGAGGTGCGCGCCCGATTCAGCGCTTTCTCGCCGCAGAAGAGCCTCACCATCACGAGCGTCATCGACTTTCTCCCGGGCGTCGAGGCGTACGAGAGCAACATCGAAGTCCTCTTCACCCCGCTGGCGCACGGCGCGCACATGGCCGTGACGCTCCACGCGATGCACGATGCGCACTTCACGGAGATGCAGAGAGCCGGCTTCACCAGCCAGCTCGGAAAACTCGACAAGCGCTACGCGAAGTAGGTTCCCTCGCGGGAGGCTCCCCGGCTCCGGCGGTCCCTCGCGCGCGGAGGGCCGCCCGCCGCGCGCGAGGCCGCCCGCGGCCCCGCGGCGGATCACACCGCCCGCGCGTCGCCCCCACCACCGAGGCGCGCCGTGGGGCTTGACGGACGCGTAACAGATCGGTTACACATCACTCCGATGGACGCGGTTGCCCAGGCGCTGGCCGATCCGACGCGACGGGAGATCCTGCGGATCTTGCGCGATCGCACCGCCTCGGCGGGCAGCATCGCCCGCGCGTTTCCGGTCAGCCGCCCGGCGATCAGCCGGCACCTCCGCGTCCTGCGCGAAGCGGGCCTGGTGCGCGATGTCCCGCGCGGGCGCGAGCGCGAGTACCGCCTCGAGCTCGGTGCGCTCGCCGAGCTCGAGGCGTTCCTGCGCGAGCTGCACGGAGAGAGCCCGTGGCACCGCCGGTTCGACGCGCTCGAGACCGAGGTTCACCGCGTGCGTCGAGAGCGGCGCCAGGCCGCCATCGCCCCGTCCCACAACGACACGAAACGCAAGAAGGAGACAGCATGAGCCCGAGGCCCAGCGGCCGCGTCCGCGACACGGCGACAGGCGCCGATCTCGTCATCACGCGCAGCTTTCGCGCCCCCATCGAGGACGTCTGGCAAAGCGTCACCGCCTCGAAGAGCACGGCGCGCTGGATCGGACCGTGGGAGGGCGAGGCCGGGCCCGGCAAGACGGTGCGCCTCCAGATGGCGTTCGAGAAGGGGGCGCCGTCGTGCAATGTCTCGATCGACGCGTGCGAGCCGCCGCATCACCTCGCGGTCTCGATGAAGGACGACTACGGCGACTGGCGGCTCGAGCTCTCGCTCACGACCAAGGGCGAGACCACCGAGCTCACCTTCGTCCAGCACCTCACCGATCCAGCGCTCGCCGGCGACACCGGGCCGGGCTGGGAGTACTACCTCGACATGCTCGTCGCCTCCCGGCTCGGCGAGCCGCTGCCGGACTTCGCCAGCTACTACCCGGCGCAGCGCGATTATTACCTGGGCGACGCGCGCACGAAGGACTGAGGCGCGACATGTCGGTCTGCCGCCGACCCACATCCGCCCCATGGAACATCGCGGACGGTATTGCTTCGCCTACCTGGATTCGACCCGTCCGAGCGGGTTGGCTGCGCCCGTCAGCGCGTCTTGCGCTTCCTGCCAGGCGGGGTCTCCGGGGTAGAGCGCGCTGCGGAGATAGGCCCAGGTGAGAAGCTGGACGGCGGCCACCCGCTCGGGGTTCTCGTCCGTGGTCTCGGCGACGTCATAACCCGAGACGCCGCCCAGCCCGTGCCCCGCGTCGAACAGGGTGACCAGGGACTTGGGGCTCGGGGAGAGGAAGTAGGGATCGGCGTGCCAGTCGGCGCCGGCGACCGTCAGGTGGGGAGAGGCGTCCTTGTCGCCGGCGACCACGAGCGCGGGCGTCGTCATCCTGGAGAAGTCGATGGTGGAGAAGATGGGATAGTTCTTGGCCGCGAACTCGCTGAGGGCGTCGCCTCTGCCGGGCGCCGCGAGCAGCACGCCCGCCTTGATCCGTGGCTCGGCGAGGTTCACTTCCGTTCCGTCGTGGGGATCCTTGAGCCGCGCGCCGAGCAGCAGGCTCGCGGTGTGCCCGCCCATCGAGTGCCCGACGACGGCCACCTTGCTCCGGTCCAGACGCCCGGCGAGCGCAGCGACGGCGCCCTCGACCGCGTCGAGCTGGTCGAGGATGCGCTTCATGTCCTCGGCCCGCGATCGCCAGTACAGCGGCGCCTCGGGGTGATCGGAGCTCCTGAAGGGGAGCGTCTTCGAGTCGAGGTGGGTGGGCTGGATCACGACGAAGCCGTGCGCCGCCAAGTAGCTGGCGAGCGGGGCGTAGCCGTTCAACGAGGAGAGGTGGTTGGAGGGACCGTGGCCGTGCGAGAGCAAGAGGATGGGCAGGTCACTTCCGGTCATGGGCGCGGAGACGCGCACCTGGAGATCGACGGCGCGGCCGGGGGTTGGCAGCACGACGGGGCTGACCGAGAGGACCGGCGTGGGTGCACTGCGGGCGTCGGCTGCGGGAGTCGGTTGTCTCATGATGTTGATTTCCTTTCGTGGGCTCGTCCAGCCTCAACCCGACTGCTTCTCCATGTACTGCTGCACGTCGTCGCGCTTCATCACGTCGGCGACGACGGCGTGGGCCTGGTACCCACAGCGCCTGACCACCTCGCCGAGCGGGCCGGCGCGGCGCGCGGCGAGCACGGCCGATGCGCCGCGCCGCGCGAGCTCCTCGGCGGCCGCAGCGCCGGCACCCCCGCTCGCCCCGGTGACAACAACGACGTGGTCTGCAAAATCTCGGTCGCTCATGCTGTACCTCCACCGCATTCGTACGTCCCGCCGCCGCCCTCCGATTGGAAGAACCGGACATTTTCATCGCTCCTTCCGCGCCGGCTTGAACGACCCGAGTGGGCGCGCTAGACTACGACGGTGCCGCGCACGATGGACTCTGCCGCCGTGACGTCCTCGCTCTCCCGCTTCATCGAGGACGTTCGCACTGTGGTGCCAGTCGCTGGACGTGCATGTCACGTTGACCGGCTGCCCGACGGAAGAATGACCCTTGTCTTTCGGGTGCTCGAGGAGGGCCGGAGAGGGGATGTGACCGTCGCGGGCCCGCGGACGCGGGCGCTGTTCAAGAACACGACCGGCGTCGCGTGGGCGGTCGTGCTTCAGTTCAAGCCAGGCTGGTCGGCGCCGCTGCTGGGCGTGGCGGCAAACGCGCTGACGGACCGGATCGTCCCGCTGGAGGACATCTGGGGTCGTTCGGGCGGCGACCTCTGCCTCGATCTGCTCGCGGCGCGGAGCCTGCCGGAGGTGCTTGACCGGCTCTCCCGCGCGATCGCCCTTCGTACACACCAGGCCTCCGAACCGGCGTCGGCGCGGCTCGCTCGCCAGGCGGTTCGCTTGCTCGAAGGAGACGAGGTCCGGGTGGAGAGCGTGGCGGAGCGGCTTGGCGTCACCGCGCGGCATCTTCGCCGCGCCTTCACGGAGAGCGTCGGCATCGGGCCAAAGGATTTCGCGCGGACCGTTCGCCTGCAGCGCGCCGTGCGGATGGCGGCGACCTCGAAGGACTGGGGGCGCATCGCCGCGGACGCGGGTTATTACGACCAGGCGCACCTCATCGCCGACTTCCGGGAGCTCGTCGGGCTCACACCGGGCGCCTTCCTGAAGCGCGCGGACGATAGGGGCGTTCGGTCCGGCTCCGGCAAGGCGGAGGCCGGTCTCCGCGGCATCACGGGGCGACTCGGGCTCGACGTCCAGCACCCGACGTGAGCTCCCGCGCCGGGGCGATGGGCGCTGACGTTTCCGTTCCCGTGGCGGCGGACGCCGCGCCGTCGGAGCTCCCGCTGGCTCGGCGGGCAGCAGAGCTCGGATCTCGCGGCCGTGAGCGGCCAGGGTTCAAGGCGGCGAGAAAGGGCCGAAGAATCCAGCGATCAACGTCAGAGCGCCCGCGCCGTCGACGAAGCCGACATCCATCCCGTCGAGCGGGGGCATGTCAGCACCCTCGATGCGCCAGAGAAAATGCACGAGGCCGTGAGCCTCGAGCGCCCCGCTGGCCGGTGCGAGGGTCGCCCCCGGCAAGGCCGACTGGAACGCTGCGATGGTCCCGTCGAGGCCGGGTCGCCCCGTGACGTCGGCGGTCGGATCGACGTAGCGCGCGCTGTCCGCCCAGCACTGCTCGATCAGCGCCGCGCGCCCCTCCTCCCCTTCCATCCACGCCTGCTGGTACACTCGGAGCACCGGCGAGGTCGACGCCGGATCGGAGGGCGGCGGAGCGGCGAGCGCGAGCCAGGAGGCCAGCCCCTCCTCCCCGACGGCGCCGAAGAGCACGCTGTTCTCGTCGCCTCGCCGCACCAGCACGCGGAACACGTCGTGGTGTGAGTCGACCTTGGATTCGATGATCCAGGGCCCGCCGTCGAGCAGCGCTCGGGGCGCGTCGGCCGCCTCGCTCCGCCCCTGCGCGTCGACGTAGAACACCTCCGGCCCGAGGTGCGCCGCCAGCGTCGCCTCGTCGCCGTCGGACAGCGCTCGCGTCAGCGAGTCGACCAGCGGCGCCGCCAGGGGGTTCGCCCCTGAGGCGGGCGCGCCACCCCCCTGCCCCGCCGACCCGCCTGAACCGCCCGAGCCGTCCCCGGCTCCACCTCCGCCCGCCGTGCCGACGCTGGTGCCGCTCGCCGCGCCTGCGCCGCTCGTGCCGCCGTCGTCGCCGCAGGCGGGCTGCAAACCGAGAAGGGCGAGCGCGCCGACCGCGGCAACGCGCGGGCATCCTGTCCGGAACCAGAGACTCCTCTGCTTGTTCTTCACGACGTACATCTCCATGCCCCTCGCCGCGCGCGCTCCGTGCGCGCCGCCGCAGGGGGACGACGCCCAACCCATGACATCGGCGCGCGGCGCGCGCTCTCGCCATCGGCCGGGCGGGGCGATCGCCGCGACGAACGGCAGGTACAGCGGCGTGAGCGGCGGCGCGATCGATCAGCTGTCCGCTGGCGAAAACCCAGCTATGCTCGCGCGAAGTACGTGCCGTGCTCGAGGTCGGCGAGCAGGCCTGCCTGCTCGGGTTTCCAGCCGAACCGCGCCTGCGTGAGCGCGCTCGACGCGGGGGTGTCGAGCGCGAAGAACGCGCCGAGCCAGCCGAAGTGCTCCTTCGGGACCGACTCGACCGGCAGGCCGAGCTTGCGACCGATCACGCCGGCGATGTCGCGGGTCGGGATGCCCTCGTCGGCGACCGCGTGCAGTCGCGCGCCGGCCGGCGCCTCCTCGAGCGCGAGCACGAACAGCCGCGCGGCGTCGAGCCGGTGCACCGCGGGCCACCGGTTCTCGCCGTCACCGATGTACCCGGAGCGCCCGGTCTTGCGCGCGATCTCGATCAACATCGGGACGAACCCGTGGTCGCCATCCCCGTGGACCGACGGCGGCAGCCGCAGCGAGGACACGCGCACGCCGCGGCTCGCGAACGAGAGGGCGAGCTGCTCGGACGCGGCCCGCGGGCCATCGGTCGACGTGTCGGGCGCCTCGTCCTCGGTGCGGACGCGGCCCTGCGTGAAGCGCGCGGCGCCGGAGGTGATGACGAGCGGGCGCTCGGAGCCTGCGAGCGCGCTGCCGAGCGCCTCGATCGCGCCGCGGTCCTTCTCGCAGTTACCGGCGTAGTCGTTGAAGTCGTCGTGGGAGAACGCGCAGTGGATCACCCCGTCGCAGGAGGCGGCGCCGCGGCGCAGGCTGTCGAGATCCGTGAGCGAGCCGCGTTGCACGTCGACGCCGGCGGCGGCGAGCCTTTCGGCCGACGCATCCGAGCGCGCGAGGCCGAGCACGCGGTGGCCGGCGCGGACGAGCTCGGGGACGATGGCGGATCCGATGAAGCCGCTGGCTCCGGTGAGGAAGATGCGCATGGGAAATCTCTCCTTGGCTCGCGATCCACTCCCTGGTTCGCGAGCCACTCCTTGGTTCGCGAGCCACCATGGCACCGCCGCGGCGCGCGCGAAATACACGGCCGTCTCCAGTTCTTGCCCGATCGTCTACGCGGGGCTAGGCTGCCACCGTGATCCCCGGGCGCGACCAGCTGAAGGACATCGTCGCGCGGTGGTGCCCCAGCGATGGCGTGCACGCCTCGCCGGTGCCCGGAATTTCTTGCATCAAAGTCTCGCGCCCGCAAAAGCGCGAGAAGCGGCACTGGCGCGCGTCGTTCTGCATCGTCGTACAGGGAACGAAGGAGATCCTGCTCGAGGGGCAGGTCTATCGCGAGCGCGAACCGCACTACATCGTCAGCCCGATCGACCTGCCGGTGACGAGCCGCGTCGCGGGCGTGTCGCCGGCGCAGCCGTTCTTGTGCCTGAAGATGGACTTCGATGCGGTCGCGCTGCGCGAGGTCGCGGCGCAGCTCGACCGCGCGCGGCCGGACGACCTCGAGCACCCGGGGCGCGCGATCTTCATCGGCAAGGCGAGCGACCGTATGCTCGACGCGGCGATCCGGCTGGGCGCGCTGCTCGTGACCCCCGACGATGCGGCCGTGCTCGCGCCGCTCGTGGGCAAGGAGCTGATCTTTCACCTGCTGAAAGGCCCCGACGGCCCGGCGATCCGCCAGCTCGTGCGCGCGGGCAGCCAGGCGCACCGCATCGCCGAGGCGGTCCATCACCTGCAGGCATCGCTCGCCGAGGACGTCGATATCGCCGCGCTCGCGCGCGCCGCAGGGATGAGCCGGGCGGCGTTCTTCAAGCGGTTCAAGGAGGCCACCGCGATGAGCCCGCTGCAGTACCAGAAGCGCCTGCGCCTGCTCGAGGCGCGCCGCCTGATGGTCGAAGAGGGCGTGGGCGCCGAGGCCTCGGCGTACCGCGTCGGCTACACGAGCGCCTCGCAGTTCAGCCGCGAGTACTCGCGCATGTTCGGCAACTCGCCGCTGCGCGATACCCGCGCGCTGAAGCAGGCGGCCGCGGTCGTCCAGGACATGTAGTCCCACGACGTCTCGCCGGTGACGCCGGACGCCGCGGCTCGGGCCCGTGCCGGCGGCGCGCTCAGAAGTGCGGGACGAGGGCGTCGTACCACTTGTTCGCCATCTTCGCGGACCCGCTCGCGTTCGGGTGAACGCCGTCGCCGGTGTCCTGACCGGCGTTCGCGTTGAAGCCGGTCCACTGGTCCACGACGATGACCGGAGAGGCCGAGGTGCTCTTGCTCGAGGCCCAGCCAGGGATCTCGGCGTTGAGGGCCTGGACCCGACCTCCGCACCCCGGGCACGCACACGTCGAGCAGCTCGCCGTGTTGATCGGGTTCATCGGGATGATCTGGGCGACGAGCACCACGACCTCCGGGTTGTTCTTCCGGAGCTCGTCGACCACGACCGAGTAGGCGTCGAGGATGGTCTGTACCGGCTTGCTGCTCCACACGTCGTTCGTGCCGAAATGCATGAGCACGACGTCGGCCGGATTCGCGGAGCACCACGCCTCGAGCTCGCTGTACTTGCTGCCCGCGAGGTCCGTCACGAGATAGCCGCCGTGCCCCTCGCTGTCGCGATCGTAGCTCGCGGGACTGCAGCCGGAGTCGTTGGTCTGACTTCCCACGAAGTCGAACTCCGTGTGACCGTTCTCGTTGAGCTTCTGCCAGAGCAGGGCGCGGTAGCAGCTCGAGCCGGTGATCGAGTCCCCGAGCGGGAGGATCCGGAGCTCGCGCATCTCGCCGCCCGAGCCGCCCGAGCCGCCCGAGCCGCCCGAGCCGCTCGAGCCGCTCGAGCCGCCCGAGCTCGCGCTGGTGCTGCTGGAGCTCGAGCTGGCGCTGCCCGAGACCGAGCTGCTGCTCGCGCCGGAGGTGCTCGAGCCGCTGCCCGTCCCGCCCTGCCCGCCTCCCCCCTCCTGAGGCTCGGAGCCCGAGTCTCCACACCCCGCGGAGAGAGCCCACGCGAGCGCCGCAGCCGAGAGCCAGAGCGCACCTCTCGGTGCGGAAGCCAATGAGCTAAACCGGTTCATGCCAACCTCCGACTGTACTTTATCCAGGTCCAAGCGAAATCACGCACCTCCCCCTCGGCGCCAGAGCAGCGGCTCCGACATGCGCTAGGAGGCGCGGATGTGCGACTGTCTCACGGAAAAGACAGGACGTCCAGGGGGTCTACCCGCAGGCGGCGTCCCCTGGAAGCGAAGCGCCGCCCGCCTCGGTATCGGCGGAGCTCACGTTGTCGGAGGCCAGCACGTCGAGCGCTCAACAGGGTCGCTCGTGGCGCAGAGGTGAACCGGATAACCTCGGGGCGCTCCGCAGCCCGGGTCGAGGCAGCACGACCAGGTCGGGACACGCCGGGGAGCTCGCACAGCGAGCCGCTGCGCTGCCGCCCAACCACCTCGAGCGTCGGGCGCGGAGGACCGGAGCGCGCCGGTAAACGACCCACCCAGAGGCCCGATCCGGGGTTGCGGTCACCTGACCCAGGTTCGGGTAGCCCCATCCGTCAGCCAGCCCGGCAAGGCTGGCGCGCTCGCCGTCGCGGCTCAGAAGATCGAGCTCTTCCACCGGCCCGCGTCGGTGGCCCGTTTTCGCGGGGGCGCTCCGCCCGTGCTCCGCGGCGCCTCCGCCGCGCGGACGGGGCGGCTCGATCCGCTCGGGCTGGCCTCCGTGGCGGGTCGCGGCGCGGGCTCCGTCGGCGTCGCGACGGGCGGCGCCGCGGCGGGCGGCGGCGCGGCGGGCGGCGGCGCTGGCACGGGTCCGGCCGGCGGGACCGCCGAGCACGCGGCCGCCAGGAACGCCCTCGGCGCCTGAGCCGCCTCAGCCGCCGCAGCGCGGCGAACGGCCGCGTGCACCTCGCCGCTGACCGGCTGCAGCGCGACGGCGGCCTCCGACCGCCGCGACGGCAGCGCGGTGGTGAGCGCCAGCCCCAGCCCGAGCGCCACGAGGAGGCCAGCCGCCGCGAGGTGCAGCCTCGTCCGCCGCGCCCGCGCGGCAGGCGCCCGCGCGACCGGCACCTCCGACACGCCGACCGCGGCCATGAAGGCGGCGATCATCGGCTTGATGGAAGGGAACCGCTCCTCGGGATCCAGGGCGAAGGCGCGCGCGAACCAGGTCTCCAGCTCGGGCGGCGCCCCCGGGCACAACGTCGACAGCGGGGGTCGCGCGCTGGCGAGGACGGAGGCGAGCACGTCGGCCATCGTGCGGCCCGCGAAGGGCTGCTGGCCGGTGAGCGCCACGTGCGCGACCACCGCGAGGGCCCACATGTCGAGCTGCGGATCCGCGTGCCCCTCGCACGTGTGCTCCGGGCTGAGGTAGGCCGGCGTGCCCAGCACCACCCCCTCCGCGGTCTGGCGCGGGAAGTCGGCCGCCAGATCCTGGCGGATCCACTTGGCGATCCCGAAGTCGGCGACCTTGGCGCGCAGGCGGCCGTCGCGCCCCTCGAGGAGCAGGAGGTTCGACGGCTTGATGTCGCGGTGCACGATCCCGAGGCCATGCGCCACCGAGAGGGCCTCGCCGATCTGGCCGAGGAGCGCCGCGAGCTCCGCCGGCGGCACGGGGCCTCGCTCCTGGATCAGCTGCCGGAGAGACTGGCCGCGCACGTGCTCCATGACGAGGTACGGGCCCACCACGGGATCCTCGCCGGCGTCGTGCACGGTGACGATGAGGTCGGTCTTGCGCGCGAGCTGCGCCGCGACCTGCGCCTCGAAGCGGAAGCGCTCCATCGCGTCGATGGCGAGGTTATGGCGCGGAAGCGTGAGGAATTTGAGCGCGACGTCGATGCGCAGGACGCGGTCGTGCGCGCGCCACACCTCGCCCATGGCGCCCCGGCCGAGCGGATGCACGAGTTTGTACCGCCCGGCGACGAGGCGGCCCGGCAGGAGCTCCGCGCGGGCGTCGCTCCGCCCGGCCCCGCGCGGCGCCGCAGGACGGGGCTGCGCCGCCTGCGCGCAGAGCGTCGCAGAGTCGCGCGCGCCGCCTCTCGCCGGGGGTTCGGATTGCCGACCCGAAGAGGGAGGCTGCAGCACGCCGTTGATCTTGGTGCCGCCCCCGTGTCCCAGACCGGTGGATGTGCCCATGGGGTGACGACCTGAGGCGAGAGGCCGGGACATGTCCCCAGCGTATCGCGAACGCGGCGGGCTTTGAATCGAGAACCCCCGAGGCCGCTCGCAAGCGTGGTTCTGCAATCCCACGAAAACACCGCGCGGCGCAGCGCGGCTGTACTTATCGATCGCTGGAGCGGATGGCGCGGCGCGCCCGGACCCAGGCCGGGTTAGATGCGGTGTGACGGACCCAGGTTGTGCGACCTGTGCGACCTGACGCAGGTTGTGCGACCGAGCTCAGGTTGTGCGACCCGGGTTGGATCAGGTGCCATGCCGGCCGAGGACAGGGCTCGTAGAATGTTGAAACGCCAAGAACACCAAGAACGCCAAGAGCGCCAAGAAGAAGATACTATCTTGGCGTCCTTGAACGCCGCCGCGGCCCAAGCTCAGGCCTCGTACGGCCGCAGGTCGAGCCCCGGGTACATCCGGGCGAACAGCGCGCGGGTCTCGGCGTCCCAGTACACGTCGCCGGGGGGCGGCACCCCGAGCGCGGAGCGCTGACGCGGAGAGGCCGCCGCCATGAACTGCCGCGCCGACTCCGACCGTGGATCCGCCGGGATGCCGACCCACATCGGCTGCCGCTGCCAGGTGGCGCGGCCGGAGTGGAAATTGACGAAGAGCGCGATCCGGTAGGCGCTCTCGGCCTTCATCGCGGATCCTCGATGAATGGTGTTCCCCAGGGTGACCAGCGCCGAGTTGGCCGGCGCCAGGACCGCTCGCTCCGCCTTGTAGAGCGCGGGGTAACGCTCCGGGTCGTAGCTGGCGTGCCCGTCCTCCGTGAGCAGGGGGACGTCCGGCTGATCCCGGCGCGGCACCACGTACGTGGGCGCCAGCGTCTCGTCGGTGACGTCGGTGAAATAATAGATGACGAAGAGCCGCTGGTGCTCGCCGCGCGGGCGCGCGGCCACGAGGCTCGCGCCCTCGAACGCGTCGTGGTGCAGGCGCTGGTTGCGGGAGCTGCCGAACCGGGTGCCGTACTTGCCCTGCAGGACCGAATCGCCTACCCGCAGGTCGGCGGTGCCGAGCACCACCTGCGCCAGGTCGAGGAACACCTGGTCGACCGCCAGCAGGTTGAGGTCGGTCTCGGTATAGGGGAAGAACGCCGTGCGCAGCGCCTTGGCCCCGGGCTCGGGTGGCGGCAGATCGGCCGCCGCGGGCATGCAGCGGTGAGCCGCCGCGCGCGCGGCGGCGAAGCGCTCCGGGGGCAGCACGTCGCGCACGAGCACGTAGCCGTCCCGATGGAGCCGCTCGGCGAGCCGCGCCGGAGGCGCGGCCGCAGGGACAGCGGCCTCGGGACGCACGGGCGCAGGGGTGGTCGTCGTCGTGATCGTCGTGGTGGTACTCACGCGGGCTTCTCCTCTCCCGTCGACTCCACCTCCTCGCGCCACGTCGCCGCCGCGGCGGCACGGCTGTGGATGTCGCGTCTTCGAATCATGCATTGCACGTGGGAGGCCAGATCGAGCTCGGCCGTCTCCTCTGCTCGCCGCTCGACGCCGAGGCAGGCGCGCACGGCTCCCCCGCGGAGGACCCCGGAGAAGCTATTGAACCCTGCTCGTTCCTGGCAAGCGAATCAGCAAGATTCCAACACTTCACGAGCGCGCCGGAAGGCCGTCGAGCCCGCTGAACACCGCGAGCAGGCAGCCGGCAGCAACGCACAACCATTCGAAACCACAGAGCTTCTGCGACGTGGCGCGGGGTCGGAGCGGAGCGATGACGCAGCAGCGAAGGACGCATGGCGACCCCGTGGCAGCGACGTCGCGCCGCCCTCGATCTCCCGGGAGAGCGCAAAGAGCGCACGCCGATCGCCTCACGTCAACCCATTTTGGAATCAAATAGCGTTAAGAACCCTGTGTTAATTTGTGTTAAGCAGCAGAGTCCGCCAGACCCACCGGGATCAAATTGTTAAGAAACATCGTGCCAAGTTGTGTTAAGCGCAGCGTCTGCCGCGTTCGCCTGAGGCGAACTGCCTCGACTTCGCGCGCGACCGTGCAAAGATGCCCCACGCGCGCGGGCCGGGGATCAATGGCGTCATTCCGCGGGTTTTCGGCCGATTCTCACCACTGCACCGCAGAGACTGTTGTAACCAGGATGCGGCATTATGCCTCGGTGCTCGCGCGGGACATCTCGGTGCGGGGCAGAGGCGCTCGACATCGCCTTTCCGTGAGGACGCGGCGCACAGGGGCCATTTCCCGCTGTCTCGAAGCAATGGAATGGGGAGTGCACAAGCGCTGAGTCGGTGACTGCGGGCGAGACCTGCAAAGGCCAGCAGCACCTCGGAACGCCTGAACCGCTACGGCAAACCGTCACTCTCCACCGCCGCAAGCAGGGATGCCGGTACGCTGGCATCGGGGGGGTGGAAGGCACGGAAGAAAGGAGCTGAAGGATCATGGATCATCAGGAAACCGTCACGGAGCAGCACGACGTCGTCGAGGCCGAGGTCGAGATCGAGTTCATCGGTGCACTCGAGGAGGTCACTCGGGGTTGGACCGGACCGACCGACGACTGGTGGGACGGCGACTGGACGCCCTGATCGGGCGCGCACATAGCTGAAAGTGCAGCGCGGCGCGGGCGTGCGCTCCTCGCCGGGCATGTCGCCCGTCCGAGGAGCCACGCCCGCGCCTCGCTTCCTCCATGCTCTGCCTGCGGCCGCGCCGCGGCCCGCGTGGAGCCCCGTATCTGCCCGTGCCGGCCGGGGTGGTCGCGTCCACCCGCCGGAGAACTGTTTACTCTAGCCGAGGTCGATATGTTGCTGAGAGACGAGCAGGACGTGCCCCGCAGGGCGCCCGAGGGGCGGCGGGCCCTGCTGGGCGAGCTGCAGCGATTCCTCCTCTCCGGTGCGCCGTTCCCCGCCGCCGCGTGGGTGCGGCACAGGGAGCTCGTGCCCGCCCTGATCGTGTACCTGCGCGTGGGCCGAGCGTTTCGCCGCAAGGGGCTCTCGGCGGCCCTCCCGCTGATCCCTCCCGTGGCGCACCGGCCGGAGCGAGCCAGCGAGGACGCTGCGACCACGTTCTGCGCACGGGCGGCCGCGTGGCGGCTCGTGGGCCTCGCGCGGACGCTGGCCGGCCGCCACCTGTGCCTGCACGAGTCGCTCGGCGTGTGCGCGGCGCTGCGCACGCTCGGATTCCCGGTCGAGGTCGTCATCGGTTATCCCGTGATCGAGCTGGCGGACGGCGACGAGGAGCTGCACGCGTGGCCGGCGCTCGGCAATACGCCGCTCACCGGCAGATCGCACTCGCGCCCGCTCGGCTACCTGGAGCTCTACCGTTACCCGGAGAGCGCGGGCAGAAGCGTGGCTGTCGCGGAGCGCGCGCCGCGCGCGGACGTCGCTCCCGCCGGCAAGGTCGTCCATGCCGCTCGCAAGGGCGCGATCGCGGAGGGCGTGCCGTGCTGCTGAGCGCCTTCGGGATGTGCGGGCGGCTCCCGTTGCCCCACCGCGCCGGCGCCGCCGCCGGGTACAGCTACGAGGCGCCGGGCAACGTCTTTGCCCCGCCGCCGAGCTGGACGGAGGCCGCGGGGACAGGCCACCTCGTGCAGGGCCCGGCGTACGTGTCGGGGAAGGAGATCGCGGCCGCGGCCGGTGGCCCAACGACGCCGCGGATCTTGCTGACCGGGTGGGTCGAGCTCTCGTCACCTCCCGGCCACCGCCACGGCGAGCGCTCGGCGCTCCGGGAGCTCGAGGCCCTGCTCGACGAGCACGGCCCGGACGCGGTGAGGCGGCTGCGCGGCGACTTCGTGATCGCCCACCTGCTCCCTGACCGCTCGGAGCTGCGGCTCTACCGGGGCGTCAACGCCCTGATCCCCCTCTTCTGGCGGTGCACGGCCGACACGTTCGCGTGGGCCACGAACCCCGCCCACCTGCTGGACGTCCAGCGGCCGAGGTTCTCGGACGTCGACGCCGAGCTGCTCCCCATGATCATCGCCGGGAAGGGCTTCCCGCAGGACCGGTCGTGGTTCACGTCGGTGCGGCGGCTGCCGGCCGGCGACAGCCTCGTCGTGGCCGCGGGCGCGCGGCAGCCGGTGATCCGGCGGTTCGACCAGTTCTCCCCGGTGGAGGACGCCCCGCGCACGCTGCGCGAGGCCGCGGACGGCCTCCAGCAGCGGCTCGACCAGGCCTGCTCGCGCATGCTGTCGGCGGAGCGGAGCGCCGTCGTCCTGCTCAGCGGCGGCATCGACTCCGCCGCCGTCTCCTACGAGGTCGGCCGGAAGCTCGACGGGGCCACCGGGCTGCACTTCACCCTGGATTCGTTCCCGGGCTTCCACGAGGACCTGAACGCGGCGGAGTCCGTCGCGCGCACCTGCGGCCTCTCGCTCGTGTCCTACGACATGTCGAGGCACGTCTCGCGAGGGGGCGATTACCTCGACCGGCCGAGGGACGGCGCGGTCCCGCAGACGCAGGTGCCCTTGCAGGGGGTGGCCGCGGCCGCGGCGCAGGCCGAGTCGGACGGCGCGACGTTCGTCGTCTCCGGGCTGCTCTCCGACCAGATCCTGGCGCATGACCTGCACCGGGGCCTGTTCGAGGTCGCCGGCCTCTCGATGCTGAACCCGATGGTGGCCGGCGAGCCGATCTGGCAAACGCTCGATCAGATGGCGAGCTCGTCGCTCGCGGGCTCGCTGCGCGGCGGCCGGCGTGTCCTCGGCGTCCTGCATTACCTGCGGGGCCTGGTCAGCGGCGATCCGACCATCGCGCTGCCCAGCCGGGAGGTGATCGTTCACCCCATCGGCTTCACCCGCGACGCTGCCGACCGGGTGACCCGCGCCCTCCAGAGCTCGGCCCGGCGGGCGCAGGACAACCTGCGCTCTGCCCTCGAGGACAGCGGCCGGCGCGGCGCCCCCCTGCCCCGCGGCATCACGTCGCTGTACATGCTGGGCGAGGCGTTCAACACGGCGAACGTGCAGGCGGCATGGCTGAACGACTGCCTGCCGAGGAAGCGGTTCGTCGCGACCCCCTTCGCGGATCGCGACGTGATCGAGTACGCCCTCTCGCTGCCGACGCGCCACCGGCTCGGCTTCGGGTACGGCGCCACGGTGGACAAGTTCGCCCTGCGCTTCGCCTACGCCGAGCGGGGGGTGCCGCTCGAGATCGCGCACCGCACGCAGCAGGCGAGGATCGACGCCATCCCCGCGGTGTTCGTGAACCACAATTTCGACCGCTGCCGGCGGCTGCTCGGCGAGGACTCCGTGCTCTGCGAGCTGAACGTCCTCAGCCGGGAGTTCGTGAAGGGCCTGTCCCCGCGGGGCATCCACCGCAACGGTGAGGAGATCTCCCGTCTATGCGTCATCGAACAATGGCTGAGGGGGCTCGAGCGATGAGACCGAGGGTGACACTCGCCGATCACATCGTCTTCCGCGAGCTGCCGTTCTGCGGCGTGCTGCTGGACACCAGGGACTTTCACGCCTACAGGCTCTCCCGGCGCGCGGCCGAGGCGCTGCGGGCTGCCCTGTACGGCCCCGGGGCGGCGAGCCCTCACGGGTCGCTGATCAAGGACGGTGAGGCCGGCGGTCCCGGGCTGCGCGACGAGGTCACGCGGCGGCTGCTCGAGTCGCTGACGTCGCGCGGCATGGTGCGGATCGTCGACGAGCAGCCGGATTACGCGGGGAAGGCATGACCCAGGGGCGGACATGAGGTGAGGACATGATCGAGGCGGTGGAACAGCGGCCCATCCGCGCGGAGGACGGGGCGAGCGGCCTGGTTCGCGGCGCCGAGCTCGGCCTGTCCTGGGTGACGCGGCACCTGGACGCGTTCATCCCGTGGGAGGACGACCAGGTGAGCCTGGCGAGCCTGAAGCGGCTGGGCGACCTCTCGTTTCCCTGCAGCTACCTGCACGCCTGGCAGACGTCGGCCTCCTGCGCGCGGCTCCCGCTGGCGCAGCACCTCCCCCGCTGGGAAGCGCTCCTCCTGCGCTGCTGCGAGGACAGCCGCTTCCTCGACGCCGCCCTCGCCGACCCGGAGGAGGGCCTCTACCGGATGCAGCTCTACGGGTGGTTGCGTGTCATGGGGTATCGCTCGGCGCGCTGCGAGGACGTCATGCGGCAGCTGTGGAGGCGAGGGTGCACCCCTCGCTCCGTCGGCGCGCTGCATTGCCTGTGGAAGGCGGGGTACGTGCGGCGGGAGCCCGACTGGGCGGCGCTGTGCCGGGAGCACGTGCTGAGCCGGGAGGCGTGTGTCGACTCCCTCGACGTCAAGACCACCTACCGGGTCACCCACGCGCTCTTCTATGCGACCGATTTCGGCAACCAGGCTTTGCCGCTCCCGAAAGGGGAGGCGGACCGGGTCGCGGGCGTCGTCGAGCGGCTGCTCCATCGGTATCACCTGCGCGGGAAGTGGGATGTCGTGGGCGAGCTGCTCATCAACCTGGTCTGCCTGGGGCGACACGGCTCCGCGCTGTACGACCGGGCGCTCCGTGCCTTCACGGGCGCCCGGCTGCCCGGCGGCGCCATCCCCATGAACCGCGATTTCGAGCAGGAGTTCCACGCCGCGGAGGGGCGGATGCCGGACAGCGAGGTGTTCCGCTGGTGCCACCACCCCACGCTGGTCGAGCTCGTGCATTGCGCCGCCGCGCTCCGGACGTGGTGACGGCGAGGAAGGAAGGGCCGAGAGCATGGATGTCGACGTGGTCATCGCCGGGGCCGGGCCCGTGGGGCTGATGCTGGCGTGTGAGCTGCGCCTCGGGGGAGCGCGGGCGCTCGTGCTGGAGCGACAAGGCGGGTTCGACACGCGGCTGCGGGCCCCCGGGATCACGCTCCGCACGATCGAGGCGCTGAACCGGCGCGGCCTGCTGGAGCGCCTCGTGGAGCTCGCGCGCGAGCGCGCGGAGGGGCTGGACGCGCACTTCTCGGCGATCGAGGAGAAGCTGCGGCAGGCGTCGTCTCCCGCGAACGGCGCGCTCGCGCCGGTCCCTGACATGCTGCCCATCCGCGAGGGGGTGGTCGAGCGCGTGCTTCACGAGCGGGCGCTCGCGCTGGGCGTCGAGGTCCGGTTCGAGCACGAGGTGATCGGGCTGCGCCAGGACCCTGACGGGGTGACGGTGGACGTGCGCGGCCCGGATGGCGTCGCCACCTCGGTGCGCGCCGCCTATGCCGTGGGCTGCGACGGCGGCCGGAGCGCCGTCCGGAAGCTCGCCGACATCGACTTTCCGGGGACCGGTCCGACCTTCACCGGGTATCAGGCGGTGGTGACGGTGAAGGAGCCGGAGAAGCTGCCTCGCGGCTGGCATCGCACGCCGGCCGGGGTCATGGCGTACGAGCTCGGTCCGAGCCGCGTGGTCACGATCGAGTTCAACGGTCCGCCCGCGGACCGGAACGCTCCGGTCACCCTGGACGAGGTGCAGGCCAGCCTGCGCCGGACGAGCGGTGTCGACGTGACGCTGGCGGAGCCGCGTTCATTGACGCGGTTCACGGACAACTGCCGTCTTGCGCAGACGTACCGCCTCGGGCGGGTGCTCCTGGCCGGGGACGCGGCCCACGTGCACACGCCGTTCGGCGGGCAGGGGCTCAACCTCGGTGTGCAGGATGCGGTCAACCTCGGCTGGAAGCTCTCGGCGACGGTCCGCGGGTGGGCGCCGCCGGGGCTCCTGGACACCTACCATACCGAGCGGCACCCGGTCGCGGCGCAGGTGCTGCGCAACTCCCGGGCGACGGTGGCGCTGCTCGATCCCGCCGAGCGCATCACCCCGCTGTTCGAGCTCGTCTTCCGGGAGCTCATGGGTCTCGGGGAGGTCAAGCGCTACATGCACGAGAAGTTCTCCATGGTGCACGTCCGCTACGACATGGGCGTGCCGGAGGCCAAGGCACCTCCCCTGCTCGGCCGCGCCGCGCCCGACGTGTGGCTACAGACGTCCGGGGGGCCGGCCCGGCTCGCGTGTCTGCAGCGCACCGGCCGCGGCGTGCTGCTCGACCTTGCGGAGGGCGCCGAGCTCCGGGAGGTGGCGGCCGGCTGGGCCGGCCGCGTCGACCTCGTGCGCGCGCGCTGCGAGGCCCCCGACCTCCCTGCCGCGCTGCTCATTCGCCCGGACGGGTACACGGCCTGGGTGTGCCCGCGCGACGGCGAGCCGAAGCCGGGGCCGCTCGACGAGTCGCTCGCGCGGTGGTTCGGCGCCGGCCGCCGGTAATTTCTCCTGTATTTTTGCGCCCTTGCGCCTTTGCGCCTTGGCGCCTTGGCGTTGAAATCTCTCTTCTCTCGCCGTGATCCCTGCCACGGCTCCTGACAGGCGGAACTAGAACGTCTTCAGGAGCTCGATCAACGCGCGTTTGTCCTCGTCGCTCAGCCCGGGCTCCTGGGTGAAATACGACGTACCGAAGTAGTGCCCGCGGTTGAGCACGTAGTCGGGGCACTGGCTGAGCTCGAGCAGGGGCTCCGTGAGATCCCTGAACACCTCGCGGGCCTGCTCGTCGCTCGCGTCGCTCGGCAACGCCTTCAGGTCGCGCTTCAACCTGATCAGCACCGCGAGGAGCTTCTCCTCGTGGGCGAGGCGCTCCGCGAGGGGCGCGCCCTCTGCCGTCAGGGCCAGGTTGGCGAGCAGGTTCACGGGCGTGCCCGCGGGAATGGGACCGAGCTCGATCCCTCCCTCCCCCACCAGCCAGGGCGCCATGCGCGCGAGCGGGCTGAGCAGCGATCGCAGGTGGCCCGGCAGGTACCCCGCGGGCACCCGCAGGTAGCTCCGTACCGTCGTGCGATCGATGAAGCCTGGCACCTTGTCGCCGAGGACCACGTCCTTCTCGCGCCGCTCGGGCCAGAGCATCTTCTGGATCGCGTCCTCGAAGGAGTCCATCCGGGCCTCCACGGAGGGGCTCGGGTTGAACTTGCCCACGGTGTTGTTCAGGAGGAAGGGAGCCGTCGACCACAGGCTGATCAACGAGGGCACACGCGTGTAGCCCCGGCCGCCGCCCGGCATCTGGAAGGGGCGCGGCTCACCCGTGATCGGGTGGTGCACCGTGATCGTGCCGACGGCCGGCAGCGATTTGAAGGAGGACGAGGAGAAGTTTTCCCAGACATTGCCCTCGATCGCGTTGGACGCGAGCGGGCTGCAGGCGTTGGTCTCGAGCAGCGTGACGGGGATGCGCAGATCGGTGGACAGGAAGTTCCCCTCGAGGAAGTCGTCCTTGAGGACGATCTGCCGCATCTCCTTCTTGAACGCGTCGGTCTTCGTCCACTCCCAGTAACGGTTGAAGCAGTCGAGGTAACCAGGACCGGCGCAGCCGCCCGGGTCGAGCGCCGGCACCCGCTCGGGGAGCTTGCTCGAGTGGCACCTCGCGCAGCGCTCGGCGAAGACCTCCTTGCCGCGCGTGAGCGTCTCCGTTTCCTTGCTCAGGTACTTCGAGCCCCCCGGCGCGTCCCGGAGCCTGTGGGGCTTGGAGGCCGGGAGGAGAAACTGGGCCGTGTCGAACGTGTGGTGCTCCGTCGCCTCCCAGTACGCCGAGTTCCGGCGCGCGATCCCGATGTCCATCGGGGTGCTCTGCCTGCCGCCCAGGAAGGGGTTGAAATGCAGCAGCCACTCCTCGCTGAACAGACCGATGTTCATGTACACGCGGTTGAGCGCGCCGAGCGGACCCACGGAGTCGGAGCCTTCCTTGAGCACGCGCGGCGTCCAGACGGTGGCCGGCGGCTCGAAGTGCTGGGTCAGCGGTCCTCCGTGCACGAAGTCGTTGAGCTGCTTGTTTTCCAGCTCGCCGCCGCGCAGCGTCTCCTTGCCCCATCGCCTGGCCTGCTGCAGCCGCGGGCCGAACTCGTAGACGGCGTTCATCGTGCGCGGGTTGGTGATGTAGTCCGTGGAGACGAGGGAGGTGTCCAGCGTGCCCGGCCTCGACTGTCGGAACACCTGGAAGGTGAAGCTCGTCTCATCCGCTTCCCAGTTCGTGACGCGGTCCCACCAGAGGAACTGAGCGCCGACGGTGGAGCTGAGGTTTGCCCACCTGGGGTTCTCGGGATCGGCAGGCGGGTCGGTCGGGCTCGGGCTGACGTGGCAGAACCCGCACGACATGCCGACGCGGTACGGCCTCACGAGGTTCCTAGAGTAGTAATAACTCGGATCCTCGTAGTAGCGCACCGGATCCCATTCCCTCGCGGCCTCCTCGTCGAAGTCCGGGTTGGGGAAGAGCCGCAGGCCAACGACGCCCGTCGCGTAGCCGTAGAGGGATCCGACCGGGATGTTCTTGCCCCGCGCGCCGATCCTCACGCCCGGGTACTTCGACTCGTCCTCGAACGGATCCGGCGGGCAGCCTTCGCGCCGCTTGTCCAGCCACAAGCCGAAGCGTGTCGGGTCGGGGCCCGTGGCCTTCTCCATGCAGGGCTCGTTGACCAGGCCGAAGTAGCTCCAGCGGTTGTCGCGGCCGAACTTGAGGCCCGGGTGGGACGAGAGGGTCTTCAGGAAGTCGAGGCCGCCGGCGCTGATCGTCGCCGCCCTGTCCCAGAACCGGTCATTGCCGCCCGACCACAGGATCCAGGTGTTGCGCCCCTTGACCTCGTCCGGGGTCAGGGGGAGACCGAAATCCATGTCGTGAAAGTAGTCCTCTTCCGCGGCCCTGAGCGAGGCGGCTGTCCGGCCCGCGCTGCGCGCTTCATCGAGGACGTGCCCCGGCTGCGGTTGCCTCCTGCAGCTCACGAGAGCCAGGAGACCCAGCGGCAGCAGGATGCCGCGCGAGATCATGGTGTTCGGTGTCGTAGCCATCGTCCCTCCCCTCCAGACAAGACACATCGTCGGACTCACGAGTGACACCGACAGCCGCTCGCGCCGTCGCTGCGCTCGACCGGAACGTCCGAGGCGACCGGCTTTCAGCGGCGTTCGTGCGAGTCAAGAGGCGGCGGTCGGAGTTTGATCCGCAGGAGCGCTCAGGACGACCAGCTCACCCAGCCCTCGACCATGAGATTGTCATCGACGCAAATGCAGAATCGCGCCGCGCCCCTCGCGGTGCCCCGTCCTCGGGTGTGGCATATGCGCTCCACGAGCGCCAATGCGCCGAGAGGCGATGGATCGGGGGCGGACGCGGCGGCGAGGATGTGCTCGACCCCGGACACGCTGGAGAGGACGATGTCTATGTAGTCCGACTCGGACTTCTAGAGTGTTTTTCAGCTGGCTCTGACTCGGGTTTCGCCCTTTACGCGGCGAGTCTTCGCCCGTGAATCCCGTGAGTATCGGGCAGCGGCGCCTGCGCCCGCCGTTTCTTTAAGTGCTCGAAAGTATTGATCGAGTCAAGAATATCGAGGCCCGCCATCGCGCGCTGTGCCGCGCGGAGGATGTCGGCGAAGCAGAGCCCTCGCTTATGCGGGTACCACGGGCGAAGCGGCGGCGTAGCCAGGTGGCTCTGGGCGGCGCCTTCGAGGAACCAGAGGACGAGCGCCGTGTAGAGCAGACCGACGAAGGGAGCGACGCGGCGTACGGCCGCCTCCTTGCGGGCCGACGAGTCGGCGAAGCCGAGCAGCTGCTTGCCCTCCCGAAAAAAGACCTCGATGCCCCAGCGCCCTGCGTACGTTTCGAGCAGACGAATGACGTCCACGCTGCTATCAGTGCAGAAGAAGACCCGGAACGGCACCTGTCCTTGGTCGGTCGCGACGATGACGATGCGCAGCAGGCCGTCACCGCACGCTCGGTACCATTGCGCGCAGAGCGTCTTGTACCGGACCTTGGTGATGCATCCGTACAACTCGGCGGTGCCGTTCTGCCAGGGAATCCGGTCGTCCTTAGCCAGGGCTTGCGGTTTCGGGAGCGGTGCGCCGCGCTTGCTGGTACGCCCGCGCTGGCCCGGCTTACGCGGGGTGGGCAGGGAGGTGAGTACCGCATCGGGGCGCATGGCGCCGAACACAACAATTGAGGGAGGCATCCCGCGAAGGACGGTGGCGTTGCAGTAGGCTGAGTCAGCGGCCAGCTCCACACGGCGGGCGCCCACCCAGGAGACAAAGACATCAAGCATCTCGCGGGCGAGCTCGGTCTTCTTGACGTAGCTCGCCTCGGGCTCCGAGCATTCTTTCTTTCCTCGATAGAGACGAAAGAGGACGGGCAGCCCCCACGTCCGCTGGGAAAACGGAACACGCACGAGCACCGTCAACACGACCCAGCAGTGGCCGAAACAGAAGACGCGGAAACGTCGTGTCGAGCGTACCGGGTCGATGTGCGTTCCGATCCCGAACACATGCGGGCCTTTCTTCGGGGCCACCGTGTCGTCGATGGCGATCCGGAGCGCGCCCTCCCCGAGGAACGGCGCCAGACGCTGAAACAGCCACAGGCCGAGCTCGTCCGGATTCCACGTCCCTCGGGAGAAGAAGCGATGGAACGCTTCGTGATGTCGTCGTCCGGCGGCCCCGGTCATCACGAGCGCCTCGGTTACGGCGTGCGGGCCCTGGGTCAAGATCCACCCGCACGCGATCACGAGCAGGTTCGTGAACGACGGACGGGTGAACGCGATACGAAAGACTTCCAAAACAGCCAGCAAGCTGGCAAGATTGGGGTCGAGCACGGTTGTTCCTGTCCCGTTGTGCCTTGACAACCCAACGGATCAACAGGGCAGCCGTGCTCGTCTACTCTCCGTTCAAGAGGCGCGTACGAATCCTGGAAGCAGCACGCATTCCGGTTCAGCCCTCGCGATTTCCGGAAAAAAGACATCCACGAGCATTCTGCTGATACTGCACAACCGAGCCGGCGTTCGACTCGCGAACGGACGCACCATGACAGGGCACGATGACGGGCGAGTGCGCAGCGACGGTCCACGCGCCGTAGCGTCCAGCTTGCGGCGAGGCGTTCACTATAAAGTCTGGTGAACGGCCCGTCGTGCCAGGGTGCATGAACGCCTCCGACTCGCCGCGATCGGGACGTTGCCCCGGGGTAACAGGCAACAAAAAGGGCGAAACCCGAGTCTGATACGTGCGTCACAGAGCGGCGGTCACCCGCACAGGAGACGGGCCCAGATCGGCGTTTTCGGCGCGCAAGCGCACTCCTGTGCGCTGAGCACCGAAAACGCCGAGATGGGCCCGTATCCGAAGCGGGTGACCGCCGCTCTAGGCACAAAAGAAAACCGCCCGCAGGTCCAGGCCTGCGGGCGGTCTTCAGGATGTGCGACTCGGTCTACTTGAGACGAGCCAGCATCTGGACCTTCTCGGTGTCGAGACCCGTCCAGGTGCCCCAGCCCGACTTCTGGGCATCGGTGTACGCGTGCTCGTAGATACCACCCGTGTCACCCGACTCGGGGTTGATGGACCAGTAGGTGAAGTCCGTCATCCCCTTCTTGATCAGGTAATCCGTGTACATGTTCTGCCACTCCCAGTCGTAGCGCTTGCCAGCAGGCAAGTGCGCCCACTGCTGGGCGAGCGGCGGATCCATCTCGTTCTTCGGCCAGTCCTTCACGCCGCCGAACTCGCCGGTGATCACGCAGAAGTCCTCGTCGTGCAGGAACCCGAAGTGCTCGTCCCACTGCTTTTCCAGCCTCGCGACAGCCGCCGGGTTGCTCCGCTCGATGTCCAGCCCGCACCCGGCCGCGGCGGCCGCCTCGTCCTCGAGCCCGACGCACTCGGGCTTCGACTGATCGACGTGCTGCTTCTGAACGAATACGGCAGGCCCGTAGGTGTGGGGCGAGAAGCAGAGCCGATCCCTGGGGATCTGGATCGGGTAGGTCTTCTGCCCGTAGAAGTTCTCACCCCAGTTCGGGTTGAGGTTCTCATCGCCGTGGGGCTCCGGCTCCAGCTCCAGGCCCTTGCCGCCCTTGATCTGGTGGCTGCCCGACACGCCCTGGACCACCGCGATCATGTCATCGTTCTCCTCGGCGATGACGTCGTAGCAGGCCTTGGCCATGTCCGCCCACTCGGGCCAGGTGTACTTCCACGGCTCGTTGAAGCAGTCGATGCCGATGATGTTGTTGATCCCGAGCTCCTTGGGCAGCCGCGCGATCGCACGGATGTCCGCGAGCCACTTGTCCTTGTTGTAGGCGTCCTCGCCCATGGTGCAGTTGTAGTCGTCCGCCTTGTACTCGTAGTTCTCGCGAGCGCTGTCCACGTAGGGCGGGGCATCGTCGAGCCTGCCCGCGCGCCACCCGAGGTGGTTCGAGCAGGAGTGGATGCCGATGATGACGTTCAGGTTGTTCGCGGCGGCCTGCTTGAGGAAGTCCTCGAGCGCCTCGCGGGCGTTGGCGTACGGGTAGACATCCGGATCGTTGTTCTTGATCCGGGGGGTCATGATGCTGTAGTCGCCGTCCGGATGGTCGGCGACCAGCGTCTGCGGCGCGATGGGAAGCCGGATCGTGTTGAACTTGAGATCAGAGCTCGTGAGCTCCTTCATCGTTTGCTCGATGGTGCGCGGGGCGCTGCTCTCCGCCCACCACATCGACCCGATGAAGAGCTCCATGGCGCCGGGACGCTCGAGATCGTCCTGTCCCTCGAGCCCGAACCAGTTGCCGCCGCGAACCTGGATCTCCTGGCCGTCGACCGTCAGTTTGCCGTTCTCGCGCTTGACGCGGAACTTGCCGGTAACGCCCGAGTCCTCCGGCGTGGGAAGCGTCCCATCCGGGTTGGTCACGCCGCCACCCGTGAGGACGTCGGTGCCGCCGCCCGTGGGGTTGGTGCCGCCCGTGGGGTTGGTGCCGCCCGTGGGGTTGGTGCCGCCCGTGGGGGCGCCGGCGCCCGTGCCGCCGCTCGGGTCGCCAGCGCCGGCTGCACCCGCCCCCTCCGTGGAGCCGTTGCTGGACCCGCTGCCGCCGCAGGCGGCGCCCAGCACGCCGAGCATGGACAAGGAAAACAAGCAGACGAGGCTTCTTCGCATTAGCATAAGTTCACTCTTTTCGTTGGACACGAGTTCAGCGCACGGCACACGGTTCCGAGCGAGCACGCCCGCGGTCCGACCGTAAGGAATCTATAGAAGGAACGCTTGTTCGCGCTCGAAAGTCGACCCTGCGCAGAATTCGCAAACAGGCAACACCGACGGGTTGCCAACCGGCTGAGTACATTACCCGCCATGAAACAGGGGGTCAAGATGAGACGCGTCCCTCGACGCCGTGAAGGCGTTATTGAGTTGGCGGCGCTTTGCCACGAGAGCGGATCACATTGAAGGCGTTATCTGTCCAATTAACGCTTTCAGCGTGACTGTACGACAGCACCGCCGCCCCGAGGCGCTTGACTTCCGGATCGCGGCTAAAATCCCTGGTTTTCATGGTGAACCGCGCTCGCGGCGAGGTGAGCTTGTTCACGGAAGCGGGGAGGAACGTTGTGCTCGCCGGCCACGGCTCCGCCTGCGCGCCGCGCGCGACGGGCATTTGTTTCCGCCAGATATCGCGCCTTGGCCTCGCCGCGGCGCAGCGTGCATTCAGGCGGTTCCTTCAGGGTGTGCGCTCCGCCCTTCAGCGCACTGCGTCGTCGGAGTCCTCACCAGGCCACCACGGCAGACGCGGCAGATGACCAACCGCGTTATCGCCGCGGCGTCGTTTCTTGATCTTGACCTCGAGTGGGAAACATGGGGGCGGGCCTCAGCGCGGCTTCACCCGCCATAACGCGACGCCGGCGCGGCGCGCGTCGCCCTCGCGCACAACCACGTAGATCCCGGCCTCGGTCCAGACCGGGCGCAGCGGGACGACCTCCCCGGCGCGCGTGAGCTGGGCGGCGCGGCCCTCGGGATCGACGGCCCAGAGGTGCACCTCGCCGTGCGGCTCGTCGCGCCGGATGGGGTCGAGCGCCGTCCCCGCCAGGAAGGCGATCCGCCCGCCGTCGGGCGACCACGCGGGCAGCGTCGTGTCGCCCTCGCCGCGCGTGAGCAGCCGCGGCGAGGCGGCGTCCTGCTGCACCAGGGCAACATGAAAGTGCAGCTCGCCCACGAGGCGCTCCACGGCCAGGGTGCGGCCGTCGGGGTGGAGCGCGGGCGCGCGGGCGTCGTGGAGCAGGATGGGCGCGTCCCCGTCCGGAGCGAGCGCGCGCACGCGGTAATGGCCCTGGTCGGAGGCGCGCGAGGTCATCAGCACGCGGCCCCCGGCGCCGGGCTCGAGGCCGACGACGAGCCGATCGTCCAGCCACCTGCCGCGCGCAGGGCCGTAGAGCGCGCGCACGGAGCCGTCCGGCGCGCGGCGGCGCACGCCCTCGCCATCGGCGAACAGGAGCGCCTCGCCGCCGGGCTCGCGCGCCCAGACCCGGATCTCCTCGCCGGCGAGGCGCTCGCCCGACCCGCGCGGGACCTCGCCGCGCGGGGCGCGGACGAGGCGCGAGCCCCCGCCGATCACGATCACGTCGACGCCCCCGCGGCCGTCGGGGAGGAGGGCGACCACCTCCTCCTCCAGCGTGGCCACCCGCTCGACCGCCGCCGCGCCCGGGCCCACCTGCAGCGGCCCCACGGCCTGCGCCTGCTCAGGCTGCCTGGCGAAGGGGATCGCCGCGGCCACGGCGGCGTCGCCCGCGGGCTCCTGGTCCACGGCGAGCCAGAGCGCGCCGGCGGCGGCCAGGGCCGCGCCGAGGGCGCCGAGCAGGCCCGCGCGGCGGCGGCGGCGGGCGTGGGCCACGAGCAGGTCGTGCGGGTCGCGCAGGTGGGCGCCGAGCCGCTGGAGCAGGCCCGCCTCGACGCGGAGATCGGCGGCGAGCACGTTCGGGGCGCCGCAGTAAACACAACGCGCCATCGCGGCGCCGGCGGCCGGCTCGGGCAGCGGGCCGGCGCACGCGCGGCAGGCCGGCGGATCCCCGGCCCGCGCGGGCGCGAGCGCGGCGAAGTTCAAGGTGAGCAGGCGCAGCGCGCGGCGGTCCGCGAGCAGCCACCGGACCGCGGCGATGAGCGCGAGGCAGAGCCCGATCTCCACCGCGCAGAGGCCGCCGAGGCGCGGCAGGCCGGACTCCCGGCCATCGAGGATGGCGAGCGCCACCGCGAACAGCACCGCATACGCGCTCGCCGCGACGAGCAGCGCGCCGCCGAGGAACGCGATGGCGTTGGCCGCGTGGGCGCCCGGCTGCCGGACCAGGGCCGCGGCGAGCCGGTCGTCGGAGGCGCGGGCGGCGGCGGCCTCGCGCAGGGCGCGCACCTTGGCGGCGAGGTCGGAGAGGCACATCGCCATCGTGAGGAGGACGCCCACGTACCCGAAGATGACGAGCGGCCGGCCGAACGGCAGATCGGGGCCGACCAGATATAAGGAGCTGCGAGGCGCTCGCGCCGACGAGCAGCCAGCTCGGGACGAGGGTGAGCGCGCGGAAGGCCCCGAGCCCCACGAGCAGCGGAAAGCGCCGCTCCTGATCACGGCGCGGGGCGCTCATGCGGCGAGCTCCGCGCCTCCAGGTGTGCGGCGAAGTCCGCGGGGGTCCGCGCGCCGTGCTCGAGGACCGCCGCGTAGATGTCCACGCCGCCGACCTGCTCGGGGTACTCGGGCCGGCGCGACCACACGTCCTTGATCCAGAGGATCACCTGGCGGAGCTCGGGGTCGAGGTCGCGCAGGCGCCGCGCCGACTCGACCTGCCCGCGCGCGGCGTCCGACTGCCACACCGAGATGTCGACCTTCCAGGCCTGTCCAGCGGGCGTGTGGTAACGCAGCACGAGGTAGTGACGCTGGTCCTGCGGCCGCCCCGACGGGCTGCGCTCGCCGGTCTCCTCGCGGTAATGGACCTCCAGGACGCCCGGGTGCGCCAGCACCGGCAGGAGCGCCGTGAACACCTCGCGGGCGCCGGGCGCCCGGCAGCGGACGCCGAGGTCGAGATCGCGATAGACCATGAGCCCGGAGGCCGCGCTGCCGATCTGCTCCGGGACGCCGAGGCGCGAGGCGCAGGCGAGCAGATCGAGCTGCGTGAGCACCTCGGCGGCCTCGGCTTGCAGGGCCGCCTGGCGCGCCCAGAGCGCGCCGGCCTCCTCGGGAGAGAGCCGCGTGGGGAGGTCTACTCGAGGCATGGTCCGGCGAGCCTACACGGCGCGCCGTCCGGCCGCAGCCGTCGGGCGAGCCCGCGCGAGCGGCGCAGACCAGCAGGCGGACACCCACGCCCTACCTCATCGACCCGCGCCGGGCCGGCGAGGCCGCACCGTCACGCCACCCCGATGCGCCCCTCGCGCCGCAGGTGCTCGAGCTGGTGAGCGAGCTGCGCGGTCTCGAGCCACCGACGGAAGGCCGGGTTCTTGGCCACGTAGGCGGCGAAGGCGGCGTTCGTGAACGACTGCGGATCGCACCCGCGCGCGGCGGCGATGGCGGCGACGCTGTCAACCCCACAGCACGAGTCTGCTAAACGCCCGTGCGCGGTCGACCATCGGAGGCCGGCGAGGCGCCGTGTCCCGCGCCGGGCTGCTTGCGCAGATCTGCTTCTGATCTCGGGCAACGAGCGCAGCCCGGGGCGCCCTCGCCTCACCGCCGTCATGGCCGTGCCGGACGGTCGCCGCGAGCGCGCCGTTGCGAGGCGGTGTCGCCATCGTGCGCGCGATGGTTTGGAATCGTATCCGCGGCAGCACCTGTGATAGCCGTGCTCCCCAGGGGATCAGCTTCACACCTTGGCCCCCCGTGCGCTCCGGTGGAAGCGCACCATGACGAGGAGGGACTATGAGCCGTCGCGGCAAGATGGGCTTATTCCATACGCTTGGTTTGTTACTCGGCTCCGCGTTGCTGCCCGGTGCAGCGCACGCGGCGACCACGGCGATCACGTACACCATCAGTCACGCGGACTGCGGCGCCAACAGCTTCGCGCTGTACCTGAACGGCGCGCTGCTCGACACGCTGGACACCTCGGTCGCCTGCGAGTGCAACAGCACGCCGCAGGTGGTGACCTTCACTGACCCGGCGGTGCTCGAGCTCTACGATCCCGCGAGCTGTAACGACTTCCAGGTCGAGACGGTCGGCGACCACAACGTCGCGTGGGGCTACGTGCGCGTCGACGTCGCGTCCGACGAGGGGGCGGCGTCGGCGTGCCTGTTCGACGGCTCGCCGGACAACTTCTCCCCGTCCTGCGCCGATCGGCCCCTCTGCGACGGCTTCACCTTCGAAGTCGGCGCCGTGGGAGACGCGGATCCGGACGGCGACGGCGTCGCGACGGGCGCGGGAGCGGCCTGCGACAACTGCGGCAGGACGGCCAACCCGGACCAGGCCGACGGCGACGGCGACGGCGTGGGCGACGTGTGCCAGGCCTGCGTGTCGGCGCCGAACGACGGCGACAGCGACGGCCTCTGCGATGCAGTGGACAACTGCGATCACGCCACGAACCCGGACCAGAGCGACGCCGACGGCGACGGCCTGGGCGACGTCTGCGACAACTGCGTGGACGCGCCGAACCCCGGCCAGGAAGACAGCGACTGGAACGGCCGCGGCGACGCGTGCGACACCTGCTACGCCTCCGGGTCGACCGACTGGGACGCCGACGGGACCTGCGACCAGGTCGACAACTGCGTGGGGTATACCAACCCCGACCAGGCCGACGGCGACGGCGACGGCGCAGGCGACGCGTGCGACTTCTGCGCGGGCCCGGGGGCGTTCGACAGCGACGGCGACGGGATCTGCGATGGGATCGACAACTGCTACTACGACTACAACCCCGACCAGGCCGACAGTGACGCCGACGGCCTCGGCGACACGTGCGACTTCTGCGCGGGCCCGGGGACGTACGACAGCGACGGCGACGGGCTCTGCGATGAAGCCGACAACTGCTACTACGGCTACAACCCCGACCAGAGCGACGTGGACGCCGACGGCCTCGGCGACCTCTGCGACAACTGCGCGAGCGCGCCGAACCCCGGCCAGGAAGACAGCGACTGGAACGGCATCGGCGACGCGTGCGACACCTGCTACGCCTCCGGGTCGCCCGACTGGGACTTCGACGGGAGCTGCGACTCGGTCGACAACTGCTTGGGGTACACCAACCCCGACCAGGCCGACGGCGACGGCGACGGCGTAGGCGACCTCTGCGACAACTGCGCGAACGCGCCGAACCCCGATCAGGCCGACAGCGACTGGAACGGCCGCGGCGACGCGTGCGACACCTGCTACGCCTCCGGGTCGACCGACTGGGACACCGACGGGATCTGCGACTCGGTCGACAACTGCGTGGGGTACACCAACCCCGAGCAGACCGACAGCGACGGCGACGGCGTAGGCGACGTGTGCGACTTCTGCGCCGGGTCGGGGCCGGCCGACAGCGACGGCGACGGCCTCTGCGATGGGAACGACAACTGCCCGTCCAGCTACAACCCCGACCAGGCGGACGGTGACGGTGACGGCGTCGGCGACAGCTGCGACCCCTGCGGCGCGATCATCGACAACGGCAACGTCCAGCTCGGCATCAACTGCGAGGGTCACCTGAACCTGCCGTTCGCCGGGGATCCCCTCGGCATCGGGTACCTCGGGCTGCGTTACCTGCCCACGGAAAACCCGTCGGTCGAGCCGGGCGCGCTGGCCGAGGGGTGGGGCGTCGCGGACGCCACCTCCGGCGTGGCCGGTTATGCGAACCGGTCGGCGGACTTTGGCGCGGTGAACATGAACGTCGTCGGCTTCTCGTCCACCGGGAGCACCGCGGTCTCCACGGTCCAGGTGGGCTCGACGTTCGTCGTCACGCACGACTATCACCCGTCGGCGCTGACCCCCTGGCTCTACGAGGTGGTCGTGACCATCGAGAACATCAGCCCGGATCCCGTGGACGT
Source organism: Sorangium cellulosum (assembly GCF_002950945.1). Lineage (GTDB taxonomy): Bacteria > Myxococcota_A > Polyangia > Polyangiales > Polyangiaceae > Sorangium > Sorangium cellulosum_E. Next base: position 11,054,023 of record NZ_CP012673.1, read on the forward strand.
GCGTTACCGGCGCGTCATGGACTGGGACATCTATCCCACGGTGTTCTCCGAGTACGTGACCATCGACATGGGGACGGCCGCGGAGCTGTTCCGCACGGACACGAACGGCTTCAACAGCGCGAACCCGCTCACGTTCTCGAGCTACCAGCCTGGCCCGGTGACCGACGCGGGCCCGTCCGACCACGGCGCGCTCTTCGACTTCGACTTCGGCGAGCTCGCGCCCGGCGAGAGCAAGGTCTTCAAGACGTTCTACGGCGCCGCGGGCACCGAGGACGACGCCGAGGGCGCCCTGTCGGCCGTCGGGGCCGAGGCCTACTCGTTCGGCCAGCCGAGCAACGTCGGCGGGCCGGATCTCGGCGAGCCGAACACCTTCATCTTCGCGTATGCGAGCGTGCCCGCCGGCCCCGTCTGCGGCGATGGCGTCGTCGACGCCGGCGAGGAATGCGACGACGGCAACACCACGAGCGGGGACGGCTGCGACGCCGCCTGCGTCGTCGAGTGCACCGACGCGGACGGCGACGGCTACTGCGACCCGACGTGCGTGACGATCCAGCGGGACGTCTACGGCCAGGTGGCCGACGCGACCATCTGGGCGCGGTACCCGCGAAGCAACGAGGGCGGCGGGGCCTACCTGCACACGGGCCTGAGCGATGGCGAGGAGAAGAAGGCGCTGTACCGCTTCGAACTCGACGTGATCCCCTACGGCGCAACGATCGAGTCCGCCACCTTCAGCACCCGGCTCTACAGCTCCGGCACCAACGAGATCCGGGTGCACCGCATCAACGCCGCGTGGTCGGAGTCGACGGTGACCTGGAACAACTTCGCCAGCAGCTACGATCCGGCGGTCGAGGCGACGCTCGTCGGCGCGTCGTCGGCCGTCAGGAGCGTCGACCTGACGGCGCTCGTCCAGGTGTGGGTCGACGGCGTGCAGCCGAACTACGGCTTCCTCCTGGAGGAGGACCTGACGGCGCTCACCTCCTACCGTGCCAGCGAGCACAGCACCGTCAGCCACCGCCCCTCGCTCGAGGTGTGCTTCTACTGATCCTGCGCTGACGTGGATCTCGGCCGCGCGGCGGGCTCTCGGCTCGGCCGCGCGGCGCCCTCCTGGCGAACGACGGCGACGATGGCCGACGTCAGCTTCGACAGCTCCTCGTCCGAGATGACGAACGGGGGCGTCAGGTAGATCACCCGCCCCATTGGACGGATCCAGACGCCGGCGTCGGCGAAGCGCCGGCCAAGGGCCCCTGCGTCCACCGGTCCATCGAGCTCGACCACCCCGATCGCGCCGCGCACCCGGACGTCGGCGACGCCGGGCGCGCCGCGGCAGGGGGCGAGCCCCGCCGCGAGCCCCTTCGCGATGCGGGCCACGTCGTCGCGCCAGCGGCCCTGATCGAACAGGTCGAGCGAGGCATTGGCGGCCGCGCAGGCCAGCGGATTGGCCATGTAGGTGGGGCCGTGCATCAGGGCGGCGCCGGGATCGTCCGACCAGAAGGTCTCGAACACCCGGCGGCTGGCGACGGCCGCCGAGAGGGGCAACGTCCCGCCGGTGAGCGCCTTGGACAGGGTGATGATGTCCGGCGCCACGCCGGCACCTCCACACGCGAACAGGTCGCCGGTCCGGCCGAAGCCCACGAAGATCTCGTCGAAGATCAAGAGCACGTCATGGTCGTCGGCGACGCGGCGCAGCCGGCGCAGCACCTCGTCGTCGTGGAACAACATGCCGCCGGCGCCCTGCACGCGCGGCTCCACCAGCATGGCGGCGATCTCCGGGCCGTGCTCCTCGAGGCACGCGACGAGGGCCGCCTCCGACACGTCGTCGGTCGGGAGCGCCACGATGTGCTGGGCGGGCATGACGCCGGAGAACAGGCGGTGCATGCCTTCCTCGGGATCACAGACCGTCATCGTGGCCAGGGTGTCGCCGTGATAGCCGCCCAGGAACGACAGGAAGCGTGTGCGGCCCTCGACGCCGCGGTTGATCCAGGTTTGCAGGGCCATCTTCATGGCGATCTCGACCGCCACCGAGCCGGACTCGGCGAAGAAGACGTGGTCGAGGTCCCCGGGCAGGAGGGCCGAGAGGCGCGAGGCCAGCCGGTAGGCAGGCTCGTGGGCCAGGCCGCCGAACATCACGTGCGGGGCGCGCTCCAGCTGGGCCTGCACGGCCGCGCGGATGTGCGGGTGGTTGTAGCCGTGGCAGGCGGTCCACCATGAGGCGATGCCGTCCACCAGCTCGCGGCCGTCCTCCAGGACGATGCGGGCGCCCTCCGTCCGGGCGACGGGCAGCGGCGCTGGCGCGGTCTTCATCTGGCAATACGGACGCCAGACGTGCGGGGCGCCGCGGGTCATCCAATCGGGAGCTCGGGACATGAGGACCTCTCAGGGGGCACGAACGGCTTGCGCGGGTGTCGAGGACGCCAACACATCATCTTCTTGGCGTTCTTGGCGCCTTGGCGGCTCATTTCTCTCGCGAGCGCGCCCGCGGCAGGGGCGGGCGCGCCGGGAATGAGCGGCTGAACCGCCGCGGCGCGCTGACCCGCGCCTGCGCCGGAAGGCGGCGTCAGGTCGGGCGCTTCAAGCGGAGGATCTTGGCACCTGGATGCGGGTCGATCGGCGGCAGCGCGAGCACGAGCCGCTCGATCTGCGGCAACGCCTGCTGGACCGCGCCTTCTGCCTGGAGCTCGGAGAACGGGCCCGGGTAGGCGAGGATCACGCGGTAGATGTTCGCGAACGAGCGCGCATACACGCCGACCTGGTCGTCTTGCCCGATGAACCGGCCGTGGGCGGAGCCCTCCGAGGCCGCAGGGCCCCGCACGCGGTCGATGGCGCGCGCGATGGCGACCTGCCGCCGCCACGCCGCGGGGCTGCGCGAGCCGCGCTCCCGGATCTTCTGGAGGTGGCCGGCGACGTTCTCGCGCTCGCGAGCGCCGAGCGACGTGGTCGCGAGCGCCTGCTCGAGCGCGGCGTCGTCGAGCTCGAGCAGGTCGATCAGGTTCACGCCGGCGCGCTCCACCTCGTCGGCCCAGCGCGCGAGGAGCACCGCGTCCTCGACGTCCACCTCGTCCCGGCGCGGCTCCGACGTCCCCCAGACCACCGGGGAGGTGTCGTCCACGACGACCGCGCCGAGGGCGCCCGCGCGCAGCGCGAGGCCCTCCAGCTCGTCGTCCAGGCGGTGCGTCGACGCGCCCGGCGAGGGCCGCGGGGCCGCGTCATGCAACGAGACGCCCGCGAACGTCGCGGCGAGCTCCGCGAGCCGCTCGGCGACCTTGGCGGGCTCGCCGGGAGGCTCGGCGAAACGCGCGACCAGCCGCGAGCCGTTCGGCAGCGTGCACCACGACGTGCGCGGATCGTCGGAAGGCCTGCCTCCGAGCTCGATCAGGGCGTCATCGGCGGACAGCTCGCGCTGCACGAGGTCGAGGAAACGGAGCAGGGCAGGATCCATGGGCAGCGCAGCTTACTCGAAGGCGGGCAGCGTGACACGGCGCAGGAGCCGCCGAGGAGCCAGCGTCGTCGCGGCGCACGGACGAGGTGAGGCGAAGGGGGAGACAAAACGGTTCGGAATTGTCAAGGCAAAACCATTCTCGTGCGCGCGACACGCCCCTCCTCCGGAAAACCCGACACGTGATCGCCGCGATGTGCGGCACGCCGCTGCCGAGGCCGCTGCCGAGCTGCCGGAGCTGTGTCTCGGGCGGCCGAGCGCGGCGTCGGCGCCCGAGCCTCGTAGACGCCGCGGAGCGCCTCGGCCAATACGGAAGGCTCGGGATCGGCGGGCCTTCGACGGACACCACCTCAGCGGCGTGCGGGCGAGGTCCGGTCTCGATCGGGTCAACTTCTCCTGGAGGAAAGACACATGGACCAGCGATCTCGATGGGCCCTCCCCTTGCTGCTCACGGCAGCCTCGGTGAGCGCGGCAGGACCGGTCTACGCCGACGTGACGGTCTCGGGGGACGTCACGCCGAGCAACCCGAGCGATCCGTGGGACCTCGGGCCCAATCCCCTGCTGATCGGCAGCACGAGCCAGTTCGGGGCGCCGACCTCGGGCGAGGTCGTCATCAGCAAAGGCGGGACGTTGATCAGCTCCGGCGCCATCGTGGCCGCGAACGACGAGGCCACCGGCACGGTCCACGTCACCGGGTACGGATCGCGGTGGATCAACAGCGGGTCCCTCTGGGTCGCGCTCCTCAACGAGACCATGGGGCAGCTCTACATCCGCAGGGGGGCCGAGGTGATCACCGACTCGCTCCAGATCGGCATCGCCGGCTACTCTGCCAATGGATACGTGCTCGTCGAGGGGTATGACTCCGCCCTGACGAGCCGAACGGACACGTACATCGGCTACGCCGAGAGCGACAGTTACCTCGAGCTCAGGCAAGGGGGGAGCTTCTACTCGCACAACGTGTACATCGCGAGGTGCCAGCTCTGCTCCGGCCACGCGATCGCCGGGGGCTCCGCGACGACGTGGGTCAACACCGGCGAGTTCGTCGTGGGCGCGAACGGCCACGGGACGCTGCTCGTCGAGCAGGATGCCAAGCTCTTCACCGTGAACGCGCGGATCCACACCACCGATGACATGGTGGGTTACCACACCAGCAGGGCGCTCGTGCGCGGCTGGGGCGCCACGTGGACCAACGAGGGGCTCCTGCGCGTCGGGGACTTCGGTTACGGCGAGCTCAGGATCGGCGCCTACGGCAGCCTCGTGACCGAAGACACGGAGGTCCGCTCGCTGAGCGGCAACGGAGTCCTCGAGGTGAACGGGCCGTATGCGTCATGGCGCAACAGCGGTGACGTGATGCTCGTCACGGCGGAGCCGACGGCTCCGGCGCTCCTCATCCGCAGAGGCCTCGCCAGCATCGGCGGCGCGCTCCGGACCGGGCCGCTGCACCCGACCTTCGATCCTCCTCACCCGGGGCCCGTCGCTCTCGTCACGGGCGGCGCGCTCGTCGCGGGCCTCATCGATCTCCCGGAGGGCGATTTCCATCTCGCCGGCGGGCGCCTCGCCGTCGGAAGCTTCGTGGGCGATCTCGTCAATGTGCAGTCCGGCGAGCTCTCCGTCGGCGAGGAGCACCCCTCGACGACCGTCTCCGGCGGCTACATCCAGGGCCCGGGCGCCGCGCTGGCCATCACGGTCGCGGGAGCGAGCGGCGCGCCGCTGCTCCAGGTCGACGCGGACGTGAGCCTCGACGGCGTGCTGGAGGTGCTGCCGGCGGACGAGACCGCGTCGTTCCAGGCCGGGGATACCGTCGCCCTGCTCGGCTGGAACGGCGAGCTCACGGGCGTGTTCGCGGACGTGTACATCGCCTTGCCGCTCCCCCCGGGGCTCGCCTGGGACACCTCGGCGCTGTACACGACCGGCGAGATCACCGTCGTGCCTTCTTGAGCTCGCGGGGCGAGCCCCGACGGCTGCGCGGCGAGGCTGCCGCCCAGAGGCGGCCCCCGCGCCGCGTCACCGGGCGATCTGCGACAGCGCGAACGCGTATGCGTCCGCGAGCTCCTCGACCTGCGCCTGGATCCTGTCGCCGCCGCCGTGCCCGGCCTTCTCCTGGACGCGCAGCAGCACGGGCCCGCCCGTCGAGGCGCCCTGGAGCGCGGCCACGAACTTGCGTGCGTGCATGGGGTCGACGCGATCGTCGCTGTCGACGGACATCACGAGCAGGCCCGGGTAGGCGGTCCCCTCGCGCACGCGGTGGTACGGTGAGTAGGCGAAGAGCGCGCGGAAATCCTCGGGGTCGTCGGCCGAGCCGTACTCCTCGATCCACGTCTTGCCCGATCCGAACAGGTGGTATCGGACCATGTCCATCAAAGGCACCTGGCAGAGCGCCGCCTTGAACAGGTCGGGGCGCTGCGTGATCGCCGCCCCCACGAGCAGCCCGCCGTTCGAGCGGCCCTCGAGCACGAGCCGATCGGGCCGCGTGTAGCCCTGACGCACGAGGTGCTCCGCCGCCGCGATGACGTCGTCGAACACGTTGGGCGCCCTTCCGCTGGAGCACGAACACCGGCACCCGCGTCCCGTCCTTCGAGGTCACGAAGACCTGCTCCGTGGTGGTCGCCGCGGTGTCGACGGGCACCCGCGTCCGGTACGTGACGTCCGTGCGCCCCGTCCGCACGGAGAGCGCGTGGATCTCGAGCGGGACGGTGAACGACTCGAACGCGAAGTAAGCCTCGTCGTCCTCCGGATCGCCGCGCAGCGTGGGGACGCTCCCGATGCCGGGCAGCTTCACCTCGTACGCGGGGCGGCCGTCGAGCTCCCGGACCTCGAGGCGCGCGCTGACGTCCTTGAGGTAGACCAGGCCCAGCCGGTTGCCCACGATGGATAGGTGATCGAGCTTCTCGTCCCGCCGCTCCGGGACGACCTCGACCCAGCGCTCTCGCGCGGGCTTCCGCGGATCCGCGCGGAGGATCCGGTAGTTGGGCGCCCCCTCGTCGGTGAGGATGTAGAGGTGATCGCGGTGCGGATCCACCCAGTAGAGGTGCGGCTGCCCCGTGACGAGCGGCGTCCATGGAGCCTTCTTCCCCGCGCGGAGATCCTGGATGTACACGTCCGTCGATACCCAGCCGTGCTGCACGGTGGCGATCAGCCATCGGCCGTCCCGCGACGCCGCGACCTGGTGGAACGTCTTCGGATCGCGCGTGGCCTCGCGCACCAGGCGGTCGCGCGCGGGGTCGTCGCCGAGCGCGTGGTATCGAATCTCGGCCAGGCCGGGGCGGTCTGCGACCGACACCGGACCGCCGAGCGGTGGCACCTTGACGTAATAGAGCCCGGCGCTCTTCTCGTCCCACGCCGTCGCCGTGCGGTCCGCGTACTTGGCGCCCTCGATCACCTCGGGCAGCTTCTTGCCTGTCGCGACCTCGACGATTTCGAGCGTCGCCTCGTCGGAGTTGTTCTTCCTGATCTGGTAGGTGATGTAACGGCCGTCCCAGCTCGGGAGCCAGCTCCCGAGCGACACGCTGCCGTCCGGCGACCATCCGTTCGGATCGAGCAGCACCTTCGGCTCGCCCGTCTTCCCTTGCCGCCAGTGGACGGCTTCCTTCTCCTGGCCGGCCTCTTTCTTCGACCAGAAATAGCGCCCGCCGCGCAGCAGCGGCGCGCTCACGCGTTCGACGTCGTAGAGCTCCCGGAATCGCTTCAGGAGCGCGTCCCGCTCGGGGAGCTTCGCGAGCTCGGCGCGCGCGAAGGCGCTCTGGGCCTGAGTCCACGCGCGGACCTCCTCGGACGCGCCTTCCTCCAGCCAGCGGTGAGGGTCCGGCACCCGGACCCCGTGCAGGAGATCGACCACGTCGACGCTCCGCGACGGCGGGTATGTACTGGCCGGAGCGCTGGCAGGCGCGACGGCGCTGGGCCCAGGAGCCGTCGGCGGAGGCGCAGGGCGCGAGGCGGCCGGGTCAGCTCCGCCGCACGCGGACGTGAGGAGCACCAGCGTGGCTATCGTGCGGCGCGCGACGATCATCGACGCCACATTACCTTCTCCCGCACGAGCTTTCCAAGGGAGCAGCCGGAAGGCGCCGACGCCGCGAAACCGGCGCCAACAATGCGAGAATGTCAAGGCGAAATCGCCGCGCCCGCGCGCGGTGATCAACCTTGGTTGTCCGATCGGTCCTGCCTCGATCCGTACGACGCCTCGGTCGCCGGCGTTTTACCAGCAACACGAACGCGCGGCTGATGAGCCCGCGTGGGGTTGGACTCGGGGGCCAGGGCTCGGCGACAATGAGAACGGAGGAGCCAACCCATGATCTCAGAGCTCATCGGAGACCGCCCGGCGCTCGTCCATGGCCACAGGGCGAGCAACGCCACGGCCGACGACGCTCCGGCTCACACCGAAGAAGCCCAAGATCACATCGGGGAGGACTCGGAGGATGACGAGGACGCCTACGTGCGCGCCGAGGCGGCACCGGCTCGCGCCGAGGGCGCACCCAACCACGCCAATGCACGCGCGCACGCCGAGGATGCACCCGCGCGCGCAGCGGGGGAGTCGTCCAGGGCCGCGGAGATTCCGGAGCACGTCGACATCTTGCAGGTGCGCTTCCCGCGGCTGACGTCCGAGGACGTGGTGCGACGCCTGCTGCATCGGCTCGATCAGCGCCGCACGACGGGCGTGTGCTTCCCGGACATGTCGACCCTGAACGTCGCGGCGACGCAGCCCGCGTTCCGTCGGCTCCTCCAGCGGCGCATGCTGGTGTTCAACGACGGCGCGGGGGTCGCCTGGGCGGCGCAGCGGCAGGGCCGCCCGCTGCCCGACAACCTGAACGGCACCGATCTGGTCCCGCGGCTCCTCGCGGCGGCGAAGGTGGGCACGTCGGTGTACCTGCTCGGCGCGAAGCCCGGGGTGGCGGCGCGCGCCCTGGAGCGTCTCGCGGAGCGTCACCCGCACCTCCGCTTCGTCGGCAGCCATCACGGTTACCTGGACGCCGCCGCCGAGGCCGAGGTCGTCGCGGCGTTGCGCCGGCTGCGCCCGCAGATCGTGATGGTGGCCATGGGCAACCCGCTGCAGGTGGAGCTCATCGATCGTCACCTCGACGACCCCGCGCTCGAGGGCACGTTGTGGCTCGCGGTGGGCGGCCAGCTCGACTACTACGGCGGCACGCTGCGCCGGGCGCCGTCGTGGGTGCGGCGGGCGCGCCTGGAGTGGCTCTACATCTCGATGCAGCAACCGTACAAGGCGCGCCGTTACCTGCTCGGGATCCCGCACTTCATGATGCGCTGCCTGTGGGCGGAGCGGCGGGGCGGCCACGCCATGCCCGGCGACGAGGCCGCGCGATGACGGTGCGGGCCAGGGCGCGCGGCGCGCTCAAGGGCCTGCTGCGGCGCGCGACGGCGGGGCTCGGCGCGGCGATCCCGGGGCTCCGGGGCCCGGCCGAGGCGCCGCGGGTGCTGTGTTATCACGGCGTATGCGACGGCCCGCCCGACGAGTGGTCGGTGACGCCGGCGCAGCTGCGCCGCCACATGCGCTGGATCGCCGCGCACTGCCGCCCCGTGCCGCTCGAGGACATCGTGCGCGCCGTCTCGGGTCGCGCGGCGCTGCCGCCGCGCGCGGTGGCGGTGACCTTCGACGACGGCCTCCGCGACGTCTTCACGACGGCGGCGCCGATCCTCTCGGATCTCTCGATCCCGGCGGCGGCCTTCGTGTCCCCGGGGCTGCTCGACGGCCTGCGGCCGCACACGAGCTACGCGCCGACGCGGCCGTTCATGAGCTGGGACGAGGTGCGGGCGCTCGCGCGCGCCGGCTGGACCATCGGCTCACACGCGCTCACCCACCCGGTGCTCGCGGATCTGCCGGCCGACGAGGCGCGGCGCGAGCTCGTGGAGTCGCGCCGCGCGCTCGCGGAGCGCTGCGAGCGCGAGGTGACGCTGCTCGCCTACCCGTACGGCACGCGGCGCACCGTGTCGCCGCGCGATCGGCGGCTCGCCGCCGAGGCCGGTTATGAGGCAGCGTTCCTCGACATGACCGGCCCGCTTCTGCCGGGCATCGACCTGATGGCGCTGCCGCGCAACAAGGCGCTCGGCACGGACAGCATGACGGTGGTGCGCGCGTCGGTGTCCGGGCGCATGGATCCGTGGCGCCTCGTCGAGAGCCGCTGAGCGGGGAGCGAGGCGACAGCTCACGCCTCTCCCACCTCGTTCGCGAACCCCTTGGCGGGATCCGCCTCCCTCACCGGGTCGCCCGGAGGGGCCTTCTGGAGGACGGCGCGCCTCCAGCGCCCCGAGAGGTAGTACGCCATGCTGGCGGCCATCGACACGAAGAAGCTCACCGCGATGGAGTACCAGACGCCCTTCGCGCTGTTCATCTCGCGCGAGAGCCAGTACGCGAGCGGGGTGCGGATCACCCAGAGGCTGAGCAGGGAGATCACCGTCGTGACCACCGTCGCGCCGGCGCCGTTGATGATGCCGTTGCTCACGAAGGAGAGGCCGAAGAGCACATAACACGGCCCGACGATGTGCAGGTACGAGACGCCGAGCTCGATGACGACCGGATCGGTGATGAACACCCGGAGCAGCGCCTCGGGGAAGATGACCGTGGCCGCCGAGATCACGATCGTGATCGCGCCGCTGAACACGCAGCCCCACGTGAAGATCTCGCGCACGCGGCCGTAATGCCCCGCGCCCAGGTTCTGCCCGGCGAGCGTCGAGATCGCCATCCCCATGTTGACCGCGGGCAGGACGGCGATCTGGTCGATGCGCGAGGCCGCTCCGAACGCCGCGGTCGCGACCTCCCCGAACCCGTTCACGATCCCGGTCACCACCACCATGCCCAGCGAGACCACCGACTGCTGGACGGACGCCGGCACGCCGATGCGGAACGTCGTCCGCATCGTCGCGCCGAGCTGGCCGAATTGCGGCCACCTCGGCGCGATCGGGGACTTCTTCAGGTGAAGATGGACGTTGAGCGCCACGAGCACGAGCACCTGGGAGACGATCGTGGCCCAGGCCGTCCCGTTCAGGCCGAGCTCCGGCAGCCCCAGCCGCCCGAAGATGAGGAGCGGGTCGAGCACCGTCGTGAAGAGCACGGAGCCGAGCTGGAAATAGAGGGGCGTCTTCGAGTCCCCCGTCCCCTGGAGCATGCTCCGGAGCGCGAACATGCCGAAGCTGAAGGGCAGCGAGAGCAGGTAGACGCGGAGGTAACTCACCGACGGCTCGAAGACGTCGGCCGGCGTGTCCATCGCCCGCAGGATCTCCGGCGTGAAGATCTCGCCCAGCACGGTCAGCACGATGCCGAGGCCGTAGATGACCACCGTGGATCCGTCCACGACCCGCCGCAGATCGTCGAACCGGCGCGCGCCGAAGCTCTGCGAGACGAGGATGTTCGTCGCCAGCGTCATCCCCATCCCGACGCCGAAGATCGTGAAGATGACGGGGAAACTCACGGTGACGGCCGCCAGGGCCCCCGTGCCGAGGAACTGACCGACCCAGATGGCGTTGATGAAGCTGTAGGCCGTGTGAAGCAGCCCCCCGAGGAGCATCGGGAGCGAGAACGTCACGAGGTGCCGGGGGACACTCCCGGTCGTCAGATCGGTGCCGAAGTTCGGTTTCATCAGGCTCCTGGGCCACGGTCGGCCGGACGGGGCGCGGTCGGCGGCTGGTCTAGCACGCGGCCGCGCCTCCCCGCCTTCATGGTCGAGCCCGACCACGCCCGCCGAGGCACACGCCCATGTAGTCGGCGACCATCCGCTCCAGCGAGAACCGCTCCCGCGCGCGCTCCCATCCCGCCGCGCCCAGGCGCGCCCGCAGCCCCGGGGCGCCGCCGAGCTCCACGAGCGCCTCCGCGAACGCCGCCGCGTCGCCCGGCGGCACCAGCCGGCCCGTCGCGCCGTCGTCCACCTGCTCGGCCATGCCGCCGACCGCGGTGGCCACCACCGGCAGGCCCTCGGCCATCGCCTCCAGCGACGCGTTCGGGCACCCCGCGGGCTCGGCGATCAGCGCGAACACATCGAGATCTTTCAGGAAAACGCGCGTGTCGGAGAGCTCGCCGACCCACTCGACCGGGAGCCCCTCGGCGAGCCGGCGCAGCTCCTCGGCGTGCGCCTCCGCGCCGCGCTCGACCCCGCCGGCGATGCGCAGCACGTGCGGCGGCAGCCGCGGCGCGGCCAGCCGCAGCGCGGCCAGGAGGTCGCCGAGCTTCTTGTGCGGGTGGATGCGCGCCGCCGTGCCGATCGCGAGCCGCCCTCCGCGCGGGCGCGCCGCCGCCGCGGCGGGCGGGCGCGCGCCCATCACGACGCCGTTCGGCACCACGTGCGCCGGCGCCCCGAGCACCTCCGCGGCGAGCGCCGCCTCGGCGGCGTACTTGACGATCACGCCGGTGAGGCGCGCGCCGTACTCGCGCGGCTCGCGGTACGGGAGCCCCCGGCGCGGCGACGCGAAGTACCGGCGCAGCGACGCGAAGTACATCTCGCCCGGGCTCACGTCGAAGAGCGGGACGTCGAGCAGCCCGTCGGCCAGGAGCACCTTGTGCTCGGCGATCACGTTCCACATCAGCACCGCCCCGGGCGGGTCCTCGTCGATCGCCCCGAGCAGCCGCTCCACCGCCTCGGTCGGCTCGATCTCGGCCGGCGGCGGCACGGCGAGCACCGGGATGCCCGCGGCGACGAGCGCCCGCCGCCCCGGGGTCGGGTACTCCGGCTGCTCCTCGATCACCGCCGCCCGGCCGCGCACGCCCGCGGCGGCCAGGCCGAGCAGCAGCCGCCGCGCGCTCGACTGGGCCCCGCCGGTCGTGAAGTTGTTCGTCACGAGCAGCAGCCCGTCTCCCCGGCGCGCCCCGCGGTTCCGCGCGATCGCGCGCGGGTAGAGCCGCGTGTACCCCTCCGCCATCCGCGCCGCGCTGAAGTGCCGCGCCACGACCTCCCGGCCGCCCCCCACGGCTGCCGGGCGCCCGCGCGCGCCACGGCAGCCGACCGCCGCGATCGCCTCGGCGAACCGCTCCGGCGCGGCGTCGAGGGGCAGGTGGACCATCGCGGGGCTCTCGCGCGCGATCTCCTCGGTGCCGCCGGCGCCGCTCGCCACGACGGGCAAACCCGCCGCGAGCGCCTCGAGGTGCGCGAGGCTCAGCCCCTCGTAGGCGCTCGGCGAGACGAGCACGTCCGCCGCCGCGAGCAGGCCCGCCACGTCGGAGACCGCGCCCGCGAAGCGCACGTCGGCGCGCAGGCCGAGGCGATCGGCCTCGCGCCGGATCTCCGCCTCGGCCGCGAGCGCCGCCTCGCTCCTCGGCGAGGCGCTCCCGGCGATCACGAGCCGCGCCGCCCGCACGTCGCCGGCCGCCGCGAGCGCGGTCCGCGCCGCCGCGAGGATCGCCGGCAGGAGGTGCAGCCGCTTCTGCGGCCGCGGGTTCGCGACGGCGAGCAGGACGAGATCGTCCGGCGCGATCTCGAGCCGCCGCCGCCACGCCGCGGCCGCCTCGGCGGGCGCGCCGCCCCGAGCCGCGCCCGCGGGGCCCGGAGGGCCCGCGGCCGCGAGGTCGATCCCGTTCCAGACCGTGCGCACCGGCGCCGGCAGCGCACACGCCGCGAGCTCCACCTCGACGGCCCGAGCGCACGCCACGAGCAGCGCCGCCTCGCCCGGCCCGAGGCGCGCGAGCCCCGGAGGCCAGCCCGCGGCCGCGTTGTGCACCGTGACGAGCGGGCGGTACCCGCGCGCGGCGAGGCGCGCGAGGTCCTCGGCGTCGAGCAGGTGCACGTGCGCGAGATCCGCGCCCCACGCGGCGAGCCCGCGGGCGAGCGCGTCGAAGCGCGCCTCGCGATCCCCGGGGGTGTCGGCGAGGTCGACCGTGCCCGGGGGCGCCGCGAACGTCGGCCGGGTCGGCCGGTACACCGCGTAGACGCGCGCGCGCACGCCGCGCCGGGGCAGCTCGGCCGCGAGGTCGAGCGCGATCCGCTCGGCGCCGCCCTGCTGCAGGCTCGTCACGACCTGCGCCACGCGCGGCGCCGCGTCGTCGCACACGTCGAGCGGCGCGTGCCGCACCACGCGCACGCGCGCGCGCCGCGCCCCGAGCTCGCCCCGCAGGGCGGCGTCGAGCGCCTCCCCCGCGCGGAGGCGCGCCGCGACCCCGGCCGCGAGCGGCGCGTCGAGGTACACGCTCGCCGCGCGCGGCAGCTCCGGGCCGAGCCCCGCGCCGGAGCCCGCGCCGAGGCCCGCGAACGCGCGCCCGCCACGCGCGCGGCGGGCGCCCGCGGCGCCGCTCAGATCGCCGCCGGTCGCGCGCAGCAGCTCGGCCCAGGCGGCGGCGTCGGGGTCGGCGCCGCGCGCGCCCGCCGCGCTGGCGTCGAAGGGCGCGAGGACGGCGCCGAACGCGCACAGCGGCAGCCCGGTGTCGCTCGGCAGCGGAAACGGGTCCGGCTCGCCGTGGAGCGGCCACGCGCCGCCGCGCACGAGCCAGACCGGCCCCGCCGCGAGCACCTCCGCCGCAGCCCCGGGCGGCGCCGCCGTGAGGTCGAGCGGGTCGAGGCCGGCGAGCCGGAGCGCACGCAGCGTGCGGCCCGCGCGGGCGCGGTGTGCGGGCGCTCCGGCGAAGACGGCGCAGATCGGACCTCGCATGCGGGCGGACGGCGCGGCTCAGTAGGCCGACGGGTAACCGCGGAACGGCGCGGCGACGGCGATGTCCGGCGAGCTCGAGCGCCGATCGCGCGCGTGCCAGCCGCCGGCGGCCCGGTGCGGCGCGGCGCCCGGCGCTCCGGCCCAGGGCGGCGCGGCGCCCGGCGCCGCAGCCCACGAGGACGACACGATCTGCTCCACCTCGACCGCGGAGGGCGCGCCGCCCGTGTAGACGAACTGCCCGCGCGGGCCCGGCACGAGCGTGATCGCCGCGCGCCGCAGCTGGCCCTTCACGAAGCAGCGGTAGTGGACCGTCGCGCCGTTCATGTGCGCGGGCGCGTGCAGCCAGAAGCCATCGCCCTGCGCGCGGAACGTCACGTCGCGCGGCGCCCCCGGCACGGGCCTGCCGCGGCTGCGGCTCCGGTGCACGAGCACGCCGATGAAGCCGATGACGGCGCTGACCAGGACGAAGCCCGCGCCCGCGATCGCGAAGATCGTCGTCCGCGACCAGGAGCCCGCCCCCGCCGCGCTCCCGCGCGCCGCGGGGCCGGGCGCGCCCGGCGCGGCGGCGGGGGCGCTCGACGCGACCGCGGCGACCGCGGCGACGACGCGGAATCCGTTGTCCGCGTTGCGGCTGCCGGGATCGTTGCGGTACCGCGCCGCGGCGCGCAGGTGCTTCGCCTCCTTGAGCCACGACCCGCCGCGCAGCACGCGCCGCGGCTTGTCGCCGGCCGGCGCCGCCGTCTGCTCGGGGTCGACCGCGGGGCCGGGCGCATAGGGAGCATACCAGTCGCGGCACCACTCGTAGACATTGCCGCTCATGTCGTGCAAGCCGAGGGCGTTCGGCTGCTTCTGCCCGACAGGCCGCGTGCCGTTGCCCGCGTTGGCCTTGAACCACCCGAGGGCGGCCGCGGCGCTGTCGTCGGTCCCTCCATAGAACCGGGTCTGTGTCCCCGCGCGATAGGCATACTCCCACTGCGCCTCGGTCGGCAGGTCGAAGGCGCGGCCGGTCTTCTGCGCCAGCCACTGGGCGAACTGGGTCGCGTCCTGATACGTCACCAGCGTCACCGGGTGCAGGTCGGTCTGCGGAAAGCCGGGGGTCTTCCAGGTGAACTCCTTGCGCTGCGAGAGGCCCTTGCCGTCGAACCCGAACCCGCCGGAGGCGCCCTTCTCGGCCTCGGTGCGGTAGCCGGTCTCCGCCGCGAAGCGCGCGAACTGACCGACCGTGACGGGCATCCTCCCCAGGTAGAAGTCGCGGCTGAGCGTCACTTCCCGGAGCGCCTCGTCGTCGCCGCGCCCGGCCTCTGCGGGCGGCGAGCCCTGGCGGAAGCGCCCCGCCTTCACGAGCACGAGATCGAGCTGCACACCCCCGAGATCGACCGCCAGCGTGGGGGACGGATCCGCAGCGCGCGCCGAGGCCGGAGCGAGCAGCGCGGCGGCCATCGCCAGGGCGAAGGCGCCGGGGAGGTGATGCCGGGTCCGCGGTTGCACCGGACCAGGCTAGCAGAGCGCGCCGCCCCGCTGCGCGGCGTTTCCGCGCGCGTCGCCGACGCCCGGCGCGCCGTGCGCCGGCGACGCGCGCGATCAGGCGCGCTCGGTACGGCTGTCGCCGGATCGGGACCTGAAGGTGGGATGGCGAGATGACGAGACGGCGGAATGTCGGCTTCGTGCTCCAGGGGTTGGCGTTTTCGTGCTCCAGGTGTTCGTGCTGCGCACGGCGATGCTCTCTTACGCTCCTTGCAGCGCGAGAGACATCCCCCGCGGGCGGCTTGTGTAGTCAAGCCGACGACACTCAACTCGTCGCGTCGGCGGCGTCGAGCTTCGGGCTCGACACCCGTTTCCCAGCGTGGCATCACCACGCGCTCGATCGCCGAATCGCTGGGTGATCTCCGGCGCTCGGTGTCGGAACTTTCGCTCGGCCGCGGCGTCAGGCTCGACTTCATGATGGTGCTTCCCCACGTTTCCGGCGCACCTCCCAGACGCTCGGCTCGCCTGGAGCGACCTTGGTTTCGCACCTTCGCGCGGGGCCGCTCCGGGGGGATGCCGCCCTGTCAGCACAGCACGCCTGTAGCGTGAGCGGGGGACGTCTCCGCATCGCGACCAACCCACAGCAGGAATCAACTCATGCGCACACTCACCAGACTGATCGCTCTCCTCGGCGCCGCTGCCTTCGTCGGCTGTTCGTCGTCCGACACCGGCTCTGAGCCGCCGGGGGTCGAGCCGCTGGAGCCCCCGGCCGAGGGCGCCGGCATCCAGTACCGGATGGTCACGACGATCGATCCGGGCCAGGAGATCGAGAAGTGTCAGCTCTTCGTCGCGCCCCCGGAGGGGCTGAACATCCAGCGCGACGCGGTGCGGTACAACGGCGGGAGCCACCATGTCCTCCTCTTCACGACGGCCTACTCCGAGATCCCGGCGACGACGATCCGGGGCGTCGCCCTCGACGCGAGCCAGGTCCACGACTGCAAGGATGGCCCTCAGGCCGACTGGACGGTCACCGGCGTGGTGTCCGGCTCCCAGTCCCCCGACGGCAAGTCGCTGCTCGGCGATCTGCCGGAAGGCGTGGCGGTCAAGGTCGCGCCGGGCACGGTGCTCGTCATGAACACCCATTACCTGAACACCGCGCCCGAGCCGATGGAGACGGACGCGCGCATCAACCTCTACACGATCCCGGACGAGGCCGTGGAGACCGAGGCGGGCGTGCTCTTCCACTACAACCCCTTCATCCACATCCCGGCGCGCGGCGAGGCCTCGGCGCGGATGCGGTGCACGACCGAGGAGGACATCTCGGTCGTACGCGTGCAGTCGCACATGCACCGCCGCGGCGTCGGCTACGCCGCCCACAAGGTCAGCGCCGGCGGCGCGATGGAGCAGATCTACGCCCACGACAAGTGGGAGGACGTCCCTATCCAGGACTTCTCTCCGTTCCTGGAGCTCAAGGCGGGCGAGTCCCTCGACTTCCGCTGCGACTACACGAACACCGAGGCGCGCGACGTCATCCAGGGCTCGACCACCAAGGACGAGATGTGCATGCTCATCGGCCCGTACTTCCCGCGCTCCCCGGCGTACGAGACCTGCAGGGCCCAGGACGGCTCGTCGTTCGGGACGTGGTTCGGCACCGGGACGGCGACGTGCGCGGAGACGCTCGAGTGCATGTCCACGGCGAATCCGATCACGGTCGACCGCGGAGCCGAGTTCTTCTCTTGCGTGGTGAACAGCTGCGAGGGCGCGTCGGCCTCGGTCTCGGAGCTGACCAACTGCCAGATCACCGGCGGGTACGGCGAGTGTGAGCAGGAGTGCAGCGGCGAGGACGCAGAGGCCTGCGGCGCGTGCGTCGAGGAGGCGTGTGCGCCGGCGGTCGAGGCCTGCCAGGTCGCGGCGTGCGACTGACGTGATGCTCCGCGCCGCCGGGCGGATCTCCTCCGCCCTGGCGGCGCGGACTTAGAATTTCGCCTCGATCTGGATCCCTCCGGCGCCCACGCCGGCGCTCCAGGCGACCCCGCGCGGCGCCCGCGCCGCCGCCGCGCCGGCGGCGTCCGGCGCGGCCTCGCCGCCGGGCCGCACCACGAGCAGGACGACGCCCGCCACGGCCGAGGCCGCGCCCACGATGAAGCCCACGGTGGACACGTGCCCGAGCGTGGTCGCGGCGTCCGCGTCGCGCTCCAGCTCGGCCGGGCAGCGATGGCCGTCGCACTGCGACTTGATCTGGGAGACCTTGGACAGCGACATGACCCCCGCGGCCGTGCCGACGCCGAGGCCCACGGCCCCGAGCCCGAACGCAAGGCCGGCGGGCAGCAGCGAGCCGCCGCGCGCCTCGCCGGCCGGCGCGGGCGCCGGCGCGGCGGCGGCCGGCGCGGGCGCGGCCGGCCTCAGCGCCGCGCGCACCGCCGCGAGCTCGACCTCCGCGTCCTTCCGCGCCTCGAGGAACGCGGGCGGCGGGTCGTCCGGGAGCGGCTCGCCGAGGACCTGCTCGTACAGGGCCCGCGCCTCCTCGAGCTTGCCGAGCTTGCGCTGGCACCGCGCCATGTAGAGCACGAGCGTCGGCGCGTGGTAGAGCCGATCCGCCTCCTGGAAGGCCTCCAGCGCCTCCTGCCAGCGGTCCGCGCCGTAGAGCTTGAGCCCCTCGTGGCCCTTCGCCCGGGCGAGCTGCTGGGCGTCCCCGGCGGCGCGCGCCGGCGGCTCCGCCGACAGCGCCGGCGCCGTGGCGAGCAGCGTGACCGCAAGCGCGCAGCGACCAAGACAGTTCGCGAGCATCCTCATCGTTTCACGCATCCGCCGGAGATCGGGTCGTCATGGTCGTCTGCCTCGAGGCCTGCCCCTGCACAACCGGGCTCGCCGCGGCGCGGGGCCGCAAGTTGCTGGGAGATCGCATGGCGTCGTGTCGCATCGCCCAGCGGCTGCGCCGGCGGTGCGGCGCACGACGTTATCAGGTTCGCGGCGCGCTGGGTATCCACGGCGCCGGCGAGGCGACGGCGGCGCCTCCGAGTATCGCCTCGCCCTCGCCCTCGCCCTCGCCCGTCGGGTGAACGGCGCGCTCTCGCCGGCGGGCGCGCTCGAGGCATGCCCGCTCGGGCGCGTCGCCCACGGCGAGATCGAGCCGTTCACCGGTGGGCGACCACCGCGACGCGCAGCCGCGTTGATCCCTCTCGCGTGTCGCCGCGCGCACAGGAGCGGCGCATCGGCCGAGATCGGGCCACCGTCAAGCCGTCGCATCGAAACGGGTCGGATACATTGCTCGTGTTATCCATCGTGCCATGACGGGTCTCCTCAAACGTTCTGACGAAGCTGCGACGAGAGCTCGAATGAGGCTCGACAATGTCTTGATCGACGAGCGGTCGCTCGTGGACCTGCTCCGGGTGGTCACCGTCGACGTGCACGAGGCGGCGAGCGTCGAGGAGGCCTTGCATCGCACCATCGCGCACATCTGCGGCCACCTGTCCTGGCCCGTCGGTCACGTGTACGTGCCGGCCGCGGACGACCCTGCGCTGCTGATCCCGACGGCGCTCTGGTACATCAACGACGAGGTGAAGTTCGCGACCTTCAAGACGGTCACGGAGGCGACGCAGTTCACCTCCGGGATCGGGCTGCCGGGGCGGGTGCTCGCCAGCAAGCAGCCGGCGTGGGTGCGGAACGTCACGGAGGACGCGAACTTCCCGCGCGCGCGGCTCGCGAAGAACCTCGGCGTGAAGGCGGGGTTCGCGTTCCCCGTGGTGGTCGGCGGCGCCGTCGTGGCCGTGCTGGAGTTCTTCTCCGACGCCGAGCTCGCGGACGACGGGAAGTTCACGGTCACGATCGGCCGCATCGCGCGGCAGCTCGGCCGCCTCTTCGAACGCAAACACGCGCAGGAGATGCTGAGCCGGGAGCGGGACTTCATGGCGGCCGTCATGGACCTCGTGGACGGCCTCATCGTGGTGCTCGACGCGCGCGGGCGGATCGTGCGGATGAACAGCGCCGCCGAGCGGGCGCTGGGCAACACGCGCGGCCTCCTGGAGCCGCGGTCGCTCTGGGATCTCACGCCCGATCCGGGGGCGTCGGCGGCGCTGCGGGCGCTCTTCGAGGAGATCGGCGCGGGCACGCCGAAGAGGCAGGTGGAGGTCCCGTGGACGGCGCGCGACGGCGCCCGCCGGGTGACCGCCTGGTCCGGCGCGGTCCTGCGCGGCAAGGACAGGGACGACGCGGCCCGGTTCATCATCATGACCGGCATCGATCTGACCGAGCGGAAGTGCGCCGAGGAGGAGCGGGCGCGGCTGCGGGAGGAGGTGATCCAGGCCCAGGACGCGGCGCTGGCGAAGCTCTCCATGCCGCTCATCCCCATCAGCGACGACGTGGTGGTCCTGCCGCTCATCGGCCCGCTGGAGGCCGAGCGCGCGCGGCGCATCGTCGAGACGCTGTCGCGCGGGATCGCCAGGCGCAAGACGCGGATGGCGATCCTCGACCTGACCGGCGTGGACAAGCTCGACGGGCCGGCGGTCGACGTGTTGCTCGAGGTGGTCCGCGTGGCGGGCCTGCTCGGCGCGCGGGTGGTCCTCACGGGCATCCGCCCCGAGGTCGCCCACCGGCTGGCCGCCGGCGGGGCGGACGTCGGCCGCCTCGCGGTGCGGAGCTCGCTCCAGAGCGGGATCGCCTTCGCGATGGCGGGGCGCTGAGCTCCGTTGATCTCGAGTTTACTTGAGCTTGCCTGAGATTACTTGACCGAGATCACCTCCACGTCGTCGAGCGGCTCCGCGCCCCGCGAGAGGTTGAACCCGCCGAGGGCGATGAGCTCGCTCTCGCTCGCGCAGAGCAGGCCGTTGAAGATGCGCGGCGTCTTCATCGTGCCCGCGGGCTCCCACGCGTCGCCCGCCGCGCTCAGCCGGTAGAAGCCGCCGGCGTAATTGACGTAGAGCTTCCCGGAGACGACACAGGACGCCGCGCCGAACGCGTGGAGGGGCGGCGCCTCGGGCAGCGACGGCCCCTCCGTCCAGGTCCCTTCCCTCGTATCCAGCACGAACACCTTCGCGGTGAAGGCCGCCGCCTCGTCCACCCCGCCGATCGCGTAGATCTTGTCGCCGAGCGCCGCGGCGGTCAGGGATCGGTGCTTGAACGGCGGCTCGGGGATGGGCTCCCAGACCGCGTCCTCGGCCGACAGATCGAGCTTGTGGCCGCCGTTCGGGAAGGTGCCGGAGTTCGAGTCGCCGTCCAGCGTCCACCCCGCGATCACGTACAGCGTGTCTCCGATCGTCGTCGTGCCGTGCGCCGAGCGCCCCTCGGGCAGCTCCGGCAGCGGCTCCCACGCCGCCGCGCCCGGTTCGTAGCGCTCGGCCGTCGCCGCGGAGTGGAGGTCCTCCGGCTCGCCGGGGGCGTTCTCGATCCGGAGCCCGCCGACCCGGTAGAGGTGCTCCCCGTGGCTCACGAGCCCGACGCCCTCGAGCGGCTGGACGTCCGCGAGATCCTCCCATTGCCCGCCCTCGGCGAGATCGAGCCGCCGGAAGGCCGGCGTCAGGTCGGCGCTCGTGAAGTCCGTCCCCACGTGGGATGGGGTGACATGGCCGCCGAGCACGTAGGCGAAGCCGTCGAGCACGGCCGCCCCAAACGACCCTGCGGCCTCGGGCAGCCGCGGATACCGCTCCGCCTCCCCCGGCTGCTCCGCGCCGCCGCCGTCCCCGCCGCAGCCGATCAGGCCGATTCCGTTCATCGCGCAGATTGACAGCCACACGGGCAGGCAGCGGGACATCGTCATGGGATTCATGGGCACCTCACGATCTGTTCAGGAGAACGGTCCAGTGAACCGGCGCGCCCGGTTCGAGCGCCGGGGGGCGTTCTACCGCGCGGCGGCGCGGCTGTCGCGCGGCGCGCGCCGGCGTCGGCCCACCTCTGGAGAGGTGCTGCGGGGTGAGCTGGATGTCGTCCGTTCGAAACCGAAGCAGCACCATCTCAACACGGGAGACAGACGATGATGGCTCCCGCTGAGCCCGGTTCCATGCTGTGATGGAACCAACCCGAGAAAGGTCCGGTCGAATAACATGCAATTGACGTCTTCCATGGTGAAGCGGTACGTCGCGGTGCACCTCTCGCTGCTCCTGCCCGCGCTCGCCGGGGCGGGGTGCGCCGCCGACCCGCCGCCGGACGGGGTGATCGAGCCCGAGGCGTCCCTGATCGGCGAGGGCAGCGACGCGCTCACCACGCGCCTCCGGCTCATGGCCGCGAACATCACGAGCGGCACGGCCCAGAGCTACGATCCTGGGCACGGCAGGCGCATCATGCAGGGGGTCAAGCCCGACATCGCCCTGCTCCAGGAGTTCAACTACGGTAACAACAGCGCGGACGACCTCCGCGAGTTCGTGAACGTCACGTTCGGTACGGGGTTCAGCTACTACCGCGAGGCCGGGGCGCAGATCCCGAACGGGATCGTGAGCCGCTGGCCGATCGTCGCGTCCGGCGAGTGGGATGACGGGTCGGTGGGCAACCGGGACTTCGCCTGGGCGCGCATCGACATCCCCGGTCCGGTCGACCTCTGGGCCGTCAGCGTCCACCTCCTGACCTCGGACGCGGGCGTGCGCAACACGGAGGCGCAGAGCCTCGTCCGTTCCATCAACGCGCACGTGCCCCCGGGCGACTACCTGGTCATCGGCGGCGACTTCAACACGGATTCTCGGACCGAGGCGTGTATCACGACCTTCAGGCAGGTCGTCGTCGCGTCCGCCCCCTACCCCGCCGACAAGAACGGGGACGCGGACACCAACGCCTCGCGCGGAAAGCCCTATGACTGGGTGCTCGTCGACGGCGACCTGGAGCCCCACGAGACCGCGGTCGTGATCGGCGGGAGCACCTTCACGAACGGCCTCGTCGTGGACACGCGAGTCTACTCCCCGATCAGCGAGATCAGCCCCGCGCTCTCGTCGGACAGCGGCGCCTCGGGGATGCAGCACATGGCGGTCGTCCGCGACTTCATGATCCCCGACGGCGGCGGGGGGACGGGCACCCCGGACGGCGGCGGGGGGACGGGCGTCGCGTCCGTGATCATCAACGAGGTCCTCGTGAACGAGCCGGGCAGCGACACGGACGGCGAGTTCGTCGAGATCGTCAATGTCGGCTCGGCGACCGCCGCGCTCGGGGGGTGGACGCTCTCCGACAGCACGACGCGGCACACCTTCGCCTCCAGCGTTTCGCTCGCGCCGTCCACGGCGATCACGGTGTTCGGCGGCGCCGGGGCGATCCCGTCCGGCGTCAGCGGCGCCATCGCGGCGTCCAGCGGGGCCCTCGGGCTCGCCAACGGCGGCGACACGATCACGCTGCGGAACACGTCGGGCGCGACCGTGGACAGCCTCACCTACCCTTCCTCGCCCTCCGGCAGCGACGGCATCTCGCTGAACCGCAGCCCCGACGCCACGGCGGGAGCGGGCTTCGTGCAGCACACCACGTTCAACACGAGCGCCCCGCTCTCGTCGTCCCCCGGCAGGCGCGCGAGCGGCCTGCCCTTCTGAGCCGGCGGCGCTGCGGCGCCGCGGGGATCAGCCGGCGGGGGGCGCGCCCGGCGAGGCGGGGCCGCGCAGCGCGGCGCGGCGCCTCGCCGGGAGGTGGTAGAGCGACTCGACGACGCCGAGCGCGACATAGGCGCCGATCGGCCAGACCACGACGAGCGCCGGCTGCCATCGGGCCGAGAGGACGGCGCTCGCTCCGGCCGCGAGCGCCGCGCACGCGAGGGAGCGGGCGTCGAGGCGCACGTCCTTGAACGAGCGGAACCGGATCGCCGACACCATCAGGAGCGAGAGGAAGAGCGCCGCCGCGAGGGTCGCCGGCGCCACGCCGCCGCCGATCTGCCCGTCCGCGGGCCGGTGGCTGAGGACGAGCGCGACGAGGCCCCCGGCCGCGCCGGTCACGGGCAGCCCGACGATGTACCTCGGGGGCGCCGCAGCCCGGCGCGCCTCGCCGGCCGAGAGCACGTTGAAGCGGGCGAGCCGGATCGCGGCGCACGCGGTGAACACGAACCCCCCGAGCACGCCGAGGAGACCGAGGCGGTGCAGCGTCCACTGGTACACGAGCACCGCCGGGGCCACGCCGAAGGACACGAGATCGGCGAGCGAGTCGATCTGGACGCCGAAGGCGCTCTGGGTGCCGGTCATGCGCGCGACGCGCCCGTCGAGCGCGTCGGCGAGCATCGCGAGCAGGATCAGCCACGCGGCGCGGTGGAAGTCGTCCGCCGAGCGCGCCGCCGCACCGATCCGTATCGCGTCCAGACCGCAAAAAATGGAACAGAGCGTGATCGCGCTGGGGACGAGGAACAGGAGGTTCCTCGGCCGCCGCCGGGTCGCCTCGCGAGCCGGCGGCGGCGAGAGCTTGCGGTGCCCGTGACCCGCGGACCCGGCGGCCACCGGCGCCGCGACGGCGGGTCGTCCTCTTGGCGTGTGTTCTGACATACGAGCTCGCCCGGCCGGCCTCGTAGTACATGAGGCGCCTCGCCTTCAAGGCACATGCACGAGGCCTTCGTTGCCCGGCGGCGCCCGCGTCGCGACCTCGTGGACCCGCCCCCGCGGGTCAGGCGGGAAGATCGGTGCTCAGAAAGACCTCGTGGATGTCCAGCTTGCTCGGCCCCGCGAACATCTCCTTCGGGGCGCGGTTCCGGTGCGCCTCGGCGAAGGCCGGGCTCCGCGTCCAGGCGATGAAGTCATCCATCGAGCGCCACCACGTCTTCACCTCGTAAAAGCCCTGCGCCGTCGGGTCCGGGCTCCACTCGCCCGTCGCATGGTCCAGCTTCATCGGCCGCGGCCGATGGACCTCGTTGCGGATGAAGCCGGGCGCGCGGTCGACCAGGTGGACCCGGTTCTTGAAACGGTCCTCGAACTCGGCCTCGTGGCCCTCGGCGACAGGAATGCGGTTGGTGACAACGATCATGGCTCCTCGGATGCGGGCCCTCGCCCGCTGCAGATTGTCGTGGAAATTTGTGCGACTCATCGTAATGCAACAGGAGACGCCCGACCAGGGCGAGCCGCCGGACCGGCTGCGCTCGCCGGAAAATCGGATTGACACGGCCGGGCTTCGGGGCCTTCATGCGAGGAGGAAACTTCATGCGAGATGCAGAGACGGCTCGCGACCGACCCGGGGAAGATCGGTCCGAGGCCGAGGGCGTGGTGCGCCGCAACATCCAGGCCCTCTTGCAGGTCCGGACGGAACTGGAGCGCAAGAAGGGCTTCCAGGAGCGGCTCGCGGACACGATCACCGCGTTCACCGGAAGCATGACGTTCGTGTTCCTCCACGCCGCCGTGTTCGGGGGATGGATTCTGGTGAACACCGGCATCGTACCCTTCATCAAGCCGTTCGATCCGTTCCCCTTCGTGATGCTCGCCATGATCGCCTCGGTAGAGGCCATCTTCCTCTCGACCTTCGTGCTCATCAGCCAGAACCGCATGCAGGCGCTCGCCGACAAACGCGCCGATCTCGACCTCCAGGTCAACCTCCTGGCAGAGCACGAGATCACCCGGCTGATCGAGCTCGTCGATGGAATCTCGCGGCACCTCGGCGTGGACCGCCCGAACGATCCACATCTCGAGGAGCTCAAGAAGGATGTCCATCCGGAGGTCGTGCTCGAGGAGATCGAGCGCGCCGAGCAGGACGCTGCCGATGAGTCAATACGGACTTCCCCCTAGAGAAGGGCGGGTTATGCCTGAGCCGGCGCCGCGCAGCGATCCGGCCGGCGCCTGGGTATGCGCGGTACGGTGAGCCCCCGAAGTGAGTAGGGTACTCCCGGAGGGCTCTTGGGGAACCAGAGGACTTCACCCCGGGATTCGGAAGGTCGCGTGGGTCGAGATCGTGGCAAAACTCTAACGAACGTCTCTTGCAGACCCCTGGATTACATGTTAATCGGATGGCGTCCCGGGCGTCGATTGTACGCTGTCCGCAATGGAACTCCCGGGCACCACGGCGCAGTGGATGTTCAGAGCGCGGCGTTGCTGTTAAGGGCGCATCGCTTATATAGCCTCAGCGCGGGCTCCCGCAGCCTCGTCTGCGTCTGCCCAGTCTGATTCAACCCGTGGCGGTTTCGCCGCGCGTTCGACCATCGACACAGAGGAATATGGCCAGTCACGTCCTCATCACCGGCGGAGCGGGGTTCATCGGCTCGCACGTCGCCGACGAACTCCTGCGTCAAGGGCACCACGTCCGGGCGCTCGACAACCTCACACCCCAGGTCCACGGCCCGGAGCGCCGCCGGCCGGCGTACCTCAATCCGGACGTCGAGCTCATCGTGGGTGACGTCCGCGACCGCGAAGCGGTGAAGTCGGCGCTGCGTGGGGTGGACGTCGTCTACCACTTCGCGGCCATGGTCGGGGTCGGACAGAGCATGTACAGGATCGAGGAGTACACCTCGGTCAACAACCTCGGCACCGCCGTGCTCCTCCAGGAGCTCGCCGAGAAGCCGGTGGCGAAGCTCATCGTCGCCTCCAGCATGAGCGTCTACGGCGAGGGGCTCTACCGGACGCCCTCCGGCGCGGTGGTCCCCGGGACGAGCCGGCCGCTCGATCAGCTCAAGCGCGGCGAGTGGGAGGTGCGGAGCGAGGCCGGCGAGGTGCTCGTGCCCGTCCCGACCCCCGAGTCGAAGTCGCCGTCCCTCGAGTCCGTCTATGCGCTCTCCAAGTACGACCAGGAGCGGCTGTGCCTGGTGCTCGGGCGCGCCTACAACATCCCGACCGTCGCCCTGCGCTTCTTCAACGTCTACGGCCGCCGCCAGGCCCTCTCCAACCCGTATACCGGCGTGCTCGCCATCTTCGCCTCACGGCTCCTCAACGACCGCCCCCCGCTCATCTTCGAAGACGGGCTCCAGCGGCGCGACTTCGTGAGCGTCGCCGACATCTCCCGCGCCTGCGTCCGCGTCATGAGCGCCGAGTCCGCGGTCGGCCAGGTGCTCAACGTGGGCAGCGGGCGGTCCTACACCGTCCGCGAGGTCGCCGAGCACGTCCGGAAGGTGATGGGCAAAGACCGGATCGACCCCGAGATCACCGGCAAGTCCCGCCTCGGCGACGTGCGGCACTGCTTCGCCGACATCAGCGCGGCGCAGCGCAAGATCGGGTATGAGCCCCAGGTCTCGCTCGAGGACGGCCTGCGCGATCTCGCCGGCTGGCTCGAGGGTCAGGTGGCGAAGGACGCGGTCGCCGAGGCCCGCGCCGAGCTGGACGCCCGGGGGCTCACGGTATGAGCGCAGCGGACCTCGACTTCGTCAGCCCTGCCGGGTCAGGCCGTCCGGCGCTGGTCACCGGCGGCGCCGGTTTCGTCGGGGCGAACCTCGCTCACCGCCTGCTCCAGGCGGGCGAGACGGTCATCCTCTTCGACAACCTCTCGCGGCCCTCGGTGGTGCGCAACGTCGAGTGGCTGAAGCGGGTCCACGGCGACCGCGTCACGCTGGTCACCGGCGACGTGCGGGACGCCGGCGCGGTGGCCGAGGTGGTGCAGCGCGCCTCCAGCGTGTTCCACTTCGCCGCCCAGGTCGCGGTGACCACCAGCCTCGTCCGGCCGGTGGAGGACTTCGAGATCAACGCCCGGGGGACGCTCAACGTGCTCGAGGCGATCCGGGCCCTGAAGAGCCCGCCGCCGCTGCTCTTCACGTCCACCAACAAGGTCTACGGCGGCCTGCCCGACGTCCCGCTCCAGTGCCGGGACCGGCACTACGAGCCGGAGGACCCGAAGCTCCGGGCCTCCGGCATCTCCGAGGCCCGCCCGCTCGATTTCCACAGCCCTTACGGCTGCTCCAAGGGCACGGCGGACCAGTACGTCATCGACTACGCCCGCACCTTCGGGATCCCGGCGGCGGTGTTCCGGATGAGCTGCATCTACGGCCCGCGCCAGTTCGGGACCGAGGATCAGGGCTGGGTCGCCCACTTCCTGATCCAGGCGCTGCGGCGAGAGCCGATCACCCTCTACGGCGACGGGATGCAGGTCCGGGACGTGCTCTTCATCGACGACCTCGTCGACGCCTTCCTCCTCGCCCGGAAGAACATCCGGCAGGTCTCCGCCTCGGCCTTCAACATCGGCGGGGGCCCGGAGAACACCATCAGCCTGCTCGAGCTGCTCGACATGATCGAGGAGCTCGACGGCAAGCGCCCGACCATCGGCTTCGAGGAGTGGCGGCCCGGGGACCAGCGTTATTACGTGTCCGACTGCCGCCGGTTCTCCGCCGTCACGGGCTGGTGGCCGCGCGTCCGGGTCCGCGAGGGCGTGCGCAAGCTCCACGGCTGGCTGCAGGAGATGACCGGCAAGGCCTCCCCCGCCCCGGTCGCGGAGGAGCTGCGCCTGGAGGGTGTCGGGTGAGGTTCGCGCTGATCAACCCGCGCTGGAGCTTCGAGGGGAGCATCTACTTCGGCTGCCGCGAGCCGCACCTGCCGCTCGAGTACGGCTACGCCAGGGCGCTGCTCGAGGCCGCCGGGCACGAGGCGGCGATCGTCGACGCGCAGGCCCGCGACCTCTCCCACGACGCGCTCCGCGACGAGGTGGCCGCGCTCCGCCCCGACGCCCTCGTCGTGACCACCGCGCCGAGTTACCTCTTCTGGCGCTGCGCCCCGCCCGAGCTCCGCGTCCCCCAGGAGGCCCTCCGCGCGCTGCGCGACCTGCCGGGGCTCCGGTTCGTGGTGGGGCCACACGCCTCCACCACGCCCCGCGCCACCCTGCGCAAGCTCGGCGTCGACGCGGTGGTGATGGGCGAGTGCGAGGAGGTGCTCGTCGAGCTGGCCGATCGGCCGCGCTCGCAGTGGGGCGGCATCGACGGCATCGCCTACGTCGACGGCGGCGAGCCCCGCGTCCAGGGCGGGCCGCGCGCGGCCGACATGGCCCGGCTCCCGGCGCTCCGCTGGGACGACGCCACGGTGGCGCGCCACGCCCACCACCACCACCGCTTCGACGCCACGCCCGTCGGCCCCGGCGCCGAGATCGAGACGTCCCGCGGGTGCCCGTACCACTGCACCTTCTGCGCGAAGGACAACTTCCGCGATCGCTACCGCAAGCGCCCTCTCCCGGTGATCCTCGACGAGCTCGACGCGCTCGTCGCCCAGGGCGTCCGCTACGTCTACTTCATCGACGAGATCTTCCTGCCCGACCGCCCGCTGCTCGAGGCGCTGGCCCTGCGCGACGTGTCCTTCGGCGTCCAGCTGCGCATCGACAACTGGAACCGGGAGATGCTCGACCTGCTCGGCAAGGCGGGCTGCGTCTCGATCGAGGCGGGGGTGGAGAGCATCACGAAGGAGGGCAGGAGCCTGCTCGCCAAGCACTGCAAGCTCTCGACCGATCAGCTCAGCGACCTCTTGATCCACGCCAAGAAGAGCGTCCCTTTCGTCCAGGCGAACCTGATCCAGTCGCAGACCGACGACCCGGCGGACGTCACCGCGTTCCGGGAGCGGCTGCGGCAGCACGGCGTCTGGGCGAACGAGCCCGTGCCGATGTTCCCTTACCCGGGCTCGCCCGATTACACGATGCGCTGGGGCAGGCCCGACGACGAGGCGTGGGAGCGCTCGCTCACCCACTACCTCGGCCAGTTCGATCAGTTCAGCGACATCCAGGAGAGCCGCCCGCTGCCGCTCTCCGAGCTGGAGGCCGTGCACCCGGGCCATGGCTGACGCGCTCGACAACGTCGCCTCGGTCCTGATGACCACCGACACGGTGGGCGGCGTCTTCACGTATGCGGTCGAGCTCGCGCGCGCGCTCGCCGAGCGCGGCGTCCAGACGACGCTCGCCGCCATGGGTGGGCCGCTCTCGCCGGCCCAGCGCGAGGCCGTGGGCCACGTGCGCGGGCTCGCGCTGTTCGAGAGCCCGTTCCGGCTCGAGTGGATGGATGACCCCTGGGCCGACGTCGAGCAGGCCGGCGCGTGGCTGCTCGAGATCGAGGAGCGGGTCCGCCCGGACGTGGTCCACCTCAACGGCTATGCACACGGCGCCCTCGGCTTCCGCGCCCCGAAGCTCGTGGTGGCCCACTCCTGTGTCCTCTCGTGGTGGGACGCCGTGCTGAAGCAGCCGGCGCCGCCGTCCTACACACGTTACGCGCAGGAGGTGACCCGCGGCCTCGCCGCCGCGGCCGCGGTCGTCGCGCCGACCCGGGCGATGATGCGCGCCGTCGTGCACCACTACGGCGCGCCCCGGCGGGCGCTCGTGATCCCGAACGCCGCCGATCCCGCAGAGCTCCGGCCGGGCCGCAAGGAGGACGTCGTGCTCGCGGTCGGCCGGCTCTGGGATCAGGCCAAGAACATCGCGGCGCTGGGCGAGGTCGCCCCGCACCTGCCCTGGCCGATCCGGGTGGCCGGCAGCGACGCCCACCCCGGCGGCGGCTCGCTCCGCATCGACACACTCGAGCACCTCGGCGTGCTCTCCGCGGCCGGCGTCGCCGAGGCGCTCTCCCGCGCGGCGATCTACGCGCTCCCGGCGCGTTACGAGCCCTTCGGCCTGTCGATCCTCGAGGCGGCGCTCTCCGGCTGCGCCCTCGTCCTCGGCGACATCCCCAGCCTGCGCGAGGTCTGGGGCGACGCGGCCCTGTTCGTCGCGCCCGACGACACGGGCGCGCTCCGGCGCGCGATCCAGTCGCTCATCGACGATCCCACGTTGCGGGTGCAGATGGCGTCGCGCGCCCGCGCCCGCGCCCGGCTCTACACCCCCGGGCAGATGGTCCAGCGTTACCTGCAGCTCTACCGCGAGCTGCTCTGGCAGCCTCGGATCTCCGCGATCTGGCGGCCCGAGCAGCTGGCCGAGACCCCCGCGATGGAGGCGGAGGGGCAATGCGCATAGTCCTGTTCTGCCACTCCCTGCTCTCCGACTGGAACCACGGCAACGCGCACTTCCTCCGGGGCGTCGTGACCGAGCTCGCGCTGCGCGGGCACGAGGTGCACGTCCACGAGCCGAGGGACGCCTGGAGCCTCCAGAACCTGATCGCCGATCACGGCGAGGCGCCGCTCGACGAGGTGAAGGCGGTCTACCCGCACGTCGCCCCGATCCGCTACGACCTCGCGTCGCTCGACCTGGATCGGGCGCTCGAGGGCGCGTCGCTGGTGATCGTCCACGAGTGGAGCGAGCCCGAGCTGGTCGCCCGCGTCGGCGCGCATCGCGTCGGCGTGAACCGCGCGGGCGCGTCGTACCGGCTGCTCTTCCACGACACACACCACCGGTCGGTCACCGACCCCGGGGCCATGGCCCGCTACGACCTCACCCACTACGACGGCGTGCTCGCCTTCGGCCGGGTGATCCGCGATCTCTACCTCGCGCGCCGCTGGGCCCGCCGCGCCTTCATCTGGCACGAGGCCGCGGACGCCCGGGTGTTCCGGCCGCGCCGCGAGGCCGCGCCCGAGCGCGACCTCGTGTGGGTCGGCAACTGGGGCGACGAGGAGCGGACGCGGGAGCTCGACGAGTTCCTGATCGGCCCGGCGCGCGACCTCGGCCTCTCCGCGCGTGTGCACGGCGTGCGGTACCCCGAGCACGCGCGCGCCGCGCTCGCCTCCGCGGGCATCGAGTACCGCGGCTGGCTCGCCAACTACCGGGCGCCCGAGGCGTTCGGCCGGGCGCGGCTGACCGTGCACGTCCCGAGGCGGCCCTACGTCGAGTCGCTCCCGGGCATCCCGACCATCCGGCCGTTCGAGGCCATGGCCTGCGCGATCCCGCTCGTCTGCTCCCCGTGGAACGACGCGGAGGAGCTGTTCTCGCCGGGCCGCGACTACCTCGTCGCGCGCGACGGCGACGAGATGAAGAAGCACCTCCGGGCCCTGCTCGCCGATCCCGCCATGGCCGCCGAGATGGCGGAGCGGGGTCGCAAGACGGTCCTCGCCCGACACACCTGCGCCCACCGGGCCGAGGAGCTCCTGCGCATCGCCGCCGACCTCGGCGTCGACGTGGATCTCCCCGCGCCCGCCGCCACCCCCCACCGAGCCACCGCATGAACCGACGCCCCCCCTCGAGCCGACCGCTCACCATCGCCTTCTTCGGATCGAGCCTCGTCTCCGCCTACTGGAACGGCGCCGCGACCTACTACCGCGGCGTGATCCGCGCCCTCGCCGCGCGCGGGCACCGCGTGACCTTCTACGAGCCGGACGCCTACGACCGGCAGAAGCACCGCGACATCGAGGACCCGCCGTGGGCCAAGGTGGTGGTCTACTCCGGCACCGATCCCGCGGAGCCGCGCCGGCTCGTCGAGCAGGCGAGGAGCGCGGACGTGGTCGTCAAGGCGAGCGGCGTCGGCGTTTTCGACGAGCTGCTCGAGGCCGAGGTCGCCGCGCTCGAGCGACCCGGGCTCACGACGATCTTCTGGGACGTCGACGCCCCGGCCACGCTCGAGCGCGTCCGGACCACCACGTCGGACCCGTTCCGCGCGCTGATCCCGCGCTACAGCCTGGTCTTCACCTACGGCGGCGGCGACCCGGTGGTGCGCGGCTACGAGGCGCTCGGCGCGCGCCGCTGCGTGCCGATCTACAACGCGCTCGACCCCGAGACCCACTTCGAGGTCGCGCCGGATCCGCGCTTCGACTGCGACTTCGCGCTGCTCGCGAACCGCCTCCCGGACCGGGAGAAGCGCGTCGAGGAGTTCTTCCTGAAGCCCGCGGCCGCGCTCCCCGACCTGCGCTTCCTGCTCGGCGGCAACGGCTGGCAGGACAAGCCGATGCCGCCGAACGTCCGCTACGTCGGGCACGTCTACACCGCGGACCACAACGCGTTCAACGCGAGCGCGCGCGCGGTGCTCAACGTGGCGCGCGACAGCATGGCCTCGGTCGGCTTCTCCCCGGCGACCCGGGTCTTCGAGGCCGCGGGCGCGGCCGCGTGCCTCATCACCGACGCGTGGGAGGGCATCGAGCTCTTCCTGGAGCCGGAGCGCGAGGTGCTGGTCGCGCGCGACGGCGACGAGGTGGCGGCGCACCTCCGGGCGCTCACGCCCGAGCGGGCGCGCGCGATCGGCAAGGCGGCGAAGCAGCGCGTGCTCGCGCAGCACACGTACGCCGAGCGGGCCAAGCAGGTCGAGGCGCTGCTCGCCCGGCAGGACGTCCCCCTCACCGCGGTCGCGCCGTGAAGCCGCTCACCTTCGTCTTCCTCGGCCTGTCGATCACCTCGTCGTGGGGCAACGGCCACGCGACCACGTACCGCGGGCTGCTCAGGCAGCTCGCGCAGCGCGGCCACCGCGTGGTGTTCCTCGAGCGGGACCTCTGGTTCTACGCCGAGAACCGCGACCTCCCCCACCCTCCCTACGGCCGGACCGAGCTCTACCAGAGCCTCGACGACCTGCGCGAGCGCTTCCGGGACGTGGTGCGCGACGCGGACATGGTGGTCGTCGGCTCGTACGTGCCCGACGGCGTGGCCGTCGGCGCCTGGGTCACGGAGACGGCGCGCGGGAAGACGGCGTTCTACGACATCGACACGCCGGTGACGCTCAAGAAGCTCGAGCGGGGCGACACCGAGTACCTCGCGCCGTCCTTGATCCCTCGGTACGACCTCTACCTCTCGTTCACGGGCGGCCCCACGCTGGAGCTGCTCGAGCGCCGCTACGGGGCGAAGCGGGCGCGGCCGCTCTACTGCTCGGTCGACCCGGACGCTTACTACCCGGAGCGCGCCGCGCCGCGGTGGGATCTCGGCTACCTCGGCACGTACAGCGCCGATCGCCAGCCCACGCTGGATCGGCTGCTCGTCGAGCCGGCGCGCCGCTGGGCCGAGGGCCGCTTCGCCGTGGCCGGGCCGCAGTACCCGGGCGACATCGACTGGCCCGCCAATGTGACCCGCACCGATCACGTCCCGCCCGGCGAGCACCGCGCGTTCTACAACGCGCAGCGGTTCACGCTCAACGTCACCCGCCGGGACATGATCGAGGCGGGGTACTCGCCGAGCGTGCGCCTCTTCGAGGCGGCCGCGTGCGGCGTGCCGGTGATCAGCGACGTGTGGGCGGGGATCGAGGAGATCTTCGAGCCCGGCAAGGAGATCCTGATCGCCCGCTCCCCGGAGGAGGCGCTCCACCTGCTCCGCGAGTTCCCGGAGCGGGAGCGCGTCGCGATCGGGCAGCGGGCGCGCGAGCGCGTGCTCGCCCGGCACACCGCCGCGCACCGCGCCGAGGCGCTGGAGAGGTATGCCCGGGAGCTCGCCGACGAGCGCGAGCTCTCAGGGGACGTTCGACCGTGACATCGACGTGTGGCGTCGGCTTGGAACAGCGTGCTGCCAATGAAGGATGACGAACCGATCGCGGCGAGGATGGACAGGGGTCCTTTTGCGCTCACCCCCGTGAGGGCGAGCGATCGGTCGTCGTTCCCCGGAGAGGAGGTCAGAGAGACATGAGCGCTGCGCTGCGCATCCTGGTGACCGGAGGCGCCGGCTTCGTCGGCTCCCACCTATGTGACCGGTTGATCCGCGATGGCCACGAGGTCATCGCGCTCGACGACTTCTCGACCGGCTCCGACGCCAACGTCGCCCACCTCCTCCATCACCGCCGCTTCCGGCTGGTGGAGCACGACGTCACGCAGCCGTACGACTTCAAGGTCGACCGGATCTACAACCTCGCCTCGCCGGCGAGCCCGCCCCATTACCAGCGCGATCCGGTGCGGACCACGCTGGTCAACGTGGTCGGGGCGTTCCACGCGCTCAAGCTGGCCGAGAGCTGCGGCGCGCGGGTGTTCCAGGCGTCGACCAGCGAGGTGTACGGCGATCCCGAGGTCCACCCGCAGCCGGAGAGCTACCGGGGTTATGTGAACCCGGTCGGGATCCGCTCCTGCTACGACGAGGGGAAGCGCTGCGCCGAGTCGCTCGTGATGGACTTCCACCGTCGCCACGGCGTCGAGGTCCGGCTGGCGCGGATCTTCAACACCTACGGCCCGCGGATGGCGCTCGACGACGGCCGCGTGGTGTCGAACTTCATCGTCCAGGCGCTGCGCGGCGAGGACCTCACGGTCTACGGCGACGGCTCCCAGACGCGGAGCTTCTGTTACGTCGACGACCTCATCGAGGGCATCGTCCGGCTGATGGAGCACCCCACCGAGATCGGCCCCGTGAACCTGGGCAACCCCGAGGAGTTCACTGTGCTGGAGCTCGCCGAGGAGGTGATCCACCTGACGGGCAGCCGGAGCCGGATCGAGTACCGCCCCTTGCCGGCGGACGATCCGCGGCAGCGTCAGCCGGTGATCGAGCACGCGAAGCGGGCGCTGGGGTTCGAGCCGAAGGTGCCGCTGCGCGTGGGGCTGCGGCGGACGATCGAGGGGTTCCGGGGCGTGCTCGGGCTGGGCCGGCACGCGGCGGCGCTGGTGACGTCCGAGGGCGACGCGCCGCTGCCGCAGGCCGCGAACGGCTGAGCTTGGATTGAGCTGAGGAGAGATCATCGGGATGAAGCAGCCGCAGACCGTCGTGAAGCCGGAGGGGAAGCTGGCCGTGCTCCTGCCGGGGCTCGGGGCCGTGTCGACCACGACGATCGCGGGCGTGATGCTCGCGCGGCGCGGCCTGGCCGCGCCGGTCGGCGCGTTGACGCAGCTCGGGACCATCCGGCTCGGCAAGCGCACCGACAACCGGTCCCCCAGGATCAAGGATTTCGTCCCGCTGGCGTCGCTCTCGGACATCGAGTTCGGCTCGTGGGACATCTTCCCTGACAACGCGTACGAGGCGGCGCTGGAGGCGAAGGTGCTCGAGTCCGCGCACCTCGACGCCGTGCGCGAGGAGCTCGCCGCGGTCTCGCCGATGAAGGCGGTGTTCTACCCGGACTACGTGCGCCGGCTGCACGGCCCGCACGTGAAGTCGGGCCGCAGCAAGGCCGACATGGTGGAGCAGCTGCGCGACGACATCCGGAGCTTCGTGCGGTCGCGCGGGGCGAGCCGGGCCGTGGCGGTCTGGTGCGGGTCGACGGAGATCTTCATCGCCCCCACGGACGTGCACCAGTCGGTCGCCGCGTTCGAGGCGGGCCTTCTCGCGAACCACCCGGCGATCTCGAACTCGCAGATCTACGCCTGGGCGTGCATCAAGGAGGGCGTCCCGTTCGCGAACGGCGCGCCCAACCTCACCGTGGATTTCCCGGCGGCCTCGGAGCTCGCGCGCGCCCACGAGGTGCCGATCGCGGGCAAGGATTTCAAGACGGGCCAGACGTTGATGAAGACGGTGATGGCGCCGGCGTTCAAGGCGCGGATGCTCGGGATCTCGGGGTGGTTCTCGACGAACATCCTCGGCAACCGCGACGGCGTGGTGCTCGACGATCCCGACTCCTTCAAGACGAAGGAGGCGTCGAAGCTCAGCGTGCTGGAGCAGATCCTCCAGCCGGAGCTCTACAAGGAGCTCTATTCGAAGCTCTACCACAAGGTGCGGATCGAGCATTATCCGCCGCGGGGCGACGCGAAGGAGGGGTGGGACAACATCGATCTGTTCGGGTGGCTCGGCTATCCGATGCAGATCAAGGTGAACTTCCTCTGCCGCGACTCGATCCTGGCGGCGCCGATCGTGCTGGATCTGGCGCTGTTCATGGACCTCGCGGCGCGGGCCGGGTTCAGCGGGACGCAGGAGTGGCTGAGCTTCTACTTCAAGAGCCCGATGACGGCGCCGGAGCTCTACCCGGAGCACGACCTCTTCATCCAGTCGATGAAGCTCAAGAACACGCTGCGCTGGATGATGGGGGAAGAGCTCATCACGCACCTCGGCAACGAGTACTACGACTGAGCCGGCGGGGGCGGCGGCGACGGTCGTCGTCCCTCGCGGAGCGGGGGTGTGCCGGGTGGCCGGCCTCCGCCGAGGTGCTCTCCCCGAGGCGTATCGGGTGGTCAGAGCAACGCTGCCGATAGCGTGGGATGACGGCGCAGGGAAGCGCGCCGCCGTTCACATGCGCATGTGAACACGTTCACGTGCGCATGTGAACGCGCGGCGCGGGCCCGCCGAGGGAGGAGCGATGCTCCTTGACATTCCCGGATCGGCTTGCTTGTCTTCCGTCCCCGGATTCTGTTGGTAGTTCCTGGCCATCGTCCTCATGTACGGCATTCCATCCGACCTGCTCCGACCAGGTTGCCGCTGAGCTGGAGAGGCATGCAGCGCCGCGTGAAGCAGGGCAGGAGGCGGCCCCACGGCGCTTCATCACCAACATGACCGAGGCCGCGTCAGCGGCGATGACCTCAACACACCTCGAGGAGATCCCATGGAATTCAGGTTGCTTGGCGGGTCAGGGTTCAAGGTTCCGGTGCTGAGCCTCGGGACGGGGACGTTCGGGGGGACCAACGAGTTCTTCGGGGCCTGGGGCAAGAGCGACGTGGCCGAGGCGACGCGGCTGGTCGACATCTCGCTCGAGGCGGGCATGAACATGTTCGACTCGGCCGACGTCTACTCCAACGGGGCGGCGGAGGAGATCCTCGGCCAGGCCATCAAGGGCCG
This sequence comes from Sorangium cellulosum, assembly GCF_002950945.1. Taxonomy (GTDB): domain Bacteria; phylum Myxococcota_A; class Polyangia; order Polyangiales; family Polyangiaceae; genus Sorangium; species Sorangium cellulosum_E. The sequence continues at coordinate 11,090,831 of NZ_CP012673.1, forward strand.
GCGGGACAAGGTCATCATCTCCACGAAGGCGACCTTCCGGGCGGGCGAGGGGCCGAACGACGTCGGCTCCTCGCGGTATCACCTGATCCGGGCCGTCGAGGGGAGCTTGCGGCGGCTGCAGACGGATTACATCGATCTGTTTCAGCTCCACGCCTTCGACGCGCAGACGCCGGTCGAGGAGACGCTGCGCACGCTGGACGACCTCGTGCGCGCGGGGAAGATCCGTTACCTCGGCTGCTCGAACTTCTCCAGCTGGCACCTGATGAAGTCGCTCGCGGTGTCGGAGAAGTACGGCCTCGAGCGGTACGTGGCGCACCAGGCGTACTACTCGCTCATCGGGCGCGACTACGAGTGGGACCTGATGCCGATCGCGCTCGACCAGAAGGTCAGCGCGGTGGTCTGGAGCCCGCTCGGATGGGGGCGGCTCACGGGGAAGATCCGGCGCGGGCAGCCGCTGCCGCAGACGAGCCGGCTGCAGACGAAATCGGTGGCCGACGCGGCGCCGCCGATCGAGGACGAGTACCTCTACAAGGTGGTCGACGCGCTCGACGAGGTGGCGAAGGAGACGGGCAAGACCGTCCCGCAGATCGCGCTCAACTGGCTGCTTCAGCGGCCGAGCGTCGCCAACGTGATCATCGGCGCCCGGAACGAGGAGCAGCTCCGGGCGAACCTTGGGGCCGTCGGCTGGAACCTGACGCCGGAGCAGGTCGCGAAGCTGGACGCCGCCAGCAAGACGAAGCTGCCGTATCCCAACTTCCACCAGGTCGGGACCTTCCTTGAGCGGAACCCGCCCCCGGTGAGCTGAGCGCCCGGGCGGCCCCCCCGGGGGCCGCTATCACGGGTCGCGGCGGCGCGGGGCCTACTGCCCGGGCGCCTTGACGCCGGCCGGCGTGTCCCACCATTTCGAGAGCCGGTTCGAGGGAATGCCCGGGATCTCGGCCGCGGTGGTCGCGTAATGTGAGGTGTCGTTGAAGAGCGTGAGGCGCGGCCGGGTGGGGTCCTTGAAATCGAGGATGTTCAGCGCCGCGGGGCTCTGGTCGAGGCGGTCGCGGTAGGTGCGCGGGTCGAACCCGAGCAGCGCGCTGATGAGCAGCCGGATCGTGGCCTTGTGCGAGACGACGAGCACGTGGGCGCCCGCGTGCGCCGCGACGATCTCGAGCAGCGCCGGCAGGGCGCGCGCCGTGACGCAGAGGCCGGTCTCCCCGCCCGCGGGGGCGAACGTGTACGGGTCGTGCTCCCACTTGCCGTACTCGTCCGGATACTGCGCCTCGACCTCGGCGCGCGTGAGCTGCTCCCACCGGCCGTGCGAGATCTCCCGGAACGCCTCGCGGCGGTGCACCTCGCGCCCGTGGGGCTGCGCGACGATGCGCGCGGTCTCGACCGTGCGGCTCATCGGGCTGGCATAGACGGCGTCGATGGGCTGGCTCGCGAGCCGCGCGGCGAGCTTTCTGGCCTGCTCGCGCCCCTCGTCGGACAGGGCCACGTCGGTCTCGCCGGCGAACCGGTCCTCCGCGGTGAGCACCGTGGCGCCGTGGCGCACGAGGAACACGCGCGTCGTCATCGCGCCTCACCCGGGAGCCGCCGCGCGTCGATCGCGCGCGCGCCGCTCCTGCCCCATGCCGTCGGTCTGCTCATGCCGGGCATCGTCGCCGCCGGGGGGGCATCTCGTCAAGCCGCGGCGAGCTCGTGAGACACGAGCGCAAAGCCGCGGTGAGCAGACTCCGCAGGTCACGAGAGCCAGGCCGAGCCGCTGCTCGGCGGGAGCTCAGCGGGTGAAGCGGCGGATGGCGTGCCGGATCTGCTCGGCGTCCATGGGATCCGTGGACAGGGCGCTGTGCAGCACGAGGCCCTCGATCAGGGCGTCGAGCTCGCGCGCGGTCACCGGGTCGAAATGGAGCTCCAGCGCGCGGCGGCTCCGCAGCATCCAGGCCTGGGTGACGGCGCGCAATGCGGGCCGCCGGGCGGCGGCGACGTAGAGCTCGACGCTGAGCACGAGGTCGCGCGCCGAGCCGAGCAGGTCCGCGCCGAGGTGCTCCACCAGGAAATCGACAGCGGCCTTGCGGTCGCGCGCGGCGCGCATCCCGGCCTCGAACCGGGCGGCCACCGTCTCCGCGTGTCTCGTGAACGCCGCGGCGAGGAGCTCGTCGATCGAGGCGAAGTGGTACGTGGTCGAGCCGAGCGGCACGTCGGCGGCCCGCGCGATGGAGCGGTGTGAGGCGCCGGCGACCCCCTGCTCGGCGATCACGTCGAGCGCCGTCGCCACCAGCCGGTCCTTGCGCCCTGGGTCGTGGCGGCGCGCGCGCCGCGCCGGCGCGGCGGCCCTCGCCCTGGCGGCGCTCATCGCGGCTCCGTCACCCTTGCGCCTTGCCGGGCGCCGGCGCGGCCCCGGCGTCGGTGAGGGAGCGGATCACGCGAGCGGGGTTGCCGACGGCGATGACGTTGGCCGGCAGATCGCGCGTGACGACGGAGCCGGCGCCGACAACGGTGTTGTCCCCGATCGTCACCCCGGGCAGCACGATGGCACCGCCGCCGAGCCACACGTTGTTCCCGATCTTGATGGGCTTCGCGCCCTCCCACTTGTTCCGCCGGGGCTCGGGCTCCACCGGGTGCGTCGGCGTGAGCAGCTGCACGTTCGGCCCGATCTGCACGTCGTCGCCGATCGTGATCGGCGCGACGTCGAGGGCGACCAGCCCGAAGTTCGCGAAGCAGCGCGCCCCGATGGTGATGTGCGCGCCGTAGTCGACGTAGAACGGCGGGCGGATCTCCGTGCCCTCGCCGATCGAGCCGAGCAGCTGCTCCAGCAGGCGGCGGCGCAGCGGGCGCTGCCGCACCGAGGTCGCGTTGTAGGCGGCCATCAGGTCCAGCGCGGCGGCGCTCTGCTCGGCAATCTCGGGATCATCGGCGATGTACGGGTCTCCAGCGAGCATCCGCTCGCGCATGGACCGGGTGTCGTCAGGGTTCGTCATGCGGACGATCGTACGCATGATAAGAACGAGTGTCCACAACGCGGCCCAAAAAGATCGTCACGGTCGCGATCGCGGCCCGCGCCGGGAGGATCCCTGTCGCGTCTGCCCGCCTTCTGCGCTGACGGAGCGCTGGCCGGAAATGTGTTCTGTGAGGTTTACGCAGCGCTCGCGGGCCGCGCGGAGCGCCGGCACAGCCTCACCGGCGGCACGGGCTCCCGTGACCACGCGCGAGCCGTCCAGGCTTCACCCGCAGGCCCGCCGGCCAGCGCGATCGCGAGGAGAGGGACGAATCGGAGCTTCATCATTCTTTACCTCCGCCGCCTTGATGTCTGTGGCATATAGGCCGTTCAGCAGGAAGTCCACGGCGCGTTGTATCACGGCCGCTCCGGCGCGTGGTGCATCGCTGGCCGCGCGCGCGGGCGGCTGCGAGGCGCCGTGTGCGAGGGCGGCGGCGGCGCGGACCGACGCCGCGCGGCACCCACCGATGCTCCGAGCGAGCGAGCCCGATGCATCGCGCGCAAGGGGCTCATGCGGCCTTCACTGGAAACGCACCGCGCTGCGCTCCAGAGCTCCAGACTGGTCACCTGGAGCACGGCATCCGGGGCTCTCCTGCATCAGGTTTCGCCAGACGTCGCTTTCATGCTCTTTCATCGGAGAGGTCCCGATCATGGGTTTACACAGAACAGTATCGTTCGGATGGCTGGTACTGATCGTCTCCGGATGCACCCTGGGCGATCAGCCGGATGAGCCGGCGGACGGGATCGACGAGGCTCCCGTCATCGAAGACCGCGAAGAAGGCAAGTCGCTCCTCGACGAGATCCGGGCGCAGGTGAAGCCGAACGGCGCGGGCAGCGCCTCCGCGGTGCTCGTCGCCGCGCTCGGGAAGCGGGAGGGCGTCGCCTTCCAGCGCCGCGGCAGCAGCATCGAGGCCACGTTCTCGGGCGCGGAGCTCGGCCCGCTGAGCGCGAAGGTGGCGCTGCCCGGGAGCGCGGACGGGGCCTTCGAGCTCTCGAGCCTGGACTCGAGCCTCCGGGTGGCGGCGAGCCTCCGCGGCGCGCGCGCCGTGCCGGCGCAGGTCGCGGAGGGGCTCGTGCTCTACCCGGACGCCGGGCCCGATGGACAGACGATCTTCCACCGCGTGAGCCCCCAGGGCACCGAGGACTATCTCACCCTCGAGGCGCCTCCCGCGAGCGGCGGGATCGTGTACGAAGTCGAGCTCTCCGGGGACGTCTCGGGGCTCAGGCTCGTCGAGAACACGCTCGAGTTCCTCGACGGCGCCTCGGTGCCCCGGCTGCGCGTCGCCGCCCCCTACCTCGTCGACGCGCGAGGTGAAGAGCACGCGGCGCAGCTCGAGGTCGAGGGGTGCGCGGTCGACCGCGCCCCGGCGGCGCCCTGGGATCGCGCCCCCACCCCGCCCGGCGCCGCGGCGTGTGACGTCGTGATCCGCTGGGACGGCGAGGACATCGCCTATCCAGCGGTCCTCGACCCGGCCTGGACCAGCACCGCGAGTCTGGCGTCCGCGCGCGCGCGGCACGCCGCGGCGGTGCTGAGCACGGGGCGAGTGCTCGTCGCCGGAGGCTCGAGCGCGAGCGGCGCGGCGCTGCAGAGCGCCGAGCTCTACGACCCTGCGACAGGCACCTGGTCGGCGACCGCCAGCATGGCGTTCGCGCGCGTCCAGCACACGGCGACGGTCCGGGCGAACGGCACGGTCGCGGTCGTCGGCGGCTGGAACTTCACCGCCGTGCACCAGAACGCCGAGGCGTACAACCCGGGCACCGGGACGTGGAGCAGCCTGCCCGCGCCGTCGGTCGGGCGGCGCCAGCACACCGCGACCCTGCTGCAGAACGGGGAGCTGCTCATCGCGGGCGGGCGCTCCAGCGCGGGCGAGCTCGCGAGCGCAGAGACGTTATCGACGACCAACACCTGGAGCGCGACTGGCAATCTGCTGGCCGCGCAGGCGGCCCACACGGCCACGCTGCTCGGCGACGGCCGCGCGCTGCTCGTGGGCCTGAACGCGCCCACGGCGCAGATCTACGAGCCGGTAGCGCGCACCTTCAGCGCCACCGCCGGCTCAGCCGAGCCGCGGAAGGAGCACACGGCCACCTTGCTCTCCGACGGCAGCGTGCTCGTCGCGGGCGGCACGAACGCCGCGGGGGAGATCCTCAAGCGGACCGAACGTTACGACCCGGGCGCGAACCAGTGGAGCCGGGTCGGAGCCCTGAATCACGACCACGCGGAGCACACGGCGCATCGGCTCCCGGACGGCCGCGTGCTCGTCGTGGGCGGGCCGACCTCGGACGTCAGGACCGCGGTCGAGATCTATAACCCGACCTGGGGCACCTGGGCCCCCGCGGGGCCCGGGTCGCGCGCGCTCGCGCCGCGCAGCGCGCACGCGGCGGCCTTCGTGAACGGCAAGGTCCTCGTCGCGGGCGGGCTCCCGTCCGGCGCGAGCGCCCCGACCGCGAGCGCCGAGGTGTACGATCCGAGCGGCGGCGGCGTGACGGTGGCGGAGTACAAACTGCCGGCCTACCGCGATGCGGAGGTCAACCCGGACGCCGACGTCGAGCTGTGGGCGTCGCTCCACCGGCCGAGCACGCTCACGCCGGGGACACGGTATCCGCTGCTCGTCTTCCTCCACGGCAACCACGCGACCTGCGGCACGGCGACCAACCCGCGCTTCGACAACAACTCGAGCTACAGCCTCACCGGCGCCTGCCCGGCGGGCTACATCGTCGTCCAGAACCACCGCGGTTATGACTACATGGCCGAGGAGCTCGCCGCCCGCGGCTTCTTCGTCGTGTCCATCAACACGAACCGCGGCATCAACGCGCTCTCCGGCCCTGCGCACGACCCCTTCCTCATCCTCTCCCGCGGCCGGCTGGTCCTGCGGCACCTCGAGAAGCTGAGCCGGTGGGACAGCGGCGTCGAGGCGACGCCGGCGTCGCTCGGCGTCAGCCTGAACGGCCGCGTCGACTTCAGCGAGGTCGGGCTCCTGGGCCACTCGCGCGGCGGCGAGGGCGTGCGGCTGGCCTACGCCGAGTACCGCGGCGCCGGCGGGCCGTGGCCCGGCCGCATCGGGCCAGTCAACATTCGCGGCATCTTCGAGATCGGGCCGGTGGACCGCCGGATCCCGGGCGTCGAGCTGAACGCGCAGGAGACCCGCTGGAACGTGCTCCTGCCCGCGTGCGACCGCGATATCGTCGATCTCGAGGGCGTCAAGGTGTTCGATCGCATGATCCAGATGCCGGAGTCGACGCCGCAGTTCAAGTCGACGTACCACGTGTGGGGAGCGAACCACAATTTCTACAACACGGAATGGCAGGTCGACGACACGCCGCCCGTGGGGTGCGTCAACCACACTCCGCTCTTCGTCCCTCTCTCGCGGGGATCCGCCGAGCAGCGGCAGACGGGGCTCTTCAGCGCGCTGTCGTTCTTCACCGCCAACGTCGGGACCGCGCGCGACGCGGCGGCCAACGCGCTGTTCGACCCCCGGTTCCCGCTGTCGCTCGGCTACCGTGTCCACCGCGGCTACCACCCCGGCGGCGACGAGAGCTACAGCATGGTCCTGGAGGACTTCGACAACCCGACGGGGACGAGCTCCCACGGCCTCCCGAACGAGCAGAGCGCCAGCGTCTCCCTGGTTCACACCACGTCATCCCCGCATGACCCGAGCCTGTCGATCGCGCTCATCCAGTGGGAGGACCCGGGCGCGTCGACGTACTTCCAGTCGAACTGGCGGCCGATCGGCAGCGGGATCGATCTCACGAGCTACGAGAGCCTCGACCTCAGGGTCGACCGCGTGTCCGCCCTGAGCTCGCCCTCGCTCGGCTCCTTCCTCGTCGAGCTCGTCAACGCCGACAACACGCGTTCGAGCCCGGTGACGATCGACGAGTACGTCGATCTGCTCCCTCCGGCGCGCGCCATGTCGGTCTATCAGACGGCGCGTATCCCGCTCTCCGAGTTTGCGGGGGCGAACCTCGCCGCGGTGCGCGCCGTCCGCCTGGTGTTCACGACCGAGATGCTGAGCCCCATCGAGGTGGCGAACATCCGCGCCACGCGCACGCCGGAGAGCTTCGCCGCGCTGCAGAGCCTCGCGGCCGCGCCGATGCCGGCCATCACGAGCCCGGGCTCGGCGTCGGCCCGGAGCGCCGCGGCCGCAGGCCCCCGGCGCGTCACGCAAGGCAACGTCGTCCAGAGCGTCAAGCGCCGCGGCGCGGACGCCGTCGAGATCACCCTGTCGAGCCCGGTGTTCTTCGAGCCCAGGGCCCTCATCCTCGTGCTCACCGCCGGTCAGGAGCGGAGCATCGAGAGCGAGCACCCGGGCGGGGATCTCTACACCGTTCGCTTCGTCCTGAGCCGCGACGTGTGGGACCGCCTCGGCGCCCGCGAGCGGCTCACGGTCAGTTATGGTGAGGGCTCTCCGGTCGAGTGGGATTTCGGAGCGCTCGACAAGGCCGCGCTCAAGTGATCACGAGCGACCACGAGCGCGCCGTGACGGCCGCAGCGTAAACTTACGCCGCCAGCGTCTCGGTCAACTTCCAGAGCCGCTCCTGCGCGACCTCGTCGAGCGCCACCTTCGCGGCCGGTATGGCGCGGCTCTTCTCGAAGTACTCCCCCGTCACCTCGGCGAGCTCCGGCGCCGTCGCCACGTGCAGCGAGCACGCGGCGCCCTGCTCGGGCGTGAGCATGAACAGGTGGGCGAGCTTCACGAGGAGCTTTGGAAAGTTGCGCGAGAGCTCCGTCGCGACCACGCCGGGATGGACCGCGTTGACCGTGACGCCGGTGCCCGCGAGCCGCCGCGCGAGCGCCTTGGTGAAGAGCACGTTCGCGAGCTTCGACTGGTTGTACGCCGCCATCCCGCTGAACTTCCGCCGCTCGAACTGCAGATCTTCCCACTCCATCCGGCCGCGGTAATGCAGCCTCGAGGACAGGACCACGACGCGCGACGGCGCGCTCTGCTTGAGCATCGGGAGGAGCTCCTGCGTGAGCAGCCACGTCCCCACGTGGTTCACCCCGAACGTCGTCTCGAGCCCATCCTTGGTCGTGCTGCGCGAGCCTCCCCACACCCCCGCGTTGTTGACGAGGACGTCGAGGCGCTCGTGCGTCGCGCGGAATCTCTCCGCGAACGCGCGGATGCTCGCCTTGCTCGCGAGATCCAGCGCGTTCACCTCGACGTCCGTGCGGCCGGTGGTGCGCGCGATGTCGTCGCGCGCGGCCTCCCCCTTGACCGTGTCGCGGCACGCCAGCACCACCTTCGCGCCGCGCTGCGCGAGCCCGCGCGCCGTCTCCTTGCCAATCCCCGTGTTGCCCCCGGTGACGATGCAGACCTTCCCGTTCATGCTGTGATCTCTCTCAGGTTCCCGTGGCGAGCGCAAGGCCGGCACGCGCCGCGTGCGCCCCGAACGCAACCCATTGAGCTGCCGCGGTCGTGGCGCGATGTCGCCGGCGGCTGCGCTCCGCCACGCTCCGGAGAGACCGCGGCGGAGTGGACCTGGGCTATCGGGCCGCAGGAGGAGGGCCGCCCCCGGCGCGCGCCGGTGAGAGGTCTCTCGTGGTATCGTCGGTGAGGTTCATGGAAGGCTCGGTTCTGCGGCACGTCGTGGCGAGGGACGGGACGCGCATCGCGTGGCACACGCACCAGCGCCCGGGCGACGAGGAGCGGCTGCGCGATCGAGCGCCCATCGTCCTCACGAACGGGCTGAGCACGACGGAGAACTTCTGGAAGCACCTCGTCAGCGCGCTGGCGACGACGACCCGCCTGGTCCACTGGAGCTACCGGGGCCACGGGCAGAGCGAGACGGCGCGCTCGGGCGACTACGCCGTTCGGACCCACACGGACGACCTCCTCCGGGTGACAGAGGCGGTCCGCGCAGACGGCACGTTCGCCGGCGCGCCGGTGCACATCGCCTTCTCCATGGGTGTCACGGTGCTTCTCGAGCTCTATCGCCGCCGCCCTGATCTCGTGCGCGCGATGGTGCTCATCGCCGGCGGCGCCGATCACCCCTACGCCTCGAGCGCCGCCTTCCGGATCCCCGGCACGCGCGGGGTCGTCCGCGGGGCGCTGCGGACGGCGGCCCCCATCGCCTCTCGCATCGCGCCGGTCGTGCGCCGCATCACGGCGTCCAGGGCCATCTTCCCCCTGGGCCGGGCCGCGGGCGTCTTCGGGCCCGAGGCGCCGCGGGACGAGCTGGAGCACTTCCTCCGCGCCGTCGGGACCATGGACCCTCACGCTTACTGGGAGTCTCTACGGTCGCTGATGGAGGCGCGCGCGTCGGACGTCCTTCCCCATGTGCGGGTGCCCGTCCTGGTGATCGCGCCGGAGCGGGACGTCATGGCCTTGCGGGCCGATCTCGACACGTTGCGCCGCCTCATCCCGGGTGCCGAGTGGATGGTCGTTCCCCGCACAGGCCACGCGATGCTGCTCGAGGCAGGGGGCGTGGTGTCGGCGCGCATCCGGGAGTTCTTGCTCGGTCTGCGGTAGCGGTGTCGGCGCGCCCCGGCCACGGCGGCTCGCGATCGCGCCGGGGCGCCTCGTTCAGCGGGCCTGCGCGGGGCCCACCTCGGCGGGGCCGCCCGGGCTCGCGACCGCGCTCCGCATGAACTGCATGGCGAGCCTCGCGGCGTCGTCCTCGTGGAAGAGGACGAAATGGCCATCTTCCCCGAGCCTCGCGGGCACCTGCACGAACGCCGCGGTGGCCTGTCCGCCGGCGAGGTTGCCGCTGAGCGGTCGTTCCGGCTGCGCGGCGCGGAGGAAGGGGAGCACATCCGCGGTCGCGCGGACCGGGCGGAGCGGGGTCGCGCCCAGCGCGATGGCCAGGGCGACGGCGGTCTCGGGCGGAGTGTACGTGTCGGTGAGGCCGCCGTAATGGAGCACGTTCTGGGGCCTCCGGCCGGGCAGCGGCTCGCGGTAGAGGCGCGCGTAGCTCTGCGGATCCACGGGATCGATGAGGCCCTGCACGAGCGTCATGAAGGGGTGGAACTCGGTGAGCTCGCCGCTCCGGAGCCCCAGCGCGGCCCCGATGAACGGCATGACCGGGAGGTCGTTGCGGCGGAGGATGCCGAGGCGCACGTCGCCGCCGCATCCCGAGAGGATCACGCCGCGAAAGAGGGGATCGAGCGCCGCCTGCACCGCCGCCGACTGGCTGCCTTGCGAGTGGCCGGCGAGGAGGATGCGCTCCTTGTCGAAGCGGGGCGCCGCGCGGCCGGGGATCTTTCGCAGGAGCGGGACGCCGCCCCCTGGGCGCGTCGCTCTCGAGAGATCCGTGCCGACGATCACCCGCGCGAGCAGGCTCGCGTCGACGCCGGCCTGGCGCAGGTTGTCGCGCGTCGCCGCGGGGTTGAGCGGGTTGTAGAAGGCGAGCTCCGGCCCGAGCTTCTGACCGCGGAAGAGGCCCGCGGGGATGCCCGCGAGGGAGAGGACCCCGGCGTACCGGCTGCCGGGGCGCGCGCCGAGCGCGTCGGCGCCGCCGTGCAGCGGCTGATCGGTGGAGACGGCGGCGATGCCCTGGCGGGCGGCCCAGCCCGCGAAGTTGTCCTCACCGAGGAACGTGGTCGCGTCGCCGCCGGTGCCGTGGGCCGTGACCAGCAGCGGAAAGCCGCCGGGCGGCGGGGGGCTTTTCGGCACGGTCAGCACATACCGGGCGCGGAGGAGGCCGCCGCACGTATCGGCTCGATGACGCGACCCCGGAGGGACCTCGACGACGCGCGGCGCGCCGTCGTCGCCGAGCGCAAGGGCGCCGCCTCCGGAGAGGAATGGGGCGTCGGCGATCCGCGATTGGAAGTTCGGTGTGCAGTAATGCCCGGCGATCGTGAAATAGGAGCGGTGCACCGCGGGGCCCCGCGGATCGGTCTGCCACGCGGCGCTGAGCAGCCTCGGGCCGAGCGCGGGCGGCAGATGCGTCGCCGCGTCGAAGAGCCGCTCGGAGACGGCGTGCGGCGTGCCCGTGCGGAAGAGCGCCACGGCGGCGATCTCGGCGCGCGAGAGCCCGCCGGAGGCGAGGTAGTTCAGGGGCTCGGCATGCAGCGCGCGGGCGCGCTCCTCGCTCGGGTCGGGGAGCGGGGCAGTCCATTTGGTCTTCTCGAGATCGAGCGTGGTGCCGAGCGGCTGTCCGGCCGGATCGCCGAGATCGCGCCGGACGACGGCGAGGTGGAGCGTGCCCGGCCGGAGCACGACGCCGGGGATCGGCTTGGCGGCGAGCGTGCCTGCGGGGATGAAGCGGAGCGGAGATGGGAAGTAACGGAGCTCGAGGGGGATGAACGCGCCGCGGTCGGGGCTCTGTGGGTCGACGTCCACGAGGAACACGGGGGAGAAGAGCGACGTGGTGTCGGCCGGGCGGGCGGGGAGGCGGTGGACGTCCGGTGGTGACGAGAAGTGGAAGTAGAGGGAGGGTGTGATGGAGAAGCCGGTGCTGTCGGACTCGGCCGTTGCGAGGTAGGTGGAGATAAGCACCTTGCCGGCTCCGGGGAAGGTGCTCCAGTCGATGGCTCCGTCCGCGCGGCGCAAGAGCTCGCTCGGCCACGGGAGAGCGTAGAACGGGGGCGGGCCGCGGCGCGGGATCTGGAAGTCGACGCGGGAGGAGCCCGGGAGGGCGTGATCCGGGGTGTAAGGCGCGAGGGGATCGAGCGGCGCGGCGTGGGAGGCGCCGCCGCCGGGCGGTGTGGGGGTGCAGGCGAAGAGCGACGCGGGGAGCGCGATCGCGGCGAGGAGAGGGCGCCTCGGGCCGGGGCGGGAGCGAAGGCGCATGGTGCAGCGAGCGCAGCATAGCACCGCCGGGAACCCCGGGCAGGGTAGGTGCACCAGGGACATCGGCGCACGCGCCTGAAGAGCTCGGGAGCCGCGGCGGCCAGCACGCCAGGCCAGCAGGGTTGTCTCAATCCCCCAGCCGGATCGCCAGACCGTCGTCCCCCCAGCACATGGCCAGATCCGTTCAGTAGTAGAAACCCCAACAGGGATCGTAGTGCGTTCCCCATCCACGCGACTGGCAGAATTCCTCAGCGCGAGCGTTACACTGCCCGTAACCGATCACATCTTCCGAACCGACACCTTCACGCGTGCTATGGAACTGGCAACGAGTTATACAATACTGGTACAAACCGCCATTCCCGTCCCATCCCTCGCAGTACCACGTGAGCGCTTCTTGTGCGGTGCCGACCTCCTCCGCAGCCGAGTCTGCCTCGCCTTTGACGATGGCACCTTCATCGGCTGGTGCTCCGATGCACGCCGCGAACACTACAGACGACGCAACACCCAACACACAACGAAGATAACCCTTCATCGCCACCTCCTCCTACTCCTGATGAGATCGCTCATGAGCGCTGCTCGATCACCATCGGCGCATGAGCGATATGAGCTCTACCATTCGGCACAACATAACGTCAACACGATCTAGCCGGACTCATCGGAGCTCGATCGCTGACAACACACTTGGAGAACAACAGTCACAAATCTGTCGAATGCTACTAGGACGGAAGCGACTGCATGCCTACGCGCGGCGAGCTCATCATCGAGCTGCTCCGCTGGGCCGTCTCGGAGCAGCTCGCCTGGACCGTCTTCGTGCTTCGGTCCCCGCCTCGTGGCTCAAGGGCCGGAGGATCTGCGCGTCGTCGGCGGTCGATGTGCTCTCCGACTTCTTCGCATCGAGTACGAGGCGCTCGCGTAGCTCCGGCAGCACGGGTTCTGAGGTGCTAGAGCATCGATCAGCTTAAAACGCCCGAGAATGAAAAGATTCGAACCACAGAGGCACAGAGGGCACAGAGTTGTTTTGTTGTTCCTCTGTGTCCTCTGTGCCTCTGTGGCTCATTTTCCCGGGGTTTCAACCCGTTCGGTGTCCTAGGGCCCGATCACGTTGCTCGAGCGAGGAATGAACCGCCAAGAACGCCAAGAGCGCCAAGAAGAGATGATTTCTTGGCGTCCTTGGCGCCTTGGCGGTTCGAAATTCTGCTCGTTTCAGGTGGGTTCTACCCGTTTGTCGCTCTAGCCAGCGAGGGAAGGAGACCGGTCTACGCCCCGCGGTCCTTTGCCGGCCCCGCGCCCAGTCGGCTCAGGTACGGAGTGCCTATTGCATCGAAGCGGCATACCCACGGCCGCTCGGCGTCGTACGCGACAGCACCTCCGATGGCCACCGGCGGCGCGCTCAGCAGGTCCGGGAGCGCATCGAGGATCACCTCGCCGCCCGCGCGCCATCGAAAGGACCACCTGCTCAGCTCAGAGGTCTTCTCCGGGTGCTCCTGGCACTCGACGATGCGTCCGTCGTCATGACGGGACCACTCCAGCAGCCGCCTGGGCAGGTACAGGTCGCCGAGCTGCGAGAGCCAGGCATGTAGACCCGACCTGGCCCTCATCCCGCTCGTGAACAGCTTGACCGGCGTGATCCACTCGCGAGACAGCTGCCCCAGGAGGAGCTCATCGAAGCGCGACAGCATCAGCTTCTGGCCAGCCTGCCTGGGGAAGTGGCCAGCGTGGTAGCGCCCGAGGTTCGCCAGCTGCGGGTGGAGCGCGCCGCCGGATGCACAGAACCTCGACAGGGCGACGGGCGAGCGGCGACACCACAACCTCCAGAGCGTGGCGGTGAGCGCCGTCTCGAGCGCTGAACATCGCGCCATGGACGGTTTTCGCCGCAGGGCATCCGCGACGTCGATGTAGATCTCCTCCGCCGGATCAGGCCCCTCTGGCGCCGTCCCGGGCAGGTCCGGCCCGAGCGGCATGACCAGCACGTGCCGCCCTCGCTCAGCCGCGGCAGCGCAGATCCTACTGAAGCTCAGTAGACCGTGGAGGTTCGGTGGAAGCACCACGCAGAGGGGGGCCCCCTCAGGGCGAGCGAGCTCCCTGTTGAGCTTCGCAGACGGCTCTGCTCCCCAGTACCGAGCCCGGACGGCACGGTGACGCCGCGGAGCGGCGCTCGACGGGCCGAGGAGGAGATCGTCGTCCTCGACCACGACCGGAGACACGATCTTCGCGAGCTCCGATCGAGCGACTCGACCCACGGCGACATAGACCACCTCCCGCGTCGACCCGGCCATCATCGGAACCCACACGCTATCGCAAGCCGCACGTCGACGCGAGCACGGCCACGAGCGCAGCGCTGAACATGAGAGCGCTCGCCCTCATCATCGCCCGGGACGTGCAGCGCTGCCCTCACGCTGCGGAGCAGCAAGACACCCGGGGTCGCGGCGCGTGTCGGTGAGCTCGACGCCCGCGTCCATCATGGCGTGGAGGCAGGACGACCTGAAGAGAGCCCTCTGTTGACACCAGCACCGCGCCAGCCGCTGCGTGCTCGAGCACGCAGCAGTGCATGCTCGAGCCATCACCCGTGGCTGCGTAAAATTACAGATTGGCTGCGTATCGATCCATCTTGGCCCGGCAACCTGTCGACGTATTCCGCGACGATGCCCAGGTTCGTTTGCCTATCGACCCCGTGACACGCTCCCAGACACGTTTCCTGACACGTTCGCCAAAACGCCTTGGCACGAACGGTGCCCAGACGTCCTGCCCCACATCCATCCCTCCTGGAGACCCTGATGGTGAAGCGCTGGAACGCAGGATTCGACTGGCTGGCGGGCCTGGCCCTCTTTCCGTTGCTGACGGGCTGCGCGGACCTGGAATCGACGGCCACAGTCGACGCGGCGGCCGCCGGCGCGGTCCGCATCACCGGCCTTGGCAGCGGCGCGCTCGCCGCCTCCGCCGTGCCCGCCACCCGCTACGATCTCGCCAACGGATGTTACGCGCTCAGGTCCGTGGCCAGGAATGCCTACGTCGCCAGGACCCTCGGCGGCTACGCCGCCAGCGCCGCGGCCCTCGGCGGCGCCGAGCCGTTCTTCCTGAAGCCGACCGCGCTCGGCAAATACCTCTTTCATGACGACGCCGGCTCCTTTCTCGCCGCGGGCAGCCTGCTCACCCTCGGCGGCCTCCTCGGCGCCGCGGCCGTCCCGGCGCCCACCGACGCCGCGGACTGGACCGTCGACATCGACGCCGCCGGGCGCTTCCTGGTGGTCTCGGCCTCGACGGCGAGAGCGCTCGCGGTCCATCCTCTGAATGGCCACCTCGTGCTGGTCAACGCGGCGAGCGCCGGCGAGGCGGCGAGGTTCACCCTGGAGCCGACGAGCGGCTGCGCGGCCTTCCCGGAGATCACGACGAACAGCCTCGGCGCGCCGTTCCGGGGCGAGAGCACCGCAGGGCCGGTGCTCCTGACAGATCCCCTCATTTTATGAGGAATTTTCGTCGACTCGAGTGCCCCAGGCTCGCTGCTCTCACCGGTTCCTGGCGTGGGAGAATCACCTACATAAAACCATAAATTATAGGGCTTCGGGTGAGCTGACGACGGACGCATGAGAAGTTGCTGTCGCTGGTCGGAATAGTATCAGTATGGGGCAATCTGCGGGCGTCGACGCGTACACGGAAGATCAGACGAAAGGGCCGTTGACGACGACGCGCTCGGAGGAGCGGTCGCACTCCATGAGGGCTCGCAGGCAACTCGAGCGCGTAGGGCTCAGCGCGATTAGCATCGAGCGCTTTCTTGGCGCCGCTGTGAAAGTCGACCTGCACGTCAAGACCGTGCTGTCCTTGTCGTTGGCGACCCTGGGGGTCCTGCACTCCGTCTCGCTCTGCATTCACGTAATCGGGCGAGCCTTGGCGTGGGCAAGAGACGGCAGCCCCAAGCACACGACCAAACAGGTTGACCGGTTGCTGAGTAACAACAACGTGTCTCCATGGCTACTGTTCGACGCATGGGTTCGCTTCGTGGTAGGTTCCCGAGAGGAACTGCTGGTCGCTCTCGATTGGACGGAGTTCGATGCCGACGACCATGCCACGTTGGCCCTGTACTTGATCACCCGCCACGGGCGAGCAACGCCGCTCGTGTGGAAGACGGTCGAAAAATCGTCGCTGGCCGGCAAGCGCAACACTTATGAAGATGAGGTCATCGAGCGGTTGCATGAGATCTTGCCCGAGACAACCCGAGTAACGCTGATCGCCGACCGGGGCTTCGGCGACCGCAAGCGGTACGACCATCTCGCCAACCTGGGGTGGGATTATATTATTCGGTTCCGCGAGTGCATCATCGTCACCGATGCCGATGGTACTGCGCGGCCTGCAGGTGAGTGGCTCGCATCTACCGGGCGGGCAAAAATGTTGAAGCACGTCCGGGTCACGCAGGACGAGGCCGCCATCTCGGCGGTCGTGCTTGCGCACGACAAGAGGATGAAAGAGCCCTGGTGCCTCGCAACCAGCCGCGCCGACCTGACCGGCAGCCAAGTCGTCAAGCTCTACGGTCGACGCTTCTGTATCGAGGAGACGTTCCGCGACATAAAAAACGTTCATTTCGGCATGGGTCTCTCCGCCACGCACATTGGAGACACTGCCCGACGTGACCGACTTTTGCTCATAGCTGCCTTCGCCCACGTGCTCCTGACGCTTCTCGGGGAGGCGGGTGAGCGGGCCGGCCTCGATCGCCTTCTGAAGACCAATACAGTGAAGCATCGAACCTTGTCGCTCTATAACCAGGGATGCTACTGGTACACGGCCATCCCCAACATGCGGGAAGAGCGACTCGTTCAGCTCATGACAGCGTACGGTGAGGTCCTCCGTGAGCACGCTGTGACCCGTGAAATTCTCGGGATTATATGAGGGGATGCCTCAGCCGGTGCTCGGCTTCGCCGATGTGCACGCGCACGTCAGCGCCACGAGCTTCCTCGGCGGCGCACACCACGGCCTGCCCTTCCACCGCTTCGGCGTCCTCGGGGCGCTCGGCGACTGCACCCTGTCGCACGGGCCCGGCGGCATCAAGGATATCGTCGGCAACTTCCGCGGCGAAAACCCCGTGCCGCTGCACGACAACCGCGGCTGGCCCGAGTTCGTGGACTGGCCGGCAGCACAATCGCTCACACACGAGGGGATGTACTACAAGTGGATGGAGCGGGCGTGGCGCGCCGGCCAGCGGCTCATGGTCAACAACCTCGTCGAGAACGAGACGTTGTGCGCGGTCCAGCGCATCGCTTCCGGCAGGCCGCTCCAGAGCTGCAACGAGATGGACAGCGCCATGGCGCAGGCGCAGCTCATGCGCGACCTCGAGGCGTACATCGACGCGCAGGAAGGCGGTCCGGGCCGGGGCTGGTTCAGGCTGGTGGAGAGCCCCGCCGAGGCGCGGCAGGTGATCCACGACGGCAAGATGGCCGTGGTGCTGGGGATCGAGATCTCGCACCTCTTCAACTGCGACCTCCAGAACGGCGTCGCCGGGTGCGACGAGGCCGACATCGACGAGCAGCTCGACCGGCTCCACGCCGCCGGCGTCCGCCAGATGTTCCCTGTCCACGAGTTCGACAACGCGCTCGGAGGAAACGGCATCTTCGACAGCTTCGCGCTCAACCTGGGCAACAAGGTCGACACCGGCGAGTTCTGGCAAACCTACGATTGTCCGGAGCAGGACTACTTCTATGACGCCGGAGCGGTCCTCCTGAGCGTGGCCCCGCCGGGAGCGGGCGACGACCCCTTGACCGCGACGCTGATGGCCCTCGCGGGCGGCCACCTCCCGCTCTATCCGCAGGGCAGGGAGCAATGCAATGCGCGCGGGCTGACGACGCTCGGCCGCTACGCGATCCAGAAGATGATGGAGAAGCGGATGATCATCGAGGTCGATCACCTGGAGCTCTCCAACAAGGCCGAGGTGATCGCGATCGCCGAGCAGCAAACGCCCGCATATCCGCTGGTCTCCACGCACGGCGGCCACGGGGGGCTCACCGTGGATCAGGCGCGCCGCATCATGGCGCTCGGCGGGCTGATTTATCCCTACAAAGGCAACGGCAGGGAGTTCAAGGAGACCCTCGACCGGCTCACCGCGATCAAGAGCGACGCCTACTTCTTCGGCATGGGCTACGGCGCCGACACGAACGGGCTGGGGGCCCAGGCCGGGCCGCGCGGCGCGGGTGCGACGCCGGTGAGTTACCCCTTCACGCTGTTCCAGGGGCCGGGCTGGGGGCCGCAGTTCGCGGGGATCGCCCCGGTGACCTTCGACCGGCAGGTGAGCGGCGAGCGCGTCTACGACACGGACGTCGACGGCATGGCGCACTACGGGCTCGTCGCCGACTGGGTGGAGGAGGTCCGCCTCGAGGGCGGCGAGGCGGCGCTGACCGCGCTCTACAACTCCGCCGAGGCGTACCTGCAGATGTGGGAGCGCACGCTCGACCGCTGACCCTCACGGCTCGTCGGGAAGCTCGAAAGCCCCCAGCCGCGCGCCGCTCTAGAGCGGTTTTCATCCGCCTCCGGTACATGCGTCCCAGAGCGGCGGTCACCCGCACAGGAGACGGGCCCAGATCGGCGTTTTCGGCGCGCAAGCGCACTCCTGTGCGCTGAGCACCGAAAACGTCGAGGTGGGCCCGTATCCGAAGCGGGTGACCGTCGCTCAAGGCGCTCAGAGCGTCGCGGCGACCTCCTGCATCTCGTAGCACTCGATCACGTCGCCCGGCTTCAGGGCGGAGTACCCGTCGAGCAGGATGCCGCACTCCGTGAGGCGCTCGACCGAGGAGACGTCCTCCTTCACGCGGCGCAGGCCGGCGATCTTGCCCTCCCAGACCTTCGCCCCGTCGCGGACCAGGCGCACCTTGCCGGAGCGCTTCACCGAGCCGGTGGTCACCATGCAGCCGGCGATCGTGCCGAGCTTGCCGACCTTGAAGAGCTCGCGCACCTCGGCCGCGCCGAGCGGCTTCTCGACGACCACCGGCGCGAGCAGGCCGGCCATGGCCTTCATCACGTCGTCGATCGCGGCGTAGATCACGTCGTACGACCGGATCTCCACCCCCTCCGCCTCGGCGAGCGACGCCGCCTTGCCGGTGGGGCGCACGTTGAAGCCGACCACGATCGCCTTCGCGGCCGACGCCAGGTTCACGTCGCCCTCGGTGACCGCGCCGACGCCGGCGTGCGTGATGTTCACGCGCACCTTGTCGGTCGAGAGCCGGGCGAGCGCGCTGGAGAGCGCCTCCACCGAGCCCTGCACGTCCGCCTTCAGGATCAGCCGGAGCTCCATCTGGCCGGCCGCCGCGAGGCGCCCCGCCAGGCCCGCGAGCGACAGCGGCGTCGACGCCTGGACCTTCCCCGCCTTCGTCCGGCGAGCCTCGGCGAGCGCCTGGGCCTTCTTCTGGTCCCGCGCCGCGTAGAGCGTGTCGCCCGCCTTGGGCACGTCGGAGAGGCCGAGGATCTCGACCGGCGTCGAGGGGCCCGCCTCCGCGACGCGCCGCCCGAGCTCGTCGGTCATCGCCCGGACGCGACCCCACGCCGCGCCGGCGATCACCACGTCGCCCGTGCGGAGCGTGCCGTCGGTCACGAGCACGCGCGCGAGCGGGCCCTTGCCGCGATCGAGCAGCGCCTCGACCACCGTGCCCGTCGCCGGGCGCTTCGGGTTCGCCTGGAGGCGCAGCATCTCCGCCTGGAGCGAGATCATCTCTAGGAGGTCCTCGATGCCCTCGCCTGTCTTGGCGCTGACGTCGCAGTAGAGCGTGTCGCCGCCCCACGCCTCGGGCGCGAGGCCGAGCGGGCCGAGCTCGCGCCGGATGCGCTCCGGATCCGCGCCCGGCTTGTCGACCTTGTTCACCGCCACGACGACGGGCACCTTCGCGCTCTGCGCGTGGCGGATGGCCTCCCGCGTCTGCGGCCGCTCGCCCTCGTCCGCGGCGACGACGAGCACGATGATGTCCGTCAGCGACGCGCCGCGGGCGCGCATCTCCGTGAACGCCTCGTGGCCCGGCGTGTCGAGGAAGGTGATCGTCCCCTTGCTCGTCTTCACGCGGTAGGCGCCGACGTGCTGGGTGATGCCGCCGGCCTCACCCGCGGCCACCTTCGACTGCCGGATGCGATCCAGGAGCGAGGTCTTGCCGTGGTCGACGTGGCCCATGACCGTGACGATCGGCGAGCGCGGCGAGAGGGGCCCGGCCTCGTCCTCCTCGGGCCCGCGGGCGTGCTCCAGGATCTGCTCCTCGGTCACGGCGACGTCCTCGACGTCCCAGCCGAAGTCGCTCGCGACGAGCTTGGCGGCGTCCGCGTCGATGACCGAGTTCACGTGGACCCCGGTCACGCCGAGCGCGAGCAGCTTGAGGAGCACGTCGGTCGCCTTGACGCCCATGCGCGCGGCGAGCGTGTGCAGCGAGACCTGCTCCTCGATCTTGACGACCTTCTTGCGCGCCGACATCTCCTGCGTGGAGGGGGCGGCGGGCTGCCGGGGCGCTTCCGGGGCGCGGCGCGGCGCGCCAGGCCGGCCCGGCGCGTTGAAGCGCGGGTCGCGGCGGCTCGACGGGCCATCGGCCGGACGGCTCGTGGCCGGGCGCGCGCCGGGCGCGGGCGCGTGCTGGGCGCCGCGCGCGGGCGGCTGCTGGGCGCCGCGCGCGGGCGCGGGCTGCGACGGCGCGCGCTGCCAGCTGCGGGGCGCTTCGGGCCTCGGGACCCCCGGGCGACCCGACCAGACCTCGATGCCGGTGCGGCGGGGCATCGCGGGCGCCGGCTGCGATCCGCCCGCCTGCTGCGGCGGGGTGGACAGGGGCGCGGCGCCGTTCGTGGGCGGGCGGGCGCTACCGGAGCCACCGCGCGGCAGAGCCGCCGGGCTGGGTGCACGCGCCGGGGTCGGCTTGGCCGCGGAAGCCGCCCTCGGCGGCGACGACGGCGCTGCCCCGGCCGGCGCGAGCGCGGCGACCTTGCCGGACGCCGGCGGCGCGCTCGAGTGAACGGGACGCCTGGGCTCGGCCGTCCGAGCGTTCTCGTCGACGGCAGGCGAGCCGGTGCGCTTCGACTCTTTGGTATTCGAGGCTCTGTCCTTCTGATCGCGATGTGCTGTCTGCATGGTTCCTTCATCGCCGCGCGCTGGCCGCTGGGCGCTGCGCTCTATGCGCCTCGCCAGCGGGCGGCGGTGTCAACGGTCGCGCGTTACCCCGACCCGCTCTCGGGTCGGGGGCGGCTTGCCTGCGCGCCGTTTCTCGCCTCGGCCCCTCGGGGGACCGGAGGTCTTGCAGAAAGCCGCGCACCAGGGGGACCTTATATAAGTCAGCTCGGGTCCCCTGCAAGTCTCGGTTCATCGCCATTCCACGGGATCCAGCGGTTCCGCGGTGGAGGGGCAGGGCGCGCGGGAGGCGTTTCCCGCGGTTCGCGCCCGGTCTGGAAGGCATGGCGGACGCCGCGCTGCCGTCGGCGCGCCGCGGCTCGACCCCCACGCACGGAGGCAGGCGCCGCCGCGCCGAGCCCGTGAAGCCCACGAGGACGCGACCTTGCCACGCCCGCCGGCGTGAACGCGCCGTCGACCTGGCGCGGGGGTGCGAGAGAACGCACACCGCGGTCGATACACGTACCCGCTGGCTGGCGGGTGCGCTCGGCGCCGCGAGGGAGGTCAGGAGGGCGGTGGTCAGGTGATTACGTCGAGGGGTCGGGCGAGAGAGAAGAGAAGCAGCTTCGGGATCCGGAGACAGCGAGCTCGTCGGCAGCGGGATCGTTTCCCTGCTCCAACGGGCGGCCATCGCGCCGGCTTGGCGGCGCGGGCCTTCACCTCGACGAGGAGGTCGAGCTTGCCATCGACGATCCACTCGAAGACCGCGGGGGAATGGAACCTGAGCGACCTCTGGAAGTCAACATTTTTTCGGTATGCCCCGGGGGTCACGGACCTGGCGGCCCGACCCAGGCCGGCGGGGCGACCCGACCCCGGTCGCGCCGGGTGAACGTGCAGAGGTGAGGACGCCGCGCGCGGGGAGCTCAACCCGGGCCGGGCTGACGCAGCAGGTCGTCCGGCAGGTACCCCGGGAACTCGGAATTGAAATCCTGCACGTCCTTTACCAGCTGGTGAAGCGATCGCTGCCTCCAATCGCCTTCCATCGCCAGCGTGTCGTCGCACCGCAGCAGCAACCATTCGATATCGAGCACGGGAACGCCGGGCCCATCCAGCACCTCCAGAAGACGAGCCCGAAGCCGCTGAAGCCAGAGTTCCTTCGACGGATGATCGACGTGCATCGCTTCCGTGCACGCGCAACATGCCGCGCGCCGTCATGTCATTCCACCCGGCTGGTGCTCGAACAGCAATCAGCGCGACCGAGGAGGGCCCCTGGCGCTCGTTCCGGGCCCGGCGCCTGGAGCCCGCTCGGGCGCTACTTCCAGCACTCGATCAGGACGATGGGCGGATCCTCGAGCAGCG
Source organism: Sorangium cellulosum (assembly GCF_002950945.1). Taxonomy (GTDB): domain Bacteria; phylum Myxococcota_A; class Polyangia; order Polyangiales; family Polyangiaceae; genus Sorangium; species Sorangium cellulosum_E. The sequence continues at coordinate 11,112,948 of NZ_CP012673.1, forward strand.
CGCTCCAGAACGCCTTGCCATCTCTCGCCTCGATCTCGGGCGGCAGGACCGGCCCGTGCCACGCCACGTCCCTGAACCCGGCGGCCGTGAGCGCCCACGTGTACGTATCCCGGGAGAAGCTCCGCATCGCGATGTGGATCCAGGACCGGTCGTCGACCTTGATCGCGAGCCGCACCCGGTCGCCGTCTCCGAGCGGCGAGGGCGCCTCGAACCCGAAGCCGTACTCGAGGAACTTTGCAGGGTGCGCGGCCCACCGGCCGCAGTTCTCGTTCATCGTGACGAACCGCTGGCCGGGCTTGAGGTGCTCGTACACGACGCGACACATCGTCGCGAGGTCGTCCCGCGACTCGGCGTAGTTCAGGAGGAACACGGCGGTCACCAGGTCAAATTCTCCAATACTTACGAGATGTTGCGCGGCAGCGCAGACGTACTCGATCCCGAGCGGCTGCCGCGCCTCCTCTTCGCGGGCCAGGCGGATCATCTCTGCCGATACGTCCACGCCCACGGTGCGCCCCGCGCCGAGCTGCTTCAGCTTCCGGGTGTTGAAGCCCTCCCCGCACGCGAGGTCCAGGACAGACATCCCGCTCACGGCGCCGACGCGGCAAAGCAGCGTGTGCTCGACCACGTCCGATACGGCGAGGCGCTTGGCCTTCTTGTACTGCTCGGCAAGATCATCGTACTGGGTCGGCATCGAGGTCCCCCACAACAAGCGCGCATCCGGTACAGAGTCACGAAGATCCGGGCTTCGACAGCGCGGCCCGGAGCCGGCTGCAGGCCTCCACGAACCCCGTCGCGGAGATCTGATCGAGGTGCCAGAAGTTCCTCTGTCGATCCTGCTCGTAGAACCGGGCGATCGTCATCAGGAGCAGGTCCACACACGACGCCGGGTCGCGCCAGGCGGGCTCGGTCCGCGGCCCGCCCGCGCCCGACGCCGCGAGCGCCCGCTCGAGCACGGTGGCGACCAGCGCGAGCTGGAGCACGATGCGGCGGCACGCGCTCGAGCGGATCGCGCCGCCCCCGGCGTCGACCGGCCGCAGCGTGTCGTCGAACGCCGCCGCGAGCTCGCGCCACAGCAGCGCGCCCGCCCGATCCACCGCCTCCTTCAGCCCCGCGGCCGGAACACGCGGCGAGAGCGCGTCGACGAGGCGGGCGCGCGCCCCCGCGTCCTCGGCCAGCGCGCGGTACGGCGCCGCCCAGCGGGCGACCTGGCGGCGGACGTCGCCCACGGTCAGATCGAGCTTGAGCCCGGTGATCGGGAGGAGCGACGCGTCCGGCAGCTTCAGGGCGGGCCGGTGCCAGGCGTACTTGCTCTCCATGAAATCGGCGAGCATCTCGGCGAGGCCGTTGCTCGTGGCCACCTGGATCCGCGCCCTCAGATCGGCCTCGGCGAAGCGGCGCAGCGCGGCCTCGTCGAGCTCGGTGCGGCCCCCGCGATCGACGAAGGCCGAGGCGATGCCGGGCCCCTGCGCGCCGGGAAACGTGGTGTCGAGCGCGAGGGGCTCCTCGATCCTCGGCAGGACCGCGTACTCCCACTCGAACTCGGCCAGCGCCTCCTGCCACACGTGGCCCCAGGCGTCATGAACCACGAAGTCTTCCACCTCCGGCGTGCGGAGGACCATCACCATGGTGGCGAGCGTCTGGGTGACGACCTCCGGCGGGACCGAGGCCGCCTCGGCGAGGGAGCGCGCGAGCGCCGGATCGATGGCCGCGCGGTCGAAGTAGCCGAACGCGGGAAAACGCGCCGTCTCCGCGGTGTTCGTCGCGTCGCACCGGGCGATGAACGCGGCGATGGCGCGCCGCTCCTCCTCCGGCCGCTCGTCCCAGCCGGGCACCTCGAGCCGCGGCGCCTCGCCGGAGCCTTCCGGTCCGGCCGAGCCGGCCGCCGGCGCCGAGGCGCGGATGCAGAGGAAGATCGCCGTGGACGTCATGAGCAGATCCACGTCGCCCGGGCGCCACGGCAGCGGGCCGTAGATACCGCACATGAGCTCGGCGCACGCGGCGGGCGACGCGCCCCCCTTCGCGGCGAGCTGCGCGGCGAGCGCCTTCGTGATCCTGTGCTTCAGCGTGAGGTTGGAGGTCAGGTGATCCATCGCGCGCTCGATCCGCCCGAGCTCCGCCTCCTCCCACCCGAGCGCCTCGCGCAGCGCCTGCCGGACGAGCGGGATCCCCTCGCTGCCCTCCGGCAAATCCAGCGGGAAATCGAGGAGCGGGCGCGACGCGATCGTATCGACGAGCGGCGCGGAGCTGCTGCCGGCGAACCGGAGCCAGAGCAGCACCGCCTCGGTGAACCAGGTCCGGAAGGACACGCTCGCCGCGTGGAGCTCGCCCGGGACCGGCTCGCTCAGGGCGTCGATGCCGCGCATCAGCCGGTCGTGGAGGTCGCGCCCCCTCGCCTCCCGCTCCGTGCGGCTGCCCTTCGACTCGTCCTGCAGCTCCTCGATGTCGGCGAGCAGGTCGAGCGCGGGCGCCCACGCGGCCGGGAGCGTCGGATCGAAGAGGGCTCCCGCGCACAGGATGGGCGCCGGAGGCTTGGACCTGGAGTGCTGGGGGAGTTCGTCGTTTGAGCTCACATGGACCTCATCCTGCAGCGAAAGGCCTCGCTCGGCGCATCGGTCTGCTCGAAGGAGCGAAGCTCACGGCGCGCCGCTCGACGGCCAGACACGCCAATGGCCCCCGCGCGTCGACGAGGCCTGTCTCGATGACGCGCGCCCCCGAGGCGCTCTGGAGCGGCTCGATCACGCGATCGTCGAGCTGCCGCTCGCGCTCTTCAACATCGGGCGCTCTGCCCTTGAACGTGTCAATGGTGCACCCAACCGCGAACCACGGTCAAGCCCGTCAGACCGCGCTCACCGCTCGCCGAGGATCCGCCGGTACGTCTCGATGTACGCCGCCGCCGTCCGCTCCGCCGAGAACCGCTCCTCGGCGGCGCGGCGGCACTCCGCCGGATCGAGCCTGTCCACGATGGACATCGCCTCGGCCATGCCCTCGGCGCCCTCGACCAGGAAGCCTGTCCGGCCGTGCTCCACGATCTCCGGCAGCGCGCCGGCGCCGCGGAGCGCGATCACGGGCGTCCCGGAGGCCAGCGCCTCCATGGCGACGAGCGAGCTGGTCTCCTGGACCAGGCTGGGGACGAGAAGACACCGGGCCGCGGCGAGCAGCCGCCGCTTGCGGGCGAGGCCCACCGGGCCGAGGAAACGCCGCGGGGGCCCGGCGCCGCGCAAGAGCGGCAAGAGGACCTCCTCGAGGTACCGCGTGTGCTCGGCGTAGCCGAACGCCTGCCCGGCCACGAGCAGCGGCACCCCGGCGCGGAGCGCGGCCTCGGCCGCCACGTGATACCCCTTCTCCGGGCAGATCCGGCCGAGCGCGATCGCATAACCGCGCTTGTGACGCCGCGGCCGGTAATGCTCCAGCCGGACGCCGTTCGGGATCTCGGGCAGGAGCGGGGCCCCCGGCGGGCACACGCGCCGCTGCGTCGCGGAGACGCAATGAAGAAAGGTGTCCGGCCGGTCGAGCCGGAAGACGGAGGGCGAATAGAAGCTCGGCGGGAGGTGGAGCGTGACGAGCACGGGCACGCCCGGGTCGGGCAGGTACCGGTCGAAATCGACGCCGTGCAGGTGGACGAGGTCGACCGGATACCGATCCAGCGCCCGGGCGATGGCGCTCCGGTGGTGGCGCCACGCCTGCTCCTTGGCCGCGTCGTCGAGGACCGCGCCTTGCGGCGGCGCCGGCGTCGCGACGAGCGTCCCCGCGCAGGAGGAGCCCTCCGGGGCGACCACGATCGACCGGTGGCCGCCGCGCGAGAGCGCCTCGTCGAGCATCGAGAGCACCTGCTCGGCGCCGCCGACCGCGTCGGGGCCCACGGGCGCGAGCGGATAACCGACGTGCAGGACCGTCAGACGCATCGCTCTCGCCCGAGGCCGAGCAGCGTCAGCGACTTCACCGCGAGCTTGCGCCAGCGCGCGCCGTCGATCGGGAAGCCGATCCGCTCGTAGTTGAGCGTGCCCTCGTGCGGCGGCCGCCGGAAATCGTACGAGGGCGCGGGCCGGAAGCGCTCGACGTCGGCGCCGAACGGGGCGAGCGTCTCCTTCTGGCTGACGAAGCAGTCCAGCATCGCGCGCTTCCGCGCCGCCTCCTCGGCCGAGAGCCGGAGGGCGATCTCGGGGACGCCGGGGTACGGGATGAAATCCCCGGCCACGAAGTGGCCGCGGGCGGCGTGGTACGAGGCCGCCTCGAAGATCAGCGGCGCGGCCCCGCCGTTGACGCAGGCGAGCGCGGCCGCCGCGTGCACGGCGAGCGCGGCCGCGTCGTGATCGGGGTGGCCGCCCTCGTACGGGTGGGTGATCACCACCTCGGGCCGGGCCCTCGCGAACAGGTCGAGCAGCTTCCGGGTGAGGCTCGGCGCCTCCTCGATGGCCTCCTGGTCGACCGCGCCGAGGCACCGGAGCCGCGCCTCGGGGACATGGGCCAGGGCGAGCGCGCGGGCCACCTCCTCGCGCCGGATCGCCGCGTAGCGCTCGCGACCGGCGCCGGCGAGCTCGGCGGGCATGAAGCTCGGATCGCGGGGCGCGCCGTCGGTCAGGTGAACCACCTCGACCGGATCGAGCCGGCCGATGCGCGCGCCGAGCCCGATGGTCTCGTCGTCCTGGTGGGCGAACACCACGAGGCAACGAGGCGCCCGGCCCGACGAGAGCCAGGAGAAAGGCGGCCAGGCGAGCTCCTTCGGGTCGCGGCCGAGGCGGCGGAGCGCGCCGAGGTTCACGGCAGCGCCTCCGCGGCTCGTGTCACGCCGCTGCACGCGCCGGCGCGCTGATCGGGAGAGCGCGCCGGGCTGGAGCAGCACACCGTCTCGTCACGGGCCGGTACAGGCTGCATGAAGCACCTTACCAAGCGGCCTCGGGGCGCGCCAGATGTGCGCGCGGGACACAACCCACGTACAGGAGAACCTGAACGGAGCGCCTCGGCGCGCTTTCGCTCGAGCCTCAACGAAGAGACGGAGGTCGCCGCCGGTGCGTACTCCATACCGACAACACGACGACGAGCGACTTCGCTGGATGGTACCGGTAATAGGCGTAAAACTGTGTCTTCTCGAGCAGCAGTCGTCGAACGCCACGGACGCGCTCGGTCTGGTACTCGGGACCGAGCTCGGGAGCAACCCGGAGGAGGCGAACCGCTCGCGTGAGCTCGGAGACGAACAAGGGCCATAACGCCGGCCGATTGGCCCGGCACCATGCCTCGATACGATCGAGCTCACGGAAGGCTCGCCGAGCAAAACGAACCGAAGTCACGGCACACGAGCGCGGAGATACGCGAGCACCTCGTCGGCATCGACCGTATCGCCCGCTTCGTCCTGCGCGATCCCCTCGGCGAGCGCCTCATGGAGGGCTTCGCGTTCTTCGCCGCCGAGGTCATCAAGCACGTCCGCCCCGATCGCAACCAGATCCACCACGGCCCCCTCGGGCAGTTCCGTAGGCTCGTCGAGCACGAGGCGACCGTTTCGCACGCTGGCTTTCAGCGCGAGCATGGCTCGAAGCGTAGCACGCCGCGACCGGAACAGGAAGGACGAGCCCGCGCCGGATGGCCCCCACGCCGACCCTGCTCGGCCGTCGCACGAGGGTGCTCGGTACACGCCGGGCAAGCGCCGGACTTGCGCCGGCGCCCGCTACCTCGCGTAACGCCGCGTCATCCGGGCGCAGAACTCGGCGAACTCCTCGATGCGCTGCGGAGGGCTCGTGTGGTGAGGCCTGACGCCCGCGTGCTCCGGGGTGAAGCAGTAGGTGAGCGTCACATCGAACGGCTCGAGGACCTTCATCTGCCGGTCGAACCACGCCTCGGCGCCGGGACGGAAGCTGTCGGCCCAGCTCAGCCCGGTGCGGAGGTGGCGCACCCCGAGCTTCTTCAGCCACTCCACCGCGTCGTCCAGCCGGTGGTCCTCGAAATGGAACCACTGACAGAGCCCGAAATCAGGGGTGCACTCCGGGAAGAGGCGGAGCGCGCGCTTCGGCGTCCCGTCCTCGCGGAGCAGGCCCATGTAGAAATGACGGTAGTACGACGAGCCCTCGGCCTCGCGATGGCGCGTCGTCGCCGGCCAGGCCCGCGGCAGATCATAGAGGCTGTACCAGTGGACCCGGTCGACCTTGCCGCGCAGCAGCTCGGCGCTCCGCTTCAGGCCGAACTCCTGCACCTCCTCGGCGCCGAACGTGGAGACGCCGATCTCGGTGATCCAGATCGGCTTGTCCGTCACCGCGCGGATCTCGTCGAGCTTGCTCGGCCACTCGTGGATCTGCCAGTGGTTCCAGTCGAGCGGAAAGCCGTGGACCGCGACCACATCCACATGATCGAGCACGCCCTGGCGGCCCATGTTGGCGATGAACGCCGGGTCGATCGGCGAGATGCCGCCCAGCACCCGCGGCAGATCCGCGCGCTCGCTCCGGATCGCGTCGGCGGCGAGCTTCACCATGGATCCGTACGTCGTCCACTCGGGATCGATCTCGAAATCCCAGTGCGATTTGTTGTTCGGCTCGTTCCAGAGCATCACTGCTTCGATCATGCCCGCTCTCCCTGCTTGCCGGCTCGCGTGGCCGGATAGACCGCGCCCGGCACCCACTCGCCCTTCTCGCCGCGGCGGCAGATGTAGACCTCGTGCTCCGGGTGGTCCACGATCTCGAAGCCGGCGCTCCGGAGCATCGCCTCCGCGCAGGCCCGGTTGGGGATCCACCAGTTGGTCGGATCGTGCGAGTAGCTGTGCTCCACGAAGTGGAGCTTGGGGTAGCTCTCCTCGTCGAAGATCCGCTTCTCGGCGAAGGGATAGTCGCCCTCCAGCTGCGGCACCTCGGCGCTGCCGCGCTGCATGCTCTGGAAGACCAGCGTGTGACCGACCACGTGCTCGTGCAGCAGGTCGAGCGCCAGGAGCGGGTGGCGGAGGTGGTAGAGGACCCCCATGAAGATCACGATGTCGAAGCGCTCGCCGAGAGCGCCCACGTCGTAGACCGAGAGGTTCCGGAACTCGATGTCCGCCCCGGAGACCTCCGCGGCGAAGCGCGCCTGCGCCAGGTAATCCTCGTCGCTGTCGATCCCGAGCACCCGGGCCGCCCCGCGCCGCTTCATCTCGATCGAGTAGAAGCCCGCATTGCAGCCGATGTCGAGGACCGTCTTGCCCGAGAGATCCTCCGGGATGGCGTGGGCGAAGTTCTTCCACTTGATGGCGGGATAGTCGCCCAGGAAATGGTCCGGCGCCGTCTTCACCCCGCCGAGATCGATGTTATGGAACCACTGCCCGAGCCCGCGCACGCGCTCCTGGATCTGCTCCCGGGTCAACTTCGTCGGCCTCTCGACGCTGCTCTCCATGGCTCCTCCGGTTCAAAGGTTCGCGCCGCTGAGGAGCTGGATGGCCTCGCGGTAGCCATGCAGCGTCCCCACGTCGACATAGGCCTCGCCGGCCCGCACCGCGCGCGCGGTGCCGCCGCGCGCCAGGTATTCGTTCACCAGCGTCCCGATGTACGGGTCCTCCCGCCCGCGCTCGCACCACAGGTCGTGGAGCTCGCGCATCACCGCGCCGGTGAGCTTGAACGCGCCCCAGATCCACTGCGAGCTGGCGTTCTTCTGCTTGACCTGGATCTCCAGCACCCGGCCCTTCTCGTCGGTGACGACCGCGTCGAAGAGCTCCGGGTTCGCGACCGGGAAGAGCAGGAAGGAGAGCCCGCCGCCGTCGAGGAAGCGGAGCCCGTGCTCGGGGAACCACACCGTGTCGGGCAGCCCCACGAGCACCTCCTCCTCGGGCGCGATCCACGGGAGCGCCCGGAAGATGGCGTCGCAGAGCCCGGCGGCGACCGGCTGCACCACGTAACAGACGTTCGCCGGGCCCACGCTCCCGCCGTAATACTCGACGATGTCCGACTTGCCCGGCGAGATCACCATGCAGATCCGGGTCGCGCCGGCCAGGATCATCCGGTCGATGAGGTACTCGCTCACCGCGCGCGGCCGCTCCACGTCGCCGTCCTTGCGCGTCCCCACCGGGAGGAGCTCCTTCGAGAACGCGAGCGGCTGGATCCTGCTCCCGAGGCCCGCCGCCGGAATCACTCCCCACATGGTCCTCTCCTTTGCTTCATGACACGGGCACCGACTCGAGAATGGAGACGAGCTCCTCCGCCCGCCGCGCCGCGCTGTGCTCCGCGAGCACACGCTCCCGCGCGGCCCGCGAGATCGCCGCGATCTCCCCCGCCGGGAGCGAGAGCGCCTGCACGGCCTCGTCCGTGGTCGTCGCCACGAGGATCTCCTTCCCCGGCGTGAAGAACTGGTCGAGACCCTCCCAGCTGTCGCTCAGGATCGGCGTCCCGCAGGCCGCCGCCTCGAAGAGCCGCCCCGAGGGGCAGTAACCCATCGCCGCCATGGCGCCCCGGGTGACGTTGAGCGTGAGCGGCGAGGAGCAATAGAACGCCGGGTGATCCGGCGGCGCGACGTGGCGCATGTAATAGATGTTCGGCGCCCACGGGAAATTCTCGGGGTAAAGCGAGCCCCCGATCACGAACCGCTTCTCCGGGAGCCGCCGGGCCGCCTCGAGGAACAGGGCGGCGAGCGCCTCCTGCCGGTCGGCGGCGTACGTGCCCAGGTACGAGAAATCCCCGCGGAACACGTCCCGCGGCGGCACGGGGCGGTGGACCTCCGGATCGGCGCTCCCGTAGAGCGGGAACACCCGCCGGGCGCCGAGCTTCGTCCGGAGCTGCTCGAGCGCCTCGCCGCCCGTGTAGCTGAGCACGCAGTCGAAATCGACGAGCCCGCGCGGGCCGATGTAGCCGACGGACTGACCGGCGTTGATCCGATCCAGCGTCACCGGCGTGTCGAGGTCGTAGAAGACCTTGATCCGGCGCGACTCCAGGACGAGCTCCGTCGCGGCGGCGCCGTCGGGGCAATACGAGGTCACCATCGCGACGTCGGCCTCGGCGACGGCGCGCCGCGCCTCGGGGAGGACGTCCTCGAACGAGGGGTAGAGCCGCAGCTCGCTCCCGTGCGAGAGGGCGTGCAGATCCCGGTGAGATGCGTAGTAGGGGACGTCGCGCTCGAAGAAGGTGACGTGGTGCCCGGCCCGCCCGAGCGCGTTGAGCACGCCCCGCCACAACGTGGCGTGGCCGTTGCCCCAGGACGAGCTGATCGTCAGACCGAAGATGACGAGCCTCATTGCGAACCGCACCTCCTCTATGCCTGCGTCTCCGCGGGGGCCGGCGCCCCTGCCCTCTTCGACTCGCGCTCGCCGGCGATCATCCCCTCGATCTCGGGGCGGCAGCGGATCCGCGGCAGGAGCGCCCTCGCGGCCGGGCGCAGGCGGCGGAGCGTGTACGCCACCTTGGCGCGGGTGTGCTCGGGCCCGTAGTAATCGAGGAAGCCGGCGCTGTTCAGCGAGAAGAACGAGAGCGCGTCGGCGTCGTTGAGCAGGGCGAGCTCCGCGTCGTCCCCGGGCCGCTCGTGGGACGCGACCAGGTCGCCGACGCGATCGATCACCTCGGGCGGGAGCCCGAGGCCGGCGAGCGTGGCGCACGCCATCGCCGCGCCGCGCCGCGCGTGCTCGTCCTTGAACGCCTGGTAGTCCCGGGCGTGGTGCTCGATCCGGAAGTCCGCCTCCGAGACCAGCCGCTCGATGTCGTGGAAGAGCGCCGCCGCCTGGGCGGAGACGCGGGCGCCGGGGTCGAGGCGGAGCATCCATTGCCAGACGTCGATCGCGTGGTCGTAATCGGCGCGGAGCAGGGGCTTGTCGAGGTTGTAAAGGTCCCGGTGCCGCGCGAGGACCCGCGCGAAGGCCGCGGTCGCGGAGGCGACGTTCCGCCTGCGGACGAAGCGCTGGCAGCGGGTGAGCACCTCGTAGGCCGTCCGGGCGGCGCCCCCGCGCTCGAGCGCGTCGAGGTGGAGGAGGCGGAGATCGAAGGCGCCGCGGGCGTCGAGCGCGTGCAGGTGCGTGTCGAGCGCCCACAGATCGATCGCGGACGAGCGCCACGCCCGGGCGTCGACGGCGGCGTGGGGCGTATTGCCGGGCGGACAGGGCGCGCCGATCTCCACGCCGGGGAACTCGGCGGAGAGCCCCGCCTTCTCGGCAGAAGAGAGGAGCTGTGCCCCGCGGCCCGACGGCTCGTCGCCGCTCGAGGGGGAGCCGGCGACGAGGATCAGACGCTTGAGCATGAGTGCGTTCTTCGGCCTGCCACGGGCATGGAGCTCGAAACAGATTCCGCGCGTGACTGCCGCGGACGAACAGGGGCTACGGCGGCGAACCTATCGCCGGCGCGCCCGCCGCACCATCGCGGAGATCCGTAGAGGAGGGTCAGGAAATAAACGAGCTTGCGGCATGATCACCCTGAGCCAGCCTGGCGGCTTCACCCGAGGGCGCCCGCCGTGCCTGCGGGGCCGAGGTCCTCGAGCAGGGCCGCGCGATAACGGTCCCGGGCGGCGAGCAGGCGCCGCGCCTCGCCGGGATCCTGGAGCGCCGCGGCGGCCATGGCGGCGTACCCGAGGCGGAACAGCGAATACGCCGCGAGGTACGCCGGCAGGCGCGGCTCGGGGCGATCGCCGGAGCGGCGGCGATACCGCTCGAGGAAGGCGCTGCGCGCGGCGGCGTCCATGCGCCACTCGATCATGGCCCCGGCGAGATCCCAGGCGATGTCGGCGGGGCCAGGGAGGAAGTGGTCGTCGCCGTGCCCGGACGCGTCCACCTTGAGGAGCTCGCCGGAAGCGGACCGGAGCCACTCGTGGGGATCCATCTTGCCATCGACGATGGCGGGGCGGGTGATTTCGGGGTGGACGTGGTCCGGGAGCTCGCCGCCGGTCTCGGTTGAGAAATTGTTGCGGCTCATCGCAATGAGCTCGTCGACCGCGGGGCTCCGGACCTGGAAGGCCGAGGCGCGGAAGGCGCAGTAGTCGGCGAGGCGCTCCAGCACGGCGGCGGAGAGATCGCCGGCCTGGAGCGGCCGGCCCGGGAGCCGCGGATACGAGAAGAAGCCCTCGCCCTCGTCGTGCGGGGCCGGGCCGAAGCCGGCCTGGGAGAGGCCGTGAGCGCGGTCCAGGCACTCGGCCCCGTAACGGCCCATTCCCTCGAATTTGAGGATCCGGCTGCCGTCCCGGGAGATGTACTTGAGGCGCTCCATGGTAGTCCAGGAGGGCGGCCAGCGCGCCTCGTCGTCGAAGGTGTGGCGGCGCCACGCGCCGCCGCCGATGAACTCGCCGGCGTCGACCTGGGGCTGCGCGCCGTCCTGGGCGCGCTCGGAGCGGAACGAGCGCCACCGCCGGGCGGCGTCGGGGGCGACGAGCGCGTCGGGATCCGGGGTGCGGCTGCCCAGGAGGACGATCTGCGCGGGCGGGACGCCGGCGGCGACGAGGGCGTCGGCGGTGGAGAGGAACGACGAGCCGCTGAAGCCTGGGCCCTCGTCGACGATCCAGAACTGCGCGCCCTCGGCGAGGCCGTCCTCGACCCAGCGAAGCTCCCGGGCGCCGAGCTCGACGCGGCGGTCGTAGGGGTGGCCGGAGGGGCGCACGGTGATGCGGTCGGCCCGGATCCCCCGCCGGCGGAGCGCCGCGGCGGTCACCGCGCTCAAGGTGGTGCCGATGCTGCGGACGCCGACGACCCGGACCGGGACCTGCGGCGACACGAGCCGGTCGGCCAGACGGGCGTAGTCGAGCGGGTGGAGGGCGTAGAACGAGAAGCCCTCGGGCGGCGAGGTGGAGACGGTCGCCGGGACGTCGAGGGCGGCGATGGACTCGGGGGAGACGCGGAGGGCGCCGGTGGCGGTGGCGGGGGGTGCGCCGCTCACGAGCAGCGCGGCGAGGTCGTCGGCGACACGCGCGAGGAGGGAGGCGGGCTCCGGGCGGGCGGCGTCGGCGAGGAGCGACTCGAGCTCGCCGGCGCGGATCAAGGCGCGGAGGACGAGCCGGCGGAGAGCGCTCGGGCCGGGGGACGACGGGGCCGCGATCGCCTGGAGGTCGGCGGCGAGCTCGGCGGTGAGCCGAGGGCCCGGGACGTCGCGGCGGCTGCTGCGGAAGACGTACATGTTGTAGGCGGCGCTGGAGGACATGGATCTCTCGTCCCCTGGTTGGGGCGGGGATGGCGTGGTGCCAAGCGGGGGGCGCCGTGGGGGGCCGCGCTCGCCGGCGTGGCGCGGGCGGGCGCTGGCCAATCGGCAAGACTGGGGGGCGGGGAGCTTGCGCTGGGGACACCGCCCGGCATGTCTCCCTTCGGGCCATGCCGGCTGGGACGTCATGGTGCGCGCCTGGGGCGTTGAGCCCTCTGCAAGCGAGCGGGCAGAACACGAGATGCGACGGAGGGCGCCGCATCCTCTCCGGCGCATTTCCCTCAGGGAGGAGGCGGGGTGCAGAGGAAGCACCCGCCGCACTCGTAATGCGCCGTCTTGGTGCCCCACGCGATCCGGTTGTTACAGCAGTCGCGGCCGTACTGGCCGACGACCGTCGTGTGGCTCTCGTCGCTGTAATAGGTGCAATTCGTCCCGGGCGCCGCCTCGCTCGAGGGGGCCATCAGGCCGCTGGTCGCCACCATCGCTGCACCTGCAGTCAGGGCAGCGAAGAAAAACCGCAAGCGGGTAGCAGGGCTGATCCGACGCATGGACGCTCCTCTTTTGATGGAGGCCTGTCGCGGCCTCGGGGTCTACGCGAGAGATCCTAGACTGATAGCCCCGCACGGGCAAGCGCTCCGACCTGAGCGGCCATCTGCGAACCTGTTCATTCAGCCGTGGGAGCGCCACGGATGTATACGGAGGACGGTGAAGCAGCGCGCGAGCTTTGGCGTGACGGCGAACGTCGCGCTCTGCGCGGCGATCGTCGGCTGTGGCTCCGGGGGAATAGTCCGCAGCCGCAGCAGCAAAGCTGCCCTCGGCTGCCCGGCTCAGCCCGGTTTGCTCCGGCGCCGTTAACGCTATATCGCTCAACTCAACAATAATTAACAATCGCGCCGCGGCACCCGCTGGCGCTGGCGCTGGTCCGCAGGCCAGCGGCCACCCTCCCGGGCGAGCCGGACGCGCGTGTCACTCGCCTCACGCCAGACGCCAGCAGATAAACGCGCAGGTTAATGGGCGCCGGCGAGCAGCCGCTCGATCTCGTGCATCGTCTCGACGTCATCGCCGACCATCGCCTTCATCGACTGGATCCTGCGGCACACGATCGCGGCGATCTTCTCTTCGACGGTATCGTCGGCGTACGCCCAGTAGACCTGCGCAAAACGTCCATCGCGATGACAGCGGCCCTCGATCTGCGCCATCTGGATCGCCGACCACCGCAGATCGTGGATCACCTCCGAGCGCGGCACCTCGTTGTGCTCGCCCTGGTGGAGCGAGATCCCCTCTTCCACGGTGAAGAGCACGACGCGCGGCTCGCCGCGCTGGAAGCGGAGGCGCTCGGCCTCCTTCTCGCCGGCCGGCATCGCGCCGTGGATCAGCGCGCACGGGACGCGCTCGCTGGCCAGCGCGGCCCGCACGGCCTCGAGCGTCTCCATGAAGGCGACCGAGACCGCGACCTGATGCCCGTTGTCGAGCAGCTCGCGCACGAGCTCCACGGTGCCCGCCACGCGGATGAGCGAGCTCTTCTGCCGCAGGCGCAGCGTCGCGGCGAGCGCCGACCTCGGGTTCACGCCCTTCGGCGCGAGATCCATCTCCCGGCGGAACGTGGTCCACGCCTGCGCGTAGAGCTCGCGCGCGGAGGCGTCGAGCTCGAGGGGGGTGAGGATGCGGTTGATCTCGGGCCAGCCGGCCACGTCCTCCGGGCGACGCCGCATCCCCACCGCGGGGCGGCCGTCGAACAGGAGGGCACGCACCTTCTCGCAGTCCGCCGGATCGCCGCGCCAGTCCCACCTGCCGAACGCGCCGCGCGCGACCCCGAGCCCCTGGCCTTCGCACCACTGCTCGAAGTCCTTCAGATCCGAGGAGCGGCTCCCGGTCGCGCTCGCCAGGAGCGGCGCGAGATACGACAGCTCCAGCGGGTTCTGCCCCGCGGTGGCCGAGAGCCACAACACGAACCCTGCGCGCGCGTTGAGCTTGACCGCGAGCTTGGAGCGCGCCGCCGTCGGGTTCTTGCAGCGGTGGCTCTCGTCCCAGATCACCACGTCGAACTCCGCGGCGCTGCCGGCGCGCGCGAGGCCCTTCTTCGACCGGATCCTCCGCCGCGCCTCCGGGGTCACCTCGAAGAGCTTGCCGAGCCGGTCATAATTGATGATCACGATCTCTTTGCCCGCGTCGCCCATCGCCTGAACCGTGCGGCGCCAGTGGGCGACGACGGCGAGCGGGCAGACGATCAGCACCGTCGTGACGTCCGGCATCCCGAGGACCGCTGCCCAGGCGGTGATCGTCTTGCCGAGGCCGACATCGTCGGCGAGGAGGAACCCGGCGCGCCTCTTGGCCCTCGCGGCGGCGATGGCCCGCACGCCGTCCAGCTGGTGCGGGCGGAGGACGATCGCCCCCGCGGGGGCGGCCGGCGCGGGCGCGGGGTCGTCGTTGAGCTCGTGCTCGACGTGTCGCTCCCACGAGTACGGCGCGGCGCGGAACGGCGCGAGGGCCGGCGGGAGCGTCTCTGCGTGAACCACGAACACGCCGTGCGCCGCGTCCCAGCGCGCGCCGCCCGCGGACGCGACCGCGCGCAGCGCGAACGGGACGTCGAGCACGTGGGCTCGCTCCGGCGCCGCACGCGGAGCAGGGACCGCGGGAGCGGCCGCGCTGGGGGCTCTACGAGGGGCCGAGACCGTTCGCTTGGCGCGCATCATCGTCATGGCGGCCCTGATACCAGCGCGGCCGCGCGCTCGCGCAGGAATCGGCTCGACGGCTCGACGAGACCTCCTTCTCGTCGGGTTCGAGCACCTCGACGCCCCTGCTCAGGGCGACGAGCTGGGCCGGAGGGCGATCGACACGCGCTCGGCAGGTCGATCGTGCGGGCTCGCGGTGAGCTCGTGGATCAGGTGGCGCGGCGTGGCCGTCCACCCGCGGCGCGGCGTCGGCTCCGCGCCGCCAGCGCGGAGCCGACGAAGGTGAGGATCAGCCACCGAGCGGCACCTCGCCTGCCGGCGTGTAGAGCCGGGTCGCGCAAGAGGGCTCGCGGTAAGTCGCATAGGCAATGTTGATCCCGTCCGTCACCGGCGAATAGCCACCGCTGCTCGAGAGCAAGGTGTTCACCCCGGCCTGATACCGGTAAACACCGGTCGCAGACCGATAGACAACGGCGCCGCCCTCCAGCAAGTCGGGCGTTGACACGGTGTCCTCGAGCCGTACCGTACCGCCCGTCGCGAGGTTCGTGAGGCGATACACGGAGGAGAGACTCCAGAGCATGTAGTCATCGACCACGCCGACAGGCCTACCGACGCCGTGGTCATCGGCGATCGTGGAGAACGTCCCGTCGCGCCACTCGTGCAGCGCCTCGATCCCCGACCAGGGATCGCGGACGGAACGCGCGTGGATGATGGCGCCAGATCTGGTGAGATATCCATGGGGCATCACGAAGGTATTGTTGGGCGATTGAATCCACATGATGCGCGTGCTCGCGTGCGTCGCCCGGTTGACGATGGCGATGTTCCCCTCGACGTCGATGCACAGGAGGCGCCGCGCGGCCCGCGCACCGCGGCCCGCGGCGCGTCACCGCCGCCCAGCCGGCGCGCCCCTCATCGCGGCGCCTCCCGTCGCATCG
This sequence comes from Sorangium cellulosum, assembly GCF_002950945.1. GTDB lineage: Bacteria > Myxococcota_A > Polyangia > Polyangiales > Polyangiaceae > Sorangium > Sorangium cellulosum_E. The sequence continues at coordinate 11,128,599 of NZ_CP012673.1, forward strand.
CCGGCGCGCATCCGCCCGATGCAGTACCGGAGACCCTCGCGCAAGCTCGCGAGCGCCGTGACGCCCGCGAGCTCCAGGCCCAGGTCGACCATCGCCCTCGCGCCGCTCGGCTGCACGCCGGTGAGGATCCCCTCCGCGCCGAGCATCCGGACGGCCTGGATCAGCTTGAGGAGGTGCGCCGCCGTGCCCGCGTCCAATCCCTCGGCGCCCGTGAGATCCAGTATCGCGAACCGCGCGCCCTTCCGGCTCACCGCGGCGAGCAGCAGGATCAACAGACGACCTCGGTCATGCCCGCAGCCGGCGGGCTGCTGTGCGCAGCGCCTGGAGCACCTCGGGGGCGCGCCGCGCTCAGGCGGCGGCCTCGAGCAGGAGCTCGATCAGGAGCTCGGGCATGTCGATCATGATGTCATGCCCACACGGCGCCGCGTGGGTGGTCCACGAGCGGTCCTCCTTCAGCCGCTCGTAGATCGGCGTGAACGGCGTCTCGCCCCAGCCCGCCGCGTAGATGTACATGCGCTTTCCGATCCGGTCGACGGCCGCCCGGCCGGCGACGCCCTCCACGAACGTCGCGTAAGGCTGCGACGTGCATTGAGCGTCCACCCAGGCGCGGTCCCGCGGGTTCACCGCGAGGAGCTCGGCCGGGATCGCCGGAACGAGGACTCCCCCGTTCCTCGACGCGGAGGCCTGGAAGCTCTTCTGGAAGACCTCGGGCACCATGTCGAGCATGTTCTGCCCCTCCTCCGGCAGGTACGCGTCGACATACACCATGCTGCGAATGCGATCCGGGACGAGGCCCGCCACCCCCGTGATCACCATGCCACCATAGGAGTGGCCGCACAGCACCACGTCCGTGAGCTCCTCCCAGCGCAGCAGGTTCGCGATGTCCGCGATGTGCGTCGACACGTTCACCGCCCCGTCGAGGAGGTGCGAGCGCTCGGCCAGGCCGGTCAGGGTGGGCGCGTGGACCTCGTGACCACGCGCCCGCAGCGGCGCCGCGACGCGCTTGTAGCACCAGGCGCCGTGCCAGGCGCCGTGCACCAGGACAAATGTCGTCTTTTTCGCCACAATGGCCTCCTTCTCAACACCGTGCCTGCAAGGCAGGAAATCCGCACGATATCACGCCTTCCAGGGCGCGTGCGGCCCAATGGGCGCCGCCCTGGGTGCGTGCCTGTCGGCGGCGCCGCCCGCGCGAGCGAGCCGCTCACGGCTGGCGCGCGGCTGGCGGCGGGCGAGCGCGGCCAGCCAGGCGCGCTCAGCCGTGACGTGCGTAACGTGCGTTACGCCTGCTCGTCGAGCGCACGTTGCGCCCGTAGCGGGTGCCGGCTGCGCAGGGCGGCGTCAACCCGCGCTGACCGCAAAATCGATGTGCACGTGCTCGTCGTGGCGCCACCAGACGGGGACCCGGAGAATGGCCCGGGAGAGCGCGCCCAGCTTGCGGCCCGCGGGGCTCGCGAGCAGCAGAGGGACGTACTCCGGCGCGAGCAGGATCCGATGAATGCGGAGCCTCTTCGATCGAGCCTTTTCCTCCAGCGCCGACAGGAGCCGCGCGAGATCGTCGAAATCGAGGGTGCGGTCGCCCCGGCGGCCCGCCGCGTCGAGCTCGACGCCGTAGCCGAGCTGATTCCAGGGGTAGGTCGGGACGTCCGCGGGGCGGCCCGCGCCGTCGCGCAGCGGAACGAAGATATCGACGCTCAGCCCGTTCTCGTGGCTGCGATGGGGCCAGAAGGGCCCGCCCCGGGGCCACCCCGCCTCGCCCACGACGAAGCGGCGCCCGGGCCGCTCCGCCGCGCCACGACGACCGGCGCGAGGAGGAGACCGGCGGCGAGCGCGAGCCGCTTCGCGAGCCGGCGGTGGGACCTCTGCATTCGTGGCGCTCTATCAAGCTCCCGCGCGTCGGTCGAGGCGCACGTCGAGGCGCTGCACGCGGCCAGGCAGGCGGACGGACCGACGGACGGCAGACAGGCGCCTTGCCCGGCGCTCACGTCAGCCTGGCTTCTCCCGCCGCGCCGGTGCAAGACTGCGCCGGCATGCCCTACGGCGACCTCCTCGGACGTGTGGTGACCCTAGAGGTGCGGCGATTCGGCCCGCCCGGCGCCTTCCTCTCGCTCGACCCGAAAGACCTCCGCCCGGACGCGCCGGTGATCCTCCTGCCGGGGAGCGAGGTGCCCGGCGGCGCGAAGGAGGGAGACGCGATCGAGGTGTTCGTGTACCTCGACTCGGAGGATCGCCCCGTCGCGACCGCGCGCCGGCCGAAGCTCGCGCTCGGGGAGGTCGCCTTTCTCCAGGTGACCGACGTGGCGCACTTCGGCGCGTTCGTCGACTGGGGCCTCCCCAAGGAGCTGCTCGTCCCGCACGCCGAGCAGACCCGCGATCTGCGGGTCGGCGAGCGGCACCCGATCGGGCTCCTCGTGGACAGGACCGGGCGCCTCGCGGGGACGATGCGCGTGAGCGAGATGCTGCGCGACAGGGGCGAGTTCGATCTGGACGAGTGGGTCGAGGGCGAGGCGTGGCGCAAGGACCCGGAGATCGGCGTCTTCGTCATCCTCGAGCGCAGGTTCGTGGGCCTCCTCCCCGCGAGCGAGCCGCACGCGCTCTCGCGCGGCGAGGCGGCGCGCTTCCGCGTGACGAGCGTGCTCCCCGACGGCAAAATCGAGCTCTCGTTGCGCGGCCACGCGCACGAGGAGCTCGAGAACGACGCGCAGACGATCCTCGCGAGGCTCTCGGCCCCGGGCGCGCCGAGGGTCGGCGACCGCTCGAGCCCCGAGGAGATCCGGGCGATCTTCGGCCTGAGCAAGAAGGCGTTCAAGCGCGCGGTGGGCCGCCTCCTGAAGGAGCGCGCGGTCGCCGTCGACGGCGAGGGGTTCCTCGTCCGACAGCGGCGCTGAGCCGCCCGCCCGCCTCGCGGCGCGCGCAGGAGAACCGCCCGGCTAAGCTCAGCCGGTTTCGCCAGGAATTCACCAAGAAGACGACGGCTGAGCTCAGCCGCTGAGTGGCGCCTGGACGGCGGCTGAGCTCGGCCACTGGCGCATTGACGCTGCCCACCTCCCCCTACTAGGCTTCGGCGCGAATGAGTGTCCGTCCCGCGCGGCGCCTCGTCTGGGTCATCGACGACAGCCGTCTGGACGCCGAGCGGGCGCGTCGCGTGCTTGCGCACGAGCACGACGTGGAGGTGCTCCACGACGGGTCGGCGGCGCTGGAGCGGCTCTCCTCGTGCGCGACGCCGCCGGACGTGATGGTCCTCGACTGGATCATGCCGGACGTGAGCGGGCTCGAGGTGTGTCGATTCCTGCGCTCCGAGTCCGCAGCTTACGACAAGCTCGGGATCTTGCTGCTCACCGCGCACCGCCACACCGATCAGATCGTGGAGGGGCTGTCCGCGGGCGCCAACGACTACCTGGCGAAGCCGTACGAGGACGAGGAGCTGCGCGCGCGCGTCGCGTCCCTGGTCCGCTGGCGGGCGCTGCTCGAGCGCGCGGAGCAGGCCGAGGCGGCCAACCGGCGGCTGCTCGAGACCGCGCCGGACCCGCTGCTCGTGCTCGGCGCGGACGGCCGCCTCCACTTCGTGAACGATCAGGCGGCGATCGCGCTCGGCGTGCCGGCCGACGCGCTGATCGGGCGGCCGCTCGCGGAGCTGATCCCCGGCCTGGCCGCGGAGAGCGGCGAGGCCGGGGCCCGCGAGTCCAAGCTGCCCACCGCGGACGTCGAGATCCACGGCAGGATCTTCTCCCCCACGCTGAGCGTGCTCCCGGGCGAGGGCGCCGCGAGCACGATCATCTCGCTCCGCGACGTCACCGAGCGGCGCCTGCTCGATGAGCGCCGGCTCGATTTCTACTCGATCATCGCGCACGACCTGCGCACGCCGCTCAACGCGATGACGCTGCGGGTCGCCAACATGCTCTCCAGCGAGGACCTCGAGGGCCGGCCCTCCCTGCTCGAGGACGTCCAGAAGCTCGATCAGCGCCTCCAGTCGCTCGTCGTCATGATCAACGATTTCCTCGAGCTCGCGAGCCTGGAGGGCGCGAAGCACCGCATGGACCGCGCGGAGGTCGATCTGGTGCGCCTGATCGCGGACACCGTCGAGGACTTCCGGCCGCTGCTCGAGGAGAAGGGCCACACCTTCACCGGCCCGGCCCGCGGCGAGGACGCCGCGGTGCTCGGCGACCCGAAGCGCCTGGCCCAGGTGCTCTCCAACCTGATCGGCAACGCGATCAAGTTCACCCCCCCGGGCGGGACGATCGGGGCGCGCGTCGAGGTGAAGCCGCGCTCCGTCGAGGTCTCGCTCACGGACACCGGCTGCGGCGTCGCGCCGGAGATCGCGCCGTCGCTGTTCCAGCGCTACAAGCGGGGCGCGCACAGCGCCGGCGGGAGCGGCCTCGGGCTGATGATCGTCAAGGAGATCGTCGAGGCGCACGGCGGCGTGGTGGGCGTCGAGAGCAGCCCCGGGCGGGGCTGCCGCTTCTGGTTCCGCCTGCCGCGCAGCCGCAGGTCGTCGACGCCCACCCTGCCCGCGTGAGCCCACGGCCGGGCCGCGCCCGGGCTACTCGAGCAGGCTGCGCAGCATCCACGCGGTCTTCTCGTGGACCTGGAGGCGCTGCGTGAGCAGGTCGCACGTGGGCTGATCATTGGCCTGCTCGGCCGCCGGGAAGAGCTCCCGCGCGGTGCGCGCGACCGTCTCGTGCCCCTCGACGAGGCGCCTGATCATGTCGGTCGCCTTGGGGATCCCGTCCTCTTCCTTGATCGACGAAAGCGCCACGAACTGCTTGTAGGTCCCCGGCGCGGGCAGGCCGAGGGCGCGGATGCGCTCGGCCACGAGGTCCACGGCGAGCGCGAGCTCGTTGTACTGCTGCTCGAACATGAGGTGCAGCGTCTGGAACATGGGCCCCGTGACGTTCCAGTGGAAGTTGTGGGTCTTCAGATACAGCGTGTAGGTGTCGGCGAGGACGCGGCCCAGCCCCGCGCCGATCTGCTCGCGGGTCTTTGCGTCGATTCCGATGTTGATCTCCATGATGGCTCCTCTCCTGTCGTCTGCTCTCTCGACGGGCCGTGCTCGGCTGCGGTGAAGGCCCGCGCAGCGCGCCCGTGGGCTTGATGCGGGCTCTACGCGAGCGGGAAGCTTCGTCCGTGCGGGAGCCGAGTCAATCAGGGGGAGCCTGGCGGCGGCCGTTCGTGTCTAGGCTTCTCCGATGCTCCGCATCGACATCACCTCGATCGGGCTCAGCCCGAGCAGGGCATACGCCTGCTCCCACCGCTGGTCCGCCGCCACGTCGAACAGGACGCGCTCGTCGAGGGGCGTGGGCAGCCACGCGCCGGAGGCGATCTCCCGCTCGAGCTGCCCCGGCCCCCACCCGCTGTAGCCGAGCAGCACCGTCCGCCGCCGCGGGTCGGCGCTGGCGGCCCCGACGGCGCCTCGCGCGGCGTCGGCCGCGAGCGCGTCGAACGCGCTCCGGGACGACGTGACCCGCACCCGGGCGCCCACCGGGATCACGCCCGTCTCCTCGGCCCCGAGCTCCGGGTCGAGGCACAGGATCCACCCCGAGCTCGGCTGCACCGGGCCGCCGAGATAGACCGGCCCCGGGTGCTTCAGCTCGTTGCCGTAGCCCGCGAACGAGAGCAGCTCCCCGAGCGTCATCGGCGCCGGCCGGTTCACCACGAACCCGAGCGCCCCGCCCTCGCTGTGCACCGCCAGCAGCACGACCGTCCGGTCGAAGTTGGGATCGCCGAGCGGCGGCGACGCGATGAGGAACCCTGGGGCCAGCACGTTCGCTTCGCGGTTCATCGGCGATCCTCCCTCGGCACGGCCATCGGCCACTTCGTCCCGCACGCTCGCGCCCGGCAGGGGCGGACCGGCGGGACGTCCGAACCTTACTCCCGGGCGCCGGCGCGTGCGATTGGGATCTCCCGCCCGCGCCGCATGGGCGGGTATAGTGCGGCCATGTACACGGTCGGCGTCCGCGATCACATCATGGTGGCCCACAGCCTCAAGGGGGAGCAGTTCGGCCCCGCGCAGCGCCTGCACGGCGCGACCTACACGGTCAGCGTCGAGCTGGAACGCGAGGAGCTCTCCCCCCTCGGCCAGGTGATCGAGACGAGCGTGCTGCGGGACACCCTGCGCAGCGTGCTCGCCGAGATCGACTACCGCAACCTGGACGAACACCCGGCCTTCGAGGGCAAGCGCTCGACGCCGGAGCTCATCGCGCGCCACGTCCACCGCGAGCTCGGCCGGAGGCTCCAGGTGAACGCCGGCACCGCGCTCACGATCACGCTGCACGAGTCGCCCCTCGTGTGGGTGCGTTACCGCGCCCCCATCCGGAGCGGCTCGATGTATCCTGCCGAGCTGGCCTGATCGTTCGCTCGGCGCTTGGCACGGCGCCCGGCTCGCGGCAAAAGAGCGCGCCGATGACCGAGCCGGTCCGCACAGCGCCGATCGTCCTGACGTTCCAGGGCGGCACCGTCCGTATCGAGGGCGCCGAGGGCCCGGCGGCCGACGCCGCGCCGTTCGATCCCGCGTGCCTCCCGGCGTCGTGCCGCTGGGACGGGCGCGAGCGGGTCTACCGGGTGCCCGCGATCGACTACGCCGAGCTCGTCCTCCGGCTGCGCGCCCGCGGGGTCGCGTTCACCGACAACGCCCGCAAATACGAGGCCTTGCCGCTCGCGCCGCTCGCCAAGCACGACCCCTTCCCCTACCAGCGCGAGGCGCTCGAGGCGTGGGCCGGCCGGCGCAGCCGGGGCGTCGTCGTGCTCCCGACCGGCGCGGGCAAGACGTTCGTCGCCACGCTGGCGATCGCGGCGCGGCAGCGCAGCACGCTCGTGGTCGTCCCGACGCTCGACCTCCTGAACCAGTGGTACGACGGGCTCTCCGCCGCGTTCGGCGTCCCGATCGGCCTGCTCGGCGGCGGGTACCACGACGTGCTCGACCTCACGGTGACGACCTACGACTCCGCGCACCTCCACATGGACCGGCTCGGCGCGCGCTTCGGCCTCGTGATCTTCGACGAGTGCCACCACCTGCCGAGCCCCTCGTACGCGCTCGCCGCGAAGATGTGCCTCGCGCCGTTCCGCCTCGGCCTGACCGCGACCCCGGAGCGCGCCGACAACCGGGGCTACGACGACCTCATCGGCCCCATCGTGTTCCGCCGGGAGATCACCGAGCTCTCCGGGCAGTACCTCGCGGCCTACGACGTGGTCCGGCTCGACGTGCCGCTCTCCGAGGGCGAGCGCGCCGCGTACGAGGCCGCGCGCGCGGTGTACATCGGCTTTCTGCGCGCGAACGGCATCCGCATGCCCGAGGGCTGGGGGCAGTTCATCCTGCTGAGCTCGCAGTCCGACGCCGGCCGGCGCGCCTTCGAGGCCTACCGCCGCCAGCGCAGCCTCGCCCTGTGCGCGCCCGGCAAGATCGACGTGCTCGCGCGGCTGCTCCACGCGCACCGCGCCGATCGCACGCTCGTCTTCACCGAGGACAACGCCACGGTCTACCAGATCTCGCGGCAGTTCCTCGTGCCCGCCATCACGCACCAGACGAAGGTGAAGGAGCGCAGCGCCATCCTCGAGGCGTTCAACCGCGGCGCGCTCTCCGCGGTGGTCACGTCGAAGGTGCTGAACGAGGGGGTCAACGTGCCCGAGGCGAACGTCGCGATCGTCCTGTCGGGCAGCGGCTCGGTGCGGGAGCACGTGCAGCGCCTCGGCCGCATCCTGCGCCGCAGCGAGAACAAGACGGCGATCCTGTACGAGCTCGTCGCCCTCGGCACGAGCGAGCAGCGGGTGAGCGACAAGCGCCGGGACCACGTTGCTTACCAGTGACCTCGTCCGCGTCCGCCGCCGGGGCGGGCTCGTGATCCCGCAGTACCTGCGGGGCGCGGCCGCCGAGCGCCTCCTGCCGGTCGCGCGCGCCTACCTCGACATCCTCTCCCGGCGGGTCGGCGACAGCCGCGACGAGGTCGACGCGGCGCTCGACGCCGTGGAGGTGCCCGCGCGCGATCGCGTCGCCTCGCTCGGCCTGCGGAAGGTGCTCGAGGACGGCTGCGAGTACGAGGTGGCCGAGGGCGTCGACCCCGAGGGGCTGCGCCGCGAGCTGTTCCTCGCGGCGGCGGCGGCGCACCGCGCGCTCGACGTGCGCGCCCGCTTCGACCGCGCCGCGGTGCTCGGCGAGGTGGCCGCCCGGCTCGGCACGACGCCCGCCGCGATCGAGGCGGGCCTCTACGCCGACCTGCGCGGCGCCGAGATCCTCCGGCGCGCGGCGACCGACGCGCCCGAGGTCCTCCTCGACCGGTACAACCTCGCGCTGGCGCAGTCGATCCTGCTGCGCGCGACGCAGGTGACGGTGCGCGTCGAGGGCGAGAGCGCCCCGCGCTACCGGAAGATCTTCCGCGCGGCCCGGTTCCACGGCCTGATCCACGTGGTCCAGGGCGACCCTGCGTCGGGCTACACGATCCTGCTCGACGGCCCCTTCAGCCTGTTCGACGCCGTCCAGCGGTACGGCCTCCGGCTCGCGATGTTCCTGCCGTCGGTGCTCGCGTGCGCCTCGTTCCGGGTGCGGGCCGAGCTGCGCTGGGGCCGCGACAAGGAGCCGCTCGCGGTCGAGATCGGCCCGGGCGACGGGCTCGTGTACCACGGCCGCGAGCTCGCCGCGACGACGCCGGAGCTCGAGGCGTTCTGCGAGGGGTTCAGGAAGCTCGGATCGCCCTGGCGGGTCTCGCACAACGAGCGCCTGTTCGCGCTGCCCGGAGAGGTGGTGTGCGCGCCGGATCTCGTGTTCGAGAACGAGCAGACCGGCGAAGAGGTGTACCTGGAGGCGTTCGGGTTCTGGAGCCGGGACGCGGTGTGGCGGCGCGTCGAGCTGATCCGGAAGGGGTTCCCGGCGAGGATCCTGCTCGCGGTCGGCAAGCAGCTCCGCGTGAGCGAGGAGGTGCTCGGCGAGGACGACGCGGGGGAGATCTACGTCTACCGCGCGACGATGTCGCCGCGGGCGGTGCTGGCGCGGCTCGACGGCAAGCGCGGGAAGGAGGGCGCCTGAGCGCTCTCCGGGGAGCGCCTGAAGCGCGGGCGTCCTCCGCGCCTCAGAAGGTGCCTTGAACGGAGAGCGCCGCCTGGTTTCCCGTCATGACCGGCACGACGCGGACGCCCTGCCGGACCGGCTCTCCCCCCGCGGGGGAAGGATCGGTGAGGAACCAGGCCACCGTCGCGGTCGCGAAGACGCCGCTCGTCACCAGCGCCGCCGCCCCGAGCGCGCCGAGCCGGTTCCGCTCCTCGCGCAGGCCGCGCAGCTCGGCGCAGGTCGGCGACCCGTTCGCCCCCTGGCACACGGAGGAGTCCCACCCCTGGCGGCGGAGCGCGACGTCGCGCTCCGCGAGGTCGTCGCGGAGGACGGCGGCCCGCAGGAGGAGGACCACGCCGGCCGCCGCCGTCGCCGTCGTGAGCGCCACGCCGCCGAGGCGCAGCTCCGCGAGCGGGAGGGGCGATGGCGCAGGCGGCGCGGGGGCCGCTGGCCGCGCAGGAGGAGGGGCGGCCTCCGGCGCCTTCGCGACGGGCTCCGGCGCGCGTCGCAGCTTGAGGACGAGGGCATGCGACTGGCCGGCCTCGGCGCTGAACGAGCGCACCGCGTCGGCGTGCCCCTCGAGGCGCGCCCGCGCGGTGTGGTCCCCTGGATCCAGGAACACCTCGTGGACAGGCTCGATGTGGCCCAGCGCCTCTCCGTCGAGGAAGACCTCGGCGCCCGGGGGATTGGTCGTCACGTAGAACGTCGCCACGCGCTTCCCGGCGCTTTGCAGCCCCTCCTGGACCCGTCGATGGATCCACGGGCTGAGGGCGCCGGGGTGCTCCAGGCTCTGCGCCAGGTGGCCCGCCGCCTCCCGGTGCCTCTGCAGCGCGAGCTCGCAGAGCCCGAGCTCTCCGGCGATCGCGGCCCGCTCCGTGTCGGTCGTCCACGCCGCCTCGGCCGCCTTCAGCGCCTCCTCGTAGGCCACCTCGGCCGACACCAGCCTCCCGGCGTCCCGCGCCTGCCGGGCGCGGCGCAGCGCCCCCGCCACCCTCGTTGCCGCGCGCGTGTCCGCGTCGGCGTAGGGATCGTCCGCGCTCGCCACACCCTCGAGACCGGCGATGACTCCAGCGAGAGTGCATGGCAAGAGCCACGAGATGGCGTGACGCACGCCGCCAGAAATACTGGCTGCGACGATCCCACGTCAATTGGCAGCTCGGCTACTTCACCGTCGCGTAAGCCTGGGTCCACGCCCGCTTCCCGTCGGGCTGCGTGACGCGCGCCCGCACGTACCGCTCGCCCCCGCGGAGCCGGTACGTGGCCCGCCCCGTCAGGAGCCGCTGCCGGTCCAGCACACGCCCGCCCGCCCCGACGAACTCCACCACGGTCCCCGTGGCCGCCGGCCAGACCGAGAACGAGTCCTCTGCCACGGCAATCCTCCGCAGCCTTGCCCCCGAGGACGCATAGAGCCGCCGCCGCGCGAGCGCATTGCAGATCGCCGCGCGCGACACCTCGCGGGAGAACACCTCGATGAACCCGCGCCCGGGCCCCGCCGGCGGGGCATTCGACTCGGCCACGAGCTGGTGCATGTCGTCCACCGCCACGGCGGCGATCCCGCCCCCCGCCGGGCCTCGCGCGGTCAGCACCACGTCCCACACCGCCTCGTGCGACGGCCGCGTCGCGTCCCCCTCCGTGTGGACGTACGGATGACCGCTGTAAATTTCCAGGAGATCCGCGGGCGGCGCCGCCACGATATCGCCGGCCGAGAGCGCCCAGTCGAAGTTCGGGTGGTTGATCAGCGCCACGCCTCCTTCTGCCCGCACGCGCCCGATGGCCCAGCGCAGCGCCTCCGCCTTCGTCGGGAAATGCCCGCCGCCGATCGTCCGCTGCGTGCAGAGCGCATTCACGTGCACCGGCCGCCCTTCCGCCGTCATCGTCACCTCTTCCCCCGGGATGACGGCGAAGCTCGATGAGGGCTGGGACTCCGGGAACGTCGCGGGATCCACCCGCTGGTTGTGGTCCGTCAGGGCCACGAAGGCATACCCGTTCTCGCGGTACCACCGCACGACGTCGCCCGGCGCGCTGTCCCCGTCGCTCAGCGACGTGTGCGTGTGGATGTTGCCTCGCTGGAAGACCTCGACGTCGAGCGGCTCCTCGAACCGCAGCGGGCTCGGCGCGCCGTCCGCCCCGGAAGCGGCCGTGGTGGTGCGCTCCTTCCAGCAGGCAAAGGCGAAGGCCGTCGCTGCGCCGATGAGCAGGAGAGCGATCCAGCGTCCGCGATTCCTCATCTCCGCCAGCTGCCTCTCCTCGTTCTCCGATCCCCGGCCAGCAGCAGAGTATACCGGCGCCCCCGGCCGCGACCACTTCGGTGCACCCCGGCCGCTCGCTTCCGCTGCCACGGCTGCATTCTGGCCCCCGTGGACGCCCCCTCAGCGGCCGTCGTCGTCCTTCCCGAGCCAGCCCTTGCGGCGGTAGTACGTGAGCAGCCCGACGACGCTCGCCAGCATCAGGAGCCACACCATCGGATACCCGTAGTACCAGTCGAGCTCCGGCATGTTGTACGGCGAGCTCTCGTGGTGGAAATTCATCCCGTAGATCCCCGCGATGGCGGTGATCGGCAGGAAGATCGTCGAGATGATGGTGAGCACCTTCATGATCTCGTTCATCCGGTTCGACATCCCGGAGAGGTGGAGATCCATGAGGCCCGAGCTGAGCTCGCGGTAGGTCTCGATCATGTCCATCAGCTGCACCGCGTGATCGTAGGTGTCGCGCAGGTAGAGCCGGGTGTCCTTGGAGATCATCGGGTTGTCGTCGCGGAGGAGCGCGTTCACGAGGTCGCGCTGGGGCCAGACCGCGCGCCGCAGCGTGAGCAGGTCCCGCTTGAGGTCGTGGATCGGCTTCGACATCGGGCGCTTCGCGTCGAGGACCTCGAGCTCCAGGTCCTCGATGTGGTCGCCGAGCCGCTCGAGCACCGGGAAGAAGCCGTCGACCACCGCGTCGAGCAGCGCGTACGCGAGGTAGTCGGCCCCCCGCGTCCGCACCGTGCCCTTGCCGGCGCGGATGCGCTCCCGCACGACCCCCATCACGTCCCACTCGGCCTCTTCCTGGACGGTCAGGACGAAGCTCTTGCCGAACAGGATCGCGAGCTGCTCGGTGCGCAGCGCGCAGTGCTCGGTGACCTGCGCCATCCGCGAGATGACGAGCACGTGCTCGCCCCCGTAGACGTCCGCCTTCGGCCGCTGGGGCACGTTGACCATGTCCTCCAGCGCGAGCGGGTGGATCTTGAAGATCTCGCCCAGCCGCTCGAACGTCGGCTTGTGGCCGAGCCCCCGGACGTCGACCCAGGTGATCGAGGGCCGGTCGTCGGTGAGGTAGGGGATGCACTCCTCGACGCTCTGGATCTCCTTCTCGGATACCACGTCGGCGTCGTAGTCGATGACGAAGATCCTCGGCCGGTTGGTGTTCTCGATGACGAGGGTTCCAGGGGGAGACGCGGGCGGCGGCTCGTGCACGAGCCGGTCGCGCTTGGGCCGCTGCTGCTCCCCGGCCAGCTCGGACCGCTCGCGGGCCCAGGAGGTGCGCAGCTCCGAATCGCTGCGCCGCGACTCGGGGGGATAGCTGGTCGTCGTCATGGGGACGGATGGTAGTCGAGGATCCCGCCGCATCGAGCGCGCGCTGTCGCTCGCCCCGCAGCGCCGCGTGGCGTATGCTGAGCTGGCCGCGGAGGGGAACGGGCGCCTTTCCTGGCCACCTCGTCCTCCTGTTCTGCTGGCCGGGGGAAGCGCCGCGCGGCGCGCCGGTCCGCGCCCGGCGCCGCCGCGCGCCCTGCCCTTCCGGATGCCCATGGGAACGACCCTCGACATCGCGATCGGCCTCGTCAGCGTCTTCTTCCTCCTGAGCGTCCTCTGCTCGGCCATCTACGAGGCGCTCGCCGGCGTCTTCCGGCTGCGCGCGCTCAACCTGGCGCAGAGCCTCGAGATCATGCTGGCGGATCGCGCGCTCGACGCGCACGTCCTCCGGTCCCTGGCCACGCGCGAGGCCGCCGCGCGCGCGGCCGCTGCGCGCGCGGCGGCCTCGCGCGATCCCTTCCTGAGGCGCCTGGTCCGCGGCTTCGCCGAGCTCGTGCGCGTCCGGCTGATGCCGGGACCTCCCGCGTCCCCGCTCGCGACGGCCCTGCGCCAGCACCCGCTGATCAAGGACCTCAAGTACGGATGGGTGGGCCCGTCCTACATCCCGTCGCACACCTTCGTGGCCGCGCTCCTCGACACCCTGCGGCACGTCGACTGGTCCGGCGGCGCCGCGCCGCCGGCCGCCGCCGCTGCGCCGCCGCGGCCGGTCGCCGCGCTCACGCCCGCGACCGATGCCGCCGCCGCACCTGCGCCGGAAGCCACGGGTGCGCCCGCGCCCTCGCCGGAAGTCGCCGCCGCGCCCGCGTCTGACGCCATCGCTGCGCCTGCGCCCTCGCCTGGCGGCGCCGCCGCCCCCGCGCCCTCGCCCGACGGGGCGGCGCAGGCGCCGAGCAGCGATCAGACGCCGCTCCAGGAGCTCCGGAGCCTCATCGCGAGCATGCCCGCGGAGAGCGATCTCCGGCGCGCCCTCGCCACGATCATCGACAACACGGTCAGGAGCGTTCGCGAGGCGAACATCCGGCTGGAGCGGTGGTTCAACGACGCGATGGACCGGGCCACCGGCCGGTACAAGCGCCGGGCGCAGCTCATCATCAGCGCGACGGCGCTCGTCCTCTGCGTCGGGTTCAACGCCGACAGCCTGAAGCTCGCGAGCGCCCTCTCGCGCGACGCCGCCGTGCGCGCGGCCATGCTCGTGGCGGCGCAGGAGATGGCGAAGTCGCCGCCCCGCGCCGCGCCCCACGAGCTCGGCATGGACAAGGACGAGGACCTGACCGCCGCGATGGCCCAGGGCAGCGGCGTGCACAAGCAGCTCACGGGGCTCGACCTCGAGATCACCTGGGGCGTGAGCCCCCCCGCGGAGATGACCTTCCCGGGGCTCTGGGGCGCGCTGTCCCGGGTCTTCGGCCGCGGCTCCGTCGCCTGGGTCCGGGGCGTGCTCGACCGGATCTTCACCCCCGGCATCCTCATCACCACCGCCGCGGCCTCGCTCGGCGCGCCGTTCTGGTTCGACCTGCTCAACAAGCTCGTGAACCTCAGGACCGCCGGCAAGAGCCCCGAGCCCTACGAGCCCCCGAAGGGCGCCGGCCCCGAGGAGAGCGTGAACCGCTGACCTGCGCGCCGGCCGAGCCGCGCGCTCGGGCCGAGCCGCACGCCCGGCCTCACCCGCGCCCTCAGGCCGACCCGCTCGCGCTCACGCCCGAGCCGCGCGCGCACGGATCGGCGCGCTCGAGCCACTCCCGCGCGTCCTTCTCCAGGAGCGGATCCCCGAGCCGCACCGACAGCTCGAGCACGTCCTCGAACTCGCGCCGCGCCAGCGCGTCGTGGCGCGCGTTCTTCAGCAGCATCGCCGCCGCCCAGCGGCCCTGCAGCACGTCGTGCAGGTAGCCCTGCTCCTCGGCCTTCGCGATCAGCTCCTTCAGCCGCTCGCGCGCGTCCCCCACCCCCTCCACCCCGTCCAGGTAGGCGATGTACATCCGGTTCGACGCCGCCACCCGGTCGTACCCCGCCTCGTCCGCCTGCTCGAGCGACGCCGAGAACAGCGACCGCGCCCGCTCGTGGTCCCCCAGCCGGAACGACGCGTACGCGAGGTTGTGCAGGTTCACCACCCCGTCGAAGCGCAGCCCGAGCGCGCGGTCGAGCTCCAGCGCCCGCTCGCACGCGCGCACCGCGGCCTCGAAATCCCTCGTGTAGAGCTCGATCATCACGAGCAGCTTCGCCCGCACCGCCTCCGCGACCCGGTCGCCCGGATCCGAGAAGCCCTCCGACCGCGACAGCGCCTCGATCGCGCCGGCCCGATCGCCCGACGTGGCCCGCGCCAGCGCGACCGACAGGAGCACCCTCGGGTCGTCGATCGGCCCGAGCGCGTCGAGGTCGAGCGCCGCGCGCCGCGCGCGCGAGAACTGCCCCTGCAGGCACGAGACCTCGAGGTCGACCATCAGCGCCTCGCGCAGGAGATCGCGGTGCGCGAGGGCCATGTCGAAGACCCCGTCGAGCAGGTCGTACGACATCCGGAACAGGTTCGTCGCGCCGAGCGCCCGGGCGAGCTCGATCCGGGAGCGCAGCCGGAGCTCGACCGAGGACACCGCGTCGAGCCGCGACAGGATGCGGCCCGCCGCCGCCGGCAGCGACGGCGCGCGCCGCGAGTGGCTCGCCGCCTTCGACAGGATCTCCACCCAGCGCCCGAGCTCCTCGGGCTCGCGCCGCGACACGTCGCAGAGCTCGAACGCCCGCGTCATCGCCGCGACAGCGGCGTCGAACTGCCCGATGCGCGCGCGGATGACCGCCGCCCGCGCGAGGTGCCCCGCGGCGCCGTCGTTGTTCCCCAGCGTCAGCGCCTGGTCCGCGGCGCGCGCGAGGTGCTGATCCACGAGCGCGAGCACCACCGGATCCCCCCCGCCCACCCGCTCCAGCCACTCGGCCGCCAGCCAGTGTCCGAGCGCCCGGTCCGCGTCGGTCAGCATCTCGTAGGCCGCGTCGCGCACGAGCGCGTGCCGGAACGTGAACTCCGTCTCCCCGCGGAACATCGCCTCCGACCGCGGCACGATGAGCTCGCGCTTCTCGAGCGTGAGCAGCCACGACTCCAGCTGCGGCACCTGCCCGCCCCCGCCGAGCAGCGCCTCCAGGCCCCCGCGCCAGAACACCTCCCCGAGCACCGCCGCCGCCCGGAGCGCCCGCCGCGCGTCGGGCTCGAGCGCCGCGATCCGCGCCTGCATCATCGCGAGCACCGTCTCCGGCACCTCCCCCGCCCGCCGCTCCGCGGCCGCGCGCACGAGCTCCTCGAGGAAGAAGGCGTTGCCGGACGACCGGTCGACGATCGCCTCCACCTCCTCCTCCGGCAGCGCGTCGCCGAGCACGTCGCGCACGATCCGCTCGCACGCGCGGCGCGACAGCTCCCCGAGCCGCATCTCCGTCGCCCCGCGCTCCTCCCAGAGGTCCGGGAACGCCTCGCGCACCCCGGGGCGCGCCAGCGCCAGCACCATCAGCGGCTGGTGCCGGAGCTGCCGGAGCGCCGCCTCGATGTGCTCCACCGTGCTCCGGTCGCTCCAGTGCAGGTCCTCCAGCACGATCAGCACCGGCTGCGCGTCGCACTCGGCCCGCAAGAGGTCGAGCCACGCCCGCCGCGTCTGCTCGTCCATCAGCGCGCGGTCCTGCCGCGCGGCGCGCAGCGCCGGGCTGTCCGGGAACGGCGTCCCCACCATCTCGCCGAGGAACTCCGTGACGCGCTCCTGCGCCCCGGCGGCGACGCGCAGCGCGACCCGCTCCGCGAGCTTCCGCCGCCGCTCCTCGAGCGGCTCGCCGTCGAGCAGCCCCGCCGCGCGCCGGACGATCTGCGCGAGCAGCCCGAGCGGCGCCCCCGCGCGCATCGGATCGCCGTGCGCGCGCCACACCGAGACCGGCTCGCTCCGCGCCTCGACCCGCCGGATCAGCTCGTGGCCGAGGCGCGACTTGCCCACGCCGGCCCCCGCGGTGACCAGCACCACGCGCGCGACCCCTTCCATGGCGCACTCGTCGAGCAGGTCCTCGAGCGCGCGGAGCTCGCGCTCCCGCCCCACGCAGGACGTCGGCTTGCCGAGCAGCCGCCGCACGGACGCCGGCTCGGGCGGCTCGCACGCGCCGAGCAGCGTCGGCCCCTGGTCGCCCGCGGCGATGTCGAAGCGGTCGCCGAGCAGCGCCGCCGTCATCTGGTCGATGAGCACCGGCCGGCCCGAGGCCGGGTCTTCCGACGCGTGGCGGACGCGCATCTCGAGCAGCGCGCCGGCGCGGTCGATGACCTGCCCCACCGCCTGCGTCCCGGCGATGACGTCCCAGCCGGTCGCGAGCGCGACCCACGCCCCCGGCAGCAGCGCGTGGATCGAGAGCGCGCACCGGGCCGCGTTCGCGACCAGGTCGGTCGGCGAGCCCGCGCCGGCGACGACGGCGGCGACCGAGCCGTCCGCGAGCACCTCCAGGACCGCGCCGTGGGACTGCGCCGCCTGGCGCACCTCGTGGAACGGCGTGGCCGGCGGCGG
Source organism: Sorangium cellulosum (assembly GCF_002950945.1). Taxonomy (GTDB): domain Bacteria; phylum Myxococcota_A; class Polyangia; order Polyangiales; family Polyangiaceae; genus Sorangium; species Sorangium cellulosum_E. The sequence goes on from NZ_CP012673.1 coordinate 11,145,707, forward strand.
CGCGGGCCGGTGCCGCACCTGCGGCGCCGGCGGCGGCGAGCCCGCGGGCGCGGCCTCCTTGCCGCCGGAGGCCACCGCGCCCTGGGGCCCCGAGACCACCGTGTCCGTGGCCCGCACCGGCGCGGCCATCGGCTGCGGGCGGGCCGAGGGCGGCCCGCGTTTGCCCGCGCTCATCTCGGCCGCGAGCACGACGCTGACGAGCCGCCGCTCGCTCTTCGTCAGCGCGGGCGTCGGCTGCCCGTTGCCGGACGACATGCTGCCCTCGACGACGCTGAGCATCCGGAGCTCCGCGGCGACCTCGGCCGCGTCGGCGGGGCGCTCCGCGGGGTTCTTCGCGAGCAGCCGCGCCACGAGCAGGTCGAGCGGCGGCGGGATGTTCGGGCAGAAGGCGCTCGGGCGCGGCGCCGCCTCGAAGAGGACCTTGGCGAGGACGGACAGCGGGTGCTGGGCGACGAAGGGCGCGCGCCCGGTGAGGCACTCGAAGAGCAGGCACCCGATCGAGTAGAGGTCCGCGCGCGCGTCGACGTCGAGGTCGCCGCGGACCCGCTCCGGGGCCATGTAGGCGGGCGTGCCGATCGCCGAGCCGGTGAGGGTGAGCTCGTAGGTCGCGTCGGCCTGGCGCGCGATGCCGAAGTCGATGAGCTTGGCGCGCTCGATGTCGCCCTCGGGGAGGAACACGTTGGTCGGCTTGAGGTCGCGGTGCACGATGCCGCGCGCGTGGACGGCGGCGAGCGCCTCGGCGACGCGGCCGACGAGCATCAGGCTCGGCTCGATGCCGAGCGGGCCGCGCGAGAGGCGGGCGCCGACGTCCTCGCCCTCGAGCCACTCCATGGCGAGGTAGTAGAGCCCGTCCGCGGTGACGCCGTGGTCGATGTAGCGGGCGACGGCGGGGTGCTCGAGCTCGGCGAGCAGGCGCGCTTCCCGCTGGAAGCGCACGACGTGCTCCCTGCCCTGGTTGAAGATCACCTTGAGCGCGACCACCTGGCCGCTCTGCCGGTCCACGGCCCGCCACACCGCGCCCATCCCGCCGGACCCCGCGAGGCGTTCCAGCTGGAACCGGTTGGCGATGACGTGACCGGAATGCATGGCGCAAGTATCGGCGTGCAGGCGTTCGCGGTCCAGGCGACGAGCGCCCGAGGGGACAGCGATTCCGTGGGTTTACCACCCACGTGCGGCACGAGGATACCGATCTGGCGGCGCCGCCACGATCCTCGTGGTCTCTGCTGGCGGTCGTACGGCCGAGAGCGCCGGCCGATCTGCGCCCCGGATCCTCCCGCGGGCGGGGCGGAGCCCACCGGGGCGCCGCGTCCTCCGGCGGACATTTCTGCTGGGGCCGCGCTGGTCGGTCGCGCGGTCTGCGCTGCCCGGCCTCCGTGGGGGCCGGGCGTGGGCGCGGCTCGTGTGCTGTCGGGTCTCCGAGGGGCTGGGGGCGGCGCCGGGCGTGTCCGGGCGCCGCGGTGGCTCTCAGCTCGCGAGGCGCTCGAGCCGCGCGTCGACCTCTCGCTCGGCGTTCAGCCAGTCCTCAACCGGGTTGGTCCGGAAGCCGGCCCTCTCGGCATATCCATAGGCCACCTTGGCGATCAGGCGATGCCGCTCCTCGCGCGACAGCCCCCCGATCCTCGGCGCGCCCTCGCGCGCGGGCCTCGGCGAGTTGTCGCGCGCCGGGGCCGGAGAGGGCATCTTGACAGCGGCAGGGGCGGAGACCGCGCTCTCCGGCTGCGCGGCGCTCGGGGCGGCCGCGGCGACCTGGGCGTCGAGCTGGCTCGGGGCCTGGGTGGTCTTTCGGCGGGCCGGGGTCTTGCGCTTCGAGGTCATCTCGTCGTCTCTCCTTTCGGGTACACGGGTCGACTAACCCAGGTCCGCGCGCACGAACAAATTTTGAGCACGTAGTTTTCCCGGCCGCTCGGTCCGCGCTCCACCGGCGGCGCGCCATCGGGATCTCCCTTCCGCCGCACCGGGGTTCGCGGTAGAGTCGATGTCGCCGACCGGGTGAGATCATCCGGCCTGTGCCATCCATCGTCGCTCGCCTGGTCGCCGTTCCCTGGTCGGCGCGCTCGTGGCTTCCGGGCCCCCTCCTGCGCTGACGACGCGCGTGAAGACACGCGCCGAACACGCCCAGGACACACTCGAAAAGCGCTGAACAACCGCTGAACAACCGCTGACGACACGCTGGAGACATGCTGGAGAATCGCTGAAGACACGCTGGAGACAGCACGGCAACGTGGACATGGCAGGCGCGTCGCTCGCGGTCTGCCCGCGACTCGTGGAGATGCGATGTGGAAGAAAGCGCAGCCGCTTCCCGGCGCACGGATCACCTCCGCTCCTTCGGCAGCGGGATGACGCGCGTCCTCTGGATCGAGGATGACAGCGAGGTGCGGCTCGTCGGCGCCTCGGAGCGCTGGGTGCGGGCGATGGAGCAGCTGCGGCGGCTCGCGGAGCACGAGCGCGCGCCGGTGCTCCTCGCGGGCGAGCCTGGCACGGGCAAGGGTCTGTGCGCGCGGCTGCTACATGCCTCGAGCGCGCGCGCCGGCGGCCCGTTCGTGGCGGTGGACGTGGCCCGCCTGCCGGCTGCTGGCCTCGCGGAGGAGCTCTTCGGCGTGGAGGGTTGCGCTGGCGGGCAGCCTGCGGCGCGCCCCGGGCTGCTCGAGCTCGCGCGGGGTGGCACGTTGTTCCTCGACGAGATCGGCGCGTTCCCGCGCGATCTCCAGCCGCGGCTCGCGGCGGTGCTCGACGGCGCGCCGTTCTGCCGGTCCTCTGGCGCGGGCGTGGTGGTTGCGGACGTGCGTGTCATTGCGGCCACGAGCCGTGATCTCTCCGCTCCGGTCGGGGAGAGCGTGCTGCACGACGATCTCCGCCGGCGCGTCGGCGTGCTCGGCCTGACGCTTCCTCCGCTGCGCGAGCGCGACGGCGACGTGCGGAGGCTCGTCGAGCACTTCCTGGAGCGCCAGGCCGCCGGGGCGGGGCGTCCGTGCGGGGGGATCACGCCCCGCGCGCTTGCGCAGCTCGAGGCGTACTCCTGGCCGGGGAATGTCCGCGAGCTCCGGAGCGTGGTCGAGCGCGCGTATCTGGTGGGCAATGGCGCGCCGCTCGACGTGGAGCACCTTCCGCCGGAGATCGGGGCGATGTTGCGGGGGGGTGCGGCGGGGGTGGGGGGGCGGCCGTCGCCGCCGGCGCGCGGCAGCGCGTCGCTGGGGGAGGCCGTGCGTCGCCACATCCTCGCGGTTTACGCCGCGCAGGGTGGGAATGTCACGCGCACGGCGAATGCGCTTGGGATAACGCGGGTCTCTCTCCGGCGGCATTTGAGGCAGTATCTTGCTGGAGAGGGCCGGAGTAAGGAGCCGCTGGGAGGATAGCTGCCCGACCTGACCGGGGGGAATTGCCCGGGAACCTTGAAGGGCGGGGGCGGTTCAGGGCTGGAGCTCGGGAGCACCTCGTCTCCCGTCTCCCGTCTCCCGTCTTTCGTCTCCCGTCTTTCGTCTCCCGTCTTTCGTCTCCCGTCTTTCGTCTTTCGTCTTTCGTCTTTCGTCTTTCATCTTCGTGAACGTCCTCGTGAACGTGAACGTGATCGATTCATTTCATTCTTCTCGATTGGGGCCGTTCTTCCTTCTCTCAACTATAGGAGCTCCTGTGGCGAGTTGAGCGTATGGCTCTCCTCGATCATGTCGTTCACGTTCACGACCACGAGGACGTTCACGAGGACGAAGGACGAAGGACGAAGGACGAAAGACGAAAGACGAAAGACGTAAGACGTAAGACGTAAGACGTAGGATGGAACAGGCCAGACGGAACAGGCCAACCGGTCGCCCGACCGCGCTGACACGGCTCCCCTGATCGGATACTGCTCGATCCCATGTCGTCCCGCCCCCCCTCCTTCCTGATAGCCGCCGTCTCCGCCGTGCTGTTCCCTCTCCTCCCGCTCGCGTGCGGCGACAGCGCTCCCGACTCTGGCCAAGTCCCCCCCGGCGCCACAACCACAGGCGGCGGCGGCAACGGCGGCGCTGGCGGCATCCCATCGACCGGCGGCGCTGCCCCTGGCAACGGCGGCGCCGGCGGCGTCGCCGACCCCGACCCTCCGGACGACATCCTCTGCCCGACGACCTTCACCTTCCGCCCACCCCCGGGAGCCACCGAAGTCCTCGTCCCCGGCGAGTGGAACGGCTTCGACCTCTCCTCTGCCCCGGAGATGATCGAGACCAGCACCCCCGGCGAGCTCGCCGCCACCCTCGCTCTTCCTCCGGGCCTCCACGCCTACAAGCTCGCCTACCGGTCCGGCGGCGAGCTCGTCTGGGCTCTCGACCCGGCAGCGGCGCGCCGGAAGTACGTCGGCGGCGTCGAGAACTCGGCCGTCAAGGTCCCGGACTGCCGCCTCCCGGTCCTCTCGGTCGCGTCGAGCCAGGCGACCCGGATCACCCCCGGCCAGGGCTCCTTCGAGGCGCACCTCGTTTACCTCGACGGCATCGAGGGCGCGGGCCCCGACACGTCCGCGTTCGAGGCCACGCTGCAGGACCAGGACGGCGCGACACGCCCGCTCACCGACCAGGAGCTCTCGGTCGACCCCTCCGGCGACGTCCAGATCGCCCTCGAAGGCCTCGCCGACGGCAAGCACCGCGTCACCGTCCGCGCGGCGACCCGGAACGGCCGCGCCGGCGAGCCGCTCCGGCTGGTCTTCTGGGTCGAGGCCGAGCCGTTCTCCTGGGAGGACGCGCTCATCTACATGGTCGTCACCGACCGCTACCGCGACGGCGATCCCGACCTGAACGCGCCGCCCACGCCCGGCGCCGATCCGCGGGGCGACTGGGCCGGAGGGGATCTCGAGGGGCTCCGCCAGGGCATCGAGGACGGCACGCTCGACGCGCTGGGCGTGCGGGCCATCTGGCTCACGCCCTTCCAGGAGAACCCCGCCGGCGCCTACCTCGCCGGCGACGGCGTCCATCAGGTCACCGGGTATCATGGATACTGGCCCATCAAGGCGCGCGAGGTCGATCCGCGGCTCGGCGGCGCCGCGGCGCTCCGCGCGCTGGTGGCCGAGGCGCACCGCCACGGCATCCGCGTGCTCCAGGACTTCGTGGTGAACCACGTCCACGAGGAGCACGAGTATGTCGCGTCACACCCGGAGTGGTTCAGGACGGGGTGCGTCTGCGGCACGGACGGCTGCGACTGGACGTCGCACGCGCTCGACTGCATGTTCGCGGGTTACCTCCCCGACGTGGATCACACGGTGCCCGAGGCCAACGCCGCGTTCGTGGAGGACGCGATGTACTGGCTCGACGAGTTCGATCTCGACGGGCTCCGCGTCGACGCCGTGAAGCACGTCGAGGAGATCGCAACGCGCAACCTCGCCGCGGAGGTCCGGGAGACGTTCGAGCCGGCCGGGACGCGTTACTTCCTGATGGGCGAGACGGCGATGGGCTGGAACGACTGCGCCGATCCGTGCAACGACGAGAACTACGGGACCATCGCGAAGTACATTGGCCCCTTCGGCCTGGATGGTCAGTTCGATTTCGTCCTCTATCACGGCGTCTCGTACCGCACCTTCGCCTGGGGCGACAGGGGCATGCTGCACGCCGCGTACTGGACGGAGCACGGCCAGCGGCGGTGGCCCGAGGGCGCGATCATGACGCCTTATCTCGGCAGCCACGACACCCCCCGGTTCGCGACGCTCGCCGATTACCTCGGCAACTCGCCGTCTCGCGGCCGCGACGTCCCGGGCCGCCAGTGGACGGACGTCGCGGAGGCGCCGGAGTCGCCGGAGGTCTACGCCCGGGTGCGCCTCGCGACCGCGTGGCTGCTCGGCCTGCCCGGCGCGCCGCTCCTGTATTACGGCGACGAGTACGGTGAGTGGGGCGGCGCCGATCCGAACAACCGCAGCCTGTGGCGTTCAGAGGAGGAGCTCACGGCCGACGAGCGCGAGACCCTCGACTACGTGCGCTCGCTCGGCGCCGCCCGGCGGCGCATCCCCGCGCTCCGTCGCGGCGCCTACGTGAACCTCGCCGCCACGGAGGACACGCTGGTCTTCGGCCGCCGGCTCGACCCCGGGAGGTCCGCCGTCGTGGCGCTCACGCGCGCGGGGGAAGCCCAGGAGATCGAGGTCGAGGTCGCGGCGGCGCTCGGCCTCCCGTCCGGCACGGCGCTCACCGACGCGCTCGGCGGCGGCAGCGCGGCGGTCTCCGCGGCCGGGACGCTCTCGCTGCGCGTCCCGCCGGGAGGGGCGCTGATCCTCGCGCCGTGATCCCACCCGCCTGCCCGGCGGCGCAGCGCCCTCACCGCAGCCCTTTGCTCGCGACGTGCAGCTGGATCAGCTCCTCCATCCCGGCGAGCAGCTGGTGGAGATCCACGGTCGCGAGGTGCGGCGCCAGCACGGCGACCTCGCCGTGCAGCCGCTGCCACTCCTCGAGGAAATAGCGCTCCACGTCGTGCTGCTTGAGCGCCGCGAGCACGCTCTCCCGCTCGCCCCGCCGGATCTGGTCCACCTGGATGATCCCGCGGCGCAGCGCGTGCGCGACCACCTCGGACGCGAAGTCCGACTCCTTGATCTTGCGCTCCCAGGTCGAGATCTGGTCGCCGATGCGGCCCATGCGCTGCGCGTGCCACATCGCCTCGCGCGCGAGGCCGAGCTCCTCGGCGTCGAAGCCCGGCGAGGCCATCAGGTCGATGGTGCAGGAGAGCATCATGTGTGTGCTGTGCGGCTGATAGAGCTCGCTCTCGACCAGGTTCATCAGGCCAGGGTGCCTGTTCACCAGCACCGCGTAGCGCATCGTGTTGATGATCTGGTCGCGGTCGTACTGGAACACTTCCTCCAGCTCGTCCCAGCGCGGCAGGGCGCGCGCGCGCCGCTCCATCTCGCGAGCGACCTCGCGGGCGAAGGCGATGTACTCGCGGGCGCCCTCGTCGAGCTCGCGCTCGCGCGCGCTCTCCTCGGCGGCCGAGCCCGGGCTCTTCAGGCAGAGCTCCAGCATCTCGCGGTCCTGGAGGACGCCGGCGATGTCCTCCAGCAGCACGGAGAACATCACCCCCAGCATCTTGGTCATGGCCACCGCCCCGCGCAGCTCCGGCGCGACGGAGCTGAGCGTCGTGATCTGCATCGCCCGGAGCGTCCAGCGCCACAGGAACGGATCGCGCTCACCGACACGCTCGTAGCGAGCGAGCCACTCCGGCAGCTCCTCTGGCATGTGCACATCGAGGGCACGCTGGATCGCGGCGCACGCCTGGCTCTGCCAGCGATGGGTGTCGACGTCCGAGGCCAGCTCGGGCGTCAACGGAACGGCAGAATACGCGGTCGCAGTCGCAAGCATGGTGATCCTCCGGAGCCTCGGGCCGAAACAGAAGCCTTGTTCCGCGGGGGCGCGGCCGCTCGCCCCCAACGCTCTCCGCACGGGTCGACCACCCCCGCGCCTGATGTGTCGTGCCACCCACTTATGCAGCACTCTTAAGCAAGTAATGCACCACACGACGCCCTCGTGCAGGCTTGCCGTCCTGGACGGCTGTACCCACAGCCGGTTGCCCTGAAAACGTGAGAGTTTGCGAGGCTTTGCGCAGGCGTGTGAGACGGCGGTGGGGCGGGCAGCGCAGGAGGGTTCGACGCCGGTGGTTGGTGCCAGCCCGCACGCACGAGTGCCAGTGTGCCAGTGTGCCAGCGTGCCACGTCGGTCCTGGAGTCCTTGCCTTGCGGCGGTCAGGACGTGACCGGTCAGGACGCGACGTGGACCAGCATCTTGCCGAAATTTTCACCCTTGAGCAGCCCGATGAAGGCCTCGGGCGCCTTCTCGAGGCCCTCGACGATGTCTTCGCGGTACTTCAGGCGGCCTTCGTGGATCCAGCGGCTCATGTCCTGAAAGAAGTCGGGGCGTTCCGCGGCGAGGTCGCCGACGATGAAGCCGCGCAGGGTCAGGCGTCTCGTGAGCGCGAGCATCATCAGGCCTGGCAGCCGGTCTGGCCCTGGCGGCGGGGCGGTGTCGTTGTAGTGGGCGATGAGGCCGCAGATCGGCACGCGGGCGAAGGGGTTCAGGAGGGGCAGCACCGCCTCCAGCACGGCGCCGCCGACGTTCTCGAAGTACACGTCGATCCCGCCGGGGCAGGCTTCCTTCAGGCGTTCGGCGAGGTCGGGGCGGCGGTGGTCGATGCAGGCGTCGAAGCCGAGCTCGTTCACCACGTAGTCGCATTTCTTCTGCCCGCCGGCGACGCCGACCGCGCGGCAGCCCTTGATCTTGGCGATCTGTCCCACGGTGGCGCCCACCGGCCCGGAGGCCGCCGCGACCACCACGGTCTCGCCCGGCTTTGGCTGGCCGATGGTGAGCAGCCCGGAGTAGGCCGTCATGCCCGGCATGCCCAGCACCCCGAGCGCGGTCGAGACGGGCGCGAGGGCGGGGTCCACCTTGCGCAGCCCGTTTCCATCGGAGATCGCGTGCGCCTGCCAGCCGGTCCGCCCCTCGACGATGTCGCCCGGCGACAGGCCGGCGACGTCGGACTGGAGCACCTCGCTGACGGCGCCGCCGACCATGACGTTGCCGATCTCGACCGGCGGCGCGTAGGACGCGCCGGCGCTCATGCGGCCGCGCATGTACGGATCGAGCGAGAGGTAGAGGGTGCGGAGCAGCGCGCGTCCCTGGCCGGGCGCGGCGAGCTCCTCCTCGATCAGCGAGAAGTCGGTGGTCTTGGGCTCGCCGGCCGGCCGGGAGGCGAGGACGATCTTGCGGTTGCGCAGGGTGGTCATGGTGCCGCTGATCCTGCGCGAACGCGGCCGGGATTCCAGGGCAGATCGGCGAGGCGCCGGGCTCCGGGCGGAGCGGGCTGGCGCCCTGTGCGGCGGCGGGCAGGGGTCGCCGGTGCACAGGGCGTGTTTGGCGCCGCCGTGCGCGCCCACGGCCTGCTCGCGCGCCGTCTCGCGCACGCCCTCATTGAGCTCCGCCAGGTGCGAGGGTATGTCGCGCCCTGCGATGAAGCCGCTCGACCTGACGCAGCTGCCCGACGAGCTTCGCGACCCGCCCCCGCGGGGGTGGGCGGCCCTGAGGCACGCCCGGCACCAGCTCGCCGGGCTCGGCGCCACGCTGCTGCTCTGGGCCGGCTTCCTCGTCGTCGCCTGGTTTTACCTGCACGTCGAGTTCGCCGCGACGGCGCTCTGGCTCTCGGTCGCGACCGTGCCGTTCTTGCTGCTGTACCAGGCGCTCGGCTGTTATGCGGCCTGCCAGGTCGCGCTCCGCGGCGCGCCGTCCGCCGCGCACATCTACGACAGCGTCGTCGTGACGAGGTTCAGCACGGTGAAGATCTGGCACGTCGTCGTCTCCGGCGCGCACGTGCGGATTCGCGCCGAGGCGCCGCTCGTCAAGGGCATGGTCGTCCTCGTCACGCCGGAGACGCGGAGGGGGAAGCGCAGGGTGGGTGTCTATCATCCCCAGGTGGGGATCTGCACGTCGATGGTGTGAGACGGCGCTCGGGCCGTCTCCATCACGCGCGATACAGCCCTTGTCGGAGGAGCTGTTCGACCGTCGAGCGGATCTGCCGTTGACGCAGGATCCCCCGGGACCGGCCCTCAGCCCGCCGACTTCACGAGCCGGAGCCGCTTGTCCGCCTGCCCCCGGTCGTTCAGCCGCAGCTCCGAGGCCGCCGGCGCGCGCCGCCGCACCGGCTGGTGCAGCCGGGCGCTCGCGAGGATCGCCTCGCAGAGGTCGCCGAACTCGTAGCCTGCCGCCGCCGCGATCTTCGGCAGGAGGCTCGTCTGGGTCATGCCCGGCAGGGTGTTCACCTCGAGCACGTACTCGTTCTCTCCGCCCGTCACGAGCAGGTCCACGCGCACCGCGCCGCTGCACCCGATCGCCTGGGCCGCCCGCTCCGCCAGGTTGAGGATCCCGCGGTAGCGGGTCGGCGGGAGGCGCGCCGGCATGAAGTACTCGGTCATGCCCGGCGTGTACTTCGCCTCGTAGTCGTAAAGCCCCTTCTTCGGGACGATCTCGATCGCGCCGAGGACCTTCCCGTCCAGGATGCCCACGTTGACCTCGGTCCCCGAGACGAACCGCTCCACGATGGCGGCGTCGTCGAACTCGAACGCGAGCGCGAGCGCGTCCCGGAGCTCCTCGAGCGACCCGGCCTTGGTCACGCCGAGGCTCGACCCCTCGCCGCGCGGCTTCACGATGACCGGGAACCCGAAGGAGCCGTGGACGGCGTCGAGCGCGTCGAGGTCCTGGTCGGCTCCCACCGTGTAGTACGGCGGCGTCGGCACGTTGTGCAGGCGGAACATCTCCTTCGCCTTGAGCTTGTCCATCGCGAGCGCGCTCGCGAGCACGCTCGAGCCCGTGTAGGGAATCTGGGCGAGCTCCAGGACGCCCTGCACACACCCGTCCTCACCGAGCCGTCCGTGCAGCGCGAGGAAGGCCGCGTCGAGCCGCGCCCGCTGCAGCGTGGCGCAGAGCTCCGTGCCGAACCGGTCGCCGAGCGTGATCCGGACAACATCGTACCCGCGTGCCTCGAGCGCCTCGGCGACGGCCGCGCCCGAGCGCAGGGACACCTCGCGCTCGCCTGACGAGCCGCCCATCACGACGCCGACCCGCCTCCGGACTTGCCGCTCCACCATCGAAGAACCTCCGTCGCCTTCCCGTGCGGAAATCAACACCACGCCAGCGCTTTTCTGGTACAGCAGAGCTGCCCGAGGTGCGCTGCGCAAAAACCAAGCCAGCTGCCTCCAAGACCAGAAATGCAGCGGTCTTGCGGCGGAGGGCGGTATTCCTGAGCTGGGGTTGAGGAAAACTGCGCCCGCCCGCCGTGTTCACCTGCCCACGGCGCGCTGACAGCCAACCCGGTATCAAGGCCCGCGGCGGAGGTCAACTAAACGGAGCGATGACGGGGTCGGGGAGCGGGCGCGACAGAGTCGTCGGCGGAGGGCCGCGGCGGCCTGAGGGATGGGGGTCCGTTGCTGCGGGAGGTGGCTCGTCGTGCGGGGGAGCGCGTGGAGCAAGGGTCCCGGCGGCGGGGGAGGCGGCGTGAGGGGATTCCCGACTGGGTGCCGGCTCACCATGGCTGTGGCAGCACCGCAACCCGCTTGCCGTCTCCCATCTGCCCTCTTTCGTCTTTCGTCTCCCCTCTTTCGTCTCTCGTCTCCCCTCTTTCGTCTCTCGTCTCCCCTCTTTCGTCTCTCGTCTCCCCTCTTTCGTCTCTCGTCTCTCGTGATCGTCCTCGTGAACGTGAACGTGAACGATCATATTGAGCACGAGATGAGAGCGATCACGTTCACGTTCACGAAAGACGTTCACGAAAGACGAAAGACGAAAGACGAAAGACGAAAGACGAAAGAGGCGAGAGGCGAGAGGCGAGAGGCGACGGACGGAGGGCCCACCAACTCACGTGCCCCGGGGCCCGTCCAGCAAAGGAGCCAGTTCGCCACTCCCCCGCTCCTGCCCCCCTCCTCGCCCTCCCCACCAACACCAACTCCGCTCCCCCAACTCCCCCTCACGGCCGAGCCCCCACTCTCCCCTGCGCCCCCCACGCCGCGCCCCGCGAAGAGCGATTCACGAGCGCGCCCGCCGCCCCGCCCCCACGACCCCCTCCTCCCCCCCACCCCATCATGAAGCGTGCGCCCCGAAGGACCCAGGGTAGGATGCCCGCGTGCTCGTCTCCGACCTCGTCGCCACCTCCGAGCGTGTCGCCACGACCTCGAGCCGCCTCGAGAAGATCAGCGCGCTCGCCGACGTGCTCCGCCGCCTCTCCCCCGACGAGGTGGAGATCGGCGTCGACTGGCTCTCCGGCCGCCTCCGTCAGGGCCGGATCGGCCTCGGCCCGGCGATGATCGCCGAGGCCCGCCGCGCCGGCCCCCCCCGCCGTCTCTCCCGAGCTCAACCTCCCCGAGGCCGACGCGATCTTCACGGAAATCGCCGGCACCTCGGGCCCCGGCTCCGCCGCGACGCGCCGCGCCGCGCTCGGACGACTGCTCGCCCGCGCCACCGACGCCGAGCGCGACTTCTTCGCCCGACTCCTCATCGGCGAGCTCCGCCAGGGCGCCCTCGAGGCCGTCATGGTCGAGGCCGTCGCCCGCGCCGCGTCGATCCCCCCGGCCTCGCTGCGGCGCGCCGTCATGCTCGCCGGCGACGCCGCCGAGGTCGCCAAGGCCGCGCTCCTCGAGGGGGGCGCCGGCCTCGAGCGCTTCTCGCTCCAGCTGCTCCGCCCCATCCAGCCCATGCTCGCACAGGCCGCCGACGACATCGCCTCGGCCCTCGGCGAGCTCCGCACCGTCGCCCTCGAGTGGAAGATCGACGGCGCCCGCGTCCAGGTCCACAAGGACGGCGACGACGTCCGCGTCTTCAGCCGCAGCCTCAACCCCGTCACCAAGGCGGTCCCCGAGATCGTCGAGGCAGTGCGGGCGCTCCCCGCCCGATCGCTCGTGCTCGACGGCGAGGCGATCGCGCTCCGCGAGGACGGGAGACCCCACCCGTTCCAGGTCACCATGAGCCGCTTCGGCCGCACCCAGGACATCGCCGCCCTGCGCGCCCAGCTGCCGCTGCGCGCCCTCTTCTTCGACGCGCTGCACGTCGACGGCGAGGACCTCCTCGACCGCTCGGGCCGCGAGCGCGCCGCCGCCCTCCGGCAGGTGCTCGACCGATCCCTCCGCGTCCCCCGCATCGAGCTGCCGACCGTGGCCGAGGCCGAGGCCTTCTTCGCCGACGCGATCGCCCGGGGCCACGAGGGCGTCATGGCCAAGGCGCTCGCCGCGCCCTACGAGGCCGGGCGCCGCGGCAGCTCCTGGCTCAAGGTCAAATGCGCGCACACCCTCGACCTCGTCGTGCTCGCGGTCGAGTGGGGGAGCGGCAGGCGCCGCGGGCTGCTCAGCAACCTCCACCTCGGCGCCCGCGACCCCGCCTCCGGCGCCTTCGTCATGCTCGGCAAGACCTTCAAGGGCATGACCGACGAGATGCTCGCCTGGCAAACGAAGCAGCTGCTCGAGCTCGAGATCTCCCGCGACGCCCACACCGTCTACGTGCGGCCCGAGCTCGTCGTCGAGGTCGCCTTCGACGGCGTCCAGGCGAGCCCCCAGTACCCCGGCGGGGTCGCGCTCCGGTTCGCGCGCGTCAAGCGCTACCGCAGCGACAAATCCGCCGCCGAGGCCAGCACCATCAACGAGGTGCGCGCCCTGCACGCCGGCGCGCTGGCGCGCGACGCAGCCGAGGGCGGCGCGCCGCGCGATCAGCCGAAGCGGTAGTGCTTGCGCACCGGGGAGCGGACCTCCCAGGTGCAGCTCAGCCCGGCCGGGAACGTCACGAGATCCCCGGCCTGGACGTGCACCGGCGCGCCCTGGTCCGACGCCGGCGTCACGATCACGTCGCCCTCGAGCAGGTAACAGGTCTCCGGCTCGTCGTAGTGCCAGGAGAAGGTCGACACCTCCTTCGTCCAGATGGGCCAGCCACGCGCCCCGAGCTTGTCCAGGCGCTCCTCCGACGGTCCGTGCTCCAGCTTGATCGGCTCCATGGCTCCTCGCGATCGCGCGACGCGCCTCCGGACGAAGCTCCTCTAGCCCCCCTCAGCCATCGCTCCGCTCGATGTTAGCAGCTCGTCCGTTCGCCGCGGCGTCCTCCGCGTCGCGGTGGACCAGACCGCCCCCCGCCGGCCGGCTCGCCGCGCCGGACGCCGCGGCCGCGGTCGCCGGCGCGACCATCTCCTCCAGATCGAGCATCAACGAGGTGCTCCGCTCGATCCACGCGATCGGGTCGGCCGGCTCGTCGCGCAGGATCTTCTCGCTGATGGAGCGGTACATCCTCTCGTAGCTCTCCGTCTTGTTGATCCGCGCCACGCGGAGCACGCGGTGGTCGTCCTCGGCCACGTAGCGGCTCGCGTTGTCGACGCGGACCGTCGTCCCGCCGGCCCGCAGCTCGATGTGATCCTGCACGCCGATCCGGCGGCTGCCCACGTCGGTCAGCACCATGCTGAACACGGCGCCGTTCTCGAGCTGCACGCTGACGTGGAAGTCGCCGTTCGCGCCGCGGAAGAGGTGGCGACGCACGGGCGCAGAGAAGCCGTTCATGAACAGGAAGTGATCGAGCCAGTGGCAGCCGTTGCTGACGATGCGGCTGCGAGAGCTCGGCCACTCGTACCAGTGCCGCCGCACGAGCGGCACCTCGTAGACGATGCAGCTGTAGTGGACCGGCTGCCCCGGGGAGAGCTTCAGGTCCTCGCGCGCGAGGTCCCAGAGCGCGCTGTAGCGCATGTGGAAGCAGGCGAAGAGGCGGCCCGGGTGCGCGCGGCACGCGTCGAGCAGCTCGTCGAGCTGCGCCCGCGTCGTCACGAGCGGCTTCTCGACCACCGCGAAGCCGCCGCGCCGGAGCGCGTGCGCGGCGATCGGCGCGTGCGTCGCGTGGTAGCCGGCGATGAAGTAGACATCGTAGTCCTGCTCGGGCCGCGGGCTCCCGCTCGTGTCGTAGGCGACGTCGGCGGGCTGCACCGGGCCGATCTGCGTCGGGTCGATCTCGTGGATCGCGCGGACGTGGAGGCGCGGATCGATGTTGGGCAGGATGTTCGTCTTCGCGTAGTGCCCGAGCCCGAAGAGCACCGCCGACTTGGCGCCGCGCTCGGTCCCCGGCGCGCGCGGCGAGCGCTCCGCCACCGGGCTCGGCTCCGGCAGCGGCAGCTTGCGCATGGCCGTCGGATCCAGGCGGGCGAGCGCTCCCCTCGCCCACTCGAGCAGCGGCGCCGCCCGATCGCCGAGCACCTCGCCCGAGAAGGGGCTCCACCCCGCGATGTCCGAGGGATCGACGCCGGCCTCCGGGGGCCGCGTGTACAGGAAGACGCCGTCCGAGCCCGCGTACGGCAGGAGGAGCTCGCGCGGCGCGCGGGCCACGAGCTCGGGGGGGGAGCGCGAGCCGCTCGACGCAGGCGGGGTGCGAGGGGGCCACGAAGATCACGGCGTCGCCGGGGCCGAGGTCCGGCGTGCGGCCCTCCACGATCTCGCCGATCCCGACGGCGATGACCCGCTCGTCGCGCGCTCGCTCCCGGAGCCGCGACCGGATCTTCCTCGCGGTGATCCGCGGGCCCACCTCGACGACGTAGTTCAGGATCCGGCGAAGGCTCCGGGGCTGTGCGAGGTGGACGTCGTCGAGCCGCCGGAGCGGCCAGTAGCAACGGACACGGACGCGGACTTGACCCGCCGGCAGGTGGTAGTCGAGGTAGCCACCCTGCCAGCGGTTCGACTGAACGAACATGTGTGGATCTCCACTTGATCGAGCCCCGGATCCCAGGACCAGCCTGGCCTCCAGGGCCCGTGAGCTTCTCGTCGAGCGGCCGGCGCCGCCCGCGCCGCGCTGACGCGGGCGTCCGCCGTCCCTATCATGCCGGGCGACCTTACCCCGAAGCCGCCCCGGTCGGCACCTCCGCGCAGACATCCCGCGCCTCGCACACGAGCGCCGCCGTCCGGCGAGGCGACGGCGCGCGCTCGCGCCTCGGCGCCGCGGCCAGGCCGCGGAGCGCGGGCGGCGGCTCCCTACCACGCCTGCCCGTTCGCTGTGCCCGCCGCCGCCGTTCTGCTACACGGCAGCACGTGCCCGATCTGATCGTCCACCCCGCGGAGCGACCGCTCATCGGGAGCGTGCCGGTCCCCGCGGACAGGCGCATCGCCCACCGGGCGCTCCTCCTCTCCGCGCTCGCCACCGGGCGCAGCCGCGTGAGGGCCGGGGCGCTGGGGGACGATCTCCGCGCGACCGTCGGCGCCCTGCGCGCCCTGGGCGTCCGCGTCGAGGAGCCATCGCCCGGCGAGCTCGTCGTCGAGGGCGTCGGGCTCGACGGCCTCCGCGCCCCCGACGGACCGATCGACTGCGGCGCCTCCGCCACCGCGATGCGGCTCCTCTCGGGCGTCCTCGTCGCCCAGCGCTTCGCGGCGCGGCTGGTCGGCGACGCGTCGCTCTCGCGCCGGCCCATGGAGCGCGTCGCGAGGCCGCTCCGCCTCCGCGGCGGCCGCATCGAGGGGCGCCTCGACCCGAGCAAGATCGGCGAGATCACGGCGCCGCTCGAGATCGGGCCGCTGCCCGCGCCGCACGTGCTCTCGTCGATCGAACACGAGCTCCCCGCCGCGTGGGACGAGGTGAAGAGCGCCCTGTTGCTCTCCGGCCTCTACGCCGACGGCCCGACGTTCGTGCGCGAGCCGATCGTCTCGCGCGATCACACCGAGCGCATGCTCACCGCGCTGGGCGTGCCGGTCGACACGGTCGGCGCCATGGTCTGCCTCGACGCGGCCCGCTTCTCCGGCGCGCTCCCGGCGTTCGACGCCGACGTGCCCGGCGACCTCTCCGCGGCCGCGTTCCTCCTCGCCGCCGCCCAGCTCGTGCCGGGCAGCCGCGTCACGGCCCGGCGCGTGGGCCTCAACCCGACGCGCGCCGGCCTGCTCGAGGTGCTGCGGGACATGGGGAGCGGCGTCTCCGTCGAGGTCAAGGAGGACTCTCTCGGAGAGCCGATCGGCGACCTCCACGCGGCCTCTGCCGGCCTGCGCGGCGGGCGCGCCGGCGGCGAGCTCGCGTCGCGCTCCCGGGGCGAGCTGCCGATCCTGCTCGGCCTCGGCGCGCGGGCGCGCGGCGTCACCGAGATCTTCGACGCAGGGGAGCTGCGCGCGCAGCAGACCGACCTGATCGCGGCGATGGCGGCCGCGCTGGGCGCCTTCGGCGTGCGCTGCGAGGAGCGCCCCGACGGGCTCCTCGTCGAGGGCAGGCCTGACCGGCCGCTCGACGCGGCGGACGTCGACAGCCGCGGCGACCCCCACGTCGCGATGACGGCGGCCGTGCTCGGGCTCGCCGCGAGCGGCCCCACGCGCGTGCGCGACGCCGGCTGCATCGCGGCGAGCTTTCCGCGCTTCGTCGGGACGCTGCGCGCCCTCGGCGCGCGGATCGACGTCGACGGTGGCAGGGGGGCGTGAGCGAGGAGGAGCAGACGTGACGGAACGGCAGGAAAAGGACGACGCGCCCCGCGCTCCGACCCCAGGGGCGGTGCGGCGGCTGCGCGTCGCCATCGACGGCCCGGCCGGCGCCGGCAAGGGCACGGTGGCGCGGGGGCTGGCCGAGCGGCTCGGCTACCTCCTCGTCGACACGGGCGCGCTTTACCGGACCGTGGCGCTCGCCGCCCACCGCGTGGGGCTCGCGTGGGACGAGAGCGGCGCGATCGGCGCGCTCGCCGAGGACCTCGCGATCGGCGGCCGCATCGCGCTGGAGCGCGGCGCGTTCAGCACGGCGCCCCCCTCCGCGGACGGCGCCGAGCCTGCCGAGGCGGCCCCGCCGAGCCCGCCGCTCGGGGGCAGCGGCCTGCGGGTGCGGCTCGACGGCGAGGACGTCTCGAGCGCGATCCGCGCGCCCGACATGAGCTTCGGCGCGAGCCGGGTCTCGGCCATCCCCGCGGTGCGCAAGGCGCTGCTCGCGATGCAGCGGCAGGCCGGCGCCGAGGGCGGGGTCGTGCTCGAGGGGCGCGACATCGGCACCGTGGTGTTCCCCGACGCCGAGGTGAAGTTCTTCCTCACGGCGCCGGCCGAGATCCGGGCGAAGCGGCGGTACGACGAGCTCGTCGCGCGCGGCCTCTCCGTCACCTTCGAGGCGACGCTCTCCGACGTGCTCCGCCGCGACAAGGCCGACAGCGAGCGCGCCGTCGCGCCGCTCCGCAAGGCCGAGGACGCGATCCTCGTGGACTCCGGCCACCGGAGCCCGCAGGAGATCATCGACGAGATGGCGTTCCTCGTGGAGGGCCGTGCTCGAGGCGGCTGACCGGCGCCGCGCCGGCGCCGCGGCGCTGCTCGCGCTCGCGCTCGCGCTCCCGGCCTGCGGGGACGCCGCGCCGCGCCCCGCCGCGGGCGCCGCGAAGAGCCCCGCCGGCCCGCGGCTCGTCCGGCGCATCGAGCCGGCCGAGCTCCTGCCCGCCGACCTCGATCTCGTGGTGCGCGTCGACGTCGCCCGCATGCGCGCCGGCCTGGGCCGGGCCGCCGCGGACGAGCTCGCGCAGCGCGCGCTCGGCGAGGCAGAGGCGCCCGACGCGGCGCTCGACGCCGCGCTCCGGCGCGCCGACGTCGTCTGGCTCGGCCTCCGGCTCGCCGATCTCGAGGAGGGCGACCGCGTGATCGTCCTCGAGGGCCGCATGGGTGGGCTCGCGCCCGACCCCGCGCGCTGGGAGGCGGTGCCGTCGGCGCACGGCGGCGTGTCCATCTTCGACCGCCGCGGCGCCGCCGCCCCGCGCGCGGACGCGGCGCGCCTCATCGCGCTCGGCGACCGCGCCGTCGCGCTCGTGTCCCCCGTCGAGGTGAGCAGCGTCGCGCGTGTCCTTCGCGACGGCCCCGACGCGCGCCGCGGCGACCCGGCCGCCGAGGGGATCGTCAGCCTCGACCTGCGCGCGCGCCGGCTGCCGCCCCACCTCGCGCGCCGCTTCCCGTCGCTCGGCGCGCTCATCGCCGGCGTCGAGCGCGTCCGCGCCGTCGCTTCCCTCCTCGACGAGGGGGTGCGCGTGGACGCCGAGATCGTCGGCGTCGAGCCGGCCGGCGCCGAGCGCGCGCGCCGCTTCCTCGAGGTGCTCCGCGACAACGTCGAGGACACACGTTACGCAGACCTCATGAAGGCGCTCTCGATCGAGCAGGTCGATCGCACCGTGCAGCTCCGCTGGCTGTTCCCTGCGCCCCTCGTCCTCGGCCTGCTGTCCCGGCCTCCGCCCGGCTGAACCGATGCCCGACACCCTCATCGAAGAACCGATCCGACCGACCGTGATCGACGATCCCGCGCTCGCGCCCGCCGCCGGCGACCCCGCGGCGGCGAGCCCCGGCCCGCCCGGGCGTGATCCCGCCGGCGCCCCGCGGCGCCCGGGCAGCCCGGCCAGCGTTCCGCGCGGCGCGTGCCTCGCGGTCGCCCTCGCGCTCGTCGCCGCGCTCGCCGCGCTCGCGCTCGGCCTTTACTTCTTCTTCTGGCGCTACGCGCAGACGGCGCGCGATCACATCCCCGGCGACGCGAACATCGTCGTCCGCCTCGAGGCCGCCCAGCTCGCGCTCTTCGGCCCCGTGCGCCAGCACTTCTTCCCGCTGCTCGACGAGGCGCGCGCGGGCTCGCCGCGGAAGGCGCGCATCGAGGCGGCCACCGGCCTCGATCCCCTCACCGACGTGCGCGAGATCGTGATCGCCTCGACCGACGCCGCGAGCTGGGTCGTGCTCGCAGGCGGGCGCATCCCGAGGGGCCGGTTCGTCGCGGGCATGGAGAAGGTCGCCCGGGACGAGGGTTGGAGCGGCTGGCGCCGCGACGGCGAGCTCCTCGTCGGCCCGAGCGCCGCGATCGGCCAGGCCGACGACGGCACGCTCGTCCTCGGCACGGACGTCGAGATCGTGAAGGCCGCGCTGCCCGCGTCGGACGAGTGGCGGCGCCTCGATCTACCCGAGCAGGGCCCGGTCACCTTCGCGCTCACCCGCGCCGCGCTGTCCGGGGCGGCCGGCGAGTTCTCCAACGCGCTGCCGCGGGCTGGCACCGCGCTGCCGCGGGCCGGGGCGCTGCTCCGCCGCGTCGATCGCGCCTCGGGCGTCCTGACCCTCGGCGCGGAGCCCGCGCTCGTGGCGCGCCTCGCGCCCGTGTCCGGCGAGGCCGCGCCGGCGCTCGCCGCCGACGCGCAGGCGGCGCTCGGCAGCGTCAAGCCCGCCCTCGCGATGCTCCCGGACGTCTGGGGCGCGAGGGCGGCGCTCGACGGCGCCGAGGCCCAGGCGCAGGGAGAGCTCGTCGAGATCCGCGCCAGATGGCCCTACGAGGGCCTCGATCGCGCCTGCGCGGAGCTCGCGCAGCGGGCCCGCGCCGCGGGTGGCGCCGACGCTGCCGTCCCCTGAACCCGCCGCGGCGCCTTCAGCCTGCAGGCGCCTGGTTTCCAGGAAAACGACAAAAACCTCGCGTGGCTCGGTCGTTGCATTGACAGAGGCCCCTCCTCAGACTACAGGCTCGCCTCTCCCGAGGGGCTGGGTGCATCGGTACGCGTGCGCCTTCCCCTCCGCCGCTCGTGCGCGGCACCAGGGTCCACGCCTGCGCCCGTTGCGACGAATCCCAGGGAAGGAAAGGAAACAAGAACGAACAACATGACTAGCAACATCTATACGGAGGCAGGCTCGTCCGGGGCGAGCATGGAGAGCTTTGCCGCGCTCTTTGAACAGAGCGTGGAGGGGGGCGATTTCGCGCGTGAAGGAGAGATCATCTCCGGCACCGTGGTCGCAGTGAACCGCGACTCCGTCGTGGTCGACATCGGCGGCAAGAGCGAAGGCGTCATCGCGCTCCGCGAGTTCGCGGACGCCGCGGGCCAGGCCGCCGTCAAGGCGGGCGACAAGGTCGACGTCTACATCGAGAGCCGCGAGAACGACGACGGCCTCGTCACCTTGTCGAAGGAGAAGGCCGACAAGATGAAGGTCTGGGATGAGATCTCGAACGCCTGCGAGGCGGACGAGCTCATCGAGGGCACGATCAGCCAGCGCGTGAAGGGCGGCCTCTCGGTCACCATCCGCGGCGGCGTGAAGGCCTTCCTCCCGGGCTCTCAGGTCGATCTCCGGCCCATCCGCAACTTGGACAAGCTGATCGGCCAGACCTACAAGTTCAAGGTCATCAAGTTCAACAAGAAGCGCGGCAACATCGTCCTCTCGCGGCGGGTGCTCCTCGAGCGCGAGCGCGACGAGATGAAGGCCAAGACGCTCGAGACGTTGACCGAGGGGATGACCGTCAAGGGGACCATCAAGAACATCACCGAGTACGGCGCCTTCGTCGACCTCGGCGGGATCGACGGCCTCCTGCACATCACGGACATGTCGTGGGGCCGCGTGAACCACCCGAGCGAGGTGTTCCAGGTCGGCGACGAGGTCCTCGTGAAGGTCCTCAAGTACAACGCGGACACCGAGCGCGTCTCGCTGGGCCTCAAGCAGACCCAGGAGGACCCCTGGAACCACGCCGAGGAGGCGTACCCCGCGGGCAAGAAGGTCCGCGGCAAGGTCATGTCGATCACCGACTACGGCGCGTTCGTCGAGCTGGAGCCGGGCGTCGAGGGCCTCATCCACGTGAGCGAGATGAGCTGGACCAAGAAGGTCAAGCACCCGTCGAAGCTCCTCGAGGTCGGTCAGGAGCTCGAGTGCCAGGTGCTCGAGGTCGACGCGCGCGCGAAGCGCATCAGCCTCGGTCTCAAGCAGCTGGAGCCGGATCCGTGGATGCTGTTCACGGACAAGTACCACCCCGGCGACAAGATCGCGGGCAAGGTCCGGTCGCTCACCGACTACGGCGTCTTCGTCGGGATCGAGGAGGGCGTCGACGGCATGGTCCACAAGAGCGATCTCTCGTGGTCGGTGCGCGTCAACAACCCGAGCGACCTCTATCACAAGGGCGACGACGTCGAGGCGATCATCCTCTCGATCAACCACGACGAGAAGAAGGTCTCCCTCGGCATCAAGCAGCTCTGGGACGACCCGTGGCCGACCATGCTGCAGGAGTACCCGCCCGGCCGCGTGATCGAGGACGCCCAGGTGGTGAGCATCGTCGACTACGGCGTGTTCGTGCGGCTGCGCGAGGGCGTCGAGGGTCTGATCTCGCAGAGCGACGTGCAGGAGCCCGAGGAGGGCAAGCTCAAGGTCGGCGACAAGGTCAAGGCCGAGATCTCGTCGCTCGACACGGTCGACCGCCGGCTCTTCCTGACGATGAAGAACATCGGCATGGAGCGCCCCGCGCCGGTGGCGCGCCAGCAGCAGAAGCGCAAGGACGACGACGACAAGCCGGTGGCCGGCACGATCGGCGATCTCATCAAGGAGAAGTTCGGCGGCAAGCTCGACCTGAAGTGACGCCGCCCGGCGCGCGGGCGCTGTAACGGCGCCCGTGCGCCCCGGTCGCGCGTCAGGTACGGCGGGCCGCAGGCGCCCCGGTCCAGCCCGGCTCGCCGAGTGGACCCGATGAACGAGAGGCGAGGCTCTTCCCAGGGCCTCGCCTCTCTCTTTTTGCGTTCGGTTCCGCGAGATTCCGCGAGATTCCGCGAGATTCCGCGGGTCGCGCCGATCGCTGTCCCGCGAGGCGCCGCGCGCCTTGCCTTTTCCACGAGGTCGCGGACGATCGTCGGCGATGAGAGGCCCCCGTGCGTGCACCTCCCTCGCGGCGCCGCTCCTCGTCGCCGTCGCGCTCAGCGCGCCGCTCGCGCGGGCCGACGGCCCCCGCGACCGCCCGGGGAGCACGCCGCCCCTCGTCCCCCGCGCGCCGCCTCTCTGCTCGTCTCCCGAGCCGCCCCCGCTGCCCCCACCCCGCCTGCTTCCCCCGCCCCGCCTGCTGCCTGCGCGGCGCCCGCCGCCGCCGCCGCCCAGCGCGCTGGTGCGCGCGCCCGATCCGTGGTTCGGCCGCGACAAGGCGCTCCATTTCTTCGCGTCGGCCGCCCTCGCCGGAGGCGGGTACACGCTCGGGGCGCTCGCGACCGACGAGGTCCCCGGGCGGCTCGCCCTGGGCGCGGCGCTCGCCCTGGGCGTCGGCCTGGCGAAGGAGGCGTTCGACGCCGCCGGGTACGGGACCCCCTCCTGGCGCGACCTCGCCTGGGACGCGCTCGGCACCTCGGCCGGGCTTGGCCTCTCGCTCTGGCTCGATCTCGCGGTGGTCCCGATCCAGTTCTGACGCCCGGCGGCACGCCGCGCGAGGACGGCGCGCGCGCCGCGCGAGGACAGCGCTCGCACCGTAGCCGAGCGGGGCCCCGACGAGCGGCCGCCGTGCTAGCGTCTCCGCGACATGGGCAACCCCCTGTGGGCGCCCTGGCGCATCGAGTACATCCTTGCGCCGAAGGGCCACGCCGACTGCATCTTCTGCGGCATCCCCCGCGCCTCCGAGCAAGACCAGCGCTCCCGGTTCGTCGTCGCTTCGACGCGCCGCGCGTTCGTCATGCTCAATCGCTACCCGTTCGCGTCGGGCCACCTCCTCATCGTCCCGCACGCGCACGTCGCCTCGCTCGACGCGCTCGACCCCGCCGACCACGAGGCCCTCTTCCGCCTCGTGCGCGAGTCGACGACCCGCCTGCGCGCCGCGCTGAAGTGCGAGGCCATGAACATCGGGATCAACCTCGGCACCGCGGCGGGCGCCGGGATCGCCGAGCACCTGCACGTCCACATCGTCCCGCGCTGGTCCGGCGACACCAACTTCATGCCGGTGCTCGCCGATGTCCGCGTCGTCCCGCAGGCGCTCGAGGCGACCCGCGACCACCTGCTCGGCTACTTCGCCGACCTCCCGGCCGCGTCGATCGACGGCGACATCGGCCCGGCCTCGGCCGTGCGCGGCGAGGCGACGTGAGCGAGGGCCCGTCGCGGCGCACCGTGTTCCTGACGGTGAGCGCCGTCCTGACGGCGGCGCTGCTCGTCGTCTCCCACGCGGTGCTGCTCCCCTTCGTGCTCGCCCTCGTGGTGGCCTACGTGCTCACGCCGGCGGTCCTCCGGATCGAGCGGGCGCGCGTCCCGCGGTGGGCGGCGATCCTCATCGTCTACGCCATCGCGGTCTCCAGCGTCGCCGGCTTCTTCGCCCTCAGCGTCCCGCGCCTCATCGTCGAGGGCAAGGCGCTCGCGGTCGAGGCGCCGCGGCTCGCCTCGCGGCTCCGCGAGGAGTACCTGCCCGCGCTCGACGAGCGGCTCAGCCGCTGGATGGGCCGCCCGGTCGTGATCCCGCCCCCGGCGCCGCCCGACCGGGCGCCGGAGGTGACCGCGCCGGACGATCTCTCCGCCGCTCCGCCCGACGACGCCCTCGCCGAGGGCGCGGGCCGCCGCCCGCCGGTCCGCATCACGCCGGGGCCGGACGGCTCCTTCGACGTGCGGGTCGCCGAGGACGTGGAGATCCGCGAGACGGCCGACGGCGTCTGGCAGATCGAGCAGGCGCGCCCGAAGCACCCGCTCTCCAGCGCGACCATGCTGCAGGAGGCGTTCGAGAAGGCGGCCTCCTACCTGAAGGAGAACTCGCTCACGGTCCTCCGGATCGGCCAGGCGATCGCGACGGCGATCTCGCGCGGCATCTTCAACCTCTTCATGACGTTGATGCTCGCCGCGTACATCATCCTGACGCACGAGAAGATCCTCCGCTTCTTCCGCGACCTCTGGCACCCGACGTCGCGCGAGTCGTTCGATCGCTTCCTCCGCCGGCTCGACCGCGGGCTCTCCGGCGTCGTCCGCGGGCAGCTGCTCATCTGCCTCGTGAACGGCGTCCTCTCCGCGATCGGCTTCTGGCTCTTCGACCTCAAGTACTGGCCGATCCTCTCGATCGTCGCGGGCGTGATGTCGCTGATCCCGATCTTCGGCTCGATCCTGAGCTCGATCCCGGCGGTCGCCATCGGCCTCACCCAGTCGTTCGGCACGGCGGTGGGCGTGCTCGCGTGGATCGTGGGGATCCACCAGCTCGAGGCGAACTTCCTGAACCCGAAGATCATCGGCGACGCGGCGAAGATCCACCCGGTGCTCGTGGTGCTGGCGCTCCTCATCGGCGAGCACTTCTTCCAGATCACCGGCGCGCTCTTCGCGGTCCCGTGCCTCTCGATCGCGCAGACGATCTTCCTCCACTTCCGCGAGTCCACGCTCGGCCTCGCCGACCCGACGGCCTCGATCCCGCCGCAGCGCGGCGCGCCGTTCACCACGCCGTCGATCGAGCCGCTGCCGCCGCTGCGCGGCTTCGAGACGGTCCGCCCGGCGGTAACGCCGGTCCCGGCCTCGGGCTCCGCGGAGGACGCAGGCCCGCGCCGCCCCGGCGACCCCGCGCCCGGATAGCCGCGAGCCGCCCGGCGCCGAGCCGCCCGGCGCCGGCCTCGCCGCCGCCCCGCCTCCGCCTGTCCGGCGGGCCGCCCCGCCCGCCCGCCGGCGCTGGCCGCTCCTGCACAAGACGGCTATGAGAGCCCGCACCCCGCGGGAGCGGGTGCGTCCGATCCACGACCCGATGAAAACCCCCGGCAAACTCACCCCGAACCCGAAGAAGCAGAGCCCCAAGCAGCAGCGCGAGCAGGCGATCGCGGCGCTGCGTGGCAAGCCCCCGGCCGACCCGCTCGCCAAGCTGAACCCCCGTTCGCTCGCCCTCCGCGCGGGCATCCCGGCGCTCATCGTCTGGGCCATCGCGCTCGCCATCCCGGGGCTCTGGCCGAAGGTGGTCGCCGGCGTCCTCACGGTGATCGTCGCGGGCGTCCTCTTCTGGGCGCTGCGCTTCGCGACCCGCACGCGCGCCGTCGCGCAGATCGTGCAGACCGCCGACACCGCCGAGGCGCGCAAGGACGCGATCGCCAAGCTCGACACGGAGTTCAAGAAGGACGACGCTGCCGCGACCTTCGCGAAGGCGCAGCTCCAGATGCAGGAGGACCCGCGGGCCGCGCTCCGGACGCTGGAGACCATCAACCTCGACAAGGTGATGGCGCCGATGGCCGACGAGGCGCGCGCCCAGCGCGGGATGATCCACCTCATCCTGAGCGAGACGGACGAGGCGCGGGCGCTCGTCGACAAGATCGACATGACCCGCCACAAGGAGCCGAAGATCCGCGCCATGATGGCCGCCATCGTCGGCGAGGCGTGGGCCCGGACCGGCCAGGCCACGAAGGCGGTCGACCTGCTCGAGACCTTCGATCCGAACGACGAGGCGTTCGCCGAGCTCAAGCCGCAGCTGCTCCGCGCGCGGGCGTTCGCCTACGCCTGGGCGAACAACACGAAGCAGATGAAGAACACCCTGCGCAGCCTGAGCGGGATGAACCCGCAGTACCTGAGCGGCTTCATCACGAAGAAGAAGAGCCCCATGGGCGTCCCGCCCCGCGGCGTGCACCCGATGCTCGAGAAGGAAGCGTTCGAGATGCTGATGCGCTCCGGCGCCGTCCCTCGCCGGATGCAGCAGATGAAGCGCAGCTAAGCGGCAGCCGGGCGAGGCCGGCGGCCCCGCCGGCGAAACGCGCCCCGATCGACGGAGCGCGGCCCCTTGACGAGGGGCGCTCCGCGCAGCTCAGATGCGCGCCCTGATGAGAGGGACCGCGCTGATCTACAGCTCGCACAGCCGCTGCAACGTCCTCCACAACGACCACATCGTGCAGCGCGCCCTGCGAGGGCAGGACAACAAGCGCATCCTGTTCCTGCCCATGTCGTCGCCGCCGCGCGGCGAGGACGAGCTCGAGGGGCAGCGGGTCGCGTACGAGGACTTCCGCTGGTTCTTCCAGCACTACGAGCGCTTCGGCCTGGAGCACCTCCCCTTCTACTGGACCAGCGGCCTGCGCAAGCAGGACGTCGACGTCCTCTGGCACCACCTCTGGTCGTCCGAGGTGGTGATCCTCGGCGGCGGCTACAGCACGACGGGCCTCTGGCGCTACAAGGAGCTCGGCGCCCGGTTCGACGGAGAGCCCGGCAAGTTCGGGCGGCTCCTCCACGAGCGCCGCCAGCGAGGCCTGCTCACCGTCGGGTTCTCCGCGGGGGCCGACCAGCTCTGCCAGTTCCTCTTCTGTCACGCCCGGGACAGCCCGGGGGACAACGAGGGATTCGGGCTCGCGCGCAACACCCTCGTGACCCTCCACCACGAGGCAAGCCGCAATGACGAGCTCTGGAACGCTGCCAGGCAGTTTCCACACTGTTTCGTGTTCGGGCTCCCGAACGACTCGGGGCTCAACGTGGACTGGGGAGTGCTCCCGTCCGGCAATCTCTGGCAGGTTTACGAGGTGGTGATCGACCGCACCTGGGATGCGCCTGGCGACGCGCTCCACATCAAGACGCGGCAGGGCGCGCTCGTCGACCACATCGACCACACGGGCCGGCACTGGGCGTTCCAGGGCGGCGATCACGTCGTCCGGATCACGTCGCCGGACAACCGCTACGACCGGGCCTGGATGACCGCAGGCGGCAAGATCCTCGATTACTGGACGCGCGAGTCGACCGGGTACGGGTCCCTCGGCGACGTCCTCGCCGGCCACTGACCGGCACCGCCGCCGCCGGCGCGACGCGCGCCCGACGGCAGGACGCGGCAAGACGGCACGCCGGCGCGCTCCGGGCCGCGGGCGAGCCCGTCTCGACGCCGCCCATCTTGACGCCGGACGAGCCCTGCGGCATCGATGACGCAGGTCGTCGTGGCCGCTCGCGCTTGTGTCTTCTGCAACATCGTCCGGGGAGAGGCGCCGGCCCACGTGGTGCTCGACGAGCCCGACGCGCTGGCCTTCCTTGATGTCCACCCGCTGTTCCCTGGGCATTGCCTGCTCGTCCCGCGCACCCACGTCGAGGTGCTCACCGACCTCCCCACAGAGCTCGTCGGACCGCTCTTCACCACCGCGCAGCGCCTCGCGCGCGCCGTGGAGTCGGCGCTCTCAGCCGACGGCTTCTTCGTGGCGATCAACAACCGCGTCAGTCAGAGCGTCCCTCACTTGCACGTCCATGTGATCCCGCGCCGGCGGAAGGACGGTCTCAAAGGTTTCTTCTGGCCTCGTCATAAGTACTCGAGCGAGCGCGAGATGGTGGAGGTCCGTGACGCCATCGTGACGGCGTATGGTGGTAGTTGAACGCAGCCTGCTCGCCGGTTATCAGGAAGCGGAGCCGACCTGCGCAGGCGGTAGGCAGCAGCAGTGCTGGACCGCGGCATTCTGCCACAGGTCCGATTTGTCACGTTGCGTCTTGCGACGACACACCCCGGCGGCCAAGTTTAGGAATATACTAGGCGCCGCCCTGGTTTGAACGGCCGACTGGCGAGTCACCACACCGTACGATGCTGGCCCCCCGTTCCCTCTCCGCCCGGATCACGCTGCTCTTCCTGCTCTTGCTGGCGCCCGTTACGCTGGTGCGAGGGAATGTCAGCGTCATTGAACGGACCGTGGCGCATGTTTCGGGAACGTTGCGCGCCGCGGCCAGCGAGCTCGACCACGCTGATCTCGAGGTCTTGCAACCGGCGCACCGCAACACGGCGACCCGCGCTCTCTCGGCGCGCGCCCCGGCGAGCCCTGAGGCGAGGCGGTCACGCGCCCTCCTCGTCGCGGACCTCCGGCCCGTCCGCATCACATCCCCCGTCCCTCACCCTCCTGTACGCCGCCCTCCACCACGCCTGCTGAATTGAGCCGTTAGCTCCGCGCCTGTGGCTGATCGCCGCAGCGCTGGAGACGCTGGACTCGGTGATGTTCATGGT
Source organism: Sorangium cellulosum (assembly GCF_002950945.1). Lineage (GTDB taxonomy): Bacteria > Myxococcota_A > Polyangia > Polyangiales > Polyangiaceae > Sorangium > Sorangium cellulosum_E. The sequence continues at coordinate 11,173,762 of NZ_CP012673.1, forward strand.
GATCGCTGCGCCCACGGGCGTAGCGCAGGCAGCCGCGCTCATCCGGCGCGGCGTACACGGTTGCGCTGAGGTCAGCGCAGCCCGTGGGAGGCGTTGTCCGATGCAAAAGCTAGTTAACGGGTTGCACAAGTTCCAGACGGAAGTTTGCCGTTCGCATCAAGATCTTTTTCGTAATCTGGCGAAAGGCCAACGTCCAGAAGCGCTGTTCATCACGTGCTCGGACAGCCGCATCAACCCGAACCTCATCACGCAGACCGAGCCGGGTGACATCTTCATCGTGCGCAACGTGGGGAACATCGTGCCCCCGTACGGCGCCAGCAACGGCAGCGAGTCCGCGGCGATCGAGTTCGCGGTCTCGCACCTCAACGTGAAGAACATCATCGTCTGCGGCCACACGCTCTGCGGCGCGATGCGCGGGCTGCTCGATCTGTCGGGCCTCGACGAGCTGCCGTCGGTCAAGTCGTGGCTCCAGCACGCGGAGCTGACGCGCCGCCTGGTGCAGGAGAACTATCCGCACATCGAGGGGGAGGACCGGCTGACGATCACCGTCGAGGAGAACGTCCTCGCTCAGATCGAGAACCTCCGGACGCACCCGACGGTCCGCGCGCGGCTCGCGCGCGGCGAGCTCTCCCTCTACGCGTGGGTCTTCAAGATCGAGACTGGGCAGGTCTTCCAGTTCGAGCACGCGACCGGCCAGTTCGCGCCGATCTGCGAGACGGCGCCGCCGTCCGCGCTGCCGGAGACGACGGTCTTCCGGCGAGCCGTCTGAGCGCCCGATAGGCACTGGCCCAAGACTCCAACGTTGTAGAGGACCCATCCGATGCAGTCATCGAACGCCATGCAAGCACGCGTCCTGTCGGAACACGCCGGCGCCGCGGCGCCCAGCCTCGGGAGCGCCGACGCCAAGGGAGGAGCGCCCTCCGGGGCGCCGGCGGCGGAGGGCGCCCCGCCGCTCGATCCGCGCCTCACCGCGAACCTCAAGTTCGATATCCCGTCCGGCGTGGTCGTCTTCCTCGTCGCTCTCCCTCTTTGTCTCGGCATCGCGCTCGCGTCGGGGGCTCCTCTCCTGTCGGGCATCGTTGCCGGCATCGTGGGCGGGCTCGTCATTCCGCTCGTGAGCCGCTCCCAGCTGAGCGTGAGCGGCCCGGCGGCGGGCCTCGCGGCCATCGTGCTCACGGGCATCACCCAGCTCCGGAGCTTCGAGGCCTTCGCGCTCGCTGTGGTGATCGGCGGCGTCCTGCAGCTCGGGCTCGGCCTGCTGCGGGCCGGCGCGATCAGCCACTTCTTCCCCTCCTCGGTCATCAAGGGGATGCTGGCCGCCATCGGCGTCCTGCTCATCCTGAAGCAGCTCCCGCACGCCGTGGGCTTCGACAAGGACAACTTCGCCTCCGAGTCGTTCAAGGCGGACGGCGGGAACACCTTCTCGATGCTGGGGCAGGCGATGCAGTCGATCGAGTGGGGCGCGTTCATCCTCAGCGCCCTTAGCCTCGCGATCCTGGTCGGCTGGGAGAAGTCGCGCTTCGCGAAGATCTCCTGGCTGCCCGCCCCGCTGGTCGCCGTGCTCTTCGCGGTGATGGGCAACGAGCTGTTCCGGGCGGCGGTCCCGTCGCTCGCCCTCGATCAGAAGCACCTCGTCACGTTGCCCATCGGCGAGGGGTCGCAGGGCCTGCTCAGCGCGCTCCAGCTGCCGGACTGGTCGGCGATCACGCGGCCCGAGGTCTGGGTGCTCGGCGTCACGCTGGCGATCGTCGCCAGCCTCGAGACGCTGCTCAACCTGGAGGCGGTCGACCGCATCGATCCTTGGCGGCGCAAGTCGCCGCCGAACCGTGAGCTCGTCGCGCAGGGGCTCGGCAACATGGTCTCCGGGTTCGCCGGGGGTCTGCCGGTCACGTCGGTCATCGTCCGGAGCAGCGCGAACGTGAACTCCGGGGCGCGCACGCGGATCTCCGCGTTCGTGCACGGCGCGCTCCTCCTGCTCGCCGTGGTCTTCGCGGCAGGGCTGCTCGCGCGCATCCCCCTCGCGTGCCTCGCGGCCATCCTGCTCGCGACCGGCTACAAGCTGGCGAAGCCCAAGCTCTTCGCCGAGATGTACAAGCTCGGCTGGAGCCAGTTCATCCCGTTCGTGGTCACGATCGCCGCCGTCGTGCTCACCGACCTCCTGAAGGGCATCGCCATCGGCCTCGCGGTCGGCGTCGTCTTCGTGCTGAAGTCGAACATGTCCCGCGTGTTCGACGTGATCCACGAGGGGGCGCGCGTGACGATCCGGTTCAACAAGGAGGCGTACTTCTTCACCCAGGGCAAGCTCGTCGCGCTGTTCGATCGGCTCCCGAGCGACTCGCACGTGGTCGTGGACGCCCAGGGGGCGTCCTACGTCGATCACGACGTCGTGGAGCTCATCCGGCGCTTCCAGAAGTCGGCGCCGCAGCGGAACATCAACGTCGAGGTCCGCGGGCTCTGACGGCCGCGCCGCGGCGGGGGCTCCGGTTTGCCCCCGCCCGCGGCGTCGAGCGACACGGCGCGATCCCCTTCCCTGCCCTCGCGGCGATCGGCCCCGCCGGCACGGCAGGCGAGGCCACCTCCCTCCCTCACCCCCTGGACATTGACCGCCGGGCTCGCCGGCGGATCCCCGACGGGCCGCCTCGCGTGGCAGAGCGGGCCGTCAGGGCGCCGGCGCGTGCGCGAGCGCCTCGATCCGCGCCGCCAGCGCCTCGATGTCCGCGTCGGACGTGCGCGGGTTCATGATGACGAGGCGCAGCCAGGACTCGCCGCGGAGGGTGGTGCGCGTGACGTAGAAGCTCCCCTCCTGGACGAGCTGCTGCCGGATGTGATCCTGTGCCTGCGAGTCGCGGCCGATCCGGAAGCAGAGGATGTTGGCCTGGGGGGCGCCGAAGCACTCGAAGGAGGGCCGCCGCGCGAGCAGGTCGTGGAAGCGCCGGGCGCTGTCGAAGAGGCGCTCGACGTGGGCGGCGAGGCCCGCCTCGCCGACGAGGGCGAGGTTGAAGAACAGCTTGAGCGACAGCTGCGCCTTCGTGCACTCGAACGTGAGCTTCGACAGGTCGACGCCCTGCCGTTCCTCGTCGCCGTGCAGGTAGGGCGCGTATTGCTCGTAGGTGCCGGCGAGCGCGGCGCGGTCCTTGACCAGGACCGCGCAGGCCAGCGTCGACGTGCCGAGCATCTTGTGCATGTCGCAGACGATCGAGTCGGCGAGCTCGACGCCGTCGAGGAGCTCGCGGTAGCGGCCCGTGAAGAGCGCCGCCCCGCCGTGGGCGCCGTCGACGTGCAGCCACAGCCCTTCCCGCCGGCAGAACGCGCCGATCTCTCGCAGCGGGTCGAAGGCGCCGTTCGGCGTCGCGCCCGCGTTGGCCACCACGGCGAGCACCCGCTTGCCCGCGCGCGCGGCCTCGTCGCACGCCCGCGAGAGCGCCCCCGGGACGATCCGCAGCGCGTCGTCCACGGCGATCTTCACGACGGCATCGCCGCCGAGGCCCATGATGGAGGCGGCGCGCGCGACGGAGTAGTGCGCGGCCTCCGAGGCGAGCAGGACGAGGTTCGAGGGGACGCCCGCCTTGAAGCTCCCCGGGGCGACGCGCTCCCTGCACGCGAGCAGCGCGCTCAGGTTCCCGAGGCTCCCGCCGTGGGTGAGGATGCCGTCGCCCTCGTCCCCCCAGCCGATCTTGCCGCGCATCCAGCGGACGAGCCCGCGCTCGATCGCCGTGCCAGCCGGCCCCATCTCGTACACGGCCATGCCGTTGTTCAGGACGCCGTGCACGAGATCGGCGAGCGAGGACGGCAGCATCGGCACGGCCACCTGGTGCCCGAAGTAGCGCGGGTGGTGCAGCCGGTTGCTGTTGTCGAGGACGGTGGCGACGAGGGCGGCGAGGTCGGCGCCGCCGTGCGCCACCGCGCGGTCGAAGTCGAGCGCGGCGAGGATCTCCTCGATCGAGCGCTGGACCAGCACCGGCCCCTCGCGGCGCTGCGCCCGGCGCACGTAGTCCGCGAGCAAAGCGCCCACGCGGGCCGACTCGCGCTCGAGGAAATCGGGGGAGAATACCGCTGTCAGCGCGTCCGTCATCGGGTTCGAGCTCCTCGCCCGCCGCTCAGGAACCTGAGGGCCTGGTCGACCTGATCGTCCGTCATCGCGTGCCCCGCGCGCGGCTTGCCGAGCGCCTTCGACGGCCACTTGAGCCGGCGGAGCATCTTCGCGAGCGCCACCTGATCGCGGTGCGCCGGGTCCTTGCCGCCCCACCCGACGAAGAGGGGCACGCGCCGCCTGGCCTGGGCGCCTGCCCGCTCCAGGTACCGCGCGCCCGAGCCGCCCGCGAACGCGGCGTAGCCGTCGACCGGCAGCCGCCCGCGCATCGCCAGCGACGTCGCGTAGTAGGCGCCGTTCGAGAAGCCGAACACGAGCACACGCTCGAAGCGCCCGCCCGCGCGCTGCTCGAGCGCCGCGCGCGCCGCCTCCCACTCGGCGAGCAACACGTCCTCGTGGGCCTGCTGCGCGGCGGTGGCCGTGGGCCAGCACCAGAAGTCCTCCATTCCCTTCGGCCCGATCCCGCGCCGGCCGCGCGGCATCAGCACGGCCACGCCGTGCCGGGCGCCGGCCCGCGCGGCGCCGCGCTGCTGCGCCCACTGCCAGCCCGAGTCCGGCTGGACGACCCCGTGCAGGAAGATCACGAGCACGCGCGGACCGGGCGCTTGCCTGGCGGGCAGGAAGGCGCAGGCCTCGCCGGGGAGCGATTCGAGCTCCGGCGCGCACCACCGCGCCGCCGCCGGAGCGGACGGCGCGGGCGCGGGCGTGTCCTTCGGAGCGGACTGCGGCACCGGCGTGTCCTTCGGAGCGGACGGCGCAGGCGCGGGCGCGTCCTTCAGAGCGGACGACGGCGGCGCGGGCGCGTCTGGGTTGACCTCACCACCCCGGGCCGAAGCGGGCGCACCCGCGGCCAGGAGCGCGGCCAGGGACAGCACGATCGCGCGCGAACGCATGCGCCGCGCAGTTACCACGTCCGCGCCGCCGCCGGGACGCCGCCGAGCCGGCGAGGACGAGGCGTCGCGCTCCCCGCCAAACCCTCGGCCGCAGGGGCGCTGCCGTGCCGGGTCAGAGCCGCAGCTCGACGCCCGCGCCCGACGCGCCGATCCACGGCGTCACCGCGCCCGACCTCGGTGGGCTCGGCGCCGGCTGCTTCAGCAGCAGGTACAGACCGACGCCCACGGTCGCGACGCCGACGCCGCCGAGGACGTCGCCCACGATCCCCTTGGTCTGCGCCGAGCGCGCCTCCGGGCCTCCGCGCGTGGTCGCGCCGCTCGCCTGCGACAGGCCGGAGAGGCCGAGAACGACGCCCCCGGCGAAGAGCGCGCCGCCCGTGCCCATCATGACGATCGGGAGCGTCCGGCTCGGCGGAGCGGGCCCGGTGTCGGCCACCGGCGGCAGACCGCCCTTCGGGGGGTCCGCCGGTGCCGCCGCCGTCTCCGCGGTCTCGGCGGCGAAGGTGATCGGGACCTCGACCGAACGGCCCCCGTCGACGCGGAACCGGGCAGCGACCGGGCGGAACCCGGGAGCGCTCGCCACGATCTCGTGGGCGCCGGGATCCACCTCCACGGCGTGATCCGGGGCTCCGCGCAGCGGCGCTCCGTCGATGGCCAGCGTGAGCCCCTCGATGTTGCCGGGGTGGACTGCGATCGTCACCCGGCCGATGTGCTGTTCCAGCGCAGCGACCGCGCTGCGCGCCGGGCGGACGTAGGGCGCGGTCGTCGTCGTCGTCGGTTCGGCCAGGAAGGTGCGGAAGCTGGCGAGCGCGTCGACGAGCCGCCCGGTCTCCTTCTGCGCGACGCCGAGGCTGTACCAGGTGAGGGCGGCCGGCTTGATCTGGAGCGAACGGGTGTACAGGGCGCGCGCTTCCTCCCAGCGACCCTGTCGGGCAAGCTTCGATCCCTCGACGAACAGCGCGCGCGCGGACTCCACATCGCCCACGCTCTCCGCGGTGTCCGCGGACGCACGCAGCGGGGATGCGGCGGAGAGCGCCACGGCGACGAGGAGGGCGACGGGCCGCCTGGCTCGCGCAGGAGACCGCGCCGTCATTGGCACTCTCCCCGACGACAGCGCTCGCCGTCCGCGCATGTGTTGCCGCACGCTCCGCAGTGCTCGGGATCGTTCGTCACGTTCGTCTCGCAGCCGTTCTCTCTGTCGCCGTCGCAGTCGCGGTGAGGCCCCGGGCACGTCAGCTCGCCGCCAGCGCTGCTGCTGCTCGTGCCGGTGCCGCTCCCTTCACCGCTGCTCACGCCGCCGGCGCCGCCTTCACCGCCACCGGTGCTCGCGCTGCTGCTCACGCTCTCGCTGCCGCCGCTGCCCGCGCTCCCGCCGGCGCCGCCCTCACCGCCACCGGTGCTCGCGCTGCTGCTCACGCTCTCGCTGCCGCCGCTGCCCGCGCTCCCGCCCTCACCGCCACCGGTGCTCGCGCCGCTGCCGACGCTCTCGCTACCGCCGCTGCCCGCGCTCCCGGCGCCGCCGCCGCTCGCGCCCTCGCTGCCGCCGCCGCTGCTCGCGCTGCTCGCGCTTTCGCGATCGCCGTCGCTCCCGGTGCTGCTGACGTCTCCGCCCGCGCTCCCGCCACTCACGTCGGGAGCGCCGCCGGTGTTCCCTTGACCCCCCTCCCCCCCGCCGGCTTCTGTCGCGTCCGGCTTGTCGGACAGCTCGGCGCCGATCATCACGATACAGCCGCCTGGACCCAGCGCCGCCGCCGCGAGCGTGGCCAGGGCGAGCAGGAGCCCACCGGAGCCGCGAGGAGAGCGGAATTTCAATCCACGGTTGCGCATGACCACCTCAGAAATCGGGCGTCTCGGGTAGGGGCATGGACGACGACGCGGGGCTCGAGGGCGAGGGCGGCACGGCCCAGCGAGCGCGCGTCTTCTCCACGGGCGCTGCTCTCTTCGCGGCGGCCTGCTCCGGCGGGACAGCGACCCTGCTCGAGGAACCCGCGACGTTGTCCGAGCGAGCAGCGGCTTTGGTCAAAGGAACAGCGGCCTTCGTCAGAGGAGCAGCGGCCGTCTCCGGGGAGGCCACCGCTGGGACGCCGCGGACAGGAGGTGTGGTGTCGATGGCGCGCTGCGCCGGAGTCTCCGCCGACGGCCTCCGCTGCGCCGGCTCAGGGACAAGCGCCGACGCCACGGCCCTGGTCGCCTGCTCACCGCTGCCGGCGCTCGCGCCCCCGCCGCGCGCGTTCAGCAGCCCCATGATGATCACCACCGGCGCCACGAACGCAGCAAAGACCCCGAGGAAGAGCGCCTTCTGCAACCGCGGAGGGGGCGTGAGCCCGAGCCGCGCGCCGCTCGGGAGCTCGTCCATCCTGATCGTGCCGCCGCGACGGCTCGCGGGCGTGACCGAGACGGGCGGCGGCTGCGCGGCGGCCAGCTCTGCCGCCGCGGGAGCGGGGGGCGCCCACGCGTCGAGGTCGCGGGGCGCCGGCGCTCCGGGAGCGCGGGCCGGCGGGAGCAGCGCGGGAGAGCCGCGGGAGATCATGGTGATCGGCGCAGCCCCCTCCGCGGTGGTCAGCACGTTGACCCCCCGCGCGAGCCACTGGTGCGTCAGCGACGTGCCCGCCACGTCCGCGGAGATCCCCCGCTGAACAGCCCACGACGCCAGCGCGCGCCCGAGCGCGCGCATGTTGGGCCATCGCTCGGCCGGCGGCTTCGCCAGTCCTCGACGGATGATCGCCCAGAGCGCCTCGTCGCCGGCCGCGAGCTGGGTGGTGGGGACCGGCTCCTTGTTGAAGATCGCCGAGATGATGGCGCCGAGGTTGTCCCCGGTGAACGGTCGCCGCCCGGTGATGAGCTCGTACAGGACCACGCAGAACGCCCAGACGTCGGTCTGCTCCCCGATCTCCAGCTGGCCGTCCGCCTGCTCCGGCGACATGTACTCCGGGCTGCCGACGATCATCCCCCGCTGCGTGATCGCCGGGTTCATGCCGCTGGACAGCTTCGCGATGCCGAAGTCGACGATCTTGGGCACGTAGCCGCCCGACCCGTCGGAGACGACGAGGATGTTCGCGGGCTTGATGTCGCGGCGGATGATGCGCTGCGCGTGCGCGGCGGAGAGGGCACACGCGACCGGCAGGAGCATCTGCACCGCATACTCCGGCGCCATCCGGCCCCGCGCCTCGAGCCAGCTGGCGAGCGATGTGCCCTCGAGGAGCTCCATCACCAGGAATGGCTCGCCCGAGTCGGTCGCGCCGAAGTCGAACACACGCACGATCGCCGGGTGGCCGAGCTTCGCCGTCGCCCGCGCCTCCCGGAGCAGCCGCTCGGCGGCGTGCGCGTCGAACTGCTCCTCGTGGATCACCTTGATCGCGACGTCGACATCGAGCCACAAGCTGCGCGCCCGCCAGACCGACCCCATGCCGCCCGCGCCCAGCCGGCCCAGGATCTGGTACTTGCCTGCCAGGACCTCGCCCGGGGCGTGCTCCCGGGGCAGCAGCGCGCGAACCAAGGACGAACTACCCCCCGTGCTCGCGCCGCCTCTCCTGGCGACCGATCCGCGCTGGCTGGGGGTGTAATGCTCGTCGTCCATGGCTTGTCCCTTTCTGGAAGCAAAGGACGAACCACAGGCCATCGACCTGGCCCCCGCATCACCACCGCGAAACAAGGGCCCGGGATCCCCTTCGCCCGCGGGGCGTTTGGAGCGCTCGGCGTGCGCCCGCACTCTCCACAGAGGCACAATCGCAACGCCTGCGACGCGCGGCGTGGGAGTTGCCGCGCGCATAGGCCACGCTGAGGCGATTTGCACCAGGTGGCCTCGAACTCGAAAGGCACAGGATGCCCTCTCGAGATCGGCGCCGACCCCACGGCGTCGCAGCGCGCTTGGTGCCGGAGCGGGCGCCGCCCCGCGGAGCCGCTCGGAGGAGCCGGGGGTGGAGAGCCGGGGACAGCCGGCGGTGACGTCGCCGGTGTGCCCGCTGCTGCTACCCTCTCCGCCCGCGGCGCCGTGCTCCCTGGACGATCTTTGTCAGGAAGATCCTCCTCGGGGCAGGCCTCGCGCTACACTCCGCGACGACGTGGTGCCCCCTGCACCCAAGACAACCCTGGACGACTCGTTCGGAGCCGCCTCGGAGCACCTGCGTTCGAAGAAGCCGACGCCTGGGCTGGTGCTCGTCTTCTCGGTGGACAGCCCCCGGTGCGACGTCCTTCCGCTCAAGGATGGCGAGCTCGAGCTCGGGCGCGGCGAGGTCAGCGGTGTCCCGCTGGACGACCTGCGGATGTCGCGCAAACACGCGCGCGTGCGCCTCGACAACGGCGAGTGGGTGGTCGAGGACCTCGAGAGCCGGAACGGCACGTCGCTCGACGGCGTCCCCCTGACCGGCGCGCGCGCCGGCGCGGAGCTGCGGATCGTGCGGACGGGCTCGTCGGTGTTCCTGATCCAGGCCGACGTGGAGCCCTTCCGGGCCGGGATCGCCACGGCCGGGGACACCATCCTCGGGCCGACCCTCGCCCGCGCGTGGGACGCGATCGACCGCGCCGCGCGCTCCGGGACGATGCTGCACATCACCGGCGAGAGCGGCACCGGCAAGGAACACGCGGCGCGGGCCTTCCACGCCCTCGGCCCGCGCCGGGGCGGGCCCTACGTCGCCGTCAACTGCGCCGCCATCCCCGACGGCCTGGCCGAGCGGCTGCTCTTCGGCGCCCGCAAGGGGGCCTACTCGGGGGCCGGGGCGGACGCCGAGGGCTACGTGCAGGCGGCGCAAGGCGGCGTGCTCTTCCTCGACGAGGTCGCCGAGCTCGACCTCGGCGTGCAGGCGAAGCTCCTCCGGGCGCTGGAGACGAGGGAGGTGATCCCGCTCGGCGCCGCGCGGCCCGTGCAGGTGGACTTCGCGCTCGTGTCGGCGACCCACAAGGACCTGCGGGCGCAGGTGTCGGCAGGGAGGCTGCGCGAGGACCTCTTCTTCCGCATCGGGCGGCCGGCGGTCCGCATCCCGCGGCTGCAAGAGCGGGCGGAGGAGATCCCGTGGCTCGTGCGCGCGGCGCTGCGGGACGCCGGAGCGACCGCGGGCCAGGACGGCGCGGCGCTCGTGGCCCACGCGTCGCTGATCGAGGAGTGCCTCGTGCGGACGTGGCCCGGCAACGTGCGGGAGCTCATGGCAGAGATCCGCGCGGCAGCCCAGGAGGCGCAGATCGCGAAGAGCCCGGTGGTCCAGGCGCGGCACCTGTCGCCGTCCGCGGGGCACGCCTTCGCCCCGACGTCGTCGACGAGCGCGGCGGATCCATCCACGTCGGGGAGCAGCGAGAGGGCGTCGCGGCAGTCGCAGGCGCCGTCGGCGCGGACGCCGCGGCGCGCGGCGGCGCTGCCCACCGACGAGGTCATCGAGGAAGCGCTGCGCCGCGAAGGGGGGAACGTGGCGCGCACGGCCCGGGCGCTCGGCGTGCACCGGACGCAGCTCCGCCGCTGGCTCGGGCGGCGCGGCACCGGCGGCACCGACGACGAGGAAGAGGACGCGGAGGGCTGAAGCGCCGGCCGCGTCGCCTCGGAGCAACGCGGCCGACACGACCGGCGCGGCGGGGCGTCAGCCGCGCAGGACCACCGTGGTCTGATGCACGAGCTCGGCGGCCGAGGGCCCGACGTGCAGCGTGTACGCGCCGGGCTCCACCTGCCAGCCGCCCGCGGCCCAGTGCGCGAACGCCCGCGGCTCCACGGCCACGGCGACCTCGGCCTCCTTGCCCGGCTCGGCCTCGACGGCGGCGAAGCCGGCCAGCCACAGCGCGGGGCGCTCGACCTTGGACCCGGCCCTGGAGAGGTAGAGCTGCACCACGTGACGCCCGCGGCGGCGGCCGGCGTTGCGCACGTGCACCCGGGCCTCGACGGCCTCGCCGGCGGCGAGGTCCGACGGCGCGTCCACGCCGAGGATCTCCCAGCGCGTGTAGCCCAGGCCGTGCCCGAACGGATACGCCGGCGCGACGCCCGCGCGGGCCCAGGCCCGGTAGCCGATGTGCAGGCCCTCGGCGTAGACGAGCTTGCGGTTCTCGGGCTTCGTCGAGAGCACGGGCACGTCCTCCTCCCGCGCCGGCCAGGTCGTGGGCAGCCGGCCGCCGGGCTCCCGCGCGCCGAGCAGCACGTCGGCGACCGCGTTGCCGAACTCCTGGCCAGGAAACCAGGTGAGCAGCACCGCCGCCACCTCGTCGCGCCACGGCATCGTCACCGGCCCGCCGGCGTTCACCAGGACGACGGTGCGGGGGTTCACGGCCGCGACGGCGCGGACCAGCTTGTCCTGGCCGCCGGGGAGGGCGAGCGTGCTCCGGTCGAAGCCCTCGCTCTCGATCCGCTCGGTGGTGCCGACGACCACGATCGCCACGTCGGAGGAGCGGGCGAGCTCCACCGCGCGCGCGAGCTCTTCCTCCTCGGGCAACGCGGGGACCTCGACGCCGAGCGAGAACGCCACCGCGATCGCCCCCGGCGGGACGGCGTGCGTGAGGGTGAGGTCGATCTCCTGCCCGGCCGCGAGGGACAGCTCGGCCCCGAGCTGCGGCGGCGCGAGCAAGGCCGCGGCGAGATCGTCGATGTGCGACACGAGCGTCCGGTCGAGCAGCACCCGTCCGCCGCCGGTGAGCCGGAAGGCGCCCACGCCCGCCACGCCGATGCGGTAACGGCCGGCCTCGACGGCGCGGAACCGCGCCGTGACCTCGATGGTCGCGGACTGGTTCGCGCGTCGATCGCCGATGTACGTGAGCTTGCCGACGTCGCGATGCTCCTCGTGCAGCGGGTGGCCTTGCGCGTCGAGGAGCCGCACGTGCACGCCCGGCTGCCCGGTCACGGGGTCGACCACGTGCTCTCCGGTCACCGGCACGAGCCCCTCCTGGATGCGGGTGCCGAGCGCGTGATGCACCTCGACGCGCTGGCCGAGCGCAGCGCGCAAGCCGTCCAGCGGCGAGACCGCGTAATGGGGATGCACGGTGGCGCTGCCGCCGCCCTGGATCCGCCCCCGCGCGGCGCTCGGGCCGATCACGGCGACACGCCGCAGGCTGGCGGGGTCGAGGGGGAGCAGGTCGCCCTGGTTGCGCGCGAGCACCATGGCGGCTGCGGCGGTCTCGCGGGCGAGCTTCCCGGCTTCGGCCGCGGGGATCGCGGCGGGGGCGGGGCGGGCGGGCGGGACCCCCTCGAGCGCGCCGACGCGGGCGGCGAGGCGCAGCAGGCGGCGGACCTTGTCGTCGATCGCCTGCTCCGGGACGGCGCCGGTCCGGACGGCGGCGACGAGCGCGTCGCCCCACGGGCCTTCGGGGCCTGGCATGACGAGGTTCAGCGCCGCGCGCCCGGCGGCCTCGGTGGAGCGGGTCGCGCTCCAGTCCGAGACCACGACGCCGTCGAAGCCCCACTCGTCCCCGAGCGGCGAGGCGAGCAGCGCGTTCTCGGTCATGGTCGTGCCGTTGACCCGGTTGTACGACGCCATGACGAGCCACGCGCCCGCGCCGACGATCATCCGCTCGAACGGCGCGAGGTAGAGCTCGCGCAGCGTCCGCTCGTCGACGTGGACGTCGACGGTGAACCGATCGGTCTCCGCGTCGTTGGCGACGTAGTGCTTGGGCGTGGCCGCGACGCCGTGGGCTTGCAGCCCCCGCACGTAGGCCGCGCCGAGGCGGCCGGTCAGCAGCGGGTCCTCGGAGAAGCACTCGAAGTGACGGCCGCCGAGGGGGCTCCGGTGCAGGTTCACCGTCGGCCCCAGGACGACGTCGACGCCCTTGCGGCGCGCCTCCGACGCCAGCAGCGCGCCGAGGCGCTCCAGCAAGGCCTCGTCCCAGGTCGCCGCGAGGGCGGTGGGCGACGGAAGGCTCACCGAGGGGTCGCGTTCGTCCCAGAGCTCGCCGCGCACGCCGACCGGACCGTCCGACAGCACCATGCGCCGCAGGCCGATGGCGGGCTCCGGGTGTGTGCTCCAGAAGTCGGCGCCCGTGAGCAAGCGAACCTTCTGCTCGAGCGAGAGCGCGGCGAGCGCTTCCGCCACCCGCCGCTCGACGGCCTCGGGCTTTTGGTCGTTCGGATGGTGAGGAGCTGAGCGCGGATCGGCGACGGCCATGGACCCTCCTGGAAGCAAGCGGAGCTGCCGCCAGCGAAGGCGGCCGGCCAGCACGGTACTTAGGGGGAGGTGGAAACGCCAGGCTTGCAGGAAAATTACCGTGCCTTCACTGTGCATGAACACCCACCATGGACGAGGTCGTCACCGTCCTTGAATGGCTCCGGCCGGGCGCTCGCTCTTGAGCTCGCATGCCAGGGTGTTGGTGACCGTGCCGGCGCGAGCGCTGGAGGTCTCTCGCTCGTTGCGGGAGGCGAGGATTCAACACGAAGGCGCCAAGAAGCGGTGGTGCAAGAGAGAGAAGGATGAGCCTGTCGACCGTGCTCCGCGTCCTTGGCCACACCGACGGCGAGGTCCACAGCGTGTTCCGCGCGGGGTCGCGCGTTTACGGCACCGCGACCGCGGCCTCCGACGAGGATTTCGTCGCCATCCTCGCGCGCCGCGACGCGAAGCAGGACCTCGCGTTCTCCCCCGGCGTCAACGTCGTCGTCCACGGGCTCGACACCTTCCGCAGCGCGCTCGCCGAGCACAGCGTCTTCGCGCTCGAGTGCCTGTTCCTCCCGCCGGAGCACCGGCTCAAGGAGACGAGGCCGGCCTTTCCGTTCAAGCTCGACAGGAAGAAGCTCGCCGCGTCGGCCGCGAGCCGCTCTGCGTCCGACTTCAAGAAGGCCGGCGCCCGCTTCGACGAGGAGCCGGCGGCCTCGAAGAAGAAGCTCTTCCACGCGCTCCGGGTGCCGCTCTTCGCCGTCCAGATCGCCGAGGCCGGGGCGATCCACGACTATGGCGCCGCGAACCCCTACCTTCGCGAGATCGTCGCGAGCGACAGCCTCGACTGGGAGGAGTACCGCCGGGTCTACGGCCCGCTCCGCGAGCGCCTCTGCGAGCGGCTCGCGGCGCTCTCGTCACGGCGGTAGGCCGCCTGCCGGGCCCGGCGAGAGCCGCTGCGCCCGGATCTCCTGGTGCATCCAGTGCTCGTCCGTCTGCACGTGCCCTCGCCGCACCCACTTGGCGAGGCACCGCTGGAACATCGCGTCCGGGAACTCGCCCGCGACCCGGACCACCACCCCCTCGCGCGGGCCGCCGAACGCGGAGGGCTCGCGCGCGAGCGCGGTCGTCAGCGCCTCGAGCTCGCGCTCGCCCTCGACCTTGCCCCGGAACAGGACGGGCACCGTGGGGAGCTCGAGGTCCTTCGCCTGGGCCACGACCATGTCCCACTCCCAGAAGAGCCCCCGCGCGTCATCGCGCACGCCGAAGACGAGCGAGTAGCCCGGCAGCGCCTCGTATTCGATGGAGTGGACCGCATAGCAATACTCGCAGAAGAGCGACATGCCCTCCGAGAGCCGGTGCGCGATGCCCGCGTGGGTGGCCTTGGCCAGATCGAAGCTCGGGTGGGACGGAGGGCCGGAGTGAGAGCGCGAGAAGACGCTCTTCCGCGTGTACGTGAGGTTGCTCCCGTCGCACTTCTCGGTGATGACGAGCTCCACGCCGAGCAGCCCGGACACGTCTGCCATCCTCTTGTCGTCCGACGTGCCGCCGGGCGACCATGGCAGGTGGAACGAGCGCGGGTATTTCGCGGACATGGGGGCGCCAGGGTAGCACCGGCGTGGCGGCGCCGACGTGCTATCGTCGCGCGCGCTGCGTCGCATGACGCCGCGCTGCGCGCTCGGGAGGGGTGCTCCGCCATGTCGTCCTCGTCATCGCTTCTCGACCTCCTCACGCCCGATCCGAGGGGAGTCCCCTGGGACGAGCTCCAGGAGTTCGACTGGGTCCGAGCGCTCGAGGCCTGCCCGCAGGACCCGATCCACCACGCCGAGGGCAACGTCTGGATCCACACCCGCATGGTGCTGGAGACGCTCCTCGCATTGCCCGCGTGGCAGGCGCTCCCGGCGGAGGAGCAGCGCGCCGTGTACGTCGCGTGCCTGCTCCACGACGTGGCGAAGCCGGCGACCACCCGCGAGGAGGACGGGCGCATCACGGCAAAGGGGCACTCGCGCGCGGGGGAGCTGCTCGCGCGGCGGCTGCTCTGGGAGCTCGGCGCGCCGTTCGCGCTGCGCGAGCAGGTGTGTGCGCTGGTGCGCTATCACCAGATCCCCTTCTACCTCATCGAGCGCGACGACGCGCAGCGGGTGGCCGCCGAGGTCAGCCTGCACGCGCGCTGCGATCTGCTCGCGCTCGTGGCCGAGGCGGACATCCGCGGGCGCGTCTGCGCGGACATGGGCCGCGTGGTCGACAACATCGAGCTCTTCCGCGAGTTCTGCCGCGAGGAGGGGTGTTACACGGCGCCGCGCCGCTTCGCGTCGGATCACACCCGCTTCGTGTACTTCCGCTCCGCCCACGGCGGCGGACGCCACCCGGACGTGGAGGTCTACGACGACACGCGCGCCGAGGTCGTCGTGATGAGCGGGCTGCCGGGCGCCGGGAAGGATACGTACATCCGCAACCACCTCGCGGACTGGCCGGTCGTGTCGCTGGACGCGCTGCGGAGCGAGCTCGAGATCGATCCGACCGACACGCAGGGGCAGGTGGTGCAGGCGGCGCGCGAGCGCGCCAAGGAGCACCTCCGGCGCGGGGAGAGGTTCGTGTGGAACGCGACGAACCTGTCGCGGCAGCGGCGCGGACCCGTGCTGCAGATGGCGGCCGACTACGGGGCGCGGATCCGCGTCGTCTACGTGGAGAGGCCGGCGTCGATGCTGTTCGCGCAGAACCGGGCGCGGGAGGCGGCGGTGCCGGAGGCGGCAATCCGGCGCATGAGCGAACGGTGGGAGATCCCGGCGAGGACGGAGGCGCACGAGGTGGTGCTGGAGGTGCGCGGAGAGGCGTAGGGGGCGTGGAGCGCGAGGGCGTGCGGAGATGTTTATCCCCACCCCTGCGCGACGAACCCCCTCTCCGATGGCCTACCGTGGAGTCTGAACCTGGCGCCCAGGCCGCCCACCCATCTGTCTCCTTACGATCCGCCCGTGCCGTTCACGCGCGCGTCGCTCAGCCTCGCGAGGATCTGATCGGCGGTCTCCGCGGCCGTGAGGTCCGAGGTGTCCAGCCAGAGGCCCAGCCGCGGCGTCTCCGCGCGTAATACACGGTCGAAGTCGAGGACCGAGGAGGTGTCTTGATACCCTCTCTTCGCCCGACCCGCCTCGCGCGCGGCGACGACGGCGGGACCCGGGCAGAGCACGACGACGTGCAGGGGATGGCGCGCGTGAGCCTGCACCACCTCGGCGAGCCAAGGGCCGAGGATGATGTCCTGGTACACGACCGTGAATCCGGCCTGGAGATAGAGATCGGCAGCCGCCGCCGCGATGCGGTACCGGAGCCGCAGCTGCTGCTGGGCCTCGTCGGAGAGCTCGAAGCCCATCTCGGCGCGTCCATTGACGATCATGCGGCGAAACACATCCCCCCGCAGGTGAACGCTCCTCGGCAGCCGCTCCGCCAGCCGCTGGGCGACGGTGGACTTCCCGGCAGCCATGAGCCCCGTGATCAGGAGGAGCGACGGAGGGTCCGGCAGGCTCACGTGCGAGGTCACTTCCTGTTCAGGAACGCATCCATCGCCTGCCGGTGGTCCGGGCCGTTCCACTGCTCGGCGAACGCCCGCCGCTCGACCTCCACGGCGGAGGCGCGCAGCGCCTCGCGCACCTTGCAGAGCGACCGCTTCATCGCCGCCACCGCCGCGCGCGGGCTGTCGGCGATGCGGTTCACCTGCGCGATCGCCCGGCTCCGCGCCGCGCCGGTCGCGACGACCTCGTTCACGAGGCCGATCCGGAGCGCCTCGGCCGCGTCGATCCGCTCCGCCGTCAGCAGCAGCCGCGACGCCTCGAGCGGCCCGACCCGCTCGCAGAGCCGCGTCAGCCCGCCCCACGCCGGCGACAGGCCCATCTTGACGTGGCGGAACGAGAGCGCGGCGTGCTCCTCGATGATGACGAAGTCGCAGAGCAGGAGCAGCTCGCAGCCGCCGCCCAGCACGTCGCCCTGCACCGCGGCGACGATCGGCACCTCGCTCTCCTCGAAGGCGGTGAAGCCCTCGAACATCGCCAGGACCTCGCCGCCCTGCGCGCCGCCCGCGGCGAGCGCGTGGAGCTCGCGGATGTCGCCGCCCGCGACGAAGACCTCGTCGTCCGCCGCGGTGATCACGACGCCGCGCACGCGCGGGTCGGCGGAGGCCAGGCGGATCGCCTCGGCGAGGCGCCGCGCGACGGCGGTGTCGATCGCGTTCTTGCGCTCCGGGCGATCGATGGTGAGCACGACCGCATCGCCGGCCGCCTCGACCCGGAGGCTCACGTGGCGGCCCTCCGCGCGCCCCTCCCGTTCGTGAGCAGCGCGGGCTTCCTCCGACCGGCGCCGGCGCCGTTCTGCGCGGCGCGGCTGAGCCGGCGCGGCGCCGGCATGCGCTCGTCGTGGATCACGTCGGCGATCCGCGCCTCGAGCGTGCGGCGGCTGAGGCCGCGCTGCTCCGCCGCGTACCGCTCGGCGTACTCGATGATCGCGCCCGCGACGTCGACGCCGCTCGCGCGCTCGATCCCCTCCAGGCCGGGCGAGCTGTTGATCTCGAGGAGCTTGGGGCCGGAGCGCGCCTCGAGCATGTCGACGCCGGCGACCTCGAGGCCCATCGCCTTGGCGGCGCGGATCGCGACGCTCCGGTAGGCGCGCGGCAGCTTCAGCCGATCGCCCTTGCCACCGCGGTGGAGGTTCGAGCGGAACTCGCCCGGCTTCGCGACCCGGCGCATCGCCGCGACCACGCGGCCGCCGACGACGATGACGCGGATGTCGCGCCCCTTCGACTCGCGCACGTACTCCTGGAGCACGATGTCCTGGCCCATGGCCCAGAACGTCTCGAGCAGCGCGTGCACCGCCTGCGGCGTCTCCGCCAGCATCGTGCCGATGCCCTGCGTGCCCTGCTGGAGCTTGACGATCGCGGGGCAGCCGCCGACCAGCGAGAGCGCCGCCTCGACGCCGGCAGGGCTCCGGGCGCACACGGTGATCGGCACGTTGAGCTTGCGGCGCGTGAGCAGCTGGAGCGCGCGCAGCTTGTCGCGGCTCCTCGCGATCGAGACGGCGCCGTTCAGGACCGGGACGCCCATGAGATCGAACTGGCGGACCACGGCGAGCCCGTAGTTCGTGATGCTCGCGCCGATGCGCGGGATCACGATGTCGAAGCGGGGCACCGCGGAGCCGCCGACGAGCAGCGAGGGGCGACCGCGTGACACCACGATCTGGAACTCGAGCGGATCGATGACGCTGACGTCGTGACCACGCGCGCGCCCCGCGAGCACGATGCGGCTCGTCGAGTAGAGGGACGCGTTGCGCGACAGGACGAGGAATCGCATGTGGCCGGGAGGCTAGCAGAGCCCGCAGACCGCGTGGATGGGTGCGCGCCCCGATTCTCGCCGGGGCCGCGTTCGCCCCGTGTTCTTCCGCGTTCGCCCCGTGTGATTACGGCGGCTGCCCCCCGTTCGTTCCACGATCTCCCCGCGTCCGGGTTGCGTCCGGCGCGCGCGGCGTACGCCCGCGGCAGCGCCGCGCGTCACGGGCCGGGTTTTCATCCAGTTTCGTGGCGCTTGGTGCGCTGCCATCCGTCTGCTCGCACGGCTCCGCCCGGCACACCCGACGCGGGCGGAACCGCGGCGGCGCAGCGCTTGCGCTGAAAAATGTTTCGTGTACGAATTATTTCGCTTCCGCTGGCCAGGAGGGGTTCGCGATGTGGCAGCCGTTCACGGAGGAGCATCAGCAGTTCAGGAAGACGGTGCGGGGCTTCGCCGAGAAGGAGCTCGCCCCTCACGTCGAGGAGTGGGAGGCGTCGGAGTGCTTCCCGAGCTGGGTGTTCAAGCGCGCCGGCGAGCTCGGGATCCTGGGCGCGCACTTCCCGGAGGAGCACGGCGGCGCCGGGCTCGACTACTGGTTCTCGGCCGCGAAGGCCGAGGAGCTCGTGCGCTGCAGGATGGCGGGCGTGTCGATGGGGCTGCTCGTCCAGAGCGACATGGCGACGCCGGTGATCAGCGACATCGGGACGAAGGAGCAGATCGAAGAGTTCCTCAGGCCGGCGCTCGCGGGCGACAAGATCGCCGCGCTCGGCGTCTCCGAGCCGGCGGCCGGCAGCGACGTGGCGGGGATCCGGACGACCGCGCGCAAGGACGGCGACGACTACGTGCTGAACGGGCAGAAGACGTTCATCACCAACGGGACGCGCGCCGACTTCGTCACGCTGCTCGCCAAGACGTCGCCGGACAAGGGGGCCCACGGGTGCTCGTTCTTCCTCGTGCCGACGGAGCTCCGGGGCTTCCAGGTCGCGAAGAAGCTGAAGAAGATCGGCAACAAGTCGTCGGACACGGCGGAGCTCTTCCTCGAGGACGTGCGGGTGCCGAGGCGCTGCCTGCTCGGCGAGCCGGACCAGGGGTTCGTGTACCTGATGCAGAACTTCCAGACCGAGCGGCTCGTCGCCGCGGTGGGCGCGATCGCGAGCTCGTTCATGACGCTCGACACCTCGGTCGAGTACGGGCGCGAGCGGGTGGCCTTCGGCAAGCCGCTCATCAAGCGCGAGTCGTGGCAGCACAAGTTCGTGGACCTCTACACGCGCTGCGAGGCGGCGCGCGCCTTCGTCTACAAGTGCGTCGACCACTACAACGACGAGCGCTACGTCCGGAAGGTGCCGATCAGCTTCGACACGGTGAAGCTCATCTCGATGGCGAAGATCCTGGCCGGCGACGTGGCGAACGACGTGGTGGACACCTGCCTGCAGTTCCACGGCGGCTGGGGCTACATCGAGGACTTCCCCATCGCGCGCGCCTGGCGCGACCAGCGGCTCCTGCGCATCGGCGGCGGGACGACCGAGACGATGAAGTACTACCTGGCGAAGCTGATGAACTTCTGAGGAAGGCCGGGCGGCGCGCGGGGGGAGGGCGCGCGCCCGGGCCTTTCGGAGCGGCGATCGAAAAAAAATAGAGACAAGCGGCGCGAGAGGCTGTAGATATGCCGCTCCCAACGACCGGGGCTGTAGCTCAGCTGGGAGAGCGCATGACTGGCAGTCATGAGGTCAGGGGTTCGATCCCCCTCAGCTCCACCGACACGACCGATACGACCGAGAGACTCCCACGGGAGTCCGGCGCGCCGCGCCGCCTTGGTAGCGATCTCGATCAGAACCCGCCGAGGTAACGCGGCGGCAGACCGATCCGCGGGTCGACCTGGAAGGCGCCGGCGTGCACGAGCGCGCGGCGGTCCTCGCCGGCGCCCACGTCGAAGCGGTGCACGACGCCGCCGTCGGTCTCGGCGTCCGCGATGAGGCAACGCTCGCAGGCGTCGGCGCAGCGCACCTCGCCGAGCACGAACGGGAGCTCCTTCGAGCGCAGCAGGACCTCGGGCTCGCCGCGTGCCGGTCCGGAGCCGGGGAGGTCGACCGCCAGGAGGGTGTCGTCGACCGGCCCCCCCTCGCTGAGCGCGTCGCGGCCGAGCGTCGTGAGGAGGAGGTGGTCCTCGGAAGCGAACGCGACGGAGAAGCCGGGTGTGCCCGCGCCGAGCTCGGCGGGCGTCCAGCGCGCCTCCTCGACGAGGCCTCCGCCGTCGCGGCGCGCGAGGACGACGAGGCCCGCCTCGGCGGCGTTCGAGGTGGAGTCGCCACCGAACGTCCCGGGGCACACGACGGCCAGCCGCGATCCGCTCGCGGACGCGGCCAGCCCCCCGCAGCCGTGGAGCCCGTCGAGCACCGTGACGTCCTTGATCACGTCGCCCTGCGTGTCGATCTCGACGAGGCGCGACTCGGCCGACGCGCCGAAGTCGAGCGAGGTCGCCGTGAGGAGCACGTAGAGGCTGCCGTCGACCAGCACCGCGCGGCTCGGCCGGGGGTAGATCGCGGGATCCTCCCCGGCCAGGGCGGGCGCGAGGTCGACGCGGCCGACGATCGCGCGGGCGCCGGGGTCCACGACGAGCACGTCGCTCCCGCCGTCGATCGGCGCGGCGTCGGGGTCGAGGTTCGGCTCGTGGCGCGTGACGTACGCCTTGCCGGGCGAGACCTCGGCGTAGTCCTGCGGGTTCGCGCGGAACGTGGTCGCGACGGCGAGCTGCGCGCGCGCCTCGCCGCTCCGGACGTCGACCCACGTGAGCACGGACGCGGCGCGGTCGATCAGCAAAAGCCGGTCCCCGCGCGCCGGCGTCGTCGGGGTGACGACATCCCCCGAGAGCGGCGAGGAGAGGCCGGGGGCGATCGAGCCCGACGAGACGATCGACGCGGAGAGCACCGCGCCTTCCCAGCTCATCAGGCCGACGTCCGTGGACTGGTAGTCGCTGCTCACGACGACGGCGCCGCGCCCGCAAGGCCCCTCGACGACGTCCGTGCCGCCGGTGCTCGGCGGCGGCTCCGGCGCGTTGCACCCGAGCAGCGCCGAGGCCGCACCCGCGACGAGGATCTTCACCGAGGTCGCCGCGAGGGCGGCTCCCTGACCGAGGTCGAACCGAGACGTCTTCACCACCACACCTCCGTCGCTGCGTGAACGCTCCGCCCGGGGAGCTCGAGGTTGAGCAGATCGAAGGTCCTCGCGGCGAAGACGTTCGTGATCGCGACGCGCGCCGACAGCCGCCGCCGGAGCGCGAGGATCGCGAGCTCGACGTCGGCCGTCGCCTGCTCGGGGAGCGGCCGGAGCCCCGCGGGATCACCGACGCGCGAGGCGCGGTAGAAGAGCCGCGCCGAGAGGGACGCGCGATCGACGCCGAGCCGCGCGGGCTCCGCGTACACCTCGACGGACGGCGCCGCGACCAGGCGCGCCTGGAACGGGATGAGATCGTTCGCGACCGCGCGGCCCGGCGAGGTGTCCCTCGGATCGAGCGCGGTGAGCGCGAGCCCGGCGCGCACGTGATCGAGCGCCGAGGCGGAGGCCGCGAGCTCCAGGCCGAGGACGCGCGCGCTGCCCACGTTGTAGGGCCGCAGCACGCCGACGAACGCCGGGCGGTACGCGATGAGCCCCGACGTGAAGCGCGAGAAGCCGAGGAGCTCGCAGGAGAGCTCGCCGCGCGCGCGCGGCGACGCCGCGGCGAGGCGCACCCCGAGCTCGGCCGAGAGGCCGCGCTCGGGCGCGAGCTCCGGGTTGCCGACGACGATCGGCGAGCTGCCGTGGAGCTCGCCGAGCACGGGGACACGCACGTAGCGGCCGAGGTTCCCGAAGACCGAGACGGCGCCGTCCGCGAGGCGGAGCCGGGCGCCGAGGCGACCGCTCGGCTCGAGCGCGCGGGCGGGTCCGCCGGCGCCGGCGTGGCGCGTCCGGTGGAGCTCCAGGGCGCCGAGGGCGTACCCCTCGAGCGAGGCGATCGGCGCGTAGAGCAGGCTCGCCGACGCGCGGTACGTCGCGCGCGAGGCGCGGAGCGGCGCCTTGCCCGCGCGGTCGAGGGCGAGGAGCTCGCGCTCGTAGGCCGCCGAGGCCGAGACGGAGAGATCGTCGGCGGGGCGGTAGCGGAGGGCGGCCTGCTCGGCGCCGCGCGCGCCGGCGCTGGCGACGACCGGCGAGAGCAGGCCGAGCTCGCCCCGCGGATCGCGGACGACCTGGCGCGAGAGGATCGCCGAGGTCGTGAGCTCGAGGCGGCACCGATCGACGCCGCCCTCCGCCGGACCGGCGCAGGGGACGACCGCAGAGGCCGCGCCGAGCCAGCGCTGCACGTGGGACCGCGCCGCGCGCGCCGGCGTCTCGGAGAGGCCGGTCGTGCCCTGGTCGCGCGCGAAGCCGTTCACGATCGCCGTGATGCTGCCGCCCCAGGGCAGCCGGTAGCGGCCGATGCTCCAGACGTCGTAGGCGTCGGTGTCGGCGTTCGGCCTCGGCAGCGCGCGCCCCAGCCGGCTGTCCGTGTACAGGTAGTCGTTGTCGGCGGCGCGCCGGCTGAGCGCGATCAGGGCGCCCGCGCGCTCGTCGCCGAGGCCGACCGACGCCCACGCGGAGCGCTCGCCGAAGCTGCCCACGCCGAGCCCCACGGACGCCCGGGGCGCGCGCGGCAGCGCCGGCTCGAAGAAGATGGCGCCGCCGATCCCGAGGCGGTCGGCGTGCTCGGGCGCGTTGCCCCGGTAGACCTCGACGCGCTGGATCATCCAGAGCGGCACCATGGAGAGATCGGCGGTGCCGGTCACGTCGTCGTTGAGCCGGACGCCCGCGAGGTACACCGGCGTCTCGGCGCTGCTCGCGCCCCGGAGGGACGCGGTCGCGAGATCCGACGAGGCGCCGGTCCGGGAGACCTGCAGGCCGGGCACGCGGCTCAGCACCGCCGGCGCCGCGGCGCCCGGCGCGCGGAGGTCGTCCTCGTGGATCACGTAGGACGCCGCGGTCGGATCGCGCGCGGCGACGGTCGACGCGCGCTGCCCCGCGACGTGCACCTCGATCGCCCCCACCCGGTCGCCGTCGACCGCCTCCTGGCCGCGCGCGCGCGGCGCGACGCCGGCGGCCACGAGCGCCGCGCAGGCGAGCGCCGCGGGCCGCCTCACGGACACAGCGCGTGGACGATGCCCACCGCGTCGAGGTCGAAGACGTCGGGCGAGTCGGCGCGGTCGGTGATCCGCACGAAGCGGGCGAGCGAGACGCCGATCTCGGCGAGATCGAACGGATCCCCCCCCGGCCGAGGACGGGTCGAGCGGGTCGATGTCGTTCTCGTCGGGGTTGGCGTGCACCGGGCGCCACCCGGCGCAGCTGCCGTACGGGGGACGCTCGGCGGTGCACGGGAACGCCGACCAGGCCGCGCCGTCCTCGCTCACCTCGACGGTGGCGAGCTCGGCGAACACGCTCGCGGCGTCCCCGCCGCGCGCGAAGGCGTTCTCGAACACGAGGAAATCGGCCCCGGGGCCGTCGACGATGGCGTTGCCCTCGAAGGCGAGGACGATCGAGCCGCCGTTTCCCAGCGAGAGCACGTCGAGCGAGCCGCCGCAGCAGCCCGCGCCCTTCGGCGGGCCAAGGACGATGTCCGGGAACCGGTCCTCGCCGAACCCCTGCCCCGATCCGAGGCAGGCGGACACCACGCCGGTCGCGAACCGCGCGCCCGGCCCGCCGCACGACGTATCGCCTTCGCCGGGAGCTCCGCCGTGGCCGCCCGCGAGGCACGAGCCGCCTCCTCCCCCGCCGGCGTGTCCCTCCGCGGGGTCGTCGCGGGGCGTCTCGACACCGCCGCACCCGGACAGGACCTCAGCGGAGAGACAGAGACAGACGAAGAGGAGGCGTCGCGACGTCCCGACCCCCGCCCGGACAGGCGCGCGCCGCGCGCCGGCTGTCCTGGAGGGTCCCTCTCTCCCTCTTCGATGTTCCTGCAAAAGACCTCTTCGGCGGGTGGTCGCTATCATGGCCCCCCGGGACGGTCAACGGACTTCCCGGACCTCGGGCGGGAGAGTAGATATCATGGCCCCCCGGGACGGTCAACGGACTTCCCGGACCTCGGGCGGGAGAGTAGAGAGCGGAGGATGGCTTTCCCGCCTACCTGGGAGTTCCCGGAGCCCGACGCGCGCGCGGCGTCCGCGGCGCGCGCGCGGCAGGACACGTTGACCAAGCCGCGCGGCAGCCTCGGGGCGCTCGAGGAGCTCGCCGTGGAGCTCGCCGCGATCCAGGGCGGGCCGCCCGCGAGCCGCCCGGCGGCAGCGGTGTTGTTCGCCGCCGATCACCCCGTCACACGACACGGCGTCTCGGCCTATCCGCCCGAGGTCACGGCGGCCATGGTGGCGAACTTCGTCTCCGGCGGCGCGGCCGCGAGCGTGCTCTGCCGCCACCTCGGGGTCGAGCTGCGGATCGTGGACGTCGGCGTCGCCCACCCGTACGAGCCCGCGCCAGGCGGCGACGGCGGCGGCGCCGCCGCGCGGCTGCGGCGCGATCCGGTCGCCGGCGACCCGATCGGCGACCTGCGGGTCGAGGACGCGCTCTCGGAGGCCGTCTACGAGCGCGCGCTCCGGGCCGGCGCCGCCGAGATCGACGCGCTCGGGGGCGACACGCGCGTGGTCCTCCTCGGCGAGATGGGCATCGGCAACACCACGGCCGCGGCCGCGATCGCGGCGCTCCTCCTCGATCTCCCCGCCGAGGACCTCGTCGGGGCGGGGACGGGCGTCGCGGGCGACGCGCTGGCGCGCAAGATCGAGGTCGTGCGCGACGCGACCCGGCGCGTCGTCCAGGCGGCGCGCGACCCGCACCGGGTCGTGCGGTCGGTCGGCGGAAAGGAGATCGCCGCGCTCGTGGGCGCCGCGGCGCGGGCGATCGAGCGGCGGATGGCGGTGCTCGTCGACGGCTTCATCGTCTCGACGGCGGCGCTCGCGCTGGTCCGGATGGACGCGCGGGCCCGGCGGGGCATGCTCTTCGCGCACCGCTCGGCCGAGCGCGGTCACGCCCGCGTCCTCGCGGCGCTCGACGCCCGCCCGCTGCTCGACCTCGGGATGCGCCTCGGCGAGGCGAGCGCCGCGCTCGCGGCGCTGCCGCTGCTCGACGCCGCGTGCGCCCTGCACGCCGGCATGGCGACGTTCGCGAGCGCGAGCGTGCCCGATCGCGCCCCGCCCGGGGCTCCATGAGGGCGCCGCCCGTCCTGCGCGGCGCCCGGGCAGCGACGACGTTCCTCACGCGCGTGCCGGTCGGCGGCTTCCCCTACACCGAGGCGGACTGGCGCTGGGCGGCGGCCTGGTTCCCGTTCGTGGGCGCCGTCCTCGGCGCCGCGCAGGCCGCCGTGTGGCTGCTCGTCGACCGGAGCGGCGCGCTCGTGGCGGCGAGCGTGACGGTCGCGCTCGGCCTGCTGCTCACGGGCGCCTTCCACGAGGACGGCCTCGCGGACACGGCCGACGCGCTGGGCGGCGGCTTCGATCGCGCGCGGGTGTTCGAGATCCTGAAGGACAGCCGCGTCGGTTCCTTCGGCGCCGCGGCGCTCGTCGTGGTGCTCGTGCTGCGCATCGCCCTCCTCGCGCGGCTCGACGCCGCGGCGCCGGTCGCGCTCGTGCTGACGCAGTGCCTCTCGCGCACCCCGCCGATCTGGCTGATGGTCGCGCTGCCCTACGTCACCCAGAGCGCCGCCTCCCGCAGCCGGCCGGTCGCGCAGGCGGCGCTGCCGCAGGCGCTGCTCGGCTCGCTCTGGCCCGCGCTGGCCCTCGCCGCGGCGCACCTCGCCGGCGCCCTCTCGGCGGCCGAGGCGGCGGCCATGCTCGCCGGCGCCGCCGCCGTCTCCGCGATCTGCGGCCTGCGCTTTCGCGCCCGCGTCGGCGGCATCACCGGCGATTTCCTGGGCGCGACGCAGCAGATCGCCGACTGCGCGGCGCTGCTCGCCCTCGCGATCGCGCGGGGCGGCTGAGCCGCAGTCGGGCCGCGCATGGATCTCCAGCAGCCCGCGCTCGTCGCGTTCCGCCACGCCCCCGTGCCGCTCGCCGGCGTCTGTTACGGCCGCCTCGACGTCGCGGCGGAGCTCTCTCCGGCCGGCGCCGCGGACGTGATCGAGCGCGCGCTCGAAGGCCTCGGCGTGCGCCCGGGCGCGATCTGGTCGTCGCCGCTCTCCCGCTGCGCCGGCCCTGCCGCCGAACTCTCGGCGCGCCTCGGGGTGCCGCACGCCGTCGACGATCGCCTCCTCGAGATCGCCTACGGCGCCTGGGAGGGGCGCGCGTGGTCGGACATCGCGCGCGACGACGCGGACGCCTACGCCGCGTGGCTCGACGCCTGGGAGCGCGCCGGGCCGCCCGGCGGCGAGTCGGCGCTCGAGGTCGAGGCGCGGGTGCGGTCCTTCTGGATGGAGCTCGTGGCGACGTCGGTCACGTCGGTCACGTCCAACACCTCCGATGAGCCCGTGACGCCGGCCGCACGCCCGCACGTCATCATCGCACACGCCGGGGTGCTGCGCGCGCTCCGCGTCGTCGCCTGCGGCGCGTCCTGGCCCGAGGCGATGAGCGCGCCGGCCCCTCACCTCGCGGCCGAGCGCTTCCCCTTCCCTGCGCCCGCCGTTTCACTGGCGGGAGCGTGAGTCCTCAGCGCGCGCTCTGTGCCTGTCGGCCCTGGTCCGTCACACGGAAGTGGAGCGGCTCGGGCTCCGCGATCAACCCAGCCCGGGCCATCCGACGTAGCCGGCCCAGAACTTCATTCTCCATGACCACCCAGCGTCGTCGGAGGGTCTCCACCACCTCGTCGTAGTGCATCCCCTCCCCCACCGTGGGATCCCGGAGAATGTCCAGGATCGGGAAGTCGAGAGCGCTGTCGCTGAGCGCATCCCGGTACGGCGACGGGCTGTTCTCCTTGTACGGAGCCGTCAAATCGCCTTCGGGCGTGAAGATCCCGGCCTGGACGGCGAGCTCGAACAGAGCTTGCGGGCTCATCTTTCTCATGTCCGCCAGGATCCGGCGGCGCCTGCGCGTCTCCTCGTCGAGGCCAGGAGCCTCGGGATCTAGCGGGTCGGGCGGGATGTCGGTCATCGATCCATCATGGGTCGGAAGACTCCGAGGATGCAACCGGGGTCGCGCACGGCGATCTGGATGTGGGTTTCCCGCTGGATCCTACTGCCAGAGAACGCCACATCCCCTTCCACGAAGGCACCCCGGACAGTCTGGAAGGGCGCCGTCGCCTCGAACTGCTCCAAGTAGAAGTTGAGCACGGCACAGTCGAGGAAGCGCAGCTCCTCATCGGGGGTCTTGCCGCGGTTGACGGGCCACGGCGTACTCGAGTCCCAGGACTGCTTCAGGGCGTTGAAGGCTACGGCGAGCTCCAGGGTGAACCGGGTGTCCATCAGATCGAAGCACCGGCCGAGCTGGAGAACAGCCCCGATCACGGTCGGGTTCTTCACCTTGCCTCGCTCTTGCTGGAACCTGGCGAATCGCAGGGCGCGATCGTGACCGTACTCCCAGAAGTAGATGCCTTTTCCCAGCCAGTCGTAGGCGTTCTCGCTCGGGCGGAAGGACGTCCCGGCCAGGAGCTGGTCCGCCACGTCAGCGTCGCACCCGTGGTAGGCGAGCACCGTGCGGTCATATCGCATCGCGCCCTCTTACTACGCTCGACCCGGCGACCGCACACCTCGGCGCGCGGGCCTGTGCGGATCGAGCGCGCCGGCCCCTCACCTCGCAGCCGAGCGCTTCCCCTTCCCTGTTCCCTGCGCCCGCCGTTTCGCTGGCGGCCCCATGATCCGCGCGTACCCTCGTCCTGCATGACCCCGCAAGAAGAGCTCGCGCTCCTGCTGCGTCCGGCGGCTGGGGGCCTCTACCTCGTCTCGACCGGGCGCGCGCAGCAGCTCGAGGTCCAGCGGCGGATCTACGGGGCCGCCTCGGACGTGGACGTGCAGGCGCGCTTCCGCGCGTCGCTCGACCGGATCGCCGGCGCGC
Source organism: Sorangium cellulosum (assembly GCF_002950945.1). Taxonomy (GTDB): domain Bacteria; phylum Myxococcota_A; class Polyangia; order Polyangiales; family Polyangiaceae; genus Sorangium; species Sorangium cellulosum_E. Next base: position 11,202,070 of record NZ_CP012673.1, read on the forward strand.
GCGCGATCCTGCTCGGCATCCCCTCCGACGTCGGCGCCGGGTTCCTCCGCGGCTCCAACCTGGGCCCGCAGGCGATCCGCACCGCGCTGCTCGACGCGCTCCCGGATTTCCCCGAGCGGGCGCGGGACATCGGGCTCGTCGACATCGGCGATGTGTTCGTGGTGCCGCAGCTCCTGCACGACGACATGCTCTCCGAGGACCAGAAGGCCGCCTCGCGCCGCGCCCTCTACCCCGGCGTGCCCGAGCCGGCGGTGTCCCGGCTGCCGGTCTCCCCGCTCTCCATCGCCGAGCGCGCGCTCGATCTCGTCTTCTCGATCAACCCGTCCGTCGCGCCCATCGTGCTCGGCGGCGACCACTCCACGGCCCTGCCGGTCGCGCGCGCGCTCGCCCGCGCGAGGAAGCGGCCGTGGGGCATCGTCCAGCCCGACGCCCACACCGACCTGCTCGAGGAGCGGCTCGGGGTTCGGGACTGCTTCGCCACGTGGTCGTACCACGCGAACGAGCTGGTCGGCCGCGGCGGCCGGCTGACCCAGGTGGGGATCCGCGCCTCGCAGCGGCCGCGCGAGCACTGGGAGGGCCGTTACGGCGTGCGGCAGTTCTGGGCGGCCGAGTGCCGCGCGGATCCCGAGGCGGCGCTCGACGCGATCGTCGCGCACGTCAAGAGCACCGGCGTCGAGGGCGTCTACTTCTCCAACGACATCGACGGCACGGACGCCGCGTACGCCGACGCGACCGGCACGCCGGAGCCGGACGGCCTGTCGCCGGAGTTCGTCGTCGCGCTCATCCGCCGCCTCGGGCGCGAGGTCGGCCTGATCGGCGGCGACGTCATGGAGGTCGCGCCGGCGCTGCAGCCCACGCCGGAGAGCTCGGCCCGCACGCTCGCGCTCGCGGTGAGTTACCTGCTCGAGACGATCTCGGCCGTCGTCGGCGCCCACGGCGAGCTCGCCTGACGCTGTTCAGGGATCGGGCCCCTTCGCCGCGGGCAGGGCGGGGTCCCGGGCCCAGTCGCTCCACGATCCCTCGTAGAGGATCACGTCCGCGCGGCCGAGCGTCGCCAGCGCGAGCAGGTCGTGGCAGGCCGTGACGCCGGATCCGCAGTAGCAGACCACGGTGCGCGCCTCGTCCAGCGCGCCGAGCTCGCGGTAGCGCCGCTCGAGATCGGCGCGTTCGCGGAATGCGCCGCCCGGCGCGCGGAGGTTCTCCGCGAACGGCGCCGAGCGCGCCCCGGGGATGTGCCCCGGGCGCGCGTCGATCGGCTCGCTCTGCCCCTCGTAGCGCTCGCGCGCGCGCGCATCGAGGATCACCGCCGAGGGGTCCTGGCGCAGCCGGTCGACCGCCGCCTTGTCCACGACCGGCGCGCCCCCGGGGGAGAGATCGAGCGCGGGCGCCGGCGCGATCGCGGGCACCTCGGTCGAGAGCGGGTGCCCCGCCGCGGTCCACGCCTGGAGGCCGCCGTCGAGCACGCGCCCGCCCGGGTGGCCGAAGTAGCGCAGCAGCCACCAGAGCCGCGCCGCGATCGCGCCGCCCGCGTCGTCGTAGCCGACGACCAGCGACTCCGGGCCGATCCCGGCGCGCGCGAGCACACGCGCAAACGCCGCCGGCTCCGGCAGCGGGTGGCGCCCGGGTCCGGCCTGCGCCGGACCGGAGAGGTCGGCGTCGACGTCGAGGTGCACGGCGCCCGGGATGTGCCCGCGGGCGTACTCGTCGGCGCCGCGGCGCCCGCCGAGGTACCAGCGGCAGTCGACCACACGGACGCGGTCGTCGCCGGCGTGGGCGGCGAGCCAGGGGACATCGACGAGGGGGCCGGCGGGGACGGACAGGGGTTCGCGCATGCGGGCGAGGGTAGCAGCGCGCGCGGGCGCTGGGCGCCCCCTGGCTGAATCTCGATGGCCGGCCGGGTGGGTTATGCTTGCGAGGCCATGGCACCGCTCGACTCCTCAAGGTCCAGTGTGCAGAGCGGGCGACGACCGGCCTGCGCGACGCCGTCGTTTTCGACAAGCTGCTCGGGGAAGGCAAGGTCCAGCGCGATGAGGCGACCGGGACGTTCCTCCACTGGCTCGCGGATCCCTACGATCCACAGGTGAGCGGACCGATGACGCGGAACTGCTCGGAGCGCGACGAGTACGACGCGTTGTTCCCCGATCACCCGCTCTCACGCGCCCGTGCCATCCTCCGACACCTCGAGGCGACGACGCGTCTCGCGAGCGATATCCGCGGCGCGGCTCCGTTCAAGTTCCTGCCCCCCGAACCCAAGAGGAAGCCGTGGTGGAAGGGCTTCTTGGGTCTCGGGTGACCGCCGATCGGCGGGCCCTCGCCCTCCATGGGGAGAGTGGCCGCCTCGTCGAGCAAGGGAGGCACGCGGACCTCCTGTCGCGGGAAGGCGCCCATGCGCGGCTCGTGAGGGCGCAGCTCGACCGAGGCGGAGCTCGCTTACAAAGTACGTGGCACAGCCATGTAGGGAATCCAACTGGGCGCTGCCGACACGCTCGGGCGAACACAGCGTTGGATGCCAGTGGCGACGGGCGAGTCATCGATTGCTCACCTGCACAGCGAGGCGTAGGCTGTTCGCCCTGGGAGGCGGCCTTGATTCACTTCGATGAGCGCTGGATTACCATCTCCTGGGATCCTCACATCGAGGCCGTGGTGGCGGAGTGGAAGGGGTTCGCCGAGAGCAAGGATTTCCGCGCGGGTCTCGAGGCCGGGCTCGAGCTCGCCCGCCAGAAGAGGGCGAGGCGGTGGCTCGCGGACACCCTCCGTGGCCCGCCCAGCACGCAAGCCGATCAGAAGTGGACGAGCGAGATCTGGTTTCCCCGTGTGATCGTGGCGGGCGTGCGCTGGATGGCCCTCGTGGTGCCGCAGTCGGCCATCACGCGCATGTCGCTGAAGGGCATCATGTCCAAGGTCACCACCGAGAGCCTCACGCAGGCGTACTTCGAGGACGCCGCGTCCGCCCGCGCCTGGCTGGCCGCCACGCCGCGGTTCGGCCCGGGTTGACTCCGTCAATTCGGCCGATCTGATCCGTACGGAGCGGTCCCCCTGCTGCCGGCCGCGCTCGCCCTGAGCCGCGTCGCGGAGCGCACACTGGCCAGGGCGCTGGGAAGCGCGGACAGGGCGCGGCGCCTCGTGCTGTCGCTGTTCTTCCGCGCGGCCCTGGGCATCGAGCGCATCTGAACGCACGTCTGTGGCGCTCGTACAACCAGCTGGAGGAAGAGCTCGCGCTGCTCAAGCGGCGCACCTTCGTCGCGAAGGCCGAGGAACCCGGGCACACCGGCCACGGTGAGGATACCGGCCATCACGGACGCCCACGTCTCGCATGCGTCGCATCCGCAGTGGCCGTACTCAGAAGCCTGCGAGCTCTCTCTCCCTCACCAAGCTGCTCCAACACATCGAGCGCCGCATCTCGCTCCCCGCAGATCGCCTCGCGATATAGGAGCCACAGTCCCTCTCGCACTACGCGACGACAACGCTGCACGATGTCAGCTGGTGTGCCCGGGCTCGCTGAAGCATGCCCACAAATAATCTGGAAGATGAGCTCAAGCACAGCCACGCGAACCCACTTTTCGCGAGGATCAGCCAGGGAAGCAATCAATACCGATGAACACGCCCCAGAGACCTCAAACAGCTCGCCTTGGACAAACGCGTGATTCTCAATACCCCAATACGCGCGTTGAGCAGCCTCTCCGCTCTCCGACAATAAAAGCTCCTCAATTGCGCGTTGCACTCCTTCGCCGTCCCCGCCCACGGCGCGGAGACTCGACCAGTCAATTAACGCCAAGGCACGCTCCGCCACATTCGCGCTCGCCATTGTGAACCTCCCGTGGGCGCACGAACAGTTCCAGGAACGAATCGCTCCGGAGGAAACCTATTTTGACATGCCGGGCAGATTGGAATCTGCGTCCATTCCAGCTGGCCGTAGCTGGATTTCTCCGCCACCCCATGACCTCTGTCATGGTCCCACCAGGAAACTTCGTATCCGCTGCAACCTCGGCATGAACGCCAGGCCCTGAGCGGCCTACGGCAACTTCGCCATCACGCGCAATGCCTACATATGCCGCGCTCGACCGCTGCAGCATAAAAAGTGCCGGCCCGGATTTCGACGAAGGGCTCAACTTCCATCCACATCTTCGGCCTGCTCACCAAACGCGCGGCGGCCATTCCCCGACGGCTGCAGGGGAGGGATAAACGCTTACCAATCAGGAGCCTTCCGCGCTTGGCGTTGGAACAATTCCCTGATAGCACTTCACGCCCATGCCCAGATCCGCAATCACGCACATAATCTGTTGATACACAATTTTGGTGGGCACCACGCTGCGCTCACACATTTGCTCACACAGCGTGTCCACAGCAATCACATACTCGCCGTATTTCAGGAATCGAGCAACGTTCTGACGGTCGATCTCCGGCAGAGTGTCGCCAAGTACAGCTAGAATGTCTCTAACTTGTGTTGCGACATGCTCATTCGACATTAGCGCCCCCTGTTGCAGCCGGCAACGATTCCCTCTCCAGTCGGCTCGACGACCGCTGTTGCCGCGTCATTACTGCTTCTCTATCGGCAACAGGATTCATCTATGTCAGATGCCACGGCGCCTCAGAATCGAAAAAGCAGCCTGGCGCAATCTTTGAGTACCGCGGTTGCCGTGCGCAAACTCGTCCAACGCCTTGCGCGTTTCATCATTCGGCACAATGTGATCGAGCCACAACAAAGCACGCTCGATGTAAGGCGGAGCCCGCTGTCGCAATGCAAGACTAAGAACCTTCTGTATTAGATCACTGGCACCTGCGCACAATTCTTCATCATCGCCTATGGCGCAAGTCAACTGCAAAGCGAACTCCGCGTATTCCATGTCAAGCATGGGCAGAAAAAACAACATCTTCTCAGAAACGGCAGGAATGAGATTTCCCGTTTGAGGGACAAATTGCATCCAGTTGCCCTGCTCGTCGATGCCCAACACCAGCGAAGGGGTGGCGACGAGCGATCGCCAGCGCCGCACCTCATTGGAGTCTCGTACCGGCGATTCCTGCCAGCTCCGCACTGGACTGTTCTTTGTCAACATAACCGTCACCACGATACCGAGTGAGAAACCTTTACGCCAAAAGACTGCATGAACTCCGTAAACTGCGCCCGGGTCTCCGATGTCCAAAGATGTCCGAAATGACCACTGTGCTCATTAGTTCGAAGGACCCCGCCTTCGCGCCAAATCGTACCACCGACAACCGATTCGCTTCCCGCGGCGAGCCCTTCGTGACCCAAGGGGTGATTTGCCATCCTGAACACTCCAGCTTTGTGGTCATAAATGAAATCGACAGGCTTCGACCCAGAAAATTTCTTCACATAATTGGCCGATTTCACACGTGAACTCAGCTCAACCATCCCGCGTGGGCCGCTTCCAGCAAGAGCTCCCCCCCTTGCGGCTTCTGCGGATGATGCGGGCGGCTTCGGAGCCGCTTGTTGCGCCGGCGGCGGCGCCACGGCCGGCTGCGCTGCCGCCTGCGCGGTCTGCTGTTGTTGCTGCTGCGTGACGAGCCTGAGCAGCAACCGACGCGCGGCGTCGCCGAGGCCACGCCTCAAGCCGCCAGTCGCAGCCGCTGCGCTCGCCGCTTGCCCGCTTTCGGCCATTCGCTGCACCAGTTGTTTTTGGTGGAACGCCGCCCCCTCGGGTCCGTTGAAACAGCTTGGATTCCGGCACCCACCCATCCCAGCGCCGCCGGGCGGAATGTTCCGGCCCCCCCCTCCCTGCGCTTGCCGGCCATCCGGATCGACGAGATTGACAGGGTTGTTCAGCGCGTAGCTGTACAGCCCGAGATTGCCTGGATTGAAGACACCCCCGGCTGGCCCTCCGGCCATGTACTCGTCGAGGATCGGATCCGGGCTCATCCACACCCCGAGCCGCGGCTCATAGCTCCGCGCCCCGTAGTGGTAGAGCCCCGTCGACAGGTCGAGCTCCTTGCCGTTGAACAGGTACGGCTGCCGGTTCTGGAACCGCGAGTCCGACTCGTCGACCCACAGCTCCCCGCTCGGCAGGTACTCGACGTGCTGGCTCAGCTCCTGGTCCAGGTCGGTGACGTACTGCGTGCTCCCGAGGTGGTCCGGGTGGTAGTACATCACCGGCGGCCGCTGGAACCAGTCCGCGTCGATCTTGCTCGCGAGCCGCGCCTCGCCCGCGAAGATGTGCTTCGTCGCGATCACCCCGTTGCGCACCACGAGGTGCTGATCGACGTACGCCGTCTCCTCCTCGCCCGCCACCCCGTGCCGGTGCACCCGTCGCTCCCCGGCTCCGTCGTACAGCGCCCGCGACACCTCCTGGTTGTTCTCTCTCACCGACACCAGCCGGTTGTCCTCGTCCCACCCCAGCGTCCGCTGCAGGTTCCCCCGGTACTTCCACTCCTTGTGGTTGCCGTTCGCGTCGTAGAACAGCTCCCGCAGCCGAGGTCGCGTCTCCGCGTGCACGAACTCGTCCACCTGATTCGCCGCGTGCGGCCGCGGCCCGGTGTAGCGGTACTCGTTGCGGTACGTCCTCTCCTGGATGACGCCCTGCTTCTCCCACTCCCTCCGGTCGTCCCATTTCGGCACGTACCGGGCGACCTCCTGCCCCTTCCTCTTCACGTTCCCGAGCACGTCGTACGCGATCTCCAGCGCGTACCCCTGCCGCTCGTTCCCCCGCTCCTGGTAGGTGCCCGACGCCTCGGTGAGCTGGTTCAGGTCGTCGTACGCGAACCGCTGCTCGGTCGTCGCCACCATCACCGCCCCGCCCAGCGACTCGTCGAACGGCGCCTCGTTGCGCAGCGCGAGCACGTTGCCCACGAGGTCGTAGTCATACCGCAGCCGCTGAAACGCCCTCGGCCCGCGGCCCATCCGCCGCATCTGCGCCGTCTGGTGATCCGCATCGACGTCCGACAGCCGCCGCGTCGACGGGTCGTACCCGTACGTCGTCTCGACCCCGTTGCCCGCCACCACGCGCACCCGCTGCCCGTGCTCGTCGTACCCGATGTGCCTCAGGTACTCCGTCATCCTCGGCTCGTCCGGGTGCTGCGGATTGACCTTCTGGTTCTCCCCGACCGCCGACACCAGGAGCCCGCCGCGATCGTACCCGTAGCGCACGATCTCCTCCCCGGAGCCGGGGAAGTGCAGCTCCTGCATCCGACCCAGCGAATCGAACACGTACTTCAGCCTCGCCTCGTACGGCCCACGGTGCGGCTCGCGCAGCCGCGGGAACTCCGCCAAGAGCTCCGCCACGTTGCCGAAGCGATCGTAGCGGTAGCTCCGCGTCCCCGCCGCGCTCGTCTCCTCCTTCACCCGCCCCGCGCGGTTGCCCTGCGCATCGCCCGCCTCCCCGGCGCCGCCGTACGTGTACACAACGTCCTGCGTCACGGGGTAATCGATCTTCCGCAGCCGGTTGAAGTCGTACTCGTACCGCACGAGCTGCCCGCGCAGCCCGAGCTCCGCCGTCTGCTTCGCCCGAAGATTCCCGGCCAGGTCGTAGCGCCACTCCGTGCGCCCCGCGTCGGGGCTCACCAGCTCCACCATGCGCCCGACCGTGTCGTACCGCGCCTCCGTCGCGTTGCTCCGCGCGTCCGTCACCCGCACCAGCTCGCCCACCGGGTTGTGCTCGTACCGCGTCACGATCCGCTGCTCGACCTCGTCGATCGTGTTCCACTCCTCCACCGCCGCGATCCGCCCGCCCACGTCCTGGTAGGTGTGGCGCGACTTGCCGTTCGCGTCGATCACCGTCTCCTGGAACACGAGCTGCCCCTCGAGCTGCACCAGGTCGCGCTCCACCCGCGTCTGCGCGTACCCGCCCGTCAGCGTCGCCTTGGGGTCCGGCACCTCGACAAGCCGCGTCCGCGACAGCACGTCGTGCTCGAAGCGCGTGCTCCGCAAGAGCTCCACCGCCGTGAACGTCGTGTCCGGCTCCGCGCTGAACACCGGCTGCCCCTGCTCCACCACGCGACCCAGCGCGTCGAACACCACCGCGCCGCTGACGGTCATCCCTACCTCGGTGCCCGTGCCTGTGTCGCGCTCCAGGTCCCTCTTCGTCTGGATCACCCGCCCCAGCCCATCCGCGAACGTCACCGTCACGATCGGGTCGTCCGGGTGCTCCGCGTCCTTGTGGCTCGTCCTCGCCCACGCCGGCATCGCCGTCGACTGCCCCGGCTGGAGCGCATACGCGAACCCGACCGCCGGCTCGCCCTCGGCGTCGAGCTCGTCGTCGCTCCAGATCTTGCTCGGCGCGCAGTCGACCGGGACCGCCTGCGCCTCGGTGAGGTCGTTCGGCCCCCAGACCCCGATCAGCCGGCCGAAGTCGTCGTACCGATGCACGATCGTGTGCCCGTTGACGTCGGTCTCCTGCGCCACCGTGCCGTACAGCACGTTGGGCACGCTGTTCGAGCGGTATCCGAAGCTGTCGACCACACACGTGCGGTAGCTGCGCGTCAGCGCATCGTAGCCGTAGGTCAGCGTGTAGCTGTTCGGGTCGGTGAAGGTCTTCAGGTTGCCCAGGTCATCGTAATCGAAGTGCCATGTCGCCTCGTCGCCGGCATAAGGCGACCCGTCCGGCCGCTTGCCCCCGGTGATGACGTTCGTGAACGTCTCGAGCGCGCCCGTCGTGGGCCAGTACGTCGCCGTGCGCTCGCGCAGGACGCGTCCGTCTGTGTCCGTCGTCCGGACGAGCCTCGGCTTCCTGATGTACGGCGCCTCGTCCTTCTCGTAGTCGATGTGGTGGTGCACGTCGTCGGCCGTCGTCCCCTCCTCGCCGTAGAAGAACAGGTCGGTGAGGTGGCCCTCCTCGTCATGGAACCGCGTCTCTCGCGTGCTCTTGTGGGTCGCCTCCGGGTCGTCCGTGGTCCCCTCGTAGAACGCGCTCCTCCGCTCCGTCTCCCTCGGGAAGAACCACCCGTTCGCCTCGATTTGCGCCAGGTCCGGCGCCAGGTGGTCGACCTCCTCCACCGTGTAGAGCATCCCGTCGCCGTCGCGCAGCGCCGAGCGCGCCAGGAAGCCTCGCCTGTAGATGTCCTCGTTCTCGTACGCGGCCTGCTCGACCGACATCGCGGTCACCCCGTCCTCGCCGAGCGCCGTCGTCGTGACATGCCGGTACCCGAGGTCCACCCGCTCGTCCCGGTGGTACACCCCGTCCCCGTACGTCTCGATGCGCGTCCGGTACGTGTGCACCCCGTGCGCGCCGCTCACGCCCTCCACCCCGTCGCGCACGACCACATCGCTCAGCACCCACTGGCTCGACGGCATGTCCACCGCCGCCGTGCGCTCGTCGACCTCCGTCCGCGCGTCGTCCATCGGCAAGCCGCTCTCGTCCACCGGCCCGCCCGCGGCGACCTCCCTCGGCACCACCAGGTTGCCCTCGCGCCGGTAGTCGAGCTCCACGCTCCCGCCCAGCGGGCGGTGCACCCGCCACAGCAGGTTCGCCTTGCCAATCGTGTTCCTCCGCGCCCGCACCGCGCTGTCGCCGTCCCGCTTCAGCACGTGATCGGCCAGCCCGTCACCGTCGATGTCCTCGAACCCGAGGTGCGACGCGCCGGTTCCCTCGGAGTAATAGACCGACCCGCCGAGGCAGACGAAGTAACAGACCTCGAGCGACACGCTGCCGTCGAGGCTCTCCGACCGCCGGAAGCCCACCGCATCGCCGCTCCCCATGAACGCGTATTCCGGCGGGTCGATGTCCACTCCCCAGCCGCCGGCCGGCCATTCCTCCTCTGCCGCGAACCGGTCGCCGAGGTTGAGCTGCACCCGGAAGGAGGTCTCCCCCGGATCCTTCATCACCTTGTCCGGCAGCCCGTCGCCGTTCACGTCAGCGAAGTCCACGATCGTGCGCGCCGTCGTGCGCGTGTACCCGATCCCCGCGCCCACGCTCGCGCTCACGCCGCCGCTGGAGCCGCCTGCGCTCGCCCCGAACCCGATGCTCTGCGCGCCCGTGTCCTCCAGCCGCACCGCCTCCACGCCCGCCGCGTCCGTGAAGAAGCCCAGCACCTCGCCGAGCACGTCGTTCAGCGCGCCCGCGTCGAAGCCGGCCTTGCTGAACCCGTCCCGCTCCCACGCCACCGGCGCCGTGAACCGGTAGCCGAGGTTCAGCGCCACCGTCATCTGCCCGCTCCCGGGGTCCTGCGCCACCTGGTCGACCAGCCCATCGCCGTTGATGTCGAGCAGCTCCACGTGCGCCGCCGACAACCCGTAGCTGGTCCCGGCGCTGAAGCTCGTGCGCAGGTATCCTCGCGAACGCCCCCGGCTGTCAGTCTTGTTGAGCGTCTGCTCCTCCTCGTCTCCCGCGCTGAACGTGAGCGACGCGAGGTCGCCGTTCAGCCGCACCGTCCGGTGCTCCACCCGCCGCAGCGCGTCCGGCAGCGAAAACGACGCGCTCGCACCGAACCCCGCGCCCGTGTTGAGCGCTGCGCCCTCGCGCGTCACGCTGTCCGGGTACCGGTCGCCGTTCAGATCGATCAGCTCCAGATCCGTCGTCGTGCTGCCGAAGCTGTAGCCTCCCCCCACGGGACCCGCCCCCGCCGTGAGCTCCGCGTTCCACGTCTCCGCGTAGCGCACGCTGCCCCGATGGCGCTGCCCCGAGAGCCGCCCCACCACCGACGGCAGGACCCGATCGCCGCCCACGAACGCCTCCGACGCCGCCGCGCCCCAGACCGGCGCGCCCTCCTCCGGCGAGAGCGGCACCGCGAGCGTGAACCCGCGCTCCGGATCGCGCGTCGGGAACAGGATGTCCGCCTCGCTGAACGCGCGGTCGCCGTTCATGAAGCCCACCGACCAGCCGTGGAACCCGCCGGCCGTCGGGTCCTGCGGCGCCCCGTCGACCAGCGCCTCGGACGCCGGGTCGGGCACGAGCAGGGCGACCGGGACCGGCTCCCCATCGATGCGGGCGCTGTTCAGGACCGCGAGGCCCCCGGGCGCCTGCTCCGAGAAGAGCGTCACGTAGATCGGCTCGCCGGCCTGGATCTCCAGGTCGACGGCCACGGGATACGCGGTTCCAACGCTGCTCGGCGCCGAATACGACTGCTTGTGCAGCAGCCGGTGCACGCCCTGCACCAGCAGCGTCAGCGGCTGGGAAATCGTGCTGGTCCCCGGCACCACCAGCGTCCCCTCGAGCCGCGCCGTCCCCGTCTCCGGCGCGATCCACGGCGCCCGGCGCGCCCCCGGCCTCCACCGCCGCACCGGCATCGCCACGTACGGCTGCTGCTGGATGAGCGCCACCGGCAGCGCCGCGTCCTCGGCCGTGTCGCTGTCCAGCTTGCAGCCCGCGCGCCCGTTCGGCTGGATCGCGCACGCCACCGGCCCGCAACGTCGCTCACCCGTCCGTCGATCGGCGCGGCAGGTTGTCCGGTATTCGACCGTCGGCGTCCACGCGACGCGCGCCGGGTCGTCGGGCACATCCGACCTCACCCGGAACCACAGCCGATCGCCCTCCTTCACCTCGACAAGGCCGCTCGCGTCGCCGTGGATCCGCCCTGCGAGCGCCAGCACCCCTGCGTCCGCGCTCACCACCTCCTCATCCATGACGCTGTGGAACGTGCCCTCGCTCTCGCGCGCGATCGACACCCGCAGCGCATCGCTCGTCGACGCCTTCACCAGATCGCCCGTGATGCTCACGAGGCCGTCCGACGACGCCACCCACGGCACCTCGGGCTGCCCTCCGAGCCGGTGATCTTCGGCGTACGCGAATCGGTGGATGGGTCGGCCGTCCGGCCCCACGTGCCCGAGCAGCTCCTCGCCGACCTCGTAGGTGATCGACGGGCTCCACGACAGCACGTCGGACGCCGTGTTCACCGCCCGCTCCGGGTCGATCTCGGGCGCCGCGCTGATTCGGAAGTAGAGGCGATCCCCCGCGAGCACGTGGACCGAGAGCGCCGCGCCCCCGCAATCGCCCGCGCCCACCGCGCACGGCCCGAGCTCGTCCGGACCGAACACGTGGCTGAACAGCGGCGGCAGCTCCCCGTTGCGGACCAGCTCCACGCGCACCCCGTCGCCCCCCGCCTCCTGCTTCTGGAGCACGCCCTCGATGCGCACATCGCCCTCGAACGGCGCGACCCACCGGAGCATCGGGTCGGCCGGATGGAAGTCCGCGCGCGACGCAAGCGCGAAGTCCGGGTTGCCCGAAGGCGCGCTGTCGCCGAGGGTCCCCCAGTCCCTCACACCCAAGAACGCGCCGCGTCGATCGTTGATCGCGACCTGGAGCTGCCCGAGAGCCCCGACCGACACGAGATCAGGGAACCCGTCGCCGTTGAGGTCCGAGACGACCCGCTCGTCTTCCGCCCGGCTGCGCGTGTACGCCGCCGACGCGCTGAGCGCATCGCCCACGTTGATGCCTGCGTGGACGCTCCATCCCGAGGTGTCCGTGAGCCCGAGATCGTCGCTGTGGAGCCCGCCGAGGCGGAACGGATCGAAGTGATTGCCGTCGGGAAGGCGCAGCAGGTTGCGCAGCGCGTCCCCGCCGTCGCCGGCGAAGTCGGGCAATCCGTCGCCGTTCAGGTCGAGCAGGCTGGCGCGCGTCGTCTGGCTCCCGCTGTAACCGCCGCCGCCCACGCTGACGATGCCGAGGAGCCCCACGGACGCGCTGCCGCCGAACGCCGAGTCCTCCGTGCGCGACAGGCCTCTCTGAGACGACGCCTGCCCCCACGTCACGGCGTTCGCCGCGAACGCCCCGGGCTGCCCGGACGCGGTGCGCGGCGCGGCGAAGTACTCGAACGTGTGCCGATAGAGCTCCTGGCTCGTGAGCGTGCCGTCGGCGTTGCGGCTCCCCTTGCCGCGCACCGCGATGGCCTGGAGCAAGCTCTTGCCGAAGTCGCCCTGCGCGTACTCGAGCGCGACGCTGCGGATGATGGTCTGGCCGAACCGCACGTCGACGCGCGCGAGCCGCTCGCTGCTCTGCTCCAGAAAGCCCGGCCTGCCGCTCAGCAACACGTCCGGGCGCCCGCCCTCCGATATGAAATCCACGGCGTACGCAGCGCCCACGCCCTGCGACGTGTTGGCCGTGTACTCGATGCGCTCGGGGTGCACCTCGATGCGCGGCGCCGGCCCCTCCGAGTCGACCCGGCGCGCATGGTGGATGAACATCTGGTTGCCGAACGGATCGCGGACCTCTTCGAGGTACCAGCGGAACACGTTGCGCGGACGGTTCGGGTCCGGATCGTCCAGCCGCGCGGTCGCGCTACGCCCGTAGACGTAGGTCGTCCCGTCCTTGTCCGTGATCTCCCAGTGGTACGCGTCGGGTCCGGTCCCGTGGCGCAGGATCCGCGCGAAGCGCCCTTCCACCCGCTGCCGGTAGGCCTGCGGCTCGCTCGACGCGTCGCCAGTCCGCACGAGCTCGCTCCCGTCGAGCGCATACCGCTCCTCACCCGTCGCGTACGTCGGCACACCGAAGCGCGTATCGATCTCCACCCGCGACAGCCGCAGATCCCAGCCCACGCCGAGCCAGCCGTTGCGGTGCTCGCTGTCGTAAACGGACGGCGAGCGCCGGATGGATGCCGTTGCGTCCCGGCGGGACCTCGATCGGGTGGCTGAGGTGCGCCGAGCCGTTCGAGCCCGCCTCCGGCGGCGCGATCAGCGTCACTCCGGCGAGCGGGCTGCCGAGCGCCAGCCCCTTGATGCTGTTCGGATCGAACGAGCGCGCGCCCGGCGCGTCCGGCGTCGCCAGCGTCGCGTTCACGAAATCGGTGAAGTGATCGGTCAGGCTCGCCAGCTTGCCCTTGGCGGCGTCGCCGGCCCGCTCGACGCGCTGCCAGGCGCCGAGCGCCTCGTCGAAATAGAAGCCGGTGATGTGCTGCGCCGTCATCCCCGGCGGAATGGCGTGCTCGTCGTACGGCAGCGTCAGGCGTACGGGCTTCCTGAACCTGAGCCCGTGCGGCCCGAAGCGGTAGGCTTTCCCTCCGGGCGTGACGTTGACCATCGCGCGCCCCATCGGCCGCACCTCGCCTGGGTCGAGCGGCCGGATCGTGATCCGCACCGGCTCGTCCACCGCGCCCTCGGGGATCTCCAGCACGGCCCCCCCGAACGCCACCACCCGGGCCTGGCCCGGGAGCACCATCTCGCCATGAGGCGCACCGACGTCCTCGACGAGCGGCGCGTCGACACGAGGCCCCAGCGACAGGCCCCCTGCGCCGTCGCTCGGCAGCCGCAAGGGAACCGTGGAGAGCGCCGCCCCGCCGCCCGGGGGTGACAGCGGCAACAGCCGCGGCTCCGGAGGCCCGGCCAGCGCGAGGCCCTCGTGCCCCCGCCCGAGCAAGAGCACCACGGCACAGCACAGCACGAATCGATAGAACCAGCCCGCGTGTCGCATTCGAGATCCCCCGACGCAAGATCCGTTGATTGGCGCCACGTATCCACGGCAGGACGCAACATGTCAATGCGCGATTGACGAAAGCAATGAAATCGCGCCGCCGGCCGCTGGGACAGCCGCGACGACGACGCCGCTCAGGCGGCGCTGGGACGGGCGGAGCGCTCGCGCGGCGCCGGCAGCGCGCCGCGCGCTGCGGGGCCCTCCGATATCTTCGCTGGAGGAGTGGTGATGACGGCGTCGGAGCGGTGACCGGCGCGCCCCGTGTGCGGACCTCAGCTTGGCGCGCCGGCGGGTGCGCCTGTCGCGCGATCCCGCCCGTCAATCGATCGGCGGCTGTTCAGGCTCGCTCGGCGCCTGCGGCGCGGCGGGCGTGGCCGGCGCGGCGGGCTCGTCCTCGCCTGTCTCCGGGTTCACGTCCGCGATCGCGCGCCGCGAGCGCAGGTAGTGTCCGATGGCCTCGTTCTGCTGGAGGATCGGCGCGAGCAGCGCGAGCCGGGCCGCGGTCCCCTCGCGCGTGCGCGCGTGGTGCTTGCCCAGGATGATGGCGACGGCCTCCAGGAGGAGGCCTTGGCCCTCCGCGCGCGCGGCGCGCACCCGGCCCCAGTCGATGAGCGACGGCGGCGGGGCTTCGAGCGCCTCGCGGTACTGGACCGCGAGATCCGCGAGGCGGGTGACCAGGCGGCCGAGGCCGAACTCCTTCGCGGCCGGGGCGAGCTCCCCCTTGAGCAGGGCGACGATGTCGTCGACGGCCGCGAGCTCATCGATGTACGGGAGCGAGGTGATCGCCTGGACGCTCACGGGGAAGATCGGCTTGAGGAACGACGCGACTTCCTTGTGGATCGGATCGTCCGGCGCGGCGCCCTGCGTCTGCGCGACGACGTGATCTCGGATCGCGCCGAGCGTGCGGTCGACGAGCACGTCGATGCGCTGGGCGGCGGGGTTCGTCCCCGAGGCCACGGGCTCGCCGGCCCAGCGGCGCTCCAGGGCGCGCGTGGCGAGGTCGTGCTCGACGGCGGCGTCGCAGTGCTTCACGAGCTCCGTGAAGCGCTGCTCCTTGGCGAGGGCGCGGACCTTCTGGAGGGCGAAGAGCCGGCGACCGGTGGTGAAGACGTACAGGTTGAAGAGTGATTCGAGGGTGGCATCCATGCAATCCTCCCTTTGGGGGAAGGGGGGAACATACTCTGGGGGTGGAGATGGGCGCCAAGGGGAAAGTGAGGAATGGTGAGGGGGTAGCACGGAGTCGACGCTGACCCGAGCCGGTGGGGGCCATCGTCCGTCTGCGTCTGCGCGCGCTATTTTGAGCATGCTGGAATCGAAGCTGGATCTTTGCCATGAGCTCAAGGGATTCGATTCGAGAGCATGGCTCTCATCGATGGTCGCACGGACGCTAACGAGCACGAGCACGAGCACGAGCACGAGCACGAGCACGAGCACGAGCACGAGGAGGGCAGACGAGAGACGAGAGACGAGAGACGAGAGACGAGAGACGAGAGACGCCTGGAATCTGGGCCGTGAATCTTTATGAGCCCGATCGCAAGCACCCATAGGTGCTAGACACAACGGGTCCTCGACCGCGCTCCTGGTCGCGGGAAGCCGCCCCCCGCCCCGCCTGGCCTCCTGCCTGGTCGCCGGGGGGTTCGACCCCCGGTCAACCTGGCCTCCTGCCTGGTCGCGGGGGGTTCGACCCCCGGTCAACCTGGCCTCCTGCCTGGTCGCCGGGGGGTTCGACCCCCGGTCAACCCGGCCTCCTGCCTGGTCGCGGGGGGTTCGACCCCCGGTCAGCCTGGGCCTCCCGCCTGGTCGCGGGGGGTTCGACCCCCGGTCAGCCTGGCCTCCCGCCTGGTCGCGGGGGGGTTCGACCCCCCCGGCCACACGGGCGGTGCAGCCCTCCGGCCGGCCACGCCGCACGGGTGTGCCGCCAGCCGCCCCGGCGGGCCTACCCCTTTCCCTGACCTGGCGTCCTCCGCGCCTCGACCATCACTTCCGTGCTGCGCCGCCTCCGCGACTCACACGCGCCGCCCCGCTCGCCTACAGTCCACCCTCGCGCCGGCCGCCCCTCCTCCCCCGGCGCGGCGCGATCCCGTGAGCCCCATCCTCTCCCTCTGCGACGGCTACCGACTCGACCTGTCCCGCTACGCGCGCACCGGGCTGCGCGTCGGCATCTGGGCCTCCTCCGGGCGGGGCAAGAGCTTCGGGGTCGGGGTCCTCTGCGAGGAGCTGCTCGCGAACGGGATCCCCGTCATCGCGCTCGACCCCGAAGGCGAGCTCCATACCCTCCGGGAGCGGTTCCGCGTCCTCGTCCTCGGGGGCGCCCGCGCCGACCTTCCGCTGCCGTCCGGCGAACGCGCGGCGGCGCTCGCGCTCGCGAGGGTGCTCGAGGAAGGGCTCGGCCTCGTCATCGACCTCTCCGATCAGCCGACGAACCGCGCCCAGCAGGAGGCCGCGCTCCCGTTCCTCGAGCGGCTCTGGGTCCTCCTGTCCGAGCGCCGCGCCCCGGCCGCCCTCGTGGTCGAGGAGGTGCACATCTTCGCCCCTCAATCGGGCGCGTCGCTCACCTCGGACATCCTGCACCGCTTCGCCAAGCAGGGCAGGAAGCGCGGCGTCCTCCTCGCCGTCGCCAGCCAGCGCACGCAGGCCGTCTCGAAGGAGCTCATGAGCCAGCTCAACTTCCCGGCGATCGGCGGCTTCGAGATCGAGCGCGACTACGACGCGGTGAAGGCGCTCGTCGAAGGGCACACGTTCGAGGAGTTCCGCGCCCTGCCGGCCGGCGAGTTCTTCCTGCCCGCCGCCGGGCGCTTCGAGCGCTGGCGCGCCCGCCTCACCGCCCACGGCGGCGACGCGCCGAGCTGGACCGACGGCGCCGGCAGCGCGCCGCCGCCCGCGGACTCGAGGCTGAGCGCGCTCGTCGACGAGCTGCGCGACGCGCTCGCGCAGGAGATCGCGCACCTCGCGGCGCCGGATCCGAGCGCCGCGCTGCGCGCCGAGATCCGCCGCCTCAAGCAGCAGCTCGAGCAGGCCGAGGAGGCGCGCCGGACCGCCGAGGCCGAGGCCGGGCGGCTGCGCGTCGCGCTGCAGGTCGCCGGCGTCGTCAAGGTCGTGATCCAGAACGAGGTCGCGGCGCAGGCCAGCCACGGCCCCCCCCGCGCGCTCGCCCGCTGTCCCCCCGCCCGCCGCCCCGAGCGGCCGCGCCGCGGAGGCCGCGCCACCGCCCACGCCGGCGCCGCGCGCCCCATCCCCGCCCGCGCCCGCGCCGCCGCCGGGCGGCGCGTCCATGAAGGTCGTCGCGAGGCCGGCTCCGCCGTCGCTCCGGGATCTCGCCATGCCGGCCGAGGTGATGCTCGCAGCGCGCGGCGTCAAGCGCATGGTGAGCGCCGCGAGGACCCACGCGCGCCGGCGATCCCCCCGGTCGGTGGCGCACGTCGCCCTGGCCGTGAAGCTGCTCGCCCGCGGCGCGGCGCTGACCGCGGAGGAGCTCGCCGCGCGCGGCGGCTCGCGCAGCCAGGTCGAGATCCGGCGCGCCGCGCACGCGCTCGCCGCGCTCGCCCGCGCCGGCTTCGCGTCAATCCAAAGCAACCGCCACGCGCTGAACGAGGCGGCCGTGCTCCGCGCGCTCCAGCTCGGCTGACAGCCCAAGCGCGCCCGCGCGCTCGGCCCGCGGCCCCCCGCTCCACGCCCGCGCGTTTCTCCTCCTCCTCCAATGCGTCCCCAGAGCGGCGGTCACCCGCACAGGAGACGGGCCCAGATCGGCGTTTTCGGCGCGCAAGCGCACTCCTGTGCGCTGAGCACCGAAAACGCCGAGATGGGCCCGTATCCGAAGCGGGTGACCGCCGCTCTAGCAGCTCACCAGGGTGAGCAGGCGACTCGCCGCGATCGCCCCCAGCACGAACAGCCCCGCGAAGAAGATCCGCCGCTTGCGCCGCTGCTGCTCGTCGCTGAGCTGCTCGCCTTCCGGCTCCGCGTCGTCCCCGCCACCCTCCGCGGGCGCCGCCGCAACGCTCTTGCCGCTCTCGCTCGCGCGGTCCCCCGCCGCGCCGCTCCGCTGGAGCTCGCTCTCCGGCAGCCGCGCCACGATCTGCGAGCGCACCGGGGCGTCCTCCGGCCCGTCGAAATCCAGGTAGTTCACCGACAGCGAGCCCCGGGCTCTGGACGCGCGCGGGGCGCCGCTGCCGCGCCCCGGCGGCGCGCTCCCCCGCGGCTCGTCCGGCAGCAGCAGCCGGCCAGCCGGCGTCGACGTGGCCGGCGCCGCGGACGGCGCCGACCTCCGCATCGCGCCGACCGGCGTCTGCGTCGGCGCGAGCGCGTGGGGCAGCGACGGCGGGCGCAGCGAGCCGGAACCGCTCACCGGGCCGGTCCGCGCGATGTACGCCTCGACCTTCTCCTTCAGCTCGCTCCGCGCCTCCCGCTCGGCGCCCTGCCCCATCTCGAGGAGCACCCGCTCCAGATCGGACGCGAGCTGGCCGGCGCTCGGCGTCCGCTTCGCGGCGTCGAACTCGGTGGCCGCGTCGAGCGCGTCCGCGAGCGACGCGTGGAGGTCCGGCAGGAGAACGCGCGCGCGCGGGATCGGCGCCGACGCCACGCCGAGGATCAGCTGCGCCTGGGTGTCGGCCTTGCGCACCCGGCTGCCGAGCAGCGCCTCCAGCAGCGTGATGCCGAGGGAGAACACGTCCGCCCTCCCGTCGAACGGCTCGCCCCGCGCCTGCTCCGGCGGCATGTACGGGAGCTTCCCCTTGAACACGCCGCTATCGGTCTGCTCGTCCGCGAGGCCCGGCATCCGCGCGACCCCGAAGTCCGTCAGCCGCACGCGGCCGTCGCGCGCGATCAGGATGTTCGAGGGCGACACGTCGCGGTGGACGACCGCGTAGCTGCGCCCGTCGTCGTCGCACAGGTTGTGCACGGCATCGAGCGCCCTCGCCATCTCCCGGCCGATGTACGCCACCGCGCGCGGCGAGAACGCGCCGACCTTCCTGAGCACGCGATCGATCGCGGGGCCGTCGACGTAATCGAGCGCGAGGTACACCGAGCCCTCGCAGGTCCCGAGCTCGATCAGCCGGATCACGTTCGGGTGGTCGAGCCGCGCGATCACCTGCGCCTCGGCGAAGAACGACTCCTTCGCGTAGTCGCCGACCCCGGGCCTCGGCGCGAGCCGCTTCAGCGCGACCCGGCGCCGGAAGTCGCGAGGCCCCTCCTCCTCGGCGAGCCACACCTCGCCCATCGCGCCCTTGCCGAGCATCCGGACGAGCCGGTACTTGCCGGCGAACAGATCCGGCGGCGCACCGGACTCGGGGTTCTTTTGGCGCGGGCGTGAGGCGGGCATCTCGTGGTGTGCGGCGCTCGATCGCGGCGTTCGTCGAGCTGCCCCTCCTGCATCCAGTTCTCGAGGAGCTTCGGGCGAAGCAGCCCTCATCCTATCGCCGCCCGCGCGCCTCCGGAATCGCCACGTCCATCCGCGGCGCGGATCGGCGCGGATCGGCGCGGATCGTTCACGGACACCTCCGCGCCGGCGCACCTACCCTGGCGCCGATTGCGCGCGGCTCACTCCTGCGTGTGCTCCTCGCGGATCGGCTCCCGCATGGCCGTCGACGGGAACCACTCGAAGAAGCGGTGGATGAGCTGCCGCCGCTCGGGCTCGATGTACTCGAACACGGCGCCGCGGTCGTTGATCTCCCAGAACTCGTTGCTCGTCACGGCCAGGAGCTCCGCGCGGATCGAGCGCAGCCGGTCGGGCCGCTCGTCGCGCATGTCGCGGTAGATCTTCCGCGCGAGCACCTCCTCGCCCTTCTGCAGGTAGTAGGTCGCGAGCTTGACCTGCGCCTTGCGGACCCCGCGCAGCGAGCGCTCCTGCTGGTCGAGCTCGGCTTCCTTGTCCACGTCGAGGAAGATCCGGAGCAGCTCGTCGCGCGCCGGCGCGTGGAGGTCGTACGCGCGCTCGTTGACCACGCAGAGGTCGAACGCGACCGTCTCCGTCAGGAACGCGAGCCCCATCGCGTGCGCCGTCTGCGCGTAGTACTTGAAATACCGCGCGATCTCGAGGACCTGATCCCCCCAGCCCGCCTTGAGCAGCTCCTCCGCGAGGTAGCGGTACTGGTTCAGGTTGTTGTAGGCCGCGGCGATGTCCTTCGCGTTGAGCGACCTGCGCATGTAGGTGTTGAAGAACTTCACGACGACCGCGACGGCCGCGCGGTCTCCGGCCGCGATGGCGGTCTGCCCGATGTAGCGCGTGTCGATGGCGATGCGCGTGATCAGGTCGGGCATCGCGGTGAGCGCCTCGCGGTAGACCATCAGGAACTGGCGGAGCGCCTTGTACTCGAGCCAGGTCCGCGCGGCCGACAGCTTGTCGAGCGCCTCGGCGTTCATGCTCACGAAGTCCGTGTCCCTGGCGAGCCGGTCGCGGATCTGGAACCACCGCGGGTCGAGCGACTTCTTGTGCGGCAGGTACGACACGACGAGCTCCGACAGCGAGTCGACGGTCTTCGACGCGATGCCCTTGTCCTTCTGGTCGAGCGCGTTCAGCGCCACGTCCGCGAGCTGCTCCAGCGACGACAGCGCCGCGACCCGCCGCTCGTCGACCGCGCCGTCGCTCTCCCCGCCCGCCGGGCGCAGCGCCTGCTCGACGCCGTTCTTCTTGATCCGCCCGACGACGTTGTCCGGCTCGAGGAAATCGAACACGTACATGAAGTAGGGCGCCATCATGAGCAGGCTCACCGTGAGCAGCCCCATGGTGATCAGGACGCCGTAGTACGGGACGAAGGACCCGCCGGTCGCCCCGCGCTCGCCGGTGCGGATCGAGAAGTTGATCCACAGCGAGAACACCGCGCTCACGACGAAGAAGCTGATCACGAGCATGTTCTTCCGATCGCGGAAGAACATGTCCGTGATCCGGGGCGTGTACCGGTTCGCCGCGAGCTGCACGATGATCGAGGCGACCGTGATCACGATGCCGAGGATGGCGGCGATCACCTCGCCGATGCCGCCCATGATGTGCTCGGCGTCGGCGGCCGACATGCGCCCGAACACCTGCCAGGGCGAGCGCTGCCCGGCGCCGTACCGCGCGAGGTCGAGCAGGTAGACGACGGCCAGCGCCGCCATGCTGACGCCGAGCAGGTACGAGAGCGGCCGCAGCCAGATGCGGACCACGGCCATCCCGCCGCGCCGCTGCCCCTCCGCGTCGTCGCCGGTCCGGTCCAGCCTCATGAGGAGGAGGCCGCCCAGGGATCGACGCTCGTTATCTTCCCCCGCTCGCGCCACGTACGCTCGCCACGCCAGGCGGCAGCCCGGCTATTTCTTCTCCGACGGGCTATCGAGATCCTCCGCGAGATAGCTGAGGATCACCTCGTCCAGCGACTTCTCGCTGATCAGGTCGTCGCCGAAGATCGAGGCGCCTTCCGCCGGCCGATTATGCGCGAAGATGCTGGCCGGGCGCGAGGCCGCGTAGCGGCCGGAGCCGGGGGGGCCCGAGTAGTGCTCGACCGCGACCGCGGGCGCAGGCGGGGCGGGCTGCTGCTCCGGGTGCACGTTGCTGTAGACGCCGGCGCCCGAGGCCGCGGCCTCCGCGCGCCGGCCGATCACGGACGCGGGCGGCGGCGGCAGGTCCTGGATCTGCTGGAAGAACGGCGTCTGCGCCTCGGCCGCGGCGCGCTCCAGCGCGTCGAGATCGAGATCGATGGACGGCTCGGACTTGATGTGCTGGGGCGCCGCGGGGCGCACCGCCCTGCCGGGCAGCGGGCTGACCGCACGCGCGTTGCCGAGCTGCTGGAGCGCCACGGGGTCGAGCTCGAGCCGGGGGCGCGAGCTCGGCGACGCGGGCGCCGGCTCGCGCGGCGGCGGCGCGGCGGCGGCGGACGGCTTGACCTGCGCCGCGGGCCTCGGGGGCGGCGTCGGCGCGGGCGCCGGCGGCGGCGCCGCCGCGACCGGCGGCGCCACCGCGACCGGCGCCGGCGCGGCGGCCTTCGGGCGCGGCGCCGGCTCGGCGACCGCCGGCCGGGAGGCCGGCGGCTGCGCGGGCTGCTGCTTCGGCGCGCCGCCGAGCTCGGGCGCCGACGGCGTCCGCGGGGCCTTGCTCGGGTCCAGCGCGCCCCCGCTCGCGGGCGGGGCGGCCGCGTCGTCGAAGAGGTAGTCGAAGAGGCCGTCGCGCAAGGCGATGAACATCGCCTTGTGCTGCTCCTTCATCATGCCGCGCACCGTCTCCGCGAGCGACGCTTGACCCACGTGCTCCGCGTAGGAGGTCTTCGTGGTCTTGAGGATGCGCCCGCCGTCGGCGAAGAGGTGGGTGATGATGTGAGGATGGCGAACGCCCGAGTCCTCGGTCTGTATATGGAACAACCGACCCTTGTGCCGGACGTTGTTGTTGAAGCCGAGCAAAGGCGACGGGGCTTTCACGACGGGCAATCCGGGGGTGGGAGGGAGGAGAGCGCGCCGGAGCGGGACGCTCGCCACGGCCGAGACTATCACAGCGCGGCGCGCTCGGAACGATTCGCTACGCGCCATGGTTCCCGCACCGTGGGGGGGCATGTCGGAGCTAGCCCCCGAGGGAGGCGCCGGGCGTCGTCGCGCTCTGGTCCCTGTTCCCCGAGCCCTGACGGCGCGCGCTGGCGCTCGTCGCCTCAGGGAAGGCAGCGCTCCAGATCGTCCGCGTTGCCCGCCTGGAGGGCGCACGCCACCTCCTCCTGCGTGAGCTCTGCCTCGCAGCGGACGAAGCCCCGCTCGCCGGCGGCCTTCCGCGCGATCGCCTTCCGCTCGGCGACCACGGACGGAGCGGGCTCAGGCGTGGCGGCGCGCAGGACGAGCTCCACGTAGCGCTCGAGCAGCGCGCTGCACGCCTCGGCGGTGGGCGGCGGGGCGAGGCCGCGGAGCGCGGCGCGCCCCGCGACGACCCCGACGACGAGCAGCACGATCGCCACGGTCGCGAGGACGTCGGCGCGCGTCGCTGGCCGCGCTACTCCAGGCACCGGTCGACCTGCTCCGGGGTCGTCGCCTGGCGGACGCACGAGAGCGCCGCGTCCGTGATGCGCCTGCCGACGCAGCGGTCGATGAGCTCGTTGCCGCGGGCGCTCCGCACCGCCGCGGTGCGCTCCTCGACGAGCCTGGGATCGACGATGTTCTGGGCCCGGAGCTCGATCTCCGCGCTCCGCTTGAAGATGGCCTCGCACTCGTCGCGGCTCGCGGGGTGCCCGCACCCCGCCACGAGCGACGCGCCGCCGAGGAGCAGCCCCCACGCCGCGATCCGGAGGGCAGAGCCCCGACCCGCGCTGCTGGAGACGGAATCCCGCCTTCCGGGGCGCGAGGTTCCGCAGGTGTGGGCGCAGGGGCGGGTGCTGGAACAGCCAGGCCGGCGAGGCATGGGCGCGACGATGGCGCCACGCCAGCGGGGGCGCAACCAGGACCCGCCTCGGCCGGCGCCGGGGGGGACCATGGAAAGGTCGCGTCTTGCTGGAACGCCTGTGCAGCTCTGTTAGGATTGCTTTCTGTGCGCAAGGCGAGCGAGCACGGTGACAGCGTGGGCGGCGCTCGATCCGTCCCTACGGGCTCCGGGGGTGCGCGGCGGCGCACGAAAGCGTCGGCGTCTGCTGTGGACAGCGGGGGGGAAAAAGTCCCACGAAAGAAGCGGCCGAGCGTTGCGCCGCGGCGCACGCCGGCGGCGGCGCTGACGGCGGAGGAGATGCTGCGGCGCGCGCTCGGCGCGGCGACGCCGCGCTCCCGCGCGTTGTGGGCGCGGCGGGGGCTGTCGCTCCGGGGGCCGCTGGATCGGACGACGCAGGCGATGCTGCTGCGGCAGCTGTACCTCGCCTATTTCGAGACGCGCCGCTTCGAGCGGGCGGCCGAGGTCGCGGAGCAGGCCCTCTCGCTCGGCGTGCTCAGCGACGTCGCCCACCAGGACGCGGCGCGGGCGAAGCAGGCGCTCGGGGACATCGACGGGGCGGTGGGGCACCTCCGCCTGGCGGCGCGCACGGGGCCGGCGAGCCGCAGGGCGTTCCACTGGTGGACGCTGGGCAGCGTGTACCACCTGGCGCGCCGGTACGACGACGCGATCGGCGCGCTCACGCGCGCGGCGCGCTGGGGCACGCGGGACAAGCCGCTCTACCAGGGGCACCTCGCCGTGGTGCAGTGCGAGGCGGGCATGACGGTCGAGGGGCTCGGCGCCCTGATCGACCGGCTCGCCGAGGTGCCCGCGGGCCAGGGATACGGCCGGTTCGTGCTCGGGCAGATGGCTTACTTCGACCGGCGCTGGGACGAGGCCAGGAATTATCTGGAAGCCTTCGTACAGCGGAGCACCTCGGGGCGGGTCGCGGTCGCGATCGCGCTCGGGGGCGAGATCGAGGCGGCGCGCCGGACGCTGGACTCCCTCCCGAAGCGCTGATGCCGGCGTGAACGGACGGCGGCGCGCCGCACGACGGCGATCGCTTTGCTATAGAACCTCTGTCATGACCGCTTCGACTCGTTTCCACGGGAGCGCCGTCGCCGCGCCGGGCGGCCGGCGGCGCGGCGCACGCACCGACGTACGGGGCGCGCTCGGCGCGCTCGGCGCGCTGGCGGCGCTCTCCGCGCTGGCGTTCCCGGCGACGGCCCTGGCCGCCGGGGAGGAGAAGGACCTCTTCACCCGCGGCCTGGAGGCGGGCCCGCTCTTCGCGGGGCTCGCGGCGCTCGGCGGCGGCCTGCTCACGTGCCTCACGCCGTGCGTGTACCCGATGATCGCCATCACGGTGAGCATCTTCGGGGCGCGCGAGGCGAAGTCCCGGCGCGAGGCGATGCTGCTCTCGACGAGCTTCGTGCTCGGGATCGTCGTGCTCTTCACGACGATGCTCGTGGCCGCGGCGCTCAGCGGCAGCCTGTTCGGCGCGGCGCTGTCGAACCGGTGGGTCATCGTCGGCATCGCGGTGGTGTTCATCGCGCTCTCGCTGTCGATGTTCGGGGCGTTCGAGATGACGCTGCCCGACAGGCTGATGCAGCGGCTCTCGCAGGTCGGCGGCATCGGCTACGGCGGCGCCTTCCTGCTCGGGCTCGTGAGCGGCCTGGTGGCGGCGCCGTGCACCGGGCCCGTCCTCACGGGCATCATCCTCTGGATCGGCAAGACGCAGAGCATCGGCCTCGGCGCGCTGGTCGGCGCCACCTTCTCGATCGGCCTCGGCCTGCCGTTCTGGCTGGTCGGCACGTTCGCGGTCGCGCTGCCGAAGGGCGGCAAGTGGATGCTCGGCGTGAAGTCGTTCTTCGGGATCGTGATGCTGATCGTCGCGCTCTACTTCCTGAAGACGTCGTTCCCGGCGCTGTCGGCGCTCGCGCAGCCCACGACGCCGTTCATGGTCGTCATGGCCGGCCTGGTCGTGGTCGGCGTCCTGCTCGGCGCGGTGCACCTGTCCTGGGACGAGGGCGGCGCCGGGGTGAAGATCCGGAAGGGGCTCGGCATCGCGCTCACGGTGGCCTGCGGGTTCCTGCTCGTCGCGAGCCTGGACCTGCCGAGGCTCGCGTCGCCCGTCCCGTCGGCGGTGGCCGGCGAGCCCGCGGCGCAGCAGCTCACCTGGCTGCACGAGGAGGCGGCGGCCGTCTCGAAGGCGAAGGCCGAGAAGCGGCCGCTGCTCGTCGATTTCACCGCGGAGTGGTGCGGCGCCTGCAAGCAGCTCGACAAGGACACCTTCTCGGATCCGCGTGTCATGGCCAAGGCGGCTCACTTTGTCGCGGTGAAGGTCGACGCCACCGACGACGAGGACCCGCAGGTGGACGCGGTGAAGGGCAAGTACAAGGTCGTCGGCCTGCCGACGGTGGTGCTCTACGACTCCACCGGGGCCGAGCGGAAGCGCTTCAACGACTTCGTCGGCCCCGAGGTGTTCCTGGCCGCGCTCGAGGGAATCCAGTAATCCGGCGCGCCGGCGAGCGCGCCTGTCGCCTCGTCCCCGGCGCGCCCGCGGGCGCGCCGGTTGCTTCTCGGTAAACACCGAACGCCGCGGAGACGGCGCGCCCTGCGCCTTGTCCCTCGCGCGGCCAGGCCGCCCATGACCATGCGCTCCTCCTCCCTGCGCCGTTCCCTGTTCGCCGCGCTCACGCTCTGCCTGCTGGTGCTCGCCGGCTGCGGCGATCCTCCTGGACCGACCACCGGCACCGTCGTCGTCGGGGTCACGAGCGAACTGCGCGTCGGGCCCGACGTCGAGCGGCTGCGCGTCGTGATGCGCGCCGGCGGCGAGGTGCTCAGCGACGTGGTGCTGACGCAGCGGAGCGGGCAGCTGTTCTTCCCGAAGGAGTTCTCGTTCGGCGATCTCGCGGGCGGGACGGCGGTGGAGGTCCTGCTCGAGGCGTTCGGGGCCGGCGACGGCGCGCGGCCGCGGCTCACCCGCGCCGCGTCGACCACGGTGATCGGCGGGAGCGCGCTGCTGCTCCGCGTGCGCCTCGAGGCGGAGTGTGTCGTCCCGCCCGGGGGCGAGACCTGCCCGGCGCCCGAGACGTGCGTGGCCGGCGGCTGCGGCACGCCCGACGTGGATCCTCTGCGGCTCGAGCCGTACAGCAGCTCCTGGGCGAAGGAGGCGACGACGTCGGAGGCCGACGTCTGCAAGCCGGCGGGCGCGGGGGCTCCGGTCGTGATCGTCGGGGAGGGGCAGGCCGACTACTTCCCGCTCGACGAGCTCGACGAGGTCCAGGTCGAGGCGGGACCGCAGGGCGGCTACCACATCTTCGTCGCCATCCGGCTCAAGAACCTCCGCCGCTCCGGCTCGATCACCGCGGTCAGCGGCGCCGTGCCCGAGCTCGACTACACCATCGACCCGCTCCGGACGATCTTCACGTTCGACCAGGATGAAGGGGGGTACTGCAAGCTGTCGGGGCTGCGGTTCCGGCTGGACGGCGAGCGCCGCATCGAGGAGCTGCTCGGGAAGGTCGTGGACGTCGAGGTGACGGTCACCGACAGCGAGGGGGACACCGGGACCGGCAAGCGGAAGGTGACCCTCTCCGAGACCATCCTGTAGCCGCGGCGCCGGCCCGCGGGCGGCCCCGGGGGATCTCACTCGCGCGCGGCGCGCCAGCGCGTCACCCAGCCTCCGGTGAGCAGGTCGAGCGAGGCCTCCGCTTCGAGCGCCGAGAGCGTCGCGGCGCGGTGCTCCTCGGGGCTCCGGCCTGGCTCCGCCGAGAGCGCGAGGGCGCGCTGCCAGGCGAAGAGCAGCTCGAGCGCGCGCGCCATGAGCTTCGCCTGCAGCTCCGCGCGCTCGCGGCGGAGGCGCTCCAGGGCGATCTCGTCGTCGGCGAAGACCAGGCGATCGAGCCGCCAGGTCGCGCGCGCCTCGAGCCAGAGGCTGGTGCCGCCGGAGGCCGTCCTGCGCGCGGGATCGTACTCGGTGGGGGCCAGGTTCTCCGCCTCGTCGACGAGGCGCGAGACGCGGAGCCGGAGCTCCGGGAGCAATGACGACGTCCGGGCGCGCGACGTGATGGCGTCGATGCGCGCCTCGGGATCGAGGAGGCGCGCGTGCCGGAGCGCGGCGTCGACGACCGCGCGGGCCATCTCCGGGGTGACCCGGACCGGCAGCGGAAGCGGCGGCGCGCGCTCGGCGAGCGGCGCGTCAGGGGGCGCCTCGGGCAGCGCTCCCGGGAGCTCCGGCGGCGGCGCCGCGCGGGGCGAGCTCGGGGCCGCGGGGGCTGGCTTCAGCCGGGGCGCCGCCGCTTCGGCCACGACGGCGGCCAGGCGCGGAGGTGGGCCGGCGGGTTCAGTCAGCCGCTCGAGGGGGATGCTCGCGAGCAGCATGCCGCTGAGGGAGCGCTCGCCGCTGTCGAGCCGCGCCATCCCGAGCTGGACCGCGATCCAGAGCGGCTGCGCGCGGCCCGGGGAGGCAGCCCAGAGCTCGTGGGGCGCGATGTCGAGCCGGTCCGCGCGCGAGGCGAGCGCCGACGGCTCGTCGTCGGGGAGGAGCTCGGCGCGGGCCGCTTTCGCGGAGAGGGCGCACGCGAGCGCGCCGAGGAGGAAGAGAACGGAGCTGGCGGTGGATCTCTGGTTCGGGTTCACGCGAGCTGGGTCGACCGCCGCGCGGCGCCAGTTGCGTGAGAGGACTGCGCGGGCTGCTCAGCGGCTCGGCGACGGCGGGCGCGCCCGGGCGCCGGGGTCGCGCCAGCTGATCCAGAGCTCGCCGTCGCGGCTCGGAGGCCGCGGGGGCTCGACGTGGCTGCGCAGGAAGGCCTCGCTGCTCATCGCTTGACCGCTGGGGCCGAGCCCACCGCCCGGCCGGCCAAGCTCGCTGGACCCACCGCGGATCGCTGCGCCCATCGCTTGACCGCTGGGGCCGAACCCGCCGCCCGGCCGGCCAAGCTCGCTGGACCCGCCGCGGGTCGCCGCGACCATCGCTTGACCGCCGGGCCCGAGCCCGCCGCCCGGCCGGCCAAGCTCGCTGGACCCGCCGCGGGTCGCCGCGACCGCCTGGGCGATCGCCTCCGGGGTCGGCACCGTTCCCGACGGGAATCGCGGCGGTCCTTGAGGCGACGCGGCGAGGTCGCTGGACCCGCCGCGGGTCGCCGCGACCGCCTGGGCGATCGCCTCCGGGGTCGGCACCGTTCCCGACGGGAATCGCGGCGGTCCTTGAGGCGACACGGTGAAGGGCGCCGGCTGCGCGGCCGCGGCGGCCCCGTGTGTCGGCGCGACAGGCGCGATCTCCCCGGGATCGGGGACGCTGCTCACCGCAGGCATCACCGCTGCGGGAGCGGCGACGCCGCGCGCCGCAGGCGCGACCAGGTCGGCAGCAGGAACGTCGCGCAATGCAGGCGCGACCGCTTCGGGAGCGGGATCGCTGCTCACCGCGGGCGCGACCGTCTCGGCAGCGGGGGCGCTGCGCATCGCAGGAGCGATCGCCTCGATCGCTGGTGGGGTCGCGAAGCCCGCGCTCGCGGCGTGCGCGACCGCCGCGGGTTTCTCCTCATCGGTCGTCCCGGAAGGTGTCCTCGGCGCCGGAGGCGCGTCGCTCGCGAAGGGCGCTGACGAGGGCGCGCCTCCGGCAGCGGCCTCGCTGCGCGGCACCTCGGCGGGGCTGCGCGGCGGCCCGTCGTCCTGCGGCGCCGTCACCGTGGGCTCGACAGGCGCAGGCGCTGAGGCTGCGAGCTGCGCCGGTTCGACCGGCGCGAGCGCCGTCGCGGGCGACCTGGGGGCCACCGGCAACACGCGTGGCGAAACGACCTCGAGGCCGACCGCGAAGGGCTCGAACGAGTCGCCGGCGAGCCAGCCCGTGCACATCCGCAGGTGCGCGCCGGACGGGACGTCGCGCACGAACATGTCCCCGAAGAGCGCGTCGATCGCGACATCCCGCTGCTCGACGATGGGGTTCTCCCAGTCCGGGAGCGCCGCGACCACGCGGATCGTGAGCTGCCCGTCCGGGCGCCGCGCCCGCGCTCGCGCGAGCGTCCTGGGGCGCACCTCCCAGTAAAGGTAGAGCGTCTCCGGATCGACCGCGATGCCGACGATCTCGTCGACGTCGTACCGCGCCGGCAGCTCCGCGCGCTCGTCCTGCGCGGCGACCGCGAGGTTCAGCGCGGCGCTCGCGGCGCCGTCGCCTTCGACGACGGGCGACGCCTGCGCGGGCGGCTCGGCGGGCGACACCTGCGCGGGCGGCTCCGCCGGCGCGCCGTCCGAAGCGCCGGAGGCGACCTCGAGCTGCCGATTCGAATCGCCCGTGGGATCGGCCGCGGTCGCCTTGCTGTGGGAGCTGGCTTCCTGTTCGTCGGCGGGCTCGGCCGCAGCCGCTTCGACCTTCGGCCCGGCCTCTTGCTCGACCGCGGCCGGCGCGCCGCCGCCGTCCTCTTCGCCCGCGCCGTCCTCTTCGCCCGCGTCGTCCTCTTCGCCCCCGTCGTCCTCCTCGTCCTCTTCGCCGCCGTCCTCCTCGTCCTCCTCGCCGCCGTCCTCCTCGTCTTCCGCCCGGGCGCCCTCCGCGCGCTCTCCGCCCGCGCGCTGCGCCTCCTCGAGCAGCCGCGCGCGCAGCCGCCGCGCCTCCTCGTCCTGCGGGTTGCGCTCGAGGATCTGGTCGAGGATCGCGATGGCGCGCCCCGTATGCCCCTGCGCCGCGTAGATCCCGGCCAGCGTGGCGGTGGGCAACGGCGGAGGCGGCGGTGGTCGCTCCTGCCGCCGCTCCGGCGGCGCGGGCTCGCCGCGCAGCGCTCGCGCGGCCTCCGGCATGTGCAGGCCGCGCTCGACCACGCGCGACAAGAGGTCGCGCGCCCGCCCGAGGAAGCCGCGCACGCGGGCCCGCTCCGGCCCGCTCTGCGCGGTGCGCGCCAGGATCTCGTCGACGAGCTCGGCCTTCGTGAGCACACGCGGCCGCGGCACCCCGAGCTCCTCGGCGCGCGTTATCAGCTCCTCCCGCGTCAGCCCGTCGAGCTCCCGGCGCTCCATCGGCGTGGACGCTACCACATCCGCCGCGCGCCCACCTTCGCGCGGGCGCCGCTCAGCGGAAGGCGCCCCCCGCCGCAGGATCCTCGACGAGCGCCGACAGCCGCGCGCGCGCGGCCTCGGCGTCGCGCGCGATCTGCGCCTTGAGCTCCGGGAGCCCCGAGAACCGCCGCTCCTCGCGCAGCCGCTCGACCAGGTGCACGCGCAGCTCCGCGCCGTACAGATCCTCGTCGACGTCGAAGAGGTGCACCTCGAGGTTCGCCCGCGCCGCCTGCGAGGCCTCCACGGTCGGCCGCACCCCGAGGTTCGCGACGCCGCGCGCGAGCGCGACCGCGCCGCCCGAGGCGGTCACCCGGTCGACGAGCGTCGCGTACACGCCGTGCGGCGGCAGCGCCTCGCGGAGCTCGTCGAGGTTGCAGGTGGGGAAGCCGATCGTCCGGCCCCGCTTCGCGCCCTGCGCCACGACGCCGCTCAGCATGTGCGGGCGCGACAGCATGCGCTCGGCCGCCTCGAGATCCCCGCGCGCGATGGCCGCGCGGATGCGCGTGCTCGACCACGGCCCCTCGGCGTCGCCGACCAGCGGGTGCGAGCGCGTCTCGAAGCCGAGCTCCTCCCCGAGGCGCCCGAGCGTCGTGAAATCCCCGGCGCGCCCCTTTCCGAAGCGGAAGTTCGCGCCGACCAGGACGACCCGCGCGGCGAGCCGATCGAGCAGCACGCTCCGGACGAACTCCTCCGGCGTCTGCGCCGCGAACGTGCGATCGAACGTCACCACGTCCGCCCGGATCGCCGGCTGCACGCGCCGGATCAGCTCGACCTTGCGCGGCAGCGCGGTGAGCGTCGGCGGCGGGGTGCGGCCAAGCACGCTGGCCGGGTGCGGCGCGAAGGTCAGCGCCACCGGCTCGAGCCCGCGCCGCTCGGCGTCGAGCGCCGCGTCCGCGAGCAGGGCCTGGTGCCCCCGGTGGACGCCGTCGAAGTTGCCGATGATCACCAGGCTGCCCCGCGGCCCGGCCGCGGCGCCCCCGCCCTGCCCGCTCGCGGCGGCGGTGAAATGCTCCACGACCGCTACGTAACCCGAAGCCGCGCCGAACGAAAAGCGGCTGGACAGAGGACCCGTCGGGCACGATACGCCTGTGCAGCCACGCGGTCGTCGCAGGGAGCCGCTTGACGGGTCGGTGACAGGCTGTTAGAGCCGCGCTCCCAAAACGGGCTGGAGGCGCGTTGTGTTCAAGAGAGTCAGTATCTTCTCCGGCAACGCGAATTTCGCGCTCACCCAGGAAATCTGCCAGGTCCTGGAGCAACCGATGGGGAAGTCGCGGGTGTCGCGCTTCTCCGACGGAGAGACGTTCTGCGTCATCCAGGAGAACGTCCGCGGCGTCGACACGTACATCGTGCAGCCGACGTGCTCCCCGGTGAACGACAGCGTGATGGAGCTCCTCATCATGGTCGACGCGCTCCGCCGCGCCTCGGCCGGCTCGATCACGGCCGTCATTCCCTACTACGGCTACGCGCGGCAGGACCGGAAGGTGGCGCCGCGGACGCCGATCACGTCGAAGCTCGTCGCCGACCTCATCGTCGCGGCCGGGGTGAACCGGATCGTCGCGCTCGATCTGCACGCCGGACAGATCCAGGGCTTCTTCAACATCCCGTTCGATCACCTGTTCGCGATGCCGGCGCTGCTCGAGCAGCACCTCCGCGAGCATTACGGTAAGGACGTGGTCATCGTCTCGCCGGACGCGGGCGGCGTCGAGCGGGCCCGCGCCTACTCGAAGCGCCTCCAGGGCACGCTCGCGATCATCGACAAGCGCCGCGAGCGCGCCAACGAGAGCGAGGTCATGAACATCATCGGCGAGGTGGCCGGCAAGCAGTGCCTCATCCTCGACGACCTCATCGACACCGCCGGCACCCTGGTGAACGCGGCCAACGCCCTGATGAAGCAGGGCGCCAAGAGCGTCGCCGCCTGCGCCACGCACCCGGTCCTGTCCGGTCCGGCGGTCGAGCGCATCAAGGACTCGCCCCTCACCGAGGTGGTCGTGACGAACTCGATCCCGCTCTCGGACGAGGCGCGGGCCTCGGGCAAGTTCAAGGTCGTCTCGGTCGCGCGGCTGCTCGCCGAGGCGATCCGCCGCATCCACCACTCGGACTCGGTGAGCTCGCTCTTCGTCTGAGCGCGAGCAGAGGTGCCCAGCGCGCCGCCAGCGCACCCGCCGAGCGGGCGACGAGTGGGCGACTAGCGGGCGACTACAAAGAACAAAAACGTCGCCTCTCGTCGACAAACCTCGACTTCCCTCTCTCTTTTCTGCTATAGCGCCGCACCCTACGCCCGGAGCCGCCCCCGCATTGCGGGCCTCCGGACCACTTCTGGAGCCGTCGTCATGGAGATCATCAAGCTCAACGCCACGAGGCGCGAGGATAGCGGCAAGAGCGCGTCGAGCCGCCTGCGCCGCGCCGGACAGATTCCCGCCATCGCCTACGGGCGCGAGCTCGCGCCGCTCTCGGTCGCCATCTCGCCGAAGGCGCTCCTTCAGGTGCTCGGCTCGGACCACGGGAAGAACTCCGTGGTCGAGCTCGCCGTCGAGAGCGGCGAGACGCTCACCGTCATGGTGCGCGACTACGACTACCACCCGATCTCGCGCGAGCTCATCCACGCGGATTTCGTCCAGGTGAAGCTCGACCAGCCGGTCGACGTCCAGATCCCCTTCCGCTGCACCGGCAAGCCGAAGGGCGTGGTCACCGGCGGCGTGCTCCAGCAGATCTTCCGCACCATCCCGGTGCGCTGCCTGCCCGAGAAGATCCCGTCGTTCATCGAGATCGACGTGACCGAGCTCGACGTGGGCGAGTCGTACAAGGCGAGCGGCCTGAAGCTGCCCGAGGGCGTGAAGGTCCTGCTCGCCGACGACCAGACGATCGCCGTGGTCAACGCGCCCGAGAAGGCCGGCGCCGAGGAAGAGGCCAAGCCCGCCGCCGGCGCGCCGGCCGCGGCCGCGGCCCCGGCCGGTGGTGCGGCCGCGCCTGCCAAGGGCGCTGCCGCCGCGGGCGGCGACAAGAAGGACAAGAAGTAAGCCGAGCGCGGGCCGCCTCGCGCCCCCGCGGCGCGGGGCGCGCGAGGCCCGCCCTGCCCTGCTCGCCGCCGCTTCGCCTCCCCTGCAGAAGGGATCCAGCAGAACCTCCTCGCCATGCTGCTCGTGGTCGGCCTGGGGAATCCGGGCAAGGAATACGCTGCTCACCGGCACAACGTCGGCTTCATGGCCGTCGATGCGCTGGCCGACGAGGTCCGGGCCGATCCATTTCGAGAGAAGTTCTCGGGCATGGTCGCAAAGGCCGAGATCGCGGGGAAGCCCGCGATCCTGCTCAAGCCGATGACGTACATGAACGAGTCGGGGCGCAGCGTTCAGCCGGCGATGGCCTTCTTCAAGATCGCGCCGTCCGGGCTCATCGTGCTCCACGACGAGCTCGACCTGCCGTTCGGCACCGTCCGCCTCAAGGTCGGCGGCGGGCACGCCGGGCACAACGGGCTGCGCTCGATCATCGCGCACTGCGGGACGGGCAACTTCGGGCGCGTCCGCCTCGGCATCGGCCGGCCGCCGTCGGGCTTCCGGGGCGAGGTCGCCGACTACGTCCTGTCCGGCTTCGACTCGGTCGAGCGCGCGAGCCTGCCCGACGGCTTGAAGCAAGCGGTGCAAAGTGTGCTAGAAGTCGCCGCCCGCGGCTTCGACGCCGCGATGAACGCAAGAAACACCCGGCCCAGGCCGGGCAAGAGGCAGAAGGGCGAAGGGGACGGGTCGGAAGATCCTTCCCCCGACGCGAAGGAAGGGAGGGCTCCCCTCCCCCCGACGCAGAAACCCTGAGCCTCGCCGGAGCCAGCGCGCCGAGCTCGCCCATGCGCCGCTCGACGCGCTGCTCCTTTCCTCGCTCCGGGGCACCGCCCCGGGGCCATTGGCCGAGAGGGAATCACTGAATGAGCCGACAGGTAACGGCGCCCGGGCGCGCCAGAGAGTACGAGACCATCTACATCCTGCGACCTGACATCGACGCCGACGGCGCCGAGCGGATCGGGTCGCGCCTCGCCGAGGTCGTCAGCCGCGAGGCCGGCCGGCTGACCAAGGTCGAGACGTGGGGGCGCCGCCGCCTCGCGTACGACATCGCGAAGCACCGCCGCGGCGTGTACGTGTACCTGAAGTACCTCGGGGGCGGGAAGGTCGTCGCCGAGATCGAGCGCAACCTGCGCCTGGCCGACGGCGTGCTGAAGTACCAGACGGTGCTCGTGCGCAACGACGTCGAGGCCCAGGGCGTCACGATCGCGGACGAGGACGTGAAGTTCGAGCGCCTGGAGCTCGCCCCGCTCGAGGACGACCGCGACGACTCGCGCGAGCGTCAGCTCGGCCTGATCGAGCCCGAGCGGCGCGTCGATCGGAGCTCCGAGGCCGCCCCGGCGGGCGACATCGATGAGGCCGAAGAGGTCGAGGCAGAAGGCGCCACCGACGAGGAGGAGAGCTGATCCATGAACGGCCGCAACAACGACATGGGCCGCAACGGCGGCTCTGACTACGACGATCGCGACTTCGGGCGCACGCCCGACCTGAACGCGGACGCCCCCGGGCGCCGCCGCACCGGCCGGAAGCGCGTCTGCCGCTACTGCGCGGACAAGGCCCTGGTCATCGACTACAAGGACCCGCAGGCGCTCAAGTACTTCATCTCGGAGCGCGGCAAGGTCGTCCCGCGCCGCATCAGCGGCAACTGCGCGCGCCACCAGCGCAAGGTGACGCTCTCGATCAAGCGCGCGCGCAACATCGCGCTCTTGCCGTTCACCGTGACGGCGTAGGAGGTCGATCATGGCAACCCACATCCATGTGGTCCTCACGGAGGACCTCCACAACGTCGGCAAGAGCGGCGAGCTCGTGAAGGTCCGCCCCGGGTTCGCGCGCAACTATCTCATCCCGCGCGGCCTCGCGGTCGGCGCCACCGCCGAGAACGTCTCGCGCATCGAGCACGAGAAGCGGGTCGCCGAGTCGCGCGCCTCGAAGACGCGCTCCGAGGCGGAGCAGCTCGCGGGCAAGCTCGGCCAGGTCAAGCTCACCATCAGCCGCCCGGTCGGCGAGGGCGACAAGCTGTACGGCTCGGTCACGGCGCGCGACATCGAGGAGGCGCTCGCCGCGCAGGGCTTCAGCGTCGACCGGCGCCGCATCGAGACCGACACGATCAAGACGCTCGGCGCCCACCCCGTCGTGATCCGGCTGGCCCCGTCGATCACGGCCACGGTCGAGGTCACGGTCGCCGCGAAGTAGCGCCGGCTCACCCCGGCGCTCGCCTCACCCCCGCTTCTTCCTCACCCACGCCCGCGCGACGTCATGCCCGCGCGCCACCGCGCGCAGCATGAGCGCCGCGTCCCCCCACCGCTCGCGGCCCTGCCACACGAGGGCCGCCAGCATCCCCGCGCAGAACGCGTCCCCCGCGCCCGTCGGAGCGAGCGCCCGCACCGGGCGCGGCGCGACCGCGCGCTCGCCGTCGGGGCCGAGCACCAGCGCGTCGCGCGCGCCGTCCGTGACGACCAGCGTCGCCCCGGCGCGCAGGCGCTCGCGCAGCGCGCGCGCGGTCGTCCCCAGCACGGCGAGATCTCCGGCGCTGCATTTCACGAGGTCCGCCTGCTCGAGGAGCCGGAAGCAGCCGCGCACGCCGGCGCCGCCGTCGCCGGCGGCGGGCAGGCCGCGCGCGCGGCCGGTCGGCCGCGTGTTCCCAGCGCGCGGCCACATCCGCGGGCGCGCGTTGACGTCCACCGACACCGCGCACCCCTCGCGCCGCGCCCGCGCGGCGGCCCGCGCGAGCGCGAAGGTCGCGCCGCGCACCGGGGCGATCCCGGTGAAGTGGACGACCCGGGCCTGCCACCGCTCGGGCAGCGCGGCGGCGAGCGCGCGCGCCTCGAGCTCCCCTTGGCGGTAGCCGACGAAGCGCGCCTCGCCGCGCTCGACCGCCACGAGCACGAGGCCCGTGCGCGCCGCGCCCAGCGCGAGCCGGCCCACGTCGACGCCGGCGGCGGCGAGCTCGTCCCGGAGCCCGCGGCCCAGCGCGTCATCGCCCAGCGCGGCGCACAGCCCCGACGGCACGCCGAGCCGGGCGAGCGCCGTCGCGGTGTTCACCGCGCCGCCTCCCGGCACCCGACGCAGCAATTTCGCCCGCTCGAGGGGAATGCCCGCGGGCGCGTGGAGATCCCACAGCGCTTCACCGACGCAGACGACCTCGGTGGGCGCACTCCTTGTTTGACGCGTTTTGTGATCCACAATGTGCGGCTCCCGTGAGGGGTCCTGGCCGGGCGCGGAGCGCCATCGCACCTGAGTCAAGCGCGAAGGGAAATAACGATGAGACCGGCGTTGCCCGATTTCCATGGCTCGAGCCGGGCAGCGCCTCGCCTCGCACCGCGGATCCTCAGCGATTTGGGGGGCGCTCCCCGCAAGCCGTCAGCGGAGCCGCACGCAGAGCCTGCATTGGGATGTTCACCGCACGAACGCTCGCTGCAATGCAAACAGAAACCCTTCTCAGGGTCGCCCAGGTTCTGATAGACGGAACGCGACCCTGCACCCGACGCCCTGAAGGACCGCTGCGCCTTCGGGGCGTCGCCCATTTCGGCGCCTGTGGAAAAGCTCGGGGCGAGATGGGGGGAATCGGTGGGGAGGAGATGCACGGATGATGAGAATGATGGAGCGGCGCGGACAGCGGCCGCAGAGGATCGAGCCTCCCATCGTCGCAGGACGCGTCCCGCCGCACGATCTGGACGCGGAGGCGGCGGTGCTCTCAGCCATCCTGCTGCACCGCGACGCGCTCGACCGGGTGCTCGAGATCCTGAAGGCGGAGCATTTTTACAGCGAGGCGAACAGCCGCATCTACGAGGCCACGCAGGAGCTCGCGGCCTCCGGCACGCCCATTGACATCGTCTCGGTCGCGTCGTGGCTGCGCGATCGCGAGCGCCTCGCGCAGGTGGGCGGCGCCGCGTACCTGGCGCAGCTCGCGGACGCGACGCCGGCGGTCGCGCACGTCGCCGCGCACGCGCGGGTCGTGTACGAGAAGTGGCGCGTGCGCCAGCTCATCGCGACGTGCCAGCGCGTCGCGGCCGAGGGCTACGGCGACGTCGGGGTGGTGCAGGACTTCATCGACGGCGCGGAGCAGGCGGTCTACCAGCTCGCGCGCACGCCGCAGGGGACGTCGACCCAGCCGATCGCGCAGGTGCTCAAGGCCGCCTTCGAGCAGATCACCGCGGCCGCGGAGCGCGGCGACCGGATCACCGGCATCTCGACCGGCTACGAGAAGCTCGACGCCAAGACGGCCGGCCTGCACGACGGCGACCTCTCGATCATCGCGGCCCGCCCCGGCATGGGCAAGACGTCGTTCGTCCTCAACCTCGCCGTGAACGTGGCGTCGCCGCGCACGGTGAGCTCCCCCGGCCCGGACGAGGCGGGGCACGGCGTCGAGCGGCACGAGCCCGGCTTCGGCGCCGCCATCTTCTCGCTCGAGATGCCGCGCGAGCAGCTCGCGACCCGTATGGTCTGCTGCGAGGGGCGCGTCGATCTCGGCCGACTGCGCCAGGGCTTCCTGCAGCCCGACGACTGGCGCCGCCTGACCGAGGCGGCGTCCTTCCTGTCCACGCTCCCCATCTGGGTCGACGACACGCCGGCGATCACGCTGCTCGAGCTGCGCGCCAAGGTGCGGCGCATCCAGGCCGAGTACGATCGGCCCCCCGCGAACGGCAGCGCGGGGCGGCGCGTCGGGCTGGTCGTCATCGACTACCTGCAGCTCATGAAGGGCCGGGACGGCGTGAACAGCCGCGAGCAGGAGATCAGCGAGATCTCCCGCGGGCTGAAGCAGCTGGCGAAGGAGCTCAAGGTGGCGGTCATCGCGCTCTCACAGCTGAACCGCGCGGTCGAGACGCGCACCACCAAGGACAAGCGCCCTCAGCTCTCCGACCTCCGCGAGTCGGGCGCGATCGAGCAGGACGCCGACAACATCATGTTCATCTACCGCGACGAGTACTACAACCCGGAGACGACCAACCATAAGGGCATCGCGGAGATCATCGTCGCCAAGCAGCGCAACGGGCCGACGGGCAAGGTGCTCACGCGGTTCACCGCCTCGTGCACGCGGTTCGACAACCTCGCGCCCGGCGACTACCCGGAGATGGTCGACGACGAGTGATCGCGCGGTCGGCACACGCCGGCCGCTCGGTCCGGGGGAGATCCGCGCCGATCGGCGAGGCGTTCACCGTCCGCCGCGCGATCGGCGTCTGCCTGGGGCTCGCCTCCCTGCTCGTGCTCGCCACCGAGCGCGCCTGACCCAAGCGGCGCGGCGGTCGCGCATCGGAACAGGACCGATGATCCACTCGCCCGAGAGGCCCCTCCGTCCCCGCCCCGGCCGGGCGCGCGCGCGCTGCGCCGCGCAGAGCGCGCTGCGCCGCGCAGCCTACGTCGGCCTCGCGGCGCTCTCGCTCGCCGCGTCGACCTGCGCGCCGCCCCTGCAGAACGGCAGCGTCGTCGTGTCCTCCGGCGCGGCCGAGCGCCTCGGCATGCTCTGCCGCTGGGGCCATGGCGGCGGGGAGCAGGGAGAGCTCTGCCCGGCGGCCGAAGGCGCGGCGCGCCCGGCGCGCGTCCGGCGGATCACGGCGCCCGCGGACGCGCTCACCGGCCCGCTCGCGGTCGGCCGTCCGGGCGACTACGTGCTCGAGAACGACGAGATCGCCGTGGTGGTCGAGCAGCTGGGCCCCGGGACGGGCCTCGCCGAGAGCGGCGGCCACCTCATCGACGCGGCGGACGCGCGCGCGCGGCGCGACGAGCTCGGGCAGCTCGTCCCGCGGCTCGGCGCGCCGCCGCGGCAGGTGATCTACCGCGACATCACGACGGGCGCCGGCGAGGGCGGCGCCGCCTGGATCGAGGCGCGCGGCGAGGTGCGCGGGCGCGAGCTCGCCGGCGGCGCGCTCTCGGTCACCACCCGCTACACGCTCGGGCCGCGCGACCGGGCGGTCGTGCTCACGACGTCGCTCCGGAACGACGGCGATCGCCCGGTCGAGGCGCTCGACCTCGGCGACGTCGTCCACTGGGGCGGGGCGGAGCACGTCGCGCCCGGCATGGGGCCGGGGCTCCGCGGTGAGCACGAGGCGCCGTACGTCGCCGGAATCGGGAGCGACGTCGCGTACGTGCTCGCCCCGACGGACGGCGCGACGATGCGCACGCGGAGCGGCGCGGGCTTCAGCGACGCGACGTTCGCCCGGCAGGCCGCGCTGCCGCCCGGCGGGCGGGTCGAGTACCAGCGGCTCCTCGCGGTCGCGCCCCGCGGAGACTCGCTCGCCGCCGCGACGGAGCTCTTCTTCCTCGCCGGGGGCGCGCCCGGCGGCGTCGCGCTCGAGCTCGTGGACGCCCGCGGCGCGCCGCTCCGCCCGATCGCCGGCAAGGCCACGCTGACGCCGATCGCCGAGGAGGGCGCCGCGCCGGCCACCGGCGCGCTCGATCTGTGGTTGCGGACCGGCGAGGGCGAGCCGCTCGCCGCCGAGGCGCCGCCCGGCCTCTACCTCGTCGGCTTCGAAGGGAGCGGCCGCCGCGCGCTGGGCAGCGCGAGGGTCCGGATCCGCGCCGGCGAGATCGCCCCCGCGCGGCTCACGCTCTCCGGCGCCGGCCGGCTCGACGTCCGGGTGCAGGAGCGCGGCGCCTCCGCGCCCGTCGAGGACGAGGATCTCTCCGTTCCGCTCACGCCGGCGAAGGTCAACCTCTTCGACGCCACGACGGGCAGGGCCGTATCGCCGCCCCACTTCACGCTCACGGGCGAGCTCCAGCTCTCCCTGCCCCCGGGGCGGATCCGGGTCGTCGCCTCGCGCGGCCCCGAATACGCGCTCGCCGAGGCGACGGTCGACGTCGCCGACGGCACGAGGTCGCAGATCGATCTCACGCTCGAGCGGGTGGTCGACACGTCGGGCTACATCGCCTGCGACCTCCGGCAGCACACCGCGCAGAGCGCCGATGCGGGCGTCGACGCGGCCGCGCGGATCGTGTCGAACGTGGTGGAGGGCGTGGAGTGCGCGGTGACGAGCGATCACAACCTCGCCGCCGATCTCCGGCGGGACGTCACCTCCCTGCGGCTCGAGGCGCAGCTGCGCATGCTCCCGGGCGTGGAGCTCACGAGTGGCCGGAGCGGCGCCGGGATCGGGAGCCTCAGCGTGTTCCCGCTCGGCGCAGAGGCGGCCGCGCCCCGCGAGGGCGCGCTGCGGTGGGTCGACGAGACCGCGGGCGAGATCCTCCGCGAGGTGCGCGCGCTCCCCGGCGAGCGCGTCGTCCAGGTGAGCCGGCACCACGGCGGCGGCTCCCCGCTGCACGCGTCCGGATCGCCGCCGAGCGGGCCCGACCAGCGAGCGCCGCCGAGCGCGCCCGACCAGGGCCCGAGCCTGCTCGCGCAGATCGTCGGAGACGGCGCCGGCGTCGATGCCGTCGAGGTCTGGACCGGGCGCGAGGGTGCCGCGCGGGACCGCGCGCTCGAGGAGCTCTGGGCGCTGCTGCGCGCGTCCCGCCCGGTCACGCCGACGGCGACCAGCGACACCCACGGCTTGCACGGCGCGGAGGCGGGTTACCCGCGCACGTACATCGCCGTCGCCGGCGATGATCCGGGCCGGCTCGACGTGGGCGACCTCGTCGCGGGCCTGCGGCGCCGGCGCGACGTCGTGATCACGAACGGGCCGTTCGTGACGATGCGCCTCGGCGACACGCGCCAGGGCGGCGTCGCCTCGACGCGGCGCGGGTCCCGCGGCGGGCCGCTGTCGCTCACGATCCGCGTCGAGCGCGCCCCCTGGGTCGACGCGCGCGAGCTCCACGTGCTCGTCGGCGGCGTCGCGACCGGCGCGCCGATCCCCCTGGAAGGCGCGCGCACCACCGCCGCGGGCGCGCTGCTCGACGAGATCGCGATCCCCGTCGTGCTCGGCGCCGGCCGGAAGCCGAGCCACGTTGCCGCCGCCGGCGAGCCCCGGCCCGGGAAGAGCGCGCCCCGGGCGCTCTTCCTGGCCGAGGACACCTTCGTGGTCGCGATCGTCCGGGGGCACCGCCCCCTCGAGCCGGTGCTCGCCGGCGAGCCGGACGAGATCCTCCCGTTCGCGATGACCGCGCCGCTCTGGATCGACGCCGACGGCGACGGGCGTTCTCTCGGCCGCGCCGCGGCGCCGTGAGCGCGGCGGGCTCCGTGGCGCGCCCGGCACGGCGGCGCGGCCACGACGGCGGGGGATGAATCCTCGCAGGCGAGGCCGACTTCAGGCCTGGCAGGCGCACGGCTTCGCCGGCCCCTGCGCGCGCGTCGGTCCAGCGCGAGAGGATGCTCCGCCGACGTCGCCCTCCGCCGCGCGGTAGCGTCCTCCTCCGGACGTACCGGGTGCGATCGCCCCGAGCTGGCGGATCTGGCGGCGCGCGTGGCGGCCGCCAGGTCCCGGAGCGCGGCAGGGCTACGAAATCCGGCAAAAAAGCCCAGGCACGTCGCTCGCACAGAGCGCCTCCCGACAC
This sequence comes from Sorangium cellulosum, assembly GCF_002950945.1. Classification (GTDB taxonomy): domain Bacteria; phylum Myxococcota_A; class Polyangia; order Polyangiales; family Polyangiaceae; genus Sorangium; species Sorangium cellulosum_E. Next base: position 11,244,204 of record NZ_CP012673.1, read on the forward strand.
GCCGCGAGGTCCGACCTCGCGCTGGACTCGCCGTTGCGGGACAGCGCGCAGGCCCGGAGGCGGCGTGATGGCTCGAGCCGACGCCGCGCGTCGTGCTCGGATGGAGACACACATGCTGGTTCATCGCTCCTTGTCCATGATGTTCTTCGTGTCCATGCTTCTCCCTGTCCTCGCGTTCGGCTGCTCTGCCGCGCACGGCGCCGCCCCGCAGGCACAGGACAGCGCCGCTCCGGAGCAGGAGGCAGCCGGGGCTCCGGCCGGCTCGACCGGCGCGAAGCGCTTCGTCGACGCCGAGTCGTATTTCACGAGCTCGGCCGAGCTCGACGCCTGGTACGGGCTGCTCCGCGAGCTGTACGACGATTTCGACGTCCTGTGCGGCGACACCTTCTGCGGAGGCGAGTACACCAACTACAAGCCGCTTCGACTCCGTTGCTCCGTCGAGGAGCACGCTGGGACGATAGGCAGCTGCGTGTGGGTCCTCGCGGCGAGCAACGAGGAGATCGTGCCTTCCACGGGCGAGGTGGAGGTGGACGCCAGGTCCTTCCTCTGCGAGATGCCCGTCGCCCCGGAGACCCCCGTGGTCGACCTCGTGGAGGCGCTCTCGGCGTCGAGAGCCCGGGCGATCAACACCGCGCTCCCCGGAACGGACAGGTCGCTTTACGACGGCCTCGTCGAGTGCCTCTGACGACCCGCCCGGCACCGGCCCCGATGCGCGTCGAGCCGCGCTGGCTCGCCAGGGCCGCCGGTCGAGGCCGCCGGTAGCCTCCCGGGAGAGTTGAAATTCAGACCGGAGGCCCGGCGAGGTCCTCCGCGAGAAGACCGGATCGAGCCAGGCAGCCGGGGGCTGGCGCAGCGTCAGGCGCGACGAGGAGCGACGACGCGATGCGCCTGCCCTCGGCTGCCTGGCGACGGGAGGCGCTGGCACCCGCGTCGCGAGCCCGCCGCACCTATCGCCCCTTTCGGCAGCTGTGGGCCTCAATACACCCGAATCACGAACTCAACGAAATCGTATCCGCAGCAGACTCTTCGCCTCTCTTAGCATGGTCACTCACCGCGGCGCCGAGCGCCCAGCGACCTGGGTATGGCCGGGTCGCGCGACAGGCGCTCTGGCCGACACGCGGCCCCTGGAGGGAATGTGACCACGAAGGCCATATCTGCGTTGGTGTGCGCGAGCCTGCTTGCTCTGGTCGGGTGTGCGTCAGCGCCGATCGGCGACGAAGAGCCGCTGGATGCTCTTGAGAGAGACTTCGGCGGCCCCGACGGCCTGATGGACTTCTTCGAGTCCAGCAGCGATGACGAGATCCGTGACACGCTCGGTGAGTACGGGATCGGCTATGCGACGCAGGAGCTGATCTCCGACTGTCCGCAATATTTCCCCTCGGGAGACCGCAACAAGTGGCATTCGTTCGACGGCGAACACTACTACATCGACGGCTCTGGCCGCCCCTACCGCGCGTACGCCTACCTGCCGCCGATCGCAGCTGCCCCACGGAGGGAATCCTGCCAGGGTAGCGTGGGAAGCTGGGGCGACGCCGAGAATCCGTCGAACGACTACGACGGCGGCCACCTGATCGGGTCGCAGCTGGGCGGCTGGGGCGGCAGGGCGAACCTCGTGCCGCAGGACGCCAACTTCAACAGAGGCAACTGGGTCCAGCTGGAGAACAAGATGGCGCTCTGTGACGCCTTGCCCAATGGAAGGCTCCGCTACTACATCGGGGCCAATTATCCCAACGGAAGCGCGCTCATCCCGCACAACATGACCATAGAGATCACCAACCGCTCCTCGGGCAGCAGCGTCTACATGTCGTTCTCGAACACGGACGGAGGCGGGTCCAACGGCACGAACGAGAAGAACCGCGGAGTATCGTGGCTCGACGGCCAGGGCTGTCGCTAGCTGGCTAGCGCGTCGACCTGGCGCACGCCGCGCTCCAGATGCGCCTCGGCGATGCGCGCCAGGGCGGCATCGCCGAGGCGCGGCGCGGGTCCCGGGGCGGGCCGCTGTCGCTCTCGATCCACGTCGAGCGCGCCCCCTGGGTCGACGCGCGCGAGCTCCACGTGCTCGTCGGCGGCGTCGCGAGCGGGGCGCCGATCCCCGTGGAAGGCGCGCGCACCACCCCCGCAGGCGCGCTGCCGCGGTTCGTGGCGTGCCCTGGCGTCGGGGCGCACGCAGGTCACACGGCGTGACGACTCGAGGGAGCTGCCCGGAATTGAAGAGGTGGAGACGGTTGCTCCGGCCCCTGCGGCCCGCACGCATGGGCCTGGCGCGCCGCTTGAGGAGTCAGCATGGCTGCAATCACCCGAGAGACGACCCGATGCCCTCAGTAACCCATGAAGCCCTGGTGGAGCTGTTCAAGAACCGGCCGACGCTGGCCGCCGAGATGCTGCAGGACGCCCTCGGCCAGCCGGTCCCTCCCTTCACGGAGGCGCGCGTCGAGTCCTCCGATCTTGCCGAGATCGTTCCCTCGGACCGCCGGGCGGACGCCATCATCGTGCTGCTGGTCGGCGAGCAGCAGCGGCGCGCCATGGCGATCGTCGTCGAGGTCCAGCTCGGCGTGGATGAGGACAAGCCTTACGTCTGGCCCGTGTACGTCGCCCAGACGAGGGCGCGGCACCGCTGCCCGACCCGGCTGCTGGCCGTGACGATCGACCCGAAGATGGCGCGGTGGTGCTCGCAGTCGATCGATACGGGCCACCCGGGCTGGATCCTGACGCCGCTGGTGCTCGGGCCTGCGGGCGTCCCGGTCGTCACCGACGCCGAGCAGGCGAAGGCGGCGCCCGAGGTGGTCGTGCTCTCGGCCATGGCGCACGGGCAGGAGGAGGTCGGAGAGGCGATCGGCGTGGCGTTCCTGGCGGCGGCAGCCGGGCTCGATGAGGAGCGGCGCGCCGTGTACGGGGACCTGGTGCTATCCTCGCTGAACGCAGCGGCGAGGCGGACGTTGGAGGCGATGATGAAGAGCGGATACGAGTTTCAGAGTGAATTCGCGCGCAGCTACGTGGAGAAGGGCCTGGAGAAGGGCCTGGAGAAGGGCCGGGAGCAGGGACGGCAGGAGGGGAGCCGCGAAGCGAAGGCGCAGGCCGTGCTCGCCTTCCTCGAGGCCCGCGGGCTGGAGGTCCCTGCCGAGGTGCGGGAGCGCGTGCTCGCGAGCACCGATCTGGCCGAGCTGGACCGCTGGATCCGCCGCGCTGCCGCCGTCGGCGACGCCCGGGAGCTGCTCGCGACGGCCGGTTCCTGAGCGCGCACGGCCTCGGCGCGGCAGGAACGCGCGCAAGCGAGCTCGATCCTGGAGGTCGAGGAGCCCACGGCCGGACGGTCCGTGATGGGCACGCGGCCATCCGCCTGCTTTCCAGTCGCGCCGGGCAGGACGGCAGGGCGGAGGCTGACCCGTCGCCGCGCAGCTTCGCGGTCTCGCTCGACCGGGTGACGACGGCGGGGACCGTGATCCCCCGGATCCTGGAGGCGGGACGGCACGAGCTCGCCGCGGCGTGCGCTGACCGTCCTGAGGCGTGGATCCGGGTCTTCAACCCGCTCGACCCAGGCCCCTACGGGAACGTGCCCTGCGCCTCGATGCTCTGCGGCGAGGCAGGGGCGAGCACCGAACCGGCACCCGATGCGGACAGCGAGCGAATCGGCGCGGCTCAGCAGCCATGGAGCCCGATCGGGTTGGGGTGCGGCATCTTCATGCTCGGGGCGACGATGGTTGCGACCTCCGTGCTCCGGCCCAGGGCGAGGGACCGGCGGGACGCGCAACGCCGCTCAGACGACTCGGGCGTCGCCCTCGGCACCCTGGGAGTCTTCTGCGGCTTCCTCTGAGCCATGGGCAAGGTCCTGAGAACCGTCGGCATCGTGGCATCCGGCGTGGCGCTCGTCGCCGCGGCGGTGTTCGACGCGCCTGTCCCTCGTGGGACGCTCTCGCCCGTGGGCTGGCTCCACATCGGGCCTGCCGCGCTACCTGTACGTGTTCTCGCAGTGCTGGCTCGAGGAGGGTCGGGCCCGCGAGCGGCGTGCTCGCGGGGTGCCGGACCCGGACTAGCCGCCCGGCCGCCCCCATGGCGCTTCGAGCTCACCGAGGCCGTCCGCTGCGCGACCATGGCCGTGGAGGCGCTGCCCCGGTGCAGCGCGCCCTGGCACGCCGCCGTGTCCGAGGCGGGGATCCCATCACCGGCGACCGCCCCGTGCGGGGGATGGCCATCACGCGGCGGTGAGCTCCGAGCGCGGGGGCGATGACCGTCGCACTCCTCGGATTCGCCCGCGCACGCCAGCGATGGCCATCATCGGGTCCGTACACGAACCCATCAGCTAGCTTGAGCGACAACACGGCACCGGCGTCCAAGACGATGATGGCCATCATCCGGCGGCCTGCGGCGCACACCCGAGGGATGGCCGTCGCGCTCCTTGACCGCAACCGAGCACCCCCTCAATGGCCATCAATGAGCCTGCTCGCCAGGCCATCAGCCAGCCTGCGCGTCAACACCGTCCTGCGCACGGCGCTGGACATGGCCGCCCACAGCTTCGTGCTGGCCCATAACCACCCGAGCGGCGACCCGACGCCGACCCGCGACGACGAAGCGATGACCCTGGAGCTGCGCCACCTCGCCGCGGAGCTGCACGTTCCGTTCAAGGCCCACGTCATCGTCACCCCCAGCGGCCGCTACGCCGCCGTCCACGAGTAGCCCATCGCGGCCGCAGCGCCCCTGCGCCGCCAGCCTCCAGCGCATCGCCCCGGCCGGGAGCTTCGCAAGCCGCCGGTGGCAGCACGAGGAGCTGGAGCACGTGGAGCAACCGACCGTGGCTTGGCTACCCCAACCTCGGTCGGGTCGCCGCGCGCAAACATTAGCCCTCACCTGCCGAGCTCACGCTCTAGGACACCGAACGGGTTGAAACCACGGGAAAATGAACCACAGAGGCACAGAGGACACAGAGGACACAGAGGAACAAAAAAACAACTCTGTGCCCTCTGCGCCTCTGTGGTTCGAATCTTTCATTCTCGGGCGTTTCAAGCTGATCGACGCTCTAGAAGCGCCGAAGCTCGAGCAACGGGGTGGTGAACCGTGCTCGCCCAGCAATCCGCTGCGCCGCGACGGTTCCTCTTGACCACGGCGGCGGCGCCGTGCTCGCCGGCGCGCTGCGCGCTCTCGCGGCGAGCTCGTCCCGCCGCGCCCCCGTCGGTTTTCGTTTGCCTCCCGTGCGCCCGGGCAACATGGACCGCAGCGCATGCGAACCGAGCGGCTCGCCGCGGACGCGGCATCCATCACACGGGCTGCCGAGATCCTCCGGCGCGGAGGGCTCGTCGCCTTCCCCACCGAGACGGTCTACGGGCTCGGCGCGCGCGCGGACGACGGCCGCGCGGCGCGCGGCATCTTCGCGGCGAAGGGCAGGCCGCCCGGCAACCCGCTCATCGTCCATGTGCCCGACATCGCGTCCGCACGCGCGCTCGCCGACGACTGGCCGGAGGGCGCGGAGCGGCTCGCGCAGGCGCTGTGGCCAGGGCCGCTCACCCTGATCGTGGCGCGCCGGCGCGACCGCGTCGCCGACGAGGTGGCGGCCGGCGGGCCGACCGTGGCGATCCGCGTGCCGGTGCACCCGGTCGCACGCGCCCTGCTCGACGCGGCAGAGCTGCCCATCGCCGCGCCGAGCGCCAACCGCTCCACCACGATCTCGCCAACGACGGCCGAGCACGTCGAGAAGAGCCTCGGCGGACGCATTGACGCGATCGTCGACGGCGGGCCGACCGCGTTCGGGATCGAGTCCACCATCGTCGACGTCACGAGCTCGCCGGCGCGGCTGCTCCGCCCGGGGCACGTGTCGGCCGACGCGATCGCCGCGCTCCTGCCGCTCCGGACGAGCGCCGGGATGATCACCGCGCCGGACGAGCGCGCCCCGTCCCCGGGGACCCACGCGCGCCACTACGCGCCGCGCGCGCGCGTGGCGCTGGTCCCCGGCGAGGCCGTCCGCGACGAGGTCGAGCGCGCCGCGCGGGCCGGATCGCGCGCGGGCGCCATCGAGCGCGGCGCCCGCACCGTCGCGGGACCACACGCCGAGCTCCTCCCCGCGGATCCCGGCGGCTACGCCGCGGCGCTCTACGCCGCGCTGCACCGGCTCGAGGACGCCGGCTGCGACGTGATCGTGATCGCCGCCGTCCCCGAGGATCCGGCCTGGGACGCCGTGCGGGACAGGCTCGCGCGCGCGTCGACGCCGCCCTGATCGGCTGCGCCGGCCGCGTCACGCCGCACGCCCCGCACGCCGGCCGCGCTCCGCCCCCGTCGCGCCCCGCCCCATCGCGCCGCGGGTAGGTTTTCATCCCCCGGGCGGACGGTTTGTGGCAAACCCTGGTCGCCCGCCCGCCGGGTGAGCTACCTTCCCCCCTCGGTCGTTCCGTTCTCCCTCGTCCGATCCATGCCGGCAACGTCCCGCGCCGCCGCCCAGAGCCTCGCCGCCGCCTTCGGCCTCGCCGCCGTCCTCGTCGCTGCCCCGCCGGACGCCCGCGCGGGCCTGCTCGACGAGCCCCCGCGGCGCGCGACCTTCAACCTGGACGAGACGGCCGCGCCGGAGCTGCCGCTCCTCCGCGCCTTCCGCAACGCCGCGATCGAGCGCCCCGGGCCGCTCCGGCTCTACATGAGCAGCGCCTACGGCAAGTGGCAGCACCAGCCGTGGTGGCAGCTCGCCTGGGGCAACACGAGCGCCAACGCCGGGGACACGCTAAGCGAGCGGGCGCTCGCCGCCGCCGGCCTCGGCACCTCGGCCTCCCCGACCGCCTACGCACCCCTCTCCCCCTTCGCCCAGCCCGACACCTTCCACCTCGAGCCGCTCGCCCCGACCTGGTTCAGCCCGATCGAACCGGGCCTCGGACCGCCGCTCCTCGAGAGCACGGGGGCGAGCTTCTCGTCGAACGGCTTCGACCTGCTCTGGGGCCCGCCGAAGAAGCCGCCGCCCGACTGGCGATGCCGGAGGGGCCCGGTCCAGTTCGCGCGGTACGGCGGCCAGCACGACGCCTTCGAGCTCGTGCGCTGCGACGGAGCCGTCGCGCCGGGCGCGCTCGATCGCCTCTCGATCATGGCCCGCCCGCCCGAGGCCCCCGACCCGGGCGCGCAGCTGCCCGATGAGCCCGACGCGGAGACCTGGCAACGGGCGCTCGAGTGGGTGCCCCAGGTCCGCCTCGTCCACCCGCGCCTGCTCTGGCTGCTCCAGCAGATCGCCGACGCCTTCCCGCGCCGCGGGATCCACATCTTCAGCGGCTACCGTCCGCACCCGCCCGCCGCCGCGCCAGAGAGCGCGCCGGGCAGCCCGGCCAGCGCGACGAACCAGACGAAGAAGAGCTCCGGCGGCCACCACAGCCAGCACGCCGAGGGGCGCGCCATGGACATCCTCGTCGCGGGCATCCCGAACGCCGCGCTGTTCCAGTTCTGCCGCACGCTGGACGACGTGGGCTGCGGGTTCTACCCGAACAGCAAGTTCGTCCACGTCGACGTGCGCCGCCCCGGCACCGGGCGCGTCTTCTGGATCGACATCTCCAGGCCCGGCGAGCCGTCCGAGTACGTCGACACCTGGCCCGGCGTCGTCGAGCGCGGCGGGCTCACGTGGGGAGCGCCAGGCGGCACCGGCGGCGCGACCCCGCGCTGACCCCGCACGGCAGGCGCGCGACCCCACGCTGACCCCGCACGGCAGGCGCGCGACCCCGCGCTGACCCCGCACGGCAGGCGCGCGACCCCACGCTGACCCTGCGCGGCGGGCGCGCGCGACGCCCGCTCCTTGCGCCGGGTCGCGCCTGACGTCGTCCGCTCGGTCACATCCCGCCCCCTTCGCCTCGGCCGCCCGGGCCGCCGCGCGCTGCGCCCGGGCCGCTCCGCGCCGCGTGCCCGCGCCCTTTCCGGCTCGAGGACGCCCCGGCGCGCGGCGAGCTTGCCTCCCCGAGATCGGTGTTAAACTTGGCTTCCCCCGAGGCGCGCGGCGCAAGACGGGGGCGGAGGTCGGCTCGCCGGGCTCTGCTCCCGCACCTCGGCGGCCCTCGCCGCCCCGCGTTCGCCCTCGAGAAAAAGGTGCGAAATGGGCGAGTTGCGGACAGGCATGGTGGACAAGATCGCGGCGATGCAGGACTTCGCGCTCTACCGCGATCTCGCGTGGGAGGGCTCGTTCGAAGACTACCTACAGGTCGTGCGCCAGAACCCGCAGGTGACGCGCAACGCGTTCCAGCGGGCGTATGACATGATCATCCGCTACGGCATCGAGGAGTACACCGACAACAAGAAGAAGCTCATCCGGTACAACTTCTTCAAGGACGAGATGCACGGCGGCGCCGACGCCGTGTACGGCCTCGACATCCCGCTGATGCGGCTCGTCCACGTGCTCCGCGCCGCCTCCGAGGGGTACGGGCCGGAGAAGCGCGTCATCCTGCTGCACGGCCCGGTCGGATCGTCGAAGTCGACGATCGCCCGGCTCCTCAAGAAGGGCATCGAGCACTACTCGACGACGCCCGACGGCGCGCTCTACACGTTCGACTGGGTGAACCTCGACGACGTCGGCATGGCCGGGACGGAGAGCGCCCGCTTCAAGTGCCCGATGCACGAGGAGCCCCTGCGCCTCATCCCGCCGTCGTGGCGCGACCGCGCCTTCCGCGAGCTCGGCCTGTCGACCCCGCAGCTCCAGGTCCGCACCGAGGGCGAGCTCGACCCGGCGTGCCGCTTCATCTTCAACCGCCTGATGGACAAGTACGGCGGCGACTGGTCGAAGGTCATGCAGCACGTGCGCGTCCGCCGCCTCGTGCTCAGCGAGAAGGACCGCGTCGGCATCGGCACCTTCCAGCCGAAGGACGAGAAGAACCAGGACTCGACCGAGCTCACCGGCGACATCAACTACCGCAAGATCGCCGAGTACGGCTCGGACTCGGACCCGCGCGCCTTCAACTTCGACGGCGAGTTCAACATCGCGAACCGCGGCATCGTCGAGTTCATCGAGGTGCTGAAGCTCGACGTCGCGTTCCTCTACGACCTGCTCGGCGCGTCGCAGGAGCACAAGATCAAGCCGAAGAAGTTCGCCCAGACGGACGTCGACGAGGTCATCATCGGCCACACCAACGAGGCCGAGTACAAGAAGCTCCTGAACAACGAGTTCATGGAGGCGCTCCGCGACCGCACGATCAAGATCGATATCCCCTACATCACGAAGGTGTCGGAGGAGATCCGGATCTACGAGAAGGACTTCAACAAGGAGAAGATCCGCGGCAAGCACATCGCCCCCCACACGCTCGAGGTCGCCGCGATGTGGGCCGCGCTCACCCGGCTCGAGGACCCGAAGAAGCACAACCTCTCGCTCGTGCAGAAGATGAAGCTCTACGACGGCAAGGTCCTGCCCGGCTACACGCAGGACACCGTGAAGGAGCTCCGCAAGGAGGCGTCGCGCGAGGGCATGGAAGGCATCAGCCCCCGCTACGTTCAGGACAAGATCTCGAACGCGCTCGTGAACGACCTCGGCGAGGGGACGATCAACCCCTTCATGGTCATGAGCGAGCTCGAGAAGGGCCTGCGCCACCACTCGCTGATCACGAACGACGAGCAGCGGAAGCGCTACGCCGAGTGCATCGGGATGGTGAAGCGCGAGTACGAGGAGATCGTCAAGAACGAGGTGCAGCGGGCGATCAGCGCCGACGAGGACGCGATCCAGAAGCTCGCCGCGAACTACATCGACTCCATCAAGGCCTACACCCTGAAGGAGAAGGTGAAGGACCGCTTCACCCGCGAGGACGTCGAGCCGGACGAGCGGCTCATGCGCTCGATCGAGGAGAAGATCGAGATCCCCGAGAACCGGAAGGACGACTTCCGCCGCGAGATCATGAACTACATCGGCGCCCTCGCGGTCGACGGCAAGAAGTTCGAGTGGCACACGAACGACCGGCTGCGCCGCGCCCTCGAGCTCAAGCTGTTCGAGGACCAGAAGGACGCGATCAAGCTCCAGACCCTCGTGTCGAGCGTCATCGACAAGGAGACGCAGGAGAAGATCGACATCATCAAGACCCGGATGATGAAGTACTTCGGGTACAACGAGGTCTCGGCGCGCGACGTGCTCGACTACGTGGCGAGCATCTACGCGCGCGGCGACACGAAGTAAGCCGTCCTTCAAGCACCGCGGCGCGGCCTCCCGCGCCGCGGCGCGCCCGCCCCCGCCGCACGCGCCGCACGCGCCGCCGCGCACACGCCCCCGCAGCAGGCGCCGCCGCTGCCCGCGGCGCCCGTCCCCTCGCTCAGCCCTCTCGCCGGAGCCTCGCGAGCTCGCGCTCGAGCGAGGTCACCGTGCGCTTGAGGTCGCGGACCTCCTCGGCGGTCGCCAGGCCCATCGCCTTGGCGAACGTCTCCTTCTGCTCGGCCGTGAACGACGAGACCCGACCGGGCACACTCATCGCCGTCATGAACAGCCGCATGAACCGCTCGTCCTGCATCAGCTTCGCCACGTTCGGGTTCGCGGCGAGCTTCATCCCTTCGGTGAACAGCTTGTCCTTCAACGTCATGCGCGCAGCCTAGCCGAGTTTCGCCCGCACGCGTCAGCCGACCTCGACCAGCACCGCGGTGATGTTGTCCCGCCCGCCGCGCCGGTTCGCGAGCTCGATGAAGAGGTCGACCGCCGCCTCGCCGCCCTGCGAGGCGATGCTCGCGATCTCCTCCTCGGTCTGGAGGTAGCCGTGCAGGCCGTCGGAGCAGAGCAGGTATCGATCGCCCGGCTCCACCGCGACGATCGAGGTGTCGACCTCGACATAGTCCCTGTTGCCGACCGCGCGCGTGATCACGTTGCGGTGCGGCGAGCTCCTGGCCTCGTCCGCGGAGATGAGCCCATTCTTGATCTGCCAGGCGATCAGCGTGTGATCCTCCGTCATCTGGACGGCGGTCCCGTTGCGCACCTGGTAGATGCGGCTGTCGCCCACCTGGCCGGTCACGAGCGCGCCGCCCACCACGAGCGCCGCGCTGATCGTCGTCCCCATGCCGCTCTTGTCTCGGTCGAGCTCGGCGATGGCGAAGACCATGTACGTCGCCGCCTGGATCGCGCCCTCCAGGATGCGGAGCACCGCGCGCGCCTTGGGCTGCGTCAGCGGCTCGTCGCGGTCCCCGATGGCGGGCAGGCCCCGCTTCACCATGCCGTAGATCGTCTCGACCGCCTCCGCGCTCGCGACCTCGCCGGCCGCGTGCCCCCCCATGCCGTCCGCGACGACGTAGAGGCGGAGCTCGTCGTCCCGGAAGAAGGCGTCCTCGTTGGCGCGCCGGTGGCGCCCGACGTCGGTGCGTCCAAAAGACTGGATCCTCATCGAGCTTGCCCGGTCCTTGATCGCCGCCCCGTGGGGAGAGCCCTGAGGCGTCGGCGCGATGGTCGCACGATAAACTTCTTAGGCGGGCCCTGTCGAGTGGGCGGCGGCTCGGTTAGGATGGAACGGCCAGCATGGCACGAAGCTTCTCCGCGACCTGTGGGCCGGATGGCCTCCACCAGCACCTGGCCGGCCTGCGCAGCGCCGTGCCGTCGGCGTCGGGTGGTGTCGTCTTCGTTTCGGGGCAGCTCGCCCAGCGCGCTTCCAGCGTCGCCGAGCTCGTCCGTACCACCTGGCGCGGCGTCCCCGCCTGCGTCGTGCCCGCCGCGGGTGTGCTCAGCGAGCGCGGCGAGATCGAGGGGGACACCGCGGCGAGCGGCGTGCTCTGGTCCGGCGGGAAGGTCACGCCGTTCGCGCTCCCGGAGCGCGCCGCGGAGCCGGGCCGCGCGCTGGGCGAGGCGCTCGTCCGCACCGTCGGCCACCGCTCCGCGACGGCCATCCTCTTCGCCCGCCCCGGCGCGTTCGCGCCCGACATGCTCGAGGCGCTGGCCCTCTGCGCGCCGAACGCCTGCCTGTTCGGCGCGGGGACGGCGTCCGGCTCGGCCGTCGGCGTGACGGCGCAGGGCGAGCTGCTCGAGGGCCCGACGACGGGCCTCGCGATCACCGGGTTCGCGCCGCCGCTCGTCGACGCCTCGCCCGCGGCGCGGCTGCTCTCCGGCTTCCACGCCGTCGAGGAGACGAGCGGCGGCGTCGTGCTGCGCGCCGGCGGGCGGCCGGCGCTCGACCTGCTCTCCGCCGCGACCGCGGCGCTCGGCGAGCAGGCCAGCGCACAGCCGCGCATGTTCGTCGCGCTCGCCGACCCGCCGGCGCCTTCGCCGCGCGGCGAGGCGGAGGGCCCGGCGGCGCCGCGCTACGTGCTGCGGCCCATCCGCGGCGTCGATCCGTCGCGCCGCGGGATCCTGATCGGCGACGACGCGCGGCCCGGCGCGCGCCTCGCCTTCGCCGTGCGCGACGCCGCCGCCGGGCGCGCGGGGCTCGAGGGGATCGCCCGGCAGATCTCCCGGAGCGCGCTCGGGTCGGCCCCCCGCTTCGCCCTCTACCTGAGCTGCGCCGGCCGCGGCCAGGGCCTGTACGGGGCGCCCGACGTCGAGGCGCGCATCCTGCGCCAGCGCTTCGCCGACCTGCCGATCGCCGGCATGCACTCGAGCTTCGAGATCGCCCCCTGGGCGCCGGGCCAGGCCCGGCTCGCCCTCAACACCGGCGTGCTCGCGCTCTTCCGCGCGCCGAGCTGAGCGCCTCAGCGCTCGTGGTACACCGCGAGCACGGCGGCGGCCCGCCGCTGCACCTCGGCGAGCACGGCGGCGAACCGCGGCTCGCCGCGGAGCGGCGCGAAGACGGGGCAGCACTCCATCCAGAACAGATCGAAGAGGCCGTCGGCCAGCGAGAGCTCGAGCGCGGTGAGCGCGAGCTCCGTCTTGCCGAGGAACGCCGCCAGCTCCGCCTGGAGCTGCCGCAGGAACGACGTGCGGCGCAGCGTCACGCTCGCGCCCTGCGCCAGCACGGGCAGCACGTCCGGGAGCTGGTCGTCGAGGATGCCGGCGAGCAGCCGCGCGAACGGGTCGGGGAGCTCGGGGAAGGCGCTGCTCAACAGCTTCTGTTCGAGCTTCGCGATCACGTCCGGGTCGCGCAGCCAGAGCGCGCGGCGCATCTCGGCGACGGACGAGCGCGAGCCGCTGCGCTCCTGCCCCGCGGTCGAGAACAGCTCCTCGGCCTGCTCCCACCTGCCGAGGAGCGCGTACGTGCGCGCGAGCGCGAACAGCGGGGTCGGCATGTACGGCTCGCGCGCGAGCGCGCTCCGCGCGCGCCGGGTGCCCTCGTCGATCGCCCCGCACTCGAGCAGGATCTGGCTGACCAGGCCCTCCACCTCGGCGTCGCCCGCGCGCGACGCGAGCGCGGCCTTGAGCTCCCGCATCGCCCCGACCACGTCGAGGCGCTGGAACCGCACCGCCGCCATCGCGAGCCGCGCGTCCGGGAGCCCGGGCGCCGCGGCCACGGCGCGCGCCGCCGCCTGCGTGGCCAGGTCGCCGCCCTGCTCCGTGAAGAACCAGAAGCGGGAGCGCGCGAGCGCGTACGCCGAGAGGATCATCGGATCCTCCGGCGCGCGCGCGAGCGCCTGCTCGAAGAGCGCGATCGCGCGCTCCTGGTGCTCCGGCCAGAACTGGCGGTACTCGTGGCGCCCGCGCAGGAACAGGTCCAGCGCGACCGGGTCGCTCGGCGCGGTGCGGCTCGGCGCGGAACAGTCGAGCGTCAGCGCCTCGACCACCGCCTCGGCCACCTCGTCGTTGATCCGCAGCACCTCGGCCTCGGGGCGGTCGAAGCGCTTCGCCCAGAGCTGGAACCCGTCGGCGACGCTGACGAGCCGCGCGCTGATCCGCACCCTGCCGTCGCGCCGCCGCACCGAGCCCCCGACGACGACCTGCACCCCGAGCTCGCGCCCGACCTCGCGCGGATCGAGCTCGCCGCCCGCGCGCCCCATCGCCCCGCGCGGCCTCACCCGCAGGCCCCGGGTCATCGAGAGCGTGTCGATGAGGTCGTCGGTGAGCTCCTCGGCCAGGTACGCGTCGGACGGGGAGCCCTGGTTCGCGAAGGGGAGGACCGCGACGCTCTTCGCGCTTTGATCGGCCGACCCGGGGGTCCTCTCGGGGATCGACGCCCGTTCGTGCGAGGAGGGCGCGATCGGGGGCGCGATCGAGGCCGGGCGCGTGAGCGAGGCGAGATCCTGCGCGACGCCCTCGACGGACGAGTACCGCTCGTCCCGCTCGCGCGCCATGCAGCGGAGCACCACGCGCGCGAGCGCGTCGGGCACGTCGGGGCGCCGGAGGCGCGGGTCGGGGGGGTCGGCGACGAGCCGCGCCGCCGCGACGGCGAGCGGCGCCTCGCCCTGCCACGCGCGCTCCCGCGTGACCATCTCGTAGAGCATCGCGCCGAGCGCGTAGAGGTCGGCGCGCGCGTCGATGTCGTGCACGCCCTGCACCTGCTCCGGCGCCATGTACGCCGGCGTCCCCAGGACCGAGCCCAGGGTGCTGCCCGCCCCGGTGTCCGGCGCGAGCGCGCGCGCGATGCCGAAATCGGTCAGGACGACGCGCCCGTCGCGCCCGAGCAGCACGTTGTCCGGCTTGAGGTCGCGGTGGATGACGCCGGCGCGGTGCGCCGCCTGGAGGCCCTCGCAGACGCCCTCGGCGATGTCGAGGATGCGGCCGACGGCGAGCCGCTCGCGCGCGAGCAGCGCGGCGAGCGGCTCGCCGTCGATGAACTCCATGGTCAGGAAGCGGTCGCCGCCGTGCTCGCCGATGTCGAAGACCCGCGCCACGTTCGGGTGCGTCACCTTGCGCGAGAGCCGCACCTCGCGCTTGAACCGCTCGAGCACCTCGGGCGCGCCGCTGAGGTCGCGGCGCAGCACCTTCACCGCGACGGTCTCGTCGAGCTCCCGGTCGCGCGCGCGGTACACGGTGCCCATGCCGCCCACGCCGACCAGCCCGAGGAGCTCGTAGCGGCCGGCGAGGACCTGCCGCGGGCCGGTCCCGGCGCCCTTCGCCGGGTCGGCGCTCTCCTGGGTGCCGCTCGCCGGGTGAAGGTGAACCAGGGTGGCGTCATCCTTGAGGCTCTGCGGCATAGAGGGATCCCGGGCGACCGTCCTCCCCCGACGGAGGCTAGCGCAGGTCGGCGGCCGGTCGAGCACCGTCTTCGCAGCAGGTCCCGTCGGGGTGCTAGGCTGCGCGGCCCATGCCAGAGGCGTCGAGCGCCATCGCGGTGGAGTCCCTCTCCAAGACGTACCAGGTCCACGAGCGCGCCGCGGGCTTCGCGGCGACCGTGCGCTCGGTCTTCCGGCGCCGCACCAAGACCGTCCACGCGGTCGAGGACCTCTCGTTCTCGATCGCGCCCGGGGAGCGCGTCGGCTTTTTGGGCCCGAACGGCGCCGGGAAGACGACGACGCTGAAGGTGCTCTCCGGGCTGCTCCACCCGACCGGCGGCCGGGTCGCGGTCGCGGGCTTCGTCCCGCAGCACCGCGAGCCCGGCTTCCTTCAGCGGATCACCCTCGTGATGGGCCAGAAGCAGCAGCTGCTCTGGGACCTGCCGCCCGCCGAGACGTTCGCCCTGAACCGCGCCATCTACGGGATCAGCGACGCCGATTACCGGCAGACCATGGGGGAGCTCGAGGAGCTGCTCGGGATCGCCGTGATCGCCACCAAGCCGACGCGGCAGCTCTCGCTCGGCGAGCGCATGAAATGCGAGCTCGCCGCCGCCCTGCTGCACCGGCCGGAGATCCTGTTCCTCGACGAGCCGACGATCGGGCTCGACGTCGCGATGCAGCTCAGCGTCCGCGACTTCATCCGCCGCTACAACGAGCAGCGGCGGGCCACGATCGTGCTCACGTCGCACTACATGGACGACGTGGCGGCGCTCTGCCCGCGGATCATCGTCATCGACAAGGGGCGGCTGCGCTACGACGGGGACCTGTCGGCGCTCGTCCGCAGCGTGCGGCCCCACAAGCGGATCGCGCTGCACTTCGGGAGCGCGGTCGACCGGGCGCTGCTCGAGCGCGTCGGCACGGTCCTCTCGCTCGAGGCGGGCCGCGCGCTGCTGCAGGTGCCCCAGGAGGAGCTGCGCCCGGCGATGTCGTGGCTGCTCGGCCAGGCCGACATCGCGGACCTCACGGTCGAGGATCCGCCGCTCGAGGAGGTGATGCGCGAGCTCTTCGCCGGCCGCGGGGGCGAGGCCGGGGAGGAGGGCGGGAAGGCGCCCGCGGGCGAGCCGGCGCGCCCCGCCGCCGAGGCCGCGCCGTGAGCTCGCTGTCGCGGGCGGCCCGCGCCTTCCCGACGCTGCTCCGCGTGGGCGTCGCCGCCGCCATGGCGTACCGGGCGGAGATGCTGATCTGGATGCTCACGACGACGATGCCGCTCGTGAGCCTGGCGCTCTGGTCGGCGGTGGCCGCGAGCGCGCCGGTCGGCCGCTTCGGGGCCGACGATTTCACCGAGTACTTCCTGGCCATCCTCATCGTCCGGCAGCTCACGGGGTCGTGGCTCGTCTGGGAGATGAACATGGACATCAAGAGCGGCGCCCTCTCGCAGCGCCTGCTCAAGCCGATCCACCCGCTCGTCTCCTACGCCGCCGACAACCTCGCCGCGCTCCCGCTGCGGGCGCTGCTCTGCTTGCCGATCACGGTCGTCGCGCTCGTCGTGACCTCGGGCGCCCGAGAGCCGCCGGCGGCGCTCGATCTCGGGATCTGGGCCCTCGCGCTCATGGGCGCCTGGCTGCTCAACTTCTTCACGATGGCGCTGATCGGGTCGCTCGCGTTCGTGATCGAGAGCTCGACGGCGGTGTTCGACATCTACCTCGCGGCCTTCATGATCTTCGCCGGTTACCTCGTCCCGCTCGAGCTGTTCCCGTCGTGGCTCGGCGACATCGCCCGGGTCCTGCCGTTCCGCTACAGCCTCGCGTTCCCGGTCGAGCTCATCACCGGCATGCTCGATCCGGGCCGCGCGCTGGTCGAGCTCGGCGTGCAGTGGGCCTTCGCAGCCGGCACCGCCGCGGCGGCGCTCGTCGCCTGGCGCGCGGGGGTCCGGCGGTTCGCGGCGTTCGGGGGGTGAGCGGCGTGCGTTACCTCCGGCTCCTGGCCACGCAGCTGCGCGTGTCGATCGCGCTCGGGATGCAGTACCGCTGGGACTTCGTGCTCGGCGCGGTGATGACCGTGGTCTGGACGCTGGTCGGGCTCGTGCCGCTGCACATCGCGCTCGCCTCGCGGCCGCCGGTCGGCGGCTGGACGTACGAGCGGGCGCTCGTCGTGGTCGGGTGGTTCACGCTGCTGAAGGGCGTGCTCGAGGGGGCGGTGAACCCGTCGCTCATCAGCGTGGTCGACCAGATCCGGAGAGGCACGCTCGACTTCACGCTGCTCAAGCCGGCGGACGCGCAGTTCCTCGTGTCCACGGCGCGCTTCGAGATCCGCAAGGTCGTGGACGGGGCGGCGGCGGTGGCGATCTTCGTGTACGCCTTCACGGAGATGGGGCGGGCGCCCGCGCCGGGCGACGTGGCGCTCTCGCTGGCCCTGCTCGGGACGGCGACGCTGGTGCTCTACTCGATCTGCATCCTGGTCATCTCGGCCGCGTTCTGGGTGGTGCGGCTCGACAACCTCGCTTACCTCTTCAACGCGCTCTTCGATTTCGCGCGCTGGCCGGTCACGTTGTTCAAGGGCTTCTGGCGGATCACCTTCACCGTGGTCATCCCGCTCGCGCTGATGACCACCTACCCGGCGGAGGCGATGCTCGGGACGCTCGAGGGGCGGACGGCGGTGGGGGCGGTGCTGGGGGCGCTTCTGTTCGGGGCGGTGGCGCGCGCGGTGTGGAAACGGGCGATAGGGCGGTATACGTCGGCGTCGAGCTGAGCTCGGGAGGGGGGCGCGTGGGAGGGGGATGCGGGCGGCACGCGCCGGAGGGGGGCCCTGCGCGGCAGGGCGCGGGCGGGCGCTGGCCAATCGGCGAGGTTCGATGCTTGCGTGCTCGTGCACCTCGACGGGGAGCATGGCGGCTCTTCCTTGCGAGCGCCGCGGCAGGAGAGAGAATGGAGAGGCCCGCCCGTCGAGGTTATTTCACGGCAATTTCGGGGAACGTCAGCGCCCCTGGACCTCGAAGTTGGTCACGCCCCAGCCCTCATCGAAGAGGCCGGTCAGCCCGGTCGCGGACAGGTCGAGCGCGAGGTCGGGCGCGGAGTGCGGGAAGACCAGCTTCATGCGGTACACGGAGTCGCCGTGCGGATAGGCGAGGGTGTTCACCTCGAGCGCTCCCGACCCGGCCAGGCTCCCGTCCAGCGGATAACTCTGGGAGCTCTGGGTGTTGGAGAAGGTCTCGCTGAGCAGCTCGACGCCGTCCGCGGAGGCGGCCCAGACGCTGGGGCCAAAGGGCCCATCGCCATCCCAAGCGTTGATGAGGTAGAGATCGAAGCTGACGGTCATCTCGGTGTGGGGGGCGAGATCGTCGAGCGTCAGGTGCGCCGTCTCGTTGCCGAACTGCCCCAGGAAGGTGCGGTCCCCGAGCGGGGTGACGCTGGTGACGATGGAATCCCACTCCGGGCCGATGGATCCGGTGAACTTGTTGAAGTAGACGCTGCGGGGGCTGCTCATGACCGGACCGCCCTGCCCGTGGCTCGCGAGATCCGTGGCGGCCTCCTGGGCCGAGTCAGCGAAGCTCGAGTCGCCGGTGAGGCCCACGTCGAGGATGCACGTCTGCTTGATGACCTCGTCGGTGATGCCGGCGCAGGCCAGCTCGCCCGCGGCCCTCTGCGCGGGGGTCAGGTTGTTGAGCCACGCCGGCTGCCCGGGACCGGCCGGATCGCCGCACGGCGTGCCCTGCTGGATGAGCGCGACGTCGCCCTGGGCGGCGCTCACCCGCCAGACGTCCGCGTAGCTGTTCGTGTCCTGGTACATCTCGAAGAACGTCAGCCCGCTGCTCAGCGCGCTGCCGTCCCGGGCGATCATGAACTCGTTGGTGGGGTCGTTATCGGCGTTCCCGAAGAGGCCGAGCATCTTGCCCACGCTGGCCGGCGGGACGAGGAAGAGCGTGTCCAGGTACAAGCCGAGGGAATAGCTCCTTGGACGCAGCGCCAGCCGCTCTCCCGTCGGCCAGGCCAGCACGGTCCTGCCGCTCGCGGACTGGTAGACGCTCCCGCCGCCGGCGAGCGCGAGCGCGCCGCTCGACGGCACCGTCGTCTGTTGCCCGTTCAAGTAGAGCGCGCCGTCCGCGTGGAACTCCACGAGATCACCCGCGATGCGCGCGCCCACCGCCCGGCCGGTCGAGACGCCCGGCGACACGGGGCACTGCCGGATCTGGATCTCCAGATCGGGAGTGGCCGTGCTGGTCGCCAGCACGAAGTCGCCCTCCCCCTGGAAGTCGAAGGCGACACTATCGAAGCTGACGTAATGGGGGTCTCCATTGCACGTGGCGGGCTTGCAGGACGGATCCGGGGTGTCCACGCGGCAACCCTTCATGACCTTGATGAGGAGGGCGTCGCTACCACCGCCGCCGAAGGAGTGGCCGCAGAACGGCGCGTCCGTCCTGCCCGTCAGGAAGACGTTGCCGTTCGGATCGACGGCGACACCTTGTGCCGCCTCCGTCGCGTTCGTGCCGATGTACTCGGTGCGCAGGTGTGCCCCCGCCGTGCTGTACTCGCGCAGGTACATGTCCTCGCTCCCGAGGGGCGCGTCGGAGTCGAGGTCGCGTCGGGTCTGGCCGGTCAACACGACCGATCCACGGACGACGGCCACCGACGTAGCGGAGACGTTCTCGCTCGCCGTCGTCTGCCGGATCCATTGCGTGGTGAGGTTCGCATCCACCTTGGCGAGGAAGGCGTCATACGTCGTCGAAGAGGCATAAGAGGGGAAGTTCCCGTTCGTCGTGCCGGAGACGTAGACGACGGTCTGACCCGACTCCACCGCGGTGGTCAGGCTGAACGCCTGGTCCTGAAGGTTCGTGCCGAGGAGAGCTACCCCGCCCGGAGCACCGCTGTCGCTGTAGCGCGCGACAAAAGCGTCAGCGCTGCCGCCCGCGTACGGCTGGCCTGCCAGCGCGGCGGTGGTGTAACCGGCGACGTAGACCTGCCCATCGGCTCCGACCGACACGCTGCGCGCGATGGTCGTCCTGTTGTTCACTCCGAGCTGCCTGGTCCAGACATGAGCGCCGCTCGCCGAATACTTCGCCAGGAACAGCGACGTGGTGCCGCTCGTCGGCGGCGGGTTCACCCCGGCGAGATTCCCGCCTGTGGAGCCCACCACGTAGACGCTGCCGTCAAGTGCGTGGGCCACAGACCACGCTTGATCCACCGCAGCCGTACCGAACTGGCGCCGCCACGCCTCGGTCCCGTTTGCGTTCAGCTTGACGAGGAAGACGTCCGAAGATCCCTGGTGCTGGCCGGCTGCGATCGCGCCGCTCGTGTGGCCGACCACATAGAGCGACTCGTTGCCGCTCGGGGGGCACTGGGCCGAGGAGACGGCGACGCTCGTCGCCTGGTCGTTCGCCGACGTGCCGATCTGCGCGCCCCACGAGAGTTTCCCGTCCTGCCCGACCTTGCGGATGAAGGCGTCGCTCGCGCCGCTGTTCACCTGGCCCAAGATGGCGCCGGTGGTGGACCCGACCTGGTAGACGGCGTCGCAGGACGCGGCGACCGCGTTCCCGAGGTCCGCGCCGCTCGTGGGAGTCTCGTCATGCCACGTGAATCCCTCGAAGCTGGGGCAGGTCACGTTCAGCAAGGGGAGGGGGCGGCCGTTCGCGCTATCCCCCCACGTGGGGTCGAACGGGAGCGTGGACAGGGGGGAGTCGTCCTCCCTGGGCCTCAGCTCCTCCTCGCTCGCGCTGGTATCGTCGTTCAGCTCTCCGGCGGGGGCGAGATCATCCCCCTTCGCCCCGGAGCCGTCGTCCCCGGGGGAGATCGGCGCAGCCTGGTCGGGCTGGGGGCCTCTCGTCGAGCCCACCGGCAGAGGATCGCCGGTCGAGCCGCTGCAAGCGGCGACGCCTGCTGCCAGGATGCACACGGAGAGCGTCTCAGAATGAAATCGTTTCATGCTCGAACCTCGCAGTAAATGATGTCGACGTGGCCCTGAGGCCGGGAGGATCCGATGTTTCTCCTCTTTGTTGGTTGCCCTAGTACTATCCAGCCTGTGTGAGGCTGCGAGCCCGCGCCTTGACGCCGCGCGTCCTCGACGAGCGCGCGTTCCTCGTCGCCGAAAGCTCAGAGCTTCCGGATGGCCCCTCATCGCGCACCTTGCGCAGCAGCGCGGCCGTCGCGCCGACGATGGTCGTCACGGTGATGATGGGGTGTCGGCCACGCGCAGCGTGGTGCCATCGATTCCGTACACGGCCAGGCCGCGGTAGCGATGCGCATCGGCGCTCTGGGTCGACCAGACCTGCGCGCTGCGTTCAAACAACCACTGCATCGGCTCGTCGCCCAGCCGCGCGCGCGCCTGAGGAATGGCGCTGCGGGCAGTCGCCCCGTTCGCGTCGGGCAGAGCAAGATCCAGCTTGGTGACGATCTCCTCGATCGGACGATCGCGCATCAAAGCCATACCCAGCACAAGCCACATCACCTGCTCGGCAGGCAGACGTCGACGCCGCAGCGTAGCTGTACCGGTCGCGGCGAGCGCCTGCTCGACCCACTCGGCCGGCAAGTTGCTGCAGATGTTGTTAACTTGAGCGGGACCGATGTAGTCGGCGGCAGTGAGCAGCGCGTCGCATTGGGCCTAGGAACCGCTCTATTTCGAGCCGGAGGTTACTTTTTTCTTGCAATTTAACGGAATTTGTGATCGTGGTCCCAGGGCTGGGGGCGCCTGGTGCTTGGTCCGTAGCTCGGTAGCTCGGCGAAGACGCCGCTCGGCGACGCGTCCGACGGGATGTGCATCGCCCACGTTTCGTCCTTATGGCACCGCGTTCGGTGGTCCGGCGCGCCCGCCCGCGCCCTGCCGCGCAAGGGCCCCCCTCCGGCGCTCACGCTGCGGCGCAGGGGACGCCGTCCGGCGCTCATGGGGGCTGGGCGGGGGGCGATCGCTGGAGGAGGAGAGGTGATATAGGTGCACAGATGCCCGTCGAGCCGCGCGTGGATCCCCTCGTCGCACAGCTCCGCGGCGCCTACGAGCAAGGGAACCTGATCGCGTTCGTCGGCGCGGACGTGTCCGCCGCGGCGGGGCTGCCGACGCGCGAGCAGCTCACCCGGACGTTGATCGAGCGGCTGCGGGGGCGGGGCGGCCGGGCGGACGTCATCGCGGAGGTCGAGGAGTTCGTCGAGCGGCGGGCGTACCTGAGCGCCCTGTCCGCGGCGGCGGCCGAGCTGGGCAAGGGCGAGTTCGGCAGCGCCGTCGAGGAGGCGCTCCGCGACGACGACGTCGAGCTGCCCGAGGTGGTGGTCGCGCTCGCGGCGCTCAGGCCGAGGCTCCGCGCGGTGCTGACGACGAACCTGGACCACCTGCTGGAGCGGGCGTTCGGCTGGCCAGCCCTCCCGAAGACGCCGGCCGACATCGCGGAGCGGCGCCAGATCATCGTCAAGCTGCACGGGACGCTGCTCGACCAGGGCACGTGGGTCTTCTCGCGCCGGCACGTCGAGCGCGCGGTCCTCGCGTCGCCGGACCTGCAGGACGGGCTCGCGGAGCTCTTCCACGCCTGCCCCGTGCTCTTCGTGGGGTGCAGCTTCGTGGAGGACGACCTCGAGCAGATCTTCCAGCAGATGCGCGCGCTCGCGGGCGAGCAGCCGCCGGCGCGCTACGCGCTCCTGCCGCGGGAGAGCCTGACGCCGTTCCGGACGCGGGTGCTCCAGGAGGCGGGGCTGCTGCTCCTGCCCTACGCGGGCCAGGGCGGGATGCGGGCGGAGGTGCCGGCGATCCTGCGCAGCCTGCTGCCGCAGAGCAGCGCGAGCACGTGGCCCCCGCAGCCGACCGCGCGGTACGTGCACCGGCTCCGCGAGGAGCACGAGGCGCTGAGCCGCTTCGAGGAGGGGGCGCCCGTCGTGCTGATGGGGCCGGACCGCTTCGGCAAGACGACCCTGCTGCAGCACCTGGTCGGGCGGATCCGGGCGGGGGAGAAGGGGCCGGCCAGGGTGGTCGAGATCAACCTGGGGCACCTCGGGACCCACGCGCTGGAGACGGTCGACGCGTGGATGACGAGCTTCGCGGCGTGCCTCGTGCACGAGCTCGGCGGCGACATGACACTCGCGGAGGGCCTCGCGGCGAGCCCCGTCCCCTGGCTGGTGAAGCTCACCCGGATGGTCGAGCGGCACCTGTTCCCCTCCCCGCCCGAGCACCTCGTGCTGGCGATCGACGACGCGGACGCGGCCTGGGGGCTGCCCATCCAGGACGACGTGTTCCGGCTGCTGCGCGCGTGGTGCGAGCTCGGCGGACGCAAGGATCCGTGGAGCCGGTTCCGGCTGCTGCTCTCGCTGTCGTCGTCGCCGGCGCTGCTGAAGGACGGGCCGGCCGAGTCGCCGTGGAACATCGCGCCGAGCATCCACCTCAGCGATCTGCACGGCGAGCAGCTGCGGGAGCTGCTGCGCCTGCACAACGTGACGTGCACGCGCGACGAGCTGCGGCTCCTGGAGCAGCGGGTGGGCGGGCACCCGGAGCTCGTCCGGCTCGTGGTGAAGCGGTGGCGGACGTCGGGGGAGGACCTCGAGCGGGTGATCGCGGCGGAGGAGGAAGGCGGCGGCGCGCTCGCGGAGCACCTGTTCGCGATGGGCGAGCGGCTGCGGCAGGACCCGGCGCTCGTGGACGGCGTGTGCGCGATCCTCGACACCACGCGGGCGAACGTGGATCCACGCGTGGCGGATCGGCTGCTGCGGGCGGGCGTGGCGGAGCACCACGAGGGGGGGTACCGGATCCGCTTTCCGCTCTACGAGCGGTACCTGCGGCGCAGGTGGCGGCCGTGGCTCCAGCAAGGGTGACGTGAGCGGGGCTCCGGCAGGCGCTCAGTCGTAGAAGCCGATGTCGTCGATGCAGAAGTCGAAGTCGACCGACGGATCGACCAGGAGCTGGACCGAGTACATCGCCGTCGCGTCGAGCGTCGGGGTGAGCGGCTCCGCGCCCCACTGGCCCTGCACGAGGTCCTCGAAGGCGATCGCGTGCTGCTCCCACCGATCCGAGAGGGTGAGCGTGTCGGCCCAGTTGTCGTTGCACATCTCCGGCTCGATGCCGTCGGGGTCGCAGTGCCCGCCTTCCGGCGCCGTGCTCCCGTCCGAGATCATCACCTTCACCCGGTCCGCGGTGCCCGCGGCGATCCTGGCCCAGAACGTGATGCCCCTGTGCGCCGAGCCGTCGTAGGGCATCTTCACGCCGTAGGGGTTGTTCAGATCGAAGCCGATCGCGGCGCCCCACGCCGTGAAGCCGGATCCCTGCGTGCAGGCCGCGGTCGTGCTCTGGAGGCGCGCCGGATCGAGCGTGGTCATCGTGAAGGGCTCTGCCTCCTCCCCGGGCGCGGCGGGCGGCGTCTGCATCGCCGTCTCGGTGCCGTCGTTGAAGCTGTACCAGTACCCTTCCCTGCCGCCCGCGTCGTTGATGGCGTTGTCGCCGTCCTCCATGTCATCGATCATGTCGGCGACCGCCGGGAGCACCTCGCCCCCGCCCGAGGTCGATGACAGGCTGCCCGTCGAGCCGGACGCACCGCCCTGTCCTTCCGGCGGGTGGTAGTCGCCATCCAGCCCCGCGATGGTGGTACACCCGCTGGCCGCGAGGGCCCACGCAGCCCGCAGCCACTCCGCGCGCTTCCTCTTCGCCATACCTTTTCCTACCGCCGTCGCGCGGACGCTGTCCACCGCCGCACGCGGCCGAGGTGCCTGTGGAGTCGCGCCCATCGCGCGTCGGGACGGCGGCGGCTCGATGGACGGCCCTGGCCATGGCTGCTCGAGCCGCGACTGGGAACCACGGGTCCTGAGCCACACGTCGTGCGGCGCCCTCTAAGGATCTCCGCTGTCCCGGCGGTCGCCGGCGGGGAGCTGCTCCGGGTGAGCCCGTGCGCCCTGAGCACCCTCGTAGGACGGAAATCGGGGGATGGAAAACGAGGACGGCACGCCGGACGCGCCGCCCCCTTGCCGTGGCCCGCGGGGGACCCTCGTGGTACGGTCCCCAGGGTGAGCGCCTGTCTGCACCTCGTCGCGTCGCGTTCGTGGCCTTGCCGCGGCGCGCGCAGCGCGCTCATTCCCCTGCGACCCCGGCTGCTCTGCCCGAGATCGCCCGCACGCTCGTAGGGGAGCGGCCTTCCGGCGCCTCTCGCCGGCCGCTCCCGGGATGAAGCCGGCTGGCGTCGAGGGCGCCTGCGCGGACGAGCCGGCGCGGAGCACGCGCGCCGTCCAGCTCGCCCGGCGCAGCCCTTCGGCCCGGCCCGGATCGCGTCGACGACACAAGGAGATCCCAGCTCATGGCACCTCATTCGAATCCCATCGTCCTCACCGAGTTCGACCGCGATCGGCTCACACGTCTGCTTGAATCGCTGCGCGCGCGGCCCGGGGGCGATTCCCCGGACCTGGAGGCGCTCGAGACCGAGCTCGACCGCGCGGACGTCGTGAAGCCGGGGGAGATCCCGCCGAACGTGGTCACCATGAACTCGAAGGTCGAGCTCGTCGATCTCGACACGCAGGAGCGGCTCTGCCTGACCGTGGTGTTTCCCGGAACCGCCGACGTGAAGAGCGGCCGGATCTCGGTGCTCGCGCCGATCGGGCTGGCGCTGCTCGGCTGTCGAGAGGCCGACGAGGTGGAGTGGCCCACGCCGAGCCGCACGCGACGCCTCAGGCTCGAGCGCATCGTCTACCAGCCCGAGGCGTCAGGCCGCTTCGACATCTGAGCCCGACCGGGTCGCCCAGGAAGCGGCGCGCTACGGCTCAGCTGCTCGATCCCCTCGAGATCGGGACCTCGCCGAGGATCTCGAAGCCGCCGTCCTCGCTCACGGTGATGATGCGGTTGTTCTCGTAGGTCGATCGGATCTCCGGAGAACGAACGATGTACCAGCCGGCCGACGGCCTCGTCTGAGCTTCGACGCCCACCTTGTGATCGTCCTCCGAAGCGGTGAGCGCGTTGCCCCACCCGACCTGCCGCTGGATGAAGAAGTTGTCGCGAATCGTGGTGGACGAGAAATCGTTCCCCCTGCTCGCGACGTAGTGGTGATTGAGGCCCGCGGTCGCCCCCCAGAAGAAGTTGTCCTCGATGAGGATGTTGTGGAGCTTGCGCATGTCGGAGCCGTCGACCTCCTGCTTGAACATGATGCTCGCGTTCGAGTAGTCGTCGCCGGAGTTGTAGCCGTTCGGCCAGGTGCGGTACCCGACCATGTCCCGGGGGCCGCCGAGCAGGTTGCCGCGGAGCACCACGTTGCGCCCAGCGTTGAACTGGAAGGCGTCGTTGTGCGTGCGCCCGTCGGACGGCGTATCCGTCCCGTTCTTGAACTCGCCGCCGTGGATCCAGCACATCTCGACGGTGGTCTCTTGGTTCGTCCAGTCCGCGGTGCGCCCGACGAAGTTGACGCCGTCTTCGACGTTCCGGATCTCGCACCAGCGCGCGGTGAAGTTCCCGCCGTGAATGGCGGGCTGTGACTGCAGGAGCAGGCCGGCGGGGTTGCCGTTGTGCGCCGGAGCGGACTTCCCGCGCTTCGTGAGCCACGCCTCGGGGTCGAACAGCGAATTCTCGATGACGACGTGCGGCGGGTTGTCCCCATAGTTCACGAGGAGGCCCCGCGGCGAGGGCAATTTCGACGGATCCGGGCCGCGGAAGATGCACTCCTCGAACTTGATCCCGCTGGCCTTCGGCACGACCGTCCCCCAGAACTCGACTCGCCTGTAGGTGACGTTCGGGGTGGTGAGGCGGATGGTCGTCCCCGAGTTCGCCTCCATCTGCTGGAACTCACCGGTCCAGATCGGCCCCGTCGTGGTCGGCCCGGGAATGTAGGTCCCCGGGACGAGCGCTGTCCGGTCGGTCACCTCTTCCGCGACGCTCGCGGCGCTCTCGCCGTCGTCCAGCGAGACATCCCCGACGGCGGTGGACCCTTCATCGGCAGTGCCGCAGCCCGCCGGCAAGCAAAGAACCGCAAGGAGCGACCATGTGATGAACCGGCGAATGTTTCGAGACATGTTCACCTCTCCCAGGCCCGGGCGCCGGGAGCGTCGTTCGGCGCGCCGGACCATGAAAAACGGCTTCTTGACGGGATCATCAGGCCGCGGAGCGCGCTCGAGAGCGTGGGAGAAAGCTCGCTCGAGGGAAGCCCCTCATCTCCTACCTGCGGCCTGACTGGTCCCCTCATTTACACCGCGAATAAGAATTTTCACCAAGCATCCAGCGAGGCCCTCGACATGTCATCATGTCTTCCATGGTGGGATCTCGCCCGACAGCAATGACACGAGCGAGAGAGGGCGCCGTCGCTGAAAGGAGCATCATAACACGACCTCAGTCAGCGTGCATTGGTGTGCGGACCAGGGCAACCTCGAAATCACCCTCTGGCAAGCGTCGATGAGCGCTCTGGCTCTATCGAGGTTCGAGAGCAGGCGTCGCTTAACATTAAAATACTTCTGGGCTCCGACAGCCCCATGGGAAAACAACGTTAGGCCAACAGCTCGCCCACACATCGGAGCACGGCGAGCCGCTGCTCGTGGTGGAACGCTCGACGCGGCACAGAGCGCCGTGGCCGCCTGCGAGGGTGGGAGAAGGTACGGGCGGCGTGGCGCAATCCGCCCGAGGTGGATCGGGCACGACCCGACCCAGGCTGGCGCGCGCCCCGACCCCGCGCCGCAGCCGCCTTCCTCGTCCGTTGCCGCTCGCCCGCGTTTCATCTACGCAACGCGCGTTACGCCACGCGAGGGATCAGGTAGGAGCCTTTCCAAAGTCTTTTCACCACGAAAAGAGGCCAACGAATGACCACGAAGCACCTGGTTTTCAGAAGAGCGCTCTCGGCGCTCCGCGGCGCCTTCGCGCTGACCGCCGTCGCGGCCTGCTCGTCGGAGCATGCTCCCGCCGACGTGGGCGAGCCCGCGGCGACCCTCGATCCGACGAACGCCGACCCGGCGGCCCTCGACCCGGCCGAGCGCTTGCCCGACCCGACGGGCGAGACCCCCATTTACCTGGACCGCAGCTACTCGCCCGAGGAGCGCGCCGCGGATCTCGTCTCGCGCATGACGCTCGCCGAGAAGGCCAGCCAGATGATCAGCAGCCAGGCGCCGGCCATCCCGTCGCTCGGCCTCCCGGCGTACGGCTGGTGGAACGAGGCCGCGCACGGCGTCGCGCGCGAGCAGGTGAACGACCGAGGCAACCCGCCCAACACCATCAACACCACCTCGTACCCCGTCGATCTGTCGCTGGGCGCCACCTGGAACCCCGCGCTCATGTACGACGAGGCGCGCCTGATCTCGGACGAGGCGCGCGAGGTCTTCCGCGAGAACAAGCTCGACCTCAACTTCTACGCCCCGACGATCAACCTCGCGCGGGATCCGCGCTGGGGCCGCAACGACGAGGCCTTCAGCGAGGACCCGGTGCTCACCGCCGCCATCGCCGCGCAGTTCGTGAACGGCATGGAGGGCAAGGACCAGCGCGGCCGCCTCCTGCCCGAGGGCGGCGGCTACCTGAAGGTGAGCACCACGCTCAAGCACTTCGCGGCGAACAACAGCGAGTTCAACCGCCGGAACGGCAGCTCGGACATGGATGAGCGGACGCTGCGCGAGTACTACACGGCGCAGTTCCGCGACGTCATCCGCGCCTCCGATCCGGCGTCGATCATGAGCGCCTACAACCGCGTCAACGGCGTCCCCGTGGCCGCCAGCATCCAGCTGAAGGAGGTGCTGGCGCGCGCGACGTTCGGCTTCCGCGGCTTCTTCACCTCGGACTGCGACGCCATCCGCGAGATCCAGGCCGGGCACCGCTGGCAGCCGCCCGGCTATCCCCACCCGCTCGACGCCGTCGAGCGCCACGCCTTCGCCGCCGTCGCCGGCGAGGATCTCAACTGCAACTGGGGCTATCACGACACCTACAGCTACGCGAACACCCTGCCCGACGCCGTCGCGCGCGCCATCCCCACCCCGACGGGCATCTTCAACGAGAACGACGTGGATCCGCTGGTCACCCGGCTCTTCGCCGCGCGCGTGCGCCTCGGCGAGTTCGACGACGACGCCGGCGTCCCCTGGGTCACGCAGGCGCGGGCGCGCGTCGCGCCGGGGACCTGGACCAACAGCGACGACAACGGCGCCATCACCGAGACGCCCGAGCGGCTCGCCATGGCGCGGAAGGTCGGGGCCGAGGCGATCGTGCTCCTCAAGAACCGCGAGACCCGGCGCAAGGACGGCAGCACCGGCAAGCTGCTGCCGCTCCGGGTCCCGCGCAGCGGCGGCTTCCGCGTCGCCGTGATCGGCACCTACGCGAACCCGGCCGAGGTCTTCCTGGGCGGCTACTCCAGCGACCAGGGGCCCGCGGGCAACGCCAAGACGGTGAACGGCTACAGCGGCGTCAAGGCCGCGGTCCAGGCGATCAACCCCGCGGCCGTCGTCGACTTCTACCCCGGCGTGACGCCCGAGACCCTGGCCGAGGTGGACGCGGCCTCCGTCGCCGCCGCCGCCGATTACGACGTCGCGATCGTCTACGTGGGCACCGACGGACGTCACTCGCGCGAGGACGTGGATCGCAGGACGCTCGCGCTGCCGGGCGCGCAGGCCGACCTCATCCGCCAGGTCGCCGCGCAGAACCCGAGCACCATCGTCTACATGGAGACCGTCGGCCAGATGGACGTCGAGGGCTTCGAGGCCGACGTGGCCGCGCTGCTCTGGAGCTCCTACAACGGCCAGCGCAAGGGCGAGGCGCTCGCCGACGTCCTGCTCGGCGAGCACAACCCGAGCGGCCGCTTGCCCTTCACCTGGTACACGAACCTCTCCGATCTGCCGCCGATCGCCGATTACACGGTTCGACCGACGGCGAGCACCCTGGGGCGGACTTACATGTACTTCCAGGGCCCGGTCACCTATCCTTTCGGCCACGGCCTGAGCTACACGAGCTTCCGCTACACGAACCTGCGCGTGGACCGGACGCGCGTCGACGCGAACGGCACGCTGGGGGTGAGCGTGAACGTCAGCAATGTCGGGCGCCTCGCCGGCGACGAGGTGGTCCAGCTCTACGTGAGCACACCTGACGCCCCGGCCTCGCTCGAGCGTCCCCGGAAGCGGCTGCGTGCGTTCCAGAAGATCAGGCTGCGGTCCCTGGAGACCCGACGCGTGACCTTCGAGCTGCCGATCGCCGATCTCGCCTTCTTCGACCAGAAGAAGGGTCATTACGCCGTCGACGCGGGGACCTACGGGCTCCAGATCGCGCGGTCCGCCGCGGACGACGACATCGAGGCGCAGGCCTCCGTGACGGTGACCGGCGCGCTCCGCCCGGTGCCCGCGGTCGTGACGGCCAAGCCGCAGGTCGTCGGCGATCACGATCTGGGCATCCAGCAGCGGGTCTTCTTCCCCGTGGGCGCGGAGATCGATCCGCAGCTCACCGTCTCGCTGAGCGACGAGACGCTCTACGGCTACATCACCAAGGGCGAGAGCCGTCCGCTCCCCGCGGGCATTCAGGTGAGCTTCCTCAGCAACCGGCCCGAGGTGGTCTCCGTGGACTCCGGCGGCACGATCCACACGGTCGCGCCCGGGGTGGCCACGGTGACCGCCTCCGTGGAGTACCGCGGCGTCACGACGACGGTCGATTTCGTCGTCTACGTGCGATCGACGTGATCGGAGGGGGTGCCGTGGAGCTCCGCTCCACGGCACCAGCCCCTGCTCGATCGAGCAGCCGCGCGCGGGTAAAGTACCGGCGAGGGATGCCGACGATGCCAACGAAGATGGGGACGATCCGGGGAGCTCTCGTGGCGCTGGCCTGGATCCTGGGCGGGTGCAGCGACGAGTCGACGAAGCCGGTGCAGCCGGCGCCATCGACGCAGCCGACGTCGCCGACGCCGCCGACGCCGCCCGCAGATGCCGGCGACACGGGCACGGGCGAGGGGGGATACGTGCTGGCGGGTGTTTACCCCCTGAGCGGCGGGGACAAGGCGCGCCTCGTGGCCGTCGGCGACCTCGACGGCGACGGCGCGAACGACGTGGTCCTGGCGGGCCTCGAGGGCGCTTCCGCCGTGGCGCTGCGCAACGCGGGCAACGGCGCGCTGGAGCCCGCCGACACCGTCGCGCTCGGCGGCGCCCCCGCGGGCGTCTTCCTGGCCGCGATGGATGTGCACCCGGCCCTCGACCTGGTGACCCTCCGGAGCTGCGACACCTTGCCGTGCGCCGCGGTGGAGGTTTACCCGGGGGTGGGCGACGGGACGTTCCAGCCCCCGGTCGTGGCGCTGGAGGTGCCCGACAACGGCCTCTACGAGCCCATGATGGCGCACGCCGCGCTGGGCGATCTCGACGGCGACGGCCTCGCCGAGATCTATGCCTCCCAGAGCTCCGAGCTGTACGCCTGGCTGATCCGGCGGAGCGGAGACGGCAGCTTCACCAGCGAGAGCGTGCCCGCGATCGAGGCGCCAGCGCTGGTCGACCTCGACGGCGACGGCGCGCTCGACCTGGCGGGCGGGGAGCGGGACGCGGATCTGTACTCCACCCTGGTGATCCGCAACGAGGGAGACGGGTCGTTCACCACGCCCGTGCCGGTGGCGGACACCGGGGTTTCCGCCATCGCGACGGGCGATCTGAACGGGGACGGCAACCAGGACCTGGTCGGGGTGCTCGACACGTCCCTCTCGCTGCTGCTCGGCGCAGGCGACGCGACGACCTTCTCCCGGCAAGATTACATGGTCGAAGCGCCCCTCCTGTCGCCGGTGGTGACCGACTTCGACGGCGATGGAGGCCGCGACGATGTGCTGGTCCTCCAGGGGGACAGCGTGTACGTGTTGATCGGCGAGGGCGAGACGTTCCGCCCCGACCCCGCGATCGAGGTCGGCTCCGAGCCGCTCTCGCTCGCCGTGGCCGACATGAACGGCGACGCCCGCCCCGACCTCCTGGTCACCCGGGGCGAGACCGGGGATCTGGCTGTCCTGCTCTGGACGCCCTGATCGCCGAGATTGAGAGCCACCCTGCGTCAAGCCTGCTCATCCTAGGCCTGACCACCTGGGCTCCTGTGTCGCCTGCGCCAGAGGAAGCCGGCCGGCCGATCACCTCTTCCGGTACGCGCCGGGCGTCGTCCCCGTACGACGCTTGAACGCCGTCGTGAGATGCCCCTGATTGGAGAAGCCACAAGCCAGAGCGATCTCGGCGATGGAGAGCCGCTCGTCCCGGAGCATGGCCATCGCCCTTTCGATGCGGCGCGAGAGCACGTACTGATAAGGAGTCTGGTGAAAGGCATGCTTGAACAGACGCGAGAAGTGGTCCGGCGAGTAGCCCACCAGCCCCGCCAGGTCGACGAGCCCGAAGTTCGAGGAGAGCTCGCCGTCCACGAACTTCTCGATCTGAGCGCGCTGGCTGCTCGAGAGGCTCGCGTTGCGCAGAGAGAGCGCCGCCTTGGCCCCCGCTCCGTACCGAGCCGAAAGGTAGGAAGCCAGCGCCAGGGAGAGCGACTGCACGTAGACGGCTCCGAAGTACTCCTGCCCCTCGGCCTGCGCCTGCAGGCGATGAACCAGGTCGACCACGTGGGCGTCGATCAAACCAAACTGTGGGCCCCGCTCCGGAACCAACCCGGTGGACGGGGACGAACAGAGCGCCAACATGGATGCTTCGGGAAAGTTCACCGACGTGCAGACGGACGGCCGCCCCCGCCACGCGACGCTGTGAAGCCTGGTCCTCCGCGGCAAGAGGTCCATCATGCCCGAGAGCCGCTCAAAGGAATGCTCCCGAACCTCTCCCGAGGTCGGGTCCGCGAAGTGAATGTCGACCTGCGAGGGGCCTCCCGCCCACACCAGGACCGCATCCGACTCCGTGGAGAGCCCCTCGACCCGGCCGCTCTCGGGCACGTACCCGATCCGGAGAGGCAGCCCCACCCAGTCCGATCCGGTGAGCGCCGCTCCGTACTTTGCTGAGAATTCCGCGGTCATGCTCGGGGTCGCCCCGGCACATCGTCGACTTCGAGCAACTCAGGGGTCAAGCCCTTCGTGCACGAGGCGTGCCGGAGCGCGCACCTCGGCTCGCTTGCGCCGAGCGGATCGGCTCGCGCGTCGAGATCCTGAAAACCTTCGTCGGGAATTTGAACGACGTGGCCGCGAGCGCCGCTTACCTTTCCCGCCACTTCCTCGCAGAAGCCGCGCGGGCGGTGTGGCCTTGAGCCGAGCGCCCGATGAAGTTCTGTCTGAGGTACAAACTTTCACCCTATCGGTCGCCTACGACCGGGAGTTCTGCACCTATGTCGCCCTTGACCTCTCCGCTGCTCGTTCGCCGTGGTGCCTTTGGCGCTCTCGCCCGTGGGATCCCACTCGCGAGCCTTCTCTTGGTCGGCTCCCTGGCCTGCTCCAGCGACCCCAGCGGGTCGACCGAGGGCACGGGTGGATCCGGAGCGGCCTCTTCCAGCGGCGCCCTGACGGGCGGGGCCTCGACCACAAGCGGAGCGGGCGGCGCGACTGGAACCGCCTCGGGTGGACAGGCGACCACGGGAGCGACCACCGGAAGCAGCGGACAAGGCACCGGTGGAGACCCCGCCGGGAGCACGTCTTCCGTCGGCTCGGGCGGAGGTGGGGGTTCTCCCGATCCAGGGTTTCAGCCTTGCCCCGAGACGGGCCCCTGCAAGATCCTGCCCCTCGGGGACTCGATCACGTTTGGTCTCGGCTTCGACGGCGGGTACCGGGTCGAGCTCTTCCGCCTGGCCCGGGAGGACGGCCACGAGATCACCTTCACGGGCACGCAGCAGATGAACGGCCCCACGATGGTCGACGGCGCGCCGTTCCCCCGCAATCACGAGGGGATCAGCGGACAGACCATCCAGCAGATCGCCAATCGTGTGCCGACCCCGGCGCTCGGAGAGATGCCGCACATCGTGCTGCTCCATGCGGGCACCAATGACATGTATCAAAGCCCGAACGGCGCCCCCATGCGCCTCGGCGCTCTCCTGGACGAGCTGATCGCCGAGGCGCCCGACGCGCTGATCGTCGTGAGCAACATCATTCCTTTTCCGGGCGCCGCGGCCGCGGTCAATACGTTCAACGCCACCATCCCCGCGATGGTCGAGGAGCGAGCCGCGGCGGGCGCGCACATCGTCTTCGCCGATCAGTTCACGGGTTTCCCCACGTCCGAGCTCGGCGACGGAGTCCATCCCAATCAGGCGGGTTACGCCCGGATGGCGGGCGTCTGGTATGACGCGATCGACGACTACCTGAGGTGATCCGGCCCGGGCTCGGAGCGAACGTCCCTCAGGTCAGGTCGACAGCCGAGCCCGGGGTGAGGTCGGGCGTGACCCCGGAGCTGCCCCCCAGATTTGCGGCATCAGCGAAGTCCTCGCGGTAGCTGCCCTGCTCGATCTCGCAGCTCTCCGCGCGGGTGCGCGCCTTCGTGGATTTCTTCGCCGACGAGGCCCGCCGCTCCTTGCCCCAGCCGCGCGCGCGCAGCCGGTGAGAGAGCGCGGCGGGCGGGATGCCGCCCGCGATTCCTGCGAATCGCGACATCGATGTTGCTGCCGCGGCCACAGGCGATGTGGTCATCTCTCCGTGTCGGCGGCGGAGCGCCGCGCGCAACGCCGGCAGGAGGAGAGGAGTGCCATGTGCCCTGCGTGTCTCGCGTCCCTCGGGTTGATCCTCGCCAAGGCGGCATCGGCCGGCGCCGTGACCGCGCTCGTCGTCAAGAAGCTCCGGAGCACGAAGGTCGCCGGCGCGCCCCCCTCGAAAGGAGGGAGTGGAGGAGCCGCGCCAGGCTGATCGGACCAAGGCGCGATCAGGCGCGAAGGCGAGCTCCGGAATGAGGGTTCAGGGCTCGCGCTGGAGGTAGGGCGCGCACGCCTCGCGCACCTCCTTGTACTCGTCCTGATGTTCGAGCAGTCCGCAGGCCAGCACCAGGAGCCCCTCGGCGCTGGCCGGGTAGATGCGCGCCTCGCCGTCCGCGCACGCCGTCACCACGCGGCCGCCGTCGGGGGAGAACGCGGCGGTCCACACCGCGCCGAGGTGGCCCGGGAAGGTGGCCAGGAGCTCGCCGGCGGCGCTCCAGAGCCGGGCGGTGCGGTCGTTGCTGGCCGTGACGAGGCGCGCGCCGTCGGGCGAGAACACCGCGGTGAAGATCGGGTCGGCGTGCGGCAGCACCGCGAGCGACGCGCCGTCGGCGCGCCAGAGCCGGGACGTGTGATCGTAGCTGGTCGTGACGAGGCGCGCGCCGTCCGGGGAGAACGCGGCGGAGAGGACCCAGTTGGTATGGCCCTGGAGCACCCCGAGGGGGCTGCCGTCGCGGGTGTCCCAGAGGCGCGCCGTGCGGTCGTCGCTCGCCGTCACCACGCGCTCGCCGTCGGGCGAGAACGCCGCGGTGCGGACCGCGCGCGCGTGGCCGCGCAGCGCCGCGAGGAGCTTGCCGGTGCGGCCGTCCCAGAGACGCGCGGTGTGGTCGTCGCTCGCCGTCACCACGCGCTCGCCGTCGGGGGAGAACCGCGCGGACAGCACCGCGCCCTCGTGCCCCGCGAGCGTGGCCAGGAGCTCGCCGCGCGCGCCCCAGAGGCGGGCGGTGCGGTCGTCGCTCGCGGTCACCACGCGCTCGCCGTCGGGGGAGAACGCCGCGGACAGCACCGCGCCCTCGTGCTCCGCGAGCCGGGCGAGCGGCTTGCCGTCGCGGGCGTCCCAGAGGCGCGCCGTGCGGTCGGCGCCGGCGGTGACGACCCGCGCGCCGTCGGGCGAGAACGCGGCGGCGCGGACCTCGGCGGCGTGGCCCTCGAGCCGGAAGAGCAGCTCGCCGCGGCGCGCGTCCCAGACGCGGGCCGTACGGTCGTCGCTGGCGGTCAGGACACGCGCGCCGTCGGGCGAGAACACGGCGGCGCGGACCTCGGCGGCGTGGCCCCGCAGCGCGACGAGCGGCTCGGGGCCCCAGAGGCGGGCCGTGAGATCGGCGCTGGCCGTGACGATGCGGAGCCCGTCGGACGCGAAGCGCGCGGACAGGACCGTCCCGCCGTGGCCCGCGAGCTCGGCGAGCGGCCTGCCGTCGCGCGCGTCCCAGAGCCGCGCCCGGTTGTCCTCGCCGGCGGTCAGGATGCGCGCGCCGTCGGGCGAGAACGACGCGGACAGGACCGTGCCCGCGTGGCCCGCGAGCTCGGCGAGCTGCCGGCCATCGCGGGCATCCCAGAGCCGGGCCGCGTCGTTCTCGCCGGCGGTCAGGATGCGCGCGCCGTCGGGCGAGAACGACGCGGACAGGACCGCGCCGGCGTGCGCCGACAGGGTCGCGAGGAGCTTGCCGCCCTGCACGTCCCAGAGCTTCGCGGCGCGGTCGGCGCTCGCCGTGACGACGCGGCTGCCGTCGGGCGAGAAGGCCGCGGACCCGACCGGGCGGGCGTGGCCGCGCAGCTGGGCGAGGCGCTTGCCGGTGCGTGTGTCCCAGAGCGCCGCGGTGCGGTCGGCGCTCGCCGTGACGATGCGGGCGCCGTCCGGGGAGAACACCGCGGCGCCCACGCCGCCGGCGTGGCCCCGCAGGGTGGTGAGCAGCCTGCCCTCGCGCGCGCCCCAGAGCCTCGCGGTG
The DNA here is from genome assembly GCF_002950945.1 of Sorangium cellulosum. Taxonomy (GTDB): domain Bacteria; phylum Myxococcota_A; class Polyangia; order Polyangiales; family Polyangiaceae; genus Sorangium; species Sorangium cellulosum_E. The sequence goes on from NZ_CP012673.1 coordinate 11,280,626, forward strand.
CCGTCGGCGCTGGCGGTCACGACGAGCGCGCCGTCCGGGGAGAACGCCGCCGAGGCGACCGGGCCGTCGTGCCGCAGGGTGTGCAGCCGCTTGCCGAGCTGCACGTCCCAGATCCCCGCCGTCGTGTCGTCGCTGGCGGTCGCGACGAGCGCGCCGTCCGGGGAGAAGGCGGCGGCGCGGAGGCCGCGCTCGTGGCCGGCGAGCACCGCGACGAGCCGGTGGTCCCGGGCGCCCCAGATCCGCGCGGTCCGGTCGTCGCTGGCGGTCGCGACGAGGGCGCCGTCGGGGGAGAACGACGCGCCCCGGACGGCGCCGGTGTGGCCGCCGAGCACGAAGGAGCGCCTCGCCGCGAAGACCGCGGCCGACAGGCCGTGCAAGGCGGCCGCGGGGGAGCGGCCGAGATCGCCGTGGTAGGGCGCCGCCACGGCCGCGACGCCGAGGCGCAGCGCGTGGACCGCGGACTTTTCGGCCATCTCCTCGGCCGTCTCGCCGAGGAACGTGCGCTGCTTGCTGTCGGCGGCGCGGAGCTCGCGCTCGGCGTTCGTGGCCCGCTCCTCCTCGACCTTCGTCTGCCGGTAGAACAGGAGCGTGGCGAGCAGCGCCGACGCGAGCGCGGCGACGAGCGCCACCAGGTTGCGCGCCTCGCGCCGGGCGGTCCGCGTCCGCTCCTCGGCGCGCTCCCGCTGCTCCCGCTCGAGCTGCGCGGCCGCCGCCTGCGCCTCGCGCTCCCACTCCGCCTCGGCCCGCGCGACCTCCTGGCTCGCCGCGAGGAACTCCCGCTCCTGCTCCGAGAGCTCCGCGCGCATCCGGGCCCACGCGAGCGCCTCGTCGAGCGCCTTGCCGCGCAGCACGAACTCGTGCCGCTCCGCGGGCGGCGCCGCGAGCCAGCGGAGCAGCGGCGTGCCGAGGTGGAGCTCGGCCTCCTTCTCCTTCACCCAGTCGATCCCGAGGACCTCGGCGAAGATGCGGTTGCGGACGCGCAGCCACCGCCCCTCGCCGTCGACCCGCACCGCCGCCGCCCCCGACAGGCGCAGGTGCAGCTCCACGGGGCCGCCCCGGTCGGCAGGGACGCGCTCGCCCTCGAGGAGCCGGCGGTAGAGCGCGATCATGCGATCGACCGGGGCCCTCCGGTTGCGCTTCGCGAGGTAGGTGTCGGCCGAGTGGAGGTTGGCCTCGTAGACGCGCCCGTTCGCGAGGAAGACGCGGGCGACGATCTCGTGGACGGCGGCCGCGATCGCCTCGTCGGACGCCGCGAGGGGCGCGTCCGGCGCGGCCCTCGCGCGCTCGAGGAGCTCGGCGCAGAGGCGCTGGGTCATGTACGGGTGCCCGTCGGTCCACCGGAGGATCGCCTCGAGCGCCGCGCCCGCGCGGGCGCCGAGCGCGGACAGGCCGGGGAGGATGGCCGCGGCCTCGTCCCTCGTGAAGTCGTCGAGCGCGATGGCGGCGCCGATGTTGAAGGGCGTGCGCGCCTCGTCCTGGAGCAGGTCGCTCGGGGCGGCGACGCCGATGAGGCAGAACGCGAGCCGATCGTAGGCCGCGTCTCCGGCGCGGGCGTTGTAGGCGCCGCGGATCGACGCGAAGAAGTCGTCGGCCGGGAACGGCAGCGTGAGCACGGCGTCGATCTCGTCGAGCAGCACGACGATGCGCCCCTCGGTCTCGCCGAGCACGACGTCGCGCAGGAACCGCCACCACCGCCCGAGCGTCGGCAGCGGCGCGTGGCGCTCCCAGAACGCGGCCACGTCGGCCTCGAGCTCGAGCTCCGCCGCGAGCAGGACGGCGAGCCCGAGGTACCACCGGTCCTGGTTGCTCTCCGTCCCGAGGAGCGACAGGTCGAGCTCGACCGCGGTCGCGCCCGCGGCGCGCAGCTTGCGGGCGGCGCGCAGGCGCAGGCTGGATTTGCCGATCTGCCGCGGCGCGAGCACGAAGCAGTACTCGCCGCGCTCGAGCTGCGCGAGGAGCTCGCGATCCGCGCCGCGCTCGATGTAGACTGATCCATCGCGGACCGTGCCGCCCGCCTGGAAGCGGGGCGGGCTCGCCGCCCTCGGGGGCGCGCCCCCTGGAGGCGCGGCGACCGGGGGCGCGGCGACCGGGGGTGCGGCGGCTGGCGAACCGGGGATGGTCATCGGCGGCCTCGGGGATCCTACATCGACCGCGCCGCGGCGTCGGCCGCACGGGACCCGCGGGACCGGACGGCCGCGCCTCGTGGCCTCCGCGGTGCCATGATAGGGCATGTCGCTCGCGGACGGCCTCGCCGCCGCGGGCGCCGCGAGAGAAGCAGCACGTGCGCGACCTCGACCCGTACCGCGACAGCCGGCCTGGCCTGGTCGCCGAGAACGAGCGGCTCCGCCGGGAGCTCGCCCGCCGGCGGCCCCGCCGCGGCTGGCCTGCGGTGGCGGCGATCGCGGCGTACGTCGCGCTCGTCACCGAGCTGGGGGGCTGGCTGAACGGCACCGACCCCGTCCGTTACTGGGTCGCCCTGCTCTCGCTCCTCCTCGCGTTGTGCGTCAGCGTCGCGACCGCCCTCCACCTCATCGTGGGGCGCAGCGGCTGAGACGGAGAGAGACCCCCATCCATGGCGAAAATTCCTTCCATCAAGTTCGGTTCCTCGAGCAGCGGCGCGGGCGCGGGCGCGAGCGCGGTGCGCCGCGTCGCGCTCGGCCTCGCGCTGCTCGTGGCGACGCTGTTCGTGGCGTGCACCACGGTGACGCGGATCGACGCCGCGCACGTGGGCATCCGGGTCAAGCTCGCCGGCTCGAACCGCGGCGTCGACGATATCCCGGTGGTGACCGGCTGGGTGTTCTACAACCCGCTGACCGAGCAGATCGTGCAGTTCCCGACGAGCGTGCAGAACGTGGTCTGGACGTCGTCGACGTACGAGGGCCGGTCGGTCGACGAGTCGATCACCTTCTCGTCGTCCGAGGGCGTCAACGTGGGCGCGGACATCGGCATGTCGTTCCACATCGAGCCGAAGATGGCGCCGCACCTGTACCTGCGCTTCCGCGAGAACGACCTCATGCGCCTCGCCGATCGTTACGTGCGCAACGCGGTGCGCGAGGCGTTCAACTCGGTCGCGTCGACGATGCCGGTGCAGGAGATCTACGGGGCGGGCAAGACGAAGCTCATCCAGGACGTGACGAAGGAGCTCGGGCTGGTCATCGAGAAGGACGGCTTCATCATCGATCAGCTGACCATCAACGGCGCGCTCAAGCTGCCCGAGAACGTGGCCGCGGCGATCAACCAGGCGATGGAGGCGACGCAGAAGTCGATCCAGGCCGAGAACCGGGTGCGCCAGGTCAGGGCCGAGGCGGAGCAGGCGATCGCGACGGCGCGGGGCGCGGCCGAGTCGGCGCGCGAGCGGGCGCGCGGCGAGGCGGACGCGCTGCTCATCCGCGCGCGCGCCGAGGCCAAGGCGAACACGATCATCCGCCTGTCGACGACGCCGGCGGTGCTGCAGTACCGGGCGCTCGAGCGGTGGAACGGCCGCCTGCCGGCGATGAACCAGGGCCCGCTGCCGATGCTGACGTTCGACATGAAGAGCGCGCTCGACAAGGACGCCGAGCAGAAGCTGGCCGCGCTGCTCGAGGAGACGGAGGAAGCCGGCGAAGCGGGCGCCAGGGACGCGGCGTCGCCCGGCGGGGCGGCGGGCGGGGCGGCGCCGGCGGGCAACGGGGGAGCGCAGGGCGGGAAGCCCGGGGCCGCGGAGAGGGCGCCGGCCAAAGCGCCGTGACACCTACCCAGGCTCGTCAGAATACCTATCTCATCCGCTCAACCGAGGAATGAGCCGCCAACGCGCCAAGGACGCCAAGGGTCGCCGCTCTCTCCTCGGTGCCTCGAGGCGCTGCTCTTTCAGGCGGCGCCCAGCGGCCTGTCGATAGGCGGCGGGCGAGACCCGTCCGCTTCATCGCCGTGTTGGACCGTATCCCCGAGCCGTCAGGAGAGCACTTCAGCGGCGGTCTTCGCCCCAAGGACGTTATCGACCCAGCGGTCGAGGGTCGCGATGTCCGTGCATGCCTGGATGCGCGCGCTCTCGTTGTCGCTGAGCGCGATCCCTGCACGAGCGAGCAGCCGCAGCAGCGTGTCCCTCTTGCCCTCGCGTATCCCCTCGAGTTTGCCCTCGCGCATCCCCTCGAGCTTGCCGCGATCGATGAGCTTTTGGACAAACGAGGGGAAAGTCGCCTCACCTTCGATCTGCCGTTGCATGACCAACGCCTCCAGAGCCCGCCGCATGGGCTCGCGCAACCCGTTCCAGATGATCTGAAAGTAGACCGCCGCGTGCTCCTGGTCGAGCCGGCCGAGGGCGACGAGCACCGCCTGGACCACGGCGAGCCCGTTCGGCCCGTTGCCGTGCGCCACCGCCGAGAGCACGGCGAGCTCTGTCTCCTGCAACGCCTCGGCCGGGTCGGTGATCTCGGGCACGACGGCCGGACCGAGCACCAGCGGCTTGAGGTTGCCGAAGCCGAGGCCGACGTCGATGTTCTCCGCCGCCCAGGCGGCCACGTCCGCGCCCGGAGCGACCACGAGGACGACCGTGCCGCAGCGCTTCCTCGCGCGCACGACCGTGACGTACACCGGCCAGGAGAACTTCTTGTCCGGGTCCTCCTCGCGCTGGACCTCGACGATGATCGCGAGCACGAGCGTGCCGATTGCGTCGCGGAGCTCGAGCACCAGGTCGGCGCGGAACTCCACCGGGATGAGCTGGTCGAGCGAGAACTCGACCACCGCGACCGAGGCATGCCGCGGCACATCGACGTGGAAGAGGGTCACGAGGAAGTGCGGCGCGAGCTCCGGGGTCTGGCGGAACATCTCGACGAAGGCGTTGTGCTCGAGCGTCGGCATGACGCCGGGCCCCTGGCACACCCCATACCGGCGCGAGACGACGGGAGAACGCGAGGAAAGATCCCTGCCAGGGGTGGCGGCGCCATGGCGGAGGAGACGTGCTTGGGGGTGAAGTGCATCCCGACCCTCACGCGCCATCGCGTCGATGCCGCGCGCGTGGTCCCGACCGGCCGAGGACGCTCGTCGAAAGCCGACGAGGTGGTCGCGACCACTCCGTTTGTATGAAAAGATTCAAATCTTTTGATCGGGACCTCGTGCGCGGGCTGAAACAATGCTCCGCGGTCGGTCGCGACGTCTCCTCGGCCTCGCGGCGAGCGCCGGCGTTAGTTGCGACCTTCGTGGCACCTCCCGTTCAACCGGCCGCATTGGTCGTGCGCCGTCGCAAACCGGCGGGCAGGTTGACGGACTCGACGGCTTCGTCGTCTCCTGGCCGGAACCGTTTTACCTCGGACAAGGAGGTCTATGCGATGTTGAAGCACCTGATGATCGAAGAGATGGTTGCGCTCGTGTCCCCGTGGGTCGAGAACACGCAACGGAAGCGGCTGTTCCTCTCGATCCCCGAGATCGCCGGCCTGCACCCCAAGGCGGTCGCGGCCCACGAGGCCGTTCTCGCGGTGCGTCCGAGCAAGGCGGGGCCGTCGGGCAAGATGAACGCTTTGAACGACGAGCTCGCGCGGGTCGACGAGCGCCACGATCACCTGGCCAAGGCGGTGTGCTGGGGCATCGACGCGCACCGGCGAGCATTGCCTCGGCGAGGACCCGCCGGACAGGGAGCGCGCCGCGACCTGCGACCAGGTGCAGCCGAAGCTGTTTCCGGGCGGGCTCAACATCATCAAGGCGTCGCCGACCGCGGAGGCGGGCAACACGGCGCGGATCGCCCGGCTCCTCGACGAGGAGCCGTCGATCGGCGAGTTCCTGAAGGGGATCCCGGCGCCCGGGAAAACGACGCTGCTCCACACGGCGCAGCGGTGGATCAAGGCGGGCAAGGAGCTCGAGGCGATCGAGCACCGGCGCGACGAGCTCGCCGCCAAGGAGAAGGCGGCGCCGGTGACCCGGGCGACGATCGCCGCCGCGCGCGGCCAGTGGTTCCGGGTCGTCTCCGCGGTGCTCTCCAACCTGGAGCTCTCCGACGCCCCCGCCGAGGCGGTCGAGACGATCCGCGGGCCCGTGCTGAAGGCCTCGCAGCGGGCCGGAAAGCGGTATGGCGGGGGCTCGACCGGCGAGGCGCCGAGCGTGGAGGAGCCGGGGGCGCCGGAGGAGCCAGCGGCGGGAGAGGAAGAGGAGGACGCGGAAACGGGCGCCGAGGACGGCGCTCTCGTGGGCTGAGTCGACCCCAGCCAGCGCCGCGCGAGCTCAGCCGCCGACGGGCTTGCAGCAGAACGTGCTGCCCTCCGCGGGCGTGATCTTCTCTCCCTCCATGATGCCCGTCCTCCCGTGATCGATGCAGCCGCCGACGCGCTCCTTGAGCATGCGGGCCTTGACGCCGCGGATGACCGCGGGCTCGGCCAGCTCGGTACACGCGGTCTCGGTCGTGACCGTCTGGGTCAGCAGGAGATCGCTGCACGCCTCGTCCTTGTAGTACGAGAACTCCATCGAGCAGAGCTCCCCGTCGAGCTCGCAGTCGCACGTCCCGCAGCCGGAGACGGCGTTGTACAGATCGAGCCTCTCCGGGAACTCCGCGGGACAGGGGAGCGTCGTCATGCCCTCGTCATAAAGCCAAGAATTTGGATTCCCGACGCAGCTCCGAAAGCCGTCGGAGACGACACGGGCGTCGAGCAAGCAATCGGTATAAGAGGGGTGGTCTCCACAGCTGTACTCCGCCGTCAGGATCGGGCTGCAGATGCGCGCCATGCGCTTCCAGGTCGCCTCCGGCTGGAACAGGTCCTCTCTCGAAGAGCACGCAGCGCGGTGGTCGTACCAGGGAACGACCACCGCGGTGGACGCTGTGGTCCGCGGGCTCGGATGGCACACATCCCAGGGGCGACGCATCGTCTTCCCACCAAAGATCTCATCCTCGCAGTCATCGATGAACGGATCGTAGTACACCCCTCCATCGTCGCAGTCGATGCGCTCGCAGCCGCAGGGTGGGCAGCTCGGGTCGTCTTGGAGGTCAAGCCATCGGTCCGCTTCCCACGCTTGCCCGTACTCCTCACAGGTGGGCTGCTCGCCTTGCTTACCGACCCACACGACATACCTCCTGGCGTTCAGGACGCCTTCCCATGTCGCATACTCGAGGCAGTAGCCGGGGCACGGCTCGCAGCGCTCGTCGCTCCAGCACCTGAGCTCCTCGCCCCCGCAGCTCGACCCGAGCAGAGCGCCGGCGAGGCCCAGGAGCGCGCAGGTCGCCGTCCTCAGGAGCCATCGACGTGGCGCGTTTTCATGATCCAGGGGGGCACGTGGCATGCTGGTCCGGGTCATTTCGTGTCCCCCTCGATGCAGCAAAAGGTCCCGGGTTGCACTGGCCTCCGGCTCCGCGCGGGCTCGCCGCCCGACGGCTCACAGGCTCCGGGAGCGTTCGTGACCCACTCGGCGCGCATGCTGCCGAGCGAAACGCCAGAGGTTGGATCGGCGCAGCCGCCTTCGTCAGAGACCTGCACGGAGGCGATCTCCCGGCCGCACGCCGCGTCGGCGTAGGTCGACACGAGCGCCTCGCACACGCTGGGCTCGGTCGGGGTGCACGCGCACGGCGAGCAGAGGCCATCGTCGTGGCCCCTGTACCAGATGTGCGGGTGCGGGTACTCGTCCGGGCAGTCTCTCTCCTCGCCCGCCTTGGCCTGGACGCACCTCTTGAACGCGGGCGTCGGTCGCTTGTGGAACATGGGAAAGCACACGTTCCCCGACGTGAGCCCGCACGCGCGGGCATCGCTCGGACCCCTGCAGACCTTGGCGTGTTGCCTCCAGGGTGACCCCAGGCCGCCGCTGCGGGGCACGATCGCGCCGATCGGCGCGCACGGGACCGCGGTGGCCGGCGGGACGGCGACCGATCCGACCTGTTCCGGCGGGATCGGATCCGTCTCGACGCACGCGCCGTCCCAGCCGGCCGGGGCCTCGAACGGCGTCCGCGTCTCCGGCGCGCCGTCCTGGCACATGGAGAGCGCGCTGGCCGCCACCCCGGCCGGGAGCACACACGCCGGCTGCGAGCAGGCGCAGGGCGGGCAGCCCGGCGCCGGATCGATCTCCCTGAACAGGAACATGACCCCAGCTTCGCCGACGTCCGGCGGACACGCCGGCAGGTCTTCGTCGATGCCCCCCTCCCAGAGGAGCAGGGGCGCACTGTCGACGTTGCTCGTGTCGACAGGCACCGGCACGCACTCCCCGGCGCAATACACCCCCTCCGTGCTCTCGCAGGTGACCGTCTCGTCGCACGCCTCGCCGGTGCCGCCGCAAGCGCTCGCCAGCGCCAGCCCCGACACGGCCCAGGCGATCGCCATCAGCACATGACGCATCCCCTCACCTCCTTTCCGGCGCACCGCGCCTACCAGACGCCCCCGATCGCGAGCCCACCGCCGCCGGCCACGACGAGCGGGCGCACGGCGGCACGGGACGGCGAGGGCGGCGACGGGGCCCACCAGAGCGATGAGAGCGCCACCGCGCCGAGCACCCCTCCCGCGATGAAGCTCGCCCAGGCCGCGCTCCGGAACGTGTTGCGGGCCGAGACCGTCGCTGTGAGCGCGTCGCACTGGAGGGTGACCTCGCTGATACCCTCGTACAGGCAGCCGCCTCGCCCGTAACTTGCCCGGATGGTGTCCGCCTGCGTCTCGGCCTCGTCATCACGCGCCCCGGCGGCGATGGCGAAGCCCACCCCGAGCGCCGCGCCGGCGAGCGCCAGCGAGGCCCCGGCGATGCGGAGGTTGCGGCCCGAGCGGTCCGGCACGGGCGGCGTCGTGCGGACGATCACCTCGCGCGGCGGCGCTCTCGGGATGGGGTCGAGCACCACCGGGAACGCCGTCACGTCGCCGGCCCATCGCTCGAAGGGGACGTGCTGCGTGACATGCCCCTCGAGAGAAGCGCGGACCTCGTGGCGACCGGGCTCGACGTAGAATCGGTATTCCGGCTGCCCCCGGCCGATGAACCTGCCGTCCAGGAAGACCTCCGCTTTCGGGTGGCTGAGCACAAACTCGACACCAACGACCTCCCTCTCGGCCCGGAGCAGTCCGTCATCGAAGCGTTGCCGCTGCGCGGGCGATAGCGATCGCGGGTTGTACAGGGCGCGCCGCAGATGGGTCGCAGCGTCCACATACTTGTGCAGCGAGAGCTCGCAGAGCCCGAGCTCGCCCTCGATGGCAGGGTGCGGCGCCGCGGCGAAGGCGGCGCGATACGCCGCCTCAGCCTCCTGCCATCGGCCGGCGCGGCGCGCGGCGTGTGCACGCCGAAGCGCGTCCGCTGCTGGATCAGCCGGCGCCGCCGCATGCGGCGCGGCGGCGGACTGCGCGAATGCCGCAGGCGCCGCGGTGAGGGAGAGAGAGATCAAGGGCAAAAACAGGAGTTTCCTGAGACCCATGCCGCGTGAGCCTAGGCACACCCAGGGCCACGCAGCAACGAACCGGAGACGGGCCGGAGACGAAATTTCTAGCGTACGGAGGACGATTTTGAAGCAAATATCACCGACGGTACGCAATGCCGAACGAGAGCGGAGCAGGAGTCGCGTCTTCGTCTTCCTGCCTTCGTTCGGGAGAGATACAGCGGCACCACCGGGCGGGTTTCAGCGGCTCGCGAGGAAGCCAAGGCGGACGTAACCTGCCGATTGTGAGGGCTAAGCCCGCGATCGCTGGTCGGCTGAACGAATCGTGACAGCGTGCCCGCGGCACCGTGGAGGAACCCGGCTGCCGCGAGTGCCCTCGCGACCGCAGGAGCACCGGCGGTGCCGGCGGCGAGCGACCCGCACAAGGCGCTCGCCACAAGCCTCACACAGACGATCGCCGCTGCCCATGCGGCAGGCGAACTTGCCACCGCCGGGACCGCCGCGCCGACGTCGGTGGAGGTTTTCAGCTCACCGCAGGCCGCTCTGCACGTCGCCCCCCGTCGCCGACATCGCCAGCGCCCGCCGCGCCGTCCTCCAGCGCCTTTCTGCAGGCCACGGCGGACTGTCCTCAAGCGGGTCGTGTCCACCGCCCTGCGCAAAACCTCGCACGGAGGATAACGTCCACGATGCGCGTCCGTGCCTCGCCGCATTTAGCCCGAATCGACCGTAAATGACAGGACGATCGACATCTCGCCACCGACAATCGAGCAACGAGGACCACAGACTACAATCCTGCGTCACCAATAGACGCAACTGCGCAGCTCTTCTCACTGACCCTGATCCTCGTCACAGCAGGCGGCCTCTGGATATAAATGTCACTACACCGAACTCCATTAGGCAATTCAATGAGAACCCTAGGCTCCATGAGACGGGAGACCGACACCGGATCACACTGCACAAAATCGAACATACCCGCAGCATCCGTCCACGCATCACAAGGCGTCCCTAGCAGAGTAACATGCACACCTCGAACAAGTGCCTTAGTAACAGCATCCTGAACAATACCGCGATATCCCAAAAGAGCAGGATCGTATTCCAGATCGAGCCCAATAGGCTCCGACGGCATCATCGGAAGCAAGCCATCATCTTCACTCGGCAGCTCTCGCAGATCGGCAGCCGACGGATCCGGTAGCAACACCGGAGGCGCAGCAGTCGAAGCATCCGGCCCCTTACGCTCGGCACCCAAGAGGTCAGCTTCAGCTTCGCGCAACAGTTCTTTTATTTTTCGGTCCTGGTCATCATCATTTTTGCTCTGCGATCCCGTCGAACGCAGCACAGAAAGACACGTCGTTGCAAGTCCGACGTACATCAACACGGCGACCAGAATGAGGACAATTTGCGATCCCCTCTTCCTAGGCCCTGAAGACGCACCACGACTTTGACGCGGCAATGTGGGAGCTCGCTGTTCAACTGCGGTGAACCTCGGCTCATGAGCACGAGCGTCGACCCAGGGAGCAACAGAAGCAACACAGCGCAATATCTCGCCCGAGATCGCGGCGAGGTTCGCATCAGCCGAATGGCCTGCCCCAGCTGACAAAGGACGCCCGTCATAAGGAAGCAGCTTCATCTCAGCGAGCCACGGGACAGCTTGCCACAGACATGGGCTGACAAGGACAGGCAGCACCCGTAGTCCGAAGGACTGCCTTCCTCGTAGCAAGCGAGGTACCTCCTCAGCCAGCACGAAGTCAGAAGCCAGAAAATCCGCCGACACCAGAAGCACCGCGACACGAGCGCGCTCTATCTCGCGCGCAATTTCATGCCTCCAGTTCTCACCAGCGTCGATTCGTTCGTCGTCCCATACTTCGAGCAAGCCTTGCTTCTCGATTACCCTGAGGTGCTGAACGAGCCGGTCCTTCCATTCCTTATCTCGATGGTGGTAGCTGATGATGACGGTCGGCTGACCAGCCATAGGGACAACATCGTTACACAAAGGTCACCTGCGTGCCTAGCCCTGGAGCGCCGAGCAGGATGAAGCCTCAACAAATCCGCTAGTTTACGCGCCGATGTACATCGGTACGCGTGGCGGTTCATCGATGCACAGGCGGAGCCTCCGCGCTGCCTGGGAAGCGCCGGAGCGCTCCCGGTGCCCGGCCCCCCATGGTCGGGCGCAGGACCGCCAGCCGAGCGAGCCGTCCCTGCGCGACATAGCTCTGCTCGGATGAACATGGAGGGCACACGCGACCACGACGCGCGTCGTCCTCGACGCGAAGCGGGCCAGGCGCTCAGCCGAGCCACGGCTCGGAGCGGAGCCGCTCGACCAGGAAATCGACGAAGGCCCTGACCCGCGCGGCCGCGCGCCGGCCCTCCGGGTACACGACGTGGATCGGCACCGGCGGGGGCTCCACGTCGGAGAGCACGATCTCGAGCTGCCCCTCGCGCAGCTCGGCGCCGATCTGATAGGACAGCACCCGCACGAGGCCTCGCCCGGCCAGCGCCGCCGCGATCCCGACGTCGACGGTGTTGACGACGAGCTGCCACGGCGGGTCGACCCGCTCCACCGTGGTTCCCGACCCGAACGACCACTCCACGGGCGAACCCGCCAGCGAGAACGCGATCGTGTCGAACCGCGCGAGGTCGGCCGGGGTCCTCGGCGCGCCGCGCGCGGCCAGGTAGCCGGGCGACGCGCAGACCACCCGCCGCACCGCGCCGACCCGGACCGCGCTCAGCGACGAGTCCGGCAGGTGGGCTATCCGCACGGCGACGTCGAGCCCCTCGTCGAGCAGGTCGACCACGCGGTCGACGAGCAGCGTGCGCGCCGACACGCGCGGGTGGCGCGAGAGGAAGTCGAAGAGGACCGGCGCGACGAACATGCGCCCGAACATCACGGGCGCCGTCACCGCGAGCTGCCCCCGCAGGTCCGCGTGGGAGCCGGCCGCCGACACCTCGGCCTCCTCGATCTCGCCGAGGATCCGCTTGCAGTCCGCGAGGAACCGGGCGCCCGCCTCGGTCAGGCGGACGATGCGCGTCGTCCGGTGCAGCAGCCGCGTGCCGATCCGCTCCTCGAGCGCGGACACGGCCCGCGTCACCGCCGGCGGCGACATCGCGAGGCGCCGCGCCGCCGGCGCGAAGCCCTCTTCCTCGGCGACGGCGACGAACACCCGCATGGTCTCCAGGCGATCCACCCGATTATTCCAGTTCCTGGAATGGTCCCTTGTCAAGGACGGACATTCACGCCGCTGCCGGGAATGAACATGGTTCTCCGGCGAGCGAGGCGCATGTGCGCCGCGCCGCCTCCCGGTCAGCCGAAAGGACCTTCTCGATGAACACCCCCGCCCAGCCGATCCGTCTTTATCGCCACCCGCTCTCGGGGCACGCGCACCGCGTGGAGCTGTTCCTGTCGCTCCTCGGGCTCCCGTTCGAGCTCGTCGACGTCGACGTCGCCAGGGGCGCGCACAAGACGCCCGAGTTCCTGAGCAAGAATCCGTTCGGCCAGGTGCCGGTGATCGAGGACGGCGACGTCACGCTGGCCGACAGCAACGCGATCCTCGTCTACCTGGCGGCGCGGTACGACGCGCGCGAGACGGCGGAGCGCTGGCTCCCGCGCGATCCGGTGGCGGCCGCGGAGGTGCAGCGGTGGCTCTCCGTCGCGGCCGGGCAGCTCGCGTCGGGGCCCGCGGCCGCGCGCGTCGCGAAGGTGTTCGGCATCAAGGTGGATTACGAGCGGGCCGTGTCGATCGCCGCGCAGCTCTTCACGGTGCTCGACCAGCACCTGGCCGCGCGGCGTTTCCTCGCCGGCGACGGCCCGACCATCGCGGATGTCGCGATGTACAGCTACACCGCGCACGCGCCGGAGGGCGGCGTGTCCCTCGACCCGTATGGCCACGTGCGCGCCTGGCTCGCGCGTGTGGAGGACCTGCCCGGCTTCGTGCCGATGAAGCGGACGCCAGCAGCGCAGCCGGTGTCCTGACGCCCGTGGGAGACCGCCGGGTCGCCGCGATCCGGCCCGGCGGAGTCCCGTGGCTTTTGGAGCGCCGCTCCGGATCGCCATGCCGCGGAGGAACACCCCATGTCACACGAGCTCACGCCGAGATCTCCCGCAGCTCCCCTGCCCGGCTGGCCCGGCGAGCGGTCGCCGTACCACGCGGGTGAGATGGCCGTTCAGGAGCGGGTCGGAGCGCGCGAGCGGGCCGAGCGCGCCGGGCGCCGGATCATCCGGGACTTCATGCCCGATCAGCACCGCGAGCTGTTCGCGAAGTTGCCTTTCTTGCTCGCCGGAACGCTCGACGCGCAGCGCCGCCCCTGGGCCTCGATCCTCGTGGGGCGGCCGGGGTTCATCTCGTCTCCCGAGCCGCGGACGCTCCGGGTGGGCGCCCGCCCCGGCGCTGGAGATCCCGCCGGAGCGAGCCTCGCGACGGGCGCGCCCGTCGGGCTGCTCGGCATCCAGCTGGAGACCCGCCGCCGCAACCGGATGAACGGCACGATCGTCGAGGCCGGCGAGGGTGGCTTCGTGGTCCGGGTGGGGCAGAGCTTCGGCAACTGCGCGCAGTACATCCAGGCGCGAGAGCCCGTGTTCGTGAGGGACCCGGCGGCGGCCGCCGCCACGTCACGCGCGGCGCTCGCGGAAGGGCCGGTCCTGTCGGCCGCGGCGGCGGCGCTGGTCGGGCGCGCGGACACGTTCTTCATCGCGACCGCCGCGCCGGCCGCGCGCGGCGGCGATGCGGTCGAGGGCGCCGATGTCTCGCACCGGGGCGGCAAGCCGGGCTTCGTGCGCGTCGCCGAGGAGGGCGGGCGCACCGTCCTGACGTCGCCGGACTTCCCCGGCAACTCCGCCTTCAACACGTTCGGCAACCTGGCGCTCGACCGGCGCGCCGGCGTGCTCTTCATCGACTTCGCCTCAGGCGACCTCCTGTCGCTGACCGGCGAGGCGGAGGTGGTCTGGGACGGGCCCGAGCTCGCCGCGTTCGCCGGCGCGGCGCGGCTCCTCAGGTTCCACGTGACCGAGGGCGTCCGGCTCGAGGACGCCCTGCCGCTGCGCTGGTCGGCGCCGGAGGCCGCACGCGAGGTCGCGGCGACCGGCTCGTGGGAGGAGGTCGCGCGCGAGATGTCGAGGTGAGATCGCCGCGCTGTGCGCGTTGCAGGGGGCTGGAGGCGCCGTTCAGGAGGTCGCGGAGGAGAGGAGCTCCCTGGCATCGTTGATGACCGCCGCGCGGCGGACCCATAGGTCGAGCTCGGCGAGATCGGTGCTCGCGAGGACGCGCTCCCGGACGTCGGCGGGGACCTCGAGCCCTCGGGCCTCCAGGAAGGTGAGCACTGCCTGCGCCTTGGCCTTGATTTCCCCCTTCGCCACGTAACTGCGCGCGAATTCACTCTGAAACTCGTATCCAGCCTTCATCATCGCCTCCAACGTCCGCCTCGCCGCTGCGTTCAGCGAGGATAGCACCAGGTCCCCGTAGACGGCGCGACGCTCCTCATCGAGCCCAGCTGCCGCCGCCAGGAACGCCACGCCGATCGCCTCTCCCGCCTCACCTTGCCCGTGCGCCAGGGCCGAGAGCACGGCCAGCTCGGGCGCCGCCTTCGCCAGCTCGGCATCGGTGATGACCGGGACGCCCTGAGGTCCAAGCACAAGCGGCACCAGGAGCCAGCCAGGGTGGCCGGTGTCGATCGGCTGCGAGCACCACCGCGCCATCTTCGGGTCGATCGTCACGACCAGCAGCCGGGTCGGGCAGCGGTGCCGGGCCCGCGTCTGGGTGACGTACACCGGCCAGACGTACGGCTTGTCCAGGTCCGGGCCGAGCTGGACCTCGACCACGATCGCCATCGCGGGCCGCTGCTGCTCGCCGACGAGCAGCACGATGACGGCGTCCGCCCGCCGGTCCGAGGGCACGATCTCGGAGAGGTCGGAGGACTCGACCCGCGCCTCCGTGAAGGCCGGGACCGGCTGGCCGAGCGCATCCTGCAGCATCTCGGCGGCCAGCGTCGGCCGGTTCTTGAACAGCTCGACCAGGGCTTCGTGGGTTACTGAGGGCATGGGGGCGTCTCTCGGGCAGGTACACTCATGTTGAATTTCCACGCGGCGTGTCAGGCTCCTGCGGTGGGTCTCGCAGGGGCCGAAGCAGCCGCCTCGCTCTCTTGAATTCCAGGCAGCTTCCCGGGTTCGTCACGCCGTGTGACCTGCGTATGCCCCGACGCCAGGGCGTGGGGCTTCAAGCCAAGAAGACCAGCAGGCCCTGCGCCGACGCGAGAGGGAGGATCCGCCGAGCGGCACCGCGTAGACCACGAAGAGCGCGATCGACTCGCCACCACGTCCGCAATCGTCTCGGCCTTCACCTCGACCTCGTCGATCGCGATCCACGCCGCCTCCGGGCGCTCGTTCAGGCCTTGCGTATTGTATACGTCGATCGTCACCGATCCCGCGGCGAGATCCGCGTGTTGGCTCGCGATTCCTTCCGCTCGAAGGACGAGCTCCACAATAAGGTCCACGCCTACTTGTGGTGGCGCAACGAGCGCGCCGAGCCGTTCGAGTGGACCTGCCGCCCGGCGTCGTGGTCGGCCATCCTGGCAGGACATCAGACGGGCCCGACTAGTCCTGTTACGAGCATCGGCCTGGGCTCGTTCGCTGCCGTGTGACCTCCGTGTGCCCCGACGTCAGGGCACGAGGCTCCACGAGAGGGCACTCGGGTATACGAGAGGAATCGAGCCTTCGATGGGCTCTGACACCGCTCCGACGCGTCCGACGCGGCGTCCGCCGTATCTCTCGCGCATGCGGCCCTCGGATTCAGCTCCGGGTTCGATTCCCGGCGCCTCCACCCGAGAAACACGGTAAAATCCGTGGTCTTACCTTGTCGTGTGCCCCCCAAAATTTCAGGTCGCCTGGTGAGATGTTCGTCGCATCCTCCGCGACTCCCCCTCTCCCGCTCCTCACCGCCTCACGCCTCCACCAGCGGCAACCTCCGCCCTGCCTCCGCCCGCTGCTCCTTGAGCCGCGCCCGCCGCATCTTGTGCCACGCGAGGATCCCCGCATCAGCCCGCACGCAGCGGGCCCCGCCCAGATCGGGGTCGCGCGGCTCGGTGGACTCGAGCATCCGCTGGTCGCCCGGCTGGATCAGCCGGAACTCCAGCCAGAGCCCGAGCCAGGCGAGCGCCCGGCCGATCACCGGCACCGGCATGTAATACCGCCCCACGATCAACGTCCGCCCCGCGTCGATCGGCGCGCACCCCGCCACGCCCATCGTATAGCCCCCGAGCGACAGGCGGATCACGCCGGGAAAACGCACCTCCATCGCAAATTTCCACCCCCCGCGCCCATCCCACGGTTCCCCGTCGTCCTTGCGGAGCACCCCTTCGGCGTGGAGGACGTCGCCTTCCACGCGGACGTCGTACGGGTCGAGCTGCGCCCCGACGCCGAAGACCCAGGGGCGGTGCGCGAACGGCAAATGGTGGAGGTCGAGCATGCCCTCCATCGCGCGCGCGAACGGCACGTCCCACTCCATGCACGCGGTGTGGGCGTGGCGTTCGTCGGGCGGCAGGCCGTCGAACCACGGCACGGGCGGCAGCTCGGCCGCGCCCTCGCCCCGCCGATCGGCCGCCCCCTCGCCCGGGCGGTCGCCCCACCAGAGCCACACGAGGCCGCGGTGCTCGCGCACCTCGAAGCGGGTGAGCGCGAGCGCCGCGCCCGCGCCGCCCGCGACCGCCGCGCGGCCCTCGCAGGGCATCGCGACGCAGCGGCCGTCCGCGGAGAACCTGAAGCCGTGGTACGGGCACTCGATCGCCCCGTCCACCACGCGCCCGAGGCCGAGGTCCGCGCCGCGGTGCGGGCAGCGCGCCCGCGCCGCGACGAGGGCGCCGCGCCCGTCGCGGAACAGCACGATCCGCGTCCCGAAGCGCTCGACCGTGACCGGCCGCTTGCCCACGGCACGGGCGTTCGCGATGATGTACCAGGCGCCCTCGACGAACGCGCCGCGCCCCTCCTCGATGCCTTGCTGTCCCATGATGCTCCTCCGATCGCCGGAAACCTTGGGGCTTGCCCGGCGGGAACGCCGTGACCGCGCGCGCCACAACGGCTGACCTGCGGCGCCAGACGGCGGCGGCCCCGGCGCGCGCGCCGAGCCTCTGGGCCCGCATCGCCGCGCAGCTCGCGGGCTACGCCGAGCAGCGCGGGGCTGACCGGGGCGCGCTGCTCGAGGCCGCGGGGCTCCCGCCCGCGGCCCTCGCCGACCCCGACGCGCGCGTGCCGCTCGAGGCCTTCTACACGCTCGTCGAGGCCGCGGTCGCGGCGCTCGCGGACCCGCACCTCGGCCTCGGCTTCGCGGGGCGTTTCCAGCCGGAGCACCTCGACGCGCTCGGCTTCCTGGCGATGAGCAGCCCCACCCTCGGCGAGGCGCTCCGCCGGATGCTCCGCTACCAGCAGCTCTGGAACGAGGGCGAGCGCTACACCCTGGAGATCCGCGGGGATCGCGCGCACCTCGGGTTCGCGCCGTTCGGGCCCGACCGGCCCGCCCACGGCCAGATGGCCGAGGTGTTCGCGCTCGACGTGCTCGTGAACGCCGGGCAGATGAGCGGCGCGCCGATCGAGGCGATCGCGGTGCGCTTCCGCCACGCGCCGGCGGGTGATCCGGCGGAGAAGGAGCGGCGGATCGGCTCGCGGCTCGCGTTCGGCGCGCCGGCGACCGAGCTGGTCATGCCGGCGGAGGTGCTGGAACGGCCGCTGCCGCACGCGAACGAGGCGCTCGCCGCGTTCCTGGAGCGCCAGGTGGGCGCGCTGGCGGCGAGGCTCCCGGGCGCGGCGCCGGCCCCGCCGGCGCTCGCGCAGCGCGTGCGGTCGCTGCTCGGCGAGCAGCTGCGCGAGGGCGCCGACCTGCCGGCGCTCGCGGCGCGCTTACGCATGAGCCCGCGCACGCTCCAGCGCCGGCTCCGGGACGAGGGGACGTCGCTGAACGCCCTGCTCGACGAGGTCCGGCGCGCCCGCGCGGCGGCGCTGCTGGAGGCCGACATGGCGATCGCGGAGGTGGCGTACCTGCTCGGCTACTCCGAGCCGAGCGCCTTCCACCGGGCGTTCCGGCGCTGGACCGGCGCGACGCCGGAAGGGTTCCGGGCGCGGGCCGCCGAGGCGCGGGCCGCGCGGCCGAGCGGACGGTAAGCGGCCGCTGCTCACGCGCTGCGACGCGCGTCCGCGCTCGCGGGGGAGCGGGTTGCTGCCCCCCGGCGGCGCCGGACGCCGCGCGCCCCGAGCAGGGCGGCCAGCAAGAGCCATGGCGCAGGGTTCACCCTCGCGGTGGCCGGCGCCGCGCTGCACCCGTCGGCGCGGGGCGTCGGCGTGCCGCCGCTCGATCCAGCGGTCGTCGAGGCGCTGCTCCCCGCACCGCCGGTGACGGAAGTGCTCCCGTCACCGCCAGCGCCGCCTTCGCCACCGGTGGCAGCGCCGCCGGCCCCGACGCTGCTGCTGACCGCGGTCCCGGCGCTGCCGCTGCCGGCGCTGCCGCTGCTGCCGCCTTCGCCGCCGCTGCCGCCGGGCCCGCCGCCGCCGCCCGAGCCTCCCGCGGCCGTGCCGCCTTCGCCGCCGCCGCCCGAGCCTCCCGCGGCCGCGCCGCCCTCGCCGCCGCCGCCCGAGCCTCCCGCAGCCGCGCCGCCCTCGCCGCCGCCGCCCGAGCCTCCCGCGGCCGCGCCGCCCTCGCCGCCGCCGCCCGAGCCTCCCGCGGCCGCGCCGCCCTCGCCGCCGCCTCCCGCGACGCAAACACCGCTCTCGCAAGCTCCGTCGCCGGCGATGGCGACGCCGGGCGTGTACAGCAGCGACTCGACCTCCGCGCTGCAATCGGCAGCACAGCCGCCGAGGAAGAGCACACGGCCGTCCGCGAGCGGCGTCACCGTGGACGACGCGCGCGGCGTGCCGATCGACCGATCGATCGTCCACGTGCCGGTCAGCGGATCATAGAGCTGGATGAAAGCAGGGGATGGAGCCAAGTAGAGCGGCCTGACGGGTATCGCGGCGACCCTGCCGTCGGCGAGCAGCACGAGGGACGTGTGATCGCCGCAGTCGTTCATCGGGCCGGTGATCGCCCAGCGATCGCTCTCGGGGTCGTACAGCTCCGCGAGGCAGCCAGGGTTGTGGACGACAAGGACCTTCCCATCCAGCAACACCGCGGCAGATACCGTCTCCTCGTCGAAGCGCGGCACCGCGGTCACCCTCCAGCTGTTCGTGAGCGGGTCGTAGAGCTCGGGCAGGGTGCTGACGTACCACCCCTCCCAGTTGACCCCCCTCCCGCCCGCGATCAGCACCTTGCCGTTCCGCAGCAGGACGGCCGTGTGGTCGACGTGGGGGTAATTCATCGCCGAGGCAGAGGTCCACGCGTTCGTCTCGGGATCGAGCAGATCGGCGAAGGCATAGTAATACGTCCTGTCGAAGCCCGTGACGAGGATCTTGCCGTTCGGCAGCGGCGTGAACGTCGTGTACTCGTGGCCGTTCCGCGGCGCGACGGCCGTCGTCCAGGCGTCGGTCTCGGGGTCGTACCGCTCGTAGACCGTGCCGTCGCCCATGACGAAGACGCCGCCGTCCTGGAGCAGCACGGCCCTGTGAGCGCCGCTCGTCTCGTGCGTCGGGCTCACGGGCGTCCAGGTGTCGCTCGTCGGATCGAACCGCGCAGCGCTGTTGAGGGCGTCCCCCCCGGAGGGCTGCGCGCCGCCCACGACGAGGACGGTGCCGTCCTGGAGCCGCGTGGCCGAGTGATCGTAGCGCCGCGGGCTCATCGGGGCAGCGACCGCCCACGCGCTCGTCGTGGGGTCCGGGCAGGGCGTGCCGTCGGGCAGCGGGGAGGACGGGCAACGGCCCCCGGTGCGCACGAGGCAGACCCCCTCGTCATGGCAGCTGTTCAGCGGCGGGCAGACATCGAGATCGCTGCCGGTGCACACGCCCGCCTGACATACGTCCGCGAGCGTGCACACGTCGTCGTCGTTGCACGCCGCGCCGTCGGGCTTCGGTGTCGGGGCGCCGCAGCCGCCCGTCGCCTCGTCGCACGTGGCCATGAGACAGGAGCCATCGACATGACACTCGACCCGCAATCCAGCGCAAGCGCCACCCCGGCACTCGTCGTGATTGGTGCAGCGCTCGCCGTCGTCGCACGCAACGCCGGCCGGGGCCAGCGCGTCGACGCACCGGCCCGACGCCGGATCGCAGACGCCCTGGTGACATGCATCTCGCGCGGCGCACGCGACGGGCGCCCCGCCGGCGCAAGCGCCGGCCTGGCAGGCGTCGCTCTGCGTGCAGGCATCGCCGTCGTCGCACGGCGCGCCGTCAGCCGCCGGCGCCCCGGCGCAGGCGCCGGTCTGGCAGGCGTCGCTCTGCGTGCAGGCATTGCCGTCGTCGCACGGCGCGCCGTCGGCCGCCGGCGCCCCGGCGCAGGCGCCGGACTGGCAGGCGTCGCTCTGCGTGCAGGCGTTGCCGTCGTCGCAGGCCGGTCCGGTGAGCGGCGAGCAGGTGCCGTCGCGCGCGCCGCCGGCGGCGAGCGCGCAAGCGTCGCACGCCCCGTCGCAGGCCGTATCGCAGCAGACGCCGTCCGCGCAGAAGCCGCTCCCGCACTCGAACGCCGAGCTGCAGGGCGCCCCCTCGACGCCCCGCCCCGTGAACAGCTCGGCGCTGGCCGTCGCGCTCAGGTGCGGGGTCCTGCCCTCCTGGGCCTCGTACCAATCTGGGTGGTAATAAGAAACGTAGCCGCCCGCGGCGAGGACCCTGCCGTCGAGGAGCGGCGTCAACGTGTGATGGGCGCGCCCGGCGCGCAGGGCCGCCTCCGACGTCCAGCCTCCTGTCGCCGGGTCGTAGAGCTCCCCTCCTCGGCGAAAGTTCATGTAAGGAGGGGTGAAGTAGCACTCGGTCATCATGCAATGCGTGGCCATGCGCTCCATCGCGCCGAGGACCAGGACCTTGCCGCTCGGGAGCGACACGGCGCGTCGCCCCTCGAGGCCACCGCTGCGGTATCTGTCGGATTCGCCGGAGCTGCCCGAGAGCCCGGGCGCCGCGGTCCACGTGTTCGTCGAAGGGTCGTACACCTCTGCCTGCTCCGCGGGGCCCGCCGTGGGCCCGACGCCGCCGGTCACGAGGACCTTGCCGCTCGGAAGCAGCGAGGCGCTGCAGCCGGAGCGATCGAGCGCCGCCATGGGCCCCGTGGGCGACCAGGTGTCGCTCGCGGGGTCGTAGATCTCGGCGCGATCGCCCGCGCCGCAGGCCACGAGCACCCTGCCGTCCAGGAGCAGCGCGGCGTCGTGGCGAGCGCGCGGGTGCAGCATGGGTCTCGCCGCACTCCATGTGTCCGTCGCCGGATCGTAGAGCTCGCAAGAGGCCCGTGAGGCCCCCGCGCTCCTCCATTCCTCGCTGCCGGCCACGAGGATCCTGCCGTCGGCGAGCCGCGTCGCCGTGTGGTGGCTGCGCGGGCTCGCCATGGGCGCGACGGCCGTCCAGGCGTTCAGCCCTGGATGGTACACCTCGGCGAGCGCGACCATCTCGCCGCCGCCATCCCTGTACGACATCACCCCGCCGAGGACGAGCGCCCGCCCGTCGGAGAGCAGCGTCGCCGTGTGGGCCACGCGCGACGCGCTGAGCGGCGCGGCCGTCGTCCAGAGGCCCGTCCCCGGGTCATAGACCTCTGCGCTCGCGAGGACCCCGGAATACTCGCCCCCCAGGCCGCCGGCGACGAGGACCCTGCCGTCGAGGAGCCGGGTCGCCGTGTGCTCCGCGCGCGGGACGTTCATCGACCCCGTGTCCAGCGCGAGGCGCGCCTCTCCGGCGCTGCCGGGCTCGCCGCGCTCCGGACCTCCTCCGGCACACCCGGCGAGCAGCGCGAGCCCGATCAGCAGCGATGCGAGCGGCCGCGCGCGACTCGCGATCGCGAAAGCAGGCTCGCTGCGATGCCACGAGAGCGGCCTGGACTGCCCTGAACGGCGACTCATCATCCCACCTCCGAGCTCTGGACAGATCACGAATTCACCGGAAGCGCTGCGGGAATCGACAGCCCGCAGCGCGCGCCCCGAACGTCCGCCTTTGGTGCCGGCGCCTCGCGCCACATTCATGGCGGGCGCGTCGCGGCCGACCACAAGACCGCCTCGGAGCGGCGTCCTCGGTGCTCGCGACCGCGGCGCACGAGGCTTCCCGCAGGGCCGCCGACCGGGCTACCCTGCGGTAGAGAGGGGTCGGGATCACGATGGGGACGCCGGGCGCAAAGCGGGGGGATCGGATCGTGGCGATCGACACACACGTGGTGCTGGTGCCGTCCCCCGCCGGGCCGGTCCCCACGCCCACGCCGATGCCCTTCCTGGGGCAGCTCTCGGAGGATCTCTGCGCCGCCGTGTTCATCGACAACAAGGCCGCGGCGACCGAGGGGAGCAAGGCCGTGAACAGCCCGGCGTACGTGCCGGCGGGAGGAACGTTCCAGAGGCCGCCGTCGAACGAGGCGTCGGTGCACAGGGGGAGCGCGCGGGTCTTCTTCGACGGAAGACCGGCCGCTCGAAGCGGCGACCCCGCGGTGACCTGCAACGACCCCGAGGACGCTCCGAAGGGCACGGTCGTGGCGGAGGGGACGGTGTTCGTCGGGGGCTGATCGCGCTCAGCGAGGGACGCGGCCGGCGGAGAGGAGCCGGGCATGATGGGCGCGGTAGGCCTTTTGCCACTGCGCCCACAGGGGCGGCTCCTCGGCGAAGCGCTGCTTGAAGTGCGCGTCGAGGCGCTCCTTCTCGGCGGCGCTGAGCCGGTAACGGCCGAGGATCTGCGCGGTGCTCCGGGGATCGAGGACGAGCTCCAGGGTGAGCGCTGCGTGCTGCTCGAGCGTGATCGGGAGCGGAGGTGACGGCGGGCTGGGGACGGGCGTCGCCGGACGGGCCACGCCGGCGGCGGCCCCGCCCGACGGCTCCCTGGCGAAGGGGAGCGCCGCGCCGCGGGGGATGTCGAGGCGCAGCGAGGTGCCGGTGAGGGCCTCGGGCGCGCGGTTGACGACCGGCCTGGAGGAGCGCGGCGGCGACGGCGGTGCAGGCAACGGCAGCGCGGACGGCGCCGGCGGCGCGGACGGCGCCGAGCCGGGGCGACCCGGAGCCGCGGGCGCGAACGGGAGCGCCGGGCCGCTCGCGACGTTGGCCAGCGGCGCCGTTCCGGTGAGCGCCAGGGGGGCCTGGACAACCGGAGGGCGCGGGAGCGCCTCGCCGGGCCATGCGCTCGCCTCGGGGAAAGGGAGCGCCGGGCCGCGTGGAACGTCGGAGAGGGGCGCGGTCCCGGTGAGCGCCGGTGGCGCCGGGACGACGGGGGGGCGCTGGGTCGCGGCGCCGGGCGGCGCGTTCGCCTCGGGGAAAGGGAGCGCCGGGCCGCATGCGGCCTCGGACAAGGGCGCCGTTCCGGTGAGGGCTCCGGGGGCGCGATGGACCACGGGTCTGGACGCCCTCGGCGTGGGCAGCGCCAGCGGCGAGGGGCGATCCGGATCCGCGGGCGCGAAGGGAAGCGCCGGGCCGCGTGGGATGTCGAGGGACAGCGCCGTGCCGGGAGGAAGCGGCGCCGCGTACGCCGATGGGGGCGGCGCCGGAGAGGGTGCCGCGGTCGCCTCCGGCGCGGGCAACTCCTCCGGCGGCTCCTCCCGGGAGCTCGGCCGATAGGCCGAGGGAAGGACCAGCGGCGGCTCCCACGCTGCGTCGGCCGGGACGGGCTCCGCTGGCGCGGCGGCTGCCGCCGAGGGGACGAGGATCCCGGGCTCGATCCGGAGCTCCGGCAGCTCGGCGCCGGCCTCTCTCGCGAGCTCCGCGGCCCTCTCCTGGAGCTCCGGCGAGCCGGCCAGGCGGCGCGTCCAGAGGCGCGACAGGCGGGAGATGTCGTTCACGCCGAGGCCCAGGCCGTCGAGGAGCGCGAAGGGCGACGGGTGGCTCGAATAGGCCTTGAGGAAGGCCGTCCACGCCGCGAGGTCGGTCTCGAGCGGGGAGATCCGCCGGGCGAGGCGGTCCTCGGCCTCGGCGAGGCGGCTCCGGTACGACGGGAAGAGGCCCTGCCCCTCCTTCAGCGACTCCTCGACGAGGCGGGCCTTCCATGCGGCTTCGGCGCCGGGCCAGGCGGCCGGCGCGACGCCCTCCACGGCGAGGACCGCGGGGAGCTCGAAGCCGTCGGCCAGGGCCGCGGTCACCGCCGCGAACTGGGCGAGGGAGATGCCGTGGAGCACGACGTCGCGCGGCGCGGCCGGCGGCGCGCCCGGGGAGGAGGCGTTCACGGGAGGCGATTCTAGCGAGGCAGCGCGCGGGCGGGGGATCAGGCGTCGGGGCGGCGCAGAAGCGGATCCCGGGCGACGTCGAGCCGGGTAAGCCCGCGCACGAGCAACCCCGGCTCCCCTCGGGTACGGGCCGGGTGACGAGCGCGACCGCGTCGTCGATCCAGCGCCGCCGCCTCAGCCCTGCGGCGACTCCGGAGGCCCCTCCGCGCCGGCGGTACCGCCCTCCGGTGCCCGCGCGTCGTCGAGGTAGAACCCGGGGTTCTCCGGCATGCCGGCGGCGACGAACGCCGCACGGCGCTTCTTGCACTGCGGGCATCGCCCGCAATGACGCTCGTAGCCCAGCATGCAGCTGTACGTGTGCCCGAAGTCGACGCCGAGGCGGACGCCCTCGGCGAGCACCGCGCTCTTGTCGAACCCGATGAGCGGCGTTTCGATGGTGACGGAGCCGAGCGTGGACGCGAGGCGGCGATACGCCTCGAGGAAGCCGAGAGACGCGCTGGCGTACCCGTCGACGTCGTCCCGGATGACCGCGATCGCGATCGAAGCCGCCTCGATCTGGGCCGCGTACGAGGTCGCGAGGCTGAGGACGATCAGGTTCCGGTGCGGCAGCGGGATGTGCAGCTTGGCCTGCTGCTCCGCCCGGAACGCCGCGCCGACGGCCCCCATGTCGAAGCGCCGGAGCGAGAGCCCGAGCGCCGCGCACTGCCGCTCCGCCGCCTGGTGCTCCCGGTGCGCGGCGCGCTGGCCGTAATCGACGAACACCGGGACGACACGCGCCCTCGTGTGCATGACGTGGAGCAATGTCGTGCTGTCAGCGCCGCCGGTCGTGAGGACGATCGTGGGAGCTTGCATGGTCCAGGAGGATCGGTGATCCGGGGCGTGCGCGCCAGGGTTTTCGAGGGGAGACGCGTGGATTGAGCAGGCCTTCAGGAAGGCGGTCTACGCCGCGCGCTTCCGGCTACCAGCGGGAGTGCGCCTTCCAGAGCAACGGACTGCATGATAGAGTCGAGCATGCTCACGATCGTCTGCGTCAACTGCCGCCGCGCCTCGTCTGCGAAGGGACTGGACGAGGACTCCGGCTTCGCTGTGTGCCGAGGGTGCGGCGCGATGTTCGAGATCTCGAGCGCCGACCTCGACGAGGCTCGGGACGCCCTCCCTGGGCTCGAGTCGTACGGCCACATATCTACGCCACCGTCATATTCGGTGAACTTCGCCGATGTCGAACCGGGCGGATACCGAGGCCATAAGCGCGAGCTCATCATGAGCTGGCCGCTGGAGGACGCCGGGCCAGGACGCGCGGGATGGTTACTCTGCTCGGCAATGTCCTGGTTTGGTGTCTACGTCATGGCGACCGTCCCGAGTAGAGCAGAGACGGGCATCCTCGTGGTCCTCATGGCGATCAGCGGAATTCCCGCGCTCACGTTCACATACCTGCTTCTCGTATCGCTACTCAATCGCACTCATTTAACGATCACAAGAGATCTGCTTCAGGTCCGTCATGGCCCCCTCCCATGGCCCGGCAATCGCGTCATACCCACAGCCGAAATCCAGGATATCCATTGCTCCCGCTCTGTCTCAGGACGTCACAAAGGATTTGTCTCTTACGCCCTCAACGCCCGACTACGATCGGGAGGAACGCACCCTGTGGTGGTGCGCCTGAAGTATCCTAGAACCGCGATGCTCATAAAGCAGTGCGTCCAAGACACGTTGATAATATGAGAGGCCAGAGAGCATCCTAGACGCGTCGATCAGCCTGAAACGCCCGACGCCCGAGAATGAAAAGATTCGAACCACAGAGGCACAGAGGGCACAGAGTTGTTTTGTTGTTCCTCTGTGTCCTCTGTGCCTCTGTGGTTCATTTTCCCGGGGTTTCAACCCGTTCGGTGTCCTAGACGCGCCATGGGGTAGCGTTCAAAGCGCAAGCGCGCGGGGACCGAGGCCGGGACCGAGCATCGTGGTCGCGATTGCGGACGAGTTCACGATCTCCCGGATAACCTCTTCCGATAGACCTGCTTTGGCGAGCCGAGTGACGACGAAGTAGTCATTCTTCGCATTCGGCAAGAAGCTCTCCTTGGCGAGCCTCTCGAGATCATCCATGGCGAAGAGGATCGTGGCGTCGCTCCTCTCGATAAATTGTCCGAGAACGTCGTTGCGCACAGAGCGGATGATGCTTAGACATACCCTGTTGGTCTTCGTCGTCGCACTGTCGAGCGCCTCGAGGATCTGCGCCACGCTGACGGCGCCCGAGGCGAGGAGGCACGCGAGCGCGATCGTAGCCACGACGGGCATGGTGAGGCCGGCCATGCTCGACGCGGCGACCGCGATCATCCCTAACGACCCGACGACTCCGAACATCGAGCTGACCATACCGTAGCCGTCCGCTTTGCCGTAGGCCTCGTGCCAAGCGATGCCTCCCGAGATGGCTCCAAGAAAAGCCCCGAGCAGTCCCACGGAGTTGCCGGCCTTCGTGAGCATCTTGGCAACATCCTCGATCCGACCCACCACTGTCATGAATGTCTCGTATGTCCCCAACGAGACGCTGGCGACGGCCGTGGCGTTCGACAAGAAATCCAGCGCCACGAGGGGGGCCGATTTGTCCGCTGCAGTTGTGGCTTCGCGGATCGCAAGGATCGTGCTGAGCAGCCCGAGTATCACCATGGCCCCCTTCCACGGCACCGTCTGCTGCGCCGAGCCCGCCACGGTCTCGCCCACATTGAGCTTGAGATCGGCGAGCTTCTTCCGGTCCTGCATCAGCAGGGCGAGCTTCACCTCATCCTTCACCTCTCCGTCAGCGAGGTGCTCCACCAGCCGGTCGGCGAGGAGCTTCCACTTCTCCACCTGGATCGCTGACGTAATGATCCCGGAGGGGATCGCGTTCAGCTGCGCGAGCGACTCCTTCGCCAGCCGCGTGAACCTCAGCATGGCGGACACCTGGAGCATCGCGATCGACAGGCTCGGCGGCCCCGCGAGGTTGCCGACGACCGTCGTGGCGAGGCTCGTCCCCTTGCCGACCAGGCTCAGCACGACCTCGGTCGGCGACTCGCCGTCGATGTCCTCCGGCTTCTCGGCGTGGCCCTCGCGCATCTTGTCGAGCAACGCGAAGAGGACGTCGTCATCCCCCGCCGTCCCGCATTCGCCGAGCGCCAGGTGTCCTTCCGCCAGCGTCGCCGTCAACCGATCCAGGAGCTCCTTGATCCTCGGCTGTCCTTGAAGCAGCCCGGCGTGGTAGCTCACCGCCCACACCTTCAGCATCTGCGCGTGCGCGCTCGACTCGAGCAACAGCCCCCGGAGCCGCTGCTGCTCGGCGCGGAGCTCCGCCACGGCATCCATCGTGAGCTCGCGGCGCGATTTGAACAGCTCCAGCGCCCGCTGCGCCTCCGTGCCCGAGGTGATGGGCTGCGCGACCAGGAGCCTGTGCGCCCTCGGGAGGACGACGTCGACGAGCCGCACGATCTCCGGCCCTTGCGACGCCATCCCGGCTTCCGGGTTCGTGGTCGACGCCTCGGCGATCGCGCGGAGCGCCTGGAGCCGGTAGATGATCTGGTACCGCTCCCTCATGACGGTCTCGGACGTCTTCAGGAGCATACGGATGTTGGCGGCCGAGTCGGTGACCTCGCTGATGTAGTGCTCGACGAGCAAGGACGGCTCGTCGATCAGCCTCTTCTGCGCCCCCGGCGCCGCGGCCGCCTTCGGCAGCGGCACGATCTTGCGCAGCACGTACTCGATCGCGCCCCCGTCGCTCCGGATCCTGATGCTCCCCGGATCCCTCGCGTAGGTCCCCCAGTCGAACCCTTCCTTGACGGTCCCGTACCGGTACCTGGAGTTCTGCCAGTAATCGAAGAGCATCTTCGCGGGATTGTCGGGTCCCGTGAGGTCCGCGAGCCTCTTGTCCCCGTAGATCGTGTCCGGGTACACGTTCGGATCCCTCTCGCGCAGGTACTTGCACAGCTCGGCGAGCGTGGTGACGGCGCCGGGGATCTCGCCCGGTTTGTGCCACTCGTACAGCGGCTTCCCGTGGCAGAACCGCGTCGCGCGCCACGGCTCCCCCCAGCCGCTGCGCCCGAGATCCACCTCCACCTCCGCGCCCGGCGTGAACGTCGCGCATTTCGCGATGCCGGCCGCGGGGATGCCGTAGGGCGTCACGTAGGCGCCCTGCACGCTCCCCGCCGTGTCCCCGCCTGCGATGCGCTGGTCCTCGGCTGTCCAGATGTATCGAACCGTCGGTAGCTTGGCCATGGAGCAGGTTCCCTGTGCCGGGGTCAAAGCAGGTGCCGCGCCTCCAGGGCGCGGCGGGTCTCGTCGTCCAGGGCGCCGGTCGCCGGCAGCCCCTCGTCCCGCTGGAATGCCATGAGCGCCAGCGTGATGTCCTCCGCGCGCACGTCCCCGGCCGGCGGCAGCAGGCCGAGGTTGCGGAGCCGCTGCGTCACCCCGCTCGGCTCGTCGATGGGATCGAGATCCCCGACCAGCACCGGGATGACGAGCCCCGCGTCCGGCAGCCGCAGCTCGACCTCGCGCACGAGCACGGGCACATCGAACGCGGCCTCCCCCTCCGCCGTCGTCGTGCCGAAGACAGGCTCGCCCCCCTCGTTCACCCCGTGCACCTCGAAGCGCTGTCCCCCGAGCGACCGCATTGCGGACTCGAGGCGCAGCTGCACATGCACCGTCGGCACCTTCGCCTTGTATCGATTCATCGTCCCAGCAGAGATATCGAGCGCCGGCGCGGGCTCCGCGGGCACATGGAGCACGTCGCCCGGCAGCAGCAGGTCCATGTTCTTCCTGCGCCCGGAGATCTCCTGGTTCTTCTCGTGCCTCCACAGCGTCTCGGCGTCGATCCCGTACCGGAAGGCGAGCTTCCGGATATGGTCTCCCTGCTGGATCACGTGGGGTACCCACGGCTTCGCCACGTCAGACCCTCCTTGTCCTTTTCATCGAGGCGCTAACCGTGCGCCACATCGGTCAGCTCGGTGAACCGGATCTTCGCCTGCACGCCTGCCGGCAGCTCGATCGTGGCCTTGCCGTCCCTGTCCGTGACGCCCGTCCGCTGCGAGCCGTCCTCGAGCAGCACGATGAACCGCTGGTGTCCGAGCGGACGCCCCTTGTCGTCGACCAGCGCGATCTCCGTCGGCGGCTCTTGCTCGGGCGGCGGCGCCTCCGTCGCCTCGTCCGGCGAGTTGAGCAGGATCTTCTCCCCGTCGACCTTCACCTCCGTCCCCATGGCGAGGCTCGCCTTCTCGGTCTTCAGGAGGAGCTTGCCGCCGAGGTGCGCATAAGCCCCGTCGGAGGTGAGCTTGATGCCGTCCTTGCCCGCCTCCACGACCGCCTGCTCGCCGGTCACACGCACCACCGGCCCGTGGAGCTCGATGCCGTCCGCGCCGACGCGGATCGACGTGGCCCCGCACCGGAGCGTGATCCCGGCGCTCGCGACCAGCTCGATCGCGTCGTCGGCCGAGACGGTCGCCACGCCCTCGACCCGCAGCGTCATCGCGCGCTTCGCGTCGTGTTTGCCCACGATGATCGTGTGGTGGCCCGCGACGCGCGTCGTGAGGTCCCCGAGATACCGCTGCTCCGCCGCGCCGCGCACCTCGAGATCGTCGCGCCCGTCGACCCGCGCCGCCCTCGCGCCGCCGACCCGCTGCTCCAGGCCCTTCTCGACGACATCGAGCCGCGCGCCGTGCCGGAGCGAGGCGCTGCCGAGGACGAGCTCCTCCCGGTCGCCGCGCACCTCGCTGGCGGCGTCCTTGTCCACGGTGTCCCGCCGGCTCCCCATCACGCGCAGGGCCTCGTCCGCGTGCACGATCCTCGTGTGATCGCGGCGGACTATCTCGTCGAGATCCGCCTGCGCGTGGACATGGATTCGCTCCCTCCCCGCGGCGTCCTCGAACGAGATCTCGTTGTGCCCGCGCCCGCCGGGGATCGACTGCGTGCGGATCCCGCTCTGCGTCTTGTTCGCGGGCAGCAGGAAGGGCGGCAGCCGCGTGGCGTTGTAGAGCGAGCCGATCACGACGGGTTTGTCCGGGTCGCCGCCCTCGAACGCCACGGCCACCTCCATGCCCACCCGCGGAAAGAACTGGTGGCCGAACCCCGCGCCCGCCCACGGCTGCACCGCGCGGATCCAGCACGACGCGGTGTCGTCCTTCGTCCGGCGGCGATCCCAGTGGAACAGCACCTTGATGCGGCCCAGGGCGTCGACGTGCACGTCCTCGCCGGAGGGCCCCACCACCGTCGCGGTGATCAGCGCCTGCACCGTGCGCCGCCTCGGCCGAGGCGGAACATAGGTGACCCGGGCGGGCACACAGGTGAATGCGTTCGTGTACGTCTCTTCCCCCTGGGCGACCGAGCCCCGGTGCTCGACCGACGTGACGACGTGCTCCCGGTTGAGGCCCCCGATCGGGTGGTCCTCGAGCTGGAAGCGGTGCCCCGGGCTCAGCGCCTCGCAGAGGCTCCGCCCCTCGGCGCCGACGCGATTGCGCGACGTCTGCCGGCGGATCCTGCGGGCCACCTCGTCCACGTCCTTCCAGTCCGGAAACAGGAAGTGCCCGTCGTGTTCGTACGTCTCGAGGGCGCGCCGGGAGACGAGCCCCCGGAGCGCCGCGGCGACCTGGTCGACGGCGCCCGAGGCGGGCTCCTCGTCCTCGTCGCGGCTGACGAGCGTCGCGTTGGGGCGGTCCGGATCGTACTCGCGGTACTCGGCCACGTCCGAGCGGACCCGCCGGACCGCCTCGAACTCGGTCACCTTGTCGGCGCGCTCCACGGCGAAGCCCAGCGCCGACAGGTAATAAAGCGACGGCGCGCCGAGGCCGACCGTGACCGGACCGATCGAGACCTCCGCCGGCACGTCGAGCGCCGCCGCCGCCGCGCGCGCGACCGCCCCCGGGCCGCCCGACGCGATGGGCGGGTACGTCGACGCGTCGTCGCCGAAAACGAGCGTCTCCTCGGGGTAGGCGAAACCGGCGGCCGCCTGCACGAACGCGGCGGCGTCGGCGATCGGCGCCGGCGCCGCGAGCGCCGCGGCGCGGAGGATCTCCTCGACCGCCCCCGCGGCGGAGGTGAACCGGTAGAAGATGCCCGCCTCGGCCAAGAGGCGGCTCACGAAGGCGAGATCGCTCTCCTCGTACTGCGTGATGTAGGGCCGGACGGGGTACGTACGGGAGAGCTCCCAGCGCGTGGCCATGCCGGCGCCGCGCAGCACGTGGTCGACCACCTGATCGACCCGCTGGTCCTGGAAGATGCGCGAGCCGCGCTGGTGGCGCAGCAGCGCGAGCGCGGGCACGAGACAGAACGTGTACTGCGCCGCGTCGTGGTGCGGACGCACGCCCTGGGAGCGCACGGCGGCCACGACCCCGGGGATCACACGCGCAGGGCCGCCGGCGCGGAGCACGAGCGCGGCGCGCTGGCCGAGCGCGATGCGCTCGAAATCCTCGCCCACGAACGACCGCGAGGTGACCGTGACCTGGAACCGGTACGGCTTGCTGAGCGCTTCCCGCCCGCGGATCGCGTGGACCCGGAAGTGGCCGGGCGGGAAGGGAAACGCCGAGAAGAGATACGGGGCGTCGCTCGGATCGGCGCTCCCGGGGAGCCGGACGTCAGCCGAGATGGAGGCCTGGAAGGTCATCGGATTCCTCGCGGTGGTCGACGCAGCGCGGAGGGCGCTCGGCCTCTCCGCCGCCGGTCTCGTGGGGACGGCCGGCGGCCGGAGGGTACGCCGGTTCGCGCCCGCTCGACCAGCCGGCGGCAAAAGCGCGCCCCGCGCGCCGATCCGCGGATCCTCGGTTCCGCGGGCCCGCCGGATCCAGGCGCCCGGGCGACAAGGCTCGCCGCGCTCCCCGGTGCGACACGAAACCACATTTCACCGGCTCATCTCCCGCGGCGACTACATTGCTTCACCATGAATAATCTTTTCCAGGCCACCCCCGATTGACGCGCAGCTCCGTACGCTATGCTTTCTGGTGCACCATGGAGCCTCAGGAGCGAGATCCGCGACCGTGTCCGCCTCCGAGGCTCCGCGCAGTCATGGTGGCTCGGCCACCGGCGACACGGCGCCGGTCCACGCTTACGGAGGATTGACGTCATGAAATTAACTACAATGGCTATCGCTCTGCTGACGGTAGGCGCAGTCGGAGCCGCGTGTGGGAGCAACGGCACCGGCGACGTCGGCGGAAGCTCGCAGAACTCAGGAGGCGCCGGCAGCGGCACCGGATCCGGCGCCGGGGACACGTTCGGCGGCGATGTCGGCGGGGGCGGAAACGGCGGCGACGGCGACGGCGCCGGCTCGGGCGAAGGCGGCTCGTGCGCCACCCAGTCGGCCGAGGCCGATCTCGAGCCGGTGTACCTGGCCTTCGCGTTCGACGTATCGGGCAGCATGGGCATGGAGGACGAGCCCTGGCACGACAAGGAGCTCAAGTGGGATCCCGTGGTCGCCGCGACCAAGCAGTTCTTCGCGGATCCGCTCTCCCGGGGGATCACCGCGTCGCTGACGTTCTTCCCGAGCGACAACGGCGACACAGAGGCGGAGAAAGCAATCAAGTGCAATGCCGCGACCTACGCCACGCCGGACGTCCCGCCGACGCTGCTGCCCTCTCCGGCCTTTGCCCAGTCGATCGACGCCGTCACGCCGGCACCGGGGGAGGCCTGGCGCGGCGGCACGCCCACGAAGTTCGCGGTGGAAGGCACCCTCGCGTTCGTCGAGCAGCAACGACAGGCCGTTCCCGGGAAGTACGCGATCGTGCTTGTCACGGACGGCGTGCCGGCGGGCTGCGGCCGGGAGGCCAACGCCATCCAGGAGGTGGTGACGGTGGCCGAACGTGCGCGCGACATTCTGATCCCGACCTACGTCATCGGCGTCGCGAACCCTCCGCATCCGGAGGCGCCGCCGGAGACCATCGGGGACATGGGCCGGGTCGCCGAGGCGGGCGGCACAGAGCGCGCGTTCATCATCGACACCGGTAATCCCGCGGCGACCACCGCCGCGTTCAAGGCGGCTGTCGACGCGATCCGCGGCGGAGCGGTCTCGTGCACCGTCGCGATCCCGCCCGCGCCCGACGGGCGGACCTTCGACGAGCA
Source organism: Sorangium cellulosum (assembly GCF_002950945.1). GTDB lineage: Bacteria > Myxococcota_A > Polyangia > Polyangiales > Polyangiaceae > Sorangium > Sorangium cellulosum_E. The sequence continues at coordinate 11,314,205 of NZ_CP012673.1, forward strand.
GAGGGTTCGCGTGACGTACACGAGCGGCAACGACGCCCCGACGGCGCTCACGTACGATCAGGAATGCGAGTCCGAGAACGCCTGGCGTTACGACAACCCCCAGAACCCGGCGCAGATCGTGCTCTGCGAGAGCGCGTGCGCCGCGATCCAGGCCGACCCGGAGGCGGCCCTCGGCGTCGACTTCACCTGCGAGGACGTGATCGTCGTCCCGCGCTGAATCCCGCGCTGACGTAGCCCGCCGCCCTCAGGGGCGGCGGACCGCGTCAAGGCGCCTGGGCTCGCTCCGGCCAGCGGACGGGCACCGGCACCGACGAGCTGTCCGTCGTTCCATTTCCCAGCTCGCCGGTGCCCCCGTAGCCCCAGCATTGCAGAACGCCCGTCTCCGTCAGCCCGCAAGAGAATTCTTCTCCCAGCGCGAGCTTTCGCATTCCGCTCATGCCGGTGTCTGTTGGTACGGACTCGCTGATGGGGAGCCCATTGCCGTATTGTCCCGCGGCGTTATCTCCCCACATGAAGACGCTGCCGTCGACAAGAGCGCCAGAATGCCAGTACCCCGTGTAAACGGACCCGACGTTCTTCAGCTCCAGGGCCACAGGCGCATCCACGAGCTGCGTACTGTTCACGCCGAGCTGCCCCGATCCGTTGGCGCCCCAGCAGTATGTACCAAGGGTAGTCAACGCGCACGTGTGCGCCCTTCCGCAGCTCACCATTTTTACGTTGTGCACTCCGTGGACCCAGTTGGGGAAGTGCTCGAAGCCACTGACGGTGTCGCCCAGCTGTGCTGAGCGGTTATCTCCCCAGCAATATAGACTACCGTCCGTCGTCACAGCACAGACGTGCCTGAGGCCTACCGCCACGTGAGCGACAGGCTCATCGCGGATCGATATCTCGACGGGCACGCTTGATTTGGGCATGCCTTCGACGGCAAGCTGTCCTTCAAAGCCTCTCCCCCAGCAGAAGAGCCGGTCGCTCTTGTCGATCGCACATGTGGTCGCCCCGCCCGCCCCGATTCGGTCGATGTTTTCGATGCCGACTTTATTGGGCGTTTTCCTCATCATGTTACCGCTGCCGAGGCCGAGCTGTCCGCTCATGTTCATGCCCCAGCAGTGCACGGTACCGTCGGCGAGGAGCGCGCAGGTATGCCACTCCCTGGCTTCGTCAGAAAAGTCACCGGCCGCGATCCCGACCGCCGGACCCGGTAGGGGGACACGAGCCGGCTCCAGCCTCGTCGTCCAGTAGTCGGAGCTGGTCTCGTCATCATCCACCTCCTGTCCCCAGCACCACACCGACCCGTCTTTGAGGATGGCGCAGGCGTGGACGCGCCCCACCGCCACGTCGACCGGATCGTTGCAGCTCCCCTGCTCGCAGTAGGCCGAGCACGTCACGCCGCAGCCGCCGCAGTTCTGCTTGTCCGCGCTGGTCGCCGTCTCGCAGCCGACCTCGTCGTCGCAGTCGTCGAACCCGTCCTCGCACTGGAACCCGCACGCGCCCTGCGCGCACGTCGCCGCGCCGTGCTCCCCGCCCGGGCAGTCCGCGGGCGCCGCACATTCCGCGTCCCCTCCGCCCCCCGCCCCCTGCTGCGCCGGCTGATCCGTGAAGCCGTCAAGGCCGAGGAGCTTGCCGCACCCTGCCGCGCCCGCCAGCGCGCCCAGGGCGGTCACGCTCGCGAGACCTCGCATGAGTCTCATCATGGCTGGACGTTATCACGACCCCGGCACCGGGGCGGGCGACCGGAGGGGGATGGGTCGCCGCCGGCCGCCGGTGCTCCAGGCGGCCTCCAGCGCCGCCTGTGCCCTCCGCGCCGCCGCCCGGGTGAACCGGGGCGGCGGCCCGCGCACGCTACGAGTAAGGCCCCGGCTGGGGCCTCCTGAGCCTACGCGGGCTGCGGCCCCTGCTTCACGGCCAGGTCTTCGTGAACGTCGCGGTGGCGTTCGGGGGCGTCGCCGTGCTCTTGGTCTTTGCCTCGAAGACCACCTGCGTCCCGCTGGGGACATTGCGGCTGATCGTCCACTCGCCCCACGACTGGAACTGCAGGTCGTGCACCGTGCCATTCACCTGCGCCTTGACGCTCCCGACGTCCTCGACGCGCCCCGACGGAGGAATCACCTTCACCTGGATCCACCAGGAGTTGACGTTCGGCGACACGACGAACTGGAACCTGGACGTCGTGGTCCCGCCGCCGCTGCCGCCGGAGCCGCCGCCGCCGCCAGCTCCCCCGGTGCCGCCGCCGCCGCCACCGCCGCTGCTGCTGCTGCTGGAGCTGCTGCTGGAGCTCGAGCTGGAGCTGCTGCTGCTGCCCTCCAGCATCTTCGCCTTCACCCACCTGCCCGACTCGGTGAGCTGCGAGTCCGGCCAGCCGCCGGTGGTGCTCGCGCCGGGGCGGAGCGCGGAGGCCGTCTCGTCCTTGTCGAACAGCGACCAGTTGGCCCAGCTGATCTTGTTGGCGTTCAGGAAGTCCATCCAGACCTGCGACTCGGCGAGGTTGAGCCCGGTGTTGCCGGACGCGTCGCAGGTGCCGAACTCGGTCACGAACAGGGCCAGGCCCCTCGACAGCGCGGTCCTCGCCTTGCTGCGGATGTTGTCCCGGTGCGTGTTGGCATAGAAGTGCAGGGTGTACGCGATGTTGGAGTACCCGGTGATCGGGTCGTTCGCGGCGATGTCGACGTCCTGCGACCAGGTCGGCGTGCCGACCACGATGAGGTTGTTCGAGCCCGCGTCGCGGATCGTCTTGATCACCTCGTTGGCGTACCTCTTGATGTCGCTCCAGGGCTCGCCGTCCGGCTCGTTGAAGATCTCGAAGATCACGTTGGGCCGGCTGCCGTAGGTCCGCGCCATCTCGCCGAAGAACTCCTTCGCCTGGGCGGTGTGCGCGGTGGCGCTGTGATCGTGCCAGTCGATGATCACGTAGACGCCCTTGGCGATCGCCGCGTCGACGACGGCCTTCACCCTGTTCTTCTCGGCCGTGGGGTTCGTGAGGTACCCGCCCGACTCGACGCCCATCGCGGCGCGGACGACGCTCGCGTTCCAGGTGTCCGCGAGCGAGTTGACGACCGACGCGTTGTAGAAGTTTCCGCCCCACTGGCTCCAGAACAGGCTCATCCCCTTGAGCTGAACCGGCTCCCCGCGCTCGTTCTCGATCCGGTTCCCGTCGACCTGCAGCCGGCCGTGCGTCGCCACCGGCGACGCGGCCGCCGCGAACGACTGCTCGTCCGTGAGCTCCTCGCCCACGACCTCCTCGCTCACGCCCTCCGACGGGGCCACGCAGCCGCTCAACAGAGCCGCCGCTTGCACCGCGGCGGCGCACAGACCGAGCCGCCACGCTGACCCACTCAGCATACCGAACAGCGCGCTTGTCATCCTGTCCTCCAAGACCATGCCAGGGCAGATGGCGAGTCACGGCGATACAGCACCTCGCGACACGCTCTCCTGCCCCCCCGAGGCACGGCAGGGACCGATGCCTGGACGAGGCATCAGGCCCGCGCGGTGAGGATGCAAAGGAAGAACGCCGCGGGGCTCGGACCTAGGGTGCCGACTCGCGACCAGCTCCTGACCAAGTATCTCTGACCACGCCCGCTGTTCCAGAGAGGATCTCGGAGAGCGGGCAAAGAAGCAATACCGAATGTTTTAGCACAGATTCGTCAGACCTCAACCGGATGATTTGCAGACGTCGCAAACTCCAATCGCGGTGAATCTTTCGACGCCGTGACGTTGTAACGCCGTGACGTTGTAACGCCGTGACGTTGTAACGCCGTGACGTTGTAACGCCGTGACGTTGTAACGCCGAGAACGCCACCGTCCCGGGCGGGCGATCCTGCGATGCGTCAAGCGGCGATGTGGGGGGAGGGTGTTGTGTGTGCGCTCAGCGCGGGCGCTCGAACGTCGGGACGAGCACCTTCTCGAGCGCGGCGGTCAGCTCGTCGACCTTCACCGGCTTCGTCAGGTAACGGAAGAACCCGGCCTGCTCGGCGCGGCGGGTGTCCGGGACCATCGCGGCGGCGCTGAGCGCGATGACGGGGATATCGCACGTCTCCGGCCACTCCTGCAGCTTGCGCATCGCCTCGTGGCCGCTCATCCCGGGGAGGTTGATATCCATGATCACGGCGTGAGGCCGCCGCGCCCGCGCCAGCTCGAGGCCGATCTCGGCGCTCGGCGCGGTGATCAGGCGGACGCGCTCGAACTCCGAGAGAAGATCTTCCATGAAGACGATGTTCGAGGGGTTGTCCTCGATGTAGAGGACCACGTAATGGGCGCCGCCCGGCCCGGCGAGCGGCGAGTCCACCGCGCCCGCCGCCGGCGCCGCCGCGGCGGCGATCTCCGCCCCCATGTCGTGCTCGGGGAGATCGATCCAGAACTCCGACCCTTCACCCGGCGCGCTGCGGAAGCCGACGCCGCCGCCCATGATCTCCGCGAGGCGCTTCGTGATGGCGAGGCCGATCCCGGTCCCCTCGATGGGCCCGGTCTCCTGGCCGGCGCGCTGGAACGGCTGGAAGAGCTTCCCCTGCTGCTCGCGCGCGATGCCGATGCCGTCGTCCGCCACGCTGATCCGGACCGACCCGCCCGCCGGCATCGACACGGCGAACGTGGCGCGCCCCCCCTTCCGGCCGTACTTGATGGCGTTCGAGCCGTAGTTCATGAGGATCTGGGCGAACCGCGTGCGGTCCGCCCGGACCTTCGGCAGGCCGTCCGGCAGCGGCGCTAGGGCCAGCTCGACCCCGGCGCGCGCGGCCATCGGGTCCAGCGTCGCCTTCACCTCGACCAGCACGTCGAGGATGTCCACCGGCTCGAGCGACACCGTCACGCGGCCCGCCTCGATGCGCGAGAGGTCCAGGATGTCGTCGATGAGCTTGAGCAGGTGCTCGCCGCCCCGGAGGACGTGCTCGATGCGCTCCCGCTGGCGGTCCGTGAGCGGCGTCTTCCGGTCGCGGTGGAGCAGCTGCGCGAAGCCGAGGATCGCGTTGAGCGGCGTGCGGAGCTCGTGGCTCATGGAGGCGAGGAACTCGCTCTTCGCGGAGCTCGCCGCCTCGGCCAGGGCCCGCGCCTTGCGGAGCTCCTCGGCGCGCTGCACGTCGCCGGTCATGTCCCAGATCGTGCACACCGTCCCGCCCTCGGCGGTGCGGCGCTCGGTCATGCGCAGGCTGCGCCCGTCGCTCGTGGCGAGGTCCAGCGTGCCGCTCGGCTGCGCGTGGTAGGCGACGACCCGGGCGCGGAAGGCCGCCGCCGGCTCGCCGTCGAGCGCGAAGATCCCCTCCGCGACGCTCTCGTCGAAGAGCTCCCCGTAGCGCCTCCCGACGATGGATCCGCTCACGCGCGCGCCGAACAGCTGCCGGTACGCGCTGTTGCAGATCGCCAGCCGGTCCTCGGCGTCGAACACCGCGAACGACCCCTGGATGCTCTCGACCGCGCTCCGCAGGAGATCGTTCGTCCGCTTCGCCGCGGCCTCCATGCGCCGGCGCTCGCTGATGTCGCGGGCCACCTTCGAGGCGCCCACGACGTTGCCGAGCGAGTCGTGGATCGGGGAGAGCGTGACCGAGACGTCGATGTCCCTGCCGTCCTTGCGCCTGCGCACCGTCTCGAAATGCTCGATGCGCTCGCCCCGCCGCAGCCGCGCGACCATCCGCGGCATCTCGTCCACCCGCTCCGGCGGGGCCAGCACCGTGACCGACTGGCCGATCATCTCCTCGGCGGAGTAGCCGAAGATCGCCTGCGCGCCCCGGTTCCAGCTGGTGATGCGCCCGTCGAGCGACTCGCCGAAGATCGCGTCCTCGGAGGAGTCGACGATCGCGGCCATCCGCTTCATCGCGAGCTCGACGTGCTTGCGCTCGCTGATGTCGCGGATCGCGCTCGAGAAGAGCGTGCCCCCCGCGGTCTCCAGCGGGCTCAGGCTGATCTCGACCGGGAACTCGGCGCCGCCCTTCCGGCGGCCGAAGAGCTCCAGCCCCGACCCCATCGGGCGCGCCCTGGGCACCGCGAGGAACGTCGACCGGTGCGCGACGTGTGTCCGCCGGAAGCGCTCCGGCAGGAGGATCTCGATGGGCTGCCCGATCAGCTCGTCGCGCGTGTACCCGAACATCCGCTCGGTCTGGACGTTCACGAACACGATGCGCCCGTGTTCGCCCATGACCACCATCGCGTCGGGCGCCGCGTCGATGAGCAGGCGGTACTTCTCGTCGTCGAGCACCAGGTCCAGGGCGCCCTTTCGCCCCTGCTCGCCGTCGGGGTCCACCGAGGGCTCGGGCGCCGGCGCCGCCCCGGGCCCGGTCATCGAAGGGAGGCCGGCGTCGCCGGCGTGTTCACGTGTCATCGGGGAACCTCATGCAGAACACGGCGCCCGGCGCGTTGTCCTCGACCCAGATGCGCCCGCCGTGCGCCTCGACCGCCATCTTGCAGAACGTGAGCCCCAGGCCGCGGCCGGCCCGGTGCGCGGCCTGCTCGCCGCCTCCCAGCTGCACGAACCGGTCGAAGATCCGCGCGTGCATCTCGGCGGGGACGCCCGGGCCGGCGTCGGCGACCCGGACCTCCACCGCGGCGCCGGCGCGGGCGGCGCTCACGGTCACGGCGGTGCCGGCCGGGGCGTGGTGGATGGCGTTCTCGACGAGGTTCTCGATCGCGCGGCGGAGCAGGTCCGGGTCGGCGAGCACGCCGGGCACCTCCACGGCCTCCTTGAGCGCGAGCCCCTGGGTGCTCGCCGCGATCTCGAGCGCGGCGAGCACCTCGAGCACGAGCGCGCGCAGATCGACGCGCGCGCGCTCGGGCGCGAGGTGCCCCTCCTCGCTCTTGCTGATGTCCAGGAGGTTGTAAATAAGCCGCAGGAGCGATCGCGCCTGCTCGCGGATGTGCCGCGCCGAGTCGCGCGCCGGCTCCGAGAGCGCGCGATCCCGGAGCAGGAACTGCGCGTGCAGGTCCATGCTGCTCACGGGGTTCTTCAGATCGTGCACGACGAACGCCGTGAGCTGCTCCTTCTGGAGCTGCAGGCGCATGAGCGCGTCCCGCTGCTGCCGCACGACCTCGACGTGCTCGCGCAGCTCCGCGCCGAGCCGCAGCAGCCGGAGCGCCGTCTGCACGCGCGCGAGGAGCTCGGCCGGGCGGACCGGCTTCGTCAGGAAGTCGTCGCCGCCGGCGCGCAGCGCGCTGTCGAACGTGTCGACGTCGCGGAGCGCGGTCAAAAAGAGGATCGGCGTGGCCGCGCCCCCGGGCAGGCTGCGGATCCGGGCGCACACGGCGAAGCCGTCCATCCCCGGCATCCGCACGTCGAGCAGCACACACGCCGGCGCGTGGCGCTCGAACAGGCGGATCCCCTCCTGGCCCGTCTCGGCGAGCACGACCTCGTAACCTTCGTCCTCGAGTGTGGCCTGGGCCAGGGCGCGGTTCTGCTCGTTGTCATCGACGACGAGCACCTTGGCTCGCGGCTCTTGCTGCTCCATGGCGCCCTCGATTGCGGACGCGAGCGTAACCGACGGGCCTTGGTCCATCCATAGGGCCGAGGCCGGCAGCGCGGCGGCCCCCGCGCCCGTCCACGCCGCGCCCGTCGTGCGCGGCGCGGCGCTCATCGCTCGTACATGGCGCGGAAATGGCGCGGAAATGGCGACGGCCGAGGCGGGCGCTCGCGGCGCCCTGCCTCGGCCGGTCCATGACGCTCACGCTCGCCCGGCGGCGGCCCGCGCCGCCGCCGAGCCCGGCGTCACTCGAGGTTCAGCTCGGCCAGCACGCTCGCGCTGGCCGTGAGGCTCGCCTGGATGTTCTCTCCCGCCTGCTCGATGGCATTGCCGGCCGGGATGAGGCACGCGCCCGCCTTCACGCTCCCGGTGACCGCACCTTCGAGGCTCGCCGCGGCCTCGACCACCGCCTCGGCGTTGTCGACGAGCAGCTGACCGCGCGCCTGCGCGACGACGAGGAGCCGCGGGAGGTTCGCCTGGAGCGTCGCGACCACCGCCTCGGCGTCGGCCCCGCCCGAGATGCTGACCGCGGGCTCCTTGCACGTGGCCCTGGCGCTCGCGCTCGCCTCGCAGGAGCCGCTGCACTCCGCGCTGCCCTGGCACTCGGCCTTCGGCGGCTCCAGCTGGGCCTTGCACTTCGGCGCCTTGAACTCGACGTCGCACGAGCCCGAGCAGTCGGCGTTGCACTGCACCTGCGCGTCCGCCGCGAACGTGCACGACCCCCGGCACTCGCCGGTGCAGGTGCCGTCGCACGCCCCGTTGCACTCGCCGTTCGCGCCCTCCGCGGCGCAGGTGCCCTCGCACGTGCCCTGGCAGGTGCCCTGGCAGGTGCCCTCGCAGTTGACCGCGAGGTTGGCCGAGCCCTCGCAGCTTCCGGTGCACTGCCCCTCGCACCGGCCCGAGAGCTGGCCGGGATCGCAGCGCGCGATGATCTCGCCCGGGGTCACCTGGCAGTCGACGTTGGCGCTGCAGCGCGCCTCGCAGTTCGCCTGGACGTTCGCGTCGATCGTGCAGCTCGGCGGCTGGAAGCTGATCGAGAGGCCGGCCGTCGCGCCCCCGAGCGCCTCGACCGCGAGGTTGCACCACGCCGTCGCCCGATCGCTCGGCTTGGTCGCCGTGATCTGCGTCGCGTCGGCGCCGAGGTCGAGCGCGATCGCCTGGCAGGCGCCGGTCACGTCGGCGACCACGGCCCCCGCGGCGCCGGTGAAGTCCGACACCGCCTGCATGAAAGCACCGTAATTGAGCTCGGCGTCGGCCTCGAGCCCCCACTCCACCGCGGCGAGATCGGCGCCCGGCGTGAACTCGCTACAACACAGGTCCTGCTGCGCCTTCGAGACCTCCTCACAGCCCACCAGGGGAACTGCGGAGAGCCCCGCCAGGACGAGAGGGATTGTCGCGATTCGCCACGTCCTACGGATATTCATCAGGAAACTCCTTAGTTCGGTGTCGGGAGCGCCGCAGGCGTCGGTCGTCTTGAACGTGCGACGAATGCCCGCGAAGGCCGCTCGCCTCGATGACCTGGCGGCAGCGCGCCGCCTCCGAAGCAGCGGGAGCATAGCTCATAGATCTGACCCGCTGACAAGCACTACGTTGCCGTGATGTTGTCGTTCACGATGCCGTCCTTAGGGCGTGGCCCGTCGGTGGACCGGCAATCCCATGTGGCATTCTGGAGTGGATGGCCGGCGCGTCGCAGAGCGCTGTCTCGCGGCGTGCGCAGCGCGTGATGCGTTACGCAGCGCCGCCCGGGCGGACCGGAGAAGGCAGTCGCGCACATGGTCTGTCGAGGAGCGTCATGGCCGCTCCGCGGATACCCGTTGCGGAGCCCGGCGGAACCATAGGACAATCGGCCCGTGAAGACGCTCCGCCCACAGCTTTGCATAGTCGCGCTGTTCCCTCTCGCGCTCGTCCTCACTGCAGCGTGCGGGGACGCTTCCGATGACGTCGAGGGCAACGACCGCCCCGGCGGCAGCGGGCCGGGCGGCCAGACGAGCGGCGAGCCGCCTGCGATACGCGGCATGACGGCGGCGCACAACCGGGCGCGCGCCGCGGTCGACCCGCCCGCGGACCCGCCGCTGCGCCCGCTCTCCTGGTCGCCGGAGATCGCCGCGGCGGCCCAGGCCTATGCCGAGAAGTGCGTGTGGGACCACAGCGACACCGACTACGGCGAAAACCTTTACGCAACGAGCAACACGTCGGCCACACCGGACGAGGTGGTCGCCACCTGGGTCGCCGAGGTCGACGATTACGATCTTGAGGGCAACACCTGCAGCGGCACCTGCGGCCATTACACCCAGGTCGTGTGGGCGGACTCGCTGGAGCTCGGCTGCGGCGTCGCCGACTGCACGAGCGGCTCGCCGCTCGGCGGGGACGCCTGGCAAATCTGGGTCTGCAACTACGATCCTCCGGGCAACTACATCGGCGAGCGCCCCTACTGAGCCGCGGCCCCGAGGCGCGCTCCGCCGCCGCCCCGAGGCGCGCTCCGCCGTGGCCGCGGCCGCGCGCTGGTTGCGCGCTGGTTGCGCGCTGGGCGCAATGGTCTCGATCGATCGCTCCCCGCCCCTCGCGCGCTCTGGTATCCGGGCGGCGATGGACTTCGGATGGACCCCTGCCCAGCGCGCCGTCGCCGACCGCATGTGCGCCCTCGGCGCCGAGGCCGACGCTGCGGCCCCGGAGGAGCGCATGGGTGTGCTCGCCCGGGGCGGCGCCCTCGGCTTGCCGATCGCGCGCGCGCTCGGCGGCGAGGGCCTCGACCTGGTCACGACGGCGCTCGCCTACGAGGGCCTCGGCGCGACGCTGCGCGACGGCGGCGTCCTGCTCGCCGCGGGGGCGCACCTCTTCGGCGTGGCCCTCCTGGTCGCCCGGGTGGGCACGGCCGAGCAGCAGCGCGCGTGGCTGCCGCGCATGGCGTGCGGCGACTGCGTGGCGACCGTCGCGGCGACCGAGGCCGGCGCCGGCTCGGACGTCGCGGCGGTGCAGGCCACGGCCGACCGCACGGCCGCGGGCGGCTACCGGCTCACCGGCGAGAAGCGGTACGTGACCTGGGCCGACCGGGCCGACGTGTACCTCGCGGTCGCGCGCGCGGGCGGCGAGGGCCGCGCGACCTCTGCCACGCGCACCGCGCACGGCCTGACCGCATTGCTCGTCCCCCGGGCCGCCGCGCCCGACGGGAGCGTCCGTCCCGGCGCCCCGCTCGCGACCGCCGGCCTCCGCGGCGCGCGGCTCGCGCCCGTCTCGTTCTCCGGCTGCGAGCTCGGCCCTGACGCGCTCCTCGGCCGCGCCGGCGCCGGCCTCGCCGTCTTCCAGATCGCGATGACCTACGAGCGCGCGCTGATCCTCGCCTTCCGTCTCGGCGCCATGGAGCGCGCCCTCGGCGAGGCCGTCCGTTTCGCCCGCGAGCGCGAGCTCGGCGGCCAGCCGATCGCGCGCCACCAGGCGGTCGCGCACCGCATCGCGCAGATGAAGCTGCGGCTGGAGACCTCGCGGCTGCTCATCTACCGCGCCGCCTGGGCGCTGGATCAGGGCGATCGCGCCCAGGCCGACGCCGCGCTCGCCAAGTGGCACGCGGCGGACTCGGCCGTTCTGTTCGCGCTGGACGCCCTCCACCTCCGTGGCGGCGCCGGCTACCTCGAGGAGAGCGGTCTCCCGTCGGCGGTGGACGACGCGCTGGGCGGCAGCATCCATTCCGGCACGAGCGACGTGCTCGCCACGGTGGTCGCGCGCTGGCTGGGCCTCTAGCCGCGCCGCGCAGCCGCGCCGCGCGCCCCCTCGCGCCGGGCCGGGCAGCTCGGCCGCACCTCCGCCCGCCAGGCGCCCCCGCGCGCCTCCCGTGCTTCGTGCGCCCGGCACTAGCCAAGCTGGGCGGTCGCCTTTACCAAGGGAGGACACACGCGCGCCGGCCGAAGCGAGCCGGCCGTGCGCCTCCGCCGGCCCAAGGCCCCCAACCAGGAACGACAACGAGAATGACCGTAGCGACCGACAATCCCCTGCTCTCTCTCGGCTTCGAGATCCCGTTCGATCGCATCCGGAGCGAGCACGTCGAGCCCGCGGTGCGCGCGCTGCTCGAGGACGCCCGCGCCCGTCTCGAGGCCCTCGTCGCGACGCCCGGCCCCCGCACCTACGAGAACACCCTCGGCGCGCTCGAGGGTGTCACGGAGCGGCTCGACCGCGCGATGAACGTCGTCTCGCACCTCGAGTCGACCGCGACCACGCCCGAGCTGCGCGCCGCGTACAACGCCGTCCAGCCGGAGGTGAGCGAGTTCCTGAGCGGCATCGCCCTGAACGAGGGCGTCTACGGCGCGCTCAAGGCGTACGCGGCCGCGCCCGAGGCCGCGGCGCTGACCGGCCCCCGGCGCCGCTTCTTCACGAAGACCCTCGACGACTTCCGGCGCAGCGGCGCCGAGCTCGAGCCCGCCGGCAAGAAGCGCCTCTCCGAGATCGACGTCGAGCTCGCGACGCTCACCCTGCGCTTCTCGCAGAACGTGCTCGACGCGACGAACGCCTTCGAGTTCGTCGTCGAGGACCCCGCCCGCCTCGCCGGCCTGCCGCCGAGCGCGGTCGAGGCCGCCCGCCAGAGCGCCGAGGACAAGGGCGTGAAGGGCTACCGCTTCACCCTCCAGGCGCCGAGCTACATCCCGGTGCTCACCTACCTCGACGACGCCTCGGTCCGGGAGCGCTTCTACCGCGCCTTCAACACCCGTGCGACCGAGGGCGACCACGACAACCGCCCGATCATCGGCCGGGTCCTCGAGCTCCGCCGCGAGAAGGCGAAGCTGCTCGGCTACGGGAGCTTCGCCGACCTGGTCCTGGAGGACCGCATGGCGAAGACGGGCGCGGAGGCGCGCCGCTTCGTCGCCACGCTGCGCGCGCGCACCGAGCCCGTCTTCGAGCGCGAGAAGGAGGAGCTCGCCGCCTTCCGCCGCGAGCTCGAGGGCCCGGGCGCGCCGCCGATCGCGCCGTGGGACGTCAGCTACTACGCCGAGAAGCTCCGCCGTGCCCGCTACGACTTCGACGACGAGGCGCTCCGCCCCTATTTCCCGCTGGATCGTGTCGTCAGCGGCCTGTTCGAGATCGCCCACCGCCTCTACGGCGTGCGCATCGAGCCCTGGCAGGACGCCCCCACCTGGCACCGGAGCGTCCGCGCCTACCGGCTGATCGAGGCCGACGGCGCCCAGAGCGCCGCGTTCTACCTCGACTTCGCGCCGCGCGAGCAGAAGCGCGACGGCGCGTGGATGCACGGGCTCGTCACGGGCGTCCCGCAGAGCGGCTCCGGCGACGACGCGCGCCACCTCGAGGTCCTCGCGGGCAGCTTCACCCCGCCCGTCGGCGGGCGCCCCGCGCTCTTGAACCACCGCGAGGTCGAGACGTTGTTCCACGAGTTCGGGCACATGATGCACCACGCCTCGAGCCGGGTGCCGATCCGGAGCCTGGCCGGCACCAACGTCGCCTGGGACTTCGTCGAGCTGCCCTCGCAGATCATGGAGAACTGGTGCTGGGAGCGGGAGGCGCTCGACCTGTTCGCCCGCCACCACGAGACGGGCGCTCCGATCCCGGACGCCCTGCTCCAGCGGATGCGCGCGGCGCGCACGTTCCGCGCCGGCGCCGCGACCATGCGCCAGCTCGGGTTCGCCGAGATCGACCTCGCGCTGCACATCGACTGGACCCCCGAGCGCGGCGACGCCGTCGAGTTCGCGCGCGAGGTCATGTCGCGGTACTCGCCGGTCCCGCTGCCCGAGGGCTACGCCATGCTCGCCGGCTTCTCCCACCTGTTCTCGAGCCCGGTGGGCTACGCCGCCGGCTACTACTCGTACAAGTGGGCCGAGGTGCTCGACGCCGACGCCTTCTCCCGCTTCCAGCAGGAGGGCCTCTTCAGCCGGCAGGTCGGCGACGCGTTCCGGAGCCAGATCCTCGCGCTCGGCGACACCCAGGACCCGATGGACCTCTACAAGAGCTTCCGCGGCCGCGAGCCCACCCTCGACGCCCTCCTCCAGCGCAGCGGCCTCGCCTGATCCCCGCGGGCGAAATTTTCCAGCCACAGCCAACTTAATCGGTTCCGCTGCGGCCCAGCTCTCGGCCCGCCGGGCGGCTGGGCCTGACACGCCGTCGACACACAGGCTCCGAGATTTTTTTCGCTCCACCGCGAGATCGCGTGAAGGACCGGAGGGCATCTCGGCATCAAGACCGCCGAGAGGACTCGGTCGGCGCATGCCTCACCCTGCGTCGCACGTCACCCATGCGCTGACGAAACGCTGACGAAAACGAACCCTGTGGTGCGCTGCGCGGCCCCTCGGCGGAGGCCCGGCGGCACCGTTGCATCCGCGTCGCGACGACGGCGCGGCAAGGCCACGTCTCGCGACAGCGACAGGATCGTGCGCGCCCTCGCTCCATGAAGTTGTGTTAAGGACCCAATGTGCCCTCTCGCACAAAGCTGGCTTTGATCACAAAATCGACTGACACCGATTGATAAAGAGAGATCAGCGGACTATCTACATCGCCGGTCGCGTTGGTGAACCGCTTCAGATCCCCTCGTCGGAGGGCATCGCGGGCACGCTCGGCGGCTCAACCACGCGTTGCTCGCGCTCCCCCTCACGAGCGCAGCAGGAAACCAACCATGCTTCGTACGGTTCTGACGAAGGGCCTCCTGGCAAGCCGACATTCACCGAACATCAGGCAGGTCGCCTGAAGGGTCGCGTCGCGTCGGCGCCACCGACGCGACCGTCCTGCGCAGGAGCCACCATGTCGCTTCGTTATCTCTCCACTTCCCCCTTCATCGCGGCGGTCATGTGCGTCGCGGCGTCCGCCTCTCTGGCCGCGTGCGGCGACGCGAGCGCGCCCGGCGAGCTCGCCGGCGGCGGCGCCGAGGAGCTCGCCGCGGAGGGCGGGCAGGCGCTGTCGGTCCCGCTGGACATCGACACGCAGCGCTCGCTGATCCTCACGAAGGCCACGGACCCGCTGGCGGTCAGCCGCTTCCCGCTCCAGTTCGTCCTCGACCAGCTCATCATGAGGGCGGGGACCGGGGATCAACAGACCGCCCTCGATCTCTACCAGCGCTGGTGGGACTACTTCAACCGTTCCGATGGGGCGGCTCAGTTCACCGATGTCCCCCATTGCAGCGACCAGACCCACAGCGAGGGTTGGTTCACGCTCAACGGCTACCGGATCCAGTGCCCCCGGCGGGAGGGCCGCCTCGCCACGAGCGATCCGTTCGACCCGAGCTCGCCGGACTTCATGGAGCCGCTCGCGGTCGTGAACCGCTTCGATCTCGCGCCGCAAGACGGCTCGCACTGCGGCGAGTACCGGATCGTCTACGGCAAGAAGTCGGCCGGCCAGGCCGACCGCAACCTGATCATCTTCGAGGCCCAGCTCCCGAACCCCCACCCCGAGTGCGGCGTCGCCGCGTGCCTCCCGGTCGCCGAGTTCTGGGCGCGCCTGCCGACCCTGAGCGCCGCCGAGCGCGCCCAGGAGCTCGAGACGTTCTTCACCGTCGGCCTGCTCGACGCCGGCTTCGGTCCGGTTCTCCACCCGGACAACTACGCCGACGCGGTCCACGGCCCCGCAGGCCGGCCCGGCACGGGCCAGATCCGCACCAACCAGTTCATGGGCAACCCCGGCGCTCCCACGCAGGTCCAGCCCGGCCAGGACTGGGGGCTCCGCGAGTTCAAGCTCGTGAAGGCCGCAGATGGGCCGAACGGCCAGCCGCGGCTCCACGTCAAGCCGGTCCCGGTGGAGGAGAACCCCTTCGCCGACCTGTTCGGCGTGAACTTCGACCCCAGCGACCCCCGCAAGGCGTCGTTCATGGACGACTTCCTGGAGTCGGTGGACAAGCTCACGACCTTCAGCTCCAACATCAACGACATCCAGCTCAAGGGCTCGACGCAGGCCCTCTACAACGCGGGCGAGAGCCTCGTCAGGAGCGACAACGACTACGCGCTCCAGCTGGAGCCGCCGTTCAATTTCCCGTGGAACTTCGAGCTGCGCGACCGGATCCAGGCCGAGCTCGTGCGCCTCGGGCGGGACACCCTCTTCTCGCCCTGGGACGTGGCCGCGCGCGCCACGACCCAGTCGTGCGCCGGGTGCCATCAGCTGAGCGACGGACAGCCGCTCGGCAACGGCGTGACGTGGCCCAGGAAGGAGCCCGAGAAGCCCGTGGACGAGCAGGAGTTCCGGTTCGTCCATGTCAGGGAGGACGGGGAGCTCTCGCAGGCGCTCACCCATTCGTTCCTCCCGCACCGCGACGGCGTCCTCAAGGCGTTCCTCGCGGCGCACACGGGCGGGAACACGTGCTCCCCGCCGGCGGCCGCGTTCGCGGTGGACAGCGACGAGCCGGTCCCCACGCTCGGCGGCTCGACGACGCACTGAGCCCGCGCCTCGCGGAGCGCCTGCGCCTCGCCGCGCAGGCGCGCGCTCTCCCCGTCACCACATCTCCAACATCGTCCCTGGCAGTCGCTGACCCGCGCCCGGGGGCTGCCCCTGGCATCCGGCGACGGCGACGCGCCCGTCACACGGCCATTCGAACAGGCCATCCGCGTCGCGGCAATCGCGCGGCAAGACCACGTCTCGCGGCAGCGACAGGACCGTGTGCGCCCTCGTTCCATGAAGTTGCGTGAAGAACCAGACGTGCCATTTCTCACAACACTCTTTTGATCACAAAATCGATCTAACATCGATTGATAAATAGAAGTCCGCGGACTATCTATATCGCCGACCGGGTCGCTCCGAGAGCGAACACGAGCGCCCGTGTCCATTCGCCCACTCCGGTGCGGCAATTTCGAGCCTATTTGACAGGAGCGATCGATGATCTTCCGCCATTTCTCCAAGCTCTCCCTCATCGCGACGATCAGCGCGGTCGGGGCCTCCTTCATGGGCGCCTGCACCGCAGGGCCCCCGTCCGACGATCTCGCGGGCGACGGCGATCTCGAGCTCACGCAGGAGGGCCAGGAGGCCCTGGCGTGCAGCCCGATCCCGAACATCTCGCTGGAGCGCTCGCTCATCGTCACGGACGCGGCGGCCCTGGCGAAGTTCCCTCTCGACACCGTCCTCGATCATCTCCTCTCCACGGCGAGCGCCGGCCCGAGCGCGCTGGAGCTCTACCAGCGCTGGTGGGACTCGCAGAACGACACCGCGGGCGCCGTCTTCCCGGACGCGATCCACTGCGACGCGGACGGCTCCACGATCAACGGGTTCCCGGTCCAGTGCCCCAGGAACGAGGGCTCGCTCGCCTCGAGCGATCCGTTCGACAGCGCCGCCACGAACCCTGATTTCATGAAGCCGGTCGCGATCGTGAACCGCTTCGACCTCGCGCCGCTCGACGGCGCGCACTGCGGCGAGTACCGCATCATCTACGCGAAGCGGTCCTCCGGCGTCCTCGATCGCAACCTGATCATCCTGGAGGCCCAGCTCCCGAACCCGAACCCCGAGTGCGGCATCGCCGCGTGCCGCCCCGTCGCCGAGTTCTGGGCGAACCTCACGAGCACGAACAACGCCGTCGATCGCGCCAACGCGCTCGAGACGTTCTACTACGACGGCATCCCCGGCTTCGCTCCGGCGCTCCACCCGGACCACTTCGCCGAGGGCGCCGGCCAGATCCGGACGAACCAGTTCATGAGCGGCCCGAACGACCAGATCTGGCAGCTCCGCGAGTTCAAGCTCGAGAAGGCGTACGACGGGCCCGGCGGCGCGGCCAGGCTCTTCTTCAAGCCGACCACGGTCAAGGAGAACCCCTTCGGCGAGCTGTTCAACGTCAACTTCTCGGACTCCCGCACGGCGAGCTTCCAGACCGATTTCATCTCGCGCGTCGAGCCGCTCATCCCGGCGGGCTCGAACGTGAACCAGATCGTGATGAAGACGCCGGAGCTGTTCAACGCGGGTCAGAGCAACTCGCAGGGTACCGAGAACGAGTACGCGTTCCACCTGAACGCGGGCGGCGCGAACAACACGTTCATCCAGGCGATCAACGCCGAGGTCGCGAGCATGAGCCCGCCGCCGCCCCTCCCCGTCTCGGCCGTCCAGGTGGCCGACCGCGCCACGACGCAGTCGTGCGGCGGGTGCCACCAGACGAGCAGCGGCGATTACCTCGGCGGCTTCCACACGTGGCCGCAGCACCTGTCGGCCTTCTCGTTCGTGCACGTCGACGAGAACTCGGTGCTCTCGAAGCCGCTCGTGGAGACGTTCCTCCCCCACCGCAAGAACGTGCTCCAGAGCTACCTCCAGAGCACCACGTGCGACGCCTGCACGTCGTCGGTCACCGCGTCCGCGTCCTCCTCGGAAGGCATCGCGGGCACGCTCGGCGGCTCGACCACGCACTGATCGCGCGCCCCCTCGCGCGCGCAGCAGCAGACCAGCGCGGCTCCGCGCGCTTCCAATGAGCGCGGGCCGCCCCTGGCCCGGCGAACGCGGCACCCCTCGAATGCCCTGATCCGTTCATTAGGCGCTCCCTGAATGAACCGGTTCAGCCATCCTCCCCTCGCCAGGCCGCGTTCTCCCAGCCCCAGCATCGCAACGTGAGCGACTGGTTCATCGGCGTCGGGCTCGGCACCGAGTCGCCGCCGTACGACTACACGGGCTCTTACCGGGAGCAGACCGTGACCGTGGACGCGTCGCCCGTGCAGGTCGACATCACCACGAACCCGCCGCTCGGCGTCCAGGAGGACACACGCATCGGCATCCTGCCCATCCGGAGGAGCATCAACTACGTCGCGTCGCTGGGCGGACCGGACCCGTCGAACACCGGCGTGCTCTCCGACGACGACATCACGGACCTCTTGACGCAGGCGAGGGCGACCAGCGCCCGGTGGCTCGAGCCGCTGTCCTACGGGCTCGCCAGGTGGACCGTCGAGGTCCTGCCCACGGTCGAGGACGTGCCGATGGTCGAGCAGAACCACGACGGGTGGGTCGCCGAGCTCGGCGGCATGCGGCCCGATCTCGACTGGCCCGCCATCGGGGAGGTCTCGGAGAACGCGGACCTGTACCTCGGCGTCTTCCCGGTGCTACGCCGCGGCTTCCACCCGTGACGTGACCTGACGCAGCGCTCGCGGTTCCTCTCCCGCTCTCCAAAACGACATCGCTCCTCCGGCGACGCCGGAGGAGCGATGGTTCAGCGGGTCGTGAAGCAGCGTCCGCGCCCGCGAGCCGGGCGCGCGCTCGCCGTCAGCGGATCGCGAAGTTGCAGGCCGACAGGGTGGCGCCGGCCACGGTCTGGGTCATCGCCCAGTTGGTGAGCTCCGAGACCTGCGCCTGCTCGGTCCGGAACGCGTAGTTGTTCGCGAGCTGGACCTCGGCGCCGCCGGCCGGCTGGATGAACGCCGAGTAGGTCTTCGCCGCCACGTCGATGACCATCCGGACCTTGTACGTCTTGCCGCCGGAGTACGTGAAGGCGCGATCCGAGAGGTACCGCGAGCCGTTCCGGACCCGGACGTTGCCCTGCTCGTCGAAGATGACGATCGCCGCCATGTCGGTCCAGGCGTCCGCGGCGCCGCGCGAGAGGCCGACCACGCCGTCGATCCTCGACGCGCTCGGCGTCACGTCCCAGCTCACCGTGAACTTGCCCCGCTGGGCGGCCAGCGACGCGTTCGACCACTCGCCCGGATCCACGACCGGACACGAGGCCGCCGGCGTCGTCGGGGTCGTGGGCGTCGTCGGCGTGGTCGGCGTCGTGGGCGTCGTCGGCGTCGTCGTCGCGGGCGCGGTGCCGTACTCGAACGCGCCGAGGTCGACCCCGCCCTCGCTGGGACGCCGGGGCGCCGAGCCGACGGCGAGGAGCGTCGCGCGCGGCGGGTGGTAGAGCGGCATCGCCAGCGGCGACGGGAACGAGCGCCCCGAGATGCCCGAGGTCGAGCTGACCCCCGCGTTCCGGAGCGGGCTCGACTGGAGCAGCGTCACGTCGCGCGCGTTCACGTTCGTGAAGCCCGGGTCGCTCACGATCTTCGTCCCCGTGAAGCCGGCGGGCACCGTCGTCCCCGTCGGCACCGCGTTGTTCACGCCCTTGATCAGCGGGCTGCCCGTCGTCCAGCTCGCGTCGTCGCGGAAGACCTGCACGCTGCCGCCGCCGACGCGGTGGAAGATGTTGTTGTGCAGCTCGATGCTCTCGATGCCGTCGAACAGGTGGATCGCCGCGCTCGAGCCCTGCATGAGCAGGAACGTGTTGTTCACGAACCGATAACGCCCGTTCGTCTCGCCGGTGCCGTCGCCGCCCACGCGCACCACGAACTGCGTGTGCGTCTTGCGGAAGACGTTGCCGACCACATCGCCGTCCTCCCGCACGAGGCCGGGATCCTGCCCGTCGGCGCCGATGAGCTCGAGCTCCTTGTAAAGCCCGCCCTCGATCCAGTTGTAATAGATCTCGTTCCGGCTCGCGCGCGACTTCACGGCATTGCCGCCGTTCGCGTCATGGACGTACGAGTATTGCATCCGGAAGACGCCGTTCGGGTACTTCGTCTGGTCCATGCCGATGTAGATCGGGTGCTTCGTCGTCCCGGCGCCGCACTTGTAGACCTCGACGTACTCCAAGGTGAGCGAGCCAGCGTCCTCGTCGGCGCCGAGGATACCGTGTGCGGGGCAGTCGTGAACCACGGTGTCCCGGATGGTGACGTCGTGGCCGTGGTGGAAGATGCAGCGGGACGAGCCGCCGGTCACCTCGAAGCCCTCGAACACGATGTGGTTCGCGTTGAGCTCGATGGTGTTCGTGCCGCCCCGGAGGAGGGGGCGCTTGCCGTTCACCTTCAGGCCGCGGATCGTGATCTTCGACGTGGCCGTGCCCCACTTCGTGAGCCGGATGTTCCCCGCGTAGGTCGCGTTGCCGTCGACCTCCACCACGTCGCCCGGCTGCAGACGCCCGGCCACCTCGGTGATCGTCTTGTACGTCCGCGTCGGGCCGACCTTGTAGGTCGTGCCGGCGGCCTGCTCCTCCGCGTCGAGATCTTCCGCGGCGATGTCCTCGTCGAGCGGCGCGCAGCCGAGACCGACGATGGACAGCGCCGCCAGCGAGGCGATGCACTTCCCAGCGGCAAACGACCGCGACCCGAAGCTCTTGATCATCGAGTTCATTGGCTTTTCTCCCCCGGCGTCGTCGAACCCCTGCGGTGAACAGGACCGTTACGGCCGAAGGACCCAGGGAGCAGAGAGGTGCCTCCCGCTGGGATCCTTCGCGCCGCGAACCTTCGGTGCAATCCATTCAGCACCAGAGGGGCGGATACCGGCGCTCTCGTGAATCAACTTATTCCCGGAACAGCCCGGTGCGTCAAGATGAAATGGCTTTGAAAGACTGATTGTCGCTACTTTGGTCGCACCACAGCGCCGCTTTTCACATCGAGATTGCAAAAATGCGATGCGCCGCTGGAATTGCGCAGCCTGGCCGCCATGCAGGGCCTCTGTAGGGAAAACGTCGCCCGCCGGCGCGTGCGTGGGCGAAATCCCGGAGAATGTTGGGCAGCATTCATGGGTGCATCGTTTTCCGCGCAGCTCAACGACCTTCACCTACCTGACCGCGTAGTCGACCGCCGAGATCCCGGGTGGTGCGGTGTCGGTGGAGCTGCTGCCGGCCGCCTTTCTGCGGGCGGTGGCGCGGTGTGTTCCGCCGCGGTCACCGCGATCTTCATGGGGGCGGGCTTTCGTCCACGGCATGCTGACCACGGCCGCAGACGGATCACCGGGAGAGCTTTGGTTATGGCCCTTACCGGTCCCTGCCGGGCCATGATCCCGAGCTCATGGGGCCTGTTTCGACGGGATGGGACGCTCACGTCGCGGTCACGGCTTTCTCCGCGACAGCGGGGCGGCGTCGGATAGGATCGATTCTTCTCCGGCGGGTAGCTCGACTGCGGGAGGTTGCCTGGGATCGGCAGAAAAAACGCCAAGACGCCAAGGGCGCCAAGACGCCAAGAGAAGCGATAGGAAGGGCCGTCCCGTCATTTTCGCCTCCTATCTCTCTGCTTCTTGGCGCCCTTGGCGTCTTGGCGCCCTTGGCGTTTCGCATCCTTTTGCATCCCAGCCCGGCTTCCCGCAGCAGCGGCAGGGCGGCCTCTCGAGCGAGGCCGGGGCGGAGGAGAGCCCCGCGGCCACCACCACGACGTCGAGCGGTTCGACGCGCGCGATCGTCATCGCAATGGCGCCCGGAGCTCCTCCGCGCCGCCATTTCGAGCGTTATTCCCAGGGCGGCGCGCCGGGTGGCCTGCGGATTGACGAGATCGAGACGAAATGGCGGCAGAGCGCCGAGGAGGGCGGCGGGTCGGCGCTCGAGCAAAGGATCCGGCGCACGCGCGAGGCGGGCGCGCTCTTCGCCTCGCCTCGCCTCGCCTCGCCGCGCGCCGGGCGGCGCGGCGGAGGCCGGTTACGGCGTCAGCGCCTCCCCTTGAATCCCATCATCTGCTGCACGACCGCCTCGCTCTCCTCGGCGATGGCCCCCTCCTGCGCCGCGCGGTCGGCGCAGTCCTCACAGACCTTCTTCTTCTTGCTTCCGACCTTGATCGTCTTGAGCTCGTCGACCTCGCTGTCGCACTCGCGGCACGTGGGCATCTCCGGACCTTCCTTTCGCGGCCCAGCATATCGCACCGAGGCCGCCTTGCGCGCGGCGCGCGGCACACGCCGCGCCGTCCCGGGCAGGGGCCGCCCGCCCGATGTTTGGCCCGGGCGGGTGGCCAGGCCTACGCTGCCGGCGCTCGAAGGCCGCTCAGGAGGAGAGGACTGCATGGATCGAAGACAAGGTGCGCGCGCTCAGGTCGACTTTCCCGTCTCGGCGCTGGTCGACGGCCACAGGCACCGGTGCCGCGCGATCGACCTCTCTCCGACGGGCATGGTGGTCGAGCGCGCGCCCGCGCTCGCCGGCCGGGCGCTGCCCGCCGTCACCCCCTTCGAGCTCGACCTCGGCGGCGCGCGCCCGATCCGCCTGCGCGCCCGGCCGATCTGGGACCGCGACAACCTGCTCGCCGTCCGCTTCGTGGTGATGAGCGACGCCGACCGGCTCACCATCGCCGAGCACCTCGACCAGAAGGCCCGGCGCCTCGAGCCGCTCCACTGAGCCCTTCGCGGGGCGGCGAGCCCGCCGCCCCGCGGCCAGGCACCCCGCCCGCCGGCGCACTGCGCGCCTGCAAGGCCGCAATCGCAGGAATGCAACGGCCGCTCGTCCGCCCCGGACACCTCCGCGGAACTGCACAGGTTCCTGGCCTTCGTGCCCTGGCACGTTAGCTGCTTCATCCTGGAGCAGCGTTGCTGGTGTGGCCTTCCCCCCCCGGGCCCCGGCGACGCTTTTTCTTTTTGTCGCGCCGTGTGCGGCGGGTCAGCGCGTGGTTCCCGCCGCCGGCGCCGGCGGGTCGGGCGCACTGCGGGTCAGGCGCGTGGTTCCCGGCGCCGGCGCGCGGCGGAGATGGCCGCCCGCGAGATCGTCGCGGTGGAGCGGCGGAGCTCGTCGAGCGCGTGCTCGGCGGGGCGCCGCTCGGAGCGCGGCTCGGCGGGGGCGGTGTGGCGGGCGCCGAGGTACGGCCAGAGGCTCTCGCGGATGGGCTCCGGCAGGACGTTCTCCAGGTACTCGAGCGCGGTCCCGCGCAGGTGGGGGTCGTCGGCGTGGAGCGCCCGGTAGGCGATCTCGAGCGGCTCGCGCTCCAGGCAGAGCGAGAGCACGCGGAACACGTGCTCCAGGCTGCGGCTCGTCCGCTCGATGAGCAGGCGCGTGAGGTGCGGCGCCTCGCCCTGGAGCTCCCCGTTCGGGGGCTGCGCGTCCCACACCTGCCGGTCGGCCGCGATCTCGCGCTTCGCGGCCTCGATGACGTCCTCGCGCCGCAGGTGGATCGGCGCGCGCTGCTGGAGCAGGCGCGCGAGCGCGACGCCGCACTGGTAACGCACCTCGAAGCGCTCGTCGGCGAGGCCGAGCATCAGCCCGTCCGCGGCCCGCTGCGTGGGGCAGGCCTGGAGCACACGCGGGACGCGGCGCCGGACGGCGAGGCTGAGCGACGGGTCGAGCAGCGCGTCGAGCAACTGGCCGGTCGCGCGCGGGGCGACGCCGCGGAGCGCGCGGATCGCGTCCGAGAGCAGCCCCTCGCGCTCGAGGAGCGGGAGGACGTGGGGGACGAGCGCGGGCGCGAGCTCGCCGGCGAGCGCCCTGCGGACGCGCTCGGGGTCGCCGGAGCGGAGGTCGGCCGTGGCCGCGAGCACCGGATCGGCCGCGAGCGCCGCGGACGCCGCCCTCGCGGAGAGCGGCCCCTCGGCGAACACGCGGGCCTCGGCCGCTCGCGCGCCGGCGCCGGGGTCGCGGCCGTCGGCCGACCGCGGGCCGGCGCCGCGGCTGATCGGCCCGGCGCCGCGGCTGATCGGGCCGGAGGTGCCCGCGTACGACATGCGCTCGCCGTCGCCGGGGGCGGCCGCGGCGCGCCCCCCCGGCGCGACCTTGCGGAGCGCGGCGAGCTCGGCGAGGACCTTGTCGCGGCTGAGCGCGTCGACGGTGCCGCTCAGGGTGCGGCGGGTGGTCGCGTCGACCACGTACTGGGGGTCGAGCGAGACGGCGCCGGAGAGCAGGCTGCCCTCGAGCGCGGCGACGTAGCCGCGGTGCAGCCGCGGCGTGAAGAGCAGCGTGACCCCGGCGGCGGCGCACCCGAGGCCGAGGAGCAGCGGCAGCGATCCGCCGGGCGAGACCGCGAGCAGGAGCATCGCGAGGCCGCTGCCCGCGGCGGTGCCGATGCGGTCGAAGCCGACGTCGATGAGCGTCTTGACCGACCGCTTCTGGTCGGGGGAGAGCGGCGTGTAGAGCAGCTCGTAGCCCGACCGGAAGAGGGAGTTCCGGAGCACGGCCTCGGTCGAGCGGACGATGGCGGCGGCCCAGAGCCGCGGCGCGACCACGACGGAGAGCGAGCTCGCGAGCACGGCGGCGGGGAGGATGCCGATGGTGGCGGCGAGCCCGAGCCGGTCGAGCGAGAGGGTCGCGGCGAGCGACTGCACGACGAACGAGAGCAGGCTGACCGCGAGGTGGAAGAGCGCAAAGAACGAGAGCAGCTCGTTGCGGTCGCGCATGACGGCGGCGGCCTCGGCGCTGAGGGCGACGTCGAAGAGGGCGCCGCTGACGGCGCCGAGGCCGACGAGCAGAGCGAGGTCGCGGAGGTGGCTGTTGTCGCGCAGGGCGCCGAGCCCCATGCCGCCGGCGGCGGCGCTGGCGGCCGCGCCGGCGCGGGCCTCCTCGTTGCCCGCGGCGCCGGACGCGTACGGGAGGCCCGCGGCGCCGGACGCGAGCGGGAGGCTCGCGCCGAGCCGGTGGGTGGCCCAGGCGGTCAGCGCGCTCGTCCCGGCGAGGGCGAGGAGCATGGTCGGCGCGTCCATGAAGCGGCCGGCGCGCCAGGCGAACAGGCCGCCGATCACGCCGCCGAGCGTGCCGCCGCCGGCGATGCGCCCCATGGAGAGGCGGGCGGTGTGGGGGTCGAAGCGCTCGTTGACGAGCGACCAGTAGGCGGAGATGAGGGTCGCGCCGAAGACGGCGACGTGGAGGTAGAAGACCAGGGCCGCGGCGGCGAGCGAGCGGAGGGCGAGCGCCCACTCCAGGGCGAGCAGGGCGGCGCTCGCGGCGAAGGTGGCGGGGACGACACGCGCGGGGGAGAACCGGAGGAGGGCGCGCGAGAGCAAGAGGACGGCGGCGAACGACAGCACCGCGCCGGCGGCCATGGCCCTGGGGACGCCGGCGGCGCCGAAGCTGGCGAGGAAGAGGGCGTCGCGGGTCGCCCGGCCGGCGACCTGCTGGGCGATCATCGCGCCGGACGCGATCGCCGCGATGAGGGTGGCCCTGTCGCTCGCGGTCTCCTGTTCCACCACTACCTGGTTCCTCGGGGCAGCTCCTCGGGCATCCTATGCGGGATCGAGGGGGCGCACGTTATCCGCGGAGGGGGCGCGCGCGCTAGCCGGGACCGGCGAGGCGGTGCTGGCCGATACGGCGGGGCCCTGGCCGGGTGCGGGGACGGCGACGGGGGCGGGGGCGTCAGCCGGGATCGGCGGCGAGCACGCGGGCGTCGGTCACGACGGTCGCGAGCGGGACGTCGTCCTTGGTGGACGGCACCTCGGCGATGAGCTGGAAGTCGAAGGCGACGCCGACCGCGTGCGCCGGGGGGCAGAAGCGCGGCAACGTGCGGTCGTAGAAGCCGGCGCCGTAGCCGATGCGGTGGCCGCGCGGGTCGATCTGGAGCGCGGGCACGACGATGACGTCGAGCTCCGAGGCCTCCTCGTCGGAAGGGGACGGCTCGCGGAAGCCGAGGCCGCGCTCCTCCATGGCCTCCGGGTCGGCGACGAAGCGGAAGGTCATCGCGCGCGACTCGGGGTCGATCGCGGGGTACGCCACGCGGATGCCGCGGGTGCGGAGCAAGGGGTCGAGCTCGCGGAGGTCGACCTCGTTGCGGTCCTCGATCGGGTAGAAGAGCGCGACCCGGCGGGCCGAGGCGACGGCCGGGAGCTCGGCGAGGGCGCGCTGGATGCGGCGCGAGCGCTCGAGGATGGCGTCGCGGGGGAAGGAATTGCGGAGCGCGCGGGCGCGCTTGCGCAGCTCGGCCTTCGCGCGGTGGCGCAGGGCGGCCTCGACGTCGGGGTCCATGGCGCGGTCGTCCATCCGGTGCACATCCTACGAGAGCCGCCCCGGGCTGGGGAAAGCGTCGCGGCGAAATTCGGCATGCGTGATGCTTTGTGCCTCAGGTGTGGCGATCTTGACCGAGGCAGAGCGGCCGGCCGGGCGTGAATACGCGTGGGGCAATGCGGCCATAGCGGGCGAGCAGGCTGGTGAATGGCGGACCGCAAGACTGCACGAGGGCCAATCGGACGGGCTCAGCGGCACCCTTCGTGCTTCGAGCGCGGAATTTTCGGCCACGGCCAGGTCGCCACGGGGCGCGAGCGGTAGAGGCAATGATGGGGGGCCGGGGGCGTGACCCGGGGTGAGCAACCCTCGGAAATCGGAGAAGAGGCATGTTCTGGGAAGATTTCAAGAAGTTCGCGATCCGCGGCAACGTCGTCGACATGGCGGTCGGCGTCGTCATCGGCGCGGCGTTCGGCACCATCGTGAAGTCGCTCGTCGATCATCTGATCATGCCGCCGATAGGCCTGCTGACCGGAGGCATCGATTTCAGCCGGCATTACATCGTGCTCAAGCACCCGAGTGGGCCGGGACCCTACGCGAACCCCGAGGAGATGGTGAAGGCCGGGGCGGTGCTGCTCCAGTACGGCGTCGTCATCAACAACCTGGTGAGCTTCATCATCGTCGCGTTCAGCGTGTTCATGATCATCCGGCTCATGGGGAAGCTCCACCGGAAGCACGAGGAAGAGGCGGCGACGACGAAAGATTGCCCCGAGTGCGCGATGAGCATCCCCATCAAGGCCGTGCGCTGCGGGCACTGCACGACGGAGCTGAAGACGGCGTAGGACGCAGGGCGCGCGGGGGGGGGCCGCGGCGCAGGGAGCCGCGGCGCAGGTATCGCCCCTCGGGCGTGCCATGCAGAGCGCCCTGAGCGCCCGCTCCACAGCACGATTCCGGCGCATCGTGCCGGATCGCCAGATTCCGACATCGAATTCAGCTTACCCAGCTGCGGTTACCTCCGTTATCGTGCTCCGTTCCGATAACCATCCATGGCTCGCCCCTCGACCGCGCGAGCGGCGCGGGGACGGGCGACCACGCCATTCACGGAGGTGACCTTGCGCAATCTCACGATAGGAGGCCTGAAGCTCGCCCTGCGCGACCTGCTCGACGAGAGGGCCGACGAGCTGCGCTTGTCGGCCACGGGCAGGCTGTACGAGCCGCGGCTCAGGTCGAAGCAGAAGGAGATCGAGGCGATCCCCGACGCCGCGGGTACGCAGGCGCCGCTCGCCCGGGAGCTCTCCGAAGCCGACGTCCGGCACGACGGAATCGGGGCGGCGATCTTCTTCCTCTGCAAGGCCATCGAGGCGCACCCCTCGGTGGCGCGGGAGATCAAGGCAGCGGCCGCCGCCGCGCAGCAGGCGTTCGTCCCGAAGCTCGACGTGCTCCGCGCGCCGTATGCGGACGAGGCGTCGGCGGCGCTCGACAACCGGCCCGAGCTGACCCGGCTCAAGGCGGAGCTGAAGGCCGTCGCCACGCCCGGTGGGGGTAGCCTGCACGAGTGGGTCAAGGCGTTCGTCAGCGCCGGGGACGAGATCGACAAGCTGCTGCGCAGGCGCGCGACGCTGCTCGCGACGGGGGAGAACGCGGCGGCCACGGGGCCGCTCCGCGGCGCGGTGGTGGGGCTGCTGGGGCGGTTCAGGGAGGCGCTCCGGGACGAGATCCAGGAAGAGGGCAGCAGGCTGCCGGCGGATCATGAGGCGCGGCTGTTCGCGTACATCGACAAGCTGAACGCCGACCGGGAGCGGGGTGGGCGCGGGCGCGCGGTGCCGGCGCCAACGCCGGCGCCGGGAGCCCCCGCGGCGCCAGCGCCGGGCGCCCCCACGGCGCCAGGCCAGCCCACGGCGCCGGTTGAGCCGGCGCCGGAAGAGCCGGTCGTGGTCAGCGACCCGGATTTGTAGCGCGCATCACGCCGGCGACATGGGCGGGGTGCTGCGCGGCAGGCACCCGCCCATGTCTCGACATGCCCGTCGCCTGCTCGGTCAGACGCCCGCCCATGTCCGACATGCCTGCCCCCTGCTCGGTCAGGCACCCGCCCATGTCTCGACATTCCCACCGCCTGTTCGGCCAGGCACCCACCCATGTGTCGACATGCCCGCCGCCTGCCCGTCCAGGCACCGGCCCATGTCCGACATGCCCGCCGCCTGCTCGGCCAGGCACCGGCCCATGTCCGACATGCCCGCCGCCTGCTGTCGACTGGGATCAAGACCCGCAGAACCCCTCGAAAGGTCGCGCCTCACGACCGGCGAGGTGCTGTGGCCACAACAGCCGCCAGAGGCTGGAAGAGGTCGAGCTGTGCGCTGAACGTGTCCGAGACCGTTGGTTTCTCCTAGGCCTCAGGCTGGTCTCGATCGGCAGACGGTCTTGCAGCACCCGGGTCGGGCTCTGCCGGGGCGCGCTGGTGCGGGGCCGGCACAAACAAAGCGCGGCGAGACTGGCATAGTGTGCGGCCAGCGACGTGCCTACGGCGTGGCGGCGCTATGGACGGCAGATGTTGGGGAGCACGCTCACGGTGTCGCTCTCGGAGTTCGCGACGGCGAGATCGGGCTTGCCGTCGCCGTTCAGGTCCGCGGCCGCAACCGAGCGGGAGCCAGCGGCCGTGGGGTAGTCGAGCTTGGGGGCAAAGGTGCCGTTGCCGTTGTTGAGCAGCACGCTCATCACGCTCATGCTGTCACTGATGAAGTACGCGACGACGGCGAGGTCGGGCTTGCCGTCGCCGTTCAGGTCCGCGGCCGCAACCGAGACGGAGGCCTCGCCCGTGGGGTAGTCGAGCTTTGGGGCGAAGGTGCCGTCGCCGTTGCTGAGCAGCACTCCCACGCTGCCGTAGATCGTGACGGCGAGGTCGGGCTTGCCGTCGCCGTTCAGGTCCGCGGCCGCAACCGAGCGGGGGCCATCGCCCGTGGGGTAGTCGAGCTTGGGGGCGAAGGTGCCGTTGCCGTTGTTGAGCAGCACGCTCACGGTGGCGCTGTAATCATTCGCGACGGCGAGGTCGGGCTTGCCGTCGCCGTTCAGGTCCGCGGCCGCAACCGAGAGGGGGCCATCGCCCGTGGGGTAGTCGAGCTTGGGGGCGAAGGTGCCGTTGCCGTTGTTGAGCAGCACGCCCACGCTGTCGCTTTCGTAGTTCGCGACGGCGAGGTCGGGCTTGCCGTCGCCGTTCAGGTCCGCGGCCGCAACCGAGCGGAGGCCATCGCCCGTGAGGTAGTCGAGCTTGGGGGCGAAGGTGCCGTTGCCGCTGTTGAGCAGCACGCTCACGGTGTCGCTGTCGCCGTTCGCGACGGCGAGGTCGGGCTGGCCGTCGCCGTTCAGGTCCGCGGCCGCAACCGAGTAGGGGCTAACGCCCGTGGGGTAGTCGAGCTTTGGGGCGAAGGTGCCGTCGCCGTTGTTGAGCAGCACGCTCACGGTGTTGCTGAAAGCGTTCGCGACGGCGAGGTCGGGCTGGCCGTCGCCGTTCAGGTCCGCGGCCGCAACCGACCAGGGGAGATCGCCCGTGGGGTAGTCGAGCTGGGGGGCGAAGGTGCCGTTGCCGCTGTTGAGCAGCACGCTCACGGTGTCGCTGTGGCCGTTCGCGACGGCGAGGTCGGGCTGGCCGTCGCCGTTCAGGTCCGCGGCCGCAACCGAGTAGGGGCTAACGCCCGTGGGGTAGTCGAGCTTTGGGGCGAAGGTGCCGTCGCCGTTGTTGAGCAGCACGCTCACGCTGTCGCTGTCGCCGTTCGCGACGGCGAGGTCGGGCTGGCCGTCGCCGTTCAGGTCCGCGGCCGCAACCGAGACGGGGCGATCGCCCGTGGGGTAGTCGAGCTTGGGGGCGAAGGTGCCGTTGCCGTAGTTGAGCAGCACGCTCACGGTGTCGCTACCGATGTTCGCGACGGCGAGGTCGGGCTGGCCGTCGCCGTTCAGGTCCGCGGCCGCAACCGAGACGGGGCGATCGCCCGTGGGGTAGTCGAGCTTGGGGGCGAAGGTGCCGTCGCCGTTGTTGAGCAGCACGCCCACCCTGTCGCTGTCGAAGTTCGCGACGGCGAGGTCGGGCTGGCCGTCGCCGTTCAGGTCCGCGGCCGCAACCGAGAAGGGGCGATCGCCCGTGGGGTAGTCGAGCTTGGGGGCGAAGGTGCCGTCGCCGTTGTTGAGCAGCACGCTCACGCTGGCGCTGGCCAAGTTCGCGACGGCGAG
Source organism: Sorangium cellulosum (assembly GCF_002950945.1). Taxonomy (GTDB): domain Bacteria; phylum Myxococcota_A; class Polyangia; order Polyangiales; family Polyangiaceae; genus Sorangium; species Sorangium cellulosum_E. The sequence continues at coordinate 11,344,376 of NZ_CP012673.1, forward strand.
GTCGGGCCTGCCGTCACCGTTCAGGTCCTCGGCCGCAATCGAGTAGGGGCCACCACCCGTGGGGTAGTCGAGCTTGGGGCCGAAGGTGCCGCCACCGTTGTTGAGCAGCACGCTCACGGTGTTGCTGGAAGCGTTCGCGACGGCGAGGTCGGGCCTGCCGTCACCGTTCAGGTCCTCGGCCGCAATCGAGTAGGGGCCACCACCCGTGGGGTAGTCGAGCTTGGGGCCGAAGGTGCCGCCGCCGTTGTTGAGCAGCACGCTCACGCTGTCGCTGCCTTCGTTCGCGACGGCGAGGTCGGGCTTGCCGTCGCCATTCAGGTCCTCGACCGCAACCGACCGGGGAGCTCGACCCGCAGGCAACAACCGCTCGCCGCTGAACCCGGGCTTTCTACAGATGCAGGTTCCATTACCGCAGCTCTCCGCCGCGGCACAGATCACGGGGCCGCTGGTCTTGCAGGCAGCGGTGGCTGGATCACAACCGACACAGGGATCGCACGTGGGACCCCTGTTCTGCCAGCTCCCGTCCGCATCGCAGTACTGCGGGATGTTTCCCGAGCACTGCAAGTCCCCTCGCGTACAGTTCTGTACGCATTCGCCGCCCGAGCAATGATACCCAGAAATTAAGTCGCACGGTTCTCGCGTGCTTTCCCATTGCCCCTTCTCGTCACACGCCTGGGGCGTGAGGCCCTGGCATCGCTTGCTCCCGGGAGCACAATCACCCGTACACACACCGTCCTTGCACGTCTGGTCCACGCACGGGCCATCTGGGTCGTCCTGCCATTCCCCCGCCGTGCAGGTCTGGGGCTGCTGGCCGCTGCACTGCCTGTCGCCATCGTCGCACACCGGGACGCACTGGCCGCCACTGCACATCTGACTAGCGCACGGGGCCTCCGGTGCGTCCTGCCATCGCCCCTCCGCGCAGATCTGGGGCAGCTGGCCGCTGCACCGCCTCGCGCCGTCGTTGCATGCGGGGACGCACTCCCCGTCACTGCATATCTGGCCACCGCAGGCGGCCTCGTTCTGCCATCGTCCCATGGTACAGACCTGGGGCCAATCGCCGCTGCACTGTCTGACTCCTTCTTCGCACTCGGACGACTTGAAATCGTCGATCCCCAGCACACCGTTGCACGCCCACAGGACAAAGCTGACGAGGAACACTCCCACGATCTGGACGCCGCGCGAGCTCCCTCCCTTTCTTCGCTGGCCCATCAGAATCTCCCTTTCACCTCGAAGCCCCCGAGCCCCACGCCCGCGCTCACGCTCGGCCCGGCGCGCTGTTCACCATCCCCGGGCCGCGTGAGCAGCAGCACGGCCGTCCCCGCCGCCGCCCCGAGCCCCCCCACCACGAGACCGACGGTCGCCGTCGTCCCCAGGGCCGCCGCGGCGCGCTGGTTCCCTGCCTCGGTGGACGGGCACTGCTTGTTCGGACAACGCTCGTCAAGCTCATTGAGCTTGCCGAGCGCCAGCCCGCCGGCCACGGCAAACACCCCGAGCCCCGCCACCCCCACGCCGTAGGCCAACCCCACGCCGATCTTCCTGTTCCTCGCGGCGCGCGCCTCGGCCAGAAGGTCTGGCTGCCGCTCCAGCGATACCGACAGCTCCCGCTGCTTGCGCCGCTCGAGCCGCACCGCTCGCCTTGCGGAGAAGAACCCGCCCGCGCTCACCTCGACCACATGCTCCCCCAGCGGGAGCCGCCCCTCCCACGGCGCTTTGCCCACCTCCTTCAAATCGATCCTCACCGTCGCCCCCGCCGGCGCCGATTCGACCCGCAGCAACGCATCTTGCTCCTCCGCCCCCAGAACCACTCGGGTCTCCTCGTACAGTCTCACCGACGTAGCTGCGACGCTCGAGGCCACCTTCGCCCCCTCCTTTGCCGCCGTCGCGGGCACCTCGCACGCGGCCAGCGCCTCCACCCCCATGAACCCGTGCAACCGCACTTTGTGCTCCCCGACATTCACCAGCCCTTCCCAGGGCGTCACCCCGACCTCCTTGCCGTCCAGCTCGACATGAAGGACCCAGTTGTGCTTCTCGTTCACCACGAGCCGCCCCTTCCGCGCTGTCGCCACGAGCTCTGCCACGTTCTCCTTTCCGGCCCTGACCTGCACGGTCGTCGTGAGCGGCGCGAAGCCCTCTTTCTCCACACGGACGGCCCGGCTGCCCGCGCTCACCCGCAGCGGCATGTCCAAGGGCAGCTTGCCGCGCAGGCGATCGTCAACGAACAGCGACGCCCCGGCCGGCGCGTCTCCCGCCACCGCCAGCGTCCCCACCAGGCCCGATAGCTCCGCCATGTCCGCCGCCACGATCGCCTCTATCTTCGCAGGCAGCTTCGGATACTCGCGGCGCATCTCCTCGTACTGTTCCAGCGCGTCGTCGTATTGGCCGAGCTGCTTGAGGCAGGAGGCGATATAGCCCATGGTGTTCCGGTTCTTCTTGAGCCAGAGCGACCTGCGAAACGCCTCCATCGCCTCGCGGTACTCTTGCTTGTCAAAGTGCGCGACGCCCTCTTCGAATTGCGCGCGAGCTTCGGCCTCCTCGCTGGAGACAGCCGCTTGCGGTATTTTGCCCGGTGGTGCAGGCGGCGCCGCCCTTGCGCCGAAGTCGAGCAGCCCCAGCGCGAGAATCCAGCCGGCCATCGTTCTCGCATGAAATAGACGCACAACCTCTGCCCTCCTTCCGATCATCCTGCCGTCACGCCACCGGTGACATCAGCCGTCATCGAATCCGCCGAAGCGCGCCGGTCTCTTCGGCGCCTTCGCGGCAGGTCTCGGCGGTGGGGCCTCGTTCAGGTCTACGAGCGGCGGCGAGGGCTGGGTCTCTTGAATGGTCACGGCCTTCTCCGGCGCCGCCTTCGCGCCCTTCCACACGCGCACGCGGCGCACGTCGCCGACTTTGCCAGTGAGGTCGATCGCCCCGTTCCGGCGATACGCCGGCTGGCCGTCCACCTCCACCAGGGCGTCGCCGGGCACCACGAGGAGGGGCACCCGGCGCTCGTCCGCCCCGAGGACGGCCATCTCGGGGCGAGCCGCGACACTGGGCGGCGCGCCATTGGCCGCGCTCGAACCCGCCGGCGCGCCGCTGCCGGCGCTCGGCGACGGCCGCTCACAGGCGACAAGGCACATCGCCGCCGCCGCGACGATCGTGCCTCCGCGAAGGACTCGCACGCTGGTCGCGACGCTCATGGTCCCTGACCCTCCCCCAAGGACGGTGCCCTCGAATGCTCGCGCTCGCACGCCGTATGACGCTCCGCCGCTCTGTCCGGCGGCTCGCCGAGATGAAGCATTCGCAAGCTCGCAGGAAGGCAATCCGCATTGCTCGAGTGGAGCTCCCGCCGGAGTTCGGCGGCGTCGATCGTGAAGGTGCGGGAGGTATTGTCGGCCGCGACGGTGAAGAGCCGCTTCCCGCCGTCGAGGAAGGTCACCGCGATGATCGCCGCCTGCGTGTCGAGCAGGAGGTCCCGCCCGTCGAGGCCCCACACGAGGATGCCGCCGTGCCGCAACGAGAAGGCGATCCGCTCGCCGCCGGGGCTCCAGACCGCCTGGAGGACGGCGACGCCACGATCGAACGACGCCACGACCGCGCCGCTCGTCGCGTCCCAGACCTGGACGGTGCCATCCTCGGATCCGGTGACGATGCGCGACCCGTCAGGGCTCCACGCCGCGCTGTACACGGCGCCTTCGTGCCCTTTGAACACCAGGGGCTGCTGGCCCCCCGAAGCCTGCCAGACGCGCGCCGTGTGGTCCATCGACGTGGTGACGATGCGCGCCCCGTCAGGGCTCCACATCGCCGAGGTGAGACCGTCGGTGTGCCCGGACAGCACCCGAGCACTCCCCGTGCCGTCCACGGAGACGACGCGCGCATCCCGGTCGTCCGATACCGTGACGAGGCGCGTTCCATCCGGGCTCCACGCGGCGGCGCGCACGGCGGCCGCGTGGCCCAGGATCGACACGGGCTCTCCTTTGCCGTCCACGCGGACGATGCGCGTAACGCCGTCGAAGCACACCGCGGCAACGCGCGCGCCGTCAGGGCTCAAGGCCGCACCCGCAATCCATGCATCCTGCTTCGGGAGCACGACGTTCACGCCGGTGCCGTCCGGTCGCCACACGCGCACGGCGCGGTCGTCGTAAGCGGAGGCGACGAGCTCGGCGCCGGCGCCTATATCCGCCGAGTGGTAGAACACGCGGCGCTCGCGCGGCAACGATTCGAGCAGCGTGGGCCGCCAGATCCGGACCGTGTTGTCTCGCGAAGGGCCCCCCACCTGCGGCGCCGCGGCGGTGAGCACGCGTGTTCCATCCGGGCTCCACGCGGCTGACAGCACCGGGCCATCATGCCCGGCGAGGACGAGGTCCTTGCCTCCCTCCGACGGCCAGAGGCGCGCGGTCTGGTCGAGCGAGGCCGTAGCGACGTACCTGCCGTCCGGCCGGAAGGCCACGAAGGTGACGGCGCGGCCATGCCCCGCGAGGACGACCGGCTGTCCGGTGCCGTCGGCGCTCCAGATCCGGGCTGTCTTGTCGTCCGACGCGGTGGCGACGCGCGCGCCGTCATGGCTCCACGCGGCGTAGAGGACGCTGCCTTGGTGGCCCTCGAGCTCGATCGGTTTCCCCTTGCCCGAAGCGGCGAAGACCCGAGCGACACCGTCGCTCCACGCGGTCAGGACGCGGGTCCCATCGGGGTTCGGCGCGGCAAAAAGGACCTTGGCATCCGGCCCCTTCAGGATCACCGGCTGCCCGGTGCCGTCGGCCGCCCAGACACGCGCGGTCCCGTCCTCCGACGCGGTGAGCACGCGCGCTCCGTCATCGAAGAAGACAGCCACGCTCAGCGCTCCCGTGTGGCCTCTCAGCTCGACCACGCCGCCCCCGGCGGCGACGCTGTGGACGCGGGCAATGTGATCGGCCGAGGCCGTCACCACACGGGCGCCGTCGGGGCTCCACGCGGCGCGGCGCACCGGCCCGGCTCCAGCGTCGAGCCCCTCGATCTGCTCGCCGCCGGCGCCCCAGAGGCGCACTGTCCCGTCCTCCGAGGCGGTGAGCACGCGCTGGTCGTCGCGGCTGAAGGCCACCGCGTTGACCCGCCCCCCGTGCCCGGAGAACACGACGGGATCGCCCATTCCGCCGGCGTTCCAGAGTCTCGCCGGCCCGTCGTCGGACGCAGACAGGACCCGCAGGCCATCATGGCTCCACACGGCCGCGCGCAGCGGCTGCTCGTGGCCGCGGAGCGTGACGAACAGCGCATTCTGGCCGAGCGCGTCGCTCGCGAGCGCGATCCAGCCGCGCGCGGCCTCGGGCCGCTGCACCTCCGGCAAGAGCTTGATGGCCCACGCGATCTGGCCGCTGTTCTTGAGCTCGCGAAAGCCCGCGAGCAGGCGCGCGTCGGAGGCTTCGATCTCCTTGTCCTTGGCGATCGCCTCGGCCGTCCGGGCGTCCCTCAACGAGGTCTGGGCGGCCTCTCGCTGGCGAAAGGCATAGAGGCTCCAGAGGGCGCCCGCCGCCACCACGACCGCCACGAAGGCCAGGGCCGCGAAGAAGCGCCGCTGCGCCCGCGCCTCAGCCAACCGCCGCTCCGCCTCCCTGCGCTCGCGCGCGAGCTCCCTCTCCTGCTCTTCCTCGCGGCGGCGCTGCGCTTCTTCGCGGCGGCGCTGCTCCTCCTCAAGCTCGCGCTGCTGCCGCGCCTCGGAGACCCGGCGCGCCAGCCAGTCGTGCCCGATCTCGAAATAGCGGCTGCCCTGGTGCTCCTCGGCGTGGAGGATGGCGGCGCCCTCGAGCGCCTTGAGGATCGGCCCGAGTTCCTCGGCCGGCAAGAGCCGGAGCAGTTCCTTCTCGGTGCGCAGCGTGCGGCTGCCGTCCGCCGTGACGAGGTGATCCTCCAGGAGGCGCCGCGCCGCCGCGCTGAGCGCGCCGAGATCGTCGAGCGTCGCCTCCAGGTATCGGCGCAGGATCGGCTCGGCCTCGACGGCCTCCTGCGCCGCCGCGTCGCCGCCCTGCGCCCGCTGCTGGAACAGCGCCCGGCAGACGATCTGCGCGTAGGCGGCCTGCGCCTCGGCCTCGTCCGACTCCGCCTGGCCGGGCATGCGCACCTGGAGCATGAGCGCGCGCATCGGCTGGAGCTCCCAGGTCTGCGGCGGCCGCCCGCCGGCCGCGGCCTTGCAAACCGCCTCGGAGAGCTCGGCCACGGTGAGCGGGCCGACGCGGAAACCGTGGCTCAACAGCCGGCGGTGCTCGCGCAGCCGATCGCGGAAGCGACCGAGGTAATCCTCGCGGAGCAAGAGCACCACGCGCAGGCCGCGGAGCGGCGTGTCCACGAGGCGATTCAACGCGGCGAAGAACGCCTCCACCTCGGTCGTGCTCCGGCTCGGATAAAGGAGCTGCTCGATCTGGTCGAGATACAAGAGCACGATCCGGGGCGACTTGCGCGCGGCGCGCTGCGCGGCCGACAACAATGCCTCTTCGGCCGGCAGGTCGGGCGGCCGCTCACCGAATGAGAGAGCGGAGTAGACCGCGTCCGCGAGCCATTCCGTGGGCTCCTTGTCCTCGGGCCAGGCGTCGATCCGCACGACGCGGATCCGCTGCGAGTCGACGAGCGCCGGGATCGCCGACGCCTGCATGAGCGATGACTTGCCCGCTCCAGACGGCCCGTAGACGGTCACGCAGCGGTTGGCAAGGACGCTCGCTTCAAGGCGGTACGAGAGCTCTTCGCGACCGTGGAATCGATCGCGATCGGCGGCGCGGTACGGCCGCGGGCCGGGGAACGGGTTCGGCGAGGGGAAGACGCCTGTGCGCTCCGCCGCGTCCGCGGCCGTGAGCGAGCCGACGGCGGGCGGGGATCGGCTGCCGGGCGGTTCGTCCGCCGGCGCGCCCTCCGGCGGCTTGCTCCCGCTCATGACCCCTCGTCGGGGCTGAACGCCTCGAGCTGCGCGACGAGCTCTGGATCCTCGATGACCGAAGCGATGCGCCCGCCGCCCGGGAGCCCGCAGCCGGTCTCCCAGATCTCGGGCTCGCCGCGGTCGGCGTCCGGCGTCAAGATCGCCAGGCTGTCGCTCGGCGCCTGCCGTTGATCGTAGAGCCAGCGCAGCAGCATGCGGTGGCGAAAGTCCAGCGCCGAGAGCCCGACGAAGAGGCCCGGCTGAACGCGCGGCCGCGCGAGCAGCTCCTCCATCCACACCGGAGGGTCGACCCCGAGGGCCCCGAGCAGACCGTGGATGTGATCGTCCTCGGTGAGCACGGGGTGGGAGAAGATGGGGAGGGGCCCGGCCGAATATCCCCCGTAGAGGCGCAGGATCATGACATCGCTGTCGAGATCGAACCGCCTCGGGAGGACGGGCTCCATCTTCCACGCGGCGGCCCCGGCGGCGCGCTTCACCACGAGCGGCTTGCCGCCCGTGCCCAGCAGCGAAGGCTGGATGGCGAACACGTTCCGCTGCGGGTGCGCCTCGGCGATGGCGCGCTCCATGTGCGGCCGCCAGAGGAGCGTGATGTGGACCCCGGGAGCGATGAGGCGCGCCAGCGCTCGGGCGAGCGGCGAGACCGGCTCCTCGAGGGAGGCCATGAGCGCTTGCTGGAAGAGCACGTGCAAGCTCTCCTGCCCGAACCTGAGCGCGCACCGCTGCGTAAGCGCGCTCAGTGAGAGGGCCTCGGGCGCGTTATCGCCGCTCTCCTTCATGAACGAGAGGAGCTCGGCCTTCAGCGCGGCGCGGTCTTCCTCGAAATCGCCGAGCACCATCGTGAATGGCCTCTCGAGCAGGCTTTGCAGCGCGGGCGAGAGACCCCGCGAGCTCCGCCGCGCGCGTTGCCGGGAGACGCGCCGCTCGCCGAAGTCGAAGATGGCCGACCCCGTGCCGCGCAGGAAGAGGATGGGAGAGAACGCCTCGGCGCTCTGCGCGAGCAGCGTCCTGCGCGCCGCCGCCACGCTCGCGCCGATGTCGCCGAGGCCTCGCTCCGCGCCCGTGAGGGACCGGTAGATCTGAAACGAGCAGAGGCGCGCCACGTCCGCCTTCACCGGCCAGAGGTGGGCCACCACCGCGTCCGCGCCGGCGGTCGCCAGGATCTCGGCGGCGCTGCCGAACGCGCCGGCTTTCGCGCCCTCGCACGCCTCGAGGATCACGAGGCGCAGCTCCTCGGAGAAGCTCGCGGAGAGCTCGCGCCCCAGGGCCTCTGCGGTGATCGACGCCTCCTCGCCGTCCTCGTCGTCGGCCACGCGCAGGACGGGCTTCCCCGAAAGATCCACGCCGCCGTGACCGAGCCAGTGCAGCACGTGAGGGATCTTTCCGCGCCGCAGCCGGTCGAAAAGTGCCTGAGCGCTGATGTGCGGGCCGGCGATCGGATCCAGCCACTCCACCTCGCCGGCCTCGATGGATGGCGAGAGGGCCTCTTTCAGGACCACGAGGCTCCGCTCGTCCCTTCCCGGCGCGATCGCCAGCACGCGGACGGCGTCTAGGACGTCGCGCGGCTCCCAGGGGTCCGGAGATGTCACCCCGCGCGCGAGGAGAATCTTCGGGTCGGTGCCCAGGAAACCTTCCGTCGTTCCCGGCCGGCAGAGCGCCTCCCAGGGGATCCCCACGAGGGCGGGGTCACGCAGGAAGAGCCGCAGGAGGAGCGGGCTGTCTTTCGATGCGTCGCGGAGCCTCACCAGCACGTCCCGGAGATCGTCCTTGAGCAATTCGCCGTAGAGCGCCTGGGCGTCCTTCAGGGCCGCGGGCTCGAGCGCCCGGCCGCTACGGACCGCCCTCCCGACCTTGCTGGCGAAGCTCTGCAGCCCCTCCATGCCCAGCTCGGGCGATAACGTGTGCGCCGGGGGGCGCTCTCCGCGGCTCCCGCGCGCGCTCACGCGCACGCCCTGCCCGCCCGCGTCCACCTCGATCTCGAGCCACATGGGTTACTTAAATGCAGATGCGCAGGATAGTTGAGCGGCATCGTACTCGGGGAGGCCATGGTGATGTCAAGCTCGTCGTGGCGCGGCGTGGCTGCCCGAGGCTACACCGCCGTGTGCGCCCGGGCGGCCACACCGGCCAGATGATGGCTCGTGCGTCGCAAGGCTCAACCGGACGGACGCTTCAGTGAATTCGCGGTTCGCTTGACGGGCACCGAGCCGCCTCGTTCATTGAGCCAATACTGGAAAAATGGACGATCACACATCGCTTTCCTGCACGAGCGATGACTGGCAGGATCGTCGCGTCGGCTACCCAGCGGTCCATCATCCCTACTTTGTTGTGCCCGAGGACCTGGAAGGCGACGGCAGGCCCGACCTCGTCGTCGTGAACCGCGACAGCAATTCCGCGAAAGGGCTGAGCAACAACGGCGACGGCATCTTCGCCATCAAGATGGATCCGCAACGGGCCATAGCCCCAGATCGGGTGCGGCCGCAGACCTGAACGGCGACGGCCAGTCCGCCCTCGCCGCCGCGAGCGACAGCAGTAACAACGTGAACGTGCTGCACAAAAACGGCAACAGCACCTTCGCCATCAAGGTCGACTACCCAGAGGTGATTCCTCCAATTCGGTTGCGGCCGCAGACCTGAATGGCGATGGCCAGCCCGACCTCGCCGTCGCGAACTACAATAGCGCCACCGTGAGCGTTCTGCTCAACAACGGCGGCGGCATCTTCGCCGCAAAGTCGACTACCTGACGGGCCATGGTCCCTACTCGGTTGCGGCTGCGAACGTGAAGGTGGATGGCAAGCGCGACTTCGCCGTGGTGAACTTTGACAGCGGGACCGTGAGCGTGCGACATAACATCTGTATCCCATAGCGCCCCACGCCGCGGGCACACCCCTGGTCCTACGCGACGCCAAGCTCGCCGCGCGTGGCTTCTGCCGGTCCGGTAACCAGCGCGCTCTCGCAGGTCCCCACCCGGGTCCAGCAAGGCCATCTGCCGCTCGACCCAGCCACGCCCCCGCCCATGTCCCGCTCTGCCCGCCCGCCGCGGGCAGCGCCGCTCCCGCGCAGCGTCGCCCCTCACCCCCCGCGAGCAGCCGCGCGATCTCCCCCCGCTGCCGCCGCGCCGAGCGCGCCAGCGCGAGCTGCCCCGCCGCCCGCTGCAGGTTGTGCGCGAACCGCGCCGGATTCCAGCCGAAATACCGGTCCTCGAACACGTCCCGGCAGAACCGCGCCTCGAGCTCCAGCGCGATCCGCTCCACGGCGTCCGCGAGCGCCTCCCGCTCCTCCGCGCCGAACGGCCGCACCTCGCGGTAGCCCGCCACCGCGGCGGCGAACACCTCCAGATCGAACCGCGCCTCGGTCGCGTCCTCCCCGACCGGGTTGCACCACGACCGCCACGCCTCGCCAAGCTCCACGTCGATCGGCTGCAGCTCCAGCGTGTCGAGATCGAGCACGCAGATCTCCTCCCCCGCCTCGGAGAAGCGCAGGTTCGAGATCTTGAGATCGCCGTGGGAGTGCCGCAGCGGCAGTTCCAGCCGCCCCTGCCAGGTGCGCCACGCGTCGAGGATCGCGTCGGCCAGCCTCCTCCCCTCCCCTCCTCCGGTGGCCGCGCCGTCCAGCCGCTCCATGTGCAGCGCCGTGTCGTGCGCGCCGGCGCGGACGTGGCGGTACGCTTGCTCGATCTGCGTCGGATGACCGTCGAGACGACGCCACTCCGCTGACCGCCTCCCCGGACGACGCCCTGTCCCCCCGGAGCGGACTTTGCTCTGATGACGGCCTTCATGTTCCGCCTCAGCACTGTTCGCGCCAAGCTCACCGTCCTCGTCGCGCTCTCTTCGCTCGCGACCCTCGCGGCCCTCCCCGTGTTGTCCTGGGTGATGCACCGGCAGCTCCTCGCGCAGATCAGCGAGCGCGTCCCGCAGGCGATCCGCAACTTCCGGCTGGAGCTCAGGCAGCAGCAGCGCTCCATCTCGACGAGCGCGCGCCAGGCGTCTCGCACGCGCGAGCTGGTCGAGGGGCTTCGGCTGCGCGACCAGACGGCCGTGGGGACGGCGCTCGAGGCCGTCCTCGCCGCTCATCCCAACGTCGCCATCGCTGCCTTCGACGAGCTCGGCGACCTGGTCGCGGCGAGGGGGCTCGAAGCGCCGCCGGCGAGCACGGACGAGGTCCCCGGGCTCGCCGAGGGCCTCTCGGGCCTCGACGAGATGGAGGACCTGCGGGACGTGCTCGTCCACGGGTGTGATGGACAGCAAGGCTCGCCGCCCGCGTACATGATCGCCCAGCGCGCGAGGAGCGACGCCGGATCGCTGCTCGCCTGCATCCCGATCGACCACACCTACTTCGACGAAGCGGCGACGAGGCTCGGCGTGGCGATCGCGCTCGTCGATCCGTCGGGCAAGAGGATCACGGGCACGGCACGTTTCCCGACCGAGCTGCTCCAGGGCGCCTCCATCGGCGACGAGACCCACCCCACGATCGTCGAGGACGCGAGCTCGCTGTGGGCCCTCTCCCGCTTCGCGCCCCGATCGCTGCGGGGCAAGGCCGGCGATTTTTCGATCGTCATGGCGCTCGACGTGAGCGACGTCCGGAAGATCGTGCGCCAGAACCTGATGCTCGCGGCCGGCGTGCTCACCCTCGCGGCGCTTGTCTCGCTGTTCCTCGGCGCGCGCCTCGCGACCACGATGTCGCGCGCGCTCTCCCGCGTGAACGTCGCCCTCAAGCAGCTCGAGCAACAGCATTACGTCCATGTGGAGGGGGTGAAGACCGGCGACGAGCTGGAGGATCTCGCGGCCGGCTTCAACTCGATGGTCGACGGCCTCAAGGAGCGCGACAAGCTCCGCAGCACCTTCGGCAAGTACATGACCGAGTCCGTGCTCGAGCACCTGCTCGCCGGCAAAGTGCAGCTCGGCGGCGAGACGCTCACCGTCTCGATCCTCTTCTCCGATATCCGGAGCTTCACGACCATCAGCGAGAGGATGAACGCCCATGAGCTCGTGGGGCTCCTGAACGAGTATTTCACCGAGATGGTGGCCATCATCCTCGACGAGGGCGGGGTCGTTGACAAGTACATCGGCGACGCGATCATGGCGGTGTTCGGCGCGCCCGTCTCCAGGCCGGACGACGCCGTGCGCGCCGTGCGCGCAGCCATCCGCATGCGCGCCGCGCTCGAGCGCTTCAACGAGCGCCTCGCCGAGCGGGGCATCCCGGCGCTGAAGACCGGCGTCGGGATCCACACCGGCGAGGTCGTCGCGGGCAACATCGGTAGTGAGGCGCGGATGGAGTACACGGTCATCGGCGACGCCGTGAACCTCGCCTCGCGCCTGGAGAGCGCGACCAAGGAGCTCGGCGTGAGCGTGCTCATCAGCGAGGACACACACCTCCTCGTAAAGGATCGCTTGAGCACACGCCCCGTCGACGAGATCACGGTCAAAGGCCGCGTGCAGCCGGTGATGACCTACGCCGTGGCGGATCTGTGACGGCGCTGGGCGTCAGAGGCGGATCAGCTCGACGTTGTCCATGTGGATGAAGCTGGCCGGGTCGCCGGAGGTGGCCCTCGTGTGGAAGCCGAACTCCAGATAGCCGCCCGTGACATGGATGGCCGGCGTCTCGATCTGCGTCCAGGCCCCGTAGGTCCCGATCGTCGTGTAGGTGGGCGAGCACGAGCCGCATGTCTTGGCCTGGAGCCGGCTGAAATCGTAGCTGCCGGCCTTCTTCACCCACGCTCGGACCTTGTAGTCGCCCGCCGCGAGCCCCGAGCGCGTCTGGTACGTCCACACCTCGAACGGAGATCCATTGGTCCAGTGGGTGAGGTGGTAAGCGCCGGATTGTGCGCCGCCATACGCCTCGCTGAAGCCCGCTGCCCCGGTGCCGTTCGGGCTCCAGTTGGTCCAGCCGGTCAACCCGGACTCGAAGCTCGGGTTGGTGAGCGAGATGCCGCTCGAGCCGCCGCCCTGCTGGTACCAGCGCACCCACTCGACTTCCATGGTCTTCGTGGTGCCCGGCGGCAGATCGATGCTCGCGGGGCTCGGGTTGCCGTACCAGTTGCCCCCGATGGCAAGGTTCAAGAGGATGTAGTGGTTCTGCTGGAACTCCGCCTCGTTGTGGTAGTACGTGTTGTTGGCCACGATGCTGCCGTCGAGCCTGAAGATCATGCTGCTCGACGACCACTCGACCTCGTAGACGTGGAAGGAGTCGGCGAGGCTCGAGCCGCGGTTCGCCCCGGTCCCCCAGTCCGCCTGTCCACCGTTCCACCAGTGGGTCGCGGACTGCATCCAGGTGGGCTCGGTGGATCTCCATTCGAGGATGTCGATCTCGCCCGAGCGGGGCCACGCGTTGGCGCCCGAGTCGATATTGGCGCCCAGGGTCCAGAACGCCGGCCACATCCCGTAGCCGGAGGGCACCTTGATGCTCGCGGAGATCTTGCCGTACCGTCGCTCGACCTTACCCTTCGTGTGGATGCGACCGGAATAGAAGGAGCGCCCGCCGTATCCGGTACACTGGGGCGCGGCCGGGTTGTCGCTCGTGCGCTGCGCGGAGATGATCAGCTTGCCATCGCGGACGGCGACGTTCGAGGCGCGCGGGTACTCGAGCTCTCCGGTGCCAAAGTTGCAGTTGTTGGTGACCGGATCGTAGTTGCTCGTGAGCACGTTCCAGTTCGCCGTGTTCAGGTTCGAGCCGTCGAACTCGTCCGACCACACGAGGTTCCACCCCGAGCCGGGGCTGTAGGACACCTCGGCGTACTCGTGGCTCGCCGTGTCCTCCGCGCCTACTGGCTCGTCGGCCGCCGTGATGCACCCCGCGAGAGGGCCAAGGCAAGCCCAGGTCAGCAGCACTGTGCAACCGTCTCTCCGATCCATGCGTCCTCCTCTGGTGTCCACGGCGATCTGCGTGCTTCGCTCGTGTCGCTGCGACTTGCAGCGTCCGTGCCCGTCCGTGAGGGTGAACAAATGCAATCGCGACCAAAACCGAGGTCGGATCGGGGCGGGAACGGGGTCGAACACGCGCGCTCGGGCGATCCGGAAGATCACCCCCGGGCGATCTGGGCGATCGCCGGGGGGTGCGGTCGAGGTCCGGACCGATGGGCACGGACTCGTGGGGTCATGATCGCCGTGACCTCGTGCCCCGCTCGCTCGTCACTCCCCCGCGAGCAGCCGCGCGATCTCCCCCCGCTGCCGCCGCGCCGAGCGCGCCAGCGCGAGCTGCCCCGCCGCCCGCTGCAGGTTGTGCGCGACCCGCGTCGGGAACCGCGCCGGATCCCAGCCGAAGTACCGGTCCTCGAACACGTCCCGGCAGAACCTCGCCGCGAGCTCCAGCGCGATCCGCTCCACGGCGTCCGCGAGCGCCTCCCGCTCCTCCGCGCCGAACGGCCGCACCTCGCGGTAGCCCGCCACCGTGGCGGCGAACACCTCCAGATCGAACCGCGCCTCGGTCGCGTCCTCCCCGACCGGGTTGCACCACGACCGCCACGCGTCGCCGAGCTCCACGTCGATCGACTGCAGCGCCAGCGTGTCCAGGTCGAGCAGGCAGATCCCCTCCCCCGCCTCGGAGAAGCGCAGGTTCGAGATCTTGAGGTCGCCGTGGCAGTGCCGCGGCGGCAGATCCAGCCGCCCCTGCCAGGTGCGCCACGCGTCGAGGATCGCGTCGGCCAGCCTCCTCCCCTCCCCTGCTCCGGTGGCCGCGCCGTCCAACCGCTCCATGTGCAGCGCCGTGTCGTGCGCGCCGGCGCGCACGTGGCGGTACGTGTGCTCGAGATCGTCCACCGCCCGGTGGAACCGCGCGACCAGCGCCCCCGCCGCGCGCGCGAGCGCGGGGGAGCCGACCCGGTGGTTCGTGCGGCCGGAGATGAAGTCCATCACCCGCCACACCGCGCCGCCCCCGTCGCGCGCCCACAGCGCCCCGTCGCCCGTGCGCACGAGGCGCGGCGTGTGCACCCCGCGGCCGGCCAGGTGGGCGGTCACCGCCTCGATGTCGTCGTGGACCTCCGGCGCGAAGATCGGGCTCACCCGCTGCACCACGAACCGCGGCGGCTCGCCGGCCACGCCGGCCACCCACGTTCCGTTGATGAGGCCCTCGTCGTCGCAGCGGCGCACGGCGAGCCCGCGTAGAGGCGCCCACACATCCGGGATCATCGGCCCGGCAAGCTACCTGCGCTCCGTCTCCGGCGGCAAAGAAAGCTCCGTCTCCGGCGCCACCGAAGCCCCCGCCTCCTCCGCCTCCCGCGGCGAGGCCAGCCCCGTCGCCCCCAGCTCCGCCGCCCCTGTCGCCGCCGCCCGCCGGCGCAGCATCCACTCCACCCCGATCCAGGCGAGCACGCCCGCCCCGAGCCCGATCCACGCCGCCGACGCCGGCGCCTCGATCCGCTCCGCGACCACCGCGCCCCCCAGCATCGTGGCGCACAGCCCGAGGGTCAGCGCCAGGTTGTCCACCGCCGACAGCCGCCCGACAAACCGGTCCGGCGACAGCCGCTGCAGCTCCGAGCTCGACAGCACCCAGTTCGCGCCGCTGCCCAGGCCCCACACGAACGCCACCGCGAGCAGCGCCGCCCAGTGCCGCGTCAGCGCGAGCGCCGCGATCCCCCCGAACGCCGTCCACGCCGCCGCCGCCGCCGCGACCTCCCCCCGCACCCCGCGGCGGACGAGCGCCATGCCGACCAGCGGCCCGATCCCCGTGCCCGCGCCGCGCACACACTGCAGCAGCCCGAGCGTCAGCGCCGCCGTCCCCGCGAACGCCCGCTGCGCCGCGACCACGTTGAGCAGGATCAGCGCCCCACCGTTCGCCAGGTGCACCGGCGTCTTCGCGAGCACCGCGGCGAGCAGCGGCGGCCGCTCCCACGCGTGCCGCCACGCGAGCCCGAGATCGCGCCGCACCGACACGAGCGCGCGCGCGACGCCGCCCTCCGCCGGCCGCCCCTCCGCCACCATCGGCGGCAGCCCCCCGAGCAGCAGCGCCCCCAGGCCAAACGACGCCGCGTCCAGGACGAGCGCCGTCGTGGGCCCGAGCGCCGCGATCGCGCCGCCCGCCGCCATCCCCACCGCGAGCATCACGCTCCACGTCGCCGACAAGATCGCGTTCGCCTCGAGCAGCTCGTCCTCCTCGACCACGTGCCGCAGCACCGCGCTCTGCACCGGGAACCGCAGCGCGCCCACCGACGCGCGCACGAACACGAGCACCTGCACCGCCGCCACGCTGCCCAGGACGACCGCGCCCGCCATCCCGAGCGTGAGCACGCCCTGCACCCCGCTCGTCACCACGAGCAGCCACCGCCGATCGAGCCGGTCCGCGAGCACCCCCGCCACCGGCGCGAACAGCGCGATCGGGAGGTGATGCCCCACCATCACCAGCGCGAGCGCCACGACGCCGCTCCCGTCCCCCAGCGCAAGCAAGCTCACCGCGACGAGGCTCATCCAGTCGCCGAGCAGCGACACGATCTCGCTCAGCCAGACGCGCCGGAGGTAAGGACGGCGACGGAGCAGGCCGGGCCGCCCCCGGGGTCGCGACTCCGCGGACGTCACGGAAGGCACGGAGCTCACGAATGCCCCGGTGACGTGGAGGACAGATCGCGCCTGCCGCTGTTCATCCAGGGCACACCGTGGTAATCGCGGCAGGGTCCATGCGAATTTGCGCCATCATTCCCGCCTACGAGGCCGAGCGCAACGTTGGGGACGTCACACGCGGGGCGCTGCAGGTCCGCGAGCTGGCCGGCGCGGTCCTCGTGGTGGACGACGGATCGAGCGACCGGACGGCGGAGCGGGCGCGCGCGGCGGGCGCGTCCGTGCTGATCCACCCGGAGAACCGGGGCAAGGGCGCCGCCCTGCGGACCGGCATGGAGTTCGCCCTCGCCGCGGGCTTCGACGTCGCGATCACGATCGACGCGGACGGCCAGCACCCGCCGGAGGAAGCGCTGCGCCTGCTCGACGCCGACCCCGACCCGGAGGCGCTGGTGCTCGGCGTCCGCGACCTCGTCGCCGCGGGCGCGCCGCGCGCCAACCAGATCTCGAACCGGATCTCGAACTTCTTCCTCTCGCTCTTCGCCGGCCGCCCCTTCGCGGACACGCAGTGCGGCCTGCGCCGCTACCCGCTCCGGCGGACCCTCGCGCTCGGCGCGCGCGACGACGGCTACGCCTTCGAGGCGGAGATCCTCCTGCGCGCCGTGGCCGCAGGCGCCCGCATCGTCGAGGCGCCGATCCGGGTCATCTACCCGCCCGAGGAAGAGCGGCTCACGCACTTCGACAGCGTGCGCGATCCGGCGCGGATCGTCACCCGCGTGGTCGCGACCCTCGCGCTCACGCGCGGCCTCCGCCACGTGCCCGCCGCCCCGACGCCGTCCCCGGCCGCGCGCCGCGCCGCCGTGGCGAGCGCGCTCGTCCCCGAGCTCGACCCGCGCCCGTCCCAGCCGACCGCGGCGTCTCCCTGAGAGCGGGGGCGGGCGTGCGCCACCGCCGCAAGCTCATCGCCGCCGCCGCGCTCCTCGTCGCGCCGGCGCTCGCGCACGTCGCCGTCGGCGCCGCCACGCGCATCGAGCCGCCGCCGATCCGCGCCACCGCCGGCGAGCCCGCGGCCGGGCCGGCGGGGCTGCGCGTGCTCGGCCCCGCGTACGTGCGCCCCCGCGGGCGCATCCTCGAGGCGCGCCTCGCCGGCTCGCCGGAGGAGATCGGCCACCAGCACGGCCGGCTCTTCTACCCGGAGATGGTCCGGAACGAGGGCACCCTCTACGACCAGTTCCGCCGCTACGTGCCCGTCGCGCCGCTCCGGTGGCTCCTCATGGACCTGTCGCGCCTCCAGTTCCGCGGCGTCGACGAGGGCATGGCCGACGGCGTCCGGCGCGAGATCGCCGCGCAGGCCCGCGCCTTCTCGCCCGACCCGTTCGACGGGGTGCTGCCCACGTACCACCGCTTCGTCTTCCTCCAGTCGCTCTACGACATCGCGCTCTCCTTCGAGCACTCCCCGCTCATTGGCTGCACGAGCTTCGCGCTCACGGGCAGCGCCTCGGCGGGCGGCCACGCCCTGCTCGCCCGCAATTTCGACTTCGAGGCGGGCCCGGTCTTCGACGAGGGCAAGGCGGTGTTCCTCGTCCACGAGGCGGGCAAGATCCCCTACGCCTCGGTGGCGTGGCCCGGCCTCGTCGGCGCGGTGACCGGGATGAACGCCGAGGGCCTCGCGCTCGTGGTCCACGGCGGGCGGGCGGGCGAGCCGCGCGCCGCCGGCGAGCCGGTCGTGCACACGATGCGCGCGGCGCTCGGCCGCGCGCGCTCCGTCGACGAGGCGCTCGCCCTGCTCGACGACCCCGCGCACGCGCCGATGGTCTCGCACCTCGTGATGCTCGTCGACGCGGCCGGCGAGGTGGCGATCGCCGAGCGGGCGCCCGGCGCGCCGCTCCACGCGCGCAGGGGCGGCGCGCGCCGCGGGCCGGACAAGGTGCCGCTCACCAACCACTTCGAGGGGCCGCTCGCCGGCGACCCGCGCAACCAGCGCGTCGAGGCCGAGACCTCGACCCACGCGCGGCGCGCCCGCCTCGACGAGCGGCTCGCCGCCCTGCCCGGCGGCGCCACCGTCGCCGCGGCGGTCGACATCTTGCGCGACCGGCGCGGCCCCGGCGGCGCCCCGCTGCCGCTCGGCGACCGGCGCGCCCTCGACGCGCTCATCGCCACACACGCCGTCGTCATGGACGCAACCGCGCGCGTCCTCTGGGTGAGCGAAGGCCCCCACCTCGCCGGCCGTTTCCTGCGCTTCGACCTCGGACGGATGCTCGACCCGACGTTCGACCCCGCGCTCGACAGCGCCGAGCCCGAGGCCCTCCCCGAGGACCCGCTGCTCACGAGCGGCGACTACGCCGCGTGGGAGCGCGCCGGCTCGCCCCACCCGGGCGGCGAGCGCGGCAGCACCACGCCTGAGCCCGGCACCTCGACGTCCCCGCCCGGCGGCTGAACACCTGAGCCCGGCAGATCCATGCCCCGCC
The DNA here is from genome assembly GCF_002950945.1 of Sorangium cellulosum. Classification (GTDB taxonomy): domain Bacteria; phylum Myxococcota_A; class Polyangia; order Polyangiales; family Polyangiaceae; genus Sorangium; species Sorangium cellulosum_E. The sequence continues at coordinate 11,363,196 of NZ_CP012673.1, forward strand.
CCCGGCGCAGGCGCGCCAGGGCGGCGCGCGCGCTGATTCCTGGGACATTTCAATAAGGTGTCGAGGTCAACCCTCACCCACGCCCGTACACCGGGGCTAGGACACCTCTCGTCCGGCGCTCCCCTACCGCATGATTGCCTAGCGCGAGCTTCCGGCCGACAATGCGATCCGGGGCGCAAGGTCACGGCAACGGAAGCGGTGACCTGGTCGACCGGACCATGACTGAAATCAACTTGATCAACAGCACCCTCGATTCCCGGTACCTCATCCTCGGCCTGCTCGGCGAGGGCGGAATGGGGGCGGTCTACGAGGCAAGGCACCTGGGCACCGGTCGTCGCGTCGCCGTCAAGGTGATCACGAGCAAGCTCGCGCAGGACGAGGCGGTCATGGCGCGCTTCGAGCGCGAGGCCAGGGCGGCCGGCGCGATCGACAGCGAGCACATCGCGAGCGTGCTCGACAGCGGGAGGGACCGCGCGACCGGCCTGCCCTACCTCGTCATGGAGCTGCTCTCGGGCGAGGACGTCGACCAGCTGCTGCGGCGGGTCGGCCCCCTGCACCCCGAGCTCGCGCTCTGCATCGTCGGCCAGGCGTGTGTGGGCCTGCAGAAGGCGCACGACGCCCGCGTCATGCACCGCGACATCAAGCCCGCCAACCTGTTCCTCGCCCGGCGCGACGAGGGCGAGGTCTCGGTCAAGCTCCTCGACTTCGGCGTCGCCAAGATCCAGGCGGAGGAGGCCGCGGAGTTCCAGCAGGAGCTCACGGCCACGAGCAACCTGATCGGGTCGCCGATCTACATGTCGCCGGAGCAGGCGCGCAACATGAAGGACGTCGACTTCCGGACGGACCTCTGGTCGCTCGGCATCGTCCTCTACAAGATGCTCACCGGCCGCACCCCGTACCGGAACTCCCGCGGGCTCGGCGAGCTCATCGTCGCCATCTGCTCGACGCCCGCGCCGCCCCTCCAGAGCCAGGCGCCGTGGGTGCCGCCCGAGGTGGCCGAGATCGCGCACCGCGCCCTCCAGATCGACCGCAACCTGCGCTTCCAGAGCGCGCTGGAGATGCTGGACGCCTGCCGGTCGCTCCTGCCGCACGGCATCTCGATCCACGAGAACATGCTGCAGCCCCTGCCCGACTCGGTGCAGTCGCAGGTCCCGCCGCCCTCGCGCTCGTTCGCGAACCCCGACGCCCCGATGCGGCGCCCGCCGACGTCGGCGGGCACGGCCACCAACTGGCCCGAGGGCGCCGAGGTCTCGACGCGGCGGCCGCCGACGCCGGTGGCCACGCCCCGCAGCTGGCGCGAGGCCGCCGAGCTCGCGTCGCGGCGGCCGCCGACGCCGGTCAGCACGCCCCGCAGCTGGCCCGACCACGTCACGCCGATGTCCCACCAGACCAGCACCACGGGGCGCGGCATGGACCACCGGCCGGACGGGCCGCCCTCGTCGCGGACGGTGACCGGCACCTCCGTGCCCTTCCAGCAGACCGTGGTGGCGGCCGGCGGCGAGCCGGCCCCCGCGGCCGCGCGCCGCGGCAGCAGGGCAGCCCCGCTGCTCGCGGCGGCGGCGCTGGTCGCCGTCACCGGCGCGGGCGTGGGCGCCTGGCTGGTGCAGAAGACGACCGCGGGCGCGTCCGGGGCGGGCGTCGCGCCGGCGGGCGCCGCCGCGCCGGCGGGCGCCGCGCCGCCGGCGGGCGCCGCCGCGCCGGTCGGCGTGGGCGAGGGGGTCGTGCTGGATCCGGAGCGGCTCGCGAGCTTCGGCCCGCTGCCCTCGGTGGTGACGACGTCGACCAACCCGCTCACGGACGAGAAGATCCACCTCGGCCGGATGCTCTTCTTCGACAGCCGGCTCTCGAAGAACCACGACCTCTCGTGCAACTCGTGCCACCCGCTCGATCGCTACGGCGCGGACGGCATGAAGGTGTCGATCGGACACGCCCACCAGAGCGGCCGGCGCAACACGCCCAGCGTCTACAACTCCGCCGGGTTCTTCGCGCTCATGTGGGACGGCCGCATCGACAGCCTGGAGGAGCAGGCGAACGGGCCGATGATGAACCCGAGCGAGATGGCGATGACGCCGGTGCGGCTCGAGTCGACGTTGCGCTCCATCCCCGACTACGTGAAGGCGTTCAGCCGGGCGTTCCCGAACGACCCGTGGCCCGTCACCGTGAACAACACCGCGCGCGCGCTCGCCGCGTTCGAGCGCAAGCTGTTCACGCGCGGGCGGTGGGACCGGTTCCTCGAGGGGGATCCGCGCGTGCTCACCGAGGCCGAGAAGGAGGGCTTCAACGCGTTCGTCGACGTGGGTTGTGTCACCTGCCACTTCGGCCCGCACATCGGCGCGACGATGTTCCAGAAGCTCGGCCTGGTGAGGGCGTGGCCCGACACGATGGACCGCGGCCGCTTCGAGGTGACGAAGAAGAACGCCGATTTCATGGTGTTCCGGGTGCCGACGCTCCGCAACGTGGCCGCGACGGCGCCGTACTTCCACGACGGCTCGGTCTCGTCGCTGCCGGAGGCCGTGCGGCTCATGGCGAAGCACCAGCTCGGCAAGGACATCGGCCCCGCGACGGTCGACCAGATCGTGACGTGGCTCAAGTCGCTGACGGGCGAGATCCCGAAGGACTACATCGTGAAGCCGGAGCTCCCGCCGAGCGGGCCGAACACGCCCGATCCCATCGCGGACTGAGCGCGGCGCGATCCGCGGGCGAGCCTGCGGCGCGCTCGCGGGCGAGCCTGCGGCGCGCGGCGGACCGGACGGCGCGCCGCCGGGGCTCGCTTGCCCGCGGCCTGCGCGTGTGGGATCGAATCGCGGGCCCGCGCGGCTCGTCCGAGTGACACAGGAGAACGACGACGATGCAGAGGCGATCTTTCCTGGTGGGTCTCGCGGCGTGCGGCGGCGCGCTCTCGCTGTCCGGCCGCGGCCATGCGGACGAGGTGGGCGACGCGCTGGCCGAGATCACGCGGGCGCGGGCGTCGCTGAAGACGCTGGTCGCCCCGTTCACGCAGGAGCGGAGCATCGGCCTCCTGGCGACGGCGGTGAAGAGCGACGGGGAGATGACGCTCGTCCTGCCCGATCGCCTCCGCTGGGAGCTCAAGCCGCCGGACGCGATCACCTACTGGCTCACGCCGGAGGGCTTCGGCTTCGCGACCCCGAAGGGCGCGGCCGGTGCGGGGCGGGGCGCGGCGGGGCGCTTCGGCGCGGTGCTCTCGGACCTGCTCGTGCTCCTCGGCGGCGATCTCGGCAAGCTCCGGGCGCGTTACGACCTCTCGATCCCGAGCCGCGCGGACGGGATCACGCTCGCCGCCCGGCCGCGGGCCGAGGAGGTGGCGAAGCACGTGCGCAGCCTCGAGATGACCTCGGGGCCGGAGCTCTGGTCGGTGCGGCGCGTCGTGATCGAGGAGAAGAACGGCGACCGGAGCGTCATCACGTTCGGCAAGGTGGCGCGCGACGTGACCGTCGACCCGGCGCGGATGAGGGCGCCGAAGCAGGGCTGAGCCGGCGCCGGCTCGTGGGCTCGCTGCGGGCGAACACCGGCGCCGCCGCGCGCCCTCGGGGGCGGTGTCGCGGGCGCGACCCGAGCGCGCGGCGCCGGGTCCCTCTCGCCGCGATTTCGACTATGACGCCCGGCATGCGACGCCTCCTGCTCCCCCTCCCCGCCCTGACGCTCGCCGCCGCCTGCTCCGCCGCCCCGCCGGAGCCCGCCCAGCCGGCGGCCCCGATGCGCGATGAGCGCCCGCAGCCCCCGCCCGCGGCCGCGCCCTCCCCCGCCGGGACCGCGGGTGCGGCGCCCCCGGCCGCGGAGCCCGGCGCGCCTGCTGCCGAGGGCGGTGCGGCCGGCGGGGAGAGCGCGGGCGGCGCGGCGGCGCAGGTGTGCCCGGCCGACATGAAGCTCGTCGACGGCGAGTACTGCAGCGAGGTCGAGCACACGTGTCTCCGCAGCTGGTACGACAAGTCGAACAAGAAGACCGTCTGCGAGGAGTTCGCCCCCACCCCCGGCCGCTGCACCGGCGAGAAGACCAAGAAGCGGTATTGCATCGACACGTACGAGTGGCCGAACAAGAAGGGGGAGCGGCCCGAGGTGATGAACCGGTTCCACCAGGCGCAGGTGAAGTGCGCCGCCGTCGGCAAGCGCCTCTGCACCGAGTCGGAGTGGACGCTCGCCTGCGAGGGCCCCGAGATGAAGCCGTTCCCGTACGGGTATTCGCGCGACGCGACGAAGTGCAACGGCGACCACCTCTGGGACGACCCCGACATGAAGAAGGTCGCGAAGCGCGACCCGGGCGAGCTGGCGCGCCTCTGGAAGGGGGTGCGGAGCGGGTCGCAGTCGCAGTGCATCAGCGACTACGGCGTGGCGGACCTGCCCGCGAACACCGATGAGGTCGTGGCGAGCGAGACGGCCGGCGGCTGGCGCGGCAAGTTCGACAGCGTGCACACCGGCGGCCCCTGGTACAAGGGCGTTCGCAACCAGTGCCGCCCGAAGATCTACACACACGACGAGGGGTTCTATTATTACTTCCTGAGCTTCCGCTGCTGCGCCGAGCCCGACGGCAAGGCCACGGACCCGCGGACGCCGCGCCAGATCCAGGAAGGGTGGCAGATGGATCGGGTCGAGCGGCTCGCGCAGTTCACGATCGCGGACATGCGGGAGAAGCTCGAGCTGAAGGCGCAGGGCAAGTGCGAGTGCAAGGCGCACGACATCCTGTGCAAGACGATGTGCGGCACGCTGCTCGGCCCCGGCGCCGTCGACGCCACGCCCGGCGCGCCCGCGCCGGGAACCGAGAAGCGGTGAGCTAGAGCGAAGGACACCGCCCTCGCGATGGGTGCGCTCCCCATTTTCCTGGGGACAGCACGCCCCGCGCCACCACGTGCGCGCTACAGCAGCAACGGAATTCCACTCTCCCCCGGATCGTCCAGTGTACCCAGGTGGGCGTGACGTCTCGCACGAGGCATAGGCGGGTATGCCTATGCCGCGAGCCGGAGGATTCGGGTACGAGGTCGTTGCAGTCACCTGTATCGGGTGATGCGAGGACGGACGGGCAGGTCCCCCGGCTGGGGCTCGACGTCTCCGACACGTCCTGTGCCGCCGAGCTCCCCCCGGTGCGCGTCATCCTGCGCTTTCCGCAGCCTTCATGGACGGCTGTTCGGGACCACCGCTACCAATCGACAGCAGGCTCTTGCCTGAATGGATGGATCCGGCGATGAACACTGGCAATCTATCAGCGAAGCTCTTGATGATCGGAATCCTGGGCATCTGCTCTGGAGGGTGCGGTCAGTCGAGCGAGGATGGCAGCGGAGCAACGACGAGCAGCGGCTCTGGCGGCGCGGCGCCGGGCGGTTCCGGTGGAACGACTGGCACCGGTGGCGGCGCCGGCACCGGCGGCGCGGGTGACGGAGCCACCGGATCCGGTGGAGCCGTGGAAACCGGCGGCGGCGGCGGCGGCGGCGGTGGTAGCAGCGGCGGCGACGAGGCGACGATCGTCCCCGATCCATCGTGGACATGCGGCATGCCCGACGGCATTCCGCTGCCCACGCGCGGCGAGCTCGTCTTTCGGGCGACGCTCCAGCTCGGCGAGACCCACGAGGTCGGGACCACCCAGTTCGGACACCGCCGCCTCCTCGACGTGACGGGGGGCACGCTCACGGGCGACAGGATCCAGGCCACGGTCCTCACGGGCGGCATGGACCTCGAGCTCACGTTGTCGAACGGCTCCGTCGAGCTCGAGCAGATCAACATCCTGCGAGCGAGCGACGGCACCCTCATCTACCTGCGGAGCTGCGGCGTCGCCCCCGCCGGTGATGAGGTCGTCCGGATCGTCCCGGACTTCGAGGTCCCGAATTCGAGCTCGCTCGCCTGGCTCAACACGGGGAAGTTCGCGGGCATCCGCGTCGTCGACGCCGCGGCGGGCACGGTCCAGCTCGACGTCTACGACATCGCCGAGGTGGCCGCCGGAGAGCCGAAGATCCAGCTCAAGGATCCCGAGGGCGTCCCCAATCAATCGTGGGAGTGCTCGACGGAGACCGGGGCGAGGGGCTCGAGCGTGTTCACCGAGTCCGTCACGCTCGGCTCTTCCCTCTCCGTCGGCGCGAGCAAGCGCGGCACGCGCAACATCATCCCCATCACCGGGGGCACGGTCACCGGTGGAATGCTGCTCAGCGGCCTGTCGGGCTCGGTGCTCCCCGGAGGCGCGGACTACCAGCTCATCGGAGCGAGCACGATACTGGACGCCAGGTACGCGCTGTCCTCGAACGACGGCGAGGTCATCGTGGTGAGGAACTGTGGACCGTTCGGCGCGCTCGTGCCGGTCTTCGAGACGCGGGCGGACGGCCCCTATGCGATCCTCAACACGAAGGCGTATGTGAGCTCCGACCCGGGGAGCTCGCCGGGCGGGGTGAGCCTCACCTTCTACGAGCGCCGATAGAACAGGAGGTCCGCGGCAACACCGGCTGCTGGCGCGCTGACAGGCTGCGGCCAGCAGCGGGGATCCAGCGGCCAGCGCTGCCGCTCGTGCTCCCGCTACCGCGCCGGGGTGATGGTCACCTTCAGCATCTGGTGGGCCGCGGGATACAGATAACCGTCATCGACGGAGCGCACCTGGTCCATGGGATCGTCGGCGCCCATCTGCGGCCCGGCCTGGCGCGGCGCCTGGTCGGGGCCCACGCCGGGCCACTGGTTGGCCTCGGTGCCCGTGTCCCAGATCGTGACCTGGTCGGAGACATCGCCGCTCACCGGCTCGCCGCTCGCGTCGAACAGCGCGATCCCCTCCTCGCTCGGCGCGAAGAACAGATCGTTCGATTGCCCCAGCATCGACGCGAAGCTCAGCCGCTCGCCGGGCCGCGCGGTCACCGTGAAGCTGAACTTCGCGCCGGGCAGCAGCGGCCCCGGCATCGAGGCGTCCACGGGCGTGTTGTAGACCAGCACCGACGAGATCCCGCTCTCGCCCCCGACCTCGGCCTCCAGCGACGCCGCGAGTGTGGCCGGGTTCCCGTCCTCGGCCAGCACCTCGAGGCCCTTGCCCCGGTCCGCCTCGCCCGACCTGAACAGCGGCGCTGCGGCCCCGTGGACCACCGCGACGCCCGGCGCCGCCGGCGAGGTCAGCCCCGCGCGGGGCATGGCGCTCTCGTACAGCATCGTCGGGTTCCCGTCCTCGGCCTGCGCCTGCAGCCCGTTACGGGGGTACGCCTGCCCGACCGTGAACAGCGGGTCTTCCTTCGTGTGCACCACGAAGAGCCCCGGCGACAGCGGCACGGCGGCCGGCTCCCCGCCCTCGGGCATCAGCGTCCCCACCTCCGACACGTTGGTGATCCGGATCGTGAACTCATTGCCCGGCTCCGGCGTCACCGTCACCTGGATGACCTCCTCGACCGCCGGGTAGGTATAGCCATCCTGGACCAGCCGCACCGTGTTGTCCGGGTCCTTGGCGCCCGTGTTCGGGCCGCTCTGCCGGGGCGCCTGGTTCGGCCCCACGCCCGGCTCCTCGTTGGCCTCGGTCCCCGCGTCCCACAGCGGGACCTGGTCGGTCACGTCCCCGCTCACCGGGTTGCCCGCCTCGTCGTAGAGCGCGATCCCGGCGCCATCGGGCGCAAAGAACAGATCATTCGACTGCGCGAACATCGTCGTGAACGACAGCCTGTCGCCGGGCAGGGCGCCGACGCGGAACTCGAAGCTCTTCTCGGGGAAGAGCGGTCCGGGCATGCTCTCGCCCACGGGCGTGTTGAACACGCCGGCCACCCGGTAATCCCGCGCGGGCGTCACGTTCTCGAGGGTCACCTCGAACATCGTGGCCGCATCCCCGCCAGCGGCCCCGCCGGCGCCTCCCCCGCCCATGCCACCGGCGCCGGTGGTATCACCGCCTCCGCCATCGCTGCAAGCAGCGGCGAGCGTGAGGATGAGGGGCAGGGCCGACAGCGCGCGACTCCGAATCTTCATGACGATCCTCCAGAAGCAATGAATGAGATGACGCGACCTGGATCGCCCCCGCCGCGGCAGGCCGCGTGGCAGCGATCGCTCCTCCAACGCGCCCCGGAGACCGGAGCGGCCGCGGGCGCCCGCATGGCGCCCGCCTCGGCCTGCGATGGCCCGTGGCGCGTCGTTCGATGGTGCTACGCGGCGGGTGCAGGTCGGTTTCGCGGCCCTCTCCACGCGCCAACACGATCGCGCTCGGGAGGAATTTTTCATCCCGGACGGCGGTCGCCTCGAGCGCGTGGGCCCAGCCCTTCGGACTCCTCTGCGATCGGCCCGGCGGCGCCGCCCCGCTCCGCACGCCCGGAGCGCCAGCGAAACCGCGGCGCGGCGCGCGCGTAGAGGGGTCAGCGCGACCGCGGCCTTCACGCGATCGCCGCGAGCGTGCCCCGAGCGACCGGGGAGGTAGAGCAGGATGACGAGAATGCGCGACGAGCTCCCCGCCTCTTCCCGTCTTCCCGCCGTCCCTCCTCCATGCTCGAGTGGACGAAGGCACCGCGGCGGTCACGGGCGGCGCGCCTCGACCACAGCAATCCAGGAGGCGCGGGGTGCTCCCCGGAGCCTCGGGCCCGTCCGCCGGCGTGACCGCCGGCGAGGATCGGGTGGGGCCGCCGGTTCAGGATGAATGAGCTTGCTCTGAACGTCGCGATGGATCGGTACGCGTGCGGCGACGCCCGCGCCTTCCCGGAGCTGCACCGCGCCCTCCACGCGCGCCTGCTCGCGTACCTCACCCGCATGTGCAGCTCCTCGACGCTCGCGGGCGACCTGACGCAGGAGACCTTCCTGCGGATGCACCGCGCCCGCTCGACCTTCGCCCCGGGCGGCGCCGTCACCCCGTGGGCCTACGCGATCGCGCGCAACGTCTACGTCGATCACATGCGGGCCCAGCGGCACCGCAGCACCGAGCGCCTCCCGAGCGACCCGGGCGCCGAGCCGCCGGACACACGCGGCGCCGACGCCGAGGCCGTCGCGATGGCCTCGCAGACCGCGCGGGCGATCGAGCGGGTGCTCTCGAGCATCCCGGCGGCGCAGCGCGAGGCGTTCATCCTGCTCCGCTACGAGGGGCTGAGCGTTCAGGACGCCGCGGCCATCCTGGGAGCGACCCCGACCGCGGTGAAGCTCCGCGCGTTCCGCGCCTACGAGGCGCTGCGGGCCGAGCTCGAAGAGCTCGAGGGGCGGCCCGAGGCCGGGACGGGCGCGGTGAGGCGCGCCGACAGGAGCACGGAGAAGGGCGCGGCCGCGGAGCCGGAGCGGAGCGGCCGCCGGGGCAGGGCTCCGGGAGACGTGCGAGGAGGTGCCGATGACGGATGAGCGCGATTTGCTGGAAGGGCTCGAAGACATCCCCGATCCCGCGGCCCACCTCGCCGGCCGCCCGCCGCCGCCCCCGATGGCGGCGCCGGCCGAGCCGTCGCTCACGCGGCCCGCGCGCGAGCGCCGCGTCGTGAGCGCGATCCTGGCCGGGCTCGCCTGGGTCCTGCTCCTGACCTGGATCGCGGGCTTCCGCGCCGATATCGGCTCGCCCCGGGTCGCGATCCCGCTCGCCCTCTGGGTGTTGCTCTCCGGCCTCGGCCTGCGGCTCGCGCTGACGCCGCGCGCCCGGGGTCTGCCGGCCGGCGTGAGGGCGCTCCAGGCGCTCGTCGCCGTGGTGCCGGTCGGGTTTCTGGCTGCGGCCGTCGCGACGTCGGGCCTCGCCGACGGATCGCTGTCCCTGATGGCGCACCTCAGGTGCAGCGCGATCGCCCTCGGCATGGCGCTGCTCCCGCTCGCGCTGGCGGCGCTCGTCCTGCGCCGCTCGTTCCTCTCGGCTCCGGCGTGGCGCGGCGCCGCGATCGGCGCGCTGTGCGGGCTCGGGGCGGTGATCGGCATCCAGGCGCATTGCTCGTACGACGACCTCGTCCACGTCACCTTCGCGCACGGCCTGCCGATCGCGGCCGGCGCGCTCCTCGGCGCGGCCGCTGGGGCGCTGCGCGGGCGGGCCTGAGATCACGGACCGCGCGTCGCGCCCGCGGCTCACCGCCGGGTCGCCGGGCGGACACCGAGCAACGACCACGCGACGATTCGCCACCCAACCTCGCGTTCAAGGAAGGAGTACACCGTGCACAAAGGATCATGTCTTTGCGGGGCCGTGAGCTTCGAGGTCACCGGCGCTCTGCCCCCGCCCGATGCCTGCCATTGCTCCCAGTGCCGCAAGCACTCGGGTCATTTCTTCGCGTCCACGGACGTCCCTCGCGCCGCCTTGACGATCCGCGGCGCCGACAATCTCACCTGGTTCCGCTCTTCCGAGAAGGCGCGGCGAGGCTTCTGTTCTGCATGCGGCTCTTCGCTCTTCTGGGACCCGATCGACCAAGGTAAACATGACTGGATCGGCGTCGCCATGGGCGCGTTCGAGACGCCTACCGACACCAGGCTGAGGATTCACATCCACGTGGCCGACAAGGGCGACTACTACGACATCGCGGACGGTTTGCCGCAAAATCAGCATTGATCGACGCATCACCGGCCGTGCAAGCTCGGAGAGCGTCGAAGCCGCCGCGGATCCCAAGCTTCTCCCTGATCCATCGGCATCATCACAAGCTCCGGTCGGCGCTGTGAGGGACGAGGCGGTCTCGCGGCACGAGCCCGGGCCGCTAGACGAACTCACGCATGTTCTGACCATTCCAGGGGAGTATTGAACCAGCCTGAAACGAGCAGAAGTTCGAAACGCCAAGACGCCAAGAACGCCAAGAGCGCCAAGAAGAAGTAGATAATATCTTGGCGTCCTTGGCGGTCTATTTCTCGCTCGATCAACGTGAGCGGTGTCCTAGGTGCTTTCCAAGAGCGGTGAGATGCGATCGGGGGGAGGGCCGGAGCCGTTCCCGTGGCCGCGAACGTTCGTGAGGCGCGCGGCGGTCGCGCCGGCGCGCCTCCCACGGGCGCTGGAGGCGCCGCCGACCTGCGGCGGAGCTTGTAACGGCGGCAGATGGGTGGCATGCTCGCAGCTCGGAGAACCTCGTGGAAAAGCGAACCCGCGGCGCCACCACCGCAGCAACAGCAGCCCGCACCGCCAAAACCCCCGGACGGCAAGAGGGGGAAGGCACGAGAAAAAAGACGGTGAAGCAGGGCCGTCCGCGACCCGAGCCGAAGCTCACGGCGAAAAAGAAGCCGCCGCAGAAGAAGAAGGGACCCGTCGAAGGAAAGGCCCTGGCGGGTACGAGCCGTGAGCAAGCGACCGGGGACCCCGCTTCCCGGCTCATCGACCAGCGGATCCGCGACCTGGGGGGATGGCGCGGGGAGACCCTGGCCCGCATGCGGGCGCTGATCCTGCAAGCCGACCCCGAGATGACCGAAGAGTGGAAGTGGAAGGGCACTCCGGTCTGGTCGCACCACGGGATCGTCTGCACCGGGGAGGCGTACACGAAGGTCGTGAAGCTCACGTTCGCCCGGGGGGCCAGCATCCCGGACCCGTCGCGCCTCTTCAACTCCAGCCTGGAAGGCAACACGCGGAGGGCGATCGACATCCACGAAGGGGAGACGGTCGACGCGCGCGCGTTCAAGGCGCTCCTGAAGGCCGCGGTGGCCCAGAATGGCGCTCCGGCGAAGAAGGCGCCCGTGAAGGCCGCGGTGTCTCAGAATGGCTCGCCGGCGAAGAAGGCCAAGCCAGGAGCGAGCGAGGCCAAGCCGGTGAAGCTCCTTTCAGGCGGCAATCCACAGATCGCGAAGGCGGACGGCGACGCCCCGGTGCAGGCGTACATCGCCGCGATGCCGGGCTGGAAGCGCGACCTCGGGAAGCGCCTCGACGCGATCATCGCGCGGAGCGCGCCCAACGTGCGCAAGGCCGTGAAGTGGAACTCGCCATTCTACGGCATCGAGGGCCAGGGCTGGTTCCTGTCGTTCCATGTCCTCACCAAGTACGTCAAGGTGACCTTCTTCCAAGGCATGTCGCTGCGACCGGTCCCGCCCGGCGGCACGGAGCGCAGCAAGGACGCGCGCTGGATCGACATCTACGAAGACGACCAGCTCGACGAGGCGCAGATGGCGCGCTGGGTGAAGCAGGCCGCCGCGCTGCCCGGCTGGAGCCCGTAGCCGAGGCCGTCCTGGGCTCGTCGCCGCCCCGACGCCGAGAATGCCCCGAGATCTATCGTCAAGACTTGCAGCGATCGTGGGAGCTCTGCCGTTGAGGCCAGGGCTTCGTGTCCTGGAGATTGGTTGCGGCCCTGGTGTTGCGGCGCGCGCCGTTGCCAGGCGAATCGGCGAGGGGCACGTCCTGGCGATCGACCGTTCAGCCAAGGCAATCGCACAGGCCATGGCGGGGTCAGAAGCTGAGCTGGCGTCTGGCCGTTTGAGATTTCGCCATGTGGCAATTGAGGACTTCGCGCTGGAGGAGGGGGAAAGACCTTATGACATCGCCTTTGCCATCCGGGTCGGCGCGCTCGACGGCCGTCACCCGGAGGCCGGGCGTATCGCCAGGCAGCGGATCCGCAGCGCCCTGGTTAAGGGGGGTCGCCTTTACATAGATGGAGGCGATCCGCTTCGTGAGGTCTCTCTTGATGACTAAGCACCGGCCTCCCGCGTCCCCGCGACCTCGAGCGTGCTCCTTCGGCCCACCCGGTACGTCCTCACCGGCGCTCCCCGGACGAGGCGGTCGTGTTCGCCCCGGCGCGCGGCCTCCTCCTCGGCGCGGCTCCGGGCGGCGCGCTCGGCGAGCCGCTCGGCGAGCCGCTCCACCCCGCGGCGGACGTTCGCGTGCTGCGAGCGCTCGTCCGCGACACGCACCGTGATCCCGCTCGGCCGGTGGTGGATCCGGACCGCCGAGAGGGTCTTGTTCACGTGCTGCCCTCCCGGTCCGCTCGCTCGGCAGGCCGAGATCTCCACGTCGCCGAGGTCGATCCCGGCGCCCGCCGCCGCGCCGGCGTCCGGCACGACCGGGTGGAGCGTCACCCCCGCGAACCACCGCTTGCGCGCCGCCCGCCCCCGGTGCGGGCTCTTCTCGAGCAGCACGTGGGTGCCCAGCTCGCCGTCGAGGCGGCGCCGCGCGTCGCCCTCCACCAGGATCTCGACCGAGGCCGGCGCGTCCTCGTCCCCGTGCGCCGTCACGTCGACCACCACGAGCCCGCGCTCCTCGCAGACCGCCTGCATGCGCTCGGCGAGCCGCGCCACGAAGCGCCGCGCCTCGATCGGGCCCCGCCCCGCGCTGATCTGCAGCCACCACCGGCTCATCGCTTCACCGTGACGACCGGCACGAGCGGCGCGACCGCCGTCGCCAGCCCCGCCTCCACCAGGCTCTCCACCACCGGCTCGATCGGCTTGTACACATCCGGGTGCTCCTCGAGCAGCAGCGCCGGGTCGTCGCACACCACGCGGCCGCCGAGCTCCGTGCGGGTGAGCTCGCGCCGCCGGTACTTCGCCGCGATCTTCTCGCGCGCCTCGCCACGCGCCATCTTGCGGCCCGCGCCGTGCGCCACGGAGCGCAGCCCCGACTCGGCGTCGCTCGAGCGCATCACCCACGAGGGCGCCCCGCGCGACCCGAGCACGATCGTGAAGTCGTCGCCCCGGGCGGGCGCCGCCCCCTTCCGGTGCACCCAGGCCGGCTCGCCGCCCACGGTCTCGCGATCGACGCCGTTGTGGATGAGATCGAGCCCGCCTTTGATCTTGGACGGCCGCGAGGCGCCGAGGGCGCGCAGCATCCGGTAGGCGAGCAGGAACCGGTTCGCCTGCGCGAAGCGGCACGCGCCCGCGAGCTCGCCGAGGTACGGCTCGGCGGCGTCCCCCTCGAGAACCACGTCGCCCCAGCGCTGGCCGAGCGCGCCGCCGAGCCCGCGCGAGCCCGAGTGGGCCAGGACCACGAGATCGCCGGCCGCGAGGCCGAGGGCCGCGGCCGCGGCAGGATCCCGGGCCGGCCCCACGCGGGCGATCTCGAGGAAGTGGTTCCCCCCGCCGATCGACCCGAGCGCGCCCTCGAACCCCGCGCGGTACGGCGACGCATCGCCGCTCGGGCGCAGGCCGTCCTCCGGCTCGGCCGCCGCGAGCCGCACGAGCGCCTCGGGCGCGCCGTCGAGCTCCGCGAGGCCCCGCACGCCGCGCCGCCAGACCCGCTCGAACACCTCCCGGGCGTCGCAGCCGTCGAGCGGGTCGTCCTCCATGGCCTGCCGCGCGCGCCGCTCGAGCAGGTCCGGCGCCGCGCGGCCGATCGCGGTCGCGACGAGCCGCACGCCGCAGCCGGCGTCACCGCCGATGAGCTGCGGGACCACGCGGCCGGCGAAGGCGAAGGCCGCCCCGACGGGGATGCCCCGGCCCGCGTGCAGATCGGGCATCCCCACGGCGCGGACGCAGCCGGGCAACGCGGCGACACGCGCGAGCTGCTGCACGGCGTTGCCCTCGAGCCAGACGTCCTCGCGGGCGACGAGGCGGGCATGGGCGGGAAGGACGACGCTGTCGGCGGGCGCTTTCATGAGATCTCCGGGGCGAGGACGGACGTGGTCGAGCAGGGGCGCGGCAGAGAGGGGATGCGGTTCGACATGAGACGGGGCCTGCGCAGGCGCGGCACACGGAGCGCAGCGCGCAGCGCACAAGCGCGACACGCCGAGGGGACTTGCGGATCTCGTGCCAGCGCGCCAGACGCGGCCGCGCCGGGAGGACGCCTCAACGTGGTGCGCGATGCACCACCATGAGCGGTGCATCGCGCACCATCTCTGGTGTACGATGCACCAGTGAGTCGCCTCCTCCTGACGTGGTCGGACGCGGGCACGCTCGGCCCGCTGCCGGCGCACCAGAGCCGCCGGCCGGAGGGCGACCGTGGGCCGGTGCTGCGGCTGCTCGACCAGGAGGAGAGCCGCTACGACGCGATCGTGATCCTCACCATCCCGGCGGGCGAGGCGCCGTCGCGGGCGCTCGTCGAGCGGGCGCGGGCGCGGGCGCCGCGGGTCGAGCTCCGCGTCGTCGAGGTCGACGATCCCTCGGATTACGCGAAGCTCTTCCGCGCGCTCGGGTCGCTGCTCTCGCAGCTCGGGCGGTCGTTCCCGCCGGCGGAGTGGGCGACGGACGTGCTGCTCTCGGCGGGCACGCCGCAGGCGCAGACGCTCTGGGTCATCCTGGTCCAGGCGGGCATCCTGCCCGCGCGTATGCTCCAGGTCATCCCGGCCGCGTTCGTGCCGCACCCGCACCCGCGGCCGGTGCGCGAGGTCCGCCTCGACATCGAGGGGTTCCCCGAGATCCGCGCGCTGCGCGACGAGCTCGTGCGCCTGCGGGCCGAGGCGCGCGCCCGCGACGTGGTCCTGGTCGGCGAGAGCGAGCCGATGCGGCTGCTGCGCGCCCGCATCGCCCGGGTCGCCGCGACCGACGTGCCCGTGCTGATCGTCGGTGAGACCGGGACCGGCAAGGAGCTCGCGGCGAGGGCCATCCACGAGCACAGCCCGCGCGCGAGGGGCCCCTTCATCGCCGAGAACTGCGGCGTCTTCGCCGAGGGCGTGCTCGCGAGCGAGCTCTTCGGCCACGAGGCGGGCGCGTTCACCGGGGCCGCGGGGCGGCGGCGCGGCGTCTTCGAGCAGGCGCACGGCGGCACGTTGTTCCTCGACGAGATCGGCGAGCTCTCGCCGCGGGTGCAGGCGTCGCTGCTCCGGGTGCTCCAGGACGGCGCGCTGCGCCGGGTGGGCGGCGAGGTGAAGATCCAGCTCGACGTGCGCGTGCTCGCGGCCACGCACCGCGACCTCACGGCCATGGTCGAGGGCGGGAGCTTCCGCGAGGACCTGTACTACCGCCTCCGCGGCGCCGTCATCGAGGTCCCTCCGCTGCGCGCGCGAGGGGGCGACATCGAGCTGCTCGCCTCCGTGTTCCTCGACGAGGTGCGGGCGCGTCGCAAGGGGCGCGGCCTCAAGGTGACCCGCGAGGCGCTGAGGCGCCTCGTGCAGCACCCCTGGCCGGGCAACGTCCGCGAGCTGCGCGCCGAGGTGCTCCGGTGGGGCGTCTTCTGCGATCACACGGTCGACGTCGGCGATCTCGCGCCGGAGATCGCGTCGCCGGCGGCCGTCCGGCCGGCCGCCGGCGGGGGCGCGATCGCGCCGGCGGCCGGGGCGGAGGCGGGGCCCGGCGGCGAGGAGGTCGCGCCGCTCGCGGAGGCCGTGGCGCGCGCGGAGCGCGCCGCGATCGGGCGCGCGCTCGACGTGGTCCAGGGCAACATCTCCCGCGCGGCGCGCGCGCTCGCCATCGACAGGAACACGCTCAAGCGCAAGATGGCGGCGTACGGCCTCCGCGAGCCCGAGGCGCCGCGCAGGCGACGCTGAGCGCGACGTGCGGCAGATGTCCTCCGGGCTCACGCCGCCGCGGCGCCCGTGGTGTGCCGGCGCGACGGCGGCTCAGAACGTGGCGTCGTCCACGCGTGTCCCCGGAGAGGAGCTCCCCGGTGCGAGCGCGGTGCCCGGCGTCGTCTCGACGGGCGCCGCGTCCGTGGGGATCAGGAAGTCGCGCACGACCCCCATGTGTTGCATCTGATCGGCGCCGCTGTCCGACGTGAGGGCGGGGCTGAGCTCGTCGATGGGCGAGTAGACGCGTGTGTCCGCCACCAGGCCGTTGATGAAGCGGCTCGCGCCGATCACGACGGCGGTCTCGTGGGGATCCAGGTCGCCGTCGGCGAGCACCCAGTCATAGGGCTTGGTCCGGCCGGCGTTGGTGTCCGTGTCCCCGTTCCTGTCGGCGGGGTAGGGCCCGGAGGTGACGGCGACCTGCGAGAGGATCGAGATGCACGACTCGCTCCGGCGGTCGGTGTTGAAGTCGCCGCCGATGACCAGGTAATCGCTCTCGGGGATGCTCTCCTGGACGGCCGCGACGAGCTCGCGCGCCTCGCCCTGCCGCACGCTCGACCCGGCGGTCAGGAAGTGGACGCTGACGGCCCAGAGGTCGATCGGACCGGGGATGTCGATGCGCGCCCAGGCGAAGTCCCGGTTGTCGATCGCGCTGTCGTCCCACTCGCCGGCCTCGAGGATCGGAAAGCGGCTGACGATCCCGTTCGCGATCTGCGCGTCCGTCTCGCGGTGGTAGCTGAAGGTGCTGCCGAACGTGTCGTCCACGAAGGCGCGGAGCTCGTCCGCGCTGTTTTCGCCGTAATTGAACTCCTGAATCAGAACGATATCCGGCGCGACGCCCTGAAGGATGCGCTGGCCGTCGCCGGGGTCGTAGCTCTGACGCGGGCCGCTCGTGAGGTTCGCCGCCATGATCCGGACGCGCGTCGTCGGGAGCCCCTCACCACCACCACTGCCGCCGCCTCCGGCATCACCGCCACTGCCGCCGCCTTCGGCATCACCGCCACTGCCGCCGCCTCCGCTGGCGTCACCGCCGCTGCCGCCATCACCACTGGCATCACCGCCGCCGCCGCTGGCGTCACCGCCCGCGCCACCACCGCCTTCCCCGACGCCGCCGTGCCCCCCGATGCCCCCGCCGCCACCCCCCGCGCCGCCTGGCGGAGTATTCTCCTGCGGAGAATCGGACCCGCACGCCGCTCCGGCGAGCGCGGACAGGAGCAACGGCAGCCGCAAGAACAGGTGTCCTCGGGCAAGAAAAGACGTCGCGCACATCTCGTTGTACCGGACCTTCCTTGGCTTGCTTGGCGAAAGCAGCAAGGATAACGCATCATGCGCGTGCCGCCAGCCAGGCACAGGCGCGCGGCGCATCAAGCCATGCTGCGCGCCCGGTCAAGCCGGTTGTACCGGCCGGGATTACTGCGGCGTCAGCGTGGCGCGCTCGTGATCAAGGACCACCCCGTTGCAGGCCGCGGGCGTCGCTTCGAGGTCGAGGTGAACGGGCGCGAAGCCGGCGGCGGTGGCGTCGAGTGTCCCCGCCCCCGGGCTGCCGTCGCCCCAGGCGCACGAGATGCCGTTGTCGACCGTGCACGGGCTGGCGGCGTCGGCCCCGAGGTCCTCCAGGCGCAGCGACGTGTTCGTCCCCGCCCCGCCCAGCGTGATCTCGATGTCCGCGGGGATGTCTCCCTGCGGGAGCTCCAGGAGGGCGGTGAACGAGTAGGGCGCCGGCGGGCCGACGTCGCCGCAATCGGTGCCGCCGCACCCGCTGGCGCAGGCGATCGCCGCCGCCGGCAGCAGGCCGGCGAGCGCTCGAGGGCGCAACCCCCTCTCGCCCCTCATTTGTCGTCCAGGAACGTCATCTGCGGCAACTTGACGTTCGGGTCTTCCTGGCGAGCCTCCGCGTGGACCCTCTCCACGAGCTGCCTGCAATGGTTCAGATCGTCCACCCGGAAGAGGAACAGGATCTCGTTCGGATCATCGGCGTTGCTCCACAGGTGCTCCAGGTGCATGCCTTGTTCGGCATGACCAGGCGCGTCTCCCTCCAGCTGTTGTTTGACGTCCGCAAACTTGACGCCGGAAAGCCTCGCCAGGATGTGAGCCATGATCAGATCTCCTGAAGGTGACGACCTGGAAGCCACGAAATCATCGCGTGACCCCGCCGGAATTTGACAGCTCCACTGGATCTCACGACGCCGGTCAGCCTATCGGGCGTGCCGAGGTGGTGTCAAGCCGGGGCTTCGCCGGCGCCGCGCCGGCGCCTACAGGAAATCCCGACAGGGTTCCCGGGGCGCGGGACTAGAATCGATACCGCAGCAGCCGACCCATCCTCATCACCGCGGGGACATGGCGGGCCACGTGATAAATGACACGGTGCGCCCAGGGCAGCTTGGCGATCGACGCCGCGTCGTACGATATCAGCTCCGTGACGAGCTCGAGCCGCGGGACCCATCTCTGCAGCGCTCGCGGATCGTCGATCCCCCACCCTCCCACCGACGCGCCCGTCGCCTTGATGGAAGGGTGAAACGAGAGCAGCCGCGCGCCCATCCGGCTGTACGCGTCGAACGCCACCTGACCGCGGGGGAAATGGCTGGTCAGCCGCTCCAGCAGCTGCCTCGCGTCGTGCTCCGCGAGGTAAGGCAAGAGCCCTTCGGCCACGATCATGGCCGGGCGGCCCGCCGGGAGCTCGGCGAGCCAGCCCGGGTCCGTCACCGACGAGCCGATCGTGCGGTACCCCTCGCGATCCGGGTAAACGCGCCGGCGCAGCGCGATCACCTCGGGGTAGTCGATATCGAACCAGAGGACGCTGGCCGGCGGGTCGACCCGGAAGACGCGGGTATCCAGCCCACACCCCAGGTGCAGCACGACCGCGCCGGGACTGTCCGCCAGGAACTCCGCCGTCCACCGATCCAGCTCCCTCGCCCGGATCGCCAGGCCGACCGCGTCCCGCCTCCGTACCTTCAGCTTCCCGAAGTCGTAATCGAGCCGCCGGACCGCCTCCTCCGCCGCCTCATCCCGGAGGATCGAGTCGCTCGATCGGCTCTCCAGCGCCTTCCCATACAGCGTGATGAGGAGCGTCTCCTTCTCTTTCGTGAGGTGTACCGGTTCCCTGCCCATCCCCGGAGCCTACACGCTCCGCGCCGCTTCCCCCCCGGGGAATCGCCGTCGCGCCCGAGGCCGATGCCCGGCCCCCGGGAGACACCCCTGAACGACGCTCTCTCGTTAGCCCTCCCGTGCGCCGCCGTCCTCCGTGACACGGACGAACGGCGCGCAGACGTCCCGCACATTGAAGAAGAACACCCGGTCCCAGCAGGGCACCTGCTCCCGCTCCGAGAGCTCGAACACCTGGCCTCGGGACAGGCTGCCGACGAGCCTCGCGTGCGACCGGCCCCTCATGCTCCACCGGAACTCGTACGGAAGCAGGACGCTGGGATCGCCGAAGAGGCCGCGCTGCTCGGTGAAGCTGCGCCGCGCGGCCTCGCAGAAGTCCCGCGCGTGTCGGAGGTTCGGGGCCACGATGTACGTCGCCGCCAGGCCCTCCTCGATCAGCTGCCGGTTCACGAGCCGACCTCCCGAGAGGACGAACCCGAGCACGCGCCCGTAGCTGTCGAACTTCTGCGCGTCCGTCTGGACCTCCACCTCGGCCCCGACGGGCAGCAGCTCGGCCAGCCGCGCGGCGGCCGCCTCGGCCCAGCGGCCCTGCGAAGCGCCGAGGAAGTGCGTCTCCGGCGTATCGATCGAGAGCAGGCGAATACCGCGGATCACGCCGATCTCGTCGCGCACCCGGATCGTGTCTCCGTCCACCACCTTCACGATTTCCCCGCGGAAGCTGTCGCCCGAGAGCTCTGGCGCGCTGCGGAGCCGCCGCCTCCCGGACACAAGGGAAACGTAGTCGATGAACCTCCGGTAGACCGGAAGAAGTCCTGTCATCGCCCCCTCCTTCGGATACACTCCCAGAAACCGCCGCTCTTCGACGCGCTGGACGCTCGTCCTGACCAGGCGGCCTGATCCAGGATGATATAGAGCGCCCCGCCGCCTCATGACAGCGCCCGCGCGCCGCGGAGCGCGCAAACTCGCCTGGGAAGTCCGGAGAGCCGCCGGAGCGGAACAGGCGATAAAGACGCCTGGCGTGGAGCTCGCGGCGGCCGCGGCTCGTGCCGCTCGGGGCGACGTCCCCGGGGAGCCTCCCCTCCGGCCAGGGCATCGGCTAGACTGCGGTCGTGGTCCAGCCTCTCCCCAGCGGTTACTTCTTCGACCCCGCGGACCCGCGCGCCCCCACGAGCGACCAGTGGGCCAGGATGACGCCGGCCGAGCGGGCGCGCGTCGTCGACATGCTCCCCGCCGAGGTCCCGCTGGAGCTCATGCCGCCCGAGGGCGACGCGCACCGCAAGGCCAAGCGCGACGCGCTCGACGCGCTCGACGGCTTCTTCCGCCGCGCCGCCCGCAAGATCTATCTCTCCTCCGAGCTCGGCGTCTACTACCCCGGCGAGGCGCGCTTCGCGCCCGACCTGCTCGCCGTCCTCGACGTCGCGCTCCACGACCGCATGAAGTGGGTGGTCGACGACGAGGGCAAGGGCCTGGACCTCGTGATCGAGGTCCACGTGGCCGGCGATCGCGCCAAGGATGAACAGGGCAACGTCGAGCGGTACGCCCGGCTCGGGATCCGCGAGTACTTCTTCTTCGATCGCGCGCGGCTGCGCCTGCACGGCTACAGGCTGCCCGCGGTCCAGGAAGGTGATCCGTCCCGCCCCCGCGTGTACCAGCGGATCGTGCCCCAGGCCGGCCGCTTCGCCTCCGAGGTGCTCGGCCTCGACCTCCTGCTCGACGGCTCCCGCCTCCGCTTCTTCGCGGGGAACGCGCCCCTCGAGGACGCCGACGAGATGATCGCCCGCCTCGGCGGCATGCTCGACGACGTCATCGCCCGCCAGGAGGAGGCCCAGCACCTCGCCGAGGAGCTCGCCGCCCAGCTCGACAGAGAGCGGCGCCTCCTCGATGAAGAGCGGCGCCTCCTCGATGAAGAGCGGCGCCTCCGCGAGGACGTGGAGCGGCAGCTCGCCGAGGCGCGCGCCGAGATCGAGCGGCTCAAGGTCCGCTGAGCGCGCGCCCGAGGGTGGAAGTTAGAGCGCAGCCGCCGATGGCGAGGGCGGCCTCAGCATCGCGCGATCGCCGTTGGGTACATGGAGGAAGCTGAGCGCGGTCGCCACGAGCACGATGGCAGCGGGCACGAGGAAGGCGAGGAAATGAAGGCCGTGCGCGAGCGTGACCCCGGACGCTGCGCCTACCGCGAAGGCCACGATCTTGCCGGCACGGAGCAGCGCGTGGCGCTTGGCCGACCGCTTCACGTCGCCTTCAGCGCACACGAACTCGACCAGGTGAATCCCGAGATCGGTCGCAGGGCCCGTGAGGTGGGTCGTGCGCACGAGCAGCCCTGTGCTCGTCGCGACCGCGGCGTTCTGGAGCCCGCTCGCGAAGCTCAGCACCGACAGCAGCACGAAGTCGCCGGCGTCGAGGAGGGCACCTCCGAACATCCCCAGGAGCCCGGCGTGGCCGGCAAGCGCCACCGCGGCGGTGGTGACGGCGACCACCACGAGCGGCGCCGCGTAGAGCGGGCGTTTGCCCCGGTGCACACGCGCGTTGATGAGCATGCCCGACGCCATCGCTCCGCCGATGAAGCACGCGAGCGCCATCACGAATTCGCGCAGATGGCTCAGGTCCGCGAGCTCCGTGCCGAGCTTTGTAACCGTCCCGGTCACGTGGGTGACGAAGTGCTCGCACGCGACCATGGCGATGGCGTTCACGCAGCCGGCGGCGAACGTGAGCATGATCCATGTGGGCACGTGTCGACGTGAGAAGATCTCATCAGGTCTGTGAAGCGCGGGCATTGCTATTCTCCTGGTAATGGCGAGTCATGTACGTGGATTTCGCGCCTGGGACGCGCGGCATGAAAATCCAACGCAGCAAAAGAAAAGTGATCCTCTGTTCTCGATCGGAGCGCTGGTCGATGCCTCAGCCGCTCAGAAGATCCGCCTTAGGGACGTCCTCTCGGGCAGCGCAGAAGGCGGAGCCGCCTCGCAGATCTGTAGGTATTGCCCGCTCTCGTGGTCGTACTGGAAGACCTGCCCGCTCTCGATCTTGTACACCCAGGCGTACAGCGAGAGCTCGCCGCGCGCGAGCCGCGACCGGACCGTCGGGTGCGTCCGGAGATTCTCGATCTGGGCGAGGACGTTCTCCTCGACCGTGATGGTGAGGCGCGCCGGGCCCTCGACCTCCCGGTAGTTCTCCAGCACCAGGCGGCGCGTCAGCTCGGCGTGCTGGAGCCAGCTCTTGACCGCCGGCATATCATCGAGGCCCGAGGGATCGAGCAGCCCGCGCATCGCGCCGCAGTGCGTGTGGCCGCAGACGATGATGTGCTTGACCCCGAGGTGCGCGATGGCGAACTCGATCGTCGCGGCCTCACCGCCGCTGCCCGCGCCGTAAGGGGGCACGAGGTTGCCCGCGTTGCGCAGGATGAAGAGATCGCCCGGCAGCGTCTGCGTGATGAGGCTCGGGTTGATGCGGCTGTCCGAGCACGTGATGAGCAGCGCCTCCGGACTCTGTCCCTTCGCCAGGCTGCGGAAGAGATCCTGATGAGAGACGCAGATCTCGGACTGGAACTTATGTAGCCCTTGAATAAGCTTTTGCATTGGACAAAGACTCCCGTTGACCGCGCGGCTCTCGCGCGGCAGTTGCGTCAGACTTCCCATTTCGTGGCCTCTCGCCACGGCGCGGCGACCTCGCGGCCCGAGGCGTCCCGTCACGATCTCCGCGGAGACATAGAGGCACGGAGAGGCCGAGGCGACACGGAGCTCAGCAGCCCCCTGCGCCTGAGTGCCTCCGCGACGAGTCTCCTATCGGAGCGGCCGGAACAGCCTGAGGATCTTGTCAGGCTGCGATGCGCGCTCTATCGGTCACTCGCAGAGCAGCTGGCGCCTCCCGGCGCGCGCACGTCACGTGCGTCGTAGGTGCACCGTCGGCTCGGCAAGGGTGTCGCGAGCAAGAGCGCCGAGCGCTCCGCGCGCCCGCGAAAGATGAAGCATGAGATCCTCCTCCTGCCCCTCTTCTCCGGCTGGCGGAGGACCCTTCGCAAAAAAAGCGCGGACGCGCGCATTGCCTCAATTGCCGGCGATCTTCTTCGCTTCCGCCCGGTGAGCGCCCTTAGGACGCCTGGCGAGGTAGCGCCGCGCCGCGGCGGCGGCCTCGGCGGTGCGGCCGGCGCGCTGGAGCGCGATCGCCCGGAGGTAATCCGCCTCGTCGGCGCGCGCATCGCCCGGGTGCGCGACCGAGAACGCCTCGAGCTGCTCCGCGCTGCGGGTGTAGTCGCCCCGCGCCAGCGACTGCATCGCCTCCGCGAACTTGCGGGTGGCGGGCGAGCTCGACGACGCTGCGCCAGACGCGGCGCGCTTCCTCTCCACGGCCGCGGCGGGCGGCGCGCCCTGCCCCTGCGCGGCGGGGGCGGAGGGCTCCGCGCCCGGGGACGGCGCCGCGCTCCCGCCCGGGGCCGGCAGGAAGACCACTCCGGGAAGAGCAGCGGCCCCGGCGCCGCCCGTCGCCCGCCACGAGCCGCCCGACAGGATCATCGTGGAGAGCCCGGCGTAGCGGACCTCGACCTTGCCCTCCGACACGGACACGCCGCGGATGTGACCCCGCTCCGCCTCGACCCGGAACACCGTCCCACGCACCTCGACCTCGGCGTCGGTCGTCCGCACGATGAAGCGCTCCCCCGCCGCGAGCCGGCGCACGGTCACGTCGAGCGCGCCGTCCGTGAGCGTCACGACGTCGAGCCCCGCGCGCGTCTCGCGCTCGAAGCGCGCATCGACGGACGGCCGGAGGGTCGTCCCGCGATCAGGCGCGAGGCGCGGGGGCAGCTGGAAGCGCAACGCGATGGCCGGCTGCTCCGCCGGGCGCAGGGCCTCGCCCGCGCCGGACCAGACGAGCGCCGCCGCCAGGGCCAGCGCGGCCCCCGCGAGCGCGAGGCGCGCGCCGCCCCACGGGGCGCGCGAGGGCGGCAGCTCGGTCGCGCGCCGCAGGAGCGCGAGGCGCGCGCGCTGGTGCTCGAGCGGCGTCGCGGGCTCGCGAGGCGCCCGCACGGCCTCACCGATCCGCTCGATGTCGCGCGCGAGCGCCGCGCATGCGGCGCACTCGGCGGCGTGGCGCTCCACCGCCGCGGCCTCCGGCGGCCCGGAGCGGCCGCTGTGCAGCGCCTCCACGAGCGCGGCCTTCGGGCACTCCGGCGCCCTCATGGCGCCCCTCGCTCGAGCATGCGCCGCACCTCGGCGCGCGCCTCATGCAGGCGCCGCCACACCGTCCCGACGGACGCCCGCGCACCTCGACATGGATGTTCCGCTGGGGTGCCGACGGCTCGGAGCGCCGGATGAGCTCCACGGTGTCGCGGTCGACGTCCCGCGCCGCCTGGGAGTCGACGACCACGTGTGCGTCGCGCGGCAGCCGACCGGAGAGCGTGACGAGCTGGCTTTGCGTGAAGAAGTGGGCATCCTCGTTGAACCGGATCGTCACGCGCGCCTCCACGTGGCTCACATCCGACCCGCGGGCCATGTTGGCCTTCTGCATGAAGACGACGCCGACCGCGAGGCAGCGCGACCAGGAAGACGACCAGACCGGCGGGGATGTCGGACTTGAGGTTCGCGCTGAGGTGATGGCCGAGCGCCGGCGCGCTCGCTACTGCGGGCGCGCCGGAGGGCACCTCTCGCGGCGCGACGGCGTCGTGCGCGCTGCGCCGATAAGCGTCGACGTGGGCAGAGACGGCGCTTGGATAGATGGCGTCATCTGACTGCATGCCCTTCTTCTCCGGCTGGCGGAGGACCCTTCGCAAGAAATCGCGGACGCGCGCTTTTCCTCAACCGCCGGCGAGAAGCATGAGATCCTCCTCCTGCCCTTCTTCTCCGGCTGGCGGAGGACCCTACGCAAAAAATCGCGGATGCGCGCATTGCCTCAATTGCCGGCGATCTTCTTCGCTTCCGCCCGGTGAGCGCCGTTCGGGCGCCTGGCGAGGTAGCGCCGCGCCGCGGCGGCGGCCTCGGCGCTGCGGCCGGCGCGCTGGAGCGCGATCGCCCGGAGGTAGTCCGCCTCGTCGGCGCGCGCATCGCCCGGGTGCGCGGCCGAGAACGCCTCGAGCTGCTCCGCGCTGCGGGCGTAATCGCCCCGCGCCAGCGACTGCATCGCCTCCGCGAACTTGTGGGTGGCGGGCGAGCTCGACGACGCCGTGCCAGGCGCGGCGCGTTTCCTCTCCACGGCCGCGGCGGGCGGCGCGCCCTGCCCCTGCGCGGCGGGGGCGGAGGGCTCCGCGCCCGGAGCCGGCGCCGCGCTCCCGCCCGGAGCCGGCGCCGCGCTCCCGCCCGGGGCCGGCACCGCGCTCCCGCCCGGAGCCGGCGGGAGGACCATTCCGGGAAGAGCAGCGGCCCCGGCGCCGCCCGTCGCCCGCCACGAGCCGCCCGACAGGATCGTGGCGACGATCCCGGCATGGCGGACCTCGACCGCGCCCTTTGACACGGACACGCCGCGGATGTGGCCCCGCTCCGCCTCGACCCGGAACACCGTCCCACGCACCTCGACCTCGGCGTCGGTCGTCCGCACGATGAAGCGCTCCCCCGCCGCGAGCCGGCGCACGGTCACGTCGAGCGCGCCGTCCGTGAGCGTCACGACGTCGAGCCCCGCGCGCATCTCGCGCTCGAAGCGCGCATCGACGGACGGCCGGAGGGTCGTCCCGCGATCAAGCGCAACGTGGGGGGGCAGCTGGAAGCGCAACGCGATGGCCGGCTGCTCCGCCGGGCGCAGGGCCTCGCCCGCGCCGGACCAGACGAGCGCCGCCGCCAGGGCCAGCGCGGCCCCCGCGAGCGCGAGGCGCGCGCCGCCCCACGGGGCGCGTGAGGGCGGCAGCTCGGTCGCGCGCCGCAGGAGCGCGAGGCGCGCGCGCTGGTGCTCGAGCGGCGTCGCGGGCTCGCGGGGCGCCCGCACGGCCTCACCGATCCGCTCGATGTCGCGCGCGAGCGCCGCGCACGAGGCGCACGCGGCGGCGTGGCGCTCCACCGCCGCGGCCTCCGGCGGCCCGATGCGGCCGCTGTGCAGCGCCTCCACGAGCGCGGCCTTCGGGCACTCCGGCGCCCTCATGGCGCCCCTCGCTCGAGCATGCGCCGCACCTCGGCGCGCGCCTCATGCAGGCGCCGCCACACCGTCCCGACGGGCGTCCCGAGGACACGCGCGACCTCGACGCCCGACATCCCGTTCCACTCGACCATCACCAGGACGAGCCGCCGCTCGTCCGTGAGGCGCGCGATCGCGTCGCGGATCCTCGCCTCGTCCTCGGCGAGGCTCGCCTCGTCCTCGGGCGTCGAGAGCGGCGGCGTGGGCGTCTTGCCGAACGACTCGAGCAGGCTCCTGAGGCGCGCGAACGTGCGGCGGCGCCGCCGGAGGAGCTGGACCGCGATGCCGATCAGGAACGGCCGCGCGGTCTCACGACCGTCGAACGAGGCCGCCGCCCGCGCGGCGGTGAGGAACGTCTCCTGGACCAGGTCGTCCACGTCGGCTTCGTTCGGCGCGGCGCGCAGCAGGAACTGCCTCACGTGCTCGTGATGGCGATCGAAGAGGCCCCCGAGGGGTCCTAGAGCGACAAACGGGTTGAACCCGTCTGAAACGAGCAGATTTTCGAACCGCCAAGGCGCCAAGGACGCCAAGAAGGAGAAGAAAATATCTTGGCGCCCTTGGCGCCTTGGCGGTTCATCTCTCGTTCCTCAACGTGATCGGTGTTCTAGGCACGCCTCCCCGGAGACGGCATGGACTGCGGCGCGGGCGCGAGAGACGGAGCCCCGCCGTCGCCGATGACGGGACGCGTCATACCGCCTTCGTGCGCGAAGGCCCGCGCCGCCCGGAGGTGGCCTCGCGCGGAGCTCCCGTGGCCCGGCGGCTCCGCGCCCGCCGCCGCGCGCCGAAGATCGCGCCGCCGGCGGCGATCATGCAGCTCACGAGCACGCCGGGGTGCCCTGCGCCGGAGGCGCTCCAGGAACAGCCGCCTCCCGCGTCTGTCCCACCCGCGCCCGTCCCGCTCCCGCCCGTCTCGCTCCCGCCCGCGCTCGTCGCCGCGTTCGGGCTGGCGCCGTCGCCACACGGGCCCGTGCCGCCGAGAAAGCTCGCGGTCGCCGGCCAGAGCGCCGGGCACGTCGCGCCGGTCGCGCTGTCGCTGCCGCAGGCCGGCGGTGGACCGCAGAGGCGATCGAGCGTCATCAGCGGCGAGAACGTCCTGCCCTCGTCCGTGGAGATACCCGCGGTGAAGCCGTCCACGGGCTCGTCGGCGCAGGCGAAGAGCCCCTGCGGGGTCCAGGTCAGGCAGCGGACGCCGAGGCTCCCGACCTGGGTGAACTCGAGCGTCGCCGTCGGGGCGATCCACAGGCCATCCATGTCGCTGCCGACCGCGATCTTCGTCCCGTCGGGCGACAGGGCGAGGCCGAGCAGGCTCACGGCCTGGAACACCTCCCGCCACGTGGCGCCCCCGTCGCGCGAGACCAGGAGGGCGTCCGCGCCGTCGCCGTCCCGCCGGACGTACACGACGTCCGGGTCGCCCGGGTCCACGGCGCCGATGTACGGCAGGTTGCGATCGTCGCTGCCCGGGATGTCGAAGTCCTCCCAGGTCCGGCCGCGGTCCAGGGATCGCTTCAAGATCCCCTGGAACGAAGGGCCGTTCCACCGGCCGCTCACGTAGAGACGCCGCGGATCGCTCGGCGCGCTGTCCAGGGTCACGCCGAGGAAGGTGCTCGGGAGGTCGGCGCCGGCCTGGGCCCAGGTCCTCCCGTCGTCCTTCGACTCCCAGACCTGGCTCAGGATCTCGTCGCCGGAGAGGACGCTCGATCCGAGCAGGATCACGCTCCCTGGCTCGGCGCGGTCGATCGACAGGTCGACGATGTTGCGCTCGGCGATCCCGCCCGCCCCGGGCTCCCACTGGCAACCGCGATCGTGCGTGGCGCTCAGCCCGTCGAAGAGCCCGGCGAGGACCGAGCCGTCGCCGGTGAGGACCATCATGGGGTCCTCGAAGCCGCTGTAGCCGATGGCCGCTTCGCAGATCCACGACCAGCGCTCGCCGCCGTCGCTCGTAGTGAGCACGCCGTAGGTCGCGCGGATCACGAGGTGATCCGGATCGGCGGGGTCGACGAGGAGCTGCCCGGCGGAGGGGTAACGGCCGTTGGCGTACGCGGACGTCGAGGCGGCCAGGCAGACGCACGCCGCGGCGGACCCGATCGTGATGGCGGTAGAGAGACGGCTGCGGTTCACCGAGAGGCGGGTCATCCATATCTCCTGTACGTCGCCGCGCGCTGGGCGGAGGCCCGCGGTCCCGGAACCGTCGAGTTCCGCCCGCCTGAAGTTGAAATCCCTGGCGGGACTGTTCCGCGGGGGCGAACCGTCGCGATCCGTCGGATCCTCCGGGCTTTTGGGAGAGCGTGACGACGGATCGCACCCCCTCGGACAGCATGGCCCCAACCCGGGCCCGACGGTCAAGCCCCGTGCCTTGGGAGCTCGCCGTGACCGAGCCGTCGCCTCTGCGCGTCGTGGATGCGTGCCGGAGCGCCCCGGAAGCCTCCGGCATCTTCTTCAGGCCACGCCGCTGTTCCTCGTCGGCGCGGGCGGCATGGCGGCGTCGCTGCCGCTCGGCGCGGTCTGCCCGATGGAACTGATGTCCTGAGCCGGTGGCGCTCAGGGCGCGCTCACGACGGCAATCTCGCCGGTCGTGTACAGCGCGGAGGTGTCCCAGGCGAGCCCTGGGGCGAGCGACACGTCGATGTCCACCGACGCGAACGTCCCCGTGAGGTCACCGCTCCAGCCGAGCAGAACGAGGGTGTCCCCGGCCTGGAACGACACCGACCCGTCAGCCGGCCGGACCTCCAGCGCCCCGTCGAGGTGGACGTCCCCGTCCACCTGGAGGAGCGGCGAGGCGCTCGAACCTGCGACCGTGACGCGGAGGGCGGCGCCCGGCCCCTGGGCGTAGCTGCCGGCGATGACGGTCGACGGGTGCACCTCTCCGACGGAGAGCTCGCCGGCCTGCGTGTTGTCGAGATCGCCCACGAAGCTGCCGGTCTCGAGGCGCCCGCCGGCGAACTCGAAGTCGCCCTCCGCGACCTCCATCGCACCCGCGATGAGGTCGCCGTCCGCGAGGCGCACCGAGGGCCCCAGGTAGGGATAGGGATAGCCGCCGACCGTCGGCGCGGTCCGGAGCAGGCCGCCGATGCTCACGAGGGCGCCCCTGTCGACCAGGAGCGATGGATACTGATTTCCTATAGCGAAGACGGTGACGTCGCCGCTGTTGAGCCACGATGCATAGACATCGTTCACCTTGACGAAGCCCCCGCCGAGCTCGGAGTGGATCTCGGTGTCTTCCGTCACGAGGGTCCCATAAGCCCCGACGGTGAGCGTGCCGTATCCACGGTTCGCCCCCACGCGCAGGAGCCCCTGGTTGGTCCACTTGCCGCCCCAGCCGCTCACGCTCGCGTGGCTGTTCATGAGGTCATCGCCGTCGATGCGTGCGCCCACCGTGAAGAGCTGGCCGCGGTGAATGTCCAGCAAGCCGCGGCTCGTCACGCCCAGCACGAACTCCCCCGTGCTCACCCACTTCGTCGCGGAGCCCTTGATGACGACCTCGCCCCCGCAGATCGTGCAGCCGTGGACTCCGCCGATGTAGACGTCATGTGAAAAGAGGCTCGCTCCTTGCTTGAGCTCGACGTAGCCTTGCCCAAGGTCGCCGATGTAGGTGTTCCCTCTGCTCGTCAGGGTGGCGTCGTACCCCTCGACGAACAGACGACCATAACCCAGCGTGCCTCTGACGCCCACCACGAGATCGTCGGTGATCACCTCGGCGCCGCTCCGGACGACGACCCGACCTTCGGTATAGTTTCTGCCGAGCTCCATGGATCCATTGTTGATCCACGTCGAGCCATACCCCTCGACCAAGACGGTACCGAAATCGGCGCTCCCCCCGTTCACGGACGCGCCGGGGCTGATCAACGCCCCACCATCGGTCACCTCGACCGTCCCGGATCCCACGACGAGCCGGCTCAGCCCAAGGTCCCAAGGATCGGATGGATTCTGAGGCGACACCTCTCCCGCGATGGTCACGTCTGCATGGGCTGGCTCTGCCATGATCGCCGACGCGGCGACGAGCAGCACCGAGAGAGCGCATCGAGCTTGGTAGTTCATCATTCTGGTACCTCCAAGAGAGAATTCAGTGCGCGTGAGAGCGCGCCATTGCCTGATGCCTCCGCAACACCGGAGCACCATACGAATGTGCTCTCCCCCAACGAAATGCATAGACCAATCGGATCACCATTGCAATGATTTTCGTCGAGTCAGCGCGACCTGGGCTCGCATGTGATCGGGCGGCAGGAATCGCGTCGCACACTCCCGCGGTCCCAGTGCCAGCGCCGCAGCGCATGCCCTGGATAACGCGCTGCGGCGCGACATCGGGGAACGCGGCGGACACCGCTTCTTCGGCCAGCGCGGCTCGATCGGAGTGTGGCCCGCGGGCTGCCGCATCGCAGGGGGACGCTGGTCTCCCAGCCAAGCGTATACGGCAGCGTACCTGTCGGTGGACGTGCACGCGGCCCAGGGTGGCGTGGTGGGCCATGAGGCCTGACGCCTTCGCGTGATGTCCACCCGCTCGGCGTCCTAGCTAGGAGATAGCGCAACGATCATGAAGATCATCGCCGCCTCAGCCGTCGACGGCGGCCGAGACGGCGCCTCTTGACGACGGTACGCGGCTGCGCAACGTCGCCGTCGTTCCATGGTTCACCGTCTCCTTCCACGAGGGCGCCGCGAACGGCGGGTGATCGCGATCCGCGGGCGTGTGCAGGGGGTCGGCTTCCGGCCGTTCGTGTACCGGCTGGCCACGCGCCTCGGGCTCGCCGGCTCCGTGGGCAACCGTCCGGGCAGCGTTATCATCGACGTGGAGGGGACGATCGCCGCGCTCGACGCGTTCATCGACGAAATGACGCGGGCTGCGCCGCCGCTCGCGCGGATCGAGGCGCTGGAGGTGACCCAGCGGCCGCCGCGCGGCGAGGGCAGCTTCAGGATCGAGCCGAGTGAAGACGCGCACGCGGCAGGCGGACTGCCCGTGGCGGCCGACGTCGCCACCTGCGACGACTGCCTGCGCGAGCTCGCCGACCCCGAGGACCGGCGGTACCAGTACCCGTTCATCGCCTGCGCCAGCTGCGGGCCGCGCCTGACCATCCTGGAGCGAACACCTTTCGATCGTGAGCGCACGACCATGGCGCGCTTCACGATGTGCCCGGCATGCCGAGCCGAGTACGAGGCTCCGCACGATCGCCGGTTCCACGCGCAGATCACCTCGTGTCCTGCTTGTGGGCCGCGCCTCTCCCTGCGCGACGCGGAGGGCCGGCTCACAGCCGCGGACGCGATCCCCGCGGCCGCGGCCGCCCTGCGGGCCGGGCGCCTCGTCGCGGTGAAGGGGCTCGGCGGCTACCACGTGGCCTGCGACGCAGGCCACCACGAGGCGGTCGTCGAGCTGCGCCGGCGCAAGCACCGCGACGCGCAGCCGCTCGCGCTCATGGTACGCGACCTCGACGCGGCTGCGGCGCTGGCCGAGCTCACGCCGGAGGAGCGGGCGCTGCTGCGGTCGCCTCGCCGGCCGATCGTGCTCGCGCGGGCCCGGGAGGGCGCAGGCATCTCGCCCGCCGTCGCGCCCGGCGTCCGCGCCCTCGGTTTGATGCTGCCGTACACGCCGCTCCACGTGATGCTGCTCGACGCGACGGGGGGGCCGCTCGTCATGACCAGCGGCAACCGTTCGAGCGAGCCGATCGCGCGCGATGACGCCGAGGCGCTCGCGAGGCTGGGCGGCGTGGCCGATCTCTTCCTCGGGCACGACCGGCCGATCCGGACGCGCTGCGACGACTCCGTGGCCCGCGTCGTCGCAGGCGTGCCGGTCGTGACGCGGCGCTCTCGCGGGTTCGCGCCCGAGCCGCTGCCGTTGCCGGTGCCCTGCGTCGAGCCGACGCTCGCGCTCGGCGGGCAGCTCAAGGTGACCTTGGCGCTCGGCTGCGGCGGCGAGGCCTTCCTCAGCCCGCACGTCGGCGACCTCGACGACGTCGCGACCTACCACGCGTACCGCGACGCCATCGCCCAGATCGAGGCCCTGCTCGGCGTCAGCCCGACGGTGCTGGTACGCGACGCGCATCCGGACTACGTCTCGACGCGGCTCGCGCAAGAGAGGGCGCGCGACGAGGGGATCGAGGTCGTCGTGGTCCAGCATCACCACGCGCACATGGCGAGCTGCATGGCCGAGCACGGCCTCGACGAGCCGGTCCTCGGCGTCACCTTCGACGGCACGGGGTTCGGCCTCGACGGCACCGTGTGGGGGGGTGAGTTCCTGGCGGGCGATCTCCGATCGTTCCGGCGGGCCGCGCACCTGCGTCCGGTCCCCATGCCAGGCTCCGATCGGGCTGTGCGCGAGCCGTGGCGGATGGCGCTGTCGCACCTCCACGATGCCGGCGCGGCGGACGCGGCGGAGCGCCTGGTCGGCGGCGTACCCGGAAGCTCGCTGCGGCTGGTCCGGCAGATGCTCGATCGGCGCGTGCAGGCGCCGCTCACGTCGAGCATGGGGCGGCTCTTCGACGCGATCGCCGCGCTGTGCGGCGTCCGGCACGCGACGACCTACGAGGGACAGGCCGCGGTCGAGCTCGAGGCGCTCGCCGACGGGCTGGCCCCTCGCGGGTACCCGTTCCGGCTCGAGGACGGCGACCCCGTCGTGATCGACACCCGGCCGCTCATCCGCGCGATCGTCCACGATGTCGCGGGCGGCGTCGATCCGGCCGCCGTCGCGCGCCGCTTTCACACCACGGTCGTCGATCTGATCGAGGCGGCCTGCGTGCGGCTCCGCGAGCGGACTGGAGTGGATGCGGTCGTCCTCAGCGGCGGGGTCTTCGGGAATGTCCTGGTATCGGAATCGGCCGTGTTGCGGCTCACCGCCGCGAGGTTCCGCGTGTATTGTAACCGGTTCGTGCCCTGCAACGATGGCGGGCTCAGCCTCGGCCAGCTCGCGGTCGCGGCCGCGCGCCGGCAGGCGGAGCAACAAAGAAAAATAACCATGTGCCTCAACGCCCCCGGCCGCGTAGTAGAGGAATAACCATGTGCCTCAGCGTCCCCGGGCGCGTGGTCGACATCGTGCACGAGGAGGATCTCCTCTTCGGCAAGGTCGATTTCGGCGGTCTCCAGAAGCGCGTGTGCCTCGACTACGTACGCGAGGTCCAGGTGGGTGAGTACGTCTTGGTCCACGTCGGATTCGCCCTGTGCCGCCTCGATGAGGCAGAGGCGGAGCGTATCTGGGCGCTGATCGAGGAGGATGGCCTGATGGGGGACGAGGGGGACGACGCCGGGAGCGAGCGGTCATGAGGTTCCTCGACGAGTACCGGGATGCGCGCGCCGCGAAGCGCCTGCTCGACACGATCGCGCGGACCGCGACCCGCCCATGGACGATGATGGAGGTTTGCGGCGGGCAGACGCACGCGATCGTCAAATACGGCCTCGATCGCCTGCTGCCTTCGACCATCGAGCTGGTACATGGCCCCGGCTGCCCGGTGTGTGTGACCTCGATCGAGATGATCGATCGCGCCCACGCGATCGCCGCCCGTCCCGAGGTGACCTTCTGTTCCTTCGGTGACATGGTGCGTGTTCCGGGGTCGGAGGGGAACTTGCTCGAGCGCAAGGCCCAGGGCGCCGACGTGCGCATCGTCTATTCGCCGCTCGACGCGGTGGCGCTGGCGGCGGCCCGCCCGGATCGCCAGGTCGTCTTCTTCGCGATCGGGTTCGAGACGACCAGCCCCGCGACCGCGCTGGCCGCGCGCATGGCCAGGATGCGGCGGCTCGACAACTTCAGCATGCTGGTCGGGCACGTGCTGGTCCCGCCCGTCATGACGGCCATCCTGCAAGCGCAGAGCAACCGGGTGCAGGGATTCCTCGGGCCAGGGCACGTGTGCACCGTTATGGGCTACCGTGAGTACGAGCCTATCGCGCGGCACTACCGGACGCCGATCGTCGTCACCGGGTTCGAGCCCGTCGATATGCTCGAGGGAATCCTCGGGCTCCTCAGGCTGCTCGAGGCGGGCGACGCGCGCGTGGAGAACCAGTACCGTCGAGCGGTGTGCCGGGAGGGCAACCCGCGAGCGCGAGAGCTCCTCGACGAGGTGTTCGAGGTCTGCGATCGCAAGTGGCGCGGCGTCGGCACCATCCCGAAGAGCGGCTTCCGGCTGAGCTACGAGTACCGCGGCCTCGACGCTGAGCGTCGCTTCGAGGGGGGCGAGGTCGTCACCCGAGAGTCGCCCGAGTGCATCAGCGGCCAGGTGCTGAAGGGCGTCAAGAAGCCGCGCGACTGCCCTGCCTTCGGCGTCCGCTGCACGCCCCGCACGCCGCTCGGGGCCCCGATGGTCTCGTCCGAGGGCGCATGCGCCGCGTATTACGCCTACGCCCGCCTCGAGCCGCCGGCGCGCGCAGCGCAGGGAGGCGCGACGTGAGCGCGCCGCGCGAGACGGGGACCCCCGCTCCCCTCGAAGGGCTGCGCGCGGCCGTGGCGCGCAAGAGCCGCGAGAGCCAGGAGACGCAGGGGGAGTTCTTCCACGCCGAGGCCGATCGCATCGTGGCCTGCGCGTCGGCCATGGCGGACGCCTTCGCGCGCGGCGGGCGCCTGCTCGCGATGGGCAACGGCGGGAGCGCCTGCGACGCCCAGCACATGGTCGTCGAGTTCATGCACCCGATCATCGAGAAGCGCGCCGCGCTGCCGGCGATCGCGCTCGGGTCCGACGTCGCGCTCCTCAGCGCGATCGGCAACGACGAGGACTTCTCGCAGGTGTTCGCCATGCAGCTGCGGACGATCGGCCGCCCCGGCGACATCGCCCTCGCGATCTCGACGAGCGGCAAGTCGGCCAACGCGGTGCGCGCGCTCTCGGCAGCGCGCGAGATGGGTATGCTGACCGTGGCCTTCACGGGGCGCGACGGGGGGCGCATGGCCGATCTGTGCGCCTTCTGCTTCACGGTGCCGAGCTTCAGCACCCACCGCATCCAGGAGGCGCACGCGACGCTGCTGCACATCCTGTGGGACCTCGTGCACGTCGTCCGTGGAGAGGAGGACGTCCTCTGATGGCCGCGCGCAGCGACCGCCTGGGCCCGGAGGAGCTCGCGGCGCTCGGCTCGTGCCCGGCGCCGCGGGGCGACCACGAGCAGATCGTGCTCGGGCACGGCAGCGGCGGGCGCCTGAGCGCGGAGCTGCTCCACCGGGTCTTTCTGCCGGCGTTCGAGAACGAAGTCCTGGGGCGGCTCGAGGACGCGGCGACCTGCCCGCTCGAGATGAGCGAGGGCGGGCGGCTAGCCTTCACCACCGACGCCTTCGTTGTCCAGCCGCTGTTCTTCCCGGGCGGCGATATCGGCCGCCTGGCGATCGTCGGTACGGTGAACGATCTCGCGGTCGCCGGCGCGATGCCGCGCCACGTTAGCGCCGCGTTCATCCTGGAGGAGGGGCTCCCCGTCACGACCCTGGAGCGCATCGTCGCTTCCATGCGCGCGACCTGCGCCGAGGCGGGCGTGACGCTCGTCTGCGGCGACACCAAGGTCGTCGATCGCGGCAAGGGCGACGGGGTGTTCATCACCACGTCAGGTGTCGGCGTCGTGCCGCGCGGGCGCGCGCTGTCGGTCGCGAGCGCGCGGCCCGGTGACCGCGTCCTCGTCTCGGGCACGCTGGGCGATCACGGCATCGCGGTGCTGTCGGTGCGCGAGGGGCTCGATTTCGAGACGTCGCTCGTGAGCGACTGCGCGCCGCTCGTGGACCTGGCGCGCGCGTTGCTCGACGCGTGCCCGGGCGCGCGTTGCATGCGCGATCCGACGCGCGGCGGGCTGGCGAGCGCGCTCACCGAGATCGCGACGGCGTCCCGCGTGGGCGTGCGCCTCGAGGAGGCGGCGCTGCCGCTGCGTCCCGAGGTGCGCGCCGCCTGCGAGGTGCTGGGGCTCGACCCGCTCTACGTGGCGAGCGAGGGGAAGCTCGTGGCGGTCGTGCCGCCGGCGGACGCCGCTCGGGCGCTCGCCGCGCTGCGCGGGCACCCGCGCGGCCGCGATGCGGCTCTCGTCGGCGAGGTCATCGCCGAGGACCCGGGCGTCGTGATGATGCGGTCGATCTTCGGCAGCGACCGGCTCGTGACCCTGCTCCAAGGGGAGCAGCTGCCGCGGATTTGCTGAGGAGAGAACGCATGAACGATGCCCCGCTCACCGAGATCGACGTCCTCTGGATCACCGCCGGGCTGAGCTGCGACGGAGACACGATCGCCGCGACGGGCGCCACCCAGCCGAGCCTGGAGAGCCTGATCCTCGGCGCCATCCCTGGCATCCCGAGGATCCGTCTGTGGAACCCCTTCCTCGCGTACGAGACGGGCGACGCGCTGATCGAGCGCTATCACGCGGCCGCGGAGGGGCGCCTCGACCCCTTCCTCCTCGTCGTCGAGGGCTCCATTCCCGACGAGCAGAACAAGAGCGAAGGCTACTGGGCGGGCTTCGGCACCGATCGCTCGACCGGCCAGCCCATTCTCACCGTGGACTGGATCGATCGGCTGGCGCCACGCGCGTGGGCGGTCCTCGCCGCGGGCACGTGCGCCGCCTATGGCGGCATCCACGCCATCGCCGGCAATCCGACGGGCTGCATGGGCCTCGCCGATCACCTCGGCGCCGGGTGGCGCTCGGGCGCCGGCATCCCGATCGTGAACCTGCCGGGCTGCCCGGTGCAGCCGGACAATTTCACGGAGACGTTGCTCTACCTCCTGTACCAAGCGGTCGGGCGGGCACCGATGATCCCGCTCGATGAGGCAGGGCGCCCGATCTGGCTGTTCGCGCAGACGGTGCACGAAGGCTGCGATCGTGGCGGCTA
Organism: Sorangium cellulosum; assembly: GCF_002950945.1. GTDB lineage: Bacteria > Myxococcota_A > Polyangia > Polyangiales > Polyangiaceae > Sorangium > Sorangium cellulosum_E. The sequence continues at coordinate 11,400,366 of NZ_CP012673.1, forward strand.
CTACGAGCAGGCAGACTTCACGGTCGAATACGGCGCGTCGAGCTGCATCGTGAAGCTCGGTTGCTGGGGCCCGGTCGTGATGTGCAACGTCGGAAAGCGCGGCTGGATGGGCGGCGTCGGCGGTTGCCCCAACGTGGGTGGGATCTGCATCGGCTGCACCATGCCAGGCTTCCCCGACAAGTTCATGCCGTTCATGGAGGAGCCGCCCGGCGCGCGCATGTCGACCGCCGCGGTGGTGATGTACGGCACGACGGTGCGCGCGTTGCGCCGCTTCACAAAGATTTCGATGGATGCCGAGCCCGAGTGGCGTCGACGGGGCGGCGCGGCGGACCATGAGAAGGATGGCGGATGAGCACGAACGAGCGGTCGAACGTCGTCGAGATGTCGTGGGACCCGGTCACCCGAATCGTGGGCAGCCTCGGCATCCACACCAAGATCGATTTCGGCACGCGCCGGGTGATCGAGTGCCGGGCGACGTCGTCGATTTTCAGGGGCTACAGCGTTTTCCTGCGCGGCAAGGATCCGCGCGACGCGCACTTCATCACCAGCCGGATCTGCGGGATCTGCGGCGACAACCATGCGACGTGCGCCATCTACGCCCAGAACATGGCGTTCGGGATCAAGCCTCCCGTCATCGCCGAGTGGATCATCAACCTCGCCGAGGCGGCCGAGTACATGTTCGACCACAACCTGTTCCAGGACAACCTGGTCGGGGTCGACTACTGCGAGCAGATGGTCCGCGAGACCAACCCGGGCGTCTGGGCAGAGGCCGAGCGGACCCCGGCGCCGCACGCGGAGGCACATGGTTTCCGCGTGATCGCGGACATCATGCGGGCCCTCAACCCGTTCACCGGCTCCTTCTACCGCGAGGCGCTCGAGATGAGCCGGGTGTGCCGCGAGATGTACTGCCTGATGGGCGGACGGCACGTCCACCCCTCGACCCTGTACCCCGGCGGCGTCGGCACCGTCGCCAGCCCCCAGCTCTTCACGGACTATTTGACACGGCTCGTCCGCTACATCGAGTTCCTCAAGCGCTCCGTGCCGCTGCACGACGACCTGTTCGATTTCTTCTACCAGGCGCTCCCCGGCTACGAGCAGGTCGGCCGGCGGCGCGTGATGCTCGCGTGCTGGGGCGGGTTCCAGAACCCGGGCGCGTGCGACTTTCGCTACGAGACGATGCGGAGCTGGGGGCGCGAGATGTATGTCACGCCGGGGATCGTGATCGACGGCGAGCTCGTGACGACGGACCTCGTGGACATCAACCTGGGTATCCGGATCCTCGTCGGAGGGTCGTTCTACGACGACTGGGTCGGCGGCGAGACCTTCGTCAAGACCGACCCGCTCGGTAACCCCGTCGACCCGCGCCACCCGTGGAACCAGACGACGAAGCCGCGCCCACAGAAGCGCGACTTCGCCAGCCGCTACACGTGGGTGTTCGCGCCGCGCTGGTATCACGCGCCGAGCGGCCAGTACTTGGCGCTCGACTCCGGCGGGGGCCCGCTCGCGCGCCTGTGGGTGACCGCGCTCGCCGGCCGGGTGAGGATGGACCACGTCGAGGCCACGGGGAGCAGCGTGAAGATCCGCCTGCCCCGAACGGCCACGCGGGCCGAGGTGGAGCTCGAGTGGAGGATCCCGCGCTTCGCGAACACCCTGGAGCGCAACCGCGCGCGCACCTACTTTCAGGCCTACGCCGCGGCAGCCGCGCTGCACTTTCTCGAGCGGGGGATGCGCGAGGTGCACGCCGGCAACACGCGCACATGGACCGAGTTCAAGGTGCCGGACGAGGCCATCGGGTGCGGCTTCCACGAGGCGGTACGCGGGATGCTCTCGCACCACCTCGTCATCCGGGACGGCAAGATCGCGAACTACCAGCCGTACCCGCCGACGCCGTGGAACGCCAGCCCGCGCGACGAATACGGTACGCCGGGGCCATACGAGGATGCGGTCGAGAACACGCCGCTGTTCGAGGAGAACGGCCCCGATCGGTTCAAGGGCATCGACATCATGCGCACGATTCGGAGCTTCGATCCGTGCCTGCCGTGCGGGGTGCACATGTATCTGGGCGACGGGCGGATCATCGAGGCGCGGCACTCGCCGACGCTCGGCGTCCAGGTCGTGGAGGGACGATGACGCGCGACGAGCAGCCCGACTTCGGCGAGACCATGCAGCGTATCGAGGAGCTTGTGGAGCGCATCGAAAGTCTGCCGGCGGCGGACGTCCGCGCCGCCGCGCGTGAGCTCGCGCGGGCGCTGCTGGACGCGCACCGGATGGGCCTGGAGCGGCTCGTCCAGCGCCTGCGCGCGGCGGGAGAGGCCGGCGCGGCCATCCTGGAGGAGGCGGCCAGCGACGCCTGCGTCGGCAGCCTCCTGCTCCTGCACGACCTCCACCCGCTGGCGGCGGAGGAGCGGGTCAGGAGGGCGATCTCGGCGCTCGAGCCGGCGCTGCGCGGTCAGGGGCTCGCGGTCGAGCTCGTGGAGCTCTCGGGCGGCCGCGCGCGCCTTTCGCTGTCTGGCCCGGCAGCCTCACCCCTGGCCCGCGCGGCGATGGCGCGCGCCGTAGAGGCCGCAGTAGCCGACGCCGCGCCGGACCTCTCGGCGCTCGAGATCGAGGGCGCACCGGCGCCGCCAGGGCTGGTCCCGGCGACCCGGCTGATCGAGGGAGCGAGGCGGCTGTGACCCGGCTGGTCGCCTCGCCCGGGGTCGGCCGCGCGCTCGCGCGCCTGCGCGCGTTCACGGCGGCGGAGGCAGCGCCTGCCCGAGCTGAACGGTGCGACATCTGCGGCGTCCCGCTGCCAGGCGAGCACAGGCACCTGCTCGAGCGCGCCGCGTCGCGCCTGCGATGCGCGTGCGTGGGCTGCGCGATCACCGCCGGGGGGCGCGCCGATGACCGGTTCCGCGCTGTCGAGCCGCGCTGCGAGCGACTCGCCGGCGCCTCACCCTCCGACGCACGATGGCAGGCGCTCGGCATCCCCATCGGGCTCGCCTTCTTGCAGCGCGTCGGCGACGGCGCGGAGGTCATCGCTCGCTACCCGAGCCCCGCCGGGCTGGTGCGGTCGCCGGTGGATCCCGAGGCCTGGTCCGCGCTCGTCGCCGATTACCCGGCGCTCGATCCCCTCCAGCCTGAGGTGGAGGCGCTCCTCGTACGTCGCCTGCACGGAGCGCGCGACCACTACCTCGTGTCGATCGATGAATGCTTCCGTCTGGGCGGCATCTTGCGGCGCGGCTGGCGGGGGCTCGGGGGCGGCGACGTGTGGGCGGAGGTCGATCGGTTCTTCGCGCAGCTGCGCTCGCGCGCGGACGGGGCGCGGCGTGCCTAGCCGGTCAGCCCGCGTCGATCGCATCGCGCGCGCCCTGCTGTACGAGGGATACCTGCTCTACCCCTACAGGCCGTCGGCGCTGAAGAACCGCTATCGATGGACCTTCGGCGGGCTGTTCCCGGAACCGTATGCGGGGGCGCGCGGCGAGGCGAGCGGCATGCAGATCGAGTGCCCTTTCCTCGGCGGCGACGAGACCACGCTCTCCATCGCGCTGCGCTTCCTGCAAGTGCAGCAGCGCGCGGCGGCGCCGGTCGCCCGCGATCCGCTCGGCGAGCCCTGGCAGGAGGCCGTCGAGCAGCAGATCGAGCTCCCCACCCTGCGTCTCCGCGAGCTCCTCGCGACGCCGTGGCGGCAAGCGTTCTCGGTGCCCGCCGCGCACGACCGCGCTGCGCTCGACGGGGAGGTCCGGGTGACCGCGGCGCCGGGGCCGACCGGCGCGGGCTTCAAGCTGAGCGTTCGGGTCGCCAACCTGACGGCGCTCGATCCGGCCGACGTACCGGATCGCAACTGCGCCGCCCTCTGGGCATTCCATTCCACGCATGTGGTGATGACGATCGCCGCCGGCGCGTTCGTCTCGCTCGCCGATACGCCGGCGGAGCTGCGCGTGCTCGCCGCAGCTTGCGAGAACCGCGGCGCCTGGCCGATCCTCGCCGGCGAGCGGGGCGCGCACGACACCGTGCTGGCCTCGCCGATCGTGCTCGAGGACTGGCCCGAGGTCGCGCCCGAGAGCCCGGGCGATCTCTTCGATGCCACGGAGATCGACGAGATCCTGGGCTTGCGCATCCTGACCCTCACCGACGACGAGAAGCGCGAGATGTGCGCGTTCGACCCGCGCGCCCGCGAGCTCCTGGAGCGCACCGAGCTGCTGTCGTCCGACGAGCTCCTGCGGCTGCACGGCGCGCTGCGGCGGATCGCGCCGGTCGACGCTGCGCCGGCCGCCGCCCTGACCCCCGGGGCGCGCGTGCGCATCCGCCCGCGACGCCGGGCCGATGCCCTCGACGTGATCCTCGCGGGGAAGATCGCGACCGTGTCCTCTGTCGTCGAGGACGTGGATGGCGTATGGCACTTCGTGGTCACGATCGACGAGGATCCGGGGCGCGATCTGGGGCCGTACGCCCACCGGTTCTTCTTCCGGGCCGACGAGCTGGAGCCTTTCGACGGCGAGGAGACCGCGGGATGAACGCGCCGCGCATGCTGGTGGCCGGCGTCGGCAACGTCTTCCTCGGCGACGACGGGTTCGGCGTCGAGGTGGCGTGCCGGCTCGCGCGTGGGCCGCTCCCGGCGGACGTGCGGGTGGTCGACTTCGGGATCCGCGGCATCGACCTCGTCTACGCGCTGCTGGATCCGTACGACGCGGTGCTGCTCATCGACATCACGCGGCGCGGGTGCGCGCCCGGGACGCTCTACGTGATCGAACCGACGCTCGTGGACGGTCCGGCCGCGCCGACAGACGACCTGCTCGCGTCCGGGCACGAGCTCGATCCCGGGCGCGTGCTGAGGCTAGCGCGGACGCTGGGCGCCGACCTGCGGTGCGTCCTGCTGCTCGGCTGCGAGCCCGCCGCCTTCGAAGGGAGCGACTTCGGCGCGGACGGTTTCAGCCCCCACGTAGCTGCAGCGGTGGACCAGGCCGTTGCGCTCGCGCGCTCGCTCATCGAAGATCTGCGCCAACGCGGAACGGAGCACGGCCGTGCATGAGATCGGGCTCGTCGAGGAGGTGATCGAGATTGTGCGCCAGCGGACCGGGGACGCGCCCATACGGCGCGTCGTGCTGGAGGTCGGCGCGCTCGCGGCCGTCCTGCCCGACGCGATGCGGTTCGCCTTCGAAGTCTGCCGCGAGGGCACGCCGCTCGCGGGGGCGATCCTCGACCTCGTGGAGACGCCTGGCCTGGCACGCTGCCGCGCCTGCGGCGCCGAGGTGCGCCTGGATCGGCCGTTCGGGCGCTGCACCTGCGGCAACGCCGACCTCGACTGGATGTCCGGCGAGGAGCTGCGAATACGGGAAGTGGAGGTCGGCTAATGTGCGCAATCTGTGGTTGCTCGGACGATGTCCCGCACGGCGGGCACCTCGGCCACGAGCAGCACGCCCATGATCATCGGCATCCCCATCACCACCACGGCGAGCCGTCGTCTGGGCATGTGCACAAGCGCGCGCCGATCGAGCTCGAGCGCCCGCCGGCGCTGCACCGGCTGGAACAGCAGCTCCTCACCGCCAACGCGCGCCGCGCCGAGCGGAACCGCAGCTGGCTGGCCGACCGCAGCGTCATGGCGATCAACCTGCTGAGCTCGCCGGGATCCGGGAAGACGACCCTGCTCGAGCGCACGATCCGCGACCTTGGCGGCGAGCTCCCGATCGTGGTCGTGGAGGGAGATCAGGCGACCGACCGAGACGCGCAGCGGATCCGGGCCGCCGGCGGCGCCGCGGTGCAGATCAACACCGGCGCCGGGTGCCACCTGGACGCGGTGATGGTCGAGCGGGCGCTCGCGGAGCTCTCGCCGGCGCCGCGCTCGCTGCTGTTCATCGAAAACGTCGGCAACCTGGTGTGCCCGGCGCTGTTCGACCTGGGCGAGGACGCGAAGGTGGTGATCGCGTCGGTCACCGAGGGCGAGGACAAGCCGCTCAAGTACCCGCACATCTTCCGCGCGAGCCGCCTCGTGCTGCTCAACAAGATCGACCTCCTGCCGCACGTCGCGTTCGATCCGGCGCGCTTTCTGGAGCACGCGCGCATGGTCAACCCGCGGATCGAGGCGATCGCGGTCTCCGCGACCAGGGGCGATCACCTCGCGGCATGGTACGACTGGGTGCGGCGCCGGATCCGCGCAAGCCAGGTTGAATGATGGGCCAGCAGCGACAGCTGAACGGCTCGCGGTCGGGAGCGCCGAGCTCGTGGGAGGAGCCGCGTACGCTCGAGGAGGCGATGGCGCGCCTGCAGCTGCTCGCCGCCGCCCCGATCCCGATCGCGGCCGCCTTTCAGCCGGTGCGCATCGCGCAGGAGCGGACGGCGGCGGGCGGCGACAGCGGGTACGGCGTCATCGCCGTCGATGATCGCGGCCTGATCTGCGCCTTCGACCAAGGCGCGGCGACGATGTTTCGATGCTCGGCCCAGGATATGCTCGGCGGGAGCATCCAAGCCGTGCTCGAGGATCCGCGTCGGCCCGGCCAGCCGCTCTGCCTGCGCACCGGGGAGCTCCAGGGGCGCCGCCCGGATCACAGCGTGTTCTCGGTGCGCGCCAGCGTGGGCGAGCTCAACCTGTTCGGCCGCTCGTGCACGATCCTCAGCTTGCTCGACACCTCGGGGCGTCGTGACTCGGAGGCGCAGCTGCGCGAGACGGAGGCCCGGTACCGGACGCTCATCGAGCAGATCCCGGCGGTGACCTTCTCCGCGTCCCTCAACGGCGGCGTCAGCAAGGTTTATGTGAGCCCGCAGGTCGAGGCGCTGCTCGGGTTCACGCAGCAGGAGTGGATCGCGAGCCCGGTCCTCTGGTTCAAGCAGCTGCACCCCGACGATCGTGATCTCTGGAACGCCGAGTTCGCGCGCGGCTGCGCGACGGGCGGCCCATTCCGCGCGGAGTGCCGTTTTCTCTCCCGCGACGGCACCGTGGTGTGGGTGCACGGCGAGGCGCGCCTGGTGAAGGATGAGCTCGGTCGGCCGCTGTTCCTTCAGGGTATCGCCTTCGACATCACCGAGAGCAAGCGCGCCGAAGAGCTGGTCCGCGCCTCATTGCAGGAGAAAGAAGGCCTTCTCAAGGAGATCCACCACCGGGTCAAGAACAACCTCCAGGTGACATCCAGCCTTCTCGAGCTGCAGTCCACGCGGATGTCGGACGATGCTGCCCGGCAGATGCTCCGCGACAGCCAGGACCGCATCCGGTCCATGGCGCTGGTCCACGAGATGCTTTATCAATCGCAGGATCTCGCGCGCGTTGACTTCGGGGATTACATCCCGCGGCTGGTCAGGTACCTCTTCCGTTCCTACAGCGTCAACCAGAGCTGCATCGCGTGCCGGACCGAGGTCGACGCGGTTTCGCTCGGCGTGGATACGGCGGTGCCATGCGGGCTCATCATCAACGAGCTGGTCTCCAATTCGCTCAAGCATGCGTTTCCGGGCAACCGCAAGGGCGAGCTCACCGTCACGATGAAGCGGTGCGCAGGCAGCGCCTACGAGCTGACGGTGGCTGACGACGGCGTCGGGCTGCCGCCCGGACTCGAGGCCGAGACGACAGACACGCTCGGCCTCAGGATCGTGCGGACGTTGACGCAGCAGATCGAGGGTGCGCTGGAGATAAACACTATGCCTGGGCGGACCGAGTTCCGGATCACCTTTGAGCGTGGAGTCGAGGTGGGGTAAAATGAGCAAACGTATAGCGGCTGCGCCGACGTCGATCATGATCGTCGAGGACGAGAACCTCGTCGCCCTCGATATCGCAGAGGGGCTGCAGCGCCTCGGCTACCGGGTGGCGGGTATGGTGGGGACCGGCCGGGAAGCCGTCGCGATGGCTGAGAAGACCCGTCCCGATCTCATCCTGATGGACATCAACCTGCGCGGTGACGTGTCGGGGATCGACGCGGCGCACGTGATCCGTGACCGGCTGCACACGCCCGTCATCTACGTGACCGCCTACTCGGACGAGGTGACGCTTACCCAGGCCAAAGCGACTGAGCCGTTCGGTTACCTCATCAAGCCGATCGACAAGCGCGAGCTCCACGTGCTCATCGAGATGGCGCTGTACCGCCATCGGGTGGAACGTGCGCTTCGCCAGAGCGAAGAGCAGCTGAGCACGATCCTCTCGAACATCCGTGACGCCGTGCTCGCGACGGACGCCGACGGTCAGATCTCCTTCGCCAGCGCGATGACCGAGCAGCTGCTCGGGCGGGCGTCAGGGGGGCTCGTGGGCCGTCCGATCGACGATGTGCTGCAGTTCGTCAGCACCGACGGCAACGCGCCGGGCGCGCCTGAGCCGACCGACGTCCCCCCGGTGCGATGGCTCGTGGTCGCCGGCGGTAGCCGCGTCCCGGTCGAGCACACGATCTCCCCGCTGCGCGGCCCGTCCGGCGAGCGGACGGGCGACGTCCACGTCCTCAGGGACGTGAGCGCGAGGCTGCGCGCCGAGGAGGCGCAGCGGCGTTACATCGAGCAGGCGGCGGCGCGCAGCGCCGTCGAGCGCGAGCACGCGCGCTCCCGGTACCTCGCCCAGGTCGGCGAGATGCTCGGCGCCACGCTCGACCACAAGGAAGCGATGCAGGCGGTCGCGCGCCGGACCGCCGCCGAGGTCGCCCATCTCTGCCTCATCGAGACGGTGGACGAGGGGGGGCACCTGCGCTGCGCCGGCTTCGCACTGGACGCGGGTTTTCCGGTCGAGCGGGCTGACGCGCTGCGCCGGGCGGCCGAGGCCGCCAGCGAGAACCGACTTCCGCTCGACCTCCAGAGCCGGCCGCGCCTCGTGCGCGACGTCGCCGCCGCGACCGATCCGGCCGCCTGGGATCCGGCATACCGCGACCTGCTCTTGCGCGGCGGCCTGCAATCGGCCATCTGTATGCCGTTCCAGGCCCGCGGCGCGTGGCTCGGCGCGATCACGGTGGCGCGACGCTCCGACGCGCCGCCCTACGAGGAGGAGGACGTCGCGCTCGTCGAGGAGCTCGCGCGCCGCTGCGCCGCGTCGACCGAGAACGCGACGCTGTTCCGCCTCGCGCGCGAGGCGGATCGTCGGAAGGATGCCTTCATGGCGATGCTGGGCCACGAGCTGCGGAACCCGCTGGCGCCGATCCAGACCGCCCTCCAGCTCATGAGCCTGCGCGGCGACGTGGGCGGGGAGCGCGAGCGGCTGGTGATCGAGCGCCAGGTGAAGCACCTGGTGCGACTCGTCGACGACCTGCTCGACATCAATCGCGTCACGCAGGGCAAGATCCAGCTCAGCAAGCAAGACCTGAGGCTCGCCGAGGTCGTCGCGAAAGCGGTCGAGCTCGTGAGCCCGCTGCTCGAGCGGAACTCGCACAAGCTGACGATCAGCATCCCGCACACCGGCGTAAACGTCCATGGCGATCTCGTTCGCCTGGCGCAGGTGTTCGCCAACCTGCTGACGAACGCGGCGAAGTACACCGAACCTGGCGGCGACATCCGCGTTGCGGCGGAGTGCCGCGGCCCGAACGTCGTCGTCTCCGTGAAGGATGACGGGACCGGGATCGCGCCAGAGATGCTCTCTCGGATCTTCGAGCTGTTCATGCAGGGCGAGCGCACGCTCGATAGGGCGCAAGGAGGCCTGGGGCTCGGGCTGCCGCTCGCGCGCAGCCTGGTGGAGCTGCACGGCGGCACGATCACGGCGAACAGCGCTGGGCCTGGGATGGGCAGTGAATTCATCGTCACGCTGCCGACGGCGCCTGGCGCCGAGCGCCCGATGCACGAGCGGGACGAGCACGCCGCCGCGCGCCAGCCTCCCCGTTCGGGCAAGCGGCTCCTCATCGTCGACGACAATCGCGACGCGGCCGACATGCTCGCCGGCGCGCTCCGAGCGCTCGGCCACGAGGTCGAGGTGGCGTACGACGGCCCGCACGCGCTCCAGGTCGCCGGGCGATTTCTGGCGCAGATTGCGGTGCTCGACATCGGGCTGCCCGTCATGGATGGGTACGAGCTGGCGGAACGATTGAGGAGCTCGTGGGACATCCGGCTGATCGCCGTGACGGGTTATGGTCAGGAGAGCGACCACGCGCGGACCTCCGCCGCGGGATTCGAGATGCATTTCGTCAAGCCCATCGACCTGCGGACGCTCGCGGCGGCGATCGAGGGCAGGCCCGCGGACGCAACAGACGCGCGCCGCTCGAGCGCTGACTAGCACGGCATCGCCCGAGTTGAGCTCTGCGGCAACCTCGACGGCGCGAGCACCGAGGGCTCGGACTGGCGCTCTTCCCGCGCGGTGGCGGCCTGCTCAGTCGAACGTGGTTCCACGCACCGTGGAGCGGCTGCGGGACGTGCTCGCCGCCCACCCGGGTCCGTCCGAGGTACAGCTCCGCGTCCGCGGTCCGGATGAAGACGACTGTCTACCGGCTGGCGTTCCGGGGTCGGCGTCGATCGCCAGTCCGCCGAGCCAGGGCCCGGCCGTGATCCCGACGTTGAAGGCCGAGATGTTGAAGGCAGCCGGCCAGGAGCGCGCGGCCGGCCCCTGCCGCAGCGAGGCGGGAGGGGCCGGCGCCGGCTCCGCGGGCGGGCCTTACTGCCGCCGGAACTGCTGGTTCGTCCCGGTGTGGCAGGTGTACTGGATGAACCGGCCCCCGTCGGCGGTGCTGGCGCCCGAGACGTCCACGCACTTGCCGCTGTTGGCCGACCGCAGGGAGAAGACGCCGCCGCCGCGGTCGACGAGCTCCCATTGCTGGCTGGCGCTGCCGTTGCAATCCACCTGCGTGACGTTCGCGCTGTTGTCCCGGCTGGCCCCCGCCACGTCGAGGCACTTCCCGCTGTTCACGTTCTTCAAGAGCACCTTGTTGGTGCCGGTGATGCTCTCGATCTGCCACTGCTGGTCGTTCGCCCCGGTGCACGGCCACTGGGTCACGTTCGCGCCGCTTGTGACGCTCGCGCTGGCGATCCCCATGCACTTGCCGGAATGGAGGAACGTCAGGCGCTGGCCGGTGGGGGTGCCGGTCCCGGTGCCGGTGCCAGTCCCGGTCCCGGTGCCGGTGCCAGTTCCGGTCCCGGTGCCGGTGCCCGCGCCGGAGACCTTGACCTGCGCGCCCGTGGGCGACACCGAGAGCAGCGTCAGCGTCACGTCCGTCCCGAAGAGCTTGTGGGATGCGCCGACGGCGAGCGGCGCGTCCCTGAAGTCGCCGCCAGGGGCCATGTCGAGGAGGTGCGCCCGGCCGCTCTCCCGCGCCTGCGTGAAGAACGCATGGACGAGGAGGCCGCTGACGGAGCGATTGGTCGAGTTGACGACGTTCGTCGCCGCCGGCTGCCGGAACTCCACCTGGTACATGAGATCGTTCGTCCCCTTGACGCGGAGGAGCTGGGTCCCAGTGCTCGGCTCGGTCATCGGGGCGAGCGTGTAGGTCTGCTCGCCGCTCGCCGTCACGACCTGCGACGACGGGATCCACCCGAGGTTCACCTTGTAGTTGGCGTTGTAGTGCTGCCTCATGCCGTTGCCCATCGGATCGAACGGGTCGCCGTACTCGTCGATGGTGCAGCTGTCGCTCATGGTCACCGCCGTGCCCCCGCTGGTGCACTTGCGCGAGGAGGCGTGCCACAGGCCGAAGTTGTGGCCGAGCTCGTGCACCACGACCCCGGAATCGAGGCTGGCGAGCCAGGTCGCGCGGCCGGGCTGCTCGCCCATGCCAGCGTACCCGCAGTTCATCTTCCCGAAGATCATGAAGTGCTGGTACTTGGTGAGGTCGAAGCCTGCGTTCCGCGCCGCGGTCTTCGCCTCGTTCTGCCACCGGCCGTAGTCATCACACTTGCCGAAGGTGAGGTTGAAAGGACCGGCGACGTCGTACTCGAGCGTCATCTGCCCGAACGAGGAGCCCGCCAGGTGCGTCGCCGCGCCAGCGAGCGAGTTCTTGACGTCCTGCTCCGTGCCGAGCATCTGGCCGCCGTCGAACTGCACGCGCAGCGCCAGGACACGTTTGGTCCCGGTCGTGACGAGCGCGCTCGTCAGCTCGCCGATGCCCTCGGCCGGCCGCATCACCTCCACGTCGATGCTGCCGTCGTCGTTCTCGACGCCGAACACGTCGACGGGCGAGCCGCTCGCCGTGCGCCAGTCGGTCTCCGGCTCGGCGCCGGGCGCCGCCAGATCCGAGATGGAGTCCAGGTTCAGGCGCACATAGGTCCCGTCGTCGCGCTCCAGCATGTACCGGGCCTCGCCGTTGGCGACAGCCACGGTCAGCCTCCCCGAGGCGGTGGGCTCCCGCCCCGCCTCGTCGCCAGCGTCGAAGCCGATACAGCCCGACGCGAACGAACACGCTGCAACGAGGAACGCGGTGGACAACTGTGTCTTGAAGCCCTTCATGGTGCCTTCCTTTCGAGCTCGATCCGATACGCCCGCCCCCCCGGGGGAGGCCGCGACCCTCCGCCCCCCCGGGGCGTGATCGCGGCGCGACGGGCGCTGCCAAAGGAGAGGCCGCGAGCGCAGCAGCCTCTCTGCTGGTGGTGGAGATTGACAGCGTGACTGCCGCGTTGACGGGCGCGACGCTCGGCCTCGACCGTCGCGCCGCATCGCCATCCAGGCACCCTCACGACCAGCGTTTCGTCCACCCGGAAGTAGCAAGATCTCGACCACTGCTCGGCTGTGGTCGCCTCGCCTCTCTCAGCGAAAGAATCGTCCGAGGACGGTTGATAATCCAACCTGATGTGATGTTTGCGCGGTCCGCGTGGATCCTGTGAGATCCTGAATGGACTCGAAAAAACCACCCTGTCGAGGCCTCGCACGGCCTCACACCCGGTGTGCTCGGCCGGGCAGGCGCGCTGATCCGCGGCGCGCGGACTCGCCTCCTTCGACGGCGAGGTGAGATGGTGGTGGGCGACGAGGAGGGCTGTCGAGTGAGGGCCCCTCGGGGGATGTGGGCCCGCCTGCGGCGTTATCCGCCCTTCAGCTTCGCGGCCAGGAACTTGCGCACACGCTCCCACGAGTCGGCCGCGGCCTTCGTGTCGTAGCGCTCGCCGGACGGGTTCGCGAAGGCGTGGTCGGCCTCGTACCGCAGCACCTCGTGCTCCACGCCGGCCTCGTGGAGCGCCTTGTCGAACTCATTGACGACCTCGGGCGGAATGCCCTTGTCCTGATTGCCGAAGACGCCGAGCACCGGCGCCTTGATCGCCTTGAGCTTCGCAGGGTCGGTGACGAGCCGGCCGTAGTAGATGACCGCGGCGTCGAGCTCCGGCTCGTTCATGGCGAGCTTCAGCGACCAGGCGCCGCCGAAGCACCACCCGATCGAGCCGGTGCGCGGCGCCGCGACGCGCGCGTCCGTCGTGAGGAAGCGGTGGGCGGCGCGCACGGTCTCGATGCCCTTCGCCTCGTCGACCGCCTTCATCGCGGTCATCGCGTCGTCGGGCGTCGTCGCGACCTTGCCGCCGTACATGTCCACGGCGAGGGCGGCGTAGCCGTCCTCGGCGAGGCGGTCGGTCCAGTGCTTGATGTGCTCGTTCAGGCCCCACCACTCGTGGATGACCACGAGGCCCGGCAGCGGCGCCTTCGCGCCCGGCGGCAGGCTCAGGTACGCCTTCGTCCCGGCCACCTCGACCGTCTGCCCGCGCGCGGGCGGGGCCTTGTCCGATCGGAGCTGGTGGAGGGCCTTGAAGTCCTCCTCCGAGAGCAGGCCCGTCGGGCTGTCCGCGCCGTCAGCAGGCGCGGGCGCGGGCGCCGCGGCGGGGGGCGGCGCCTCGGCGGGGGGCGGCGGCGCGGCAGAGGAGCAGGCGGCCGAGAGGGCCAGGGCGAGGGAAGCCACCAGACGGCGGTGGAGCGGGCGGAGCTTCATGGCGACGCACCCTACCAGCTCAGGACGCCGCGCCGGAAGCCTCGGGGGCGAGGTCCGGCCGGCGAGGTCCGGGGCGATCCCCCCGGGGAAAGCGGCGTGCGGGTCGACCCCCGGGGCCGGGTTCGAGGCCGAGCCCCGGCGAGACTACGTCGCGACGCGCAGGCGCAGCTGGCTCGACACGAGGGCCCGCTGGACCGCGGTCGCCAGGGCCTCCGAGGGGAACGGCTTCGCCACGAAGGCATGCGCGCCGAGCCTGAAGGCGCGCTCGCGCTCGCGCGCCGAGGACATCGCGGAGACGATGATGAGCGCGACGTCCCGGTGGTGCCGGCTCTGCCGGATGAACCGGATGAGCTCCAGCCCGTCGATGTCCGGAAGGTTGATGTCGATGACCACGGCGTCGTAAGCGCTCCGGTGCATCACCCGGAGCGCCTCGAACCCGCTCGCCGTCTCGGCGACCTCCACCGCGCCCCCGAGCTGGGGCGCCCCGACGAGCGCGGTGCGCATGTGCGCTCGCATCGCCGCGGAGTCGTCGATAAGGAGGATGCGGGTCATTCGGAGGTCCTGCCGTGACGGTCGAGCGGCCTTGTACAACAGAAACACCAAAATAAAAAGTAGGTGTCAGGATTCCGACACCTGCCCCCGCCGGTCGCAGCGTGGGCGCCGGGGGGGACCGACCGGCGCGCCGCGAGGCCCCCGCGGCCCGCGGGCGCTCCGCCGGCTCGATGGCAGCCCTGGCGAGCCGGCGTCGGCCCTGCTAGGCGTTGACGCTCACGATACCATGGCTTCGAGCACTCGATGGCTCCGGTGCGCGCCGGCCCTCTCGCTCGGCGCGCTTCTCGCGGTCGCGGCGCCGCAGGCCGAGGCGCAGGGCCAGCCGCCGCCCTCCGCGGAGGGGCCGGCGCCCGCCGCGGAGCCTGCGCCGGCGCCCGCGCCGGCCCCACGGAGCCCCGCCGCGCCCCCGCGGCCGCCCGGGCCGCCGGGCCCGCGCGCGCAGGCCGGCGCCAGCCTGCGATGGGACGAGCGGTATCCGCGCGTCAGCCCGCTCGAGCACGCCGTCGCCGCGGGGCTCGGGGTGAGCGCGATCCTCGTCGACCAGCTGCCCGTAAGCGACTCCGGCCGCTGGGAGAACGGCTTCGACGAGGGGATCCGCGGCGCGCTCCGCGCCGAGTCGCTCGCCGGGCGCTCGACCGCGGCCAGCGTCAGCGACGCGCTCTACTACGGGCTGATGCTCTACCCCGTCGTCGTCGACACGGTCGCCGTCGCGGGCTGGAGGAGCAGCGACGTCGCCTGGCAGATGTTGATGATCAACGCGCAGTCGCTCGCGATCTCGGGCGTCACCTCGATCCTGGTCGAGCGCGCCTCCGGGCGCGAGCGCCCGTACGTGCGCGAGTGCGCGGCGGACCCGAACTACCACCCGCACTGCGCGGAGGGCCCCGCGAAGCAGAACGTGAGCTTCCCGAGCGGCCACACGCTGATGGCCACCACCGGCGCGGGGCTGATCTGCGCCCACCACCTCCACCTCCCGCTCTACGGCGGCGGCTGGCCCGACCACGTGGCCTGCGGCGTCGCCCTGACCGCCGCCGGCGTCCAGGCCACGCTCCGGATCACGGCCGACAAGCACTACGCGACCGACGTCCTCGTCAGCGGCGTGCTCGGCCTGGGCGCCGGCTACGCGCTCCCCCGGCTGCTCCACTACCGCGCCGACCAGGCCGGCGGCGCGCGTGTGGCCGTGATCCCGTACGCGACCGGGACCCAGGCCGGGCTCGCCGGCGTGGGGATGTTCTGATGACAGCCCGCCGCTCCTGCCAGGGCGCGCCAGAGTGCGGTAGGAGGGCCTTCATGAGCGACACGGACCGGCTGGATCCCGGGAGCATGGCGAGCGTGTTCCGGGAGGCGCTGCGCCGCGGGATGGATGTGGAGCCCGCGGCGCTGTTCCACGATCTCGGGCGCATGCGGTCGCGGATCGCGCGCATCCACGCGGCGTTCCCGCCCGGCGCCCTCCACACGGTCGCCATCAAGGCGAACCCCCTCGTGGAGGTCCTCCGCGCGGCGGTCGACTGCGGCGCCGGGCTCGAGGCCGCGTCGATCGAGGAGGTGAAGCTCGCGCTGGCGGCCGGGTGCCCCCCCGACCACGTCGTCTACGACTCGCCCGCGAAGACCCGCGCCGAGATCGCGGAGGCCCTGCGCCTCGGCGTCCGGCTGAACGCCGACAACCTCGACGAGCTCGGGCGCATCGACGAGCTCGTCCGGCCCGGCGCGGCGCCGGGCCGCATCGGGCTGCGCATCAACCCGCAGATCGGGGCCGCCAGCATCGCGATCACCAGCGTCGCGGACCGGCGCTCCAAGTTCGGGGTCCCCCTCGAGCAGGAAGGCGCGGTGTGCGCCGCCTTCGCGCGGTACCCCTGGCTCGCCGGCCTGCACGTCCACGTCGGCTCGCAGGGCTGCGGGCTCGCGCTCCTGGTCGAGGGGATCCGCCGCGTCGAGGCGCTGCGCCAGGAGATCCGCCGCGCGCTCGGGCAAGGCGCGGCCGGCACCCTGGACATCGGCGGCGGGCTGCCGGTCGCTTACCGGAGCACCGACCGCCCTCCCCTGCTCGAGGACTACGCGGCCGCGCTGCGGCGCGAGGTCCCGACGCTGTTCGAGGCGGGGACCACGCTGATCACCGAGCTCGGCCGCTGGGTCCAGGCCGGCTGCGGCTTCGCGGTCTCGCGCGTGGAGTACGTGAAGGCGGACTCGGCCGGGCGCACCGCGATCCTGCACCTCGGGGCCGACTTCCTGCTGCGCCGCGCGTACCACCCGGAGGACTGGCACCACGACTTCGTGGCGCTCGACCCCGACGCCGCGCCGAAGGAGGGGCCGCTCTCGCCGTGTACACTCGCGGGGCCGCTCTGCTTCGGCGGCGACGTGCTGGCCCGCGACTTGCTGTTACCAGACCTGTCGCCCGGGGATCTCGTGCTCGTCCGCGACACGGGCGCGTATACTCTGAGCATGTGGTCCCGCCACTGCAGCCGCGGCATCCCGGCCGTGCTCGGCGTCGACGCCGGCGACCTCCGGGTGCTGCGCGAGCGCGAGCGGCCCGAGGACGTCGTCGCGTTCTGGAGCCGCGGCCGTGGTCAGCCATGAGGCCGCTGCGCGGCGTCCACGCGGCTGTTGCCGGGCGAGCGGACCATGGTGAAAGCTCTCAGCAGCGAGCGGAGCGAACGGTGAAGGAGCAGCGATGAGATCGACTGGAACGTCCAGGACCTTCGGGCGGTGGGCGCGAACGTGGCAGGTCGCCCTGCTCGGCGCCACGCTGGTCGTGCCGCCGGTTGTGAGCGTGAGCTGCGGTGGGGACGACGAGGTGACCCCCGGCGACGCCGCGGGCGGCGGCGGAGACGGCGGCGGCGCGACCGGATCGGGCGGCGCCACCGGCTCCGGCGGCGCCACCGGCTCCGGCGGCGCCACCGGCTCCGGTGGTGCGACCGGCTCCGGCGGCGCCACCGGCTCGGGCGGCGATGGCGGCTCGGGCGGCGACGGCGGCTCGGGCGGCGACGGCGGCGCAGGCGGCGGCGAGGACACCGTGCAGGTGCAGGTCCTCGCCTTCAACGACTTCCACGGCAACCTCGAGCCTCCCGCCGGCAGCGGCGGCAGGATCAGGATGCCCGACGCGACGCAGGTGGACGCGGGCGGCGTCGCGTTCTTCGCCTCGCACCTCGCCGCGCTCCGCGCCACGAACCCGAACACCGTGGTGGTCTCGGCCGGCGATCTCATCGGCGCGAGCCCGCTCGTCTCGGCGCTGTTCCACGACGAGCCCACGATCGAGGCCATGAACCTGGTCGGCCTCGACATCAACGCGGTCGGCAACCACGAGTTCGACAAGGGCACCGCCGAGCTCCTCCGGATGCAATATGGCGGGTGCAGCCCGAGCGACGGCTGCACGGACGGCACCTTCTTCGGCGGCGCGAGCTTCAAGTTCCTCGCCGCCAACGTCGTCGTGGACACGACGAGCGGCAGGACGCTCTTCCCGCGCTACGACATCCGCGAGTTCGACGGCGTGAAGGTCGCCTTCATCGGCATGACGCTCGAGGACACGCCGTCGATCGTGACCCCGATCGGCGTCGCGGGCCTCTCGTTCATGGACGAGGTCGACACGGTGAACGCCATCGTCCCGGAGCTCCAGGCGCAGGGCATCGAGGCCATCGTGGTGGTGATCCACGAGGGCGGGCTCCCGACTGGCCACTACAACGAGTGCCCGGGCATCTCCGGCCCCATCGTCGACATCGCGGAGGGCCTCGACCCCGCGGTCGATGTCATCGCCAGCGGGCATACACACCAGGCGTACAATTGCATCATCGGTGAAAAGATCGTGACGAGCGCGGCGTCGGCCGGCCGGCTGATCACCGACATCGATCTGGAGATCAGCCGGAGCACGGGCGAGGTGACGGCGAAGACGGCGAACAACGTCGTCGTCACGCGCGAGGCGCCCGACACCGGGCTGGACGCGCTCGTGACCCGTTATCAGGGCCTCGCGGCGCCGCTGGCGAACGTCGAGATCGGCACGATCACGGCGACGCTCGATCGCTCCGTCCCCCCCATGGGCGCCGGGCTGTTCGCGATGGGCGCGGTGATCGCCGACTCCCAGCTCGCCGCCACGCGCCCGGCGAGCTTCGGCGGGGCGCAGGTCGCGTTCATGAACCCGGGCGGCGTGCGCGCCGATCTGGGGTACGCGGCGTCCGGCGCGGAGACCACGGACGGGGTGGTCACGTTCGGCGAGATGTTCACCGTCCAGCCGTTCGGCAACAGCCTGGTCGTGATGACCCTCAAGGGCGAGCAGATCGACAGGCTGCTGGAGCAGCAGTTCTACGTGGACGCGATGGGCGTCCCGCGGAGCCGGATCCTCCAGGTCTCGGAGGGCTTCACGTACACCTACAGCCAGAGCGCGCCCGTCGGCGAGAAGGTCGACATGGCGTCGATCCAGATCAACGGCGTTCCCATCGAGGCCACGCAGACGTACCGGGTCACCGTGAACAGCTTCCTGGCGAGCGGCGGCGACAGCTTCTCGGTGCTCGTCGAGGGCACCGATCGCCTGGGCGGCGCGCTGGATCTCGACGCCATGCGGGACTACTTCGCGCAGCACTCGCCCGTCCCGCCGCCCGCGCTCGACCGGATCACCATCGTGCCCTGAGCGGGCGCGGCGCGCCCGGCCGGCCCCTCTCCGTCTCCTCGGCCGAGGTGTGTACGCCTTGATCAGGAAGCCCCGGTGATCTCTGCCATGCTCGACGCGAAGTTGTCTCGCGGGAGGAGGCCCAGCACGCGCTGAGCCTTCTCGGTCGAGAAGCTCCCCCGGAAGCTCATGAACGCAGGCACCTGCTCCGCCGTGGCGGCGGGCAGCGCGCCGGCGCTGAAGAAGGCGGTGTACTCGCGCCAGCGAAAGTGGCCGTCGAGGATGTTGAACGCCTGCCCCACCGCCTCGCCGACGCGCAGGGAGCGGACCACGGCCTCGACCAGGGTGCTGACGTGGAGATAGCCCATCGTGGCCTCCCCGCCGTCCACGAGCGGGAACTGACCGGCCGCGACGCTCCGGGGGACGACGCTGCCCCAGAAGGACGTGGGGTGTACGCCGAAGATGACCGCGGGGCGGAGGACGACGGTGGGGAGGCCGCGGGCCGCCACCGCGGACAGCGCCTGCTCCCCTTCGGCCTTGCTCACCGCGTAGGTGTCGCCCTCGGTCACCAGCGGCGCGGCCTCGTCCAGCACGCCGCCTCCGTTCCTGAGCTGGTACGCGGCGATCGTGGAGACGTGCACGAAGCGCTCGCAGCCGGCGGCCAGCGCGGCCTCGGCGAGGCCCGCGGTCGCCTCCACGTTCACCTGCCGGGCCTCGTCCAGGCCCGACGAGAGCGACGCCGCGTTATGCACCACGAAATGTGCGCCCCGCACGGCCTCCTCCCGAGCGCGCTTCTCCGTGATCTCCCCCAGCATCGTCTCGGCGCCCATCGCCTCGAGCTCCGCCTGCGCGTCGGGGCGCCGCACGAGGGCGCGGACCCGCATGCCCTCCTCGCACAGGCGCTTCACGACGTAGTGTCCGACGAACCCGTTTGCACCCGTGACGAGGACGACCTTGCCTTGCATCGCCGTGTGGACCTCCAGGCGCTCGAGATCAGGATGGCGCCTGGCAGCTGTCTACTCCGGCCAGGTCACCGCGTCACGTCCGGGCCGGATCGCAGCGCGTCGCGCGGTGTGGGGATGAATCGACGCCACCTCCCTGTAAGGAGAGGATGCCACCTCGACGGGAAGGTGCGGGGCTCACTCACCGCGATCGAGGAAGTCCATCAGCCAGGCCATGGCTGGCCGCATGGTGCCGTCCGGGTACATGAGGCCCGTGTTGCTCCGCCACGTGGAGCCGACGACGTACCCCCAGAAGGTGATGCCTTTGACGGCGCTGTGATCATAGAACATCGTGAACTGCTCCTCCATCACCCTGCGCTGCTCGTCATCGTCCGCGAGGTCGATGTCGTACTCGGTGATGTACACGGGCAGGCCCGCCGCGGCGAGCCTGTCGATGTAGCCCTTCACGGTGTCGGTATCGAACCTGTACGCGTCGTGGGCCTCGGCGCCGAGGCCGTCGATCGGGGCGCCCGCGTCGAGCACCACCTTGACGATCTCGACGAAGCGGTTGTGATCGGTCTCGTACTCGAGGGTGTTGTAGTCGTTGAGGATCAAGGTCGCGTCCGGGCAGAACTCGCGAGCCCACTTGAAGGAGTTGACGATCCAGTCATAGCCGCTCTCGCCGTCGCCCCCGATGGCGTTCTTGAAGGACGGCGTGGTGTGGGGCGGCGGCTCGTTGACGACGATGATGTACTTCGTCTCGGGATACCGCTGGCAGAACGCCTGCATCCAGTCCCTCACGGCTTGCCGCAGCTCGTCCGCGGGGAGGCTCCCGATCCAGGACGAGCTCGTGGCACCCCACACGAAGGCGTGCTGCATGAAGGGGATGTTGTTGGCCTGCGCGTACTCGTAGATCGGGTCGAGCCTGCTCCAGTCGCGAACGCCTCGGGACCTCTCGACGGAGGTCCACCTGCCCTCGATCTCTGGCGTGATCTGGCTCCAGTACCGGTTGAAGCCGTCGCGCACGGCGAGGTCTGTCGTGGTGCTGCCGACGAACTTGCCGGCGCCCGTGCTGCTCGACCCCCCCACCCCCGAGCTGGAACCGTCAACCCCGGAGCCGCCGTCGCCGGAGCTCCCCGCACCAGCGCCCGCGCCGCCCGTGCCGGCTCCGCCGGCGCCCGTCGGGCCGGCGCTGCCGCCGTGGCCGCCCGCTCCCGTCGAGGCCCCCGCGCTCGACGAGTTACCCGGGCCGCTCTCGGCCACGTCCACCATGGGAGAGCAGCCAGAGAGGGCCGCTACCCCGAGCGCGATCCAGGCCGTGCCGCATGGCCATCGAGAAGAACGGTTCTTGTTCATGCCTCTACCCGCAAGCTGGAGGATCGGCACGGTGCGCCACATCACGCGCCCTACTTCCTCTCGAACGAGTCCTCATGGCTCATGGTCACGTCCTCCAGCGTCAGAGAGGACATGACGCTCTCGTAGCTCCTGAGCAGCATCCGAGCCGAAACAGCGTCTGCGGGATCTCCCACCAGGAGGTCCTTGCCGGCTTCGTCCCATACGTCCGGACCTCGATCCGAGGCCACCGGGATGCTCCTCTGCCGTCGGTCGTACTTGACCCGCTCCAGCTTCGTGTTCGGCACCCTGACCCGCTCCAGATCGACCTTCAGGCTCGATATCGCCCTGTAGAAGCGCCCCGAGAAGCACCGCTGGGCCTGGCACATGGTCCTGACCACCTCGTACGCCCCCAGCGTCCACAGCCACATCAGATCCGAAGCGCGCGTCCTCGCCTCGTGCGAGGAGCCGCCTTCGCTGGAGGCGCACGCATCGAGCCTCTCGGTGATCTCCTTGGCGATCGACAGCAGCACCTCGTGTCGACCGGACAGGTAAATCGAAAACGCCGCCAGCGGATGCTGCGTGGCCATCACTTCCTCTTCGAGCTCTCAGGAGGGGTTATCCCGAGAGAGGAAACGAACCGCCCCGCGGACGTCAAGGTCGAAGCCTGGTTCCGCCAGGACGCAAGGCCCCCGGCGAGGGGGGCCGCCCAGCTCGGCAGCCCTCCCACGCCCCCTCGGCGCCCGGTCGCCCCTCGCTACGGCCGCGGAGGCCACACCATCCGCTGCCCGGCCAGGCCCGCGGGCGTGGGCTGGATGGCAAGCGAGTTCAGGAACGACGCGGCCGCCTGGAACCCGCCGCTCGCCAGCCTCCTCGGCCACCAGCTCATGCTCAGGTGGATGTGGTGATGGTGGTACGGCCACCCCGCGCCAGAAGCCATCCGGTCGTCGAAGCTCCTGAGCTCGGCGCGGGTGATCTTCCTCGGATCGCCGGCCGGGAGACGGTACAGCGCGGCCGCGGTCTCCGCGAGGAAAGGCGCGATGACCTCGTCCACGCCGATGACCCGCGTGCGCGGCGAGCGGAACAGCCGCGCCATGAAGAACGCCTCGCGCGCGAGGTCGACGATGTGGTTCCGCTTGGCGGCCGACGAGCAGAACCCGTCCTCGTGCCTCGACCCGTCGCCGCAGATGATCTCCCCGTCGTTCGAGCCGTCCGTCTGGAAGTACGCGATATCGATGTTGCCACCCTGGTCGTGCGTCGACTCGGGATGGCGCGGGCTGCCGACGTCGTAGCCGGGCGTGGTGCCGTCGATCTGGCAGACGTCGATGAGCGACAGCGGCGTCGTGCCCGGGAACGCCCGGAGCGTCTCCGAAAGCGCGTCGCGGACGAGCATGATGAGCTCGCGGCGGGCAAACCGGTAGTTGCTGAAGGTCTCCCAGACGTAGCCGCCGCCGACCACCGAGTCGTCAGGATCGGGGAACGGGAACGGCAAGAGCCCGCTGCCGCCGTCGCCGAACCCGGCGCACTCGTCGAGCGAGAAGCCGGCGCCCGTGCAGCTCGGACCGTCGACGTAAGGATACGTCGTGACGTCGAGGCGATAGTTGTTCTGCTGCCCGTCGTGGCCGACCACGCGGACGAAGTACTCGGCGCCGCCACGCTCGGAGTAGAACCCGTACACCTCCGTGTCCGTCTCCTGATCGCGGTACGAGTACGGATACGCCTCGCCGTAACGCGAGCCGAGAAGCCGCCCCTCGCGGTCGTACGCCACGAGATCGAGGTCCCCGGCGGCGTTGCGGAACTCGACCCCCACGCGGACGATCGTCCCCTCCGGCACCTCGATCCGGAGCCAGTCCTCGTCCCCGGCGCACACGGAGAGCCCCTCCGTGACGCCCTCCGGCGCGGTCGCCGCGGACCCGAGATCGTCGTTCGGCTCGAGCGCGTCGCCCTCACCCTCACACCCGAAGCGACCGCTGCGGCACACGCCCTCCTCGCAAGAGGCGCCTTCCGGGCACCACCCGGACGGCACGTCCGGCGAGCACGCGATCTCGTTCGATACGCAGATCTCTCCGAGGCACGTCGTGCCGCTCGGGCACGTCGCCGCGGCGTCGCACCCGGCGAAGCAGGCGGACCTGCTCTCGCCCTCGAGCGTGTGGCACACGTAGCCAGGCCGGCAGTCCAGATCGCTGCCGCAGGTGTTCATGCACACGAACGATCCGTCGGCCGCCGCGGCGAAGCAGCCCGCCTCCAGCCCGCACTGCTCGTCGCTCGTGCAGTCGAAGGCGAGGCAGTAACCCTCGACCCAGCCGTTCGGCTCCGAGGCGCCCGCGGCGCTGTAGCAGGTCGCGTCGGGCAGCGCGCACGCCTCGGGCGCGTCGCAGGCCGCGCCCACGCTCCCGGGAGCGACGGTGTCCTCCGCGCACGCGACGCCGCACGCCTCGCTGCACCCGTCGCCGCGCCGCGGAGAGCAGAGGCCGTGACGGCTCTCCACGCCCTCGCAGGTCGCGGGATCGTAGAGGGGATAACACACCCCCGTGTCTGCCAGGATATCGGTGTTGAAGCAGCGGGAGCCGGGCGCGCACCCCTCCTCGGTGTTCGGCGCCGCACACGGCCCCTCCGCGCGCTGCATGCATATCCCGAGCACGCAGAGGGCGGCCTCGCCGCCGCAGTCCGCGTCGCAGCTGCAGCGCGCCCCGGGCGGCACGGCCTTCGGGCCCGCCCCGCCGCGCTGACCGCTGTCGCCCAGCACCGGCGCCCCCCGGCCATGATCACACGCGCCCAGAGCGCCCATGAGCGCCGGCACGACCACGAAAAGCCATCTCCAACGTAGAACCATCTTCCCTGCCTGTCGACGAGTGCGAGAGTGCACGCGGCGCGCGTTCTAACTGCAGGCGAGGCAGAGAGCGTTATTGAAAAGAGAGCGCGAGTTGCGCAGGCCACCCCGCGCGGACATATTCCCACCTTCTCCGCCCGCGCCGAGCGGTGTTGTCCTTCGTGGAGGTGGGGTTGCCCACTCGACGGGAGCGCGGCCGGCGCGCGCTGTGCGACGGGCTCGCGGCGGCGGGCGGCGCGGCGGGCCTACTCGTATTTCTGGACGACGCGGAACGAGCCGAGCGAACGCACGCCGGTCGCGTGCTGCTCGAGCAGCGCGAGGGCCTCGCGGAAGGCGGGCTCCTCGGTGCTGCCCTCGCACTCGACGAGGAAGAGGTACTCCTCGGGGTTGTCGGGCAGCGCGCGCGAGACGATGCGGGTCAAGTTGATATGGTGTCTCCCCAGCGCGGACAGCGCCGCGACCAGGGCGCCCGGGCGGTGGTCCAGCCCGAACAGGAGCAGCGTGCGGCCGCCGGACGGCGGCCGCTCCGGCGTCTTCCCGATGATGAAGAAGCGCGTGACGTTCTCGCCCTTCACGCCGAGCTTCGGCACCAGGATCTCGAGGTTGTAGATCGCCGCCGCGCCCCGGTTGCCGATCGCCAGGGCCTCGCCGTCCTGCGCGGCGCGCTCCACGGCCTCGGCGGTGCTCTCCGCCTCGAGGATCTGCGCGTCAGGGTACTGCTCGCGCAGCCAGTCGCCGCAGTGCTTGAGCGGGACGAAATGAGAATAGATGCGCTTCGGCAGGACGCCCTTCCGGCCGAGGAGCGACAGCGTGACGTGGAGCGAGAGCTCCTCGCACACGGTGAGCTCCGCGCGCGTCCCCTCGCGGCGGATCAGCTGGTCGACGGTGTCGTAGATGGGGCCGCCCACCGCGTTCTCGATCGGCACGACGCCGTGGGTCGCCGCGCCGGAGACCACCGCGTCGAACACCTCCGAGATGGTGCGCCGGGGCGCGAGCACCGCGCGCTCGCCGAACCGCCGCGACGCGACCTCGTGGCTGAACGTCCCCGGCCGCCCGAAGTACGCCACGCCGCCCACAGGCGCGCGAGGCGGCCGGGCCTCCCCCGCCTCGCCGCCCGACGACGGCGCCGGCGCCGGCGCTTCCGCCGTCCCCGGCTTCTCCGCGTCAGTTGCCATGGGCCACGTGCACCTCGCCCGGGAGCGCGCGGGCGACCGCGGCGCGCCGCCAGCAGGGCGCGCCGCTCCGCCGGAGTGCCGGCGTCGTTCGGTGATTCCAGGACATCTCGGACCGCGTGTCTACCGGCGCGACGCCGTGGCGTCCAGGGGAGGAAGGCGAGCCGCGGCGACCAGCGCTCCGCCCGCACCTCGCCGCGGCGCGCCTCGCCGCGCCGCGCCGCGCGCAGGGCGAACACACGCCCGCCTGGAGGAACGATCGTTACATCCTCAAAACAATCGTGGATCCTCCGATTTCGGCACGATTCAGCGGTGCTCCACGCAACCCGCCGTTCGTGGGCGCCAGCCAGAAAGTATCACTTTTGCCTACATGAGCACACCCGTCTGGTCAAAATCTGCCTGGAATGGCCGCGGTCGTGTTTTGCAAGTTTCGTTTCCTGTGATAACGATCGTTACGCGATGCCGGGCACGGGGCACGAGGGCGATGGATCAACGCCGCCGAGCGACAAGGAAAAGGCTTTTGCCAGGATTTTTAACAAGACAACGATAGTGCTCGTCAAGCGCTGGCTGCGCCTGCTCGGGGTGCCGCGCCGCGATCGGAGGGACATCGCCCAGGACGTCATGCTCGCGGCGCACGTGAGCTTCGGGAAGTACGACCCGGAGCGCGGGCCGCCCGACCGCTGGCTGAACCGGATCGCGGTCCACACCGCGTCTCATTACGGGGAGCGCTCCCGGCGCCGGGTCGAGGTGCCGCTGCCGGACGACTACGAGGCCGAGCTCGAGCAGCCCTCGGCGGAGGAGCAGATCGGCTCGGAGAGCGACCGGCTGTTCGTGCTCGAGATCCTGCAGCAGATCGACACCGAGCTCAGCGCGGTCCTCGTGGCGCACGACCTCGAGGACGTACCAATGTCGGAGTTCGCGAGCCGGGCCGGAATCCCCCTCTCGACAGCCTACAAGCGGCGGGTCCGGGCGCTCGCCGCGCTGCACGCCCTCGCGCTCGAGCGGCTCGATCCCATGGACCACACGGAGTCCCAGGACAGCGAGCCGCCGCCGCAGCCACCGCCGCAGCCGTCACCGTCACCGTCACCGTCGCGGCCGTCACCCGGCGGCGCGGTGATCTTCCTGTTTCCCGAGCGGCCGTGAGGCCCGCTGGCTCACCGCCCGGAGCGCCGGCTCGACGACGCGGGCACGGCGGACCGCGGGGCGCGCTCCTCGGCGCGAGGCCGGGACCGCGGCCGCGATCGCTCGGTGTCGTCCTGGATGAGCGCGAGGATGGCCTGCTTCTTCTGCGACTCCTCCGGCTCGATCAGCAGGAAGAGGATCGCCTCCTGGAGCGCCTCGGACGCGCGGTCGAAGCGGTCGGCGACGACCGCGGACACCGGGCTCCGGCCGTCTCCGGGCAGGAGGAGCCGAGCATCGCAGTTGAGCCCCTGGGCGATGAGCGCCAGCGCGCCGAGCCCGAGATCGCGCTCGCCGCGCTCGACCTGCCGCAGGTACGTCGAAGAGAGGTGCGCCTTCTCGGCGAACTCGGCGTAGCTGAGCCCGTGCAGCAGCCGGAGCACGCGAATGGCCCGACCGACCTCCTTGGGAAGCGCCTCGCCCATGACGGCGCAGCCTATCAACTCTCACCGCGGCCAGAGAAGCACGATCGCACCTTTCTCTGCGCAATTACCTCCTGGCGCCCGCCGCCTGGCCGCGCAGGACGACCGACCTCGTTGCCGGTTACTTACCATAACTGATTCAGCCCCTCTCCACCTGCGCCCGGGAATGCGAGCTCTTGTCGTTTGGGGCACCATGGTTTGGAGAAACGCGCACGCCTCCGGCAAGTTCGTCACCGTCCGCGCAATGCGTTGGTGAATTCTGTCGACCCCTGATCCATGCTGCGCGCAACCATCGATGCGGACCGGAGACATGGCGCGAGCGGCGAGGCGCGAGGAGCAGTACGGAGGGGAGCGATGATCCGTCTGGAGCTGGCAGCAGAGCACACCCGCCTGCACTCGACCCTGTGCAGCGCGTGCCCCCAGGGCCCCGCGGGGTGCTGCGTGAGCCCGCCCGAGCTCGACTGGACGGACATCGGACGTGTGGTGTCCCTCGGCGGCCGCGGCTGGCTGCTCGAGCAGATCGCCGCGCGGAACCTCCTCCCGGTGAGCCGCGGCCTCGAGCTCCGGCGCGTGCGGAAGCGGGAGGCGAGCACGGCGCCGCGGCGCGCGAAGTGCGTCTTCCACGGCGCGCGCGGCTGCACCATCGGCGCCGAGCTGCGCGCGGCGACGTGCAACTACTTCCTCTGCGAGGACGCCTTCGCCGAACGCCTGGACGGCCAGCCGGACCCGGCCGAGGGCGCGAGCCGAGAGGCGCACGCGCGGCTCAGGGCGCTCTACGAGCGCTGGGATCGCGAGCTCGCCGAGGCGGTCGCCTCCCGGCCGGAAGGGGCGTCGTGGGACGCGCCGTTCCTCGACTGGCTGGGCGCGGAGTTCGAGCGGCGGACGAGCGCGGCGCGCGGGGAGCTCGCGGCGCTCGCCGCGCCCGGCCAGCGCGGCGCGGGCGCGGCCGGGTAACGCGGCGCCGGCGCGGCAGGGCAGCGCGGCGCCGCCGGTCAGAGCATCGAGACCGGATCGACGTCGATGATCGCACGCGCGCCCCGATCGAGGCCGTCCCGGAGGAGCCGGGCGATCGCCGCGAGCGCGATCCGGAGCGGGCCGCGCTCGCGCGCCCGGAGGAGCACGCGGAAGCGGTACCGCCCGCGCAGGCGCGCGATCGGCGCCGCCGACGGCCCGAGCACCTCGACGCGCCGCGCGAGGCCCTCCGGCGAGGTGCGCGCGCACGCGGCGAGCTTCGCCGCGGCGCCGCGGCCCACGGCCTCGTCGACGGCGTCGACCCGGATCAGCGCGAGGCGCGTCGCGGGCGGGTAACCCACCTCCTCGCGGTCGCGGATCTCGCGCTCGAGGAAGCCGGGCACGTTGTGCGCCGCGGCGAAGAAGATCGCCGGGTGCTCCGGGTTGCGCGTCTGGATGAGCACGCGGCCTGGGCGGTCGCGCCGGCCCGCGCGCCCGGCCACCTGGACGAGCAGCTGGAAGCCGCGCTCCGCCGCGCGGAAGTCGGGCAGCCCCAGCGCGGCGTCGGCGTTCACCACGCCGACCAGGGTCACGTTCGGCAGGTCGTGGCCCTTCGTGACCATCTGCGTGCCGACCAGGATGTCGATCTTGCCCTCGCGCATGCGCGCGAGGATCACCTGCGACCGGTCCTTGCCCGCGACGTCGCGATCGAGGCGCGCCACCCGCGCCTCCGGGAACGACTCGGCGATCGTCGCCTCGAGCCGCTCGGTGCCGAGCCCCTCGAGCAGCAGGCTCCGCGAGCCGCACGCGGCGCAGCGCTCCGGCAGCGGCCCCATGTAGTCGCAGTAATGGCAGCGCAGCCGCCCGCCCTGGGGCCGCTCGTCGAGCCCGGCCGCGGCGGGCGCGGGGGCAGGCGCGCTCGTCGCCGCGCCCGCGTCCGCGCTCGTCGCCGCGCCCGCGCCCGCCCCCGCGACCACCGGCCGGGGCGGGTCGCGGCGCCGGCCCCGGTGGTAGGTGAGCGCGACGGAGCATGATTCGCACGTCGTCAGCGTGCCGCACGAGCCGCAGACGACGCTCGGCGCGAAGCCGCGGCGGTTCAGGAACAGGATCGCCTGCTCCTTCGCCGCGAGCGTCTTCTCGAGGGCGCGGTGGAGCGGCAGCGAGATCAGCGGGTCGCCGGAGGGGCCGGGGCCGAAGCGGCGGAGATCGACGAGCGTCACCTCGGGCAGGCTGGCCTCGCGGTGCGCGCGCTCGGGCAGGCGCAGCTCGGCGAGCTTGCCGCGGCGCACGAGCGCGATCGACTCGATCGAGGGCGTCGCGGAGCCGAGCACACACACCGCCCCGGCGCGGTGGGCGCGGAGCAGCGCCATGTCGCGCGCGTGGTACCGCACGCCCTCCTCCTGCTTGAACGAGCCGTCGTGCTCCTCGTCCACGAGGATGAGGCCGAGCGCCGGCACCGGCGCGAACAGGGCGGAGCGCGCGCCGATCGCGACGCGGACGCGGCCGCTGTGCAGGCTCGCCCACATGGCGTGGCGGTCGGCGTCGCTGAGCCCGCTGTGGAGCACGGCGAGCTCGTCGCCGAAGCGGGCGCGGAAGCGCGCGACGAGCTGCGGGGTGAGCGCGATCTCCGGCACCATGACGAGGGCGCCGCGGCCCCGCTCGAGGCAGCCCTTGATGGCGCGCAGGTACACCTCGGTTTTGCCGGAGCCGGTGACGCCGAAGAGCAGGAACGCGCTCGGCCCGGCGCCCCGCGGCTCGTCGCCCGCGTGCGGGCGCGGCGCGCCGTCGCTCTGCGGGCGCGGCGCGCCGTCGCCGGGGGGCGGCGGCAGCGCGGCGAGCGCGGCGTCGATGCGCGCGGCGGCCTCGGCCTGCGCCTCGTTGAGCTCGGGGGGCACGTCGCGCTCCTCGGCGAGGCGGAAGAACGGGTCGCGCGGCGGCTCGCGCTCGTCCAGGGCGACGAGGCCCCGCTCGGCGAGCTTCTTCAGGGCGTTGCGGGCGTTGCCGAAGCGCTCCTCGAGCCGCGCGACCGGCTGCTCGCCGCCCGCGCGCAGCAGCGCGAGCACCGCGGCGGCCTGCCCGCGGAGGGTGCCGGGCTCCTCGATCACGTCCGTCGGGCGGGCGAAAGCGACCTTGCGGCCGCCGACCTGCTTGGCGCGCGCGAGGTCGAGCATGCCGTCGAGCTCGCCCTGGGCCTTGAGCGCCCGCACCTGCTCGCGCTCGATCGCCGGAAGGGCGAGGCGGAGGACCTCGCCGATGGGGGCGAAGTAGTAGGCGGCGAGCTCCTGCAGGAAGGAGAGCAGCTCGACGGGCAGCGCGGGGCGGGCGTCGACGAGCGCGGCGAGCGGCTTGATCTTCGCGGGGTCGATCGCGGTGCTGCGCTCGCTCACGGCGAGCACGACGCCGAGCAGCTTGCGGCGGTGGAACTCGCAGAGCACGCGCGCCCCGGGGCGCACGCCGTCGGCGAGCGCGGCGGGGACCTCGTAGGTGAAGGCCTGCGAGAGCGGGACGGGCACCGCGACGTCGGCGAGGAGGGGCATCGCTCCGGGGGCCGCGCGCGGCGCGGCACGGGCGAGATACCAGAGAACACCGCGCAGGACGAGGTGCGCGGGGCGGGAGGTGAGGGGCAGAGGGCGGAAGGCCTGCGCAGCCGGCTCGGCTCAGCGAGGAAGAGCCACAAAAAGAAAAAGCGCTGCCGGGGCCTCGGGGGGGGGGAAGGCCGCGCCGGCAGCGCTGGCAGGACATAGAGCAGTGTCCGTGCCACCCCTGCTGGTGTCGTTTTGGGCGGATTTCGTGCTCGGTGCGGGGAGAGATATTGCGAACCCGCAAAGTCCGGCATCACACGATTGCAAAAGCGAACTGTGCTGGAGAGAGCGCTCCAGGGGGGTGAGGCAAGACGCCACATCCGTGCGCAGGGGTCCACGACGGTGCGGCGCTCCGCCCTATCGACGTGCGCCCGCGCGGAGCAGGAGGACCGGGAACCCGCGGGCCGGTCGCGAGGGGTCCACCGATTGCTCGTGCTGGTCGGGTGCGCCGCGGGACCGCTGGCGGCCCGGGCAACGCGGGTAGGGATGTGCGCCAGACGCACGCGCCTTGGAGGAGACCATGATTGGAAGGGCAGTCGAGGGAGAGATCGTCGAGCAGGACTGGATCGACCGGATCGCCGAGCCGCTTCAGCAAGGGATCCAGGCCGCCCTGAAGCGAGCGCCCGCCATCGCCAAGGTGCTCCACGGCAAGTTCCTCGGACACCCCCTGCACCCGGCGCTCGTGCCCGTTCCCATCGGCGCCTGGACGTGCACGCTGGTGCTCGACATCGCCGGCCTCGGCGGAGGGCGACGCCTCCACAAGGGAGCGGACGCGAGCGCAAAGCTCGGGCTCGCAGGGGCGCTCGTGGCGACCTTCGCAGGGCTCGCGGACTGGAGCACCACCCGGGGCGCGGCGAGGAGGATCGGGTTCGTGCACGGCGCCTTGAACATGGCGATCGCCGGGCTGTACGGGGCGTCGATCGCGTCGCGGGCGGTCGGGCTGCGAGGGATCGGGATCGCGCTCTCGACGACGGGGTTCGGGATCGCGGGGGCGAGCGCGTGGCTCGGAGGGGAGCTTATTTATCGGTATGGGGTCGGGGTTGGGGTGGATGCGTGCGAGCAGAAGACGGAGTCGCAGGTGCCGGTGCCGGAGGCGCCGATCGCTAGCGCGTACGGAGGGTGAGGGGAACGGGGGGAGGGAGGGAGAAGGGAGAAGGGAGAGGAGAAAGCGAGCACGAGCACGAGCACGAGCACGAAGAAGAGGACGGGAGACGGGAGACGGGAGACGGGAGACGGGGAGAGGGTAGTTTGTGGCGTGTTCGGCGCCTCGAGGGGATCCGCTTGTTGCGGAGCACTACCTGGTCGCGAGGAAGCAGACGATTGCGCACAGCGCGAAGAACGCGAGCAGCTGTGCGCAGCGCGCTAGACGCGGGGGGAGCGCGCGGCGACGAGGGCGGGTCAACGAACGCGGCGCCTTGGGCCAGGGCGAGGGGTGCGCGGGCTCGGAGGGGGTGAGCGGGGCGGAGCGCACGCGGGGCGCGAGGGGGACCAGCGGCGCGAGGGGGACCAGCGGCGCGAGGGGGACCAGCGGCGCGGCGGGGCGCGCGACGGGCTCGAGCACCGCCGGAGGGCCTAGCTCCAGCGCGCGGACGGCGCGCTCGCGCGCGCGGCGCGCGGACACCATCTCGGCGCCGAAGTTGTCGCGCAGCCATGCGCCGAAACGCAACGGGCTCGCCGTCAGGTCGGCGGCGGCGGCGTAGGCGGCGAGATCCCGCAGCATCGCGGCGGCGCTGGGGTAACGGTCGTCCGGGGACGCCGCGAGCGCACGCGACACGATCCCGTGGAGGAACACCTCGTCGGGGAGGCCGCGCTCGGGGAGCGGAGGGATCACGGCGCGGCGGGCGAGCTCCAGCAGCTCGTCGCGCGCGTCCTCCTTGGACAGGGACGCGCCGCCGGACACGCTGTACATCCTCCGGCCAGCGAGCAGCTCCCAGAGCAGGATCCCCGTCGCGAACACGTCGGAACGTACGTCGGGGGGCTCGCCGCGCGCCTGCTCCGGGCTCATGTAGCCGGCCTTGCCCTGCAGCACGTCGGAGAGCGGCGCCTCGCTGCCCTCGTGCGCGCGCGCGATGCCGAAGTCGCAGAGCTTGATCTCCCCCTCGAAGCTCAAGAGCACGTTCGACGGGGAGACGTCGCGGTGCACCACGCCCTTGCGGTGCGCGTAGGCGAGCGCCTGCAGCGCCTCGACGACGATCAGGAGCGAGAACGCGACCGGCAGCTTCACCCGCTGGCGGGCGCAACGGCGGAGCAGCTCCCGCAGGTCGAGGCCCTCCACATACTCCATCGCGATGAACAACGCGCCGTCCTCGCGGCCGAGATCCTCGACCTGCACGATGGACGCGTGCCGCAGGCCCGCAGCCAGCTTGGCCTCGCTCGCGAGCATCGCCACGAAGCGCGGATCCCGCGCGAGCCTCGGGACGACCTCCTTGATGGCCACCAGACGCGCAGCGCCCAGATCCGTCCGCGCTCGCGCCAGGTAGAGGTCGGCCATGCCACCCTGGCCGATGTGATCGAACAGCGTGTACCGGCCGAGTCGGCAGGGCAGCAGCCGACCTCCACGAGGCGGCGCCCGGCGAGGGGCGGGCGCCTCGCGCTCGGCCTCCCCACGCGCAGGGTCCGGCAGGCCAGAAGGGGGGTACGGGAGCGTTGCTCCGCGACGCACATCGAGGCGTTCGATCTGCACACGCCCTCGTCGCAGATGTCGCCCGGACGGGCCAACTAAGCGGAGAACCCTCCCCCACGGCCGCGGCCGCTCCGGCGACGCGGCGAGCGTGCAGCGCGCGCGGCGACGGGCTACACCCGGCACATGTCGTTCAGCGCAGGCTGGGGACCGGCGTCCGCCGGGGCGTTCATCCGCATCATCGACGACCGGGGGCGCAAACACGAATGGCGCGGCCCACCGCAACGGATCGTCTCGCTCGTCCCGAGCGACACCTACTCGCTCGTCCAGCTCGGCGCGAAGGACCGCCTCGTCGGGCGCACCCGCTACTGCGTCGCGCCCGCGGGAGAGGTCGAGGGCGTCGAGGTGGTCGGAGGCACGAAGGACGCCGACGTCGAGCGCATCGCCGCGCTCGACCCGGACGCCGTCATCGCGAACCAGGAAGAGAACAGCAAGCGCGACATCGACCGGCTCGACGCCGCCGGCCTGCGCGTGCTCGTCTCGTTCCCGAAGCGCGTCGCCGACGGCGTCGCGCACCTCGCCCGGCTGGCCCGCATGCTCGGGTGCTCCGCGACGAGCCCCGCAGGCGCGGAACGCAGCGCCCCGGACCCGTCCCAGCCCCAGTCCGCCGGCCGCGCGCTGGTCGCGGCCGCCTACCGCGCCCACGCCTCGGCCGAGGCGCGGCGCCGCGAGCAGCCGCCCGTCCGCGCCTTCATCCCGATCTGGATGGACCCGCTGATGACCGTCCACGGCGACACGTTCATCTCCGACATGCTCGACCTCGTCGGCGCGCAGAACGTCTTCGAGGACCGACCCCGGCGCTACCCGCTCGCGGCCGACCTGGGCAAGGCGCCGCCGCTGCCGCCCGAGCGCGTCCAGGGCCGCGACACCCGCTACCCCCGCGTGACCCTCGACGAGGTGGTCGCGCGCGCCCCGGACATCGTGCTCCTGCCCGACGAGCCGCACGCGTTCACCGACGCCGAGGCGGGAATATTTCGATCCCTCGACATCCCCGCCGCCCGCCGCGGCCACGTCGTCCTCTGCGACGGCAAGGATCTCATGTGGTACGGGGCGCGGGCGATGGAGGGGCTCAATCGGCTGCGCGCGATCATCGACGCCGTCCGGACATGACACGCGCCGCACGCCGCGCGCGCTGTGGACGGCGCACGCGCGCCGCTGCCAACGGGACACGGACAAAGCGCGGCGCTCTCGCGCCTTGCCGACCGAGCAAGCCCCCTCCTCGCCACGCTCCAGTTGGGGTAGGACCAGACGATGACGTGGACACGGGAGACGTTGCGGGCAGAGATCATCAAGCTCCTGGAGGGACACACGACCGGCGAGGTGAAGGTCACGGAGTCGAGCCATCTCGTCGCCGATCTGAGCATCGACTCGCTGGGGGTGATGGAGATCGTCGCGGACATGGAGGATAAGTTCGACCTCACGATCCCCGACGAGGTGTTGCGCGAGGTCGACACGGTCGCGGACGTCGTCAAGACCATCGAGCTCAGGCTCAAGAACGAAGGAAGGCTCTCGGGATGACGGCTGTTTGGAGACCGCGCACGGTCGCGCAGGCGATCGAGGACGCGGCGGCGAGCACGAAGACAGGGTATCGCTTCATCGAGGAATCGAGCGAGACCGAGCCGTTCTTCACGCACGGGGGCATCGAGCGGGCGAGCGCGCGCATCGGCGGCGCGCTCCAGGCGCTCGGGCTCCAGAAGGGCGATCGGGTCGCGTTGATCCTGCCGGACAACGCCGACTTCATCTTCGCGTTCCTGGGCGCGATCCGCGCGGGCATCATCCCGGTGCCCATCTACCCGCCGACGGGGCTCGGCAAGCTGACCGGCTACCTCGAGAACACGCTGCACATCGTCGCGAAGAGCGGCGCCAAGGTCCTGCTCACGAGCGCGGAGATCAAGCGCATGCTCGGCACGATCCAGGCGCAGGCGCCGGAGCTCCAGCAGATCGTGGCGGTCGAGGGCATCCGCGGCTCCCGCGAGGAGCTCAAGCCGGTGAAGGTCGAGCTCGACGACGTGTGCTTCCTCCAGTTCACGAGCGGCTCGACGTCGCGCCCGAAGGGCGTCGTGCTCACGCACGCGAACCTGGCCGCGAACGTGCGCGCGATCACCGAGCTCGGCCTCGCGGTGCGCGAGTCGGTCGACTCCGGCGTCTCGTGGCTGCCGCTCTACCACGACATGGGGCTCATCGGCTTCGTGATCGCGCCGCTCTACCACGTCAACACGGTCACCTTCCTGCCGCCGCTGCTCTTCCTGAAGCGGCCGGTGCGCTGGCTGGAGACGATCTCGCGCCACCGGGGCAACGTGTCGTTCGGGCCGAACTTCGCCTATGCGCTCTGCGTGAAGCGGATCCGAGAGCAGGAGATGGCGGGGCTGGATCTCTCGACGTGGCGGGTCGCGGGCTGCGGGGCCGAGCCGATCCGGGCCGACAACCTGCGCGCGTTCGCCGAGAAGTTCGCGCCGGTGGGCTTCGACGAGAAGGCGTTCGTCTGCTGCTACGGCATGGCCGAGAGCACGCTGGCGGTGTCGTTCAGCGCGCTCGGGACGGGGCTGCAGACGGACACGGTGAACGGCGAGACGCTCTGGCGCGAGGGCAAGGCGGCGCCGGTCCCGGCCGAGAGCGACGGCGCGTCGTCGATCGTGCAGTGCGGCTCGGCCTTCGAGGGGCACGAGATCGCGGTGTTCGCGTCGGACGACGCCGAGAGCGCGCGCCCGCTCGGCGACCGCGAGGTCGGGGAGATCCGGCTGCGCGGCCCGAGCGTGACGTCCGGCTACTTCAACGAGCCGGATCTCACGAACGAGGCGTTCGCGGGCGGCTGGCTGCGGACGGGCGACCTCGGGTACCTCGCGGACGGCAAGGTCTACATCTGCGGGCGCTCGAAGGAGGTCATCATCGTCAACGGGCGCAACTACTACCCGCAGGACCTGGAGTGGGAGGCGAGCCGCGTCTCCGGGGTCCGGAAGGGCAACGTGATCGCGTTCGGGACCATGAAGCCGCACAACGACCGCGAGCGCGTCGTCATCGTCTTCGAGACGCCGGCGGCGGAGGAGCCGGAGCGGCAGGCGCTCAAGGGCGAGGTGCGCCGCGCGGTGCAGCAGGCCATGGGGCTCACCGTCGACGACGTGGTGGCCGTCGGGGCCGGGGTGCTGCCGAAGACCTCGAGCGGGAAGCTCCAGCGGAGCAAGACGCGCGAGCTCTACGAGAACGGGGAGCTCCTGATCCGGAGCCCGTCGCGCGAAGGGGATCGGCTCGATACGGCGAAGGAGTTCGCGAAGAGCCAGATCAACTACTTCCGGCACGCGATCTTCCGCGGGCGCGGAGGCTGAGCCGAGACGCAGGGGCTGGCGGGAGAGCGTGAGGGTGGGTCGGAACACTCCCCCACCCTTCCGCTGGCTCTACATCGGCCCTCCCCGCGCGCCCGGAACCCTCCCCCACCTCTTCCGCCAGCTTTCCATGGGCGAGCGGGCGCTCGTGTGAAGACGGACGACGCGGCACGAGGACGTAGCCGCTGATGCCGGGGGCCGTTATGGTCGCGGCTCGGAGGGCGATCCATGCCTGCCTGGCTCAATCAGCTGCTGCCGATCCTTCTGCTGCTCGCGGCCATCGCGGTCGTCATGCGGCGGCTGCCGAAGATCGACCTCGGTCACTCGGACGCGTTCCGGCGGCGGCGGTTCTTCAACTGGTTTCCGCTCGGGCTCACCTACGCGTTCCTCTACATGGGGAGGTACAACTTCTCCGCCAACGCGTCGGCGCTCGACGCGATGCAGCTCGTCAGCAAGCAGGAGTTCGGCAACATCGACGGGTGGGGGTCGGCGGTCTACGGCGTCGCCTTCCTGCTGAACGGTCCGCTGACCGACCGGTGGGGCGGGCGCACCACCATCCTGCTCGCGGCCGGCGGATCCGCGCTGATGAACGTCCTCATGGGCGTGGCCGTCCGGCTCGCGATGGACGGGCGGCTCGGACACGGCGAGATCGTCAACGCGATGACGCTGCTCTTCGCCGGCAACATGTACTTCCAGAGCTTCGGCGCCGTATCCATCGTCAAGGTGAACGCGCCCTGGTTCCATGTCCGGGAGCGCGGCATGCTCGGCGGCGTCTTCGGCATCCTCATCTCGCTCGGGCTCTACTTCGCCTACGACTGGAGCCGCTTCATCGCCAAGGTCCTGCCCATGCCGTGGGTCTTCCACGTCCCCGCCCTGATCCTGGTCGGGTTCCTGGCGCTCGATTACTTCGTCATCCGCGATACGCCAGGCCAGGCGGGATCCCAGGACTTCGACACGGCCGACGCCTCCTCCGGCGACACCGGCGAGCGGATCGGACCCGTCGAGGTCGCGCGGCGCATGTTCTCGCAGAAGGTCATCTGGATCATCGTCGCCATCGAGTTCTGCAGCGGATTCCTGCGCAACGCGGTCATGAAGTGGTACCTCATCTTCGCGGACAAGACCGGCCTCAAGGGGTTCGTGTCGACCCACTGGGGCGTGCTCCTCTGCATCGCCGGCATCCTCGGCGGCGTCTTCGCGGGGTTCATCTCCGATCACGTCTTCGAGTCGCGCCGCGGGCCCGTGGCGTCGGTGCTTTACGCCGGACTCGTGGTCGGCGCGGCGATCGTCCTCTTCACCCTGGACCTCCCGATCGCGGGGTGGACCGTCGTGTTCATGTCCCTCTGCGTGATCGGCGTCCATGGCATGCTCTCCGGGACCGCGAGCATGGACTTCGGCGGAAAGAAGAACGCCGGCGTCGCGACGGGCATCATCGACGGCTTCGTCTACCTGGGCACGGCGGCGCAATCGTTCCTCTACGCGAGCATCCTGCCCTCGGGAGACGCGGCGAAGTCCCCGGGGAACTGGACCTCATGGCCGCTCGCCATGCTCCCGGTCGCCCTCGTCGGCTTCGCGCTGGCGACGCGCGTGTGGAACGCTCGGCCGCAGCGGCACGCGGCGACACACTGATCCACGAACGACCCTTGAAGAGGGGATGCGCGCCTGTCCGCGGCCCTGCCGGTCTCGCCGGAGTCACTCCGCGGCGATGGCGTACGTGGCCCGCGCGGCGGGCGGGCGCTTGTGGAACTCGCCGTCCTTCATGATCGCGAGGAGCCGGCCCTTGTCCTGCAGGATGCGCACGTCCTTCGACGGATCGCCGTCGACCAGCAGGAGGTCCGCCAGGAAGCCCTCCCTGACCTGGCCGAGCTCGTCGCCGCGCATCATGAGCTGAGCGCCCAGCGCGGTCGCCGCGACGAGCGCATCCATCGGCGTGTAACCGAGCAGCTCGACGAAATGCTCGAGGTCGCGCGCGTTCCGGCCGATCGGGTTCCAGGTGAAGCCGTAGTCCCCGCCCGGCAGGACGCGGACCCCGCGCCGGCGCAGCGCCTTCATGTTGTCGCAGCCGACCTTGAGCTCGTGCTCGAGCGCGCGCGCCACGTCGGCGGGCGGCGGCGCGCCGTGGTCCTTCGCCTCGAACAGCGACGTGTAGGTGATGCCGAGGGTCGGCGCGACGAAGACCCTGTCCTTCGCGGCCTCGAGCATCTCGAGCGCCTCCGCGTCCGAGAGCGTCGCGTGGAAGAGGACCTCGACCCCGTTGCGCAGGGACATCTTGACGCTCTCGGCGCTGCGCGCGTGGGCGGCGACGCGCCTCCCGCGCGAGCGCGCCACCTCGCAGACGGCGGCCACCTCGGCCTCGGTCATCACGGTGTGCTTCGCCCTGGCGCTCGGCACGTACTCGT
Source organism: Sorangium cellulosum (assembly GCF_002950945.1). Taxonomy (GTDB): domain Bacteria; phylum Myxococcota_A; class Polyangia; order Polyangiales; family Polyangiaceae; genus Sorangium; species Sorangium cellulosum_E. The sequence goes on from NZ_CP012673.1 coordinate 11,439,071, forward strand.
CGCCCGAGGGGTTGATCTTGAGCGTGTCGACCCCCTCGCGGACGAAGTGCCGCGCCGCCCGGCGGAACTCGTCGGCCCCGTCCGCGATCACGGCGAAGCTCTCGCGGTGGTGGTGGTGGAGCCGGACGTCGCCGAGCCCGCCGGTGACCGTCATCTCCGGCGAGGCCGCCAGCATGCGCGGCCCCGGGATGTCCCCCGCGTTGATGGCGTTGCGGATCACGACGTCGAGCCGCGGCTTCGCGGCCGCCGCGCTGAAGAGGCTCGTGAAGCCGTGATCGAGGAGCACGCGCACGTTCTTCATCGCGAGCAGCGTGTGCTCCTCCGGCGGGATCAGGCCGAGCGCCTCGATGGTCGAGGTATCGGCGAAGCTCGGGTGCGCGTGGGCCTCGACCAGGCCCGGCATCAACGTCGCGCCACCCCCGTCGACCTCCTCGGCGGAAGGCGCGGAGAGCGCCCCGGCCGCCCGGGAGATCGCCTGGATCCGGTTGCCCTGCACCAGGACCTCGCCGCGGAACGGCGGCGCACCCGAGCCGTCCACGATCGCCACGTTCCTGAAGACCGTCTGTGCCATTCCGCTCCTTCCGTACTTCAGTGACGCTGGACGTCGCAGCACGCGCTCTCGCGGCCTGGCCAGCCGACGCGGCGGTCGTGCCCCCATTGAACGGGGAGCGTAGGAGGGCGGAATTTTACGTGGAAGTCAAGCCTTCCGGCAGGAGGCTGTCGCATGCATACAGTCATGCTGCAATGCAGCGTGGCTGGCGCCGCTCGCGACCTCTGGGCTGCCGGAGCGCGCGCCGGCCGCGTGGGACGGCGTCAGCGCGGCGCCCGGAGCTCACTCCTTCGATAGATACGCGACCATGAAGCACATCTCCTGATTCGTCCCCTCCCCCCAGGGCACGTCCCTTGGCGGGCGCTGGAACTGCCCCTCGCTCGCGGCCGTGTTGTCCCAGGTGCACTCGGCGACGAAGCGATCTCCCGTCCCCCAGCGCAGCGGCTCGTCGAACATGTAGAGCGCCTGGTGGTGGAACTCGAACTCGCCGCGCGCCGCGCACTCCTCCTCGCCGCCGTCGCGCTCGACCCACGCCCGGTAGGAGCGGCCGAGCAGGTGCATGTGCGGCAACAGGCCGTAGACGAGCAGCGGCGGGCCGTCGTTCGGCGTGCTGCTCCGCTCGGCGTGGCCCTCGGCGCCGGCGGGGATCGTGAAGGGCACCGGGCCGAACACATCCATGTAGACCTCGGCGCGGGGCGGCTCGCGCGAGAGCTGCAGTCGATACCCCGATCGATCGCGGCTGCTCGTGCCCCTGCGCCCGAAATAATGCATCTGCAGGACGAGCTGCTCGCCCGGCTCGACGCGGACCCCGGCGCCCTCCGGGAGCCGCGTCACCCCGACGCCGGGCGCCCAGCTGTGGAGGAGCTGCCAGTCGAGCTCGATGACCGGATCGCGGCACGGAAAAGCGCGCGTCCCCGGCGGAACGCCGTATCCGATGCCCGCGTCGCCCGCGAGATCCCGGTACACGGCCATGTGGTGCACCACCGCGGGATCGCCGACCGCCGCCTCGAACGCCGTGATCCAGGCCGGCTCCGTGAAGGGGTTGTCGATGATCGCGCAGAAATACTCGTTGCCGTCGTCGTCGAGCGTCACGTCGTGCGCCTCGGGCATCTCGAGCGTGGCGTCCGGAACCTCGATGGTGTCCGTCGCGCGCTCGGGCGGGGGCGCATCGGCCGGATCGCCGAGCGGCGCGCCGTCGCGCGCCCATGCCTCGAAGCGAGATCGCTCGTCGACGGTGAGGCTCATCCGCTCCGCGCCCTCGTAGCTGCGGCAGGTCGGGTCGAGCACCGGCGGCGGCATGTCCCCGTCGCTCACCCGAAGGGCCATGAGACCGGCCAGCCGCTGCGCCGTCGCCGCGTCCGTCAGCGCCACCCCGCCGACGCCCGCGCCGTCGTGGCAGGAAGCGCACGAGCGCTCCACGAGGGGCTGGATGTCCCGGTACCACGTCACCTTCGATCCCGACGGCGAAGGCGCTTCCCCGTCGTCCCCACACCCCATCACCCCCACCACCCCGAGCGCGAGCACCGCCGCGCTCCGCGCCCCGCGCACGGATTTGCACCACGTCATCCCACACCTCCTCGCTTCACGGCCGACACAGGAGCCGCGTCTCTTCCGCCGGCACCCCTCAATCGACCGTTTCAAACAAACGTTTAAGACGTGCGCGATGACGCGTCAAGGACGGGGCCGACGACCGCGCGGGGCGCGCAGCTTTCCGACGGAGCGGAGGGTCGCAGGAGGACGAACCTGCCAGCAGCCCGCCGGGTGCGGCGGCCAGCTCACCTGACCGGACAGCAGCCCATCGCCTCGGAACCGTTCCCGTACGTACGCGGACGTGTACCCGCACGCGCGCACCGGGTGGGTGCGCCGGCCGTGAACCTGGGCAACGCGGAATTGGTCACCAGGCTGGCGCCTTCTCGCCAGGGTGTTTCAGGTTGCCTGTCCTGCCGAAGTCTCCATGCGGCGATTCCTGCGCCGCCCTTGCGGAACACATCAACGTTAGACAAAGCATCCGAGAATGCTCCGCCGGTCAACCCGGGCGGAATCGGTCCCATCGAATGGCTGTGACCTCTCCGAAGTACGATCGCGGCGCCACGCGGCGCGGGATAGAGCCACAGCTCCGTCTGCTCGCCGAGAGCATTCCACAGCTGGTATGGGCCGCCTGCTGCGACGGATCGTTCGAGTACGTCAACCGCCAGTTCCGCGAGTACACCGGCCTCTCCGCCGAGCGGGCGAGGCGCCTCGGGCTGGCCGCCGTCCTCCACCCGGAGGACGCGGCGCGCTACGCCGCGGCGTGGCGGGCGGCCGTCGCGGGGGGCGCAGCGCTCGAGCTGGAGTTCCGGCTGCGGCGGCATGATGGCGTCTATCGCTGGTTCCTCGGTCGCGCCGAGCCCAGCGAGGACGCCGGCGGCCGCGGAGAGCGCTGGATAGGCACGGCCACCGACATCGAGGAGCGGAGGCGATGGGAAGGAGCGCCGCGCCGGCAGATCGAGGGCGAGCTGCACCTGAAGGCGGCCCTGCTGGATCAGGTCGGCGAGGCGGCCTTCGCCTGGGAGCTCGGCGGCACGAACGGGATCGTCTACTTCGGCCCGGGCGCCGAGCGGCTCTACGGCCTCTCGTCGGCAGAGGCGCTGGGGCGCCCGCGCCACGATCTCCTGCCCACCGCGCTCCCGGCGCCGACGTCGCAGATCATCGCGGCGATCGAGCGCGAGGGGCGCTGGGAGGGCGAGCTCTGGCACATGACCCGCGACGGCCGGCAGGTGCTGCTCGAGAGCCGGATGCAGCTCGTCGAGGAGGTCGGGCGCAGGCGGCTGGTCCTGGAGACGGCGCGCGACATCACCGTCCGCAGGCGCGCCGAGGAGGGCCTGCGCCAGAGCGAGGCGCGCCTGCGGCTGGCCCTCACGGGCGGCCAGCTCGGCGTCTGGGAGTGGGAGCTGGCGAGCAGCCGCCTCTTCTGGTCGAGCGAGGCGCTCGAGTGCGCGGGCCTCAGCGCGGCGCAATTCGGCGGCACCCAGGACGATTTCGCGCGCCTCGTGCACCCCGACGACAGGGAGGCGGTCGGGGCGCACATCGAGCGCGCGCTGCGCGGCGAGACGGACTACTCCGTCGAGTTCCGCATGCTCCACGCCGACGGGCAGGTGCGCTGGGTCCACTCCCGCGCGATGGTGCAGCGGGATCGCGACGGGCGGCCGCTCCGGATGGTGGGCGTGGTCGGGGACATCACCGCCCGCAAGCTCTCCGAGCTGGCCCTCCGGGAGAGCGAGCTGCGCTTCCGCAACATGGCCGATCAAGCGCCCGTGATGATCTGGGTCACGGGCCCCGACGGGCGCGCCACGTACGGGAACCGGCTGTGGCTCGAGTTCTCGGGCCAGGCCGAGGCGACCGCCGTCGGCCTCGGCTGGCTCGACGCGCTGCACCCCGAGGATCGTCTTTCGACCCTGCAGGCGTTCCGGCGGGCCGAGGCGCGGCGCGAGTCCGTCCGGCTGGATTACCGCCTGCGCCGGCACGACGGCGCGTACCGCTGGTGCATCGCCTCGGGCACCCCCCGGCTCGGCCCGGACGGAGAGTTCCTCGGCTACGTCGGCTCGGTCATCGACATCACCGAGCGCAAGGAGGCGGAGCTCCTGCTGCAGGAGAGCGAGGATCGATTCCGCCGCGCCGTGATGGCGGCCCCGTTCCCCGTCATGATCCACGCCGACGACGGCCAGGTCGTCTGCGTCAACCGCGCGTGGACGGACATCGCCGGCTACGCTCCCGGGGACCTGCCCACCGTCGAGGCGTGGGTCGGCAGGGCGCACGGGGCGCAGAAGGACGAGGTCCTCTCCAGGATCCAGGCCCTGTACGCGCTGGAGGTGCCCTCCAACGCCGAGAGCGAGGCCACCATCGCCACGGCGACCGGCGAGCGGCGCACGTGGCTGTTCCGCGGGGCGCCGCTCGGGAAGGACGCGGCGGGCAGGCGGCTCGCCATCACCATCGCCCACGACATCACCGAGAGGAAGCGGGCCGACGACGCGCTCCGGGAGAGCGAGGCGAAGTTCCGGACGCTGGCCGACGCCATGCCGCAGATCATCTGGACGTCTCGCCCCGACGGCACCCTCGAGTACTATAACCGCAAGTGGTACGATTTCACCGCGGTGCGGGAGGGCGAGGCGACCCCCGAGACCTGGATCGCCTTCCTGCACGAGGACGATCGCGGGCGGTGCCTGGACGCGTGGCGCCGCGCCGTCGTGACCGGTGAGCCCTGGGAGCTCGAGTACCGCTTCTTCAGCCCTGCTGCGCGCGAGCACCGCTGGTTCCTCGGCCGCGCGCTGCCGGTCCGCGGGCCGTCGGGCGAGATCGTGCAGTGGTGCGGCACCGGCACGGACATCCACGATCAGAAGTGCGCGGAGGCCGCGCTGAAGGAAGCGGATCGGCGCAAGGACGAGTTCCTGGCGATGCTCGCCCACGAGCTGCGCAACCCGCTCGGGCCCCTCCGCAACGCCGCCGAGATCCTCCGGCGGTCCGGGCTGCAGCAGCCGTGGGCGGCGCAGGCGTGCGGCGTGCTCGAGCGGCAGATCGTGCACATGGCCCGGCTGGTGGACGACCTGCTCGACGTCTCGCGCGTCGCCCGCGGCAGGATCACGCTGCGCAAGGAGCGCTGCGACCTGGCGCAGCTGCTCCGGCACACCGCCGAGGACTACCGCAGCACGCTCGAGGCGAACGGCCTGGCGCTCGCGGTGGAGATCCCGGCCGAGCCGCTGTGGGTCCACGCCGACCCGACCCGCCTGTCGCAGGCCATCAGCAACGTGCTGCACAACGCGAACAAGTTCACCGACGCCGGCGGCCGGGTGACGGCCTCGCTGTCGGCGACGCCGGAGGGCTCCGCCGAGATCCGCGTCCGCGACACGGGCATCGGCATGGATGCGGCGATGCTGGCCCGCGCCTTCGACCCGTTCACCCAGGCCGATCGCAGCCTCGACCGCAGCCGGGGCGGGCTCGGGCTGGGCCTTTCGCTGGTGAGGGGCCTCGTCGAGCTGCACGGCGGCGCCGTCTCGGCCGAGAGCGCGGGCGTCGGCCGCGGGACGGCGGTGGTCGTTCGCCTCCCGCTGGAGCGCAGCGTCGCGCCGCCGGCCCCGCGCCCGGCGCCGACGTCGGACGTCGCCGCGCGATCGCTGCGCATCCTGGTCATCGAGGACAACGAGGACGCCGCGGCGATGTTGCAGGCGCTGCTCACCATGGAGGGCTACCGGGTCGAGGTGGCCCTGTCCGGGCCCGCCGGCGTCGATGCGGCCCGCTCGTTCGTGCCGGAGGTGATCCTCTGCGACATCGGCCTCCCCGGCGAGATGGATGGGTACGGCGTGGCGCGGGCCCTGAAGGGCGGCGCGGGCGCCTCCCCCTGGCTCCTCATCGCGCTGACCGGCTACGGCCGGGAGGAAGATCGCCGCCGGGCCCAGGAAGCCGGCTTCGACATGCACTTCACCAAGCCGATCGAGCCGAGCTCCCTGGAGAGCCTCCTCGCTTCCATCGCGGCGCGGGGGTGAGGCTCCGGCGGGCGCGGCCGGCCGCGCGGCGCGGCCCGGGCGGCCGCGCGATGGGGAAAGCGGGCGCGCGGCGTCAGGAGCCGATCCACGTCGCGACCCGAGGCGACGCCGCGCCGGTGGACGACGCCCGCGGATACGGCTAGCTCCAGCCCATGAACCTCACCGAGGTCATGCGGGAGCTCGCCGCGCTGGGCAACGAGAAGATGCGCGAGGTCAACGCCCGCGCCGGAGACGCCCACGGCGTGAACCTCACCCAGCTCCGCGCGCTCGCGAAGCGGCTGAAGGCTGACCACGCCCTGGCCGTCGCGCTGTGGCGCACCGGGGACCCCGACGCCCGCCTCCTGGCGACGCTCGTGTTCAAGCCGAAGGTCTTCTCGGCGGACGAGCTGGACGTGATGGTCCGGGAGATCGGCTACCCCAAGCTGCTCGACTGGTTCATCGTCAACGTGGTGAAGGCGTCGCGCCACGTCGAGGAGCTGCGTGTCCGCTGGAAGGACTCCGCGAGCGAGCTGGTCGGGCGCGCTGGCTGGAGCCTGACGACGGACCGCGTCGTGAAGAGCCCTGCCGGCCTCGATCTCCCCGCGCTGCTCGACCAGATCGAGGCGGAGATGAAGACGGCGCCGGGCCCGAAGCAGTGGTCGATGAACCACTGCCTCGCCGAGATCGGCATCCGCAACCCCGGGCTGCGCGCCCGCGCAATCGCCATCGGCGAGCGGCTCGAGGTGCTCAAGGACTACCCGGCATCGCCCGGCTGCACGCCGCCGTTCGCGCCGGTCTGGATCGCGGAGATGGTGCGGCGGCAGAAGGCCGAGAAGACGCGGGGCGGGTGAGGAGGGCGGCTCGCCCCGCTTCAGACGTCGTCGGGGCGCGCCCCCGCCCCGAGAGAGCACGCGGTTGCGGCCGCCGAGCTCGGCCTGGTAGAGCCTCGGGTAGCCCCGCGATCATCCTGGGAATACCGCTGCGATGCGGCGCTGTAGCAGCGCTTGAGCGTCATTCCGCAAGGGTTCGCCGTGAGCGGTGATCAAGTGCCGAAATGTCAGCGAGACAAGTCGTCGATAATCGGCGACATCGGGGCTGCACGCGCTCAGCCAGGTCGGCGGGATGTTTGCGGTGCCGATCAGACCCTGCGCCAGGAATAACCCTCCTGTCTCTTTCGAGAAGAATGGATCGACATGGGTCCAGTTCTGCACGGCGTCACAGGTGATGAGAACCCCGCCCTCCTGAGGGAGAACCACCGCGGCCTCTGGAAACGCCGCAGTGGAGAAGACGAAGACCTTCCCCCCGTGTGCCGGAAAGGGTTCGGTGGGGTCGAGCTCTCTATCCGCCGGACGTCCATCGGCGGATCGAACACCTGGAAGCGCCCAGGTCATTGCGCCGTACCAATCGCGGTAGAAAGGGTCATCTCGACCGTGGAAGGCGCCCAGCCGAACGACATTGCGGACTCGACCGAGCTTCTCGAGCTCGCCGAGCCCATGCTCTGTCAGCCGCACGGTGTTGACGAGCGTGAGGGCGCCGCCGTCACGAAGTATGACCATCGTGCGGCTCGTTTGAAGGTCCGTGCCCGCGTGATGGGTCTTGTTGGTGCCGACGACGAAGTAGATATCGGCGAACGCCGACTGAAGCGCGCCGTGCGGCCAGGCTGGGCTGTTCTCGAACATGTGGGCCTCTCGCTTCCGATAGCCGACATTCATCGGCGACGATCGCAATGACGGCAGCAACTTCGTCCGGTGCAGCTCGGGGTTGGGCGGCTCCTCACGCAAGACGCGGCGGGTGGCCACGGGACCCTTCGCATCGCACCTCCTCGCGATGGGCCTCCGCGCGTCCTTGAGGAGCTGGCTGGCGTCAGTATATGGTGCCATCACGTTTCAGTCGAGCTCTTCGTCCGGGCTCCACCGGGTCCCCCTGATCCAGGGAAACGTGCGATGCTTGACCCGTGTCCCGCGTCGCTCTTATCTCCGACCTCAACCGTGCCTTCGATGCCCAGGCCGACCCCCGCAACGTGGCCATGATCCGGCGTCGCCATGCGTTCTGGGCCCAACTCGCCCGCCTTCATGGCTGGGACCTCGCGGTCTGCGACGTGGCCTCGCTCGACGCGCCGCAGGGGGTCCGCGGCAGTGTGTCCTGGGTCGATCTGCCGATGCTCCCTCGCACCGCCTACAAAACCGTCGTCGCTCGGGCGGTTGCTGCCGGCGCCACGTGCGTGCTCGACCTCCCCGACAATGTGGAGCGGGTCCTCGGGCTCGATCAATTCTACTCGGTGCTCACGAACGCTGGTGTCCCCACGCCACGCACCGCGTTGCTGCCCGTCGACGCCGCCGTCGCTGCCGCGATCGACTCTCCCGCGGCCGTGCGCCGCCTGTTAACCGAGGCGATCTACGGCGCCCTCTTCGACGCGGAGATCGATCCCCACGCCGGGGTCTTCGTCCGCGGTTTCTACTCGTCGGCCAAGTCCGCCAACCCCGAGCTCTACTACGGCAGCAACCAAGCGGACATCGAGGCCACGGTCTTCGAGGTGATCCGCCGCCTGCGTGTCGCTCTCGATGTCGGCGGCCTCGCGCTGCGCGAGCACCTCGACCTTGAGCGCATCGAGCTCGCCACCGCGCCCGGCGACCGCAACCCCATCCGGGTGCCCTTCGAAGTGCGGCTGACGGTGCTCGACGGCCGTCTCCTCATGGCCAGCTACCACGGCCCCTTCGAGGCCCTCACCGACGACGTGCGCCGGCCCCTCTGCGATGAACTCACTGCCAGGAGCGAGGTGGTGCAGAGGGCGGCTCGCGCCCTTCTCCCAGCTCTCCTCGCTGCTGACCTCCCGGCGAACTACGTGGCTGACGTAGCCTTCGTTCGAGACGGCCAGCCAGTGGTTCTTGAGCTCAACCCGCTCTATGCCGCGGGTTACAACGTGCCCTCCGCGCACGCCCTGCTTGTCGCTGCGCTCGGCGCCGACCTTGCCCACCGCGCCGGGTACGCAGAGTTGCCGTGGACCGAGATCCTCGACAGCGCTGCGATGCTTGCCGGCGAGCGTGTCGAGCAAAGCCCGGCGGTATGGCTGCTCGGCTAGCTAGTGGACTGAAGAGGCCTCTTCCCCTACTTTTCCCAGGGCTCGCCGATCACCTTGCGCACGTTCGCCTTCAACAGCCGGCAGAACGTGTTTCTGACTGGAAGCCCGGTGCCGGTTTTCTGCCGGACCTCGCGGTTCGTCACCGCTTTTTTGCCCGGGGGCACAGGCATCCAGTCGACAGCAAGGTGCCACTCGTTGCCGTCATTGCACTCGGGGATCACCGAACTGCCCGGCATGGCCTGGGTGACGTCGCCGTTCTTCGCGGTGCCGCGACCCACAATCCCAACGCCATTCTGGTACGCGTAGATCACGTCGCCGGCCTTCACGCCGGCCTGGAGCGTCGCCGGGCCGTCGGGGTAGCCCCAGATCGCCGCGACGCCGCGATCGATGAACCGTTCCCACGCGCCGGGGCTATGCGTCTCGTCGGTGTTGATCATCCAGACCCCGTCGGCCGTGGCGCGCTCGGTCGCGGACCCGTAGACGGATGTGCCGGACGGGGCGAGGTCGATCGGCTTCACTTCGATGAACAACTCGCCGTCGGCCTTCATGAAGAGCGCGAGCGGCACGAAGTACACGGGGACCCCTCGGCTCTCGAGGTACCGGGCGATCTGCTGGAATCCGTCGTCGCGTCCGGCGGCAACGACTACGAGCACGTGGTCCTTGCCGATGCTCGTGGACTCGATCCCGCGATCGTCGGCGAACTCGCGGAACGCGTCGAGGAACGCCCGGCCCGAGTCTCGGCCCTCGCCAGTCTTCCAGTCCTCACAGAGGCGGGCGAACGCGTCGGCAGTGTACTCGGCGGCGTAGCTCAACAGCTGGGAGAGGGCGTCGCGATCCGCCCAACCGCGCTTGCACTCAATGAGCACCAGCCGCCCCTCTGCGTCGACGGCGATGATGTCGGCCATCCGCCGCCATGCGACGGACTTCTTGACGATCAGGACCGGGGAGCCCTTGGTCTTCGGCGCGCGGAAGACGCACTCTGGCGTGCTGGCGAGGGCGAGCTCGATGTCCTTCTCGAGGACGGACGCGCCAAACGCGTCCACGGAGCGCAGCTCGTCCAGTCGGTGCGTGGTGCGATCGAAGTGGTAGAGCATGGGGCGCGCAGTGTACTGCGAAGCCAGTCGAGTGGCAGCGCATTCTTCCCGCCAGCCGTAGGAGCCCGACGAGAGGTCGGCTGGGTCTCGGGTGCCGGAAGGTCGCCGCGACGTGCGACGGCTTCGATCCCCTGGAACCGCTTGGCACAGGGTCCGCCCGCCCAACGCCAGAGTTCAGCTGCGAGGCCGTAAGGCTGGAGCCGTGCTGCCGGCGAGGAGAGCGTGCGCGGCCTCGTCAGCTGCAACGACTCGTCAGGCCGCTGGCTGGATGCGGTGACGGTGGCCCGGCCGCGATGCCCGGCGGGTGCGGCCCCCGCAAGATGCAGCGCCGAGCCGGTCGAGCTCCACGCCCAAGAGACCACGCCGCCGCCTCGCGCGTGGCCGGCCCGGCGCCGCCAGGCGGTCGCCGCCGCCGAGGGTGCGCCGGGCACCACCGGATGCCGGGCGCTGCCAGCCGCTCGCCCGCGCACCGGCGGCGCCGCGCGCAACCTGATGCTCGGCGCGCCCTGGGTCCGGCGCCGCTAGCTGGCCGCTCGGCGCCGCGGTTGCCGCCGGGATACCTGAATACCGTGCGGGCCGCAGCCCTGCCCCAACGCCGCTGCAGCAGAGAGAAGGAGGTCGAGCAGTCCGGCGCGCAAGCGGCCCAACGAACGGTCAGGCCGCAGATTCGCGCTGAGGCCGACTTCCCTGGTCACTGGCCGGCGGGCGGTTGCCAGAGTTCTACCTTGTTTCCTTCTGGATCGATGACCCAGGCAAACTTCCCGTACTCGGAATCGTCGATCTTCTCGAGAACGTTGCAGCCTTCTTCGCGCAAGACTTTAACCAGGGCGTGGAGATCCTCCACCCGGTAATTGACCATGAACGTCGCAGCGCTGGGCGCAAACTGGTCACCTTGCGCCGAGCCAATGGACCAGATGGTCGTTCCGGCGACCGGCTTACCTTCACCGTCGGTCCAGGTGAAAGCCGTGCCACCCCATTCTTGCACATCGATTCCGAGGTGCCGCTTGTACCAAGCCTGCAGCGCCGGAGCGTCCTTGGCCTTGAAGAAGATGCCGCCAATGCCAGTGACTCGCTTCATAGAACCTCCGAGGTCGGGTGGTGGTAAGGGAGAGTGTGCTTCTGCGGCCTAACGCCTGATTCAAGCCGTGCCGCGACGCGGCGTCGGCTCGAACGATCTGTCAGCCATCACGCCATGGGTTGGCGGATGATGGTCTTCCACTTGGCAGGATCGGCGCGACGAATGTCGCTCAGATACACCTCGTGGTGCTTTCCTGCGAGCGCCGAGCGCGCACCGATAAAATCATGAACTCGCTGAATGGTCGGTCCTTCTTCATTGAAGGGGCCAACGTGAAGTATTTGAGCACATGATCCTTCGGTGAAGCTCTCCAGCCTGAGCGCGTCCACCGCGGGGAGCGCCTTCTTTCGCTTCACCTCCACCATGGCCGCAAGAATCACCGCCTCCTCCACGAAATGAGGCTGCATGATCATCATCGTCCATTTCCACCTTGACCTATCGTTGGAGGTGAAGACGGACATGTCATCCGACCACCAAAGGCCTTCGAGAGGCATGACCGCATAGTCGATTCCTCGCGCCCCCTTCTTCACCATGAACTTCGTCGTGTAGGAGACGGAGAACAGCGCTTCCACTGCCTCGGCATACTCCCTTGATGTGTTGGGGTCGCCCTCGCCGTCGATCATGAGGAACTGAAATGTTGGCACTTCAACCTGAACCACCTCCTTCGCGGATGCCTGGTAGAGATGTTTGAGCTCCCTCTTGAGATCGACTTTCGACACGAACGCACCTGATGATAGCTAACGTTCTGCCGGTGTGCCGCGCAGCGAAGCGGCGTCGGCGCCAGCGGCTGGATGAGCGGGACTGCAGCTCACCGCTGCCCCGGAAGATCATAGACATTGACGCGAAGCCCCGCCGAGCACAGGTTCTGCTCGATGAGGGGCTCTATCTCGCTCCAGCTGCCTCCGGCCAGGCCTGCGCCGATGCGAGGCATGTGCACGGACGCGTCGTGCTGACGCGCAAAAGCAGCGACCGCTGCGAGCGCAGCATCGATCGCTTCGTAGCGCACCGGTGGGACCCCGCCGCGCGCGCTCACGCCGTGCTGGCCGATCATGTTCGCGACCCACAAGCTAGCTTCAACCTCCACGAACTGCACCTGGCCCAGTCCGAACGGCGGATCAGCGAGCTCTCCTCGGTGCCAGCGTCGGTACTCTACCTCTGGCGTAGCCCAGCGAGCCGACAGCGCGGTCACGAAGCCCCGGCCCCAGCCACCGATGTCATTGCACACGTGGGCGATGATCCGTGAACCCTCGCCGACCGGCCTGGTAGCGTCGCCAACTACGTAGTTGATCGTCGTCATCAATCCTCTGCTTCATAAAAGGGTTGGAACCCGGAGGTGCCGGCCTGGCGGCCCAACGAGGCTGGCATTCACCTGCGGCCGCGTCGCCTCGCACGGACGCGCTCTGGCTCATCGCGGTACACGACGAGGTACGGGAGCCTTGTCCAACGTCCGCGCTGCGTGCCGTGGGAGCAGCTCGGCTGCCAGAGCAGCCCGCGCGTCGCGAGGCAGGCGCAGCGCAGCAGCCAGCACGTCTTCCAGGTCGCTCGGCATGCCTGGAGCCTACCACACGGCATGGCGGCACGGCGAGCCGTGTGCCCGGCCTGCGCGCCAGCAGCCGTCAGGACCGGGGCGAACCCCCGAGCCGGGGCCGGGGCTGGCGGGGCGAGCAGCGAGGCTCTCACCAGGGGGCAGCGCCGCGCCGGGGTGCGCGGAACAAGCGGCGATGGCGCGGTTCGCCCGGCGCTCCGCGACCGGATCGCGCGCTGCCTCTCGCCCGAGGCCAGGGCTCGGACTTACGCGATGCGCGTCCTCTCGCAGGATGCGCTCGACATGCTGGTGAATCGAGTCGCCGCCGGCAGACTCGCGCGTGTAGCGATAGCACTGTTCCATTTCTCGAACGCCGCCGTTCCAGCCCGCTGTCTGGCGTCGCCCACCGTGTCGCCGCATACTCTGGACATGATCCTGGCGCGGTCGCGGGGCGGGTCGGATGCGCCTGTCTCCGGACCTCGGGCTGCGGCGGGCCCATCTTGTGGTCCGCCGGTGCAGAGGGCACGGGCTCTCCACTGCGGAGCCCACAGCGCATCTCGCGGCGTGACCAAGATGCACGAATGAATCCCTGCCCGACCACGCGCTTGGTCTGGAACCATAACCTACCATAACACCACATTGGTAAACAAATGAAATACATCTGTCACATGACGTCCATGCGCGCCCTGCTCTGCGGCCTTGTCGCCGGAGGCATCGCGCTGAGCGCACCCGCTGAAGCTCAGGCGGTGGAGTTCGGAGTATACGAAGGAGAAGCTTGCCCCGCAGGATACACGCCGTTGACCGCAGCCGACGCCTTCTGGACGTTTGTCGCCCGCTGCGATGAGCTCCCCTATTCAGGGGTCTTTCGCATCGCAGGCGGGTCTTCGATGGATGGCCCGTGGAACAACTGCCAGCAGCATGCTGACGACACCCGCGAGCTGGACTACATACTCTGCAAACCCAACTACGAGCTCTTTGACATCGGCGGGACCACCTTTGCGGTAGTGAGAGGCGGAGATCAGTGCCTGGAAGGCTTCGAGCACGTGGATCTCGCCACCGCCTCCGCCTACTCGGATGAGATATGCACTCACGTCGGGTACTGGGGGATCGCGAGGATCGGCGGAGGGGGCTCCATCGACGGTGCAGGTTACGGTTGCAGCGTCCGCGCGACCGACTCTCGCCAGCTCGGTGATGCCATCTGCGTAGAGATCGAGTAAATATCCCGAACCAGAGGCAGCTTGCGCAGCCCCCGCCCACTCGGCAGCCAGGGTGCGCAGCGACCGATACAGCTGCTTCGGATCGTACCCCTCGCGCCGCGCGGACTTCTCGGCGCTCGATCCGCTCCGCTCCCATCGCTCCACCCGCTCGGCCCGCTCCACCCTCGTCGCCGTCGCTTCCTCCTTCGTCGCGATGGGAGCCGGTACCCGGCGGCGCGGAGGACGGGCGCGACGGCGAGCCGACCCCGACGCCGGCCGCCGACGAGGCCGAGGAACGCCTGCTCTGTCTGGTGACGGTCGGGGCGGTCCGGGCACACCGGGCCGCCCCGATGGCGGTCGGGCGGCGGGCGCGCGCTCAGCCCTCGCGCACCACGCGGATCGCCTCCGCCAGCTCCTCTGGCGCGACCTCCCGGTCCTGCAGCACCGCCGCCGCCCAGGCCGCGACCTCGGCCGACGTCCGAAAGAAGACCGGCGCGGGCCCCTGCGTCCCGCGGGGCTGCAGCCGCATCATGAGGGCGCGGACCGAGGCGGCGATGAACCCCTCGGCCTCGATGAGCGTGGCCATGCCCTTCAAGTACCCCCCGGGAGCGCTCGCCGCCCGCTGCATCGCCGCCCGGGTCTCCGCGTCGGGCGGCCCGGTGCGCTGGCGGGGGACCACGATCAGGAACGCTGCCCCTCCCGGCTGGCGCGCCGCCCAGGGCTGGAAGAGCACCCGGGAACGCTCGACGCCGGCGACGCTGGCCTGCCCGCGCCAGACGAGCAGCATGAGCCGCCGCCAGGTCGCCACCACGTATCCGTCCGCCCGCTCCAGCAGCTCGACCTTCACCGACGCGGAGGAGGTCACCATCGCACGATTGTCCTCCCCGCGGGGTGGCCGCCGCAAGGCCCCGGCGTGTCAGGGCAGCATCCCGGCGTCGCAGCCGCGGCGACGCAGCTCCTCCCGGAGCGCCTGCGCCACCAACCAGGCCGCGCGCGGGCCGTGGCGACGCATCACGAACAGCCTGCCCCCCGGACAGCGAGGGCGCGTTCCCGCCCCCCACCGTTCGTGCGACCTACTCCTCGAAGCGACCCGTGGCGTCACGATCGCGGTCGTATCGTCTCGTGAGTGGAAACGGCGGCAACCAGGACTCGCGACGGACGATCCAGCTTTCGTAGGTCGGCGTCAGCTGGTCCGGGGCATCCAGGGACCCCAGGTTCACCTCGATCTCGTCCCCGCTGCGTGCGAAGACAGACGAGCCGCAGCGGGGACAGAAAAACCGCCCGGCGTAGTCGCGTGTCTCGCCATCGATCGTCACCGCATCCTGAGGGAACACCGCAGACGCGTGAAAAAGGGCTCCATGATGCTTGCGGCAGTCGAGGCAGTGACAGAGGCCGACCCGGTATGGGAGCCCCGAGGCCACAATTCGCACGTTGCCGCACAGGCAACCTCCGGAGAATCGGTCCATGCTGCGTCTCCTCTAAAATCAAGCGGTCGGAACGGTTCCGACGAACAGCACCTTCATTGCTATTGCTCTGAAGCCCGCCTGACGCCCTGCGGTTCAGCCGACCGTCACGCGCCCGGACAGTGGATGTTGATCACATCGGCCGCAGGCGCTTGCCGCCGCCGCGCGCGGCGGCAGCGCACCATTACATAAACGCGGGCCAAGATCAGCGCCGGTTCTGAGCCTTGAAGTAAGCCCTCATCGCGTCGTCCGCGGCTTTGCGGTACTCGGGGATGCCGCTGCGGTCGGCTGCGGCGAGCGCCTCCTTCAACCGCGGCGCCTCGAGGTCTCTGGTATAACAAGGGGTGCCCGGCTGCTGCCGCCACGACTCCTCGATGCTCCCCGCGTCGACTGGGTCGAACCCGAGCTCGTCGACGAGGCGCAAGACCTTCGCTCGCGCATCGGGCGGATCGCCCGCGACCGGGAGCGCGATGCGCCCCGTCGTGCCCTTCGGCGTGCCCTTCTCGAGCAGGCTCTTGAAGTAGATGTTATTGAACACCTTGATCACCGGCCGCCCGAGAAGCTCGGCGACCCACGCGCTCTCGAGCTGTCCCTCGTCGATCGCCGGGATGCTGCCGTCACGGCTCGGGTAGTAGTTGCCGGAGTCGATCACGACCACGTCGGCGGGCACGCCGGCGAAGAGATCCTTCGGCAGGTCCGCGACCGCGCGCTGGGGGACAGCGACGATCACAATCTCGCCATGACGCGCAGCCTCCGCGACCGTGACGGCGGTGGCTCCTACGTCGGCGGCGATCTCGCGAATCGTGTCCGGTCCGCGCGAGTTCGCGAGCACGACGTCGTGACCGAGATTCACCAATCTCCTCGCCAGCGTCCTGCCGATCATGCCGGCACCGATGATTCCAATCTTCACGCGTCCCTCCTTCGAGCCGAGCCGTCATGGTCGCTCGCGCCTGCTCGGCAGCTCAGGGGTGTACTGTATCACGCGGAGGGGCGATCCGTCGAGCCGTTCGCATCGGCGGCACTATGGTAGATGGTAGAAAGCGACCTGCGGGCGCGTGAACTTCAGCCCCCATGGCTACCTTCTCGGCTCATACCGCATCGCCACCGCCCCCGAGCCGAACTCCAGCCGGCGCACGAGCTTCAAGTCGACATACTTCGATAGCCCCGCGAACAACGTCGGTCCATGGCCCGCTAGCATGTGCTCCTGAAGCGGGTCAACGTTCGAGGCTTTGCGGCTGTTGAGCTCCTGTGCCTTCGTAACAGTGCCTAGCGCATGTGCTCGATGTCTTGCGGCATGACCACCCAGCCATGCATTCGCTCTTCATAGACCGAGAACGTTGGACCGGGGAAGGCCGGGTCCGCAAAGGCTCCCACCGGTATGGCGATCATGTCCTCGTGCCCGGCCATCGCGTAATAGACGGTGGCGCCGCATTCAGGACAGAACGTGAAGGTGCTCTTCGTCCCTTCGTCTCCGATTCGAACGAAGTCCTTCCCGCGCCCCTTTATCTTCACGTTCTCGCGCCTGAACCTGGCTTGAGCGCCAAAGACACTTCCGGTCCTTCGCTGGCAGGCCAGGCAGTGACAGACGGACACGCGAATCGGCTCGCCTTCGACTTCGGCCGACAACTTGCCGCAGCTGCAGCTTGCGAGGCGATTTCTCATAGTGGTGCTCGCATAGTGGTGCTCGGGTGGGTTGCGTCGCCTGACGTTTGACATGAGCGGTGGGACAAAAGCGTAGCCTTTGGCCCGTCCGCTCGATGGAAGGGTCAGGCCTCGGGTTTGTGGCAAACCACTTCGATGTTGTGCCCGTCCGGACCAATGACGAAGGCTGCATAGTAGTTCGCGTGGTAGCGCGGGCGCAGACCAGGCGCACCATTGTCTTTGCCACCCGCCTCCAGAGCCGCGCGATAGAAAGCCTCGACTTGCTGGCGATTCTCGGCCGTGAACGCCAAGTGAAGCCGCGCCGGCTTCTCCTCGGTCTGGTACAGGCACAATGAAGCCTCACCACCCTTTGGGCTAAGCTCGACACCGTACGTCGGCGGCCCCTCCGAGGCAACAGCTACGCCGATCGGCTCGAGCGCCTTGAGGAAGAACGCTTTGCTCGCTGCGTAGTCGCTGACTCCGAATTTGACATGGTCAAACATGAGTTCTCCTGAAGTGTGTGGGCCTGCGCGAGGCCTGACGCCCAGGCTCCCCCGCGGCCCTGACGGCGCGGAGCGGCGGCAGGGACGTCGGGTGGAACCGATTGTTGGACGGCACCTCGCTTCCATCGAGATGTGCGATTTGCGGCGAAAGCGGACACTGAGACGGTCTGCGGGGATGACGATGGGGATCTTGGCGGCTTCCACGGTGCTTCCTCCCAGTCCGTTACGGGCGATCTCAGTCTAACGTCAGAGCTGCCCGGCGTCACGCGCGACGCCCGAGGTGGCCGGCCGGTGCGCGCGGCCCGGACGGACACGTCCGGCAGCGCGCATGCGCTGTGCCCGCACCAGGGATCCGCGTTCGCCAGCCGCGATCCTCCCTTGCAGCCCGGCCCCCGCGCCCTGCGACGTGGAGAGCGCCCCGTCGCGCCCCGATGGCGCCGCCGCGCAGGAGCGCCGCGAGCCGCCGGGAGGGCACGCCCTCGCGCCGGAGCTCCCTCCCGCTCCGCGCTGCCCCCGCGTTGCTGTCCGTAACACTGATGCCAGAACAGTGATGCCAGACGACCACACCCACCCTGCCGCCGCCCATCGCTCTCCGCACCTCCGAACGCCGCCCCCCGGGCGCGCCGCGCGCCCCCCGCGCCCCTGCCCCCGCGCACGCGCCTTGCTCTTGCTCGGCCGCGCGCCGTCGACTCCCCGACGGCGTTCTGGGTTTGCTGTTGCTCGCGTTCGCCGAGCAGCCCGCCACCTCCGGAGGCCTCATGGATCGGAACCTCTCCTGCACGACAACCCACCTGGCCCTCGCGGCCTTGAGCGCGATCGCCGCCGGCGTCGCGGCCTGCTCCTCTCCCCCCGACGACTCCGCGAATCATCTGTTGCCGTCGAGCCCCGCGAGCGACGAGCCCCCGCCGCCCATCAGCGGCGGCACGCTGATGATCGCCCGCGACGGGCACACCGCCGTGGCGGCCGACCCCGATCGCGACGGCGTCTGGGTGGTCGACACCGACGGCGGCGAGCCGCGCGCGATCCCCCTCGCGCGCGGCGACGAGCCCGGGCGCCTCGTCGAAGACGGGGCCGGCCGCGTCCACGTCGTCCTGCGCCGCGCAGGCGAGCTCGCCACGATCGATGTCGGGACGGCGAAGGTGCTCGACCGGCGCGCCGTCTGCCCCGCGCCGCGCGGCCTCGCCTACGACGTGTCGCTCGACGCGATCCATGTGGCCTGCGCCGGCGGCGAGCTCGTGACGCTCCCGGCCCAGGGCGGCGCCGCGCTCCGGAAGCTACGGCTCGACCCCGACCTGCGCGACGTGATCGTCGAGGGCGAGCGCCTGCTCGTCAGCCGGTTCAAATCCGCCGAGACCCTCGTCGTCGGCCCGGACGGAGAGGTGCTCTCGCGGCGGTCGCTCCCGTGGTTCACCACGAACCCCGCCATCGACCCCGACTTCCGCCCCTCGGTCGCCTGGCGCATGGTCGCCCTCCCCGGCGGCGGCGCGGCGATGGTCCACCAGCGCGCGTTGACCTCGCCCGTCGTGCTCGCCCCCACGGGCTACTACCAGGCTGCCGACTGCGATGGCGCCGTCCTGCACAGCGCCGTCAGCGTCCTGCCCCCGGCCTCGGCCGCTCCACGGGACGGAGCCGAGCTCCCGACGCCGGCCCTCTGGCAGGTCGCGCTCCCGGTCGACATCGCGGTCGCGCCGGACGGAAAGCTCGCCGCGGTCGTGGGCGCCGGCAACTACACGATTGAGTTCGTCGACCTCGACACCATCACGAGCGAGGACGCCTCGGGCACGTGTCATTTCTACAAGCAGTGGCAGCACTCGAACCAGCCGGTCGCCGTCGCCTTCACGGCGCGGGGCCGTATGGTCGTCCAGTTCCGCGAGTCGCCGAGGATCGAGGTGATCGATATCGACACGCACGATCGCGTGGGCATCGACCTCCCCGGCGACAGCGTGAGGGACCCGGGACACGCGCTGTTCCACAAGCCGCCGCTCAGCTCCCGCGGCATCGCGTGCGCCTCCTGCCATCCGGAGGCGCACGAGGACGGTCACACGTGGCGCTTCGACAAGCTCGGCCTCCGGCGCACCCAGACGGTCGCGGGCGGCGTGCTCAAGACAGCTCCCTTCCACTGGAGCGGCGACCAAGGCGACCTCACCCACCTCATGAAGGAGGTCTTCGTCTCGCGCATGGGCGGCACATGGCCCGGGGACTGGAGTGTCGGGCTCCTCGAGCGCTTCCTCGACAGCGTGCCGGCGTTCCCCGCCTCGCCCCCCGACGACCTGGCCGCCGTCCGGCGAGGAGAGGCCCTGTTCCATGACCCGCAGGTAGGCTGCGCGACATGCCACTCAGGGCCGATGCTCACGAACAACCTCAACGAGGATGTCGGGTTCGGCGAGGCATTCCAGGTCCCCTCGCTGCTCGGCATCTCCGCGCGAGCGCCCTTCATGCACGACGGCTGCGCGAAGACGCTCCGCGACCGGTTCGACCCGGCCTGCGGCGGCGACCGCCACGGCGACGTCTCCGCGCTCGCCCCGGCGCAGCTCGACGAGCTCCTGGCGTACCTCGAGTCGCTCTGACCGCCAGACCGGCCGCAAGGTCGTCGAGGCCGTGCGGGCTGCGAGGCGCCGTGTCGCGCTGTTTCAGGGGTGGGCCGAGTTCGGTGAGTGTCGAACCATGTTCATGCTTCCCGAGCGGCGAAAGATTCCTCGGGCGCAGGCAGATGTGGAGGCTTATCGCGCACCAGAGATCCGCGCCCCCAGCGGCGCCGCACGACGTCTCCCCCGGCGCCACGCGACCAGGCCAAGGCCGAACAGCGCGGCGAGTTGCCAGCGTTCCGACGAAGCACGACTGAGACTGCAGGAACAACCCGAGCTGCCCTGGTCCGTGGTGCCACCATCCGCGCCCCCCGATCCACCGGAGCTGCCCTCGGACGCGCCGCCAGTCGATCCGCTGCCAGTCGATCCGCTGCCAGTCGATCCGCTGCCAGTCGATCCGCCGCTCTCCGAAGACGAGACGCTATCGCACTGCTCGCCAGTTCCAGGAGGGGGCGGGCATTCGCCGGCGTCTGGGATATTTTCACCCGCCGTCCCAGTCAGACGGAAGTAGATGCCGTACCTATCCGCGTATCGCTGATAGTGCGGAGTAAACGTCAACGTGCTATCGGAGTCCGTGTTCCGCAGCGTGAATTCCGCCGCACCCGGGGTTTGAACCAAGTTGTTCTCGATGTCGGCGATCCACTCGTTGATCGTGATGCCGTTGTTGATCCCGATGGTGTCTTTGATGATAACACCAGGGGGAATAGTAGCCTTCTCAGATGCCCACTGGGGCTCCGACAGCATCCTCTCCGTCCCCAGACCGGCGCTCAAGACGACCGGCCCGTAGACGAACGCCACCGCATTGGGGTTGTCGGGAAGCCTCGACACCTTCACCTCCATCGGCAGCGTGAGCTCCACCTTGTCTCCGAGCTTCCAGGTGCGGCCTACCGTAAGATAGCCGTTCGCCTCCGTTGCGTCGCATGCCTGACCGTTGACCGTAATCGTCACGGGCTGGCACCGAGCAACCCAGGAGGGCTTTCTGAAGTTGATCGTGACCGCATCGGCCGGGGCAGCGGTAATCTCGAAAACCGCCTTGTCGGAAACAGGGAAATTGGAGGTCTGCTTCAACGACAGACCCCGCTCGGACCAATTCAACGTCGAGCTGAGGAACATGTTGACGTACAGATCCGTGTCGTCATGGAAGTACAAGCTGTCATTCAGCTTGGTATAGTTCTCCATACCGGTTCCGTTGCAGCACCAGAAGGTGTCTTCCGGCTTGCCGAACACCTTGAAATACCCTGTTCCCATGGGTTTGAAGTAGGCCGTCATTCCGTTGGTCGGATTGACGGCAGACATGATTTCGTTGATATGGGCCTGCTCGTAGTAGTCGGCGTACTTGACGTCCCCCGTGGCTTTGAAGAGCCCCCTCGAGAGCTTCAACATGTTGTACGCGTTGCACGTCTCATTGTTCACATTGTCCCTTTGCGCGTCCAACTGCCTGGGCTCGTGAAAATGCTCGAGTTGGCTATTCCCACCGGTGACATAGGTGTGATCCCTCAACACGATGGACCAGAACTGCTCTGCCGCGGTGTAGTAGAAGTTCTCCGTTTGGCCCAGCGTCCGATAGCGGTTCAGGGCGCCGATGAACTTGGGGATCTGCGTATTGGCATGCTTGCCTGGCAGGACGTTGTTGCCTTGAGAAATCGGAGTGAAGAGCGAGTCCTCGTCGAAGATGTGGGCTGCCGCCAGGTGATTGGCGTTGTTCGTCAGCCTGTACAGATCGTACAGGCAGTCGTTCATGCCGCCGTACTCGACGCCCAGGACCTTCCTTCGAAGGTCCGCGTTCCAGGCTGAGCTGCGGTTGTAGGTCCAGTCCCCCAACTTGCTCGCGATTTCGAGGGCTGCTGCATTTCCTTCGAACTTGTAGACGTCGATGAGGCCTGCGATGATCTTGTGCATCGTGTACCATGGCGCCCAGCTGGAGCCGTTGGCCTTCCCCTCGACGACGTCGAAGTGCGTCTCCGGCGACGCGAACAGGTATCCTCTGGGGCTCGCGTCTTGAAATGATTTCAACTGGCTGATCGTGTAGTCGATCTTCTGCGCGATGGCGGCGCTTTGCTCCGCGTCGGAGCTCTTGAGTTGTTTGTACGCTTGCGCCATGGCGGACATGTAGTGGCCTATCGTGTGCCCGCGCAGAAGGCTCCAGCCACCCTCCCACCCGCCGTAGAGGTTGATGCCCGGCGAATTCCCAGGGTCCCTCCCTTGCGACACCGCCTTGAAGCCCTCCAGAAGTCGGTTGGGGTCGAGGCTCATGATGTACGCGATCTCTTTCGAAGAGATGTTCTGGTAGTACGCGTCGGTCACGCTCACCTCGTCCAGCTCGAACTCCTGCAGCTTCTCGACGGGGTCCGTGGCGGACGCCACCCCTGGAGTGAGGGCGCCAAGCAGAAGCGAAACAGCCAACGCGGTGGCGCCCGAGAGCGAGCGCCGGCACTGCAAGATTCTCTTGCTCATTATAGCTCCTTTCAGACCTCGAATGCGCTGTATCTAGGAAATTGAAAACGAGACTACGCCGCGCCAAACAGCGACGAAGCCTCCGCTTTATTCACTCAGCAGCCGTCGCACCAGGATGACACAAGCCCCGTCGCGCTCGACGATTGAGAAGAAATTCTTGGGCAGGACGGAATCGAACAGGAGGAGCGCCAGGAGGCCGAGCAAAGGCCAAGCCTCGCGGCGCCCGCGCATGAGCAGCAGGGCGCCGGCGCACACGATGAATGAGGAGGATCCCGATAGCCGTGCGGTTGGCGTTCGTGGGCGCCGCTTCCGTGATCTTTTCGAGCATCGGGCGGAGCCATCCTTCTGATGGGTGATAGCCTAGACGATCGACAAGAGCGTCACCGACTCTCCCGCGAGCTCGCCCTGCTGCTTGCGGTCCCTCAAGACCACCACCCTGGAGCAGCTGCGCGCGATCTCCTCGAGCTCCTGCCAATCCCCATCGTTCAGCGATCGCTTCCGCGACGACCGAGCGAACAGAGTGGGTGCAAAAAATCGATCAGACGACGAAGGCCTCGGTACGCGTGGCGACCCGAGCAAGGGGCAGCAACACGAGGGGCAGCAACAAGGATGCCCCTCGGCGGGAATGTGAACGATCACATAGCCACCGTCAATTCCAATCGACAGGCCCGTAAGTATCTCGATCCCGAGGGAGCACGAGGCTGGCGGGGCTCTTCCGGAGCGCCGCGGCAAGAGGGGCGGGCGCCTTCGCGATCATCGCCGGCCCGATCGACGAACTCGAAGCCGATCAGCGCATCGGCGGCTGGCGCCCGACGCGGCGCGTAGCGTCGGCATCGCCAGCTCGAGGTCGCGCCGCCGCGCGCCGGTCATGGCGGCGCCGCAGCGCCTGTGTGACCGCGGCCCGATGCCCGCCCCTCTTGACGCGGCGCTCCGGGAGGAGACCTGTCTGCCGTCGGGGCGCGGAGGCGGTCGCCGGCGGCCGTTTCGAGTTGACATCGGTATTGTGAACGTTCACATTTGTCTCCGGGCCCCGCTTCGGCGCTGCCCAGGACTAGGGTCGTCATGCTGAGGGGTGGCTCGACGTCGCGACGTCAGTCGACTGCGATCGCGACCGCCGTGTCGCCCGGGTACGTGAACCCCTGCTCGACGGTGAACGGATCGATGGGGGACGAGCAGGGGCCTTCCTCACACGTGACCGCGCCGAAGAGCTGGAGGGAGAACTCGAAGCCTCCGGGCTGCACGGCCACGGCGCGTGGGCAGTTCGCGGCGAGTGGATTTTCCGGCTGCGCCGCGCAGGCGACCGGCATCTCCCGGGGCTCGTACAGCAGACCGGTCCAATGGAAGGTCGCGCTCTGCCCGGCGGCGATCTCGATCGCGGTGTCGCCGTGGCAGTCGAGCGGCCAGTCGTCGGCCGTCTGGGCCTCTTCGCAGGTCATCTCCGCGCTCGGGAGATCCGCCTTGCCGAGGTCCCCGCCCTCCGGACCGACGCGGAAGCGCTCGAAGCACTCGGCGGCGTAGTAGTAGATGGGCGTCGCGCGGTGGTTGGTCACCGTGAACGTCACCTGGGATCCCGGCTCGTCGTCGTGGAACGCCGAGCAATCGACCGCGCCGCCGCTTCCGCCGCCGCCTGCGGAGCTGCCCCCGCGTTGCTGTCCGTAACACTGATGCCAGAACAGTGATGCCAGGCGACCACACCCACCCTGCCGTCGCCCATCGCTCCCCGCACCTCCGAACACCGCGCCTCCCGGGCGCGCCGCGCGCCCCCGCGCCCGCGCACGCGCCTTGCTCTTGCTCGGCCGCGCGCCGTCGACTCCCCGACGGCGTCCTGGGTTTGCTGTTGCTCGCGTTCGCCGAGCAGCCCGCCACCTCCGGAGGCCTCATGTATCGGAACCTCTCCTGCACGACAACCCAGCTGGCCCTCGCGGCCTTGAGCGCGATCGCCGCCGGCCTCGCGGCCTGCTCCTCTCCCCCCGACGACTCCGCGAATCTGTTGCCGTCGACCGGCTTGGGCACGTGCGGTGTCTACAGGTGGTGGCAGCACTCGAGCCAGCCGATCGCCGTCGCCTTCACGGCGCGGGGCCGTGTGGTCTTCCAGTTCCGCGAGCCGGCGAGGATCGAGGTGCGCGATGTCGACACGTTCCGTGGCGTGGACATCGACCTCCCCGGCGACAGCGTGATGGACCCGGGACACGCGCTGTTCCACGAGCCGCCGAGCGGCTCTCGCGGCATCGCGTGCGCCTCCTGCCATCCGGAAGCGCACGAGGACGGTCACACGTGGCGCTTCGACAAGCTCGGCCTCCGGCGCACCCAGACGGTCGCGGGCGGCGTGCTCAAGACAGCTCCCTTCCACTGGAGCGGCGACCAGAGCGACCTCACCCACCTCATGCAGGAGGTCTTCGTCTCGCGCATGCGCGGCTCACCGCCCGCAGCTCGGGATGTCGAGCTCCTCGGGCGCTTCCTCGACAACGTGCCGGCGTTCCCCGCCTCGCCCCCCCGACGACCCGGCCGCCGTCCGGCGAGGAGAGGCCCTGTTCCATGACCCGCAGGTAGGCTGCGCGACATGCCACGCAGGGCCGATGCTCACGAACAACCTCAACGAGGATGTCGGGTTCGGCGAGGCATTCCAGGTCCCCTCGCTGCTCGGCATCTCCGCGCGAGCGCCCTTCATGCACGACGGCTGCGCGAAGACGCTCCGCGACCGGTTCGACCCGGCCTGCGGCGGCGACCGCCACGGCGACGTCTCCGCGCTCGCCCCGGCGCAGCTCGACGAGCTCCTGGCGTACCTCGAGTCGCTCTGACGCCACGGAGGACGCTCCGCCGCTCACGGCCAGGGATCGCGCCGTGAGGGGGTACACGTCGCCTTGTTGGGCTGCATCCTTCAACCGTCAGGAGAGCACTTCAGCGGCGGTCTTCGCGCCAAGGACGTTATCGATCCAGTGGTCGAGGGTCGCGATATCCGTGCATGCCTGAATGCGCTCGCTCTCGTCCTCGGCGAGCGCGATCCCTGCACGGGCAAGCAGCCGCAGCAGGGTGTCCTTCTTGCCCTTGAGTTCGCCCTCGCGGATGCCCTTGAGCTCGCCCTCGATCTTGCCGCGATCGATGAGCTTTTGCATGAATGAGGGGAACGTCGCCTCATCTTCGATCTGTCGTTCCATGACCAACGCCTCCAGAGCCTGCCGCATGGGTTCGCGCAGCCCGTTCCAGATGACCTGAAAGTATACCGCCGCGTGCTCTTGGTCGAGCCGCTCGAGAGCAACGAGCGCCGCCTGGACCACGGCGAGCCCATTCGGCCCGTTGCCGTGCGCCACCGCCGAGAGCACGGCGAGCTCCGTCTCCTTCTCCGCCTCGGCCGGATCGGTGATCTCGGGCACGACGGCCGGGCCGAGCACCAGCGGCTTGATGTGGCCGAAGCCGAGGCCGACGTCGATGTTCTGCGCCGCCCAGGCGGCCACGTCGGCGCCCGGTGCGACCACGAGGACGACCGTGCCGCAGCGCTTCCTCGCGCGCACGACCGTGGCGTACACCGGCCAGGAGAACTTCTTGTCCGGGTCCTCGTCGCGCTGGACCTCGATGACGATCGCCAGCACGAGCGTGCCGTTCGCGTCGCGGAGCTCGAGCACCAAGTCCGCGCGGAACTCCACCGGGATGAGCTGGTCGATCGAGGACTCGACCACCGCGACCGAGGCATGCCGCGGCACATCGACGTGAAAGAGGGTCACGAGGAAGTGGGGCGCGAGCTCCGGGGTTTCGCGGAACATCTCGACGAGGGCGTTGTGCGCGAGCGTCGGCATGACGCTGGGCCCCTGGCAGACCCCGTACCGACACGAAACGACGCGACAACCCGAGCAAGGATCCCTCTCCAGGGGTGGCGGCGCCATGGCGGAGAGCCCCTCCTCGAGAGGGGGCTCGGCCTGCCCGGCGTCGGCCCGCGCCTCCTCGCCACGGGCCGCACCCACGCCGCCCGCGCGCGCCGGGGCCCGCTGCTCACCGACGCCGCGACGCCGCCCGCGTGGCGCGAACCTTCGGCCCGAGGCTCGCCTCCCTGGTCCACGAGGAGCTCTGGATCGCGGCGCTCGACACCCACGGCCGCGTCCGCGAGACGCGCCTGCTCGCCCGCGGTTCCGACGACGCCCTCTACGTCGGCCGCTCCACCGTGTTGCGCACGGCGCTGGACATGGCCGCCCACAGCTTCGTGCTGGCCCATAACCACCCGAGCGGCGACCCGACGCCGACCCGCGACGACGAAGCGATGACCCTGGAGCTGCGCCACCTCGCCGCGGAGCTGCACGTCCCGTTCAAGGCCCACGTCATCGTCACGCCCAGCGGCCGCTACGCCGCCGTCCACGAGTAGGCCCTCGCGGGACGCGGCGCCCCTGCCCATCCAGCCGAAAGCCTCCCGCGCACCGCCCCGGCCGGGAGCTCCGCGAGCCCCGGCAGCGGCAGAGGCGCTCGAGCACGTGGAGCAACCGACCGTGGCTTGGCTGGCCCGAGCTCGGTCAGGTCGCTCCGTGCCCGCGCACGCCAGTCAACGTCGGCCGTCGCCGTCGTCGCGGCATCTCCTCGCCGATGGGGAAGCGCGCCTGGGCAGCCTCCGAGCCGCGCGGTACAATCCCCCCGTGAACCTTCCCGAGCTGGAAACCGAAGCCCTGAAGCTGCCCGTCGCGGAGCGCGCACGTCTCGCAGAGACGCTTCTGGAAAGCCTGGATGAGCTCTCCGAGGAGGAGCACAGGCGCCTCTGGACCGAGGAAGCGACGCGCCGGGACGCAGAGCTTGACGCAGATCCGTCCCGGGGGCGACCGGCCGAGGACGTCTTTCGTGACGCCCGCGCGCGGCTCCGGTGACGCTCCCGGTCATCTTTCACGACCTGGCTGAGGTCGAGCTGAACGAGGCCGCCGCCTACTACGCTCGGGCACGTCCTGGCCTTGGCGACGCCTTTCTCGCCGAGGTTCAAGGCGCAGTCGATGCCCTGGCTGCGTCACCGCTCGCGGGGATGGCTGTGGAGAACGATGTTCGCTGGGGGCTCGTGCGGCGATTTCCCTACAGCGTGCTGTACCGGGTACGCGACGATCACATTCGTATTCTCGCGATTGCACATCAGAAGCGGCGGCCCTTCTACTGGCGCGGGCGCCAATAGTCCGGCTCGGCGCCTGCTCGCCCGCGGTTCCGACGACGCCCACCATTATTCGCCACGAATGAGAAGCAATTATGCGAGAACCGTCCACTGAACACGCGCGTTTGTTTTTTACCTCCTTGGGCTGCGAGGTCGAAGATATCGCGGTTGTGGAAGGGCAAAAGCGTGCGGACCTTCGGGTCACTTGGAAGGAAGAAGAATACGTCGTCGAAGCGAAGTTTCGTGAGCCACACCGTGAGTGGCATGCCGCCAGAGAGCATGCTCGTGCTAATGGATATGCTACGACTTCGCGAGACATTGAGCCCTGGACGGTTCTGTCGAACACTATTACAAAGGCACGCGCTCAGTTGGTTTCAACCCCGGCTTCCCCTGACGCCTTTCGCGTTCTTTGGGTTGTTGCTCTCCATGGAGACGACAGGTTCGTGATCGACTGCACGGAGAAAAAGCTCGTCGGCACTCGCTTGCTTTTTGCGTTGCGTGACTTCTACGAGCCGCCCGAGGCCATCGAATGCTATTACTATGACGACAATGAGTTTGAGCGCTGTCCGGAGATTGATGCAGCCATGTTGTGTACGCGAGAAGGTGGTCGGCTATTTGTGAATCATCATTCGCCTAGTCGAGAGCGATTCCGCTCCAGCTACGTATATTCGACAGTAAACAAAAAGGGCGCCGTCGTGGATGCCGAAATCCTGGTTAAGAACGGGCATGCTCTCATGCTGGATGTCGACTTCAAGAACCCACGAGCTGGAAATGGCCAATGGGAGTACATCAAGGACAAGTATGGTGTCCTCACCAGTGCGGCCATCGAAAGTCAATTCTTCGGCATAGCAATCACTTCGGCGCCTGTCGTGAGCTCAGACACAGAAAACTGTCGCCGGTTGGGTCAATTGACAAGCGATGCGCCTGGACGTATGTCGGATCAACATGCTGATTTGGAAGTGGTTCGAGGCAAAGAACGGGACGATGAGACGTAATTGGCTCTTCGAGTACTGAATGCTAGCTCTTGCCAAACGTGAGGCGGATTGGCAACACGAATACGCAATATTGGGTGATCTTGCGAGCGATCCTCCGGTGTGACATGCCATGAGCGCTGGCCGAGCGCACCCAGATCGCCCTGTTCGACGCGACCCGGCTCGCCGCCGCCTTCGAGCTCGGCCGCCGCTATCACGCCGCCCGCGCCCGCCGGGGCGCGCTCCTCAACGACGCTGCCCGCGTGGCGCGGTACTTCGGCCCGAGGCTCGCTTCCCTCGTCCACGAGCAGCTCTGGATCGCCGCGCTCGACACCCACGGCCGCGTCCGCGAGACGCGCCTGCTCGCCCGCGGTTCCGACGACGCCCTCTACGTCGGCCGCGCCACCGTCCTGCGCACGGCGCTGGACATGGCCGCCCACAGCTTTCTCCCCCGGGATCTCATGCTCGTTGCCGCCCCACGCCTGCACCCGGCCGACCACCGGACGTGCTGAGCACGCGCGACACGAGCGCGAGCAGCATCTCGCGCGCCTGGCCGCGGTCGACGGCTGGATCGCGTAGCCGGATCGCCTTGCTGCCGTCCAGCACGGCGAGCAGCAGGGTCGCGAGGTCCGGCGCCGGCAACGTGTCGTCGACGAGGCCGGCGGCCTGTCCGCGCGCGATCGCGCCCGCGAGGAGCTGCTTCATCTCGGCGCTGTGGCGCCGGAGCCGATCCGCGATCGCGGCGTTGCGCTGCGACTCGGCGAGCAGGTCGAAGAGGAGGGACGGCCCCTTGCCGCTGCTGTAGAGGTCGGCCACGAGCGCGGGGAGGTCGCGCGCGTCCTGCACGTCACCCGACAGGTGCGCGGCCGCCTCGTCGAGCACGAGCTGGAAGAGGCCCTCGAGGATGGCCTCCTTGCTCGAGAAGTAGTGGTAGAGGTGCCCAGGACTGACGCCCGCCTCGGCGCAGATGCTCGCGATGGAGGCCTGCACGCCCTCGGCGGCGAAGCGGCGCTGGGCGGCGCGGAGGAGCTCGCGACGCTTCTTCTCGTGCTGGTCGGGGTTGACAGTGCGCATGCGGCGTCCCATTGATAGAGCGTTCGCTCTAACATTGGAGGGTCGATTGATGGATCGAACGATGCCCATGATACCGCGCACGCATCTCGGCAAGAACGGCCCGCTCGTCGGCGCGCTGGGCCTCGGCTGCGGCGGGATGTCGCCCGGCCACGGCGCCGACGGCGACGCCGAGAGCATCGCCACGATCCAGGCGGCGCTCGACGCCGGGATGAACCTCCTCAACACCGCCGACTTCTACGGCATGGGGCACAACGAGGCGCTCATCGGACGCGCCATCAAAGGCCGGCGCGACCGGGCCTTCGTGAGCGTGAAGTTCGGCATGCTGCGTACCCCGGGCGGGAAGTTCCTCGGGATGGACGGCCGCCCGGCCACGGTGAAGACGTTCGCGGCCTACTCGCTCCAGCGCCTCGGCGTCGACGAGATCGACCTCTACCAGCCCGGGCGACCCGATCCCGACGTGCCCTTCGAGGAGACGATCGGCGCCATCGCCGACCTCGTGCGCGAGGGCAAAGTCCGTCACGTCGGCGTGTCCGAGGTCGGCGTAGAGCTCCTGCGCCGCGCGCACGCCGTGCACCCCATCACCGCGCTCGAGATCGAGTACTCGCTCGCGTGCCGCTTCATCGAAGCAGAGATCTTGCCGGCCGCGCGCGAGCTCGGGATCGGCATCGTCGCCTACCGCGTGCTCGCCGACGGGCTGCTCAGCGGCGCGACGGCGCCGAGCCCTGGCGCGCACTTCGTGGCGCCGCGGATGGAAGGACACGCGCTGGAGCAGAATGTCCGCGCCGCTCGCCCGCTCGTCGACATGGCCGCCCGCAAGCGCTGCACGCCAGCCCAGCTGGCCATCGCGTGGCTGCGCGGACGCGGCGACGACATCGTGCCGCTCGTCGGCATCCGCCGGCGCGCGCGGCTCGACGAGAACCTCTCGGCGCTCGACGTGCGCGTCTCCCCGGACGAGCTCGCGCAGCTCGACGCTGCGTTCGCGCCGGGCGCGATCGTCGGCGATCGGTACCCCTCGTTCGTCATGAAGTACGCGGCGCGCTGAGCGACCCGGGTCGCGACCACACGCTGGACCCCCGGACGGAACTCCCGGCCGCGCCGGGAAACCCCTATTCCCAGGTTCCAAGGACGGATCATGTCCGCCGCCGGGCGGCCCACCGGCACCGCCGCGGGGCGTAGCGCCCCTGCGGCGGCCGACGACTCCGCCTGCGCTCGGATCAGCTCGGGCTCTGCGACGCGAGGAGCGATCGCAGCCAGTCGTCCGAGGCCTTGCGGTACTCGGGGACGCGGCTCCGCTCGGCAGCGGCGAGCGCCTCCTTCAGCCGAGGCGCGTCGAGGTCGTGGAGGTAGGCAGGGGCACCCGGCTGCTGGCGCCACGAGTCCTCGAGGCCGCCCGCGTCGACCGGATCGAAGCCGAGCTCGTCGACGAGGCGCATGACCTTCACCCGCGCTTCCGGCGGATCCCCCGCGATCGGGAGCGCGACGCGCCCCGGCGTGCCCTTCGGCTTGCCCTTCGCGAGCAGGCTCTCGAAGTAGATGTTGTTGAACGCCTTGACCACCGGCCGCCCGATCTGCTCGGCGACCCACGCGCTCTCGATCTGCCCCGCCTCGATGGCCGGGATGCTGCCGTCGCGGACCGGGTAGTAGTTGTTGGTGTCGATCACGACCACGTCGGCGGGCACGCCGGCGAAGAGATCCTTCGGCAGGTCCACGACCGCGCGCTGGGGGATCGTGACGACCACGATCTCGCCGCCGCGCGCGGCCTCCGCGGCCCTGACGGGGGTGGCCCCGGTCTCCGCGGCGAGCTCGCGGAGCGTGTCCGGCCCGCGCGAGTTCGCGATCACGACCTGGTGACCGAGCTTCCCCAACAGCTTCGCCAGCGACCCGCCGATCGAGCCGGCGCCGATGATTCCGATCTTCATCTGTCACTCCTTCGAGCCGAGTCGCCCGCCATCGAGCGCAGGCGCCGGCGGTCCAGGTGCATCGTCTGACGCAGACGGGCGATCGCTCGCGCCGTTCACGTCGGGGACGGGCTGTACCACGACGAGCCGCCCTCGGCCCGCTCAGAAGGAGGCTGCCCCCAGGCGGACCACGGCCAGCCCGAGCACCGTGATGCCGGGGCGCCCCGCCTCCCGGCTCGCAGGAGCGCGCGCCATCAGGCAAGCCCCCGACCTCACACAGGGTGGTGTCGAAGCCAGGTCTCGAAGGCGGTGAGTGGGAGCGGCCAAGCAGAACCGGACGAGAGAGCTCCAGGCCGCGGATGAGGCCTGAACTTATCCATGTATCGAAGCGGCCGTCTTCACTCCACAACCTCCGGGCCAGATGGCCGGATGAGGTGATCAGCCGGTCGCCCCAAAGCTTGACTCCCGTATCGCCCTCTGGCTTCCTGGCCCCCTTGTCCAATCTGCTGGCGAGGCCACGGCGGCCTGGCGGACGCAGGTTGTTCGGCGGAGTGGTGAATGACGATCGAACGGCGGTGGCGCAGCGGGAACCTCGGCCTCGTGTCGGCGGCCATCTCGATGCTGGCCTGGGCACTCTTGACGAGCTGCTCGGACGGGAGCTCCGCCGACGCGGAGGCGAGCACGAGCGGCGCGCACGCCGGCGGGGGCGGCAGCACGGGGAGCGGCTCCGGGGAGGGTGGGGCCGGCGCCGGTCACCCGTTCGACGACCCCGGGACCTGCTCGGACGGCGAGCGCAACCAGCGTGAAGACGACGTGGACTGCGGCGGCCCGTGCGAGCCCTGCGTGTTCTGGCAGCGCGTCGCGCCCTCCGGCGCGGTCTCTCTGTTCCTCACCCGGCAGGGGACCCTGCTGGGGAGCAACGAGTATGACTGGCTCACCCGGCTCGAGCGGCTGGACGGCGCGTGGCAGCGGGTGCTGGCGGACGGCGAAAACGTCACGGTGACGCCGCTGGCGAACGGGAGCAGCGGCGAGATCTACGGCGTGGGCGAGGGGGGCCTCGCGCGCTCCGACGACGACGGGCTGACATGGCAAGTCATCAACCCCGAGTTCAGCCCCGGGTTCTTGAAGGTGATGGATGACGCGCTCTACGCCGGGCTCGGCAACGCGCTCTACCGGTCGACGGACGCCGGGGTGAGCTGGGAGCCCGTCGCCGGCGGCTTCGGAGGTGGCGATCTGGTCCGCCTCGAGGTCAACTCCGACGGGATCTGGTTCCTCTTGTCCTACAAGCTGGTGATGCGGTCGCTGGATCGCGGCGCCACCTGGTTCGAGGTGGCCTATACGGAGGGTGATACGAGCACCTGGGTCGTCGAGCTCTCCGATGGAGTCGTGCTCGTCGGGCGAGGTGCGACTCCTCCCCTGTCGTCCGTCGATCGCGGCGACTCCTGGCAGCAGACCGAAGCGGTCGACGTCACGGCCCGGGCGCTCGCGGCCAACTCCACGGATCTGCTCTTCTCGGGCGGGACCGGCGTGGACATGTCCGAGGACGGCGGGCTCACCTGGACCGAGCGGGGCGACGACGACATGTTCGGCTTCCGGTCGATGGTGATGCTCCCGGACGATCGCCTCGTGGTGCTCGACAACAACGACCAGGTGTTCGTGAGCCGGCCGACCACGTTCTGGGGCAAACACAAGCGCCGTGGCGAGCCCCTCCCGGCGTCGTGCACCGACGGAGCCCAGGGGCCGGGTGAGCAGGGCGCCGACTGCGGCGGAAGCTGCCCGGCGTGTCCGACGTGGCGGCGCCTCGCCGAGGTGAACCACACGAATATTCAATGGGTGGCAGCGACGCCGGACGGCACGTTGTTCTTCGACAATCAGGAGGCAAGGTACCGGTCGACGGACGCCGGCGCCTCGTGGGCTCCCGCCGAGCTCGACGGCGAGCCGCTACCGTTCATCAGCACCCTGATCCAGATGGGAGATGGAACGATGCTCGCCACCTCGGGCGCCGCGCTGTATCGCTCGTCGGACCGCGGCGGCTCGTGGAGCGTGATCGACGCGACCCTCGACGTGGGCGCGATCGCCCTCCATCCAGACGGCCGCCTCTACAGCATCAAGCAAGGGTTCTCGAGCGACGGCGGCGTGTCCTGGGAGCGGGTATCGGATGAACCACGAGGCATCACGGACGTCGTCTTCACCGAAAGCGGCGATCTCTACGCCCATGGCTCACGGTTCCTGGTTCGCTCGCTCGACGGCGGCAGGACGTTCGAGCGCCTCGACGGCGTGCCCCTCGACAACGACGAGAGCTACGTCAAGCTCGCGGCCGCCCCGAACGGCCACCTGTTCCTCGCTTCGACGGGAGGCATCTTCCGCTCGATCGACAGGGGCGTCTCCTTCACCGAGGTCAACGACGCCGCCAGCAATGTGCTGGTCGACTCGAAGGGCAACGTCTTCGCCCTCGGACAGGGCATCGCCATGTCGCGCGACGACGGCGACACCTGGGAGAGCCGCCTGCTCGGGGTCAACGCGACGCCTCGGGCCGCGGCCCTGGCCAGCGACCGCATCTACCTGAACACCGCTCTCGGCCACTACCTGAGCACGACGACCACGGCGTGGTGAACGCCGCGGGGCGATCACGCCGCGCGCGCCCGACCTCGCCGGGCCATCCTGCGCTCCCGGCTGGCCCGCCCTGAGCTATCTACCTGTCCCCTCATGCCAGCGAGCTTCACCCAGCCCCGCCTCGTCGTCCTGCTCGCCTTCGAGGGCGTCGCGCTGCTCGATCTCGCCGGGCCTCTCGAGGCCTTCACCGTGGCGACCACCTTGCGCGCGCCGGGCGCTCCTCCGCCTTATCGCACGATCGTCGCCTCGACGGCCGGCGGGTTGGTGCGCACCACGACCGGGCTCGCGGCCTTTGCCGAGCCGCTCGCGGCGCTCGATGACGAGGCCATCGACACCCTGATCGTGCCGGGCAGCGGGCCGCCGGAGGCCCCGGCCGTGCCGCCTGATCTCGTCGCCTGGCTCGCCCGCCGCGCGCCGCGCGTGCGTCGCACCTGCGCCGTGTGCACGGGCGCCTTCCTCCTCGCCGCCGCGGGCCTGCTCGACGGCCGCCGCGCGGCGACCCACTGGCGCTCCGCGCCGCTCCTCGCGGAGCGCCACCCGGACGTCCGTGTCGACGCGGACTCCGTCTACCTGCGCGACGGCTCGATCTGGACCTCGGCCGGCATCTCCGCGGGCATCGACCTCGCCCTCGCGCTCGTCGAGGAGGACCTCGGGCACCGCGCGGCGATGGCGGTCGCCCGGCAGCTCGTCGTGTTCCTCAAGCGGCCTGGCGGGCAGTCGCAGTTCAGCGCGCCGCTCGCGGCGCAGGCCGCCGAGGGCGGCACCTTCGCCGACCTGCATGCCTGGATGGCGGACCGCCTCGCCGGCGATCTGCGCGTCGAGCGCCTGGCCGCGCAGGCGGGGATGAGCCCGCGCACCTTCGCGCGCGCGTACACGGCCGCGCTCGGGCAGACGCCGGCGAAGACGGTCGCCGCCATGCGCCTCGAGGCCGCCTGCCAGGCCGTCGCGGGCACGGACCTCCCGCTCAAGCGGATCGCCCACCAGTGCGGCTTCGGCGACGAGCAGAACCTGCGCCGCGCCTTCCTGCGCCGGCTCGGCGTGGGACCGCTCGAGTACCGGGAACGCTTCGCCAGGAGCGCCCGCGCGCCTGGCAGGAAGTGACGGACGATCGGCAGGGCGCCCGGCGGGCGATCGCGCACGCTCCCGGCAGCTCGGCCTCGGCCGACGGACAGGAGCCCCCGCCATGACCACAGAGATCGCAGGAATCCACGCCCCCGACACGCGCCTTGCCCATGACGCGACCGTGCTCGCGCGCGAGGTCTCGGCCCCTTACCTCTTCCACCACGTGATGCGCTCGTACTACTTCGGCGAGCTCGCGGCCCGGCATCACGGCCTCGCCTGCGACCGCGAGCTGCTCTACCTCTCCGTGGTGCTGCACGACCTCGGCCTGACCGAGCGCTTCGCCGGCCCCGAGCGCTTCGAGGTCGACGGCGCCAACGCCGCCCGGGCCTTTCTTGCCGACCGCGGCCTGCCCCGGGAGAAGGTGTCCCTCGTGTGGGACGCCATCGCGCTGCACACCAGCCTGGGCATCGCCTCGCACAAGGAGCCGGAGGTCGCCGTCGCCCACCTCGGGATCGGGATCGATTACGGCGGCGTCGGGCTGGAGGCGCTGCCGCGCGGAGCGGTCGAGGAGATCCTGAGGGCCTATCCGCGGCTCGAGATGAAGCAGGATTTCCGGCGCGCCCTCTGCGGCGTCGTGGAGCGGAAGCCGCACACCGCGGCCGGCAATTTCCTCTCGGACTTCGGCCGCCGCTACGTGCCGGGTTTTCAGCCCATCGACGCGAGCGCCCTCCTGGAGGGCGCCCCCTTCGACAGCTGAGCTGGACGGAGCGCTCATGAAGATCACGGCGAACCGGATCCAGATCCACGTCCGGGAGCGAGGCGAGGGGGACGTTCTACCGGATCCCCCTTGCTGCGCCAGCAGCGGGCGCGTGCTGCGCGGGTGCTGCTGGTGCAGCAGGCGGCGGGTGAGCTGACGCCGGCCTCCTGCCGTGGCGAAAGGGGCGACGAGGCGGTCGCCATGGGCCTGCGCCGGCTCGGGAGCGGGATTTGCAGGGCGCCCGCGCGGCAGCACCACCCGATTCGGCACAGCGGACGAACGCGCCGATCGACCGGCCGCTCGCCTCGGTTCGTGTGATGACCTCTTCGCCGCCTCTCCCTCAGCGTTATCTTCTCGGCTTCATGGTGCTCGGCCTGCTCGCGGGCTCGAGCAACGGCGTGGCCAAGGTGGTCCTGCCGCTGTATGCCGCCTCGCTCCACGCCTCCCCCTGGCAGATCGGCCTGGTCGGCGGCCTGCAGTTCACCGGCATGCTGCTGCTCTCGATGCCGGTCGGAGGCTTGATCGACCGCCACGGCAGCCGGCCGCTGTTCCGCTTCGGCGGCCTCGCGGGCGCGGCGCTGTACCTGCTCGGCTTCACCCGGATATATCGGCCCTGGCAGCTCATCGCGGGCGTGGTCCTCTTCGGGCTGCTCAACCCGTTTCGTATGGTCGCGACCCAGACCGAGTTTCTTCACCTGCTTCCTCGCATCGGCCCGCGCAAGGCAGGCTGGCAGCGCGCGTCCCACTCGCTCGGCATGTTCTTCGTGGGCCCGATGCTCGGCGCGCAGCTCCTCGGCCTGCTCGGCTGCTCGCGGCGCTCTATGCGGTGCTGATGGTGTGGCACGGGCGCGGCGCTCTGACCGAGACCGACCAGCCCGTCGCGCTCGCGAGGGCGAGTCGGAGTGACCGCTGACCGACGAAGCGACCGCTGATGACGACGGCCCCCGCGGCGCGCTCGGGGAGACTCGCGCGCGAACTCCCATGCAGCAGCTAAGCCAGCTCGCGCAAGAACGACAGGACCACCTCTGCCAGGCGCTCGGGCTGTTGGAATGGAAGGCCGTGGCCGGCGTCCTGCACCTGTTCGATCCGTAGGCGTGGGTTGAGGCTCCGCAGCTCCGTTGCCATCTCGAGCGTGACGACGGGGCTGCTGTCACCGATGACGAGCAGGCTCGGGACGTCGATCGCGCTCACCACGTCGCGATACTCGGGGTTCGGCGGCGTGAGGACGTCGAACGCGTCCATGCGGGTCTTCAGCCTCGCCTCGGCTTGCAGCTCGACGATCTCGGGCGAACGACGCGGGTCTCGGGCTCGGGCCTGCGCAACGAGGTCAGCCTTCTGCAAGCCGAGGACCTGGCGGTGTTGATCGGCGACGTCGCTGTCGCGCACCTCGCGCTGGCGCTCGGGGCTCAAGAACGTCGGGTCGACCAGGATGAGGCCGCGGATGCCCCCCGCCCCTCGGCTCGCCACCACCGCGGCGGTCATGCCGCCCATCGAGTGGCCAAGCAGGACCGGACGAGAGAGCCCGAGGCCGCGGAGCAGGCCCACGACGTCGCTCGCGTGATCGTCGTACCGGTATCCGTGGTGCGGCGCGCTCGAACCGCCGTGCCCTCTCGCGTCGGGCATGACGACGTCGAATTCACCTTCGAGCGCCCGCGCCAAGGGGGTCCAGCAGGCGCCGCTCCCCATCAATCCATGGAGCAGAACGACGGGAGGCTTGGCGCCTCCAGTTCGGAGGTAATGAATGTTGATGCCGTTCGTTTCGCAGACTCCGCTGATCCAGGTCGTCATGGAACTGTCCCTGCCTGCCGCAGCTTCGCGAGTGTGATGAAGTGGTTCAGGTCTGAGTACGCGGGAATACCGGCATCAACGCTCCCCGCGGTCCGCTCACGCCTGTCGGGCTCATGGTCTGCCCGTCGCTGGAGTCGAGGGAGAAGGGGCGCGGAATGGCAGCGCGTTCAACGGGGAGCCGTACGCGCGCTGCGAGCTGGCCACTCCGCGCACGTGACGATCTCCGCTCCCCTGCCGCGAAAGACGGTGTTGACGAGGAGCTCGTGCACCGCCGGGTCCGGGTCGGCGCACCCGTCGCGGAGCACGGTCAGCCCGTAGCCCCGGTCCGACGCGTCGTACAGCGTGGCCGCGACCATGGCGCTCGTCGCGACACCGGTGAGCGCGAGCGAGTCCACCCCGCGGGCGCGGAGCACCAGATCGAGATCCGTTCCTGCGAACGCGCTCGTGCGCCGCTTGAGCACGACGACGTCGTCGGCGGTGACCTCCAGCGCGACCTCCGTACCCGGCGCACCTTCGTGGAACAGGTCACCGGCCCGGTGGAAGGCCGCGAAGACCTCACCCGCCAGGTCCGCGCCGTTGGCCCGAAACGCGGTACGCACGAACACGACCAGCACCCCGGCGGCGCGGGCCCGCGGCAGCAGCTCGGTCACCGGCGGCACCACGGCCTTCGTGAACGGGTAGTTGTCGAGGATCCCGACCTGGAGGTCACCGACGATCAGCGCGCTGCTCATGGTGCGAGCTTCTCAATCCGGCGGCCCACCGTCAACAGCACACCGACGCCGGGAACGGCAAGGCCGGCGCTCGATGTCCTTGCGTCGATGTCCCGGCGAGCGGCGCACGCGCCCCGTGCTCGACCGCGTCCAGCTCCGTGCCGCGCTGACGCCGCGCCACGACGTGACCGCCCGCAGGCGAGCCGGTTCTTCGGAGTGGCGCGCTCGTCCTTGTCGAAGCCGAGCAAGCTCGACGAGCGGAAGGCCCGCCGATGGAACGGACCTCGAACGTCACGTCCCTCGTGGAAGTGCCGTCGGCTCAGTCGATGAACACGTTCCAACAGAGCGCGTTTCGCAGTTTCTGGTCGTCAAGAACGAGGTCTCGTATCTCGTCGGTCAGCTGTTCCCACTGCCACTGGCGTTCGGCTCGCGCAGCCGCGTCCCCTTGGCCCGATGGTGCGGCTTCCCTGGCAGCCCTGATGGCGTACGCCGCGGCCCCTAGCTCATGGGCGGCTACATGCGCCACGGCCACCGCCTGACCCGCCGAAAGGGCGGCGAACCGGGCGGCGGGGGGCGCCTCGCGGCCTGCGGCGTTGGAAGCGAACGCCGCCTTGTGACACTCTCTCATTGTCGCCTCGCCTCGGGTCCACGCCCGCACCAGCGCGATCGCTCTACGCGGCCGGTCGTCGTCTGGCCTGTATTCATCGAAGAGCCCCACGACGTGCTGCGCGCAGTCTGCGGCCCAGATTGCCAGCGCGTGATGGGTGCCGTCATCCAGCAGCCCTCCGCGGCGGATAGTGATGAACCGTGGGTCACGTTTTTTGGGGAGAATCATGGTGCTCCTCCTTGCGCTCGCGCCGGGTTCATCGTCTCTTCGACGGCGCCGGATCGAGCTCCGGATAGTGCCGGAAGATGCCGTCTTCGTTGAAGGGTATCCGCCGATCCGAGGCCAGGTAGGCCGCGATCCGCGGGCGCTCGGCCACGCGGTCGTGCAGCGCGACGAGCTTTGGGATCCTGGGCGCGAAGGCGGCCATGGCGTGCGGGAACGCGTAGCGGAGGCCCGCGATCACCTGGAACATCGAGAGATCCACGTAGGACATCGCGCCTCCAAGGAGGTGACGGCCGCCGTGGCGCTCGAGGACGCGCTCGAAATAGCCGAGGAACTTGGGCATGCGCTCGGCGAGGAAGGCCTGGCTGCGGCGGAGGGCCTCGGGCTTCTGGTCCTCGTAATAGAGGTCGACGGAGATGGGGTGATGTGTGTCGTGCACCTCGGCGACCAGATCGGTGATGGTGAGCTGGAGCTGATGGGCGCCGAGCCTGCTCGCCTCGTCGTCTGGAACGAGGCCGAGGCGCGGGCCGAGGTAGAAGAGGATGTTGGCCACCTGTGCGATCACGAGGTCGCCGGAGCGGAGGAACGGCGGCGCGAAGGGCTCGAGCGCGAGCGCGTGGCTCTTCATGAGCTTCTGCATGGCGGCGACGCCGCCGTGCTTCGCCGCGGGCAGGCGGGCGACATCGACATAAGGAGCGCCGGCGTCCTCGAGCGCGAGGCGAACGAATTCGCCGCGGCCCTGGATGCTCGGCCAGTAATACAGCTCGTAGGTTGGCGCGTTCATGACGGATAACTCGCACCGGCGAGGGCCGCGGTCAATGCGCGCGACGAGGCAACGCGCGCCATCAGGCGAGCCCCCGACCTCACAGAGGGTGGTGTCGAAGCCAGGTCTCGAAGTCAGTGTGTGGAATGCCAAGCGCTCGTGCCGAGCTCCACGCCGTGGAACCGTCACGGCTCCTGGACAGCGGCTGCGGCCGCTGGGCCGGCTCGCTTCAGCCAGGAGGCCGCTGAACGTGAGGTCAGGCGCGGCGACCTCGCGAATATGGAGCGGGATCGAGAGGGCGAAGGCGGAGCCCGGCGCGCCGGCTCGGGGAGTCGAGGACGCGACCGCGCGGCAGCGCGGCGACGGCGTCGAGGCGACGGGCCGGCCGGCACGAACTCTCCGAACCTGGGGCTCGGCGGTTGGGCGACGCGGTGCGAGAGGAGCGACGTCCCGCAGGGATTTCGGTTAACCTCGGGCCATGTCGAAGTACGTGATCTTCTACGAGATGGCCCCAGGGGCGATGGACAAGGTCATGCAACTCTTCCCTGCTCACAGCGCGCGCCTCGACGAGTTCCACGGCCGCGGTCTGTGCCTTGGAGCCGGCCCGCTCGGCAACCCACCCGAAGGCGCGATGGGCATCTTCACCACACGCGAAGCCGCCGAGGAATTCGTGGCGGGCGATCCCTTCGTGAACCAGGGGGCGGTGGCCAAGTGGCGCGTCGTGGAGTGGCAGGCGGCGTTCATGTAGCAGAGCAGGCGCGCCAGCCTCCCGTAGGCTGCGGCGTGATGGTGGAGCACGCAGCCCAGGCCCCCCACCAGCCCCGTCGAGCGCTCCCCGTTCCGCGCACGCCTGGGCTCGCCCCCTCTCGCGCGCTCCGCGCTCCGCGCTGCGCGCGACCAGCGTCCCCGACCCCTGCTCGCCGCTCTGCATTGCGGCGCGAAGGGGTCCGGACCCCCCTTCTGGCACAAGGTCGAGCGCCCCGGCGCGGTTCATGGCACAGAAATGCGCGATCCAGAGCGGGTTCTGGCACAACTTTCCCCACGGAGACCGCTCTGCAGAGCGTCCTCGGGGGGTCCGGACCCCGGTGTGTCGCAATGTATTGCGGTTGAGCCAGTCCCCGACCCCCCTGATCTGGCACAGCCCAGCACCGCGTTGGCACACTCAGGGCCGCGGAGGGCTCGGGACTCATCCCCTCCTAGAAGGGCAAACGGGTTGAACCAGCCTGAAACGAGCAGAAGTTCGAAACGCCAAGGCGCCAAGAACGCCAGGGACGCCAAGAAGAAGATAATATCTTGGCGTCCTTGGCGCCTTGGCGTCCTTGGCGTTTTAATTCTCGCTCGATCGACGTGATCATGTTCTAGGGCGGCTGCACGAGCACGGGCGGCGACATGCCGTCGGCGCGCCCGGCCAACGCGGCCTCACCACCGGTCCTCGACCGCCTCCACCTTCACCTCGCAGACGTCGTCCCCCCGGAGCGGCGATCTCGTCTCGTGCACCCGGAACCGCGTCCCGATCTTGAACAGCCCACAATACGTGTCCTCGTCGATCGGCCGCTCGATCCCGAAGTCCACGCGGTGCAAAAGCTGCATGATCGCGAGCGCCGTCCCCTGCTGGAACAGGAGCCGTCCCCTCGTCGCCAGCCCGTGCTTCATCGCGTAATACGCGCTCTCGTGCGTGACCGGCGCGCGCAGCGAGAGGACCCGGCCGGGCTGGAACTCCGGCGCGGAGAACGCCCCCCAGCCGAGCGCGCGGCAGAGCCCGAGCAGCTGCTCGAGGCGCACGTGCTGGTCCCTCCCCGCCGGGCCACACGCGGCGCGGAACGACGGCGACGAGAGCATCCCGCCGAGCAGGTGGAACGCGCCCGTCTGCGCCGCCTCCCGCACCAGCGCCTCGAACACCGGGACCAGCTCCGGCGATCGCCGCTCGATGAGGTGCACCGTGTCGAACGTCTTCTGATCGACGTAACCCACCGGCAAGAGCGCCAGGTTCACGCCGTACGCCGGGATGAGCCCGCGCTCGTCGCACCGCAGCGCGCCGAGCTCCCCGGACATCGCGCTCGCCGTGCGGCGCACCTCGGACGCAGCGCCGCCCTCGAACTCCCAGCTCACCCGCGCCGACTCCACCCCCTGGCGCGTCAACGTCTCGCCCACCCGCAGGCGCTCGGAGCGGCGCGTCAGGAGGAACGTGCACACGGCGTCGCCCCGCGCGACGCACGTCACCTCGTCCGCCTCGAGGCGGCCCCAGTCCGACGGGAACGCGAGGCTCGCCGCGGCCGAGCAGTAGCCGGCCGCGAACGCGTCCACCGCCATCCGGTTCTGGACCCGGCCGCCGTACTTCGCGAGGTAGCTCGTCCCGTGGAAGAGCGACTCCGCCTGCACCGCGCCGCCCTCCGCGCTCAGCTCGAACCGGAGCCGGCCGTGCCCCATCGCGGCGAACAGCTCGGCCGCGAGCTCGAGCTTCTCCCGCGGCGACGCCCCGGGGCGCTCCGCGTAGAGCGGGCCGAGCAGCGCCTGCGCCGCCTCGAACGCCGCCTGCCGGCGCACCCCGCGGCTCTCCCCGCCGAGCGCGTCGAAGATCGTCTGCTCCAGGAAGAGCGCGTAATGGTGGCTGTGCACGAGCACGAGCTGGTCGCCCACGTGCAGCAGGCTGTGCGGCGCGATCGCGCCGAGCAGGTCGCAGAGCAGGCCGTCGACGCGAGGCCGGACGCCGCGCCAGAACGCCGTCACAGGAGCCTCCGCAGCGCCGCGCGATCCAGCCCGAGCATGTCCGCCACCGCCGTCTCGATGAGCAGCACCGCCTCGGCGGCGAGCGCGTCCGGGTGCTCCAGCGCGAGCGGCGTCAGCCCGGCGCGCAGCGCGAGCCGCAGCCGCGCGACGTGCGGCTCCGGCGCGCGCGCCTCGAGCAGCGACAGGAGCCGCTCCGTCCGGGCGACCTCGGCCGACGGCGCCTCCGCGGGCGGCGGCGTCCCGCCCGTCCGCCGCGACGGGGCGTTGGACGGCGCCCGCGAATGCAGCGCGCGCGCGACGCCCCGCACGAGGTCGTCCACCGTGTCGGCGCTGAGCGGCTCCTCGAACAGGCCCGGGGGGTCGCTCAGCATCTCCTCGGGCGGCTCCGCGAGCGGCAGCTCGGGCGCGATCGCCGCCTCGAGCCGCTGCGCCACGAGCCGCGCCATGCCGAGCGGCATCGTGCCGTCGAAGAGCGACGCGACCACGCAGGCGCGCACGCGGCGCAGGAGCACGGTCCGGCCGCTCAGCTCGAGCGTGACCACGGGGTTCGGGAGCTCCTCCGCGCGCTCGCGGGAGCCCGGCGGCTTGCTCGACGACCGGGCGCCGCGGACCCGGCTCGACCGGGACGACGCCTCGCGCTCCGGGACGAGCCGCTGCGCGGCGAGCTGGCTCCCGAGGTACGCGTCGCGCAGCCCCGCGGCGACGTCCGGCGGCGACAGCGGCGCCCCCTCGCGGACGAACACCGCGTGCACGCGCGCGTCGGCGAGATCGAAGACGACGATCGCGTCGAGGCCGTCGACGCCGTAGCCGATGCTGTCGAGCGCGATCGGGGCGAGCGGATCGTCGTCGTACAGCGCGCCCGCGATGGAGGCACGACCGAGCGCAGGCTCGCCGTGCTCCGCGCTCACCCGACGACCCCGACCGCGGCGTCGAGCGCGTGCCGGCACGCGATCCGGACGGCGTGCACCTCGCGCGGCGTGAGCGGGGTCGATCGCATCAGCCCGACGATGTAGGCGGCGGAGCTCGCCTGGAAGCCGATGAGCTGGAAGAATGGGCCGTCGCCGACGCAGAGCTCGAAGCGCTGCGACGGCGCGCCGGGGAGCGCCGTCACGAGCGAGCCGACCGCCGACGCGATGAGGCCCGAGGCGGCGAGCCTCGCCTCCGTGTCGCGGATCGCGCCGGCGAACGGGAGCCCGGCCGCGTCGGCCAGGAACACGTCCGCGGCGCCGGTCGCCTCCGCGATCCACTCGACCGCCTTCTCGCAGCGCGCCACCGGCCCCGCGGTCGCGGCGAGGTCCGGGAACCGCGGCAGCGCGCGGCCGGCCGCGAGCTCCCGGACGGCGTCGTCGAGGCGCTGCGAGAGCGGCCCGGAGAGCGCCGAGAACGAGGCCGACGACGCC
The DNA here is from genome assembly GCF_002950945.1 of Sorangium cellulosum. GTDB lineage: Bacteria > Myxococcota_A > Polyangia > Polyangiales > Polyangiaceae > Sorangium > Sorangium cellulosum_E. Next base: position 11,483,433 of record NZ_CP012673.1, read on the forward strand.
GGCGACGGCAGGTCGAGCGCCATGTCGTCGCTCGACAGCTCGTGCCGCGACAGCTCGTGCCGCGACAGCTCGTGCCGTGACAGCTCGTGCCGCGACGGCTCGTGCCGTGACGGCTCGTGCCGCGACAGCTCGTGCCGTGACAGCTCGTGCCGCGACAGCTCGCGCCGCGAGTCGACGTCGTCGCCCGACGGCGGCAGCGCGCTCCGCAGGCCGAGCCCCGCGCCCGCGCCCGCGCCCGACAGGGGCGAGAGGTCGCTCGAGGGCGCGAGCTCCTCGAAGGCCGGCGACAGGGGCGACGCGGACACCGGCTCCGGCTCCGTCCGCGAGGGCGGCGGGCGCGACTCGAACGACACGAGCGGCGCGCCCGCGGGCGCCGCCGACGGCGTCCGCACCTTCCTCGACTTGGTCTTCTTGACGAGCGTCGCGGCCGTCGCGACGGCGCCGTCGATGTCAAACGAGGAGCGGGATCGGGTCATCGTCGTCCTCTGCCGAGGCGGGCTCCAGGCGAACGAGCACGTCGTTCGCGAGCTGATCGAAGATCCGCGCGAGCGGCGGAGGGCGCTTCTGCATGAGCAGGAGCGGCGCCCCGCGGAGCGACGCCTCGAGGAACGCTTCGTCGCGCGGCACGACGGTGTCGAGGATGATCCCGTCGGGGAACTTCGTCCAGAGCGTCTCGGCCACCTCGAGCGACGCGGACGCCTGCCGGTCGAACATCGACAGCACCATGCCGAGCACCGAGAGCCGCGGGTTCTTCTCGGCGCGGACGCGGTCGATGAGCGCGAGCATCTGGCCGACCGATCGGAGCGCCAGCGGCTCGGCCTGGAGCGGCAGGAGCACGTGCGTCGCGATCTCGAGCGCGCGCGTTGTGACCTTGCCGAGCCCCGCGGGGCAGTCCATGACGACGAGCTCGAAGTCGGGCGCGAGCCGCGCGATCACGCTGGGGAGCACGGGGCCGCGGGCGAGCGCCTCCTCGAAGCCCGAGACGGTCGTGGGGTCGACCCGGCCGACGGTGAGCACCTGGAGCTGAGGGTCGCGCGTCCGCAGCAGCACCGCCTCGAGGCGCTCGGCCCCCGTGAGCAGCTCGGCGACGCCTGGCCGCGCGCGGTCGGCGAGGCCGAGCGACAGCCCGAGGCTCCCCTGCGCGTCGAGCTCGAGGATCAACGCGCGGTGCCCCGCGCGCGCAAGGGCGAGCCCCAGGTTGAGGGAGATCGTGGTCTTTCCCACGCCCCCCTTCTGGCTCGCGACCGCGATGACGTACATGGGCTCCCTGAAAGCGCCCACGGCGGTGGCGCGCGGTCGCCATCCTAACAGAGCGGCGGTCACCCGCTTCGGATACGGGCCCATCTCGACGTTTTCGGTGCTCAGCGCACAGGAGTGCGCTTCCGCGCCGAAAACGCCGATCTGGGCCCGTCTCCTGTGCGGGTGACCGCCGCTCTGGGACGCATGCATGTACCAGAGCGGGGTGAAAACCGCTCTACAGCAGCGAGATCCGCTTCATCAGCGTGCCGCACAGATCGCTCTGCGGGTTGCGCTCGCGCTCGAGCGCGAGGCCGGCGCGGAAGATCTTGTCGGCGCTCTCGAGGTTGCCGAGCATCTCGTGACAGATCCCGAGCAGCTCGTGATCGCCGGGGTCGCTGTGGATCGAGACGAGCTCGGTCAGGGCGGGGACGGCGGCGCGGTGCGCCTCGATCATCGCCTCGGTCGGCTTCGAGGGGACCCCCTTGGCGAGGATCATGAGCCGCAGCACCTGCCGCTGATCCTCGGGCCGGTGCTTGAGAAACTCCGGCTTCTGGAAGAGATCGCGGTAACCCTGGTAGGCGGCGTCGAGGTTGCCCCCGCGCGCGAGGGTGACGATGGACTTGACCGCCTGGACGAGCGCCTCATTCGGCATGGCGACAACGATACACGGGCCCGCGCCGCCTGGGGAGGGCGTGCCTGCCGCCGCGCGACGCGCGGGCCTGGTCGAGTCCGTCACACGAGTCCGTCACAGACGACGCGCGCGCCGCGCGCCGTGATGCCCGGGGCTGCGCTTGCGGCGCCAGTGTGCGCCGTGGTAGTCGCGTTGCGCTCCCTCGCCCCGAAGGGATCTCTCGTGGTGACGCCCCGCTGGCTGTTCCTCTGCTGTCTCTCGGCGGGCGCGCTCGCCGCGCCGGCGCTGCACGCGCAGCCCGAGCCGGCGCCGCAGCAGGGGCCGGCGCCGCAGCCCGCCGCGGCGGTGCCGCCGCACGTGCTCGATCACGTGGATCCGATCTACCCGCCCGAGCGGCTCGCCGAGGGCGTCGACACGACGGTGACGCTGTTCGTGACCGTCGAGCGGGACGGCTCGGTGAGCGACGTGGTCGTGGCCGAGTCCGGGGGCGCGGGCTTCGACGAGGCCGCGATCGCGGCCGTGCAGCGGTGGCGCTTCTCGCCGGCCATGCGCGGCGGCGCGCCGGTGCGGGCGCGGATCCGGGTGCCGTTCCACTTCGCCCCCGGCCCTCACGAGCAGGCGCCGGCCGAGCCCGCGCCGGCGCCGGCCGAGCCCGCGCCGCCCGCGTCCGCGCCGGCGCCGCCCCCGAGGGCCGCGCCGGCGCCGGTGGAGGAGTTCGCCGGCGGCGTCGCCGGCCCACACGCCGTCGCCGAGCCCGGCAAGCCGATCGAGATCCACGTGCAGGGCCGGCCGAACCCGCCGCGGCGCGCGTCGAGCGACTTCCGGATCGGCCGCGCGGTGCTGTCCGCCGCGCCCCACGCGACCGCCGCCGACCTGCTCCGCACCGCGCCCGGCGTCCACATCGCGCACCCCGAGGGCGACGCGGTCGCGCAGCGCATCTTCCTGCGCGGCTTCGAGGCCGAGCACGGCCAGGACGTCGAGCTCCGGGTCGGGCCGATCCCGCTCAACCAGCGCTCGCACGTGCACGGCCAGGGCTACGCCGATCTCAACGTGATCATCCCGGAGGTCGTGCGATCGCTGCGCGTCGTCGAGGGCGTCTACGACCCGCAGCAGGGCGACTTCGCGGTCGCGGGCAGCGCGTACTTCGACCTCGGCGTCGAGGAGCGCGGGGTCCTGCTCAAGGGCACGCTCGGCTCGTTCGGCACCCGGCGGCTGCTCGCGCTCTGGGCGCCGGAGGCGCAGTCGGAGGACACGTTCGGGGCCGCGGCGGTGCGCGCCACCGACGGCTTCGGCGACGGCACGCGCGGGGCGGTCTCGGGCGCCGCGATCGGCCAGTACCGCGTGCCGCTGCCGGACGAGTTCTCGGCGCTGCTCCACGTGGCGGCGCACGGCGCCCGCGCCAACCTCGCCGGCGTGCTCCGGCGGGACGACATCGAGGCGGGGCGCGTCGACTTCCACGGCGCCTACCCCGACGTCTCGGCGCGCTCGCAGTCGGCCGCGTCGACCCGGCTCCAGCTCGCGCTGATCGTCGAGCGGGCGGACGACGACGGCTCCCGCAAGAGCGCGTGGCTCTGGACGATGGCGTCCGGGTACCGGAGCCGGATGAACTTCACCGGCTACACGCAGCGCTCGCGCGAGCGCCCCGCGTGGACCGGCCGCGGCGACCTCTTCGAGCAGTCGAGCCAGGACGCCGCGCTCGGCGGGGGCTTCACCTACAGCACGCCCGAGGCCCCGGTCACCTCCTGGCTCACCGGCCAGGCCGCGCTCGGCGCCGAGGTGCAGACCGACTGGATCGATCAGGGGCAGAACCTCCTCCAGCAGCCCCAGAACGAGACGTGGGATCGGCGCATCGACGCCTCGATCCGGCTGACCGGGATCGGCGTGCACGGCGACGTGCTGCTCGAGCCGGCGCGCTGGGCGCGCCTGCGCGGCGGCCTCCGCGCCGATCTGCTCGTCTTCGACGTGGACGACCGCCTCGGCAACTTCATCCCGGCGGCGCAGAAGGAGACGCACATTGAGGGCTTCCGGCGCACGGCGGCGGGCGTGGCCTTCGGCCCGCGGGCGACGCTGGAGGTCGATCCGCTGCCCGAGCTGCGCCTCTCCGCGTCCTACGGCCACGGCTACCGCTCGCCGCAGGCGCGGTGGCTCGAGGACGGGGAGAACGCGCCGTTCACGGCCGTGAGGAGCTACGAGGTCGGCGCGACGCTGCGCCCGGGCGGCGGCCTCAGCGCGACCGCGGCCGCCTACGAGACGCGCCTCTCCGAGGACGTCGAGGCCGACGCGACCGAGGGCGGGACCCTGGGCCGCATCGGGCCGACGACCCGCCGCGGGGTCGTCCTGTACTTGCAGGCGGCGCCGAGCCCCATGCTGGTCTCGACCGTCAGCGCGACGTTCACCCACGCCACGAAGGACGCGCCGCCCGCGCCGACGCCCGACAACCCGAGCCCGTCGTACGTCGCGGGGGAGCCGCTGCCGTTCGTGCCGCCCGTGGTGGTGCGCGCGGATCTCTCGCTCCGGCGGGAGCTCGTCGCGATCGCCGGCGCGCCCGTCGAGGGGCGGCTCGGCTACGGCGCGACGTTCCTCTCGCCGCAGCCGCTGCCCAGGGCGCAGCGCGCCGCGCCGGTCCTCGTGATGGACGCGTCCCTCTCCTTCCGGCGGCGCCTCGGCGCGGGGGGCGGCGACGCGCCGGCCCGTCCCTGGATCGAGATCGGGGTCGAGGCGCAGAACCTGCTCGACGCCGAGTACGCCGACACCGAGTACTCGTTCGTCTCCAGCTGGCCGACCACGCCGGTCCCATCGCGGCTGCCGGCGCGGCACATCAGCGCCGGGGCGCCGCTGACGATCCTCGGCAACGTGACGCTCTCCCTATGAACGACCGCCTGGCAGCGCCGAGCGCCCTCCTCCTGCTCCTCGCGGCGCCCGCGATCGGCTGCGCCGACACGAGCCAGCCGGAGGTCTCCTACGACGCGCACGCCGAGGCCGCGCCCCCCGGCGCGATCGCCGCGGGCGCGTGGACGGTCGCGCTCGAGGAGGCGACGGTCGCGTTCGGGCCGGTGTATTTCTGCGCCGCGTCCGGCGGCGCGGCGACGCTCTGCGACGTCGCGATCGCCGAGATGCTCTCGGTCGCGCGCGTCGACCTGCTCGATCCCGCCCCCCAGCCGCTCGGCCGCGTCCACGGGTTCGAGGGGGAGATCCGGAGCGCGTCGTTCGATTACGGCGTCCACTGGTTCCTGACCGAGGCGTCGCCCACGCCGGCGCCCGAGACCCCCGGGGGCCACTCCGCCCGCCTGCGCGGGCGCGCGACGCGGGGCGCGGAGGTGCTCGACTTCGTGGCCGAGGTCGACGCCCTCCCGCAGAACCCGGGGCAGAACGCCGTGCCGAGCATCGGGCTCGCCGCGCGTGTCGGCGCCGAGCCGGTCCGCCTGGTGGTCCGTTTCGACGTGGGCGCGTGGATCGCGCGCGTCGACTTCGACGCGCTGGCCGCGGACGGAGCGGCCGAGGTCGCGATCGCGCCGGGCTCGCGGGCGCACAACGTGCTGGTCAAGGCCATGACCGCGCAGGACCTGCCGGAGCTCCGCTGGATCGACGCGGCGGTCGCGCCGTGAGGCGCCGTCGCGGCGGCGGCGCCGCCGGCCCGGCGCGGGCGCTCTCCGGCGCCGGCTGGCGCGCGCGCTGGCTCGTGGTGCTCGCGCTGCTCGTGCAGCTGTGCGGCTTCTCGCACGCATTGCTCGTCCGCCACGCGCGCTGCGAGCACGGCGAGCTCGTGCACCTCGCCGCCGCCGCCGCGCTGCACGAGGCCGAGCGCCGGCCGCCCGGAGCGGAGATCGCCGGGCGCCGGCTGCCCGGAGCGGAGGTCGCCGCACGTGCCGCGGAGGGCCACCTCGACGACGACCACTGCGATGTGTTCACCCTGCGCGGCCAGCTCGGCGCGCCCGTGCACCCCGTGGCCGAGGCCACGCTGCTCGAGGTGCTCTGCCCGGCCTCGCTCCGGTCCTCGTCCGAGGTCCGGCCCATCCCGCTGCTGATCCTGGCGCCGAAGAGCTCCCCGCCCGCGGCCTGATCCCCCTCGGCCTCATCACAAGAGACGACGCGGGCGCGGGGCGCGCGACGCAGCGCGGGCCTGTGCTCGCCGGGCGCGCCCGTGTGCGCTCGCTCGGATCACGGCGGATTACGGACGATTCAGGAGCTCGATCATGCAGAGAATGAGAGAAACAGGGTTCGTGGTGGCGGCCTGCGCGCTCGCGCTCGTCGCCGGGTGCGGCGACGACGGCGCGGCGTCGGAGACCGGCACGGTGCAGGTGTTCGTGGAGCCGGAGGACACGATCCCGGAGGGCCTCGAGCCGGGCACGGGAGAGGAGAACATCGCCGACGGCTGGAAGGTCACGTACACGCAGTTCCTCGTGACGGTGGGCAACGTGCGCGCGGGGCGCACGGACGCGGGCGAGACGCTCGTCGATCCGTCGGTGTTCGTCCTCGATCTCAAGAACGCCCCGGCCACGCGGTACGTGATCGCGGAGTTCCAGGACGTGAGCGCGGTGCGCTGGAACCGCTTCGGGTTCGACCTCCCGAACGCGCGTGAGGGGGTGAAGACGTTGCCTCCGACCAAGGAGGACGACGTGGCCATGATGGTGGAGAACGGCTATTCGGTGTTCTTCGCGGGCGTCATGGAGAAGGCGGGCGGCGAGTCGTGCCCGCCGCCCGGGGACACGTGTGTCCCCGCGGAAGAGGTGCGCTTCCGCTGGGGTTTCTCGGCGGGGACGTCGTTCGACGACTGCGCGACCGAGGACGGGCTGACCGGCTTCAGCGTGCCGACGAGCGGCACGGTCGCCGTGAAGCCGACCATCCACGGCGATCACTGGTTCTTCGACAACATCACCACCGGCGTGGAGCTGACGAAGCGCTACGCGCAGTACATCGCCGACTGCGACCTCGACGCCGACGGCGAGACGACGATCGAGGAGCTCAGGCAGGTGAACGCCACCGACGTGTTCGGCGACGAGTACAACATCACCGTGCCCGGGGACCCGATCGAGACGGCGTACGACTACGTCGTCGCGCAGGCGCGTACGCTCGGCGATTTCCAGGGCGACGGCGAGTGCCCGACGCGCAAAGTGCTGCCGTGATCGGATGACGGCGGCGGGCCGCGCCGGTCACGTCCGGCGCGGCCGCGCTTGCGTCGGCGCGTCTCTTGCGAGGACGGTCCACATCCCGTGGGCGCACGATGAGCCGTGGTGCACAGCTCCCATCCCTGGTCGTGCTACTTCTACGTGTACCCCTGGCGCCTCCCCCGGTCGATGCGGCTCGCACAGCGACTCCGCACCCGACGGAAAGGCAAGGCGCAGCCGAGCGAGCAGGCACAGAGCGCTTCGCCCCCGGCCCAGATAAGGGTAACGGAGATGACGCGCCCCACGCGCGGGGCGCGCCGCACCCGGAGCCCCGCTCGAGACCATGCGACGCTTGCTCTACAACCTGATTCCCGTGCTCGTGCTGCTGATAGAGGGCTCGGCCATGGCCGCGCCGCCGCCTGCCGAGCCTCCGGAGCCGGCCGCACAGCGGCGGATGCGCGGGCAGGCCGAACGCCTCGTCGGCGGAGGTCAGCTCGCAGAAGCGCGGGACGTTCACATGTCCTTGTGGCGGGTCGGACAGCGCCCCTTGGACGCGTTCAACGTCGGGACGCTATCGCAGAGGATCGGCGATCATCCGGCGGCGGCCGAGTACCTGACGCTCTGGCTCGACCTGGTCGGGTCGCCGGAAGCGCCGAGGGGCGCGGTGCCCTGGACCGAGCAGGACCGGCAAAAGCACGCGCAAGCGCGGGTGGACCTCCAGGCGGCCCGCGCGCAAGTGGGCGCGCTGCAGATCAACGTGAGCGATCCAGGCGCCGAGGTCCTGGTGGACGGCCGGCGCGTCGGCCTGTCGCCGCTCGAGCGCCCGGTGTTCGTGTGGCCCGGGCAGCACCGGGTGAGCGCGCAACTTGGCGGGTCGCGCTTGGAGCGCGTCGTCTCCACAAAAGCGGGCGACGAGCAGACCGTGCGGCTGGTGTTGCCCGCATCGCCCGCGGAGGCGCAGGTCGACGGCGCCCGCGGCCTTCGCAGGGTATCGGAGGCGCCTCCCTCGGCCCCGCCGTCGCCGCGGCCAGGCGCCGGGCGTCGATGGCTGACCGTGGGAGGCCTGGCCGCCACCTCGGCCGCGCTGGGGGTCTTCGGAGGCGTCGCGGCCGGCGTGGCCAGCGGCGCGGCCGAGGAGCGGGACGCGGCCCTCGCGCGGGTACAAACCGACAGCGTGAGCGGCTGCCCCGGGGGCGCTGCCTGCAGCCAGTTCACGGATGCCGACGGGCGCGCGAAAACATGGACCACACTCTCGGTCGGCGCGTTCGTGGGAGCCGGCCTGAGCGCCGCGGGCGCGGCGGCCGCCTACCTGCTCCTCCCGGCCGGCCCGGTTCGCGTCACGACCGGGGGCGCCGGCGTGCAACTCGCCACTTCGTGGTAGCAGCCCCGGAGCCGCAATTTCTGGGAGAGCGGACGTTGCGATGAGAATCCATGGGCGTTGTCCGCAATGCACAGTGCGCCGCCGTATCGATCTGATCTGGGCGATCCGGGAGATCGCTTCTCCGGTTCTCTGGTAACCTGCCGGCTGATGGCAAGGAGGCTCGGTGCGGGTGGGGCGCTCGTCGCGAGCGCGGCCCTGTGGATCGCGTGCGCCGGAGAGACGTCCGTGAGCGTGGACGATCTCGAGGGGCGCCCCTGCGATTCGCGGGACGAGTGCGCGATGCACCTCGGTCTCGACTGCATCCGTGGAGCCTGCCTGTGCCCGACCCCAGGGGACAGGCTGTGCTGCCTGCACGACACGGAGCCGTGCGGGCGTGAGTGCCGCCCCGCGAGCGAGTGCGCGGACGCGCAGGACGGAGGCGCCACGCCTGGGGACCGAACGACGTGCGACACGCCCGAGGACTGTACCAAACCCAGCAATCGGCAGTGCGGCATCGCGACGTGCAACAAAGGTGTCTGCGGCCTCGAGATCGTGCCCGATGCCCGAAGCCAGCGCGAAGGCAACTGCGCCGTTCGCAAATGCAGCGAGACGGGGAGGGTTTACAACGTACCGGATCCCGACGACGTCTTCAACGACGGCAACGAGTGCACGATCGACAATTGCGACCCGATTTTGATGACGAGGATACACATCCCTGTCGCCAGAGGTCCATCCCCGGCGAGCTCTGGTTTCTGCGACGGCGACGGCCAGTGGACCGAGTGTTTACATGACGAGGACTGCGGGCACCCGGAATTTGTATGTTCCGACGAAGGCTCATGCGTCCTGCGCCACTGTGAAGACGGATTATTTGACTCGATGCTCGGCGAAACCGCTCTTGACTGCGGTGGACCGTGCGATCCGTGCCCGTCGGGGCAGCCATGCAACACCGGCACGGACTGTGAGGAGCGTGTATGCGACACTGGCCAATGTGCTCGCGCGGCATGCGATGATCACCAGCAAAACGGCGCCGAGACCGGGGTAGATTGTGGAGGCTCCTCTTGCGATCCGTGCCCGGCCGGGCAACGGTGCGCAGCACACGTCGATTGCACGAGCGGAGTCTGCCGTCGCGGCAGGTGCGCTGAACCATCGTGCGATGATGGCGTGATGAACGGCAGCGAAAACTCGGTCGACTGCGGCGGCTCCTGCCCCTGCGGGACCGACGTAGAACAAGACCCGTAGCGAGCAAGGTTACGCCATGAGAGAGATCTGGGCCGCGATCCTGGCCGCTGCCGCTGTCGGCAGCTCGTTCACGTGCTCCTCGGGCGACCCCTACCCCCCGGTGTCGGCGGACGAGTGCCGCGAGCAGGGAGAGGCGTGCAGCAGCGCCGAGGAGTGCTGCGTCGCATACCCTTACGATTTCTGCAAGAAGACAGCGTGCCAGAATGGCATCTGTGGGTTCGTCATCGCCAACAAGCTCACCGGCGATCTGCGCGGCGACTGCATCAGACACACCTGCCTCGCCGACGGCTCGAACGGCGAGACGTCAGACCCGGCGGACCTGCCCGACGACGGCAATCCGTGCACCGTGGACTCGTGCCGAGACGATGTCCCGTTCTTCCCTGGCACACCGAGGGGTCCTTCACCCGACGAGATCGGGTTCTGCGACGGATTCCACAAGATCGAGTGCATCACGACGGCCGACTGCGAGGACACGGCGCTCTTATGCTCGCCTGGAGGCAAGTGTATCTCGCCGTGGTGCGCCAACGGCGCTATTGACGTGGATCGCGGGGAGACGGACCTCGACTGCGGTGGCGCTTGCGATCCGTGCCCCGCCGGAAGCCGGTGCAGCTCCGGAGCGGATTGCGCCGAAGGCGTATGTCGCCCTGGCAAGACATGTTTCCAGGCGCGCTGCGACGACGGGGTCAAGAACGGCGATGAAACAGATGTCGACTGCGGCGTGGTCGCCTGCGAAGCGCTGTGCGGCGACGGGAGCGGCTGTCAGTCCGGCGCCGACTGCTGGAGCTCGGTCTGCCTGGCCGGCGTATGCCAGGCGCCGAGGTGCGGCGACGGCATCTGGAACGGCACCGAGGAGGGCTGGGACTGCGGGGGCCCCGGCTGTCATCCTTGCGAGTAGCCGGCGCGCGCGAGCCTCGCATCAACGGGCGATCCGGCGACAGCAATGCCGCTCACCGCCCCCGCGCTGGAGGGGCGGCCTGGTAGGGGTACCCGAAGCGGGCAACCGCGACCTCAGGCGCGCTGCCGAGGTTCCGGGCCGACGCGCGTCGCCGCATCATTCCACGTCCTGCGTGGCGCGCTCTCCGAGGCGCTCGAGGCGCTGCCCCGAGGGGCCATCCACCACGACCCATGGGGCCGCCGGGTCGTACGCTGTAACACCCCACACCGGCAGCGGCGCTCCTTGAGCGATTTCAGCAAGACCGTGTCGCTTTATTTCATCGCCGACAGCCGTCAACCTGTAGCGAGCCTCCAGCATAGGTGGTCTGTCCGTCCTATAGGGCACACTCTCCAGCGCGGCCTCAGCCCCACGGTGCTCGGCCCACTGGCGCAGCCGCATGGCAAAAAAGTAATCACTGATGCGTATCATCCAATACTTAAGCAGCTCTGCGCCAGCCGATGAACGGTGCGTTAATACGTCCACGGGCGACGACCAGTCCTTGCCGAGACACGAGAACAAGAGCTCGTCAATCCGAGATAGGGTGAGCGTACTACCGTCCGCCCGAGGAAAGAATGCCGCTTGGTGGGTGCCCAGTCCTACGAGATCCTTCCGTGCTCGATCCGCGCGCCCACCCCCGGCAGACAGGACCGGAGACCGACCGGATACCTTTCGCCAAGAGCGCGCCATGTGCTGGACGCGCGTCCGAGATAGAGCGCGCGGGTCGTCCAGACCGCGGCGCGCGTCAGCCGGCTTCACGTGGACGAATCCACGGCTAAACCCATCCTCCGGCGCATCTCCCAGGACGACGATGTCGAGATCCGGGTGCTCGGGCCGATAGCGGAGCCTCCACGCGCAGAGCGCCCACAGCATCAGCCTATCGCTCCACAACCCGGACGTCCACACGACGATTTTCTGCCGCAATTTCAACGCATTGATAACATCGTGAAACCGCGAACGGAATTGTGTCCTTTCCCGCCCTCGAATGTGCCAGTAATCGCACCGCTGCTCACAATGGACTTCTGGTTCGGATGCACACGGCCCCTCCAGCACGTTATCGCGCACAAAACGTACAGGAAGGCGAAGCCCGCGCTGGACCGCTTTCCGAATGTCCTCATTTGTAGTGATGTGAACAGTCATTGGAACTTCAGAATAAACACTTTTTGCACTCCGGCGATGGAGGATCCCCGGACTCGCACCGTCTAAAGCACGTCCGACACTTCGTGCCGTCGCTTCCAGACCCTGGTCTTGCACAAGACCACGGACCGCGGTTCATGCAATCCTGATACTTCTCGTCACAGCTTTTATTACTTGTCCGCTCGCAATTTTCTCGACAGCTACGATAGCGGAGAATGCCAACAGGTTTGAGACAGGCCGGACGAGAATCCTATGAGTGGATCGCGCTGCGGGGCGCGTTCCGGCTCTGGGACCCGAGCGGTCGAGGTCGGGGCGGCCGCGGCACGGCGGTGGGCGTAGCGCCAGGTTCGGGCGCGGCGCTGATCGTGCCCGTGTGCGTCGGCGCCGCGGTCTCGCCGGCGGCGTCGTCGACGGACAGCGGGTTGATGGCTACCGAAGCGGGCGGCCTGCGCACGACGGGCGGCCCGTTTGGGAAGCGTTCCGGATGCGCGGCGTAGGCCGTGTCCAGGGCGACCTGGCGCCGAGCCGCGACATCTTCGACTCGGCCGTAGAATACATCAGCAGGTGTGAAGAGCGCAAGTCCAGAATGCTGATGAAGGTCGTTATACCAGGTGAAGAACTCCTGGCACCACGCTCGAGCATGAGCCAGCGAGGCAAAGCGGTCCGGATAGTCTGGCTGGTACTTGAGCGTCTTGAACTGCGACTCGGAGAAGGCGTTGTCGTCGCTGACGTGGGGCCGGCTGAAGCTACGAACGACGCCGAGCGAGCCGAGGAGCTGAGCGAGCCCCTCCGACCGCATCGCGGAGCCGCGGTCGGCGTGCACCGTGAGCGAGCCGGGCTGGACGCCGTGGCGGGCGACGGTCTCTGCGAAGAGGTGCTCGGCCAGCTCCGCGCTCTCGCGCTCGGCGAGCAGCCAGCCAACGGTCATCCGACTGAACAGGTCGAGGACGACGTACAGGCAGTAGAAGACCCCAGGCAGCGGCCCGCGCAGCTTGGTGATGTCCCACGTCCAGATCTGGTTGGGGGCCGTGGCGGTGAGCGTCGGCTTGGCATGCGCCATCGGTCCACGCTGGGCGCGCCGCTCCCCGCTCTCGCCGGAGGCGGCGAGCAGCCGGTACATGGTGCGGATGGAGGCGAGATAGACGCCGCGCGACAGCAGCGTCGCATAGACCTCCGGCGGGGGCTGGTCGACGAACTCCTGACTATGCAGCACGTCGAGCACGGCTTGCCGCTCGGGGTCACTGAGCCGGCGTGGGCTCGGAGCGGGCCCGGACAGCGCGGGCGGCTTCGCGGGCTGGGTCTGCCGGTAGAGCGTGGCGCGGCTGACGCCAAGCGCCGCACACGCCTGCGCGATGGGGACGTGGGGGTCATCGAGCTCTTCGATGACGTCCATCAGCGCTCTCCGTCGGTCGTGAGATTGACGCCCAGAATGGCAGAGACTTTTTTTTGGAGGTCGATGAGCTTCTCAGCGAGCGCGAGCTTCTCCTCGAGCCGCGCCGAGCGCTTCTCGAGCTCGGCGATGCGCCGGTCCTTCGCGTCCTGCTTCGGCTTGCGACCGGGTTTGCGCTCCGCGAGAGCCTCGCTGCCGTGGAGGGCGAGCTGCTTGCGCCACGCCGCCAGGAGGGAGCTGTAGATGCCCTCGCGGCGCAGCAGCGCCTCGATGTCCCCGCGCTGGGTGCACGCGGCCGCCTCGCGAACGATGCGCAGCTTCTCCGCCGCCGAGAACTTCCGCCTCTTGCCCGGCTTCGGCACGCTCTCGACGGCGGCGCCACTCGGGCGGGGAGCAGCGCCCTGCGCCGCTGGGGCGGGGGTAGGATCGACGGATCGGAGATGGGAAGGCTTCGGCACGGGTCAGGTCCATTCTCCGCCCTCTCACCACAGATTTCCAGGGGGAGCTTGTCTCACCCGACGTTGGCACAGAGGGTAGTCAGCGTAGGCGCTCTCACCGCACGCCCTCCGCTGCGCTTCGCTCTCGAATTTACCACATGCGACAGAAGCAGACTCGTAGTCCGCCTCGCACTTCTCGTTGCATGGGCTCTGGGCCGCGATGTTGCAGACGGGAGGAGGGGGGTCCATGTCTTGCGGCTCCAGCGGCGGCAGCGGCCCGAAACCTCCGGACCCTGTCGGGCTGATCCCGTAGCCCCCGACCCCTGTCGCGGTGAGGATGATACCACCGGCACCGCCCTTCCCATCATCCCGTAGGTAGCAATCTCCAACATCGAAGTTGCACCCCGCGAGGATGAAGCACAGGACGACAGGAAACTTGTTCATTTCGATTCTCCACCAAACCTCCAGACGGGCCCAGCAGTGACCATCACGACCAAGTTACCAGGAAGAACACGGCTGCTTCCCCCAGCCCAGTCCACGTTAACGCTCGCGGACGCGCCCAGGCGCCCGGCGAAGTACCAGTCCGACTGGGCGCGACCGCCTGGGGCGATGCCCACCACGCGGTCGCATATCACGGCGCCACACACCGGCATCGAGTAAACCGACAGGGACGGTCCGAGGCTGACGTTGCCTGTCTTCGTGTCGTACCCGAGGGCAATCGCCGTTCGATCGTAGACCCCCACACGTGAGCCTGGAACGACGCTGAGCATGTGGTGAACCTCGATCCGGAAGTCCTTCTGTCTGCGCCAGAGCACCCCGAGGAAGGGGCTCACCGCAAGCTCGGGCTCGGTCCCGACCTGGATCCCACCCACGCTCACGCCGCCGCTGAGTTCGAGTGCCTGCACCGGCGCCGGGACAACGACGGGCGTACATGCACACAAAAAGTAGAAGATCCGCCGCAGCTGGATCACACGGGCTTCCCCTCCCCTCCGTGATCATCTCTCGTCGCTGATGCACGACTCGAGGACGCTACCCATTTTCCTGGGTTCGTCTTGGGCGTCAAGCGCAAACTGGTGAGTAGATCACAACCGACGCGACCGATCCGTTCCGAACGTGGCTCGTAATGCTCACCCGCTTCCGCGGGCGCGCCCATGCGGTCGATTCTGAAATTAAAGAATAGCCATAAGGGCAAGAGCACCACAGCGGCGCGGCACCAAGTCCACGGCGGGGCGCCCGAGGTGGTCAGCCCACGGCTGCCGTAAGCTCGGTTCCCGATCTCGCCCACGGCCGCGCCGAGATCACGCTGATGGACGTCAATGGGGACCAGGCACCGAGTTCACCCTACTGGACAGCGACCCCCGTCAGCTGAGTTCGACGAGGCGCACCGGGGCGTTCCCCAGCGGCAGCGTGGTCGCACCGCGGGGCAGTTCGGCAGCTGGCCGTCGACGACGCGGCGGCCGCGCGCGTCGCCGCGGGCCCACCTGCGGGCGCCGCCGCCGCCCCCGCGCGCCGGCTCCGCCGCGGGCGCGGCGCCCGGGGGAGCTGCTGGCCGCGGGGTTTCGGCGACCCAACGCGCCACCTGCTCGGGCAGATTCCTCCGCTCCGCGTCGCTCAGGCCGAGCAGGCTGGCGAGGAAGAGCGCCGCGGCCCGGCCGATCGTGCCGTGAGTTCAGCCTTACGGCACCCGCGTGAGCGAGGTCAGCTCGGCCGTGACGTAGACCGCCGCGTGCTCGGGCGGATGCCCGCTCGAGTACCCGAGCGTCAGCACGACCTCCTTCCCCTCGAACTTGCTCAGATCCGGCGGCGTTTCCGAGAGCGCGGTGGACGTCACCGCCGACGGATCGCTCAGGCTCGAGAGGTACAGGTTCCAGCCAACGGCCATGCGGTCGGCATCCCATGAGGGGAGGCCCGCGACCGCGTTGAGCCCGCAACTCACGGTGTAGCTATCCTCATAACCGGCGATACCGTCGGTGATCGCGATGCTCGAGCTGTATCCAGCGGAGACCTCCTGCGGAGCTGGCGAGACCGAGGTCACCGTCAGTGGACCGACCTGCGCTTGATGCCCGAAGAAGCCCGGAAAATTCTCGAACTCATAGCTGGACGCGAATGGATGGCCGTAGCCATCATGCATGTGCGGGTCGAAATAATAGGTCCCGGTGAAGGGATCGCCGACGACGACCCCGCTGTCCTGCGGGCCCAGGCTGCCCGTGTGGGTCACGCCGGTGACGACGCCGCTGTACGCGAAGACGACCGTGCTGAACACGCAGTCGTTGGCGCACCCGTCGTCGTCGTCCGTGTTGGCGTCGTCGCACTGCTCCACCGGCGTCTGCACCACGCCGTCGCCGCACACCGCGTTGACCGAGATCGGGGTGAGCGTACAGTCGCTCATGCACCCGTCCTCGTCGTCGTCGTTGGCGTCGTCGCATTGCTCCGCCGGCCTCTGCACCACGCCGTTGCCGCACTCCTCCTGCAAGGGGGCTCCCCCCGCTCCGAGGTAGCCCTCTTGATCGCCGCCCCCGTCGTCCGCCTCGTCCAGCAGGCAGTCCGGGCACGGGTCCGTGAGCGCGCCCTGGTCCGTGGTGTCGAGTCCTTCGAGCGTGCTGGTGTCACACGCGTACAGCAAGAAGAGCGCTGCCGCCGCGGCGAACGGTCGCGGGCGCGCAAGAACATGGTAGCTCATGGTTCTCCCTCTCGAAGCAAGGCCACCCGAGGCCTCGCCTGGATAAGTGGGTGTGACGCCCTCTCCGTAGCTCACGAAAATCGGATCTCCCGGAGGGGCCTCCGCGTCAGAATCCGAGCCTGAGCCCGAGGCTCGGGAGGAACACCGGGCGCCCGGTCCGGCCCACCTCCGCGCCCGCGATGGTCACCACCGGCTCTCTCGCGAGCAGGAGGACATCGAGCTGCGCGAGCGCGGTGAGCTGCGGCAAGAGGCGCACGCCGAGGCCGCCCCCGAGAGAGACGCCGGCGGTGAGCCAGGTCTGGCGCCGATCCCGGTGCGGAGGGTTCGCCCGGCCGTCGACGCTCAGGTGGTAGACGCCCGCGTCGATCGCGATCACCGGATGGACCGGCCACACCTCGCCGCCGGCCGCGTACGAGACGCCGACCAGCGCGGCCGTCTGGCCGAGCGCCACGCTCCCCGCGGGCGCGTCGAGGCGCCGCTCGACGGCGGCCGGCACGAACGTCCCGCGGAGCCGGAAGCCCGACGGGAGGCCGTGGTCGACGCGCACGTAAGGGCCGGGGACCGCCCCGAACCCGCCGGCGAGCACCGCGATCCCGGCCTCGAGGCCCAGACGGAGATCCCCCGGCGCGCGCCCGCGCGGCGCGGCGCTGCGGGGCGCACGCCGCGGCGGCGCCGCGGACGTGCGCGTCGCCGCAGGTCGACCTGCGGGCGCGGCCGCCGCCCCCGCGCGCGCCGGCTCGGTCGCGGGCGCGACGGCCGCGGGCCGCGGCGCCTCGGAGATCCAGCGCACCACCTGCTCCGGCAGCTTCCTCCGCTCCACGTCGCTCAGATCGAGCAGGCTGGCGCGGAAGAGCTCCGCCGACCCCACGGCGAGATCGCTCGCCGCGTTGGTCGTGCCGGGGTCGCCGAGCGCGACGCGGCGGACGATCGTCCTCTTCGCCGCGCGATCCGCGACCCACACGTCGGCGACCGCGCCGCCCTCGGTCTCGACGATGGCGATCGCGGCGAACGCGCCGCCGGGCGCCTCGATCTGCGCGCGGCCCTCGACGCCCGGCGTGCCGTCCAGGAACCGGGCGGAGAGGCCGGCGGCGCGCAGCTCGCCCGCGAGGCGGACGGCGGCCTCCTCGATCAGCGTCCCGGCGCGCGGCGGGCGCACCACGATCACCTCGGCCCCCTCCCCCGCGCGCGCCTCCCGGGGCACGAGGAGCGCCGCGCAGAGCGCGAGCGCGAGCCCGCGCGCCCTCATGGGCGGCCGAGGATCTCCGCCGCGGCGGCCGCGAAGGCGCCGCGCGGGTGACGCGCGAGGTAGTCCTCGGCGATCGGCCGCGCCGCGGCCTCGCCCCGGGAAGCGCGCACCACCATCATCTTCCGCCCGAGCGCCTCGGCGGCGAGCGACCCCGCGGGCGACTCGGCGAGGTACCGGTCGTACCAGCCGATGGCCGCCGCGGGCGATCCCGGCTCGGCCATGCGGCCGAGCAGGAACGCGGCCGATCGCGCCTCGGGCGAGCCGGCGAAGCGCGCGCGCTCGGCGAGCAGGACCCGCTCCGCGAGGTCGTTCCGCCCCGCGTAGCGCGCGGCGTCGGCCAGCGCGGCGAGCTCGGAGAGCGGGCTCGCGGCGATGACGGCGTCGATCCCGCGGGACTCGGCGTCGGCGATCGCCCCGGCGAAGTCGCCGCGGGCCACGCGCTCGCGGTAGCGCTGCGGCTCGGTCACGCGGGCCGGCGCCGCGCTCGGCACGAGCGCAGGCGCGGCGCGCTCGACCGCGGCGCCCGCGCCTGCCTTCTCGTCGCGGCCGCCCTTCACCTCGCGCCCGCCCTTCTCGTCGCGGCCGCCCTCCTCGCGCCCGCCCTTCCCGTCGGATCCTGCCGCCCCGCTGGCCTCGGCCATCGTACCCGCGTCGGCCGCAGCCTCGCGCCTCGCGTCCGCGCCCGGCTCGCCGCCCTCCGGCGCGCGCAGATCGGCGGCGGCCTTCTGGTCGGCGATCGTGAGCTCGCCGCGGACGACGTCCGCCACCAGGCGCTGCCCGCCCTTGAGCCCGATGCCGCCGGCCGCGAGCGGGCCGCGCACGGCGACCGAGCCGCTCTGCATCGTCAGCTCGAGCCGCTCGTCCTGCCAGCTCAGGTCGAACTCCGTGCCCGTCACCGCGACGGTGAACGGCCCCGCCTCGGCGATCCACTCGGCGCCCGGCAGGTGCACGACCTCGAAGTGCGCGGCGCCGCGCTCGATGTGGATCGCCGCCCCGCGCGCCGTGACCGCCGCGATGCGCCCGCGCGCCCCCGGCGCGAAGCGGACGGTCGTCCCCTCGCTGAAGCGCGCCGTCGCGCCGCCCTCCCCCGCGCGCACGTAGCTGTCCGCGGGCGCGGCCCCGTCGATCCGCACCTCGAGGCGCGCCGCCGGGCGGAGCCACCACAGGCCCGCGATCACGAGCAGCGGCGCGAGCGCTGCCGGGACGAGCCAGCGCCGCTGCCACGGCGCGCCGCGCGGCGCCGCCCGCTCGACCTCCTCGATCAGCCGCGCGCGACCGCGCGCGAGCGCGGCGTCCGTCCGCGCCACCGCGCCGGCATCACGCGCCATCGCGGTGAGCCGCCGCAGGGCGACCTCCGGGGGGACCTCGGGCCTCGGGTCAGCCATCGCTGCGCTCCTCCACGCCATCGCCGCGCTCCTCCGCGCCATCGCCGCGCTCCTCGGCGGGCGCGATGTAGGCGGCGAGCAGCGGATCCCGCTCCGCCATCGCGCGGACCCGCGCGGTCACCTTGGCCAGGTGGCGCTTGGCGGTGGCCAGCGACATCCCGCTCGCCTGCGCGGTCTCGGCGAGCTCCAGCCCCTCGACGTGGCGCAGCACGAAGAGCAGCCGCGCCCTGTCGTCCAGCGTGTCGAGCAGCGCGTAGAGCCGCGCGACCGCCTCGCGCGCGCCCTCGTCGACGCCCTCGGCGGGCCCGTCCGGCAGCACGCCGCTGTCGGTGATCGAGAACCAGCGCCGGAACCGCCGGCGCCGCAGCGCCGACCGCGCCACGCGCACGGCGATGCCGAGGAGGAACGGCCGCAGCGCCGCCGGGTCGCGCAGCTTCTTCACCTCGCGGAAGAAGTGCAGGAACGTCTCCTGGACGTGGTCCTCGACGTCGCCGCCCGGGCCGAGCACGCGGCGGAGGAGGCCGTGCACCTGCGCGCCGTAGCGGTCCCAGACGGCGCCGGCGGCGCCGGGCTGGCCCTCCGCGGCCGCGCGCGCGAGGCCGGCGTCGTCGAGATCCGCCACGGCGCGCGCGCGGACGAGCGTGAGCCGAGGAGCTGGGGCTGGGCTGGCCAAGATCACGGGAGCTGAAATAGGTGGTCGCGCCGCGATCCCGGTGGCTCACAAAAGAGACGGGGGCGCGCCGAGCGCCCCCTCCAGGTCGCCTCGACGACGGCCGTGAGCCGCCCGGGGCCCCGCAGGCGCCAGCGCCCGAGGTGACGCAAGGGCGCGGGCGGCCGCGATGCCACCCGCGCCGCCCCGCTCACCTCGCCCCCGCGTCGCTCACCGCGATCAGCGCCCCGAGCGCGGCCGCGCACACCGTCTCGGTGCGCAGCGTCAGCGCGCCCAGGCGCACGCGCTCGAACCCCAGCGCCGCGCACACGCCGAGCTCCTCCGGCGTGAGCCCGCCCTCCGGACCGACGACGAACGCCGCCTCCATGCCGGGCCGGAGCGCCGCGAGCCGCGCCCCGAGCGGCGTCTCCGCGTAGGGGTCCAGGCACATCCCCAGCGCGCCGCCCTCGCCCGCGCGCGCCGCCGCGAGCGCCGCCGCGAGCCCCACCGGCGCGTCGACCTGCGGCGCGTCGCCGCGGCCGCACTGGCGCGCCGCCTCCACCGCGATCCGGCGCCAGCGCTGGCTCCGGTCCTCGGCCGGGCGCGCCACGCTGCGCGCCGAGATCGCCGGGATGATCCGCGTCGCGCCGAGCTCCGTCGCGTCGCGCACCACCGCGTCCATCTTGTCCCCCTTGCCCACCGCCTGGATCCACGTCACGCGCCGGCCCGGCCGCAGCGCCGCGGGGCGCGGCGCGTCGATGCGCACCTCCGCGCTGCGGCGGCCGATCGCCTCGAGCGTGGCGTCCGCCTCGATCCCGAGCTCCGGGTCGAACACGATGAAGCGGTCGCCCTCGCGCAGGCGGTGCACACGCACGACGTAGCTGGCCGCCTCCGCCGGCAGCGCGATCACGCCGGGCGCGATCGCGCCGAGCGGCACCCGCAGGAGCCCCTGGCCGCTCATCCCGCGGCGGGCGCCGCGCCGTCCGGCGCACGGAACAGGAGCGCCACCCAGCCCTCGCCCCCCGCGTCGCCCCGCCCCGCCGGCCGCGCCGGGCCGCGCTCGCCCCGCGGCGACGCGGGATCCGGCCGGGTCGCCACGTGCTCGAGCGCCCGCGGCAGCGACGTGTACCGCGCCACGAGGTCGTCGCGCTCGCTCTCGAGGATGCCCGACAGGATCAGCCGCCCGCCGGGCGCGAGCACGCGCGCGAGCTCGGGCGCCATCGGCCGGAGCACCCGCGCCTCGATGTTCGCGACCACCCACGGGAACCGCCGCGTCACCGCCTCCACCGTGCCGGCGCTCGCGTCGATGCGCCCCTCGAGGCCGTTGCGCGCGGCGTTCTCGAGCACGACCTCGATCACGTCGTCGTCGTTGTCGATCGCGACGGCCCGCTCCGCGCCGAGCAGCAGCGCGACCAGCGCGAGGATGCCGCTGCCCGTGCCCACGTCGAGGATCTCGCGGCCGCGGAGCTCGGCCGCGTGCTCGTCGAGCAGCTCCGCCACGAGCGCGGTCGTCGCGTGCAGCCCCGTGCCGAACGCCCTGCCGGGCTCGAGCAGCAGCGCCCGTTCCCCCTCGCCGCGCGGCGTGTGCTCGACCCACGGCGGCACGACCGTGATCGTGGGCGTCAGCGCGAACGGCGCGAAGTGCTCCTTCCACGCGTCGCGCCAGGCGTCGCCCACCACCTCCTCGAGCCGCGCCTCGAGCGGCGGCGAGAGCTCCCCGAGCGCCGCGATGGCCGCGGCCGCCTCCTCGTGGTCCTCGAAGCTCGCGACGAGCGTCACCTTGCCCGAGAGCGCCCCGCGCACGAGCGTCTGCTCGTCGCGCTGCTCGACGCCGCTCGCCCCCAGCTCGAACAGCGCCGCGGCGATCTCGTCCGCCTCCGGCTCGGGCACATCCACTGCAACGAACGGGTATCGAGGCTCCACCTGGCTTGCTCCGTCACGCCCGCCAGCCTGAAGAGCGGCGGCGGCGCGGCCGCGAGCCTAGCGAAAATCTCGCGCCGCGCAGCTGCCGATCGCGCGCAGGCGTGATCGCCCGGAGGTGCAGGAAGATCCGGAAGATCCCCGCGCTCACACGCCCCTCCCTCCGCAGCGGATGCCCGCCGCTCTAGCGCCCGACGTAGCGCCGCCGCGACGGGACCGAGACGAGCACCTCCGCGCGGGACGCCGGCGGCGGCACGCGCTCGCCGTCGTGCAGCACCATCGCGGTGAGGCGCCCGCCGTAGACCGCGCCCGTGTCGATCCCCGTGGCCCACGCGTGCATCTGCGGCTCGCTGCGCGCGTTGTGGCCGAACACGACGTGCGGCGGGCCCTGGTACGTCGCGCCCCACAACGTCTTGCCGCCGCGGCGCTCGACCGGCTCGCCGTAGCGCCCGAGACAGCGCACGTACATCAAGGTGTGCGGGTCCTGCCGCTCGATCGGCAGCCCCGGGATGAGGCCGGCGTGGACGACGCGCAGCCCGTGCTCCGGCAGATCCATCCAGTACGGCAGCGTCTCGAGCCAGGCCCAGTCGCGCTTGCGCAGCTGCTGCGCCGTCTCCTTCGAGAGCTCCCCGAGCGGCTCGCCGCGCGGATCGCTGCGCCCGGCGCGCCAGCGGAGCAGCCGATCCTCGTGGTTGCCCCGCACCGACACCGCCCCGATCTCCCGGAGCAGGTCGAGCGTTCCGCACGGATCGGGCCCTCGCACGATCAGATCGCCCACCATGACGACCCGGTCGCCCGACGTGAAGCCGACGTGCTCGATCAGCCGTGCCAGCTCATCCCGGCAGCCGTGAACGTCACCGATGATGATCGTGCGCGGCATCGCACAGCAAACGTAGCAGGGACGCCCGGTCAAGGGGGCGCTGCAGGCCCCGACCCCCCGCGTGAACCGAGCTCGAGCGCGCCGCGCGCGGCGGGCGAGCGGCCGCTAGCCTGCGATGGCAGCAGGTATATTCCTTTTTAGTTACAGACAGTTACGAGCCACGCACCGGACGCCGCCGGGGTCGCCTGGCGGCTGGCGCACGGCTCCGTCCGGCGCGCGCGCCCCCCCGGCGCGGCGCGCTGGAGGGGGGAACGGCGCACGGGCGCGGGCGCCTCGGTCAGGGGTCTTACGGGGAGTCGATCTTGGCGCGCTTCGGGATCACGACGATCCCGCCCTCGCTGACGAACCACTTCTTGCGGTCCTCCTCGAGGTTGAAGCCGATCTCGGCGCCGGCGGGGATCTCGACGTCCTTGTCGATGATGCAGCGGCGCAGCTTGACGTGGCGCCCGATCTTCACGTCCTCGAACAGCACGCACTCCTCGATGTGGCTGAACGAGTTCACGCGGACGCGGTTCGAGAGCACGCTGCGGTGGATCCGGCCGCCGGAGATGATGCACCCGAGGGACACGAGGCTGTCGGTCGCGATGCCGACGCGCGCGTTCGCCTCGTCGCGGAACACGAACTTCGCGGGCGGGTCGTGGCTGATGCCCGTCCGGATCGGCCAGCGCGGGTTGTAGAAGTTGAACGCCGGCTGGATGCTGACGAGATCCATCTGCGCCGCCCAGTACGCGTCGATCGTCCCGATGTCGCGCCAGTAGCCCGCGCCCTCGTCCTCGCCGGGGACGCGGTTCTCGTGGAAGTCGTAGACGTAGACGCGGGCGCCGCTCTGGACCATCCGCGGGATGATGTCGCGCCCGAAGTCGTGCGCGCTCTCCTCCGTCGCGGCGTCCTGCTCGAGCACGTCGAGCAGCGCCGGGGTCTTGAAGATGTAGTTGCCCATCGAGGCGAGGCACATGCCCGGCCGGCCCGGCATGCTCGGCGGGTCCTGCACCTTCTCGTGGAACGCGATGATGCGCCCCGACTCGTCGCACTCGATGACGCCGAAGGAGCGGGCCTCCTCCTTCGTCACCGGGATGGCGGCGACGCTCACGTCGGCGTCGCGCGCCAGGTGATCGTGCAGCATCTGGCGCACGTCCATCTTGTAGACGTGGTCGCCGCCGAAGATGCAGAGGTGCTCGGGCGACTCGTCGGTGATGACGTGCTGGGTCTGGTAGACGGCGTCGGCCGACCCCTTGAACCAGCTCTTGCCCGTGCGCTGCTGCGCCGGGACGGTCTCGATGAAGCTGTCGAGCATCGGCGACAGGCGCCAAGCTCGGGCGATGTGCTCGTCTAGCGACGCGCTCTTGTACTGCGTGAGGATCTTGATTCGGTGCAAGCCGGAGTTGACGAAGTTCGAGAGGACGATGTCGATGATCCGGTAGCGGCCGCCGAACGGCACGGCTGGCTTCGCCCGATCGTGCGTGAGCGGGCCAAGCCGGCGGCCTTCGCCGCCCGCGAGGATCATCACCAATACCTTCGACGCTTCGAACGCCGCGCGCAGGGTCGTCTCGCGCATGGGACCGAGAGGGTACTCGATCGATGTTGCCCGCGCGAAGAGCGGAAACGCGCCCCCGGCGTATTGCGGGCAACCGGGCGTCGACCGGCCCGGCGGCGCCGCCGAGGCCGGCGCGCCCTGGCAATGCGCCGCGCGCCTCGCTCCCCGGGCAGCGCGGCCGGCGCCGGCGCGCCGTTCCGGAGCGCGGCGCGCGCTCGCGCCGGGCAACGCGGCCCGCGCCTCGGGCGGGCCGCCGCGCCGCCGCCGCGCTGCCCGGGGAGCGCGCCCGCGCCCCCCCCATGGCCACTTGATGAAGCGCGGGGGACGTTCCCGTTTCTCTTTACGATCTGCTCGCCGCCGTGTTAGCCGTTTGCGCCGCCGCGGCGCTCGCGAGAGGCACCTGGCGCACGTGGTGCACTGCTGTCCGGCGGCTACTCCAGAGCTGGATCTTTCCTGCTGGATGTGCCTGCCGCCCTGTTGACCCTGGAGATGCCATGAACGTCCGATTCGGTCGAACCCTCGCCGCCGCTCTCCTCCTCGTCGCGGGCACTTCAGGGTGCGGAACGGACGAGCAGCCATACCAGCCGAAGCCCGCGTTCAGCGGCCGGAAGGCGAACCTGCCCGCGGTGCCGACGCTGCCGGCGAAGGCCAAGAAGCAGGGCGACGCTTACACGGTCTGGGGCCTCACGCACGACCTCCGGAGCCGCGTCCACGCCGACGAGGTGAACGGCAAGAAGGTCTCGGTCGTCGGCTACATCGTGAAGACGAACCTCCAGGAGGCTCCGCCCTGCGCCGTGCACAAGACCGGCAAGGCCGACGCGGCCGACTGCAAGGCGCCAGTCCCGAGCTTCGCGATCGCCGACGAGAAGGGCGAGACGAAGGACATGATCGACGTGATGGGCTGGGCCTCGAACTTCGCGCAGATCTACAGCATGATCGAGGCGATCGACAAGGCGCCGCGCGGCAAGGAGAACGAGGCGAAGCTCACGGACGAGTTCTGGGGCCAGGAGCTGCCGAACCCGATCCCGAACGTCGGCGCCAAGGTGAAGGTCACCGGCACGTACGGCGTGACGTTCACGAAGTCGACCGGCGGCGCCGCCGCCAACCCGAAGTACGGCATCCTCTCGGCGGAGACGATCGAGTACCTCGAGCCGCCCCCCGAGAAAGCGACGCTCCCCGGCCAGAAGCGCCGCCCCTAGAGCGACGGTCACCCGCGGCGGATACGGGCCCACCTCGACGTTTTCGGTGCTCAGCGCACAGGAGTGCGCTTGCGCGCCGAAAACGCCGATCTGGGCCCGTCTCCTTTGCGGGTGACCGCCGCTCTGGGATCTGCGACGCGAGCCGGGGGCGGCCGCGGGGGGAGGCTCACCTGGAGAAGGCGCGGATGCCGCTGCTGGGCTCGGCGGCGGCGGACTCGAGGACGGCGTCGATGAGAAGGCGGCGCGACTCGGGATCGTGCGCCTCGCCGGGATCGATCCGCATCAGCGAGGCCGGGGACTGGCGGACGATCGCGTCGAACGCGTCCGGGTCGAAACGGTAGAGGTCCTCCATCACGATGATCGCGTAGGGGAGCGACGTCGCCATCAGCACGCGGAGCGAGCGCAGATCGCACTCGCGCACCAGGACCCCGAGGCGAGCCGCCGCGTCCCGGCACTCCGCAACGAACTCGGCGGGACAGCCGGCAACGACCACGAGCGGAACCGGGGGAGCGCTCGGGACGACGGCCCTCCGTGGCTTCAACTCGTCCATACGTGGCCCAGCCTAGTCCATGACGTGAGTACGCCTGCAAGGGAATTGTTCATGCACACACCGGGTTCTCCGCTGCGCACGACGTGCTGGAGACGAGCGATTTCATGGAGGAACCACGGGGGGATCCAGGGGTCGCCGGGCGCGCCTCGGGCCACCCCCCTCAGCGGGCGCCGGCGCCGTGCTGGACGTGCCAGCCGCGGCGCTCCTCTACGTCCGCGCCGAGGAAGCTGATCCGACCGGACCGCTCCAGGCCGTCGACCAGCTCCTCCGCTTCGAGCTGCGAGAGGTCGAAGCGCTCGCAGAGCACGTCCCGGAACTGCGTCTTGCCCTGCACGTAGTCGGCGTCGACCAGCGGGCCGAGCACGACCGCAAGGGTCTCGGCCGCCAGCTCCAGGGTCAGCACCGGCGTGACCACGGTCTCTGCGGTCGTGCGGACGCTCTCGTCCGCCGTCTGGACGGCCGCGTCGCCCACCGCCACGTTCTCGTCCCCCGTGATCAGGGTGCCGTACTCGACAGGGTTCCGATCCATCGTCATGCCTCCACCGGGTCCACACCCGGGCGGGCCCGGGGTCCGGCGCCCGCGCCGGGCGGCCCCTCACGCACATGGGGCGGAGGGGCGCGGAACGGAAGCCAGGGCCGCGAGGCCCCTCCAGCGAATGTCGAACCCGGCCGCGGTTTCGGCGGGCACGCCGCGGGGAGATCGGAGAGACTAGGCTCGCAATCGGCCCGCCGTGCGCCGGGGGGAGCACTGGCCTACTGAGGAATGATGTCGTCCCCCGAGGACCTGCCTTCTCGCCCCAGCCGCCTGGGGATGCGCACGCCGCTCCCCAGGCCGCGGGGCCCGATCGCGTTCCAGCTGGTCGGGCGGGTGCTGCTCCACGCCATCCTCGTCGGCGTGGCCGCGGGCATCCTCGGCTCGCTGTTCTTCGCCGCCCTCGAGCTCGCCGAGCACGAGATCCTCGTCTCCCTCACCGGCTACGAGCCGCTCCGCGCGCGCGGCGAGGCGGTGTTGCCGGGCGCGCATAGCGGACCGTTCCGGCCCTGGCTCGTGTGCGTGCTGCCCGCGCTCGGCGCCCTCGCCGGCGGGCTGCTCACCGCCAGGCTCGCGCCGGAGACCGCCGGCGGCGGCGGCAACGCCTTCATCGACGCGTTCCACCACAAGGGCGGCGTCATGCGCACCCGCGTCCCGCTGGTGAAGGCGCTCGCCTCGATCTGCACGCTCGGCAGCGGCGGGTCCGGCGGGCGCGAGGGGCCGACCATGCAGATCGGCGGCGCGATCGGCTCGATCATCGGGCGCGGGCTCCGCGTGGGCACACGCGAGCGGCGGATCCTGCTCATCGCCGGCGCGGCCGCGGGCATGTCGGCGGTGTTCAGGACGCCGCTCGGGGCCGCGCTCCTCGCCGTCGAGGTGCTGCACCGCGACGACTTCGAGGCCGACGCGCTCGTGCCCTCCATCCTCGCGAGCGTCGTCTCCTACTCGGTCTTCATCTACTTCTTCGGCGAGTCGACCCTCTTCGCGCACGCGCCCCGCTACCCGTTCGTCCCGTCCCACCTCCCCCTCTACGCCGCGCTCGCGCTCGTCGTGTCGCTCGTGGCGGCCCTGTTCCTCCAGACGATGCACACGGTCGAGCACACCGTCCGGCAGATCGCGCTGCCGGTGTGGGCGAAGCCCGCGCTCGGCGGGCTCGCGCTCGGCCTGCTCGTGACCCCGATGCTCATGCTCCTCGGGTCGCGCTTCGACCGGCCGGGGCAGGGGTTCGGCATGCTGGGCGCGGGCTACGGCGCGGCCCAGATCGCGATCACCGGCGCCAAGTGGATGCCGGACGGGTGGACCGCGGTGCAGCTGCTGCTCGTGCTGCTCGCCACGAAGATGGTCGCTACCGCCTTCACCGTCGGCTCGGGCGGCAGCGCGGGCGACTTCGGCCCCTCCCTCGTCATCGGCGCGCTCACGGGCGGGGCCTTCGGGCGCGCGGCGGAGCTCCTCCTCGGCGACCCGCGCATCGATCCCGGCGCGTTCGCGCTCGTCGGCATGGGCACGTTCTACGGCGGCATCGCGCACGTGCCGATCGCCTCGCTCGTCATGGTCTGCGAGCTCGCCGGCAGCTACGACCTGCTCGTCCCGCTGATGCTCTGCGAGGGCATCGCCTTCGTGGCGCTCCGGCACAGCACCCTCTACCGCGCGCAGGTCGCGACGAAGCGCGAGTCCCCGGCCCACAAGGACGAGCTCATCTTCGACGTCCTCCGCAGCATCCGCGTCGCCGACGTCGTGATCCACGGCCGTCCCTTCGTGTCGTTCGAGGCGCGCACCCCCGCCGCCAAGGTCGTCGAGCGCATCGCGGCCTGCGAGTGGCAGGACACCTTCCCGGTGCTCTCCGAGGACGGCAAGGTCATCGGCACCGTCGACGTGGAGATCCTCCGCACCACCGCGACGGCCCCGGAGCTCTCCGGCTTCGCGATCGCCCACGACCTGATGACGACCCCCGCCTCGGTCAGCGAGACGGACGACCTGCACCGCGCGCTCCAGGTGCTGCTGGACCACGGCGTGCGCGAGCTGCTCGTCACCGACGGCGACGGCAAGATCGTCGGCTTCCTCGACGAGTCGGACGTCACCCGCGCCTACCACGACGCGACGGCGCGCCTCGAAGGTGCGGCGCAGTAGCACCCCCACGCAGCCGGACCCGCCCGCGCCCGTGTGAAGCACTTTCCCCGCGGGGGATGCAAGTTTCCGACATCGTTTCCGCGGCGCGCGGCGCGCCGCCGCGTGACGCCCGGGTTTCAGGGGCGCGCGCGCGGATGTCCCGGTCGCGATCGGCGGGCCGTCGCGTCGCCGGCGCAACGGGATCGCGCGGAACCGTCCACGGTTTCGGGAGTCTCCTGAGCTACCAATCTTGGATTCCACGCAGCGACGGATCCAAAGGCGTGGTGGATACTCTGGCTCGTCCCTGGAATTCGGTCCGGTGAGCGCGCAGGGGAGAAGAGCATGCTGGTCGATACCTTCGGAGGTCGCACGGTGCGGCGCAACGCTGAGACACGGTCACGCTCGAGCGCGCCGAACAGCCGCGCCAAGCTCGTGGTTGTCGTCGACGATGAGCCGAGCATCCAGGAGGTCGTGAGCATGATCCTGGAGAGCGAGGGGGGCTACGAGGTGCGCTGCGCCTCGAACGGCGAGGAGGCGCTGGCGCTGCTCGATCAGATCGCGCCCCCGGATCTGCTCGTCGTCGACATCATGATGCCGATCATGGACGGCTGGGGTCTGATCACGGCGCTCCGGCACAACGAGAAGACGGCGCGTATCCCCGTCATCGTTTCATCCGCGTCTTCAAAACACGACGCGGCTAGCCTCGGTGTCGCTCGCGTGCTGCCGAAGCCGATCGACTACGACGCGTTCCTGGCCGCGGTCGACGAGCTCACGCGCTGTCGAGAGCACGAGCGCCTCGACGCCGAGTAACGCCCAGGAAACACGGCGGAAACCCGCACTCGACGCGCACTCGACGATGGACCTCCGGGGGCTCGAAGCGGTAGCTTCGGGCCAGTGTTGCAAGAGACCCCGGGAGCCGGCCTCTTCGCCGGCTACACACCACTTCCCGGCGCCTACGACGAGCTGTTCGGCCAAGGCGGCGCCCCACGACCCGAGTTCCTGCGCACCGCAACGCTCCTCGGCGCGCTCACGCCGAGCGAGTTCGCGCGGGCGCAGCAGCTCGCAGAGATCGCCCTGCTCAACCAGGGCGTCACGTTCTCGGTCTACGCGGATCAGCGCGGCGCGGAGAAGATCTTCCCGCTCTGCCTCATCCCCCGGATGCTCTCCGCCGCGGCGTGGGCGCACCTGGAGCGGGGGCTGGAGCAGCGGGTCCGCGCGCTCGGGTTGTTCCTCGACGACGTCTACGGGGAGCAGCGCATCCTCAAGGAGGAGCGCGTCCCCCGGGATCTCGTGCTCGGCTCTGGCCAGTACCTGAAGCGGATCCACGGCCTCGTGCCGCCGGGCGGCGTGCGCATCCACATCGCCGGCGTGGATCTCATCCGCGATCCGGACGGGACCTTCCGCGTGCTCGAGGACAACCTCCGCACGCCGTCCGGCGTCTCGTACGTCCTCGAGAACCGGCTCATCAGCAAGCGCGTGCTGCCGCACCTGCTCGACAAGGCGCGCGTCGAGCGGGTCGATCACTACCCCGCCCGGCTCGTCGAGACGCTGCGCTCGGTGTCGCCCGTGAGCCCCGGCAGCACGAGCGCCGTCGTGCTCACGCCGGGGCCGTACAACTCCGCCTATTTCGAGCACAGCTTCCTCGCCCGCACGATGGGGCTCGAGCTCGTGCAGGCGCCCGATCTCTTCGTCGATCAGGACCAGGTCTTCGTCCGGACGACGCGCGGGCCGCGGCGGGTCCACGTCATCTACCGCCGCACCGACGAGGCGTTCCTCGACCCGGAGGTCTTCCGCCCGGACAGCATGCTCGGCGTGCGCGGCCTCATGCGCGCCTACGCCGCGGGCAACGTCGCGCTCGCGAACGCGCCCGGCAACGGCGTGGCCGACGACAAGGCCGTGTACCCGTTCGTGCCGGAGATGATCCGCTACTACCTCGGCGAGGAGCCGATCCTCGAGCAGGTCCCCACCTACCTCTGCATGCGCGACGACGACCGCCGCTACGTGCTGGAGCACCTCGAGGAGCTGGTCGTGAAGGCCGTGGACGAGGCCGGCGGCTACGGCATGCTGATGGGCCCCCAGTCGACCGCCGCGCAGCGGGAGGAGTTCCGCGCGCGCATCGAGGCCACGCCGCGCCGCTACATCGCGCAGCACCGGATCGAGCTCTCGACGAGCCCCACCTGGGACCCGGCCACGAAGAGCGCGGTCCCGCGCCGGCTCGACCTCCGCCCCTACGTGCTGACGGGCCGCGACGGCTCGTGGGCGCTCCCCGGCGGGCTCACGCGCGTCGCGCTCGTGGCCGGCTCCTACGTCGTCAACTCGAGCCAGGGCGGCGGCTCGAAGGACACGTGGGTGCTGAAGAGCGCGGGCAACGGCGCGCAGCGCCCCCCATCGATACAGTCGCAGTCGCAGTCGCAGTCGCAGTCGCAGTCCCAGTCGCAGTCGCAGTCCCAGTCGCAGCGCTCGGGCGAGGCCGGCGGGGCCGCGGGCGGCGCGCCGTCCTCGGACGCGGCGCCGGGGTCCGCGAAGACGGAGGCGCCATGATCTCGCGCGTCGCCGACCATTGCTTCTGGCTCGGGCGCTACCTCGAGCGCACCGAGAACGTCGCCAGGATCCTCGCGGTCACCCAGAACCTCGCGCTCGACGCCGAGCTCTCGCCGACCCAGTGCTGGCTGCCGGTGGTCATCGTCGCCGGGCAGAAGGCGCACTTCGTCGAGACCCACGGCGAGGACGCCGCCGCCGACGGCGAGCTCGTGCAGCGCTACATGAGCCTCGACGAGGACAACGCGACGAGCCTCCGCCGCTCGAGCTCCGCCGCGCGGTGGAACGCGCGGTCGATCCGCGAGGTCGTGAGCCTCGAGGTGTGGGAGACCGTCAACGAGCTGCACCTCTGGGTGAACAGCGAGGCGGCGCAGGAGGAGTTCAGGTCGAGCCGCTACGCGTTCTACCGGCGCGTCCGGAGCCTCACGCAGCTGTGCCTCGGGCTCGCGCGGAGCACGATGCTCCACGACACGCCGCTCGATTTCATCTGGCTCGGCGTGCTGCTCGAGCGGGTCGGGCAGACCGCCCGCACGCTCGACGTGCACCACCACGCCCTGACCAACCTGCCGCGCCCCTCGGCCGACGAGGCGCCGCAAGGCGGCCTGGAGAGGCGGCACCGGGTCGTGGAGACGGCGCTCTGGCTGTCGCTCCTCCGCGCCTGCTCCGGGTTCGAGCCGTTCATGAAGCTGAACCAGGGGCACGTGACCGAGCAGGCCGTCGCCCAGTTCCTCCTCTACGAGCCCCGCTTCCCGCGCTCGATCCGCCACTGCGTGCACGCCGCGTTCGCGCGGCTCTGCGAGATCCGCCCCCCGGACAGCGCCACGCTCCCGGGCGGCGAGAGCCTCACGCGGCTACATCTCCTACATCAGTGGGTGTCCGACAGGGCGACCGAGCCGTTCGAGCCGCTCGCCGTGCACGCGGCGCTGACCCATGTGGTCGACGAGACCGCCACGATCTGCGACGGTATTGGTCGCGAGCTGCTCGGGTACGGACCGCCCGACGGCGGCCCCTCCGCCACGAGCCAGTAGCGCGCAGCAGCCGAACCAGAACATGCCGAATCTCCTCGCGATGTCGTTCGAGGGCGAGCTCGCCCCGTCCTTCGATCTCACGTGTCTGCGCCCGGGCGGCAAGCTGCCCGACGGCTGGGGCATCGGCTACTACCCGGGCGGAGAGCCGAGCGCCACGGTGCTCAAGGAGCCCGCGCCGCCGCAGGGGAGCATCCGCAGCGAGCTCGTGAAGGCGTGGGAGCACCTCGAGTCGTCGCTGCTCGTGCTCCACATCCGGACGGCGACGTGGGGCTCCATCAACGACGCCAACACGCAGCCGTTCAGCCGGAGCTGGGGCGGGCGCGACTGGCTGTTCGCGCACAGCGGCAGCCTGGTGGACCGGATCGAGGTCGATCCGAGGTCGCTCTTCCAGCCGGTCGGCTCGACGGACACGGAGCTCATCCTGTGCGAGCTCCTGCGCTGGATGGCGTCGGAGGGGCTCCGGAGCATCGGCGACATCGATCCGCGGGTGCTGCGCGACTGGTTCGACGAGATGAACGAGCACGGCCCGCTCACCTCGGTCCTGGCCGACGGCCGGGACCTGGTCGTCTACGCGGATCGCGATCGCGAGGGCGACGCGTTCCTGTGGGAGGTGCTGCCGCCGTACGAGCGCCTCGCGTTCGGGGACGACGACCTCGAGGTCGATCTCACGCGCCGGGGGGTCAAGAGCAGGAAGGGCGTCATCGTCTCGTCGGAGGAGCTCAAGGTCCACGGCGGCGCGAAGGCGGCGTGGACGCGGGTCGCGCCGGGCCACCTCGTGGTGCTGCGCCAGGGCGCGCTCCGGGCCACGGTGTCGCCCCGCACCGACAAGCGCGGGGCGTCGCCGTCGACGCCGCCGCTCTCGTCGCGCCCGATCCGCCGGCCGACGCACGCGGCCGTCCGCCGCTTCAACGTGGTGCACCGCACGTCGTACCACTACGCGAGCCCGGTGGAGCGCAGCACGCACCTCCTGCGGCTGACGCCGGCGCACGACAGGCTGCAGTCGCTGCTCCGCAACGAGCTCCACCTGTCGGTCGAGGGCCAGCAGCGCGACTACGAGGACGTGTTCGGCAACCGCGCGCGGCGGGTGCTGCTCGACACGCCGTTCACGGACCTCGTCATCGAGTCGAGGTCGCAGGTGGAGCTGCTCGACACCGACCCGCTGAGCTTCCGCCCGCTGCGCGCGCGGTCGACGATCCCGCTCGTGTGGATGCCCTGGCAGCGCCAGGTGCTGCAGCCGTTCCTCCTGCCGCCGGAGCTGCCGGAGAGCGAGCTCGCGGAGCTCATCGAGTACGCGATGACGTTCGTCGAGCGGAACGACTACGACCTCCTGGACACGCTGCTCGATCTGAACGCCTCGATCTTCGAGGAGTACGAGTACAAGCAGGGGGCGACGAACCTGTCCACGACGGCGTTCGACGTGTACGCGACCCGCCGCGGCGTGTGCCAGGACTTCACGAACCTGTTCATCTGCCTGACGCGGCTGCTCGGCGTGCCGTCGCGCTACGTGTGCGGGTACATCTACACGGGGCCCAAGCACGAGAACCAGCGGCAGAGCGAGGCGTCGCACGCCTGGGTGCAGGTGTACCTGCCGGAGATCGGGTGGAAGGGCTTCGACCCGACGAACGGGATCCTGACGCAGACCCATCACATCCGCGTCGCGGTCGGCCGCAACTACGTGGACGCGACGCCGACCTCGGGCACCATCTTCGTCGGGGGTGGGGCGGAGCGCCTCGCGGTCGACGTGCGGGTCGAGCCGACCGAGTGAGGGGAAGGTGGCGCTGAGCCGGTCAGGCGCTCAGGGCCGCGTGGCGATCCAGTAGAGCAGCGCGGTGCGGCTGAGGCCGTCGTCGAGCTCCGTCTGCGCCGCCGCCGCCTCCCAGGCGACTTCCTTGTCGAGGATCGCCTGCGCCGCGATCAGGGGGCTGTTCCAGGGCACGGGCTCGGGCTTGATGGCCTGCTCCATCAAGGGCCACGCGTCCTCGATCCACTGCTCCGAGAGGAGCGACTCGGAGACGGGCGTGAGCGGGAGGATCTGGGTGCCATAGACGGCCGCGGGGTCATCCCCGAACCTCGTGGTGAAGTCGGCCTTCGTGGACCAGAGGACGCCGACACCGCGGCTCTCGCGGAACGGCTCGCCGTAGACGGTGCTCTGCGCGGTGACCTGCCAGTAGGTCTGCGCGGAGGCCGTCTCCACCGCGAGCAGCAGCCGGCCGAGGTTCTTCACGTCCTCGTTGGCGATCGCGTCGCCGAGCAGCTGGACGCTGTACCAGGCGTTGACCGCCTCGGCCGTGGAGTCCTGGCTGCGGCCGTCCGGGAGCGGGAACAGCCCCGATCCCCAGGAGTGGCCGCGGAACCAGTCCAGGTGGCGGAACGGCGTGAAGTGATTGTCCTTGTTGCTCGGGTTCGCGATGTCCCGGACGAGCCAGAGCGCCTTGTCTGCGTAGCTCTCGCGCCACGCCTCGTCGCCCTTCGCCAGGACGGCCGCGGCGTAGATGAAGTAGCCGTAGTGGAGGTGATGATCGTTGTAATACCCCTGGCCGGAGTCGGCCTCCGGGTCGGCCACGCCGTTCGTCGTCACGATGCCGCCCCAGGTCGTGTCGTAGACGAAGGGATTGCCGTTCTCACCGTCGAGCCACGCGCTGACGAGCGGCTTGAGCCGCTCCCGGAGCTGCGCCGCGATCTCCTTCTTGCCGAGCGCCTCGGCGATCTGCGCGAGGCGCGCGAGCTTCGCGAGCTGCTTGCCCCCGAAATAAGGGTCCGTGTCGGCGACCGTCGGGTCCGGCTCGAAGGCGCTGTCTTCCTCGAGCGCCGTCACGATGGCGTCGCCCCACTCGTCCGCGACGCGGCGCGGCGCGTCCCACTCGATGGTGCTGAGCGGGTACGAGAGCTCCCAGCGCGATCCGTTGACGCCCGTCATCCGGCCGATCACGGTCTGGTACGAGATCTCGGCGGGCTTGGCCTTGTCGAGGAGCGCGGCGTGGTGCGGCAGGGCCAGGGTGAGGAGGTCGCCCTCGCCCTGCGTCTTCCACGCGAAGCTCACCGTGGCGGTGTCCTCGGTGATCGAGGCCTCGACGTCGCCGCCCACGGGGATGACGGCGGCGTGTTGGTCGAGCACGGCCGCGGAGTCGGTCCCGGACACGAGCGCGACGCGGAGCGAGCCCTGGTAGACGACGTCGGCGTCGGCCGTCAGCGAGAGGGCGTCCCACTCGAGGCTGATCGCGGGAGACGCGTAGAGGAGCCAGGTCTGCCCGTTGTTGAGCGAGATCTCGAATCGCTCGCCCTCGACGACGGCGGGGCTCGTGACCTCGCCGTTGACCGCGATGATCGACACGCCCTCGCCGGCGAGCACGGAGGGGGCGAGCCCCTCGTAGAACGCGGTCACGTACGGCGTCCCGTACACGATCGGGGCCGTCATGGTGCCGGCGTCCGCCGACCACTCGACGGTGACCGAGAGGAGGTCGGAGGACTTGATCGCGCGGCCGGTGATGGGCTGGCGCGCGCTGAGGTGCAGCTGCGACACGTCGGGTGTCGTGACCGCCTTGCGGTCCACCGCGACCTCCGGGCGAGAGATCGACAGGCTCTGGCCGAGCGCCTTGAGGTCGTACGGCGAGGCGTTGATCCGCTGATCGCCGTCGCCGAGCACGAGGTTCATCCAGGGGGCGTTCGTCGGGTACGGGGCGTCCAGATCGGCCAGGGCGGGGTTCGGCTCGCTCGTGTGCGCCACCTCGGTGAAGCCCGGCGCCCCCGCCGAGAGCGGCTTGCTCCGGTTGAGGTCCCACGTCTCGACCGGGATGCCGCCGGTGCCGCCGGTGCCGCCGCCGGCGCCGCCGCCGCCTTCGTTACTGGTGACCGGGGGCGGCGGGTTGTCTGCGCCGCAGGCCGCGATCGCGGCGAGGCAACCCAGCCAGGTCAACGTCCGCAGTATCGGGTGTTTTAGAATCATGATCCCTACTCCCTCGCGCGCCAGCGCTCATCGCTCCATCCGACGCGAGTCGGCATGAGAGACGAACCCTGGCGATATGGCAAATTCACCGATCGAGAAGCAACGGTGCAGGATTCTTTCACGAAGCGCGGGACCCGTCCAGCTTGGCGCGCGGTTCGGCGGGCTCGTTCCGGCGGTGGAGACGACGTATGCCTCGATTCGGCTAGGTCGTTGTAGAGCGGCGGTCACCCGCTGCGGATACGGGCCCATCTCGGCGTTTTCGGTGCTCAGCGCACAGGAGTGCGCTTCCGCGCCGAAAACGCCGATCTGGACCCGTCTCCTGTGCGGGTGACCGCCGCTCTGTGGGGCGTGTACCAAGACGGAGGAAAAACGCTCTAAGTCGGGTCAGGAGACCCCTTATCTGGGCTTGGCAGCGGGCTTTGACGGCGTCTTCGCAGACGACTTCGCCGAGCCCTTCGCAGCGGGCGCGGGGGCGCCGGCGCCGCGGACGAGCGCGAGCACCGCGTCGGCGTGCCCGTCGACCTTCACGCTGCCGAAGACGTGCTTGATCACGCCGTCGGGGCCGATGACGAACGTGCTCCGGATCGTGCCCATCACCTTCTTGCCGTACATCGACTTCTCGCCGTAGGCGCCATAGGCGTTATGCGCGGCGAGATCCGGATCGCTGAGGAGCGTCACCGCGAGATCGTATTTGTCCCTGAACTTCCGGTGGCGTTCGACGGAGTCGCGGGAGACGCCCAGCACGACGGCGCCGGCCTCGGCGAACGCGCTCATGGCGGCGGAGAAGGCCTGGGCCTCCCGCGTGCAGCCGGGCGTGTCGTCCTTCGGGTAGAAGTAGAGAACGACCGTCTTGCCCCGGAGATCGGAGAGGCTCACCTTCCCGCCTTGGTCGCTCTCGAGGGAGAAATCCGGGGCACGGTCGCCTGCGTTCAACATCGCTCGTTCGCTCCTTGTCGTGGAGAGGCGCGGAGGACTGGCCTCCTCGGCCTCTCGGCGAGCACGATACACGCGGCCAGGGCGGGGCACCACAAAGGCTCGCTCGCCCGGCGCCCGGGCCCGCGAGCAGCTGCCCGCCGAGGGGCTCGTCCAGGACAGCCGCGCAGGCGCGCTCGATCGCGGCGTCGGACAGGCGAGCTCGCCCGGCAGACCGGCGGGCGGCGGGGATCACGCGGCTCAGCCCTGCCGCGCGGCAGGGCTGAGCCGCGCGGCGTGTGCTGTAAGGCGGCGCGCAGACGGCGGCGAGCGCGGCGGCCAGGCTTGCCCTGACCGGTCGCACGAGGTACCAAAGCGTTGCTCGCAAGACGCATTGGACGGCGTCATCGAAGGAGTCGGCGCCGGCGCCGCTGGAGGAAACCATGACCCTACCCGTCCCCGTGTACATCGTCGCCGCGGCCCGGACGCCCATCGGCGCGTTCCAGGGCGCGCTCGCGCCGCTCCCCGCGCCCCGCCTCGGCGAGGTCGCCATCCGCGCGGCCCTCGAGCGGGCGAAGCTCGCCCCCGATGTGGTCGAGGAGGTCTTCTTCGGCAACGTCCTGTCCGCCGGCATCGGGCAGGCGCCCGCCCGGCAGGCGGCCATCTTCGCCGGCGTCCCGCACAAGGTCCCCGCCACCACGGTGAGCAAGGTCTGCGGCTCGGGCCTCCAGGCCGTGATCCTCGGCGCGAAGACGGTGGCGCTCGGCGACGCCGACATCGTGGTCACCGGCGGCATGGAGTCGATGTCCAACGTGCCTTACTACCTCCCGCAGGCGCGCTCGGGCTACCGCATGGGCGACGGCAAGCTCGTGGACGGCATGATCCATGACGGCCTCTGGGACCCGTACGGCAACTTCCACATGGGCACCGCGGGCGAGGCGTGCGCGAAGGAGCACGGCTTCTCGCGCGAGGCGCAGGACGAGTACGCGAGGGAGAGCTTCCGCCGGGCGCTCGCGGCGCAGCGCGAGGGGCTCTTCGCCGCGGAGATCGCACAGGTCTCGGTCCCGCAGAAGAAGGGCGAGCCCGCCCTTGTGAAGGACGACGAGGGCCCGCCGGCCGGCAAGCCGGAGAAGTTCGCGTCGCTCAAGGCGGCCTTCCAGAAGGACGGGACGATCACGGCCGCCAACGCCTCGTCGATCAACGACGGCGCGTGTGCGGTCGTCCTGGCGAGCGAGCGGGCCGTCAAGCAGCACCAGCTGACGCCGCTCGCGCGGCTCGTGGGCTACGGCGGCGCGGCGCAGGCGCCGGAGTGGTTCACGACGGCGCCGGCCGCGGCGATCGCGAACACCACGAAGAAGCTCGGCCTGACGGCGGACCAGATCGACCTCTTCGAGGTGAACGAGGCGTTCGCGGTGGTGGCGCTCGCGGTGAACAAGCTCGCCGGGATCGACGCCCAGAAGGTCAACGTGCGCGGCGGCGCGGTCGCGCTCGGCCACCCGATCGGGGCGAGCGGCGCCCGCATCCTGACGACGCTGCTCTTCACGATGAAGGACCGGAACGCGAAGCGCGGCCTCGCCACGCTCTGCATCGGCGGCGGCGAGGCGCTGGCGGTGGTCGTGGAGCGGTGATCCGGCCGCGCGCCATCGTCCCGGGCGTTGAGGCGTTCGCCGCGCGCACCCCGACGCTGCCGCCGGCGACGCACACGAACAGCTACGCGCTCGGCGGCAGCGAGGTGCTGCTCGTCGAGCCGGCCACGCCCTACGAGGACGAGCGCCGCGAGTGGCTCGCGTGGGCGCGCGGCTTCGCCTCCCAGGGGCGGACGATCGTCGCGATCGCGGTGACCCACCACCACGCCGACCACGTGGGCGGCGCGCGCTTCTTCGCGGCCGAGCTCGGCGTGCCGGTCTGGGCCCACGCCGAGACGGCGCCGCGGCTGCGCGAGGTGCCGATCGCGCGCCGCCTCGGGGAGGGGGACGTCGTGCGGCTCGGCGGGCCGGAGCCGAAGGTGATCCGGGTGCTGCACACGCCGGGGCACGCGCCGGACCACCTCTGCTTCCTCGACGAGGCGGAGGGCGCGCTGCTCGTCGGCGACATGGTGGCCGGCGTGGGGACCATCCTGATCGATCCACGAGAAGGCGACATGGCGATGTACCTCGCGCAGCTGGGGCGGCTGGCGGCGCTCGGCGCGCGCGTCGCGCTGCCGGCGCACGGCGGGCCGAGCGACGCGCCCGAGGAGCTCTTCCGGCGGACCATGGCGCACCGGCTGGCGCGCGAGGCGCGGGTGATCGAGGCGCTCGGCGCGGCGGGCACGGCCGGGGCAGGTGGAGCGGCCGGCGCAGGTGGCGCGACGCTCGAGGAGCTCCTGCCGCTCGCCTACGCGGACACGGCGCGCCTGCTCTGGCCGCTCGCGCGGCTGAGCCTGGAAGCCCACCTGATCAAGCTGGAGCGCGAGGGCAAGGCGCTGCGCCGCGAGGACCGATGGCGGCGGGCGGCGATGTAATGACGCCTGAGCGCTGTACTGCTTGATCGGAATCTTCTTTCCTTACAGGAGACGAGGATTCCAACGCAGGGTGCGAGGATTCCAACGCAGGATGCGAGGATTCCAGCGCAGCGACGCCGGGGCCAACGTCGCAAAAAGGGAAGAGAGACGGTTCACTCCCAGCGTGGGATGGTCCTTGTCGCGGCCACCACGACATTCGCCATCTCCTCGTCGGCCATCAATCCCTGCTTTTCCACCCTTGCGCCGCAGGAGACCGTCACCCCGCCTCGAGCAGCGCCGAGAGCCGCTCCACACACACCGCCGGGATCCCGCGCTCGGCGCTGTCGTGGCGCATCGTCGCCGCGTGTTGGCCGTCGTAGACGACCACCTCCCCGCCCTCGAGCCCCCCGCAGATGCGCGCAAAGGAGTCCTGCCGCGGACGCAGCGTGAGCACGCGCAGGCCGGGGCGCTCAGGGATCCGGAACGAGACCGGCTCGCTGGGCAGGTGGTGGGCGGCGAGCTCCGCGTAGATCGAAGGCGCCGGCACGCCCCGCAGCGCGCCGAAGCGCACCGGCAGATCGAGCGGCCTCTCGAGCGGCGAGTCG
The DNA here is from genome assembly GCF_002950945.1 of Sorangium cellulosum. Classification (GTDB taxonomy): domain Bacteria; phylum Myxococcota_A; class Polyangia; order Polyangiales; family Polyangiaceae; genus Sorangium; species Sorangium cellulosum_E. The sequence continues at coordinate 11,523,088 of NZ_CP012673.1, forward strand.
AGCGCCAGGCAGTCGACCGCGGGGTGCAGGCCGGCGACGATCATCGCGCCGAAGTTGCCGTGGGAGGCCCCGAGGACCGCGGCGCCGGCGGCGCCGAGGCATGCGCAGAGGTAATCGATCGCGCTCCAGAGCAGGATCGCCTCCCAGCGGCCGCTCGTCACCAGCGGCTGGCCGCCCGGGTTGCGCACGCCGAGGTACGCGATCGCGTAGAGGCCCGCGACGCCGCGCTCGGCGAGCGCCGAGACCAGCGCCGCGGCGGCGTCGGGGCCGGCGCGGAAGCCGGGCACGAGCACGATCGCCCGCCGGCTCTCGCCCACCTGCATGCAGGTGAGCTCCGCGAACGGCCCGTCCGAGCGCGGCAGCGGGACGTCGATGCGGCGGGCGCCGCGCGCCCGGAAGACGCGCTCGGCGAGGGCGCGCGAGCCCTCGAGCACCTCGTGCGCGAAGATGTCCGTGGGCCGCAGCGCGCTGTCCGCGTCGGCGAGATCGCGCCAGTGCCCGTAACGCTCGACCGGCAGCGTCGGCGCCGCCAAGGGCTCGCCCGGCGCGACCGCGATCTTCAGCGCCCGCCCGGCGAAGGCCGGCGCCACCTCCCGCGAGAGCGACGACAGCTCCACGACCGGCCCTGCCAGCGGCAGCGAAAGCGGCGGCGGCGCCTCGCCACTCGGCCGAACCGGGCGGTCCGGCGCCTCCTCGGCGCACCGGCGGACGAGCGCGCTCCCGGCGAGGCGCACGTCCGCGCCCGGCGCCGGCTCCACCCGGCCGTCCGCCCCGTCGATCAGGAACACCGCCTCGTCGTCGGCCTGGTCGTCGTCGACGATCCCCAGGAACGACGCCACGTCCGGCGCCGGATCGAAGGGGAACCACCGCCACAGGTCCCGCACGAAGGCCCAGCGCCGCGCCGCTGCCTGCGGCTCGGGGCCGGCAGGTAGCGCGACCGCCGACGGGGCCGAGGGGCCGGCGGCGAGCTTCCGGCGCACGTGGGCCACGTAGGCCGACCACCCGGGCTGCGCCAGCACGTGCACCAGCTCGGATCGGTGCAGCTTGGGGCCCGTGTCGAGCAGCACCCAGCCCCCGTCCCAGCAGAGGTTCTTCGGGGAGAGATCGAGCAGGATCCCCTCGCGGCGGAAGAGCTCCCCCGCCTCCCCGAGCGCCTCGACCAGCGCGGCGCGCCGCCCGGGATCCACCTCGCCCGCGAGCAGCTCCGCCTGCAGCGTGGGCCCCTCGCGGAGCTCCTTGGCGATGCCGAGCGCGTCGGCCTCCACGACGGCCGCGGGCCGGATCGCGCGGAGCGCCGCCACGCGGCGCGCGGCCAGCGCCTCGACCCGCAGCGCCTCCCGGAAGAAGGCGACGCCCGCCCGCGGCCGCTTGTACGCGAGCCGGGCCCCGGTCTCCAGACAGCGCGCCTCGTAGACCACGCCCACGAGGCCGCTGCCCAGCACGCCGCCCACCTCCAGGAAACGTCGGCCGAGGCGCACCACCGCGCCCGGCGGCAACACCTCGGTGGCCTCGACCAGCGCCCGCTTCAGGCGCGGGCTCCGGGTGATCGCGCTGACCAGCCCGAGCTGGCGCGAGGTCAGCCGGGGCCGCGCCGGGGCATCCATCCGCGGCTTACTTCCCCTTCTTCGGGAAGAGCGCCTTGCGCAGGTGCTTGGCCGCGTGCTCGAGCTCGACCAGCGCCTCGATCGACGTCACCGTCGCCGGCTCCACGCCGAGCAGCGCGGCCGCCTTCGCCACCGCGGCCTTCTCCGCCTGCGCGTAGGTGCCGTCGGCGCGCGCCACCTCGATGGCGTCGCGCAGCAGCATGCGCGCGCGGAGCCCGCCCTTCGAGAAGCCGGGCAGGACGTCCTCGAGCTTGCCGCTCCGGAAATCGAACCCCTCGACCTCCCGGGTCACCGCCTCCGTGAGCCCGAGGCGCTGCATCCCCTTGCGGAGCGCCTTGAGCTCGGCCTCCGGGATCTCCCCGTCGGCGCCGACGATGATCTTGAGCGCCTTGAGGTACGAAAGCGCCTGCTCGTCCGAGCTCGGCAGCCTGCCGTACCGCTCCTTCACGCGTGTTTCATTGATGGCGACCATTGGGCTATCTCCTTGCTGAGGGGGCACCGTACCAGGGCGACCGGACCGCGGGAAGCGGCGCGGTCATCAGGCGTCAACGCAGCGCGGTCGTCACCACGAACCGCGTCTTCCCCGACTCCGGATCCCGGCAATCCTTGTAATACTGCCCCGGCGGGTGGAGCCGGCCGCAACGCTCCTGGCAGCTCCCGACGATCTCGATCATCCCGCAGGACGCGAGCTCGCCCGCCGCGTCGAGCTGGCCCGCGGCGCAGTCGCGCTGCGCCGCCCGCGCCCGCGCCACCGAAGCGTCGTTGTAGCAGGCGCGCAGGTACGGCGTCTCCGAGAAGAGGTCGCCCCAGAAGGCCCCCTCGACATGAGGGTACGTCTCGCGCTCGTCGCGCCCGACCTCGTGGCGCAGCGGGTCCTGGTGGGAGCGCATCGAGATGACGACCGACACGCCATAACGGTTCGTGCGGGCCGCCAGGCAGGCCGAGACCATCTGCTTGCCGGCGTCGTCGAGCGGGCCGCGACGCCACGAGTCGGCGAGGCCGAGCTGCCCGCGATAGACCTCCTCGTGGGTGCTGCCCGCGGCGTCGGTCCACGCGAAGCGGAACGACCGCGACTCGTCGAGCGCGCAGCTGACCGTGTATTTCACGAGCTGCCGGACGAGCTCGCCCTCCTCGCCGGGATCCTGGAGCGCGTCGAGCGCCTCGGCCCCGAGCGCGTTCAGGCTGAGCGCGTTCAGGCTCAGCGCATTCAAGCTCAGCGCGTTCAAGCTCAGCGCGTTCAAGCTCAGCGCATTGCCGCTCGCGAGCGCTTCAGCGCTCGAGTCGATCTCCTCCTCTCCTGGATCAGCGGCGGTCGAGAGATCGGGCGCAATGCAGCCGGTAGCCGACGCGAGCAGGACGCAGACGCATCCAAGAACATCCCTGGTTTTCACGTGATGAGACCTCAGCAGCGAGCCAAGGGGAGCGTCCGCTCCCCGATCACAGCACGCCCTCCGGCGCGTCGTCGCAGGACGACGACGACTGCCGGGAACTCTCCACGTCAATTTACAGGGTACGGCGAACGCGCGCGTCTGTCAGCCCTTAAATTGCACGTCCGGTGCAGATTCAGCCGTGATGACAGCAGCGCTCTGCTCCGACCCACTGCTCCGCGAGCGCCAGTGTGCGGGCATTGTCGGGAACGAGGGAGAGGAAGCGCCTGCGCCACTCGGGGTCGCGGACGCTCTCGGCCCGGTCAAGCAGCTTGTCGCGCGCGGCGGCGATCGCGGCGGCGGCCTTGCCCGGGTCGCCGGCGGCCGAGAGCGCCTCGGCGTACACCAGCCGGATCATCGACTCGCCCTCTTCGAGCCCGCCGAGCGACTCGAGCGCGGCCAGCGCCTCGGCGGCGGCCGCGAGCGCCTCGCCGGCGCGCCCGAGGCCGAGCAGCGCCCTCGCGCGGATCGCCGTGGCCGCGACGCGCAGCGGGGACGCGCTCTCCAGCGTCTCGGCGAGGCGCGCCTCGCGCTCGGCGGCGCCGAAGTCTCCCCCGAGCAGGGCGATCTTCGCCAGGTAGGAGCGCGACACCACCTCGGCGCGCGGGTCGCCGAGGCGCTGGCTCGACGCGAGCGCCACCTCCTCGACGGCGCGCGCCTCGGCGAGCCGGCCGCGGTAGGCGAGGACCTGCCCGAGGCTCGCCTGCGTCGCCGCCGCCACCTCGTGGAGCCCCATCCGATCCGCGGCGTCGAGCGCGGACCGGAGCGCCGCCTCGGCGCCGCCGAAATCGCCGAGCTCGCCGTAGGAGTACCCGAGGTTCGCGCGGGTGATGCAGGCATTGCGCCGGTCGCCGACCTGCTCGTACGCCGCGAGCGCGGCCTCCAGGCCGAGGACACACGCGCCGGGATCGCCGCCGCTCATGGCGCGGAAGGCGCGCGCCTGGTGCAGGCTCGCGGCCACCTCGGCCGAGGCCGCCGAGCCGTCGAGGAGCACACTCTCCACCGCCGCGATCAGCGCGTCGACGACGGCGGGGCGGCCCGCGAAGGCCAGCGCCGCGGCGCCCATGGAGAGGCTGGTGCTCTTCAGGCTGTCCGCGCCCTCCGCGGCGGGCGTGGCCGCGGCCGCGCCCATCCACTGCTCCACCCGGTCGAAGCCCCCCAGCTTGCCCGCCGCGGCGACCACCTGCGCGATGGCCGCGAACCACGGCGCGGAGCCGGGATCGAGGTGCTCCACCGCCTCCGTCCCCCGCTGCTCGGCGAGCGCGAGGTCGCCGCGCCAGACGTGGGCCTCGGCCTGGACCAGCCGGAGCGCCCCCACCACCGCGGGCTCCGGGGCACACTCGAGGCCGCGCTCCGCCCGCGCGATCGCGGCGCCGAGGTCGTTGCCCTCCAGGGCGTGCTGGGCCGCGCGCAGGTACGCCGCCGCCGCCCGCTCGGGCACGCCGCCGCGCTCGAAGTGCTCCGCGAGCGCCATCGCGTCCGGCTCGCCCGCGCCCTCGAGCCAGGCGCCGGCCAGGGCGTGGCCGAGCCGCCGGTCGGCCTCCGTCAGCATGCCGTACGCCGCCTCCCGCACGAGCGCGTGGCGGAAGCGGTACTCGACCTCGCCGCGCAGCCGCCCGGGGCCGCGCCGGTGGATCACCTCGCGCCGCTCCAGCTCCGACAGCCAGCGCGTGACCCCGGCGCCGCCGAGCAGCGCGCTCACCCCGCTCGGCCAGAACGCCTGGCCGAACACGCTCGCCGCCCGCAGCACCCGCCGCGCCTCCGCGTCCAGCGCCTCGATGCGCGCCTGCACCATCGCCAGCACCGTCTCCGGCAGGTCGGCGCCGTGGCCCGCCGCCACCGCGCGGACCTGCTCCTCCAGGAAGAACGGGTTGCCGTCCGCCCGGTCCACCAGCGTCTTCACGAGCTCCGCGCCCGCCTCGCTCCCGAGCGCCTCGCGCACCAGCCGCTCGCTCGCCCGCCGCGTCAGCGGCGGCAGCAGCAGCTGGTTGCCGAACCGGCCCTGCGCGAGCCCCGGAAAGACCTCGTGCACCTCGGGGCGGCCCAGCCCGAGCACCAGGAACGGCAGGTCCTTCAGGCTCCGGAGCGCCGCCTCCACCATCGTGATCGTCGGCAGGTCGCCCCACTGGAGGTCCTCCAGGACGAGCAGCACGGGGTGCGCCGCGCACTCGGCCCGGATGAAGTCCTCCCACGACAGCCGGAGCTGATCGCCCATGAGCTGCCGGTTGCGCCGCGCCGCGCCCACCTGGATGTCGTCGTCCGGGAACGGCGCGCCGAGCAGCTCGCCGAGGAACGCGCTCACCCGCCCCACGTCGAGCTCCCGGTGCCGCGCGACGCGCTCCCTCACCTTGCGCCGCCGCTCCTCGAGCGGCTCGCCGTCCACGATCCCCATCGCGCCCCGCAGCGCGCGCGAGAGCAGCCCGAACGCCGAGCCGGAGCTCATCGGGTCGCCCTGGCCGAGCCACACCTCCACGCGCACCGCCGGGGCGCCCCCCGCCGCCTGGACGCCGCCCGCTTCCTGGGCGCCGCCCGCCGCGGCGGCGCCGCGGGCTCCACCGGCGCCGCGGGCCCACAGCTTCTCGATGAACTCCTGCCGCAGCCGCGACTTGCCCATCCCCGCCGCCGCGACCACGAGCAGCGCCCCCGAGGTCGACTCCTCGATGCTCCGGCCGAGCTCCGCGCTCAGCACGGCCAGCTCCCGCTCGCGGCCGATGCACGCCATCGGCTTGCCGAGCAGCGCCGGCGGGCTCGCCGGCCGCAGGTCGTCCCGCGCCCCGTGCAGGAAGAGCGCGCCGCCCTCGCAGCTCGTCTCGAACCGGCCTCCGAGCAGCCCCGCCGTGACCTCGTCGATCCGCACCGCGGGCACGGGCGTCGCCTCGCCGCGGGACGGGAGCAGCTGGACCGCGCGGTCGATGAGCTCACCGAGCGGCAGCCGCGGCGTGAGCTCCGCCCGCCCGGTCACGAGCGAAACCGGCGCGCCGCCGAGCAGCGCCTGCAGCGACAGCGCGCAGCGGGCCGCGTGCGCCGCGAGGTCGGTGGCCTCCTCGGCGCTCGTCAGCACGAGGAGCGGCGACCTCGCGTCGATCAGCTCGATCTGGCTCTGGTAACGCGCCGCCAGCGCGCGCAGCTCCTCGGCGCGCGCGAGCGCCCGCTCGTGCTCCTCTTCCTGCACACGTGTGGCGTCCTCGGGCCCGTGGCGCTCGTGCGCCAGCACGAGGCACGTGACGCGCAGCTCGCTGCTCGTGAGCGTGAGGCCGCGCGCCGCCGCCGCGGCGGGCGCCCAGCCGGCCGTCTCCTCGATGGCGCGGAGGTCGATCGCGCCGAGCGCCTCGGCCACGGCGGCGCCGTCGCGGGGCCGCTCGGACGGCTGCTTCGCGAGCATGCTGGCGACGAGGGCGTCGAGCTCCTCCGGCAGCTCGGGGCAGAGCTCGCGCAGGCGCGGCGGCTCGTCGAGCAGCACCTTCACCAGCACCGCGAGCGTCCCGGCGCCCTGGAACGCGGGGCGCCCGGTGAGGCACCGGAAGAGCACGCAGCCGAGCGCGAACACGTCGGCCCGGGCGTCGACGGTCGGGTCGCCGCGCGCCTGCTCGGGCGCCATGTACTCGGGCGTCCCGAGGACGGTGCCCGGCATGGTGAGCTGCTGGTCGATGCGGATGCGCGCGATCCCGAAATCGAGCACCATCACCCGATCGAGCCGCCCCTCGACGAGGAGCAGGTTGCCGGGCTTGAGGTCGCGGTGCACGACGCCCTGCGCGTGGAGCGCGCCCAGCGTCTCCGCGACCCGCGCGGCGACCTCGACGCTCTCGACCGGGGTGAGCCCCCTGCGCGCGATGCGCTGCGCGAGCGTGTCCCCGGAGGCCCACTCCATGACCAGGTACGGCTTGCCGTCCGCCGTGACGCCGTGGGCGATGTACCGCACCACGCCGGGGATGCGCAGCGACGCGAGCGCCTGCACCTCGCGGGAGAAGCGCGAGAGCTCGCTCTGGCCGGCGGTGCGAAGCACCTTGAGCGCCACCGTGTCGCCGGTGTGCCGGTCGCGCGCCCGGTAGACGTGCCCCATCCCCCCCGAGCCCGCGAGGCCCTCGATCTCGAAGCGTTCGCCGACGATCTCTCCCGCGCGCATCAGCCGCCGCCGATCCAGCGATATCACGCGCGCCGCCCGTTCGGCGCGGCCCGCCCGCTCCCGGCGCCGGACGGTGTGCGCGCGACCGACACGCCGCCTCGAGCGGCCGCGCTCGCCCTGGGGCAGGCCGTGACCGCGCTCACAGTCCTGTCCGCGCCCCGGTCGCCGCCGCGCGCGCCGCGCAGCGTCAACGACGGCGGCAACGGGGCGCGGACAACGTCATGGATGAAGATTTTTCACGCCAGCGTCCCGAACACGTCCGGTCCATCCCTGGCGTGTGCGATCGAGCCCGCCATGTCCTCAGCACCCGTTGACAGCGCACCAGGGAGCTGCGATGTACTCAGCAGCTTGGCCTCATATACAGGAGACGTCGGATGTCGATGAGCATGAAGCTTTTCAGTGCGGTGTTGATGGGCGTCGGCATTGGCTTCGCTGGGGCGGCGTGGGCTGCGGGCGGGGCGACGGACGTCCCCGCGTCGGTCGCTGAGGGCGCGGCAAAGAAGGAATTCGGCTGCGGTGCAAAAGGACAGAAGGCCTGTCCGATGCAGGGGTGGATGAAGACCGTGATGCAGTCGGCGACCACGAGCGGCGACGGCGCGAAGATCGCGTCGGCGCTGGAGTACGTGGCGGCGAAGCCGCCGCCCGGGATGCCCAAGTGGGTCGCGATCTCGAAGGACGGCGCCGAGAAGGCCAAGAAGGGCGACATCGACGGCGCCAAGGCGAGCTGCAAGGCCTGCCACGATCTGTACAAGGCCGAGTACAAGGCCAACCTCCGCGACGCCGCCTTCTGAGGCGTCCCCCCTCCCCTCCCTCGCCTCAAGCTCCGTTTCACCTGGCAACCCCGGCGATCTCCGCCGGGGTTTCGCCGTCTTCCCTTCCCACGCTCGCCCCGCCGGCTGCCGCCGTGGCTCTCGGCGCAGTCCTCGCCGGTCCACGCGTCGCGGCCGTCGCGGGACCTCGCGACGCAGCCGCCGCGGGCGCCCGGTTCAGCAGCCGTCGTTGCCGGCGGCGGCGCAGACCTCTTGCGGCGTGAGCGTCCGGCGGAAGACGCGGAGGCTGTCGATCAGCCCGTCGAACTCGTTCCTGCCGGAGGGCTCGTCGGACCCGATATGGATCGGCTGTTCCCCTTCGGCGAGCACCGGTCCAGAGGGGCTCCGGTCGACCTCGACGCCGTTCACGTAGAGGATCTGCGTCTGGCCGTCCGAGAGACAGGCGACGTGCGTCCACTTCCCTGCGACGACGCCGGCGGAGACGTTCCTCTCGACCCCCATGGTGCAGCGGACCACGCCGCCCGGCATCAGGAAGATGGACGGCTTCCCGCCGCTGTCGATCACGGCATACCGCGTGTCCTCCGGGAGGGAAGCCGGGTTGATCCAGACATCGATGGTCATGGCGGCAGCGGCCCACGCGGCGTCGTGACGAAAGCGGAGGTCACCGCGTCGCCCCAGCTTGAGCGCCTGGCCGTCCTTGCCGGGCACATAGCTCAGATCGCGCGATCGCTCGGGCTTGAAGCCGTTCGCAGAGTCGTCGTCGGGGCTCCCCTCGAACCGGAAGCAAGCGATGAGCGACGCGTCGCCCGCGTCGCACAGCGCGGGGAGATCCTCGCCAGGCGGAGGGGGCTGAGAGGGCTGTTCCGGCTCGTCCGTGCCCGTGCCCGTGTCCACGCCTGGACCCGTATCCGTGTCCACGCCTGGGCCCGTGTCCGTGTCCACGCCTGGGTCCGTGTCCACGCCCGGGCCCGTATCCGTTCCCGTCGCTCCAGCCTCGTCCGGCCGTCCTGGAGCCTCTCCGCCAGTGCCACCGACATGCAGGGTGCAACTCGATAGCCAGAGCGGAACAAGGGCCATGCCGGTCAGACGAGCTGCGAATCGAGGTATGAAGCAAAGCATCAGGATCTTCCTGGGACGCCAGCGTAGCTCAATACGTCGTTCCATGTCACCGGGGCCCGCACGATAGTTCGATTCATGGAGGGCGAGTGGGACTGGCACACCCCCTGAGCTCTCCTGCGTGCGCCGTAGAAGGAAAAATGTAGCCGGAGGCACGGAGCGCGTGGACATTTTCATGTCCTACCGCCGCTGCGTCCAACACACCTCGTGATGTTGCCTCGACGAGGGCCGAGCGCGGCGAGGACGTGGCTTGAAGTGGCGCAGCGCCGCGCCGGAGGCGCTCGCTACTCGGCGAAGACGTCGGCGAGGCTGCCGGCGCTCATCGCCTGCAGCAACCACCGCTGCAGCGTCGCCGGCTCCTGACAGGAGTGGACGCGGGCGTGCGCTTCGTCCGGGCACGGGATCCCGCGCATGCGCAGCGCCGCCAGGATCGCCCCTCGCAGGCCCTCCATGGCCTGCTCGGCCTGCGCCTGCGCCTGCTCGGCCCTCGCCTCCAGATCGGTCATCATGCCCTGGAGCCGGCCGATCAGGTCGGCCGAGCCGAAGAGCTCGGCCATGCCATGGAAGAACTGGAGCTTGCCGCCGCTGACCGCCAGGTCGAGCCCCAGCACCGCCGAGGTATAACGGCCCATCTGCGGCACGATGCGCTGGTAACGCCCAGCATCCGGGCCCGGCAGGCGGTAGCCATGGACCTGCTGGCGGAGCCGGTCGTAGACGAAATACTCCGGGATGCGCAGGCGCGCGTAAACCTCGACGTTGGCGACCAGATCCTTGGTTCGATTGCCCTGGTGCAGCACCTCCAGGACGAGGCTCAGGCCCTTGCCCTCGTCGGCCACCACCCACGCCATCCGCGGATCGTCCTCGGGCTGCGGCACGTCCAGCACCGCAAGGATATCCGGGACGAACACGTCCTCCCCCGGGTAGAGGACCGCCAGCTCCTCGGCCAGGTAGATGACGCGCCCCGTCGAGCCGAAATGCAGCGTGAGCATGTCGATCGCCCGGCCCTTGGCCTTGTGGTGAGGCCGGCCTTCGGCCATGGCGCGCCGCGGATCGGACAGGGCGTCGAGGATCTGCACCAGCAGGCGCTCGCGCTCCGCCGGCGCCATCGCGCGCCATTCTTCCTCCGTGGGCGCGACCAGCGGGGGGCCGGGGGGCCGCGGCGTTCCCGAGGAGGGCTGGACCATGCGGAAAACCTTAGCACCGAAGGCGGCCGCGCTGCGCGCGGATCCCGCCGCCGGCTCCGGTATGCTCCCGGCAAGACATGCTGTCTCGGGCTCGTCCGATGTGGATCTTCCTGCAGGCGCGGAGCGCGATCCTCGTGCTGCTCCTCAGCCTGGCCGCCACGGCGCTGGTGTTCCGGTACGTGCGACAGAAGGTCGAGGACGAGACCCGGGCCTACTTCGACGACCAGACCCGGGAGGCGACCGAGACGCTCGCGCACCGGATCGAGACGTACATCCACGGGCTGAGGGCGTCGCAGGGGCTCTTCGTCGCCATGCGCGAGGTGAGCTACCCGGAGTGGAAGCTCTACGTGGAGATGCTCGACCTGCCGCGGCACTACGCGGGCCTCAGCGGGGTCGGGTTCGTGCGGTACGTGCGCGGGGAGCAGAAAGCCGCCTACGAGGAGGAGGTGCGGCGGACCCGGGGGCCGGCCGAGGCGACGTACGAGCGCTTCGCGATCACGCCGGCCGGTGAGCGCCCCGAGCACTTCGTCATCGAGTACCTCGAGCCCCTCGAGAAGAACCGCCAGGCCGTCGGGCTCGACCTCGGCTCCGAGCCAGTGCGCCGCGCGGCGCTGGAGACGGCGCGGGACACCGGGCGCGCCGCCGCGAGCGGGCGGATCATCCTCGTGCAGGACGCGACGAGGACGCCGGGGCTGACGGTGGCGCTGCCGCTGTTCCGGCGCGACCTGCCCCAGGACACCGTCGCGCAGCGGCGGGCGGCGCTGATCGGGTACGTGTACGCGCCCTTCCGGGCGGCGAGTGTCGTCGACGAGACGCTCTCCGCCGCGATCCGGCAGATGTTCGAGCTGACGATCACCTGCCAGGGCGAGGTGATGTACGGCGGCGAGCCCGGCGCGCGGGCGCGCGGGCGGACGGCGACGCGGCCGCGCTACAGCCGGGAGCTCTCGATCGACATCGCGGGACAGACCTGGCTGCTCTCGTTCCACAGCCGCCCGGGGGTGCACATCGGCGCGGGCCAGCGCCTGCCCGCCACGGTGCTCGCGCTCGGCGCCGCGGTCAGCCTGCTGCTCTTCTGGATCACCTGGTCGCTGGCCTCGTCCCGCAGCCGGGCCATGGCGCTGGCGACGCGGATGACCGCCGACCTGCGCGAGAGCGAGAACCGCCTCCGCGAGCAGGCGCAGCTGCTCGAGATCCGCGTCGAGGAGCGCACCGCCGAGCTGAAGGTCGCCAAGGAGGCCGCCGACGCCGCGAACCTCGCGAAGAGCGAGTTCCTGGCGAACATGAGCCACGAGCTCCGGACGCCGCTCAACGGGATCCTCGGCTACGCGCAGATCCTCGCGCGGTCGCAGCCGCTGGGCGCGCGGGAGGCGCAGGGGATCTCGGTGATCCAGCAATGCGGGACGCACCTCTTGACGCTCATCAACGACATCCTCGACCTGTCCAAGATCGAGGCGCGGAAGATGGAGCTCCTCCCGAGGGCGTTCCATTTCCAGTCGTTCGTGCAGGGGCTCGTCGAGATCTTCCGGGTGCGCGCCGAGCAGAAGGGGATCACGTTCGTCCACGAGCAGGTGGGCGAGCTGCCGGCCGCCGTCCAGGGGGACGAGAAGCGCCTGCTGCAGGTGCTGTTCAACCTGCTCGGCAACGCGGTGAAGTTCACCGAGGCCGGGCGGGTGGCCTTCCGGGTGCACGCGCTCGACGGCGCGCCGGCGCAACGAAAGGCGGTGGCCGTGCGGGCGCTGCGGTTCGAGGTGGAGGACACCGGGGCGGGCATGAGCGCGGCGCAGACGGCGCGGCTGTTCCTGCCGTTCGAGCAGGTGGGGACCGGCCGGCGGGCCGTCGAGGGGACGGGGCTCGGGCTCGCGATCAGCCAGCGGATCGTGGGGCTGATGGGCAGCGCGATCCAGGTGCGCAGCGAGCCGGGGAGAGGCAGCACGTTCTGGTTCGACGTGCGGCTGCCCGAGGCCGAGGCGTGGGCGCAGGCCGCCGCGGTCGTCGCCCGCGGCAAGGTGGTGGGCTACGAGGGGCCGCGGAAGAAGGTCGTCGTGGTCGACGATCGGCCCGAGAACCGGGCGGTGCTGGTGGACCTCCTCACGCCGCTCGGGTTCGAGGTCGCGGCGGCCGCGGACGGGCAGGAAGGCCTGACCAGGGTGGCAGAGATCGGGGCGGATGCCGTGATCACGGATCTGCTGATGCCAGGCATGGACGCCATCGAGATGGTGAGGCGCCTCCGGGAAGCGTCGGAGCGGCGCGGGCTCGTCATCATCGTGTCGTCGGCGAGCGTCTTCGAGGCGGATCAGCACCGGAGCCTGAGCGCGGGCGGCGACGACTTCCTCGCCAAGCCGGTGCGCGCCGACGAGCTGCTCGACAAGCTGCGGCGGCACCTCGGAATCGCGTGGATCTACGAGCAGGAGACGGGGGCGGCGCCCGGGGAGGAGCGGGAGGGAGAGGGGCTCCCGGGGGGCGCGGGGACAGGAGAGATCGTCGCGCCGCCGGCGGAGGCGCTCGCGGCGCTCCTGGATCTGGCGGACCAAGGGCGGGTGAAGGCGCTGGTCGAGCGGGCGGCGATGCTGGAGCGGGATGACCCGCGGCTCGGACCGTTCGTGGCGGAGATACGGCGGCTCGGGGGGGAGTTCCAGATCAAGAAGCTGCGGGCGATGGTCCGGAGGTACACGGAGGCGGCGCGGGAGGCGCGGTGACAAAGCGTGGTGTCCGTGTCATCGGGGAGAAGCAGCAGAGAGGTGGTAGGAAGACCACACAACATGCCCTGAAAGGGCCCCACGCCGCCGCGCTCAACCCGCAGCGACCACGGTGATCACCCCCGTCGTGTACAGCGCGGAGGTATCCCAGGCGAGCCCGTCGGCGAGCGGTACCACGATGTTCACCTCGTCGAACGCCCCCGAGAGCGCGCCGGTGAAGCCGAGCAGGACGACGTTATCCCCGGCCTGGAACGGCGCCGATCCCTCCGCCGCGACCACCTCCAGCACGCCCCCGAGGCTCACGTCGCCGTCCACGTCCAGGATCGGCGCCGCGCCCGGGCCACCGACCGTGATGTGCAGCGCGGCGCCCGGGCCCTGGCTGTAGGCGCCCGCGATCGCGGTCGAGGAATACGCGTCCCCGACGACCAGCTCGCCGGCCTGCGTGTTGACGAGATCACCCACGAAGACGCCGGCGCTGAGCCGCCCGCCGGCAAAGTCGAAGTCGCCCGCCCCAACCTCGATCCCAGCCGCGACCAGCTCGCCGTCCGCGAGGCGCACGGAGGGCGCCTCGTCGGGCTCACCTTCAACGAGCGGCGCGGACCGGAGGAGGCCGCCGACGCGAACGAGCCCGCCGCCATCGACGACGAGCGACGGGGACTGGCGCCGAGACGCGAGCACCGTCACATCACCGCTGTTGATCCATGACGCATAAACGTCGTTCACCGCGACGAAGGCCCCACCGTCGCGCGAGTGGATCTCCGTGTCCTCTGTCACCAGGGTCCCGTACGCGCCGACCGAGACCTCACCCGCGAACTCACCGAACTGGATGTCGACCCCCACGCGCAACAGCCCCTGGTTGGTCCAGGTTCCGCCCCAGCCGCTCACGGTCACGTACGTCCGACCGATGCCGGGGTCGCCCTCGATCCGCGCATTCACGGTGGAGAGCTCGGCCGCGTAGACGTCCAGCCGGCCGACGCCGCCACCACCCACGGCGAAGTCGCCCGTGTTCACCCACCGCGTCCACGCGCCCGTGGCGAGGGCCATACCCAGGCAGAACCGGCAACGTCCAAGCGATGTGTTGTTCGAGAAGAAGCTCGCCCCTTGCCTGAGCGCAAGGCGGCCAACCCCCCGGCGGGGAATGTACACGTCGGTCCGGCTCGTCAGGGTGGCGTCGTAGCCCTCGACGAACACGTTGCCGATGGAGTCGGCCCCCGCGCCGACCACGAGCGCGTCGGTGGTCACCTGGGCCCCCCTGCGGACGGCGACGACGCCCTCGGAATCTCCGAAGGCAATCTCGATGGACCCGCTGTTGAGCCACCTCGATCCGTACCCGAGGACCTCGACGGTGCCCGTGCCGTACGAGGCTCGCCCGACATAAGCGCCGGCGGAGATCAACGTCCCCCGGTTGGACACGGTCACGCGCGCCGGGTCATGGCTTATCGTGTTCACCACCAGGGGGCTCGACCCGAGATCCCAGGGATCCGTGGGGTTCTCGGGCGATACGTCCCCCTCGACCACCACATCCGCGTAGGCCAGCCCCGCCACGCTCGCCGACGCTGCCGCGAGCAGCGACGCCAGAGCCAATCGAACTTGCTGTTTCATGGGTCTTGCCTCTCAGGATACCACTTCGTGGTCCCCAGGACACGCTCGGGCGTCTACAGGACACACTCGAGCGCACGGCGGGCTCAGCCGCCCAGCGGACGCCTGGTCTCGAGATCGAACACATCGCCGGCGCTGAGCACGTGGAGGCGCACGTCGAAAAGGCTGAGCACCTTGTCCTCCTGCTCTTCGACAAGGTTGGTGTGGCTGATGCCGCGCCCGTCCACGACATAGACCGCACCCGAGCCGAGCACACGCAGGCTCCTGCCGGCGTCGATCACGGCGGCCGTGTCCTCGTCGACGCCAACGCCCAGCAGGCGGGGATTGTGCGCGACGGCGCCCAGCAATCGGCCGAGCCGGCCGCGCTGCGCGAAGTGCTGGTCGACGAGGATGTCGCGGACCAGCCCGAGGCCTGGCGCCATGCGCACCGCGCCGCGCACCTTCGCGGACTCCTCGCCTGCCCCGCCCACGAGCATCGTCTCGCTCATGACCGACGCGCCGGCCGAGGTGCCCGCGACGAGGCCGCCGCGCCGGTAGAGCCCGACGATGGCGTCCGCGGCGCAGCTGCCGCCGAGCTTGCTCGTGATCTTGAGCTGATCGCCGCCGGTGAAGAAGACGCCCCCCGCGTCCTCGATCGACCTCCACCAGCGCTCCTCGTTGGCGTCCCCGCGCTGGGCGATGTCGAGGTGCCTGACGTCGCCGGCGCCGAGCGCGCGAAAGACCTGCTCGTACTCGCTCCAGAGCTCCCCCGCGACCTCGCTCGCGAGCGTGGCCACCACGATCGGACGCCCGCGGGCGCCGGCCACGACCTCGCGCAGGATCTGCCGCTCGCCCGTCTTGTCCTCGTGACCCCCGATGAGCACCAGCGCGCCGCCGGCGCGCGGCGCGCCCGCCGAGAGATCGCCCTTCGACCCGTCAGCGCTCCCTGTACTTCCGACCATGCAGCTCGACCTTTCGATTGCTTTGCTCGAGGAACCGCTCCGTCACCGCGAGCCGCCCGGCCTTGACCATCCGCCGCCCCCGCGCGATGACCTCGAGGATCTCGAGAGATCCCCGCTCGAGCACCACGACGTCCGCGTCGTGGCCCGGCCGGAGCGCGCCCTTGCGGCCGAGCTTCAAGACGCGCGCCGTGTTCGACGTGACCAGCGGCAGCGCGCGCTCGAGAGAGAAGCCAAACTCGCGCACCACCTCGCGCACCTGCTCGAACAGGGTGCGCGGGCTCGGGATCGAGGCGTCCGACGAGACCGTCAGGTTGGCGAGATCGCCGCCCTCGTCGCAGAAGAGGCGCAGCCACTTGCCGAGATCCTCCTCGACGGTGTCGATATCGACCGTGACCCCCTGCCGCGTGAGCGCGATGGCCTCGCGCATCAACGGCTCGCTCCGCTCGACGTGCGTCGGGTAAAGCCACCCCGGCGCGACGTCGTGCTCGGCGAGCAGGCGGCGCACCGGCTCGAGCCGCCCTGGCCCGTCGCCCATGTGGAGGTGCGTGATACCCGCCTTGCCGGTGAGGATGCCCCCCACGTGAGCGTCGCTCGCGAGCCGCGCGAGCTCGGCCAGGGTCGGCTCGGTGCTGCGGAGATCCGAGACGGCCACCTCGCCGGCCCCGATCACCTCGTCGACGAGCAGCATGTCGCGGCGCACCGAGCCGGTCAGGGTCACGGGCGGCACGTCGTAGCCGCCCGAGTAGAGGTACGCCGATATCCCCTCTTCCTTGAACGCCTTGGCCTTGGCCAAGAGGCCCGTCATGGTCTTGGTCGTCGTGTCGACGCCGAGGCACCCCACCACCGTGGTGATGCCCGCCGTCACCACCTCCCGCAGCGCGATCTCGGGCGTCTGCGACGCGAAGCCGCGCTCGCCGCTGCCGCCGAGCAGGTGCTCGTGCGGGTCGAGCAGGCCCGGGACGACCACGCAGCCGCGCGCGTCGATCACCTCGACCTCGAGCCCCAGGGCGGCGAGCGCGCGGCCGTCGACCGGACCTACCTTGGCGATCCGATCGCCGGCCACGAGCACCGACGCGGCGCCCGCCGGCTCCGGTGCGTAGACCTCCCCCCCCTCGATGAGCACGAACATCAGACCGCCAGGTGGGTGTCCTCGTGGCGCCGCGAGCGGCCCCGGATACCGGAGCTCAGCTCGGGCACCGCGCTCACCGCCACCGCCCCCAGCCGGACGAGCATCTCTCCGACCAGCGCCGCATCCTCGGTGAAGAGCACGATGACCTCACCCGGCTCCACGGTGGCGAGCGCGTGCTCGATCGCCTCGCTCTCGTCCGGGATCACCTGGCAGAGCTGCCCCGGCTGCACCTCCGCCACGACCCGCTGCAGGAGCGCCGGGACCTCCCCGGGCGCGCGGCCCCGAAGGTCGCCGTCGTCCTTGCAGATGATGCGGTGGAACCCGCCATTCGCGATCTCGCAGGCGCACGCCTCCAGGAGCGCGTTCGAGCGATCCCCGGGCAGGCTCACGATGCCGGTGATCCTCCGCCCCTCCCACTGGGCCGCGAGGGCGCATGTCGCCCGGAACGCGCCGGGGTTGTGGCCATAGTCGATCAGCACGTAGTTGTCCTCGAGCTGGTACAGGTTCGTGCGGCCGCGGTTCTTGCCGCACGCGTCGAAGGCCTGGAGCGCCCGGGCGATGGTCTCGACCGGAACCCCCTGCGCGCGGCAGGCCGCGACCGCCGCCATGGCGTTCGCCACCTGGAAGAGCGCCGCGCCCCCGAAGGTCGCCGGGATGTTCGCCGCCGGCACGATGTGCCGCTCGACCATGCCTTGCAGCTCCACGATCCAGCCGCTCCTGAGGGTGTAGCCCGTGCCGCCCCGCTCGACGTGCTCCCGCAGCACGGCGTTCGCCGGGTCGAGCGCGAAGAAGACGATGTTCCGCGAGAGCTTCGCCATCCGGCGGTGCTGCGGGATCGCCGCGAGCAGCGGATCCTCCGCGTTGAGCACCAGCGTGCCGCCCTCCCGCACCCGCTCGGCGACCACCATCTTGATCCAGAGGAGGTCGTCGACGCTCTCGATGCCGTCCTGGCCCAGGTGATCCGGCCCGATGTTGGTCATGATCGCGACGTCGGACCAGTCGTAGCCGAGCCCCCGCCGGACGATGCCGCCGCGGGCCGTCTCGAGCACCGCGATGTCCACCGTGGGATCGAACAGGATCGCGCGGGCCGACCCCGGTCCGGTGGTGTCGCCCGCCTCGATGCAGCGGCCGCCGACGTAGATGCCCTCGGTGGTGGTCATTCCCACCGTCGCGCCGGTCGCGCCGAGGATGTGCCCCACCATGCGCGTGGTCGTCGTCTTGCCGTTGGTGCCCGTGATCGAGATGATGGGGATACGCGACGGCGTGCCCGGCGGATAGAGCATCTCCACGATGGCGCCGCCCACGTCCCGGGGCTTCCCCTCGCTCGGGTGCTCGTGCATGCGGATGCCCGGGGCCGCGTTCAGCTCGATGATCGCGCCCATCGCGCCGGCGCCGAGCGGACGGGAGATGTCGTCGGCCACGAGGTCGATGCCGCAGATGTCGAGATCGATGGCCCGCGCCGCCCGCTCGCACAGGCGGGCCGTGTCGGGGTGGACCTCGTCGGTGACGTCCCGCGCGATGCCCCCGGTCGAGAGGTTGACGCTCTCGCGCAGGATGAACCGCTCGCCGCGCGCCGGCACCTCGTCGAGCGAGCGGCCGTGCTTCGCGAGGCAGGCGCGCACCACGTCGTCGACCACGATCTTCGTGAGGACGCCGTTATGCCCGTCGGCCCGCAAGGGGTTCTGGTTCTCCAGCGCGATGAGCTCGGACGCCGTGTGCTGCCCGTCGCCCACCACGTGGGCCGGCAGCCGCTCGCTCGCCGCGACCATCCGCCCGTTCACCACGAGCACCCGGTAGTTGCGCCCGCTCACCATCTCTTCCACGAGCACGCGCGGCCGGTACACGCAGGCGATCTCGAACGCCGCGCGCACCTCGGCCTCGGACGAGAGGTTCAGCGACACGCCCTTTCCCTGGTTGCCGTCGAGGGGCTTGACCACGACGGGCGCGCGCAGCTGGCCGAGCGCCCGCGCCGCCTCGTCGGCGGTCCCCACCACGATCCCGCGCGGCACCGGCACCCCTGCCCGCTCGAGCAGCTGCTTCGTGAGCTGCTTGTCGCCGGCGATCTCGACGGCGACGAAGCTCGTGCGGCACGAGGTGGTGGCCTGGACGAAGCGACGGTATTTGCCGTAACCGAACACGAGCAGGCTCTCGTCGTTGAGGCGCGACCAGGGGATACCCCGCTTCTCGGCCGCCTTGACCACGGCCCGCGTGCTCGGGCCGAGGGCCGTCTCCTCGGCGATCCTCGCGGCCTCGGCGACCCTGGCCGCGACGTCGAACGATCGCCCCTCGAGCACGGCGGTGACGAGCTCGAAGGCGCCCTCGAGCAGGACGCGCATGGCGGCCTCGTTCTCGAACTCCACGACCACGTCGTAGAGGCCAGGCGCCCCGGCGTAGACCGTCTTGCCGTAGGTGACCCCGATGCCCGCCGGCTCGCTCAGCTGGAGCGCGACGTGCTCGATGATGTGGCCCCAGTAGGTGCCCTCCCGGAGCCGCTCGACGAAGCCGCCCGGCCTGCCCCGCGAGCAGTGGTGCTCGCCGAGGCCCGGGAGGAGGGCGAGCAAAGCGTCGACGAAGCCGGGGACCTCCGCGCTGCTCGTCTCGGCGAGGCCCTCGAGGTCGAGGGTCATGCGGAGGACCGGCCAGCTGGCGAACACGTTGGGACCGTGGAGCGTACGGATGCTGAGGATGCGCATGGGACTAGCTCAGGGTTGATGTCGGTTCACTGGGAGTCGAGGATCGGTTTTCGCTCGAGCAGATCGAAGCTGCGGCCGTGAGGCAGCGAGTGCAGGGTGACCTCGCAGAGGGTGATGCAGGCTCCCGTCGGGGTGTCCACCGCGTCGTTGAACGAGGCGCCGCCGGCGTCGACGATGGTGACGGCGCCGCTCCCGATCACGGTGGCCCGGTGTCCCTGGACGACGATGGCCGTGTCCTCGTCGATGCCGACGCCAAGGTAATGAGGGAACAGGCCGATGACGGAGAGCAGCCGGCCGATGCGGCCCCGCTGCGCGAAATGTTGATCGATGATGACGCCGGGCAGGAGCTCCAGGCCAGGGCCGGTGCGCACCGCGCCGGCCCGGGGAGATTTGGTCTCGCCCTCGACGATCATCGTCGACGACATGACCGCTGCCCCGGCGCTCGTG
This sequence comes from Sorangium cellulosum, assembly GCF_002950945.1. Taxonomy (GTDB): domain Bacteria; phylum Myxococcota_A; class Polyangia; order Polyangiales; family Polyangiaceae; genus Sorangium; species Sorangium cellulosum_E. Next base: position 11,542,817 of record NZ_CP012673.1, read on the forward strand.
CCGCCGACGACCATGCCCTCCTCGCACCGCCGGTGGAGCGTCGTGTCCACCCCGGTGCCGCCGAGCCGGTTCATGATGCGGAGCTGGTCGCCGCCCGTGAAGAAGGTGCCAGTCGCGCGCTCCACCTGCCGCATGGCCGCCTCGTTGCGGGCGTCGTCGCGGGCGGCGATGGTGAGCACGGAGACCTCCGGCGCGCCGAGCTCCTGGAAGATCCGCTGATACAGCTCGCCGACCACGTCGGGCGTCTCGCTGGCCGAGGGGATGACGACGATGGAGGCGCCCTCGCCCCCCGAGAGGCGCACGAACTCGCGCAGGATCGCGCGCTCGCCCTCCTTGTCTTCGGCGCCTCCGATCGCCACCAACCGCGGGAACACGGGAGCGGGAACCATCCTGGAAGCCCACTCCCCTTGGCAACCCGTGGGCCAAGGGGCTCCCGCCGGGTTTCAAGCGTGTTTCGGCCGGATGCCCCGATGTGGGGGTGGCAAATTGCCACACAGTGTCCGTATTGCCACCCTCGCCCGTTGCGGTCGAGGTCGTCTCGTGCGTTCCAGCGCCCCGCGGGAAGCGCTCGGGCGAGGAGATCCTGCTGAGTCCGTAGGCAGGGCGGCGCCGGAGCGCGTATCATCGCGCGAACCCCGTGAAGTTTCCTCGACCTTTCTTCTCCGGCGCGCACAGCGCCCTTGGCGTGCTCGCGCTCGGCGCGCTGTCCGGCTGCGCATCGTACGTCTCCGACTACGTGCCACCGGCGGACGGGCGGGCGCGCCCGGTGTTCCGCGGCGGAGAGGTGGTGATGGAGGTCGGCGGGGGGGACACGCCGGAGTGCCTGACGGGCGGCGAGGAAGGGCCCGACGGGGCGGCGCCTCCGCCTCCGCCGAGCGCCTCGTCCTCGCGCGTGAGCGTCCGTGGGGGCTTCTGGGTGCCGGTCTATTACGGCCCTCCCATCGTCGTCGTGAGGCGCGGCGTGGCGCCGCCGCGCCCGCACATCCACCGGGCCCCCGGGAGCGTCGTGCGGGTCCCCGCGTCCCCGTCGAAGGGGGGCAGCGCCGGGACCGGCGGCAGCGCGACGCCCCGAGGCAGCGGCGCGAGGGGCAGCGGCGGCGGCAGCGAGGCGGTCGCCGTCGTGCTCGTCTCGGCCGCCGTGCTCGCGCTCGCCGCGCTGCCCGCGGTGGCCGTGGGGCTGTCGTTCGGGCGCACGGAGGCCGAGGAGGAGACGGCCCTGACGCTCGACCGCGTGAACGCCTACAACGACCTGACGCGCACGCCGGGGTCGCAGTGCGCTGCGGCGACGGCGGGAAGGCTGTCGCCGTGAGCCGCGCGAAGGGTCCCTGGACCGCGGCGCCTGCCGCCGCGACGGCGTGTGTGCTCGGCTGCGCGCTGCTCGGCTGCACCAGCGGCCGCACGCTCTACGCCCCGCGCTACGTGGCCCGGGGCGAGCTCACGGCGAGCTACGACAACGGGTTCGCGCTGTGGGCCGGCGGGCAGAAGGTGGCAGAGAGCTACCATTACGACGGCCTGGAGCAGTTCGTGCGCTGCGTGCCCGAGGCGCGCGAGCACGCGCGCGAGGCCGCGCGGAGCGGCCGGTCGGCGACGACGTACTCCACGCTCGGGGCGGTGCTCGGGATCGCGGGCCTCGGCGGGTTCGCAGGGCTCTATTTCTACGACAAGGACAACGGCGCCATGGCCGCTTTCCTCGGCACCGGGATCGCCGTGGCCGTGACCGGCGTGGTGCTCGGGGGGCTCTCGAGGCCGGCCAAGGAGAGCGCCCACGGGCACGCGCTCGACGCGATGAACTATTATAACGACGCGGTCGGCAGCCTCGGCGCGACCTGTGATGATCTCACCTATCCAGCGCCGGCCGGGCCGGAGCCGCCGGCCGGACCCGAGCTCCCGCCGCCCCCACCTCCGCCGCCGGCCCCGCCGGAGGGCGATGCGCCGCCCGAGCCCGCCGCGGCGCCGCCGGCCTCGCCAGAGGACGAGCCGCCGTCGCCGGCGGAGCGGCCGGGCGCGCCGCCGCCGTGACGAGCGGGCTCTCCGCCTTGATCGCTCATCCGCCGTCGCCTTCACACAGCGCCGCGAGCCGGCGCTCGTCCTCGGGCCCGCCCGCGGCGCGCGCCGTGTAGTAGACGAGCAGCTGCCTGCTCGCCGTCGTCGACGCGAGCGTGTGCCACTCGAGCAGCAGCGGCTCGCCGTCGGCGCCGCGGCTGCCGGCGCCCCGGCCCTCGACACGGAATGCCTTGATGCCGCTCACCTTGGCGCGGACCTCGTGGCGCGCCCAGATCGTCCGGAACACCTCGCTCGTCTCGAGCAGATCCGCGATGAGCGCGTCGAACTCCGGAGCCCCCACGTACGAGCTCGCGTCGAAGCGGAAGCCGGCCACGGCCTCCTTCTCGACCACACCGATGTCCGCGTAACGCGCGCGCAAGCCCGCGTGCTGGAAGGTCATCCAGAGCAGGTTGCGCCTCCGCGGGGGGACGTCGCCGAAGTCCACCAGCAGGCGGCACGCCGCCCTGTTCCACGCGAGCACGTCGTACCGCGGGCTGATGACGAGCGCCGGGACGCGCATCGCCTCGAGGGCGCGCGCCATCGCCGGCTCGGGCCGCTCCTGCCGCGCCAGAGGCCGCCCCGCGACGCCGGCGTGCTCGGGCCGCGCCAGGTAGAAGAGGTGGCCTCGCTCGTCGTCGTCGAGCTTCAGCACGCGCGCGATCGCCTCGAGCGTCTCGCGCGACGGGTTGACGTCGCGCCCTTGCTCGAGCCGCGTGTACCAGTCGACGCTGAGCCCCGCGAGCTGCGCGAGCTCCTCGCGCCGCAGCCCCGGCGTGCGCCGCCGCTTGCCCGCGGACGCGCCGCCCGCGATCGGCGCGGCGCGCTGCCTCCTCCCTCGCAGGAAATCCGCCAGCTCGCTCCGCCTGTCGCTCACGATCGCGCGCGCCTCGGGCATGGGGTCACCATGCACCACCCGCGCTCCCGTATCCAGGGATTGCCAGTCCTAGGTTCGCCGCTCGTCTTCCTATCCTCGCCGCGAAGATCCAGATTGCGGTCACCCCCGAAGCGGGGAACCCAGCCAGGAGCAGACACCATGTCCCAGACTCTCTCTCTCTCAGGTCGTATCGCCGTCGTCACCGGGGCCTCCAGCGGTATCGGTGAAGCCACCGCGCGCAAGCTCGCGGCGCAGGGCGCGGCCGTCGCGCTCCTCGCGCGCCGCAAGGACCGCCTCGAGTCGCTCGCCGCCCGGATCCGCGCCGCGGGCGGGCGCGCGCTCCCGATCGTCGCCGACGCCAAGGACAAGACGGCCGTCACCGAGGCGGCGCGGGTGATCGCTGGCGAGCTCGGCACCGTCGACCTCGTGATCAACAATGCCGGCGTCATGTTGCCGTCCGGCGTCGAGGAGCACCGCGTCGCCGACTTCGAGCAGATGATCGAGGTCAACGTCACCGGCGCGATGCGGGTCGTGGACGCGTTCGTCGATCCGCTGGTCGCGGCCGCGGCCAAGGGTGGGCCCTCGGATCTCATCAACGTCTCCTCGGTCGCCGCGCACGGCGTCTTCGCGACCTTCGCCGTCTACTGCGCCACCAAGGCGGCGGTCACCCACCTCTCGCGCAACCTGCGGGCCGAGCTCGGCCCCAAACACGTCCGCGTCTCGGTCATCGAGCCCGGCTTCGTCGACACCGAGCTCCAGGGCCACATGACCAACGAGGCGGCCAAGGAGTGGATCGCGGGCGCCAAGAAGCAGATCACGTGGCTCACGGCGGAGGACCTGGCGAGCACGATCGCCTTCACGGTCGGCCTCCCGCGCCACGTGAACCTGTCGCACGTCACCATCATGCCGACGCAGCAGGTGTGAGCGGCGCTCCGGGCGCGCGCCGGCGGGTCAGCGGGCGCGCGCGCTGCGCGCCACCGACGCCGGCGTCACGCCGAGGACGCGGCGCATGCACCGCGCCATGTGGCTCTGGTGCGCGAACCCCGCCTCGAGCGCCACCTGGCTGGCCGGCCGATCGCCGCGCAGGAGCAGCGCCTTCGCGCGCTCCACCCGGCGCTGGATCACGTACTCGTGCACCGGCAGGCCGGTCGACCGCTTGAACAGGGTCTTGAGGTGGGACGTGCTGACCTCGGCGACGCCGGCCAGCCGGTCCAGGGACAGGTCCTGATCGAGGTGCTCCTCGATGTAGGCCGTCACGCGCCCGAGCTGCGGCTTCGACAGCCCGCGCGGCAGGCTGCTCGACGCCCGGAAGCGGCCGAGCAGGTGCACCGCGAGGGCGATGCCCAGGCTCTCCGTGTAGAGCACGCCGCTCGGGTGGCCCGCCCTGCGCTCGGCGTCGAGCGCCCAGGCGATGTGCTCGATCTGCGGATCCCTGATCTGGTGCTGCAGCTCGAGGCCGGCGCGGTCGGGATCGAGCCCCATGTCCGCCGCCGCGCGGCGCAGGAGCGAAGGGGACAGCTGCAAGACGAGCGAGGTGCTGGCGTCGTCCTCGTGCCAGGCGTCCGAGAACCCGGCGGGGAGGACGTCGACGTCGCCCCGCGTGTAGACGAACCGCGAGCGGCCGCAGAACCCTCGGACCGGCGAGCCGGCGTGGATCTTCAGCCGATGGTCGAGCGCGGGCTCGATCGCGACCACACCCGGCGCGGTCGTGCGCACGTCGAGGCGGAGCCCGAGGTGGGGGCGCGGCGCGCTCGCGGCCTGCTCCTGTCGTCCGGTGGCTTGCATCCCGCACGAGTATCCACCGGCGCCGGGCCGCGCGCCACGCGGCCGGGCCACCTCGCCCGGTCTCGTCGGCTCCGGGGCCGCCTCGGCCGACCCGGCCGCCTCGCCCGGCCTCGTCGGACCCGGCCGCCGCGCCCGACCCGGCCGCCCCGACACGGTCGTCCGAACGTGCTCTCCGCGCGTCCAAACGTGCGCGACGGCCGGGTTCGCAGGCCGCAACCATGGCGGCATGAAAGAAACCAACGCTCTCGGTGATGTCTCGATCCTCGGCCTGGGCTCCATGGGCATCGCGCTCGCCCGCGCGCTGCTCCAGCGCGGCGCCCGGGTCACCGCCTGGAACCGGACGCGCGCGAAGGCCGAGCCGCTCGCCGCGGAGGGCGCGGCGCTGGCGTCGAGCCCGGCGCACGCGGTGCAGGCGAGCGCGGTCGTCGTCGTCTGTGTCACCGACTATCCGTCGACGTACGGCGCGCTGGAGGCCCCGGAGGCCGCCGCCGCGCTCGCGGGCAAGGTGCTCGTCCAGCTGAGCACGGGGAGCCCGCGGGAGGCCCGCGACGCCGAGGCCTGGGCGAGGAAGCGCGGCGCCGACTACCTCGACGGCGCCATCCTCGCGATCCCGAGCCAGATCGGGCGGCCCGAGAGCACCATCCTCGCCTCGGGCTCGGAGACGGCGTTCCGGAAGAGCAAGCCGCTGCTCGAGGGCATGGCCGGGACCGTGACGTACCTCGGGGAGAAGGTCGGCGCGGCGTCCGCCGTGGACCTCGCGTTCCTCTCGCACGTGTTCTCGGGCCTCGTGGGCTTCTACCACGGCGCGCGCATCATCGAGGCCGAGGGCCTCCGCGTGGCCGACCTCGGCGCCATGTTCGCCGACGTCGCTCCGGCCGTCGGCGCGATGATCAAGCAGGACGCAGACTCCATCCAGGCCGGGACGTACGAGTCTTCCGAGGCCACGCTGGAGCTCTGCGCGCGGGCCCTCGACCTCCTCCTGCGTCAGGCCCGGGAAGCGGGGATCGATCCCACGCTCCCGGCGTTCGCCTCGGCGCTCTTCAGGAAGGGAGTCGACGCAGGGTACGGAAACGAGGGGCCTTCCGCGCTGATCAAGGTGCTCCGTCAGGGCGCCTGAGCTGCTGAAAGGACACATCATGAATCGCTACGCCGGAAAGAAGGTCGTCGTCACCGGCGGGCCCCACGGCATGGGGCTCGCCACCGTCAAGGCGCTCCTCGACGGGGGCGCCGAGGTGCTGCTCACCGGCCAGAACGAGGCCAACCTCGAGGCGGCGCGGCGTGAGCTCGGTCCAGAGGCGCACGTCGTGCGCTCCGACACGTCGAGCCTCTCGGACATCGACGCGCTCGGCGCGATCGTGAGAGACAGGCTCGGCGCGATCGACCTCCTGTTCGTCAACGCCGGTTTTGCGAGCCTCGGGCCGTTCGATCTGGTGACCGAGGCCTCGTTCGACAAGACCTTCGACATCAACACGAACGGCGCCTTCTTCACGGTGCATCGCCTCTCGCCGCTGATCCGGGACGGCGGATCCATCGTCGTCACCACCTCCGCCGCGAGCGACGGGGGCACCGCCGGCATGAGCGCCTATTCCGGGTCGAAGGCCGCGCTCCGCGCGTTCACGCGCGCCTTCGCCGCCGAGCTCCTGCCCCGGAGGATCCGCGTGAACGCGGTGAGCCCGGGGTTCATCAAGACGCCGACGATGGGCATCGCCGGGGCCTCCGAGAAGCTGCTCGCGTCTCTCGGGAAGGAGGGCAACGACGTCACCCCCATGAAGCGCATCGGCTCCCCCGACGAGGTGGCCCGCGCGGTGCTGTTCCTCGCCTTCGAGGCGACCTTCACCACCGGCGCCGAGCTGCCCGTCGACGGCGGCCTAGGTCAGGGCCTCTTCCTGCCCCACGTGTAGCGAGGTGACGTGAGCGCTACGACCCGACGCGCTGGCTGGCCTGTGATCGCCGCCGCAGGCTGCGGGTTGCCGTGCCTCGTCAGGCAGGCCGCTCCCGTCGACGAGCATGTTGCTCCAGCCACGCGAGCAATCCGTCACGAGGTAGAGAGCCGGAGGCAAGCGCGAGCATGATGCGCTCCTGCTCATCGACGTCCGCGTCGAGGCAGTAGCCGTTCAGCATGAGAAAGACCTCCATCGACGCGTGGCCCACGCGCTTGTTCCCGTCGACGAACGGGTGGCCTTGCACGAGCGAGAAACAAAGCGTCGCCGCCTTGGCGAGGGCGGTGGGATAAAGATCCTCACCTCCGAAGGTCGCCTTCGGCTGGGCCACAGCGGCCTCGAGCGCACGAAGGTCGCGCACGCCCGCCGCGCCGCCGCTCGCCTCAAGGACCCGCTCGTGGAGGAAGATGACGTCGGGTAAGGTCAAATAACGCATGCTCAGGCGAGCCGCCTGTACAGCTCCGCGTTCTTCTGGAGGACGACCTCGGCAGCATCGCGGAACTCGTCATCCGGGATGGTCAGCAGATCGGCCACAGCGGCACGCGCCAGCTCTTCCGGCTGCAGCCCGAGGCTCTTCGCGCGTTCGCGGAGGCGGTCAGCCTGGGAAGGGGACAGGTCGATGGCGAGCTTCATGGACGTGATCCTACCTCGGGCTGCCGTGCGCGTCGACTCGCGCCGGGCGCGGACTTCCCCGAACGGCTCCGGCGCTACCCGGCTTTAGCGGCCTCCGCGAAGGCCTTCCACGTCGCCTCGGCCGCGCCGACCGCGGCGCGCGCGCCGTCGCGCACGATGGGCGTGCGGAGCAGCAGCGGATCCTCGGCGAGGAGCTCGGCGATCCGCGCCTCGCTCGGGCCGAGGTGCTGGAGGCCGCGCTCCTTCACCCGCGCGCCGTCCGCGTCGTAGAGCGCGCGCATGCCGCCCACAGCGCGCGCCACGCTCGCGAGCTCCCCCTTGGAGAGGCCCTTCTCGCGCACGTCGACGACCTGCACCTTGATGCGCCGGTCCGCGAAGAACCGCTGCGCTGCCCGCGTCGCCTTGCACTTGGCGGTGCCGAATATCTGGATCATACGCGTCGACGCTCACCTTACCACGCGGCTCAGGTCCCGTGGTGGAGAGGACCGGCTCCGCTGCCCACCGCGGCGGCGCAGAGGGATCGCATCCGGAGGCCGAGCGCGATCAGGAACACGCCGAAGACGAGCGCATAGGCGCCGATCCAGATGACCAGCGCGAGCGCGCCGGCCTTGGGAGCGATGAACAGGAGCACGCCGACGGCGATGGAGAGCACCCCGGCGAGGCCGAGCAGCCACTCCCCTTCGATGAGCTTGCGGAGCCGGACGGCCGCGGCGATCTTGAGCACGCCCGTCACGACCGCCCACGCGCCGATCCAGAGGACGAGCGCGACGGCGGTGATGCCGGGCGAGAGCAGCGTGATGAGCGCGACGCCGATGCTCACGATCCCCTCGAGGAGCAACACCCACCACCGCTGCTCCTCGTAGCCGCCGCGGGCCGCGCCGAGGAGGTTCGTCACGCCCTCCGCCAGGGCGTACCCGCCGAAGAGCAGGACCAGCGCATAGAGGCTGATCTGCGGCATGGCGATCGCGAGCACGCCGAAGATCATCGCGAGGACGCCGCGGACGACCGGCACCCACCAGTTTCGAACCATGGAGCTTATCATGATGTATCCTCCGCCCGGGCATGGACGGGCGGCGACGAGCCGCCGCCCACCCGCGCCGGGACCCCGTTGACCTAGCTAGGCTGCTGCCCCTTCTCGGGCATCGCCTGATTGCCGTTCGTGCCCGTCCCCTGCGCCGGAGAAGCGCCGCCGGCCTTGATCTGGACCGTGCGCCCGCGCTGCTGCTGCTGCGGCAGCTTCAGGGCGATCTCGAGCACGCCATTCTCGAACGTGGCGTTCACGTCGTCGGGCTGCACGCCCTGGGGCACCGGGATGGTGCGCGCGAAGGAGCCATAGCTGCACTCGGTGTAGCTGACGCCCTCGCGCTGCTCCTGGTGCTCCTGCCGGCGCTCGCCCTCGATGAGCAAGGCATCCTCGAGCAGCTCCACCCGGACGTCGTCCTTCGCCACGCCCGGGAGATCGGCCTTCACGACGAGCTGGCCGCTGCGCTCGCTCACCTCGATGTGCGGTGACCAGAGGCCGCCGACGGACGACGACAGGGACCGCCCGCCGCCCTGCGGAGCGAGCGAACGGGGCTGGCCGAGCGGCGAGAGCACGCCGCCGAAGCCGAACTCCTCGAACAGGCGATCCATGTCCTCCATCATCCGGCGCATCATCGAGAACGGGCCGAAGCCGCCGCGCGCCGCGCCGTACCGCCCGAGCTGACTGCCTCCCTGCTGGCGCTGCAGCCCGGTCGACTGCCCGCCGCCGGCGGCCTGCGAGGGCGCCTGTCCCGCCGTCTGACCGCTCTGCTTGCCTTGCTGCGGCCCGGCCGTGGAGACCTCCTGACTCGTCTGCTGACGCTGCTGTTCTCTCATGACAACCCCCTTTCATGGCGCCTCCAGTGCAAACGCGGTGCCCGCATCTCTGAGCGTGGCCGCAGCACGAGGCCCGTTGAGCGCCGGCAACATGCTCCGTGCTGCGCCCGCGCGCCCGCACACCACACCGGTACGTACGGCGGCGCGGAGCGCCACAGCTCACCGGGCGCCCCTGCCCCATCGAGGACGGGGTGCTCAGGCCGAACGGCCGCACCGTCCTCACCTTCTCCGACGAGGGCGGTCTCTGACGCGGCGCTGACGGCTCAGCGGGCGGCGCTGGGGGAGGCGCTGGGGGAGGCGCGCTGGAGCGGCCGCTTCACCCCGGCTCGCGCTTGACGCGCCGGAGCTCGCCGGCGGCGCCCCTCCGCTCCTCCGGCTGGCAGCTCGGGCAGTAGATCGCGTCGTGGCCATGCACGGGCGCGCGCCGGAGCTTGTCGCCGCAGCGCGGGCACGGCTGGCCCGGGCGCCCGCGGACCTTCAGGAAATCGCGCAGCTTCTCGTCGAGCGCCGGCGCCCGCTCGGCGATGATCCGGGTCGCGTCGCCGACGACCCGCACGATCGCCCCGTGCAGGCGGTCCAGCGTCTCCTCGGAGAGGCTCTTGACCGACACCTTCGGGTGGATCTTCGCCTCGAAGAGCGCCTCGTCGGCGTACGCGTTCCCCATCGCGTCGAGCGCCGCCTTGTCCATCAGGAGGTCCTTCACCGGATCGCGCCGCCCGCGCGCGACGGCGCGGAACGCCTCGCGCGTGAACACCCGGGGATCGAGGACGTCGAGGCCCACGCGCCCGAGCCCGGGGATCTTGTCGTAGTCGCCCCGCGCGATCACGTACACCTTCCCCATCTGCACCTCGTCGCGGTACCGGAGCTCGCGCCCGTCCGCGAGCGTCAGCGCGAAGGCGAGATCGGTCGGGATGCGCTGCTCGCCCGGCGGCGCGATCGAGAACCGCCCCGCCAGCATGGGGGAGATCACGAGGTCGAGCGCCCGCGCCCCGGCGAGCTCGAGCACCACGGCGTGCGCCCTCCGGGTCACACGCGTGATCGTCGCGCCCGGCAGGAGCTCGTCGAGGCGCTCCGGGAGCAGGATGCGCAGCACGACCGGGCTGTCGGCGCGGGCCCGAGCCACGGCCGCGCCGCGGAGCTCCCGCGCGAGGATCGGGACGACGTACTCGAGGTCGGGGCGCTCCGGCACCACCCCAGGATACGCGGCTTCGCCCGCAAAGTACCGCGCGCAGACCTCCGGGCACACAGAAAAAGGGCGGCGCGCGCCGCTCAAGCGCTGCCCGGCGCCTCCCGTTCGTGCCTGGGATCACCCTCCGCGGCGTTGCCCGGCGGCCGGGCGTCGCCGGCGAGCCAGTCCGGGCTCCGCGCGAGCGCGTACACGGCGCGGATCCGCGCCGCCGGGAACGCCGCGCCCGGCTCCGGGTTCAGGAGGACCGCGCCGTCGTCGAGCTCGAGGGCCATCGGGATCGCGCCCCGCAGCTCGAGCGCCCCCCGGAGCTCGTCGAAGCGGAGCGCGCCCGCGGCCTGCGCGCGCGGCGGCGCGTCGAGCCGCACGAGGTCCTGCCCGCCCTCGCCGAGGAGCTCTTCGTAAAGAGCCGTTACTCCGGGCACGAAGGCGCTGTGCACCATGAAGTAGTTCTTGATCCGCTCCGTGCTGACCAGGCTGAGCCGGAGCCGATCCGGCCCGGCGAAGCCGCACTTGCCGGCGTCGAGCAGGCGCCGGACGTGCTCGCCCTTGGCCACCGAGGAGAACTCCGCTAGCACGTGCAGCCGCCCGCCGTGGGCGAGCTCCCGGCTCTCGAGCGCCCGCGCGAAGCGGATGAGCCGCATCGCCGTCCGCGCGTCGCGATCGAGCCCCTCGGGCTCGCTCAGGAACACCGCCGCGCCAGGCGGCGCCCCGCGGCCGGCGCAGCGCACCGCGAGCGAGGCGAGGTCTTGCCCGCGCTGCGTGTACACCGTCGCGCGGCCCCCGCGCGGCAGCGCGAGCGCCGCGCCCTCCTGGCCCGGGGGCGGGCCGTCCGGCGCGAGCGCCAGGCCGAGCGAGGCGAGGCGCTCGGGGAGCGGCATCCGCTCGTCGCCGCGCTCCCCGAGGACGAGTGTCACCTCGATGCCGGGGACGAACTGCCCGAGCGCGTGCAGCAGCGACGGCAGCGCGGCGCTGTAGCCGACGATCAGCACCCGCCGGAGGTGCCCGCGGCGCAGCGAGAGCCGCCCGGCCCACGCGCGCGCGGCCTCGCCGGGCTCCGCCTCCGCGGCCGCCGCGACGCCGCGCCCCATGAGCAGCTCCCGCCCGTAGCGCCGGAGCGGCGTGTAGGTCGCCGTCACGCCGATGAGCCCCCGGAGCCGCGCCGCGGGCACCCGGCCCGCCCGCGCGCCGAGCGCCCGCGCCGGCGAGCCCTCGGGCGGGTCGAGGGCCGGGTTCAGCCACGGCGCGAGGCCCTCCATCGGCACGAGCTCGCCCTCCCTGCGGCGCGGCACGTGGTCGCCGAGGAAGACGCCCGCGAGGATCACGCTCTTCTGGTAGGCCGCCTGCGCCATCCGCGAGAACGAGATCTCGCCGCTCCGGCCGTCGCCGAGGGCGGCGACGGCGCGGGCCTCGCCTTCGCCGAGGAAGATGTGCGTGTAGAACTCCGAGCCGTCGGCGGTCATGAGGTCGGCGTAGAGCGCCTCGACGCCCGGCGTGATCAGGTGCTGGCACAGGAAGAGGCCGAGCACGCGCGGCATGTCGAGCGGGTACGTCCCCGGCCCGCCCACGGCCTCCAGGAGCTCGCGGTTCCTGCTCTCGTGCACCTCCACGAACACGTGGCCCCGGCGGTTCTGCGCGCGGAACGAGGAGAGCGCCATGGCGGTCACGGCGTCCGCGTCCGGCCCCGCGTCGGGCCGCGCGAGGAGGAGCGCCCGCTTCGCGCCGCCGGCGCCGACGCGCCCGAGCGCCTCGGGCTGCGCGCTGTCGCCTTGGCGGTACTCGACCCAGCGCATGCCGGGCGCGTAGAGGTACGGCGGCGGGTCGTCCTCGGTGCCGAGCAGCGCCATGCGCGGGAGCGCGTGCCGGGTCGGCGGGGGCCCGCGGCGGACGAGCCACTGCCACACCTCCGCGAGCCGCAGGCTGCGCAGGGCCCGGTGCCGCTCGTAGAGCCGGACGAACTCCTGCACGAGGATCTCGGCCCCGTGCACGGGGCCGATCACGAGCGTGTGCCCGGCGTAGCCGACGGGCCGCCGGCGCGCCGCGCGCACGACCTGCTCGATCACGTTCGCGCCGATGCCGATGATGAACGAGGTGACGAAGACGCCCACGATCGTGAGCCCGAGCGAGATCACGGCGACGACGGGGTGCACCCGGAGGTGCTCGACGAGGTTGTCGGCGCTCTCGAGCTGCCGGAACGACCACCAGATCCGGTCGAGGATGGAGACGTCGGGCGCCGGGCCGCGGCCGTCGTAGTCGTGCGTGATCCCGAGGTGGCCGAGCAGGACGGCGGCGCCGAACGCGAGCCCCCAGACGGCGAGCGTGACGAGCCCGAACTGCTCGAGCAGCTCGCGCCGCGTCATGATCGCGTAGAAGTCGAGCGCGATCTCGCGGGTGAAGCGCAGGAGGAGGAAGAGCCGCGAGAGCCGCAGCATGGGCAGGGCGTGGGCGGCGTGCGCGTCGAGCAGCTGCTCGAGCGGCAGGAAGCTCATCCACGCGAGGACGTCGAACGCGAAGAGCAGGACGTCGAGGCGCGGCGTCCCGCGCCCGTGCGGCCCCTGCCGCTGGTGCCGGAGGAGGACGGCGCGGAGGACGAGCTCCACCCCGAAGATCCCGAGGAAATACGGCCGGAGCTCGTCGTCGAGCGCCGGGATGGGCAGGACCGAGACGAGGATCAGGATCGAGAGGACGAGCTTGACGGGGCGGGTCTCCAGCGCGCCGGCGAGGCGGAGCAGGACGGGCGGGCGGGTCGCCATGGGCGCGAGGATAGAGGAGAGGCGGCGAGGAGAGGCGGCCTCGCACATCTCCGCCTCCGCGAGACAGGAGGGCGTCGCGCGCGCTGGATCGCCGGCGGCCTGCCGTGTTTGCGGAGCGAGGGGAGTGGCCGGCGGGGCACGGCGGCCCCCCTCGGTCAGATCGAGGCGCAGCGCCGTAAATTTCCGGCGTGGTGGTGCCGCCGAGCGCCCGACGTGTCAACTGCGGATTGACACTGTGTACAGCCACGTATGACAGCGCCGGGCGCGCCGCTGGGCCCGAGGGGAATCGCCGTCGCCTCGCCGCGGCAATAATCACGAAATATTCAATGATACCGGAGAAGTACAGCGTTCTCAGGCGAGCTCGCGGATGGCGCGCGTGTTGCTGATAGGGTGGTTGCTGCCGGCATGGCGCAGCGCAATGGACCTTGAACCGAGCGCGCAGATCTGGAGACAGCCCTGCGCGTTCGGTTCGGGGCCTCCGCGAGGCGCCGGCGCGGCGGCGGGACTTTCTTAGACAAAGGATCGAGACAATGAACCTTCGCTCAACGTTTGCTCGTCATGTGCTGCTGGCGCTCGGCGCCGTGGGGATCGTCGCGACCGGCTGCCTCTCGGAAGAGGAAGCCATGATGGAGATGGATGCCACGGCCCAGGCGGCGAGCGCCGCGCGGCTGGAGGGCGAGTCGCAGTCCTGGTCGACCTCGTCGGGGGATGGGTTCGACGCGAGCTCGAGCAGCATCAGGCTGAAGGCCAACGCCAGCGGCGACTACTTCCGTTTCACGAAATCGGTGGCCGCGGGCGAGTACCAGGTCGTGGTGCGGTATGCCCAGCGGAACCTCTACGGGAACTATCAGCTCCACCTGAACGGCGCCTCGGTGGGGAACCTCGACGGCTACTCCTCGTCCACGGGCGACAGCTGGAGGACGGTGACGCTCGGCACGAGGAGCCTCTCGGGCAACGTCGAGTTCAAGCTGGTCTGCAACGGCAAGAGCTCCGGCGCGACGGACTATGACATCAAGGTCGACTACATCGAGCTCGTGCCGACGGCCAGCGGGAGCTCGAGCAGCAGCACGACGTCCAGCTCCTCTTCGGGCTCCGGCGGCTCGGGCGGCAGCGGCGGCTCGGGCGGCAGCGGCGGCTCGGGCGGCAGCGGCGGCTCGGGCGGCGGCACGACGACCGGGAGCGGCGGGGTCGTGGACTCGACGATCGTGGTGCGGGCCGGCCAGGTCTATGACGGCGGCGGCCGGCGGTTCATCGCCGGCAGATCGCTCGGCGACGGGAGCCAGGCGGAGGGCCAGAAGCCGGTGTTCAAGCTCGAGAACGGCGCGGTGCTCAGGAACGTGGTCCTCGGCGCTCCGGCCGCGGACGGCATCCACACCTACGGGAACGTCACGCTGGAGAACATCGTCTGGGAGGACATCGGCGAGGACGCCTTGACGGTCAAGGAGTCTGGCACGGTCGTGCTCAACGGCGGCTCGGCCGTGAACGGCGAGGACAAGGTGTTCCAGATCAACGCCGCCAGCACCTTCCGGGTCTCCAACTTCCGGGCGTCCAACGCCGGCAAGTTCATCCGGCAGAACGGCGGGACCACGTTCAGGGTCGACGTCATCATCGACCGTAGCGACATCTCCCACATGGACGAGGCCATCTTCAGGACGGACAGCAGCACCAGCACCGTCACGATGACCAACACCCGCTACAGCGACATCGGCGACTCGCTGTTCATCGGCCTGTCCTCGTCGAGGATCACCACGTCGAACAACACCGAGTACTGACGGAGCGAGGCGAGCCGCTCAGAGGCTCATGCCGACGCCCAGCCGGAGCCGCGCTGCCAGCGAAGGGGCGACCTCGCCCTCGCTGGCAGCGCGTTGCTGCTTGACCACGTACGTCTGTCCTGCCGCCTCGACGGTGAGGTAGAATCCTCCCAGCAGATCGATGCTCGCGCCGGCGCCGGCGCCGAACGCCCCGGCCAGGCTATGGCGGTCGGGCGCGCGCCCGACGGTCTCGAACCGCTGCCGCACGACGGCGAGGCCGATGTCCAGGCCGACGCCGAGGGTGATCACGGGGAGATCCCAGGCGCGGGACAGGCGAACATCCAGGCCGAGCTCATCGTTGCTCGCCGTGAGGTGCTCGTTCTGGAACGCGCCGTGGCACGCGCTGAGCCGGGACGCGAGGCCGATGTGCTGGAGCTCGATCCCGTATCCGACGAAGCCGCCGTGACACAGCGGGCCCTCGTCGAGCAGAGGCACCTTGAGCTGGTAGCCTGCCATCGGCCCGTGCGCGACGTAGCGGACCCCGCCGCCCTTGCGCACGAGCCGAGCGTACATGACGCGGCTCAGCCGGTCGTCGCCCACGTCGACGGTCTGGCCGGCTTCGGCCTCGATCGCCCCTTCCAGGAGGAAGTCGGGGCCTCGGCCCCGGACGAAGTAACGGCCCGGGCGGAGGCTGATGGTCCGCGCCGCGTCGTTCGCCCCGACCTCCGCCGCCACCGGTCCCTCGCTCGAGTCGCGCATCACGAGGTAGGATCTGCCGGGCGGGAAGCGGAGCACGCTCCGGATCGACGTATGCACCGGCAGCCGCGTCAGGACGAGCTTCCCCTGGCCGCGAAGATCGTAATGGAAGGTGGGGTGTTGCGCGCCGGCCCACGTGCGGCTCGTGGCGCGCAGGGTGCTCTCGTAGGCATGGCGGTACACCTCCTCGAGGGAGACGGCGCCGTCGCGATCCGCGTCGGCCGCGCCGAGCAGCCCCGATACGAGCGCGTGGGTGAAGAACGAGCCCTTGAGCTCGTCGGACTCCTGGGCGTCCTCGTTTCCGGAGCTCGAGGTGAGCGTCACCATGCCTTGCCCCGCGAGCCGCTGATCGAGCTTGATGACGAAGGGAGGCGCGCTCGTGCCGCCCTTGACGCGCGTCAGCGCCCCGGAGCGGCAGGAGTCGACGATCAAGAGCCGCGCCGAGGCGGCCGAGCCGCGGACGAGCTGCTCGAACTCCGTCAGCGCGAGCTGCGTCGCGCCGAGGTGGAGGGCGCTCGCGTCGGCGTGGCCGGAGTAGTAGACGAGATAGAGGACGTCGGTCTCGGGGCTCGACACGGCCGCGCGGACGCGGTCGTTCATCGTGATCAGCGTGCGACGGACCGTATCCGCGCCCTCGCTGCGCAGGAGCACCAGGTTCGCCGGAGGAAAGCCGCCGAGGTCCTTGAGGACGTCGTACATCTTCGCGGCGTCGCTCTCCGCATAACGGAGCTCGACCTCGCCCTTCTCGCCGGCGTTGTTGCCGATGAGCACCGCGAAGCGCTCGACACGGGCCTCGGCCGCGTCCGCGCAGGAGACGGCCACTCCGCAAGCCAGAGCGGCGAGCGCCGCGGGGCGACCGAGGATCACGGTGAGCCCGCGACCTTCTCCGCCGTGAGCGTGTCGACGTCGCAGCCCGGCGGGACGGGGGGCGCGCCGGGGTGGGCCGCGAGCGCGGCCCGGAGCGGCTCGACCGCGACCGCCTCGGAGCAGAACAGCCCGTGGATCCGCTCGGTGCCGAGCGTGTCGTCGAGCACGGTGCTCTGCGGGAGGAGGACGTCCCGGCCGGCCTGGATGGGCGCGGCGAGCGGGCCGTCCGGGTAATAGACGCTCACGTGCGACGCCCCGTCGATGCTCAGGATCACGAGGTACCGCGCCTCGGCGCTGGAGTACGTGAACTGGAGCGCGTCGCCGGGCAACAGCCGCTCTCCTGAGCCGCCGGGCAGGACATGCTCGCCACGTTTGACGTAGAAGCCGAGGCGGCTCGCTCCCTTGATGCGCTCTCCGGGGCTCTCCACCCCTCCTTGATCCGGCGCTGCGCGGAAGAGGAGCGCGACCGCCGCGGCGGCCGCGAGCGCGCTCGCCGCGGCGGGCGCCAGCCATCGCCGCGGCGAGCGCGCCTTCGTCGCGGCGAGGCCCGCCGGGGCGCCGCGATCGAGCCCGAGGGGCGGCGCCGACGCCGCGAACGAAGCGCGCGCCGCCTCGAGCTCGGACAGCCGCGCCGGGCAACGCGCGCAGCCGGCGAGGTGCGCGCGCGCCTCCTCTTCCGCGGCGGCGTCGAGCTGGCCCGCCATCAGCTCGTCGAGCTTCAGATCCGAGAGGCACCCGTCGGGTCGCGCTGGCGTCATGGACTCGAGCTCCCTTCTCTCATCTGCTCGGAGAGCGTGGCCTTGAGCCGCTCCAGCAGGTCGCCGACGTGTCGACGGGAACAGCCCATGACGCGCGCGATCTCCTCGTGGGTCATCTCGTCGGAGTAGTAGTGGACAGCGACCTGCGCGAGGTCGACCGGGAGCCGCGCAAGGAGCTCCCGCGTGAGGAGCGCTTGCTCGGCGCGCGGCGCCGCGCTCTCCTCTTGCATGGGTGCAACGTGGGTGTCGAGGAGCCGCAGCCGGTTCTTCCGGTCGCGGATGCGGTTCAGGCAGGCGTGCGTCGTGGCGCCGTACAGCCAGCTCACCAGGGGGCCCTTCCCGTCGAGCTGCCCGGGCGCGTCGAGCAGGGAGGCGAAGACATCCTGGAGGATCTCCCGCGCATCCTGCTCGTTCCCGAGGAGCCGCCGCGCCCGGCGCAACACGAGGTGCCCGTGCTGCCGGTAGGCCGCCTCGATCAGCGCCACCAACGCCCCACGGTCGTCCACGTCGCAGGGTGTATCACGATCAGTGCCAGTCCGGGTACGTCAAATCTTCCTGAGGCGCCATCCGGACGGTGAGCGCCGTCCCCGACCCGCCTGCGGAGGGGCGGAGCTTGAGCTTCGCGTCATAACCGTAGCAGGTGTTGTGCTCTGCCTCCGTCGTCGCCGCGGCATTGCAGGCGTCGAAGGCCGCCTGGAGCTCAGCGTCCACCTCACCCACGTCCTCGCGGGAGAACGCATCCATGACGTGGAATCCGGGGGCGAGCGGCCCGCCGAGGAACTTCGACCAGTAGCCGTCTTCGTCCATGTCGCTCTCCACGTACACGATCACATGCTCCTCGTCGACGCCGAGCGAGCTGCCCTCCCCGGGGTCGTCTTCCTCGCTCGACGCCGCGACGACGATGGCGATGCCGACCCTGGTGTCGACGAGGCCGCCCTCGCTGAGATCATTGAGCGCTTCCTCGGGCGGGGGCGCATACATCGACAGCGTGAAGGCCGAGGGGAAGCTCCCGGTCACCGTCGCCCGGACCGGGAAGTTCTCTTTGTCGCTTTCGCCCCCTTGGGTGTTCCACACCAGCACGGCGTCGACCGGCCCCGCCGGCGGCTCGTCGAGCTCGTTGACGATGGTGCCCTGTACCGTGAGGAGCGGCTCGCCGGGATAGTCGGAGCCAACCTGGGCGTCGCACGCGGCGAGCAGGATCGGGAGAGCAAGCGAGAGGATCGAACGAAGCTGCATGGTATTCCTCCACAGGAAAAGAAACGATTGATGGTGGACGGGCGAGACAATGAGTCCGCGAGAGGGCGCGGCGCGCAGCGCTGCCCATGCCGCTGAAGTCCGGGCAGCGCAGCCGGCTCTCTCGTGGATGGATGGCGGGTCGCCTGCCGCTCGTGTGGCGCGGCGTCCGCCAGGGGACCGCCGTCGCCGGCCCCTTCGACCTAGAAAGACCGCAAGGGCTCTCGATTGGGCACGGGTCGGTGGCGATTGTTCATCTTCCAGCGTCGCTGTAAAATTCGAGACACCCGTGGCCCGCGGCAGCCGCTCCCGACCGTTGCTCTCCCGGTGGTCCACGCCCGAACCGCAGCGGCGGTCCTCGCTCCCGCGCGCCTGCAGCCTCATATCTGGCCCCGGACGTTCGGTCCATGAGGAGGACGCCATGAAGCGACGATGGGAGAGAGCGGGTATCGAGACGAGCTCGCTGGGCCTGGGGTGCTGGGCCATCGCGGGGAAGTGGAACGACCCGGGCGCGAGCTGGGAGTGGCACGGCACCGAGGACGCGGAGTCGGTCCGGGCCCTCCGCGCCGGCATCGACGCCGGCGTCACGCTGCTCGACACCGCCGACGTGTACGGGTCGGGGCACAGCGAGATCCTGGTCGGGAAGGCCATCCAGGGGATTCGCGACCGCGTCACCCTGGCCACCAAGTTCGGTCACCTCTTCGACGAGGAGAGGCACGCCAACCTGGGCAGGACCGACGCCAGCCCGGCGTACATCCGGCGTGCCGTGGAGGGGAGCCTGCGGCGGCTGGGGACCGATCGAATCGACCTCTACCAACTCCACATCTGGGAGCACCCGCCGGAGAAGGCCGGTGAGGTGGTGGAGGTGCTCGAGCAGCTCGTGAGGGAGGGGAAGATCCGCACCTACGGCTTTAGCACCGACGTGCGGGCCTCGGTCGAGGTCTTCGCCCGCGGCCCGCACTGCGGCGCGGCCCAGATCCTGCTCAACGTGTTCGAGGGGAACGACCGGCTGATCGCCTACGGCGAGGGCAAGGGGCTGGCGCTCCTGTGCCGGAGCCCGCTGGCCATGGGCATGCTCTCGGGCCGGTACACGAAGGGCGAGACCTTGCCCCGCGGCGACGTGCGGACCAGCAACTTCGAGTGGATCACCTGGTTCAAGGACGGCAAGGTGAACCCCAACTACGCCTCCCGCCTGGAGGCCGCCCGCGAGATCTTGACCAGCAACGGCCGGACCCTGGTTCAGGGCGCGCTGGCGTGGATCTGGGCCAAGAGCCCGAACACCATCCCCATCCCCGGCTTCAGGAACACGGCCCAGGCCGTGGAGAACGCGCGGGCCATGGAGAAGGGTCCGCTCACCGCCGAGCAGGCGCGCCAGGTGTCGGAGCTGGTGGCGTACGAGGATCGGAACCTGTAGGGCCGCCGTTCGGCTCCGCCTGCCCTGAGCGCAGCGCCGCAGGCGCGGAGGAGAAGGGCTCAGGGCGAGCGGATTTCTCGGTCCGCGTTCCGCTCGACGAGGGCTCCAAGCAGCGTGAGACCCTCGTCGAGCCTCTCGTCCTCCACGTTGCCATAGCCGAGCACCAG
The DNA here is from genome assembly GCF_002950945.1 of Sorangium cellulosum. Lineage (GTDB taxonomy): Bacteria > Myxococcota_A > Polyangia > Polyangiales > Polyangiaceae > Sorangium > Sorangium cellulosum_E. Next base: position 11,562,834 of record NZ_CP012673.1, read on the forward strand.
CGCGTCGCTCTCGCGTGGCGGCTCGGCCCGGAACTCGTCCTCGGTCGAGATCCGCAGGCCCTCCGCGCTGCAGGCGTCGGTGAAGGTCGGGCCGAAGCGCCGCCCGCTGAAGCGCACGTGCAGGTGGAATCCGGTCTCGCCGCCGCCGGTGCGGACCTGATCCCCATACCGGGTCTCCAGGAAGGCGAGGATCACCTCCAGCCGGGCGCGGTAGCGCCGCTTCATGGCGAAGATGTGGCGCTCGAGGTGGCCCTCCTCGATGAAGCGGGCCAGCGTCCGCTGGTGTGGGATGGAGCCCCGGAGGTTGGTGCGCCGCACCAGGTCCTCGATCGGGCCGACGAGGTGGGGCGGGGCGATGAGGTATCCGACGCGCACGAACGGCGCGAGGCATTTCGAGAAGGTCCCCAGGTAGACGACGCGCTCGGCGTCGAGCGAGGCGAGCGGCGGGATCGGGCTGCCGCGGAAGCGGAACTCGGAGTCGTAGTCGTCCTCCAGCACCAACCCTTCCGCCGGGGCGCAGAGCTCCAGGAACTTCACCCGCCGCTTGAGCGGCAGGAGCGCGCCGGTCGGGAACTGGTGGGAGGGCGTCAGATAGAAGAGCGCGCCGCGGGGCACCTCGCCCAGGCCGGACGGGAGCGCGCCGGAGTCGTCGACGTGCACGGGGCGGCAGCGGAACCCGGCCGAGGCGAAGGTGTCGCGGGCGAAGGTGAGCCCGGGCTCTTCGCAGAAGAGGGTCGTGGCGGGGAGGAGCCGCGAGAGCAGCGACAGGGAATGCGAGGTGCCGGAGGTGATGCAGATCTGCTCCGGATCGGCGGCCAGCCCGCGGAACCGGTACAGGTAGTCGGAGATGGCCTGGCGCAGCCGTGCGTCGCCGAGCGCTGGGCCGTAGGAGAGATCGGCGGCATGCGCCAGCGAGATCGCGTCGTCGGCGGCGCGGCGCCACGCTTGCCGCGGGAACCCGGCGAGATCGGGGATCCCGGGGGTGAAGTCGAAGCGGATGGTGGGCCGGCGCCGCCGGAGGGTGGCCGCCCCCGGGACGCTGGCGTGTGGCGCCCGCACCGGCAGCGCGGCGGCGTAGGTCCCGTGGCCCGCGCGGGTCTCGAAGTAGCCCTCGCCGGTGAGCTGCTCGTAGGCGTCCGTCACCAGCCGCCGGGAGATACCCAGCTCCGCCGCCAGCTGACGCGAGGGCGGGAGCCGGGCGCCGGGCGCGAGCTCGCCGGTGACGACCGCCCTGCGCAGCCCGTCTGCAAGCTGGAGCGCCAGCGAGCGCCGCGAGGCGCGATCGAGCACGATGCCGAACATGGAACCGATGATAGTCCAGCTCGAAGTATGCCGGAGCGCTCCTCAGCCCGGGGCGGGTCACCGGTTCTGGATCGCCCCTATCAGCTCCATGCTGAAGTTGTCCTTGGCTTGCACGTAGGCGACCTTCGGCACCAGCGTGGCCCCCACCTTCCTCTTCTCGAAGGAGGCGGTCATCCCGAGGTCGACCCGCCTGAACCCGAGGCTCCTCGCGCGCCAGATGGTCTGGAACAGGAGCTGCCGGTAGATCGGGTACTCCTCCAGGTAGGTGTAGTCCATGCCGATGAAGGAGGGGACGTACGTGTGCTCCAGGTTCTTGTAGCAGAACATCACCCCGATCGGGCGCCGCTGGGGCCTCCTGTCATGCTCTTCCTTGAGGTACAGGACGATGAACTCCCAGAGCGGGTGCGCCGACATCGCCGCGAACAGCTTGCGAGGGAACGAGAAGGTGTTCAGCGCGTGGTTGTTCGCGCGCACGTTCTCGTAGAGCCCGTGGAACTCGTCGATCTCGGGCTCGCTGGCCTCTGCTTGGACGACGACGTCGAAGCACCGCGCGTAAGGCTCTATATCCTTCTTGAAGTGCCTCCGGGAGCGGGCGGACAACGAGCCCAGGTATCCGTCGAGGTCGCTCCAGGACAGATCCTCGACGACGCAGGACTCCGGCATGTCGATCTTGATGAACCCCTGGCTGTGGATGAGCTGGTTCAGCTCGTCGTCATGAACGAAGTCCCTGAGCACGAGCGTGGAGACGTCGAGCCGCTCGTCGGTGATGTCCACCTGGTCCAGCATGAGGCCGATGGCCTCGCGCCACCTCGGGTGGGACCTGTCGATGTAACAGTGCTGTCCCTCCGTGAAGAGGGAGCCCATGCTCATGACGTGGGAGGTCAGGTGGTAGGGGTCGTGCTTCCTCCTCTCCTCCAGCTGCCTCGATACGGTCGCGGGCGCCAGCATGTCGTCCTTCCATAACGCTCGACAGAAGAAGGTGACCAGCACGGGCCTGGACTCCTGATCCTTGATCGTGATGTAACCAAAGGACCAGTTGTGCTCCGCCCTCGGGTTCTCCCGGAAGATCCCCTCCAGGAACCGGAGGCCGCTCCAGTCGAAGACGCTCTGCCGGCCCATCAGGCGGTCCCAGAGGTCCCGGTCGACCGACCCGATCGCGTCCGTGACCTCGACCTTCAGATCATCGCTCTTGCGGCTCGCCTCGCCCGCCGCCGGGAGGGGGGCCCGAGGAGGGGGAGCTTGAAGATGCTCCTGACGGCGTTGCTCGTGGTGCTCGTCTCCTCCAGCGCCCTCGGATAATGGTGGACCATGGCCTCCACCAGGGCCTTCATCTCTTCTCTCTGGTTGTGCCTCGAGATGGTGATCCTCACGCCGGTGTTCTTCACGGGGACCGCTGGGAACACCCCCAGGTTGACGTAGAAGCCCTCGTCCATCAGGCGGTTCACGAAGTTGTAGCCGACGCGGGGCGTGCCGGTGCCGATGAAGAAGACGGGGCTGTCGTTCTTCACGATCAGGGGGAGGTCCGTCTCCGCGAGGAGCGCGTTGAAGTAGTCGATCCGGTCGCGCAGCTCTGCCTGCAGGTCGTAGATCTCCGGGGAGAGATGGATGTCCGCCGAGGCCAGCGCGGCCCCGACCGAGGCGGGCTCGAGCTGGGCGGAGAAGGTCAGCGGACCTCCGAAGTTCTTGATGCGCCGGTGCATCTTCTCGTCGGAGCACACGAGGACCGCGCCGCTGGCGCCGAAGGTCTTGCTCAGCGTGCCGAAGAGCAAGACGTGCTCGGGCAGCTCTCCCAGCTGCTCCATGATGTAGCCGCAGCCGTTCTTCCCCGTCCAGCTCATCCCGTGGACGTCGTCGAAGTAGAGGTGCAGCTGAGGATACCGCTTGCACAGCGCCATCAGCTCCGGGACAGGAGCACAATCGCCGTACATCGAGTAGACGCCGTCCGCCATGTACCAGATCTTCTCGCACCTCGACGAGAGCTCCTGGACCTTCTCCTCCAGCATCGAGAGGACGTTGTGCCGGATCATCTCGACGGGGATGCCCCGGACCTTGAGCAGGTGAGAGGCGTTCTGCACGCTCCAGTGGACCTTCTGGTCGAGGATGACGCCGTCCTCGTCCCGGACCACGCAGGGGATCACCCCGATGTGGCCGAGCGTGCTGTTCTTGGTGATGATGACGGGGTGGCCGTACATCCGCTCGAGCTTCTCCTCCAGCGCCCTGTAGAGGGGGTGCGAGATGTAGGTCTTCGACAGCGGGAACTGGGTGCCGTACTTGCGGATGGCGTCGATCGCGGCCTCTTTCAGGCGGACGTCCTGCTCGAGCCCGAGGTACCCGGTGGTCCCGAAGTGATACAGGTCCCGGCCCTTGATCCGGACCCGCCGTCCCGTCAGCGCCTCGTCCTCCGTGTAGAGGTGGAGCACGCCCATCTTCCGGGCGTCGGAGATGACCTCATCCACCGTATCGAAAAAGTTGTTGTGCTTGATCTTGGCCATGTGCTTCTTCCTCATGCCACGTGGCCGGGCCGTCCAGCGTCTCTCGGGCTGGCCCGGATCACCACGTCCCGAGGTCGAGGCGGCATCCTGGCCACCCATGGCACAGCGCACGCCTGTGGGTGCGCATCGCTGACTGACCGACAGCTCGCTCCTGCGGCGAGCGCGGAGGATTGCGTGTTCCTTCGAGGGAAGCGGCTCAGTCGCCGGACGGCGACGCGATCGCGGCGATCGCCTTCCGCAACTCCTCCTCGAAGTGCTGGAACGCCGAAAGGCGGCGCAAAGCATCGACGCGCACCTCGGCCCCGAGCACGGCGTAGTACTCCTCCACGCCACGCCCCATCCGTGCGCCCAGGCTCCGGAGCGCCGCCTCCAGGACGCTCTTCGGATCAGCCTCCGCTTCCGGATCGCGAGGCAGCAGCAACGGCCTGTCGGTCTCGAAGATCCGGCGGAACGCCTCCGGGTCGGCCAGCATCGAGGCCTCGGTCTCCCGCACGGGCACGCAGGCGGCCGCTACGAGATCGGGATGCGCGCGCCGCGCGCGGGCGAGGCCCGGCTCGATGCGCTCGCGCCACACCACATCGGGAGCGCCCTCGCCGTCGCTGTGCACGATGAACAGGGTGCACTCGCCCCAGCTCTCCTCGATCGCCGCGGCGATGCGCTCTTCCCGGCTCGCGCCGCGCATTCGACGCGGCTCGCTGATGCGCCTGGCATCATCGATGTAGAAGCCGCCCTTACAAACCTCGACGGCGAGCGGCGGCAGCATCCGGTTGAGCACGTTGCAGAGGAACCGGTCGTCCGTGGGGCCCTCCGCATAGACCCCTGCGCAGAGCCAGATCACGCCTCGTCCTCCGGGCGCGCGGCATCCAGGATGCGCTCGATCTCCCTCCGAGAGACCGTGCTCGGGTCGCGCTCCGGGCCGTCGTCGGCGCGCACATGGCGCATGCGCGTGGAGCGGAGCTCGTCTCCCCGCCGCACGAGATCCGCGAAGACGAGCGACTCGGGCCTTCCGTGGAGCGCGGCGAGGATCGCCGGCGAGTGGCTGGTGAGCAGCACCTGCGGCGGGAGCACGTCGCCGCGGGGCGTGGTCGCGTCGACGAGCTTATCGATGAGCGCGCGGAGCCGGCCGGGGTAAATGCCATTCTCCGGCTCCTCGACGGCGAGCAGTGCGCCGGGCGGCGCGCCGCGCAGTAGCGTGAGAAACGCAATGAGGCGCAACGTACCGTCCGAGAGGACACGGGCGGGTACGCGAGCGCCGTCCGTGAACTCCATCTCGAGCCGGAGCTCCTCGTCGGCTGGAACCACCTCGAACGAGCGAAAACCCGGGATGAGCTCCGCGAGATCGGCCCTGATCTGAGCGCGTATCTCGGGAGCCAACGCGACAAGCGCCGTCGGGAGGTTGGAGCCGTCGGCCGCGAGGACCGCGCCTGCGGCGCGATCGCTCGGGAGGCGAAGCTTTGAGGGCTCGAACTGAACGATGCGTATTGCGCGGAGCTCCTCCGCAATCCTGGCGATCAGGGCGTTTCCTGAGACAACACTTGCCAGCAGGCTATGATACGGACCGCCGAGGTCCTCCCAGAAATCGGACGCCGCTTCTCTGCGATGCTGCCGAAGCACTCGTCTGTCTGGCCCGACTACGGGCCTTTTGCCTTCCAGCCTGAAGGTGCCTTCCTCGAAACTGCCACCCGGAGAGCCGTAATAGGCCATCGGCCCCAGCGCCGGGTGCCGTGCGATCCAAGGGTCGGCAGCTGGCCCGTCGAGCACGCGGATTTGCTGCTCCTCGATCGTGATATCCTCGATTCCCGAAGAGAGGACGACGCGCTCGAGGTCGATCTTACAGAGTGCTCTCGTTGCGAACCCGTCTACGGCAACGCCCTCGTAAGTGTACGCTCCGAGCAGCACCTCCACCGAGATGCTGATGCGCCCTGCCGCGCCGTCCCGCAGCCGCGAAAACTGGTCCCGGATCGCGCCGCGACCGCTCTTCAGCGCTTCCGTGACGCTGGTCCGAGCGAGCCCCGACAGGAGGTGCAGCGCGTCGAGGAGGTTGGACTTTCCTGCGCCGTTGGCGCCCACGATCGCCGTCAGCGGCTCCAGGTCCAGCGCGAAGCCGCGGAGCGACTTGAACCCGTCGACCTCGATCCGCGTGATCATCGCCGGCCACCGTACCGCAGCCGTCCCTCCGGCGCACCGTCCGGTGGAGCCCACCAACGTACATCTTCAGCGCGACGTCCTCATCCACCCAGGACCGCCGCCGCCCGTCCCGCACGACCCCGCCCGCCCACACCCCGTGCCCTCCCGCATGGTAGCGTCCGCCTTCATGGAGCTCCGCCTGCGCGGCCTCACCCACCTCGATCCCCTCTCCGTCCCGCTCCCTCACGGCACCGAGGTGACCACCCGCGTCGATCGCGTCCTCGGCGACCGCCGCGTCCCGCAGGGCGCCGTCGGGCGCGTCGTCGCGAGCGCCGGCGCGGAGCTCGACGTCATGATCATCGGCGTCGGCGTCGTCCGGTACCGCCGCGACGAGCTCGTCCCGCGCAAGGCCGGCCAGGTGCGGCACGCCGAGCGGCGGGGCGCCGCCTGGGACGCGCTCCGGCCCGCGATCGTCCTCGAGGCCGTGGTCGGCTCACGCGCGTGGGGGCTCGCGAACGAGGGGTCCGACACCGACCGCCGCGGCGTGTTCGCGCTCCCCTTCCTCTGGACCGCCGGCCTCGCCGACCCGCCGAGGGACCTCGTGAGCGCCGATGGCAGCAGCGCTTACTGGGAGATCGAGAAGGCCATCCGCCAGGCCCTGCGCGCCGACCCGAACACCCTCGAGCTGCTCTTCGTCCCCACCGCGGAGCCGCGCGACAGCATCGGCGCGTGGCTGCTCGAGGCGCGCGACGCCTTCGTCTCCTCCGCGATCTACGGCAGCTTCGGCCGCTACGCGCTCTCGCAGCTGAAGCGGCTCTCGCAGGCGCACCGGCTCGCCGAGCACCGCGAGCGCGTGCTCGACTGGCTCGCGGACGATCCGTCGCTCTCGCTCGACGACGTGGCCCGCAGGCTCGCCGCCGTCAGCCCGCGCGCGGCGCCGACCGCGGCGGACGGGGAGCTCCAGGCCAAGGAGTACATCAAGCAGCTCTACCGGTCGCTCTACGATCAGGGCCTCTTGCCCGCCCGCGACCTCGCCTCCCTGGCCGGCTTCGCCCGCGGGCGCGCCCGGACGTCGCTCGACCCCGCGCGCGATCTCCGCCCCAAGAACGCGTACAACCTCGTGCGCCTCATCGCGACCGCCATCCGCTGGCTGCGCGACGGCGAGGTCGATCTCGTCGTGCGCGGCGAGCTGCGCGAGACGCTGCTCGCCATCAAGACCGGCGCCTGGCCGCTCGACCGCACGCTCGAGCTCGCCGAGGCGATGACGCCCGAGCTGGAGGCCGCGCGGCTCGCGACGAAGCTGCCGCCGCACCCGGACGTGCCGCGCGCCGAGGCGCTCCTCCGGCGCGTGCGCGAGGAGGTCGCCCGGCGGCACCTCGCGGCGGAGCCGGGCCCGCTCGGCGCGGGCGCTCCCCCCCGCGCCGGTGGCGGTCTGGGACGAGGGAGACCCGAGCCGCGCGCGGGAAGGCGACACGCGCGGCGCCGAGGACGCGCCCCCGGGCGGCGCCGATCCCTCCAGCGCGCCCCCGGGCGGCGCCGATGACAGAAAGGACGAGGTATGAACACCCAGGTGCTCGAGGCAAAGCAGCAGGAGGTCGCGTCGCGCGTCATCGCCGAGGAAGAGGCCAAGCGGCCGCACCTCGTCATCGCCCTGAGCGGCGCCCACGCGTACGGGTTCCCCTCGCCGGACAGCGACCTCGACCTCAAGGCGGTGCACGTCGAGCCGACCGAGAAGCTGCTCGGCCTGCTCCGCAGCGGCGCGAGCCCCACCCGGATGGAGGTCATCGACGGCGTCGAGATCGACTACACGTCGAACGAGATCCACCCCGTCCTCCTCGGCGTGCTCCAGGGAAACGGCAACTACATCGAGCGGATCCTCGGCCCGCTCCAGCTCCACGTCGATCCCGACCTCGCCTCGCTCCGCCCGCTCGTCGCTGCCGCGCTCTCGCGCCGCGTCTTCCGCCATTACGTCGGCTTCGCCACGAGCCAGCTCCGCGCCTGGGAGACAGAGGGCCGCACGTCGGCGAAGAAGCTCCTCTACGTCCTCAGGACCACGTTGACCGGCGCCCACGCGCTCCGGACCGGCGAGATCGTCACCGACGTGACCGCGCTGCTCGACCTCTACGGCTTCAGCGCCGCGCGGGAGCTGGTCGAGGCCAAGCGGGCCGGAGAGCAGGCGGCCCTCGCCCCCGAGACCGCCGCGCGCTGGGCAGAGCAGGTCTCCCGCGCCTTCACGACCCTCGAGGCGGCCCACGATCGCGCGGTGCTGCCGGAGGAGCCGAGCAACACGCACGAGCTCAACGACTGGCTGCTCGCGCTGCGCAAGGCGCGGCTCTGAGGGGCGGGAGAGGGACAGCGGGGCGAGTCGCTCGCTGCGCGCAAGCAGCGCCCGCGCCGGACAGGCCCTTTCCAGCCGACAGGCCCGCTCCGACCAACAGGCCCTCTCCAGCCGACAGGCCCTCTCCGACCAACAGGCCATCTCCAGCCCGACAGTCCCCCTCCAGCCGACAGTCCCTCTCCAGCCGACAGGCCCTCTCTCACCGCGGCAGCGCGCAGCCCTGCCCGCATGCCCGCCGGCCGTCCTTGCACCGCTTCGCGGGTCCCTGCCCCTGGCACTCCACCTCGCAGCTGCCGGCCTCGGTGCACGACACCGCGCACGAGCCCGTGCAGGTCACATGGCACTGCCCGACGCGGTTGCACCTCACGACGCTCGCCTCGCCCACGACGGGGCCGCACGAGGCCACGTCCTCGCAGGTATACGAGCACTGCGTGCCGCAGGTCGCCTGGCACGTGTCCGCGTTGCGGCAATCGATGGAGCAGCCGTCCGTGCACCTCGTGTCGCACGCCTTGGCCCGCGCGCAGGAGGCCTCGCAGTCGCCGGCGCAGCGGGTCTCGCACACCTCGCGGCGCGAGCAGCTCGGCTTGCAGCCGGGCGCGTCGCCGCACGTGAGCGCGCAGCGCTCCCCGGGTTTTCCCTCGACGCCGCCCGGGCAGACGCACGCCTCGCCCGGCTGGCACGTCCCGGCGGCGGCCCCGGCGAGCGCGGAGCTCGAGGCCTGGGGAATGTCCGCGAGGGACACCGCGGCGCCCGCGTCGCCGGCGTCGCCGGAAGGCCAGAGCAGCAGCACCGCCCCGATCCCGACGCAGAACAAAATTACCGCCACGCTGGCGACGGCCACGAGCCGCGACGACCCCGGCGCACGTGATGCAGCGGCCGCCGGCGCCGGCTGCCCCGGCCAGGGTGCGGCCGCCGGCGCCGCCGCCGCCGCCGTCATCGCCGGCGCCCCCGCCCCCGCGAACGCCGCCCCCGGCGCGCCCGCACCCGCAAACGCCGCCCCCGGCGCCCCCGGCGCTCCCGCCCCCGCGAACGCCGCCCCCACGGCCCCCGCGGGCGGCCCCTCCGGGATGGCCCGGCCGTGCACGCGCGTGCGCTCTTCCTCCTGCGCCCTCTCCGCGGTCGCGAACGGAGGCTCCCCGCCTGCGCGCACCGCGCGGACGTCCGCGAGCATCGTCGGCGCGTCCGGATAACGCCGCTCGACCTGGAAGGTGAGCGCCCGGTCCACGACGCGCACCACCCGCGGATCCACCCCGGGCGCCACGGACGCGAGCGGCGGGGCCGGCGTCGTGCCCATCTTGATGAGCAGCTCTCCCTCCGTGGCCGCCTCGTGGATACGGCGGTTCGTCAGGATCATGAACATCGTCGCGCCCACCGCATAGAGGTCGGCCCGCCCGTCCACGTCCCTCCCGAGGATCTGCTCCGGCGCCATGTAGCTCGTCGTGCCCAGCACCGCGCCCGTCCGCGTCTTCAGCCCGGAGCCGCCCTGCTTCATGCGCGCCACCCCGAAATCGAGCACCTTGAGCCGGCCCTCGCGGGTCACGAACAGGTTGTCCGGCTTGATGTCGCGGTGGACGATCCCGGCGGCGTGCGCGGCGCCGAGCATCTCCAGCAGCGTGTCGACGTGGCCGAGGAGCTCGGGCAACGGCACCCCGCCGAGCCGGTAGGCGCGCTCGCGCAGGCTCTCGCCCTCGAGCAGCTCCATCACGAGGAACGGCTCCCCCTGCTCGGTCACGTCGATGTCGAGCACCTGCACCGCCGCCGGGTGACCGAGCCTCGCGGCGGCGAGCGCCTCCTGCTCGAAGCGGGCGCGGAGCTCGGGCGACACGGCGCTCTCCGGGTGCAGGATCTTGATGGCCACCCGGTGCCCCACGTGATGCGTGGCCGCATAAACAGCCGCCATCCCCCCGGCCCCGAGCAGCGCGTCGAGCCGCCATTTCCCGCGGATCATCGTCCCGACGCGGGCCCTCAATCGCCCGGTATCGTCCTCTCCTGTTGCCGACATCGGCGCGGAGCCTAGCACGGGCCCCACGGCAGGAGACGCGCCGGGCGACTCACGCCGCCCGGGCGCGCGCCGCCCCACGACTCCGCTCCTCGCCTCCCGGGGCTCGCGTCGCGACGCCGTGACAGGGGGGCCGCGCGCCCCGTCACGCCCCGCGGGCGCGGCCGCGGCCCGCGATCTTCCACGCCTTGTCGACGGCCTGCTCGGCGCTCGCGACCGCCACGATCTCGTCCGGGCGCCGCTCGTCCACGCGCGCCCCGGCGAGCTGCTGCGCCCAGCCGCCGCTCGTCGCGAGCGCGAGCAGCGGCTTGCCGAGCTGCCACGCAATGGCGATCTCGCTCAGCGTCCCGGCGCCGCCGTCGACGATCACCACCACATCCGCCGCCGCGACGACGAGGATGTTGCGCCCGATCTGCATCCCGGTCGGGACGACGATATCCACGTAGGGGTTGGCCGCCGACGCCTCGTACCCGGGCAAGATCCCGAGGATGTCGCCGTCGCGCCACGTCCTCGCCTCGCGCCCGCCGCGCGAGACCGCGGTCATGACGCCCCCGAGCCCGCCGGTGACGAGCCGGAACCCCACCTCCACGGCGCGCCGCCCGAGCTCGACACACGCCGCCTCCGTCGCGTCGTCCAGCGCGAGGCCGTTGCCGATCACCGCCAGCACGGGGCGACGCGGAACGTAAGGAGCGATGTCCCGCCTCGTGTCCTCGTCTTCCCGATCGTCGTTCATCTCGGCTCCGTTCCGGGGGAGACAGCCCTCGTCGCTGCGGCGTCCGCCGATCGGCTTTCCCGCGCCGGCGCGGGACGTCAAGAGCCTCCCGCGCGCGCCCCGTCGCCTCAGGGCGCGAACACGGCGATCCCGAGGTCGTAGTCGCCCGCGCTCGTCAGCTCCCGGTCGCCGAAGTTGATGGTCCCGTCCACGGCGCCGACGAGGGCGACCTGGTTCGATGGACCGACAGCGATCCCGCCGAGGAGCTGGATCGCTGGATCGCCGAAACGCTTGCTCCAGAGGTGAGCGCCGAGCGGGTCCAGCTTCCCGAGGAAGACGTCGCGGCTGCCGCTGCTCGACAGCGGATCGCCGCCGAAATCCGCCGTCCCCACCCCTTCGATGGCGAGGACCGCATGGCCATCCGCGTCGACGGCGACAGCGCTGTGGTTCAGCGCGTCGAAGTCGCCGAAGCGCCGGCTGAAGGCATGGGCCCCCTCGGTCGAGAGCTTGACGAGGTAGGCGCTTTCGCTCCCCTGAGGCTCGAGCTCCTCCGCGACCGTCGGATCGAAGCGCATCGGCTCACCGAAGGTCCCGGCGAGAAAGACCCCGACCTGCGGGTGGACGGCGATCGACGTCGCGAGGAGATCCCTCGCGTAGAAGGCCTTGCTCCAGCGGAGCGAGGTGTTGGAGACGACGTCCACGCTCGCCACGAACATGCCGGATTTGCCCTCCGGAGGCGCGGGGTGCACGGCGCTCCCGAGGGCGAGCGAGCCGCTGAAATAGCCGGTGATGTACGCGGAGCTGCCGTCGACGGCGAGCGCGTTGATCCACTCGTTCTCCGCGCCGCCGTAGCTCGCCCGCTGGAGGTCCACCCCGTCCCCGTTGAGCAGCACGAGGAAGATGTCGAACAACCCGGCGCTGGTCAGCGTGATCTTCTCGAAGGGGATGCTCGAGGAGAAGCGCCCCCCCACGACGATCTGCCCGCCGCCGAAGACGGCGAGCCGCGGGGCCTGGAAGCCTGATCGGCCGCCGAACCCCCTGGCCCAGAGGATCTCGCCGTCCGGATCCAGCTTGATCACGAGGTTCTCCGCGTCCACCGCGCCCCGGCCGGTGTCGAGCACGCCGTCGCCCGAGGCGCCGACGACGATGTTGCCCCGAGCGTCGGTCACCACGCCTCCGACCCTGGGGTTGCTGCCGAGATTGAGCTGCTTCGCCCAGATCGGCTCCCCGGTCGGGCCGAGCTTCGCGAGCAACAGCTCGATGCTCGCGGCGCTGAGCTCGCTCCCGCCGATCGAGAACGTGCCGGCGAAGCTCGTGGCCACGATGACGTTGCCGCTCGCGTCCACGGCGACGGCGTCCCCGAGCTGGGGGCCCGCGTCGCCGAAGAGCGCGCTCCAGAGCGCGTCGCTGCACACCTTGCCGTCGCAGTCCTCGTCCCCCGCGGTCCTGCAGTCCTCGTCCCGCTCGGGCTTCACGTCGCCCACACACGCGCCGTAGGCCGAGCCGTCGCGGGCGCACGTCTGCACGCCGAGCACGCAGTTGCCAACCCCCTTGTTCTGCTCCGGGCCGGTGTAACACGCGATCGTGCTCTCGGGCTCGCAGGACGTGGCGCCGCCGCCCCCGCCCGGGCCGCCGCTCGCCGTCGAGCCGCCGCCGTGCCCCTCGGCGTCCTCGAAGTCGAGCTCGTCGCGGCCGAAGATCCCGTTGCAGCCGCCCGACGCGGCGATCGCAAAGGAGAGGAGCACAGGAGACCAGAACACGCGGCGGCGCAGCGGCATCGTCAACTCCGCAAAGTAGGTCGTGAGTCCCTCGTCCCGCGCGCGCAGCAAACGCGCAGAGGGGCGCACCGAGCAGACTACCACGCCCCGGAGGCGGCCGGGCGCGGCCGTCAGCCCCCGTCAACCCCCGTCCATGCGCAGCGCGCCCCAGTCGATGTCGAACCGCGCGAGGTACTTGCGCAGCCGGTCGGCATCATTGACGCTCTTCTTCTTCGCCCGCGACGCGGCGAAGAGCACCCTGCCCGCCTCCGAGAGCGACCGCGCGCCCTTCATGACCCGCAGCACCTCGGCGAGCTGCGCGCGCTCGAACAGGTCGAGCGCCGCCGCCCGCCGCTCCCCGAGCGCGGCGGCCACGAGGTCCTCCGCCGCGCCCCCGTCCCCCGCCGCCGCGGCCGGCGCCCGCCGCCACGCCGCCCTCAGCCGCTCGATCTCCTCCTCGACCAGGTCGACGCCGATGCGCCCGCCGGGCGCGAGCGTCGCCATCCGTGTCACGGCCGCGTTGAAGTCGCGGAAGTTGCCGGTCCACGCCGCCTCGCGCGACGTCGCGAAGGCGAGGAAGCGCTCGCGCGCGTCGCGGCTCATCGCGACGCGCACGCCGAGCAGCCGCGACGAGGCCTCGAGCTCGTACTCGAGGTTCGGCGCGATGTCCTCGGGCCGGTCCCGGAGGCCCGGCAGCCGGAAGGTCCACAGGTTGATCCGGGCCAGCAGATCCTCGCGGAAGCGCCCCGCCGCGACCTCCGCCGACAGGTCGCGGTTCGTGCCCGCGAGCAGCTGGAACTCGCTGCGAACCTCCCGATCCGAGCCGACCGGCAGGAACGCCTTCTCCTCGATCGCGCGCAGCAGCATCGCCTGCTCGTCGGCGCCGAGCTCGCCGATCTCGTCGAGGAAGAGCACGCCCTCGTGCGCCTTGCGGAGCAGGCCGGGGCGGTCCTTGAGCGCGCCCGTGAACGAGCCCTTCGTGTGCCCGAACAGGGCCGACATGGCCCCGTCGCCGCGGATCGTCGCGCAGTTCAGATCCACGAAGTCGCCGCTCACCTGCCGGCGCCCCTTCTTGAGGTCGTAGATCCTCCGCGCCAGCTGCGATTTGCCCGCGCCCGTCGGGCCCATGAGCAGGATCGGCGCGCGCGACGCGACCGCGACGTGCTCGATCCGCTCGATCAGCCGGTTGTACGCCGCGTTGCGCGTGTCGATGCCGCTCTTCAGGAACGACAGCCCCTCGCGCTGCTCCTTCTGGAAGCGCGACGCGAGGCGGTCGTACTTCGAGAGGTCGAGATCGATGATCGCGAACGACCCGGCCGCGAGCTCCTCCCGGTGGCGCTTCGGCGGCGACGTCTGGATGAGCCGGCCCGGGATGTAACGCGACTCGGTGAGCAGGAAGAGACAGATCTGCGCGACGTGTGTGCCGGTCGTGATGTGGACGAGGTAGTCCTCCCGGTCCGGCGCGAACGGGTACGCCCTCGCGAAATCGTGGAGCGCGCCGTACACCGCCTCGAAGTCCCAGGGATCGTCGAGCTCGACGACGTGCCCGCGGACGAGCGTCTCCGGCGAGACGTGCCGCACGTCCTTCATCACCGTCCCGGCCAGCGCGTCGAAGCTCCGCTGGTGGAGCAGCTCGAAGCGGTCGACGAGCAGGTCCTCGTGCTGGCAGAGCGCCACGCTCGGGCGCCAGCGCGACCAGCGCTCCGGCGTCTTGCCGGTGTCCAGCGTCGGGCCGAGCATGCCGAGGACCACCGTGGGCTTGCGGGTCATAGAAGGAATTCTAACAGGTTGATACCGGAAGATAAAGCGCCTGGCCGGCGGCCCGCGATGGGCGGCGTTTGCGGGCGGGTTTCGGGCGGTCCTGCTGGCACGCGCCGTGCGAAGCGTCGTTCAGGACGACTCAACCCCTTCGGGAGATGCTGCCATGGAGCGAAGCTACAACGTGATTCCCACGGACACGGGCGTGCCGATCAAGGCGTGGACGGTGGGCGTGCCGTTCGAGGCCGCCGCGGAGGCGCAGCTCAGGAACGTCGCCGCGCTGCCGTTCATCCACAAGTGGATCGCGGTGATGCCGGACGCGCACCAGGGCATCGGCGCGACGGTGGGGAGCGTGGTGGCGACGAGCGGCGCGGTGATCCCGGCGGCGGTCGGGGTCGACATCGGCTGCGGGATGATGGCGGCGCGCACGAGCCTCACGGCGTCCGAGCTGCCGGACTCGCTGGGCGGGCTCCGGGCCGCGATCGAGGCCGCGGTGCCGCACGGGCGCACGGACAACGGCGGGAAGAACGACCGCGGGGCGTGGCGCGACCCGCCCCCGGCGCAGGTCGAGGCGTGGGCCGCGCTCGAGCCGCGGTACAGGAAGATCGTGGTGAAGCACCCGCGCGTGGACCGCGGCGTCGCGATCAACCACCTCGGCACGCTCGGGACCGGCAACCACTTCATCGAGCTCTGCCTCGACGAGGAGGAGCGCGTCTGGGTGATGCTGCACAGCGGGTCGCGCGGGATCGGCAACCGGATCGGGAGCTACTTCATCGAGCTCGCGAAGCAGGAGATGCGGCAGTACTTCGTGAACCTGCCCGACCGGGATCTCGCGTACCTGCCGGAGGGGACGAGGCACTTCCACGACTACCTGCAGGCGGTGTCGTGGGCGCAGGACTATGCGGCGGTGAACCGGGAGCTGATGATGGCGCAGGTCGTGCAGGCGCTCCGCGCCTCGGGCGAGCTGCCGCCGTTCGACGCGTCGGTGGAGGCGGTGAACTGCCACCACAACTACGTGGCGCGCGAGCACCACTACGGGAAGGACGTGCTCGTGACGCGCAAGGGCGCCGTGCGCGCGCAGGCGGGGGATCTCGGGATCATCCCGGGCAGCATGGGCGCGCGCTCGTTCATCGTCCGCGGGCTCGGCAACCCGGAGAGCTTCTGCAGCTCGAGCCACGGCGCCGGCCGCGTGATGTCGCGCGGCGAGGCGCGGCGCCGCTTCAGCGTCCGCGACCACGAGGCCGCGACGGCGGGGGTCGAGTGCCGCAAGGACGAGGATGTGATCGACGAGACGCCGGCGGCTTACAAGCCGATCGACGACGTGATGCGGGCGCAGAAGGACCTCGTGGAGGTCGTCCACACGCTGCGGCAGGTGGTCTGCGTGAAGGGGTGAGCACCGGCGCGCGGCCGTGGTATCGCTGATCGAGGGAGAGCCGACTGCCATGCTGACCATCGATGGATCCGTGGGAGAGGGCGGGGGCCAGATCCTCCGCACGACGCTCAGCCTGTCGCTCATCGCGCAGACGCCGGTGCGGATCACGTCGATCCGCAAGGGGCGCGCGCGCCCGGGGCTGATGCGGCAGCACCTCACCTCGGTCCAGGCCGCCGCGGCGGTCGGCCGCGCCGAGGTGACGGGCGCCGCGATCGGGTCGCAGGAGGTCGTGTTCCGGCCGACCGCGATCGTGCCCGGCGAGCACACGTTCCGGGTGGGCAGCGCGGGGAGCACGATGCTCGTGCTGCAGACCGTGCTGCCGGCGCTGCTGCGCGCGGCCGCGCCGTCGTCGCTCACGCTCGAGGGCGGCACCCACAACCCGATGGCGCCGCCGTTCGACTTCCTGGAGCTCGCGTACCTGCCGCTCCTGCGCCGGATGGGGCCGGAGGTCGCGGCCACGCTCGTGTCGCCGGGCTTCTATCCGGCCGGCGGCGGCCTCGCGCGGGTGGAGATCGCGCCGGCGCCGGCGCTCGCGCCGCTCGAGCTGCTCGAGCGCGGCGAGATCCGGAGCCGGCGGGTCGTGGCGACGGTCTCGAACCTCCCGCGGCACGTCGCGATGCGCGAGCTCGACGCGGCGGCGGCGGTGCTCGGCTGGGGGCCGGAGTGCTTCCGGCCGAACGTGCTCACGGGCGGGCACGGCCCGGGCAACGTGGTCACGATCGCCGTGGAGAGCGAGCACGTGACCGAGGTGTTCACCGGGTTCGGCGAGAAGGGGGTGCTCGCGGAGTCGGTCGCGACGAGGGTGGCGGAGGAGGCGCGCGACTACGTCGCGGCGGGTGTGCCCGTGGGCGAGTACCTGGCGGATCAGCTGCTCTTGCCGATCGCGCTCGCGGGGCGCGGCGCCATCCGGACGGTGCGGCCGTCGTCGCACACGACGACGCACCTGGACCTGCTCCGCAACCTGCTCGGGATCCGCGCGTCGGTGGAGCAGGTGTCGGAGCTGGCGTGGCACATCGAGATCGGGCGATGAGCGCGGGGCGGCCCGGGGGGGCGGCCGATTGACGGCGGCGTCCGGGTTGTGCCACATGACGGCGGGCGCCCGGCGCGCTCGATCGTCGCGGCAGCACAGGGGCCGCGGCGTGGGAGCGCACATCCGGACGGAACGGGACGTCAGCAGCACGCAAGCAGCACGTAGGCGACACGCGAGCATCACGCGAGCAGCGCGGAAGGCGGGACCATGGCGAAGCGCGATTACCTCAAGATGACCGACATGACCCTGGCCGAGGCGCACCGCGTGCTCAGGCTCGCCGCCCGCCTGAAGGAGGAGCCGAAGGGGCGGCGCACAGGGTTGCTCGCCGGGCGCGCGGTCGCGGTCGTCCTGGAGAAGGCGAGCACACGCACGCGGGTGTCGTTCGAGGTCGGGATCGCGCAGCTCGGGGCCCAGCCGGTCGTGCTCAGCACCCAGGGCAGCCAGCTCGCGCGCGGGGAGCCGATCCGGGACACGGCGCGTGTGCTCGAGCGGTACTGCGACCTGATCGCGTTCCGCACGTCCTCGACCGCGCGCCTGCACGAGATGGCGCAGGCGAACGTGCCGGTCATCAACGCGCTCTCGGACGAGGGCCACCCGGTGCAGGTGCTCAGCGACGTCTTCACGATCGAGGAGGCGCTCGCGGCGAGCGGGGACAGGAGCGGCATCGCGGGGCGGCGCGTGGCCTTCATCGGCGACTGCGCGAGCAACATGGGGCGCTCGTGGCTCGAGGCGGCGCAGCTCTTCGACTTCCACCTCGTGCTCGCCGCGCCCGAGGGGTACCTGCCGCCGACGGACGAGATCGAGCGGGCGCGAGCGACGGGGCACGTGACGATCGCCGGGGATCCGCGGGAGGGGGCGGAGAAGGCGGACGTGGTGAACACGGACGTGTGGGCCAGCATGGGCAACGAGGACGAGGCGGACAAGCGGCGGAAGGCGTTCGCGGGGTGGACGGTGAACGCGGGCGTGATGGAGAAGGCGGCGAAACACGCGGTCGTGCTGCACTGCCTGCCGGCGCACCGGGGGGAGGAGATCGACGAGGAGACGCTGGAGGGGCCGCGATCGCGGGTGTGGGATCAGGCGGAGAACCGGCTGCACGTGCAGAAGGCGCTGATGCTCTGGCTGCTCGGGGTCGAGCTGGCCTGAAGGGGCCCGGGGGGGCTGCGCGTGGCTCGGACTGACGGTCGGCCCGGTCCTCCTGCGGCTTGACCCAACGCGGGCCGGCAAAACGGCGGCGGCAGGGTCCAGCTTCCCGATGCCTGCGCTCACATCCGAGCGAGCCGGCCGTCCTCGAGCAGCACCCAGGGAGCTGATGCTGAGTACGCCTCGGTCCCGGCTATGGGCAGGCTTGGCGCATCCGTGAGCTGATCGAGGCCGTTGTCTCGGAGCCGCACCCCACGTTCGGTGAGGCGGTATACCTTCGAGAGAAGCGGGTACTCAGGCGGCTTCGGACCAGGAGCACGCTCCACAGTGGCGCTCACGTCGTGCTTTGCCCATTGGGCGAGACGGTCTCCCAAGAACAGGTCCCCTGTACAGGAGACGAGATCCCGCAAGTCTAACCCAAGCTCCGATTTGTTGCAGATCACCTTCACTGGAGTTTGCCACTCGTCTACAGACAGGAGGGCGAAAATCAGGTTGTCGTACCTGCTGAGACGCAGGGCCCCCTCCGTGGTCCTCCGTGGGAAGAAGCAGGAGAGGAGTGCCCACAGAGAAGCAAGTTCTGGAAAGCCTTCGACGCCAGTGATGCAGGCCTCGACGAACGGCAAGGGGTTCTCATCGGCGTAGCTCTCCCAGAGGCGAATGGCACGTTCGTAGTGCTCCACCGGCCACGGGCGCGCCTTGTCGAGGCGATCCAGAAGAACCTCGTCGGGGTGGTGGGCTACCGATCCGGAGCAGTCGAACGGCGGGATCCTCGGTGGCTCGGGGAACCTTTTCGCTGTGCCGTATACACGCTCGAACTCGACGATGAGGACGTCGTTGCACTGGATCCCCAGGCTTCGCAAATAACCACATACTCTCCAGAGATTCACCCGATCATCAAGACTCTTCGTCGTCCACAAGACGACGGGCGGCTCCCAGCGGACATCGGAGGAGTAGAGCTGATCCCACTTTTCACCCGCATCGTCTGTGTCCGAACATTGCTCGCATGAAGAAGACCACACCTCACGCGTCTGAACGTGCGCAGCGGCATCCACTCGGCTCGGCCCGAGAATAAGGTGCTCGTGCGCACGCACCATGTTGGTTGCACCGAGCTGCACCAGGCGCTCTGCGGCTGGCATGTCGAAGGTGACGTGCGTCGCGCTTAGAAGGATCGAGGGGATCGTCATATTTCAGTGGAATCCGCACCGAAAGCAGATCTCGTACGTGTAGGGCCTATCTAGCTGACAGTCGTCACGGCAAATCTCGCAGTAGGTATAGCCATGGCTGTTCTTACGTGTACAACGCCCACCAATTTCTTGGCATTTTTCATACATCTCGGTGCAGCTATGGACTGGAGAACATGACCCCGCCATTGCGAGCGGTGCGCTACCCACTTCTTCGCCTCCGCCCTCGCCATCGTCGCCGCCTCTGAGAAAATCTCCCGCTCCTACGGATTCTGTCGGAATCTCATCATCGGTGCCTCCCGGCTCCGCTGTCTCGCATCTGTAGGAAGGCAATTCGCACGCCGACAGCAGCACCATCACGAGCCCGCCGCACAGCACGAGCGCGCCCGCCTTCAGCTCCAAGCCGTACCCCATGTCGTCCTCCCCCATTCCGGGTGAGCGCACCGATCTCCCAGGAGAAGCGCGGCGTCAACAGGTGGGCTGGGCTACATTACGTCCTAGTGGTCGCTGCACCGCGGCCGAGCGCGGTCGGTCGCATCAGCGGGCCGAGCGCCTGACCAGCCAGCTAGATACGTCCATGGTGGATCGATCGATACTCCTCCCTCCCTGCTACGGGTAGCCCCCCCGGGCTCGCCACGCCGTGTGACCTCCGTGTGCCCCGACGCCAGGGCACGGGGCTCCACGAGAGGACACTCGGGTATACGAGAGGAACTGAGCCCTCGATGGCCTCTGACACCGTTACGACGCGTCCGACGCGGCGATCGCCGTACCTCTCGCGCATCAGCCGGGCAGATTCGTCTCCGGGTTCGATTCCCGGCGCCTCCACTCAGACTCGGGTTTCGCCCTTTACGCGGCGAGTCTTCGCCCGTGAATCCCGTGAGTATCGGGCAGCGGCGCCTGCGCCCGCCGTTTCTTTAAGTGCTCGAAAGTATTGATCGAGTCAAGAATATCGAGGCCCGCCATCGCGCGCTGTGCCGCGCGGAGGATGTCGGCGAAGCAGAGCCCTCGCTTATGCGGGTACCACGGGCGAAGCGGCGGCGTAGCCAGGTGGCTCTGGGCGGCGCCTTCGAGGAACCAGAGGACGAGCGCCGTGTAGAGCAGACCGACGAAGGGAGCGACGCGGCGTACGGCCGCCTCCTTGCGGGCCGACGAGTCGGCGAAGCCGAGCAGCTGCTTGCCCTCCCGAAAAAAGACCTCGATGCCCCAGCGCCCTGCGTACGTTTCGAGCAGACGAATGACGTCCACGCTGCTATCAGTGCAGAAGAAGACCCGGAACGGCACCTGTCCTTGGTCGGTCGCGACGATGACGATGCGCAGCAGGCCGTCACCGCACGCTCGGTACCATTGCGCGCAGAGCGTCTTGTACCGGACCTTGGTGATGCATCCGTACAACTCGGCGGTGCCGTTCTGCCAGGGAATCCGGTCGTCCTTAGCCAGGGCTTGCGGTTTCGGGAGCGGTGCGCCGCGCTTGCTGGTACGCCCGCGCTGGCCCGGCTTACGCGGGGTGGGCAGGGAGGTGAGTACCGCATCGGGGCGCATGGCGCCGAACACAACAATTGAGGGAGGCATCCCGCGAAGGACGGTGGCGTTGCAGTAGGCTGAGTCAGCGGCCAGCTCCACACGGCGGGCGCCCACCCAGGAGACAAAGACATCAAGCATCTCGCGGGCGAGCTCGGTCTTCTTGACGTAGCTCGCCTCGGGCTCCGAGCATTCTTTCTTTCCTCGATAGAGACGAAAGAGGACGGGCAGCCCCCACGTCCGCTGGGAAAACGGAACACGCACGAGCACCGTCAACACGACCCAGCAGTGGCCGAAACAGAAGACGCGGAAACGTCGTGTCGAGCGTACCGGGTCGATGTGCGTTCCGATCCCGAACACATGCGGGCCTTTCTTCGGGGCCACCGTGTCGTCGATGGCGATCCGGAGCGCGCCCTCCCCGAGGAACGGCGCCAGACGCTGAAACAGCCACAGGCCGAGCTCGTCCGGATTCCACGTCCCTCGGGAGAAGAAGCGATGGAACGCTTCGTGATGTCGTCGTCCGGCGGCCCCGGTCATCACGAGCGCCTCGGTTACGGCGTGCGGGCCCTGGGTCAAGATCCACCCGCACGCGATCACGAGCAGGTTCGTGAACGACGGACGGGTGAACGCGATACGAAAGACTTCCAAAACAGCCAGCAAGCTGGCAAGATTGGGGTCGAGCACGGTTGTTCCTGTCCCGTTGTGCCTTGACAACCCAACGGATCAACAGGGCAGCCGTGCTCGTCTACTCTCCGTTCAAGAGGCGCGTACGAATCCTGGAAGCAGCACGCATTCCGGTTCAGCCCTCGCGATTTCCGGAAAAAAGACATCCACGAGCATTCTGCTGATACTGCACAACCGAGCCGGCGTTCGACTCGCGAACGGACGCACCATGACAGGGCACGATGACGGGCGAGTGCGCAGCGACGGTCCACGCGCCGTAGCGTCCAGCTTGCGGCGAGGCGTTCACTATAAAGTCTGGTGAACGGCCCGTCGTGCCAGGGTGCATGAACGCCTCCGACTCGCCGCGATCGGGACGTTGCCCCGGGGTAACAGGCAACAAAAAGGGCGAAACCCGAGTCAGAAGACACGGCGAGAGACGTGTCTTCTGCTTTTGTGTGCCCTGCGAGTGACCTAATAAATTTCGGCAGGGGTGGATCGCTGCGCAGGCGGACGTCGGCGGGACCACCGGGAGCGGACGCGGCAGGTGACGCCAGGGTACGGGGCTCCACGGAGCTCTACGGTGAGCAGCCGGCCGGCGGGGCTGACCCCGGGTCCGAGTCTGCGACGCCGGATGCCATGGCTAGGCGGGCGAGCGGACGCAGCTGCGCGAGGCTGTGGGCGGCGGTGGGGGTCCTGCCCTGCGACGCCGCCCCCCCACGCCGACCGGCGACCCCCTGCCTAGCACATGCCCCGTCTTGACACGGGACGGCATCTCCGCTGGTCTCCCAGACTGGGACGGCCATGGGGGTAGCTGGAGTGACGACGAAGACCAGAGAGATGCCTCCGAGCGCCTGCACGACATCTGCTTTGTTAGCCGATCGATCTGACTTCAGGATGGCCAGGCGTAGCGCCTTAAAAAGATCGACGTTGCTTATGCCGCACCTGCGAACTGGCACGGAGCCCTGAACCACCGATCGTGCTCCGTGACGGTAGGATTTCACCACGATAAGGAGGGTCTCAGGATGAAAGTTCAACATGCACAGGACCTAGGCAACGGCCATAGTATCGAAATCGGTGCAGCCACTTGGGACCCGAGCGACAGATCTGTCCGCAATCGATACCAGACGGCATCAGGCGGCTTTAGCCCCCACAGCTCCAGCGAAATTCCGGTGGACGATCTCGTGCCATTGATCGAATTTCTCGCCAAACACGATGAGCTATCGATCGAGCAGTGCGCCAAGGTCATCAATGCGCTATCGGTGTCCATCCTTCGACAAGCTGGGAAGTAGTCACGACCCAGGAGCCGCTCGCCGGGAGCACGGCGGCCCGGCGCCCCCCCTGCCAGGGGCAGAGACTCGGTGTCTCGCAGAGGGATGGCATCGCAGAGACGGAACTCCGCAGCGGGCACCAGGCCGGCGGGGACGACCCCGGGTCCGAGTCTGCGACGCCGGGCGAGGCCGAGCGAGCGAACGGCCGCGGCGATGGTCGCGGTAGCGGCTCCCTGCTCTACCGGCCCGCCTACCCCTGCCGGCGGCCCCCCCCTGCCGAGCGCATGCCCCGCTTGCCGGGAACACTGGCGACCGGGCAGCTTCCAATGAATGTATTAAAAATTACATTTAATGTCAACAACCCGGTGGTGGGGCGGGCGTCGAAACGCGCGCGGCTGTAGTAAGCTCACCATCGTGGTCGACACCCCCCAAGCCATCAACGTCTACATTTGCCACTCGTCCATTGATCAGGAATTCGTTTCTCAATTGGATACCGCTCTCAAACCAAAGGAGCGCAATGGCCACATCCGCATTTGGCATAACGACAGGATTGGCGCTGGGGAGGAGCGAAACACAAGGCTTTCCGAGAAGCTCAACTCTGCACAAATGATCCTCTTCCTCGTTAGCATGGACTTCCTCGCCTCCGAGCAGTGCAACGAGGAGATGCAACGAGCGATGAAGCGGCATCGGGCCGGGGAGGCGGTTGTCGTCCCCGTCTATATCCGAGCATGCGACATAA
The DNA here is from genome assembly GCF_002950945.1 of Sorangium cellulosum. Classification (GTDB taxonomy): domain Bacteria; phylum Myxococcota_A; class Polyangia; order Polyangiales; family Polyangiaceae; genus Sorangium; species Sorangium cellulosum_E. The sequence continues at coordinate 11,586,290 of NZ_CP012673.1, forward strand.
GTGGTGCTCCGTTCGATGACATCAAGCTGTTGCCAGCTAACGGGACAGCCGTCAAGACTTGGCCAGATCGCGACGAGGCCTGGAAAGATGTCGTTGATGGGCTTCAGAGTGTAATCAAAAGGCAACAGGAAGGTCCAACAGTTGCCCAACCCACTTCCGCGCCCTCAGATTTCCACACAAGCACCGCTGCTACTGCGGCGGCAGCGCAGCTCGGCGCCCCTCCCATACCACCGGCAAATCGCAGCAGCAGGCTCATAGAAGAGCTAAAACTATTCGACCTCAAGCACCTCATAACACCGACCATCAGCAGGCTCATATCAGCAAGCACAAACCGCGAACTAGACACAGAACTAAAGTCCATCAGAATCTACAGACAAAGTCGAGACGCGCGAAGACGCTCCAAGCAAAAGCGAGACATGAGGGGTCCTCTATTAGAGAGGCTATGGCGCTCTGCGACTGCAGCCACACAAATGGTCCACGTACGCGACGCCGTTATGTACGATGGCTACACACTTAGAGCAAAAAAAATCTACTTTGACGAGCGCTTGCCTCGCGAGGATCGCCACATAATCGAGCATTTAACCACGAATCCAGATGTAGGCATTGAGCTGCCTCAGAATCGATACTTCTTCGCGCGAACGGCGCCCCAGCTCACCATGCACCCACCAAATTGCGCCGTAGAGTCCATCTACCGTTTGTGCTGGGACACAGCCGCGACGGAGGAAAGCACCGAAGAGTCGTTCTTCGATGACTGGTGGCCGTGGAGTGGAATCAAACTGCCGGATGGCATGTGGCTCAACTTTGTGCCCCCGATCCATTTCCCCGCTGTGCGCTGGAGACGATTCATTGATGGCGAGCGCCTTGAGACGTCTTGGAATGAAGCCGTTGCAAGCCTCCGAGAATTTACAGAGAAGACAAAGAACCTAAAGATAGAGCGCCCGTGGCAGATCGAGTCGGTGGCGCATTGGTACATAACCGCATGCCTTCTCGTTGGAATGGGTGCAAACGTCGAACATGCCATAAAGATAAAACCATCTCCTCAAGATTGGGAACAAGTAGCGGAGCTCATTCGCTGCCTGCGCAAGAATCCAGGCAACGAGCCGTATCTTCGTGTGCCGATGGAGGAGTTTTTGTCGCGCCTGCCGAAATTCGCCGAGATCGAAGAACACCTGTCTCGACCGGCAATAAAAGCACTGATTTAATGGGTGCACACGAAGGACGCGTAAATGAGACGATCGCCGCCCCGGTCTCGCCGCTCGAGGACGGCAGCGAGGCAAATCTGTCCGCGGCGCAAGAGCGAAAATGCGGTCCCGACCGGCATCCCGAGGCTCCGGGCGATGTCGCCTACCTGCTCGCCTTCGCCGATCTGGTCGTGAAGGTGGGGTCTACCACAGGCGACGCCAGCGCTTGGGCACGTGCGCGAGGTGCTTGCGGCCCAGGCGGAGCCGCGAGAACGCGGTCTCGACGGGCATCTTCAGGATCCGGGCGACCTGGGAGACCTGCTCGCCCTCGCCGACCAGGAGGAGCACGATGCGCTCCCGGGGCCTGAGCAGTGCGAGCTGGGCGAGGAGATCGCGCGCCTCGACGGGCCCGTGGGGGGACGGCGCCGGCTCGTGAGCGATGCGGTGCGGGTCCGCGAAGACCAGCTCCGGGCGCCGGCCGGGCGTGCTACCGGCGCGAGCTTGCTCGTCCCTCCGGTTCCAGACCAAGCAGCCTGCCGATGGCCTCGTGAACCACCCGGGCCGCCTCTCCATCCCCGAGGGCGACCGCGCGGCTCAGGGTGCCGGCGAGCGAGGCGACCACGGCGGCCCGTGGCGAGGGATCGACCATCGCGAGTTCGCCGAGCCCCACGCTCGCCGGTTGGGCCCGGGTCGGGGCCATGCCTTCCCAGGGCCGGCGATCCGTCGTCACGCCCCCTGGAAACCTCGGGCCGTCCGACGGATCACGGCGGTTCGTCCCCGCGGGACAGTCCCGACGGATCGCGACGGTTCGCTACCGCAACTTCGTCCTTATGGCACCTCGGCGGTGCTCGACGCGCCCCCCCGCGCCACGTCGGCGCGCGCAGCCCCACCCGCCGGCGCTCACGTGGTGGCGGAGAGGGCTCGGGACGAGATGGGTAATGGAGCGGGGGCGCATGCAGGTCGATCGGGGCGACCTGCTCACTGGCCGAGACTGCGAGCTTCTTCGCGACACGCACCTTGAGTGCGTGCTCGGGCCTTACCTGCGTAGCAAGAAGAGCGCTGCCGCCGCGGGAAGGCCGAGGGCCAAGCCCATCACGAGCTTGCGGCCGCGCCCGGAGCCGCTCCGCTTCCAGCCGCCGCTCACGCCGCTCCACTGCGGCATCGGCTCGAACAGGTTGCCGGCGGTGGGCGGCTCGGAGCGGTCCTGGAAGTGCTTCTTCTCCACCTGACGCGCCATCATGCGCTCCATCATCGCGGGGGCGAGGTTGTGCTGCGCAGCCATGAGCCGGGCCGCCCCGCCGACGATGAGCTCCCGCCGGGGCCGGACGGCGAGGCCCACGATGGCGCGCGCGATCCGCTCCGCGGTGGCCACAGGAGGCATCGCCTGGACGGCGCGGCCGGTGTAGTTGGCGGCGTGCTGGAACAAGGGGGTGTCGATCGTCGCGGGCATGACGGTGCACACGTGGATGCCGGGCGCGTCGAGCAGCTCCTGGCGCAGGCTCTCGCCGAGGCCGCGAATACCGAACTTCGTGACGCAGTAGGCGCTCGTGTACGGCTGGCCGACGATGCCCGCGACCGAATCGACGTTGATGAGCACCCCCTGGCCCTGCGCGCGGAAGCGGGGCAGCACCGCGCGGGCGCCGTGGATGTACCCGAAGAGGTTCGTCTCGATGACCTGACGGTACGCCTCATAAGGCGCCTCCTCGGTGCGCGCGAACAGCGTGACCGCCGCGTTGTTCACCCACACGTCGATGCGCCCGAAGCGCTCGACCGCGCGGCGCGCCAGCTCGCGCACCGCGTCCTCGCCGCGAACGTCCGTCGGGACGACCAGGGCCTGACCGCCAGCGGCCTCGCACTCGGCCGCCACCTCGTCGAGCGTCTGCCGCGTCCGCGCGGCGAGCACGACCGCAGCGCCGCCCTCGGCAAAGAGCCGCGCAGCCATGCGGCCAACCCCGCTCGACGCACCGGTGATGACCACGACCTTGTCACGGAGCTTCTTCGTCATACCCCTCCGGGAAACTGGAGAAGGCAAACACCCTCCAGCCCATCGATGCCCATCGTCCTCTCAACCGCCTGTCGCTTGTCGCCCACCGCTCGCCCAGGGCCGCCTCAGCGGGCGCGACTGCCACCCTGCCCCGCGAGATCCCCGAGGAACACGGTCTCGCCGTCGGCCGTGGCCTTGCCGTTCTCCAGCAGGGAACGGAAGCGCAGGAGATCGTCGTCCATCGCATGTTTCGGATCGACGCCGAAGAGCGCCGCCACGGCGTGGCCGAGCACGCCGGCAGGCGGGGTGTAGGACATCTTGATGTCGAGGCGGGTGCCGCCGTCGGGGGTCGCCTCGAAACGCACCGTGCCCGCGGTGGCGACCGCCGCGCCGGGCACGCTCCGCCAGGCGATGAGCTGGTTCGGGACCATCTCGGTCACGTCCGCCTCCCAGCGGACAGGGATGCCCGCGGGGCCGACGGCGGTCCAGCGCAGGCGGCCGTCGCCCTCCAGCTCCACGTCGCGCAGGTGCGACATGAACCGGGGGAAGTTCTCGAAGTCGATGAAGAACGAGAACACCTCCTCGAGCGGCGCCCGCACCGTGATCGCCTTCTCGAACTCCACCGCCCTCCGCCCGGCGCCGACGCCGAGCAGGCGCGCGACCGGATGGCCCACGACGTTGCCGAGCAACACCGCAGCGCCGGACGCGCCGAGCAGCAGCCCCAGCCGATCGCGGCGGGCCGCCGCACAGCCCACGAGCCCGAGGCCGAGCGCACCCAGGAGCACACGTGCGATGGGCAGCCGGGCCGCCTTCGTGAGCCCGGGCTGCTCGCCAGCGGGGGCCCTGGCGCCCTGGAGCGACGGGATGCCGTCGGCCGAGCCATGCGCCTCGAGCTGGTTGTTCACACCCTTGACGCCGCCCACGGCCGATACGGCCGACAGCAGGCCCGGGACCTCGCGCTCCAGGATGGTGCCGCTCAGGGTCACGCGCCCGTCCACCACCTGCACGCCGATCGCGTGCGGGTTCGAGACGACACGGCCGAGCTTCGCGCGCACCCGATCCACGAGCACCTCGTCGAAGACCTCCTCGTGCCGGAAAACGGACGCCGCGGTCGCGATCACGCCCCTACCCCGGTGCCCGAGGTCGCGGGCGCGCCGGTCGAGCGCCGAGCCCGTCCGGTGCGCGGCCCCCACCGTCCGGTCGCGCAACAGCGCCCGGCGCCGCGCGCCGCGGTCCGGATCGAGCACGTACATCAGAGCAGCCCCGACGCCGATCGTCGCCGCGACCGCCGCCGCAGGACCGAGATCATACGGCTTCGGTCGAATCACCAGCCGCATCGCCTTGTCGAAGACAGCCATGGCCATCTCTTTCGTCCCTCTCCCGTGTCGGCCGGCGGGATTCCCCCGCGGGCCGGCCATTACTGCATCTCCTGCGAGCGCATGAATTCCGATTCACAGCGCACGCACGAACCTAGGCCGCCTCGCCGCCATCCTCATCCGGGCCCACGCGGAATGGGCAGTAGGGGCACCCCGTACGTCGCGAACGCGACAGCAGCCAGGATCAACGCCTGAGTCCGCCATGCCCCGTAGGACCAGCCCGCCTGTGCGCCAGGTTTGTCCGCGGCGCTACTCACGCTGTTTGTTCAGACTGGATCCATCTTCGTGACTCGCCTGTTCACGCGCGAGGGCAACCCTCATGCACGCGCTCAGGGCCGCCAGAACAAGAGCGAGCTCAAGCACGCTGGCGAGCGCTTTTGGACGTCTCGGGATCGTCCCGGCGAACAACGAAGGGTTTTCCCCGATTGCGACTTCCGGCGATCAACCCCAGTCTTGGCCTCCGCGACGATTGGACATACGGTCGCTACGCCGCACAGACATCCGTGACACGTTGTCGAAACAGACTCGACGCCGTTTCACTACGGAAGGAAGGAGCTCCACCATGCGGAATCGGTTCGACAGGGACGCTGACTACGGACGAGACGCACGCGGCTGGGACGAGCGCCAAGGACAGGGCCAGGGCGGCTGGGACGAGCGTTATGGGCGAGGCTACGGCGACAGGGACGAGCGTTACGGACAGAGCCAGGGCAGCTGGGACGAGCGTTACGGCGGCTCCCGGAACAACCTCCCCGAGCGCGGCTGGGATCGCGACGACAACCGCAGCTGGGGCCGCGAGCACGAGCGTGACCAGGGGCGCCTGACGCAGCGCGGTTACGGCGATGAGGGCCACCTCGGCGGGCGCGACCGCGGCTTCGACCGCGACTACAACCGCAGCTTCGGCGGCTCCGACTACAACCGCAGCGTCGGCGGCGCCGACTACAACCGCGGCCTCGGCGGCGGGATCGAGTTCAATCGCGGCTTCGGCGGCGGCGATTACAACCGCGGCTTCGGCGGCAGCGATCACAACCGCGGCTTCGGTGGCACCGGCGACTACAGCCGCCACTACGGCGGCGCTGACTACAACCGCAGCTTCGGCGGCGGCGATTACAACCGCAGCTTCGGCGGCGCCGACTACAACCGCAACTACGGCGGCGGATACGGCCGCGAGGAGAACCGTGGCTGGGGCCGCGAGCAGGGCCGAGGCTACGGCCAGGAGGAAGGCAGCGACTTCGTTCGCACCGTCCGCGACGCGGGCCGGTCCGCGATGCAAGGCGTGAGCGGCGCGCTGAGCAACATCGGAGAGCGCGTCCGCAGCGCGTTCGGCCGTGGTCCCAAGGGCTACAAGCGCTCCGATGACCGCATCCTCGAGGACATCTGCGAGCTGCTCTCGGACCGCGACGACATCGACGTCAGCGAGGTCACCGTCCGCGTGCAGAACAACGAGGTCACCCTCGAGGGCACGGTGAACGAGCGCCACCACAAGCGCATCGTCGAGCAGATCGCCGAGAACGTGCGCGGCGTCGACGACGTGCACAACCAGATCCGCGTCAAGCGGCCGGGCGAGACGACGACCGGCTCGACCGCCACCACCGGCACCACCGGCTCGACCGCCACCACCGGCTCGACCAGCACCACCGGCTCGACCGGCACGCTGCAGAACCGCGGGATGGCGAACGACCTGGCCCACCGCTGAGCCACGCCGCGCCCACAGGCGCAAAGCCCACGAGGCGGCGCCCGCAGGCGCAAAGCCCACGAGCGCTTCGTCCCCACGTCGAGCCCACGCCCTCCAGGGCGCCTCCGCAACCCACGCCCCCAGGGCGCCCCACAGCTCACGCCCTTCCGGCGAGATCCGCGATCACCCGGATCAGGCCGGAAGGATCGATGGGCTTCGCGACGTGCCGCTGGAAGCCCGCCGCGAGCGCCCGCCGCCGATCCTCGATCCGCGCGTAGGAGGTCAGCGCGATCGCGGGGATCCTGCGGAGCGCGTCGCGCTCCGCCGCGCGCACCTGCTGGATGAGCGTGTAGCCGCTCTCCCCCGGCATACCGATGTCGCTGATCAGGACGTCAACCCTCTGCCGCTCCAGGACGCTCAGGGCCTCGGCCGCCGAGCAGGCCGTCAGGACCTGCGCGCCCGCCTGCTCGATCACGAGCGCGATGATCTCGCGGGTGTCGGGCTCGTCCTCGACGAGCAGGACGTGGAGGCCGACCAGCGGCGCCCGCATCGCGTCCTCGAGCGTCACGCGCAACGACGACGCAGACGGCGGCGGCGCGCAGGGCGCGCCGGGCGCCGCGTGCAGGGGGAGCGTCACCGTGAACGTGGCGCCGCGGCCCTCGCCCTGGCTCTCGACCTCCACCGTGCCGCCGTGCAGCTCGACGAGGTGGCGGACGATCGCGAGCCCCAGGCCGAGCCCGCCGTAAGCCCTCGTCGGCGAGGAGTCGCCCTGCCGGAAACGATCGAAGACATACGGCAGGAAGGAACGGGCGATGCCCTTGCCGTTGTCCGCGACCGCGAGGATCACCTGGCCGTCGCTCCGCGACGCCCGGACCGTGATGAGGCCGCGCTTCGGGGTGAACTTCACCGCGTTCGAGAGCAGGTTCCAGAGGATCTGCTGGAGGCGCGCCGGGTCGCCGCTCACCTCGCCGAGCCCCTCGCCCACCTCGACGTGGATCTCGATGTCCTTCGCCTTCGCCGTGGGCGCGATGACCTCGACGGCGGCGTCGATCAGGGCGGCGAGATCCACGGCGACCGTGCTGATCCGCAGCTTGCCGGTGATGATCCGCGAGACCGTGAGCAGGTCGTCGACGATCTGCGCCTGCGCCTGGGCGTTGCGCTCGATCGCCTCGACGCCCCGCGCGAGGCGCTCCGGGTCGAGGCGCGTGTCCTTGATCAGCCGCGCCCAGCCGAGGATCACCGTGAGCGGCGTCCGCAGCTCGTGGGAGACGATCGCGAGGAACTCGTCCTTCATGCGGCTCGCGTCCTCGGCACGGAGGCGGTCTTGCTCCGACTGGGCGAGCGCCAGCTGCTCGCGGCGGAGCAGCTGCGCGCGCTCCTCCTCGAGCTGCTTCAGCTCGGTGATGTCGACGACGGCCCCCGTCAGGAACATCGGAGAGCCGGCCTCGTTGCAGATGAGGCGCCCGCGGTCGTGCACCCACCGGATCGACCCGTCCGGGCGGATGATGCGGTGGATCTTGTCGTAGATGCAGAGCCCCTCCAGGCACCGCTCGGTCATGACGCGCACGGTGTCCCGTTCCTCGGGGTGGATGCGGCTCAGCCAGTCTTCCATCGGCTGCGTCGTCTCGCGCTCCTCCAGGCCGAGGATGCGGTTCAGGCTCGCGTCCCTCGTGTCGGCCCACGTCCCGAGGTCGATGCGCCACGTGCCCACGTCGGCCGCCCACGTGGCGAGCCGGAGCCGGTCCTCCCGGTCCCGCAGCGCGTTCTCCATCTGGACTCGCTCGGTCAGATCGACCGCCGATCCGACCATGCGGATCGCCTTGCCGGACGCGTCGCGGAGCGCGTAGGCGCGATCGAGCACCGTGGCGATGGATCCATCGCCGCGGTAGACGCGGTATTGCTGCGACCAGGAGTCGCCTTCGCCGTGGATGATCGCCTCGAAGCTGCGCGCCACGCGCTCGCGATCGTCGGGGTGGATGCGCGAGACCCACCAGGCGCCCGACGGCTCCGTCTGCTCGGGGGCGTAGCGGTAGACCTCGTAGAACGCCGCGCTGCGCTCGACCTGGTCCGCCTGGATGTCCCAGTCCCAGATCGAGTCGTTCGTGGCGCGGGCGACCAGGCGATAACGCTCGCGCTGCACGTCGGCCTCCCTGCGAGCGGCCTGCTCGCGGAGGCTCTCCGTCACCGCGTCCTCGACCGGCCTCTGCAGCGTCATCGACTGGCTCCTCGTACCCCCCGACCGAGCGCGCTCTGGAGCTGACCGCGGCGAAGCGCCAGGTGGAAGAGTACGCGGCATGTCTCTCGGAGCGACTGTATGAGGTCCCGCGGCCCTGCCCACCAGCCGGACCGCGGGCGTCGCGGGCGTCGCGGGCGCAGAAAACTTGGCCCGGGCTCCAGAATCCTGAGCAAACACGCGTAGCGTGGATTTCCGCGACGTACCGACCGAGGTTGTCCTGGCCGCGGCCGGCGCGGCGCTCTTCTTCGGCCTCGTCCAGACGCTCCGCCTCGCGTGGCAGCGCGCCCGGCAGCGGCGCCGGCTCGAGCGCTTCCGCGAGCAGGGCGCGGCCGGCGAGGCCCGCGCCGAGGTGCTCCTCCGCGAGCTCGGGTACACCATCCTCGGCCGGCAGGTCGCGGTGTCGTACGGAGTCCAGGTCGACGGCGAGCCCATCACGGTCGGGCTCCGCGCCGACTACCTCGTGGCGCACGGCCGCAGGCGGTATGTCGCCGAGGTGAAGACAGGCCGGCTCGCGCCGCGCATCGACACCCCCGCGACGCGGCGGCAGCTGCTCGAGTACCGCCTCGCCTTCGACGTGGACGGCGTCCTCCTGGTCGACGCGGAGACCCGGCGGGTGCGGTCCGTGGTGTTCCCGCTCCCCGCCGGCGCCTCGGAGGGCGAGAGCCCCGGCGTGCGACTCGCGTGGTTCGTGGCGGCTGTCGTGGCGGGCTCGCTGGCCGCGATGGCGGCGCGCGCGTGGTGACTACGACGACGACGACGACGACGACGCGCCGGCGCGCGCGCGGCGGCGGCGGCCGGCGAGCAGCAGGAGGCCGAGGCCGAGCAGGCCGAGCCGGGCTGGCGCGCCGTCGGACGTCGCGCCCGCGCGGCAGGCGCAGGACGAGTCGGGCTTCAGCTCGCTCGGCTCGCCGCCGCCGCCCGCGCCCGATCCGGCCGGGGACGGGATATTCCCCTCGTCGTCGCCCAGGCCGATGTCCCCGCCGATGTCCCCGCCGCTCGCCGCCGAGGTGCTCATGGAGAACACCGGCTCTCCGCACGCTCCGTTGACACACGGGGCGTTGCCGGGGCAGACGACGCCCTGGCACGCGTCGACGCAGCCCCCGGCGCGGCAGAGCTGCCCCGCGGGGCACGTCACGCCGTCGCAGCCGGCGTCGAGGCAATGGCCGCTCGCCGCGCACTCCTTGCCGGTCCCGCAGGTGCGGCAGCCGCAGTCCGACTGGCAGATGCCGCGCTCGCACACCAGGCCTTCGTCGCACTGGACCGAGGCGCAGAGATCGACGCACCGCCCGAGCTGGCACTCCTGGTTGCCGGGGCAGACGACGCCGTCACACCCGCCCACGCAGAGGCCGCCGACGCAGATCTCGCCGCCGTCACACGCCACGCCCACGCAGGCCGCCTCGACGCAGAGGCCCTCGTCGCAGACGAGGCCGGCGTCGCAGACGACCTCGCCGCGCCCGCAGTACGGCACGCAGTTGCCGCGGTTGCACACGAGCCCCTCCTCGCAGAGGCCCTCGGCGTTGTCGACCTCGCCGTCGCAGTCGTTGTCGATGTTGTCGCAGCGCTCGGCCTGCTCGCCGGGCTCGAGCACGGCGTGGCACGCGACCTCGCCGTCGGTCGCGCAGCCCGTCCTGCCGACGGCGCAGGCGCCCGGCTGGCCCGTGTCGCAGACCTCGCCGCCGCCCTGGCAGGTCACGCCGGTGATGTAATAGACGAAGTCGTTGAAGTCGCCGTCGTTCGTGCTGCCGCCGGTGCCTCGCCAGCTGGTCGGGGCGACGGGCAGGTCCTCGAACGCGACATAGAACGCGTCGGGCGTCTTGGTCGACGTGTAGATCAGCGTGGTGACCCACGGCTGGGCCGGCGTGCAGTTCGTGCACTGGGTGTTCAGCTCGGCCTGCGAGAACTTCGTCTGCGTGCAGAGGGTGCTCGGGCCGCCGATCAGCGCGAAGCCGACCAGGCCGCCCGCGTACCGCGGGTCCTGGCGGATGTCCGCCGCCGAGAAGGTCCGCGGGGTCCAGTCGTGCTGCCCCATCTGCGTGGTCATCATCGTGGCCAGAGGGCAGAAGTCGCCGTCCTCGCAGTTGAAGGCCTCGGACGGGTTCGCGGGGATGAGCTCGTAAATCTGGTTGTCCGGCGGGCGCATGCCGCTCGCGGTCGCGTTGTACCAGCCGAACGCGACCCGACAGCCGCCGCCGCGCAGCACGAGCTCCCCCGTGAACCCGCAGAGCGGCGAGAACACGCCCGGCTCGACGCTCGCGTCGTCGACGGGGTCGATCGCCTCGCCCCGGTACATGAAGAGCCCCTCCAGCGTCACGGCGTTTTCCGGGAAGCCCCGGCCCCTGACGAGGCCGAGCTCGGCCTCGCCGACCGGCTGGGGCATGACCTCGCCGGTCGGCTGACGGACCTGCGCGCTCGCGAGCGCGGGCCACGCGGCCGGGGCGAGCGAGAGGGCCAGAGGCAACGCGGCGCGCGCCGCGCGAGGGAGCTTCAAGAAAGCGCTGTGTGGCATGTGCGCACTCTACACCTCCTGGAGAGATCGATGGGTAGAACATTCCACCTCTCCGCGACCCCGCAAAGTTGCAGTAAGGTTGTTCCTGCGCCGCCGTTCCCGCGCATTTTTTATGACCAAGAGATCGCTGCGCGTTTATCTGATCGCCCACCACGACGGCCGCTTCACCGGCATCCTGCTGCGCGCGTGGGGCTTCGTCCTCGATCGGCCCGCCCCGGCCGCGTATGGCGCCTCCGAGGAGGACGTCCTCCGCCGGCTGGAGGCCGAGCTCTGCGCGCGGATCGCGACGGGCGACGACGATCTGGATCGTTATCTCTGGGAGGAGTCCTTCGAGGTGCGGTCGCTGAGCGTGGACGTGCACCCGCAGACGACGGTGAAGCGGACAGCCGTCGTCGGGCGGCGCCGGATCCCGCTGCGGCTCACGTACCTCGCCAGCAAGCTCGCCGAGGGCGGCTATCGCGTGATGCTCCCGCGCTTCGGCTGGTCGGTGGTGCTCGAGGATCTCTCGATCGCGCCCGAGGTGCTGCGGCAGCTGGTCACGAGCGGGCTGCTCGGCGAGTCGCCGCGCTCGCTCTTCGATTTCCGGCGGGAGGGCGAGGAGGTCGTGCGCCCGTGGTCGCCGCGCCTGCCGTCCGCCGCCGAGGCCTCCGGCCGCCGCCCGCGGGACGAGCGCCCGACGCTCGGCGCCGTCGCGGAGGATCTCGTGGAGAAGGCCGCGCGGCAGCGGCTGCCGCTCGCGGTGGGCGAGTCGGAGGAGCTCGAGCGGGCGCTCTCGCTGTTCGACCCCGCGAGCGCGGCGCAGCGCGGGGCGCGCGGCGCAGGTGGAACGGGCGGAACACCGAGCGAGCCGCCGCCGTCGATCCTGCTCGTCGGCGGCCCCGGCGTCGGCAAGACGACGTGGGTCCACCGGCTGGCGCGGCGGTTCGCGGCGTGGCGGCGGGACAAGGCGCGCGCGGGCTCGCCCGGCCTGTTCAGCACCTCGTCCGACCGGCTGCTCGCCGGGATGATGTACCTCGGGATGTGGCAGGAGCGGTGTCTCAAGCTGGTGGACGAGCTGTCGCACGAGGGCGATCTGCTGCACGTCGGCGCGCTCCTGCCGCTCCTCAGGCCGCAGCCGGACGGCGCCTCGATCGGCGAGGTGTTCTTGCCGGCGCTCCGGAGCGGCGAGGTGAGCCTCATCGCGGAGTGCACCGAGCCGGAGCTGGAGGCGTGCCAGCGCCGCGCCGCCTCGCTCGTGTCGTGCTTCCAGGTCGTGCGGCTGCGCGAGCCCGAGCCCGCCGCCGTCCCGGCGCTGCTCGCGGAGTACGAGGCGCGGAAGGACGCGCGCGTCCGGCTGCACCCGGCCGGCAAGAAGCGGCTGGTGCAGCACCTGTCGATGTTCCGGCGCGACGTGCTGTTCCCGGGCAAGGCGTTCCGCTTCTTCGACTGGCTCGCGCAGGAGTCGTCGTCGCGGGCCGGCGCGGAGGTGGGCGCGGCAGCGAAGACGGAGGCGGCGGGGGCGCGGGTGCTGTATCCGCGGGACGTCTCCGAGGCGTACGCGCGCCACTCGGGGCTGCCGATCGAGCTGATCGCCGACGAGGTGCCCGCGAGCGCCGCGACGATCGCGAGCGGGCTGAAGCGCCGCGTGATCGGGCAGGACGAGGCGTGTGACACCGCGGCGCGGGTGCTCGCGCGCTTCAAGGCGGGGATGAACGATCCGGAGCGGCCGTGCGGCGCGTTGCTCTTCGTGGGGCCGACGGGCGTCGGCAAGACGGAGCTCGCGAAGGAGCTCACGCGCGCGATGTTCGGCGACGAGGGCCGGATGATCCGGCTCGACATGAGCGAGTACCGGCTGCCCGGCGCGTCGGCGCGGCTGCTCCACGCGGGGTCGGACGCGACGACGCTCGCGCAGCGGGTGAGGCAGCAGCCGCTGTCGCTCGTGCTGCTCGACGAGATCGAGAAGGCCCACCGCGAGGTGTTCGACCTCCTGCTCGGGATCCTCGGCGAGGGCCGGCTGACGGACGAGGACGGGCGCCACGTGGACTTCCGGATGGCGCTGATCGTGATGACCTCGAACCTCGGCGTCGCGGACCGCGCGCCGGTCGGCTTCGGAAGCGGCGGAGAGGACGGCGCGGCGCACGCGCCGCCGGGGCCGAGGCGCGCGGCGCCGGCGGGCGTGCGCGAGCACTTCCGGCCGGAGTTCGTGAACCGCATCGACCACGTGGTCCAGTTCCGGAGCCTCGGGCGGGACAGCGTGCTCCGGATCGTGGATCTGGAGCTCGAGAAGGCCGAGTCGCGCACCGGGCTCGTGCGGCGGAACCTGCGGCTCCGGGTGCTGCCCGAGGCGCGGGCGCGGCTCGCGGAGGTGGGGTTCGACCCGCGGCGGGGGGCGCGGCCGCTGAAGCGCGTGATCGAGGAGCAGGTGATCACGCCGATCGCGGCGCGGATGGCGGAGGATCCGGGGTGCCGGGATCGCGAGATCGTGGTGGCGGGCGGGGGCGCGGGGATCGAGGTGCGGTTCGGGTAGACCGGCCGCGAGGGGCGGCGGGGCCGCGACAGGACGTGATTCGACAAGGGGTGAAGTAACGGTCGCTGTCGATGCAGCGTCCCATGCGGACGTGGTGAAACGGATTCACGACGGAACCGCGCGCGGGATCGCAACAGCGCTGCTGGACGTGGGGATCCCGAAGCAGCCTATCGTGCTCGCGTTCCAGCCGCCGGAGGAGGAGGAAGCACACGCCGTTCGCAGTCGGGTGAGGCCTGAAACACCTTCGGGGCGACGTCGACCGGCCAGCCGGATGGCTGCGGTTTTGCTAGAGTCGCTCCCGTGGGACGCTGGTTCAACGTCGCAGGGCCGTGCAAGCCCGGCATCCATTACATGCTGCCCGCCACGCGGCGGCTGCCGATGGTGGGGCGGCTCATCGACCAGATGTCCTACTTCGTGCTGCACGCGCCGCGGCAGGTCGGCAAGACGACCGCCTTGCTCGGCCTGGCGGAGGAGCTTCTCCGCGACGGACGCCACGTGGCCGTGGTGGTCTCCGCCGAGGTCGGCGCGCCGCTCTCGCAGGATCTCGATGCCGCGGAGCTCGCCATCCTGAGCGCGTGGCGGGGCGCGGCGGAGCGCAGGCTGCCGCGCGCGCTGTGGCCGCCTCCCTGGCCGGACGCGCCGCCCGGACGACGGATCGGAGCCGCGCTGCAGGCCTGGGCGGGCGCCGCCCCGCGACCGCTGGTGGTGCTCATCGACGAGATCGACGCGCTCGAGGACATCGCCCTGCTCTCGGTGCTGCGGCAAATCCGCGACGGTTATCCGGACCGGCCGCGATCTTTCCCGTGGTCGCTCGCGCTGGTCGGGATGCGCGACGTGCGCGACTACAAGGTGGCGTCCGGGGGCTCTCAGCGGCTCGGGACGGCGAGCCCGTTCAATATCAAGGTCGAGTCGCTGACCTTGCCGAGCTTCACGCCCGAGGAGGTCGCGGAGCTCTACGCACAGCACACCGCGGACACGGGACAGGTCTTCCTGCCGGAGGCCACGGCGCGGGTCTTCGAGCTGACCGCAGGGCAGCCATGGCTGGTCAACGCGCTCGCGCGGCAGCTCGTGGAGGTGGTGGTGCCGGACGCGGCGAAGCCGATCGCGGCGGCGGACGTGGACCGGGCCAGGAACGCCCTGATCGAGCGGCAGGACACGCACCTCGACAGCCTCGCCGAGCGGCTGCGGGAGCCGCGGGTTCGGGCGATCCTCGAGCCCATGCTCGCGGGCGAGACGCTCAGCAACGTGCCCGAGGACGATCGGCGCTTCGTCGTGGATCTCGGGATCTTGCGCCGGACGGAGACGGGCGGTCTGGACGTGGCGAACCCGATTTACCGGGAGATCATCGTACGGGCGCTCGCCAGCGGAGCCCGCGATTCGCTGCCGCAGATCGCGCCCACCTGGCTCAGGCCTGACGGTCGGCTCGACGCGGAGCAGCTGATCGAGGCGTTCCTCGCGTTCTGGCGGCAGCACGGCGAGGCGCTGCTCGGAACAGCGCCTTCGCTCAGCGCGCTGCGGCGGCCTCGCCGGGCTGCTCGGCCGCGGCGGCGGGCTCGTCGTGCACGATGGCCCACACGAACTCCGGGATGAGCGCGAGCGAGTGCGGGTCCTGCGTGACGCCGATGAGGCCGCTGATGAAGTCGAGGGGGTGCTCCCGGCGCTGCTCGTCGACGAACCGGAGCGACGTGCTGGTCAGCCCCGGCGGGAGCCGGTTGAGCCCCGGTCCCTCCGGCTTCGCCAGCGCGGCGAGCGGGCTCTGCCGGGCCTCCGCCGCCTTCCAGCGATCGAGCCAGTCGTCGAGGTGTGTGTTCGGGATGAAGTGATCGGCAGGCCAGGCGCGCAGGTAGGGAAAGAGCACGTGGATCCAGCCGGTGAGCTCGTCCGCGGCGTTCTCGTACCGGAAGAAGGCGCGCCAGAACGCCGGATCCTGGCGGCCCTCCGCCGAGGCGACGATCTGGTCGAGCACGGGCAAGAGCGCGCGAGTCCAGCGCTCCGCGCCGAACTGGCCGAACGCCGCCGCGCGCCGGCGCACCCAGCGCCAGTCGTCCGCGGTGCCGACCAGGTAGACGCGCGGGATCCCGCGGCTCGGAAACTCGAGGTCGGCGGGGAAAGGCGGCTCCCACTCGTAGTCGGGCACGAACGGGGTCATCACGGTGAGCTCCGAGGCCACCCGCTCGACCGGTCCGGTGGTCGAGAAATTGGCTGTCACGAGCTCCCACAGCTTCCCGATCCGCGCGGCGACCTGGGTCGAGAACTCCGGGAAGGTGACGGGCCACGGGTTCAGCTGACCGAGCGTGAAATCCGGCCGATCCAGCCGCAGCTCGAAGGCGCGCTCGTCGAGGAGGAACTGGCGCCGTTGCTCCTCGTTCGCCGCGATGTGCAGCGTGAACCCCCGCGCCAGACAGAACCAGATCACGTCCGGCGACAGCACGAGTGAATAACGCTGGGTGAAGGCCATGTAGGCCGCCTGGACGAGCGGGTGCACGTCGGTGCGTCCGACGAGCGGCAGGCGATGGCGGAAGGCCGCCTCGACGGGCGAGACGAGCAGGCTCTGCACCGCGGCTTCCTCGTCGAACACGGGCAGCGGCGCCGTGGAATGCTCGACATCGGCAACGGCGATCGTCGTGATGCTCATGGTTCCTCGTCCGTCCTCCTGGCCCGGCGCGCGACGGCTGCACGCACCGCGCTGCCTTCTCGTACCTCGTACACGAGGGCGCCGGGCGAAACAACTCGGCCCCGACAGGGCGCCAGACCGCCCGGGCTCGGCCGTGTGCTCGCCTCGGGCGCGGCCGAGGCCGCGCCCGGCGCGGTGGCGCGGCGACGTGGCAGCGCGTCCAGCTCGTCGCTACACGACCGAAATAAATCAACCACAGCAGAACATTCCAGCACGATTGGTGCGCCGGCGGATGTCCATGATTTGAAAGGATTCCCTGCTTGTCGTGCCGGCTGCAATCGCCGCGTGTATCACACGTGTACGCCGGGCGCTGGTTTGTGCGGCATCGCGGCGGTGTCCGCCGGAGCGCGGTCCTGCGCGTGCCGCGCGGATCACGGGCGGGTCGTCGCCCTCGCGGCAGGCGGATCCGTGGCGACCGGGGCTCGGCGGACGAGCATCACCTGGAACGGCGCGGTGCGCCTGGGACCGCGGGTGGAGGCGCTTGGCAGCGCGGTGGTTTCGGGGCAATCATTGGTCATGCCCAGGGGTTCTCGCAGTGGGTCGTCGTCGTCGGCGGCCAGCATTCGGTCGTGGCTGGGCAACCAGGCGAAGGGCGCCGGCGGTTTCGCACATTCACCTGCCAGCGGGAGCACCCCGGCCGACGGAGCCATCGCGTCGAACCTGGGAGGCACGAATACGGCTGCGAACCCGTCCGCGGGCTCGGCTCCGGCGACGGCCCCGACGTCGAACGCCGCCCCCGGCTGGGATCCCGTCACCCGCAAGGCCATCCAGCCCCCGGGCTCGACCTCCCCCAGCGCGACGACGGCGCCGACCAACACGCCGCAGACGGTGGGGAGCGGCTCCGGGACCGCGACGACCGGCAATGGCGGGTCCAATGTGGGTCGAGCGCCGACCAGCACGCCGACATCGCCGCCCCTCGGGTCGAGGCCGGGCGATGTCCCCCGCAGCGAGGTCGGTGTCGCCCCGAACCAGAACACCGCGCCGCGGACCCCTCCTGCGACGCCCTCTCCCGGGCTCCCCGGCACCAATAACCCCACCGGCCCTGCACCCGCACAGGGAAGCTCCACGCCGCAGCCGAGTCTTCCCAAGGGAGATGGCGCGCAGGGCCCCAAGGCAGGCGGCCCTCAGGCCAGTCCGGCTGCCAACAATCCGCCCACCAGCACGCCCGCCCAACCAAGCCCGAGCGAAACGGCCGGCAAGGCTCCCGCGCCCGAAACCGCTCCGAAGAACGGCACGTCGCCTCAGGCCCCGCCCAAGGCGGGTGAGGCTGGCGCGAAGCCTGGACAACAGAGCCCCTTCACGGCGAAGCCTGAAGCTACGACGCAGGGTGCGCCCAACCAGCCATCGGCTCCCAGATCTCCGGACGCGACGAGTGGTAAGGACAATGGTGCCAAGGACACCAAGCCCCAGGACACCAAGGGCCAGCCCCAGGACACCAAGGGCCAGCCCCAGGACACCAAGGGCCAGCCCCAGGACACCAAGGGTCAACCCCAGGACACCAAGGGTCAGCCCCAGGACACCAAGGGCCAGCCCAAGGGCCAGCCCCAGGACACCAAGGGCCAGCCCCAGGACACCAAGGGCCAGCCCCAGGACACCAAGGGTCAGCCCCAGGACACCAAGGGCCAGCCCCAGGACACCAAGGGCCAGCCCCAGGACACCAAGGGTCAGCCCCAGGACACCAAGGGTCAGCCCCAGGACACCAAGGGTCAGCCCCAGGACACCAAGGGTCAGCCCCAGGACACCAAGGGCCAGCCCAAGGGCCAGCCCCAGGACACCAAGGGCCAGCCCCAGGACACGAAAGGCCAGCCCCAGGACACGAAAGGCCAGCCCCAGGACACGAAAGGCCAGCCCCAGGACACGAAAGGCCAGCCCCAGGACACGAAAGGCCAGCCCCAGGACACGAAAGGCCAGCCCCAGGACACGAAAGGCCAGCCCCAGGACACGAAAGGCCAGCCCCAGGACACCAAGGGTCAGCCCCAGGACACCAAGGGTCAGCCCAAGGGCCAGCCCCAGGACACGAAAGGCCAGCCCCAGGACACGAAAGGTCAGCCCCAGGACACCAAGGGCCAGCCCCAGGACACCAAGGGTCAGCCCCAGGACACTAAGGGTCAGCCCCAGGACACTAAGGGTCAGCCCAAGGGTCAGCCCCAGGACACCAAAGGTCAGCTCCAGGACACTAAGGGTCAGCCCAAGGGTCAGCCCCAGGACACCAAAGGTCAGCCCCAGGACACCAAAGGTCAGCCCAAGGGCCAGCCCCAGGACACCAAGGGTCAGCCCCAAGACACCAAGGGCCAGCCCCAAGACACCAAGGGCCAGCCCCAAGACACCAAGGGTCAGCCCCAAGACACCAAGGGGCAGCCCCAAGACACCAAGGGCCAGCCCCAGGACAACAAGGGCCAGCCCCAGGACAACAAGGGCCAGCCCCAGGACACCAAGGGTCAGCCCAAGGGCCAGCCCCAGGACAACAAGGGCCAGCCCAAGGACACCAAGGGCAAGGACAACGGCTCCAAGGACACCAAGGGCAAGGAAAACAGCCAAACCCCAGGGAAGACGGACCCGCTCAAAGATTTCGAAAAGGCGCTCATGGAGAAGAACAACACGTGGTCTTCTCCACGCACGCAGGACGACAAGCGGGAAGCCGTCAAGCTTGTCACCGATCTACTGCAGATGCTCGGCATCGACGCCAAGGTCGCGGATCCGGCGGGCGATCAAGGCGAGGACTCGCATGGATCCGATCACTCCACCTGCACCTGCGTCCGTTGATCCGGTGCGACACGGACACGCCCATCCCGCTCACGAGATCGGGCGCCGGCCGACGGCAGGCAGCCCGCTCCGCCTGCCTCCGCGGGCGCGCTCCGCCTGCCTCCTCGCCAGATAACGATTCAGAGACGCCTACACCCCGCGATCAGTACCGCCGGCAGCGACCATTCCGTCAGCCGCAGCAGAATATTCCAGTGCAGGCGCTGTGCCAGTGACCGCCTGATGCGGAACAGATCGCCTGCTCGGCGGGTCGACTGCAATCGCTGCGCCTGTCGCACATGCACGCCGGACGCTGATCGTCGCATACCGGCGCGAATCGCAGGCGAAAAAGCGCCGTGAATGCGGGCGGATCCGAAGCGAGCAGGCGCTGGCAGAACCGGAGGACGCAGAACGGCACGTTCGGGCCGTGACGGCGGGTGGAGACGCTTGGCAGCGCGCGGGTTTCGGGGCAATTATTGACCATGTCCGAGTCTCCCTTCGGCAAGCGGCCCCGCGATGTTCGCCCGCCGTTGACCGCACAGGTGAAACGCGCCCGCAATGTCACACCTCCGGGCTCCGGCGCGAGCAACCCGACCGGCGGCGCCGCCGCCTCCAGCCTCTCAAGGCCGGCCTCGGCCCCGAGGCCGGACGCGGGGTCGCCGCACGCCAATCCCACGCTGCAGGCGATCACCCAGGACATGCGCTCGGAGGACGCGGCGCGCGCACACGACGAGCGATCCGAGCGGCCCCCCCGGGACGACGAGCCCCGCGATCCGCCCGGCGATGCCCCGGAGGACATGCTCGCAGGGTACAACCCCGCTTCGGACAGCGACGACGAGGAGGCGATCGAGCCGCCCCCGGACTCCGACGAGATCGAGGACGAGCCGGCCCCGTTCTCCGAGAACATGCCGGAGGAAACGGCGCCCGTCCCCATCGAGGCGGTGACCTGGATCGTCGACAAGGCCGTCAACAAGACCCTCTGGCGGACCGACACGAGCTTCGCCAACCGCGAGAGGGTCAAGCGCGATATCCCCAGGATCGCTGGACAGCTCCACGGCGGCGGCTTCGACGACGACCCCAAGACTATGAAGAAGCGGATCGGTGGACGCTTCCCGAAGGGGCCGCTGCTCAGCGACGTCGAGTGGATCGCCTTCGAGCAGCTCTCCTCGACCCCCGAGGGCCAGCGCTGGCTCAACGCCGCCGGCATGCTCACGCTCGACGAGGTCGAGAAGTACCTGTCGGACAACGACGACGACAACCCCGAGCGGTACCGCGGCTTCCACCCGCTCCACAAGGCGAGCAAGGTCGTGCTCGCGAGCTACGTCGCGCGCAAGATGAGCAGCGGCGAGGACGGCCAGCGCCTCGAGGGCAGCCCTCCTGCCGCCGTGGCCCAGTCGATGGAGGCCAAACACACCTCCGATCAGGAGCAGAGAGACGCACTCACCAGGGAGATCGACCGGCGCATCGCCGCAGAATGGGCCAAGACCCTCGCGCAAACCGAGCTCAACAACGCGGCGACATTCGCCATCGACCAGGGCGCCGTCCCCGACCCGAAGAAGAGCAAGAACAAGCTCTCGAAAGAACAGGTCATCGACAGGCACCGGCAATCGCTCGAGGTGCTCAAGAACGTCTTCCACCTGCTGCAGGCGGGCGCCGAGATCTACGACGACAGCGCAAAGAGCCATGTCCCGCTGGAGGACGTGCCCGTCGCCAAGCTCCTGTCTCACGGCGGCCGCGTCAACGTCCAGGTCCCCGCGGGCAGCCCGCCGTACGCGCTCACCGAGTTCCTCGGCATCACCGACAAACACGGCAACCCCACCACCGGCGTGTTCAAGCGCTCCTTCGGGACCCATCACGCCGCCCTCAGCGGCGGACAGTTCAAGGAGGAGGGCGGCCATTTCGCCGCCATCAAGTCCAAGCTCGACGACACCGAGCTCTACGGCATCAACCTCGCCGTCGGCGGGCTCGGCCTCAAGGACTTCAACGGCGACGTCATCCTGCCCGACGGCGCCCACGGCCACATGTTCATCGGCTACCGCCCGCCCAAGCCGGGCAGGAAGGGCGCGCTCCAGATCGGCATCGAGACCACCGGGCCTCACGCGCCGAGCACCGTCGGCTACGTCCACAACGTGTTCTCCACCGAGAAGACCGCCAACCCCATCTCCAGCGTCGGCGGCCTCAAGCAGGACAAGATCGGCGACGAGACCATCAAGAATGCGCGCATCGTCGACCTGAGCAAGCTCGGCGACAACTGGGCCGCTGTCCTCAGGCAGCGCGCCGAGCAGTTCGAGCAAGACCTGGCCATGAGGGGCAAGGACGCCCTGAACGAGCTCGTCGGCCCGCGCACCCAGCCGCCGCAGGAGCTCCACGGCGCCCAGCCCCCGGAGGACGAGCAGGCAGGGTATAACCCCGCTGCAGACGACGGCGACGAGTCAGCCGATCCGCTGCCGCACGCCGAGGCGGCGGAGAGCCCCTCCCCCGCCCCGCCGGCCACCGGGAGCACTGACCAGGTCGAGCCGAGCCCACAGAACCAAGGGAAAACGCTCGATGAGCTGCTCAACGCGCTCGATGAGCAGAGCCGCACGTGGTCGCACCCGGCGAACGAGGACAACAAGAAGGAGGCCATCCAGCTCCTGACCGGGCTGCTCCAGCACCAGAACGTGCACCCCTCGGTCATCGACCGGATGCGGGAGCTCATCAACAACCCGGCCTCGCTCTCGCAGTCGGCCTTCACCAACTGCGGGCTCAACAGCTTCCTCTATCCGACGCTGAAGAACGATCTTGCGACCACCTCCCACCTGGTCGCCGCCCTCTTCACGGGCAAGCGGCTCGGAAAGTTCGCGAGCTCCCCGGGGGCCGACTCCCTCGCACAGCAAGGCTCGGGCAAAGGGACGCTCAGCGACGGGTTGAACCTCATCCGGCGCGTGATGACAGGAGATCTCCCGCCAGCGCTCGGCCCGGCTCCTACCGCCCCCCTCGTCAACGGCCTCCGCACCGCCAAGGCCAAGGACGGCAACCTGAAGAGGGAGAACGACCGAAAGGACCTGGATCGCTACCTCCTCGACCATCTGCTCGCCCGCGGCTTCGTCGAGCTGCTCGCGCCCGACGCCCTCGCCACGCTCGAGCAGCAGACCGACGACGCCAAGCGGCCTGGCGTCACCGCCGGGCAAGGCGACCTGCTGACCTCGGCGAGGCAGGTCGCGGACCTCTTCAGCTCGGCGCCCGGGGCGCGCGCCAGCCTCATGGCCCACGGCTCTCCCGGGGGTCACGACGTCACGCGCGTCAACGACGCGCTTCAGAAGACGGAGCAGGGTGGCTTTGCGATCGCCACCGTGACGGACGGCAAGGCGCTCTGGGACGCAGCGAAGGCGCATGAGGCCGGCTCCACCGCGCCGCAGGGGCCCGGCAAGGTCGCCCAGCTCGGCGAGCCCGCCGCGGTCAGGCCACACCATGCCCCGATCGACGGCCCGATCGCCGACCTCGGCGACTCCGTCATCGTCCCGCTCCAGTCCTGGGGGCGCACCTTCCCCGTACGCGTCGACAAGAAGGACATTCCGAACGTCTTCGCCGCGATCACCTACGGGACCTCTCTCCCGCCACAAACGCCGGCCCTCGGCGCATCCGCCCAGCAGCAGGCGCCGGCGCCCCTCGCATCGGGCGGGCCGTCCGGGACCGCGACAGACGCCAACAACCCGGCCAACCTGCTCGCCGGAGCTCACTCGAACAACCAGTCCGAGCGGCTCATGGCGCTCGAGGCGGGCGTCGACATCGGAATCGTCCAGCTGACGCCGTCGGGGCTGGACAGCACCCTGGTGGCGCTCGTCCCGGAGGAGCGCTGGGCCGAGGTCACGGAGCTCATCGTCGAGACGGTGGACTCGCAGCTCATCCCTGGCATCGCGTTCCTGATGCCCCTCTCGCTCCAGGCCTCGGCGCGGCTGGCCGAGGAGCTCGTCGACATGTGGCTGAGGTTCAACGCGGATCTGCTCGAGCGCGGCGTCGACGAGCTGAGGGAGCAGCTCGGCCAGTACGCGCAGGGCGTCCTGGAGAACTTTGAGCGCGACCACGAGAGCTGGGCGCTCCGCGAGAGCGCGCCGGAGCCGGAAGCGCGCGGCCAGGAGAGCGCCGAGGCTGCGCCGGCACCGGAGCCGGAGCCGGAAGCGGAGACCGAGGGCAACGATCAAGCGTCGTCGGCGGCGAGCAGCGAGCACGGCGACGACGGCTCGGCGCCCGACGGCGGGGGCAACGACGGCTCGGCGCCCGGCGACGAGGGCGCGTTCCCCTTCGTTTTCGACGACGACCTCATGGTCGCGTCCTCGCAGGGGGATGACGCGAACGCCCTCGACAGCGACGGTATCCCCAAGTGGGTCGCACACCACAAGCATCTGAAATCGAAGCTCGACGAGAAGATACAGGCAGAGGGCCAGGCCCCCCCGGAGGCCGCCGAGCTCCTGACACCGCACTCCGAGAGCCTCGAGCGCTTCGCGAGGACACTCGACCGCGGGCTCGATCCAGCGTCGGCGGGCTCCACGGAGCTCTCCCCGAAGAAGCTGCTGGCCTCGCTCTCGAAGGCCCTGGACGACTACAAGGAACGGCGCGAGCTCGCCTTCGACTTCGCGGACGCGCTCGGGGCGCTCGAACTGCTCAAGAACGCAGGGTTCAACGTCGCGGCGCTGCGGAGCCCGCCGCCCGCCGAGGCGCGCGCCGAGCTGACGCCGGGCGAGGTGCTCGCGAGGGCCGAGAAGGGCTTGTGGATCACGAGCTCCGAGAGGAAAGCCGTCTCCCGCCTGATCGGCGAGCGCGCCTTCGCCGGGATGCTCGCGGGCGCCATCGCCAAGGGCAGGCCCGCGCTCATCCGCATCTTCGTCGACCACCTGCTCGACAGCGAAAGGCGCCTGGAGGACCAGCTCGCGCTGTCACCGCCGCTCACCTCGCGCTCGCTGGTGGTCGACAGCAACCTCGTCGAGGTGCTGCTCAAGACCCCAGATCAGCTCTCGGAGAGCGATCAGCACATACGCGAGCGGGTCGAGGCGCTGATCCAGGAGCACGACATCCAGGACCTGCGCATCGCCAACACCAGCATCGGCGAGACGTACGAGAGCGGCGATGTCGTCGGGACCCGCGTGAAGATCGGCGGCCGGTCGCTCCCCTGGTACCGTGTCCCGCTCGATCCGAGCGCCCAGAACCGGAAGGGCGAGTATGACGAGGGGTACGTCGAGCTCACGAAGAAGTCGGTCGGTGAGGTCAAGGGCAGCGCCGATCGCAGCATCGTCGCGGACGCCTTCTTCTCCAAGCGCGACGACGGCGCGGTACCCCACTTCGCCACGAAGGACCTCCACGTTACCCGGCCGCTGCTGAGCTTCGCCGGGATCAACCTGCAGGAGCGCAGGGAAGCGACGCTGACGCAGTTCGTGACCGACAGGGCCGGTCAGGCCAGCTTCAGCCCGAGCCTGATGGACCGCCAGCTCGTCGTGCACGTGCTCGAGCCACCGGCGCCGACGATCCAGACCGCCGACGCTCCGCCCCACGACAACGACGCGGTCGGCGACGAGCAGCCCATCGCTGATCTGCTCAACGCGCCTGTCGGCAACACGCACCGCGTTCACCATGTGATGACGTTCCTCAAGGGCCGGGGCGCGACGGTCCACATCGTCGGCGGCGCAGTGCGCGATCGGCTGCTCGGCAAGCAGCCGAACGACATCGACCTGAAGGTCAAGATGTCGCTGGAGGAGCTCGAAAAGGCGCTGCGCAGCAATCCCTCGTTCAAGGGCCTCAACATCTACGTACACCCCCAGCAGAAACTCATCCAGCTGGGCATGCACCCGAACGTAATCGACATCACCAGCTCCGACGGGAGCAGCCAATCGGACGAGGAGCACATCCTCGCGGACGCGCACAAACGCGACTTCCGCATGAACGCGCTCTTCCTGGATGCGGACGGCAAGCTCGTGGACCCGCTCGACGGCCGGGACGACGTGGCCGCCCGCAGGCTGCGCTTCGTCGCCGATCCAGGCCCCTCCGCGCCGCTCGCGGACCGGCAGGAAGCGGTGATGAAGTACCTCCGCGGCGAACCGCGGGGGCTCGGCCGCGCGCTCAAGTTCTACCAGCGCGGCTTCGAGATGGAGCCCGAGATCCTCGACGCCGTGCGCGACGTCGCGAAGGAGATCCTGTCCGGGATGAAGGGCCCCGGCGCGCCGCTCATCGAGAAGAACCTGTTCTTCCACAAGACCGGGGTCACCTCGCCGCGGCAGCTCATCGAGCTGATGCAGGGCCTCGAGTTCTCCCGCGAAGCCATCCGCGAGCTCGTGCCCGACGACGTCGCCGGGCAGCTCGACGACGACACCCTCGTGTATAACCGCGACGTCCTGCCGCGCTGGCGCGATACCCCCGCCGAGGAGGGCACGTACCAGCTGTCCGTGCCGGAGGTGAAGATCGACGCCGCCACCGGGCGCCTCTACCAGTACCGCTTCCACGCCCTGGCGCCTCGGCCGCAGGGAGATCCCGAGCACGTCCTCATCGACGTGGACCTGAGCAACCACAACCAGGCGGGCCACGCAAAGCCGCACTACCACGTCTACCGCTGGCGCAGCAGCGACGGCCGGTCCTTCTGGGACAAGAAGAACAACGGCTTCTCGGACACCGGCCAGCCAGGCCTCCCGAGCATCCACGGCGGCCAGTACCGCGGTCCCACGCCCTGGCGGTTCGACGAGGGGCTCGACAGCAACAGCCACGACTTCCTCGATGTCGCCCGCCAGCGCATCGAGGACGCAGGGATCAAGCTCACGGAGGCGGGCGGAATCCTGGATCTGGGCGGCCAGGTGAAGCTGCACCCCGAGCGGCTGCGCGAGCTGCACCGCAGCGGGCAGTTCAACAAGCTGCTCATGCTGGTCAAGAACCTGTCAACCGGGATGGACTGGTCGCCTCACGACCAGGCGACGCTGGACCTGTCCGGGTCGCACCGCTCCCAAGAGCGGCTGCGCTTCAAGCCGCAGCTCGACCAGGTCGTGCCCTTCCTCGAGAGCGCCGGCGTCGAGGACCCCACCTCGCGCCGGATCTTCGCGGAGGGCGGCGCGATGAAGCACGACGCGCTCCTCCGCCTGTACGACCTGGCCAGCGGCGGCATCGACGAGGCGATGCGCAAACCGGCGGCCGACTACGCTCTCGGCGCGCCGCTCGCCAACGCCGACGAGTTCGTCGAGCGCTTCGAGTTCTATGTGGCCGCGGCGCGGAAGAGCCCCGGCGGCGTCGTCGATAGGGCGTGGCTGGAGGCGCGGTGGAACGAGGCGCGGCGCGCCGTGCAGGACGCCGGCGTCGTGACCGGCGCCAGCCTGAACGTCGCCGATCTCGTGGCCTCGCTCGGGCAAAATGTCGATCAGCTGGGCTTCAAGTCGGAGACCGCCGCCGCCTACCACGTGGCCAAGCACCAGGGCGAGTTCACGTCTGCCGGAGAAGGCAACGTCGACATGAGGACCGGCGCCGCGCGCTACGTGGAGGCCGCGCGCGCCGCGATACGCAAGGCCGTCCGACCCGAGAACGCCGACAAGGACGTCATCGTCACGACCGACGAGAGCGGCGCGAAGGACGTGGTGCTCTGGGATCAGTCCACCAAGGTGGTGGTCCGGGTAGAGCCTGGCGGGAGCGCGCACCTCATCACGAGCTTCGTGAAGGGCAGCGGCAATGCCGCCGCGGCCGCCGCGAGCGCCGTCGAGACCGGGAAGAACGGGCTGGCCGACGAGCTCAGCGGCTACCTCCCTCTGGACGACGCATGGGACGAGCTCTTCGGCCCGCTCACGCAGCGCTCGCAAGCGCTCCAGGAAGCCCCGCCCCCGGAGGACGTGCGGGCGGGGTACAACCCCGTCGCGGACAACGCCGACGGGGCGGACGACCTGCTGCCGCAAGCCGAGATGGCGGAGCACCCCTCGGAGCAACCGGCGCAGCAGGCGGGGAAGACGCTCGACGAGCTGATCAGCGCGCTCGACGAGCGGAGCCGCACGTGGTCACACCCGGCCAGCGCGGAGAACAAGGAGGAGGCCATCCAGCTCCTGACCGGGCTGCTCCAGCACCAGAACGTGCACCCCTCGGTCATCGGCAGGCTGCGTGAGCTCATCCACAACCCTGCTTCGCTCTCGCAGTCGGCCTTCATGAACTGCGGGATCAACAGCTTCTTCTATCCGACGCTGAAGAACGATCTCGCCACCACCTCCCACCTGGTCGCCGCCCTCTTCACGGGCAAGCGGCTCGGAAAGTTCGCGAGCGCCCCGGCGGCCGATTCCATCGCACAGCAGGGCTCGGACGAGGGGGCGCTCAGCGAGGATCTCGACCTCATCCGGCGGGTGATGACGGGAGATGCCCCGCCAGCGCTCGGCCCTGCGCCTACAGCACCGCTCGTCAACGGCCTCCGGACCGCCAAGGCCAAAGGCGACAGCCTCAAGCGGGACAAGGACGGGAAGGACCTGGATCGCCACCTCCTCGACCATCTGCTCGCCCGCGGCTTCGTCGAGCTGCACGCCCCCGACGCCCTCGCCAACCTCGGGCAGCAGACCGACGCCGCCAAGCGGCCTGGCGTCACCGCGGAGCAAGGCGACCTGCTGGCCTCGGCGAGGCAGGTCGCAAACCTCTTCAGCTCGGCGCCCGGAACGGACGCCAGCCTCATGCTCGACAGCTCGCCCGGGGGTTACGACGTCGCGCCCGTCAACGACGCCCTTCAGAAGACGGAGCAAGGTGGCTTTGCGGTCGCCACCGTGATCGACGGCGAGGCGCTCTGGAACGCAGCGAAGGCGCATCAAGAGAGCTCCACGGCGCCTCAGGATCCCGACAAGGTCGCACGGCTCGGCGAGCCCGCATCGCTCACGCCGCATCATGCGCCGATCGACGGCCCGATCGTCGACCACGGCGACTCCGTCATCGTGCCGCTCCAGTCCTGGGGGCGGAGCTTCCCCGTGCGGGTCGACAAGAAGGACATGCCGAAGGTCTTCGCGGCGATCACCCACGGGACGCTCTCGGGCGGCCAGGCGCCCGCGCCAGGGCAGGCGTGGGCGAGCGACGGCTCCGGCGACGCGCTCGGCGAGGCCGACGCGCTCGCGGGAGCCAAGGACGCGTCCACCGTGCAGCACCCCGGCGACGAGCCGGAGGCACCGAACGACCCCGGGGACGACGCCGACGCCGGCCACCGCACGATCGTGCAGACCGCGTACATGACCGGCGACATGTACATCATCTCCGCGGCGCTGCTGCTCGACCCGCAGCTCTCGGTCCGGATCGTCTGGGACGATTCCCACTATGTCCGCGCGTTCGAGGAGCGCGCGAAGCTCGAAGGTCGCCCGGTGCAGGAGCTCTACGAGCGCGCCGGAACGAGCGAGGAGGACGAGCGGGCGCGCATGAAGAGGAACGCCGACCGCATCGAAGAGTTCTACAAGAAGGCCGGGATCGAGCCCGAGCGCATCAAGAAGGAGCAGACGACCAGGCGCAGCGCGCGCGACGAGTACAATGAAGTGCGCCGCGCCGTGTTTCCGGAAGACGGGAGCGCGCCTCACCCGGAGCTGCGGGTCCCCGGTTACGCCACGAGCGTGGTCCAGAGGGCGTTCCACGCCGATCGCTACGAAGCCTCGCGGCGGCAGATCGCGGGCATGTTCGACAGGATCCCGCAGGAGCGCAAGGACGCGATCGACCGCTTCCGGGAGGAGCGGTTCGGCGAGGAGGAGATCGTTCTGCTGTGGAACCGCGGGTCGAGCCGGACCCCGGGGGGCGGCAATCCCGGCCTCGATACGAACTCCAACCTGCTTGGCCAGCTCGTCGAGACGGTCGAGCACGATCTCCACGGACGCCGGCCGGTCATCATCGGTGACGAGATCGAACGGCCGCTGCCGCTCGATGAGCTCAGCGCGCCGGTCGCGCGCAGCATGAAGTCCGGCCATCTGATCGAGTACTGGAAAGACACGCGCTGGAACGGTGTTGACCTCTCGTTCATCGAGCAGGCCTATCTCCTCGACCAGCTCCGGGAGAAGAACCGGGCGATGGCCGTGGGCATGATCAGCGGCGCGCTCGAGCTCCCGGCGCTGCTCGGGATGCCGACCGTCTACTTCGAGCTCAGCTCGATGCGGGCGAAGGGACAGCGCTGGGCCAAGATGAGCGGCCTCGGCCGGCCGTCGGGCGGCGCGGTGCCGAACCTCAACCAGATCGAGCTCAAGGCCGACATGGAGCACGGCGCGCTGCTCAAGCTGGTCTACGGGCAGCTGACCGACTGGCTGGACGACGATCGCGGAGATCTGCCCATCCTGTCGAAAGAGCAGACCGAGGAAGAGATCGACACGCTACGCAAGCTGGTCCGCCCGGTCCTGTACGACTACGAGAAGGCAGAGGCAGGCTACCGCCCGATCGACGTGCTTCACCCGGCCATCACGGAGCGGAAGCAGCCCGTCGCCCCGTTCCATCATGACCCGGACGATCCGGTCTTGAACGATCCGGCCAGGGATCGTGACGAGAGCCTCCACGAGCTCACGTGGGGGCTCGAGAAGCTGGCGAAGCTGCGTCGCTCCTACCGCGCCGGGCCTGTCTCCGAGTCCCTGCGAGCCGAGCTCGAGCAGCAGGTGAGGAACGAGCTGAAGGTCTACGGCTTGCTCCAGCAGGAGCTCGACGAGCTGCGCACGCTGCTGCGCACGTGGGACACCATCGACGGGACCGAGCGCGAGCGGGTGCAGCGCATCGACGCGTGGTCGGATGACCAGGTGGTAGCCCACCTTCAGCGGCGCCACCCGCGCGCGTCGATCGAACGCTCCGCCTCCGACGGCGCCGTCACCATGGCTGGTCGTCGATTCTCCGTCGCCGAGCTGAGAGAGCGGCTGAAGGTCGATCCCGCCTGGGTCTACGATCTCCTCACACAGAAGTCGGAGCGCGCGATCCTGTCCGATACGCCGCTCGAGCTCCCGGGTGAGCTCTCCGAGGAGGAGCTCGAGGAGCTCGGCGAGACTACCAAGAACCCGACCGGGGTTGCGCGCCTCTCGGAGCTGCTCGGCGGGCGGGTGTTCTCCGGTCTGGTCGAGGATCTCCGTCCCTTCGAGGGAGCGCTCGGCGCGGTCATCGACATGATCGACGCGGTCGGGCACGATCGGGTAAAGCAGGCCGTCGATCTCGTCGGCCCTGCCGCCTTTGCCGGTGTCCTCTTCGAGCAACGGACCAAGCTCGGCCGGCTGACGCTCTTCGTGGAGCGGCTCGTCGCGAACAAGGAGCAGCTCCAGGCGCAGCAGCAGGACAACCAGGCGCTCGACGGAGCGCTCCTCCTCGACGCCCGTCTGGCGCAGACGATGAACCGCTCCGCGGTGGCCGGCCGCGATCCGAACGCCAGTGAGCTCCAGGACTTCCCGCGCCGACCTGGAGAGAAGTCGCAGGCTGGCCAGCTTCAGGCGCTGCGCGCGCCAAAGGAAAGCGCGCCCCCGCGGAAGGTGCGGGCGAGCACCCTCGGTTACGGCCGCGTCAACGGCCGCGGTGCAGCGCTGCTGTTCGGCCTGGATACGGAGCGCGATCTCGCCCGCAAGCTCGGCGAGATCGCGAGGAACAAGCCGGAGGAGCAGCGGACGAGCGACGATCTCTTCCGCATCAAGGTCGCGGACATCATCGAAAAGCTCGACCGCAAGCAGAACCGAGGTCCCGCGCCCGGGACGGGGAGGAGCACCGATGTCCCTGTCCTGCCGGTGACCGCGGAGGACCGCAAGAGCGAGGAGTACGCCGCCATCCTCGACGCCGTGTACGGCCTCAAGATGAGGAACGCGCGGCGGGCCGACCTGGCCGAGCTCGCCGACGTCTTCTTCGCCGCGCAGAAGACCGGCTCGACGCCCGTGCTCACGACCGGATCGAGCGCGCTGCTGGACGCCCTCGGCACACACGCGGGGCGCGACATGAAGGAGCGCGACCTGGGCGAGAGCTACGCGAGCTTCTTCGGGCCGGACGGCCTCACCGTCACGCTTGGGAAAGGGACGGTGAAGGTCGCGCCGGTCGAGGCGATGAAGCTGCCGCGAGAGCTGCCCGAGACGGCGATGGTACGCCTCGCCGAGACGCGGCAGGCCGCCGAGGGCGGGCAGAAGCTCTATGCGGGCATGAAGCTGCATTACCGGCGCCTCGGCTCCAGCGAGCAGCCCAAGCCGGCCTCGCTGCTGGGCTACACGCACGACCAGCGGCTCAGGGTGCGGACCGGCCCTGACACGAGCACGATGGAGGAGCTCTCGTTCGACGAGCACGACATCACCATCGACGAGAACCAGCCCGGGCCGCCCCCGATGAACGGCGTTCCGGTGGAGGAGGTGCAGGAGATGTTCGGCGATCCGAACATCGGCGAGCGCCTCGAGAAGCTGCTCGCTTTCGAGCTTGCGCCCGAGATCCCCGGGATCGCGCGCATCCCTGTGCGCAAGTACGTCGACATGATCGAGGGGCAGGGCTTCATCGCCGCCATCGTGGGCGGCGCGGTGCGCGACGTGGTCGGCGCGCTCAAGGACCCGACCGACATCGACCTGTCGACGACCATGCCCGCCATGGACGTCTTCTCGGCGATGCACTACCAGAAGCTCGGCGACAAGCGGCGCGAGGGCGACCTGCCCGAGGCGAGCGTGCTGCCGTACTGGGGCCTCGCGCAGATCGAACGGCAGGTGGACTCCGGGCTTGACGTCGCGAGCCGGCACGGGCCGGAGCACGGCAAGAACTCGTTCGATCTCGCGGAGGACGTGGGCTCTCGCGACTTCACGATCAACGCTCTTTACTACGACCCCAAGACAAAGCAGGTGCTCGATCCCACCGGGCAGGGTCTCCAGGATCTGAAGGACTGGAAGCTCCGCTGGACGAGCGGCAGCGGCGAGGCGCTGGAGGCGCATCTCAGGCACGATCCATCGCAGGTCCGCCGGTGGATCAAGTTCCGGTTGAAGAAGTACAAGGACAGGGAGGGGAGAGAGCGTTACCTCGAGCCGGCCAATCCGGGTGACCCCGCCATCATCAACAAGGTGCTCCGGGACCTCCTCGACGAGGATCGGATCACGCCGGAGGACGTCTCTTACATCCTCGACGGCATGGGGGCCAGCCCCGCCGAGGTGCTCGACAAGGCCGATCACATCGGGATTGAGCGGAGCGCGCTCGAGCAGCTGTTCGGTGTCCCGCGGCGCCACGCGTCGAGCTCCGCGCCTTTCGCCGCGTCGGAGTCGCCCGGGGTCTCCGGCGCGGCGCCTCCGCGCCAGGCCGCTGCGGACGTCCCCGCGGCATTCAACCCTGGTGCCCCGGAGGACTCGCTGGCAGGGTATAATCCCGCTTCGGACAGCGGGGATGAGGTGGTCGAGCCGCCTCCGGACTCCGACGAGATAGGGGAAGAGCCGGAGCCGCCGTCGGAGAGCAGGCCGGATCCGGAGACCTCCACTCCCATCGACGAGGTGACCTGGATCGTCGACAAGGCCATCAGCAAGACCACCTGGCGGACCGACACGGGCCGATGGAGCCGTGAGAGAGCCAAGCGCGGTATCCCCGCGATCGCCGCTCAGCTGACCGCGGCCGGCTTCCCCGCCGATCCTGCGCAGGCGAAGGACCAGCTCGGAGGGCGCTTCCCCAAGGGGCCCATGTTCAGCGACGCCGAGTGGAACGCCTTCCAGGAGCTCTCCTCGACCGCTGCGGGCAAAGCCTGGCTCCACGCCTCCGGCATGCTCACGCACGACGAGGTCGAAAAGTACCTGTCGAAAGATGAGAACGATAACCCCGAGCAATTCCGCGGCTTCCACAACCTCCACAAGGCGACCAAGGTCGTCCTCGCGAGTTATGTCTCGCGCAACGGCGGCGAAGACGGCAAGCGCTTCGACGGCACCCCTCCTGCCGCCACCGCCATCTCCATCGAGGCACGGCACACGACCGACCCGGAGAGGAAGAAGCAGCTCAAGGAGCTGATCGACCAGGGCATCGTCAAAGAATGGTTGAAGACCCTCGAGCACACCGACCCCAACGACGCGGCGAACACCGCCCTCGCAAAGGGCGCCGTACGGGCTCCGAAGACGCTCTGGGACCCCATCACCTACGTCCCCTACGTCGGAAGTAGGAAGAAGCTCTCGAAGGACGAGGTCATCAAAAGGCACCGGCAGTCGCTCGAGGTGCTCAAGAACGTCTTCCACCTGCTCCAGGAAGGCGCCGAGATCTACGACGCCGCCGCTGGCAGCCATGTCCCGCTCAAGGACGTGCCCGTCGCCAAGCTCCTCTCCCACGGCGGACGCGTCAACGTCCAGATCCCCAAGGGCAGCCCTCCCTACGCCCTCACCGAGTTCCTCGGCATCACCGACAAAAACGGCAAGCTCATGCCCGGCGTGTTCAGGCGCGACTTCGGGACCCACCACGTCGCGCTCGAAGACGGCAAGTTCGAGGAGCAGGGCGGACCCAAGGCCAACGTCAGGGGCTGGTTCGACGACACCAAGCTCTACGGCATCAACCTCACCATCGGCGGCTTCGGTCTCAAGGACTTCAACGGCGACGTCATCATCCCCGACGGCGCCCACGGCCACATGTTCCTCGGCTACAGGCCGCCCAAAGATGGCAGGCAGGGCGCACTCCAGATCGGCCTCGAGACCACCGGCCCGGGCGCGCCCAGCACCGTCGCCTACCCCCACAACTTGTTCTCCAGCGAGAAGACCGCCAACCCCATCTCCAGCGTCGGCGGTCTCAAGCAGGACAAAATCGGCGACGAGAGCACGAAGAACGCGCGCACCGTCGACCTGGGCAAACTCGGCAGCAACTGGGTCAAGGTCCTCAGGGACCGCGCCCAGAAGTTCGAGCAGGACCTGAAGGAAAAAGGCAAGGATGCGCTGAGCGAGCTCGTCGGCCCGCGCACCCAGCCGCCGCAAGAGCTCCAGGACCCCGAGCAGACTACCTCCGAGCAGCGGTCGGGCGAGCTCGAGCAGCAGCCGCGGGACAACGAGCCGCGAGATCTGCCCCATGGTTCCCCGGAGGACATGCTTTCAGGGTACAACCCCGCTGCGGACAGCGACGAGGAGGCCGCCGACCCGCCGCCGCAGTCCGGCGAGATCGAGGAAGAGCCGGAGCCGCCGTCGGGCATCAGACCGGATCCGGAGACCTCCACTCCCATCGACGAGGTGACCTGGATCGTCGACAAGGCCGTCAACAAGACCACCTGGCGGCCCGACACGGGCGACTGGATTCCCGTGGCGAGGCGCAATATCCCCGCGATCGCCCCCCAGCTGACCCAAGGCAACTTCCCCGCCGACCCTGCGGACGCGAAGAAGCAGATCGGAGGGCGCTTCCCCAAGGGACGGCTGTTCGACGACGCCGAGTGGAGCGCCTTCGAGCAGCTCTCCTCCACCGACGCGGGAAAGGCCTGGCTCAACGCCTCCGGCATGCTCACGCTCGACGACGTCAAGGATTACCTCTCGCCCGACGAGAAGAGAAACCCCGAGGCGTTCCGCGGCTTCCACCAGCTCCACAAGGCCAGCAAGGTCGTGCTCGCGAGCTACGTCTCGCGGCAGATGAACAGCGGCGAGGACGGTCCGCACTTCGAGGGCACCCTTCCTGCCGCCGTCGCCATCTCCATGGAGGCGAAGCACACAACCGACCCGGAGAGGAAGAAGGAGCTCAAGAAGCTGATCGACGAGGGCATCGTCAAAGAGTGGTCGAAGACCCTCGAGTACACCGAGCTCAACGACGCGGCGAGCTCGGCCATCGACCAGGGCGCGGTGCTGAACCCGGAGAAGGGCTTCTTGCGGAGCCCCAAGCCGCTCTCCAAGAAAGATGTCATCGACAGGCACCGGCAGTCGCTCGACGTGCTCAAGAACGTCTTCCACCTGCTCCAGGCTGGCGCCGAGATCTACGACGATAGCGCAAAGAGCCATGTCCCGCTGGAGGACGTGCCCGTCGCCAAGCTCCTCTCCCACGGCGGACGTGTCAACGTCCAGGTCCCCGCGGGCAGCCCGCCGTACGCGCTGACAGAGCTCCTCGGCATCACCGACAAGAACGGCAACCCCAAGGCCGGCGTGTTCAAGCGCTCCTTCGGGACGCATCACATGGCGCTCAGCGGCGGACAGTTCAAGGAGGAGGGCGGGCACTTCGCCGCCATCAAGTCCAAGCTCGACGACACCGAGCTCTACGGCATCAACCTCGCCGTCGGCGGCCTCGGCCTCAAGGACTTCAACGGCGACGTCATCCTCCCCGACGGCGCCCACGGCCACATGTTCATCGGCTACAGGCCGCCCAAGCCGGGCAGGAAGGGCGCCCTCCAGATCGGCATCGAGACCACCGGCCCGGGCGCGCCCAGCACCGTCGGCTACGTCCACAACTGGCGCTCCACCGAGAAAACCGCCAACCCCATCTCCAGCGTCGGTGGCCTCAAGCAGGACAAGATCGGCGACGACCAGATCAAGAATGCTCGCACCGTCGACCTCAGCAAGCTCGGCGACAACTGGGCCGCCGCCCTCAGAGAGCGCGCCCAAAAGTTCGAGCAGGACCTGAAGAACAGAGGCAAGGACGCCCTCAACGAGCTCGTCGGACCGCGCACCCAGCCGCCGCAAGAGCTCCAGGACGCCCGGCCCCCGGAGCACGAGCAGGCAGGGTATAACCCCATTGCGGACAACGCCGACGGGGCAGACGACCCGCTGCCGCACATGGAGATGGCGGAGAGCCCCGCCGAGCAACCGGCGCAGCACGCGGGGGACGCCTCAACAACGGGCCCGCAAGCGGGCTCGGACGACATCCTGAGCGGAGCCGCTGCGCCGAGCGCGACCCCCTCCCTCGCCCCGACCACCACCGGGAGCAGCGCCCAGGTCGAGCCGAGCCCGCAGGGCCAAGGGAAGACGCTCGATGATCTGATCAGCGCGCTCGATGAGAAGAGCCGAACGTGGTCACAACCGGCGAGCGAGGAAAACAAGGAGGAGGCCATCCAGCTCCTGACCGACCTGCTCCAGCACCAGAACGTGCGCCCCTCGGTCATCGACCGGATGCGTGAGCTCATCAACGACCCTGCGTCGCTCTCGCAGTCGGCGTTCGTCAACTGCGTGCTCACCAGCTTCCTCTATCCAACGCTGAAAAACGATCTCGCCAGCACCTCCCACCTGGTCGCCGCCCTCTTCACGGGCAAGCCGCTCGGAAAGTTCGCGAGCTCCCCGGCGGCCGACTCCATCACACAGCAGGGCTCGGACAAGGGGGCGCTCAGCGAGGACCTCGACCTCATCCGGCAGGTGATGACGGGGGACTCGCCGCCAGCGCTCGGCCCGGCTCCGACAAGGCCCCTCGTCAACGGTCTCAAGACCGCCAAGGCCAAAGGCGACAGCCTCAAGCGGGACAAGGACCGAAAGGACCTGAATCGCCACCTCCTCGACCACCTGCTCGCCCGCGGCTCCGTCGAGCTGCACGCCCCCGACGCCCTCGCCAACCTCGGGCAGCAGACCGACGCCGCCAAGCGGCCTGGCGTCGCCGCGAACCAAGGCGACCTGCTGGCCTCGGCGAAGCAGGTCGCAGGCCTTTTCAGCTCGGCGCCCGGAGCGAACGCCAGCCTCATGCTCGCCAGCTCGCCCGGAGGTTACGACGTCGCGCGCGTCAACGACGCCCTGCAGAAGGCGGAGCAGGGTGGCTTTGCGGTCGCCACCGTGACGGACGGCAAGGCGCTCTGGGAAGCAGCGAAGTCACATGCGGCCAGCTCCTCGGCGCCTCAGGGTCCCGAAAAGGTCGCGCAGCTCGGCGCGCCCACCGCGCAGCGGCCACACCATGCCCCCATCGACGGCCCCATCACCGACCTCGGCGACTCCGTCATCGTCCCGCTCCAGTCCTGGGGGCGCTCCTTCCCCGTACGCGTCAACAAGCAGGACATTCCCAAGGTCTTCGCCGCGATCACCCACGGGACCTCTCCCCCGCCGGGAGCGCCGTCGCCGAACGTCTCCGCTCAAGAGCAAGCGCCGGCTCAGAGCCCGTCCGCGGGCGCGCAGGATGCACTGGCGGGACATAACCCCAATTCGGACAGCGGCGCTCAGGAAGCCGCTCCACCGTCGCAAACCGACGAGATCGAGGAGATCCCGTCCGAGCAGCTGGAGCCGCCGTCGGAACGCAGGCCGGATCCGGAGACCTCCACCCCCATCGACGAGGTGACCTGGATTGTCGACAAGGCCATCAGCAAGACCACCTGGCGGACCGACACGGGCCTATGGAGTCGTGAGAGGGCCAAGCGCGGTGCCCCCGCGATCGCCGCTCAGCTGACCGCGGCCGGCTTCCCCAGGGATCCTGCGGACGCGAAGGACCAGCTCGGAGGGCGCTTCCCCAAGGGGCCCATGTTCAGCGACGCCGAGTGGAGCGCCTTCCAGGAGCTCTCCTCGACCGCTGCGGGCAAAGCCTGGCTCCACGCCTCCGGCATGCTCACCCACGACGAGGTCGAAAAGTACCTGTCGAAAGATGAGAACGACAACCCCGAGCAATTCCGCGGTTTCCACAAGCTCCACAACGCGACCAAGGTCGTCCTCGCGAGTTATGTCTCGCGCAACGGCGGCGAAGACGGCAAGCGCTTCGACGGCACCCCTCCTGCCGCCACCGCCATCTCCATCGAGGCACGGCACACGACCGACCCGGAGAGGAAGAAGCAGCTCAAGGAGCTGATCGACCAGGGCATCGTCAAAGAATGGTTGAAGACCCTCGAGCACACCGACCCCAACGACGCGGCGAACACCGCCCTCTCAAAGGGCGCCGTACGGGCTCCGAAGACGCTCTGGGACCCCATCACCTACGTCCCCTACGTCGGGAGTAGGAAGAAGCTCTCGAAGGACGAGGTCATCAAAAGGCACCGGCAGTCGCTCGAGGTGCTCAAGAACGTCTTCCACCTGCTCCAGGAAGGCGCCGAGATCTACGACGCCGCCGCTGGCAGCCATGTCCCGCTCAAGGACGTGCCCGTCGCCAAGCTCCTCTCCCACGGCGGACGCGTCAACGTCCAGATCCCCAAGGGCAGCCCTCCCTACGCCCTCACCGAGCTCCTCGGCATCACCGACAAAAACGGCAACCTCATGCCCGGCGTGTTCAGGCGCGACTTCGGGACCCACCACGTCGCGCTCGAAGACGGCAAGTTCGAGGAGCAGGGCGGAGCCAAGGCCAACTTCAGGGGCTGGTTCGACGACACCAAGCTCTACGGCATCAACCTCACCATCGGCGGCTTCGGTCTCAAGGACTTCAACGGCGATGTCATCATCCCCGACGGCGCCCACGGCCACATGTTCCTCGGCTACAGGCCGCCCAAAGATGGCAGGCAGGGCGCACTCCAGATCGGCCTCGAGACCACCGGCCCGGGCGCGCCCAGCACCGTCGCCTACCCCCACAACTTGTCCTCCAGCGAGAAGACCGCCAACCCCATCTCCAGCGTCGGCGGCCTCAAGCAGGACAAGGTCGGCGACGAGAGCACCAAGAACGCTCGCACCGTCGACCTGAACAAGCTCGGTAAGGACTGGGCCAAGGTCCTCAGGGACCGCGCCGCAAGGTTCGAGCAGGACCTGAAGGAAAAAGGCAAGGACGCGCTGAGCGAGCTCGTCGGCCCGCGCACCCAGCCGCCTCAGGAACTCCAGGATCCCGAGCAGGCTGCCTCCGAGCAGCAGTCCGTAGGACCGGAGCAGCAGCCGCGGGACAACGCGCCTCGCCAGCCGTCTGAGGATGCCCCGCCGGACACGGCACGAAGCGCTGGACAGACGCGCGCTCCTGCCCGAGCCGAGGACCTCGCCGGAGACCAAGGTCACCTGCCAGAGGATGCCCCGGAGGACATGCTGGCGGGGTACAACCCCGCTTCGGACAGCGGCGCTCAGGAAGCCGCTCCGCTGTCGCAAACCGACGAGATCGAGGAGATCCCGTCCGAGCAGCTGGAGCCGCCGTCGGAGAGCAGGCCGGATCCGGAGACCTCCACCCCCATCGAGGAGGTGACCTGGATCGTCGACAAGGCCGTCAAGAAGACCACCTGGCGGACCGACACCGGCTGGCGCAGCCGTGAGAGGGCCAAGAGCGGTATCCCCGCGATCGCCGCTCAGCTGACCGCGGCCGGCTTCCCCGCCGATCCTGTGCAGGCGAATGACCAGCTCGGAGGGCGCTTCCCCAAGGGGCCCATGTTCAGCGACGCCGAGTGGAGCGCATTCCAGGAGCTCTCCTCGACCGCTGCGGGCAAAGCCTGGCTCCACGCTTCCGGCATGCTCACCCACGACGAGGTCGAAAAGTACCTGTCGAAAGATGAGAACGACAACCCCGAGCAATTCCGCGGTTTCCACAAGCTCCACAACGCGACCAAGGTCGTCCTCGCGAGTTATGTCTCGCGCAACGGCGGCGAAGACGGCAAGCGCTTCGACGGCACCCCTCCTGCCGCCACCGCCATCTCCATCGAGGCACGGCACACGACCGACCCGGAGAGGAAGAAGCAGCTCAAGGAGCTGATCGACCAGGGCATCGTCAAAGAATGGTTGAAGACCCTCGAGCACACCGACCCCAACGACGCGGCGAACACCGCCCTCTCAAAGGGCGCCGTACGGGCTCCGAAGACGCTCTGGGACCCCATCACCTACGTCCCCTACGTCGGGAGTAGGAAGAAGCTCTCGAAGGACGAGGTCATCAAAAGGCACCGGCAGTCGCTCGAGGTGCTCAAGAACGTCTTCCACCTGCTCCAGGAAGGCGCCGAGATCTACGACGCCGCTGCTGGCAGCCATGTCCCGCTCAAGGACGTGCCCGTCGCCAAGCTCCTCTCCCACGGCGGCCGCGTCAACGTCCAGATCCCCAAGGGCAGCCCTCCCTACGCCCTCACCGAGCTCCTCGGCATCACCGACAAGGACGGCAAGCTCATGCCCGGCGTGTTCAGGCGCGACTTCGGGACCCACCACGTCGCGCTCGAAGACGGCAAGTTCGAGGAGCAGGGCGGAGCCAAGGCCAACTTCAGGGGCTGGTTCGACGACACCAAGCTCTACGGCATCAACCTCACCATCGGCGGCTTCGGTCTCAAGGACTTCAACGGCGACGTCATCATCCCCGACGGCGCCCACGGCCACATGTTCCTCGGCTACAGGCCGCCCAAAGATGGCAGGCAGGGCGCACTCCAGATCGGCCTCGAGACCACCGGCCCGGGCGCGCCCAGCACCGTCGCCTACCCCCACAACTTGTCCTCCAGCGAGAAGACCGCCAACCCCATCTCCAGCGTCGGCGGTCTCAAGCAGGACAAAATCGGCGACGAGAGCACCAAGAACGCTCGCACCGTCGACCTGAACAAGCTCGGTAAGGACTGGGCCAAGGTCCTCAGGGACCGCGCCCAGAAGTTCGAGCAGGACCTGAAGGAAAAAGGCAAGGACGCGCTGAGCGAGCTCGTCGGCCCGCGCACCCAGCCGCCTCAGGAACTCCAGGATCCCGAGCAGGCTGCCTCCGAGCAGCAGTCCGTAGGACCGGAGCAGCAGCCGCGGGACAACGCGCCTCGCCAGCCGTCTGAGGATGCCCCGCCGGACACGGCGCGAAGCGCTGGACAGACGCGCGCTCCTGCCCGAGCCGAGGACCTCGCCGGAGACCAAGGTCACCTGCCAGAGAAGTCTCCGGAGGACATGGTGGCGGGGTACAACCCCGCTGCGGACAGCGACGAGGAGGCCGCCGACCCGCTGTCGCAAACCGACGAGATTGAGGAGATCCCCTCCGAGCGGCCGGAGCCGCCTTCGGAACGCAGGCCGGATCCGGAGACCTCCACTCCCATCGACGAGGTGACCTGGATCGTCGACAAGGCCGTCAACAAGACCACCTGGCGGCCCGACACGGGCGACTGGATTCCTGTGGCGAGGCGCAATATCCCCGCGATCGCCCCCCAGCTGACCCAAGGCAACTTCCCCGCCGACCCTGCGGACGCGAAGAAGCAGATCGGAGGGCGCTTCCCCAAGGGACGGCTGTTCGACGACGCCGAGTGGAGCGCCTTCGAGCAGCTCTCCTCCACCGACGCGGGAAAGGCCTGGCTCAACGCCTCCGGCATGCTCACGCTCGACGACGTCAAGGATTACCTCTCGCCCGACGAGAAGAGAAACCCCGAGGCGTTCCGCGGCTTCCACCAGCTCCACAAGGCCAGCAAGGTCGTGCTCGCGAGCTACGTCTCGCGGCAGATGAACAGCGGCGAGGACGGTCCGCACTTCGAGGGCACCCTTCCTGCCGCCGTCGCCATCTCCATGGAGGCGAAGCACACAACCGACCCGGAGAGGAAGAAGGAGCTCAAGAAGCTGATCGACGAGGGCATCGTCAAAGAGTGGTCGAAGACCCTCGAGTACACCGAGCTCAACGACGCGGCGAGCTCGGCCATCGACCAGGGCGCGGTGCTGAACCCGGAGAAGGGCTTCTTGCGGAGCCCCAAGCCGCTCTCCAAGAAAGATGTCATCGACAGGCACCGGCAGTCGCTCGATGTGCTCAAGAACGTCTTCCACCTGCTCCAGGCTGGCGCCGAGATCTACGACGATAGCGCAAAGAGCCATGTCCCGCTGGAGGACGTGCCCGTCGCCAAGCTCCTCTCCCACGGCGGACGTGTCAACGTCCAGGTCCCCGCGGGCAGCCCGCCGTACGCGCTGACAGAGCTCCTCGGCATCACCGACAAGAA
Organism: Sorangium cellulosum; assembly: GCF_002950945.1. GTDB lineage: Bacteria > Myxococcota_A > Polyangia > Polyangiales > Polyangiaceae > Sorangium > Sorangium cellulosum_E. The sequence continues at coordinate 11,627,737 of NZ_CP012673.1, forward strand.
CGGCAACCCCAAGGCCGGCGTGTTCAAGCGCTCCTTCGGGACGCATCACATGGCGCTCAGCGGCGGACAGTTCAAGGAGGAGGGCGGGCACTTCGCCGCCATCAAGTCCAAGCTCGACGACACCGAGCTCTACGGCATCAACCTCGCCGTCGGCGGCCTCGGCCTCAAGGACTTCAACGGCGACGTCATCCTCCCCGACGGCGCCCACGGCCACATGTTCATCGGCTACAGGCCGCCCAAGCCGGGCAGGAAGGGCGCCCTCCAGATCGGCATCGAGACCACCGGCCCGGGCGCGCCCAGCACCGTCGGCTACGTCCACAACTGGCGCTCCACCGAGAAGACCGCCAACCCCATCTCCAGCGTCGGCGGCCTCAAGCAGGACAAGATCGGCGACGAGAGCACCAAGAACGCTCGCACCGTCGACCTCAGCAAGCTCGGCGACAACTGGGCCGCCGCCCTCAGAGAGCGCGCCCAAAAGTTCGAGCAGGACCTGAAGAACAGAGGCAAGGACGCCCTCAACGAGCTCGTCGGACCGCGCACCCAGCCGCCGCAAGAGCTCCAGGACGCCCGGCCCCCGGAGCACGAGCAGGCAGGGTATAACCCCATTGCGGACAACGCCGACGGGGCAGACGACCCGCTGCCGCACATGGAGATGGCGGAGAGCCCCGCCGAGCAACCGGCGCAGCACGCGGGGGACGCCTCAACAACGGGCCCGCAAGCTGGCTCGGGCGACATCCTGAGCGGAGCCGCTGCGCCGAGCGCGACCCCCTCCCTCGCCCCGACCACCACCGGGAGCAGCGCCCAGGTCGAGCCGAGCCCGCAGGGCCAAGGGAAGACGCTCGATGATCTGATCAGCGCGCTCGATGAGAAGAGCCGAACGTGGTCACAACCGGCGAGCGAGGAAAACAAGGAGGAGGCCATCCAGCTCCTGACCGACCTGCTCCAGCACCAGAACGTGCGCCCCTCGGTCATCGACCGGATGCGTGAGCTCATCAACGACCCTGCGTCGCTCTCGCAGTCGGCGTTCGTCAACTGCGTGCTCACCAGCTTCCTCTATCCAACGCTGAAAAACGATCTCGCCAGCACCTCCCACCTGGTCGCCGCCCTCTTCACGGGCAAGCCGCTCGGAAAGTTCGCGAGCTCCCCGGCGGCCGACTCCATCACACAGCAGGGTTCGGACAAGGGGGCGCTCAGCGAGGACCTCGACCTCATCCGGCAGGTGATGACGGGGGACTCGCCGCCAGCGCTCGGCCCGGCTCCGACAAGGCCCCTCGTCAACGGTCTCAAGACCGCCAAGGCCAAAGGCGACAGCCTCAAGCGGGACAAGGACCGAAAGGACCTGGATCGCCACCTCCTCGACCACCTGCTCGCCCGCGGCTCCGTCGAGCTGCACGCCCCCGACGCCCTCGCCAACCTCGGGCAGCAGACCGACGCCGCCAAGCGGCCTGGCGTCGCCGCGAACCAAGGCGACCTGCTGGCCTCGGCGAAGCAGGTCGCAGGCCTTTTCAGCTCGGCGCCCGGAGCGAACGCCAGCCTCATGCTCGCCAGCTCGCCCGGAGGTTACGACGTCGCGCGCGTCAACGACGCCCTGCAGAAGGCGGAGCAGGGTGGCTTTGCGGTCGCCACCGTGACGGACGGCAAGGCGCTCTGGGAAGCAGCGAAGTCACATGCGGCCAGCTCCTCGGCGCCTCAGGGTCCCGAAAAGGTCGCGCAGCTCGGCGCGCCCACCGCGCAGCGGCCACACCATGCCCCCATCGACGGCCCCATCACCGACCTCGGCGACTCCGTCATCGTCCCGCTCCAGTCCTGGGGGCGCTCCTTCCCCGTACGCGTCAACAAGCAGGACATTCCCAAGGTCTTCGCCGCGATCACCCACGGGACCTCTCCCCCGCCGGGAGCGCCGTCGCCGAACGTCTCCGCTCAAGAGCAAGCGCCGGCTCAGAGCCCGTCCGCGGGCGCGCAGGATGCGCCGGCGGACATGCTGGCCGGACATAACCCCAACGCGAACAGCGGGGATGAAGCAGCCGCTCCGCCGCCGCAACCCGGTGAGGCTCCGCCGCCGCAATCCGGTGAGGCTCCGCCGCCGCAATCCGGTGAGGCTCCGCCGCCGCAATCCGGTGAGGCTCCGCCGCCGCAATCCGGTGAGCTCGAGGAAGAGCCGGTGCCGCTGTCGGAGAGCCGGCCGGATCCGGAGACGTCCACCCCCATCGACGAGGTGACCTGGATCCTCGATAAGGCCGTCAAGAAGACCACCTGGCGGACCGACACAGGCATCTGGAGCCGCGAGAGGGCCAGGCGCGGTGTCCCGGCGATCGCCGACCAGCTGAAGGGCGGCGGCTTCCCCGCCGATCCCGCGAAGGCGAAGGACCAGCTCGGAAATCGCTTCCCCAAGGGGCCGCTGCTCAGCGACGCCGAGTGGAACGCCTTCGAGGAGCTCTCCTCCAGCGATGCGGGCAAGGCCTGGCTCAACGCCTCCGGCATGCTCACGCACGACGAGGTCGAGCGGTACCTGTCGGACAACGTGGACGACAACCCCGAGCAGTACCGCGGCTTCCAACAGCTCCACCACGCGAGCAAGGTCGTCCTGGCGAGCTACGTCGCGCGGAAGATGGGCAGCGGCGAGGACGGTCAGCGCTTCGAGGGCAGCCCTCCTGCCGCGGTGGCCCAGTCCATGGAGGCCAAGCACGAGTCCGACAAGGCGCGAAAAGACGCGCTCAACAAGGAGATCGACCGGCGCATCGCGGCGGAATGGGCCAGGACCCTCGAGAAGACCGAGCTCAACGACGCCGCGAGCACGGCCATCGGCAAGGGCGCCGTGCCGGACCCGAAGAAGGGCAAGAACAAGCTCACGAAGGAAGACGTCGTCGACAGGCACCGACAATCGCTCGATGTGCTCAAGAACGTCTTCCACCTGCTCCAGGCCGGCGCCGAGATCTACGACAAGAGCGCAAAGAGCCACGTCCCGCTGGAGGACGTGCCTGTCGCCAAGCTCCTCTCCCACGGCGGACGCGTCAACGTCCAGGTCCCCGCGGGCAGCCCGCCGTACGCGCTGACAGAGCTCCTCGGCATCACCGACAAGAACGGCAACCCCAAGGCGGGCGTCTTCAAGCGCACCTTCGGGACGCATCATATCGCTCTCAGCGGAGGTAAATTCAAGGAGGAGGGCGGGCAGTTCGCCGCCATCAAGTCCAAGCTCGATGACACCGAGCTCTACGGCATCAACCTCGCCGTCGGCGGGCTCGGCCTCAAGGACTTCAACGGCGACGTCATCCTCCCCGACGGCGCCCACGGCCACATGTTCATCGGCTACAGGCCGCCGAAGCCGGGCAGGCAAGGCGCGCTCCAGATCGGCATCGAGACCACCGGCCCGGGCGCGCCCAGCACCGTCGGCTACGTCCACAACTGGCGCTCCACCGAGAAGACCGCCAACCCCATCTCCAGCGTCGGCGGCCTCAAGCAGGACAAGATCGGCGACGACCAGATCAAGAACGCTCGCACCGTCGACCTCGGCAAGCTCGGCGACGACTGGGCCGCTGTCATCAGGGAACGCGCCAAGCAGTTCGAGCAAGACCTCGCGAAAAAGGGCAAAGACGCCCTCAACGAGCTCGTCGGTCCGCGCACCCAGCCGCCTCAGGAGCTCCAGGGCCCCCCGCAGGAGCCGGAGGATCCCGAGCAGCAGCCGCGGGACGACGATCCCGATGATGCGCCGGAGGGTACCCTGGCAGAGCACAACCCCGCTGCGGACCGCGGGGACCCAGAGGATCTCGACGGCGCCAAGCCCCTCCCCGCGCCGATCGCGCTGGTGAGGCAGATGGTCGCGAAGAGCGGCGCGTGGTCCTCTCCACCCACGCAGACGGACAAGGAGGAGGCCATGGCGCTCGCCACCCAGCTCCTGCAGGAGCTCGGCCTGGACGCCAAGATCGTCGACGGGAAGGGCAAGGGGGGCTCGGGCTCGCCCGATGGCGGGCACTCCACCTGCAGCTGCGTCCGTTAGACCGGCGCCCGCCTCGGGGCGCCTCAGCCCACCTCGCCGCGGGCGCGCTCCGCCTGCCTCCTCGCCAGGTAACGGCTCAGGAGGACCCACCCCCCCGCGACAGGCACCATCAGCAGCGACAGCCCCGCCGCCTTCAGCCCGAGCGCCGACAGCCCGGACAGCGCCCACGCGCTCGCCGCGTCCCCGCCGCGGAACGCCACGGTGTCGATGAAGCTCTTCGCCTTGTACTTCTCCTCGCGCGCGACCACCGTGAACAGGATCTCCCGCGCCGGCCGGTCCACCGCGTAGTGGATCGCCCGCCGGAGCCCCTGGAACGCGGCGATCATCCAGAGCGTGGGCTGCGCCGCGAGCGCGGCGAACCCGACGCCCGTGACCACCGGGACCACCGCGAGCGCGACCCCGAGGCCCACCCGCGTCATGAGCCTCCCGGTCACGAGCACCTGCACGAGGATCGTGATCACGTTCACCGTGAGATCGATGGTGGCGAACATCTCGGTCCGCCGCGCGGGATCCATCGATTGCGCGGAGACGATCCGCGCCTGCTCGAAGTAGAGCACCGTCGCCGTCATGGACAGGAAGAGCGTCTGCGCGCAGATCCCGAGCAGGTACGGCGACCGCAGGACGAGCGTCACCCCGCGGAACGCGCCCCCGCCGATGCGCTCGTCCGCCGCGGCCGCCTCGGGCCGCGCCGCGCCGCCGCCCTCCAGCCGGGCGGAGAGGCGGTTCAGCCGCCCCACGCAGAGCACAGCGAGCTCCAGCAGCGCCGCCGACAAGAGGAGGAGGTTCGCGGTCCCGATCTGCCTGGCCTGCGCGGCCGTGACGAACGAGCCGGCGAGCGCGCCCGCGCTGCCGCCGGCGGCGATGAAGCCGAAGAGGCGCTTGCCCTGCTCGCTGCGCCAGAGGTCCGCCATGAACCCCCAGAACACGGACACGACGAACAGGTTGAAGACGCTCAGCCAGACATAGAAGACCTTGCCCACCTCCCCGCGCGGCGCGCCGAGCGAGAGCAGCCCGAAGAAGACGAGGAGGTTCGACGCGAAGAAGTGATAGACGATCGGGATGAACCGCCGCCGCGGCAAGCGCGCCACGAGCGCGGAGAACACGGGCACGGCCGCGAGCATCGACGCGAAGACGGCGGTGAACAGCCAGGGCAGCTTGTCCATGCCGCCGGAGATGCCCATCTCCTCGCGCACGGGGCGCATGACGTAGTAGCTGAACAGGAGGCAGAAGAAGTAGGCGAAGCTCCAGAGGAGCGCGGAGGCCTCGCCGTCCTTCACCTGGCAGAGCCGCCGGAGCAGCGCAGTCGCCGAGCTCAACGGGATACCGCTCTTCCCAGGACCATGCCGCGCGCGGCGGGCGTCATGAGGCGAGGCGGCGAGCGCGGGGGGCGCAGCATCGGCCACACACTGCATGACAGCGCGCGGCGTGTGTCAAGGCGGCAGGGAGGCGCCCTGCCGGGCCCGGCGGGCGCCTGCACCTCGCCCGGCGGCCACGTGACCGCCGAGCTCGCCGGCCCCTCTGCGCGACGGACGGCCGCGCGCCGCTCGCAGCACTCATCGGATGAGCAGCGCTCCCGGGTGGAAGCGGCTATGCTGCCGCCGCTCCAGCCATGAAGTTCGTCCACGCAGCCGACCTCCACATCGACAGCCCCCTGCGCGGGCTCGGCCGTTACCCGGGCGCCCCGGTCGAGCAGATCCGCGGGGCGACGCGGCGCGCGCTCGAGAACCTCGTGAGCCTCTGCCTCACCGAGGAGGTCGACCTCCTGCTCCTCGCGGGCGACATCTACGACGGCGACTGGAAGGACTACAGCACCGGCCTGTTCTTCGCGTCGCAGCTCTCGCGCCTGCGCGCCGCCCGGGTGGAGGTCGTGCTGCTCTACGGCAATCACGACGCCGAGAGCCACATCACCCGTCACCTGGAGCTCCCCGAGAACGCCCGGCGGCTCGATCCCAGGAGCCCCGAGTCGGTCGTCTTCGAGAAGCTCGGGGTCGCCGTGCACGGGCAGAGCTTCGCCACGAAGGCGGTCACGGACGATCTCGCGGCGGGGTATCCGGACGCCCTGGCCAGCCTCTTCAACATCGGCATGCTCCACACCTGCCTGGGCGGCCGCGAGGGCCACGACAACTACGCGCCTTGCAGCCTGACCACGCTGGTGGGGAAGCGTTACGACTACTGGGCGCTCGGCCACGTGCACACCCGCGAGGTGCTCTCGGAGGACCCGTACATCGCGTTCCCCGGCAACCTCCAGGGCCGCCACGCCCGCGAGACCGGCGAGAAGGGCGCGCTGCTCGTCACGGTGGACGACGGCCGCGTCGCCGCGGTCGAGCACCGCGCCCTCGACGTCGTGCGCTGGTGCGCCTGCGAGGTCGACCTCGCCCCGGCCGCGAGCGCCGACGACATCGTGGATCTCACCCGGGAGCAGCTCGAGCAGCGCCTCGCCGAGGCGGACGGCCGCACGCTCGCCGCGCGCGTCGTCCTGTGCGGCGCGACGCCCGCACACGCCGCCCTGCGCGCCGACTTCGAGCGCTGGACGGGCCAGATCCGCGCGATCGCCAACGACCTCGGCGGCGGCCTCTGGATCGAGCGCGTGCTCTCCCGGACGCTGGCGCCGCTCGAGGTGGGCGCGCTCGAGGAGCGCGACGACGCGATCGGCCAGCTCACGCGGTCGCTGCGCGCGCTGCGCGACGACGAGGCGGGCCTCACCGGGCTGCTGCGCGAGTTCGCGAGCCTCAAGAACAAGCTCCCCGCCGAGGCGCGCGAGGGCGACGACGCGATCCGCCTCGACGACCCGGCGTTCCTGCGCGAGGCGCTCGACGACGTGGAGCACACGCTGATCTCGCGGCTGCTCGGCGCCGGCGACGCGCCCTGACGCGCCTGACGGCGGGGCGGCGCGCTCGCCAGGGCGTTGCCGCCCGCCGCCGGGCGTGCAACGCCTCTCGTCCACAACGCCGCCGCGACGTATGCCCGGAGCGGGCGGCGCGAGATCGGAGCGCACGATGATCGACCTCTATTACTGGCCCACACCGAACGGCTGGAAGATCAGCATCATGCTCGAGGAGGCGGGGCTGCCCTACAACCTCGTCCCCGTGAACATCGGCAAGGGCGAGCAGTTCAAGCCCGAGTTCCTCGCGATCAGCCCCAACAACCGCATGCCGGCCATCGTCGACCACGATCCGCTGGGCGGCGGCGCGCCCCTCTCGATCTTCGAGTCCGGCGCGATCCTCCTCTACCTCGCGGAGAAGACGGGCAAGTTCCAGCCCGCCGACGTGCGCGGCCGCTACGAGGTCGCCCAGTGGCTGATGTGGCAGATGGGCGGGCTCGGCCCGATGTCCGGGCAGGCGGGGCACTTCCGGGCCTTCGCGCCCGAGAAGATCCCGTACGCGATCGAGCGCTACACCAACGAGGTGAACCGCCTCTACGGCGTGATGAACAAGCGGCTCGCCGACCGTGCCTACCTGGCCGGCGACTACTCCATCGCCGACATCGCCTCGTTCCCCTGGGTGGCCGGCTACGAGCGCCTGGGGCAGAGCGTCGAGGAGTTCCCGCACCTGAAGCGCTGGCTCGACGAGCTCCACGCGCGGCCCGCGGTCGCGCGCGGCCTCGCGGTCGGCGCCGACCTGCGGCAGCAGGGCCCGATGACCGAGGAGCAGAAGAAGATCCTCTTCGGGCAGAAGGCCAAGGCCTGATTCGGCGGGTCGCGTGAGGAGCCCCCGGTGCGCCCCGCGCGCCGGGGGGCGGCTCTGACAGGGAGACCGAGGAGCAGAACCATGACGGCCACCAAAGATCCGCCGCAGGGCGCACACGCGCCAGATCTCGAGGTTCGACATCGTCACATCTCGATCGACGGCGTCCGGATCTTCTACCGCGAGGCCGGTCCGGCGGACGCACCGGTCGTCCTGCTGCCGCACGGATACCCGTCGTCCTCCTTCCAGTTCCGCAACTTCATGCCTGCGCTGGCCGACCGGTGGCGGCTGCTCGCGCCCGATTATCCGGGCTTCGGCTACAGCGACACGCCCGCGGGCTTCGCCTACAATTTCGACGGGTACGCCGACCTGCTCGACCGGTTCGCGAAGGCGCTCGGGATCGAGCGATACGCCCTTTACCTGCACGACTACGGCTCTCAGATCGGCCTGCGCCTGGCCATCAAGGCGCCCGAGCGGGTCGCCGCCTTGATCATCCAGAACGGCGACATCTACGAAGACGAGCTCGGGCCCAAGTACGGGACCTTGAAGGCCTACTGGGCGAACCCGACGCCGGAGGCCCGCGAGAAGCTGTACGAGGCCGTCAGCGAGGAAGGGTTCCGCGACGAGTTCGTGGGCGAGATCGACGAGCGGCTCGTGGAGAGGGTTCCTCCCGACCTCTGGAAGCTCTCCTGGCCTCTCGTGACCGAGGAGCGCCGTGAGATCATGGTCGGCCTGATGGAGGGCCTGAAGGAGAACCTCGGATGGTTCCCGCGGTACCAGGCGTACCTGCGCGAGCATCACCCGCCAGCGCTGATCGTCTGGGGGCCGCAGGACGGCTTCATGCCCGAGGGCGCGGCGCGCGCCTATCTCCGGGACTTGCCGGACGCCGAGCTCCACCTCCTCGACGGCGGGCACTGGGCGCTCGAGACGAATCTCGCCGAGATCGTGGCGCTGGCGCGAGACTTCCTCGGGCGCGTGTACGCCTGAGCGCGAAGGCGAGGTCCCGCCCCGTCCCGACCACGCCGGCTAGGCTCGCTTCGGCTTCGGCAAGGCGGTCCGGGCGAGATCGAGGATCTTGCCGCGCACGAACCGGCACGCCTCGTCGTCGTCGGTGCTCGACGGCCACAGGAGCTCCGTCGGCGATCCCTCGATGGTGAACGGCAGCGGACGTGTGGCGAGGTGCCGCCGGGTCTCGCGGATGTGCGCGGCGACGTAGGTGGGGACGGTGGCGACGAGATCGCTGCCGTCGAGCAGCGCGCCGAGGGTCGCGAACGTCGAGACCGAGCAGCGGACCTTGCGCGGGCGCTGCACCACGTCCTCGACGATGCCGCGCAGGTCGCCGTTGTAGCTGACGATCACGTGCTCGAGCGCGAAGTAGTCCTCCGTGGTCAGCGCGCGGCGCAGGCGCGCGTGGCGCGGGTCGAACAGGCACACGAATCCGCCGCAGAACAGCGCATGGCGGCGCACGGTCACGGGTAGCTCGTCGGCGACGGAGACCGCGGCGTCGACGCCGCTCGCGAGCGCCGCCGCCACCGTGCGGAACTGCACCGGCAGAGAGATCACGCGCATCCGCGGCGCCTCGCGCGCGAGGACGCGGAGCAGCGCGGGCAGGAGCCAGAGCTCGGTGGTGTCGGACAGGCCGAGGCGCACGGTGCGCTCGCTGGTCGCCGGGCTCCAGTGCGGCTCGCTGAGCGCGGCGTCGACGATCGCCTGGAGGTGGGGCGAAAGCGTCGCGTGCAGCCGCTCGCCCCGGCCGGTGAGCGCGAGGCCGCGCCCGCGCCGCACGAACAGCGGCGCGCCGACGGTGGTGGTCAGCCTGCGCAGCGCCGCGCTGACCGCCGGCTGGGTCAGGTACAGCCGGCTCGCCGCCGCGGTGACGCTGCCCGTGTCCGCGACCACCGCGAACACGCGCAGGAGGTTGAGATCGAGGTCCCTCCCATAACTGGCGCTCATGTGACTCATATAGCTTATTCGTTGGTGAGGCGGGATGCCCGGAGGCATGTTCACGACACGACGAATCGCGTCCGGCTCGGCCGCACCGGCCCGTCCGCGCCCCGCGCGCTCTCGGCTGCACGGGCATGCCGAGGACGACGCCTGCTGGAGGAGGTCACCATGCCCGACAAGAGAAGTCGATCATTGCCTCTCGTTGGAGCGCAAGCAAAGCGAGATGCCGCCGGCGCGCCGAACATCGGCGCCGGGCCGAGGCCGGCCTCCCTCCTCACGCGGCGCGAGTTCACCGCGGGCTCGATCGCAGCCGCGACCGCCGCAGCCGGCGGGTTGTCGGCGCTCGGTATCACCTGCTCGGCTCCCGGCAATCCGGTGAGTGATCCGGTGACGAACGCGGACGCGACCATCCGGCTCATCGTCAACGGCGCGAGCACCGAGGTCGGCATCGACCTGCGCTCGTCTCTCCTGGACGTGCTCCGCGAGCAGCTGCAATTGACCGGCGCCAAGAAGGGCTGCGATCACGGTCAGTGCGGGGCGTGCACCGTGCACCTCGACGGGCGTCGCGTCGCGTCCTGCCTCACCTTCGCCGTGCAGGCCGACGGCCGGGAGATCACGACGATCGAGGGGCTGTCGCCGAAGGACGGGCCGCTGCACCCCATGCAGCAGGCGTTCATCGATCAAGATGCCCTGCAGTGCGGCTATTGCACGCCCGGCCAGATCATGGCGGCGGTGGCCTGTGTCCGCGAGGGCAACGCCGGGTCCGCGGAGCAGATACGGGAGTACATGAGCGGCAACCTGTGCCGATGCGGCGCCTATTCCGCCATCGTGGCCGCGATCCAGCAAGCAGCGCCGGCGAGCGAAGGGACCTGAGCCATGCGAAGCTTCACCTACCTGCGCCCCGCGACGCCGGCGGAAGCCGTCGAGGCCATCGCCGACGGCGGTCCCGGGACCCGGCTCCTCTCGGGCGGGACCACGCTCCACGATCTCATGAAGCTGGGCGTGGAGGCCCCGCTCACGATCATCGACATCACCCACCTCGACGCGCTCGCGCAGCTCGACACCTCCGGTCCGGAAGAGCTGGTCTTCGGGGCGCTCGCCCGGATGAGCGACGCGGCCGCAGATCGCCGGCTGCAGCAGGACTACCCCGCGCTGTCGGAGGCCCTGTCGAAGGCCGCCTCGCAGCAGCTGCGCAACATGGCGCGGCTGGGCGGGAACCTGCTGCAGCGGACGCGCTGCGCGTATTTTCGCGGCGGAGACGCGTTTCCCTGCAACAAGCGGGCGCCCGGCAGCGGATGCGCGGCGCGGGACGGCGTGGATCGCGGCAACGCGCTCCTCGGCGCGAGCGACGCCTGCGCCGCGGTGTATCCGGGGGACTGGGCCGTCGCCCTGGCGGCGTTCGACGCGGTGGTGGACACGCTGAGCCCGCGCGGCGAGCGCTCCATTCCGCTCCTCGATTTGCACCGGGAGCCGGGCTCCACGCCGGACGTCGAGACGACGCTGGCCCCGGACGAGCTGATCGTGCGCATTCGTGTGCCGAGGACGCAGGCGGGCCGCGCGTCGACGTACCACAAGATCCGCGACCGCGAGTCGTACGCGTTCGCGCTCACGTCGGCGGCCGTCGCTGTCCGGCTCAGCGCCGGCGTGGTCGCGGAAGCGCGGGTCGCCCTCGGCGGCGTCGCGACCCGGCCCTGGCGGTCGCCGGAGGCCGAGGACGTATTGCTCGGTCAACCCCTCACCGAGGACGTCGCGCAGCGCGCCGGCCAGGCCGCGTTCGCGGCCGCGACGCCAGGCACCCACAACACGTTCAAGGTCGAGCTGGGGGCGCGGACGGTCGCTGACGCCTTGATGATCGCACGACAGAGGGCAGGTGAGTGATGGGCAATCCGGACATCCCCAGGGTCGACGCGCGCGAGAAGGTCTGCGGCGCGGCCCGTTATGCCGCCGACCATGTCACCCCGGGGCTCGCCCACGCGATGCTCGCGGTGGCGACGATCGGCCGCGGTCGTATCGTGAACATCGATACGGACGCGGCCCGCGCCGTCCGTGGCGTGCGGCTGATCCTGACGCACCTCGACACGGCGGGCCTGCAGTCCCCCGGGTACGTGATGGGCGGCGGTTACGGCGTTCAGAGCTTGCTGCCCATGCTCGGCACCGCGATCGCCTACCGTGGCCAGCCCATTGCGCTGGTGGTGGCCGATACGCTCGAAGCGGCGAGGGAGGGCGCGGCGCTCGTCCGCGCCACGTACGAGCAGGACGCCATCAGCGTGACGCTGGACGCGGAAGGCGCGGAGGTCGTCGCGCAAGCGGACTCCCCGCTGCCGAAGCCAGCCTTCGCGGATCGGGTGATCGGCGACGCGGAGGCGGCTCTGGCGACGGCCGCGGTGCGTGTGGACACGACGTTCCTGGGCCCTCCCCAGCACCAGAACCCGATGGAGCTCTTGGCCACCGTGGCGGAGTGGTCCGAAGGGATGCTCACGATCCACGAATCGACGCAGAACGCCGAGGCGCTCAGGCACGGGTTGGCCAAGGTGCTCGGTTTGTCTGCGAGCAGGATCCGGGTGGTCTCGCCGACGGCCGGCGGAGGTTTCGGTCAGAAGAACTCGTTGCAGTCCCACACCGCGCTGGTCGCGCTGGCGGCGCGCGAGCTCGGACGGCCGGTCAAGCTGGTGATGCCGAGGGCGCAGATCTTCAACAATGCCAGCTTCCGCCCCGCGAGCCGCCATACGGTCCGGCTGGGCGCCGACGCGTCGGGGATCATGGTGGCCGCCGTGCACGAGATTGACCACCAGACCTCGCGCCACGACCTCTTCCCGCTCGTCTACGCGGATCTGACCGCACGCATGTACGGCATCCCGAACTTCCGCGGCCGTGAGCGCCTGGTCCGCAACGACATCCAGACGCCGGGCTTCGCGCGCGCCCCCTTCGAGCACATCGCCGCGTGTGCCTTCGAGATCGCGGTCGACGAGCTGGCGTACGCGCTCGGGCGCGACCCGGTCGCGCTCCGCGTCGCCAACGACACGCCGACGGACCCGCTGACCGGCCGGCCGTTCTCGTCCCGGCACGTCAAGGCGTGCCTGGAGAGGGGCGCCGAGCGGTTCGGCTGGGAGAGCCGAACGCCGGAGCCGGGCTCGATGCGCCTCCCCGACGGCACGCTCGTCGGGTGGGGCGTCGCGCTCGGCGCGTACAAGGCGGCGACCGCGCCGGCCATCGCCATGCTGCGCTTGACCGACGCGGGCGAGATCTTCGTGAGCGTCGGCGGACACGAGATGGGCCAGGGCATGCGCACGGCCATCGCGGCCACGCTCGCGATCGAGCTCGGCGTCCCGGCGGACGCGGTGAACATCATCGTCGGGAACACGGGCAGCGTGCCCCAGCACCTCACCGCGGGCTCATGGGGGGCCGCCACGACCCTGCCGGCGGTGCGCCAGGCCGCCTTGAACATGTCGCAGGAGCTCGCGCGGCTCGCGGGGGACGGCCCGGCGAGCCGCACGTTCCAGCAGATCCTGCGGGACGCCGGCAGGTCACACGTCGACGTCGAGGCGCGTCACCGCGCGCCCGGCCAGCCCGAGGCGATCTTCGACCGCGTCGCCCAGGGGTTCGTCTCGGCCGCCGGCCCGGCCTATCCCGAGTTCGTCTCGATGAGTTATTGCGCCCAGTTCGTCGAGGTGCGGATCGAGCCGCACACCCGGCGGATCCGCGTGCCGCGCGTGGTGAGCGTGGTCGACTGTGGCCGGGTCGTCAGCCCTCGCACGGCGCGCAGCCAGGTCTACGGCGGCGTGGTCTGGGGGATCAGCGCCGCGCTGCGCGAGGTGAGCGAGGTGGACTCCCGGTACGGCGGATTCGTCAACGCCGACCTCGCCGAGTACGTGATCGCGGTCAACGCAGACATCGGGTCGATCGAGGCGGAGCTCATCGACGAGCCGGATCCCGTCCTCAATAGCCTGGGCGTCAAGGGCCTGGGCGAGGTGGTGATGGTCGGCGTGGCCCCCGCGATCGTCAATGCGATCCACCACGCGACCGGGCGCCGCATCCGCCATTTGCCGGTACGTATCGAAGACGTGCTGTGATGTGAGGAGGGGACCCGTGAACGAGACACAGGCCGTCATCTCGCTGTGGTGAGGCAGGCGCGCGGCGCGGGCCACGCGGCGCTGCCCCCGCCCCCGCTCACCCGGCCGGGCGCGCCGTCCGCGCGTACACGCGCAGCACCTCGGCCACGCTCCACGCCTGCGCGACGCACCCGCGGGGCGTGAACGGCGGCTCCGCGTCGAAGATCTCGCTGATCGACCCGGCGCACGCCTCGTCGAGGTGCGGCGCGAACCCCGAGAGCAGGCTCCGGGCGCCGGCGAGATCCGCGGGGTAGACCTTCAGCCACGCGTCGATGAACGGCCCCATCAGCCACCCCCACACGGTGCCCTGGTGATAGGCCAGATCCCGCGCGCGCAGATCGCCGAAGTACTTCGGCTTGTAATCGGGGTGCCCGGGGGCGAGCGACCTCAGGCCCACCGGCGTCCAGAGCCGCTCCTTGACCTGATCGACCACCCCCTTCCAGCGGGAAGGATCGAGGACCGGGTGCGGCAGCGAGATCGAGAAGATCTGGTTGGGCCGGAAGGCGCTGTCGGTGCCCTGCTCGCCGTCGAGCACGTCGTGGAGATACCCCTTCTCCTCGTACCAGAAGCGCTCGTTGAACGACGTCTTCACCTGGTCGGCCGCCGCGCCGTAGCGCTCCGCCGCGGCGTCGCCGTCGGCCTCGCGCACCCAGCCCTCGACCAGCCGGAGGGCGTTGTACCAGAGCGCGTTGATCTCCACCGCCTTGCCCCGCCGCGGCGTAACCACGTAATCGCCGACCTTGGCGTCCATCCAGGTCAGCTGATAACCCTCCTCCCCCTGCCGCACGAGGCCGTCCTTCGGGTCGACGCCGATCCCGAAGCGCGTCCCGCGGGTGTGATGATCGATGATGTCGATCAACGTGGGGAGGATGAGCCGGAGCGTCTCGCGATCGCCGGTGTAGGTCAGGTAGCGATCGAGCGCGTGGAAGAACCAGAGGGTGGCGTCGGCGGTGTGGTAGAGCCCCTCGTTCTGGCCCTCCGGGAACATGTTGGGGATGAGCCCGTCCTTCACGTAATGGGCGAACGTGCGCAGGATGTAGCCCGCCTCGGTGTGGCGCCCGGTGACGAGCGTCAGCCCCTCCAGGCTGATCATGGTGTCCCGGCCCCAGTCGGTGAACCAGTGGTACCCGGCGATGACGGTCCGCACCTCGTCCCCGGATGCCCGGGCGCGGGCGGCGTCCTCGACTCGGCCCGCGGGGGTGATGAGGAACTTGTCGGCGCCGAGGATGAGCTCCGCCGCCGCCCCGGAGCGGACCTCGGGCGCCGCGGCGAGCAGGAGCCGCGTCCGGCGCTTGCGCTCGGCGCGCTGCACCTGCTCCGTGGAGAGGGCGTTGATCGTCTCCCACGCCTCGGTAGAGGCGACCAGGGTCACGCTGCCGCCGACGGGGAGCTCGAGGCTGAAGCGGCCGGGGCTGTAGAACTGCCCGATGGCGTCGTAGCCGCGGCTCTGCTCGATCCGGTAGCGCACGTTGCGCAGGCGGGCGCTGTCGATCCGGAACTCGGCCCGCGCGCCCTGGACCTTCAGCCGGAGCGGCGGCAGGTCGCTCGGCGAGGCGAGCTCGTAGCGGTCCTCGACCACGGTGAGCGCATAGGGGCCCGCGACCGGCCGATCGAGCGCGCCCTCGTGCGGGCGGAAGTTCACCCACGGCTGGAGCTCGATCCGGACCGGCCCAGCGCCCTCGAGCAGGGTGTACGTCACGTGGACGGTGTTCTGCCCGTGGGGCATGAGGAGGCGCCGCTCGAACACCATGCCCGCGCCCTGGTAGCGCCACACCGGGAGCCCCGCCTCGAGGCGGAACTCGGCGAGATCGATCATCTGCACGGAGCTGTCCTCGAGCCACGGCTCCAGGCCGCCCACCAAGTACACGTGGTCGTCCGCCGCGAAGATCCGGGCGGACAGGTCGCTCAGCATCATGGTGCGGCCGAGCGGCGCGGGCAGCGCGGAGATCAAGAGGCCATGGAAGCGGCGGGTCACCGCGCCGGAGATGGTGCCCGACGCGTAGCCGCCGAGCCCGTTCGTGACGAGCCACTCCCGCGTCAGCGGATCCGAGCCGTGCTCGGCGTCGTCGTGTGACGCGGGGGCGGTGCCCCGGGACCAGACCATCATCCGACAGATCTCGTCAGCGTACATTCTTCTTGGGCTCCTCTGGGCGCGGGTTGGCGCTGGTCTTCTCGGGCACCGGCGTCCCCACCACGGGGTGGAGGAGGACCGCCGCCTCGCCCGGGATATGGACGCCGTCCTCGGTGTTGACGGGTGGACTGCCGTGTCCGCCGTAACGCGGCGACTCGCTGGACCACAGGGTCTCCCAGCGGCGCCCCGGCGGCGGGGCGAAGAGCGGCTCCGGCAACGACCCTCGATGGATGTCCCGCCCGAGGTTCACGAGGAGCAGCCGGTCGTCGCCGTCGTCGCCGAAGTAGCGGAGGAGGAAGGCGCTGGAGGAGAGGACGGCCCCGTCGACGCCGCGCGGGCGCTGGGCCGAGATCACCGGATCGCGCCGGCGGAGCGCGATCAGGTCCTCGTGGAGGGCGTAGATGCCGGCGTTGCGCTCGCGCTCCGAGAAGTCGAGCTTGCAGCGCTCGAACGTCGCCGGGTCGGCCGGGTCGTCGAGGCGCGCGCGCACCTCGGGCGTCGCGCAGGACGGGAACTGCGCGAGGAACTCCGCCCTGCCCTTGCGCACGAGCGGGGCGAGCTCCGCGTTGTGGTCCGCGAAGAAGAGGAACGGCGCCGAGGCTCCGAACTCCTGCCCTTGAAAGAGCATGGGCGTCCCGGGCGCGAGGAGCACGAGCGCCGACATCGCCCGGAACCTCTCCGGGCTCGTGATGTGATAGAGCCGCTCGCCCTTCGCCGTGTTGGCGACCTGGTCGTGGTTCTCCAGGAAGAGGACGAACCGCGCCGGCTCCACCTCGAGCGCCGGCGTCCCTCGCCGCTGCTCCTGCCACTTGTAGCGCTGCCCCTGGAAGAGGAAGCCGTACTTCAAGGCGGAGATGAACTCCTGGGGCGAGCCCTCGTGATCGGTGTAGTAGGCCTCGTTGTGGCCGGTGAGCGCCACCTTGGCGCTGTGGTGGAAATCGTCGTTCCAGATGGCGTCGAGCCCGTAGCCGCCCCGCTCGGCGGCGCGGATCAACCACTCTTCCTGGGACTCGTTCTCGCCCACGATGAACGTCTCCTTGCCTCGCGCGGCCTCCCGGACGCGGCGGCTGATCGCGGCGAGGATGTGGTCCTTCGAGCTGTCGTAGATGTTCTGCGTCGCGTCGATCCGGAGCCCGTCGAAGTGGAACTCGTCGATCCAGTAGCCAGCGTTGGCGATGAAATACTCCCTCACCGCCTCCGATCGCGGTCCGTCGAAGTTGATGGCCGCGCCCCAGTCCGTCTTGTGCCGATCGGTGAAGTAGTCCTTGGAGAACTCGCCGAGGTAGTTCCCGTCCGGGCCGAGGTGGTTGTAGACGACATCGAGGATCACCGCGATGCCGGCGCGGTGCGCCGCGTCGACGAAGCGGCGGAGATCGTCGGGGCTGCCGTAGTTGCGCGTCGGCGCGAAGAGGTTCACGCCGTCGTAGCCCCAGTTGAAGCGGCCGGGGACCTCGTTCACCGGCATCAGCTCGATGAGCGAGATGCCGATGCGCGCGAGCTCCGGCAGCTCGCGGGCGGCGGCCGCCCAGGTGCCCTCCCGGGTGAAGGTGCCGACGTGCATCTCGTAGACGACCTGCCCCTTGAGCGGGGCGCCCCGGAAGTCGTCGTCACGCCACACGAACGCGCCGGGATCGACCACCTCGGAGGGCCCGTGCGGCCCCTCGGGCTGGAACCGCGACGCCGGATCCGGATAGAGCTTCTCGCCCCGGTCGAGCCGGAACCGGTAGCGGGTGCCGCTCGCGGCGGCCGGCACGAGCGCCGCGAAGTAACCGCCCTCCTCCGGCTTCAGCGCGGCGGCCTCGCCGCTGCCAGGGCCGCCCTCGAGCACCACCTCGACCCGGCGCCGCGCCGGCGCCCAGACGCGGAAGTGCACACCTTTGCCTGGCAGCACCTCTGCGCCGACCGGCATTCTCCGTTTTCTCTCGTTCTCCACCATCTCCAGATGGATTGTAAGCGCAACGCAGGTGACGTCCAGCGCTGATATATCGAGGAAAGCCTTGCGGCCGGAACCTTAGAATGGCGTGCGGAGAACCCTGATAGACACATCTCGCCGCCGCGGCGGGACCACACGGTCGCGAAGCAGCTCCATGAGCAGGGCGCGAGCAAGCGCCTTCTTGTCTCATGAGATCACCAGGCCAGGTCAGGTCAGTTATCGAGTCGCGCCGGATGGTCGCGCCGCGCTCGGCGGCGGCTTCACCGCGGCGGTGCCCGTTGCGCGGGCGCCCTGCTTCCCGTTCCGTTCACCCCGCCCAGCGCACCGACCGCGCCGGCGGGCTGGGCCAGACACGGCGTCGCCGCCGCGCCCCGGAACGTAGCTCCGCGGCGAGGAGCGCCTTGACATCGCGCGCTGATCTCGCACTTGGTATCCGTTCAGTGGGACGGCGCCCCCCCGGCGCTCGGCCGGCGACCTCGTGAAGATCCTAGAGCTCCACCTCCTCGCGTTCGGTCCGTTCACGGATCTCCGGCTCGACTTCTCGTCGCCGTCCCCGGGCCTGCACGTCGTCTACGGCCCCAACGAGGCCGGCAAGAGCACGGCGCTGCGCGCGATCCGCGGCCTGCTCTACGGCATCCCGCACATCACGCCGGACGCCCACCTCCACCACAACACCGAGCTCCGCGTGGGCGGCCGGCTCGCGGGCGCGGGGGGCGCGACGCTCGCGCTCGTCCGCCGCAAGGGGCGCGTGAAGACGCTGCGCGACCCGGAGGACAACCCGCTCGACGAGGCCGCGCTCGCGCCGCTGCTCGGCGGGGCCACGGCGGAGCTGTTCGAGACGACGTTCGGGCTCACCCACGAGGCGCTCCGGCAGGGCGCCGAGGCGCTGCTCCAGGGCAAGGGCGACGTCGGCCAGAGCCTGTTCGGCGCGGGGCTCGGCGGGCCGGGGCTGCAGCAGCTGCTCGCCACGCTGCGCCAGGAGGCGGACGAGATCTTCACGCCCCAGGCGAGGACCCGCCCGCTCAACGAGGCGATCAAGGCGTTCGAGGAGGCGCGGAGCAAGGCGAAGAGCGCCGCGCGGCCGCCCGCGGACTGGACGCGCAAGCGGCAGGAGATCGACGAGGCGAGGGCCGAGCAGGAGCGCGTCGACGCGGAGGTGCGCGCGCTCCGGGCGACGGACAAGCGCCTGCGGCGCGCGCTCCGGGTGCTCCCCCTGCTCGGGACCCGGCGCGCGCTGCTCGAGCGGCGCGCGGCCCTAGGGGACGTCGTCCTCCTGCCCGAGGGGGCGCAGCGCGACCGCGAGGACGCGCAGGAGCGCGCCGCCGACGCGGGCGCGCAGGCCGAGCGCCTCCGCGCCGACATCGAGGAGCTCGAGGCGCGGCGCGCCGCGCTGCACGTGCCCGCGTCGCTCGCCGAGCTCGACCCGGGGGTCATCGACGCGCTCGTGAGCCGGCTCGGCAGCCACCGCAAGGCCGCGGTCGACCTGCCCCGGGTCCGGGCGGAGCTCCACGGCATCGAGGACGACGCGCGCGCGATCCTGCGCCGGCTCGGGCGCGACCCCTCGCTCGTGGACGGCGCCGAGCCCGGGCGGCTGGAGGCGCTGCGCGTCGACGTCGCGACCGAGGCGCGCCTCAAGAAGCTCGCCCGCGAGCGCGGCGCCGTCGAGGCCAAGCCGCGCGAGGTGGAGCGGCTGCTCGCGGCGCACCGCGCGCGCCGGGACGCCTGCGCGCGCCGGCTGGCCGAGCTATCCCAGGGCGAGGACCCCGCCCCGCTGCGCGGCGCGCTCTCGCGCGCGCAGAAGCAGGGGGATCTCGAGCATCGCCTCCGCGAGGCCGTCGCCGCGGCGGCGCAGCTCGCCCGCGACGCCGACGCGCAGCGGGACCGGCTCGGCCTCGGCGCGACCGCCTCGCCCGCGCGGCTCCCGCTCTCCGCCGCCGAGGCGAGCGCCCTCCCCGTCCCGCTGCCCGAGACGGTCGACCAGGCGGCCGCGCAGTGGGGCGCCATCGCTCGCGAGCGCGAGCGGCTCACCGAGCGCGCCGCCGAGATCGAGGCGCGCCGGCGCGAGAGCGCGCGCGAGATCGACGCCCTCCAGCGCGCCGGCGCGGTGCCCACCGAGGCCGACCTCGCGGAGGCGCGCGAGCGCCGCGACGCCGCCTGGAAGGCGCTGCTGCGCGCGCTGCAGGCGAAGGGGAGCGCGCGCGCCGCCGAGGCGGCGATCCACACGGCCACGCTCTTCGACCTCGGCAGGGACACGCCCGCCTCGCCCGGCGCGGGCCGGAGGCGGCCGCTCGCCGCGGCAGGCGAGGCGCCGGCGCGCGCGCGGCCCGACGAGTACGCCGAGCTGGTCCGCGCCGCGGACGCAATCGCCGACCGGCTGCGCCGCGAGGCTGACCGGGTCGCCCGCCTCGCGCGGCTGCTCGCGGACCAGGCGCGGGCCGAGGCGGACCAGGCGCAGCTCGCCGGCGAGCGCGCCGCGCTCGATCGCCGCGCGGCCGAGGCGGAGGCCGCGTGGATCGCGCTGTGGCAGCCCGCGGGCGTCGCGCCGCGCTCGCCCGAGGAGATGCGCGGCTGGCTGGCCCGTTACGCGGGCCTGACCGCCACGGTCGACCGGCTCCGCGCGGCCGAGGCGGAGGCCGACGCGCTGCGGGCCCGGATGCAGGCGCACGCGGCCGAGCTCCACGCGGCGCTCCAGGGCGCGCGCGCCCCGGCCCGGGGCGCCGGCGGCGCGGGCGGCCCCGGGGCGCCGGAGGGCGCGGCCGCGCGGCTCTCGGCGCTGATCGAGGCGGCGGAGCAGGAGCTCGCCGCGATCGAGGGCGCGGCCCGGGAGCGCAAGGAGCTCCTGCGGGAGCGCAAGGAGCTCGAGCGCGAGATCGAGGACCTCGAGCGGGAGCGGGCGGAGCACGCGCGCGCGCTCGACACGTGGCGGGCCGAGTGGGCGGAGGGCGTGCGGGCGCTCGACCTGCCCGGCGACGCCTCGACGGACGAGGCCACGGCGATCCTCGAGGAGCTCGGCGCGCTGTTCCGCAAGGTCGACAGCGCGGGCCACGAGCGCCGCCGCGTGCGCGGGATGGAGCGCGACGCGCAGGTGTTCGCGGCCGACGTCGCGGAGCTCGCGACCCGGCACGCGCCGGACCTCGCCGAGCTGCCGGCGGATCAGGCCGCCGATCAGCTGCTGAAGCGCTACCACAAGGCGCGCGCGGACCTGCGCGAGCGCGGCGAGATCGAGCGCCGCCTGGCCGACAAGCGCCGCGAGCGGGAGCAGCAGGAGGCGCGCCGCGAGGCCGCCCTCTCGCGCCTCGCGAAGCTCTTCGAGGCGGCGGGCGTGGCGCGCACCGGCGACGACGGCGCGGACGTCGCGGCGCTCTCGCTGGCGGAGGAGCGCTCGCGCGAGGCGCGCCGGCTCGACCGCGAGCTCGTCGAGAACGAGGGCAAGCTGCTCGAGGCGGGCGAGGGCGCGGGCGTCGCCGCGCTCGAGCAGGAGACGGTGGGGCTCGAGCGGGACGCGCTCGCGCTCGAGGTCGACCGGGCGGAGCAGCGCCTCGCGGCGCTCGAGGACGAGCGGCGCCGGATCGACCGGACGCTCGGCAGCCTCGAGCAGGAGCGCGAGCACCTCCGGGCGACGGTGGGGGCCGCCGAGGCCGCGGTGGAGGCGCAGATCTGCCTCTCGCACCTGCGCGGCGAGGTCCGCCGCTACGTGCGGGCGCGCCTGGCCGCGGTGCTCCTGGAGCGCGAGATCGAGCGTTACCGCGAGCGCAACCAGGGCCCGATCCTGGCGCGCGCGAGCGCGCTCTTCCACCGCCTGACGCTGGGCGCCTTCGCGGGCCTGCGGGTCGGCTACGACGAGAGCGAGCAGGCGGTCCTGCGCTGCGTCCGGGCGACGCCGCCCTCGCCGGCGGGCGTGTCGACCAAGGCGACGGCGGCGCTCGCGGTGGAGGCTAGCGCCACGCCGGCAGCGGAGGCGACGGCGGCGCCTCCGGAGGCGACCGCCGCGCCCGCGGCGGAGGCGCCCGCGGTGGATACGGCCACCACGCCGGCGGCGGAGTCGACCGCGGCGACCGCGGCGGAGGCCACGGCGGCACCCGCGACCGCGACCCCCGCGGCGGACGCCACGGTGGCCCCCGCGACCGCGACCCCCGCGGCGGAGGTCACGTCAACGCCCGCTGCCGAGGCGACCGCGACGCCCTCGAAGGCGGCGGTGCAGCGCGAGGTGGACGTGAGCGGCCTCAGCGACGGCACGCGCGACCAGCTCTACCTCGCGCTGCGGCTCGCGAGCCTCGAGCACCACGCCCGGGCGGGCGAGCCGATGCCGCTCATCCTGGACGACCTCCTGATCCACTTCGACGACGACCGCGCCCGGGCAGCGCTCGCCGTGCTCGGCGAGATGACGGCGACGACGCAGGTCCTGTTCTTCACGCACCACGCGCGGCTCGTCGAGCTCGCGCGGGAGGCGGTGCCGGCCGGGGTGCTCCGAGAGCACCGGCTGCGGTGAAAGGCCGCTCGCGTGGTGCCGATCGTCGGCGCCCCGGACACGCCTACATCAAGCAGGGGTGGAGCACCGAGAGCCCCAGCCCGCCCCGACGAGCGTTTCCTATTTCACCGCACGCCGCGCCCCCAGCCGGCGGTGCGGATGGGGAGGCGCCCCGTCCTCCAGCCACTTGGGACACGCCTCTGCCTCGCGGCCGGGGTTGGCCCACACGACGCTCTTCAGGGCGCGCACACGCTCCGAGGCTGCGGCGAAGAGCGCTCGCACACGCTCATCCAGCGAGACCACGGTGCGGTCCGTCGCCTGCGCGGCCTCGACGAGGTGCGCGTCCTTGAGCATGGCGCGCCGATCGCGTTCGGTCTCGGAGGTGCTGTCGAGCGCATCGCGCAGCTCAACGTCCTCGGGAACGTCGATGTACAGCGACAGCTTGCGAGCGACCATCGCAGTCCGCCACTGCATCGCGAAACCCGACGCGTGTTTCTTCCACTCCGCGCTGACGGCGGGCGTGAGCACGACGTGGTGACGTACAGCGAGCATCGTCTTCAGGAAGTCGCGGCACTGCTTGGGGAGGGGTGCGGCTGCGCCCTCTCCGCCAGCGGCCCGAGCCACCGAGGCATCGATGACGAGGCGACGCGAGACCTTGGCCCGCATCTCAGCGGTTCGCCTTGGCCATCCGCCTCTCGGCGGCGTCGAGATAGCGGGCCTGGGCGTCGAGCGCCACCTCGGCGAAGTCCTCGGGCCAGTCGCCGAAGGCGCCGGCCTCGTCGAGATCCGCGCTCCGCACCTGCGTCGCGCCGTTCTTGTCGAGGGAGAACCAGTGCAGCGCGACGAGCTCCGGCCGGAGCGCCCCTTCGGCGACGAGCGCTTGCACACCGAGCAGCAGGAGCGAGCTGTGCGTCTCGATCACGACCCGGACGCCGCGGCCCGCGGCGTCCGCAAGGATCTGCGCCAGCGCCACCTGCGCCCGCGGGTGCAGATGGATTTCCGGCTCCTCAATGTACACCAGCTGGCCGGGCCGGGCCGTCAGGAGAGCGACGAGCACCGGAAGGCACTGCGAGACGCCGAAGCCGACGTCGGCGATGCTCACGAGATCCTGCGCGCGACCCCGCCCTCGCTGCTTCAGGCGGCCAACGCGCAGCTCGACGCGGGTGTCGTCGACGCGAGATGCCTTGATCGTCCAGTTCAGGCCGAGCTTCTCGAGCGCGGCCCCGAGCTGCTTCAGGCGGATGTCCTTCGTCTCCTGCCAGTGATGAATGATGCTGGCGACATACGCCTCGAAGGTGCCAGGGAACTCGTTACCCACGGCAGTGGTCCGGTACGTCCGCTCGGGGTTGCCGCGGAGCGCGGCGACATGGATGATGGCGCGCAGGTCGTCGCGCGCGTTCCGGGCCGCAGGCGCTAGATAGGAATAGCCAGGCCCTTCGATGGCGGTCAGTGTCGCACCGGCCCGCTCAAACGGCTGGGGCGTGAGAAAGCATCGGTGCCGCACGACCGACAACACGTAGCTTCCTACTTCCCTTACGAAGCCGGGGCGAAGCTTTGAAGTCGTGCCGTCAGGGAGCGGCGCTATCATCTCGATCAGATCGAGCCCGCCCTTGGGCTGCTTCTGAAAACGGACAACGACCTTCCCTTCGGGCAGGTGGATACCGACCGAAAACCGATTGACACTCCGGCCTTCAAAACGCGAGAAGACCTGTTCGACCGCCGTGAATCGGACGTGTGGCCCGTCGAGGAGCAGTGCCCCGGGATCGTAGAGCGCCTCCAGCGTTTGCTTCATGAGCAGCGGGGGCTGCATGATGCTCGACTTCCCCGAGCTGTTGGTCCCCGCGAGGAGTGTCAGCGGCCGGACGGCGATCTCCGTCCGCTTCCGGATCGATTTGAACCCCTCGACAGCGATGGCCGAGATGCCGTCCAGCTCCGCTGGGCGCGTAACGCTTGACTTGTCCGCCACCCTGCTCCTCCGCACGTGCTACGGCGACTATTTCACATGGCAGGACGCAGATCCAGCGCGCCCTCCAACCGTGCGGGCTAGCGCAGGGCTTCGCCTCCGACACCTCACGACGAGAACAGCCAGACCACGCTCGCCGCGCCGCCCAGGAAGAGCGCCGCCGTGAAGATCAGCACGGCCACCCGGTCGGGCCGGTACTCCCCGCGATCGATCGCGCGCGCGGCCCGCACGTAACGCGCCGCGGCCCACGCGATGAGCGCCATCCCGAGCAGCACCATGCCCGCGCTGGCCCCCGCGGCGTCCCTCAGCAGAGAGCGCGACGCCCCCGGCGTGGAGCTCGCCCCCGTCTCGAGGAAGTACAGGCTGAACCGGTTGATCGTGATCCCGAAGCTGAGCAGCGCGATCGCCGTGCGCACGTAAGCGAGGTGCGTCCGCTCGTTCGCGAGGTGCTCCCTCGCGTAGGTCTCCGGCCGCGTCGTGCTCTCCTCTGCGGGCATGCTGGTCGCGACAGCCTACCCCGGCCCGCCTACCGCCGGCTGAACCGATCGTCGAACCACGGGTACGCCGTGTTCGAGTAGCCGCGCACCTCCCAGAACCCCGGCCGGTCCACCGCGCTGAACGTGATGCGCTTGATCCACTTCGCCCCCTTCCAGGCGTAGAGCTGCGGCGTGATCATCCGCACCGGGCCGCCGTGCTCGCGGGGCAGCGGCTTGCCCTCCCAGGAGTGGACGAGCAGCACGTCGGGCAGCATCACCTCCTCGATCGGGAGGTTCGTCGTGTACGGCGTCCGGGTGCCGGGCGCGATGTCGCTCGCCTCGACCAGGACGAAGCGCGCCTCCGCGAGCGGGCGCGCGCGGTCCGCGATGTCCGAGAAGCGGACGCCCACCCAGTGGTTGTCCATGCGGCTCCAGGTGGTCACGCAGTGGAAGTCCGAGACGTCGAGCGTCTGGGGCAGCTCCATGAACTCCTCCCAGGAGTAGGTCCGTGGCGCCTCGCACAGCCCGTCGACCGTGAGCTGCCACTGCTCGGTCGGGATGTCCGGCGTGTCGCCGAGGTCGAGCACCGGCCACGTCTTCACCTCGCGCTGCCCCACCGGCAGCCGCGGCAGCCCATGCCGGTTCGGCGGCCCGCTGCCCAGGGGCGCGCGCCCGTCGAACACGCCCTCGCCCCGCGCCGCCTGCCGCTCGGCGAACGCCTGCTTGCGCTCGATCAGCGGACGTGGCCGTCGCCCTGCGTCGTCCCCCATCGCGTGACCATGGCGAGAGGCGGCCGCCCCTGCAAGCTCGAGCTGGCCCTCGCCCGCGCGGAGCGCGTCAGGGCGAGCGGCCCTTGCGCCCCGTGAGCTCGACCGCCGCGGCGTCCACCGAGACCGAGGTCGGCGGGCCGAACTTCTTCACCTGCACCGTGACGCCGAGGGCCGGCGTGCCGTCGAGCACGCGCTCGATGATCCGCTCGGCCAGCGTCTCGAGCAGTTTGTACGAGGCGCTCGTGCCCGCGTCGACGACGAGGGTCGCGAGCTGGTCGTAGTCGAACACCCGCGCGCGCGTGTCGGTGCGGGGCAGCAGGGCCACCGGGAGCTCCACCTCCATGCACACCACGAAGTCCTGGGGCAGGTCGCGCTCGGCGCGGGACACGCCGTGCTTGGCGCGGAAGCGGATTCCGTCGAGGCGGATCCGGTACGTCTGGATCGCGGACTCCATCGACGCCCCCCTACCACGCCTTTCGCCCGGCTTCTGCCGCAACGAGGGGGAAGCGTGGGCCCGCACGCCCGGCGCTGCTCCCCGGCCCGCGCCCGCCGGCGCAGCTTCCTCCCGGCCCGCGCCCGCCGGCGCAGCTTCCTCCCGGCCCGCGCCCGCCGGCGTGTGCCGGGTGCGGGCCGGCGCGCCTGTGTCAGAGCGGCCGCTTGAAGCACACGGCGTCGATCTTCACGCCGAGCTCGCTCCGCAGGAACTGCACCGGCTCCCAGCCCTCCTGTCCGAACCGCTTGAGGACGGGGTTCCAGCCGGTCGCCGTGGTCACCTCGCTGAGCTGGTTGTCGCTGACGCGCGCCGTCTCGGAGTCCACGCACCGCACCTCCCACCGAGGCGGATCGGTCCCCGCGTGCACCGGCGGCACGAGGAAGCGCGGCGCGACGTACGACGCGGAGCACCCGAAGAGAAACGCGACGGCGATGGCTGTTCCGGAGCTGAGCTTCGGCATGGGGCGATTCCTTTCCTGCGGAGTCGACTCGCGAAAGGCGTATCGGCGCTCCCTGCATCACGTCAACTGGGAACGGCGCGCGCCGCAGCGAGCTGCCTCATCGTCTCCGCCGCGCGCCGCGCCCGCTCTGGCGTCCATAGGTCGAGGTTGTACGGCAACCTGGGACCAGAGGGCCGGTCCCCCCAGGACCTGAGGCTCGGTCACCTAGGACTCGAGGCTCGGTCACCTAGGACTCGAGGCTCGGTCACCTAGGACTTGAGGCTCGGTCACCTAGGACTTGAGGCTCGGTCACCTAGGACTTGAGGGGCGGTCACCCGCACAGGAGACGGGCCCAGATCGGCGTTTTCGGCGCGCAAGCGCACTCCAGTGCGCTGAGCACCGAAAACGCCGAGGTGGGCCCGTATCCGAAGCGGGTGACCACCCCTCACCGTTTGCGGGTGAGGGCTTCGCGGTCCTTCACGATGAGCCGCCGCCCCGCCGCGTCGAGCACGCCTTCCTTCCGGAGCGCGCCGAGCGTCAACGTCACCGTCTCCCGCGTCGAGCCGATCACCTGCGCGATCTCCGCGTGGGTGATCGGCGCCGAGATCAGCACCCCGCGCGGCGTCGGCACGCCCCACCGGTCCGCCGCGTGCAGGAGGAACTCGGCCAGCCTCCCGCCCACGTTCCTGAAGAGCATCGACTCGATCCGGTCCTCGGTCTCCCGCTGCCGCGCCACCAGCAGCGCGAACACCGCGCCCCCGAGCGTCGGGTGCTGCGCGCAGAGCTCGCGGAGGACCTCGATCGGCAGCCGGATCACCTCGGCCTCGTCCATGGCGACCGCGCGCTCCGTCCGCAGCTCCACCCCGCCGAGGCACGACTCGCCGAGCACGTCGCCCGTCCCCCGGTAGCTGAGCGGAAACGCGGCCCCCTGCTCGTTCACGCGCTCGACGCGCGCCCGCCCCCGCCCGATCACGACGAGCGTGTCCGCCGGGGCGCCCTGCTCGAAGATCGCCACGTCGGGCTCCACCAGATCGAGCGCGGCGGCGTCCACCAGCGCGTCCCGCACCGGCCGATCCACCTGTGCGAAGAGGGAGGAGAGCCTGAGCGCGCGCACGACACGCGCCTTCACGGGATCAGACGGCTGGCGCCCGGTGTCCGGCGCGGGTCGGGATTCCAGGTCGCTCACGGTAGAGAGCGGTGAGAGTAATCCATCTTTCGTGGGTTGGCACACGGTTCACGGGAACCGGGGCGGGGCCGGGTCGTCAGCGGCCGCCGCGACCGAGCCGCACCACGATGTCCCGGTCGAGCGCGCCGTCGGCGGCGCGAGCGAACTGCTGAAAGTGCGGGTAGGCGTCGGGCTGCACCCGACCCGCCGGCAGATCCAGGGAGCGCTCCAGGATCAGCGTGTCGCCGTCGAGGCGGTCGTTCACCCGCACCGAGCGCCCCTCGTCCTCGGCCGTGACCGGGGCGAGCTTCGTGGCCACACGTGCGCCCGGGGGCAGCTGCACGCGGAGGCGCACCTCCGAGCGGGTCGCGATCTGCTCGGAGATGTAGAGCGGCGTCTCCCGGGTCGGCAGGCTGGCGAGGGTGCGCACCCGCACGCCGAACGGCGGCGAGAGGACGAGCTCCTGGCCCTGCGCGCGGGCGAAATTCGCGACCGAGATCTTCATCTTCAAGGTGAGCGGCCGGTCGATCTCGGTCAGCTCCTTCACCTGGATCTCCTGGAGCCGCGCGCCCGGCAGCATCTGCGGCAGGAGCCGCGACTCGATCGCGTCCTTGAGCTGCGCGTCCGGGAGCGACTCCAGGGCGGTGCGCAGCGCGATCGCGAGCTTGCCTTCGTAGCGCTGCTCGATCGCCAGCGAGGCCGCGCCGCTCTCCGACACCTCGGCGACGCCCTCGGTCACCACGCCGTCGTGCGCGCCGGACGACGGCGTCACCTCGCGCGGCGCCCCGGGCCGCAGCACGACGGCCGGCTGCCCGCGGAGGGAGCTCGGCAGGTAGCCGTACGGCGCGAACTTGTCGCGGACGAACATCCACCGCACCCCGCCCGCGCCGGGCTTGTCGCCGGTGTCGAGGCGCACCGCGAGCGCGTTGAACATCTCGGCCTCGCTCATCGGCCCGCGCGGCGGCGCCGTGAGCCGGTCGCTCACGACGCCGTGGCCCGCGTCGATCCCGAGCAGGCGGCACAGGTACAGGAACGCCTCGGTCCGGTTGCCGCTCTTGCCCATGACGACGCGGCGGCCGTCGTTCTCGCGCCCCGCCTCCACGTTCGCGAGCACCCAGCGGTAGATGCGCCGCGCCTGCTCGTCCTTCGACGGCGCCGCCCCGCCCTGGCCCGCCGCCGGCTGCCCGACGCGCGCGCCCGACGCGCGCGCCGATCCCTTGCCGCCCGGGGCCGCCCCATCGCCGCCGCCCGGGGCCGCCCCGGCGGCGTCCGGCGTGAGCGCGATCTTCCGCGCGATGCGCACGAGGCGCGGATCGCGCGGCGTCTCGTCAGCGGCCGCGTCGATCATGCGCGCGAGGGTGCTCTCCAGGCGGATGCCCCAGCCGACGCGCACGTTCGGGAGGAACTCCGACATCGGCGCGCTCGCCGGCTCCTCGGGCAGGGCCGGGCTCTTGTCGACGCGGTAGCGGCGGGTGACGAGCGCGCCCGACTCGGTGATCTCGGGCGCGGGCACCGGCCCGGAGGTCTCCACGTCGAGCGGCCGGCTCTTCGGCGAGATGACGATGAACTCGCTCCGCCAGTAGGGGACCTTCTCCTCGCGGAAGAACCACCGCGGCCCCTGGAACGTGAGGCCGCCCTGGCCGTCGCCGCGCAGCACGAGCAGGTTCTCCACCTCGATGTAGTCGCCCACCTCGAGGTGCGGCATCGTCACGGTCGGCTTGTCCTCGATGAACTCCGGCTCGTGGATCGACCCGTCCCGCTTGACGGTGCGGAGCTTGAGCACGAGCCCCTCGGGCACCTGCTGCTCGGCGTGCTCCTGGATCGCCTCGCGCGACTGGATCCGGATGATCTCGTGCTGGAGCATGCGCGCGGAGCCGTCCTCGTGGACCCACATGGCCGCGTAGTCGAGCACGCGCGCCGCGGTGCCCGGCATCACCTCGCCCGAGGCCTCGTGCTCGGCGATCACCTTCTTCGAGTCCTGCCGGTAGGGGCTGAGCTCGGTCGTGCCGTCGAGCAGCTCGATCGCGTCGCGCAGGCCCGAGGTGTCGGCGCCGGTGCGGATCGCCTCGATGAGCGCCTTCTGGAGCGCGTCGCGCTCGCCCCGGGCGAAGCGCGCGTCCGCGAGCGCGAGCCGCGCGTCGGCGTCGTCCGGCGCCTTCGCCAGGGCGCGCTCGAGCTGCTCGAGCGACTCGGCGCGTTTGCCCGCGCGCGTTAGCAGGTCGGCGATGCGCAGCGCGATGTCCTTGCGGTCCCTGCGGGCGGATCCCAGGCGCCTGAGCTCCTTGATCGCCGCCGCGTAGTCGCGCCGGTCGATCGCGCGCTCCAGCTCGATCTCCGCGTCCGGGTCGAGCTCCCGGATGTGGGCCGCGAGCTTGTCGGCCTCCGCGACGCGCCCGTCGGCGTCGAGGATGCGGAGGAGCGCGCCGAGCACCTCGAGGTCGTCCGGGAAGCGCGCGGCGGCCTCCTTCACGGTGCGGACGTGCTCCACCCGCCAGCCGAGCCGCGAGTACATGACCGCGAGCGTCCGCAGGATGTCGGGCACCTCCCGGAATCGATCGGCCAGGGCCTCGACCGTGCGGGTGACCTCCGGCAGCCCGGCCTTGTCGGCCTCCTCGAGCGCGAGCCAGAAGCGGGGGTACCAGAGGTCCGGGTCCTTCGCCGCGGCGCGCCCGCGCACGTCCTTCACGAGGTCGCGCCCGTCGGAGGCCGGGAAGATCGGGTCCTTCTCGAGGAAGACCGCCTGCATGGCGAGCGCGGGGCCGGTGGCGCGCGCCGGATCGGCCACGAGCGGCTCGAGCAGCACGGCGCTCACGTCGTCCTGGCCCTCGATGTGCGCGACGTAGGCGGCGAGGTAGCGGGCGATCGGGTCGTTCACGTCGCGCTCGCCGCGCGGCGCGCCGCGCAGGCCGAGGGCGCCCGCGACCTTCGGGGCGGGCTGCGGCGGCACGCCGAGCGCGGTGAGGAACGGCTCGATCGGGTTGGGGTCCGGGAGGACCTCGGGGGGCAGGAGCGAGTACGGCGGCGTCGGATCGGCGGAGGTGGTCACGCCGAGCGGCGTGCCGTCCGGCGCGAGCAGGCGGATGGAGGTCTCGCTGCCGCCGACCCGGGCGAGGAAGCGGTGCCGGCCGGGGCCGAGGCGGAGGCGCGCGCCGAAGCGGGGCCAGATCCCCCACTGCCTCGTGTCGCGCGTGAGCACCTCGACGTCGTCGACGAGGAGGGCGAAGGCCCCCTGGACGGCGACGAGCACCTCGCGCTCGGCGGGCAGGTCGACGAAGGTCTCGACGTAGAAGACGCCGCCGCGCTCTCCGGGCCGGAGCTCGCCGCCGGGCGCCCCGTCCGGCGCGACCGCGGTGAGCTGGCAGCCGCGGCGCTCGGCGGCGAGCACGCGCGGGGGGTCGGCGCGGCGGGGGTCGCGCGGGAACACGGGCGGCCAGGGGCCGGCGCGCTCCGCCTCGTAGTGGACGCGGTGGTCGCTCTCCGCGAGGTGCCCGAACGGCCCGGCGAAGCGGGCGTTCTCGATGCAGCCGTAGCGGCGCGCGGCCCTGTCGATGAGCGGCACGGCCGGCTCGGCGCCGGCGCCCTGCGCGCCGCTGGCGCCTCCCTGCGCGCCGCCCCGGGCCGCCGCGGCGGCCGCCTCCTCGGGCAACCCCTCGATGCTCCACCACTCGACGAGCTCGCCGCGCGCGCGCCAGCCCAGGTTGCCGGGGTGCTCGATGGAGCGCACGACGACCTCGCGGGCCTTCTTCCAGAGCCCAGCGACGCTGGAGCGCAGGTCGAGCAGGCGGTTCGCGGCGAACCAGCCGACGAGCGGGGCGTCCGGGTGCCCGCTGCTGCGCGCGGCGGTCAGCGCGTCGAGGTAGGCCATGGCCGCGCGGGGGTTGCGGCCGTGCTCCTCGTCGTCGATCGCGCGCCCGAGCGACGCGAACAGGGAGCTCTTCGCGTCGAGCCCGTCGAGCCGCTTGCGCGCGGCCTTGACCCCCGCGGGCGTGCCGCCCGGCACGAGGAGCTCCCCGAGGAGCCAGCGGCCGACCACCTCGCCGTCGGTCGAGCGCGCGCCGGCGTCGCGGAGCGAGGCGATCGGGTCGGGCTGGCGCGGCGCGGAGATCGCGCCGCACGCGCCGACCGCGAGGGCGAGGGCGGCGGCGCTGGCGAACCGGAGGAGCGCAGGGAGAGGGCGGGGGGCGCGCATCGGCTCGGTCCTTAGCGCGAGCGACCGCGTGCGCACAGGGACCTGCGCGTTTCTCAGGGGGCGAGAGGCCGCCCCTGTTGCGCGGGAGGTGCTGGCGGCCTGCCCGGCGCGGTGGCGCTACCCGGCTCCCGGGGGCGCACCATTGCCCCCCTTCATGATTCCACTCGCATCGGTCCCCGCCGCGTCGCGCGACGAGCAGCGGCTCCGAGGACCTACTCTGGTCGTCTCATCGGGGAAGAATCTGGACGGCGAGACATCCGCGTTACCCTTCGTACACTACACGACGTCATCAGCGTTCGCGTCTGCGGCTCACTCCTGCGCTTGCCGCACCGTTTCGCCATGGAGTTGACGGGCGATATTGCCGGATCGCTCCTCGTTCTCTTTAGGCGATTGAGGTCCTCCTCGATGGGGGCGCTCTGTGCCGAGAGGGATCGTGGACCGGGGCCGTCCGCCCCGGTCCACGCTGCGGCTCACACGCTGACTTCGACGGCGCCCGCGACCTGCTGGAGAAGGACCGCCTGCTCGATGACCTCGCGCGGTACGTGCACGTCGTCGCGCGCCTCGACCACGTCATCGTGCGCCGCGCCT
The DNA here is from genome assembly GCF_002950945.1 of Sorangium cellulosum. Classification (GTDB taxonomy): domain Bacteria; phylum Myxococcota_A; class Polyangia; order Polyangiales; family Polyangiaceae; genus Sorangium; species Sorangium cellulosum_E. The sequence continues at coordinate 11,660,082 of NZ_CP012673.1, forward strand.
GCCTCGTCGTGCGCCGCCACGGGCTCCTCCGGCGCCGCCACGGGCTCCTCCGGCGCCGCCACGGGCTCCTCCGGCGCCGCTCCTGCCTCCGGCGCCGCGCCTGCCTCCGGCGCCGCGCCTGCCTCCCGCGCCGCTCCTGCCTCCGGCGCCGCGCCCCCCTCCTTCCGCGCCGCGCCCGCCCCCGCGCGCTCCGCCGCACGGCGCAGCGACGCGATCTCCGCCTGCGCGGCCACGAGCGCCTGCTCGAGCTCGTCGTGGAGCGCCGCGGGCGACGCGCCGGCCGCGTCGCGCGCCTCGGCGAGCTCGCGCTCGAGCTGCGCGACCTTCCAGCCCGCGGCGCGCAGGTCGGCCTCGCTCGCGGCGGCGCTCCGCGCCAGCGCGTCGAGCTGCTGCCGCAGCGCCTCCACGGCGTCGCTCGCCCCGCCAGGCCCGAGGAGCGTCCCGCCCGGGCCGCCGCCCGCCGCGGTGCCAGGGCCGCCGCCCGCGGCCGCCCCGAAGACCGTCCCGAGCTCGTCGACGAGCTCCTTGCCCACACGCTCGCTCTCGCGCAGCTGCGCCTTGAGCGTCGCGATGACGTGGCCCCGGTCGCGCAGCGCCTCCTCGAGGCTCGCGATCTCGGCGGCCGCCGCCTCGCCGAGGTCGCGCTTCTCGAGCTCCACGCTCCGCTGCTCGAGGGCGACGAGCTGCTGCTCGAGCTCGACGATCCGCGCCTCGAGCAGCAGCCTGCGCGCGTCGAGCGCGGCGCGCTGCTCCTCCAGCCCGCGGCTGTCCCGCTCCAGCCGGCCCGCGCGGTCGCGCTCGCGTGCGAGCTCCGCGCGCGCCGCCTCGAGCTCCTCCTGCCGCGCGGCCGCCTCGCGCCGCGCGCGCTGCGCCTCCTCCTGCGCGCGCTCGCCCTCCTGGGCGCGCCGCCGCGCGGCGTCCCGCTCCGCCTCGACCTCGGCGATCCGGGCGCGCGCGGCGTCGAGCTCGGCCGTGGCCGCGTCGAGGCGGTCCCGGGCGCCGGCGATCTCCGGCCGGTTGCGGATCATGCCGAGCTCGAGCTCCACCTTGGTCCGCGCCCGCTTCTCGTCGTCGAGCTGCTTGGAGAGCCGGGTCGCGCGGTCGCGCTGGCTGCGGAGCTCCTCCTCCATGTCGCGGATCTGGTGGGTCAGCCGCTCGGCGCGGACGTGGGCGTCGCCCGCCCTGGCCTCGACCTCGCGCAGGCGCGCCCCCCTCGCGTCGAGCTCGGCCTCCACCTCCGCGAGGCGCGCGGCCGTCGCGACGGCGCTCTCGGCGCGCGCCCCCGCGTCCTCGCGGTCGCGCTGGTGCCGGTTGCGCAGCTCCGCGAGCTCGCCGCCGAGCCGCGCCGCGAGGCCCTCGGCCTCGCTGAGCGCCTCGGGCGAGGGGCCGGCGCTCGCGACCGGGAAGTCGTCGAACGGCAGCTCGATCACGGCGAACGCGTCCAGCCGGGGCAGCCGGTCGCCGGCCACGGCGATGAACCACTCCGGCTCCTCGGAGCCGTCGAGGATCGACGTGTCGACGCTGACCTCGGGCTCCCCCTTCGGCGCGAACTCCGCGACGGTGTACCCGACGAACGGCGCCTGGCCGATCATCCGCACCTGCTTGAACTGGAGCGCCACGAGGTCGTAGAGCGCGTAGTAGCCGGGCGCCTGCCCGCGGCGCGCGCCGGCCCCGAGCAGGCTGCGGGACACGTCGGGGTTCGGCGACGCGATGACGGCCGCGCCGCTCGCGGCGGTGAGGCGGCGGGCGCGGCGGAGGACCTCGGCCGGCTCGCTGAAGATCGAGAGATCGGGGATGATGAGGGTGTCGAAGGCGCCGTCGCGCACGCCGAGGTCGGCGTCGAACACGGCGAAGGTCGGGTGACTCTGCCGGGTCTGCGCCGATCGCGCGAGCCGCTCCGCGACGCGCGCGGCGTCCGGATCGAAGGCGTGGACGAGGCGGGCACCGCGCTGGAGCAGCCGATCGGCGAGGCCGATCGTGGCGTCGCCCAGGACCGCGACCCGTCGGCCGCGCACGAGCGGCTCGAGGTAGGCGCTCAGCACCAGCGAGGGGTGAAGCGCGGCGGGCGCGGCGGTTCGCAGCGAGCCCGCGGCGGCGGGGGAGGACTCCTTCGTCATAGTTTCGTCCTCTTACGGCGCGGATGGCCAGGAGTCCACAAAGCCACGGCGCCCCCTCGGCCCATTTGCCGCGCCAGGCGGGGCCCAGGGGGCCCATTTCTCCGCAGCCGGCCCTCCTGGGGGGCCACCTCGCCATGGCCCGGCCCTCCCGGGCTCCCCGCGGCGGCCGCCTCCCAGGCCCCCTCTCCGAGCCCAGCGCCGAGCCCAGCCTTCCCGGCCCCGCCTTCACCGAGGCCAGCCTTCCCACGCCCACCTCGCCCCTGGAGCGCCCCCGTGTCTCGCGCCGCGCCGATGTCGCCTGCACGACAGCCGCGCGTCATCCCGTCGCCCCTCACGCGATTTCGCGCCGGCCCGCTGCTACGCTCTCGCATGCGCTACCTCCTTCTGCTGGCAGCCATTGCGCCGCTGGCAGGCGCTTACGCGTGTGCCACGTCGAACAGCTCGGATCGGCCTCCCGTCGGCGGCGCGTCGAGCGGCGCCGAGGCCGGCACCGGCGGCGGCACCAGCACCGGCGGCGGCTCCGGCGCGGAGGCCGGCACCGGCGGCGGCTCGACGGGGTTTCTGGACGACGGCGGGACGGGCGACGGCGCGTTCGATCCGGACTCGGCGTGCGCCACCGCGCTCGCGGAGGCCAGGACGGAGCAGCTGCCGGTCGACATCGTCTGGATGGTCGACAACTCCCCCAGCATGGAGCCGGCGGTCGCGGAGGTGAAGCAGGGCCTCAACGACTTCGCCGCGCGCATCGCGGCCTCGGCGCTCGACTACCGCGTCATCATGCTGTCCTATCGCAGCAAGACGAGCCCGGTGACCGTCGGCGGCGACGATCTGTATCCCGTGTGTATCCCGCCGCCGCTCGCGGGCGACGGCAGCTGCGGCAACGGCGAGCGGTTCTTCCATTCGAGCGTCAATATCCGGAGCACCCAGCCGCTCGAGCAGCTCCTCGGCACGCTGGGGCAGACCGCCGGCTACCGCGAGGGCGACGCGCGGGGCGGCGAGCCGTGGCGCGAGCAGCTCCGGCCGGAGGCCACGAAGACCCTCGTGCTCGTCACCGACGACAACTCCCGCCTCACCGCCGACCAGTTCGAGCGCTTCGCCGGAGGGCGGACCCCGGGCAGCTCGAGCACGAGCCTCATGCTCCCGCCGGGCATCCTCGATCCGCACTGGAACGGCCTCTTCGAGGGCTACGTGTTCAGCGCGATCTACGGCTGGGGCCTGGAGAGCGACCCCGAGGTCACCTGCGTCTACTCCGACGGGAGCACGCCGCCGAGCCCCGGCCCCACCTACACCGAGCTCGTCGCGCGCACGGACGGCGTGCGCGCCAGGGTCTGCGACGGCCACGCCGCGTGGGAGCCTTTCTTCGCGGCGGTCGCGCAGGCGGTCGTCCGGTCGTCCCGGCTCTCCTGCGAGCTCGACATCCCCGAGCCGAGCGGCGGTGCGACGCTCGACCCCGACGCGGTCAACGTGAGGATCGCGGACAGCGGCGCCGAAGAGGTCCTGTTCCGGGTCGACGGCGCCGAGGGCTGCGGCCCCGACGGCGGCTGGTACTACGATGATCCCGCGCGCCCGGAGCACGTGGTGCTGTGCCAGGCCTCGTGTGATCGCGCGCAGGCCGTGGTCGGCCCGGGCAAGGCTGGCCGCATCGAGGTGCTCTTCGGCTGCACCACGATCACCCAGTAGAGCGGGGTCAGCGGATCACGGTCTCGCAGCCGAGGAGGATCTGGAGCTTGGCGGCGGAGGCCTCTCGCGCGGCGTCGCAGGTGGCGCGGCACAGGGTGAGGGAGGACGGGCGGGCGGGGTCGTCGTAGCGCCAGCCTGGACCGTCGCAGTCGGGGTTCTGGGGGAGGATCTGATCGGGGGCGCCCTCCAGGGCGAAGAGGACGTTGACGTCGGCGAACGAGACCTGTCCGCCGGCCACCTGCGAGGGCACCGCGTAGTCGCAGGGGAGCGCCTGGCCTGTCACCTTCGCGAGCGCTTCCTGGAACTCGACCGCGATGTTGGTCGACCCGACGAGGACCGCGGCGTCGGTGCCGCCCGCGGCCGCGATCTGGTTGGCGATGCTCTGGTCGACGCCGGGGAGACCGATCACGAAGGTGCGCACCGGAGGGCGGTAGGCCGCGCCGGCCGCGGCGAGCTCCGCGATGTCGGCCGGGTCCTCCGGGTCTGCCGCGCCGCACTGGCCCGGAGGTCCCTGGGGTTTGCCGTCGGTGACGAGCAGCACCGCGGAGGCCTCGCCGCGGTTGTTCTCCGCGACCTCGATGCCCTTGAGCAGCGCGCCGCCGAGCGCCGGATAGATGGGCGTGTTCAGGCCGTCCGGCACCTCGGCCTCGAGCGCCTCGACGATCGCGGCCGCGTTGTCCGGGAGCGGGCCGAACGGGACGAGCGGCGCCTTGTAGGCGTCCTCTTCGCAGGCGGGCACGGTGTCCGCTTCCCGCGGGAAGAAGCGCAGCGCCACGCGCACGCCGGCGAACCTCGCGTTGTTCACGAACGCGGTCAGGCCGGCCTTGGCGCTGGTCCACTTGTCCCCCGTCATCGAGGAGGACTTGTCCATCATGATGTAGAGATTGAGCGGGACCGCGATCGCCTCCTCGGTGACGAGCGCGCAGGCGGCGTCCGGGTCGGGGGGCTCGTCGGTGGGCGCGTCGCCGAGCTGTCCTCCATCGGGCTCTCCGCCCGGGCCGGTCCCTTCCGCCGGGGGCACGGAGCCGAGCCCCGAGTCCGGAGCGCAGGCGCCGTGGAGCAGCGCGGCGGCGAGCCCGAGCAGGGAGGCGAACGAGAGGTGGCGCAGCGGAGCTAGGTGCATGGGCGTGTCGGCAGGCGGTGAAGGCGGAGACAGACAGAAGACTACCGGAGTCGGAGACGAGCGCGAGCGCGAACTCGCCATGCGTGAGCTGGCTTGCCAGCGCAGCGCGCCATGGCCGTCGTCGGTCGATGCGGCCTGTACGGTCGCGTGCGCGGCTTCTTGCCGGTGGGGTGTCGCTATTACGGATAGCCCGACAAAGTCTTTCCGCGAAACGCGCGAAGGTGCAGAATTAAGCATGCGCGTGCGATTCTTTCTCGAGACGGCTTCTCTGTTCGCGTTGCTCTCCGCGTTCGGCTGCGCGGAGAGCAGCCAGATCGACGGCCCGTACGTCCCGCCGGGCTCGGGCAGCGGCGGCGGCTCCGGAGCGGGCGGCGCGCCTGCCGCAAGCGGCGCCACCTCGACGTCATCGAGCAGCAGCGCGGCTGCCACGACCGGGACGGGCGGCGAGGGGGGCGACCAGACGGGCTCAGGCGGAGAGGGCGGAGAGGGCGGCGGCGGCGAGGGCGGCAGCGGGGGTGGCGAGGTGACCGATCCCTGCGCGATGGGATGTCAGCCGGGCACACACGACGTGGATGGGAACCCGCTCACGGGTCAGTGCGGCTGTGAGTACGTGTGCACGCCGACCTCGACGACCGAGGATCCGATCGACGCCGATTTCACGGACGACAACTGCGATGGCGGCGACGGGCTCGTGGAGCAGTGCGTCTACGTGTCGGCCAGCGAGGGGGATGACACCAACAGCGGGACGCGCACGTCCCCGATGCAGACGATCGAGGCGGCGATCCAGGTGGCGCGCGACAACGCGGTGCCGGCGGTCTGCGTCTCCGGCGAGCCGTACGACGAGGCCGTTACGGTCGTCTCCGGGATCAGCATCTATGGCGGGTTCGATCACGAGCACCCCGATTTCAAGTTCCGGAGATCCCCCGACGTGACCACGACCGTGCGCGCGCCGGGCACGGTGTTTCACGCGCCGGCGATCGAGCAGGAGACGCACATCGAGGGCATGACGATCGAGGCGCTGACGTCGCCGTCCCCCGGCGCGAGCACCTATGGAGTGCGCCTCGGCGGCGGCCTCGCGCGGCTCTTCGTGCGGTACAACCACATCGCGGTGGAGGACGGTCAGGACGGCGCCGCCGGCGCGCACGGCGCGGCGCACTCGCCTGGGACGGCGCCGGCGGGAATCGCTGGTCAGGCGGGCTGCAGCGACTGCAGCAGCGTGGGGACAGGCGGCCCCGCGCCGGCGTGCGAGGAGGCCGGCGGGAGAGGTGGGAACGGCGGACACAACAATGGAAGCGGCGCGGCGGGCTCGCCGGGCAGCCGCGGAGCGGCCGGCGGCGAGGGCGGCGCCTCGGCGCGCGCCTGCTACGACCGCAGTTCGGCAGGCCGAAACGGCGCAGCCGGCGGGGCTGGGGTGCAGGGGACGCCGGGGACGGGAGGCGCGAGCCTGGGCACCATCGCGTCGGGCGTCTATCAGCCTGCCAACGGGACGAACGGGCAGCCCGGCATCAATGGCGGCGGCGGCGGCGGCGCAGGTGGCGGCGGCGGCGGCTCGTGCCAGCTCGCCGGGTTCTGCAGCTGCGATGCAGACGGCGGTGGTGGCGGCGGCAGCGGCGGATGCGGCGGGCTCGGCGGCCGCGCCGGGCTGGGCGGACGCGGAGGCGGCGGGAGCTTCGGCATCTTCGCGGCGGCCGGACGGGTGGTCATCTCAGGCAATGTCATCACGACCGGCGTGGGTGGCCGCGGCGGCCGCGGCGGCAACGGCGGCGCGCACCAGCTAGGGGGCAACGGCGGCACAGGCGGCACGGGGTTCGACGACTCCGGCCAGGGCAGCACCGGTGGCCGAGGCGGCAATGGCGGCGACGGCGGCCCCGCCGGCGGCGGCGGCGGGGGCCCGAGCGCCTGCCTGGCGCGCTCCCGAGGTGTGGTGTTCACGTTCTCGCTCGCGGACAACAGCTGCACCACGCTCGCCCCCGGCCTGGGTGGCGCCGGCGGCACGAACCCGAGCGGCGGCGCCGCGGGGGCCGGGCGGGACGGCACGGCCGGGCCGAATCTGCAGATCAACTGACCAGCGGCCTGCCTCGACGCTGGAGCCGCACATTGCTGCTATAATCCGGCGCCCCCGGGGACGACCATCCAAGCAATCGGCGCCGAAGAACGATCTCGGACCCGTACTGGACTAACTCGCCCCTCTGGTGAACTTATCTTCCGACCCGTTCGAGGTCGATTTTTGCCACGACCACGCTGGTCTCGCCTCCCTCGCCGATCTTTATCCCACTGCCAAAATCCAGCAAGCCATCGTTGAGCCCAACGACCACCAGCTCATTCGTCTCCGGTTCGGCATCAACGCTGATGATCGCTTGTAATGCGGCAGGATCGCCGAAACGCCTGCTCCAGAGGTGCTCTCCGCGAGCGCTCAGCTTAGCGACTGTCCAGTCTGGGTCTCCCCTCCCACCAAGCATCCCGCCCCCGAAGTCGACGCCGCCAGCGACGCTGGCGCCGAGCACGATCTCCCCCGCATTGTCAAAGGCGACACGGGGTCCGAGGATAACAGCAACGCCGTCCTCCGTCTCAAGCTGGGGCGAATCATCCCCGAATTTCAACGACCACAAGTGACTACCGGCGGAGGAGAGCTTCACGAGCAGGAGATCCGAATCTGGCATCCCGCTCGTCTGCTGGGCACCGGGAACATTGGGCGTGGTGATTCTGATTGCTCCGGCGAGAGCCCCTCCCACAAGAACGTCCCCTCGCGCGTCGACGTCGATGTCGCTTACCCAGGCGTGGCCCTCACCTTGGAGGAGCGAGGTCCAGTCCCTGTCCCCGGTGGATACCAGCTTGAGAACGAAGGCGCCGGCGCCCGACGGGCTCTCGGCGAAACCTCCACCGAAGCCGAATCCGATGGATCCCGTGAACCGGCCCCCTACAATGATATTGCCATCGGGATCCGTCGCGACCGCGGTCGCCTCGATGGTCGTCGTCGTCATGGTATCTTCAGGATTCCCGAGCTGAAGGCTCCACTGCTCGTCGCCCGTCTCGCCGTCCAATCTCACGATGAAGGCGTCCTTCGCCGCAGTCGTCAAGGTCGACGAGCCGAGATTCACCTCGCGTTCGAAGGAGCCGACAAGAACCACGTCGCCGTCGGGGGTTGCCGCCGCGTCGAGGGCGAAGACGCGCCCTGTCCCCGTAAACAGGTCGCGCTGCCAGCGCAGCTCGCCGTCTGGCGAGAACCTGGCCACAAAAGAAGCACGACCATCGGGGCTCGGCGCCGTGAGGGGCTCTTCGTCGCCGAGGTCGATCGAGTTCTGATAGCGCCCCGTCAACACGACGCTGTCGTCAGGCAGAACTGCAAGGCGGGGCTGGAAGGCGCCGTCATGTTCGTCCACCGAGAGCTGCCGGCTGAAAGCATAGCTGCCGTCCGGCTCCAGCTTGGCGAGAAAAAACGCCATGTACGAAGATATCAGCGGGGGTCCGCCGAAATCCACGGTTCCTCGAAATGTTCCTGAGATGAAGATGTTCCCCTCGGAATCGAGCCGAGCGCTCTCGGGATAGGCGAACTCTTGACTCCCGAAGCTCTTCGCCCAGACCGCTCCTGAGCACGACTCCGCATCGCAGTCCTCGAACTCGTCGAGGCCGAGGACCTGGCCACACGAAGCGTTGCCCAAGAGGCCCCCCAGAGCGAGCACGTGGGCGGCGCGAACAAGGCGAGAAGGCGGATCACTGCGCATGGGTACGCATGAGGCCCCAGCCTTTCACACCCGTCAAGGGTGAAGCAAGATGTGCAGAGCGCCCGCCCGGTTCATGCCGGCGGACGTCTCCATGCGCCAGCTCAACGCTACGGCAGACTCACATCATCAACGCGCTCGTGTGCTCGTGCTCCCGCAATCGCACATCTCGCGCGCGCCCCTCCTCCAAGGTCCCCGGCCCCACCAGGCAAGCCCGCGCCGCGCACGTTCACCTCGGCTTCCCGGCGCGGGCTACGCGGCGCGCGGCCATCCTCGCTCGCGCCTCGGACAGGGCGGCCACCTCGCCCGGCCGCACGTTCGCGGCGTGGACGAGCAGCACCTCATCGACCGCGCGCACGACCTCGGCCATCCGGCCGCTCCGGAGGAGGTGGTCCGCGAGCTCCGGGCGCAGCGCCCGCAGCGCGCCCCCCGCGGCGTCGAGCGCCGCGGGCGAAGGCATCGGCAGCCGGTCGGCCTCCTTCGGCTCGACCTTCAGGAGCCCGCCGCCGTACGAGCGGCCGACCAGCTCGGCGCCGAGCAGGGTCGCGCTGTTCAGCACGGCGAGCGGCAGGAGGTCCGCGCCGAGCTCGCGGCGGTCGCGCTTCAGCGTCACGCCGTGGATGGAGTTCAGGTGCGCGGCCCCGGCCTGATTCCACACGAGCCTCGGCGTGTCGTGGTTCATGTAGGTGAGGAACAGGTCGGGCACACGCATGGTCGGGACGCGCCACCACGGCGAGCGCACGGCGCTAGACGCGGGCCCCCGCTCCGGCCATCTCCTCGAAGGTCCGGTCCGTGAAGGCGAGCCCGCGGAGGTGGCTTGATCCAGGGGGGGAGATGCGGAGTCGCTCGCCCTCGGGCAGCCAGCCGCGCGACCTCCGCCGCCGTGAGGATGAAGTACGTATTCTTGCCCGTGACCATGCCGAGATCGGTGTCGCCCCAGACGGAGAGCACCTCGAAGCTCGACCCGGCCGTCAGCGCGGCGTAGGCGCACGCGGCCTCCGGCGGCAGCAGCGCTTCGGTCCACTTGTCCTCGGCGCCCGCCGGCGACCAGGGGCGCGCCGGAGACGCCGAGGGCCCGCCGAGGGCCTTCAGGCCGTCGAGGTCGTGCACCTGGAAGAGGTCGAAGCGCGGCGTGGGCCCCTCCCCTTCGGCCAGGAGGAGGACCACCTCCTCCTGGATCTCCGGGAACACGCAAGTCGCCGATGCGCAGCGCCGCCCGGAGCCCCTCCCCGCGCAGGCAGGCCCGGGCCGCGCTGATGGACGGCGGGTGAACGTCGAGCCCGTGCAGCGTCGTGCGACCGCCGAGCGCTCGCAGCCGGCGCCCCGCGGCCGAGAGGATCGAGGCGTGCCCGCACGAGGGCTCGAGGATGCGGTCCTTCGGCGAGCGGACCGCCCAGGACGCCACGAAGTCGGCCAGCCGGGTGGGCGTGAAGAACGCGCCGCGAGCCTTCCGCTTCTCGCTGCTGTCGAACACGAGGGACAGCTGAGCCGGTACAGCGCCCAGGGTAACCGCGCCCCCCGTGGCACGCTCAAAAAAGGGAGGCGATCGGGGCGGGCGCTGCGCCGCCGCGGTCGTGCCAGGGAGGGTCGCACGAGCCACAGGCGGCGGGCCTGCTGCCCGTCGTGATGGCGGACGTTCGTCCGTTCGCCCCTGTCACGATACTGGACGATCCTCCGCTCGGCGCGCCGGCGCCTCCAAGCCCATGGAGGCGCGTCCGTTAGACTGGAGCAAAGCGATGGCCGCCAGCGGGAACACTTTGCGGCCGCACAGGGGCCGGTTAGAACAGCCTCGCAACAAGCGACGAGCGCTGAAGACAGGAAGGCCCCCCATGACGACCGCGATGCAGATGCCAATGATGCCGCAGATGATGAACCCGATGGCTTCGACGCCGGAGATGACGTCTGGTTCCTCGATGATGTCCGGCATGATGGGCATGGGCATGCCGATGATGCCCGGCATGGGCATGGGCATGGGCATACCGATGATGAACATGCCGATGATGCCCGGCATGATGGGCATGCCGATGATGCCCGGCATGGGCATGGGCATGGGCATGCCGATGATGCCCGGCATGATGGGCATGCCGATGATGCCCGGCATGATGGGCATGGGCATGGGCATGCCGATGATGCCCGGCATGGGCATGGGCATGCCGATGATGTGCAAGATGACCTGTGAGATGACCAAGGACGGGATGACCTGCAAGATGATGCCGGCCGAGGGCATGTCGATGGACATGCTCAAGGAGCGCTGCGACGCGATGATGAAGATGATGTCGGCCGGCATGCCGATGATGATGATGTGCGGCGGGATGCCCATGATGATGGGCACGACCGCCATGACCAAGTAGCGCAGCCAGCCAGTTAGCTTTCTTTGCTCCGATCCACAGAACGCCGGCTCTCGCCGGCGTTCGTGTTTCCACCCCCCCGGGTGGCGAGCGCCCCTCTTCAGGGGGCCGACAGCGAATAGGTCATCACCAGGTACATCTGCGCCTCGATGTTGGCCGGGTTGCGGTACACGTGCTGCGTATCTGCCTGGAACACCAGCGCGTCGCCCGTCGCGAGCAGGAAGCGCTGTGCATCGACGCGGATCTCCACCGTCCCCTGGCTCACCACGATGTTCTCCATCGTGCCGGGCGGGTGGGGATCGGCGTCCTCCTCGGTGAGCGGGGCGAGGCGGAGTTCGTAGAACTCGACCGTCCTGGGTGCATCGAACGGAAACAGCGCGCGTGACGTGAACTTTCCGTCATGGGACGTGAGCCGCTTCGCGCGGTCGCCGCGCAGCAGCATCGGCCCGCTGGAGGCGCGGTTGCTGACGAGCGCCGAGAACGGCACGCCGAGAGCGCGGGCGATCTTCCACACGACATTGATGGTGGGCGCGCTGCGTCCGAGCTCGATCTGCCCGAGCATGGCGCGGCTGACGCCGGAAACCTTCGAGAGCCGCTCCAGGGAGAGGCCGCGCCGCGTGCGGAGCCGCCGGAGGTTCTCGCCGACGACCGCCGTGAGATCGGTGGGCGCGTCGGGGTGGGCGACCTCGTAGGCCCATCCCTCCTCCCCATCCATCTCCTGCTCGCCGGCCTGCTCGTGTTGCACGTCCAGAGCGGCCGGGACGGCGCCGTTCACCGTGGCAAGGCCGCTGTTCTGTCGTACCGATTTCATATCAGGTTGGCGCCACTCTACACGGGATCATCGTGCTGGCAATACGACCACGAACGTCACCTAACTGTAATTCAGCATAGCGGATATCAGGAGATTTCCGTCACTCCTCGGGATTGCGCCTGAGCTCGGCACCCGGCATCTCCTTGCGCGGTGTTCCTGTCCGGCGGGCGCGACATCGCCCGTACGCTCTCCCCCATCGAGCGTGCCCCCGCCCATTCCTCTTCCGACACGCGCGCTCTCCAGGCCGCGCCCTGCCGGACTCTCCAAGCCGCGCCCTGCCGCGCTCTCCAAGCCGCGCCCCGCCGCGCTCTCCAAGCCGCGCTCTCCAGGCCGCGCGCTTGCGGCGCTCTTGCGGCGCTCTTGCCGCGCGCCCCGCCGCGCCCCTGCCACGCCCCGCCCCTGCCACGCCCCGCCCCTGCCACGCCCCTGCCGCGCCCCGCCCCGCCCCTGCCGCTCCCTTCCGGCTTCCGCCCGTACCTACCGCCGGAACGCGAGAGCGGCTAGAACGTGGGCTCGTCTCGCATGGAGGTGCCGGCGCAGCGGGGTCGGGACACCGAGGAGTTGCCGATGGACCACGACATCCACGACGTGATCGACGGCCGGTACAAGCTGCTCGAGGTGGTCGGCCAGGGAGGCCACGGCGTGGTGTACCGCGCCCTCGACCAGAAGCGCGGCGCCCACGTCGCCGTCAAGTGCCTCCACCCGGAGTTCGCCTCCGACCCCGCCTTCAAGGCCCGGATGCGGCGCGAGGCGCGCGCCATGGGGGCGCTCTCCGGCACCAGCGCCACCCAGGTCTTCGCCTTCAGCGAGGCGCCCGACGGCACCCTCTACATCGTCATGGAGTTCCTGAAGGGCCGCGATCTCGAGACCACCCTGCGCCACATGGAGGCGCAGAACCAGCGACTCCCGCTCGACCGGCTGAAGGAGCTGTTCCGCCCCATCGTCGACACGCTCGAGGCGGCGCACGCGCGCGGCATCGTCCACCGCGACCTCAAGCCCGCCAACATCTTCGTCCTCGAGACCGATCCGGACGGCCCGTCCTCCACGCGCTCAAACGGTAGTCCAGAGTACAAGAACGGCCCTGCCTCCGTTTCCCCTCTGTTAAAGAGCGATCCCCCCTGGGCGATCGGCGACTCGAACCCGCCCGCCAGCGGCGACGACGCGAGCAGCGGCCCGCAGATCTACGCGGGCGCGGCGTCCCGCGGCTGCGTGCGTCTGCTGGACTTCGGCCTCGTCAAGGTGATGCAGGCCGACCCCCTCACCCGCGAGGGCGCGATCCCGGGCTCGCCGAGCTACATCGCGCCCGAGGTGTGGAAAGGCCGGCCCCAGGAGATCGACCACCGGATCGACATCTACTCGCTCGGCGCGGTGCTCTTCCGCGCCCTCGCAGGCCGCGTTCCGTTCATGGGGGCGAGCCGTGTCGACATCCTGCTCGCCGCCGCGCGCGGCCCGCGGCCCAGCCTCCACGCCTTGCGCCCCGACCTGCCGCCCGAGGTGGACGCCTGGGTCGCCCAGGCCCTCGCCATCACCCCCGAGGCGCGCTTTCAAGACGTCCGCGCGCTCTGGGGCGCGCTGGAGCCGCTGCTCGACCGCGTCGCGCGGGCCCCCGACGGCGCCGCCCGGAGCGGCCCAGTCCCGCCTTGAGACGTTTCCCTACCCGAGCGCCTTGCGACGCGGGAAGCGCCGCTGATAGCGTATCGGAAGCCATGTCTGAACCGAGGGCCGCAGGATGAGCTCCTCGCCCGGCCTACTGCAGCCGAACACGCGGTTTCGCGACCGCTACCGCGTCCTGCGCGTCATCAAGTCGGGCGGCATGGGCGCGGTGTACGAGGTCCTCGACGAGGTGACCGCGACCCCCCGCGCGCTCAAGGTGATGCTGCCGAGCCTGCTCGACAGCGAGGAGCTGCGCGCCCGCTTCGCCCTCGAGGCCCGCGTCACGGGGAGCATCGAGAGCGACCACATCGTCAGGACCTCCGACGCCGGCATCGACGAGGCGACCGGCACGCCGTTCCTCGTCATGGAGCTGCTCCGCGGCGAGGAGCTCGGCAGCCTCATCAAGAAGCGCGGCGCGCTCCCCCCCGAGGACGTCGCCCTCTACCTCTTCCAGGCGTCGCTCGCGCTCGACAAGACGCACGCGGCCGGCATCATCCACCGCGATCTCAAGCCGGACAACCTGTTCGTCACGGTCCGCGACGACGGCTCGCCGTGCGTGAAGATCCTCGACTTCGGCATCGCCAAGGTCATCGAGCAGCACCACGCCTCCACGCTGACCCGGCAGATGATCGGCACGCCCGTGTACATGTCGCCCGAGCAGATCCGGGCCGAGCGCAACGTCGGCCCGCGCGCCGACATCCACGGGCTCGGGCACGTCGCGTACACGCTGCTCGTCGGCGAGACGTACTGGGCCGAGCAGGCCGAGTCGATCCCGTCGCCCTACCTGCTCGCCGCCGAGCTCCTGCGCGGGCCGCAGGAGCCGCCGAGCGTGCGCGCCGCCCGCCGGCGCTCCGCGACGCTGCCGAAGGAGTTCGACGCCTGGTTCTTCCGGGCGACCGCGCTCAAGCCGGACGACCGCTTCGAACGCGCGTCCGCCGCGATCGACGCGCTCGCCGCCGCGTTCGGCGTCCCGCTCCCGCGGGTGCCGCGCATCGTGCTGCTGCCGGATCGCCCGCCGCCTCCCGCCGGCCCGAGCCCGACTGCCCCCACGCAGCCGTCGCAGGCCGTCCAGGCCGCCGGCTTCGCCGACGTGCCGACCGTCACCGTGCCCGAGCTCGTCAAGACGCCGGTCTCGCGCCACTCGCTGCGCCCGCACCCCGCGCCGAGCCCGCTGCCCCCCTCGCGCCCGGAGTCGTCGCGCCCGGAGATCCCGCCGGAGCCGTCGCGCCCGGAGCTCTCGCAGCGCGCGCCGCTGAGCGGCGTGGCGCCGAGCCGGACGACGCCCTCCCTCGGCGAGCCGTCGAGGCCCTCCCTCGGCGAGCCGTCGAGGAGGCCCGGCCCCGAGCCGACCTCGCGGCGAGAGCGCCCGCCGCAGCGCCGGTTCCAGGTGCGCGCCGACACGACGACCGGCGTGCTCCACGTGAAGGTCTGGGGGTTCTGGGACGTCGACGAGGGCAGGGCGTACCTCGACGACTTCCGCAGCAAGGCCTCGACGCTGCTCGGGCTCGGCAAGCCCTGGTACGTGCTCGCCGACATCGCGGACTTCCCGCCGCAGCGGCCCGACGTGAGCCCCTACGTCGAGCAGACCATGGCGTTCGCGGCCGGCAACGGCATGCGGAGGGCCGCGAACCTCGTGAACAGCGCGCTCTCGAAGATGCAGATCTCCCGCCTGTCGGCCGCCATGGGGCTGCCCGAGTACTCGTTCTTCACCACCGAGGCGGACGCCCTCGCGTGGCTCTTCAAGGGCTGAGCGCTCAGCCGAGCACGAACCGGCGGATGCGCCCGGCGAGGCTCCGCACCTTCTCCTCGGCCTCGATGTACCGCTCGGCCGCGTCGCGCAGGTTGGCCTGGCGCGACGCCATGAGCAGGCTGAGCTCGATCACGAGCTGCGGGCGCGCCTCGATGATCGGCTGCAGCGCCTCCTTCGTGATCTGGTAGAGCACCACCTCGTCGATCGCGCGCACCGTCGCGGTGCGCTCCTCGCCGGTGAGCAGCGCGAACTCGCCGAAGACGGCGCCCTTCTCGAGCGCGGCGACCGGCGTGTCCTGCCCGTCGGGGTGCCGCACCAGGACCTCCACGGTGCCCGACGCCACGACGAACATCGCCGAGTCCCGCTGCCCCTGCAGCACGATCCGGTCGAGCGGGCCGTACTCGACCCGCCGCGCCTTCGTGGCGAGCCGGCGGAGCTCGCGATCGAGCAGCGGCTTGAAGACCGGCGTGCGCCGGAGCAGCGTCATGACGTCCTCGGCGGTGGCCTCGCGCTGCGACTTGCTCGGCTCGTCGAGCTCGACGGACTGCGCGGCCCCGTAGCCGTCGCGCCGCTGCAGCGCGGCGAGCAGCGCGGGGTTCTTGTCCATGTACGCCTCGAGCAGGCTCGCGTTCCGCGGGATGCACTCCTCGCCCGTGTAATCCATGAGGTGCCGCTCCGCGGCCCACCGGGCGACGTCGTTCATCGACTTCCGGTACTGCCGGCACGCCGCCGGGAAGATGCCGTCCTGGTCGCCGAAGAGCCCGGTGAGCGCCTCGGGCATGAGGTTCAGCCCGAACACCCGCATGTCGCCCCGCTGGTGCCAGAGCGCGAAGTCGCGCCAGCGCGGGTCCAGGTGCGAGAGCTCGGGGAACGCGAGCGCGCTGTTCTTGAGCACCGCCCGCTCCGCGTCGCGGAACACCCGGTGCCAGGTCTCCTGCGCGTTCCACAGGTTGGGGCCCGCGAGCTCGATCGCCTTCTGCAGGTCCGCGTGGTGGACGTGCAGGAACGCGAGCGTCGCCTTCTGCTTGCGCATCAGGTTCGTGAGGCTCACGGGCCCCGCCGAGAAGAAGCCGGCCGCGCGCGGCGCGACGTGCCGCATGTCCCAGACCTGCTTCCACGCCGCGGGGTCGATCGCCGCGCGGATCGGGGCGAACGCCTCGCCCTTCTCGAAGGCGTGGCGCTCCTCCGGCGAGAGCATGTCGGGGTACTCGTCCTTCACGGCCTCGAAGATGCCGAGGCACGTGAGGAGCTCGAGGTAGAGCCCGAGCCGCAGCAGCCAGCGCGGATCGGGGAGGTTGCGCCGGTGCTGCTCGAGGTCCTGGTGGATGGCCCGGAGGTACAGGAGGGACTTGTCCGTGCCGATGGTGAGCACGGGGAACCACGGGTGGTAGCCGACGTGCAGATCCTCGATCCCGAGCTCCCGCTGCTGGGCCTCCAGGTCCGCCTTCACGAGCCGGTCGAGCAGGCGCGCGTAGAGCGAGCCGAAGCGGCCAGTGTCGAAGACCTCGACGTCGGTCGACTCGGACGAGACCGTCCTGCCGCCCTCGCTGAGCCTGATCTCGACCCGGATCTGCTGGCGGAACAGGCTCGCGAACGTGAACGGGTCGGCGCCGTCGGGGATGCGCGCCCGGAACTCGTCGGGCAGCTCGCGCCAGCTGTAGCCGCCGCCGGTCTGCTCGCCGGGCGGGTGCGGCATCAGCTGCCGCGCGGGGATGATCGTGGCGACGTAGACCGTCTGGTGGAACGAGTTCCACGGCGCCGGCTCGAGCTTCGGGACCGGGTAGGACGACGTCGAGACGATCTGGGGGCTGAGCGGCAGGTCGAGGATGCCGGGCACCGGGCAAGGCTCGCAGTCGACGAGGTTCGCGGGGAGGAACCACGCCGACATGGTCACCTCGAACGGCCGCTCGAAGGGCGCGACGAACGCGTAGAGGTCGCGCAGGCGGTAGAGCAGCCACACCTCGTCGCCGAGCTCCGCCGGGTCGCCCGCGGTGTTGACGCAGCCGACGCGCTCGCTGCACCCGTGCCCCGGGTAGAGCGCCTCGTCGACGGGCCGCTTGCCGGGCTCGAACGGGATGAGCTCCAGCGAGGGCGTGAGCTCGGCCGACTCCTCCTCCGGGCTCTGCCGCGCCTCGAGCTGGCGCAGGTACTGGCGGACCCGGGCGAGCTTGTCATCCCAGTCCATTCCCTCGACGCGGCTCATCAGCAGCCGCTTGAACTGCTTCTGGAACTCCTTCGGCGTCATCATGCTGCGTCACCTGAGTGGCCGGCGGCGGACAGCCGCTCTCCGCGCGAGCTTACCGGCTCCGCGCGCGCGGCGTCCCCGAATCGGAGGAGGCCCGGGCGGCGCGATCCCCTTGCGGCGCCGCGGGGCGGACGGTACGGGCTTGCGCCTTATGGCTATCGAGATCCGCGAGGTCCGGCAGGGCGACAAGCAGGTCCTGAAGGACTTCTTGAACGTGGTCGACACCGTCTACGAGGGCGACCCCAACTACATCCGGCCGCTCGACATGGACATCCGCGATCGGCTCGACAGGAAGAAGAACCCGTTCTTCGAGCACGCCGAGGGGACGGCGTGGGTGGCCTACAAGGACGGCCGGCCGGCGGGCCGGATCACCGCGCAGATCGATCACGAGCACCTACGATACCACCGGGACGAGACGGGCATGTTCGGCTTCTTCGACACCGTCGATGATCCCGAGACGGCGCAGGCGCTGCTCGCGGAGGCCGCGAGCTGGGTGCGCGCGCGCGGGATGAAGCGGATGCGCGGCCCCTACTCGCTCTCGATCAACGAGGAGGCCGGCTGCCTCGTCGAGGGCTTCGATCGCCCGCCGGTGCTGATGTTGGCCTACCACCGGCCGCATCAAGGCCGGCTCATCGAGCAGGCGGGGCTCGAGAAGGTGAAGGATCTCTACGGGTGGCGGTACGAGGTCGGCGACATCCCCGTCCGCGCGCAGAAGGCCCACACCGAGATCCTGGCGATGCCGGAGGTGCACACGCGGTGCGGCGATCCGAAGCACCTGCTGCGCGACATCCGCATCATCATGGACGTCTTCAACGACGCGTGGAGCGACAACTGGGGCTTCGTCCCGATGACCGAGAAGGAGCTCGTCAAGTGGGCGAACGACGTGCGGCTCATCCTGATGCCCGAGCTCACCAAGCTCACGTTCATCGACGGCGAGCCGGCCGCCGTGTCGCTCGGGCTGCCCGACCTGAACGAGCTGATCAAGGGCCTCCACGGCCGGCTCCTGCCGGGCGGGATCTTCAAGCTGCTCTGGCGGCTGCGCGTGCGCGGCCCGAAGAGCGGGCGCCTCGTCGTGCTCGGCATCCGCAAGAAGTGGCGCCACGTGCGGCGCTACGCCGGGCTCAGCGCCTTCCTCTACGTCGAGATGAACCGGGCGGCGCACCTGCTCGGCATGCAGGGCGGGGAGCTCGGGTGGACGCTGGAGGACAACGCCGCCATCAACGCGGGCATCCGGCTGATGGGCGGCCGGATCTACAAGAAGTACCGGCTGTACGAGCGCGCGCTCTGAGCGCGCGGGGGCGCAGCGCGGCAGCAGGGAGCGGCAGGGAGGGAGCGGGTCGATGAGGGTGCTGGTCACGGGCGCGAGCGGGTTCCTCGGCTCGCATGTCGCCGAGCAGCTCGCGCAGAAGGGGTACGGCGTCGTCGCCCTGGTGCGGCGCTCGTCGAGCACGAAGTTCCTGGCGACGCTGCGCGGCGTCGAGCTCGTCTACGGCGCCGTCGAGGACGCGGAGAGCGTCCGCCGCGCGGTGCTCGACGCGGGCGTCACCGCGATCGTGCACTCGGCCGGGCTGGTCAAGGCGCGCGACGAGGCGGAGTTCTTCCGGATCAACGTCGGCGGCACGCGCAACCTCCTCGACGCCGCGAAGGCCGCGGGCCCGATGACGCTGCGGCGCTTCGTGTTCGTCTCGAGCCTCGCCGCGGTCGGCCCGAGCCTCGACGGGCGCCCCGTCGCGGCCGACGCGCGCCCGTCGCCGGTGACGCGCTACGGCCGCTCCAAGCTCGAGGCCGAGCGGCTGGTCCTCGCCGAGAAGGACGCGCTCCCCGTCGTCGTCCTCCGCCCCCCGATGATCTACGGGCCGCGCGACCAGGAGTCGTTCGCGTTCTTCCAGAGCGTCGCGCGGCGCTTCCTGCCGATGCTCGGCGACGGCAGGAACACGCTGAGCGTCATCTACGCCTCCGACGCCGCCGCCGCGTGCGTCCGGGCGCTCGAGAGCGACGCGCCGAGCGGCCGCGCCTACTTCATCGACGACGGCCGCGTGTACGTGTGGCGCGACATGCTCGCGGACGTGGAGGCCGCGCTCGGCGCGCGCGCGTTCGTCCGGGTCGGCGTGCCGTTCCCGCTCGTGCGCGGCGCCGCGCTCGCCAGCGAGGGCCTGAGCCGCCTCACCGGCAAGCCCGTGATGCTGACGCGCGACAAGCTGAACGAGCTCGCCGCGGCGCACTGGGTCTGCGACTCGAGCGAGGCCCGCAAGGAGCTCGGCTGGGCGCCCGAGGTGAGCTGGCCCGAGGGGACGCGCCGCGCCGTCGCGTGGTACCGCGAGCACGGCTGGCTGTGACGGCGGCGCCGCGGCGCGCGCTGTTTGACGCTCGCCCGCCGGCTCCGTACGGTAACCGCATGTGCCGCTGTCCGCACGCTGCCTCGGTCCTCACCGCCGCGGCGCTCGGCCTCGCGGCCGCGCTCGCGCAGGCGGAGGAGCCGCCGCCGGGCGGCGCGCCGGCCGCGGAGGCGCCGCGCGTCGCCCCGGCCGCCGCCGCGCCTCGGGCGGCCCTGCGCGGCGCCGTCGTGGTGGCCGCGGACGACGAGAGCGCCGAGGCGGCCCGGTCGCTCGCGCGTGTGGTCTACCGCGACCCCGCGCTTCGCCCGCCCATCGACGAGGCGGCGGCGCAGGCGCTCGCCGGCGAGCCCGCGCCGCCCGACGCGCCGGCCTCGGTGAAGGAGCTCGCCGAGGTGCGCCGCTCGGCTGGGCGCGCCGGGTCCGAGCCGGTCGCGCGCGGGCTGCTGGCGTCGCTCGGCGCGGGCGCGGGCGCGGCGCTCGTCGTGGCGGTGACCACGGCCCAGGGCCACCCCGTCGCCCGCGTGCTCCACGTCGCGGGCGCGCGTTACGCGCCGCTCGAGCTCGGCGCGACGGTCCAGCGCGCCGCGGACGGCGCGGCCGCCTCGCCCGCGGCGACCATCGACTGGCCCGGCGCGGCCGCGGCGCTCCGCGCGCTGCTGCCCGCGGACGGGGGTGTGGCGGGCGCGGCGCCGGGCGCAGGTGGCGCCCCCGCGCCGTCGTCGGAAGGTGGCCCGGTGCGCCCGCTCGCGACCGCGGCCCCGACCGCGCCGGCGGGCGCGGCGCTCGCCCAGCGTGGGCGGCGCGCGCCGCCGGCGCCGGGTGAACGCCGCTCGGTGTGGAGCTCTCCCTGGTTCTGGGGGCCGCTGGCGGGCGTCGCCGCGACCGGGCTCGTGGTGCTGGTGCTCGCCCAGACGGGCGCGAGCGACGGCGACACCGTTCACCTCAAGGGCCGGATCGCGCCATGACGCGGTCGGCCCGGCGCAGCCCGGCGGCATCGGGGCTGGGGCTCGCGGCGCTCCTGTGCCTCGCGCTCGTCGCCGCGCCCCGCCCGGCCCGCGGCGCCCCGCGCGTCTACGACGCGCCCGCCGCGGCGCTCCACGGCGCGGCCGCGCCCGCCGTCCCGCCGCGCCCGCCGGAGTACCTCACCGAGGATCTCGGCTGGCTCGAGGTCGACTACCACCCGTCGACGCGCGACCGCGTCCGTCCCCTGATCGCGCGCGCCGACGCCTTCCGCGCCGAGCTCGGCGCCTTGCTTGGCCGCGAGGTGCTGGTCGCGCCGGTGGAGGTCCGGATCGCCGCCGTCCCGGCCGAGCTCGACCCCCTCGTCGCCGGGGGCATCGACGGCCCTGCGACGGCCGTCTCGTTCGGCGCGCTGCGGCTCGCCGTGCTCAGCGCCGGCCCCCGGCTCGGCTTCGACCCGCCCGACCTCGAGCGCGCCTTCCGTCACGCGCTCGCGCACCTCGCCCTCGACGAGGCCACGGGCGGCGCCGAGCTCCCGCCCTGGTTCCACGAGGGCTTCGCCGTCCACGCGGCGGGCGCCGGCGCCGCCCGTCGCGCGCAGCGGCTCAGCGTCGCCGCGCTCAGGTCGCGCCTGCTCCCGCTCGCCGAGCTCGAGGCGGGCCTGCCGGGCGCCGGGGACGCGGCGGCGCCGCTGGCCCGCGCGCAGGCGGCGGATCTCGTCCGTTTCCTCGTCGACGGCGACCGCCGGCCGCGCTTCGCGCTCGCCCTGGATCAGGTGCGCGCCGGCGCGCCGCTCGCGGACGCGCTCGAGGCTGCCTACGCCGCGACGCGCCCCGAGCTCGAGCGCGCGTGGCGCGCCGACGTGGCGCGCCGCTACGGCTTCCTCCCGGTGCTCGCGGGCTCGCTGCTGCTGCTCGGGCTGATCATCGCGGGCAAACTCGCGGTGCAGCGGCTCCGCGGGCGCAGGCCTTCGCCGCCTCCCGCGCCGCGCCGGAGGTTCCGCGCCGCGCCGGAGCCGCGCCCCCGGCCGGCGCGCGCGTCCACGGCCCAGCTCGTGGCCACGCTGGGCGCGCGCCACCGCGGCGACGTGGACGGCGACACCGACGTTCCCAAGGTGGAGCACAACGGCCAGTGGCACACGCTCCACTGAACGCCGCAGAGGGCGCCGGCCCTCGCCCCGGCCTCGGGCCGGAGCAGCGCCGGCTCATCGATCTCGCGATCGGCGCCGCCTGGCTCGTCGGCCTCGCCGCGGTCCTGCGGCTCACCGCCCTGCTGCTCTCGTCGAGCCCGCTCGCGGCGGCGCTCGCCGGCGCCGTCGTCGCCGACCTCGCCGCGGCCCGCGCCGGGGTGCACTGGCTGGATCCCGTGGAGCGGGCCGACCCGGCCCACCGCGCCCGCATCGCGCGCCGCATCGGCCTCGGCGCGGCGCTGGGCGCGCTCGCCGTGCTGCTCCCGCTCGGCGTCTCCGTGGTCCTCGGCTGGGCGCACGTCGAGGCCGGGGCCCCCTCGGCGAGCTTCGGCTTCGCCCTCGCGCGCGCGGTCGCGCTCGCCGTGCGCGACGAGCTCCTGCTCACGGGCATCCCCTTCGCCACCGCGGCGCGCGCCGGCCTCTCGAGCCGCTACGCGCTGGGCTTCTCGGCGCTCGCGCACGGCGCCGCCATCGGGCTCGCCCCGGGCGCGTCCGCGTCGAGCTTCGCGCTCGCCGCCGCGCTGGGCGCGCTGACCGCGGCGCTCTGGCGCCGTGGCCGGGGCGCGTTCGCCGCGGTCGCCGCCCACGCGAGCTTCATCGCGCTCGCCGGCGCCGGCCTGCGCGGCGCCCTGCTCGACGCCACGTGGGCCGACGGCGCGCTCGCCGCCGGGACCCGCGCCTTCGGCCGCCCGGCCTGGCTCACCGCGATCGCGCTCGCCGCCTTGGCCGCCCTCGTCCTCCGCCCCGCCGCGCCCCGCCACAGCCCGCCGGCGCCGTGACGTCCCCGCCCCGCGCGCGGCGGTGAGAACGTCCGCTGAACCGACACGGAGAGTTCACAGCGCGGTGCGACGACCGGCAGCGCGGCCGCGCGCGGGCCGAACTGCGCACATCCCACAGCGACTCACTCCTAGGACAAGGCTATGACATATTCCAGCGCAGCGCGTCAAACCCACATTGACGCGGCGCCTGCGAAGATCCAACGATGGGAGATGCATTTCGGAAACGTCCGTCAGATTGCGCCGGTGCTCCTGCTCGTCCTCGGGATGACCGGCTGCGGCATGGCGACGATGGTCGAGACGAACACGCGCTCCATCCAGGCGACCACGGAGGCGATGAAGCGCACGCAGGAGGTGATCGAAGCGTCGAACCAGACGCTGCGGGACTCGCAGAAGAGCCTCGATCGCCTCGCCGAGCTGCGCCAGCCGATGGAGAAGGTCGCGGAGATGCAGGAGGCGATGGCGCGGCTGGCCGAGCTCAAGGAGTCGATGGACGCGATGCAGCGGAGCCTGCGGGAGACCGCGAGCCTCGAGCAGTCGATGGATCGCCTGAGCGAGATGAAGGCGACGATCGCCGCGATGAACGAGAGCCTCGAGGGCATCCGGGGTCCGCTCTCGGACGTCGCCGCTCTGAACGCCCCGATGCGCGACGTCGCCGGCCTGAAGCAGCCGATGGAGCAGGTCGCGACGCTGCGCGAGCCGATGAAGGAGGTGAGCAAGCTGTCGGCGCCGATGGAGGAGATGAGCCAGCTCGGCAGCGACGCCTCGCGGCAGACCGGCCTGATCGCCGTCGGCCTGCTCGGCTGGGGGCTCATGACGTTCCTCGGCGTCTATTTCGGCGTCCAGGCCGGCGCCCGCCGGCAGCAGCGCCTCGCGGAGGGCGAGGGGGACGCGGGCCCGGCCCCGCCGCGCACCGACCCCGTGTCCCGCCTGCTCGCCAGGGGCCGGAGCTTCGAGCGCCGGGCCCAGGTCAAATCGATGTGACCACGTTGCGCTCGGCGGAGCGAGCAGCGGAGTACCCGCTGCTCGTCCCCGTGCGCGCGGCGGTGACTCCGCCGCTCGTCTTCCGCATCATCCACATCCGCCGCGCTGCGGCTGTGACCGGACGTCAGGCGCCGGTCAACGGTACGAGTCCCACTGGCTCTGCATGCGCGCGATCTGCCCTGGAGAGAACGCGTCCATGCAGGAATCGTCGGTGTAGTCCATGAAGTTCTTGACCGGATCGAGGCCTGAAGCCCTCGTGCAGCTATCCCGCGTGGTCGGGCAACCGTACGCGGGCTCTTTCTCAGCCGCCGTGTCGGAGACGTAGTCCCCACTCCCCGTGCAGCCGCCCTGGAACGTGTGATAGAGGCCGAGCCAGTGCCCGACCTCATGAGTCGCCGTGTCTCCCAGGTTGTACGGGGCCGCGTTGCCGCCCGGCAGCGACGAGTAGAGGAGGACCACGCCGTCGTAGGTGGGATTCCCGTTGTACTGCGAGGGGAACGTCGCCCAGCCGAGCAGACCGTCGCCCACGTTGGCCGTGTAGATGTTGAGCTCCGCCGACGTGCCGACGCGCAGCGCGCTCTTGGCGTTCCGCTCGTTCGTGGAGCCCTGCCTCATCGTGTACCACCTCGAGTTGGTGGTCCGGTCGACCGAGGCCAGCTCGAATTTGAAGCCGGCCACCTCGTAGGCGCTGTTGAGCACCGCGATCTGGTGGTCGATCACCGATTGGGGCACGTCGCCGTTCGAGGCGCCCGTGCCTTTGTTGATGACGTGGAAGTGCACGGGGATGGTGACCGTTCCGGTGAACGCGAACCCGCGCACCGAGCGGCTGCGAAGGACCTCCTCGACCGCCAGCTTCTGCTCCTCGCTCAGATCGACGGTGCCGCAGCCGCGCTTCAGCCGGACCGGCGCCACGTCCGCCTGCTCGGCGTCGGCGTCGGCGTCGACGTCGGCGACGGTCGTCTCTTCTCCTTCTGCTTCTGCGGGGTCGATCGGCTCGCCGCTGCACGCGGCGCTCACGGTAGCGATCAAGACTAAGGCAAGTACCTCCGCACGCGTCCGATCTCGCATAGACGTTCTCCTTGGGTCGTTCCCCGCAAAGGACGTCTAAATATAGCGCTTCAGTGACAACCGGTTCAATTCGAAAAGAAAGGTTTCAGGTCAAAACGACAGGGGAAAATCCCGCGCCGGTCTGCGCTGGTCCCTGCCCTCCTTTGCTGGCGGAATCCGCGCACACACACGCGCGAGCGATGACGCAGCGCAAGGGCCTGTTTCGATCGGACACTCAGGCGCTCCAACTTGGATCGATCGCTCCATTATGGAGCACACGCCGCTTGTCGGAGCGCGCGGCGACGCGTCCGCCTGGCATGTGCAGATCGCGGGACGCGCGGCCTGCTGGAGGCACACAGGGTCACCCGACTCGCCATCTGCCACGTTGTCGTCCCTGCTTCCTCTTTTCGCATCCGCCCAGGATCTCGCGGCGCCGGCGCGTCCGCGCGGAGCGAAACCGAGGGTGCTCGCCGGGCCGGTGCGCCCGCGACCCCGCGGCGCGCCGGCCTCGGCAGCGGACGGGCGGCCTCTCGCCGGCGCGCGATCGGCCCGGGCGCAGCGTGCCCGGCGCGCCACGCGCATCCCGATTGCAGTACCGTCCGGGCGACGGTAGAGGTGTCCCCATGGCGCGTTCGAAAGCAGGTCAGTCCGCGGACCAGCTCCGCGAGCAGATCCGGGCGGCCGGACTGCGAGCCACCTCACCGCGCATCGCCGTGCTGCAGAGCCTCGGCCGCTCACGCATGCCCACCAGCCACGCCGAGCTCGCGGCAGAGCTCGCCCCCAAGGGCTGGGATCGCGCCACCATCTACCGCAACCTGATCGACCTGACCAACGCCGGCCTCGTGCGCCGCACCGACATGGGCGACCACCTCTGGCGCTTCGAGCTGCGCGAGGGCGCCGGCAGCCACGCGACGGACGAGCACCCGCACTTCATGTGCGACACCTGCGGCGACGTGCTCTGCCTCCCCGACGAGAGCATCGAGATCAAGGCGGCGCGCGGCGCCCCCCGCGCGCTGCGCCGCAAGGGGCTCCAGATCCAGATCAAGGGCCGCTGCGACCGCTGCGTGCAGGCCTGAGCCGCGGCGGCAGCGCCGCACGGCCGAGGTGAGCGGCCGCATGCATCCCGGTTGCAACATCCATTTGATGTTGATTAGGGCCCGTCGCTCGGGCATAGCCCAGCGCTCCCATGCTCGCGCTCGTCGTCGTCCTGTCGATCGCCGGCCTCGCCGCGGGGCCGCTCCTCGTGGCGCTCGGCCGGCGCCGGGTGCTGCCGACGTCCGCGCTCGACGGGCTGACGCTCGGCCTCGTCCCCGCCCTCGTCCTCTCGCGCCACCTGCCGCACGTGGTCGAGGAGATCGGCGCGCAGGCGGTCCTCTGGCTCGCGCTCGGGTACGCGGCGCTCTGGCTCACGGAGCACCGGCGGCGCGGCGCCGGCGAGGCGCTCGGGCGGGAGGTCGCGTTCTCGGCGCTCGCCGTCCACGGGCTGCTCGACGGCGCCGGGCTCGCGCTGGCCGCGGCCGCGGCCGACGGGAGCACCGACGGGGTGCTCTTCGCGGTCGCCGTCGTCGTGCACCGCCTGCCGGAGGGGCTGTCGCTCGCGGCGCGCTTCCTGCCGGCCTGGGGGTGGCGGCAGCTCTCCGCGCGCCTCGGGCTGCTCGCGGCGCTCACGCTGCTCGGCGCCCTGCTCGGCCACGGCCTCCTCGAGCGCCTGCCGCACGAGTCGTTCGAGGCGTTCATCGCGTTCGGCCTGGGCGTCCTCCTGCGCATCGTGGTGCACACGCACGAAGCCCCGCCGCGCGACGCGAGGGCGCGGCTCACGAGCGCCGTCGCGTTCGCCTCCGGGCTCGCCGTCGTGCTCGCGCTCCCCGACCCGGAGAGCGCCTTCACCCGCGCTCACCCGGGCGAGCTGTCGATCGCCGAGTCGCTCGGCCCGCTGTTCGTCGAGACCGCGCCCGCCATGCTCGCCGGGCTCGCCGCGGCGGGGCTCCTGCGCGTGTTCCTCCCGCGCCCCGCCGGCTGGCCGCTGCGCGGCGGCCCGGCGTTGATCCAGGCCGTCCGGGGCGTCGTGTCCGGGCTGCAGCTGCCCCTCGGCGCGCCCGGCGTCCTGCCGCTCGTGCGGCGGCTCCTGCTCGCGGGCGCGCCGGCCGCCGCGGTCGTCGCGCTCGCGATCGGCGCGCCGGCGCTCGACGTGGGCAGCGCCGCGCTCTCGCTGCGGCTGCTCGGCCTGCCGCTCGCCGCTGCGCGCGTCGCGGCGAGCGCGCTCCTCGCCGTGGCGGTCGCGATCCTCGTCGCCCGCGTCGCGGCCGGCGCGGCGCGGCCCGGCAGCGCCGGCGCGGCGCAGCCCGACGGCGCGCCCGCCGGAGACGCGCTCGCGCGCGGTCGAGCCGCGCCGCGGGCGCAGCTCCGCGCGGCGGTCGCCGAGGCCATCGGGCCGGAGCTCGACCGCGTGGCCGCGTGGTACCTCGTCGGCCTGGTGCTCGCCGCCGTCGCGGACGCGGCGCTCGCCCCGGCCGCAGCGAGCGCGCTCGGCGCCCCGGCCGACGTCGTCGTGAGCGCGCTCGCGGCGATGCCCTTCTACGTGTGCGCGCTGGGCGCGACGCCGCTCGCGGCCGTGATGATCCACAAGGGCCTCTCCGCCGGCGCGGCGCTCGCGTTCCTCCTCGTCGGACCCGCGATGAACGTCGCCGTGCTCGCCGTGTTGAAGCGGTCGCTCGGCGCGCGCGCCGCCGCCGTGTTCGCGCTCGCGAGCGTCGCCGTCGCCGTCGCGCTCGGCCTCGCCGCGAACGCCCTCGTCGCCGGCGCGGCGGTCCCGGAGCTCCACGCGCTCCTGGCCCACGAGCACGCGCTCATCGAATGGCTCTGCGCGGCGGCGCTCGGCGCGCTCCTGCTCGCGAGCTTCATGAGGCTCGGCCCGCGCGCGTGGTTCGGCAACATGAGCGCCCACGGCAACGCCGCTGCGCTCGATCCCGCGGATCCACACGAGCACGGCGCCCACGAGCACCGGTGTGATCGCCATGGCGCGCCGGCCGATCCTCGTGAGCCCGCCGCCGCCGTCGTTCCCGGCGCGCCGCGCCCCTGAACGCCGAGGCTCCGGCGCGCCGGCGCCGGGCCCTCGCCGGCGGTGCTCGCGGCGGCGGCGCTCGCGGTGCTGCGAGCGCCTGCTCCGTCCCTCAGCGGATCCAGTACTTGCCGATCAGCACGAACACCATCACCCAGAACGCCACCCCGAGCCCCGCGGCGATGAGCATCGCGGGCGGCAGCCGCTTCCCGCGCTGCAGGAGCCGGCTCAGCGATCCGGCGGCGCCGCCGCGCACCGCGGCGCCCATCGGCGCGAGGCCGAGCTTGCCGCCGAGGCCGTGGTCCGAGGCGCGCCGCCCCTGCTGGCCGCGGAACCGCGCGGCGCGGAGCTCGCGGCGCACGGCCTCGAGCTCCTTTGCGAGGGCGCCCGCCGAGGCGATCCGGTCCTCGCGCTCGCGCCTGAGGCAGGCGTCGACGATCTGGCAGAGGCGCGGCGGGAGCCCTGGGTTGCGCGCGGCGATCGGGTCGCAGTCCTTGCTCAGGATGCGGACCATGAGCGCGTTGTAGTTCGGCGCCTGGTGCGGGAGCGTCCCGGTCAGCGCCTCGTACATGACGACGCCGAGCGACCAGATATCGGCGCGGGCGTCGATATCTTCGCGCCCCGCGGCCTGCTCGGGCGACATGTAGGCCGGCGAGCCGACCACGCAGCCCGTGCGGGTCAGCGCGAAGTTGTGCTCCTTCTCCATCACCTTGCTGATCCCGAAGTCGAGGATCTTCCCGATGAGCTCGCCCTGGTGATTGCGGTGGATGTAGAGGTTCGCGGGCTTCAGGTCGCGGTGGATGATCCCCTGCTGATGGGCCATGTCGAGCGCCCGCGCGAGCCCGGTGAAGATCTCGACCAGCGTCTCCGGCTCGATCGTGCGCTCGCGCCGGAGCCACTCGTCGAGCCCCTCGCCGATGAGCAGCTCGAACACGAGGAAGGGCGAGCCGTCCTCGGCCTGGCCGAGGTCGAGGATCTCGACGATGCTGGGGCTCCGCACCCGCCCGCTCGCCTTCGCCTCGTTGAAGAAGCGCTGGAGCGCGACCGCGTCCTCGGCGACGTCGGGGCGCATCACCTTGAGCGCCACGTCGCGATCGATGAGCTCGTTCTTCGCAGCCCAGACCGACCCGCTGGCCCCTGCGCCGAGGAGCTTCACGAGCCGGTAGCGAGACTGGATGAGATCGCCGGGGTTCACTGCTGCGCCGAGGTGTCGTCTTTCGGGAGGAGGGAGTCACCCCTCCGACCCCCGAGACGAGGCGAGGATAACCCGAGGCGGCGGCGAGCGGTATCACACGCCGCCGTCGCCGCGAGCGCGACTCGAGAGGAAGGCCGGCGGACAGCGAGGGTCACAGCGCAATTTTCTGCTGCGCCGGCCCCTGCGCTGTCCGGGTGGAGGGGGTCGGACGTCCGAGGATCAGACGTCGTAGTAGAGGAAGAACTCGTGCGGAACCGGGCGCAGCCGGATCGCGTCGACCTCGCGCTCGCGCTTGTAGTCGAGCCAGGTCTTGAGGATGTCGCGCGTGAAGACGTCGCCGCGGAGCAGGAACTCATGGTCGCGCTCGAGCGCGCTGAGCGCCTCGTCGAGCGAGCCCGGCATGTGCGGCACTTCCTTCAGCTCCTCGGGCGAGAGCGCGTAGATGTCCTTGTCGAGCGGGTCGCCCGGATCGATCCGGTTCTGGACGCCGTCGAGGCCGGCCATCATCATGGCCGCGAAGGCGAGGTACGGATTGCAGCTCGCGTCCGGGAAGCGGACCTCGATGCGGCGGCCCTTCGGGCTGTTGCCGGGCGGCAGCGGGATGCGGATCGACGCCGAGCGGTTGCGGCTCGAGTACGCGAGGTTCACGGGCGCCTCGTAGCCGGGGACGAGGCGGCGGTAGCTGTTCGTCGTCGGGTTGGTGAGCGCCGCGAGCGCCTTCGCGTGCTTCAGGATGCCGCCGATGTACCAGAGCCCGGTGTCCGAGAGGCCCGCGTAGCCGTCGCCGGCGAAGAGCGGCTTGCCCTCCTTCCAGAGCGACTGGTGGCAGTGCATGCCGCTGCCGTTGTCCCCGTAGAGGGGCTTCGGCATGAACGTCACCGACTTGCCGTGCTTGCGGCCGACGTTCTTGATGACGTACTTAAACCACATGAGGTTGTCGGCCATCGCCGTCAGCGTCGAGAACCGGATGCCGATCTCACACTGCCCGGCAGACGCCACCTCGTGGTGGCCGACCTCGACGCCGATGCCGGTCTCGATCAGCGTGGTCATCATGTCGGCGCGCAGGTCGGAGAGCGTGTCGGTCGGCGGGACGGGGAAATAACCCTCCTTCGACCGGATCTTGTGCCCGAGGTTCAGGCCGCTCTTGCCGGTGTTCCAGACCGCCTCCTCGCTGTCGATCTCGTAGAAGGCGCCGCGCTGGCTGCTCTCGTAGCGGACCGAGTCGAAGACGAAGAACTCGGCCTCGGGCCCGAAGTAGGTCGTGTCGGCGATGCCGCTCGCGCGGAGGTGGTTCTCAGCCTTCTGCGCGATGTAGCGCGGGTCGCGGCCGTACGGCTGGCCGGTCACCGGGTCGCTGATCTTGCAGATCATGCTGAGCGTCTTCTGGGCGTGGAAGGGGTCGAGCTTCGCCGTCGTCGGGTCGGGCGTCATGAGCATGTCGCTCGCGTTGATCGGCTGCCACCCGCGCACCGACGAGCCGTCGAACCCGATCCCCTCCTCGAAGATGTCCTCGTTCAGGCGAGACGCGGGGATCGTCGTGTGCTGCCAGATGCCGGGCAGATCGATGAACTTGAGATCGACAAACTTAACGTCGTTTTCCTTCGCAAACGCGACGACATCTTTCGGCTTCATGATCTTCCTCTACCTCGCTGAACTCTCTGCTCTCGATAGCCTGTGAATGACGGCGGGCGGGCTCGCTTCTCGCCTGTCGCTGCTCGATCCCCGAGCCCGTGGCCCGCCGTGAATGCCCAGTGACGCTCTGCCCGCGGCTCGGCTAGATGGCGTCCTCGCCGCGCTCCCCCGTCCGGATCCGCACGGCCTCCTCGACGGGGACGACGAAGATCTTGCCGTCGCCGATCCTGCCCGTCTTGGCGCTCTTCTCGATGGCGTCGATCACGTCGCTGACCATGCTGTCCGGCACGACGATGTCGACCTTCACCTTCGGGACGAAGTCGACGACGTACGCCGACCCGCGATAGACCTCCTTCTTGCCGCCGGTCCTACCGAAGCCTTTCACCTCGGTCACCGTCATGCCCTGAATCCCGACCTCGGCGAGGGCGTCCTTGACCTCGTCGAGCTTGAACGGCTTGATGATCGCCTCGACCTTTTTCATTGCGCACGCCTGTGGTGACCGGGTGCACTCCGGCATGGAAGCCCGGACGCTCACCCGAAAAGCCCCGCCGGAGCAGAGCCGATGGAGGGGGGCCGCCTCGGCCGGCGGCCTCCCGTCGAGTTGCCGGGCGCCGCCCGGCCTCCGATCCGTGGCGGGGTCCGCCCGGTCTACCGAGCGTTGCCCCGACCCTTGTCAACTGACGCGGGCGCCCATCTGGCGAGAGGCCGGATCAGGCAACCCCTTACCCGGGGCGCCGGCGCAGCGCCCTAAGGTCTACGGTGATGTACCCAAGCTCATGTTTCCGGAATGTTTCGGGCACCGCGCGTGCGTGAGAAAAGTGTATCCGGCCATCAGAAAGCAGGACCGGCTTACTTTTCCGCTGGAACCCCCCCGGGGGGCCGGCGCCCGCTTCCGGGCGTAACCCTGCGGAAGAGCTCGCTTACCCACAACGTCGCCGGGGGGTGCCCCCCCGCTCCCCGTCCGACCAGGTCCGCGCTCACCTTGTTCTTGCCGGGCGGCTCGCATAGTCTGCGCTGGCGAATCCAGTCGCGGGACAGCCCTGCCTGATGGCTTTGCCGAACAAAGCGAAGATCCCGGTAGGCACGGTCCTCGCCGGAAAATACCGCATCACACGCGAGATCGGGCGCGGCGGCATGGCCGCCGTGTACGAGGCCGAGCACATCGACATCGGCAAGCGGGTTGCGATCAAGGTGCTCGCACAGGAGCTCACGACCTCCGCCGTTGTGGTCGAGCGCTTCCTCCGCGAGGCCCGCGCCGCCGCGTCGATCCGCAGCCCGTTCATCTGCGACGTCTACGACTCCGGCAAGCTCGAGGACGGCCGGCCCTTCCTGGTGCTCGAGCTGCTCGAAGGCGAGTCGCTGTACGAGCGCATGACGGTCGTGCGGTACCTCGATCCCGAGACGACCGTGGCCGTGGTGTCGCAGGTCTGCCGCGGGCTCACGAAGGCGCACGCCGCCTCGATCGTCCACCGCGATCTCAAGCCGGAGAACATCTTCCTCACCAAGGACGAGGAGGGCCGGCTCTGCGCGAAGATCCTCGATTTCGGCCTCGCGAAGTTCTACGCGCCGGTCGACGGAGGCGACGCGCACCCGCGCCTCACCCGCGAGGGCGCGGTCTTCGGGACGCCGGCGTACATGAGCCCGGAGCAGGTGCGCGGCCAGGGCGCGGTCGACCACCGCGCGGATCTCTGGGCGCTCGGCTGCATCACCTACGAGTGCCTCACCGGCCGCACCGTGTGGCAGACCGAGCAGGGCGTCGCGATGACGTTCGCGCAGATCGCGAACGCGCCGCTGCCGCTGCCCTCGGCGCTCCGCCCGGACCTCCCGCCGAGCTTCACCGTGTGGTTCGAGAAGGCGCTCGATCGCTCGATCGACCGGCGCTTCCAGACCGCGAAGGAGTTCGCCGACGAGCTCTCGATCGCGCTCGGCGTCGCGCAGCCGGCGTCGCCGCGCGGCGCGGAGCCGTCGCAGGTCGGGCTCGCCCCCACGCCCAGCGGGCAGGGGAACATCAACGTGGCCCCGCCGATCGACGTGGCGTTCGACACGCCGGGGCCGCTGCACATCGACGAGTCGCGGCGGACCGTCTCCTCGGGCCCGATGGATCGCGCGGTGGATCCCCTGGGCGGGGTCGATCTCTCCGGCCAGCCCGGCGCCGCGACGGCCGGGCGCCCGAGCCACGGCGCGGGGCACCAGATCACGTTCTCGGGAGGCCCGGGCGACGCGTCGCTCCCCGACGCGCTCGCGCCGCCGCGCCCGGCGCGGCGCGGCGGCGGCGGCGGTCGCGCGCTCGTCCTCTTCGGCGTGCTCGCGCTCGCCGCCGGCGCCGCGTACGCGGGCTACCGCCAGTTCCTCAAGCCGACGGCCCTGCCGCCCGTCTCGAGCGCCGCGGCGCCCGCCGCATCGAGCGCGCCCGCCACCTCGAGCGCGCCCACGGTCCCGGCGCGCGCCGACGCCTCGGCAGAAGCGGCGAGCGGCCTCCCGTGGCCGCCGCTCGTCGCGCAGGCGCAGGAGGCGATCGCCGCCGGCGACCTGAAGGGCGCGCTCCGGCTGCTGAAGGACGCCCAGGAGAAGGGCAACCACCCGGTGCCGCGGACGCTGAGCGAGCACGTGCAGGTCGCGCTGAAGGACGCGAGCGGCAAGGCGCCGTGCCAGCTCACCGGGCTCGCCAGGCCGCGCACGCACGATCTCGTGCGCGAGGGCGGCCGCGCCATCGGGGCCAGCCGACCGTCGATCGCGCTCGGGCCGCGCGGCGCGGTGATCACCTGGACCGACTCGCACGAGGGCACCGAGCACGCGTACACGACGTCCCTGGACAGCGCGATGCGGCCGTCGTCGCCGGCGCTCGACGTGACCCCCGAGGGCCGCGCCATCGGGCGCCCCGAGCTGACCTCCGCCGGCGAGCGGCTGGTGCTCACGTACTGGGACGGCAAGGGGCCGGAGGCCGGCGTGCACGTGCGCTGGCTCGACGCGGACGGCCGGATCGACGGCCCCGCGATGATGGTGGCGCCGTTCCCGCGCGGGGGGAACTCGTGGCCCTCGCTCGCGCGCTCCTCCGACGGGTTCGTGATCGTGTGGTCGGACGACAGCGACAACGCCTCCGAGGACCTCTTCCTGCGCCGCCTCTCCCCGAACCTCGAGCCGCTCGGCGAGAGCATCCGGCTGACCGACGTCACCCCGACCGGCCCCTCGAAGCCGCGCGTGCGCTTCCCCTCGCTCGCGGTCGCGAGCGACGTGCTGCACCTCGCCTTCCGCTTCGATCGCGATCCGATGCGGGTCATCCAGTACATGCGCCTCCCGCTCGCGAGCGCCGACAAGGGGCTGCCGGCGCCGAGCCCGGGCAAGCGCGCCGACCGCGCGCTCGGCGACCTGTCGCTGGTGAACAGCGACCGGGTGCGCAGCGACAGCCCGTCGATCGCGTGCGGCGCGAGCGGCTGCTTCGTCGTCTGGCACGGCGAGCCGCCGCTCGGCGGCGCCTCCGCGGCCTACATCGATCCGGCGAAGGGCCAGCCGCTCTGGCGCAAGAGGATCTCCAAGGCCGGCGCGCGGCCGTCGATCGCGACCGCGCCGAACGGCCAGGCCCAGCTCGTCTGGTTCGAGCAGGGCCGCATGGTGACGGCATCGATCAACCGCGACGGCCTCGGCACGCCGACGAGGTTCGCGCGGGTCAGCGGCGACCAGCCGACGCCTTCGATTAGCCCCGGCGCGAGGCCCGGAGAATGGTATGTCGCCTGGCTTGACTACGAGGCGGGTCATCTCGAGCCGTACGCAGCTCGCATCCAGTGCCGGTGACCCCATGCTCATCCTGCCGCCTCGCAGCGAGGTCCGCGCCCGCCCGATCGAGACCGAGCGGCTGATCCTCGTCCCCATCGACCCGTCCGACGGCCCCGAGCTGTGGCTCGCGGTGAGCGGCTCGCGCGCGACCCTCCAGCGGTGGCTGCCCTGGGTGCAGTTCCACACGGACCCGGCCGCGAGCGCGCGCTTCGCCGAGGCGTGCGCGGCCGACTGGGACCACGGCCGGGCGCTGCGCTTCGTGATCCGCGAGCGCGCCCACCGCTCGCTCGCCGGGGTGGTCGGGCTCGAGGCCTGCGTGCACCTGCACCGCTCCTGCGAGCTCGGCTACTGGCTCCGCAAGGAAGCCACCGGCCGCGGGCTCATGACCGAGGCCGCGAAGGCCGCGCTCGGGTTCGCGTTCAACCACATGGGCGCGCACCGGGTGCGCGTCGCGGCCGCCACGGACAACCACCCCTCGCTCTCGGTCATCGGCCGGCTCGGCTTCCGCTTCGAGGGCATCGCCCGGCAGGCCGAGTGGTGCGACGGCCGCTGGCTCGACCACTCCGTCTTCGCGCTGCTGGCGACCGATCCCAGGTGAGCGCGCCCGTGTCCGAAGCGCGCTAACATCCGACATTCCGCCGTGACCCGCCGTCGCCTCCTCCGCTGGCCTCGCGGCACCACGCCGCTCGTGCCGCTCGCGCCCGCGATCGTGATCGTCGTGGGGATCGCCACGGCGGTGGCGATCGCGCTCATCGGCATCGGCCAGCTCGCGAAGATGAGCGACCAGGCCGCGAGCTTGCGCGCGGAGGTGCTCGCCGCGACGCTCGCGGCGCGGCTGCGCGGGACGGCCGAGACGGAGCGCACGGAGATCCTGGGGCAGGCCGCGCGGCGGGCCTCGTCGGAGATCCTGCTCGTCGAGCCGAGCGGCCGCGTGCTGGTGAACGAGAGCTTCGGCGCGCCGGCCCAGGCCGACATCGTCCAGATGCTCACCAAGGGGAAGGGTGATGCGCAGACGTCGCACGGCCGCTTCCGGTACTCGGTGCGGCCGCTCCACCCGCCGCTCTCGCACCTGTCGGTGATCACCTTCGTCTCCGCGCCGAGCCCGCCGCCGGACTCGATCGCCCTCGGCAACGCCGTCGCGGCGCTCACGACGCTGCTCCTCGGCGTGGCGGTCGCGGTGGCGCTCTCCTTCACCAAGGCGGCGCGCGACGACGTCGACTACCTGCGCGAGCGCATCACGGCGATGGCGCGCGGCCACGGCGAGAGCGCGTCGACCACGGACGCGATCCAGATCGAGCCGGTGCCGATCCGGTCGCTCGACCAGGTCGGGCTCCTCAC
Source organism: Sorangium cellulosum (assembly GCF_002950945.1). GTDB lineage: Bacteria > Myxococcota_A > Polyangia > Polyangiales > Polyangiaceae > Sorangium > Sorangium cellulosum_E. Next base: position 11,695,811 of record NZ_CP012673.1, read on the forward strand.
GGCGGCGTTCAACCTGCTGATCACCCGCTTCGCCGCGGCGGAGCGATCCTACCTGGCGGACCTCCAGCAGGCGTCGGTCATGGATCGGGAGCGCTCCGCGTTCCTCGCCGGGCTGAGCCACGAGCTGCGCACGCCGCTCAACGCCATCCTCGGGTTCGCGCACGTCCTCGAGAGCGAGGTCGACGGGCCGCTCAGCCAGGACGCGCGCGAGGCGCTCTCGGTGATCCGGCAGAGCGGCGAGCACCTGCGCACGCTCATCGACGACATCCTCGACCTGTCGGCGCTCGAGACGGGCAAGCTCCAGCTCTCCCGCCGCGCCGTGAACGTCCGCGTGCTCGTCGAGCAGGTGATGCGCGAGGCCTCCCCGGCGGCGCGCGACAAACCCGTCGAGCTGCACGTCACGGGGGAGCGGGCGCTGCTCGCGAACGCCGATCCGCGGAGGGTGCGGCAGATCCTGACGAACCTGGTCTCCAACGCGGTGAAGTTCACGGCGCGCGGCTCGGTGACGGTCCACATCGCGAGGCGCGGTCGCTACGCGGCGATCGTCGTCCAGGACACCGGCCCCGGCATCCCGCCGGAGGAGACGACGGCGGTCTTCGAGGAGTACCGGCAGACCGGCGACGTGCGCTCGCGCCGCGCCGGGACGGGGCTCGGGCTCTCGATCGCCCGGCGCCTCGTGCTGATGCACGGCGGGACGATCCAGCTGGAGAGCGAGCTCGGCCGGGGGTCGACCTTCACGATCACCCTGCCGATCTGGGTGGAGCCTCAGGTCGCAGCGGGGCTGCCCGCGCCCGACGCGACGCCGGCGCCCGGGGGCGGGCGCGGCGATGTCCCGCGGGGAGGGAGGATCGCGTGACCGAGGAGCGCCCGCGGGACGACGCGCTCCACTTCGAGCGCCGCGTGCTGGTCCGCCAGGCGCTCGTCGGCGTCGCCGCCTTCGGGGCGATCGCGGCGCTCGCGCCGAAGCTGCTCATCCTGGAGCAGGACGTCGCCGCGAGCGTGCTCTCGGTCGGCGCGAAGATCGCGCTCGCCGCCGTCGTCGCGACCACCTTCCTGACCCTGCTCCGGCTGCGCACCCACCGGGAGCTCCTGCGCTCGCTCGTCATCGGCGCGCGCGAGATCGATCACGAGGAGCTCGAGCGGTTCGCCGAGCTCCCGCCGGCCCTGGCGATGCGCTTCGTGCTGGCGAGCTCGGCGATCTCGAGCCTGACGATGATCCCGGGGATCAGGCCGGAGAAGCTCGACGACGGCCGCGCCGTCAGCCTGCTCATCCTCGCGATCACGATCCTGTGCGCGTCCGGGATCCCGCACTACGTGCTGACCCGCGCCGCGACGTTCAGCCTCTTCGAGATCAGCCCCGTCGAGGCGGTCGGCGCCCTGCTCGAGACGTCCGAGCTCTACCAGACGCCGCGCCGGCGGGTCACCTACAAGCTGCTCCTCTCGGTCGCCGCGCCGGTGCTGCTCGTCGGCGTCGGGGCGGTGCTCATCGCGAACGCGCACCTGCAGACGTTCGTCGAGCGGAGCCGGCGCACGACCGCGGGGCTCATCGCGCGCACGGCGCTCGATCCGGCGCTCGGCGCCCTCGAGGAGGCCGACCGCAACGACGTCGTGGCCGCCGCCGCGGAGTTCGGGTTCCTCGCGCGCGTGGAGGGCTGCTCCATCGCGGAGCCGTCGTTCGGCCGCGAGGCCGACGGGCAGATCGCCGTGATCACGCCGATCGACGGCGGCTGCGCGAACATCCGGTTCTCCGCCGACCTCGAGCCCTCCGTCGCGACGTGGGGCGCGCTCGTGGCGCTGCTCGCGATGCTCGTCGCCGGCGCGCTCGGCAACGTGTTCGGCCGCGTGCTCGCGGCGGATCTCGTGCACGCCACGAAGCAGGTGCGCCTGCTCGGCACCGACAGCGTGCTCCGCGGCGCGACCCAGATCGCGCGCCCGGCCCGGTTCGCCGTCGTCGCCCGGCTCGGGCTCGCGATCGAGGGTCTCGCCGAGCGCTTCCGCGTCTTCGCCGCGGCGCAGGAGCGCGCGCTCGAGGCCCGCGAGGCGGCGCAGCGCATGCGCGGCCTCTTGTTCGCCAGCGTGAGCCACGACCTCAAGAGCCCGCTGAACGCCATCCTCGGGTTCGCCGAGCTCGTCGGCCAGGAGGACCTGACCGCGGCGCAGCGCGAGAGCCTCGAGCTCATCGCCACGCGCGGCCGGGAGCTCCTCGGCCTCATCGAGTCGATCCTCGACGCCGCCCGCGTCGAGGCCGGGCAGCTCACCCTGGAGCCGCAGCCGACGTCCGTCGGCGCGCTGATCGCGGGCGCGCTCCGCAAGGCGCGCGAGCTCTCGAGCGACGCCGACGGCGAGGTCGTCGTGGAGGTCGGCGACACCCTGCCGCTGATCCCGGTCGATCAGGCGTACGCGACGCGCGCGATCGCCGTCATCGTCGCGCACGCGCTCAGGACGGGCGCGGCCGACCCGTCCGCGCGGCTCGTGCGCCTCACCGCGACGATGGGCGGTGATCTCAACACCGAGGTCCGCATCGACATCGAGTACGGCAGCCGGGACGTGCCGCCGGACGAGCTGGAGGCCCTGTTCAGCCGCCAGACCACGGCGCGCGGGCGCGGCCTGACGCTCGGGCTGAGCCACGCCCGCTCGGTGATCGAGCTCCACGGCGGCTCGCTCGAGGTGGACGGCGCCCCCGACGGCCGCCCGGTGTGCCGCGCCCGGCTGCCGCGCATCCCGCCCCCGCGCCGCCCGCGCCTCTCCTCGGTCCCCGCGCTCGGCTGACCCAGCCCGCACCTGCGCGAGCCCGCGGCCCCGCGGCGCTTCCCTTCGCCTCCTGCCCGCGGTACTCCCCGGGCATGGCTGAACGGGCGCTCTCTCCTGCCGAGACAGGCGACGACGATCGCTTCGACCGCCTCTTTCGGCCTGCCTCGCTCGCCGAGTACGTCGGCCAGGCGAAGCACACCGAGAACCTCAAGGTGTTCGTCGAGGCCGCCCGCCGGAGGCGCGAGCCGCTGGATCACATGCTCTTCTGCGGCCCGCCGGGGCTCGGGAAGACCACGCTCGCCCACATCATCGCCCGCGAGATGGGCGTCACGCTGCACGTCACCAGCGGCCCGGCGATCGAGCACAAGGGCGCGCTGGCCGGGCTCCTCACGAAGCTGGAGCGCAACGACGTGCTGTTCATCGACGAGATCCACCGGCTCACCCCGGCGGTCGAGGAGAGCCTCTACCCGGCGATCGAGTCGTTCAAGATCGACATCATGACCGGCGACGGCCCCTACGCGACCACGATCCAGCTCGCGCTGAAGCCCTTCACGCTGGTCGGCGCGACCACGCGCACCGGCCTGCTCACCGCGCCGCTCCTCTCGCGCTTCGGCCACGTGGTCCGCCTCGATTTCTACTCCGTGGAGGATCTCGAGCGCATCGTGCAGCGCAGCGCGGGCCTGATCGACGTGCCGATCGACGCCGGGGGGGCGCGCGAGATCGCGGCGCGCGCGCGGGGCACGCCGCGCGTGGCCAACCGCCTGCTGCGCCGCGTCCGCGACTTCGCCGAGGTGCTCGGCGACGGCGCGATCACCCAGGCGATCGCGCGGAAGACGGCGGAGCGCCTCGAGATCGACGCGGCCGGCCTCGACGAGATGGATCGCCGGCTGCTGCTCGTCATCATCGATCACTACGACGGCGGCCCGGTGGGCATCGACACCCTGGCCGCGGCGCTCAGCGAGCCGCGCGACACGATCGAGGACGTGTACGAGCCCTTCCTCCTGCAGCAGGGCTTCCTCGGCCGCACGCCGCGGGGCCGGATCGCGACCCGCCGCGCGTACGAGCACCTCGGCCTCTCGGCTCCGGCGGCGAAGCAGGGGGATCTCTTCTCCTGAGCCCGCACCGCGGGCGCGCGCGCCGCCAGCGCCGGCGCGGTCGCACGCGGAGCACACGGGGCGGACCGGGCGCGCGCTGGTTGCGCCGCGGGCAAACGTCGGGCCGGCGCCGGCCGGAAATTCTCGCATCGCCGCAGCCTGGAATCGATAAGCTCTCCCCGTGCCGCGTCGCGATCCAGTGCTCGTCGTCGACGACGACGCCGTCAGCCGCCAGATGCTGCTGCACGCGCTGGACGACGCGGGCATCGAGACCATCGCCCTGCCCTCCGGCGCCGAGGCGCTCGTCTGGCTGAAGACGAGCGTGCCCGCCCTGGTGCTGCTCGACCTCGTGATGCCGCCGCCCGACGGCTACGTCGTCCTCAGCACCGTCCGGGACGACCCGCGGACGCAGGACGTGCCCGTGGTCGTGCTCACGGCGCTGGACGCCGACGAGGACGTCGCCCGCGCCTTCGAGCTCGGCGCGGACGACTTCATCCGCAAGCCGTTCCGGCCCGCCGAGCTCATCGCCCGCATCCGCGGGCAGCTCCGGATCCGCGACTACGTCGACGCGCTCGCGCGCAAGGAGCACGACGCGAAGGTGGTCCTGGAGCTCACGCAGGCGCTCTCGTCGACGCTCGATTTCCGCAACATCCTCTTCACGGTCGTGCGCCGCATCGCCGAGGTGGCCCGCGTCGACCGTTGCAGCATCGTGCTCGTGCGCGATCAGGGCGACGTCGGCTACGTGGTCGCCGCGAGCGACGACAGGGAGCTCCGGGATCTGCCGATCGATCTCGGGAAGTATCCGGAGATCCAGCGGGTGATGCGCACGGGCGACGTGCTCGTGATCGACGACGCGAAGGCGCACCCGCTGTTCGACATCGTGCGCGCGGAGCTCCCCGAGAACGGGTTCCGCTCGCTCGCCCTCCTGCCCATCCTGTTCGAGGACAAGCCGCTCGGCGTGCTCTTCCTGCGGGGGCGGGAGCCGGTGGCGCCCCACGACCACTCGCTGTCGCTCGCCCGCACCGTCGCGAGCGCCACCGCGATCGCCCTGCGCAACGCGCGCATCTTGCAGTCGCTCCGCGACCAGACCCAGCAGAGCACCTTCGCGCGCTTCGAGGCGGAGCGGCGGCTCAAGGCGCTCCAGCGCTACGCGGACTTCTTCTACTCGACCGCCGACGGGATCATCGTCGCCGATCCCGACGGCCACATCCTCTTCTCCAACCCGCGCGCGCAGACGATCACCGGCCGCACGGCGGAGGACCTCGCGAAGGGCAACCTGGCCGACCTCGTCGACCCCCGCGAGCACCCCCTGCTCGAGGAGATCCGGGCCGGCTTCGTCAAGGGCTCGTTCCCGCACCGGGTGGACTTCACCGTGAAGCGGGCGGAGCCCGACTACGAGAAGCTCATCCTCAGCTTCAGCTTCAGCAGCGTGCTCCGGGAGGAGAGCGGCGCCGTCCTGGTCAGCTTCCGCGACGTCACGACCGAGCGCGCGACCGAGGCCGAGCTCACGAAGACCAAGGAGTTCCTCGAGCGCGTCATCGAGAGCTCCGTCGACGCGATCGTCTCGGCCGACATGGCGGGCGTCGTCCTGCTCTTCAACCGCGCGGCCGAGAGGATCTACGGCTACGACGCGAAGGAGGTCGTCGGCGCGAAGAACGTCCGCGATCTCTACCCGGACAACAACGCCGAGCAGATCATGAGGCTCATCCACGCGAAGGAGCACGGCGGCCCCGGCCGGCTGGAGGGCTACCGGACCGAGGTGCTGGCCAAGGACGGCTCGCGCGTCCCGGTGCACCTCTCCGCGGCGCTGATCTTCGAGAACGGCGTCCCCGTCGGCTCCGTCGGCATCTTCACGGATCTCCGCGAGCGCATGCGGATGGAGGCCCGCCTCACCGAGGCCCAGGAAGAGCTCCGCGCCCGCGAGAAGCAGGCGATCGTCGCCGAGCTCGCGGGCGCGGCCGCGCACGAGCTGAACCAGCCGCTCACCAGCGTGCTCGGCTACGCGGACCTCATCTGCCGCCGCGTCGACGATGCTTCGCCCATCAAGGGCGCCGCGGCCACGATCCTCAGCGAGGCCGAGCGGATGGCGGAGATCGTCCGCAAGATCGGCAAGATCACCCGTTACGAGACGAAGTCCTACGTCGGCGCCGCGAAGATCATCGATCTCGATCTGGCGAGCGGCGACGACCCGAACAGGGTGATCGGGTGAACGCCAAGACCGCGGAGCGCCTGGGAGAGCAGCCGGCGTCGGAGGCCCCCGTCTCGCTCCGGAAGCCCCTCACCCGGGACATCCCGCTCGAGTGGGTCGACGACCTGCTCGTCGCGGCGAGCGAGATCGACCCTTCGTCCTCCGTGGAGCAGCGCGCCTCGTCGCTGCTCGGCGCCGCCACCAGGATGCTCACGCGGTGCGCGCTCGGCGTCTGCCTCCCCGGCGCGGCAGGCGCGCAGGCCGTCGTCCGGGTGTCGCCGCGCCCCCGCCGCGAGGAGGGCCGCGATCCGACGCGGCTCTTCCCCGAGTTCGCGTTCGAGCGCGTCGTGTCCATCGAGCCCGAGGGCCGCTCGACGATGCACGTCGCGGCCGACGACAGCGGGCTGCTCGAGAGCGCGCCCGTCGAGGCGCTGGTCGATCGGCTCGTGCTCCTCCTCGGCGCGTCGATCCGCGAGGCGCGCGCGCAGGAGTCGCTGCGGAGCCAGATCATCCAGGCGGAGAAGCTGGCCTCCCTCGGGAAGATCGCCGCCAGCGTCGTGCACGAGCTCAACAACCCGCTCACCTCGATCCTCGCCTACTCCGAGTACCTGCGCCGCAAGGGCGAGCGCAGCGGCGGCGACCCCTCGGATCTCGAGCGGCTCGCGAGGATCAACGAGGCGGCGGACCGCATCCTGCGCTTCTCGCGGGACCTGATCGCGTACTCGAGGCCGTCCGCGGAGAGGCCGGGCGCCGTCTCCCTGCACGACATCATCGAGCGCGCCCTCGTCTTCTGCGAGCACCTCCTCGACCAGACGGGCGTCACCGTCGAGAAATGCTTCGGCGAGATCCCCCCCGTGCGGGGCGTCATCGACCCGCTGACCCAGGTGTTCGTCAACCTGTTCACGAACGCGGCGCACGCGATGCACGAGCGCGGCGGCTGCCTCAGCATCGCCACCGCGATGTCGCCGCAGGACGGCTACATCACGGTGACCATCCAGGACGACGGGCACGGGATCGAGGCCGCCCACCTGCCGAGGATCTTCGACCCCTTCTTCACGACCAAGACCGACGGGACCGGCACCGGGCTGGGCCTGTGCATCGTGCGGAACATCGTCCTCTCGCACGGCGGCGCCATCCGCGCGAACGCGCGCGCGCCGCGGGGGACGGCCTTCCACGTCGACCTGCCGATCGCGCCGCCCTCGTCGGCGCGCCGCTGAGCGCGGCGGCCCACGCCGGCTCGGCTCAGGGCGCGACCTTGATGCCGAGCACGAGCACGCCGCCCTGGTGCTGCTGACCCGCCACGAAGAAGTTCTCGCCGGCCTTGGCGTTCACCTCGAGCAGCGGCAGGAACGTGTTGCCGCCCGGCTTCTGGATGCTCGCGCTGACCACGAAGCGCTTCGGCTCGTCCTGCTTCTTCGCGGCCACCACGTCCTTCAGCGACACCATGAGGACGCTGCCGTTCGGCAGCTTGGTCGTGGTCGGCGCGCCCTTCTTCAGGCTGATCTTCAGCCGATCGAGGAGCTTGTAGCTGTTGTACGCCGAGAACGGCGGCTTCCCGAGCTCGGGCATCTTGCCGATCTTCGGATCGATCCCGGTCCCGTCGTTCGTCGCGTGGAGGATCACGACCTCGGTCGTGATCGCGGCCTCCGGCGACGCCGCCGGCGCGGGGGGCGCCTGCTCCTGCGCGGCAGCAGGGGAAGGGCTCACGCCGAGCGCCAGGGCCAACACCGCGGTGATCGCACTCGCAAGGAATCTCATTGCTGTCCTCCCGGACCTTCATCGGAGAGCCAAACCACCGTGGTCGTTGGGCCTGATGCCACGGCCTCTCGCGGGACGTAGAAGATCGTGCCCATGCGCGCCCCGAAGTCGACCGCGGCGATCTCGACGCCGGGCTCGGCCTCGCTCTCGGCGCTCGGCGCGGCTGCGGGCTCGGCGCTCGGCGCAGCCGTCCGCGGGGAGGGCACCTCGACCGGAGCCGGCGCCGGCAACGCTGCGCCGGGCGCCGGCGCTTCCGTGCGACCCCAGATCATCAGCGCGGCGGCGGCCGCCGCGGCGAGCGCGGTGAGCGCGAAGATCCCCCGCGCGTTGTCGTTGGCCGGCGCCCGCTCCAGGCGCGGCCGCGCGCGGGGCAGCGCGCCCGCCGGGGAGGCCGCGGGCGGCGCGACCGGCCGCAACGCGGCGCCGGCGTCGTCCGCCGCGACGTCCACCTTCGCCCCCGCGATCTTCGCCATGACCCCGTCCGCGATGCCGTCGGCCGCGCTGGAGGAGAGCGCGCCGTCCCGGATCATGTCGGCCGCGGCGACGAGCCCTGCGACCTTCGCGCTGCAGCGCGGGTCGTGGAGCACATACGCCTCCACCTGCCGGTGGCGGGCCTCGTCGAGCTCGCCGTCGACATAGAGCATCAGCTCCAGATCCGTCGGCGGGGAGCCCGCCTCCCCGTGGTTCGCCTTGCTGCTGTTGGCGGTGCTCACGCGATGTCCTCCGGCTCGTCCGCGGCGGCCTTGGCCTTGCCCTCTTCCTCGGCGTAACAGTCAGCGAGGGCGCGCTGAAGCTTCTGGCGGGCATGGAACAGGCGGCTCATGATCGTACCCTTCGACACGCCCATGGCCTGGGCCATCTCCTCGTAGGACATCCCCTCGACCTCCCGCATCAGGATGACCCCTCGGTGGTAAGGCGGCAGCGCGTCGAGCGCCGCCTGGATGCGCCCCGCGATCTCCCGGCGGCGGACGACGTTGAGCGGGTCGGCGCCGTCGATCCGGGCGACCAGCGGGAAGTCGGCGTTCTCCTCGGCAGCCTGGTTCTCCTGGAGCTCGAGATCGCGGCGCCCCGGCTTTCGCATGAGGTCGATCGCCAGGTTGGTGACGATCCGGTAGAGCCAGGTGAAGAACGAGGAGCCGCCCTGGAAGGACCCGAGGCCCTTGTAGACCCGGAGAAAGGCGTCCTGGACCAGCTCCCGGGCGTCGTTCTCGTCGCGGACGAGCCCCATCGCGATCGCGAACGCCCGGCGCTGGTGCCGCTCCACGAGCGCACGAAAGGCCGCCTGGTCCCCCTTCTGCGCTCGTTCGATGAGCTCACGATCCTCCTCCGCTTCCCTGCGCCGCGCCTCGCGATTGGACGCGCGCGCCGGGGCGCTATTCAGGCGCGCGTGGAGCTGCGCGTCGGGGGGGCTGCCGTCGGCGGGCGGCTCGGCGACTTCCAGGTCGCCCGGCTCATCGCCGGGACCGCCGGGGGGCGCGAGCCGCTCCAGCTCGTCCGGGTGGGAGGGTGCAGTGGCCACGGGGGTCAGCTTACCTGAGGTGGTTGGAGGACGAGGATCGCCGCGCAGCCGAGCGCCCCTTGCGGCGCGCGGCGTCCGGCGGGCGTGCCGGACGGGACACGGGAGCCGCCCAGCTCACGGCTCATCGGGCTCTTCGGTGAGCTCGGGGAGCTCGCCCAGCGTGAGGCGCACATCGAAGACCCGCTCGAGCCTTGCGACGCGCAGCGTAACGACCTTGTTCACGCCGGCGATGCTCGCCATCCACCGGAGCTCGTTCGGGTCGGAAATCGGCTTGCCCTCGAAGGCGAGGATCACGTCGTCCGGCGCGATGCCCGCCCGGTCCGCGGGCCCCCCGGCCACCACCGTCTTCACCCAGGCGCCCTTCCGGTCAGGGCGCTTGAGCCGCGCCGCCTCGATCGAGTTGAGAAAATCGACGAACACCCCGACCTGGCTCCGCCGGATCTTCCCGTCGCGCAGCAGCATCGGCAGGAGCTGCCGCACCATGTTGATCGGGATCGCGAAGCCGATGTTGTTCGCGTTGGCGCGCACGGCCGCGTTGATGCCGACCACCTCGCCCTTGAGGTTCAGGAGCGGACCGCCGGAGTTGCCCGGGTTGATGCTCGCGTCGGTCTGGAGGAAGTTGAAGTAGCCGCTCGGGTCGAGCCCTTTCACGTCGTCGCGGGTGCGGCCCTTGGCGGAGAGGATGCCGGCCGAGACGGTGTGGGAGAGGCCGAAGGGGTTGCCGATCGCGACGACCCAGTCGCCGACCTCGATGAGGTCCGAGTCGCCGAGCGGCAGCGACGGCAGCCCTTTCTCCTCGACCTTCAGCACGGCGACGTCCGTGTGTTTGTCGCGGCCGACGACGGCGGCCTTGATGTCGCGGCCGTCGACGAAGCTCACGAGGATGTCGGTCGCGCCTTCGATGACGTGGTTGTTCGTCAGCAAGAAGCCCTCAGGATCGTAGACGAAGGCGGTCCCGAGCCCCTCGGCGACCGTCCGGCGGCGGCCCCCCGGGTGCTGCTGCCGCTCGACGCGGGCCTTGACCGTCGCGACCGCGGGATCCGCCTTGCGCGCGAGCGGCGCGAAGGAGCCGGGCATGCCCTCGGAGCGGACGATCGGGGGCTCCGGCGTCGCAGGGGGAGGCGGCGGGGCGGTCGCTACAGGCACCGCGCCCGTCGGGATGGCGGCGCTGCCCGCGCCGGAGGGTTGGCCAGGAGTGCCGTTGCTGCATGCGGCGACCAGCCAGGAGAGGAGGACCCACGAGAGAGCCCTGGCCCCCGCGGTCACGACCGTTTCGAGACCTCGAGGTAACGCATGCGCAGGTCGTAGAGCGCCTGCTCGAGCAGCCGCTCCTCGTCCCCCGTGAGATTCCCCTTCGTCTTCTCCTGGAGCACGCTGAGCAGATCGATGTCCTGGTGCGCGAGGACCAGGTTCTGCTCCAGCTCGCCGTCCGGGCTGGGCGCGTCGCCCAGGTGCACGTAGGCGGAGCCGATGATCGACAGCACGAACGTGGAGAAGTCGAGCGTCGGCAGCTCCGGGGCGCCCTCGAGGTGGGGCGAATCCTCCTGTTCGTTCACGTCGCTCACTCGGACCCTTCGTCGTCGAGATCAGGCTCGACCCGCGACGTGTGGGTTGAAGGGCCGAGCGCCGGCTGATCGATGGAGATCGACTCGGCCTGCTCCTCCAGATCCTGCAAGCCTGCGAGGTGCCCCTCGATCGTCTCGGCGCCGAGCCGCCCGCTCGCCAGCAGGCGCTCGCGCACCCGGCGGTCGAGGTCGAGCTCCGTCAGCTTGCCCTTCTCACCTACGGTCATGATGTGTGATCTCCTCAGACAGGCCCACCCGTCCGCGGCGGGCCTAGGACGACTTCTTCGAGAGCGTGACGAGCGCCTCGCCGCCACCGTGATGGTGGTGGCCGTGCTCGTGGTCGTGGTCGTGCTCATGGTCGTGGTCGCAGCACCCCGCGCCCTCCGACTCCTCGATGCGCTCCTCCAGCTCGGCCTGAGCCTGCGCGATCTCTTCCTCGCTGGCGGCGCGGACCTCGCTGACCTGGACCTTGAAGCGCACGGTCTGCCCGGCCAGGGGGTGGTTCGTGTCGACCCGGAAGCCCTCGGGGAGGACGTCGACGACCCGGAGCGCCACCGGCTCGCCGTCCGGTCCCTGGGCGATGAACTCGTCGCCGACGGCGACCGCCTCCGCGTCGGGGAAGTCGGCCTTGTCCACCTCGAACACGCCGGCCTCTTCGCGCTCGCCGAAGGCCTCTTCCGGCTGGACGGTGATCTCGCGCTGCTCGCCGGCGCGCAGCCCTTCGAGGGCGCGCTCCAGGCCGGGAACGATCTGGGCGTATCCGTGCACGTAGACGAGCGGCTCGGAGGGAGTCGCCTGGTCGACCGTCTCGCCGTTTTCGTTCAGAAGGACGTAGGACAGCGTGACGACCGTGTCCGTTGCGATGGGTAGCGACTCCATAGGAGTCGCTGGTCTGCCACGGCGGTTCCGCGGTTTCAAGCGAACCGCGCGTGCGCAGCGGCGTGCTATGAGGACGGTCCGATGGCCGATTCGATAGCTCGGGCGACCGGTCGCGACCCCCTCGACGCGTCGGCCTCAGCAGCGCCGGTCGGGCCGGAAGGGGAGCACGCGCCGCCGAGCGACGCGCCGCCGGGCGGGGCACGTCCGGCCGCGGCCGCCCCCGCCCCCCGCGGCGGCGCCTCGGCCCGGGCGCCGCGCTCTGCTGGTGGAGGACCGTCGCCCGGGGTCGGGCGGCAAAACCTGGAGCAGGAGCTCTCCCGCGTCGGCGCGAAGCGCTGGCTCGGCCGGCTCGGCGCCGTGGCCGCGATCGCCGCGATCATCGCGGCCATCGTCGTGTGGCGGATCCGGACGAGGCCGCCGCCGCCGCCCCGCTACGTCGTGGCCGAGCTCACGACCGGCGACGTGCTCGAGGTCGTGCAGTCGACGGGGCAGGTCAAGCCGCTCACCGAGGTGCAGGTCGGGGCGCAGGTCTCGGGGCGGATCACCAAGGTGTACGTGGACTTCAACAGCCTCGTGAAGGCCGGCGACGTGCTGGCCGAGATCGATCCGACCCTCTTCGGGGCGCAGATCGACTCGAACCAGGCGCAGCTCGAGGCGGCGAACGCGAGCGTCGTGCGCGCCGAGGCCTCCCTCGCGACCGCCAAGCAGCGGCTCGACCGCGCGAAGAAGCTGGTCGCGGAGGGGGTGGGCTCGCAGGCCGATCTGGACACGGCGCAGGGCGCCTACGACGTGGCGCTCGCCGATGTCGCGGCCTCGAAGGCGCAGGTCGCCCAGCTGCGGGCCGTCCTGCGCTCCTCCACGACGAACCTCCAGTACACGCGCATCTTCTCGCCCATCGACGGGGTCGTCATCAACCGGGCGATCGATCCCGGGCAGACCGTGGCGGCGAGCTTCCAGGCGCCCACGCTCTTTGTCATCGCGCAGGATCTCCGCAAGATGCGCGTGCTCGCCGACATCGACGAGGCCGACGTCGGGCGGCTCCGCGAGGGCATGGAGGCGGACGTCAGCGTCGACGCGTTCCCGGGCGAGACGTTCCGCGGGAAGGTGAGCCAGGTGCGCTACAGCCCGCTGAACCAGTCCGGCGTGGTGACGTACGCGGCGGTGGTCGAGGTCGACAACCCCGACGTCAAGCTGCGGCCGGGGATGACGGCGACGGTGAGCGTCCGGTCCGCCGAGGCCCGCGGGGTGCGGCGGCTGCCCAACGCGGCGCTCCGGTTCAAGCCGGCGCCGGAGCGGGACAAGGATGGCAAGGAGATCAAGGCGCCGCCGCTCGAGGCGCTCCCGCCGAAGAAGGGCCGCGTCTACGTGCTGACCGACGCGACGCCGGGCGCCGAGAAGATCGAGCCGCGCGTCGTCGACGTCGGGATCACCGACGGCGTCTTCACCGCGCTGATGACCGATCTCGGCCCGCTCAAGGTCGTCACCGACGAGAACGACGACCCGTCGCGGAGCGGCAGGGGGCGCGGCCCCCGGCTGTTCTGAGGCGCGATGCGCTCGGACGACGCGATGCTCCCGCAACCCCAAGGCGTCGCCGCGGTGCTCCGGGACGAGCCGCTCATCGAGCTCTCGAGCGTCGGCAAGGACTACACGACCGAGGCCGTCGTGGTGCGGGCGCTCCGCCACGTGGACCTGACCATCCAGCACGGCGATTTCGTCGCCATCGTCGGGCAGAGCGGCTCGGGCAAGAGCACCTTGATGAACATCATCGGGTGCCTGGACCGGCCGACCCGGGGCGCCTACCGGCTGGACGGGCTCGACGTCACCCGGCGCAACAACGACGCGCGCGCGATCGTGCGAAACCGCCTGATCGGGTTCGTCTTCCAGGGCTTCAACCTGCTGCCGCGCACCACGGCGCTCGAGAACGTCGAGCTGCCGCTCGTCTACCGGGGCGTCGGCGTGGCGGAGCGGCGCAAGCTGGCGCTCGAGGCGCTCGGCGCGGTGGGGCTGGCCGATCGCCTGCACCACACCCCGAACCAGCTCTCGGGCGGCCAGCAGCAGCGCGTCGCCATCGCGCGGGCGCTCGTCACCTCCCCGCCGCTGCTCCTCGCCGACGAGCCCACGGGCAACCTCGACACCCGCACGAGCTACGAGGTGCTCGGGCTGCTCCAGCGGCTCAACCTCGAGGGGATCACCATCGTCCTCGTCACGCACGAGCCGGACATCGCCGCCTGCGCGAGCCGGGTGATCACGATGCGCGACGGCGAGGTCCGCAGCGACGTCAGGAACGAGCGCCCCGTCGACGCGGCGGCGGCCCTGGCCGCGCTGCCGCCGCCCGAGACGTCCGATCCGGAGCAGGCGCCGTGAGGGGCTACCTCGCCGCCGTCCGGCTCGCGCTGCGCGCCATCGTCCGCTCGAAGCTCCGCGCCGCGCTGACCGTGCTCGGCATCCTGATCGGCGTCGCCGCCGTGGTGGTCGTGGTGGCGCTCGGGACCGGCGTGCGCAACCGGATCCTCGGGGAGATCTCGGGCCTCGGCGCGAGCTCGATCTACATCTTCCCGCAGTCGACGCAGGCGTCGGGGCTGAGGCGCCGCGAGAGCGTGAGGATGTCCGAGGCCGACGGGCTCGCGATCCTGAAGGAGTCGACCAGCGTGGCCGCGCTGAGCCCCTTCAGCTCGACGTCGATGCAGGTCGTGGCCGGGGAGGCCAACGTCGCGACCCAGGTGATGGGCGTCACGCGGAGCTACCTCTCGATCCTCTCGTACAACGTCGAGAAGGGCGAGGGCTGGACCGAGGCCGACGAGCAGCTCAAGACGAAGGTCTGCGTCATCGGCGAGACCGTCCGGGAGAACCTGTTCGGCTCCGGCGAGGCCGTGGGGCAGTACATCCGGATCGGCAAGCACCCGTTCCGGGTGATCGGGGTGCTCGCCAAGAAGGGGCAGTCGCCGTTCGGCGAGGACCAGGACGACCGGCTGCTCATGCCGATCGGCAGCTTCCGGTCGCGCGTCGTGCCGAGCGCGCCGGGCAGGGTGCAGATGCTGCTCGCGGCCGCCACGAGCGAGCGCACCGTCGATCGCGCGGTGGAGCAGATCGAGCGGATCCTCCGGCAGCGGCACGAGATCGCGCCGGACGACGAGCCGGACTTCGTGATCCGCACGCAGGCGGAGTTCCGCGCGTCGCAGGAGCGGATCCTGGACACCTTGACGATGCTCCTGTCGTCGATCGCCGCGGTGTCGCTCCTCGTCGGCGGCATCGGCGTCATGAACATCATGCTGGTCAGCGTGACCGAGCGGACGCGCGAGATCGGCATCCGCATGGCGATCGGCGCCTCGGAGGGCGACATCCTGATCCAGTTCCTCGTCGAGGCGATCACCCTGTCGATCATCGGCGGCGTGATGGGCCTCGGCGCGGGGCTCGGGCTCATCCAGATCCTCGCCGGTGCGCTCGGCTGGAACATGACGCTGCCGGCGAGCGCGGTCGTCGTCGCCGTGGGGACGAGCGCGACGATCGGGGTCGTCTTCGGGTTCTTCCCGGCGCGCAGCGCGGCGCGGCTGGATCCGATCGCCGCCCTGAGGCACGAGTGAGGGCGACGCTCACGCGCCTCTTCTCGGCGGTCGTGATCGCGCTGCGCGCCGTCCGCCGGAACAAGCTGCGCGCGGGGCTCACGATCCTGGGGATCACGATCGGCGTCGCCGCCGTGGTCACCGTCACCGCGCTGGCGAGCGGCGCGCGCGCCAACGTCAACGCGCAGATCTCGAACCTCGGCTCGAACTCGCTCATCGTCTTCGCGCGCTCCGCCCGCGCCTCGGGCGTCCGCAGCACGACCGGCACGAGGCTCTCGGAGCTCGACGCCCAGGCGCTCGTGCGCGAGTCGACGAGCATTCGGCTCGCGGCGCCGTTCCTCAGGGCGAGCGCCCAGGTGATCTACGAGGGCCAGAACGCGAGCCCGACGCTCGTCGGCACGCGCCTCGGCTACTTCGAGATCCGGAGCTGGAAGGTGGCGCAGGGAGAGGCGTGGAGCCCCGCCTCGGAGAACCTCTCGGAGAAGGTCCTCGTGATCGGGGCCCAGACGGCGAGGGATCTGTTCGGCTCGCTCGACCCGATCGGCCGCACGGTGCGGCTCGGGCGCCACGCCTACCGCGTCGTCGGCGTGCTGGAGGAGAAGGGAGCGTCCCCGTTCGGTCAGAGCCAGGACGACATCGTGCTGATGCCCATCACCACGATGCGCTCGCACGTCGTCGCCACGCGCCCCGGGGAGGTGCACGCGATCCTGCTCAGCGCGACGTCCGCCGAGACGTCCGAGCGCGCCAGGCTGCAGGCGGAGGCGATCCTCCGCCAGCGGCACCGCATCGGCGAGGGCGACGAGGACGACTTCGCCGTCCGGAGCCAGGCGGAGTTCCAGGCGATGCAGGACGCGATCTTCGCGGCGCTCTCGGCGCTGCTCGTCAGCATCGCGGCGGTGTCGCTCGTCGTCGGCGGCATCGGCGTCATGAACATCATGCTCGTGTCGGTCACCGAGCGGACGCGGGAGATCGGCATCCGCATGGCGATCGGCGCGCGCGAGATCGACATCCTCTTGCAGTTCCTGCTCGAGGCGCTCGTGCTCGCCACGCTGGGCGGCCTGGTCGGCAGCGCGCTGGGGTACGGCGTCATCCTCGGCTTCGCGAGCGCCCTCGGCTGGCCCATGAAGCTCGAGCCCGTGGCCCTCGGCGTCGCGCTCGGGGTGAGCACGGCGATCGGGATCGTGTTCGGGTTCTTCCCGGCGCGGCGCGCGGCGCGCATGGATCCCGTGAACGCGCTCGGCCGCGAGTAACGGCGTCCGGCGGGACGCCGTCGCTCTGCAGCTGCGCGAACGCACGGCCGTCGCGGCAGCAGCGCAAACGCGCGACCGACGCGACGGAGCCGGCGCGCCGCCGCGTGGGCGGCGCGCCTCGGGGGATCAGCTCTTCTTCATCAGGTCGGCGAAGGTGCCGAACTTGGCCTCGCGCGCGACGCCGGCGCGGTACTGCTGGTAGGCCTGCTTCTCGGCGTCCTCCTTGAGGGCGCGGATCGACAGCTTGGCCTCTCCCCGGCGCGGATCCACCTCGATGACCTTCGCCTCGAGCTGGGTCCCGATGGGGAACTCCTTGCGGAGATCGGTGCCGCGCTGCGTGCCGGTGTGGCCGGCCGGGATGAAGCCGCGGGCCGCCCGCCCCGTGGCGCCGAGCACCCGGACGACGAGCCCCCCCTCGGTCACCTGCGTGACCGCCACCTTCACCGGCCTGCCCTGCTGGACGCGCTGGCGCGGCTCGCTCTCCTCGCCCTCGGGCGGAGCCGGGTGCAGCCCGATCCGCCGCGCCGCCGCGTCGCAGCTCGCGACCACCACGTCGACGTCCTGGCCGACCTTCACCACCTCTTCCGGGTGCTGGATCGGCTTCATCGAGAGGTCGGCCGTGTGGATGAGCCCATCGATGCCCGGCTCGAGCTCGATGAACGCACCGAACGGCTGCAGCCGGGCGACCTTGCCCTTGTGCCGCGTGCCCACCGCGTACTTGTCCTTCACGGCGTCCCAGGGGTCGACCGTGGCGGCCTTGCGGCTCAGCCACAGCTTGCCCTTGTCGTCGACGCGCAGGACCTTCACGTCGATCTCGGCGCCGGGCTTGAACAGGTCGGCCAGCTTGGCGCCCCGGTCGTGGCTCGCCTCGCTCATGTGGACCAGCCCCTCGACGCCGCCCGCGTCGGGGAGCGCGACGAACACGCCCCACGCCACGACCTTGCGCACCACGCCCTTGTGCAGGGACCCGGGCTCGATCGACGTGAGCGCCTCGGTGCGCGCCCGGCGGCTGTCCTCCTCGAGCATCTTGCGGCGGGACACGACGATGTCGCGCCCCTTCTTCGCGAACTGCGTCACGATGAAATCGAGCCGCTGGCCCACGAGGTAGTTGAGGTCGGCGCCGTGGCGCAGATCGACGTGCGACGCCGGCGCGAAGGCGCGGAGGCCGCCGAGGTCGACCTCGAGCCCGCCCTTGACCGCGCCGGTCACGAACCCCTCGATCGGCTCGCCGCTCTGCAGCGACGCCTCGGCGCGCGCGCGCGCCTGATCGAGCTGCACGGGCGCCCTCGAGAGGAGGAGCATGCCGCCGCGCACGCCGGTGCTCGCGACCGTCGCGATGAACTGGTCGCCATCGACCGGCGGCTCTTCGTCGAGGATCTCGCGCCGGTCGAACAGCCCCGTGGCCTTCCCGGCGATGTCGATCCAGATGGCGTGCTCGGTGATCCTGCTGACCTTGCCGAACACTTCCTCGCCGATGCTGAAGGCCGGGCGCTCGCGCGGCGGCGGCGCGCCCTGCCCCTTGCGCCGTTTGCGCTTCTCGCCGCCGGGCTGCGGCTGCCCCGCCTCGCCGGCCGCCTGCTCCTCGTCGCCCTCGTCGTCCGCGCCGGCTTCGTCGTCCGCGCCGGCCTCGCCAGCCTCGCCGGCCTCGCCGGCCTCCGCTGCGGCGGCGGTCGTCTCGGCGGCCTCGGCCCCGGGTTGGCCGCCCTCCTCCGCGCCCTTCTTGCGGCGGCGGCGGCGGCGCTTCTTCCCGGCGCCCCCCTCCCCCGGCGCGGTCGCGCCGGCCTCGCCGGCCGCCGCGGGCTTCGCCGCCTGCGCGGGCTTCGGCCCCGGTGCGGGCCTCGCAGCCGCCGGGGGATTCCGCCTGCCCGGGGCTCCCGGCTTGCGGTTGCCGATGTCGTCTCTCGGCAGGCCCGGGACGCGGTTGCCGATGTTATCGCCCGGCTGCTCTTCCCACTCGTCGTCCTCGTCCGCGGCGCGCGCCGGCGCGGCGGCGGGTGCCGCCTCGGCCGGTGCCGCCTCGGCGGGTGCAGCTTCGGCGGCTGCTGCTTCGGCGGGTGCCGCCTCGGTCGGCGCTGCCTCGGCGGGTGCCGCCTCGGCGGGTGCCGCCTCGGTCGGCGCTGCCTCGGACGGGGTCGAGCTCGCTTGCGACGCTGTTTCTCCGCCGACCTCGCTCGCTTCAGGCGGGGAACTGGCCCCCGCGTCATGAGCTTGTGCGGCCTGCTCGGGCGCGGCGTTCGACGCGTCGAGCGGGCCGCCCTGGTCGGCCGGAGCTGCCGGCGCGTCCGCCGGCGTGGTGGTATTTTCGTGGGTATTCATCCGCGCCTCGCGCGACTACGCATGCCGATGGGGGCGAAACGTGCTCGCGTTCTCTCCAGCGGCCCCCTCGGTTCGATGGGGGGAAGGGGCCGGAACCATAACTTACCCGGGACGTTTACGCGAGTGCCTACCGCATGATGGGCAGGTGCTTGTTCGTCCCCCCGCTCCGGTCGATGCGGATGCCGCCCCCGCTCGCGAGGTTGTGGGCGCTGATCTGGCTGGTCAGCCGCTCTGCCACCTCCACGAAGGCGCGCGCGATCGGGCTCTCGGGGGCCGCCTGGACGACCGGCGTGCCGGCGTCGCCCCACTCCCGGATGGCGGGGTCCATCGGGATCTGGCCGAGCAGCGGCGCCTCGGCGAACTCGGCGATCTTCTGCCCGCCGCCGGCGCCGAAGAGCTCGTGCCGCTTGTTGCACCCGTCGCACACGAAGTAGCTCTCGTTCTCCACGACGCCGAGCAGGGCGATCCCGACCTTCTGGGCCATCGAGACGGATTTGTACACGTCCTGGAGGGCCACCTCCTGCGGCGTCGTCACGACGATGGCGCCCGTGGTCCTCATCTTCTGGGAGATCGTCAGCGCGATGTCGCCGGTGCCCGGCGGCAGGTCCAGCACGAGGTAGTCGAGCTCGCCCCACTCCACGTCGCGCATGAACTGGATCAGGGCGTTCTGGAGCATCGGCCCGCGCCAGACGACCGCCGATCTCGGGTCCTCGAGCAGGAAACCGATCGACATGAGCTTCACCCCGAAGCGCTCGAGCGGCAGGAACTTCTGGCCGTCGGTGGACGTCGGGCGACCCATCACGCCGAGCATCGTCGGGACGCTTGGCCCGTACATGTCCGCGTCGAGCAGGCCGACCTTCGCCCCGGCGCGGTTCAGGGCGAGGGTCAGGTTCGCGGCGACCGTGCTCTTGCCGACGCCGCCCTTGCCGCTCATCACGAGGACGATGTTCCGCACCCCGGGGCAGGGGTCGTCCTGAAGGATGGTGCGCGTCGGGATGTTGACGTCCCACGCGATCCGGACCTCCTTCGCGCCGGCTCCCTTGAGCGCCGCCTCGATGTCGGCCGCGAGCCGTTGCTTGAAGTAGCCGGTCAGCTCGACGGTGAGCGAGACCGCCGCCCCCTCGATCGAGAGCTCCCGGACGCGCCCGAGCTCCGTGATCGGGCGCTTCACATCGGGGCCGATGACGTTTCCGAGCGCGGCGAGCGCGGCATCCTTCGTGATGGACATAGGGCGGAGCAGTTAAAACCGCTGCAGATGCCCGTCAACGGGCGAGCGCGGGGTAGGGCTCGGGGCCGGTCGTTCGTTCGCCCCGCCCGCGCCCCGCGCCTCGCCGATGAGGACGATCGGCCGCCCCGGTCCTCTCCGAGCGCGGAGCGCGCGCCCGAGCGCGCGCGGCGCCGGCAGCGCCCGCCGGGGCGCGTTCACCAGCAGCTCTGGACGACCGAGCCCTCGTCGCGGGGATCCCTCTTGTACATGGGGAGGCTGCAGCTGCCGTCCGCGAGGCAGGCGCCGTGCCGCCCGCTGGGCGACTCGGGGCAGTCGTCGTCGGAGGTGCACGGCTCGGTGCGCGCCGAGAAGTCCAGGCACGCGCGCTGCCCGCGGAGCGTGCTGACGCACGCCGTCAAGGTGCCGACGCCGCCGCAGTCGTTGTCGTTCCGGCACGGCTCGCAGAAGCCGCCGTCGCCCACGCAGGCGCCGAAGCGCGGGATGCAGGCCCCTTCGGTGCACTGGTAGTCGAGCTCGCAGTCTTCATCGTTGTTGCAGGTCCGCGCGCAGCGGTCCTCGCCGCCGATGGAGACGCAGCGCTGGCCGGCGATCCGCGAGCAGTCGAGATCGCTCTCGCAGGGGGCACACTGCGCCCGCTTGATGCAGGCGGTCCGCAGGAGGCAGACGGACCCCTCGATGAACTGGTTGCCGTTCGCGTTGAACGCGGCGGGATCGACGCACTCCTCCTCGGTCTCCCCGCAGAACGAGTTGTCGCCCTTCTCCGTACCGCAGATCGCGTGGGCGTCCCGGGTGAGTGCGCACTCGTAGCCGTCCGCGCAATCCGCGTCGCTGGCGCAATGCGGCTGCGTGCAGTAGGCCTCGGCGTCGCCCTCGCCCTGCCCCCTGCACTCCAGGCCCAGCGAGGTGCACGCCGCCGCGTCGCAGGTCGGAAGGACGCAAGGCTTGCCGTTGCTGCACTTGCCGAGGGTGCAGTTGGGATCGTCCCCGCCGCACGCATCGGTGTCGCGCCGGCAGTCGGCGAGGTTGTTGTCGCACTGCGCCAGGTTGCACGCCGAGCCGTCGGGGCAGCTGCCGTACTGGCCGCACTCGTTGCCGAACGGGCAAGGTGCGCCGTAGCCCTGGGGTTTGCCGTGCGGCTGGCAAACGGAAATCGTGTCGTTTGTGTCATCTTCCTGGGCCGGCCCACAGACCTGGTCTGGGCGGCAGTCCAGGTGGTTGCTGCACTCGAGCACGCAGCGGTTGTCCACACAGGTATTCCCTGCCAGGCAGAGCGAGGGCATGCACTTACCCTCACATTCCCCGTTGACGATCACCCCGCCGAAACATTCGTCCCGCGGTTGGTCCGAGGAGCAGGCGCTGCCCGCGATGGCTGCTCCGACCGCCAGGCAGCCGAGCACCAGGAACGCGTAGATACGACGGGAACGGGGCTGACGGGCGCTCTGCGATGCGACGACCTGCTGCATAGAACCTCAGCGCGGGCGGTGCCCGCGGGTCGGGGCAGGCACGGAGGGCCTGCCCGGAAATTGCGGAGGGACCCCTCCGGGAACGAGGCGGCTGCGCCAGGTTGCCCTTGACGCGTCCCGCGCCGCCCAGAAGAATGAGCTCCTACTACACCATACTTCAGGCGGTGGCATCATGCGAATCGACGCAGTTCTCGGTTGGATGGGCCTTTTCGTCGTGGCGGCCCTGGGGCTCGTGGGCTGCGGGGGTGAGGATCCCATTCCGGCTCCTGAGTTTCCCGAGGGGACGGGGCAACCCGCGGCCAATGCTGTCAGTTATCCCGAAGGACCGTATGGCATCAACCCCGGCAAGGTGATCGCGAATTATCAGTTCGTCGGGTTCGCCAACGCCGAGAAGAACAACAGCGAGATGCAGGCGATTCAGCTCGCCGATTTCTACAACCCGACCGGGGCGGATGTCTTTCCCGAGGGATCGCCTTACGGCGCCGGGGAGGCGAAGCCGAAGGTGCTGCTGATCGACGTATCGTCCGTGTGGTGTGCCCCTTGCAAAATTGAGGCGGAGACGGTCCTGCCCCGGCTTTACGCCGAGTACCAGCCGAAAGGCGGCGAGTTCCTGGTCCAGCTCGCGGACGGAAGGAATCCGGGCGAGGCGGCCGTGGTAGACGACCTGTATCGCTGGACGACCCGGTACGAGGTGGCGTACCCGTCGGCGATCGACCCCTCGTACAAGCTCGGCGCGCTCTTCCAGGCGGACGCCTTCCCCGCGAACATGATCGTCAAGACGCAGGACATGACCATCGTCGAGGTCGTCGCCGGCGTGCCCGAGGAGGGTAGCAGTTTCTGGCGTACCTTCGAGAAGGTCATGAACGGCGAGAAGTGAACAAGCCTCCGCGCGGGCGCGCCGTCGATCACCGCCGGACGGCGCGCCTACGCGAGAGACCGAGCCAGGGCGCGACACGAAGCGCCCGCGACAGGGTGCCCTCATGCCGGCCGTTCTGCCCACGCCGGCCCCACCGATACCGACCCGGAATCCCCTATGACTCGAACTACCCGCTGCGCGCTCTCGTTGGCGTTCACCGTCCTCGGCCTCGCGGCCTCCGGCTGCGGAGCGGCCGCTCGCCCGTCCTCGGCGAGCCCGGCGCCTGATTTCTCGCTGCCCGCCCTCGACGGCAAGACGGTCCGGCTCTCGGACTACGCCGGCAAGAGCGTTGTGCTGATCGACTTCTGGTCGACCACCTGCGACCCGTGCCTCGCGGAGATGCCGCACCTCGTCGAGCTCTACAAGAAGCACAAGGACAAGGGGTTCGTGGTGCTCGCCGTGTCGCTCGACGGACCGGAGTCCCGCGCACAGGTGAGCAGCACCGTCCACGACCGAGAGATGATCTTCCCCGTGCTGCTCGACGAGGAAACGACGGTCACCGCCAGGTACAATCCGAAGCGCGAGCTTCCGTTCTCCGTGCTCGTCGGCAAAGACGGATCGATCCTCCAGAAACGCAGCGGTTACCAGCCCGGCGACGAGGCGGCGCTCGCGGGCGACGTCGAGAGGGCGCTCGGCCAGCAGTAGCCGGGCGGGCCGGCGCTGCCGACGGCGACAGGGCGCTCCACGGGCCGGAAGTCCGTGGTAGGAACGCGAGGTGCGCTCACCTCTCCACGCCTCCTGCGCTTGCCTGTCCGCAGCGTTGCTCCTCGCCGCCCTTCCGGCGGCGGCGGTCGACCTCCCGAACGTCGGCGGCGAACCGATGGCGGTCGACGTCGTGAACACCGCCGCCGCGGTGTATCACTTCGATAACCGGAACGACAATCCCAACATAACGGCGCGACACCTCGACGACAATTACGGGGAGCTGCTCGAGCGGCTGGACGCGCAGATCAACTGGTGGCGCCTGCAGCTCGGAGCGCGGATCAACGCCTCTTTCTATCCGATCAGCCCCTCGGCGACGGACATCGATCTGCAGCGGAAGGTCCTGCGCAAGGAGGTCAATTTCGGCTTGGACGACGCCGCGCGGGAGCTCCACTCCCGGTACCGGACGACGGTCTATCCGGCAAAGCTCTGGCTCACCTACACGCAGCCGGGCGTCGAGGCCACGGTGGGCGACTTCTACGCCCAGCTCGGGCGCGGGCTCGTGTTCAGCGTGCGCAAGCTGGACGAGCTGGCCATCGACACGACCGTGAGGGGCGGCAGGCTCGTGCTCGACAAGGATTTTCAGGTCCTCCGCCTCGAGGCGACCGCCTTCGCGGGACAGATGAACCCGCTCCGTGTGGACGAGGCGAGCGGGAGGCGGCTCCACGGAGATGGATCGCCGCTCTTCTTCTTGTTTCCAGGCAGGGACAGCGCCGGCGACCTGAGGGATCTGCGCACCCAGGAGGTCACGGCGAAGGCGCGCCCGAACTACCTCGAGGACACCGCGCTCGGCGGACGCCTCGAGGTGGGCGTGAAGGGCGTGGAGATCGCGGCGAACGGATCGCTGCTCCTGCGTAAATCGTACACCGAGGAGCTCCTCCGCTGCCAGCGCGAGCACGGCGGGGATGAGGGGGACGCGGTGGGCGCATGCGCGGCGGAGTACCCCGAGTTCGAGCTCACCGGCGCGCCTCACGCGCAGCGATTCAACGAGATCCGCACGTTCAGCGGCTCCGTGAGCGTGCCGTCCGTCGCGAACCACGGGGACGTCTATGTCGAGGTGGCCGGGCAACAGCTCCGCGAGCGTCATCGCGCCAGCGCCGCCGCCGGTCAGGGAGACCTGTCGGGGTACGCGGTCTACGCGGCGGCGAACGCGCGCGGCGGCCCGGTCGCCTTCCTGCTTGAAGGGAAGCACTACCGGCGGTTCTTCTCGCTCTCCTCCAACATCGACACCAACGCGCTGTCGAACGTGGGATTCAACGCGCCGGAGTTCGCAGGAGTCGCCTACAGCCAGCCCCCGACTGCAGAGCCCATCTACACGAAGCCGCTCGGGGCGCCCAACGTCTGCGTCACGGGCGGGCGCGGGCGCGTCGACTATCGCTTCAACCGGAGCACGGCCGTTTACGCCTGGCTCGGGCGCTACGTGAGCTTCTCGGAGCGCGAGGAGAACAACGACTGCAAGACCGATGACCGGTACCGGACCGGCACCTGGGACACCGCGGTAGGTGCCGAGATCGATCTCGACTCCGGCCGCTCCCACGTGCGGGCGTGGGCCGGCGGGCGGCAGGTCGACGCGGCCGCCGTCGACGGCCTCTTCTACAGCGAGAGCTACGTCCGCTACGACGTCGTGAAGCACCTCGCCGGGCCGTTCTCCCTCCAGGTGCAGGGCAACAACCAGCGCCAGTACAAGACCGACGCGTACGGGTTCGAGGGGGAGAACTACATCGCGCTCCAGTGGTCACCGCACCTCACCGCGATCCTCGGGCACGAGTACACGTCGCCGGAGCTGGGCGGGTGCGAGGTGCCCGAGGGCGGCGGGATCTGCCACTACTTCAACGGAGGGCTGCAGTGGAAATCCGGAGGAAGCGGCACAGCCCTCCAGCAGGTCTTCGATACGGCGCAGCTCTTCGTGGGCCAGCGGCGCGGCGGGCTGCGCTGCGTCTCCGGCGTGTGCCGGGTCTTTCCCTCGTTCGAGGGCGCGCGGCTCGAGCTCGTCTCGAGGTTCTGAGACGACGGCGCGCCTCGCGCGGAGCGCCGGCCACGTTCAGGACGCGCGGAGCATGGCGCAGGCGACCGCGAGCCTGACGTGGGGCTCGGCGTCGGCGAGGAGCAAGGCCGCGCGAGGCAGCTCGCCCAGCTCGACCAGACCGATCCCCGCCGCCTCGCGCACCGGGTGCTCCCTGGATCGGAGATCGCGCTCCAGGAGCGGAACGGCCTGCCGGACCCCTGCGCGGGCGAGGACGCCCCGCGCGAGGACCGCGCGGGTCGACGCCCCGGCGGCGAGCTTCATCATCCAGGCGATCGCGGCGGCGCGCTCGCGCGGGGCGACGGTGTCCGGCGAGGCCTCGACGTAGCGGGCGTGGGCGGCGAAGGCGACCGCGTCCTCGGGATCGCCCTGCGTCTCGGCGAGCGCGGCCCGCACGGCGGCGTCCTCGAGCGGCGCAGAGAGGATCGCGTAGACGCGGTCTCTCCCGGGGCCGGAGCCGATCGCCCGCACGAGGACCGAGACGGCCTCGCCGGCGTCGGCGCCTCCTGTACGCACCAGCGCCCGCGCGGCGGCGATCGCGGGCGCGCCGCGCTGGGTGGAGATCGCCCAGTGGAGCTGCGCGCGTCCACCGGCGTCGAGCACGCGCGGCGCTGCCCACGCCTCGGCGATCGCCTCACGCCTGGGTTCGTCCGAGAGGACCCAGAGATCCCGCAGCGCCAGCGCGATCACCTCGCCGCCGAGCGCGCCGCTCGCTCGGATCGCGAGCGTCCGCGCGAGCGGGTACGGGTCGAGCCGCGCCGCTTCCAGCAGGGCGCCGCGATCGGCGGGGTCCGCCGCTGCGATCGCGGCGCGGAGCGCCGAGACGCGCACCTCCTGATCGCCGTCGAGCATCCGCGCGCGGCGCGCCGCGCCGTCTCCCGGCGCGATGAGGGCGCGCGCCGCGAGCGCGCGGAGCGCCGCGTTCTCTCCGGGCCGCTTCGCTGCGGCCGACTCGGCTGCGTACCGCTTCACGCCCTCGGCATCGGTGAGCCCTGCCTCGAGCAGGATCAGCGCGGCGGCCACCGCGACCCCATCCGAGCCCGCGGCGCGCCCGGCGAGCGCCTCCTCCACGTGGCGCGCGCACGTCCGGACCTCGCCCAGCCGCTCGACCCCGCGCGGCGGCGCAGCGCGCGCGATCTCTCCCTCGGCGACCGCGCGCGCGATCGCTCGAGCCTCGTCGCTGTCGAGCGAGCCGCGGCGGAGCTCCTCGGTCAAGGCGCGGCGGAGCTCGTCGTAGCTGCCCGCCTCGGCGGCGCGCACCGACGCCGATCGCGCGCAGCCCGCGGCCGCGGCGAGCGAGAGGAGGGCGGCGAGGAGCGACCCGGGGAGCGCGCGGAGCATGAGACGCGTCTTACCGCGCCGAAGTTCGCGCTCGAAGCCCCTTCGGCTCGACCACCCAGGGAATCCGTTCTATACGGGCGCGCACGCGTCTGTACGGACGTGCGCGCGTTCCGGCACCATGCGTATCGACGTCATCGTCAACACCACAGCGCGTCGGTACCGGGCAAGCCCTTCGCTCATCGACCGCATGGCGGCCGCCTGTGCCGGCGCAGCGGAGCTCCACCCGACCTCGAGCGTCGCGGAGCTCGACGCGGCCTGCGGCCGGATCGCCGAGCGGGGCACCGATCTCGTCGCGCTCTCCGGCGGCGACGGCAGCTTCATGGCGGGCGTCACTTCCCTCTCCCGCGCGTTCGGCGAAGGCGCCTTGCCGCCGCTCGTCTTGTTGCCCGGCGGAACCGTGGCGACCGTCGCTCGGAACTGGGGCATGACCGGGGATCCTGCCGTGCTCCTCGCGCGGCTCGTCCGCGACCTCCGCGCCCGCGAGCGCGGCGCCGGCGTCCCGGGGACCGTCCGGCGGCCCACCCTGCGCGTGCGCGCGACGACGCGCGGCGGTGTGGAGGAGCGCATCGGCTTCATCTTCGGCACCGGGCTCGTGGCCAGCTTCTTCGATGTCTACTACGAGCGCGGCGGTGACGGGTACGGCGCCGCCGCGCGCATCGTCGCGCGGGTGTTCCTCGAGTCCTTTTACGGTGGCGCCTGCGCGCGTCGGGTCCTCGACCCGCTGCCTTGCACGATCGAGGTGGAGGGCCGGCCGCTCGCCCCCCGCGCCTGGTCGCTGGTCTGCGCGTCCGTGGTGCGCGACCTCGGCATTCACATGCGGGTCACCTACCGGGCTGGGGAGGATCTCGACCGCCCGCACCTCGTCGCCAGCGCCCTGCCCCCGCGCGAGCTCGGCCCGCGTGCGCCGCTGGTCCTCGCGGGCCGCCGCATCGGCGGCAGGGACCACGTCGACGACCTCGTCCGCGAGTTCACCGTCCGATTCGGCGCCACGCCCAGCGCGGCGCCGGGCAGCGACGGCCCCTACATCCTCGACGGAGACCCGCTCCGGGCTTGCGAGGTCCGGGTCTCGGCCGGGCCGCCCATCGACGTCCTGTCCCCGCGCCGCTGAGCCTCCCTCCGCGTCCGCGGCGTGCCGGGAGCGCCCGAGCGCCACGCCGCATGACGGAATCATGACCGGCGTCGTGAACCTCAGTGACGGGCGTGTCCGATGCTCCATCCACCTTGGAAACCATGACGCAAGCTCCCGCATCGAGCCCTACCCGAGTCGTCGTACCGAAGCAGCGGCTGGGCCTAGGCCAGTACTTCAACGCGCTGGGGATCGTCGCCATCCACGTCGGCACCGTGGTCGCCATCGTCCGCGGCGCCACGTGGAAGCTCGCAGCGCTCGCTGCGGCCACGTACTTCGTCCGGATGTTCGCGATCACGGCGGTCTACCACCGGTACTTCTCGCACCGGAGCTACAAGACGAGCCGCGGCCTCCAGTTCCTGCTCGCGCTGCTCGGAACCACGGCGACCCAGAAGGGCCCGCTGTGGTGGGGAGGGACGCACCGCCTCCATCACAAGTACTCGGACACCGAGCGCGACGTCCACAGCCCGCTCCGCAGGGGGTTCTGGCACGCGCACATGGGCTGGTGGCTCGGCCGCGAGCACGAGGATCTCGATCTGAAGCGCATCCCCGACTTCGCGGGGTTCCCCGAGCTCCGCTGGCTGGATCGCTTCCACGTGGTCGGGCCGCTCGGCATGATCGCGCTGCTCTTCCTGTTCGGCGGCTACGACGCGTTCCTGTGGGGCTACGTCGTCTCGACGTGCGCGCTCATGCACGGGACGTTCACCATCAACTCGCTGGCGCACGTCTTCGGGTCGCGGCGTTACGCGACCACCGACACGAGCCGCAACAATTTCTGGCTCGCGCTCATCACCCTCGGCGAGGGCTGGCACAACAACCACCACCACTACATGAGCAGCGCGAACCAGGGCTTCTTCTGGTGGGAGATCGACGTCAGCTTCTACATCCTGCGCGGGATGGAGAAGCTCGGCTTGATCTGGGAGCTCCGGACCGCGCCGGCGCACGTGATGCGGAAAAACCTGCTCAAGGACGTCGGCGAGCGCTCGCCGCTCCTCGCCCCCCAGACCGCGCCCGTCGAGCCGCACGACGCTCCGCCGCTCGGTCAGCCCAGCCTCGGCGACGTCTGATCGCCAGCCTCACGCCACGGTACCTGCGGACGAGCGTTGCCCTGCAGCGCTCGTCCGCGTGCGTTTATCGCGAGCATCGCCGCGAGCAGCCCCGGGCCGCGAGCAGCACTCCGGCGGCTCTACACGGCCAGCGGCCGACGCCGGCCCCCTTCAGGGCTCGCGGGAGCGTCGGCCGCCCTTCGCCGTCTCGGGCCGCTCGCCAGGTTTCTTGACCTGCGATCAGTTGACGGACGAGGCAGCCTGCTGGCTGTGTGCGGCGGCAGAGTCGCCGGGCTTCGACTTCTCGGCCTTGTTGCGCTCTCGCTGACGCTCCAGACCCGCGCGGACGAAGCGCGCGAAGAGCGGGTGCGCGTTGTGGGGCCGGCTCTTGAACTCGGGGTGGAACTGACAGCCGACGAAGTAGGGGTGCTCGCGCAGCTCGATCATCTCGACGAGCCGCTGGTCCGGGGACGTCCCGGAGAGCACGAGCCCCTTCTGCACCATCGACTCGCGGTACTTGTTGGCGACCTCGTAGCGATGTCGGTGCCGCTCGCTGATGCTCGTCTGCCCGTACGCCTCTGCGGCGAGCGTCCCCTTGTCCAGCACGCACGGGTACGCGCCGAGGCGCATCGTGCCGCCCTTCTCCACGACCCCCTTCTGATCGGGCATCAGATCGATCACCGGGTAGGCGGCGTTCCGATCGAACTCCACGGAGTTCGCGCCCGCCATGCCGCACACGTGCCGAGCGAACTCGACCACCGCGAGCTGCATGCCGAGGCAGATCCCGAAGAACGGGATCTTCTCCTCGCGCGCGTAGCGGATCGCCTCGATCTTGCCCTCGGTCCCTCGGTCGCCGAAGCCGCCGGGCACGAGGATCGCATCGAGGTTCGCCAGCAGCTCGGGTGCGCCGCGCGCCTCGATCTGCTCGGAGTCGATGTACTCGAGCTCGACCCGCACGTCGTTGTGGAGCCCGCCGTGAACGAGCGCCTCGTGGAGCGACTTGTACGAGTCGCGCAGGTGCACGTACTTGCCGACGACGCCGATCTTCACGATGCCGCGGGACGGCTTCTTGAACCGCTCGACGATGCGCTGCCACGAGGACAGATCCGGCTGCCTCGCCCAGATGTTGAGCAGCTCCGTGATCTTCTCATCGATCCCCTCGGCGTGGAGGACCAGGGGGAGCTCGTAGATGCAGTCGACGTCGACGGCCGCGATCACACAATCGACGGCGACGTTGGAGAAGAGCGAGATCTTCTCCTTCATGTTGCGCGGGAGCGGCCGGTCGCAGCGGCACAGGAGGATGTCCGGCTGGATGCCGATCTCACGCATCTCCTTCACCGAGTGCTGGGTGGGCTTCGTCTTGAGCTCGCCCGCCGTCGCGATGAACGGAACGAGCGTGACATGCACGGAGATCGCGTTCTGCGCGCCCGATTCCACCTTGAGCTGGCGGATCGCCTCGATGAACGGAAGCGACTCGATGTCGCCCACCGTGCCGCCGACCTCGACGATCGCCACGTCGGCGCCGTCCGCCGCGGAGCGGATGCGCAGCTTGATCTCGTCGGTGACGTGCGGGATCACCTGCACCGTCGCCCCGAGGTACTCGCCCCGGCGCTCCTTCGAGATGACCGCCTCGTAGATGCGGCCGGTGGTGAAGTTGTGCTGCCGCGTCATGCGGGCGAGCGTGAACCGCTCGTAGTGCCCGAGATCCAGATCGGTCTCTGCGCCGTCGTCCGTGACGAAGACCTCGCCGTGCTGGTACGGCGACATCGTGCCGGGATCGACATTGATGTACGGGTCCAGCTTGACGTGGGTGACCTTCAGCCCACGAGACTCCATCAACGCCCCGATCGAGGCCGCCGCCAGTCCCTTGCCGATCGACGACACGACCCCGCCTGTAACGAAGACGAATTTGGTCCGCTTGCTCATGACCCGTCGCTCCGCTGCGCCGTGTGCGCGCCTGTAACAAGTTCCTCGTTCGGCGCTCAAGAGGGAGAGGCCGCCAAGGTTCGGCTGTCCACGGCAAATACCTTGCCCGGCTTACAAGCCGCACGGCCCGTCGACAAGACCGAAGCCGGAGGAAACCTCGCGAGGAGGGATCCCACACCGGCAACAGAACCTGACCTGCCGTGCGAGCTCGTCTGCCACCGGATGAGCTCACGGCATGCCTGCGCGACGTGATGCCGCTCTGAATCCGCCGGCATTCTAGGCCGCTCTTCAGGCGCGTCAATGCAAAGGGCAATCCGATTTCCAGGCGAGCCGCGTCCCGTGGGCTCTGGGCCTCGCGGTGGCCATCGCGACGGGGCCCAGGTCCGTCGACCCGAGAGCTTCGCCGGATCGGGATGGTACGCTCCGGCGGCTCCCCGCGCGACCTCGCCGTGCCATGCGCATCGCTCACGTGTTCCAGCTCGCGACGTCGACCTCGATCGTCGCGCTGGAGCGCGACAGCGCGCTCTACGACGTCGCGGAGCTCGAGCGCCACTTCGGAACGAAGCTCGCCGACATCCCTGGCGTGTCCGACTTTCACACGCGCGTGGTGGCGCTTCGTTGCGCCGGCCTTCATGTGCTGGACGACCGGCTGCTCAGCGGCGATCGACCCGCGTCGGCGCAGCTCCTTCCGGGCGCCTTCCTCTGGCTTCCCCCGTGCGCCACCGACCGCGCGGCGTACGTCCAGCTCGGGCCCTGCGCGCGCGACGCCGAGCACCCCTGGTACCGGTTCGGCAACAGCCGCGCGCTGCAGGGACATGCCGCGGTGATCCCCTTCCCCGCGCTCGAGGACGAGCCCGACTACGAGCTGAACCTGGCGGCGCTCCTCTGCGAGGATCTGCGCCGCGCCACCCCGGAGGAAGCGGAGCGCGCGATCGCGGGCTACGCCGTGCTGAACGACTGGACGGCGCGCGGGCTGGAGGCGCAGGCGCAGGCGCGGGGGATGCCGCCCTCCGATGCGAAGGACTTCGCCACGCAGCTCGGCCCGGTGCTCGTCACGCCGGACGAGCTCGGTCCGGTCGAGGTGCTGCGGACGCAGGTCCGCGTCGACGCCGAGGTGCGCCTCTGCTCCCGCATCGGCGAGTGGGCGTTCTCGCTGGCGGAGGCGATCGCGTGCGTCAGCGATCGGATCGAGCTGCGCGCTGGCGACGTGATCGGAGCAGGACGGGTCGTCGGCGGGAGCGCCTGGTGCGCTGGCCGGCGCGTACCGTACGGCGCGCGCGTGGAGCTGATGATCGAGCGCATCGGATGGCTGGCCGGCAGGCCGGTCCGCGGCCCCGAGCCGCTGCCGTGGCGCCGCCGTTGAGCGGCGCCTGCGCGCCAGCGTGCGGCGACGGGCTCCGGGGGCCGTTCAGAACGTGCCGACGACGCCGAAGGCCACGCCGCTCGCGGTGACAACCGGCGCTGGCCGCACCGTCACCGCCGCGGGTTTCGGCGGCTGCGCCGAGCGCGCCTCGGTGGTCATGAAGATGCCTTCTCCGATGAGGCCGAGCCCTGCGAGCTGCACGAGCCCGTCGATGACCGTGAGCGCACCGCGAACGTACAGCCTGTACCCGCAGTCCGGGTCGTCCGGAGCGCAGCCGTTCTTGGCGAGCGCCATCCAGGGGCCCGCGACCGGGATCTTCAGCTCGCTCGACCCAGGCACCTCGGGCCACGACGACGCAGCGACGAACGCTGCGCCATAGGCGAGCGCTGTCACGGCCGCCCCGCCGACGATGAGCTTCACGCGCACCGAGGACGGCGGATACCGCGGCGGCGACGGTTCCTCTGCGCCCGCCGAAGCGGCGGCCAGCACGAGCGCGGAGGCGACGGCCAGGGCGGCGCTCTTCATGGCGTCTTCGCACCGCCAGCCGCGGAGCCGCCTTTCTTGGCCGGCAGCTTCACGGTGTACGGGACCTCGAGCGGCTCCCCCTCGAACGGCAGCACGATCTCTCCGACGAAGGCCCGCTTCACGCACGCCTCGGCGGGCGTCCCCGCGAAGGGCGGCCCGACCAGCACGTCGGTCACGCGCCCCTTCTGCCCGTCGAAGACGACCTTGACCTCTCCCTCGCCGGTCGGCGCGTTGGTCACGACCTCCGCGCAGTTCGCCGCCTTGTCGCCCCCGCGCCGCAGCGCGATCTCCATCTGCTTCTTCTGATCCTCGTTCAGCCCACGGCCGTTGTCCTTCGACCCGCTCTCCTCCGCGTCGGAGCTCTCCGCCTCGGCGGGCGGAGCCTCGTCGGAGTACGTCTGGTCGAAGTTGTAGTCTTCCCCTGCCTGCTTGGGTTTGGCGCCCGAGCATGCTGCAGCCGCGAGGATGAAGAGCGGCAAGAGCACGCGGGCTGGATGCTGCTGGGACACGGTGTCCTCCCTTCGAACAGAGCGTGAAGAACTGCTTGCGCGCACCGTAGCAAGCTCTCCTTTGCGAGGACAACCCCGTGCATGCCCGTTGGGCCGAGCGCCGCCGGCAGCGGCCGCGCTGCACCGAGCGGATCGATCCGGGGGGAGGCGCCCGTGGCAGAGACATTGTACAGCCCGGGAGCCGCCATGCCTCGCGCCCCCCGTGCCGTCTCCCTGATCGCGCTCGCGCTCCTGTCGACCCTCGCCCGCCCGGGCGGCTCGCAGCCGATCGAGAGCAGCGGCGCCGCGGAGCGCTCGACCGACGCCGCGGGTTCGACGCGGGGTGCGACGGGCTCGGCGACCCCACCCGGGTCGCCGCTCGCCGCGCCCGGCTCCCGGGACTTCGACCCGACCCGCGCGCGGGAGCAGCTCGAGAAGCTCACCACCGACGTACGCCGCTGGGGAGGACGCGTCGGCGTGCTCGCGCTCGACGTGGCCACCGGCGCGACGCTCGCTGCGTTCGATGAGCGCGGCCTGTACAATCCCGCGTCGAACGCGAAGCTGTTCACGGCCGCGGCGGCGCTGCGCCTGCTCGGCCCGAGCTACCGCTACCTGACCGGCCTCTACGGCGAGGCGTCGAACGGAACCGTCCCGGAGCTGGTGTTCCGGGGCTCGGGCGACCCGTCGCTCAGGACGCGAGACCTCTGGGAAATGGCGCGCGACCTGCGCGCGGCTGGCGTCCGGAAGGTCGCTGCGATCGCCGTCGATCAGGGCTACTTCGACGGGCGTTACGTCCCTCCCGCCTTCGAGCAGCAGCCGGAAGAATGGGCGGCGTTTCGCGCCCCGGTCGCCGCAGCCTCGCTGAACGCGAACACCGTGCTCTTCACGATGCGCCCGGCGAAGGCAGGCCAGGCCGCCTCCGTCGCGCTCGATCCCCCGGGCTTCGCGGTGCTCCGCGGCAGCGTGACCACCGCGAAGCGCGGCACACCGGAGAAGATCGGGCTCCGCCTCGAGCCGAGCGGGCAACGGCTCCTCGTGCACCTCAGCGGGCAGATCCCCGAGGGCGGCCGCGCGGTGAGCCTGGCGAGGCGGGTCGACGACCCGCGCTTGGTCGTGGCCTACGCGCTCAAGGAGATGCTGCAGGAGGTCGGCGTCGAGGTCGGCGGCGAGGTGCGGCTGGGCGGCGAGCACCAGAAGCGGCTCCTCGTCGCCCACCGCTCGGCGCCGCTCGGCGAGCTGCTCTCTGCGCTCGGGAAGGACAGCGACAACTTCTACGCCGAGACGATCTTCAAGACGCTCGCCGCAGAGAAGCGCGGGCGCCCCGGCACGGCCGAGGCCGCGGCGGAGCTGGTCGGCGAGGCCCTCCGCGAGCTCGACGCCTCCGAGGAGGGCGTCTTCCTCAGGAACGGCTCTGGCCTGTTCGACGCCGCGCGCGCGTCGCCACGGTCCGTCGTCCGGCTGCTGCGCGCTGCCTTCCTCGACCCGGCGCTCGGCGCCGACTTTACCGCGCAGCTCGCGATTGGCGGTGTGGACGGCACCCTGCGCGGTCGCTTCCGCGCGTGGTCCAGGGAGCGCGCCATCCGCGCGAAGACGGGGACGCTCGCGTCGGTCGCGGCCCTCTCCGGCTACATCCTGCCGCCCAGAGGCCGATCCCCGATCGCCTTCTCCGTGCTCGCCTCCGACCTCCCCGGGAAGATCGAGCCGGCGCGGAGGGCGATCGACGACTTCGTCGGAGCGCTCGCCGAGGAGCTCTGGAAGGGGGCGCGCGCGCCGTAAGGGCGCGCTGGAAGCTCGAGCGACACGGCCGCGCAGCGTGACGCTGCGCGGCCGCATCATGGCAGTCGCCGGGCCGTCGCTCAGTAGTCGCGCATCTGCTTGCGGATCTTGCCGAGCGCCTGCTCCTGGAGCTGGCGGATGCGCTCGCGCGACAGGTTGTACTTGTCGCCGATCTCCTTCAGCGTGAGCTCGTCCTCATCGTCCAGACCGAAGCGCCAGCGGATGATCCGCGACTCGATCGGCGTGAGGGTGGTGAGCAGCCGCCGGACCTCGTCGCTCCACTTCCTGTTCGCCAGGTGATCGAACGGCGACAGCGCGTTCTCCTCCTGGAGGAAGTCGATGAACTTGCGCCCGTCCTCGTCGCCCACCGGCCGATCGAGGGAGAACGGCGTCTCCGCGTAGAAGTCCTTCACCTTGTCGAGCTTCTCGCGCGGGACCCCCGTCTCCTTCTCGAGCTCCTCGATGGTCGGCTCATGCCCCGTGCGCGCGATGATGGCCTGCGTCGCGCGCGCCACGCGATTGTACGTGTCGAGCATGTGCACCGGGATGCGGACGGCGCGCCCCTTGTCGGCGAGGGCGCGGCTGATCGCGTGCCGGATCCACCAGGAAGCGTACGTCGAGAAGCGGTACCCACGGCTGTGATCGAATCGCTCGACCGCCTTCATCAGGCCGATGTTGCCCTCCTGGATCAGGTCGATGAGCGGCAGGCGCCCGCGGTTGTAGCGGCGCGCGATCGAGACGACGAGCCGTAGGTTCGCCTTCACGAAGCGGTTCTTCGCGTCGTGCTGCGCCTGGAAGGTCCGCTCGACCCGGTCGAGGTAGCGGCGGTACGAGCTGGACATCGGGAGCCTCGGCCGCGTCGGGCGGGTCTCCTCGGGATCGCTCACGTCGTCCTCGAAGTCGGGCTCGCGCACGAGATCGCGCGCGATGGTGAAGGCGCGCGCCATCCAGAGGCGGTCCGAGTCCGGCAGGCGGACGGCCGCAGCGAGCTCCTCGGAGAGCTGGCTCCACGGCTTCTCCTGCTCGGGCAGGAGCTTCCCCTTCTGCTTCTTCGCGAGGCGGACGAGCTTCTGCATCTCCGCGATCTGCGGCGCCTTCACCTCGTCCTCGCCGGCCTTCGCGACGTCCTCCTCGAGCGCCGTGAGGATGTACTCGGCAGCCGGCAGGTACGAGAGCAGGGCCACCCAGTGCTCCACCTCCGTCCGCTCGACCGTCCGCGCGGTGTCGAGCTCCTCGTCCGGCCCCATGACGGGGTGCAGCGCCATGTCGCGGAAGTACCGCGCGAGCATGGAGTCGCCGCCGCCATCCTCGACGTCCTTCAGCTCCCGGTCCTGGTTCCTCGCCCGCTCGGGCTGAGGCAGCCGGTCGAGGGATCCGAGGTCCAGATCGATGAAATCGGCTGCCCGATCCTCGTCGATGATCTCCGTCGGACGGGGTCGCACGACGGTCTCCTCGCTCTGGTCGTCCTCCAGAAGGCTGAGGGCAGCGATCTCCGGCGTTGCCGTCCCACCCTGAACGAGCGGGTCGCCCTTCACGACAGTGGCGTTGCTCTTGGTCGACCTCATGGCGGCTCCCTCCACGGTGGTGGCTCCTTGCAAGTGCGAGCGCGGCGTCAGGCTGTCCTCGTGCTCTTCGAGCTCGGGGACCCCTGGATCGATGGTCTGCGATGCCGCCCGCCGGGGACCCGGTGCTGTCCCGACCCCCTGCGAGCTCTTGGATGCCGCGGGCCGCGCAGAGGTACCTACACCGGAGGACTTGGTGTTCCTCCGGGCGGTTTCTGGACGGCGGGCGGTCGACGTGCTCACCTTGGTCTTTGTTTCAGC
Organism: Sorangium cellulosum; assembly: GCF_002950945.1. Lineage (GTDB taxonomy): Bacteria > Myxococcota_A > Polyangia > Polyangiales > Polyangiaceae > Sorangium > Sorangium cellulosum_E. The sequence goes on from NZ_CP012673.1 coordinate 11,732,437, forward strand.
GTTCACTTCTAAACGGCGGTCGTTGCGAGATTGAAAGGCATCGCCACCATTTGACGGCGGGCGAGACGCTTTTGTGCCAAACAAGGAACTGGAGCTGACCGAAGAAGCTCCCGTCGGAGCTGGCAACCGGCGGCGCTCTCGTTTGATTCCGGGCGAAATCTTCCCACCAGAGGAGGACTTGCTCTTGCAGAGCGCCCCTCTTGAGTCTGCTCCCTGTGGCAGCCCAACTCGGGAAGCAAAAACAGTGCCCTTTTTGGTGCCCGTTTCGTGTTCTCCCGTTTGAGAGCCCGCGCTGGGTGCGGTATGAAGAAGCAGAGGCGCGGTCCGTGTCGCATCGAGCGAGATGGTTGGCCGTGACCGAGCCGAGCGGCTTGGCTGGGTACTCTTTCGGGGACGCAACAGCATCGGCAACCTGTCCTTCTTACTTAGGAGACACCTCGAGCTCGCCAGCCTCGGGGGATTGATGGGCCGTTCCCGCCGTACGGGCAGGGGGGATCCGCTGCCTTTCCGGCAGGTGGAGGCTGGACCGCGCCGCAGAGGCCGTCCTCTCAGTGAGCTTCGATGTTTCCTGAACCTGGGCCTCCCGATGGCGATGTCGAGCCCTCACCCGACGTCCAAAGGCGGAGAACATTATTTTTCGCGAGAGATCGCCTGGAAATTCAGCACTTCCAGAAATTCGTTTCGTAGGGGGACGACGGACGGGACGAAGGGCGTACCCGAGCCTGGAGCCAGGAGCTCCCGCAGTCCCACAGCTCCGAGCTCGTGCGAGGCCAGCCCCAGCGGGGACCCATGCAGCAGGTTGCCCCTGGCAAGGGGCCTGAGCCTGGACCAGGGCTCGCCCTGATCGTTCGATCATAGCGTGCCGCCAAAGATGCACAGCGCCCGTGCAGCATGTGCACACTGCACGTCTGACTGGCCCCAAACTGCCCCACCTAGCAGTCCCTGACCTCCCGCGGCCCTTCGGCGTGTGGAGGTTCTCCGTGATTTCGATGGCTGCTCGGACACTCAAGGTCGAGGGTGACGTCGTTGAGCGCGTTCAGCGCGAACGAACGAGCCTCGTGACCTGCTGAAAAGTTTGCGAGCCCTCCCAGGGGGGCGGCACGGCGGCCCTGGCCGGACCTGACCGAGCCGCCCTCAGGGCATCGCGCTGGGCGAGAGGCGCCGCCCCTGGAGGAGGCTCAGGTGCTGGCGGGAGACGCAGCGAGCTTGGCTACAGCCCCAAAAGAAGCCGGATCGTGGATCGCGATCTCGGACAGGATCTTTCGGTCGAGCACGATGCCCGCCTTCTTGAGCCCGCTGACGAGCCGGGAGTAGGTCGTGCCGTTGATGCGGGCGGCGGCGTTGATCCTGGTGATCCAGAGGCGGCGGAAATCCCGCTTCTTCAGCTTCCGGCTGATGTAGCCGTACTCCCAGGCGTGGCGCAGAACCTCGACGGCCTGGCGGAAGCGGTTCTTTCGGCCGAGGTGGTAGCCCTCGGTCTGGTTGAGGACGCGGTTGCGACGGCGACGGGCTTTGAACCCTCTTTTAACGCGCGGCATCGGAGCTTTACCTCACTGATTCCAGGGTCAGCCGTAAGGCAGAAGCAGCTTGACGCGCTTCTCCATCGCCGAGTCGACCATGTCGTTCTTGCGGAGGCGACGCAGGCGCTTCTTGCTCTTCTCCTGCATGCAGTGGTTGAGCCCGCCCTTGCTGCGGCGAATCCGGCCGGAGCCGGTCACCTTGAACCGCTTGGCCGCAGCGCGGTTCGTCTTCATCTTCGGCATGACGCCCTCGATCCGTGTGCCTACCGCTCCCGGCGGCCACCCCTCCGAACCACCGGAGAGGCTGTTCCGCGCCGCAGGGATGCGTAGAGGGGGCGCTTTATGGCGAGCCGGCAGGTGGTTGTCAAGCGCGGCGCAGGCCCAGGGTGCCGGCGCCGCGGCGCCGGGCGGCCTCCGCTCACTTGCCGAGCACGACCCGCTGGCCGAAGGCGCGGTCCGCCGTCTCGCAGAACGTCTTGAAGGACGTGTACTCGGACGGCTTGATCCGGGACTTCTTGAGGGCGATGCGGCTGCGGACGACGACCTTCCCCGCGGACTGCTCGACCGAGATGGAGAAGCTGCCGAAGGGGGTGTCCTCATCCTGGGGGAGCGGCGCCCTGGTGACGCGCCACCCCGCCGGGACGTGGAGGGTCCACTCGTCCTCGCTCGTGGTGAGCGCAGGGATGACGACGTCGCGCGTGCGCGTCGAGAGGGAGGCGAACTCGGTCGCGAGGCGCTGCGTGCCCACCGCCGGGACCGACAGGTGGTCGCCCTCCCTGCGCGCGAGGGCGACGGCCTTCCCGCGGGCCCGGAGCTTCACGGGCTGCTCGATGTCCTCGAGATCGTTCACCTCGACCCCCGCCTTGCCGGGCGCAAGCTCGATCGCGCCGAAGTCCGTGGCGAGATCGCGGCTCGCCCGATCGCGGCGCGTCCCCTCGGCCATGTAGCGGGTGCGCCACTCCGGAGCCAGCGAGCCGGCCACCTGGATCTCGGCGCCGAGCTGCGCGGAGCCGTCGGCGCCGAGCGCGATGTCGAAGGCCCGGCGCACGACGGACGCCTCCGGACCCGGCTCCGGTAGGTGGACGAGCTTCGGCTTGCCCTCGTTGATCTGAAGCGCCATCGCGCCGCGATCCATGATGGGCAGCTCGGTCGAGCCGGAGTGCTCCGCCGTCCCGTCGAGGTACAGATCGAGCGACGGCACGTAGGCGATCGCGTGATCGAACGGCGCGAGGCTCGCGGGCTCCGGCTCGATGCCGCCGCGCATGCGGGTGCGCACGAGCACGATCGTCGCCGGGATGCCGAGCTCGCGGAGCATCGTGACGATCAGCGTCGCCTTGTCCTTGCAGTCGCCCCAGCCGCGCGCGAGCGTCTGGGCGCACCTCCTCGGCCGGATGCCCTCGATGCCGAACTCGAGCGCCACGTAGCGCGTCTCGGTCGCGTACTTGTAGATCGCGCGGACCTTGCTCACGTCGTCGGTGAGGTTCTTCGTGATCTCGCGCACCCGCTTGCGCACCTCGTCGTCCACGTCGAACTGCTCTCGCGCGAGGCCCCAGTACCAGGAGCCCACGTCGTCCCAGCTCTTGAAGGTCGAGACGTGGACGTGCGCGAGGATCTCGGACCACGGCGGCATCGCCGGCTCGGGCGCCACGGGCGGGACGGCGGTGGCGGAGAAGCGGTAGATGCGCCGCTCGGCGTCCTCCTTCGTCTCGCGCACGAGGCCGGGGAGGCTCGACGCGAAGACGTGGAACTGCCTCGCCTTGGGGGTGATCAGCACGTACTCGCTGCTGGCGATCGGCTCGTCGCCCTGGAGGTACTCGATCTCCCCGAAGTGATCGGCGATCTCGTTGCGGGGGCTGACGTCGTCGATGCGGTAGCGCAGCTCCACCACGTCGCCGGCGTTCAGCCGCGGGAAGCTGACGTAGAAGGTGCGGGATGACGTGTACATCGCGAGCGCCGGGTTGTTCGCGCCCGCCTCCCCGCTCTCGATCGCCCCGTCGACCTTGCCGTCGGCGCGGTAGACCTTCGCGGCCCTGAGGCTCACGGTCTGGCGATCGGCCTGGTACTCGAACGCGTACTGCCGGGCGCTCGCCGCGGCCTCGTCCGTGAGCGGCTGGAAGACGACCTGTCGGAACCGGCTGGCGAGGCCGTTCGGGAAGACGGTGGTGACCGTCAGGCTGCGGAGCGTGCGCTTGGGATACTGCCGGTCCGCGCCGCGCCGCATCGGCAGGAAGCGCTCGGGCGACCAGGCGTACGCCTCATCCGCGCGCGGCTTCGGCGGCTCGATGTGCTCGATGTACTCGCGCACGTCCTTCACCTGGGGGCTGATGGCCAGGATCTGCTGCAGCATCTCGAGCTGCGCCTCCCGGTTGCCGTCCTCGCCGTAGAGATCCGAGAGCGCGCGCAGCGTGCCGATGTCCTCCGGCGCCATGGCGAGCGCGCGCTGGTGAGCGGCGAAGGCGCGGTCGCTCTCGCCGAGCGCGCGGTACGTGCGCGCAGCGACGGAGCGGGCCCACACGGAGTCCGGCTCGCTGCGGAGGAAGCGCTCGAGCCAGCGCTCCGCGCCGGCGCGATCGCGGCGCGCGACCGCGAGATCGACCTGCTGATGCAAGAAGCTCGAGTCGTCGAAGCGCAGCGCCGCGTAGCGCGCCTCCATCTCGGCGGCGTCCGTGTCGCGGCCGAGGGCCCGCAGCTGCGCCGCGGTGGCCCGGAGCAGCGAGACGCTGCTCGGCTGGCGCGCGAGCGCCCGCTCCAGCGTGGCGAGCGCGGTCCGCTTCAGCCCCGCCTCCAGGTAGAGATCGACGAGGCCGAGGGTGGCCGCGACGTGATCGGGATCGGAGGCGAGGATGCGCTCGTAGATCGGCGCGGCCTCCCGCCAGCTCGGGCTCGTCTGCGCGAGCCGCGCCTGGGCGAGCAGGACGTCGATGTCGTCGCGGCGAGGACCCGCGAGCGCAGCGGCGCGCTCGATCCACGCGCGCTGCTGGTTCCGATCCTCGGCGAGCTGGCCCGCGAGCAGGTGGCGAGGCACGGTCGGCTCGGCCTCGGCGGAGCGGCGCGCCAGATCGCGCGCTCTGTGCTCGCCTTCGGCGTCGCCGCCGGTGAGCGTCAGGTACCGCGCGAACGCCTCCAGCACGGCGGGCGACGGTCGCGCGGCGCTCGCGGCGCGCTCGAACGCCTGCATCGGCCCCTCGACGGATGACGCCCGCGCGGCGGGCTTCGCGCCGGGGGCGGGCCGCTCGGCCGCCGCCCGCGCGCCGCCCTGCGATGCCGTCACCTGCGTCCCGATGTCGGACGTCACGTCCAGGTCGAGGTCCGGCGCTCCCCTCTCATCGCCGATGCGCAGCGCGAACTTGGGGGCCGATGCGCCGCCGCAGACCTTGATCGTCAGACGGTTGTAGCCAGGGCTCAACGACACCGACGCGGCGAAGCGATCGATGTCGAGCTCGCGGTACCCCGCGTCGGCCAGGACCTTCTCGCCGTTCCAGAACAGCTTGAACGCGCCGTCCGCCCCGACCCAGATCGAGATCGGTCGGGGCGCGCGCGTCCCTTCCTTCGCGCGGACGAACGTGGTCGCGTAGCCGCAGACCCCCTCCACCGGGCGGATGAAGTCGCCGAAGTCGAACCACCCGTACTGCGGCGCCTCGGGCGGCACGCGCCAGCGGACCGCCCGCGCCTTGCCGTCGTACGTCCTCCCGGCCGCGATCGGTTGATCGAGCTCTTCCTCGGGTCCGAACGCGCGGTCGAAGCCTCCCTTGTTCTCGTTGTCGAACGGGCCGATCGTCGCCCAGCGGCCGATGAACCCGAGCTTCTGGATCTTCGCGACCGCTCCGTCGAGATCGCCGCGCCGCCTGCGCGCGTACGCGGAGAGGAGCTCCGCGTAGACACGGGCGGGCGCGCTGGTCGTGCGCGCCTCCGCGATCGACGAGATCGCCTCCTCGACCTGCGTCGGATCCGCGCGGTCCCACGTGCGCCAGAGCTCGCGCAGCGCGCCGTAGACCTCCGGACCCCGCGCCGCGCGGACGGCCGCATGCGCCGAGAGCACCTCGGGGTGAACCGCGCCGAGCTCGGCGCGCGCATCCGGGCCGGTCGACGTGATGCACACGAGCGCAGCCGCCCACGCGACGATCACGCCAGAGGAGCGCTTGCTCAGCACCCCCGGGTTGAGCTCGATCTCACGGGGCCCGGTCCGGCTGAGCACGTCGCGCATCCAGGGCGCTATCCCGTGACCGAAGCCGTCGGTCAAGCGCAAGGCACGCGCGCGGGCTGCGGCGCAGCTACCCGGAAGACCGCCTCCAGGCCCAGCACATCGAGCGCCTCCTTCATGAGCTCGGCGCCCCGGTCAACGGTGCCCCTCGGCCGCTCCTTCTGTTCTGCCCGGCGCACAGGCGGCGACATGCGGAGGGCTCCGCCCGCCGCCCGCTCCACAAGGGACTATCCGGCGGATGCCAGCTGCGGATTATTCAATTATTTCGATGTCTTGTCACATCCCAGGCGACCGCGCGCCGCGGGGGGTTGGCCAGCCGTACCGCCAGCTCCGGCGGTCAAAATCAGGCCGGACAGCGACCTGGAACCCTGGACGGGCGCGCGGGCGAGCCGGGCCGAAGGCCAGCGCCGACGCCAGCCAGGGAGGCCGGTGCCGGGGTGGGAGCCGTGCGCCGTCGAGCTCGGGACAGGGCGCGGAGGGGTCCCGGCGCGCGATCCTCCAACTTCCAGAAAGGGCCGCCTTGCTCCGCCGTACCAGCTTCGGATAGAAACGTCCCAAGATGTACGGGCGCACGGTCGAGGAGCAGTCGCACTGCGCGCCCCGGACCGGTCATACAAGTCCCCAGGCAGCGAGCATGGCGCCGCGAACGTGGTACCGGTGGTGAAGGAAGGCCCGCACAGCGCGGAGCCGGACGATGACGATGGTCGGGGACCGCACGTGCGGCGCCCGGTGATGACAAGGGCCGCAGAGCCCGCAATGCCCAGGGCCCCATCGCGAGAGCGCTGGCGGAGGAACGATGGTCAACCCTCAGATGGTGATGTACGAGGAGGAATTCAACCAGATCCAGAGCGTGGTGGATCGCCTCGTCAAGGACGCCAATGCGAAGGTCGTCTTCATCGTTGACAAGAACGGGCAACTGATCGCCGCGAGCGGAGACGTCGACAACCTCGACACCACGTCGCTCGCCTCGCTGACGGCGGGGAACATCGCCGCCACCGGCGGGATGGCGAAGCTCCTCAAGGAAAACGAGTTCGCCACTCAGTTCCACGAGGGTGAGAAGGCGAACATCCACATCCAGCTGGTCGGCAACCGCGTCATCCTCGTGGTGATCTTCGACTCAAAGTCGAGCCTCGGGTTGGTGAGGCTCCGGGTGCGAAAAGCGAGCGAGGAGCTCAACCACATCTTCGAATTGCTGCTCAAGAAGGTGCAGGAGCCGGGCGCTGACTCGCCGTTCGCCGAGATCACCGACGAGGACATCGACAACCTCTTCAACGACTAGGAGCGCGGTCGATGAGCTTCATCAATTACATGGCGCGCGAGATCAACTGCAAGATCGTCTATTACGGCCCGGGTCTCTGCGGCAAGACGACGAACCTGCAGTACATCTACGAGCGCACCAATCCGGACGCGAAGGGGAAGATGATCTCCCTCGCCACGGAGACCGACCGGACACTCTTCTTCGACTTCCTCCCGCTCGCGCTGGGCGAGATCCGCGGCTTCAAGACGCGGTTCCACCTGTACACGGTGCCGGGGCAGGTCTTCTACGACGCGAGCCGCAAGCTCATCCTGAAGGGCGTCGACGGCGTGGTCTTCGTGGCCGACTCACAGCTCGGCCGCATCGAGGCGAACCAGGAGTCGGTGGAGAACCTCCGCACGAACCTGGCCGAGCAAGGCTACTCGCTCGACAAGATCCCGTACGTCATCCAGTACAACAAGCGGGATCTGCCGGAGATCGGCACGGTCGAGGAGCTCCGGGCGCTGCTCAACCCGACCAATGTTCCCGATTTTGAAGGGGTGGCGCGGACAGGCGTCGGGGTGTTCGACACGCTCAAGGCCGTCGCGAAGCTCGTGCTGACCGAGCTGAAGAAGGGCGGCCCCTAGGGCCAGGGGCGACGCGGCGAGCGGGCATGAGCACCGCTCGCGCTCGCCGCATTCATCAGGTGCGCTGGTAGATGCGGTTCCGCCGGTTGCGGTTCTTCGCCTTCAGCTTGGACCGATAGCGCTTCGACTTGGAGCGCGTGGTCTTGCGCGGACCTTTCGACAGCATCAGGAACATGGACAGGCTCCGTTGAGGCGCCCGGCGCGGAGACGTCGTGCCGCCGCTGCCGGTGCGAAGGGGCGGCAACCTACGGCATCGCGGGGAAAAGTTCAACCCGAGACCTTCTTGCCCCGGCGATCGGCGGCTTTCTCCGGCGAGGGGCCGGGCGAGGCACCTGGGACGAGCTTTTCTGCTATCGGTGTTCGTACCTCGTGCGGTTCAGGATCTTCCTCTGCCTAGCCGCCGCCTCGGCGACCGCGACCGCGTGCGGCGCGAGCATCAACGCCGTCTACGAAGGGGACGTACGCTTCGAGCACTGCATGGCGCTCGACGCGCAGCACGACGTGAAGCCGACGCTGCGGCGCGCGTGCTGGGAGGAGTGGCTGCAGTTCTACACGTTCGGCCAGACGCGCGACCGCGTGGAGTACGCGACGCTCCGGCAGCGGCAGCTCAGCAGGGCGAGCGACTTTGACGAAGGCGACTGGAACCCGCCCACCAGCCGCGCGCCTGCCGCCGTGCCAGAGCCGACCAGCGCGCTCGCGCCGCCGCCGATGCTCATGACTGCCGGCACCGCGACGCCCACGCCGGAGGTGGACGCAGGCGCTGCGGATGCGGGCGACGCCGGACAACCTGCGGCGGCCGTGGCAGACGCAGCGCCGCCGGGGGCGGAGTGCAGCGCGGACTGCGAGAAGACCTGGAGCAAGTGCAAGGAGGGCTGCACGTCCGCGGCCTGCGAGAAGGAGTGCTCCGGCAAGTACAAGCGGTGCATGCGCCGCTGCTTCTGACCGGCGCGCCATCGACGCGTGAAGCGCAACGGGCATGCCTCACCTTGTCGCACCAAGTTGGGCTGGAATCTTGACCCGCGATCGAGCGTAGGGCTATCCGCGTACACGATGTCCGCTTCGCACGCGCCCGCAGAGCTCAGCAGCACGACGTCCGATCGCAACGGCAACGCATCGGCCCTCGACGGGCTCGGCTCGATCGCCGGCCCGGTGCGGGTGCTGCGGCCACGGCGGGCGGCGCCGGCGGACGCGGTGCGCCCGACCCGCGCGGAGGTGAACCTCGCGAACCTGCGGCACAACCTGCGGGTGCTCGAGCGATCGATGAGCGGCGCGAGCAAGCCGCAGATCTGGGGCGTGCTCAAGGCCGACGCGTACGGGCACGGCGCGCCGGCCGTCGCGCGGACGCTCGAGCGGACCGGCATCCCCGGCCTGTGCGTCGCGCTGCTCGAGGAGGCCGTCGAGCTGCGCGACGCGGGGATCCGGGTGCCCATCCTCGTCATGGGCGGCTACTACGGCCCGCGCCGCGAAGGCTTCGAGGAGATCCTCGCGCGCGATCTCGTGCCCGTCGTCTACGACGCGGGGCAGATCGAGCGGCTCGCGAACCTGCTGCGGCTCGAGCAGCGCGGCCGCGTCGGCGTCCACCTCAAGGTCGACACCGGCATGGGGCGGCTCGGCACCGCGCCCACGGAGCTCGACGCCGTGCTCGCGACGCTCGCGAAGCACCCCGAGGTGCGGCTCGAAGGGCTCATGACCCACCTGGCCTGCGCGGACGCCGACGACCTCGGCGTGACGATCGAGCAGATGCGGCGCTTCGAGGAGATCGAGCAGCGGGCGCGGCGCTTCGGCCTGACGCCGCGGCTGCGACACGCCTCCAACAGCGCCGCCATGCTCCGCCTCCCCGCCGCGCGGCTCGACGTCGTCCGGCCAGGGGTCGCGCTCTTCGGCATCTCGCCGTGCCCAGGGCTCGCGCCCGACCTCAAGCCGGTCATCCGGGTGCGCAGCGAGGTCGTCGCGCTCCGCACGGTCGAGAAGGGAGAGAGGATCGGCTACGGCCACACGTGGGAGGCCGCGCGGCAGAGCGTCGTGGCCACCGTGCCGATGGGGTACGCCGACGGCCTGAACCGCCAGCTCTCGAACCGCGGGGCGGCGCTCGTGCGCGGCCAGCGCGCGCCGATCGCGGGCACCGTGTCGATGGACCTCACCATGCTCGACGTGACGGACATCCCGGGAGCGCGCGTGGGGGACGAGGTGGTGTTCCTCGGAGCGCAGGACGGCCCGCTCGGGCGCGCCACGATCAGCGCAGAAGAGATCGCCGGCCTCACGGGGACGATCCCGTGGGAGGTCCTGACGAGCATCTCGCGCCGCGTACCCAGGTTCTACCGCGAGCCCTGAGCGCGCCCGGCGCCGCCTGCGCGGACAAGGCGCCGGCGCTGCCGGCGCGAACGGCCGTGGTACGCTGCTCCCGATGGGGACCGCCGCGAAGCAGGGGGCCAGGGTCCGCGGCGTGGCCTGCTGCGTCGGGGCCACGCTCGCGATCTGCGCGGCGCTGGCGGCGTGCGAGGAGGACAGCGCGAAGCCGCCGCCGCGCAGCGGCAGCGGTCACAGCGTCGAGGAGCCGGAGGACGACGGGCTGAACGTGGGGCCCGACGACCCGAGCGGACCTCCGCCCGCCGACGCGGGGGGGCTCTGCGGCAACCGGATCCACGAGGTGGAGATCACCGACGCGCCGAACCTCTACTTCGTCCTCGACGCCTCCGGCAGCATGCTCAGCCCGGTCTCGTGGCGCGCGACCCGCTACGACCGGGTGCACGAGGCCGCGGTCGACCTGGTGCGCAACCTGGGTCCGCTGATCAACGTCGGCGCCGCCGTGTTCCCCCTGGACGCGACCGACGGCGCGCCGTGCCGGGCGGGCGGCGAGGTGTTCCCGGTGACGCCCGGCGATCCCTTCGCGGATCGTCAGGAAGGCCGCACGACGACCTCGCGGTTCCGCGCGGCGACGCGCGTCACGCCGCTCGGCGGGACGCCGACCGCGGCGACGCTCACCGCGCTCACGCCGAAGCTCGAGGCGCTCGAGGGCAAGACGGTCGTCGTGCTCGCGACCGACGGCGGGCCGAACTGCAACAGCTCCGCGGGATGCGACGCCGAGGGGTGCATCGCCAACATCGAGCAGCAGTGCCCCGAGGAGAACTGCTGCGCGCCCTCGGGTCCCTCGGGGCCGGAAGGGTGCCTCGACCGCGGCGACACGGTCGCCGCCATCGAGCGGCTCGCGGCGAGCGGCGTCGAGGTCTACGTCGTCGGCATCCCCGGGAGCGAGTTCTACGGCGACGTGCTCGACGAGATGGCGCTCGCCGGGGGCGCAGCGCAGTTCGTGAGCCCCTTCTATTTCAAGGTCGACGACCTCGACACGCTGGGGAACGTCCTCTCGCGGATCGCCAGCATCGTCGTGTCCTGCGAGCTCGACCTCGTCGACCCGCCCCCCGAGGAGGGGCAGACCAACGTCTACCTGGACGAGGAGCTGGTCCCGTACGACGCGGAGGACGGCTGGCGATGGAAGTCTCCCGCGGTCGTCGAGCTCGTCGGAGGAGCGTGCCAGAAGCTCAAGAGCGGGCGGGTGGGGCAGGTGCAGATCGTCTCCGGTTGCGCGACGGAGGTGGCGCGGTGACGGGTGAAGCGAGGACGAGCTCGGCCTCGATGCTCCAGCTGACGGCCGACTCCGCCGACGACGCCACGCTCGAGGAGATCGACGCGATCGCGTCCGCGGCCTTCGGCTTGCCGCGGTTCTCGGCGCGCGAAGAGCTGCGCCGCCCCTGGACGCGCTGCTGGGTCGCGCGCGAGGCGCAGCGCGCGCTCGCCTTCCTCATCGCGTGGCACGTGGTCGACGAGCTGCACGTGCTCAACATCGCCACCTGCCCGACCGCTCTCCGCCGCGGGCTCGCGACGGGGCTGATGCAACAGTCCCTCGAGTATGCGCGGCAGGAACACGTGCGGCTCGTCCTGCTCGAGGTGCGCCGCTCGAACCGCGCCGCCATCGGGCTCTACCGGAAGCTCGGCTTCACCGTGACGGGCGTACGCCCGCGCTACTACAGCGACAACGATGAGGATGCGGTCGAGATGGCGCTCACGCTCGACCCGGCGACGGGCGCGGCGCAACCGGGCCGCGACGAGATCCGCATCGAGCTCTGATCCCGCTCAGCGCGTTCCGGCGGCAGGCGCGGTCGGCACGCGAGAGACCGACGCGGGCGGCGGCAGCCGCGCCGCCACGACCTGCAGCGGGTTCAGCAAGAGCGGGCGCAGGAGCGTCTTGGCTCGCTCGTCGTAGGGCTGGAGCAGCGCCTCGGTCTGCCGTATCGCGTCGACCAGCCGGTCGGTCATGAGCCGCGCGTCGACGTTCGGGTTCAGATCCTCGAGCCGCTGGATCTCGTCGCGCAGGGAGTTGAGCAGCGAGACGTACCTCGACAGGGACGTGTCGGTGATCGGGGCCGAGCCGCTCGGGGCGGTGGGGATGCCGAACTCGACGGTCCGCTTGAACTCGATCGAGATGGCGTTCAGCCGATCGCCCACCTTCGACATGTCGATCTTGACCTGGAACCCCGTGCGCTGCTTGACCCTCTGGTTGATCTGCTCGTTCAGGCGCTTGTTCAAGGTCGGGTTGTTGAACGCGTCGCGATCCCGCTTCCACTGGGTGTTGTCCTCGAGCGTGCGGAGGATGCGGAGGTACGGGTAGTCCGACTTGGCGAGCTCCAGGTAGATCGCCTTCGCCTCTTTCAGGTTGGCCGGGGGCCGCACGTGGAGGTCCGCCATCCAGTCGACCCACTGCGCGATGTAACGGGCGTTGTACTCGGCGGCGACGCCCTCCAGGTGCGTCGAGATCGCGGCCTCCTCCCCGGGCGCGAGCGGGACGACCCACGCCTCGCTCTTCAAGAGCCCGACGCTGTCCGCGAAGTTGCCGACGACCTCGAAGTGCCCCTTCTCGGTGTAGGGGCCGTCCACCTCCTTCCAGAGCTTCTTCTCGTTGTACAGCTTGCTCGCGATGACCTTGAGCACGTCCGGGCGGTCGCTGAACATGTCGCCCAGCGTGTGGGGAGGGAACTTCCGGTTCGCCCGGCTGTTGTCGCCGGTCGGGTCGTACTTCTCTTTGCTGAGCGAGGTGACGAACAGGTCGTAGTAGCGCTTCCGCACCGGCACCGCCTGGAGCGTCGCGCGCGCGCTCGCGACCAGCTCCTCCTGCCGGGGGATCGGCGTGACCTTCCGCTCCTTGATGAGCGACAGGTAATAGCTCACGTGCCCCGCGAGCTGGGCCGTCAGCTCCGTCTCCGGGATGTTCGACGTCGTCTGGAGCACCTCGGCCCAGAGCTTCGTGAACCTCCCGGCGGCCCACGGGACGTCGAGGTGCTCGACGTCGCTCAGCATCAGGTACAGCTTGAGATCGTTCCGCTCGTCGAGGTACTGCTCGCCCTTCACGCCCTTGAGCCTGGCCTCGAGCCGCGCCTTGCACGGCTTGACGAAGCCCTCCTGGAGGCTCGAGACGTAGACGCTCACCAGGGAGGGGTAGACCGCGTGGCCCTGGTACATCGTCCAGCCCATCCCGTCGGGCGCGCCCTCCTCCCGGGCCTCGTCGATGCTGCGCAGCCGCAGGAGCGCGGGCCGCAGCGCGGCCAGCTTGTCCGAGAGGAGCCGGGGATCGCCCCACTGGATCGCGCTGACGTCGCGCGCCTCCGCCTCGACCTCGCGCAGGAGCTCGCGGTTGTTGCTGAACGAGACGACGCTGGGAATCGCGAGGATGACCCCGAGCGCCGCGGCCGCCGCGCTGATCGCGCCGCGAACGATCCGCTGCCGCCGGACCTCGCTCGCGCTCCTCGCGGCGATGTCGCCGTCCGGGAAGACGACGTTCATGAACACGTCGTGGAGGAAGTAGCTCTTCGACTCCACGTTCTGCTGCGCCACGGCCTCCTGCGGGCGGATCCCCATCGCCTGGCCCATCCGCTGGAGGACCCGGTCGAGCGGCTTGCCCTCCTGCGTGCCGCTCGTGAAGTAGAAGCCGCGGAAGATGGGCGTGCCCTGGAACGCGTTGACCATGAAGATGGTCGAGACGAGATCGGAGAGGTTGCGGCGGATGCCCGAGAACTCGAGCGGGAACTGGTAGACGCGCTCGCGCACCTCCCGGCTGCGCTCCGTCACGAGCCGCTTCAGCGCGCGGCCGTGGATCTGCTTCGTGAGGGCGTCGAACTCGGCGTCGAAGAGCCTCCCGGGGGTGCTCTTGTCCGCGCTCAGCTTGAGCGTCGCCCCCCACGCCTGGGCGCGGTCGCTCTTGCGCATGTCGCCGAAGAACTCGGAGAAGCCCGCGATGAGATCGCACTTCGTGAACAGGAGGTAGACAGGCAGCACCATGTGGAGCTGCGTCATCACCTCGTCGATGCGCGCCCGGATCTTCTTCCCCATCTGCTCGATGCTCTGCTCGCTCGCGTCGATGAGGTCCGCCGCGCTCACGGCGATGAGGATGCCGTTGAGCGGGCGCCGGGCCCGGTACTTCAGGAGAAACTGCAGGAACGCGATCCACTCGTCGTGATCGTCCTGCTCCGTCGTGTAGCGCCCCGCGGTGTCGAGGAGGATCGCCTCGTTGGTGAACCACCAGTCGCAGTTCCGCGTGCCGCCGACGCCGCGGACGCCGCCCCCGCTGCTCGGGTGCGCGTAGGGGAAGACGAGGCCGGAGTGCTTCAGCGCCGTCGTCTTCCCTGCCCCGGGCGGGCCGATGATGACGTACCAGGGCAGCGAGTAGAGCGCGGCGCCGCCGTTCTTCTTCCCCTTGCCGAGCTTCGAGCTCTTCAGCGCGCTGATGCCGCCCTGGATCTGCCGCTGGAGCTCCTGGATCTCGGCGCGGCGCTCGGGCCGCGCGTTGAGCGCCTGCTGTGCCCCCTGCTGGACGATGGCCCGCTCGAGCGCGGTCGCGGCGCGGCGCGCCCCGACGCGGCGGTACACGAAGAGCGCGACCGCGGCGAGCGCGATGACGACGCTCGCCGCGATCGGGATCGCGGTGGACAGGCCGAACGTGAAGTACGCCGCCCACGTGATGAGGAGCAACAGCCCGAAGAGGACCCACAACACGCTGGCGACGATATCACCGCTCGCCGCCGCCGGAGCACGTCCCACGCGCCGCGTGGCTTTGCGGCGCCGCGATCTCCGGCGACGATCGCGCGCGACGCGACGCCGGCGCGCGGGGCCGCTGCGTCAGTCGTCGCCGCGGTCGTAGTCGCCCGGCTCGAGCGCGGAGTCGGCCTCCTCGCCCGCCGCGAGCCGCCGGGAGCGGATCGCGTCCACAGCGATGTCGATCACCTCGAGGCGCGTCGACGGCGCGTAGTACTCGTCCTCGGAGACCGGCGGCAGCTCCGCGAGCCTGGCCGCGACCGCCTCGCGGTCGTCGTCTTGCAGCTCCAGCCCCGCCGGATCGCCGCTCAGGGGCTCCTCCGCGAGACCCCGCGCGGGCTCGGCGGCGCTGTCGCGCGTGAGCGCCTCGCGGACGAAGATCACCGGGCTGAACGCGAGGTAGACCGCCTCGAGCTCGATCTGCCAGTACGTCGGGTCGTCGCCATCCATGCGCCACCACGAGGGGTACCGGCGTCGGATGACCTCGCCGAAGTAGACGCCCGCCATGTGCGCGACCACCGGCAACGTCTCCACCCGCTCCGACGTCGCCCTACGCGCCTGGTCGAGGTAGTGGTCGAGCAAAGGCAGCGTTTCCGGCCGATAATCAAGCCGCACGCCGAGGGCGCGCTCCACGAACCGGACGCACCCCTCCGCGAGATCCTCGACGGCCGGCGGCGGAGGCGGCGCGCCAGCCCCAGCCGCCTCGACCGGGTGCGTCGGGGAAATCGGTGGGGATCCTGCTCCGTTCTGTTTGGTATTCATGGGCCCCACGCTATTCTCCTCCGATGCGGATGGCCGCTCGTCATCGTCGCGCCGGGAACGTCCCAGAAGGACGCCCCGGAGCAGAGAGCGGCCGGCCTCGAGCCCCCTTCAACCGGGGGGCCCGGGGCGCAGCGGCGGGCTCGGTCGGTGTCGTAGCTCTAAGGAGCCGACACGCCCAGCCTGGTCCAGGGCAGACCCGGACCAGGCCAGGCCCAGGCTGATCAGGCTGATCAGGCTGATCAGGCTGACCAGGCAGACGAGACTAGACCGACCGGCTGTGAATCCGCGAATCTGGGGTTGAATTACTAACGTAGCTTCGAGGCCCTCGTGCTAAGCTCCGCCCTCGCGTCGAAATGAGACTCGGGATCTTCAGCGATACGCACGCCAACTACGAGGCGCTCAGCGCTGTGCTCGAGTCGTATCGGCACGAACGCATCGACGTCTATTACTGCCTCGGGGACACGGTCGGCTACGGCGGCTCGCCGAACGAGTGCGCCGACCTCGTCCGAAAGGTCGCCAGGAAGACGATCCTCGGCAACCACGACGCGGCCGTCGCCGGTCGGATGGACTACTCGTACTACTACGAGGCCGCCCGGCAGGCGCTTGACACCCACGCCGCGATGCTCTCCCCCGAGAACGCCGCGTGGCTCCGGAGCCTGACGTACCAGGAGAAGTTGACCGACATCAACGTCGACCTGTGCCACGGCTCGCCCGTCCGCCTCGAGGAGTTCGAGTACATCTTCGCCCCGGAGCAGGCGCGCGAGTGCCTCCCGATGTGGAACGAGCTCGGTCACATCACGCTGATCGGCCACTCCCACCTGTGCAAGGTGTTCGCGCTCACGCCGACCAGCGTCGAGGAGCTGCCCGCGGTCGATTTCCACCTCGAGCAGGGTCGCAAGTACATCGTGAGCGTCGGCTCGGTGGGACAGCCGCGGGACTACGACAACCGCGCGAGCTACACGATCTACGACAGCGACACGAAGCGCTTCGAGTTCAAGCGCGTCGAGTACGACATCGAGACGGCGGCCGAGAAGGTGCTGCGGGCCAAGCTCGAGCGCAACTTCGCCCACCGGCTCTACATCGGCGTCTGAGCCTCGCCGGGGGGCCCCCGATCTGCGGTCGGGCTGAGGCGGGAAAGGCCCCCGAGCGTGCGTGCGCGGCGACGCTGATCGCAGACCTGGCCGCAGCGGTGGGCAGCGGCCAACCTGGGGCGCATGCGGTCGGCAGCCGGGAAGCCGTGCACCTAGGCGCGGCGGCGGGCAACCCGAGAGGAGCGCCGCGGCCGGCAGCGGTAGAGCAGCATGCTCGTCTGGTTGTCGGGCGGCGCCGCGGAGAAATCGCTGCCGAGCTCCGAGATCTCGAAGCCGTTGTAGTGGAGCAGGGCCTCGAGCTCCTGCGGGTAGAACTGGCGATGGGCGAGCGGCGTCATCCAGCGCTCGCCGCCGCCGACCGGCGAGAACTCCATGGACACGAACAGGATCTGCCGGACCTTGTCGTAGTCGAACCGCTCCGTGTACCGGACGACCTCGCCGGGGCCGTCCTTCGCTGGATACCGGAAGCGCGGCGTGGCGTACGCGCGGTCCGGGTCGCGCGCGAGCTCGGCCGGCTCGGGCAGCGAGACGTCGAAGACGAGCTCGCCCCGTGGCGTCAAGTGCGCGAGCACGCGCGCGAGGAAGCGCTCGACGTCGGCTCGCGTGTAGAGGTGCAGGAAGGCGTTGAACGGGCAGATCACGAGCGGGAAGCGGCGTCGTAGCTGCAGCGCACGCATGTCGCCCCGGCGCAGGCTCACGCGCGAGCGGACCTCGCGCGGCTCACGATCGAGCTGCGCGCGCAGGTCGTCCAGCATCGGCGCCGCCAGGTCCACGCCCGTGATCCCGACCCCCGCCCTCGCGACCGGCAGCGTGATCCGTCCGTTGCCGCAGCCGTACTCGAGCACCGGTCCGCCGGACGTCACGGCGAGCTCGACGTAGTAGCGGACGTCGTCCGTCCGCCGCGCGTACGTCTTCGTGTAATACGCCGGGTCCTCGTAGTGGGCCGACGTTCCCGCTTCGAGCTCCAGGTCGCGGCGCTGGCCGGAGCCTGAAGCGCGCGTTGACCGCGGCGTGGTTGCCCCTTTCATGCGAGGCGACCGATCCCACGCAGCGCGAGCGCGAACGCAACCACCGGTGCGCGCCCCCGGAGCGCAAGCCCCTCGGAGCGCGACCTCACCGGGGCGCGATCACCCGCTGGGCGCTCAACGCTGGCCGCCAGCGTTCATCTGCTGGAGCCACTCGGACACGACCTCGTGGGAGCTCCGGTGGAAGTGCACCTTGCCCGCCGCGATCTCTCGGAGGCTGGTGACGGCAGGCTTGTTCTTCGTCTTCACGAGGGCATCCGAGCCCTTCATGAGCTGCCGCGTCCGGTTGGCCGCAAGCACGACGAGAGCGAAACGGTTTTCCTCGCGCTCGAGGCAGTCTTCCACAGTCACACGCGCCATAGGGGGCCCGAGACTAGCGCCCGCCGCCGCCAAACGCAACGTACATGCCGCTCGGCGGGTGTGTCCTCCGCGGCGAACCGCCGCTCGCCAGGTGTGTCCTCCCGCGGCGAACGCCGCTCGGGCGGCCGAGACGCACGTTGCTCGTTGCCCTCGAGGCAGGTCCCGACTACGAGGTGCGACCGTGGCCGCTGAGCAGGATTCCCTCCTCCCCCCTCCCCCCCGCCCGGCCGCCGGGCTGAAGTACCGCCGCATCGTGCTCAAGCTGAGCGGCGAGGCGCTCTGCGGCGAGGAAGGCGGGTTCGGCATACGCCCCGAGACGCTCCACCACGTCGCCGCCGAGATCGCCGAGCTGCAACGCATGGGGGTGCAGATCGGGGTTGTCGTGGGCGGCGGCAACATCTTCCGCGGCCTGAAGGGCGCGAGCGCGGGGATGGATCGCTCGCAGAGCGATTACATGGGCATGCTCGCCACCGTGATCAACGCGCTGGCCCTGCAGGACGCGCTCGAGAAGGCCGGCGTGCCGACGCGCGTCATGACCGCGATCGAGATCCGGCAAGTCGCCGAGCCGTACATCCGCCGCCGGGCGATGCGGCACCTGGAAAAGGGCAGCGTCGTCATCTTCGCCGCGGGCACCGGCAACCCGTTCTTCTCGACGGACACGGCCGCGGCGCTGCGGGCCATGGAGATCCAGGCGCAGGCGCTGTTCAAGGCGACCAAGGTCGAGGGCATCTACGACCGCGACCCGGTGCGCCACGAGGGCGCGCAGATGTTCGCGCACCTGAGCTACGACCGCTTCCTCGCGGACAGGATCGGGGTGATGGACTCGACGGCCGTCACGCTCTGCCGCGAGAACAAGATGCCGATCCGCGTGTTCAAGCTGATGACCCGCGGCAACATCCTCCGCGTCTGCAGGGGCGAGGAGATCGGCACGATCGTCGACTGAGCCGGCGCGGGGTGCGGCGCAACGGGCGGGGCGCGCCGCTCGCGGACACACGCGCCGGCCGCAAGGCCCGCGACGCGCCGTCGCGAAGGGCCCCGCGCCCCCTCGAGCTGCGATGAAACCGTGCTACACCCCGAGCCTGCAATGATCCGAGCCACGGCGCGACGATCCCTGCTCGCCCTCTCGCTCGCCGCGCTGGCCGCGTGTGATGAGCCCGCTCTCCAGGTCCCGATGGACGCCGGCGAGCCGGTGCTCGGGCTCTCCGCCGAGCAGTCGGCGCGCGCGCTCGCGAAGGTCGGGGACAAGGTGATCACCCTGGGCGACTTCGGCAGGACGCTGGAGCGGATGGACCAGTTCGATCGGCTCCGCTACCAGACGAAGGAGCGGCGCCGCGAGCTGCTCAGCGAGATCATCGACGCGGAGCTGCTCGCGCTCGAGGCGCGGCGGCGGGGCCTCGACAAGGACGCCGCCGTCGAGGACGCGAGCCGGCAGATCCTCCGCGACGCGATGATCGCCCAGGCGCGCAAGGGGCTGCCCGCGCCGGCCGACATCCCTGCGTCGCAGGTGCGCGCGTACTACGAGGCCAACGCCGAGAAGTTCACCGAGCCGGAGCGGAGGCGCGTCGCCGCGATCGTGGTCGGCGACAGGGCGCTCGGGGAGAAGGTCCTCAAGGAGGCGCAGAAGGCCGCGAGCAGCAGCGCGTGGGGCGAGCTCTTCCTCAAGCACTCGCTCACCGCGCCGAAGGACAGGGCCGCGAGCGCGCCGCTCGACCTCGCGGGGGAGCTCGGCATCGTCAGCGCGCCCGGCGATGAGCGCGGCGCCCACCCCCAGGTGCCAGAGCCGGTCCGCGCGGCCGCCTTCCGCATCGGCAGCGTCGGCGCGGTCGCTGACGAGCTCGTCGAGGCCGACGGTCGGTTCTACATCGTCCGCCTGAGCGGGCTCACAGCCGGACACCGGCGCGAGCTCGCCGAGGCCGAGCGCTCCATCCGGGTCGCGATCCTCCAGCAGACGATGCAGGACCAGGAGCGCGCGCTCGACGAGGAGCTGCGGAAGAAATTTCCCGTCGAGATCAACGACGCGGCGCTCGCCTCGGTGAAGCTGCCGGGGCAGCTCACGGCGCCCGGGAGCACGCCGCAGCCCGAGACCACGAAGCCGCCCGCGCCGCAGCCGGCGCAGACGAGCGACGCCGGGACACCGTCGACCGATGCCGGCAGATAGCGGGCTCGTCACCGCCGCGCAGCTCACCCGGCGGCCCGGCGATGCAGGCGCGGACGCCCGCGCCGCCGCGAGCCTTGAGCGCCCCGCCGCGCCGGCGGCGAGCGCCCAGGAGGCGGCGCGCCCGGCCCGCGTGAAGCCGCGGAAGAACGACTGGACCTGGCAGCTGCGCCACGCGCTGTCGAGCGCCGACGAGCTCCACCGGGCGCTCTCGCTGACGCCCGAGGAGCTCGCGGGCGCGCGGCGCGCGGAGAAGGCCGGGCTGCCGATCCGCGTCACCCCCTACTACCTCGGCCTCTGCGACAAGGCCGATCCGGCGTGCCCGATCCGCCGGCAATGCGTGCCGCTCGCGGACGAGGCCGCCGAGGTGCCCGGGGATCTCGTCGATCCGCTCGGCGAGATCGCGCACGAGGTCGCGCCCCATCTGGTGCAGCGGTACCCGGATCGCGCGCTGCTGCTCGCGACCGATCGCTGCGCGGTCTACTGCCGCTTCTGCACGCGCTCGCGCATGGTCGGGGACGGCGGCGGCGCGGTGGCGCTCGAGCGCCTCGCGCCGGCGATGGCCTACCTCGAGGCGCACCCCGAGGTGCGCGACGTGATCGTGAGCGGCGGCGACCCGCTGGCCGTCTCGACGGATCGCATCGTGCGGCTGATCGCCCGGCTGCGCGAGATCCCGAGCGTCGAGACGATCCGCCTCGCCACGCGCGTGCCGGTGACGCTGCCGCAGCGGATCACCGCGGAGCTCGTGCGCGCGCTCAGGCCGTACCACCCGCTCTGGGTGATGACGCACTTCAACCATCCGAAGGAGCTCACGCCCGCGGCCGGCCGCGCGTGCCAGCGGCTCGCCGATCATGGCTTCCCCGTCATGAACCAGACCGTGCTGCTGCGCGGGATCAACGACGACGCCGCGACGCTCGCCGCGCTCTTCCGGGGCCTCGTGCGCTGGCGCGTGCGCCCCTACTACCTCCTCCAGATGGACCCGGTGCGCGGCACCGCGCACCTGCGCACGCCGCTCGCGAGCGGCGTGTCCCTCATGGAGCAGCTGCAGGGCCGGCTCACCGGCATCGCGCTGCCGAAGCTCATCGTCGATACGCCCGGCGGGATGGGCAAGGTGCCCATCGGCCCCGAGTACGTCGTCGAGCGCCGGCCAGGGCGCACCGTCCTCCGCACGCACCGCGGCGTCGAGGTCGAGTACGTCGATCCTCCGGCCGAGCCCCCCGGCTGAGCGGGCGGCTCAGCGGCCCGGGCCGCGCGAGAGCGGCTTCGCGACCCGGAACGACAGGTTCAAGGCCCGCGCCACGCCGAAGAAGCGCGTGCGCGACGCGCTCCTGCACTGCTGCGAGTCGGCGGCCCAGTTGCCCGACCGGGAGATGCGCCACGGCGGCGCGTCCCCGCCGGCGTCCGCGGCCGCCTCGGGCTCGCCCGACGTCTCCACCCAGGATCGCTCCCCGTACACGTCGGCGACCCACTCGCGCACGCCGCCGGCCATGTCGCGCACGCCGTAGGGCGACGTGTCGATGGGGAAGGTCCCGACCGGCTCGGGCTGCGACAGGAACGGGCGCGAGGTGCGCATCAGGCAGAACGTCGGATCGAAATGATCACCCCACGGGTAGAACCGCCCGTCGGTCCCGCGCGCGGCCTTCTCCCACTCCAGCTCGGTGGGGAGCCGGAGCTCGAGGCCGTCGCGCTCGCTCCGGTACCGGCAATACGCCGCGGCGTCGAACCAGTCGATGAGGATGACGGGGAGGTTCCAGAGGTGCCCCTCCTCGGCCGGGAACAGCTTCTGCGCGTCGCCCTCGACCACGGTGGGCAAGGGCTCCCAGCCGCCGCCGCTCGCGGGCCGCGCGACGTAGCCCTCGGAGCCGCGCGTCCCGTGCGGCGCGCGCCGGAGCGCGAGGTCGAGATCGCGCGTCTCGAGCTCGTTCAGGAACTCGCAGTAATCGCGGAACGTCACGGGGAACTTCGCGATCGCGAAGTCGGGGACGTGGAGCTCGGCGCGGCGGAGCGGATCGTACGCCTGCGCGTCGCCGCCCGCGATGAAGGTGCCCCCCGGGATGTAGACGAACCCCTCGCCGATCTCGGCGTCGGTGTAGAGGTTCACCTCGACGCGGTGGTGGGTGCCCCGCTTGAGCAGCAGCGGGTAACGCACGTCCCGGTAGCCGGCGCGCTTCAGGATGAAGAGGTAGCTGCCGGGCTTGAGGTGCACCTCGCGGAGCGGGGTGCGGCCGAGGGAGCGCTCGTCGCTCGCGACCAGGATGCGATCCTTCTCGACGTAACGGTACGCGACGACGCTGGCGCCCGGCGGCGACGACTCGACCGAGACGACCGCGTCGGCGGTGAGCAGCGCGGCGTAGCGCCCCACGTCGAACTCCGCCACGAGCGCCTCGTGGTAGATGCGCGCCGCGTGCTGGTGCTCCTGGTCCGCCCGCACCGCGCGCGACCAGTAGAGATCCGCGAGCCCAGCGCGCGCCTCGACCAGATCCGGGTCGTACGCCAGCGCCTTCGTGTAGAGATCGATCGCCTCGGCGGCGGCGCGCGCCTGCTCGCGCTCCACCTCGGCGGCCTTGTCCTCGAGCTGCCAGCCGGCGCGCTTGCGCTCGATCGGCTCGTACGCCTTCACGTCCTTGAGCAGCTGCCGCGCCTCCTCGACGAGCCGCTCGCGCTCGCTGTCGAGCCGCCGGTCGCGCTCGAGCGGGGCCTTGGCGAGCTCGCACAGCTTGATCGCCTCCTCGCGCCGGCGCATGCGCTCCTTGGCGCCCTCGAGGAACGCCTCGGCCTCGGCGGCGACGCGGTCGGCGGTCGGCGGCCGCTTGCCGGGATCCTTCGCGAGCATCGCCAGGCAGAGGTCCTCGAGCAGGAGCGGACAGCTCGGCGCGATCGAGCGCGGCGGCTTCGGGTCGCGCGTCTGCGTCGCGAGGATCACGGCGAGCACGGTCGGCGCGTCGAACGGGTGCTCGCCGGTGAGGATCTCGTAGAGCACCACGCCGAGCGCGAAGATGTCCGCGCGGTGATCGATCCGGGCGTGATCGCCCCGGATCTGCTCCGGCGCGATGTACCCGGGGGTGCCCGAGAGCGCGCTCGCGAGCGCCTCGTGCCGCTTCCGGCCGAAGTCTTGCGCGGCGGGATCGATCGTGATCGGCTCGGCCACCTCCGCCCTCGCGAGCAGCTTCGCGTTGCCCCAGTCGCCCAGGTACACCTCGCCGTAGTCGCCGAGGAGCACGTTCTCGGGCTTGATGTCGCGGTGGGCGACGCCCCGGCGATGGGCGTAGGCCAGCGCCCGCGAGATCTGCACGAACGCGCCGATGAGGCGGACGAGGGGCCACTGCTTGCGGAGCTCGGGGTTCGTCAGCACGTTCTGCAGGCTCTGCCGCTTGACGACCCGCATGGAGTAGTAGGGCTGCCCGTTCGGGAGCGTGCCCAGGTCGTAGACCGGGATGATGTTCGGGTGCTCGAGCTGGGCCGTGATGCGCGCCTCCGTCAGGAAGCGGTTGCCGACCGCGGAGTCCGCCTCGGCCCCGGGCTTCAGGGTCTTCAGCGCCACCACGCGCCCGATCTCCCGGTCGCGCGCCTTCACCACCTTGCCGGCGCCGCCGGCCCCGAGCGCCTCGCCCACCTCGTAGCGGCTGCCGCCGGTGTTCACGGCGCGCGTGGACGCGGTCGCGAGCGTCGGGAAATCGGCCACGACGTCCTCGCCGGGCAGGTCGATGTCCCGCTGCGTGTCGAAGCGCAGCGCGTCCGGATCGTCGATCGACAGATCGTGCGGCGCGAGGGCTCGCGCCGCGGGCGGCAGATCCTGCGCCGCGAGGGCTCGCGCCGCGGGCGACAGATCATGCGCCGCGAGGGCTCGCGCCGCGGGCGACAGCTCGTGCGGCGCGTGGGCGCGCCCCGCGGGCGGCGGAGCGTGCGGCGCGAGGGCGCGCCCCGCGGGCGCGCTGCGCCCCTCCGGCGCGAGCAGCACCGAGAGCTGCTCCGGCGAGAGGAGCCCCTCGAAGAGCTCCTGGGGGGTCGCCGCGCCGCCGAGGGTCCATCGGCAGGCCATGTCCCAAAGGGCGTTGGGCTCGATGAGCCCTCGCGCCACGGCGGCGACGGCCAGGGCACGAGCCTCACGAGTCTGAGCCAGCTTCACTCGAGCGACCTCTCGTCCGAAACGATCTCACCCTGCAACGCGAGGCGGAAGGCCACGCCGGGGCCGCGGATCTCCAGGTCCCGCGAGGCGGGAGGGCGGCGCGCTCCCGCCCCGACGGTGACGCTGGCCCGCGCGCATCTCACGAGGCGCCGCACATCAGCCGCCGCGATCGGCGGCCGCCCTGCTGCCACGCCGGCCCGAGCTGCCCTGCGCGGAGCCGCCGTGCGCCAGGGATGCAGCGGCGCTCGCAGCCCCGGCGTTCCAGCCTGCAGACGGTCTACGTGTCGGAAATTCCTGCATTTCCCAGCGAGAATTGAGCGTCGACCAGGTTACGTTGTGTCCCCCAGCCTGCGCAAGAGATTGGGATCACGTCGCCGCCGAGCACGGTCATTTTTTGTCGTCCCCCTTGTCGGTCCCGCATCGCCGCAGCGCCCTATCGCCGCATCGCACGTTTCTGCCGGTTTTGCCCCGCTGTCGCACCTGGCCGCGCGCGCCGGGATTTCGATCCCAGCGGGGTTCATGGTAGGGCGCGGGGATGGCTGACCCGACGGCCCCGAGACCTCCGGCGCTCGCTCGCCTCGACGACATGAACCGCCGCGCGATCGAGGGGGGCGGACGGGACCGCGTCGCCAAGCAGCACGAGGCGGGCAAGCTGACGGCGCGGGAGCGCATCGACCTGCTCCTCGACCCGGGGTCGTTCGTCGAGATCGACCGGTTCGTCGTCCACCGGTGCGCCGACTTCGGCATGGACAAGCAGAAGGTCCTCGGCGACGGCGTCGTGACCGGCTGGGGGCTCATCGACGGGCGCAAGGTCATGGTGTTCGCCCAGGACTTCACCGTGATCGGCGGCTCGCTCTCCGGCGCGTACGCGTCGAAGATCTGCAAGGTGATGGACCTCGCGATGAAGATCGGCGCCCCGGTCGTCGGGCTGAACGACTCGGGCGGCGCGCGGATCCAGGAGGGGGTCGAGTCGCTCGCCGGCTACGCCGACATTTTCCTCCGCAACACACTCGCGAGCGGGGTCGTCCCCCAGATCAGCGCGATCCTCGGGCCGTGCGCCGGCGGCGCCGTCTACTCGCCCGCCATCACCGACTTCATCCTGATGGTGGAGCGCACGAGCTACATGTTCATCACCGGGCCCGAGGTCATCAAGACGGTGACGAACGAGGACGTCACCAAGGAAGACCTCGGCGGCGCCGCCACACACGCCTCCCGGAGCGGCGTATGCCACCTCACGGCCCCGGACGACCGGGCGTCGCTGGCGCAGGTCCGTGAGCTGCTCTCGTTCCTGCCCTCGAACAACACCGAGGATCCGCCGCGCCGCGCCGCGACCGACCCGGTGGACCGCGAGGTGCCGGAGCTCGACGCCATGATCCCGGCCGAGTCGTCGAAGCCGTACGACATCAAGCAGGTCGTGCGCGCCGTGGTCGACGACGGCCGCCTGCTCGAGATCCACGAGCGCTTCGCGCAGAACATCGTGGTCGGGTTCGCCCGGATCGGGGGCGCGCCCATCGGGGTGGTCGCCAACCAGCCCCAGGTGCTCGCCGGCTGCCTGGACATCAAGGCCAGCATCAAGGCAGCACGTTTCGTCCGCTTCTGCGACTGCTTCAATATCCCGCTCGTGACGCTCGTCGACGTGCCCGGCTTTCTGCCGGGAATCGACCAGGAATACGGCGGGATCATCGCGCACGGCGCCAAGCTCCTCTACGCGTTCGCCGAGGCCACCGTGCCCAAGGTGACGGTGATCACCCGCAAGGCGTACGGCGGCGCCTACGACGTCATGGCCTCGAAGCACATCCGCGCCGATTACAACCTCGCCTTCCCGACGGCCGAGATCGCGGTCATGGGCCCCGAAGGCGCGGTGAACATCGTGTACCGCAGGGAGATCCAGCAGGCGGCCGATCCGGCCGCCGCCCGCGCACGCTTCGTCGAGGACTACAAGGCGAAATTCGCCAACCCGTACAAGGCGGCCGAGCTCGGCTTCATCGACGAGGTGATCTACCCGCGCATGCTCCGCATTCGCCTCGCCCGGGCCCTCGACCTCCTGCGCGACAAGCGGGACAAGAACCCGCCGAAGAAACACGGAAACATCCCGCTTTAGCAGAATTTTCGGACAGGTCGCCGGCGACGTGGCCCCCCTACGCAACGCGAGATCCGCCTACCACCCTCGCATAGTCCGCCTGGGAAGCAGCGCGCGGAACCGAGCGACGCCGTTGCGCGGTCGATCCCGAACGTGTAAAAACGCCTTGCGTGGCTGGTTTTCTTTGATCTCCACGCGCGATGCTTCTCTCTGACCAACGATCTGCACAGGTGCACCCGGGGGCCAGTCGCAGGAAACCGGGTGGTGTGGCGGGCATGCCGAGCGTTGGGGGGTCGCCGAGTCGACGAATGAGGGGTCGGTTGGGTTCTGTGGAGGTATTGAGCATGAAATCTTGGGGATTCGCTGCGTTTTTGATTTCCGTCTGCGCCTTCGCAGCGTGCGGAGACGACCAGATCGGCTCGGCAGGCAGCACCACCAGCGGGAGCGGAGCCGCCGGCGGCTCGGGCGGCGGAGGCGCAGGCGGCTCGGGCGGCAACGGCGGCGCAGGCGGTGAAGCAGGCGGGAGCCCCACGAGCTCTACCTCTTCGGGGCCCATGACCTGCGATGAGATGGCGGACGAGTGCGGCATCGAGACGGCCACGGGCTGCTACGAGTGTGCCTTGGCCGGGGCGTGCGACGACGCCAGAAACGCCTGCGGGGACATCCCCGCATGTGTCGCTCTGGTGGAGTGTCTCGACGACTGCCCCGAGGCCGAGGATCCTGCGGCGTGCCCGGAAGCGTGCCGCACGAGCGCCCCGGAGGACGCGGTCGCAGCCCACGACGCCCTCCGCAAGTGCGTTATTTGCGACGAGTGCCCCAACAACTGCGGTGCAGACGACGAGCCGCTGTGCGCGGCGGACTGAGGCGCTGACCAACACCAGGTCAACGCGGAAGGGGGCGCCGGAAGGCTGCCCCCTTTGACCATTTGGGCGCCCCTCACCGGATTGTCGCCCTGGCCGCGCGACGTCCACGGAATCTGCTGCGGCTGCATCGCGAGGCGCTCGCCTCCGGCACGGCTCGGCCGCGCCGGTGCCGCAAGCGTCGTCGGGGAGAGCGCGGCGGCGCGCGGAACGGTACGGGCGACGGCATGCCGGCCCGAGGCCGAGGGCCTGAGCCGAACACACCCAGGTGTGCTCGAGGGCGGCCCAGGGAGGGCCGGCAGCGCGGCTCGGGGGGACCGCCGGCTCGGGACCGCCCGGGAGAGCGCTCGCGCCGGGGCGGGCGCATCGGCCTGGAGCTCCATGAACCGGGCTGGTCCGGTCGCCGGAAGGGCGGAAAGGCCGCGCCCCGCCGGGGCGCGGCGGCCGATGCGCAAGGCAGCTCACGGGGTGGCGGCCGGCCTGCCTCGGCGTCCTTCCTCACCCGGCCCCCTCAATCGCGCAGCGCGAGCCGGGTTGCGCCTTCATGGACCGAGCAACCCGTGGTAACGCTTGGCGGCGCCGCCGATGTGCGGCATCCGACATGGGAAAGAACCTTCTCGTCATCAATGTGGACATCCGCGAGACACGGGTCGCGCTGATCGAAAACGGGATCATCGCTGAGCTGCATCTCGAGCGGGAGAGCTCCAAGGGGACGCTCGGAAACATCTACCTCGGCAAGGTGAGCCGCGTATTGCCCGGCATGCAGGCCGCGTTCATCGACGTGGGGCTCGAGCGAGCCGCCTTCCTGCACGTCGAGGACCTCATCCGGCCCGACGATTTCGAGGCGTACCTGGCCGGGCACCGCCGCCCCGCCGAGGAGGAACGCGCGTCCTCGAGGGGCCGCGCCGCGCGCGCCAGCGAGGCGCCCGGGCCCGAGCCCGAAGAGCACGAAGCCCACGATATCTCCCACGCAGAAGCCGCGCCGGAGAGCCCCGACGCAGCGGCCGAGCCCCACGATCCTCGCGGCGGAGCAGACTTCGGCGCCGAGGAGGGGTTCGAGGCGGAAGGCACCGTCGAGGAGACCAGCGACGTGCCGATCGAGCTGCCCACGGCGCTCGACGTGCTCGGAAGCCCCTCCGGACAGGCGTTCGCTGGCGTGGGGACGATGGTGGCGCTCGATGACGCCGCCGACGACCCGGAGCCGGAGATCGACGGCGCGCAAGACGCCGTGGAGGCGGACGCGGAAGCCGACGACGACGACGACGAGGAGCTGGTCGCGCCGCCAGGCGCCGACGACGACGACGACGACAACGACGAGGCCGAGGAGGAGCTGGTCGCGGCGTCGGACGCCGATGCCGACGAAGCCGGCTCCGAGCCCGAGGAGGACGACGAGCTCGACACGCCCGCGTACGACATCGAGCCTGCCTCGCCGAAGCCCGAGGTCGCTGCGTGGAGCGCGGCCGCGGAGCGCCAGCAGCCGCCGAGCGGCGCCTCGGACAGCGGCGAGGCGGAGCCGCGGGCGGAGAGCGCGCCCGACGAGCCCGTCCTGCACGGCGCCTCCGGCGAATGGCCGGTCGGACAGGAGGAGAACGCGCCGCCGGCCCCCGAGAAGGCGGCCGCGCCGGAGGCCCCAGGCGAGGAGGTGCCGCCGGCAGCACGGGCGCGCAACGGGCGCAGCCCGCGCGGACGGCGGGAGGCGCGCGTACGCCGCTCGGGCCGGACGCGCGACCGGCGCGCGAACCTGGAGGGCACCGGCGTTGCGCTCGAGTCGGGAACACCGGCGGAGGCGCGCGAGGCGCCGCGCGAAGGGCGCGAGGGACGCGGGCCGCGCGAGGGACGCGAGCCGCGCGAAGGACGCGAGCCGCGCGAAGGGCGCGAGGGGCGCGAGGCGCCGCGCGAGGGGCGCGAGGCGCCGCGCGAGGGGCGCGAGGCGCCGCGCGAAGGGCGCGAGGCACCTCGCGAGGGGCGCGAGGCACCTCGCGAAGGGCGCGATCGCGGCGGACGAGGGCAGCAAGGCGGACGCGAAGGCCGCGAGCAGCGCGGGCGCGACCAGCGCGCGCGCGGGCGCGACCAGGCGCGGGACGGCAAGGGCAAGAGCGCCGCGCGCGGCCAGCAGAGCTCGCGCAGCTGGCAGAACGAGCCGCCGCGCATCTCCAAATCGACCCCGATCCGCGAGGTCGTCCGCGAGGGGCAGGAGGTCATCGTCCAGATCTCGAAGGAGCCGATCGGGACGAAGGGCGCCCGCGTCACGAGCCATATCTCGCTGCCCGGCCGCTACGTCGTGTACCTGCCGACCGTCGATCACATCGGGATCTCGAAGCGGATCGGCTCCGAGAAGGAGCGCTCCCGGCTGCGCGACGCGATCGAGGCGATGAAGCCCCCGCAGGGCGGGCTCATCGTGCGCACGCTCGCCGAGGGCCTCACGAAGAAGCAGCTGAAGGCCGACGTCGGCTACCTCGTGCGCCTCTGGGGCGAGGTCGCGAAGAAGCGGGAGAGCGGCGTGAGGGCGCCGGCGGTGCTCTACACCGAGCTCGACCTGGTGCTGAAGACCGCCCGCGATCTCTTCACCGACGACATCGAGAAGATCGTGATCGACGACCGCGAGGAGTACATCCGCCTGCGGCGCTTCGTCGAGATGTTCATGCCCGAGCGCGCCGACGCGGTGGAGCTCTACGAGGGGACCGAGCCGATCTTCGACGCGTACGGCATCGAGGACGAGATCCAGCGCGCGCTCTCGCGCAAGGTCCCGCTCCCGTCGGGGGGGCACCTGATCATCGATCAGGCCGAGGCGCTCACCGCGATCGACGTGAACACGGGGCGGTTCGTCGGCAAGGGGTCGAAGGACCTCGAGGAGACGATCCTCACGACGAACCTCGAGGCGGTCGAGGAGATCGCGTATCAGCTGCGGTTCCGCAACATCGGCGGCCTGATCATCCTCGACCTCATCGACATGGAGCGGGCGCAGAACCGGGAGAAGGTGCGGCGCCGCCTCGAGGAGCTGCTCGCCAAGGACAAGGCGAAGACCACGCTGAACCGGATCTCCGATCTCGGCCTGATCGAGATGACCCGGAAGCGGACGCGCGAGAGCCTCGGGCGGACGATCCTGGAGCCGTGTTTCTACTGCGACGGGACGGGGCAGCTGCAGTCCAAGCAGACCGTCGCCTACGAGATCCTGCGGCAGATTCGGCGCGAGCGGATGAACTTGCCCGGCTACTCGGTCGTGGTCAACGCGCATCCGGCGGTGATCGATCTCCTGAAGAACGACGAGCGCATCGCCGTGCAGGAGGCGGAGCGGCTGTTCCAGCGGCGGATCGATCTCGTGCCCCGGAAGGAGTACCACCTCGAGCAGTTCGATCTGCAAGGCAGGTAAGGCGCCATGGCGGACGATCAGGGTTCTCCGGAGAGCAGCGAGAAGACGGGACGCAAGGACGAGCGCGTCACCATCAACAAGGAGTTCGAGTCCTATGACGCGTTCATCAACGAGTACGTGACGAACATCTCCCGCACGGGCGTGTTCGTGCGGTCGAAGACGCCGCTCGCCGTCGGGACGAAGGTGAACCTCCGGTTCACCGTGATCATGGACGACATCGAGACGATCGAGGGCGTCGGCGAGGTCGTGCGCGTGCACGACGATCCCCAGGGGATGGGCGTCGTGTTCACCGAGCTCTCGAGCTACTCGCAGGGGCTCATCGACAAGCTCCTGACCAGCCAGGGGCACCGCGCGTCGAAGGACTAGGCGCGGAGGAGGCTTCGGCGATGTTCACCGGGCTTGTCGAGACGATCGGGGTCCTCCGCCGCCGGAGCGGCGGCGCCGTGGCCCGCGCGCTCATCGAGGCGAACCTCGGGCCGCTGTCGCTCGGCGAGTCCATCAGCGTGAACGGCGCCTGCCTCACCGTCGACCGCATCGCGCCGGGCGGGTTCGAGTGCGACATGTCCTCGGAGACCCTCCGCCGCACCACGCTCGGCGCGCTGCCGGTCGGCGCGCGGGTCCACCTCGAGCGCGCGACGCCGCTCGGCGCGCGGATGGGCGGGCACGTGGTGCTCGGCCACGTGGACGGCCTCGGGCGCGTCGCCGAGCGGTCGCACGCCGGCGACGCGATCCGCCTCTCGATGAGCGCCCCGCCCGAGCTCGCGGCGTACCTCGCCCCGAAGGGCTCGATCGCCGTAGACGGCGCGAGCCTCACGATCAACGCCGTGTCCGCGGCGGGCGCCGCGTCGGCCTGGTTCGAGGTCATGCTCGTGCCGCACACCATCGAGCGGACGCTGCTCGGCGAGCTCCGCCCGGGCACGACCGTCAACCTTGAAGTTGACGTGCTCGCGCGCTACGTGGCGCGGCAGCTCGAGGTCGCATCGCTCGTCAGCCTGCGGAGCCGCTCGAGCGGAGACGCTCGCGAGGGCGACGACGAGCGCGGAAATACGGGAGAGCATGCGGATCACGACGAACGACTCCTCGCAAAGCTGCGCGCGGGGGGATTCTGGTGAGGCTCTGTCAGCCTCGAGCGGCAAGCTCGGCCACGACATGACCTCCGGGGGTCCGATGCCTCACCGGCTGACCATCGACAAGGCGGTGCTCGATCGCGTGAACACCGCGCTCGATCACATCCGCGCCGGCAAGATGGTGATCCTGGTCGACGACGAGGATCGCGAGAACGAGGGGGACCTCTGCATGGCGGCGGAGGCGGTGACCCCCGAGGCGATCAACTTCATGGCGATGCACGGGCGCGGCCTCATCTGCCTCGCCCTCGACGAGGAGCAGGTCGCGCGCCTCGAGCTGCCGATGATGTCGGCGCCGGGGCGCAACGGGCCGCCGCTCGGCACCGCCTTCACCGTGAGCATCGAGGCCCGCACGGGGGTGACGACGGGGATCAGCGCCGCCGACCGGGCGCACACGATCCGGGTGGCCATCGGGCGCGACGCCAGGCCCGAGGACCTCGTCACGCCGGGGCACGTCTTCCCGCTCAAGGCGCGGCGCGGGGGCGTGCTCGTGCGGACGGGGCAGACCGAGGGGTCCGTGGACCTCGCGCGCCTCGCCGGGATGCGGCCCGCGGGCGTCATCTGCGAGATCATGAACGACGACGGCAGCATGGCGCGCATGCCGGACCTCGAGGCGTTCGCCGCGAAGCACGGGCTCCTGATCGTGACGGTCGCGGACCTCATCCAGTACCGGCTCCAGACCGAGCGGATGGTCCGGCGCGTCAGCGAGCGGACGCTGCGGCTCGACCTCACCGGCACGGAGTGGTCGGCCTACGTGTACGAGGTCATCAACGAGCCGCGGCAGTTCATCGCGCTGACCAAGGGCGCGGTCGCGACGCCGGAGCCGATCCTCTGCCGGGTGCACTCCGGCTCGATCATCGCGGATCTGTTCAGCTCCACGCCCTTCGACGGCGGCTCGAACCTGCGCGAGGCGCTGCTCGCGATCGAGAGCACGGGCGTCGGCGTGGTCGTCTACATCCCCTCGCGGGGGGACCTGAGCCGCGAGCTGGAGCAGCTGAAGGGCCCGCTGCCCGACGAGAGCGCCCCCGTGCTCCAGGCGCAGCAGCCGTGGACGCTGCGGGAGTTCGGCCTCGGCGCGCAGGTCCTGGCGGATCTCGGGGTGCACCAGATCCGGCTGCTCACGAACAGCCAGCCGAAGATCGTGGGGCTCACCGGGTTCGGGCTCACCGTGACCGAGCGGGTGCCGCTCGTGTCGATGAAGGCCGAGGCCTGACGCGCCGAGGCCCCGAAGAACGAGGGCGCTCCGAGAGGATCGCGAGCGCCGCGACCGCGCACCACGCGCGGCCAAGGAAGAGAGAGGACGGCGGATGGCACAGCAAGCGGCCGGGCAAGCTCAGCCGAGGGTGATCGAAGGGAACCTGGTGGTCCCGCCGGGGGCGCGCTTCGCGCTCGTGGCGAGCCGGTTCAACCACTTCATCGTCGACCGCCTGGTCGACGGCGCGCTCGACGCCATCGCGCGGCACGGCGGCTCGCTCGAGCGGACGTCGATCGTGCGCGTCCCGGGGGCGTGGGAGGTGCCGACCATCGTCGGGAGGCTCGCGAACCGGAAGAGCGTCGACGCGATCATCGCGCTCGGCGCCGTGATCCGCGGATCGACCCCACATTTCGACTACGTGGCCGCCGAGGTCACGAAGGGGATCGCGACCGTGTCGCTCCAGACGGGGCTGCCGGTCACGTTCGGCGTCCTCACGACCGAATCGATCGAGCAGGCGATCGAGCGGGCGGGGACGAAACATGGCAATAAGGGGTGGGAGGCCGCGGTCAGCGCGATCGAGATGCTCGCGCTCGGCGCGTCGCTGGACGCCGCTGGCCTGTAGACAGAGGTTTCGGAGATGGGTGCGCGTTCGACCGGCCGCGAGGCGGCCTTGCAGATGCTGTTCGCGGTAGAGGCCGGCGGAAACTCGGCGCCGCGCGTCCTCGCGACCTACTGGCGCGAGACGCCGGGCGATCCGGAGGGGCGTGCGTACGCGGACGAGGTGGTGACGGGCGTCGCCAGGGATCTCGCGGCCGTCGACGAGGCGATCCGCAAGGCGAGCACCAACTGGCGCCTGGAGCGGATGGCGCGGGTCGACCGCAACGTCCTCCGGCTCGGCGCGTGGGAGCTCATGAACCACCCGGAGGTGCCGCGCGCGGTCATCCTCGACGAGGCGGTCGAGCTCGCCAAGCGCTACGGCAGCGAGGAGAGCGGCGCGTTCGTGAACGGCGTGCTCGATCGGATCGCCGAGAACCTCGGGCGCGTCGACCGGGACCGCTGAGCGCGCGGCGCGCCGCTCACCACGTCCGCCACCCGACCGGGACCGCCGAGCGCGCCGCGCAGCCGCTCACCACTTCAGCCACGCGACCGTGACGCCGTCGCCGCCCTCGCCGGGGCCGCCCGGGCGGAGGCGCGCGACGTAGGGGCTCGCGCGCAGCGCCTCGCGGACCGCGTCGCGCAGCGCGCCCGTGCCGTGCCCGTGCACGAAGAACGTGACCTTGCGGCCCGCGCCGAGCGCGCGATCGAGGAACTGCTCGGCCATGGCGACCGCCTCGTGCGCGCGCAGGCCGCGGAGATCGAGGGTGTTGTCCTGCGTCTGGATCGGGACGTCCGGATCCGCGGCCGCGTCGAGCTCGACGCGGCGCGGCGGCGCGCCGGCGGCCGGGGCGCCCGCGCCGGGCGGCGCGCCGGTGCTGCGCAGCTCGGCGATCGAGGTCGTGAGCTTGAGCGCCCCGGCGGCGACCCGCAGCTGCCCGCCGGAGAGGACCTCGACCACCTCGGCCTCGGCCCGCAGCCGGGGCACGTAGACGCGCATGCCCACGCGGATCGCCGCCGGATCCACCGCGGGCCGCGCCGGCGGCTCGTCCTTCGGGCGCAGCTCGAGCTCGCCGCCGAGCGACGTCTTCTGCCCGACCGCGTCCATGGCGCGCGCGGCCGCCCGCACGTCCTCCTCGGTGGGCTTGCCGCGCAGGCGCGCCTGCGCCGCCCGGAGGTCCTCGCGCGCGCGCCGCAGGCTGGCGAGCAGCGCCTCGCTCTCGCGCGTGATCACGCCGCGCTCCTTCTCGCGGAGCCGCTCGACCTCGTGATCCAGCTCCCGCCGCTTCGCGCGCGAGGCGGCCGCCTCGCGCTCGGCGTCCTCGCGCGCGAGCTCGAGCGCGCGCCGCTCGGCGGCCAGCTTCTCGACCATCTGCTCGAAGGTGACCGCCTCCTTCGTGAGGAAGCGCTCGGCCCGCTCGAGCACGGTGCCCGGGATCCCGAACTGCCGCGCGACGGCGAGCGCGCTCGAGGCGCCGGGCACGCCGACGATGAGCCGGAACGTCGGGCTCATCGTGCCGAGGTCGAAGCCGACCGAGGCGTTCTCGAAGCGCGGGTCGCCCAGCGCGAGCGCCTTGAGGCCCTCGTAGTGCGTCGTGCACACGACGGTGCCGCCTCGCGCGCACAGCGAGTCGAGCACGGCCGCGGCGAGCGCCTCGCCCTCGCGCGGGTCGGTGCCGCCGGCGAGCTCGTCGAGCAGGACGAGGGCGCCGGGCCGCGTCTCGCCGAGGATCCGCCCCAGGTTCTTCACGTGGGCGCTGAAGGTCGACAGGTTCTTGTGGAGGTTCTGGTCGTCGCCGACGTCGGTCAGCACGACGTCGAAGAGCGCGACGCGGGACCCCTCCCGGGCCGCGACCGGCAGGCCCGCGCGGACCATGAGCGCCGCGAGCCCGAGCGTCTTCAGGGCCACGGTCTTGCCGCCGGCGTTCGGGCCGGAGACGATCATCGCGCGGCCCGCGCTCATCGCGAGGTCGCTCGGGACCACCTTCACGCCGTCGAGCGCGAGCAGCGGGTGGCGGCCGCCGAGCAGCTCGATCGAGACGCGCGGCGCCGCGCCCTCGGGCGCCCCCCGGCCCACGTCGAACGCGTCCTCCGGGACCTCCGGGAAGGTGAGGTCGAGGTCCCGCGCGAGCCGCGCGGC
Source organism: Sorangium cellulosum (assembly GCF_002950945.1). GTDB lineage: Bacteria > Myxococcota_A > Polyangia > Polyangiales > Polyangiaceae > Sorangium > Sorangium cellulosum_E. The sequence goes on from NZ_CP012673.1 coordinate 11,768,001, forward strand.
GGCGGCGCGCACGTCGGCGTGGGCCAGCGCGCGCGCGGCGGCCGCGACGCTCTCGACGTCCTCGGCCACGCGGGCGGTGAGCGCGGCGTAGATCGCGTGCTCCTCGCGCGCGACCTCCGCGTCGACCATCTTCATCCGGTTGCCCGTCTCGACGAGCACCCGCGGCTCGACGAACACGGTGGCGCCGCTCGCGCTGGTCGCGTGCACGATCCCGGGGAAGCGCTCGTGCGCGTCGGAGCGCACCGGCAGCACGTAGCGCCCGTCGCGCTCCGTCCAGTAGCGGTCCTGGAGGATGTCCTCGTGCTTCTGGATGAGGTCCTCGAGGCGGCGGACGAGCCGATCGCGCACCGCCCGCCGCTCCGCGCGCAGCGCCTCCAGCCGGGGCGAGGCGCGGTCGGAGAGCGTGCCGTCCGGATCGAAGGCCGCCGCGAGCTCACGCGCGACGCTGTCGAGCTCCGGGTTGATCGCGCACGCCGCGTAGAGCGCGGGCGCGATCTGGCGCCGGCCCTGGAGGTAATGCCGCGACGTGCGCGCGGCCTCGAGCAGGCCGAGCACGGCGCGGAGCTCCTCGTTCGCGAGCGCGGCGCCGATGCGCGCCCGATCGAGCGCGTCGTCGATCTCCGCGACGTCGCGCGCCGGCACCGGCTCGCCGGTCCGGGCGAGCTCGACCGCCTCGCGCACCTCCGCGAGGGTGGCGAGCGCCTCGGCGCGCGTGGAGGCGAACGGGAGGGCCCGGGCGAGCCGCTTCCCGGCGCGCGAGGCGCAGCGCTCCGCGAGCGCCTCGAGGAGGCGGTCCCACTCCAGGTCGGTGCGGGTCTTGGTCGGACAGGGGTCCGCGAAGGGCCCCGCAGGATCGTGTTCCATCACGCTTCGGTCGGATCGCGGGCCACGCCGCCGGCCCCGCTCGGCATCGGGTTCTGCTCCTTCTCGAGGTAGCGGAAGATGGTGCGCGGGTCGACGCCGAGATCGCGCGCGGTCTGCGTCCGGTTGCCGTTGTTGCGCTCGAGCGCTTCCAGCACGTACCGCCGCTGGAACTCCTCCTTCGCCTTCTCCAGCGGCATGACGGCCGTCTCCGTGCCGGGCCCGAGGTCGAGGTCCTCCACGGAGAGCAGCGCCTGATCGCAGAGGACCAGCGCCTTCTTGATGCGGTTCTCGAGCTGCCGGATGTTGCCCGGCCACGAGTACTTCTTGATCGCGGCGAGCGCGGCGGGGCTGAAGCCGCGCACCGGGCTGCCGAGCTCGTCCGCGTACTTCGAGAGCAGCACCTTGGCGATGATCAGCACGTCGTCGCCGCGCTCGCGGAGCGGGGGGAGCCACAGGTTCACGACGTTGAGCCGGTAGTAGAGATCCTCCCGGAAGTTGCCGGTGCGGATCTCCTCCTCGAGGTTCCGGTTCGTGGCCGCGACGATGCGGATGTCGACCTTCTCGGGCTTCGAGTCGCCGACGCGGAAGATGACGCGCTCCTGGAGGGCGCGGAGCAGCTTCACCTGGAGGTTCAGCGGGAGCTCGCCGATCTCGTCGAGGAACAGCGTGCCCTTGTCGGCGACCTGGAACTTGCCCGGGCGGCTGGCGATGGCGCCGGTGAAGGCGCCCTTCACGTGGCCGAAGAGCTCGCTCTCGATGAGGTTCTCGGGGATCGCGCCGCAGTTGATCGTCACGAAGGGGCCGCCCTCGCGCTGGCTGCGCCGGTGGAGCTCCCGCGCGATGAGCTCCTTGCCGGTGCCCGTCTCGCCGGTGATGAGCACGCTGATGTCCGTCGCCGCGACCTTCTGCAGCTTGCGGAACACCTCGAGCATCGACGGGCAGGCGCCGATGATCTCGCCGAACTTCTTGTCGTGCAGCTCGGCGACGAGCTTGGCCTTGTCGGCCCTGAGCGCGTTCAGGAGCATCGCGTTCTGCAGGATGAGCGAGGCCTGGGACGCGAAGATGCTGAGCAGGTCGAGCTGCGCGCGGTCGAACAGGTGCTTGATCTTGTCGTTGCCGACGTAGAGGGCGCCGATGATCTGCCCCTGCGACAGGAGCGGCGCGCACATCACGCTGGAGAGCTTCATCGCGATGACGCTGTCGCTCCGGCCGAACTGCGTGTCGGCGAGCGCGTCGGAGACGATCACGGGGCGGCCCGACGCGATCACCTGCCGCACGATGCTGTCCGAGATCCCCCCGGCCGCGTCGGTGATCGCCTCCTTGCGGACGTTGCGGGACGCGCGCACCGCGAGCTTGCGCTCGCCGCCGACGTGGGCCAGGGCCGGGGTGCCCTCGCGGGCCGCCGAGTCGGCCGCCGCCTCGGCGCCCTCCAGGAGCAGCAGGAAGCCCTTGTCGGCGTGGGTCAGCTCGATGACGTCGTCGAGCATCGCCTCGAGGAGCTCGTCGACGCTGCGCCGGTTGATGAGCTTCTCGCTGAACGCGAACAGCTTGCGGACGCCGGCGAGCTCCGACGAGCCCTGGAGCGGGGCGGGCCGCTCCGCGCCGCCGTCGTCCGGGAGCCGCGCCTGGTGGACGCTGGGCGCCTCGGCGAACATCGAGAAGCCGACCTCCACGCCGCCGAGCTGGAGCCGGTCGCCGTGCACCAGGCGGGCGCGCCGCTTCTTCTTGCCGTTGATCGCGATCTCGCCGTCGCGCTCGCACTCCTCCAGCACGAAGTCGCGGCCGTCGAACACGATCTGGGCGTGATGGTCCAGCACCCCTGCCCCCGCGATCGCGACGTCGTTTCCGAGCGCCTTGCCGATCGTCGTGACCGGCTTGTGGACGCTGTAGAGTCGTGGCGCGCCCTCGGTGGCGAAATACTTCAGGGTCGGCATTGAGAGGAGCATAGCAGGCGCGCCGCGGCCTCATGCAGCCGTGTTGGCCGGCGCACCGCGGCCTCGGCTACCAGAGCTCCCCGAGGACACACGCCCCCATGCCGCCCTGGTAGGGCACCAGACCTCCGCCGAGCACGCGCGCGAACGGGGGCCGGCCGCGATCCTCCGGCTCGGTCGTGGCGACGTCGGCGCTGGGGTCCGGGCGCCCGAGGAACAGCGCCCCAGCCACGATGCCGAGGGCGCCCGCGGCCCCCTGCGCGATGAGGCCGCGGCGGGGATCGTGATCGCTGCCGATGTACGCGAAGTAGATGGGCAACGACACCACCGTGCCGATGCCGAGGCCGCCCCACATCCACGCGAGCTGGTTCCACGACGGCGTCCAGGCGATGGACAGGCCGACGGCGCCCGCGGTCGCGACGTTGAACCCGATAAGCCCGCCCAGCGAGATGCTGTCGTTGGCCTCGGTCCAGCCGCCGCTGCTCGCGGCGGCCCCGAACTCGCTGCCGAGGAGGGCGCCCCACACCGCGCCCGAGGCGAGGAACATGTTCGTCTGAGGCCTCGGCCGGAAGAGCTCGTAAAAAGCCCAGCCCGCGGCGCCGCCCACGGTGGAGCCGATGACCTCCGAGGTCGCGAGGCCGAGGAACCCCCACTCCTTGCCCTTCCTCGCCGTGACGTACTGGTAGGAGGCGATGCCGAGCCCCTCGCCGGCGCCGATCACCATGCCGGTGGCGATCGCCGATGGCATGCCGCGCGGCATCGGCGGCTTGTCGAGGAAGTAGACGCCGACCGGCGCGGCGACGCCGAGCACCGCGGGCGCGATGAACTGCACGCCAGGGTCCTCGATGCCGGCGAGCGCGTCGATCCAGACGCCGGTCCCCATGCCGTAGGCGACCGACGTCGCGTAGAGGTAGCCGACCTCGAGCGGCGTCGACCTCGGCTGGCTCTTTTTCTGCGGCGGCGCGTAGGTGTACCCGCCGTAGGGCGCGCCGTACTGGCCGCCGTACGACCCGCCCTGCGGCGCGCCGTAAGGGGCGCCGTACTGGGCCGAGGCCGTCCCGCTGACGCCCAAAAGGAGAAGCGCGGAGGTGAAGCTCACGAGAGGGCGTGTGTTCATCGCGGCGCCACTTTACACGCTGGCGCGGGGCGACGCGCGGGCGCAGCACGAGAAAGCGCCCGCGCGCGCGCGGCGCCCCGGCGGCTCACTCGCGCGTGAGGGCGCGGGTCATGAGGTCGACGACGGCCTGCGGCGGCGGCTTCGCCTCGTAGAGCATGCGGTACACCTCGACGGAGATCGGAGCGACCACGCCCAGCTTGCTCGCGAGGTCGTACGCGCTCTTCGCCGTCCTCACCCCCTCGGCGACGTGCCCCAGGCCGGCGAGGATGTCCTCGAGCTTCCGTCCCCTGCCCATCTCGAGCCCGACGGTGCGGTTGCGCGAGAGCTCGCCGGTGCAGGTGAGCACCAGATCGCCCATCCCGGAGAGCCCCGCCAGGGTGAGCGGGTTCGCCCCCTTCGCCGCGGCCATGCGGCCGATCTCCGCGAGCCCGCGCGTGATGAGGCCGGCGCGCGCATTGTGCCCGAGGCCGAGCCCGTCGCAGATGCCGGCCGCGATGGCGACGACGTTCTTGAGGGCGCCGCCCACCTCGACGCCCACGACGTCGTCGGACGAGTAGACCCGGAACCGATCCGTCGCGAGCATGCGCTGCACCTCGTGCGTCTCGCGCTGGCTCCTGCCCGCGACGACCACCGTGGTCGGCTGGCCGGCCGCGACCTCGCGCGCGAAGCTCGGGCCCGACAGGTACGAGAGCCGCGGCTCGATCTCGGGCCCGAGCTCGTCGACGAGCACCTCGCTCATGAGCATCAGCGAGTCGTTCTCGATGCCCTTCGTCGCGCTGCAGACGAGCGCGTCCGGCGGGATGTGGCGGCCCGCCTCGCGGATCACCTCGCGCAGGGCGTGGGACGGCACGACGACCACGACGAGCTCGGCGCCGCGGAGCGCATCCTCGAGGTCGCCCGTCGCGCGCAGGCTCGCGGGCAGCTCCACGCCCGGCAGGTAGCGGTGGTTCTGGCGGTCGCGGCCGATCTGCTCGGCCAGGTCGCCGCGGTGCGCCCAGAGCGCGGTGGGGTTGCCCTTGTCGGCCAGCAGCTTCGCCAGCGCCGTCCCCCAGGCGCCGGCCCCGATCACTGCGACATTCGCCATGCCGGCGACCCTACCACCACCCGGGCGCCGGGCGGGTCGCCGCGCGCGCCGCGGACCGCGCGCCGCGCGCCGCGCGCCGGCGCTCGCCGGCGGCACTCGATCCGCCGCTCTTTCGACTATGCTGCGCCCATGCTCCTCCGCACCGCCGCGCGGCTCGCGCTCGGCCTCGCGCTCTGCCTCGCCCTGCTCGGGGCGGTGTGCGGCGCGTGTGGTCAAGGCGCGCTCGGCGTCATGCCGGGCGTCGTGAACGATCCGGGCAACCTCTCGCTCCGCCGGGCCATCCTCGCCTTCGCCACGAGCCAGCTCTGCACCGAGATGCAGCGGCGGAGCGTGCCGCTGCGCCTCCGCGACGACGATCCGGTGACCGGCCGGTTCTACCCGAGCTCGTGCGTCGCCCAGGAGCTCGCGAACGGGAACCTGTTCCTCCAGTTCGGCGGCAGCGGCGTGATCTGGACGAACCTGACGAAGCGCATGGGCTTCGACGCGAGCGCCGCCGTCGAGTACGACCACGACTTCCTGATGGATGGCGACACGATGTACGTGTACTTCCGTCAGCGCTCGACCACGGCGGCGAGCTTCACGACCCGGCTCATCGAGCAGCCCGCCGCCGTCTCGCTCGGCGGCGTGTCGCTCGCCCAGGGCAGCGCCTACGCCAACGCGCTCGGCGCGCAGCTCGTGAAGACCGAGATCGCCCGCGGGTTCACCGTCATCCGCGACGACGACGGCGCGGTGCAGCTCGGCCTCGGCGTCATCGAGAAGGGGCAGCGGCCGCGCGCCCCGTACGAGCGCCGCGACAACGGCAAGCTGCTCCTGGCGAACGAGCGGACGGAGGTGCACCAGAACCAGCGCGACTACATCGGCCCGCTGGAGATCACGGACAGCGGCCAGGCCGTGACGCTCACGATCGCCCTCGAGGGAGCGCCCGGCGTGGACGTGATCCTCGTCCCGCGGATCCTCGCCGAGCAGTGGCTCCAGGTGTACCTGACCCAGCCGGCGCCGACGCCCCCGCCGACGCCGCCCCTGTACGACGAGCCCGTCTACTCGGGCGCCCCCTGGCGGCGCACGTTGCCGCTCCCCAAGGGGCAGTACTACCTGGTCGTCGACAACACGAGCGCGGCTGGGCGAACGCAGCCGACGACGTATGCCCTCGACGACCGGGCCGCCCTGGTGAGCTACGCCGTCGAGGTCGGCGATGCCCCGTGACGCGCCGAGCGCCACGCGAGCAGCGTGCGGGACAGGCGTCACAGCCGTGACGGGCGTGACGGCCGTGGCGGGGGCGTGACCGGCACGACGAGAACGCACGCAGAACGCACGCAGAACGCACAGAGCGATGCCGCCGACGGACCCCGTGTCGGCCTCCGCGCGTGCGCACTTGCCGCAGCGGGGGGTGCCGTATACATAAGCTCTCTCTTGCCGCCGCGACCCGATGAACAACCCAGCAGCGTACCGTCGGTCGCGGCCAATCGGTCCGCGAGCGCAGATGTCCGAGCCCCGATGAGGGGCAGCGCCGCCGCGGAGCCCCGCGCCAGCGCAGCCAAGCCGGCGCCGCCGCCGAGCGGAAGCTCGCCGGAGCCGCGCTCGAGCGGCGGCTCGCCCCCGCCGGGGGGCAAGGACGGCCGGCTGCTGCGGTTCCTGTTCCACTTCGTGTGGATCTGCCTCGTGCCGTTCGCGCTCGCGGTGCTGAACGTCTGGCTGCTCACCCCGCCGGCTCACAGCGGAAGCGCCCAGCCGCTCCGCGTCTTCGTCGGCGAGCAGCAGATCCCGGCGGGCATCGTGCTCTTCACGATCTTCGCGATGCTCCTCTGGCGCTTCCGCCACGATCTGCCCCTCGCGTCGGCGATCGGCGTCGGCGGGCGGCGGGACATCCCGCCCAAGGCGCGCGCCCGCTTCGAGGACGCCGCCGCGCTCCTCGACGAGGCGCACCGGATCCTGCGCAGCCGCAAGCGCGAGGTCGAGCGCGAGCTGACGAGCGGCGAGCGCGAGCAGGTGGCGCAGGCGATCCAGGCGCTCGAGCGCGCGATGACGGCCGAGACGTTCGAGCCGGACGAGTTCGACGCCGCCCACGGCCGCGCCGACCGGGTGATCGGCGAGCACCTCGGCCGCTGGCGCAAGGGCGAGATGCGCGAGTACGCGGAGTCGATCGGCATCGCCGTCGCGGTGGCGCTCCTCCTGCGCGCCTTCGTCGTCGAGGCGTTCAAGATCCCGAGCGGCTCGATGATCCCGACCTTGATGGTCGGCGATCACATCTTCGTCAACAAGTTCACCTACGGCCCGCTCATCCCCTGGACGGACCAGCGCCTGTTCCCGCGCCTGCCGCCGACGCGCGGCGACGTGATGGTGTTCAAGTTCCCCGAGAACAAGGAGCAGGACTTCATCAAGCGGACGATCGCCGTCTCGGGCGACACGCTGGAGGCCATCAACGGCCGCCCCATCCTCAACGGCTGGCTCGTCCCGCACTGTCACGTCGGCCCGTACCGTTACGAGGGCCGGCAGGCGGAGCTGTTCGTCGAGTTCCTCGGCGAGAAGTCGTACTTCACGCTCTACGACTCGAACCCCGACGAGACGATGTGTGTGGCGAGCGAGGACTGCGGCCCGGGCCTCACCTGCCGGGGCGGCGTCTGCGGGATGCAGCAGGGCCCGTTCAAGGTGGCCGCCAACGAGGTGTGGGTGATGGGCGACAACCGCAACAACAGCCACGACTCGCGCAGCTGGCGCGGCGGGCTCGGTGCGGGCGTGCCGTTCGAGAACATCAAGGGGCGCGCGATGTTCGTGTGGATGAGCTTCGGCCCCGGCGGCGGCATCGCGCAGGATCGCCTCTTCGTGAACGTGATGGGCCGCCCGAAGCTCCCCGGCGCCCACGAGGCGAGCCTCCAGGATGGCCTGGACAGATGCATGCGCGAGCGTCCGCCGATCGCCGAGACGACGCCGCCTCCGGCGCCCGCGCGCCCTCAACCCAAGCGCTGAGCCTGCCAAAATGAGCGCGTGTGGGGAGCTGCGCTCCTCGTGGCGCTCGTGTACGGTTCGCGGGCCTCATGGCCGACGCAGCGAGTCACCCGGCCCGAGGCGACGGAGGATGAGGATGGCACGTACGGTCGAGATGTGGAGCCTGGTGCTCGCGGGCAGCTTGTTCGCCGGAGCAGGATGCAACAGGGAGGAGCCCTCGACGAACGCCGCGGCCGCGGACGCGGCGCCCGTGGCGGCGCCGGCCACGGCGGACCTCCCGGCGGGCTACGTGGCGACGTACCCGACCATGACGCCCCAGCCCGGGAGCCGGCGCCTGCAGCAGGCGTTCCCCGTGTACCAGTCGGCGGACATCGCCTCGAAGGAGCTCGCGCGGCTCGACAACGGCGCCATCGTGGAGCTCAAGGCGAGCTACCAGGACTGGATGCTCGTCGCGTTCCAGAACGCAGGCCAGCCCACGCTCGGGTGGATCCAGCTCAAGGTGAACGACCCCCGCGCGTCGGTCGCGACCGACGCTGACGTCCGCACCGCGACCGCGGGCGCCAAGCCGGCGACCGGCGCGGGCACCACCGCCGGCAACGACGCGGGCGCGGGCACCACCGCCGGCAACGACGCGGGCGCGGGCACCACCGCCGGCAACGACGCGGGCACCACCGCCGGCAACGACGCGGGCGCGGGCACCACCGCCGGCAACGACGCGGGCACCACCGCCGGCAACGACGCGGGCGCGGGGGACGGCGGCGCGCCGCGGCCGCGGATCGACCTGAAGAAGATCCTCGAGAAGAAGAAGTGAACAGGCTGAGCGCAATTTTCTGATGGGCGCTCGGTCGTCCGCGCGCCACGCTAGACACGCCTGAGGCGCCCGGGCGCCAGCTTCGTGCGCCTCGAGCCCCGACCAGGAGCCAGGTGCATGAGCGACAGGATGTGGGCGCTGACGTACGACCGCGAGAAGTCCCCGTGGGAGTCCACGGTCGGGCTGTCCAAGGCCGAGATCGAGCGCCCGGCGATCAACGAGGGCAAGGACTACCACGACCGCGCGAGCGTCCTGATCAAGCCGATCATGACGGGCTTCTGCGGCTCCGATCGCGGCATCTGGTTCCGCAGCGCCTTCAAGGACATGATCTTCCGGTCGCTCGATCGCGACCGGAAGTCGACGCGCACGATCGGCCACGAGCTGCTCGGCCGCGTGGTCGACCTCGGGACCGACGCGCGCCGGACCTTCGGGCTGGAGGTCGGCGACATCGTGTCGACCGAGAGCCACATCGCCTGCGGCGCCTGTTACCAGTGCCGCGTCGGCGACACCCACGTGTGCGCCGACGACAAGATCATCGGGATCAGCGAGGACGGCTGCTTCGCCGAGCTCGTGAAGCTGCCGGCGAAGAACCTCTGGCGGACCGACATCACCCGGATCCGCCCCGAGGTGGCCGCGGTGCAGGAGCCGTTCGGCAACGCCGTGCACGCGTGCACCAAGGTGAACCTGCGCGGCAAGCGCGTGGCCATCTTCGGCTGCGGCACCATCGGGCTCTTCGCGGTCGCGATCGCCCGCGCGATGGGCGCGATCTACGTCATCGGCGTGGAGCCGGCCGAGCGGAACGCCGAGATGGCCCGCCGCCTGGGCGCCGACGTGGTGCTGCGCCCGCACCGGGCGAGCCCGGAGCGGCCCCACGCGAGCGATCCCGAGCTGACCGAGCGGGTGCGGAAGCTGACCGACGGCGTCGGCGTCGACGTCGTGCTCGAGATGAGCGGCGTGAACAGCAGCGTCAACAACGCGATCCACGCGGCGCGGCGCGGCGGCGACGTCATCCTCTTCGGCCTGAAGAGCGGCGACGCGGTGATCGAGAACTTCGACCGGCTCATCGTGGACGGCATCAGCCTGCACAGCGTGATCGGCCGCCGCATCTTCGAGACGTGGCACATCACGCGGCACCTGCTCGAGTCGCGCGATCCGAACATCCACGACCTCATCTGGGAGGTCATCCTGAACCGGGGCGAAGGGACGGTGTTCGACTTCGAGGACTACGACGTGGCGAGCTTCCAGGAGGCGATCTCGAACCACCCGAAGGTGATCCTCCGGTACTGAGGATCAGCCGACGATCCCGAGCTGCTTGCCCACCTTGCGGAACGCCTCGAGCGCCCGGTCGATGTGCGCGGGCTCGTGCGCGGCGGAGAGCTGCACCCGGATGCGGGCCTCGCCCTTCGGCACGACCGGGTACGAGAAGCCGATGACGTAGATGCCCTCGGCGAGGAGCGCCTTCGCCATGTCGTTCGCGAGGCGCGCCTCGCCCAGCATGATGGGCACGATCGGGTGGATGCCCGGCTTGATCGTGAACCCGGCCTGCGTCATCCCCTGCCGGAACCGCCGCGCGTTCTCCATCACCTGCTGGCGCAGCGAGGCGTTCTGGTCGATGAGGTCGAACACGGCGATCGACGCGCCGGCGATCGCGGGGGCGAGGGTGTTCGAGAACAGGTACGGCCGCGAGCGCTGCCGGAGCAGATCGATGATCTCCTGCCGGCCGGTCGTGAAGCCGCCGCTCGCCCCGCCCAGCGCCTTGCCGAGGGTCGAGGTGATGACGTCCACGCGGTGCATGACGTCGCAGAGCTCCGCGGTCCCGCGCCCGGTCGGCCCGATGAACCCGGTCGCGTGCGAGTCGTCGACCATCACCAGGGCGCGGTACTTGTCGGCGAGCTCGCAGATGGTGTCGAGCTGCGCGAGGTACCCGTCCATCGAGAACACGCCGTCGGTGGCGATCATCCGGAGGCGCTTGCCGGTCGTCTTGCGGAGGATTTCCTCGAGCGCGGCCATGTCGCCGTTCGGGTAGCGGTGCCGCTCGGCCTTGCAGAGGCGAATGCCGTCGATGATCGACGCGTGGTTCAGCGCGTCCGAGATGATGGCGTCCTCCTCGCCGAGGAGCGTCTCGAACAGGCCGCCGTTCGCGTCGAAGCAGGACGAGTAGAGGATCGTGTCCTCGGTGCCGAAGAAGCGGGCGATCCTGGACTCCAGCCGCCGGTGCAGGTCCTGCGTGCCGCAGATGAACCGGACGCTGGAGAGGCCGAAGCCGTGCGACTCGAGCGCCTGCTTCGCGGCGCCGAGCACCGCCGGATGCGACGAGAGGCCCAGGTAGTTGTTCGCGCAGAAGTTGAGGACCTCGCGCCCGCCCTCCGTCCGGATCGCCGGCCCCTGCGGCGTCGTGAGGGTGCGCTCTTCCTTGTAGAGGCCCGCCGCACGGATGTCCTCCAACGCCCGCGCGTACACTGACCGAGCGACATCGAACATGAGATCTTTATAAAACGGCACCGACATCGGGTCGACGGGGGAACGCCGTCCGGCGCCCCCGCGCGGCGTCGCGCCTCGGCCCGAACGACGGCGGGCGCTCCCGGACCCGTGAGGCAGGATGCGCGCGGCTTTCTCGCGCGCGGCGCGGCCGAGGCCTACTCGGCGCAGGAGGGCCGTGGCAGAACCGTCGCGCTGGGGCGCCGCGCGCGACGCGGATCACCGCCTCGCGGTCGCGCGCCGCGGACGGGCGCGTGCGCCGCGGAGCGGGGACTCCACGAGGCGGACGCACGAGCGGCGAGGCGGACGCACGAGCGGCGAGGCGGACGCATGCGCCGCGAGGCGGGCGCACGGACCGAGCGGCCGGGAGGAGTAAGGCATGACGGAAGCCAGGGGCGACTTCCGGCGGAGCGCCGGTGTGCTGTGCGCGATGGCGTCGCTGGCGACCGCCGCGGGCAGCCCGGGGTGCAGCCGCGCGGAGGAGACGCCTGGACGGACCAGCGCGAGCTCCACCGGAGGGACGGAAGCAGGGACTTCCGCCGGCAGCGGCACAGGCGGAGAGGGCGGCACGGGCGGCGGCGGGTCGTATGTAATCGCGCCGCTCGCCCCCGCGCTGCCGTTCGACGCGACGCCGGATCCCGGCGGGGCACACGTCTACTTCACCGGCGTCGACGAGCACGGGACGGCCGGGGTCTTCAAGGCCAGGCTCCATGGCGAGGCGAGGTCGACCGAGGTTGCGGTCGGCGCCCCCTTCGTCGCGCCGCTCGGGATCGCGACGAGCACGGACGGCGGCCGCCTCTTCGTGGCCGATCCGGGCGCGGGCAGCGCGCCGCTCGCCGACGCCGGCGGCCTCTTCGCGATCGACCTGGCCGGCGGCGCCGTCGCGCCGGTCCCCGGCGGCGAGGGGCTGCACGCGCGCGGCCTCGAGGTCGCTCGCGGCCCGTCCGGCGAGGACCAGATCGTGGTCGCGGGGCGCGACCCCGAGGACGGCCAGCCCGGCGTGTTCGCGCTGCCGGCGCGCGGCGGGGTCGCCGCGGCGATCGCCAAGGGGAGCCCGCTCGTCGACCCGAGCGGCGTCGCCGTCGCCGGCGACGGCGACGTCTTCATCTGCGACACCCTCGCGAGCCCCGACCGGACGGCGACGATCTTCAGGATCGAGGACGGCTTCGTGAGCCCGGTCGTCGCGGGGCTCCACGTCGGTTATCCCTGCGGGATCGCGCTGACGCTCGACGGCGCGGCGCTGCTCGTGCTCACGCGCGACGTGGTCCGAGGCGCCGGCGAGATCGCGCGGATCGAGCTCTCGTCCGGCGCGCGCTCGCGGATCGACGCCGGCGCCGCCGGGCGCGACGAGCCCGGCGGGATGCACCGCGCGAAGGGCGCCGACGTCTTCGCGTTCGCGGATCGGGACGCCCAGGGGAAGGGCTCGGTGTTCCTGCTCCGGCGGTGAGCCCGAGCAGAGCAATGGGAGGACCTGCACGCATGACCTACCGACCGTCGCGCGCCGGCGCCGTCTTCGCGGCGTCCGTCGCGCTCAGCGCACCCGGCCTCGCCGCGGCGTCGAGCCACCGCGAGGCGCCCGCGATCGCGCGGGACCCGGCCGCCGACAACACCGACCTGTACGCGTGGGTGGAAGGCGGGAATCTCGTGATCCTGGCGAGCTACGTCCCGCACCAGGAGCCCGCCGGCGGGCCGGGCTTCCACGGGCTCTCGGACGACGTGCTCTACGAGGTGCACATCGCCCGCGGCCCGTCGAGCCTGGAGGACGCGCTGACGTACCAGTTCCGGTTCTCGACCGCGCCGTACCGCGCGTCGGATCCGGCGGCGCTCACCCCGGCCCCGAGCGGCGGCGACGAGCTGTTCGCGCAGCTCGCGGGCGGAGCGCAGACGTACACGCTCACGAAGATCGAGGGCGGGGCGGCGACGGTCATCCTGGCCGACGCGCCGGTCGCGCCGCCGAACGTCGGGCGGCGGACGAACCAGCTCGCCTACCGGATCGCCGGCGGAGGCTACCCGGCCTTCGCGACGTCGTCGAAGTTCCTCAAGCAGATGGCGGGCGGCGAGGGGCGCGCCTGGGTCGGCCCGCGCGACGACGGCTTCTACGCCGATCTCGGCCGCGGGTCCGACCTCGCGGGGCTGTGCCCGCTGCTCTCGGCGCCTCACCCGGCGTGCACCGCCCGCGATAGCCTCGCCGGCTTCAACGTGCACACGCTCGCGCTCGAGATCCCGCTGGCCAAGGTGAACGGCGGGTCTGCGCCGACGCCGGGGGCGAGCGACCGGCAGACGCTCGGCATCTGGGCCTCGGCGAGCCGCCGCAAGGTGCGGATCCTGCGCGCGAACGGCAAGGAAGACGGCCTCGGGCCGTGGGTCCAGGTGTCGCGGGTCGGCCTGCCGCTCGTCAACACGTGGATCATCGGCCTGCAGGACAGGGACAAGTACAACCGCACACACCCGCGCGACGATCTCGCCCATTTCGGCGCCTACTTCCTGAACCCGATGCTGGTGCGCGACGCCGAGTTCGCGGGCCTTTACCGGGCCGGCCAGCCCCTTGCGGCCTTCGATCCCGAGGCGCTGAAGCAGGGCCGGACCGACCTCGTCGACACGTTCAACCTGAAGCCCGCGGCGCTCGGGGCGCACGCCATCGAGACGTTCGGCGACGTGCTGCGGATCGATCTCGGCATGCCGTCGGGCTTCCCGAACGGCCGCGCGCTGACGGTCGGCACCGATCGCGAGCAGACGGACGTCACCGACGCCGTGCTCTCGCTGCTCCTGACGGGCGCGCTCGGCGGGGCCGCGGGCGACGGCGTCGCCGCGAACGACGCGCCGTTCCTCCCCACCTTCCCCTACCTCGCGACGCCCTGGGAGGGCGCGACGCAGGGCCACTTCCGGCCCTGAACCGGCGCGACGCGGGCGCGGCGGACGTCGCTCGTCAAGGCGCCGCCGCGCACCGTTTCCCACACACGCCGCCTGCGCCCGCGGCGCGGCCGTCCGGGCGAACACACGCGGCGCGGCACTCGGCGTCGCGCGCGCACGCCTCGCCCTCGGCCCGCGGCGCACCGCAGCGCCCCTCCACGCAGCGCGCGCCGGGCGCGCAGAGGCCGCCGAGGCAGGCGGCGCCGGCGGGAGGGAGCGGCGCGTCGCTGCAACGCGCGTCGACGCAGCGGCGCCCCCGCCCGCACGCGGCGTGGTCCTCGCAGCGGCCGCCGAGCGGGACGTCCGGCGCGCAGGCGCGCCCGGCGCAGTGGCCGCGGCACTCGGGGTGCGCCTCGGCGTAGCGGGTCTGGCGGGTGACCGCGGCGAGCGCGTCGACGGAGAGGCCGCAGGGTCCCGCGGCCAGAGGGGCGCGGCAGACGCCCGCGTCGGTGGGGCCGGCGCCGTCGCAGCGCAGCCCGCCCGCGCACTCGAGCGACGACCGGCACCGCGCCCCGTCGCCGAGCGCGCCCCGTACGATGCCCTCACACGCGGCCGGGATCGTCGCGGCGAGCGGCGTGACCCAGTCGCACCCCTCGAGCGAGCGCTCCATCCCCTCGACGCAGCGGCCGACCTCGCCGGGCGAGAGCGTCACCGCCTGCGCGCGCACCGCGAAGCTCAGCGCGCGCGTGCACTCCGCCGCGGCGTGGAACCCCGCGCCGCCACCGCAGCACGCCGCCTTGCGCCGCGCGGGGAGCGCGTGCAGCGCCTCGCACAGCTGCGCCGCGAGCGGATCCGGCGCGCCGTCGGCCTTCGGGTAGACCGGGGCGATCTCGTCGACCACCGAGCCGACGGCGGGCGGCGCCGGGCCGAGGGCGGGCGGCGTCAGGCCGGCAGGTGGTGTCGCCGAAGGCGCCGAGGTCGCGCTGGCGTCGGGCGCGCTGCGCTGTGCGCACGCGGCGCCGAGCTGCACAGCCAGCGCCGCCGCGCAGAGCCGCCGCAGGCGGCCGCCATCCGTCGAGACAGGCACGGCGATCTCCCCCGGACCGCGCGCTGCTGGTGGATCCAGCGAGGCGCCGGAGCGGCGAGCTTGCCGGCGCATCGCGGCGAGGCAACCTCTTTCGCCGTCGGATCCGGCGTGCGCCGCCGCGGTCATGGACGCGGCGCGCCCCGGGCGGAGGTCCATCGCGCCGGGCGCCCGGGCGCCCGGGCGCTCCGACGGGCCGCGGCGCGCGCTCGGAGCCCCGCTCGGAGGGAACGGGGCACCGCGCCAGGGCAGCGCGCTCCGTGGAGCGAACGGTCCCGGCAGCTTGGCTGCCTGGCAGGATATCTCGGGGGTCTCTCGGGAGAGGTGCGCGTGTGGTCGTCAGCTGAGCTCGCAGGGCGGCGGCTGAGCTCGCGACCACGCGCGGTGAGCGCGTGGTCTAGGGCTCGTATTTCACCGTCGACGGGACCACGAGGGGCGGCGGGGCGATCGCGGGCTGCGAGGAGGCGGGGGCGGGCGACTCGATGCCTGGCTGGCTCTTCGGCGGCTGGCCGTGGAGCTCCCGGAGCCTGGCGGGCGCAGGCTCGATCGCGGTCGGGGCCTCCTCGACGGCCTCGGGTGTCGCGACCGGGGGGATGCTCACCGCGGGCGGCGGCGGGACGAACATCCTCGGCACCTGGATGGAGCGAGCGATCGAGGCGACTTCCGGAAAGCTCGCGGCCATCCGCTCGACAAATGCCGCGCGAGCCGCATCATCGGGGGCGCTTGCCGAGGCCTTCGCGACGCGCAGCGCCGACCAGAGCTCGTAGTACCAGGCGGAGAGGGAGGCATGCGCTTCCAGCAGGTCACGAATGGTATCCTCGGAAACGATGATGTTCTTGCCCATGGGCGAGAGGATACATGACCGAGCGGCGCCTCCCACCTGGTTCGAGCGGTTCACCACCCGACGTTGCGGCCCCGGACGGCCCCTCCACGAGCGCGGCGCAGCGCGATCGCGACGGCGCCGCGTCGCCCCGCGACGGCATAACGCCGCTGCGGATCATCACCTATAACGTCCGCTACTTCGGCCACGGCACGCGGGGCATCGCCTCCACCAGCGCCGCGATCACCCGGATCGCGACGACGCTCGCGCGGCTCTCGCCGCTGCCCGATCTCGTGTGTCTCCAGGAGGTGGAGACCCAGTCGCTGCGCTCCTCGACGATGAACCCGCGGTGGCACCCGGAGGAGACGCAGCTCGACCGCCTGATGACCGAGCTGCACGCGGCGCTGGGGCGCGAGGAGCGGCGCGAGCGGTACGTGGCGTACTACTTCCCCGCGCACGCTTACCGGCTCACCTCGCGGACGAACATCTACACGACGGGGCTCGCCGTGATCGCGCGCGACACGTTCCGCATCGGGCACCACAACGCGGAGCGCCCGCACGACATCACCCACCGGCGGAGGGTGAAGAGCCTGAAGCAGACGCGCATCTGCGCGCACGTGTCGTTCGAGCACGAGAGCGGGCAGAGCTTCGACGTGTTCAACACCCACCTCAGCTTGCCGAGCGTGTTCTCACGGGAGTTCTGGACGGGCGAGGCGCGGATGGGGTTCGGGCCGAATCAGCTCGAGGAGGCGCGGGTGCTCGCCGACTTCGTCCGCCGCGAGCGGCGGAGCGACAACTTCGTCGTGGTCGGCGACTTCAACTCGCTGCCGGGCTCGCCGGTCGATCGCTTCCTGCGCGAGGAGGGCGGCTTCGTCGACGCCTTCGCCAAGGTCCGCTGCTTCTCGGAGAGCGAGGCGCGGGCGTTCCCCACGGCCGGCTTCATGAACCTGCGCATGCACCTCGACCACGTGTATTCGTGCGAGGGGCTCGAGTGGATCGACTTCGCGGGCACGCACCCCTTCGGGCACAAGGGCGCGTTCGCCGGGCTGTCGGACCACGTCCCCCTGATCGCGCGCTGCCGCCTGCCATCCGCCGCCGGGTGATCGCCGCCCCGCGCCGCGCGGGCCGTGCCCGCGAGCGGAGCGACGCGCCGGCGGCTCACCCCGGCAGCCAGAGCAGGTCATCCATGACGGGCTCGAGGCACGCGGAGATCTGGGGTCCGAGGTCGCCGCCGCACGCGAGCTTGCCGAAGCAGGCGCGGACCTCTTGTCGGCCGCGGCGGTTCATCGCGCCGATCGCCCGCTCGAGCTGCGGCCCGATGCCTGCTTCCAGGCTCTGCCGGCACGCGTGGTAATCGAGGTCTCCGCACCCGGCGGCGCGGCTGCAGAGGACGGCCATGAACGGGGCGAGCTCGGCGCGGGCGAGCGAGGTGGCACTCATCGCCTCCGAGCCGCAGCGGCTCACCTCCGCCGCGTACGCGGCGGTGAAGGGGTCGCCGTCGAACCGCCGCAGCGCCGAAAGCGAGCACTCCGCGGTCGCGCGGAGCATGCTCGGCGAGGCCATCGTCGTGCTCCGGGTGCATTCCTCGAACTTCGGCCAGCTCTCCGCCCGGTCGGTGGCCCGCTGGTGCAGCGCCTGGAGGTACACGCACCACGCGCGCTGGGCCTCGCGCTGCTCGCGCCGCTCGCTCTGCTCGGAGGCCCCTTGCTGCCCGTCCGGCGCCTGCGGTGCGGGCTGCGCAGGGGCCGCCGCGACGGCGGGCCTCGCGGGGACCGCGGGCGGCGCGCCGCCGCAGCCCGCGGCGAGGAGGGCGGAGACCAGCGACGCGACGCCGAGCACGGCGATGGCGGAGCGGAAGCCGCGACCACGGGGTGTGCCTTTCACGAGAGCCTCCCTTCCTGGCCGCTGCGGCGACGCGCGTGCAGAACCGGCCCAGCGACGGTGGACGTGCACGGCCCAGGCCAGATCGCTCCAGCGTCGAGCCAGGCCAGGTCGCGGCAGCGTCGAGCCCGCGGCGGATCCGTCGATGAAGCGGCGGCGTGCCGGCGCGGTCAGCGGCCAGCCCGGCAGCCCGCCCGCTGGCCGATGAGCAGCTTGAGCTTGAAGAGCGCGCCGACCTGGCCGCGGTCCATGGCGACGCGCGGGAAGTTCAGAGGGTCGAAGGACGAGAGCATACAAAGCCCGGAGTTGTTGGTGAAGCCGAGCTCGAAGCCGGCCTCCCGCACCGCGCGCTGGAGCGCGCCGTGGAGGCGGTATCCGACGGGGTACGCGACCGCATGTACGGCCTCGCCGAGGGCCTCGGAGAGCACGCGGCGGGAGCGCGCGAGATCGCGCGCGGCCTCCTCGGGCGAGAGCGTCTGGAGCACGCGGTGGCTGTGCGAGTGCGACTGCACGTCCATGCCCGCCCGCCGGAGCGCCCGGATCTGCTTCCAGTCCATGATCGTCCGCTCCGCGAGCGCGCGCTCCTCGCGGCGATCGATCGAGGCGCCCGTGGCGCGCTCGATCTCGTCCCACAGGCGCTCAATGTCGAGGCCGGACGTGCGCTTGATGGCCTGGCAGACGCGCGTCGCCGCCGCGATCGGATCGCGCCGCGGCTCGAGCACGAGCGCCGCGGGGTAGGCGATCTCGACGCGCGCGCGCCGGCAGCGGTGCATGAGGAGCGCGACGCGATCCCACCAGAAGAGGCGCCCCCTGTCGGGGTACTCGGTGGCGATGAAGAACGTGGCCGTGACCCCGGCCCGCTCCAGGAGGGGCAGCGCGACGTCGTGGTTGTCCCGGTAGCCGTCGTCGAAGGCGACCATGACCGGGTTCGGCGGCAGCTTCCGCCCCTTCGCGAAGCGCCGCACGTCCCGGAGCGACACCATCGTGCAGTGTGCCCTGATGACCGCGAGCTGCTCCTCGAGCTCGCGCGCATTCACCTCGGCGACGCCTGGATCGAGCTCGACGACGTCCGAGAGCTCCGCGATGCGGTGGTAGGTGAATACCGAGAGCACGGGCAGCCGGAGCTTCGCGCGCAGCCACAGGAAACGATCCAGGAGCCCGAGGGTGTCGAGCGCCCCGGCGACCAGCACACGGCGGCCGAGGGGTACGCTCCTGTGAACCCACGTCGGTGATGGTGCGACAGCGGACACGAATGTATTCCAGCACACAAACCATGCGTGTGCCCGTACCGGGCGCGGATTCGGCGGGAACACACGTGCGCCATCCTGCCTGGGCAGACCGTCCATCGGGCAGGGAGAGGTCGGCTCGGCCGCGTGGGATCTCGCTAGACTGCGCGTCGATGTTCTCGACGGACGCGCCGCCATCGGTTCCGGCTGAGGGCCGCTCGTCGAGGCCGCTCTCGCCGCTCGGCGCGAGCGGGATCGCGCTCACGACGGCGATCCTCGTGTTTACGCTGGGCGTTTACACGGTGGAGAAGGGTTTGCCGGAGCTGGCAGGACGCGGCCGAGAGACGCCGCCGGCGAGCGGCACGGCGTCCAGCCCCACGAGATTGCCGGGTGCAGCATCGACGCATGCGGCCGTGCCTGCGCCCGAGGTGGCACCGCCCCGGGCGAGCGAGACCGAAGACGCGGCACAGGCAGCGCAGTCCGCGCGCCCGCCACACAGCGCCGAGACCGCGGCGCCTCCGCAGGCGCCCAGCGCCGAGGCCGCGGCGCCTCCGCAGGCGCCCAGCGCCGAGGCCGCGGCGCCTCCGCAGGCGCCCAGCACCGAGGCCGCGGCGCCTCCGCAGGCGCCCAGCGCCGAGGCCGCGGCGCCTCCGCAGGCGCCCAGCGCCGAGGCCGCGGCGCCAGTGGGCGTCGCGCAGGTCCTGCGGAGCGGTCATGGCCTGCTCCAGATCAACTCCGCCCGGGATGCGACCGTCTACGTGATGGGCGTGGCGGTGGGACCCAGCAATCAGCCCATCGAGGTGCGCTGCGGACCGTTCTTCGTACGGCTCGGCGAGCCGACGCGCAACGGGACTCGGTGGCTCGCCGAGGGAAAGACCGTCATCGTCAAGTGCGGCGCGCTGACGGAGGTGGGCTTCTGATGTCGTCTGCGCCGCCCTCGGCAGAGGCGAGGACGAGGCAGGTGACCGACAGCGCCCCCGCGTCGAGGAGCGCGTCACGGCACGCGGCGAGCGTGGCGCCTGTGGTGGCCACGTCATCGATGAGCGCGATCCCCCGGCCCCGGACCCGCTCCGGCTCGCGGACGCGAAACGCCCCCGCGACGTTCTGCAGGCGGAGGTCGCGCGAGAGCTGCGCCTGCTGCGCGGTGGTGCGGACGCGGCAGAGCGCCCGCGGGGCGAGCGACGCCGCGAGGCCAAAAGCGACATGCGCGGCCAGCAAAGCCGCCTGGTTGTAGCCGCGCTCCGCGAGGCGGCGCGGATGAAGCGGGACCGGGATCACAAGGAGGTCGGCGTTCATCCCGGCGTCAAGCGCCGCGCAGAGCAACAGGCGGCCGAGGGGCCGCGCGAGGTCCGGACGATCCTCGTACTTGAAACGCCGGATTCCGTCCGCGAGCGCTCCCGCGAAGGGGGCATAAGCGACGAGGCCGGCGCCGGCGGCGACGCAGGAGCCCGCCGCTCCTCGCAGCGGATACGCCGCGCGACGGGCGCGCGACGGCCGCACGGTCCGCGCACAGTCGGCGCAAAATACGCCGGCGTCCGCGAGGCGGGCGTCGCAAGCGGTGCAGGCCGGTGGGCTGAGCGCGCGCGCAGCGACGGCGACCAGGGCGCGGCCCGCTGCGGCCAGGAGGATGCGGGGGGTGCTCATGGGGAAGTGCGCGATCCTCGTCAGGAACGGGCGCGCGGTTGCGCGGGCGGACGAAAGAAGATCGTTTTGCAAACGACGCGCGGTACGATCCCGTCGTCGTGGATCACGTCGTGAAGCTCCGGCGCTCCTGCGGTTGGAGGAGAGGGCCCCGTTGAACACGTGGAGATGGACGGATGAGCGCGGCGTCCAGCGGCGCGTGAGCACCGCGGAGCTGCGCAGCGCGCTCGCTGCCGGCGTCATTCCGGGCTCCACGCTGGTGTGGCGCCAGGGCATGGAGGCGTGGGCGCCGGCGTCCCAGCTGCCGGAGCTCGCCGACGCCGCCCAGGTGGGGCGCGAGCCGGAGGCGGGCGCCGGGGCGCCGGAGCAGCCGGCGTCCGCCGCGGACAGGGAAGCAGCTCGCGAGAGCGGCTCCATGGATCTGGATTTCGATCTCCTCGAGGATCTCGATCCGGAACCCGCCCGCGGCGGTCCGCGCGCCGGCGCGGCCTCCGTGAGCCGACCCGTGAACGACCGGAAGCCGGCGGTGCAGGCCAGCCGCGCAGAGACGCGGCCGCCAGCGCCGCCGCCGCCCCCGCGCAAGCGCGAGTCGATGAGGACCCTCACGGGCGTCGAGGCGCCGGAGAACGCGCCCGCGAGCGGTCAAAGCGCGCCGATCGTCGTGCCCGCGGCGGGCGGGACGTTCGACGCAGGGGTCGCCCGGGCGATCACGCAGCTGCCCCGCTACGAAGGTGCGCCGACGGGCGATGAGGGCGCGACCGTGATCCCCCGCGCGCCGAAGCTCCCCTCGGAGTCGGAAGGGCGAGGCGACACCCTGGCGAGCCCGCTCCCCGCCATGGCTGGGCTCACGACCGCGGGCGGCGCGAGCGCGAAAGCGGAGGGCAACACGCCCGCGGTGCAGAAGCGGCCGCCGACGGCGGCGCCCAGCAGGCCGGCGACGGCCGCGCCCGGCAGGCCGGCGACGGCGGCGCCCGGCAGGCCGGCGGCGCCCAGCAGGCCGGCGACGGCGGCGCCCAGCAGGCCGGGCGCGGCGTCGAGAGCAGCCGGCGAGCCGGCCGCGGGCGCGACGGCGAGGCCACCCCAGCCGCTGCCGCGCCCTCCCGGTCGCGACGCCGCACCGGCCGCCGCCGCAGCGCAGGACCCGGGGCGCGGCGCCGCGGCGGGCGGCGCCGGTCAGGGCGCCGGCAGGCCTCTGCCTGCAGTCCCGCCAGCGCCGGCCGGCTCCAGCCCAGGATCGAGAGGACCGACGCGCGCAGGGGGACGCTCGGCCCCGCCACACCCGGTCCCGGTGCGCGTCTCCACGGCTCCGCCGAGGAGGCTCGGGGAGACACGGGCGCCCGAGGTGCCGGATCAGACAGCGGCCGGCGCGAAGGCCCTCGTCCGTCTCGGAGCGCTCCCTGCGCCCCCGCCGCGCCCTCCTGCGGAGGCTCCCCGCGCAACGCTGCCGGCAGCGGCGCGCCCCCCCGCTCCCATGGCCGACGCAGCGCTCGCCGCGAGCGCCGCCGCCTCGGCGAGCGCCGCCGCCTCGACGAGCACGGTCCCCGTCCCGCACCCGCCGAGCCCAGCGATCCCCGGCGACGGTCCCCTGCCTCGCGGCGCCGACGACGCGCCCGTGAACGACGACAAGGCTCCGTCAGCGAAGCGCACGCGCGGCGAGTCGATCGACTTTGCCGTCTCCGCGCCGAGCAGCGACACCAAGGAGTCCGCCACGGCGAGCTTCCCTGCACCCAACGAGACGACCAAGCGCTCGCCCCTCGTCGAAGCGCCGCCAGGGCGCCCCGCGCCCGCGTCGATCCCTTCGGCCGGCGCCGCACCGGTCGCCCCCGCGGTCGGCGCCGCGCCGGCAGTCAGCCCTGCGCCGGAGTTGCCGCTGTCACCGCCCGCGACACGTCCATGGCCAAGCCCGCCGCCCGCGCCGCCGGGCGCGCAGCGCAGCCCGGCAGCCGCCGACACGCGGCTCGGGTCGGGGACCCTGGCGTCGGACCAGCGAGCCGAGAACAGCGCGGTCGCGCAATCGAGCAACGGCCCCGCAGCCCTCGCCCCGCGGGCCCTCGCGGCGCGGCGCGGTGACCCACCTCCCGCGGGCCGGCTCGGCGCCATGGCGCGGGGCGCCGGGAGCGTCTTCTCCACGCCGGTACCGGTGCGGGTGTCGTCGCTCCTCGGCCTCGGCGGGGCAGCGCTGCTCGTGAGCGTCGGCGCCTTCTTCGCTGGCCGCCTCTCCGCAGCGAGCCCCCGGCGTGCGCCGGTCGAGCCGGCGCGCAGCGCGCTCGGCGCCGCGCAGGAGATCGCGCGCGCGGCGCTCCCCGCGCCGCCGGCTCCGCCGAAGCCCTGCTGGGTGGCGCGTCAGCCCCAGCAGTGGGCGCCGCTCGTCGCGAAGAGCATCCCCTTCGAGGTGACGACCACGAAGCAGGGCAAGCTCGTGGTCGGTTACGCCAAGGGCCCGATGGAAGCCGTCGGGCTCGAGATCGATCCCGCGACCGGGGAGCGGAACGAGCGGTTCTCGAACACGGAGACCGCCGACATCGTCAGCATCTCGCCCGTCGAGGACAGGTTCACCGTCCTCACCGCGGCGCAGCAGGCCATCCGCTCGCCGGTGAACGTCCCGGGACCGAGGCCGTTCGTCATCGGGCTCGCCGACGGCGCCGTGGTCG
Source organism: Sorangium cellulosum (assembly GCF_002950945.1). GTDB lineage: Bacteria > Myxococcota_A > Polyangia > Polyangiales > Polyangiaceae > Sorangium > Sorangium cellulosum_E. The sequence continues at coordinate 11,791,382 of NZ_CP012673.1, forward strand.
CGGCCGACAGCCCGGACGCCGCGCCCTCCCGGCTCTGGCCCGTGCAAGGCGACGAGCCGCTCGAGGCGCCGCGCGCGCTCGCGGCCGGGTCACAGGGGTACGCGGTCGCCTTCCGCCGCGAGAGGGCCGTCTGGGCGGGCTGGCTCGACGCCGAGCGCAAGCCGGTCAGCGAGCTGACCCGGGTGACGGGCTCCGGGGGCTCGGTCGGCAAGCCGTCGATCGGCTGGAACGGGCGCGACCTCGCCGTCGTCTTCGCCGACCGCCCGACGGACGGCCGCTGGGAGATCCGCGCGGGTCGCGCCGCTTCGAGCACCCCGCCCGCATCCACCCAGGTGATCCCGCTCCCGAGCGGCGGCCCGGGAGGAGACGCGTTCGCGCCGGACATCGCGGGGCTCGGCGACGGGCGCTGGCTGCTCGTGTGGACCGAAGGCCCGCCAGGGAGCCGCGCCATGCGCGCGCAGACCCTGGCCGCCGATTTCACCCCGGTCGGCGATCCGATCGCGCTCTCGCCGCCGGCCGGGAACTTCGGGCAAGGCCTGCTCGGCGTCTCGGCGCGATCGGGCTACGTGGGCGTGGTGTTCCTGTCGAAGCCCGCCGCGAGCTACGAGCTCTGGGGGGTCATCCTCCAATGCGGGTGACGGCGAGCCCGGGCCGCGCGCGCAGGCTCCGCGCGGCGGCGCTCGCGCTGCTGCTCGCCGCGGCGCACGCGCCGCTGCTCGGCGCGTGCGCCGCGCAGGCCTCGCAGCTCGAGCAGGGGCGCGCCCTCCGCACGGGCAAGCCGCCGTACGACGAGTTCTTCGAGGCCGCGCGCGCTCTCCGCGAGGAATCGCTGAGGGCCGAGGAGCTCGCGGGCGCGGCGCGCGTGGAGCTCGCGCGCGCGCTGGGGCTCGATCCCCGCGCGGCCGGCGACGCCGCGCTCGTCGACGAAGCCGCGCGCGCGCGCGCGGCCGAGCTCCGCGCGTCGGGCGTGGCGCTCCACGTCGACCTCGTGCCGGAAGCGCGGCTCGTGAGGGGCGGGCGCGCGCTCGGCGCGGAGGACCGGAGCCTGATCGAGGCGGTCGAGGCGTGCCTGAAGAGCTCGCTCGCGGCGTCGAAGAAGCTCGGCGAGCTCTCGAAGCGCGCCGCGGAGCTCGAGAAGAAGCGGGCGGAGCTGGCGGCCGAGTCGACCGAGGCCCTGGCGGACGATCCGCGATACCGCGAGGTGAAGCGCGAGCTCGAGGCGGCCGAGCGCGTGCTCGCGGAGTCGGGCGCGCTCGCGGATCGGCACGCCGGCAAGGCCTCGAAGCTCGTGCTCGACCTCGTCCTCGCGATCGACGCGGGCGCGGGCGCCGTCCCGGCGCGGCGGAGCGCGGCGAGCCGGGCGCCGGCGCGACCGGCGGCCGCTGGCGCGAAGGCGCCCTCGAGGCGCGGGGGCAGCGCAGGGGCCGCGCCGAAGCCGCCGCCGCAGCCGCCGCGCGGGGGCGACGACTTCGACCCCTGACGCCGGCGCGGCGCGACGGCTCGCCACGCCAGGGCGCCCGCCTGGTCGGGCCCGGGCGACGTCGGGCAAACGTGGCGCCGCTTCCCCACTTGTCCGGGGCGCGGCGGGACGCCTATCCTCCGCGAGCGATCCATGAGCGCGATCCGGCCCGAGCGCCGCGCGCCAGATCGCCTCCTGCCGTTCGACGACCCCGCCCTCCGGCCCTCCTCGCTGATGATCCGATCCCTGACGTTCGCCTCCATCGCTCTGGGATCGGCGATCCTCGCGCTCGCGCCCCGGAGGGCGGCGGCGCAGGTGCCGCCGCAGTCGGAGGGCGTGACCCTCGGCGGGTTCACGTTCCGCCCCTCGATGGAGCTCCGGCTCCGCGGCGAGCTCCGCCGGTACCCCGTGGACACGGGGGGCGACATCTACGCCTCGAACGCCGTGCTCGCCGAGGGCTTCGGGGGCGCGCTGCCGCCGCTGATCGACACCGCGGAGGTCGTGAAGACCCAGTGGTTCCTCGCCCAGCGCGCGCGCCTCGGGCTGGCCGTCGAGCACGGGCCGATCACGGGCGTCCTCACGCTGCAGGACACGCGGCTCTGGGGGAACGACAACGCGATCTTCCTCGGCGCGGGCGAGCCGTCCCTCCCGGTGACGGCGCCCTACGAGGCTTACGTCGACGTGCACACGCGCGCGGGGCGCCGCGCCTTCGTCCGGGTGGGCCGGCAGCGCGTCGCGTGGGGCGATGGCCGCCTGATCGGGGCGAACGACGAGACGCTCACCGCGCGCTCGCTCGACGCAGCCCGCGCAGGGGTCCAGCTCGGCAACGTCGACCTCGAGGCCATGGCCGCGCTGCTCGCGGCGCCGGGCGGCGCCCCGCCCGAGGTGGCCGGGACGCGCAAGCCCGTCCCCGCCGGCACCGGGACCCAGCTCTACGGCCTGAACGCGATCTGGCACCTCGCGCCCCTCCTCCAGCTCGAGGCCACGGCGCTCGCGCGTGTCGCCCGGGAGCCGCGCCCGAGCTGGCTCACGCCGGGGGACACCTTCGTGCTCGACGCGCGCATCTCCGGCGACCGCCGGGGCTTCCGGTATGCGATCGAGGGCGCTTACGAGCTCGGCCGCGTCGCCACGCTCGGCGGGGACCGCCCCCTCGGCGCGTTCGCGGCCGCGGCCCGGGCCGAGCTCGAGACCGCCCTCCCCGGCCGCCTCACCTGGAGCGCCCGCGGCGCCTACGCGACGGGCGACGACGGCTCGCTCGACGCCGCCGAGACGCAGCGCCGCTTCGATCCGATCCTGCCGGACGCGCAGGACCACCACGGGCTCATGGGCCTCACCGCGTGGTCCAACGTGATCGAAGCGGGCGGCGGCGTCAGCGCCTCCCCCTGGGACGTGCTGACCGCCTCCGCCGGGTACACGTTCATCGGCCTCGCTTCTCCCGGGGGCAGGTGGGTGACCGCGCGCCTCCTCCCCGTCGGCGCCGCCCCCGACAACAAGAGCCGGACGCTCGGCCACGAGATCGACGTCTCGCTCGCCCTGCACCCCTGGGAGCCGCTGCGCCTCGCGCTCGGCTACGGCGTGTTCTTCCTCGGCGACGGCGCCCAGGCGATCGTCACGCGCTCGAACCGCGCGCTCGACGCGGACCGCCGCCCCGCGGACCTGCAGCAGTGGGCATTCCTGCAAGCGACCCTGAGCGTCCCCTGAAAAACGAGCGGCCCGGGCACATCGCGCCGGAACGGCGGATGGCCCGGGCCAGGCCCACGCGCTACGGGGACGTCCCGCGCTGCGCGGGCGTCCCGCGCGGCGTGGGCGTCCCGCGCGGCTTGGGCGTCCCGCGCGGCTTGGTCACGTGCTCGGGGCGGGCTTCGGCGCGCCGAAGATGCTCGCCGCGCGGCGCTTCTCCTTGGCGGCGCGCTCGCGGTCGCTGTAGCTCGGGATCACGACGCGCTGGCGCTGCGGCAGCTCGCGGCCCGAGACGATGGCGTCGACCTCCTCGGCGTCCAGCGTCTCGCGCTCGAGGAGCGCCGTGGCGAGCCGCTCGAGGATCTCGCGGTTGTCCGTGAGGAGCCGCCGCGCCTCGGCGTGCGCGTCGAGGATGAACCGCCGCACCTCGTCGTCGATCTGGTTGGCGATCGTCTCCGAGTAGTCGCGGCGCCGGCTCGTGAAGTCGCGCCCGAGGAAGACGCTCTCCTCGTCCGCGCCGTACGAGATCGGCCCGATGACGTCGCTCATGCCGAACTCGGTCACCATGCGGCGCGCGAGGTTCGACGCCTGCTTGATGTCGTTGCCCGCGCCCGTCGTGAACTGGCCGAACACGATCTCCTCCGCGACGCGGCCGCCCATCAGCACGGAGAGCCGCGCCTTGGCGAAGTCGCGCGACATGCTGAGCCGATCCTCCTTCGGCAGCTGCTGCGTGAGGCCGAGCGCCGGCCCGCGCGGGATGATCGTCACCTTGTGGACCGGATCCGAGAACTTCTCCAGGAGCTTCGCCACCAGCGCGTGGCCGGCCTCGTGGTAGGCCGTCGTCCGCTTCTCCTCGTCGCTGATGACCATGCTGCGGCGCTCGGCGCCCATCAGCACCTTGTCCTTGGCCATCTCGAAGTCGACCATCGAGACGACGTCCTTGTCCTGGCGCGCCGCGAGGAGGGCCGCCTCGTTGACCAGGTTCTCGATGTCGGCGCCCACGAAGCCGGGCGTGCCGCGCGCCAGGATCTCCATGTCGACGTCGGCGCCGAGCGGGACCTTCTTCGTGTGCACCCGGAGGATGCCCTCGCGGCCGCGCACGTCGGGGCGGTTCACCACGATGCGCCGGTCGAAGCGGCCGGGGCGCAGGATCGCGGGGTCGAGGACGTCGGGGCGGTTCGTCGCGGCGACGATGATCACGCCCTCGTTCGACTCGAAGCCGTCCATCTCGACGAGCAGCTGGTTCAGCGTCTGCTCGCGCTCGTCGTGACCGCCGCCGAGGCCCGCGCCGCGGTGGCGGCCGACCGCGTCGATCTCGTCGATGAAGATGATGCACGGCGCGTGCTTCTTGCCCTGCTCGAACAGGTCGCGCACCCGGCTCGCGCCGACGCCGACGAACATCTCGACGAAATCCGAGCCGGAGATCGAGAAGAACGGCACCCCCGCCTCGCCCGCGATCGCACGCGCGAGGAGCGTCTTGCCCGTCCCGGGGGGGCCCATCATGAGCACGCCCTTCGGGATGCGGCCGCCGAGCTTCTGGAACTTCTTCGGGTCCTTGAGGAACGCGATGATCTCCTCGAGCTCGTCCTTCGCCTCGTCGATCCCCGCGACGTCCGCGAACGTCACCTTGTTCTGCGCCTCGCTGAGCAGCCGGGCGCGCGACTTGCCGAAGCTCATCGCCTTGCCCCCGCCGGCCTGCAGCTGGCGCATGAACAGGTAGAACATCACGAGCAGGAAGACCATCGGCAGGATGGTCAGGAGCGCGCCCCACCCGAACGGCGAGGTGTCGTCCTTCTCGAAGCTCACTTTGACGCCGTTCTTGACGAGCACCTGGGTGATCTCGTCGGCGTTGTCAGGGCCGATCGTGACCATGTTGGTCTTCTGCCCGCTCTTCGGGTCCTTGACCGTGAAGGTGTACTCGCGGTCCTTGACCGTGACCGACTCGACGTGCGGATTTTGGTCCCTGGCCTCGACCTGGACCTTGGCCATGAAATCGCTGAACGGGACCTGCGTTGCGAGGGAACGATCCGGGCTCAAGAACTGCCAGATCGCCAGGAACATCATGATCAGCAGAACCCAGAGCAGCAGCGTCTTGTGCGATTGCTTCACGAGGACCCTCTAGACTCGCGCGGCGAGCCGGCGTGTACCGAAATTCTACGCGTGTTCCAGTCAGCATGCCACCCGTGAGCCCGGTCGTCGACCGCGCCCGCCCTCGCCTCACTGCGAGGGCGGGCGAGGGAAAGGCATCTGGCGAGGGGGCGCGGGCGGGGTGCATGCGGTCAGGTCCCGCGACCCACGGTCTCGTCCTCGATAAGCACGCTGGACTCCTCTGGAAAGCCCAGGGCGATCTCTCGGCCGCCCTGCACCCGCACGCGCACCGGGCGGCCGAGCTTGCGGGCGCGCTCGATCGCGAGCCGCTGCGCCCGACCGAGCGGCGCCGCGGGGGATCCTCCAACGTCGAGGACGGTCGCATCGCCGCCCTCGGGGCGCTCGCGCGCGGCCACGAGCATGTCCGAGAGCGCACAGAGGTGCTCGACGATCGCCGGCGAGAGGTCCTCGAGCAGCGGGAGCAGCTCGCGGCGGACGCGCACGCGGGTGAAGCGCGGGTCCACGTTGCTGGGGTCGTCCGCGGACGCCAGCTGATGTCGGCTGAGGTGGGCGAGCACATCGGCGCGGCGGGCCAGGAGCAAGGGGCGGATGAGCTCGATCTGGACCGCAGCGCTCGACGCGGCGTCGCCCGCGCCGTCGGTGTCGAGCGAGCGCGACGCGCGCGGCGGCAGGACGGCGAGCCCCCTCGGGCCGGCGCCCCGCAGGAGGCGCAGGAGCAGCGTCTCGGCCCGATCGTCGGCGGTGTGGCCGGTCGCGATCGCGCGGGCGCCGTGGGCTGCCGAGGCCGCCGCCAGCGCGGCGAAGCGGGCGGCGCGCGCCCTCGCCTGGAGGTTCGCGCCGGGCGCGACGTCCACGCGGGTGCTGGAGAACGGGACGCCGAGCCGCGCGGCGAGATCGCGCGCGATCGCCAGCTCGGCCGCGGCGGCGGCGCGGAGGCCGTGGTCTACGCCGTGCGCAACGACCTCGTGGCCGATCCGCCGACGGAGCATCGCCAGCACGTGCAGCAGCGCGGTCGAGTCGGGGCCGCCGGAGCAGGCGCAGAGCACCACGTCGCCCCGCGCGAGCAGCCGCTCGTCGAGGATCAGCCGCTCGGCCAGGCGGAGCAGCGACGGAGGATGCGACCGGCCCCGCCTTGGCGGCGGGGGAGGCCCGTGCGCCGGGCTCATCGGAGCTCGAACGCCTTGCAGAAGACGATCTCGTCGCGGCCCTCGAGGTCCTGGCTCAGGTGCGGCGCGATCGGGAAGCCGAGCGAGCAGCGCGGCGCGCCGCCGGCAGGCGCGACGCCGTCGCGATCGGGCTCGGCCGGGTCGAACGAGGCGCAGTCCGGGCAGGCGAACACGAGACGGTAACGCCGCGCCTCCTCGCGGAGGCGATCGTCGAGGTGCTGGATCATCGACGCCAGCGTAGCGCAAGCCGCAGGGCGGCGGCCCCGAGCTGGCGCCCGCGAGGCCGCGCAGGCCCAACGCGGCGCGCTGCCGCGAGATCCAACGTCGCGCGCTGCCGCCGGGATCGGCGCGCGGGCGCGCGCGGCGCGCTGCCGCCGGGGTCAGCGCGCGGGCGCACGCGGCGCGCTGCCGCCGGGGTCGGCGCGCGGGCGGCGCGCCCGGGAGAGGCGCACGATCGACTCGATGTGGCTCGTCTGCGGGAAGAGCTCGACCACCTCGATGTCCGTGATCTCGAAGCCGCCGCGGACGATGACGCCGAGGTCCCGCGCCAGCGTGGCCGGGTCGCACGAGACGTAGACGACCACACGCGCGCCCGAGGCCGCGATCGCACGCGCCGCGCCGGGCGCCCCGCCGCGAGGCGGATCGAGCACCACGACGTCGGCGCGCGGCGGGATCGGCGTCGCGTCGGCGTCCGCCTCGATCACCTTGCCGGCGAGGCCGCGCGCGGCGAGGTTCTGGCGCAGGCAGGCCACCGCCTCGGGCACGAGCTCCACGGCGGTGAACGACGCGAGCCCCGCGTGGGCCGCCGGGGGCTCGCCCTCCGCGGGCCCGGGCGGCCGCTGCGCGCCGCGGGCGAGCAGCACGGAGAGCGTCCCGCTGCCCGCGAACAGCTCCAGCAGGTGCGGCGACCGGGAGGAGTCGAGGTGCGCGAGCTCGGCGGCGCGACGGGCAAGGACGGCGGCGCCCTCCTCGGACGGCTGCCCGAAGCCGCCCGGCGCGAGCAGCAGCGGCAGGCCGTCGGCGCCCTGGATCACCGGCCGCGGGTCGCCGAACGACGCGGCCTGCCGCGCGCCGTCCAGCGTGACGCGGGCGCCGGCCCACGCGCCGCTCTCCGTGCGCTGGTCGAGCAGCTGCCACACGGCCGGCGGGAGCGCCCCGCGCCACAGGATCTCGACCACCGGGCGGCGCGAGGCGCCCTGCGCGATCAGGATGTCGCCCTCCCCGGCCGCGCCGCGGAGCAGGGCGGGCAGCTCGCCGGCGAGCGGCGCGATCTCGTCGGCCAGCACGAGGCAGCGGTCGACGGCCACGACGTCGTGGGTCCTCGGCGCGCGGTAACCCACGCGCACCTCGCCGCGCTCCGCGCGCGCGAACAGCCTGGCCCGGGACCGGTAAGCGAGCGGCTTGGGCGCCGGATGGACGTGCACCTCCGGCAGCGCGGCGAGCGCGGTCGCCCGCGCGATCGCCTGCCGGACGATCTGCTCGTGCGCGGCCTGCTGCGCCTCGAGGCGGACGTGCATCCAGTCGCAGCCGCCGCAGGCGTCCGCGAAGCTGCAGGGCGGAGCGACGCGCTCGGCGCTCGGCTCGATCACGCGGAGGAGCCTGCCCCGCGCCGGGCGCGCGCTCCGGTCGAGCTCGACCTCCACGAGGTCTCCCGGCGCGGTCGCGGGGACGAAGACGACCTCGCCCGCGAGCCTCCCGACGCCGGCGCCGCCCGCGGCGAGCGCGTCGATGCGCAGCTCGGCCCGCTCGCCGGCGCGAGCTCGCGTCCTGGCGCCGCTCGAGCGGCGGTGAACGGACTTCATCGCTGCATCGTGACGTGCGGGAGGTCCGGCCGCCCGGGGAGGGTGGCCGCGCCGGCCGGCGCAGGCGTCGCGGGGGCATCGACGCTTCCGGCAGGCGTGCGCGGCACGGCCTGGGTCTTCATGTAGACCAGCGCGCCGATGCCGACGACACACAGCGCGGTGAGCGCGATGACGGCGATGAGCACGACCGTGTTCCGGCGCTGGCCGACCTCCACCGCGTCCTGCGTCGCCGCCCAGATGGCCGCAGGATCGGGGCGCGGCAGGGAGAGCGCGGTCTCGATCTGCGACTGCGGAGGCTGCCCGAACCCGGCGGCCCCCGGCGGCTGGGATGACCCCACGCTCGCCGGCGGGGGCTGCGGGAACTGCGGCGCCGGCGCGGCGGCCGGAGGCGGCGCGGCGGGCCGAAACCCGTGGCCGTTGAACGGGAGCGCGTACGGAACCGCGGCCTGCCCCTGCGCGCCGCCGGCGCCGGCGAGCGGGGAAACGGCCGCCTGCGTCTGGCGCATCGCCTCCTGGCGCATCACCTCGTCGACGCGGTGGGGCGCCGGGGCCGGCGGCTGCAGCGTCGCCGGGAGCGCGAGCGTGGAGGCGAGCGGGCCGTTCGAATCGCTGCCCTGGAAGCTCCCGGCCTGCGCCGGCGTGAGGTCATCCGTGTCGAAGTCGAGCGGCGTGTAGGGGGCTGCACGAAACGGGGCCGGCGCACCAGCGCTGGGGCCGGCGGGCGCCCGCGGAGCGTTCGTGTACGGCGGCGACGCGCCCGGGCGCCCCGGAGGAGGGGCGGGCTGGGCGGCGAGCGGCGGCTGCGGCGCGGGCGCCGGGACGGACGCCATGCCGGCGGCGGGGCGCACCATCGGCCGCTCGCCGTGCGCCATCGGTCGCATCGGCTCGGCTTGCTCCCGCGTCGCGACCGTCGTCGGGACGTCCTCGTCGTCGTCCATCAGCGACGACGCGACCATCTGCTTCGAGGCCGCCCCGCCGGGCGGCGTCCGCCCGATCGGCGCGATCCCGCTCACCGGGGCGGCGTTCTGCCGCAACACCTGCGGCGCCGCGTGCCGCTGCTGCGGCTCGGGATCCCGGCCGCGGAGCCCGACGGAATCGGCGGCCGGGGCCCGCCCGCGCACCTGCTCGACGTTGATGGTGGACGTCACCTCCGCCGCCCACGCGAGGTGGGCCTCGCGCTTCTGGATGCGGTCGGCGAAGACCTGCTGCACGAACTGGGCGACCTCCTCGGACCCGACGAACACGCCGCTCCGCATCAGGAAGTTCTGCAGGGCCCTGGAGAACTCGCGCGCTGTCTGGAAGCGGTCCTGCCGGTGCTTGGCGAGCGCCTTCATGACGACGCTCTCCAGCTCGATCGGGTAGTCCGGCACGATCGTCGACGGCGGCGGGACCACGCAGGCCTGCACCTTCTCGAGCGTGTCGAGATCCGTATCCATCCGGAAGAGACGCTGGTTCGTCGTCAGCTCCCACAGGACGACCCCGAGCGCGAACACGTCGGTCGTGCGATCGATCTCGTTGCCGCGCACCTGCTCGGGCGACATGTACGCCAGCTTGCCCTTCAACGTGCCTGCGCGGGTGGACGACAGCCGATCGGCCACCTTGGCGATGCCGAAATCGACGACCTTCGTATACCCGTCATAGGTCAGGAACAGGTTGTGCGGCGTCACGTCGCGGTGCACCAGCCCGAGCAGCTGGCCGTTCTTTCCGCGGAGCTCGTGCGCGGCGTGGAGCCCCTCGGCGGCGTCGGAACAGATGCGCGCGGCGAGCTCAGGCGAGATGCGCAGCCGGCGCTCCTCGGCGCGGCGCATCACCTCCCGGAGCGGCTCGCCGTGGAGGTACTCCATGGCGATCCAGTAAGTGTTGTCGTCCTTCCCGAGATCGAAGACCTGCGCGACGTTGGCGTGGTTGATGCCCGCCGCGATGCGCGCCTCGTCGAGGAACATGTCGACGAACTGGTCGTCCTCGACGAGATGCGGGTGGATGCGCTTGATCGCGACCCACTTCTGGAAGCCGCCCGGACCATCCATGCGGGCCAGGTGGACGCTCGCCATTCCGCCCACCCCGATCTCGTCGACAACGCGGTAACGGCCCAAGAAGTAGGTCCCCTGCTGCTTCTCGGACTCCCTCGTGCGCGCGTCAGACGGTGAATTGGTCGACCCGGGGCTTGGAGGTCCGCCCATTCGTGATGCGGGTCGAGGCGGGGGTTGGGGCATGAGCGGTCACTACTTTACCGCGAGTTCGCGGCGCTTTGCCATGTCGTCTGGGCAGAGCGACCGGGCAGATGGTCATCTTTGATCCACCAGGGCGCTGAAGGTTGTTGTCCTGACAGGTAGGACATTCGCAGGGGCGCGCGGCGGCGCGTCGCCGAGCTCAGGGGAACGGCTGCCCCGGCTGACCCCGCTCGAAGTAGAAGCGGAAATACCCTCGCACCCTCGAGAGGAGCTCCGGCGGGATAGCGTCTGCTGGATCACCAAGCGCGGCGTCGCGCGGATCGCCGACCATGACATCGAACTCGGCGTCCGTGTACTTGTCGGCCGCGTCCGTCTCGTTCGGATCGCCGCTGAACAGCGCCTGGAACTTGATGGTCCCGCTCACGGCATAGAGCACGGTGTTCTGGTTGTGGCAGGACCGCTGGAGATAAAGCGCCATGTGAACGAGCGGGGCCAGCTCCTGCGGCTTCGGCTCGGGCGGAGGCGAGCCCGGCGGTTCCACGCCGGGCGGAAGGGCGACACTCAGGTCGACGTCGAGCTTCTCGGCGCGGATGACGTCGACATCGTCGATCAGGACCGAGAGGCCGTCCGAGACCTCCTGGAGATCGCTGCCCCGCTGCACCCGGATCTGCAGCGTGGAGCGGTAGGGGACCGCGGCGAAGAAGTCGGGCCGCATCGAGTAGGCGGCGTCCCAGCAGTCGGTCGCGTGGAGCCCACCCACACTGTAGACGTCGCCATCCCCCTGCCCGAGCGAACAGCCCAGCGAGAGCGCAGCGCAGGTGCCGAGCGCGAGGAGCCGGGCGCTCACGACGCCGCCTCCGGACGCAGCGCGGCCTTGATGCGGCCCCCGCCGATCACGCGGTCGCCCCGGTACGCCACGGCCATCTGGCCGGGGGAGACGGCCCGCACGGGGCTCGTGAACCGCGCGACGAAGCTCTCGGCGCCCGTCGCTGGATCGCGCCGCCGCTCGATCACGCCGGGCGCCGCCTCGTGGCGCGCGCGGATCCGCACCTCGGCTTGCAGGGGGAAGGCCGCGTCGTCGGACCACACCGCGTCGGTGATCTCGGCGCCCGTGGCGTAGAGGTCGCCCTCGTCGCCGAGGCGCACGGCCCCGGACGCGGCGTCGAGGCCCACGACGAACGCCGGGCGGCCGAGCGAGACGCCGATGCCCTTGCGCTGGCCCACGGTGAAGGCGTGCACGCCGCCGTGCGCGCCGACCACGCGGCCCTCGCGATCGACGATGGGGCCGGGCCGGAGCCGATCCCGGGCGCGCTCCGCCACGAAGGACGTGTAGCTGCCCGACGGGATGAAGCAGAGCTCCTGGCTCTCGCCCTTCTCCGCGCCCGGGAGCCCGCGGGCGATCGCCTCGGCGCGCACCTCCTCCTTCGTCGAGTCGCCCAGCGGGAAGAGCAGCTTCTCGAGCTCGTCCGACCGGAGCATATGCAGGAAATAACTCTGATCCTTGTGCCGATCGCGGCCGCGGTAGAGGCGGGCGCCGCCCTCCTCCCGGACGACCCGCGCGTAATGGCCCGTCGCGATCCGGGAGACGCCCAGCCGCTCGGCGAGCGGGAACAGCTCCCGGAGCTTGACCGAGCGGTTGCAGGCCACACATGGGCTCGGCGTCTCGCCCGACAGGTAGGCGTCGACGAAGGGGTCGACGACGTGCTCGCGGAACAGCGCGCGGCGGTCGAACGTGTAGTGCGGGATGCCGAGGTGGTCGGCGACCCGGCGGGCGTCGTGCTGATCCTCGGGCGCGCAGCAGCGGCTCTTGACGCTGCCGTCGTCGGGGTAGTCCCAGAGGTGGAGCGTCACGCCGACGACATCGTAGCCAGCGTCGCAGAGCCGCGCGGCGGCGACGGAGGAGTCGACGCCGCCGCTCATCGCGATGAAGACGCGGGTCCCCGGGGCGACCGGCTCTCCGGGCCGCCCCTCGCCGCCCGTCTCTCGGACAGGGGTTTCCATTTCCGTTGTATAGCGTGAATCTCGCGCGGCGAAGGCCCGGCAGGGCAATCCCGCGCAACCACGCGCAACCACGAGCAACCACGCGCAGCCGCGCGCAACCACGCGCCGGAGGAGGCTCGGGCCGGGCGCCGCCGTTCGCCCTTGGCCGCACCCTCGGCGCACGTGTACCGTCTCGCGGATGCCGAGCGGGGTCGTGCTCGTGATCGAGGACGAAGAGTACGTCGCGGACCTGCTTGCCACCGCGATCCGCGAGGAGGGCTACGAGGTCATCCTCTGCGACACGGCAGAGGCCGGCCTCCAGGCCGCCTGCTCGCTGGAGCCCGAGTGCATCGTCTGCGACATCGGCCTGCCGGATCACGACGGCTACTGGGTCGCGCGCAACGTGCGCACCCACCCGTCGCGGGTGTCCGTCACGCCCTTCCTGTTCCTCTCCGCGCTCGACGACCAGCAGTCGCGCCTCGAGGGCTTCCACGTGGGCGCCGACGTCTACATGACGAAGCCGTTCCGCGCGAGCGAGGTCGTCGCCCAGATCGGGGCGCTCGTGCAGATGGCGTCCCGCCTGCGCCAGCGGCGGGACAGCCTGCTCTCCATCCCGACCGCCGCCGACCAGACCGCGATCGAGGGCGACCTCAGCCAGATGTCCATCGCCACGGTCCTCACCGTGCTCGAGATGGAGCGGCGGTCGGGGATGTTCGAGGTGACGAGCAAGAAGCGGCGCGCTCAGCTGGACATCGCCGAGGGGTGCATCCTCCAGGGGACCGTGGGCGGCACGCGTGTCTCGGCGCTCGCGGCGCTCCGCACCATGCTGGGCTGGAAGGTGGGACGGTTCGCGTTCACGCCGGGCACGCGCCCGCAGCCGGCGGAGCGGAAGTCGATCGCCGCCTACCTGCTCGAGGCGACCCGGCTCGAGGACGAGAGCACACGCGTCGAGCTGCCGATGCCGCCGACGCGGCGCCGGCCGGAGCCCCGGATCGCGACCACGGCGCTCGGCGGGCCGTCGTCCATCCCGGACGACATCGCGCCGCCGTCGTCGCGCGCGCCTCCCGAGGGGCGCCTGCGCCGCGGGGGCGGGGCCACGTCGCGGAAGGGGACCGAGGCGCGCGTGTCGATCTCCAATACGCCGCCGTCTGCACCGCCGTCGCTCGAGCTGAACCTCGAGTTCGAGTCGTCGCCCCCGTCCAGCACGGCGGGGACGCCGCCCACGCTGCGCTCGCTGGCGCGCATGACGAAGCCGCCGTCGAGCCGGAGCGGCGCCGGCGCCGAGAGCGAGCCGCCGACGGTCCCGCGCGGGCAAGGGCGGACCGCGGCGTCGCGGCCGCCGGGGCGGCGGCAGAGCGCGCAGCCGCCGGCGGCGCCGAGCCGCGAGCGCGAGGAGGGACCGGCGGAGCGGAGCGTGAGGTCGCGCGGGACGATCGCGCCGCCGGCGACACAGCCGGCGAGCCGCGATGCGGCGCCGCGGACGAGCCCGGTTCCGCAGGCGCCACGGCCGGTGCCGGCGAGGCCGCCGCGGCCGGACTCGAAGAAGCGGTGATCCGAGGGGCACGCGCCGGCGGGGGCTGTGCGCGGCAGGGGGCGGGCGGGCGCTGGCCAATCGGCGAGGCGGGCGGCGAGGGAGCTTGCGCATGGGAACACCGCCCGGCATGTCTCCCTTCGGGCCTCGCCAGCTGGGACGTTTCGTTGCGCGCCACACGAGGCGCGCCTGGGACCTCGAGCCCGCTGAGACCGGATGGTACCTCGGTCGGTGCTCGGCGCGCCCGCCCACCCCCTGCCGCGCACAGCCCCCGCCGGCGCTCACCGCCTCGGAACGGAAGGGAAGAAGGGGGGGCGCGACGACTATCTGGCCACGGGCTCGAAGCGCCATCGCGTATCGCTCTCGCCCGGAGACGAACGCGTGCGGCACAGGACGGTGGCGCGGCCGGACTCGTCCGCGCGGATGCGCCTGTGCTCGACATCCCGGTCGAAGGTCGCCATACGGATGTGATCGCGCTCCCAGGAGCGCCGCGCGTCCGCCCAGCGATGGGCGGACGCCTCGCTGGCGCCGGGGTCGGAAGGACCGAGGGGGATCTTCATGGCGGCGGGGTTCGTGGAGCCCTCGCGCGCGAGCTTGTCGTTGCAGAACGCCGTGTAGGCGACCACGCCGTGAAGCCGGATGTCGAGGACGCCCGCGACGGCGACGAGCCGCACGGCGGCCCACTCGAGCTGCTCTTGAATATGGGCCCAGTTGCGCTCCTTGACGGACCGCTTGAGCTCGACGATGTGGGCCTCGAACACGTCGTCGCCACGGGCCAAGAGCAGCGCGAAGTCGGCGCACACGTCCTTCTGGAGGAACTGAACGTCCTGCGGCCTCAGGCTAAGCTGGATGCACGACGTGGCGCCGGCGAGCGCGCAGTCCACACGAACGGCGTCGTCCTCGAGCCCGGCGACGTCGGTCTCGCGAAGCAGCCGCCAGCGGTCAGCCTTGACCAGCTTCTCAAGGCGCTCCTCGATGCTCCCAGGCAGCCTCATCCCTCGCCGTCGAGCCGCTCGAGGTCCATCGCCTCGTCGGTCAGCGCCGCGAGCTCGCGGTTGAACGTCGGCATGACCAGGCCCGACTCCGTCTTCTTGATCTCGGTGACCGTGGTGCGCCCACCGGACGACGGGTCTGCCTCGAACTGGTAGCCCGCCACGTCGTCCACCTCGAGGTAGTCGTTCTCTTCGTAGCCGTACTTGCGCTGCATCTCGGCCCGCCGGGGATGCGCTCCGAGCTTCATGAAGTTGTTGATCTGCTGGCAGAAGTTCTCGCTGTGCGTCGTGATCCAGACGAAGAGCCCCTTCCGGACGAGTCGCACGATGACCTGCGCCAGCAGGCGCTGGAGCCTCGGATGGAGGTGCGCTTCGGGCTCCTCGATGATGAGCACGCGGTAGCCAATCACATGACGGAGCGTGACGACCACCGGGGCTAGCTCGGTGACGAGCGACGACGAGAGCTCCATCGGCAGTGCGGGCTCGCCCTCGGTGTGCTCGTAGACCACCTCATGAAGGCTGCCGCCAGATCGCAGCGCGAGCCGGCCGCCCATCGCTCGCTCGAGGAGGGACGCCTCCATAGGGAAGGCACCCTGTTCAGGCCGAAGACCGACGAGCATGTCGATGAAGTCGATGGCCGGCTGGGTCAGGTCGGGCGCGGGCGGCCGAGCGGCGCCCGTCTTGATGAGGCGGTCTCTGACGAGCTGCTGCGCGAGGCTGCGGTAGAGGAGCATGAACCCCGTCCGCGACGCGGGGAGGAACACAGGACGGTCGTGAAAGGGTGCGAGCGGTTCTCCGGCACCGACACCGCCCACGACGTACGCCATCGCCACAAGATCGAGGAAGGAAGCTCCGGGAGCCTCCTGGGACCCGGGGATCCACCAGTTCAGGCTGGGAAGGTGATCTGGACCGACCATCGTCAGCGAGGTGAGAGGCCGTCCCTGATGCTGGATGGGTCCCCAGAGGAGCGAGGTCTCCTTGGCGAGGGCGACGTCCCGCAGCTCGATCTTGCCAACCTTGAAGCCCGGCCGGTTGAACGTCCTCTCGGCGAGCGCGGCGCCATGCTCTCGCAGCGTCTCGTTGACGATCTGCACAAGGTCCGCATGGATCGGGGGAGTGATCCTGAATTCTGGCTCCTGCTCGCGGCGCGCGAAGCGTTCCTCGATCCAGGCGGCGCAGCGCTGGTAGGCGACCCCCCGCGCGACGGGCATCTCCTCCGTCAGCGACAGCAACCCCCAGAGCAGCGAGGCGAGGTAGGTCTTGCCGGTGTTGTTCCCGCCCACGAAGAGGAGCAACGGCCGGACTTCGATCTCCGCGCGGGCGATGCGGCCGAGGTCCCGACGAGGAGCTTCCAGGGGGGCTGCATGCGGATGCGACGCTTGTGCCATGTCCGGATCGCCGAGACCACATTCCCGCTTGGAGACTGGCGGCACCGCACCGGCTCGGCTGGACCCCCTTCGCAGCTCCCCCTCGGCCACCTCCGCCGGGGGTCGAACCCCCCTCGCCCCTCCCTCTCGGCCACCTCCGCCGGGGGTCGAACCCCCCTCGCCCCTCCCCCTCGGCCACCTCCGCCGGGGGTCGAACCCCCCTCGCCCCTCCCCCTCGGCCACCTCCGCCGGGGGTCGACCGCGAGCCGATCGGGCAGCTGGCCACCTCGGCCGGGGGCCTAGAACACCGATCACGTTGAGGAACGAGAGATGAACCGCCAAGACGCCAAGGGCGCCAAGGGCGCCAAGATATTTTCTTCTCCTTCTTGGCGTCCTTGGCGCCTTGGCGGTTCGAAAATCTGCTCGTTTCAGACGGGTTCAACCCGTTTGTCGCTCTAGAGCGTCGGCTGCTGCTCCGCGTCGTCCGGATCGTGGTCGCGCAGGTAGCTCAGGTTCACCGCGTTCACGACGGCGTGCGCCAGGAAAGGGCCGACGAGCGAACCCGTCGCGGCGAAGATGGCGCCGAGGCCGAGGCCGACGACCAAGGCCCAGGCGACCCAGACCCAGCGGCTCGGGCCGCGCATCTGGTGCGCCAGGCCGAAGAGGAGCGCGCTCAAGGGGACGCCGAGGAGCGGCGTCAGCAGGCCACGGAAGAGGAGCTCCTCGCCCAGACTCGAAAGGCCGGCGAGCAGGAGTACCTGGGAAAGGGAGAGGTCACGCGCGACCGGACGGAGCTCGGCGTGCAGACGCCGCGCCCACGTGAACCGGGCCACGGCAATGCGGGTCATCAGGACCACGACGGCCGCAAGCGTGAAGCCAAGCACGGCGCTCGACAGGAGCGCGGCCCAGAGCGGCAGGCGGAGCCAGGGGCTCGGGTGGATCCAGGGGGCTCCATCCCGCAGGACCAGCGCCAGCGACGTCGCGAGCACCGCAAGGACGAGATAGCCGGACGCAGCCCGCAGCGTCGCGTCGGCTCGACCGGTCCGCGGCCATCGCGAAGCCATGCCACATCATGGCACGCCGACCGGGGGCGGTGAAGCAGAGCGCGCCGTCAGGACCCCTGGCCGAGCGCCGGCAATCGGGCTACGTCGACGCCATGCACGCGACCGTGGTCATCTTTCCGGGCTCCAACGCCGATGCCGAAATGATCCATACGCTCCGCGACGTGCTGCAAGTCCGCACGTCGACCGCCTGGCACCGCGACGCCGAGCTCCCCGCAGGCACCGACCTCGTCGCGATCCCCGGCGGGTTCTCCTACGGAGACTACCTGCGCTGCGGCGCCATCGCCCGCACGAGCCCCATCGTCCCCGCAATCCGGCGGCACGCGGAGCGCGGCGGCCTGGTGCTCGGCGTCTGCAACGGGTTCCAGATCCTCACCGAGGCCGGGCTGCTCCCCGGAGCCCTCACCCGCAACGCGCACCTCCGGTTCGAGTGCCGCGACGTCTTCGTGACGCCGCGCGCGGAAGGACCGTTCACGAGCGGCCTGCCCCAGGTGCTCCGCCTGCCCATCGCCCACGCCGAAGGACGGTACCAGGCCGACCCGGAGACGCTGCGCAAGCTCGTCGAGGAGCGCGCCATCGCCCTCCAGTACTGCAACCGGGAAGGGCTGGTCGGCGGAGACGCGAACCCCAACGGATCGGCCATGGACATCGCCGGCATCTACGGCGGGCCCCGGCGCAACGTGCTCGGGCTCATGCCCCACCCCGAACGGATGAGCGAGCCGTTCCAGGGCTGCGCGGACGGGCGCGCCCTCTTCGACGCCGTGCTGCGGAGCGTGAGGAGCAGCGGCTCGGCGTCCGCCGCCGCGAGCGCGCCGTGAACCAGGGGCCGCAAGGCGCCGCCCGCTGCCGCGTGTGCACCGCGACGCTCACGCCAGGGAGCGACCGCTGCCCGCAGTGCGGCGCGGATCAGGGCACCGAGAGCTGCCCGCACTGCGGCGCCGTGGCGGGCGTGTCGGCGCACGGCGAGCTGCGCTTCCGGTGCGACGTCTGCGGCGGCCCGCGCATCCCCGTCGCCAACGCCCGCGTCAAGCGCTCCGGCCGCGAGGCGCCGCTGCTCCAGAAGGCGCGCGCGGCGGCGTCCGCGCGCTCGGTCTGGCGCGCCGCCGGCGTCGCGGCCAGCGTGCTGCTCGGCTTCGAGCTGCTCCTGCTCGCCGTGCTCCTGCTCCTCTTCAGCGCGAGCGTCGGGCTCTTCACCGCCGGCCTGCTGACCACGGCGCCGGTCGCCGTCTTCGCGCTCTGGGCGCTGCGCCGGGCCAAGGCGCGGGGCCGGGACATCGCGCCCGCGCTCGACGCCGCCTGGGTCTCCGTCGCCACCGACGTCGCCCGGCAGGCCGAGCGCCCGCTCACCGCCGGCGCGCTCGCCCGGACCCTCCGCGTCACCGAGCCCCAGGCCGAGGAGCTGCTCGCGCTGCTCGAGGTCAACGACCTCGTGCGCGGCGCGGTGAGCCCCGCGGACACGGGCGGCGAGCCGAAGCTGCGCATCGGCGACTCGCCGGCGGAAGAGCTCGCGGCGAGCGCGCTCGCCGCCGAGGAGGAAGCCTTCGCCGCCAGGCAGGCCGAGCGCCTGCCGCAACGGACCGCTCATGTCGACCCCACGAAGCGCTGACCCGAAACCGAAGCCGGCCGCCCCGCGGCAGAAGACCCGCGCGGCCAGGCCGGCGCCGCAGGAGCGCCGCGCGCTGACCAACGTCGGCGGCGAGACGCTGCTCGAGGGCGACCCGGCGGACGCCGCGCTGCTCGCCCGCGCGCTCGACGTGCCGAGCTCGAGCGCGGCGGAAGAAGCGGCCCGCGCCCACGTGCACGGGTTCCACAGCTACCCGGCCCGGATGCACCCGGACACGGCCCGCCGGCTCATCGAGGGGCTCTCCAGGCCGGGCGAGCGCGTGCTCGACCCGTTCTGCGGCAGCGGCACCGTGCTCGTCGAGGCCCGGCTGGCCGGGCGCGCGGCGATCGGCGTCGACGCCAACCCGCTCGCCGTGCGCCTGGCCCGGCTCAAGGTGCAGGGCAGCACCCCCGGCGAACGCGAGCGGCTCGTCGCCGGCGCCCGCGAGGTCGCGGCCGCGGCCGACGAGCGCCGCAAGGCGCGCGCCGGCCCGAGCCGCCGGTACGGCCCCGAGGACGTCGCCCTGTTCGAGCCCCACGTGCTGCTGGAGCTCGACGGGCTCCGCGTCGGCCTCGACCGGCTCGCGGGGCACGGCGCGGAGGCGCTGCGCGAGGACCTCGAGCTCGTCCTGTCGGCCATCCTCACGAAGCTCAGCCGCCGCACCTCGGACACGTCGGAGCACGAGCTGCCGCGGCGGATCGCCGCCGGGTACCCCGCGCGGCTCTTCGTCCGCAAGGCCGAGGAGCTGGCCCAGCGGCTCGAGGGCGTCGCCGCGCCGCTCGCCGCGAGCCCGCCCGCGCAGGTCGACGAGGGCGACGCCCGCGTGCTCCGGGGCATCGAGCCCGGCTCGGTCCAGCTCGCGGTCACCTCGCCGCCGTACCCGGGCGTCTACGACTACCTCGCGCACCACGAGGCGAGGCTGCGGTGGCTGCGGCTCCGGAGCACCCGCTTCGAGCAGGCCGAGATCGGGGCGCGCCGGCACCTCGACCCGCTCGGCGCCGACGCCGGCCGCACGCGCTGGCGCGAGGAGCTCGGCGGGGTGCTCACCGCGCTCGCGCGTGTCCTCCGGAGCGGCGCGCCGCTCGTGCTGCTGCTCGCCGACAGCGTGGTGGCCGGCGCCCCGGTGTACGCGGTCGACGTGGTCCGGGCCGCCGCGTCCGGCGCGCGCTTCACGGTCCGCGCGGTCGCGTCCCAGCCGCGCCCCCACTTCCACCGCCCCACCGCCCGCGCCTTCCAGCGCCGCCCGCGCCACGAGCACGCCATCCTGCTGATCCGCGGCTGACCCGCCGAAAATTGCTCCTCGACGTGGGCCTGTGGCAGGGTGCGCGCGCCTTCGATCCGCTTGCCGGGCGAGCCGCAGCGGCCGCCGGCGGCGCCCCGGGGCGCACCACCATGGCGAGAGCTCTCCTGGCAGTCCTCCTGTGCAGCACCGTCGCCCTCGGCTGCGGCCGATCGAGCGACGGCCGAGGCAAAGCGGACCTCGACAGCACGGGCGTCGACGAGTGCGACAGCGCCCTGGCCGCGATGGCCGCCTGCGCCGGCAAGCTGCCGGCAGAGGCCAGGGGGAGCCACGAGGCCGCCCTCCGGATCGCGCGCGACGTGCTCGAGGCCAGGGCGGAGGCGGACGACGAGGCGCTCGAGGGCGAGGCGAAAGCCGAGGCGCGCGCCGCGCTCAAGGCCGCCTGTCGACAGATGAGCGACGCGGCGGCAGACCGCGCCGCCTGCAGCCTCTGAGCGGTCGGCCCCGCGCCGCACCGCGCCGCGCCGCGCTTCAGGCGAAGGCGGGGAGCTCGGGCGGGTAATGCTGTTGGAGGAACGACGCCCACTGCGGCCGCCGCTCGGGGTGGAACACGTCGCCCGCGAGGATGGTGGTGATGAGCTTGCGCATCGTGGGCCGCTGGTTCTCCTCGAACAGCGTCTCCCGGAAGTGGCCCCTGTAGAAGCCCTGCACCACGCCCAGGAAGAGGTCGACCGCGTAGCGCACGTCCGCCTCGTAGCCCACGAACGCGGCGCGCGAGGTGTCGCCGGCGTCGAGCGCGCGGTGGATCGCCGTGGCCGCGAGATCGGCGCCCTTGATGGCGAGGTGCGCGCCCGTCGAGAAGAGCGGGTCGACGAACCCGCCCGCGTCGCCGACGAAGAGCCAGCCGTCCCCGGTGAGCTGATCGATCCGGTACGAGAAGTCGGCGAGCGCGCCCACCGGCCGGACGCGCCGCGCGTTCGCGAGGAACTCCCGCGCCCAGCTGCTCTGGGCGACGGTGCGGTCGAAGAGCTCGTCCAGGGTCTCGCCCTTGCCCCGGCTCCGGATCCAGCTCGATGACACGACCGCGCCGACGCTCGTCACCACGCCGCGGAACGGGATGAACCAGAACCAGCCGTGCTCGAAGATGACGACCTGGATGTTGCCCTCGTGCACCCCTTCCTCGCGGGCCGCGCCCTCGTAGTGGGCGAAGAGCGCGGTCTTGTCGAGCTCGGCCACCTGCGCCTTGCGCCGCATCCGCGAGGCGAGCAGCGTGTCCCGCCCCGTGGCGTCCACGATCACCGGCGCCCGGAGCTCGACGACGTCGCCCGCGGCCGTGCGCTCGCCCGCTGCGACGTCGCCGGAGCGGGCGACCGGCCGGGCGCGTACGCCGATCGCGCGGGGGCCGTCGAACACCACCTCGACGGCCTCCCACGACTCGCGCACCTCCGCCCCGAGCTCCGCCGCGTGCCGGAGCAGCAGGAGGTCGAACTCGTCGCGCGGCACCTGGTAGGCGAACTCGAACTTCGGATCGAACGCGTCCGCGAAGCTGTACGTCCGCGCCCGCCCCGTCGACGAGCACAGGAACCGCGCGCCGTATTTCCGGAGGAACCGCGCGTCGAGCTTCTCGTCGAGCCCGAGCCGCGCGAAGACCTCGCGGGAGTGCGGCAGCAGCGACTCGCCGATGTGAAAACGAGGGAACCTCTCCCGTTCGAGGACGAGCGCCCGGCGACCGAGCCGGGCCAGCGAGGCGGCCAGCGTCGATCCGCCCGGTCCGCCGCCGAGGATGATTGCGTCCCAGCGATCCTTCATGAGCTCCTCGTATAGTGCGTCGCCCCGCCCGAGAAAATGCGCTCTCGTCGCCAGCGCCAGGCGCCGGCGCGCGTCCACAGCGAGCCCGGACGGGAGCGCGCGCGGACAGGAGCGCGCGCGCCCGCGCGGGGCGAGAGCGCTCACCTGCGCCGGGGCGAGAGCGCGCGCGCGCCCGGGCGTGCACAATGTGGCGGCGATGCCCACCGTCGTGTTCGAGGCCAGCGCGCTCGGCCCCGCGGTCGCCGCGGAGGCTCCCGGCGGCCGGCTCATCGACGTCTGCGACGACACGCGCGCGCCGGTCGCGTCCTCGTGCCGCGCCGCGCGCTGCGCCGCCTGCCGCGTCGAGGTCGTCGAGGGCGCGCAGCACCTCGAGCCGCCGCTCGAGCACGAGCGCGATCTGCTCGAGCGCCTCGGCGCCCCGCCGCGGCACCGCCTCGCCTGCCAGGCGGTGCTCCGCGCCGGCCCCGGGCTGGTCCGGGTGCGCGGCGTCGGCGCCTGACGCGGCCGCCGAGGCGCGCGCGGCGCTCCCCGCGGCGCTATGGTGTCGCCGTGGCAAGCACATCCTGGAGCGCGGCGCTCCTGCTCGCGGCCGCGGGCTGCGGCGCGGGCGTGGGCTCCATCGGGGCCGTCCTCGGCAGAGACAACGACTCGCAGGTGCTCTACGTGCGCGACGCGCCGCGCGGCCTCGCCGCCGAGCGGGCCGGGATCCTC
Source organism: Sorangium cellulosum (assembly GCF_002950945.1). Lineage (GTDB taxonomy): Bacteria > Myxococcota_A > Polyangia > Polyangiales > Polyangiaceae > Sorangium > Sorangium cellulosum_E. The sequence continues at coordinate 11,814,063 of NZ_CP012673.1, forward strand.
CCCGGCGACGAGATCGTGATGATCGACGGCGTCTATGTCCGGGATCTCTCCTCCACCCAGATCCGCGATCGGCTCCGCGGCGCCGTCGGGAGCGCCGTCGAGCTCACCGTCGTCCGCGCGGGCGACGTGCGGCGCATCCGGCTCGTGCGCGGCGAGCTAAAGGCGCAGGAGGGGATCAAGCCGAAAGAGGAGCAGATCCAGCCTTGATCAGGGGCCCAGGGGGGCGCTCCTCACTCCGCGGCGAGCTGCTGCAGCTCGGCATAGTGCTTGTTCGCGTAGAAGGAGAGCACGTTGACGGCGTCGCGCACCTCGCTCGGATCGAGGTCCTCAAGGCGGTACTCGACACTCAGGATCACGTCGCCCTCCTCGTCGGCCGAGAGCTTGGCCATGTTGATCTCGCGGTTCAGCTGGAGGAGGCGGCGCACGACGGCGTCGCCGTCCTCGGGCTCGGTCGGGAGGCGCACGAACGGGATCACCGCGAAGAGGACGAAGGGGGGCGAAACGCGCACGAACAGCGGGAAGAGCCGCTCGGCGCCCTGGAAGTCGCTGCGCAACGTGTCGTTGGAGACGACCTCCACGGCCCAGCCCTCGTTCTCGAGGCAGGCCTTGATCTCGTCGAACGTCATGGCGCGGCATCATAGCCGGTCGAGGTGTCCCCGGGAGCGCGCCGCTCCCGGCGGCGCGTGCCCCGCGGCCCTCCCGGTCTCGCGCGCGGCGAGCGGCGGGGCGCCCTGCCGGCGGAGCAGCTCCCCTGCCCGGAAGCAGCGGGAGCAGCGGGCGCTGGAGAAGTACGGGCAGGCGGCTGCGCGCGGGGGGGGGACGGCCCGGCGCGCGGCGCTCTCCCGGCGGCGGCGGCGACCGGAACCGACCAACGTCTTTTCTCCGTGGCGGGCCGCGGCTCGCGTTGACGGTGCCGCGCGCTCGAACTATTCGTAGGGGCCGTTTCTATTTGAGCCGCCGAAGGAGCGATGCATGCGCCGGTACCAGTTCACTTCCGAGTCCGTCACCGAAGGACACCCTGACAAGGTGTGCGACCAGATCTCCGACGCCATCCTCGATGGGATCCTCGAGAAGGATCCGACCGCCCGCGTCGCCTGCGAGACCCTGGTGAAGACGGGCATGGCCGTCGTGGCCGGCGAGATCACGACCTCGGCGTGGGTCGACATGCCGGTCGTGGTGCGAAACACGATCAAGGACATCGGCTACACCGACGCCGCGATGGGCTTCGACTACGAGACGTGCGCCGTGCTCACGGCGATCGAGAAGCAGTCGCCCGACATCTCCCGCGGCGTCACCGAGGGAGAGGGCCTCTTCAAGGAGCAGGGCGCCGGCGACCAGGGGCTCATGTTCGGCTTCGCTACGGACGAGACGTCCGAGCTGATGCCCGCCCCGATCAGCTACGCCCACCGCCTCGCCCGCAAGCTCGCCGAGCTTCGCAAGTCGAAGAAGCTCGACTGGCTGCGCCCCGACGGCAAGACCCAGGTCACGATCGAGTACGAGGATCACACGCCCGTCCGCGTGAGCGCGGTCGTCGTGTCGACGCAGCACCACCCGGATGTCAAGCACAAGACGATCGTCGAGGCGGTGCGCAGCTCGATCATCGACAAGGTCATCCCGGCCAAGCTGATGGATCGGACCACGAAGGTCTATGTGAACCCCACCGGCCGCTTCGTGGTCGGCGGGCCCTTCGGCGACGCCGGCCTCACCGGCCGCAAGATCATCGTCGACACCTACGGCGGCATGGGCCGGCACGGCGGCGGCGCCTTCAGCGGCAAGGATCCCACGAAGGTCGACCGCTCCGCCTGCTACTACGCGCGCTACGTCGCGAAGAACGTCGTGGCGTCCAAGCTCGCCTCGCGCTGCGAGGTGCAGATCGCGTACGCCATCGGCGTGGCGCAGCCGGTCGGCGTGCACGTCAACACCTTCGAAACGGGCCGCGTGAACGACGAGGTGCTCGCGAAGTACATCCTGCAGAACTTCGACATGCGGCCGAAGGCGATCATCGAGCAGCTCGATCTGCTCAAGCCCATCTACCGCAAGACGGCCGCGTACGGCCACTTCGGGCGCGACGAGTTCTCCTGGGAGAAGACCGACCGCGCCGCCAAGATGGCCGACGATCTGCTGCGCCCGACGCAGGTCGCGGTGCCCGCGGGCGCGAACGGCACCAGCAAGAAGGAGCCGCGGCGCAAGGGCAAGAAGGAAACAGGCGCCGAGGCCTGAGCGTCCCGAACGCGCTCGCAGGCGCGTCGGAGCGGGGCGGACACGGATCGCCCCACGCCTCGAGCGAAGCAGCGCGAGAGCGCCGGCGTCCCCAAGCGCCGGCGCTCTCACGCTTTGTGGCCCGAGCGCCCCTCGCGAGGGCGGCGCGCCGGCGGCGCATGAAGCAGGAACGCGTGCCCTGATGTGGGCGCCCGACTCACAAAAAAGCACCGGCCCGTGCCGGGATCGGCTGACGGCCGGTGCTGCTTCTGCTGATAAAATCATCGTTAACTCCCGTATCGCCGGATTGACCTGAACCTCACCGTTCATGCGACCTCGAGGAGCGCCGATGAGAGCTTGGCTGAATTTCTTGAGCTTCATGAGCATCGCGGGGGGCCTGGGCGTCGCCTGCACCGGGAGGATCGGGCCGGCGGGCGACCTCTCGGGCGGGGACGGCGGATCGAGCGGCGTGGCGAGCACGACCGGCCCCAGCGGCCCGGCGAGCACCGCGGGGCCGGCGACGACCAGCGCCGCCTCCGGGGGCGGGGACCAGGGCTGCGGCGGAACGCCGGACGACGATGCGGACGGCGACGGCTTCACGGAGGGCCAGGGCGACTGCAATGACTGCAATCCGCTGGTCAACCCGGGGGCGATCGAGCTCGCGACCGTCGGCGGTGAAGGGGGCGCCGCGCCCGGAGGTGTCGACGACGACTGCGACGGCGAGATCGACGACGTGCCCGTGCCCTGCGACGGCGACCTCGCGCTCGACGATCGGGATCCGTTCAACGCCGCGAAGGCGGTCGAGCTGTGCAAGATGTCCTCCGGCCCGGGCGACTGGGGCGTCGTCTCCGCGAGCTGGGTCCTGGTCGACGGCACCGACCCTCCGGAGGATCCGGAGCTGAACGAGAACTTCCATCGCGGGCACGGCATCCTCACGGGGTTCGGGCCGAACGTCTCGCCGAGGGGAGGCTCGCGGCTGCTCGCGCTCTCGAGCGGCACGGCGCGACAGCAGGACGACCCGGGGTTCGAGAGCCCGGAGGGGTTCAACAAGGGGTACTCCTGCGAGTTCCCTCAAGGCTTCCCGAAGCACCCCAGCAACTGCACCGATCCCGTGCCGGCCTCGCCGGAGGACCCGACCGCCCTCGAGATCACCCTCCGCGTCCCCTCGAACGTCCGCGGCTTCTCGTTCCACGTCAATTACAACACATTCGATTGGCCCGACCTCTGCTCGGACTTCAACGATTTCTTCATTGCCCTCCTCTCGCCGGCGCCGCCGGATCGCATCGACGGGCACCTCCTGTTCGACACCGGCGAGAACGCGATGAGCGTGAACAGCGACTTCATCGATGTGTGTAACTGCGCGGGCGGCCCGCCGTGTGTCCTCGGGGGCAAGTCGTTCGCCTGCTCGAGCGGGACCCGGGAGCTGCTCGGGACGGGGTTCGAGAACCACGCCGCGACGAGCTGGCTCGTGACCTCGGCGCCCGTGGAGCCGAACCAGGAGATCAAAATCCGCTGGGGAGCGTACGACGCCGGGGACTACCAGCACGACTCGACCGGCCTCATCGACAACTGGCAGTGGATCGCCGATCCAGGCGTGACCGTGACGACGAAGCACGATCCGCCGCCGGATCCTGCGCCATAGGACGGAGGAGGCCCGGCGCCGGCGTCGGCGCTGCCGGCGGCTCAGGCCACGATCGGCGCGTCGGACGTGGTCGCGCCGAGCCCGGCGAGCAGCTCGCGGTACCACGCGGCGGCCTCCGCCGCGCGGCCCGGCAGCGCGCGGCTGCCCCAGAGGACCGAGAGCGTGCGCGTCGTGCCGGCGTGGGTCTTCGTCCGCTGCGCGTCCTTCACGGCGTTCGCGCACGGCCCCTCCGCGTCGAACACGCAGAGGAGCCCCTCGAGGTCGATCTCCTGCCCCGAGGCGTTGAAGACGTACCGGGCGCCGGCGGGCGCGACGCCGACGTGGAGCGGCGGCCTCGCGCGGTCGAGATCGATGACGCTGATGGGGAGCCCGGTGTGGAGCGACACGGCGTTGCACGCGTCGACCGCGGCGTTGATCGGCGAGAGCGCGCCGCTCTCGGCCGCGCGGGTGAGGTACTCGGAGGCCGGCTTGCCCCGGCCGGTCGGCTTGTAGCCGCCGTGCCGCAGGAGGTCGCGGACGGCCGAGCGCACGGCGTCGTCCGAGCGGAACGGGGCCGAGGCCTTGTCGGACAGGAGGCCGCGGAGCGCCTCGCTCGCCGGCAGATCGCCGAGCGGCGCGGGGAAGGTCGTGACGAAGGCGATGGCGTCGAGCAGGGGATGCGCCGAGATCGTGAGCACGCGCGCACTCTACACCACCGGCGCGACCGCGCGAGCGGCGCCTCCGGCGGGCGCCGGGGAGCCGCGCGCGCCCGGCGAGGGCCGGCCGGCGGCGCGCGCCGGACGCGCCGCGGCGCTCAGCGGACCTCGTAGAACGCGACGCCGCGTAGATCCGCGCATTCCTGGCTGCCCTCGGGAGCTCCGAGGAGGTGGATGCGCCCCGACTCGGGGACAGGGACGGCGCCGACGGCCGCCGGTTCAACGACCGAGATCTCCTCCCCCCCTTCGATGACGACGTCGAGCGACAGCCCGGTCGGCGAGCTCAGGACATCGACCTTGAAGGTCTGCTCTCGCTTCCAGGAGAGGGGCTCGGTGGCCAGGGTCGCCGAGCCGCGAGCGCCCGTGATCGTCATCGCGATCGCGCCGTCCGAGGCGCGCAGCGACACGCGGTTTCCGGCATCGATGTAGAGGAGGTCGTGATCGGCGAGCTGCTCGCCAGAGGCGTAGTTGGGAGCAAACTCGATGGATGCCTTGATCCACCCCTTCCAGATCAGCCACTCGGCGTTGTTCGCGTACAGCACGTCGGCCTCACGCGTGCGCGCGGCGCCCGCGGTCGGGATCGCCGACGACGGGTATCTGGCGCTCTCGAGGCTCAGGAACGCGAAGCTCGCCGCGCCCGACCGGGCCGCCTCGCCCGCCGCGGGGTAGGCGAAGAGGTTTCCAGCGCGCTCGACCTCGGCGCCGGTGAAGTCGATGCGCCGCCACGCGCGCGCCGGCGCGAGCACCTTCGTGGACGCGCCGCTCTGGGTGTCTTCGTCGAACGTCGAGACCCGTATCCACGCGAGCTCGCCGTCCTCTCCGGAGACGTCGCCCACCCAGCCGGAGACGGTGGAGCTCGAGTCGACAGCGCCGCTGACGGGGACATACGCCGCGGACGCCTGCTCGGCATCCACGTCGGAGACGCGCCCGGCGGACATCGCGCCGTCCGGTCCGGGCGCCTCCTCGAGGCTCGCCTCGTGGTACAAGCGCCAGAGCGGCAGCGTCGGAGTCGAGAACGGAATCCGGTTCTCGCGCGCGCCCTCGAGGCTGAGCCCCCAGGGGCTGTCCTCGCCGACCCGGCGCGCCCGGGCCACGTCGGCGGGGATCCCGCTCACGACGGCGCGCTCGCCGATCTGCACGGTCTTGTCCGGCGTGGGGCTCTCCAGCGTGAGCCAGCGCGGAAGCTCGTAGATCCCACGGTCCTCGGGGGCGCCCGCCGTCCACCCGTACAGCATCGCGTCCGGCAGACCGTCAGCGCCGCCCTCGCCGCCGCCGGTGGTCGGAACAGCGTCGGGCTCACGCTCTCTCGTCCCTTCCCAGCGGGGCGCGCACGCGAGCGCCGCGCTCGCCGCGAGGATCACCAGCGGAAGGGCCGTTGACGCGCCACGGCGAGCGGCCGCGCTCCTCATGCCCGGATGATTGTCCTCCCCCACTCACGCTGTCAATGCTGGCAGCGCGCCGTCTCGCCCTCATCTGACGAGCAATCCCGTCCGCCTGCGACGAAGATCGACTACCCTGGCCGGTCGTGGAGCACGACAACGCGCGCGTGAGGCCGAGGTCGCCTGCCGAGCGGCGGCGCTCGGCAGGCGCAGGGGCACGGCGCCGCGCCTCCGCGCCGCTCTCGGAGCGCGCCGTCCCGTGGCTCCTCGGGGCCACGATCCTCGGCTCCGTGCTCGCCATCGGCGCTGTCCATACGCCCACGCTGGCGATCGTGTCGCTCGTGACAGCCGTCGCCGCCGCGCTCTCTCTCCGCGCCAGCGCGCTCGGCGCAGACCGGCAGCCCTACGTGACGGCGCTGCCGACGATCGCGCTGCTCGCCCTGACCGCCTATACGCTGCTGCAGGCCGTGCCGCTGCCGCTCTCATGGCTCGCGCGCCTCGCGCCGGCGAGCGCCGATGTCTGGTCGCGCGCCCTCATGCCGCTCGGCGAGGCGGCGCCGCGTTATGGAAGCCTCTCGCTCGATCCCGGAGCCACGCTCGTCGAGGCCACGAAATGGCTCACGTATGCCGGGGTCTTCGTCACGGCCGTCTTCGTCGGCGCCAGGCACGGCGCGAGGCTCGGGATCACCCTCGTGTTCGGCAGCGCGTTCCTCGCCGCGCTCACCACGATCGTCCACGGCCTGCTCGGCGCGACGCATGTCTTCGGCGTGTACGAGCCGCGGTTCTCGGTCGCGGCGTGGCACGTCGGGCCGCTGCTCAACCCGAACAACCTCGCCGGCTACCTGAACCTCGGGGTCCTCTCGGGCGTCGGGCTGCTGCTCACGAGCAGGCCGATCCTGCCTGCCTGGGTCACCGGGGTCGGGCTCACCGCCATCGTCGGGGTCGGCATCATCGCGTCGTCTCGCGCGGGGCTGCTCGTCCTGCCGCTCGGCCTCGCCCTCTTCGCGCTGCTCGCGTGGCGGCGGCGCAAGCGGATGCTCTCGAGCCGCCGCGGCTCGGGCACGGCGACCTGGCTGCTGAGCCTCGCCATCAGCGGCGGCGCGCTGCTGGCCGCGCTCGCCACGACGAACCGCACGCTCGCGGAGGTCGCGGACGACAACATCAACAAGCTGTGGCTGTTCCACTCGACGATCCCGCTGCTCGCCGACCACTGGCTCTTCGGCGTCGGGCGCGGCGCGTTCGAGACGGTGTTCCCCGCGTACCGGCAGTGGCCGGGCAACATCGTGTTCACGCACCCGGAGAACTTCGTGGTCCAGTGGGCGGCGGAGTGGGGCGCCCCGGCGGCCGCGGCGGCGCTCGTCGCGCTGGGCTTCGCGTTTCGCCCCGGCAAGCTCGCCCTGAGGGCGAGCACGACGGCGCTGGGCGCCTGGGTCGGCTGCATGGTGCTCCTCGCCCAGAACCTGGTCGACCTCGGGCTCGAGGTGCCCGGCGTCACGATCGCGCTCGTCGCGACGCTCGGCTCCCTCTGGGGTGAGGCCTACCGCGAGCGGCCGCTGCGCGAGGCGCCGCCGGACGACCCCGGGTCGGCGCGACGGGCGTGGCTGCTGCCGGCGTGCGCCGCGGCGTCCGGGGCGACGCTCGTCGCCCTGATGGTGGGCTTCGGCTGGCGCGACGTCGATCATGACCGCCGGGAGCTGCGCGCCATGAGCGAGGCCGGCGCGGCGAGCGGCGGCTGGCCACGTTTTCGCGGGGAGCTCCGCGCGGCGATGCTCCGCCACCCCGCGGAGCCCTACTTCCCGCTCCTCGGCGCGGTCGTCGCGCTGCAGAGCCGGAGCGAGAGCCCGATCCCGTGGCTTCAGCGCACGCTCGAGCGCTCGCGCCGCCACGGCCGCGCGCACCTGCTGCTCGCGGAGGTGCTCGCCTCGCGCGGCATCAAGGAGCAGGCGCTCCTGAGCCTCCGGCTCGCGGTGGAGGACGACCCCGAGGTGATCACCACCGCCGCAGCCCTCGCCCGGCAGTGGACCCAGCGCTGGGACGAGCTCCAGCGGGCGGTGCCGGAGGGCGAGGCCGGGGCCGAGATGCTCGAACGGATGGCCGTCGCGTGGGATCGCCAGGGCGACATGGACCTGCGGCTCCGGTGCGCCGAGGAGGCGATCGCGCGCGACCCGGGCCGCATCAAGGCGCGCTGGGCCGTCGGCGATACGCTCCTCGCGATGCTGGAGGACCCGAGCCCCACGCGCTGTGGCGGCGCGGGGGGCGCGGAGGCGCAGCGGGCCGCCTGCGAGCGTCAGGTCGAGGCGCACGCGGCGGCGATCCAGGCGAACAAGGAGAGCTCGTTCCTCGCGGTCCACCTGCGGGCGCGGCTCCTCTTGCTGCGCGGGAAGAGCGCCGAGGCGGAGCAGCTGCTCGCCGGGAGCTGCGAGCGGCTGGACGACCGGATCAGCTGTCTTCGCCTGCGGGTGCAGGCGGCGTCGCAGGTGCCGTCGTCCGAGCGACTCCCGCCCGCGATCCGCGATCTCCTGTCCGCGACGTGCAGCGCTCCGGCCTCGTGTGCGGCGGCCGCGACCTGGGCCGGCGATCTGCTCGCCGCGCGGCGGGAGTACTCGTCGGCCGTGACCCACTACGCGCGGGCAGCGCAGGACGAGCCCACGGAGGAGCGCCTCCTCAAGCTGGCCGACGCCGCCGGCAACGCGGGCGCGCACGTCCAGGCAGCGGAGGCGCTGGAGCGCGTGCTGCACCGCCGCGGCGGCCAGGATCCCGAGCTGCGCAAGCGGATCTTCGACGAGAAGGCGAAGGCGCTGTCGCCTTCGCTCACCCCGTGAGCGGTCGCCTGGCGGCGCGGTCGTTCGGCGTGGCTCGGCCCCTGGCGAGGGCGAGCAGCGCGACGGCGAGGCTGCCGAGGCCGGCGGCCCACGGCTCCCCCGGCTGCCCGGGCGCCTCGGAGCAAGCGCAGCCGCGGCCGTAGAGGAGCACGTCGTCCGGCGCCGCCGCGCTGGCGACCCCGCCCATGCCACCGCCACCGCCGCCCCCTTCGCCGCTGCCGCCGCCGCCCGCGCTGGCGGCCCCGCCTGCGCCGCCGTCGCCGCCCGCGCCGCCCGCGCCGCCCGCGCCGCCCATGCCGCCCATGCCGCCGGCGCCGCCGCCCCCTTCGCCCTGCGGCATTCTCACGATCACGCCGTCCGACCCGCGGTCCGGAGAGAGCCCGGCGGCGGAGACCGCGCGCACGCCGACGTAGTACTTCGCCCCGTCGAGGAGCGGCAGCCCGCCGATCGAGGCCTCGGAGACGTCGCCGACGTCCTGCCACGCCGGCGAGGTCACGTACTCCCCGCGGCCGCCGACGACCGCCACCTGGTAGGACACGGCGACGTCGACCGGCGACCACCGCACGTGGAGCGTGTCCCTGGTCTCGATCTCGTCGACGTCCCCCTCCCCGTCGGGCCTGCTCGGATCGACGTCCCACACGTGCGCGGGCGCGGGCAGGATCTCGTGCTGCAGGTTGTAGAGGTAGCCGTCGGCGACGCTCACGACGATGTCGTCATGGCCGTCGCCGTCCGTGTCGGCGAGGATCGGCGAGCCCACCGGATCGCCGAACGCGTAGGACCACACGAGCCGCGCCGTGCACGCGTCGACCGCGTAGAGATGCCCGTTCGCCGAGCCGACCACGACGGTGGGCCCGGCGGACGCGCGCCCGGTGAGGTTGCCCGAGATCGCCACGTCGCCGAGCTGGCCCATGGAGGCGCCGGCGAGCGCCGCGGCCCGCTCATCGGCGAACGCGGCATCGCCTGCGAGGACGATCGAGGTCGACTGCCCGGCGGCGGAGGCGCCCAGCTCCGTGAACGTGAGGCGCGCCGGCCGTGCGAAGGACCCCTCGACCAGGAGGGACCTGCCGTCGCACCTGGCGATCGCGCCGTGCGGGAAGGGTCGGCTATCGTCCGTGCCCCTCCAGAGCGCGGTGCGCAGGTCGTGATGCAGCGTCCGGGCAGGGAAGCGCCCTCCCTGGAGCGTCATCTCGATCTGCTGGTCGCCGGACACATCGGCGAGGATCGGCATGAAGTAGGTGAGCGCCTCCGGGCTCTGACCGAGCAGGCTCCCGTCCCGCCCCGACAGCACCCGGGCGGCGTTGATCGCGATCGCGACGTCGTCCGCGCCGTCGCCGTTCCAGTCGGCGATCGCGGCGGCCTGGGTCCCCGCCGAGGCGTCGATCCCGTGCCTCCAGCGCGTGCTGCCGTCGCGGTTGAACGCGAGGACATCGGTGCGCAGGGCCGTATCGGCCGTGACCGCCACGAGCTCGGGCGCGCGGTCTCCGTCGAGGTCGGCGTGCAGCACGTCCCACGCAGGCCGCTTCTCCACCAGCGTCTCGCCTGTCTGCGCGCCGCTCGCGTCGAGCGTCGCGACGGAGTACTTCGGCGGATCGACGATCGGGTGCCGCAGCCGGAAGCACGCGAGCGTCGCCGGCGAGCTGCCCTCGGCCGGCAGGATGGACGCGCCGAACGCGTCGCGCGCGCGCCAGGCGGCCTTGGCCGGGGCGACGTTGCTCGCGCCCTCGGCCGCGAGGTGGACGAGGTCCCCCCGGCTGTCGACGACGACCACGCCGGCCGCCCTGTCGTTCGGAAAGAGCTTGGCCGCGATCGGGGCCCGGCCAAAGTCGACGAACGCGCCCGGGCCGGTGCTGTAGCCGCCGGCGCGCAGCCCCGGCAGCACCTCGCGCCCCTCCTGCATGAGGTTCGTGGGCGCGAGCGACGCGTCGAGCAGCGTGACGAACCCGTCGTCGCGGGAGACGAGGACCTGCGGCGACGCCGGGGAGGCCGGGGCCGGCAGGTCGAGCGCCGCGATGCCGACGTCGGGCTCGACGGTGTAGACGGCGGTGGTCGAGGGCCCACCCGCGCTCACGTCGTACGCGGTGAGCGCCACCGGCTCCGTGGTCGTCTCGAGGATGAGCTCGCCGCGCCCGTCGCCCGTGAGGTCCGGCGTGACCAGCGAGAACGCGAGGCTCGTCGTGCGCGCTCGCGACCAGTCGACCCGCGTGCGCACCCGCTTGCCGTGGAGGGGCCAGAGCCGCTCCACGCGCCGCATCGATCCGCGCCTGAACCGGAACGCCGACACGCGCTCTTCGCGCGCCGTGACGATCCACTGCTCGGCGCCGGTGCCCCCCGGGACCGCGCCCTGCGCGATCTCGTCGGGGATGGCGGCGAGCTCGGCGCCGGAGGCCGCGTCGAGCACGAAGGAGGTCCACCCGTCGGCCGTCTTGCCGCTCACCAGCACCTCGAGCGCGCCGTCGCCGTCGAGGTCCCACGCGAGGCGCGTCGGGGCGCGCGCATCGCCGCCCTCGTTGGGGCCGAGCGTCTTGCGCCACACGACCCCGATCGAGGGCGTCTCGCCCGGCCTGTACGCGAGCAGGAAGACCTCGCGCGTCCCCTGCACACCGACGATCCGGTTCTGCAAGCAGAGCGCGCGCTGGGCGGGGCTCGACGGATCGCCGACGGTCACGGCCTCGCACACCGCGCCGCCGAGGTACACGCCGATGCGTGCCGACTCCGCGATGGCGTCCCCCGTCCCCGAGACGAAGAACATCTGATCGTGAGAGGAGACCAGGAGATCGGCTGTCCCGTCTCCATTCCAGTCGCCCACCGTGTCGACCCCGGTATTGCAATGCTGGCGCGGCGGGAGGGAGGGCAGCTTCTCGACCGCGCTGAACCCCCGCGCGAAGCTGTAGATCACGCCCGGGCTGGCGGTGGTCACCGAGCAGCAGCCGCACTCGTCGAGGAAGAGATCGAGGCCGCCGTCGCCGTCGAAGTCGGCGAGGCGCGCGGCGCCGAGCGTCCCGAGCTCCGTCGCGCTGTCGAGCCACAGGATGGCGCCGCTCTCGCCGTCGATGACCGCCGCCCCCGCGCCGGTCAGCACCACCGCCTCGAGCCGCCCGTCGCCGTCGAGATCCTCGACGGCGTGCACCGCCTGGAACCCGAGCGGGGACGTCCTCCAGCGGTAGTTTCCCTGCGGATCCGAGAGCACCGCGCGGCCGCCGGACACGAACAGGACGTCGGTCTCGCCATCCTGGTCCACGTCGCCGGCGAACACCTTGGACTGCGTGAGCGCGCCGCCGAGGTACGCCCGCCAGTAGGGCGCCGGCTTCACGATATTGCTGGTCGACTCCGTGGCGCCCGTGCGTTGGGGGTCATGACGGGCAGATCGCCAGTCGGCGGCGGCGGAACCGCCATCCAGCAGGAGCGCGGCGCACACCGAGGCCGCCGCCGCGCCGCGTGTTACGAAGGACGATCGTTCCATTCTGGTTGTCCCGGCGCGCATCCCCGCCGCTGCCGCGCGGCCGGAGTGTACCTGATCGTTGCGGAGGTACCACCGCGCACGAATGTGTCATACCTCGCCGCTGCCGCGTCGCCGGCGCCGCGGTAGCCGGACATGCACACATTGTACTACATCCACTCCCTATTCGGAGCGCCGGCTTGAATTTCGGGGGCCCGGGAAGCACCTTAGCCCCCCACGCGGACCTCTACCCTCGGAAGAACGCGCCCGCGCGCGCCTGACTTATGGCCGACGAAAGCAGAGCTTCCTCCACGACCGCCCCTCGCGATGACGCCTCTGGCGAGCGCGGTTTCGACCTCGTTGTGGCCTTGCGCACGGTCAGCAAGCACTGGGCCATCGCGTTGACGACCCTGATCTTCGTCGCGCTCAGCGTCACGTTTTACACGCTCGGGCAGAAGAAGATCTATCAGTCGTCGGCCACGGTGCAGTTCGACCCGAACCCGCCGCGGCCGCTCGGCCGCGGCGTCGACACCGTGGTCGACATGGGGGCTGGCTCGTACTGGAACAACCGCGAGTACTACGAGACTCAGTACAAGGTCATCCGGTCGATGCGGGTGGCGACGGCGGTGGTCGCCCAGCTCAACCTGCAGAACGACGTCTACTTCCTGGACAACCTCCCGAAGGACGCGGCGCCTCCCCCGGCGAAGAGCGTGAGCCCCGAGGAGGCGGCGACCCTCCTGCGCGACCGGCTCTCGGTCGAGCCGGTGAAGGACAGCCGCCTCGCCGTGCTCCGCTACGAAGACGCGGATCGCGAGCGGGCGCAGCGCGTCCTCTCCACGGCGATCGACGTCTACGTCGAGCAGAACCTCGACGACGCGCTCGCCTCGACGAACTCGGCGGTCGACTGGCTGCGGACGCAGCTCGACAAGCTGAAGAACGATCTCGAGGCGAGCGAGACGTCGCTCCACGAGTACAAGCTCACCAAGAACATCCTCGACGTCGATTTCGAGGATCAGTCGAACCTGCTCCGCGAGGAGATGAAGCAGATCAACGACGCCCTCACCGCCGTGCGCACGCGGCGCGAGGAGTTCGCCGCGCGGAACCACGAGCTGTCGAAGCTCGATCCGAACAGCCCGCTCGATCTCCCTGCGTCCGAGCTCATCCAGAGCCCGGTCCTCCAGATGCTGCGCGCGCGCCACGAGGAGTGCGTCCGTGAGCGCGACGCGCTCATCGGCTCTGGAAAGGGGGAGAATCATCCGGAGGTCCGCGCCGCGACCGAGCGGCTCGCCGCGAACAGGAACTCGCTGATCGCGGAGATCAAGAACGTTCAGGGCGCCGTGAACCGCGATCTCGCGATCGTGAAGCGCCAGGAAGCCGGCCTCGTGACGCTGTTCGAGGACGCGAAGAAGCAGGCGTTCGAGCTGAACTCTCTCAAGATCGAGTACGACCGCCTCCGCAGGACCAAGGACAACACGGAGAAGCTCTATCAGCTCGTCCTGGAGCGCACGAAGGAGAGCGACCTGCAGCGCATGCTGCGGGTGAACAACATCCGTGTCCTCGACAGGCCCGATGTCCCGCTCGTCCCGCTCCGGCCCCGCGTGGCGGTGAACATCGTCGTGGGCATCCTCGCCGGGCTGCTGCTCGGGGTCGGCGCAGCGCTGGCGCGGGCGATGCTCGATCGCACGCTGAAGACCCCGGTCCAGATCGAGCGGGAGCTCGGGCTGCCGTTCCTCGGCCTGGTCCCGGCGTTCGACAGGCGGGAGAAGGAGACCGCCCTGCGCAAGGGGCGCCGCCGCGGCAAGCTCGCGGTCGACTCGAGCCGGCGCGAGCTCCTCGTCCACGACCAGCCGACGAGCGGGATCGCCGAGGCGGCGCGCGCGATCCGGACCAACCTGCTCTTCATGTCGCCCGACCGGCCCTACAAGACGCTCCTCGTCGCGAGCGCCGGCCCCAGCGAGGGCAAGACGACGGTGTGCTGCTACATCGCCGTCGCGATGGCGCAGGCCGGGCAGCGGGTCGTCCTCATCGACTGCGATCTCCGCCGGCCGCGGCTCCACCAGGTCTTCGGGAAGGGCCCGGAGATCGGCGTCACGAGCGCGCTGCTGGACGAGTCCGTGGTGGACGACGAGGGCGCGCTCAGGACCGAGGTGGAGAACCTCTACGTCATCCCCGCGGGCCCCATCCCGCCGAACCCGGCGGAGCTCCTGCACAGCGATCGCTTCAAGGCGCTGCTCCGCAAGCTCCAGGATCGATTCGACCGGGTGATCATCGACAGCCCCCCGCTCGTGGCGGTCACCGACGGCACGGTGCTGTCGACGCTGGTCGACGGCACCGTGCTCGTCGTGCGCGCCTCCGCCACGACGCACGACTTCGCGCACCACGGGATCCGGTCGCTGCGCGACGTCGGCGGCAACGTCATCGGGGCCGTGTTGAACGCCGTCGACCTGGCCCGGCAGGAATACGGCTTCTACCACTACTACGGCTACAAGAAGGACGGCTACTACGAGGCGGCTCCCGAGGCGGCGCCCCCCGAGAGGGCGGAGCCTCCCCCGCCCGCCCTGCCGAACTGAGGAGCACCGACATTGCTGTCTGCACGGCTCCCCAGCGCACGCGGCGCTCAACGCGCCGCCGGGTCGGCCCCTGCGAGCGCGAAGCAGCGCTCTCGGCTGCTCGTGACGATGGTCGTCGCGGCGCTGGCGGCGGTCGGTCCCATCGCGGAGGGAGCGATCGGACAGGGGCGCGGGTGGACCATCGGCCTCCTGCTCATGCTGATCGCTCCGTCGCTCGCCCGCGCCGGCGGGCCTCGCTTCCACCCGATGGACCCGGAGACGTACATCCCGGCCTGCTACTTCCTCAGCACCGGCTACACGCCCCTCCTCGGGATCCTGAAGTCCGCCGACTTCTCCCTGTCGACCCGCGACGCGGCGGCGATGCAGCTGGCCTATGCCGGCGCGATCGGCTGCGCCCTCGCGTGCACCGCGCTGAGCCGTGTGTGGGAGCCGCCGAACGTGGAGCGCATGGTCCCGCTGCGCAGCCCGAGGGCGCTCCTGGACCAGGACTGGGGGGCGATCGCCGTCGGGGCCGTCGGGCTGGCGCTCGTCGGCGCGTGGCTCGCCTCGGTGGGCCTGGGGCGCATCATGACGGTCGATTACGGCGCGACGCACCTCGAGGAGGACGGCAAAGGGCTGCTCACCTCAGGCTGGTACTTGATCCGTTTCGCGCTCGTCTACTGCTTTCTCCGGTTCGCGTCGCTTCGCAAGGTCGGCCTCCCCGCGCCGAAGGTGCTGTTGCTCGTGGGGGCATGTCTGCTCGGGAGCATTCTCTTCCAGACGATGATGGGTCGGCGGGGGCCGCTCGTCTGGACCGCCCTCTCGATCGTCCTCGCCTTCCACGCCTACGGCATCCAGCTCCGCCGCCTGTGGCTGGCCGTCGGGGTGGTGGGCGCGCTCTTCTATGGCGTCGCCCTCGAGGGCGCCCGCGCCCAGCAGGGCAGAGGGTTCGACGCGCAGATCGCCTCGGCGATCCTGCACCTCGAGCAGAAGAACCTGCTCGAGGTCAACGAGTTCGAGCGCGTTTACGACAACATCGTCATCGTGGCGAACGACAGGCCCCCGATCCTCGAATACCCGGGAGAGAGCTGGATCAACGCGGCTCTCATCCTGGTACCGAGGCCGGTCTGGGGCGAGCGGCCGCTCGCCGTGTCGCAGCGTTACGTCAACTGGATCGCGCCCGACTTCGCGCGCCACGGCGGCGGATTCGCGATGAACGCCGCCGCGGAAGGGTTCCTGAACCTGGGCTTGCTCGGCGCGGGCATCGAGGTCGCGGTGTTCTGCGCGCTCTTCTTCATGCACCCGATCAACGTGGCGGCGGGGCGTGACACGCCGCTGCTCATCCGCACCGGCGGCGCGTGCCTCACCTCGTTTGCCTACAATCAGTTCCGGGGCGAGCTCACCGGGGTGCTCAAGATCACGGTCTCGCTGGGGATCGCGCTGCTCGGGGCGCTCCTGTTCACCACGGTCGTGAGGCACCTCCGCCGCCGGCTCTCGGTCCTCGGCCCGTCGCGCCGCCGGCCTCTGCGGAACCTGCGCAACACACGCCTCGGTCAGCCGTCGACGCCCGGCGGCTAGCGCGCGTCCGTATGGTATGGTCGCGCCGCGCGGCGCTTGCCGCGGGCGATCGAGCCCTTCCTTGCAGGAGCTCCCGCCAGGCGGACCCGACCCGACGACCTGACCGAAGAGCCACGCGGCCCATGCGCATCCTCTACGTCTCCCCGTATTTTCCCCCCGAACCGGGGGCCCCTGCTGCGCGCGTGTCGGAGCTCGCCCGAGCCTGGCAGCGCGCAGGGCACGAGGTCACGGTCCTCACGGGCATGCCGAACCACCCGACCGGCGTGATCCCGCCCGACTACCAGGGCCGGATCCGCGTCGAGGAGGACTTCCACGGCGTCCGGGTCCTCCGCACGTGGATCTACGCCGCCGCCAACCGCGGCAAGGTGCGCCGCTCGCTCGCCTACGGGTCCTTCGCGCTGTCCGCGCTCACGCTCGCGCAGGTCGGTTTGCCGCAAGCCGATGTGCTCATCGCGACGAGCCCCCAGTTCCTCTCCGCCGCGGCCGGCTACGGCATCGCCGCGCTCCGCCGGCTCCCGTTCGTGTTCGAGGTGCGCGATCTCTGGCCCGAGTCGATCGTGGCGGTGGGCGCGTTGCCGGCGGACCACGCGGTCGTTCGCGGGCTCACGCTGGTCGAGGAGCACCTCTACCGGGTGGCCGACGAGATCGTCGTCGTCACGCAGCGCTTCCGCGAGAGGCTCGTCGAGCGGGGGGTGCCCGCCGAGAAGATCGAGATCATCCGCAACGGCGTCGACCTCGGTCGCTTCACGCCGGCCTCGCGCGACACGCCCCTCCGCGCGAGGCTCGGCTTCGGCGAGCGCGTCGTCGTGGCGTACGTGGGCACGCACGGGATGGCGCACGGCCTCTCCGCCGTGCTCGACGTGGCGAGCGGCCTCCGCGCGCGCGACGACATCCGGTTCCTGTTCGTCGGCGAGGGCGCGGAGCGCGCCAGCCTGGAGGCGCGCGCGCGGCAGCTCGGGCTCACCAACGTCACCTTCCTCGGCGCGCTCTCGCGCGACCTGATCCCCGAGGTGTACGCCACGGCCGACATCTGCCTGGTCCCGCTCCGCAAGGCGGAGCTCTTCCAGACGGTCATCCCCTCGAAGATCTTCGAGATCCTCGGCATGGCGCGGCCGATCGTGATCTCGGTCGACGGCGAGGCGCGGTCGATCATCGAGGAGGCGCGCGCGGGCATCTTCGCTCCCCCCGAGGACGTGCCGGCCATGACGGAGTCCATCGTCGATCTCGCCTCGGATCCCGCGAAGCGGGGGCGCATGGGCGAGGACGGGCGGGCCTACGTGATCCGCTCGTTCGATCGCGACACGCTCGCGCGCGAGTACGTGGATCTGCTGGAGCGCGTGCTGCGTCGCGCGGACCGCGCGCGACGCTGATCAGATAAGGCCTAATCGCGCAGCAGGCTGCCGGTGAGCGAGATGCGGAACGGCGCGAGCGCCTCGACCTTGTCGAGCACGAGGTGCATCGCCATGACCGCCTGGTGCACCCCCGGAAACAGCACGGTATACGTCGGGTGGTCCACCCCGGTATAGAGCTTCTCCACGCGGAAGCCCGTCTCCTTGGCGATCCGGTCCACGGCCCACACCGTGTTCATACGAAAGTAGGTGGGGTAAGCATCGCCTCTGCTGGTCGTGCTGGATTTGGACCGCAGCAGGCCCACGTAGAGCTTGTGGAACCAGTACGGCGTCAGGTGCGTCGCGATGCCCGTATAAGAGGCGAGGTTCGGCGCCGTGAACACGAACCGTCCCCCCGGGCGCAGCAGCCGATGCGCCTCGCGCATCACCGCCTCGGGCTTCTCCAGGTGCTCGAGCAGGTGATCCGCGGCGATCACGTCCACGCAGCCGTCCGGCAGCGGGATCGACTCGCCGTAGGCGCAAACGTGGTGCGGTGCCGGGTTGCGCGCGAGCGCCTGCTCGTCCGGATCGACGGCGTAGATGGTCTTGCCGTCGAGCGGCACGGTCGCCACCTTGCCGAACCATAACGGCCCGCTGCCCAGGTGGATCACGTCCTTCGCCGGCGCGACCGCCTCATCCACCATCCCCTGGTAGACCTTCCAGTAATGCGGCCGGTCGGTGAACCGATAATAAAATTCGTGTGTCTTCTTGTTGAAGTCGACGATATTGCGGAGGATCCCCACGGCGTCCTTGAGGCATCCGGCGTCGCGACGACGCCGGATGCGGGAAGAAGGTTCACACGATCGACAGGCGCCCCTGCGCGCGCGGCTCCAGTGTGCGGGGCGGCGGGCGGCGCAGCAAGCGATCCGCCGAGTCCACCACGAGCTGCAGCAGCAGCTCTGCCTGGGGACTGACCGCGCTCTCCTCGCTGTCCCAGCGGAAGCGCAGCGTGACCGTCTCGCCGCCCAGCTCGATCGTGAACGCCGCGACCACCGCCTCGCGGAGCTGCTGCTGCGTCGCCGCGTCGTGCGTCCAGCTCCAGGATTTGACGCGCGCGCTGCCGTTGGCGCCAGCCGAGCTCACCTCCATGGCCACGAGCTGCGCCTCCTTCGCGAAGCGATCGAGCACGGCCCGCAGCTTCTCCGGGCCGCTGGCGGTCTCGATCTCGAGCAGCGCTCGCGGCACGGCGCGCCGCAGCGCCTCCACCGTGACCTCGCGCAGGCGCCCTTCCTTGGGCGGCCGCGCGCCGAAGATCGCGAAGGAGCCGGCCGCCCGCACCACGATGAAGAGCACCGCGCTGCAGCCCGCGAGCGCGAAGCCGATCTCGTGCGAGCGGCCGACATAGGCCACCAGCGCGACCACCGTGAAGAGGAGGCTCAGACCGTACAGGATCAACACCGCCCCGCGGTGCGAGTGGCCCTTGTCGAGCAGCTTGTGGTGGATGTGCGAGCGGTCCGCCGAGAAGATCGGCCGGCGGGCGACGAAGCGCCGCACCATCGCCGAGATCATGTCGAAGATCGGCAGGCCCAGCGCCAGCAGCGGCACCATGATCGCGAGCGCGGTGCCGCCCTTGGCCGTGCCCACGCCGAAGAGCGGGATGGCGGCGAGCATGAACCCGAGGAACATGCTCCCGGTGTCGCCCATGAAGATCGTCGCGGGGTGGAAGTTGTGGAACAGGAACCCCACGATCGCGCCGGCGAGCGTCGCCGCGAGCAGGCAGATCACCAGGTTGCCGGGGTAGCCGCCCAGGTACGCGGTGATGAAGTTGGCGACGCAGGCGAAGAAACCCACACCCGCCGCCAGCCCGTCGAGCCCGTCGATGAGGTTGACCGCGTTGATGATCGCGACGAACCAGGGGATCGTCACCAGGAACGACAGCGGCCAGAAGGAGACATGCCCGAAGTAGGGCAGCGTCACGCACTCGAGGCGGAGCCCGAACGCCCACGCCACCGATGCCACGAGGATCTGCGCCAGCAGCTTGTGCCGCGCCCGCATGCCCTTGATGTCGTCCCAGGCCCCCACCGCCGCGATCCCCAGCCCGCCGACCACGAGGCCTGCCACCAGCGAGGTCTGCGAGAACCACATGACCGCGATCTGCGTGCGCAGCGCTGCCAGCAGGAAGAGCGGCAGCATGAAGCCGGCCACGATCGCCAGCCCGCCCAGGCGCGGGATGCACCGCGTGTGCACGCGCCGCGCGGTCGGCTCATCCACCGCGCCCACGGTGAACGCCAAACGCCGCACCAGCGGCGTCGCCACCCAGGCAAGGATCAGCGCGAGGATGACCGCGGTGAGCGTACTTACCATCGCTCACCCGCCGTGCGGGAGCTCCGCGCGTCTCGAAAACGTCGCGGTGCGCGGAGTTCGTAGCTCGTACTCATAACAGACATCCTTCGTCGGTGCGCCCCTACTACACCAAGTCAGCGCGGGGAGCATGGGAAAAGTAAACGCGAGCAAAAAGTCAAGCCCTTCATTGTGGTTCGTGGAGTTTACAATGGTGCTGCACGGCTCACTTTCTCTACCTGATCCTGTGTGAAGCCGTTCCACGATGGCGTGACGTCGTGCCGACGTCTCGATGTCCTGAGCTCGGCGTCATGAGGTACCGATTCATGCCGTGGCGGCCTGTCGCCGAGGCGCGCAGCGGCCCGTCCGGTGCTTCCCCTGCGCTGAGGGACAGTGGAGCACCTGAAATCGGTCGATTTCTTGACACGAGCTGACGAAGCAATTGCCGCGTACGCCGGCGCCCTTCGGCGCCGCGGCGGTCACCTGGTGAAGTGTCCCAAGGACGGGGTCCACCCTCCTCGAAAGGAAGGCTGACGCGAAAGCTGCGAGCCGGAGCCTGGCCCAGGTGGAGCGCCTCGACGACGCATGGCCTGACGGCCGTGACCCCGGCGTGTGCGATGTAGCACGTGGCGACCGAGCACGGCACGAACGTTGACGAGCTGCCTCGACCGCAAGTCCTACCGGCGTCCACAAAGTGCTCGCTCCAGACGACGGATACGAGCTCTGCAATCGATGAGGCTACCGGAGCCCACATCCGAGCGCTGTCCGACGAACCGAGGCGATCGCAGGGGTCGGGCATGGCGACTTTTCTGGTGCTCGCCATTCGCGTGGCATTCACCGGAACCACCGCCGAATCTGAATCGACCGAATAGGGATCTTCCCTATCCAGCTCCGTGAAAGTCTGCCTGGGCGATGTGGTTAAGGAGCCTCCGAGCAGGCCCATCAGACGTCCATGGCGTAATTATTCGAGCTGACGGCAGAGGGCCCTGCGTTCGCGCGAGCCCGGCCGAAGTCCAGCCCGAACGCTCGGACGGCCGGTGCAGCCGGATGCTGGAAATGCCGGCGCTCTCGGCGGCAGGCCACGGTCACCCTTCCAGGGTGTCGCGTGATGCCCGATTCCAGGTCCTTCCGGAGCGCCGGGACCCTCCTCGTACAACCCGGTTGACAGTCTTGGCGCAGCGCTCTAAAAGGTCCCCCAACCCTGACGCATACGTAAGGGTCAGGCTTCACCATGACGACCCGGCACCACCTCCCCGTCGCCCAGCAGCAGCACCTCGGAGGACCGCCTGCGTTCGGTTCGTCCGGGACGGACAATTCTGAGGGCGCCGAGGGCGCCGAGGAAGAGGAGCGCCTCCTCCAGGTGGGGGACATCGCGAAGGCGACCGGGAAGACGGTGCGGGCCATCCACCATTACGAGGAGGTCGGGCTGCTCAGGCCGCACGCCCGATCCAAGGGGCGCTACCGGCTCTACGACCACGCGGCCCTCACCCGGGTCCGGTGGATCGGCAAGCTCCACGACCTCGGCCTGTCGCTGAGCCAGATCCAGCAGATCGTCTCGACCTGGGAGTCGTCCTCGTCGGCCCCCGGCGCGATGTCGCGCATCCGTGACGTCTACCAGCAGAAACTCGAAGAGGTGCGGGGGCAGATCGCGCACCTCGCGGCACTCGAGCACGAGCTCGTGGCGAGCCTCGCCTACCTCGATACCTGCGAGACGTGCGACCCGGCCGAGCTCGTCGCCGCCTGCACGCACTGTAACCTCCACGACAAGAACCAGGCTGAGCCTGAGCTCGTCGCCGGGATCCGCGGCGGCAATGGGCATTGCCGCCAGGGCTCGAATCACCGCTGAGCGAGAACACCATGGGCATCCAACTTCCGATTTACATGGATTATCACGCGACGACGCCGGTCGATCCGCGTGTCCTCGACGCCATGCTGCCGTACTTCAACAGCAAGTTCGGCAACGCCGCGAGCCGCAGCCACGTGTTCGGCTGGACGGCCGAGGAGGCCGTGAGCCACGCCCGCGAGACGCTCGCCAAGCTCATCGGCGCGTCGAACCCGAAGGAGATCGTGTTCACCTCCGGCGCCACCGAGAGCGACAACATCGCCATCAAGGGGGTCGCCGAGTTCTACAAGGACAAGGGGAACCACATCATCACGAGCGTCATCGAGCACAAGGCGGTGCTCGACACCTGCAAGCGGCTCGAGAAGCAGGGCTACGAGGTGACCTACCTCAAGGTCGACAAGTACGGGATGGTCGACCCGGACGACGTCGCCAAGGCGATCACCGACAAGACGATCCTCGTCTCGATCATGCTCGCCAACAACGAGGTCGGCACGATCCAGCCCATCGCCGAGATCGGCAAGATCACGAAGTCGAAGGGCATCCTCTTCCACACCGACGCGGTGCAGGGGGTCGGCAAGATCCCCTTCAATGTCGAGGAGATGGGGGTCGACCTCGCGTCGGTGACGGCGCACAAGATCTATGGCCCGAAGGGCATCGGCTGCCTGTACGTGCGCAGGTCGAAGCCGCGCGTCCGCATCACCGCGCAGATGGACGGCGGAGGCCACGAGTTCGGCATGCGGTCCGGCACGCTCAACGTGCCCGGCATCGTCGGGTTCGCCAAGGCGGCGGAGATCCTGATCGAGGAGGGCGCGGCGGAGTCGGCGCGCATCCTCTCGCTGCGCGAGCGGCTGCGGGCGCGGCTCTGGAAGGAGCTCGACGCCATCCAGCTGAACGGCTCGGCCGACCGGCGGCTGCCGGGCAACCTCAACGTCTCGTTCAGCTTCGTCGAGGGCGAGGCCATGATGATGGCGATCAAGGACGTGGCGGTCTCCAGCGGCTCGGCGTGCACGAGCGCCAGCCTGGAGCCCTCGTACGTCCTCCACGCGATGGGCATCGGCGACGACCTCGCCCACTCGTCCATCCGGTTCGGGCTCGGGCGCTTCACGACCGAGGAAGAGGTCGACTACGTGGCCGATCTCGTCATCCGGAAGGTCAACAAGCTGCGCGACATGTCGCCGCTCTACGAGATGCACAAAGAGGGGATCGACCTCAACAGCGTGCAATGGGCGGCCCATTGAGGAGCGGCGCGGACCGCGCCGGTCCATTCGAAGATTTCGATTTCGATTCGGAAGGAAACGGTCGAGGAGAGAGCCATGGCATACAGCAATAAGGTCATCGAGCACTACGAGAACCCCCGGAACGTCGGGACGCTCGACAAGGACGACGCGCACGTCGGCACCGGGCTCGTCGGCGCTCCGGCCTGCGGCGACGTCATGCGCTTGCAGATCAAGGTCGGAGAGGGCGGCGTCATCGAGGACGCCAAGTTCAAGACGTTCGGCTGCGGGTCGGCCATCGCGTCGTCGTCGCTCGCCACCGAGTGGCTGAAGGGCAAGACGATCGACGAGGCGGAGACGATCAAGAACAGCATGATCGCCGAGGAGCTCCACCTGCCGCCGGTGAAGATCCACTGCTCGGTCCTCGCCGAGGACGCCATCAAGAGCGCGATCGCCGACTTCCGGGCCAAGCAGGAGGCGAAGCGGTCGCTCGCCGCGCAGCCCTCGGGCTCCGCCGAGGGCGCCGCGTCGGTGGGCGCGGCGGAGTAACAGCACCGGGCAGCGGGCGGAGGCGGCCCAGCGCGCCGGAGAGGAGCAACGCCATGCAGAGCAGTGAGGAGACGATCACGACCAAGGCGGCGGACGCCGACGCCCACCACGCCGCGGCGGGCGCCGCGCCCGCCCACGACGGCGGCGAAGGCGGGGCGGCCGCCGAGGCGCCGGCCAAGTCGAAGCGCACGCTCGCGGTGAGCGACGCCGCGGTCCAGGCGATCCGGGCCCAGCTCGCCAAGCGCGGCACGCCCGAGGGCGCCATCCGGGTCGGGATCCGCGGCGGCGGCTGCTCCGGGTTCTCCTACGTCATCGAGTTCGACGACAAGCCGCCGCGGTCCGGCGATCTCGTCATGGAGTTCGCGGAGCAGGACAAGCCCACGGTGCGCGTCTTCTGCGACAAGAAGAGCATCATCTACCTGGGGGGCTCGGTGCTCGACTGGGAGAAGACGCTCATGTACCAGGGCTTCAAGTTCAAGAACCCGCACGAGGCGACGCGCTGCGGCTGCGGGCACTCGTTCACGGTGGGCTGAGCCGCCGCCCGCGCCCGCCCCCAGCGCAGGCGCCTGCTTCCGAGCATTCCCGGACACGCCATGACCGATCCCTTCGATACCCTGGGCGTCGAGCCTCGGTTCGACCTCGACCTGCGCGCGCTGGAGCAGCGCCACCGCGATCTCTCGCGCGCGCTCCACCCCGATCGCTACGCGGGCGCGCCCGCGGCCGAGCGCCGGCTCGCGCTCGGCCGCGCGATCGAGACCAACGACGCCCTGCGCGTCCTCAGGGACCCGATCCGCCGCGCCGAGGCGCTGCTCCAGCGCGCCGGGCTCGCGCGGGGCGAGGAGACCCAGCAGAAGGCGTCCCCCGCCCTGCTCATGGAGATGATGGAGTCGCGCGAGGAGCTCTCCGAGGCGGCGCGCAAGCGCGATCGCGCGCGGGTGGCCCGCCTCGGCGACGCGATGCGGGCGCGCGAGCAGGCGACCCTCGCGACGATCGGGCGCGCCTTCGCGGCCGCAGGGGGCGAGGCGGCACAGCTGAAGGGCGTGCTGGCCATGCTCAGCGAGCTCCGCTACATCCGGCGCTTCCTCGACGAAGTGAGCGCGATCGAAGAAGAACTCACGGATCCGATATGACCCTCCTCGAGATTTTCGACCCCAAGGCCAGGCCCAGCCCGATCGGCATCGATCTCGGGACGACGAACTCGCTCGTCGCCCGCGTGCGCGACGGCCGCCCCGTGGTCATCGACGACTGCAACGGCGAGCGCCTCGTGCCCTCGGTGGTGCACTACGACGAGCGCGGCAACGCCGTCGTGGGCCAGAGCGCGGCGCGGCTCGCGCAGAGCCACCCCCGCGAGACGATCGTGAGCGTGAAGCGGTTCATGGGCCGCGGCGCGGACGACCCGGAGACGCGGCGGCTCGGGCCGTACGCGTTCGCGGCACCGAAGGGGCCCGAGGACGCGAAGAGCGTCCGCTTCAAGGTGCGGGACCGGGTCGTGACGCCGGTCGAGGTGTCGGCGGAGATCCTGAGGGAGCTGCGCACCTCGGCCGAGCGCGAGCTCCGGTCGGTGGGCGGCGTGGTGATCACGGTGCCGGCCTACTTCGACGACGCCCAGCGGCAGGCGACGAAGGACGCCGGCCGGCTGGCCGGGCTGGAGGTGCTGCGCCTGCTCAACGAGCCGACGGCCGCGGCGCTCGCCTACGGGCTGGACAAGCAGCAGAACGGCCTGTTCGCCGTCTACGACCTCGGCGGCGGGACGTTCGACATCACCGTGCTCCTCCTCGACAACGGCGTCTTCCAGGTGAAGTCGACCGGCGGCGACAGCGCGCTCGGCGGCGACGACATGGACAGGGCGCTCGCGGAGCGGCTGCTCGCGGAGATGGGCGCGACCCGGCGCACGCCCGAGGTGGTGCGGCTCGCGCTCGACACCGCCCGGAGCATCAAGCACGCGCTGACCGACGTGGAGCGGGTGGAGATCGAGCTGCCGGTGCAATCGGGCGAGGCGAGCGACGCGACCGAGGCGGCGCGGGCGTCGGCCCGGACGGACGATCGCCCGGCGTCGAGGCTGGTCACCGTCACGCGCGACGAGCTCAACGCGCTCATCGCGCCGCTCCTGGAGCGCACGGGCGCCGCCTGCCGCCGCACGCTCCGCGACGCGGGCGTCCAGGCCGCGGATCTCGACGGCGTGATCCTCGTCGGCGGGGCGACGCGGGTGCCCTACGTGCGCGAGTACGTGGCGAAGCTCTTCGGCAAGGAGCCGCTCAAGGACATCGATCCGGAGGAGGTCGTCGCGCTGGGCGCGGCGATCCAGGCCGACATCCTGGCCGGCTCGGCGGAGCGCGCGGACGAGGTGCTCCTGCTCGACGTGCTGCCGCTGTCGCTCGGCATCGAGACGATGGGCGGCGTCGCCGAGAAGATCCTGCCGCGGAACACGACGATCCCGGCGGGCGCGCGGCAGGTGTTCACGACCTACGCGGACAACCAGACCGGGTTCGATCTGCACATCGTGCAGGGCGAGCGGGAGCTCGCGGCCGACTGCAGGTCGCTCGCGCGCTTCGTGCTGAAGGGGATCCCGCCGATGCCCGCGGGCATGGCGCGGCTCGAGGTGACGTTCCGCGTCGACGCGGACGGCCTGCTCGGCGTGACCGCGCGCGAGCTGACGACCGGCGTCGAGCAGAAGGTCGAGGTCAAGCCGAGCTACGGGCTGACCGACGAGGAGGTGGAGAACATGCTCCTCGCGGCGCTGGACCACGGCGAGGACGACCTGCTCAAGCGACGGCTGGTCGAGGCGCGGGTCGAGGCGGAGCGCGTGGCGATGGCGACGCGCAAGGCGCTCGCCGCGGACGCCGACCTGCTCGGGCCGGGCGAGCGCGAGGCGATCGAGGGCGCGCTCGTCGCCCTGGACGCGGCGATCCGCGGCGACAAGCCGGGGCTGATCCAGGCGCGCACGGAGGCGCTCGACGAGGCGACGCGCGGGTGGGCGGGGCGGCGGATGGATCGCGCGGTGGCGAAGGCGATCGGGGGCAAGCAGGTCGGGGACGTCGAGGCGACGGTCGCCGCGGCGAGGGGCGTGGACGCGCACCTGGCCGAGCACGCGGGGAACGACGCGGGCCGCGCGCCGGCCGACGTCGAGGCGAGCGGCGCACGGCCGGCGCAGACCGGCGCCGGCGCCGAGTCGAGGAGGAGCTGATGGCCAAGGTCCGCTTTCTGGCGCACGGGCGCACGTGGGAGGTCGAGGTCCCGGTGGGGTCGACGATCCTCAAGGCCTCGAAGACCGTCGGCGCCCCCGAGGGGGACGCATGCGGCGGCGTGTGCGCGTGCTCCACCTGCCACGTCTACGTCACGAAGGGGCGCGAGCTCCTCAGCGAGGCCGAAGAGGACGAGGAGGACATCCTCGACAAGGCCTTCGACGTGCGCTCGGTCAGCCGCCTCGGCTGTCAGGCGACGATCCAGAAAGAGGGCGAGATCGAGGCGGAGATCTCCCGTGAGAGCCTCGACGCCTTCTACAACGAGCACCCGAACGTGAAGGATCCCCGCAAGGGCTGAGCCTGCGGCGCGCGCCGCGCCAGGCCGGGGCGGCGCGTCACGACGGCGGCTTCCCCTTCGCCGTCGCGGGCTTCGGCTCGCGCGGCGGCGGGGGCGGCGGGGACGGCGGCTTGTTGAGCTTCTCCAGCTCGGTGCGGGCCTCGCTGGTGATGCGGCGAGCGATGTGGGCGAAGGCCGAGGCGGCCTCCTGCGCGGGCGGCGTCGAGAAGATCGCGACGAGGTGCTGCGCGGCGGTCTTCCTGCCGATGGGGACGAGGAAGAAGGTCAGGGCGGCGAGGAGGAACACGACGCCGTTGACGAGGCGTTTGAAGAAGTCGCCGACCACAGGAGGCGGAGGCTAGACGGCGCGCGCGCCCGCGGCCCACTTCCTGGCAGCCGGGCGGATCCGTGCGTGATCCGCCGCGGCGCAGCGCCGGGCCGCGGCCGCGCTCAGGCGACCACGCGCGCGGGGCGCTGGGGCGCGTCCGCGGGGGGCGGGGTCGTCCGCGACCTCGCCGCGCCGCGGACCGGCGCGAGCTTGGCCCGGAGCTTCTGGTATGCCTCCGCGTCGACCGAATCGCCGCGGACCCAGGCGCGGAGGAACGGCATCACCGAGGGCTCCCAGGCAGCCCCGAGGCGCAGGGCGAGGAACTCGCTGTAGAGCGCGGTGAAGAGCGTCTCGAGCTCCTCGATGAGGTACATGCGCTCGTAGAACTGCTCGTCCACGGCGTCCTTGACGACGCTCGGGATCTTGACCCCCGAGAGCGCGAACGCGTCGGCGTTGAAGAGGAACGTGTACTCGAGCTCTCCGCGGGTGATACGGACGCGCGCCTGCGACGGGAGCTTGCCCTGGCGCAGCGCCTCGTGGGCCTCGGGGGCGCTGCTCGGCGCCGCGCCCTTGAGGCGGCTCTGCTCCTTCTCCTGGACGAGCGTGATCTGCCCCTCGAGCCAGAGCTCGCAGACGCCGAGGGCGTCGAGGGAGAAGCGGCCCTCGAAGAGCTCGCTCTCGAACCAGAGCCAGACCAGGAACTCACGGCCGACGAAGCGGCGCTGCTCGATCAGTTCGGCGAGGCCCACGGGGCACCTCCTGCGGTGGGTTCTGCGTGAAAGACGGTGGGCTTGAGGAGCTCGAAGGCGGTCTGCTGCTCGGCCGTGAGGCCGAGATCCCGGGCGGCCGTGTAGGGGCTCTCGGGCACCAGATCGAGCTCGAAGGTGTCGCCGAAGAGCTCGACCAGCCCCTCGTGCGCCCGCGGCGACTGGTTCCAGAACCGGACGACGCCGGCATCGAGGTTCCAGGAGAGATCCACGACCTTCATCGCCGGGATGAGCTGCGCGCGGAGCTTCCTCGACACGACGGCGCGGAGCTCCTCCTTCTCGCGGCGCCCGAGCTTCTCGCGCCCGCGCTTGGCGAGGTGCTCCCGCTCCGCCTCGGCGAAGTGCGCCTTGAAGAGCGCCGAGGGCACCTGCCAGCGATCGGTCCGCAGACCGAGGTTGAGGTACGAGTTGAAGAAGATCTTGCCGTGGTCGAGCTCACAGTCGAGCGGGTTCTCGATGGAGCACCACCCGGCGCGTTGCTCCGCGTCCTCCTCGACCGTGAGCGGCCGGAACGCGCGGAGCTGGATGCGCTCGATGAACCGGTCGCGGAACCCGTCGGGCAGCTCGCCGCGGATGTAGAACTTCGAGAATGAGATGGATCCTTTGAGTGCGCCCAAACGATCGTCCTTTCGTCTCGTGAGGACGACGGACGTAGCCGAGGCGGCCCGGCGCGGTCAATAAACCGGACCCGGGCGGCCGGGCGTGCAGGCGGCCGGCCGAATCTGACGGAATCAGACGTAATCTGAGGGAATCTGACGGGATCAGACGGGATCTGACGGGATCTGACGAAATCAGACGTTGAAAAGGAAGTGTGTGACGTCGCCGTCCTGGAAGACGTACGTCTTGCCCTCGACGCGCAGCTTGCCGGCGGCGCGGATGGCGGCCTCGGTCCGGTGCTCGACCAGGTCGTCCACCTTGTAGACCTCCGCGCGGATGAAGCCCTTCTCGAAGTCGCTGTGGATGACCCCCGCGGCCTGCGGCGCGGTGCAGCCGATCGGGATCGTCCAGGCGCGGATCTCCTTGGGGCCCGCCGTGTAGTAGCTCTGGAGGCCGAGGAGCCGGTAGGCCTCGCGCGCGAGCGTCGACAGCGCCGGCTCCTTCATGCCGAGGCTCTCGAGCATCTCCTGGCGCTCGTCGGGGGCGAGCTCGTTCAGCTCCGACTCGAGCTTGCTGCAGACCGGCACGACGCCGCTGCCCTCGGACGCGGCGCGCTCGCGCACCTTCGACGCGAGCGGGCCCGTGCCGGAGGCGTCGGACTCGTCGACGTTCGCCACGTAGAGGACCTTCTTCGACGTGATCAGGCCGAACGTCTTCACGACCTTCCGCTGGTCGTCGTCGAACGAGACCCCGCGCACGGGCTTGCCGGCCTGGAGCGCCTCGAGGCACCGCTCCATGAGCGCGATCTTCGGCAGGAGCTCCTTGTCGCCCTTCGCCTGCTTCCTCGTGCGGTCCAGCATGCCCTCGAGCGAGCCGAGGTCGGCCAGCATGAGCTCCGTCTCGATGGTGTCGATGTCGCGGAGCGGGTCGACGCCGCCATCGACGTGCACGACGTCGGAGAGCGTGAAGCAGCGGACGACGTGGAGGATGGCGTCCACCTCGCGGATATGGCTGAGGAATTTGTTCCCGAGCCCCTCGCCCGTGCTCGCGCCGCGCACGAGCCCGGCGATGTCGACCACGCGCACCATGGCGGGGACGATCTTCTCCGTCTTGATGTACTTCGCGAGCGTGGCGAGCCGCTCGTCCGGCACCGGCACGGCGCCGACGTTCGGCTCGATCGTGCAGAACGGGTAGTTCTGCGCTTCGGCCTTCGCCGCCGTCAGCGCGTTGAACAGGGTGCTCTTGCCCACGTTGGGCAGTCCGACGATGCCGACCTCGACGCTCATGGCGCGCACGTCTAGCACAGGCCGGACCGCGCGGCCCGAGACGACCTGCGGCAGAGATCGACGGGCGCGCCCCGCGGCCTCGGGCACGTACACGGCCTCGGCGGGGGCGATTGATGAACCTGGTTCACAGATCCTGGTCTTCCCGGGGCAATTGTGCGTGGCCGAGCCCGGACGCATCTCTCGAGGCGTGACGGGGCCAGGAGCCGGCCCCGGAGAGGAGAACGCCATGCGCGCCGTCGGAGTCCATCGCTACCTTCCCATCGAGCACCCCGAGAGCCTGCTCGACGTCGAGCTGCCGGAGCCTTCGCCCGGGCCGCGAGACCTCCGCGTGCGGGTGCGCGCGGTGGCCGTGAACCCGGTGGATGTGAAGGTCCGCGCGCCCAAGCCCCGCGTCGAGGAGACGCCGCGCGTGCTCGGCTGGGACGCCGCCGGCGTCGTCGAGGCCGTCGGCGCGGAGGTCACGACGTTCCGCCCGGGCGACCAGGTCTACTACGCGGGGAGCATCACGCGGCCGGGGTGCAACGCGGAGGTCCACCTGGTCGACGAGCGCATCGCGGCGCGGATGCCGCGGTCGCTCGGGTTCGCCGACGCGGCGGCGCTGCCCCTCACCGCGCTGACCGCGTGGGAAGGGCTCTTCGAGCGCCTCGGGCTCAGCCCCGACGGCCGCGACGCGGGGCGCTCGCTGCTCGTCATCGGCGGCGCCGGCGGGGTGGGCTCGATGGTCATCCAGCTCGCGAAGGCCGCGGGGCTGCACGTCGTCGCCACCGCGTCGCGCGAGGAGAGCCGGGCGTGGGCGCGCGCGCTCGGCGCGGACCTCGTCGTCGATCACACCGCGCCGCTGCGGCCGCAGATCGAGGCCGCGGGGCTCGGGTACGTGGAGCGGATCTTCAACACGCAGAGCACGGAGGCGTGGTGGGACACGATGGCGGACCTCGCGGCGCCGCTCGGGAGGATCGTGGGGATCGTCGAGACGTCGGGGCCGGTCGACCTCGGCAAGCTCACGTCGAAGAGCGTGAGCTTCGCGTGGGAGCTGATGTTCACGCGGGCGATCTACGAGACGCCGGACATGGCCGCGCAGCAGGAGATCCTCGCGCGCGTGGCGGCGTGGGTGGACGAGGGGAGGATCCGCTCGACCCGCAGGGAGCACCTCGGCCGCATCGACGCGGCGAACCTGCGCGCCGCACACGCGCGGATCGAGTCGGGGAGGACCGTGGGGAAGGTGGTGCTGGAGGGGTGGGACTGAGGTCGGCCCCACCAGGGCGCGCCCGCGACCGCGGACCGAGCGAGCGCGGCCACTCCGGGGGTAAGCCGCGCCGCGACCGTTGCCGTGGGCTGGGTTGAAGGACGCCGGCCGCGCGGCGCGGGCGGTACGTGCGGTGCGGGCGGTACGTTGAACGAGCGCTGCTACCCTTGGGCGAGATGTCCGAGCCCACCTGGAAGAAGCTCGTCGACCAGCTCCAGCGCGAGGGGCACAAGAGCCCCTACCTCGACCGCCTGCGGCAGCGCGTGCCCACCTCCGGGGTGTCGGATGTGGCCGGCGAGATCCTCCGGGAGATGGCGTCGGCGCTCGGGCGTGCCGAGGACAAGATCAACGCCGCGCTGCTGGAGCTCGAGCTGCGAGGCAAGTCGCTCGACGAGCTCGCGCAACACAAAGGCGTCGACCCGAGCGAGCGGGCGGTGAAGGTCGCGGACTTCAACCGGCAGCGCGAGGTGGCCGCGCAGGCGCTCTGGGAGCTGCGGGTGCACCGGGAAGCGCTCGGGTTCCGGCGGAACGACGACCTGGCGGCGCTCTATCCGATCCCGCCGAAGCGTGTGTGACGCCCGCGCCAGCTCACGAGGCCGGCGCGCCGCCGAAGAAGGAGAGGATCGCGCTGGCCACGCGGGCGACCTCCTCACCCGTGAGCTCGGGGAAGATGGGGAGCGCGAGCGTCTCGCGCGCGGCGGCCTCCGCGACCGGGAGAGCGCCGGCCGGCGGGCCGAGCGGCGCGAAGCAAGGCTGGAGATGGAGCGGCGCCGGATAATAGATCTCCGTCCCGATCCCCTGCGCCGCGAGGCAATTTCGCAATGGGTCGCGCCGGGCGGTGTCCTTCAGGCGAATGACGTACTGGTTGAACGTGTGCCCGGCATTGCCGAGGGCAGGCAACGCCAGGGGCAGGTCGGCCCCGCCGAGGAGCGCCGTGTACCGCTCGGCGTGCCGGCGGCGCTGCTGGAGGAGCGCGCTCAGCCGCGGGAGCTTGCGCCGGAGGAGCGCCGCCTGGAGGGCGTCGAGCCGGAAATTGCCGCCGACCAGCGTGTGGTGGTGCTTCCTGCGAGCGCCCTGCGCACGCAGCGACCGGACGCGCTCGGCGAGATCGTCGCGGTCGGTGGTCACGAGCCCGCCATCGCCGAAGCCGCCGAGGTTCTTGGTCGGGAAGAACGAGAAGCACCCGATGGCGCCGAGCCCGCCCGCACGTCGGCCGGCGCGCTCGGCGCCGAAGGCCTGGGCCGCGTCCTCGATGACCGGCACGCCGCGGGGCGCGGCGATCGCCAGGAGCTCGTCCATCGGGGCACAGTCGCCGAAGAGGTGGACGGCGAGGATCGCCCGGGTGCGCGCGGTCACGGCGCGCTCCGCCGACGCAGGGTCCAGGTTGAAGGAGCCCGGGAGCACGTCCGCGAAGACCGGCGTCGCGCCGGTTCGATGGACGGCGCCGGCGGTCGCGAAGAACGTGTACGCGGGGCACACCACCTCGTCGCCGGGGCCGATGCCTAGCGCCATCAGCGCGACGAGCAGCGCGTCCGTGCCGGAGGAGACGCCGATGGCGTGCCGGACGCCGAGGTACGCAGCGCACTCCGATTCGAAGGCCTCGACCTGCGGACCGAGGATGTAGTGGCCGCTGCGGACGACCTCCTCGAACACCGCGGCGAGCTCGCCCTGCATCGCGAGATCGCCGCGGGTGCGGTCGAAGAAAGGGATGGGGGGCGGCGTCATCGCTCGGCGTCCTCTTCCTCCGGCGCGTCGAGATCGCGGTAATGACGCACGGCCGCGGCGCGGGGGGCCGGGAGCGGCGCGCCCTCGTCGAGGTCGAGGCAGCGGACGACATCGCCGCGGCGCTCGTAACGGTAGCCGCTCTCGGGGCAGCGCATCAGGCCGTCGCGCGAGGCGACGAGCTTGTGCCCGTGGCGGCTCATCCAGCCGGCGCGCCGGGCAGGGACGCCGGTGACGAGCGCGTAGTCGGGGACGTCGCGGGTGACCACGGCGCCGGCGCCGATGAACGCGTGGCGCCCGATCGTGACACCGCAGACGACCGTGGCGTTGGCGCCGACCGTGGCGCCGCGGCGGATCGTCGTCCGGTCGAGGAAGGCGCGGCGGTCGATCGCGGCGCGCGGGTTGACGACGTTCGTGAGGACGGCGGAAGGGCCGAGGAACACGTCGTCCTCGATGACGGTGCCGTCGTAGACGGAGACGTTGTTCTGGACGCGGACACCATCGCCGAGGACGGCGCTGCCCGCGATGAAGACGTTCTGCCCGAGCACACAAACGCGGCCGATCCGCGCGCCCGCAGCGACGTGGCAGAAGTGCCAGATCCTCGTCCCCTCGCCGATCGAGCACGGCTCGTCGATACACGCGGTGGCGTGGGCGAAGAACGGCCGCTCGAGCGGGTTCATCGCGCCCCTCCCGCGGACGGCGCGGCGCCGCCGGGCTCCAGCGCAGCCGGCTGCGCGCCGCCGGCCGGGGGCGCGGCCCAGAGCCCCCACGACCCGCACGTCGCGAGCGGCGGGCCCGCGAGGTCGGTCACGGCGGGGC
Organism: Sorangium cellulosum; assembly: GCF_002950945.1. GTDB lineage: Bacteria > Myxococcota_A > Polyangia > Polyangiales > Polyangiaceae > Sorangium > Sorangium cellulosum_E. Next base: position 11,847,918 of record NZ_CP012673.1, read on the forward strand.
GGACGCGCGCGATGAGGTAGGCCGCGCCCACCTCGGCGGCGCGGCGCGCGAGGGACACGCGATCGTCGAAGCTCGAGCGGACGGGGGGATCGCGGGGGTCGATCGAACGATCCGGGTGCACGCGCCCGGGGCGGCCGAGGGCGGCGAGCGTGGCGAGGTAGCCGTAGTCGACGACCTCGAGGAGGATGGACGCGCCGGGACGGGAGAGCTCCGCCGCGGCGCGGCCGATGGCGACCTCGTCGCTCCGCGGGTTGAAGTGCTCGCGGCGCAGGTGGGGGCGATAGTAGAGGCCGATGAGGAGCACCCCCAGCGCGGCGCCGGCGAGCGCCCGCCGCACTCCGGGCGAGGCGCCGCGGAAGGCGCGCACGGAGAGATCGCCCACGGCGAGCGCGACCAGGAGCAGCGCGAGCAGGGTCGCGCGCTCGGGGTGGTGCGTGGGAGCGCCGTCGCGCACGAGGGCGAGCGAGAGCGCGGCGATCTGGAAGGCGGCGACCGCGCCGGGCAACACGTACGGGAGCGCCGCGCGCAGGAGCGGCGGGAACGGGCGGGCCGCCGGCGCGGCGCCGGCGCGGCGGCGGACACGCCAGGCGATCACCGCCAGGGCGACGAGGGACAGGAACAGCTCCGGCTCCTCGCGCACCATCGCGGCGGGGTACGCGAAGAGCCGCACGAGCGTGCCGTCGTCGCGCGGGCCGAGGGCGCTCCGGTACGCGGCGACCCGGGCCAGGAAATGCAGCGCTTCCCCGTGGGCGACGCGGTTCCAGGCGATCCACGCGACAGGGCCGGCGAGGGCGACGAGCGCGGCCGCCGCGAGCTTCACCTGTGCGGCGCGGCCCTGGCCGAGGCGGGTCGCCGCGAGCAGCGCCATCGCCGCGAAGGCGGCGGCGACGGGCCAGGGCTCGTACCGGGAGAGCGTCGCGAGCACGAGCGCGAACGCGCCGAGCAGGGCGCGCCGGGCCGGCGGCGCCGGGCCGGACGGCGGCGTGACGAGCGAGGCGAGCGCGAACAGCGAGAGGGCCGCCGCGGGCAGCTCGGGGACGGTCGCGACGCCGAGGCAGGCGCTCCAGGGGAAGACGCTGGCGAGCAGCGCGCCGGAGAGCGCGGCGCGGCGGTCGCCCGTGATCCAGCGGGCGGCGATGTAGACGAGCGCTGCCGAGAGGATGCCGAGCGCGAAGGCGATGGCGCGGGCGACGTCGAGCGTCGGCGCGAACACGCGGAAGAGCGCGCCGTTGATCCAGAACGGGACAGGGAGCCAGCTCGTGCCCGTCGGATCGAGCCGGGGGGCGTGGGCCCACTCCTGTGCGAGCACCACGCGCGCGAAGTCGTCGTCGCTCACCGCGCGGAAGCCGAGGGCGAGCGCGAACGCGGAGACGGCTGCCTTGGCGAGCGCGACGAGGGCAAGGTCGCGCGCGAAGGAGGCACTGGAGGCCGATGCCCCTCCCGCGGACGACCCCGCGCCCTGCGCCCCGCCCGCCGCCCTCCTCGGCACGGGAGCGGGCCGTCCCACGCGGACCTACTTCTCCTGGGACTTCTCGAACTCGCGCAGCTCCCGGTCACCCGCGGACGAGAGGTAGGCGAGCGACACGCTGGTCGCCATGAAGACGGCGGCGCAGATGGCCGTGAGGCGGGTCATGAAGTTGCCCGCGCCGCGGCCGCCGAACACCTGGGCCGTGGCGCCTCCCATGGCCGAGCCCATCCCACCCCCGCGGCCCTGCTGGAGGAGCACGACGAGGATCAGGAACAGACAGACGAACACGTGCACGATGTTGAGGAACGTGTGAAGCATCGGCGTCTTTCGGATGGGCGCTACTGCCGGCGCGAGGGCTCGGGGGCAATCAGGGCGATACGGCGATCAGGGCGAGGGGGCGGGCCGGCGCTCCCGTCGCGAGACGGGACCGGCCCGCGATCTACCCCTGTTCCGCGCGCTCCGCCAGTCGGTGCGCGGCGTCGACGATCTTGGCGAACCCGGCGGCGTCGAGGGATGCCCCGCCGACGAGCGCACCGTCGATGTCGTCCTGGGCGAGCAGCCCCTCGGCGTTGTCGGCCTTGACGCTGCCGCCGTAGAGGATGCGCGTGACGCCGGCGAGGTCGTCCGAGGCCTTCGCGAGCAGGCCGCGGATGAACGCGTGGACCTCCTGGGCGTCCTCGGCGCGCGCGACCTTGCCCGTCCCGATCGCCCAGACGGGCTCGTACGCGACGACGCCGAAGCCGGGCTGCTTCGCGAGCTCGTCGAGGAAGGCGCGGACCTGACGCTCGACCACGGCGAGCGTCTCGCCCGCCTCGCGCTGCTCGAGCGTCTCGCCGACGCAGACGATGGGGCGCAGCTCGGCGGCGATCGCCGACGCGACCTTGCGGGCCACGGACTCGTCGGTCTCGGCGAACAGCTGCCGCCGCTCGCTGTGGCCGAGGATCACCCAGGTCGCCCCCGCGTCCTTGAGCATGCCCGCGGAGATCTCGCCGGTGAACGCCCCGGAAGCCTCGGCGCTCATGTTCTGGGCGGCGATGCCGACCTCGCTCTTCGCCTCCGCGAGCTCGTGGGCGACGGCCGCGATCGCCGTGAACGGCGGCGCGACGACCACCTCGGCCCGGGTGAGCTCGCGGGTCGCCTTGGCGACGGCCGCGGCCAGCGGGCAGGCGTCCTGCCCGCCGGCGTTCATCTTCCAGTTGCCGGCGATGAGCGGACGACGCGAGGCCGCCCGGGGGGCGACGCCCGTGTCGCCGGGCGTACCCCCGTCGTTCACGGGCTTCACTCGCTCACCTCGGCGGACCGGAGCGCCTCGACGCCCGGCAGCTTCTTGCCCTCGATGAGCTCGAGCGAAGCGCCGCCGCCGGTCGAGATGTGGTTGAAGCCGCGGGCGACGTCCTCGCCGGCGACCTTGACCGCCGCCGCGCTGTCGCCGCCGCCGACCACGGTGAAGCCGGGCGCGTTGCTCATGATGCGCGCGACGTCGAACGTGCCCTTGGAGAAGGCCGGCGTCTCGAAGAGGCCCATGGGGCCGTTCCAGAACACCGTCTTCGCCTTCTCGATCGCGGCGCCGAAGAGCTCGACCGAGCGGGGCCCGATGTCGAGCGCCATCGTGCCCTCGGGGATCGTGTCGACCGACGCGGGCGTGCCCTGCGTCGCGTCGATGCCGGAGGCGACGACCACGTCGACGGGCAAGAGGAGCTGGATGCCCCGATCGCGCGCCTTGCTCATGATCGTGCGTGCGAGCGGGAGCTTGTCCTCCTCGATCCGGCTCTTCTGCACGTTCTTGCCCTGCGCGGCGAGGAAGGTGTTCGCCATCGCGCCGCCGATGCACAGGGTGTCGACCACGTTGAGGAGCGCCTCGACCACGTCGATCTTGTCGGAGACCTTGGCGCCGCCGAGGACGGCGACGTACGGCTTCTCCGGGCGGTCGATGAGCCGGCTCAGCGCCTTGAGCTCCTTCAGGAGGAGCAGGCCGGCGGCGCGCTCGCGCACGAGGCGCGGCAGCGCGTGCACCGACGCGTGGGCGCGGTGCACGGCGCCGAAGGCGTCGTCGACGTAGACGTCGCAGAGCTCGGCGAGCTGGCGCGCGAAGCCGTCGTCGTCCTTCTCCTCCTCCTCGTGGAAGCGGAGGTTCTCCAGGAGACAGATCTGGCCCGCCCGGAGGTCGCAGATGACCTTCTTGGGCGAGTCGCCGACGCAGTCGTCCGGCAGGTGGACCTCGTAGCCGGTGAGCTCACTGAGCCGCCCCCCGCACGGCTCGAGCGAGAGCCCCTCGGTCTTGCCCGGCTTCGGGCGGCCGAGGTGCGACGCGAGGATGACCTTCGCGCCCGCCTCCATGGCGAGCTTGATCGTCGGGATCGCCTCGCGGATGCGCGAGTCGTCCGTGATCTTGCCCGTCTTCTTGTCGAGCGGGACGTTGAAGTCGACGCGGATGAAGACGCGCTTGCCGTTGAGACCGGCGGCGTCGCCGGCCGCGGCGAGATCCTCGATGGAGCGGATTCCGGTGAGCTTCACGGCGCTACACGCCCTTCTTCGCCACGAGCTGCGCGAGGTCGATCATGCGGTTCGAGAAGCCCCACTCGTTGTCGTACCACGAGAAGATCTTCGCGAAGCGATCGCCGAGGATCGACGTCATGGTCGCGTCGAACGTGCTGGACGCGGGCGAGCCGATGAAGTCGCCCGAGACGAGCTCCCGGTCCGTGTAGTTGAGGATGTCCTTCATCGGGCCGGAGTCGGCGGCCTGCTTCATCGCGGCGTGGATGCTGTCCTTCGTGATCGGCTTCTCGGTCTCGAGGGTGAGGTCCACGAGCGAGACGTCGACGGTCGGGACGCGGATCGCGAGGCCGTCGAACTTGCCCTTGAGCTCCGGGATCACCTCGGAGAGCGCCTTGGCGGCGCCGGTGCTCGAGGGGATCATGTTCACGGCGGCGGCGCGGGCGCGGCGCAGGTCGCCCTTGCGGTGCGGGATGTCGAGCAGGTGCTGGTCGTTCGTGTACGAGTGGACCGTCGTCATCAGGCCGCGGACGATGCCGAAGTTGTCGAGCATCACCTTCGCGACCGGGGCGAGGCAGTTCGTCGTGCAGGAGCCGCACGAGATCACCGTGTGCTTCGCCGGATCGTAGAGGTTGTCGTTGACGCCCATGACGATCGTGAGGTCGTGGCCCTTGGCGGGCGCGCTGATGATCACGCGCTTCGCGCCGGCGTTCAGGTGGCCGGCGGCCTTCGCCTTGTCCGTGAAGATGCCCGTGCACTCGAGCACGACGTCGACGCCGAGGCTCTTCCACGGCAGCTCGGCCGGATCCTTCAGCGCGAGGACCTCGATCTTCTGATCGCCGATGCTGATGTGCTTGTCGCCGTGACCGACCTTCGCCGCCTTGAACTCGCGGTGGATCGAGTCGTACTGGAAGAGGTGGGCGAGGGTCTTCGGATCCGTCAGGTCGTTGATGGCGACCAGCTCGATGTCCTTCACCCCGCGCTCGACGAGCGCGCGGACAATGCAGCGTCCGATGCGCCCAAAACCGTTAATTGCGATCTTCGTCGCCATCGCGAACTCCTGGGAAAGTGGCCGGGCGCGATACGTAGTCACCTCGCGCGCGACGGTCAAGCAAAGCTCTCAGGGGCGGAGCGCCGGCGATCCACCGCGCGCCACCGCGCCGTGCGCCGCGGTAGCGGCGCCTCGGTCGGCTGGCCGGGGAGGCGTTCGGGCGGGGGGGCGTTCGGGCGGGGGGGCGTTCGGGCGGGGGGAGTGTTCGCTCGGGAGTGTTCGCTCGGATGTGGGCCGCCTCGTCGCGCCGGCCTCGGCGCGGGGCGGGAGCCCACTCAGACGCTGAGGAGCTGGATCAGCTTCTCGCGGCTCGTGAGGCCGGCCTGCATCCCCGTCTTCTGCCCGTCTTTGAACACCATCACCGTCGGAACGCTCCGCACCCCGTACTTCTTGGTCATCTCCGGAGCTGCGTCGATGTCGAGCTTGCCGACCTTCACCTTGCCCTGATAGTCGTCCGCGATCTTGTCCACGATCGGCGCGAGCGCCCTGCAGGGCCCGCACCAGGTGGCCGTGAAATCCACGAGCACGGGGATGGGGGATTTGAGGACCTCGGACTCGAAATTCTGGTCCGTGAAGGTGACGACGTTCTGGCTCGCCATGATTGTCTCCGTCGGTGCCGCGCTGTTCAGGTTCGGGGCCGCGCCGCGGCGCGCGACACGCAACCCCACAAGTGACCGAGGCTGCTTCAGCCAGTCGGCCCGAGGCAGAGCGGACGCCCTGTCGGGAAAGGAAATTAACTGGCGCGCACGCCTCCGGCAAGCGAGCGGGTGCGCGCGCCCGCGAAGACTTCCGCTCCGGTGGTCGTTTTGGTAGATCGCCCGGCCCGGATGTCGTCGGACGAGATCACCCCGAAGCGCCCGCGGGCGCGCGGCGCGCCCGCGACGGTCCCGCCGGCGACGGCCGAGGTGACGGCGGCCTACCGCGCCGAGGAGACCTGGCGGCAGACGGGCAGAGCGCTCGTCGCGCCGCTCGAGCGCGCCTTCACGCTGGCCGCGCTCCGCGACGCCTGCGCCCGGCTGGCGGAGCTCGCCGAGCGGCAGCGCCTGAGGATCGTCGAGGAGCCGCTGTTCGGCCTGAAGGGCGATCCGAGCGAGGATCCGCCGCACCTCTGGGACTACGAGGCCGTGCTGCCGATCCACGGCGCGGCCAGGCCGGAGGGCGAGGTGAACGTCGCCCGCATCGAGGGCGGGCTGCACCTCGCCGCGGTGACGCCGCGCGGCCTCGGCGATCTGAGGAGCCTGTACCGCTACATGCTCGGCAAGCTCCTGCCCGCCAAGAAGCAGCAGCTGCTGCGGCCGTACATCCTCCACCGGGTGCAGCGGCCCGCGGGCGGCCGGGAGCGCGAGCCCGACGAGGCGGTCGCGGTCGCGGTCTACGTGCCGGCGGTGCTCTCGATCAAGCCGGTGCCGGTGCCGGCGAACGAAGCGGAGGCCTGAGCGCAGGCGCCCGAACGCGGACGCGGCGCGCGCCGCACGGCAGGCAGGCCGCGCGACGGCACGCGACGCGCACCACGCCCGCGTACGAGCGCCTGCGCGCGGCGCCGATCCAGGATGGCCCCCCGAACCCTCGTCATCACGCCGACCTACAACGAGCGGGACAACCTCGCCGAGTTCGTGAGCTCCGTGCTCGCGGCGGCGCCGGAGGCGCACGTGCTCGTGGTCGACGACGCATCGCCGGACGGGACCGGCGCCCTCGGCGACGCGCTCGCCGCCCGCGACGGGCGCGTCCACGTGCTCCACCGCCCGGCCAAGCTGGGGCTCGGCACGGCCTACCTGGACGGCTTCCAGCGCGCGCTGGACGGCGGCTACGACGTCGCCTTCGAGATGGACGCGGACCTCTCGCACGACCCCGGCCACCTGCCGGCGTTCCTCGACGCGATCGCCCAGGGCGCCGACGTGGTCCTCGGCTCGCGCAACGTGCCGGGCGGGGGCGTGGAAGGATGGGGCCTCGGGCGGCACGTGCTCTCGAAGGGCGGCTCGCTCTACGCGCGGACCATCCTGGGCGTCGGGGTCCGCGACCTCACGACCGGGTACAAGGCGTTCACGCGGCGCGCCCTCCTCTCGCTCGATCTCGGCAGCGTCCGATCGAACGGCTACGCGTTCCAGATCGAGACGACCTACCGGGCCCTCCGCAAGGGGCTGCGCGTGGTCGAGGTGCCGATCGTGTTCGTCGACCGGCGCGCGGGCCACTCGAAGATGAGCCGGAGGATCTTCGCCGAGGCGATCGTCGAGGTGTTCCGCCTGCGGCTCGACGCCGCGCTCGGGCGCATCTGAGCGCGGCGCCCCGCCGCGGCCCCGCGGCGAGCGGGCCGGCCGCTCAGCGCTTCGCGGTGCGGGGCGGCCCCGCCGTAGACCGGTCCTGCTCGTCGGCCGCCGCGTCGTCGAGCTCCGCGTCCAGATCGAGATCGCTGTCGCGGAAGCGCGCGCGCCCGCCGACCTCCTGATCCTCGACGCGCACGCGCCCGGCCGCGCCCTCGTCGCGCGGGTCGGCGTCGCCCGCGTCGTCCACCGGCGGGCGCCCCCGGACGACGCGGATCGCGCGCAGCAGCGCGCGCTCGGCCGCGCGGCCCGCGCTGCGCACGCCACGCGCGGCGTTCTCGCGCAGCACCCGGCCGAACACGATCGAGAGCAGCGTCAGCACCGTCGGGACGATCACCCCGAGCGCGAGGCCGACGGCGATGCGGGCGACGGTGAGGCCGAACAGCGCGGCCACGAGCGGCAGGCCCTCGAGGCCGCGGACGGGCCTCACGCGGTAGCCGTGCTTGCGCGCGCGCCGCTCCTCCTTGCGCTCCCGCTTGCGCGCGCGCCGCTCTTCCTTGCGCCCGCGCCGCTCTTCCTTGCGCCCGGCCGGGCCGCCGGCGGGCTCGCCGGCGCGCGATCGCTCGGGGGGCGCCCCGCCCCCGCCTAGCCCTTCCAGGAGCGGCGCGATGCGCGCGGCGCGGCGGTCCGGATCGGGCTCCAGCATCGCCGAGAGCGCCTTGACCAGCCGCGGATCCGCGCGGCCGCCGAGCGCCGCGGGCACGTCGATGGCGAGCCCTCGGTGCGGCAGGTTCTCGGGCTCCTCGCCGGTCAGCAGGCACATCGCGGTCGCCCCGACCGCGTAGACGTCCGACGCGGCCAGCGCGCGGCCCTGGAACTGCTCCGGCGCCATGTACCCGAACGTGCCGACCACGGTGCTCCCACCCTCGGGGCGCAGTCGATCGCGCACCGCGCCGAAATCGACGATCGCGAACGAGCCGTCCGGCCGGCGGATCACGTTGTTCGGCTTGATGTCGCGGTGGATGACCGGCGGCGCGCGGCCGTGCAGGTAGTCGAGCACGCCCGAGGCGTCCCTCAGGAAACGCACGATCTCGTCCCGGCCGAGCACCGCGCGGCGGCGGCGCATCGCGCCCAGGCTCTCGCCGTCGATCTTCTCCATCACGAGGAAGAGCGCTCCGTCCTCCTCGAAATGATCGAAGTAGGCAGGCAAGCTCGGGTGCGAGAGCGAGGAGAGCACCCGCGCCTCGCGCTCGGCGAGCTCCACGCCCTTCCAGCTCGATGCGCCGCGGATCTGGAACCGCTTGATGGCGACGAGCTTGCCGAGCCGCTTGTCGACCGCCTCGAGCGTGTGCCCCTGAGCCCCTTCGCCCAGGGCGCGCGTGATCACGTAGCGCCCGTCGCGCAACGCCTGGCCCGGCTCGGAGCTCATCGCGGGAGCGAGGGTACACCGCCCGGGCAGCGACACCAGCGCGAAGCCGCGGGAGCACGCCCGCGCGCGCTCGTCCGGGCGGGCGCGCGCGCCGTGGCGGAGCTCCGGTCGCGGAGCGCTCTGCTAGAGTCGCAGGCGATGTCCCTGGTCCTCGTCCTCCTCGCGGCGTTCGCGGTCACGTACCTCCTGTCGGGGCTGCGGCAGATCAACCAGTGGGAGGCCGCGCTGCGCTTCACGCTCGGCAAGCTGACCGGCCGCGTGTCCCCCGGCGTGACGCTGTTCCTGCCGGGGCTGCAGGAGCTCCGGCGCATCGACATGCGGATGAAGAACCGCGATCTGCTGCAGCAGATGGTGATCACCCGCGACAACGTGACCACGATGATCGACGCGGTCATCTACTACCGGGTCATCGATCCGGAGAAGGCCACGCTGGCCGTGGAGAACTACGAGACGGCGATGAAGGACCGCGCGAAGGTCGTGCTGCGCGACGTGGCGGGCGAGACGCGGCTCGACGAGCTGCTCGCGCACCGCGAGGAGGTCGCCGCCAAGGTGGGCGCGCAGGTCGAGGCGGTGGCGGCGTCGTGGGGCCTGCACGTGGAGATGATCGGCCTGCAGGACATCGCGCTGCCGCCGCAGATGCAGGAGGTGCTCGCGAAGGGGGCCATCGCCGAGCGCGATCGGCGCTACGTGGTCATCAAGAGCGAGGCCGACGTGGAGAGCGCGAAGAACTTCGCCGAGGCGGCGAGCATCCTCGCGCGCTCGCCCGGGGCGATGGAGCTCCGGCGCTTCGAGGCGCTGGCGAACCTGAGCCAGGGCAACACCAAGGTGATCTTCGACCTCGCGAAGCCCTACGACGACGTGCGGCACGCGGCGGCGGCGATGGCGGAGGCGGCCGCCACCGAGACGAAGCCCGTGCGCGTCCAGGAGGGGCGCCACGCGATCGACGCCGAGGCGCAGCGCGAGGCCGAGGCGACCCTGGAGGCGGACGCCGCGCTCGAGGTGGAGCGGACCGCGCGGCGCGGGCGCCTGGGCGGGGCGTGATCCCGGCGCTGACCGCGCTGAAGGCGGCGGCCGCGGCGCTGCTCGAGGCGCGCGGCCAGCGCGGCCTCTCCGCCCTGGTCGGCGGCGGCGAGATCGATCTCGCCGGGCCGCCCGAGCGGTGGACCCTGGGGTCGCGCGCGGTGAGCGCGTCGCGCCTCGCGCTGACCGTCGACGCGCCGGCGTTCGCGGCGCTCACGGCGGACGCGGCCCGCCTCGCGGCGGTGAGGGACGCGTTCGCGAGCGCGGTCCGCACGCCGGAGACGGAGCTCGCCGATCTGGCGGTGCTGCTGCGCCTGCCCGGCGTGGGGCGCGGGTGGAACCAGGTGTACCGGGAGGCCGCGCCGCGGGCCGCGCCGGAGCGGCCGCACCCGGACGAGGTCCTCGGCGGCGCGGCGGCGCTGGTCGAGGCCTCGGGCGACGCCCGGGGCGCGGCGATGCTCCGGCGCGCGCGGCTCGAGGCGGCGCAGGTCCCGAGCAGCGGCGGGGCGGCGCTGGTCCGCTGCGTCGTGCGGCTCGACCCGGCGGACCTCGCCGCGCTGGGCCGCGACGGCGAGCGCGCGGAGCGGCTGCGGCGCGCCGTGCGCAGCGCCGGGACACGCGCCGCCGAGGCGGTCGTGTCCGTGGAGCTCGCCGCGGCGCTCCGCCCGCTCGGGGCGGCCGATGCGCCGGAGGCGCGGCTCACGCGGGCGCTCGAGGCGCGCGGCGCCGTCGTGGTGCCCGTCTCCCGCGAGGAGGGAGGTCCTGGCGCCCGCGAGGAGGGAGGTCCTGGCGGCGGGGGCGTGGAGCTCGCCGTCGTGGCCTCCGGAGAGCTCCTGCGCGTCCGGATCGCGGCCGCCCCGGGGCGCGCGCGCGGCGAGGGCGGCTTCAGGGTCGAGGAGATCCGCGCGATGACGGTCGCCGCCCAGGACCTGGCGACGCCGGAGCGGGCCGGGGAGATCGCGGCGCTGCTCTGCGGGGGCGACCTCCCATGACGAGCGCGCCCGGGCGCACGCCGCGGGCGCGGCGCGGCCCCGCAGGAGCGCCGTCGTGAGGGCGGCGCGCCGCCGCGCTACGCCCCCGCGCCCGCGCGCAGGCCGGGCCCGAAGATGCGCCGGAAGGTCAGGTTGATGCGCGGCCCGGCGCCGCGCTGCTTCGGCACGCCGTGCCGGTAATGGTGCTGGGTGGTCCCGCCCATCACGAGCAGGCTCCCCCCGCCGAGATCCAGCTCGATCGCGGGAGCGTGCTTCCATGGACCGGCAGGCTTGAGCAGGAAGCGCCGCGGCGCGCCGAGCGACACGGAGGCGATCACCGGGTTCGGCCCGAGCTCCTTCTCGGCGTCGGCGTGGAAGCCCATCGAGTCGGCGCCGCTGCGGTAATAGTTCAGGAGCACGCTGTTGAACGCAGGGCTCGACGCGCGCGACGGCTCGACCTCGGGCAGCTCCGCGCACGTGGCCTCCACGCGCGCCTTGAGCGCGGCGAGCGGCGCCGACCAGGGCTCGGGCGCGAGCGTCAGCCCCGAGTAGGTGTAGACCGCGCCCGGGTCGCCGTACCATGCGGACAGCCGCGGCTGCAGGTGCTCGTTGCCGAAGAGCTTGATCTTGTCCTGTCGCCACGCGACCCCATCCCGCAGCGCCTCGAACAGCGCCTCCGCCTCGGCGCGCGGTAGCCAGGGGTCGAGGAGCGCGAACCAGCCGCCTTCGACGAGGCGCTCGACCCGCGTGAGCACGAGCACCGACTAGCGCGCTCGCGGCGCGCGCGCCAGACCGGGCCAGGAGCTCGCATGGAGTTCGATCTCGTCATCTCGCGGGGGACGATCCTCGACGGGAGCGGCCAGCCGCGTTACCCGGCGGACCTGGGCCTCCAGGACGGCCGGATCGCGGCGATCGCCGGGCCAGGCGCGCTCGAGGGGAGGAGGGCGATCGACGCGAGCGGGCTCGCCGTCGCGCCCGGATTCATCGATATCCACTCGCACGTCGACTGGCTGCTTGCCCTGCCCGATCACGCGGAGATCCTCGCGCCGATGGTCGCCCAGGGCATCACGACCGTGGTGGCCGGCAACTGCGGGCACTCCCCTGCCCCCGTCACCGACACGTCCATCCCGCTGGTGGAGCACGCCGCGGAGATCCTGAAGGATCGCGATCTCACGTATCCGTGGCGATCGATGGGCGAGCTCCTGGGCGCGCTCGAGGGCGGCGGGCTGCTCGTGAACGCGGCGCTCCTGGTCGGCCACGGCACGCTCCGCCAGGCCGTCATGGGCAACAGCCCCGCTCCCCCGAGCCCGGAGCAGCTGCGGCGGCTGTGCGCGCTCACGCGCGTGTCCCTCCGCGAGGGCGCGTTCGGCCTGTCGGCCGGGCTGGCCTACTCTCCCGGCGTCTTCGCGCGCAACGAGGAGCTCCTCGCGTTGCTCCGGACGGTGGCCGACGAGGGCTGTGTCTTCACGGTCCACGGCCGGGCCTACACGTGGGTCTCGCCCTTCTACAAGCCGCTGCTGCTCGGCCCGCCGCACAACCTCCGCTCCGTGCGCGAGCTGCTCGGCCTCGCCGAGCAGAGCCGCGCGAAGATCCAGCTCTCGCACCAGATCTTCATCGGCCGGCGCACGTGGCCCACGGCGCCCTGGGTGCTCCGCGCGATCGAGCGGGCGGTCGACCGGGGGGTCGACGCGGCGTTCGACGCGTTCCCGTACACGGCCGGCAACACGACCGTGAACGCGATCCTCCCGGCCTGGGTGCTCGACGACTTCCGCGCCCGCATCAACGACCCGGCCGTCCTGCGCCGGCTCCGGCGGGAGTTCGCCCTGTTCCGGCTGTTCCTCGGGCTCGACTACGCGGACATCCGGCTCCTCTGGGGCGCGGCGCCGGAGCTCGCGGCGCTCGAGGGGCTCGACTTCCGGGAGATCGCCGGGCGCCTTCGCCTGAGCGAGTTCGACGCCTACGTGCACGTCGCCCGCGTGAGCGACGGCAGGGCGCGGGTGCTCATCGACACGTACTCCGGCGAGGGCGAGCGCGACGAGCCGCTCCGGGCCGTGCTCTCGCACCCGCTATGCGCGTTCGAGACCGACGCGATCCTCACCCGGCGCGGCCGGCACAACCCGGCGTCGTTCGGCACCTTCCCGCGGGTCCTCGGGCGCTACAGCCGCGATCTCGGGCTGTTCCGGCTCGAAGAGGCGGTGCGCCGGATGACCGCGCTCCCCGCCGAGCGGATCGGGCTCCGCGACGTCGGGCGGATCGTACCCGGGCACTGGGCCGATCTCGTCGTCTTCGATCCGCTCACGGTCGCGGACAACACGACGCGGGAGCGCACCGACGCGCCGCCGTCGGGGATACGCGCTGTCCTGATCACCGGGGACGTGGTGGTGCAAGACGGCGCGCTGACGAGCAACGCGCGGCGGGGCCGGCTCCTGCGCAGGTAGGCCGGCCGCGGCCCGCGGCGTAGATCGCCGCGTTCAGGGCTCCGGCGCCCCGCCGTGAGCGCGGGGGTCACTGGTCGCGGGACGCCTCTGGCCCCACAGTCCCGGTCCTTTCATGACGGCGAGCCCGACCTCCACGCGCAAGAGCCCCGGTTTCCTCGCCCTCATCCTCGGCGCGCTCACCGCGCTGGGCCCGCTCTCGATCGACATGTACCTGCCGAGCCTGCCAGCGCTGCAGCGCGAGCTCGGACCTGCGCGCTGGGCGTCATCCTCCTCGCCGTCGCGGTGAGCGGCTGGGGCGGGCTCGCCGCCGTCATCGGGTCGCTGTTCGTGTTCGTCGCGAGCCTCGGCTTCATCAACTCCAACGCGACGGCGCTGGCGATGGAGGGTCAGGGCGCGCGCGCGGGGCTCGCCTCCGCCGTGCTCGGCTCCCTTCAGTTCGCGATCGCCGCCGGCGCGTCGTCGCTGGTCGGTCTCCTGAACGACGGCACCATGCGACCGATGGCGGCCGTCATGGTGGCCTGCGGCGCGGCCTCGTGGCTTGCGGACGCGGCGGCCCGGCGGCTCTCCACCGCCCCCGTCTCTGCCGGAGCCTCCGGATGAGCTGCGCCGGGTCGAGGGAGCGCGCCGACGCCCCGGGACGCCCCGCTTCCGCTCACCTCTGCGCCGACCGCTCCACGAGCCACTCCGGGTACCCCTTCGACTCGGAGCCCTCCAGCTGGAGGTCGAGCTGCTCCGCAAACACCTCCCGGCCGGCGGCGTAGAGCGCCTCGAGCAGGGTCTCCGGCGGGCCGAACGCCTCCAGCCCGAGCGTCCATGCCGCCGGCGCGTCGTTCCCGCCCACGAGCTCGACCCGGGTCAGCTCCACGCTGCACCCGGCCCTGAGCCGGCCCTCGCCCCTCGACTCGACGGGGCGACCGCGCTCCAGCCCGAACACCCTGAGCCGGCGCTCCTTCCGGAGCGTCAGCCATCCGCGCCCTTCGTCGTCGGCGTCGCTCGACGCGACGCACAGCTTCATCCAGCGCTCCAGCTCACCGAGGATCGTGGGAGCGAAGTGGACGGGTCCGAAGGCACAGCTCCGGAACTTGGTCTCCAGGCTCGTGCTCTCGCGGCCGCCGCGCACCTTGATCCCGAGGTCGGCGCGCTGCGTCCGCACGTAGCGGTCGGTCCGCGGCTCCTCGGGGGGCACGCGCGAGAACCACGACGTCAGCCGCCGCACCCGGGCGTCCTCCGCGGACAGGAACCAGCGGACCTCGATGCTCTCCCAGAACTTCATGCGTCCTCCCGTCCGTTGCGCTGACGGCACACGCGCCCCCGTCTCTGGGATGCCAGAAGACGGAAGCGCGTGCGCCGTCCGCGCCGCGGAGGGTAGATCAAACTGCGTCCGCCAGGGACTGAGTGGGCATCGAGCGAGCGGCGCGTCGAGGTGCCGCTCGTCCCGCGATCACGCCCTCGATGACGCCCGGAACGAATCCGAGACGACCTTCTTCGCGAAGTCGACGATCTGGTCCTTGGGAGCGTTCTGGATCGCGTACTTCACCACGTAGCCGCCGGCGAGGAGGGTGAGCTGGCGCAGGATCTTCGAGCTCGCCAGCACGCCGATCGCGAACGCCGCGCCGCCGATCGCGATCGGAACGATGTAGGGAACGTCCTTGACCTTGCTCTGGACGTCCTTGGCGAACTTCAACAACGCGTCGAGGCCCACGCCACCCTCGCCGCCCTGCGCCTGCTGCGGCTCCTGCGCGCCCGACTCCTGCGAGCCCCCCTCGTAGATGCCGTTCTTGTATCCGCCCGAAGTGTACTGGTCATTCCCCATGGTCATAGCGCTCTACCTCGTCCTGAAAGGATCAGCCTTGTGGATGGCGATAGCTTCCGGCTCCATGCGAAGCACATACCAGCCTGAAGACCGTGGCGGCCGACGGGCGGCAAGGGCGGGCGCTGACGGCGCGCCCCGGCGGTAGCGTCGCCAGCGTGCGCTCGCGCTCGCCAGCGCTGGGGCAAGTTGGCCATGCGTGACAAATGATCCCGCCTCAGGCGCTCCCACGATGTTTGGTGAGCTGGAGCTGGGCGCAGGCGATGCGGCCCTGAGGGCAGCGCCGCGAGCGCGACGCCGAAGAGGGCGGACCGAGGCGAGGGCACGGTCGATCCGAGCAGGACGACGCTGGCGTGGGTTATACAACAGGCCTCCGAGCGCGACCGGGGCGGGGTCGCGGAGGTCCCCGCCGTCGCGGTGCGCTCCCGGCGCGCGATTCGCTCCCGCGTGGCACGCCGCGCCTCCAGCGAGCAATGCGCCCACTGCGCGCGAGGAGCTCACCTGGACATACGTGTTGCCCGTCCCCGCGCGCTCCCATGTCCCTCACGACGCTCCTGTTCGGTCGGCGGCTGGCTTCGGATGAAGCTGGCTTCGGATGAAGAGGACAAGGAACAGATAGGCCCGTTCTCCGGGGTCCCGGTCCTCGGCCTCGACGCGCTCGCTGCCGCGTCCTATGGCCCCGAGGCCGCGCTCACCGTGCTCCTTCCTCTCGGCGCGCTCGGCCTCCGCTACATCGTGCCGCTCAGCGCCCTGGTCATCGCGCTGCTGACGATCGTCTACGTCTCGTACCGCCAGACGATCGTCGCGTACCCGAACGGCGGCGGCTCGTACATCGTGGCCAAGGAGAACCTCGGCACCAGCGCCGGCCTCGTCCGGCGCGGGCGGGCTCGCCCTCAGGGGCTCACCACCACGACCGCTCCCGGGCGAGCTCGGCGATCGCGGCCGAGAGCTTGTGGGGATCGTGGCGGATGAGCTTCCCGCCGAACAGCAGATCGGCGGGGACGAGGAGGTCGGAGCTGAGCCGCCTGTCCGGCGACGTCACGACCGGCTCGGAGCCGGCCGAGGCGTACTCCAGGAGGCTCGCGGACGGCCAGACATCGTTGTAGAGCACGGCGTCGAGCCGGGCCTCGCCGAGGTACATCGCGATGGTCCCCACGAAGTCCTCGACCGTGTAGCCCGGGGTCTCGTTGGGCTTCGTCATCAGGTTGCACACGTACAGCGCGCGGGCGCGGCTCGCCGCGATCGCCTCGCGGACCCCTTTGACGAGGAGGTTCGGCACGAGGCTCGTGTAGAGATCGCCCGGGCCGACGATGATGAGATCGGCGTCGGCGATCGCGTCGAGCGCCGCCGGATACGCGTGGGCCTCGGGGTCGAGATAGACCGAGAGCACGGGCGCATCGAGCATGTCGGCGAGGTTGTCAATGGACGCCTCCCCGCGGATGGTCCGGTCGTTCTCGAGGTGCATGACGAGATCGACGTGATCCATCGTGACGGGGAGGACGCGGTTCTCGACGGAGAAGATCTCGTGCAGGCGCTCGACGGTGAGCGGGAGCGAGCCGGTGATCTCCTGCACCGCGGTGAAGATCAGGTTGCGCAGGGTATGCCCGCCGAGGCTCCCCGAGCGGAAGCGGTGGCCGAGCAGCTCCTTCAGCGCCTCCGGGTGCGAGGAGAGGGCGACGAGGCAACGCGTGAAGTCGCCGGGAGGCAGGAGGCCGTATTCGTCCCGGAGCCTGCCGGAGCTCCCGCCCGAGTCCATCATGGTCACGATCGCGGTGATCCGGGCGCTCAGGTCCCGGAGGCCCGTGAGGAGCGTGTAATGGCCAGTCCCCCCTCCCACGGTCACGATCTTCGGCGTCGCCATCGGGGCGAGGGTATCACGCGGCGGCGCGGCGCCGACACCGGCCGTCACGCCGCCGAGATCTCGACGCGGGGGCGCGGCGCGCACTTCGCGAGGCGGCTCGAGGCGACCGCGTGGTAGGTGGGCGCGATCTCGGCGCTGTAGCAGCGGCGCCCCGCGGCGAAGGCCGCCACCGCGACCGAGCAGAGCCCGCCGAACGGCTCCCAGACGACATCGCCCGGATCGGACGACGCGCGGATGATGCGATCCAGGAGCTTGAGCGGCTTCTGGTTGCCGTGCACGGAGCGAGTCTCCTCCTTGAAGCGCTCGGGCCCCCGGACCGCCGGCTCGTGCCAGACGTTGGTCACCGCGATCTCGCAATGGAACTTCGCCCGCAGGGCCGACCATTCGTCGCCGGTCAGCGGGCGCTTGCCGTCGACCGAGAAGTAGGGCCGCCCCTCGGGGCGGCCGTGGGTGTTGGCGAAGGCGACGAGCCGCTCGAACGCCGAGGCCGGGGGGTAATACCAGAGGTGACAGCGCGTGAAGTATTTCCGCGAGGCGGCGTTCTTCACGCCGCACGCCTCGTTGGTCTGGCAGAGCGGGAGGCCGGAGCGCTCCCACTCGCGCCGGAGCCAGGCCTTGAGCGGCAGCCGCGCGCCCTCGCTCTCGAGCAGGACCTTGCGCACGTACTGCACGCACACCTCGCTCACGACCGGAAATTTGCGCAGCGTCCGCGTGTTCGCGTTGCCCGCGACGTGGGCGATCCCCTTGTCCCAGACATGGCAGCTCCGGTACTCCCATCCATGCTGGTCGAGCAGCGGGTGCACGGTCGCCCAGCCGATCTCCGTCCCCCAGAACCAGAGCGTGGCCGACGGCAAGGCGCGCTCCGACCAGGCGGCGACGTGGGGCGCGTACCACGCGCCGAGGCCCTCGTGGGTCGGGGGGTCGCCGGGGAACCCGGAGACGCCATAAGCGCCGTCGGAGACGATCACCGTGGGCCTTGGCCAGGAGGCGTAATGATCCAGCGCGTCCCCGAGCTTCAGGACGGGCTGGAGGTCGATCGACAGGCGCTTCGCGAGGGAGGGCACGCGGCCATCCAATCGAACCGGGCGGATCTGTCAACAAATCGGCGGTCTTTGCGGCGGCGCGGCGGGCGTCAGCCCTTGCCCTCGGGGTAGAGGTGCTCGACCAGGGCGTCCGCGAGGTCGTCATAGAGCTCGCCCTCGCCCTCCATCCGCCGGAAGTGGTCTTCTGCCTGGTCGTACACGTAGCGCACGAGCGTGCGGGGCTCGCCGTGCTTCTCCGCCGTCATCACCATCGCGCCGATGTCGCGCTGCCACTCGACCACGATCTCGGCGTTTCGCGGGGGGCGCTGGAGGCGGAACTTGCCGGCGCTGTCGCGCCAGACCCGGAGACCGGGCATCGCGTTCTCGCCGGTGAGATCGCGAGCGAGCCGCTCGATCATCTTCAGCCCCTGACGGTTCAGCAGCGCCGACCCGGAAGGGGCGATCTTCTCCTGGAGTGCCTTCGAGAGCGCCTGGAGCTTCTGCCGACCGCGTTCTTCCGACATTCGACGACCGTACCACACGGCCGCGTCCACCGTCGACGACGGCCCGCAGCCCAGCGCCGCCCGCGACGGCTCGCGGTGGGCTGCGGCGCGCGCTCCTATGAAGACGTAATCCGAGGTCGCCAGGAGCGAGATACCCTGCGGAAATAGAGGGAGCACTAGGGAGCAATAGGGAACACTGGGGAACACTGGGGGACGAGGTGCAATGAGGAGGAACGAGGGTGCGAGGTGCAAGCGGAGAGCCGCGCTGCGGCTGGACAGAATCGAGCCGACCTCGCGCCGCCGTCACGCAGGCATTTACGCGGGCCGAGCCATGGGCGTATGGTGAGACGATCGGAGTTTTTCTTCGCTTTGGTCGGCGCACCTCGCGGTGCGCGCGAGAGCGCCGACGCCGTGGTGTGCCCAGCGTGTGCCTATCCCCCTGGAATTCTCGACCCCTCGCGGAGGAAACATGAATGCATCGAAGCGCAGGAGTTCACGTTCCGTCGTCCACGCGCTCCCGGCCGTCATCCTGGCGGGGCTCTGCGCGCTCGCGCCGCGCGCAGCCCAGGCTCAATCAGCAGCGGAGCCCAGCCTCCTCTACTGGGCCAACACCCTCGCCGATCACGTCGCGCCCGAGAACAACGAATACGGGAGCTCGCCGAGCTACGTTTTCTGGGCCGGCGTCGCAGGATCCAGCGACTACAAGAGCCGCACCTTCTGTTCGACGTTCGTCACGAACGTCCTCAAGCAGACCTACGGGCTGTCCTCCTACCACATCAGCACGTGGTTCGGCAGCACGAGCCCCAATGCGATCCTGTACCATGACAGGATCGTCCAGCAGGTCGGCTTCGAGCAGATCTGGTACATCGACGAGATCGCGGCGGGCGATGTCATCGCCATCAAGTATCCGGCGGGGAGCATGGCGTCGGGCCACGTGGCGATCGCGGCGGGGGCCGCCAGGCCGCGCATCGCCAGCTATCCGTACGTCTCGGGGACGACCCAGTACGAGATCGCCGTCGTCGACTCGAGCAACACGGGCCACGGCATGACCGATAGCCGGCGCAACCCGGACGGGTCATGGCACCCGGGCGTCGGGAAGGGCTTGATGCGCTTCTACGCGAACAGCAGCGGCGAGATCGTCGGACATACATGGAGCCCGCAGGCGAGCGCGACCTACTACCCGAATTACGTGCGCGCCATCGCCGTCGGCCGGGTCACGACGCCCTACGCCGAGCGGGCGCTGCCAGAATAGCAGCGCTCTCCCGCCGCCCGCACCGCCGCTAGGGCGACGCCTCTAGCGCGACGCCTCGGCGCCGCAGCGCGCCACGCGCGCGAGCTCCAGGGGATCGGCCTCGTGATCGAGGCCGTCCAGCATCGCCGCCGTGGCGGCGACGCCGGGGCGCTTGGCCTCCGGCACCCACGCCTCGACGTCCATCAACTCTCCCCCGACCACCTCCGAGGATCGCAGGAGCCCCCGGCCCACGTGTGTGCAGAGGCTCACGTGCACCCGCACGTCGCGGCCCCGCCGCTCGACGAGCGCGCTGTCGAGCGCCAGCGCGGCCGACACGACCTCGCGGCGCGCCGCCCCGTCCGAACGCTCCGGGCCGGCGAGCTCCTTCACGAGCAGCAGGGTGTTGCCGGTCTGAAGCGCCACCCCGAAGCCCTTCGCCGCCATGAGGCGCGACGCGAGCGGCAGGACCTCATCCATGTCGGCGAGCAGGGTGTCGTCCGGGTCGTCCATCGCGCCGCGGTCCGCGTACACCTCGACGTGAATCGCGGCCATCCGGCGCTCCTCCGGGCGACCGGACTGCGGCAGCACGCTCCGCCGCTCGGCCGTCACGGCGGCGCGGAACCCCTCGATGAACTCCGCCGCGGTCTGGTACCGCGC
Organism: Sorangium cellulosum; assembly: GCF_002950945.1. Taxonomy (GTDB): domain Bacteria; phylum Myxococcota_A; class Polyangia; order Polyangiales; family Polyangiaceae; genus Sorangium; species Sorangium cellulosum_E. The sequence continues at coordinate 11,868,130 of NZ_CP012673.1, forward strand.
GGCGGGATCCTTCGCCATCGCGCGGAGCACCACCTCGTCGAGCTCGGGGCTCACCGGGGCCTCGCGGCTCGGGCTCGGCGGGAGCACCCAGAGGTGCATGTGCAGGAGCGTCGCGAGCATGGAGTCGAAGAACGGGAGCTTGCCCGTCAGCATGTAATAGGCGAGCGCGCCGAGGGCATACACGTCCGTCCGCGCGTCCGCCTGCTGCCCCCGGATCTGCTCCGGCGCCATGCACGCCGGCGTGCCGAGCAGGTGGGTCGGCGCCGTGATGCCCGGCCCCACGTCGTCAAGCACCTTGGCCACGCCGAAATCGAGGAGGACCACGCGCCGAGAGGCGCCCTCCTCGGCGATGAACACGTTGGACGCCTTGAGATCGCGGTGGACGATGGAGCTCTTGTGGACCGCCGACAGCGCCTCGCAGACAGGCTCCAGGATCTCGAGCGCCTCCTCCGCAGAGAGCCTGCCATGAGAGAGGATGTACGACTGGAGATCCGCCCCGCTCAGCAGCTCCATCGCGAAGAACGGGCGGCCCCCGTCGAACTCGCCGCAATCGAGGATGCGGATCACGTTGGGGTGATCGATCCGCCGGATGGCCTGGATCTCGCGCTCGAAGCGCACGACCGCCTCCCGGGTGAACGCGAGCTCCGGGTGGAGCACCTTGACCGCCGCGCTCCGGCCGCTCCCCGCGTGCACCGCCCGGTAAACGACGCCGAAGCTGCCGTGCGCGATGCTCTCCTGCACGACGTAACCGCCCACCTCGCTGCCCGAGGGGAGCGTCACGACACGACCTGATGAGGCCGGCGCGCCGCAGGTGTCATGATCGAGGAGCGCGGCTGCCCCACTGTCGCACTCTGTGTGCAGCGCGGCTCCCGCATCCGACAAAGCTCGCGGGATCGCAGCCTCCTGCGACGACACCACGGAACGGACGGTCTCTTGCCACACCACGCCAAGGAGTAAGCACATCCCGTTCCATCGACATGCCCAGGTCGAAAGGTTGCGCTCGACCCGGGGCGCGAGCGAGTAAGCTCCGTGGTCGAGGAGGCAGTTTGCCCCGCTGTCCGGTTTGCCATCGCCGCGTCACCGGCACGACGCCCTGCCCGCGCGACGCGTGGCTCCCGTCGCCGAGCCGCACGTTCGACGCAGCGCACGCGGCGCTGGAGCCGGCCCCTCCTTCTCTGCCCGGGTTGACGCTGGTCCGGCCCGTCGGTGCGGGCGGCTTCGCGACGGTGTGGGAGGCGGCGCGGGCGGAGGGCGGTGACGCCGTCGCGCTCAAGGTGGCGCGGTGGACGAGCCCCCTCACGACGGAGCGGTTCCGGCGCGACGCGGAGGCGCTCGCGCACGTGGGCCCGCCCCACGTGCCCCGGCTCCACGAGAGCGGGACGCTCGGCGACGGCCGGCCGTACATCGCGATGGAGCTCGTCCGCGGCAGGACGCTCGCCGAGGAGCTCGCGGAGCTCGAGGAGCCGCCGAGCGCGGCCGACGTCGTGGCGACGAGCGAGGCGATCCTCGAGGCGCTCGCCGCGGCGCACGCGAAGAGCGTGATCCACCGCGATCTGAAGCCCGAGAACCTCCTGATCACCGAGGGGGAGCGGCGCGTCGTGCTCCTCGATTTCGGGCTCACGAAGCACGCGCGCGCGCCGGAGGAGGAGGGCATCACGCCCCGGGGCACGGTCGCCGGCACCCCCGAGTACATGGCCCCGGAGCAGCTCCGCGGCGACCCGGTGCAGGACGAGCGCACGGACATCTACGCGTTCGGCGTGATCCTCTACGAGCTCATGACGCTGCGGCTGCCGTTCAGCGGCGACCGGAGCGCGGTCGAGCACGGCCACCTCGCGCTCCGGCCGCCGCGCCCCCACGAGTTCGCGGCCGTGCCCGAGGAGCTGGAGCGGCTCGCGCTCGCCTGCCTCGCCAAGGAGCCCGAGCGCCGCCCGCCGGACGTCGACGCGCTCCGGCGCGCGCTCCGGCGCGCGCTCGCGCGGTCGTGCCCGAGCGACGCGCCGCCCACGCCGCCCGCGTCGCCCCCGCGCGGCGCGCTGCTCACCGAGGGCCGCCAGCCCGCGATCGTGCTCGTGGCCGAGGCGAAGAGCGCGTCCGCCGCCGTGATGAGCGCGGTGGTCGCGCGCAAGGGCTTCGTGGCGCGGCAGCGCGGGACCCGGCTCGTCTGCGTGTTCTCGGGCGTCGACGCGGACGACCCCGTGAGCGCCGCGATCGCGGTCGCCCGCGAGGTCGAGGAGCGGTACGCAGGGCGCGCGGCGCTGCACCTCGCGGGGCTGATCGTGCGCCGCAAGGGGCAGGGCCCGCCCGCGGTCTACGGCGCGCCGGTCGAGCAGCCGGACGCCTGGATGCCCCCGGACGGCTGGGGCGGCGTGGTGCTCACCGTGGACCTCGTGCGCGCCCTGCCCCAGGGCGAGCTGCGCGGCGCAACGCGCGATCCGGCGCTCTCGCGCTCGGCCGGCCGGGCGTTCTACCGCCTCGCCGCCGCGCCCCCCGCGCTCAGCGACCCGTCGCGCGCGGCGCGCGGGGCGCCGCTCGTCGGCCGGGGCGAGGTGCTCGGCGCGCTCGCGGTGAGCATGGACGCGAGCATGTCCGGCGCGTGCCCCGGCCTGTTCACGCTGATCGGCGAGGGCGGCCTCGGCAAGTCGCGCCTCGCGGACGAGGCGGCCGCGCTCGTGCGGCGCATGCAGGGGCGGGCCCAGCTCATCGCGCTGCGCGCCGCGCAGCCGCTCGCGGGCGAGCGCGCGTCGATCGAGCTCCTCGCCCGCGTGCTCGACGCGACCCCGGGCGCCCCGCCCGAGGATCCGCGGGCGTTCTGCGCGGCGAGGCTCGGCGAGGAGCTCGCCGAGGAGACGTGGCGGGCGGTGGCCGCGGCGCTCGGGTGGACGCCGGCGGAGGAGATCCCCGCGTCGCCGTGGTCGCTGCGGCAGAGCACGATGCGGGCGATCGCCGGGGGGCTCCGGCGCCGCGCGCGCGAGGCGCCGGTCGCGGTGATCCTCGACGACGCGCACTGGGCCGACGACGCGGCGCTCGACGCGCTCGAGTACGCGACGCTGGACGCGCCGGGCTGCGCGCTCTGGGTGCTCGTGGCGGCGCACCCGAGGTTCGAGGAGATGCGCCGGGGCTGGGGGGCGCGCGCGGAGCGGCACGACCGCGCGGTGCTCGGGCGGCTCTCGGAGCAGGACACGATGCGGCTCGCCGCCGAGCTCCTCCGGCCGGCGGAGTACCCGCCGGAGGCCGCGCTGCGGCAGCTCGCGGGCTGGGCCGGGCACAACCCGTCCTCCCTCGCGGAGCTGGTCCGCGCGCTGAAGCGCGCGGGCGCCGTCCAGCAGCACCCGACGGGCGCGTTCTACGTCGCGACCGCCGCGCTCGATCAGCTCCCGACGCTGCCCGTGTGGCAGTGGCTCGCCGCGCGCCGGCTCGACGCGCTCTCGCCCGAGCTCGCGGCGTGCGTGCGGCTCTGCTCCGTGCTCGGACCCGACGTCACGCGGGAGGAGGTCGAGGAGATCCAGGACGCCATCGAGCAGGCCGGCGGGGCGAGCACGCCGATCGACGCGGGGGTGGGCCTCAGCGCGCTCGCGTCGATCGGCCTGCTCGTGCGGTCCGAGCGCGGGATCTACGCGTTCGAGAACGCGACGTTCCGGGACGCGGTCTACGACGGGCTCGCGCCCGCGCAGCGCCAGACGATCCACGCGCACGCGTTCGCGTGGTGGCGGGCGCGCGTGGACCCCCTCGCCCCGGACCGGCGCGGCCTCGTGCACCTGGCGCGGCACGCGGCCGCGTGCGGCGAGCGCGCGCAAGCGGCCGCGGCCCACCTGGCGCTCGGCGACCGTGCGACGGCGAGCCACGACAACGTCGAGGCGGACCAGCGGTACACGGCGGCCCTCGCGCTGCTCGACGCCGGGGACGCGCGGCCGCGCGCGCTCGCGCTCGCGGGCCGCGCCAAGGCCCGCTACAGCCTGCACCGGATCTCCGAGGCGCTCGCGGACCTCGAGCTCGCGCGCGGGCTCGCCGGCGAGCTCGGCGACGACCGGCTCGCCGCGGAGCTCCTGCTCGAGGAGGCGACGGCGCTCGATCACGCGACGGACTTCGCCGGGTCGGCGCGGCGCGCGGACGACGCGCGCGCCATCATCGAGCGCCTCGGCGACCCGCGGCTCGAGGACCGCCTGCTCATGGCGCTCGGCCGCTCGCGCTGGCGGCAGCAGCAGGTGGCCGAGGCGATCGGGCTGCTCGATCGGGCCTCGGCCGGGGCGGCGGCGGGCGGCGACAGGGAGACGCGGGTGATCGCCCTGCTGCTCCTGTCGATCGCGCTCGTGATCTCGGGCCGGCTCAGCGACGCGGAGGCGCGCTTCTGCGAGGTGATCGCGCTGTCCAAGGAGATGAACGACCGGCTGCACCTCTGCTCGGCGTACGCGAACCGCGCCTACCTGTGGGCCGCGCTGAGCGCGCCCGAGCGCGGGCTCGAGGATCTGAGCCGCGCCGTGGAGCTCGCGCGCGAGATCGGCAACCCGGGCCCCGAGCATGTCGCCACGCACAACCTCGCGGAGCTGCTCCACTGGTGCGGGCGCGCCGACGAGGCGCTCGCGCTCGCGCGCCGCTCGCGCGTGCTCGAGGAGCGCTTCGGCGGGCGCGACGCCCCCGACGACGCGCTGCTGCTCGCCCGCGTCCAGGCGGCGCGCGGCGATCTCGGGGAGGCGGGGCGCCTCGTCGCCTGGATCGACGCGCGGTGCAGGCCCGACCCGTCCAGCCCCGCGGTGTACGCGCTGTTCCGCACGATGAAGCTCGTGCTCGCCGCGGCGGGGATCAGGAGCGCGGCGGCGGTGGGCGCCGAGGAGGACAGCTGGGAGGCGCTCACCGAGCTCGCGGAGCGCACCTTGCCGGTCGAGGAGCTGCTCGAGGTGCTCTACTTCCGCGCGCGCGTCGCCGCCTCCGCCGGCCGCCACGCCGAGGCGAGGGCGGCGCTCGACAGGGCGCGGCCCGCGCTCGCGGGGTGCCGGATGTGGCAACCGCGGTTCGGCGCGGTCGCGGCGCTCCTGCCGTCGCCAAACGAGCCGGCCGGCGGCGCGCACCCTTGCGCGCCCGGGGAGCCGGAGTGACGAGATCTGCGCCGGCGTGAGGGCAGGGCGCCTGTTGCAAATCGCCTCAGCGTGGCGAGAGCGTGTCGCGATCCCCGCGCGTCGCTGTCGCGTTTCCACGCGAGAATTTTCGGGCGAATTCCGCAATGGATCACGGGCCGGATCGCCGGCTCCGTGACCTGAGACATTTCGCCTCAGCGCGCCGCAACGCCGGCGATCGGGTCACCCTGGACATCTCCGCGGGGGTTGCGCGTCAGCGCGCGGGAGCCCGTGTTGGTCAGGGGTGGCCCGACGGTTGCAGTAATTTCCGGAAACCCCACAGCACTCGACCAGAGAGGCTACCCATGAACTTCAACGCGCTCCGGGCTGCTCTTGCGATCCCCTGCCTTGCCTTGATCGGCTGCGCTTACAACGTCGATCCGACCGCCGAGGAGACCGTGGGCACGTCGGAGGAGGAGGTGGTCTCGACGAACCGCCTCTCGATGAACCGCCTCTCGATGAACCGCCTCTCGATGAACGGCCTGTCGATGAACCAGCTCTCGGCCGACGGCCTCCACATGGCGGCGACGGAGCTGCTCCAGGACGAGGACGGCCGCGAGCTGCTCCGCTACACCATCCGCTGCGCGCTCCCCGAGGACGTGTCGCTCGAGGCCACGGTGGGCGAGACCACCTACAGGTTCAACGGGCTGATCGGCCTCGCGCCCGAGTGGATGCGCGCGCCGCTCCCCGAGAAGTCGCAGCGCTGGGTGACGGCGTGCCTGCTCGCGCACGTGAACGGCTACGGGGTCGAGGTGGCCATCTCGCTGCGCGGCCGCCACCCCGCACTGGGCACCGACTCCGTCGAGCGGACGGCTTACCAGGAAGAGGAGGTCTCCTTCTTCGGCAACGTGTTCCAGCCCGTGGACCGGCGCGACGAGCTCGGCGACATCGGATCGCGGATGTACTCGTGCGGCGGCGCCTTGCTCCAGCTGTCGTGCTCCGGGAGCGAGGGCGCCTTCGTCCCGGAGCGGACCTGCGCGTCGAAGGAGGACTGCAGCATCCAGTTCCTGGGCCCGTGTCGCGACCTCATGTCGTCGGGCACCAGCGTGTGCAAGAGCGTCTCCCTCGACGGCTACGCGCGCTGCCAGGCGCCCGCTAGACTCACGGCGCGCAAGGCCACGGAGACCAGCTACAACGAGGTCATCACGGTCTTCCTCGGCCGGCCCGACTTCTCGTCCTTCTATCCGCTCTGCACGCCGCTGCTCCCCTGAGGCGCCGTCTGCCGGCCGCGGCGCACGTCCCCTTGCTGCGTCAGCGAACGCAGCAAGGGGCATGCGCGTTGCAGACATGTCGCCCGGTCTCACCGCATGAAGGCGAGGAGGGCGAATGAAGGCTCTGGTATTTCACGGCCCGAAGCATGTCAGCGTGGACACCGTCGCCACCCCGGTCCTGGAGCGGCCGACCGACGCGATCGTACGGGTGACGAGCACCGCGATCTGCGGCTCGGATCTGCATGTCTACAACGGCCTTTTGCCGCAGTCGAAGCCGCTCGTGCTCGGCCATGAGTTCATGGGCATCGTCGAGGAGGTGGGGAGCGAGGTGAGGAAGCTCCGCCCGGGGGACCGGGTGATCGTGCCCTTCGCGATCGCGTGCGGGGGATGTTACTTCTGCGAGAGGGACCTGCCCGTCCACTGCGAGCGCTCGAACCCCGGATATTACGGGCCGGAAGGCAACGTCATCAGCTCGAAGGGCGGTGGGCTCTTCGGGTATACCGAGCTCTACGGCGGATACGCGGGAGGCCAGGCAGAGTACGTTCGTGTCCCCTATGCGGATGTGGGGCCGCGTAAGGTCGAGGCTGACCTGACGGATGAACAGGTCCTGTTCCTGACGGATATTCTTCCCACCGGCTACACGGCCATCGACTGGGCCGGGCTGCGGGGCGGGGAGACGGTGGCCGTCATCGGCTGCGGCCCGGTGGGCATCATGGCGATGAAATGCGCGTGGCTCCGCGGCGCCGCGCGCGTCATCGGGGTGGACCGGGAGGAGTACCGGCTGGAGAAGGCGCGCCAGATCGCCTCGGCGGAGACCGTCAACGTGGATTCGGGCGTCGCGCACGAGTACATCCGGGCGGCGACGAACGGCCGCGGCGCGGACGTGTGCATCGACGCCGTGGGAATGGAGGCGCACCGGACGCCGCTGGAGAAGATCTCCAACATCGTTCACGGTCAGATCGGCTCGTTCGTCGCGTTCAAGCTGGCGGTGAGCGCGGTGCGGCGGGGCGGGGTCGTCAGCGTCGTCGGCGTGTACGGCATGCCGTTCGACAACTTCCCGCTCGGGCAGCTCTTCGACAAGGGGGTCGCCGTGCGCTTCGGTCAGGCTCCAGTCCACAAGCACGTGGACAAGCTGCTGGGCTGGATCAAGGAAGGCAAGATCCGCGCGGACGACGTCATCACGCATCGGCTGCCGCTCACCGAGGCGCCTCGGGGATACGAGCTCTTCAATGCGAAGAAGGACGGGTGCGTGAAGGTCGTGCTCAAGCCGTGATGGGTTGACCCCTCCGGCGGCGGTGGCGGCGGACATTCCAGGTCACGATCGGCGCTTTGACTCCGCAGCGCGAGGACAACGGCACGAAGAGCGCGACAGAACGCTTTCTATTACACGCAATGATGATGTGCTCGCGTGAGCATGACGCGGGAGGCGCGCATCCGAAGGGCGCCATGATCGAATGTCGCGCAGGCTGCGTTGCCCGCCTTCGCGACCTCGGCCAGGGGCCGCGCTCCAGCCTCGGTCAAGGCCCATGTCCATGGTCTGCGACAACGTCGGTCTGTCCCTGAGCACGTCCCTGAGGCAACGCCGGTCTGATCCTGCGTCCGAGGTCCTCGTTTCCAGTTGACATCCGGCACGACACATGGATCAACGGCCTTGCGCGTGTTCATGGTGGTCGACCTCGTGCGATGCTCCCGCCTGTTGCTGCCGGAGAACTCCCATGCGCCGAACCCTCCTCACGCAAGGCCTCGTGCTGTCCCTGTCGCCGCTCGGGTGCTCCACGGCTCCGGGAATTCCTGAGGCCCGCGGCAAGGCGATCGTGACCGTGGACGGGGAGGAGCTGGTGCTCGACACGGGCGATGGCGGCAAGCAGCTTGTCTCCAAATTCGACGATGCCTGGTACGTCGACTGCTCGCTGATCAACGGGGAAATCAACCTGGAGCTGGCCGACCGCTCCAGGGACAGAAAAGGCTTCTATTACCTCGATCTCCACCTGCTCAGCAGCGAGCGCGAGGGCGGCGACGCTGCGACCGTGGACCTGCGACTGTACGTCGGCGACGCGCTTTTCCATGCCTCGTGTCCGGCCACGCTCCGGACGTCGGAGCAAACGCCGTACGAATGTGAGTTTTCTTTCGCCGAGTGCGACCTGAGCCAGCTGGCGAGTGACCAGGACGTTGTTTCAGCACGCGTCGAGCGCGCGTCGTTCTACGCGAGGTCGTGCTTCTTGCAGGGAGAGGACTGAACACGAGCGGGAGCTCTCGCCGACGGCGCGACGGCGAACCCCGGGGACCTCGGCGGGACCGGCGCGGCGCGGGTGGTGGCGCCCCCGGGGAACCCTCCGGGCAGGCGGGTCCTGGTCCAGCTGCGCGCCGGAGAGGCGCGGAGAGGCAGCGCTGGCCGGCGCACCTGCCAGCGGGTACCCGCTGGCCGGCGCATCTGCCAGCGGGTACACATCGATCGATGGTGGATGTGCCTGCCCTGCGGAGCTTCAGCGCCGCGTTCGCCCTCTGGTCTCGGCGCGTCCGGCGGCGGCTCGCTCTGGAGAGGATCCTCACCGGGGCCGCCGCCGGGATGGCGCTCGGCGCGGCAGGTGCAGCGGCGGCATGGCAGTCGGGGAACGGCGCGCTGCGCCCCTGGATGGCCGGCTGCAGCCTCGTCGGCGCGGCGGCGGGCGCAGCGGCGGCGCGGCGGCGGAGGTGGTCGGACCCGGACGTCGCCCTGTTCCTCGACGGCAAGCTCGGCTCCGAGGAGTCGATCGCCACCGCCGTGGAGCTCGCCGCGGCCGAGGCCGCGCAGGACGGCGCGCCCGCGGGGGGCACGAAGGCGGCGCGCGACGTGGTGCTCGCGCACGCCACAGCAGCCCTCCGCGCGGCGACCGCGAAGCAGGTGCGCGCGCCGATGTGGCGTCCATGGCACGTCGGAGCGCCCATCGCGGCCGCGGCGATCGGGTACCTCAGCTGGCTCCCGCTGCCGGCTGCGCCCGCCGCGGCGGCGCCACCGCCCGGAACCGAGCTGGTGCGCCTCGCCGAGACCAGCGGGCTGGAACGGGTGATCGAGCTGGCCGACGTCGACGCGCGGGACGCAGCGCAGCGCGAGCGGCTGAAACAGCTCGCCGAGGACGCGAAGAAGCTCCGGGAGAAGCTGCGGAGCGGCGTCGAGCGGCGCGAGGCGCAGGCCGAGATCGGCAGGCTGCGCGACGCGATCACGGCCGAGCGGCTGTCGCTCGGCGAGGGCGAGCAGCGCCACGGCATGGAGTCGGCGCTCGGCAAGCTCGGCGAGAACCCGGACCTGAAGCGGGCGGCCAAGGCGCTCGGCGACCGCGACCTCGTGGCGTTCGACGAGGAGATGGAGCGGCTCGCGAACAAGCTCGAAAAGGACGCCCGCAGCCGGGCCAGGCAGACGCTCGAGGAGGCCGCGGAGGCCGCGAAGCGGGCCGGCGCGCCCGGCGTGGCGAAGGCGCTCGAGGAGCAACGGAGGCTGCTGGAGCAGCGCGGGGGCGACACCGACAAGCTGAAGGAGCTCGCCGAGGCGCTCGGCGAGGCGCTCGGCGAGGAAGGGCGGGACGCGCTCGGCGACCTCGGCCGGACCGGGAGCGGCAACGACGCGCGGCGGCTCGCCGGCGCCCTCGAGAAAGCGCTCGAGAAGCTGAGCCCCGAGGAGCGCAAGCAGCTCACGGATCGGTTGAAGCAGCGGATGGCGCAGGCCCCCGGCGGCGCGCCCGGGGCGGCCTCGGCGGAGCAGCTCCGGGACCTCGCGCGGCAGCTCGAGACCCCCGAAGGCCAGCGGCAGCTCGAGGAGCAGCTGCGCCGGATGGCGCAGGAGGAAGGCCCGAGCAGCGAGGAATCGGAGCGCCAGCGCGCGCTCGACGACGCGCAGCGCGGGGCGGGCGAGGCCGAGGGGCAGCTCGGGGGCACGGCGCCCCCGGTGCCGATCGCAGGCACGCCGGGCGGCGCCGGGCCGAGCAGCGGCGCGGACGGCCAGAGCGGACCGCAAGGCGCGGAGGCGGGCGGCGCCGGCAAGGAAGGGTCCGCGCAGGCAGGGCGCACACAAGGCGGCGGGCCCGGGAGCCATGAAGGGCAGACCGGCGCCGTCGCCGGCGGCGAGCTGCGCTCGCGCGCCGGCGCGCGGCTCAACCAGGGCAAACCGATGCCGGGGATCGTGACGGGCCGGACAGCGGGGCGCGCCGGAGAGACCGCCAATGTACAAGGCGAAGGCGCGCTCGGCGTCGTGGGTCCCCAGGAGATCGGCGGCGTCGAGCGCAGCGATATCCCGGAAGAGTACCGCGAGCAGGTGGGGCGTTACTTCCAGCCTCGGTGAGCGCCCCCTGCCCGCCCGGACGTCACTCGTCGAAGCTGACCACGACGCCGCGCTGGCCCGCCGCTCCAGCCGCCGTGCCGGCGCCCGGACCGCCCTCGCCAGCCGCGCTCGTCTGGGCCGTGTAGCCCTGTCCCTCGGCGGGCGGCGTCAGCGCCCCACGGTACGCGATCGCGATCGAATGCCCACCAGCGCCACCGCCGCCATCGCCGCCGTCACCCCCCTTGCCGCCGTCGCCGCCGTTGCAAGCCGGCTTCAGATCCGTAGTCGTGGGCGCCTCCGCGGGGACGATGCCGCCTTTGCCGCCCAGACCGCCCGTGCCTCCGGTCTGCCCGTGCTGCCCAGCGCTTCCGTTGCCGCCCTTGCCGGCAATCAGCTTCACTTGGTCAAAATGGATCTCCGAGGCGAGGCTGATGACCGCAATGCTGGAGCCCCCCGCCTTGCCGCCGCTCCCCCCCAGACCGCCGCATCCGCCCGTGCCACCCGCCCCGCCGCCGGCGCCGCCGTTGGCCGGCATTCCCGCGCACCGGCTCGCTGTGGCCCCCCCCCTGGCGCCGCCGCCGCCGCCGCCGCCTTGGCCAAGGCTCCCGGGCATCCCGCTCTTGCCGTTCGCGCCCGTGTATCCGGTCCTCGAGATCTGGCCACGGCTCATCGCCCCCTCACCGGGCAACCCGTCTTGCCCCCGATCTCCCGAACCGCCGGGGCCGCAGGCCATCGCGCTCGCCTGGGGATCCCCGCCCGTGTTGCTGGTGCCCATCGGCGTGCCGGCGCTGCCCGGGCCGGCGCTGTTGACACCACCTTGCCCGCCGGACCCCCCCTCCGTCACCATGTCCGTGCCGCACTGGAGAGGCTCCGTCTCTCCTCCGGCGCCGGGGGCCTTCTGGCAGGCATCATCCCCGTTGCCGCCCACGAGGCCCGCCTTGGCATCCATCGTGAAGTTGTCGATCGTCGCGCCCTGCTTCGCGTCGCTCGCCTCCAGGGTGCACCGGGTGAACTCGACCTTGGCGCTGTCGGCCACCACGGCGATCGACGACCCGCCCCACGCCTTCGCAGGCTGCGCGCGGACATCCAGGTCCTCGATGCGGGTCGAGGCGTCGCCGCTGCCACCCACGATCGTGAGCGGAATCTGGTCAGCCTCGGCGCTCAGCGTCGTTCGTTTGCCCTCGTCCGCGATGCGCCACCCCTGCTCGCAATCGAGGCTGCCATGGATGTGGACGCCGTTCGATACGAGCTGGACCTTCTCCTTGAGCTCGCCGACGCAGACATAGACGTTGCGCTGGCCCGGATCGCGCGAGGCCGCTGCGCTGATGGCGGCGCCCAGCGTAGTGAGGGGCCTGTCCTTCGTGCCGTCCCCCTCCACCGCCGTGCTGCTGACGAAGACGCCGCACGACGCGTCCGGCCCCTCCTGGGGACCAGGGACACAGCTCGGCGGAGGCTGGTCGCCCCTGCCGCCCCCGCCTGCCGAGGAAGCGGCGTCATCCTCGGTATAATCCAGCGGAAAGCAGCCGATCGCCTGCAAGCCAGCCGCGAGCGACAGGATCGTGACACAACCGGACGCCCAATGAGATCGACGCATCGCGAAACCTCCACCGCCAAGAAAGGAGTTGTGAGGAGTTCTAACGCCCCCGCCCGCGCCCACGCTAGAAGCTCGCGCCGACCAGCATGCCTGCGACCTCGGAGGTCACGAGGGGCACGGCGTGGAAGCCGGTGATCCCGGCCTGCGGGCCCGGCGTGCGGCTCGAGGTGGAGAACACGTACACAGCCGTCCCGGCGAGCACCACGCCGCTGCCGACGAAGCTCCAGAAGGAGACGTTGGCGAACGTGGTCTGGGTCTCGCGCAGCTCGGCGCGCTCCCGGCTGCCGCGCGGCTCTCCGTCGGCGTACTCGCCCTGGGACGTGGAGAGGAACGCGAAGGTCACGCCCGACGCGATGCCGAGGAGCCCGACCGCGCCGCCGGCGACCACCAGCGGGATGCTCGGGCCCGTGTCGAGGCTGAGCGTGATGCTCTGGTCCGAGCCCCTCGCCACCAGCAGCGAGGTCGACGTCCTGGCGCCGGCGCGGCGCGCCTCGATGTCGCGCTTGCCAGGGTCGACGAACACCTCGCCCTGGAGGGGCGATAGCCCGATCAGCTTGCCGTCGACGAACACCTCGGCGTTGTCGACGTTCACGCTGATCCGGAGCGTGCCGACCTGCGACCTGGCCTGAGCGAGCCGGTCCTGCAAGAACCTCCGCTTCTCGGGCCGCTCGCCGAGCGGGAACGCCTCGAGCGCGTACGCGAGGTGCTCGGCCGCCTCGCGAGGCCGCTTCAGCTCCAGCTCCACGTTCCCCAGGTTGCCGGCGACATCGAAGCTCTTCTGGAGGTCCCACGCCGCCTGGTATCGCGCCTCCGCCTCGACGAACTTCGCCTCGTCATAGAACCTGTTCCCCTCCCGGTAGAGCTGCGCGGCGCGCTCGCCGGCGCTCGAGCCCGCCGAGGCGCCCTCGACCGGAGGGGTGCCGTTCAGCCGAGCGTCGTCGGCCGCGCTCGCGACGCTCGGCCTCACGAGGAGCGCCGCGCCCAGGATCGATAGACAGGGGTATCTCACGAATGGCTTTCGCATGGTGGCTGCCGGGAAAATTGCGCTCCGGAAGGGCGGCTCCTCAGTGGCCGAACGGACGCGGAGGCGCGGTCGTCCCCGGCGGCGGAGAGGGCGACGGGGGTGGTGATGGCGATGGCGGGGCCCCGGCGCTCGCCGCTGGTGCGGCCGCGGACGCGGCCGGCTTGCTCTCGAGCGACTCGTACACATCGTCCGGCTTCGCCGAAGGTCTGGGGCGCACGACCGGACGGGGAGGACGCGCCGCAGGCGCACGAGCGGCCTGGGCCGACGCTTCGGGGTGTGCACGGGACGAGCTCGCGTCCGCCGCAGGCGACGCCGTCGGGACCTCCGGCGCAGCGGCGGCGGGCGGCTCGGCGGAGGGCGGCGGCTCGTCGCGCGGGACCGGCGCCGGGATCGGCGGCGGCGGCTCGATCGTGGGCGTCGTGGCGCCGCGACCCGGTGCGGGGACGTTGCCGCTCTCCGCCGTCGACGTGCTGTCGTCGATCGAGGGATTAGCGGCGCGCCACAGCGCCCAGAAGCCCGCGGCGGTCGCGCTGCCCAGGAACACGAGCAGCGCGAACAATCCGAGCGGCGCGCGCCGGCGGCGCGCAGCGAGCGCCGCCGCCGTCGCGGCGGCGGTCGCCGCGGTGGGATCCGGCCGCGGCGCGTCCGGCAGGCCGGCGCGAGGCGCGACGGCGGTGGCCACCGGAACCGCGGCCGCCGCCTGCGGTCGCTGTTTCCGCGTCGATGGACCGCGCGCGCCGTGCAGATCCTCGTCGGGCGGCGGCCAGACGCCGCTGCCGACGCCGACGCGCGCCGTTCGTGCGCCGCCCGATCGCGCGCCGCCTGGATCCTCGGGCATCCCCGGCGGGCGCGCCGGCAGGCCTTGCACGGGGATCCGCCGCATCGTCGGCCGGTTCCGCTCGTCAACGCCCTTCAGCAGCGACGGCGCCACCTGGATCTTCTGCAGATCCATGGCCTGGTGCTCCCGGTTCGGCGGCAGGGTGACCGGCGGGACGTACACCTGCTTGTCGCTGGGCCCCGCCTCGCGGTCCTGCCGGCGGCGCGGCCTGGGCTCACCCCACTGCATCCCCCGCTCGGCGGGCGCCGTCGCGGGCACGGGCGCCCCCGCCCCGTCTTCCGGCCTGCGGCGCGGCTCGTGCGGCAGCGGTCGCGGCTGCGCCAGCGAGGGGTGCTCCTGCGGCCCGAAGCCCGGCCCGTCGTACCCGCGCGGCGGCTGCTGCTGCGGCTGCGGCTGCGTCTGCGGCGCGGCGTCGCCCGCAGCGCCCTGACCCGCCGGCTGGCCTGGCGGGCTCTTGTTCGGGTTCCTGTTGGTCATGCCTGCCCCTCTCGCGACGCGCAAAAGCCGCGCTGCTGCCCCGCGTGGGCAGCGGCGCTTCGAGCACCCGGTTCAAGGCTCAGCGTTCTCATGGGCGCGCTCCCGACGCCATCGGCCTCGGCCACTCGTCCGCGGATGGCGCGGATGGCGCGGCGGGCGCGGTGGCAGCGCGCCGGCCAGCCAGCGCGTGGCGGCGCGGGCCAGCGTAGTACGCGCGCTGGCCGGAGCGCGATACCCTCGGAGATGGCTCGGGGGCAGGGGCACGGCATGGCCCCGAAGATAACCCACCCGGCCGCGGCCATCATGCGCCCAAGCATCACGTTGCCCCGCAGCGGTACACCAGCGGCCTCGCTGGATGCACCGCCGGAGAGCCCCTCCCGTCGTGGGCGTGACGGAGCTGCCTCGGGCCGGCAGACGTCGGCAGCGCCGACCGCGGCGCGCCGCCGCGCTCGGCTGCGGGACGAGAAATCGCTCCCGAGCACCATCGTGCCGCCTCGCTGGAACAGCTGGGTGTCCTCGGAGGCGAAATCGTGCCGCCCTTTGCCGTGAGCCCGCGCCCAGGTCGAGCCGCTCGCCGCCCCGCCCCCCGGCCTCCGCCCCGACGTGGAGCTCCCCACCAGCGCTGCCCGTCCATCCACAGCTCGCATCGTAGCGACTTCGTCGCCCTGCGGGCGATTCCTGGCAAGCGTTGACCACGTCGCGGCCGCCCGTCAGCCCACGACGCTGGCCAGCAGCGCCAGGGCGAAGCCGAAGAGCACCACGCCGACGACCAGCATCACCATGTCCGCGCGGCTCGGCTCCGCGACCGCGCGCGGCCGCCGCGTGCGGCGCGCCCCCGTGGCCCCGCGCGCCGCCGGGAGGCGCGGCGGCGCGGCGCCCGGCGCGGCCTGCGCGGCCTCGCCCGGCGCCGGGAGGCCGAACGCCGCGACGGTCGCGCTCAACGTCGGGGCGACGTGGGCGCGGACCGGGGGGATCACCAGCGGCGCCGTGCTCTGCCAGCGCGGCCCGTGCGGCAGGGCGAAGGGCGGGCTCGACCCTCCGGCCAGGCGCGCGGCGATGCGCGAGAGCTCGGCCGCGAACGTCGCGGCGCCTGGAAACCGCAGCTCCGGCCGCTTCTCCAGCGCCCGCATGACCGCGCGGTCGAGCTCCGGCGGCGTCGGCCACGGCGCGTGGCGCGACGGGGGCGCGGGGACCTCGCTGGCGTGGGCGCGCAGGAGTTCCAGGAGCGGCTTCACGTGCTCGAACGGGCCGCGGCCCGCGAGCAAGGTGTAGAGGACGACGCCCGCGGCGTACACGTCGGTGCGGGCGTCCACCGCCAGCCCGGAGATCTGCTCGGGCGAGAGGTAACGCGGCGTGCCCACGAGCACCCCTTCCTCCGTCTGGTAGAGCGACGGCGCCGGCGCGCGCCCGTCGCCGTGCGCGGCCACCACCTTGGCGATGCCGAAATCGAGCACCTTCACCACGCGCCGCCCCTGCGCGTCCGGATCACACACGAAGAGGTTCTCGAGCTTCACGTCGCGGTGGACGATCCCCGCGCCGTGCGCCGCGTCGAGGCCGGCGAGCGCCTGCTCCACGAGCGCGATCGCCTCCGGCGGCGGCAGCGCGCCGCGCGCCGCGAGCTCCTCGCGCATCGTCCGGCCGTAGAGCCGCTCCATCACCAGGTACGTCCGCCCCTCGGCCGTCTGCCCGAAATCGGTGACGGTCACCAGGTTGGGGTGCGCGAGCCGCGCCAGCGACTGCGCCTCCACGCGCATCCGCTCCACCAGCCGCGGCTCGCGGCTGAGATCCCGGTGCAAGAGCTTCACCACCACGGGCTTGTCGAGGCCCACGTGGGCGGCCTCGATCACCTCGCCCATCCCGCCTCGCCCGAGCCGGCGCGTCGGCCGGTACGGCGTGCCGTACAGCAGGGTGTCGCTCAGCTCGGGCGCCGCGCAGCGGCAGTCTTCGTGCGAGGGCAAGGCGATCCTCAGCGGGTCGGCGTCGCGCCTCCAGCGTCGCGTGGCGCGGAGATCCGTGTGTCCCCTCGCTCCCGGACCACGAGCGCGCGATCGCTCTTCTCCCACGCCCCCCCGGAGCGCTCAAGATTTCGACAGATCCGCGCGCGAGCGCATCGTCGCGCATTCCCGCGACGAGCTCCAATTTTCCGCGCCACGTCGAGCGCACGTGCGATTTTTGAAGGGCGGCGTGAGGGCGCGTCAGGCGGGGCTGCCGGCGGCGCCTCCTCGGGCCTCACCCTCTGCAGCCGCAGCGGCCGCGCGCTCTGCCGCGCGGGTGGCCTCGTCTTCCTGGGCGAGGAGCGCGTCCGTCTGCGCGAACGCCGCGTCGCGCTGAGCGGTCAGGGCGGCGCAGCGCGAGCGCGCCCCGGCGAGCAGGCCGAGCCCGAGGGCGAGCCACCCCGCCGTGGCCACGAAGCCGCTGGTGAGGAGGGCCCCGGGGTCGCTGCTGCCGGCCCTGGACATCATCAGGAACGCGTAGAACGGCGAGGGCGCCGCGACGACGAGCGCGTCGTCGCCCGTGGTGTTCCTGGCGATGAGGCCGGCGATGGCCGCGACGATCCAGGGACCCACCGCGATCGCGAAGAGCAGCGTCACGAGCAGCACCCGCGTGACCATGGACGAGCCGGTCCGCGCGCGGAGGAACGCGCCGAGGCCGACGAGGAACACGTAGAACGCGAGCGCGTAGCTGGCGAAGTACCCGAGCTGCCGCGCCGAGAACCCGGGCGACACGACCGAGGCGTCGACGATCCGCTCGAAGCCGACGAGCCAGAGCGCGGCGAGCGCCGCGACGCCGACCCCGAGCAGGAGGTACGCCGAGCGCATCACGCCGGGGCCGAAGAAGCGGCGGAGCAGGCTCGCGCCGTCCCGTGCCCAGCGCACCTCGACCCGGCGCGAGGGGCCGATCGGCTCGCCGGCGAAGAGGAACACGCAGAAGGTCAGGAACAGCAGCATGGCGCACATGCCCGCGAGGATCGCGAGCAGGCGATCGGACGGGTCCACCGAGAGCGCCGGCACCACGGCGGCCGCGGCGAGCACCGGCGTGCAGACCACGAGCCACGTCTTCAGACCCGAGGAGCGATCGTCGCTGTCGCTCGTGAGGTTCGCGACGGTCACCTGGTACAGAAACCAGGCGGGGACGGCGATCGCCGCCGTCGGCAAGAGGACCAGGAAGAGCACGTAATCCAGGCTGAACGGGGCGCGCTGGTAGGCGGCGGGGAGCCAGATCGGCGGGCCCTCGGGGACCTCCGGCCAGGCGCCGTGGGCTGCGTACGAGAGCCCCGCGCCGGCCGCCAGGAACAGGCCGCTCGAGATCGGGAAGGCGAGCAGCAGCGTGACGAGGATCGCCCCGCGGAGGCTCGCCATCTTCGAGCTGATCGCCAGGCCGAAGGCGACGCTGAGCAGCGCGATCAGGAAGAGGAACAGGAACGCGATCACCACCTCGAGCGCGGTGATCCCGCCGAACAGGAACGGCAGCGCCCCGACCGGCGCGAGCATCACCACGTACATCGAGATCGCCGTGTAGGCGGCGAGGAATTTGCCGCGCGCGATCTCGCCGGGCGGGATGCCCGTGAGCAGCACCGCCTCCCACGTGCGGCCCTCGCGCTCCGACGCGATGCTGTTCGCGGCGACCGCCGGGCCCACGAGGGTCACCACGAAGTACGCGAGCGAGAAGAAGACCTGGAACAGGATCACGCCCGTCCTCGCGGGCGAGACGTCCGTCGAGACGATGCCGCCGAGCGACGCGACGAGCAGCGTCATCAGCATCGCGAACACGAGCAGGATGATCGGCGTGCGGCCGAGGCGCGCCGCCTGCTTGAGCTCGCGGATCCAGATCGGGTTCGGATCGCGAACGAGGCGACCCACCCGGTGCCGCGCTCGATCGACGAGCCGCCGGGACGACGGGCCGCCGGACGGCGATGAGCCAGTCTGCACGCTCACTGCACCTCTCCTTGCGTGACCTCCAGGAAGATCCGCTCGAGCTCGTTGCGCTCCGGCTCGACCCCGATCACCAAGGCCCCGCTCCGCACGAGGTGCTGGACGATCTCGGCGATCTTGACGTCGTTGCCCACGTAGCTGACGTGCACCGAGCCCGCGACGATCTCGACGTCGAGGATCCCCGGCCCGCCCCGCAGCAGGAAGGCCGCGGCCTCGGGATCGCCGAGGACCCGCACCTTCACCTTGCGCCGCGGGACCGGCGCGTACGGCGCCGGAACCACCGGCGCCGGCCCCGCGGGCGCAGCGGCCGCCGGCGGGGGCGCGCCGTACGCCGCCGGAGCGGGCTCGGGCGCGAGCGGCTGACCCGGCGCGCCGGGCGGCGGCAGCGCCCCGGGGCCGTACGGCGGCGCGGCGCGCGCGTGCGGGCCGGCCGCGCCGCCGCCGTGCGGCGCGTGCCCGGCGCGCAGGGCCTCGAGGCGCGCCGCGATCTCGCCGATGGGACCGGCGACCACGAGGCGGCCCTTCTCGAGGATGCCGATCGACGTGCACACGTCGGAGAGCTCCGTGAGGATGTGCGAGGAGAGGAAGATCGTCTTCCCGAGGCTCCGGAGCTCCAGCAGCAGATCGCGGATCTCGATGCGCGCGCGCGGATCGAGATCGCTCGCCGGCTCGTCCAGGATGAGGACCTTGGGGTCGTGCAGCAGGATCCTCCCGAGCTGCAGCCGCTGCTTCATGCCCTTCGACATGGTCGCGACGATCCGGTCCTGGATCTTGCCGAGGTCGGTCAGCTCCAGGACGGCGTCGACCACGTCGAGCGACGGCACCCGGAAGGCGTCCGCGAAGAACTCGAGGTACTCGCGCACCGTGATCCGGTCGTACACACCGGCGTGATCCGGCATGTACCCGATGCTGCGGCGGACCGCGGCCGGGTCGATCGTGACGTCGACGCCGTCGATCTCGACCCGCCCCGCCATCGGCTCGAGCAGGGTCGCCATCACCCGGATCGTCGTCGTCTTGCCGGCGCCGTTCGGGCCGATGAAGCCGAAGATCTCGCCGGGGCCGACGTCGAAGGTCACGTCCCTGAGCACGTCGAGCGACCCGAAGCGGTGCGAGAGGTGCCGGACCCGGATCGTCGGCGGCGGCCGCTCGGGCCGCGGCTCCAGGGGCGGCGCGGTTCCGGGCGCGGCGCTCACGGCGCCCCCCCGAGGCCGACGATGCGCACGAGCACGCGGTCGCTCTCGATCCGCAGCCCCGCGTCGCTCGCGCGGCCCTCGCCGCCGTCGAGCTGGCCGAGCAGCACGGGCACGCCGGCCGGGAACCAGTCGACCGCGTCGCCGGCGGCCTCCTCGACGGCCCACCACGCCTCGCCCAGGCCCGGGGCGTCGGGCGCGAGCAGGGGGATCAGCAGGCTCCCGCCGAGGTCGTGGACGTCGATGCCGCCGACCCGCCGCCCGAAGCCCACCTGCGACAGCCACGCCCGCCCCTCGCTGCGCGTCCCGACGTCGACCCCGGCGCGCGACGAGACCTTCTCGCCGTCCCGGATGCGGGCGAAGTAGCGGGCCTCGCCCGACGGGAGCCGCAGGACGCCGCCCCGGAGATCGCGGCCGCTCCGGTTGCTCACGACGAGGTCGCCGCCCGCGTCGGCCGCCATCGCGATGCCGTCGCCGATCGGCGCGGTCCCGTCCTCGCGCACGATCACGGTCTGCCACGAGCGCGCGGCGACGTCGGTCAGGCGGGCCCCGTCGCGGTCCACCGTGAGCCGATCGGGCCGCGCGGGCGCCTCGGAGATCGCCGCGGTGCTGATGACGCTGCTCGCGTCGGTCGTGCGGACCGTGAGGTCCTCCGCGCTCGAGACGAAGAAGCTGCGGAACCGGCGCACCGCGCCCTCCGACATGCCGGCCCCCGCCTCGACGAGCGTGAGGTGGCGCGCCCTGCCCCTCACCCCCTTCGCGAGCACGCCCACGCCGACGACCGACGCGAACGCGACCGCCGCGTAGAGGGGCAGGAACCGGAGCGCGCGGAGCGGCCTGCCCTGCCGCGCCGCCCGCGAGAAATTGACCGGCCCCGCGAGCACCGCGTACAGGCAGAGCAGCAGCGCGGAGAGCCCGATCGCCCAGCGCGAGCTCTCGTTCGGATCGAGCAGCTTCCGCACCCGGTCGAGGTCGAGCCCCATCACCTCCTCCCCCGGCCGGAACGCGACGGTCGATCGGCGGTCGTAGGCGCGGCGCGCGAGATCGGCCATCCGGATCTTCACCCAGGGGTCGACGGCGGCGGGCGGGCGCGAGGGATCGAACGCGAGCAGGTGCACCTCCCCGAGGCCGTAGGACGCCGAGCTGCCGTACGGGCTCCCGCGCAGGTTGCCGCCCGACCAGCCCGAGAGCGCCTCGGCCACCTGGGGGCCCGCGCTCGGCGCCGGCACGAGCGCGTTGCCCTGCTTGCCGAAGCCGCTCGCGCCGCCCGGCGCGGGCGGCACGATCTCCTCGAGCACCTCCCCCGCGAGGCCCGCCCTCGCGACCTCGCCCCCGACGAGCGCCGCGAGCGTCGGGTGCCGGAGATCCTCGGGGCGGGCCACGGACAGCGCCAGCGTCCCGCCGGCGAGCACGTACCCGGCGAGCGCGTCGAGCTCGGCGCCCCTCAGCATCGAGAGCTTGTCGGTGCGCATGAACACCGCGTCCGCCGCGCTGTAGAGGGCCGCGCGGTCGGGCAGCAGCGGGTCGCCCGTCGCGCCGTCGAAGCCCGCCTGCTGGACCCACAGGGTCGGGCCGGGCGACGGCCCGGGACCGCGCCCGGTCGGCAGGAACAGCGGCGCGACCGGCGCCTCGTGCAGGGTCCCCCGCAGGAGCGACGCCTCGCTGACGTCGAAGAGCACCACGGCGCGCTGCGACGTCGACGAGAGCGACTGCACGTGCATGCGCGCGCCGTGCTCGTCGAGCGTGCGCACCTCCACCTCGCCGAACGGCGACACCTGCACCGGCACGCGCACGTGGATCGACGCGCCCGCCGCGACGCTGTACGGCGCCGACGCGATGAAGACGCGGTCGTCGGAGTAGCGCTTCGACTCGATCTCGACCTCGCCCTTCGCCGCCCTGCCGCCGCGGTTCTCGATGCGCAGGACGACCTGGTTCCAGCCCCAGGGCAGCGCGCCGCTCGTCCCGAACAGCGGCGCCGCGTCGACGTGGAGCTCCGGCAGAGACCCGGCCGGCGCCTGCGCGAGCGCCGGCTCTGCCGCCGCGAGCGCCGCGAGCGCCGCGATCCACGCCGCGCCCGCCCAGAGCGGAGCGGGCCCGATCGCCCGCCCCCGCACCGCCTCGCCGCGCCTCATCGCCGGATCGCCTGCGCCACGGGCTCGGGGCGCGCCTCGACCGCGGAGGTGAGCGCGGAGACCACCTGGTCCGTCGTGATCCCCTCCGCCTCGCCCTCGAAGGACCGGATCAGGCGGTGGCGCAGCACCGGCTTCGCGACCCGCTGCACGTCGGCGAAGGCGACGTGCGCCCTGCCCTGGAGCAGCGCCGCGGCCTTCGCGGCCAGCACCAGCGACTGCGCGCCGCGCACACCGGCGCCGAACCGGAGCGCCCGCCGCACGATCTCGGGCGCGCCCTCGGCGGCCGGGTCGCTCGCGCGCGTGAGCCGCGACGCGTACCGCAGGACGGGCTCGGCCACCGCGACGTCGCGGCACAGCGACCGCAGCGCGAGCACGTCGTCGCGGGTGAGCACCCGCGGCGGCGGCCCGCCGTCGTGGCCCGTGGTCCGGGCGAGGATCTCGGTCAGCTCGTCCTCGGTCGGGCTCGGCACGAGCACCTTCAGCAGGAACCGGTCGAGCTGCGCCTCGGGCAGCGGGTACGTTCCCTCCATCTCGATCGGGTTCTCGGTGGCCAGCACGAAGAACGGCTCCTCCATCACGTGCCGCGTGCCGGCGATGGTGCACGCGTGCTCCTGCATCGCCTCGAGCAGCGCGCTCTGCGTCTTCGGCGTCGCCCGGTTGATCTCGTCGGCCAGGATCACCTGCCCGAAGATCGGCCCCTTGTGCAGCGAGAAGTGGCGCGAGCCGTCCGCCGCCGCGACGAGCACGTTCGTCCCCGTCACGTCGCTCGGCATGAGGTCCGGCGTGAACTGGATGCGGGAGAACCGGAGGTCGAGGCAGCCGGCGATGGTCCTGACGAGGAGCGTCTTGCCCAGCCCGGGCGCCCCTTCGAGCAGGACGTGTCCGCCCGCGGCGATGCCCCAGAGCGTCTGCTCGATGACGTCCCCCTGGCCGACGATGACGTGCCCGATCGCCTCCCGCAGGCGCCCGCTCGCCTGGCGCGCGAGCTCGAGCCGCGCCTCGAAGGAGGCGGGGGCCGCGCCCTGCCCGCCGTCAATACCTGCGCCTGATTCCGCCGCCATTCGATCGCCCTCGGGCCACGACCATAGCCGGCTGCGCGCCGCGCGTCGATCGCGGCCGTGCGTGCTATCTTTCACGCATGAACCTGCTTAGCCGACGCTGTCGAAATGCCCTCGATTCGCTCTGCATTCCCGCGCTCTCCGCGCGCGCCGGCGTGGCGCTCGCCGCGGCCCTTTCGCTCGGCGCGAGCTCCTGCGCGAGCATCGTCGGCGAGCACGAGGCCGAGACCAA
The DNA here is from genome assembly GCF_002950945.1 of Sorangium cellulosum. GTDB lineage: Bacteria > Myxococcota_A > Polyangia > Polyangiales > Polyangiaceae > Sorangium > Sorangium cellulosum_E. The sequence goes on from NZ_CP012673.1 coordinate 11,891,217, forward strand.
GTTCCTCGTCAAGCCGAGCACGCAGGCGAAGTTCTCCGGGTGGAGCGAGGTCTCCGTCTCGCAGGATCCGAGCTCCGTCGACGGCGCCAAGCTCATGTTCATCCGGCTGGAGGCGCGGGACAACAACGTCCCCGACCTGACCTTCATCAAGAGCATCACCGCGGAGGCCGTCGTCGACGGCGCGGCGACCAAGATCGCCGGCAAATCGCCGATGCCGACGGGAGAGCGCATCGTCCCGCTCGATCGCGCCTACCACGGCGACATCCGGAAGTTCTTCTACGAGGACACCGAGAACGGCGGGTACACCGTACATGTCGACTGGCGCGGCGAGCTCGACCTGACGAAGAAGATCCCCGAGGAGGGGGTGTGGATGAAGGTCATCGTGGCGGTCAGCATCGAGTGAGCGCGCCGCCGCGACGCCTGCCTCTTCTGCCCGGACGGCCTCTCTCCTCGGGCCGCTCCCGAAGACCCTGAGCCACCCAAGCTCCTGCCCCTTCTCCCCGTCGAACGCTGCAAACCGAGAGCGCACCGCACGCGAGGCGCGAGGCGCGGGCGCGCGACGTCGATCCACGCGACGTCCGCGCGCCGCGGCGCGCTCGCCGGCGCGCGCCGTGTGTTGCCCACCCCGGGTGCGGGCGAGGAGGTCCTTTGTCATGGCCGAGATCCAGGAGAGCTCTGTTCTGTTCTCGCTCAAGCAGCTGATGCGCCTCGAAGACCAGCGTCTGCGCGAGGAGCGGGAGGCCGCGCAGCGGCGCGCGCTGGCGGAGCAGGAGGCTCGGCGCGCGCTCGAGCGGCAGGCCCTCGCCGAGGAGGAGGCGCGCCTCCGGGCCGAGGAGGAGCGGCGCCGGCGCGAGGAGGCCGCGGCGCGCGAGGAGGCGGCGCGCCTCGAGGCGATCCGCGCGGCGGCCGTCGAGAAGGCCCGCGTCGAGGCCGAGCAGCGCGCCCGCATCGAGGCCCTCGAGAAGCAGCAGGAGCACGAGCGGAGCCTCGCGGCGCTCGCGGGGGACGCCCAGCGGCGCCGGCTCCGGCGGCTCGTCGCCGCGGGCAGCGCGCTCGGCGCCCTCGTGACGGCCGCGACGCTCGGCCTCTACCTCGGCAAGATCAGGCCGGACGCGGAGCGGGCCCGGGCCGAGCACGCGGCCACGCGCGCGCAGCACGAGCGGCGGCTCGCGGAGCTCGAGGGCGATCTCGCGGCGCGCGAGCGGCAGATCCGCGATCTCTCCCTCGCCTACCAGACGGTGCGGAGCGAGGCGGAAAAGGCGGAGCTCCAGCGCAAGCTGAACGAGGCGAGGCGCGATCGCGACGTGATCCAGGGCAGGATCACGCGGCCTCCCGCGCAGCCGCCGCCCAAGGTGGAGCCGTGCGTCTGCAACGAGGGCGATCCGATGTGCGGCTGCCTGCCGCGCTAGCGATGCTAGTTGCGGAACGCGGCGCTGCGGGCGCAGCCGACGAGCTCTTTGAAGAGCGGCGACGTGACGTAACGCTCGCCGCCGTCGGGCAGGATCACGATGATCTTCTTGCCCTGCATGTCGTCGCGCGCCGCGACCGAGAGCGCCGCGGCCATCGCCGCGCCGCCGGAGATGCCGACGAGGATGCCCTCGGTCTTCGCGAGCCGCTGCGCGGCGTCGAAGGACTCGTCCTCGGACACGGGCACCACCTCGTCGATGAGCTCGCGCCGCAGGATCTTCGGGATGAAGCCCGCGCCGATCCCCTGGATGAGGTGCGCCCCCACGCGGCCGCCGCTCAGCACGGCCGCGTTCCGGGGCTCGACCGCGATCATCTTCACGCCCGGCTTCTTCTCCTTGAGCACCTCGCCCACGCCGGTGATCGTCCCGCCGGTCCCCACGCCGGCGACCACGACGTCGACCTGGCCGTCCGTGTCCTCCCAGATCTCGGGCGCGGTGGTCGCCCGGTGGGCGGCCGCGTTCGCCGGGTTCTCGAACTGCTGCAGCATCACGGCGCCGGGCCGCTCCTCCACGATCTGCCGCGCCCGCGCGACGGCCTGCACCATCAACGTCCCCGGCGTCAGCTGCACCTCCGCACCGAAGGCCCGGAGCAGCGCGATCCGCTCGGGGCTCATCGACTCGGGCATCGTGAGGATCAGCCGGTAGCCCTTCGCCGCGGCGATCATCGCCAGCGCGATCCCCGTGTTGCCGCTCGTCGGCTCCACGAGCACGCTCCCCTGGGTCAGCTTGCCCTGCCGCTCCGCGGCCTCGACCATCGCGAGGCCGATGCGATCCTTGATGCTCCCGCCCGGGCTCCGGCTCTCGATCTTGCCGATCAGCTCGCCGCGCAGCCCCTTCCCCGCCGCGCTCAGGCGAACAAGGGGGGTCCGCCCGACCGTCATCGCGATGTTGTCGAAGATGGTGCCCACGTGCCGCCCTCCGCGCTGGGGCGGCCCGACGGCCGCCGCTCTAGATGGCGTAGTCTTGCACGAAGATCTTGGCGTCACGGAGATTCACCATCACCCTGTCGCCCTCGGCGAGCCCGAGCTCGGCCACCCGGTCCTTGGTCAGCTCGACCGAGAGCGGCTGGCCGTCGGACAGGCGGAGCTCCGCCTTGACCATCCATCCGACCCGTGATAGCCGCTCGACGCGCGCCACGCTGGCCCCGTCGCCGCGCTGCTCGTCCGACGAGTCGATCCGGGCGTGGAGCTCGATGTCGTGCGGCCGCACGAACGCGTGCACGCTCGCGCCGTCGCCCGTCCCCGGGGGGGCGTGCATCGCGAAGGTCCCGAGCGCCGCCTGGCCGTCGCGGACCTCCCCCTTGAGCACGTTGATCGACCCGACGAAGCTCGCGACGAACTCGGTCGCCGGCCGGTCGTAGATCTCCTCGGGCGTGCCGATCTGCTCGACGCGGCCCTTGTGCAGCACGATGACCCGGTCGGCGAGGTCCATCGCCTCTTCCTGGTCGTGGGTCACGAAGACGCTCGTGATCCCGCGCTCCTTGTGCAGCTTCCGGATCCACTCGCGCAGCTCGAGCCGCACCTTGGCGTCGAGCGCCCCGAACGGCTCGTCGAGCAGGAGCAGCGACGAGCCCGGCGCGAGCGCGCGGGCCAGCGCGACGCGCTGCCGCTGGCCGCCGGACAGCTCGTGCGGGTACCGGCCCCCGAGCCCATCGAGCTGCACGAGGCCGAGGAGCTCGGCCACGGTGGCGTCGATCTCCTTCCGGGGCCGCTTCCGGATCGCGAGGCCGAACCCGATGTTCTCGCGCACCGTCATGTGCCGGAACAGCGCGTAGCTCTGGAAGACGAAGCCGATGTTCCGGTCCTGCACCCGGGTGTTCGTCGCGTTCTTGCCGTTCAGGATCACCTCGCCGGTGTCGGGGGTCTCGAGCCCGGCGATGATGCGGAGGACGGTGCTCTTGCCGCCTCCGCTCGGCCCCAGCAGCGCGACGAGGGCGCCGCGCTCTATCTCGAACGAGACCTCGTCGACGACCTTGTTCGGACCGAACCGCTTCGTGAGCTGCTGGACGACAATCCCCATAAGAACATCTGGCCTTCTGCCGCTTGAACGCACCGCAGACAGAAAATCTGGACGCGCAAACGCGCACCAGGGTCGCGCGCCGCCCGGGGCGGCGCAACCAGATTCAGAAATGTGCATCGGAACGGTGAGGGAATTTGCAAAAAGGCCCCCGCGTCGTGCGACGTTTGCCTTGCAAAGCGCTCAGCCCTGGTGCGATGAGCGCGGGCTGCGCGGCGGCTGGCCTGCCGGTCCGGTGAGCGGTACGAGGTGCTAGCATCGCCGCGCCGCGGCAGGACGGGAGGCCGCGGCGCGGCGGACCAGGGTACGGAGGCGGATGCGTTGTCTGGTGACTGGGGTGGCCGGATTCATCGGTTCACACCTGGCGGAGCGGCTGATCGAGCTCGGGCATGAGGTGCTCGGGGTGGACCGCTTCACCGACTACTACGGCCGCGAGCTCAAGGACGGGAACCTGGCGGGGCTGCGCGGGGAGCCTCGGTTCTCGCTCTCGACGGCCGATCTCGCGATCGCCGACCTCCGGCCGCTGCTCTCGGATCGCGAGGTGGTCTTCCACCAGGCGGCGCAGGCCGGCGTGCGCCCGAGCTGGGGGCAGAGCTTCGAGGGGTACCTGCGCGAGAACGTGCTCGCGACGCAGCGGCTGCTGGAGGCGGCGAGGACACACGGCGAGGTGCGCAAGCTCGTCTACGCCTCGTCGTCCTCCGTCTATGGCGACACGGACGACGTCCCCATGCGGGAATCGAGCCGGACCGCGCCGTACTCGCCCTACGGGGTGACCAAGCTCGCCGCCGAGCACCTCTGCGAGCTTTACCGGCGCAACTTCGGCCTGCCCACGGTATCGCTCCGGTACTTCACGGTGTACGGGCCGAGGCAGCGCCCCGACATGGCGTTTCACCGGTTCATCGCCGCGATCCTGAAGGGCGAGACGATCCGCCTGCACGGCGACGGCGAGCAGACGCGCGACTTCACCTACGTGAGCGACGTGGTGCAGGCCAACCTCGACGCCATGGAGGGCAGCGCCGTCGGCGTCTTCAACATCGGCGGCGGCTCGCGGGTGAGCCTCAACGAGGCGCTCGGGCTGCTCGCGGAGCTCGCCGGTCCCGTGCGTGTGGAGCGCGGCGAGCCGCAGGCCGGCGACGTCCGGCACACCCTGGCGGACACGGCGGCGGCGCGGGCGGCGCTCGGGTACGTGCCCCGCGTCGCCCTGCGCGACGGGCTCGCGGCGCAGGTGGCCTGGCAGAAGAAGGTGGCCGGCCCGCGGTAACGGGCGTCGGCCCGCGGTGACGGACGCGGCGCCCCGGGCGGCGAGCGCCCCCACCGGCCGCGACACGTCCGCCGCGGTCCACCCACCGGCCGCGACACGTCCGCCGCGGTCCACCCACCGGCCGCGACACGTCCGCTGCCAGTAACCGGCAGCACTTTATCTTCGCACGGCCGGCTCCAGGCAGCGCTTCCCATGGACGGAACCGCGCCATCCCGCGACGATCTGCTATCCTCCGCCGCCGTGATTGTGGACCAACCCACCACACCCGCCCCCCCCGAGGCTCCGGAGGACCGGGTGACGTTCGGGCTCTCGGCCTTCGACCCCCGCCCGAGCCTCATGGCGCCCAGCATCGCGCCGCCCACGTCGACGGCGCCGTACGTCTCGGTGGTCGTCCCGGGGCTGAACGAGGCGGACAGCCTCGCCGAGCTCGCGCTGCGCGTCGACCAGGCGCTCCGGGGGCGCTTCACCTACGAGTTCATCTTCGTGGACGACGGCAGCACGGACGACAGCTGGGCCGTCATCGCCAAGATCCACGCGGAGAACCCCCTCGTGAAGGGCATCCGGCTGCGGAAGAACTTCGGCAAGGCGACGGCGCTGACCGCCGGGTTCCGCAAGGCCAAGGGCGACGTGGTCGTCACCATGGACGCCGATCTCCAGGACGATCCGGCCGATCTCCCGAGCTTCATCGCCAAGGTGCAGGAGGGGCTCGATGTCGTGGTCGGCTGGAAGGTCAACCGGCTCGACCCCACGAACCGCCTCGTCCTGTCCCGCATCTTCAACGGGACGGTCCGCTCGCTCACGGGCGTGAAGCTCCACGACATGAACTGCGGCTTCAAGGCGTACCGCCGCGAGGTGCTGCGCACCTTCCCGATCTACGGCGATCTCTTCCGGTTCATCCCGGCGCTCGCCGCGTGGCAGGGCTTCCGCGTCACCGAGATCCCGGTGCGCCACCACGCCCGCAAGTACGGCACCTCCCGCTACGGCCTGGAGCGCATCCTGCGCGGCTTCTTCGACCTGCTCAGCGTGCTCTTCCTGACCCGCTACTCGAAGAAGCCGATGCACCTGTTCGGCCTCATCGGCCTCGTGTTCACGGCGGTCGGGCTCCTCATCAACGCCTACCTGACCTTCCTCTGGTTCTTCGGGCACAAGATCGGGGATCGCCCGCTGCTCCTCCTCGGCGTGCTGATGATCCTCCTCGGCATCCAGCTGTTCTCCATGGGGTTCATCGGCGAGTTCCTGGCCTTCCAGATGCAGCAGAGGCACCAGACGGACGAGCTGCCCGTCCGCGAGGAGATCGAGTGATATCCGACGCTTACTTCGGTCGCTTCGAGACCGTCAAATACCGGAACGCGGGCGCGCTGAAGCGCAAGCTCATCCAGCGCTTCGCGTCCACGATCCACGACCTCTTCATCGAGGCGAACCCGGTCGAGCGCGTGCTCGAGATCGGCGTCGGGGAGGGCTTCCTCTCCGGCTACCTGTCCGAGAAGTTCCCCGAGAAGCAGTTCCACGGCGTGGACCTCAACCCCGCCGACGTCGAGCGGGTGAAGCGGCTCTTCCCGCGCATCGAGGCGCGGGTCGGGAGCGCCTACGATCTCGGCGACCCCACGCCCGGGTTCGACCTCGTGATCTGCGCCGAGGTGCTCGAGCACCTCGACGCGCCCGACCGGGCGCTCGCCGAGATCCAGCGGCTCTCGCCCCGGCGCGTCATCCTCTCCGTGCCGCACGAGCCGTTCTTCAAGCTCTCGAACCTGCTCGCGGGGAACAACGTGCGCCTCCTCGGCAACGACCCCGATCACATCAACCACTGGAACCCGACGTCGTTCCGCCGTCTCATCGAGCCGCGCTTCGAGATCCTGCGGCTCACGACCTCCTATCCCTGGGTCCTCTGCCTCGCAGCGCCGCGCTGAGCATGCGCCGCGCTGCCGTCGGCGCGCTCGTCCGCCTGATCGGGCCGCTCCTGCTCGCGATCGTGATCCTGCGCATCGACGACCGGGACGCGGTGCTCGCCGCGCTCGCAGCGGCGCCGGCCGGCCCGCTCGTGCTCGCGACCGCGCTGAACCTCGTCAACATCCACCTCAAGGTGCTCCGCTGGGACGTGCTGCTCCGCGCCCGGGGCATCCGTTACCCGCTCGGCCGCGCCTGGGCGTCGTTCATGACGTCGCTCTACGTCGGCATGTTGACCCCGGGGCGCGTCGGCGACGTGCTGCGGATCCGCTACCTGCGCCACGATCTCGGCGTGCCCTACGCCGAGGGGCTGGCCTCGGTCGTGATGGACAGGCTGTGCGACCTCTACGTGCTCGCCGCGTTCGTCGCCGTCGGCGTCGCGCACTACAGCGCGGTCGTCGTCGGCCGCCTGGCGTGGCTGACGTGGGGGGGCATCGCGCTCACGGTCCTCGCCCCGCTCGCGCTGCTCCTCCCCGGGCTCGCCGACCGGGCGCTGCTCGCCGTCTACCGGAAGGTCGCGAGGAAGGGGCCGGCCGCCGGCGCGGAGCCCGACGCCCCGAGCCGCTTCCTCGCCGCGCTGCGCGCGCACGTCGGGCGCGGCCTGCTCGTCACCCTCCCGCTCACGGCGGCGACCTTCGCCGTCAACTTCGTGCAGGGCTACCTGATCGCGCGGGCGCTCGGGCTCCCGCTCTCGCTGTTCGACGTCACCTGCCTGCTCGCGATCGCGAGCCTGCTCGGCCTGCTGCCGATCTCGATCGCCGGCGTCGGCGTCCGGGAGCTCTTCTTCTCGCTCGTGTTCCCGTCGCTCGGCATCAGCGCCGAGCACGGCGTGAGCTTCGGGCTCCTCGTGTTCGCCGTCATCTACCTCGCGGTCGTCGCCCTCGGCTTCGTGAGCTGGCAGATCGCGCCGCCGCCCACCGAGCCGGAGCCGGCGTCCTAGAACACCGATCACGTTGAGGAACGAGAGATGAACCGCCAAGGCGCCAAGGGCGCCAAGATATTTTCTTCTCCTTCTTGGCGTCCTTGGCGGTTCGAAAATCTGCTCGTTTCAGACGGGTTCAACCCGTTTGTCGCTCTAGAGGGAGAAGGTGGCGGTCAACGTGAGGGGCTCCCAGTCGTAGGCCGGTACCTTCGCCGCGGCGTCGCGGAAGGACTCGATCACGCACTCACCCAGCTGGGTGCCCTCGTAGGGCGGGCCGTTCAGCTCCACCCGGGGGCCGCTCGGCTCGAAGGTGACGGTCACGCTCCCCTCGCCGGTCGGGTCGCCCGGCTCCCAGCAGCGCTGCGCGCGCGCCTTGCCGTGCTCGATCGCGGCGCCCGCGGCCCTGCCGAGGCGGACGCGCGCCATGGCGGCCCGGCGCGAGCCCGGATCGGCCGCCGCGCGCACCTCGGCCCGGTCGGAGGAGGACGCGGACGCCTCGGCGGTGGCGGGGAACATGGCGGTGCGCTGGAGGCAGTGCGTGGGGCGCATCATCGCGTAGCCGGTCGCGGTCGCGAAGCCGCACACCGCGAGCGCCATGAAGAGGGCGCGCGGGCCGCCGCGGCCGGGAGGCCCGTCGAGCGGGCCGTCGTCGCGCGAGCCGACGCGCAGCCGCTCGACCTCCGCGCGGACCTCCGCGAGCTCCGCGTCCCGGGCGGCAAGCGCCGCGTCCCGCTCCATCAGCTTGGCTTCGAGGGTTTCGATGCGCGCGCGAGCCGCATCGAGGTGATCCCGGTATTGCGACATGCGCGTAGTCTAGCCTGGCCCGCGCGGCGTGCCCTGCCCTTCCCGCGACCGCGCCGTTCCTTGACAACGGGGGGTAGGGTCAAGTAGCCGAGGACGCCTCCGCCCCCATGCTCGCCAACCATCGCACCAGGCTCAACCAAGCGCTCGCAAAGCTCGACGGCGCCATCGAGCGGCTCGCGCGCGCCGCCTTGACCCTGGCGCCGTGGCCCGTCCTGTTCGGGATGAGCCTCGGCGTGGCGGGCTGGGTCTTCACCCACCCGACCCGCCTCGCCCCGTTCGGCACGAACAAGCTGCCCGAGCTGGAGCGCCGCTGGATGGCCGGCGGCGTCGGCGCGGCCGTCGTGGCGGTCGGGCTCGCCTACTTCCTGGTGATGCTCGCGCGGCGCGTCCGGACCGGCTCGTGGGCCGTCCTGGAGACGGCCGGGCGCCTCAACCGCGCCCTGCGCCCCCTGCTCGCGCTCCCGTTCGTCGCGGCGCTCAAGCTCCCGAACATCGAGAAGGAGAGCCCGAAGACCGCGCTCTTCTACGCCGCCCTCGCGGCCGTCGCGGTGGGCGCCGGCGCCTACACCTGGGGCAAGGGCCCGCGCCTCTCGCCGGCGGACGACGACGCGCCCGGGCCCCGCGCCGGCGCGCTCGCGAGGGCCGGGCGCTGGCTCGCGCCGCTCGGCGTGCTCGGGCTGTGGGCGGGCTACGCCTTCTTCTTCGCTCGGCTCGCGATCACCAACCACCACGCGCTGCACACGCGGACGCCCGACCTCGGCTACTACGACAACATCTTCTACCAGTCGATCCACGGCCGGCCGCTCGGCTGCTCGTTCCTCAAGGCCGGCTACCACGGCTCCGCGCATTTCGACCCCATCCTCGTCCTGCTCTCGCCGCTCTACCTCCTCTACCCGCGGGCCGAGTTCCTCCTCGTGCTCCAGGCGGTGTGGCTCGGGACCGGCGTCGTCCCCGTCTACCTGCTCGCGCGCGAGAAGCTCGAGCACCGCGGCAAGGCGCTCCTGCTCGCCGCCGTGTGGGCCATCTACCCGGCCCTGCACGGCGCGAACATGTACGAGTTCCACTCGCTCGCGCTGATCTCGCCGCTCGTCGTGTGGCTGCTCTACTTCTACGAGGCCGGCAAGGACAGGCACTACTGGGTCACCCTCGGCTTGCTCCTGCTCTGCCGGGAGGACGTCTCCCTGCTCATGTGCTTCGTCGGGCTCTACGCCATCCTCGACCGGCGCGCCGGCAAGACGCGCATGGGGTGGACGACCATCGCGGTGAGCCTCGTCTACTTCGTCATCGTCAAGCTGTTCTTCATGACGTCGGCCGGCATCATCATGTCGGGCAAGGACGCGTACTCGTACGCCTACTACTACGAGGAGCTCATCCCGAACCGGAGCGGGGTCGGCGGGCTGCTCATCTCGTTCCTGACGAACCCCGTCTTCACGCTCAAGGTCGCGCTGGAGGAGCCGAAGATCAACTTCCTGCTCCTCATCTTCCTCCCCCTCTGCTTCCTCCCCTTCGTCGCCAGACCCGGGCGCTGGATGCTCGTCTACGGGCTCGCGTTCTGCCTGCTCGCCTCGCGCGACGCGGTCTTCTCGATCCACTTCCAGTACTCGTCGATCCTCTTCCCGATCGCGTTCGCGCTGACGCCGCTCGCGCTCAAGCGGGTCGAGGACGCCGCGCCCGCCGCCTTCCTCGGGCTCGACGGGCGGCGCCTCTCGCGCGCGCTGCTCGCCGCGACCCTCGCGGCGAGCGTCCTGGTCTCGTGGAAGTTCGGCGGCCTCATCGAGAACGCGTCGTTCCGCGGCGGCTTCGCCCGCGTGGCGCGCTCGCTCACGCCCGAGCAGGAGGCGACGTACACGTGGGTGAGGCAGCAGGTCGAGGTGATCCCGCCGGGCGCGGTCGTGGCCGCGACGAGCAAGATGGGGCCGCACATCTCGAACCGGAAGGAAGCCTATTTCTACCCCGGCGAGCGCGCCGAGCGGGCCCACTACGTGCTGCTCGACGAGAGCGAGCTCAAGGGCAAGAACCAGGAGCGCCACAGCGCGGCGGTGAAGCGCGGCGAGCTCGAGGAGATCAGCCGGCTGAAGAAGATGGCGCTGTTCAAGCGGGTGAAGCCGGCGCAGCGGGCGGCCGCGGCGGAGCCCGACGAGGACCCTACCGGGGAGGCGCCGCCGGAGGTAGGAAAGCGGAACAAGAAGCCCGACGCCGGCGCGCCGGCCGACCCCTCCAGCACCGCGGAGCAAGATGAAGACCCTCCTCCTGGCCCATGACTTCGACGAGACCTCCGAGCACGCCCTGAACGAGGCCATCGAGCTCGCCCGCAAGCTGCCCGCGAGGATCGTCGTGGCGCACGTGTACAGCGTGCCCGTGTACAGCTTCCCGGAAGGCTCCTCGCTGATCCCCTCGGCCGAGGACGCCGCGCGCCTCGCCGAGGTGGCCCAGCGGAGCCTCGATCAGGTGCTCGCGCGCGCGAGCGCCACGCCCGACGTCACGCTCTCCGGCGTGCTGCGCGCGGGTGTCCCCGACGAGGAGATCTGCCGGCTCGCGGACGAGCTCCAGGCCGACATGATCGTGATCGGGACCCACGCGCGCGGCGCCTTCGCGCGGGCGCTGCTCGGCAGCGTGGCCCAGCGCGTGGTGCGCTCGGCGAAGGTGCCAGTCCTCACCATCCGCGGCCCGAAGACCGCGGCCTGACCCGGCGTTCGCTGACGTTCGCACGTTCGCACGTTCGCACGTTCGCACGTTCGCACGTTCACACGTCCGCACGCCCGCACGCCCGCAAGCGGGCCTCGCCGCTCCGGAGCTCCCTGAGCTGACCACGGAAGTTTCCGGAGGCGCTGTCAAATACGTCCTGCGGTGAGCCCGAAACCTCGTCGAAACATAGAGCACGTTACACGCCCGTGCTCATGAAGATCGACACTGGGGATACGGCCTGGCTCCTCGCTTCGACAGCCCTCGTCCTGTTCATGACGCCGGGACTCGCCCTGTTCTACGGCGGCATGGTGCGCCGCAAGAACGTGCTCGCGACGCTGATGCACTCGTTCGCGGCGCTCGCGGTCGTGAGCGTGCAGTGGATCGCCCTCGGGTATTCGCTCGCGTTCGGCACGTCCCACGGGGGGCTCATCGGGGGGCTCGACTATGTCGGTCTTCAGGGGCTCGCGCAGGTGGAGCGGGGCACGGTGCCCCACCTCGCCTTCGCGGCGTTCCAGATGATGTTCGCGGTGATCACGCCCGCGCTCATCGCCGGCGCGTTCGCCGAGCGGATGCGGTTCCCGGCCTACCTGGTGTTCATCCTGCTCTGGTCCACGCTCGTCTATGACCCCGTGGCGCACTGGGTCTGGGCGGAGAAGGGCTGGCTCTTCGAGATGGGGGCGCTCGACTTCGCGGGCGGCACCGTGGTGCACCTCGCCGCGGGCATCTCGGCGCTCGTCTGCGCGATCGTGCTCGGCAAGCGCTCGGGGTACCCGCACGAGCGGCACGTGCCGCACAACCTGACGATGACCCTGACGGGCACGGGCATCCTCTGGTTCGGCTGGTTCGGCTTCAACGCCGGGAGCGCGCTCACCTCGGGCGGGCTCGCCGCGCTCGCGCTGCTCGACACACACCTCGCGGCGGCGGCGGGCGGCGCCGCGTGGCTCTTCGTCGAGTGGGCGCAGCGGGGCAAGCCGACCGCGCTCGGCGTCGCGTCCGGCATCGTGGCCGGGCTCGTCGGCATCACCCCGGCGGCCGGGTTCGTGGCGCCCTGGGCCGCCGTGGTGATCGGCCTGCTCGCGGGCGCGGTCTGCTATTTCGCGGTCGTCTCGAAGGAGCGCCTCGGCTACGACGACTCGCTCGACGCGTTCGGCGTGCACGGCGTGGGCGGCCTGCTCGGCGCGATCCTCACCGGCGTCTTCGCCGAGAAGGCCCTGAACGAGGCCGGCCGCGACGGCGTGATCGCGGGCAACCCCGGGCAGATGGTCCCGCAGCTCGCCGGCATCGTGGCCGTCGGCCTGTACGCCGCGATCGTGACGTTCGTGCTGCTCAAGCTGGTCGACAAGGTGATCGGCCTCCGCGTGGCCGAGAGCGACGAGCGCGAGGGCCTCGACGCGACCGAGCACGGCGAGACCGGCTACGCGTTGTGACCGGTTCGACCGTATCTCCACGGGGCGCGCGGCGCGCGCCGCGGTGTCGCGGCGCCCGCACTGGCAGCGCAAGTACCCCAAAAATCTAGAGAAAAGGGCGCCGCTGGACGCCCCTGCCGCGCTCGCTCTCCCGGTAAGGCGCCGCACGCGCGGCCGGGGCGCCCGTCGTAGTTGCCTCCCCCCGGGCGCATCGCTAGCTTGCGCCGAATTTTCCCCCTGGGCGCGCGCCGCGGGTGCTCGCCCCGTCATCACGGAGCAGACACGTATGAGCGGCCATTCGAAGTGGGCCACCATCAAGCGGAAGAAGGGCGCGCTCGACGCGAAGCGCGGCAAGCTCTTCACGAAGCTCATCAAGGAGATCACCGTCGCCTCGCGCATGGGCGGCGGCGACCCGAACGGCAACCCGCGCCTCCGCAAGGCGGTGAACGACGCCAAGGGCCAGGCGATGCCCGCCGATACCATCAAGCGCGCGATCCAGCGCGGCACCGGCGAGATCGAGGGCGCGAACTACGAGGAGATCCTCTACGAGGGCACGGGCCCCGGCGGGACGCTCTTCCTCTGCGAGGCGATGACCGACAACCGGAACCGCACCGTCGCCGAGATCCGGAAGATCTTCGAGAAGAACAACGGGCAGCTCGGCGCCGGCGGCTCCGCGCAGTGGGCGTTCGACAGGAAGGGGATCATCCTCATCGCGAAGGACGCGGCGACGGAGGACCAGCTCATGGACATCGCCGTGGGCGCGGGCGCCGACGACTACAGCGACCAGGGCGAGGAGTGGCAGGTGCTCTCCAGCGTCGAGGCGATCGAGGCCGTCGTGAAGGCCCTCGAGGACGCGAAGATCCCCGTGAAGTCGAGCACCGCGGGCTACGTGCCCAAGAACAAGAAAGAGGTCGCGGGGCGCGACGCCGAGGTCTGCCTCAACCTCGTCGACACGCTCGACGACCACGACGACGTGCAGAACGTGTACGCCGACTTCGACGTGCCCGACGAGGAGCTCGCGAAGCTCGAGGGCTGAGCGCGGGCGGGGTCGTCGTCCGCGGCGCGCGCGGCGCGGCGCGGTGCGCGTCGCCCGCGCCGCCGCCGGCCCGGCGCGCGGGCGGCGCGCGTCAGGGCCGCCAGATCGGGAAGCTCACGATCGCCCACGAGAAGAACGCGTGCGCGAAGATCGCCGGCGGCAGGCGCCCGGTCCGGTGCACGACGCGGCCCCACACGAGGGAGCAGCCGAGGCCCGCGGCGACGAGCAGCGGGTTCGGGCCGGCGAACGGATCACCCAGCAGGAAGAGCGTGGGCAGGTGCGCGGCGGCGAACAGCGCGCTCGAGAGCAGCCAGGCCGCGGTCGGGCCGAGCGGGCCCTCGAGCGCGCGCATCACGAGGCCGCGCCAGACGACCTCCTCGAGCGCGGCGATCACGAACACCGCCGCGCCGACGAACACGCGGGCGTCGGCGGATGGGTCGCCGAGCTGGAGGTAGAGGCGCAGGATCCACGCCTCGCGCGGCGAGCCCCGCGGGGCGAGGGTCAGCTGCACGGCCATGGCGAGGCCGTAGAGCGCCGCGGCGACGAACGCGCCGCGCGCGAGATCGCCCGAGCGGGGGCGGAGCGCGGCGCGGAGCTCGCCGCGGCGGCGGAGCCACGCCAGGGCAAAGACCGCGAGCACGGTGTAGAGCGCGCCGGGCGCCGCGAGCATGGCGGACGAGCCGCCGCGCGCAGGGTCGAACGCGAACGCGGCGACGAGCGCCGTGCCGGCGACAGCGGCCGCGGCGATGAGCGCCGCCTCGCGGCGCGAGGCGCGCGGCGGCTCGCGTGGATCGGGCGGATCGCGCGGGTCGAGCGCCGGGACCGGGCCGGCGGCGCCGGGAACGGCCGGAGAGGCAGGGGCGCCAGGGTCGTCGGGCGTCATCGCGGGCACGGTGAGCACAGCTGCAAGACGCGATCGAGGATGCGGTCCGCGAGCACGGGCTTCGGCAACACGCCGAGCGCGTCGGCGGCGTCGCGGGTCACGAGCGTCGCGCGGTTGTCGTCCCGGCCGAACGAGTCCGCCGCGTGGTTGGCGACGATCAGGTCGACGCGTTTGTGCGCGAGCTTGTGCCGCGCCGAGGCGACCACCCGCTCGTCGGTGTCCGTCTCGACGGCGAACCCGACGAGCACCGGCGCCCGCCGCCCGCCGGCGGGCTCCGCGCCGGCGAGGCCGGCGCGCGCCGCGCCGGCGAGGCCGGCGCGCGCCGCGCCGGCGAGGCCGGCGCGCGCCGCGCCGACCTCGGCGAGCAGGTCGGGGTTCGGGACGAGCGGCAGCGAGGTGAGATCCGGCGTCCGCTTCAGCTTGGTCGCGTGCTGCTCGGCGGGCCGGTAGTCGGACACGGCGGCCGTCATGATCAACACGTCCGCGGCGCCGAGATCCTCGCCGAGCGCCTGCCAGAGCGCGCCGCGCATCGAGAGGGCGCCGCGCACGTCGACGCGCCGCGCGCCGGGCGGCGTCGAGAGCGACACCGGGCCGGCGATCAGCGTGACCTCGGCGCCGCGCGCCGCCGCCCGCTCCGCCACGGCGAAGCCCATCTTGCCCGTCGACCGGTTGCCGAGGAAGCGCACGGGATCGAGGTCCTCGAGCGTGGGCCCGGCCGTGACGACGACGCGGAGCCCGGCGAGATCGCGCGGGGCGAGCCGCGAGAGCGCCGCCGCCGCGATCGCCGCGGGATCGGCCATGCGGCCGAGGCCGCGCTCGCCCGAGGCGACCTCGCCGAAGACCGGGCCGACCAGCTGCACCCGCCCGTCGGCCTCGAGCGCGGCGACGTTCCGCGCCGTCGCGGGGTGCGCCCACATGCGGGGGTGCATCGCCGGCGCGGCGAGGACCGGGCCGCTGGCGCACAGGGCGAGCGCCGTCACGAGATCGTCGGCGCGCCCCGCGGCGAGGCGCGCGAGCACGTCGGCGGTCGCGGGGACCAGGAGGACGAGATCCGCCTCGGCGGCGAGCGCGACGTGCAGCTCGCCCGCGAAGCCTGGATCCCACATCGTGTCGCGCACCGGCTCGCCGCAGAGACCGCTGAGCGTCATCGGCCCCAGGAACTGCTGCGCCGCGCGCGTCATGATCGGGAGCACACGCGCGCCGCCCTGGATCAGGAGACGAGCGACCTCGGCGGCCTTGTAGGCGGCGATGCTGCCGGAGACGGCGAGCGCGACGGTCGGCCGCGCGCCGGCGGCCGGCGGTGGCCGCGCGCCGGCGGCCGGCGGTGGCCGCGCGCCGGCGGCCGGCGGTGGCCGCGCGCCGGCGGCCGGCGGTGGCCGCGCGCCGGCGACCGGCGGGGCGGGGGCGTCAGGGGGAGGCGCGGGCGAGGACGGCGTTCGGCCAGACATGGAGCAGGTGCGAACGTGGGTCGGGATCCGTCAACCTCGGTCGGGGATCCGTCAACCTGGGTGGGAGACGCCGCCCACCGTGGCACGAAAACGGGCAGCCGTACACGCCGCGCGGCGGGCGGGTGCTAGCCTCGCCAGGTGCGCTCTCCCGACCGGCCTCGGGGCCGCGCCCCGACAGGGGCCGAGCGGCTCATCACCGTGGCGACCTACAGCGAGGCCATGGAAGCGCAGATGGGGCGCTCGGCCCTGATCGCGCACGGCATTCGCGCCTTCATCGCCGATGAGCACGTGTCCACCCTGACGCCGCACTACATCGGCAGGGCCCTCGGCATCCGCCTCCAGGTGCCGCACTCCGATCTGGAGAGGGCGACCGAGATCCTGAAATCGCCGCACAGCGACGAGGATCACGACAACGACGAAGAGGACGATGCGGCCGAGCTCGACGGACCGAAGTGCCCGACGTGCGCGGCGCGCTACGCTTACCGCGAGTGGTCGCCGGGTCAGGTCCTCGCCATCGTCGTCCTGCTCGGGCTTCCACTCCTCGTCCTGAAGAAGCAGTGGCACTGCCGCAAGTGCGACACCTACTGGAGGCCGGGCGCGGCGCCGCCGAAACACGGGAACCCCTACCGGGCGCCGCGCGGGGCGACGCTCCGCGGGAAACGCTAGCTGCGCGCTGCTCGCCGGTGATTGGATCCCCACAGGAAAACGACCCATGGCAACCACCGTCCTGACCGGCATCAAGCCCACCGGAACGCCGCACCTCGGCAACTACGTGGGCGCGATCAAGCCGGCGCTCGCGCTCGCGGAGACCGCGTCGAAGGCGCTCTACTTCGTCGCAGACTACCACGCGCTCAACGCCATCCACGACGCGCAGAAGCTCCGCGGCCTCGTCCTGGAGGTCGCGGCGACGTGGCTCGCGCTCGGCCTCGATCCCGCGAAGGTCGTTTTCTACAAACAATCTGACATCCCCGAGCTCTTCGAGCTCAGCTGGATCCTCTCCTGCTTCACGGCGAAGGGGCTCATGAACCGCGCCCACGCCTACAAGGCCGCTGTCGCCAGGAACCTCGGGTCCCGCGGCGGGACCGCCAGCGTGGACGACATGGACGACCTCGACGCGGGGATCAACATGGGCCTCTACAGCTATCCGGTGCTGATGGCGGCCGACATCCTCCTGTTCAAGACGAATGTCGTCCCCGTGGGCAAGGACCAGATCCAGCACATCGAGATCGCCCGCGACATCGCGCAGCGGGTCAACACGGTCTACGGCCCGACCCTGGTCCTGCCCGAGGCGCGCGTCAGCGCGGAGACCGCGGTCATCCCGGGGCTCGACGGGCGCAAGATGAGCAAGAGCTACGACAACACCATCCCGCTCTTCCTGCCGCCGGAGAAGCTGCGCAAGCTCCTCTTCAAGTACAAGACGGACTCGTCGCCGCCGAGCGAGCCCAAGGATCCGGACACCTCGCCGCTCTTCCACCTCTACCGGGAGTTCGCGACGCCCGAGGAGACGGAGGCGCTCCGGGGCCGCTACCGCGCCGGCATCGGCTGGGGCGAGGCGAAGGAAGCCGTGTTCGACGTGCTGAACCGCGCGCTCACCGAGCCGCGGCGGCGCTACGCCGAGCTCATGGCCGAGCCGGAGCGCATCGACGCCCTGCTCGCGGAAGGCGCGGCGCGCGCGCGGGAGATCGCGCGCGTGACGCTCGAGGAGACGCGCCGGACGATCGGCGTGCGCTGACGCGCTGCCCGCCGACGCCGGGGCGATCGGCGCGCGGGCCGCCGGCGCCCGGCAGCGATCACCCGTCAGCCGTCGTCGCTCTTCTTGCGGCGCCGCTTCTTGCTCTTGCCGTCCTTCGCCTCGTCGGCGGCGTCCTTCTGCCCCCGGGCCTCCCTCGTCGCCTTGCCCTCGGCGCCGGCCGCGCTCGCGGCCTGCATGATCGCGGCGCCCTCGGCGGGCAGCGCCTCGTCCCCGCGCACGCGGCCGCCCTCCCCCTCGCCTCGGTCCTCCCGGTAGGTGCCGAACCCCGCGCGCTCGCTCCAGCCTCGCTCGCCCGTGAGCCCCGGCTCGCGGCTCTCGACGGTGCCGCCGCCCGGCTCGGGGCCGGTCGCGCCCGGCGTGCGGACGTCCGGGCCCTGCGTCACCACGAGGTACTCGTCCGCGACGTACTCGGGGTGGTTGTCGTCGTCCGCCTTGACCTCCAGGTCGCGCGGGCCGCTGCCGACGTGGATGATCTGCGTGGTGGGCGGGTAGCTGTCGCTCCACTTCTCCCGCACCGCGTAGGCGCCGTCGCGGACGACCCGCGAGCTCGTCGTCCTGAAGCCGGGGATGCCGCGCTGGGCGAGCACCCGCTTCCCCTCGGGCAGCTTGGGCGCCGGGCGCTCGAGCTCCTCGAACGGGAGGACCTCGTCGATGCGGCGGAAGTACGTGACCGTGAGCTTGCGCGACGGGCCGAGGATCTCGGCGCGCACGACGCCGCCCGCGACCGTCTCGTGCAGCACGATCGGGAAGTCGAACGGGTTCCTGAAGCGGTAGTTGATCGTCGGGTAGACGACGGTCGCGTCGAGTCCGAGCTTGATGTAGTAGCTCGGGCGGGAGTGCGGGTAGCGCTCGACGATCTCGAGCCCCGCGAAGAACGCGGCGCCGTGGAGCGTGCCGGAGATCTGGCAGGTGCCGCCGCCGAGCCCGTCGACGAGCTCCCCCTGCGCGATGACGGGCGCGACGCGGTACCCGTGCGCCTCGTCGCGCGGGCCGACCGTCTCGTTGAAGTCGAAGATCTCCCCCGGCATGACGACCACGCCGTCGAGCTTCGAGGCGGCGAGCCGGAGGTTGTACGTCCGCTCCTTGGACCTCGCGCCGGTCGCGTAACGCGTCTCGAAGTAGCCGAGCACCTGGTCGAACGTGACGTTGCCGAGCTGCGCGGCGGCGAGCTTCGGCGCGATCGTCTCGACGCTGGCCTGCGCGGTGTCCTGGCCCGCCCGGAGGGCCGCGTCGATCCGCGCGAGCGTGCCGTAGACGTCCAGCCGGTACCCGATCTTCTCGGGCTTGAGCTTCCTCGCCTCGAGGTCGACGTAGGCGTCGACCGCCGGCGCGTCGAGCTCGATCTTGAGGTCGAGCAGCTTGCTGATCGCCCGCTCGGAGTCGAGGAGGAGCGGGATCGGGATGTCGAGCGGCACGTCCTCGCCGTCGTGTTTCCGCTCGTGGGCGCGGCGGAGCGCGCTCTCGGGGCGGAGCGCCTCGCGGATGAACTCGGCGAGGCGGACCCGGTTGATCTCGACGCCGAGGTCGTTCCGGCGGAGCGCGCGCTCGGAGCCGTCCGGGAGCACGATCCGGATCTCCCCGGTGGCGTAGCGGCGCACGAGGTCGAGCGCGTTGGCCACGACGTCGCCGGTCATCGGCACCGGCGCCTCGGCGACGCGCAGGACCGGCGGGGGCTTCGGGCCGCTGTCCGGCGGCGGCGGCAGCACGAGGTAGGTGATGACGAGGCCGCTCGTGACGAAGATCGCCACCAGCGCGGCGAACCGCCAGAGCTCCGGCGAGCGGCGAAGATCCATGGGAGGGCGGCCATCTTGAAAAGCCTTCCCCGAACCGTCAAGCAAACGCCTCCGCGACGGGCGCGGGAGCCACGGGGCGACGCCGCGGGCTACGGCGCGGCGCCGCAGGCTTATGGGGCGGCGCCGCAGGCTACGGGGCGGCGCCGCGGGGATCGCGCGGCGGACGCGTCAGCTTCGAGGACGCGGCGCGCGAGGCCCGGAGGATCGCCGCCTTGATCGAGCCCGCCCTGGGCGCGGGCGCGGCGCCCTCGCCGTCCGCTCCGAGCGGCGCAGCGCCGCGCGGCGAGGGCCGCAGGAGGTACACGCCCGCGAAGGCCACGAGCGCCGCGAGGACGACCGCGGAGAGGACGAGGGGCCAGCGCGGCGCCGGGCGAGCGGGCAGCGGCGCGCTCCGCGGCTCGCTCGCGGCCCGCTCGGCGGCGGCGCGCGCGGGCGCGACGACCGCGCGCGCCGCCGTCACGCCCGCGCCTGGCGGGCTCTGCAGCGCCGGCGGGTCATCCGCGTGGCTCGAGCTCTCGCGCGCGATCTGCATCGCCTCCTGGATCGCGGCGCGCCGCCGCGCGCCGCGCGGACCGAGCAGCTTCTGCATCAACGCGGCGAGCTCGTCCGCCGTCGCGAGGCGCGTCGCCGCCTGCTCGATCGCGCGGCGCAGCTCGGCCATCGAGGCGAAGCGCTCGTCCCGCGGCTTCGCGAGCGCCCGCAGGACGATGCGCTCGACGTCCTCCGGGATCGCGGGGGTGAGGGTCCGCGGCGGCTCGACCGGGGCCTTGTCGCAGATGCGGCGCACCATCGCGGGCTCGTTGTCGGCGAAGAACGGGTGCCTGCCGGTCAGGAGCTGATAGAAGACGATCCCGAGCGTGAACACGTCGGAGCGCCGATCGACGGGCTCGCTGCCCGCCTGCTCCGGCGACATGTACGCGAACTTGCCCTTGATCTGCCCGACCTTGGTCCGCTGCAGGTTCGATGCGGCCTTGGCGACGCCGAAATCGACGATCTTCACCGCGCCGTCGTAGCCGACCAGGATGTTTTGCGGCGAGACGTCGCGGTGGACGAGGCCGACGAGCTTGCCGTCGCGGTCGCGCAGCTCGTGCGCGGCGTGCAGGCCGAGGGCCGCCTCGCCCACGATGCGGAGCGCGACGGCGAGCGGCACGCCGCCGCGCGCCTTGCTCTCGCGGAGAACCAGGTTGAGCGGCTCTCCGTCGATGAGCTCCATCACCTGATAGAGGACGCCGTCCTCCTCGCCGACATCGATCGTCTCCGCGACGTTCGGGTGGTGGATCTGCGAGACCAGGGTGGCCTCGTCCAGGAACATCGCCTCGAAGTCGGGGTCGTCGCTGAGCTCCGCGCGCAGCAGCTTGACGGCGACGAGCCTCGGGAGCTGACCGCTCGTCCGAGCGGCCCACACCGAGGCCATGCCCCCGAGCGCGATCGGAACGAGGAGCTCATAGCGACCGAGCGTATGGCCAGCGCGTACTTCTCCCATGGTGCTCACGTGCTGCGTAACTCCGGAAGGAGGCAATTCCCGCCGGGGATCATGCCCGCCGAGCCAGGCCGCGCACGAGGTCGCGCCCGTGAAAATCGCTCGATGTGCCGGGCGTAGCTCTTGACCGATGACAGACAGACGCCGCCCGGATCGCAGCCGGGCGGTTGTGCTCCAGATCGTCGCAGAGAACGCCCTGGGGCTCAACCCGGAACGCTGTTCAGCGTACAGCGTGATCTTCCACCGTCGCCCGCTGGATCGGCGAGCCCCGCGGGCTCACCGCGTGAGCCGATTGGCGTCAGGAGCGGTCGCCGCTCCCCTCGGCCGGCGCGTCCGACGGCGGGGTCTCGGGGGCCGGGATGACCTTACGCAGCGCGGTGAGGTGGCGCTTGGTCACGCCTGACACCGCCAGGATCTGCGCGTCGGTCGCGCGGCGCACGCCCTCGAGAGAGCCGAGCTCGCGGAGGAGCGCCGTCCTCACCGCGCTGCCGAGCCCGGGGATGTCCTCGATCTCGGAGCGCAGGCGCCGCGCCTTGCCGAGCCGCTTGCGCGCATGGTTGGCGAACCGGTGCGCCTCGTCCCTTGCGCGCGCGAGAAAGAAGAGGGCGGAGCTCGTGGAGCGGAGCGGGATACCGTTCTTCTGGCCAGGCAGGTAGACGCGGTCCACGAGCTTCTCGCCGGACTGCGTCTCGCGCTCCTTCGCGAGCCCCACGATCGGGAGATCGTGCAGGCCGAGATCACGCGCCGCCGAGAGCGCGACCTGGAGCTGGCCGCGGCCGCCGTCGACCACGAACAGATCGGGGAGATCCCACTCGGCGCCGCCGGCCGGCGCGCTCCGCTGCGCCTCGTGCGCCGGGGCGGCGGCCGCGCGCGCCGCGGTCGCGGGCTCCTCCGTCTCCGGCGGAGCGTCGCTCTCGCTCGCCGGCATCTCCGCCTCCGGCGGAACGTCGCTCTCGCTCGCCAGCGCCTCCGCCTCCGGCAGAACGTCGCTCTCGCTCGCCGACGTCTCCCCCTCCGGCGACGCCTCGCTCGCAGGCACGACGTCGTCTTCCTGTTCCTGCGTGTCGATCGCCGCGTCGCTCTCGAGCGCCGGGGCCCCGGGCGCCTCCGGAGATCCCGGCGCGGCGGCCTCGTCATGTGCGCTGGCCGGCAGGCTCGCCGATCGAGCGGCCTTTCCGCGCCGGAACCGGCGCGCGAGCACCTCGTACATGGCGGCGTAGTCGTCGCCGTCGGCCACGCTCTTCACGTTGAAGCTGCGGTAGCGCTTCTTGTCGGGTTGTCCGTCGAGGAGCGCCACGATCGATCCCACGGTGTCGCCGCCGCCGAGATGCGAGATGTCGCAGCACTCGATGCGACGCGGGAGCGTCGGGAGGCGGAGGCGCTCCCGGAGCTCCTCGAGCCGGCCCTCGAGATCGTCGGAGCTCCTCTGCTTTTCCCGGAACGCGTGAGCCGCGTTCTCGCTCGCCATCTTGAGCAGGTCCACGCGAGGCCCGCGCTGAGGCACGAAGAGTGATACCTTGCGGCCGCGCCGATCGCCGAGCCACTCCGCGACGCCCTCCGCGCCGTCGGGCAACAGCGGCACGAGGACCTCATCGGGGATCGTGGTGGACGCGACGCCATAGTACTCGTTCAGGAAGCCGCCGAGCACCTCGTCGTCCGGCAGCTCCATGTTGCGGAGCGAGAAGGACAGCGTGTCAGTGACGCGCCCCTGGCGCACCAGGATCACTTCGACCTCGACGAGCGTCCCCTCGCGGTAGAGGCCCACCACGTCTTGGTCGACGTCCTTTACGTAGACGACGCGCTGGGCCTCCCGCACCGCGTCGACCGCCCGGAGCTGATCGCGGTAGATGGCCGCGCGCTCGAACTCGAGCTCCCGCGACGCGTCCCGCATTCGCGCGGTGAGCTCGCCCGTGAGCTCGTCGTGGCGCCCTTCGAGGAAGAGCGCGACCGAGCGGACCATCTCCGTATAGAGCTCCCGGTCCACCTCCATCACGCAGGGCGCGAGGCAACGCTTGATCTGGTACTGGAGGCAAGGGCGCCGGCGCGACGCCATCTCGGCATCGGAGCAGGTGCGGAGCTGGAAGTGCTTGTTCACCAGGTGGAGCGTCCGCCGCGCGCTCGTCGCCGAGTGGTACGGGCCGAAATAGCGGGCCTTGTCCGGGGCGGGCCGGCGGACCGTCTCGAGCATCGGCCACTCCTTCTGCGGATCGAGCTTGAGGCAGAGGAAGTCCTTGTCGTCGCGCAGCTTGACGTTGAACCGCGGCTTGTGCTGCTTGACGAGCTCGTTCTCGAGTACGGCCGCTTCCTTCTCGGTGGCGGTCACCACCGTCTCCAGATCGGCCACGATTTTCCGCAGTATCGGGATGAAGTAGCGGGCGTCGCTCCCGCTCTCCTGGAAGTAGCTGCGGACGCGCGAGCGCAGGCTCTTCGCCTTGCCGACGTAGACGACGGCGCCGGTCTTGTCGATGAACAGATAGCAGCCCGGCGTCGTCGGGAGCGACGCGAGCTTGGCTGCGAGGAGGGCTTCGGAGTCCTGCTTCACGCTCGGGGTGACCACGTCCGGAAGGATCTAGAAGTCGCGAGCGCCGGTAGCAAGCGCCCCGATCAGCTCCGCTCCGGCAGAGAGCGGCGGACCCGAGCGGCGGCGGGCCCTCCTTATACACCTCGAGCGACGCCGCCCTCCGGCGCGGGCGCCTCGCCTCTCGCCGCGGCGAGCGCGGCGAGCAGCGGAACGCCCGGGTCGAGATCTCGATCCGCCGCCGGACCGGATCACGAGGTTCGTCAGGGCGAGCGGCGGAGGGGCGATGGCCTTCGCCACATCGCGCCGCCGGGATGGACGAGCTCCGCCGGCGTGCGCGCCGGTGAGGCCGGCGCGACGAGGCCGTGACTCTCTCCTCGGGCACGTTCTCGCCGGACGGCGGCGACACCTTCTTGCCCGCCGCGCGCCGAGCGCCCGTGTGTCGCGCGGAGCGGAGACGACTGAGGAGATCACCGCGGCGCGCGCGGCTCGGCGCGAGACGGGCGCCCGTGTGTGTCGTCGGCGCGAGGGCCGGCTCTTCGTGCAGAGGGCTTGCCGAGTCGCCGGGGACTGCGCCGCGGCGACGGCGCCATCTTCGCCTCGGTCACAATCCGGCGCGATTCCCGCTCGCGTCATCGCGCCCAGTCCGTCTGGAGCTTCCCGGTCTCGAGAGAGGCCGCCCGCCCGAGAGCGAGGTTCGCGCGCGCGCCATCGGTGCCCGCTTGTCCTCGCCGTAGCCGCGCTTCGGGTTCTCCCCGCAAGCCACCTTCGTCCCCCCGGCCGCCACGGTGACGAGCATCTGGCGAGGAGCGAGGAGGGAGGAGCCAGGAGGGAGGAGACACGAGGGAGGAGACACGAGGGAGGAGACAGGACAGAGGACAGAGCGCCCGCCGTCGCTCTATCGTTACCGCGCACCCTCTAATCAGGTTGCCTGAACGGGGAAGGACTTGTATGGTCGTAACATCACCAGCGACTGCCCGTTCGATACCCGGGTCTTTGACCAGAAGGCGTCGGCGGACTGAGCCTGCAGCGTCACCGGTTCCGTCATCGGGTTCCCGTTCGCTGCCGTTCGCTGCCGTCCAGGTGGGCCTCTGCGCCTGGCGTCGGGTAGACCCCGAGGTGGAGCGAGAGTCGATCAGCCGAGGAGTGACGAACTGTCCAGCAGCGTCCACCACCACCGCCCCGCTCGGGGGAGCGATGTCGCCTTCGGCGGCGGCGGAGCGCTCTGCCCCCTGGAGCAGGAGCGCGCCGCGGGCGATCGTCACCCGGATGCCCAGCACGAGTGTCACCCGCCGAGTCAGGATGGGCGGCAGAGCAGGCACGCTGGCCTCGCGACGCCCCGCGGGCGCGCGCTCAGCCTGCCACCCGGGCGGCGGCTGCTCGGACGCGACGGCGGGTTGGGGAGACACGGCTGGAGGATGGGCAGCTCCAGCACATCCGCAGAAAGGTGCAGCCAGCCCGGAGGCGCGGTGACCTCCGGCCGGGAGCGTGGATGGGCGCGCGCGCCTCGGGCCGCCGCGTCGCTTCCCGGGAGGGATGTGCTGGTGGGTGCGCGACGCAGCGCTCGTGACCTCGACAGCGCCGGAGGGAGGCTCCGAGGCCGACACGTTGCGGGCGATCCCGGAGAGCGGCTCGGCCCGGTGACGGAACTGCGGGCGTGCGGACACGCCACCCGGGCAGGGCGGAATGCAGAAGTGAAAGGCATGAGCCGCCGGCCCGCGCATGGGTGGTGGCCCGGAGCGGCGACCTCGGCCATGACACCGCGCTTCCCCCACGGCGAGTCGCCGGGGAGGCCAGGCTCTTCCACGCTGCCTCAACCGAGCGCGCACCGGGGGCGCGGCGGGGTGGGCTCTTGTGTCCGGAGCACAGGAAAGGGAGCGGCCGAGGGAATGTCGCTGGCCCTCCCCTGTTACGGGGCTGGCGCGAGGTGCGCAGCGCTCGGCATCACGCGAGGCCGCGGCGCGGCACGGCGGGGGCGTGGAGAGGAGCACGGGGCTGTCCATCGGACCCGTCCTGGGCTCCGGGGGCAGACCCTGGCTTCGCGGAGCGAAGCTGCGTGGAGGAGAGTGGTGGCTGGAGTCCGGCTCGACCGGTCGCCCCAGCACCCCATGAGCCGTCGGGCCCCCGCGAGGGCATCTTCCCGACGCATGGTGAAGGGACACCTCTCGAATTATTTTCAGGCCAGATGCTGATCTGTAGTTGACAACTCTACCTATTCATGGGACGCGAGATCCAATGAGCAACGTCGAAACCGAAATCAGAAGCCACGTTGATAGTTTCGTCTCTCAACTGAGCGCACTTGTCCGCAAGGCGGCTCTCGAGGCGGTCGCTGACGCCTTGAGGGAGGGGGGCCAGCCGGCCGCCGCCGCGCCGCGCAAGGCGGGTCGGGCCAAGGCCGCTCCTCAGCAGCAGCCCGCGGAGGTCAAGAAGGCGGCGGCCGCGCGCCCTGCGCGCGCTGCGAAGCCTACCCGCAAGAAGGGCGAGAAGCGCTCGAAGGAAGAGCTCGCCGCCATGACGCAGAAGGTCCTGGAGCACATCCGGGCCAACAGCGGGCAGGGCGTGGAGCAGATCGCCAAGGATCTGGGCACCACCACGAAGGAGCTGACCCTGCCGATCCGGAAGCTGCTCGTCGAGAAGAAGATCACGTCGAAAGGAGAGAAGCGGGCTACGAAGTACTTTTCCCGCTGAAGGCGACGTCGGCACCTCCCGGGCGCGTCCGGCCCAGCGAGCCGAGGTTGATGTCCAGCCTCCTCCCAGCCCGAAGCGGGGAGCTCCTCGTGAGCCAGGAGCTCCCCGGGCTGCCGCGGAGTCGTCGCACATCGGAGCGGAGCAAGCTCCGCAGCCGTACACGCCTCAGGATACCCCTCAGCAAGAGTTCCCGAGCGGCGCCTCCCCCGCGTAGCGGGGTCGAGGAACCGGGCCGCGCTACACGCTGGTGCCCGGTCGGTCAGGCTCATTTCCTGATCCGGGACGAGGAGCCTGACCGACCGGGTCCCCGCGGTGCCTCTCGCTGCGGAATGGATCCGCCAGACAGGGCGGCCTGCGCCCGCTGACAGCCGCTGTGTGCACAGCGCTGGTCCGGTGCCCCGGGCGGCAGGCCTCCCCTCCGCCGCTCCAGACAGCTCGCCTCGGATGCGCCACGATCACCGGGCCACCCCAACATCTTGTAGGCCGACGACGGCCAAACCACCATCCCTAGTTCCACGTGCCAGAAGGTCGGCACGGTTGGCCGGACTTCTGCGCCGCTTCGCGGCGGCTTCACACGGGCGGACCTAGCTTTGTTTTCTCGGGGCTCCGCCCCTCTCCGCACCCCGGCGTCCGCTTCGCGGCCGCTCTTCGTTTCGTGCGTCAGGAATCCCTGACGAGATTTTCGACACGCCAAATCAGCTCCGCTGCGCCGCAAGGATGTCAGCGATGCCTGTCTGGCAGAGCACGATCGGCGATGCGGGAGCGAACCGCCGTGAGCGCATTGGACTGATCCATGTCCACCCACCGTGCGCTCGAGGCCTCAGGATGTGCCCTTGAAGCAAGACCGCGTCGGACCGACGTGGAGCGCAACCCCACCTGCGCAGACATGGCCACCAGGACGCCCCAGGCGGATGTCGCGACGCAGCGCTGCGCGACGAGGCCGACGTCTCTCCGGCAGGAGCGCTCTTGGCCGCTGTCGACCCATGTTGGGTGGGGGCGAGAGGCGGCGGCACAACCGCCCACCTCGCCGACCAGCGCGCGCCCACGATGGTAAGCATGGTCTATGCCATCGTCATACCGCTCGGTGGATACCACGGCTCGAAACAAGGAGAGGACAGAGCAAGAACAACATCACCGCGCTGGACAGGTTCTGACCAGCTCCGGCGCTCCGCGCGCAGGGCGACGGTCCGGGCAAGAGTCCGCACGCTGGGGCTGACTCCGGGCGGCGCCCGCCGGCAGCGCCGAGCGAACTTCATGAGACCTCGGGGAAAGTGCGATTCGGGCTCAGCGCTGGGCGCGGGCACCGACGATGAGAACGTTCGAAAAAGGCGTCTTTCCCCAGGCCGGCATCGTCTCGCAGGTGAAGCCGAGCTGCTCGAGGAGCGCGGCGATCTCCCGGGCAGGGCGGAAACGCACCCGCTCGCCCCGGTTGAACCGAAGCGCCGTGAAGATGCGCTCCTCGAGGAGCGTGATCGAGCTCCTCAGGCCGCGCTCGGTATCTGCCTCGCGGACAAGCAGGCGCCCTCCTGGCCGAACAGCCGCCGCCGCCCGCCGCAGGATCGCGTCCTGCTCATCGACGTGGAAGTAATGAAGCAGGTCGATGAGCAGCACGGTGTCGGCCTGACCCAGCTCTGCCTCACGCGCGTCTGCACACCAGAATTCCGCAGGCAACGGAGCAGCCACGGGCGCAGGTCGCGGCTCGCCGGATGAGCCGGTCAGCTCGGGCGATCGCGGCGGAGCCCCCGCGGTCCCGCCGCTGGCGCGAAGGGCATCGTCTATCTTGGCGCGGTCCCAGTCGAACCCGCGCACGCGCGTGGCCCGCCCCAGCTCGAGCAGGAGAATCGGCAGCTGGCCAGCCCCGGTCCCGATGTCGAGGACCTCTCCGAGCGCGCCGGGGTGGTCGCCGGCGAGGTCGGCAATCAGCCGGGCGACGGGGTCGCCGAGGAGCTTGAAGCGAACATAATGAAAGCGGGTGCGCTGCGCCGGCGTCGCGCCGTCAGGCGGGCTGTACCTCGCGGCGACCCGCTCGACCGCGTGCACCCACGGCGGCGCTTCCGCTGGAAGTCGATACGGCTCCACCCTGCGGCTCTGCAGCCCGGGCGCGCGGCGCCGCTTCAGCGCGACGAGGGCGAAGATCAAGCCTCCGCCGAGGACGGCGAGCGCGAGCCCGACCACGGGTGCGCCGAGGAACATGTACTCGGGGAACTCGGACAGCGCTTGCGTCCAGCTCATCTTCTCATCGAGGCGGAGCCAGGTGCCCGTGCGGAGGTACGCCCCGACCTGGACCTCGGCGGTGAGCAGCGCTGGCGCGAACAAGGGGTTGGAGATGTTCGCAGCGACCCAGGCGATGGCTGCGTCGAGGCGGAACCACAAGCACAGGAGGAGGACGAGCGGCGTGTGGCAGCCGAAGATCGGCTGGGAGCCGATGAACAGGCCGATCGCCACCGCGATGGCCGTGCGCCCGGCGGACAGCTCGCTGCCGCGGAGCTCGCGCCACGCGCGGCGCGCCTCCTCTCGGAGCTGGGAGTACCTCGCCAACGCTCAGGAGCTGCCTTCCCGCTCCGCACGTTCGGCGTCGCCGGCCGCATCGGCGATCGTCGTGGCCAGGAGGTCGGATACCTCCGTGGGGGTCGCCTCGTCGAGCACGTCCCAATGCGCGCTCCTCGCGGCCGGCGGCGGCGGGTCGGCAGGCGCGGCGTCCCTCGGGCGCCCGTTCCGCTGCGCTTCCACCATGCGGAGGTACATCTTCGCCATCTTGTTGTCGGGGTCGATCGCGAGCGCCTCGCGCCACTCGGCGATCGCCTGATCGGCCGCGCCGAGGGCGAGGAGCGCGACCCCGAGCAGCACGCGGGCGGGCGCGAACTTCGGGTTCGCGTCGCGCGCGGCGGTGTAGTGCTCGCGAGCGAGCGCCAGATTGCCGGCGTCGCGGTACATCGTCCCGAGGCGCAGCTGGAGATCCGCGAACGTGGGGCACAGGGCCACGGCGCGCTTGAGCTCGTCGATCGCTTCCTGCGCGCAGCCCGCGTCGGCGTAGGCCTGCGCGAGCGCGGCGTGCATGTTGGCGATCTTGCCGCGCGCGAACGGGTCGACGATGCCTCCCGTCCCCTCGCCGCGGCGGATGCGGGAGTAGACCTGCCGCGCCGCCTCGTACTTGCCGAGATCGTTGTACGTGACGGCGAGGTTCAGCAGCGCCTCGGTGTAGTGCTCGTTCAGCTGCACCGCGCGCTCGAAGAACAGCTCGGCGCCGAGGAAGTCCCCTCGCTCGTGGAGGATGACGCCGAGCATGTTGAAGACGTCGGCGAACCGATCGGTCTTCTCGAGGATTTGTCGCAGCGCGTGCTCGGCGAGATCGTACTCGCGCCGGTCGTAATGCTCCCTGCCGAGAACGAGGAGCTGCTTCAGCCGGTCATCCATGGGGCCCGCTAGCTTACGCGACCGGCGCACGGACGCGGTCCGCCTTCCGCGCTATCGCACGGAGGGCCAGGAGGTAGCGCGGTTGCAACCCAGCCGACGCCTTGGTACGCACGTCGGCGTGCCGAGTGCAGTACCTCAGAACCCGGTCGAGGCCTCCGGGGCGCCGGACGCCGCGGATCGCTCCGCGGAGCGGAACGTCGCCGGCGGCAGCGCGGCGGAGCGCGGCGCCGCTGGCGCACAGGACGCTGGCCCCAACGCCGCCGGCGCGCCGCCCGCGGGCCGCGACGCCGCGGACGCACAGGACACGGGCCGCGACGCCGCCGGCGCGCCGCCCGCGGGCCGCGACGTCGCGGACGCACCGCCTGCGGCGTCGGCGGCGTCCCTGGCGATCGAGCGCAGCAGCGCGATCGACGACGCGCTCGACGCGCCCAGCAGACCTGCCACGCCGCCGCTGCCGAGCCCTCGTCGCGAGAGCGCCCCGGCCGCGCCGTGGTCGCGCAGCGGCGATCCTCGCGCGCGCTCGGCGCCGACGTGGGCGCAGCAGACGCCGTCTCCTTCCCGCACGCGGAGCTCGGCGCCCTGGTTGCGCGGCGGCGATCCCCGCGCGCAGCCCCCGCGCACGCCGTCGCTCGTCGACGGCCCTTACGCGGGCTCGAGCGACGGCCCGCGCTCGGGCGACGGCCCGCGCCTGCCCCCCGGGCTTGGCCGGCCTCCCCCGGGCCCGCACCTCTCGCCGCGCATGACCGCGGTCTTCGGCGGCATCTTCGGCCTCGCAACGCTCACGTCGCTCATCGCCCTGCTCATCCAGGGCGTGCCGGTGCGCGACGAGCGCGCGCTGGTCGAGGCGGGCGCGGCGGGCTCGGCCGCGGCCACGGAAGAGGCCGCGAAACCGGCGGCGGCGCCGGAGATCAGCAAGAAGAAGCGCACCCCGCTGCCGGGCCCG
The DNA here is from genome assembly GCF_002950945.1 of Sorangium cellulosum. Taxonomy (GTDB): domain Bacteria; phylum Myxococcota_A; class Polyangia; order Polyangiales; family Polyangiaceae; genus Sorangium; species Sorangium cellulosum_E. Next base: position 11,921,677 of record NZ_CP012673.1, read on the forward strand.
TGGCGGATCTCCGAGCTCGCGAAGGACCCGTCCATGCTCCTCGTGAGCGACGTGATGGAGCGCCGGTCCTTCATCACGGCCCTCGACGAGAAGGGCGTGCCGAAGGCCCAGATTTATCGGGTCATGAAGGCCTTCGAGGGGCTGCGGAAGTTCGACAAGTGCGGCCGCAAGGATCGATTCACGGTCGCGATGGAGCGCTCGACCCGCCGGGTCCGCGCCTTCGAGTACGAGGTGTCCGCGAGCGAGATCTACCAGGCGCGAGAGGACGCGGCCGGTCTGCTCGCGGGCACCACGCTCGACATGAAGATCGCCGAGGAGGAGGTCGTCGGCGCCTTCTACGTTGGCAAGGACCTCGCCAGCTCATACCAGGCGAGCGGCCTCGAGGCCGGCTTGCTCGACACGATCGACGACGCGCTCAGCGGGCGCCTGTCGACGGAGAGCTTCGAGGAGGGGAGCACCGTCCGGCTGATCGCCGTGGAAGAGACGGCGCTCGGCATGTTCTCCCGGTACAAGAGGATCATCGCCCTGGAGTACCGGCCCGTCGATCCCGCGCAGAAGCCGCTGCGCATCTACCATTTCACGGGGCAGGAGAGCCGCGGCTACTTCGATGAGCGCGGCCGGCAGCCGTACGCCGGCGGCTGGCGCTCGCCGATCCCGGGCGCGCCCGTGACGTCGAAGTTCAACCCGAAGCGGATGCACCCGGTGCTGAAGAAGACGATGCCGCACAACGGGACGGACTTCGGCGCCCCGACGGGAACGCCGGTGTACTCGGCGTACCGCGGCGTGGTCGAGTGGGTCGGCCCCGCGGGTCCCAGCGGCAACCTCGTCACGGTCACGCACCCGAACGGCGTCATCACCGGGTATGCGCACCTCTCGAGGTACGCGCCCGGCATCAAGGCCGGCATGAAGGTGGGCACCCACCAGCTCGTCGGCTACGTGGGATCGACAGGCCGCTCGACGGGCCCGCACCTGCACTTCAGCGCCAAGAGGGACGGCAAGTACTTCGACGCCGAGACGCTCCAGCTCGATGGAGAGCGCGTGATGCCCGGCATCGATCGCGCCGCGTTCGCGGCCGCGAAGGAGGCGCTCGACAAGCGCATCGACGCGATCCCCCTGCCCGAGCCGCCGCCCGAGCCGGTGAAGCCGGACATCGCGGCGCCGTCGGAGGCGCCGCCTCCCGCGGCCGCCGGCAGCGACGCCCCGGCCACCGCGGCGCCCGAGGTCGGTCCGAGCGGTCCGACCGAGCCGGAGAGGCAGCCGCCGGAAGGCGCCGGGGATGACGAAGGCGAGCTCATCGAAGGCGCCGATCTCAAGAACCCGCCCGAGACGATGTGACACCGAGCGGCCGAGAGGGCCGAGGGCGCCACCGAGAGCGCCCTCGCCCCCTCGGCGGCTCGCGCGGCAGAGGAACGAGGCGCTCGGGGATGCCGAGGAGAGCGCCCTCGCCCCCTCGGTAGCTCGCGGTGGGCGGTGAACAAAAAAGCTCGAGGACGCCGAGGAAGATCTCCTCGCGTCCTCGACGCTCTTTCCGGTGGCGTCCGCCTCGATGGGCGGGCCGCGCCTGTTACCGCTTCGAGTACTGGAAGCGCTTGCGGGCGCCGGGCTGGCCGTACTTCTTGCGCTCCTTCTTGCGCGCGTCGCGCGTGAGGAAGCCCGCACGCTTCAGCGACGACCTGCGCTCGGGATCGAGCTCGCAGAGGGCGCGCGCGATGCCATGGCGCATCGCCTCGGCCTGGGCGCTGTGACCGCCGCCGACCACGGTCGCGGTGACATCGAACTGATCGAGCAGCTCGAGCAGCTCCAGCGACTGCCGCATCACCATCCGCGAGGTCTCACGGACGAAGTAGTCGTCCGCGGGCCTCTGGTTCACCCGGATGGTGCCGGAGCCCGGCGCGAGCCAGACGCGCGCGACGGCGGTCTTCCGCTTCCCAGTGGCGTACGTTCTCGTTTCGGTCATGGCTTTGCTCAGCTGTAGCTAAGGGGCTGCGGCTTCTGCGCCGCGTGGGGGTGATCGGGACCGGCGTAGACCTTGAGCTTGGTGAGGAGCTCACGGCCGAGGATGTTCTTCGGGAGCATCCCCTTCACGGCCTTCTGGATGGGAAGCTCCGGCTTGCGCTCGAGCAGGTGACCGTACGACTCGGAGCGGAAGCCGCCCGGCTCGCCGCTGTGCCGCACGTAGTTCTTCTGCTGGAGCTTGCGGCCGGTCAGGAGGACCTTCTTGGCGTTCACGACGATCACGAAGTCGCCGGTGTCCACGTGCGGCGTGAAGGTCGGCTTGTTCTTGCCGCGCAGCACCGTGGCGATGCGGCTGGCCAGGCGGCCGAGGGGCTTGCCCTCCGCGTCGATCACCCACCACGTGCGCTCGTTGCGGGCCTCCGCAGGCTTGGCAGAAAAGGACTTGGGCTGAGGATTCATTGGGCGAAAAACTCCGGAAGGGCGCCTGCCGAAAAGGGGCGCAACTTCTACAAGGCGGTCCACCGCCTGTCAAGGGCATCGAGCAGCCGACGGGCAGCGCGATCCGTCCGTCGACCACAGCGGTACATGAGCTCGGCGTGCTCACGCAGGCGGCGCGCTGGACGTCCAGCCGACGTCCAGCTCCGCCGAGAGCCGCCCGCACCACCACCGCAGTCACCACCGCGGGGATGTCCCGCAGTCACACCCCCCGGGCTCGACAGGAGCGCTGAGTGCGCCGGGTGGAGAGCGCGTCCTCAGGAAGCCACGGACTATTCGGTGCAGCGGAGAGGGCGGGATTCGAACCCGCGGTACGTTGCCGTACACACGATTTCCAGTCGTGCACCTTCGACCACTCGGTCACCTCTCCTGATACTTCGTCGACGCGCCTCGCTTCTGCCAGACCGGCGTCGCTCGCAGGAGCGGGCGGTCAGAGCCTACCTGGCTCGATCGGGTCAAGCAGCCAAGCGTAGCGGAGAGAGCGGGATTCGAACCCGCGGTACCCTTGCAGGTACACCTGATTTCGAATCAGGCACCTTCGGCCTCTCGGTCACCTCTCCGCGGGCGAACATGGCAAAGTGAGGCCGGCTGGTCAAGCATCTCCTGAACGCCGACCGGTCCGGAGGTGCACTTCGTGCGGCCGGGGCCTCGGCCGACAGCCGAGGACCCGCCGTCACGTGCGGTCGTTCGGCGTCTCCGGGCTGCCCGGCGCGCCGTGTGCTCCCGCGCCTGCCGCGTCCTCGCGCTCGACCCGGAGCGCGGCGCGCGCCGCCGGCGTACCCGCACGCGGGAGCCGGATCACGAAGCGAGCGCCCCCGAGCGGCGAGTCGAGCACGTCGATCGTGCCGCCGTGATCGACCACGATCTTCTTCACGATGCTCAGGCCTAGCCCGGTGCCGTCGTACCGCGTGGTGACGTACGGATCGAACACCGTGTCGCGCACGGCGGGGTCGATGCCCGGGCCGTCGTCGTCGACGGCGATGACGTAGCCCTGCCCCTCGATCCGCGCGGAGACGCGGACCCTCCCCCACACGGCGGACGCCGGCTGCGCGGCGCCGGCGCCGCGCGCGCCCTGCCGCGCGTCCCGCAGCGCCTGCGCGGCGTTGCGCACGATGTTGCCGAGGGCGCGCCGGAGCATCTCCCGGTCGAGCGCGGCCGGCATCGGAGCGGCCGGCACGTCAAACGCGAGATCGATGCGCCCGAGCAGCGCCTCGTCCGTGGCGTGCTCGCGCCCCGCCTCCTCGAACGCCGCGAAGTGCTCGCCCTGCTCGCGCAGGAACTCCGCGAGATCCGAGGGCTCGAGCTCGGCCTGGGGCAGCCGCGCGAAGCTCGAGAACTCCCCGACCAGGCGGCGCAACGTGCCGACCTCCTCCTCGACGACCTCCAGCGTCGTCTGGAGCAGGCGCTGGTAGGCCGGGTCGCTGCCGGTGTACCGGCGGTGGCACTCCTCCACGGCGAGCTGGATGGGCGTCAGCGGGTTCTTGATCTCGTGCGCGAGGTGCCGGGCCATCTTCTGCCACTCGCCCATGCGCTTGAGGAACTCGATCCGCGCGCGGCTGCCCTCGAGCTCCTCGAGCATGCGATCGAAGGCGCGGCCGAGGTCCGCGACCTCGTCGTTGCCCAAGAGCGCGACGCGCACCGAGAGGTCGCCCTCCGCGACGGGCCGGGTCGCCGCGGCGAGCCGCGCGATGCGGTCGACCACGGGCCGCACCACGAGCACGCCGGCGATGACGGCGAGGACGATGGTCGCGCCGAGCAGCGCGGCGAAGGCGTCGCCGTAGCTCTCGTCGAGGTACTCCTTCCGGTGCTCCCGCTCGAGCGCGCGGTACGCCTGCGCGAACGCCTGCGCCTCCTGGAGCTCGTCGAAGCGGGCGCTCGGCGCGGCGAACGTCGCGGCGAGGGTCCTCGCGTCGTCGTCGCAGGCGTCGTCGACGTCGTCGACGTCGTCGACATCGTCGACGCCGCGCGCGGGATCGCCGGGCGGGCCCGCGGGGCGCGCGATCGGCCTGCGGACCGAGAGCGTCTTCTCGCGCGCCGGATCCACGGGGCGCCCGCGCTCCCGCGAGGCGACGAGCTCGCCGTCGCACACCTCGACGCGGAGGGAGACGAGCGTGGGGTGGGCCTCGAGCAGGCGCGCGAGCTCGGCATCGAGGAGGCGCGCGTCCCCGGCGAAGGCGCCCCGGCGGAGCGCGTCGCCGGCGGCGATCGACTCGGCCTCGAGGCGCATGCCCTGCTTGAGGGCGGCCGCCAGCTCGGCGTACACGCCGAGCGCCCTGTCGAGGTGGACGCCGAACTCGGGCTGGAACGCGGTCGCCGACACCCGCGCGATCACCGTCCTCGCGACGACGATGCTCGCGACCAGCGGGATCAGCGCGGTCACGAGGATGGCCGCGACGACCCGCCGCTCCGTTCTGCCGGGGATACGCATGCGCGCAGCATAGCCGCGGCGCGCGCCAGGCCGCCGGCGGCGGCGGGAAAACGCGCGGTCAGGAGGGCCGCCCCCCGCGTCGACGAGGGGCCTGCTCCCGGGGAGCGCCGCTACTCGACGGTGACGGTCTTCGCGAGGTTGCGCGGCTGATCGACGTCGTTGCCCTTCAGGTTGGCGACGTAATAGGCGATCAGCTGGAGCGGGAGCACGGTGAGGAGCGGCCCCACCTCGTCGGGCACCTTGGGGATCCAGACGTGGTGCTGCGCGATCTCGAGGATCGACTCGTCGCCCTTGGTCGCGATCGCGACGACCTGCCCCTCGCGCGCCCGGACCTCCTGCAGGTTGGAGAAGGTCTTGTCGTAGTGCGCGTCGCGCGGGCAGACGACGATGACGGGGAGGGCCTCGTCGATGAGCGCGATCGGGCCGTGCTTCATCTCGCCGGCCGCGTAGCCCTCGGCGTGGGCGTAGGAGATCTCCTTGAGCTTCAGCGCGCCCTCGAGCGCGATGGGGAAGCCGAGGCCGCGGCCGAGGAAGAGCACGTCCTTCGCGTGCACGAGGCGCTTCGCGATCGCGTGCACGTAGTCGGCGTCGCCGAGGACCTCGCGCATGTGGCTCGGGATTTCCCAGAGGGCCTGGAGGATCTCGCGCCCGCGATCCGCGGACAGCGAGTCGCGGCGGCGGCCGAGGTAGACCGCGAGCAGGAGCAGCGCGGCGAGCTGCGTGGTGAAGGCCTTCGTCGAGGCGACGCCGATCTCGGGGCCCGCGTGCGTGTAGAGCGCGCCGTCGGAGAGGCGCGGGATCGCGCTGTCGAGCACGTTGCAGAGCGCGAGCACCTTGGCGCCCTGCGCCTTCGCCGCCTTGAGGGCGGCGATCGTGTCGGCGGTCTCGCCCGACTGGCTGATGGCGATCACGAGGTCGTCGGGGAAGAAGATCGGCTCGCGGTAACGGACCTCGCTCGCGAGCTCGACCACCGTGGGGACCCTGGAGAGCTGCTCGATCCAGTAGCGCCCGGCGATCCCGGCGTGGTGGCTCGTGCCGCAGGCGACGATGTAGACCCGCCGCAGCTCCTTCGCGAACTCGGGCGTGACCCCCATCTCGGTCGCGTGCACGTCGCCGGCGGCGAGATCGATCCGGCCGCGCAGCGTCGCCTCGACGACGTCGGGCTGCTCGTGGATCTCCTTCAGCATGAAGTGCTTGTAGCCGCCGCGCTCCGCCTGGACGGGGCTCCAGTCGATGCGCTTCACGCGCCGCTCGACCTTGTCGCCGGCCACGGTCTCGATGCGGACGCCGCTCGCGTGCAGCTCGGCGATGTCGCCGTCCTCGAGGAAGATCATCTCGCGGGTGTGCGACAGGAGCGCGGGGATGTCGCTGCCGGCCAGCATCTCGCCCTCGCCGGCGCCGACGACGAGCGGCGAGCCGTACCGGGCGACGACGATCGTGCCGGGCTCGTCGCGCGAGACGACCGCGATCGCGTACGCGCCGTGGACCTGCCGGAGCGACCCGCGCACGGCCTCGAAGAGCGACTTCGCGCCCTTCTGGAGCTCGCGGTGGACGAGGTGAGCGACGATCTCCGTGTCCGTGTCGGAGAGGAACTTGACCCCCTGCGCCTCCAGCTGCTGCCGGATGGCCACGTGGTTCTCGATGATGCCGTTGTGAACGACGGCCACCGGGCCCGCGGAGTGCGGGTGGGCGTTCACCTCGCTCGGGCGGCCGTGCGTCGCCCACCGCGTGTGGCCGATGCCCGTCGTGCCGTCGAGGGTCCTCTTCTCGAGCGCCTCGCTGAGCTTGATCAGCTTGCCGAGCGTCCGGACGATCTCGATGCCTTTGCCGTCATGAATGGCAATGCCGGCCGAGTCGTAGCCTCGATACTCCAGCTTGCGCAGCCCTTCGACGATGATCGGCGCCGCCTTTTTTGACCCAACGTATCCGACGATCCCGCACATGCTCGCCTCGTTCAGGTAATGCCCGCGCGCGCCTAGGCGTGCTGCGGAAAACGTAACGTTACTCCTCGCTACTGGGAGCTGGCAGAAAAAACTGCGCCCCCGGACAAGGAACGCCGCGTCGACCGCGCGAAGGTCACAGCCAGGACGAATGCTAGCAATGCCGTGATCGAGGCGATGCCGAACGTGAGGGCGCCGCCGCCGCGCTTGTAGAGCTCGCCCCATGTGAGCATTCCGATGACAGAGCCCGCACCGGCGCTCGCCGAGAACAGGCCCTGGGCCGTGGCGAGGATCTGCGGCGGGGCGCGATCCTTCGTGTAGGCGAGCGAGGCGACCCACATCATCGCGAAGGAGACGGCGTGGAGCGGCTGGATGGCGAGCAGGGCCGGCCACCAGCGCACGGTCGAGAGGAGCGCCCAGCGGAGCGAGGCGCCGGCGAACGCGAACGCGAGCAGCGTCGGCGGCGTGAACCGCTTGAGCAGCGGGCCGGAGAACGCCATGAGCGCGATCTCGCCGGACACTCCCACGGCCCACGCGACGCCCACGAGCGACTCGGGGAAGCCGACGTCGCGCAGGTGCAGCGTGTAACAGAGGTCGTACGAGGAGTTCGCGCTCTGCGCGAGGAAGGACGCGGCGAGGAACAGGCGGAAGTCGCGGCTCTGGAGGAGGGCGAGGGCGCGCTGCTTCAGCGAGCCTCCGGCGGCCGCCGAACGCGGGGCGCCCGCGACGTCGTGCTCGCCGCGCGCCTGGCCGAGCCGCCGGAAGGGCGCCTCGCCGTGCGCGGGCAGCGCCCACGACAGCGCGAACGCGACCAGCAGCGCGGAGGCGACCGTGGCGGGGAACGCCGCAGGCCGCGCCGGATCGACGAAGGCGCCCGCGACGACCGCCACCGCCGCGAAGCTGACGGAGCCCCAGAGCCTGAGCCTGCCGTAGGCGATCCCGGAGCGCAGCGACGCCTCGATCGCGACCACGTCGGCCATCATGAACATCGGCGCCCGGAAGAACGCGAACGCGAGCGCCGCGGCGAAGAGGCCGGCGAAGCCGAGCGGGACGCCGAGCGCGAACGAGAGCGCGAGCAGCGCGAACGGGAGGAAGGCGCCGGCGCAGGCCGCGCGGATCAGCCATACCCGGACGCCGAGCGCGTCGGCGAGCAGGCCGAACGCCGGCGGCGCGACGAGGCCCATGGCGGGGAGCGTCGCCGCGATCGCCCCCATCGCGAGCCCCCGGACGTCCCGCGCCTCCAGCCAGCTCGGGAAGAGCGGCAGGTACACGCCGAGGACGACGAAGATGCCGAAGTAGTAGAGCGAGATCGCCCGCGGCGATGATTTGTGCTGCAAAGGAAGGGGAGATGGCATCGGCTGCGCGCTGCCGCGCCCCGAGCGCGAGGTGCGTGCAGCATGCACGTCTCTGACGCCGGCGCCGCGGAGGAGCAAGCGCGTCGCGCGTCGTCGAAGATGCGCGCGAAGGCGCCCGCCCGCCGCGCGGAGCGTCATCGCAGCGGCGCGTCCTGGGAGAGGGCGTCCGAGGCCCGGACCACGGCGGCACAAAAACGAAACGGCGGCGCCCCCCCGAGGAGAGGCGCCGCCCGTGAGGACGTCGGCTCAGTACCGATCAGTACCGGTCGCCGCCGCCGCGGCCGCCGCGACCGCCGCGACCACCGCCGCCGCCGCCGCCGCCGCCGCCGCCGTAACCGCCGCCGCCACCGCCACGACCGCCCCGGCCACCACCGCCGCCGCCGCCGCCGTAACCGCCGCCGCCGCCGCCGCCGTAACCGCCGCCGCCGCCACCACCGCCGCCGCGCTGGACCCGCTCCTCCGCCTCGTTCACACGAAGCGGACGGCCGTCCATGAGCGCGCCGTTCATCTGCTCGATCGCCTGCTGGGCCTGCTCAGGCGTGCCCATCGTTACAAAACCGAAACCACGCGACTGCCCGCTCTCGCGATCGGTCACGATGTGCACGTCCGTCACATCGCCGCTCTGCGAGAACGCTGCCTGCACGGAGGCCTTGGTAGCCGAGAAGGGGAGATTACCAACGTAGAGGCGAGTACCCATGACACTGATTCACTTCACGGCTCTGCGAGATGCGTCAGCTTCGGTGCCGAACAATGCCCTGCCGCCCGATGGAGCCGTGGGGGATCGAGGGAGGGCGGCGCTGGGGAGGAGCCCCCGATGCGCCACACGTTGCGTCGTCCAGTCCGCGATCAATCCGCGATCCCCGAGAAGAGAAGCGTCGTGTCGAGTGCCAGTGACGTTCGTGACCAGCCGATAGTAACCAAATGTCCCCTCGGCGCAAGCAACTCGAAGCGGCACCCGTCGTCGTGCGGGCCGCCCGGACGTCCCGAACAGCCGCGGCGCGGTTGAGGCTGCTTCGAAAGGAGCCGGCTCAGCGCCTCCCGGGGCGGCGGAACGTGGCGCCGAGATCCCAGCCCTCGCCGTTCAACGCGCGCGCGAGGGCCACGTCCGGCATCACGCCGCCGGCGATCCGGACCTCGGCGATCACGCCGAGGCGGAGGGTCGCGGTGAGCGAGCGCGGCGCGGCGCTCTGGGCGAGCCGCGGCGGGTGGCGGGCGAGGTCGAGGGCGCGGCCGCGGCTGTCGGCGGTGGCGAGCGCGAGCAGCGCGTGGAGCGGCCCCGGGCCGAGCGGGCGGACCAGCTCGATCGCGAGCGTCGCCTTGCCGCGGGCGCGACGGCGCCCGAGCTCCGCGCGCGCGACCGGCGTCGCGGTGACCTCGTGCCCAGGACGCGATAGGATCGGCGCGACCGCCTCGGCGACCTCGACGAGATGCGCGGCCGACTCGTCGACGAGCAGCTCCGCGGGGGGCCCGCCCCACGCGGGATCGCCGTGCGCCTTCGGGAGCGCGAACAGGCCGAGGTGCGCGAGGCGCTCGGGCGGCAATGCGTCGACGAGCCGCTGCGCGACGCCGGGCTGGCCGAAGGGCCCGGCGTCAGGGCCGGTGGTGAGCACGATCCAGCCGGCCACGCCCAGGTCGAAGCGGATGGCTTCGCGCCGGTTCGTGTGGAGCCCGGCGCCGAGCCAGCCGAGGTCGTCGCGCTCGGCCTCGAACGCGCGGAGCGAGGTCGTCAGGTCGTCGGAGCGCACCACCTCGACGGCGTCGAGGAAGGCCGGGCCGCGCGCGGCGACGTCGTTGCGCGTCAGCGTGAGGCGCCGCGGGCCGAGCTCGGCGCGGAAGGCGCCCGTGCCGTCCGGTGCCGCGGGGTCGAAGCCGCGCGGCAGGAGCGCGACCAGCGGCGACGCGAGCGCGCGCGCGAGGCGGGCGGGATCCGCGCGCGGGAACACGGCGGCGAGCGGATCCTTCGGGTGCCGCGCGGGGCTCGGGACGTCGGCGAGCACCGCGGCGCCGCCGCGAGCGCGGGCGCGCTCGACGGAGCTCAGGATGTCGCGGCCGTCGAGCCTGAGCAGGCGCGCGGTGCGCATCCCCTCGCGCAGGCGCACGACCGCGGCGTCCCCCTCGCGGGACGGCAGCGCGGCCGCCAGCGTCGGATATGGGTTCCCGGCCGCGTCGGTCCCGTACAGGCTGTCGGCGATCGCCGACGCGAACAGGGCGGCGGCCGGATCGTTCAGCTCGTGCGGATCGAGCGAGCTCGTCGGCCACGGGAGGTGCATCGAGAGGCGGCCGCCGAGCGGGGTGCGGCCGAGGGCGCGGGCAGGCGCCGGGAGGGCGGCGGCGGCGAGCAGGGCAGCGGCGCCGCCGAGCAGAGCGCGGCGCGGGAGCGACAGGCTCACCGCACCACCCAGATCTCGTCGGCGGTCGCGACGGCGAAGGGGACACGCCCGGCGCCGTCGGGCGGGCAGACCGCGAGGGCGCGCACCCCGGCCGGCGCCGGCAGGCGCAGGACCTCCTCGGGCGCGGCACGCGCGGGGCCGCCCGCGCGGCGCCACGACCAGACCACGACGGCGTCCTCGAGCGGGTCCAGCACGTCGAGGCTGGCGATCAGCTCGGGCTCCCCATCCTGATCGAGATCGCCCACGGCGAGCTGCGCCCCGGCGCTGCCCACGACCTTGTGGCGGCCGGCGCTGTCCCGGATCTCGACCGCGCCGCGCTCGCGCGTCGCCCAGACGGCGAACGGCTCACCTCGCGCCGACGCGAGCCGCGCCGACGCGAACGCGTCGTAGCGGCCGCTCAGCGCCGGGGTCGCCGGGGGAGGATCCGCGGCGGCGCACGGCCCGAGCGGGCCGGTGAGCAGCGGCCCGGAGGTCGCCACGCACGCGGAGCCGCCGGCGTCCGGGATCGCGAGCCCGGGGAGCTCCGCGAGCGCCTGGAGCTTGCCGTCGAAGCGGACGCTGCGCGCGCGGTCGGTCAACCCCACGTCGGCGAAGGGCGGCAGGGGCTCGCCGTCCTGCTCGCGCTCGACGAGCGTGGCGAACGCGAGCGGCTCGCGGAGCGGCGACGGGTGCACGCCGACGATGTCCGGCCAGGAGCGCGACTGGAGCGGCACGACCCGGCCGCCGCGGAGGCGGAGCGTCGTCACGCGCCGGCGGCTCACGCTGAGGATCTCGAGCGAGCCGTCGGCGTCGAGATCGCCGCACGCGAGCGCGACCACGTCGCCCTCGAAGTTCTTCGCGCGGTCGACCTTCACGGCGACGAGCGGGATCGGCGCGAGGAAGCTGCGGATCTCCGCGTCGAGCGGCGCCTCGGCGTAGGCGTGGGCGATGGGGCCCGGCTCCGGATCGCGGATGCGCGCCCAGACGGTGCGGGGCACCGGGTAGGCGTCGGCGGTGACGCGCAGCCGCCCCGACGCGATCTCGACGGCGAGGTGGACGAGCGCCGTGTCGTCGCGCGCGGCCTCGCGCGCGGCGGGCAGCGGGATGGGATCCTTGTGCGCTCGCGCGCCCGCGCCGAGCTTGCCGGCGAGCTGGGCGGCGAGGGTGGCCGCGAGCTGCGCGCCGCGCGGCGCGGGCGCGTCGGACGAGAGCGGGGCGGCCGTCACGAGCACGCGGCCGGGCACCGCGCCGAGCGAGCGCGCGAGCGCCTCGACGGCGCGGGCGACGGCCGAGCGCGGCGGCTTCGGCGCCGGCGCGGCCGGGCGCGGCGGCGCGGGTGCGGGCTGCGCGGCGGCAGGGGGCGCGAGCGCGAGGAGAGCGAGGAGGAGGAGGCGCCGGGGCGACAACGCCGAGAGTTTACGCGCGCCGGTGGGGTCGAGGCCAGAGCCGCAGCCCGGCCGGCACCACGAGGAGCGCGACCACGAGGCCCACGGCGCTGCCGAGCGCGCCGACCCGGCCGAGATCGCGCAGGCCGTCAAAGTCGCAGAACGCGAGCGCGGAGAACCCGGCGGCGGTGGTCAGCGCGGTGGCGGCGATCGCCGGCCCCTCGCGGCGCAACGTCTCGCGGATGACCGCGTCGCCGCCGCCCTCCGCCTCGATGTCGCGGGCGCGGTGGAGCAGGAACATGCCCTCGTCCACGGTGATCCCGAGCAGCACCGGGATGACGAGCGCGTCGTACGCGTGCAGGGGGATGTCGAGCACCCGGATGAGCAGGAGGACGAGGGCGATCTCGGAGGCGACCACGAGCGCGGCGAGCGCGATGTCGCGCGCGCTGCGGAGGGAGACCGAGAGCGCCAGCAGCACGAGGACCCCCGCGGCCAGGGCGATGCGCGGCATGTCGTGCGCGAGCGTCTCGCGGAGCGACGCCTCGAGCCGGGTGTAGCCGGTGAGCATCGCCCGCGGGTCCGCCTCGCGGATGGCGCGCTCGATCCGCTCGACCGAGCCGGCCTCGCGGGGCCGCACGTACACCGCGACGAGCGCCTCGCCCGAATCCGCCCCGAGGTAGCGCGAGAGAAGGATGGCCGCGGGGCCGCGCTCCAGATCGGCGAGCGCCACCTCTTGCCGCGGCGGCGAGCGCATGCCTTCGAGCACCGCCGCGAAGCGCTCGGGGGCGAAGCCGGTGTCGCGGAGCGCCCGCTCGAGCTCGTCGGCCCTCGCGGGCAGGTCGAGCGCGTCGCGCGCGGCGAACCGCTCGGCCTGGGTCGACGCGGCGGGCGCGAGGGCGGTGAGCGCGTCGACGGCCTCGACGTCGGCCTTCATCGCGGCGAGCCGCTCGGCGATCCGGTCGGCCCGCGCCCGGGCGCGCTCCTCTGCGCCGTCCGCGACGAGCACCACCCACTGGCCGCGCCTGCCGCCGAACGCGTCGAAGATCGCCTGCTGCACCTGGAGGGGCTCGAGCTTGGCCGGCCGGATCGCGACGATCGACGCGGCGAGCGGCGGCGCGGCGCCGAGGGCGACGGCCGCGATGGGCAGCGCCGCGAGCGCCGCGACCGCGAGCGCGCGGCCGCGGGTCCGGGTGAGCCGGTAGAGGCCGTCGGGCCAGCGCGCCGGCGCCTCCGGCGGCGGGGTCCCCCGCTCGAGCCGCGCGCCGACGGCCGGCGTCACGACGACGATCGCGATCGCCGTGAGCACCTCCCCCGCAGCGCACAGCAGGCCGAGCTGCCGGAGCGCGTTGATGTCCGACAGCGCCAGGGCCCCGAACGCCGCCGCCGCGGTGACCGCGGCGACGAGCACCGCGCGGGAGGTCCGCGCCCGCGCCGCGCGCGCGGCCGCCTCCGGCGCGAGGCCCTCGCGCCGCGCCTCGAGCAGCGCGGCGTAGACGTGGACGCCGGTGTCGACGCCGACGCCGACGACCACGGACATGAACGCGACCGCGATCGCGCTGAGCCCGCCCGGGAACGCCGTCGCGAGCCCCGCGGTCCACACGGTCCCGAGCACGAGCGGCGGCATCACCGCGGCGAGCGCGCGCAGGCGCCGGAAGAGCAGCGCGAAGACGGCGGACGCGAGCAGCATCGAGAGCGACCCCGAGATGGCGAGGTCGCGCGTGAGCATCCGCTCGGTGGCCGCGGCGATCGCGTGCCCGCCGGTGAGCCCGAGGGTGATCCGCGGGTGCGCCGCGCGGATCGGGGCGAGCGCGGCCTCCGCGTCGGCGACGAAGGCGCGCGCGTCGGCGCCGCGGAGCGCCTGCCCGGCCGGCTGCACCAGGACGAGGTGCACCTTGCCGTCGTCCGTGGCGAAGGCGCCGTCCGCCTGCGCGCGCACGCCGGAGCCGATGTCCGCGGACTCGAAGACGAGCTGCGCGAGGCGCAGCGGGTCGGCCGCGATCGCGTCGGAGGCGGCGCCGCCGCCGGGCGCGAGCAGCATGGCGCGCGTCTCCGCGAGCCGCTCCCGCATCCCCTCGGGCGAGAGCGCCGCGCGGAGGCGCTCGAGCACGCGCGCGTCCGCGTGGCGGAAGGCGAGCCACGGATCGAGCGCGCGCGACGCGTCGATCCGGTCCGCCGCGCGCTGCACGGTCGGGCGCGCCGCGAGGGCCCGCGCGATCTCGGCCGCCGCGGCGGCGTTCTCGTCGGGGTCGTCCCCCTTGACCATGACGACGCCGAGGTCGCCGCCCCCGAACCCGCGCACGTACCGGCGCAGCGCCGCGGCGTCGCCGCGCTCGGGCAGCAGCGAGGCGACGTTCGGCTCGAGCCTCAGGCGCAGCGTCACGGCGGCGAAGGCGGCGAGCGTCATCACCGCGAGGGCGAGCGCGACGAGGAGATGGAGCGGCCGGCGCGGGGCGTCCGCGCGGGCCGGCGAGATCGGGGGGGGGCGCTGGCATGGACGGGGCCGGGGTGGGCCCGGCGCCGCTCCTCTACCCTCACCCCCGGCCCGGCGCGAGGACATCCACGGCGGCGCGCGATCCGGGGCGACCGCCCTTGCGCGCGCGAGGGCGCCGGTCCATCCCGGCTGCATGGAGCTCCCCGCGATCGTCCTCGCCGGCAAACCCGTCCTGCGGAAGCCCGCCGCGCCCGTCCCGCCCGAGGAGATCGGGACCAAGCAGCTCAAGCAGCTCATCGCGACGATGGTCGCCGCCATGCGCAAGGCGCCTGGCGTGGGCCTCGCGGCGCCGCAGATCGGCGTCGGCCTGCAGGTGATCGTGCTCGAGGACGGCGAGGAGCTGATGGCCCGGCTCACCCCGGCCGAGCGCGCCGAGCGCGGCCGCGTGCCCTTCCCGCTCAAGGTGATCATCAACCCGACGTTGAAGGTCCTCGGTCCGTCGCTCCCGGGCGCGGCCGGCGCCGGCCGCGCGACGTTCTTCGAGGGCTGCCTCAGCGTCCCCGGCTACATGGCGCTCGTGGAGCGCGATCTGTCCGTCGAGGTGAGCGGCGTGGACGAGGACGGCAAAGAGGTCCGCTGGGAGGCGACCGGCTGGCCCGCCCGGATCCTCCAGCACGAGGTCGATCACCTCCGCGGCACGCTCTACGTCGATCGCATGATCGCGCGCTCCTTCTGCAGCAACGAGGAGGCGAAGCTGTGGGTGGGGCGGCCCGTCGCCGAGGTGCGGTCCGCGCTCGGCGCGTGATCGCGGCGTGAGCGCGCGACGGCCGCCGCGCGCTCACGCCGGCGGGGGAGCCCCGCCTCCGCGGCTGGCGAGCGACCCCGCGAGCGCGTGGACGATCCGCTCCATCCTGATCCCGCGCGAGCCCTTCACGAGCACAAGATCGCCGCGCTCGACGATCTCGATCGCGCGCGCCGCGGCGGCGTCCGAGTCGCCGACGAACGACGCCTGGACGCCGGACGCCTCGGCGGCGCGCGCGATCCGCGCCGCCTCGCCGCCGACGGCGATCAGCGCGGCCGGGCGCAGCGTGCCGACCTGCTCGCCGAGCGCGTCGTGCTCTGCCGCCGCGAGCGCGCCGAGCTCGCGCATCTCCCCGAGCAGCAGGACCAGCCGCTTCCCGAGCGCCTCGGCCATCTCGGCCGCCGTCTTGAGCGACGAGCGCATCGACAGGGGGTTCGCGTTGTAGCTGTCGTCGATGACCACGGTGCCGCCCGGCAGCTCGAGGACCGACAGGCGCCCGTCGCCCGGCGGCGCGAGCCCCGCGGCGGCGCGGGCGACCAGCTCCGCCGAGAGCCGCTCGCCGAGCGCCGCTTCGACCGCCGCGACCGCCGCCGCCGCGGCCAGCGCGCCCGCTTCCCCGAGCAGCGGGATCACGAGCTCCAGCGCCTCGCCGTCCCGGTCGAGCCGCACGGCGCTGCCGCGCACCCCGACCTGCCTCCTGCCCACGATCCGGACCTTCGCGCGCGCGCCGAAGCCGTAGGTGATCCGGCGCGAGGCTCCGGCTCGCCCGAGCTGCTCGACCACCATCGCGTCATCGCCGTTGCCGAGCGCGACGCCTGCGGGCGGCAGCGCGGCGAGCAGATCCCCCTCCTCGGCGGCCACGTCCTCGAGTGTGCCCAGGCCCTCGGTGTGCTCGACGCCGATGGAGGTCAGCACGGCGAGGTCCGGCCCCGCGATCCGCGCGAGGGTCGCGACCTCCCCGCGCTGGTTGGTGCCGATCTCGACGACGGCGAAGCGGTGGCGCGGCTCGAGGCCGAGCAGCGTCATCGGCAGCCCGACGGCGTTGTTGAGGTTGCCTGCGGTGGCGTGCACGTCGCCGCGCTCCGCGCCCGCGAGCAGCGCCGCGAGGGTCCGCGTCGTCGTCGTCTTGCCGGCGGAGCCGCCCACGGCGACGATCGCCCGGGGCCCGGCCGGGTGGGCGGCGGTCCGCCAGCGCTCGCGGTGCGCTCTGGCGAGCGCCCCGAGCGCCGCGAGCCCGTCCTTGACCAGCACCACGCCCCCCGCGGGCGGCAGGGCGACCTCGCGCGAGACGACGAACGCCGCCGCCCCGCGCTGCGCCGCGGCGTCGAGGAACCGGTGGCCGTCGAAGCTCTCGCCGACGAGCGCGACGAACGCCGCTCCCGGCGCGATCGTGCGGCTGTCGGTCGAGACGCCGCGCGCGTCCGGTCCGGCCCTGAGCACGCGCCCGCCGGTCGCGCGCGCCAGCTCGTCGAGGGTGAAGGGGGCGAGGTTCTGCGGGATCGGCGTCGCCATGGCGTGGCGATCACCAGCACGGAACGGCGCGCAGGGCCAACGAATCGCCGGCGGCGCGCGCGGCCCGCGCCGCGCCGGCTCAGCGCGTGCTCTTTTCCTTGTCGAGGGACTCGTAGAAGTCGTCGCCCTTCGGTCGCGGGCGCGGCGCCGGGCGCGGCGCGGCGGGGGCGCTGGGGACCGCCGTGGCGCTGGCGGTCGGCGCCGCTTCCACCTCGGCGTTCGCGGGAGGATGCTCCTTGTAGTCGACCTTGATGGGCCCGCCGCCGCCCATGCTTTGCCACAGCGAGATCCCGACGAGCGCCAGCACCGCGACCGCCAGGACGACGCTGAGCACGATCACGAGCGTCCTGCCGCCCCCCTCCTTCCGCGGCGGCGCGGGGGCGACCGCTGGCTGCGGCGCCTCGCGCTCCGCCGCGAACGACGAGGGGAGCGCCGGCAGATCGATGCGCGCCGACGTGGTGGCCCATGGGCTCTCGGCAGGCGGCATGGCGGCGCCGTCCCACCCGCCGGCCATTGGCGGCGCGCCGTGCGCTGCTGCGCCGGGCGCAGCGCCCACCGCGCCGGGCGCAGCGCCCACCGCCTGCGGTGGACCTGGCGCGGGCGCCGCCCCCGGCGCAGGCGCAGGCGCCGCCGCGACCGGCAGCCCCGGTTGAACCGGCGCTCCCGTGGGAGAGGGCATGGGCGCTCGCGCGTGCTCCGGCGCCGCCGGGACCCCGGCGGAACCGAACGCGGGACCGGCGAACGACGGCGGCACGGCCGCGGGAGCAGGCGGCTGAGCAGCGCTCGTTCCCATCCGCTCGGTGTTCGGAGCGGGCTGGAAGGCCATCTGGCTCGGGGGCACGCGCTCCGACTGCGGCGCCTGGACGAACGGGAGCGCAGTCGAAGAGAAGACGCCGCTCGCCGAGAGCACGTCCTGCTGGGAGACCATCCCGGGAGGAAGGGTTCCTCCGCGCGCAGAGACGGCCGGCGAGGGAGACGGAGGTCGCACCGGGGCCGGCGGCTGGGCGGGTGCGGCGAAAGGCGCGCCGTGCGGAGCCGCCGCTGTCAGCCCCGGCGCCGACGGGCTCGCCTCGGGGAATGCCGCCCCGGAGGGAACCGGCCCGGCGAACCCCGGCGCGGGCGGCGCCGTCGCTGGATACGCCGCGCCAGGTGAGGTCGACCCGGCGTACGCCGCGCCGGGCGGGATCGGCCCGGCGAACCCCGGCGGCTCAGGAAACGGCGCCCTGGTGGAGCTCGGCCCGGCGAACCCTGGCGGCTCGGGGAACGCCGCCCCGGTGGAGCCCGGCCCAGCGAACCCCGGAGGAGGAGGCGGCGGCTCGGGGAACGCCGTCCCGGTGGAGCCCGGCCCGGCGAACGCCGCCGGGGGCGGTGGCGGCTCGGGGAACGCCGCCCCGGCGGGACCTGACCCGGCGAATGCCGGCACGGGGGCCGCGGGCGCGGCGAACGCAGGCGCGCCGTGCGGCTGAAGCTGTTGAAGAAGAGGGCTCAGCGCGTACTGGGACGAGAGCGGGTGCAGCGCCCCGGGCGCCGTCAAGGGGGGAACGGGCAAAGGCCGGAAGGGGATCCCCGCGCCATGCGCAGGCGAGTGCGGTCGGCCTGCGTGCGCCGCCCACTCATTTTCCGGGGCTCCCCATGGAACGTGTTTGTCGGTCATCCGCGTGCCTCGGAGGAACCCGCCCACGCGGACCCTCCGCCCCACATCGAAGCGGAACAGCGCTTTCAATCTACTCCCAAGTCCCGGTGTCCGGCCATCCTTACTGACGCGCCGCCCCGCCGCGGCTGACGCGTCGCCGCCACCGCGCGAGGCGCCGCTGCGCCGACGACGCGAAGGAAGACGCCGGCCACGCCGACCGTCGCGGACGAAGAACGGCGCGGCGAGGGCGCGCGCTCGGCCCGCCGCGCGGCGAGCGCGCGCCCTCCGTGGAGATCGTGCGCCCCCCTCCCCGCCTCTGCGCTCGCGCCGCCGGCGACGCGCATGCCGCAGCGGACCGCGCGCGACCACACCGCGCGGGAGCCGGGGACGGCAGAGCCCGCAGCCGAGGCGCTGTCCACGCTTGCCGGGAACTCTCGACATGGCGAGAGCGCGCCGCGGCGCCGGCTGTCCGCGCGGGGGAGCGGCCTCCCGTCGCCGCGGGGCGGCTGTCGACCGCGGCGGCACAGTGCTATGGCACGTCGCGATATGGCCGCCGAGACGATGGGCCCCCGCACCGAACCTTCATCCGCTGAGCCGCGCGAGCCCGCGCGCTACGATCACGCCGAGGTCGAACCGCGCTGGCAGCGCGCGTGGGAGGAGGGCGAGGTCTTCCGGGCCGTCCGCAGCGCGGGCGGCGCCCGCGAGAAACGCTACGTGCTCGACATGTTCCCCTACCCCTCCGGGTCGGGTCTGCACGTCGGCCACCCCGAGGGGTACACGGCGACCGACATCGTGTCGCGCTACTACCGCATGCGCGCGATCGACGTGCTGCACGTGATGGGCTGGGACGCCTTCGGCCTCCCGGCGGAGCAGCACGCCATCGAGACCGGCACGCACCCGGCCGACACGACGGCGCGGAACATCGCGACGTTCAAGCGCCAGCTCAAGATGCTGGGCTTCAGCTACGACTGGTCGCGCGAGCTCGCCACGACCGATCCACGTTACGTGCGCTGGACGCAGTGGATCTTCCTCCAGCTCTTCAAGAAGGGCCTCGCGTACCAGGACGAGGTGAGCGTGAACTGGTGCCCGGCGCTCGGCACCGTCCTCGCGAACGAGGAGGTGAGCGACGGCAAGAGCGAGCGCGGCAACCACCCGGTTTACCGGACGCCGCTCCGGCAATGGATGCTCCGCATCACCGCGTACGCCGATCGCCTGGTCGAGGATCTCCGCCTGGTCGACTGGCCCGAGGGGACGCTCGCGATGCAGCGCGCCTGGATCGGCCGCTCCGAGGGCGCGCTCATCACGTTCGAGGTCAAGGGGTGGAGCCAGGGCTCGCTGAGCGTGTTCACGACCCGCCCCGACACGCTGATGGGCGTGACGTACGTCGTGCTCGCGCCCGAGCACCCGCTCACCGGCTGGATCACGTCCTCGGAGGGCGGCACGTCCGCGCCGCGCCGCGAGGCGGTGCGCGCGTACGTCGCCGCGGCGTCGAGCAAGAGCGATCGCGAGCGCGTCGCCGGGGCCGCGAAGGAGAAGACCGGCGTCGACACGGGCCTCGTCGCGGTGCACCCGATCACGGGCGCGGAGGTGCCGATCTGGGTCGCGGACTACGTGCTCGGCGGCTACGGCACCGGCGCCGTGATGGCGGTGCCCGGGCACGACGAGCGCGACTTCCTGTTCGCGCGCACCTACGGGCTGCCCATCGTCGAGGTCGTGAGCCCCGACGGCGCGCTGCACGATCAGCTCGAGGCCGCCTACGTCGAGCCGGGCGTCGCGGTCCGGAGCGGCGAGTTCGACGGGCTCAAGACGGACGAGTGCAAGCGCGCGGTCATCGCGCGCCTCGAGGCGCTCGGCCGGGGCAAGCGCGAGGTGAACTACAAGCTGCGCGACTGGGTCTTCTCGCGCCAGCGCTACTGGGGCGAGCCGATCCCGATCTACTTCCCGGTCGAGCTCGCCGATCCCGGCGGTGATCCCAGGAAGGGCGACGCGCACACGATCCGCTACGACCGGCCGATCGCGGTGGACGAGGCCAGCCTGCCCCTCGAGCTGCCGCCGCTCGCCGACTTCCGTCCTGGCGACGACCCGGCCGGCCCGCTGGCGCGCGCGGTGGACTGGCGGTTCTTCCAGCAGGACGGCGCGTGGTACGCGCGCGAGACGAACACGATGCCGCAGTGGGCGGGGTCGTGCTGGTACTACCTGCGCTTCCTCGATCCGCTGAACGACGCCGAGCCCTTCTCGAAGGAGGCCTACGACGCGTGGATGCCGGTCGACCTCTACGTCGGCGGCGCGGAGCACGCCGTGCTCCACCTCCTCTACGCGCGCTTCTGGCACAAGGTGCTCTACGACCTCGGCCGCGTGAAGCACCCGGAGCCCTTCGTGAAGCTCGTCCATCAGGGGATGATCCTGGGCGAGGACAACGAGAAGATGTCGAAGTCGCGGGGCAACGTGATCAACCCCGACGACATCGTGCGGGCCTACGGCGCCGACGTGCTGCGGCTCTACGAGATGTTCATGGGCCCGCTCGAGGCGGTGAAGCCCTGGCAATCGGGGCAGATCCAGGGCGTGGTCCGGTTCCGGGACCGCGTCTTCGCGACGTGCACGCGGCCGCTCTCGGACGGGATGGACGACGCGACGAGCCGGCAGCTCCACAGGACCATCAAGAAGGTGACCGGCGACATCGAGGCGATGGCGTTCAACACCGCGATCTCCGCGATGATGGTCTTCGTGAACCACCTGAGCGCGATGCCCTCGCCGCCGCGCGAGGCGGCGCTCCGGCTGATCCTCCTCGTGTCCCCGTTCGCGCCGCACCTCGCGGAGGAGCTGTGGCGGCTCACGGGGCACGAGCGCTCGCTCAGCTACGAGCCCTGGCCGACGTACGACGAGGCGCTCTGCGTCGATGACGTCCTGGAGATCCCCGTCCAGGTGAACGGAAAGGTCCGCGGGCGGGTGATGCTGGCCAAGGCGGCCTCCGAGGAGGAAGCCCGGAGCGCCGCGCTGGCCCTGGAAACCGTGGCCGCCCTGGCCGCGGGCAAGCAGGTAAAGAAGTTCATCTACGTAGCCGGGAAGATCGTGAACATCGTGGTCAGCTGACGCGCCGGTTTACGCGCCGCGCTCGCGCGGCGTGGCGCCGCCCGGCGAGGGCGCGCGCTGTGCGGCGACGTCGCCCTTCCCCCTCGAGGAACTCCCTCCTCGAGGAACACCCCGATGCACAGCCCAGCCTGGCAGGTGCCGTGCAACGGCGCCTGGCCGTGTGCCGGAACCACACCGCGAGGAGCATCCGCGCTGGAAGTCTGCTCGCCGCCGCGCTGACCGGCTGCGCGGCAAGCGCGGAGGAGCCCGGCTTGCATGGCGAAGACGCCGCCGAGGCCGCGCTGGAGATCAAGGGAGGTTATCCGGACAGCGGAGACCGCGCGGTCACCGGGCTGCTCGTCACCGATGAGGGCGGGAGGGTCTCGCGGACCTGCTCGAGCGCGCTGATCGCGCCCGACCTGGTGCTCACGGCGCAGCACTGCGTCGCCGAGGCGCCGAAGCTCATCGCCTGCAAGACCGCGACGTTCGGCCAGCCGGTCGAGCCTGCGCAGGTCTACGCCACGCTCGGCAGCGCCCTGTGGGCGACGGACGCCCCGTGGATCGCCGCGCGCGCGGTGCTCAGCCCGCCCGACGGCAACGCCGTGTGCGGACGCGACGTCGCGCTCGTCGTTTTGTCCTCGCCCGTCCGCGGCAGCGAGGTGACCCCTCTCGCGCCCCGGTTCGATCGCCCGCCCGAGGTGAGCGAGGTTTACTCGGCCGTGGGCTTCGGCGACACGGAGGGCAGGGCGCGCAACGGCGGCGCGCGCAGGCGCCGCGACGGGCTCCGCGTCGAGTGCGTGGGGTACGGCTGCGGGAGCCAGGAGCGCGTCACCGGGAGCGAGTGGCGCGGCGAGAGCGGCATCTGCAGCGGCGACTCCGGCGGACCGGCGCTCGACGCGGCGGGCCGGATCATCGGCGTGACCTCGCGCGGCCCGTCCGGCTGCTCCGACCCGATCTACGGCGGGCTGATCGCCCATCGCGAGTGGCTCGTCGCCGAGGCGAGGCGCGCCGCGGACGCTGGCGATTACGACGTTCCCTGGTGGGCCGCGGCGCCCGGCTGGACGGAGCGCCTCCCTGCGCATCCGCCGCTCGACGAGCGCTGGCTCTCGTGCGCGCACCGTCCCATCGCGGGTGGCCACGGCGGTGCCGCGCCTGCGCTCGCGCTGCTCGCGCTGCTCGCGTTGAAGCGAGGAAGAAAGTCCGCTCCGCCGACGTAAACGGCGTGACCGGCGCAACCGACGCAACCGACGTCAATGGCGCAAGCAACGTGGCGGAGCACGATTTCCGCCCGATGACCGCTCCAGGGCACACCTTGCCTGCTAGGATGCGGCCGTCCTGACCCTGCGGAGTGTCCATGCCCAGTTCGTCCAGCATCTGTCCGGCCGCGCTGCTCGCGGCGCTCGTGCTCGCCTCGACGTCCGTCGGCTGCGGACCGACCTACGTCCGCGGCTCTCAGGTCGAGGGGCTCGACGACGCGGCGATGAGCACGGGAATCGACAAGCGCGACATCGAGCAGCTCCTTCACGAGAACCTGAAGTCGTTGATGGCGTCTCCCGTCGCCAAGGCCTGGGCGCATGACGGCTCCCGGCCCACCCTCGCCATCTATCCGCTGTCGAACCAGACGAGCGAGCACATCGACAGCCAGCTGCAGGCGCTCCTGTCCGATATCGAGACGTACATGGTCAACACGGGTCTGGTCACCGTGGTGAGCGTCGAGCGGCAGCAGCAGATGATCGCGGAGATCGAGAAGCAGCACGGCGGCGGGTTCGACCCGAGCCACATCGCCGAGTACAACCGGCAGCTCGGCGCGCAGTACTACATCACGGGCAAGGTCTTCACGTCCGACGAGCGCACCGAGGACGAGCGCCGCGTCCAGTACTTCATGTTCATGCAGCTCATCGAGGTCGCCACGAGCGCGGTGGCCTGGCAGAACAGGGCCGCCTTCACCAAGGCGCTCATCCAGGAGTGATGCTCAGGCGGCACGCGAGCCTCTGGGGACGCACGCGCACGGTCCTGGCTCCCCTCGCGCTGCTCCTCGGCTTGGGACAAGCCGCCTGCGCGGGCCACGAGGATCGTGTGCGCACCGCGCTCCAGGCGCTCGATCGCGGGGCGCCCGCCGAGGCGGTCGCCGCGCTGAACGAGGAGCTGGAGGTCGACACGACCGCCGAGCTCCCGTCGCTCGAGGGCGACAACGCGCTCCTCCTGCTCGACCGCGGCAACGTCCTGCTCAGCATGGACCGCTACAAGCTGTCCGCGCGCGATCTCGGGACGGCGGACAAGTCGATCGACCTGCTCGACATGTCCCGCGGCGCGGCCGACGCCCTCGGGAAATACCTCTTCTCGGACGACGCGGGCCCGTACAAGGCTCCTGCTTACGAGAAGCTGCTCATCAACACCGTCAACATGATGAACTACCTGGCCCAGCGCGACCTCAGCGGGGCCAGGGTCGAGGCCCGCCGCCTCGTGGTGATGCAGAACTACCTGCGCGATCACGAGGAGGAGACGGCGCTCATCGGCCTCGGGAGCTACCTCGCCGGCTTCGCCTTCGAGAAGAGCGGCCAGCCTGACGAGGCGCTCCTTCACTACGACGACGCGCTCCGGCATGGGCCTTATCCTTCGCTCCGCTCCCCGCTCCGCGCGCTCACGCGCGGGGAGCCGAGATCTCCTCGCATCGCGGCGCTGATCGAGGGCGTCGATCCGCTGCCGCCGCTCGGCGAGACCGGAGAGGCGGAGCTCGTCGTGGTGGTCGGCTTCGGGCGCGTGCCGCAGAAGGTGCCGCAGCGGCTGCCGATCGGGCTCGCGCTCACGCTGGTGGCGGACGACATCAGCCCGACGGATCGCGCGCGGGCGAACGCGCTCGCGGCGAAGGGGCTCGTCACGTGGATCAACTACCCGACGCTCGCCCGGGGCAAGGGCGGTTATTCGATCCCGACGTTGAAGCTCGACGGGCGCCCGCAGCGCATGGAGCAGGCCCTCGACGTCGAGGCGCAGGTGCGCTCCGCCTGGAAGAGGAGCGAAGGGACCGTCATCCTGTCGGCCATCACGAGGACCCTTGCCCGCGTCGCCGCCGGCGAGGTTGCCCAGGGCGCGACGGAGGCTGCGGCGGAGGACTCGGGGCCGCTCGGGCTGCTCGCCGGCCTGCTCACGAGCGCGACGCTGAGCGCCCTCGACACGCCGGACACGCGCGGCTGGTCGACGCTCCCCGCGCGCATCGCCATCACGCGCACCCGGGTCCGCGCCGGCGCGCACGAGGTGGTGGTGAGCGTCCGGGGCGAGGTGCGGCGCGTCCGGGTGAACGTGCCCGCGGGGAGCTGGGCCTTCGTGCCGGTCATGGTGCTCCGCTGAGCGGGGCTCGGCGGACGGGAAGGGTTGCGGGCGCTATCCCGTCGCGGCAGTCTCCGCGCCGATGCGTACCCCTGACGTCCGCGCCGTGTTTGTCCACGCGCTCTCGGCGTGTTCTCCCCTCGCGCTCCTCCGCGTGGCTGCCTGCTGCGCGGCCGCCTGCTGCGTGACCGCCTGCGGGACGCTGGCCACCTCGCCGTCCTGGGTCGGCGGTGGCCTCGCGGTCTCCGCGCCGGTCCGGGCGGCCGAGGAGGACGCGGCGCTCGCGCGGGAGCGGGCGCTCCTGGCGAGCCAGCCCAAGGAGATCGGCGCTCGGCACATCCTCGTCATGCACGACGGCTCGAAGAGCAAGCCCGAGGGCATCCGTCGCACGCGAGAGGAGGCGCGCGCGCGGGCCCAGGAGGCGCTCGTCAAGGTCCGCGGCGGGGCGAGCTTCGACCAGGTGGTGGCCGAGTACAGCGATGAGCCCGGGGCCGCGGAGCGCGGCGGTGACCTCGGGGTGTTCCAGCGCGGCACGATGGTCAAGAGCTTCTCGGACATCGCCTTCTCCTTGAAGATCGGCGAGGTGAGCGAGGTCGTCGAGACGCCGTTCGGATTCCACATCATCAAGCGCACCGAGTAGTCCGTCGCGCACGGCCGTGCCCTCGACGGCTCGGCCGGAGTGGCCTAGCGTGGAGGACATGACGAGGACTGTCCGCGTCGCGTCCACCGCCGAGCACCGCCGCCTCGATGAGGAGCGCGAGCGCCTCCTCCGCTGGAAGCACTGGGGCCCGTACCTGTCGGAGCGGGCGTGGGGCACGGTGCGCGAGGACTACAGCGCTACCGGGGATGCGTGGGGCTTCTTCCCGCACGATCACGCACGGAGCCGCGCCTATCGCTGGAACGAGGACGGCCTCGGCGGCCTCTGCGATCGGCACCAGATCTTGTGTCTCGCCGTCGCGGTCTGGAACGAGAAGGACCCGATCTTGAAGGAGCGGGCCTTCGGTCTGACCGGTCCGGAAGGCAACCACGGCGAGGATGTCAAGGAGATCTACTACTACGAGGACGCGACGCCGACCTCCAGTTACCTGCGTTACCTGTACCGGTACCCGCAGCGGCCGTTCCCGTACGAGGATCTCATTGCCGCGGCGCGCGTGCGCGGCCTGTCGGACAGCGAGGTGGATCTCCCTGACCTCGGCGTCTTCGACGGGGACCGGTACTTCGATGTGTTCGTCGAGTACGCGAAGCGGAGCCCGAGCGACATCCTGATGGTCATCACCGTGGTGAACCGCGGCCCCGAGGCCGCGCCGATCCACGTGCTCCCGCACCTCTGGTTCCGCAACACCTGGTCCTGGAGCGAGCCGCCCGGTCCGATCCCGGAGATCCGGGCCATGCAGACCGACGCTGGCCACGTGATGCTGCGCGCGGCGCACCCGGAGCAGGGCGCGCATCATCTGTACATCGAGGGCAGTCCGGAGCTTCTGTTCACGAACAACGAGACGAACCACGAGCGGCTCCACGGCGCCCCGTCGCGCACGCCGTACGTCAAGGATGCGTTTCACCACCGTGTGGTTCACGGCGACGCGGGGCGGGTGAACCCGGAGCGGCGCGGCACGAAGGCCGCGAGCTGGCATCGCCTCGAGGTGCCGCCGGGCGGGAGCCGGCGGATCCTGCTGCGGCTCACCCAGGAAGTGATCCAGCGACCGTTCGACTGCGCGGACGAGCTCCTGGAGACGCGGCGCAAGGAGGCGGACGAGTTCTACCTGGCCGTCCAGGGCCCTCATCTCTCGGAGGATCGCCGCGCCATCCAGCGCCAGGCGGCGGCGGGGTTGTTCTGGACGATGCAGTTCTATCACTACGACGTCGACACGTGGCTCCGCGGTGACGTCGAGGCACCGCCGCCCGAGCGGCTCCGGGGCCGCAACATGCACTGGCGGCACATCTCCGTGGCCGACGTGATCTCGATGCCCGACACCTGGGAGTACCCCTGGTTCGCGGCCTGGGATCTCGCGTTCCATGCGGTCGCGCTGGCCTCGATCGACATCGATCTCGCGAAGGCGCAGCTGAAGCTGATGGTCAAGGAGTGGTACCAGCACCCGAACGGGCAGCTGCCGGCGTACGAGTGGGAGTTTTCCGACCTGAACCCCCCGGTGCACGCCTGGGCGACGTACCAGCTCTACAAGATCGAGCGCAAGCAGCGCGGCGTGGGCGACCGGGTGTTCCTGGAGCGCGTGTTCCACAAGCTCCTCATCAACTTCGCCTGGTGGGTCAACAAGCGCGACGCCGAGGGGAACAACGTGTTCGAGGGGGGGTTCCTTGGCCTCGACAACATCTCGCTCTTCGATCGGAGCGAGCGCCTCCCTCCGGGGATGCGCCTGGAGCAGGCGGACGCCACTGCGTGGATGGCCATGTACTGCCTCGACCTCATGCGTATCGCGCTGGAGCTCGCGCTCGACAACTCTGCGTACGAGGATCTGGCCAGCAAGTTCTTCGAGCACTTCCTGCGGATCGCGCACGCGCTCCATCATGCGACCGACGGTCGGCTGCCGCTCTGGTCCGAGGAGGACGGCTTCTACTTCGACATCCTGGCCGCGGGCGGCAGGTCGCGGCACCTCAAGATCCGCTCGGCGGTGGGCCTCATCCCTCTCTGCGCGGTGCACGTCATCACGCCGGAGATCTACGGCAAGCTCGCGAATTTCCGGCGCCGGACCGAGTGGTTCCTCCGCAAGAACCCCGCGCTCGCCGAGGCCATCACGGTGCGTCCGGATGGCCGCCAGGTGCTCTCTGCGGTGACGCCTGGCCGTCTGGAGCGGGTGCTCATGCACCTGTTCGATGAGGACAAGTTTCTCTCGCCGTTCGGCCCGCGCTCACTCTCCAAGGAGCACATGGCCGCGCCTGTCCGGCTTGGGCTCGATGAGTTCCAGGCGCATCACACGGTCGGCTACGAGCCAGGCGAATCGGTCACGCGCATGAAGGGAGGCAACTCCAACTGGCGTGGCCCGATCTGGTACCCGCTCGGCTATCTTCTTTATCGCTCGCTGCTCCGGCTCGATCACGGCTTCGGCGACGTGCTCACGATCCCGCCCATCGGCGGCTACGGTCCGCGCACCCTGCGCGACGGAGCGCACGAGCTCGCGCGACGTCTGGTCGCGATCTTCGAGCGAGACCGGGAGGGTCGCCGCCCGGTGTATGGCGAGCACCCGTTGTTCCAGCGCGATCCCCACTTCCGGGACCGTTTGTTCTTCTTCGAGTACTTCCACGGCGACACCGGCGCGGGGCTCGGCGCATCGCACCAGACCGGCTGGACTGCGCTCGTCGGGGATCTGATCCTCCGCGCAGGTCGGCAGGGGCGCCCTCATTCATAACGTCCGGGCTGTGCGGCAGGCCGCAAAGAGGTAGTGCCAAGCGGAACGCGCCGGCGGGTGGGGCCGCGCGGCGGGGGCGGGCGGGCGCTGGCCATCCGGCAAGACTGGGACGAGGGAGCTTGCGCTGGGAACACCGCCCGGCATGTCTCCCTTCGGGCCTCGCCAGCTGGGACGTTTCGTTGCGCGCCACACAAGGCGCGCCTGCAGCCTCGAGCCTGCTGAGACCTTATGGCACCTTGGTCGGTGCTCGGCGCGCCCGCCCG